>CAWCLV010000001.1:0-2423353 GCA_963796485.1 Bryobacterales bacterium
GGGACCGGTGGTGATCAGCTCGTGGCCGCGCTTAATGGTGACGGAGCGGCTCCAGTTGCCGCCGAGGTCTTCGCGCGCCCAGACGGCGAACAGAAGGCCGGCGATGGTGACGGCAGTTCCCAGCCAGAAGGGCCACGGGCCAACCGGCCAGAGCTGGCGGTAAAGCCAGAGCAGGGGGATGCGAGTTGTCGAGAGGAGGGCGATAGCGATCAGGAAAATGAAGACGCGCAGGATGCGCGAGGCCGCCGGCTCGAGGCGCTGGGTGGTTTTGGTATGGACGGCTTTGATCTGCCAGTAGAGAAAGAACAAAATCCAGACCGCGGGAAAGAAAGATTCGTAGAACCAGAGCATTCAGGACCTCCAGGCGATGAAGGAGTTTACGCAGGTGAGCGAGGGGAAGTTCCAGGGCCCGCGACATTTCGCCGTCCCATATGCCGATCAAAACGCACATCCCCTCACTTGACTCCCGGTTTGTCCGCAACTCTTCCGGAGCTGATGCTTCAGGCTTTCGGCTCGATTCCGATACGGTCATTCACCGCCGGTGCAATCCGCTGGGTGCAGCCGGGATAACGCTCGGTGGTCTGCACGGAAACATGCCCAGGAAGAAATTGAATCTGCTCCAGGTCGCCGCCGGCGCTGCGGCATAGCCGAGCGCCAGTTCGCCGGTTATGCCGCATTCGGCATAATGCAGAGCATTTTTAGCCCGGCGGCGCGGCAGTAGGAAGCTGGAGAACGAAGAGGAAACTTGGTGGCCGCGACGGTGGGCTAAAAATGGATCGCCACCAGTTGCGCAGGCTTTCCAGTAGCTTGGGTGAGAGCATGACGTACCGGTCTTTCTGTCCCTTGCCTTGCTCCACGCGAATGACCATGCGCTGACTGTCGATATCGGCGAGCTTCAGGCAGATGGCCTCGGAGATGCGCAGCCCCGCAGCGTAGCAGGTCGTCAGAACTGTCTGTGATCGCCGTCTGCCGGCTGGGTTGGGGAGGCAGGATCGCCATCGACACCATGTGACCCTGGTGGCAGACTGGGCATGTCCTCAAGGAGACGCCGGTGAGTTCTTCATAGCGGTCCCGGTAGTCGCTGGTGGCATCCAAAGCGGGCGGTTCGGACAGCGGCATACCCAGCAGTTCCCGGCAGCGTGCCAGTTTTTCTTCGCGGTAACGGTTGCCCAGAAAGCCGTAGTAGCGGATGCGCTGGAAACCATCGGGCAGGACATGCAACAGAAAGCGGCGAATGAATTCCTCGGCGTCCTTGTCCCAGGAGGTGCGAAAGGCCTCCGCCGTCTCTTTCCATGACAGTCGCCGCGCCCAACGGGCTAAGAAGAGCATGTAGGCTTTGGTCAGTGTGCGTTTGCCGTCGCCCCAGGGAACTTCCTCGACAGCCACAATGCCGCAGCGGCCACAGTTGACGCGCCGCATGGTGTACAGAAGGAAGACGAGAAACCCCCACAGGGGGATGAACTCAAAGCGCCGCTCGGCGAGCTGGTCGTAACCGGGCGCCGGCAAATGGCAGCGCGAGCAGACTGCGGCCGAACCCTTGCGCGGTCGCACGGCCACTTCGATACTCTTCTTGTCGACACTGAAGTGGGCGTGCTGGTAGACAAAACCCCGGAAACGATGGCAGCGGTTTAGAATCGTGATCAGTTCCATGGCGCGGAAGTGGGCGGCGGCGAATCTCTACCATAAACCGCTCCAGACCCGTGAGCCGCGGGATCGATAGACGCTGCGCGACTACAGCGGACTGATCCTCTCCAGTCCTTGCCATGGTTCGTTCTTCACCATGACATCCGCGGGTCAAACCGATTCGCTACAAGTCGGTGAGGGCCTCTACTGGTGAGATCCGGGTGGCGCGCTGAGACGGCAGCAGACAGGCGATTAGAGATACCGCCCCGACAATCCCGCCGGCCGCGGCAAGGGTCGCAACGTGAAAAGGCGGCACCTGAAAGAGTAGCGTCTGCATCGCTCGGCCGGTCAGCCACGCTCCAATGGTGCCGAGTATCGTGCCGGCTAACAGCAAACGTAAGGCGAGTGCGAGAAACTGGCTGAGTATCTGGCCCGGCCGCGCCCCCAATGCCATTCGCAAACCGATCTCGCGGCGTCGCTGCGCCACGGCGTAGCTTAAGACACCGTAGGTGCCGACCCCGACAAGGAGTATCGCGATCAGCGAAAAGATGCCCGCAAGAAATGCCGGCGCGCGTTGCGCCACTAGGCTGTCGGCGATACGGGTATCCATCGACTGGAGGTCGTTTATAGGCAGCTGGACATCGATTTGCCGGACGACTTGTTGTAGTGCCAGACCGAACGATTCCGGTCGAAGACTGGTGCGGACGACAACAAAGAGACTGTCGTCGGTGCGCAAGGCGTAAGGATAGTAGACCGCTCCCTGGGCCGCCTGGTCAGTTAGTCCCGCTTGTTTCACGGCACCGACCACACCGACCACGGTGAACGATTGGGCATCGGTTGTCGCTTCGCTGCCCTCGAAAAGGTGGTGGCCAAGAGCGCTGGTGTGCGGCCAGTAGTAGCGCGCGAAGTCCTCGTCCACGACGCAGACCCGCGTGGATTTCCGCGAATCATCCGCCGTGAGAAAACGTCCCTCCCGCAGGGAAAAGCCCATCGCGGCGAAGTAGTCGCCATCGACTCCATAAGAGTAATGTCCCCGAGCCGATTCGCCCGGCAGGCGGACATGGCCAACTACCGTGGCGGCGCTTTTTCCGCTGTTACCGCTCAAGGGCACATTGTTGACCACTCCGGCGGCTAAAACTCCCGGCTGGCGCGCGAGGTCCTTCACCAGCCTCTCGTTGAATGCCAGGCGAGCCGGCCAGTCCGGGTATCTGTTCCACGGCAACGAGATTTGTCCTGATAGAACATGATCCGGCCGAAAGCCCGGAGAGACCGCCATGACCCGCTCCAGACTGAGGCCCAGCAGACCCGCCCCGCTCAACAGAACCGTTGCCAACGCGATCTGCGCCACAATAAAACCGTAGCGTAGGCCTTGAGCCGCGCGGCCAGCCGTTCCGCCACGGGTCTCCGATTGGAGCGCGCTTCTTAGATGGCCGCGCAAGTTGAACCACGCTATGGGCATCGCAAGCGCGAGTCCCATGGCGGCGGCTCCGACAACCGCGATCCAGGCCAACCGAGAGTCGATAGCTATGTGACTTCCTAAAGGTAAACGTTCGACAGCCAGTACACTTAGGATGCGGATTCCGCCGGCCCCGGTGGCGAGCCCGAGCAGTCCTCCAGCCAGCGTGAGCAAAGTGGTCTCGACAATCGCCTCGCTTACCACGTGCAACCGACTCGCACCCAACGCCCGCCGGACAGCGATTTCCTTCGAACGACTACTCGCCCTGATCAAAAGCAGGTTCGTCAGGTTGACCGCGCCGATCAGCAACAGAGCGAAGGCGCCCGCCTGCATCCACAACAGGGCGGGGCGGATCGTTCGAACGTGGTCTGCGTGAAGGGGCGCCACCACGGAACGAAAGCCGGCCTCGGCGATCATTTTGGCCTGGGGATCGTCCGCTTCCAGAGTGCGATTCTGCGCGTCGATCTGGGCCTGTGCCTGTTCCAGGGTCGCGCCTGGTTTGAGGCGGGCAATCATATGCTTGGAATTCCCGCCGGAGTGTCGCTGCGCGGAAACACGATCTTCAGGACCCGACGAGAAAGGAAAGTACAGACGCGCCTCCGATGAGAGGAAGCGGAAGCCGGGCGGCAGGACACCGACTACCGCGTTGCTGAGTCCGTTCACGCGAAGCTGCTTGCCAATTGCATGGGGGTCGGCATCGAAATGCTGCCGCCAGTAGGTGTCGGTGAGAATCACGACCCTGTCGGTTTGAAGCGAGGTATCCTCTTCGGTGAAACTCCGCCCGATTGATGGACCCGTCCCAAGCGTCGCGAAAAAGTCCGGGGACACTCGCGCGGTCTGCTCCCGTTCCGTTGAGCCGGCCTCGCCGACTACCGCCGTGCCGTAGGAATATATGGCGACCCCGGCGAAGGCCGTAATCCTACCACGGCGTTCGTAATAATTGGCTGTCGAGGAACCGTCACGATCGACGCCGGCTTTGGGATATGTATTAAAGACGGTGACCAACCGGCCAGCCTCGGGAAAGGGCAGGGGGCGGAGCAGGATGGAATCGACCACCGCAAATATCGTCAGGTTCGCGCCGAGGCAAACGGCCAGGGTCACGAGGGCAGCTGCTGTAAATCCGGGTGTTTTGCGCAGCAATCGGGCAGCGTGACGCACTTGCCTGACCAGCTCGTCGAATGGGCGGAGGTCGCGTGCTTCGCGACACTCTTCCTGTGCACGGTTCAGGCTGCCGAACTCGATCCGAGCCCGCCGGGTCGCTTCCCGCGAAGGCACTCCCGAGCGTACAAGGTCGTCGGTGTATTGCTCGATGTGAAACCGCAACTCCTCGGTCATTCCCTGTTCGAAATCCCGCCGGGACTTGATCACGCGCCAAAGCGAGCGAAGGCGTCTCAGCACGTCACACCTCCTCCGGTGTAGTGCTCAAGGCTGCGGTAATCGCCGACGCCAGCCGATTCCAGCCGGCCGTCTCCTCCCTCAGGCGACGCCGTCCAGCGACTGTTAACGTGTAGTACTTCGCCCGTCGATTATTCTCGCTTACACCCCATTCGGCGGCGATCAGTTCCTGGTGCTCTAACCGGTAAAGCGCCGGATACAAGGACCCTTGGGGAATCTCGAGCGCATCGCCTGAAATCTGCTGGATGCGCTGTAATACGCCGTATCCATGCAGCGGTTTTAATGATACTGCCTTCAGAATCAGCATGTCGAGCGTACCCGGAAGCAACTCGGCGGTTTGGCCCACGGTGTTCTTCTCCTAGTCTAACTAGGAGTATACTCTAACTCTCCTAGTTTGACAAGTGGAGTGCGGACGCTCGGATTGTAAGAATGATCCTCCCTAACGGCGTAGCGTTTACCGGAGAGGGCAAACTAGTTCGAAAGGCAACTGGCTACGAACAGGAAAAGCTGAAGCCGCGCTATCTCACATCGGGTTCTCAGGCTGCGCGAGGCGAGCTTCCGGCCCCCATTGGAGGTATCGGTGACCCACAGATTTCTCCTACGAGGCTTAAGAAGAGTGGCCTCTGCCAGACCACGCTCCTGTAAAAGATAGCGCCGGTACTCATTGAAGAACCGCCGCTGGTCGCTTATTGGTTCCTGCGGCTTGGCCGACGCAACCCCAATTTCGCGCAGCATCGCCAGAAAGCGACGCAGAGGTGCAGATTCGGCGCTATGGATTACGTTCTGGTCGCGTTGCAGAAACCGCTTAATCGTAGCCCCATCCAACGTGTGCAAGTCGGGTTGCCGAGTCTGGAGCCAGTTGCTGAATCTGGCGATACCATACATCTGCATTGGAACAGACGAGGGCAAAAACCCCTCCTGCTCAATACGCTTTAGGTAGGCGTCGAGATAAGAGGCCAGTGGCCCCACACGAAGCCGGTCGAGAAGATCGGGATCAATGAACGTTTGCATCTCCCCAGGATGACCCTCCCCTGGGGGGGCCGGACTATGCCGAATCCGTTTGCTCCATCCACGCTGCTGGAGGGCCGCTATTCAGCATATGCGGCATAATCCGGCATTCGGCATAACGACGGAGATCGTGCGGCGCGAGTTTGCTAACGCCAATCTTCGCGGCGAACTCCTTGACGACGTCCAGACCAGCTTTTCCGTCACAGCTTCGCCCCAAACTCTGCCGGCGCTGCTCACACGTCGAAAGAGATTACCGGTCTTGATTCCAGCCGCCGTGGTCCAGTCATTCAAAAGGACTGTCACCCAATCGGGAACGGGGATGGTTCGAACGTGACCCGTCTTCCCGCGGAGGTCCACAATTGCCCAATGCACCTGCCCTGGAGTGCCCTGAAGGGCGGTCCGCCCGACACTGCCGTATCCACCTGACGCTTCCATGTCTGCAAGACGGACCCGAGCGCTTTCCGCCACCAATTCACCGCGCGAATCAAAGGTTTGTAGAAGCAGCCGACGGTCACGCCAGCCTCCTTCAATGGGTCAACGATTCCGATCCCTGTAAGCCCCCTTTCGCGAAACCCGTTCGAGCCCGGAGGAACGATCTGCCCGTGAGTCTTAGATCTATATCTCACTGCCGGCCGGTACCAGGAGGCCATCATCGAGTCTTTCAGGCTTGGAATCGCCCAATGCGCCTCCCCAGAATTGCAGCCAGTCCGGACTGGCAAATCGATTGCAAAACATAATCCAGAAAGCCGCAATAGAGCGCGAGAGGAACATTTATGGACAAAGTTATCTTGATCACGGGAACGAGCACGGGTTTCGGGCGAGCGGCAGCGGAGACTCTGGCTCGACGCGGATACCGGGTATTCGCCACGATGCGGGATATCTCTGGGCGCAATGCCGCCACTCGCGAGGCGTTGCGATCGCTGGCCGAACGGCAGGGCTGGCATCTGGACGTCCTGGATATGGACGTCACGAACGAGGCTTCGGTAAACCGGGCGGTACAGCAGGCATTGCATCTATCCGCACGCATCGACGTGGTGATCAATAACGCCGGAATCGCGGCGCATGGCATGGCCGAAGCTTTCCCCGTCGAACAATATCAGCAGGTGTTTGATGTAAACGTGTTTGGAGTCGCCCGCGTCAACCGCGCGGTGCTGCCGGCGATGCGGCGCCAACGCAGCGGCTTGTTGATTCACGTGAGCTCCGCATTGGGACGGGCCGTGGTCCCCGGCTCTGCCATATACGCCGCGAGCAAGTTCGCGTTGGAGGCCTTGGCGGATGTGTACCGGTTTGAGCTCTCCACGTTTGGCATCGATTCGGTTCTGGTAGAACCGGGCATTCACCGGGCACCCATTCTGGAAAAGCAGCTTGCTCCCGCGGACCAAGACCGTGTGGCCGGGTACGGTTCCACAGCCGAAGCCGTCGAGAAGGTCAAAGACATTTTCGAGGGTGCGAGCAGCGCGCCTGAAACGCCCGGTCCCAAAGGTGTAGTGGAGGCGTTCGTGCGCTTGATCGAAACGCCGGCCGGCAAACGGCCGTTCCGGACCGTGCCGACGGCCGCCCTGCAGCCACTCCTGCAGCCTTACAACGAACTGGCCAAAACGGTAAGGGACACCGTCGCCCAGCAGTTTAACCTGCCGGAAGAGCTCACCGTGCTGCAAGAAGCTCCTCCCAAGGCTGCGTAAGCAAGGAGGAATCCATGAGCCCGTCCAACCGCAAAGACAGGCACGCCCACCGCGGCTGTCGCTCCGGTTGTCCTCATGGGGACAAGGGCAAAATCGGCGAGATACGTTTGCGAACATGCAGAAAGCTGCGCGGCACTGTGGCGTCAACTGTCGGAAGGGTCGTGGCACGATCTGGGCATCCACCGGCAGAAGAGAAGAAAGGCGCCACCGGACGCGCTGTGACGTGAACCGCGGAGGCGTGAAATGAAAGCAGTCGTCGTCCACAAGTATGGCGGTCCGGAGGTTCTGAAGTTCGAGGACTATCCGGATCCGGTGCCAGGTGCAGGCGAGGTGCTCGTGCGAGTCGCCGCTGCGAGCGTGAACCCGCTCGACTACAAGCGGCGTGCCGGGTTAACGGACGATTATTATCCGATCCATTTTCCGGGCCTCATAGGAGTCGATATGGCGGGAACCATCGTGAAGATCGGGCCGGAGGTGGATGGGTTTTCCGTCGGCGATCAGGTCTTCTCTATGGCAGACAATACTTACGCTGAACTTTGTGTCGTCAGTGCGGCGATCCTGGTGAAGGTCCCCCAGGGTCTCGATTTGATCCAAGCGGCGGCGCTGCCGCTGGTGACGATAACGGGCAACCAGCTCCTTTCGGCTACGGGAATCAAGGCCGGCCAGACCGTTTTGGTCGCAGGCGCTGTGGGAAATGTCGGGCGTTCGGCGGTATTCACCGCCAAGGAACGCGGGGCGACTGTGATCGCGGGCGTCTTGAAGAGGCAGGTGTATGAGGCGAGGGCTGCCGGCGCGGACCAGGCGGTCGCAACCGACGACGACACAGCGATTGCGAATCTTCCGCCGCTCGACGCGGTGGCGGATACGGTCGATGGAAGAACGGCCGAGAAGCTGATCGCCAAGGTCAAGCCCGGAGGAGTATTTGCCACGGTTCTCAGGGCGCCGCAGAACGCCGCGAAGTACCCGGCCGTGAAGGTGGCACCGGTATTCTCGAAATTCGACAGGACAACGCTCGAGTTCATGGCTGAAGCCGTGCGAGATGGCAAGCTGGTGATCCCGATTAGCGAGACCCTGCCACTCAGGCAAGCGGCTGAGGCTCAAGCAGCGGCAGAAAAAGGTGTCGCCGGGAAGATCCTGCTAGTCGCCTGACATTACTTTGCGAACAGAAGACACGAAAGGAAACTCGGAAATGAGCAAAGAATCGCAGTTATCAACGAGCAGCGTACAAATCGAACAGAAGAGCTACGAGATGCCCCCGCGAGAGGGGATCAGTATCGCGCTTTTTCTCACCGTCGCCGACATCGAGCGGTCGGCTCGCTACTACGAAAAGGTCTTCGGTGCTCGCATCCTGAGCCTGGGGGATGGCAACGCGCCTGGGTACCTTCAGCTTGCGAATATCTGGATGATTCTGAACGTTGGAGGCGGCCCGACCGCGGATAAGCCGACCGTAACGCTGAGCGTCCCGGCCCCGAATCACATCAACAGCTTTATGAATCTCCGCGTTGCGGATATTCAAGCGTGCTATGAATTATGGACAAGTCGCGGAGCGGAGTTCATCACAGAGCCGATACCTAAGTACGGCGAGATTCGCTGCTACATTCGCGATCCCGACGGTTACATTATCGAGGTGGGACAGAGCACCGACCTGAAATACGGTTAACGGCTCGGCCCCGCACAAAGCTCTGAATTGGCACGCGTCCTACTTTCAGGCATAGAAAGGAGATGAAACTGAGGAGGCCCCGCGGATGAGTGCCGCCATCACGGCGAGCGCGCTCGGTGTCAACGTATTTAGCGCCCTGGAAAGGTAATGGTAGGCGAGCGGCCAAAGCCTTTCGGCAAACCGCTCGGCTTTGACCCGATGACGTCGACTTTAATCTTCGGCGAGTACGACTCTTGAGGGGGCCAGGAATTGCGCATCATCGAGCAGGGCCACGCCGATAGTGCAGATACGACGTCTCTGTACGTTCCATCATCAGCCTAGCCCCGGGTTAAGCGGCGTGCGGTTCCGCCAGGACGGAGCCCACTCGGCGGACGAGTTTGTCCGCCGTGTACGGCTTTTGCACGAAACCCGATACGCCCATGCCGCGGAAGTGTTCCATGGCCTGCGGTTCGCTGTACCCGCTTGAAACCAGCACCGGCACGCCGGCGCGGATGCCGCGGATCCGCTGGAGAACCTCATGCCCGCTCAAATCCGGCATTGTCACGTCCAAAAGTACCAGCGAGATCTGATTGGCGTACTGAAGGAAGTATTCGATCCCCGCCTCGCCGGAGGCGGCTTCCAGAACATTCAAACCGTGCTGCTCGAGCACCGCTTTGGCAGCGCTGCG
Organism: Bryobacterales bacterium; assembly: GCA_963796485.1. Classification (GTDB taxonomy): domain Bacteria; phylum Acidobacteriota; class Terriglobia; order Bryobacterales; family Bryobacteraceae; genus CAWCDJ01. The sequence goes on from CAWCLV010000001.1 coordinate 9,492, forward strand.
GACAGTCTCGTCGTCGTCCACCAGCAGCACCATCCCCCTGAGGTCGCCGGCGTGCCGCAGTCGCGCGGGCGCCTGTTCCGGCCGCGGCAGGTAGACGGTGAAAGTCGTGCCGCGGCCGGGTTCGCTCGCGAGGGTGATCGTCCCCTTGTGGCTGCGCGCGATTCCCATCACCGCCGAGAGCCCCAATCCCCGCCCCGTGAACTTCGTCGTGAAGAACGGGTCGAAAATCCGGCCCTGCGTGTCCGAGTCCATGCCGCTTCCGGTATCCCGCACTTCCAGGCAGACGTATTCGCCGGATATCGTATCGGGGATCACGCTCGTGCGGATTTCATCCTCCTGGAGCCTGTGGGTCCCGGTGCGAACCAGCACGGTCCCGTGGCCGTCCTGTCCGATCGCTTCCGCGGCGTTGATCACCAGGTTCATCAAAAGCTGTTGCACCTGGCCCCGGTCTCCTTCCACCAGAGGCAAAGCGCCATGCAATTCGAACAGGAGCCGGATATTGCGCTGCACCGACGCGTGCAGCAGGGGGCGCGCGTCGCGTACCACGGCCGAGAGGTCCAGCGGTTCGATCAGAAATCGCCCTTTGCCGGCGTAAGCGAGTAACTGGCGCGTAAGGCTGGCCGCCTGCTCGGCTGCCTGAACCACCTGTTCCAGCAAGGGCCGGGCCTCGCTGGTCACTTGAATCAGTTCCAGTGCAAGGCTCGCGTTGCCGAGCACGCCGGTCAGGAGATTATTGAAGTCGTGCGCCACCCCGCCGGCCAGAATGCCCAGGCTCTCCAGCCTCTGGGTGTGGCGCATCTGTTCGTCGAATTCCCGGCGCCGGCGGCGTTCCGAGGCCTCGGCCAACTCCCGCCGGACCGCAAGCGGCAGGCGGGTGAGGTTCTCCTTCATCACGTAATCGCGCGCTCCGGCGCGCATTGCATCCACGATGGTCGATTCCGCCACACTGCCGGAGACGAGAAGGAACGGAATGTCGCGCCCCGTGTCCTGGACGATGCGGAGCGCAGCCATTCCCGTGAACTGCGGCAGGCTGTAATCCGCGATAATCACGTCGAACTCTTCCAAGGCCAGGGCGCGGTCGAGATCCCCGGCGCTCTCCACCCGCGTGAACGTGGGGGCGAAGCCGCCGCGCTGCAACTCTCCAGTGATCAGGTGCGCGTCGTCTTCCGAATCTTCAATGATGAGCACTCGTAGTGGTTCCGCCAACGCGATTCTCCGGTTTCATAGCCTTGCAGGCTCATTTACCCCGACCCAATACAATCCCAACTGGCGCACCGAGTTTCGAAAGCCTTCGAAATCGATCGGCTTGGTGACGAAACTGTTCGCGCCGTGCCGGTATGAGGCGATCCGGTCCTGCTCCTGCTTGGAAGACGTTATGACGACTACGGGGAGCAGCGCCGTCCTCGGGTTTTGACGGATGCGCCTGAGCACCTCGAGCCCGTCCAGCCGCGGCAGTTTCAGATCGAGCAACACGACTCTCGGCATCTCCTTCCCGGGACTGTTGAGATACTCCAACGCCTCCACCCCGTCCTCGATCGCGATCACACGCCCCGCCACCTGGCTGCGCAACGTTGAAACCGTCAATTCACGATCGTCCGGATCGTCTTCCACCAGCAGAATCAGGTCTTCCCCCATCACCCCTCCGCACCGGCACCGAGCGTGAAGTAGAATGCCGCACCTCGTGCAGGCTCTGCTTCCGCCCAGATCCGTCCGCCGTGCCGCGCAACGATGCGGTGAACCGTTGCCAGTCCGATTCCGGTGCCCTCGAACTGCCAGCGGCTGTGCAGGCGCTGGAATGGCGCAAACAGTTGGCCGGCATATTGCATGTCGAACCCGACCCCGTTATCCCTTACAAAGAAGACCGCCTCGCTCTCGCTCCTGGTGCTGCCGAATTCGATGTCGGCCGGATCGCTCCCGGCTGAAAATTTGAAGGCGTTTTCCAGAAGGTTCTCCAGCATGACGCGGAGCAGCCTCCAGTCTCCCCGGACCGTCAACCCCGGCTGGATCCTGAACCGCACGTTTCGCTCGGGTTGGCTCCGCTGCAACTGGTGGGCGATATGTTCCGCCAGCGTGGAAAGGCCCACCGGTTCGAGACGCATATCGGCCCGGCCGAGGCGCGACAGGTCCAGAAGATCGTCGATCAGTTCCGCCATGCGGCCGGAGGCGGTCCGGATGCGCCGCAGGCGGTCTTTCGCGGTCTCCTCCAGCTGAGCGTTGGACTCTTCCAGCAGCAGCTTGCTGAAACCGTCGATGCTGCGCAACGGCGCCCGCAAATCGTGCGAGACGGAGTAGCTGAAACTCTCCAGCTCCCGGTTGCTTTCGGTCAGTTGCCGGGTTCGCTCCTCGATCCGGCGTTCCAGCGTCGCGTTGAGCTCGCGAATCTGCTGCTCCAGCCGCTTACGCCCGGTGACGTCGCGCGCGACGCACGCTACGCCCGTCGCCACGCCGCGGCTGTCCAAAATGGGCGAGAGGGAGAGCGATATATCGACCGTGGAACCGTCTTTTCGCAGCCGCACCGTGTCGAAGCCGGTGAGCTTTTCCCCGGCGAAAACGCGGCGCATCAGCTCCCGCTGTTCCGCCACGCGATGGTTCGACGCCAGCATTGAGATCGGCTGCCCGATCGCCTCCCCGGGTGCGTAGCCGTAGAGCTTCCAGGCGCCCGGGTTCCACGTTTCGATAATTCCGCCCGGGGAGTTCCGGTAGATTGCGTCGGGCGAAGATTCGATGATCGCCGCCAGCCTGGCTTTTTCCAGGCTCTCTCTTCGGAGCTCCGTGATGTCTCTGGTGATTTCGAGGAACGCTTCGGGCCGGCCGTCACCATCGCGTTTCAGGGACCACCGGGAACTCACGATCAGCACCTTGCCGGTGCGGGTCGTATGGACCAGGTCACCCGTCCAGCAGCTTTCCAGTAACAGTTTCCGGTGGATCTCTTCCAGCGGCTCTGGAAATTCGGTTTTCAGCAGGTCGCGCGAGACCCGGCCCACCGCTTCCTCCCGTGACCATTCGTACGTCTGCTCGGCACCGTGATTCCAATACAAAATGGTCCCGTCGAGTTCCAACAGAAGGATCGCGTCGAACGCGGTGTCCATAATCAGACTGTCGAGCGAGGTTGGGACGATAGCCGACGTCCTCACACGTCGGCTGTTGCAAGCCCCGTGCCAGACGCGCGTTCGCGGTCTATTCCTCCCGCAAAGCGATCCCCGGGTCGATGCGGGCCGCGCGCCGCGCCGGGACGTAACCTGCCAGAGCGGCGACCGCCAGAAGAAACAGCGACGCTCCCGCAAAGACCGCCGGGTCCGTTGCGCTGATTCCGAACAGCATAGAGCGGAGTAGCCTGGTGAGCGCCAAGCCGCCCGCCAGTCCCGCGATGACGCCGATTCCGGCCAGCAGCAGCGCGCGCCCCACCACCATTGCGGCGATACGGCTGCGCTCCGCCCCGAGCGCCATCCGGATGCCGATCTCGTGGGTGCGGCGCGTTACGGAATAGGAGATCACGCCGTAAATCCCGACGGCCGCCAGGACCAGCGCCAGCGCGGCGAAACCGCCCAGCACCCAGGTGGAAAAACGCCGCGAGCGTGTGGACTGGGCGATGCTGTCAGCCAACAGGCCGACGTCGGCCAGAGGCAGGTCCTTATCCAACTCACGGACGACCTTCCGGATGGCCGGCGCCAGCCGCTGTGGATCGCCTCCGGTTCGTGCCACGATCGCCATCGTGGCTCCGGGATTCTGCGCGTACGGGAGATAAACCTCGAGATCCGGCGGATCCGACAACGAGCTTTGGCGGAGATCTTTGACCACTCCGACGACCGTCATCCAGTGCGCGGGGTTGCCGTCGCCCATTCGCTTGCCGACAGGGTCCTGGCTCCCCCACCCCTTTCGCGCCAGAGCTTCGTTGACGATCGCGACCGGATAACCCGGCGGATCGTGGTCGTTGAAATACCGCCCGCGCGCGAGTTTAGCCCGGATGGCGGGAAAGTAGCCGGCGTCCACGGTGCGGAAGAAGGCGATCGTGGGCTCGCCCGGCTTCGGCGGTGGAGCACCCTCCACCACCAGATCCGACCCACTCTTCGAGCCTCCAAACGGCAGGTGCGAAACCAGGCCCGCGCCCTTCGCTCCGGGAAGCGCCGTTAGCTTAGCGCTTAACGCCCTATAGAAATTGATACGTTTTGCCGGCTCGGTGTAGTTCTCTCCCCTTAGCGTGACAAAGCCCTTCCATACACCAGCCGCGTCGAACCCGGGATCGACCGCCTGAAGCCGCGCCATGCTGCGTGCCATGAGGCTGGCGCCGATCGCCAGAAGCAAGGCGAGCCCCACCTCCCCCACCACCAGCGCGCCGCGAAAACGGCTTGTCCGGATGCCCTCGCCTCCGCCCCGGCCACCTTCCTTGAGGTTGGCGGCCACTCCGGAGCGTGCCGCCGCCAAGGCCGGCGCCAACCCGAACAGCAGGATGGTCAGCAGCGCGGCGACCACTGTGAACGCCAGGACCCGGTTATCGATCGTGACCGATTTCTGAAACGGCAGGTACGCCTTGGCGGCAGCCAGCGCGCGCACGCCGGCCCACGCAGCCAGCAAGCCCAAGCCGGCAGCCAGCGTTCCCAGCAGCGCGCTTTCCGTCAGCAACTGCCGCGCAATGCGCCAGCCGCTCGCGCCCATGGCGCAACGGATCGCCATCTCCCGCTGCCTGGCGCCCGCGCGTGCCAGCAGCAGGTTCGCGACGTTGGCGCACGCGATCAGCAGGACCAGCCCTACCGCCACGCCCAGCACGACGATGCTCGATTGCACCGATCTCACCGCCCACCTGCGGACCGTCCAAATCCGGGCGCCCCAATCGTTCGGATAGTGATACTGCGCCACCCATCCATGGCAGAGCGTGTCGATCTCCGCCTGCGCCCGTTCCAGGCTGACGCCGGGTTTCAAACGGGCATGCACTCCAACCGACGGCATGCCCGGCGCGCGGGCCGTGCTCGCAGCGATCGGCAGGTACACGTCCACCTCGTCTCCGTAGAGCTCGAATTCGCGCGGCAATATGCCGACCACGGTGTAGCCGGCGCGGTCGAGAGAGATCTGACGGCCCACCACCGCCCGGTCCAGGCCGAACCGCTTTTGCCAGAAACGGTACGCGAGAATCGCTACCTTGGGCCCACCCGGCCGGTCCTCTTCCGGGAGAAAATCCCGGCCCGCGACGGGCTGCAACCCGGCGGTTCCAAGGAAACCCGCGTTCACGCGGAACATCAGCAGGCGTTCCGGTTCGCTTCCGCCGGTCCAGTTGATGGAGCCCGGAGTGAATGCCGACATCGACTGGAACGATGTGTTGCGCGCCTTCCACCATTCGCCGAAGGTGTTGTACTCCACGTGTGCGCCGAAGATGTTGCGGCTGGGAAGCTGCGCCAGGATCGTGACCAGCCTGTCCGGATCCCTGTAAGCCAGCGGCCGCAGCAGCACCGCGTCCATCACGCTGAACATCGCTGTATTGGCTCCGATCCCCAGAGCCAGAGTGATCACGGCAACCGCCGTGACCCCGGGGTTTTTCGCCATCGTTCTGAGGCCGTAAACCGTGTCCTGGAACATAGCTCAATCTCCGGTACTCAATACTAAGGAATTAGTAGCAGAAAACGTTTCCGAGCGCCAGCCCCTCGTGTAAGATAATGGCTCTTCCTATGAAAACGGCTCTCCTCTGCCTGGCAATGGCTGCGGGCCTCTGCGCGCAACCCGCCGCGATCCCCACCATCTCCGCGAAAACCGCTTCCCTCGAAAAGCTTCCCGGCTATTTTCCGCTCTACTGGGACGCGAAGGCGGGTAAGCTCTGGCTGGAGATCGACCGCTTCGACAGCGAGTTTCTGTACATCGATTCGCTGCCGGCGGGGCTGGGCTCGAACGACCTGGGGCTCGACCGCGGCCAGATCGGCGGCAGCCGCATCGTCAAATTCGAGCGCAGCGGGCCCAAGGTGCTGCTGGTCGAGCCCAATTACCGCTTCCGCGCGATCGGCGGCAGCGCCGACGAGCAGCGCTCGGTGGAAGAGTCTTTCGCGCAATCGGTGCTTTGGGGGTTCGAAGTCTCTGCCGAAGAGGCCGGCCACGTCCTGGTGGACGCCACCGCTTTCTATTTGCGTGACGCCCACGACGTTCCCCGCACCATTCAGCGCGCACAGCCGATCGGCGGCGCGCCGCAGGCTCCGACGCCGGGGACGCCCGGCGCGGCTCCCCCCGCGCTCTTCCGGCTCGACCCCACCCGCTGCGCCTTCTACCTGCCCCGCACGAAGAACTTCCCGAAGAACACGGAGGTGGAGGCCACCCTCACGTTCACCGGCGACAACCCCAACCAGTTCGTGCGCGATATTGCGCCCACCCCCGGATCCATCACGGTCCGCGAGCACCATTCGTTCGTTGAACTCCCAGGCCCCGGCTTTCAGCCGCGCGCGTTCGACCCCCGCGCCGGCTACTTCGGCACCAGCTACGTGGATTACGCCGCGTCGCTCAACGACCGCATCAATAAGCGCTTCATCAACCGTCACCGGCTGCAAAAGAAGGACCCCAATGCGGCGATCAGCGAGCCGGTGGAGCCGATCGTCTACTATCTGGACCGCGGCGCGCCCGAGCCCATCCGGTCCGCCCTGCTGGAGGGCGCCGGCTGGTGGAACCAGGCGTTCGAGGCCGCCGGATTCCGGAACGCCTTCCGCGTGGAACTGCTGCCGGAAGGCGCCGACCCGATGGACGTGCGGTACAACCTGATCCAATGGGTGCACCGCTACACGCGCGGCTGGTCCTACGGCGCCTCGATTACCGACCCGCGCACCGGGGAGATCATCAAAGGCCAGGTCACCCTCGGCTCGCTCCGCGGCCGGCAGGACTACCTGATCGCCGAAGCCCTGCTGGCTCCTTACGATAAGGGCAAAGCCGTGCCGCCGGAACTCGAGCGCGTCGTGCTGGCGCGCCTGCGGCAGTTGGCCGCCCACGAGGTGGGCCACACCCTGGGGCTGGCCCACAACTACGCGGCCAGTATGAAGAACCGCTCGAGCGTGATGGATTATCCGCCGCCGCTGGTCGAGTTGAAAGGCCCCGGCGCGCCCGATCTCTCCGATGCCTACGCTACGGGGATCGGCGGGTGGGACAAGGTCGCCATCGATTTCGGGTATCGCGAGTTTCCCGCCGGAAGCGACGAGCACAAGGAACTCGATGCCATCCTGCGCACCGCCACCGGCCGCGGCCTGCTGTTCATCTCCGACGCCGATTCGCGGCCCGAAGGCAGCGCGCATCCCATGGCGCACCTGTGGGACAGCGGATCGAATGCGGTTGACGAGTTGAACCGCATCATGGAAGTGCGGGGACGCGCGCTGAGCCGCTTCTCCGAGAACAATATTCGCGAAGGCGAGCCCATGAGCCGGCTCGAAGACGTTCTGGTGCCCGTCTACCTGCTGCACCGCTACCAGACGGAGGCGGCCTCGAAGGTGCTCGGCGGGCTTTATTACACTTACGCCCTGCGCGGCGACGGACAGAAGGTTACGGAGCGGGTCTCCGCCACCGAGCAGCGGCGGGCCCTCGACGCCCTGCTCCGCACGATCCGTCCCGAAACCCTGACGCTGCCGGAGAATATTCTTGCGCTGATCCCGCCGGCCGCGCTGGGCTATCCGCGAACCCGCGAGAATTTCCGCAATCGAACCGGCCTGACGTTCGACCCGCTGGGCGCCGCGGAATCGGCCGCGTCGTTGACTGTGGGGCTGATCCTCAACCCCGAGCGCGATGCACGCCTGGTGCAGTATCACGCGGAAGATTCCACCCTGCCGGGCCTGGATGAGGTGATGGACCGGCTTCTGGCGGCCACCTGGAAGGCCGAGCCCGTCATGGGGCTTGGCGGTCAGGTGCAGCGCACCGTGGATACCGTGGTGCTCTACAACCTGATGGTTCTCGCCGCCAACGAGAAAGCGGCGCCGCAGGCGCGCGCCACGGCATTTGCCAAGCTCGTCGCGCTGCGCGATTGGGCCAACGGCCAGAGCCCCGCGGACGTGAGCCTGAAAGCGTTCTACCAGTTCGGTTCGGCCCAGATCCGCCGTTTCGAAACCAACCCGAAGGAGATCGGGATCCCCAAGCCGGCCGAGGCTCCGCCCGGCCAGCCGATCGGGGAGGACGATTACGGCTTCGCGGTGCCCGATCCGCAATAGGACGCGATAGAAGATGTCCGAATATTGCGAGATCGCGCCGCCGCCCGACCGCGCGCACATGATCGAGTGCTTCTGGACCATGTGGGCGGCGGGCGGCGAGCCGGCGCATCGCGTAACACCCGATGGCTGCGCGGACATCCTGTTCACCAGGACCGGCGGCAGTCTCCGGCTCGAAGCCGTCGGGCCGATGACTTCGTGGCGCGACTTCGCGCTGCCGGCGGGCGCCTTCCTGCTCGGAATGCGGCTGCGCCCGGGAATGTGGCGCAGCCATCTTGCGGTCCCCGGCGACCGCATCACCGATCTCATTCTGCCGATCGAAGATCTTGGGGGACCGCGGGCCAGGACTCTGGCCGGCCGGATAGCCGAAGCCCGGTCCACCGGGGAGGCCATCCGGATGCTGGCTCCGCCGCCGGCCCACCGCGGGCCGGCACAGTGCGCGCTCACCTGGATGGAGGCGTGCGGTGGGTGTGCTTCGGTGGATGAAGCCGCGGCCGCCGCGGGTTTCAGTTCCCGCCAGTTCCGCCGCGTCTGCCTGGAACAGACCGGGCTCACCCCGAAGTTCCTGGCCCGCGTTCTTCGTTTCCGCCGCGCATTGGCCGCGGTGCACACCGGGACAGTGGACGGTGCGGACCTGGCGACAGCCTGCGGCTACTACGACCAGGCGCATCTCATCCGCGATTTCCGGGAATTCGCCGGGCGCACGCCGATGGCCGTTTTATACAATTCAAAAACGCCGCAGTCCGCTAGTATTGCTCCATGAGCAACGCTGCGAACGATCGCCGGATCGACTATATCGAATTCCCGGCCACCGACATTGCCGCCACCAAGCGTTTCTATAACGAAGTATTCGGCTGGAAGTTCGAGGACTACGGTCCGGAATACACCAGCTTCTTCGACGGCCGTCTGGCCGGGGGTTTTTGGAAGGCGACCAATGTTGCCGAGGGTGGCGTACTGGTCGTGCTTTACGCCGCCGATCTCGAAGCCGTGCTGCAGCAGGTGAAAGCCGCGGGCGGGAACATCTCGAAAGAGATCTTCAGCTTCCCGGGCGGCCGTCGTTTCCATTTCCTCGACCCGAACGGGAACCAACTCGCCATCTGGTCCGAGTAGGACCTGGCGCTGTGGCGTAAATTACATGCCGCGGCCAGTGAGCAATCGGTCAATTACCGGCAGGTTGGGAAAGCGGCACTGGAGCCGTCAATGCTCGTGCAGTATCAGAGGCAACTCATCATGACCAAAATCATGACCAATCTGGCAAAAATTACGCTGGGCGGGGCCATTGCGATCAGCCCGGCGGTGATCTTCGGCCAAACCGCAGCGGGAACTAACAGCGGAGCGGGGACGGCCAGCACCGCTCCGTATACCCAGCCCGGAACTGCTACTCAGCAAGGAACTGCTACTCAGCCCGGAACTGCCGGTGAGACCGGGACCGGCATGAACGGTGGCGCCGCCACTGCACCTGGAAATGAGGTCAACGGCGGAAACGCCACTGCACCCGGAACCGAGGAGAACGGCGCCGCCACTGCGCCTGCCGCACCTGAGGCCGGAACCAGTAGCGGAGCCATGGGTGAGACCGGCACCGGCGTAAGCGGCACGACTGGGACGCAGGCGAATCCCACGATGCCGCGGACGGCTTCGGGCTGGCTCGATCTGCTGCTCGGTGGCTCGCTCCTGAGCGCCGCCGGCATCGCAATGCGCCGTCTCCGGAAAGCATAGCGGGGAACACGCTGGCGGACCGCCGCGAGGCAGACCGCCCAGTGCTTGTCCGGCAACAGCCAGATGTCGCAAAAACTGAATTTCGTGATTTCGTATGGATTGCTGGCGGCGGGCCTGTTCGCCTTCTGCCAAGGCGCCCGTCTATACATCGATGCGCGTTTGGGGCAAACCGAGGCGCGCCGCGAATTCACCCACACCTACAAGTCCGCCGCCACAGCCGCGCCACCCTCGACGGACTCCGCCACTGAGTCCGCCCCGGCTCCTGCGGTTTCGGCGCCCTCCGCGGAGGATGGACAGCCGATCGCCAGGCTGACGATCCCGCGGCTCGACGCCGAACTGTATGTCGTCGAAGGAGACGACGCACAGGATCTGAAGGTGGGTCCCGGACATATGCCGGGAACGGCTATGCCGGGGGCGGACGGCAACTGCGTGATTGCGGGCCACCGGGACACCCACTTCCGCATCCTGAAGGACATCAAAAAGGGCGATGAGATCGACCTTGAAACCAGCCAGGGCCGGTTTGTGTACCGGGTCGAGACCACGCACGTGGTGCGGCCTACGAATACCGAGTCGCTTCAGCCCACCCCGGATGCGGAACTCCACTTGGTCACGTGTTACCCCTTCTACTATCTCGGATCCGCGCCCAAGCGATTCGTGGTCCAAGCCAAATTGGAGGGCACGGTGGCAGACGCGCCGTAATCGCGCCGTAATCGTGCGGCCCTTCGCCGCGACGGCTTAGTACAATAGCGCCCCAGGGGAGGAAAAATGCTCCGCGCCGCTGGGGACCACCTTCGATATGCCGTTCGAGCGCTACGCGGCCGGCCGGCTCTGCTTGTTGCCGCCACCACGATACTGGCTCTCGCTATCGGCGCGAATACAACGGTGTTCAGCGTCGTCGATTCCGTGCTGCTTCGCCCGCTGCCTTACCCCGGGTCGGAGCGGCTCTATTGGGTCGGCGAGCATTTCGACCGCATGATCGCGATGGGCGTCTCGGTGGGCGCCGATTACTACAGCATCCGGGAAGAGAACCGCGTCTTCGAGGACGTCGCTGCTTACGATTCCCTCTACGTGAACTGGACAGGCGGCGACACACCCGACCAGGTCCTGGCCGCGCAAGTGACGCCTTCTTTCTTCCGTGTGATGGGCACGAGGCCGGTGTTGGGCCGCTATCTTGCCCGCGGCGAGGAAGGTTCGAAAGCTCCCGCCGCCGCTGTGCTGAGCTACTCCTTCTGGCGCGGCCGGCTGGGCAGCGACCCGCATATCGCCGGCAAGACGATTGCGATCGACGGCCTGCCCGTCAACGTCCTCGGCGTGATGCCGCAAGGGTTCGACTATCCTCACGGCACGCAGCTCTGGCGGCCCCTCAACATGGATGAAGCCGCGCAGCGTCCGCGCCTGTCCAGCCGGCCCATGCGCCTGGTGGAAATAGTGGCACGGCTCAAGCCTGGAATCGGCCGGACTGCGCTCGAAACGGAAATGGCGCGGCTGGCCCATAACCTGCGCGGCGAGTATCCGGCGGATTTCGATAGCGCGGGCTTTCTGAAGGGCTTCGATCTGGAGACGGTTCAGTTGCAGCGGCGGCTTACCGGTGACCTGCGCCCGGCGCTGCTGGTGCTCACGGGAGCGGTGGCGCTGGTGCTGCTGATCGCCTGTGTGAACCTGGCCAATCTGCTGCTGGCCCGTGCGGGCGCGCGGCGGCGCGAACTCGCCATTCGCCTCGCGCTCGGCGCAGGCCGCGCGGGCATCATCCGGCAGATGCTGCTCGAAAGCCTGCTACTGGCGCTGCCCGGGGGCGCGGCAGGCATCGTGATCTCCGCGCTTGCGGTGGTCGCGCTGAATCGCTATAAGCCGCTGATCCTCGACCGCTACCCGGCTATCCAGGTGGACCTCGACACGCTGGCATTCACGATCGGCCTGACGCTCCTCACCGCGCTCCTGTTCGGAATCGCGCCGGCGCTCTCGGCCTCGGGCGTTCGCGTCCTGGACGCGCTCAAATCCGCCGGCCATACGCAAAGCGGCAGTCACGGGGCGGCCCGCCTGCGGCGCTTTTTGGTCGTCGCCGAGCTCGGCGTCTCGCTGGTGCTGCTGATCGGCGCCGGTCTGCTCACGCGCAGCTTTCTCAAACTCGCCGAAGTGCCGCTTGGATTCCCCGCCGACCATCTGGTGGCGATGCGGCTGAATCTTACGTCCCGGCGCTATGCCTCCGGTGCCGCGCAGATGGGCTTCTACAACGAAGTTCTGGATCGCATCCGGCAGCTTCCCATGGTCCGCTCGGCGGCCATCTCCACCGACATTCCGCTATCCGGCGCGCACCCCTACTCCGGGATGATGTTCCAGGTGGAAGGCCGGGCGCCTTTACCGATGGCGCAACGTCCGCAAGCGGATGGCGCCATGGTTAGCCCCGATTTCTTCGCCGTGATGGGCATCCCCGTCAAGGCGGGACGAATTTTCGATGAACATGATGCGTACCGGCAAACCAGCCAGGCCATGATCGACCGCGGCAACGACCCTCACGGCTCCGCCGCCTCCATTGTGGTCAACGACGCCTTCGCGCGCAGGATCTTCCCGGGCGAAGATCCGATCGGCCGGACCATTTTGACGGGCCAGAACAACCGCTCCACGATCGTCGGCGTGGTCGGCGGCATCCGAGGCAGTTCTTTAGGCGCGGAGGTGACGCCGCTGGTCTATTCGTGCGCCTGCGGAACCGGCAACCGCTTTCTCAGCCGGATGGCAATCGTCGTCCGCACAAACGGCGATGCCGAATCGGCGATCAAGCCCATCGAGGGGCAGGTATACGCGGTGGACCGCGAACAGCCCGTGTCCGACGCTCTGACAATGGAACAACGGCTGGCCGCCTCGCTTGCTCCGCAGCGGTTCCAACTGGTGCTGGTAGGGGGCTTCGCCTTCCTCGCGATCCTGTTAGCCGCTGCTGGAGTCTACAGCGTGACGTCGTACCTGGTTACGTGTCGCGGCCGCGAGATCGGAATCCGCATCGCCCTCGGGGCCTGCCCGTCAGATGTGGCTCGCTTGATCCTGCGCGAGGCGGCCTGGCTTTCCGCACTGGCCATCGCCGCGGGCCTGGCCGGAGGGTGGGCGCTGACGCGCTACGCCAACGCGATGCTTTACGGAATCAGCCCGCTCGATGCTCCGAGTTTCGCGCTGGCGCCGCTGGTTCTCCTGTTGGCGGTGCTCTGCGCTACGGCCGGCCCGGCATACCGCGCTTTTCGCGCGGACCCGATCGCGGCGCTGCGGGAAGAATAATCGAGCGCGCCTTCGGCGCGTGGGCAGGCCCGGAGGCCTACCCTACCGATTTGTCGTGGCGTTTGGCTTTCACGAACTCCATCTCGGTTTGCTTCGGAATCCCGGGTTCGAAGCAGCGCCGGCAGCGGGCCTCGTACATGTCGGCCGCGCCCACCACGATCAGGTCGTCCGACCCCCGCAGCCTTTGTGTGTGCTTCGCCGGATTGCCGCACCGGACGCAGATCGCCAGCGTCTTGGTGATCGACTCGGCGTGCGCCAGCAGGTCCGGGATCGGCGGAAACGGGCGGCCGAGGTAGTCGGTATCCAGCCCGGCCACGATCACCTGCTTGCCGCTGTCGGCCAGCCGCTGCGCGACTTCGACCAGTTGCGGGCCCATGAAGTTCGCTTCGTCGATGCCCACCACTTCCGAACGCCAGTCGATCCGTTCCGTGATCTCGCCCGCGTGGGCCACCACCTGGGAGTTCATCCGCAGGTCTCCGTGCGACACGATCTCATCGGCCGAGTAGCGGTCGTCGATCGTCGGCTTGAAAACTTCCACCCGTTTGCGCGCAATCATGGCCCTGCGCAGGCGCCTGATCAGCTCTTCGCTTTTCCCCGAAAACATGGGGCCGCAGATCACTTCGATCCATCCGACGTTGCCCGTAATAATGTCCATGAACCGTTCAGGATGGCACACTGACGCGCCTCGAAGCCAGCGGTTGTCAGCGATAGATCAGGTATTGGTCACGAACTTTTAAAAACCCTTGCAGGGGATCCTCGAAGCTCTGGATGATCTGTCGCGGGTCCTCGCCCGCTTTCAACCGGCTGACCACGTCATTGCTGCCGATCAATCCGCGGCTCACGGCAAAATCGACCTTGCCGGGGTAAAGCTTTTCGATGGCCGCAGCGACTTCCAGCCCAAGGCGCGTGGAATCGAGCAACTCGCGGTTGGTGATGACGAAGCGCACGCCTTCGATGCGCACGCCCTTATAGTTCGAGGCGTCGGGCGTGAAGTGAGTGGGGTAGACGCGAATGCCCGGAATCATTCGCTGGTTGAGATAGGCCGCCAGTTCGCGTCCGACGATGAAACTGGCGCCGATTTGCTCGAAGGGCGAGTCTGTGCCGCGGCCCACCGAGATATTTCTGGCGGATTCCAGAAGGCACAAGCCGGGGTAGAGCGTGCCCGCCTTCAGGCTGCGCATATTCGGGGAGGGGTCAACCCAGGGAAGGTTGGTGGAGTCGAACCAGTCGCCGCGCTCCCAATCTTCCATGGGGATCACGGTCAGGTTCACGCCGAGGTGCCGTTCGCCGTTGAACAACTTCGCCAGTTCCCCCATGGTCATTCCGTGGCGGACCGGCAGACCCGCAAAAGAACCGACGAACGACACGTTGGCTGCATCGAGCAGCGGCCCCTCAACGTGCACGCCGGTTATCGGGTTCGGCCGGTCCAGGACGAAAAAAGGGATCGCCGCCTTGGCCGCGGCTTCCATGGCATATGCCATGGTGGACTCGTAAGTGTAAAAGCGCGCGCCGATATCCTGGATATCGAACACCAGGGCGTCTACGCCGCGCAGCATCTCGGGCGTGGGCCTCAGGGTGGCGCCGTAGAGGCTGTGGATGCGAATGCCGGTAGTGGGGTCGGTCGCGTCCTGGATACCGGTATGGTCTTCCTTCCCGGCGAAGCCGTGCTCGGGCGAGAACAACGCGACGATGTCGATGCCGGCCTGCCGCATCACGTCGATGTTGCGGCGCCCCTCGCGGTCGATGCCGGTGTGGTTCGTGATCAGGCCGACGTGCTTGCCCTGCAAAGGAGCGAAGTTCCGCTCTTCGAGGACGTCGAGCCCGGTTTTCGTCACTGCGTTGCGGCCCACTTCGCGCCGCGCGCCGGGTCCGCTCAGGGTCTCGTTATAACCCGTCAGCGTGGTGCCGCGATGGTGAATCCCGACCGCCGAAGCGACGATCGTGGCCACCTCTCCGCGCAGGGGAGTCAGCGCCGGACGCAGGTGCGGATGCACGCTGTTGGCGAGCAGAATCACGTAGGTCTTGCTCGCGGGATCGATCCAGATGGAGGTCCCGGTGAAACCGGTATGGCCGAAGGAACCGAGGGGGAACAACTCGCCGCGGTTCCCGGAGAGCGGCGAATCGATGTCCCAGCCCAGCCCGCGGAGAACCGACTGGTTGGGCGGGCTCTGCGGCTCCGTGAACTTCTCGATGGTCATCGGGCTGACGATGCGGACGCCGTCCAGTTCGCCGCCGTTGAGAAGCATCTGGGCGAAGCGCGCCAGGTCATCGGCCGTGGAGAACAGGCCGGCATGTCCCGCGACGCCGCCCATGTTGCGCGCCGTGGGGTCGTGCACCACTCCGCGCAGCGGCGCCTCCCCTTTGGCCATCTCCTCGGTAGGCGCGATGCGTGGAATCAGCGACGCCGGCGGCAGGAACATCGTGTCTTTCATACCCAGCGGCAGGAAAATGTTCTGGCGCGAGTAGTCGGCAAGGCTCTCGCCGCTCAGCCGGTGCACCAGTTCGCCGAGCAGGATGAAATTGATGTCGCTATAGACGAATCTGGCTCCCGGAGGTCCGGCGGGCGGATCGACTTCGGCGAGATAAATGCCGTGCTCGTAGCCGCTCCACGGCGTTTTGAGAGGCACGTCGGGCTGCAGGCCGGAGAAGTGCGTCATCAGGTTGCGGATGGTGATGTTGCTCTTGCCGCCCTGGAATTCGGGGATGTACTCCGTGATCCTGTCATTGAGCCGGAACTTCCCTTCCTCGAAGAGCTTCATCAGCGAGGTGGTGGTGGCGATGACTTTGGTGAGGGAGGCGCAGTCGAAAATGGTATTGTCGGTCATCGCCTCGGTTTTGGGAACCAGGGCGCGATCGCCGTACGCCTTGCGGTAGACCACCTTGCCGTCATGCCCAACGATGAGAACGGCCCCCGGCAACCTGCCCTGCCGGATTCCTTTTTGGATGGCAGCATCAAGCGCCGGGCCGGCGGAGAAGGTCTGCGCGCACGCCACGGACACGGTGAGCGCCGCGCAGCAGAGAAATTTCATAGATACCTCTATGATAACCGTGGATTCACGTCCAGGAACCCCGGCGGGGCTTTCTCCGACATTTTGGGGCTGCGACCCCGGCAGCGCTAACGCGAATGCATCTGCTTCTGCAGGTCGAGCATGGGCTGCTGGCTCACACGAATTAACCCACCGCGCGGCCGATCGAGATCGACGATTACGCCCAGCACCAGAACAAGGGCCAGCAACAGGCCCCACATGGAGAAGACATGCCTGGATTCTCCAAGACCGAAGGCGTACCCGACGGTTACGGCCGCCAGCAGACTGACCAATGCAATGACGTAGACGACCGTGACCGGCACCTCGTTCTTGAAGGCCATCCAGCGTGCAGCGTCCAAGTCGATGACCTGGTTGAGCGACTGCAACAGCAATCCTGCGAGGACCGGGCTGGGATCCCTATGGGCGTAGGCGACGGCCCGCTCCCAGATCGCGCTCTGCAGGCGGGCTGATTCCTGCCTTGCGGCCAGGATCTGTTGGTAAATATCACGACCGTCATTCGGGGCAACCCGGGTGTCCGTGTATGCGGACAGAAGGCCGGCTATTTCCTTGCCTTCCGCCGGCGGCAAAAGCTGGGTACGCAACCAGGAGGTCCCGATTGCCTGGGCTTCTTCGAGCACAAGCTGCTTTCGAACATCGAAGCGGGTCACGGCCATCGACATGGTGAACCCGAGCAGCAGCCCGAGTACACCGAGAATACCGGCCTCCACGGTGAGGATTTGTGATGTCGCCTCCGTCGAAGTCCGTAGGCGCGGCTTACGTCCGAAACGGAATCCCACCTCGCCTGCGGCCACCAACACCGCGAGAAACAGGAGACTGAGCGCCCACTCGTTTGCTCCGTATAGGATTTTCTCACTCATGATCGTCGCGACCGGCGCCGAGTCGGGCGGGCTACAATCGCTCCATCATCGCGATTTCGAGATCGCCCTTGCTCGCTCCTCGCTAAAGAGTTGATGCGGATTGCCGGCCGGCCGACTTAAGAAGGTGTCGTTTCGGATGAGGAACGGCAAAGGCCGTTGATGTCTCACGGCGCACCGGTCTGGCCGGCGCAGTCGTGCGAAACTTCGCATCAGGAGACAGCCAGGCCTTTTTGGGGGTGAGCGGCCAGTTGATCCACCTGCCGCAGCGCGGGGAACAGGGCGGCCCACAGCGCGACGATCACGATAGTGCCCACGCCTCCCGCGATCACCGCCGGCACGGTGCCCAGCCACTGCGCCGTGATGCCCGATTCGAACTGGCCCACCTCGTTGGAGGCGCCGATGAACACCATATTGACCGCGCTGACGCGGCCGCGCATCGCATCGGGCGTCCACAGTTGCACGATGGTGTGGCGCACGATGACGCTCACCATGTCGCACGCGCCCACCAGCAGCAGCGCCGTGAGCGCGACCGGCATGCTGTGGGAGAGCCCGAAAACGATGGTGAAGATGCCGAACCCGGCCACGCACCACAGCATGATTGCGCCGGCGTGCCTCCGCATGGGCCAGTGCGCCACCACGATGGCCATGATGACTGCGCCCGCTCCCGGCGCCGCGCGCAAGATGCCGAGCCCATAGGCGCCGACCTTGAGGATCTCGCTGGCATAGACCGGCAGCAGGGCCACCGCGCCGCCCAGCAGGACGGCAAAGAGGTCCAGGCTGATCGCGCCGAGCATCAGCTTGTTTCTCCAGATGAACCGCAAGCCTTCCAGCACCGCGCTGAGCGATGCCGTTCCCCTGGGGCGCTCCGGACCTTGCACCCGGACCATGGCCATCAGCGCCAAAGCGCCGCCGTATGCCACGACGGCCGTGAGGTATACGGGCACGGGACTGCCGCTGACGCCGTACATGAAGCCGCCGGCCATCGGGCCCAGCACCATCGCGAATTGAAATACGGAGGAGCCCCATGCGACCGCGTTGGGGAAATGCTCCTCGGGGACCAGCAGCGGGAGAAACGCCTGCGCCGCCGGACCGTTGAACGAGCGCACCACGCCGTTCCACAGCAGCGCCGCATAAATCGGATATACGGATTTCACGCCGTGCAGCGTGAACGTGAGGAGCAGGAGGGAGCACACGGCGAAACCCGCGTAGCAGCCCATCAGAATGCGCCGCCGGGGCAAGCGGTCGGCGGTGTGGCCCGCCAGAAGGAAGAGAAAGATGCCGGGAAGGAACTGAGCAAGGCCGACCAGGCCGAGGTCCAGCGGACGCCCCGTGATGCCGTAGACCTGCCAGGCGACCGCCACGGCCTGCATTTCGGACGCCAGCGTGGAGACAAACCGCGCCGTCATGTAGAAGCGGAAGTTGGGATAGCGGAAGGCGATGCGGCCGGCCGCGGGCGAGCTACCGATAGTTCACCTGTAAACGCACAAGCCCTATTTTACGCCTGGTCGGAATTCACTTGCGCTGCAGCCGGAATGTGACGCCTGCAATGACGGTGAGCGGGTACCCGGGTGTCGCATGGATGCGCCAGACGGCGGGACTTATCGGATCCACCCGCGATTCGAAGTAGTTTTGCGTCTCGTAGTAGTCGCGGTTCGTAAGATTATCGAGGCTGAGGTTCAGTTCCATTCCGGACCGGATCTTTCTGGCGAGCCCGAGATCGAAGACGGTGTGTCCGGTAGCCACGACCGAAGGATCCTCCCCGTCCAACCGGTAATGATTGATCGCCCGCATCCGAAGCGATCCACTCCAGCCGTGCCAGCCGGCAAGGGTGAGGCTGCCGTCGGCAACGAAGTGCGGGGCGCTATCGACGTAGACGCGGTGATCGCCGCCTTTGAAAAACGCGTTCCCTATTTTCGTTAATCCCCCATTGAGCGAGAGATGGCGGGTGATCGAGATGGAGGCCTTCGCCTCATATCCGTACGCGCGGCTCGGCCCCTTGAACTCGAAACTACCGTCATCCGGCACATACACCTGTTCGTTGGAATGGTCGATGAGGAACGCATCTGTGGAGAGAGAGATCCGCCCCATACTGGAGGACGTGCCGAACTGGTAGAAATCGGTGGTGGCCAACCGCGGCGCGGCCGGCATCTGGACTATGCCTCGTGCGTCGGCGCTATTGATCCCGCGGCCGTAGTTCAGATGGAATGTCAACGGCAATTTCGGCAAAGGAGTGAACGCGGCATTCCCCTTGCCCTGCCACTTTCCGGCAGCCTCCACTCCGCTGAGATCGGGGTGGACACGGTCGATTACGTCAAAGCGGAACTCGTCGAAACGTACTCCGCCGCCCAGAAGCAGGCGGCCACGCAGTAAGCTGAGGGTTTCCTGCGCGTAGCCGGCGCCATTGGTCACGTGGGCGTTTGCCCGGGTGGTTACACCCGTCGGCGTCCGTCCTGTTCGTGGATATAGGCCGACATTGATTTCGTTGTCGTGGAAGTTGGTGCCCGCGACGAATACACCGCCGGCCGCGCCCAGTTTGTGAGTGCGGGTGTACTGGGTGTTCAGCCCCTGTTGTAAACGCGAGTCGTGTTGCTGGAAGGCGTCTCCATGCACCGGGTCATTCAGAAAGAACGTGAAGTTCGAGTAGAGATCGAAGAGACTGCGGGACACAAATCCATCCGCCTTGAATTCGCCGCCGTTCGCCAGAGTCTTGCTGAAGTAGGTCGCCACCGTGCTTAGTTTCACCCGGCCGCCGTCCGTGGGATCGATATAGCCGAAACGATCGAGGAGTCCGGCGTTCACCAGGTCCAGTGGAACTTGCCCCGACGCGTAGAAATTGTTGCGTCCGAAGAGTATGCGGAACCCGAGTTTCTTCCCCGAACCCAGGTCTCGCGTGTAGTTTCCGTTCAGATTGTCGCGCCGGTACCGGCCCGGATTCTGAAACGGGCCATCGGTATACGAGCCTTCATAGGCCAGGTACCCGTCCGCGTGCGTCATGCCCGGGCTGTATCCGAGAAATGCCCGGCCCGTATCCAGATTCCCGCCTTCGAGCCGGACCGTGTACTCCTCCGGAAGGGCTTCACGCTGATGGATTTGGACCACACCGAGACCGCTGAAATCGCCATATTCGGCGCTGAACGGACCATTCGTGACCGTTACGTCTTCGATTAATTCCGGACTCAAGGCCTTCAAGGCGCCCAGATAGCCCTGGCCGTGGCCCTGCGTTCCCTGGTTCTGCTGGACGTCGTCCACCATCACTTTGAGGCCGCCGTTCACACCGCCGTGATCCAGGTTGAATCCGAATCGCCGGATCTCCAGCGACTTTCCGCCTCCCTCGTGTTGGCCGGCGTCGATCCCGGCGTTCAGTTGCTGAAGCAGTTGGTCGTCGCGCGTAAACAACGTCCGGTTGAAGGCTTCGGAGTTACGCAGCTCGACTCCGGGCTCGACTGAATTCGCCGTGATCACAATACTCTGGTGCTGGGGCGCAAACTGAGAAAGGACGACGTCCTGAACCATCCGCGCGCCGGAGACCGCGAGAGTCTGACCGGCACTGGACAGACCCGGCGATTCGGCTTTCAGTTTGTAGGTGCCGTCCGGCACCGCGGCAAATTCGTAATGACCCTGGTTGTCGGAGTCCGCACGAATCGAGTAGCCCGATGCCGTTTCCAACCGTACAATCGCCAAGGGAACCGCACGGCCTTGCGCGTCGACGACTCTGCCCGACACGGTGCAATCCGCGAACGCGCTGATCGCGGCCAGCAATCCGGTAACTGCCGGGCCCCACCGCCTAAACAGGCGCAGGGCTCCGCTTGAGCGTAGCACGATTCTAAAAATCGTAGCACAATGCGGGATGGCCGGCGCACCGGTAAGAGCGGGAAAGCCCCCGCGCCGCCGGCGCCGTCCGATCACTGGTACTTCAGCGAACGTCTCCGGCGGCAGTTAGAACCAGTTTTCCGTGCTTGACGCCTTTAGTGGCGATCAGCAGATCGGCGACTTTCTGCACCTGGGCAGCCGTGCCCTGCATGACGATCACTTCCAGACAATTGTGATGGTCCAAATGAACGTGCAGGGTAGAGAGGATTGCCTTGTGAAAGTCGTGCTGGAGATTGGTCAGCTTGTCGCTGAGCTGGCGGACATGGTGGTCGTAGAGTAGCGTCACCGTGCCGACGACCGGGGTTTGGGGATGGGACGCTCGTTCGGCGGCCAGTTCCGCGCGGATCAGGTCGCGGAACCCTTCGGACCGGTTCTGATATCCGCGACGATTGAGCAACTCGTCGAATTTTTCCAGTAGGTCGCCGTCGATCGCGACTCCAATCCTGTCGAGTCCGGGAGTTTTCGCGCCGCGCTTCATTCAGCCCTCCACACAGTCTAGCCCACATCGGCTTGACCGGTTGTCGCGGAAGAAACGGCGCAGCAGGGCCCTCCTGTCTTACGCGGCCACACTGGCGGATTGCGCCAGGGCCTCCGCCAGTCGGTCGAGTTGTGCGGCGCCTTCGGGCCCGGTCAGCACGCCATCCGCGTCGAAGGCCTGGTGCGCGGAAGCGACGCTGACCTGGAGCGGGAGCACGTCCATGCCGAGCATTTCCAGCAGTTCGCGCGTGTGACGCAGCCCGCGCCGGCCGCCGCCCTGTCCCGGCGATGCGCTCAACAGGGCGGCGCGTTTTCCGCGAAACACCGCGCCCGGGCGATCGCCGTCGACGCCGCGCGATGCCCAGTCGATCGCGTTTTTCAGAAGTCCGCTGAACGATCCGTTGTATTCCGGCGAAGCGATCACGAACAAGTCGTGACGCTTCAATAAGTCACGAAAGGCACGCGCCTCCGGCGGCATGCCCGCCGCTTCGAGGTCGCCGTCGTAGATAGGCATGGGGCAATGGCGTAAATCGACCAGGGTGACTTCGAAGCCCGCCTGTCGCAGTTTGGCGGCGGCAGCCCGCGCCAGTTTTCGGTTCAAAGAATCTTTGCGAATGCTTCCGGCGAATACCAGGATCTTCATTGGATACCCTCGACTTCAAGATATTTGATGTCGAGGTTTGTAGTAAGGATTCAGGAGAACCGTTCCGCGGCGGCCGATTACGCCGATTACAATGGAGGTCCGATGAGATCCCACTGGCTGGCCGGGTTCCTTTCGGTCTGCACGCTCGCAGCCCAACCGAATCCGGGCGCAGGGTCGATACAGGGTCACGTGCGCAACCTGGTCACCGGCGCACCGGTCCGCAAGGCATTCGTCCAATTGACGGCCGCTCAAGTCCGCCTGACCGCGGATACCGATTCCGAAGGTAAATTTCAGTTTTGGAACCTCCCTCCGGGAACGTACAGGCTCTCGGCAAGCCGCACGGGATTCCTCGACCGCCCGGTCAGGCGTGCTGTGGCTCTCGGCGCGGACGACCGGGTCACGAATGCGGAAATTTGCCTGATGCCGCAAGGCGTCATCACGGGACGGGTCCTCGACGAAAGCGGCGAGCCGGTGGACCGCGCGCGTGTATGGATCTCGAAGCAGGTCTATCGTCAGGGTAGAAGGTCGTGGGAACAGATCAATGCCGTGTCCGAAACCAGTGACACTGGCGAATACCATTTTGCCAATCTTGCTCCGGGCCGTTACATGGTGCGCGCGTACGATCAGAAACCCGAAGCCAGTAGCCGGTATGGCGAATTGCCCAACACCTTTTCCGTCCTGACATATTATCCGAACGCGGCGACGCAGGAGCAGGCGCTTCCGGTGGAGGTGGGGCTGGGCGCGGAAGCCAATGGCATCGAGATTCGCATTCTGAAACTGGCTCGGCCGGCTACGGTTCACGTCAGGGGAAAAGTTGCGGGCGCGCCGTCTGGCTCCCTCGTATCGGTTAACCTGTCGCCGGTCGACGGCGGTCCCTTCGGCGGAGGGAACGCGATGGCCGCACCCCCGGAATACACCTTCGACCTGAGCGCCACACCCGGCCGGTACACGGCCTTCGCCAACGTCTACTCCGGCGGACCGGAGGCGTACGCCACTGGAAGCATCACGGTAACGGGAGATGCCGCGGGCCTGGTGCTCGCGATGAGCGCCGCCCCGGAGGTCGCCGGCCATATCAGTGTGGCCGAGGGCGGCACAACCTTGAAGTTCCAGGGCGTGCGAATATCGATCACCCGTGCGGGCAGCAATCTCACATCGGAGCTGCGCGCGGACGCAACCGGCCGGTTCGCCTTTCCCAAGCCGTTGATGCCGGGCCGCTACCAGGTGGTGAACGTGCGCGGAATCCCCGAGGGCTATTTCGTCCGCGAAATGAAGCTCGGGGGCCAGGAAATCTCTCCGGATGACTTCCTGATTTCTGCTTCGGCGCAATTCGAGATGGTTCTCGGCAAGAATGCCGGCGAGATCGCGGGGTCGGTTTCGGACGCCGGCGGGCAGCCTCTTGCAGGTTCCATTGTGACGTTAATTCCCTCGGACGAGAAGTCCCGCCCCGAGAAGCAGCAGGTGGACGACGACGGCCATTTCCGCTTCACGGCGCTGCGGCCCGGCAAGTACAAACTGCTGGCCTGGGAGGACGTGGACGACGACCTCTGGCAAGACCCGGAATTCCGGCGGAGATACGAAGGCCGCGCCGAGGAGATCAGCATCGACCCCGGCGGAAAGCAGAAAGTACAACTCCGCGCAATCGGAATGGAAGAGATGAAGTAAGCACGCCAGGAGCGAACTGCGCGGGGGCGCCGGGAGTATCATGGTCGGAATGGCGAATCCAACCTACGTCTCGAGCGTGCGGATCGAGCGCGTCAAGGGTCCCTTGCGCCGCGCGTGGCTGCCCGCGGAGCCGGATCCCGTGCTCTTCGGCGTGCACGGCGCGGTGGCGGAGCACTACGGAGTGTCGCCCGACGTACTCGAGCCGCACGCCACCACGCTCGATTACATCGTCGCGGCCGCCGCGGGTTGACTGGCCGGCACCTTTGGGGGCGCGCTGGAGGCGCGTCGAATCGATGCCTCCGCCGGGAAACTGACGGCGGAAGCCAAGGGCGAAGTGGAAACGGAGGACCGGGTTCTGATCATCCGCCGCATTCACGTGGTGCTGCACCTCAAGGCAGCCCCGGAGCATCGGGAAACCGCCGAGCGCGTGCACGGCATTTTCGCGGATTTCTGCCCGGTCTACCGGACGCTGAAACCGGCAATCGAGATCACCACCGAACTGGCATTCGAGCCGGGCTAAGCGGAGGACGCGTTGTTGCAGGACCTCCGCTACGGGCACCGGAGCGACCACCGGCATCAACCTGAACGGAGACCAGGTGCGGCAACTGCGCCGGGCCGGTCGTGGACAGCGCGCCGGCCATGGGGTATGAAGCGCTGACCTTGCCGCTCCTCGGGTGAGGGATTACTACTTTTCGAACCCGGATGTCCTCGGAAAGACGCCGCATCTGGAACGAAACGGAGAACCAGGCCGGCGCTCAACTCGTGGTAATCGACCGCGCGCTGACGGAACGCTGCTTCCCGAACGGGCGACGCGATCGGCCGCTCCGTCACGCTGCCGGGGATCGAAAACCGCCCGCCCTCGGTTCTCTGCGCGCCGGGTATCGCCGAGGCCTGGCTACCCATCGTCGGTATCGTGCAGGACGCAAAAACGACGGCATCCGCGAGCCGGTCAAGCCCGCGTCCCCTATATCCTCAGCATGTTTCAGGCAACCCAGATTCCGGTCAGGTCAGAGGTGCCGCCGCTACCGCTCGTTTACGCATTGCGCACGCAGTTGACCAGGGTCAATCCGGACGGATCTCCGACGAGCCCGAATGGCAGCGGGAACACCTGGCCGCCTGGATTTTTGGAGCGTTCGCTATTCTGGCGCTGGCGCTGGCAGCCGCCGGACTCTACGGTGGTGTCTTATACGGCTGCCCAACGCGCCAACGAGCTCGGGATTCGCATGGCCTTGGGTGCGCAGCGCGGCCACGTGCTGCGCCTGGTCTACCGCGCGACGATGGGGAGCGTATTGACCGGCATGGCCGCGGGCGTGGCGCTCGCGCTCGCACTGAACAGCCTGCTGGCCCACTGGACCAGCGGAAATGCGCGCGACCCGGTGATTCTTCCGGTGGGAGCTCTTTTGCTGGGCGCCGTAGCCGGGCTGGCCTGCGCGATACCCGCGTGGCGGGCTACGCAGGCCGAACCGGCGGCGTGCTTACGATTCGAGTGAGCCGGCGGAGAGCTGCGTCACTCGCAGTTGATCATCCACGGCACGCCGAAGCGGTCCACCAGCATGCCGAAACGCCTCGCCCAGAACGTCTGCTGGATAGGCATGTTCACCTTGCCGTTCTCAGCCAACGCCTGGAAGATCCTTTCCGCTTGCGCGGGATCATTCAGCCCGATGGACACGGAAAACCCTTGCGGGCGCTGCTGATTGCCCGGCGGCGTATCGGAGGCCATCAGCGCCTGGCCTTCCACCACCAGCCGGGCGTGCATGATTTTATCGCGCCACTCCGCCGGAACGTGGCTCTCGGCCGGTGTGCCTGCATGGGTAATCATGGCCTCGATCTTGCCCCCCAGGCAGGCTTCATAAAACTTGAACGCCTCTTCGCAGCGCCCGTCGAAAAATAGATATGGATTGATCTGCATCGCTTGTCCTCTTAGTGTCTGTTTGCGAGTTCCTGGCCCAGTTCGCGCGCGCGGTCCACGGCTTGGCTGGGGGCAAAATCATCGAGTTCGAAGAACTGCCGGATTTCGATTTCACCCTCATGCCCACCCGGACAGGGGGCGCGCAGGGCCCAATCGATTGCCTCCTGCTTCGAGGCGGCGCGGATGATCCAATAGCCGCCAATCAGGTCCTTCGTCTCGGCGAAGGGTCCGTCGATAACGGTGCGTTTATCGCCCGAAAACCGGACCCGCGCGCCTTTCGAAGTCGGCTGGAGCCCCGATAAATCCACCAGCGCCCCGGCTTTCATGAACTCTTCGTTATACTTCCCCATCGCGGTCAGGAGTTCTTCGCTCGGCATCTTGCCGGCTTCCGACTCCGGGCTGGCTTTGACAATCATCATGAATTTCGGCATTTTCGTTCCTCCTCCGTTATTCAGTCGCACGGGAGCCGGCGAAATCGACAGTGCGGGTGGAATTTTCCGGCAGCCCCGGCACAGCGATTACGGGCCGGACTTCCACCCCTCCCCACTTAGCGGGCGGCAGCCGCCGGGCGATATCCAGGGCCTCATCCAAGTCCGCGGCTTCGACGATGAAGAAGCCGCCGAGTTGCTCGCGAGTCTCGATGAACGGCCCGTCGGTGATGAGCGGCTTGCCGTCACGCACGCGGACGCTGGTGGCCGTGGATGCCGGGTGAAGAGGTGCGGCGGCCACAAACTGTCCTTTCGCGGACAGCCGGCGGGCGAATTCCGCCGAATCCCGGTAGCACTGTTCCCGCTCGGCGTCCGGCACGGCCTTCTCTTCCTGGTAAATCAGCAGCATGTATTGCACTTTGTCCCTCTATGGGTATGTCGAACCGAGCTTCGCGAAATCGACACCCCTCCTGAAGTTTTTTTTTACCATTGATAGATGCAGAGGGATGCCAACGAGGCGGTCGAAGCGCTCTACCGGGCCGAGTGGGGAAGGATCGTGGCGGCTTTGATCCGGCTGGTGGGGGATTTCGAGATTGCCGAAGAAGCGGCGCAGGAGGCATTCGCGGCCGCCGTGGACCAGTGGCGCGCGTCCGGCATCCCCGAATTCCCGAAGGCGTGGATCATCCAGACGGCCCGGCACAAGGCCATCGACCACCTCCGCCGGATGGTTCGCCACCGGGACAGTCTGGAATCGTACACGGCCTCGGGGTTCCTCCGAACGCTGGAAGAGCCGGACTACGACGACCCCGAAATCCCCGACGAGCGGCTTCGTCTGATATTCACCTGCTGCCATCCGGCGCTGGCCCCGGAAGCTCAGGTGGCGCTCACGCTGCGCACGCTGGGCGGCCTGGAAACGGAAGAGATCGCGCGCGCGTTCCTCGTCCCCACGGCCACCATGGCGCAACGGTTGGTGCGGGCCAAGCGCAAGATCCGCGACGCGGGCATTCCCTATCGCGTCCCGAACGCTTCCGAACTGCCGGAGCGACTCGACGCCGTGCTGACCACGATCTATCTGATCTTTAACGAGGGCTACGCCAGCACCCGCGGCGGACCTCACTTAAGAACCGATTTGTGCGCGGAGGCAATCCGCCTCGTCCGGCTTGTGAAAACCCTGGTGGCGCCCCGGCTACCCGCCGAGGTGAACGGCCTGCTGGCGCTGATGCTGCTTCACGATGCGCGCGCCGCGGCCCGCCTGGACCAGGCCGGTGACCTGGTCGTCCTCGAGGAGCAGGATCGTACTCTCTGGAACCGGCAGCAGATCGAAGAAGCGCTGCCGCTGGTACGGGAAGCCCTCGCCGGGGGACAGCCGGGACCGTACGCGATTCAGGCTGCCATCGCGGCGGTGCACTGCCGCGCGGCACGGCCGGAAGACACCGATTGGCGCGAGATTTTATTGCTCTACGACGTTCTCGAGCGGCTTCAGCCTTCGCCCGTTGTCGCGCTGAACCGGGCGGTCGCCGTTGCGATGGCGCGCGGTCCCGAGGCCGCACTTGCGATTGTGGATGCGATCGGCGCGACAGGCGAACTCAAGGGTTATCACCTGCTCTATTCCGCCCGCGCCGACCTGCTGCGGCGGATGGGACGCCGCCCGGAAGCCGCCGAAGCATACACGCGCGCCCTGGAACTGGTCACGAACCAGAGCGAGCATCGCTACCTGGAGCGGCGGCTTCGCGAAGTGCAGTCGATGAGCGCCTGACCCGCGGATTACGCTTTCAGCTTGCCGATCAGCTTGCCCACGATTTTCAGCGCCTGGTCCACTTCCTTTTCGGTGACGATATATGGAGGCAGGAAGCGAAGCACGGTTTCGTGCGTGCAATTGATCAGGAGGCCGTCCGCCATGGCGTCCAGGACCAACTGTTTGCCGGGCACGGCCAGTTCGACCCCCAGCATCAGGCCGAAGCCGCGAACCTCTTTAATGACCTCGTGCTTGCGCGCGAGTTCGTTCAGGGTGACGTGGAAGTAGCCGCCCACCCGCTCGATCGCGGGGAGCAGTTCATCCAAAATCGTCAGGAACTCCAGCCCCACGCGGCAGGCCAGCGGCCCGCCGCCGAAGGTGGTGCCGTGCATCCCGGGCTTGATCGCCGCGGCGGCTTTTTCGTTCGCCAGGATGAAGCCGAGAGGGAGTCCGCAGGCCACGGGTTTCGCCGCCACCACGATATCCGGAAGGATCACGGGCGCGGAACGCTGGTACGCAAAATACGTCCCGGGCCGCCCGACGCCGCATTGCGTTTCGTCGGCGATAATCAGGGCATTGTGGCGGTCCGCCAGTTCGCGGGCGCGCGCCACGTACTCCTGAGTCAGGGGATTGATGCCGCCCTCGCCCTGAATCATCTCCAGAATCATTCCGGCTGTACGGTCGCTGAACGCCGCTTCGAGGGCCGCGGTGTCGTTCGCGGGAACGAACTTCACCCCGGGAATCAGCGGCTCGAAATCGCGCCGGTACTTCTCCTGCCCGGTGACGGAGAGCGCGCCCATGCTACGCCCGTGGAAGCCGTTCTCGAGCGCGATCAGTTCGAACTTGTCCGGATGTAAGCCGCGCCCGTGGGAGTGCGCCATTTTCAGCGCCCCTTCCACCGCTTCGGTGCCGGTGTTGGCGAAAAAGGCGCGCGCCAGGCCGCTCATCTCAACCAGCCGTTTGGCCAGCGGGCCCTGGTACTGGTGGTAGTAAAGGTTCGAGCTGTGAATCAGCAGCGCCGACTGCTCGCGAATGACTTTCACGATGCGCGGGTGCGCGTGCCCCAGCGCGTTTACTCCGATTCCGCTGATGAAATCGAGATAACGGCGGCCCTCCGTGTCGTACACGTGGCACCCCTTTCCGCGCGCGAGTACGAGCGGATAGCGGGCATAATTCTGCAAAAGGTAGTCTCGCTCCAGGTCCATTGCAGCCTGGGCGGTGAGATCTACAGGAGGAAGGGCGGTCGTCATTTACTAATAATAACCCGGCGCCTTTCGCGGGCCGCGCTGGAAATTGGGCGCCTCGCCGCTTTACAATAGGCGATCCACCCGCTATGCCACACGACGAATTGATTGCCAGGCTGGCGCGGCAGATCGATGCGGCCCGGAGGACGGAACTGTTCACCGTGCATCCGGCCGATACCGATACGCTGCGGCGCCGGGGCGCGGGCGAGTTGCACGCGATCTGCGCGGAATTCGCCGCCCGCGTGAACAGCCGGCTCACTCACGCGTCATTGGAACTGTCGCCGCCGCTGTACAACCCCGAGACGTTCCGAACCCGCGGGGTCAACCTGTTCCAGATCAGCGCGCAGGGGCGTGAGATGCAGCTTGCGTTCGAAGCTCCGCACGAACTGGTATCCACGGAAAAGTTTCTCATCCCATACGTGCTGGAGGGCGAGATCCGAACGTACAACCAGCAAATGCTGGACCGCTTCGAGATCCGTACGCAACTGCTGTTCTACTGCGTCGAGGACGGCGCCGCCCGGTGGCGGTATTCGGATTTGCGCACGCTGCACACCGGAGTTGTCGATAGCGGCGTTCTGGCAACCCTGATGGAACGATTATTCTAGTCCGTACTTGCGGTATATTCACTTCTAATGCGAATGCTTTGGTGTTTTGCGTCGGCGATGGTTGCGCTACCCCTGTTCGCTCAGAGTGCCGGTGTGCTGCTCAAGCCGGGGCGCGATGCCAACCAGCCGGTGGACGAGGAGTACACGCGGAAGATCCGCGAGTACACGACGGAGCCTTTCTTCAATTCGCCGCTGACCGATTATCTTCCTGCTTCGAAGACGGTCCCGACCCCCAAGGCAGTGCTGGGCGACGTCTCCGGAGCGCCGGGCATCCTGCCCTACGCCGAGGATGTCTATCGTTACATGCGGATGCTGGAGAAGGCCAGCCCGCGGGTGAAGGTTTACAGCATCGGGAAGAGCGAGGAAGGCCGCGAGATGATCGCGGTCGCGGTGGCGGACGAAAAGCTGCTGGCCCACCTCGACGAGAATCGCGCCCGCCTGGCCAAGCTGTCGGATCCCCGAACGATCAACATGGACGATGCCGAGGCCGACAAACTCGTCGCCGCCTCCACCCCGGTCTACTACATCACCGGAACGATTCATTCGCCCGAAACCGGTGCGCCCACCGCCCTGATGGAGCTCGCCTACCGGCTGGCCGTGGACGAGAGCACGTATATCCGGCACATACGCGAGAACGTGATCACGCTGATCACCCCGGTGGTCGAAGTGGACGGCCGCGACCGGATGGTGGACATATACAAATGGCACCGCGAGAACCCCGGCAAGCAGTTTCCTAACCTCGTCTATTGGGGCCACTACGTGGCGCACGACAACAACCGCGATTCGATGGGGCTCACCCTGCAGTTGACCCGGACCGTGCTCAAAACGTTCGTGGGCTGGAAGGCGCAGGTTCTACACGACCTGCACGAATCCGTCCCGTACCTCTACGACAACACCGTGGGCGACGGCCCCTATAACGCCTGGATCGACCCGATCCTGGCCGATGAATGGCAGATGCTGGGGTGGGACAACGTCTCCGAGATGACCAAATTCGGGATGCCCGGCGTGTTCACCCACGGGACGTTCGACACCTGGTCGCCCAGCTACCTGATGTTCATCGCCGCCATGCATAACGGCATCAGCCGGCTGTACGAGACGTTCGGCAACGGCGGCGCCGATACCGAAGAGCGCACGCTCCGCCCCGGCGAATACGCGCGCACCTGGTTCAGGCAGAACCCGCCGCTCCCCAAGGCCAAGTGGTCGCAGCGCAACAACAATAATTACGAAGAGACGGGCGTACTGACGGCCCTTTCGTACTTCGCTTCCAACAACAAGCTTTTCCTGCACAACTTCTACTTGAAGGCTAAGCGCTCGATTGAGAAGCCGCGCACCGAAGGCCCCGCCGCGTATGTCTTCACGGCGGACGACCCGCGCCCCGGAGCGCAGGCCGATCTACTCCGCATGCTTCAGGACCAGGGCTGCGAGATTTCACGAGCCGCCGCGCCCTTCACGGTGACCATGCCTGCCCGCAAACCGCGCGCGGGACAGGGCGGTCGCGGAGGCGCAGCCGAATCGTCCGATGCCGCGAAGCCTGCCGCGAAGCCGGCGCCCCAACCCCGCACTTTCCCCGCGGGAACTTATGTGGTTCGGATGGACCAGCCCTACAGCCGCATTGCCGACACGCTGCTCGATTACCAGTACTGGGCGCCGAACGATCCCCAGAAGAGCATCTATGACGACACCGGCTGGACCTTTGGCGAACTCGGCAACGTGCAGGTCGCGAGGGTGACCGACGCCAAGGTGCTCGACGCGAAGATGACGCGCGTGGAAGGTCCGGTCGAAGCGACGGGCGGCGTGGAAGGGACCGGCGCCGTCTTCCTGGTGAACCACAACGCCGATAGCGCGCTGATGACCCTTCGCTATCGCCTGCGCGACGCCGGCTTTGAAGCAGCCGAGGAGCCCTTCGAGGCGGCCGGCCGCAAGTTCAACCGCGGCTCCTTCGTGATTCAGGGTGTGGAGCGCGATGTGC
Source organism: Bryobacterales bacterium (assembly GCA_963796485.1). GTDB lineage: Bacteria > Acidobacteriota > Terriglobia > Bryobacterales > Bryobacteraceae > CAWCDJ01. Next base: position 41,068 of record CAWCLV010000001.1, read on the forward strand.
TGGCGAAGGCAGGCCAGGAACTCGGTTTCCACGCCTACGCCGTCGCCGCCGCGCCTTCGGTGAAGACGCACCCGGTGCGCGCGGCCCGGATCGGCATCATGCACACGTGGCTGAGCACGCAGTCGGAGGGCTGGTGGCGGCTGGAGTTCGATCGCCTGCAGATCCCCTACACGTACATCAGCACCCAGGCCGTCGCGAAAGACAGCGACCTCCGCTCGAAATACGACGTGGTCGTTTTCGCGCCCGGTGTCCGCGGAAATCCGCAGACGATCATCGGCGGCATGCCAATGTATGGCAACCCGCTTCCGTGGAAGACTACGGCGCTGACGCCGAACATCGGCAAGATCGACAGCACCGACGACATGCGGCCCGGCCTGGGGTGGGAAGGCCTGGACCACCTGCAGGAATTCGTCCGTAAGGGCGGTCTGCTCATCACCGCCAACGACACGACGAATTTCGCGGTGGCGTTCGGCTTCACGCCGGGCGTCTCCATCGCGCCCACGCAGCGGCTGAAGGTGACCGGGTCCGCGGTGCGCTCCAAGATGGTGGACGCGGCCAGCCCGATCGCCTACGGCTACGCCGATAATCTCGCGATTTTCGCGGCGAATCCTCCGGTGTTCAATGTATCGAACCTGGCGGGCGGCGGCGGTGGCGGGAGGCGCGGCGGCGCGGAAGACAATCAGCGCCCCACCGGCCGTGGGACGGCCGACGATCCGGACGAGCCCCAGGGACGGACTCCCGTGGCGATCCCCGAGGAGCCGAGCGCCGAAAAGTGGGAGGCGCAGCCCGTAACCGACGAACAGTTGCGAAACGCGATCAACGTAATCCCGCCCGCCGCGCGGCCGCGGGTAGTCCTGCGCTACGCCAATGCGAACGAGTTGCTGGTGTCGGGCCTGCTGGACAACGGCACGGAACTGGCGCAGCACGCCGCCGTGATCGATTCGCCGTACGGCGAAGGTCACGTGGTGCTTTTCTCGAACAACCCGTTCTGGCGGGCGGAGACCAAGGGCAGCTACTTCCTGGTGTTCAACGCGATCCTGAATTTCGATCACCTGGACGCGGGCAGAAAGCCGGCGACCCGGTAATCACTGTCAGAGATTAGAACCGCGCAGGCCGGGAGGCCTGCGCCACTTTTCCTACGCGCCGGCGCCGCGGTTGGTGTTTTCGAGAAGCTCGCCGACTTTGGAGACGAGCATCTGCATCGTGAACGGCTTGCCCAGGAAATGCGCCCGCGCGGGGAGGATCCCTTCGCAACTGTATCCGGAGATGAAGAGCGCCGTCGTCGAAGGCGAGAGTCGCTGCACTTCGGCGACGAGTTCCGGCCCGCTCATCCGGGGCATCATCACGTCGGAAAGGATCAGGTTGATGGGCGAACCCCTGCCCTCGGCGATTTCTCTAACGATACTCAGCGCCGCCGCGGGGTCCAGCGCGGAAAGCACATCGAATCCCCTTTTCGAGAGGGCCCGCGAAACAACGTGAACAATGTCGGGTTCGTCATCTACAACCAGGATTCTAGCGGCGGGCATCTCGATACCTCCGGAGGGTTTCCGGGACAAATGAATCTGTTGATCTTACTGCGCTTCGGCCGACAATTCAAGACCTTATTCCGGCTTGGGTTGCTCGCGCCGCGGGAGCATCGCAGGCCGGTTCGCCGCCTCGTACACCACCGCGGCGATCACCGCGGACGCCTGCATGAGGTCCGCCGCGACTGCGTGGTCGTAAGTATCCATGTCCGAATGGTGCGTGATGGTCCCATAATCCAGTGGGTCCTGTATGAACTGGAACCCGGGCAGGCCGACCGCATCGAACGACAGATGGTCCGTGCCGCCCGTATTTCGGATGGTGAGCGTACTGACACCGAGGTCGCGGAACGGCGCCAGCCACGATTCGAACACCGGACGCATCGCATCGTTCCCCTGCAGGTACACGCCGCGGATTTTGCCGCTGCCGTTGTCCAGGTTGAAGTAGCCGGAGAATTTCGGAAATTCACCCGTCGTCTTCATCGTCTTCGCATCGGCAAGGTGCTCTTTTACGTACGCTCGCGAGCCGAACAGGCCCTCTTCTTCGCCGCCCCATAGCCCGATCCGTACGGTGCGGTCGAGTTTCAGGTGGAGTGTCTGGAGGATCCGCATCACCTCCATCATGACGGCGCTGCCGGCGCCGTTATCGGTGGCGCCCGTCCCCGAATGCCAGGAATCGAAATGGGCCCCGACCATGACGACTTCATCGCGCTTCGCGCCGCCGGGGATCTCACCGATGATGTTCATCCCCTCGGTGTCGCGGTCGCCGACGGTCGCTTTGAGGTTCAGGCGGACCTGAGCCGGCAGTTTCTTTTCGACGGCCCGCGCGATGCGGTCGTACTGCTCCGCCGTCACGACGAAGGTCGGCGGCGCCAAAGTATCCGCGCTCTTGAAAGCCCCGGCGGCTTCCGCGAACGCCATTCCCTCGTGGGCCCGCTCATCCCCGAGCAGCACCCCCGCGACTCCCTCCTTCGCCAGGAAGCGCGCGCGTTCCGCCACCGCCTCATCGTACAGGTCGTACAACTGCTCCATCAGGGAATTCGGCAGGCTGGAGAAGAAGGTGCGTAGTTCCTCCGCGTTTTCCGGCCAGTCCAACTCGTCGAGAGTCTTCGCGGTGAGCTTCCGTGAAGGTTCCGGCGCGTTCGCCATATCGGCCAGTTCGGCTGCCGTATACCGCCGGAACTGAGCGCCGGTCTGCGGTTGTGGAACGTGCGGCTCAGTCAGCAGCACGATTTTGCCGCGCAGCTTTCCCGCCCACTTCGACTGATACGCCGCCAGTTCTTCGCGGTATTTCTTCGGTCCGGCGCGGAAAGACCCTTTGAACGGCGCCAGCACCAATTCGCCTGTCACCGGACCGTTGGTGGACGAACTCCACGCCAGCGGCGCCGCCGTCAGTTCCTGGTACTGCGGCTCGATCAGTTCCACGGAAGAGTGTTGCAGCGTCCAGTTGCGGCCGCCGGGAGCCCATTTCTCCAGGTGCACATTCTGAATGCCCATGCGTTTGAGTTCGGCAGCGGCCCAGTCGGCCGCATCCTGGAACCCGCTCGACCAGGTCAGCCGTGGTCCATGGACCTCCGTCATCTGATAGAGGTGGTCCATCACCTTCGAGTGATCGAAGGCTTCCGTCTTGATCCGGTTAACAACTTCCAGGTCCACGCGTTCCTGGGCCAGGCCCGGGAGCGCGAACAACAAAAGCAGCGCCGCAATTCGCATACAGATCAGTATAGGGCGATCCGCCGTGGTAAGCTCCCTGGAATGGCCATCTCTAATGTGGAACCGCGCCGCATGGCCTTCCGGATGCTCCATGAAAGCGGTTGCTTCGCCATTCCCAATCCTTGGGACATCGGGTCGGCACGCTACTTGCGGCAACTGGGCTTCCCGGCGCTCGCCACCACGAGTTCCGGTTTCGCATTTTCGCGCGGCCTGCCCGACGAGGACTGGGCCGTCGAACGCGACCAGATGCTGGGCCACATCGCGGAGATCGTCTCCGCTGTCGATCTGCCGGTCAACGCCGATTTCAAATCCGGGTACGCCGAGGAAGCGGAGGGCGTGGCCGAAAACGTCCGGCGGTGTGTGGAAACCGGTGTCTCCGGCCTGTCGATCGAAGACTCGACCGGCAGTCCCATCCACCCTCTCTACGACCTGCCGCAGGCGGTTGAGCGCATCCGCGCGGCCCGCGCTGCCATCGATGCCACCGGGGCCGGCGTGCTGCTGACGGCCCGGGCCGAATGCTACCTGGTGGGGCATCCCGACCCGCTCCGCGAATCGATCCGGCGGCTCGAATGCTATGCCGTCGCGGGTGCCGATGTGCTTTACGCGCCGGGGGCTCAAACCAGGGAGGACATCCAGGCGATTGTGGCCGCTGCCGGACCGAAGCCGGTGAACGTCATCATGCACCGGAACGCCGGGTTGCGCCTTGCCGATCTCGCTGAAATGGGGGTGCGCCGCGTGAGCGTCGGCTCCGCACTCGCGCGCGCCGCCTGGACCGGCTTCATCCACGCCGCAAAGGCGATCGCCAAGGACGGCAGCTTCGCCGGTTTCGAGGGCTCGGTTTCCGGCAAAGAACTCAATGACTTTTTCCGCGAAGACGGGAAGAGCCGGTAGTCCTCTCACTGCCAGTGCAGGGCTATGTTCGGGTCGATTCGCGTGGCGCGGCGCGCGGGGATCAGGCAAGCAACCGCCGCTACCGCCGCCAGGAACAGAGCCGCGCCTCCGAAAACCACCGGGTCGGTGGCGCTGACGTCGATGAGAGCCCGCGAGGCCAGGCGCGTGACCGCAATTGCCGTCAAGGTTCCGGCCGCCAGCCCCGCCAGCGTCATCAACATGCCCTGCCGCAGCACCATGAGGACGACGTCGTGCGACTTGGCCCCGAGCGCCATGCGGACGCCGATCTCCCGGGTTCTCTGCGTAATCGCATATGCCATCACGCTGTACAGCCCGGCCGCCGCCATCACCAGCGCGATCAGGCCGAGCACGCCCAGCAAAGAGGCCGCCACCTTCTGCGCGAACAGCGAAGCGCCGATGAATTCCGTGAGCGGCATGGCGTCGAACATCCCGACCGCCGGGTCCATCTCCTGCACTTCGCGCCGGAGCAGGCTCACTGCGCGGGACGGATCGCCCGCCACTCGCACATAAAACGAAATATCCAGGTCTGCGCGGTACACTTGCCGGAACGGCACGTAAAAATAGGGCTGCGGCGCCTCATTCATCTGGTGGTATTTGCTGTCCGCCGCCACGCCCACCACGGTGAACCACTTCCCCCAGCCGTGCACGCGCCGGCCGATGGGCGTTCCGGTTCGTATGAACCGCCGGACAAAGGCCTGGCTGACGATCATCACCGGGTTGGATTTCAGATCGTCCTGCTCCGTGAAGTCGCGGCCCTCCCGCAGCGGGATGCGCATCAGGTCGAAGTATCCCGGCGCCACGATGTTGCGGTAGATCTTCATGTTTTCGGCCGGGTTGGGAACGTATCCCTCGATCTGCAAATCCTCCCAGGGGCCGGGAGAGAAACCCAGGGGAATCATGTCTGCGTAGGTCGCGGCCTGCACTCCGGGTTGCGAGGTGATGCGGTCGCGCAGCCTTTGGCAGAAGAGCTTCCGGTTCTCGACGGAATATCCGGCGGTGGCCAGGTAAAGATTCGACACCAGCACGTGGTTCGGTTCGAAACCAGGACTGATCTTCTGAGCGAGCTGGAAGCTGCGCGCGAACAAGCCGGCTCCGATGATGGCGACCAGCGCCAGCGCCACTTCCGAGGCGACGAGAAGCCCGCGCATGCGTTGCGAAGCCGCTCCGGACGATCCGCTGCGGCCGCCCTCGGCCAGTGCACGGCTCAGTTCGGCGCGTCCCGTATGCCACGCCGGCGCCAGCCCGGAGAGGACACACGCCGCGACACACGCCAGCGTCGTGAAGATCAGGATATCGGCATTCAAGCGGATGTGCAGAATGATCGGAAAGGCGGTCGGCGGCACCAGATAGCCCAGGGCATCGCCCATCCACAGCGCCAGCGGGACCGCCACCGCGCCGCCCGCGAAGGCCAGCAGCAGGCTCTCCGTCAGTAATTGCCGGACCAGCCGGGAGCGCGGCGCTCCCAGCGCCATGCGGAGGCTGAACTCCTTCTGCCGTGCCGTGGCGCGCGCCAGGAGCAGGTTGGCAACATTGGCGCACACGATAAGAAGTACCAGGCAACAAACCGCCATCAGGATCTGAAGCGGCCAGAGCAGGAAGGTTTGCGTCCCGAAGTGCCCCTGCCAGATGGGTAGCACGGTCGCGCTGATTCCCTTGTTGGTATCGGGATGCTGCCTCGCCAGTTCGCGTCCGAGGGCCGCGATTTCGGCGCGGGCCTGCGCCAGCGTGACCCCCGGCTTCAACCGGGCCACCGTCAGGAAACTCCGCGTCTGTCGATCCTTCATCATCCAGTCCGGCATGAGGTTCAACTGCGTCCCCATCATGGCCGGCGCCCAGATCTCGAAGGCGATCCCGGGGATGATGCCGTGGAACTGCTCCGGCGCCACGCCGATAATGGTCAGCCGCTGCCGGTTCACGCGGACCGTCCGGCCGATTACCCCGCGGTCGCCGTTGAACTGGCGCTGCCACAATCCGTAGCCCAGCACCGCTACCGGATAACCGCCCTGCCGGTCGCCGTACTCGTCAGGCGAAAAGACGCGCCCCAGAATGGGCTTGACCCCCAGCACCGCGAAGTAATTGCCCGAGACCAGTTCGCCCCACACGCGTTCCAGCCGCTCGCCTTCTCCCAGGCTCAGCGCCCGGGGCTGCGCCACCGCCAGCCCGTCCAACAACGTCAGGTGATCGCGGTAATCGCGGTAGTCCTCGTAGGAGGTGGTGACGAACTCGCCACTGGGAGCCACCGTTTCGAACGAGGCAAGCGACGATCCCCCGACTGCTCCAGGGATGGGCCGTAACAGGACGCCATCGATCCAGCTGAAGACTGTGGTGTTGGCGGCGATTCCGATCGCCAGTGTCAGGATCGCAACCAGCGTGAACGCGGGACTCTTCAGAGAAACGCGAACCGCGTACCGTATGTCCTGGATGATGCCTCGCATCGGGTTTCCTCCTTGTGGGGTAGGCCTCCTGGCCTGCCCACGTTCCGAAGAGATCGAAGTCCCGGATATGCAATCCGAATGCCAGCATTTCACGCTATGGATAAGCAAGAAAAGGGGGCCCAGCTGTTCGTCCGTGGGAAAGCGCGGACAGTAATCGGACAACCGGAACTGAAATTACTTGACAGGATCGGCCTTCGCTTTCAAACTACCAGTAGCCAAACTATGGAGCGAAAGGAAGCTACTTCGCGGACGGAAATCCCGCCCGGAACGCTGTACATGCTCATCCTCAAAACCCTGGCTCTCGGACCGATGCATGGGTATGGTATCGCCCAGCACATCCGGCAAATCTCCGAAGCCGTGCTTCAGGTCGAAGAGGGCTCGCTCTATCCGGCATTACAGCGGATGCTCATCAAGGGTTGGGTGATCGCCGAGTGGGGCCAGTCGGATAACAACCGGCGAGCGCGCTATTACCGCCTTACGCCCGCGGGCGAAAAGCAATTGGGCGTCGAAATATCGGAGTTTGAAAAAGTGATGCGGGCGATCACGCGCGTGATTCAACCGGCGTAGTGGCGATTTATGGAATGGCTCGGTGAGTTGTGGCGCAGGCTGACGGCGCTGTTCCGCCGGCGGCAATTCGAACGCGACCTCGAAGAGGAGATGCGTTTCCACCTGGAGATGGCGGCCGCCGAAGTCGGTCCGCCGGCCGCCCGAAAGAGATTCGGGAATTGGGGGTTGCTACAGGAAGACAGCCGGCAGGCGTGGGGCTGGGCGCCGCTGGAGGCGTGGGGCGTTGATCTGAAGTACGCGGTTCGCGGGTTGCGGAAGAACCCCGGATTCGCCGCGGTCGCGGTACTTACGATGGCATTGGGGATCGGAGCGAGCACCGCCGTATTCTCGGTCGTGAATGCGGTGCTGTTCCGGCCCATGCCTTTTCGCGACCCGGCCCGGCTCATGATGGTTTGGGAGACAAGGGAGACCCGCGGCGAGAACCGTGTGGTGGTGTCCTACGATAACTTTCAGGCTTGGAAGCAGCAGAGCCGGTCGTTCGAGCGGATGGCGGTGTTTCAGGGAGCCGGAGTCCGCATGATGGCCGGCGGCGAACCCGTGATGATTACGGGGGCCAGCGTGAGCGACGAGTTTTTCGCGGCGCTGGGCGTTCAGCCGGTGCTGGGCCGGACCTTCGCGCCTGAAGACCAGCGCCGGGTCGCATCGCCGGTGGCCGTCTTATCCTATGGATTCTGGCAGCGGCTGGGCGGGGACCGCAATCTCATCGGCAAGCGCGTGCAGTTCGATCGCGAGAGCTACACCGTTGCCGGCATCATGCCTCGCGGGTTCGCCTTTCCGGCCGGCTCGGAGTTTTGGTTTCCTTTTGCGCCCGACCCCTCGCGGCACGATGAGCACGAACTGCGGGTGATCGCGAGATTGAAGACGGGCGCCACCGTCACGCAGACGCAGCGTGACATGCGGGCGATCGCGGCGCGGCTGCAACAAGCCCATCCGGCGGAGAACCGGGGAATCGGCGCCAATGTAGTGCCGCTGCTGGAGCAGACGGTAGGTGACGCGCGACGGGCGCTGCTGGTGCTGCTGGGCGCGGTCGGCTGTCTGCTGCTGATCGCGTGCGCCAACGTGGCGAACCTCCTGCTGGTCCGGGTCACGGGCCGCCGCCGCGAGTTGGCGCTGCGCCTCGCTCTCGGCGCCGGCCGCTGGCGCGTGGGCCGCTGCCTGCTCACCGAGAGCCTGCTGCTGGCTCTGGCCGGAGGAGCGCTGGGTATCGCCGCGGCATTCTGGCTGGTGCGCGCCTTTGTGGCGCTCGATCCAATTCGGTTGCCGCGCATTCAAGAGGCGGCAATCGATGGCTCCGTGTTGTTCTATTCCCTGCTGGCGACCGTCGTTACCGGAATCCTGTTCGGCCTGGCTCCGGCCTTGCGGGCTTCCCAGCCCGACCTGGGCAACTGGCTGAAAGAAGGGCCCGGCGCGCCGGGCGCCGGGGATTTCGCCGGGAACCGCGGCCGCAGTGTGCTGGCCGCAGCTCAAATTGCGCTTGCGGTGATGCTGCTCATCAGCGGCGGGCTGCTGCTGCGCAGTTTCGTGATGCGGGTGAGCGTGCCTTTGGGGTTCCGTCCGGAGGGCGTCCTTGGAGTGGAACTGCCCGCGTATGTGAACCGGCATATCGACGATCTGCTGGAACGGCTGCGCGCCCTGCCGGGAGTGCAGGCGGCGGGCGCAGCGACGGCGTTCCCGCAAGAGCCGGCCGCAACGTCGTGCGGTGGCTGCTTCGAAATCGAAGGGCGCCCAAAGGGAGACGGCAGTCCTCGCGATACCGGGCTGATGGTGGCGACACCCCAGTTTTTCCGGGCCGCCGGCATAACCATTCAACGCGGCCGCGTCTTCACAACGGCGGATGGCAGAGAGGCGCCGAAGGTGGCGGTGATCAACCAGGCGCTCGCGCGGCGCGACTTTCCGGACGAGGATCCCCTCGGGAAACACGTGCGCTGGGGCACTCCGGAGTGGGCGACTGTGATCGGGGTAGTGGGGAACGTGAAGGGCTTCGGGGTGGCGGGGGACCCGATGCCGGCGGTCTACTTCGCCAATACCCAGTCGAGTTGGAATAACGGTGTGCAAGTGCTGGTGAGGACCGCAGTGCCACCCATGAGCTTGGCCGGCGCGGTCCGAAAAGAGATGCGTGGGTGGAATCAGCGCATGATCATCGGTGAGTTTGATTCGCTGGAGAACATGCTATCGGACTCAGTGGCGGTTCCACGGTTCTACATGCTGCTGGTCACGGGGTTTGCGCTATTGGCGCTGGCCGTGTCGGCCATCGGTGTGTACGGCACGGTGGACTACGCGGTTTCCCGCAGAACGCATGAAATCGGCATCCGCATGGCCCTCGGCGCGAAACACCGCGACGTGCTCGCGATGGTGCTCGGGCGGGGTTTGGGACTGACTGCGGCAGGTATCGGACTCGGTCTGCCTGGCGCATGGGCATCGACGCGCGTCCTCGAGAAGCTGTTGTTCGGAGTGCGGCCGGCCGATGGCGTCGCATTCGTCTGCGGTTCGGGCGTGCTGGTTGTGGCGGTGCTGCTGGCCTCCTATCTCCCCGCGAGGCGAGCGACCCGAGTCGATCCGTTGGATCGCGCTCCGGCACGAGTAAGCCGGTTACTTCGGATCGACGGTCGCCTCGATCAGTTCCAGATGCCGCTTGGGTGTTTCCCCATCGACGTCTTCCTTCTCGAACGCGTCGAGCACTTCCATGCCTTCCACAATCCGTCCGAACGCGGCATACTTGCCGTCCAGGTGCGGCGAGTCGCCAAGCACCAGGAAGAACGACGTGGTGGCGGAATCCGGGTCGTCTCCGCGCGCCATCGAGACAATCCCGCGCACGTGCTTCACATCGTTCCGGAATTCGCCCTTTATTGGCTTGACCCAGCGATCGGCGGGATGAGCCGGCCCGCCGGCGCGTCCTTCGGCCATTCCGCCCTGCACGACGAAGCCTTTTACGAGGCGGTGGAGCACCGTGCCGTTGTACCAGCCGGTCTCCGCCAGTTTCAGGAAGTTCCGCACCGTCTCGGGCGCCCAATCCGGCTCCATTTTGATCTTCAGCGTTCCCAGCGTGGTCTTCATGGTGACGGTGCGGCGCAACTCGTCCACGCTTGCGTTGACGAACGGCTCGACTTTTTTCTTCTCGATCGTGATCTTGAGAATCCGCACCGGCTTCTGCGTGACGCCCTGAGTGTCCACCGGGACCTGCGAGATCTTTTCGACCACGTCCATGCCCTCGTTGACACGGCCGAACGTGGAATACTGGCCGTCGAGCGGCGGCTGTGGATAGACGCAGACGAAGAACTGGCTGCCGTCGCTATCCTTTTTGTTGGGGATGCGCACGGTGGAAACCACGCCGCGCTCGTGCTTGAGATCGCTGATCTCGGCGGGCAGCAGGTTCAACCCGCCGGTACCCCAGAGATTCCGCGGCGTTTTGGGATCCTTCAACAGCGGATCGCCGCCCTGGATCATCCCGTTCGCCACCACGCGAAAGAACGCGCTGCCGTCGTAGTAGCCTTCCTTCGCGAGCCTGATGAACTGCGCCACGTGCTTCGGCGCTTTATCGGGGGCGAACTCGAAGCGAAACGTGCCCATTTCCGTGGTGACTACCGCTTCCACGGCGTCCGGTGGAAGATCCTGCGCAAACAGGGGAAGGGCCAATAAACCGATCAACCAGAAATGACGCATGCGCAACCTATCGTATCGCCTTGCGCCGAGTAGGGTAGGCCTCCTGGCCTGCCCAGCGCAGGCCGGGAGGCCTGCGCCACCTAACCAATCATTCGAATGAAGGTGCGGACAGTTACGGCACGGAATCTCCCCCCGCTGCCACTGTTTCATAAGCGACAGCGGCATCGAACGGCGAAGCGCCACAATGGGTCGAATTCCGGCGGAGGTTCCACATGGGCCGAAAGAGCTACGTCCTGGCAACCGCAATCGGAGTGCTGGCGCTGGTGCTGGGCGCCCAGCAGGCAAGCCGCACGAATCCACGATCGGGGTCCGCGAACCGCAACGTTTCCGCAGACGGGCTGCATCAGTTGGATGCCGCGCTGCAAAGAATTGATCGTCACGAACAGGACGCCCTCGCACAGATGCGAGCGAGCATGAATTCGCTCGACCCTTACCAGCAGAACAAGCTCCTAGGCCACCTGCTGCTGCACGACCGGAACCTGTCCGTGAATCGCAACACGCCGTGCGTGCTGTGCCACACCTCCGATACGGGGTTCACGGGTCCTTCCCCGGTCATCAATGAAACCATCGTGTCGTACCCCGGTTCGGTACGCATCCGCCGCAGCGGACGCAGACCGCAGAGCTACAGCTATGCACCGTTTGCGCCGATTCTGCACTACGACAAGAACCAGAAGGACTTCGTCGGCGGGAACTTCTGGGATATGCGCGCCACCGGACTGCGAGTGGCGAATCCCTCCACGGCCCAGGCGGAGGACCCGCCGGTAGATCCGGATGAGATGGGTTTTCGGGATTACGCGTGCGTGGTGTACCGCATGTCGCAGAGGCCGTACCGGCCGTTGTTCGAGAAAGTCTGGGGCGCTGGCGCGCTCGATTTCGCCTGGCCCAACAATGCGGAACAGGTTTGCAACACTGTGTGGGACGGTCAAGGGCAGCACTGCGATCGCGACCCGCACGGGACCGCATGTCTCAACTTGTCGCCGCCGCTGCGGGCCTCCGTCAAGCGAGCGTTCGACGAGTTTGCGACATCGGTCGCGGTGAACGAGGCATCCGACGAGGTGAGCCCGTTCACATCGAAATTCGACGCCTACCTCGCCAAGAAGGTGAAACTGACGCCGGAAGAGCAGGCCGGGATGGAACTGTTCAACGGGAAGGCGAAGTGCGACCAATGCCACCGGTCAGCCGGCGACGAGGAACCGCTGTTTACCGATTTCACGGCGTCCAACCTGGGAATTCCGACAAACCCGGAAATCCCGGCGGCGCACATTCCGGATTTCGGCGTCGGCGCGTTTCTTGCGAATCCCGATCAGGACCCCAACTACAAGGAGTGGGCGCAATACGCTCCGGCGTTTATGGGCAAGTTTCAAGTGGCGACTGCGCGGAACGTGGATATGCGGCCTTATCCGGGGTTCGTGAAGGCTTACATGCACAACGGCTACCTGAAGTCGCTGAAGGAAGTGGTGCACTTCTATAACACGCGCGATACGCTGCCACGGTGCCGCCAGGGCGACCCGGGAGAGAGGGTGACGTGCTGGCCGGCGCCGGAGGTGCCCCAGAACGTCAACCACACGCAACTGGGGAACCTCGGCTTGACGGACCAGCAGGAAAACGAAGTTGTGGCGTTCTTGAAGACGCTCACGGACGGCTACTCGAAGTAGCCGCGGTTAGAGCGTTCCCATCCGGCCGGAGCGGAAATCGTCGGCGGCCTGGACGATCTCCTCACGGCTGTTCATCACGAACGGGCCATAGCGCGCCACGGGCTCGCCGATCGGTTCTCCCGCGATCAGCAGGAAGCTGAGCGGCTCGTTTCCGGTATTCGTCACTTCCACGGCATCTCCGCCGCGATCGAAAACGGCGACCTGGTATCGGGCTGCTTTCGTTCCGGCGAACAGGCCCTCGCCCCCGATCACGAAAGCGAACGCGTTCGCGGTCTTCGGCGCCGGCTGAGTGAATGACGCTCCCGGGGCCAGGGTCGCGTGGAGGTAGAGAATCGGGATGAGGGTTTCGATCACGCCCCGCGTTCCGAGGCTCTCGCCTGCGATCACCTTGACCGAGACTCCCTCGCCCTCAGCCACGGGGATGCGCGCCGCGGGCGTGTCCTGGTAGCGGGGCGGGATCATCTTATCGCGCCGCGGTAGGTTGATCCACAATTGGAAGCCGTGGAGCCGGCCGCCCTCGCGGACGAACGTTTCGCTGGGCATCTCCGAGTGAACCAGGCCGGAGCCCGCGGTCATCCATTGCACATCGCCGGGGCGGAGCAGGCCATGGTTGCCCCAGGAGTCGCGGTGCTGCATCTCGCCGCTGAGAAGATAAGTGACGGTTTCGAAGCCGCGGTGCGGGTGCGGCGGAAAGCCCCGTGCCTTGCCGGGCGCGGAGTCCATGGGGCCCATCTGATCCAGCAGGAGGAAGGGATCCAGGTCCATCATGGCGTTCCCCGGGAAGGCCCGGCGCAAATCGACCCCATCTCCATCCTGGGCGCGGGGCGCGGTGAAGACTTGGGAAACCGAGCGGAAATTGGTGATTTTCGCGGTCATGCTGTGCTCCTTTGCAAAATATCTTGCAATCAAGATAATTGATGCGAAGATAAAGGAAAGGATTCATCACCATGGACTCGAGCGGCGTTCACCTCTGGCTGATCCTGATGAAGGCGCACGAAAGCCTCCGCCGCCACGCGGAGCGCCACATCCATTCGCTGGGGATCGGCTTTTCGGATTTTGCCGTGCTGGAGGTCCTGCTGCACAAAGGACCTACTCCGGTGAACGAGATCGGTTCCCTGGTGCGCCTGACCAGCGGGTCGATTACGGCCGCGGTGGACCGTCTGGAGCGCAAGGGATTGGTGGAGCGGCGGAACGATCCTGAAGACCGCCGCGCCAGGGTGGTGCACCTGACGCCGGAAGGAAGGAAGCTGATCTCGTGCGCCTTCGCGGACCACGAGGCGGCGATGGAGCGGGCCGCTTCCGGGTTGACGCAGGCGGAGCGGCGGCAGGCGGCGGCGCTTCTGAAAAAGCTGGGGTTGGGCGCGGAGGCCCGGCTCTAGCGGCCTCCTGCGGCTGGCGTTGAATCGTTGTAGCCTAAGACCAATGCGCCCCGGGCGGCTCTTTGCGCTGCTGTTATTATGTTCGGCTTCCGCAATTGCACAGCGTTATGCCGACCTTTACGGCCGCGTGCTCGACATCTCGGAAGGCGGCATCGGCCTGGCGTCGGTTACGGCGATAGACCAGGACACGGGCTTCCGGCGCACGGCGGAATCGCAGCCGGGCGGCGGGTATTCCATTGGCGGTCTGATCCCCGGGACTTATAAGGTCACGGTCCGGAAGGAAGGCTTTGTCTCGGTGGTGCGCTTCGACGTGGCGCTCAGGCCGGGGGCCGCGACGAGGGCCGATTTCGTGCTGCCGGTCGGCAGCGTGGAAGAGAGCATCACGGTCACCGGCACCCCGCCGCTGGTGCGGCACGAGGACGCATCGACTGCCACGATGGTGACGCGGGACGAAATCGACCGCCTCCCGCTGAACGGGCGAGGAGCTTGCTGACGCTGATCGAACTCGCTCCCGGGGCGATCGTGACACCCGCGACGCGAGGGGAGGCGGGCCAGTTCACCGCGACGGGGCAGCGGCCCAATACTAACTACTTCACGGTGGATGGGGTCAGCGCCAATACGGGGGTGACGGCCGGAGGACTTCCGGCGCAGCCGACGGGCGGTGTTCTGCCCGCGTTGAGCGCTTACGGCAGCATGGATTCGCTGATCTCGCTCGACGCGGTGGAGGACTTCCGGATCACCACGTCCACCTCGATCGCGGAATTCGGGAGGCTTCCGGGGGCCAACGTGGCGCTGACGAGCCGGTCGGGCTCGAACGAGTTCCACGGAGCCACTTCATACCGGATCCGGAACGAGATATTCAGCGCCAACGACTGGTTTGCGAACCAGGCCGGATACGGGCGGCTTCCGCTTCGTTTGCAGGATGTGACGCAGACATTCGGAGGACCGATCGTTCACGACCGGACGTTCTTTTTTGCGTCGTACGAGCGCGCGGCCCTGCTGCAGCCGGTCGTCTGGCTTCAGCCGACACCTTCAGCGGCGGCACGGCAGTCCGCGATGGACTCGGCGCAGCCTTTGCTGAGCCTCTTTCCGCTGCCGGCCGGCGCCGCGAGCGATAGTGCGATCGGAGAATTTACGGGCCGCGCCACGCGCCCGGCGGGTCTGCAGACCGGCGGCTTCCGCCTCGACCAGGCGATCACGCCGCGCATGACCCTGTTCGCCCGCTACAACGATTCACCCTCCAAAAACCGGTTTGGAATGCTGGCCGTAAACCTGTTGGACCTGCGAACCCGCAGCCTCACGCTCGGCTTCTCGGCGCGGCCCGCGGCATCCTTGACGTTGGATTTGCGTGCGAACGAGTCGCAATCGGAGGCTTCTTCGCAGTGGACCCAGGGGGACGGATGCTCGCTCGAAGCCGCGGCGGCAACTTTCCTTTCGACGCAGTTACCCTGCGATTACCTGGTACGGTTCTCGGTCGGCGGCATCGGCCAACTCGTGTCGGGGCAGGAGGGCGACCGGCGGCAACGGCAGTTCCAGCTGATTCCGTCTGCCACGTGGCGCCACGGCGGCCACGCAGTCGGGGTGGGGACGGACTACCGCCGCATCACCGCGGTGCGGCGCGATCCGGCCGGCACCTTGGGAGTGATCGCTGACGGGATCTCTTCCCTGATCGACCCGCGCAGCTTGTGGGTCTCGAAGACGGCCGCTCAAAATGCTTCCACCACGCTGGACGAGCTTTCCCTCTGGATCGAGGATACGTGGCAGGTGTCGCCAAGGCTGACGATCGCCGCCGGCCTGCGATGGGAATACTCGCCCGCTCCGTGGCCGGACCAGTCAGTCTACTTCTACCAACCGGCCACTACTACGGTGGTCTCGCTCAACCGGCCGCTTTGGCCGGATAGCCACCGCGACTTCGCGCCGCGTCTGGGGGCGGCCTGGAACGCTACGCGCGACGGGCGGACCGTGGTGCGGGCCGGGGCGGGCGTCTACTACAATTCGGCCCTGAGCATCGCTACCGACATTCTCAACGGCGGCCCGCTCAGCGTTTCCCAGTTCACGAGCCAGATCCACGCGCCGTTCTCGACGCTGCTCAGTTTCGGATTCATGCCGCAGCTCGCGTTGCCGCGGGTGCTGCAATGGAATGCCTCGGTGGAGCGGGCGCTCGGCGATTCGGACGTTGTCTCTCTCGGGTACATCGGGTCAAACGGGAGGCGGCAGATGCGCCGCGAGGTGGGAGGTTTGGGGAGCACCCCGACTGCGATGGTGGCCCTCACCACGAATGACGGCTCCTCGAACTATGCCGCGCTCCAGATTCAGTACCGCCGCCGGCTGGCGCACGGCATTCTGGCGACCTCGGCCTACGCGTGGTCGCACTCTCTGGACAATGTTTCGAGCGATTCGTACCTGGTGTGGGCGGGAGGGGGCATGAGCGACCGCGGCTCGTCCGATTTCGACCTCCGGCACAACTTCACGGCTGCGGTGAGTTTCGAGCCGGCCTACTTCAAAGGATGGGCGATCGACACCGTAGTGCACGCG
This sequence comes from Bryobacterales bacterium, assembly GCA_963796485.1. Classification (GTDB taxonomy): domain Bacteria; phylum Acidobacteriota; class Terriglobia; order Bryobacterales; family Bryobacteraceae; genus CAWCDJ01. The sequence continues at coordinate 57,444 of CAWCLV010000001.1, forward strand.
CGAACCGGGTTCCCGATCACGCCGCTGGCCTCCGAGGAGTACCAGGGGATCGGCTACGTCAACGCGTTCCGCCCGAACCTGGTGTGGGGCCAGCCGTTATGGATTAGCGAAAACGGCCTGCCGGGCGGGAAGGGGCTTAACCCGGCGGCGTTTGCGGCCGCTCCCCCGGGAACTCAGGGGACGCTGGGGCGCAACGTACTGACCGGTTTCGGGATGTGGCAGGCGGACGTGGCGGTGCGGCGCGAGTTCCGGTTGTGCGACCGCTGCAAGCTCCAACTCCGGGTGGAGGCGTTCAACCTTTTCAACCACGCCAGTTTTGCCGACCCCGTGCCCTACCTCACCAGCCCGGTCTTCGGCCAGGCAACTTCCATGCTGAACATGATGTTGGGGACGGGCAGCCCCGGCAGCGGCCTCAGTCCCGCGCTGCAGACGGGGGGCCCGCGTTCGCTGCAAGGTGGGATACGATTTCTATTCTGACCATATGATACTGGCGATCGATATCGGCGGCACCAAGTTTTCCGTGGCCGCATTCGACGGCGGCCGCATGGTGCGGCGGGAAACCCGCGCTACCGATGCGGCGGGCGGGCGCGAGTGGATGACGGCCCAGCTTCGGGAGTTGATTCTGGATTGGCGGAAGGAGATCCGGTTTACCGCCTGCGGGATCGGCTTCGGAGGGCCGGTGAACTTCGACGCGCAAAGAGTGGTGCTTTCGACACACGTTGGCGGGTGGCAGGACTTCGACCTTTGCGGCTTTGTGCGGGACCTGATCGACGCGCCGGTCATTATGGATAATGACGCCAACGTGGGAGCTTTGGGGGAAGCCTCGTTCGGCGCGGGGGCAGGCTGCTCGCCTTTGTTCTACATGACGCTCTCGACGGGTATCGGCGGCGGCATCTGCGAGGGCGGGCGGATCTGGCGCGGCGCCGATTCGTATGGTGGCGAGATCGGCCATCTCACCATCCGGCCGGACGGGCCGGAGTGCCTCTGCGGCGCGCGGGGCTGTTTCGAGAGGATGTGCTGCGGGCTGTGGCTCCAGCGCGATTACGGTCGCACCGGAAAAGAATTGATGGACGACCCCGGCTTCGTGGAACGGTACGTTGTGGACCTGGCGCTGGGCCTGAAGGCGGCGATCATGCTGTTGAACCCGGCGCGCATCGTAATTGGCGGCGGCATCAGCAAGGCCGGCGAGAAGCTGTTCGTACCACTACGCATGGAACTTCGACGGCAAATCACAAAATGGTCCGCGGCCCGCGTCGACGTAGTACCCGCGCATCTCGTGGACGATAGCGTACTATACGGTTGTGTAGCATTGTGCAGGGAAGGACAGACCGCGATCAACCAGTGTTGAGTTAGTCGCATTGCCTTCGTATGCTGTGAGTGTGAGGACTACTCGGATCCAAAGGGCTGGTGTGTCTCGTGTTTCGATCCGGTGTCCCGGTACTCTGGCCGGACGGTGTTATAAGGCACACTCGAAAATAGGTTCCAGCTTGGCGGCGTTATACACTGTTCCCTTATATGCGCCGGGCGACTTATTGCCGGCGCGGCCATACCGGTCAGGACCTCCCCCATTTTGGTTCGCGACTTATGCCGCCAAAACAGTTGGTGCGAGATAGCGACAGAAAATTCCGCCTCTTGTTCGAAGAGAACCCGCAGCCGATGTGGGTACTGGATCCCGAAAGCCGGCAATTCCTGGAATCGAATGAAGCCGCCTCGCGGCTCTACGGGTATTCAGCGGACGAATTTCGCGCACTTGCCCTCACCGATATCGATCCGGAAGGAAATCCGCCGCTGACGGCGCTGCCGCAAAACCAACTGGAGGTGCGGCGCCATTGCAGCAAGTCAGGTGAGGTGCTCGATGTGGAAGTGGCCGTTCATGAGATCGAGTACGGAGGCAGGCGTGCGCAGTTGGCCGTGATCGTGGACAGCAGCAGCCGGCGCGCTCTTGAGGAGCAACTCCGGCAGGCGCAGAAAATGGAAGCGGTGGGCATGCTGGCTGGCGGAGTCGCACACGACTTCAACAACCTGCTGACCATCATCAATGGCTACAGCCAGCTGATTCTGAATAATCTGCGGGAGAGCGACCCGAACCGCCATTCGGCGGAGCAGATCCTGAAAGCCGGCGAACGGGCGGCGGCGCTGACGAAGCAGTTGCTCGCGTTCAGCCGGCGGCAGGTGATGCAGCTCCGGGTGGTCGATTTGAACAAGCTCGTCACCAGCCTGGGGACCATGCTCCAGCGGCTCATTGGTGAGGATATCGATCTCCGCATGTCGCTGAAACCCGACCTGGGACGTGTGAACGCAGACCCCGGACAGGTCGAGCAGGTCATCATGAACCTCGTGGTGAATGCGCGCGACGCCATGCCGGCGGGAGGAGTGCTGACGCTGGAAACGGCGAACGTGGATCTGGACGCGGCTTACGCGACCCGGCACATCGCATCCAAGCCCGGCCGCTACATCTTGCTGGCCGTGAGTGACAACGGCACCGGAATGGACTCAGCCACCAAGGCGCGGCTGTTCGAGCCGTTCTTCACGACCAAAGGTTCGGGGAAGGGCACCGGGCTGGGGCTATCCACCGTGTTTGGGATCGTCAAGCAAGGCGGAGGCAGCGTGGAGGTGTACAGCGAACCCGGCAGGGGCACATCCGTTAAGGTGTATCTGCCGAGAGTCGACCAGCCGGCGGCGATCGAGGCGGAGAGCGGGGGCAAGTTCGTACGGCGCGGATGGGAGTCCATCCTGCTGGTAGAGGATGACGACATGGTACGCACGCTGGTGCGCGAGACGCTCGAAGGGCACGGATACAGGGTGCTCGAAGCGAGCGGACCTCTCGAAGCGCGCCGCATCTCAGACCAGTATGCGGGACCCATTCACCTGTTGATCACGGATGTGGTGATGCCGAAGGTGAACGGCCGCGAACTGGCGCAGCAACTGATCCGGCGGCGCCGGGGCCTTGGCGTCCTCTATATGTCGGGCTACACCGATAACGCCGTGCTCAACAGCGGGATTCTCGCCAAAGATGTAGCATTCCTGCAAAAGCCCTTCACTCCGCGGGCCCTCGTCGAGAAGGTCCGCGAGACGTTGGAAGCCGGCGACCGCCAGATCCGGACGCCGGCGAGCGATCTGCAGGCCGGTAACTAATTTCGGACTTCGGTGTCCAATTAGAGTGATGGGCCGATTACTCGGATTGTTCCTTCTCTCGGCGTTGGCGGCGTTCCCCGGCAGCACCGACGATCAGAAGATCTATCAGGATTTCCTCGCCTGGTACAAGACGTTCACGGGTTCCTTCATGCCGCAAGAGGTCATGAAGGGGTACACCGAAAATCAGAAGAGTGCGGGCGTGGAGCCGGCGGAAATCGACCGCCGGCTGGCGATCATTCGCACGCGCGTGGCCGGGATGCCCCCGGATTTCGCGGCCGTGCACTTCGACCGCATCTATTCCATGAATCCGCCTCCGTTCCGATCACAGGCCAGCGCGTACCTGGCGAAAATCATCGAAGGCCGCAAACCGGGAAAGGCGCTCGACGTTGCCATGGGGCAGGGCCGGAATTCCTTGTACCTGGCGAGCAAGGGCTGGGACGTCACCGGCTATGACATTTCCGACGAAGGAAGGGGACGCGCCCGCGCCCTGGCCGAAAAAGCCGGGCTGAAACTGGAGATTGTGAAAGCTTCGCACCAGGAGTTCGATTACGGTATCGGGAAATGGGATCTGATCGTGGAGACGTTTGCGTTCACGAAACTTTCGGATGCGGCTTACCGCAAACGGGTGATCGACTCTTTGAAACCCGGCGGCCTGCTCGTGATCGAAGGTTTCGGCGGGCCAAAGAACATGCTGCTTGAGAGCTTTCGCGAACTGCGGATCGTGCAGTACGAAGACTGCGAAGAGAAGGCGGACTGGGGCCTGCAGAAGGCTCGTCTGCAGCGGTTGGCGGCGCTCAAGGACTAAATCGCATTCTTTCAATTTTTCCAAATTCATTTTTCCAAATTTTCCCAAATTCATTGACACTGGCAGCGGGGTTTGATATGAAGTGCGGGCATTGAGGCTCATGTGAATAAAAAAGACCTCATCGGTAAAATTGCCTCGGATGCCATGCTCACCAGGATGCAAGCCACCCGCGCGCTGGATGCAATGATCGAAGGAATCCAAAGCAGTCTCCAAAAAGGCGATCACGTGACGATATCGCGCTTCGGCACGTTCGGCGTTTCCCAGCGTAAGGCGCGGCGCGTCCGCAACCCGCGAGACGGCCGCTCAATGGAGGTGGCGGCCAAGCGCGTCCCGCGATTTGCGCCCGCGCCCGATCTCCGTTCCGCGCTGGATCGCGCGGTAAGGTGAGCCCGTCTCAAAGAGCCGCGACCGTCAGGGGAGCGGGCCAGTCGCCCGCGGCGCGGTCACCTGGAATTCACGGAGACGTTTCACCGCGGACGCGGAGAAGACAACGCGGAGAAAGAATCGAATTTCGAGAGTGCGGGAGGGAGCGGAGATATCTTCCTCTCCGCGTTTTCCTCCGCGTCTCCGCGTCTCGGCGGTGAAGGTGCAGTTCTTGTGTGTTCCGGCTGCATGGGGCTCCCCGGCAATTGCGGCTCTGTGTACTACCCGGGACAATGGCCGGGCGTGTGCAACGGTTCGAGTCCGGACGGTGCATCGATGACTACTCTCACAAAGCTCAAGGTCGGGTGGAAATACCGGAGGCAGCTATGGAAAAACCGCAAGCTGATCCGGCGCCGGCGCGAGATCGCGGCGGCAATTACGGTGCTGGCGGGGATCGGCGCCGGGATCTATTGGAACCGCCAACACATAGAATGGTTGAGTGCCCCCAGAGGATAAGCGCAAGGCGGAATACATAGCCGGAAGCATCGGGACGGTAAAGCTGTTCGGCGTGCCCGTACGCCTGCACTTCACCTTCATTCTGCTGCTGGTATTCCTGCTGTTCATCGGCATCGGCGGCAAACAGTCCGGCGCAATGACGGCGCTCTACATCGTCGCCCTGTTTGCGTCGGTGCTGGTCCACGAAGTCGGCCACACGCTGGTCGCGCGGCATTACGGCATCCGGACGATCGAGATCGTGATGTTTCCGATCGGCGGCGTCTCGCGCCCGGAGCGCGCGCCGAAAGCCCGCGAAGAGATGTGGATCGCGCTTGCCGGACCGATGGTGAACCTGCTGATCGCGGCCGGCCTGCTGGCGTGGATGTGGGCGAGCAGCGGCTGGGTGGCGATCGAGAAATTGCGAGAACCCACGGATGCCAACCTGGTCGAGCGGATCGCGTTCGGCAACCTGCTGCTGTTCGTGTTCAATCTCCTGCCGGCTTACCCGATGGACGGCGGACGCATTCTGCGCTCCGTCCTGGCCCTGAACCGGCCCGAGGAAGAGGCCACGCGGGTGGCCGCCGGGGCGGGGCAGGCACTGGCGATTCTGCTGGGCCTGCTGGGGCTGCTCTGGGGCAATTTCATGCTGGTCTTCGTGGCCCTGTTCGTCTACCTGGGAGCCTCGCAGGAAGGCTCCGCGGCGCGGGGCCGCATCCTGACCTCCGGTTATCCGGTGGAGGCCGCGATGATCACCGATTTGCGGACCTTGCAGCACGGGCAAAGCATTCGCCAAGCGGGCGAACTGCTGCTGGCAACCTCACAGCACGACTTCCCGGTGATGCACGGCGATTCCGTGATCGGCCTGCTGACGCGATCCGCGCTGGTGCGTGCGACCCTTTCGGAGGGTCCGGACGCTTACGTTTCGGGCGCCATGGACCGGGAGTTCAAACGGTTCTCGCCGGAACTTCCGTTGAGCGAGGCGATGACGCAACTCTCCGGGCCCGGGGCCTGTGCCCTGGTGATGGACGAGGAGAACCGCCTGCGAGGCATGCTGACTTCGGAGAATCTTTCCGAGTTCATCCTGCTGCGACAGGCGGAAGCGACACAGGCCCGAATCCACGCAGGCTGATATCGACCCCCTCCGGACGCTAGCGTACAGCACCCCCGGGGGGCGAAGTGTTAACCATTGGATATGTGCCGATTTGTTCCGGCGGTCGTGGCACTGGTTGCGCTAACGGCGTGCAGTCGCTCGCACGATGGGTCGTCCAATGCAGCCAGGTCTGTCGAGCCGCGTACATTGCCCTCCGGGAGCGCCACCATCAACGGTCCTATCCTTTCATACGCGGATGTCGTTTCTCACGTCATTCCGGCCGTGGTCACCGTGCACTCCTCGCGGCGTGTTCGCGCGCCGCAACAGTATCCGTTTTTCGACGAGCCGTTTTTCCGGCAGTTTTTCGGCGGGGGCATGCCCCGGGGCGGCGGCCGCACCGAGGTGGAGCAGGCGCTCGGCTCGGGAGTGATCGTCCGGGCGGATGGATATATCCTGACTAACTACCACGTGATCGACGGCGCAGAGGATATCAAAGTGGATTTGAGCACTCATGAAACGCATTCGGCGAAAGTGGTCGGCTCCGATCCTCCCAGCGACCTGGCCGTCCTGAAAATGAACGCCGGCGGGCTCCCGGTGCTGCATTTGGGTGATTCGGACCAGGTCCGGGTTGGAGATATTTGCCTGGCGGTGGGCAATCCGCTGGCCATCGGCGAATCGGTGACGGAGGGTATCATCAGCGCCAAGGGACGATCCACGGAGACCGGGTCCGGGAGCTATCAGGATTTCCTGCAGACGGATGCCCCGATCAACCAGGGCAACTCGGGAGGCGCACTGGTCAACACGAGGGCAGAACTCATCGGCATCAACTCGCAAATCCTGTCTTCGAACGGCGGAAACATCGGGATCGGGTTCGCGATTCCGTCGAACATGGCCCGCCGCGTAATGGACCAGTTGATCAGCGGGGGGAAGGTGCAGCGCGGCATGCTGGGTGTCGGCATCCAGGGGATGACGCCGGCTCTGGCCGCCAGCATGGGGATGAAGGAGCAGCACGGCGTCCTGGTGCGGTCGGTGAGCCCTGAAGGGCCGGCCGCGAAAGCGGGCGTCAAGCCCGGAGACGTGATCCTGGATTTGGATGGGAAGCCGACCGACGATGAAAACGCACTGCGCAACGAGATTGCGGCGATGGCGCCCGGCACCACCGTGACGCTGACGATCTGGAGGAACGGTTCGCAGCAGCAGGTTCGGGCCACGCTCAGCGAACTGACTCCCGGGAGCGCACAATCCACCCAGCAGCAAGGCGGCGGCCAGGCGAATCCGAAACTGGGGTTCAGTGTTGTGCCGCTCACGCCGCAACTGGCAGGCCAGATCGGCGTGCCTCGGAACACGCAGGGAGTGGCGGTGGAATCCGTGGACCCTTCCGGACCCGCGGCGCAGGCCGGCATCCAGGCGGGCGACGTCATCGAGCAGGTGAACCGGCAGCCGGTGCGAAGCCCTCAAGACGTACAGAAAGCGCTGGCCGCCTCGGGCAACCGTCCTCCGCTGCTGCTGATCAATCGTCAGGGGCAGACGGCTTTCGTCGCGATTCCGCAACAATAGAAGCATGGGCCGGGATTCGCGTGCCGCATGCTAACCTCAAATTTACGTCGATTTGAGGCCTACATGTCCTTTCTATCCATACGCGATCTCGATCTGAACGGCAAGCGGGTTTTTATCCGCGTCGACTTCAACGTCCCGCTGCAAAAGAATGAGCAGGGCCAGATGGAAATCACCAGCGACAAGCGCATTAAGGCTTCGCTGCCGACTATCCAATACGCGCTCGAACACGGAGCCGCTGTCATCCTGGCTTCGCACCTCGGGCGTCCCAAGGGAAAACCGAACGCCGAAATGAGCCTGAAGCCGGTGGCCGCGCGGTTAAGCGAAGTGCTCGGCCGCCCGGTGAAGATGGCGCCGGATTGTGCCGGTCCGGAAGTGGCGGCGTTGCTGCCGAAATCCGGTGAAGTTCTGCTGCTCGAGAACCTGCGCTTCCACCCGGAAGAGGAAAAGAACGATCCGGGGTTCGCGAAGCAGCTGGCCGCGTTGTGCGAAGTCTATGTGAACGACGCCTTCGGGTCGGCGCACCGCGCGCACGCTTCCACCCAGGGCATGATCCAGTACGTGAAAACGGCGGCCGCCGGCCTTCTGATGGAGCAGGAACTGAAGTATCTCGGGATGGCGACGAGGAATCCGGAGCGCCCCTGCGTGGCGATTCTCGGCGGCGCCAAGGTCTCGGATAAGATCGAAGTCATCGAGAATCTCGGAAAGGTCGTCGATAAGCTGCTGATCGGCGGCGCCATGGCCTACACCTTTCTGAGGGCGCAGGGCCTTCCGACGGGAAAGTCGCTGGTGGAAGAGGACAAGGTGGAGCTCGCCAGGAAACTGCTCGCGGACCTCGGGGATAAGCTGATGCTTCCGGTGGATCACGTCGTTGTTTCCGAAATCGCCGCGGGGGCGGCGAACGATACCGTCGAAACCATCCCTGGCGATAAGATCGGCGTGGACATCGGACCGAAGACGATCGAAAAGTACGCGGCTGTGATCCGCGGCGCGAAGACCGTGATCTGGAACGGCCCGATGGGGATCTTCGAGAAGCCGCCTTTCGACAAGGGGACGGTGGCGTTGGCGAAGGCGGTAGCCGACTCGGGCGCCACGTCGGTGGTCGGCGGCGGGGATTCTGAAAAGGCGATCAAGGCCGCGGGTGTAACGAGCAAGATCACTCATGTTTCGACCGGCGGCGGCGCGTCTCTGGAGTTCCTCGCGGGCATTCAGCTCCCGGGCGTCGCGGCACTGGAACGGTAAGGGAGGACTGCCCCACTTGCGGTGCGCCCACGCTGGTAAGTGGGGCGGGCCTCCTGGCCTGCCCGGTTTGAAAGCCCTTGTTGGTCGCGGGAGAGAATTGAGGAGCGGTCGCCGCCCCGCACCACCCCACCGTACGTAAGGGCACACTTCTTTTTCGGCAGCGGGCGTGTCGATGGAATGATGGTTTCATGGCCGAAGCCATCAACGCCACGGATGAGTTGCGCCGCATCGATGCTTACTGGCGCGCTGCGAACTATCTGTCGGTTGGACAGATCTACCTGCTCGACAACCCACTGCTGAAAGAACCGCTGAAGCTCGAACACATCAAGCCCAGGCTGCTGGGACACTGGGGCACCACCCCGGGTCTCAACCTCGTCTACGCCCACGCCAACCGGATCATCAAAAAATACGACGTGGACATGATCTACGTGGCCGGTCCGGGCCACGGCGGGCCGGGGCTGGTGGCGAACGTCTACCTCGAGGGAACGTACAGCGAGGTCTATCCCAATATTTCGCAAAACGCCCAGGGGATGAAGCGACTGTTCCGGCAGTTTTCGTTTCCCGGCGGCATTCCCAGCCATGTTGCTCCCGAAACGCCCGGTTCGATTCACGAAGGCGGCGAACTCGGCTACTCGCTGCTGCACGCGTACGGAGCCGCTTTCGACAACCCCGATCTCATCGTTTGCTGCGTAGTGGGGGACGGCGAAGCCGAGACCGGGCCGCTCGCGACCAGCTGGCATTCCAACAAGTTTCTCAACCCCGAGCGCGATGGAGCGGTGATTCCGATCCTGCACCTCAACGGCTATAAGATCGCCGGCCCCACGGTTTTGGCACGGTTGCCGCGCCAGGAATTGAACGCACTTCTGGAGGGCTACGGGTATCGCCCCCTGTTTGTGGAAGGGGATGAGCCGCTGGCGGTTCATGCGGAGATGGCCCGCACGTTCGACGAAGTCCTGGAAGAGATCCGCTCCATTCAAGGGGAAGCGCGCTCGAAAGGATTTTCGAAACGGCGGCCATGGCCCATGGTGGTGCTGCGGACCCCCAAAGGGTGGACCGGCCCGAAGGTTGTGGATGGCGTGCAGGTGGAAGGGACGTTCCGCGCCCACCAGGTGCCGCTGTCCGAGATGGCGAAGCGTCCCGATCACATCCGGATGCTCGAGGAGTGGATGCAGAGCTACCGCCCGGAGGAGTTGTTCGACGAGAGCGGCAGGCTGATACCGGAACTGGCCGAACTGGCGCCGCGCGGCGCGCGCCGGATGGGTGCGAACCCGCACGCCAACGGCGGACTGCTGCTGAAGGACCTCGCGCTTCCGGCTTTCACAAACTACAAGGTGGATGTTCCGAAACCCGGCACCATCACCTCGGAGGCGACACGTGTGATGGGACGCCTCCTGCGCGACACGATGCGAATGAACCTGGATTCCCGGAATTTCCGCATTGTGGGCCCGGACGAAACCGCCTCGAACCGGCTCGACGCCGTTTTGGAAGTGACCAGCCGCATGACGACCGAAGCCATCCTGCCGACGGACGACCACGTTTCCCACGACGGCCGCGTGATGGAGGTGCTGAGCGAGCACATGTGCCAGGGATGGCTCGAAGGCTACCTGCTGACGGGCCGGCACGGGCTCTTCTCCTGCTACGAGGCTTTCATCCACATCGTGGATTCGATGTTCAACCAGCACGCCAAATGGTTGAAGGTCGCCCGGGAACTTACGTGGCGCCGGCCGATCGCGTCTCTCAACTACCTCCTGACATCGCACGTCTGGCGGCAGGACCACAACGGCTTCAGCCACCAGGACCCCGGGTTCATAGACCTGGTGGTGAACAAAAAGGCCGACATCGTGCGGGTATACCTCCCGCCGGATGCGAACACGCTGCTCTCCGTGACGGACCACTGCCTCCGCAGCAGGAACTACATCAACGTAATCATCGCGGGCAAGCAGCCGGCATTGCAGTGGCTGGACATGGAAGCCGCCATTCTGCACTGCACGGAGGGAATCGGCATCTGGCGCTGGGCCAGCAATGACGAGGGTGTGGAGCCGGACGCGGTGATGGCGTGCTGCGGCGATATTCCCACGCTCGAGACCATGGCGGCGGTGGACCTGCTTCGCCACAACCTGCCCGAGTTGAAGATCCGGGTGGTGAACGTGGTGGACCTGATGACGCTTCAGCCGCAAACCGAGCACCCGCACGGCCTTCCGGACCGCGAGTTCGACTCGATCTTTACCGCCGATAAGCCGGTGGTGTTTGCCTTCCACGGTTATCCCTGGCTGATCCACCGGCTTACGTACCGGCGCACCAACCACGCCAACTTTCACGTACGCGGCTACAAGGAAGAGGGCACGACCACGACGCCGTTCGACATGACGGTGCTGAACGACCTGGACCGCTTCCATCTGGCGGGCGACGTGATCGACCGCGTGCCGAGGATGCGTGACGTGGCGGCGCATTTCAAACAATCGCTACGGGACCGCCTGGTCGAACACAAACGTTACGTGGTGGAGCATGGCGAGGACATGCCCGAAGTGCGCGACTGGAAATGGCCGTACTAGCCGGGCGTCGCAGTGATAGCGGTGCCAGAGTGGTGCGAAATGACCGGGACAAAGCGCGCTAAGTGTGCTTGGGCAGGCCAGGAGGCCTAACCGCCCCGGCCACACCGGAAGTAAACGTGCTTGGTTTTCTCAGGGCAGGTTTCCGCGAATGGTTCGCGTGATCACGGTCAGCAGGGAGTACGGCAGCGGGGGAGGCGAGATCGCGCGGATTCTCGGCGAGCGGCTGGGCTGGCGAATGATCGACGATTCGCTGGTGGCGCAGATCGCCAGACGGGCCAGGGCCACCGCCGAAGAGGTGGAGTGCCGCGAGGAAGCGGTCGATCCATGGCTGCACCGTCTTTTCAAGGCGCTATGGCTGGGTGGCTTCACTGGAACGGCTACCCGGTCCGACGCCGGACCATTCGATGCCGAATCGATCGCGCACCTCTGGCACGCGGTGATCCGCGAGGCCGCCGAGGCCGGCGAGTGCGTGGTTGTGGGCCGGGGCGGCCAATGCCTGCTGCAAAAGCGGGGCGATGCCTTTCACGTGCACGTTTATGCGCCGCTCACCGAGCGGTGCCGGCGGCTCCGCTCGCGGCTGCCCCGGGGCACGGATTGCCGCGAGACCGCGATGCAACGGGACCGTATGCGGTACGAGTACATACGCCACCATTTCAACCAGGACTGGAGTAACCCGCACCTCTACCACATGCTGATCTGTTCGAGCATCGGTTTCGACTGCGCCGCAGATGCGGTTCTTTGCGCCGCCGGGCTCAAGCCGCGATGACTCCTTCGGGGGAGCAGCCCGTTCCGCAGGTAAACCCGTGGATTGTCGCCGTCTCGGTGATGCTGGCCACGTTCATGGAGGTGCTGGACACCACCGTCGTGAACGTGTCGCTTCCGCACATCGCCGGGAATCTCTCGGCCAGCATCGACGAGGCCACGTGGACGCTGACCTCGTACCTCGTGGCGAATGCCATCATCCTGCCGATCACCGGGTGGCTCGCCCAGACCTTCGGGCGGAAACGCCTGTTGATGGCCGCGGTTACCGGGTTCGCGGCGGGCTCGGTGCTCTGCGGACTGGCGACGAGCCTGCCCATGCTGATCTTCTTCCGCATCGTGCAGGGCGCGACCGGCGGCGTGCTGCAACCGGTGTCGCAGGCAGTGATGCTGGAAGCCTTTCCGCCGGAGGACCGCGGTAAAGCGATGGCGTTTTGGGGCGTCGGAATCGTGGTGGCGCCGATGCTCGGCCCCGTGCTGGGCGGCTGGATTACCGACAATTACAGTTGGCGCTGGATCTTCTACATCAACCTGCCGGTGGGCATCGCCGCGCTGTTGATGACGCGCATGTTCATCTTCGATCCGCCGTACCTCCGCCGTGTCGCTCGAGGGATCGACACCTGGGGCATCGGGTTCCTGGCGCTAGGCATCGGAGCGCTCCAGATCGTGTTGGACAAGGGCCAGGAGGAAGACTGGTTCGGATCGAGCTTCATCACCTGGCTGGCAATCATCACCGTCTTCGGCATCACCGCGTTTATCATTCGCGAACTCGTGGCCCGCGAGCCGGTGGTGCACCTGAGCGTGTTCAAGGTGCGAACGTATGCGGCGGGAACCGCATTGATGACCATGCTCGGGTTCGTCTTGTATGGAAGCCTGGTGGCGCTTCCGATTTTCATTCAGACGCTGCTGGGCTATCCGGCCGAAAAAGCGGGGGTCGCCCTGGCGCCACGCGGGCTCGGCTCGTTCGTCGGTATGCCGCTGGTGGGAGTGATCATCGGCAGGATCGACCCGCGCAAGCTTTTAATTGTCGGGCTGATCGGTTCTGCCGTCTCCCTCATCGCGCTTTCCCATCTCAACCTGAGCGCCGGGTACTGGGATCTCTTCTGGCCGCAGTTCTTTCAGGGCCTGTTCCTCTCCATGCTGTTCGTGCCGCTCACCACCGTAACGATGGACCCCATCCGCCGCGAGGAAATGGGCAACGCGACCAGTCTATTCAATCTCATGCGGAACATCGGCGGGAGCATCGGGATCGCGACCGCGACCACCATGATCGCCCGCAGCAGCCAGACGTTCATCAACACTCTCGGCAGGCACGTCAATCCGTACAATCCTCGATCGACCGCAACCTTCGACCAGCTTCGGGCGTACTTCATGTCACGCGGCGCCGATGCCGCCACGGCCGCCAGGGACGCATACGGCGCGATGTATGGCATGGTGCAGCAGCAGGCGTCCCTGCTCTCCTACCTGAACGAGTTCAAGTTCTTCGGGGTGGTCTTCCTGATCATGCTGCCGCTGATCTTTCTGATGAAGCGCCCCGCCCGCACGGACCGCCCCACGGCCATGCATTAAGCGAGCTCACGGATTCGTGATGCTGGCGGGAACCGTACTGCCGGCAGGATTCGGGATGCCGCCTGGCGTTTCCGGGGCGTGCATAGCCACCTTCTGCGACCACCATTTCGGGCGGAGCCATGGGCGCCCGGAGGTGAAATCATACTGGCCGTTCACAAGAACACGCGTGCCCCTCCTTCCCCAATAGAAAAGCCACCGCGCATCGGCTTCGAGCATTCGGACGCATCCATGACTGGAGGGGACTCCCGGCATCGTATATTCGTGGAACCCGAGCCCGATGATGTTGTCGAAGTTGAAATACCACGGCATGATCCACGTGGAGTCCACGGAGCTGATCCGGACGCGCTGGTTCCAGTGCAGGATATACTCGCCCGGCGGCGTCTGCGTGAGGCGTTTGCCGGTGCACACCGGGCCCCACCGCACCAGGCTGCCAAACTCGTAGGCACCGAAAACCTGGGACGGGATATCGACTACGACGGCTTTTGGATCGCCCTCGAGTTCCGGAGCAAACCGGGGCATCGGGCTGTAGGCGAGTTCATCGAGATCCCAGCGGTTGGGCACGATCAACTGCCGGAGACGCCCCAGGTGAGCGCGATCGACGCGATTCAGTTTTTCGAGCAGGGCGATCTCAGAACCGTTGTAGCGGTATAGAGTCCGGGGGCGCTCGACGTGGTAATGGATATCGGCTTCCCCGGCGCGGCACGGCCCCGAAAGCGGGAGCAGTGCCGCGAGTATAAGAGCAGGTACTTCGAAACGAACACGCTGCAAGCTTCACCTCGCGAATCATCCACCTTCGCGAGGCCAGCCCGGATCCCCTCTGTCAGGTACGATTCAGCCAGGTTCGCCGGTGACTCAAAAGCGGGATAAAAAACCCCAAGAGGCGGCTTTTGCAAGCATGCTCACGCTTGGGACGGCAGGGGTGAGGGTCTGTCATGAAATGAACGAGCCATTCGCGGGGACCGCCCTGCCCCGCCGCTACCCGACCCGCGAGGCGTTAGTGGGGTAGGCCTCCTGGCCTGCCCGCTTTTGAATTCCGAAACGCAGAACCGGCGCGGACAGGACCCTGCCCCACCGCCAAAGGCCAGTAGGGCAGTGCCATTCGCGGGGGACCGCAGGGAGCGGTTGTTTCTGACAGGCCCTTATCGGATATCCCCGGGCAGCGAGCTTTCCAGAAACGCCGCAAAATCGTGTTTCAACTTTGCGTGCGAATCGCTGTCGATGTACAGCATATGGCCGGCCTGATAGTAGTCCCAGATGATGCGCTTGTGCATTTCGGGATGGAGCCCCATGTGGCTGAATGTGTACTCGACCGCGTGATACGGAGTGGCCAGATCGTAATATCCCGCTGCGACCATCACCTTCATGTACGGGTTCTTGACCATGGCGTTACGCAGCAGGCTGGTGGTGTCGCCGAAGCCGTTTTGGACGCCGTAGTCCCAGGGCTGAATTCCGCCGCTCGGATAGTAATACATATCCGTTTTATATCCCAGCTCGGAACTGAGATAGTTAGTCAGTACCGCGGTGAACGGCGGAGTAATCAGAGAACTCGAAGGATCGCCCTCGCTGGTTTCGCCTACGTTCAATGGCGACGCCATGGTCAGGCGGCCGTCATATCGGCCGATAGTCTCGTGCCTATTGCGCAGTAACTGGCGCGTAAAATGCTGCACGTCGAAGCGCAGATTGCTTTCGTCGATGTAAGCCGTATCCAGGCCGGTATAGCGCGCGATCTTGTCGATCATGGCCTTGCGCTCCGCGGCCGGGAGCTGGTCACCTTTCATCAGGGCAGCGGCGTACTCGCCGCCGGCGAACGCCTCGGCCTCCTTTAGAAACGCCTTCAGGTCCTTCCGCTGGAGGTCCGCCGCAACCTTCTTGTGATACCAGGCATCGGCTGCGTAGGTGGGAAACTCGAGTTCGTAGACGAGGTCGTCGCTGCGGCTCCAGATGGTCTCCAGGTTCAGGGTGGTTCCGATCAGGACGATGCCGTTGAAGGCGATGCCCCGCTCCACCAGGTACCCCGCCAAGCCGGCCGCGCGGAAGGTTCCGTAGCTTTCGCCCGCGATGAACAGCGGCGAGAGCTCGCGGCTGTTGCGCACGAGGTACATGCGGATGAACTCACCGACCGATTGGATATCGCCCTGTACGCCGTTCATGCGGCGCGCCACTTCCACACTGCTCGCGCGGCTGTACCCGGTGCCCACGGGATCGATGAACACGAGATCGGATTCCGGCAGCCAGGTGCTCTGGTTGTCGATCATCCGGTACGGCGGCGGCGGCATCGAGCCGTTCGCCATCAACTTCGGACTGCGCGGCCCCATCCCTCCCATGTGGACCCACATGGACGCCGAGCCCGGCCCGCCGTTGAAGCAGAAAGTAAGCGGCCGCTTCGAGAGATCGGAAACCCCGTCCTGGGTATACGCAACGTAGAAGATGTGCGCCTCGGTGTCCCCGGCAGCGTTCTTCAACGGCATCTCGGCGACCGTAGCCGTGTAATTCAGCGGCTTGCCGTCTACGGTAACGGAGTGCTTTGTGACCACCGGTGTCTCGTCGATGTGGCCGCCGATCGCCGGCCCGGGGCCCGCGATTCCGCCCCGGCCGCCGCGGCCCGCCGGCGCGGTCTGAGGCGCTGCTACCTGCGGAGCCGGAGCCGGCGCCGTTGCCGGCTGCGTCTCGCGGGATTGCGCCCCGGAGCGGCCCTGACCCAGGAGGGGCGATCCCTCGGAGGCGATCAGCAGAAACGATAGGGAAAGCGAGAGCGTAAGGATGTTTCGGTTGGCAATGGACATTTTGATGATGATACCGCGTTCGGAAACGGGCGTTTTCTAACATGATGTAACCCGACACAGCCCTTGCTTCCGCGCGAACGCGGGATAATGGCGTACAGGGAATCACGGAAGGAACCAGGCGGGTTTTGAGACCCGCCTACCGGAACGTAAGAATTCTCACGGTCGCTCAGCCGGTACAATTCAGACCAGTGCGGCCGAAGGGCCAAAATGTCCCTCAGGTGTCCATCTCTTCGGTTGTTTCTTGACAAAATGGGAGGGCAGGTTGTTTTCCTTTCCACGTGATATCGATTACTCCCGCGTCAACCGCACCAGGGTTCTGATCGCTTGCGGACTCGCAACACTCGCGATCGCAGCTCTGGATTTTGCGATCTTGAGAGATCTGTCGTTAGGTTTCCTCTACATCATTCCGCTGGCCGTGGCCGCCGGCTTTTTAGACCGCTGGCAGATTGCAGCGGCCGCCCTTGGCCTCTCAGCTCTGCGACAGGCCGCCACGCCGCCATGGATGGGCGACTCTTTCGTCCACTTCGCGACAACCGCCGCGGCGTTCGCCGTCACCGGGTGGTTGATCAAAGAACTCGCGGTTAACCAGCAGTACATGCGCGAGCGGGCGGTTCACCTGGAGCAGAAACGTGATCTCGAAGACCAGTTGCGGCACGCACAGAGGCTGGAAGCAGTAGGCAGGCTGGCGGGAGGGGTGGCCCACGACTTCAACAATCTCCTCTCCGTGATTATCGGCTACAGCGATTTCGCCATGGCCAGGGTCAACGACGAGCCCCTGCGGAGAGACATCGAGCAGATCCGGAAATCGGCGGACCGCGCCGCGCTGCTGACGAGGCAGTTGCTGGTGTTTAGCCGGCGGCAGAAGGTGGAGCCGCGTGCGGTGGATGTGAACGAGCAGGTCTCCAACCTCGACAAGATGTTGCGGCGCCTGATCGGGGAAGATATCGATCTCCAACTGATGCTCGACCCGGGGCCGCTCAGAGTGACCGCGGATGCCGGCCAGATCGACCAGGTCCTGATGAACCTGGCGATCAACGCGCGCGACGCTATGCCCAACGGTGGACGGCTGGCGATCGAAACTTCGGAACTCGAGATCGCTGGAGTGAACCCGTTGCTGCCACCCGAGATTCAGCCCGGGAAATACGTGCGGATCACCGTCAGCGACAACGGTGTGGGAATGGACAAGCACGTCCAGGAGCGAATCTTCGAGCCTTTCTTCACGACCAAGGAAGTGGGGAAGGGGACCGGCCTGGGCCTCTCCGTTGTATACGGCCTGGTAAGGCAAAACAACGGGCACATCTGGTTCCACAGCGCGCCCGGGGAGGGTACCAGTTTTGCCATTTACCTCCCGTTTACCGGTGTCTCCGCATCGGAGGAAACGGGGCTTCCGGCGACGGCGCTCAGGCGGCCGTGCGGGAGCGGTTCGGTACTGGTGGTGGAGGATTACGCGCCGGTCCGCAGCCTGGCCGCGGAGATCCTCAGGAATCACGGGTACTCGGTCGTGGCGGTCTCCGACGGGGAAGAGGCGGTCAAGATCGTTCGCGGCGGCGATTGCAAATTCGACCTCCTGCTCACAGACGTGGTGATGCCGGGCATGGGCGGGCGCGAACTGGCTGCGGACACGGTCCGGCGGAGCCCGGGTACCAAGGTCCTCTACATGAGCGGATATGCCAGCGACCCGCTCCACGGCTCGCCAGGTGCCGCGGCCGCAAGTATGATGCTGCAAAAACCGTTCACGGCCGATTCCCTGATCCATGCAGTGGAAGCGGCGCTCGGTAGGGCGCCGCGCGACATCGACGCTACGGTGTCATAGGGCGGCGAAGCGGCGTTCAACGCTTCCGCACTTCCATCTGCACCGGCGGTGCCACCGAGTTCACCTCGGGAGAATAGTATTCCCACACTCGCGATTGGAAGGTGCGCGCGCGGATCGGGTACTTTGCGCGAAGCCGGTACTTCAGGGTTACCGTGCCCGAGGGTGGGATGGCGTCGAAGTAGAGAATCGCCTGGGTCGCGGTCATGTTGAACTTTTCGAGGCGTCCGCCTTTCAATCCCGCCGTCTTCTCCTGGAATGCCTGCAGGTCCTCGCTCAGAAGGTCGAAGCCGGCCGGGATTCCCAGATCCACCATCACCATGCCGGCAGCTTGGGCAAGGTGATTGCGGATGGTCGCGGTGGCGGTAGCCAGATCGTCCTGCGCCAGGCGGGTGCGATCGTAATCGAGGGTGATCGAGAGCGGCTCGTTTGCGGGCTTCTCGCTCCACGGAAGAAAATACCGGCCCACTACCTGGTATGCCAGCCCGCCGCCGCCCGCGAAGCGGAGTTCTACCTGGTTGGGGACTTTCGTATCGATATTGCGAACGACGAACTGGTGATACATGTCGTTGTTTTCGGGCGTCAGCGTGAGCTTTTCGACGGGCTTTCCGTTGAGCGAGATTTCGACCGTGCCGCGGACGTCGGCCGCGCCTTTGTTCATCGAAAGTATCAGCGCCCGGAGTGCCATGATCGTGGCCTGCGTCGTGCCCCATGTGCCGGATGCGTCTTTCGCGGCGGCAAGGTATTTGAGCGCCTTGGCCGCGAGGTTTGAGGCTTCGCCGGATTTGAGCAGGGCCTGTGCGGCAAGGCCGGTCGTTTCGACTGCGGCGCTGGTTCCGCGGCCGGACATTCCGGTCTCCTCGGCCGTCCACCAGGCCTGGTCGCCCTTTTCGGTGCGTGTGTCCAGCAGCAGGGCCACGGCGCGGTGAGTGAACTCCCTGTCTTTGCCATAATCGGCGGCGAAGTTGGCGAGCACCGCGAGCGTATAGGCATCGGACTTCCCGCCCATGTGCTGCTCCAAAAACTGCTTTGCCTTCTCGACCGCCTGCCCCTGGTAGCCGCTCGTTTCCAACGCCCAGGCGATATACGCCGTGATCCGCAGGACGTCGGAATTGTAGCGGTTGGTGGCGCCTTCGTTGATGAATTGCGCATCCGGCTTCCAACTGCCGTCCGCGAGTTGCTGCGCGGCCAGCCACGATTGCGTTCTCCGGATCAGCTTCGGATCCACGTCGTGAACCTTGGCCATATCGGCGAACTCCATCAGGCCGTACGACGTCAGGATCTTGTTCGCGGGCGGATTGCCGAACCATGAAAAACCGCCGGTGGGAACTTCAAAGGTCAGCAGGCGTTGATACCCATTGGCGATGAACCCCTCGGCTTTTGCGTGCACTTCAGGCGTCAGCTTCTTCGCCTGCTTCATATAGTCGAGCGCCAGGACGTTCGGGTAAGTGGCGGATGATGTCTGTTCGAAGCATCCGAACGGCATTCGCAGGATGGCGTCCATGCCCTCGACCACCTGGCTCAACGGACCAGGGTAGAGCCGCACGAAAATCTTCGAGGCGTCGGGAATCGCGCCCGCGGGAAAGTGCAGCGCATGGACGGCGGAGGTCTCGAGCCGGCCGTTGAAGACTACCGACTGCTCGCGGCCATTCGGGATGACCTCGATCTCCCGCACCACGATGTCGGCGCGGCGGATGCCGCCTGCCATGCGTGCCGTAAGCGTCAGCTTGAATTTGCCGATGCGCTTGGCTTCGAGCGTAAACTGCGAACTGCCGGCGCGCCCGGACTCCACCGCCAGGTCCTTCCCGGGCACGTCGTCCACCAGCGAAAACCAGTCTTCGTTCTTCAACTGAAGGTGGACGCTGCCGCGCGACCCGGAGTAGTTGTACACCGCCACGGGGATCGAGACCCGGTCGCCTTGCGTGAGCCGCACGGGAAGATCCAGATCGGTGAAGAAATCCTGGAAGACCTTGATGCTCCCGGTGCCGCTCCCCAGCGCGCCGTGCGTGGTGGACGCGGTCATGGCCATGCGCCAGGTCGTGATGGAATCGGCCGGCGGTATCTCGACCGCGGCATTACCGTGCTGGTCCGTAATGATCTCCGGATTGATGTAGAGCGCCTCGGGGAAATACGAGCGGACGCGCGGCGATTCCTCAGCCTTCGCGAACGTGCCGGTGCCCGCATCCAACCGTGCCACCATGTTCATCGGCATCGCGGCCCGGATTGGCACGGGCGCCGGAGCTGCGGAGGGGACACCCCCGATGATCCCGCCAAGGACCCCTCCGGGGACTCCGCCCACCACCCCCATGACACGGCCAACTGCAAATTCCCTGACGTTGCCTCCGATCCGAATTCTCTGCGGCATATCCTGGACGACTGCTACGTTTGCGGGCGCCGGGGCGCGCAGAAAAATCGAGAGAATCGCGATATCGCGTGCGGCGAGCGTGAGTTTCTTCGAGACCGTCTCGGACCCACTGGACGCCTGCAGTTCGTAATCGCCCGGCGGAACCGCGGAGATGCTGAAGCGGCCATCGGCATCGGCCTTCGCGCTGCGCGGAGCGGTGCCCGGACGGCCGCGTATCGTAATCGTGGCGGACTCGAGCGCGCCGCCCTCCCGATCGACAATCGACCCCATCACGGCGGCGCGGCCGTTGAACGGTCCGCGTTCGTGCTCTACCTGCATTTCGATGGCGTTTGGACCCGAACCGGGCCGGCTGACGACCTTTCGAGAGCGAATTGCCACGTATGCCGCCATGTCATCGAAGGTGTCGAAGCGTTGGTCGGGGCCGGCGCTGCGGACCACATAGTAAGTCATCTGCGAATCCGAAGGGCCCCGCTCGCAGCGCAGATGAGTCCCCCACGCGTCGCGGAGTCCCGGCAGGAATCTGGGCGGATCGGCGGCGGACCACGTGCTTCGCCCGGCCTCCGCCCGAAGCTGCCCGATAAACCGCGCCCGGTAGCGGGAACTGTACTCGGCTTGCCTGGTCATCGGAACCGAGCGTCCGAATTCCGTCTGGAACCGGTTGGGGTTCACCATTTCGGTCGCGGCGAACAGGGCGCGAGCGGCGCGGTCGCGTCGTGCGGCCTGCGGGGCGCCGGCATTCTCAATCACTTCCGGCATTCCGATGGAATGGATCTCGTACCGCGGCTTCATCGTCTCCTGCTCGAGGTAAAAGAAGACCTTCGCGAAACCCGGCTGCTTTTCGGCCAGCGCGAACACGGCCTCGTCTACCACTTGCAAGCCGAGCGCGGACTGCACGCCCTCGCCCCGGGAATTGGTCACGCGAAAGCGGATGCGCGCTGGGTCGCCGGGCTTATAGACCGGTGCATCGGCGGTGGCTTCCACTGTCAGTTCGTCCGGAGGTTGGATAAAGACGAGCCGGTGATCGGTGACGGGCCGCGCATCACGGCCGAAGAGGTACGCATTGCAGTCGAGGGTTCCGGCGAGGTCGGGGGTCGCGGGGAGCGAAAGCTCGGCCTGGCCGTTGACGATTTCCAGATCGCGGGTGAGGACGGTCTGGCCTTCTTTGACCACATCGAAGTAGGCCGTGCCCCGCTGCTTCGTCGAGAAGACCCGAAGCTGGATGGAATCGCCCGCGCGGTAGACGGCATGCCCGGTGCGGAGCAGGATCTGGTCCGGTCCGCCCCGGGTCGGGAGTTGAATGCGCGTAGAGGCGTGGTTGCCCTCGCGGTCGATCGCTTCGATTTGAAGGTCCTCGAGTTGGGCGCCGGGCTTGAGGTGCAGCACCGCGACCCCGCCTTCGTCCGTGTTGGCAGTCTGCCCCGGTTCGTGAAGCCTGACAGTGGCCTGCGCGGGCTTGCCGTCGGGGTACGATGCCACCACGAAGATCTGATTCTCGAGGCCGGGCGCAAGCGTTCCTCCTTCCGGGATGGCGGTGATCAGAAGAGGCGATTGGCTGACGGTAATAGGCTGACCCCGGGTTTCGGAATGTCCGGCGGCGTCTTTCACGGTGGCTTCGATCACGACGCCGGCCGCCCCCTGGCCCTGCCTCGCGGCGAAGTATGGCGGCAGCTGGAACTCGAATTTCCAGGCCCCGTCGCGATCGGTTCTTCCATGGGCGGCGCCGGCTTCGAAGAGCGAGAGATCCATACCGGTGGCTTTGAGCGAGACCTCGGCGCCATCGACCGCTTTTCCGAAGAAGTAGCTGGCGCGAACGGTCCCGGCGACACGTTCGCCCGGGCGATATCCGTGCGCCGCTTCGCCCGCACCCGTGAGTTCGACCGCGACTTTGAACTTCGGCAGAACGTATCGATCTACGTTGAGCGCGATCTCGGCGCGGTTGTCTTCCATCAGCGCGCGGAGATGATAGGTGCCCAGGTTGACCTCTTCGGCCAGGGTGAACTCGGCCGAGGCGATTCCGAACCTGCTGGTCTGCGCCGCCTTACGGAATACCTTGTTGCCGCGGGAATCCTCCAGTTCGAACGCGATCGCCTGCGCGGTTGTGGCCGCATGATTGGCGCGGTCCAGCGCCAGCGCGCGGATGTGGATCGTCTGCCCGGGTTGATACACCGGCTTTTCCGTAGTGAGCAGAATTGCCACCTTGTGCTGGATCCGGACCTGCTGTATGAATTCCGCGCCGCCGATCGGCGTATCCACGGCGTAGCGCAGCGGAAATGCACCCGTCAGGCCCGCGGGGAAGCGGAACTGGGCCTCCGCGGTGCCCCGGCGGTTGAGCGGTCCGCTGAAGAGCATACGCGCTCCCTGGCCGGGCGGTGCCAGTTCGATTCGCAGGGTGCCGGGCCCGGAGACCGGCTCGTTACGCGAGTCGGTGACGATGACGCGAACCGCCGCTCTGCCACCCGCCAGGTACGCCTGCTGGCCCAGGATGTGCACGACCGGAAGCCGCAGGATTTCCGAGATCGAGGCAGTACCTTCGACGGCGGGCGCATGCGCTCCCGTGTAGGTGAACCGGTAACGCAGGCGGTGCCACGCGAGGTCTTCGGCGGCCAGCGGCTTTTCGAGTTTCAGCTCGTCGCGCCAGACGCCCGGGGCGCCGGTCACCTCGACCGGGCGGCCGGTGGAAGCAACCGTTTTGTCCTCCGGATCGACGAGTTCAATCGTGAGCATTCCGCCGCCGGCGTGGGGAGCGCGGTAGGGAATGACGGGGTGCAGTACGCCGCGCGAGTACGTCGCGGAGACGCCTTCCTGGTTAGTGGCCGCCCGGGCATCGGGCGAGGGTTGCAGGAGGAGCACGGGCGCTACCGTCAGCAGCGCGCCTAAAATCAATGCCGGGAGCGGCCCGGCGAACCTGCGGGAGGATTTCATGATGCGTCTCCGGTGATGAAATTTCATCAGCGCCTCGAGGCACGGCGGATGGCCGACGGAGAGTTGGACCTCGGAACCTGTCCGATTGTTCCCCGCGGGCCATGCCGAGTCACTGACGTAATGGCGCGGAGGCGGGAATCCTTTCGGCAAGAGTGCCGGGGCAAATTGGTAAAATCAAGGCTTGATGTGCTTCCGTAGTTTTCCTACCCGCGCACGATGTGTCGCAGCGGGATCGCTCCTGGCGCTTTTCCTTTTCCTGGGAGTGCCGCTTTCCGCGCAGCGCCCGCTCCAGAACGACAACATCCTTCAGTACCTAGCCCGCACCATCACGTGGTATCGCGATATCTCCACGCTCGCGCAGCCGCCCCTCGATTCCAACCAGGTGATTTTTGCGGACGGCCTGCTCCAAAGTGCTACCGAAACCGTCCGGATGGCGTTCGAGTTCGCCCGTGCCCAAGCCGCCATTCCCGTTGGGGCCGCCCCGCAGGACGCTTCCGGCGGAGATGCCCAAAGCCGCACCATCGCGCAATCTGCGGCCGCCGCGGTACAGCGCGCCGAGGAGGCGCAGACCGAACTCGACCAGATTAACCGCCAGTTGCAGGCCGCTTCGGAGAAGACGCGTCCTAAGCTCCTCGCCCTCCGCGACGAGGTCGCGAGCGAGGTGAATTTCGCTAGGGCGCGCCGCGACGCGCTGCGGACCCTGCTCGGGTTCCTGAGCGCTCCCGACCAAGGCGGGCTCCCTGCCCGGATCGCCGACCTCGAACGCTCCGTCCCCGAGCTTGCCGCCGGGCGCCCCGGTTCCGCGGGCGCGGCGCCGAATCGTAGAGCGACGGTGCAGGATTTCCATCCGGACTCCGCCGGCATCGTCGGGCTCACTACCCAACTCTTCTCTGTTTCCCAGAGGATGAGAAACCTCGACCGGCTGATTCAGGAGACCGATGCTTTGCGCGGAGCGGCCGACCAGATGCGGGCGCCTCTTCGAACTGCGCTGCGCGCCGTGATCCAGCAGGGGGATGCCGTTACGCTCGCAGCCGATTCCGCCGACATTCCGGCGCTCGCTGCGGAGAGAAAGGAGCTGGACGGCCTTCTCGCGCGTTTCAAACAGCTTTCCGCTTCGTCCGCGCCGTTGAGCGAGCAAGCCACGCAGATCGCCGCCAGCCGCGGACGCCTGCTGGAATGGCATGGGGCCCTGGCCGCAACCAGCAGCAGCGCGCTACGGTACCTGGTGCTCCGAGCCGGCATGCTCGCCGTCTCGCTCCTCGTGATTTTCGGGCTCTCCGGCGTGTGGCGCCGCGCCACCATGCGGTACGTCCAGGATCCGCGGCGCCGGCGCCAGTTCCTGCTGTTGCGCCGCATCATGGTCGGCTGCGCCGTCGCGCTCCTGGTGGTCCTCAGTTTTGTTACCGAATTCGGATCGGTGGCGACCTTTGCCGGGTTCGCCACCGCCGGCATCGCCGTGGCGATGCAGAGCGTAATCCTCTCGGTAGTCGCCTACTTCTTCCTGGTGGGGCGCTGGGGCGTTCGCGTTGGGGACCGCGTCACCGTCTCGGGCGTCACCGGCGAAGTGGCCGATGTCGGCCTGTTCCGGCTCTACCTGATGGAGTTGAGCGGCTCCGGCCTCGCGCTCCAGCCCACCGGGCGCCTCGTGGTCTTCCCGAACGCAGTTTTTTTCCAGCCCGCGGCGATGTTCAAGCAGCTCCCCGGAGTGGAATACGTCTGGCGCAGCGTCACGGTGAAGGTCCCGGGAACCGCGGACTACTCGGCCGTCGAACAGCAGGTTCTGGGAGCGGTCGGATCCATCTTTGCGGAATACCGGGAGACCGTCGAACGGCAGCATAAGACGGTGCAATCGTCCCTGAACCTGCACACCGCTCCGCCCCATCCCGAGAGTCGCGTCCGCATGGTGGATTCGCGCCTCGAAATCTCCGTCCGGTACCCGGTGGAAATCCGCCGTGCCGCGGAGATCGAAGACCGCATTACGCGCGAACTGATCGGTCAATTGGATGGCGGTGAAGCGCTCAAAATCGAAACCGCAGCCGGGTAATTAAGTAGGGTAGGCCTCCCGGCCTGCCCACGCGCCGAAGGCGCGCTCCGTGAGAGCCGCGTCCGCACGGTGGATTCGGTACCCGGAAATCCACCGTGCCGCGGAGCGCCAACTGATCGGTCAATTGGAAGACGGTGAGGCGCTCAAAATCGAAACCGCAGCCGGGTAATTAAGTGGGGTAGGCCTCCCGGCCTGCCCACGCGCCGAAGGCGCGCGCCGTGAGAGCCGCGTCCGCATGGTGGATTCGGTACCCGGTGGAATCCGCCGTGCCGCGGAGATCGAAGACCGCATTACCTGCCAACTGATCGGTCAATTGGAAGACGGTGAAGCGCTCAAAATCGAAACCGCAGCCGGGTAATTAAGTAGGGTAGGCCTCCCGGCCTGCCCACGCGCCGAAGGCGCGCGCCGTGAGAGCCGCATCCGCACGGTGGATTCGGTACCCGGTGGAAATCCACCGCGCCGCGGAGACGAAGACCATACCCACACGGATCGGTCAATTGGATGGCGGTGAGGCGCTCAAATCGAAACCGCAGCCGGGTAATTAAGTGGGGTAGGCCTCCCGGCCTGCCCACGCGCCGAAGGCGCGCTCCGTGAGAGCCGCGTCCGCACGGTGGATTCGGTACCCGGAAATCCACCGTGCCGCGGAGATCGAAGACCGCATTACCTGCCAACTGATCGGTCAATTGGAAGACGGTGAGGCGCTGAACTCGAAACCGCGGCCGGGTAGGCAGGCCACCCCGGCCTACCCTGCCGTGACTTCTATTCCAGTCGCGTCACGGTGACACCGCCATTCGTCGTGGCGATGTGAATCAGCGGGCCGCCGGAACCTACATTGAAGTCCAGCCGCCGCGCTCTCCCGGGGCCGTCCAACGGCACCGGAAACTCCGAGTGCAGGCCTCCGTTCACGGTCTCCGCCTGGAGATGCGCCGAGTAAGCAGCAGGCATGGCGACCCGGACTCCTCCGTTGCGCGTGCTGACGTCGAGTTGCCGCCCGTCCCAGGTGACGCCGGCCAGTTCCAGTTGGATTCCGCCGTTCACGGTGGCGCCGGTGACGTCGCCGGCCAGGCGTTTCAGGTGTACGCCCCCATTGGTCACATCGAAGTGGATCTGGCCGCGCACGTCGGAGATCGTGACGCCTCCGTTATGCGTCTTCACGGTGAGATCCGTGGTCTGGGGAACGAAGATTTCGTAACTCACGCTCCATGACGAATTGTTCGCGGATTCCGGCCCGGTGGCGCGTACCTGGCCGCCGGAATTCTCCACCGAAACCTGCTTGGCGAGGCCCGCCGCGGCGCTTTCGGTATCTGCCCGGCTCTCAACGCGCGCGCGAACCAGCACATTGTTTTGCAGCCAGCCCTTGACGGACACGCCGCCGTTCGTCCCGGCATCTACGTCCAGCCGGCCTGCCGCGGGGTAAGTCTGCTCGCGGATCTCGCAGTGCCGCGCCTGTCCCCCATCGTAGCCGCCGTTGTCGCAACTCATTTGTTTTTGAGTGTTGTCCTGCAACTGCGCGTATACGGGAGCGCCTCCGGTGAATACCGCCAGCCCAATCCAGGCCGCGCCCATCAGTACCGATCGCATCGAATCCTCCTTGCGGGCGGTTTGCCCGTCAGTTGGAATACCGCCGGTTGTCCGAAAGGTTACACGGAAACAGGGAGGGGAACACGGTGGCCCTCGGGATGCACTTGCCACTACATGCCGACAGCACAGAAAGGGAACAGGACTATCCTGGTTGCCGGGCCCACCGGACACCAGGGCGGCGCCGTTTTGCGGCACCTTCGGGAGCGCGGGTTTCCGGTGCGTGCCCTGACCCGCAATCCGGACCAGCCCCGCGCACGCGCGATCACAGGACACGGTGTCGAAGTCATGCGGGGAGACATGGATGACCAGGATTCGCTGAGGCGCGCACTCGACGGCGTATACGGCGTCTTCTCGGTGCAAACTCCGAGCGAAGCGGGGGTCGAGGGGGAAATCCGACAGGGTACCAACATGGCGGACGCAGCCAAACGCTCCCGGATCTCCCATTTCGTTTACAGTTCGGTGGCCGCCGCCGACCAGCATACGGGGATCCCGCACTTCGACAGCAAGTTCCGCATCGAAGAACACATTCGCGGCACCGGCATGCGCTTTACGATCATTCGTCCGGTATTCTTCATGGAGAACTGGCTCGGAATGCGCCAGACCATCGAAAGCGGCGCGCTCGCCCTCCCGCTGGCGCCATCGACCCGCCTGCCGATGATCGCGGTGGACGATATCGGCGGCGTTGTCGCGATGGCTTTCGAGCATCCCGGCAAATGGCAGGACCGCGCCTTCGAACTGGCCGGCGACGAACTGTCGATGGAGGAACTCGCCAGGGTGTTCACGCGCGCGTCAGGTCGCGAAGTTCGATACGTTCAGGTGCCGTGGGCGGAGTTCCAAAAGAAAGCCGGCGAGGAGATGACCGCGATGTGGCGCTGGTTCGAGGATACCGGGTACCACGTCGATATCGGCGCAATCCGGCAGGAATATCAGAGCCTGACGACGTTCGATCACTGGATCAACGCAACCTGGAACAGCACGACCCGAACCGCCGGCTAGCGCCCGGCCGGGACCGGCGCCTGGCGGGCAAATTCCACCGCCTCCCGCATCGACGCCAGCGCGCGCAGAATCGTGGCGGTGTCTTCGAATCCGTACGACAACCGCAACTGCCGCCTGCCCTTCGCTACCAGATCGCCTCTCGGGTGCACGCAGTACTCGCCGGGGATGTACATCACGCGCGGCAACCGGTTGCCCTCCGCGCCGTCCACTGCCGGGTTGCCCGTGGTTCGCGTCAGGAACTGGAAGAGCGCAGAGCCCGTGTGGGTTTCGACATCGCGGAAGGTCAGGTAAAAATAGAACCCCGCGCGGCCGCCGCGGCACTCCTCCAGAACGTCTCCCAGGCTTTGCTCGATTCCCTCCCTGACCGCAACGGCCTTTTCGCGGTAACCGGCGTTGACCGCGCACAATTGTTCTGCGGCGTGATGATCGAGCAGATAGCCGGCCATCTCCTGGACGAAGACCGGCGCGCTGAACCCCAAGTCGCTGGTTCTTTGCACCATCGCCTTCATCAGGGGACCATCGGGACCGACCAGGTACCCGATTCGCAGTCCGGGCGCCAACACCTTCGACAGCGTTCCGATCTCGTAAGCGATCCCCAGATCGTCTTCGGGCAGGACCGAAACCAGCGGGCCGGCTTCCGGATCGTGCAGCAGCAACTCATAGGCGAGGTCGTAGAAAACGGGAATGCGCCGGTGCTGTTGGCGGGATAGTCTTGCGGCTAACTGCAGCAGGGCGCGGCGGCGGGCGTTCGAAAGAATGGTGCACGACGGATTGTTTACCGTGACCACGTAAAAGAACGCCAGGCGGCCAACGTCGAGGGCCTCCAGTTGGCGCTCGAGCGCCACAATATCGAGCCCCTCTTCGTCCTCCGGGACGGCAAGCACTTCGAAGCCTTTCCGCTCGAGCGCCTCGCAATAGATGTAATACATCGGATCGGAGGTCACCACGATTCCGGGTGCGATCGTCTCCGCCAGGCCGTCGAGAATGCTGGTGGCGCCGCATGGGCCGACGATCAGCCGCTGCCGTGCCAGGGCGGCTTCGTCGAGCGGTCCGCCGGCGGGCCCGGCCAGGAATCGGCGCAAGGCCCCCACCAGGTTCGCGCACCCGGCGGGGCCGCCGTAATTGAAGGCCTGCCGGTACTTCAGCGGGTCGCCGGCAACAGCCTGCATCGCCTCGGTCAGGGGAGCGACCGGGATCGTCTTCTCGTTGACGTACCCGACACCCAGATTGATATCCACGCGGTCGCGAAAGTCGTTCGCGAACGCCTCCATCATTCGGCTGACTGGAGAGGGTTGGATCGACGCCCGGCCATAAGGGGAGAGATGGACGTTCATGAGAACTTCCATTCTAGAGGACGGGCGTCTTCCGTATGATGCCGCTCCGCGGACCGGCTACTTCGTACTCGGCGTGTCGTCGGCCTTCAGGTCGCCGATGGCGTACTGCACTCCGGCCAGCACGTGCTCGAGCATCGGCCGGATCGCGTAAACCCGCTCGCTGTGGCCGTGCGCTTCATAGAAAACGCGGCCCTTGCCTTCCCGGCGAATCCAGCTCAAGCCATAGTCGTGGTCCACGCGCGGGTAGTCTTCCTTGGCCTTGTCCGCCTCGCTCATCTTGTCGTAGTCGATGCTGGTGAGGACATGGAGGTTCCGGCGCGACCAGACCTCCATCCCGAAGGTGTAGGTCTCGTCGTGGATGTCGAATTCCTCGCGGTGGAACATGGCGGTGATCGGGCTCTTCGGATCGTCGATCTTGACCGTGATCAACTGCGGATCGAGCCAGTGATATTTGAAGAAGCCGCCGATCATCTTGTCGAACTCGGGCCACGTCCCGACTTGCGGGTCGCGTCCGGGCCGTCCTACTTGCGGCGCGCCGGGAGCCCGCCCGCCCGGAGCGCTCATCGCGGGGAGCACCGAACTGAATTTGGCCGCGAAATCCGCCTCGCTGATTTTGCCCGCGCCTGCCGGATCCAGCTTCCCGAACCAGCTATCCGCCAGCGCGACCGCCTCTTCGCGGCTGAGTTGGTGATCCTGGTTGGTGTCCCCGGCTCTCAGCATTTGTGCCGCGAGCATGGTTCCCGGCCCGCGGACCGGGGCGGGAGGCGGAGCGTTGGCGCCGCGCGCTTCATGATACGAATCGGCCGCCGCGTGAATGCCTGCCAATCCCTTGCCCGACCGCACGAAATCCAGCAGCGCCTTCTTTCGCGCCGCGGTTGCGGCGGGGTCGTTGGGTTCATCCAGGAACTCGCCGGTCGTGTTGTTCAGGAACACCAGGTCGTATTGCTTCAGATTCTCCGCCGTGATGGTGGCCGGATCGTAAGTTACGGTGGCGGTCCACGCGCCCGTCTTGGTCCCCATGTCCGTCATGGTGGCGCCGACGAGCGGGATGCAGGAGTGCACGAACCCCCGGGCATCGCTCAGCACGAGGATTTTGCGCGGATGCTTCGGTTTTGCCGGAGCCTTATCCGGCAGGGCCGCCTTCATTTTTTCGACGTCCTCCGGCTTCGGCGTCTGGTTCTGCGGACCGCGCACCGGTGCGGCCGGTTGCGGAAACGCGGCGTTCATTGCGGTTGCAAGCTGCTCCTGCGATGCTCCCGCGCCGGTCCATTTGGCGAAGGCCGCCCGCAACTCCTCGCGCGTCACAGCCCCGTCCTTATTGGTGTCCGCGGCCGTGAACACGTTCACACCCGCCCCGCCTCGTCCGCCGCCGCGCCCTCCGGGTGGCGGCTGTTGCGCGTTCATCAGCGTGAAGACGCCCGCGCAGAGTGCTACCGCGCATGCGCCCGTCACCATCGAAGTGCGTTGTTGAAATTTCATTTTTCGTGATCTCCTGGCCTACAACTTCATTTCCCATCCCTTGCGGATGTATGGCTTCAAAAGACGGTTCGCATCGTCGCTGTTGCTGAACCGCCGGTTCTTCGCGTCCCACATCAGTTTGCCGGGCACGCGCAGCGCGACTGCGCCTAATGCGAGCCACTCGATGTATTTGGTCGCGACGGCGAATTCCGAAACGCCCGGTGCGCCACCCTTGCATGCCCGAATCCAATCCTGCTGGTGGTTGACCCCGCGGGTCAGCATCTGCGGAGGCAGTTTGTACTCCGCCCAGCGGGATGCCGGGAGCAGCCAGACGCCTTCGCCTCGCGAAGTGGTGGCCATGTATCCCTTCGATCCAACGAACACGGAGCCATTACCCGGAGCGCGCAGCTTCGGATCCTGCGGCGCGCCGGCAGGTCCGCGCCCGGGACCGCCCCGCCCACCGCGTCCGCCCGGAGGGAACGGGCCGGCGGGGCCGCGCTGAGACAACGGCTTGCCGTCCACCGTCAACTGCGTGCTCACCAGCATCATGCCGTCGCCGCTCGCCACGAAGGGCCGGCCCTTCTCCGCCAGGTTGTTCATGGGCGGGAACAATCGCTCGCCCTCCGCCATTCCCGGCGGGTTTTCGAAATCGCCGCGCATATTCTGATAGGTATGGACCGTGACAGGAGGCATGCTGCCGCGAGCGGGAAACTCGAACACCACGTGCGCGCGCAGCGGCCACAGCCACTGGTTCTTGCCCTCCACCGTGACGCATTCCACGCTGATGGGGCTGGCCTTGTCCAGTTGCAGCGCGAGATGCGCCGGGCCGACGTTGTGCACCAGCCAGTCGCCGAGCGATCCGCCGGTGGAGAAGTCCTGGAACGCGCGCCATTGGTTCGTCATCAGCGGATTAAACGCGCGCGGCGCCGCGGGGCCCTGCCAAAGGTCCCAATCGAGCGTGGTGGGCACGGGTGTGGCCTCCGGGCCGGTTTCGGGGAGATGCGGCTGGCCGCCGTAAATGCCGCCCGTCCAGGCGTGCAACTCGCGAACTTCGCCGATCTCGCCGGACCAGAAGATCTCGCACGCGGTCTTGGTGCCTTCGTGGTTCCAGCCCTGGTTGCCCATCTGCGTCGCGACCCCGTATTTCACAGCCGCGTCGGCCAGAAGATGCGATTCCCAGACGGTCCGGGTCAGCGGTTTCTCGCAGTAGACGTGCTTCCGCTGCTGCATCGCGAGCAGCGCCACCGGCGTGTGCATGTGATCCGGCGTGGCCACCATCACCGCGTCGATGTTGTTGCCCTCGGCCTCGAACATCTTCCGGTAGTCTTTGTACTTGGTAGCCTTCGGGTACTCCGCAAAGCCGTGGGCCGAGCGCACCTCGTCCACGTCGCACAGCGCGACGATGTTTTCCGTCGCCGCCGCGCCGACCAGAATCGCGGGCCCTCGTGTGCCGAGCCCGATCGCCGCAATATTCAGCTTCTCGTTGGGCGACTTGTAACCCAAGGCGGCGAGAGACGGCGTGCTGCCGAATCCGCCGCGCGGCACCGCGCCCGCCAGCAGCGATCCGTAGAAGAAATAGCGTCTGGAAAACCGATTGTCGTTCATCCCTGCCTCCTCGGCCCGGAACTGTCGTCCCTGAGAATGTATCAGACAGCGCGGTCCGTGAAAATCCCGGCGCGTTGCATAGACCGGGAGGACTGTGGATGATGGATGCATGCTGACAGTCTTCGAGGCCGCGGGTGGCAATGAGGGTATGCGCCGTCTTGCCCACGCCTGGCATTGCCGGGTGCTGGCCGACGAGGTGGTCGCCCATGCGTTCAGGCACGGCGTCCGCCCCGAGCATGTCGAGCGGCTAGCCGCATACTGGGCCGAGGTGTTCGGCGGCCCGACCACCTATTCCGATTCCTATGGGGACGAGACCACTGTGGTCAGGATGCACAGCGGGAACGGCAAGCACGAAGAAATGGATCGCCGCGCGATTGTCTGCTTCGACCAGGCTCTGGCTGATATCGGACTAGCCGGCGACGCTGCTCTGCGACAAGTGCTGCACGACTACTTCGCCTGGGCGACCACAACAACCATGTCCCGCTACCACCGGTCCGCCGGTGATGTGCCGAAGGGCCTCAGCATCCCCCGCTGGTCGTGGGATGGGCTCCAGGAGTAAGCGGCTCTGTGCCGGCCTTTCGCACCGTTCCCGCACAGAGCCGCGACCGTAAGGGAGCGGGCCGCCCGTATACTTTTGTCAACTGAACGCGGGCATTCCCACGCTGCTCACTCGGCGCGCAGGGCGGCCATCGGATCAAATTGTGCCGCGCGCCACGCGGGTATGAATGCCGCGCCGGCAGTCGCTGGCCGCCGCCCCGCGCCCACTTTTGCCACAGAAACGGGGTAGTCCGGAGCCATGGCTCACGGTGACGATGAAAACGTCGCCGGAAGGAGAGCATCGGAGGCAACTGCGATAGCGGGTAATACGCAATCGCTTCCCGCTCCGCCCTCAAGCTGGGGTACTTCGTGTCTTTGACGACGCCGACGATCTGGATGGGACCGCTTATCTCGTTCCATCCGTTCCGAAATGTCTTGCCGACTGCGCTCAATGGGCTGCCGAAGAACTTGCGGGCCATCGATTCGTTGATCACGGCGACCAGCGGCGCGTGCAGCGTGTCGTGCTCATTGAAATCGCGGCCGGCAATGAATGGGGTCTCCAGGCCGGCGAAGAACCCGACCTGGTAAAGCGGCAGGCGGCGGTCAAGTGGAACACTCGCGTAGCGAGGGTCGACACGGATGAGCAGAACCTGGTTCTTGTCGAAGCCTGTATTGACCGCGGCGAGCTTCGCGAACGTTTTGAGCATGAGCCCGGCGCCGACCAGAAGGATCAGCGACAGAGCGACTTGCACCGTGACCAGCATCTTCCCGAGGCCGAACCGGGCGTGCGATTCCACCACCCAGGGCTGGAGCGCAACGCACGAAGCGCGTAGCGGACATCCTGAAGCACGTCGTCAAACAAGGGTTGTTCCTCCGACGGCATTCATCGGGTCGAACCGCGCCGCTACACCGGCAAGGCGAGCCTCGGCGCAGAGTGCCGCTTGCAGAACGCCGCTAAGGAACAAATACTGCCGGAGCGAACGAAAGTTACACCGGATCTCCTCCCTGAATTCCATAGGGACGAGGAAACCGGGTCAGGCGGATAGCAGGCCATCGCAGCCAGGCGATCACCCCTCAGGGCATCAGATTCAGCGTGGCTTTTCCGGCCTCTCCCGAATAAATCAGTTCCAGGGAGTGAATCCCCTTTGCCTGGCCGCCATACGGGAAGTAAAGTAACCCGGCTCGCGGCAGAGGACGCCCGCCTTCCGCCCACGCCGCTCGCATCACCCGCTTTGCCCACGCCCGGCGCAGTTCCGCCGGCGGTCCGGGCGGAGGGGCGCTGCTATCGTTCCGACCGCCGCCGCCGACCGACGTGGAGGACGGTTTTTCCGGCTTCTCCGGCGGAATCCACTCGGGATCTTTCGCCGATGCTCCCGCACGTTCGAAAGGCTCGGCCGGCACCCCTTTCTTTTTGCCATTTACGCGCAGCGAAAAGTCGCTGAAAGAAACCGGCAGCCGCGTCCCCTCCGGTCCGAAAACCGCAAGTTCCACCACCACGTAACTGTCCGAAGAAAGCACGCCCTCCGGCGTAGGAATTCCATGTCCGGCGAACTCGGCGGCGATTGTCACCTTGCCCACTTTGGCCTGAGCGGGATAGTCCGAGGAGCCGCTCCTTGGGGGAATGCCGATATTCTCCCGGATGGTCGCAGCTTTGGGACTGCCTGCCGGATGCTCGGGCGCGTTGACTCCCGCCGTTTGCGCGTGTGCCGAAAGCGCGGCAATCGCTAATATTGCGTATCGGAAACCGGATGAGAACTGCATTTCAGAAGTATTATGACGCACTCGGCGAGCGCGAATGACCATTGCGTCGTCGCTACCACTGTAGGGACATCCGCTCAACCAGAGTCTGGGCGTATGCCCAATTGCGGAAACGGAACCGACGCATTTCGACCGGCCCACGGAGACTGGAACAATGCCCGCTCAGGCAGGTACCGGGAAATCGGCTCGTGACACCCACCCTCCGCGCGTTCACATCATTTCGCGCCCAGGAACTCATTGAAAACAATCACCACTCCCCAACTCCCTCCAGAATTCCGCGTTACCCTCTAACCGTCTTATGGTTTCCGAAAAACGTATTCTTGCCGCCCGCGCCAACGGAGCCCGGTCGCGAGGGCCCAAGACCCCTCTGGGTAAGGCCCGCTCCTCCCGCAACGCCGTCCGCCATGGGTTGCTCTCCGCTCGCGTCGCCGTGGACCCCGAATCGCGTAGCGCGTTCCAGGATGTCGTCGACATCCTCGTTGCCCGTTTCAGGCCCGGCAATGATGTCGAACTCGCGTTGATTCGGGAAATGGCCTGTTCCTCCTGGCGTCTCCGTCGCGCCTGGGCCATGGAAACAGAGCTGCTTCAGGCCGGCATGGAAGCCTGCGCCAAAGAGGTCGGCATCGGGCGCCAGGCCGTTGCGTTCCACGAATTGTCGTCCGGTGGCCGTCTTGCGCTGGTGCACCGCTACGAGATGCGCCACCACCTGAAATATGTGCGCGCTCTCCGCGGTCTTTCGCTGTCGCGCGCCCCGGGCGTGCCAAACGAACCCAAGAAGCCCTTTCATTGCAACACCGACCCCGATCCCGAACCGCCGTTGCCGCCCGCCCCTGCGATGGCCCTCGGCCGCCCGCCCCGGCCCGCGGCGCCGCGAGCCGTCTCCGCCCCATCCCCGGCGGAACCGCGCGCCGCACCGGCGGAACTCCGCCCGTGTAAATGTCCGCCGCGGCGCTCCTCTTCCTGCGCGCGACGCTGGTTTCATCGCTCCGTACAGCAGGCTGACTCTGGCGGGAGTTTCTCGTCGGCGTGAACTGTCGCACGCTGTAGGTTTCTTCCACGTACTGAGGAAATGCAATTAACTGAAAAGATGGGGCTTTTGCCCCGAATTGCGCAATTCTGCCTGGATGCCCCAGAGGGTTTTCTCCCCAAGTTGTTCACATTTCGGACACAAATGTCTGGAATGGCGCGTGCATGTATGTATTCTATGCAGACGTACCTGGGTAATCCCCAGCCGCCTTCGGACGACAAGCGCTGGAAGATCGTCGAAACTACTGCCCGCCGGCATGGCCGCGAGCCGCACGCCCTCATCGAAACCCTGCATACGGTACAGGAATGCTTCGGATACCTGGATGAGAAAGCGCTGCGGTTTGTCGCCGGACTTCTGGCCGTTCCGTTGAGCCGGGTTTACGGCGCCGCCACCTTTTATCACTTCTTTACTTTGAAGCCGAAAGGGAAACACACCTGCGTGGTGTGCACAGGGACCGCGTGCTACATCAAAGGCGCCCCGGCTCTCTTGAAGGCGCTGGAGAAGACCTACGGCATCAAACCCGGGGAGACTACCGAAGATGGCGAGCTTTCCGTGCTCACGGCGCGGTGCCTCGGTTCCTGCGGATTGGCGCCGGCGGCGGTGATGGATTCCGCGGTGATGGGCAAAGTCGGATCCGCCGAGATGCTCGCCCGCATCGAGAAAGGCATTCGCCATGACCATTGAGGAACTTCGCCAGATCGCCGAAACCGAGCGCCGGGCGCAAAAGAAATTCGGGCAGCACGTCTGCGTGTGCATTGCGGCCGGGTGCCTGTCTTCGGGCAGCGACCAGGTGCGCGACGCGTTAAAGAAGGAAGTCGCTGATTGCGGCATGCAGAACGAGGTCCAGGTGAAGGGCGTCGGCTGCATGGGGCTGTGCAGCGCGGGTCCCCTGGTGTCGGTCGAAACCGAAGGCCGGCTTTACGCCAACGTGACCCCGGAGCAGGCCCCGGAGATCGTCCGCGAGTTGGATACGGGCGCGGGCGGCCTCACCGAGTGCCCGACCAACGTGCCCTTCTTCGAACGCCAGAAGAAAATCGTGCTCGAGAACTCCGGCAAGATCGACCCCGAGCGGATTGAGGACTACATTGCCGCCGATGGCTACCTGGCGCTGGTGACCGCGATTTCGGAGAAGACCCCTCAGGACGTGGTTGCCGAGGTGATCCGCAGCGGCTTGCGGGGACGCGGCGGCGCGGGCTATCCCACCGGGCTGAAGTGGAGCACCGTCGCCAAGACCGGCGAGCAGGAAAAATACGTCATCTGCAATGCGGACGAAGGCGACCCCGGGGCATTCATGGACCGCGCCGTGCTCGAAAGCGACCCGCACCGCGTGCTGGAAGGCATGGCAATTGCGGCCTACGCGGTGGGCGCGCAGAAGGGCTTCATCTACGTCCGCGCCGAGTATCCGCTGGCCGTCAAGCACCTGAAGACCGCGATCCGGCAGGCCGAGCGCCTGGGGTTGCTGGGCAACAACGTTTGCGGCACACGGTTTAGTTTCCACGTAGACATCCGGCTCGGAGCGGGCGCCTTCGTGTGCGGCGAGGAGACCGCGCTGATAGCCTCCATAGAAGGGAAGCGCGGCACTCCCCGGCCGCGGCCGCCGTACCCCGCCGAATCCGGCCTCTGGGATTCTCCCACGTTGATCAACAACGTCGAGACGTTCGCCAATATTGCCCCGATTATGCGCAACGGCGCGGACTGGTTCGCGGCCATCGGAACCGAGAAGAGCAAAGGCACGAAGGTCTTCGCGCTGGCGGGCCGGGTCAACAACACCGGGCTGATCGAAGTCCCGATGGGGATCACCCTGCGCGAGATCATTCACGAAATCGGCGGCGGCATCCCCGACGGCAAGCAGTGTAAGGCGGTGCAGACGGGCGGGCCCTCCGGCGGCTGCATACCCGAGCAGCACATGGATTCGCCGGTGGATTACGAATCGCTGAAGAAGATCGGCTCCATCATGGGTTCGGGCGGCATGATCGTGATGGATGAGACATCCTGCATGGTGGATGTTGCCAAATACTTCATGGAATTCTGCATGACCGAATCGTGCGGCAAGTGTGTTCCGTGCCGCGCGGGGACCCAGCAGATGCACGCCATTCTGGAGAAGATCACGGCCGGCGAAGCCACCCAGGGCGATGTGGACATGCTGGCCGAACTCTGCGACCTGGTCATCAACACCAGCCTGTGCGGGCTCGGCCAGAGCGCGCCCAATCCGGTGATGACCACGCTCCGCTATTTCCGCAAGGAATACGAGGACCATATCAGCGGCGCCGGGTGCGCCGCGGGCGTCTGCAAGGTCACGAAGGCCTCGGAGGTGACGGCATGACGAAAAAAGTCGTACGGGTCAAGACCCTCACGATCGATGGCCGTGAGGTGGGCGCGCGCGAGGAGCAGACGGTCCTCGAGGTGGCGCGGGAAAACGGCATCTTCATTCCCACCCTTTGCGAACTGCCGGGGCTCACTTCGGTAGGAGCGTGCCGGCTTTGCCTTATCGAAGTGAAGGGCGTGCCGCGGCTCCTGCCCGCTTGTGTAACCCGCGTCAACGAGGGGATGGAAGTCACCGTGAATTCCGAGCGCCTCGACCGGTACCGGCGCGGCATCCTGGAACTCCTGTTCGCCGAGCGGAACCATGTCTGCTCGGTGTGCGTTACGAACGGCCACTGTGATCTGCAGTCGCTTGCCCTCCGCCTGGGAGTGACCCACGTTCACTTCCCGTATCGCTACCCACCGCTGCCGGTGGACGCTTCGCATGAGCGCTTCGTGGTGGATCACAACCGCTGCATCCTGTGTACCCGCTGCGTGCGGGTGTGCGAAGAAATCGAAGGCGCCAGTACGTGGGGCGTCATGTCGCGCGGCGCCGATTGCCGCGTGATCACCGATCTGGCACAGCCCTGGGGAGTTTCGGAAAGCTGCACGGGGTGCGGCAAGTGCGTTCAGGTTTGCCCCACCGGGGCACTCTCGGAGAAAGGTAAGTCGGTCGCCGAAATGTCGAAACGCAGGCAGTTCCTGCCCTACCTGACGCTGATGCGGGAGGGGCGCAGATGAGCGGCCGCAAGGTCCGCCTCGCCACCGTGTGGCTGGACGGCTGCTCGGGCTGCCACATGTCGGTGCTCGATACGGACGAACGGCTGGTCGAACTCGCCCGCCATGTGGATGTCGTCTGGGGGCCGCTGGTCGATGCCAAGGAGTTTCCGGAAGACGTGGATGTCACGCTGGTGGAAGGCGCGATCTTCGAGTGAAGAGGACCTCCACCGCATCCGGCTGGTCCGGTCGCGAACGAAGATCCTGGTCTCCCTGGGGGATTGCGCCGTAACCGGGAACGTTTCGGCCATGCGGAACAAGTTCGGTCCCGACGCCGTGCTGCGCCGCGCGTATCTCGAAAATGTGACTTCCGACGCGCAGATCCCGCGGGAGATCATACCGGCGCTGCTGCCCACCACGCGTCCGGTACATGAACTCGTTCCGGTGGATGTGTTTGTCCCCGGCTGCCCGCCGCCGGCGGACCTGATTTACTCGGTGCTGAGCCAGTTGCTGGAAGGAAAAGTCGCCAGCCCGGCCGCCAAATTCGGATAATCCTATGCCACGCCAAAAGATCGTCATCGACCCGGTCACCCGGATCGAAGGACACTCCAAGATTTCGATTCATCTCGACGAGCAGGGCCGCGTGGAGGAGGCTTACTTTCACGTCACCCAGTTCCGCGGGTTCGAGAAATTCTGCGAAGGCCGGCCGTTTTACGAAATGCCGTCCCTGATGGCGCGGATCTGCGGGATCTGTCCGGTGAGCCACCTGATCGCTTCGGCCAAGGCTTGCGACCAGATCCTGGCGGTGCGGATTCCCGAGAATGCCGTCCGGCTGCGCCGCCTGCTCAACCTGGCGCAGATCGTGCAGTCGCATGCGTTGAGCTTTTTCTATCTCTCTTCGCCCGATTTTCTGCTCGGCATGGACAGCGACCCGGCGAAACGCAACATCTTCGGCGTGATGGAATCCCATCCCGATATGGCGAAGGACGGCGTCCGGCTCCGCAAGTTCGGCCAGGAGATTATCGAGTCACTGGGTGGAAAGCGGATCCATCCCGCCTGGGTAGTGCCGGGCGGTGTGAGCGGAGCCCTCAACGCCGAGCGCCGCGACCGCATTGTCGCGGCAATCCCGGAAGCGCTGGCGGCGACCGAACGCGCTCTTGATTGGTTCAAGCGCGAGATGGAGCGCTTCCGGGAAGAGATCCGGACGTTCGCGAATTTCCCGACCCTTTTCATGGGGCTGGTCGGGGAAGACGGCGGATTGGAACACTATGACGGCAAGCTGCGCTTCCTCGATTCCGGAGGAAAGGTCATCGCCGACGCGGATGGTGCGGACTACGCGTCTTACATCGGCGAAATGGCCCATCCGTGGACTTATCTGAAGACCAGCTTCTACAAGCCTCTGGGATATCCCGAGGGCGTCTACCGCGTCGGACCGCTGGCGCGGCTGAACCTGATCGACGGCTGCGGGACGCCGCGGGCCGGCCAGGAGTGGGCGGAGTTCCGCGAACTGGACCGCGGCCCGGTGCTCAGCTCCTTCTATTTCCATTACGCGCGGCTGATCGAGATCCTCTACGCCCTGGAGAAGATGCAGGAACTGCTTGGGGATCCGAACATTCTGGACACGAACGTACGCGCGCATGCAAGAGTCAACAACTCGGAAGGCGTGGGTGTTTCGGAAGCTCCGCGCGGCACCCTGATCCATCATTACAAGGTGGACCGCGACGGGCTGATCACCTGGGCCAACCTGGTGATCGCGACCGGCCACAACAATGCCGCCATGAACCGCGGCGTTTTGCAGGTGGCGCGCCACTTTGTGAACGGCAACAAGCTCACCGAAGGCATGCTCAACCGCGTGGAGGCCGTGATCCGCACGTTCGATCCGTGCCTGAGCTGCTCGACCCATGCGAACGGCCGCCTGGCGCTCGAAATCGAACTGCACGGCCACGACGGCGACCTGCTGGACACGCTCGCATCGCGACCGTAAGATAACGGGCGATGCCCCGAATCCTCATCATCGGGTACGGCAACACGCTGCGCGGCGACGACGGGTTCGGGTTCCTCGCCGCGGAGCGCTTGCGGGAGGCGATCCGCGATCCCGAAATCCAAGTCCTCGCCCTCCACCAACTCACTCCCGAGTTGATGGAGCCCATCAGCCGCGCCGGGCTAGTGCTCTTCATCGATGCCGGCGTGGAAGGCGAACCCGGTCAACTCCGCTTCGAGCCGGTGGAGCCTGAGGGCGATTCCGCCGGTCGCTTCACGCATTTCTCCACTCCGGCCGGCTTGCTGGCGGGAGCGCGGGCTCTCTACGGAGGCGCCGCGCGGGCAACCATGGCGAGCGCCGCGGGTGCGGATTTCGACGTCGGCGAGGTTCTGTCTCCCGCCATGCAGCGGACCCTCGACGAGATGCTCGGGACGGTGCGCGATTGGATCGACAGGGTATCGCGCGGGCAGTGAGCCCTTGAACCATTCTGACCCCGGAGGTACACTCCGGAGCATGCCCCCGAAACGCAGGGCGGGGCAATGACACTATCCCAGGAAAAGAAGGAGGACACTTACGTGCGGGCTAAGGTAACTCTCTGGCTGGTCGTGTTGTTCGCCGCCGTCTTACTGGGGCAAGCAACGCTGAATAACGATGCAATCATCAGAATGGCGAAAGCAGGGTTGAGCGACGAGATTATCGTCTCTACGATCAAATCTCAGCCGTCGAGTTTCACAACGGGGGCTGACGCGCTGATCGCGCTCAAAAGCGCCGGGGTCAGCGACAAGATCATCGCCGCGATGGTCGAAAAAGCGGCTTCGGCCGGCGCCCCGGCGGCGCCTGCCGCCGCGCCTGCCGCGGCCCCACTGGTCTCCGAGGTCGGGGTCTACTACAAGAAGGGCGAGGCGTGGGCTGACCTGCCGCCCGAGGTCGTCAATTTTAAAACGGGAGGTGTGCTCAAAACCATCGGCACCGCGGGAATCGTCAAAGGAGATGTGAACGGCCACATCAACGGAGCCCAGAGCAACACGCGGTTGAAAACTCCGCTGGAACTGCTGGTCTATACGCAGGAAGGCGTTGCCATTACGGAATACCAGTTGCTGCGGCTCCGGCCCCAGAAGGATTCGCGCGAGTTCCGCACGGTGACCGGGGGCGTGATGCACGTATCCGGCGGCGCCACTCGGGATCTCATCTCGTTCGAGAGCAAGAAAATCGCTCCGCGCACCTACCGTATCGAATTGCCGAATATCAGTTCGGGAGAATACG
The DNA here is from genome assembly GCA_963796485.1 of Bryobacterales bacterium. GTDB lineage: Bacteria > Acidobacteriota > Terriglobia > Bryobacterales > Bryobacteraceae > CAWCDJ01. The sequence continues at coordinate 99,490 of CAWCLV010000001.1, forward strand.
GCTTGCTGCCGCCCGCCTCCTCGGATGCGACCTCGAGCTCGGGGCGGATCGGCAAAATCTACTCATTCCGGCTGATCGAATAGTACGGCCGTACGCGCGCTTCTTCGCGATCATAACTGCTCTGCCGTCCCGCCCCACTCGTCCGGGTGCACATCCCTGACCGACTGCGAAAAGGTCCACGAGTGGCCGGCGAAGTCATCGGCGTTGTATTGCCGCTCGCCGTAGGGGTGTGTGACGGGCTCTTGGGTGATTTGCGCTCCGTGATCCTTCGCCCGGGCGCATTTCCCTGACAATCACCGCCCCATCGCCGGCGTTCAACTGCACGCGGTGGCTGCCGATGCGGAGGCGCACGCTGAATCCGAATGCGTCGCACAGCCAGTCCGCAGCCTGATTCACATCCGGAAACGCCTGCACTGGAATTACGGTGGCGCAAGGGATCGAGCGGTTCGACAGCAGCCTGTTCCTCCTCCGCCTCTCGCCGGTTCGGGGCTCAAGCCGCCGCGCTATACTGTTTAGCCAGCATCAAAGGCAACCTATGACATTCTCGCGCATCCTTGCGCTCGCCCTATTGGCCGCCGCGCCGGTCCTGATCGCACAGCCGCAACAGGCTCAGGACGAAGATTACGCCAAACTCGTCAAGGAATGGACCACCAGCCCCGAATTCATGAGCCCGCTGGTTGACCACTTGCCCAAGGTTGCCGGAGTGCCGTCGCCTAAGGATGTCCTCGGATATTACGTCGGGGCGCCCAAGAAACTGACTCACGTGGCCGACCTGGGCCGCTACTATCGCGCCCTGGCCGCGGCGTCCAAACGCGTGAAACTGCTGCCCGCCGGGACCACCGACGAGGGCCGCGAATGCCTCGTCGTTGCCATTGCCGACGAGGACACCATCGCCCACCTGGACACGTACAAGGGCTATCTTGCCAAGCTGGCCGATCCTCGCGGCCTCAGCGACGCCGAAGCCAAACGCATTGTTGCGGAGGCCAAGCCGATCTACATGTTTACCGGAGGACTGCACAGCGCCGAAACCGGTCCGCCCGAGATGCTGATGGAACTGGCCTACCGGCTGGCGGTCGAAGACTCGCCCCTGTTCGACTCGATCCGCAAAAACGTGATCGTGATGATGAGCGCCGCGGCCGAGCCGGATGGCCGCGACCGCTACGTGGACTGGTACAACCGCTACCTGATCAACCAGACCAACGAGCAGGACCGCATCCCCTCGCCGCCCTACTGGGGCAAGTACATCTACCACGACAACAACCGCGACATCAATTACTCGCAGGTGACCATGCGGAACTGGCTTAAGTTCTACCTGGCGTGGCACCCGCCCATCATGCATGATCTGCATGAATCGGAGCCCCTGATGTACACCTTCAGCGGCCAAGCTCCGCAGAACCCCACGCTCGATCCGATTCTCTACGCCGAACTCCCATGGTTCTCCAATTTCGAGATGACCAGGATGATCGCTTACGGCATGCCCGGCGTGTGGACGCACGCGTTTGTGGATATGTGGTCGCCCGGGTATCTCGGGTTCATGTCCTCGAACCACAATGGCATGCTGCGGATGTACGAGACTTTCGGCAATGGCGGGGCGAACACCATGGTCCGGAATATCGTCCCGGCCGGACGCGGAGCGCCGGAACCGGCGGCAGGGCCCGGCGGTCGCGGCGGCCGCGGCGGCATGACCGCGCGGGAATGGTACCGGCCGCTTCCTCCTCCGCGCCGCTTGACCTGGTCCATGCGGAACAACACGAACTACATGGAGACGGGCGTTCTCTCGGCGCTCGAACTGACGGCCGGGTTCCCCAAAGTCGTGCTCCAGAACTTTTACGAGAAGAGCCGCAATTCCGTGAAGTCGGGCGAGACCGAGGCGCCTTACGGCTACGTCTTCCCGGCGAACCAGCCCGATATGACGCGGGTGGCCTTCGTCGTCAATATTCTCCGGCTGCAAGGGATCGAAGTCGGGCGTGCCACGGCCGAGCTGAAGCTCAAGGACGGCACCTACCCCGCCGGATCGCTGATCGTGAAGAGGAATCAGCCGTATGGCCGCCTGGCGAAAATCCTTCTGGAGAAGCAGGACTACCCGGACCCGGCTCTTACGACTTACGACGACACGGGTTGGACCATGGGGTTGATGAGCCATGCCGACGTCCATGAAACGGCCGACAAGACTGTTCTCGAGGCGAAGGTTGACCTGGTAGATGTCTTTGAAGTTGCCGGCACGGTGAAGGGGAGCGGTCCCGTGACCGCCGTCATCGACAACGGCTCGAACTCGCTCGTGACCCTGCGGTACCGGCTGAAGGACGTCAGGTTCGAAGCCATCGAGAAGGCGTACAAGGAGGGCAGCATCGATCTGCCGGCCGGGTCCTTCCTGGTGGATTCGAGTCCGCGGCTCCGCGGTGAGGTCGACAAGCTGGGTCTTCAGGCGGTAGCTCTTGCGAAGGCTCCCGATGTGCCGAAGCACCTGCTCGACCTGCCGCGCCTCGCCATGTTCAGCACCTGGGGAAGCACGCAGGATGTCGGCTGGGTGCGCTATGCCTTCGACCATTTCGAGATCCCGTACGACCTGATTTACAAGGAGCGCATCCGCAAGGGTGACCTGCGCGCCGATTACGACGTGATCGTCATCCCGAGCCAGGGGCGCGGAGGCGCGAAGAGCCTGGTCTTCGACATCGACCAGCGGGCGGGGAAACCCTTCGCCTATACCAAGACCGAAGAATTTCCTTCGCTCGGGATGTACGGGCAATCCGACGACATCACCGGAGGAATGGGGATCGAAGGTGTTGCCGCGCTCGATAAGTTCGTCCGCGAAGGCGGCGTGCTGATCACGCTTGGAGCTTCGAGTTTCCTGCCGGCCGATTTCGGCATCACCCGCAACATCAACGCGGGCCGCACGTCGCCGCAATTTTACGCGCCCGGCCCGATCGTGGAAGCGCAGGTCCTGCGCCCTGAGCATCCGATTTTTTACGGCTACACCGGGCGCAACCTTCCCGTGCGGTGGACCGGAGGGCCGCTGCTGACCGTGCCTGCGGAAGACCGCCGCACCGTGCTGATGCAGTTCGAGGGCACGGAGAAATCGGTGCTCAGCGGCTTAATGCGCGGCTATGCGGAAACGCGCAACCGTCCGGCGATCGTCGATTCAGCCGTCGGCAAGGGACATGTCGTGCTGTTCGCGACCAACCCCTGCTACCGCTGGCAGAATCTCGGCGAGTTCAATATGCTCGTAAACTCCATATTGAACTTCAACGATCTGCCGAAACCCGAGCCGGCAAAACCGGCGGAAGCTCCCGAGACTGCCGGGCAGGATTGAAACCGGCCGCGCGCGGGAGTAAGATCCTGTGCATCATGGCCGATCAACCGACTTCTATTTCCCGGCGGTCCCTGCTACGCAACGTCACGGCCGCCGGTTCTGCTTTTACGATTGTCAAGCCGCACCTCGTCCGGGGCGCGGGTAAGGAAAAGCTGCGGGCCGGCATCGTCGGATGCGGCGGCCGCGGCACGCAGGCTGTAGTCGATATGCTCACCGGTAACGAGAACGTCGAACTGGTGGCCATGGCCGATGTGTTCGAAGATCACCTCGAAGGTTCGTTGAAGCAGTTGCGCGACCCGAAGTACGTCAGCCAGCACAAGGGTATCTCGGTCGAGCGCGACGGCCAGCCGAAAGAGATGACCCCGGAAGATCTGGTGGCGTCCATCGTGCCGCGGATCAAGGTGGATCCGGAGCACCATTTCGTGGGCTTCGATGCCTACCAGAAGCTGGTGAAGTCCGATCTCGACATCGTGATGCTGACCACGCCGCCGGGGTACCGGCCAATTCATTTCGAGGCCGCGATCGAAGCCGGCAAGCACGTCTTCGCCGAGAAGCCGATCGCAACCGATGCCACCGGCGTGCGCCGGTTCATGGCAGCCGGTCGTAAAGCCGCGGAGAAGAAGTTGACGGTGATGTCCGGCGCCCAGCGGCACGAAGACAAGCCATACGTGGAGACGGTCGGCAAGGTGCACAATGGCGAGCTCGGCGACATTGTCGCGCTGAACTCCAATTACTTGAGCGGGCCGGTATTTCACGCGCAGGCGCGCGACGCCAAATGGGGCGACATGGAGTGGGAGCACCGCAACTGGTACAGCTTCCTGTGGCTCTGCGGCGATCAGATTGTGGAGCAGCACTTCCATAACATCGACTTCATGAACTGGGTGATGGGAACCCATCCGGTGAGTGTGATCGCGACCGGCGGGGCCGCGTGGCGCCCGCGCGCCGCGCTCTACGGCAACATCTTCGACCACATGCACTCCGATTTTACCTATGCGAACGGAGTGCACCTGAGCAGCCACTGCCGCCAGTATCCGCGCGGGCTGTACAACAATGTGAGCGATCTGATCGTGGGAGCCAAGGGCCGCAGCACGGGCCGGGACCTGGGCACGCAGGGGATCAATCCGTACGTTCAGGAGCACATCAACTTCATCGATAGCATCCTGGGCCGCGGGCCGTACGTGAATCAGTCGATTCCGATTGCCGAGAGCACGCTGACGTGCATCATGGCGCGCGAATCCGCGTATTCCGGCCTCCAGATCACCTGGGACCAGATCATGAACTCGAAGCAGGATCTGATGCCCGGCCAGTTCGGCTACGATTTGAAGACCGAGCCGACACCGCTCCCGATCCCCGGCCAGTACAAGTTCGTATAAGAGAAACCAAGTGGCGCAGGCCTCCCGGCCTGCGCGCTTTTGACTGATAAAACCGGGCAGGCCGGGAGGCCTGCCCCACCTTCACACTTTTACCCACTCCGTTCCGAGCTTGCTCACCGCGTATCCGGTCTCGCGCATGTAGTCGCCGTAACATGTCATCCAGTGGAAACCGCGCATCTCCTCCAGGAGCTTGCGGGTGTCGCCATCGAGCGCAATGTCCACCTGGCTGCGGCAGATCGGCAGGAACGGGCTGCCCGCCACTTTTCCGGCGGCTCCGACCCATCGCTTCCCGGAGAAGTCCGGCACGATGTTGGTGACTGCCTGGCCTTTGCGAAACTCCACTTTGGGGGCGGCGCCATAGTCGGATTCGAAATGCGTCAGGATGCGCGCATCGTGCACCTGTACGCCGTCGAGTTTCCGCGGAGCGGTGCAGTGGGCGCACGTGACCAGGCCATCGTGGGGATAGGTCGGGTCATTCATGAACACCGGCTTGCCGGAAATATAATGGAGCAGGACGCCGGACGGAATCACCACGAAATCCGATTCGCAGAACGCCATGTACCCTTCGTCGTTCAGCAGACTGAGGGGCAGGCATGCGGTGGTTTCGGAGACGCCCATAATCGTGCCCATACACTGGTTGATCGTGAAGGCGTCCGTATGGAATTCGTCGAGAAGGCCGCGGAAGACCTCGGTCAGCACAAAGCAGCGCTCGACGAAGTCACGTGAGGTTTCGAGCGTCGTGCCTTTCTGCTTGAGGTAGGCGCCGGCGTCCGCGCGGCACCGGAGGACAAGAGCGTCGTCCGCCCGCGCCTTCTTGAGCCGCTCGCCGAGATCGGCGTACGAGACTTCCTGGATATCGAATCTCCAGGTCTCCCGCGCGCGATCCGGGGCAAGCCTTCCGCCGTTTCCCCAGCCCGAAGCGCCGCCCAATGCCACGATCCGCTTGCCCAAAGCGTTTTTGAGGCCGTGTAGTCCGCGAAGCCGCCATAGGACCTCGGCATGGCTGTCCACGACGATGTCATCGGGCGTCAGCCGCGGGTAGGTCTCATCGACGGTCTTGCGCAGGTAGCGCGGGTGAGCGATCTCGTACCACAGGTATACCGGCCCGGAGCGGTGCCGGAGGAAGAGCAGGTTCCAGCGTTCCGGCGAGGTCAGCGCCTCCAGCAGTCCGGCCCCTCCACCGGCCGCGTAAGCCAGCGTGACATCGTGATCGCCTTTGGCGACTCCCGCGGCATTATCCAGGGTTTTCACGGCGGCCAGCGGCAACACTTCCAGAGGGAAGTCGGCTCCCTTACGCATCTGCGCCAGTTCGGTCTCGATGCGGTTCCGCTCTTCGGCGGCCTGCTGCTCGGTTTGGATTCCGCCCCACTCCCGCCAACTGGTGCCCTGGCGGCGTTCGGGCGTCGAGTACATCAGGACGGGCTGAACTCTCAGCGAAGTGCGGATCGGCACCTGGTGCGCGGCCCGCGGCGTCTGCGCGGCCGCGCCGCCAGCCAGACTCAGGCCGGCCGCGGCCGCACCCAGTCCCGCAACGAAATCGCGTCGAGGGAAACCGCCGGAGCAGTCGCCGCACTTCGGCGCATGGCAGCAGGGGTTCTCGTTCTCAATCGCGCTCATGATCGTTCCTTTCAGCCTTCCTCCACTACCTTGAATCCCAATAGGGCGCTCAACGTCATCACGCGGTTTCGGTGATCGCCATAGAGCGTGACGCGATGCCAGCCCTGACTCCAGCCCTCGAGCATCTTCTGCCCGTTCGGAATATCGGCTGCGAGTTTGGTACGGCAGGCCTTATCGTCGTCGATGTTCGCCACTGTTTTCGCGGTGTGCATCACCACGACCTTCTGGGACGGCACGAACTTGAGCGACGTAACGACATGCCCCAGCGGCATCAGCGAGCGGATCGATGCGCCCTTGCGGTCCTCGGAGTGGCTCCGGATGTGGAAGGGGTTGGCCGGCCCGCGCGGCCCGAACACCCGGGTCGGAGCCACGCAGTGAGTGTAGACAATGCGGTTCGCCGAGGTGTCGATCACCGGGTCGGAGATATACCCCGGGCGGCCGGTTGCGTACGTCATCGCAAGCATGGTGATGGCGGACTGGAGGTCGGCTTCGCATGCCCCGACCGCCACGTCATTATTGAGCTGGAAGAAACCAAGGCACGGATACGCCGGCATCTTCCGCGCGTAGAACAGGTTCAGGCAGTCGATCGCGATGCCTTGGGCCCCGCGCTCCCGGAGCAGGTTCCGCATGGCGACATACATCCGGCCGGATTTCGCGATTTCCGGGGCCGAGGGTTCCACCACCTTCTCGGCCGCGCGGATCCAGGAGTCCGCCCACTTTTGTGCCTCCGCCGGGTCTGCCTTCGCATACGCTGCGCTCAGTTCGTCTCCGGAAAGCACCTGGACGCGGGTGCCAAAGGTCTCCTCGATTGCTTTGGCTTCCGCGGGCGTCCGATCGACTACATCCAGCAGGATGGATGACCGGAGCCGCCGGAGGTGCTCGAAATTCCGGACCGCCTGCGCCACGTCGTCGAAGTTCGATGACGATACCAGTGCGACGCGCGGGCCCCGCATGGTGCCGATACCGCCGCCGTAGAGATCGTTGACGACTACGACAGGCCGTCCGGAGGCGGTCAAAGGGCCTATGGGCGAGGAAGGAAGTCCCAGGAGGTAGAGAACGTAGCCATCCACTTCGCTATCGGCTCCGAGAATCTTAGCGACGTCGTCCTGGGTGCGGGGCACGGGCGGCGCGAGAAACTCGATGTTCGGGCAGGCGTCCCGCAACCGGGCCATTAGCTCGGCCTTGCGGCCCGCGAAGTCGTAGCCCACGTTGGGCCAGCCCTCGACCCCATCGGCGGGATGGGAAAACACCAGCCGCACCCTGGCCTTGTCAACCGCGGGTGCCGCCGGCTGCGGCTGAGGAGCGGCGGGGCTCGCCGCCACCGGGGCGGGGCACATGCCGGCGCATACGGCGCAGGCTGCCGATCCCGAGCAGGCGGCCAGGAATCGCCGCCGGTTCAGAGTCTTCGCGCCGCGTTCGAGCGGCTCGATTCGCGAAAGAAGAGCGCTCACCTTTCACCTCCAAAATGAGATGCGGTTATCCGATATTGGATGGTACACGCACGCTGCCCCGATGTCGAGCCTCTGGAAGGAATCTGGAAGGAATCACGGGTTGGAGCGTGCGCAGCGAAACCCTATGTCGTCGTAACGGTGATCGAGCTTGACCGGGATTTTGAAGCAGGTTGATAGTCCGATCAATTGGCCGGGCGGTTTGCCGGGGCCGCCGTCGATGTCTTCGCAATCGACCCATGACCCTCCGCGCCGGTTCGCGATCCCGTCGCCCTTCTCGAGCGGTGATAGCGCCCATTCCCACACATTGCCCTCGACGTCGAAAAGGCCCCAGGCATTCGGCCGCTTGGTCGCGACGGGGTGCGGCCGGTCGTGAGAGTTGCCCCGGTACCAGAGATAGCTGGCGTCGAGAGCCTCGCCCCAGAAGTGACGGGTCGCGGCACCTGCCCGGGCGGCGTATTCCCATTCGGCGTCTGTCGGGAGGCGGGCGCCGATGAACGCGCAATACGCCATCGCATCGCTGGGAGTGACGTATACAACCGGCTGCGTGTGGTGGACTTTGAATCCGGGAGACTTCCAGGTTCCCGGCACGCCGGCTTTTTCGGCCGTCGTTCGATATCCGGTTGCTGCGACGAACGCTGCGAACTGGCCGAACGTCGTTTCGGTCCGGGCCATGCGAAAGGCAGGCTGCCCGGCGCCGGCCGGAATGGGAACGAATTTCGGAGCTTGTGCGAACGCGGCCCAGGCAGCCGAGCCAAGGATCAGGAGCCTGCAGATCATGCGTTTCGCCCCAGGGCGATCACAAGCGTCGAACCCGACGTGCGAACCGGATAGGTTCGAAGGTTGCCGTGCGTGCGGCCGTGCAGCAGCACGCCTTTGAGATCGTACTCGGCGTGGTTCAGGCTGGTGCACCGCACGGTACGGCGCCTCGTATTGTACGTGCATTGGGCGCCGCCGTGCGTACAGGAGCGGTCCATTGCGACGTAGCGGCCGCGCTCAGCGTGAATCAAAATCAGGTTGACCTGCCGGCCCGGGTCCACGATGCTGAACGCCGCGCCCGCCTTGCGGAGTCCGGGGGCCCGAGTCAGGTCGACTGCGATTTGGCCGCCCTCAACCTGAAAGCTGTCCGGCGGCAGTGCCGTGGTAGTGCAGCAGAATGGCTCGATGCCGGCGACGGCGAATGCCCCAAACAGGAAATCCCGGCGATCTGTTTCAGATGGCGACATCCGATTCCCCACGAGCCGATCATAACTCACGAGGGGGCCCCATGGACAGGCCGGCGCCAGGCCCATTCATGAAGGTGACGGTCTCACCTGGAAAATTCCCGAGTGGAAGCGCGTCTTCCCCGCGAGTTTCCCGGGCACGATCGAGGACGCTCATGATCTGACCGGCGAGAGTCGCCGCATTCTGCCCGACGGCGATCGTGTTGTGGTCGCCGCGAACCGTGCGGACCTCCACTCCGCCCCGAATCAGCCGGCCCCATCCGAGCGTGGCGTCGGCGTCATCCACAGCCGACCTCTGTTCGGCACGAAAGAGAACGGCGGTGCCCGAATACGGACCAGGCGTGTACTGGCGGACGGCCAGATAGGCCGCTTCTTTGACGTTCTGGAACGCCTGGGGCACGGGCCTGCGCGTGATCTCGTAAAGCCTGTACCGGAATTGCCACACGCGGTTGCCGGCCTTTCGGCGAAGAGTCCGGAAGCGCTGCCGGACGTACTCGATCCTGCCGGGCGTGCTGAGCCGTGCCAGGTTGCCCGCGTGCAGTTTGCAACGTCCGACCTGGCGATCGAGGACGGCGCGCCAGAATACCCGCCAGGGGAGCGAACTCTGCGCGTCCATCGCGCCGCTGTCGAGCAGCAGCAACAGGCCGACCTCCTCGCCGGCGGCTTCCAGTTGTCTGGCCATTTCGAACCCCACGAGACCGCCGAACGAGAATCCGGCGAAGTAATACGGCCCGGAGGTCTGCACGGACCTCACGTGTGCGATGTAGTCGGCGGCCATCTCTTCGATCCGCGTGTGCGGAGCCTCGATGCCGTCCAGGCCGCGAGCCTGCAGCCCGTAAAGGGGCTGGTCGTCCGGAAGGTGTTTGGCGAGGTGGCCGTAGCTGAGGATGGTGCCGCCCACGCCGTGTATGCAGAAGAGCGGCGGCCGCGAGCCGTTGGTCTGGATCGGGACGAGCACCCCGGCATCCGGCTCGATGCCTTTTTGGGCGATGAGGCGCGCCATGAGTTCGATCGTCGGCGCCTGGAACAGCATCGAGACCGGCAGGCCTACGCCCAGCGTTTTTTCGACGCGGCTCATCAACCGCAACGCCATTAGCGAGTGCCCGCCGGTTTCGAAAAAATTGTCCTGCATGCCGACCGGTTGCACGCCGAGAACGCTCTCCCAAAGGCGCTGAAGCTGAAGTTCGAGACTGGTTCGGGGAGATGTCCTTCCTCCGGGCTTCAGGTTTCGTTCGGGCGCGGGAAGGGCATTCTTGTGAATTTTGCCGCTGGGCGTCATCGGGAAGCGATCGAGAAAGACGCATGCCGCCGGCAGCATGTAATCGGGCAGGCTGCGGCTGAGGTGCGCGCGCAGTTCCGCGTCCGCAACCGCGCCGGCTTTGCGCGGCACAATGTAAGCGACCAGGCGGCGGTCTCCCGGCCGGTCTTCGCGTGCCATCACGACGGCCTGCCGGACCGATTCGTGCTGCTCGAGCACGGTTTCGATCTCGCCGAGTTCCACGCGAAATCCTCGGATCTTGGTCTGATGATCCATGCGGCCGAGCAGTTCGATTTCGCCGGTCTCGCGATAGCGCGCCAGGTCTCCGGTGCGGTAGATGCGTGCGCCCGGGTCGCCGGCGAATGGGTCTTGCACAAATCTGCCGGCGGTCAACTCAGGCCGTCCCAGGTAGCCGCGTGCGACGCCCTCGCCGCCGATGAGCAGTTCACCGGGTAAGCCGACCGGTACCGGTTCGCCGTTCGCGTCCACGATGTATAGAGTCGTGTTGGCCAGGGGGCGGCCGACCAGGATCGTGCCGCCGGGCTTGACCCGCCATTTGGTGGAATAAATGGTCGTCTCTGTCGGCGCGTAGAGGTTCCATAACTCGCAGCAGCGGGGAAGCAGCGTGGAGGCGAGTTCCGCCGGGAGGGTTTCGCCGCAGGTGAAGAGCCGGATTCCCGGGTCGCCCGCCCACCCCGCCTCCACCAGCATCCGCCAGGTCACGGGAGTGGCTTGCAGCAGGGTCGGCTTGTAGCGGGCGATGTCACGGATCAGGGCAGCGGGGTCACGCTGAGCCGCTGGGCTTGCCAGGGCGCACCGTCCGCCCGTGATCAGGGGCAGAAACATTTCCACGCCGGCGATATCGAACGAGAGAGTCGTGATCGCGAGTATCGTGTCCGCGGCGGAGAAACCCGGCTCGTGCGCGATCGAGGTGAGAAGGTTGACGAAGGACCGGTGCGTTACCTCGACGCCCTTCGGCTTCCCTGTCGAGCCCGAAGTGTACAGTACGTAGGCAACATCTCCGGGCGAAGGCATCGTGGTCGGCGTGGAGACGGCCGGTCCGACGCCGTCCACTACCAGGGCGCGGTCGCGTAGCGCGGCGATACGCCGGAGGACCCGCTTCTGAGTCAACACGATCGGCACCTGCGCATGGTCGGCCATGAAGGCGAGCCGCTCGGCGGGATACGAGGGATCGAGCGGCAGGTAGGCCGAGCCGGCCTTCCACACCGCCAAAAGCGCAATCACGACTTCGGGCGAACGTTCCATCGAAATGCCGATGCGCGCCCGGGGACCGCCGCCGTGCGCGGCAATGATGGCGGCAAGCGCGGTGGCGCGTCCGTCGATTTCCGCATAGGTGAGTGCGCGGTCCCCGAAAACCACGGCAGTTGCCGAAGGCGTTCTGCGTGCCTGCCGTTCAAAGAGGTCGAGCACGGAGCAGTCGGAAGGGAATTCGGCGGCAGTATGGTTCCATTGGAACAGCAGTTGCTTGCGCTCCGCGGCGGTGAGTAACGGCAGCTTTCCGACGCTCCGGCCGGGGGCGGTGGCGGCGTCGCGCAACAGCGTTTCGTAGTGTCCGAATAGTCGTTCGACCGTGGTGCGTTCGAAAACCCGGGCGTTGTACTCGATCGAGATGGAAAGCTCGGCCGGCCCCTCGCAGGCGCGGACCCACAGGTCGCACGCAAGCGCACCGTCGGGCGGCAGTTCGGGGCCGGCGGTCTTGTCCAGCGAAAAGAAAGCACTCAGAAACGACAGGCCGGCTTTGCTGTTGGCGGGCAGCAAGTCCAGCACCTTTTGAAACGGCACCTCCCGGTGCGCCATCGCTCCGGCAACGGTCTCGTGTACGCGAGCCGCCAGTTCGCGAAAGGGCGGATCTCCGGAAAGGTCGGTGCGGAGAATGAGGGTATCGGTGAACGGGCCGACCAAGCCGGCGTCGCCGGGATCGCGAGTGGAGAAGGGGGTCGCGACGATGAGATCCGTCTGTCCCGAGTAGCGATGCAGCAGGGCTTTGAAAGCCGCGAGCAGCGTCTCAAAGACCGTCAGCCCCTCGTGATGGCTGAACTGCTTCACGGCTTCCCGCAGGTCGGGCGGGAGTTCGCGGTTTATGCGCACGGCCGTTCCCGGCTTCCCGGCTTCTCCCGGGCGGTCGGCGGGAAGTTGCAGGATCGGCAGTTCTCCGGAAAGCCGCCTGCTCCAATACGCCAGCGACTCGCCAAACTCCGGGCGGGCCAGCCGGTCGCGCTCGGCCCGCACGTAGTCTTGGAACCGGCTGGGGGGCGCGGGTAAGTCGGGCTGCCGTCCGGCACAGAGCGCTTCGTAAGCGTGTTCCAGTTCCCGCTGGACCACGGACATCGAGTCGTTATCCATCACGATCCGGTGTGCCACCAGGAGTAGGATGTGCTCATTCGCCCCGAGCCGGAAAAGGCTGGTGCGGAATAGGGGGCCGCGCTGGAGATCGAACCGCCGCCGGACTTCTGCGGCTGCCAGCCGCTCCACTTCCGCCCGGCGCCGCTCGCCGAACGACTGACGATCGGTCAGCCGGAGCGGCATGGGCGAGGGTTGTGCTACGACCGCTACCGGCGCTCCCTCCCGCAGCGGGAACCTCAGGCGAAGGCTTTCATGACGCGCGGAGAGCCAAGTTAGCGCCTGCTGGAGTGCGGCCCGGTTCAGGGCTCCGTGAAGGGCGACTGACTTCGCCATCCGGCATGCGGGGTCATCCGGGTCCAACTGGTCAAGGAACCACAGCCTGAACTGAGTTGAGAGCAGGGCGGCCGCTCCATCGCTCACCTCCGGTTGCAACGCTCCAGCCAAAACTCCCGGACACTCGACAGTTGCCAATCCACACCCCTCTCGCCGATCTGGTCCGCCTGATTGCGCCGGACGCGGTCCGGGCGGGCGATCAGACACGGCTACGGAATCCGTTCTCTTGCCGCCCATTCTAGGTTTGGTCCGGTGAGCAGTCAACGATTCGGCGGACTGCTTTGTTGCTTTGCCGTCATTCGGGAACGCGCTGTGCGCGCCAACGTCCAAATCGTATTGCGTGCCGGCGTCCGGGTCGAGATGCTACGATGCGTGCTGTCGCTCTCACCGTGAAGATTGCCACCTGGAACGTCAACTCGATCCGCCGGCGCCTGCCGCTGCTTCTGGACTGGCTGGCCACGCACCAGCCGGACGCGATGTGCCTGCAGGAGACCAAGGTGCAGGACGGCGACTTTCCGGTGGAGGCCATCCGCGCCGCCGGGTATCATTCGCGTTTCCGCGGCATGAAGGCATATAGCGGCGTGGCGACCTTGACCCGCACCGAGCCCGAAGCAGTATTCCACGGCTTCCGGGAAGGGCCGGAGAGCGAGGACGTCCGGGTGCTCGAGGTAGTGGTGGCCGGAGTGCCGGTGGTGAACACGTATGTCCCGCAGGGGCATCGCATCGATTCCGAAAAATACGCCTTCAAACTTCAGTGGCTGCGCCGGCTGCGGCGGCATTTCGAGGAGCGGTTCGACCCCGGGAAGCCCGCCCTCTGGACCGGCGATATGAACGTGGCGCCCGAGCCGATCGACGTATACCACCCGGATCGCAGGGTCAACGATGCCGATTTCCATATCGATGCCCGCAACGCCTATGCCGATGCCACCCGCTGGGGCTTTGTCGATGTGTTCCGAAAGCTTCACCCGGATGTGATTCAGTACACCTACTGGGACTATTTCCGGAATGCGTTCGAGCACAATTGGGGCTGGCGCATCGACCACATTATGGCCACGGCGGCTTTGGCCGACCGTTGCCGGGCGGCCGGGGTGGACCTTGAACCTCGCCGCGCGGCGGGCGCCTCCGACCACACCATCGTCTGGGCCGAATTCGACTGGCCGTGAGGGCCCCGGCTCAATTCGGCCGGCGCTTTGGGCTATTCTGTACGGATATGAAAAAGCTGCTTGGGGTCCTTTTGTTCGCCTGCCTGTCGCTTGCTCAGGAAAAGGTGGATGAAGCCGCCACGGCTCGAATCCGGAGCGAGGAAATGGAGCATTCGCAGATTATGCATACGCTCCATATGCTGACCGACCGCTACGGACCGCGGGTCACGGGAACGCCGAATCACGAGGCCGCGGCCAAGTGGGCGGTCGCCGAAATGACCCGCTACGGGCTGAAGAACGGCCGGCTGGAGTCGTGGGATTTCGGGCATCCGGGCTGGACGAATGAGCGCGCCTCCGGGTTCCTGGTGTCGCCCGTGCGGGAGAACCTGAAATTCGAAGTGCTGGCGTGGACGCCTTCGACTCCGGGTACCGTTACGGCTTCGGCTATTCAGTTGGTGCCGCCGGAAGGCCCCGCCCCCGCCGTATCCACCACCGGCAATGCGGCGCCTGCGGCGTTCGGAGGCCGCGGGCCGGTGCGTCCCGGGCCAACGAAAGAGGAGATGCAGCAGTGGATCGCGGGCAACCGCGACAAAGTGCGCGGGAAGATCGCGCTGATCGGTAAAGCCGCGGTGATCCCGGTGAACTTCAATCCGCCGCAGAAGCGCCGCGACGATGCGCAGGTGAAAGAACAATACGACCCCGCTAACCCGAACGCGGGCCGGGGCAGGCGCGGTTTCGGCGGTGGGCGTGGTCCCACCGATCCCAACCGGCTCAGCGCGGCCCAGGTTACCGAAGAGATCGACGCCATGCTGGTTTCGGGCGGCGCGGCGCTGCGGATCAACGACGCGGCGCGTGGCGAAGGCGTCATCGTCGCCCAGCAGAATCATGCGTACGACCCCGCGAAGGCTGTTCCGACCGTGATCCTGCGCAACGACGATTTCGGGCGCGTGGAACGCCTGCTCGCCGATGGAGACGATGTGAAGATGGAGTTCCAGATCGTCAACCACGTCTATCCGGACGGCAAGACCAGCTACAACGCGATCGCCGAAATTCCGGGCTCGGATAAGCCGGATGAAGTGGTGATGATGGGCGGCCACCTCGATTCGTGGCACGCGGCTACCGGGGCGACGGATAATGCGACCGGCTGTTCGATCATGATGGAAGCCGCGCGGCTGCTTCAGACTCTCGGACTCAAGCCGCGGCGCACCATTCGGGTGGCGCTCTGGTCCGGCGAAGAGGAGGGCCTGCTCGGCTCGCTGGCATATGTCGAACAGCACTTCGGAACGGCCGAGAATCCAAAGCCGGAGTGGCACAAGCTCGATGCGTACTTCAACGTGGATACGGGGACGGGCCGCCTCAGGGGCGCCGGAATCTTCGGACCGCCCGAAGCGGCCGCGGCGCTGCGGCCGGTGCTGGCGCATTTCGGGGACTGGGGAATGGCGGGCGCCATGAACACCTCGAGCCGCGTGGTGGCCGGGACGGACAGCACGTCCTTCAACCACGCGGGGCTTCCGGGCATCGGGATGTCGCAGGACCCCATCGAGTACAACACGATGACGCACCACACGAATTTGGATACGTACGAGCGGGTCATTCCGAATGACATAGAGGAAGCGGCGGCGATTATTGCGGCGGCGGTGTGGAACGTAGCGAACCGGGACGAGATGGTTCCCCGCTTCGCGAAAGACGCGATGCCGGCGCCGGCGGCGGTGCGGTAGGCGCGAGTTTCGGCTCGCGTGGGCAGGCCTACCCTACGATGACAAAACCGGCGGCGGGGACGCGGAGGTAGACGGCTCTGCCGTTCCGGGCTTCCACGGAAAGCGATTGGCCGGTCCCGGCGGCCGAACTCGAGTAGAGATACGTCAGTTGGGATGAGACCGGGTGCAGGTCGTAGTCGATGGTGACCCATGCGGCAGCGGCGTTGTCGGGGTCGGTGTTGATGGCGCAGAGCACCTCCACATCGTTGAAGATGCGCGACCAGGCTACGATCGAACGCATTCGTCCGCCGACACGCTGTGGATCGCCGAAGGTCACGCCATCGCCGGAAATCTGGCGTAGAAACTGCCGGCCGCGGCGCAGGGGAAGCAGCCGGCGCCGCCATTCGTGGACCTTGGCGAGTTCCCGGTACACCGGCGAGTCTTCGTTGAAGCAGTGTCGGCCGCGCGAGCGGAAGGCGCCGAATGCGCCGCCGAACATGGCTTCGCGGATGTAGCGGTCCGACCCGTCGCCGCCGCCTTCGCCGTCGAACTGCTGCTCGGTCCCGTAATAGATGCACGGGATGCCCAGAGTGGTCGCGTTCATGGCGGCCACGGCCAGGGCGAGCGGGGCGTATCCATAGGCGCAGAATCGGTGTTTCTGGGAACCCTGGTCCACGTGGTCGTGGTCATCCACCGAGGTCACGATCTTGTCCCTGAACCAGACGTGCGAATCCTTTCGGACCAGCAGCGAATTGCGGAAGATGTCGAAGTAATCGGAGGGGTTGGTGTCGCCCTTCACGACGCCGGTGAGCTTTACGCGCTCGTCGGAGATGCCGAGCGCCGAATCGAGCCCGGTGACTTCGAGCCGGTCGAACGCAAACTCGCGGCCGCCGGTGATCTCGCCGATGATGTAGAAGTTTTCCTTGCCGATGGACTCGGTGAACTCGTGGATGACGGAAGCGAAGAAGCGCGCTGCGCCGGGGTCGATGTGCTTGACCGTGTCGAGCCGGAAGCCGTCGATATCGGCGAACGCGATCCAGAACTTGTATGCCTCGGAGAGATAGCGCAGGGCGGGCGCCACTGTGTAGTCATCGATCTGATCGACGCCGTTCACCATGCTGCGCCAGCCGTGATGCAGGTCTTTCAGGCTGAAGAAGTCGCCGTCGGCGTATTCGGGGAAGTAGTCGAAATTATTGATGTGGCCCTGCCGGGTGAAAGTGCCGGCGGTCTGGAATTCGGAGGGCCAAATGGCGCCGTTCGGAAACGCCGCCGGGTCGGTCACGGGGCCGAACGGCAGGGTGGGATTTCCCGCCGCGTCGCGGAAGCCGCGGACGGGGAACTCGCTGCCATTCCAGGACGGATCGGCGGCGACGTACCGGAAGACGTCGCCCGAGTGGTTGAGGATCACGTCGAGGATGACGCGGATGCCGAGGGCGTGTGCCGAGGCAACCAGGCGCTGCAAATCGTCGCGTGTCCCGAAGTGCGGATCCACGTCGAGAAAGTGCTGGATGCCATAGCCGTGATAAGTATTGTCGGCGGCGACCTGCTGGAAGATCGGGCTCAGCCAAAGAACGGTGACGCCGAGCCGCTTGAAATAGCCCAGCTTGGTTTCGATCCCGGAAAGCGAGCCTCCCACGAATTTCGTGCCGGCGTCGCGCCATGCGGCGGCATCCGCTCCAGTGCGGATTGCATTGCCGGCGTCGGCTGCGGCGAAGGGCGGGGTGGATCCCGAAGTAGCCAGGTTCCCGGCGTTGTCGCGATAGAGGTTTTCGCGGTTATCCGAAAAGCGGTCCACCATCAGGAAGTAAATCACTTCGTCCTCCCAATGCGCGGGAGAAGGGAAGAAGTTCCGGCCGGCGGTGAGCCCGGCCAGGTCCAGTTCGCTCAAAGACCTCTCGGCCATGGTGCCTCCGCTAGCGTAGTGCGATGCCCGGGTCCGGAATATCCACCAAAGTGACGCTTTCCTGCTCGTTCGCGTCGGTCCGGGCCGCGATCGCCGTACAGAGCTCGGTCTGGCTCGGATTGTAGGGGAGGTGGGGGGTGTTTGCGGGGATGTACAGGTAATCCCCAGCCTCCACCCAAACGTGCTGCCGCAGGCCCTCCCCGAACCACATCCCGGCCCTGCCGCTCAGGACGTAGAGCGCGCTCTCGTGACCTTCGTGAAGGTGCGGCCTGGCGCGGCCGCCCGGCGGAATCGTCACCAGGTGGAGGCAGAGTCCGCGGGAGTTGGCGGATTCCGCCGAGATTCCGGTGTGGTAGCTCAGTCCCTGTCTGCCGTGATACCCCTCGTCGCGCCGGATTACGGTACATACCGGCGGCTGCTCCGGTTGCATAGATCCCCCCTTCGCACCACATTACCAGATAAAGGTTCGGGAACCGCCCGGAGTACGCCGGAGTGATCGCGCCTACTGCTTGTCGAATACCAGCTTCTGATCGCCTTCGCCCATGCTGCTGGAGAAATGGCGTTCGACGGTCAGCACCTTGCCGTCAGGGGCCAGCGTCCACTTGTCCTTCATATTGAAGTCGTTGTCACCGAACTTGCCTTTGGTGTCGAAGAGGAGCGTGCCGGCGTCCCATTTCACGACGCTCTTCGCCTCATTGTTCATGACGGTGTTGACGGATTCCTTGCCATCGGTTGTGTAGCTTGCCTCATACTCGAAATCGCCCATGTCGCTCGACTGCTTGACCGCGACTTTAATTTTCGGGTCCTCGTGCGTAACCTTCTGGGTCATGCTGGACGGCGCGGGCATCTGCCCCAGGTCGCTCTTGGAAAGGTTCAATTTCCAATCTCCCGTCAGGTTGGGCGTGGCCGCCGCGGCGAACGCCGCCGAGACCAGGATGGATGTGGCAAGAATGGCGCAACGATGAGTCATTTGCATGGCACTACCTCTTTCTGGCGACCGAGTATAGCATTTGGCATGGATGAAGAAGGACGACCTGACGCCTGGCCCACGGCAGATGTCTCAGCAAAGAGGCGGACCTGCTGGTCCGCGGGCGGCCTCAATGCCGCCCGGATTTCCTCGGCGACGGTCTGCGCGCCGGACGGCCCGCGCCCCACCGCGTGAAACCAGACAGCGGCTCGATCGGTGGAAGCACAGCCCCCGCGCCCGCTCCCTCGCGGTCGCGGCTCTATGGGGAGAGCGCACGCGGCCGCGCCCGCGCTGGACCAACGACACTCACGCGCTTCGCGCACGGAACCGGCGCGGCCAACATCGAATTGGCTTTCCCGGCGGTGAAGGTCTCGAGCGACTTCGTCAGTAGCTTTGCTAAACGCACCTTCGCAGGAGTGCCGGCCCGCGGACCTGGAGGTCCGCCATTCAGTTCAACAGTTTTCCGGAACTATTCCGCAACTGGAGTTTCAGGTCGAGCGTGCCGTCGGCGTGCGTGGAACAACTGAGACACGGGTCGTACGCGCGCACCAGTGCGGAGACGCGGTTCAGCATGCCTTCGCGGATTTGCTCGCCCTGCACGAAATGCCTGGCCACCTGAGCCACGCCGCGGTTGATCGCAAGGTTGTTGTGGCCGGTTGCGACGATCAGGTTGGCCCAGCGGATCGCGCCCTGCTCATCCACCTTGTAGTGATGGATGAGGACGCCGCGCGGAGCTTCGATCATGCCGGTGCCTTCCAAACAGTTGACAGCGGCGTGAGCGCGGACGTGCTTGTCGAGAATCGCGGGATCGGCCAGCAGCGCCTCGATCTTTTCGAGCGCGTGCAGAAGCTCGATCAGCCTCGCGTAATGGTAATGAAACGAGCTGTGGGCGGGCGAGCCGCAGCGCTGGCGGAATTCGGCAAGCTCGCGGTCGGCCAGGGGCGTGCCGCACTGCTCGGCTACGTTGAGGCGCGCGAGAGGGCCGACGCGGTATACGCCGTTGGGGTAGCCCTCCGGCTTAAAGTAGGGCGCCTTGAGGTAGGAATCGCGGAGTGTGGCTTCGCCGATGAACTCGGCATAATCCTGGGCCCGGATGTCGGCGGCCACCAGCGCACCTTTCGCGTCCTTGAACGTGAGGAGCCCTTCGTACCATTGCAGGGTGCCGCCATCATCCACCATGCCGGCATACATGGTCGGATCGGTGCCGAAATTGGCGATCTCTTCGGAGAAGGTATCGAGCACCGTCTTGAAGAACTCGATCGTCTTTGATGCGGCCGCCTTTTGGGCAGGCAGACCGGCGAGAGTTCGCTCGCGCACCGCCGGGGCGAGCGGCGCATTCACGCCGCCGGGGACGATCCACGACGGGTGCACGCGCTCTCCGGCCAGGCCCTCGATGATCTCCTGGCCGAATTTGCGGAGCATGACGCCGGTCTTCGCCATCTCCGGATTGGCGTCGATCAGGCCGAAGATGTTGCGGTGCGCGGGGTCGGAATCGAAACCCAGCAGCAGGTCGGGCGCCGACAGGTGGAAAAAGCTGAGGGCGTGCGACTGCACGAATTGCGCGCAGTGCACCAGGTCGCGCAATTTGCGTCCCGCGGGCGGCGGCGACACCGCCATAATCGCGTCGCATGCTTTGGCGGAAGCCAGCAGGTGACTCACGGGGCAGATGCCGCAGATCCGGGCGGTGATCGAAGGCATCTCGTAGTACGGGCGGCCTTCGGTGAACTTTTCGAAGCCGCGAACCTGCGTGACGTGGAAATGCGTATCGGCGACGCGGCCCTGGTCGTCCAGATAGATATCGATCTTGGCGTGGCCTTCGATTCGGGTGACGGGATCGATGACAATTTTCTTCATACTGGCTATCCGAATTTGACTTTCGTGGAAAGGTCGGGCATGCGCCCTTCGATCAGTTCGCCCAGCACCCAGGCGATGGCATTGGCGGGAGGCGGACAACCGGGGACGTGAAGGTCCACCTTGACCACCTGGTGCAGCGGGACGGCATGCCGGAGCAGCGCCGGCACGCCCTCCGATGGAATGCCGCGTCCTTCCTGGGCGCCTTCGATGTAGATGCGCTCCAGGAGCTTTCGCGTGGGCACCTGGTTGCGCATGGCGGGAACGTTGCCCGTGACGGCGCAGTCTCCCAGTGCGACCAGGAGCTTGGTGCGCTGGCGGATGATGCGCAATTTCTCGAGATCGTCCTGCGAACTGACCGCGCCCTCGACGATGGTGACGTCCACCGATTTGGGGAACTCCTGGGCATCGACCAGCGGGCCGTAGACCACCTCGGCGCGCTGCGCCACCGGGATGATGGCTTCATCCATATCGAGAATCGACATGTGGCAGCCGGCGCAGCCATCCAGCCAGACCGTAGCGAGGCGGATGCGCTTCACAGGACACCTCCCCGCCGCCCGGCCAGGCGGCTCACGCGGTCGTCCGACTTTCTCATCTCTTCGACCGCGA
Source organism: Bryobacterales bacterium (assembly GCA_963796485.1). Lineage (GTDB taxonomy): Bacteria > Acidobacteriota > Terriglobia > Bryobacterales > Bryobacteraceae > CAWCDJ01. The sequence continues at coordinate 120,585 of CAWCLV010000001.1, forward strand.
AGCCCTTCTCGGCGAGGGCTCCGGTCGGGCAGGCCTGCACGCACTTGCCGCAACTGGTGCAGGATTGCGACTGGCCCCATGGACGGTTGAGATCGCAGACGATCATGGAACGGGTGCCGCGCGAACCGACGTCCCACACGTGCGCGCCTTCCACTTCGGCGCAGACCCGCACGCAGCGCGTACAGAGGATGCAGCGGTTGTGGTCGAGCACATAGCGTTCGTGCGAGACATCCACCGGCAGTTTGGGGAACGAGTAGGCGTAGCGCACGCTGGTGACACCCAGCTTTTGCGCCATGGCCTGCAGCTCGCAATGATTGTTGGAGACACAGACGGCGCACTGGTGGTTGCGCTCGGAAAAAAGGAATTCGAGCGCGATGCGCCGGTATTGCGCCAATTTCGGCGAATTGGTGGTGACGCTCATTCCGTCCTGCACCGGGGTGGTGCAGGCGGGCAGAAGGCGGTTCACGCCGGAAACCTCCACGATGCACAGGCGGCAGGCGCCGACCGGCGTCAAGTGTGCGAGCCAGCAGAGCGTGGGGATGTACTTCCCGTTGGCGCGGGCCACATCGAGGATGGTCTGGCCTTCCTGAGCCGGCACATATTCGCCGTCGATCCGGATTGAAATTTTCTCTGACATGGCTCTAATGGTGGTCCTTGATATCGCAGCGCAGACAGCGGCAGGCCTCTTCCATGGCCTCTTCCGTGGAAAGACCCACGGTGGCTTCGAGGAAACTTTCCACGCGCTCCTGCGCCGGCAGTTCCGAAGTTACATGGCGCCTGCTTTCGCTGGGCTCGTCGGGCGCCTTCTGGCCGTACTCCAGGTGGGCGCCGATCATGTCCCATCGCCCGGGGCCCATCAGCCGCCGGTCGATCGTGCGGGCGGCTTTTTTGCCGTAGCCCATGGCGTTCGAGACGTTGGATGCTCCGGTGATCAGGTCTCCGCCGGCATAGAATTTGTTGCGGCTGGTTTCGAGGGTGTAGCGATCCACTTCCAGCGTGTTGTTCTCCTTGATGCGAAGACCGGAGGCGCGGACGAAGTCGAGGTCCACCGCCTCTCCCACGGCGAGGATGACGGTGTCGCAATCCATGCGGCGGATCTCGTTGGTAGCCACCGGGCGGCGGCGGCCGGAAGAATCGAACTCGCCGAGGCGGGTTTTGACCACTTCGATGCTCTTGACGGTGCCGTCGCCGTTGCCGACGATGCGATGCGGAGTGGCCAGGAAGAGGAACTTGGCGCCCTCCGCTTCAGCGGCCTCCGTCTCTTCCGGAATGGCGGGCATGTCTTTGCGCTCGCGCCGGTAGATGACGGTGACGTCGGAGCCCATCCGCATGGCGGTTCGGGCGGAATCGATCGCGGCATTGCCGCCGCCGATCACGACGACCCTCCGGCCGAGCCGCGCCGGTTCTTCTTTTGCCACGGATTCGAGGAAGGGCAGCGCCGGGATCACGCCGTTCAACTCCGTGCCGGGGAGATAGACCCATGCCTCCTTCCAGGTGCCTATGGCCAGGAATACGGCGTTGTACTGGTTATCCAAGTCATTCAGCGCGACGTCGGTCCCCACCGATACGCCGCAGACGAAGTTCACGCCGAGGCGGCGGATCAGTTCGATTTCCTTGCGCACGACTTCCCGCGGCAGCCGGTATTCCGGAAGGGCGTACCGCAGCATGCCGCCGGGCTCGGGATTCGATTCGTAGACAGTGACCTCATGGCCCAGCAGGGTCAGATAAAACGCGGCGGCCAGGCCCGTGGGGCCTCCGCCGACTACCGCGACCTTACGGTCCGTGGGCGGCAGTTTGTGCGCGACGATGCGCTCCACCATGGGGTCGAAGCGGTCCGACTGGTAAATGGAATCGCCGATGAAGCGATGGACCTCGCGCATGTTGACCGGCTCGTCGATGCTGCTGCGCCGGCAGCGGTTGTCGCAGGGATGCTGGCAGACTCGGCCCGTGGAACAGGGCAGCGGGTTGTCCAGCACAACGGCTTCGAAGGCGTCTTCGAGGCGGCCCTCCTGGTACAACTGGAGGAACCGCGGGATGTTCATGTGCAGCGGGCAACTGTTCTCGCAAGGCGAGAGCGCCAGTTCCTCGCAAACCCCGGCGCGGCAGCGCTTGGCCCGGATGTGGTCCTCGAACTCGTGCCGGAAGTGCCGCATGGTGGTGAGCAGCGGGTTCGGCGCGCTGGTGCCCAGGCCGCAGAGCGCGGTGTCGCGGATCATCCGGCCCATTTCATCGAGCCGGTCGAGATCCGCTTCCGAGGCGCTCCCGCGCGTGAACGCATTCAGCAGGCGGAGCGACTGATCGAGACCGACGCGGCAGGGGACGCATTTGCCGCACGACTCCGAGTGGGTGAACTCGATGAAGTAGCGGGCCACGTCCACCATGCAGTTGTCTTCGTCCATCACCACCATGCCGCCGGAGCCCATGATGGAGCCGATCTGCGCGAGCGTTTCGTAATCCACCGGCGTCTCGAACATCTCCTGCGGGATGCAGCCGCCGGAAGGTCCGCCGGTCTGCACGGCTTTGATGTGCCTGCCGTTCGTGCCGCCCTCGCCCACGTCGTAGATGAACGTTTTGATCGGCGTGCCGAGCGGCATTTCGACCAGCCCGGTGTTGGTGATTTTGCCGACCAGCGAGAATACCTTCGTGCCGGCGCTCTTGGTGCTGCCGGTCTCGCTGAACCAGGCCGGTCCCTTGGATACGATCGGCGCGATGTTGTACCAGGTCTCGACGTTGTTGATGTTGGTAGGCTGCCCCTGCAGGCCTTTCTGGGCCGGGAACGGAGGACGGGGCCGGGGGCGCCCGGCGAAGCCTTCGAGCGATGCGATGAGTGCGGTTTCCTCTCCGCAGACGAAGGCGCCGGCGCCTTCCACAAGCCGGATATCGAAGCGGAACCCGCGCCCCAGGATATTGTCGCCCAGCACGCCTGCCTGCCTGGCCTGCTCGATGGCGCGGTTGAGGCGGTGCACGGCCAGCGGGTATTCGGCGCGGACGTAAATGATGCCCTCGGTGGCGCCCATGACGTACGCTCCGATGACCATGCCCTCGAGCAGCGAATGGGGGTCGCTCTCGATTTCGTTGCGGTTCATGTAGGCCCCGGGGTCTCCTTCATCCGCGTTGCAGATGATGTATTTCTGCCCGGCGGTGGACTTGCGGAGGAAATCCCACTTCAGCCCGGTGAGGTATCCGGCGCCGCCGCGCCCGCGCAGCTTGGAGGCCTTGATTTGTTCGATGACGAGTTCCGGGTTGGCGTCAATCAGAACCTTGTAAAGCGATTGGTAGCCGCCCACCGCGACATATTCCTCCAGGTCGTCCGGGCTGATCAGGCCGCAATTGCGGAGGACAATTTTTTTCTGCGGCTTGAAAAACGGAATCTCCTGCCAGGAGGGAATTTTGGGGTAGCCGGTGCCGTAGGAGACGTGAGCGGTCAGGTGGTCCCACTCCTCGATTTTGCAGAGCGCGAGGTCCTCGGGAACCTTGCCTTCAGCCACGTGGTCAAGGATGGAATGCACGTCTCTCGCCTGCACGCGCCGCAGGATGACAAGAGGCTGCCCGGGGATCCGGACGTTGACGAGCGGTTCCTGGGCGCAGAAGCCGAAGCAGCCGACGGATGCCAGCTTAACGTCTCCGCCATGCTGGTTGATAGCTTCGGCAAACGCCTGGTAAACACCCTCGGCGCCGTTACCGGTTCCACAGGTCCCCATGCCGACGCCGATGCGCGGCCTCGGCGGGAGTAACTTGGCCATGCCCGCTTCGCGTACGGCGGCGAAGCTCGCGATATCCTGGATGCGGGTCACGCTTTGCGCTCCTTCTGGAGGTGTTCGAGTTCGCGGTGCAGTGTCTGTTCGTTCATGTGGCCGAAGATGGCATGGTCCACTTCGACGACCGGGGCCAGCGCGCACTGGCCGAAGCAGGCAACGGTGCGCAGCGAATACTTGCGGTCCTGCGTGGTGACGCACAGCTTGTCGGCCCCGTCCTCGCTTTCGGCCGGGAGCCCGAGTTCGAGACGCAGCCGTTGCAGCAGGTTGCGCGACCCGCGAGTGTGGCAGGCGGTGCCGCGGCAGATGCAGATGGTGTGCTTGCCCTGCGGTTCCAGGTTGAACAGAGCGAAAAACGTGACCACGCTGTGGATACGGGCCAGGGGAATGTCGGCCTTTTCGGCGACGTATTCCAGAATTTCAGAGGAAAGATATTTATGCGGATGATGTTCCTGGATGCGCTCCAGGATGCCGAGCAGCCCTCCGGGGATGCCGGCATAGGCCGCGATGGTGCGATCGGCATAGGACTTTTCCTCCGCCGATACCGCGGTTGGTGACATGAAGCCTCCCTACCCAAAAAGCGTAATATTCAGACAATTATATCTTTAATTATCCGGAGGTCGAAGTCAATCGGGGGAGGGTCGCCGGAAGCGAGCGTCTTTCTATTCAGCACCCCCTGCCCCAGCGATTTCGATGGATAATCCGAGCATGAGCGGCGGTACCGGTAATCGCATTCGAAGACTGGAGTTTTGTGACAGGCTGCTGCTCCTCCTCACCGCAGGCTGGATCCTCGTCGGGCTGCCAGACAACTATTTCCGTTTGCGCGGTCTTGCTCTTGAACTCCGGCAGCTTTTGTTCTTCGTGGTAATCATCCTGTGGGCGGCCATCGCCGGGGTGGTTGCGTACTCCGTGATCCGGCAGCAGCGCAGGCCGGCGGACTACGGCGTTTCGTTCAGGCGCGGAGGCATTGCGTCGCTTGCCATGCTCGCGCTTATCCACTTATATCTCGTCATCAGCGGCAAATTCGTCCTATCCGCCGCCGAAAATGTCCAGTGGATCGTCTTAGGCGCTTTCATGGAAGAACTCGTCTTCCGAGCGATTGCGATTGACAAGTTCATCCTGCTGATGAATGGAACCAAGGCCAAGGCGTTCTGGGCAATATTGGCTAGTTCCGCCTTGTGGACCGTCCTTCATGTCGTATCCAAGTCTCCCTCGCAAATTCCGGGAATCTTCTTTGGAGGTTTGCTCTTCGGATACGTTTACTATAAGTCCAGGTCGATCCTCCTGCCCGCGTGGATTCACGGCGTCGCCAACGCGGGATATCCGGGTGGCGTGTTGGTCGTAGCCCTATACTGCCTCATTGGTGTTGCTGACTGCGCCATAGGATACCGGAATAAGCAGACTCCGCAAGCTGCAATTGCTTCGGGAAACACCCCAGTCTGACGAAGCCTGATTCCGCCGGCTGTGAACGACGTTACGTAGATCGACCCGATATGCGCGATTTCGTCGTGGGCACTCTCCGGATATGCCCAACTGGAATGCTAGATTTGGTGACATGGCCAGCACAGTTATCGGTCGCAGATGCGTGGTTTTTTGTGTCGCTGCCCACCTCGCGCTGGTTGAGGTCCCGGCATTCGGCCAACCGAAGGGGGGCACCGTTCCTCCGGCGCCGGTTCCAACCCAGATCCTCAGGGGAAAGAGGGTATTTGTTTCCAACGCCTGGTGGAAAGCTCCCGAAATGGGACGTCTGCATCTGGAGATTCGGGAGCCCAGGACCAACGTCGTGCTTTGGGCGTTTCTCCGGCACGTGCCAGTTGCACTCCATCAGGGAAATCGCGACAAGAACCTCGACGAAGCAATCGGCAGTGTTGTAGCCAGGCTCAAGGATCCGGTCACTCAGCCCGGCGCGGCGGGGAAGTTCTGAGCGGGCCCGGGCTGCCTCACATCTTGGGTTCCCACACGCCTTCGAAATTCACGAAAAACGCGTCGATCTGGAGATCGGGAATGGCGGCGGCGAGGCTGGCGCGGGCAAGCTTCAGCTCGTCGCGATGGTGATCGGCTTCCGCCTGCAGGTCGTGATTGAAAGCTTCCAGGCCGCCGTAGGCGCCGCAATCGGAGTGCAGCATCAGGATCACGCGCCTGGTATCGTGCAGCCGAATGGAAGCGCGGATCTGGTCGAGCACGAACTGGCGGTCGGATTCCTGACTGGGGGAGGCCAGGCACTTGGCGCCGCCCGCCACTTTGATCGGGTCGGAGTAGCAGACGCCGATGCGCTTCAGAAACTTGCGAAATCCGAGGTCGAACCGGTTGTCAAAACACCAGACGATGGCGGCATCGCAGTGGTACTTCTCACGGGGAGAGTCAAAGTGAAACAGTTTTCTCATGGCAGAGACTGCATCACCGATCTTACCTTAGCTACAATGGCGCGCATGATCCTCGATCGACGCCAGTTCTTCCAGGGGCTGCCCGCGATGCTGGCCCCTGCCGCGCTTTCGGCCGAAGGCGAAGGGAAAACCCGCTTCTATGTAGTCGAACAGTACCTGCTGGAGCAGGGAAGCCAGCCGGCCCGTATTCACGACTTCTTCTCCAAGGCGCTGCTGCCGGCAATGAACCGGGTCCACAAGGGGCCGAAGATCTTCCTCGATGCGGTGATCGCGCCGCACATGCCGATGGTGACCGTCATTACCGGGGTGGAATCGGCGGAACAGATCTGGACGATTTCGAAGGCGCTCTTTGGGGATAAGGCGTTCAGCAAGGCCTTCGACGAGTGGGAGGCGGGGGAACCGCCGTATGTTTCGGTGAACTGCTCGTTGCTGGAGGCGACCCGTTTCTCGCCGGAGATCGCGATTTCGGAGAAGCCCGGCGCGCCGAGGATCTTCGAATGGCGGACCTACCATTCGCCGACAGCGCGCCAGTTGAAGGCGCTGCAAGAGAGGTTCGCGGGCCCGGAAATCCAGATTTTCCACCGGTCGGGAATTCATCCGGTGCTGTATACGACTACCTTGTTTGGCGAGAACCGGCCGAACCTGACGTACCTGATTCCGTTCGAGTCGCTGGGCGCGCGGGAGAAGGCGTGGGCGGCGTTTTCGGCGGACCCGGAGTGGGTGCGGGTGCGGAAAGAGTCGGTTGACCAGTACGGGCAGGTTTCGGCGGTGCAGAATATGTCGCTGCACAAGGCGACGGCGTATTCCCCGATAAGGTAGCGCGCGCCTCCGGCGCGTGGGCAGGCCGGAGGCCTACCCTACTATGTTCTCAGAGAGATTTCATTGGGATTTTCGGCCGAACCGGATTACCGAACTCCTGGCCGGGAAGCGGCAGGCGGGGGCCCGGATTCTGGATTTGACGGAGTCCAACCCGACCCATGCGAAGCTGCGGTATCCGGCGGCGATCGTAAAAGCGTTCGAGGACCCGCGGGCTCTTTCGTACGAACCCTCGCCGGCCGGGATGCGCGAAGCACGCGAGGTGGTCGCGGGCTACTACAGGGCTCGCGGCTGCGAGGTTTCGCCGGATCGCATTCTGCTGACGGCCAGCACCAGCGAGGCGTACGCGTACCTGTTCAAGCTGCTGGCGAATCCGGGGGACCACGTCCTGGTGCCGCGGCCTTCGTATCCGCTGTTCGAGTTCCTGGCGAACATGGAGTCGGTGGAGGCGCATCCGTATCCGCTTCGATATTATGCGGCCTGGGAGATCGATTTGAACGCCGTCGCGGAATCGATCTCGGAGCGGACCCGTGCCGTCGTGCTGGTCAACCCCAACAATCCCACCGGCTCCTACGTGAAGAAAGGCGAGTTGCAGGCTCTCGCGGCGCTGGGCCCTCCGCTGATCTCCGACGAGGTCTTCTCCGACTACGCATTCGGCGACGATCCCGACCGTGTGACGACCCTGGCCGGTGTCGAAGATCGCCTGTGTTTTTCGATGAGCGGCCTTTCCAAAATCGCCGGGCTGCCGCAGATGAAACTGGGGTGGATCGTGGTGAGCGGTCCCGGTCCCGTCCGGCGGGAAGCCATGGAAAAGCTGGAATGGATCGCGGACACGTATCTTTCGGTCGGCACTCCGGTTCAGTGTGCGGCGGCGACGCTGCTGGACGCCGGGCAGACGGTTCAGGACGAGATCCGCGCGCGCACCGCGTCGAATTTGGCGGCCGCGCGTGAGGCGCTGGCCGGGTCGGCGGCGGACATCCTCGCGGTGGAGGGCGGCTGGTACATCGACATCAAAATGCCCCGGATCCGGAGCGAAGAAGAGTGGGTGCTGGAACTTCTTTCCAGGGAGAACCTCCTGGTGCAGCCAGGATTCTTCTACGACTTCGAATCCGAGGCGTACCTGATTGTGAGCCTGCTTACCGAGCCGGCGGCCTTCCGCGAAGGCATCGGCCGGCTCGCGGCGTCGCTTTAGACCGCAGGGAGCGGTGTCCCCGGAATGGCATGGTTATTTTGTGACCAGCCCTAAAGTCAAAACCGGGCAGGCCGGGAGGCCTGCCCCACTTGCGGCGTCAACGCTGCCTGTCCGGTTTGAAAGCGGTTTTGTTTTGCGACAAGCCTCAGGTTTAGAAGCCCCGTCCGCCGCGTCCCGCGGGCTGGGGCGCCGGCATATCTTTGCGCGGCAATTTTTCCGGCCGCGTGGCCGCGTTGTAAACGAAGGCAGCTTCGATCACCGCCATCTGCTTCAAATCGGCGGCCTGGATGCGGTCGTACACATCCATGTTGGAGTGGTGGGTGCGGGTTTCGTAGTCCATCTCGTCCTGAATGAACTGGAAGCCCGGAAGGCCTACGGCGTCGAAGGAAAGGTGGTCCGTGCCGCCGGTGTTCCGGATGGTGATCACTCCGGGGGTCAGATCCTTGAACGGTGCAAACCAAGCTTCGAAGATCGGGCGCATCATGTCGTTACCTTGCAGGTAGACTCCGCGGATGCGGCCGGTGCCGTTATCGATGTTGAAGTACCCGGCGAAGTTCGCGTGCTCCGGCGTGGGCTTCATCACCGCCGGGTCGGCGAAGTGTTCCTTCACGTAGGCGCGGGAGCCGAGCAGGCCCTCTTCCTCGCCGCCCCACAATCCCAGGCGGACGGTTCGATCCATGTGCACGTTCAGCTTTTTGAGGATGCGCATCACTTCCATAGTCACCGCGCTGCCCGCCCCGTTATCCGTGGCGCCAGTGCCGTAGTGCCACGAATCCAAGTGGCCGCCCACCATGACCAGTTCATCCTTCTTAGCGTTCCCGGGTATCTCGGCGACGACGTTGAAGGAATCGGTATTGGCGTTGTCCCACTTGGTCTTGATGTCGAACCGCAGCTTCACCGGCACGTTGTGCTGCAGGAGGCGCGCGATGCGGTTGTAGTGCTCCGCCGAAACCGAAACCTGAGGCACGTTAGCGTCCTCTTTCCGGTTCTGAGCGCCGCCGCCGAAGAGCGTCCCGCTTTCGGCGCGAGCGTTCGTCTGGAGCGTCAGAAGAGCCTTCTCTTCCTTCCAGTAGCCGGCCAGCTTCTGACGAAAGGCGCGCATCTGTTCGAAGGTCATGTTGCCGGGCAGGGGGCCGCGTCCGCCCCGGCCGCCGCGCCCGCCCGCCGGAATCAACTCGGTCGCGAGTTCAGTCAGTTGTTCCGGGGTGTAGCGGGTTGCCAGCGGCGCGGTCGGGAAAGCCAGTTCCGGCGGGGCGACCGTCAGGACGATTTTGCCTGCCAGTTTGCCGTGGAACTTCTCCATGTCGGCCGGCGTCTGGACGACCGCAAGGATCGCTTCGCCCGTAACCGGCCCGTTGGTGCCGGGTGTCCATGCCACCGGAACCCCGATGATCGGCTGGTAGGCCGGCTCGACCATCGCGCCGTCGTACTGCGTGTACTCCCAGCCCGGAATTCCGGCCGCCCATTTTTCGAGATTGACCTTATCCAGGCCCCATTCGTTGAGTTGTTTCACAGCCCAGTCGCCCGCGGCGCGGTACTGCGGCGAATTGACCAGGCGCGGACCGTATCGGTCCGTCAGGTTGTACATCAGTTCCATCACCTGGGAGTTCTGAAACTCCTCGGCCTTGATCCGCCGGATCATGTTCAGATCGACCTTCTCCTGCGCGCAAGCGAGCGCGGAGAAGAGCAGGCACAAGAATGCTAAGGCAAACGATTTTCGTCGCATAAGGCAGTAGTGAAGCGGCTGTATCTGAGCAATGACGGTCTTTCTGGCCGGCGAGGTTACCGGGCCAGGGCCCTATCCGCGTATTTTCTCCAGATCTCCGGCTCCGCCAGCATCCGGATGAAGACGCCGCCGACCACTGAGCGCGCCTGGAAGCCCTGCTGCCTGGCGGTGACCGTGTCGTACCAGTCGGTGAGGGGGACCCGGCTCGGCGATTCGTTGGCGAAGCGGTACACGGGGGCAACCAGCTTCTCGAAATCGCCGGTGTTCCCGGTGAGGGTGGCGGTCCAGAGAATCCAGTCGAGCTTGGTGTAGTCGCGCCGGTTGTCGAGCGGCAGGCCGTACTGGTTCTGCTTCGTCAGGTAGAAGGCGATCTCCTTGCGCGCCACTTCCGGCGCGAACAGGTTGAGGCCGAGCAACTTGTCCCAGACCAGGTTGTATTTCTGGCTCCAGGTGCCCGGCTTGTCGAACGCGAGCCGGTAGTGATCGCCTTCCGCGGCCAGTTCGGACCAGCGGCGGGCGAAATCCTGCGCGGTCTTGCGATACTCCGCGGCCTCCTGGCGATGGCCGGTCATTTCGCAGAGCACACCGTAGGAACCCAGGGCCACGATCGCTTTGATCGAGAGGTTCGCGTTATGCGCGAGGTGGCCGGCGAAATCGTCGGTGGAAAGCTGGTTCTCCGGGTCGAGGCCTTTCTCCTTCAGGTACGAGGCCCATTTCGTAAGCTCGGGCCAGTACTTCCCGGCGAAAGCCGCGTTGCCTTCCACGCGCGCGAGCGCCGCCATCAGGATCAGCATATTGCCGCTTTCTTCCACCGGCATCTGGTTCTGCTCGGTGCGCTCGCCGCCGCCGTAGACTTGCCCGTTTGCCTGCGGGTAGGTCCCGAGGTCGTGGGGCGCGAACGGCCAGGGCCAGCGGCCCATCCGGGCGTACTCGAGCACCGGCTGCAACTGGGCCTGAAGGAGCCGCGGATTGAAGAAGAGGGTGAAGGGCGCGCTTGGGTAGATCACGTCCACCGTGGCGATGCAGCCGTTGCTGAAATTCTCCTTTGGGAAATACATCGCGGTGCCGTCGGCGTCGGCCACCAGCTTATGTGCCGCGAGCGTTTGGCGGTAGGCCAGCACGGCGAGCCGCGCATACTGTTCGCCGCCGGTCTTGCGGAGGTCGGAGGTCAGTTCCTCATCGAAGCGGCGGCTGCGTTCGAGCAAAGCATCGTGGTCGCGGCGGGCGTCGCGGATGAGGTCGGCGGCTTCGGCTCCTTTTCGGCGCCACCAGGCGCGCTCGCGCCGTTGGAAGTACTCGATGGAATACAGGTCGTCATAGGCGAGCATGAGAAAGCGCTGCGCGGTGTTGGCGCTTACTTTTCCGAAGTCGATGGTGTAGCACAGGGAGGGGTTTGGCCGTTCCGTGAAATCGTCCGAATCGGGCAGCGTTCCCGAGTTTTCGAAGGCGGTTCGCGCCTGCCGGCTGTCGGCAACCGACTCGGCGATTCCCTGCGGCTTGTCGGCGGCTACGTAGAGATAGCCCCAGTCGATCCGCACATCGTCGCCTCGATGCGCGAGGACCGGCTGCCGGCGCGAGCCCATCCGGAGAACGGGCTGGCCATCGAGCCGGTAACGCTCCGCCATGACCGGCTCATCCGGCGTGTTCACTACCAGATCCGGGGAAGCTTCGAAATACACGCTGACCGCATGGTCCCGGCCATCGGTGCTCGCGGCGGACCAATCGAGGTAGGTCAGCGGACGGGAGAGGACGTCCAGGTCGTCCGGCAGGGCAGGAGTGAAAAAGGTGAGACCGAGTTTCACCCCGCCCCCGGCAAATTCGTAAACGGTTCGCGTGGGCAGCACTTCGAGACTCCGCTGTTCGAGCGCGGGCAGGTTGCGCGGATCGCGTCCCATGACGCGGAACGTTTGCCCGTCGATGCGTGCCAGCGCGGCTAAATCATTGGGCTTACCGGTCCAGTGCCTGGTGCCCTCGCCGTTCAGCCGGTCGCCCATCGACCAGATGCTGAAATAAGGATCGTGCGCGACGAGCGGAACGGCGGGAGGCCGGAAAGCTACTTGCGTCTGTGCCGGAGCGGCGAGCGTCAGGATCGAAAGCAGGGCTCCTGACGCGATTGGAATTGTACGTGATCTTCCCATTCCTATTCTGTAAGCGTAGAATAAAAGCATGGCCAGAGGTTGGGAAAGCAAGTCGGTCGAGTCTCAGATCGACATGGCTGAGATCCCGCACGCTTCGGTAACCGCGAAGCATTCGCCTGACCCTGTAAAGCTTGACCTGATCCGCCGGAAGGAAAACATCCTGCTTTCACGGACGCGTGTCGTCCATGAACTGGGCACCGCGCAAAATCCTCGCTACAAGGCACAATTGCAAAAAGCCTTGGCGGATCTGGATGCGCAACTCGCAACAATCGGCTGATCCGCACGCCATTTTGGGCCCGGTTCGCCGGATCTTCGGAGCCGGGCCGCGAAGGTTTCGTGAGCGTCAGGCCTACAGGTTTGCGGGCGCCGTCGTGCGCCCGCTTGTTGTGGCCGAGCGGCCGGCGCGGCGCCGCGCAAGCACCAGCCCGATGCTACAGCTCACCGGCCAGGTGAGCAGCCACGATAGCCAGTACCAGTGTGGCCAGCCTTTGTTCCAGTTGGGAATGGTTGCGGCGATGCCCATCACTTCCCCGACGATGAAAAACCAGAGCACGTGCCGTGCCGGATTGCGTGGAGCGAAGCGGGCGCAGAGCCAGGCACAAAAGATGGACACCATGACGAATAGCGCTGTGCTTGCGGCCAGCGCCGTGTCGGATGGGATGTGTCCTCTGGCGAAATCGCCCGGAAAGATGCGGCCAAGCAATGGGTCTGTTGCCAGAACCAGAGCGATCGACAGCAAGTAACTGCCGGTTACGACTGCAGCGGACCTGAGCATGCGGATGCACCTCGCAAATAGCCGATATCATAACCCAATCGATGACGGTACGGCATGGCCGCTAATGTTGCACCGCGGTGTACAGCGTCTGCGTTCCGGAGATCCCAGCCACTGTGAATGTGACGGGGACCAGTGCGCTGTCCGGAATTTCCGGCACGACTACATCGAATTGGTAGAGCCCGATGTAAGAGGCCGCCAGACCGAATCCGACGCCATACATGACGATCGTTTCTGCCGGCTTAACCGGCCGCGCGGCAACTCCGGGTATCGCGCCGCTTGGGAGAATGTACGTCGCGTAATCCGGCAGAAGCGCTGCCAGGTATTGCTTTCCGCCGACATTGAAAGACGAAGGAGCCAGCAGACCCGGTTCGACTCCATTGACCGCCACGCCGTACGGGTTCGTGATCACGCCATCGTTCGAAACGGTGATCTGAACCGTTCCGCCGGTTGGGATGTCGGACGGAACCTGCGCATTGATCTGGCCGGGCGAGATGTAGCTGATAAACGCATTCTCGCCATTGATCTTCACCTGCACGCCGTCCAGCGAGGTGGGAGCGCTCGGGCCCTTGAAATCGCTGGAGGCCCATTGACGCGTGTCCGGCGCCAGACCCGAGCCATAGATTTCGATCCAGGCCCCCGGGGCAATCGCTTGGAAGCCGCCATACGCACCGGCGCTGATTACTTGACTGATCGTCGCAGTTCCCGACGACCCTCCGGCTGTGCAGTTGCCGAACGAATCCATCAAATAAAACACGGTGGGATTCCCGAACGCGATGTAATCGTGCGTCATGCCGAGCGAAGGGGCGGTCCATGATGAGGCCGGCGCGTTGCTGCGCCGCGCTCTCGCCATCCAGGAGCGCGTGCACGGCCCGGTGCATCCCGCCGTTGCGTCGGCTTTGAACGAACTGGGGAACATCGCGTCGGTGAGCGGCCGGTATCGCGACGCCGAAGCGGCGTTCCAGCGAATGGTCGAGATCTATCGAGCGGTATACCACGACCATCATTACCTGATCGGAATCGCGCAGTCCACCTGGCCACGGTGTATATGAGGGAGGAGCAATATGCGCGCGCCGAGGCGCTGTACCGCGAAGCGATTCGCCGGCTTAGAGAGACCCTTCCCGCTAACCACACCAGTATCGGGATTGCGCGCATCAACTTGGGCCGGGCCCTTTTGCTCCAGAAGCGGTACACCGAGTCGGAACAGGAGTCGCTTGCCGGCTACAGGATCCTGGAACCGCAGATGAGCCATTCGGCCAGTTGGATCGTGAATGCGCGAAAGGGCCCGCGGGCGGTTTACACGGCGTTGGGGCAACGCGACCGGGCTCGCGAATTTGCGGAGCCGGCCGCGGAACCGCCGGCCACCGCGCGGGCGCAGCACCGTTGAGGGTTTGTTCGCATCTTTTGTGCGATCGCGCGTGTCAATTCCGGCTGGGCGGAGCTGATGAAGAAGTGGCCGCCGCCTCTCTAAACCCTTGCTTCGATTCTCTGCCGGCCAGCGCCGGGCTATTGGCCGCGGCTGATGCAGTATTAGGTCGTGCCGCAGCCATGTGACCGCAGTCACTGCTCGCGCATGGCGTTAGCGCCAGAATCGGACCAGGAGGAAAAAGAGAACACGTATGACATCCACCGTCACCCTGGCCGACGTGGCCGCAACCTCGCCTGGCGCGATTCGAATCCTCGAACAGCACGGTCTTGACTACTGCTGCGGCGGGAAGCAACCGCTCGAACAGGCTTGCCTCTCCAAGGGACTCGCGCCCGAGCAAATTCTGCGAGAAATCGACGATGCCTCCGCCATGAGTACGGCAGACCGCGATTGGTTGACCGCACCGCTCGACGAACTGGTGAGCCATATTGTCGAAACTCATCATGCGTACTTGAAACTCGATTTGCCGGTGCTCGAGGCGCGCATCGAAAAGGTCATTACCGTTCACGGCTCGCGCGATCCCCAGAAGCTGCCGCGCCTCGCGGCGGTCTTCTCCGGCCTGCGCCAGGAACTGGAGATGCACCTTCACAAGGAAGAAGCGATTCTGTTTCCGTTCATCGTGCAGTACGGACGGGCCGAGTCGCGGAATCAGCCGACGCCGCCCGTACCGTTCGGCTCCATTGCCAACCCCATCCGAGCGATGGAGCACGAGCACGCGGATGCCGGCGGCGCTCTCCAGGAAATCCGCGACCTCACAGGCGGCTACAATCCCCCCGCGTACGCCTGCTCTACCGTCCGGGCGCTATACGACGGACTGAAAGCTCTCGAGAAAGACCTCCACGTCCACATACACCTCGAAAACAACATCCTCTTCCCGCGCGCGATTGCACTGGAGAAGCGTTAGCCGGAAAGGTCACCCTGGTAGGGAGCGATGAAATGCGTATCGCCGGTCCCGTGCAAACTGAAATCGCGCTACAGAAACTCGTGGCGGCTTACGTCGTAACAGGTCTGCTGTTTCTGGTGCTGCCGGGAACTTTTCTCGGCGTATGGAACCTCCTCTCCATCAGCAGCCGGCATTCTCTGGGAACGCTTGCGCCCGCGTGGGTTCAGGCTCACGGTCACGCGCAAATCTTCGGTTGGCTGGGAACATTCATTATCGGGATTGGCTATTACTCGCTCTCGAAAATGGGGGGCCTCATGCCGTTCAGGGCCAGTCGCGGCTGGACAAGTTGGTTTTTGTGGACCGCCGGCGTCACTCTCCGGTGGATCGCGAATGTCACGGAGTTCGATTGGCGGCTGCTTTTGCCGCTATCCGCATCCTTACAACTGGCCGCCTTTGCGATCTTCTTCTTCACTGTGAGCCGCCATAGGCCATCGAACCCATCGACCACGCGCAGGCCGATGGAAACATGGATAAAACTTGTCATCGCGTCCACCGTGGCATGCCTGCTAGCCCTGGTTGTGAATCAGGTGGAAACTGTAGTATTAGCGGTGACGGCGGCGCACCCGGAGATCCCGCACTGGCTCGACCAGCGCTATCTGTTTCTGGCCGCCTGGGGCTTCCCGGTACTGGCCGTATGGGGTTTCAATGCACGATGGCTGCCTGTTTTTCTGGGCCTTCGCGAACCGAAAAGCAGTGGACTATTGGCGGCGATGGCGGCGCTGCTGGCCGGTATCGCCATCGCGGCTGCAGGGCATTTCGGAACGGCGACCCTGCTTCTGCTCGGCGCTTGCGCCCTGGCCGTTGACGCCTTGAATGTTTTCCGGCGACCCCGGAAACCCGCCAAGACTCTCGGGGTCTCCTCTCTATTCCCACTTTTCATGCGCACCGCCTATATCTGGCTTTTGGGTGCGGCGGCCCTGGGAATATACGCTGCGTACGGCGATCTCCACGGCGGCGTCTGGGGCGCTTCCCGCCATGCACTCACTGTGGGGTTCCTGGCCACGATGGTTTTCGGCATCGGTCAGAGAGTTCTGCCGGCCTTCTGCGGAATGCGACTGCTGTTCAGCAAGCGTCTGATGGGGATTTCCCTGGGCGTATTGAATATCGGGTGTGCCCTGCGGGTTCTCTCGGAAATCCCGGCATACGAGGCGAATCTGCACGTCGCCTGGCTGGCGCTGCCGGTCTCCGCTCTTACGGAATTGACGGCAGTCACGCTGTTCGGCCTCAACCTGGCGATCACTCTACTGTTGCCGCCTCCCACGCCGGCGGTGCGCAAGCCGGTTTCTCTGCCGGTACTCTCCCAAGGCCTATGATCATCGGGGCGTGACCGAGGTCACAGTGTTTCATACCGCACCATCCTATTCTGAGATCAGGACGAGAGATGAGCGAACTAATCGACAATCGGACCGAGCGGGTGCGCACGTTGAAAGCGATCATCAAGGATCTGCACGCTGGAGCGCCGCAGGATGAGGTTCGGCAAAGCCTGAAAGAGCTGGTTTGCCGGACCGATTACTCGGAGATCATGAGCATGGAGCAGGAACTGATTGCCGAGGGCATGCCTGTTTCGGAGATCCAGGGCATGTGCGACCTCCACTCCCAGGTCACGCGGGAAGTCCTGGTGCAGTTGGCGCCCGCGCCCCTCGCACCGGGGCATCCGGTCGATACGTTCCGCCGGGAAAATGAGGCGTTGCGCGAATCCCTTGCGCGCATGCAGCAAGCCATGAACCAGGTCCTGGAATTGGGGGATGAAGACGACCCGGAGCCGGCGGTACTTGCCTGGCGTCAGGGCGTCAACGAACTCCAGGATATCGACAAGCACTATCAACGAAAAGAGCATCTGCTGTTCACCTGCCTGGAGCGCCACGGCATTTCAGGGCCCTCGAAGGTGATGTGGGGGAAGGACGACGAAAACCGGGGGTTGCTGAAGGATTTGAGCGCCGCGCTGCGGGAGCCGGACGTAACCGCGGCTGAGACCAAGCTGCTTGCGTCCACTACCGGCGTCGTCGCAGTCAATGCGCTGAAGGAGATGATCTACAAGGAAGAGCAGATCCTCTTTCCGATCTGCCTGGAGAGGTTCACCGCGGACGAGTGGGCGGAGATCTGGGCATCATCGCCGCGCTACGGCTGGTGCCTGGTGGCGCCCCGCGAGGGGTATCGCCCACAGGCCGCGCCGGACCATTCTCCGGCGGCGGCGAATAGCGGTGTCGCGTTGCCTACTGGAAATCTGGCACTCGAGCAACTCACCGCCATCTTCTCCACGCTCCCGGTGGATCTCACGTTCGTGGATGCGGACGACCGCGTGGCTTTCTTTTCGGAAGGCCCGAACCGCGTCTTCGCGCGCAGCAGGGCCATCATCGGCCGGAAAGTGCAGAACTGCCATCCGCCGCGCAGCGTCGATGTAGTGGACCGGATCCTGAATGACTTCCGCGAAGGACGGGAAAGCGTAGCCGAATTCTGGATTCAGTTCACCGGCCGGTTCGTACACATCCGCTACTTCGCCGTCCGCGACGCCTCCGGCCAATATCTCGGCACTCTGGAGGTCACGCAGGACGTAGGTCAGATCCGCGCGCTCGAAGGCGAACGGCGATTGCTGGAGTATGGCGCGCCGGCGTAGGAGCAGCCCAATGAAACTGCAGATCGAGCCGGGCACGACGGTTGGAGCGTTGCTGGAGGCCTATCCGGAGGCGGAGAGCGTGCTCATCGATCTGGCGCCCGCATTCGCCAGGCTGCGCAATCCAGTGGTCCGGCGTACCGTCGCCAAAGTTGCGACCCTGGAACACGCGGCCAAAATCGGCGGGGTCAGTCTTCACACGATGATCGGAAAGCTCCGGGCGTTCACCGGGCAATCCGGCGCGGAGGCGAACTTCGGGGCCGCCGGCGATGACTCGCGTGGAGTCCCCGGTTGGGTGGTGCAAGGCCGCGTCCTCGAAGAGGTGGATGCGGGGGCGATGCTGGAGCGCGGCGTCCACCCCATCGGAAAGATCCGGCAGGCGGTCAGCGCAGCCGGTCCGGGAGAGGTGGTGGTGCTTCGCGCGCCATTTCGCCCGGAGCCCCTGCTCGATACCATGCGCCAGGCGGGAGCGCAGGTCTACTGTTCCTCGGAAGGCGAGACTTACGTGGTCTACTTCGCGCGCACTCTGTAGTTCGGCGTTACCCCTTTCGGACCTCGGAATCGATCCGGTCGACAAACCGGTACAGGCCAAAACAAACGGCAAACAGCACCACAGAGATGATCGCGCCCGGGACGGCGGCGTCCCGGTGACCGGCCAGATACGTTTCCAGGGTCGCCGAAAGCAGCCAGATCTGCACGATGAGCAGCACGATGATCAGCACCATCGCGCCGTCGATTGCCGTCAGGCCGCGGCTTTGGGGCGGCCTGCCGTTCATGCCGATTCCCCTTCCATCCGGATGGCGAGCAACTGACTGCCCTGCTTGTGGAGCGCCACACGAGGCAGAGGCCGCCGCGGCGGTCCCTGCAAGACCGAGCCATCGGTAATTGAGAAGAACCCCTGGTGGCAGGGACACTCCAGACGATTCCGCTCTTCCTGGTAGTACACCGCGCAGGAGAGGTGAGTGCATTTCTGGCTGTAGGCAACGTAGTTGTCGGCCGCCGTGCGCACCAGAATGCAGGGATCGTCCGGGTTCGGGTAATTGAAGATCTTGACGCCGCCCACCGGGACTTCGTCCAGCGTGGCGACGGCGACGCGCGGGAAGGAAGGCTGACGATGCAGGGCCGATTTCGCCAGAATCCACAAATTCCCCACCATCATGCCGAAACTGGTCAAAGTGAGGAATTTGGTGAACTGCCGCCGGTTGACGTACCGTTCGTCGGCCGTGAAGACGGAAAACTCGTCGCGCCATAACGGCGCGTCAGAAGGCTTGCGGAACCAGCTCATCGTCTTCCTCCCAAACGTAGTCGGCAACGTCGATGGTGATCTCGGCGGTATCCGCCGGAGCCATCATGTAGACCTTGGTGGTGATCTTCTGGTTCCCGAACCAGAATGTATTCACCGGCTTTTCGCGCCGGGTCGCCGCGATGGTTTCGGGTGTTACGTACGTCAGCGCCTGGCTGGGGCATACCGTGGCGCACATCGGCCGTTTGCCGGCGGACGTGCGGTCGTAGCACATATCGCACTTCATCATCTGCTCGTATTCCGGAACAAGCTTCGGAATTCCGAACGGACAAGCCAGCACGCAATTGGAGCAGGCGATACAGCGGGGCTTCAGCGAGGAGCCGACAATACCGTCTTCGTATTTCTTGATGGCGTCGGCCGGGCAGACCTGCGCGCAGGTAGGATTGTCACAGTGCCAGCAGACATAGGCTGCCGTCGCGATGGTCTGCTCGCGATCTACAAAATCGAAATTGATCATAGACACGCCGCGATGCGTGTCGCACTCCTCGCACGCCTTCAGGCAGGCCTGGCACCCGATGCAGCGCGAAGGGTCGACATAGAACTCCATGCCGAACACTACGCGCGTCCTCCTGGAGCCGTGGACTTTTCGATACGGCAGGCCGATACTTTGAATTCCGGAATTTTGCTGCGCGGGTCGAGCGTGCGATGGGTCAGGAGGTTGGCGCTCCTCCGGTCGGGCCAGTGGTACGGAATAAAGACCGTGTCGGGACGGATGGTGCGCACGACCATCGCCTGCAGCACCATCTCCGCGCGCCGCGATGTGATCTTCACCCAGTCTCCGGCCGCGATTCCGTATTGGGCCGCCAGGCGGGGATGCAGTTCCAGTTTTGGTTCGGGGTACTGGTCCACCAGCGCTCCGATGCGGCGCGTCTGCGTCCCGGAGAGATACTGGCTGACTACGCGGCCGGTGGTGAGATAGATCGGGTAGTCCACATCCACCGGATCGCCGCTGTCGCGCCAGGCCAGGCTCATGAAGTGCGCTTTGCCATCGGCGTGGAAGAAGCGGCCTCCTTCGAAAAGGCGCGGCGTCCCGGGGTGGTCCAGCGTCGGGCACGGCCAGAACACGCCTTTTTGCTCGTCGATTTTCTCGTAGGTGATGCCGTAATAATCGGCCAGCCCGCCCCGCGACGCCAGGCGGAGCTCTTCGAAAATTTCGCGCGGCTCGCGAAATGGAAAGTACTGGCCGCGGCCCAGACGGCGTGCCAGATCACAGATGATCTCCGAATCCCGGCGCGCGTCGCCCGGCGGATCCACCGCTTTTTGGATATGGATCACGCGCGCTTCCAGGCTGGCGGTGACGCCTTCTTCTTCCTCTTGCAGACTTCCGGCCAGCACGACATCGGCGTGCGCCGCCGTCTCGGAAAGGAAGAAGTCGATCACGCCGAAGAACTCCAACTTTTCGAGCGCCTCCCGCGTGAAGTTCGCCTCCGGCAGAGAGACCAGCGGATTGAAGCAGATCGAAAGCAGTCCCTTGATTTCGCCGGCGTGGATGGCGTTCATGATCTCAACCGCGGTGTAGCCCGGCCCCGGCAACTCATCGGGAGAGATACCCCACACACCGGCAACGTGTTGCCGCGCGGCCGGATCCGTCAGGCTCCGCTGGCCGGGCAACTGGTCGCACTTCTGCCCGTGCTCCCGGCCGCCCTGGCCGTTGCCCTGACCGGTCACCATCACCGGACCGGCGCCCTCACGTCCGATATTGCCGGTGGCCAACGCGATAGCGACCACCGCTTCGCAATTTTCGACACCCTTCGATTGGTGCTCCAGCCCGCGCGCGTGCAGGAACATCGTGCGCCGGGATTCGCCAACCAGATGCGCGGCTTTCTCGATTGCCTCGGGCGCAACCCCGCTCACCTCGGCCGCGCGGCGCGGATTCCACGCCGCCACCGATTCCGCCGTCTTCTGGAATCCGGTGGTGTGGGCTGTGATGAAATCGCCGTCCGTAAGGCCATCGCGAACGATCACGTGCAGCATGCCCATCAGCAGCGCCAGATCGGTGCCCGGCCGCACGGGCATAAACAAGTCGGCGTTGCGCGCGATGGGCGTGAATCGCGGATCGGCGACGATCAGTTTCGCGCCGTTGTCGCGGGCCCGCCAGATGTAATCCGTTGTAATGGGTGCGCATTCGCCGATGTTGGCGCCGATCACCATGACTACTTCGGCCTTCGGAATATCGCTCCAGGGGTTGGGAGCGCGGTCCACGCCGAGCGCTCCCTTGTACGCCGTCCCGGCCGAAACCATGCACAGGCGGCCGTTATAGTCGATGTGGCGCGTCCGCAACGCCACGCGCGCGAATTTGCCCATCAGGTACGCCTTTTCCGTGGTCAGCGACGCGCCGCCATAGACAGCTACGGAATCCGGTCCATATTTCTCCTGGAGTTCGCGGAGGCGCCGCGCCGTAAAGTCAAGGGATTCATCCCAGGTGGCGGCGCGAAATCCGGCATCCGTTCTCATCAGGGGATGCAGCAACCGGTCCGGATGATTGCCCTGCAGATAGCGTTTCACCCCTTTGGGGCAGAGCATGCCGCGGTTGAACGGGAAATCTTCCCATGGTTCGAAACCGGTGACGCGGTTGTCACGGACTTTCAACTGAATGCCGCACTGTTGGCCGCAAAAACAGCAATGCGTCTTAACCAGCTTTTCGTCTTCCCGGTGCGACTCGGCCTGCCAGCCGCCGGGCGGCGTGTAGTTGAGATGTGGGCCGAACTGGCTGTGCAGTTGGGTCAGATCCGCCGGAGCTTTAGCCACGGGACTCCTCCCTGATGCGCAATTGCGCGGAGGAAAGCGACTTCCGTTTGCAGGCGGGGCAGAGTGCCTGCCAGTGGGCGGCGGGTCCGGGAGTAGCGTAATCAAAGCCAAGTTGCGGCAGGATCTTTTGCAAGTCGTCGATATGCATTTTCGATGCGAAGCGCTCTCCGCAGCGGGCGCAGGCCGCCCCGGGGTCATCGAGGCCGGCGTCCTGGTACAGTTTCACGCCCAATTGCGCCGGCCGCTGAAAGATGTGGAAGAACTTGCCGAAGGGCAGGAAGAGCAAAGCCGCGATCACGGTAATGGCGTGCACGATGGCCAAAAAGCTGTAGGCCGAACCGCGCAGCCACTCCTGCGACACCGTCAGGGCCAGACCGGTAACCGAAATCGCGAACAGCATAATGATAGGCAGGAAGTCCATGCCGAACTGCTGCAAGGCGCGCGCTCCCTGATCGGTCATACGGCGCCACAGCGAAAGCGCGATGCCCGTGAGAACCAGCACCGCGGAGATATCCAGGCCGTGGAACAGGAGACCGGCTGCGAGCGTGTGCAGCCGGAACGAGCCCGCGGGAAAGCCGAACAGGTAGGTGACGTAGGTGAGCTGATCGCCGGGCAGCGTGCGGAAGTGGATCCAGCCGAAGACGAGAGGAAACGTAATCGCAACCGCCAGAAGGCATCCCCAGAACAGGCATTGATGCATCCACCAGCGCAGCCGCGAACGATGCGCGATGAATCGTTGCGCAGCCAGGTGAGTCACGGAGAGCGTCAGCACGCGGAAGGTTCCACGGAAGATGCCCCGCCGGCGAAAGAGTTCCCAGCCGCGGTCCCAGTACATCCGCGTGGGCGGCTTCTCCAGCCAGACGTTGTAGTGATAGACCACTCCCCAGGTCGCGAAGATCACCGCGAAGGTGTAGATGACCAGAGCCGGATCGAAATTCTGCAAATTGCGCGACCCCACGACGATCGCCGCGATCAGGAGCGCCGTCCACAGGGTCGCCCAGGCGCCGGCGCGAACTCGATCGGCGGTACGCCGGAGGTCTGCGGGAAGCGCAATGTCGAGGTCTTGTTGTCGCGGCACAAAGACGCGATGGTTGGCCCACCATAGCAGCAGCGACGTTGCGGACATCAGTGCGAAGCCCGGCCAGAGCGCTCCCACGTGACTGCGGAAGAACACGAGCAGCAGCGGGGGGAAGAAGCCGCCGAGACCGCCCATGGCGCCCACCAGGCCGGTGACCGTTCCGGTCTGGCCTGGAAAATATTGGGGCACAAGTTTAAAGACCGCGCCATTCCCGATGCCCAGCAGGGCGGCACAGCCAAGGGCGCCGACCGTGAACGGCACTATCGCCGGCCAGGCGAGAAGCATGGCAAAGGGAGCGACGCCAAGGAAAACCGCGGATAGAACGCGCGCCCCGCCAATCCGGTCCGAGAGCCATCCGCCAACGGGACGAAGCAGAGTGGCGAGCACCACGAAGCCGGCGGTTCGGAACCCGGCGTCGGCAGGCGACAAGCGGAATTCGTCTTTCAAAAGCGTCGGAAGGTAGATCGAGAAGGCGACGAATCCGCCGAAGGTCAGGAAGTAAAAGGCCGACAGCAGCCACGAAAGCTTTTCGTGCGTCAGGACGTCCAGCATGTCGGCCAGCCCTTTTCGCTGCGCACTGGCGGGGGCCGGCGCATTGCGCGCCAGGAGACCGAAGGAGATCGCCCAGACCACCAGCAACACGGCAACGCCCCGGTAAACCGAAGCCATCCCGAAACGGGCCGCGAGCACCGGCCCCAGAAACACCGCGAGGGACTGGCCGATGTTCCCGAGGCCATACACGCCGAGCGCGCTGCCCTGCTGCTGAGCCGGGGTCCATCGGGAAACATATCCGATGCCGATCGCAAACGAGGAGCCGGCCAGGCCGAGAAGGAATGCGACGATCAGCAAACCCGAGTAGGACGACTGGTAGGGCGCGATCCATACGGGGATGGCCACCGCGGCCATGAGGACCACGAAGACCCCCCTGCCCCCGAAGCGATCGGTGAGGATGCCCATGGGAATTCGCGCGAGCGCGCCCAGCAGTACCGGGACAGCCACCAGCAGCGCGGTTTCGGACTGCGTGAGATGAAGAGCCTCGCGGAAACGCGGAGCGAAAGCGCTGATCAGGCCCCAGGCGGCGAAACAGACAGTGAACGAGATTGTGCCCAGCGCGACGTGCTTTCGATTCACTGTTCCCTCTCCAAGTGCCCAGTCTATCGTTGACTCTGATTCTACCGTGTGACGCGAGTCACCGGCCCGGGTGCTCACGGCGAAGGGGCCGCGTGACTTCCGTCACTGAGCGTACCGGAGCCTGCGCGTACCTTGAAAACAGCCGCCGCGCAAATGCCGGGAGGGACATATGAGGAGTTTCGAAGACGCACCTTTTCTCGTGATTTGGGAGCTTACACAAGCCTGTGACCTCGCCTGCGTACATTGCCGGGCGTGCGCGATCGAAAACCGGAATCCGCTGGAGTTGACCACGGAGGAGGGCTTGCGCCTGCTCGCGGAGGTTCGGTCTTTTGGCGATCCGTTGATGGTCTTTACGGGCGGAGATCCGCTGAAGCGGCCCGACCTGTTCCCCCTGCTGGAGCGCAGCGTGCAACTTGGTTTGCGGACGACCGTTACTCCCAGCGCCACTCCGTTGCTCACGGCGGAGGCGGTGGAGCGATTTCAGAAATGCGGCGTAGCCCGGATGGCGATCAGCCTCGATGGGCCCGACGCCGTCAGCCACGACGGTTTCCGCAGGGTCGAAGGCTCGTTCGACCGGACCATCCAGGCGCTCCAACACGCACAGGCTATCGGTCTCCCCACTCAGGTCAACACCACGGTCACCCGCCACAACATGCATCGGTTGGCCGGGATTTCCGCGATTGTAGAACGGTTTGGATCCAAACTGTGGAGCGTGTTCTTTCTCATCGCCACCGGACGGGCATCGGCCTCGCAGGACCTGACGGCCGAGGAATACGAGCAGGTCTTTGAATTTCTTTACAGAACCTCGAAGGCGGCAGGGTTCGATATCAAGACTACGGAGGCGCAACATTATCGGCGGTACGTGGCGCAACGGCGCAAAGCCGAAGGAGAAAGCGGTTCGAGACCATCGGCGGCGCCCGAGGTGATTCAACGGCAGGCCGGTATCAACGACGGCAAGGGATTCCTCTTCGTTTCTCACATTGGCGACATCTACCCGAGCGGCTTTCTGCCAATTGCCGCCGGCAACGTGCGGCGCGACTCGCTCAAGGCCGTGTATCGCAATTCACCACTATTCCGGACTCTTCGCGACTCCGACAATCTGGGCGGGAAGTGCTTCGATTGCGAATACCGGAACCTTTGCGGCGGCTCCAGATCGCGCGCGTTTGCGCTGACCGGCGATTTCCTTGCGGAAGAGCCGCGCTGCATTTATCAGCCAAAGCTTTCGCGGAAGCGTCCCGAAACGCCGCAACTTCGCAGGACCCCACCGTCAGTAAGTACCGAATCGTTGGTGCAGCTTCGAACCTCCTGAACCAATTCCAACGTTGCGCGTATCCCGGCGATCCAACCCCGTCGTTTCGGGTAGTATAGGTTCTTGGCCCAGAAAGTCGCAGCCCTATCCGAAATTGCCCTGTTCGCCGCTCTCAGCGAGAGCGAACTTCAGGGACTCGCTCAACGAGCGATAGAAAAGAAGTTCGCCGCTGACGAAATGCTGTTTTGGGAAGGCGAGCCCTGCGTCGGAATTTTCCTGATCATACAGGGCAGCGTCAAGATCTTTCGAACCTCGGCTTCGGGACGTGAAGTGATGCTGTCGATCGAAACGGCGCCGGCCACCGTGGCCGAGTTGCCGCTATTCGATGGCGGTACATACCCAGCTTCGGTACGCGTGGTCGAACCGGTAGAGGCCCTCTTCATCAACAAGAACGACTTCCAGCAGTTCTGCAGGCAGAATCCGGATGTCGCTCTGAAGGTGCTGGCAGTGGTCGGGAGGCGGCTGCGCCAGCTCGTCGGCCTGGTGGAATCCATGACGTTCGGCAGCGTAACTCAAAGGCTGGCGCGAATGCTCCTGGAAGCATCGAGCGCCGCGGGGTCGGACACCTTCGACCTGCCTGCCACTCACCAGGAGCTTGCGTCCAGGCTGGGGACGGTTCGGGAGGTGGTTTCCCGCAACCTGGGGCGGTTCCGCGCACAGAGGCTGATCTCGATCCAGGACCGCCAGGTGCAAATCATCAATCGCGCCGGCCTGCAACTGGAGTCCGAAGCCCAGGGGTGAATATGCCGATCACTATTGGAGCGAAAAAGGAAAGCGACTTCACCGATCCGATTGGGATGTTGGGCGACTGCCACCGGCGGATCGAACGCTTTCTCTCGGTCCTCAAGAAGCTGGCCTGCGAACGGCAGGGCGCTGCACTCAGTGAGCAGGAACAAAATGCTATGTCGGCCAGCCTGCGGTATTTTCGCGAGGCGGCCCCGAAGCACACGGCGGATGAGGAGGAGAGCCTGTTTCCGCGTATGCGTGCCGCTGATCCGGCGGCCGCGCGGCTTCTGTTCGGCCGCATCGACGCCTTGGAAAGCGACCATCGGACGGCGGTGAAACTGCACTCGGAAGTGGACGTGTTGGGAGAGATGTGGCTTAGCCGCGGTAAGTTAGCGCCCGACGAAGCCTCGCATTTCGCGGCGCTCCTGGAGCAACTCGCAACGTTATATGAACGTCACATCGCGCTTGAGGACACGGAAGTGTTTCCCAGCGCGGCGAAGCTTCTCTCCCCTGCCGATCGCCAGGTGATCGGCACGGAAATGGCCGCCCGCCGCGGCCTCGGCGCAAGATAGCCCTGCCTCCGGAATGACAGAGGGGGCGAGTGTTCAGACTCGCCCCCTGGCCGTTATTTCGACTCGGTTAGTCGCCCGATGGGACGCGGACGGCATCAAGAACCTGCTGTTCTTGCGGCACCGTGCGGCGCCTTCCGACGAAGACGAAGGCAACCAGCACCAGCGCGGCGATGGCGAAGATGGTATCTCCGGGCACCCGCATCCAGCGAAGCGTTTGCATGAACGGCAGGCTCAGAAATTCCGTGCTGCGAGCGTACCAGTATCCCTTTTCCACCGAGGCCCAGGTCTGGGCGAGCCCGACCGGCAGCAAACTGCCTACACACATCATGAGCAGGCCGGAGTTCATGCCCCAGAAGGAGAACTTGAGCCAGCCTTCCTTCCATTCCGCGCGCGTGTCCATTGCTCGCCGGGACGTTCAGCGGCGGCCGCCCACGCGGTCCAGAACATGAAGCCGGCAAACTGGCGCATGCGCCGGGGAGTGGAAACACTGCCCGACGGGATGGCGTATGCCGCGTTGCCTTTCATGAAAACATCGGAGAAATGAGCCAGGCAGGATTCAAACGCCCGGGCGCGTTCCGGTGCGATGACGATGGTGTTGGTCGCCGCGTCGTAACCGTTGTGCCGGTAAAGGCCCTCCGGCCGGCCGCGCAGCTTGCCCTGATTTTCGGCGCTTAGCTGCTCGTAAGGTTTCGAGAACTCTTTGCCGGACCACTCATTGAGCTACGAAGGTGGATTCCCGGTGCAGCCAATCCGCCGTCCAGTCCGGCGCCACATAGCTGCCGTGGCCCCACACCGAACTTACTTCCATACCGCCAAGCGACCGCCAGACGTTCTGGCCGCGGCCGATATCGCCATCGGCCACAATGACGGCGCCGGTATTATCCGCGACGCGGGTGGGGATGGGCGGCATCTCCCGATAAATCCGCGTGCCGATCTCACGATAATCGGGTCTGCGCGGAAGTGTATGTGACTCGAGTCACCAGCGCAGCAGATCTCCGGCAGCCCGGCAGATTCCCGCAGCCGAAGGTAGCGCCAGCAGTTCCAGATTAGGGGCGGTGGGAACGAAGGTGTCCTCCGCTGCGATCCTGCGAACCGGAGCGTCCAGATACTCGAAGCAGCTCTGTCCGATCCTGGCCGCGATTTCCGCTCCGAATCCCATGGTCAGGGAATCCTCGTGAGCAATCAGGACGCGGCTGGTTTTGCGAACGCTTTGCGTAATCAACTCCTCATCAAGCGGCGCAATGGAACGAAGATCGAGCACTTCCACCGAGCGCCCTTCCCGCTCCAACTGGCGTGCGGCTTCCATGGCCAGGTGAACCGTGTAGCCCCAGGTTACGATGGTCAACTCCGTCCCCTGGCGCACCACCTTGCCCTGGCCGAACGGGACCAGGTAATCGCCGTCCGGCTCCGGGGTTTGCGCCTGCACCTTGCGATAGAGGCCTTTATGTTCCAGGAAGAGCACCGGGTCCTTGGAGCGTGCGGCCGTTTTGATGAGGCCCTTGGCGTCTGCCGCGCAACTCGGGAACACGACCCGCCATCCCGGGATATGAGCGAACGTGCCCTCGATGCAAGCCGAATGCCATGGGCCGCCCTTGATGTATCCGCCGGTGGCGACGCGCACGACGACCGGGCATTCCCATGTTCCCTGGCTTCTCCATCTGAGGGTGGCAATCTCATTGCGGAGCTGCATGAATGCCGGCCACGTGTAATCGGCAAACTGGATTTCGATAATGGGCTTGTATCCGGCGATCGCCATGCCTGCCGCCACCCCGGCGATGCTCGCCTCCGCGAGTGGTGAGTTGAATACCCGGCCCGGAAATGCAGTGCCAAGTCCACGGGTGACACCGAAAACTCCGCCTTTCGGGTCGGCCACGTCTTCGCCCCACAGGTGGATTTTTGGGTTCTGCGCCATCTCCTCGCGGAGGCCGTGATTGATCGCATCGATCATCGCGACAGGCTTGTCTGAGATATAACGTGGCGCCCCGACCGCGGGGGCCGCTTCGTCGGAGTAGATATGCGCCAGCAAACCGCCGGTGGCCGGTTCGGGGTGGCGATCGGCCTCGGCCGCGGCCTCGTCGACTTCGGCTTTAATCGCGGAGCGGAAAGCGTCGATTTCTTCCTGCGCCAGAACGCCGTTCCGGATTAGATACCGTTCCGTGCGCAGGAGCGGGTCGCGTTGTGCAAGCACCGCCAGTTCTTCGGGAGCACGGTACTTACGGTGGTCGTCGGACGAGGAGTGCGGATCGAGCCGGACCACATCGGCTTCGAAGAGGATCGGGCCACCCCCGCGGCGGACTTGTTCGATAGCCGGCGGCAGTTGCTGGTACATCGATTCGAACCAGGTTCCATCCAGATGGAAGGTCCGAATGCCGAAACCCCGGGCGATGCGATGAATTTCGGAACTGGTTTGGGAAGCCTGGCGCACGCTGATGGCATAGCCGTTGTTCTGCACGAGAAACACGACCGGCAATTTCTCGCGCCCGGCCCAGTTCAGCGCCTCGAAGAATTCGCCTTCGCTGGTGGCACCCTCACCGGAAGAGACGTGCGCGATCCGGCCTTCCCCTTCGAGTTGAAGCGCGCGCGCCACTCCTACCGCGTTGAGGTATTGCGTGGCGGTGACGGCGCTTCGCGAGACCAGGTTTAACTCTCGCGACGAAAAGTGCTCGGCCATGTTGCGACCGTTCGAATTCGGATCGCCTTCGCGGCTCAACATTCCGAGGAAGACGTCCTTCAGTGGCATGCCCAGCCCGATGGCAAGGGCTTTGGACCGGTAGTACGGGAAGAACCAGTCGAAACCCGGCCGCAGGAGCATGGTCATTCCGATCTGCACCTTCTCGTGACCACGGGTGGATGCCTGGAACGAGCACTTTCCCTGCTTGACGAAGATCTTCATGCGATCTTCGACGAACAGGACGGTCAGCATTTTGCGATAAAGCTCCAGGGTGGTTTCGTGAGGTACGATGATCGGATTTTCCAGCGCGGCACTCTCTGCGGTTTTCATGCCTTCATCATGGCGTGAAGCCTCAAAAATACCAGTGACTACGGTCACGGGACGCGCCGCTTGCCGGCTGGAGCGCGGGTGGAATCGTCGGAATCGCGGCTCCGGGCGATGGTGCGGTGACGCCGTCAGGGCTGAAGACGTCGGGCTGAGTCCGGTACGCGCGTGACCAGGGTCACATCACAGGCGACGTGCCGGTGCTAAGCTGACGCTGGATCCAGCGTATGAACTTAGGTCGAACCGCCTGAATGCTCCGGCGGCGCTGGGGTGACGTAGGGTTCCGCCGGCGCCATGGGCGCCGGTTAGGGGAGAAGAATGGGTAGTTGGAGTTGTCCGCACGAGTTGAACGGCGTCTGCCTGAACGTGAACAAGGTCCCTTGCGACCCCGGGATGAAGGGGTGCGTTCTCTACGGCCGCTTCGTTTTCAGTAATCCGGCGAAGAACCGGCCGGCCAAGCCCGCCGCGCGAAACCAGGCCGAAGGGGAGAGTGACGAGCGCAGCCCGTCGCGATGAAACCGGCACTTGAAACCGTTCGCCGGACGTTGCCGCGGCGCAGAGGCGGGATGGCCGCGGAACCACCTTCTACAGTCTGCCCGCCCGTGCGTAGCGCAGAAACGTTGACGCCTTCTCCCATAGCCCGGGGGAGCGATCGCAGAGTGAGGAGCAAGGCCGCCGGCACTCCCTGATCGCACGACGCACGGCGCGGGCGCGTTCGCTCCTCCAGGCTTGCCGGACCGGACCTTCGTCTATATGCCCGAATGCGGTGTGCCTGACATCGCACATATAGAGGATGCCCGAGGGATCGATCTGCAAGTCCGTCTGCCCCAGCATGCAGCGGCCCCGGTTGATTTGAAACGACTCCGGGCGGAGTAAGTACTCCCGCATCTCCGCTACCGGGCGCAAGGGCAACTCCATCTGCGAAGAGCGCCGGCCGCGCCGGTTCAACGCGTCGATAGAGTGTTCGAGCGGCTCCAGGTCGCGGACGAACAGGTTGTTCTCGCGATGCCAGTCCGCGCGTTTTTCCGGCCGGCCGGGGGGTTCGGCCAGCGGTTGAAACAGAATGCGGTCTACGCCGAGCTCTTCGGCCCAATTCGCATATTCGGCCAGCTGCGGCGCGGTTTCCTGCATGATGATACAGATCAGCGAGACGGACATTGCGCTCCGCTCACGCTTAATGCGGCGAATTACTTCGGTTACCACGTTGTGGAGCCCGGGAACTCCGCGATGACGGTCGTGAATGGCCGTATCCTTGCCGTCGAGCGAAAAGGTGATGGACCTCAGGCCGGTGTCCATCAGGCTGCGAAAGTTACGTTCGGACTGCAGGGCCAGGCCGTTCGAGATGACGTTGACGGTGAACCCGAGATGAACGGCCCTGTGAATGATGTCGTAGACCCCGGGCTTCAACAGGACCTCTCCGCCGATCAAACGCAGGCGAAGCGTGCGGGTCCACGAGTGCAATTCATCGAGCAGTGCGATCCAGCGTTCGGCAGGGAGTTCACTGTTCACGTCTCCAATTCGCCAGAGGTCGCACATTACGCAACGGCAGTTACAGCGATGCGTCAGGACCAGGGCGACCTTCTCCGGAGCTGCCAGTCCACGGAGAAGGTGGTAACCGAAGCTCTGCAGCAAGTGGCGAAAGCCGTAGACGGCAGCCTTCCTGCCGGCGTCGATCAGGGTCATTCCGGCTCTGCCGCTTCCGCCGCCGCGACCCGCGGGATTGCCATCACCCGGTCCATCGTGCGGGCGCTCATGCGAATCCACTGGGTTCACGTTTCTCATTGTGGTTCCCGACTCTCTTATTGTAGGTGACTCCGGCTATCATCGACGCCAGGAACGCTTCCGGCCGGCACAAGTTTGCCGAGCTCCCGGAGTACTTCCGGGGCGCCGCCCGCTATGGTGAGGATGGGTTACTGACTTCACCAAAACGGCGAAATACGAAAGACTTGCTATGCAAGTGTGTCATGATGATGAACAAAGGTTTCACAAAGGCACGAATACATGGCACGAACACTAACTGACGAAATCCTCCGCGCCGCCATCGACGGCTATGAAGCTCAAAGAGCTCGAATTGATGCGAAGATCGCGGAACTCCGGTCCATGATTACAGGCGGCTCCGCCGAGGTCTCAACCACCCCTGAACGACCTGCCGGGAAACGCCGAAGGATAAGTGCGGCGGGCCGGGCGCGGATCGCCGAGGCACAAAGGCAGCGGTGGGCTGCTATGAAAGGTTCATCCGACGAGGCGAAGCCTGAGAAGCCGGCAAAACGTAAACTCTCGGCCGCTGGCAGGAAGAACATCGTGGACGCTCTGACACGGCGGTGGGCAGCGAAGAGAGCGGAAACCGCAAGAGCGACGAAGAAGACTACGCCGGCTCGCAAGAAGGCTGCGAGGGCCGCGAAAAGGTCGCCGGTTAAGAAGGCGGCTGCGACCGCTGCATCTACTACGCAGGCTGCTGAATAGCGGGCCTCTCGTCGTCCGGAAATTTCGAGAACAAATCCGTGTCGCCCGAATTGTCCTTTCCGGCGTCATATGATACGACCACGAAGATTATTTCGGTTGTCGTCTGCATTCTCCTGGCAGGCGTAACCTTGTTTACGCATAGCGTCGTCGTCGCCGGAGCTGGAGCCGTACTCCTGCTCCTCTCATACGCATACTCGCCCCGCGGCTACGTGGTTGCGGATCGGTGCGTTACCGTCCGCCGGCTGCTCCGGAACGTCTTCTTTCCGCTTGACGGCATCCTGGAGGCACGAAGAGCCCGCGCTGATGATTTCCGCGGCGTTCTTCGGCTG
This sequence comes from Bryobacterales bacterium, assembly GCA_963796485.1. Lineage (GTDB taxonomy): Bacteria > Acidobacteriota > Terriglobia > Bryobacterales > Bryobacteraceae > CAWCDJ01. The sequence goes on from CAWCLV010000001.1 coordinate 153,002, forward strand.
TGGGGAGTCGGTGGCCTGTTCGGGTATTACGGCCTTTTCCGAACTTCAACCTTGGGCAAGTGCTGGTGGTACCTTACGAACCGCCGGAATGCCGTGGTCGTGGTGACCGAAAAGGAAACGGCTCTGTTCAGCCCGGATGATGTGAGTGGGTTTCTAGCGGCGGTTGGGTCGGCGGTACTGGTCCCGGAAATTCCACCGGCGCGGCGGGTCGGCGCGATCGATTCACAATCGGGTGGGAACCGCATTGCCAGTGTGATTGGGGCCGGCATTGCGGTCTTAGTCCTGGCGATCATCGCCTTCGCCTTCCTTTACTCACCCGGCCCTCCGAGCTACACACTGACCGGAACTTCGCTGACCATCCACGACCGTTTTTATCCGCTCACGGTGGATGCCGCCACGGTGGAGGTGAACCAAATTCGGGTAGTCGATATCAGCGGCGACTCGGGATGGCGCCCGACTGCGCGTACGAACGGATTTGCAAACGCTCATTATCATTCCGGCTGGTTCCGGGTCGCCAATGGACGGCGAGTGCGCATGTATTGGGCGGACGGGCATCGGCTCGTCCTGTTACCCCCGAAGGGTCAGGGTAATGCCGTCCTACTCGAAGTGAGCGGGCCAGAACAGTTCGTTGCAGAGGTTCGAATGGAGTGGTCTAAGGGGTCGTGATCGGGCTCGCCGAAGGGCAGATTTAGGGGGGCTGATATCGGAGCGGACCTGGCTCGGGCCACTCACAATATCCTCCTGCAAGCTCCCATTTTCCGGCCGATAAGAATGGCGGGAGGTTTTCGCGAGCCATCGCCGTGCCGGCGAACCGGAACGTTACCCAGGGAGGTCTCAATGGATATCACGGGAGTGAATCGAACGCCGAATGTCCCTGCCCTCGCACCCAAGATTTCGCCGGACCAGGCGGCAGAGAATCGATCCATCGCTCGTGCGGTCAAAGCGCTCAATAAGACGGAGACATTCGGGCAGGGCAACCACCTGGAATTTCATCGGGATCCGGAATCGAAGCGTATGGTGATCCAGGTGATCAACGGAAAGACCCGGGAGGTAGTCCTCCAGATTCCTGCGGAATACGTGTTGCGCCTGGCTGAAGATCTCGAACGTAATGCCGTCGTACGCCGCCAGACCTTCGAGGGCTGATGAAGCGGCAAACCTCCCGACAAGATCGGACAAATCCGCAAGCCGATCGGACACGAAGATTCCATGTTTTGCGACAGTTGGCTGAACGGCCGGCTCCACGCCTGTCCACCGGCGGCATAACACTGAAGTTTTCAGAAAATCCCGCCGATAGAAGACACGTTATTTATGCGTGTGCTAACAGCGTCGGGCCGCCCGGAGAGCGTCGCCTGCCTTCCGAACACTCCCGACGACCAAGAACCTCCGCCACTGAATCAAGATACCCTGGACCCCTCCCATTGGCCTGGTTTCCGAGCCCAGGCCCACCGCATGCTCGACGATATTCTGGACTACACCGAACATATTCGCGAGCGGCCGGTTTGGCAGAGCATCCCTCTTTCCGTACGTAAGGCATTCCGTGAACCCCTTCCGCAAGGGCCGGCTGATCTGGCATCCCTCCATGACATTTTCATGCGGGATATTCTTCCATATTCGGTGGGCAACGCCCATCCCGGCTTCATGGGCTGGGTCCATGGCGGCGGGACGCCGGTCGGCATGCTGGCCGAGATGCTGGCGGCCGGGTTGAATGCTAACTTGGGCGGGCGCGACCAGATTCCCGTCGAGGTGGAGCGGCAAGTGGTCGGGTGGATGCGCGAGTTGTTCGGTTTTCCGGAGACCGCCAGCGGCCTGTTCGTAACTGGCACATCCATGGCAAACCTGATAGCAGTCCTGGTCGCGCGCAGGGTCGCGCTCGGTACCGGCGTGCGGCGGCAGGGGGTCGCAGCCGGCGAACGGCTGATCGCCTATACATCGGCAGGCGCCCATAGTTGCATCGCGCAAGCCATGGATGTGGCTGGACTGGGAAGCGATGCATTGCGCATCGTTCCGGTAAATAGGCAGTGTCAAATGGATATCGAGGCGCTCGAAGAACTCATGGCCAAAGATAAGAGCGCCGGCCTCCGACCCTTCCTCCTGGCTGCGACGGCCGGCACTGTCGATGTAGGCGCCATTGACGATCTTGCAGCCATCGCCGGCATCGCCCGGCGGGAGAAGATATGGTTCCACGTGGACGGTGCCTACGGTGCTCTCGCCCTGCTGGCGCCGGATATTGCGCCGCGCCTGGCCGGCATCGAACGCGCGGACTCCGTTGCGTTTGATTTCCATAAGTGGGGGCAAGTGCCATACGACGCGGGGTTTGTTCTGGTCAGGGACGGTACTCTGCACTTCAGTACCTTCGCATCGCCGTCGGCTTATTTACGGCGGGAACTTCGGGGAATGGCGGCCGGCTCGCCGTGGCCCTGTGATTTTGGACCCGACCTGTCACGCGGTTTCAGAGCGCTGAAGACGTGGTTTACCATCAAGGCCTACGGCGCCGGGAAACTGGGCGCGGTGATTACAAAAACCTGTGACCTTGCGCGGTATTTGGAGCAATGCATTGAAAGGGAATCACAATTGGAACTTCTGGCGCCGGTTGCCCTGAACATAGTGTGCTTCCGGTATCGCAGCGAGGACGCGGACGAGGTCAACCGCAACATCGTCGCCGATTTACAGGAGTCCGGCATCGCCGCGCCGTCCACCACCACGGTAAATGGTTGTCTGGCGATTCGTGCCGCGATCGTGAACCACCGTACCCAGAGAAGAGACATTGACGCGTTTCTCCAGGCGGCGATGGCCTTTGGTTTGAAAAATGCCGGCCGCCTTTCGGAAGCCTGCCGCCTATGAACGCTGACGCAGCCGTGCGAACGCTTACTAACAACGATGGCAGGCAGATCCTCGGCCTCGCCCCCCTGGCAAGGATGGCCTTTGCCGGCATCGATCTGGAACCGTTGAAAGCCAGTCTGCTGGAACGTCTTGCCCGGAACGAGAACGACGCAAACGCACTGCTGGACCTGTCGATTGTTCTGCAACTCATGGGACAACGCGATCTTGGGCTGTCTATGCAGGGCTTCGCTCTCAATATTCAACAGACATACCGTGTCCGGTGTTCCGCCGAGTCCGCCGGAACCCGCCTGCTGGGCATCCTCAGTCCGGGGGATCTGGCGCAGAACAATGCACTGGAGTTTCTGGTGGAGGGGTCGGACATCAGGCTCGACCTGCTATATGTGGCTCCGGACATTCCATTGCCTTCTACCGTGCCGGAGCATGATTTGGCCATGGTAGGGGTGGGCGAGAGCGATCGGAACCGCCCGCTCTTGAGGCACCTTGAGACGCTGGTGAAATCGTGGCCGCGGCCCGTGCTTTGTGCGCCGGAACGTATTGCCCGCTCGGCGCGCGATAGCGCGAGTGCCTTGCTCGGCGGGGTGCCTGGCATCGTCATGCCGGCTACGGCGCGAGTCGATCGAGAGTCGCTGGAGAGTGCCGGTTGTTCCGGGATGGCGGTTACCGAGTTTGTCGATGGTAGCGCTTTTCCGATGATCGTACGGCCGGTCGACTCGCAAAAGGGCCAAGGGCTAACCAGGCTGGACGGCCCGGAGGCCATAGCCGGTTACCTGAAGGCGAGGCCGGAGAGTGAATTCTATGTGGCGCGCTGGGTCGACTATCGCGGCCCGGATGGCCAATTCCGGAAATATCGTGTGGTTCTGATCGGCGAGCGCCCATACGCCTGCCATATGGCCATCTCCAGTCATTGGATGGTTCACTATATCAGCGCGGGCATGCGGGAGAACATTGCCAAACGCCACGAGGAGGAGCAGTTCTTCGCCGGTTTTGAGGAGGACTTTGCGCGACGCCATCAGGATGCCCTGCGCTCTATCGCCCGGCGGTTGCAATTGGAATATGTCGGTCTGGATTGCGGCGAGACCCGGGATGGAAAGCTGTTGATTTTCGAGGTGGACAGCGGAATGACGATTCACGCGATGGACTCGGCCGACATCTTTCCCTACAAGCAACCACAGATGCGGAAAGTGTTCGACGCGTTTCGCCACATGTTGCTGGATACCTCTGTCGGTACGGGCCAAGCACCGGCAACGCCTGAGGCCCGGTCGGCCGAAAGAGTGCCGTGGTGCCGCGGGTTTAGGTGGTGCGCCCAGACAGATTCGAACTGCCGACCTTCTGGTTCGTAGCCAGACGCTCTATCCAACTGAGCTATGGGCGCAACGGATCGTGGGGAACGACTCCTCCAATGTACCGAACCCCGGGCTCCGCGCGCAACTCGCCCGCGTTCTGACAAAATGGGAATTCTCCATGACCGAACGCCTGTACTATAACGATTCCTACCTCCGGGAGTTCTCGGCCCGCATCGTCGATCGCTCCGCCGATGGACTGACCGCGTATCTCGACCGGTCCGCCTTCTATCCCGGTTCCGGCGGACAGCCGATCGACACGGGCGCCATCGGCGGAGTCCGGGTCGTGGACGTCGTGGATGAGGACGACCGAATCGCCCACCGCCTCGCTGCGCCGCTCCCAGCGGAAGCGGTCGAGTGCGTTGTCGATTGGGAGCGCCGCTTCGACCACATGCAGCAGCATAGCGGGCAGCACTCGCTTTCCGCGGTTTTCGAGGAACTGCTCGGCCTTCACACCGTCAGCTTCCACCTGGGCGCCGAGAGCGCAACCATCGACCTGGAGGGCCGTCCGCTCGAGCCGCGCGGACTTCGCGATGTCGAAGCCAGGGTGAACCAGATCATCTACGAGAACCGGCAGGTCACCGTTTGCTTCGAGGATGCCGCCGAGGCGCAAGGCCTTCGCAAAGCTTCCGGGCGCCAGGGGACGCTCCGCATCGTTTCGATCGACAGGCTCGACCGCAGCGCCTGCGGCGGCACCCACGTCCGCGCCACGGGCGAGATCGGCGTGGTGTTGCTGCGCAAGGTCGAAAAGATCCGCCACTCCGTGCGGGTCGAGTTCCTTTGCGGCGCGCGCGCGGTTCGCCGGGCGCGCGCCGACTACGAAGCACTCACCAAAGCTTCCCAGTCGTTCTCGTCGCCCCTGGACGAAGTGCCTGGGCTGGTTGCCGCGCAACTCGAAAGCGCGCGCACCGCCGAGAAGGCGCGGCACAAGCTGGAACTCGACCTCGCCGCCTATCGCGGCCGCGACCTATATGCCGCGACCCAACCGGACGCGGCCGGCATTCGCCGCGTCGTCCAGCGGCTCGGTTCCGGATCGCTCGAGGATCTTCGCGCCGTCGCCCAGAGTTTCACCGCACAGCCCAAAGCGATCTTCATCGCCTCGCTGGCGGAGCCGCCTTCGGTCCTGGCGGCCTCTTCGGAGGACTCCGGTTTCGATGCCGGGAAGCTATTGAAGGCGGCGATCACCGAAGCGGGCGGGCGCGGCGGTGGCACGGCACGGATGGCGCAGGGCAGCGTTCCGAATCCAGGCCTGCTGGATCCGGTTCTGGCGAAACTGGGAGTTTAGCTCTGCTTCTTGGCGGCCGGGCTTTTCCTGCCCGTCTTCCTGGAAACTCCCGGTCCGTCCCCCAGCAGCATTTCGATCTGGCTGCGCAGGTGTTGTTCGTGCTCGGGGCCAAAGAACGGCTCTTCATTGCCTTCGTGCTGCGCGCGGATGACGCCCTGCCGGTCGATGAACGCGAGCAGCGGCATGTGCGGGATCATCATCGTCGGGTGCTGCAGGAAGTCGAGTACCTGGACGGTGTTGACGTTGTAGCCCACCGGATACGTTGTCTGGAACTGCTGCACGAAGCCGGGCACGTTGGCGCGGGCATTTTCTTCAATGGCGGACTCGATCACCTGCAAGCCGCGGGGGCCGAACTCGGTTTGCAGCTTGTTCAAGTACCCGGTGGTGCGCTGGCAATGCGAGCAGGTCGTGAGAATGAAGGTAAGCACCACCACCTTTCCGCGGTACTGGCTGAGTTGCACTTGCTTGCCGTTCGTCAGGTGGATCGTGAAGTCCGGGGCGGGACGCGGCACGGTCGCGCCAGTCACCGGCGCCGCCAGGCAGATCAGCGCCAGCAAGGCGGTAAAGAATCGCTGTCTTACCATAAGGCTCAGTGTAACTCAGGCGCCAGCCCTTCGACGCTGGTCACCACCGCACCGTTTCGCCGCAGTTCAAACCGGCCGTCATCGCCCTCTCCCGTAACGGCGTCGGGCGACTCGGGCGAGAACGTCACCTTCTTCCACTTCTTTCGCAGGATCTCCTGGTACGCGCTGAAGTACTGCCGGGCGCTGTCTTCGCTGTCCCATTCCACCGCATAGCGCAACACGACGCGGCCCAACTTCTTGTTCTCGTCCAGTTCAAATACGGAACCGCGCCAGTGCGGCGCAATCGCCGCGGACCGTTCCTTTCCGAGATATTGCTCGAGCAGGATGCCGTGCTCCATTTCGCCGAGCGAACCGCCCACCAACCCTTTGTAGCCGTGCGGCAGCTTCGGATCGGGCAGTTCGGGGTCGGCGGGTTTGACGTGCTTGAAGTATTTTTCCGGGTGCAGGATCTGCTGCGACGAAACCGGCGGATCGCGGAACACCTCGGAGAATGCCCGGTCGCCGTCGTGCTCCAGCAGAGCGTTCTGGAAAGTCATCCCGGCCGTGTAGGGGAAGACGAGCGACCGCCGCAGGTAGAGCGGCGCTTTATCGAAAACCGGATAGTCGCCGGCGCCTGACTCGCTCAGCGCGGACATTGTGCGGACCAGGTTGGGGGAATTCCGAAGCGACTGCCCCATCTTCCGCGCCAGGTATTCGGACATCAGCCATGTCGCCTGTCCCTCCATTACGGCCAGGCGTGCGGTCGCGCCATCGTCGCTTTTCCGCCCCTTGCGGATGTACTTCCCGAGATTGAAATTCTGATCCGCAAGAGCGTGCGAAAGCTCATGGGCGAGTACCGGCTGCTGGGTGTCCGACGGTGTGGAGTCGGTGATGAAGAGTTTTTTCCGGTCGTAATCGTAAAAGGCCGCGGCCTGTTCGGTGAGCAGGTCCACCGTGTTCTTGGCGAGATCGAAATCCGCCGGGACCAGGCCGAATTTTTTGAGCGTCAGTTCCTCGGCCCGGATGTCCTCCGGCTTGGCAACTTCCTTCATGCGCTTCTTCAAAAATTCGTTGACCTTGTCCTTGCTGATGAAGTCGCAGGGGACCGGGTGATGCAGTGTCATGCCGGAGATGGTGGTGAGTTCCCTGGCGATCTGGTTCGCCTGCGAACACAACTCGCGGGCTTTGGGGTCCGTCTGTCCGAATGCGGCCGCGGCGCACAGGAGCGCTGCCGCGACCGCCGAAAAGTACTTCCTTCTATCCGGCCGCAAGGGCCCTCCTTTGCAAGCTCCAGCGGAACGCAGTGGCGGCGGAGATCGCCAGCATGCCGCCGCCCACGACGGTCGCGCGCGCGCCGATGTGTCCGGCCAGCGCGCCCGATGCCAGGCTGCCGAAGGGCGCCAGTCCGACCACCGTCATGGCATAGAGCGCCATCACACGTCCGCGATATTCATCGTCGATCAGCGTCTGGATCATGGTATTCGCGGAAGCCATCTGCTGCATCACGCAGTAACCGATGGCCGGCATGATCGCGAGCGAAACCCGGAAGGAGGGCGAGAGCCCAAACCCGATGTAGGCCAAGCCGACCGCCCAACCGCTCCACACCATCACTCGGGGCAGGGCACCCACTCGAGTGCGGCGGGCCAGCACCAGGGTGCCCACGACGGCTCCGATCCCCATCCCGCCCATCAGGAAACCGAGACCGCGCGAGCCGCGGTGGAACATTTCGTCCGCGAAGACCGGAATCAGGACCATCACCGGCGTCCCCGAGAGCGTCGCCGCTCCCATCAGCGAGAGAATGCGGCGAAGGGAGGGGTGCCTGCCGGCATACCGGAACCCGTCGGTAAGGTGGGCCCAGGGAGACTGCGAAGCGCCGCGTTCGAATTTGGGCAGCCGCATTGCTAAGAGGCAGCCGATCACCGCCAGGAAACTGATGCCGTTCAACAGGAAACACAGGCCCTCCCCCACGGCAGCCACCACGAGCCCGGCCATCGCGGGGCCCAGCACGCGCGCCGCGTTGAACGTCGCCGAATTCAGCGAGATGGCGTTCAGCAGGTCGTCCTTCCCGGTCATCTGAATGACCAGCGCCTGGCGCGCCGGCATGTCGAACGCGTTGATCACGCCGAGGGCGCCGGCCAGTACCAGCAGATGCCACACACGGACGGTCCCCGTGAGAGTGAGGACCGCCAGCACGAACGCCTGCAGCATGGCGAGCGTCTGGGTCACGACCACCAGTTTGTGGCGGGGGAACCGGTCGGCCGCGATTCCACCGAGCGGGCCCAGGGCGAAGACCGCGATCTGCGAGCAGAACCAGGCCGTGCCGAGCAGCAGTTCCGAGTGGGTGAGCCGGTAGACCAGCCAGCTTTCGGCGACGTTCTGCATCCACGTGCCGATGAGGGAAATCACCTGTCCACTGATGAAAAGGCGGAAGTTGCGATGCCTGAGAGCGCGGAAAGTGTGCCTGACGCCGGATGCCTGCCCGCCGGTTGGCGCGTGTCCGGGATCCGGCACCGCCCCGGCCATTGGCGCCGGGGCCGCCCCTTCCCCTGATTGTTTGCCCGCCGCCATTCTCTTATCCAGAATAATGCGCGGTACAATGAATGATCAAACTAACATTCCAGGAGAAACCTTTTGGCGGACGATAAACTGTTTCAGGCGGAGTATTTGGGCAGCGGCACGTTTGTGATTAGCAAACCCAAGCGGAAGAAAGCGAAAGCACGGCAAAGCCAGTTGAAGAATCCGCAGCGCGGATCCCGAAAATAGAATCTACCGGCGGCCGCGGCGCTCCAGTTCCATGATCCGGAACAATCCTTCGAGCGCCGCTTTCTGAATAGCGAGCGCGCCGAAGAAGCTTCCGACCAGGGCGCCCGTGATGACCAAGGCTTCCATCTTCCACCCTCCTGCTGATCCAGGTGCAATTTATTTACCATGCGAATTACCCGGCTAATTCTTCACCCGATCGCCATCGCCGATCCGCCTCTGCGTAGTTCTTACGGCCTTCATGCACCATTTGCGTTACGGACCATCGTGGAGCTGAAGACCGATTCCGGGCTGACCGGGATCGCCGAGACCTATGGCGGCGACGGGCCGCTCGCGGGGCTGGAAGCCGTTCGCTCTCGCGTGGAAGGAATGGATCCATTCCAACTGGCGGGCCTGCACCGCGATTTGGTCGCAGAGGCGTCCCGCGAAGCCGCCCAGACTCCCGGCGGGCGTTCGCAGACATACCTCGTGCCCGGGGAAAACCCTCTCGACCGGCACGCGCGCACCTTCGCGGCGATCGAAATTGCATGCCTGGATCTGATTGGAAAAGCAGTTGGCAAGCCGGTCTGCGATGTGATTGGCGGACGGGTTCGCGAGGGCGTCAGTTTCTCCGCATACCTGTTTTATAAGCACGGCGGCGGCGGCGGGGTCGGCGACGACGCGCGGGAAGACGAATACGGCGAAGTTCTGGAAGCCCGTGCGTGTGTCCGTGAATGCCGCCAAATGATTGAGCAGTATGGATTTCGTGAGATCAAGCTGAAAGGCGGGGTACTCCCTCCGGATGAGGAGATCGCCGGCATCCGGGCGCTGCGAGAGGCCTTCGGTCCGGCCTACCCGCTGCGGATCGATCCCAACTGCGCATGGAGCATTGACAGTTCCGTACGCGTGGGCAGGGAACTGAAAGAGGAGCTTTCGGCCGGAGGCTACCTCGAGGATCCCTGCGCCACGCTCGAAGGCATGGGGGAAGTGCGCCGCCGCCTGCTGGCGGAAGGCAACCAGACGCCGCAGGCCAGCAACGTCGCGGTTACGTCGTTTGCCGACGTGCCCCGCGCCCGAGAGCTCGATGCCGTGCAGATCGTGCTTTCCGACCCGCACTACTGGGGTGGCATGCGCAACGTGCAGTACCTGTCACACCTCACGGGGGTGCTGGGCATGGGCCTTTCGATGCACTCCAACAGTCACCTGGGCGTGAGCCTGATGGCGATGACCCATGTGGCCGCGGCGTGCCCCAACCTGACGTATGCGTGCGATACCCACTATCCCTGGCAAACCGCGAAGGACGAAGTGGTTGAGGGCGGCCGGGTCCGGTTCGAAAACGGCTGTGTTCGCATTCCGGACAAACCGGGTCTGGGCGTCGCGTTGGATTACGACCAGGTGGCGCGAGGCAGGGAGCGCTACGCGAAGATCCCGTTCCGCAAGCGCGACGACGAAGCCGAAATGCGGAAGCACGTGGACCCGTCCTGGCGCCGCGTTCTGCCCCGCTGGTAGGGTAGGCCTCCCGGCCTGTCCAGGCGCGCGGAGCGCGCCTTCGGAGACATCAGACTAGCTGACCGGTGGAGTCGGTGCCTCGTAACCCGTCAGTCCCTCGCTCGCGCGGGAAGCGTCATAGGCCGGGTTTTGGAGCGGCATCGAAGCCTTCACTTCCGCCCGCCATCCCCGCAAAAGGTCGTGTAATTTTTGCGTGACCTTGGTATTTTTCCGTACAAGGTTACGCTGTTCGCCGGGGTCGTCGGGCAGGTGAAACAGCTCCAGCCGGCCGTCTTCGTAAAACTCGATCAGCTTCCAATCGCCGAGACGAACCGCGCCGCCGGGCGCGCCTCCCTGGTCGCTGTAATGCGGGTAATGCCAGAAGAGGGGCCGCTCGGGCGGTTTTCCGCCTCGCAGGGCTCCGGTCAGGGAAAGGCCGTCCGTGAACTGCGGCCGGGTCCCGGCGATCTCGCAGATGGTCGGGGCGAAATCGACGCTTGAAACCGGCTGCTCGCAGAGGCTGCCTCCGTGCGTCACGCCGGGCCATCGCACCATGAGCGGCTCGCGAATTCCGCCTTCGTAGAGGTGGCCCTTTCCGGCACGCAGCGGCGAGTTGTTCGTTACCGGGGGCTTGCGCCGGCCCTGGTACCGGACCCCGCCGTTGTCCGAAAAGAAGAACACCGCCGTCTGTTGGGAGAGCCCTGCGTCGTCCAGAGATTTCAGCAGGCGCCCGACGGAGTCGTCGGCGCTCTCCACCATCGCGCAATAGATCGGGTCCACGTCGCGGACGTTCCGCTTGCGATACTTTTCGATCACGTCCTTTCGCGCTTCGAGCGGCATGTGGACGGTGAAGTGCGCCTGGTAGAGAAACCACGGATGTCCGCGGTTCTCGCTGAGAAAACGGCCGCCCTCCATGGTCAAGCGCTCGGTCAAAAACTCGCCGGGCTCCAGTTTCAGGCCGGGTAATTCGAGCGGCCCGAAATAGGTCGGCGGCTGGCCCGCGGCGGTGCCGCCGATGTTGACATCGAAGCCGCGGTCCGTCGGCAGGTGCCCCGCGCCGCCGAGATGCCATTTGCCGATGGCCGCGCTACGATAGCCCGCGGGCCGCAGCGTTTCCGCGAGCGTCGCGGTATCCGCCGGGAGCTGTTGTTCGAAGGCGGGCGTCAGCAGCGGCGCGTACGGCCATTGCTTCCGGCCGGGAATCCAGTCGGTCAGGTGAAGCCGCGCCGGATACTGTCCGGTGAGGATGCTGGCGCGGGTAGGAGAACATACGGGGCACGCCGCATAGGCGTTGGTAAAGCGCACGCTTTCGGATGCCAGCCGCGTCAAATTCGGAGTGTCGACGAAGCCGTTGCCGTAGGGCTGCGTGTCGCTCCAGCCCAAATCGTCCATCAGGATGAAGAGAACGTTGCGCGGCCGGACCGGCGCGGCCATGGCGGCCATGCTGCCTGCGGCGGCCTGCAGAAACGTGCGTCGCAGCATCAGTTCACCCGGTACATTCCAGCGCCGTGCGGCGGAACCGAAAAAATTCGTCCGTCCGCGGCACTGCCGAGATCCTTCTGCTCCCACAGATCGCGAACCGGGGGCGTTCCGGAAAGGCCCAGGTCTTTCCAATCGACGCGAATCTGCGCCGGCTGCTCGCCCGTGTTGAACACGCCCAGGAATTTGCCGCCGCCCGGGGCATCCGAAACCCATGCCAGCTGGTTTTCGCGCGCGAATAACTGGTGGGAGTTGGCGCCGTGCTGATCGGCCGCCAGCACTTCGTCGTTGGCGAGCAGCGAGAGCGTCCAATCGTCGTTGCTGGGCAGATCGCCGCCGAACATCAGGGGGGAGCGCGCGATCGACCAGAGCGAAATGAGGGTTCGCTGCTCGTCTTTCGTGAAGCGGGTCCGGCGGTCGTCGCCGCGTTCGGCGCGGATTCCGATGCGGCCGAGCGGCAGCATATCGGCATCCGGCCAGGCGCCGGGCGTCACGTGCAGGCTCCAGCGGTCGAGCAGCGCGAAGGTGCGGCGCAGCGCGGGCCACTGGTCCCAGAAATCGCCGGAGATCCGCCACAGGTTCGCGTTGGCCGCATACTGATCGGCCTTCGTGACGTCCGCCGGTCCGGGCGAGAGGCTCAGCACGATCGGTCGCCCGCTCTTCACGATGGCCCGATGCAGCGCTTCGATCTCATCGATGTGGAACGGCATCGCGGTGTCGTCCGCTTTGATGTAATCCACGCCCCAACCGGCATACATCTTCACGATGGAGTCGTAATAATCCTGCGCGCCCGGCCTGGTCATATCCACCCCGTACATGTCCGTGTTCCAGCGGCAGATGGACTGCGGGTTGGCGATATCGGCGGCATGCACCTTGCTGCCGGCGACCGGCAGGTTCGCCGCGACCGCCCGCCGCGGGATCCCGCGCATGATGTGGATGCCGAACTTCAGCCCGAGTTTGTGAAGATACGCGGCCAGCGGTTCAAACCCGGCGCCGTTAGCAGCGGAGGGAAAGCGATTGGCGGCCGGGATCAGGCGCCCATACTGGTCCATCGCCAGTTCGGCATTCGGACGGTAGCCGTGCGACCTGGCGTTCGGGTCGGACCACTGAATGTCCACCACGATGTACTGCCAGCCGTGTTTCTTGAGCTTCGCCGCCATGTAATCGGCGTTGGCTTTGACTTCCGCTTCGGTAACGGTGGTGCCGTAGCAGTCCCAACTGTTCCAACCCATGGGAGGCGTGGGGGCGATTGTGCCGGCGGCCGGGAGCAGCGTCGCCGCGGCAAGGAGGCAGGCTAAGGGTCTCATTGAAATCGGTTACATTCTACCACCCGGGGGTCCACTCCCAACCGCCGGAAAGTCGGGCGGCGATGCGTCCTACGCTGGGAAACGGAAAGTGGAACGCCATCAGGTGCATTTTCTCCGAGGCCGCCCTTTGCAACAGCTCGCAGCGCGTGGACCCGGCAGTCGCGGGCGTCAGATCGAACCCATTTTCCCAGCGCGGCTCCTCCAGATGCAGAGGGTGTGCCGCGGCGTCCGCGATATTCAGCAGCCGCTCCCCTTCCGATTCGATGAGGATGGCGAGGTGGCCCGGCGTGTGGCCGGGGGCGGGGAGCACGTGTACGCCCGGAACGATCTCCGTCTCTTTTTCCACCGGTTCCAGCTGGTGGCGGATCGCCTCCAGGCACCCGCGCGCCGCATTGCGCATCTCGGACTTGACGTGCTCAGGCAATGGCAGCGCGGAAACATCGGCGCGCCCCGCCATCCAGAATTCCCATTCGGATTCGGCGAGCACGTGCCGGGCATTGCGGAATAATGGACGCCCGCGAGTGTTGACCACTCCGCCGATATGGTCGGAGTGTGCGTGCGACAGGATCACCGTATCGACATCCCGGGGCCGGATGCCCTCCATTTCGAGCCGCGCCTGGATTGCGCCGGTGGTGCCGATGGCCGTTCCCGCCCCGGTATCCACCAGAACCACGTGCCGGCCGGTTTCGATCAGGAGACAGGTCAGCGGGCTCAGAATGGATTCCCTGGGGAGGCGATGGCTCTCCAGCGCCCGGCCGAGCTGCTCCGCGTCGGCGTTCGGAAAGAACCACCGCGTCGGGTAGGAGAAGTAGCCATCGCTCAACACTGTGCAGCGGATGGCCCCAACCGGAAAGCGGTGGGAGCCCGCGGGCATACTATTCGGGTTTAGCGGAAGCCGAGCGAAATGTCAAAACAATTTGAGAGGGACTCCGGAGGGGAAGGGGGCGCTCCCAAGGAGCGGGTGAGGCGTCGGAGTGGAGATAGGGAGGTCTGATTTGGAGGAATTCGGGGCCGAATTCCCTCTCGGACACACGTTAGTCCCATAGTTCCGCCGCCCGCCGTCTTGCCCCGATCAAGCCGAACATAATAAACGATAAATAAATCTCAAAATCGCGTTACGGCAATCGGCCGCAGCGAAATTTGCTTCAATAAGCGACCGAGGTCTCCCGTCCCTCTTTCTCGCTTCGCAGCCAAACGTAGATCGGGGCATGCGGAGCGGGCGAGGGCCACGGCACCGCCACTTTCAGCGTCTGCTCGGCGGGTTTGCCCGGCACCGGCGTGGGGATCGAGTCCACGGGCACTCCGTTGTGCGGGTCCCATCCGACCTTCTCCACAATGTCCAGGTCGCGCCCCGTGAGCACGCCTGCGTAGTCCGCGTTCCCGACCTTCTCGTCGGTGAGGGTGAAGCCGTCCACTCGCGGGAGGCGGACGACACGGCCCAAAGGGCGCGGGTCCGATCGGCCCAGCTCGGCCACGTCCACCGAGGCGGTCAGTTCGCAACCGGGGTAGCCGATCCGGCCGGGATCCACCGAGAAGAACACGATTCCGGAGTCGGAGCCCGAGGGCGAAAGCTTGATGGGCGATCGCGCCTGCCCGGAGGCGCAGCCCAATTCCACCAGCGGAGCCGCTCCGGAGGGAGGCAGGTTCTCCACCCTGAGAGATAACCCTACGGTTGCCCCGGAGGGCAGCTCCTGGTCGCGAAGCTTGATCCCGAGGTCGGCGGGTATCGCCGCCCGCACGGCCGCAATCTTCGGCCGCGGAGGGATGATCTCGATGGCATCGGGAACCTCGATCGGTGCTTCGTGATCCTTCACGCGCAGCCGGACCGGGTAGCGGCGTCCTTCCGCGGCGTCCGCTTTGAGCTTGATCGCGCCCTGCCAGCATCTGCCATCCGCTTTGCCTGAAATCTCGCCCGCCGTGGTTTCGACCCCCACGATGCGGTCCGCGCCGGCGCCCTCCAGTTCGAGCGGGCGGCTCGGTTCGCCCAAGTTGATCCGGACCGGCAGGCCCGTGAGCTTCGGATTCGGGGGAAGCACGGTGTAGGGGAACTCGTGCGTCACGCCATCGGATTGCGTGAGGAGCAGACGGTAGATGCCGGCCGAGGCTGTATCGACGTCGATGCGGATGCTCTCCTGCTCGCCGGAGCGTTTCCCGCGCGCCAGTTTGAATTCGGTTTTCGGCGGATCGGGCGTGCGCGCTTCCCCCTTTTCCACGGCCACCTTCTCGACGAATTCGAAATCGGTGCCGGTCAGTTCCAGCGGAACCTTCCCGCTGCCCTCGATGAGCCGGTCGTGAACGCCCTCCGCCAGGCGCACCTTGCTGAAATCGCCGTACCGGTGCAGGTGAACGGTCCCCGCCACCGCGAGATTGTTCCAGTCCCACAGGGCCTTGAGCTGGTAATCTCCGGGCGGGAGTTTGGACTTGGAAAGGTCGAGTTCGATGCTGTCGGGGGCGCTCGAGACGGTCACCGGAACCGCCGCCCCGGGGCCGCCGGCTGCGGGCGCCAGTTGCCATTCGCGAGCCAGCTCCAGTTGCTTCACCTTGCCGGGATCTTTGGCCTTCAGCTTCACCGGCGATTTCGAGCCGAGCGGCAGGTGGGCCTCGCCGTCTATAGTAACCGCGGGCATATCCTCGCCGGGCACGCGATAGGCCCAGAGATAGGCGATCCGTACCCTCGTTTTGGGGGCCCCGGCTGTCTTCGTGCAGAGTGCCATCTCGCCCTGTCCGGCCGACGATTGCGCGAATGCCGATCGAAACTCGGCGCCGGGGAAGATCACGGTTTTGAGGTTCTGGAACAGCGCGGCTCCGCCTGCGGCGAGGCCCACCGAATTTCCAAAGAACAAGCCTGCCACCGACGCCGCCAGTCCCACGGAAGACTGCATCTGCGCGGACCGGGTGGCCAGCGGGTCGTAATTATTGGCGGAGGGAAGCACCGCTTTCAGAAGGACCACGGCCTGCTGATCTGTCGAAGCTTTCGGGTCGAGCTTGCTGAGATCCACCCCGTACTGGGAAGAGACCCCCTTGAGCGCCGCATCCATGCCGCCGCCCGAGTTTTCGGAATTGGCGAGCTGCTGCACCAGCGCTTCCACTTCGGACGTCTGTTGGGCGTAGTTGGCGAGCTGCGCGAGCAGGTCGTGATTGCGGGTGACCAGCTCCTTTACTTTGCCTTCGCTGAGGCCGTGCGGACCGTAGATCAGAGCCACAACGGCAGGGCTCTTGGGGAGCATCCATTCGGCGTGCTGGTCCGCCTTTTCCGGGGGGAGAACGGTGAGCTCTCCGTCGCCTTCCGGCAAAAGCACGGCGGAGATCTCGGCATCGCCGGCCGTCTGGGTGGAGAGGTGGACGGGCTCCCAAATCAGGTGAGCGCCAACCGGCACCTTGGCCACCTCCTTGATAGGCAGGGCCACCCCCTTGTCCGTGGGGCGAACCCAAAGGCGGAACGTTCCCAAAGGTACACTGCTGGCGCATCCCGCCGGTACAGCCGGGAACGCTGGAGCCAGAGCTACGCCCAGAAGCAGCCAAAAGCGAGTCACATTCATAAGATGTTGCAAACGCTCGAAAAGACGAGGAGCCGAAAATTGTGATCCGAACCCTCCTATACAACCTATACCGTACGTTGTCCCCTGTTTTACATCCTGTCGGGATAGGATCGTCCGCGAAGCGAGCCTTGGTGTGGCGGCATTCACGGTGCTCCGGCTGCCCCCCTTCCGCCCGGTGCCGCGTTCACGGGAGCTCTGGCTGCCCCCCTTCCGCCCGGTGCCGCATTCACGGCTACTCTGGCTGCCCTCCGCCCGGTGCCGCGTTCACGGGAGCAGGAGGATCACCTTGCCTGCAGTCCCAAACACTGATCGTGATCGCCGGTCCACGGGGTGCGCCGTTCGGCATGACGGTCACGCCGGGTCAATGTGCAAGGTTAAGCCGCGCGCTTAGCGCGTCTTTCGGCTGGTAATCGGAGTAGGTCTCGTCATCCAGCGAATTCTTCTGCCACCAAAGGATCGACGAATTCACCGTCATCCGGAAATGGCTCGGCAGCCAGAGATCGTGGTTGACGGGAGCCTGCTCCAGTTCGAAGCGCGTTCCGGGCTGCACCTTGGCGATAAAGAAGCCGAATGTAACCGGTTGGAACACGTCGGCTTCGACCTTCACCCACTGGTGGTCCTTTTTATCGATCCAGAGACGGCCTCGCATACCCGTGAGCACACGCGTTTCAAGCGTCGGCGGCTGCCACCCGGGCTTGGGCGAAGCATCCAGAATGTAGACGTCGTGGCCGTTGAGGGTATCTTGTCCGACCATTTTGAAAACGAAGGCGTCCGCCATGTCGCGCATCAGGGCGTGATCCTGCCGGCGCTCCTTCGTGTATTGAGCGACGCGCCGGTCGCGCGCCGCCGCGGATTCGGCTCGCCGCTTCTGCACCTCGCGCATGAGCTTTCGCTCTTCCTGGGCCTGCCGGGCCGGCGGGAGCGGTTTTCCGTTGAGGCCGGTCAGCTCGTAGTAGGGCGACCCGTCGATCATCCAGACCCGCTGCGTTTTTCGCGCCTTGGGCCCGCCGTCG
The DNA here is from genome assembly GCA_963796485.1 of Bryobacterales bacterium. Lineage (GTDB taxonomy): Bacteria > Acidobacteriota > Terriglobia > Bryobacterales > Bryobacteraceae > CAWCDJ01. The sequence continues at coordinate 170,596 of CAWCLV010000001.1, forward strand.
GAGGTTACGTCGCGCTCGCGGAAAGCGAACTCGGGAGCGCTTTGCCAGTCGCGGTCCATGGCTGCGACCGAGGTTCGAACCAAATCCTGTACAAAATTGGACTCATCCGGAACAGGACGGGCCACCGCCAACCCGCCTGCCAGCATGAGTATAGGGATACCCCAGTAATTCTTCACTATTCTAATCGTCTGCAGACTCGGGGTGAAATGTCCATCCCCGTTTCACGGTATAGATCGAACCCTCGCGCGCCGGTGGAACTGCCGGCGGTCTAAGACAGCGCTATGGATACGCGTTGTACGCCCGCGTTCCCCTCGCCGGACGCGGCAGCGGTCCAGGACCGGGATGCGGTGTCCTTCGGGTGCCTCGTTTGCGAATGGAAGCCGGATAGCGAGTTCATCACTCGGGCGGCCCACGTGTAAATGTTGTTTTCCCGCACGGCCGCGCGCTGGCGGCGCATCCGGGTGGCGCGCTCCTGCGGGGCCATTTCCAGCGCCTGGCGGATCGCGTCCGCCATCTGGTCCGGCGAGAACGGGTTCACCAGCAACGCGGACGTGAGTTCGCGCGCCGCCCCCGTGAAACTGCTCAGGATCAGGACGCCGTCTTCATCGGTGCGGCTGGCCACGAACTCCTTCGCGACCAGGTTCATGCCGTCGTGCAGCGAACTCACCAGGCAGAATTTCGCCATGCGGTGCAGGGCCATGAGCTCCGGCTGCGGCAGGTGCCGGTTGCAGTAATAGATCGGCGACCATCCGCGCATGCGCCATCTGTCGTTGATGCTGTGGACCAGCGACTCCACTTCCGCGCCGAGACGGCGATACTGGTCGATCGCGGTGCGGCTCGGAACGCCCACCTGCAGGAAGCAGAAGCGCCCGCAATATTCCGGGTTGGCTTCGAGGAACCGGTCCACTGCGAGCAATCTCTGTGGAATGCCCTTGGTGTAGTCCAGACGGTCTATGCCGATGCCGAGAATTTCCGGACGCCACCCCAGTTCGGCGATCCAGTCCTCCATGTGGCGATCCACCGCCGGGCTGACGGCTTCGCGCGTGTGCCGCTCGAAATCGATACTGATCGGGAACGCCTGCACCTCCGTTGCGTGGTTCTGGCGCACGATGCGGAAATGCTCCTTATCGACCTTCGCCTCGATTCCCCCGTCAACCGTCGCCAGAAAATTGGCACCGTGATAGCGCAAGTGGAACCCCAGCAGATCGTTCCCCAGCAGGCCGTGAAGAAGTTCCTCTTTCCACGGGAAAGCGCGAAAATTCTCCGGGTTGGGCCACGGGATGTGCCAGAACTGGGCGACGATCAGGTTCGGATTTTGTTCCTTCAGCATCCGCGGCAGTAACGCGAGGTGATAATCCTGAATGAATATGAAAGCCGGCTCTCCGGCGGCTTCCTCGAGCACCGCATCCGCGAACAACTGGTTCGCCAAACGGTAGCTTTCCCAGTCTTTCCGCCGGAAGACGGGCTGATGAAAGGCCGCATGGCAGAGAGGCCAGAGCCCTTCGTTTGCCAGTCCGTAGTAGTACTCGTTTTCGAGGCGGCTATCGAGCCAGACGCGGCGCAGCGTGTACGATGGATCATCCGGCGGAACAGCAACGTGGTCGTGCGCATCCACAGCGGCCCGGTCCGCGTCGCCGCTTCCGTGTGCCACCCAGGTGCCGCCGGTTGCGCGGAGAATCGGGTCGAGGGCGACGGTCAGGCCGCTGGCGGGCTGGATGCATTGCGTTTCGCCGTTTTTGCTTCTGTGAATATACGGCTCGCGGTTGGAGACTGCGATGAATCGCATGCCGCGAAGCCGGCCCTTGATCAGATCGTGCAACGCTTCCCCGGTCCAGTTCGTCTGTTCCGTTGTCAGGTCCATGTTCCCCTTTCTTAGTTCGCTGGGATAAGCAATCGGTCGCCCACTTACCCGGGCAATTCTAAGTTGTTGTTGAAGGTGTGGTTTTGACTCACCCTATACCTATTTTCCCTTCCGCGCGTCGAGTATCGCCATCCCGAAAACAGGCGAGGCGGAGCGTAAAAAAGGTGTGGACCGGGTGAATGCTACACGCGTGCGTTTTCGCACGTTGCGCAGCGGGGGCTCAGGAAATGATCTTTTTACGAACCGCGTAGAGAACGATTTCCGCCGTGTTGTGCAGGTTCAGCTTTTGCATCAGGTGCGTGCGGTGGGTGTCGATCGTATAGATACTCACATTCAGAATGCCGGCGACTTCCTTATTCGACTTACCTTCCGCGAGCAGTTGAAGGACTTCCTTCTCGCGGTCCGTCAGCACGTCATAGGAATCCTGTAGATTGCGCTGCTGGAGAAAGCGCATATAATCCTCCAGCATGGTCTTGGCGATCTCCGGGCTGAAGAACGGCGTTCCCCGGCCAACCGCCTGGATGGCGCGCACCAGGTCCGTATCCGCGGAGTCTTTGAGCAGATATCCCTTCGCTCCGGCATTCAGCGCCGAAAGCAGGTAGTCTTCATCGGAATGCATGCTCAGGATGACCACCCCCAGGGCCGGGTTGTGCTTGACCATCTGTGCGGTGGCTTCGATCCCGTTCAGCATCGGCATGGCGATATCCACCACCACCACGTCAGGGTTGAGCTCCTGGCTCAGCTTCACGGCTTCGCGCCCGTCCGCGGCTTCTCCCACCACTTCCATGCCGGGCTGCCGCTCGATGATGAAGCGCAGGCCCTTGCGAACCACGCCGTGGTCGTCGGCGAGCAGGATTCGCAAGCTCATGCCGAAGCCGCCTCCCGTTCGAGAGGGATGACCGCCATGAGGGAGGTCCCGGCACCCGGCCTCGATTTCACCGTGAGGCGGCCCCCCAACTCTCTGACACGCTCCTGCATTCCCAGGAGTCCCAGTCCACGGCCCCGCGCCGAGGAACCATCGAAGCCGAGGCCGTCATCCTGCACTTCCACCACCAGTTGGTCGCCGAGCGACCGTATACTCACCCCGATCGTCTTCGCCTTGGCGTGTCGCGCGCAGTTCGTCAGCGCCTCCTGCACCAGCCGGTATACGCACGTGCGGTGGCGGTCCGGCAAGTGCGCGAGCGGCCCTTCGATCTGCACGTTGACGGGCACGCCCGAGTGCTTCGAGAACTGCCGGGCCTGCCACTGTATGGCGGATCCGAGACCGAGATCGTCGAGCATCGAAGGCCTCAGCCCCATGGCCATGTCGCGAACGGCGCGCAGCGTTTGTTCGGCCAGCCGGCGCGCATCTTCCACATGCTCCTGGAACTGCTCTTCCGGGGCCGACCGCAGTTCCTGGAGATTGCGCAATTCCATGCGCAGCGCCGTCAGCATCTGGCCGATCTCGTCGTGCAGTTCGCGGGAAATCGAACGGCGCTCTTCCTCCTGGGCGCGAACCAGTTGGCGCGAAAGAAGACGCAGTTCCTCTTCGGCGGCTTCAGCCCGCAGGCGCTGCTCATCGGAGTGTTGTTCAAGACGCGTCATGCGGTATGCGCTGACGCCGGCGATCAACAGCCCGATCAGCACGGTGATCCCCAACATGCGGCCGATAAAAATCGGCAGGTCGGCCTCCTCCTTGTCCACCGCCTCGCGCTGTTTCCGGAGGTTGGCTTGCGCCAGATCGCGGATTTCGTCGGCGATTGCCAGCGCCGCTTCCCGCCTGGGCAGCACCTGTTTGCGCAGAAAGATCCAGCTGAGGGCCGATTTCTGGGCGGGCGTCCACTCGAAGAGCGGATCCAGCACGTCCCAATACGCGCCGACCTCTTTGCGCAGCCGCTCGAGCCGCGGCGCTTCGTCGGCGCCCATCACCGTGCTGAGTTCCTGCAGCTCGCTTTCCATGCGGGCCCGCATCGCCACCAGCTGCGAGCGGTACAATCCGGCCGAGAGTTTCGAGGGGTCGAGCAGGTAATCTCGGGTCAGCAGGCCGACTTCGGCGATCTCCGAGCCCACCGCATTCAGGATCCGTTCCGTGCGGCGGTAGCGGTCGTTCAGCCCCGACACTTCGCGATACGTCTGGCGCGCCCTGCGCAACGCTCCCAGTCCCGAAATGCCGATCAGCACGATCAGCATCCCGAAACCAACCAGCAGGACGGGCCATGAGCGGTTGGGTTTCATGCGGTCTATATTTATTATTAAACCGCCTTCGGGCGCAGAGGATGGCATCGGGCACCATGGAACTCGATGGTACCGCCGTGCTTCAGGTGCGCCCCATCCCCAAAAGGCATGACGCGCGCCGGTATTTGTCATGAGCGGCCGCGCACCCGGCGGCCGCGATTCGGCTACTTCTTAAAGGTGCGGATATAAGCAACTACGTCGGCCGCCTGCGCCGGGGTGACGCTGTGGACCGCCGGCATCTTGCCTTTTCCTTTCTCGATGACCCCTTCCAGTTCCTGATCGGACATTCCCTGAACTTCCGCAGACCCGAGCGGCTTCATCTCCACCTTCATCATCTTCGCGATATTCGGGTTCCCTTGTCCTGCAGCGCCGTGGCAGTTCTTGCAGGCGCGGTCGTACACTGCCTTGCCCGCTTGGGCATTCGCAGCACAGGCGAGGCCAACCGAGAAGGCAAAAAACGCAACGGCGAGTTTGTTGATCATGATAAATCGTCCTTTCCTTGCTTTTGGCGCATATTGGCTGACAGACCGGTTCCGTGGCACTTGGCTGCCTCTGCGCATGATAACGCGCCTGCGCCGATGACGGTGTATCCTTTGGTACCCTGGAATCAACGGCTGGACATACGCCTGTTGTTTCCAAAATGAAAAAACTGCTTGCTTTGAACCGCAGCGAAATTGCGATTCGCATCCTGCGCGCGGCCAATGAACTCGGGCTGCGCACGGTCGCCATCTATTCGCAGGAAGACCGGCTGGCTCTGCATCGTTTCAAGGCCGACGAAGCGTATCTCGTAGGCGAGGGCAAAGGCCCCGTCGAAGCGTATCTCGACGTGGAGGGAATTGTCGCGCTGGCGCGGGAGAAGGAAGTCGATGCGATCCATCCGGGTTACGGTTTTCTTTCCGAGAACCCCGCTTTAGCGCGCGCCTGCGAGCGTGCCGGAATCACCTTCATCGGGCCGAGTGCCGGAGTGCTCGACTTACTCGGAGACAAGACGGCCGCGCGGCGCCTCGCGCAAAAGACCGGCATCCCCGTGGTGCCCGGCACGGAGAAGGCCGTAGCCGACCCGCGCCAAGCGGAGAAGATCGCCGCCGAGATCGGGTTCCCCCTGATCATCAAGGCCGCGTTCGGCGGCGGAGGCCGCGGCATGCGCGTAGTGGATCGCGCGGCCGATTTCGCGGGGCGCCTGGAGGAAGCGCGGCGCGAAGCCGCTGCGGCCTTTGGGAACGACGCCGTGTTCATCGAACGCTTCGTGCGGCGCGCCAAACACATCGAGGTCCAGATCCTGGGCGACCGCCACGGCAACATCCTGCACCTTTACGAGCGCGACTGCTCCGTGCAAAGGCGCCATCAGAAGGTCGTCGAAGTGGCTCCGGCGGTTTCGCTCGACCCGAAGATCCGCGCCGCCCTGGCCGGCGCGGCGGTCGAACTCGCAAAGGCCGCGGGTTACTACAACGCCGGCACCGTGGAATTTCTGGTGGATGCGGATTCCGGCGAGTGGTATTTCATCGAGGTCAACCCGCGCATCCAGGTGGAGCACACGGTCACCGAAATGGTGACGGGGATCGACCTGGTGCGCTGCCAGATCCAGGTGGCGCAAGGGCTCGAACTTCACTCCGCCGAAATGAACCTGCCCGCGCAGGACGCGATTCCGCTTTACGGATACGCGCTGCAATGCCGCATCACCACCGAGGACCCGGCCAACGGGTTCGTTCCCGATTACGGCAAAATCTCGACATACCGCTCGCCGGCCGGATTCGGTATCCGTCTCGACGGCGGCTCCGCCTATAGCGGTGCGGTGATCACCCCTTATTACGACTCGCTGCTCGTCAAAACCACGGCCTGGGGCAGGGAATTCCGCCACGCCTGCCAGCGCATGGACCGCAGCCTCCGCGAGTTCCGCGTGCGCGGCGTGAAGACCAATATTCCGTTCCTGGAAAACGTGGTCAACCACCCGGATTTCCAGGCGGGAAACGTCACCACCCGCTGGCTGGAGGAGACTCCGGCGCTCTTCAAATTCGCGGCGAAGCGCGACCGCGCCACCAAGCTTCTGACCTACCTGGGCGACGTGATCGTGAACGGGAACCCGACGATTGCCGGCAAGCCCGCGCCCAAACGCATCGGAACGCCGCCCATCCCGCGCCACGACTCTTCGGCACCGCCCGAAGGGACGCGCCAGATCCTGCAACGGGAGGGGCCGGAAGGCCTCGTCCAGTGGGTCGAAAACCAGAAGCGCCTGCTGATGACGGACACCACGTTTCGCGATGCCCACCAATCGCTGCTGGCCACGCGGGTCCGCACCTACGACATGATGGCGATCGCGAATTTCGTGTCGCACCGGCTGAGCGGCCTGTTCAGTCTGGAAATGTGGGGCGGCGCGACCTTCGACGTCACCATGCGGTTCCTGCTCGAAGACCCGTTCCAGCGCTTGCGCCGCCTGCGCGAAGCCATCCCGAATATCTGCTTCCAGATGCTGCTGCGCGCGTCGAACGCGGTGGGCTACACGGCCTATCCCGATAACGTGGTGGCGGAGTTCATCTACGAGGCCTCGGCGCAGGGCATCGACATCTTCCGCATCTTCGACTCGCTCAACTGGCTGCCCAACATGAAATCGTCGATGCAGGCGGTGCGCAAAACACGCTCCATCTGCGAAGCGGCCATCTGCTACACCGGCGACATCCTCGACCCGAAGCGCGACAAGTACCCGCTCGAATACTACGTGCGCATGGCGAAGGAACTGGAGCGCATGGGCGCGCACATGCTGGCGATCAAGGATATGGCGGGCTTGTGCAAGCCGTATGCCGCGGAAAAGCTGGTCAAGACGCTGCGGCAGGAAGTCGCGATCCCGATCCATTTTCATACGCACGACACCAGCGGGCTGAACGCGGCGTCCGTGTTGAAGGCCGCGGAATCGGGCGTCCACATCGCCGACGCGGCGATCGCCTCCATGAGCGGCCAGACCAGCCAGCCGAATCTCAATTCCATCGTGGCATCGCTGAATCACACGCGGCGCGATACGAAGCTCGATCTGGACGCGCTCAACCAGTATGCGGACTACTGGGAGGTGGTGCGCGAATTCTACGCCCCGTTCGATACCGGCCCGAAGTCCGGCACGGCCGAGGTGTACATCCACGAAATGCCCGGCGGCCAGTACACCAATTTGAAAGAGCAGGCGGAATCCATGGGGCTCGGCGCGCGCTGGCACGAGCTGGCGCGGACGTATGCGGACGTCAACATGGCGTTCGGAGACATCGTGAAGGTCACGCCTTCGAGCAAGGTGGTGGGCGACATGGCCATCTTCCTGGTCAATCACAACATGACCATGGCGCAGTTCGAGCGCCTCACGCCCGACCACAATTTGACGCTGCCGACCTCGGTCATCGAGATGTTCCAGGGAGCGCTCGGCGAACCCGAAGGCGGCTGGCCGAAGCCGTTGCAGAAAATCATCCTCCGCGGCGCGAAACCGCAGCGCGGGCGTCCCGGAGCGAACCTGCCCAAGGTGGACCTGGAAGAAGCCGCCGGGGTGGTGGAGAAGAAAACCGGCCACAAGCCGTCGCGCGACGAAGTGCTGAGCTATCTCATGTATCCCGATGTGTTCGTGAAGTTCGCGCGGGCGCATCAATCGTTCGGCGACGTGGACGTGCTGCCGACGCCGGAGTTCTACTACGGGATGGAACGCGGCGAAAGCGTCGCCGTGGAACTGGAGCCCGGCAAGACGCTGGTGGTGAAGTTTCAGACGGTAGGCGAACCCCATCCCGACGGCACGCGCACGGTCTTCTTCGAATTAAACGGGCAGCCTCGCGAAGTTTCGGTGCGCGATCGCTCGCTCGAAGTGAAGGAAGCCCCCAAGCCCAAGGCCGATCCGAACGTTCCCGGCCAGATCGGCGCGCCGATTCCCGGCGTGGTTTCGACGGTCGCGGTGGAGTTGAATCAGAAGCTCGCGAAAGGCGACCGCCTGCTGGTGATGGAAGCCATGAAGATGCAGAGCACCGTCTATTCGCCCGTCGGCGGCACGGTGAAGCAGATGCTGGTGCAACCCGGCCAGCACGTAGAGGCGAAAGATCTGCTGCTGGTGATCGAATAGCAGACCGTCGGAACGCCGGCGCCGGCTTTGTCCCGCGGCCGGGAGGCGAGGCAGCGGCCGCTCCTTCGGCAGCGGTTCACTGGTCTCGGGACGTCCGCATCGGGAGCGATCCATTGGCGTGCAAGGGCAGGAATGTCGCCCACGCGTGAGCGTGTTCCGTACCGTCGGCGGCCACCAGCACCGCCTCTGTTTTTGTGAGCCGCTTGTTCCGGCTGATCACCCAGCCGCGGACGAGAAACGTGTCCCCGGCCGTGACATGCCGGCGAAATCGAACCCGGAGCTCGGCCGTCAGGGCTTCCATCCCCATTCCGGCCACGGCCTTGGACATCGCCTCATCGAGGACCGTGCCGACAACGCCTCCGTGGACAATTCCACTAAAGCCTTCCCAGGCGGACGCTGGAGTCCAGGTTGCGACGATTTCACCGGCGTCCTGACGCTCAAATCGTATCTGCAAGCCGTGCGGGTTGTTCCGCCCGCAGACAAAACAGCCCGACTGTGCGCGGGCGCGCAATGGCCCTCCGGATCCGTCGCCGGGGGCTTGCCGTGGCATTACTTTCAAATCGTGCAGAGTTGCCTCCATCCCTCCGGCCACCAGGCTCGATAGGTGCCATAGCCGCCGGAAAGATTGCGCACGCGGAAGCCATTTTGAGCCAGGAACCTGCAAGCATAATAGGACCGCTGGCCGGCCCGGCAGTATACCCAGATCTCCCGGTCGCGGGGTACCTCGTTCCATCTTGCCCGCAATTTGCCGAGCGGGATGTTTACCGCTCCTTCTACGTGGCCATCACGGAATTCTTCCACCTCGCGAACGTCCAGCAGGAAAGCGCCGGTGGTATCCAGTTCGGGCCAGGCAGCGAGTTCAACGTCGCCGCGCATCACATTCGATGCGGCCATGCCGGCCAGGTTCACCGGATCTTTCGCGGAACCGTATTGCGGCGCATAGCAGAGTTCGGCTTCTTCCAGATCGAAGACCGTCGCGCCCATCTGGATGGCCATCGCAATCACATCGATACGGCGCTCCACACCTTCTTCGCCCACCGCCTGGGCGCCCAGCAGGAGACCGTCTGAACCGCGGAATACCAATTTCAGGTGGATCGGCCTGGCGCCTGGATAATAGCCGGCATGCTGGTTTGGATGCAGGTATACCGCCTTGAAATCATTCATCCCCGCTCGCCGCAGGGTTTTTTCCGTCGCGCCCGTCAGTGCCGCGGTCTCTCCGAAGAAACCACAGACCGCGGTCGCCTGAACGCTCGAGAAATGGGCATCGCGCTCGCAGATGGCATCCGCGGCGATGCGACCCTGTCGGTTCGCAGGCCCCGCCAGCGGAATCAACTCCCACTGGCCCGTGGCCCGATTTTTGACTTCCACCGCGTCGCCGACCGCCCAGATCTGCGGATCGCTGGTGCGCATCCGGGAGTCGACGCGGATGCCGCCACGGGCACCGACCTCCAGTCCCGACGAGCGCGCGAGGTGGGATTCCGGACGTACGCCGATAGCAAGAACAACCAGTCCGGCCTCAAAAGCCGCACCCGCCTGCGTGCGCACTACCAGGCCGCCGCCCGCTTCTTCGAATCCGGCGACCGCATCGCCCAGTTGAACGTGCGTCACGTGCGCTGCCACCCGGTGGCGAACGTATTCGGCCATCTCCGGATCGAGCGGGGGCAGCAACTGGTCCGCCATTTCCACCACGGTGACGTCCATTCCGCGATGGACGAGATTCTCGGCCATCTCCAGCCCGATGAAGCCGCCGCCGACAACGACGGCCCGCCGCGGGCTTCTCGATTCGATCCACTCCCGGATATCCTCGCTGTCAGGCAGGGTGCGCAGAGTGAAAATGCCCGGCAGATCGACGCCCGGCAAGGGCGGGCGGATGGGAGACGCGCCGGGCGATAACACGAGAGCATCGTATGGCTCGCGGTACTCGCGCCCGCTATCGACCTCGCGGACAATGACCTGATGCGAATGGCGATCGATCCCGATGACTTCGTTCCGGAGGCGAACCTCGATATTGAAGCGGTCGCGAAACAGGTCCGGGCTGGCCAGCAGGAGCTTCGACTCCGGCTGGATCACGTTGCCCACGAAGTAGGGCAGTCCACAGTTGGCAAAGGAGACGTAGTACCCGCGGTCGAGGATCACGATTTCCGCGGTTTCATCCAGCCTCCGAAGGCGTGCCGCGCACGATGCGCCGCCGGCAACACCTCCCACGATCACCACTCGTTTTCCGGCCATGGCAAGCTTCAGCGGGCTATGTCAGCACGTATGCGCCGAGTGATCGCAGGTATTCTGACCGGTGACGAGCGTTCCATCCAGATACTGCCGCACAAGAGTCGCCGCAGTCTCCGAGGGCGCGCCTGAGAGAACCTCAATCGATACCGATGCGAACAGGGAGTGCGCGCGCGAGCCCATGCCGCCCGCGATGACGAGGTTGACGCCCCGTTCTTTCAACCATGGCGGCAAGAGACCGGGTTGGTGCTCGGGAGCGTTCACCTCGGTTGATGCCGTCGTCTGCCGGGTCACGGGGTCAACGTCTATCAGGGCAAACACCTCGCAATGGCCGAAGTGCTGGGCGAGGCGTCCGCCGCTAACGGGAATGGCAATTCGCATTTGACTGTTTTCCTTTCCATCCAAGAGCATCGAGCTGCGGTGAGTCCGGCCCGGTAACAGCAGCACACCGGGCCGCGGCCGTTAGGGCGCGGGCGTTTCGGGCGCAAGGCGCTCCAGCCGGCTCGCACCGGGCGGTCTTCGCCGGGATTTTAAGAGCTTTCATTTCCGGGCCCTTTAGGCGATAGTTATAGGTGCAACTCACACTTACAATAAAATCGCGCATGGTTCCGTGTCAAGCAGGACCCGGCCAATCGAAAAACGAACTGAACATGAATCATCACGAACACCTCGTCACAGTTGGCTCGGCCCAACGGAGCAGGAAGAGCGGCGGCGCACACGCTGCGGCGCCTTCCCGGTGTGGCGCAAGACGCCACAGGCGGCACGAACGAGCAGGTTCAAGCTATGTCCAATGAATTGAAAATCGAGCCTATTGGCATCATCGAGACGCCGTTTCAGGATCCGAAAGGAACGCCAATCCAGCCTTCACGGGCGAGCGAAGCGCGGGGGAAAGTCCACGTGTACCAGCCCCTGTGGGACGGTTTGCAGGATCTTGCCGGTTTTGAACGCATCTGGCTCATCTATTGGCTTCACAGGCGGGCAGGTGCGGCCCTGCGGGTAACCCCTTTCCTCGACCGGCAGGAGCGTGGGGTGTTTGCGACACGCGCGCCTGCCCGCCCGACTCCCATTGGAATCTCGGCGGTTCGCCTGCTCGCGATTCAGGACGGTGTTCTGGAAGTGGCGGATGTGGATATGATCGACGGCACGCCGCTGCTGGACATCAAACCCTACGTCCCGGAGTTTGATTCTTACCCGGCCAGCCGAGCCGGTTGGTTTGACCAGTCGCACTCGCGAGAGCGCCTGGCCGATAACCGGTTCGAAGACGCGCCCGGTAGTCCGGAACAGCGCTGAGCAGAAGGTCAGCGAGGGAGGGAGGAACCCGCCGGTCCGGCAAAGCGGTGACGGAAGCGGCCTGCCGCCTTTTGAGCCTCCCTCATGTTTCGATGCTTCGAACCGCGCAATCAGTCGAATGCCGACGCGGTCTTCCACTCTTTCCAGACGTTCCCCACAAGGTCGATTCCCGGCCTCAGTGTCGGCTTGCCGGGTCGCCATCCGGACGGCGTGGCTTGCGTACCCTTGGATTCGCGGACGAGTTGAAAGGCCTGAATTTGCCGGATCGATTCGAGGACGTTGCGGCCCACCGGCGGCGTCAGGACTTCATAAGCCTGTATGACGCCGTCCGGATCGATGAGGAAGCGCCCGCGCGTCTCCACCCCGGCTTCCTCGTCATACACGCCGTACACCGCGCCCACTTTACCGCCCCCATCCGCCAGCATCGGGAAGGGCACGCCTCCAGCCACCATTTTGCACAGTTCCTGGTCGTTCCACATTTTGTGAACGAACATGCTGTCGACGCTTACGGACAAAACCTCCACACCGAGCTTCTGAAATTCCGGATATTTCTCGGCGACCGCCGAGAGCTCCGTGCTTCAAACGAAGGTGAAGTCTCCCGGGTAGAAGCAAAGCAGCACCCATTTGCCGAGATATTCCGAGAGCTTGACGTTGACGAATTTGCCCTGGTGATATCCCGGCGCGGTGAAATCCGGGGCCTTTCTTCCGATCAGAATCATTTTCGATTGCTCCTTCTGTTCCTGCTGATTTGCACTCTCGTCCCCATGCGCCTCATCCGCCGGCCTGCTGGCCGGCCTTGCGCAACCGGGGCTCAATTCTTCCGCCATAATTCCCTCCCACAATCCGGCACAGCCGCCCGGGGGCCGGTTTTTTTAATAGGGCCAAACTGCACCTATATTATAGTAGCGCTGTCGATGCTGGATGTACTTCGCACCTATAGTCAACAATGAGGTATTCTCGGTATGTAAAGCTTGCGCCGAGGCGTAAGCCTTCGGGAGGATCAGAGTGCCACAACGAATGTGCCGGCGGCACGGCAGGGAACAGCCTTGCACTTGCGCGATGGGCAATCTGTACCGCTTCGTCGAACCGGTTGTGCTGCTGCTCCTTAAGAAGAAAGGGCAGTCCTACGGTTATGATCTGGCCGTGGATTTGCAGGAGCATGCACTTACCGATGCCGAAATTGAGAGAGGCGCGCTATACCGCACGCTCCGGCAGTTGGAGGGGAACGGCAACCTGCGGTCCGACTGGCAAACCGATAAAGCGGGTCCGGCCCGCCGGGTCTACAAACTCACGGCGAAAGGCGAGCGGCACCTGCAGGAGTGGGCTACCGTCCTGGAGCATGTTTCGAAATCGATGGCCCGCTTCGTCAAAGAGACCAGAGGGCCTTTGCGGCCAAACGGCGCGGCGAGGGCCAGATCTTAAATTGGGTCATCGTCCGGTGACCTTGGACGGAGTGCCGGCGTGAGACACGAATCGGGCGAACGCGAAAGCAGCAATCTGGATCGGCGGCTTTGGATCAGCGCCGCGTTGAACATCACGATCACTCTGGTGGAATTGACCGGCGGTCTTTTGGCGGGGAGCCTGGCGCTCATGGCGGATGCCATGCACAACTTCGCGGACGCCGGCGCGATCGGTGTCGCGATTTTCGCCCGCTGGCTCGGCCGGCGGGCGCCAACGCCGCGGCATACCTATGGTTTCAAGCGGGCGGAAATTCTTGCCGCGCTATTGAACGCCGCCGCCTTGATCGCAATTTCGTTGCTTATCGGGCGAGCCGCCCTGGGCCGGCTGTTTCACCCTGAGATGGTCCGGGCGTCTGTCATGCTGGGCGCGGCACTCTTCGCGTTGGCTGCCAATCTGGCCGCGGTGGGCCTCCTGAAGCGCCACAGCCATGAAGACATCAATGTCCGCAGCGTCTTTCTGCACCTGCTGCAGGACGCACTGGCCTCTTGTGCGGTGGTCGCCGCGGCCCTGTTGACGCGTACGCGAATCGGGCCATATGTCGATCCGGTTGCTGCGATTTTAGTCGGATTCGCCGTCCTGCGAAGCGCCGTATCCATCGCCCGGGAATCCCTCCACACGCTGCTCGAAGGCACGCCTTCGGATTTGAATGTAGGAGAGCTGGCGCAAGCGGTTTTGCGGCATTTCCCGGATGTGCGTCTGCACCACATTCATGTCTGGGAAGTCGGGCCGGGTCAGCGGGTGCTGACGGCTCACATGAAAACCGGCGCCGTGAGCATTGCCGAGGCTGAGTGTGTGGCCGCCGGTCTTCGGCGCTACCTGCGCCACGAGTGGAACATAGAGCATGCGACTTTGGAGGTCGAGGCGAATGGCTGCGGAAAAGAGGAGATTCTGGGTGCGTGGCGGTGAGAGATTGCGAGCGGCTATCAGCGCTCTCATCCTGATTACGGCCGGGGCAGGCGTTTCCGCGCCTCCCGTTACAGCCGGGACCGCTGAGGATCAAAGGGCCAGGGTTCAGCGGATCGAAGATTCGGTTTTGGCCCCCTGCTGCTATACCGAACCCGTGTCTCACCACCAGAGCGAGGTCGCGGTCAAAATGCGCATCGAGATCGCGAAGTGGGTCGCGGAGGGCAGGACCGACCAGGAAATCCTGGGCACTTATGTGCAGCAATACGGCAGCAGGGTGCTGGTTGACCCGCGGACGATACCTGGTTGGTGGACCCCCTGGGTTCCCTGGCTCGCCGTCATTTTCGGCGTGGGCTTCGGGTGTTGGCTCTTGATGCGCTGGCGCGCCAAACTGCCGCCGGAAGCCTCGTCCTTACCGGGTTCGGATGACGCAGCGGTGCTGCCGGACTTTGATGACTTAGAATGATCCCTCTCGCCGCCTACGGCTTCAAAGTGAATTCCCAACCGCAATATCTTCCTTCGGGCGCCTCCGGCGGACATTGTAGACAGGTAGTGGAAATGCGAGGGTCGACGGTCTTCGCAAACGTCTCGAACTCCACTATGCCCACGGGTTTGCAAGGGAACAGCGGCAGCCCCTTACGCTGACGGGCCTGTTGGACGCGGCACTCGTCCATGAAGAAACGCAAGCGCTGCCGGTCTTCAGACCACTCCACATGCTGCACATTGACCACGCTATAGAGACGCAAGCTCAGAGCCTTCTCCAGCGCCGGCAGACCGCCGTCCGGTGGAATATTGAAGGTAGCCATGATGCGGCGCGCTTCCACAACCGCGAACCGCGCCCACGAGCGGGCATCCAACTCGATGGCTGTCTCCATGCCGAAGCGTTCCTCTGCCGCCAGGAACCAGCAGCCGTCGTGAGCCAGCCAGTTCTTGGCAAACATCTCGATGGCGCGCAGGAGTTCCTCGCGCTCCATCGTGTCGAACGGCTTCATAGCGTGCCCCCGGAAGTCCCGGGCCCGGAGTTCCCGATCCGAAGGCGTCCGCTGTCCAGCCGGTATGCGCCGAATTGCGGCTGACCGAACAGGACCCTGAACTCGTAGTCCTCAAGTGGTTTGAGAGTAACGGTGAATTCATCTACCGACGAGGCCATAAACCGCAGTATACAGCCCCGCCCCGGCATTTCCATGCCGTACACGCGTCAGCATCATCAAGCAGAACCACCGTCCAGCTATACAATTTAAGAGGATTATGATCGTCAGGTTGATCGCAGCGACAGTTTTCCTGGCGTCAGTCGTGGTAGCGCAGGGAAGATTCTCTTTTGATCCGCTGGCCTATTCGACTCCGGCGGAAGCGCGTGACGCGGAGAATTACCTCCACTCGCATCCGGACGATTTCTCCGTACTGAAGAGACTTCTCGACTACTATGAAGCGCGCTGGCAGACGAATGGGGCGGAACGCCTCCGGCTCATCCTGTGGACG
Organism: Bryobacterales bacterium; assembly: GCA_963796485.1. Taxonomy (GTDB): domain Bacteria; phylum Acidobacteriota; class Terriglobia; order Bryobacterales; family Bryobacteraceae; genus CAWCDJ01. The sequence continues at coordinate 186,105 of CAWCLV010000001.1, forward strand.
ATTCAAAACCACCCGGACGTCGCTTTGGATCCGCCGCACGACGGGCGGGCCTTGCTGGTGAACCCGGATGACAAACAAGATTACGCGCAGGCGCGGCAACTGTGGCTCAAACAGATCCAGCGGTATCCCGATCACCCTCGGGTTCTCGCAAACGCGGCGGTCTGTCTAAGGCTTACGGATCGGGAATCGGCCGCCGACTGGTTGAAGCGGGCGATCACTCTGAACCCGGACCACCGCGGTTCTCTCACATCTGCGTTAGCTGACGTCTATGCCGGCGCGATCACGGCGGTTTCCGGCATGAATCCATGGGAAGGGCCGACGTCGGTGGATGTTAACGAAACCAACTCCGAATTTGCCCGCCGCGCCCGAATGGAAGCAGCGGTTGATGCCGAGATTGCCGCCAGAACGGGTTGGGCGCTTTATCTGACCACGGAAGCATTTCATCGCCTGCATCTGAGCAACGCGGATTACGACGCGATTGCTGAAGAGTTGCTGCTCAAGTCTGCTGCTTTCGACTTTCCGAAACCCTTGAGATTAAGCTTGCTCGGGACCTTCTATCAGCGCCAGGAAATGAAGAGGGCCGGTCAGGTTTTCCCGAAGTCGCGGATCGTGGCGGTTCCTTCCGGGGAACAGGCAAAGCGCCTGCTGTCGAAAACAACCAGCAACGTTTTCACGGGCGAAAAGAACGTTGTGGGCCCGGTTCACGTCACAGTTGACGTGGTCGTCGGCACGGACGGGCATGTATGGAAGGCGGCCGCTGTGAACGCCCCGACCGGACCGATCAGATCCGCTGCATCTGGAGCGGTCATGAGTTGGACATACGAGCCCCTGGACATCGAGGGTGAAGTCGTTCGGGTTGCCACGAGGGTCGAAGTGGATCTCGATTTCCGGCCTTAGTGCGCCCTCCGTATGGCCTGCAGCCGGGCGCCGATGGCACAGCGGCAACCTGCGGCTATTTCAGCCCCTCCACGATCATCTTCGCCAGGTCTGCGATCAGCAGCGAGCCGGGGTTGTCGGGGCTCCAGTCGGGTTTCGGCATGCCGTCCACGGTGATCGCCATGGCGATGCGGCCGCTTTTCGCGTAGACGACGCCCACGTCGGACCGCAGCGCGTCGAGCGCGCCCGTCTTGTTGGCTACGGGAAGGTCGCCCAGCTTACGGCGGATGCCGGTTCCGTCCTGGCAGCGCTTCATCACGGCAAGGATCTCGCGCGACGCTTCGGGGCTCACGATCTCGCCCTTTTCGAGGCGTTCGAGGATGGTCACCATGTCGTGCGGCGTGGAAACTCCCAGGCCGTATTTCCGGTTTTCCGGCAGCCTGCCCGCGGCCGAAACGCCCCGGCCGGGTCCGTCGCCCGAGAGAATCTTCCGCAGCGAGCGCGTGGTCCTGATGCCGATACGGTCCAGATACGCGTTCACCGCGTCCGCGGTGAAGCGCTCCAGGACCATGTTGGTTGCGGTATTGTCGCTCAGCACCATCATGAGGTGCGTGACGTCGCGCAGCGGCAGTTGCACGCCGTCGGATAACTCCGAGGCGATCACGCCCGAACCGGAGACCTTTTCGGCCGGCGCAATGGTGAGCGGATCGGTCCACTTGGCTTTGCCCTGCGCCACCTGATCGAAAACCGCGCACAGGACCGGCAGTTTGATGGTACTGGCGGTGCGGACGGGGTCGGCCTCCCGTATCCCGACGGTCGCGCCGGTGTCGAGGTTCCTGGCATAGAGCGAGACCGTACCCTGAAAGTCCCGGATACGGCTGTGCAGGGCGTCCGGCAGAGGTTGGGCGGGCGAGAGGCAGGCCAGGAAAAGGGCGAGACTCAGTTTGCGCATAACCGATGATAGCGTTCGCCGCGACAAAAGTATGACGATTGGTTTGTTGCGGGCGATGATATATTAAGCTATCAGGCACTTAAACTACTGAAAATGCTACCCCATCCCAAAGGTACCCACGCTCGGATTTTGCTCAGCTCGGTCTTCGGTCCCTACGCCCAGGACGATGATTTCGGCAGCCGCAAAATCAACCCGATGGAGCTGTACCACAACCAGGTGACCCGTGAACAGGGGCCGTTCTCCCTGCGCATGTTCCACCGCTCCTGGGGGATCCTCATGATCCAGGAAAACATCTCCGCGCCCACGACGGTGTTGGATTTTCCCACGCGCGAATCGTTCGAGGCCGAGCTTCAGGCGCACAGCTACGATGTCGTGGGCATCTCCTCGATCATCGTGAACGTCGGAAAAGTCCGGGAGATGTGCCGGATTGTCCGCCGGGTGTCGCCGCACTCCATGATCGTGATCGGGGGCCACGTGGCGGCAATTCCGGAAATCGACAAGATGATCGATGCCGACCACATCGTGCGCGGCGACGGTATTTCCTGGATGCGCCGGTTTTTGGGCGAGGACGATACCGCGCCGGTGCGCCACCCGGAGATCGTCTCCGGTTTCGACGCGCGCACGCTGGGGATCAGACTGCCTCAGGATAAAGGGACCACCGCGGCCACCATCATCCCTTCGGTCGGCTGCCCCATGGGCTGCAATTTCTGCACGACTTCGGCGTTTTTCGGCGGCAAAGGGAAGTATCTGAATTTCTACGACACGGGCGACGAACTGTTCAGCGTCATGTCGCAGATGGAGCACCGGCTGAACGTCAAATCGTTCTTCATGATGGACGAGAATTTCCTGCTGCATAAACGCCGCGCGATGGAACTGCTCGACCGCATGAAGCGACACAACAAGGCGTGGTCGCTTTACGTTTTCTCGTCGGCCAACGCGATTCGCCAGTACACCATGCGGGAACTGGTGGAACTGGGGGTTTCGTGGATCTGGATGGGGCTGGAGTCGCCGAAATCGAGCTACAAAAAGCTCGAAGGCTCGGACACGCTCACGCTGACCGCCGAACTGCGCAAACACGGGATCAAACTGCTGGGTTCCACCATCGTGGGGCTCGAGCATCACACGCCGGAAAACATCGAGGAAGAGATCGAGCACGCGGTGGCGCACGATACCGACTTCCACCAGTTCATGCTGTACACGCCCGTGCCCGGCACGCCGCTGTACCAGCAGATTTCCGAAGAAGGCCGCCTGCTTCCGGACGTGGACCTGGCCGATATCCACGGGCAGCACCAGTTCAATTTCGAGCACGCCGCCATCTCGCGCGAGGATTCGAAGCGTTTCCTCGACTGGGCGTTCCGCCGCGATTTCGAGCGCAACGGTCCCAGCATCTACCGCATCTGTCGCACCACTTTCGACGGCTGGCGGCGGTACAGAGACGATGCGGACCCGCGGGTGCGGGCACGTTTCGCGCGGGAAGCGCGGTCGCTGAAGGATGGCTATGCCGCGGCGCTTTGGGCCATGGAGAAACATCTGCGGCACACCAACCAAGCCGTGGCGGAGAGGGTGCGCGGCCTGCGCAAGGAAATCACGCGCGAGTTCGGAACCATGAGCCGCGTGGTCAGCAGCGCGCTCGGCCCGGTGCTGCTCTGGGCGGCGAGAAGGGAAGAACGCAGGCTGGCGGCGGGCAAGACCTACGAGCCCCGCACCATCATTCAGAGGCGCAATTGGGACGGCCCGGAGGCTACGGTCCCAGGAGTAGCTTCAGATAGCTTATGCCTGTCCGGACCTCAACCGTCTGGGTTACCTGTCTTCCGTCCTTCTCGATCGTAACCCGGTAGGATCCGGGCCGCAGCCTCAATTCGGCGGGCGTGGCCAGCCCGGTCGGCTTACCATCCACAAGCACGCGCGCGCCGGGCGGTTCGCTCGTCAACAGCAGGGTGCCTCCGATGGGATGCAGCACCACCGCCTGCATCTCCAGCGGGTACGTGCCGACGAAGATGTCGCGGTGCTCGATCCCGTATCCCGGCAGGTTGAAGAGAACCTCGTGATTGCCGGGCGTAGCGTTCAAGGTACAGGGTGTGGTGCACGTTTGTTCGGAGCGGCCGTCCATCGTGGCCGTGGCGCCTCCGGGGCTGCTGATGATGCTCACCGGCTCAAACTGCGGCTGGGGCGGGTTTGACGGGCGCGGCCGGACCGGCACGTCGGCGGCCTCCCGCCTCGGAGCGGGTACCGGCACAACCGCCTTTGCGGCCTCCTGTGTCGAGGCGGGCGGAGTTTCGACGGGTTTGGCGGCTTCGGTTGGCGGCGGCGCCTGGCTGCTCGCCGCGGTCTTCGAGTCGGCCGGTGCGCTTTCGGCTTTCGCCGGCTCCGCTGGAAGCATGGGGCTCGGCTTTTGCTCTTGCGAAACGGCGGAAACTGCCCCTTGGCCGCCGCCCGCCGGCCCCTGCGCGGCCCCCGGCCCCTGGCCCCCGGCGCCCGGCCCCTGTGCCGTCTGGCTCCCGGCCTCCGGCCCCTTCTTCGAGAGCCACGGGAGGGCCTGCCAGCCGATCAGCGCCAGCAGGCCGGCAGCCACCAGCATGGCGAGCAGGAACGTAAGAAATCCACCCTTCTTTTCGGCGCGCTCCTCGCCGATGGTCGTCTCGCCCGCGCGTGCCGAGCGCAGCGGTTTCCTGCCGGGCGGCAGCGAAACAGGAGGCCGGGCTCCTTCGGCCAGCGTCGGTTCCATCAGGCTGCCGCCTCGCGGCATGGGCTTCCACCCTTTGCTTGCCGCACAGGCCTTTTCGAGCGTCGAGACGAATTCCTGGCAGTTGCGGAACCGGTCGTCGGGCTTTTTGGAGAGCCCCTTCTGGATCGCGCTCTCGATATCGCGGGTCAGGGTGGGGTTGATGCGATGCGGCACCGCCGGTTCCTCGGCCACGATCTTATAGACCACCGTGGTGAGGTGCTCGCCGGTGTAGGGCTTCTCGCCGGTGAGCATTTCGAACGCGATCACCGCCAGCGAGAACTGGTCCGAACGGCCGTCCACGGTCAACCCCTGCACCTGCTCGGGCGACATATAGTGCGGCGTGCCGACGATCGAGCCGGTCATGGTGAACTGCTCGGCGGCGGTGATTTTCGCAATTCCGAAATCGGTGATCTTGGCCGTGCCGTCCGCCGCGATCATGACGTTGGCCGGCTTGATATCGCGGTGCACGATCCCCTTTTGATGGGCGTAATCGAGCGCCACCGCGGTCTGCCCCAGAATGCTGAAGATCTGCTCGGGCGTGAGGGAGTGCGATTCCGAGAGCATCTGGTCTAGCGTGGGGCCGTCCACGTATTCCATCGCGATGTACGCCAGGTCACCCTGCTGTTCCACGTCGTAGATGGTGACGATTCCGGGATGGGAGAGAATCCCCGCGGAACGGGCTTCGCGGAACAGGCGCTCCCGCATGCGCTCCTGCTCTTCGGGCTTGCGGGTGTTGCTTAGGGCGATGGTCTTGATGGCCACCGGGCGGCCGATATTCGGGTCGATGGCATGGTAAACCACCCCCATGGCCCCCCGCCCGAGTTCCCTGACGATTTTATATCGCCCGATGCGATCCATTCAGTTTAGTGATAGCACAGGGTAGGCCTCCGGCCTATCCTGGGGGCCAGAGGTCGGGTGCGCGACTTGAGAGTAGCGGCGCTCGGGTTTCCCTTTTTTGTGTCATAATTCTGAGCGTATATATACGTGCAGAATCGAACGCACACAATGGAGGCCATATGCCTGACGATCTCGCGTCTCTGGAGATCGAACGCTCGCAGATCCTGCAAGAGTTTCTGGGTTTGAGCGATTTGCGCCCGGGCTCGATCACCGCCGCCGTCCGGCGCTGCGGAAAGCCGTCCTGTCATTGCGCCAAGCCTCACGACCCCGGCCATGATCCCCAGTTCCGCCTCACTCGTCGAGTGGCGGGAAAGACGGTGACCGAGACCTTTGCTAACCCCTCCGCCTTGCGTAAGGCTCAGCAGGAAGTCACCGAGTTTCACCGCTTCCAGGCACTCAGCGAGAAACTGGTGAACATCAACCAAAAGATTTGTGAACTCCGACCGGCCGAGCGGGAGCGGGGCGGCTGGACAGACCAGGAAAAAAAACGGCTGCTGCAATCCATACGGAAATTGCGCGCGAAGTGAACCGATTGCTCGTCCGTGTATTTGCGGAGCGGCAACACCACGGTCGAACCGATCTGGAGGCGGTAGAGACCAGCTTGCGCGCCACGCTTCACCAAGCTGGGTCTACGGCCCTGACCGAACTGCTGCGGTACGAAGCGCCGACCGTCGACCACCACCAGTTGCCATGCCCGTGCGGCCACCACGCGCAGTATCAGGGACTACGTTCCAAACCGGTGCTCACCGTGGTCGGTCCGGCGCGGGTGGAGCGGCCCTATTACCTGTGTTCGCGATGTCATCAAGGACAGTTTCCGGCCGACGTGGAACTGGACATCGTAGACACCGAATCCTCCCCCGGAGTGCGCCGCATGCTGGCCTTGGTCGGTCAGGAGGCGCCGTTCGATCACGGACGCGAGCAGATGAAGGTCCTGGCCGGTTTGGAAGTGACCACCAAAGCGGTAGAGCGCACAGCCGAGGCCATCGGCGGCGATATCGCACAGCGAGAACAGCAGGAGATTCAGCGAGCGGTCCAGTTGGATCTGCCCATCGTGGTCGGCGAGCCGATCCCCATCTTAATCGTGGAGATGGACGGCACAGGGGTGCCGGTCGTGAAGAAGGAAACCGAGGGGCGCAAGGGCAAAACTGATGGGCAACCGGCGCACACCCGCGAAGCCAAGTTGGGGTGCGTGTTTACTCAAAGTGGTTGGGACGAGGAAGGCTACCCCATTCGCGATCCGGATTCCACGACTTACACCGGCGCGATCGAAACCGCCGAGGAATTTGGCAAGCGGCTCTATCTGGAAGCTTGGAAGCGCGGCTGGAGTCGCGCCGAAAAGAAGGTGGTCTTGGGCGACGGGGCCGAATGGATCTGGAATCTGGCGAATCTCCATTTTCCCGGTGCGGTCCAGATTGTCGACCTCTATCACGCCCGCCAACACCTCTGGGACTTGGTGCGCAAACTATATCCGAATGACGAGGCCCGCCAGAAAGCCTGGATCAAAGGCCATCAAAAGCGTCTACTGGACAAGGGAAAGATCGAAAAACTGGTGGTCGCGATCCGCTCGATCCATTCTACGAATCCCGAAGTTGCTGACAAGATTCGCATAGAAGCCGACTACTTCGCAGCGAATGTCGAGCGGATGCGCTACCCCAAATTCCGCCGCCAACACTTGTTCGTCGGCTCCGGCGTGATTGAGGCCGGCTGCAAGACGGTCATCGGTTCTCGTTTCAAACAGTCCGGGATGTTCTGGACCGTCCGCGGGGCCAACGCCATACTGTCTCTACGCTGCTGCCACCTCAACGGCCGTTTCGAAGACTACTGGGAGGGACGCCGCGCGGCTTAACCCCAACTTCTACGTCGCGCACCCGGCCAGAGGTCGGGTGCCAGGGGTCGGGGGCCAGGGGTCGGGGGCCAGGGGTCGGGGGCCAGGGGTCGGCCGGCCCCCGGCCCCCACTCTCCGGCCCCCGGCCCCCACTCTCCGGCCCCCGGCCCCCACTCTCCGGCCCCCGGCCCCCGCTCTCCGGCCCCCCGTTTCGTAGTTATCCGCGGATAGTACCGGCCTAGTTTCCAGAGGAAAATGACGCTCGGGGTCGTAGAATAGCGGTTTGGTGCCATGACCCCGGATTTGACTCTATCGCGTCCAAAGCGTGTCGCCGATTCCTCGGGCCTGTCTTTGCGGGTCAAGGGCATAGCGGTTCTTTCGATTCCCCTGTTGGCGCTTTTCATCAGCCTTTTCGCGGTCCAGCGGCTGGGCACGGATTCAGCGCTGGTCGGGCAGGCGATCGAACGGGAGTATCAGGATCATGCCGGCCTGCCCCTCGACGGCGCCACCAGTTTGCGGCTGGCGGAACTGCGATTGCGCCGGGACGCCATTCACCGCAAACTCAGAGGAATCCTCGTCGCCTGCGGAATCTTCGGGCCGCTCGGCGCCTTATTCATGCAATTGCTGGTCGCCGATAGACTCGCCAGGCGGCTCCGCATCGTCCAGGAAAATGCGCGCAGGCTCGCGCACGGACTGCCGCTCGAGCCGTTTTGCACCGGCAGCGACGAGATCGCCAGCCTGGCCCGGCAACTGGAAAGCGCGGGGATCCTGATGCGCGGTCGCGAGCGCGAACTCCGCGAGAGCGAAAGCCGGTACCGGGATCTCTTCGATCGCGCGCCGATCCCCTACGAGGAAACCGATTCCGACGGAGTCGTCCGGCGCTTCAACGAGGAAGTCTGCCGCCTGCTGAAAACCTCGCCGGACCGGGTTTTCGGGCGCAAAGCCTGGGATTTCGTGGTGCCCGATCAACAGGAGAACTTCCGGCTGGAAATGCTCGCCCGGATGGCCGCGGGACAGGAAGCGTTGCCTTTCGATTGCGATTACCTCCTCGAGGACGGCTCGCAGATCACAGTGGAAATCCGCGAAAACCTGATACGCGGCCCAGACGGTTACGCCGTCGGCGTCTTCCGTTCCCTGATCGACGTTACGGAGCGGAATCTCGCCGCCATGGCCGCCCGGAAGGTGGCGCAATACGCGCTCGAACTCAGCACCAAGAACGAACAACTCGCGCGAGCCCTGGACACGGCGCGATCGGCTACGGAGGCCAAGAGCCGCTTCCTGGCCGCGGTTTCGCACGAACTCCGCACACCGCTGAACGGGATTATCGGCTTTTCGGAAATGATGTTCGATGGAAAGCTGGGACCGACGACCCTGGAGCAGAAGGAGATCCTGGGTGACGTCCTCACCAGCGCCCGCCATCTGTTGCGGTTGATCAACGATATCCTCGATCTGTCGAAGGTCGAGGCCGGCAAGATGGAGTTCCGTCCGGAGCCTTGCGAGATTGAAGCCCTCGTCGGCGAGGTTCGGGACGTCCTCAGGCCGCTCGCCGAAAAGAAAGGAATCGAGTTCTCGACGGTGGTGTCCGCCGGGCTCGAGGCGGTGATCGATCGGGGACGATTCAAGCAGGTGCTCTATAACTTCCTCTCGAATGCCGTCAAGTTCACGAAAACGGGCGGCCGCGTGACGGTGCGGGCCCATCCGACCGGCGGCGGCTGTGTGCGGGTGGAGGTGGAAGATACCGGAATTGGGATATCACAGGAGGAGATGCCCCTGCTTTTCCGTGAATTCCAGCAACTGCCCAACAGCCGTAAAGCGGACCAGGGGACCGGACTCGGGCTGGCGCTGACGCGGCACATCGTGGAGGCGCAGGGAGGCAGTGTCGAGGTCAGCAGCACACCGGGTAAGGGAAGCGTTTTTTCGGCGATTTTGCCGTTGGGCAGCGAAAGGGCCGTGGCTGTACGCTAAAATACGGGACGATGCCGGGAGAGTCAGTACTCATTGTCGATGACACGCCGGTCAATCTGAAATTGACCCGCATTCTCCTGCTAAACGAAGGTTACAAGGTTCTAACCGCGGGAACCGCCGAAGAAGCCCTGGACTTACTGCGTAGCTGCCATCCCGATCTGGTACTCGCCGACATCCAACTGCCCGGGATCGACGGCCTCGAACTGACGCGCCGCATCAAGGGCGATGCAAACACCCGGGATATCATCGTAGTCGCGCTCACGGCGTTTGCCATGAAGGGCGACGAGGAGAAAGCCATCGAGGCCGGTTGCGACGGCTATATCACTAAGCCCATAGATACCCGGGCACTGGGAGCGCGTATCCGGACATACCTGGATCAGAAGGCCCGGAGTCCGGCGGCAGCGCCGAAAACGGACGGGGAGTTACTACCGCAATCGGAGATGCTCGTATTGCGCCGGCGATTCCTCGATGAAGGCTACGACGCGGTGCGCCAGTGGTTGCGGGACCTGGAAGGACCTTTCAACGCGGAAGAGGCTGCCCGCGCGGCCCATCAATGGATCGGCGCGGCCGGCCTGCTCAGCTACACCGCGATCAGCCGGCTCTGCCGCGAGGTGGAAGCCGTGCTGCGGGAGCGCCCGCTCGATAGCGGCCAGCTTCGCGAATCGCTGGCCAACCTCGTCCTGGCGTTCAGCACTCCGCGCGAGGCTCGCGACGCCCCCGTTCCGGGGGCGGTTCTCGATGCGCTCAGCGGCAAGCGCGCGGCGTTGGTCGGGTTCCCCGCGAACGAAGCGGAGCGGATGATGGTGGCGCTCGAAAGGGCCCGCGCGCAGTCCGTCTGCTTCCCGGCGTCCGAGCCGGAGACGTCGGCTGCGGTCCGCGAATGCGATATTGCCGTGATCAGTGTCCGGAACGAGATCCTCGATTCCCACTGGATGCGCGTGCGACGCGAGGCTATGGGGCTTCCCCTGGTTTTTGTGGGCCAGCGGGAAGATCTTCTAAGTATCGAGGCCGCGCAGGTACGCGGCGTCGAATTTCTGCTCGAGCCATGGGATGTGGACGAGGCGCTGGTCCGCTTGAGCCTGGCGTTTTCGCGCCCGGCGACGGCGGGAGCGAAGGCCGCCGCGGCTTTACCAGTGCCGGCCGCGAGGCAAGGGCGCGTCCGGATACTGGTTGCGGACGACGATCCCACGGTGCTGGTCCTGGTACGCGCGGCCATCGAGAATTTCGGGATGGAGTGCACCACGGCCGTCGACGGCAGCGGGGCCATCGAGGCCATCCGCCGCAACCGGCCGGAGGCCGCCATCCTGGACGTCAACATGCCCGGCATGGATGGATACGAGGTGCTCTCGGCGATTCGGGGCGAGAACCTGCCCACGCGGGTATTGCTGCTGACCGCGCGCCAACAGGAGCACGACATCATCCGGGCCTTCGCTCTCGGCGCCGATGATTATGTCGTCAAACCTTTCAGCCCCATGGAGCTGGTGGCGCGGTTGAAGCGCCTGTTGTCGCGATGACCTGGGTCGCCCTGGAACTGGCCGCCGCACTGGTGGGGTGTTCGGAAGCCGTGCTCCTGGCCGGACTCGATATCGCCCTTCTGCGCGGCCTCCGGCGGCGGCGCCGGGCGCAGGCCATGGCGGCAATTCTCCCCGAAATGCGCTCCGTTCTGGTGGATTATCTCGCGGGCGCCGATAAGGGGGAAGAACTTCGCGGTTTTCTCAAACGCGACGCCTCCGCGCTTACCGATGCAATCCTCTCGTTCCGCGGGGCGGTGGGCGGCGGAGCCAGAGAGAGGCTGTGCGAACTGGCTCAGGATCTCGGACTGGTCCACGAATGGTGCAGCCAGGCAAGATCGCGTTCCGCGGTGGATCGCCGCCAGGTTCACGACAGGCTGGCGTTTGTCTCCGCGTACGAGCCCTGCCGGCGCATGACCGGTGAGATTCAACTTGCCGCGCTCGAAGATCCGGACGGCGCCGTTCGGATCTCGGCCGCCCGCGGTTTGATTCAGGCGGGAGAGGCGGACGTACTCAACCGCGTGTTCGAGTTCGCCATCTCCTCGAACGTGCTGGCACGCGCGGCTCTGGCCGCCGACCTCCGGCGCTATGCAGCGGAACTCTCGCAGGAGGCAATTCCCTCCGCTCTTTCGTCGCCCGACAACCCGACCGTTCTGGCGGCGCTCGAGGTTCTGCTTGCGTGGCAATGTGCGGTGGTCATTCCGGATTTCGACCGCCTGCTGGAGCATTCCGATCGTTCCGTAAGGCTCCACGCGTTCCGCCTGGCGCCCCTGGTCCCGTTAACGGCTCAAGCCCGCTCCGCTCTCGTCAAAGCGCTTGAAGATTCGGACCCCGAAATTGCGGCGGCTGCCGCGCTCAGCGCCGGCAGGCTGCGGATCGAAGAAAGCCTGCCGCACCTCGCCGAACTGGCGCGGGGATCCGGCACGGAGGTGGCGCGGAGTGCCGCCGCCGCGATAGCGACGATGCCGCCGCAGGGGTGGAAGGCGCTCGAAGAGATGAGCAGCGGCCCGAACCGGCTCATGGCGCAGATCGCTCGCGCCGCCCTGGCTCGCGTCCGGGGGGAAACACGGGCATGATCCCGCCGGAAACCGTACTGATCTGGCTGTCGCTGGTTCTGCTGGTCTCCGCGGCTGTCGCGACCTACGCCCTCTTCCAGGGTTACCAGGAACTGCGCCGGCTCCTCCGCGACACGCGGGACGATGACTTGCTGCTGCTGAAATCGCCGCTCGCGCCGGCAATTTCCGTGATCTCGCTGCCGGTGGATGCATCGCAGGAATCGCGCGCGCGGGTTCGGCGCCTGCTGGACCTGCAATACGGAAGCCGCGAAGTGGTTGTCGTGCTGGATGGCGTCGAACCCCTTGAACGCGACAAGTGGCTGGCGGAATTCCGGCTGGGCCCGGCACTGCGCAAAGCGTCCGCGGAGTTGACCTCCGCCGCCGTGCGTGGCGTCTACGAGTCTTCCGATCCGATCGATCTCGTCCTGGTCGATAAAGAGCCGGGCGGAAAGGCCGACGCGCTGAATGCCGCGGTTAACTTCGCGCGGTTCCCGGTGATCTGCTGGGTGGAGCCGGACAGCCGCTTCGGGTCGAACCTGCTGTTGCGGCTGATCCGCCCGATGATGGAGCAGCCCGAGGAGACCGTGGCCGTCTGCGGGGTCGCCCCGGCTTTGTCATCCGGCGGGCTGGCCGGACGGCTCAGCGCAACCGCCTTTGTCCGCAACTGGCTGGTGCGGTGCGCGGCGTTTGCCGGCTGGAACCGGCTGCTGCCGGTGCCGGGCGCGGCAGTGCTGTTGCGTCGCGATGCGATTATAGCGGCGCGCGGTTTTCGGGCTGGGGTCGCGGAAATGTGCCTGCGATTGCATGCAGCTGGGCGCACCGCGAAGGTGGATTATCGTGTCGTGCTGGTTCCGGATCCGGTGGTTACCCCTGCCGAGGTTTCAACCTGGCGGGGCTTGGGACGGGAGATTGCCCGCGACCAGGCTGGGTTCGCACGGCTTTCCACGCGTTGGACCCGCGGCACGGGCATGAAGACGCGTGCCGGGGCGCTCTGGTACCGGTTGATTCAACCCCTGGTCGAGACCGCCGGATGCGCGCTGGCCCTGGGTGGCTGGGCGGGCGGCTGGATCGATTCCGCAACCGCGCTCTTTTTCCTGATCTCGAGCGCTGGAGCCGGGATCGTGGTTTCGAGCGTGGCGGTGGTGCTACCGGCCCTGGCTGCCGAGAGGGAGTCGGAGCCAAAAGAGCTCAGGCGGTTGTTCGCCACGGCCGTAATTGAGAACCTGGGCTACCGCCAGATCCGGAATCTTCTGCTGGTTTGGGGATTTTTCGGAAAGGAAGCCTGAGAAGGGCCGGGGTGCCCCGGCCCTGAAAGTGGTTGAATAAAAGCTAATTAATCACTAGTTTGGTCTTGGTTCCGCCAAACCGGATTTCGGAAATGTTGGGCTTTCCGTCCTGCTCTACGTAACGGATTGCCGTGCTGTCGTACTTCCGTTCGCTGGTCTCCATCTTGACCGGAACGTCAACCGTCAGCTTGTGGCCGGTAATCGTCGCGGTGTCATTCACAACCTGCAGGCGGTAATCGCCGGCTTTCAGTTCAGTCCCCTTCACAACGGAAGGCTGCAGCAGCGTGAACTTATAGGTAACTCCGCTTACACTACCCGCAAACGAAGCGGCGAGCGCGAGGACGGCAAACAAAAATACCAATCTCTTGATCATGAAAATCTCCTGAACCGGTTAGTTCAACCTCTAAAAATTCGGGCCGGTAAACCCATTCAGGAGTTTAGCACCACTTTATCGTGGATGCCAATACTGCTATTGGGCAGCTACCACGTGGAGCGCCTGCTCGAGGCGGAAAGTCAGGACGCTTTCGACCGGGACTTTGATGGATCCGCCGCGGGTCAGGATTTGGGTGAGCGCGCCCGCACCGGCGCCCGATCCGGCTCCGATCGCGGCTCCCTTGCCTCCCCCGGCGATCGCTCCGATGATCGCGCCCAGGGCCGCGCCGCCGCCGGTAAATTCGGCGGTTCGCTTATTCTTGCCGACGCCATCGCGGCCGCGCGCAGAGACATTGGAAGTCTCGAGTTGGTACTGGCGCCCGTCGATCGAGACGGAAGCGAGGTCGAGCACCAGGTCGGCCGTGCCGCGGAAACGTCCGCCTTTTGAGGCCGACCGGATCACGATGGCGGCGTTGGCCCCGCGGGGGATGACCACGGCCCCGCCGGCATCGCGAACGTCTTTGGTTACTTCGGCGGGGAACGTCTGCCCTTCCACGGCTCTGCCGGAATCGATGGTCTCCTCGGTGCGGACCGAGACCTGGGACCCCGCCGCGATTTCATAGGTTCTGGTCGTGACGGCGGCGGCCTCCGGATGGTAGTGGTCCTCGTGATCCGACCCGCGATCCGCGGGTGGGCGGGGAGAGGAAGCGGATTGCGTGGGCGGCGCCGGAGTTGGAGCGGCAGGCGACGGCGCGGCCACCGGTTCCGGCGAGGGCGCGGTTTGGGCGGCCCCAGGCGCGGGTGCGGGTGCGTCGTCGTAGGAGACGGACCGGACCTGCGTCATCGGGATCGTTCGTTTGATGCTGTCGTCACCCGCCAGGGTCAACTCGGTGGGCGAGTTCGCGACGACTTTTCCGGCGACCTGCGTCCCGTCCCGCATGGTCACGGTGGCGTGCGGCCCGTCTGCCGGCTGCCTGGAGCACGATACGAGAAGCAAGATGGAAAAAACGGCTGGAATGCAATGCCGATGCATATAGGCCACCTCCGTTACGGGCCCGAACAGACAGTATACAGAGTTCAGTCGCGTACCAGTTTGACCACCCAGACGCCCGAAGCCGTGAGCGGCCGCTCGAAACGCAAAAGACCGCCGCTGCGGGTGGTTGGGACAGCGCCTCCTTCCACAAGATCGGCAGCCCGCCAGTTTCCCGCCAGGGCGAGGCCGACCCGCGCGACGGCGGCCGCATGGTTGTGATTGAACACGAATACCACCCGGCTCGAGCCGGATTCCAGCACCCGCACCTCGACCCCGGGAGCGCCTCCCTCCGGCGGCGGAGCGGTGCCCGCCCACTGGAGCAAGCCGGCATAGAAGCGCGCGGTTGCCGGCGCGGGCGAGGTCTCGTAGGCCGCGCTGATATAAGACCCCAGCATCAGGGTCTTGCCCTTGCCGAATTGCGAAACGATCGCAGCCGGCGCGCCATCCGGGAAACGGGCGACAATGCGTGCGTTCTTTCCGGCCGGCTCGAGCGTTTCTTTATACCAGCGCCCGGGCAGCGAGTCGCCTGGCGCGAGCCCCGGGATTCCGGTGCCGGTCCAGCGCAGGCTCGTGCGGCCCTTCGCCGCCACCTGTACCGCGGTTTCGCGGCAGCCCATCACCTCCGCCAGCCCCATCCCCGGGATGATTTCGGAGGCGTATCCCCGCTCGTTGTTCCACCCCAGCCGGGCCTCCGCGACCAGCGCGCCGCCGTTTTCGACGTACCGGCGAAGCGGCACGACGGCGGCTTCCGGCAGCATCAGCGGATAGGGCAGAATCACCAGTTTGTAGCCGTCGAGCACCCCCGAAGACAACTCGTTGATGTGCACGTAATCGAGTTCGACATTCCGTCCGAATAGTGCGCGGTAGGCGCCCAACAGCGAGTCGCGCTCGATTCCGGCAACCTCGCCCTGGGGACCGGATACGGCGGCCGCGCGCTGGCGTCCGCCGACGAAATGGACGAGCGGGTTATAGATGATCGCCACCTCGGCATGGGGCGGCCGCGCGTCCAGGAACAGCCGCTGGTTGCGATCGACGATGCGGGCGATCGACCCGGCCACGCGCGCGCGCCCGGTCAGGGTGCCGTCCAGATGGATCAGCCCGAAACCGCCGCTCTCATACCCCGAGCTCATGGGGTACCAGGCGTAGAAATTCACGCCCTTGGCGCCGCGCGAAAGTGCCGTCCATGCCCAGGTGCGGATGTCCTCGGGCGTCACCGTGGGGCTGACGTTCAGGGCGACCGTGCCGAACCCGCCCTGCAACTCCCCGACGTAGAAACCGGCCCGGCCGTCCGCGAAACCGAACGAACGGGTGAAGTCGAAGAGCGCGCCGCGCCAGGCGACGTCGCGGTCTACAAAAGCGGAATGCTTCGGATAGAACGAGGTGCCGTAGAAATCGACCTGGCGGGCCATGGTCCAATCGTCCGGCTGCCCTTCCCAGTGATTCGGGGACGTGAAAAGCCCGACCGCCGCCGCGTGGCTGGTGACGATGCTGCCGGGATCGGCCGCTTTCACCGCCTGAGACCGGTCGTGCAGGTCGTCCCCGAGTTTGTCGGCGATGAAGGTCTTCCAGTCGATGTAATCGGTGTAGGAAAGGATGGTGCTCATGCGCCCGGGTTCGACCTCGTCCCAACTGTCGTACCCGCGGTACCAGGAGGCATTGAGGCTCGCCAGATTGCCGTATTTTTTTCGAAGCCAGACGCGGAACCTGGCGATGGTGTTCCGGCAGAAACAGAACTCCGGGTTGGGAATATAAGAGGGAGTGGCCCAGTTGATGACGTGGGGCTCGCTCCACAGGTCCCACCCCGCAAATGCCGGATTATTCCGCACGTGTTCGGCCAGGGCCGTATAGAACGCCAGGTCGGCCTTCCGGACGCCGGGGTGATCCAGGCAGTAGCCGGGTGACGACTCCGGCTTAACCTCCGCTCCGTTGGAGGAGACGAAGAGAGAATCCGGGTACTTCGCCCCGACCCAGCGCGGCGCCGAATCCATGTAGACCTGGAGGAATACCTTGAGCCCTTCCTCGTGGGCGAGTTCGAGGATGACGTCCAGGTTTTCGAAATGGTACGCGTGCTCCCGCGGCTCGCCGGTGGCCCAGTCGATCCAGGTGCGGACCGTATTGAATCCCAACGCCTTGATCTGCCGGATATCGTTCCGCCAGATCTCTTTCTTGGCGCGCGCGTCTCTTTCGAGCATGGGGGCGCGCGCCTTTCCGCCGCCGTACCAGACGGCCATCGGGAAGAAATCCGCACCGAAGGCGCAGGCGCAGAACAGCAGGGAGACAAGCAGCCGCATAGACACCCCAGTTTCGCGCAGATCGCCCGCACTTTCACCTTGATGCCCCCTAATGACGCCCCCTAATGCCCCCCCTTTTCTTCGGGCTCGGGCAGGCGTATATTATTCCGCAGTTAGGATCTGAAAAGCTGAAACTCGCTCTTCAGAGTTTAGGTAGGCTTCAAGAGTCTATTCGCCGGCCCCGCCCGGCGGCAACGGGGAAGTACTTGGCGGGAGTGGGGTGAGATCAATGAAACGATATTTGCCGCTACTGTGCGGAGTGCTGGCCGTGTGCCTGCTCTACGGCGCAGTTCCGGCCTATAGCCAAGTTTTGTATGGATCCATCGTCGGGACGGTCGAAGACCCGTCCGGCGCGGTCGTCCCGAAGGCGACGATCACAGTCACGAACACGCAAACGGGGTTGACGCGGGAAATCACGGCGGACGAGTCCGGCCGGTTTTCCATCCTCAACCTGCTGGCCGGACTCTACGACATGAAAGTCGTGGCGTCGGGGTTCAGGCAACTGACCCAAACGGGAGTGGAGGTCTCGATTAATACGGTCACCCGCGCCGACGCCAAGTTGGAGGTCGGGCAGACCAGTGAACAGGTGACTGTTTCCGCGAGCGCCGCCGTGCTGCAAACGGATAAATCCGACGTCCGGCACGAAATCAGCGCCGAGACCGTTGAGAACCTGCCGCTGCCGGCTTACCGGAATTACCAGAGCCTGCTGGCTCTGGTCCCCGGCGCCTCTCCGCCGGCATTCCAGAATGCCGTGGTGGATACGCCCGGGCGCGCGCTGCGCTCGTTCGTGAACGGCACTGCGACCAATAACAACAACACCCTGACCGATGGCGCGGTCAACATCAATATCTGGCTGCCCCACCATGTGGCGTACGTGCAGCCGGCCGAGTCGATCGAGACCGTCAACGTCACGACCGGCAGCTTTGACGCGGAACAGGGAATGGCCGGCGGCGCCGCCGTCACGGTGGTCACCAAATCCGGCACGAACAACCTGCACGGCACCGGATGGTGGTACAACACGAACCAGCATCTGCAAAGCGATCCGACGTACTTCCGTCCGTCCGGCTACACCAAGCCGCTGAATATCCTGAACATCTTCGGCGGCAACATCGGCGGGCCGATCAAGAAGGACAAGCTGTTCTACTTTTTCAACTTCGAACGCACGACGGAGCGCACCGGCTATTACGGCGCGTATGATGTCGCGCCCGCGGATTTCCGCGCCGGCGATTTCAGCAGGTGGGCGGCGCTGAACAACGCGCACGTATATGACCCGCTCAGCGCGCCCGTCACCAATGCGGCGGCCCGCACGCCGTTCCCGAACGACATTATCCCGGCGAGCCGGATCAACCCGATCTTCCCGGCTATTTACAAGGGCATGCCGATGCCGAACCAGACGTCGGTTACCGACCCGCTGAACCTCAGCGGCAACTACGGGGTCAGTGCGGTCCTCAAGCTCAATCGCAACCAGTACGACATGAAAGGCAACTACAACGTCTCGGCCAAGCTCGCGACGTGGGGAAGCTATCGCCGCATGGACGCGCCGGTGCAGGGCAAGTACCCGTTTGGCGATATACTTGGCGGCTCCGCCCTCGGCACCGCCGGTGTCGGCAACACCACGACTCAGCTCGTGACCACCGGCTTCACTTACACCAAGTCGCCGACGTTCATTTTCGACGGCGTGTTTGGGCACACGCGCATGGACCAGGCTGTCACCATTCCGAATCTCGACCAGAATGTCGGACTCGATGTCTGGCACATTCCCGGGACGAATGGCGGCCAGGCGTTTGCCAACGATACTCGCTATGGAAGCTCTCCCAACCTCACCGGGTTCGGCTTCTCCGATATCGGCTTCCTCGACACCTGGACACCCGTCTGGCGGCACGAGCGCAGCTACACCTATCAAAGCAACTTCACCAAGGTCGCGGGCTCCCACGAAATCCGCTTCGGGTTCGATATCCGCCGCCTCGAAATGAATCACTGGCAGCCGGAAACGGCCAACCCACGCGGCTATGTCGTTTTCAGCGGAGGCACAACGAATATCCCGGCACAGACCGCGCGGGCGCAAAACGGGTATGCCGCCGCCCTGCTCGGGTACGTGAACTACTACCAGAAATCCGTTCAGAATTTCGAGATGCAGACGCGGGAGAATCAATACGCGTTTTATATTCGAGACAACTGGAAGGCCAGCCGGAAACTTACGGTCAACCTGGGGCTGCGCTACGAATATTACCCTCTGATCAACCGCGGCGACCGTGGAATCGAGCGGTGGAATCCGTACACGAACATCGCCTATTTCGGCGGCCTTGGCGCAACGCCATGGAATGCCGGAATTACGGTCAGCAAGAAGCTCTTCGCTCCGCGTATCGGGTTCGCCTGGCGCATGAGCGAAAAATCGGTGTTTCGCGCCGGGTTCGGCCTGACCTACGATCCGCTGCCGTTCGGGCGGCCCCTCCGCGGGCTCTACCCCTCTACCATCACCGGTACGTATAACCCGTCCGCCGCCGGCAGCGACAACACCTACGGCTGGTTCGACACCATCAACCAGGGCATCCCCGAGATCCCGCTGCCGAATGTGGGCACCGGACAAGGCACTCTGCCCACGACGATCGATATGGGGCCGCGCAGCCCGTGGGGCGGCATGATTCATCGCGGCTATATCATGAGTTGGAATGGGACGTTCCAGCGGCAGTTGCCTTGGAATATGCTCGCCAGCGCCGGCTACGTTGCGACACGCACCATCCACCAGCTCATCGATACAAACATCAATAGCGCCGGTCCGGGTAGCAATATCAGCCCGGCCACATCGCTGCCTCTGGCCCAGTTGTACGGACGCACCATTGCATCCAATATGTGGGATGGAATCGGAATCTCCAACTACAACTCCCTGCAGGCCCAGCTCACCAAGAGCTTCAGCAACGGCCTGATGATGATCGCGAGCTACACCTTCAGCAAGTCGCTCAGCATGGCGGACGAGGACGGGTGGACCGGACTCCCCTATTACAACTGGGGACCGATGATCTATAAGAACTACGCTCCTTCCGGCTACGATCGCCCCCACATGTTCACCGTCGGCTGGAATTACGAACTGCCGGTGGGCAAGGGTAAGCAGTTCGATATTTCCAACAAAGCCGCCGACTACCTCATCGGGGGTTGGAAGATCAGCGGCACCTTCGTCGCCTATTCCGGCCTGCCGTTTACGGTGACCGGCAGCGGCGCCTCCCTCCAGGCCGTAGGCAACAGCCAGACGGCCGATCAGATCGGGCCGGTCACAAAACTGGACGGCAAAGGTCCGGGTCAACCATACTTCGACCCGAACTCGTTTGTGGACCCGCTCGTTTATCAGACCGCGCTCAAGGCCTCGACCGGCCAGACCATCTACCGGTTCGGCAGCATGGGCCGGAACTCTCTCCGCGGTCCCGGTTACTGGCAGCTCAGCCCGGGCATTTACAAGAACATCAAGTTCAAGGAAAAGGTAAATGCGGAGTTTCGCATCGAATCCCAGAACTTCACCAACACGCCAATCTGGGGCAACCCGAGCGCCGGATCCGCGTCGCCGGTTCGCAAGGCGGACGGCACGATCGACATGAGCGCCACCAACCCGCTGCGCAATTTCATGTGTATCACCAGCGCGACCGCCGGACGGCAGTTCCGTCTCGGCCTGCGCGTTGCATTCTGATCTGTCTTAGGTTGCGGGGCCGGGGATGCCCGGCCCCGCGCAATGTTGTATACGTAAGCCATGCACAGGCTGGCGATCGTACTTCTCTCCGCCGTCGCGGTGTTTGCCGCGGACGACGCCTGGACCAAGGTCAAGGAACTGAAGAGCGGAACCGAAGTCCGCATCCTCAAACACGGGGCCCTGAAACCGATCGAAGGCAAACTGGACGAGGCGCGGGACCTCGATCTGGTTGTCGTCATCAAGAACGAGCAAATCGCGATTCCGAAGGAGGCCATCGACCGGCTGGATTACCGGCCGGCGAAGCCGGGCGGCCGGATCACGCATGAAACCAAGGCGACCACCGAACAGCCCGACGGCAAGCCTCCGGCCGGGATGGCTCATGGCGCCGCCGTGCCCGGTACGGCATACTCCAGCAACGTCGTCCTGGGATCCAAGCCGGATTTCGAAACGATCTACCGCCGGCCTCCCGCGGCACCGGCACGAAAATAGGGAACAAACACCGCCGTTCCTCCGTTACTTCTGATCGAGGATAGCCATGCGAACGAAGTTGATGATTCCCGCGCTTGCGGCCGGCCTGCTATGTCTCACGGCCTGCGACGCAGACTTTGGAAATTTCGAGCGCTTCAACCGCGATTTCCATTACAGCTACCCCTTGAATGCGGATGGCCGGCTGACCGTGGAGACGTTCAACGGCTCCGTCGAGATTTCGGGCTGGGACCAGAACACCATCGACATCAGCGGCACCAAGTACGGGCCCACGCAGACCGCCGCCGACGCTCTCCCGGTGAATATCGAGCACGGCGCCGGCAGCGCCGATATCCGGGTCGTGCCGCCGTTCGACCGCAGGGGACACCAGGGCGCGAGCCTCGTGATCCGGGTCCCGCGCGGCGTTCTGCTCGACCGGATCATCTCATCGAACGGACACATCTTTACGTCAGACGGCATCGGGCCGGCGCGGCTGAAGACGTCCAACGCCAAGATCCAGGTGCGCGGGCTCAAAGGCCGCCTGGACGCCCAAACCTCGAACGGCGGCATCGAACTCACGGCGATCGACGGCGATGTGATTGCGCACACGTCCAACGCCCGGGTTCAGGTGGATCGCGTCACCGGAACGGTGGATGTCAGCAGCTCGAACGGGAGCATTCACGCCGACGTCGGTCGCACGGACAAGCCGGTGCGGGCGGAGACGTCGAATGGAAGTATCGAGTTGACCATCCCGTCCGGCTTTAAAGGTGATTTGCGCGCGCATACCAACAACGCCGGGATCACCGTCAATGTGCTTGGGGAACTCGACGCGCACGTGGTGGCGCGAACCAGCAATTCCAGCATCAACACCGATTTCGAAGTGCGCACGCAGGGCGAATTCAGCAAGAATTACCTCGACGCGCAGATCGGAGCTGGAGGCGGATTGCTCGACCTGACCACCTCGAACGGCGGCATCCGGCTGGTGCGGATGTAGATTTACTGGCGGAGCGCGCCGCCGATGCGCTCGGCAAGCGTTGCCACGAAAGAATCGGGTGAGAACCCGCTGATGCGGCTGAAAATCGCGCCGTGGCGGTCGATCACGATCGTCGTGGGAATAGACGTGATCTCGAGCGCTCGCGTGAGGCCGTCCTCGAAATACACCGGGCCGGGCCACTTCATGCTCGCGAGGAACGGCGGAACCAGGCTGCGGTCTTCGTCAGTATCGATCGAGAGAAACACCACGTCGCGGCTGCCCTCGAAGCGTTTCCGCACCTCTTCGTAGAGCGGGTGCTGGGCGCGGCACGGCGTACACCACGTGGCCCAAAAGTCCAGCACCACCACCTTGCCTTTAAGGGTTTCCATCTGAAGCTTCGCCCCGCCCGGCCCGCTCAGCGTGAATTCCATCGGGTCGGAAAGCTGTGCGTTGGGGTCGCCGGCACGCAGCCTCATTTCCCGGACGCGCACCAGGCCGAGGTTGCGGTCGTAGGCTTCGAGCACCAGATCGCCCAATCCGGTTTCCGAGCCTTTGGCCTTGCGGTAGAGGTCGCCCATGCGGATGCGGTCTCCGGCGCGGGCGGCATCGCTGTTCCCAGGGTCCTGAATGGTGAAGGCGTCGGCCATGGCGCCGGCCGCCGCGGCGTAATTCCCGAGCGCCTCCTGCCATTTTGCGATCTCGCGGGCGCCTTCAGCCGTCGCCCAGCGCTCGAATGCGTTTTGCGCGAGCGCCAGGGCCTCGTTCGGCTGGCCCAGATCGCCGGTGGCGCGCGCCTCGTAGCGCAGCGCGCGGGCCAGGCTGCGGTCCACCTGCTCCTGCCAGGCAGCATCGTGAGGACGGTCCTTCCGCATCGCGGAGACCAGTTGTTCATAGTGCCGGGCGTACTTCATCGCCTTCGCGTCGCCTTCCTTGGAAGGAACCGCGAGCAGCGAGCGGGTCACCCGGTCCAGGATCTGGAGATCGTCCGGCTGACGCGCGAGCACGCGCTCTCCGTAGAGGACGATCCGGCGGTCGTCACTGGCGTCCATCGCGGCGCGAACGGCCGCGCGCTCCAGTTCGGGCCTGCGCGGCGAGTTGGGGTACCTGGCGAGATGGCTTTCAATGGCGCGGAGGAACTCCACCGGGCTGGTGCCCGCGTCCGCGAGAGCGTGGTCCAGGTCCTGCTGTTCGGCCGCGGAGGGCTGCTTCTGCTGCGCGGCGCCGACCGCCAGGATGATGCCCAACGCTGCCGCGAGCCGGTAGTTCATGGCTTGGGCGCGCGAATCATCTCGGCGAGTTCCGCCGCTTTGGCCCGGGCCGTGTGCATGTAGGATTCATTGTTGGCGATGCGGTCGAGCATGGGGAGATACTGGTCGAGCGCTATCAGGCGCTTGCGGTCCATGGCGTACAGAAGGGTGCGGAGGGCCTTATCCACGCCCAGCCGGTCGTACCTGGCCGTGCGCTCGAGTTCGATCCGCATCTCCTCGGATTCGGACATGCGCTCGAACCAGTCCTGCAACGCCTGCGCGGAAAGGTCGGTCGTGTAGTTGTACTTGGCCTCGGTCCGTTCGGCGCCGGCTTCGTAGCGGAACGTCTTGGTTCCCATGAACGCCACCTTCAGGCCCGATTCGAGCGGGTTCTTGAAATGCTCCAGTTTGTCGGTCAGGCTGAAGACGTCGGTGGTTTCGGCCTCGCTCAGGTGGAATTTCAGCGGCAGTTCGTCATCCGGGGCTTCTTTGTATACCGCGGCGCCGGAGCGTTCGAGCGTGATTTCGACGTAAGCGGGGGTGCTTCCGGGGAAGCTCTTGGAGTAAAAGATCCGCGGCCCGTCACCTGCGAAAGAGCATCCGGCCAGCAAAAAAAGCAGCACCCACTTCATTGGTCCCCCTCACTGCGCCAGCCTGCGGCTGGTGGCTTCGTGCGTGGCATAGCAAATGGCTACGGCCAGGGCGTCGGCAGCGTCTTCGGATTCGATAGGCTCCGCCAGCCCGAGCAGCGAGCGCACCATCAATTGTACCTGCGACTTTTCCGCCCGGCCGTACCCCACTACACTGGTTTTCACTTCCAGCGGAGAGTACTCCGCCAGTTGCATCCCCGCCTCGGCGATAGCCAGCAGGGCGATTCCGCGCACGTGAGCCAGCTTGAGCGCGGTCTTGACGTTTGCGGAATAAAAAACGCCTTCGACCGCCCCGGCTTCGGGGGCGTACTCCCGAATGAGGCGGCGAAGGCCGTTGGAAATCTCGAGCAGCCGTTTTTCGAACGGCCACTTCGTATTGGTCCGGATCACGCCCGCGACGATCATGCGGTGGCCGGCGCCATCGCTATCGATGATGCCGTAGCCGGTTTTCTCCGACCCGCAATCGATCCCCAGGACGCGCACGGTTACTGCGCCAGAGCCTCCAGCTCCTTCTCGTCGATATCGAAGTTGGAGTAGACGCTCTGCACGTCGTCGTGTTCTTCCAGCGCTTCGCTGAGCCTGAGCATGCCGGCGGCATTCTTGCCCTCCAGCTTGATCAGGTTCTTGGGAACCATGGCGATGCTGGCGTCCTCGGGCGGCAGGCCGTTGGCTTCGAGCGCTTTCAGCACGGATTCGTGGGCTTCGGGAACAGAGAGGACTTCCCAACGATCGCCGTCGTTGCGCAGGTCGTCGGCGCCGGCGTCGAGCACGATGCTCATGAGCTGGTCTTCGCCCGCCTTATCCGCCGGGACGAATACCTGGCTTTTGCGATCAAACATCCAGGCGACACTGCCCTGCTCGCCCATGTTCCCGCCGTTCTTCGAGAAGATGTGGCGGATATCGCTGACGGTCCGGTTGCGGTTATCGGTGGCCACGTTAACCAGCACGGCGGCGCCGCCCGGTCCGTAGCCTTCGAACATGACTTCGTCGATTTGTCCGCCTTCCAGTTCGCCGGTGCCTCGCATGATGGCCTTCTTGATATTGTCGGCGGGCATGCTGACGGCCTTGGCGGCCAGAACCGCTGTGCGGAGGCGCGGGTTGGCGTCCGGATCGCCGCCGCTCCGGGCAGCGATCATGATTTCCTTAATGATGCGCGTGAATGTCTTTCCGCGCTTGGCGTCCAAAGCCGCCTTCTTATGCTTAATGGTGGCCCATTTGGAATGGCCTGACATGTGAACCTCTCAGGTAGGCCCGGCCAGGCGCGGCCGGGAAAGACTTTTTATTATGAATTCAACCTATTGAGGATAGCAGAATCAGGAATTTGGCTCAAGGTTAAGGGCCGGGTGATGACCAAAGAAGTATTGGAACGGCGGAGCTCAGGCCATACGATCGGACCAGGTGATTGCGATCGAACAGGAACTGGTCCAACTGCACCAGGAGTGCGCTCCCGGCCTGTTGCGTTATGCGGCAGCGATTTCGCGCGATGAGGAACTGGCGCGGGATGCCGTCCAGGAGGCCTTCCTGAAGTACTTTGTGGAGCGGAGACTCGGGCGCGCGATCGATAATCCGCGCGGGTGGCTCTACCGTGTCCTTCGCAACCACCTGCTGGACCGGCTCAGCAGCGCGGAAGCGCGGCGCGAGGTGGATGCCGCCGAGGCCGAGGGGGCCGCCGCTCCAAGTCAAACCGATGCCCACCTGCTCCAGGCGGAAGCCGCCAGGGAATTGAAAACCGTCCTGACGCTGCGGGAGTTGGAGTGTCTGCGCCTGCGGGCCGAAGGGCTTTCTTATGAAGAGATCGGCTCGGTCCTCGAAATCCGGCCCGGCACCGTCGGAGCGTTGCTGACCCGGGTATACCGGAAAGTCCGGGAGACATCGTCCGGCGACCAGAACGCCCGCCGCACGGTGCAGGCCCTGTTGTTCTGGGCACGGGGCGGTGAGGCCTATTCCTGTTGAGCGGAAGCGTCCGATCCTCTATCGGGACGGCGAGCTTCCAGCCGCACCTTGCCACTCCCGGCAAGTCCGCCACGGCTCCCCGGCCGCAGCCAGACCGGCGTCGTTTCTCTGACCCGCAGCGGCCCGCCGGGTTCTGAAGCGGCTCGCTTTCAGCCCCGCCATTTTTCCGATCGCGCCGGCAAATGCCGGGTTGGGGGAATTCCCCTACGGGTACCTGCGATGGCCGCGGGTCGCGGTCACCCGGTATGTCCGGGTTCCCGCGGCGGCGGTGTTCGCCTGGCTCCGGCTCATCCACTGCAAGCGATCTACGAGGCCACAGGGACGAAATAATCATTGGGCCAAACGGAGAATGGCGGAAGCAATCGTGGCGAATGCGGCGGCCAGGGCGTCCTTGTCGCCTGCCCCAATGTAGAGCCCGGTCGGCTGCGTGGGATCGTAACCGGTCGCGCTCTTATCGTTGGCGATCCGCCGCAGCAGGGCGTCGTCGGTTCCTTCCGTGCCGGTATAGCCGATCGCGAAAATTTCGATCGACATGTTCTGCATGTCGCCGGGCCGGTTCGCAAGATCTGCGTCCGTACGAATGCGCTGGGCCGCGCTGTCGGCCGCATTCCACATCGCCAGTCCCCACTGGTAACTGTCCGTCGGTTTTGCGGCATTGAAATTCGTGCCGGTGTAAATCGATGTCAGCCCCTTGGTCCCGCCGACTATATGGGACGTCTTGTACCCCGAGCCGTTCAACGCATTCCCGTACTTATCCAATGCCGGTATTTTGGAAAAAGAATTGAAAAGGCTGGAGTTGACGCTACTGTTGGTCTTGGACATTATGCTGGTACACCCGGCGTACGGAGTTTGAGGGTTGGGATATTGGGTATCCCCGCCGGCATTCGCCATCCACGACAATGCCGAACCCGAGTCGAGACTAGCCAAGCCATATAGACCATACCCCTGATTTGTGCCGCTGAACGCCGGTCCGCCGATGACGGCATATCCGAACATCTTCTGTGTCGTATTGTTCTTGGTGATGTCCTTATAGGTGCAGCCCGAGCTCAGAACGATGTTGTTGGCATTGCTACTGGCCGGGTTATTTGGAAATAGAGTGACGGCGGATGGGACGCCGTCGGTGAATAGCACAATCGAATTAAGCTTGTCATCGACACCCTTCAGCAAAACGTCTTTCATGTGTGCTTTCTGTAATTCGATGTAAGCAACCGAAAGGGCATCGGCCATACCGGTCCCCCACGCGGCGTTAATCGCCTTGATCTGGTGCAGGATGTCCGTGCTGCTGCCACTCGCGAAATCTGTGTCCGGTCCTCCCGTCGAAGCCGACGTGGTGGTGGGGTCCCACGGCCTGACGGGCGGATAGCCCACCACACCGCTGCCGTCGAACACCACAAGCCCTACCTCGTCCACACCGGAGGTAAAGTCCTGGACGTGAGCCGTGGTGAAGGACTTCACGTCTCCGATCACCGTGCCGCCGGAGCCGTCCGACTGGTTCATGGAGTTCGAGCGGTCGATCACCCATACGACGCGAGAGTCCTTCCGGGTGGCGGTCGCCGCCGCCGACACAGTCGCCTTCTTGAACCCGAAGATCTGGGCGAACAGGAGCGGAACGTCGGCGGTGGCGTTGACCTTGATCGTCTTGGTGGTTCCGAGCGTAACGTCGATGGTCGGCACGATGTTATTCGCGTTCCAGAAGCCGGCGGTGCCGTCCGCGTGGAAATTGGCCTTTAGAAACTCACCCGCGATTTCCTTGGGGTCGGCCGGCGTCCCAAGAAGCCGTCCGGCGCCCAGCGCCGCGCCGTCTACCGCGGCCGAAAGTTTGGCCTGCACGATATAAAGCATCGTGGCATCGATCCCCAGGCCTGCCATAGGGATCAGCATCGTAGGCAGCATGAGGGTAAAGAGGACCATTGCCGAGCCCCGTTTCCCTCGCTTTCGCCAGAATGGTATTCGCATAGCGCTGTTTCCTCGCATTCGTTTCAGAACATCGTGAAGGAGTACATAATCGGATTCGGCGCGTACGGCTTCACCGTGAGCCCGGTGCTGGCGGCTTCCGCGATGTAAATCACTTCGCGCGAGGGCAGGCCGGAAACTGAGCCGTTCACGTTCGCATACGGGTTGATCCCGGTGAAGGTGGCCACGTCGTTCGAATTCGTGGTCTGATCCGCCAGGGAGACGTTGCCGTTTGCGTCCAGTGTCACTTTGCCCGAGCCGGATGTTATCGGACTGCCGAAGTTACTGGTCCGCATCGACGTGTTGCCGACATAAATCCGCTGCGTGAACACCCACTGGCTGTAATTGGTGCAGCCGAGAGGATTGCCGCTCGCATCGACCTTGCCCGCCGCGGCACAGGTCGCCTTGTCGACATAGGTGACCGTGGATAGAATCACCAGTGCCTTGCTGGTGGTAGCCGAGGTGGTCAGCCCCATGTCTGCGCCGAGCGTGGTCAGGGTGGTCTGGTTTCCCGTTTGCGCGAAGTTAGCGCCCCGGGCGTACATGTGGCCGGCGTCGCGCGCGAGTTGCACGGTCTGCAGGGCCCGAAGCATGTTCAACCCGACGAATACGGTCCCGAGCGTGAGCGGGACCAGCACCACAGCAATTAACGAAAACTCGAGAATGGCGACGCCGCGTGTTTTCTGTTTCTGCATCTCTTTCCCTTCTACGGAGCGGTGCCGATGGGAGGCACGTCGCGGGAGGGTTCGATGAGGTCGGAGGCAACAGCCGTGATCAAGGTTCCCGACGCATCTACCCCCTGGCCGGAACCATAGATTCGCGGCACCAGCGCCGCCAGGGTGAACCCCTCCACCGAAACCTGCATGATGTACAGGGGCGTGTTGCCCCAGGTCTGCGTCGATACGTCCACCGGCGCTGCCGAGGATCCTTCCGGCGGTGGTTGGAAATAGTGAACTTTGATGTGCGCAAGCCCGGACGTGCCCCGGAGAAGCCCCAGCGACTTCTGCTGAACGATGCCTTTTACAATCGAGGTAAGATCCGATCCGGCCCCCGACGCCTGTGTGCCGGTTATCGTTATGCCCGTGCGGACGGCGGCTCGCACCGCGTACTCCAGGGTGGACTTCACGAATATGGCCCAGCCCGCATCGAGAAACAGAATGATCATGGCCATCATGGGCAGGAAAACCAGGGTGAACTCTAGAGTTTCCGCGCCCTTCATCCGTTGTCTTCGGGGTTTGCAACGCCGGCGAATTCGCATAAAGCTGGGGCCCGCCTGGGGGCTGTAATCCTCCGGTGCTCAAGACTGATCAGCGGCCCGTTTTCTTTACGCCGGCACCTACGGAGAATCCCGGTTAACGGTCCTGCTAACCATGGGAGGAACGCACAACCGGGTGGCAACCTCAGGGACCAGCCTGGAGCTCTCCTGCCATACTGAAGGTAGTGACGTTCCAGACCGTGGCCGACAACCTCAGGGAATCGTTCCGTGTGATCGCGGCGAGCCGCCCGGCGGGAGAGTTGCGGGAACTGCCGGGGATGAGCATTGCATCCGCCGCCGTGACGTTCCAGATGTTCAACGCTTCCTTCATTTCGGCTCCGGTCTCCATGGAATCCGAACTGTCCCAGCGGATCCTCCTGGCGGCCCTGCATTTTCAATCGCGGGGACAGGAATGGGCCTGCTGGGTCTGCGAGGACTGGATGGATCAGCGCACCCGGCGGCGTTCCCGCTCGCTGTTCCAGAGACACGGGCTAAGGCACTCCGTCACGCTGCCCGGTATGGTCGCCGAGCGGATCCTTTCCCCTGTCAAGAGCTTGCCGAACCTCGAAATCCGGCGCGTCTGCGACTCCGCCACTCGCGAGGCGTTCTGTACCATCGGTTCCCTCTGCTTCCACGTCCCGCACACCTGGTTTTCCGAGGTGTTCAACAGCGATGCGGTCTGGGACGGGTTTGCCGCTTACGTGGGATACGCAAGCGGCCTGCCGGTATCGACTGCCGCGGTAGTGATGGGCAGCGGTGCGGCGGGTGTCTATAACGTAGCGACCCTGCCCGGGCATCAGCGCCAGGGCTACGGAGAGGCGGTCATGCGGTTCGCGCTCGAAGATGCGCGCAAAACGCACGGGGTGGAGGCGACGATTCTGCAATCGACTCCGGCCGGGCTGCACCTTTACGAACGCATGGGGTACCGCGCCATCACCTCGGTGGCGGTCTACTGCACCTGAAGATCGCCCGCGGCGACCAGTCTCTCGATGGCCGCCATATCGCGGTAGAAGGGCCTGTCGCCTTCAATAGGAGGCGAAACGGCGCGAATGCGCCGGCGAATCTCTTCGAGCGCCGGACTCGTACCAAGGGGCGCCAGCAGGTCCAGGGCCCGGCATGCGGCCAAAGCCTCGATCGCCAGGACATTGCGGGTGTTGCGAACCACCCGCTGGAACTTCACCGCCGAGGTCATCCCCATGCTGACGAAGTCTTCTTTGTTGCCGCTGGTGGTGATGGACCCGGTGGAGGCGGGATGCGCCAGCACCCGGTTCTCCGCCACCAGGCTGGCGGCGGTGACCTGCGCCATCATCAGTCCCGATTCCAGGCCGGCATGGCCCGCCAGGAAGGGCGGCAGTTCCTCGTTCAGCGCCGGGTTCACCAGGCGATCGATGCGCCGTTCGGAGATGCCCGCCAGGGCGGATAGCGCGATCGACAGAAAATCGAGCTGAAAAGCCAGCGGCTCCCCGTGGAAGTTGCCGCCGGAGAGGATGCCGTCTTCGAAAACCAACGGGTTGTCCGTGGCGGAGTTCAGCTCGATCGTGAACACGCGGCGCGCCTCAGCCAAGGTATCCCGCACGGCGCCGTGGACCTGCGGCGCGCACCGTAGCGAATAGGCGTCCTGAACGCGCCGGCAGCCGACATGCGATTGGCGGATTTCGCTGCCTTCGAGCAGGCGCCGCAGCCGGGCCGCACTCTCCCGCTGACCCGCCTGCGGACGCGCGTCATGAATTCGCGCGTCGAAAGCCCGCGGGGTGCCGCGAAGCCCGTCGAGCGTCATGGCGCAGATCACGTCGGCGGTGTTCGCCAGCCGTTCGGCGGCTTCCAGTTCCAGGCAGCCGATGGCAAGCATCGCCTGCGTGCCGTTAATGAGGCTGATCCCTTCCTTGGGCTGCAATGCGATGGGCTCGACCCCTGCTCGCCGCAGGGCCTCCGCACCCGGGAGCACGGCGCCTTCGAATTCGGCTTCGCCTTCGCCGATCAGCACCAGCGCGATGTGCGCCAGCGGAGCCAGGTCGCCCGAAGCCCCCACGCTGCCCTGCGAGGGCACTACGGGGGTGACGCCGCCGTTCAGGAAATCGCAAAGCCGCTCCGCGACCAGCGGCCGGATGCCGGAAAACCCCATCGCCAGCACGTTGGCGCGGATCAGCATCATGGCGCGCACTACTTCTCGCGGCAGCGGTTCGCCGACGCCGGCCGCATGGGAACGGATCACGTTCCGCTGCAACTGATCGAGGTCGCCGCGCGGGATGCGCACGTCCGCCAGCAGGCCGACTCCGGTATTGACGGCGTAGATCGGATCGTCGCCCGCGGCCATCCGCTCCACCTGGCTCCGCGATGCCTCCATCCGCACGGTCGCTTCTCTGGCGATTGCGGTTGCCGACGCGCGCTCCAGGGCGACGGTACAGGTATCGGCAATGGTCAGGGTTCTTCCGTCAAGGGAAAGGCTCATCCGTGGCGTTTCTGGCGGGCGGCGACCAGTTGCTCGATATTGATCAGCTCGGTCGGATAATCGCCCGTGTAGCAGGCATAGCAGTACTCGTGGCGCCGGTCGTCGTCCACGGCCTTCCGCAGCGAGCCGATCGAAAGATAGCCGAGCGAATCGGCCTCCACGAAACGGCGGATCTCTTCGGTGCTGTGGCTGGAGGCGATGAGTTCAGCCTTGGTGGGCGTGTCCACACCGTAAAAGCACGGCGAGACCGTCGGCGGGCAGGAAATCCGCAGGTGCACCTCGCGCGCCCCGGCCTGCCGGACCATGCGGACGATCTTCCGGCTGGTGGTGCCCCGTACGATCGAATCGTCCACCAAAATGACGCGCTTCCCCTGCAGCAGGTGGCGCACCGGGTTGAGCTTCAGCTTGACTCCGAAATCGCGGATCGCCTGGGAGGGCTCGATGAACGTGCGGCCCACGTAGTGGTTGCGGATCAGCGCCTGGCGGAACGGCAGCCCGGACTCGTCCGAATAGCCGATCGCCGCCGCCACTCCGGAATCGGGCACCGGCACGACGAGGTCGGCATCCGCGGGACATTCGCGCGCCAGGAAGCGGCCAAGCTGCTCGCGCGATTCCTCCACCGAGCGGCCGAACACGATCGAATCCGGCCTCGAAAAATAGACGTGTTCGAAAACGCACTGCGCGCGCGATTGTGCCGGAGCCCAATGCTCGCGCGTCAGGCCCTCCGGCCCGACCATCACCATTTCGCCGGGATCCACATCGTGCAGGTACACCGCGCCGATCAGGTCGAAGGCGCAGGTTTCCGACGCGAACACGAAGCACTTGCGGCCGCCGGATACTTCCATTTCGCCGACGGCCAGCGGGCGGAAGCCGTGCGGATCGCGAGCCACGATGATGCGGTCCTGAGCCAGGAAAACCAACGAGAAAGCGCCTTCCAGTTGCAGCAGGGCGTCGCGCAGGGCGCCGGCCAGGGTGCGCTCCGAGGAGTGCGCCACCAGGTGCAGGATCACCTCGGTGTCGCTCGATGCCTGGAAGATCGCGCCGCGGCGCTCGAGGTGCGTGCGCAACTCCGCGGCGTTAGTGATGTTGCCGTTGTGGGCGATCGCCACCCGGCCCTTGTTGCAGGCCACCGAAAACGGCTGCGCGTTGAGCAGTACGGTATCGCCTGCCGTCGAATAACGTGTATGCCCGATCGCTTTATCGCCGGGGAGGGTGGCCAGCACGTCGCTGGTGAAGATGTCGGCCACGTGCCCCATGGATTTATGAATGTAGATCTCGTCGCCGCCGGTGGTGCAGATGCCGGCGCTCTCCTGCCCGCGATGCTGCAATGCGTAGAGCCCGAGATACCCCAGCTTGGCCGCTTCCGGATGGCCATAGATGGCGACCACCCCGCACTCCTCGTGGAATTTATCGAACATACGTTTCGAGAGCCCCGTCGTACGCCGCTTTGAGTGCCGCAATGTCCCAGGATCCGAGCGTCACATTACGCTGCCGGACCTCGATCCCCTTTTCGATTGTAACCCCCACCGCCGGGGCCTCCACCTCGAATTTTTTCGCGATCGCGGCCACGCGTTTGGGATCGGTGGTCGAGATCAGGATGCGCGAGGGAGCCTCGTGGAACATCAGCACTTCCGGCCGCAGGTTGCTCCCGAGATCGATCTGCGCGCCGATCTCCGCGGGGCCGAAGGAACATTCGGCCAGGGCCACTCCGAGGCCGCCGTCGCTCAGGTCGTGGGCCGATTCCGCCAGCCCCTCTTCGACGATCCGGCGCATGGCGTACTGCACGCGCTGCTCGTATTCCAAGTCGAGCGCGGGCGGCAATCCCCAGAGCTGTTTGATGATCTCCTTGGCATACTCGGTGCCACCGAAGCGTGTGTCGTCGCTGGTCCCCACACCGCCGAGCAGCACCACGGTGCGGCCGACGGTTTGGAACGTGGACGGGATGGGCGTGTCGGTATTCATCAGGCCGACGATCCCCAGGACCGGCGTGGGATAGATTCCCTCGCCCAGCGTTTCGTTGTAGAGGCTGACGTTGCCGCCGGTGATCGGGGTGTCGAAGAAGCGGCAGGCGTCGGACATGCCTTCGATCGCCTCCACCAGCTGCGCCATGATCTCGGGGCGCTCGGGGTTTCCGAAGTTCAGGCAATTGGTCGCGGCCACGGGCTGCGCGCCCGTAATCGAAAGATTGCGGCAGGCTTCCGCCACCGCCAGTTTCGCCCCTTCCCGCGGCGAAAGATAGGAGTAGCGGCCGTTGCCGTCGAGCGACATCGCCACCGAAGTGCCGGTTTCCTTGATCCGGATAATAGCGGCATCCGACCCGGGACCGGACACGGTGTTGGTGCGGACCTGGTAATCGTACTGCTGCCAGATCCAGCGCTTCGAACAGATGTCGGGGGCCGCCAGCAGTTCGGGCAGGGCTGCCTGCACATCGGCGGCCGGCATTGGCGGAGCCTCCATCGGCGCGCGCCGCATCGGCTGGGTATAAGGACGGTGATACAGCGGCGCTTCGTCGGCGAGCTCGCGATTGGGAATGTCGGCCACGATCCGGCCGTGGTGCCTGACGCGCAGGCGTCCGTCGCCGGTAACCACCCCGATCTCCACCGCCTCCAGGCCCCATTTGCGGAAGACGTCGAAGACTTCCTGCTCGCGGCCCTTGTCGGCCACCAGCAGCATGCGCTCCTGCGATTCGGAAAGCATGACCTCATATGGAGTCATGCCGGTC
This sequence comes from Bryobacterales bacterium, assembly GCA_963796485.1. Classification (GTDB taxonomy): domain Bacteria; phylum Acidobacteriota; class Terriglobia; order Bryobacterales; family Bryobacteraceae; genus CAWCDJ01. Next base: position 220,236 of record CAWCLV010000001.1, read on the forward strand.
TCGCGCTGCGGCACGCGATCGAGTTCGATCTCGATTCCAACTTCGCCGCGGCTGCCCATCTCGCAGGTCGAGCAGGTGAGCCCGGCGGCGCCCATGTCCTGAATGCCGACAATCGCGCCGGTTTTCATGGCTTCCAGGCAGGCTTCGAGCAGGAGCTTCTCCATGAACGGATCGCCCATTTGCACGTTGGGACGCTTCTGCTTGGATTCCTCGGTGAACTCCGCGCTGGCCATGGAGGCCCCGTGGATGCCGTCGCGCCCGGTGCGCGCGCCCACGTAAATCACGGGGTTGCCGACGCCCGCGGCCTTGGCGTAAAACACGTCTTCTTTGCGGCAAACCCCAAGGGCGAAGACGTTCACCAGCGGATTGCCGTCGTAGCAGGGTTCGAAAATGGCCTCGCCGCCCACGGTCGGCACGCCGAAACAATTGCCGTAGTGCGCGATCCCGGAGACCACGCCGCTCAGAATGCGCCGGTTGCGCGCGCCCGTTTCCGGGTCGTCCAGCCTGCCGAAACGGAGCGAGTCGAGCACCGCGACCGGCCGCGCGCCCATCGTGAAGATGTCGCGCAGGATGCCGCCCACCCCGGTCGCCGCGCCCTGGAAGGGTTCGATGAAACTCGGGTGGTTGTGCGATTCGATTTTGAAGGCGATGACGTACCCGCCGCCGATGTCGATGATGCCGGCGTTCTCGCCCGGGCCCTGCACCACCAGCTTGCCGCGCGTCGGCAGCTTCTTCAGGTGCACGCGCGAGCTTTTGTAGGAACAGTGCTCGCTCCACATCACGCTGAAGATGCCGAGTTCCGTGTAGCTCGGCTCGCGGCCCAGGATGGAAACGATCTTCTGGTACTCGTCCGGCGTGAGCTGATGCTGCGCGATCAGTTCCGCGGTGATCGTGGTTGCGGTGCTCATGCGCGCACCGCCGTCCGCAGGACCGATTCGAAAATCGTGAGGCCGTCGCTCGAGCCCATCAGTGGCTCGGTGGCGCGCTCCGGATGCGGCATCATCCCCATCACGTTGCGCTCGCGGTTGAGGATGCCCGCGATGTCGCGCAGCGAACCGTTGGGGTTATCCAGGTAGCGGAAGAGGACGCGGTCCTCGGCTTCCAGTTCGTCGAGCGTGCGGTCGTCGGCGAAGTAGCAGCCTTCGCCATGGGCGATGGGCATACGCAGGATTTCACTCTTGTGCGCCGCCGAGGTGAACGGCGAGTCGGCGGTTTCCACGCGCAGGTGCACGTCGCGGCAGATGAACTTCAGGCTCCGGTTGCGGATAAGGGCGCCTGGCAGCAACCCGCACTCCACCAGGATCTGGAACCCGTTGCAGATTCCCATCACCAGGCCGCCATCCGCCGCAAAGCGCTTCACGGCCTGCATGACGGGGGAGAATTTCGCGATCGCTCCGCAGCGCAGATAATCGCCGTAAGAAAACCCTCCGGGCAGGATGACGGCATCCGCGCCACCCAAATCGCTGGAGTCGTGCCAGATGTACTCCGCTTTCTGCCCGAGGTTGTGACTGGTCGCGTAAAACGCGTCGTGGTCACAGTTGCTTCCGGGAAAGACAATGACGCCAAATTTCATGGTAGATGTTTCGGGGGAGCCTAAGAACTATTTTAGCAGGGATAGCTCTATCGCTTCCCCGGTGGTGCAGGCGTCCACGCCTGCCGCCCCCGGGCTCCAGGCCAGGCTTTTCGGGCGAGGGCGGAAGCCGGAGTTTGACGTCCGGCGCGGTCCCGCAGGAGCGCCTAAGTCATGTCGGGCGCAAGCTGCCTGGTTTCGGGCGATTCGCCGCCGAGCCACTCTGGGTGGTGCGCGGTGGAATCGAAAACCGTCGTCGTCTTGAACAGCTCGTATTGGCCGTCCCGGGCGGCGTTCTTAGTCCTTGCCAGCAGGGCTGAAACCTGCTGCGCCGACATGGGCTGAAAGGTGCGGGCGGCTTCGAACGCCTGTTCCAGGATCCGCGGACTGTCGATCCCGGTGATGACCACCGATGCCGGTAGCGTCATGGCGTAATGCAGGCACTCCAGCGGCTTGATGGCCCCGCTCTTCAGCAGGACGCCGCTCCCCATGCTCTTCATCCCCAGCACGCCGATGTTCCGCCTCACCAGCTCCGGCAATACCAGGTGCTGGAAACTGCGGTAATGCGCATCCATGGGATTCAGCGGCATTTGCACCGTGTCGAACCGGAATGCGTGTTGGGCCGCCACCTGCAGCATGTAGAGGTGAATTCGGGGGTCCTTATGGCCGGTGAAGCCGATATATCGCACCTTGCCCGCTTTCCTGGCTTCCTCGAACGCCTGCATGGCGCCATCGGGGGCGAAGATGCGGTCCGGGTCTTCGTAGCGGATCACTTCGTGATGCTGTAGCAGATCGACGTGGTCGGTCTGGAGCCGCTTCAGGGATTCGTCGATTTGCCGGGCGGCGGCCTGCTTGTTGCGCCCGTCGATCTTGGTCATCAGGAACACCTTCTGCCGGTAACCGTCGCGCAGCGCCTTGCCCATCCGGATCTCGCTTTGCCCGCCGTTGTAGTCCCATGAGTTGTCCATGAAGGTGATACCGCCGTCGATGGCCGCGCGGATGATGCGGACCGCCTCGTCGTCCGTCAGCGCCGGCTGGCCGATGTGAAATCCACCCAAGCCCAGGGCGGAAACCTGCTCGCCCGTATGTCCCAGGGTGCGGCGCGGAACATCGCGGGTTTGCGCATGGAGCACCGAGCCTCCCAAAGCGGAGAGTCCGCCCAGTAATTCGCGCCGGTTCATCGACTTAGCCATACCGGAGAGGCTGCACGCCCGCAACCGATGTCGCCAAACGGACGCGGCTCACGATTGTCCGTACCCGGCCGATATGTTTCTTCTATGCTCGCCCTGGCCGGAATGCTCCTGGTGTTTGCGGCGGTATTCGGCGGGTACCTCCTGGAGCGAGGCAACCCCTGGGTACTCCTGCAACCGGCCGAGTTGCTGATCATCGGAGGTTCCGGCATTGGGATCGTGCTGGTGTCCAACCCGCCCTCGGTGATCCGGAAGATGCTCCGTGGAGTAGCCGCCACGATCCGGGCGCCCGGTCCGGACCGCGAGGCATTTCTCCGCCACCTGCGGATGCTCTATGAGGTCTTCGTGTACTCCCAGCGGGCGCACGGCATGGCCGCGCTCGAGTCTCACGTGGAAGAGCCCGCCAGGAGCTCGATTTTTGCCAACCACCCGGACTTCCTGGCGAATGCTCCGGTGCGCGACTTCGTTTGCGACACCCTGCGCATGCTCGTGATCGGCGCGAGCGGGCCGCACGAAATCGACCTCCTCATGGATCTGGACATCGACGTCCAGCGCCGCGGCAATTACGAGCCGGTACGCGCCCTCAGCGCCGTGGCGGACGCATTGCCGGGGCTGGGAATCGTGGCGGCCGTCCTCGGGGTCGTGATCACGATGCAGGCGATCGGCGGGGCTCCCGAAACCATCGGGGAGAAGGTGGCGGCGGCGCTGGTCGGGACCTTCCTTGGGATTCTGCTGTGTTACGGGGTGGTTGGGCCCGTCGCCGCCCGGCTGGAAAACCTGAGCGAGGCGCAGACCCAGTTCCTCCAGGTGCTGCGGATTGCGATCGTCGCTTTTGCGCGCGGCGCTTCGCCGATATTGGCGGTCGAGTACGCCCGGCGGTCGATCCCGGTCGAATTGCGGCCTACGTTCCTGGATCTCGAGACCACCATCCGCCGCGATGCCCAGGTACCCGCGGTCCCGCAACCGAATCAGCAGGGCGGAGCCGCCCAGGAAACTCATGAGCCCAAAGCCGGCGCCGCCTGAAACCCACGGGTCCGCCCCGTTCCGCGTCGCACAAGCCCGCGTCTTTCAGCGCTCCCACGGAGGCGCGTGGAAAGTCGCCTACGCCGATTTTGTCACGGCCCTGATGGCCCTCTTCATCGTGCTCTGGCTGATGAACAGTTCCACCGCGGTGAAGAAGTCGGTCTCCGGGTATTTCCGCGATCCACGCGGCTACACGCAGCGGCTCGGAGCCGGCCCCGCCAATTCCGGCGAAGGTTTGCGGGTCAGCGCGCGCAGCGTGAAGGATATCCGCGAGCAATTACAGCAGGCATTGCGGAAGCTTCCCGAATATCAGCGGATCCGCAGCAACGTTCAATTCAGCGTCACGGGGGAAGGGCTGAGGCTGGACCTCCTGGAAACGGAGCAGGGTCTGTTCTTCATCACCGGCAGCGCCGAGCCCGCGGAGGCCGGGCGCGATCTGCTTCAGGTGCTTGCCGGCGAACTCTCGCAGCTCGACAACCGCCTGGTGATCGAAGGCCACACCGATTCCCGTCCATTCCGGAACGCGGTCCCGTCGAGCGGCTACGGCAACTGGGAACTTTCCGCGGACCGCGCCAACGCGGCGCGCCGCCTGCTTCATCAGTATGGCGTCCGCCCGGAGCAGGTCACGGAAGTCCGCGGATTCGGCGATCAGAAGCAGATGTATCCCGATCCGGCCGATCCGCGAAACCGCCGCGTCTCCGTGGTGATCCGGTTCGGGGGCGTCAGTGAGGCTGGTTCGCCGGAGTCAGGTTCAGCGCCTGCCCGCGAATGACGCCTGGCTCGCCGCCTCCCACCGTGATCGGAGGCTGTTGCCGCGCGTTCTTGAACTTACCGAGCGAGAGAACCGCGTGTCCGAAACTCTCCTCCAGCATCAGCGCGGTTGCGGTATAAAACGCGACGAACGCCGAAATCAGGAACGCGTATCCGGCAGCCATCTGCAGGGCTCCAACGGCGCCCGACAGCCGTGCGATCGCCTCCAGGGTCGAACCGGTAGCCAGGAACGCGAGCACCAGGAACAAAGAGAGATTCTCGGCCAGCGCTGCCCATGCACCCATCCAGGTGATGGCGCCCAGGACGATGAACCAGTAGCCGAGCGCCGGGAATAATCCGGCGGGCAGCGGACGCCCGGACAACGCAAAACCGAGGCTCAAAACTCCGAACGCAATCCAGAACGAGCCCCACAGGCCGTGCATCGCGGTAGCCAGGCCGTCGCGGGCCCTAAAAGCCCACATGCCCGCGAGAAATTGTGCGACACCCCCAAACAGGGCCGCGAACGGCGCCAGGAAAAGAATCGTATAAGGCTGCCCGTACCACCCTGCCAGATAGGCTGCGACCATGAAAGTCGCTCCGGCGAAGCCGTACAGGCCAAGAATCGATGGAGCGGCCACCGGCTGCAGAAAAATCCGCGCCGGGGTCACTTCCGCTATTTCCAATGGCATTGATCTTCCCCTCCTGATTCGAGTGTAGGACCCGGCAGGGTTGGCCGATTGTGCGCAAAGGTGCGTTGAAAATCGCGCTTCTCCCGTTACCTCAACTGCGAACCGCGATGAGGCTGTTCACCTCTTCCAGGTCGGCGGCCGAAAGGCGCCAATTGCCGGCGGCGGCGTTGGCGCGGACCTGTTCGGGAGACGTTGCTCCGGCGATGACCGAGGCCACCACCGGGCGCGCGAGCAGCCAGGAAAATGCCAGTTCGAGCAGCGAATGGCCGCGCGACGCGGCGAATTCGCGCAGTGATTCCGCCATGGCCAGATGTTCCTCCGAAAACATTTTGGGACCAAATCCGGCCGCGCCGCGGCTTCCCGCCGGCGGCGGAGACCCGCGGCGGTACTTTCCGGTGAGCAACCCGCTCGCCAGTGGAAAGTAGGGGAGAAATGCCATCCCGAGGCGCGCGCACTCCTGGAGTACCCCCTGTTCCGGTTCGCGCTTCATCAAACTGTACTCGTTCTGCACGCTCACGAAGCGGGCGGCGCCGGGCTTCACGGCCGCGGCAGCCTCGCGCAGTTGCGCGTCGGAGAAGTTGGAGCACCCGATCTCCCGCACCTTGCCCTCCCGAACGAGGTCGTTCATGGCCTCCAGCGTTTCCGCGATCGGTGTGTTCGGATCGGGGCGGTGCAGTTGATAAAGGTCGATGTACCCGGTCCCGAGCCGGCGGAGGCTGTCGGCCGCCGCGCGCTTGACGTAATCCGGCTTTGCGCCGAGCCGCTGTTCGTCCATCTTCATGCCGAACTTGGTCGCGATCACCACTTCTTTCCGGCGGGTGCCGAGCGCCCGGCCGAGATACTCCTCGCTCTGGCCGGACCCGTAAACATCCGCTGTATCGAAGAAGTTGATGCCGTTCGCGATGGCGGCGTCCACCACCGCGGCGGTAGCTTCCGCGTCGATGCGCCAGCCGAAATTATTACAGCCGATCCCGATCGTCGTGACCTCGAGAGATCCTATTTTGCGATACTCCATTGCGCCCTCCTCCCTCTAAAGAGTAGCCATCTACGGGATCGAATGGCACGGGCGCGGTTCTGCCCGTACAGAAGCGCACGGACGGCGCGCCACGATACCATAGTCTGAACCAATAGCGAGCGCACCATGAAACCACGCCCAGAGGGACCGCAGGGATCGCTTTACATCCCCAAGCCACACCTCGTGGAGGACCGCCGGTTCCTGCACGATTTCATGGACGAATTCCCGTTTGCCGATCTGGTGACCGCCGGGCCGTCGATCCGCATCACCCACATTCCCGTTCTTCTGGATCGTGCCGCCGGGAAGTACGGAACGCTCCTCGGCCATATGGCGCGCCACAACGAACAGGCCGGGGCGTTCGACGGCAGTCAGCCCGCGGTCGTCGTATTTCGCGGACCGCATTCCTACATCTCGCCCACCTGGTATACGAAGCCCGAAGCCGTGCCCACCTGGAATTTCGCGGTGGTGCACGCTACGGGCAGGTTGAAGGCGGTGGAAGATCGAGCGGTGTTGCAGGGGCTCGTGACGAAGCTGGTTCACAGATTCGAGGGCACCGGCGGAAACGCTTACGACGTGGCGAAACTGCAAGATGCATACCTGGCCGGGATGATCGCCGGCATCATCGGCTTCGAAATGGAAATCGAGTTGTTGGAAGGCAAGTTCAAACTCGGTCAGGAACGTTGCGAAGGGGACCGGCGGGGCATCCTCCAGGGACTCGCCTCCGCCAGGCCGGAGCGGAACATTTACGAGCTGACGGAAGCGTTCTACCGGCGCAACGATTGATGCCCAGGTGGGGAACCCGCCGCCTGGCGCCGGTGTCTCAATTCGTGGGCACCGGCTCGCGCGACGGTCTGGCGTGACAGTCTCCCCGCCCGAACGGCAGGCGCCGGCTGTTTGGGGGTGAGGCATGGAAGCGTCTCCGTACTTTCCCTACCGATCCGAGGCGGTGAGGGATCGATGTTTCGCATACTTCGATTCGCTGGCCGCGCGGCAGTGGCCGGCCGCTTCGCAAACACGAACCGTTCCGACGGCGTACGGGCAGACCTTTGTCCGCATCACTGGTCCGGCGAATGCGCCGCCTCTCGTCCTCTTGCACGGCGCGGGGACCACTTCGCTGATGTGGGCGCCGAACGTCCGGGAACTTTCCGCCGAGTGCCGGACCTTTGCGGTAGACCAGATCGGCGAAATCGGCAAAAGCATCTGCAGCCGGCCCATCCGCTCTATCGAGGATCTTCTCGCCTGGATGGATGAGCTATTCGACGGCCTGGGACTGGGCAACGGCATCAACCTGGCCGGACTTTCTTACGGCGGAGCACTGGCGGCCCAGTATGCTGTGCGTTTTCCCCGGAGAATTAATAAACTCGTCCTCCTGGCGCCGGGGAACACCATTCTGAGAATCAAGGCGTGGACCCTGTTGCGCCTGCTTATGGCCGCCGCGGCCAGGCGCACGTGTCTGCCGCCACTGGTTCGCTGGATGTTCGCGGACATGGTTCGCAAGAGCCCCGAGTGGGCGGGCGAAACCACCGAAATGTTGTCCACGACCATGGGGAGCGGCCAGCGGCGGAATCTTCCGTTCCCGCCGGTGTTGACGGACCGGGAGTGGAGCAGCCTGAAGGCGCCGGTCCTGTTCCTGGTAGGCGAGCATGAAGTGATCTACTCCGCGGAAAAGGCGGTGAGCCGCCTGAAACGGGTGGCGCCGGGAGCTACCGCTGCGATTCTGCCCGGCGCCGGCCACGATTTGACGTTTGTCCAGGCGGCCGAGGTCGATCGAAGAATTCTGGAATTCCTGAAATCGGCCAGGGCCGCCGCAGCGCATTGAGAATTATTCAAGGGGTGTAGGTGAAAACCCCGAGCGTGGGTCTTAGAATCAGATATGGGACCTTTTTCTCTGAAGCTCCCGGTTGCGCTTCTGGCGATGGCCGCGTGTGCCCAGGGGCAGTTCAGTAATCTGGCGGTGACGGACGACGGTTCGCAGGTCTACTTCGCCACCAGCCTCCGGCTCGTTTCCGAGGCCTCGCAGAGTCTGCCTGACGGCTCCGCGATTTACCGGGTTGCCAACAGTGCCAACGGCGCCATCGAGCGCGTGACCACTCCGTCGGGCTTCAATCCGCTTCCCTATCATGCCTACTCCCAGGGCAACCCGCAGATCAGCGCGGACAATCGCCTGTTCTCCTATACCGTATACGACAACTGCGGCGGCGGCAGCGCCTGCATCACGTTTCCCTCCACCAGCAACTCTTTTCTCCTGCTGGACGGGGCGCCCTACGGCCAGTCGCTGAAGGGCGAGGCGCAGATCAGCCGCAACGGCCGCTTCGTCATGAGCTACCTGGCGTCCCCGGCGTCCTGCTGTGGCATCCCGCTCCAGCCGGCGGTGATCCAGTATTACGATCTCCAGGCCGGGACTACGGTCCAGGTTCCGCTGCCCCCTTCGGCCAGGAGGCAGGCTCTGACGAGCGCCGGAACGGCCCTCCTGCTGAACTCCCAGACCGGTTCGCTGATGCTCTGGACGCCGCAATCCTCGAGCAAACTCGCCACCGCTGTGCCGGCGAAATCGGCCATCCTCAACGACGCGGGTACCTGGGTGGTTTACGAGGCCGCCACGGGTACAACGGCCGACTTGCGGGGATTCGAGATCTCCACTGGCCGGGATGTCGTTCTGGCGAGCCGTCCCATCGAGTTCTGGTCGTCACCTGTTTTTGGCTCATCCATCAGCAACGATGGCGGCCTCGTCGTGTACTTGAGCGCGCCGCAGCCCGGGCAACCGGTCCAAGTCTGGAGCATTCAGCCCGACGGCGGGAATCGGAGGGAGTTAAGCAACTTCCCCCAGGACATCACCGAAACCGCCTTTTCCGGCGATGGGCGGACCGTGGTCGTTTTCACCGGCGGCCGGATCGTCTCAATGGATTTGACCGACGGTGAACTTCGCGAACTGATCGGCATAACCCCGACCTGTTCTCCGGGCATCCCGCCCTCCACTGCCGGGATCGCTTTCCTGGCGCCCGGGTCGCTCTATTTGCTGGAGGGGACCGGGCTCGCCGCGTCCACGGAAACCGCTTCCGCCCCGCTGCCGGACACGCTGGCAGGCACGCAGCTATTAATGAACGGCAGGCCGCTTCCGCTGCTGATCGCGTCGCCAACCGGGATCTGGTTCCAGGTTCCTTTCGAAGCCGCTCCGGGTACCACCGCCACGCTCACCGTCAACCACGGTTCGCCGTTCCAGGGCTGCTCCGTCGATATCCCGATCTCCGGTCGTAGTCCCTACCTTTTCCAGGACAGCACGGCCAGCACGATTGTCATTCATCAGGATTTCAACGGGTTGGTTACGCGGGACTCGCCGGCGACGCCCGGAGAAGTCGTCACCGTATACGCTTTGGGGCTGGGCGGCGTCACGCCCTCGGTCCCGACCGGCCTCGTGACACCGTTGGTCCCGCTTTCGCCGCTGAACTGGCCGTTCGCCTGTTACGAGGGGAACTCGACCGAGAACGGGCAGATGCTCGACGTTCCGTTCGCCGGGCTGGCGCCCGGGATGATCGGGATTTACCAGGTGAACATCCGCATGCCGGACCCGCTGCCCTCGGGCACCCCCCTCGTGTTGAACTGCGGCACTCCCGGCAATGTCTACGAGCGCGGGAGCGGCGCCGTCGCCACCGGCGGGCCGGGTTAGAGCTTGAATAGTTCGCGCAGGCGCCGGGTCTGTACCCGGCTCACCGGGACTTCCGTATGCTTCCGATCGTCCATGCGCAACTGGTAGCTGGACTTGAACCACGGCACCACTTCTTTGATCTTGTTGATGTTGACGAGGTAAGAGCGGTGCACCCGCCAGAAGAGGTCGCGGTCCAGGTTGGCCTGCAAATCCTCGATTGTGCGGTACGTAGAGTGGCCTTCCAGGCTGGTGGTGACCAGCGTGATCAAGCCGTCGTCGATGGTGGCATAGATCAGATCGGCGGCATCCACGATGAAGTGCCGGTTATTCGACCGCACCAGCAGTTTGTTGCGCGGAGTCTGGGGCGCGCCTTTGGGCGCTTCCGCGATTTCGGGGCTTTTCCTGTCCTGGATCGCCCGGCGGGCGCGTTCGATGGTTTCCGCCAGCCGCCCTTTTTCCACCGGCTTGAGGATGTAATCCATGGCCTCCAGCCGAAACGCCTCGACCGCATACTGGTCGTACGCCGTCAGGAAGATGAAATGCGGAAGGTCCGTATCCTTCTCCCTCAGCCTTCGGACGACTCCCAGCCCATCCAACCCCGGCATGTGTACGTCCAGAAACACCATGTCGGGCTCCAGCTTCCGGATCAGTTCGACAGCCTCTAAACCGTTGGAACCAGTAGCGATAAGCTCGATTTCGGGGAAGTCCTTAAGCAGGTAGGAAAGTTCGTCGCAGGCCAGCTGTTCATCGTCAACGACAACGGTAGTAAGTGTAGCCGTCGCACGGTCGCGCATGGAGTTGGTATTATAGCATTTCGACCCAAAGGAGACCGATTTTGCCCAATCCCGATAACGTCCAAATTGCGCCCGCACGGGGCAAACTGGGTGTTTTAGTCCCAGGTATGGGCGCCGTCACGACGACGTTCATTGCGGGGCTCGAAGCTATGAAGCGCGGTCTGGGGAAGCCAATAGGCTCCCTGACTCAATTGGGAACCATCCGGCTGGGGAAGCGCACGGAAGGCCGGAGCCCGGCCATCCGCGATTTTGTGCCGCTCGCCAGCGTGGAAGACCTGCAAGTTGGATGCTGGGATATTTTCGAAGATAACGCGTACGAAGCGGCCGTGAAGGCCGGCGTGCTGGAACCGGCGCTACTGGAACAACTGAAGGAACCGCTTTCCGCCGTGAAGCCGATGAAGGCGGTGTTCGACCAGAACTTCGTGAAGCGGCTGAATGGTCCGAACGTGAAGACCGGCGGATCCAAAATGGACTACGCCGAGATGGTGATGGACGACATCCGGCAGTTCCAGGCGCGGACCGGCGTCGAGCGCACGGTCATGATCTGGTGCGGTTCCACCGAGGTCTTCCACGAGCCTGCCGCCGTGCACGCCACCTTGAAAGACTTCGAATGCGGACTGCAGAAAAACGACCCGGAGATTTCCGCCAGCCAGATCTACGCTTACGCCGCGTTGAAACTGGGAGTCCCTTACGCGAACGGCGCCCCGCACCTGACCACGGACATGCCGGCGCTGATCGAACTGGCGCGCGACAACAACGTGCCGATTGCCGGCAAGGACTACAAGAGCGGCCAGACGTTTATGAAGACGCTGATCGCGCCCGGCCTGAAATCGCGCCTGCTGGGCCTGAACGGCTGGTTCTCGACTAACATCCTCGGCAACCGCGACGGCGAAGTTCTCGACGAACCCGGTTCGTTCCGTTCCAAAGAGGTGAGTAAGTCCTCGGCGCTCGAATACATCCTGCAGAAGGACCTCTATCCCGATCTGTACCGGGAGTTCTATCACAAGGTCCGGATCGAGTATTATCCGCCGCGCGGCGACGCCAAAGAGGGCTGGGACAACATCGACATCTTCGGGTGGCTGGGCTACCCGATGCAGATCAAGATTAATTTCCTGTGCCGCGATTCGATTCTGGCGGCTCCGCTGGTGCTGGATCTGGTCCTGTTCATGGACCTCGCCCAACGCGCCGGTATGCGAGGCGTGCAGGAATGGCTGTCGTTCTATTTCAAGGCGCCCATGCACGCTCCGGAAGTTTATCCGGAGCACGACGTTTTCATCCAGCTCATGAAGTTGAAGAACACGCTGCGCTGGATGCGCGGCGAGGACCTCATTACGCACCTCGGGCTGGAATATTACGATTAGCCGTTGTATTTTTTGGTTTGGGCGCGGCAGTTGAAGAGACTGCCGCGCTCCACTGTTTAGGAGCATATGAAAGTACTGGTAATCGGGGGGACCCTGTTTATCGGCCGCCACCTGGTGGAGGCGCTGGTGAAGGGCGGCCACGAAGTTTCGATTCTGCACCGCAAGCCGAAGCACGATTTCGGCCGGCGGGTCGAAAACATCATGGCGGATCGAAACGACGCGGAGTCTCTGCATGAGGCGCTCAATACGCGCCGTTTTGAAATCATCTTCGATAATGTCTATGACTTCGAGCACGGCACCACCGCCGAGCAGGTCGAAGCCACGGTCCGCGCCTGCGGCGACCGCATCAGCCGCTACATTTTCATGTCCAGCGTGGCCGCTTACGGCGACGGGCTGAACCACAAGGAAAGCGACCCGCTGGCGCCCGACTATCACGTGAACCCCTACGTGCGGCACAAGGCCACTACCGAGCGCCTGCTTTTCCGCATGCATGCCACCAGCGGCGTTCCCGTCGTGACGTTCCGCCCGCCGTTCGTCTACGGACCCCGCAGCAACTATTACCGCGAGCCGTTTTTCTGGGACCGTTTGCGGGCGGGGCGGCCGATCATCATCCCCGGTGACGGCCACCGTCTGATGCAGTTCGTCTACGTCCACGACCTGGTGCACGCGATGATCCGGTCGATGGAAGAGCCCCGCGCCATCGGCGAAGCGTTCAATATCGGCGATCCGAAACCGGTCACGCAGGCGGAACTGGTAGAGCGGTTCGGCCGTGTCGCAAATATCGAGCCGGTGCTGGCGCGTGTCCCGCGCGACGTGATCGCGCAGGCCGGCGGCAACGTGATGGAAGAGCCTTTCTACTTCGGAGAGTATTACGACCTGCCGCCCATCACGGAAAACATCGGCAAAGTCACCCGTATGCTGAAGATGAAGCTTACGCCGTTCGAGACGGGCCTCAAGGAAACCTACAAGTGGTATCTGCGGAATCAAAAGCCGCGGACCGCGACGTTCGAATTCGACGATAAGCTGCTCTCGATGGTGCGCACCGGCTCTCCGGCCAGCGTTTAAGCGAAACGCCTTTGTGGGGCGGATCTGCCCCACATGGAAATAGCGGCGACCGCAGGGAGCGGGTGTTTCGTGAAAAGCTATCAGGGAAGCGTTCGAAATCCCTGTTCCCGGAAATGCGCGTCGAAACAGAATGCTGTTTCCAGCCCGCGCTCGCGCATGATCTCGAAGCTAACGCAATCCACCAGGCTTAGTTTCTTGCGCGAAGCCGCAAGTACCGCTTCTGCCGCGGCACGGTGCTGCTGTTCGGTGATCCAGGCCACGCTCAATACCGGCACGACATCGCTCGTAAAAATGCGCAGGGCGGCCATGCCAAGGCGGTGCTGCACTAGTGCGCTGGTTTCGACCAGTACGTAGTTCGTCGTGAGCAGGTTTGCATCGCGTACCAGCCGCTCCCATGCCGGTCTGGAATCGCGATGGCGAGCATCGTCCTTATCCAGCACGGAGTAAAAACCCGAGGTGTCAACGAAGACGGTTTTCAACGAAAGGCCTCGGCCAGATGAGCGTCATGTTCCGCGCTGATGTCCGTCCTTCCCGACGAGAAACGTCCCGCAACCCTGATGGCTCGTTCCATCTGTTCGCGCCGGTCCGGGCGGTGCTGCGCCGCTAGAAGCCGGTCGATTCCCTCCCGGACCAGGTCGGCTACCGATCTGCCGGTGGCCGCCGCAAGTTCATGCAGCGCGGCTTGTTGCTCCCCGGTCATTTGAATCTGAGTCCGGATCATGTCCAATGATAACAGTTGTGCATCCATGATGGCATTTCATCACCCTCGCCTGCTACCGCGACGCCTGCACGGCGACGAATCGGGATCGGTGGATCGGCGTCACAATCTGGCTGACAGCCCGCGATTGGAGCCCGATGCATAACGCGTCCTGGCGGAACGTCGAGAAATGCTCCAGGATCTTTACGGTGCTCGACCAAGACGGTCGGACATTGGTAATGGCGGCCATCCAGAGGCATTGTGCGCACCGCGGCTGGAACCTGCTGGCTGCGCACCCGGCATTCAGTGGAGGCCTACCCTACTTCAGGCGCATGGTCGTGCACCCTTCCAATTCCAGCAGCCGCTGCTTGAGAGACAGCCCGCCGCCGTAGCCGGTCAGTTTGCCTCCCGCGCCGATCACGCGATGGCAGGGGACTACGATCGGGAGCGGGTTGGCGCCATTGGCGGCGCCCACGGCGCGCATCGCCGCAGGCGTTCCGATGGCGGCGGCGACCTGCGCGTAGCTGCGCGTATGCCCGTAAGGGATCGTCTCCAGATACTGCCAGACGCGTTTCTGAAACCCGGTGCCCTGCATGTCCAGCGGGAGATCGAAAGCCCGGCGCGCGCCGGCGAAGTATTCGCGTAACTGCCGCGCTGTTTCTTCGATCAGGGGATTGCGGTCGTTCCGTTGATCCCCGGCCGGGCGGAAGGGTTCGAATTCAATCGAACGAACACCCGGCTGGCTGGTTGAAATCCTGACCGTCAGTCCGTCATCGACTTGTACATCCGACCACTCCGGCATTTTCACAGTGTGGCATGCCCGCAACAGGTTTCGGCGCAAACGGCTCACATCGCACAAGTTTTCCTGGCGGAGCCCGTAACATCGCCTGCTATAATTGTAATCATTCGCCTCTATGCCCCTTAAGCCTTTCGCACTCAACCACGGCGAGAACAAGAAGATTTTTCTGTTGAAGCCGCGGGGCTTCTGCGCCGGTGTCGTCAGGGCAATCGATGTGGTCAAGATCGCGCTCGACCTTTATGGGCCTCCGGTTTATGTCCGCAAAGAAATCGTCCACAACATGCATGTCGTCGATGAACTGCGCAAAGCCGGCGCGGTCTTCGTCGAAGAGTTGGACGAGGTGCCGGAAGGCGGCCGCGCGATTTTCAGCGCGCACGGCGTCGCGCCCGCGGTGCGCCGGCAGGCGAAGGATCGGCGGCTCGAAGTAATCGACGCGACCTGTCCCCTGGTGACCAAGGTTCACCTCGAGGCGGTGCGGTTCGCGCGCGACGGATTCAGCATCGTGCTGATCGGGCACAAGGACCACGACGAAGTAATCGGCACCCTGGGCGAAGTGCCGCAATGCAGCTATCTTGTCGAGACCGTGGAAGACGTGGACCGGTTGGAACTGCCCGATCCGGCCCGTGTGCGCTACCTCACACAAACCACGCTGAGCCTCGATGAGACCCGGGATATCATCACCCGCCTGAAAGAACGTTTTCCGATGCTGCAGGGGCCGCCCGCGCAGGATATCTGCTACGCCACGGAGAACCGGCAGATGGCGGTGAAGGCAATTTCGGAGGCCGTCGATTTGTTGCTGGTGGTCGGGTCGCAGAACAGTTCGAACTCGAAGCGCCTGGTCGAGGTCGGGCATAACTTCGGCATCCGTTCGTTTCTGGTCAATGACCGGGGCGCGGTAGATCCTGCCTGGCTCGATGAAGTAAAGAACGTCGCAGTTACGGCCGGGGCGTCCGCTCCAGAACATCTTGTTCAGGAGCTGATCGACTTTCTCCGTGATCTGGGGTACCGGCAATTGGAAGAGATCGAACTTGTGGATGAAGACGTGCGGTTCTCACTGCCGTCTGAGCTGATGATCTCGATTCGATGAGCGCATCTTTACAACTCGGCAATGCTCTGGAATTCGCCGCGGAGCAGGCGATGCGGCGTGCCGCGAAGTATCTCGGGGCGCAGCAGTCCTCCGACGGCCACTGGTGCGCCGAACTTACAGCCGACAGCACTCTCGAATCGGATTACATCCTGTTTCAGCTATGGCTGTACCCGCCGGCGGGCGGAACGTGGCAACCGGCTTCGCGCCCGCTGATCGAGAAAGCCGTGCGCTCCATTCTCGAAAGGCAGCTTGCGGACGGCGGGTTCAATATCTACGTCAAAGGCCCGTCCGAAGTCAGCGCTTCCGTGAAAGCCTATGTGGCTTTGAAGCTTGCCGGGCTGCCGGCCGGCGACCCGCGAATGGTGCGGCTGCGCGCGCGCATTCTCGAGTTGGGCGGCATTCAGGCGGCCAACAGCTACGTGAAGGTCAACCTCAGCCTGTTCGACCTTTATCCGCGGCAGTACTGTCCGAGCATCCCGCCCGAGGTGGTGCTGCTTCCGTGGAATTTCCTGTACCAGATGTCCTCGTGGACGCGTGCCATCGCGGTGTCCCTTTCGATTGTGCACAGCGCCAATCCGCGAAGGCCGGTGCCGGAGGGGTTCAGCCTCGACGAGCTCTGGCTTTCCGGCGTGGATCCCGCGTTTCACAAAGACCCCAGCACTTTCACCTGGCACAATTTCTTCCTCCTTACCGACCGCTTGTTGAAATGGTGGGAGCGCGGCGGGTCCAAATCGCTGCGGCGCAAAGCGATTGCCCGTGCAAAGCAGTGGATGGTCGAACGGCTGCACAATTCCGACGGCCTGGGTGCGATTTATCCGCCGATGATGTACTCGGTCATGGCGCTGGACGTCCTGGGATTTGCCGCGGACGATCCGCTGCGCGTCGAAGCTCTCGGCCAGTTCGAGCGCCTGATGGTGGACGACGGCGAGCGGTTCTTTTTCCAGCCCTGCTTCTCGCCGGTTTGGGACACCGCGATCGGCGCGTATGCGCTGGCGCAGTGCGATGCCCGCCACGCGGCGCTGACGCCCGCCGCGGACTGGCTGCTGGCCCGCGAGGTGCGGCGAAAGGGCGATTGGGCGGTCAAGCGCCCGGACACCGAGCCTTCCGGCTGGGCATTCGAATACCGCAATGAGTTCTATCCGGATATCGACGATACCGCGATGGCGCTGCTCGCGCTCAGTGAGGCGCGCGGGTCCGACCCGGCCGCGCACAAGGCGTGCCGGAAGCGTGCCCTGGCATGGCTCCTGGCCATGCAGTCGAGCGATGGCGGCTGGGCCGCCTTCGACGCGGACAACAACTGGGAGTTTCTGAGCAACGTCCCCTTCGCGGACCACAATGCGATGCTCGACCCCACTTGCCCGGACATTACCGGCCGCGTGCTCGAAGCGCTGGCGTCGCAGGGTGTAGACCGCAATCACGCCGCGATGCGGAGCGGCGTTGAATGGCTGATTCGGAACCAGCAAGCCGATGGCAGTTGGTATGGCCGCTGGGGTGTCGCGTACATTTACGGCACCTGTTTCGCCCTTCGCGGGCTGGCCGCCTCCGGCGAGAACGAACGGGAAGTACACGTGCTTCGCGCCGGCGAGTGGCTGCGGTCCATCCAGAACGCCGATGGCGGCTGGGGCGAAAGCTGCTCCAGCTACGATAACGGCGTGTTTACCGGCGCGCCCAGCACGCCTTCGCAAACCGCCTGGGCGATTCTCGGCCTGATTGCGGGCGGCGATTCCAACAGCCTGAGCGTGCAGCACGGCATCGAATATTTGCTTGAAACTCAACGGCCCGACGGCAGCTGGGAAGAAGAGCTGGCCACCGGAACCGGCTTTCCCAGGGTCTTCTATCTCAACTATCACCTGTACAAGGACTACTTCCCGCTACTCGCGCTCTCTTCGTTCGTGAAGGCTCGCGCGAAATCGAACGGATAGCCTATGAAATTTCCCATCGCGATGACTGCCGGCCTGGCCGGATACATTTTCAAGAACAAATTGCGGCCCCGTCCGGAGTGGCAGAAGAACGTCGCCCCGCCGCCGGATACCGCCAACCCGTTCCACATCCTGCCTGCCAAGACCGGCGAGAAGCGGCAGCCCCATCCGATGATCAACAAGCGGTTCCCGATCGTGCTCATGCTCGAACCGCTGCATGCCTGCAACCTTACCTGCACCGGCTGCGGCCGGATCCGCGAATACGAATCCACCATCACCGAGCGTGTGCCGCTCGAAGAGTGCCTGGCGGCGGTGGACGAGTGCGGCGCGCCGATCGTGTCGATCTGTGGCGGCGAACCCATGATGTACCCGCAGATTGGCGAACTGACGGCCGGCATTCTGGAGCGCAACCGCCACATCTATCTCTGCACGAACGGCATGTTCATCAAGAAGCGGCTGCACGAGTTCAAGCCGGACCAGCGCCTCTACTTCAACGTGCATCTTGATGGGATGGAGAAGAACCACGATATCGCGGTCGAGCGCGAAGGGGTCTTCAAGGCCGCGATCGAAGGCATCCAGCTTGCGAAGGCCGCGGGTTTCCAGGTGTGCACCAACACCACGGTCTATAAAGAGACCGATATGCGCGAGATCGAGGAACTGTTCGAGTTTCTGAAGCAGTTCCACGTGGACGGGCACCAGATCGCTCCCGCGTACGGCTATTCGGCGGTGGACGACCGCGAGATCTTCATGACCCGCGACGACATCTACGAGAAGTTCAAGGACATCGACCGCCTCGCGAAGAAGTACGCCATCCGCCAGACGCCCATTTACCTGGATTTTCTGAAGGGCGAGCGCGAACTCCCCTGCACCGCCTGGGGCAACCCGACCTACAACATCAAAGGCTGGAAGGGCCCCTGCTATCTGATCACCGACGGGCACTACAAAACCTTCGAAGACCTGATGACCCAAACACCCTGGGAAAGCTACGGCAAAGGCAACGACCCCCGCTGCGAACACTGTATGGTGCATTGCGGGTTCGAACCCTCCGCCGCCCTGGGGATCAACGTCGGCCTTGCCGACAACCTGAAAATGCTTGCATGGACCCTGCGCTAGGTTCTTTCGGGCGCACGAAACCTGTTCTCGTCACCGGCGCCTCGGGTTTTCTGGGA
Organism: Bryobacterales bacterium; assembly: GCA_963796485.1. GTDB lineage: Bacteria > Acidobacteriota > Terriglobia > Bryobacterales > Bryobacteraceae > CAWCDJ01. The sequence continues at coordinate 239,007 of CAWCLV010000001.1, forward strand.
TGGCACGTTGCCCGCGCCCTGCTGGAGCGCGGCTTTTGCGTGCGCACGCTGGTGCGCCCGGGCAGCCGTGTGGAAGGGCTCGCCGTGGAACGGGCAACCGGCGATCTTCGGGATGGCGCGTCCCTCGAGCAGGCCGTAGCGGGCTGCGGGCTGGTGTTCCACGTCGCGGCGGATTACCGGCTCTGGTCGAAAGATCCCGGCGAACTCTACCGCTCGAATGTCGATGGCACGCGCAACCTGCTGGAGGCTTCGCGGCGGGCCGGCGTCGAACGCGTGATCTACACCAGTACCGTGGGCTGCATCGGCATCCCGCATGGCGGGACCGGTGACGAGACCACCCCGGTCACGCTCGCCGATATGGTCGGCGACTATAAGCGTTCCAAATTCCTGGCCGAGCAGGTGGCGCTGGAATTCGCCGCCGAGGGTTTCCCGGTGGTGATCGTCAATCCTACAGCACCCATCGGCGACCATGACGTCAAACCGACTCCCACCGGGAAGATCGTGGTCGATTTCCTGAAGGGCGATATGCCCGCGTTCATCGACACGGGCCTGAACGTGGTGGATGTGCGCGATACCGCCGAGGGCCATTTGCTGGCATGCGAGCGGGGGAGGGCAGGGGAGCGATACATTCTGGGGTCGGAGAACCTGACGCTCGAGGAGATCCTCGGGCTTCTCGCCGGGATCACGGGCCGGAAGGCGCCCCGGATGAAACTGCCATACGCGGTCGCCTGGTGCGCCGGTGCCTGCAGCACCGCATGGGCCGGGGTGACCGGCACGCCGCCGCGCGTGCCGATCGAGGGCGTCCGCATGGCGCGCAAGAAGATGTGGGTGACGCACGAAAAGGCGCGCCGCGAACTCGGGTTCGATCCGGGGCCTGCGCGGACGGCGCTGGCTCGCGCCGTCGATTGGTTTCAGGGAGGCGGAGGCAGGGCCCGCGTCCCCGCGGCTTGAATGAGGCTTCTGTTCGTGGCATCCGATCCGATGGAGTTTCGGGGAATTCTGACGCATGCGCGCGAAATCCAGCCGCTCCAGGCGCCGCTCGATTGGGGGCGCGCGGGAATGCTCGGAGAGCACGAAGCGGTGTTCGCGGCTAACGGCGTGGGCCGGAAGCGGGCGGCTGCCGCGGTGGACGCGGTGGTCCCGGGCTGGAGGCCGGATCGGATTGTGAGCACCGGATATTGCGGGGCGCTGGATAAGGCCCTCGCGGTGGGAGAGATTGTGGTCGGGACGGTCGTGGTGGCACCTCGGGAGACGTGGCCCGCGCTTCCGGTATCGGCGGGTGCGCCGTTTCGGATGGGCGCGGTGAGTTCGATGGACCGGATCGCCCGGACCGCCGCGGATAAGGCCGAACTCCGGCGTTCTGGAGCCGTGGCGGTGGAAATGGAGGCGGCCGGAATAGCGGCACGTGCCGAATCGCTCCGGATTCCGTTCCACTGTGTTCGGGTTGTTACCGATCTGGCAGACGAAACTATGGCGAATGACTTCGAAAGCGCACTGCGCCCGGACGGGCACTTCGCTACAATGCATATTTTACTGGGAGCTTTGCGCCAGCCAACTGTCCGGTTCCCGGAGTTGTTCCGGCTTCGCCGCCGGGGCATCCGGGCTGCCCGGGGTTTGGGGGACTTTGTTGCCGACTGCCGATTCTAATCTGACCGCCGTTCCCGAAACCATGCGGGCTGCCGTGTATCGCGGCCAGAGTGTAGTTAACGTCGAAGAAGTTCCTACTCCCGCCATACAGGCCGGGGAACTTCTTATTCGCGTGGAAGCCTGCGGCATCTGCCACACCGACCTCAAGAAGATCGAGCACAACCTCCTGACGCCGCCCCGGATATACGGCCACGAAACGGCCGGTGTAGTGGCCGCGGTGGGCGAGGGCGTTTCCGGGTACCGCATGGGAGACCGAGTGGTGGCGTTCCATCACATTCCCTGTGGGACGTGCTTCTATTGCAGCCGGAAGTTGTACGCCCAGTGCCCCGTGTACAAGCGGGTCGGGATCACCGCCGGATTCGAGCCCGCGGGCGGCGGGTTCGCCCAATACGTCCGGGTGATGCCGTGGATCGTGGAAGGCGGGGTCGAGAGAATTCCCGATAACGTATCGTATGAGCGGGCCACCCTCGTCGAGCCGCTGAACACCTGCCTTAAGGCGGTGACGCAGTGCGACCCTCAGCCCGAGGACGTGGTGGTGGTCATGGGACAGGGGCCGATCGGGCTGATGTTCACGATGCTGGTACGGCGCACCGGCGCGCGCGTGGCCGCGACCGATACCATCGCCGAGCGCCGCGAAATCTCGGCCCGCTGCGGCGCCGAATTCAGTTGGGACCCGCGCTCCATCGATGTGGCGGCCGAAGCGAAGCGGCTCACCGGCGGGCGCGGCGCCGATCTGGTGATTGTCGCGGTCTCCGCCCCGGGGATCGTGGAGCAGGCCATCGCCTGTTCCCGTCCGGGCGCCCGTATTCTTCTCTTCGCTCAAACTTCCGCCGCCGAGAGCATTCAAGCTACCGGGGCGGACCTGGTGGCCGGTGAGCGCACGCTTTTCGGCTGCTACAGCGCCTCGGTGGATCTGCAAGCCGAGTCGGCACATCTCGTGTTCAGCGGGGAGTTGCCTGTGGAAGAACTGATCTCGCACCGGTTCCCGTTAGTTAAAATCCGTTCAGGTTTCGATTTGGCATTGCATCCAGGACCTAAATCGTTGAAAATAATCGTTCAGCCACAGAGGTGGTCATAGTGAACAACCACATGATGGCTGCTGTGCTTTACGGCAAGGAGCACTTGCAGGTGGAGCCGGTAGCCGTTCCAAAAATCGACAGCGGAGACATCCTCGTACGAGTAAAAGTGGCGCTGACCTGCGGGACCGATGTCAAGGTATTCCGCCGGGGATACCACGCTCGAATGATCGTGCCCCCAGCCGTGTTCGGGCACGAACTGGCCGGTGATGTTGTCGCGGTGGGCGGGGATGTGACGCGGTTTTCGATCGGGCAGCGGGTAGTGGCCGCCAACTCCGCCCCCTGCGGGGACTGCTATTTCTGCAAGCGCAATCTCGAAAACCTCTGCGAGGACCTGCTGTTCAATAACGGCGCCTACGCCGAGTACATCCGGATTCCCGCCCGCATCGTCGAACGCAACACCTATCTCATTCCGAGGCACGTCGGCTATCACGATGCCGCGCTGGTGGAACCCCTCGCCTGCGTGGTGCGCGGCTTTGAAGAGACTGGCCCGAAGGAAGGCGATAGCCTCGCGATCATTGGGCTGGGCCCGATCGGCCTGATGTTCGTCAAGCTGGCGAAATTGCGCGGCTGCCGGGTGATCGCGGTCGGCCGCCGTCACACGCAACTGGAGCGCGCCGCGATGCTCGGCGCCGATGAGCTGATCGTCGGCGGCGATGACTCGAACCCCGTCAAGGCGATCCGCGACCTGACCCACGGCCGCGGGGTGGATATCGCGATCGAAGCGGTGGGTAAGCCGGAAACCTGGGAATGGGCCGCTAATATGGTCCGCCGCGGCGGCACCGTCAACTTCTTCGGGGGCTGCCCCAACGACAGCACGGTCCGCCTGGATACGTCGCTGCTGCACTATTCCGAGATCACGTGCAAGGCCAGCTTCCATCACACGCCGGCTTACATCCAAAAGGCGCTGGACCTGGTCTCCGCCGGGCACATCACCGCCGGGTTCTTCGTCAATCGCGAAGAGCCGCTGGCCAATCTGCTGGAAGTGATGCGGCACCTCATGAGCCACAACGGGCATCTCAAAACGGCGATCGTCCCGTAGCTCCCTGGGCCGGCTCGCCGGCCCCCAGGCCCCCCATGAATCTTGCTCCCGCCGAGTTCGTTCATTCCACCGAGGCGCTCCGCAAGCCCTATTCGCTGGAGGAAGCGCAGGCCTACACCCGCTGGCTGGCGACCCACCACTACGAAAACTTCCACGTCGTGAGTTTCCTCCTGCCCAAACGCCTGCACCAGGATTTCTACAACGTCTACTCCTACTGCCGGTGGGCCGACGATCTCGGCGACGAAATCGGCGATAAGGCGGAAAGCCTGCGCCTCCTGGAATGGTGGGGCCGCGAACTCGATGCCATGTATAATGGGCATGCCACGCACCCCGTCTTCGTGGCGCTCATCCCCACCATTCGGAAATACCAGATCCCGCGCCAGCCGTTTGCCGACCTGATCGCTGCCTTCGTGCAGGATCAGCAGGTGGCGCGGTATCGCGATTGGGACGATTTGTTTGGCTATTGCCGCTGTTCCGCCAACCCCGTCGGGCGCCTGGTCCTCTACCTCTGCGGATACTCGGATCCGGAGCGCCAGAGCCTCTCCGATGCCACCTGCACCGCGCTGCAGCTTGCGAACTTCTGGCAGGATGTGACGGTCGATCTGCTCAAGGACCGCATCTACATCCCACTGGAGATTATGGAGCGGCACGGTTACACCGTGGAGGAGCTGGTTGCGCACCGCGTCACGCCGGCATTCCGCGGAGTGATGCGGGAAATCGTCATCAAGGCGCGGGAACTGTTTTTGAAAGGGCTGCCGCTGGTGGGAATGGTGGATCGGCGCCTGTCGCTGGATCTCGACCTCTTCAGCCGCGGCGGCATGCGGGTTCTCGAGAAGATCGAATCCCAGGGCTACGACGTGCTGGGCGCCCGCCCGGCGATCTCCAAAGCGGAGCGCGTGGGGCTGCTGCTTTCGTCGCTCGCGCGGATGGCGTTCAAGCGGGCGGCGTGATGGTCTCGATCAATCAATCCTACGATTATTGCCGCCGGGTTGCCCGCACCCGCGCGCGCAACTTTTATTACTCGTTCCTGCTGCTCTCTTCCCAACAGCGCAAGGCGATGTGCGCGATCTACGCGTTCATGCGCTACTGCGACGATCTGAGCGACGATCCGGGCGCGAACCGCGCGTCCATCGATCGCTGGAGCGCCGAGATGGAAAATGCGCTGGAAGGCCGCTTCAGCGATCACCCCGTGTGGCCGGCATTTCACCACACCGTGCGCCGGTTCGGCATCCCGCACCAGTACTTCCGCGAGATGATCGCGGGGGTCGCTTCCGATCTCGAACCCCGCCACATCGAGTCGTTCGACGAACTGTACCACTATTGCTACCAGGTGGCCTCGGTGGTGGGACTGACCATCATCCATATCTTCGGGTTCGATACGCGGAGCGCGCTGCCGCTGGCTGAAAAGTGCGGTGTCGCTTTCCAGCTGACGAACATCCTGCGGGACATTCGGGAGGATGCGGAGCGATGCCGCATTTACCTTCCGGCGGAGGACCTCCGGCGCTTTGGAGTCAGCCCCGACGACCTGCGGCAAGGTCGCAAGAACGATGCGGTGCTGCGGCTTCTGCAATTCGAAGCCGCCCGCGCGCGCCAGTACTACGACGAATCGCAGCCGCTGCTGGATCTGATTCACCCGCGCAGCCGTCCGTCGTTGTGGGCGCTGATTTCGATCTATTCGCGCCTGCTCGAGCGGATTGTCGGGGTGAACTACGACGTCTTCACGCGGCGGGTCCGCCTGTCGCCGCTGGAGAAGTCGTGGATCGTGGTGCGGGCGCTGGTGGGCTAGGCCGATTTTGCGTCGAACCCGGGAGTTGGGACTTGTTTAGAATCTCGGAGGCAGGTTTTCCGGTCACCTTGACTTCGACAGCATAGGCAAGCCAGGACAGCGCGCCCGTACCGCAAAATAACGTGACGATGAACAGCATGGCGAGCTTCTTGTAGACTCGGACCCGGGATGGCAGCGGCCACATCTGCTCCGCTTCGTACGGGTTGTGCGGCGTTCCGGCGAAACACTGCTGCTCGGTAAGATTGTTTTTCTTCATCGCACCCGCGGCCCACGGAGTCAGTTCATCCCCCGCCAGCACCGGCACGTTTTTCGTTTTCTTGTCACCCTCGACCACCGGTTTATAACGGCGATAACGCAGCCGGGTTCCGGAATAGGCGATGCCGCAAATGGCCGTAATCGCCGCCAGAAGTCCGCCGACCGCCACCACCTGCCAGCCGGTTTCGGGGCGGGCGTAGAAGAAGCCCGCGACAATAAGGGCCGCGCTGGGCAACGTGACGAGGCGGTTCGCAATCGAGTCCTCCTCGGGAATTTCCCATCCCTTCAGAGGGCCCCGCCACAGAAACGCCACACCTGCCACCGCGGCCACGATCATCCCGGCGACCGCATACATGGCGGCGAAGACGCCGTATTTTTCAAAGTCGGACTGAAGCAGGATTAGAAGCATGTGGTTGAAGGCGTGAAAGTCGGGGGTACAAAGACCGGGTTCGGGTCGAACGCGAAGTGCGGCAGCGGGCTCCCGCTCCCCCCGAAGATCCAGGCGCCGGGGGGCAGCACGCCATTCGCGGGGATGGTATACGACCCGAGCCCGCGCCACGTGAGGGCGTACGCCGGAGACGCATAAGCGGCAAGATGCGGGTGTCTCGAAAAGAGCTGAATGTGGAACCCGGTGCGTCCCGGCGCGGCGGTACCCGGAGCTATTGCGCCGCCAAAAGCCTGGAGATTGGAACCGCGGCTCTCGCGCCAAAATCGGAAGCCTTCGAAGCGCACGCCGAGAAACAAGGCCAAGCCGCGGTGGAACCCGCCAAGGCTGTCCCTGGGCCGGGAGTAACGGTCCGGCGTAGCGCCTGGAATGCGTCCGTAGCTATGGAACCACCAATCCCGGATGTCCGAGCTCCGCCCCCAAGGAAATCCGGGAGGAAATTCGCGTTCGAGATCCGGATTGAGCACGGGGACGTCGCCGATTTCGGGAATGCTCATTACCGGCAGAGGCAATTCGAAAGTCTCCGCTACGGCCAGGTGGCGGTTGAAGGCCCGGGCATCGGCAACGACATCGGCAATCGGGGCTTCGCCGGCCATCTCCCTGCCGGCGATACCCATTTGCGAGTCTTGTTCCGAGAGGAAATCGGGACGGGCGAGGTCGTATCGCCGGTCTATGTTGGTTTCAAGAAAGCCGGAAATCTGGTTGGCGAAACGCTCCGCTCTCTCACGGCTCTCTTCGCTTACTGAAAACTCGTCGGCCATTGGACGTCATCCCTCCCATGATGCCCGTTCCCGCTATCCCTTCCGGATTATCCGCTCAGTGTACACCTGTAGAATGCCGCACGCATCTATGGGTAATCCCCGGTGGCTCAGGCTCCCAGCCTGCGCGTTCTTGACTTTGATCAACGCGAGCAGGCCGGGAGGCCTGCTCCACTCAAAACTCACACTTTACGTCGTCACAGAGCCGCGACCGTGCGGGCCTCAATCCACGATCAAGCTCAGTTGCCGTGGATCGTGTGCCGGTTCCTTCACCGTTGGACGCTCCAGGTCGTCGTGCTTGGGGTCGAACCGACTTTGCTCCACTCACCGTGGATCGTGTGCCGGTTCCTTCACCGTTGGACGCTCCAGGTCGTCGTGCTTGGGGTCGAACCGGTGGCGCAGGCCTCCCGGCCTGCGCGTTTTTGACTTTGCTCCACTCAATCCACGATCAAGCTCAGTTGCCGTGGATCGTGTGCCGGTTCCTTCACCGTCGGACGCTCCAGGTCGTCGTGCTTGGGATCGAACTTGCGGATGAGTTGGTTCAATTTGAGGGAGGATTCCCAAATATCACAGAGCAGGCCGCATCGGGCACAACCTCCCATAATGCCACCCCGCCCATCGATGGCGGGATTGTACCTTTTGTGGCGGGCGCAACGGCCGTCGAACTTGCGGGCGCGGATTTTCAAGGCAGGTTAGTCAGCAGTTCAGATCTTCTCGACTTCGTTCTTTACGTCCTGCACTTCGCCTTTGAGGGATGTTTTGAAATTGCGAATGCCTTCTCCGAGGCCTTTCGCCAATTCCGGAATTTTCTTGGTGCCGAACAAAAGCACGAACACTAGGCCGATAACCATCAGCTCCGGCCATCCGAGGGTATCCATTTGCGCGCTCCTTCTCTCGTCTAATAGAGACGCTTACATTGTACCCCGTGTTACCGCCGCCGCGATAATCCGCCGATCATCTGGAGTCGTGGCAAAAGTCGCAGTCGATGCTGACGCTTTTGGCCTGGTGGCACTTCATGCAGCCTCCCATGGTGATGTCGCCCTCTATCGACAACTGGTCGCGCTCCGCGACTTTCCCGTGGCATTCCGCGCAGGTGTTCCCCGCGGCCAGGTGCTTGCGGTGGCTGAAGTCCACGTACGATGGGATCTGGTAGACGCGTGCCCAGGGGACCGGGCGCGCTTCCTTCGCGTATTGCGCCAGTTTCCGGATCGGCGGGCTGTCCGCCTTGATCGCCGAATGGCACTGCATGCAGGTGGACGCCGGCGCGACGGTCATGCTCTCGCCGGGGTCCGGGTTCGGATGGCACATCTTGCACTGCAGCTTCATCGTGCCTGCGTGCTCTTTGTGGCTGAACGGCAGCGGCTGCTCGGGAGCCTCCGCTGCGCCCGCGAACCACGCCAGCGAAAGCAGCAGGACCACGCTCTTCACACGTTCCCCGCGCGCATCTGCTCAGCCAGATATTCGGAAGCCCGCAGCGAAAGCGACAGAATCGTCATGGTCGGGTTCTGCGAACCGGCGGTGACGAAACTGCTGCCGTCCACCACGAACAGGTTCTTGATGTCGTGGCTCTGGTTCCACTGGTTCAGGACGCTGGTCTTCGGGTTGTCGCCCATGCGGCAGGTCCCCACCTCGTGAATGCTGTAGCCCGGCGGAAACATTTTGTCGTTCTTGTTCAGGACTTCCCAGCCGGTATCGCGGCAGACCTCGGCCAGCGTATCCACCGCGTCCCTGGCCATGTGAAATTCGTTTTCGCCGTACTGGCACTGGAAGTTCAGGACGGGAATTCCCCACGCGTCCTTTACGTCCTTGTTGATGGCGACGTGGTTCTCGTAGCGCGGCAGCACTTCGCCCATCGCCGTCGCCGAGAACGCCGCGCCGCGATTGGCGGCCACCTGCTTTTCCAACTCCTCGCCCCACGCGCCGAAGTACTTCGGGTCGGGGGTGCCGCCGATATTGAAGTCGAACGCATAGCCCCGGATGAAATCGCGCTTCTCGCCCTTTGTCAGATTGCGGAACCGCGGAATGTAGCCTCCGCCGCGCACTCCCGCGCCGCCGCGCGCTTCGGGGACGATCGCCATCACGCTGTTCGAAATGTAGAACTGGTCGTGGAGGTAGTGGCCCAGCACGCCGCTCGAATTGGCGATTCCGGAGTTCAGCAGAATGCGCGTGCTTTCCAGGCAGGATGCCCCCAGCACCACCGCTTTGGCCTTGACGTGGAATTCGCGGCCCGAGAGCTTATCGTGGTAGTGCGCTCCGTTCACGCGGCCCGTGTTCTTGTCCACCGTGAGCTCGCGAACCACCGCATTCGGAACCAGCGTCAGTTTGCCGCTGGCTACGGCATCCGGCAGCAGCAGGTTGAGCGAACTGGCGAGTTGCCCGCTCCCCGTGGCGCGCCGCATCTTCGTCACGGTCATTCCCGCCTTTTTGCCGGAGGCGGCGAACTTCTTCACCACCTCGTTATCGGGCGAATTGTCCTCGATGAAAACACCGTCCGGCAGTTGCGGGAGTCCCTCTTTCCGGCCCACCACCCGGAAGACCGGCTCCACTCTCGAATAGAACGGCGCGAGATCGGCATAGCTGATGGGCCAGTTCTCGCCGAAACCGTCGTGGTCCTTCGCCTTGAATTCGTAGTCGCTCAGGCGGAACGACATGCGCGCCCAGAAATTCGACTTCCCGCCGATCATCCGGACCCGCACCCAGTTGAACGGCTCCTGCGGGCTGTGCGTATATGGCACCTGGGTTTCGTCCACCCACTGGTTCGCGTTGAACTCGTTGGCCTGGAGCACGTGCGGCAGCCGGCCGGGCTTCAGAAACCCGCGGTACGGCAGGTCATAAACCGCGCGCATCACGCGGTCCTTCTGAAAATCCACCTGCGGTCCCGCGTCCAGCAGAACGCATTGCGCGCCCTTCTTCGTGAGCGTGTTGGCGGCCATACCTCCGGACGCACCGGAGCCGATGATGAGAACTTCGTATTCTTTTCCAGCCATGATTTCCCCCAGGGGTGCGCTATTCGATCGGCAGCCAGTATAAGCCGCGCGCGCCGAAGCGCCGCCCGCCGCCGGCAGCCGCGCCGGCCTGGTTGAACTCGCGCGAATTCATGGTGGCGGTGTAGACATCCTGCTTCGCTTCCCGCAGGAAATGCGCCAGGGGGTCGGAGGGAGGTTCGTAGGTCCACGGTTCGCGCAGGGGCGCCAGAATCGAGGCTGCGTCCGCCGCGCTTACGTCCGAGAACGACTTGTTGGCGTGCTTGGTGGCCTCGGCGTTCAGGGCGTCCAGGCCGCTGCGGTAGAGTTGCTGCCGGTCGGGTGGAGAAACCGAAACGAGGAAGTCCAGAAACTCCGGCACCTTTGCGTCGAGGGCTCCCGGCGTCTTTCCCATGGCCGGTTGAAGAAGATCGCCGAGTTTCCGGAGAGCCGCATACTGTTCGGCCGTAAAAAACCGGGGCATCGGGTCGCCGGCAAGGTCGACCGCCGCGGTCTGGAGTTGCGGAATTTCCATGGAACTCATTCCGGCGGCCCGTCCGGGCGGGGTCTGAGGAGTTGCGGGCTGCTGCTGCGCCAGGAGTGCGCCGGCGGCAGGAGCGGCAGCCAGAGTCTGAAAGAAGCGCCTGCGTTTCATGCGTTGAATTCTATCAATTTCCGGCCGCTTCAAGCGATCATCCGCGCCTCATCGCGGCTTGCCGCATGTTAGAGTGAAAAAATCATGGACGCCCACTGGACACCGATGAGGTGGCCCGGTAGCTGGAACAACCCCTCGGCGCTGGCGCTGCTGAAGGGCACGAGCATCGACACGCTGCTCATAGATAACAGCGACGAGTTCGAGTCCGTGCGGGCTGCCGCCGCGCAGAGCGGGATTCGCGTGGTTCATCCCCAGACTCCGCCCGAAGGCGTGGCGCTGATCAAGGGGGAATGGCCGGGAGTCCGTTCTGCGGCTCATGGCGAAGGCTCCGGGCCCACCGGCGTGCCCTGGGTCGATTCCAACGGCTGGGCAGTGCGCCTGGCAACGGCGTTGCACCCGGAGACCGCAGTCTGGGTCGATGCGCCTCCCAAAGACAACCCGCGCTACACTCCAGGCTCCTATCTCATCGCGATTGCCGATGCCGCCTCTCGCGGCGGACGCTGGGTAATCTCGCTGGACGAGGCCACCGCGGCCGGTTTGGCGAAGCAGCAGCCCGCGTCGCTGGCGGCGTGGAAGAATATCACCGGCGCCAGCGCTTTCTTTGCGCGGCATAAGGAATGGGCCGCCTACCGGCCTCGAGCCGTTGCCGCGGTGATCTCCGACTTTACGGGTTCGAACGAATTTTTCAGCCGCGAACTGCTGAACCTGCTCGATCGCGCCGGCCTGCACTATTGCATTCTTCCCAAAGACAAACTTACGGCCGCGGATCTCGCGGGGCTGCGCGCGGTCCTGTATGCCGACGACGTACCTCCGTCCGATGCGGTCCGGCGCCACGTTGCCGCATTTGTTCAAGCCGGCGGGATGCTCATCACGGTGCCGAAGTGGGGCGCGCCCACGGGCGCCGCGGTCGATCAGCATCCCCGCTTCGAGATCCGGGCATCCGGCAAGGGCCGCATTGCCACTACCAAAGAGGAAGCCGCGGATCCTTACGAGATGGCCAACGACGCGGTCGTGCTGATCAGCCACCGCTACGACCTGGTGCGGTTCTGGAACGGCGGCGCCACCGGATCGTTCTACGCCGCCTCAGCCGATCGCAGCCGCGCCGTGGTGCACCTGCTCTTCTATGCGGATTTCGGACCGAACGAGGCGAGCGTGCGGGTGGTGGGCCGCTACCGTTCCGTGAGAGCGTTGACCGCGGCCGGAACGGAAATTCCGAATGTCGAGATGGTTGCCCGGAAGGACGCGGTGGAAGTGCATCTGCCGCAGGTGCCGCAATACGTAGCCCTGGAATTTCAGGCGTAGGGGAGAATAATTTCATGTTCCGCTGCACTCAGACCCGTCGCGAGTGGTTCCGGCAAACGGCCGCCGCCGGACTTTCCTTTGCCGCATTGCCGGGGCGCGCAGCCGAGGCTCCGGCATCGCCCGTCGCCGTAGCCCGCTGCCGCACGTACACGCCCGCCGAACTTTTGCCGGCGATGGCGAAGATGTTCGACCAGCTAGGCGGACTGGAACGCCTGGTCAAGGGCAAGACCGTCGCGGTGAAGATCAACCTCACCGGGTCGCCCACCTACCGGCTGAAATACCTGCCGCTGGAAGATACGCACTACACGCATCCGCAGGTGGTTGCCGCGGCAGCCCACCTGATGAGTCAGGCCGGCGCGCGGCGGATCCGCATTCTCGAAAGCCCCTGGTCTACCGCCGACCCGGTGGAAGAGTACCTGCTCCAGGCCAACATCGAGCCGCGCGACATTCTCGGCGCCGCCCCCAACGTGGAGTTCGAGAACACCAACTACCTGGGCAAAGCGAAGAAGTATGCGCGGTTCAAGGTGCCGTTCGGCGGCTACGTCTTCCCGGCGTTCGACCTGAACCACTCCTACGAAGACTGCGACGTGTTCGTCAGCATCGCGAAGATGAAGGAGCACGCGACCGCCGGCATTACGCTTTCGATGAAGAACTGCTTCGGTATGACGCCGTGCACCATCTACGGCACGGGAGCAGGCTTGGACGAGCCCTCCATCGTCCCCCGCGGAGGCCGCGGACTGGTCCATGCCGGCGACCGCCAGCCATCTAAAAGCGCGCCGCCGGAAAAGGATCCGAAGTCGCCGCGCATCGATACCTGGCGCGTGCCCCGCACGGTGGTGGACCTGATTTCGGCACGCCCAATCCACCTGGCGATCGTGGAAGGCATCAAGACCATGACCGGCGGCGAAGGTCCCTGGGTCACGATGGATTCCGAAGCCGTGGCGCCCGGCGTAATCGTGGCCGGCCTGAACCCGGTGAATACGGACGCGGTGTCGATGGCGCTGATGGGGTTCGACCCCATGGCCGTTCGCGGCACGCCTCCCTTCGAGCGCTGCGACAGCACGCTCGAACTGGCCGAAGCCGCGGGTGTCGGCACAAGGGACCTCAAACGGATTGAAGTTCTCGGGACGCCGATCGCCGGGGCTCGTTTTGATTTTGCGGGAATGCGCGAGCAGCGGAAGAAGTCTCCCAACCGGCGTTTCCCGATGCGAGGTTAGGCCGCTACGGCCATCCAATTTTTCTATGAACCCTCCCTCCCGGAGCGCCGTCAGGCGGCGCTCGTTCCTGAAGGGCGCGGCTGCCGCCGCGGGCGCCGGCTTCTGGGCTGATCAGACCCTCGAAGCTCTCCCGCAGAACGTGAATACGAATTCGAAACCCTCCGAACTCAGGATTACGGACGTGCGCGTCGCTACCGTGGCCCGCGCGCCCATGATGTGCCCGATCGTCCGCATCGATACCAACCAGGGGATCTACGGGCTGGGGGAGGTGCGCGACGGCGCCAGCAGAAACTACGCGCTGACGCTCAAGAGCCGGCTGCTGGGCGAAAACCCGTGCAACGTGGATAAGGTCTTCCGCAAGATCAAGCAGTTCGGCGGGCAGTCCCGGCAGGGCGGCGGCGTCTGCGGAGTGGAGATGGCGCTCTGGGACCTCGCGGGCAAAGCGTATAACGTTCCGGTCTATCAGATGCTCGGCGGGAAATTCCGCGATAAGATCCGGTGCTATGCGGACACCACCGAATCGCACGACCCGAAAGTCTACGGCCAGCGGCTCAAGCTGCGCAAAGATCAAGGCTTCACCTGGCTGAAGATGGATCTGGGCGTAGACCTCGTGGCCAACGTTCCCGGCGCGATTACGCACCCGGCCGATGTCAGCGTCTCCCAGGGCGGGCGCGTGCAGCACATGTTCACGGGCATCGAGATCACCGAAAAAGGCCTGGGGCTCATGTGCGATTACGTGGCCGCTATCCGCGAGCAGGTAGGATATGACATTCCGCTCGCCGCCGACCACTTCGGCCACATCGGCCTCAACAGTTGCATCCGGTTGGGCAAAGCCATGGAGAAGTTCAACCTCGCCTGGCTGGAGGACATGATTCCCTGGCAGTACACGGACCTCCTCAAAAAGATTTCGGATGCGGTGGATATCCCGATTCTTACCGGGGAGGACATCTATCTCAAGGAGCCCTTCATCGAGTTGTGCCGGAATCACGCGGTGGACATCATCCAGCCGGATCTGGCCACTTCGGGTGGCATTCTTGAGACGAAGAAGATCGGCGATGCCGCGCAGGAGTATGGCGTGCCCATGGCGATGCATTTCGCCGGTACTCCGGTCTCGTGCATGGCCAACGTCCACTGCGCCGCGGCCACCGAGAATTTCCTGATCCTCGAGAACCATTCCGTGGATGTCCCGTGGTGGAACGATCTTGTCGAGGGCGTATCGAAGCCCATCATCGACAAGGGTTTTATCACGGTTCCGGAGAAACCCGGTTTGGGCGTCACGCTCAACGAAGATGTCCTGAAACAACACCTGGGCGAAGGCGGGTATTTCGAGCCGACGCCGCAATGGAACGTAGACCGGACGAACGATCGCCTCTGGAGCTGATCCCTGCTCCGGCCGAGCCGCGTGTGCGGGGCGCAGTCCGTCCCCGCCTCGCGGCTCTTTCTGTGTTCGTACGCACACCCTCTAACATCCTGTTGGTTTCCACGCACGTCCATTTAACCAGGAGGTGCTGATGAGGAAGTTGTTCAACTATTGTGTACTGGCGATCGCGCTTGCCTCGGTCCCCGCGTTTGGGTCCCAGGCGACGAGTTCGGCCGCCCGCTCCGTAAATCCGGGGGCGGCGGCCACCACCCGCATCAAGCGGGAAGTGCGCCATCAGTTGGTGATGTTGCCGTACTACGGCGTGTTCGACAACCTGGAGTACGAAGTGAACGGCGCCAGCGTGACGCTGCTTGGCGAGGTCACTCGTCGGACGCTGAAAAGCGACGCCGGCAACGTCGTCAAGAACATCGAAGGCGTGACGAATGTAGTCAACCAGATCAAGGTGCTTCCGCTTTCCCCGATGGACGACCGGATCCGGCTCGCCGAATTCCGGACCATCTACAGCGAGCCGAGCCTGCAAAAGTACGCGATTCTGGCGGTTCCGCCCATTCACATCGTCGTGGATAACGGGCACGTGACGCTGGTCGGCGTGGTGTCGAACACAGCGGACAAAAACATCGCAGGCATCCGCGCGAATTCGGTGCCGGGCGTGTTCTCCGTAAAAAACGAATTGCGGGTCGAGAAGTAGCTACTTCTGGTCGCCGACTTTCGGCGCCAGCCAGTATCCCGGCCGGGTCTGGACACGCTTCACATCCGGCCGGCCCGTAACGTCTACGACGATCTCGTGGAAACCGCCTTCGTCGCGGTTATTGGGCGCGTAACTGAGGAGATAGTCGCTGTGAAGTTCCTCGCCGATCCGGCTGATCGCCGTCTCCAGGCTCTTCTGGTTGTGGAAGCCGAATTCGCTGCCGCCCGTGCCTTTGGTGAAGAGTTCCACCGGATTGTCCCTGAAGATGGCCTTCGCATCCTTGAAGAGCTCCACCATCGCCGGGATAAACTCCGCGCGGCCCGCATTGTAACCATAGGCCTGTGCCACGGTGGTCGGGGTGGACGGAACCAGCCCCGGCATCGAATGCATGGCGGGAGGCAGGTTGTCCGGCCTGCCGACCGGCGTGGGCGCCATCAGGCTGGTCATGAAGCGCGACATATCCACCGAGTAGAACTCGACATTCTGGATCTGCAGCCCGATCAGGGCTTCCCTGGCGCGGTTCTCGCTGCCGATGTCGCGCGTCTCGCCGATCGCCAGGATGATCCGCCGCCGGTTCTTGGGGCGGTTCCGGAGCATGCGGGTGCCTTCCACGACGGCGTCGATCAGCCGGTTCGACTGGCTGCCCGGATAGATCGTCTTCAACTTGTCGGTGATCTTCTGCGGGTCGGACGTGAAGTCCTGCATGACCCGGATGCGCGAGTCGTAGGCGATCAACGAAACCTCTCCCTGGTCGCCGACCACGAGCGGCGCAATCAGGTTGCCGACGCGCTTGACCTGCGGCAGCAGCCCCTCCACGTGCTCGTTGGCCTGTACCAGCAAAACCAGGGAAATCGGGTTGAAGGTAACGTCCACCTGAACTTTTTGTTCTTTGCCGTTGTCGAACAGCCGGAACTGATCGGGACGAAGTCCATTGACGTAATCGCCGTTCCGGTCGAACGCCAGCACCGGAGCAGCAACGTATTCCGCCCCGACCCGGAACCGAAGCAGATCTGCATCCCCCGCCGCCGACGCTTGAGCTGCCACCTGGGCTTGCGGTGCCGCGGGCGACTTACTGCTCTGGGTGGAGGATTGCTGCGCGAGCGACAACCCGCAAAGAAACGTCGCGAAAAACAGTCGGTACATTCTACTCCTGGCGTGTCGCCACGTGCTCCGTCTCGCCTTTCAGCAGATCTAGCACGTGAGGCACCAATTCCACGATAGCATCGAGGGATTCCACGGCTCCGCGTGGCGACCCTGGGAGATTGACGATGAGAACCCGTCCGCGGGTTCCAGCAAGTCCGCGGGAGAGGGTGGCCAGCGGTGTGGACTCGCGGCCTTTCAAGCGCATAAGTTCCCCGAATCCGGGGATTTCGCGGTCGAGAACCGCGCGCGTGGCTTCGGGCGTCACGTCCCGCCAGGCCACGCCCGTGCCTCCGGTGGTGAAGATCGCGGAGACCTGCCCGCCGTCTGCGAGGGTCGCAAGCCGGCCGCTGATTTCGCTTCCCTCGTCGGGTATGACCTCCATCACCGTGACTCCCCAGCCCAGCTGTTCCAGCCGGTCACGAACGGCGGGACCCGAACGGTCCACGCGCGTTCCCGCGGTCACCGAATCACTGATTGTCAACACTGCGCCATTAATCACGATTTCCGCTCCCGCCGGAAGTCTCCGCTCTTACCGCCTGTCTTCTCGAGGAGGTACAGATCCTGGATCTCGATCGACTTATCCAGCGCCTTCACCATGTCGTAGACCGTGAGCGCCGCAACGCATGCCGCCGTCAGCGCTTCCATCTCCACGCCGGTCTGCGCGCTGGTCGCCGCCGAGGCAATGATGCGCACGCCGCCCTCCTCGATCCCGACATTTACATCGGCATGCGAAAGCGGCAGGGGATGGCAGAGCGGAATGAGGTCGGAAGTGCGCTTGGCGGCCATGATGCCGGCTACGCGCGCGATATCGAGCGGGTTGCCCTTCGGATTCTCCGGCAATTTCGCCAGCACTTCGGGCGAGATTCGCACGAATGCGTGCGCGCGTGCCGTCCTGCGGGTCGCGGCCTTTTCCGAGACATCCACCATACGCGGCGTTCCGGCGGCATCGTAGTGAGAAAGTTTGTTCATTTGAGTAGGACCGGGATCAGTTCGCCTCGCGGATACTCGGCGCGGCCGGGATCCGCTACGAGGTACGCATTCGCGCGGGTTATCGCCGGAACGTCGCCCGAGCCGTGCCATTCGATCGGCGTCACTGCGGCGCCGTCGTTTGAAAGGCGCGCCGGCAGGAACCGGGTCAATCCGGTCCTGTGCCGAAACTCCGCGGTTAGCCGGGCGAGCGGCATGTGCAGCGATGGTTCCGCCTCTCCGCCCAGCAACTCCACCGCTGCGCGCGCGAAGATCTCGAACGTCACCATCGTGGATGCGGGGTTTCCCGGCAGGCCGAAAAAGAATTTGCCCGATGCGGATCCGAATACCGCGGGCTGCCCCGGTTGGATCAGCACCCGGTCGAAAAAGAAGTTGGCGCCGAACTCCGCGAGCACTTCCTCAACGACGTCGTACTTCCCCGCGGAAACGCCGCCGGAGAGCAGCAGCAAATCGGCGCCCAGCCCGATGCCGACCTGGCGGCGCGTGTGCTCCACGGTATCGCGCGCCACTGCCAGGATCTTCGGCACGCCGCCGGCGCGTATCACCTGCGCTGCCAGCGAATACGCGTTGGAATTTCGAATCTGGAACTCCGCCGGCGATGCGCCTGTCTCTACGATTTCGTCGCCGGTCGCGAGGATGGCCACTTCGGGCCGGCGGTAGACCGCGGCGGACGTGCACCCGAAGGCGGCGAGTGCCGCGATGGCGCTGTAGTCGAGCCGCAGGCCGGGGTGCAGCACGATCTCTCCGCCCGCGGCTTCGCAGCCGCGCGGATTGATGAACTGGTGCGGATCCGCGCTCCGATCGATCACTACGCGCGTTCCTTCGCGGCGCGCGTGTTCTACCATCACGACGGCGTCGGCGCCCCCGGGCACAGGTGCGCCCGTCATGATCTCGACCGCCTGCCCCGGCCCCACGAAGCCCTCGAACCGCTGCCCCGCGCGCACTTCGCCGATCACTTCGAGCGAGCCGGGCAGGTCGATCGAGCGCACCGCGAATCCGTCGCGCACGGAGCGCGCCAGCGCCGGGGTATCGCGATCCGCGCGGACTGCCTCCGCGAGCACGCGGCCCGCGGCGGCATCGAGCGGAACCTTTTCGACCGGCGGTGCGGGGATTCCCGCGCGGACCGTCGAGAGCACGGTTCGCCGCGCTTCGGAAAACGTCAGCGTCGCCACAATTCCATTGTAAGGGGAGCCGTCACAGTGCGGTGTCGCGCGTCACATTGGCACGCGAGAATTGGTTGATCTCGCTACGGCGCATCCTCAGAATGAGGAAGGAGGAGCGTCTGATGGCAGACATCAAAACTCAAGAGCAACAGCGCGGCGTGGGCATGCGCAAACAGGAAAACCTACCTTCCCGCGAGTACGCTCGCGATATCTTCAATCCGTTTTCCATGCTTCGGAGACTCTCCGAGGAGATGGATCGAACGTTCGGAAGTTCTTTCGGGCTGGGGCGCGGTTTCGGCGAAAGCGGCGGTTGGATGCCGGCGATCGAGGTGCGGGAACGCGAGAATAACCTGGAGATCCTTGCCGAGCTTCCCGGCATGAGCAAAGAGGATGTGAACGTGGAAGTCAGGCCCGAAGGCGTTGTGATCGAAGGCGAAAAAAAGCGGGAGAAGGAATCCGAACAGGGCGGGGTCCACACCACCGAGCGCGCGTATGGCCACTTCGTCCGCGTAATTCCGCTGCCCGAAGGGGCCGAAGCCGAAAAGGCCAAGGCCGAATTCAAGAATGGCGTCCTGAATATTCGCGTGCCCTATTCCGAAGAGCACCGGAAGAGCCGCAAGATTCCGATTGGTTAACCGTAAGATTAAACTGAAGGCGTGCCGTACCGATCTTCGCTCTGCCTGATGGTTTCGATGGTGCGCAGCGGTGCGGTCTCGCCTTCCGAGCTCGTCGAAGCCCACCTGCGGCAGATTGAATCGCGCAACCCGGAGATCAACGCGTTTGTGTCCGTGTTTGCGGAAGAGGCTCTCAATGAGGCGCGTGAGCGCGAGGCCCTCATGGCGCACGGCGAGCCGCTCGGGCTGCTTCACGGTGTTCCCGTAACGGTAAAGGACAGCTTCGATGTGGCCGGCGTCCCCACGCGCGCGGGAAGCCGCTTGCGCGGGCCGCAACCCGCTGCGAAGGATGCCGCGGCCGTGGCGCAATTGCGCAGCGAAGGCGCCATCATTCTCGGCAAGACGAACACTCCGGAATTTCTGGCCAGCTACGAAACCGACAACTTTCTTACCGGCCGCACCAACCATCCGCTCGACGCGGAACGCACGCCGGGCGGATCGAGCGGAGGCGAGGCGGCTGCCATTGCCTCATTTTGTTCCCCGGGAGGATTGGCCAGCGACGGCGGTGGATCGATTCGCGTTCCGGCGCACTTTTGCGGAATCGCGGGACTGAAACCGACGCCCGGCCGTGTTTCCGGCCGCGGGCATTTTCCGTCGCTCGGGTACCCGGGCGGCCTCACCGGAGTGGCCGGGCCGATGGCGCGGTCGGCCGAGGATCTCAGACTGCTGTTCTCGGCCCTGGTTGCATTCGATCCCGAAGACCCGTTCTCCACCCCTGTAAAGCCGGGCGAACGGCCCTCCGCGGGCACGCGCATCGGCGTGTGGGAGCAGTTCTATTCGGTGCCCGTGGCACCGGAAATCCGCGACGCGATTCGCCGCGCGGGCGCGATTCTGGAGACGGCCGGTTATCCAACCGCCGAGTTCATTCCCCAGGGACTCGAACGGGCCCCGAACCTGTGGTCGGTCCTGTTCAGCCAGTGGCCGCAGCAGGAAACGCGGAAGCTGATCGAGGGGCGCGAGGCGGATGTCCACTGGACCCTGCTCGAATCGCTCGGCGCACCGCCGCTCACGTCCGAGGAGCTAATGGTTACGCTCGCGGCACGCGACCGGATGCGCGCGGCCCTGGTCCGGCAGATGGAGGATGTGCCCGTGCTGCTGATGCCGGTCAGCAGCATCCCGGCATTCCGGCATCGGGAAAAGAAGTGGAACCTCGGGAAGAAAGACGTCGGCACGTTTCAGGCGATGATGCCTTCGGTGGTCGCGAATATCCTCGGGCTTCCGGCGGTGACGGTTCCGATGGGCGCCACCGCCGGCGGGCTGCCGGTCGGCATCCAATTGATGGGCCGGCCTTACGACGACGAACTGCTGCTCGACATTGCCGTCAGGCTCGAAAAATATCGCACTTAGAGCGGCCGGGTTCCAATGTCGCAAATCGCACAACGGGCCGGGCCTCGTCCGCGGGTTTTGTGAAGAAAACTGCGGCGCCGGAGATGATTCCGCATATACTCCATTCAAACCTCAGTCTCCGATTTTGGAAACGAAGGTTGAACTTTAACGCAGAGAGGGGATTGAACATGCCCGGTCACAACTTGAAAGCACTGGAAGATGAGTTAGTCAGTATCTCGCGACTCTCGGCTGAGTTAGCCGGCATCATTTACAAGAAGGGCTACACGACGCCGCGGGAATTCGCATTGGTAAGCGCGGCGGTGCAAGCTGTTAACTCACAGATGAAGACGCTTGTTACCGTGAGCCAGGAGATCGTCGGACAGGCTCAAGCCGGACACGCGGCCGGTTAGCCGGTAGGGTAGGCCTCCTGGCCTGCCCAACGCGCCGCGAGGCGCGCTTCACCCGCCCTGGGTAGGCCCGGGAGGCCTACCCTGCTGCCCGGGGCTTCAGAACATCTTCATCCGCAGGTAACCTTTGGGATTCGAGTGGAACTGCGCGGCGGAATCGCGGATCGCCTGGGCCGCGCCGGTCAGGTTGTCATAGGCGGAGGCGTTCATCATCATCGGGCTGGTGTTGAAATCGTCGATCGCGCGGATAAAACCGGCAAAACTCGCGTTGAGATCCTGGTACATGCGGTCCGATTGAAACAATCCGGACGAGCGCATGCTTGCGATGGAAGTGCGAAGGTTTTGCGCGAGCGCGCGGAAGTGCTCGTATTGTGCGCTGTCGCGGAGCAGGGTGCCCATTGAGCCCTGGCCCGCCTGGATGGAGGCGAGGCTTTGATCGAGCGCCAGGATCGGTGCGCGAATCCGCTGGTAAAGAGTATCGGTATAGAGGGGCTGGCCCACGGTCCCGGTCACGCCGGCCGCCTTGTTGACGGCGTTTTGAAGATCCCGCAGATCCCTGCGGAGGTCGTCGTAAAAGCCCCTTCCCATGACGAACTGCCCGAGCCGGCTCTTGCCCTGTTCAATCTCCGTCAACGTGACATCCATCGAGCGCAGAGCCTCGTCGAACTGCCGCAGGTCCAGCGTCTTCAAAAGTTCCGGCTGGGCGAGGTAGGGGATTACGCTTTTGGGTTCGAGATGGCGGGAACTCGTCCCGCTGGAGATATCGACAAACATGTCGCCGACCAGGGTATCGGCGCTCAACTGTGCGTTGGAATCGGCCGGGATCCGGGCCAGCGCGGCGCGATCGATGGCGAGCGTGACGCGGATGATCCGGTCCGGCTGAGCAGATCTGGTCAGTTCGACCTTTTCGACTTTGCCGACACCTACTCCGTCATCGCGCACCGGCGCGCCCGCGGCCAGGCCGCTGGCATCGGGCACGTAGAGATAGAGCGTCGCCTGTTGCTGAAACAGGCTGCCGCCCGTCAAGAGCCAGACGAGTTCCATGAGCAGCGCCAGACCCATGATGATCACGGCGAACGCCCGGATTTTGGCCCATAGCACGCGTTGAGCGGACGGCATTCACTTGGATTTTACCGCGCTGCTCCGATGCGGCCGGCATCCCCGCGTGCAATGAGAGAAAATCGGGTCATGCGTTATTGGCCGCTACTTCTTCTTCTGTGTCTCCCCGCCGCGGGGACGGAGAAGGCCGTCTACGACAGCAATGGCCGCGTGATCGCCATGATTTCGGATGCCGGGGACGTCGCGATCGGGACGAACTTCGTCGCCGTGCTGCCCAATCAGAAGCGCGTGCCTTTGCTGGTTCGCCGCGAAGGCGCCGGTGCGCGAAGGCAGGGAATGGCGCTGGCCTGGTCCTCCCCGTTCACTCTGCCGGATGGCGGGCGCGGCACGATGGAATGGAAGTCGGTGGAAAATGAGAGCGGGCTGGTGTATTCGGGCGCGGTGACGGCGCAATCGACGCTCGACCTCGCGGGCATCGAATTCGTGGTGGACGTCCCCCGTAAGCTGTTTGCCGGTGGCACGGTGTCCCCCGAAGGTGCGGCGCCCGTCAAACTCGCGCGCGTGAATACGCCGCTCCTGTTCCACGGCGAAACTGCGTCGCTGCATTTCGCAGATCCCTCGGGAAGCGCCGCGTTCGATCTGCGTTTCGACAAAGCGGCGGAGGTTTCCGTGGTGGATCGATGGGACGCCCAGGGCCGCTCGTTCCAGGTCCGGACCGCGATGCTGCGCGGCTTCGTGGAGAGTGGGAGCACGGTCTCGATTTCCGCCGCCATGCGGCTCGGCAATCATCCGCCCGCGCCGGCGCCGGTCCATGTAACCGTGGATCCCGCCAGGCCGCGTTTCCATTTCGACGGCTTCGGCGGCGACTACTGCTGGAATAACCAGTCCGCCGCGGCGGCATACACCCTGAAGAACCTGAAGCTCGGCTGGGCGCGTTCCGAATTGAAGGCGCAGCAGTGGGACCGCCAGCGCGGCAACCCGGGGCCGGAGATTCGCGCCGACCTCGAAACCATGCGGCGTTTTCAGCAGATGGGCGTGCCTTACGTGATCAGCATCTGGTGGCTGCCCGAGCGCTTTTACAGCGATGCGTACGAGAAGCCGCGCTCGGCGCACTTCCGCATCATCGACCCGGAGAAGTGGGACGAGTTGCTGGACCTTATCGGCAGCTACCTGCAGTACGCCAAAAAGGAATACGGAGTGGAGCCCGATCTCTTTTCCTTCAATGAAGCGAATATCGGGATCTACGTGGGGCTGACGCCCGAGACGCATATCGAGGCGATCAAGCGGTTCGGCGCGTATTTTCGCAAGACGGGGCTGAAAACGAAGATGCTCCTGGGCGACGCCACCGGCCCGCGCGACACTCACCGCTTTGTGCTCCAGGCGGCCGCCGATCCCGACGCCCTGCAATACGTGGGCGCGGTGGGGTTCCACTCGTGGGGCGGCGGGACCCCGGAGCAGTACGCCGCCTGGGGCGACGTTGCGGAATGGCTGCACCTGCCGCTCCTCGTGACCGAACTCGGGGTGGACGCCGCGGCTTATTACACGCGCTCCTACGACAGCTACGATTACGGCTTGCGCGAAGCGCAGATGACCCAGGAACTGCTGGAATACGCGCGGCCCCAGGGCACGCAGTTCTGGCAATTCACCAACGACTATTCGCTGGTGCGAACCCGGCCTGACGGCGCCGTGGAGCCGGCCCCGCGCTTCTGGCTCATGAAGCAGTTCACCGATCTGACGCCGCACGGAAGCGAAGGCCTGGCCTCTTCGTCCGACCAGAAAGACGTGCTGGTGAGCGCCTTCCGGAAGGGCGACGCGTTCGCGGTGCAGCTCCTGAACATGGGCGCGGCACGCACGGCCGTGCTGCAGGGCCTGCCTTCCGGCGATTGGCGCGTGACCGAAAGTACCGAGATTTCGCAATACCAGCAAAAGGCGGCGATCCGGGCCATGAACCTGGAACTACCCGCGCGTTCGCTGGTAACCCTCACACTGAATTAGCCTATGTGGTCTACGAACCGTTGCCACGCCGGAAGAGCGTTCCCGCTGCTTTGGGCCATCGCCGCGTTTGCGGCCACGCCGACTTTAGACATCAAAGTGGATCAGGCCGGCTATCTGCCGGACGCCCCGAAAGTGGCGATCGTCGTCGCGAAAAACGCGCCGGGCGACTTCACCATTCGTAACAGTTCCAGCAATGCCGTGGTCTTTCGCGGCAAGTTGGGCGCCGCGGCCGACGACCCCGATTCGGGCGACCGCGTCCAGGCCGCCGATTTCTCGAAGCTCACGAAATCCGGCAAGTATTATCTCGACGTGCCGGGCGCGGGCAGAAGCTGGAACTTCGAGATCGGGAAAAATGTTTACTCGCGTGCGTATTACCTTGCCATGCGCTCCTATTACGGCCAGCGCTGCGGGATCGCCGCAGATCTCGGACCCGAGTTCCCCGGCTACAAACACGATGCCTGCCACCTGGAAGGCGCCTTGCACGCCTCCTCCGGCAAGACCGGGCCGCACGTCTCCAAGGGCGGCTGGCACGATGCGGGCGATTACGGCCGCTACGTCGTGAACTCCGGAATCACTACGGGCACGCTGCTGTGGGCCTGGGAGATGTTCAAACCCGGTTTGAAGCTGAACATCCCGGAAAGCGGCAACGGCACCCCGGACATCCTCAACGAGATCAAGTGGAATCTCGATTGGATGCTCACTATGCAGGATGAAGACGGCGGCGTGTGGCATAAGCAGACCAGCGAGAAGTTCTGCGCGTTCATTATGCCGGAGAAAGACACGCTGGTCAGTTACGTGGTGGGCACCGGCAAGGAGCCCTTCAAAAGTTCCTGCGCGACTGGCGATCTGGCGGCCGTGGCCGCGATCGGCGCGCGCGTGTTCAAGCCCTTCGACGCAGCTTATGCGGAGAAGTGCCTGCGCGCCTCGCGGCAGGCGTTCGCCTGGCTGGAGCAGCATCCCAACGTGACCTTCCAGAATCCGCAGGGCGTTTCGACCGGCGCATACGGCGACCGCAACTGCGGCGACGAGCACCTCTGGGCCGCCGCCGAACTGTGGCGCAGCACCGGCGAGAAGCCATACGAGGATTACTTCCTGGCGCATTACGGCGAGTTCCGGAACCAGCTCCGCCCGGTGGGGCCGCAATCGTGGGCCTCCGTTTCCAACCTGGCCCTGTGGACTTACGTCCTCGGCGGCGGGAAGAACGCCGGGGCCGTGAATGCGATCCGGCAGGACTCGCTCGCCGCGGCCGACCAGATCGTGGAGCGCTCCGTCTCGAACGGCTACCGCATCAGCATGACCTCCCGCGATTACATCTGGGGTTCGAACAGCGTGGCGGCGAACTACGGAATGCAGCTTCTGGTCGCCAACGCGTTCCGTAAGGATCCGCGCTTCGTCAACGCCGCCATCGAGGACCTGCATTACCTTCTGGGCCGCAACACGTTTTCGCTTTCCTGGGTGACCCGGGTGGGCGAGAACCCGTTCCGCCATCCCCATCATCGCCCGAGCGGCGCCGATACCAATGCCGAGCCGTGGCCGGGCCTGCTCTCGGGAGGTCCGAACCGGAGCAAGAACCAGGACTCCGCCATGCGCAAACTTCCCGACGGCCTGCCGCCCGCGAAGAGTTACGTGGACGACCAGGAAGCATACTCCGCCAACGAAGTGGCGATCAACTGGAACGCCCCGCTGGTTTTCCTCCTCGCCGGCGCTTTGAGATAGTAGGGTAGGCCTCCTGGCCTGGCCGCTTTTAAATTCCGAACGCAGCACCGGGCAGGCCAGGAGCCCTGCCGGGGGGCCCGCCCCACTTGACGGTGTAGCATCGCTGTAGTTCCTTTGCGGCACCCCCAATGTGTTTTCGCACAGGCCCCCCGCCCGACCCCGGTTGTATACTGGGAGCACTTGCGGTTTCGTGTTTGCTGTCTTGCAATACTCGCGGTCGCTCTTCAGGCTCAGCAATCGACGGGTGAGCTTCGCCTGTCGGTGGTTGACGGGACAGGCGCCGGCATTCCCGCGAGCGTGGATCTGGTAAACCAGGCGACGCAAACTCACCTTGCCGTCCAACTGCCGTCCCAGGGGAACTATAATTTCAAGAATCTTCCCTATGGGTTCTACCGGCTCCAGGTCACGCAAGCTGGGTTCGTTTCGCATTCCGAGTTGATCGAGGTCCGTTCCGCGCTGCCGGTTTCCCGCAGGCTGACGCTCGGCATCCAGCCGGTGGATTCCACCGTGCAGGTCACCGAATCCGCCACGCTGGTGGACCCGAACCGGGTGGGCACGGCCTATTACGCCGGGTCCAAACAAATTCAGGAGCGCAAACAGGGTACACCGGGCCGCGGGCTGATCAATCTGGTGGCGGCGCAACCGGGGTGGCTCCTGGAAGCCAATGGCGTTCTCCACCCGCGCGAATCCGAGTACGAAACGCAATACGTGGTGGACGGATTCCCGGAGCAGGACAACCGCTCGCCTTCCTTCGCACCGAGCATGCAGACCGACGATGTGCAGTCGGTGAAGGCATACACCAGCGGCATCCCCGCCGAATTCGGCCGCAAACTGGGCGGCGTAGTGGAAGTCAATACGACGCGCAACAGTTCACCGGGGCTTCACGGTTCGGCCTCGGTCGATGGCGGAAGTTTCGCCACGGCCGGTGGATTTCTGGCGGCCCAATACACGGCCGGGCGCACCAGCGCCGGCGTGAGCGGCGAAGCTTTCTCCACGGATCGTTACCTCGACCCGCCGGTGATCTCGAATTTCACGAACCATGGATCGAGCACCTCGTTCACCGGAACCCTGGAGCGCGACCTCAACGACGCCGACCGCGTGCGCCTTTCCGCCAGCCACGGCGAAACCCGGTTCCTGGTGCCGAATGAGCTACTCCAGCAGATCGCGGGGCAGCGCCAGGACCGCACCAGCGCCGAAGACAGCGGGCAGATCTCGTGGCAGCATGTCTTCTCGCCTTCTTTGCTGGGCGCGGTACGTGGCATGTTCCGGGACGTGAGCGCCGGCCTGTGGTCGAACCCCCTGGCCACCCCGATTTCCGCGTCGCAAAACCGCGGCTTCCGCGAGGCGTATGTCAACGCCAGCCTTTCCGGCCAGAACGGACGGCACGACTGGAAGATCGGCAGCGAAGGCGATTTCTCGTCGCTGCGCGAACAATTCGGTTACGACATCGTGACCTACGGCGTGTACGGCGCGGCGATTTTCGACCCCGGCACCCCGCCATCCCTGCGTTTCTTCGGCCGCGCCCAGGACCGCGAACAATCCGCCTACGCGCAAGACCTGATTCGTCTCGGCAATCTCACGCTGAGCGCGGGTCTGCGCTTCGACCACTACCGCCTGCTGGTGGACGAGACTGCCTTTAGCCCGCGGCTTGGCGCATCGTACAACGTGCCAAAGGCGGGCCTGGTGCTGCACGCTTCGTACGACCGCATCTTCGGCACACCGCCCTGGGAGAACCTGCTGGTTTCGGCTTCGCCGCAGGTGCTCGCGATCAACGACACCGGCTTCTATCTGCCATTGCACGCCACGCGCGCGAACTACTACGAGGCGGGATTCACGAAGGCGATCGGCCACACGGCGCGTCTGGATGCCAGCTATTTCCGGCGCGATATCCGCAACTACGCCGATGACGACCTGCTGTTGAACACCGGCGTCAGTTTTCCGATTGCATTCGCGCAAGGGAATGTGCGGGGAATCGAGGTCAAGCTCCAGACCCCGCGCTGGGGGCCGCTCTCGGGGTTTTTGAGTTATACGAACATGATCGGTTACGGCCAACTGCCGATCGCCGGAGGCCTGTTTCTCGATGACGGCGCGGCGGCGCTGCTCGGTTCCAACGGCCGGTTCCCAACCAGCCAGGACCAGCGCAACACCGCGCGCGCCCTGCTGCGCTGGCAGATCAACAAACGAGTGTGGACCACGTGGAGCGGTTCGTACAACAGCGGCTTGCCGGTCGAGAGCCCCAATCAAAGCGTGGATTTCCTGGTCGCCCAATATGGCCAGGCGGTTCTCGACCGGGTCAATCTCGATCGCGGGCGCATCCGGCCGTCGTTTTCGCTCGACGCGTCTCTAGGAGCGGAACTCTGGCGTCATGAAAAGCGATCGGTCATCGTGCAGGCAGACACGCTCAATCTGACGAACCGCCTGAACGTCATCAACTTCGCCGGGCTGCTTTCCGGCACGGCGATCGCCCCACCCCGCAGTTTCGGAATCCGTTTGCGGGCGGAGTTCTAAAGGCAAAACCGGGCCGGCCAGGAGGCCTGCCACACTTGCGGCGCGTCTCCTGGCCTGCCCGGTTTGAAAGCTTCTTGTCGATCGCGGCTACCTGGTTCGCCTAATCCCAGCGAAGCGCGCGGATCGGGTCGATGGTGATGGCGCGCCGGGCGGGGACCCACCCGGAGACTGCCGCCACTGACGCGATCCCCAGCGCCGCAAGAATCATGGTCCGCGGATCGGCCGCCCCAATGCCGAAGAGTTGCGTCTGGACGAGCCTGGTGACCGCCCACGCGGCCGGCCCGCCGATCGCCACTCCCATCCCCGCCAGCAGTAGCACTTCCCGCATCACCAGCCACACCACGGAGCCTCCGTTCGCTCCGAGCGCCATGCGGATGCCGATTTCGCGGGTGCGCCGCGCCACCACGTAGGCCATCACGCCGTACAAGCCGATCGCGGCCAGCAGGGTCGCCAGGCATCCGAAGATCGTGGAAAGCGTCGCGAGCAGGCGCTCGGTCAACAGCGATTTGTCCATCTGCTGCTGGAGCGTCCGCAGTCCGAACACCG
The DNA here is from genome assembly GCA_963796485.1 of Bryobacterales bacterium. GTDB lineage: Bacteria > Acidobacteriota > Terriglobia > Bryobacterales > Bryobacteraceae > CAWCDJ01. The sequence continues at coordinate 267,746 of CAWCLV010000001.1, forward strand.
GCACGTTGGAATCGACCTCGTGCACGGTCTGGCGGATCGAGCCGAACAGGTTGGCGGGGTCGCCATGGGTCCGTACATACCCGGTCATCCCGATGACAAAATCCGTCTGGCGGTAAGGGCGATAGAGTTCATAGGGCACTTCGTTGCGCATGCTTTCGTATCGCGTATCGCCCACCACGCCTACGATTTCGATGTCCAATTTGGTCCCGGGATTGCCGCCCATCCCGATGTGGCGGCCGATCGGGCTCGAGTTGCCGAAGTACCGTTTGGCGAACATCTCATTGACGATGGCGACCTTCGGAGCGGCCTCGTCGTCCCGGCGGGTGAAGCCGCGGCCCTGCAGCACGGGAATTCCCAGCGTTTCGAGGAACCCTTCCGAGCAGAACTGCATGTGAGGGTCGATCCACTCGCCCTGTTTCGTCGTGTAGCCCTCCACGGAAACCGTGCTGTCCCATTCGTTGCCGTCTAAAACCCGAATGACGGCCAGGCCGCTCGAACTCACGCCGGGCAGCGTATCGAGGCGGTCCTGCAACTGCCGGTAGAATTGCAGGGTGCGGGCGGGCTTGTACCCGTTGATCGAGGGGTCCACCGAGAAGGTCACGAGGCTATCGGTGCGGAACCCGGGATTGAGGTCCTTCAGATTGCGGAGGCTCTGAATGAACAGGCCCGCGCCGATCAACAGCAGCAGCGACAGGGACACCTGAAGCACCACCAGCGCCTTGCGCAAGCCGACGGATGTGCCGCCGACCACCGCGCCGGCCTGGTCCTTCAATGTCCCCGCCAGTTGCGGGCGGGTGGACTGAAGGGCCGGGACCAGCCCGAATAGAACTCCCGTGGCGATCGAGATGGCCGCCGTGAACCCAAGCACACGCAAATCCGGCGCGGCCGAAAGAGTGAGTTCCGAAACCCCCTGAGGCAGAAAACCGATCAGCGTCTTCACCATCAGGACCGCGAGCCCGAGACCGGCCAGGCCTCCGGCCGCGGACAGCAGAACGCTCTCTTCCACCAGTTGCAGGATCAGCCGCCCACGCGAGGCCCCGAGCGCCAGGCGCACGGCGATCTCCTTTTGCCGCGCCGCGGCGCGCGCGATCAGCAGGTTTGCAACGTTGGAGCACGCGATCAGCAGCACCAACCCCACCACCGCCATAAGCGCCCACAGCGGATTCGCAAACTGCTGCCGCAGGAAAGACCGCCCGTTCGCCGCCGGGAGCACGTCCATCCACATCTTCAGAAACTGCTGCCGGGTGTACTCCGTGGTCTTCACGAAGGCTTTCTCCTGAACCTCCATCCGAAGAATCTGGTGGAATAGCGGCTGAAGCCCGGCCTTTGCGGCTTCGACGGTTTCCCCCGGCTTCAACCGGCCGAAGGCTTGCACGAAGCGGCCGCGCCGGTCGTTCAGGCTGTACCACGGGCCCGGAGTCACCTCGCGCTTCATCATCATGGGGATGCGGACTTGCGGGGCCGTTCCGGGCTCCACGCCGTCGAAGCCCTCCCGGCTCACGCCGATGATCGTAAACGGGAAGCCGTTGAGTACGACGCGCCGGCCGATCACCTGGCGATCGCCGGCGAAACGCGTCTTCCAGAAGCTGTAGCTCAAAACGGCCAGCGGGTGGCTGTCCTGGTACAGGTCGTCCGACGCGGTGAACACCCTGCCGAGCGCCGCGCCCACGCCGAGGACAGGAAAATAGTTGCCGGAGACGAGTTCACCCGCGACCAGTTCCGTATGGCCTCCGGCGCTCAGGCTCATGGTCGTTCCGTAGCGGCAGAACATCCCGCCGAACACCTGGTTGCGGTCGCGGAAATCCTGGTACATCGGGTACGAAATCGCGTTCGAGCCGGTGTTGCTGCCGTAATGCGCGCCGCGGCCGGTGAGGAGCACCAACTCTTCGGGGTGGCTCACCGGCAGAAGGCGCAGGATCAACTGGTCGATGAGCGTGAAGATCGCGGTGTTGGCCCCGATCCCCAACGCCAGCGAAAAAACCGCAACCGTGGTGAACAAAGGCGACTTCCGGAGCGTGCGGAGCGCGAAGCGGAGATCCTGGACGAGAGGTGGCATCGATCGTTATACCGCCGCGCCGGGAAAAGGTTACAACGCGTGTTAGCATGGGGCCAGAATGGCTCTCGGCGAATTCACCAAGCAAATTGCGCAGCAGGCGATCCTCAGCGCCACATCGAAAGAACCGGCGCCCGCCCAGCAGGCGCAGCAGCCGGAGAACCTCTGCGCCGTCTTCCTGGGTCAGGTCAACGCCATGCAGAAGGCGTTGAAGGAAGACGAAGAACTCGCCGTGTGGTACCAGAACGGGCCGGAGCGCCTGCGCGTCATGGAGATCTTCGCGCCGTCGCGGAACGTCGCGGTGCTCACCGGCACCGATCCCGACCGCAACCTGACCCGCGTAATCGCAGCCGCCGAGTCCCTTCAACTCGTGTGCAGGGTGGTCAAACTGCAGCCGGGCGGCAAAGCGTCGCGGGTGGCGCTCGTCACTCCGAAACCGAAAGATTCCAACGGGTGATGACCCGGGTCTCGCGTTCGTATCCGAGCGTGCTGACGGAGGCGGTACCCAGCGCAAAGAGCCGGCCCGCCACCGGTCCGAGATCCAGCCAGACCGCGGCCAGGATGCGAAGCAGGTGCCCGTGCGCGAAGAGCGCCACGTCGCCTTCGATGTGCGCTACCCGTTCGATGACGCGCCGGGCGCGGGCGGCTACCTGCTCGACTGTTTCGCCATTCGGGACGCCGTCTCTCCAAAGAGACCAGCCGGGCCTATCCCGCCGGATATCGGACGTCGTGCGGCCTTCGTAGTCGCCGTAATCCCACTCGCGGAGGTCCGAATCCACCTGCGCCACTTCACCGTATCCGGCCAGCCGGCACGTTTCCAGGGCGCGGCTCAAAGGGCTCGTCAGCGCCAGATCGAAACGGCGCCCGCGCAGATAACGGCCGGTGGCCTGGGCCTGTGCACGCCCGGCTTCGTTCAGCGGGATATCGGTGCGGCCGGTGTGCGCCCCGGAGCGGCTCCATTCGGTTTCGCCGTGACGGATGAGCCAGATTTCAGCGGGCATTGGGCGCCAGCATAGCACGGCAGGCGCTCGCCACCCGGTGTGACAGCCGATACACTTAAGAGAGATGCATCGTAAACTGCTCCTGTTTACACTGGTTGCCGCACAGGCCGCCTTCGCCGCTGCGCCTGCGCTGATGCCGCTGCCTGTCAAGGCGCAACCGGGCCAGGGCAAACTCACGATAACCGCGGATTTTTCGGTCGCGGCCACGGCCTACTCGGGCGAACGCCTTGAGGGCGTGCTGCACCGTTTCGTCGCACAGTTGACCCGGCAAACCGGAATCCCGATTCTCGACCCCAAGCCCGCTGAGCCGGCCAAAGCCACGCTGCGAGTAGAGTGCGCGGGTGCGGGGCCGGGATACCCGCAACTGGGAGAAGACGAGTCCTACACGCTCGACGTCGCTCCCGACGGCGCGCTCATCAAGTCCGCCACCATCGCCGGCGCGCGGCGCGGGCTCGAAACGTTCGCGCAACTGGTGGCGCCGGATTCCAGCGGGTTCTCCGCTCCCGCCATGCACATCGAGGATCGCCCGCGCTTCCCGTGGCGCGGTCTGATGATCGACGTCTCCCGCCATTGGATGCCCGTCCCGGTGATCGAGCGCAACCTCGACGCCATGGCGGCCGTGAAACTGAACGTCTTCCACTGGCACCTTTCCGATGACCAGGGCTTCCGCGCGGAGAGCAAGCTTTATCCGAAACTCCAGGAGATGGGGTCCGACGGCCATTACTACACGCAGGACCAGATGCGCGAAGTGGTGGCCTACGCGCGCGACCGGGGCATCCGCGTGGTTCCGGAGTTCGATATTCCCGGCCACACGCTGGCTTGGCTGGTGGGCTATCCCGACCTCACGAACGTGCCGGGACCGTTCACGATCGGGCGCACCTGGGGCATTTTCGATCCGGTAATGGACCCGACCAGCGAATACACCTATCAGTTTTTGGACGGCTTCATCGGCGAGATGGTGCAGATCTTTCCGGACCCGTACTTCCACATCGGCGGCGACGAAGTGAACGGGAAAGCGTGGAACGCGTCCCCCCGAATTCAGGCATTCGAGAAGGAGCATCATCTCGAAGGCGCGCATGGCCTCCAGGCGTATTTCAACCAGCGCATCCTCAAGATTCTGGATAAGTACGGGAAGACGATGATCGGGTGGGACGAGATTCTGCATCCAGACCTTCCGAAGGCTGCCGTCATTCAATCCTGGCGCGGCGCGAAGTCCCTGGCCGATGCGGCCATTCAGGGACACCGTGGCATTCTTTCGGCGGGCTACTACCTCGACCACCTCAGCCCTGCGAGCTTCCATTACAAGAACGATCCGCTTTCCGGACCCGCGGCCCGGCTTACGCCCGAACAGGCTTCTTTGATAATGGGAGGCGAAGCGTGCATGTGGGTGGAGTACGCCAGCCAGGAAACCATCGACTCGCGCATCTGGCCGCGCATGGCCGTGATTGCCGAACGCCTCTGGTCGCCCCAGGACGTGACGGACGTCGATTCGATGTACGCCAGGATGGAGCAGGTGAGCCGCTTCCTCGACTGGACCGGCGTGCAGCATCGCACCGGCTACCAGCCGATGCTCGACCGCATGAGCGGCGGCAAACCGAATGAGCCCCTCCGCGTGCTGGCGGATGCCTCCGAGGCATTAGGATTGGGCCCGCGCGCCCGCGCCATGAAGTACACCAGCCTCGTCCCGCTGAACCGGTTCGTGGATGCCGTGCGCCCGGAAAGCGAAAGCGTGCGGGCCCTGGAACAGACCGCCGAGACCGTGGCAAAAGCGAGCGCAGATCAGGACGCCTCCGTGCTGCGCGCCCAGTTCACGGTGTGGGCAGCCAATGACGCCAAATTCGAACCGCTGGCCACCGGGAACGCGCTGCTGGAAGAAGTCACGCCGCTTTCGAAGAACCTCTCCGCGCTGGGCGCGATGGGCCTGAAAGCGCTGGATTACCTGGGTCGCGGCGGGCCCGCTCCCTCCGCCTGGCTGGCCGAGCAGAAGACCGAACTCACGCGGATCGCGCCCGAAACCATGGGCGCGCGCCGTCCGAACGGCGAGGTGGTGCTGGCCGCGGCGCGCCCGGTCAAGATTCTGATCGACGCACTGGCCAGTCGCGGGAAGTAGGGCGTGAACCTTACCCGAGTGTAGGGGTTATTGTTGCCGGGCGCGCCGCCAGTGCTCGTGGCAGAAACGCAGGATTTTTGGCCTGGTGAAGGGCGATGCCCCGACGCCGTCTTGGACGAGCTTTAGAGTCGCGGCCGGGCACTTCTCCCGAACCAGCGCCAGTCCCGCAGCGATCTCGGCCTCAAGCCGTCGCACATCCACGATCATCGCGTTGCCATAAAAGATAGTCACCAGCTCAATCAGGAATTGGGAACGCCCGGAATGGTCGAGATCGATCGCGGAGATCGCAGGATCGCGGCCCGGCGTAAAGGGCGACGAGATACCCGGCGCTGCCGGTCCCGTTCAGATCCGCCGCGAGGAACGCGGTCTGTCTCTCCGGCGTTTCTCCAGGCCGCCAATCCGCGTAGCTGTCGAGCACCGGTTGCGGAAAGAACTGGTTTACGATTTGCTGATCGGAGCTCTGCGCGTTGCAGAGTTGCCCAAGCACCGGTTGAAACGATTTGGCATGGTCCATCACACTAGCCCCGTACGAATGAACCGCGCGCAAAGTCGATCGAGCCTCCCCCTCGATTCAGATTGACGTCTGTGTCGAATAGGAATGAGGGATTCTTGGCGCCACCTATACAGATAGCACTCCAGATGGTAAGGGCTTGTTTAGCTTGTTATCTGGTGAGCGAACTCTTGACGGGTATTCCACAGCGTAAGTTATTGATTTTTCGATGGACCCAAAAGCTCAAAAGGATCAAAATGCCAGGTAGCGTGAGATAATCATGAGAGCAGATTTGGTGCTTGAGGTCCAGAAACCAGCGGTAGCGGCTCTACTGCCTTTCCAGGCGCACAGAATTCTCAGAATCGCTTCGCAACGGGCCGGTTGGATCGAGAGCATGTTCCGAAGGTGGAACCGTTCGTAGGCTGATAATAGATCATGGCGACGGCCAGCAGCCAGAATCGGCACAATCTCGTTCGCCGGGGCCAACGCCTCGAATACTTCACTTTGGTGTGGAACGGCCTCGAAGCATTTGTTTCCATCGTCGCCGGGTTGATTGCCGGCTCGGTGTCGCTCGTGGGGTTCGGCTTGGACAGCTTGATCGAGGTAGCGTCCGGGACGGCAATGCTTTGGCGGTTCCACCACGATCTCAACCCGTCCCGGCGTGAACAGGTGGAACGAACCACGCTGAGAATCGTGGGCTGGTGCTTCGTGGCCCTGGCGCTGTACATCCTGTACGAATCTGGCTCCACGCTCATTCGCCACGAAGCGCCAGAACGGAGCATCCCTGGCATCGTGATCGCCGCTGCCGCCATGGTCGTCATGCCGGCGCTGGCGCAAGCGAAGCGCCGGGTCGCTGCCGGGATCGGGAGTGGAGCGATGCACGCTGACTCCAAACAGGCTGATTTTTGCGCCTACCTCTCTGCGGTCCTCTTGGGCGGCTTGATTCTCAACGCCGTACTCGGCTGGTGGTGGGCTGATCCGGTGGCGGGGCTGGTGATGGTGCCGATCATTGCGATAGAAGGCATGAATGGGCTGAAGGGAAAGGCGTGTTGCGACGATTGCGGCTGTCATTGAGCCAGAACACCCCGTCCGGACCAGCAGAAGTCATCCGTGCGATCCGCACCAGCCCGGGGGGACTCACAGCATAACCGGCTACGGCCACCGTCAGCGACGAAGTCTAAAGCGGCGTTGTAACATCGCACCGTGGCATCAACTCCAAGCGAAGAAATTGTTGCCCTCATGCGGACCCTGACGCTGGCGGAGTAGATGCGGAAGACCTGGCCCGACATCTGGATAACGAGCACAACTCGATAAGGTGCGACCTCTGCCATGAACCCGTAAAACTGGTTGAGCTGAAGGAGCATCAGTTGGGCCACATCGGATGGGCAACATACACCCCGTGCAAAATGCCAAGGGACGGCAGTTCCGTGGTTAATTCCAGGTCTACCGGTCTACCATCTGCGGCAAGAAGTGATGCCACCAAAGATCCTTGAGAAGCCTGCCTCGTTTCGGCCAAACTGACGTTTCAACAGGTCCGCAATCCCAACAGGGTCACGTATTCTTCCGTCGCCGTCAGCAAGTCCCGGCACGCCGAACAAATCAGCAAGTGCTCTTCCGGAATCTCGACTTCCGGCGCTGGAAGGGGACGATGATGAGCGGACACTTCAGCTTGTAGATGCCACAACCCTTCACGTGCCGTCGAATCGGCTTCTAAAGGAGATATTCTGGTGAGCCGGGCGGGGGTCGAACCCGCAACCACCGCCTTAAAAGGGCGATGCTCTACCAATTGAGCTACCGGCCCGCTTCTCCTGCGGAAAGGGCAAATGCTCACCTGCTGAGCAGGCGGCCCTTGGGAATGGATGAAGCGCGGAAATAACGCTACTCGATCAGTTTAGCAGACCGCGCGGCCCGACCGAGGCGCCAGCCGCTATACTGATCCATACGAAAGCCATGAACCGTCTGGCGCGGCGTTTCCTGTTCATCGGCCTGGCCATCGGCTGCGAACTGCTCATCGGCACCGTGGGATTCACGGTCATCTGCGGTTACCCGCCGTTCGACGCGTTCTACATGACGCTCACCACCATGACCACGGTGGGGTATGCCGAGATCCACCCGCTTTCGCAGGCAGGACGCATCTTCAACTCCTTCCTCATCTTTTTCGGCGTCACTACCCTTTTCATGGCTATCGGGGCGATGACCCAGACCATCATTGAACTCGAATTCGGAGACGTAATCGGCCAGCGGCGGAACAGACGAATGATCGACAACCTGAAAGACCACTACATCATTTGCGGCTTCGGGCGTGTAGGGCGCGGCGCCGCGTCGGAACTGCAGCACGCGGGCGTGCCCTTCGTCGTGGTGGATATCAGCCCGGAGCGCGTGGAGCGCGCGATGCGGGCGGGTATGCTCGCGGTGGCGGCCGATTCCACCCGCGACGACACCCTCCACCAGGTCGGAATCGAGCGGGCTTGCGGACTCGTGGCTGCGCTCGCCACCGATGCCGACAACCTGTTCGTGCTGCTCTCCGCAAAAGGTTTGAACCCTCGGATCTACGCCGCGACACGGGCGGCCGAGGAAGGCGCCGAAGAGAAAATGCGGCGGGCGGGCGCCGATGCGGTTTTCGCGCCTTACGCCATTACCGGCCACCGGCTGGCGCAGTCGCTGCTGCGGCCCCACGTGGTGCAGTTCCTGGATTTCACGACGAAGGACATCGGCGAGGACATCGCGATCGAACAGGTCCGCGTCTCGGAAGCCAGCGACCTTGCCTCGAAGACCATCCGCGAGATGCAACTGGGCCGCGACCTCGGCGTGATCGTAATGGCCATCCGGAAACAGAACGGGCAGATGCTGTTCAACCCGCCGGCCGATACGGCGGTGCTGGGCGGCGAGTACCTCATCGTAATGGGACGCCAGGAGAACCTGCGGACGCTCGAGAATCTGATCGCCGTCCCCCGGCATTCGCGCCGGGTATAAACGGAAACAAGCAGAATAACCGCTCCCATCGGTCGCGGCTCGGTAATGCGCTTCTGAGCCGCGGCCACAGGGAGCGGTGTCCCCGGAATGCACTTTTTGATTTTGTCCAGTCAAAACCGGGCAGGCGAGGACGCCTGCCCCACTGGCGGTAGTCCGGCCGATCCTTAGTGCGCTTCGTGCGCGACAGCAGGTTCGATGGATCGTGCCATCTCTTCGTGGTGTTCGAGCTTGGGGAGCGTATCGGTCGCGAACGCTTTCAATTCGGGATCGGTGCCATGTTCGGCCTCGCGGCGGTAATCGGCAATTGCCGTCTTGTGGTCGCGGGCTTCCCAGCGTACATATTCCTTGTCGAATTCCGGCCCGGAGAGGCTCGAAAGCCGGTTGTATTCGGCCTGGTTCGCGGCATTCATTTTGTTGGGCAGCGCGAGATTCTGCTTGGCTGCGATCTGCTTGAGCTGGCTGTTGGCCGCATGATGGTCGGCTTCCAGGCGCTGCGCCAGGTCCTTCACGTGCGGATTGGACGTCTTCTGCATCGCGATATCGGCCATATGGCCTTGCGCGATGCTGTCCTCGGCAGCCATGGTGGCGAAACTGTTGTCCGTCGTCACGCGGCTGGCGGACTGGTGCTGGTGCTTCTTGGCAAAGGCGGTCGGAAGAAATGTCAGTAGAGCCGCCACGGCCATCCCGGTTACGGCATTGCGATATCTGGTCATAGAAACTCCTTATGCGGGGTCGAAGGAGCATGCGCGTGGCCTATGTCGGGAATCCGCCAGAACGCGGCGAAAGGGGTCCGGAATCTGACGATCGAGGATATGCCACTGGCAGGAACCGCCCAAACCGGGTTTGGACGGGACGTTCCATTCCTGCCGCTATTCGGATGGCGGCGCCAAAAACGAAATAGGCGCGAATGACACAATCCTCCAGTGCCTGCCCTGCTTTTCCAGGCTGCAATGGACGGTTTCGCGGCGCTTCGTCACTCTTGCGGAATCGCTCAGGGAAGTAAGATGGAGCAGCCAGTCGAGGTCCACGGTCCGCCGGCGGTCGTCGCCTTCGTTGGTCTGAGGTTTCATCGCGGATTGCACGGAATCGATCCGCAACAGGGCGGTGACGTCCGCGCTCAGCACGGGAAAGCCCGGCATGGCGGGTTCGAACGCGGCCAGGAATGAGGACGCGTCGCCGGCCGCAAGGGCCGACGCCATGCCCGAGAACAAGTCCCACACTTCCTGGGCCGGGTCGGCCGCGGCGAGCGGCGCGGCAAATGCGGAGAGCAGCAGTACACGGCGCGTCATGCTAAGTGCGATAACTGGCGTTGATCCGGATATAGCCTTCCGTAAGATCGCAGGTCCAGAAGCGGGCCTCGCCCTTGCCCTTGCCGCGGATCGCCAGGCGGATTTCGCAATCGGCACCGTCGAGCTTCGTTTTGAGTTCCGGCTCGGAGAACGGCGCAGCCAATCCCCCCCGGCACACGAGCACGCCCTGCATGTGGATGTCGGTGCGGGAGGGTTCGAACGGGACGCCCGCGTTGCCGGCGGCCGAGAGAATGCGGCCCCAGTTGGGGTCGGAACCGGCGATCGCCGTCTTCACCAGCGGGGAATTCGCGATACCGCGGGCAATGCGCGCGGCGGCCTGATCCGAGGGTGCGCCCTTCACCAGAATCGTGATCAGTTTTTTCGCTCCTTCGCCATCCCGCACGATGGCGCGCGCGAGCGATTCCATCACCCCGCCGACGGCCTCTTCCACAGCGGCCATTTCCTTCGGGTCGGGGCGGACGCCGCAGCCTCCGTTGGCCAAAAGCAGCAGCGTATCGTTCGTGGAGGTGTCGCCGTCCACGGAAATGCGGTTATAGCTGCGTTCCACGGTGCGCCGCAGCATCGTCCGCAGGTTCGCTCCGGGAATGAGAGCATCGGTCATCACGAAACCGAGGGTGGTGGCCATCAGCGGCTGGATCATCCCGGACCCCTTGGTCATGCCGGCGATCCGCACGGTTCCACGGCGCAGGCGGACTTCGGCGAAAGCCGTCTTCGGAACCAGGTCGGTGGTCATGATGGCGTTCGCCGCGTCGTCGAAACGGGCGGGGTCGAGCCCGGCAACGAGTTGCGGCAGCGCGGACGTGATTTTCGAGGCGTCCAGTTCCACGCCGATCACGCCCGTGGATGCCGGGAGCACCTGGTTCGCGGGAAGGCGCAGCAGGCGCGCTGCGGCCTTGCATGTGGCGGCGGCCACGGCGTCGCCGGTCCGGGTCGCGCAGTTGGCATTCCCGGCATTGACCACGACTGCGCCGACCAGGCCCTTCGACAACTTGAGATGGCGGCGCGAGAGGCGGACAGGGGCAGCTTGCACGCGGTTCTGCGTAAAGACCCCGGCAGCGGTGGCGGGCAGCCCGCTGACGATCAGCGTGAGATCGTCCTTCGGCGCCTGCCGGATGCCGGCGTAAACGGCGGAGTATGCGTATCCGAGCGGGAGGTTCAACTGATTGGCTCTCCTAACAGTTCAGAATCGGACAGCCGGTGGCCGTTTGCGAAATCGGAAGCCGGCATGCGCTTCCGCCCTTCCAACTGGACTTCGATGAGTTCCAGCCGGCCCTCTCCGCAGCCGGCGGCCAGCGGCTTCAGCGAAACGATGCGGCCGGGCTCGCCCGAACCCGGGAGCGCGCGCGCTCTCCAGATATGGAGCATCTGGCCGCGCAAAGTGGTGTAGGCTCCAGGCCACGGTTGCAGGCCGCGGACCCGGTTGTGAATGGCCGGCGCCGGCAGTTTCCAATCGATCAGCCCGTCTTCCTTCTTGAGCAGCGGCGCGTAGGTCGCCTGCCGGGGGTCCTGTTTTTCGGGAACGATGGCGCCCGCTTCCAGGCCGCGCAGGGTTTTCACCAGCAGGTCTGCCCCCATGACGGCGAGCCGCTGCCCCAGTTCGACGGCCATTTCCTCCGGGTGGATCGGGGTCTCGGCTTTGAGTAGCATGTCGCCGGTATCGAGTCCGGCATCGATCCGCATGGTCGTTACCCCGGTCCGGGTCTCTCCGTTCAGAATGGCCCACTGGACCGGCCCCGCCCCGCGATAGGCCGGCAACAACGACGCGTGCACGTTGATAATGCCCAGCGGCGCAACGTCGATCACCGATTGCGGAATGATCTGGCCGTAGCCCACCACGACCATCGCGTCCGGAGCGAGCCCGCGAAGGTACTCGACCGCTTCGGGGCGGCGCACACGCTCCGGCTGGTAAACGGGCAGGCCGAGGCGCAGGGCGGCTTGTTTCACGGGCGGGGCGGCAGGATGCTGGCCGCGGCCGCGCGCACGGTCCGGCTGCGTCAGGACCGCAAGCACCTGGTGTCCGGCTTCCACAATACCTTCCAGAGTGGGAACCGCGAACGCGGGCGTACCCAGAAAAACCAGGCGCATGGAGCTGCTAATCCCACTCCCCGGCGCGCTGCATTTTTTTGATCTTGCGCTTCATCAGGTCGCGCTTCAGGGCACTGATATGGCTGATGTAGAGCCGGCCGTAGAGATGCTCGGTCTCATGCAGGAACGCGCGCGCCAGCAGGTCTTCGCCGGTCATCTCGAACGGTTCGCCCTTCACGTTCCAGGCCCGTATGGTGACGCGTTTGCCGCGCTTCACCTGTTCGCGGAAACCGGGAATACTGAGGCAGCCTTCTTCGCCCTCCTGTTTCCCTTCGATTTTCAGGATCTCCGGGTTGATAATGACCAGCTTGTCGCCCGGGTTCTCTCCGTTCGAGCAGTCGATGACGGCAATCTTGCGGCCAATGCCGATTTGGGGAGCCGCCAGGCCCACGCCCTTTGCGGCATACATCGACTCGAACATGTCATCCAAAAGCTTTTTCAACTCGGGAGAATCGAAATCGGTGACGGTGTCGGCCTCACGCTCGAGCACCGGATTGCCGAACTTCACAATCGGATAAACCATAATTAATAGCCCTTCACCTGTTCCAGGTAATTTTCGTAATTGCGGCGCGTCTCGGCCAGCGAGTCGCCTCCGAATTTCTCGAGGAATGCCTGCGCCAGCACGACGGCGGTCATGGCTTCCCCGATCACCCCGGCGGCAGGCACGACACAAACGTCGGAACGCTCATAGGCCGCCAGAGCCGGCTCGCGGGTCTCCAGGTCCACCGATTCGAGCGGGCGCCGCAGGGTCGAAATCGGCTTGAGCATGCCGCGGACCAGCACGTCCTGGCCGTTCGTCATCCCGCCTTCGATGCCCCCGGCGCGATTCGCTCCGCGCGTGAAGCGCCGGCCCTCCCGGTCGTAGTGAATGGTGTCCTGCACCTTGGATCCGAAACTCGCCGCGCCCTCGGCCGCGAAGCCCACCTCGACCCCTTTGACGGCCTGCATGGAAACGATGGCCTGCGCCAGCCTGCCGTCCAGCCGCGTGTCCCAGGTAATGTGCGATCCAAGGCCCACCGGAACACCGTGCGCCACCACCTCGAAGACGCCGCCGACGGTGTCGCCGGTGCGGTACGCCTGGTCCACGACGGCTTTCATGCGGGCTTCCTTCTCGGGCTCCACGCAGCCGAGCAGCACCTCGTCGCGGCGGCTGAGTGCCACCAGTTCCTCCCACGCGGCGCAGCGTTCCAGCCGGATGGGGCCCACGGCGATGACGTGGCTCAGAACTTCGATGCCGAACTCGCCGAGGAAGGCCTTGGCGAGCGCGCCGATCGCCACCCGGGCGGTGGTTTCCCTGGCGCTGGCGCGTTCCAGGATGTAGCGGGCATCGTGAAAGCCGTATTTGATGGAGCCCGCCAGGTCCGCGTGGCCGGGCCGGGGCCGGGTCACGGGCCGGCGCTTATCTTCGGCTCCGTCAACGTCTTCGACGGGAAGGGTCTGGGTCCAGTTCTGCCAGTCCTGGTTGCGGATCAGGACGGCGATGGGCGAGCCGATGGTATGCGAGTGACGGACGCCGGCGACAATTTCGGCGCGGTCCGTTTCGATCTTCATACGCCCGCCGCGGCCATAGCCTTGCTGGCGCCGCCATAATTCGCGGTTGATGTTTTCCAGTGATACGGGGATCCCCGCGGGGAGTCCGGTCAGGGTCGCTACCAGACATTCGCCGTGGGACTCTCCGGCGGTCTCAAATCGCAGCATTTCGCGTGATTTTTCATGGTACCAGACTCGAACAATTGCCTGGCCGGATCCGTATTAAGATCAGGAACGGAAGGAAGGCCGTGCCATGGTGAAATTTCTGCTGTTTTGCATCCTGCTGGTTTTGTGCTGGCCGCTGGCCCTTGTAGCCCTCGTGCTGTATCCGCTGGTGTGGCTGCTGTTGCTGCCGTTCCGGATTGTGGGAATCGCGGTCGGCGGGGTGCTCGAGCTGGTGTGGGCGCTGGTGACGCTTCCCGCGCGGCTGTTTCGGGCGCTCGCCTGAGGCGGCGGTTGCGCCGCGCAAAGGCTCAACTCGTCAGTCTGTATTCCATTTGGGCGGGCTGCTGAAATGCCCGCGAGCCCTGAGTCCGGAATTCGTAGCGCTCGATGGCAACGACGGCACCCCCGTCATGGGCGCGGATCACACAGCCATAGATCATGAGTTTCATGGGACAGGAATCGTTGAGCAGGACGGGCCAGCTCATCGAGAGTTCCACGGGCATCCCCATGGTCAACATGCTCTCAGTGGTGAACCACACGCCGCCGCTCGAGATATTGATGGTCTTTCCGCTGCCCGTCTCGGCGATCCGCTGGCCGTAAAGCATTTTATAACGGACTTCCTGCTGGATCTGGAAGCGGCGTTTGGCGCGACGCTCCCGGTCGTTTTGGGGGCTCAAGAACCTGTCCTCGTTCATCTCAATCACCGGGCTACCTCTCTCCGCACGGTACACTCAGCCACAAGGCTACTCAATATGTCTTTGGTTATTCGAGGGACGCTATCCCCTTCTGGCAGCGTAAGTTCCGTAAATCCAGCGGGTTGTCCGGTGGGGATAGCAGTACTTTGGTTCCAGGACTATCTTCGAGGAGGAGGCCGGAGTCCCGGCGGCTATTTCGTCACCCACCACCCCAATGCGGGTGGCGGGGGTATACCCGCAATTTCGATCGGTGTTTTTCCGAAAAAATAATGGACAAGAAGGTCTTAAATTGCTAGTATCAAATCAACACAGACAGCATCCCAGGCGGTGAGTCCCCTCCCACCGCCTACCCCTCTGAGTGCAGGCCCCGAGTTACCCAGCTCGGGGCCTTTTCATTCTCGGTGATCTCAACTTCCACACCATGCGAACTGAGCGAAATCGGACCGTGGCAGCAGGCTTTGGCGGTCCCCCCCCACAAACGTGGGGGTGTCGATACCCGCAAAGTTGTTCAGAAAATTCCCTTTTATAAAGTAGACAAGTAGGTCTTAAACTGCTAATCTTAATTCAACACAGACAGCATCCCAAGGCGGTGAGTCCCCTCCCACCGCCTACTCTCTGAGTGCAGGCCCCGAGATACCCAGCTCGGGGCCATTTCCTTTTTCAGGCCCTTTTTTCCCGACCGTTCAACTTTTCCCCCGACCATTCAGCGCCGCAACACCCAGTGATGGGGGTCAAACGTCACTTTCAGGGGTGTCCGTGCCAGGGCGACCGTAAAGGTCGCCGGATCGCTGCCGGTACGGACCCAACGAGTGACCGTTTGCGTCCGCGATATCTGAATCTCGACCGGGGCGTAGGCGGTGAAATCCGGGTCCACCTCCGATTGCGTCACGGTCCCGGCCAGGCGTAGGGAAGATCCCTTCCCTTTCATGGTGTAGCTGAACTTAAAGGCGGGGATGCCGGTTCCGTATACCCACTGGTCGAAGAACGTCTGCAGCCCGGGGTCGTCGTTTTTCGCGGGGAGAAAGGCGGCCGCTGTCTGGCGAAAGTCCTCTGTCGATATCTCGCTGTTGTCGTACTTCTTCATTACCTGGGCGAGCATGGCCATGAATTTCGCGTCGCCCATGCGCCGGCGCAGCATGTGCAGGATCCACGAGCCTTTGCCGTAGGTGATTACCCGCCAGGCACGCGGTTCGAGGGAGGATTCCAGCCGCGGCCCGAGCACGATGGGTCCGGCGGAGTCGATGGCCGGTTTGTCGCCGCTCTTTTCGAGGAGCGCCAGTCGATAGGTATCCAACATCAGGTCGGTCGCGCGCGTGCCTCGCGATTTCTCCAGGTAGAGCATGGCCGAGTAGTTTGCCAGCGCCTCCATCAGCCAGTAATCGCGATAGGATGCGGACGTCACGCGGTTTCCCCACCACTGGTGGGCCACTTCATGGGCCTGCAGCACATCTTCGAAAAACAACTCCTGCGACTGGATGGACGTGCCCACCGTGCGGGGCAGATGCCGGAGGTAGGCCAGAGTCGAGAGATAGATCAGTCCCGGAAAGCCCTGCCCGAAGGTGCCGGGTATCGGCGAAACGGTCAGATGCGGCAGAGCGGGCGGCCCGAACTTCGACTGCATGAATTCCATGGCGGCGGTCACTTCCGAGGCGAGCGTCTGAAGCCGGCCTGCCGGATCGATGGGCTGGGGGTTCAGCGACGCTTCGGCCAGCGGGTCGGGATGCCGGCCCCGAACCGGCTGGCCAACCAGCGGCGGCATCTGCGGTTTGGGCTGCAGAGCTTTTTCCAGTTCCCGGTTCGCACAGACATCCACCACGAGACCCGCACGCTCCGAATGCACTCGCTCATAATCGCCGAGATTGAATCCGGCGACCCGGATGGGGGCGGGGGTGCGCCGTTCGGTGATGCGCCATTCGCCCTCCGTACGGTCGGAAACGATATCCCCGGCGCTGACCATTTGCAGGTCGCGCGGGTAGCGGAACTTCAGGTCAAAACTCGCAAACTCGGAGCCGTGCGTGGGGTACCAGTTCCCCCGCGCGCTCACGTAGAAAACGCGATCGCCGGCGGCATAGATCACCTTTCCACCATGGTGGAAAACGAACTCGTAGGCGTGCCCGGCGTGCAAAGGTTCGGGGGGCACCACCAGAAAAAGATTGTTGCCGCCGCGGTTCAGGTTCAACCGCAGCGATTCACGCTGCAACACTTCGGCGGGCCGGCCGTCCACCGTCACCTCCGTGACGTTCATCGCCGGCGAAACGTCGAAGGTCACGCTCCGCATGCCTTCGAATTTGGGCGTGACCTTCACGCGTGTGACCGCGGTCATCGACAGGTCGGGATCCACCTGGGCGTCGATCCGGAAATCGTTGAGCTCGACCTCGGGTGGACGCGGAGCGGGCTTCATCCGGGAAGGCCGGTTGGGAAAACTCGTCCAGGTGTCGAAGTACAGGCGGTTTTCGCGGTTCACGAGTTGCCCGGCCGAGATCTGCTCGGAGTTGGCGGGATCGAAGACCACGTCGAAGTTCTGGTACCGAATGCCGCTCAGGAGGGCGGCGAAAAGGCCTGGCGGATGTCCCGGACCTCCGATCAGATCGAGCACGAGGCGGGTCTGGTAGCTGGCGCCGAGATTGCGCAGTGTGGGGGTCCATTGTTCATCCAGCAGGGGAGCGACTTCCGGCGCCGGCTGGTTGGCGGGGCTCTTATCGAATTGCGCCTTCAGCGCCTGGTAATCGTCGCCCGTGAACAGGAAGAGCGCGGCGCGGAAATGTTCGTCGAGATTGGGAGAGTTGATGAAACCGGCGAGCGAGCTGCGTTCCGCGCGATTGGGCGGGAACAGGATCACCTCGCCATCTCCGCCTTCGACATCCGCCGTAAAGACAGCCGCGATGCGTTTGCCGGCGACCGGCTTGCTGAAGATCAGGTGGCCGTCGGTCAGGTAGATCTTGATGTCTTCTTTCACCAGCCGCAGATCGCGGACGCGATAGCACTCGCTGCGGTCGAAACTGTTTTCGCGGATCGCCCGCGCGAGGTCGGCCGCCGTGCCGGCGAGCAGCGGCAGCGGCAGACAGAGCATTGCGAGCAGTCGCGTCATAAGCTCAGTCTACTCTCTCGGGTTACACTCGGATAGGCGGCGGAACCGCTGCCGCGGAGGAAACGACTTGCATCTGGTTACGTTGGTAAGAGAGGGCTACGACGAACCCGGCGTGATGATTGACGGTGACCTGGCGCCGCTCGGCCGTGCAGGGTTTCCGGACATGCTCTCAGTGATCCTGGGTGGGGCCGACTCGTTCGACCGGATCACCCGCTGGCTTGGGCGCGGCCCGGGCCAGGAGCGGATGAACAGGTATGCGACCAGGCTGCGGCCGCCCATACCCCGGCCCTCGAAGATCATCTGCATCGGCCTGAACTATCGCGATCATGCGGAAGAGTCTAACCTGCCCATTCCCGAAGTGCCGACGGTGTTCGCGAAGTTCGCCACGTCGGTGATCGGGCACCTGGACCCGATCGTGCTGCCGAAAGCTTCGAGCAAACCGGACTATGAAGCGGAGTTCGCGGTGGTGATCGGCAAGGGCGGCCGTCATATTAAAGAGGAGAACTGGCGGGATCACGTGTTCGGCTACACGATCCTGAACGACGTGAGCGCGCGCGATTTCCAGATGGCCACGAGCCAGTGGATGATCGGCAAGACATTCGACACGTTCGCGCCGATCGGACCTGCAATCGTGACGGCCGACGAGATCGCGGACCCGCACAACCTGGACATTTCGCTGACCCTGAACGGCGAAACGATGCAGAGTTCGAACACCCGCAATCTGATTTTCGGAGTCCCGCGGCTGATCGCCTACCTTTCGAGCGTATTCACGCTCGAGCCCGGCGACATCATTTCGACGGGAACGCCTGCCGGGGTAGGTTTCGCGCGCAAGCCTCCGCGCTATCTGGCGCCCGGCGACGAGGTCAGGGCACACGTGGAGTGTATCGGCGACCTGACGAACCCGGTGGTGATGGAACCGTAGGCCTTCGCACGCACGCGATCGCCCGGCCTTTTGAAGTCCTGTCCAAAATATGCTGCTCAGACAGGATTTGGAAACTCCTTATAGGGAGATCGAGAGCCGCAGGCACGTGGACGGGGCGATGTGGAGCCGATGGAGGGGGTGTGGTACGCCCGACAGGAGTCGAACCTGTAACCCCCAGATCCGAAGTCTGGTGCTCTATCCAGTTGAGCTACGGGCGCAGAGGACTGTACTGACAGGATACCAGGGAATCGTGGTTGGCTAGCCAGCTCCCGGAGGTGCCGACCATGTGGGTTCGCCGACGACGTTGCCGATGGCACTCACCCGCCAGTCAGGTCAACCGCGCGGAGATGATGCTGGTCGAGTCCAAGGCGCGCGCAGCGGGCTTGAGCGTGGCCAACTAAGTCCGGTCGCTCCTGGGTCTGCCGGAGCGATCCGCAGGCCGACCGACGCGCGCCCAGATGGAGGCAGAGCAGGACGGCGCCTGGCAGGTGCTCAAATCGATTGGAATCGACCCCGCGCCGTTCTTCCCCGCCGACGAGGCGTGGCTGCAGATGTCGGCGAACGCCGCTGGACTGTCGCGCGACATAATAGACGGAAAGGGTTAACCTATCGACAGAAACGTTTGCGGCTGAGGGAGGCGTTTTGGGCAAGGCTCTGACTCTTTTATGGTGCGGCGCGCTAGCCGTTGGGCAACAAGGGCCCCGGAATGAGCAGGATACTCAGGGACCGACGTTCCGGAGCAAAGTGAACCTCGTGCTTGTGCCCGTTGTAGTACGCGACAGGCACGGACACGCGGTCGGCGATCTGAAACAGGTCGATTTCCAACTGTTCGACAACGGCAAGCAGCAGAGTATCTCGGCCTTCTCGGCGATCAGGCATGGGAGTTCAGCGCCAAACGAGAACACTGTCGCGAGAACCGGCAATCCTCAAAGGGCCGCTGCCGAGGCGGCCGCCCACAACTCGCGAAACGCGGGCTCGGACCCCGACAGTCATGGCCCCGCGCGAAACTTCATTTATCTGTTCGATGACCTGAATATCAAGTTTGCCGATTTGGCGCGCCTCCGCGCGGCAGCGGCCGGACATTTCAGGAATAACTTCTCCGCCGGAGATCGCGCCGCTATCTACACTGTAACCGGCAGGAATTCACTGGAATTCACCAGCGACCGAGAGAAGCTCGAAGCCGCTGTTTCCAAACTGAAGTGGGGAACCGTTGCCGGCCGCGGAGGGATGGGGTGTCCCGACGTAAGTTACTATATCGCGGACCTCATCATCTCGCAGGCTGACGGTCAGGCGCTGGACGCTTTGACCCATTATGCGCTTGAATGTGCACCCGTGCTTCCGGCAGTCGCGAGACAAATCGCCTGGAGCGCCGCGAACCGGGAGATGATGATCGGCCGCGAGGATACCAGACTCACGCTAACGACATTGCGGCGCGCTATTCGGCGGCTGTCGGAATTGCCGGGCGAACGCGTGATCGTGCTCGCCTCGCCGGGATTCTTCGCTCAGACACCCGAAGGGATTAGAGCGACGGCGGATCTGCTGGAACTTGCGGCCAGGAACGACGTGATCATCCACGGCTTGAGTGTTCGCGGCGTGATTGTGGGGGAAGAAGAGGAGGACGTGACGCGGCGCGCGATAGTCTCCCGCCGAGCCCCGCCACGGGCGTCTTCGCCCGACCAAAAGTGGATAAGCTATCGCCGGGAGAGCGCGCGCGCGGACGGCGACGTGATGAAAGATCTGGCGGAAGGCACGGGAGGGACATTCTTTCATGAGAACAATGATTTGCGGGCCGGTTTCGAACGGCTGGCCTCAGTTCCGGAATTCTCGTATGTGCTAGGATTCTCGCCGGCCGAGCTCAAGGGGGACGGCAGATTTCATCAACTCAAGGTTCATCTGGTCAGTCTAAAAGGCGCGGTGGTGGAGGCGCGGCGCGGTTACTATGCTCTTGCGCCGGACGCGCAAACGCGACAAGCGACGACAGAACTCGCGGACGCGATTTTCTCCCCTAACGAGCGCAGCGACATCCCGATCGTCCTTCAGACCGGATACTCCAGGCCCAATCACGCCGATGCCGTGCAAGTTTACGCACTGGCACGAATTGACGTCACTTCGCTTCGCTTCGAGAAGATCGCCGGCCGAAGCAACGACTCGCTTGACATTGTCGTGGCCCTTTTCGACTCGGAACGAACGTACGTGACCGACACGGCAGAGACCGAACATCTGAGCCTCGACGACGAGACGCTCGGGAAGAAAGATCCAGCAGTCACGTTGCGCTGGGACTTTCCTGGCATGAAGCCCGGGGATTACGTCGTGCGATTCGTTGTCCGCGAACCGAAGACCGGAGCCACGACCATCATCAATCGGACGTTGAAAATCTTGTGAATGGGAGTCCGCCCCGCAACGGTCAACGTGTTTGCTAGCGCGCATTTCTGGCCCTGGATCTGGCGGGCCACATAAGTGAGAAGCCGACTCGGACTTTGGCACGGCCGATGGCCCGCATCCGCCCTCGCAGGCAATAGGTTCTCCCTCGTCGCCCAGCGTTACGAATCGACGGACATCTCGCCCACGGTCACGCCGCGATCCTGAACGCCGCACGCCGCCGCGCCCGCCAAAAGCGCTCGTGCAGGTCGCGGCAGTACTCGCCCATCGACGCGCGCACGCCGGGAGACTGCAACGCTCGCGCCGTGAGGCCGTCGCGGTCGCCGGCCACGATCCGTGGCAGTCCCCGCAAGCCTGCCAGTCCTCGACCGACCGCCCGCCGAACATGTCGTGGAACGATGCGGCGGGATAGCGCCAGGCCGGGTGGCAGCGCTTCGCGTCGGCCAGCCACTCCGGGCGGGCCACGTCGGGCTCCTTGAAGTTCATCGTCGCCATCCTGCTTATCTCCTTACACCACATGGGTCACTCCGGTCGCCCGGAACCTCAAGGGGATAATCGCGCACGGCCCCCGGTGGCGCGCGTCCACACGGCTGGCCCGTCGATACCAACCGCCTTCCGCCAAGAACGAAAAGACAATATCGAGAAGGACGAACTGGTCGCGGTAAGAAACTCGCCGCTCAGTTGCTGGCCTTTGATGACAAAACGCTCGCGCGGGTTGTTGCGTCAGGAGTGCTCGTGTCGGCGAACCCTTGCCCCGAATGATCGCTCCGAAGCAGGAGACTTCCAGCCGCCCCGGTTAAAACGTTAAGCCGAACAGCAGTTCCAGGGCGTTAGGGCGCGTTCCGTCGTAAGTGTACGACGCGCCGGGCGGCACGTAGTAGCGGTATGAATCGCGGGCCCAGCGGGTGTATCGCAGCGCCGGGGACATGCGGACCGCCGCGACGCGGACCTCGATCCCGGCGCCGGTGGTCGCGCCGTAATGCGAGGGGTTGTAGCCGTTGAAATTGCCCGAAATGCGGAACGACGGGCCGGCTTCCACGAATGGCGTGTATCTTTGCCGCGTCCAGCGGCGCTTCGCCAGGACAGGGAATTGCCAGGTCAACACTGAAAAGCGGTCCGTGCTATTGGTCCCGGCCCGGAGGGGCTTGTACATGCCGTCGATTTCCAGCGACAGGCTGTGAGCCAAATCGAGTTCGACGGAGACGCCCGCCACGTAGCGCGTCTTTTGGTGGATGGGTTCCCGAGGCGACTGGAATTCCGTTGTCAGCCCGAGACCACCTAAAAGACCCAGGTCCATACGGTGGCCGGCGATGCGCCAGGAGGCGTCTTCCGATCGCCAGGCAATGCTGGTCAGAAATTCGATCTGGTCGGCACGACTTGGAAAGGGCGGGAAATGCGTCTCCTTTTGCCAGCGGGTGTAGCGGAGGGTTGGCGCAATGCGGATGGAGCCGATGTGAAACGCCACGCCGCCTCCGAAAGTCGCTCCCACCACCGAGAGTTGAACGCCTGAGACGTTTTGAATGCTGCGGAAAGCAACGCCGCCCTCCGCGAAAGGCCGCATGCGCCGGTCCCGAAGCACGGGCAGGTCCCATTTGAGCATCAACGGGAACTCCCAGGCGTTCGCTGCCAGGTAGGACTGGCGCGTGGTGATGCTTGGCGAGCCCGGCGGATAGGTGGTGAGCGTCATGTCGGTGCGCCACGGCCGGCGCAGAAAATTCGCCTCCAGGGAGAAAGAACCAGCCAGGCGCACGCCTACAAGGCCCCCGAGGATGAGACTTCTCGGCCCCGAAAAGTGCCGGAAAACGTCCGCTGGGTTGCCGAAGCTATCGCCTGGATAGATAGACTCGAATAGCGGAAAATCCCGTGTCAGGGCGGTACCGCCGATAGCGCCGAGGTACAATTGCTGGCCGTGCAGCACTGAGGAGAGGAGCGCGGCTGTAGCGAGCAGGAACTTGCGCACGGGCATCGCGCTAGCACGAAAGAGGCCAAACCTAAAAGGTATTTCAGGCCTGCTTATCTGATTACGCGGCTGCGCAACGCCGGCACACGTGTGCATCTGGGATCTGCCGGCCCATTCCATGCATGGAGAAGCTTTTCGGCCGGGGCCTGAGTGCCGGATCATTATGGAGCTTGGCTAGCGCTCGGCAGCTGTCCGTTATCACACGAATTCGGCGCCTATAATGTCTCATGCCCAGGTTCAACAAAATAAAGCAAACCGAGCCTGAAACCAAAGATGAGATCTTTGCTGCGTATGCCAGGGCGGCTTGTGAGGTCGTCAATCGCATTCGCGATCGCGATGATTGGCTCCGCCAGAACCCAGGTGGCTCATGGCCCGAAGGCGACGCATTGATCCTGGAAGCCATGAAGGAGCAGCAGAAATACGAGAAGGAACTCCAGGAGCTTGGTGTTTTGAAGCTTCGACAGACCTAAGCCCGGCGCGTTGATTCGTATGTGCAGGAGCATCCGTCCGCTATTCAACTTCGAGCCGCCCGCTACCGCGGAAGAGGCGCGGGCAGCGTCGCTTCAATTCGTAAGAAAGATCAGTGGGTTTCATAAGCCGTCGAAAAGCAACGAAGCGGCCTTTCAGACGGCGGTGGATGAGGTCTCCCGCGCGGCAGCGAAGCTCTTGAACTCGCTGGTCACCAATGCCGCAAAGAAGAACCGGGAGGAGGAAGCGGCCAAGGCGAAAGCCCGCGGGGCAACACGGAGGCTATAGTCACTTCCAGGTTGAGCGCAAGGGCCAGACGTCCACGCGGATGGAACCGGGGGACCCGCCGGTCGCATAGAACTCGATCCCCCGCGCACCGGCAGGCGGGTAGGCCAGGTTCGTCAGGGCCACCCGGCCGGACTGGCCGAAGACCTCGACGGTGGAACGGTCCAGCAGGATCGTCAACTGAAGGGGCTTGTCTTCGATGGCAAGCGGCACAGCGGTGCGGGCCGGAAATGACGGGCTGAAACCGGTGATCCCGGACCGCGTGCGGTCGACGAACAGTTCGCCGTTGCGGTACCCCACCGTCGTATAGTGGCTCTCATCCGCGAACACCTTGAACCCGACTTCAGCGGCCGATCCGACCGACACCTCACTCCAGAGCTCCAGGGAGTTGCCGCGCGCCTGTTCGCCGAGCGCGCGGTTCAGGCCGGCAACATTCCGGCCCTGCCAGCTGAAATGGCCCAGGCGGAGTTGATCGAGGGCATCGACCGGCGCCTGGAAAAGGCGCAGTCCGTCCGAAGTCTGCCTCAGCACCAGCCTTCGCGGGACGGTCATCTGGCCGCGCCATGGGCTGGTGGGGACCTTGGAGGCGTACTGCCAGTTATTCATCCAGCCCATCATGACGGGCGCCGAGCCGGGCGGGATTCCGTTGAACGTGAGGGCGCAGTAACAGTCTTTTCCGTAGTCGGTCCAGAGGGTGGTGGTTGCGGGATTGGCGTTGGTGAAACGCGCGCCGTCGAAATCGCCGATGAAGTACTGCTCGCCGGATCCGCCCTGCAAACCGCCCGGGTTCAAACCGACCTTGAGGATCCAGCGCGAATCGGTCGAACCGCCTTCGACGGGGACGCGCGTCAGGACGGGACATTCCCACTGCCCGCCGGTCGCGCCGGCCGGCCCGAACTCGCTCAGCCGCTGCCACTCCTTGAGATTCGGGGAACCGTAGAGCAGAACCTTATGTTCATTCGGCAGGGCCACCACCATCACCCAGCGCCGGCCCTGTTCGGACCAGAAGACGTCGGGGTCGCGGAAATCCGGCATATGCAGGTCGAGCACCGGGTTGCCGGAATAGCGGGTCCAGGTGCGGCCGCGATCGTTGCTGTAGGCGAGGTTCTGCGTTTGGAGCGCGGGGCGGCCGCCCGCGGACGGCGTGTGGCCGGTGTACACCGCCACCAGACAGGACTTGCCGCCGGCGCAGAAGCCGCTGGTATTGTGCTCGTCCACCACGGTGCTGCCGGTGAACACCATGATGCCCGCGGCTTCGGGCAGGGCCACCGGGAGTTCGCGCCAGTGGACGAGATCGCGGCTGACGGCGTGGCCCCAGCTCATATGGCCCCAAACGTCGCCGAACGGGTTGAACTGGTAGAAGAGATGGTATTCGCCCTCGAAGTAAACCAGGCCGTTCGGGTCGTTGGTCCAATGCTCGTGCGGGGAGAAATGATATTGCGGGCGGTAAGGCTGGCCGTAAGCGGCCGGCTGGGCGAACGCGCATGCGGCAAGTAAGCCCGCGAGCATCGCCCATAAAGCGAAACGGTGCATGGTCAACCGCAGTCTGTCACAGGTTATGGACGGAGGCAACGCCCGAACCGGATTAGAACGTGATCGCGCCGATGCAGAGGGCGGACGCCGCCCAGTAGATGGACCGCCTGTAATCGCCGGCCACGGCGCAACAGATCGCGGCTCCCGCATTGCATGCCAGGAGAATCATCGGGAAAAATTTAGTGAACGAGTTCGGCAACCTGCGGACCTCGGGAATGCCATGGTAACGCGCGGCATCGGGGCAGGCAAGCGATCCGCGCGGAATGCGCCGGCACCGGCAAGAATCGGAAGGGGCAGGCCAGGAGGCCCATAGGCGCTAACTTAACGATGAAAGAACGTTAATCCGTGGTACCCGACGTCGCGTGCGTTCCCGCAGGTCTACCTCCAATTGGTTCCAGTGGTCGAGCACGCTACGGAGGGGAATACCTGGTTCGATAGCCTGTTGTACCGCATGTAGCGTGAAGCTAAAAACCCGCAACGCGCTGCCATCGCCATGCTTCCGGGATTCGGTAGCCCCAGGGGGAAATATCGCGTCCAAGGCGTTCCAGTTTTTGCCCAAGCAGCGCCACCAGCAGCTTTCCGTACAGCCAAGCCCGCGCGCTCTGGTCGGCTTGCTTGGGCAGTGCGCCCAAGCCCGCCAGGCTCTTCAGGCGCTTGAAAACCAGTTCGATCTGCCAGCGGACTCGATACCACTCCAGCACTTCCGCGCTGTTGAAGGTAGCGGCCGGTACGGTGGTAAACACCATCACGTAACGGGCGTACTGCAGTGTCTCCGGCTTCGGCTTCGGCCCTCCTTGTTGCGCTTTCCGCTCGATCTGCCGGAGGGCCCGCCTGCCGGCCTCCTCACTCTTGCGAATGGCACACAGTCGGCCGGCGATGCGGCCGTGGGCTCCTTGAACCCAAACCGGCCATTCGCTCTCCCTCCCGACCTCTTGCAGTTTGCCGATCTCCTCGGCCAGCGCAAACCGGGAGCCGTCTGCACCAAACAAAGGCAGAGCCGAGGTGTTTAGCCGGACCATTACCGCAGCCCCCTGTTGCTGCAGTGCTTCCACCCCGCTCGGCTTGCAAAATCCCCGATCGGCTAACACCAGATCCCCGGCGGCGGCGGCAAATCGCCCCAGCGTTTCTCCGGTCCCGGCACCCTTGGTCGGGGTTAGTTCCAGGTGGTCGCAAATCAAACTGGGAATGCGGACGCTGTAATGAATCCGCCACAACGACCCGCTTCGGCCCGGTTCCTTGATCAACGTTCCGTCCAGCGCCCGCACGTTGTACCCGTGCGTTTCGAGCGGCATTTCCCATCCGTTTTCGCGCAACAGGGACACGCACAGACCATGCAGCCAGCCTTCGGCCTTTTGCAATCGCTTCATCAGCGCCACATCGGAAACTTCCGCAATGCCCGCCGCCTTGGCCCGCACGACGGTTTCGCGCAGCGAGTATCCGATACCCACATGCAACAGCAGCGTACGAAGCAGGGCCGAAACGCTGCTAAAACCACGCAGTCGCTCGCAGGCGCCACTCAAGACGGCCTCTTGCTGCCACTCGAGGGGCAATAAGCCGAGCAGTAGATTCCAATCCTCATCGAGAGGCGGCATAGACCGAGTGTAGCGCGTTCATTAAAAGGATATCAATCCTTAAGTTAGCGCCTATGGGCCAGGAGGCCCACCCTACTGACCGCCATCGCGGGTCGTGTAGCGGGTGGGGCCGGGCTCCTGGCCTGCCGGTGCTGGGCGGCGGAAATTAAAGGCGGGCAGGCCAGGAGGCCTGGCTGAATCGCCCTGATGGTGCAGAACAGAATTCACGTAGCCAGTAGGGCGGGAACAGCGACGGAGGCTCGGACGTTCCTGAGTTCCGCTTGCCCCAACAGCGACGGAGGCTCGGACGTTCCTGAGTTCCGCTTGCCCCACGGCTTATAATGAGGCGTGGGAACCAATTATCCAGGGGCTTTAAAAATCGGAGGCCGCGCGTGATACCTTCCAAGAAAGAAAGGGCCGGAGCGGCGGCGGCAGCAAGCGTAGGCGCTGGAGTCGGCGGCGCAGGCGGAGCGACGGTCGGCGTATTGGAACTGGCAGCCCAGGGCGCTGCCACTGCCTTGTCGGCCGGCGTCGTAATCGGCGCGGGCGCGGTCGCGGGCGCGGTGACCTTCCTTATGGCGTACAAGGCTTTTCGGCGCTATCGCAATGCGAAAAACGCCGGCTCCGCGAGCGCTGCGGACAGTGCTGCCGCGGGTACCGGCACGGACACAAAACCGGGCACTCCCCAAAGCTAGGCAGCGCGATCGCAGTTTGACCTGCCCCGTCCGGGTCGTTTACACTTCCAAAAACGATCTCAGTAGGGGGTACAGCAGGAATGCCGACGTTCGATCGCGCGCGCGGGGCTCTTTTCCCGGCACTGGCGTGTGTTGCTCTACTTGTTTCTCCAGCATTGGCGCAGCGCCGCGGCGGAGGCGCAGGCCCGGGAGAACCGCTACAGTTCCGGTTCATGGGCCCTGCCGTGGGCAACCGGATTGCCTCCGCGGCCGGCGTTCCTGGCGACCCCAGCACTTACTATGCGGGCGCGGCTTCCGGCGGCATCTGGAAATCGACCGATAGCGGCCACAGCTTCGTCCCGATTTTCGACAGCCAGCCTGTCCAGGCCATCGGCGCGCTCGCCGTGGCGGCTTCGAACCACGACACTGTCTGGGCGGGCACCGGCGAGGCCTGGGCCATCCGCGACAGCGACATGATGGGGAACGGCGTTTACCGCTCCACCGACGCCGGCCGCACTTGGTCGCACATGGGGCTGGACGAGTCCGGCCGCATCGGCCGCATCGTGATCCACCCGACCAACCCCGATATCGTTTATGTCTGTGCCGCCGGGCGCATGACCGGGCCGCAGGAGGAGCGCGGCGTTTTCAAAACGACGGATGGCGGCCGCAACTGGCAGCGCGTCCTGTTCGTGAATCCGAACACCGGGTGCTCCGGGCTCTCGATGGATGCCGGCGATCCGGACACTCTGGTTGCCGGAACCTGGGAAGCGGTCATGCATAGCTGGGCGATGTTCAGCGGCGGACCCGGCAGCGGCGTGTTTGTGACGCACGACGGCGGCGCGACCTGGAAGCGCGCCGAGGGCCACGGCATGCCGAAATCGCCGGTGGGCAAAATCGACGTGGCGATCGCGCCCAAGAATTCCAAGCGGATTTACGCGCTGATCCAGACGGCCGACCAGGGGTCGGTGTGGCGGTCGGACGATGGCGGTGAGAACTGGGCCGTGGTGAACTGGCAGCGCGAACTGATCGGCCGCGCGGGCTACTACATCCGGCTCGCGGTGAACCCGGCGAACCCGGACGAAGTGCTGGTGGCCGACAGCAGCTTCTGGCTTTCCACCGACGGCGCGAAGTCTTTCCGCAGCGTGCCCTGGGGCGGTGACACGCACGATATCTGGATCGACCCGGACGGCAAGCGCATCATTGTGACGCACGATGGCGGCATGTACATCACTACCGATCACGGGCAGAGCCCGGCCAACGCCATGCGGGTGACCCTGCCGATCGGCCAGATGTACCACGTGGCGGTGGATAACGACGTGCCCTATCGCATCTACGGCAACATGCAGGACGACGGCACCATGCGGGGTCCGAGCAACGTGGTGGAGGCCGGGCCGAACGTTCCGGGGATGGGCGGGCGCGGCGGATTCGGGCGCGGGGGCGGCGGCGAGTGGGAGCACGGCCTCGGCGGGTGCGAATCGGGCTTCACCCTTCCGGACCTGACGAACACCGATACCGTGTGGGCCTCCTGCTACGGCAACGAAGTGACCCGCTACGACGCGAAGACGAAGATGGCGCGCTCCGTCAGCCCGTGGCTGCACACGCTCGATTCGGAGCCCAATAAGGCGAAGTACCGCTGCCACTGGACCCCGCCGCTGGCCATCGATCCATTCGACCACAACACCGTCTATTACGGCTGCCAGATGATCCTGCGGACCACGAACGGCGGCGTGAGCTGGACGGAGCTCAGCCCGGATCTCTCGCACAAGGATCCCAGCCGCATCGTTTCTTCGGGCGGGATCGTGGGCGATAACCTGGGTCAGTTCTACGGCGAGGTAGTGTTCGCGATCGCGCCTTCGGAGATTCAAAAGGGCCTGCTCTGGGCCGGCACCAACGACGGCAAGGTCTGGTACACGCGCGATGCCGGAAAGAACTGGATGGACGTCTCCGCCAATATCAAAGGCATGCCGGATTGGGGGGTGATCTCGAAAATCGAACCCTCGCACTTCGATCCGGGGACCGCCTATGTGGTTGCGGATTACCACCTGATGGACAACCGCGATCCGTATATTTTCAAGACCTCGGATTTCGGCAAGACCTGGACGAAGATCAGCGACGGCTTGCCCAAGGGGCCACTCGCCTACGCCCATGCTCTGGCTGAGAACCCGAATAAAAAGGGCATGCTCTTCGCCGGCACGGGAAACGCTCTTTACTATTCGATGAACGACGGCGAAAGCTGGAAACCGCTGCAAGCGGGGCTGCCTCACGCGCCGGTGTCCTGGCTCGTGGTGCAGAAGCAGTACCACGACCTGGTGCTTTCCACATACGGCCGCGGCTTCTTCATCATGGAGGACATTACGCCGCTGGAGCAGGGCGTCATGGAAAACGCGAGCGACACGGCCGTGCTGGTGGCGCCGCGCCCGGCATTCCGCCTGGTGCGCGGCGAACGCGCCCTCCTGCACTATTGGTTGAAGGCGCCGGCGACCCGCGCCATCGATTTCGAGATTCTCGACGCGAAGGGCGGGCTTGTGCGTAGGCTTTCGGCCGGCACGAGCCGCGCGGGCCTGAATCGCCTGGTGTGGGACATGCGGTACGAGGCCCCGCGAACGGTCGCGCTGCGGACCACCCCGCCGGAGAACCCGCACATCTGGGAGGAGCCGCGTTTCCAGAATATGGATAGCCGGCCGATCACGCATTGGGGGCTGGCGCAGGCCGAAGTGGGGCCGATTGCCGCGCCGGGAATGTACACCGTGAAAATGACGGTGGACGGCCGCAGCTTCACGCAGCCGCTCGAAATCTTACGGACGCCCGACAGTCACGGCACCGACGGCGACCTCCAGTCGTCCGTGCGGCTGCAAGTCAAGGTGCGGGACGATATCGACGCCGTTTCCGACATGACCAACCAGATCGAATGGATGCGCCGGCAGCTCGAGGATCAGCGGAAAACCGTGGCGGGCAAGGATGCGCTGCTAAGGTCGATGCAGGCGATCGACGGGAAGCTCCAGGATGTCGAGTACCGGATGATCACGCGGGCGGACGCGCTGAGCGACGACAAGTACTTCCAGACGGCCTACAAGCTGTATCAGAACTTCATCTGGCTGAACGGCGAGATCGGCACCGGCGCCGGCGACGTTGCCGGTACGGGGGACTGGGGTCCCACCGAGACGGCGGTCGGCCTGGTGCTGGACCTGGAACGGCAGTTGGCGTCGGTTCAGGTCGAATACAGGCGGATGATGGAGAACGACGTTCCGGCGTATAACCGCGAGATCGGGGCCAGTGGGATCGCGCCCCTGAAGACCACCGGCGCACCGCCTCCGCCTGTCCGCAGCGGCGGGCGGTTTGGGGGCGGAGACCAGGATCAATAAGTTTCGTACCGAAGCGGGCGGGCGATTGCGATAACCTGTGGAGGAATGTACGATCCTCTTGCTCCCTATTCGCTGCAGCCCGCCCGCTACACTTGCTACCGCGCGGCCGGCCCGATCCGGGTGGATGGAAAACTGGATGAGCCCGCCTGGAAGCTTGCGCCGAAGTCCTCTCCATTCGTCGATATCGTAACCGGCGAGCCCGCGTGGTTCGACACGCGCGTGGCCATGCTCTGGGACGACCAGTATCTGTACTTCGGCTTCTGGGCCGAGGAGAACGACGTCTGGGGCACGCTCACCGCACGCGATTCCAAAATCTGGGAAGATAACGACCTCGAAGTGTTCATCGCAGGGGTGAACGCCTATTACGAATTCGAGATCAACGCCCTCAACACCGTCTACGAGGTGTTCTGGATCTGGAAGGACGCGCTCAAGCCGGGTTCTCCATACTATGAGCGGCCGGAATTCAACCCCGAGACGCAGCGCACCATGGTGCTCGACGGAGTGGGCGGCCACGTGCATCCGCGCGGCGAGCGCTGGGGCTTCCTGGATTGGGACTATCCGGGGCTGCAAACCGCGGTCCACGTGGATGGCGTGGTCAACAGCCGGACGAGAACCGACCGCGGGTGGACGGCGGAACTGGCATTCCCGTGGCGCGGGCTGGAATCCCTGGCTAACGGGCGTGCGCTCCCGCCGAAGAACGGGGACGTCTGGCGGATCGACTGTTCCCGGTTTGAGAAGATCGGCAGGAAGGGCGAGGCGCTGGACCCGTCCGCGGGGTGGACCTGGAACCGCCACGGGCACTATGATTCCCACATCCCCGAAGTTTTTCCTTACGTGACCTTCTCGACCGAAGTTGCGCCGGGGCGCGAGCAGTTATGAGCACCAGCGATTTCTGGTTCCAGCCCGACCTTTCCAGGGCTTCCAGTATTCCGGCCCGCTGGTACACGGACCCGGCGATGCTGGAATCGGAGAAGACCAGGATCTTCGGCCACACCTGGCAGGCCATCGGACATTCCGCTGATATCGCAAAGCCCGGCGCCTACCTGGCGGGCGAAATCGCCGGCGAGCCGGTGCTGGTGACGCGCACGAAAGAAGGCGCGCTGCACGCCTTCTCCAACGTCTGCCGCCATCGCGGAGCAGTGCTGGCCGAAGGCTGCGGAGAGGCGGCGTCGATCAAGTGCCCCTATCACGGGTGGACTTATACGCTCGACGGGAAGCTGCTGGGACAGCCGGATTTCGAAGGCGTCCTGGAATGGGACCGTTCGCAGGTGTGCCTTCCGCCATTCCGCACGGAGACCTGGGGGCCCTTCGTGTTCGTCACCCAGGACCTTGCCGCGCGGCCGCTGGCGGAAGTTCTGGGCGCCATTCCCGAAGAGATTGCGCGAATCGGCTGCAACATCGACTCGCTGCAGTTTTGCCGGCGCCGCGACTATATCGTCGAGTGCAACTGGAAGGTCTACATCGACAATTACCTGGAGGGCTACCACCTGCCCACCGCGCATCCGAGCCTCTTCCGCGAACTCGATTACCAGAACTACCGGGTCGAAACGTTCCGCTATTATTCCTCGCAGATCGCTCCGATTCGCGCGCGGGAGGAGAGCGGCGAGCAGCGCCGATACGAGTTTTCCGGCACGGACCGTTCCGCGCTCTACTACTGGCTCTTCCCGAATTTCACGCTGAACGTTTACCCGGATAATCTCAGCAGCAACCTGATCGTGCCGCTGGGGCCGGATCGCACGCTGACCATTTTCGAGTGGTTCACGCCTTCGGGAGAAGTCGGGCAGGCGACGGTCGATTTTAGCGACGAGATCCAGAAGGAAGACATCCGCATCTGCGAGTCGGTGCAGCGCGGCTTGCGGTCGCAGCATTACAACCAGGGCCGGTTCTCGGTGAAGCGGGAGAACGGCGTTCACCATTTCCACGGGCTGCTGACCGAGTTTCTCTCCTGACCGCCGGTTACGGACCCGCGGATTCTCGCAACCCGCCGCGGGCCGCGGCCCGCTCTGTATGCATCAGACCCGCAAGAAGATTTTTCGGCGGTACATCCAGTACAGGAACACCCAGTAGGCCAGCAAGACTGCCGCGCCCCGCACCAGTGGCTCCACGCCGGCGCCGAGGAACTGGAAGAAGTGCGCTCCCAGGTGGATGCGGAACGAGTCGATGATGAAGCGCTCCCAGAGGTGCGCGATCAGGTACGCCGCAATCGAATTCATGCCGATCACCACCAGCGGGAACGCCCACTTGCGCCAGCCTTTGATCTCGGTCAGCCAGCAGAACCCGGCCAGGAAGAGGAAGCAGATCCCGCCGCTGAAGAGCGTCCAACTGGGCGTCCAGATGCGTTTCACCACCGGGCAGATGCCGGTGAAATGCAGCAGCAACCCGGCGGCGATCCCGATGGCTCCGGCCGCGAGTAAGCGCTTCATGGGGATGCGCGGCGCCGCGGCGCGAAGCCACTGGCCGGCAAACAGGCCCAGCAGCATGGTGCCGAGCGTGGGAATGAAACTGAGGGTCAGGTAGCCGCCGCTGTTGGCGACATAGGGTGAGGTGCGCGGGAACAGGTTCAGGAACCACTGGTCGAAGGCGTTTCCGAAATTGAACTGCTTGTTCCAGTGCGCGGCGAAACCGGTGTAGGCGCCGGGGCCCACGCCGGGGTAGAGCGCCCACGCCAGCCAGTACCCCACCAGGATTGCGCCGAACGCGATCCACTGCCATTTGGGCGGCTTCCACGCCAGCAAGAACAGAATCGGGTAGCCGAGTCCGATCTGGCTCAACGTGTCTTCGAAAGTGAAGTAGGTCTGCGGGCTCTGGAGCGAGCGCAGGAAGATGCCGAGCGCTATCAGAACCAGGGAGCGCCACAAGGTATGTAAAAATACCTTTCCGAATGTTCCTCCCTGCGAAATGCGCCGCGCGACGGAGTACGGCAAAGCGACGCCCACAAGAAACGAGAACCCCGGTTGAATGGTGTCGTGCAGCGAGCAGCCGGCCCAGTCCACGTGCGTCTGGTTGTAGGCCAGAAAGCCCCAAAACCAGTTCCCCGGAAAGGCGTGGGCCACGCGCGAAAGTTGCAGCACTTCGGCCATCATCAGCAGCATGACGAGGCCGCGGTACGCGTCCACTGCGACATTCCGGGCGGCGGGTTGGGTGGCGGCGGGCGATTTCGCGTATGTGGGTGGCTGGAGCGTGGCTTGCACGGTAGCGCCTCCTGATGTTGCAGTATAAACCCGTTACCCATAATGGCGCGAGGCGATTTCCCTCATTTTGCCGACTTTCGGGCCAACTTTACCGTTGCATATGGGTGTGCGGCAAGGTATATTAATCCGAGATTTCGGAATTATGAGACCGCTTTCAGTCGGTGGGTGATGAAGCGGGTTTTCCGAACTCGATTGCGTAAAGGGGGAATTCAGCTTGCGAACCAGGTTGTTGTGGGTGATTTCTCTATTGGCGCTCCTGTCGGCCGCGTTAACCGCACAGGAGTTTCGCTCGACGATCTCGGGACACGTTGTGGACTCGAGCGGTGGAGCCGTGCCAAACGCCAAGATTGAGGCCATCAATCAAGGCACCAACGAAACGACATCGGCGACCAGCGACTCGTCCGGTGCATATACGATCCCGCTGTTGCGACCGGGGAACTATAAAGTAACCGCCACGGCTCCAGGGTTCAAAACATTCGTGAACGCGGGAGTCGTTGTCGAAGCGGCGCGCGCCATGGGTATTGATATTACCCTCGAAGTCGGCGCCGTCACCGAGAGTGTGGAAGTGACCGCCGATGCCGTCCAGCTCGAAACGCAGAGCGCCACGCGCAGCGGTCTGGTAACGGAAAAACAAGTGGCCGAAATGCCGCTCAACGCACGTAACCCGTTCATGCTGGGTGTCATGATGTCGGGCGTGAACTTCAACGGGGCCGCCATCTGGCAGCGCCCGTTCGATAACGGCGCAATTGCACAATGGTCCATGAACGGCGGACGCGATTCGTCCTCTGAATACACGCTGGACGGCGCTTCCAATGACGGGCAGATGGGCAGCAATAATATCGCCTACGTGCCCACGGTGGATGCGGTGCAAGAGTTCAACGTGATGGCCAACATCTATAACGCCGAGTATGGCCATACCGGCAGCGGCATCATGAACGTGGTGCTGAAGAGCGGAACTCAGAGCCATCACGGGACGGCGTACGAGTTCATGCGCCGCACGCAGTTGGATTCGAACACTTTCCAGAACAACGCGATCGCAGCCTCGGCCAACAATCCGACGGGCGGCGCCCCGCGGCCCAATCACTACCTCGATCAGTACGGGTTCGAAGTGGATGGCCCGGTGCTGATTCCGAAACTGCTCAAGAAGGATGCCCCTGTAAAGCTGTTCTACATGGGCGCATTCGAGAACTATCGCGAGGGAACGCCCAACCCGCTGATCGTGTCATGGCCTCAACCCGAGATGCGCACCGGCGACTTCTCCAAGTTGAGGGACTCAGGCGGCCAGTTCATCCCGATCTACGACCCGTTCACGGCGACGTACGACGGCAACGGCAACACGACCGCCGCGCGGCAGCCCTTCCCCGGCAACGTCATTCCCTCCAGCCGGATCAACCCTATTGCCTCCGCGGTCACCAAGTATATGCCGCTGCCGAACCAGGCGACGCCTCCGAATTTCCGCTATGGCACCAATGACCTCTTCCTTCCCTCGTATTTCGATAAGGACAAGTTTTACAACCTGATCCTGAAATTCGACTGGAACTTCGGCGACAAGCACCGGGCATTCTTCCGGCACGCGTCGAATGACCGCACCGAAGACCGCTCGACGAACGGAATCGACAATAAGCCCGGTACCGACGGACAGCAGCCGTTCCAGCGCATCAACGACGCGTATGTCGCGGACTGGGTGGGCACCATCTCTCCGACGTTCATCCTGAACGCCCGCGTTTCCTACAACCGTTTCATCGAGAAGGGTTATGGGGCCGCCAACACGAACTTCGACCTGACCAGCCTCGGGATTTCGTCTTCGTTGTTGAGCCAGTTGCCCAGCCCGATCTACTTCGGCCGGTGGGATTTCGAAAACTATAACTCCCTTGGCCGCAGCCAGAGCAACAACTACTCGAATACTTACCAGTTGGCGTTCAGCGGGACGAAGGTTGCCGGTTCGCACACGTTCAAAGCCGGCATTGACGTCCGCCAGATTAACTACGAAATCCAGAACACCGGCAATATCCTGTACTACAACGGCCGGTCCACCTGGACTCAGAATTCCTGGACCAGCGCCAACTCCAGTACGGGCGACGGCTACGCTTCTTTCCTCCTCGGAATCGCGGGCGGTTCGGTCGATAATTTCAGCAACTCCAACTATCCATTGTTCCCGTGGTGGAAGCAGATGTACTATGCTCCGTACCTGACGGACGATTGGAAGGTTTCGCGGCGCCTCACCCTCAATCTGGGTATTCGCTATGACCTGATGACGCCGCAGTACGAGAAGTGGAACCGGCAGAATGGCCCGTTCAATCCGACGGTGGGAAGTCCAGTCGCTTCTCAGGTGGCGGCGAATGTTGCCGCGCTCGGGTCGGCGATCCCGGCTGACCTGCAATCGACTTATGCCAATCTCGCCAATCTCAAGGGCGGCATTACCTTTGCCGGCGTCGGCGGAGTCGGCAGCACTCCCTGGCCGATCGACAAGAACAATTTCCAACCGCGAGTCGGCGTCGCTTACCAGCTCAACGAAAAGATGGTGATCCGAGGCGGCTTCGGCGAGTACATGTCGAATCCGAGCAACGACTACCAGCAGACGAACGGTTTCAGCACCAGCACCACCCTGGTCAACTCGAATGACGGCGGCCGGACCCCGATCGCCA
Organism: Bryobacterales bacterium; assembly: GCA_963796485.1. GTDB lineage: Bacteria > Acidobacteriota > Terriglobia > Bryobacterales > Bryobacteraceae > CAWCDJ01. The sequence goes on from CAWCLV010000001.1 coordinate 304,236, forward strand.
ACATCCTGTCAAATCCGTATCCGAACGGCGTCCAGGTGCCTTCGGGCTCTTCCCGAGGCGCGGCGACGTTTGTCGGGAATAATCCGAGCTGGTTCGATCCAGGCTTTGTGATCCCCAGCGTCTGGCAGTTCTCGGCCGGCTTCCAATATCAGGTCAGACAAGGATGCGATGCTCGACGTTTCCTACGTCGGCAGCCGCAGCTACAACCTGAATATGAGCGCCGATTACAACATCCCGAGCCTGGCCGTCCGAAAGACCTGCAACCTTCTGGAAGGCGGCCTCCCGGCGAATTGCGACAGAAGCGTTCCGAACCCGTTCAAAGGGATCGCGGCCTTCAATGGAACCGGCTACTACACGGCCAACACCATCTCCTACTACCAGCTCATGCGCCCGTACCCGCAGTACAGCGGCGTACTGACGCAACTGGGCCGCAACGATTCCTGGATCAAGTACAACTCGCTCCAGATCAACTATAACTGGCGGACGCGCAGCGGCTTCACGCTGCTGGCGAACTACACCCTTTCGAAACAGATGGAAGAGTGGGGATTCAACGACCGGTTCACGAATACGTATCAGGACGGGCCGTACTACCTGGATCGCCCGCAGGTCATTAAGATCACTCCGATCTGGGACCTGCCGTTCGGCAAAGGCAAACGGTTCGGCACGAATGCCCATGGGTTCGTGGACCGCCTGATTTCGGGTTGGGAAATGACGGGATTCATCCTGGATCCTCTGTCCGGCTATCCCGCCAACCTGCCGAGCAACGCGATCATGCTGAAAGATCCGCGCACGCCTGGCGGCGGCTTCACCGGCCAAGTGAACTGGAAGGGCTACGCAGTCCGTGAATGGAACCCCTGCGTGCTCCGTCAGTTCAACGACGGCTCGATTTCGCCGACTCCGAACAGCTTGGCGCTCGGCTGCGGCAACAACTGGACTACCAGCAATTGGGGCAACTATGCATGGCTCGAAACGGCCAGCTATGCTCCGCGCTATACCCCGTATCGCTCGGGACAGGTCCGCGTCCATCATGCCGTTCAGATGGATGCATCGCTCCTCAAGACCACGAGGATCAACGAGCGGATGAGGTTCCAGTTCGGTTTCGAGGCGTTCAACATCATGAACCACAACTACTTCGGCCGCGATAACATCAACACCGATCCCAACAGCATCAATTTCGGCGCAGTGATTCCGTCAACCGTATCGACGCAGAACATTCTGCCGAGGCAAATCCAAGTCCGCTTCAAATTCTTCTGGTAGAAACAGGCATCCCGGCCTGTCCAGCCGGCCCGGCGCAAGCCTGGCCGGCCGGTTCAGGCCGGGAATATCTCACTGCGTGATATTGATCTTCGCCGGCAGGCTCGCCGCCGTCCCCACCGTCACCACCACCTGCTGAACCCCCGTCGATACCGTGGCGGGAATCGTGTAGTTGATCTGCGTCACTCCCACGGACCAGGTCGGAATTCCAACGTACCCATTCGGCCCCGTGGTTGAAGCCGGCACGCCGCCTACTGTCACGGTCACGGCTTGCCGGGGTGCGGGCACGGTTCCGGGGTTGGGATTGCTGCCCGTAGTCACGCTCGGCCTGACGGCGCCTTCTCCGGTGATGAAAAGCGTAACGGTCTGCCCCCGAGCCGCGCTGGGGAACGGATTGATGAAGCCCGCCTGGGGCTCCGGTCGGGAAAGTAAAAATACCCGGTCCTGCGGACGACACTGTGATCTGGTAATCCACGTTCTCCCACGGATTGCCGACCGTCAGAGTCGTGCTTCCCGGAGCAGTCTCGTAGGGAATCTGCAGGTTCACCTGGTTCGGGGAAACGTACCAGATCGGCGTAGGAACATTATTGACCCAGGCTTCGAAGCCGGCCAAAAACTGGGGCAGCGGAATGGTCGCCGCCGATTGCGCCATGCTCCCCATCCCCGTGCCGTACACGCTGACGAGTTCTCCCGGGACATAGACTTGCTGGCCGGAAGCGGCATTGCTGACGCCGCCGACCGTCAACACGGACCTCGGAGCGGTGAAGGGAATCGTTTGCTGCACAGTCCAGGTACGGCCACCGACATCAACGCCGCTCACAACGAACGTCACGGTGTGGGGTGTAAAGGTGCTGCCGAATCCCAGGCTTGCCGAAACGGATTGGCGTGCGCCGATGGTAGTGCTGCCGAATAGGGTGGCGATCTGCGAGGTGTAGTTCGTTCCGTCGATAGTCAGCCCCGTAATCGTGGTTGGGATACCCGCCTCTTCCGAGAGGGTAAGAGTATAACTCCACAGATTCCCCTTCGCGTCCGGCGCCGCCGATTCGAAAACGGGATTCTGATCGATCGAAATGACCACCGAAGAGCCCGCCGCGGCCTGGGTGGTCCAACTGTGCACCAGGTTGTACGCGTTCACGGAACCCAGGCCGGACGCCATATCGTATGCCGTGCCCGCGGTGCGCGCCACCACTCCGTTCACGCAATTCGGAGTTCCGGATGCGCATGGTGAGCCGTTGTCGCCAACCGTAATGTCGTGAAACACTTCGCTGGCGTTCGTCTGTGCCAGCCGGTACAACGTGGGGTTGATGTTGCCGAGCCCGGGCTGGCTTTGCGCTCCCGTGCCGACGAGGTATTGATTGAGCAGCGCGACAATTCCGGCCATGGTGGGCGCGGCCGCCGAAGTGCCGCCGAAGAAAGCCGGGCCGCCGGAGACCACATAATAGCCGTCGTGCTCCGCGGAAGCGCTGAACGAAAGATCCGGCACGTGCCGCGCGCCGTCGTTCGGCACTCCCGGACCGGTCTGCCAGGAGGGCTGCGGGAAGAAGATGCTGGCTCCACCGCCCCCTGCCGCCAGGCCGCCGCCGAGTGCGGTGTCGTTCCAGACCCGCTCCGGAATGTAGGAGACGGCCGATGCGCCGTTCGCGTTGTTGGTGCTGTTCCAGTATCCGCCGCCGGCGCCTTCATTGAACTCGGTCCCGCCCATACCCGTGATCTCGGGGATTGACGAAGGAACATCCACGGCAAAGCCGTTCTGCGCAATCGTGGCGCCAGCGTCTTCGCAGTCCGTTGCGCCGGAGTCTCCGGAGGCGGATACCCACGTAATTCCTTCGGCGTTGGCCTGCTGCGCGAGTTGCTGGAAAGTCGGCAGGTCCACCAGGTCGTACAACTCGCACGCGCCATAACTCATTGTCATGACCGTCCCCAGATTCTTATCGACGGCATACATCGCGGATTGCCACACGTCGTTGGAGTAGACGAACACAATCGTGGCATTTCGCGCCACGGCTCCCGCCCACTCGATATCCAGGGCCGCTTCGTCCACATCGCCCGGGACCACACCGGGGCTTTGGCTTCCCGCCAAAGTCCGCTTGAGATTGATCGCGGGCAGGTTGAATTTCGTGCGGAAGTTGTTGATATCCGAAAGCACGATGTCCGTCTGCCCCACCACGACGAGGCTCTGGCCGGTGCCGTCGAGCTTGTCCTGGTTGTACAGAGGCGCAACGTTGTAGATGGTCGCGAAGTCGTCCGGGGCGATGCCATGCGATCCGTCGCTATTGGTGATCTGCGAGGTTCGCCTGCTGGTGGTATCGCGGCTTCCAGTGGAAATTGTGCAATCCGCGAATTCCCGCAACCACGGGGGCCAGGTCCGTCGGAATCGAAGGGTCCGCTGCATTCGCGTAATGGACCGTTCCGTTCACGGAGTACTGGTCGATGGGGGTTCCGAACGCCACCTGCACCTGCTGCGCGGTTCCGCTGAACGAGATCCACATACGGCTGCGAGCCACCCGCATCCCAGCGAAACCCTGGGACTGGAGCCACTGCACCACCTGGTCCGCATCGTGCTGCGTCACGCCGAACTGGTCCGCGTATTGTTCCGGCGTCAGCCAGTGATGGTACTTGGCCGAGGCCGGGTCCTGCTGTTCCTGCAGCAGTTGCGCGACGGCCTGCTGCTGAGTCGCCGAGCCTTTCAGCATGATCACCATGTCGGGCATCGAAAACGAACCCGCGACCGGCCCCAGGTCGGTTCCGGTCCGGGCTTTCACCGGCACCCGGCCGCGCAAAACGGTGCTGCGGGCGCGGTCAATCCGTGAAGGGACGCGATCCTGCTGTGCCGAGAGAGAGTAGACCGACAGGACCAGACATGGCGCAAAGGCGGCAAGCCGCCGGGCTGGAATCTTCATGAGGTTCTCGTGCGGCCCGCACGAACACCAGGCGGCGGGCACTTAAGGTCTGAGACGTAAGCAGCCATCCTCCAGGTTGCACGCTAAAATGGGGGAGTCAAATGCAGCTCTCAGAAATCGACACTCCCGCGCTGGTGGTGGACCTCGACGTGATGGAGCGTAACCTGTGCCGCGTCGCGGATTACACGCGCCAGCACGGCTTGCGCCTGCGTCCGCACACCAAGACCCACAAATCGACGCGCATCGGCAAGCGCCAATTGCAGCTTGGAGCCGCGGGACTCACGGTCGCGAAAGTATCGGAGGCCGAGGTGATGCTCGGCGCCGAACCGCCCGATCTGCTGGTTGCGTATCCTATTGTCGGCCGCACGAAATTGGAGCGCCTGGCCGCGATTGCGCGAAAAACCCGGGTCACCGTGTCGCTCGATAGCGCCGTGGCGGCGCGCGAACTATCCATCACGGCGCGCGCGGCGCAGATCACCTTCGGGATCCTGGCGGAGACCGATGTCGGGCTGGGGCGTGTGGGAGTCGATCCGGGCCGGCAACTGGTGCAACTGGCCGAGTGCATCGAGAAACTGCCCAATCTTCGCTTTGAAGGCATCACGTTTTATCCGGGACAGGTCAAGGACCTCGGCGAGACGGGTTTGCGTGAACTCACGAAAGTAGGGGAACTGCTTCGCTCGATTCTCGGGGATTTTCGCAAAGCCGGCCTCGAGCCGAAAATCGTCAGCGGCGGTTCCACCCCCACACTGTTTCGGTCGCACGAAATGAAAGGCCTCACCGAGATCCGTCCCGGCACGTACGTTTTTAACGATGTGAACACGGTTCGGAGCGGTGGGTGTTCGCTCGAAGATTGCGCCGCGGCGATTTTGGCCACGGTGGTTTCCACCGCCCGCCCGGGCCAGATGATCGTGGATGGCGGATCGAAGACCTTCTCGTCGGACCGGTTGGCGAATTCCGCCGAGGTCACGTTCGGTTACATCAGGGAAGCACCGGGAGCAAGGTTCCACAAGATGAACGAGGAGCACGGGTACATCGACGTCACCAAAGCCGAGCGCCCGTTTTCGATCGGCGACCGGGTCCGCATCATCCCCAATCACATCTGCGTGGCAGTGAACCTTCACGAACAGGTATACGGCATTCGCGGCGACCAGGTGGAAGAAGTCTGGAAAGTGGAAGGCCGCGGCAAACTGCAATAGTCCCACGGGTGGACAGGCCGTCCCATCGGTGGACAGTGTAGTGGGGCAGGCCTCCCGGTCTGGCCGCCTCGTATACAAGTCAAAACCGGGCAGGCCGGGAGGCCTGCCCCGCTAACCCCGCGGCAATTTGCGTGCTCCGCGTCGACCCGGAGGATTCTATGCCGAATAAGGAAAGAATTCGGGAGGCCCTGACCGAAGTGCCCACGCTGGCCTACTTTCAGCAGCGGATCCAGTTGGGCTGGAAACCGGCGGTGGTCGAGTGGGAGCGGAGTATCGACCCCGAAAGCGGCGAGCCGCGGCCGTTCGCCGAGGAGATCCCCTACGGCCTGCGGGTTTCCGACGACTGCAAGGGGCTCGTCGATGACCCCTACGAGCGCGACATCATTACGGCCGCCATCGACATGGTGGTGGAAGACCGCCCGCTCTCGCGAATTGCCGCGGAACTCAACGAGCGCGGTTTTCAGACGCGCGCCGGGCACCCCTGGACCCCCAGCGACCTGTTTAGCCTGCTTCCGCGCATGATCCAGGTCGGTCCGCGCCTGTTCTCGACCGAACAGTGGACGAGCCGCCGCCAGAAACTGCCGCACCCGGTGTAAAGCGCCGCACCACGTGATACTCTCTGGTGTCGAAAGGGGAGGTCTCCGTGGACCCGAATCGAAGAAACTTTCTCGCTTCCGCGCTTGCCGCGCCGATGTTCATACCGCGCAGCGCCTGGGGCGCCAACGATCGCCTGGCATACGGCTTGATTGGCGCGGGTGGCCGGGGCCGCTACCTCAATCAGAACTTTCTAAAGCTCGGGGCGCAGTGCGTCGCGATAGCGGAAGTCTATCAGCCGCACCTCGATGAGGCGCTCAAGGGCGCTCCGGATGCCAAATCGTACGTGGACTATCACGAACTCCTCGCTCAATCCGGGCTGGACGCCGTGGTGGTCGCGAGCCCCGACCATCAGCATGCGCCCATGCTCTACGCCGCGCTCGATGCGAAGAAGGACGTCTACCTCGAGAAGCCGATGTCCCACTCCGTCGAACAGAGCAAAGAGATGATTGCGGCCGTGCGGCGGACGAAGCAGATTGTCCAGGTTGGGATGCAGCGGCGCAGCGCGCCATCGGTGATCAAGGCAAAGGAACTGCTCGACACGGGCATTCTCGGCCGCATCACACTCGCCAAGCCGATGTGGAACTGGAACGTCTCGAAGCCGCTGAACAATTCGCCGCTTCCCGGCAAGCTGGATTGGAAGCGCTTTCTCGGCTCCGCGAAGGCTCGCGATCTGGAGCCGATGCGGTTCCGGTCCTGGCGTTATTTCTGGGACTACTCCGGCGGCAACATGACGGACCAGGGCACGCACCTGATGGACGTCGTGCAATGGTTCACCAACTCTGGTCCGGTGCGCTCGGCCGTCTGCTATGGCCAGCTTGCCAAGAACACCGGCTCGGAAGTGCCTGACGTCTTCTGCGCCGTTTTCGAATACGAAAAGCTGATGGCCACCTGGACCCTGAATTACTGCAACTCGTACGACAACGACTGGTCCATTCAGTTCCAGGGCGACGAAGCCACGATGATCATCAACAACGAGGGCTATCGCATCTGGAAGGAGCCGGTGCCGAAGAATCCGAACCCGATCCAGACCATGGAGGCGCCGATTCCGATCGAGACGCACATTCAAAATTTCCTGGATTGCGTGCGTTCCCGCAAGGAGCCGAACGCCCCCGTGGAAGTCGGCGCCAGCGCCGTTTCCGCCCCGCACCTGGCGAACCTCGCGTATCACCAGGAGCGGCGCGTCCGCTTCGCTTAGCCGGCTTTTGCAATTCAAAAACGCGCAGGCCGGGAGGCCTGCGCCACTTTTTGCGTCACTCCAATACGAAGATATTCTTCTTCGCGCAAATCTCTTTCAAGATTTTCGGCCACACGCTCACGGTCACCTCGCCCAGGTGCGCCTTCCTCAACAGCAGCATCATCGTCCGCGACTGCCCGATTCCACCGCCGATCGAAAGCGGGATCTCGCCGTTGACGATTGCCTGGTGATACGGGTACTTCAGGAAATCCATCTGCCCGGTCATCTGTAACTGCTGCTGCAGCGTCTCCGCGTTGACCCGGATTCCCATGGACGAAAGCTCATGCCGGCGTTTCGTCACGGGGTTCCACACCAGGATGTCGCCGTTCAGGCCATGGACGCGGCGCCCGTCGATCGAGTGCGTCTCGGTCACCCAATCGTCGTAGTCCGCCGCGCGCATTTCGTGCGGATAGCCGTCCTTCAGCGTCCAACCGATCCCGATAATGAAGATCGCCGGCGCCTCCTGCAGGATCGCCGTCTCCCGCTGCTTCCGCGGCAGGTCCGGGTACATGTCCAGGATGTCTTCCGCGTGCAGGAATTGCAGCCGTTTCGGCAGGTTCGGGTAGCGCGGGTCCTTCAATTGCGGGAACAGGTGCTGGAGGTATTCCTCGGTGTCCACCAGCACCTTCCAGATCGCGTTGACCGTCTGCTTGAGGAACTCCAGGCTTCGCTGCTCCGGGGTGACGGCCTTCTCCCAATCCCACTGGTCCACGTAGGCGCTGTGGTCGTGGTCCAGGAAGTAATCCTTGCGCACGGCGCGCATGTCGGTGCAGAGCCCCTCGCCGGTTTCCATCCCGAAGCGCTTCAGGGCCACGCGCTTCCACTTGGTGGCCGCCTGCACGATCTGCGCATCGAGCGGATGCAGGTTGCGGTCATTCGAAATGTGGAACTGGATGGGCGTGCGCGATCCGTCGCGGTCCAGGTAATCGTTCACGCCGCTCTCCACGTCCACCATCAACGGCACTGTCACCATCATCAGGTTGAGCGCTTCGCACAGGCCCTTCTCGATGTGGTTCTTCGCCGCAAAAATGGCGCGCTGCGTATCCTTGAGGTTGAGCAGGGAGCTGTAATCCTGTGGCAGGATCTTCTCCAGTTCTCCGTAGTCGCCGATGCCGGGACCCGCGAGGTCTGCCCGCTTGTCTGCCATGAGTTTCACCTCTGGATATCTACTATACGCCCACCGTCAGGTGGTGCAAGGGGTGCTCACCGAGTGGTCCGTACATTTACCTTCAGACACGAGGGGGCTCCGGCGGACCGGTACACGCGTTCCGTGGCCTTCACGAAATCCGCGGCCTTGGCGTTGTAGATGTCCTCGAATTTCTGCGGGTTCCGGTCGGCCAGCGGGAACCAGGAGCTCTGGACCTGGATCATGATGCGGTGGCCCTTCCGGAAGCAATGGTTAATGTCGGGCATGGCGTACTCGATCTTCTCCACCTTGCCCGGGGTAAACGGTTCCGGCTTCGAATAGCTGTTGCGGAACTTCCCGCGAAAGATCTCGCCCCTGATCAACTGCTGGTAGCCACCCATGTGGATGCCCGCCGGGTTCGGGTCGGGATCGGGATAGTCCTCCGGGTACACGTCGATCAGCTTGACCACCCAATCGGAGTCCGTCCCCGAAGTGGATACGAAGAGGGACGGCGTCAGCGGCCCTGCGATCGTGACGTCCTCGGTCAACTCGCGGGTCCGATAGGTCAGCACGTCGGTCCGGGTGGAGGCGAAGCGCTGGTCTTCCACCATGTGTTCCCGGGTCATCCCGGGCGCCTGCCCGTTGATGTAGGGCACGGGCTTGGCGGGGTCGCTGACGTACTCGTCGTAGGCTGCCGCGGTTTCCTTCGGCGAATCGAAACTCAGCTCGCCGTTCGCGTGCAGGTAGATTGCTTTCGGCTGCGCGTCCCGCGGCGGCCAGGCGTCCTCGCGCCGCCACTGATTGGTGCCGGTCTCGAAGACGAAGGCTTCCGGAAGCTTGGGATCGCCTTGCCCTTTCAGCCAGTAATTGAAAAATGGAAACTCGATCTCATTGCGATAAAACTCCGCGGTCTTCGACCCGAACTTGACATTGCCCAGCGCCTCGCCGTCGCTGCGCGCCCACCCTCCGTGATACCACGGGCCCATCACGAGCGTGTTGTTTGCGCCCGGGCTGTTTTTCTCGATCGATTTATAAGTGTTCAGGGCTCCGAACAGGTCTTCGGCGTCGAACCAGCCGCCCACCGTCATCACCGCCGGCTTGACGTTTTTCAGGTGCGGACGCAGATTGCGAGCCTGCCAGAATTCGTCGTAAGTATCGTGCTGCGTCATCTGGGTCCAGAACGGCACGTCGTTCTTGTAATACTTCTCATTCACGTTGGAGAGCGGGCCCAGGGAGAGGAAGAAGCTATAGGCGTCCGGGCCGCCGGTGGCGAATGGCGCCGATGCGGGCGGCAGGGTGGGCTCGGGCCGCGGGTGGCCGAAGCCGGTGAAGAAGCGGTAAGCGTGCGGCAGGTACAGCGCACCGTTGTGATGGAAATCGTCGCCCACGAACCAGTCCGTGATCGGCGCCTGCGGAGACGCCGCCTTCAGCGCCGGATGCGCGTCGATTACGCCGGCGGCGGTATAGAAGCCCGGGTAGGAGATGCCCCACATCCCCACCTTGCCGTTATTCGGAACGTGGTGGATGAGCCATTCGATTGTGTCGTACGTGTCGGAGCTTTCATCCACGTCCTGCGGGCCGCGCTTGTCATCGATTTGCGGCCGCATGTCCATAAAATCGCCCTCCGACATGTACCGTCCGCGGACGTCCTGGTAAGCGAAAACGAAGCCGTCGCGCGCGAACTTCTCCGAGGGACCCAGGCTCGTCTTGAAGTTGTCCACTCCGTACGGCCCGACGTTGTACGGGGTACGGTCGAGCATGATGGGGTACTTCTGTGTGAAGTCCTTGGGCACGTAGACGGAGGTGAAGAGCCGTTTGCCGTCCCGCATGGGAATCCGGTACTCGAACTTGGTGTAATGGGCCTTGATATAGTCGAGGCCCTGGGCAAGGCAGGTGCAGGCAAGCAGCGGAAGGATGATGAGGCGTTTCATAAAGAATCATCCAGAGTACACCCCATCGCGCTAGAATATTGACGACCCAGGTGTCCTGTTTAGACGAAAGGGGCGTATATGTTCCGCAAATCAAACGGATTCAAGGCCCAGTTCCAGGATATGACCCTCCTTGTTGCCCCGGATTTCGACGAATGGCGGATTTTCGTCCAGACTCCGGACGGCATCATTCATGGCGGCCGCCAGTTTACGGAAACCAAGGCGAAAGATTGCGCCCTCAGTATCATCGAGAGCTACCTGCGAGACGAGAAACACGAATCCATAGCGGTGGCGGTGGACGTGGAATGGTCACCGCTGGAACCGGGTGGCTGGCTGAACTGGCGTCCCTAGCCTGGAAGTGCAAAAACAGCGCGACCGACAGGAAGCTTGCAAACCGGGCAGGCCGGGAGGCCTGCCCCACGCACCGGTGTGGACGCGCGCAAGTGGGGCAGGCCTCCCGGCCTGCCCGTTTTTGACCTCCGGTCCGTCCGCCCCACAATGTCAAGGTTCTCGCGCAAGGTGGTATGTTTGTCGATTCGATGAGAACCATCCTGGCAGGTCTCCTTTTCAGCGCCGTTCTGGGCGCCGCCGATTGGCAGATCGGACCCTTTGAGCGGCCCGTACAAGGCAATCCGGTCATCGCACCGCTGAAAAACGCCCTTTTCGATTGCCCGATGCGCGGCCACGCCGTCCATTGGGAAGCGCTCCACACGTTCAACCCCGCCGCCATCGCGCGAAACGGCAAGATCTACGTCATCTACCGCGCGGAGGACGACACCGGCGAGATGCAGATCGGGTTGCACACCTCGCGTCTCGGATTGGCCGAGAGTAGCGACGGCGTCCACTTCACGCGCCGCGCCGCCCCGGTCCTCTATCCCGCGGACGATAGCCAGCGCGGGCGCGAATGGGAGGGCGGCTGCGAAGACCCCCGCATCGTGGAGAGCGAGGACGGCACTTACGTCCTGACTTACACCCAGTGGAACCGCAAGAAAACCGATGCCGCTATCGCCACCTCGAAAGATCTGCTGAAGTGGACCAAGTATGGACCGGCGCTCGGGACCGAAGGCAAATACGGCGCGCTTTCCTATAAATCCGCCGGCATCGTCTGTGCGCTGCGCGGCGGACGTTTGAAGGCGGTGAAGATCCGCGGCAAATACTGGATGTATTGGGGCGAAATCACCATCCGGCTTGCCACGTCCGACGACCTGATCCACTGGACTCCGGTCCAGGACTCGCATGGCAAGCCCGTGGTCGTGCTCGCCAAGCGCTCCGGGCGCTTCGACAGCTCGTTTCCGGAGGTCGGCCCGCCGCCGGTCCTTACCAGCCGTGGAATCGTGGTCCTGTACAACGGCAAGAATGCGCCGGAGGACGGAGATCCGCAATTGGGAGCCAACGCGTATGCGGCGGGCGAAGCTCTTTTCGCGGCGGACGATCCGGCCAAGCTGATTGCACGCACCGACTCGCCGGCCTTCCGCCCTGAGATGCCCTTCGAGAAGACCGGCCAGTACGCCGCGGGGACCACGTTTACCGAAGGCCTGGTCTATTTCAAGAACCGCTGGTTCCTGTACTACGGCTGCGCGGATTCGCTGGTGGGTGTCGCGATGTCCAAGGGCGAATAGCTCAATCCGCCCGCAGCGCCAGCATGGGATCGATCCGCGATGCCCGGCGGGCAGGGAGATAGCCCGCTACCGCCGCCACAGCGGTCAGAACCAGCAGCACGCCGCAGAAGGTCGCCGGGTCCGAGGACGTCACGCCGAAGAGAAATGAGCGGAGCGCTCGCGCCAGGAGCCACGAAGCGTTCGCGCCGAGCGCCATCCCCAGACCGGCGACTCCGAGCGTTTCTAGCAGAATCTGTCTCTGCACCCGGGCAGCGGAGGCGCCGAGAGCCATGCGGATCCCCACTTCCTGTGTGCGCCGGCTCACCGAGTACGAGATCACGGCATAGATCCCGAGCGACGCCAGCACCAGCGCGAACAAGGCAAACCCGCCCAAAAGCAGGACCACGAACCGCCGGGGCGAGACGGATTGATCTACCAGGGTCTCCAGGGTCCGAAAATCGTTGCCCGCCAGGTCCGGCGCGATCGGCTTCAGCGCCGCTCGCACGGCCGGGGCAAGTTCCGCGGGCGGACGCGTCGTGCGGATCGCCAGTTCCGCAGCCATACGATCCCCGCTTTGCCGCATCGAGATGTACATCTCCATTCCGGATGCCTGCTCGGCCGAAAGATGGTGTACATCGCCCACCACGCCGATCACCTTTGATCCGCGGTTGACGTTCACGATCTGGCCGATCGGGTTCTGGCCGGGGAACAACGTGCGTGCCATGGTCTCATTGATCAGCATGACAGGCTCGGTTTCCAGTGTGTCCCGCTGGGAAATATCGCGGCCGGCCAGGAGCGGAATTCCCATGGTTCCGATATAGCCATCCGTCACGACCCGGACGAATGCCGTGGGGTATTGCCCCTTTGGATACACGTGTCCCCGGACTCCGGCGCCCCACGTCCGGTTGCGGCCCAGCGGCAGCACATCGGTCAATCCGGCCGAAACCACGCCTGGGACCTCCTTCACCCGGCGCAACACCTCGTTGAAGTAGGTGATCTGCTTCGGCCCGGTGTCGTACTGCTTGCCCGGGTCCACGCGTAGCGCCGCAGCCATCTCCGGATGGAACCCGAGATTGACATCGAGCACCCGAAGAAAGCTGCGGATCAGCAAGCCCGCGCCCACCAGCAACACGCAGGCGAACGCGATTTCCGAAACTACCAGCGCGCCGCGAACCCAGCGCCGGCCCTTGCCGGCGGTAGAGCCGCGGCTGGTATCTTTCAGCGCGTCGTGGAGCCTGGCCACCGGAATTTGAAAAGCCGGGGCGAGGCCGAAAATCAGCCCCGTCAGCAACGCCATTCCTAGTGTGAACGCTAGCGCGGCCGTATCCGTGCGTACGCTGGCGAGCAGCGGGATGCTGAATGCGTCCAGGTGTGCGATCGCCCGAGTGCCCGCCACACTCAGCAGCACTCCCAGCAGCGCTCCGGCGCAGGAAAGCGTCAGGCCTTCCGTGATCATCTGCCGCAGCAGCCTCGGCTGCCCGGCTCCCAGCGCGGTGCGGATCGCGATCTCTTTCTGGCGGGCCGCCGTGCGCGCCAGCAGCAGGTTCGAAAGGTTCGCGCAGACAATCAGCATCACTATCCCCACCGCACAACCCAGCACGATCAACGCGGGCCGGATTTTTCCGCTGACATGTTCCTCGAGCGGCACGAGCCTGCCGCCGAAGTCGTTGCGCTCCGGGTGCTGTTTGGTCAGTTGGGGCGCCAGGATGCTCAGCTCCGCCTGGGCGCCCGCCGCGGTGACTCCCGGCTTGAGCCGCCCGACCATCGCCAGGGTGTTGCCCCAGCGGTTCGTCTCCGCCGTCAGCGGGAACGGAAAGTAGAGATCGATATGGCTGCCGGGCGCGAATACGGACGAAAAATCGAAGGATGCCGGCAGCACGCCGACTACGGCATAGGGCTCGTCATTCAGAGTGAGATGGCGCCCCACGATCCCCGGATCCCCGGCAAACCGCCTCTCCCAGAGCCCGTGGCTCAGCAGCACCGCGTTGCGCCCGTGCCATTTGCATTCCTCGGCATTGAACAGCCGCCCGAGCTGCGGCGCCACTCCGAGCACCTGGAAGAAGTTCCCGCTCACCGGGACCCCGCTCAAGCGCTCGGGCGTCCCTGCGCCGGTGAGCGTGTTGTCGCCGACGCCGTAGAACGCAAAATACGCCCCCAGTTCCTCATACGAGCGGCTCCTCTCGCGCAGATCGAGCAGGTAGCCCACTTGCGTCGTTTGGCCGGATAAGCCGGCCGCATCCGAGTTGGCGATCCACACCAGCCGGCCCGGGTCGCGAAAGGGCAGCGGATGCAGCAGGAGAGCGTTGACCACGCTGAAAACGGTGGAGCTGCCCGCGATCCCAAGCCCCACGATGAGCACCGCGAAGATCGTGAACCCGGCGTCACGGCGCAGGGTTCGAAACGTATAGCGGAGGTCCTGCCACAGGCAGTCCAGAGATTTCATGGCTACTGTTTCGACGCCGCGCCCGGCGATGCGTTAGTGTATTTTCGCCTGCCGGGTCACGGGCGCTTCCTTGCCCGAGTGTACATTGAGCAGGCGCGCGTGCGTGGCCCGCACGGCTTCCGTCAGTTCCCGGTACGGCTGGTCGGTGACATCGACCATGCCGATGTTGTAGTTCTCGCCGTCGAACCGGCCGGTGGAGGGCTCGTCCACCCACTCGAACCAGTGGGCGCCCACGATGGACGGGTCGGCGGCGGCGTTCTCGACATAATAACGATAGGCCACGCCGCGCTCTTCCTGGTTCGCGGTCTGCTTCAAGCCGGGGGTCATGCCGCGCCCCGGAGTGCCGAAGTGGAATTCGCCGATCAGAATCGGTTTGTCGATCAGGTCGCGCACCTTGGCGATCTCGCGCTGATTCACCGCGTAGGCGTAATTGTTCAGGCTGTAAATGTCGAATACGCGAGAAAGCTTTACGATCTCGGGCGGCGCGCTCGAGCCGAACCGTAGCCCCAGCGTCAAATGGTTCGGGTCATGTTTTTTGATCGCCGCGGTCGCGGTCTCCACCAGCTTTTGATAGCTCAAGTAGAGAAACTCCCGCCTGCGCTCGGGCGTGTCGCCCTTCGCCAGGAAAGCCTTGAGCGCATTTTGAAGCGGCGTCGCCGGCCCGCTCAGAATGGCCTCTGCCGCTACCGTTTCGCGGCCCGGCCACGGCGGTTCGTTGCCCAAAAAATAACCTAGCAGCCACGGGTCGTTTTTGCGCGGTTCGCATTGTTCGGCCACGGCGCGGTCCACGCGCTCCACGAAATCCGGCGCGTAAACGTCGGCGACGCCCATCGGTCCGTTCTCGATGCCCCATCCGCGCAAACCGAAAGTGTAAGGAATCCGGTGGGATTCTCCGAGCCGCGGGTCGGACCAGTTACCGGCGGTGTTGAAGCCCCACGCGGTCATCCGGCGCACCGTCAGATCGACCCACTTCGGTCCCCAGTCCGGCCCGAAGCGGCGTGCCAGGTTCCAGGAATAAAACGCCGCGCCGCCGCGAGCGCCGCGCTGCGCCTGCGCATTTGCCGGGGGCATGGCCGCAAATACTTCTTCGCGGCCGCGAACGGATGTAACCGCTCCGGTCCCGATCGAATCCGCACCGGTCGAAAGGAACAGGTGGCCGTCGGGATCCACGATCCACCACTTGCCCTGGATTCTTTCGACGCGAAAGAAGCCCGTCGCCTTGGCTTTCGACTGCTCGTAGCCGCCGTAGCGGCAGTAGAGGGGCCGTGCCGCCTCGATCGTTTTCTCTTCATTCGCCCATGCGGACTTGAGCTGGTCGAGATTCGTAGCTTTTCCCGGCCACTGCGCGTGAATCCACTGTCCGAATTCATCCACCAGCGGCTTGGCATCCAGCAGCGCATCGCCCGGGTCTTCCCTGGCGAGTTTGACCGCGCGAATTTCGAGTGTCACCCGTCCTACCGGGTCCGGCATGGCAATGCCGATTTCGCCGACCGACTTCAGTTCGCCCGGCGTGCCCATCAAGTTGATGAACATCATCGGCCGCGCCTTGTTGTGGACCGACGCCAAGTCCATTCCCTGACGTGCCGCCTGCGTGAGCATTTCGAGCGGCACTGCGCTACGAAGCCAAACGCCGGGAAGCGGAGAGAGCCGCACGGCGCGCACGCCGCCGGCGTCGTGGATCCGCAATTCGAAGCGCTGCGGAGCGGATACTCTCAGTTCGAGCGCGAGGAATCCGTAGCCGCTCCAGTCGGACGGCAGCGCCGGGTCCAGGTCCGCCAGCTTCCAGATCTGCTCCTGTCCGGCGCCCTCGAAAACGGCGCGCCTGGTCTCACCCGCGGCGATCCCCGCCGCTGCGATGGTCACGATCATCAGGCCTGACAGGTGTCTCATTACGATTTTCCCGAACGCATAGAATGTCACATTGCGCACAGGGCTGCATCCCATCAGGAGTTAAGCTGGAAAGACGGGGATGTCGCCATCGAGTGAGCTGTCTCAATACTGTTGGCCTACACCGCTTTCCAAGGGGTTGCCGCCGGTCGGAGCCGTAACGCTGCCGGCCGGGTCCGTGAGTTTCACGGTGTGGGCGCCTGCCTGCCGCGAACTGGTTCTGGTGCTCAAAGAGCCCGGCCGCCGCGAAATTCCCATGCAGCGCGAGCGAGGCGGCTATTTCGCCGCGGCGATCGACGATCCGTCCGAACCGGTCCGCTACTCTTTCCGGCTTCCCGGCGGCGCCGAACGTCCCGATCCGGCGTCCCGCTTCCAACCGACCGGGGTTCACGCTCCGTCACAAGTCGTCTCGCCGAGATTCGAATGGCATGCGGCCGAATGGAAGGGCCTGCCTCTCGAAGAGTTCGTGATTTACGAACTCCATGTTGGCACGTTCACTCCCGAGGGTACCTTCGACGCGGCGATCGCTCAACTTCCGCGGCTTGCCGAATTAGGCGTGACGGCGATCGAACTCATGCCGGTTTCCCAATTCCCCGGCAGCCGGAACTGGGGCTACGACGGCGTGCATCCATTTGCCGTGCAGAACTCGTACGGCGGTCCCGCGGCACTGAAGCGCCTGGTCGATGCCGCGCACCAGCGGGGGTTGGCCGTTGTGCTGGACGTGGTCTACAACCACCTCGGCCCGGAAGGCAATTACCTCGCGGAATTCGGCCCCTATTTCACGGACCGCTACCGCACGCCGTGGGGACCGGCGATCAATTTCGACGGTCCTTATTCCGACGAGGTGCGGCGGTATTTCATCGAGAACGCCCTCTACTGGGTGACGGACTTCCGCTTCGACGCGCTGCGGCTCGATGCGGTTCACGCGATCGCCGACCGGTCGTCTGTCCCGTTTCTCGAAGAACTCGGCGAGGCGGTTCACCGTCAGGCGGAGGCGCTCGGTCGAAATATCCTTCTTTTCCCGGAGAGCGATGCCAACGACTCACGGATCATCCGTCCGCGTTCCCGCGGAGGCTATGGCCTCGACGCGCAGTGGAACGACGGTTTTCATCACGCGCTGCGGGCGCTGCTCACGGGAGAAAGCGCGGGTTACTACGCCGATTACGGCGAATTCGGCCAGTTGGTCAAGGCCTATCGCGAAGGGTACGTCTACACGGGCGAGTTTTCGCAGAGCCGCCGCCGCCGGCACGGCAGCAGCACTACGGGGCTCGCCAGCCGGCAGTTCGTGGTGTTTTCGCAAAATCACGACCAGGTCGGCAATCGGATGCTGGGTGAGAGGCTGACCGCCTTGACCGATTTCGAAACGCTCAAGCTCATGGCCGCCGCTGTGTTGCTCTCTCCTTTTACCCCTCTGCTCTTCATGGGTGAGGAATACGGCGAGACCGCGCCTTTTCAGTATTTCGTCAGTCATAACGACCCGGACCTCGTGGAAGCCGTCCGGCGCGGGCGCTGCGAGGAGTTCGCCGGGTTTGCATGGCAGGGGGAGTGCCCCGACCCGCAGTCCCATGCCTCATTTCTCCGTTCCAAGATCAATCCGGATCTGCGTTTCTCCGGTGCCCATGCCGTCCTGAATTCGTTCTATACGGAACTGTTGGCGCTGCGCCGGAAGCTTGGCCGCCCGGGTTGGGACGGCACGAAGATCCACGCCTCGGATGAGCAGGAGATCGTCACTCTGCGGCGGCGGGAATCTCTGGTCGTTCTCAATTTCGCCGCGCGCGAGGGCGTTGTGACTCAATCGGAGGGCGACTGGACCCTGGTCCTCGATTCGGCCTCACTGCGCTGGAACGGCCCCGGACCGGATACCCCTCGCGAGCTGGAAAGCCGTTCCGGCGGCTTGCGGCTTTGTGCGCCCGCCCGCGCGGCCCTCGTCTATCTTGCGAAGCCGGACGGAAAATGATGCGCAACATCTGTATTCACGGCCACTTCTATCAGCCGCCGCGGGAAAACCCGTGGCTCGAGGACATCGAGCTCCAGGATTCGGCCTATCCCTACCACGATTGGAACGAGCGCATCACGATGGAGTGCTACGCGCCGAATTCGGCTTCGCGCATTCTCGACGCGGAGAACCGGATTCTGAAGATCGTCAACAACTATTCGCGGATCAGCTTCAATTTCGGGCCTACCCTGCTGCAGTGGCTGGAGCGGCACTCTCCCGCGGTGTACCGCTCCATTCTGGCCGCGGACCGCGAGTCGCAAGCCAGGTTCTCCGGGCACGGATCGGCGATGGCGCAAGCCTACAACCACATGATCCTGCCGCTGGCGCACCGCAGGGACAAGTACACGCAGATCCTGTGGGGCTTTCGCGATTTCGAGCATCGTTTCGGGCGCGCGCCGGAAGGAATGTGGCTGCCGGAAACGGCCGTCGATCTGGAAAGCCTCAACTTCATGGCCGAGATGGGCATCCGGTTCACGATTCTGGCTCCCAACCAGGCCAGCCGCGTGCGTCCCACCGGCGGCCGCAACTGGGAGGACGTGGGCGGCGCCCGCATCGATCCGTCTACGATCTACCGCCTGAATCTACGGTCCGGGCGGCGCATGGACCTTTTCTTTTACGACGGCCCCGTGTCCCAGGCGGTCGCTTTTGAAAAACTGCTGCTCCGCGGCGAGTATCTGGCCGACCGGCTGATGTCGGCGTTTGCGGACGGGCGCCCGTGGCCGCAGATCGTGCACATTGCCACCGACGGCGAGACCTATGGCCATCATCAATACAAAGGCGACATGGCCCTGGCGTACGTTCTGGAGTATATCGAGAGCCGCGGGCTCGCCTGCCTCACGAATTATGGAGAGTTTCTAGAGAATCACGAACCCACGCACGAAGTCCAGATCTTCGAGAACAGCTCGTGGAGCTGCGTCCACGGGGTCGAACGCTGGCGGAGTAACTGCGGCTGCTGTTCCGGGGGACGGCCGGGCTGGAGCCAGGAGTGGCGCAAACCGTTGCGGGCGGCGCTCGACTGGCTGCGCGACACGATTGCCGCGTCCTATGGCGATGCCGCACGCCGTCTCGGCGTCGATCCGTGGGGGGCCCGCAACCGCTACATCTCCGTGATCCTCGACCGTTCGCCCGAATCGATGGAGCGGTTCTTCGCCGCCGCCGCGCACCGCGAGCTCAACCAGCCGGAACGCGTGCGCCTGCTGAAGCTGCTCGAAATGCAGCGCCACGCCATGTTGATGTACACCAGCTGCGGCTGGTTCTTCGACGAGTTGTCCGGCATCGAGACCGTCCAGGTCATCCAGTATGCCGGCCGCGCCCTGCAGTTGTTCAGCGAGTTGTTCGGACGGGGATTGGAGCCGAAATTCCTGGAACTGCTGGAGCAGGCCAAGAGCAACATCCCCGAATTTCGCGATGGCCGCCGCGTTTACGAGAAACTGGTGCAGCCTAAAATGGTCGGGCTGCGGAGCGTTGCGGCGCACTACGCCGTCAGTTCGCTGTTCGAGAACTATCCCGAGGAAAGCCGCATCTTCTGCTACGACGTGGCGCAGGAGGACCGGCGGGCGTTGGCCGCCGGAAGCGCGCGGCTGGTGCTGGGGAAGGCGCGGATTACCTCCGAAATCACCAGGGAGACCGAGAGATTCACGTACGGTATCCTGCACCTGGGGGAACATCAGGTGAGCGGCGGAATCCGCTCGTACGCGAGCGATGCGGCCTACGAGAAGACGGCGGAGGCCCTCACCGAGGTGTTTCAGGGCGGGGACTTCGCCGAAATTGTCCGCAGCGTAGACCGGCACTTCGACCCCGGCCCCTACAGTCTCAAGCTCCTTTTTCACGACGAGCAGCGCCGCATCGTGCGGCGAATTCTTCGAGACGCGAATGGCTCTGGCCGAGGCCTCCTACCGCCAGATCTACGCCAGCGACGCCATGTTGATGTATTTCGTGAAATCGCTTGGCATGCCGCTCCCCAAGCGCTTCCGGATGGCGGCGGATTTTATCCTCAACACCGATCTGCGCCGGGCGTTGGAGCGGAGGCCGCTCGAACTCGCACGCATCGGGGCGATGGTGCAGGAAGCGGGCAAGCTTGGCGTGGATCTGGATGCTCCCACATTGGAATTCGCGATCCGCGGAACCATCGAAGCGATTGCTGGGGAGTTCCGCCGCGAGCCCGCGGACAGCAATGTGATGGACGAGTTCGCGGCATCGGTGGGACTTGCGCATTCCCTGCCGTTCGAGGTTCAACTCTGGAATGCGCAGAACGTCTGGCACGAACTGCGGCTGGGTTACTACACCGCGATGCGCGAATCCGCGGATTGGTCAGAGAAGTTTCGCGAACTGGGGCGGCAGTTGGATTTCGCGGAGATCTAGCCGGATCCTCAAAGCCAGATCACCCGTCTTTCCGCCACGCACGCCCGGGCATAGAGCAGCATCCCGGCCGACCAGGCCTGCTCGTGCACGCCCCTCGGTTCGGCGGTCCGGCCGTCGTGCCACTCATTGAAGTCGCCGTCCAGGTTCAGGCGGGCCAGCCTCTCCAAGGCCGCTTCGGCCTCGCCGAACCGCTGCGCTTTGACCAGCGCGGCCACATAGAACCCGCCGAGGAACGGCCAGATGCCGCCATTGTGGTAATGGTCCGGCAGGTTCAGGGTCCCGTAGTAGTCGCGCCAGTCAGGTTCGCCGGGCTCGACCGGGGGATAAATCGCTTTCACCGGATGCTCCGCCAGGCCATGTGCGGCGATGAAATCCAGCAGGCGCGCGCACTGGCTCTCGCTCGCGACCCCAGCCAGGATCGCCATCAGGTTTCCGAAACTGTCGAACCATTCCCCGACCTCGCGGAAGCTGACGTAGGGCAGGTAATACTCGCAATCCACAAGGATGCGCTTCGAGGGGAGCCACCGGCGCCTCCCCAGCGAATCCTGCTGCGGCCCCGGGGTGCTGAATGAGGGCGAGACGTGCCGCAGCATCTGGCCGTCTCCCGGGTACCACAGGGTTTGATTGATCGTTTCGGCGGCCGCTTCCGCCTGTTTGCGCCAGAGTGCGGCAGTTCGCGCTTTTCCCAGCGTCCCGGCGGTTTCGGCGGCTTTGCGGAGGGCGATCACGCGCAGGCAGTTGACGTACAGCCCCTTGCCACGCGTGCAGAAAAGATCCTGCCAGTCGGACGATTCCTGGATGCTGACCATCCCGCTGCGGTCCACGTCCTGACAGTCGTACCACGACATCACTTTGTGAATGCCGGGGAGGTCCGGCTCGCAGATGCAGCTCCCGATGACATACCACAATCCGGCGTCCGCATAGGCGCGAAAATTCGGCTGGTGTGCCTCCAGGTCCACGTGATTCGGAACGAGCCCGGCCGGCGTCCGGTGGCGGCGGAACACCGCAAGGCTTGCCAGAAGCGCCGAGCGGATTGCCGGGTCGCCGGCCAGTACGCCCCCGAGCAGCGCGATCATGCTGTCGCGAACCCAGATCTGCTGATGGCCGTAGGCTCGCGCGGAAGCTTTCAAGCCGGCCGGGTGGGAGCAGTGCCGGAGCACTGCGACGGCGCGCCGGCAGGCGGATGCGACTACTTCGGTTTCAACACAGCCGCATGCCGGCGCAAGATCCGGAATGCCCTGCCGGCTGCTGCCCGAAATGGATTCATCGCGTGGCATAATCCGGCCGCTTCGTGCGAAACCGAACACTCATCATAGCTTACGGGCGCCAGCCTCTTCAGGAGTGCATCCATCGTATGGTTTGTGCGAAAGTGCGCGTGCGATGATGGTCTAGAGAACGCGAAATCTGCAAAATATGTCTGAGCCAGACGCTATCTTGCAGGAGAGCGAGCAGGACCTTGGCCGGATTGACAGCGCCGATATCGTAATCGGTATCCCCACTTACAACAACATCGATACCATCGAGAAGGTAGTGGAAGCTGTGGTTGGCGGTTTGTCCGACCGGCTTTCCTCCCAGCGCACCGTCATCGTCAATGCCGATGGGGGCTCCCGGGACGGAACTCCGGATAGGCTCCGGGGTGCGGTCAACGGCAACGTTCCCGTGGTCCAGGCGGCTTATCCCTTGTATCCGGTCCACCTCCTCGCGCCTCCGGCCGCCGGAGTGCCCGGGCGGAGCGAGGCCCTGCGCAGCATCCTGCAGTTCGGACAGCGGCTTGGCGCTAAAGCCTGCGCGGTGCTCGACCCCGGTGTCGACTCCCTGGACCCTGACTGGATCGGGCGCCTGATCGACCCTGTGCTGCGGGAGGGTTTCGATCTCGTGGTGCCGTGCTATCTCCGCCACAAGTTCGAGGGCGCCATTAACGGTGGGGTCGTGTATCCGATGAGCCGGTCCCTTTACGGCTGCCGAATCCGGCAGCCCATGCCCGCCGAACTGGCATTCTCCGCCCCGTTAATCGAACACTATTCGGGGACGGCTTCGGAGGACGGGGCGGCCACCGCTGTGGGGAACCCCTGGAGCATCACGCCCGCCATTATCGGCCATTTCCGCGTCTGCCAGACCTTTCTGGGACCCCACACGCACAAGCCCCAGGAGGTGACGGCAGATATCAGCACGATCCTGGCGCACGTGCTCAGAACCCTATTCGAGGAAATGGAACGTACCGTGGTGTTCTGGCAGAAGGTCAGGGGGTCCGAAGCGATTCCCGCCTTCGGTCCGCCGTTCACGGTGAACACCAACGCGGTGACGGTGAACGCCGGCCGGATGCTCGAATCGTTCCGGCTCGGCTACCAGGACCTTCAGGGAATCTGGGGGCAGGTGCTTCCGCCGGCGGCGTTGTTGGAGCTAAAAAAGCTCTCACGCGTTTCCGAGTCAAACTTCCGCTTCCCGGCCGATCTGTGGGCGCGCACGATCTACGATTTCAGCCTTGCATGGCGGCTGCGCATCATGGATCGAGACCACCTGCTGCGAGCCCTCACTCCGATTTACCTCGGATGGGCGGGATCGGCGGTTCTGGAGTTGCAGGAAGCAGGACCGGAAGAGGTGGAAGCCTGGGAGGAGCGGCTGTGCCTCGCTTTCGAAACGCAGAAGCGCTACCTCATCTCGCGCTGGAGGTGGCCGGACCGGTTCAATCCGTAATGGAAAGAGAGTGATTCGTATGCTGACTCACGTCAATCAAATTCTCAATCAGGCCGCCGCCCGGATCAGCGGGAGCATCGCCAATTTCCTGCCCGGTCTGCTGGCGATGACCGTGCTGCTGGCGTTTGCGGTCGTGGTGGGCTGGATTGTACGGGTCATGATCCGCCGCAGTTTGCGGGGGATCGATTTCGATAAACGCCTGGAGCGCTGGGGTTTTTCGGCGCTGGCCGACTGGTCGCCCTCGCGAAGCCCCACCCTGCTGATTGCCGGCCTGGCGTTCTGGTGCGTCGTCCTGTTGGGACTGCTGGTGGGCCTGAGTGCTCTCGACGTCAATATCACGTCGATGCTGGTCGTCCGTTTGTTCACATATCTGCCGAACGTTTTTGCCGCGGTCCTGATCCTGATTGTCGGAGTTTTTGTTTCCCGGTTCCTGGCGCGCGGCGTACTGATCAGTGCCGTGAACATGCAGGTACATTCCGCCCGGCTCATCAGCTTGGGAGTGAAGTGGCTGGTGATGGTGATGGCCGGAGCGATGGCGCTGGACCATCTGCGGATCGGCGGCGAGATCGTGCGCCTGGCGTTCGGGATCCTGTTCGGCGGGATCGTGCTGGCCCTGGCGCTGGCGGTCGGACTCGGCTCGAAAGAGATGGTCAGCCGTTCGCTGGAGCGCCAGACGGAGCGCCACGAAGACGAGGAAGTGGCGGGGCGCTTCCACAACCTCTGAAGTTAAGAAAAGCCTTTCACCGCGAAGACGCGGAGAACGCAGAGAAAGCGCTGAGTAACGTCATTTTAAAGAACTCCTCTTCTGCGGTGGAGTCTCCTTCAGCCAGGCGATCATCTCCGGCTTCCAGTGCTGCATTTCGGGCGCTTTCCAACTGCTCATTCCGTGGCCGCCGCCTTCGATTACGATGAGCCGGCACCCGGCTCCGCCCTTCTGCAGGGAGTCGCAGAACTCCGACGACTGCTCAAACGCCACCTGATCGTCTTTGTTCCCCTGGATCACGAGAAACGGCGGCATCCCTTTGTGAATTCCGGCGATCGGCGAGATGCGGTGCAGCTTTTCCAATCCCGCCGCGTCGAGTTGTTCCAGGCCGAAGTAGTGGATGCCCCCGCCATGCGAGGCGTGCCGGTTCAGGCTTGCCATGTTGAAGCGCTCCGGGTGGTCGCGCCGTAACTCCGCCAGCTTGCCGTAGTCCGAAGGCCCGTAGAAATCCACGACCGCCGCCACCCTGGTTTCGGGAGTGTAGTGCGTGCCCGCATAGTTCACCAGGAAGCCGCCCGCGGACTCGCCGATCAGCGCAATCTTCCGGACATTCAGGCGGTACTCTTTGGCGTGGGCTTTGACCCACCGGATGGCCGTGTCGAGATCCTCGTTCTGCTGCGGGAACTTCACCTCGGGAGCGAGCCGGTAGTCGATGCTGAACCAGGCGAAGCCGGCGCGGGCGAGCGGCTCGAACAACGGCCGGACGTTGGTGCTCTTGCTCCCCTCGTCGAAGCCGCCGCCATGAACCAGGATGGCCGCGGGAAACGGGCCCCGGCCGTCCGGGATGTGCAGATCCAGCAGAAGCGGTTTACCGGAAGCGCGGCCGTACTCCACGTCCTTTTGATCGACCGGCGCGCCGAACAGGCTGGCAGTGCAGGCCGCGGCCACAACGAGGGCAAGTCTCATGCAAGGGATTGTATCAGTGTCTTGCGAGAGCCAGGATCCCCCGTAGCGGGATTCGCACCCATGCCGGACGGTGATTCAATTCATAATTCAACTCGTACAGCGCCTTATCCAGCAGAAATGCGTTCAGCAAAGTTTCGAAGTGAGCCGGCGATTGAGGAAGGAAGGAGGCGTCCGCGGCCGTTTCGCGATATGCGCGCAGGAACGCCACCCGCGTCCATTTCTCCCAGTATGCGGCCCAGGGCTCCATGTTTTCGTACTGCTCCAGGCGGCGGGCGGTGTACGCCAGTAATCCGGCGTAGGCGGCATAGCTGAACGAACGCAGCATGCCGGCTACGTCTTTCAATGCCGGCTGCTTGCACCTGCGTTCCGCAAGCGGCCGCGCGGGCTCTCCTTCGAAATCGATGATCACAAAATCGTTCTCGACGCGCAGCAATTGGCCCAGATGATAGTCGCCGTGGATCCGGATGCACACCACCTCGGGCTCCATCTGTTCCAGCGTCCGGAAGCGGTCGAGAATGCGGTGCCGCTGGCCGAGTACCTGGGCGGCCCGGTCCACGAATTCGTCGGGGAGCAAAGGCAGGTTCACTTTCAGGGCGCCGAAGACTTCGGAAGCGTGCTGGCGAAGGCTGACCGCCGTGTTCTGCAAATCCTCGCGGGTGAGCGGAGCCGGCACGAATGCGGGGTCGCCGGTTCCCGACGCCAGCGCCAGGTGCATCTCGGCCGTGCGTTTTCCGATCGCGGCGGCCCAGTCCAGGTAGATCCCGATTCTGTCGCGCGCCGAATCCGGAATCGGCTGGCTGGAGATTTCCGCGAGGGTGCGGCCGTCGTCGGCCGCGTCCTCGAACTGCATCCGGGCGGTGGAACTGTGCTCGTAGTAGCGCCCCAGGTCTTCCAGGGTCATCTTCCAGCCGTCGCCCTGATTGGGAATCATTTGTTGGAGCATCGCCAGCGTCGAAGGGCTGGCGCCGTTGCGGACATACTCCATGCCGCCCTCCAGCCGCGGAACGCCGCGGAAGCCGGTGTTCTCCGTGAGGAAACGCCCGATTTCGAAATCCGGGTTCACGCCTTCCTCCACCCGGCGGAAAACCTTCATGATGCTCTGGCTGCCGAAGATGATCGAGCTGTTGCTCTGCTCCGCGGCGGGTCGGACCACGCGGACCGGGGCATCGCCCGGCGCGGCATCCGGCTCCAGTGTGACGGGGAACGCGGTCACAGCGCCGTCCTGCGCCGGAAATCCCTGGCCCTGGGTAATGGCGGCGAGCAGCGCGCGGCACGCTTCGTCGTCCGCCAGGGCGTCGTGCAGGATTCCGGGCTCGCCCGCGAGCCGCACTTCGCAGAGGACGGAGTCCTTTCGCTGGCGCTCGAGTTCCTCGCGCTCGCGTCCCGTCGTAATGGCCAGCGGAAGTTGATACACGCTGGCGCCTTCATCCTTGTACTTCACTTCCACCATCGCCAGGGCGAACGGCGGCGCTTCCGGGCGGATCCAGGCCCAATCGGTGACGCGCGTGCTCTCGATGACGCGCGCCTTGCCCCCATACCAGCGCTGTTTCGGAAGGAACTCGGGCAGTACCGCCGTTTCCAGGGCGTTGCGCGCGCGGCCCTCGAACAATTCGTCGGCGTCGCTGAGAACCAGCGGTACGGTTTCTGCCGCGGCGGCTGCCGTGCGGACCTCGATCGGTCCCGCGACGCGCTGCAGTTCAAACCAGAAGAACGCATACGGGCCGAGCGTCAGCCGGTAGGGCTCGCGCCCGATGATGGGAAATTCGGTGAACCCCAGCATTTCGACCGGCACCATGCCCTCCATGGATGCAAGGTCGAGTTCCACCGGCTGCCCGAAGCGCGAGAGGTTCGCCACGCACAGAATCTGATCGCCTTCATACTGCCGCAGATACGCCAGCACCTTGCGGTTCTCGGGCTCCAGGAATTCGAGCGAGCCCCTGCCGAAAACGCGGAAAAGCTTCCGCAGCGCGATCATGTTCCGCATCCAGTGGAGCAGGGAAGACGGGTCGCTCTGCTGCGCTTCCACGTTGATGGCTTCGAAGCCGTAGACCGGGTCCATCACCAGCGGGCTATAGAGCTTGGCGGGGTTGACGCGCGAAAAGCCCGCGTTGCGGTCCGCGGTCCACTGCATCGGCGTGCGGACGCCGTTGCGGTCGCCGAGATAGATGTTGTCGCCCATCCCGATCTCGTCGCCGTAATAAATGATCGGCGTGCCCGGGAACGAAAAGAGCAGGCTGTTCATCAGCTCGATGCGGCGCCGGTTGTTCTCCATCAGCGGAGCCAGGCGCCGCCGGATCCCCACGTTGATGCGCATGCGCGGGTCGGCGCTATAGGCCAGGTACATGTAGTCGCGTTCTTCGTCGGTCACCATTTCGAGCGTCAGCTCGTCGTGGTTCCGCAGGAACAGCCCCCACTGGCAGCTTGGCGGGATCGGCGGCGTTTGCGCCATGATTTCAGTGATGGGATGACGGTCTTCCAGCCGCAGCGCCATGAACATGCGCGGCATCAGCGGAAAATGGAAGGCCATGTGGCATTCGTCCTGGTTTCCGAAGTATTGGAGCACGTCGGAGGGCCACTGGTTGGCCTCCGCCAGAAGCAGGCGATGGCTGTGGCTCTCGTCCAGCGCGCGCCGGATCCGCTTGATCGCCTCATGGGTCTCCGGCAGGTTCTCGCAGCTCGTGCCCTCCCGCTCCACCAGGTAGGGAATGGCGTCGAGCCGCATGCCATCGATCCCCATGTCGAGCCAGAAGCGCATAGCCTTGACGACTTCTTCCATCACCCTGGGGTTGTCGAAGTTCAGATCGGGCTGGTGGGAGAAGAAGCGGTGCCAGTAATACGCCTGCGCTTCCGGGTCCCACGCCCAGTTGGATTTCTCGGTGTCGGTAAAGATGATGCGCGCGTCGCGGTACTTCTGGTCGGTGTCGCTCCAAACGTAGAAATCGCGTTCAGGCGAACCCGGGGGTGCTTTGCGAGCCGCCTGGAACCAGGGATGCTGGTCCGACGTGTGGTTCACAACCAGCTCTACGAGGACTTGCAGGTCGCGCTCGTGGGCCGCGTTCATGAACCTTTGGAAGTCTTCCAGCGTCCCGTAGCTGGGATGGACGGAGCCGTAGTCGGAAATGTCGTAGCCGTCGTCGCGCATCGGCGATTGAAAAAACGGGAGCAGCCAGAGGCACGTAACCCCGAGTTCCTGCAGGTAATCGAGCTTCTGCATCAGCCCGTGAAAATCGCCGACTCCATCGTTGTTGCTGTCGAAGAACGCCTTCACGTGGGTCTCGTAAATGATCGCGTCCTTGTACCACAGCGGATCGTGTGCGCTTCCCCTTCTCTTCACGTGGTTCCCTCCGCGGCCTTGTGGAAAGCGAGCATCGCCAGCGGCGGGAGCGTCAGGTTCAAGGAATCCGGAAAACCGTGCATCGGAACGGGCGCGGACCGCACCGCGCCGAGGTTCCCCTGGCCGCTCCCGCCGTAAAGCGTGGCGTCGCTGTTGAGCATCTCCCTCCATTCTCCGGGTTCCGGCGCGCCGAGCCGGTAGTTTTGCCGCGGCACGGGAGTGAAATTGAGGACGAAGAGAACCTGTTCCCGCGGATTCCGGCCGATGCGGCGGAAGGCCAGGATGCTGCGCCGGCTGTCGCTCGTGTCCACCCAGGAGAACCCGGCGGGCGCCGAATCGAGCTCGAAGAGCGCGGGCCGGCCCCGGTAAAACGTGTTCAGGTCGCGCACCCAGCGCGGCAGGCCGCTTTGGCAGGACTCTGCCGGCACATGGAACTCGCTGCCCATGAACAGCAGCTTTTTCCCGGGATGCGCCATCATGTAGCCGTAGAGCAGCCGCACGTTGGCGAGCTTCTGCCATTCGTCGCCGGGCATTCTCGTGGCGAGCGAGCCATATTCCGAGCCGAGAGGAAGCACCGGATTCCCGGCCCATGCAGCATCGGGACCGGCGGTCAGCAGATTGTGGTGGTAGGCGCGGTGCAGAGGGTCGTGCGCAAAATATGCAAGGGTGTCGGACGCCCACCGCACGTTTTTTGTGTACCGGACGGCGACACCTTTCATGCGGCCATCCCCTTCCACGGCCACCGGGACATGCGCCTCCCGCACTGCTTCGAGGACGTTCCGGAATTCATCGGTGTCTTGGGGCAGCTTCAGGTGTGTGAACCCCATCCGGCGAAGAAAGTCCACCAGCTCATCCGGGTTTGCGGCAAGTGGCAGGGAGCTGAAATCGAGTTCGCAAATCGATACGGGCAGGTTTGGGCCGCCCGTTTTCGGCGGAAGGAAGAGGTCGGTCATCAGAGGAAGTAGTCGAAGTCCCGCTCGGTCCGGATCCTGCGCCGGATGCGGAACACGTGAGCCGGGATGGTTTGGGGATCGAGCTCCACATAATTGCGCGGGCCCGTCCAAAGGTGGCGGTTATCGCCGAGCAGATCGTGCACCTGGTAGGGATAGCGCGGGTCGAGCCCCAGCGCCGGCAAGTCGAGGTTTACCCAGCCGGAATGCTTGTGCGAAGGGTCGAGATTCACGATCACCAGAACCGAATCCAGCAGATCGGGAGTCGATTTGCTGTAGCAGATCAGCTGCTCGTTATCGATGTCGTGGAAGTGGAGGCTCCGGTCGCTTTGCAGGGCGGGATTGTCGCGGCGGACGCGATTGACGCGGGTGATCAATTCCCTGAGGCTCCAGGGGTCGTCGATGCGCCACTCCCGCAACTGATACTTTTCGGAATCCAGGTACTCTTCGCTGCCCGCTTGCCTGGCCACGTTTTCACAGAGTTCGAACGCCGGCCCGTAGATGCCGTAGTTTGCTCCCAGCGTCGCCGCCAGAATCAGCCGCGCGATAAACGCCGGCCGGCCGCCATACTGGAGGTATTCCGGCAGGATGTCCGGCGTGTTCGGCCAGAGGTTCGGCCGGAAATACTCGCGGACTTCCGATTGCGTCAACTCCGTGAAGTACGCGGTCAGCTCGGCCTTCGTGTTTCGCCACGTGAAGTAGGTATAGGATTGCGTGAAGCCCAGCTTCGCCAGCCGGTACATCACTTTGGGCCGCGTAAAGGCCTCCGCGAGGAAGATGGTTTCCGGGGACTTGCCCTTCACTTCCGCGATCAGCTTTTCCCAGAACGGGAAGGCCTTGGTATGCGGATTGTCCACGCGGAAGATTCGAATCCCGCGATCGATCCAGAAGTGCACCACGCCTGCCAGTTCGTCCCACAAGGCGCGCCAATCCTCCGTTTCGAATTCGAGCGGGTAGATGTCCTGATATTTTTTGGGCGGGTTCTCCGCATACTGGATCGTGCCGTCCGGGCGCTTGCGGAACCATTCCGGGTGCTCGCGGACGTACGGGTGGTCCGGGGCGCACTGAAACGCGATATCCAACGCCACTTCGAGGCCCCGCTCCGCGGCCGCCCGGACGAACCAGTCGAAGTCCTCCACCGTTCCGAGCTGCGGGTGGATCGACTTGTGGCCGCCTTCTTCGGAGCCGATTGCCCAGGGGCTGCCGGTGTCGTCCGGCGTCGCGGCGGTCGCGTTATTCCGGCCCTTCCGGTTGACTTTGCCGATGGGGTGGACCGGCGGGAGATACACGACATCGAAGCCCATCGCCGCGGCGTAATCGAGGCGCGCCTCGCACCCGCGCAGGCCTCCGCACGAGCGGGGGAAGAACTCGTACCAGGCGCTGAAGCGGGCCCGTTCGCGATCCACCGTCACCGGCAGTTCGCGGTCGTAGCGTGTCGCGAGCGCGCGGTCCGGGTTGCGGCCCATGATCTCCTCAAGTTCGGGATCGAGCGCCCGCTCCGCCTTTTCGGCGTCGGAAGCGCTTCCGCGGAGGTACCCGGCGCACTCGAGAAGATCGGCGCTGTCCCCGCCGGACGCCCGCAGCGCCCCTTCTTCGAGCAATTGCGCGCCAGCCAGCAGATCGACAGCCAGGTCCGTCTGCCGCGCTTCGACCCGTTTGATCATGTCCCTCCGCCAGGTCTGAAAGCGGTCGATCCAACCCTCGATGGTGTAGAGGTAGCGGCCGACTGCACTTACCGTGAACTCCGCCTTCCAGCGGTCGTTACCGAGCGGCGTCATAGGGGTTTCGTCCCACCCGGCGGCATCGTCCTTCCGGTGGAGCACCGCGCAGGAGATCGATTCATGGCCATCCGCGTACACGTCGGCCTCGACCCTGACGGACCCGCCCGCCGTTCGCTTAATGGCGAATCGGCCGCAGTCCACCTCCGGCCCGACGCCTGCGATCACGACCCTCCCTCTAAGATCGGGCGCGTCCATTGTCCTCTCCTTGATCGTAACCGCACCTTGCGGTTCACCCGGTCCCCAAACTGTTCGGAAAGGCACATCAGTCCTTTTCGGAGCCCAGCCAGGCGCGAACAATCCGGTCTACCCGTCCCGATTCCTCCAGTTGGAGCAAGTATAGATTCATCTTGTGGACGATGGCCGGCGCGCTGAGCGGCATGGCGAAGCCGTAATTCTGCGGCATGTACTCCGCCCGGGATACCGCGAGCGAGCGGTTATGCTGCTGCGCGAGGAAATACTGCAATTGGGGGCGGTCGAAGACAATGGCATCCACGGTTTTCGCTTCGATCAATTGATAGGCTTTCGCCAGCGAATCCACCCCGCTCACTTTCGCTCCATAGTTTCGCGCGAAGCTCTCCCCCGGCGACCCGGAAAGGACCGCGACTTCGCGCCCGCGCAGCTCCTCGGCGGTCGTGATCGTGTTGGTGGTCATCCCGGTAAGCGTGAGGGTGCTCGCGATCCCGGCAACCAGCGAGGTCGCCATGATTACCGAGATCACGATCCAGATGGCAGTCACGAGCCTGCCAAGGAAGGTCCTGGGCGCCAAGTCCCCGTAGCCCACCGTGCTCATCGTGACGATCGCCAGCCAGATGCCGTTGGCGATCCCGCGCACGGGTTCGTGTGCGAAGGTCGCGTCCCTGACGCGGCGCTCCGCCAGCCAGATCAGGCTGCCGACCAGGGCCAGGACCGAAAGCAGCACCGCCACTGCGATGAAGAACGTACGGCTGAAAAACGGAGAGATGCGGTCCCACCATGTGGGACTTTCGGTTCTGGAGAGAATCGCCAGCGAGGAGGCGTAGTAGGGCTGCGAAAAGCGGGCCGTTTGCGCGCGTTCCGAGGTGATGCTCACGGGGCCGACGACGACGTCGATCTGGCCCGCGTCGAGCGCCTCCATCGCTTCGGGAACGCTCTCGAAAGGCTGGAAGCGATAGCGCCATCCGGCTTCGGCCGCCAGCGCCTGCCAGACCTCGACCGAGATGCCTTCGAAACCGCCGGCGGTTTTTACGACGAACGGCTCCGAACCCGCCACGCCGACTCGCAAGCCGCCGGCTTCGGCGCGGGAGACCGCAGCCGGCGCGATCGATGTACCCAGGAGAACCGAAACAAGGAGAAGGCCCGGCAGTTTCGAGGTCGCACTCACTTGCTTCTCAAAGTGTACGCCCCGCAACACCGGGTCCGAATCATGCAAACACATGAGCTCCGCGGCGAAATGGTTGTAGACAGTCCCCGCCGCCCCCGTCAGCGGGGAGAATGGCAATGAAGTTGTTCGTTTTATCGCGATGCTGCGTTTACGCGTAATTTGTACTCTTCTTGTGTTCACGGCGGGCGGGTGGTGCGCGCCGGCCGATCCGCTCGGACGGTCCACTCCCCGAGGAACGGTCCTTGGTTTTCTTCAGGCAGCGCAGGATCACAATTACCAACTGGCCGCGCAGTACTTGGAAGACGGCCACTCCGCGGCAAACCCTGACAGTTCCGCATCGCGCGACCTGGCCTCGCAGTTGAAGACCGTTCTCGACCGCCGCCTGAACGTCGATCTGGCCGACGTCAACGATACTCCTGCAGGGAACCTGGCCGATGGCCTCGCCGCCGGCTCCGAACTCATCGGCACGGTCGCCACATCGGCGGGGCCGGTACAGGTGACCCTTCAACGCGTCGCCTCGGCCGGCGGGGAGATCTGGCTTTTCTCGTCGGCGACGCTGGCCCGCGTCCCCGAAGTCTTCCGCGCCATCGCTCCCTCGCTGATTGAGAAATACGTGCCCGGCGTCCTGGCTGAAACGCAGGTATTCGGGGCTGCCATTTGGCGCTGGATGGCCCTTTTGCTTCTGCTGCCGCTCGCTATCGGCCTCGCGCTGCTCTTAACGAAACTCGGTCTTTGGGTAATGTCCGTATTTGCGCGCAGGACCGCTACCGGCCTGGATGACGAGATCGTGGAGAAGTTGCGCGGACCCCTGCGTCTGTTTTTGGCGGTGTCCCTGTTTCACCCCGGTCTGCTATTCCTATCGCTGCCGCTGCTCACTCGCCAGGCGGTGGGCGACATCGAGACCATCCTGGTGTCGGTGGCGATCACGTGGGTCCTCCTGCGGCTCATCGACATCGCGTCCGATCGCGCGAAGCTCGCGCTGGTCCGCACGCACCGGTTCGCCGCGACCGCGGTGGTGCCCCTGGGGCGCCGCATCGTTAAAGTCCTGGCGGTGGTCTCGATCACGCTGGTGGTCTTGGATAATTTCGGGTTTCAGATGTCCACCATCATCGCCGGCCTCGGTGTCGGCGGCATCGCGGTGGCCCTGGCAGCGCAGAAGACCATCGAGAACCTCTTCGCGGGCATCTCGCTGGTGATCGATCAGCCCGTCCGGGTGGGCGACTTCTGCAAGTTCGGCGATAACGTCGGAACGGTTGTCGATGTCGGCCTCCGCTCGACCCGCATCCAGACTCTGGACCGGACCGTCGTCACGATTCCGAATGCCCAGTTCGCGGCAATCAACCTGGAAAACTTCGGCCCGCGCGAAAAGGTGTGGTTCCACCCGGTATTCGGGCTTCGTGTCGATACCACGCCCGACCAGTTGCGTTACGTTCTGGTGGGCATCCGCAAACTGCTGTACGAGCACCCGAAGGTGGAGCCGGGCGGCCGGGTGCGGCTGATCGGTTTTGGTCCGGCGGAACTCAGGCTGGAAGTTTTCGCGTACGTGCTCACCGCGGATTACAACGAGTTTGTCGCCATTCAGGAGGACCTGCTGCTCCGAATGCTGGAGGTCATTGCAGCCGCCGGCACCGGGCTGGCCGTTCCCGTGCAGACCAACTATATCGCCCGTAAAGCCGGCACTGACGACGATCTGAGGGACGCCGCCATCCAGCAGGTGCGCGAGTGGAAACAAGGCGGCCGGCTTCCGTTTCCCGATTTTTCCCCGGAGGAGGTGGCCCGGATGCAGAACCGTCTGCCATATCCTCCGTCCGAGTCGGCTGTCCGGAACGGCGCCGGCTGATCGTCTCGCGGAATACAGACTTTGGAATCCGAAATACCGAAATCTGTAGGTATTCCCCCGATAAAAAGTTCTTCAGGACCCGAAAACCTTTGTTTATAAGGGTCCCGCAACTGCGCGCCGGAGCGGTCATTGAATTGCACTCGTGACCCTGCTTACAGCAAATTCTTCAGGGGGCGTGGCATGCGCCAGTATCTGCCACCGCCTTGATTCAAGTTGTTTGGCACGAAACAAAGGAGATTTATGACGAGATGCAGAACTGTGCTCATGCTGCTCCTGATGTCGGCAGCAATGTTTGCGCAGGATTTCCGGGCGACGCTCACCGGAACCGTTACGGATCCATCCGGTGCCGCCATACCCGGGGCCACCGTTAGAGTGATCAATTCCGGAACGGGCGAAATCAAAGAGGCCCAGACTACGGCCGAAGGTCACTACGCCGTTCCGTACCTGAACCCGGGAACCTACAATATCGAGGCGACATCGACAGGTTTCCAGACTACGAAGCGCAACAACATCGTACTGCGCGTCGCGGACAAAGTGGATATTCCGGTCCAGTTGAGCGTGGGCCAGATGTCCGTCGCGGTCGAAGTGACAAGCACGCAGGATGTCCTCGACACGGCCGATGCCAGCCGCGGCCTGGTTTTCGACCCCATCAAGACCCAGCAATACCCATTGAACGGCCGCCAGGAATACATGTTGATGGCTCTGACGCCGGGCGTGCTTTTCACGCAAGAGCAGTTCGGGAACGGCGGCTACTCCGGTACCCGCGGCTGGGATACCAGCAATGCCTACACCATCAACGGCGCCCGCTCGGGCACCAACGTCTTCCTGCTGAACGGCGCTCCGATCAGCGATAACGGCGGAACCTGGCAAATCGCGCCGAACGTGGATGCGATCCAGGAATTCAAAGTCATGACGAACACCTACGACGCCCAGTGGGGGCAGTTCGCGGGTGGCGCGGTGAACACGACCCTCAGGTCGGGGACCAACGACTTCCATGGCAGCGTGTTCGATTATTTCCGCAACTCCTACATGGATTCGAACTGGTTCCAGAACAACTACAACCACCAGGCTGTCCCCTTCCACAATCAGCACCAATTCGGCGGCAGCATCGCCGGCCCGAT
Organism: Bryobacterales bacterium; assembly: GCA_963796485.1. GTDB lineage: Bacteria > Acidobacteriota > Terriglobia > Bryobacterales > Bryobacteraceae > CAWCDJ01. The sequence goes on from CAWCLV010000001.1 coordinate 339,505, forward strand.
CCGGAAGAACAAAGATTTCTTCCTCTTCACGTTCGAAGGCTGGCGCGAAGTGCTGCCCGCCCCCTCCCAGCAGACCGTGCCGACGCCCGGGATGAAGACCGGCAACTTCAACGGCACCGGGATCACGATCTATGATCCGATGACCTCGCTCTCATGCAGCGACCCGGCCAACAACTGCGCCGGTCATACTTATGCCCGGTCCCCGTTCCCCGGAAACATTATTCCCGCCAGCCGCATGAGCGCCGCGGGACAGAAGATTCTCGGCTATTATCCCAATCCCACGAGCCCCGGTCTCTCCAACAACTTCAACGCCCCGAACGTGAAAGACCAGTACGCATACAATCAGCCGATCGTGAAGTGGGACCACGACTTCGACGAGAACAATAAAATGAACTTCTCGTTCGATTTCCAGCACGGCTCCGAATACCGCGACAGTTCCGGTTTCGGCGGCCCCGCGTCCTACGGCGATATCAACGCCCAGCGCACGCCGCAGCACTACATTTTCGATTACACCCGGATCCTCTCGGCGACCTCCGTGTTCGACGTCCGTATGTCGTTCGGCCGGTTCACCGACAACCATCCCGGCTGGGGCGACCCGAGTTTCAAGGGCTCCAGTCTGGGCGTGAACATCCCCTGCGCCCCGACGGTTTCGACCTGCGCGGCGCCCCGCATCGACGTCACGAATTTCGCTTCCATGTTTGGCAACGGCAACTACCAGATCAACTGGTGGAGCTATAACACCTGGGACCTGCTGCCCAGCCTTACGCTGAACCGCGGGACCCACACGCTGCACATCGGCGCCGAAGCGAAATACGTAGCGCGTCCGAGCCAGAGCAGCGGCTACGCCTCCGGCTATATGACCTTTAATAATGCCTGGACCCGCCACTATTCCGATGTCGACGGCGGCGCCAGTGACGGCAGCGGCATCGCCAGCATGCTGCTCGGCGACCCTGCGAGCGGCCAGGTCGATTTCAACACGACCGCCTACATCACGCGGCCCTATTTCTCCTGGTATTTGCAGGACGACTGGAAGGTCAGCAGTAAGCTGACCATCAATGGCGGTATCCGTTACGAAGTCCAGATGCCCTGGGTGGAACGCTACAACCGCGGCATCTATGCTTTCAACTACACCGAAGTCAACCCTTACAGCAACGCCGTGCTGGCCAACTGGAACAAGCTGGCTGCCACGTCGAACGATCCGTATGGCTACCCGGCGGCGCCGAGCGCGCTCCTGGGCGGCTTGGAATTCCTGGGCGCCAACGGAAATCCCACTCGCCAGTACCACATCGATTGGACCAACCTGGCTCCGCGCCTCGGTTTCGCCTATCGTGTGGATGACAAGACCGTGCTCCGCGCCGGCGTCGGCGTATTCTACCGGCCGCTGAGCAACAACCTTTCGTCGCAGTACGGGTTTTCGCAGACCACGAATTATACGGGCTCCGTAACGAACGGGCTCTATCCGATGGCCGGCGCCGATCCCGCAGGTCCCGGATCCCTGGCCAATCCTTTCCCGAACGGCCTGATTCAGCCTGTGGGCGCGACCCAGGGCCTGATGACCTATGCCGGAAACGGAATCAGCTACAATGATCCCCGTTACCGCACCCCGCGCACCTACCAGTACTCCTTCGGCTTGCAGCGCGAACTTCCGGGACACATCAACCTGGAACTTTCGTATGCCGGCAACCGGGAGATCTTCGTCCCGGTGTCGCTGAACTGGTCCAACTATCCGCAGAGCGCCGCGATGCAGACGCTCGGGCAAACTAATCCCGATTACCTCAACCGCACGGTGGCAAATCCGTTCTATGGCATTCTGCCCACCACTGCGAGCCTCGGCGCCAGCGCCACGATCGCCCGCGGCGCGCTGCTCCGTGCCTATCCGCTGTTCACCGGCATGACGCAGAATTACTCCCAGCAGGTGGGCTACTACAACTCCCACGAACTGCAGGTCAAAGTTGAGAAGCGCGTTCTGGGCGGAGCCAAATCCGGAGTCCTGACCTGGGTTCTGGCTTACACCTTCGGCAAGAAGACCCAGGCCGACCATCGCCTGGACAACTGGAACCTCAACGAGCCCCTGGTCTACGAGATGGACGATCTCAACAAGACGCACGAGATGGCATTCAGCGGCGTCTGGGATCTCCCGATCGGCAAGGGCAAGGGTCTGCTCAACAGCAGCAACCACATCGTCAACAAGGTCGTCAGCGACTGGCAGGTGGATTGGATCCTGACTTACTCGTCCGGATTTCCGGTCGGCTGGCCCAACCTGCTGAACTACTGCGGCAACTGGAATGCGGCCAACCAGAACGAGAATAGCTGGTTCAACAACAACAAGGCTTGCTATTCCACCCTGTCTTCGTACATGCTGCGTCAGGTACCTGACCGGTTTGCGACTATCTTCAACCCGGCGGTGCCGCAGCTGAACGCTGCCGCGCAGAAGACCATCGCTTTGTCGGAGCGCTTCAAGGCGGCCCTGAAACTGGAGTCCTTCAACGCGACCAACACCCCGCTTCGCCCCGGACCGGACACGAGCTTCAGCAGCACGACGTTCGGCCAGTTGCCCAAGCGGCAACAGAACTTCCCGAGGACGCTTCAGATCTCGGCGAAGATCACCTTCTAACGAAGTAACCAGTCAGAAGTGAAAAGCGAGCCGCGGCCTCAGGGTCGCGGCTCGACTTTTTGTATGGCCTGTTCGATGGCGGCGATGTTCTTCTTCGCGAATTGAGCCTCGTCCAGATCGGGGTTGATCGCGACCACCGCTTGCAGGTGCTTCAGGGCCGGCCCCAGCTCCGCGAGGCTGTTCGTCTCATTCGCCTTCCGCATGTAAGCGACACCCAGGGCGAAGTGCGCGTAGGGGTCCTGCGGATCGTAGGAGAGCGACCGCTGGCAAAACCCGATCGCCAGGTCGAAGTTCGACATCTTGCGTTCGCAGTCGCACAGGCCGAAATAGGCGAGGCTGCGAAGGTCGCTCCAGATGTCGTGCGTTCCGGCGCGCTTCTTTTTTCCCATGCCGAACAGCGAGCCCAGCACGTAGTAATTCAACTGGCCGGCCAGGTGGCTGTCGAAATCGCTCAGCGCCAGGTACTGGCTGTATTCGGCTTTGGCGCCTGCAAAATTTCCGCTCAGCCGGAGACTGTCCGCCATCCACAGGTGGGGCTCGGCGTTCTTAGGGGCAAGCTTCACCGCTTTTTGCGCGGACTCGATCGACTGCGGATAGAGCCCTTTCAGCCGGTCTGCCTGCGCGAGCATCGTCAACGCCATGGCGTGGTTCGGTTGCCGTGTCAGCACCATATTGATCTGGCGGATTGCCTCGTCCACGTCGCCGATATCGAGCAGCATGCCTGCGTAATTCGCGTGTGCCTCCAGGTAGTCCGGATCGATTTCGATGGCCTTCTTGTAGTATTCCTGCGCCTTTTCCTCGTCGAACATCGCGTTATACGTCAGCCCGAGGTAATAGGCGGCCTGGCTGTAAGTGGGGTCGGCCGCCAGCGCCTTCTCGAAATGCTCGGCGGCCTTCTTGTAATTCTGCTGCTCGCCTTTCAGGTAAAACTTGATACCGTCGTCCAGGGAATCGACCGCGGCTTTGGGCCTACGCCGCGGGATCAGGATCTTGATCGTCACCGTGGATTCCTGGCCCGGGTAAACCGTCTCCTGCCGCGGTCCGTCCGGCTCATACCCCATCTTGACGCCCTTGATGGTGTGCTCGCCCGGCTGCAGACCCGGCACCGTGATGGTTTTGCCCGTTTCGATCACGCCGACCGACTTGTCGTCTACGAACACCTCCACGCCTTCCTTGTTCGCTTCGAAAACCAGCGTGCCGTATTTGGGGGCGGGCGGCGTGGCCGGTGCGGCATTCGAAGGCACGTAGGAAAGCAGCATGTTGGGATCGAAGCTGCCGCGGTCCGACGTCGGATTCTGTTGCGCGCCGGTGGCCTCGCGGACCTGCGTGTGCGTGTATTCGGCCAGCTCGTCCGCGGTCACGATCCCGTCGTGGTTCGTATCAGCCGCACCTTCCAGGCCCTTCACCACGTAGTACGTGAAGACGCCGTGGCCGCCCTCGAGTTCCGCGCTTTCGAACGAGCGCTCCCGGTCGCGGCTGGCGGTCAGCGAAAACAGCGACGTGTTCAGAGAAGACAGCGTCTTGTTCAGGCTCGCCGTGTCCTCGGGGGAAATGGCGCCGCTGTGGCAGGCGTCGGTGAGCAGCACTTTGGAACTGGCCTGGATCTTGCTGCCCATGATGGCGCCCAACTCATCCATTGGGTATCCGGTGGCCGCAATTTTGTTGGAATCGAAGTCATACGGCGCCAGATAGCCCTTGCCCTGATACATGAAACCGTGGCCCGCGAAGTAGACCAGGACGCGGTCGCCCGGTTTGGCGACGCCCGGAAGCCAGGTGCCGATTTCCCGCCGCAGGCCGGCCAGGGTCGCCTTGTCCCCGGTCAGGATGTGGACGTTTTCGGCCTTGAAATTTCCGCCTTCGGGGCTGATGAGGATCGTGTAGATGGATTGCGCATCCCGCTCCGAATACTGCAACTGCAGGCTGGCGGGCAGGTTCTCGTAATGCGAAATCCCCACGATCACGGCGTAGCTGCGCGGGATCGAAGGTGCTTTGGGAGGTTCGGGAGTTTCGATCTTTTCCAGCTTGAGATCGCGCTGGCGCTGTTGGGGCGGCTGTTGCTGTTGCGCTCCCAATGCGGCGCAAGCGAGCAGAAAGGGGAGGCTTTTCCACATGACGCTCACCGGTGTGCCAGGCGGAACTCGTAAACTACGGGCCCGGTCAGGGGCCCGGGCGAGGAGATCACCGCCTTGTTCTCCTGCCGCATGAAAAGCAATTCGCGCCGGCTGTCGCCCGCCGCCTGCGCCATTTCCTGCGGAAGCTCCACTTCGCGCGGGATGAGTTTCGGTCCGGCGGAGGAATCGATGCAGTCGCCGCGAGCCCGCAGAATGGCGTCGTCGCACCGCGGCGTAAGGGTCAGAGGCTTGGTGGTAAGGGTGGCCGGAGCCGTCGAAAGGCGCGAGGGGCTCACCAGCCAGTAGACCGTTTCATATCCGGCCGGGCCGGCGATGCGGAAGACGGTGCTGGTGGCGGGAACCTGGTATTCCCGCCCCGAAGCAATTTGATTGTTCTGGCCGGTCTCTTCGCGTGGGAATAATTGCCCGTACTTGCCCGAACTGCTGAAGTTCGTGACGTACAGGAAGCCATCGAAATTCGTGTGGAACCGGAAGCGCACGCGGTCTCCCTGCGCCAGCACGAGGCCGGGGTCGATCGCGCGCCACGCGCCCTTCTCGAATCGTTCCAGCGTAATCTCGATGCGGTGGGCGCCCTGCCGCATCGTACGGCTCTGCGGCGATGCCGGAGCTGCCACAAGGGCCGCGCCCAAAACGGCGGCGGCCAGTTCGCGGATCATTCGTGCACCAGCGCCAGATCGGCCACGACACGGGCGTCCGAACTGCCCGTCGGGTTCACGACGTAGACGGCGGTTTCTTTCTTCTCGCCCTTTTCGGCGGACGTGGTTTCGTCCACGCGCTCGATCACCAGGTCGCGCGCGAACGTGTTGCGCAAGCGGCCGACCATGGCGTCATCCACGCTGGCGGTCATGACCAGGTGCTTGGGCGCCGTGTTCTGGCGCGGAGCCGCGGCAGGCTGCGCGCTCCCGCCCTGGAGAGAATAGATCGTCTGTTCCAGGTCCTTCTCCGGCTCCCGGGAGAAAACGATGAAGATTCGCTCCGTGCCGGTCTGCTGGTCGAAAACCATGCGTGATTTCGGAGGCAGCGTGTAGCTGTGCCAGCCGTCCACGTGGTTGTCGCCGTTCTCCATCTGCGCCGAAGGGAACATCGGCTTCCACGTGCCGCTGGAACCCTTGTTGATGATGTAGAGGTACCCCGGACTGTTGGCCTGAACTTCGATCTGAATCTTGTCGCCCGCGTGGAATACCGTGTTGGCGGGCACCGCCGTCATTTCGCCTTCCACCAGCTTCAGGATGGTGCACTTGAGCCCGAGAGGCGGCCCCGCGGTTGGGGCGGGCGCCGTGGTCCGTTCCGAAACCAGTTGGATGAAGCCGGCTTCGGGCGCGGTCGCTTGCTGGCGCTGGGGCGCCGCCGGAGGCCGCATCTCCGTCTTACGGGCCTCGACTACGGTCTTCGGCGCCGTTTTGTGAACCGCCGGTCTCGCCGGCGCCTTGGCAGGTGTCGCCGGTTTGGGCGTTTCCACCGCTGCGTAGAATAGCTCGCGGGCCGTCAACTGGGTTTTAGGCGCCTGCTGCGCGCCCGCAAGTCCAATGAGGCTGGCGTAAACCGGAATAAGCAGTAATGAGGTGTTTTTAATCATGCAGTTCGGTCCTTGGACCGGCCCCCCTAGGTGTCTACAATATCATTGCCGGGACCTCAACGGCGGCCGGCGCTCCGCTATCCGGTACTATGCGGTTCGCAGCGGGAAGAACAGCTGCACCGAGGTCCCGCCGGGCGCCGATTCCAGGCGTACCGCCCCGCCGTGGGCCCGCATAATCCCCAGGACCTCCGAAAGCCCGAGCCCGCGCCCCAGGAACTTGGTGCTGAAGAACGGATCGAAGGCCCGCTCCGCCACTTCCGGAGCCATCCCCGGCCCGCTGTCTTTCACTTCGAGGCGGACGTACGAACCGGGCTGGAGATCCTCGTCCGCCAACGCCGTCCGGACTTCGTCTCCCCGCAATTCGCAACGTGCCGCGCGGATCTCGATGACTCCGCCTTCCGGACGCATCGCCTCGACGGCATTCGAAATCAGGTTCTTCAGCACCTGTCCCGTGGCTTCGGGATCCGCCAGGATTTCGGGAAGTTGCGGGGCGATCGCCAGGTGGATCGCAGCTCTGGGCGCGGCGATCGTCTCCAGGCGGGGTTTGAGCTTCCGGAGGGTCGAATCCAGGTCCACCGGCCGGACGGTTTGGAAGGCATGCCCGGTGTAGGCCAGTACCTTCTGAACCAGGGAACCGGCCTGTTTTGCCGAGTCGATAGACGCTGCGATGTACTCGCGGGCAGGATCGCTCTCCGGGACGGAGGCGGCCGCCAGCGAAGCGTTGCCAAGGATGCTCGTCAGGAGGTTATTGAAATCATGCGCGATTCCCGCTGCCATTGCGCCCAGGCTCTTCATCCGCTCGGCCCTTTGCAGCCGGCGCTCGAGGCTCTTGCGTTCCGAAATGTCCACGTGCGCGCTCAAGGCGCCGCGTACCCGCTTCTGTTCATCGAACAGCGGCGACGCAAAAGAGAGCGTATCGAGCACCGTCCCGTCGCTTCGCACGATCCGGTGCTCCTCGCCAGGAACATTTGCGCCGGTTCTGGCGGCGATGCGCATGGGCAGTTCGTCCGGTGCGAGATCCTGCCGGTTGCGGGTGATCCGGCAGGGCAGCGCAGTCATATCCGCCATGGGAATGCCGTTGGTTTTGGCGATTCCGAGCATATCGGCAAGCGCCGGGTTGACACGAATAATCCCGGCGTCCGGCGTGTCGGACACGGCGATTCCAATGGGGATCACGTTCAAGAGTGTTTCGAAGTCGGCTATTTTCCGGGTGAGCTCCGAGTTCAGCGCGTGGGCTTCCGCTTCGGCGTTCGCGCGGTGCTCCACTTCCTTTTCGAGCGCGTCGTTGACCCTCTGCAACACCGTGGACCATTTCTGCGAAACCGTGAGCAGCACGATGAAGGAATAGATGAGCGCTCCGACTACCCCCACCACGGACACGATCAGGCCGCGAAACTCCCGGAAGTAGTGCATCGGCACATGCAATTCCAAACGCCACACCTGGTTAGCCAGGGGGATCTGCGCGACCGCGTTACCTTCCGACCCGTCATGACCCGGTCCGCTTCCGTAAATGCGCCGTCCTCCCGCGGCAATCGCGACCTCTTGTTCCCGCAAAATGCTGGTTGCCGCGGTGGCCGCGATCAGCGCACGCGTCTCGTAAAGCCCGACGACATACCCCCTGACTCGACCTGCCTGGCGGATGGGAAAGCAGACATAGATGGCGCTACCGATACCGGGAGCGTCGAAGCTCTCGGAGATCGACATCCTGCCGGGTCGCAGGGCCGCGATTTCGCGCCGGATCCGGTCAGTGGGGCGGATTCTGTCCGTCGCCGGCACCGAACCCGGCCCAGCCGACCACCTTTGCCACCCGTACGGGTCAACCCAGAAGGCCTGCCGCAACCCCGGCGATTGCGAGAGGAATAATTGGCCGTCCGTGGCCCAGTCGCCGCGGTCCGCGGGTTTTCCCTGCGATAGCCACCACTGGCCCAACCGCTCCAGGGGTTGAACTGCCGCGAGCACGCCGGTTTGCACTTGCGAGGCGATCCGGGCGACGTTCGCGTCCGTCGTGGCCTGCTGCTCCGCGCTTTCCTTAGCCAGAAGTTTGCTGCATAGCAGGACGGCTGCGGAGAGGCCTGCGATCAGGACGGCGATGGAGACTACCCGGAAGACAATAAACCGCATGGCGTGCTGTCCGTACCGATAGTTCTAGTACTCAATCGGACGAGGATTGTAGCACGCAAGCCTGACTAGGGCCAATACTAACCTTCGTACCGTCCCGGGTGGGGGCCGGCCCGGTTTGTTTGAAGCGCTACTTCGCCACGCCGAAACCGTCCACCTGAACTTCGAGCAAGTGGTTCACCCGAATGCCGTAGACGCCATCGGTCTTCGCCATCGCCCCGGTTCTGGGCTCGGAATGGACGACCTCGCCGTTTACGACGAAGTCGGTTTTCTCAGAGCCCACGCGGACCTCCAGCGCATTGGTCGATTTCCCGCCGGCGTCGGGTTTTTTCACGGCGTCGCTTGGCGTTTTGGGAGCTACGATGCTGGTGCCGTCGCCGTCCCGACGCTTAATGAGCCAGGTGCCGTTCTGCGCGACCACGAAATAGAGATAGCTCTGTTGCGGGCCTTCCAGTCCATTGCCGCCGAAGATCAGGCCGTAGTAGTTGGTGTGGCCGCTCGGCTTCATCAGGGTGAATGTGCCCTTCAGCGTGTAAGCCCCGGTCGCATGGTTCGCCGGGTTCCAGTAGACCGCCGCCTGGGGATTGGTGGCGTGGTACCCGCCCCCCATGGTTACGAACTTGATATCGCCGGACGCATCCGGATCGGATGCCGACATACTGCGGTCAACCCGCATCTTCCAGCCCTGAGGGGCTTGGGCATACGTGGGCGTCAAGACGGCGATCGCGAACAGCGCAAGTGGAATGTACCGCTTCATTTCGAGTCTCCTTCCGTTCCGGCACCCCGGACCGGGATTCATTATAGCCGGGGCCGCGGACTTTCGCTGCTTGTTGGCGGACCGGGGGTGCGCGGCTAAGGAAGCGGCAGGCCGGAGGTTCCCCACTTCTCATTCGGCTGCGGCCCCAGCCAGAAGCGGAGCACGCCGCCGTTGACGATTTCCTGGTGGCTGATCCAGGCGCGATCCAACGGCTTGCCGTCCAGCGTGGCGGATTGGATGTAGACGTCGCTCGATGACGTCCTGGCCGCTTCCACCCGGAACGTCTTGCCGTTCTCCAGGTGAATGGTCGCGCGATCGAACATCGGGCTGCCGATCGCATAAATCGGCTGGCCCGGGTTGACCGGATAGAATCCGAGCGCGCTGAAAATGTACCAGGAGGACATCTGCCCGGTATCCTCGTCACCCAACCAGCCGGCCGGGCCGGGCTTATACAGCCGGTCTTCGATGGTGTGCACCCAGCGCTGCGTCTTCCAGGGCTGGCCCGCATAGTCGTACAGGTAAACCACGTGATGGACCGGCTCGTTGATGTGAGCGTACTGGCCCATGCCTTCCATCTTGGCCTCGGTCATTTCGTGAATCACCTGGCCGTAACCGCCGACGCGGAACGAGGTGGTCGCGGTAAACAGCGAGTCCAGTTTCTTCAGGAACGCCTCTTTGCCGCCCATCAACTGCATCAATCCGGGGACGTCCTGCTGCACGGACCACAGCCACTGCCAGGCGTTGCCCTCGGTGTAAACGCCGCCCCAGGCGAGCGGGTCGAACGGCTCGATCCAGGAACCGTCGGACTTGCGCCCGCGCATGAAGCCGACCCGCGGGTCGTAGAGATTGCGGTAGTTCTTCGTGCGCGCGATGAACTGGCGGTAGTCATCCTCTTTGCCCAGCGCTTTCGCCATTTGGGCGACGGCGAAATCGTCGTACGCATATTCCAGGGTGCAGGCCACGGATTCGCCCACGCCGTGATCGTACGGGACGTAGCCGAGCTTGGCGTAATCCTCGATGCCGCTGCGCGCTTGGAAAACGCCCGTGCCCTTCTCCGTTTCATCTTTGCGGAGCGCCGCATAGGCTTTGGCGACGTCGTAATCGCGAATGCCCTTCATGTAGGCGTCGGCAACCACCGAGTCGCCGTGGGTTCCGATCATGACGTTCGTTTCGCCGGGGTTGGGCCACTTGGGAATGAAGCCGCCCTCGTCGTACGCGTTGAGCATGGCGCGGATGATCTCGGCATCCTTCTTCGGTTCGAGAATCGTCAGTAGGGGAAACTGCGCGCGGAAGGTATCCCAGAACCCGTCGTCGGCGAACATTTCGCCCGGGTGGACTTTGCCGTCGTACGGGCTCCAGTGCACCATTTTGCCGGAAGCATCGGTCTCCTGGAGCATGTGCGGGAACTGCACGGCGTGGTAGAGGGCTGTGTAAAACGTGCGCCTCTGTGCCTCGGTGCCGCCTTCCACGTCGATCTTCCCGAGTTGTTTTTCCCATTCCGATTTGGCGCGCCCGGCGATCCGGTCGAAATCGGATTGGGGCATCTCCTGCTCCAGGTTCAGGCGCGCCTGCTCCAGGCTGATCAGCGAGACGCCGACCCGGACGGTGACGGTTTCGCCCTCTTTCGTCGCGAAGCCGGCGTATGCGCCGACGTGGTTGCCCTCGCGTGCGGCCGCATCCGCCGCGATCACCTCGTGCGAGTTCGGAAGCGGCCGCCGCTGCTGGTTTTCGGGAATCTCCCAAACGCCGCGCCGCGCGAAGGGGTGATCGAAGACCGCCACGAAGTATTGCGCGAAGTTGGGGGAGTTGTGCGCGCCCGAGACGTTCTTCCCGGTAATGCTATTGTTCTCCGGGTGAATTTCAACGGAGCTTCCGCCGTGATTCGCGTCCAGCAGAACATAGGCGTCTTCCGTCTTGGGGAACGTGAACCGGAACGCCCCGCCGCTGCGGGAAGGGGCCATCTCCACCTTTACCTTGTACGCGTCGAGCAGCACGGAATAGAGGTAGGGTCGCGCGACTTCGTTATCGTGGCTGAAATGCGAGGCTCGCTCGCTGGGCTGCACCTGCAGCATGCCGGTGATCGGCATCAGCGAGAACGGCCCGTAGTTGCTCATCCAGGCGGACGGCTGATGGGTGGCCATGAAACCGATGAGGGTCTCGCGGAAATACTGGTATCCCCACCCGTTCCCCTCGGTCATCTGCGGCGTCCATCCCAACATGCCGAAGGGCGTAAAAACGCCGGGGTATGTATTGCCGTGCGAAAGCTCGTACATCGACCACGTGCCCACCAGGGGATCGGGCAGGTCGGCCCGGCTCTTCGTATCTGCGCCGAAGCCCGGCGCCGCGAGCAGGCACGACAGGAGCCCTGAGGCCAGGGTACGGCTGAATCGGAAAGAACTCATCACCTTGACAGATAACACGGTGCGCGAGCAAGAGGGCGCCGGAGGGAGGAGTACTAGGACGCGGCTCCCATAGGCACGAGCGGGCCCCATTGCCGTCGGGAGTTTCAGGCGGTAAACTCTGCCCCGTGGACAGACGTCGGTTTCTTCAGCTTGCGGCGGCATCGCCGCTCCTGGCAAGTGCGGATGATCATCCGGAATATCGCGCCGTCACGCGCTTCAAAAGCTCCGGCAGGCCTGCCATGCCGGGACCTTACCCCGGCCAGATGGTTCGAGTGCACAGCGAGAAGTCCATCGACGCCGCATCCGAGCGGGTGGATAAAGAGGTCGTCAGGCAGATGCTCTCGACCGGAATCCGCTCGCTGACCGGGGACCGCCGCGCCGACGATGCGTGGGCCCGCTTCATCAAGCCGGAGGACGTCGTCGGGATCAAGGTGAACTGCTCGGGTGCGCCGAAGATTCAATCTACGCCCGAAATCGTGGCGTGCATCGCCGAGAGCCTCATCGCGATCGGCGTTGCGCCCAAGCGAATTTACGTCTACGAGCGTTTCGACAACCAGCTTCGGAGCGTCAACTACGAAAAGTACCTGCCGCCGGGAATCACGGTGGCTGCCGCCGAAAGCACGCGGGGGACGATCCTCGGCTACGACCCCTACACTTACGTCGAAACCAGCTTTTTCGGCGAGGACGATACCCGCTCCAACCTGGTGCGGCTGGTTTCCGACACCCTCACGAAGATCATCAATGTCCCGAATACCAAGGAGCACCAGGCGTCCGGGGTGACGGGAGCACTCAAAAATATCGCATACGGCAATTTTTCCAACGTGGCACGCTCCCACCAGAAGGAGAAGACTTACACGCTTTCCTTCATCGGCACGCTGGCGGCGGTGGAGCCTCTACCCTCGCGCGTGGTGCTCCATGTGATGGACGGCCTGCGCGCGGTGTGGCAGGCGGGACCTTTCAGCGAGTATCCGCAATTTCGTTTCTATCCGAAGCAGGTCTGGTTCGGGACCGACCCGGTGGCCATGGATCGTCAACTGATCGATCTCATCGAGAACAAGCGCAAGGCCGAAGGGGCGATCTCGATCTTCAACCAGTCGCGCGACATTCTGGGGGATCCCACGAATCCCAACAAGAATCGCTACATTCGCGAGCCCGGACACATCGAGTATGCGGGCAAACTGGGGCTCGGGGTTTACGATCAGGCGAAAATCCGCGTCAAGGCAGTCGAAATATGATGTTCCTGCTCGCGGTGGCCATCCTGCCGCGCCTTTTCTGGGACGCACCGCCCGAAACGGCGACGGCGTTGCGTGATGCCGGCATCCGGCAGATCGCGGTTCCCGCGGCGCGTGCGCCGGCGTGGCGGGAGACAGCGGGAATCAAAATCGAGGTCGCGGACCCGGCACGCGCGGTCAAGGCGGAGCCGCCCTCCGTGGATTACCGCGCCAACGAAGCCACCGCCAGCCGTTCGCCGTGGATCACCTCCAACGGCTGGCAGTTTCTGCGCCTGCCGCGAGCGCGTTTTGTTTACGATGCGAAGGGCTACCAGGCTGCGCTCGCTGCCGCAGAAGCCTTCTGTTTCGGCGTGGACGCGCTGATCCGCAGCGACGAAGAGGGGCTGAAGCCGCTCGGCCGAATGTTGGAGTTCCTCGAGCGGATCGAAGGTGAGCGCCTTCGGGCGGTGGCCGATATCGGCTTCATCGACAACGGCACCAACGATGCGGCGGAAGTCATGAACCTCATGGTCCGGGATAATTTGTTGTTCCAGGTGGTTGCGGCGCCGGACCCCGCGATGAAGCTGAATGTGCGCCTCGGATCGAAGGAATTTCCGGCCGCCGATCTGGAGGATCCCGCCCGGATGTCCCACCTGATTCGGGCCGCTCTCACGGATCAACGGCGGTCCGTGCGGGTCTACGGCAGCCTGGTGGTGGTGGCGCGCGTCGAACAGTCGGCGAGGGGCCTGCGGGTCCACCTGCTGAATTACGCGTCGCGCAATGTGGAAGGCGTGCGGGTGCGCGTGCTCGGGCGTTACGCCGGCCACGGAGTCAGGGCGGAAGGCAGCCCCGGGATCGCACTGATGGACTACCTGGTGGACGAGGATGCCACCGAGTTCACGCTGCCCGAGTTGAAAACGTATGCGGTAGTGGATCTTTCCAGGTGAACCGACAAATGAAAAGGACCTTTTTTGTGATGACACTCTTGGCCTCCGCTGCTTCCGGCCAGACGTACGACCTGCTGCTCCAGGGCGGCCATGTGATCGATGCCAAAAACGGCATCAGCGCGGTGCGGGACGTCGCGATCCGCGACGGCGCAATCGCTGCCGTCGCCGAGCACCTGGACCCGAAGTCCGCGGTCAAGACTGTAAACGCCGCGGGCCTTTATGTGGTGCCCGGGCTGGTCGATATTCACGTCCACGTGTTTGCTGGAACCGGCGAGCCCAACTCGTACGCGGGAGATAACAGCCTCTACCCCGATGGCTTCACCTTCCGGGTGGGAGTAACTACGGTGGCGGATGCCGGTTGTTCCGGCTGGCGCAATTTCGAGGAGTTCAAAGCCCACGTGATCGACCGCTCCAAGACTCGCGTCCTGGCTTTCCTGAATATCGTCGGAGCCGGGATGCGCGGCCCCCGTTTCGAGAACAATCTCGAGGATATGGACGCGGCTTCCGCGGCGGAAATGGCCAAAAAGCATCCCGGGGTGATCGTGGGCTTCAAGACCGCTCACTACACCGGGCCGGACTGGACGCCGGTCGAACACGCGGTCCAGGCTGGGACGGCTACCGGCCTCCCGGTGATGGTGGATTTCGGCGAGGATCGCCCGGAGCGCCCGATCTCCGAATTGCTGGCTCACAAGCTGCGGCCCGGCGACATCTACACTCACTGCTATTCAGGCCTGCGGCACGAACTTCTGGATTCGGGAGAGCTGAATCCCGGTATGATCGAGGGCCGTAAGCGCGGGGTGATCTTTGACGTGGGCCACGGCGGCGGCAGTTTCGCGTGGCGGGTCGCGGTTCCGGCCATCCGTCAGCGATTTTCGCCCGATTCGATCTCGACCGACCTGCATATCGGCAGCATGAACGCCGGAATGAAGGACATGCTCAATGTTATGAGCAAGTTCCTGGCTATGGGTGTGCCGCTGGACCGGGTGATCCGCGCCTCCACCTGGAACCCGGCGCGAGAAGTCCACCACGAAGAACTGGGGAATCTATCGGTTGGCGCGCCCGCCGACGTCGCGGTTTTGCGGGTCGAAACCGGTAAGTTCGGCTTCACGGATATGTATGGCGCCCGTATGGACGGGGCGCAGCGGTTGGCCTGCGAGTTGACCATCCGGAATGGAAAAGTAGTCTACGACCTGAATGGAATCACACGGCCGGACTGGACGACTCTGCCGAAGAACTATACAAAAACGGGAGACCCGCGTTGGGATGGCGTGACCCCCGGGAGGCGGCCCAAGCCGGCCGGGACCGGGGGGAAGTAAACCGGGAAGTGAAAATTTACGGCCCTCAAGGCGGAAATCCGGGCTATACTAATCCAGATCTGAACGATTTTAGAGGTTTGAGCACTAATAGCCGAAACTCCGGTCCATTAGTCGAAAGGGGTCGCTATGGTAGGAAGAACGTGGATTACAGCCGTGGGAGTCTTGTGCCTGGGCATCGCGTCTGCGTATGCGCAGGAAGTCAGCGCCGGGATTACCGGTCGCGTTACGGACCCATCGGGTAGTGCCATTGTGGCTGCGGCGGTGACGGCCAAGGACCTGGACCGGGGAACCGAATGGCCGACAACCACCAATGAAGAAGGGATCTATACTTTTCCCAGGGTCCCGAACGGGCGCTATACCCTGAAGGTCGAAGCCAAGGGTTTCAAAACTGCGCAGTCGCAGGTCACGCTGGAAGTGAACCAGCGCGCGCGCCTGGATATCGCACTGGAGGTCGGGGCTATCGCCGAGACGGTGACGGTTTCGGGCGAAGCGGCTCTGCTCCAGACGGATACGACGCAGGTCGGCTCGACCATTGCCTCCAGCCAGATCGACCACACACCGCTGATCAGCCGAAACCCGGTAGCCCTGACGCTGCTTACCGCCGGGGTCACAACGCCTGACCCGTCGAGTTTCAACAGCGGCCAGCGCAGCGCCGGCGGCGGCCGTCCGTATGTAAACGGCAACCGTGAGGAGTCCAACAACTTCCTTCTGGATGGCGCGGACAACAACTTTACGTCCGATAACCTGGTTTCTTATCAGCCCAACACTGACGCCATCGAGGAATTCAAGCTGATTAGCAGTAACGCCTCCGCTGAGTTCGGCAACTTCCAGGGCGGCATCATCAGCGTGATTACCAAATCGGGGACGAATAGTTTTCACGGAGATGCGTTCGAGTATTTCCGGAATGACAAGTTGAATGCCAACAACTGGGGCAACAACTGGAGCGGCGTGCCGCGCGGCGCACTCCGGTGGAACCAGTTCGGCGGCACTATCGGCGGTCGTATCGTTAAGGACAGGCTATTCTTCTTCGCCGATTATCAGGGCTTACGACGGAATTCCCCGCCGCAAGTTTCCTCCACTACAGTCATGCCGATGGCGTGGCGCAACGGCGATTTTTCCGCCTTGCTGGACCCCGCCCAGAATAGCGGCAAGGTGATCCAGCTTTACAACCCGTACTCGCTCGATAGCACCTCGGGGTTGCGCTCTCCTTTCCCGAATAACATCATTCCCAGCAGTTTGCTCAGCTCCGCGGCGGTGAAACTACTCAACAACCAGACGCTGTACCCGGCGCCGCAGTACAACCGCTTCACGACGCCAAACTACTACTACACCTCCCAGAGCTATCTCTACAGCGATCAGGGCGATGTCAAATCGGACTGGCGTCCCAACGACAAGGACTACTTTACTGCGCGCATCTCAAAAGCCCGCCAGGACAACCCGGGCATCAACTCGTTCCCGTTGTTCTATGACACCTTCAACACCTCGCCGTTCGAGAACGGCGTGGTCAACTGGACCCGCACGATCAGCCCGAGAATCGTGAACGAACTCCGCGTGGCCGTGAACAACGTCATGCTGGATAATGGAGGCGCGGATAAAGGGCTGGGTAACATCGCTCAGCAAGTGGGAATCGCGAATGCCGGTACCGGACTTCTCCAGTTGGGCGGCGGCGTAAACGGCGGCGGCGCATTCAACTATGTCGCCTCCATTGGCAACGCCAACATCGGCGTGCAGCAGCTCTTTGCCAACACAACCTTCCACTACGCCGATAACCTGACCATCACGCATGGGCGCCACATGATGAAAATGGGCGGCCAGGTGCTGCGGCAGTGGATCAACGTTTTCTACTCCGGCAATGGCGGTCGCACCGGATATATCAATTTTTCCGGACGGTTCACTGCCCAAAACGCCGCCAGCCCGAGCGGTAGTCAGATCGGCGAGGCAGATTTCCTGCTCGGGATGCCGAGCGATCTGGGACGCGGTTATCAGACCGGAACCTGGGGCCAGCGCTCTACGCTTTATGCGGCGTATTTCCAGGATGACTGGCGTGTTAGCGATAGCCTGACGTTGAACCTGGGGCTGCGGTGGGAATACCATTCGCCTTGGGTGGAGGTGGCAAACCGGCAGTCGAATTACGACGAGTTTACGGGGCAGCTTGTGGTCGCGGCTCCGCTTCCCTCGAACCTCGTTCCGCCGCCCGGACCGGCGCCTCGGGTTGACAGCAATGCCGGGCTGTATAACACCTACAAAAAAGACTTTCAGCCCCGCATCGGCTTCGCTTACACACCCGTCTCGCTGAACAAGAAACTGGTCCTCAGGGGCGCATACACGATTTCTTCTTACCTGGAAGGAACCGGCACTAACCTGCGTACGACGATGAACCCGCCGTTCCAGACCGAGTTCGCCGCTCTATACAACACGCCGTCCTACACCACACCGGGCAGCACGCTCGACCAGGGACTTTCCGGTCTGAACCCGAACAACCCCTATGCCGGCGCCAACATTCGCCTGTGGGACCCGTTCGTCAGGCCCGCCAGCGTGCAGCAGTGGAACTTCTCGATGGACTATCAGCTCCCGGCCAACAATGTCCTGACGGTTGGCTATGTCGGTCAGCACGGAACCCACCTCATGGTGGCCATGCCTTACAAGCAGAACATCGTCTCGAACGGTGTGGTTACGCAGGGGCCATTCCTTTCCGGCAACCCGGTCCTGCGGAATGAGATTTCGCAGATTTCCGGCACGGCTTCAATCGCCAACCAGAAGTACAACGCTCTGCAGGCCACGGTACGGAAGCGCTTCTCCAGCGGGCTGGAGTACCAGGTGGCGTTTACTTACTCCCACGGCATGTCCGATTCGATCGGCTACTATGGCCAGGGAGGCCAGGCGGGCAGCCAATCCGCTTACTGGCAGTATCTCTATTGCCAGAAGTGCGAATGGGGTCCGACTTACTTCGACGCCAAGTTCATGTTCGTACCGTCGTTTGTCTATCAGCTGCCTTTCGGGAAGGGCCATGCTTTCGGCGCGAACTGGAGCAAGCCGGTGGATGCGCTGATCGGAGGGTGGCAACTCGGCGGCGTATTCACCGCCCACAGCGGCTTCCCGCTGACGATCAAGTACAACGGCGATTCCTCCGGCACGGGCCAGCGCAGCTACCGGGTCAACGTGATAGGGACGCCGAACGACCCGCAGAACATCGGACCCGGCGCTCTTTATCTGGATCCGTCGGCATATGGCGCTCCCGTCAAAGGGACGTACGGTAACATCGGAGTTGGCACGGCCCGCGGACCGGGGATGAGCCGCTTCGACATGTCGCTCGGTAAACAGTTCCATATTACCGAGTCGAAGTATTTCGAACTCCGCGGCGAGGCCTTCAACCTCTTCAATTCGCCGATTTTCCTGAGCCCGGCATCCCAGACCATTACCTCCACACTGTTTGGGCAGATCCGCAGCTCGGAAGGCGAGCGCAACATGCAGGTAGTCGCGAAGTTCTATTTCTAACCCTCCACGGGTGTGCGGCCCGAAAATTCGCTTCGGGCCGCGCACCATTTACTATCCTCAATAGACAGGAGGCATTATGTTCCGGTTTCCCCGGCGTGATCTGTTCCGGCAGGGCGGCTTGCTGGCGGCGGCACAGGCGCTCGGCGGCGGCATCCGCCGGGCAGTAGCGGCGCCCCTGGAGTTCGGCGCCGAAATGTACCGCTCCATCGGCGTCCGGACGCTCGTGAACGCCCGCGGCACCTTTACCATCATCACCGGTTCGACCACTTTGCCCGAAGTGAAGCGTGCCATGGACCAGGCATCGCGAAGCTTCGTCGATATGGACGAACTGATGGACGCGGTCGGCAAACGGCTCGCCGAACTGAGCGGCGCCGAGTGGGGGATCGTCACGGCGGGATGCGCCGCGGCCATTACCCACTGCACGTCGGCGGCGATTGCCGGCGGCAATCCGGAGCGCATGCAGAAACTGCCGAACACGGCGGGGCTCAAGAACGAGATCGTCATTCCCGCCTACTCGCGCAACGTGTACGACCACGCGACGCGCATGCCGGGCGGCAAAATCATCGTGGTGCACGACCCCGCGGAACTGGAGCCGGCTTTCAACGAGCGCACCGCGATGGTGTACATCATGGCCGGTCTTCAGGATACCGGCCCGTTGGGGACGCAGGTGGTCGCGGAAGTGGCGCGCCGCCACAAGGTGCCGGTGCTGGTGGACGCCGCGGCGGAAGTCCTGACGCTGAAGCCAAACGTGCACCTAGCGCGGGGGGCAAATGCCGTCGCCTATAGCGGGGGTAAATGCATCCGGGGCCCGCAGGCGGCCGGTTTCCTGCTGGGCGATAAGGCTTGGCTTCAGGCGGCCTGGATCAACAGCGCTCCCCACCATGCGTTCGGCCGGTCGCTCAAGGTCGGCAAGGAAGAGATCATGGCGATGCTCGCCGCCGTGGAGATGTGGGTCAAGCGCGACCACAAGGCGGAATGGGCGCAATGGGAATCGTGGCTCACCCACATCGGTACCAGTGTGAAGCGGGTGGATGGCATCACCACCGAAGTGCGGCAGCCGTCACCCGATTTGTCTAACCGTTCCCCGGAACTCGTCATTCAGTGGGACGCCAACAAACTGGGCGTCACCGGCACCGAAGTGGCGAAGTTACTTCTCGACACCGAGCCGCGGATCGCCCTGGCGCGCTCCGGCGGAACGCGCCCGGGAAACATGGCGAGCATGGTCGCCGTCATGCCGTACCAGATGTCGCCCGGCGATGAGAAGATCGTGGCCGACCGGCTCTATGCGGTCCTGTCGAAACCGCCCAGGATCGAGCTGCCCCCCACCCCCGAAGGGGAGCCCGTCAGCGTGGCGGGACAGTGGGACGTTCAGATCGATTTTCAGTACGGGTCGGTCCACCACACCGTGATCCTGGAGCAGAACGGTTCGCGGCTGGTCGGGACGCACCACGGCGAGTTCGCCTCGGGCGATCTCAACGGCAGCGTGGCCGCAAATACCCTCCGGTTCCAAAGCTCCCTGCCCACGGACGGCGTCCGGGTGGGATTCCAGTTCTCCGGAACCGTCCGGGACGGCCGGATCGCGGGCACGGTCGGGCTCGCGGAATACGGCCAGGCAACATGGTCGGCGGAGCGGCACACGTACCGGAATGGAACTCGGCGCGGCTGAATTTCCCGCAGCCATTTCGTGCACAATCCGCGGATATTGTTGTACGATAAAACAAATTATTTCCCATGCTTCCGCAACAGTGGGACACCTTTAAGCGCGCCGCGCGGCTCGAACGGCTCGACCGCGTGCCGATGGCGCTGATCATCGACAGCCCCTGGATCCCGGGCTATCTCGGCATCAAGCACCTGGACTACTACCTCGACCCGGAGCTTTGGTTCGAATCGAACCTGAAGATCATGCGCGAGTTCCCCGACATCCTCTTCGTGCCGTCCTGGTGGATGGAATACGGGATGGCCGCGGAGCCCTCGGTGCTCGGGGCCAAGATCAAATTCTGGCAGGACAACACGCCCAGCGAGTACCACAGCCTCTACCACCTGGAGGACATGGAGGCGCTGCCTGAGTACGAGGTGGAGGCGGACGCCTTCGCGGCGCTCACTCTGCACCGGATCGGCATGCACCGGCAGCGCGTCCTGGACCACGGCTACATCCTTCCGATGGTCACCGCGCGCGGTCCGCTGTGCACCGCCGGTTTCGTGCGCGGCACCACGAATTTCATGCTCGACATCGTGGAGAACCCGGAGGGCGCGCACAAGCTGATCGACCTGTGTACGCGCGTGGTGATCGACTGGCTGAAGGCCCAGCACAAGGCAATGGGCGACACGGTGGAGAGCATTTTCATCCTGGACGACATCGTCGGCTTCATCAACGAAGAGCACTACCTGGAGTTTGCGCACCCGTATCTCAAGCGGATCTGCGACGCATTCCCCAAGGAGTGGATCAAGGTCTACCACAACGATGCCGAAGTGGATGCCTGCCTCGACCACCTGCCCGATGCCGGCTTCCACGTCCTGAACTGGGGCAAGCAGAAGGACATTCGGGAGGTGAAGCGGCGCGTGGGGGATCGCATGTGCCTGATGGGCAACGTGAATCCGCTGGAGATCGCGGTCCGCGGGACGCCGGAAGACGTGAAGCGGGCGACGCTCGACGTGCTGGAGGGCTCGGGCGGCGAAGGCATCATCCTTTCGGTGGGCGGCGGCGTGAGCCCCGGGATGCCGCGCGAGAACATCGTGGCGATGCTCGAGGCGCTGAACCAATTCAATGCCGCCAGGCTGACTCAGGGGGCGCGCCATGGTTGATTACGCGCTGATGAATCAGCAGCTTTACGAGGGAAACGCCAAAGCGGTCGAGCAGATGACGAAGGATGCGCTGGCCGAGGGACGCCCGGTGCAGGAGATCCTCGGCGTAGGCCTGATCGCCGGCATGAGCGTGGTCGGCGAGGATTTCAAGCACAACGTGATCTACGTGCCGGAGGTCCTGATTGCCGCCCGCGCCATGAAGGCGGGGATGTCCGTGCTGAAGCCGCTGCTCACCGCCAAGGACGGCAGCACCAGCCGGGCGGGAGTCTTGCTGATGGGAACCGTCCGCGGCGACCTGCACGATATCGGCAAGAACCTGGTCTGCATGATGGCGGAAGGCGCAGGGTTCGAGGTGCACGACATCGGAGTGGATCAGAGCGTGGAGAAGTTTCTGGCCGCGGCTGCTAACTGCAAGCCGGACATCGTGGGGATGAGCGCGCTCCTGACCACGACCATGACGTATATGAAGAAGGTGATCGACGGCTTCCAGGCAGCGGGACTCGGCCACATACGGATGGCAGTGGGGGGAGCGCCCATCAGCCAGCAGTTCGCCGACGAGATCGGGGCCGGCGGCTACGGTGCGAACGCGTCGGCCGCGGTGGACCTGTTTATGCGTCTGATGAGGAAGAGCGATGGCCACATACAAGATCCTGTACTGGCAGGAAGTGCCGTCACAAATCAAGGCTGAAGACGAGGGCGACGAGATCACGCTTCCGCTTCCCGACCGCTTCCTCGCGATCGTCGACCGGCTCGCGATGGAGCGCGGGCTTACACAGGCCGACGATTACCTGGCGCAGTGGCAATGGAGCGAAGAGGAGGACCGCCCGGGGACTGCGCGCGAAGTGGCGAATGCCCTGGCGGCGGAATTCGAAGCGAAGTGGCGCTGACGGTGGAAATCAACGGGCAGTCGATGGAGGCGGCGCCGGGGCTGTCGCTCTTCGACTGCGCCGAAACGCTGGGCACACGCGTTCCGACTTCCTGTTACAAACAGGGCAAGTGCCGCGAATGCCTGGTGGAGGTCACGCAGGGAAGCGAGTTCCTCTCCGCGCCGGTTCCCGCCGAGAAGCACCTGAGCGGCGCGTTCCGGCTCTCCTGCCGCACGCTGCTGCAGGGCGATAACGGCCGCGTCCGCTGCCACACGATGCGCCGCGGGGCAATGCGGATCGAGCGAAACGGAGCGGGGCTGACCTTTCGCGGTATCGCCCTCGACCCGGCCGTGAGGCGGCGCGGCGAGCGGGTTTACCTCGATGATGTCGAGATCGACTCCTGGCGTGGCGCGATCCACGGAATCGCGATGGACCTGGGTACGACCACGGTTGTGCTGCGGCTCTTCGATCTCGAAAACGGCGAGTTGATCGCCGACGCCTCATTCGAAAACCCGCAGCGCTTCGCCGGTTCCGACGTGATGGCGCGCATCCGGTACGATACGGACCATCCCGGCAAGCTGTTGCGCAGGACCCTGGCAGGGTACCTAAAGCACGCGATCGAAGATCTCCCGGTCGATCCGTCCACGATCTACGAAATGGTGGTGGCCGGCAACTCGACCATGCGGGACCTCTTTTTCCGCCACAGCGTCTACAGCATCGGCCAGAGCCCGTACCGTTCGATCACCGAGATCGAAATGGCGGAAGGCAAGCGAAGCGGCACGGCACTGGTTGAGACGGGACGGCGCTGCCTGTTGCCGGTACATCCGCAAGCCCGGGTCTACGGCGCGCCGGTGATCAGCGGCCACGTGGGCGCGGACGCCGCGGCATGCATGGTCGCGGCGGACCTCGCGCACGAGGAGCGCTTGGTTGCGATCATGGATATCGGCACCAACACCGAACTGATCCTGGGCAATCGCCACAGGATCCTGGCGGCTTCCTGCCCGGCGGGACCGGCGTTCGAAGGCGGGGCGATAGCGTGTGGAATGCCGGCGCTTGAAGGCGCCATCGAGAATGTCTCGGCGAGCGAAGACGGAGATTGGCATTACTCCGTGATCGGTGGCGGGCCGCCCCAGGGCATCTGCGGCTCCGGACTCGTGAGCCTGCTGAGCGAATTGCGGCGCACCGGGCGCATGAACGAGCGGGGGCGATTCGAAGACGATACGGCCCGGGCCACGATCGACGCTGCGCACGACATCTTTTTATTGGAGAGCGACGTTAACGAACTTGCACAGGCGAAAGGCGCCAACATGGCCGGCTTGCAAGTGGTTTTCCGAACCTACGGCCGCCGGTTTGAGGACGTGGATGCGTTTTATCTTGCCGGAGGCTTCGGCAGGCGCCTCGATATCGAGGCGGCGGCCAGGATCGGGCTGATCCCGCGGATCGGCGAAGGCCGGGTGAAAGCGGTCGGGAACGCCTCGATGGAAGGAGCCTCCATCCTCCTGCTTTCGCGGTCGAAGCGCCGCGAGTTGGAAGAACTCGTAAGGCGCGTGGAGCACTGCCGCCTCGAGATCGATCCGCAATTCTTCGATTTTTTCGTGGACGGCTGCCAGTTCGGGTGAACGCGATGGAATGGACAGATACATCACCCGACGTCCAGGTCAAGCAGTCCCGCTACCAGAGGCTGCTGGGCTATCCGGCGGGTTATGTGTTATCCGGGCGCGGTCTGGAATTGAGCGAGTGGGCACGCGACTGGTATGCCCAAAACGGGCATCCATGGATCTACGCGCGCCGGGCGGAGCGGGTCGAGATGTGCGGTGATAGCGTGGAGATCGAAGGTGCTGCGTTTACCGCCTCCAGGCTGCTCACCCTGATGACGCGCGGAGGGGCGCACGGGGCGGTGCTGGCCGCGGCCGGGGCGGGTCCGCAACTCGAAGAGGAAGCGGGAAGATCGTGGCTGGACGAACGGCCGGACGAGTATTTTTTCCTGGAGATCTACGGCTCGGCAGTGGTGGAGCACTTGATCGAGGCGGCCGACCGGCGAGTGCGCGAGTGGGCCGCGGCCGAGGGTTTCACGGTGCTTCCGCGCCAGAGCCCCGGCCATGCCGGGTGGGATGTCGCGGAGCAGGGGCGGTTTCTGGCATTGCTCGCGGCGGGGCTGCCGTCCGGCGTCGAGGCGCTGGAATCGGGCGCGCTGCGGCCAAAGAAATCGCAACTGGCGGCGTTCGGGCTCGCCGCGCGGAAGGGATTGGAAGAACATGAACCAAGAAAATAGAACGCGTTTGCAGGACGCCGCGCGCACGCGGCCGCTGCTGGGCGACGGCGCAATGGGCACGCAACTGATGCTGGCCGGGCTGGATCAGGGGGCGTGCGGCGAAGAGTGGAACCTCACCCATCCGGAGCGTGTGCTCGCGATCCAGCGCAGGTACGTTGAGGCGGGGTCGGACTGCATCCTGACCAACACCTTCGGCGGGTCCCGCATTATGCTGAACCGCCACGGGCAGGCCGGCAAGGCCGCGGAGATCAACCGCGCGGCGGTGGCGATCGCGCGGGAAGCCTTTCAGGGCCGTCCCGGGTACGTCATCGGCGATATCGGACCGTTCGGCGGGCTGCTCGAGCCATTCGGCGATTTCCGCGAAGACGACGTGTGCGCCGCTTTCGAGGAACAGGCGCAGGCGCTGGTGGAAGCGGGCGCCGACGCGATCATCGTCGAGACCCAGACCTCGCTCGAGGAACTGCTGCTGGGGATCCGGGCGGCCCAACGCGCGGGTGCCTCGTGCGTGATCGCGTCGATGGCATACGACGTGACACGCGACGGTTCCACGTTCCGGACGATGATGGGGGTCGGTCCGGAGCGCGCCGCGAAATTCATCGAGGAGAACGGAGCGGACATCGTCGCCTTGAACTGCGGCACCGGCATGGACATGGAACGGGCGCGGGGGGCGGCGCAACGCTACCGCCAGGTCACCAGCCTGCCGGTAATGGTGCAGCCCAACGCCGGCCAGCCGAACTTGGTCAACATGCAGGTGACCTATGACGAAACACCGGAGCACATGAGCCGCGGTGTAGCCCCCCTGCTCGATGCCGGCGTGAGGATCATCGGGGCGTGTTGCGGCAGTACGCCGGAGCACATCGCTGCGTTTCGTAAAGCGATGGATGCCTGTCTCGCGGCGGCCGCACACCCGGCGGAGGCCGTATGACAGTGAAGCTGTGCGATCTCAACCCCGCGGCGGCGGAGAAACTGCCGCAGTTCACGGACGACAAATCGGGCATCGGCGTTCATTATGTCGATGCCTACATCAAACCGATGAACACGAAGCTGCCGGACGGGACGCCGTTCAAGTGCAAACGCCGCGGCTTGAAGATCACCCTCACTGCCGGAACCCGGAAAGGCGATGGGCTCATGCGCCGTCTCGCGCTTGGCCCGGACCCTGTGGCGATGCTCGATGCCGCCTTGCAGGAGGCGGCGGCCGCAGCCGGCATCGGGCTGAGCATCGACGGCGGCGCCGTAATCGTGGATATCTGAAAGCGGCTTCCCGCCGCTACCGTGCCGACCGCGCTCGCGCCCGCTGTTCCACCGTCGAGCGCTTTACCAGCTTATTGAAGTTGCTCTTCTGTCCGCGTGCTGTCTTGTCTTGCACGATCAGGGCCAGGCCGTTCTCTTCGAACTTGCGCCCCCAATCGTTCCAGGAGATCTCCTCGAGTGATTCCTCGCCGCTGTACCCCGGGAAATCGAGCCGGATCATTCCGGTATCGCCGCGTCCGCCGGTGCCTCTGACGCAGGAAGGAACGGCGCCGCGATCTTCGGCCCACTCCCGGATTTCTTCGGGGTCCGTCATCACCCGCTCCAGACGGCCCACTCCCCCACGCCCGCGCCTTTGCGTAGTCCCGCGGCTACTCTTCCCCGTGCTCTTCGCGCGGCCGCGGCCTGAGGATTTCGCGGCCGTTCTCCCGCGGGCCGGTGCGGACACCGCGGCCACCCGGGATTTCGGTTTGCTCTTCGACAGCCTTTTCGAGATCTGCGCCAGCCGCCGGTCGGCCTCGATCTCTTCGCGTAGCGTCTCGGTCAGCAGTTCCACGGCGTCCTTCTTCCCCAACTGCTGCGCGAGGGTGCGGGCGCTTTCATAACCCGCGATTTCGTAGTGCTCCACCTTGCGGGCGGAGCCGGCGATGGCCGAATCCAGCATCTCGCCTTCGAACGGCGATTCGAGCATCTCGCTGCCCTCGTCCACAATGCCCCTCATCCCCTTGCAGGGGTGGCTGCGCGCGCGCATATCCAGGGCGTCGAAGACTTCCGACAGGCGTTCCACTTGTCCTCTCGTGATTTCGAGGTGCTGCCGGAGGGCCTGCTCCAACTCGTCGTCGGTTGCGGATTTGGCCATCCTGGGCAGGGCGCGCACCAGCTGCTTTTCGGCGTCCAGCAGATCCTGCAATTCAGTTTGCAGAAGTTCTTCCGGGCCGCGGGCGTTTTTTGCCATGCTTGTTTCTCCCCTCTTTCGAGTTTCGCAACAGCGCGGACATTAGGCCACGGACTATCGCGGGGCTGCTGTGTGAAGTCAGACGCTCACCCGGCCCAGCGTGTCAGACCGCGAACGAACCAATCAGCAGCCGCCGGTTGGCAGTGGCGACCGCACCCCAGGCATTCTTGAATTCGGCCCGGTGCCGGAGGAAGTCGAACTCCGATGCGCCCTCGCCGATCGCCTCCCGGATGGAGTGCGCCAGGATCATCGCGCCAGGGCTCGATCGCGCCCATTCCGGGTCGAAGCCGGACTGGTAGGCGTAGACGCGGCCCTTCGCGGCCAGGTTGTACTGCACGCCGATCAACCGGCCTTCCACGGCTATCCCGTAGATCCTCAGCAGGCCGTTCCGGCGCATCCTGTCCGCGGTTTCTCTGTGAAAGGCCTTCAGGTTCTCAGTCGAGAACATGCCGGGCTCGCCCCGCTCCTCCCATCTCCTGGCGTGCAGCTCAAATAAGGAATCGAGAAGAACGCCGTAGTTCTGCTCGCCGCCACTTACGAACTCGAGTTTTCCGGAGGAGTGCAGGCGCCGCTCCGCGGTTTGGAGACTTCGCCGGAGGTGCGGATCGAGCGCCGACAGTTGCTCGCTGAACGAGTGGCGCAAGCGCAATACGGGACAGGCGCTGCATTCGACCGAGTCCAGGTGCTCAACGTGGGCCGCTTCGAGCAGCGGGGAGCACGGGCGGAGTTCCTGGAGGTCGGCGGCGCTCCACTCCGCTCGCGGTTCCAGCAGCCAGCGGAGGACGGCAGCGGACGTTGCGGCCCTGCATTCAGGCATGCAGACCGGCCCCAGGTAGTCGGAGATTCCGGAACCAAGAAAGGAAAGCCGCAACCCGCCGGAGCCGGCGCCGAAGCCCCAAAGAAAGAACGGCGCGATCGCGGTCAGGCGGCCTGCGTGCCGCAGCGCCAGGACCCGCAGCTTGCCGCCTCCCCAGAGGTGCCGGGTCCACGGGAGAAGCCAGTCCGGGCTTTGGAACGGCGTCGCGTCGGGATCCGACCGCCAGACGCGGTCCCACTCAGGTTTGAGCGCCTCCAGTGAGTCAATCGAATCCACAACTTCCAACGTCAGCTCGCCAGAGACGGAAGTCATACCCGACAATCCCAGTGTAGCGGGTGGATTTTTCCCGGAACGTCCGTTATCCCTCAACGCCGCGACTCACCGGTTACAGGCGCAAAACGGTTCGTTGCCGGGTGATTCGCAGCACTACCCAACTGTGGAAAACAGTTATTGGCAATACCTGTAGGACCTACTAAGTTAACAGGATAACATCGCCCCATTTCGTTAAGTTGTCATAATACTCAGCAGATTCTGGGGGCCAGACGGCTGCCGATGCCGCCTGGAGACGAAAACGAACATGGGACAAACCATTCTGATCACCGGAGGGGCCGGATTTATTGGGGCGCACCTTGCGAATGAGCTGTTGAACCGGGGATACAAGGTCAGGGCTCTCGATGCGTTGACCCCGCAGGTGCACGGGCCCGCGGGAGTGCGGCCCGGGTATTTAAACAGCGAAGTGGAGCTGATCCGCGGAGACATTCGCGATGCTTCTTTGCTGGGCCGCGCGTTGGATAGCGTGGACGGGGTCTTTCACTTCGTGGCATTGGTGGGTGTCGGGCAGAGCATGTACCAGATGTCGGAGTATGTGAGCGTCAACTGCCTGGGGACCACCGCGCTGCTGGAGGCGATTACGAATGGCCATCCCGTGGAGCGCCTGGTGGTGGCATCCAGCATGAGCATCTACGGAGAAGGTTTGTACCGTAACTCGCGAGGACAGATCGCGCAGCCGGCGGAACGCTCGCTCGCGCAGCTCAAGGCCGCGGACTGGGAAGTTCGAGACGAAAGCGATGAGGTGCTTCAGCCCGCGCCCACTCCCGAGGAGAAGCCCCCGCAACTGGCGTCTGTCTACGCGCTTTCCAAGTACGCCCAGGAAACGCTGTGTCTCACCATCGGCCGCGCATACGGAATCCATACCGCGGCACTGCGGTTTTTCAATACGTACGGGCCCTACCAGGCGCTTTCCAATCCGTACACCGGAGTGCTCAGCAACTTCGCCTCCCGGGTGCTGAACGGGAAGGCGCCGCTGATCTTCGAGGACGGCTTGCAGAAGCGCGACTTCGTCAGCGTCTACGATGTAGCCCGCGCCTGCCGCATGGCGTTCGAAAGACCGGAAGCGGCCGGCTGCGCCTTGAACATTTCCAGCGGCGTCGCGATGACGGTGCTGGAGGTGGCCGAGCGTACCGTGCGGGCGCTGGGCCGGACGGACATTCGCCCCGAGGTCACCGGAAGGTACAGGGCGGGCGATATCCGGCATTGTTTTGCCGATATCGGTGCGGCGAAGCGCCTTTTGGGTTTTGAACCGCGAGTGACTCTGGAGCAGGGCTTGGAGGATCTGGCCGGCTGGCTCGAAGAGCAGACCGCCGAAGATCGCGGCGTGGAAGCACGCGCGGAGCTGGCGGCTCGGGGGCTGATGGTATGAAGAAGCCGGCCAAACCGCACGCGCGCGCCGCCCGCACTCCTAAGATCGGATTCGTGGAGTGGTTCCGCCCGGCGGACCGCGACCACGTGGAAGCCG
Organism: Bryobacterales bacterium; assembly: GCA_963796485.1. Taxonomy (GTDB): domain Bacteria; phylum Acidobacteriota; class Terriglobia; order Bryobacterales; family Bryobacteraceae; genus CAWCDJ01. The sequence goes on from CAWCLV010000001.1 coordinate 368,828, forward strand.
TGCTTCAGGACATGCGGGCCCTCGGTGTGGGAGAGCTTCGCATGGCGTTCTGCTGGGCGGACTGGTACACCTCGGAGGGCGACGGCTGGTACGCCTGGCTGCTCCCGCGTCTCGCCCAGGATGTGAAGATCCTACCCTGTTTCGTCCATACCCCACCCTGCCTGGGAACAGTTCCCAAATTCTCCTCACCCCCACAGACACCCAAGGCCTACGCCGACTTCATCGATGTGATGATCACGCGGTTCGGCGATTACTTCGACTGGCTCGAACTCTGGAACCAGCCGAATAACCCGAACGAGTGGGATACGCGCATCGACCCGGACTGGGAGATCTTCAGTGAGATGATCGGCGCGGCGGCTTACTGGGCGCGCAAGCGGGGCAAAAAGACGGTACTCCCCGGCACCTGGCCGACCGATCTGGATTGGATCGACCTGATGTGCAAGCGCGGGGTGATGCAGTACATCGACGCCGTTTCGGTGCACGGGTTCCCGGGGACTTCGGAGTTCCCCTGGACCGGATGGGAGACCGAGATCACCAACGTCCGGGAGAGGCTGAAGCGTGGTGGATCGCGGGCGCAGATCTGGATCACGCAGACCGGCTTTTCGACATGGCGCGGCGAGGAAAGCGCGCAGGTGCGCGCACTGGCCGAAGCGCTGGAGGCTCCGGTTGACAGGCTCTATTGGGAATCGGTCTACGACCGCAACCCCGCCGCCTACGACAACTCACGCTTCGACGAGCGGGAATTCCACTTCGGCTTGAAGCGGGCGGGTGGAACGCCCAAACTCCTCTTCCAGCTCTGGGCGGACGGCGGGCTCGAAAAGGTGCGCGAGAGTGCGCGCCGCGATGCGAAGCCGCGCGCCGGCGGCCGCCAGCAGCGGCACGCCCTGATTACCGGCGGCGCCGGATTCATCGGCTGCAATCTGGCGGACCGGCTGCTCTCAGCGGGGAAATCGGTTCTGTTGTTCGATGACCTCTCGCGCCCCGGCGTGGAGCAGAATCTCTCATGGTTGCGCGAGCGGCACGGAGACCGCCTGCGGGTAGAGGTGGCCGACGTTCGCGACCGTCAGGCACTTCATGGCGCGGTGCGCGGAGCCGACCAGGTCTTTCACTTCGCGGCGCAAGTGGCGGTCACCAGCAGCCTGCTCGATCCGGTTCACGATTTCGAGGTGAACGTTCGCGGCACCGTGAACCTGCTGGAGGAGATCCGCACGCAGGAATACCCGCCTCCCCTGATTTACACCTCCACGAATAAGGTTTACGGGGCGCTGGCCGACCTGGCGCTCGAAGCCAACTGCACTCGCTACCAGCCGCTCGATGCCGTCACGCGCGCCGGTATCAACGAGGAGCGCCCGCTCGATTTTCACAGCCCCTACGGCTGCTCGAAAGGAGCTGCCGATCAGTACGTGCTGGATTATGCCCGCACCTTCGGCATCCCAGCCCTGGTGTTCCGGATGAGCTGCATCTACGGACTCCATCAGATGGGCACGGAGGATCAAGGATGGGTGGCGCACTTCCTGATTCGGGCGATCGAAGAGAAGCCCATCATCATATATGGCGACGGCATGCAGGTGAGGGATCTGCTATTCGCAGACGACCTGGTGGACGCGTTTCTTCTAGCCCAATCCAACAGCCACACGCTGGCGGGACAGGCATTCAACATCGGCGGCGGACTGGGAAATACGGCAAGCCTGCTGGAGTTGATGGAGATCATTGCTGCGGTCGGGGGCTCGAAGCCCAACCTGCGGTGGAAAGACTGGCGATCCGGCGATCAGCGCTACTACGTTTCCGACACGCGGAAGTTCAAAGCGGCCACTGGCTGGGCCCCCAAGGTGAACGTCCGGCAGGGCGTGGAACGGCTCTATCGCTGGCTTCTGGAATCGCGCGGCCGCGCGGCAGGACGGCAAATGGCTGTATCTGGAGCGATCTATGAAGTATTCGCTCATTAATCCGCCTTGGAGTTTCGAAGGCAGCATCTATTTCGGGTGCAGGGAGCCGCACCTGCCGCTGGAGTTCGGTTACTCGAAGGCGCTGCTGGAACGCGAAGGCCACGAGGTCCAAATCCTCGACGGACAACTCGACGCGCTTTCGCTCGAAGCGATCCGCCAATCCCTCACGGCATTCCGGCCGGATTTTACCGTGTTGACCACGGCGCCGAGTTATCTGTTCTGGCGCTGTGCGCCACCGGAATTGCGAGTGCCCATGGAAGTGGCGGATGCGATTCGGGATGTGGCCGGAAGGCTTGTGATCGTGGGTCCGCACGCGTCTACCACGCCGGCGGCCACCCTGAAAAAGCTAAATGCGGACGCGGTGGTTCTCGGTGAATGCGAGGAGATCCTTCCGGCGCTGGCGGCCAGTTGGAGCCGGCAGCACTCCATCTGCTTTCGCGATCACGGCGCCGTCCGGGTGAACGGCGGGCCGCACGCTTCGGATATGGCGAAGCTGCCGGCCCTTACGTGGGGGCGCGACTCCATCGAGCGGCATTCGCACCATCATCACCGGTTCGAGGCGATTCCGAGCGGCTCCGGGGCCGAGATGGAGGTGTCGCGCGGCTGCCCTTATCACTGCACCTTCTGCGCCAAGGACAACTTCCGCAGCGATTTCCGGCGCCGTCCGCTGGCGGCAATCCAGGCGGAACTGGACGGCCTGATCGCGCAAGGCATCGAGTACGTCTACTTCATCGACGAGATCTTCCTCCCGTTCAAAGACGTGCTGGAACTGCTCGCGGCGCGCCGGATCAAGTTCGGCATGCAGACGCGGATCGATCTCTGGAGCCGCGAAAGCATCGAACTGGCAGGCCGCGGAGGGTGCGTGTCGATCGAGGCCGGGGTCGAGAGCATCACCGAAAAAGGGCGCGAAGTTCTCGAGAAGAAGTGCAAACTCTCAACGGATGAATTGACGGAGCGCCTGATTTACGCGCGGCAGTTCGTTCCTTTCGTGCAGGCGAACCTGCTCGCCTCGGAAGCGGACGATCCGTACGCCGTCGAAGCGTGGAGGCAGCGGTTGCAGGCTTCGGGCGTGTGGGCCAACAAGCCCGTTCCACTCTTCGCGTATCCGGGTTCGCCGGACTACACGCTCCGGTGGGGCGCGCCGGATGACCGTGCCTGGGAGCGCGCTCACGAACATTACCTGAATCACTTTACCGAGTTCAGCGATATACAGGAGCGGCAGCCGCAATCGCTAATTGCACTGGAGACGATTTCCGCCTGCAATGATTGAGACGACTTCCGTCAAAACGGTCCTGGTGACGGCCGATACCGTGGGTGGTGTCTGGACGTTTGCGCTCGAACTCGCCGAAGCACTGGGACGCCACGGGACCGAGGTGGTGCTCGCCACGATGGGCGGTCTTGCGTCTTCCGCGCAGGTGGAGGACGCCGCCCGCATTCCCAACCTCCACCTGTTCCAGAGCGAGTTCCAGCTCGAGTGGATGAACGATCCCTGGCAGGACGTAGAAGCCTCCGGAGCCTGGCTGCGGGAACTGGAGGCACGGTTCACGCCCGACGTCATCCACCTCAACTCCTACGGCCACGGAGCGGTTGAATGGAGCGCTCCCTCAGTGTTGACGGCGCATTCCTGCGTGCTCTCCTGGTGGCGCGCGGTTCACGGCGAGCCTGCACCCGAATCGTGGCGTCGCTACAGCGAAACGGTGACGAGTGCGTTGAGGTCCGCGCGCCTGGTGACTGCGCCCTCCGCATTCATGCTGCGAGCGCTGGAGCAGAATTACGGCCCGCTCTCACGCGGCATGGTGATCGCCAACGGCCGGAACGCCGCTCTCTTTCGCCCCTTACCGAAAGAGCCCTACATACTGACCGCCGGCCGCCTCTGGGATCAGGGCAAGAACATCGGCCTGCTTGCCGGAATCGCGGACTCCCTGCCGTGTCCCGTCTTCGTTGCGGGCGAGAGCAGAAGCCCGGACGGTGCCTCCATGGAACTCGGCGGATGCAGACCTCTCGGGAAGCTCAACCTTCCGGGGTTGGCGGAGTGGTACGGGCTGGCGTCGGTCTATGCTTCGCCTGCGCGATATGAGCCGTTCGGCCTCTCGGTTCTCGAAGCGGGCCTCTCCGCCTGCGCTTTGGTCTTGAGCGACATACCGAGCTTCCGCGAGATCTGGGAGGATGCGGCTATCTTCGTGCCGCCGGGAGATCCGGCTGCATGGTCGGAAACGTTGACGCAACTCGCGGCGCATCCGCAATCCTGCCGTGACCTCGGGGCGCGTGCGCGCCGCCGTGCCCTGGAATTCAGCCCAGAGCGAATGGCCCATGCCTACGAGTCCTGTTATTTGAAGGCGCTATGCCAGCCGGAGAGCGCATGCGTATCGTAATCTTCACCCACTCGCTGATCTCCGATTGGAACCACGGCAACGCTCATTTTCTGCGCGGCATTGCCGCGGAGTTGATGGCGCGCGGCCACGAATTGCGGATCTTCGAGCCGGAGAACGGCTGGAGCCTGCAAAACCTGTTGCGTGACCACGGGGCAGGCGCCATCGACGCTTTCCACGCGGCATTTCCCAATCTGCGGAGCGAGTTCTATCGCGCGGAGAGCCTCAATCTCGAACGCGCCCTGGCAGGAGCGGACCTGGTTCTCGTGCACGAATGGAACGATCACGATCTCGTGACGCGCATCGGCGCTTACCGGGCGGCGAACGATCACTGCCGCGTGCTGTTTCACGACACTCACCACCGCAGCGTGACCGCCCCGGAGACCATGGCACGCTACGACCTGCGCTCGTACGATGGCGCTCTCGTTTATGGCAATGCGATTCGCGAAATCTACCTCGCCGCCGGGTGGGTGCGGCAGGCGTGGACCTGGCACGAAGCCGCCGACGTCCGGGTATTCAAGGCGGGCGGGACTCCGGGAGTGCCTGCCACCGGCGACCTCGTCTGGATCGGCAACTGGGGCGACGGCGAGCGCGAGCAGGAACTCCGAGAATTCCTGGTGGAGCCGGTAAAAGCGCTGGGGCTGCGGGCGCGCGTCTATGGCGTGCGGTATCCCGAGCACGCACTCGAAATGCTGGCCGGCGCCGGTATCGAATACGGCGGCTGGTTACCGAATTACCGCGTGCCCGAAGTGTTCGCGCAGTTCCGCATCACCATCCACGTGCCGCGCCGTCCTTACGCCGCGCAATTACCCGGGATTCCGACGATCCGCCCGTTCGAGGCGCTGGCCTGCGGCATCCCGCTGGTATCGGCGCCGTGGAACGATTGCGAAGGACTGTTCACGCCGGGAGAGGATTACCTGGTCGCTGCCGACGGACGCGAGATGCAGCGGCGCCTGCAATCCATTCTGTCGGACCCGAACCTGGCGCACCGGCTGCGGAGCCGCGGTCTCGCGACGATCCGCCGTCGCCACACGTGTGCGCACCGTGTGGACGAGTTGTTGCAGATCTATCGCTCCATCGAATCACCCCGCTTTTTCGCCACGGAGACCTGTTCATGAATATCGCGTTCTTCGGCTCGAGCCTGGTGTCCGCCTACTGGAACGGGGCGGCAACTTACTACCGCGGTATCATCCGCGCGCTCCACGCCCGCGGCCACAGCGTGACATTTTTCGAGCCCGACGCGTACGAGCGCCAGCAGCATCGCGATATCGAGGATCCGCCCTGGGCGCAGGTGGTGGTGTACCCCGGGGGCGACGAGTCGGCCGTTTCGGCGGCACTGGAGCGAGCCGCTAAGGCCGACCTGGTCGTGAAAGCGAGCGGGGTGGGTGTATTCGATCAACTGCTCGAGCGCGCGGTTCCGGATTTGAAGGCCCCCGGCCGGTTCGTTGCGTTCTGGGATGTCGATGCGCCTGCCACGCTGGACCGCGTGCGGCAAAACCCCTCCGATCCGTTCGCGGAACTCATCCCCCGTTACGACCTGATCCTGACGTATGGAGGCGGTCCGCCGGTGGTGAAAGCGTACCGCGAACTCGGCGCCCGGGACTGCGTACCGATCTACAATGCGCTCGATCCGGAGACGCACTTCCCGGTTCCCGGCGAGCAGCGCTTTGCCGCCGACCTGTCGTTTCTCGGGAACCGGCTGCCGGATCGGGAAGCGCGGGTGGAGGAATTTTTCCTGCGGCCGGCCGAGGCTTCGCGGGGGAAGCGATTCCTGTTGGGCGGCGCCGGATGGGGCTCTAAGTCGATGCCGCCGAACGTCACCTGGATCGATCATGTCTTCACGCGCATTCACAATGCCTTTAACTGCTCGCCGCGCGCCGTGCTGAACATCTCGCGCGAAAGCATGGCCAGTTACGGCTATTCACCCGCGACGCGCGTCTTCGAGGCGGCGGGCGCCGCGGCCTGCATCATCACCGATTCCTGGCAAGGCATCGAAGAGTTCCTGGAGCCGGGTAAGGAAGTGTTAGTGGCTCGCGACGGCGCGGAGGTTCTGGGACACATCGAGGGGCTCAGCCCGCGGCGCGCTTCCGAAGTCGGCCGGGCGGCTTACCGCCGGGTCCTCGCGGGTCACACTTACGAGCATCGCGCGGCTCAACTCGAGGCCGTTCTCGACGGCGCTTGTATGGGGGTTGGGATATGACGACCGCGCCCACGCTCGACATCGTGATGCTTGGCCTCTCGGTCACCTCGTCCTGGGGGAACGGCCACGCGACAACGTATCGCGGCCTGATCCGCGGGTTGTCGGCCCGGGGCCACCGCATCCTTTTCCTCGAGCGTGACGTCCCCTGGTACGCCGGGAATCGCGACCAACCTTCGCCGCCGGGCGCGCGCGTCGAGCTGTACAGCGACGTTTCGGAACTGGCGCGCTTCGAACCGGAGGTCAGCCGCGCGCACCTCGTCATCGTCGGCTCGTTCGTGCCGCAGGGCATTCAGGTGGGGCAGTGGGTCACGTCCGTGGCGAAGGGGGTCACGGCGTTCTACGACATCGATACGCCCGTGACTATGTCGCATCTCGATGCCGGCGCCTGCGATTACCAGTCGCTGAGCCTGATCCCGCGCTTCCACCTGTACCTTTCGTTCACCGGGGGCCCAACGCTGGTCAAACTCGAACTCCGCTACGGCGCGCGCATGGCCCGGGTGCTGTACTGCTCCGTGGATCCGAACCAGTATTTTCCGGAAAGACGGGAGCACCGTTGGGACCTCGGGTATCTGGGCACTTACAGCCCGGACCGTCAACCGGCGCTCGAACGGCTGCTGCTGGAACCCGCGCGCCGCTTGCCCGCGGGCAGCTTCGCCGTGGCCGGACCGATGTATCCGGAAACGGTGAAATGGCCGCAGAATGTGGAGCGCACCATTCACCTCGAACCGGCGCGGCATCGGAAATTCTATGCGGCCCAGAGGTTCACGCTGAATATTACGCGGACTGGCATGGTGGCGGCGGGATATTCGCCGAGCGTGCGGCTCTTCGAAGCCGGCGCTTGCGGCGTTCCCATCATCAGCGATCGCTGGGACGGGATCGACACGCTGTTTCAGCCGGGCCGCGAGATCCTGCTCGCCGATTCCTCCGAGGACGTGCTCCGGTATCTTTTCGACATCTCGGACGAAGAGCGCTCGGCAATCGGCGCCAGAGCCCGGGCCGCGGTTTTAGCCGGGCACACGCCGCAATGCCGCGCAGCGCAACTGGAGCGCTACTACCAGGAAGCTTATGACCATTTGTTTGCTCATCCGGCACGGCGAAACAGACGCGGTCGGAAGAACCATAACGGGGTGGCTGCCCGGCGTGCACCTGAATGCAAGCGGGAGGCAGCAGGTGTCTCTACTGGCGGCGAGGTTGGAGCGAGCGCCGCTGAACGCGATCTACAGCAGCCCGCTCGAACGGGCGATCGAGACGGCGGAAGCGATCGCCCACCCGCTGGGACTGCCGGTTCTGTGCAGCCAGGCATTGGGTGAGGTGCAAGTGGGCGAATGGGCGGGTTCGAGCTTCGAAGAATTGGACGGGCAGGCGGAGTGGCGGCGTTTCAACGCGCTGCGCAGCGTGACGCGCCCGCCTGGGGGAGAATTGATGCTGGAAACGCAGGCGCGGATCATCACTGAACTGGAGTGCCTGCGCCGGCGCCATCCCGAGCAGGTTGTGGCGGTGGTTAGCCACGGCGACGTGATCAAGTCGGCGATCGCCCACTTCCTGGGCGCTCCGCTCGACCTGTTCCACCGCATCGAAATTGCGCCGGCGTCGGTGTCGGTCGTAGGCCTTGCTGAGAATGCTGTCCGCATTCAGCGGGTGAACGACACCGGCACTTTCGAGCCCGACGTCCTGTGGTCGCGGAGGCCCGTATGAAGCTCACGATCTTCGGGCTCTCCGTCAGTTCTTCGTGGGGAAACGGCCACGCTACGCTCTGGCGCGGCATGTGCGGCGCGCTCGCGCGGCTCGGCCACAAGGTAACCTTCTTCGAACGCGACCTGCCATACTATGCCGCGTTCCGCGACTTGCACGAGCTCCCGGGCGGCACGCTGCACCTTTATTCCGACTGGGCTGAAGGGCTCCCGCTGGCCCGCCGCGCCGTGGCCGAAGCGGACGTCGCCATGGTGACCTCGTATTGCCCGGATGCCCTGCCGGCTACGGCGCTGGTTCTCGATTCGCAAGCCTTGCGCGTTTTCTATGACCTGGACACCGGGGTGACTTTAAGCCGGCTGAGCCGGGGTGAAGACGTCGCGTACATCGGCGCGGAGGGACTGCGCGGGTTCGATCTCGTCCTGAGTTACACGGGCGGCCGCGCTCTCGACGAACTGAAGACCAAACTGGGAGCCGTGCGCGTGGCGCCGCTGTACGGCCATGTGGACCCCGCGGTGCACCGGCCCGAGCCCGTCGACGAAAACTATCGGGCCGACTTTTCCTACCTGGGCACGTACGCCGAGGACCGAAACGCGGCCCTCAACGCGCTCTTCGTGGAGCCCGCCCGGCGCATGCCTTCCCGCCGGTTTCTGGTTGGCGGTGCGCAGTACGATGGCACGTTCCCCTGGCAGCCGAACATCTATTTCGTGCGGCACGTACCTCCGGCGGACCATTGCGCGTTCTATTGCTCGTCACCGCTCACCCTGAACGTCACCAGACGGGCCATGGCGGAGATGGGCTACTGCCCGTCCGGGCGGCTGTTCGAGGCCGCGGCCTGCGGAGTTCCGGTGTTAAGCGACATCTGGGAAGGCATCGGCGAGTTCTTCGAGCCGGAGAAGGAAATCCTGCTGGCGCGCACGACCGAGGATGCGATGGCGGCGCTGGCGCGTTCGCCGGAAGAGTTGCGGCGCATTGCCGCCGCGGCCAGGGAGAGAGTGATGCGGCATCACACGTCGGACATTCGGGCCAGGCAACTGGAAAGCATATTTGAATCGACGTGCGATGCGGCGGAAACCGCGGAGGAGGCGGCGCACTGATGATGTGGGGGATCATTCCGGCAGCGGGGCGGGGAAGCAGAATTCAGCCGCTGGCATTCTCGAAGGAGTTGCTGCCGCTGGGCTGCCGGGTGGATGGCGAAATGGAGCGGCCGCGCGCGGTGAGCGAGTACCTCGTCGAGCGCCTGGCGGTAGCGGGTGCGACGCGGATTTGTTTCGTCATCTCCCCGGGTAAATCGGACATCCTGGAATACTACGCCGGCGAGGCCTATTCCGCGGCCATTTGCTACGCGGTACAACCGCAGCCCCTCGGGTTGTGCGACGCGATCTTCCGCGCGCTGCCGCTGATCCACTCCTCGGAGACTGTGATGGTGGGGCTGCCGGACACGCTCTGGTTTCCGGAAGACGGCTTGCGCGCGCTGCCCAACGGGGATCTCTCGTTCCTGCTGTTCCCGGTGAGCCGTCCCGAATTGTTCGATGTCGTTGAAACCGATCCCGATGGGCGCGTAATCCGGATCCACGTGAAGCGTCAGGCTCCGCCGGCGCACTGGGTGTGGGGTGCGTTCAAGATGCCCGCCACGGTTCTCTCGGATCTGTACGACCTCTGGTGCGAGCGCGCGCGCCGCGACGAGTACATCGGCACGCTGGTGAACGAGTATCTGGCGCGCGGCGGCAAGGCGACAGGGGTGCGCGCAGGGACGCGTTACGTGGATGTCGGCACGCTCGAGGGCTACCGCGAAGCGATGCGCCTGCTGAACAACGAGGCCGAACCGCAGCCTGCCCGCCTGGCCCATTCGGGGAGCAACGTCGTATGAATCCGCCGATGACCGCCGCGGAAATCGAAAAGCGCGTTCGCGAGCTGGGGAACTGGTTCCAGAACATCAACCTTCGCGGGGTCCAGACCGCGCCCGAGCATTTCCTGGGCGACTATCCCTCCTGTAAATATCGCAATTTCGCGCAGGCGATCCCGTGCGACCTTTCCGGAAAGACGGTGCTGGATATCGGCTGCAACGCGGGATTCTACTCCATCGAAATGAAGCGCCGCGGCGCCGCGCGTGTGGTCGGGATCGACCTCGACGAGGATTACCTCGCCCAGGCGCGCTTTGCCGCCGAAGTGTCCGATGTCGCGATTGAATTCCGCCGCATGTCGGTCTATCAACTCCCCGACTTGCGGGAGAAGTTCGACCTGGTGCTCTTCATGGGCGTGCTGTATCACTTGCGCTACCCTCTGCTGGCGCTCGACCTGCTCCACGAGCACGTTGCCAAAGACATGCTGGTTTTCCAGTCGCTTCAGCGCGGCAGCAGCGAGGTCCCGCAACTCGAGAAGGACTATCACTTTTGGCAGACCGACGTGTTCGCCGAGCCGGGTTATCCGGTGCTGCACTTCGTGGAGCACCGCTATTCGCACGACCCGACCAACTGGTGGATCCCGAATCGGGGTTGCGCCGAAGCGATGCTGCGTTCGGCAGGTTTTGAAATCGTCGATCACCCGGAAGAAGAGGTCTACATCTGCAGGCGCGGAGAGGGCGGTGTGAATGGGGAGGATCTCACGTGGTTGAAGCCGTAATGCTCTGGAACGAGCCGAACAATCTCTCGCATTGGGATTTCGGCATCGATCAAGACTGGAGCATTTTCGCGGAGATGACGAAACTCGCAGCCCAGGCCGTCAAAGCCGAAAAGCCGGGCCTGCGGCGCGTGCTGGGCGGAATCTCGCCGATCGATCCGGACTTCATCCGGAACATGCAGGGGCAGTGCGTTCTGCAGCAGGTGGACGTCGTGGCCGTGCACGGATTTCCGCTGGACTGGAATCACTGGACGATCGACCAGTGGCCCGAGAAGCTGGCGGAAATCGAAGCCGTCTGCGACCTGCCGGTGTGGGTTTCCGAGGTGGGGGTTTCCACCTTCGGCGCCGAGGAGGTGCAGGAGTTCGGGCTCAAGCGGAGCGCCGAACTGCTGCTCGGCCGCGTGGAGCGAATTCACTGGTACAGCCTCTACGACCTGCCGCGCGCCTGGCCGGCCACCACGCGCCACCGCGAGGCCGAGGGCTCTTCCTACTACCGGCACTTCTACATGGGCCTTCTTCGCGAAGATGGCTCGCGCAAACGCGCGTTTCCGCTATTTTCGGAGTACACCCCCGAAATGGGGATCTGCCAGTGGTTCCATTTCGAAGACCACCGCTTGGAGAATGCCGTAGACCAATTGAAAGAACTGGGTGTGAAGTACCTGCGTACCGGGTTGAGTTGGGCCGACAGCCACCGGCCCGGCGCCGAGGCGTGGTTCGACCGGCAGATGCGCCTGCTCGAGCCGTTCGACGTGACCCTCACATTCTGTTTCACCCCGCCTTCGCAGGGAGTGGTGGAGCATTACACCAGCCCGCCGGTGGACATCCGCCAATTTGCGGAGTTCTGCGCGAAAATGACGCGGCGATACGCTTGAGGACTGCGCCTGGCCCTACCCGGCGCGCTCCAGGCGTCCGCCCGCGCGACGGTCGGCGCGCAGCAGCAGCAGAGCGAAGACCAGCCCGAGAACTCCCAGCGACGCGAACATAATCTGGCTGGCGGTGTAGCCGTGGGTGGTGTCGCGCAAGGTTCCATTGAAATACGGGAAGGCCAGCAGACCGACGTTCTGGCACGCCGTCATGAGACCGAACGCCGTACCCACGCGCGCTTCATCGACGATGAGCGGCACCGAGGGCCAGATGCAGGCCGGAACCAGAACGAAGGCGGCCCCCAGAGCGATCATCGGGTACACCGGGTCGATATGCGTCATCCCCATGATCAGGTGCGCGGGCACCATCAGCACCGACCCCACCACCATGAGGGTGGCGCGTCTGCCGATCCGGTCGGCCAGGCGCCCGGCGAACGGCGCCAGGAACATCGACGCGGTGATGATAATCGAGGTCGTGCCCTGCGCGGTCGAGAACATGTGCGTGACGTTGTAGAACACGCCGCCGAGGAAGCTCAGGCCCGCGCCGCTGGCCATCGGAAGGGCCCATTTATCGTGGAAGAAATCGGTGGAGAGGGCGGTGAACGGGAAAATTGCCGAGTAGAAGGCCACGCAGATCCCTACCGCGAACCAGTACGAGGAGGTGAACTTGCCGATATCGGCCCACCGAATCTGGTCGCCGGCGCCGGCCTTGGGAAGATTGAGAATGGGTTCGGCCCGGCGGTCCATCACGGTGTAGATCCAGTTGGCCGCCAGGCTGATCACGCACAGGGCCGCCGCTACCCAGAGCGCTCCACGGAAGCCCATCCGGTTCGCGAGCAACTCTTCGGCGTTGAAGGAGAACAGCGTTCCCAGACGGCTGACGGTCAGGGTGATGCCGAAGGCCAGCGCCAGTTCCTTACCGGTGAACCAGCGGGCCACGATGGCGCTCTGGGCCACGATCATCGATTCGGACCCCATGCCGAAGACGATGCGGCCGAAGTACATCGCCGGCAGGTTTGGGGCCCAGGCCACAATCGCCGCCCCGACGACGACCAGACACGAGAAAACCATGCTGGCGCGGCGCACTCCCGCCCGGTCGATCAGCATGCCACCGCCAAGTACGGCGAACACCGCCGCGAAGCTGTAGACCGAGTACATGCTGCCGATGGCCGCACGGTTGGTGTGAAAGACCTGGATGAGCGTGGTCTCGATGGCACCCACGCTGTCATAAGCGAAGTAACTGCCGAAGGCCATCAGTGCGGCGAACAGCAGGACGGTGAAGCGGTAGCTCTTACCGGAGGGGTGAAACGGGCCGGGGTTGGTGTAGTTCACGGATTCTTCGATCTTAGCCCGACGCGCCGGGCGGCAGCAATCGCGGCCGGCCGGGGGCGGCCGCGCGGCAGGCAGTTTTGGCGGTCTACCTGCACATCTCAAGCCGGGAAGCATATCCTGCTTCCGGTTGTGCACCGATGTGGGAGCCACCTCTCTTTCTCGATCGGGCCGAAGCGGGCCGGGTCCTGGCGGACCGGCTCAAGCGAGCCATTCGTGAGCGCGACATCCTGGTTCTTGCGCTTCCCCGCGGCGGCGTACCCGTCGGCTTCGAAATCGCCGAGGCCTTTCATGCAGATCTGGACATACTCCTGGTCAGAAAACTTGGTGTCCCGGGCCATGAAGAGCTTGCCATGGGAGCCATTGCGAGCGGCGGCGTCCGGGTACTGAACAATTCCGTCATCGAGCGGTTGCGAATTCCGCCCGCCGCAATCGAGCGTGTAACCGAACGGGAGCTACGGGAAATCGCACGCCGGGAAGCTCTCTATCGGGACGGGAGGAGGCCTCAACCGGTCGAGCAACGGAATGCAGTCCTGGTGGACGACGGGTTGGCAACGGGTGCCACCATGCTGGCCGCGGCCCGCGCGGTGTATGCGCGTCACCCGGACAAGGTCATCGTGGCGGTTCCAGTGGCGGCACCCGAAGCCTGCGAGGACTTTCGGGAGCGCGTCGACCAGATCGTATGCGCCGAAACGCCGGAGCCGTTCCAGGCCGTAGGGATCTGGTATCAGGAGTTCCCGCAGACGTCCGACGACGAGGTCCGGGCACTGCTCGAGCGCGCCGCGCGGCTCCACGTTCACTGACATCGGGGGTGTCATAGAAATGGCTCAAACAATCACGGAAGAGGCGGTAAAGATTCCGCCTGTCGGATTATCGGGAGATCTGGTCATCCCGGCGGAGGCGGCCGGTATCGTCGTATTTGCGCACGGAAGCGGCAGCAGCCGGTACAGTCCCCGGAACCGGTATGTCGCTGGCGCCCTCCAGCAGGGCGGTCTGGCGACGCTACTTCTGGACTTGCTGACTGAGGCCGAAGAAGAAGTCGACGGGCGGACCAGCCGTCTGCGGTTCGACACCGAGCTTCTCGCCGGCCGTCTTCAAGAAGCGGCAGATTGGGTGCGGTGCGGCCCGGCAACACGGGACCTTCCGTTGGGCTTCTTTGGAGCAAGTACCGGAGCCGCCGCGGCCCTGATCGCAGCCGCCGAAATACCGGACGCAGTGGGCGCTGTTGTTTCGCGAGGCGGCCGGCCGGACCTGGCTGGCGCCGGGTTACGACGGGTAGCATGCCCCACTCTGTTAATTGTCGGCGGGGAGGACTCTCCGGTGATCGACCTGAACCGAAAGGCCCTGGCGCAGATGCGCTGCGCCAAAGGCCTTTCTATTGTCCCGGGGGCAACTCACCTGTTCGAAGAACCCGGGGCGCTCGAAGAGGTTTCAAGACTCGCCCTGAACTGGTTCAGCCGTTGCCTGGTCACCCACTGGCGCCAGTAGGAACTCGATTTGCTCCGGGAAAAGAGCGGGCCGCGGAGGACTACTTTATGTCTCAACTCGATGTTTTTGATACGACGCTCCAAAAAACGTTTCACTGGCTTCGGGAGATTATGCGACCACTCGGGTGGGAGGAGCCCCATCCCGCATATCTGGCCCTGAGGTCCGTACTCCACACCTTACGCGACAGGCTGCCGGTAATCGAAGCATCCCATCTTGGCGCTCAGATGCCGATGTTGATACGTGGCATCTACTATGAGGGTTGGGATCCCGTGGGCAAACCGGAAAAGATGCATAGAGATGAATTTCTGGCGCGCGTCCGCGATCAGTTCCGGAACGACCCGCAAATCGATCCGGTGCGCGTCACGCGAGCTGTTTTCGAAGTGATGCTCGAGGAACTCGATCCTGGCGAAATGAGCAAGATTCTCGGCGTGCTCCCCGCGGAGTTCGCGGATCTCTGGCCAATCGGCGCCATCAGATGACGTGAGACGTAAGCCCTGCGAACGCCGCGGTCACGTTTCTCGCCATCCAGATCGCGGCGCGACGAGCGATTTGCACGGACCCAATGACGGTCTTACGGAGTGAGTAGAAGCGCTCACTGCTTCGAATATTTTTGTAGCCCGGTTTCGAACCCGTTCTTCACGAATCGTCCCGTTTCGCCATCGGGCGACCATCTAAACGAAAGCGCCAGCTTCCCGGCCTTCTCCGTTTGCGACGCCTCGACGTACGGCGCGGATTGGAACTCCACGTCGCCGAGTTCGTTCACCTTGATATTCCGCAGCACCCGGACGTGTCTGCCCACGGGATCCGCCACCGTCTCCTTACCATTCAGGCGGTCGCCATCCAGCCAGAACTCGAGCGTGCTGCGCGAGCGGGTCTTGTTGTCCGCCAGTTCGTACCTTCCGGCGCAGTCTTTCAGAGTGACTCCCGAAGTGCCGTTGATCCAGCGCTCGCCATTGCTACGCACGATGCGTACCTTACCCTTCGGCAGGTTCGCCGTCGTGGCAAATCTCCGGAGTTCTTCCAGCGCGCCGAAGTTTTTCGTGTTGAGGGAAAACGACCGGCCGTCAGCCAGGGCTACTCCCACGTCGTAACTGGAGCCCCCATGGGTTTGGTGACGCTCGGCCACATCGATGAGGCCCAGTTCGCTACCCGAGAACACCGCCACATTGCCCAGAGCGGCGTGCCTGAGCGCCCACCGGCCAGGTCCCGCTCCATCGATTCGATGGAAGCCATCCGTCAATCCGAGCAACACCGCAACGCCGCCGGCGATCATCGCGAGACCGAATCCAACCAGCAACATGGATCGCCGGGGCGGCTCGATGGGCGCGTCCGGTCCATGCGGGGAGTCCTGGGGCATAAAGATGAGGTAGATGCCGAATGCCGCCATGAAGATACTCCACGCCCACAGCGCAGGCGAGGTGGCCAGGTTTTGGGGTTCGATCGGGAACGATAGACCCGCCGGCGCGTTCAGAGACCGGACCCCAAGGAACAGGATCTTCGGTAGGATGGCAACGGCGGCCAGAAGCAATTTCGCGGAGCGGTCGAAAACGGCCCGGCGGAGCATCACGATACCGGCGATCGCGAGCAGCCAACCGAACCCATCGAAGAATAAGGCCATCACGCAGAGACTGGCCGCGGTCACCGACCGGCCGTCTATCCGGGGCACCTGGATGGAGGGCGGAGGTCCTGGTTGCATGCACAGATCATGGCATATTCGTTTTTCGGCGTCACCGGGCAGTCCGGGCTCACTCCGCCCGGAGTGCCACGGCGGGATCGACGGACGCCGCGCGGCGCGCCGGGTTCCACGCGGCAAGGCCGGCGACCGCCACCATGGCCAATACTGCCGCGGCCAGCGAGGCCGGGTCTTCCGGCGAGAGGTCGAAAATCAACCGCAAAGCGCGCAGTCCGTCCGTCTAATTTCGCCGCTTCAAGGTCGGACGCTCGTCCGTGTCCGTCTTCTGCGGATTGCCGTCCGAATCGGTGGATGTTCCGCTGCCTTCCCGCCGCCGCAAGGTAGGATGGCCGTCATCGCCCTTCTCCTCCGGCTTCCGTAGGTTTTCGAGGCTTGCCAGCCGCCCCTTCACATCCATGAACTCCGAAGTATTCAGGACGTATTCTTCGCGCGGCTGCAGGTCGTTCTGAATCTCTTTCTGGGCGGCCTGGATGCGGTCATCGGTCATCGGGTGGGTGGAAAAGACCTTGGAGAGCGCGCCCGGCTTCCGCTTTTCCAGGGTTTCGAGCTTTTCGAAGAAGTCCACGAAAGCCGTCGGATCGTAACCGGTCTTGTACATGTATTGCAGGCCCAGGTGATCCGCCTCCGCTTCGAAGGCGCGGGAGAATCTCAGGAATCCAAGCGGAACGATGGCGCCGGATGCCTCGTAGATTGCGTAGCCAGCCCAGCCGCCCATAAAGATCAGCGGCAGGGTGGCATAATTGGCCAGTTCTCCCCGGGTTGCCTGCCGGGTGCCGTGCCGCGCCGCAACATGCGCGATTTCATGGGCCATGACCCCCGCCAACTCCGCCTCATTGTCCGCTTTGAGAATCAGGCCGGTGTTGACGAAAAAGAAGCCGCCGGGCAGCGCGAACGCGTTGACCTCCTCGGAGTCCACCACCTTGATGGTGAACGGCACCTTTGCGTCCGAGTTGCGCACCAGGTTTTGCCCGATGCGGTTCACGTACTCGGCGATCACCGGGTCGTCCACGATCTTGGCCTGCCTCTCGACTTCCTGGGCCATCTGCTTGCCAAGGGCGATCTCTTTTTCCAGGGAGTAGAAATTGACGCCCTTGCCGACGTCGCGATTGCCAATCTCGTCCGGGTCGCTCTTCTTGTCCTTCTTGTTCTTTGCGATGCCGGCCGTGGCGATCAGACACAGGGCCAAGGCCAGCCTGGCTGCAGTTCGCGCATATCTCGCCTTCACGGACCCCCTCCTACGCCTGCTATTTCGAAAATACGCCGGAAGGGGCGCGCTGAACATACTGTGACTTCAGTAGCTTGGGGCTGGCCTGTACGATAAAGTGCGTCGCCACCCGGGCCCTGGACCGACAGGAAGACCGACCAGCGCAAGTGGGGCAGGCCTCCTGGCCTGCCCGGTTTTGACTTTGCCATTCCGGGGACGCCGTGGCGCGCCAGCCTTTACAATCTAGGGTTGAGGCAGATCTCTTTCGAAGTGGTGGCGGAGTGCCCGTCTACCCGCGCCCGGGCGGGGCTCCTGCATACCGCACACGGCACTATCGAGACCCCGGTTTTCATGCCGGTGGGAACCCAGGCCACGGTTAAAGGCTTGACGCAGCGAGACTTGGCGGAGGACCTGGGCGTTCGCATCCTGCTCGCCAACACGTATCATCTTTATCTGCGGCCGGGGCACGAACTGATCCGCAAACTGGGAGGACTGCACCGGTTCATGTCGTGGCCGAACGCAATCCTGACGGATTCCGGCGGATTCCAGGTCTTCAGCCTGAGCGGCCTGAGGAAGATTACCGATCAAGGAGTGCTCTTCCAGTCTCACCTGAACGGCGATCTCCACACGTTCACCCCTGAATCCACGGTAGATGTGCAACTGGCGTACGGCAGCGACATCCTGATGGTTCTCGACGAGTGCCCGGAGTACCCCGTCAGCCACGAATACGCGCGGGAAAGCATGCACCGCACCGTGCGGTGGGCGCGCCAGGCTTACAGCCATTTCCGCGGCAGGATTGCGGAAAGCCCGACCCGGCATGCGCTGTTTCCGATCGTGCAGGGTTCGATGTTCCCGGATCTTCGCCGGGAATGCGCGTCGGCGCTGGTCGAACTGGAGGCCGACGGCTACGCCATCGGGGGCCTTTCGGTCGGCGAACCCCGGCCGCTCAGCATGGAAGTGGTGGAAGCGACCGAGGACATCCTGCCCCGCTCGCGCCCGCGTTATGCCATGGGGGTGGGGATGCCCGCCGAGTTGCCGGAGTACGTCGCGCGAGGCGTGGACATGATGGATTGCGTCCTGCCATCCCGCAATGCCCGAAACGGTTACCTTTTCACCTCCGGAGGCCGGGTGATCATCAAACACACGCGATATAAGGATGATGAGCGCCCTTTGGACGAAAATTGCCAGTGTTATACTTGTACCAGATACTCCCGAGCATACCTTCGCCATCTGTTCCAGTCCGGGGAGATTTTATATGCCGTGCTGGCAACCCGCCACAACATTCATCGGTACCTTGACATCATGCGCGGGATTAGGCAGGCTATAATATCAGGTTCATTTCCAGAATACTTGAGGTGTGTTCGCCTCGCGTCTAAAGACGAAGGGTGATCCTCCATTTGTTGGTCACAACGTGATCCTAAATCTTCTTTTGCTGCAAACGCCGTCGGGCGGCTCCCAACTGGGCATGATGTTGCCCATCCTCCTGATTTTCGCCATCTTCTATTTCCTGTTGTTCCTTCCCATGCAGCGCCAGCGGAAGCAGCAGCAGAAGATGTTGACGGGGCTCCAGAACGGCAACGTCGTTGTGACTAGCGGCGGAATCGTCGGAACCATCGTTGCCATCGAGCCCGACGACACGCTGGTATTGCGTGTGAAGCCGGACAATCTCAAGATTCAGGTGACCCGGAGCTCGGTTTCGAGCTTGGTCTCTGGCGACGCGAAGAAGTAGGATTATCAATTAGCAGGCTCTAAACTCCCATGAAGAAGAATGTAAAAGTCCGTAGCGTAGTCATCGTTGCGACAATACTGCTGTGTGTCTACGGCATCATCGGCTTCCCCAAGTCGTCGGCGGAAGTGAAGCAGAATTTCACGGACAATATCCGCCTCGGTCTCGACCTCAAGGGTGGGAGCCACCTGGTCATGACCGTCCAGGTCCAGGACGCCGTGAAGGCCGACGCCGACCAGACGATGGACCGGCTTAAAGAAGACCTGAAAAAGCAGAATATCACCTGGGCCAGCATGGATGTGACGGAACCGCACAGCCTGGCCGATGCCAACAAGGTCGATCTCATCATCAAAGGCGTGCCGATCACGCAGACCGCGGCGTTCCGCAGCATGGTGAGCGAGCGCTATCCCACCTACCTGTTGACGGCCCTCAACACCACCGACTATGCGATGAAGCTGAAGCCCACCGACCTCGTCGGACTGGAGCGCGACACGGTCCAGCGCACGATGGACACGATCGGCAACCGCATCGACCAGCTCGGCCTCGCCGAAAAGGCGGTCCAGCAGTATGGCGGCGGTTCGGATTACCAGATCCTTGTCCAGCTCCCGGGCGTGGATGACCCTGCCCGCGTGAAAGAACTCATCGGCACGGCGGCGGTCCTTGAAATCGACGACGTCAAAGACGGCCCCTTCTCCAGCCGCGACGCGCTTCTCGCCCAGCACGGGGGCGTTCTCCCGTTGGGTACCAAGATGGATAAACTGATTCCGCGAGGTGGATCCGAAGGCGAGCAGTGGTACCTCGTGAGCAAGGTTCCGGTTATTTCCGGCCGCGAAATGCGCAATGCCCGAGCCGGCCAGGATGAGTACCGTAAATGGGAGACGGATTTCACCCTATCGCCGGATGCCGGGAAGCGTTTCGGCCGTTACACCGGCGACAACATCGGGAACCGCCTGGCGGTGGTTCTGGATAACCAGATCGTCAGTGTGGCCACGATTCAGGCGCGAATCGAGGACTCCGGAAGGATTACCAATCTCGGGAGCGAGCAGGAAGCCACCGATCTGGCCCGCTATCTCCGGTCCGGTTCGCTGCCGGCCAGCGTCCGCTACGACGAGGAGCGCTCGATCGGTCCCTCTCTGGGCGCCGACTCGATTCACGAAGGTTTTGTTGCCGGCCTCGCCGGTTTGTTGGCCGTCATCATTGTGATGCTGGTGTACTACAAGCGGTCTGGGGTAAATGCCGTGCTCGCGCTCGCGCTGAATACGGTGATTCTGCTCGCCGCCATCTCGTATCTCCATGCAGTCCTGACGTTGCCCGGTATCGCGGGCGTCATCCTGACGATCGGTATGGCGGTCGATTCGAACGTCCTGATCTTCGAGCGCATCCGCGAGGAGTTGCGCGCCGGCAAAGGCGTCATCGCGGCGGTCGATACCGGCTTCAATAAGGCCTGGTGGACCATCGTCGACACTCACGTAACCACCGTCGTCTCCTGCGCGTTCCTTTTCCTCTTCGGTGAAGGTCCGGTGAAGGGATTTGCGGTAACATTGACAATCGGTCTGATCGCTAACATTTTCACCGCGGTTTTCGTCTCCCGTACCATCTTCGACTGGGAGCTTTCCGGACGCCGCCGGGTGGAAGCTTTGAGCATTTAGGGAAAGTTCTCCAGAGAGAACTTCCAGGTGGGAACAAATTTGAGGAGGCTGGTGTCCAAAGTATTGAACAACACCAGCACGGCAAGTTTCGATGGAATTATTCAAGAACACGAATTTTGATTTCCTGGGCAAGAAGTGGCCGTTCATCATTGCCTCGCTGGTGCTGACCGTGGCCGGTTTCACGAGCATATTTGTGAATGGCGGGCTCAAATACGGGATCGACTTCAAGGGCGGAGCCCTGATGACGGTCAAATTCGCGGGGCCGCCGCCGCTCGAGAAAATACGCTCGGCCATGTCCCACTCCAACCAGATCAAGGGTGAGGTCTCCGTCCAGAACTTCACTGGGGCCAGCGCCCAGAACGAGGTGGAGATCGGGACCGAACTGCAGACCGAAGCCCAGCTCAACATCAACCGCCAAGCGATGGAGCAGGTGCTCAAGCAAACCTTCGCCAACGCGGGGGCGGGCAAACTCGACCTCAACAATGCCAGCCAGGAAGACCTGGTCGCGCGGCTTCGCGATCCGATCGCGCGCGCGGGCATTCCGATGAACGAACAGGAATTGCAGCGGGTCGCTCACGACATTCTGTCCATACGCGATTCCCAGCATTCCGGCCTGTTGACGAGCTACAGTGAACTCTCCACCGTACCGGGTTTAAATGCTGGTATGATGAACACTCTTCAGCAGGAGACGTACTTGTCGCCGTATCATGTGATGCAGGTGCAGATGGTTGGACCCAAGGTCGGCGCGGACCTTAGGAACAAGGCGGTCCTGGCCACCCTGTACGCACTCGGCGGCATGCTGATCTACATCGCGTTCCGCTTCGAGTGGATCTACGGCCTGGGCGCCGTAATCGCGGTTTTTCACGATACGATTATCACGATTGGACTGTTCTCGATTTTCAAGGAAGAGATTTCGATGACCGTCATCGCCGCCCTCCTGACATTGGTGGGCTATTCGATGAACGACACCATCGTGATCTTCGACCGGATTCGGGAGAATTTGAAGATCTCCCGCCGCGAACCTCTGGAACAGGTTATGAACCGCTCTGTGAACCAGACACTGAGCCGGACCATCATGACCTCCGGCCTCACGTTCCTGACGGTGATTGCGCTGTTTATTTTCGGCGGTCCGGTACTGCACGGCTTCTCATTTGCGTTACTCTGTGGAATTATCGTCGGCACGTACTCGTCGGTGTTCATCGCCAGCCCGATCGTCCTGTTCTGGCATAATTACACCGATCAGCGCAGGCGGACAGCTCCGGCGGTAGCGCCGGCGGCGCGGACCGAAGCGGCTCGCAGAAGTCCGACGAAGGCGGTTAAGTAGAACGGCCCGCGGCGCTGCTGGGCACGGGCGCACGCGGTTGACAAGGAAAGGAACCTTCTTATGTTTGAGCAGACATTCGTTGGCGGCGGTAAGACAAAGAAGACCTGGACGGTTCTGGTCGCTTTCCTCGCCCAGATCGTGCTAATCGTCGTAGCGATCATCATCCCGATGGTCTACTTCGACGTGCTTCCCACCGCGCAGTTGACCAGTTTTCTAGTGGCGCCGCCCCCGCCACCTCCACCGCCTCCCCCTCCCGCGGCCGCCCCACCTGTCAAGGTTGTGAAAGTGATCCCGCGGCAGTTCGACGCCGGGAGACTGATGGCGCCCAAGGTGGTTCCCAAGGAAGTTGCCGTCATTAGGGAAGAAGAGCTTCCGCCGCCCACGTCCGGTGTAGGCGGAGTTGTCGGTGGTGTGCCCGGCGGCGTAGCCGGCGGCGCCAGCGGCGGCGTGCTCGGCGGCATTATCGGCGCGGTTCCCTCCGCGGCTCCGCCGCCTCCTCCGCCCGAAAAGAAGGCTCCGCCACCGCCGCAGCGCATCCGTGTTGGCGGTAACGTGCAGCAGGCGAAGCTGATCCGGCAGCCGCGCCCGCTCTATCCTCCGCTCGCCAAGCAGGCCCGTATTTCGGGCGTGGTGCGGTTGAGCGCCGTGATTTCGAAGAACGGCACGATCCAAGAGCTCCAGGTGATCAGCGGCCACCCGCTGCTGGTCCCCTCCGCGCTCGAAGCGGTGAAACAGTGGGTCTACCAGCCGACCCTCCTCAACGGAGAGCCGGTGGAAGTGGTCACTCAGATCGACGTGAACTTCACGTTGAGTCAGTAACCGGAAGTTCCCTGGGAACGTTAGAAGAGAAGCAGTAACAATTCAACTCGCAGGAGAGAGAGAAAAGAAAATGCTTTTGCAATTGCACGTATGGTCCCTTTATCTGCTGCAAGAGAGCAGCGCCGTGAGCTGGGATCCCATCCACCTCTGGCAACAGATGGGCCCCCTGGCCAAGGCGGTCGTCATCGGCCTGTTCATCATGTCGGCCTATTCGATCGGCATCATGATCGACAGAGTCATGGCTTACAATGCCGCCCGCAAGCAGTCCCGGGCGTTTGCTCCGGCGGTTGCTGGTGCCCTGCGCGAAGGAAAGTTGGATGAGGCGGTAAAGATTGCGGACCGCTACAAGAAGAGCCACCTGGCGAAGGTCGTCGTCGCCGGTCTCCAGGAGTTCCAGGCGCACCAGATCAGCTCCGAAATTCCCGGTGAGGAAATCGATGCCTCCAAGCGCGCCCTCGAACGCGCCGAAGCCATCGTCCATGCCGAACTGAAGCGCGGCGTCAGCGGTCTCGCGACCATCGGCTCCACCGCTCCCTTCGTCGGTCTGTTCGGAACGGTCGTCGGCATCATCAACGCGTTCAAAGGTATTTCGACAGAAAAGTCCACCGGTCTCGGCGCGGTTGCCGGCGGTATTTCCGAAGCCCTCGTGACCACCGCTATCGGTTTGTTCGTGGCTATTCCCGCAGTCTGGATGTTCAACTATTTCACGAACAAGATCGAAGCTTTCGACGTGGAAATGGGGAACTCCAGTTCCGAGCTGATCGACTACTTCCTGAAGCGGTCCCAGCGCGGCGCGGGCGCCCGCAAGTAGTTGTTCCGATAGCCGCGCCGCTGTGGGCGGCGTGGCAATTAATGGATCCGGCGAGTTGATGAAATAGGGGGCCTCCTCGCGAGGCTCCCTGATTCCTGCCGAGTTCCTTGGAGAACACGATGGCGAAGAAAAAGGACGAGAAAAAGTACAAAGCTCCCCCGCCGGTTGCCGACATCAACGTGACCCCGATGGTGGACGTCATGCTCGTGATGCTCATCATCTTCATGGTCATCACGCCGATGTTGTCCAAGGGCGTCAGCGTCGATCTGGCGAAGACCAGGAATCCGATCCCGATGCAGGCTGCGGATAAGAGCGACGCGATCGTCTGTGCGATCACTCGCGACGGAAAGACCTACCTCAATACCACGCAGATGCCTCCGGAAGATCTCCCCAACAAGGTGAAAGACCTTCTGAGCAACCGCATCGATAAAGAGGTTTTCGTGAAGGCCGATTCTCGTGCCCGGTACGAAAAGGTTGTGGATGTGGTTGATAACCTGCGCGCGGCGGGAGTGGACAGCCTTGGCCTCTTGACCGAGCAGGTTCAGGATACTCACAAGCCCGCAAGTGTATCGGCTCCGGCCGGTGCGCCCGCTGGTCAATAGGTTTCATAAAGGAGCAATTCTATGGGAATGGCAGTCGGCGGACCCGGTGGCGGTCCGAAAGCTGATATCAACATGACGCCGATGATCGACGTCCTGCTGGTGCTGATCATCATCTTCATGGTGATCACACCCTTGACGCCGAAGGGGCTCGAGGCCCTGGTTCCGCAGCCGCCTCCGCCCAACCAGCCCCCGAATCAGTCGGACCAGCGCACGGTGGTCATCGTGATCGATAAGGATCACAAGTATTCGATCAACAGCGATCCCATTGCGGAAGATCAACTGGGCGACCGCCTGGAGCAGATCTTCAAGACTCGCGCCGAACGCGTCGTGTTCGTCAAGGGCGATCCGTCGATCGAGTTCCAGTGGGTGGCCAAAGCAATCGACGTGGCGCACGGGGCCGGCATCGATAAGGTGGGGCTGATGACCGCCAAGGTGGAGGCCGGACAGTAGCTATGCGCAAATCGGTTCTGATCCTGTCCGTAGCCGGAGCGATGCTCCTGGCCGCGGGTTGCACGCAGTTGAAGGCGCGCAATGAGCTCAACAAGGGGGTCCAGGCTTTCAAGTCGGCGCAGTATCCGGATGCCGTGGAGAGCTTCAAGAAGGCCGTCGAGTACGATCCGAATTTCTCGACCGCCCGCCTTTACCTGGCGACGGCCTACATGCAGCAATACATCCCCGGCGCGGATTCTCCGGAGAACAATCAGATGGCGCAGGCCGCGCACGACCAGTTCATGAAGGTTCTCGATCAGAATCCGAATGACAAGGTCGCGATCGCTTCCATCGCTTCTCTTTACCTCAACCAGAAGAAGTGGGACGACGCCCAGAAGTGGTACGAGAAATTGGCCGCCGTCGATCCCAGCAACAAAGATGCCTACTATAGCCTTGGCTTCATTGCCTGGTCCAGATGGTATCCCGCGTATGGTACCGCGCGGGCGAACCTCGGGATGAAACAGGAAGATCCTGGCCCGATCAAGGACAAAAAGGTCAAGGATGAATTGAAGGCCAAGTTCGGACCGGTCATCGATTACGGCTTACAGTCGCTCGACAAGGCCCTTCAGATCGATCCCGAGTACGATGACGCGATGGCGTATGAGAACCTCCTGATCCGCGAACGTGCCGACCTGATGGAGTCCAAGCCGGAGTACGAACAGCAGGTCAAGATCGCCGACGACTGGGTGCAGAAAGCCCTGGCCACCAAGAAGGCCAAGGCCGAAAAGAAGGCAGCCTCCGGCGGCGGTATCGTAGCCGAGACACCGAAATAGTCATTTCCCAAAGGGTGGGCCGGCGTCCCTGCCGGCCTGCCTGCTCCCTCCCCCCTGCTACAATCGAACTAGAGTGGCAATCGATTCCCCCAGCGTTTCCGAATCCACACCCAGCGACCCTTCGCCCGACCCG
This sequence comes from Bryobacterales bacterium, assembly GCA_963796485.1. Taxonomy (GTDB): domain Bacteria; phylum Acidobacteriota; class Terriglobia; order Bryobacterales; family Bryobacteraceae; genus CAWCDJ01. The sequence continues at coordinate 394,554 of CAWCLV010000001.1, forward strand.
GCGGAACAGCTATATCGCGAACTCGAAGCCAAGATTCGGGAATACCGCCCGAAAGACGACTTAAGCGTCCTTCAGAAAGCCTTCCGTTTCGCCAGCCAGTGTCACGAAGGGCAAACCCGGGATTCCGGCGAGCCCTACATGGTCCACCCAGTCATGGTGGCCCATATCCTGGCGGATATGCGGATGGACATCGTGGCCATGGTCACGGGCCTGCTGCACGATGTCGTCGAGGATACGAGCGTCACCTTCGATCAGGTTCGGAAGGAGTTCGGAGACGAGGTTGCCCGCTGCGTCGATGGCCTCACGAAGCTGAGCAAACTGGATGTATTCTCGGCGGAAGACCGCCAGGCGGAGAGCTTTCGCAAGATGCTGCTCGCCATGGTGGAGGATATCCGCGTCATCATGGTGAAGCTTGCGGACCGCATGCACAACATGCGGACGCTCGGCTATCTCGACCCCGAGCGCCGCGAACGCATCGCCCGTGAAACGATCGAGATTTACGCTCCCATCGCCCACCGCCTGGGAATGGGCAAGATTCGCGGCGAACTCGAGGACCTCGCGTTCCAGCACCTGGAGCCCGAGGCCTACGAGGAGATTCTGCGGGCCATCGAGTCGCGCCGCCACTCGAACGAGGAGTTCCTCGTCGAAATCCGATTGACGGTGGAGTCGGAAATGCGGCGGGAGGGCATTCCGGCTCGCATCGACGGCCGCATCAAGCGCCCCTATTCCGTTTTTCAGAAGCTGCGCCGGCAGAAGATCACGGTCGATCAGGTCTATGACCTGATGGCGCTGCGGATCATCACCGATTCGGTCAAGAACTGCTATGCCGCGCTGGGCGTGATCCACAACAAGTGGCGCCCCATTCCCGGCAGGATCAAGGACTTCATCGCGATCCCCCGGCCCAACCTCTACCAGTCGCTGCACACCTCCGTCGTCGGTCCGCACGGGCAGACGTTCGAGGTGCAGATCCGAACGGAGGAGATGCACCGCATCTCCGAGGAGGGGATTGCGGCGCACTGGAAGTATAAGGAAGGGCGCAAGGGCCCGGCCGCCGACGACCAGCGGATCGCCTGGCTTCGCCACCTGGTGGAGTGGCAGCGCGATGTGCAGGACCCGACCGAGTTCATGTCCACCCTCAAGGTGGACCTCTATCCCGAGGAAGCTTACACCTTTACCCCGCGCGGTAAAGTGATCGTGCTGCCGCGCGACGCGACGCCCATCGACTTCGCTTATGCCATCCATTCCGACGTAGGGCACACCTGCGTGGGCGCGAAGGTGAACGGCCGCATCGTACCCCTGCGTTCTTCGCTCCGCAACGGCGACATTGTGGAGATCATGACGCAACCGGGGCATGAGCCGAGCAAGGACTGGCTCGCCTTCGTCAAGACCTCCCGGGCACGCAACAAGATCAAGCACGTCATCAATACCAGCGAGCGCACAAAGGCGATCGAAATCGGGCAGAAGTATCTGGAAAAAGAGGCCCGGCGCCTGGGGGTGCAGCTCGGCAAGGTGACGAAGCCGGATCTCGAAAAGGTCGCGTCCGAATACGGCTACAGCAAGATGGAAGATCTGTACGCCGCGCTCGGATATGGCAAGTTTTCCGCCCGCCAGGTCCTCACCAAGGTCGCGCCCGGACAGGTCAGGGACGAAGTTATCGAAAAGCCGCCCGAGGCGGCGACTCCGTCCACGATGCCGGGCAAGCCGCGCGACGGCGATGCCATCATCAAGGTGCGGGGGATCGACGATCTGCTCGTCTACCGCGCCAAGTGCTGCAATCCGATCCGCGGCGAAGCGATCGTCGGATATGTCACGCGCGGCAAAGGCGTGGCAGTGCACTCTAAGATGTGCCCTAACGTGCAGAGCCTGATGTACGACGTGGAGCGGAAGATCGAAGTGGAATGGGCGCGCGCGGCCGAGGATGCGTTCCCCGTTCGTATCGTGGTCCACACCGATGACCGTCCCGGAATGCTCAATCAGCTGACGTCCGTCCTCTCCGGCGAGAATACGAACATTCGAAGCCTGGAGGCCAAGACGGAGCTGGATCATGATGGCGGCGTGGTCGAAATGACGGTGGACGTGCGCGACAAGAAACAACTCGAAAAGCTCGTTTCCGCCATGCGCCGTATTTCCGGCGTGCGCGATGTCGAGCGCCAGTTTAATTAATAATGTCTTTTTCAACAGATCCGGAACACATTGCCATCTCCAAATCGAAGGGGATCAAAATCGATTGGAAGGATGGGCACCACAGCGAGTACGGCCTGGTCTATCTGCGGGACAAGTGCCCCTGTGCCACCTGCACCGGAGCGCATGGAACGCCTCCGCGGCAGCCGGAATCCGAATCCGAATCCAACTCCAACTCGCCGTTTCCGATGTTCAAGCCCGCGCTGAAGATGTTGGGAGTCGAACCGGTGGGGAATTACGCCATTCGCATCAACTGGAGCGACGGCCACAACTCGGGAATCTATTCCTACGAACACTTCCGCGAGATCTGCCCTTGTGAAGAGTGCCGGGCGGCGCAAAGTTCCGGAATAGCGCGTTAGCCGTGGACGCGAAGGAAAAGCGATTCACCCGCCAAGTCACCGCGTGGCCCGTGCTGAAGCCGGCCCAACGCCATGTGGGGCAGGTTTCAACCTGCGCGGGGCTTTGGCCCCGCTGCGGCATACGTTTGCGGCAAGTCGGCAGCGAGCCGCGGAGACGCCGAAGCCGCGGTCGCCGGCAGTTGCGGTTCAAATAAAAAAGGCGGCCTCGCGCGAGGCCGCCTTGAAAAGCACACACCTGAATCTTCCACCTATAGGAGCCTGAAATTTACTTCGATGGTGGCCGCAACCGTAACCGCGTGGCCGTCCTTATAGCCGGGCTTGAACTTCCATTTCTTCACGGCTTCGATCGCCTTTTCATCGAGGCCCAAGCCCAGGCTGCGGGCGACCCTGATGTTGGTGGCGCGGCCGCTGGGGTCGACTTCGATGTAGAGAAGAACCGTGCCCTGGTACTTTGCCTTGCGGGCTTCTTCGGAATACTCGGGCTCCACCTTGTAGAGGAGAGCCGGGGCAGTCACGCCGCCGCCGACGCGGAACACGCCGCCGCCGGCGCCGCCGCCTTCACCGGGGCCGAATCCGCCGCCCTTTCCGGAACCTACGCCGCCGCCGGAGCCGGAGCCGATTCCGCCGCCCGACCCGGGGCCGTTCGAGGGAGGACCGATCTTCGCGAGCGGATCGCCATACTGCGCCATGTTGACCTGGGGCAGGTTGATATCCGGAGGTGCGATGATGCTGGGCTCCATCGTGAGTTTGGGATTCGGGTTATTCACGACGGCCATCGGTGGGGTAAATTGCCGCAGAGAAGCCTTCGGCAGGCGGCCCTTGCTGGCCGGCAGGGGAGATCGGTCTCCACCGCCGCCTCCACCGCCCATTGCCTGCTTCTTGGGCGCCATTTTCGGGACAAAAGGATCCACATCCACAGGCATGATCAGCGGGGTGATCTGCTTGATCTGGTCTTGCACGATTTTCGTAGAGAAGACCGTGAACAGGAGTACCACGAAGCCGACCTGAAAGCCAGTCGACATCATGAAGGATTTCTTCTGACGACCGTAAAGGCCCCAAATATCCTTTACTGCCACCGGCTTGGATGTCAGTTCCAGCGGTGGCAGCTTGGGCGGGTTGATGGTTTCCTTGATGTTGCGGAAGAAATTGGTATACCAGGGCTCTTCCACTTCCGCGACCAGGAGTCGCGACAGATGATCGTCGGCGTTAAAAAGCGGGTTGTTTGGTTGCGACAGGTCAGCCATTTTGATCCACCAGTTCTCGGCAGAGAACCGCTGTCTACAGCCTATTGGACGCTTTCGGCTCTTCAGCCGTTACAGGTTTTGGAAAATCGTTACCCGAACAGCTTATGCAGCAGTGTACCACATCCGTTGTATCTGTAGCTTGTAAAAACAACGACATAGCCCCTCCCTGAGCCATTGATGCAACACTGTGGCGGAAAGCTTCCAAAAATGGAATCGCTCCGTACGACCAGTTTCAATTGCGGCGGCGAACGAACTTCGTCAGAATCGGATTAATGCAGATTTCGATCGAAGCAAAGCCGTTGGATCAGGTGTCTACCGGCGCATTGATTGTCCCCGTGTTCGAAGGGAAGAAGGAAGAGCGATTCGGAGCCGGCAGCCTCTGCGAAGCCGGGGAAGTCACCGGCAAGATGCTGGAGATGACGCTGCTCCACCACCCTGCCGGGGTCGCTGCCGACCGCGTGCTTCTCGCGGGCGCCGGTAAACCTGCGGAATTCAGCGCGGCCGGATGGAGAAAGCTCATCGGCGCGGCGGTCCGCCATCTCAAGGCGAAATCCATCAAGCGGGTGGGGATCGTGCTCGATCCAGGATTCGCCGGGCCGGAGTATGCGTCGGCCGCAGTGGAGGGCGCGGTTCTCGCCAACTTCGATCCGGATCGCTACAGGACCGGGAACGAAAAAAAGGCGCTGGAAGCCGTTTCGATCGTTCCGCCCGCGGGTACGGACGTCAGCGAAGCGGTGGAGCGCGGCAGAATCCTGGCGGAGGCTCAGAATTTTACGCGCGCTCTGGTCAACGAACCGGCGAACAAGCTCACGCCTACTCTGATGGCTGACGCTGCCCGTCAGGCTGCGTCCGAGTTCCACCTGGAGTGCGAGGTGCTCGACCGCGTGCAGATGGAAAAGCTCGGCATGGGCGCGCTGCTGGGTGTCGCGCAGGGCAGCGCCGAGCCGCCCGCACTGATCGTGATCCGGTACCGTCCGGATGGCGCCTCGGCCGGCGGCCCGCACCTCGGACTGGTGGGCAAGGGGGTCACATTCGACACCGGCGGGATTTCCATCAAGCCGGCTGACGGCATGGAAAAGATGAAGTACGATATGGCTGGCGGCGCCTCCATGATCGGCGCCATGCGAGCCATCGCCCAACTTCGCCCCGCGATCCCCGTGACGGCGTTTGTCCCGTGCGTGGAGAATATGCCTGGGAGCCGGGCGCAGCGGCCCGGCGATATCGTCACGGCCATGTCGGGAAAGACCATCGAGGTCATCAATACTGATGCGGAAGGGCGGCTGATTCTGGCGGATGCCCTGGTTTACGCCCGCAGGGAGGGTTGTACCCACCTGGTGGACGCCGCCACCCTGACCGGTGCGATTGTGGTGGCGCTCGGCCATTTGAATGTCGGACTCTTTGCCAATAACGACGCCATGCGCGACCGGGTTCTCGCCGCCGCAAAAGCGGAAGGCGAACGGATGTGGAATATGCCGCTCGAGCCCGATTATAAGGACTACCTGAAGAGCGCTTTTGCCGATCTTGCCAACGTCGGCGGCCGTTGGGGCGGGGCGGTCACGGCGGCGATGTTCCTGAAGGAGTTCGCCGAGGATACGCCGTGGGTCCATCTGGATATCGCCGGGACGGCCTGGCTGGACGACGAGAAGCCGCACCTGGCGAAAGGGCCGTCCGGCGTTTCCGTCAGAACGCTGGTCCGGCTGGCGACCGACTGGGAATCAAACTCCAGGTAGCGGGATAACGGTTTCTCCCCACCCCAGCGGATGGGAAAGAGCGACCGTCAGCGCTTTTGCCCGGGGCTCGACCGGTTCGTAGGAGACGACGAAGTCTGACTTCAGGTTGAGGTAGGCCTGCTCGAACATGCCCGCCAATATCGGCGCCGTGCGCCCCAGCAGAAAGCTTCCATTGACCTGCTCGCAGAAATCTTCCAGGGCTGAATTCGGCACGGACGAGACGACCTGTATCAATGCTCTGGACTCCCGTGCGCTCGAAATCAGAGTAGCTCCCGGCCCGCAGTCCGAAGACGAGTCGTTGCAGACGATCAGGTTCGGGCCGCCGCCGGTATTGGCGCCTTCCTGTTGGATCGAGCGCCAAACGGCGTGCCAGACGTCCGTCCGGGTCGCCAGCAGCTCGAGGCGCTTGAAGTCCTCCCGGACCGCGGCTTCGTCCTTCAGGAATGCACCGCCATTCTCCTCTGCCGGCACATCGCTCGACTGAGGCACGCCGGAAGCATAGGGAAAACACGACCAGGAATCCATCGCCCGCTTCAGGCGCAGGCCGGAGAGCACGAGCCTGGTCCAGGCGGAGACGCTCGCCGAGTTCGACGCCGGGAGGAGAAATCGAACGCGGGATCCCTCGCTGGAGCCCAACCGCTCCATCCGGTACCGGTGCACTGCCCGGCCGTCCTCGGCCAGAAAGAGATGGGTGGCAAGAACGGAGGCATCGCCCGCGGTTTCCACCGCTCCAAGGGCCAGCGCGATCCGGCGTTCCCCAAGGGAATCGGCTGCATGGAGGAAACGAGCCGCCACCCTCCGGGCCGGGAACTCCCGGACGCGTGCAACCGCATTGTGGACACGGCTAAGCGCCGAACGGGCGCCTCGCCGAGGTGCCGCGAAGGGATCGTCGATCAGGCCCGTCAACGCATCGATGAAGCGGGGATGTCCGGTCTCGCCCATCACCCAGGCGGCGGTGGTCCGGAAAACCGGATCCTCATGCCGCGACATGGCGATCATCTCGGGAATAGACGCGGTCTCCCCCAAGTGGTAAAGCCCGAGCAGCGCATTTCCGGCCACCCGGTTGTTTGTGTCGGTACGGAGCGACTTGAGTAGTTCGCGGGCTTCGGTTGTGTCCAGTCCCCAAATTGCTTCCACGGCGTTCGCCCGGATCCGCGCGTCCGGATCGCCCAGGGTTTTGCGCACCCAGTTGACGTTATGCGTGTCCCGCGCCAGCATGAGCACGGCCTTCGACCGCAGGTAAGGGTTTGCCTGCCGCAACAGCCGGATGAGCAGCGGAAGAAAGTCCCTGCTTCCCGCACTCTGCTCCAGAATACGGATGACCTGGGAAGACGCCACGCGGTCGGCCGAAGCGCGGCCCAGCATTACATCTTTCGCGGAGTCCGCGCGCATGGCCACGCGGGCGACCGCCAGCGCCTCTTCATGCGACAGGGTGGGATCGCACAGGGCCGGCAGAAGCAGGCCGCTGGTGACCAGAAGCGAGGCCACGAATTGCGCACCCCTCATCTCGCCTTGCTTCCGAAGTACGGCGACGGCGGCCGCGAGAAACGCGCGGGGATTTGCGTCGAGTAAGTTCCGGATCTGCTTCCGGCTTTCCACGGGATCCAATTCCATATCCCGAACTAATCTGCCGAGCGTCTCAGACGAACCCTGTGTGTAACCTGCCGTTGGAGAAGGAGCTGTCACAACAGGTACATCGGTAAAGCTTCGGAAAACTTTAACCGCACCACCAGCGCGCAATTATAATTAAACTAATGTCCAACAACAGTTTTGGCGCGGCGGCGAAGCTGCGCGTAGGCAACGGCGAATTCGACTATTTCCGCCTGCCCGCCCTGGAAGAGAAAGGCATCGGCCACATCGGGCGGCTCCCGTTCTCCACTAGAATTCTTCTCGAAAACCTGCTCCGCTCCGAAGACGGCACCCGCGTTACAGCGGGGGATATCGAATACGTCGCACGAGGGGTCGCCGGTCCCAACGGCAAAGAAATCAGCTTCATGCCCGCCCGCGTCCTATTGCAGGATTTTACCGGTGTGCCCTGCGTGGTGGATCTTGCGGCCATGCGCGACGCGCTGGTAGGCATGGGCGCCGACGCCGGCCGTGCCAATCCGCTCATGCCGGCCGACCTGGTCATCGATCACTCGGTCCAGGTCGATACCTTCGGCAGCAGCGATGCCTTCAACGTCAATGCCCTCCTCGAATTCCAGCGGAACCGCGAACGCTATATGCTTCTGCGCTGGGGCCAGAAGGCCTTCAGCAACTTCCGCGTCGTCCCGCCGGATACCGGCATCGTCCACCAGGTCAACTTGGAGTACCTCGCCTCGGTCGTGTTTCGCGCCGGGCGGACGGTGTACCCGGATTCGGTGGTCGGCACCGATTCCCACACCACGATGATTAACGGCCTGGGGGTGCTCGGCTGGGGCGTTGGCGGGATCGAGGCGGAGGCCTGCATGTTGGGACAGCCGATCTCGATGCTGCTGCCGCCGGTGGTCGGGTTCAAAGTGCATGGCCGTCTCAAAGAGGGCTGCACCGCTACCGACCTGGTGCTCACCATCACCCAGATGCTTCGCAAGAAGGGCGTGGTCGGGAAGTTCGTCGAGTTCTACGGAACCGGTTTGAGCACGCTCAGCCTGGCGGACCGCGCCACGGTTGCGAACATGGCCCCCGAGTACGGCGCCACGATGGGCTTCTTCCCGGTAGACCAGCAGACGCTGGCGTATCTGAAGTTCACCAATCGCCCCGCCGAATCCGTCGCGCTGGCGGAGGCGTACATGAAGGCGCAGGGTCTCTTCCGGACGGACGAAATGCCCGACCCGCTGTATGCCGATTCCCTGGAACTCGACCTGTCTACCGTGATGCCCTCGATGGCCGGCCCGAAGCGGCCGCAGGATCGTGTGGAACTTTCGGGCGTGCGCAAGAATTTCCACGACGCGTTCCCCGGCCCGGAAAAGAAGGTCACCATCCAGTCGAATGGCGATTCCGCCACGTTCGGCGACGGCGCCGTCGTGATCGCCGCGATTACCAGTTGCACCAACACGTCGAATCCCTCGGTCATGCTGGCCGCCGGACTGGTGGCGAAAAAAGCGGTCGAGCGCGGGCTGAAGGTCAAGCCCTGGGTCAAGACCAGCCTCGCTCCGGGTTCCAAGGTGGTGATGGATTACTATCGGGAAGCCGGGCTGATCCCGTACCTCGAACAGCTCAATTTCCACCTGGTCGGCTTTGGCTGTACCACCTGCATCGGCAACAGCGGCCCGCTTCCCGACGAGGTCGCGCAAGCCGTACAGAAGGAGAACCTGGTGGTGGCCGCCGTCCTCAGCGGGAACCGCAATTTCGAGGGCCGCATCAATCCGCAGGTCAAGGCCAACTATCTCGCATCTCCGCCGCTGGTAGTGGCCTACGCGCTGGCCGGCTCGATGGATGTTGACCTCGCCAACGACCCCCTCGGAGAGGATCCCGCCGGCAAGCCGGTTTACCTGCGCGATATCTGGCCGTCGAACGAAGAGGTGCAGAGCACCGTCAAAGCGGCCGTCAATGAGGGCATGTTCGAACACGAATACGCCCACGCGTTCGACGGGGACGACAACTGGAAGTCGATGCCGGTGCCGAGCGGCCAGACGTTTCAGTGGGACGAACACTCCACTTACATCAAGCGCCCGCCCTATTTCGACGAGATGGTGGACCCCGAAACTTCCATCCATGACTTCCAGGGCATGCGGGTGCTGGCGATGCTTGGAGATTCCGTCACCACCGACCACATTTCGCCCGCCGGGTCGATTCCCAAGGATTCGCCGGCAGGAAAGTATTTGATCGCTCAGGGCGTGGCGCCCAAGGATTTCAACTCGTACGGTGCGCGCCGGGGGAACCATGAGGTCATGGTCCGCGGCACTCTCGCCAACATCCGGCTGCGCAATCAGCTCGCACCGGGCACGGAGGGAGGCTGGAGCGTTCACCTCCCCGATGGCGCGCAAATGAGCATCTACGATGCGTCGATGCTTTATCAAGGCGAGGACGTGCCGCTGGTCATCCTGGCCGGAAAAGAGTACGGATCCGGATCGTCGCGCGATTGGGCGGCGAAGGGCGTTCTTTTACTGGGAGTGCGGGCCGTGATCGCCGAGAGTTTCGAACGCATTCACCGCACCAACCTGGTCGGCATGGGTGTGTTGCCGCTGCAGTTTCTCGACGGGCAGAACGCCGCGACGCTCAAACTCACCGGACGGGAGATCTATCACATCGAAGGCGTCAAGGCGTCGCTAACCGGCAGCTCCCACACCGCCTCGGTACGGGCCGTCGGCGAAGACGGCACGGAAAAGTCTTTCAACGTCGGTGTCCGGGTGGATACGCCGCAAGAGGTGGAGTACTACCGCAACGGCGGTATTCTGCCGTACGTTCTGCGGCAGTTGGCGAGGGCGTAGCGCGGCTGGCCTCCGGGTCTGGCTTCCGGGGCCAGGCCTCCGGGTCCGGCCTTCCGGCCAGGCTTCGGGGCCAAGCCTCCGGGTCTGGCCTCCGGGTCCGGCCTCCGGGTCCGGCCTACCGGCCCGGCCTCCGGGTCCGGCCTCCGGTCCGGCCTCCGGGCCGGCGTCCGGGCCTGCGCGCTGGAAAGGAAATTCAAAAACGGGCAGGCGAGGACGCCTGCCCCACCTCCGCCCGGGTTCGCCGGTAGAATGCGGGCGTTCGTCGGTTGCCGGTTGGACCCCCGGCCCTCGGGAAGCGTAAACTCTGTTTATGCTCCGCTACCTTCCGCTGATCCTGAAGAACTGCTGGCGCAACCGGCGCCGGACGGTTCTGACCATCCTCAGTGTGGGCGTCAGCATGTGCCTGCTCGGCGTAATGATCGCGATGTACCATGCGTTGTACCTCAGCGATCCCACGCCGGAACAGGCGCTCCGCCTGGTGACGCGAAACAGGATTTCGCTGACGGTGCCGCTGCCGGAATCGTACCGCCTGCGTATCGAACACATCCCGGGCGTGCGCGAGATCATGACCGAGGGCTGGTTCAACGGTACCTATAAAGATGCCCGCGATCCGAAGAACTTCTTCGCGCGCTTCAGCGTGGAGCCGGAAAAGCTATTCAAGGTCTATCCCGAATACCGAATCCCGGACGACCAGCGGAAGGCGTTCGAACACGATCGCACGGGCTGCGTGATCGGGCGCGACCTCGCGAACAAATTCAATTTTCACCTCGGCGAGCACATTCACCTGGTGGGCGACATCTACCCCGGCGATTACGAGTTCACCATCCGCGGAATTTTCGATGCGCCGGGGAACAATGAGTTCATGTTCTTCAGCCGCGAATACCTGGAGCAATCCCTTCCCGAACGGCGCCGCGGCACCGCGGGGACCTTCATTACACTGATCGACGATCCGGCGCATGCCGCCGGCATTGCGGAAGCGGTGGACAGCCAGTTCCGCAATTCCACCGCCCAGACCAAGACCGAATCCGAGCAGGCCTATCTTCTGGGATTTGTCTCCATGCTGGGAAACGTAAAGGTGTTCCTGATCGCGATCTCCGCCGCCGTGATGTTCACGATCCTGCTGGTAACCGCGAACACGATGGCCATGTCGGTGCGGGAGCGCGTCCGGGAAGTCGGCGTGCTCAAGACGCTCGGCTTCACGCCGGGCACCATATTAGGCCTGATTCTCAGCGAGGCCTGTGCCATTTCGCTGGCGGGCGGCGCCATCGGTTTTCTGCTTTCGACTTTTCTCGTTGCCGGCGCGCAGAAGAGCCCGGCTGGAATGTTCCTGCCGCCTATCCCTCCGTTTCAGCCGCCGGTCGCTGCCGCTTGTATACTGACCGCGGCGGCGATCGGCCTGGTGAGTTCGCTGGTTCCCGCGCTGGCGGCATCGCGAACCCCGATCGTGCAGGCCTTGAGGAGCACCGACTAATGGCCATCCCGATTACTTACAACCTTCGCAACATGGTGGTCCGCAAGACCACCACGATTATGACTGCGCTCGGCATTGCCCTGACGGTGGCGGTGCTCCTCGCCATTCTGGCGATGGTCAACGGTCTGCGCGCCACACTCGCTACCACGGGCGATCCGCTGCACGTGATTGTGCTGCGCAAGGGCTCGACTTCCGAAATCGTCAGCAACTTCCTTCGCAGCAACTATCAGGACCTGAAGTTCAAGCCGGGGATCGCGCGGGGCAAAGACGGGCAGCCCCTGGCGTCGCTCGAAGTGGTCACCGTCATCAACCTCGCGGCGGCGGAAGGGCAGGAAGGGATCAATGTCACGGTCCGAGGCCTCCAGCCCGCCGGGATAGAAATGCGGGGCAACGTTCGTCTTGCGGCGGGGCGCTGGTTTCAGGATGGCCGCCGTGAAGTCGTCGTCGGCAGATCGGTGGCGGACCGGTACCCCGAGGCCGGTATCGGAAAGAAGATCCGGTTCGGGCGCGGCGACTGGGAGGTCGTCGGCGTAATCGATGCGGGAAGCGGTGCCCAGGGAAGCGAGATCTGGGGCGACTTGAACCAGGTATCCTCGGACCTCCAGCGCCTGGAAGTGCTCAGTTCCGCGCTGGTCGAAGCCACCGACGCGGTCAGCGCCCGGGCGCTGGTCAACGATATCAACAACGATCAGCGGCTGAATATGACGGCGCAGTCCGAGCAGGAGTATTACGAGGCGCAGACCACGTCCGCCGCGCCCATCGAATTCATCGGCATCTTCGTCTCCATCATCATGGCGGTGGGCAGCAGTTTCGCGGCGATGAACACGATGTACGCCGCCGTCGCCCGGCGCGCCCGCGAGATCGGCACCTTGCGGGTGCTGGGCTTCTCGCGGGGGAGCATTCTGGCGAGTTTCTTCGTGGAATCGGTGCTGCTCTCGGGTTTGGGCGGGGCGCTTGGGTGCCTGCTGGTGCTGCCCCTGAACGGGATCCGCACGGGGATCGGGAATGTCAACTTCGCCGAGACCGCTTTCAATTTTCAAGTCTCCCCCCGGATCATGATGGGCGGGATTCTCTTTGCCGTCGTGCTGGGAAGCATCGGAGGATTGTTCCCGGCGCGCATGGCGTCGAAAAAGGAGATTCTCACCGCGCTGCGGGAGGTCTAAAGGAAGAGCACCATGGATGCGGAACTGAGAAACCTGAAGATCGACCGGTCGGCCCGGCAGGGTCCGGAACCGTCGCGCTGGACGGTCCGATGGATCGTCGGCGGCGTCCTGGTTTTCCTGCTGCTGGGTGCCTGGCGCTTTACTGCAGGCAAGCTGAATGCCGCGCCCGAGGTTCGCACCGAGCGGGTTGCAGCCATCAGTGCGGCCAGCGCTCCGCAGGGAGTCGTGCTGAACGCCACCGGCTACATCGTCGCCGCGCACAAGATCGAAGTGGCGGCCAAGGTGGTCGGCAAAGTGAAGTGGATCGGGGTGGATAAGGGCGATCGCGTGAAAGAAGGCCAGGTGATGGTCCGGCTGGAGGACGACGAGTACCAGGCGCAGCTCCAACAGGCCAAGGGCCAGATGGCGATGCTCCAGGCAAAGCTGGCCGAGGCGCTTCACGGATCCCGGCCGGAGGAGATCTCGCAGGCGCTCGCGAATGTCGATGTCGGGAAGGCCGACCTCGCGAACGCAAAGGTGACCCTGGACCGGACCAAGGGGCTGGTTCGGGATAAGGTCGCCCCGGTGCAGTCTTTAGACGATGCCCAGTCGCGGTACGACCAGGCGGTCCACCGGCTGAACGCGCTGCAAAAAACGTACGAACTGGTGAAACTCGGGCCGCGGGAGGAGGAGATCGATGCTCTTCGGGGCCAGGTGGAGCAGGCCAGGGGATCTTTGGCCTACGCCGAGACGGCCCTCGCCAATACCGTGATTCGCGCGCCGGTCACCGGCACCATTCTGGAGCGCGCGGTGGAGAAGGGCGAGTTCGTGACCACCAGTTTCGTCGGAGACCGCGGCGCCAAAGGATACGTGGTGTCGCTGGCCGATCTCAACGACCTCGAAGTCGAGCTGGATATCAGCCAGAACGATTTTGCGAAGCTGCATTCGGGGCAGCACGGAACGATCACCACCGACGCTTTTCCGGACCGCAAATACGATGGCTTCATCAAGGAGATTTCTCCCGAGGCCAACCGGCAGAAGGCAACCGTGCAGATCAAGGTGAAAGTCTCGAAGCCCGACGACTACCTGCGCCCCGAGATGAACGCGAGCGTGGCATTCGCCTCCGACCAGAAGCCGGACGATTCGGCGGCTTCCGCGAAGCCCGTGATCCTGGTGCCCGCTTCGGCGCTGCGCGACGGCGCCGTGTTCGTGTATCTCGATGGAAAGGCGGTGCGGCGCGCCGTGAAGCCCGGACCCACGAGCGGCAGCGGAGTCGAGATCGAAAGCGGATTGATCGGCGGCGAGGACCTGATTCTGGACCCTCCCGCAGGCCTGAAGGACGGCGACAAAGTGCGCCAGAAAGCATGAACGTATGAGTGAAACCGTCATCGAAACGCGCAGCCTGACCAAGGAGTTCGTTCGCGACGAATTCCACGTCGTAGCCCTCAAAGACGTCAGCCTCGAGATCCACAAGGGGGAATTCATCGCCCTGATGGGGCCTTCGGGCTCCGGGAAATCGACGCTGCTGCACCTGATCGCGGCGATGGACCGGCCGAGCGGAGGCGAGATCCGGGTGCTTGGCCACAACCTGCGCGAACTCAACGAACGGCAGATCGCCCACTGGCGAAACGAGCACGTCGGGTTCATCTTCCAGCAGTTCAACCTGATCCCGGTGCTGACCGCAATGGAGAATGTCGAACTGCCCCTCAAGCTGACGAACCTGAAGAAGGCCGCCCGGGCCGAGCACGCCGCCACCGCGCTCAAACTGGTGGGGCTCGAGGACCGCATGCACCATTTTCCGCGGCAGCTATCCGGCGGGCAGGAGCAGCGCGTCGCCATCGCCCGCGCGATTGTCACGGATCCGGCCCTGATCCTCGCCGACGAGCCGACTGGAAACCTGGATGCCGCCTCCGCGCAGGAAGTGCTGACGATCTTATCGAAGCTCAACCGCGACTACGGCAAGACCGTCGTTATGGTGACGCATGATCCCCACGCCGCGCAGTTCGCCAGCCGCGTGCAGCACCTGGAAAAGGGCGAACTGGCGGTGAACGGCGCCGCACCGGCGTAGACTGGCAAAACCGCCGGCGGGCGCGGCTCGGTTTGGCTGCTTTCAAACCGGGCAGGCCGGGAGGCCTGCCCCACTTACCAGCGCGGACTCCGCAAGTGGGGCAGGCCTCCCGGCCCATAGGCGCTAACTTAACGATGAAAGAACGTTAATCCGTGGTACCCGACGTCGCGTGCGTTCCCGCAGGTCTACCTCCAATTGGTTCCAGTGGTCGAGCACGCTACGGAGGGGAATACCTGGTTCGATAGCCTGTTGTACCGCATGTAGCGTGAAGCTAAAAACCCGCCACGCGCTGCCATCGCCATGCTTCCGGGATTCGGTAGCCCCAGGGGGAAATATCGCGTCCAAGGCGTTCCAGTTTTTGCCCAAGCAGCGCCACCAGCAGCTTTCCGTACAGCCAAGCCCGCGCGCTCTGGTCGGCTTGCTTGGGCAGTGCGCCCAAGCCCGCCAGGGTCTTCAGGCGCTTGAAAACCAGTTCGATCTGCCAGCGGACTCGATACCACTCCAGCACTTCCGCGCTGTTGAAGGTAGCGGCCGGTACGGTGGTAAACACCATCACGTAACGGGCGTACTGCAGTGTCTCCGGCTTCGGTTTCGGCCCTCCTTGTTGCGCTTGCCGCTCGATCTGCCGGAGGGCCCGCCTGCCGGCCTCCTCACTCTTGCGAATGGCACACAGTCGGCCGGCGATGCGGCCGTGGGCTCCTTGAACCCAAACCGGCCATTCGCTCTCCCTCCCGACCTCTTGCAGTTTGCCGATCTCCTCGGCCAGCGCAAACCGGGAGCCGTCTGCACCAAACAAAGGCAGAGCCGAGGTGTTTAGCCGGACCATTACCGCAGCCCCCTGTTGCTGCAGTGCTTCCACCCCGCTCGGCTTGCAAAATCCCCGATCGGCTAACACCAGATCCCCGGCGGCGGCGGCAAATCGCCCCAGCGTTTCTCCGGTCCCGGCACCCTTGGTCGGGGTTAGTTCCAGGTGGTCGCAAATCAAACTGGGAATGCGGACGCTGTAATGAATCCGCCACAACGACCCGCTTCGGCCCGGTTCCTTGATCAACGTTCCGTCCAGCGCCCGCACGTTGTACCCGTGCGTTTCGAGCGGCATTTCCCATCCGTTTTCGCGCAACAGGGACACGCACAGACCATGCAGCCAGCCTTCGGCCTTTTGCAATCGCTTCATCAGCGCCACATCGGAAACTTCCGCAATGCCCGCCGCCTTGGCCCGCACGACGGTTTCGCGCAGCGAGTATCCGATACCCACATGCAACAGCAGCGTACGAAGCAGGGCCGAAACGCTGCTAAAACCACGCAGTCGCTCGCAGGCGCCACTCAAGACGGCCTCTTGCTGCCACTCGAGGGGCAATAAGCCGAGCAGTAGATTCCAATCCTCATCGAGAGGCGGCATAGACCGAGTGTAGCGCGTTCATTAAAGGATATCAATCCTTAAGTTAGCGCCTATGGGCCTCCCGGCCTGCCCGGTTTTGACTTTAGATTCTTACGGCTTATTACGAAATGACCGTGCCGTTTAGTGCGAAGTTCCTTGGGAGCCTTGGGAGCCGCGACCGCCATTTCTCTTTTTTTGCTATAGAATATGGGGCGGCGGGAGCTACCCGCCGGAGGGGGAAATCGGGTGCTATGTCGGACCGCGGGTTCCTGTTTCTTTTCAGCTCTCTGATGGTGATTGGAGGCCTCGGCGCAGCCGGATGGCTGCTGGCCTCCGGACAGGCCGACACGGTGGACGGCCTTTTCATGATGCTGACGCTCCTGCTGATGGCGGCGATCTTCGGGCTTTATCTGGTCTTCCTGATCCGCCGCGCGATGAGCGCCGTTTCGGCGCCCGTGGCGGAGAAGGCCAAAGCCGGCGCGGCCGCGGCCGGCGCCCGTCCGGCTGCCCTTCGATCCTGAACCGGTCGTGCTACTTCTTGGCGGGGGCGGCGGACTTCTTCGCTCCCGTGGTTCTCTTCCGAACCGCGGGCGCCGGCGGGGGGCCTTCGCGCTTGATGGTGACGCTGATCAGCCGCACGGCAGTGCGCGGCTTATTGTTGGCGCCGGTGGGAACGTGGGCAATCTTGTTCACCACGTCCTGGCCCTCCACCACCTGCCCGAATAAAGTGTAGTCGCCGTTCAGCGAGGGGTACGCGACCTCCGTGATGAAGAACTGGCAGGCGCCCGTGTTCGGCGAACCGATGTTTGCCATGGCGAGCCGGCCCGGGCGGTCGAACTTGAGCGTAGGCACGATCTCGTCTTTAACCGTGAAGCCGCAGTCGGCGGAACCGGTGCCGGTGGGGTCGCCCGTCTGGATCATGAAATTCGGGATCACCCGGTGGAACGTGATGTTGTTGTAAAGCGGCCGCTTCACCATCTGCCCGGTTTTCGGATCCTTCCAGGGCTTGATGCCGCGCGCGAGGGCGGAAAAATTTCGAACCGTAACCGGCGTCTCTTTTTCAAAGAGCTGCGCGGTGATCTCTCCCATGGAGGTTCGGAAGATCGCGTAGAGTCCGGGCTCGCGGGCGGGCGCCGCCGGTTTGGCCGGCGCCTGACCCTGGGGAGGGGCGGCTTGTGCGAACGCGGTGCAAGCCAGCACCAGCAATAGAGATAAACGTTTCATCTGCTTCTCCGTAGAAATACGCATTTTATCCCGAATCACCCGCTTTGTCCGGGTCCTCGCCGTTCGCGAACGGCTGTGACGATACTTACATCGTGAATGCCGCGCACCTGACAAAATAGTTCAGAGTTTCGTCGCGCGTGGATGGCGGCACTTAACGAGGTAACAAATGAAAGCGCTCTGGCTGGTTCCGGTGCTGGCACTGACGATGTTCGGCGCCGATATTACGGGCAAGTGGTCAGGCAATATCGAGCTTGCGGATCCTTCGACCGGCGACAAGATCAACACTCCGGTCAAAGTGGTCTTCGAGCAAAAAGAAGGCACGGTGTCGGGCAAAATCGGGCGGTCGGAGGACGACCAGTCCGAAGACATCCGTAACGGCAAACTGGAGGGAAATCGAATAACGTTCGACGTCCAACCCCCCGAAGCGACCAGCGCCATGAAGTTTCAGCTGGTCGTAGTGGCGGACGACCGCATTGAAGGCGAGATGAAGGGCGCCGTCGATGTAGGCAACGTCTCCGGCAAAGTCACGCTCCAAAAGGTGAAGTAGCGGCGGCTGGCAGGTAGGGTAGGCCTCCGGCCTGCCCTAGGCCGACGTGGAACGTCGGCCCAGGAGCAGGAGGTCCGCCCCACATCACACCACTGGGCAGGCCGGCGGCGCGCTCTTTTTGGTCACTTGGCCAGTTCCATCTGGAGCTGCCGGTATGCCGCTTCGTCGTAATTCGTTTTTAGCCGCACCCGCCCCTCGGTTCTGGGATCGCCGGGGCGGGGGCCCTGTTTTTGCAGGGCGCGTCCGAGGAGTGCGGTCGCGTCGGCGTCGTTGGGCGACCGCGCAAGTGCTTCCCGAAAGCCGGCAGCCGCGTCCTCGTATTGCCCGGCATGCCATTGCGAATACCCCAGGTTGAAATAATAATCCGGGTCCGCGTTGTCGCCCTCGAGCGCTTTGCGGAAACTGGCGATGGCGCCGGCGAAGTTGCCGCGCCGGTCCTGTACGGCCCCCAGGTTGTTGTAAACCTCGTTCAGCGGGATGGACGCCGCAACCAGTTCGAAGCTCTTCTCCGCCCCTTCGAAATCGCCCACGTGGTAGCGGGAAAGGCCGAGGAAGAACTGCGCCTCCAGGTAGTGCGGGTCCTTCCGGCCCACCCGGTCAAACCATCCCGCGGCCGCCTTGTAGTCCTTCCGTTCCCAGGCCGCGCGCGCCAGTTGAACGCAGGGCGGCGAATAGTGATCGTCCAGGCGCGCCGCTTGCGTGAAGAGCCGGTGGCGCTGCTCCGGAGACGCGCTCAAGAGCCCGCGGATGTAACTCTCAACGGCGTCGATTCGCACCGGCGGACGAACCTGCAGGAACTCCTGCTCGCTGGGGGCGGTTTTCGGGAGCAGCGTGTCCAACGCCTGCCATCCCACCCGGGCTTCGATCGCCGCCAGGTCTTCCATGGCTCCGTTCTCGTTGAACGGCGCGCTCAGATGGAGCTGTTTGAGATCCAGGACGTGGGCCGTGATCCGGATGGAGCCGCGCGACTGCTGGTTCGAGGAAACCGCCGGCAGGAGCTCGTATTCGCCGTAGATTACCCGGGAGGCGTCCAGAGCTTCGCCCAGCATGATCACCGACGCATGCGTCAGTTCGGCGCCGGGGCGGAGCGATAGCCGGCGGTACGCTTCCATCCGGTCCTGGCGGTCCAGCACGAAAACGCCTTCGGATGCCAGCGAATCGTGTATCGATTCCGCGATGCTCTCGCCGATCCAATCGAGGTTGGCCTGGTTGGTGTGGTTGAAGAACGGCAGCGTGAGAACCGTTTCCGCCCGTAGGGCCCCCGTACACACCAGGGCCACAAGGAAATACCGCAGCATGAAACTTCAGTGTAACAGCGGGCCGGGGTTCAAAAAATCGCGCACGCGGTCGAGCGCCTCGCCTTGGATCTCCTCATCCGCGCCGAAGCCGCGCAGCCAGACCAAGCCCGGTTCCCGGCGGAACCACGTGATCTGCCGTTTGGCGTACTGCCGCGTGTTGCGCTGTGCATAGAACACCGCGTCCCGCGGGCTGAGCTCGCCCTCGATCAGTTGCAGCGCCTGTTTGTATCCGTGGGATTCGAAAGGCTTCGAGGACGCGGGGAAACCGAGCGCCAGGATGCCGCGGACCTCATCCACGAGCCCGCCCTCGAACATCCGGGCGCATCGCTCGTCGAGCCTGCGGTACAGTTCGTCGCGGTCGGGCAGCAGCCCGAGTTTGAGCGTGCGGTAGCCCCGCAGCGCGTCGCGCCCCCGCAGGAATAGCTCGGACACCGGCCGGCGCGTGAGCAGGCAGACCTCGAGCGCCCGCATCACTTTCGGCACGTCGTTCGCGTGGATCCGGGCGGCGGCTGCCGCATCCAGACGGCGAAGAATCCGGTGCAGCGAGCCCGCCCGCCGCGCCTCGCGGGCCGCGAGGCGGTCGCGCAATGCCTGGTCGCGCGTGGGGCCTTCGAACAGCCCGTCCAGCAGTGCCCTCAGGTAAAAACCAGTCCCCCCTGCCACGACCGGCAGTTTCCCCCTTCCGGTGATGTCGCTCAAGGCCAGCCGTCCCAGGCGGGCGTACTCTCCCGCGGTGAAGAGTTCGTCCGGATCGGTGATGTCGAGCAAATGGTGAGGAATTCCACGCTGCTCCTCCGTCGTGAGCTTGGCGGTGCCGAGGTCGAAATGCCGGAACACCTGGAGTGAGTCGCAATTCACAATTTCGCCGTCGAATTCCCCGGCGATCCGCATCGCCAATTCCGATTTCCCGGAACCGGTAGGCCCAGCCACTGCAACCAGCGGCTGCCCGGACGCGTCATCGCCTGCAGGGCCTTTGTGTTCGACAGGTTGTGGTCTCGGGCGCACAAACGTCATTGGGCCTTGCCTTGGGACCTCGGTATACAATAAAAAGACGATATTCGGCCTTCATGGGAATCTCGTCGTTCGAAAGAAAGCAACTTCATGTCTCGGATAGCCAAAGCGCTTCTTTGCCTCGCTCCGATGGTTGGGCTGACCTACGCGCAAACCGCGCAGACTTCGCCCGCTACTACCACCGCTCCGGATAATAAGGCCGGTGCCTACTACAACTTTGCCATGGGCCGGCTGTATGCGGAACTGGCAGCCGCCGATGGAGGCAAGAGCGATTACGTCTCCAAGGCCATCGAGCACTACCAGGAGGCCCTCAAACTGGACCCTGCGGCCACCGTGATTTTCGAGGAACTGACGGATCTGTACATCCAGACCAACCGCCTGCACGACGCGGTGAGCCAAGCCGAGGATATGCTGAAGCAGAACCCGGAGAACCTCGATGCGAGGCGCATGCTCGGCCGGATCTATACCCGGATGGTGGGAGACAGCCAGCCCGGCAAGGTCCCGGAAGAGTACCTTCATAAGGCGATTGACCAGTACGAGAAGATCACCGGGAAGGACCCCAAGGACGCGGAAAGCTGGGTCATGCTCGGCCGCCTGTATCGCGCTTCCAACAAGTCGCCTGAATCGGAAAAGGCGTTTAACCAGGCGCTCAAAGCCGACCCGGATAATGAAGACGCCCTGACCGGGCTGGCGATGCTTTATGCCGATCTGGGCGACACCAAATCAGCCATCGAAAAGCTCAAGGCGGTCACGGACAAATCGCCGAATGACCGGCTGCTCGCGATCCTGGCCGACCAGTACGAGCAGGTTCACGATTATAAGAGCGCGGCGGACGTGCTGAAGAGGGCCTACGAGATTGCCCCCGATAATGGCCGCATCGCGCGCGGTCTGGCGAAAGACCTGCTCTACTCGGACCAATTCGACGAATCTCTCAAGCTGTATACCCAACTCGCCGCGGACGACCCGCGGGATCAGGAATTCCCCACCAGCATCGCCGAGATCTACCGCGCCAAACGCGATTTCACGAAAGCCCACCAGTATCTCGATAAGGCAAAGGCGATCAATTCGAGCAATCTCCAGGTGCGCTACGAGGAAGTAAAGCTGCTGGAGACCGAGAACAAAACGGACCAGGCGATTGCCGCCCTGAAATCCATGCTGGACGACACCTCCCGCCGTACCTATTCGGATAGCGAAGCCGGCGTCCGGGCCACCATGCTCGAGGAGTACGGCATACTCCTGCGGAGCCAGGAAAAATATCCGCAGGCGGTTGATGCCTTCCGGCAGTTGGCCGCATTGGGCGGCGACCGCGCGTCCCGCGCCACCGTCCAGGTGATCGATACTTACCGCCAGCAGAAGGACTATGCATCCGCCCTCAAGGAGGCCGATGCTGCGCTGAAGAAGTTCCCCGACGAGCGGATGATCAAGGTGGAACACGCCACGGTCCTGGGCGACCAGGGCAAGGTGGATGAAGCTGTCGGCGAGTTGAAGGCGCTGCTCAAGGGCGATCACGACCGCGATACCTATCTCACCATCGCCCAGATCTACGACCGGGCTCGCCGCTACGGCGACGAGACCAAGGCTCTCGACCAGGCCGAGGCGCTCTCCAAGACGAAGGAAGACCAGTCTGCCGTTTACTTCCTGCGCGGCGCGATGTACGAGCGCACCAAGAAGTACGAGGAGTCGGAAACCGCCTTCCGCAAGGTGCTCGAACTGGACCCGCAAAACGCCGGAGCGCTCAACTACCTCGGCTACATGTTGGCGGAACGGAATGTCCGCCTGGACGAAGCCGAGAAGTTGATCGCCAAGGCCCTTGAACTCGATCCCGATAACGGTGCCTACCTGGACAGTCTCGGCTGGGCTTACTACCGGGAGGGCAAGTTCGACCAGGCCGAGGGCATCCTCGTTCGGGCCATCGACCGGATCGGACCGGACCCCACGGTTCACGACCACTTAGGCGACGTCTACTTCAAGCTGGGAAAGACGCGGGAAGCGATCGCGCAATGGCAGGCATCGGTCAAGGAGTTCCAAACCGCCGCCGCGGCCGACCGCGATCCCGAGGAGTTGGCGAAGGTCAACAAGAAACTGGACGCCGCGCGCGTCCGCCTCGCCCAGGAAACGAAAATAAAGTAGCCAAGCGGGGCGGACGTCCAGGTCCGCGGCCGGCTTCCGCGCCGGCTAGGCGCTAAGGATACAATCTGTTGATGGACGGGCGCGCGACATTGCTCGACGCACTGGGCGGTGAAGCAGGTTGCAGGCGGCTATCTACGGCATTCTACGCGCGCGTTGCCAGGGACCGGGTTCTCCGCCCGTTATTCCCTGGCAAGAGCCTGAGGTGCGCGATCGAAGAGTTCGCCGCCTTCCTCGTTCAATTCCTGGGTGGCAACGAAGAGCAAACCCAGCATCGGTGGTGGCTGAGCCTGCGTGAATCGCACGCGCGCTTCCGGATTGGCGCCTCCGAGCGAAGCGCCTGGTTGAAGCATATGGGTGCGATGCTCGAAGCGGCTGCCATCGATGAGGCGACACGAAACGCGCTTCGTCAATTTTTCTTTCAGAGTTCCGCATATATCGTAGGTAAGCAGGCTATCGGCCCCGAGCATCCGGAACTGGTTGCACGCTGGAGCGAGCAGCGCGTGTTGGATGACACGATGGGCGCGATCGCCGCAGGCTGCGACGATGCAGCCCTGGCGCTGGCTCCGCAATTTGCGTCCCGTGGTTCGGTTTTCGTGGGCCTGCTTGCACGGATGGTTCAATCCGGCCGTGCGGGCTTGCTTCGGTTCGTGATCGACAACATAGAAAGTGACCATTCTTTAGCGGCGCGGCGTTTCTCCGGAAGAACGATCTTGCATTTCGCATCGGGCGCAGGATGCCTCGACGTAGTAGCGTTGCTGCTACGGCTCGGTGCCGACCCAAACATACGGGACCGCGGCGACCATACCCCGCTCTACTCTGTAGCAAATGAATGCGCGTCGGAAAAAGGTCCCGAGCTGGTCCGCATGCTGGCGCGAGCCGGCGCCGACGTCAACGCGTGCGGCGGCGTCACCCGGGCGACGCCGCTGCATATGGCGGCAAGGCGCGGCCACGTTGCTATTGCGCGGGCTTTGCTCGATTGCGGTGCGGCTCTGGAACCGCGCGATCGCAAGGGCGATACGCCCCTGCAACGCGCCATCAATTGCGGCCGCGACAACGTCTCGCACTTGTTACTGGAGCGGGGCGCCACTGAAGCCGGCCGGAAAGCACCTCGACGTGAACGTCCGCCCCACTTTGCAACATGAACCAGGCTTCCTGGTCGATCGCGGTTACCGGGATTCAAGTGCTGCGTCCGGTCACGGCACCAGCCCGTGTGAGAACCGGATACCGTGGTATGATTTATGCGCCCAGCAACCAACAATCTCGTTTCTGACTGCTCAAACCCTATCGATGGCGCCTACCAGCATAACTATCCACATTGACCACCCTGACCTTACCCCAGGGGTGATCCAAGGATTCCGTTTCTTCTGGGCGTATTACGTCGATGGTTTTAACCAAGCCCGCCATTGCCAACCTTGCTTTAAGGGGACATTGAGCAAACAACTGAACACCTTAACGGCTCGCAGCGGCGTCGTGTACACGATGAACGAGCGGAGGTCATTCGACTCCCTGTACATCTGTGGTGTGGGGGTCGGGCCGAAGGATCTTCTCCACAAAAAGAACTTCCATCTGGCCCTGAAGCTCGAACCGGGTTCCCATGAAATTCACAGTACTTACAACGGCTACACGATCACCGTTGAAAATGGGCGCTCGCTGCCGATACCCGAGTTGGAAGCCGGCTGGAAGGGGCTTGACCTGGAGACGACCCGGTGCAAGAACTTCCGCTTCGCCGTCTCGCGCTTTGGGTGGACGCTCTCCGACGCCGGTTCCCGCTAAGGCCGGAACCTGGAGGTCCGGGGCGGACGTGGACGTCCGCCCCGCTTTGCAACATGATCTCAGGCTTCCTGATCGATCGGGGTTACCGGGTCGAGCAGCAGCCAGAAAATGATGCCGGTCAGGTAGACCCCGGCCGAAACGTAGAACGTCAGGTTCCAGTTGCTGTGGGTCCACTTCAACAGGTACCCGATCACTACCGGCGCTACGAAGCCGGCGAAGTTGCCCCACATGTTCATCGCGCCGGATAGCGTGCCGGCGTACTTGCCGCCGATATCCATCGCCGCCGACCATGCACCCGGCATCACCAGGTCGTTGGAGAAACTCGCCATCGCGATCGCGAGAATCGCCCACACTGGGTTGCGCATCGTGGTCGAGAGCACCAGGAATCCCGCCGCGCCCGAAAAGCCGATGTACGCCATGGTCTTGCGCGCCAGTTTCACGCTCCCGGTTTTCCGCGCCAGCCACCCTCCCACGGCTACCGAAAACGGGTTGCCCAACCCGCCGAAGAATAGCGGCAGGATGGCGAATAGCGCGGTTGACCCGAGTTCCAGGTGGCGCGCTTCACGCAGGTAAGTCGGCAGCCAGGTGATGTAAAAATACCAGCCGTAGCTCAGCGCAAAATACTGCCAGCACAGCATCCACACCTGCGGCGAGCGCAGGAAAACGCCCCACGGCACGTCGCCGTGACCCGCTGCCAGCCGCGCGCTTCCCTTCAGCAGATCGCGTTCGGCCTGGTTGAGCTTCGGATTTTCCAGCGGATCGTTACGGTACCAGCGGTAGAAGACCACCGCCCAGATCACCCCGATCAGGCCGAAAATCCGGAACGCATTCCGCCATCCCACCTGCTGCATCACCAGTTGTACCAGCGGCGGCGTGAACGCGCCGCCCCAGCGGGCCGCCAGCCACATGATGCCCTGCGCCCGCGTTTTCTCGCGCGCCGGAAGCCAGGTGGTGAAGGCCTTCGTCAGGTTCGGAAAACAGCCCGCTTCGCCCGCGCCGAACAGAAACTGGGTGGTGGTCAGCGAGGCCAGGTTCCACGTGAATCCGGTGGCGGCCGTGAAGGTGGACCACCAGAGCACGATGCGCAGCAGCACCTTGCGAGGGCCCAGCCAGTCCCCCAAATACCCACCCGGCATTTCGAAGATGGAGTAAGCCAGGCCGAACGCCCCGAAGGCCCAGCCCATCTCGGCCTGGGTAATCCCCAAATCCCGGCGTATCACCAGGGAAGCGAAGGAGAGAGACACCCGGTCGATATAGGTAATCACCGCCAGGGTGACCGCGAAAACGATCACCCAATAGCGAACACGCGTCGCGCGTTCCTGCGCCGGAGCGGGCGTCATAGCCACCCACTCGTCGCGTCGGTGTCAGCGGCAAGTGCGATGCTTCTCGATTCCCGTCCGGTATCCATGCAGTCTCCTGGTTGTTACGCTCGCGGCGGGCGGATTCCGAAGTGGTAAACCAGCGCCCCCACGCCGACCGTAGCGAAGGCGGTCAACGAGGCCCGCGGCTGCTGAATGATGCCGTAGATCATCATACAGGTTCCCACCGCGATATACGAAACCGGGATCAGGGGCCACGCGAAATTGAGCGCTTTCAGCTTTTGCCAGCCTTCGCGCCGCCGCCGGAAAACGAAAATCGAGGCCACCGAGAGCACCGTAAACAGCGTCAGGCTCATCCCGATGTACAGCACCAGTTCGCGGAACGGGGTCAGGGTCATCAGCATGGCGCAGAGACCCTGGGCGAGGATGGCGCGCAGCGGCGAATGCCAGCGGGGATGCACGTTCGCGGCCGATGCGAAGAACGCCTTGTTCTTCGCCATCGCGTAGTAAACGCGCGGGCCGATGGTCACCTCGGCGTTGACGGTCGATGCCAGAGCCAGGGCCATCAGAACGGAGAAAACCCCCGCGATGTGCGGTCCGAACAGGTTTTCCGCCGAAAGCGAACCGATGGCGATTTCGCCCTTCATCTTTTCAAGCGGCATCGAATAGATGAACACCATGTTCAGGGCGAGGTAGAGGGCGGCCACGATCGCCGTCCCCGCGGCCAGCGCCGCCGGCAGGGTGCGCGCGGGCTGTCTCACTTCCTCGGCCACGTAGGTGGCGGCGTTCCAGCCGCTATAGCCGAACATGACCCACAGAAGGCTGATTACGAACTGCGTCGGCAGGTCCACCTTGGAGGTGCGGACCGCCGCTTGCGCAAAATGGTCCCAGCTGCCGGTACCCACAGTGAACGCCAATAAGACGAACACCACGATCATGATCAGCTTGGTGCTCGTCAGGACGTTCTGCACCTTGGCGGCGCGGCCCACGCCAAAACAGTTCAGCGCAGTGAACGCGGCAATCAACAATGTCGCCGCGAACTGGGCCCAGCCCAGCCGCAGCGAAAGCGCGCCGGACCCGATTACGATTCCCGGCGCCTCCGCGCTGAGGGCCGGAATTACGTGCCCCAGGTAATCCGCGAAGGCCAGCGCCGTGGCCGCGATCGGCGCCGAAAAGCCGGCGAAAAACGAGACCCACCCGGTCATGAAGCCCCATTCCGGGCCGTAGGCCTGGGTGAGGTAGACGTACTCGCCGCCGGAACTCGGAAAGTTTATCCCCAGTTCGGAATAGCTGAGTGCGCCGGCAAAGGCGAACAACGCCCCGACGCTCCAACAGGCCAGGATGAGCCCGGCGCTTCCCAGGTCCCCCGCCATGAAGCCGGTGGTGGCGAAGATGCCGGTCCCGACCATGTTCGAGATCACGAGCGCGGTCGCGCTGAAAAACCCGAGCTGTCGAAGCAGCCCCGGTTTCGAGGTCTGCGTCTGGAGATTCGCCATTAAAGACCCAAGAGCCATTTTAGGGCACTGGCCCCGTGTGTGGTGCGGCACAATGGCCCAACCTGTGCGCGGAAGCTGGCGGATGTACGAAGACCTGAAGAGGGAGGCTGCTCATTGCCGTGCGTGCGACCTGTGGGAGCGCGCCACGCAGACGGTATTTGGGGAAGGCGGCGCCCACTCCAAGGTGATGCTGGTTGGCGAGCAGCCGGGAAATGAAGAGGACCGTTCCGGTCATCCCTTTGTCGGGCCCGCCGGCCGCCTGCTCGACCGCGCCCTGGAGGAAGCCGGCATCCGGCGCAGCGATGCCTTCGTGACCAACGTGGTGAAGCATTTCAAATGGGAGCCCCGCGGCAAACGCCGGATCCACGCCAAGCCGAATGCGGTCGAAATTGCCGCCTGCCGCCCCTGGCTTGATGCGGAACTCGAACTCGTGAAGCCCAGGGCACTGGTCTGCCTCGGCGCCACGGCCGCGCAGGCCCTCCTGGGCCGGCAGTTCCGCGTCACCCGTGACCGCGGGAAGTTCGTTGAATCGCCGCTCGCGCCGTACGTTATGGCGACGGTTCATCCTTCCTCGATTCTGCGTGCACCCACCTCCGAGGCCCGCCACGAGGAAATGGCCGGATTCATCGACGACCTTCGACACATCGCGCTGCTCCTGAAGTAGAATTCGACTGGCGCCTCTCCGCGCCACTATGTCCAAACCAGCGAACTTCCTCAGCCTCCTGACCGGGTGCTTCGCCACTCCGGTCGCGGAGAACCCGACCGTGGTCATGATGGAGGCTGCTTACCGCCATCATGGTCTGAACGCGCGATACATCAACTGCGAGGTGCTTCCAGCCGCCCTGGCGGACGCCGTCCGCGGAGCCCGTGCCATGGGGTGGGCCGGTTTCAACTGCTCCCTCCCGCATAAAGTCGCGGTCGTCGAGCATCTGGACGAAGTGGGCCAATCCGCGTCCGTTATCGGCGCGGTGAACTGCGTGATTCATCGCGAGGGACGTCTCATTGGCGAGAATACCGATGGCCAGGGCTTCCTGACGGCCCTCCGCACCATCGCCGATCCGCAAGGTAAACGCATGGTCCTGCTCGGGGCGGGCGGCGCCGCACGGGCCATCGCGGTGGAGACCGCATTGGCCGGAGCGGCTTCGATCACGGTCGTCAATCGAGATCCCCGCCGCGGCGCCGAACTGGTCCGGCTGATCCGCGAAAGAACGCCGGCGGACAGCGAGTTCGTTACCTGGGACAAGACCTACGCAGTCCCGGAGAATGCCGACATCCTGGTCAACGCGACCTCGGTCGGCCTCTTTCCGGATGTGGACGCACGCCTGGATCTCGATTTCGATACGCTGTGCCCGCGTACGGTGGTGACCGATGTCATCCCCAATCCGCCCCGGACCGTGCTGATCCGGGAGGCGGAATCGCGCGGGTGCATCACTCTCGACGGCCTCGGCATGCTGGTGAACCAGGGCGTGATCAATATCCGCCATTGGACCGGCGTGGCCGCGGATGCTGCCGTGATGCGCCGGAGCCTGGAAGAGGTGTTTGGGGTTTAGCCTTGGCTTATCGTTTCACTGGCAGCGCCTTCATCACCGTCTGAGCGACAATTCTCGCGCCGGCGGCATTCGGGTGAATGCCGTCCCGCTGCATCAGCTTCGGGTTGCCTGCGACCCCCGCCAGAATGAAGGGGATATACGCGACGTGAAACCTTGCGGCGAGCCCTTTGTACATCGCGTCGAAACGCCGGATGTACTCGCCGCCATAGTTCGGCGGCAGCGTCAACCCTGCCAGCAGCACCCGGGACCTCGCCTTTTGGAGCGCTTCGATCATCTTCGCCAGGTCCGCTGCGGTGTGCGAAAGCGGCTGCCCCCGCAAGCCGTCATTGCCTCCGAATTCCAGCACGACGACCGCCGGCTTCAACGCCAGCACTCTCGGCAGGCGCTCCACTCCGTCCTGGCTGGTCTCCCCGCTTGCCCCCAGGTTCACCACGCGGTAGTGGAATCCCCTCCGGTCGAGGTCCCTCTGGAGGTTGGCCGGATAGCTCTCCCCGGGGTCCAGTCCGAACCCGGCAGTCAGGCTGTCGCCGAAACAGGCGATGACCGGCCGGGCGTCCGCCGCGTGCAACGCCGTCGCCAGTGCCAGGAGCCAGAGGATTCTCATCGGAGTGCCATAATGAGGGTTGATCCGGGTTTGCTCTCTCACCAAGTCTATCGACACCGGGAGGCATCGTGTCGATATCCTCAAAGGAATCGATCTGGAAATCCCCAAGGGCCAGTTTGCCGCGATCATGGGCCCTTCCGGTAGCGGCAAGAGCACACTCCTCGGTTTGCTGGCCGGTCTCGACTCGCCCACCAGCGGGCGGGTGATCCTCGACGGGGAAGACATCACGAACCTTTCCGAAGACCGCATGGCCGTCCTGCGCGGCCGCAAAATCGGTTTCGTGTTTCAGTCCTACCACCTCATCCCGACCCTGACGGCGGAAGAGAACGTGCTGCTTCCGATGGAACTCGCCGGCGCGGATTCGGGGGGCCGCGAGCGCGCCCGGGAACTGCTCGAGCGCGTAGGATTGAAGGGCCGGTTCGACCACTATCCCGTGCAGCTTTCAGGCGGCGAACAGCAGCGCGTGGCGCTGGCCCGTGCGTTCGCGTTAAGGCCGCCGATTCTGTTGGCGGACGAACCCACCGGCAATCTCGATTCCACTACCGGCCGAATGGTGCTCGATCTTCTGCTCTCGATGAACCGCGAGCAGGGCGCGACCCTGGTCCTGGTGACGCACGAACAGTCGCTGGCCGATTCGGCCGATCGCCGCATTGTGCTGCGCGACGGCCTGGTCGTCAGTCAATGAACGCGCTTCGCATCGCGTGGCGCGAAGTTCGCGCGGCGCGGGTCCGGTTCCTGTTCGTGATCCTCGCCGTTGCCGTCGGAGTCGGGTCGCTCACGGGCGTGCGCGGCTTCAGCCGGTCCTTCCGCCGCATGCTGCTCGGCCAGGCCCGTACCTTGATGGCCGCCGACCTGACGGCCCGCGTCTTCGGCCTCCCTACAACCGAACAGCAAGCCGTGCTCGATAGCCTGGCCGCCCGCGGCGTCCGGCGGACCTGGATCACCGAGACGGTCACGATGGCGTCCTCGAACACGGTTGCGGATCCCCTGCTGATTTCGGTGAAGGCGGTGGATCCTGCCGCGTACCCGTTCTATGGCGAGGTGCAACTGAATCCCGCACGGCCGCTGAACCAGGCGCTCACGCCCGATACCGTGGTTGTCTCGGACGATCTCCTGATGCGCCTCAATGTGCGGACCGGCGATATCTTGCGGCTCGGCGGGCAGGATTTCCGCATCGCCGCGGTGGTCGTCTCCGAACCCGACCGCATGACCGGCACCCTCAATGTCGGGCCGCGCGTCATGATCACGCGGGCCGGCCTGGACCGCACCGGGCTGATCACCCTCGGCAGCCGCGCCTCCGAGCGCTATCTGTTCAAACTCCCGGCGAGCGGTGTTCCGGGCGTCGAGCAGGTCCGGCTGACACTCCGCGACGCTTTCCCCGAAGCCACCATTTCCGATTACCGCCAGACCCATCCCATCATCACCCGAGGTCTCGACCGCGCCGAGACGTTTCTCAGCCTGATCGCGCTGATCGCGCTGGTCATCGGCGCGATGGGGGTGGCTAGCGCGATGCACGCCCACATTCAGC
The DNA here is from genome assembly GCA_963796485.1 of Bryobacterales bacterium. GTDB lineage: Bacteria > Acidobacteriota > Terriglobia > Bryobacterales > Bryobacteraceae > CAWCDJ01. Next base: position 425,016 of record CAWCLV010000001.1, read on the forward strand.
AGAAGCTCGATTCCATCGCCGTCATGAAGTGCATCGGCGCGCGCTCTTCGCAGGTGATCCGCATCTACGTAACGCAAACGCTGCTGCTGGGGCTCGGTGGAGGAATCCTCGGCGCCGTCGCGGGAGTTGCGGTGGCTGCTGCGTTCCCGCCGATGATCGCGAGATATTTCACGATCTCCGTTGCGGCGTCCTGGGACTGGCTTCCGGCCCTCCAGGGCATCGCCGTCGCATGCCTCATCACCCTGCTCTTCACGCTTCCGCCGCTGCTTTCGATCCGCGAGATCCGCCCTGCGCTGGTGTTTCGCCGCTACGTGGAAAAGCGGGGCAGGGCTCCTGGCCTGGCCAGGCGGACCGCAAGGTCCGCCGTCATCCTCTTTGGCACCGGCGCCCTCGCCGCCGCATTCACGGAAGGCTCGGCTCGGGACGTTCTCAGGACCGCCGCCGTCTTCACAATTGCCCTGACCCTCGGGATCGTACTCCTCTGGCTTGCCGGTTGGGCCTTCCTACGCCTCCTCCGCTTTGCGCCGCGCAACCTGCCGGCCGTGCTCCGGCACGGGATTGCCAACCTCTACCGCCCGGGCAGCCAGGCGCAGTCCGCCGTTGTCGCGCTCGGCGTGGGGGTGATGTTCACGCTCGCGGTCTTTCTCGTTCAGGAATCGCTGGTTCAGCAGATTCGCGGCAGCGCCCCGCCGGGAATGCCGAATGTGTTTCTGCTCGACATCCCCGGTTCGCAGCGCGATGCGGTCTCACGCCTGGTGGAAGCGCAGCCCGGCGTAAAATCCGCGCCGGAAGTAGCTTTCGCCGTGGCCGCGCGCATCACGGCGGTGGACGGCACGCCAGCCGGCCGGCTTGGGCTGCGCGATTACGGCCGGCGATTCATGCGGACGCGCTCGGTCACCGAGCTCGAACAGAAGCCGGCCGATACCGAGATCCTCGCGGGCTCCTGGTGGGCGCCGGGCACCCGCGACCCGCAGGTCTGCGCCAGCGAAGAGACGGCCAAAATTCTGAAGCTCCGGCCCGGTTCCACCATCGACTGGAACATCTGGGACCACGCCATCCGCACGCGCGTCGCCTGCATCGAGCGCACCGAATCCCTGCGGATGTCCGCCCGCTTCGAGTTCCTTTTCAGCCCCGGCCAGCTTCGCGGCCTGCCTGCCATCTACTACGGGAGCGCGCGCGTGCGCCCCGCCGACGTGCCCGCGCTGCAGCGGATCCTGTACGAGCGCTACCCGACCGTTACGGTGGTCAACGTTGCCGACGTGCTGCAGATCGTGCAGGACGTCGTTTTGCGCATCGCCGCCATTGTTCGCTTCATTTCGGGGTTTACCATCCTGGCGGGCGTCGTGATGGTGGCTTCGAGCATCGCCGGCACGCGCTTCCGCCGGATGCGCGAGGTGGTCATCCTGAAGACTCTCGGGGCCACGCGCCGCCGCATCGCCTGGATCTTCTCGGTCGAGTTCCTCGCGCTGGGCATGGTGGCGGGAGTGATGGGGAGCGCCCTGGCTTCGGCGTTTGCGGCCGTGATCGTCACCCGCCTGCTCCATATCGAATACCGCGCCGGCATCGGATCGAACTTGCTGGCCGTCCTCCTGGCCGCCGCTCTTGCCGTCGCCGCGGGCTGGGCCGCCAGTTTTCGCGTTCTGGGCAGAAAACCGCTGGAAATTTTGCGTGACGAATAGTTATCCTAGGTTGCAATGCGCATATCAGTACGTCTCGCTGCCCTATCCGCCTGCATTTGCCTCTCGGCCGCTTTCACCGCCGCCGACGAGAAGGCCATAAATCCGAAAGTCTCCAAGATCGTGGACGAAGTTTCCGAGGCCCGCATCAAGGCCACCATCGAGAAACTGGTCAGCTTTGGGACACGCAACACCATGTCCACGCAGGACGACCCGAACCGCGGTATCGGCGCCGCCCGCCAGTGGGTTTTCAACGAAATGAAAAGCTACAGCCCCCGGCTACAGGTGAGCTTCGACAAGTATCGCGTGAAGAAGCAGGGCCAGCGCATCTTCAAGGATGTGGACCTGTGGAACGTGGTGGCCGTCCTGCCCGGCACCAGGTATCCCGACACGCAGGTGCTGGTCACCGGCCACTACGATTCGCTGAATCTCGGCAACCGGCCGCCAAACGGCACCTTGCAGGCGACCGCCCAGATGACACCGGCCGATTTCGAAAAAGACGCCGACCTGCCGGCCCCGGGCGCTTGCGATGACGCGAGCGGCACCGCGGCCGTGATGGAGCTGGCCCGCGTCATGAGCCAGTACGAATTCGACAAAACCCTGGTCTTCGTCACGTTCGCCGGTGAAGAACAGGGACTGATCGGCAGCAGCCTGATGTCGGCCAAGGCGAAGAAGGAAAAGCGCGAGATCGAGGCCGTGTTCAACAACGACATTATCGGTACCGATACCACAGGAGACGGGCGTTTCAGCAACACTTCGGTCGAGGTCTACAGCGACGAGAGCATCGACTCGCCTGCGCAGCAACTCTCGCGCTATATGCGCGACGTGGTGCAGCGCTACATCCCGTCGATGCGGATCGACACGGTCTTCATGCAGGACCGCCTCGGCCGGGGCGGCGACCACACGCCGTTCCAGTTGGAGGGCTTTGCGGCGGTTCGCATTTCCACCCCGAACGAAATCTACGCCAACCAGCACCGCGCCACGGACCTGCTGGAGAACATGTCAGTGCCTTACACCGCCAAGGTGGCCAGGGTGAACGCCGCCGCGGCCGCCAGCCTGGCGCTGGCGCCCAAAGCGCCGGAAATCATGCGGACGCCCGGTGCCGGCCGCGCGGGAGCGAACGCCAGCCCAACCACACCCCGGCGTCCCGTTCCGATGATCGCGCGCGGTTCCGGCTACGACGCCGTACTGAGTTGGAAGGCCGCGTCAGACGACAACATCAAGGGCTATGCCATCGTGATCCGTTCGACCACCTCTCCCTATTGGGAGCAGGAGATCTACGCCGGCAAGGTGGACCACTACGTTCTGAAAGACGTTTCGATCGACGACGCGAAGTTCGGCGTGAAGGCCATCGGCGTGGACGGCTCCGAAAGTCTGGTCTCGGTTTACGCCTATCCCCCGCGGCCCAAGGCGGAGATTCAAACCGTCGATCAGTAGGCCCGGTCTCGCCGCTTCGTGACCCAGAGCGTCGCGGCCCACGCGCCGGCGGGCACGAGCATGGTCGCGCCGATCAGGATGGCAAACGTCCGGGGAAGCATCCCCCAGTCGATCGCCACTCCGGCCAGGTAGCTGCTCGCGGAGAGCGTCAGCATACAGATTCCATAATCCGCCGCGAAGACGCGTCCGCGGAAACGGTCGTCCGTGTAAACTTGCAGCAACGTCGAGGAGAACACCCAGTTGGTGGATGATCCGGCATGTGCGATCACCACGGCCGCGACCGCCGGCAGCAGGGAGCCCGATACTCCCAGCAGCACGTAGCCGAGAGCGGCAAACACGAACCCCGCCAGAATGCCGGTTCGCAGGCGGTGGTGCGCATCACCCGCCCAACGGGCGCCGATCAGCGGTCCTAACAGCGAGCCGACACCGCGCGCTCCCATCAGTATACTCATCCCCAGCAGCCCGGCACGTTGCGGGTCCAGGCCGTTGAAATGGATGGGGAACACGCGCTGGCCCAGAACCGGCAGCAGGACGTTATTCGCTCCCAGTAGCCCGATCCCGCCCTTCACGAAAACGGTGGCGAAGATCAACGGGTGGGATCGGATGTAGCGGATTCCGTCCAGCGCCGGGGTGAAATCCACGAGGTCGCGGGCGCGCAGCGGCGGCAGTCCGGCGGTGTGCGGCTCGTTGAACTTCATGCGCCGCACCAGCCACGCCGAGGCGAGAAACGAGAGCGCGTTCAGAATAAATACCGTATCCCGCCCAAACAGTGCCGCCGCGAGTCCGCCCAGCCCCGCGCCTGCCGCCAGGCAGAACGACCACGTAATCGAGGCCAGCGTGTTGGCGGGCAGTACGTCTTCTTCCGGTACGATGTTGGGGATGGCCGCGCTGTGCGCCGGCTCGTTGAAAGCCGCTCCGACGGTTTCGAACAGCAGGAGCACGTAAACCAGCCACAGCATCCCGGGGGTTCGAACCGTGACCATCCCCAGGACGATGAAGAACCGCGCGATGTCCGTCCCGATCATCATCGCCTTGCGGCTCAGGCGGTCGTTCAGGACCCCCGAGGTCGGGGCGACCAGCGTCTGCGGAAGAACCTGAAGAACCACGGCCAGTCCGACGGCCTCGGCCTTGCCCCCTGTCAGTTGGAGAATCAGGCTGTAAACGGAAAGGGTGTAAAACCAGTCGCCCAGTTCGCTGACGAGTTGCGCGATCCAAAGCAGGCGATAGTTGCGGTTCGTCCGCAGCAGGCGTAGGTAACAGGCGAGCATTTTAGCGGCTCAAGCGCCCGAGTGCCCGCGGCCGGCCAGTCGTGGTCTCATAAAGACGGGGGTCATTCTTATCCTAAGCAATTTCGAGGTTACGGTCGAGAAGCTGGTCTACGGCGGCGACGGCCTGGCGAGGCTGGATGGACGCGTGGTGCTCGCGCCGTTCGTCCTTCCGGGCGAGCGGATCCGCATGGAGCCGGAGCAGGAGAAGCCGGGGTTGCTGCGCGCCCGCGTCTCCGCGGTACTGGAGCCCGCGCCGGAACGCGTCGCCCCGCCGTGCCCGTATTTCGGACGTTGCGGCGGCTGCCATTACCAGCACGCGCCGTACGATTATCAACTGGCGGCGAAGCGCGCCATTTTGGCGGAGGAGTTGCGGCGTCTGGGCAAGATCGAGCCTCCGGGGGAGATCGAAGTTGCCGCCGGCGAGCCCTGGGGTTACCGCAACCGGGTGCAACTGCACGTCCGCGACGGCCGCATCGGATATCGCGAAGCGCGGTCGCATAACCTGTGCGCCATCGAGAAGTGCCCCATTTCCTCGCCCGGAATCAACGAGAGCATCACGCAGTTGAACCGGATGGTTCGCGACCCGCGCTGGCCCCGGTTCCTGCGGTCGCTCGAAGATCTTCACGGATGAGCGCCAGGTTCAGTTAAACGTAACGGAAGCGGACCGCCCCGTGGCCCGCCGGTTTTTCGAGTGGGCGGCCGAAATGATTCCGGGGCTCGTGGACGGCCCGCTCGACTACGGCGGCCGTTTCCGCGTGAGCCGGAACTCGTTCTTCCAGGTGAACCGGTTTCTTCTGGACAGGCTGGTCGAACTCGCGGTGGAGGGAGCCGCGGGGGAGACCGCGCTCGACCTTTACTCGGGGGTCGGGCTGTTCTCGCTGGCGCTGGGCCGCTCGTTCCGGGAGGTAATCGCGGTGGAGTCCGGCTCGGGAGCCGTGCGGGATCTCGAATTCAACGCGCAGCGGGCGGGGATGGCGAACGTCCGGGCGGAGCAGCGCAGCGCGGAGGAGTACCTCGCCGGGCTGGAACGGCCGCCGGATCTGGTCCTGCTCGATCCGCCGCGGACCGGGCTGGGCAAAGCGGTGGTCGCGCGCCTGGCGGAGCTGCAGCCGCGGCGCGTGACCATTGTCGCGTGCGATCCCGCAACGCTGGCGAGAGACCTCGCAGGGCTAATCGCGGCGGGCTATGAGATGGAGCGAATGGTAATGATCGACCTTTTCCCGCAAACGTTCCACCTGGAAACGGTAGTGCATCTCAAAGTGCCCAATGCCACTTAGTTGCCGTGATACGGCGGATCAAGCGGCGACCCTGGTAGAGGCGTTCAAGGGCGCAGCACCAGCCGATAGCGCCGGGAACGCGGCACCTTTTCGACAAGCCCTTTGGCACACAGCTTGGAAAGGTCATAGCCGAACGATGCCGGCGAGTTAAAAGCCGGGTTATGGTGGCACTGCGCAACTGGCCACGTCGCCATTCTGGCTTCTGACTTCTGACTCCCACATCCCGCAGGGATATCAAGGGCGACAGGTAAGTGGCGCAGGCCTCCCGGCCTGCGCGGTTTTTAAAGGCGGGCAGGCCGGGAGGCCTGCCCCACTTACTTACCGCACCACGAAGTTGACCAGCTTGTCCGGCACCGCGATGGTCTTCACCACCTGCTTGCCCTCCAGCAGCGGCTTCACTTTGTCATCCGCCAGAGCCAGCGCTGTAAGTTGTTCCCTGGCGGTCCCGAACGGCGCATAAATCCTGCCGCGGAGCTTGCCGTTCACCTGGATCACGATTTCGGCAAGGTCTTCTTTGGCGAGTTCGGGATCGAAAGCCGGCCAGCACTGGTGGAAGATCGGGCCTTCGTGTCCCGTCTCGGCCCAGATCTCCTGGGAGAGATACGGTGCGAACGGCGCCAGCATCAGCGCCAGTTTCTCCGCCACTTCCGAGACGACCCCGGCCGAGAGTTTGCCCTCCTCGGCATACAGCACGTTCACCAACTCCATGATCGAAGCGATGCAGGTGTTGAAGTGCCACCGGGTCTCGAAATCTTCCGTGATCTTCCGCAGGGTCTGGTGCATTTTGCGGAGAACCTGCCGGTCCGCTTCTCCTTCGGCGGAGCCCTGCCCGAGGTTGCGGGTAACGAAGCGGTAGACCCGTCCGAGGAAGCGATAGATGCCTTCGGCGCCTTCGAACCGCCAGTCCACTTCCTTCTCCGGGGGCGCGGCGAAGAGGACGAACATGCGGGCGGTGTCCGCGCCGAAGCGCTCCGCCAGCATGTCGGCGCTCACCACGTTGCCCTTGGACTTCGACATCTTGGCGCCTTCCGCGATCACCATCCCCTGCGTAAACAGGCGCTTCGCCGGCTCGTTGTTCCGGATGAGCCCGATGTCCCGCATCATCTTCGTGAAAAACCGCGAGTAAATCAGGTGCAGGATGGCGTGCTCGACGCCGCCGATGTACTGGTCGATTTCGAACCAGTACGCGATCTTCGCCGGATCGAACGGCATGCGGTCGTTGTGCGGATCGCAATAACGGTAGAAGTACCAGGACGAATCGATGAAGGTGTCCATGGTATCGGTCTCCCGCCGCGCGGCACCGCCGCATTTCGGGCACGCGACGTTGACGAATTCAGGCACGTTCTCGAGAGGCGAGCGGCCGGCGCCGGTGATCTCGATCCGGTCCGGCAACACCACCGGAAGCTGGTCTTCCGGCACCGGCACTACGCCGCATTGCGGGCAGTGAATCACCGGGATCGGCGTGCCCCAATAGCGCTGGCGCGAGATCCCCCAGTCCTTGATCCGGTAGGTGACCGCCGCGTTGCCGAAGCCGTGTTCCTTGGCGTAGGCAGACATGCGGCTGCGAGCCTCTTCGCCTGGAAGACCGGACCACGGGCCCGAGTTTTCGACGATTCCGTGTTCCGTAAACGCGTGCTGCATGCCCGGTTCGACGGCCAGTGTGCCGTCCACCGGACGAATCACCGGACGAACCGGAACGTCGTATTTCCGGCAGAACTCGAAATCGCGATCGTCATGTGCGGGAACCGCCATAATCGCGCCGGTCCCGTAGCCCATGAGGACAAAGTTGCCGATCCAGAGGGGCACTTTTTCGCCACTGAACGGGTTGACCGCGAAATGCCCCGTGAAAAATCCCTCTTTCAGAATGTCGCCCGGGTCGCGATTGGCGCGGTCGTCCACCATCGCTTTGGCGCGCGCCCGGCCTTCGTCATCGAGCAATTTCGCGTTGAGCGGATGCTCGGGGGCGAGAATCACACAGGTCGCGCCGTAGATGGTGTCGATACGGGTGGTAAACACACGCACCGGCTCGCCGGATTCCGCCAGGTGGAAATCCACCTCCGCGCCCTCGGAGCGGCCGATCCAGTTGCGCTGCATGGTGAGCACGCGCTCCGGCCAACCGCCTTCGAGTTGACGCATGTCGTCGAGCAGTTGATCGGCGTAGGCGGTGATTTTCAGAAACCACTGTTCCAGAGCCCGCTGTTCGACCGGCGTATCTTCGTGCCGCCAGCAGCATCCTTCGACTACCTGCTCGTTAGCCAGAACCGTCGCGCACTTCGGGCACCAGTTGACCAGCGCCTTTTTTCGATAGGCCAGGCCGCGTTCGAGCATCTTCAGAAAGAACCACTGATTCCACCGGTAGTACTCGGGCTCGCAGGTGGAAACTTCGCGGCTCCAGTCGTAGCTGAAAGCGAAGCGGCGGTGGGTTTTCTTCATCGCCGCGATGTTCTGGAGCGTCCACTCGCGCGGCGGACGCTTGTTGGCGATGGCGGCGTTCTCGGCGGGAAGGCCGAAGGCGTCCCAGCCCATCGGGTGAAGCACGTTGAAGCCGCGCATCCACTTATACCGGGCCAGCGCGTCGCCGATCGAGTAGTTCCGAATGTGGCCGATGTGCAGGGTGCCGCTCGGGTAGGGCAGCATCTTCGAGCACGTAGTATTTGGGCCGCGAGGGGTCCTCGTCGGCCTTATACAAGTCCTGGTTCTTCCACTCTTCGTGCCACTTCAGTTCGATATGGCTGTGGTCGTATGGCTTTTCCGGCATAGCTGTCGATGGGGGCTAAATTCCATCGTAGCAAGATCGCCGGGCCGCACTTATCGCTCGGGAGCGTAATAGCCCGTCCGCGCATAGACCTGCAGCCGCGGAAACCCGTCCGGAACATCCAGCTTCACCTTGATTTTTCTGTACTTGCCGGCGGGCACATCGTCCGGCGGATAGTAGCCCAGAACGTATTCGTTGTGGATGGTCGTGCCGATGCGCGCGAAGGTCTGCTGCATGGCTCCCGGGTCGGAAATCAGGTACCGGATTCCGCCGCTCGCGCCCGCAAGGTCGCCCAGCAGTTCCGGCCCTTCGAGTTCTTCCGGGCTGTTGGGGTTCTGGAAAAGACAGATCGCGAAGATCTGGGTGTCGGCTTCGCGGGCCAGTTCCTCCAGCTCGTGCATCGTGTAGCGGCTGTTATTATCGCCTCCGTCCGAAACGATAATGAGGACTTTACGAGGATTGTGCGCTTTGGCGAGATGCGTAAGCGCCAGATAGGCCCCGTCGATGAGGGCGGTTTCGCCCTGCGGTTTGGTGAACATCAACGCATTGCGGATGTCGGCGAACCTCGAGGTGAAATCCTGAGCCAGAGCCACCCCGCTCGAAACCGTAACCAGGAAAGCCTCGTCCTCGGGATTCATCTCCTGAAACAATTCCCGCGGGGCTTCCCGCGCGACTTTGAATTTGCTCTTCATGCTCTGGCTACAGTCGAATACCAGGCCTACGCTCACGGGGGCGTCCTGCTGTCCGAAGGCCACGATCGGACGTTGTTGCTTTCCGTCGAAGACCTTGAAGTTGTTGCGTTCGAGCCCGAGAACGTTGCGTCCGGTTACGTCCTGAACAGCTACCGGGACAAGTGTCATCGAGACATCGACTTTGATGTTTGCGGAGCGGTTGGCCGCGCGTTGCGGCACATGGTCCTCCAGCAGCCGGGGTCCATCTCCCGCGGCGCTGATCATCGCTAGGGCGGCCAAAAGGCAAATAGAAGCTGCTAAGGTACGCATCGTTATCTCTGGGTCGAGCGGCGCTACCCGGAGACTTTACACGCGCGTGGCCTTTGTACTAGGCTTGCCGGAGAGCGCCTTCAGAGTGTCAAGATTGCGACGATCGTCACCCGGATTTTGTACGGGCGTCTCCAGGATGAACGGCAGGTCGTGTAGTTTCGGATGCTTCAGGATGCGACGAAATCCCGCCTCTCCGATGCATCCTTCGCCGATATTGGCGTGCCGGTCCACACGAGAGCCGCGCGGCTTCTTCGAATCGTTGGCGTGGATGAGTTGAATGTGGCTCCATCCGAGGAGTTTCCCCGCCTGGCGCAGCGTATTTTCCAATCCGCGCTTGCCGGCAATGTCGAACCCCGCTGCCAGCAGATGACAGGTATCCAGGCAGAAACCGACGGGCAGCCGGGTGCGATCGAGCGCGAGTTCGCGGATAGCGCGCAATTCCTCGAAACGGCAGCCGAGACTGCTGCCGCAGCCGGCCGTGTTTTCGAGCAGTACCATCAGTCGCCTGGAGCGGAAGCCCCTGGCCGCATCGCTCAAGCCTGCGGCGAAGGCGTCGATCGCCTGTTCCGGGGGATTCCCCAGGGCGCTTCCGGGATGAACTACAAGGAACTCAGCGCCGATTGCCGCCGCGCGTTCGAGTTCGCCCCGGAACGCTTCGATGGAACGGGAACGCACCGTCAGGTCGGACGATGCCAGGTTGATCAGGTACCCCGCGTGAATCGCCAGGGGATGAAGATCGAAGCGTTTCCGGATCGCCCGAAGGCGCCGGACCTGCTCGGGATCCACAGAGCCTCCTCGCCACATCCGGGGGCTCGCGGAGAAGATCTGGAAGGTGTTCGCTCCCAGTTCCGCGGCCTTGAGCGCCGCCTTCTCCAGGGAGCCGCCGGTGAAGGTGTGGATGCCGAGACGCAACGCTTGTCTACAGTTTGGACACTTCGCCGCAGGCCGTGACTGTGCCGTTCACCGCCGCTTCCTTTCGCGGACGCGGCGCGGCCTGCGGTGCGGGACAGACGGAAGCATCCCAATCCACGGCGTACTCACGGAAACAGCGGGGGCAAACGTAGCGCCCGTGAATGGGCCACATGGCCTTTTCATGCATGGTCCTGCACCAGAGTCTGGAAAGCCAACTGAACATAACGCCCTTTTTCAACCCCCCTCCGACACGACCTCAAACTGCAGGCTCTACACCACCGCCTTCCGGAGTGCAATTGTGATGCCGCCAAGCCGGATACCCGGTAGTGAACTTCAGGCCGGATCCCGTTACAACTTTACTATTGACGGGCGCCGAATTAAACGTATAATTTAAACAATTGTTTTAATCGTATGATTGATACGAAGCACAGGATTCTGGACGCGGCGGAGCGGTTGATCAGCGAACACGGGTACGCGGCCACTTCGTTGCGGCAGATCATCGCCGAGGCGGGCGTCAACCTGGCCTCGGTTCATTACCATTTCGGGTCCAAGGAAGAGCTGCTGGACGAACTGGTGATGCGCAAGGCGGGTCCTGTGAACCAGGAACGGCTGGCCATGCTCGACAAGGCGGAGCAGTCGGGTGGCGGCGCTACGCTGGAGCAAATTCTGGAGGCATTTCTCGCTCCGCCGTTCCGGATGCGCGGCAGGCGCGCGCAGTTCGTGCGGCTGATGGGGAGGCTTTACGGCGAAGGCACCATGGCTCTGATCGTGCGGAAGCACTTTCATCCCACGGTGGAGCGCTTTCAAGCGGCGCTGCGGCGCGCGCTGCCCCACCTGGGGCCGGAGGAACTGCAATGGCGGACGCATTTCATGGTTGGCGTCATGGCGCATGCGATGTTCGGGCCGCCCGAGGGTGAATCGAGCGGCGGCCGCGATACGGACGACCTGGTTGAGCGAATGGTTGCGTTTTTGGCTGCCGGTTTTCGGGCTCCCGCCCAGTGTCCGGCGCCTATCGAGGTGCAATAGATGAGGGACGTTTTCCTAATGCTGGGGATGGCGGCCGCACTGTCCGCGGCCGGCCCGCAGGAGCAGCCCGGGCCGCTTGCATTGAGCATGAAACAGGCGGTGGACATCGCCACATCCACCGAGGGCAACACCAATATCAAGCTGGCGGGAGAGGCGCTGGTGCAATCGCGGGAGCGGTCGCTCGAAGCGCGCTCCGCCCTGTTGCCCAACGTGGATGGCTCCGTAAACTACCAGGATTTGACGCGCAACCTGGCGGCGATGGGCTTCTCGTTGAAGACTCCGATTGCGATACCGGGGCTTCAAATTCCGACGTTCGTCGGTCCGTTCCAGACGCTCGATTTTCGGGCAACCGGCACGCAAAGCCTGCTCGACTTCAGCTCGATCCGGCGCTATCAGTCGTCGAAATCCGGGATCTCGGCCGCCAAATCCGACGTCGAGAGTACTCAGGAGCAGGTTGCCGGCCAGGTGGCCCGGGCCTATCTGGCGGCGGTGCGCGCCGATGCGGACGTGCAGTCGGCGCAGGCGAACATCGAACTTTCGCAGGCGCTGCTGAAGCAGGCGGAAAACCTGAAGAACGCCGGCACGGGAACGGGGATTGAGATCACGCGCGCCAAGGTGCAGTTGGCGGACGACCAGCAGCGGCTGCTCGACTCCCGCAACAACCGGCGCAGCGCCCACCTGCGCCTGCTCCGCGCCATGGGCACGCGGCTCGACACCGACCTGCAACTCACCGATACCCTGCGGTTCATCCCGGTGGATGAAGTCACGCTGGAACAGGCCCGGCAGCAGGCGTTGAAACTGCGGCCCGACCTGGCGGCGCAGAACAACCGCGAGGACACCGCGCGGCTCTCGGCCCAGGCGACCAGATTCGAGCGGCTGCCTTCGGTAGCGGCGTTCGGCGATTACGGCACCGTCGGCACCGGCGCCGCCAACCTGCTGCCCACCAGGACGGTAGGGATCTCGGTCCGCATCCCGGTGTTCGACGGCGGCAAGCGCGACGCCCGGCGCGTGGAATCGGCGTCCCAGTTCCGGGCCGAACAGGACCGCACGAAGGACCTCAAGCAGCAGATCGAACTGGATGTCCGGCTGGCTCTCGATGAGCTGCACTCGGCCGAAGAACAGGTGAAGGTGGCGCAGGACGGGTTGGCCCTGGCGAATGCCGAAATGACACAGGCGCGGCGGCGCTACGAGGCCGGGGTGGCGATCAACCTGGAGGTCACCGACGCCCAGACGCGCCTCGCGCGGGCGCAGGACAATCAGACGGCGGCGCTCTACAAGTACAACCTGGCGCGGGTGGACCTGGCGCAAGCGATGGGGAAGATCAGGAGCATGGTGCAGTGATGAAGAAGCGAATCGTTCCATTTGTGTTGATCCTGGCCGCTGCATTCGCCGTGATCTACTTCTATCGCGGCATGGGGCGGAAGCCGGATGACCGGATCGTGGTTTCCGGGAACATCGAGCTGACAGAAGTGAACATTGCGTTCAAGACCGCCGGCAAGCTGATCGAGCGCGCGGTGGACGAAGGCGATCCGGTGAAGCAGGGCCAGACCATCGCCCGGCTGGACCGCGACCAGTTGATCGCCCAGAGGCAGCGGGAAGAGGCAACTCTCGCCGGCTCCGCCGCAGCGCTGGCGGAGGCCCGCACGGCTCTCCAACTGCAAAAGGAGACGCTCGCCGGAGACCTCGACCAGCGGCGTGCCGACGTCTCGGCGAGCGAGGCGCGCCTCTCCGAACTCGAGAACGGCTCGCGGCCGCAGGAGAAGGCCGATGCCAGGGCGTCGGTGGACAATGCGCAGGCCGAGATGGACCGGGCCAGGAAGGATTGGGACCGCGCCCAGGTGCTGTTCAAGAACGACGACATTTCGGCCGCGCAGTTCGATCAATACCGCAGCCGTTGGGAAAGCGCGGAGGCGATGCTGAAATCGGTGAAGGAAAAGCAGGCGCTGGTACTTGCCGGGCCCCGCATCGAGCAGATCAAGCAGCAGGCCGCACAGGTCGAGCGTGCGCGCGCGGCGCTCAAGACCTCGCAGGCGAACGTCCTCGAGACCAGGCGCCGGGAGCAGGAGATCACGGCCCGGCTCGCCGATATCGAGCGATCCAAGGCGAATATCGCGCTGATCGATTCGCAGCTGTCCGACACCATCGCGATCTCGCCGGTATCCGGCGTGGTTCTGGTGAAGGCCGCGGATGTGGGCGAGGTCCTGGCCCCCGGGACGACGGTGGTCACGGTGGGGGATATCGATCACCCCTGGCTGCGCGGTTATGTGAACGAAACCGACCTGGGAAAAGTGAAGCTGGGTTCCCACGCCCGGATAACGACGGATTCGTATCCCGGCAAAATCTACAACGGGCGAGTCACGTTTATTTCGTCCGAAGCGGAGTTCACGCCGAAGCAGATCCAGACCCAGCAGGAGCGCGTGAAGCTGGTCTATCGCATCAAGATCGAGATGGAGAACCCGAATCACGAGCTGAAGTCGAACATGCCGGCGGATGCCGAAATCGTGCTGGAGTAACGTAGCTGCTATTTAACCGCGGAGGCACGGAGACGCTGAGATGACAACGCGGAGAGAAACAAAATCAAACAGAAGATCACGGAGGGAGCGGAGATATCGTGAACGTGCGCGTGCCTCCGCTCGCCCCGCAATCTCAAAAGCAGTTTTGTTGTGCTCTATTTTCTCCGCGTTTTTCTCCGCGCCTCCGCGTCTCCGCGGTGAAAACGCTATTCTCCTTTGGCTCCGAGCCGACTGAAAACCTAATGCCGACTGTCATCGAAACTCGGGACCTCACAAAACGGTTCGGCCAGCTGACCGCCGTCGATCACCTCAATCTCTCCGTATCCGGAGGAGAGATTTTCGGTCTGGTGGGACCGGACGGGGCGGGGAAGACCACCACGCTTCGCATGCTCTGCGCCCTGATGGACCCGAGTGAAGGCTCCGCGCGGGTGGCGGGGCACGACGTGGCACGGGAATCGCAGGCGGTGAAGGACCAGATCGGGTACATGGCCCAGCGATTCGGGTTGTACCAGGACCTGACCGTCGAAGAGAACATGGCGTTCTACGCCGACCTGTTCAACATCGTCGGCGAAGAGCGCGAGCGGCTCAAAAACGGGCTGCTGCGCATGACCCGCATGGAGCCGTTTCAGCAGAGGCAGGCGGGCCGGCTCTCGGGAGGCATGAAGCAAAAGCTGGCGCTCATGTGCACCCTCCTGCACCGGCCGCAAATCCTGTTCCTGGACGAGCCCACGAACGGCGTGGATCCGGTTTCGCGCCGGGATTTCTGGGCCATTCTCTACACGTTGTTGAAGGAAGGGATCACCATCTTCATGACCACCGCCTACCTCGACGAAGCCGAGCGATGCAACCGCGTGGGGCTGATGCACAAGGGGCGGCTGATCCGCTGCGAAGCGCCGGATGCGTTGCGGAGGGAAACCGGGGCGGCCAACCTGGAAGGCGCGTTCATCCAGGTGATCAAGGCGGCCGAGAAAGAAGCGAGATCATGAACGGAAACGGCTGGGCGGTCGAGATGCACGAGCTCGTGAAAACCTTCGGGACCTTTGTGGCGGTGGATCACGTTTCGCTGCAAGTCGAAAAAGGCGAGATCTTCGGTTTCCTCGGCCCGAACGGCGCGGGCAAATCCACCGCCATCCGAATGCTTTGCGGGCTCATCACGCCGACTTCCGGCAGCGGCTCCGTCAACGGCTTCGACGTGGCGCGGCAGCCGGAAGAGATCCGCAAGAGCATCGGGTACATGTCGCAGAAGTTCTCGCTCTACGACGACCTGACGGTCGAGGAGAATATCGACTTCTTCAGCGGCATTTACGGCGTGCCCAAGGAGCGGAGGCAGGCGCGGAAGAGCTTCATCCTCGAAATGGCGAACCTGGCGGAGCGCCGCAATGCGCCCACCCGGACCCTCTCCGGCGGCTGGAAACAAAGGCTGGCGCTCGGATGCGCCATTCTGCACGAACCGCCGGTGCTCTTCCTCGACGAGCCCACCTCCGGCGTGGACCCGATCGCGCGCGGCGCGTTCTGGTCGCTGATCCACGATCTTTCGCAGGCGGGCCACACCATCTTCGTCAGCACGCACTATATGGACGAAGCCGAGTATTGCCACCGTCTGGCCCTGATGTATCGCGGCAAGGTGATCGCGCTGGGGACGCCGGCCGAACTGAAGGAAGGCCTGACCGAACACGCCCTGCTCAGGCTCGACACGAACGAGCCTCTCGAGACGATGCGGGCGCTCGAAGGATTGGACGGCGTAAGGGACGTGGCCGTGTTCGGCGGAGGCCTCCATGTGACGGTGGATGGGGCGCAGGAAGCGATCGGGCGCATCCGGAGTTCGCTGGAGGCCCGGTCCATCACGATTACGCGACTGGAGGAGATCCGGCCGTCGATGGAAGATGTCTTCGTCGCGATGATCGAAGCGGAGGAGCGCAAAGCGGCATGAGCTTCCGGAGGGTACGCGCGGTTTTCATCAAGGAACTGCACCACATCACCAGGGATGCCCGCAGCCTCGGCATGGCGCTCGCAGTGCCCGTGATGATGCTTCTGCTGTACGGGTATGCCCTTAGCCTGGACGTGGACCACATCCCCACCCTGATCTACGACCAGGATCAAACCCAGGCGAGCCGCGACCTGATCCGCCGGTTCCAGGGTTCCAGGTATTTCGAGATCCGCGGCTTCGTGGCGGGATACGAGCAGGTCCAGCGGGCGATTGACCGCAACAAGGTGCTGATGGGCGTCGTCATCCCGCGGGACTACTCGCGCGATATCGGCCTCGGGCGCGAGGCGCAGGTGCAGATTTTGCTGGACGGGAGCGATTCGAACACGGCCTCCATCGCACTCGGCTACGCGGAGACCGTGGTGCGCGGATACTCCCTGCAACTCCGCACCGATGTGATGAACCAGCGAGGCGGAGAGCGCTTGACCGCTCCCGTCGATGCCCGGCTGCGAGTCTGGTACAACAGCTCTCTCGAATCGAAGAACTATGTGGTGCCCGGGCTGATCGCCGTCATCCTGCAGATCATCGCGGCGCTGCTGACATCGCTCACGATCGCGCGCGAGTGGGAGATGGGGACTATGGAACAGTTGCTCTCGACACCGCTGCGTCCAGTCGAAATCGTCCTGGGAAAGATGGCGGCTTACTTTGCGGTCGGGCTCGCCGATTCCGTGATCGCGGTGCTGGTGGGGCTCTTCGTTTTTCAGGTGCCGATGCGCGGGAGCCTGGGGCTTCTCGCGGTCTCGATCTGTGTCTTCCTGTTTGGCGCCCTGTGCTGGGGCATCCTGATTTCCGCGGCCGCCAAATCGCAGCTTCAGGCATACCAGATGGGGATTCTCAGCTCGTTCCTGCCCGCGTTTCTGCTCTCCGGTTTCGTGTACTCCATCGAGAGCATGCCGCGGGTGATTCAGGTGATCACGCACATCATTCCGGCGCGCTACGTGGTCACCATCATGAAGGGCGTGTTTCTCAAAGGCGTCGGCCTGAGTGTGCTCTGGCAGGAACTCGGGTTCCTGGCGATCTATGCCGCCGTGGTCTTCTTACTGGCTACTCGCAAAATGAATCAGAAGCTGGCGTGAAACTATGTGGGAGCGAATTCTAGTCATTCTGCGGAAGGAACTGATCCAGGCGCTGCGCGAACCGCGCATGCGGATGCTGCTGTTCATCCCTCCTATGGTGCAACTGCTCGTCTTCGGGTTTGCCGTGAACCTGGACGTAGACCACGCCCGCATCGCCTGGACGGACCTGGACCACACGCCCATGAGCCGCGACTTGCGGGCGCGCTTCGAGGGCTCGGGGCGGTTCGACGTCGTCGCGGAACCTGAGAACGAGCAGCAGGTCCAGCAGGTCCTCGATCGCGGGGAAGCGCAGGCGGTGGTCCGCGTGCTGCCGGATTTCGAGCGGGATGTGAGGCGCGGCGTGCCGGCGCAGGTCCAGGTGCTGGTGGACGGCACCAACTCCAACACCGCTTCGCTGGTTTCGAACTACGCGTCGGAGGTCCTGGCCGACTTCTCAACCAGCATGATGGCCAGCCAGCAGAATACCCGGTTGATGCAGCGCGGCGCCCCGACGGCGGTGAACGCGGCGCTCCCTCAGGTGACCGCGCGGAGCCGCGTCTGGTTCAATCCCGACCTGTACAGCCGGAACTACTTCGTCCCCGGCGTGGTGGCCAACATCATCATGATGGTGACCCTGATGCTCACCGCGCTCGCCATTGTTCGCGAGAAGGAGATCGGGACCATGGAGCAGTTGATGGTGACCCCCGTGCGGCCGATCGAACTCATGCTGGGCAAGACGCTTCCGTTCGCGGTGGTCGGGCTGCTGGAAGTCGCGCTGATTACTTCGGTGGCGCTGCTGGTGTTCCATATTCCGTTCCGCGGAAGCGTGCTGCTGCTGTTTTTCTGCTCGGCGCTTTTCCTGATGACTTCGCTCGGCGCGGGGCTCTTCCTTTCCACTATTTCCCACACCCAGCAGCAAGCGATGATGGCGAATTTCTTCTTTTCCACCCCGGCGTTCATGCTCAGCGGCTTTGCCTTTCCGATCGCCAACATGCCGGTGGCGGTGCAGTGGCTGACCTATCTCAATCCGCTGCGCTACTTCATCGAGATCGTCCGCGGGCTGTTTCTGAAGGGCGCCGGCATTTCGGTGCTCTGGCCCCAGATGCTGGCTCTCACCATTTACGGCATTACCGTGATCCTGCTGAGCACGGCGCGGTTCCACAAGACACTGGACTAACTCCCCCGCTCCCTCGCGGTCGCGGCTCTGTGAGCAGCAATCGCATGACCGGCCGTAAGGGAGCGGGCGCCTTCGTGTAAGGCCCTAATTTAGCGCGCGGCGAGGGCCATGGCTTTCGCCGAGGCTTCGGGCGAGAGCGCGACATGCACCTGCACGGTATCGCCCGTGGTTTCGATCCGGACGGAATTCGCGATGGCCGCCAGGTCCGGCCGGCGGGAAGTCATCATCGAAAACAACGAGAGCAGCGCGCGCAATTTCTCCTCCAGTTCGCCGGCCTTGGCCGCATCGGCGCAGACACTCTTGCCGTCGAGCGTCAGGCGATCGTCGATCCGGGCGGCAACCGTGCTGTAGCGTGTATAGGCAAGCAGCCCGGCGATGTTCCCCAGGTTTCCGGCGAGCGGAAGAGGCGCGCTGCCGTTTGCGATCACCCAGATGGCATGCCCCGGCGCCAGATCTGCCGCCCGCGCCGTAAGGTCGGGGGCCCCGCTGCGCCCGCTCTGGTGCTGCAACCGGGCGGCGTTAACGGCATCGGTGGTTCCCGCCGCGGCCAGGCGGCGGGTAATCAGGGTGAACCCCGCCGGTGCGCTGGGGAAGTCGCCTTCCGCGATGGTGAGAAGCGAGTTGCCGTTCCACGCCAGCAACAGCCGCGAGGCTCCCGGGGCGGACTCGAGGAACGGGCGCGCTTTCTCCGGCATTTGCGCAAAGAGGGCGGACCGCCGCAGTGCGGTGAGATCGACGCCCGCTATCGCCGCGGTGCCGGTCGGGACCAGCGAGACGGCCTCGTCACCCGCATTCTGGCGGCGGCAGGCCGGCGCCCAGGAAAGCGCCATCAGGAGCAGCGGCAGCAATAACGAACGGATTCGAAAGTTCACTCCACTGCAATCATCGCAGAACGGGATCACCCGTTCGTGAGCGCTTCCCGGGCTAACCCCGCTTACAGGCCCGCCGCGCGCGTCCGCACGGCGTAAAGCGAATGGTTCGTCAGGATGAACAACGTCCGGCGGTCCGGCCCGCCGAAGATGAGGTCGAGCGGCCGTTCGGGGACGGTGATGGTGTCAATCGGCTTTCCCGCGGCGTTGTACACGAAGATCTGTCCGGCTGCGAGATACACGTTCCCGGCCGTATCCTGCGCCAGGCTCTCTCCGCCCTGTTCCGAGAAAACCTGGAGGCCGGAAACGGTTCCGTCCTCGTTTACGGTGCCCTTATAGGTGCGCTGTTCCGATTCGTTCGTGACGTAAAAGGGCTTCCCGGGGGCCGCCTTCACCAATCCGTATGCCTGCAGGATGTAGGCGAACTTGTAGCCGAAGTACGGCGGTCCCTGGATAAACGCCTCGTCGGCCGGAATGAACAGCGTGCGGTCGGGAGAGACATACTGGTAGGCCTTGCGCGTCGAAAGCATTTTCGAAAAGATCTGATCGAGCGATAGATACTCGTACGTTTCGGTGGAGAGGGTGTTGGTGAAATCGCCGTTGACCCAGTAGTTCGCCGGGAGTACCGGCGTCATCCCGGGCCGCTCCGTGGACGCTTCCGGCGGCAGCACCGTGACCTCGTCTTCCGGCCCGTCCGGCTTGATCGCGTACACACTCAGGCCCTTGCCGCCGAAAGAAACCACCACCAGGTTGCCGGCCTTGTCGAATACGAGGTTTGCCGGCTCGAGCGGGTTGTCGCGGATGATGCGCAGGTCCTTCGTATCAGGCGAGAACCGGTAAATGCGATGCCAGTGGGAATCGACGAAGTAGAGCCGTCCGGCGTCATCCACCGCCGCGCCGGAGACGTTGTAAAACCCGGTGTGCAGCTTCTCCACCTTCGCTCCCGATGCCACAACCGGCGACGTTCCGTGAGGCGCGGGTGAAGCCGCCGTGCCGTTGGCGTCCAGCCAGGCGAATTCGCGGTCGCGGACTTCGGCGTGCGCCGTCTCATCCACAATCGTGTTTTCGAAAGAGACTTTTCCCGAACGCGTATATTGCCGGCAGCCGGCCTGGTCGCACATGGCCATCGCGCTGTTGTTGTCCACATGCACGTTGCGGAAATGAATGCTGCGCGAGTCGGTGAGTTTAATGGCGTACGGGAAAGGCTGATAGCTTCTGACCACCCGGTAGCCGTGGTAGTTGGCAATCGTGATATTGCTCGACCGGCTGATCTCGATCGAAGAGGCCGCGGCGCTTTCCTCCCGCTCGCCCTCGGTCTGTAAGGCGTAAAGCTCCCAGTTGGCCACCTGGTCGAGCTTGATTTCGGTGCGCACGTGATGCTCGGCGGAAAGCTCGTAAACGCGGCCGGGAGTCGAGGTGTCCGAGATGTACAACCCCGCCTGGGCGAACGTGGAAGGCGTCCAGATGTTCACGAAGGTCCCGCCGCCTCCGTGCGTGATCCACAGGCTGGCGTACTGCGAATCCCAGCGGCGGTGCGGATCGGGATCGGAGAACAGGTTCGCGCTGTAAGGGCTCACGCGCTTGCCGTCGGGGCCGTTCGTGCCGTGTCCTCCCAGAAAGCGCACATCATTCATCAGGGAATCTTTGCCCGCCATCCACAAGGCGCCCACGGCGCGGTTGTTGATCCCGCCGGTGTAGAGGCCGATTCCGCTCACGATATTGTCCCCGCCGCGCGGAGCTTCGAGCAGCGGCTTGGGCGCGCCCGGTCCCTGAAAGGCGGGTGTGGAATCCAGGATGTCGAACTGCGTCCGGTCCGGGTGCAGGCCGATCAGCACGCTATCCGGCCGCAGTTTCAGCGTGTCGCTCACGATATAGGCGCCGGATGGAATGTACAGCACCGGATGTTCCGCGATTGCCTTCTGAATGGCGGCGGTCTCATCGGTGACGCCGTCGCCTTTCACCCCGAGCGTGTGCAGGTTGACCCAGGCGCTGACCGGAGGCAGCGGCCGGATCGCGTTGGGAGAAGCCGGCGGAACGGAGCGCAGCGGTGTCGCGTCATAGCGCGTTCTGATTTCGGCTTTGGCGCCGAGGCCCGCCAGCGTAAGGCCGTGCGCAAACGCCTTCACTTCGTAGGTTTCGGCAGGCGCGGCAAGCCGGCGTCCGCTTTCGCGGAACTGGGCAAAGACCGGGACGCGGTGGCAAACGATGTTCTCCGTGTTGATCTCGGTCATGCGGTTGTTTTCGTTGCTGACCACGATCGCCGGACCGCTGATGTTCTCGAACCGGGAGTCTTTCACCCATAACTGGTCGGAATAACGCGGGTCGATCGCGATCGCGGTCGGCACGTTGCGGAACTCGCAATGGACCACCGTCAGGCCTGCCTCGTTCTCGCGGATCGCGGCCTCGCGCTGGCCGTCGAAAGTGGAATCGATCAGGGTGAACTGCCAGGCGGGCGAGGGCTTGCGCGTCAGAATGCCGTAGCGGCCGCCATGGAAGTGCAGGTCTTCCGCCTCGTTGCCGATATCGTGCAGGGCCGCCAGCCCGGAGCCGGTCTGAAACTCGATATGCGAAAGGTAGCCGTGCTGCGCGACATGGAACCGGATCGCGACCGCGGCGGCGTTGTCCTCCCCGATTTCGAAATTTACATTGCTCATGGCCGGGTAGAACGTTCCCGAGTTGGCGTCCGGGATGGACGGGTTCGGCGGAACCGCTCCCGGCGGAGGGGGCGGGAAGCGGAACCCGCGGCCACCCGGCATCGCGCCAAGCCTGCGGTTACCGCGGAAGCCCGCGAAGAAGAACATATCGCCGATGCCCTGCTGGAACCCCGGGGTGTGATCCGCGAGGACGAAGACGGGCCGCTTCTGCCCGTAGCCGATTACCCGCACGCCCGGCCAGACGAAGACGGTCTTCGTGATTCGGTACCGGCCTTCCGGAACGAAAAGGATGCCCTCGCCGCTGGTCTCCTGTATTTTGTCGATCGCCGCCTGGATGGCGGCGGTGTCGTCTGCCTGGCCGTCTCCACGGACGGGAAACCGGTCGGGCGTCAGGTAAACGGCCTTGGGATCGTCGAGGCGAGTCGGGTAGACCGAAGCGGCGCGGGATAGGGGAACGGCGGCTCCTGCGAGCACCATTCCCAGCAGGATGTACTTCGTCATGGATTCGTATCGTAACCCACGGCGCGCACGAATGCGCACTACTCGTGCCGAAGCGTCGCGACCGGATCGAGCGAGGCGGCGCGCCGGGCCGGAACCCAGGCAGCGAGGGCCGAAACGGCGGCGAGAAGGAGGAGCACCAGCGAAAACGTCCAGGGATCCTGCGGGGTCACGCCGTACAGCATCGAGCGGAAGTGGCGTGCCGCGACGAATGCCCCGGCCGCGCCGAGCGCGATTCCCGCCGCCGTCCAACTCATCGCATACGAGAGAATCCACGTGACGATTCTTCCGCGGTTCGCGCCGAGGGCCGGGCGTCCTCGTGAACAATCGACGTGCTGCCGAACCGCTTGTGCGCGGTCGCGCCGGCGCAGCTTTTCGAGCCAGCGTCTCATACGAACTCCAGTACCCTCGATACGCCCGCACTCAATGAGAGCCACTGGCTTTCATGTTGCTCCAGGCGTTTTTTGCCGGCGTGGTTGAGCGTGTAGTAGCGCGCGCGGCGGCCGTTCTCCGAAACCTTCCACTCGCCGGAGATCAGCTTCTCGCGCTCGAGGCGGTGCAGCGCCGGATAGAGCGAGCCCTCCTCGATGCGAAGCAGGCCTTCCGAGGCCTTCTGAATGTGAACCGTGATGCCGAAACCGTGGTTGGCGCCGCGCGCCAGCGTCTTCAATATCAGAAGATCCAGCGTGTTCTGAGCCGTCGCCTGTGACATTCTGCCTCCACCCTAGCCGGTTACCCTAGTGGGCTATGGGTAGTGTGCGCGTTTCGAAAACGGAGGTCAAGATCTTTTTACCGACAGATCTTTTTACCGCAGTCTGGTATGGTAGAGCGGGATAATCGTGGCAGGGAGACTCCGAACCCAGGATTCACTCCATTGATGAGCAGCACCGACTCCAACGCCGGGCAGGTTTCGCCAGCCGGCGGCGGCATGGCCGCTTTGATTCGGGCGCACGATTGGGGAGCGACGCCGCTCGGCCCCATCGAGACGTGGCCCTCCAATCTGAAACTGGTGGTGGACCTGGCGCTCGGCGGCAATTCGCCCATGGTCGTCCTTTGGGGACCCGAGCTTCGGCAGATCTACAACGATACATACCGGGACCTGCTGGGCGGCAAGCATCCCGCCAGCCTGGGGCAGCCGCATGCCGAGTGCTGGCGCGAAGTCTCCGGCATTTTCGCTCCGATCCATGAGCGCGTTCTGGCAGGCGAGGGCGTCTCCGTCAGCGATCTGCGCCTCCAAGGTGTGAACCGGCACGGTAGTCCGGAGGATGTCCGGGTTACCGCGGCTTACACGCCGGTGCGCGGCGAGAGCGGTGCCGTCGAGGGCGCGTTCGTGACGGTTTTCGAAACCACGCCGGAGGTTGACGGGGTGGCCGCCACCCGGGACATCAGCCAGCGCAAGCGGGCCGAGGAAGCGCTGCGCCAGAGCGAGGCCAAATACCGCCGCTTATTCGACTCGATGCAGGAGGCGTTCTTTGTTGCGGAAGTGGTTGTAAGCGACTCAGGTACGCCCATCGATTACCGGTTCCTGGAGGCCAACCCGGCGCTCGAACGTATCACCGGGCTGCGGCCCGACGAACTGATCGGGCGGCTGGTATCGGAAGCGGTGCCTGGGGTAGACCGCCGCTGGATCGATGTTTTGGGTCCCGTCGCGCTGACCGGGGAGCCCGCTCATTTTGAACAGCATTCGACGAACCTCGATCGCTGGTTCGAAGCGCACGCGAATTCGCCGCTGCCGCGCCACGTTGCCGTGCATTTCCTCGACATTACGGATCGCAAACGCGTGGAGGAAGCGCTTGCCAATGCCGTTCAGCGCCTGAACGCCCATATGGACAACTCGCCTCTGGCGATCATCGAATTCGATCGGGATTGCCGGCTGATCCGCTGGTCGAAAGAGGCGGAGCGTCTCTTCGGATGGACCGCGGGTGAGGTTCTGGGGCGCCTAATGTCTCAATTCCAGTGGATTTACGAGGACGACACAGAGGCGGTCCGCCAGGTATCGCAGGACATGCTCGAGGGCAGGCGGCCCCGGAATCTGAGTGTCAACCGGAATTATCGCAAGGACGGATCGGTGATCGAATGCGAGTGGTACAACTCCGCGATCTACGACGCTAACGGTGAACTGGCGTCGATCCTCTCTCAGGTGCTCGATATCACGGAGAGAAAACGGGCCGAGGAACGGCTGCGGCAGTCCCAGAAACTGGAGAGCATCGGCGTGCTGGCCGGAGGGATCGCGCACGACTTCAATAACCTTCTGACGGGCATCATGGGGAATGCCAGCATCGTACTAGATGAGATTCCTCCCGCTTCAGCCGCGAGGGTTCGAGAGATTGTTGCCGCCGCCGAACGCGCGGCACACCTCACGAGTCAGTTGCTGGCGTACTCGGGGAAAGGCCAGTTCGTTCCGCAGGACCTCGACGTTTCGGAGGCGGTACAGGAAGTCTCCAGTCTCGTGGAATTCTCGATCCCCAAGAGTGTGGACTTTGCGGTGAGCGTGCAAAGGCGGCTGCCTTTGGTGCGGATGGATCCCGGCCAGCTCCATCAAATTCTGATGAACCTGGTCATCAACGCAGGCGAGGCAATCGGCGAAGGCACGCCGGGGAGCATTACGGTAACCACTTCCATGGTCGATGCGCCCGCGCCGTTTCTGGACGCAATCGGATCCGAATTGCCTGCCGGCCGGTACGTCTGCATCGAGGTGCGCGATACCGGTGCCGGCATCGACCAGGACAAGAAGACGAAGATCTTCGACCCGTTCTTCACGACGAAATTCACCGGAAGAGGCCTGGGCCTGGCTGCGGTTGCGGGAATTCTGCGCTCCGAAAAGGGCGGCATCACGCTGGAGACAGTCCGCGATCGTGGGGCCACCTTCCGAGTGTTTCTGCCGGCAAGCCGGCACCCGGCGCCGGGCGGCGAGGAACCCCGCGGAAACGGCAGCGGCACCATCCTTGTGGTGGATGATGAAGCTTCCATCCGGCGTTTCCTCGACGCGGCGCTGCGCCGTCAAGGGTACCGGGTTCTGAGTGCGTCCGACGGGCGGGAGGCCCTGGCGGTGTATGACCGCGAGAACGGCGCTGTCGACGTCATCGTCCTGGACATTGTCATGCCCGTGATGTCGGCCGGCGACCTGCTGCCCAGGCTGAAGGAACGGCAACTCGCCGCGAGGGTCCTGCTCACCAGCGGCTACAGCGAATCGGAAGCCAGACGGCTCTGTTCGGTCTACCCGGGCGCATCGTTCATCCAAAAACCGTACACGGCCGAGCAGCTCGTCGAAGCCGTCGCGACATTGATGCCGGCCGGGCGGCGGACCTAAGTATCTGCGGCGCCTTTCCGGTCGTATCGGTTGGAGAGGATGCTCATGTGGAACTTATCCGGAGACCTTGTCTATGCCGCGCGGCAATTCCGGCGGTCGCCCGTCTTTACCCTCACCGCAGTCCTGACCCTGGCACTGGGAATCGGGGGAACCACGGCCATTTTCTCCCTGATGCATGACATCATGCTCCGCTCCCTGCCGGTTTCCGATCCGGGCAGGCTCTACCGCATCGGTTCGGGAAACGACTGTTGCGTGGAGGCCGGGCCGCAGGACAACTGGGGGATGTACTCGTATTCTCTATTCGAGCGGCTGAAGGCCTCGGCCCCGGAGTTCGAGGAGGTGGCCGCCTTCCAGGCAACCACGACCCGCTACAGCGTGCTCCGGCCGAAGGTGGATCGGGCGGCGAAGGTGCTCCGCGGTGAGTTCGTCAGCGGCAACTACTTCTCCGTGTTCGGGATTCACGCCTTCGCGGGGCGCGTCTTTTCGCCGTCGGACGATACCCCTTCGGCTCCCCCGGCTATCGTCCTCAGCTATCGCGCCTGGCAGGCGAATTGGGACGGTGATCCATCCGCGCTCGGGTCCGTTACGGTGGTCCAGAACCAGTCCTTCACGATTATCGGCGTCACTCCGCCGGGATTCTTCGGCGAGACGCTGCGCAGCGACCCTGCCGATTTCTGGATTCCGCTGCAACATGAGCCGTTGATCGATGGCCACGATTCGCTGCTGCACTCGTCGTTTTCCGCGTGGCTGCGCGCGATCGGCAGGCTCAAGCCGGGGGCTGCCACCGAGGGCATGCCGGCACGTCTAACCGCGGTGCTGCGCCAGTGGTTCGAACACGACGCAGGTTTCCCCGCGGCATGGATGGTCCTTTTGAAAAAGGCTCTGCCGCAGCAGAGAATCGAGGTAATTCCGGCCGGGAACGGCGTCGAGGAAATGCGGGAAAACTATGGGCGCAGCCTCCAGATCCTGCTCTTCGTTTGCGGCATGGTGCTGCTGATCGCCTGTGCCAATGTGGCGAACCTTCTGATCGCGCGCGGGATGGCCCGGCGCACCCAGACCTCCATTTGCATGGCGATGGGGGCCACGCGGGGGCGGCTCGTCGCGCAGTCGCTGGTCGAAAGTACGGCGTTGGGGATCGCCGGAGGCGTCACGGGACTGCTGGTTGCCTATGCCGCGGAAAAGACGATTATCGCGCTCGCGTTTCACGAGGCCAGCTATCTCCCGTTCCGCACCGACCCCTCCGTTCCCGTGCTGGCGTTTGCATTCGGCCTCTCGCTTTTGACCGGCATTGTGTTCGGCGCCGCGCCAGCGTGGCTTGCCACGCGCCGCGACCCGGTGGAAGCGCTTCGAGGCGCGAACCGCAGCACGCGCGACCGTTCGACGCTTCCCCGGAAAGCGCTGCTGGTGCTGCAGGCTACCCTCTCCGTGGTTTTGGTTTCCGGAGCCGTGCTGCTCACCCGAAGTCTCTCCAACATGGAAAACCAGGACTTCGGGTTCCGCAACGATGGACTGATCAGCGTTAGCCTCAACCCTCCGCCGCCCTCCTATTCGCAGGAACGGTTGGATGCGCTGTATCGCGACGTTCAGGACCGGCTCCAGCGGCTGCCCGGCATCGAACGCGCCAGCCTGGCCCTCTACTCTCCCCTGACGAACAACTGGGGCGAGCTGATTTTTGTCGATGGGCGCCCGCCTGCCGCCTTGAACGAGAACTCCAGTTCGTCCTGGGACCGAGTGAGCGCCGGGTATTTCGAGACGGTGGGTCAACCCATACTCCGCGGCCGGGGTATCACCGAGACCGATTCGCGCACCACCGGGAATGTCGCGGTGGTCAATGAGGCGTTCGTGCGGCGCTTCCTGCCGAACGAAGATCCCCTCGACAAGCATTTCGGCATCGACCTCCCCGTCTACGCGCGGACGTTCCGCATCGTGGGAGTGGCCCGCGACGCCAGGTACACGAACCCCACCAGGCCGCCGCGCCCGATGTTTTTCGCTTCGCTGGCGCAAGCCGTGGAGTACAAGACGGACATTCTCCAGATGGTGGATTCCCGGTCCCATTTCATCGAGGCGGCGTTGATCCGCTCCCCTCTTCCCCCGGGCACGCTGGAGCCTCTTATCAGGAAGACCTTTGCCGAGGCCGACCCGAACCTGACGGTCGTCGGGCTGCGCACCTTCAAAGATCAGATCGCCGCCGTCTTCGATCAGCAGCGGGCCGTGGCCACGCTCGCCGGGCTGTTCGGAATCGTGGCGCTCCTGCTCGCCTCGGTCGGTCTCTATGGAGTGACCGCCTACACGGTGGCGCAACGGACCAGCGAGATCGGCATCCGGATGGCGCTCGGAGCGGACCGCGGCGGAGTGCTGCGCCTCGTGCTGAGCGGCGCCTTCCGGATGGTCGGCATCGGCCTTCTGCTCGGTATTCCGCTCGCGATCGGCGCGGGCCGCCTTGTCTCGGCGCAACTTTACGGCGTCAAGGGATGGGATCCGGTGTCTTTGGCCTCTGCCGTCGCCACCCTTACTCTGTTTGCGCTGGTGGCCGCTGTTATCCCGGCGCTCCGCGCCGCCGCTATCGATCCGATGACCGCCCTCCGGTCGGAGTGATGCGTGCGATAATCGCCGTTCCACATGCTGACCTCGCCTGTCTCCAGAATCCTGGCGCTTGCCTGCCTGATCGCAGGCGCGGCCCCGGCCCAGACTGCGGCCTTTGCCCCCATCGATCCGTCGGACCAGGTCAAAACCATGGTTCGCGGCGTCAACATCATCGGCTACGACCCGCTGTGGCGCGACTTCGAGAAAGCGCGGTTCAAAGAGCGGCACTTCACTCGGATTCACGACGGCGGATTCCAGACCGTCCGCATCAACCTGCAGGCGTTCTCGCATATGAACGCTGAGAACCGCCTGGACCCCGTCTGGTTCAAGACCCTGGACTGGGTGGTGAAGAATGCCCTGGCGAACGGGCTGACTGCGATACTCGACGAGCACGATTTCACGGTCTGTGGAAACGGCGCCGAGGCCTGCAAGCCGAAGTTGATGGCCTTTTGGGAGCAGGTGGCGGAGCACTACAAGGATGCGCCGAACAGCGTGCTGTTCGAAATCCTCAACGAACCCAACACGCAGGTTACGCCCGAGATTTGGAACGCGTGGATCAAAGAGGCGCTGGCCATCATTCGGAGGTCGAATCCACGGCGGAATGTCGTGATCGGCCCCGCTTCCTGGAACAACGTCCACTTCCTTGACCGCCTGGAACTGGCTGAAAACGACCGCAACATCATCGTGACGGTGCATTATTACCTTCCGATGAACTTCACGCACCAGGGCGCGCCCTGGAATAAGGCCACGGCGAAACTCTCCGGAGTCACCTGGGGAAGCCCCGAAGAGATGCAGGCGGTCAAAGACGACTTTGCCGGCGTGCAGGAGTGGTCGAAGGCGCAGAACAGGCCGATCCTGCTCGGCGAATTCGGCGCGTACGACAAGGGCGACATGGATTCCCGCGTCCGCTACACGTCCCACGTCGCGCGCACAGCGGAATCCTTCGGCTGGGCGTGGGCCTACTGGCAGTTCGACTCCGATTTCATTGTCTACGACATGGCGAAGGACGAGTGGGTCGGCCCCATCCGGCGCGCCCTCATCCCCGAATGACGCGAGCCTCCGGGCTAAATCGCGGCTTGCGGGCGGCTTGACGGCGCGCGATGCTACCATCGCGTTCGATGCGTGCATTTCTGCTTCTGGCCTGCTCGACGTGCCTCGCGGCAGCCGCGCCCGTTTCCACAACCTATACTCCCTGCCGCTTCGCCGCGGCCGAAGGTTGGAAAATCACCTCCTCCGGCGATTCCGGGGAGAGCCGCCTCGAGGGGCCGCGCCTGGTCCTGGACTTCACGCACGGCGCTTCCTGGGTCGGCATCGCGCCGCCCGACCGCGTACTCCTCGGCAACGTCTCACGGTTGCGCATCCGGATCCACGGAGCAGGCGTCCACCCCGTCCGGTTGCTCCTGCGCACGCACTTCATGACGTTTCAAAAGGCCGTTCCGGCGGCGGAACCCGAGATCGTCTTCGATGCCCCGCCCGGTCCGGGATGGCAGTGGATGTCCGGCGAAAACGATGGCCGCCTCCACGGACCGCTGCGCCTCGGCGAGATCCGGTTCGAAGCCGGAGGCAGGCGGGACCGCGCGGAACTGCAACTCGAGGACATAGTCTGCGAAGGTTCGCAGCCCGCGGACAAGCTCTGCGCGATGACGGCGCACGAGGCCGGCGCGCAATTTTCCGCGGAAGTGCGTTGCCTTGCCAATGCGCCGCTGACCGGTGAGCTTTTGTGGACCTTCCGCGATTGGGACGGCCGCGAACTCGGCCGCGGCAAACAGCCGCTCTCCGTCCCTTCGCACGGAGAGCCGTTCCAGGCCGCTGTCGCACTTCCCGCACCCGGAGAGCGCAAATTCGTGGAAGCGGAATACCAGGCGGCGATTCCCGGCCAGGATATCGCTCCCGTCCGGCCTTGCTGGACCGCCGCCCCACCGCCCCAAACCGATTCCACGCCGCGGCCGGACTCGCCGTTCGGGATGGGCATCTACCTCGATCGTTTCCGCGGGCCCGACTTGGAGCGCGCCGCCTCGATGGCTCGTGACGCCGGCGTCAAGTGGACTCGCGAAGGCTTCAGTTGGGGCCGCATTGAGCCGCAGCGCGGGCATTTCGAGTGGAGTTACTACGATGGGCTGGTGGCCACCGCGAAGCGCTACGGCATCAGCCTCTACGGCTTGGTCAGCGGATGGGCGCCGTGGACCACGGCTTACTCGGCCGAAGGCATCCGGGACTACACCGATTTTCTCAAGGAACTGGTCCGCCACTACCGCGCCGACGTTCATCATTGGGAGATCTGGAACGAGCCGAATATCTTCTTCTGGCAAGGCCCGAAGGAGATGTATGCCGAACTCCTCCGCAAATCCTACGCCGCAGTCAAGGAGGCCGACCCCAACGGCAAAGTGCTCGGCCTCTCCACGTCCGGAATCGACTACAACTTCATCGCACGGACCATGGCGCTCGATGCGCCGTTCGATATTCTCACGATTCACCCGTACCGCAAGGTGCTCGATGACCAGGCGCTCATCAACGAGCTTTCGATCGTTTCCCGGCTGGTCGGGAGCAAGCCGGTCTGGATCACGGAATTCGGCTGGACCACGCTGACGCCCCACAATACGCTCACCCAGGATTTCGCCCCGTTCTCGGAGCGCCGGCAGGCCGCGCTGCTCGCCCGGAGCTATCTCTGCATGCTCGCTTCGGGGATCAAGACCAACATCTCGTGGTACGACTTTCGCAACGATGGCGACGACCCTCTCTACTTCGAGAATGAAATGGGAATCCTGCACCGGGACTTCACGCCGAAACCGGCCTACCGGACCTACGCTACGCTCACCCGCGTCCTGAAGGACCTCGAGTTTGCCGGCAAAGTGGACACCGGAACCAGCGGCGTGTTTGCTTACCGCTTTTCCGGAAGCGGGAAATCGGTGATCGCCGTCTGGAGCGCGGACGCCCGGAGCGTCACGCTTCCGGTTGCGGGAAATCGTATCTCCCTCGTCAACGCGATGGGCGAATCGCGTGGCGTTCCTTCCGGTGCGGTGAGGATCGACCTTTCGGAAGGCGCCCCGGTCTACGTCGTCGTGGATTGAGCCGGATTTCTTAGGCGGCCCATGTCCGGAAGTCTTTGGCCGGGAAATCGTGACCTGTGATCACACAGAGCCGCGCGCGTCAGATGGCGGGGCGGCCCGCTCCCTCGCGGTCGCCAGCTTCCGGTCGGTCAGCTCGAGCCGCGAACAGCGGAACGAGTTGTCCGATTCTGTGCTACTCTTCGCGCAAAGAGACCACCGGGTCCACCGCCATCGCGTGCCGCGCCGGAATCACCGTGGCGGCGAACGCTACCGCGGCCATGATCAGGCCCACCGAGCCGAACGTCACTGCGTCTCGCGCTCCGACTCCGAACAGCAGGCTCGCCATGACCCGAGTCAATGCCGCGGCGCCGGCCAGCCCCAGGCCGATCCCGATCGCCGCCAGTTGCATCCCCTGCCGCACGATCAGGTGGAGAATGTTGCCGGGCTGAGCGCCCAATGCCATTCGTACTCCGATGTCGTGCGTGCTCTGGCTGACCAGGTCGGACATGACACCGTAGACGCCCACCGCCGCCAGCGAAAGCGCAAATAAGGCAAATGCCCCGAGCATGGTGCTCGAAAACCGCTGCCGTGCCATCGAATCGCGAAGGCGGTCGTGCATCGTGCGGACGTCGTATACCACCGCATCCGGCTCGGCTGCGTGCACTTCCCGCCTGATGGCGCCTGCCAGGCCGGCCGGGTCCGAATTGCTTCGCGCCACCAGGTACAGGTCATTACTGGTCTCCTGCAGGGTTGCGAAGTAGCAGACGATCTTGCCATCGACGTCGAGACTGTACTGTTTGACCGCCCCCGCCACACCGACGATCGTATACGGCTTTTCCGGGTGGTCGAACCAAAGATGCTTGCCGACCGCATCGCCGCGAGGCCAGAACCGTTGTGCGAATTTCGCATCGATAATCGTAACCTTGGCGGCCTCGGCGTTGTCGTGATCGGAGAAGTAACGGCCCTGGACCAGCGGAATATCCATCGTCCGGAAATAATTTGGGCTCGCAATCCGGAGATCCACCTGCAACTCCTGGCCGGGGGCCGGGTGATAGCCCTCCACGTTAATCTGGCCCCACCCGATCGATCCCGCCAGCGGAAGCGGGTTTACCAGCCCGGTCCCCACGACTCCCGGCAAGCGCTCCACCCGCTGCTGGATCTCCTGGAATAATCGGACAACGTTTGGGTCCGATCGGTATTTCGGCCCGCTTGCGGCTACCCGCACGGAGAGGATGTGGTCCGTGGAGAACCCCGGCGTAACGCTCTGCAGCCGCACGAAGCTACGGATCAGCAGGCCGGCGCCGGTCAGCAGCATCAAGGAGAGCGCAAGTTCCGATATCACCAGCAGCCCGCGAAACTGGCGCCCTGTGGCCAGAATGCCGCCCTCGCTCCGCCCGCTGCGGCCTCCCGCCTTCAACGACCGGTTCACGTCGAGCCGCACCGCCCTCCACACCGGCGCCAGCCCGAACAACACGCCGGTCAATGCCGAAATTCCGAACGTAAACGCCAGGACCGCTCCGTCAAGATGGATTTCCCCCAGCCGCGGGATGCTCCCCGGGTTCATGCTGCGCAGGACGTAGAGCCCCCATTTCGCGATCGCCAGGCCCGCCGCGCCGCCCAGTAGCGACAAGACGAGGCTCTCCGTCAATAGCTGGCGCGCCAGTCTGCGCCAGTTTGCGCCCATGGCTGTGCGGATTGCGATTTCCTTTTCGCGGGCCGCGGAGCGTGTCAGCAGCAGGTTCGCCACATTCGCGCACGCGATCAGCAGCACCAGCGCCACCGAGCCGAGCAATACCAGCAGCGCGCGCCTCACGTCCCCCACCACTTGTTCCTGCAAGCCCACAATGTGCATCCCGAACGTGCGGTCGCGCTTGTCCTTGACCCGGATCCGCGTGGCGACGACGTCGATATCCGCTTGCGCCTGCCGCACCGTGACGTCGGGCTTCAGCCGGACGACGATGTTGTAGTTCTCGTCGCCGCGGCGCTGCACGGCATCCGCGCCCAGGGGCAGGGGTATGAAGACGTCCACCTGGTCTATGGGGCCCTCCGGCGGCATGACCTCGGCGTTCACCGTGAACTCGGGCCGCAGCACGCCCGCAACCGCGACTGCGTTCCCGTTCATCGTGATGGTCTTCCCTACGACGTGCGGATCCGAATTGAAGAGCCGCCGCCAGAGCCGGTAGCTCAGGATGGCCACCGGCGGTTTGCCGGGCTTATCCTCGTCGGGCGTCAGCAGGCGGCCCAGAAGAGGTTTGGCGCCGAACATCCGAAGCAGCGCCGATTGCGTGCGCATCCCGTCGATCCGCTCCGGCTGCTCCATGCCGGTGAGGGTGAAATTCCTGGTTTGCGCCAGGGCCATCTGCTCAAACGAGTGGCTCTCGTTCTGGAGGTCGATGTATTGCCCCGGCGAGGGCCAGTCGCGGAAGATGCCGATTCCGGGCGAATGCAGCCAGATCGCAGCCAGCCTGTCCGGTTCGGGATAGGATAACGGGCGCAGCAGCAGCGCATCCACCACGCTGAACACGGCAGTGTTTGCCCCGATGCCAACGGCCAGCGACAGCACGATCACCAGAGTCGCCGCCGGATTCCTGCCGAGCATCCGGAAAGCGTAGCGCAGATCCTCGAACGGCGAGTGCATCTCACCTCCTATCGACCAGGGGAATGATACTAGGCCCGGAAAGGCCGGATCACAGGGCCAGAAGCGATTCCACCCGCCAGGTCGCAACCTGCGCCGTGGTCAGGTTCGGGATGTAAAACTGGGTGCCGCCTCCCGGGAGGTTCTTCGTCGCTCCACGCGCCTCCGTCTTGAAAGCGCCGCCTCCAGCCGGCGCTGCCGCCACGCGCCGCGACGCCTGTCCGGCATCGAGCCGCGCCATTTGCGCAAAGCCGCCGAAGTAGGCATAAACCGATTCGGAGAGCGTGACGACGAGCAGCCACTTCATCGAATTCCAGTTTTCTTTTACGGCTGAAGTCACACGCCCGAACTCGCGGATGCTGACGCCCAGGTGCGCCGCCAGTTTTTTCCGCTGCTCCCACCCGCCGTCGTGTTTGTACGGGTCCACCGGACTCCACCACGGGCTCAGCGCGTTGGAATTCGGTGCGGTCAGTGAGTTGAACTCGTTGAACTTGTAAATCTCGAAGCCGGAAGACAGGAGCACTTTCTCGGCTTGCTTACCCTTGAATGCGTCGGCCACACAGGTACTCGATCCCGTCGAGATTGCGCCCACCTGCGTCCAGCTAAGATTCTCGTTGAGTGCCATGCTGCCGTGCATCATATCGCACAAAGGAGCCGCCTCCCGCTATCCTGGTACTATGAAGTGCCTCACCGCGTTGGCGCTGGCCGCTTGCGCGTACGCTGCCCAGCCCTCTTTCACGCTCGACCAGGTTCTCGGCGCCGCCTTCCCGACGGAACTCACCGCGGCCCCTGCCGGCGGCAAAATCGCGTGGGTGTCGGACGCCAGGGGCGTTCGCAACATCATGGTGGCCGAGCCTCCCCGGTACCAGGCGCGCAAGATCACGCCCTACAGTACCGATGACGGGCAGGACCTTACGGATCTTCGGTGGACGCCCGATGCCGCCGCCATCATCTTCGTCCGCGGGCAGGACCCCAACCGGGCCGGAGAAGTTCCCAATCCCACCCACGACCCCGGCGGCGCCACGCAGGATGTCTGGATCGTCGCCCTGGATGGCGGAGCCCCTCGCAAGATCGCACAGGGCAACTCGCCCACCATTGCCCCCAAGGGCGGGCGCGTAGCATTTCTTCGCGGCAACCGCCTTTGGTGGGCGCCTCTCGACGGCCACTCCGCTCCGGAGCAGATCTTTGCGGCACGGGGCTCATCCGGCGCCGCGGTATGGTCGCCCGACGGCAGCCGCTTCGCCTTCACCACCGATCGCGGCGATCACGGCTTCATCGGAGTTTACGACGTCGCGACGCACAAACTGAGCTATCTCGACCCCAGCACGGACGTCGATCTTTTCCCAGCCTGGTCTCCCGATGGGCGGAGGATCGCGTTCGCCCGCATTCCCAGCAGCGGCCTGCGGGTACCGCGCGAGCCCCATCGCACCGGCGAACCCTGGTCGATCCGCGTGGCGGATGCCGGTACCGCCAAAGGCCGCCAGATCTGGCGCGCCGAAAGCGGACCGGGCAGCGTTTTTCATGGTGTCACCGCGCAGCGCCAATTGATGTGGGCCGCCGGGGACCGCATCGTTTTCCCCTGGGAAGCGGGCGGCTGGACTCACCTCTACTCAATAGCCGCGTCCGGCGCCCAACCGGAACTCCTCACGCCCGGCCGTTTCGAAGTCGAGGATGTAGCGCTCACACCGTCCGGTGATGCGCTGGTCTACTCGTCGAACCAGGAC
Organism: Bryobacterales bacterium; assembly: GCA_963796485.1. Lineage (GTDB taxonomy): Bacteria > Acidobacteriota > Terriglobia > Bryobacterales > Bryobacteraceae > CAWCDJ01. Next base: position 460,417 of record CAWCLV010000001.1, read on the forward strand.
GATATCGACCGCCGCCATCTCTGGAAGGTTCCAACTGCCGGAGGCACCCCGCAGTCCGTGACTTCCGGAGAGGGGATCGAATGCCACCCGGCGGTCGCAAGTAACGGCGAGATTGCGCTTCTGCGTTCCGATGCGCGCCGTCCTCTCCGCGTGGCCATCGGTGATAAGGATCTCGACGCCTCCGCGATACCGGCCGATTTTCCAATCCAGCACATGGTCGCGCCCCGCCAGGTGGTTTTTTCGAGTGCCGATGGTCTCACGCTCCACGGACAGCTCTTCCTGCCGCCGAGCCACCCTGCGGGCCGCACTCCGGCGATTGTGTTTTTCCACGGAGGCTCGCGCCGCCAGATGCTGCTCGGCTGGCACCCCATGTATTACTACTCCAACGCCTACGCGCTCAACCAGTACCTCGCCAATTCGGGATACATCGTGCTCTCGGTCAATTACCGCAGCGGCACCGGCTACGGCTTGAATTTCCGGGAGGCTTTGCACTACGGCGCCAATGGCGGCAGCGAGTACAACGACGTCCAGGGGGCAGGCACGTACCTGCGCTCCCGTTCGGACGTGGACCCCGCCCGCATCGGCGTATGGGGCGGCTCTTACGGAGGGTATCTGGTGGCGATGGCCCTCGCCCGCGCCTCGGATATGTTTGCGGCGGGAGTGGATTTCCATGGCGTTCACGATTGGGCCACGGAGCTGGAGATCCCGTCCGGCGCGCCCGATTACCAGTTGGCCTTCGAGTCGTCGCCGATGGCCTTCATCAATGGCTGGCGCTCTCCGGTTCTTCTCATCCAGGGCGACGACGACCGCGACGTCCACTTCAACCAGAGCGTGGTTCTCAACGACGCTTTGCGCCGCCAGGGAGTGGACGTGGAAGAGATGGTGGTCCCCGACGAAATCCACGACTTCCTGCTCTGGCACACCTGGCGCGCCACCTACCAGGCGACAGTGGATTATTTCAAGCGAAAGTTATGATTCAGGCGTAACTATGAACTCACCGCGGAGACGCGGAGGCGCGGAGATGCCAACGCAGAGAGAAAACAAAATCAGATCTTGAGAGCGCGGAGCGAGCGGAGATTTCGGGAACGTCCTTTGTTTTCTCCGCGTTGTGCTCCGCGCCTCCGCGTCTCCGCGGTAAAAGCACTGTTCCCATGCCAGGAGGCCGCTCCTAGTGTCCGGCGCCGATTTTCATTTCGCCCAGCGATTCCGCGTTGCTGTACTTGGGCCAGTTGAAACCGTAGAACGCCACGAACGCGAAGCAGAACATCGGCACGATGAAGCCGCGCGACATGTCGAACTTGTCCGCCACGTAACCCATCAGCTTCGGCAGAATCGCGCCGCCCATAATGGCCATGACGATGAACGCCGATGCCTTCTTCGCCCTTGCGCCGAGTCCGAAAATCCCCAGGGCGAAAATCGTGGGGAACATGATCGACATGAAGAAGTAGATCAGGAACACGCAAATCACGGAAAGCCATCCCAGTTTCAGGAAGACCAGTAGAGTCATCAGAACGTTCGCCGCGCCGTACAGCCCCAGAATCTTGTGGGCGGAGTACTTCTTCAGCAGGCCGGCGCCCGTGAACCGTCCGATCAGAAAGCAGATCAGGCCGATGGACGCGACATTCGAGGCGCCCTTGTTGCTGAGCGAGATCACGCCCGCCGCACTCGTGTCGAACCAACCTTGCAGCCAGTCGTGCAGGAATCCGGCGTGGCTCGAAAAATGGGCCATGCCCGTGCTCCACGTCGGGGGAATCGCCGGCACTTCCGACGTCATGTAGTTGATGAAGAAGCTGAAGACTCCCGCCTGCGCCGCGACATAGAGAAACTGCGCCGCCACCGCCATCACGAAATGCGGATGCTTCCAGATCGAATGCGAGGACCCCGCAGCCGCATCGTCCAGGTGATAATCGTCTTCCGTCTTGATGTCCGGAATGTTCGCAAAGAAGAACACTACCGCGATGATCAGCACCGTGATCGCCACCCCGACGTAGGGGATGTAGAGGGTCTGGCTGCCCGTGTTGTGGCCGGCGGCGTCCTTCGAATAGAAATACATGCTGCCGACGATCGGCCCCAGGATCCAGCCCACGCCGTTGCAGGACTGCGCCAGGTTGATGCGGGTGGCCGAGAATCGTGGATCTCCCAGCACTGTCGTGTACGGGTTGGCGATCGTCTCCAGAAACGTCAGCCCCGTCGCGATGATGCAGACGCCCGCCAGGAATGCAATGAAGGCCGTTGTGGAGGATACCGTTCCCTGGTGCACCATGGCGTTGATGTGGGTTGCCGGAATGAACCAGAACCCTCCCGCCGCCACCAGCATCAGCCCCGTGATGATGCCGCCCTTGTACCCCAGCTTGCTCGCCAGCCACCCGGCCGGCAGCGACATCAGAAAATATCCGAGGTAATGAGCGAACTGCACCCAGGCGGACTGCGCCTTGTTCAGGTTCAGCTCCTCCTGGAAGTGCTTGTCCATCACGTCGATCATCCCGTTGCAGAACCCCCACAATAAAAACAGGGTGGTGACGAGGATGAAGGTGAACATCAGGTTCTGCCCGTCCCCGGTGATGAAGAGGCCCCTCTTTTTCGAAGTCATGGCGTCGCCCATGATTCTAACAGTAGGGTAGGCCTCCCGGCCTGCCCGCGCCGCGAGCGGCGTTATACTCGCGGAGTGTCCCGCCCCCTGACGATCGCCGGCGCCTTCGCCCTTGCGCGCGACCTGGCGCAATCCGGCCGCCTCGAAGACGCCGCCGCCGTCTGCTCGAAAATCCTCGAAGCCGAACCCGCCCACGCCGAAACCCTCCACCTTCTTGCGCTCGTCTCCTATCGCCGGGGCGACCCCGCGGCGGCCGTCCGTCTCCTCCGTCGTGCCGTTTCCGCCGCCCCGCCCTTCGCCCCGGCCTGCAACGATCTCGGCAACATTCTCGCGCAGCAGGGCCGCACCTCCGACGCCATCGAGCAATACCGCCGTGCCATTGCCGTCGCGCCCGAGTACGCCGAGGCGCATAACAATCTGGGCAACGCCTGCCAGCTCGCCGGGGAGTTCGAGAATGCCGCGGAAGCCTACCGGCGGGCGCTGGCCCTCAAACCCGGGTACGCCGAGGCCCACCGCAATCTGGGCAGTGCGCTGCGCCATCTCGGGCGCTTTGCCGAAGCCGTCGAAGAGTTTCGCGCCGCGGTCTCGCTCAATCCCGGTTATACGGATGCCCTCACCCAGCTTGTGCAGGAGCTCCGGTCGCAGTGCGATTGGGCTCTGTTAAAACCGCTCACGGCGCAATTGATCGGAATCGTCGAAGCCGGCTCCGCCGCGGTCAACCCGTTCGTCTTCCTCTCGCTCGACACGACCGCCCGCCAGCAGTTTCTGTGCGCGCGACGCTGGGCGGCCCAGCACTTGGAGGCCGGCGCCTCGAAGTTACCGCCGCGTCCCGCCCGCACCCGTCCCGACGGCCGCATCACGCTGGGCTATCTCTCTGCCGATTTCCAGGAACACGCCACTGCCCAACTGACAGCCGCGCTTTTCGAACTCCACGATCGCAACCGGTTTCGCGTGATCGGCTATTCCTATGGCGCCGATGACGGCAGCGCCATGCGGCGGCGCCTCGCCCGCGCTTTCGACGACTTCGTGAACCTGGAATCCCTCTCCCATGCGGACGCCGCGGCCCGCATCCGTGCGGACGAAGTCGATATCCTGGTGGACCTGAAAGGCTACACCACCGCCGCGCGCCCCCAGATCCTCGCCCTTCGCCCCGCTCCCGTTCAGGTCAGCTATCTCGGCTACCCCGGCACGATGGGCACGGAGGCTGTCGATTACATCCTCGCCGACGCCTACGTCCTGCCGGCCGCCGGGCAGGCGTTCTATTCCGAGAAGATCGTGCACCTGCCCGCGTGCTATCAGGCGAACGACAACTCGCGGCCGGTCGCCTCCCCGGGGCCTTCCCGCGCCGAGTGCGGATTGCCCGAGCGGGCATTCGTCTTCTGCTGCTTCAACGGTTCGGAGAAACTCACCCCCGATGTCTTCGCTGTCTGGATCCGCCTCCTCGAGGCCGTTCCCGAATCCGTGCTGTGGCTCCTTGCCTCGAACCCGGCTGCCGTCGGGAACCTCCGGCGAGAGGCCGAAGCCCGCCTCCCCGGCGCGGCCGCCCGCCTGGTATTCGCCCCCAAGCTTTCCAACCCGCAGCACCTTGCGCGTTTCGCCCTGGCCGATCTCTTCCTCGACACGTTCCCCTACAATGCTCACACCCTTGCGTCCGACGCCCTGTGGGGCGGCTGCCCCGTGCTGACGTGGGCCGGCGATACGTTTCCCTCCCGGGTCGCCGGAAGCCTTCTCCGCGCGATGGGGATGCGGGAACTGATCACCACCTCGCTTAAGGGTTACGAGTCTCTGGCCCTCCGGCTTGCCGGAAATCCCGCCGAACTGGCCAGCCTGCGGGAGCGGCTGCAATCGATGCGACTTTCCGCACCGTTGTTCGACAGCGCCGGAATCACACGCCACATCGAAGCGGCTTACGAATCGATTTGGAGCCGCAGGCAAGGTAAGCTGTCTGCAGATGAGTGATCCAGCCTATCCAGCCGCCAGAACCGCCGCCGACCGCATCCGGGCCCATTTTCTGCGCCATCTTGCCGCGGCCCCTCTGCCCGGGCGCGAAAGCGCGTTAGTCCCCGAGCTTGCATCGATCGAGGCCATTATCGAGGCGGCGTTCTGGGCCAGCCTCCGCCGGGAGGAAGGTTATATGCCGCGCATCTCGCTGGCGCTCCTCCCTCCCGATCTGCTCGAACGGCCGCTGGTTTTAGAGCGCCCTCTGCGGCTCGCGGCGCAGCCGCTGACCCGGCTGGCTCCGGCGGTCGAGCGTCCCGGCATTCACCTGGGCGTCTGGCCCGCTGACGGCCAACTGATGGTATGGGGCGCCACCCGGCAGTTGCCGGTCTATTCCATGGTGCTCGAGGTAGTGGCGCCCGGCCTCCTGGTCGTGAAGCATAGTCGCAGCGAAGAGGCGCAAAAATTCGTAAACATCGCCGTGTTGCAGGGCGATGAAATCAAGATGATCGACGAGCAGTCCGCGAGCCTGCCCGACTGTCCCGATCTGCTAACCTCCCTGCTCGGCTTCGATACGCAGCATGCATCCGCCGATTCGGTGAGCGTGCTGATCCAACTGGCCGTCTCCATGCGCGCTCACGGCCGAGGGGGTTCGCTGCTCGTTGTGCCGGCGCAAACGGAGCACTGGCGCGAATCGGTCGTTCATCCGATCCAGTATGCGCTCGTCCCTCCCTTTGCAGCCCTCGCGGAAGTCATCGGGGACCGGGAATCGCGCGAACCGGACCGCCGCTGGATGGATGCGCTCCGCCACGCCGTCGATGGTGTCGCCGGCCTGACCGCCGTCGATGGCGCCACCGTCATTACCGACCGCTACGAAGTCCTTGCCTTTGGCGCCAAGATCGTGCGGCGCGACGGATCTTTGCGGGTGACGGAGGTACTTCTGACCGAGCCGGTGGAAGGCGACCGGCCCGATGTCGTCGAGCCCGGGCAACTCGGTGGTACTCGTCACTTCTCCGCGGCGCAGTTCGTACGCGACCAGCACGATTCCATCGCCCTGGTGGCCTCTCAGGATGGCCGGTTCACCGTCTTCGCCTGGTCCCCCTGCGAAAACATGGTCCACGCGCACCGCATCGACGTGCTGCTTCTCTAAAGATCAGTGCAGCAGCTTTTCGATGCTCGCGGAAACCTGGGCCGCCAGCGTCTCGTATCCGTGCTCGTTGAAATGCACGCCGTCCTGCGCGTGGTACTCCGGATGTTCGCGGACCAATGAAAACAGATCGTCAATCGGGATATTCCTGTTTCGCATAATGGCGGCGGCCGATTGGTTTCTCTGCACGATCCGGTCCGTCTTGGGATCCGTGACCTCGAGTTGGTTTCGCCGCCGGACGTCCGTGGTGCTGGCCCAGATCAGCTTCGCGCGCGGAGCGTACCGGTGCAGCGTTGCCAGCAGGGTGGGCAGGGCAGCGGCGTATTCCGCTTCGCTGTAGCCGTCGCCGTGCATCCCGTTGTTGAAATGGATGATGTCGAAAGTCTCTTCCCGGAGCACCAGCGCCACCTCGTCCAGAAGCGCCGGGTCGCCCAGGGATTTCGAGTCCGCCATCCGACCCACGTAGGCTTTGCCCTTCAAGTCGGCTTCCACCTGCTTGCCGTAACCACGGGTAATGGAATCGCCGATGAGGAGAACGCGCGGCAGGTCGTGGTCATTCGTATTCGGCAGCCATACATCCAGCCACTCGATACTCTCCCGGACCACGTGCTTCGGAGCGGCGGTGGCTGCCACCGCAAGCATCAGGAAGGTGCACCAGTTCTTTGAAATCAGCATCGACTTGATTCGCATTATGCCTCAATTTCAGCCCTTGATTGCGGATCCCTTAATGATACTAGCGGTGCGCGCCGGACGAACGCTTCGTATGCCGGGGTTGCCTGCGCGGCGCAGACCACCGGCCCGAATGATAGTGCCGGCGTCGATGATATGGTTTCGGCGATAACCGAAGTTAGCAGTACCTCTGAGACTTACGCGCCCGATTCCCAATGAAAGATAATCGATTTCATATGCACCGAGTCGGCACGATCGTTTTTGTCCTGGTTGCAATGTTCGGTACCGCCGCCAGTCACGCCTCTACCCTGACTGTCTATCTATCCCCTCCCGGCGCGATGAGCAGCGAGATCCCGAATGTCACCACGGAAACGTTCAACGATCCGGCGCTCCTGAATTCTGTGGCGACGTCCTATCAATCGGTGATTGGCCAATACTCCGTCGCAAACGGCTATAGGATTCCGGTTATTTCTTACGACCAGTACGGCGGGGCAGGCAATAGCGATTACCTCTACGTAGGGACGCGCCGAACGGGCGACGCAACCAGCGTCACACTCGATTTGGCCGCACCCGCGGACTATTTCGGCTTCTGGTGGTCGGCCGGCGACCCCCTGAACAGGATTTCGGTATACCGCCAGGGTGTTTTAGTCGCGCAGTTTCAAACCAGCGATATCACCACACTGTTGGCGAGCAGCCCGCTCATTGCCCTGAACGGGACCAATTACCTGAGCTCGTCCTACTATGGAAATCCAAACACCGGCTCGGGAAGCCATACCGGACAGGATTCCGGCGAGCCGTTCGCCTACGTCAACCTGGTCGCCGATGGGTTTATGTTCGACAGCCTCGTGCTGGATAACAACGGCACTTCGGGATTCGAAACCGACAACCAAAGCGTCTCCTCGAACCCGGTGAATATTCCCCAGGACTTCGGGTCGTTCGTGAAGGTGACGGACCTGTCTTTCTCCAGCCCGGTACCGGAGCCGAGCTACGCAGCGCTGGGCGGATTGCTTCTCGCCACCTTGCTATACAAAGGCAGGGGCCGGCGCCCGTAAAGCCGCAGCCGGGCGGCCCGCTCCACCGGCGTCGCCGCCCTCACCATCAACGGCAAACCTCACTCGGACAACGTCGAGCCCCGCCCGACAGCTTCAAGTGGTGGTGGCAGGTACCGGTAAGAGGCCGCCGCAACCACCGGGGGCCGGGTGATATCGTGACCTTGTGAACCCAGCCGAGATTCTCGAATCGTCCGACCCTTCTATTTACGACATCCGCAGCAAGGCTCCGGGCCCTGCCGGAGCGCTTCCCGTCACGCCCGAAATGCTGCTCCACGCGGCCCTCCGGCGACCTCTTCGGATGGAGCCAAAATGCCGGGATGGGGTGGGATCCCGCCGCGCTCGGCGGCAAGGAATTCCTGATCCTCAGCACCCACGGCGGAATCCGCGCGGCCGACGGAACTCCGATCGCGCTCGGATACCACACCGGCCACTGGGAAGTCGCCCTCCTCATGGATGCGGCCGCCAGGGAACTCAAGTCGCGCGGCGCCATCCCGTTCGCCGCCTACTGCACCGACCCATGCGACGGCCGAACCCAGGGCACCACCGGGATGTTCGATTCGCTGGCCTACCGCAACGACGCCGCGTCCATCTTCCGCCGCCTGATCCGGTCCCTGCCGACGCGCTCCGGAGTGCTCGGCGTTGCCACCTGCGACAAGGGACTGCCTGCCATGATGATGGCGCTGGCGGCGACGCATGACCTCCCCGCGCGTCCTCATTCCGGGCGGCGTTTCCCTGCTGGCCCAGGACAGCGAGGACGCCGGCAAAATCCAATCTGCCGGTGCGCGTTTCGCGCGCGGCCAGATGACCCTTGACGCCGCCGCGGAAGGCCTCTGCCGCGCCTGCGCGTCTCCGGGCGGCGGCTGCCAGTTCCTCGGTACGGCCGCCACCTCGCAGGTGATCGGTGAAGCTCTCGGCATGTCGCTCCCGCATTCGGCGCTGGCTCCCTCCGGTCACCCGATCTGGACCGACATGGCCCGCCGATCCGCCCGTGCCGTGCTCGCGCTCGAAGCGGAGGGCGTCCGCATGCGCGATATCCTGAGCGGGGCTTCCATCTGCAACGCTTTGGTGGTTCACGCGGCTTTCGGCGGCTCGACGAACCTGGTGCTGCACCTCCCCGCCATCGCCCACGCCGCCGGCCTGACCCGCCCCACGGTGGACGATTGGACGCGCGTGAATCGCCAGACACCGCGCCTGGTCGATGCTCTGCCCAACGGACCGAAGGGCCATCCCACGGTGCAAGTGTTCCTCGCCGGCGGAGTACCGGAAGTGATGCTGCATCTCCGCCGTGCCGGCCTGCTCGACACCTCGGTCCGCACGGCGAGCGGAATGAACCTCGGCGAAGCGCTCGATTGGTGGGAGCAGTCCGAGCGCCGCACAACTCTACGCCGCGTCCTTCGCGAGCGCGATGGTGTCGATGCGGACGACGTCATTATGGACCCCGATGGCGCCCGCCGCCGGGGACTCACTTCGACCGTGACCTTCCCCAAAGGCAATCTCGCGCCCGGCGGCTCGGTCATCAAGAGCACGGCCATCGACGCTGCCATGGTGGACGAGCACGGCGTCTACCGGCACACCGGCCCCGCGCGCGTATTCCGTACCGAAAAGGCGGCGATCGCGGCGATCAAGACCGGCGGCATCCGCGCCGGCGATGTGCTGGTCCTGATGTGCCGGGGACCGAAGGGCTCGGGCATGGAGGAGACGTTCGAGATCACGTCCGCGCTGCGCTATCTCGAATTCGGCAAGCACGTGGCCGTCATCACGGATGCCCGCTTCAGCGGCGTTTCGACCGGCGCATGCATCGGCCATGTCACCCCGGAAGCCCTCTCCGGAGGCCCCATCGGGAAGCTGCGCGAGGGCGACATCGTCGAAGTGCGGATCGATCGCGTCAACCTGGAAGGCTCGGTCAACCTCCTGGTCAACGGCAGCGCTGCGGAAGGCGAGCGGGAACTGGCCGCGCGCCCCATGCGCGACGACCTCGCCCCCGACCCGGCCTTGCCCCCCGAAACCCGCCTGTGGGCCGCGCTTCAGGAAGTCGGCGGCGGCACGTGGGGCGGCTGTGTATTCGACGTCGATGAAATCGGGAAACGGCTCGCTACTCCATAGTATTTCGATCCGAAATACTGAAAAAAGTAAGGAAAAATTGCGTGATTTCGAGTACAATTTTTTCATGCGAGCAGTATGGGCCCTGTTTTTGGTCGTCTTCAGTTGTTCTGCAATGAGTCCTCTGGAATCGCGGTTGGATCGCCAGATGAAGTTCTGGCAAAAACGACTGGGGCTGGAGGACTGGAACCTCACTCTCCGGCTGGCACGGCAGTCGGAAATCGATCCAGATGCCTGGGGCATCGCTGAATGGGATCCCGAAACGCATACGGGCCTGATCAGCGTGCTGGATCCCCGGGACTATAACATGAAGGGCGGCGAGATGCGCCTCGACATGGAATGCACTATCGTGCACGAACTGGTGCACATCCAGGTCTCGCCTCTCGCCGCGCCCGATGGCGGTGTGCGCGAAGAAATAGTCAACCGAATTATGACGGCGCTATTAAATCGAAACTGTCCGAATTAGAATTCGGCGGATTTAACTTAATCCTTTTACGCTCCATCCGGTACGATATTTCCGCCTGACGAACGCAGTTGCTTCCGCGGAATTCGGGAATTTCAATTTCTTAGCGTTCCACTGGAGCGTGGTTTTCGGGAACCGGGTGGCGATGGGGCCGAGCAGCACGGATTCGGTCAGCGGCGCCGAGTAGTCGAACGAGGTCGTGGTTTTGCCGTTGCCCAGGATGGCGTCCACGAACTGGAAGTAGTGGTTTGCCGCCTCCTCCTGGGGCATCGCAAACCCCTGGAAATCGTTCTCCGGCAGCAGCACGGGCATGCCGACGTGCGGCAGCAGCATGACTCCCTTGGTCCCCACCAGGATCGAACCTTGTCCGGGCAGTCGCCGCGTGCCGATCAACGCCTGAATCTCCTGTGGCGGCCGTTCGTCGCCGTCGTACCAGGAAACGTTGACGGTCTTGCCTTCGGTCATCGGGGTCCCCGGAAAGACGTAGTGGATGACCGAATTGACGGCCCAGTTATGTTCTCCCGGCGCGGGTCCTTCCGAGCGCACCGAAATCGGCGCGGTCAGTTGCACGGCTTCGAAGACCGGATCGAAAATGTGGCACCCCATGTCGCCGAAGGTGGCCGTTCCGAAATCCTGCCGCTTGCGCCAGTTCACCGGATGGTAATAGTCGGTGAGGAAGGGACGCGGCGACGCGGTTCCGATCCAGTAATCCCAGTTCAGGCTGGCAGGCACGGCGTCCGAGCGGTCCGGCACGATATCCGGGTCGCCCCATTTCTTCTCGCTCCAGGAGTGCACTTCCTTGATCTTTCCGATCGCCCCGGAATGCACCAGGGCGACGGCGGTTTTGTACTCCCTGGCCGAGTGAATCTGGATTCCCATCTGGGTGACCAGTTTCTTTTTGCGGGCCGTTTCCATCAGCCGGCGGCATTCGTAAATGTCGTGCGCCAGCGGCTTCTGTCCGTAGACGTGCAGCCCCAGGTCCATGGAACTCATGGCGGTGGCCGCATGCATGTGGTCCGGAGTCCCCACGCAGACCGCATCGAGGTTGCGCCGCTCTTTGTGCAGCATCTCGCGCCAATCCTGATAGGTGCGGGCGTCCGGAAATTTCTGTTTCAGTTTCCCCATCCGGCTGGTGTCCACCTCGGCGGCGCACACGAGTTTTACCTTGGGGTGCCTGGCAATTCCGTCCAGTGTGTACCAAGCCATGTTCTCGGCGCCGAAACTGGCCAGCCGAACGGTGCCGCTGGGTGGAGCCGAAATCAGATTTTTGATGAAAAACGGCGCGGCGATTCCCGCCGTGGCCGCCTGCTTTAGAAAGGAACGGCGGCTGCCCTGGAGATCGGGTTTCATTTACCCCACATTGTTACAGAATTCGGTGCGCCGTGGGGTGAAACTTGGCGGGGGGCCGGACGCCCCTTTTTGCGCCGGCGCCTGCGCTAGTGATGGTGATGGTGCTTTTTGGTATACAGATACCCGCCGCCGCCGCCCAACAGTCCACCGACCAGAGCGCCCTTGCCGCCGCCTGCCAGCCCTCCGATCAGCGCGCCTCCGGCTGCGCTGCCGCCGACGATCTCCATGTGCTTCCGCCTTTCACGGTGGGCGTAGTACGAGTCGTTATGATGGGCGCGCGAGGCGGAACCCTGCCGGGAGTGCTGCGAATTATGCCGGTGATGGGACTGCGCATGGTACGTGGATTCCGCTCCGTAGGCGAGCGGTAGGGCAGTTGCCGGTGCGGGTGCCGGCTCCGCGGCGGCCGTGCCCGCCAGCGCCGGCGGATACTGCACCGGCGCGGCCGGTTCCGGATCGCCGGTCGCCGGTGCCGGGTGATCCATCGCCGCCGGGACGGGACCGTTCGCCGCGTAATGGGTCCACGCGGTCATCACTACTGCGGCAAGCGCGGTGATGCCGCAGATCGTCAGTCCGCGTTTGATCACCGGATTCGGTAGCAGGCTCATCTTTGTATCCCCCCTATCAGGCAGCAACCCGCGTGCCAGCCCCGCCACTATGTGATCCGCGGTACGTCCCCACGGCGCCGGATCCGGGGAAGCCGGCTGACTGGGCGTCCTCCCAGGGTCAATGACAGAGCGGTTAGTAACGCGGTAAGCCACTTATCTTCAAACAGTTACAGTGAATCCTGTGGGGCTGAATCTATCGTTTTGCGCACTTCTGTGGGATACTCGATTATAGAACAGGTTTTCAAACTCAGAATGTCCCAGTTGGACGACGCAGTCGCCAAATATAACAAGCTGCTGGAGAGTGGACCCCTTCGAGACCTCTCGTGGGTCGAGGCTCTCCACGAGAAGATGGAATCCGCCCGCCTGTCCTCCGCGGGAAGGCTGATCTGCCCGTTTTTACGACCGAATTTTATTTCGCGCCGTCAATACGAATCGCTGGTGAAGACCGGCGAGTCGCTAATAGGCGCGATCGATCGTATGGAGCAGATGGTGTTGAGCAATCCCGTGCTGCTTTCGCGGCTCGAATTGCTTCCCGCCGAGAAGATGCTCGCATCGATCGACCCCGGTTACCAGGCGTTGGAAGTGGCCGCGCGGCTCGATTCCCACCTGAATAACGGCAACCTGCACTTCGTCCAGTACAACGCCGATTCGCCCACCGGGGGCGGATATTCGGATGCCCTCGCGGATCTTTTTTACGAGATTCCGCCGGTGAAGGAGTTCCGTAAAAAATACTCTCTCACCAAGGTCGGCAGCAGGAAGCATTTACTGCACGCGCTGCTGAAATCGTACAAGCAGTTCGGCGGCACCAAGAAGCCGAACATCGCCATCGTCGAGTTCAGAACGCCCTACGGCTCCGGGCAAAGCGAGTACGAACTGTTTCGCGAGTTCTTCCGGCAGGAGGGCTACTCGGTCGAGATCGTCGCTCCGGAGCAGCTCGAGTACCGCAACCGGATTCTCCGAAAAGGCAATTTCGAAATCGACGTGGTGTACCGGCGCCTGGGGGTTCAGGAGTTTCTGATCCGCTTCGATCTGGCGCACCCGCTGGTGCAGGCGTACCGCGACCGCGCGGTGTGCGTGGTCAACAGCTTTCGCTCCGAACTGGCGCACAAGAAGGCGATGTTCGGCCTGCTCACCGATGAGACGCTCACGGCGAAGTTCCCGGTCTCCGAACGCAAGGCGATCCGCGAGCACGTGCCGTGGACGCGTCTCGTAGCGGCGACGAAAACCACTTACGATCACAAAGTGGTCGATCTGCCGGAGTTCATCACTCAGAACCGCGAGCGCCTGGCGCTGAAACCGAACGACGATTACAGCGACCTCCACACCTACTTCGGTTGGGAAATGGATGCGGCGGAATGGGAGCGCGCCCTCAAACAGGCCATGCGTTCTCCGTACGTCGTGCAGGAGCGCGTTGAGCCGGTCCGTTCCGTGTTCCCTCTGATGACCTTCGGCTTTCTCGAATTTCGCGAGCTTCAGGTGGATGTGCACCCGCACGCCTACCTGGGCAAGGTGCAGGGCTGTTCGAGCTGGGTCTCCACCGGGAAGACGGGCTTCTCCTCCGCTTCCGGCATCGCCCCTACCTTCATCCTGGATTCGAAATAGCGGGCGCGCCAGCTCATTGTGGGGCAGGCGTCCACGCCTGCCCGACTACCCGCGCACTTCCGAACTCATCCCCGGCTCTTCAGGCCCCGGCACCTCGCCGTTCACCATCTTCTTCTGCGGCCCGCTTGTCTCCATGTAGATGGCGTTCGGCATGGCCAGCAGCATGTTCATATTGGTTGACCCGCCGCCGTGGCTGGCGAGTTCGAGCCCGTATGCATCGGCCACCGCCGCGATTTCCATCCACTCGGTCACGCCTCCCGCGCGGCGGTTGTCCGGCTGCACCACGTCCGCCCCGCGGCGCGCGATGAGGTCGGCGAACGCGTACTTCGTGTTCAGGTTCTCGCCGGTCGCGATCCGCATATCGAGCGCCGCGGCCAGCATGGCGAATCCCTCCATATCCTGCGGCGGCAGCGGCTCCTCCAGCCAGAAACAGCCGAGTTCCTGGTAGATCTTCCCGCGGCGCAATGCCTCGTTCCGGTTGAATACCTGGTTGGCATCCACCATGATTCGCCGGTCCTTGCCGGCGATATCGCGCGCCGCGCGGATGCGCCGCGTATCGTCTTCGATCGACCCGCGCCCCACTTTCATCTTTACCCCGTGGTAACCCTGCTCCACGGCGGACGAAATCTGCCGCTTGAAGTGGGAGAGGTCATCGTCGTGATCGTAGTACCAGCCGCACATCGAATAGACCGGCATCCGGTCCCGATACGCGCCGAGCATCTTGTAAACCGGCAGTCCCGCCTGCTTGCCCAAAATGTCCCAGACCGCGATGTCTACCGCCGCGATGGCGAACTGCGTCACCCCACCCACCCCCTGGTACTCCAGCGCTTTCCACAGATCTTCGCGGATGCGGCGTGGAAAGGCGGGGTCTTTTCCCAGGAGCACCGGCTTGATCTCGCGCTCCAGAATGGCTTGCACCACCGCCGGGCCGCCGCCGATCATCCCGAAACTGCTGGTCGCCCACCCGGTGATTCCCCCATCGGTCTTCAGCCGGAGCACTACCGAGCCGCCGTCTGTTCCGAACCGGTGGATGGCATCGTAGAAAGCCGTTCCCGGTGCATTCTTGCGAACTTCGGTTTCGAGCCCCGTGATCTTGAGGGAGCCACGCTGCTCCGCGGCCCGCCCCAGCCCGGCGCTTGCCAGCGGCAGGGCGGCCGCGGCGGCGGAGTGAAGCAACTGTCGTCGATTCATAGTTTCTATCGCACCTTAACACGGCTGCGGACGGGCTGGACGTACCGATTCCGCCCATCAATCAATGCTATACTCTTGGCGCGATGTCAATCGCGCTTGTTTCGGGGTCAGGTGCAGATGGACTGAATTCCGGCTCTTGTCCTCACCCTGAAGGGGGTGTCTCCGTGCTAGATCTGGTGATCATTCGAATTATCTTCATACTCGTTCTCACGTTCTCCGCATTCCAACTTCGTCCCTTTCACTCCTCGCAGCTGGAAGCTGCCTCCGGGGGACTGCTGCTTGGTCTGGTCATTATTTTCTTCGAGATGCGCCTGGAAAAGGTCAGTTTGAAGCGGCTGATCGGGGCCGCTTTCGGATCGATTCTCGGGATTGCCGGCGCGTTTCTCATGAC
Source organism: Bryobacterales bacterium (assembly GCA_963796485.1). Classification (GTDB taxonomy): domain Bacteria; phylum Acidobacteriota; class Terriglobia; order Bryobacterales; family Bryobacteraceae; genus CAWCDJ01. The sequence continues at coordinate 475,515 of CAWCLV010000001.1, forward strand.
TTTGGTGCTGAGCAAGGCCACGCCGGAACCGTTTCTGCAGGTCTGCCTTCTGCTGCTCATGACGTACGTCGGCCTGATCGTCGGCGCGAAGAAAGGCGACCTGTTGAATCTTGCGGCGCTGGGCGGCGTCTTTGGAGGCGAAAAATCGTCGAAGAAAACGTTCAAAATTCTCGACACGAGCGTCATTATTGACGGCCGTATCGCCGATATCGCCGAGACTGGATTCCTGGACGGGGTTCTGGTGATCCCGCAATTCGTGCTTCACGAACTGCAACTCGTTGCCGATTCCGCCGATTCCATGAAGCGGAATCGCGGACGCCGCGGTCTCGATATCCTGCAACGCGTCCAGAAAATGGCCCACCTCAACGTGCAGATCGTGGAGGAAGACTTCCCCCACGTGCGCGAGGTCGATATGAAGCTCATCGAACTGGCCAAGGTCTACGACTGCAAGATCATCACGAACGACTTCAACCTCAACAAAGTGGCACAACTCCACGGAGTCGAGGTGCTCAACATCAACGAACTGGCGAACTCGCTGAAGCCGATCGTCCTGCCCGGTGAGACCATGCGGGTCTTCATCCTGAAGGAGGGCAAGGAGTACAACCAGGGGGTCGCCTATCTCGATGACGGCACCATGGTGGTGGTGGACAACGCCAAGAAGATGATCTCGAAGACCATCGATATTTCGGTGACCAGCGTCCTGCAAACCACCGCGGGTAAGATGATCTTCGGCAAGTTCGACGAGCGGATGCACGCGGCGGCCGGCGCCGAGAGGCATGAGCGGCCCGTTCGCAAGAGCGACCCCCAGCCGATGACAAACCTCGGACCCGAGAAAACCACGATAGAATCGTAGATCCAATGAGAATTGCCGTCATATTGCCCGCCGCGGGCCTGGGCACCCGCATGGGGAGAGGCTCGGCGGAGAAGACCGGCACCAGTCGCAAGCAGTTCATGCTGCTCGAGGGCTCGCCTATCCTGGTGCACACCGTCCGGAAATTCGCCGCCTCCACCCGCGTCACCGAAATCGTGGTTGCCGTGCGCCCGGAAGACCGCGATTGGGTCGGCGAAATGCTTGCCGACGAGTTCCCGGCGGACCGTGTCCGCGTGGTGGAGGGCGGAGACAGCCGCCAGCAGTCCGTCCAGAATGCATTACGCAGTTTGCGGCCGGATACCGACATCGTCGCCGTGCATGATGCCGTGCGGCCGTTCATCGATCTCGAAACCATCCACGCGGTCTTCGACGAGGCGGCGGAATCGGGCGCCGCGATCGTGGCCGTGCCGGCGGTCGATACCGTGAAGCAGGTCGTCCGCGGCACCAACCACGTGAGGGTGCGGTCCACCCTGCCGCGCGAAAAGCTGGTGATGGCGCAGACTCCCCAGGTCTTCCGCTACGAGATCATCCAGAAAGCGTTCCAGTCCGCCATGCTGGATGGGTTCACCGGGACCGACGAATCGAGCCTGGTGGAGCGCATGGACATCGAGGTCAGCGTCGTGCCGGGCAGCGACCGCAACATCAAGATCACCAAGCCCGGCGATATGCACCTGGCGCGCCTGTTTTTCCAGGAAGAGACCGAGGCAAGCAACCGTTGAGCGAAATTCGAACCGGCTTGGGGTGGGATGTCCACCGCATCGCCCCCGGCCGTCCTATGATTCTGGGCGGCGTTAAGGTGGAGTGTGAGTTCGGGCTGGAGGGGCACTCGGATGCCGACGTTCTGGCCCACGCGATTACGGACGCCATTCTGGGCGCCGCCGCATTAGGCGATATCGGGATGCATTTCCCCGATTCGGACCCCCGGTGGAAGGGCTGCGACAGCCTGGTTTTTTTGCGGCACGCGCGCCAACTGGCCGAGGGCCGGGGATTCCGCCTGGTGAACGTGGATTCGACGGTGATCCTGGAGCGCCCGAAACTGAAGGACTACCGGCAGGCTATCCGGGAACGGCTGGCCGCCGAACTCGGACTGGAAGTAGACCGGGTATCCGTCAAATTCAAGACGGCCGAGAAGGTGGGACCGGTGGGAGAGGGCCGCTCCGCGGAATCCCAAGCCGTCGTGACTTTGGAAAAAGCCTGACTAGCAGGCTTTCAGCAGACACATACGGCGGGCGGCGCGCCGTGCTTTAAGCCGTTCGTTGGCTTTCTTCTGCTTTTCGGCCGACACTACGGTCTGGCACGCATCACAGCGTTTCCGGATCCTCGACCGGGTGACAAATTCCGCGCCGCAGCGGCGGCACTGCTTGGTCATTGTCTCCTCAAGCGGGAGAATGCCCGGTTTCTTAGGCAGCAAATGAGAATAGTGGAAATCGCAATGATTCACGTTCTGCACCTCGCGTTTCTGGTTAAGGTTCCGCTCCCGGGAGACTGACATCCGAATTGGGTGTAATTACTCATTCGGTTCTCCCGACTGCGTAATAACCCGACACTTGCCGCAGTTTGCCCACTCCAGGCGCATCTCGGAGGCTCCTCCGCATTTTGTTGAGGTACAAGGAGTTCCATGCCTGGGGGATCGGAGTGGGGAATTCGGATATTCGGGTCCGTCCTGCAAATGTCATGGTTCTCACAGTATACATGCACGCGAGACGCCGAATTCAAGCCGCACTCGGGGATGCGGGGCGGTAGACCTCCGTCGCACCGAGCAATTCCCACCGCAAGTGATTGACGTAAAAAACGAGAAGCGGCTCCGGATAGGCGCCGCGAAATTTTTCGAAGACGCGGTCTTCCCAGCCCTCCGTGAAGTACGCCTTGGCATCCATATCCTTGGCGAAGAAACCGTTTTCGTGCGGCACCTCGAGGAAATCGAGAATGGCAGTGATCATGTCGAGATGCGATACCAGGATCGTCTGCGCCAGATCCTTCGCGAATTCCTGATCGCCGCTCGAAATGCGCTCCAGGAACTTCGGAGCCGATTTTCGCAGAGTCTCGGTGTTCAGTTTGTGGAGATGCGCCCTGACTTTGAAGCCTTCGTAAATCTGGTAAGTCCTGAGTTTGCCTATGGAAATGCCCCGGATGAGCTGGCCGAAGGCATCGGGCCCAAGCGCGAGGTAAACGTCCGAAATCTGCATAAACGATCAGGTTATCACGGTCCAGGGGCTGCAGGCACAACGGCGATCGTGTCCCGCTGCGGTAGAATGAGTAGGTTTTGGACAAATGGGAAATCTGATCATACTGGGCTCCCAATGGGGAGATGAAGGCAAGGGGAAGATCGTCGATCTCTTCTCCGAGCGGTTCGACATCGTGGCGCGATACCAGGGCGGCCACAACGCGGGCCACACGGTCTTCATCGGTGAGAAGAAATTCGTCTTAAAGCTGATCCCGAGCGGCATCCTGCGCCCGGGCAAACGCGCTGTCATCGGTAACGGGCTGGTGATCGATCCGGCGGCGCTGCTTTCGGAAATCGAAGCGCTGGAAGCGGCCGGCGTCAATGTGCGCGGGCAGTTGGCCATCAGCAACCGCGCGCACGTGCTGTTTCCGATGCACCGGCTGATGGAGAAAATGTCCGAAGGACGTCCCGGCCGCGTTTCGATCGGCACCACGTCCCGCGGAATCGGCCCCTGCTATGAAGACAAGACCGGGCGCCGGGGCATTCGAATTGTCGATCTGCTGGATACCGAATTCTTCCGCGAGCAGTACGACTCGATCATGGAAGAGAAGGTCGCCATCACCAAGGCGCTGGGGATCTACGAGCCCCTGGACCTGGCGGCGATCCGTAACGGGTACGAGGCTTTTGCCGATCGCATCCGTCCCATGGTCTGCGATACGGCCTTGCTGCTCAGCCGTGCCATTCGGGAAGGCAGGAAAGTGCTGTTCGAAGGCGCGCAGGGGACCATGCTGGATATCGACCACGGCACCTACCCGTTCGTCACCTCTTCGAACGCCAGCGCGGGAGGCGCGTGCACCGGGACCGGCGTCCCGCCGACCCAAATCGGCGGCGTAATCGGCGTGGCCAAGGCCTATATCACCCGGGTTGGCGGCGGACCGTTTCCGACCGAAGCGCTGGACGGCGCGGGCGACCGCATCCGTGAGCGCGGCAAGGAATTCGGCGCCGTCACCGGCAGGCCCAGGCGCTGCGGCTGGTTCGATGCCCCGCTGCTCCGCTACACCGCGACAATCAATGGTTTCGACAGCATCGTCGTGACCAAACTCGATGTGCTCGACGAGTTCGAACAGATCAAGGTCTGCACAGCCTACCGGCTGGGCGGCCGGACCCTCGACGAGATGCCGGCAACCGTGCGTGAAATCGAGAAACTAGAGCCGGTCTACGAGTGCGTCCCCGGCTGGGCTACCTCCACGTTCGGCATTTCCCGCTATGAGCAGCTTCCGCAGAAGGCGAAGGAGTATCTCGCCTATCTCGAGGAGCGGACCGGCGTGGAGATCGGCTGCGTCTCGACCGGACCGGAGCGAAACCAGACCATCGTCAGGCCCGGCTCGCGTTTCGAGAAACTCATCGCCTGATGCCGGCCGGTGAAACCGCGGCCCTCGCCGCACCGTAGAAATACCTTGCGATTCCTTGCCCTTGCCGCCTTCGTCGCCACCGTCGTCCACTGCCAGGACGCGCGTGACATCATCCGCCGGGCCGTGGACACCGACCGGCGGCACAGCGAGGCCGCGCGCAATTATACCTTCCTGCAACGCAACCAGGTCAAGGAATTCGACGGCGGCGGCAAAATTAAAAAGGACGAAGACCGCACCTTCGACGTGACCCTGCTCGAAGGCTCCCCCTATCGCCGCCTGGTAGCACGCAACGGCCGCCCGATCAGCGAGGCGGAACAGAAATGGGAACAGGAAAAGCTGCAGCAGGGGATGGGGCAGCGCCGCAATGAGACACCGGAACAGCGCGAGCGCCGCGTGGCGGAGTGGCGCCGCAAGCAGGAAAAGCAGCGGGAGCCGCTCCAGGAGTTCCCCAACGCGTTCGATTTCCGCATTGCGGGCGAGGAGTCCATGGACGGAAATGCCGTGTGGGTGATCGATGCCACGCCCAAGCCGGGGTACAAGCCCAAGCTCTCCTCCGCCTCATTTTTCCCCAAAGTCAAAGCGCGGATCTGGATCTCCAAGAGCGATTTCGCCTGGGTAAAAATCGATATGGAGACGCTCGACACCATCTCCTTCGGCGCGGTGGTGCTCCGGCTTGCGAAGGGCAGCCGCCTGATCATCGAACAGGCCCACGTGAACCACGAAATCTGGCTCCCCAAGCAAGTCACTCTCCAGGCATCGGCGCGCATCCTGCTGTTCAAAGCGCTCAAGGCGCAGTACGTTTTCACGTTCAGCGACTACAAGAAATTCCAGGTGGATTCGCGAGTCGTGTCGACCGGCGGAAACTAGCGATTTCGCTTTTATTTCGCCTGGAGTACACTGGAATCCGATGCGATTGCTCACGGGCCCCGCCGGGTCGGGGAAGACCTCGTTCGTTCTCGACCGGGTTAGGGAAGCTTTGCGCGCACAGGACCCCGCCGTCCGGCTGCTGGTGCCTACCGCCACCCTGGCGCAGCACCTGCAAAACCGTCTCGCGCGTGAGGGCCTGGTCTTCAGCCCCGCCGTGGTGCAGACCCTTTCGGGCTTCGTCGATGCTTGGGCGGCGGATCTGCCGCAGGCGCCGGACGCCGTTCTCTACCTGATTGTCGGACAGGCGATCGCGCACGTACGAAGGCGGGAATTTGCGCAGGTGGCGCATATGCCGGGGTTTTGCGCGTCGGTAGCGCGGACCATCGGCGAGTTTGCCTCCGCCGGCTGCGACAGCGCCCGCCTGGCGCGCTTTCTGCCGGAGGCTCCGCTCGGCCCGGCGTTTCTCGCGGTGTACCGGGAAGTGGACCGCGAACTCGAACGGCGCGGGCTCGCTTTGCGTGGACGCCGCCTGGAACACGCCGCCGAGCGGATCCGGCGCGAGGGCACGCCGGGAATCCGCACCGTTCTCATGGATGGGTTTCACGCTCTTCCCGACCCGGAATTGCGCGTGATCGAGGCGCTCGGCTGCCACGCGGACCTGACCCTCACCTTGACCGACACGGATCTGACCGACGCCGCGCGCGCCCGGCTCTTCGCCATGGGGTTCGGCCGGCAGGAGATGCCCCGCGCGCGTCCGGCGCCCGCCCTGGTGCTGGTGAAAGCGGCCGGAATCGAGCGCGAGGCGGAGGAGATCGCCCGCCGGATTCTGGAGCAGGCCGCGGCGGGCCGGCCGTTCCGCGAGATCGGCATCGTGGTGCGCGCCGAGGAGAGTTACGTCCCGGTTTTGCGCACCACGCTCAAGCGCTTCGGCATCCCGGCGCGATTCTATTTCGACGAAGCACTGGAACGGCAGCCGGCGACTCGCTTCCTGGGCGGACTGATCGATGCCATGCTCGGCGGTTGGGACCACGAGCAGACGCTTGGCGTGCTTCGCCTGGCGCCGCGTTTCGCGGATTCGAACGCCATGGACCGCTTCGATTTCGACGTGCGGGAGCAGATTCCGAACGCGGGCCTGGGCGAGCTGAAATCGCTGCTCGTCCCTCCGCAGGGCCGAGCCATTTCGCAGGGGGCCGAGCGGCTGCTGCACAAAATCGATTCGGTGGCGGCGATCGAGGAATGGCGGTCGTTTGCGCTGGCTCCGAAAGACTGGGCCGCCCGCCTGAAAACGCTCCGCGCCCTATATCGCCGGGCGCGACCGTCAGGGAGCGGGCATCAGCTCGCCCTCGAATTCCGCGGCCAGTCTGCCGCCCTGCGCGCCTTCGATGAGGCCATGGACGAGGCCTCCGCCGCACTCGAGCCCGCCCGGCCGACGGGCCTCGCCGAGTTCTGGCGCGCCGTAAAGGCCGTGCTCCGGATCAAGCCGCTGCGGGTTCCGGACGCCCGGCGCAACGTGGTGCACGTGCTGAGCGCGCCGGAAGCGCGGCAGTGGGTGCTGCCGGTGGTGTTCGTCTGCGGCATAGTGGAAAAGCAGTTTCCCCAGTTTCATCGCCAGGAGCCGTTCTTTCCGGATGCGGCGCGCTGTTCCCTGAACGCCGCCGGGATCCGCGTCCGCACGGCCGAGGAGTTCGAGCGCGAAGAGCGCGGCCTTTTCGATTCCGCCGTCACCCGCGCCACCATGGTCACCGTGCTCTCCTACCCCGAGTTCGATGCTCGCGGCGACCGCAACCTGCCCTCGCTCTTCCTCGAAGAGTTGCAGTTGGTGCCGGAAGACGCACGTGCGGTCCGGGTTGCGCCGCGCCGCGCCGCGTCCCCGGCTCCGCGCATCGAGATTCAGTCGCCTGAGCTTCGGGAGTTTCTGCGGGAGAAGTCCGCGCGGCAATCGCCCACCAGGCTCGAGTCCTACCTGCAGTGCCCGTTTCAGTATTTCGCGGCGCGAACCCTGCGGCTCGACGAGCGGCCCGCTCTTCCCGAAAAGCGGCTGGATTTTCTCACCCAGGGCAATATCGTCCATGCGGTGCTGGCCCGTTGGTACCCGGCGCCTCGCGACATGGACGCTCTCTTCGCGGAAGAGTTCGTGCGAGCTCTGGAGGACCACAGAATTCCGGGCGGCTATCACACCGAACGGCTTCGCAATGCCATGCTGGACGACCTCCGCGCCTTCGCACGCGACGGCCGCTGGCCCCTGCCCGGCTTGCGAGCGCTCACCGAGCAGCAATTCGAATTTGCGCTGAACGATTCGTTGACCATCGCCGGCAAGATCGACCGGCTGGATCTTTCGGACGACGGCCGGGCCTGGGTGACGGATTACAAGTACAGCCGCAGCGTGAAGGCCAAGGTCGAAGACCGGAACCTGCTGCAAGCGCCGCTGTACCTGATCGGCGCGCAACGGGTTTTCGGCGTAGCGCCGGCAGGCATGCAGTACGTCGGCCTGAAGGCAGGGGTGGAGGTCGCCGGCTGGGAAGACGGCGAATTCCCCGAGGGCTTTTTCGAGAACGCCGAAATCCGGACGCTTCAGGCCGTGGAACAGATCCGCGGCGGGACTATTGCACCCAGTCCGGCTGACCCCGCTAAGTGCGGCTTCTGCGATTACCGCGACGTCTGCCGTTTCGAAACCAGAGCCGGCGAAGCGATGGTGGAGGGCGCATGAAAGAGGTCCGGTTTACGGCCGCGCAGTTGGACGCGGTGGATATCTCCAAACGCCACCTGGATGCTTGCGTGGTCGCGGGCCCGGGCTCGGGGAAGACCACCGTCCTGGTCGAATATTTTCGCCGTCTGGTCGAAGCGGGGGTGGACCCCCTTCGCGTTCTGGCCATCACGTTCACCGAGAAGGCCGCCGGCAATATGCGGAAGAAACTGGCGGAGGCGTTTTATGACCACCCGGCCATTCGCGCGCGCCTGGAGCGTGCCTGGGTTTCCACGGTTCACGGCTTCTGCGCCCGGCTGCTTCGTGAGAACGCGGTTTTCGCCGGTGTGGATCCGGAGTTCCAGGTTGCCGACGTCCGCGATTCCGTCCGTCTGCAGAACGAGGCGATTCACACGGCCATCGACCAGCTTTTTGCCGAGCACACGGCGGCGGTGCGGCGCCTCATCCGGGGACTGTCATCGCCGGAGTTCGAGCAGGCGGTACTCTCGGCGTACGACGCTATGCGTGGCGCCGGTGTCCGGGTGGACGAGCTTGCAAAATTCGAAGCGCCCCCCGGCGTGACCGTGGAGGACCTCCGCGACACCCTGCGCGCGCTCGTGGCGGAGCCGTTGACCCAGTGGAATCCGGCGCAAAAACTGCACCTGGGAGCGGCGCTCGAAGGCGCGGGGCGGATCGTTTACGCCGCGGATCCGGGCGAGGGCCTCCAGGCTATCGAAGCCTTCTCGTGCAATCTCAACAAGTGCAAACGCGGGAATAACGCTTACCTGCTGCTGAAGCGGCTCAAAGAGCAGATCGAGGGCCTGCGCTATACCCTGATCACCGGGTATTACGCCGCCGAACGCCAGTTGCTGCTCGAAATCCTCCGCCGGTTCGACCGGCTCTATCGGGAGCGTAAAACGCAGGCCGGCATGCTCGATTTCTCGGATCTGGAGGAGTATGCGGTTCGCCTGCTGGAGGACCACGAAGAGACGCGGTCGCGCCTTTCCGGGCAGTTCGACCACGTCCTGATGGACGAGTTCCAGGACACCAACGGGCAGCAGGCGCGGCTGCTGCGGCTGGTGCGTCCACCGGATCGTTTCTACGCGGTGGGCGACATCAACCAGTCGATCTTCGGCTTCCGCCATGCCGAACCGCAGGGCTTCCGTGAGTATCGCGAAGAGCTCGAGCGGCGCGGCGGCCACGTGGTGGAACTGATCGACAACTTCCGCAGCCGGCCGGAGATCCTGAGCGCCGTCGAGACCGTGCTCAGCGGGCAGCCCGGCATTGAGCCGCGCAGCCTGGTGGCCGGCCGGGAGTTCGACAACCGGAAGCCGTTCGCGGTCGAGGCAATCTACGCTCCGGGCGAGGCGGAAGAAGCCCGGTGGGTGGCGCGGCGGATTCTCGAATTGACGGGGCCGTCGCGGCATTTCCGCGACGTTGCGGTGCTGGTGCGGAACACGGAGGTGATCGGCGCGTTCACGGAGGCATTCGAAGAGGCCGGCATTCCTTACATCGTGAACAGCGGCCGCGGATTCTATGAGACCCGCGAAGTGCGGGACCTCATGCACCTGCTCCGCGTCATCGCCAACCCGCGCGACGAAGTCAGCCTGGCCGCGGTGTTGCGGTCGCCGCTGGCGGGCGCGTCGGACGAGGCGCTGCTCGCGTTGCGCATGATGGGGGAGAATATCGGTGCGTCGCTGATGCGCCTGGGTGAGACGGACGGGGCGCTCTTCCGCGCTGAAGATTTCGACCTGCTGCGCCGGTTTGCCGGGCGCCTGCGGACCTGGCGCATCCGGCGTGCAACCGTGACCTTCGATGTGCTGCTCGCGGCCGCCATGGACGATTGCGGCTATCTTCCCGCGCCCGGCACGCGCGGCGACGCCAACGTGGACAAATTTATGGCACAGGTTCGTGCGGCGTCCGGGCGGCAATCGCTCGACGAGTTTGTCATCGAACTGGCGCGGGTGCGCGCCGACAATCCGCGCGAGCAGGACGCCCCGCCGGAGGACGCCGCCGACACCGTGAAGGTGATGACCGTCCACTCGGCCAAGGGGCTGGAATTTCCGGTGGTCTTCGTGGCCGCGATTCACAAGGGCGTGGATGCCAGCCTGCCTGTGGTTGCATTCTCGCCGGCATTCGGCCTGGGCGCGCGCTGGCGCAATCCCGCGAAGCGCGAGGACAAAAGCGACCGCTTCCTCCATGCGATCCACGAGGAACGGAAGGTGCGTGAGGAGGCCGAGAGCCGGCGCCTGCTTTACGTAGCGATGACGCGGGCGGAAGACCACCTCGTGCTCAGCTTCTCCGGGCAGCGCGTGCAGCACTGGGCGGATGTGGTCACCCGGTCGCTCGCACTCGATTTGAGCGCGCCCCGGGACGAGGTAATCGAGCGCACTGCGCCCGGCGCTCAACGCTGGAACCTGCGACTGACAGTCGCCGGCGGTGCGCCGGAGTTGCTGCCCCGTCCGGTGATTGCGGAGCAGGACCGCGAGGCGGCACCGCTCGGCGCACCGCTGGTCGAAGAGCAGCATGACAGCAACGCCACCGTGACGGGCCTGGCGGAATTTGCCCGCTGTCCGCGACGTTATTATCTCGGCCATTACCTGGGGTTCGAGGCGCGGCCGCGCGGCGTGCCCGCGGAGCCCGAGCTTTCGGCGAGCGAACTCGGCACCCAGGTTCACGAACTGCTCGCCGGCAAGCCGGTGGCGAACCCGGATTCGGAAGCCGTCCGGTTGGCCGGGGTTTTCCGCCAGAGCGCCCTGGGGCGTCGCGCAGCCCGCGCCGGCCGAGTTCAACGGGAATCCGATTTCCTGATCGCGATCGAGGACCTGGTGATTCGCGGCCAGATCGACCTGTGGTTCGAAGAGGGCGGGGAACTGGTGATCGTAGACTACAAGACCGATTCCGTCAGCGGGCCGGAAGCGCACGCGCGGGCTGAAGACTACGCGCTCCAGCTCAAACTTTATGCCACCGCGATCGAGCGCCGGACGGGCCGCATGCCCGACCGCGCCTATCTGCACTTCCTGCGGCCGAATACGGTGGTCGAAGTGGACTTGCGGCCTTCGCTGCTGGACTCACCGGAACAGATTGTGCAGGATTTTCAGGCGGCGCAGGATGGGTTGGAATTTCCGATGACGGTGGGGGGGCACTGCGGGAAATGCCAGTTCTACAAGGACCTTTGCCCGGCAACGTGAGCAGGGGGCCCGCTCCCCAACGGTCGCGGCTCTGTGTGCCCGAGCGCGCTACGGCGTGCGTCATGAGACCCACAGAGCCGCGACCGTAAGGGAGCGGGCCGGACCGCCTCTACATCTTCCGTCCGCCGCGATGCGCCGGTTGGGCCGCTCCCGCTCCGTGCTTCACGAACTGCTGGATCTGATCTTCGGGAATCGTAAGCGTCACGTTGAGCAGGTTCGCCTGCGGCGCGATCGTTAATCCCGCCAGCACGGTCTTGAGCGCGGCGTTGTTCTGGCTCTGCATCTGGGCCAGGCTGGCCAGCAGTTTTAGCGCGTCGCCCATCGACTGCGCATTCTGGGCGGTATCCGCCTGCGCCTGCGCGGTCACGACGACGTTGGTGCCGAACTTCACGCCGCCTGCCGCCTGCTGGATGCTCTGGAACGCGGTCGTGCCCTGCGCGCCGACTCCGGGTACATTCGGGGCGCCCTTGGGCAGGTTCAGCGATGCCGTGGGGACCAGCGATACGGCCCAGGCGTCCTCGGAACCGCTCCACTGGTTGACCTCTGTGATGAGTGAGGCCGGCAGCGTGCTGACCTTGCTTTGCCGGTCGATCGCCCCTTTAACGCTGGCGATGTCCCCTGCGACCACGAGGGTCGAACTCAGGAAGGCGACTCCGTTTTGCGCTTTCGGGTCTTCGATAATCGTGACGCCGGCGTAGGCTTCCGATGCGGCGCCGTGTTGCGTAGCCAGCGAGAGAATCGTGGCGGGCTGGAAATTGCCGCGCGCCAGGAACAGGCCGCTGCGACCGGCCGGAACGGCGGACGAAGCAACCAGCACCTCGTGAACGTCGCGAGTCGGGTCGAAGCCGGTCTGGGCCGTCAGTTCCTGCAGGTGCTGGTTCTGGGAGGACTGGATCAGCCCCAGCACGTATTGACCGAACGGCGTGGTCTTCGCCTGGTCCACGTTGACGCCCGCCAGAACCTTGGCGTCGGGCATCACCAGGTTGAGCAGTTGCGGATCGGCCGCTTTGGCGGGGAGTGCCACGGTCAACATCGCGGCAAGTGTCGTTGTGGTCAAAAGAGTTCGTGCGTTCATAACATCCAGGACGCGGTCCTTTCCCCATTATTAACGCACCCCTGGGGCCGAAAGCTCTAGGTGGAATGCCCGACCGGGATCTGTTCCACCACTTCGATGCCAAATCCTTCCAGGGCAACGATCTTTCTTGGGTGGTTGGTGAGCAATCGGATGGTGTGGAGCCCCAGGTCGGAGAGGATCTGCGCTCCGATGCCGTGCTCGTGCTGGAGTTGCCTCTGCCCGGCTTCGCCTTTATAGTGCATGAAATCGCGGCCGTGCGAGGTCATATGGGGAGCGCCCGGCACGTCGCGGTCGATCCGGAAACCCGGCCCGCTCTCGTGCAGGTAGACCAGGACGCCGCTTCCTTCCTCCGCAATCGTCTTCAGCGAGTTGCGAATCAAGCGGTTGCAGTCGCAGCCCGTGGACCCGAATACGTCCCCGTAAAGGCACCGCGAGTGCATCCGGACCAGCACTTCCTCGCGTCCGGTCACGTCGCCCCGCACCAGGGCCAGGTGGTACTCCGGATTCAGGTCGGTGGTGTAAGCGACGGTCCGGAATTTGCCGAACTCGGTTTCGATGCAGCCCTCCGCCGCGCGGCGGACGAACTTTTCGTTTTTCAGGCGGTAGCGGATGATTTCCGCCACCGAGATCATCTTCACGCCGTGGCGCGCGCAGAATTCTTCGAGCTGCGGCACCCGGGCCATGGTGCCGTCCTCGTTCATGATTTCGCAGATCACGCCGGCCGGGGTCAATCCGGCCATGCGCGCCAGGTCCACCGAAGCCTCGGTCTGCCCGGCACGGACCAGCACGCCGCCCTCCCTGGCGCGCAGTGGGAACACGTGGCCGGGGCGGGCGAGGTCGGCGGGGCGGCAGTCCGGGTCGATGGCGGTCAGGATGGTGCGGGTGCGGTCCCCGGCCGAAATGCCTGTCGTCACTCCCTCGCGGGCGTCGACCGATTCGCAAAAAGCCGTTCCGAAATTGGACGTGTTAGTCGGGCTCATCAGCGGCAACCGCAGAAAATCGCACCGCTCCGCATTCAGGCTGAGACAGATCAGTCCGCGCCCGTGCGTGGCCATGAAGTTGATGATCTCGGGAGTCACTTTCTCCGCCGCGATCGTCAGGTCTCCCTCGTTCTCCCGGTCTTCGTCGTCCACCACTACGAGGATGCGTCCGGCGCGGATTTCATCGACCGCGTCCGGGACGGAAATGAAGGGCATAATTCATTGTATCCATTAGGCCTTCGGGTACCCGGAAAAGCCTGGCTACGCTAAGATGAAAACTGGACGGTTCTCTCCTCATTGAGATCCACCGATGCTGCATCTTGCGCTATTTTCGCTGCTGCTGCCGGAACTGCACCTGAGCGGGGTGATCGACATCCTGGTCGTGGCGTTCCTCGTGTACCAGGCGCTGATGGTGGTGAGGGGCACGCGTGCCGGCCACATCCTGATCGGCATTGCGATCGTGGTGCTGCTGTACGAGGTGGCGACCTGGGCGGGGCTGGAGGCGCTGCGCTCGCTGCTCTCGTTCATCGTTCCGTATATCGGACTGGCCGTCATCGTCCTTTTCCAGTCTGAAATCCGGCGCACCCTGGCCAGACTGGGCCGAAAGCGCTGGTTCGGCATAGCCGGCGGTTTCCGGGCTCCGGAATCCATTAACGAAATTCTGTTCGCGGTGGAAAAACTGGCCGAGGAAAAAATAGGCGCTTTAATCGTACTGGAGCGCGATATCGGGCTGCGGACTTTTATCGAAAGCGGGGTCATGCTGGAAGCCCGGATTTCGCGGGATTTGTTCCTCTCCATCTTCCAGCCGGGGCTGCCGCTCCATGATGGCGCGGTCATCATACAGAAGGACCGGATCGCCGCGGCCGCCTGCTTTCTCCCGCTAACCACCAATCCGGCGCTCTCGCGGAAACTCGGCACGCGGCACCGGGCGGGCATCGGCATCACCGAAGAGACCGACTGCCTTTCGATCATTGTTTCCGAAGAGACCGGCCGGGTTTCCGTAGCCGCCTTCGGCGACCTGATTCAGGGCCTGACCGTGCCGGACCTGGTGGAGCGGATCAATCGCCACTTCGAGGTGCAGCGCCCGACTCCGATGCACATCGACGAGTTTGCGGCCGACATTCCGCTGTCTCCCGGGGGCGGCACCGACCAGGAAGTCCATCCGACCGAGAGGATGAAACACCCATGAAGGTGCTGCGGTGGGTCGGGCGGTTCCTTACGGAGAACGCCGCGTGGAAACTGCTCTCGGTGTTGATCGCCGTATTTTTGTGGGCGCTCGTCGCGTCGGAGCCCCAACTGGCGGCGTTTGCCATCGCTCCCGTGGAGTATAAGAACCTCCCCGACGACCTCGAAATCAGTTCCGAACCGGTCGCCGCGGTCTCGCTCCAACTGCGGGGCCCGTCCGGTGAGTTGCGGGGCATCGATGACGGCGGCCTCCGTCCGGCTGTGATTCTGGACATGAGCGGCGTGCGCCCGGGAGAGCGGACTTTCGCGATCAACAGCAGCAATGTCAAACTGGCGCGCGGCGTGCGCCTGGAGCGTGCGATCCCATCCGAAGTCCGCCTGCAGTTCGAGCGGCGTGCCAGCAAGAGTGTCCCCGTCCGCCCCCGTTTCACGGGTGAGGGCACAAACGGGTATGTAGTTGCCAGCTGGTCGGTAGGACCTCCCGAGTTGACCATCGTGGGGCCGGCGGACCACGTCGCGCGGATTCGGGAGGTCATTACCGATCCGATCGACGTTGCGAACGTGGTAGGCACGTACGAGTTCCGTGTGAACGCCTACGTCGGGGACCCGTATGTTCGGTTTCAATCGTCTCCGCTCGTTGCCGTGTCGGTAACCGTGAGAAAAAGGTAGTTGGTGACGGAGGACCGAATTGGGTAAACAGTTGTTTGGAACGGACGGGATCCGCGGAGTGGCGGGAGAATATCCGCTCGATCAGCGGACCGTGTACGCATTTGGATTGGCGCTGGGGCACGATGCCGCGAAGTCGGCGCCGGGTCCCGAGATTCTGATCGGAACCGATACCCGCGAGTCGGGCGCCTGGATCGCCGCCACTGTCGCGGGCGGTCTTGAAACGTGCGGCGTCAACGTACGGTTCGCCGGGGTCGTCACCACTCCGGGGATCGCTTACCTGACGCGCACCGGACCGTTCCAGGCAGGCGTGATGATCTCCGCTTCGCACAATCCCTACCAGGACAACGGTCTCAAAGTGTTCGGCCACAGCGGATTCAAGCTGCCGGACGAGGAAGAGCATTCGATCGAGCAGGAGATTTTCCGGCTTCGCGAGAACGGGCTGGTTCCGCGGACGGGTGCGCTGGCCGAAGACGCTCAGTTGGCTGGCGAGTATCTCGCGTACCTGGAGTCCACGGTCTCGGTCCGCTTCGACGGAATCCGGCTGGCCCTCGATTGCGGCAACGGCGCTTCCTACCGGCTCGCCCCGGAATTGTTTCGCGGTCTCGGCGCCGCGGTGGAGGCCATCTGCGTCGAGCCGAACGGACGCAATATCAATCTCGGCTGCGGCGCGCTGCACCTCGACAAACTGCGGGAGACCGTGGTCGCCGGCGGGCACGATTTCGGGGTTGCCTTCGACGGCGATGCCGACCGGGCGATTTTTGTCGCGCGCAGCGGCAAGATCGTGGACGGAGATGCCGTGCTGCTTGCCGCCGGCCGGGCGCTGAAGACCGCGGGGCGTCTACGAGGCGACACCGTGGTGGCTACCGTGATGTCCAACCTTGGCCTGGAGAAAGCCCTGGAGCGGGCCGGGATCCGCATGGTGCGCACGCCCGTGGGAGACAAGTACGTGCTCGAAGAGATGGAGCGGCTGGGTGCCGCGCTGGGCGGCGAGCAGTCCGGGCACGTGATTTTCCGCGACTACGCCACCACGGGAGACGGCATCCTGACCGCGCTCAGGGTGCTGGAGATCGCCCGCTGCGCAGGCGCGGGGCTGGATGAACTCACGGCCGACCTGAAGGTCTTTCCGCAGAAGCTGGTCAATGTGCGGGTGCGTGAGAAAAAAGCGCTGAACGAAGTTCCGGAAGTGGCGGAGGAGATCCGCCGCGTCGAAAAGGCATTCGCCGGTTCCGGGCGCGTCCTGGTTCGTTTCTCCGGAACCGAACCGCTGGCCCGGGTGATGGTGGAAGGCCCCGACCTGAAGGACGTGGAGGCGTACAGCGAGAGCATCGCGGAGACCATCCGGCGGGCTATGGGCTCGTCCTGACGATGCGGCTGTACTACTGCGACCATCACGCGTTTCCACTGCCAGAAGGCCACAAGTTTCCCCTCGCCAAATACGCCCTGCTGCGCCGCCTGCTCGAAGAGTGCGGCGGTTTTGAATTCATCCCCGCGCCGCTTGCGGCCCCGGCGGCGATCGAGCGGGTTCACGACCCCGCTTATGTTCGGGCGTTCCTCGATGGCTCGGTGGACTCGCGGATCATGCGGCGGATCGGATTCCCCTGGTCCAGGGGACTGGTGCTGCGCACTCTCGCGTCGCTCGGCGGGACACTGGCGGCGACCGCCGACGCGCTGGCCAAAGGTTTCGGAGGCAACCTCGCCGGAGGGACGCATCACGCGTTTCACGCCGAAGGCGCGGGGTTCTGCGTCTTCAACGATATCGCCGTGGCGGTACGCGGCTGCGGACTGCGCGCCGCGGTGGTGGACCTGGATGTTCACCAGGGCGACGGCACTGCGGCGATCTTCGAGAGCGACGCGGATGTCCTCACGGTGTCTTTTCACGGCCGCAACAACTTCCCGTTCCGGAAGCAGCGCGGCAAGATCGATGTCGCGCTCGAGGACGGGACCGCGGATAGCGAATACCTGGACCGGCTCGCGGACATTCTTCCCGCCGTTCGCGAGTTCGGCCCGGAAATCCTGTTCTACCAGTCCGGGGTGGACGCGCTTGCCGAAGATCGCCTGGGGAGATTGTGCCTTTCCACCGCCGGACTGTGCGAACGCGACCGGATGGTATTCGCGTGCGCCAGGGGCATGGGAGTGCCGGTAGTCGTGACCCTCGGAGGCGGGTATGCCGACCCTATCCGCCTGACCGCCGAGGCCCACGCCGGGACTTTTCGCACGGCCCGGGGGTTCTGGGACGGTCCGCAACCAACGGCCCGGAACGGACGTCTTACGAAATGACGGGCATTTTTGCGAATGGTCGCGCGGTGGATCCCGTCTTCCGCGGACCAACCGGCGGGCGTCTTCCTCCGAGCGCCCGCCGGTTTTGTCCTGACCTGACATGCCGCCAACGTGTGCCGCAGGGCGGGCTTTCAAGCCCGCCCATCCGTGGCGTTTACCAGCGGGCTAAACCCGGCTCAGGGCCAGCGCCGAGTTCTTGCTGCCGAACGCGATGCAGTTGGCTACCGCGTGTTCGATCGCGAGCCGGCGGCCGGGGCAGGTAACGTAGTCGAGATCGCACTCGGGGTCGGGCTCGTCCACGTTGATCGTCGGAGGCAGCACGCCGTCGCGCATCGCCAGCAGGGTAGCGGCGACGCCCGCCGCTCCGCAGGCGCCCTGAGGATGGCCGATCAGGCTTTTGATGGACGACCCCGCCAGCTGGTAGGCATGGCCGTCGAAGGCCAGCTTCACGGCGCGGGTCTCGATGCGGTCGTTCAGTTCGGTGGAGGTCCCGTGATAGTTGATGTACTGCACTTCGGATGGCGGGATGCCGGCTTCGTCGAGCGCCATGCCGATGGCTCGCGCCGGTTCCTCGCCGCACTCTTCCAGCCGCACGCGATGAAAGGCTTCACAGGTGGAGCCGTATCCGGTAATCTCTCCGTAGATGTGCGCGCCTCGCGCGCGCGCCTGCTCCATTTCTTCCATCACGAAGAACCAGGCGCCTTCGGCGATCACGAACCCGTCACGATCGCGCGAAAACGGGCGCGATGCGCGCTCCGGCTCGTTGTTCCAGCGGGTGGACATGATCCGCATCAACTGGAATCCGCGCAGGATCAGCGGCGCGATCGGGGCATCCACGCCGCCCGCGATCATCGTGTTCAGAACGCCCGTCCGGATATGCCGGAACGAATAGCCGATCGCATCGGTCGAAGAGGTGCAGCCGGTGGAGACGATGTGGCTCAGGCCGCGGAAGCCGAACCGCATCGAGACCTCGCTCGCCAGAGTCCCGATCGTTCCCGTGGGAATCGTGTAGACGCTGCACTGCTTCAGGTGGCCGGTGTAGTAGAGCCGGTACTGCTCTTCGGTGAAGTCCTGGCTGCCGCCGCCCGAACCCACGAGGACGCCGATCTGCCGCAGTTCGTCGCGGGACATGGCGTGCGGGTCGAGCCCCGCATCCTGCAACGCTTCCGCCACGCTGGCCGCCGCCAGCGGGACGGCGCGCGATACGTGAGGCCGGTCCTTCACCTCGACGTACTGCTTCTCGTCGAATTCGTCGGGTACTTGGCCCGCTACCTGAACGGTGTACCCGGTGGGATCGAAGCGGCTGATTCTTCTCACCCCGCTTTTACCGCACTTGGTGGCATCCCAGAAGCGTTCCCGCCCAATTCCATTGGGACTCACCGCTCCGATTCCAGTAATAACGACGCGCCTCATTGGTTTCGCTTTGATTTAGGTCTAAAGGTCAGTATAGGCTGAAACATATGGAAGCTGCTACGGAGTCACGCGCCGCGAGAGCGCTCTCCGCCATTTTTGCCGGTCTTCAGGCCGGCATGCTTGGCGCCATCGCGATGCTGGCGTGGCTCGGTCTCGGCGCCGAATGGCACAACCGGAGCTTCTGGACGGCCGAGAACCTGATCGCCACTGCGTTCTGGGGGCCCGGCGCGGTCCGCAGAGGATTCGGATTCCAGAGCATCTCCGGAATGGCTCTGTACCTGATCATCTATAGCCTTCTCGGCGCGGCCCTCGCGTTCGGCTTGCGAGATCGTATACGCCCCGCGCGGACGCTGCTGGTGGGAATCGTTTTTGCCCTGGCGTGGTACTACCTGTCGTATCGCCTGATCTATGCCAGGGTGTTGCCGATCGTCGCTTTGCTGCACGTCGAGCGGCAAACCCTGGTAGGGCACCTGATCTATGGGACGTTTTTGGGGAGATATCCGGCGTTTCTGCCGAAAACACCCGAACCAGCCCCCGCCGCGCCCAACGAACCGCCGGCGGAGAGTGATGGGTCGCAGGCCTGACGAGCCGGCGCTTCTAGGCAAGTTCGACTTCGATCTTTTTCGCGGCCGGGTCGAGCTTCACGATGCGAAAACTGCGGATCTGGCCGGAGCGCAGGGACTCGCGCTGGCCGCCGCCGGCCGAATGGCCGCTCTTCCACTTGGCTGCAAGCATCGAACTGAGCGAGGAAACGTCGGTCTTGGCCGCCGTGACTTTTTCTTCCTTAGGCTGCTGTTCCGCGCCGGCCATGCGGCAGGTAGCTTGCACGCCCTCGCCGAGTTCCACGCGGGCGCGGTTGCCGGAAACCTCCACCATGCGGCCGGTGACTACGTCGCCCTCTTTGTGCTCGGCGATGTACTCGTCCAGACTGGTCGGTATCAGCTGCTTCATGCCCAGCCGCAGCCGGCGCTTCTCGGTATCGACCTCGAGCACCTGGGCCTTAACGGCCTGCCCGACCTTCAAAACGTCCTGCGGATGGTTGATCCGCTTCTCGGCGCTGATGTCGCCGACGTGGATCATGCCTTCCACGCCTTCGGCCAACTGGACGAAAGCGCCGAATTTCTGCAGGCTCACCACCGGGGCTTCCACCACCGTGCCCACGGGATACTTCTGCGGCACCTCGGCCCACGGATCGCCCAATGCCTGCTTCAGCCCGAGTGAAATGCGGCGGTCGGCCTGGTTGACCCCCAGGATCACCACATCCACCTGGTCGCCCGGCTTCAGTACGTCCGAGGGTTTGCGGACTTTCTTGGACCAGGACATCTCGGAAAGGTGGATCAACCCTTCCACGCCCTTCTCGAGTTCCACGAACGCCCCGAAATCCGCGACCCTGGTGACGCCGCCGTGTACGCGGTCTCCGGTCTTGTACTTTTCACTGGCGAGTTCCCACGGGTGCGGCAGGAGCTGCTTCATCCCGAGCGAGATCCGCTTCTTGCCGGGATCGACCTTCAGAACCTTGGCCTCCACCTGCTGTCCGACGCTCAATACGTCGGCCGGCTTGTTGATGCGGCCCCACGAGATGTCCGCCACATGCAGCAGCGCGTCCACGCCCCCGATATCGACGAAGGCGCCGTAATCGGTCAGTCCGCGAACCGTGCCCTGAACCGTCTCGCCTTCCTTGATCTGGGAGTAGCGCTTCTCCTTGGTCTCCCGCTCTTCTTCCTCGAGAACCGCCCGGCGGTCCACCACTACGTCCTCGTCGGCCACGTCCAGCTTGATGATCCGGCAGCGGATTTCCTGCCCCACCAGCTTTTCCATCTCGGCCGCGTCTTTGGCGCCGCTGCGCGAAGCCGGCATGAAGGCGCGCACGCCCACGTCCACGCTCAACCCGCCCTTTACGACCGCCGAAATCACGCCGGCAATCGCCGCCTTATCGGCGAACGCCTTTTCCAGCGCGGACCAGTCCCTCGGCCGCTCCACCTTGATCCGCGAGAGCTGGTAGTAGCCCTCCGGATCGCGACCCTTGATCGAAACCTGGAGCTTATCGCCCGGTTTCACCGTCTCGCCGGCAGCCTGGAAATCGGCGGCGGGGATAATGCCCTCCGTCTTGAAGCCGATATCGAGAAAAACAGACTCGCCGGACACCGCGATGACGGTGCCCTCCAAGCCCTTTCCGCCCTCTCCGGGACGGTGGGAATGAGACCGTTCGTATTGGGACAGAATGTCCCCGAAAGACTCGTGGTTAGCGTCTTTGGTGGGTTCGGATTCCGGAGCGGTGGCCCGATCCTGATCCAGCATGCTTGGGTTGGCCATGAGAGGTACTACTTCATTGTGGCATAATCCCGACTGGGATATCATCCGTGCCCCTGAGTTCTGCTTTCCGCTGGTTCCGGCTCGTCCGGGCCCAGGATTTCGTTTGGATTCTGCTGTTCGCGGCTCTCGGATACACCACTCGCAACCGCGATATTTACGCCTGGGCGCCGCTGGCCGCCCTGGGAGTGGTGCAGTTGATCGAGCCTCGGATTTCCGCCCTGCAGACGCGTTCCGGCCGGATCTTCTGGACCGGCCTGAAACTGCTCCTGGGCTTCCTGCTGATCGGTTATACGGACGGGATCCGCAGCCGGTATTGGATCGTCATGCTCCTCCCGGTGGTTTCCGCAGGGACGACCTTCGGGATTCTGGGGACCCTTGCCGTCTCCTTCCTGGCGGCGGGCACCTACCTGGTCTTTCTGCTCTATATCGACTGGACTCAATACGTTCTGGAGTTCTCCGAGGCCACGGAACTCGTCCTGCGGGTGGTGTTCTTCGCCATGGTCGGCACGCTTGCCAACACCCTGGCCGAAGACTTGCGGGAGCAGTCGAGCAACTATCGCAGGACGGCGGAAAAACTGGCGGAGGCCAACCTGCAGATCCGCGACGCGGAAGAAGCGGTCCGCCGGTCCGACCGTCTGGCGGCTCTGGGGCAACTCTCCGCGGGCCTGGCGCATGAGTTGCGCAACCCGCTTGGAACCATCAAAGCCTCGTCCGAAATGCTGACCTCGCAGATCAGTGCCGAAAACGAAGTCACGCGGGAACTGGCCGGGTTCATCGGCAGCGAAGTGGACCGTGCCAATTCGCTCATCACGCGCTTCCTGCAGTTCGCCCGCCCGCTTCAGGTGCGCCTGGAACAGGCGGATCTGACCCATGTTCTCGACAACGCGATTGCTATGGCCGCCCGTGAAACCCAGGGGATTACGGTTTACAAGAACTACTCGCCGGAGATCCCGCCTTTCGCGCTCGATGCCGAGCTGATGGAGCGGGTATTCTACAACCTGGTGTTGAACGCGGCCCAGGCCAGCCCGCCCGGCGGCACCGTGACGGTGAAGACCCGCGCGGCCCAGGGGACGGCGGAGATTGCCGTCATCGACCGCGGCGCCGGGATCCAGCCGAAAGACCGGGATTCCATTTTTAACCCCTTCTTCACCACCAAAACCAGCGGCGTGGGGCTGGGGCTCGCTATCGTCGCCAAGATCGTGGATGAGCACGGCGGTAAAATAACGGTCGAGAGCGAACCGGCCAAGGGCAGCGTTTTTCGCGTGCTGCTTCCGATGGCGCGCTCCGAACTCACCGCATGAAAAAACGTATTTTGGTCGTCGAAGACGAAGAGAAGCTCCGGCGCGTCCTCGAATTGCAGTTGATCTCCTCCGGTTTCGATGTCGATAAGACCGCGTGTGCCGAAGATGGGCTGAAACTGGTGGACCGGGCCGACCTCGTCCTGACCGATCTGCGCCTGCCGGGCATGGACGGCCTGCAGTTGCTCGCCTTGATCCGTCGCCAGAATTCGCAGACGCCGGTGATCATGATGACGGCGTTCGGCAGCGTGGAAAACGCCGTCGAGGCCATGAAATCCGGCGCCAACGACTTCCTGCTGAAGCCGTTTTCCCTCGACCACCTGATGCAGGTGGTGAACAAGGCGCTCGAAGTCCGCGCCCTGCGCGACGAGAACCGGCTGTTGAAGGAGCAACTGGGGCGCCGCTACGAGTTCGACAATATCATCGGGCGCAGCGAGCCCATGCAGGAGATCTTCGCCGCCATCGAGCGCGTAGCGCCCTCCCGCGCCACCGTTCTGCTGGCCGGGGAGAGCGGCGTAGGCAAGGACCTCATCGCGCGCGCTATCCACTTCCACTCGCCGCGGCGCGACCGTCCGCTGGTGAAGATCAACTGCAGTTCCCTCCCGGAAAACCTGATGGAGAGCGAGCTCTTCGGCTACGAAAAAGGCGCCTTCACGGGTGCCCAGACGAGCAAGCCGGGCAAGTTCGAGCAGGCCGACACGGGAACCGTCTTCCTCGACGAGATTGGCGACGTTCCGGCCGCGGTGCAGGTGAAGCTGCTGCGCATTTTACAGGAGCGCGAGTTCGAGCGGCTCGGCAGCAATGTGACGCGCCACATCGACGTGCGGGTGATTGCGGCGACGAACCAGGACCTCCGCGCCGCGCTCGAGCAGGGCACTTTTCGCGAGGATCTCTACTACCGCCTCAACGTGGTTCCGCTGAACATCCCCTCGTTGCGCGAACGCAAGCAGGACATCCCGTTCCTGGCGAATCATTTCGTCCGTAAGCTGGCGCCGGATACCGGCTGCCGTGCGGAATCGATCACGGATGCCGCCATGGAGAAGTTAATGGCTTATCACTGGCCGGGCAACGTGCGGGAACTGGAGAACGTGATCGAGCGCAGCCTGGTGATGTGCAGCGGCACGCAGTTGGACGCTTCCGACATCCGCCTGGAAAACGCCCCGCGCCCGCGCGCCCAGAACGACACGCCATTCGTGCCGGAGGGCATGAGCCTCGACCAGTTGGAGCAGGAGATTATCCGCGAAGCCCTCCGCCGCGCGGCCGGGAACAAAAGCCAGGCCGCGCGGTTGTTGGGGTTGACGAGAAACGCCCTGCGGTACCGGCTGACGCAGATGGGGATGGAAGCGTAAACCGGCCGAAGTGGGGCAGGCCTCCCGGCCTGCCCGGTTTTGAATTGAGAACATCAAAAAGCGGGCAGGCCGGGAGGCCTGGCCGGGAGGCCTGCCCACCATTAGGGAGCGGGCCGTCCTTATTCGGTCTCCGCGATCCGCACTAACGGGGTGCCGTTGGCCGCCGCTTCGGCCTCTTCCGGCGTGAACGCTTCGACCTTCGCCGAAATGTTCATCGAACAGAATTTCGGGCCGCACATCGAACAGAAGTGCGCGTCTTTGAACCCGTCCTCCGGCAGCGTTTCATCGTGCATCGCACGGGCGGTCTCGGGGTCGAGCGAGAGGTCGAACTGGCGGTTCCAGTCGAACGTGTAGCGGGCGCGGGAAAGCTCGTCATCGCGATCGCGCGCGCCCGGACGGTGCCGCGCAATATCGGCGGCGTGGGCGGCGATCTTATATGCGATGATCCCGGCTTTTACGTCCTCCCGGTTGGGGAGGCCCAGATGCTCCTTCGGCGTGACGTAGCATAGCATCGAAGCACCGTACCAGCCGATCATGGCGGCCCCGATCGCCGAAGTGATATGGTCGTAGCCCGGCGCAATATCCGTGACCAGCGGGCCCAGCGTGTAGAACGGCGCTTCGTAGCACATCTCGTTTTCCTTCCGGACCTGCATTTCGATCTGGTCCATGGGAATGTGCCCCGGTCCTTCGATCATCACCTGAACGTCATACTCCCAGGCCTTCTTGGTCAGCTCGCCGAGGGTCTTCAGTTCCGCGAACTGAGCCTCGTCGCTGGCATCGGCCACGCTGCCCGGACGGAGCCCGTCACCCAGCGAGAAGCTGACGTCGTGCTTCCGGAGGATCTTGCAGATATCCTCGAAGCACTCGTACAGCATGTTCTGCTTGTGATTCTTGACCATCCACTCGGCCAGGATGGAGCCGCCGCGGCTGACGATCCCGGTGACCCGCCGGGTAGTGAGCGGGATGTATTGGACCAATACACCGGCATGGATCGTCATGTAGTCCACGCCCTGTTCGGCCTGCTCCTCGATCACTTCCAGCATCACCTGACTGCTGAGGTCTTCCACGCGGCGCACTCGCGAGAGCGCTTCGTAAATCGGCACGGTTCCGATCGGCACCGGCGAAGCTCCGAGGATTGCCTTCCGGATCGCGGGAATGTCGCCTCCGGTCGAGAGATCCATTACCGTGTCGGCGCCGAACTTCACCGAATAGCGGAGTTTTTCGAGTTCCTCCTCGATATTCGACGTGACCGCCGAGTTACCGATGTTCGAGTTGATCTTGCACTTCGAGGCCACCCCGATGGCCATTGGTTCGAGGTTGGCATGGTGCACGTTGGCCGGAATGATCATTCTGCCGCGGGCCACCTCGGAGCGAACCAGCTCCGGAGAAAGGCGCTCGCGGTTGGCGACGTAATGCATCTCCCCCGTGACGACGCCCTTTCGGGCGTAATGCATTTGCGTGCGAATTGGATCGTCGTTTCGTTTCGCTACCCACTCTGTGCGCATGATTGCTCCCTGAAAATGGCAGCGGACGGATGACCGGGCCTGAAGTGGCGCCCCGGCAACCCGCCCGCGCCGGACTGTTTCCCGTCCGCTACTTCTTCTTCTTCGGCTTCTTGGTTTCCTTTTTTGGGCTTCTGTCCTTAGCCACGGAAATCCTCCCTTATCACTGAGATTATAACTGCTAGACTGCGGTACGACCGCCCAATTTATATCGATAGCCGCGCCATTCAATCGTATTTCCAAAGGCGGAGGAAAGCAGTGCGGCCAGCCACATCCACGTCGCCAGCGGCACCCAAAGGGCGTGCACCCACTGGTGCCTGCGGAACCAGGCATCGCAGCCCGGCATGGCGGCCCGCGCGAGGATGGAGCGGTTCATCCCCTTCAGCATTCCCGGCGAAAGCTGCGCGATCAGCGCCCACTCCGCCAGCCGGTTTCCGCGGATCGACGCAATCACCGATGCCGCCATGCCGCCGCAATAGAAAACGTGCGCCACCAGCGCGGGCCACCACAGGCGCGGCCGGTAAACGCGGGTGATCGTCATCTGCCGCCGTGCCCAGCGCAGAAATTCGGCCGCGCCGGTCCTGCCGAAACACGGTGTCGAGGCGCCGGGCGCCCACGCGATCGACAACTTCGCCTTGTGTACGGCATCGGCCAGGGCATAGTCGTCGCTCACCGTGTTCTTCCAGTATTCCGGCACTCGAATCTCGAAGAAGGTCTCCTTGCGGATCGCCATCGCGCCGCCCCAGGCAAAGGGGTTGTCGCCCGGCCGGAATGTGCCCGCGGCCACGGCGTCCCACACGCTGCGCAGGAGCGACCAGAACGCAGGCGGCACCGGGGCGAACCAGCGGAACCCCGTGGATGCGCCCACGCCCTTCTCGTCGAGCGGTGCGACCAGCGCCCGCAGCCAGCCCCGTTCCGGACGGCCGTCCGAATCGGCGAACGCAAAAACCGCGCTGCGCTTCCGGCTGGCTCGAACCGCGGCCTGGAGGTTCTGCACCTTTTCGCCGGTATTCGTGTCGGCCCCGTGCGCCAGAACCACTTTGGCGCGCGACGGCAGCACTCCACCCGGAATGTCCGCGGCCGTGCGCGCCACCACGATCAGCTCGTAATCCGGATAATCGAGCGTAGCCAGCGCCGCCAGATTCTCGCGCAAGCCTTCTTCCAGCCCTTTGACCGGAACGATCACGGTCGCCGCCGGCAGAATCGCCGGGCTCTCCGACAACCGCCGCTCCACGTAGGCGGCGCGTTTCCGCTCTCCGAAGAGAGACAGGAAAGCCAGAGCCAGTGCGGGGCCGACGAAAAACCAGTACCAGAGCACGCCGTTCGTAGGATATCAGGCGCCCGACGCTTCCGACTTGGCGCGGTTAGATGCCAGGCGGACCACGAACATCAGGTCATCGCGGTTTACCGTCTGTCCGTTTTCCGGCACCACCCGGACCACCTGGAAAAGGCTGCCGGCCGGGAACAGCCGGTCCTCTCCGGAGCGGAACGACTCCAGGCTGAGCGGGCGAAAGCTCTTCATGGCTTCGAGGAGGCACAGGGTATGTTCGCTGTCCACCACGTCGCCCGCCTGCGCGAATTCCGGCTCGCCCGGCGATGGGCAGCGGTAGAAGATCCCCGCCGAGGGAGCGGGAACGCGGTACTCGTCGGTCCCCGGAATGCGGAGGCTCTCCAGGTCGATCGCCTGTGCGGTCTCGCCCGCCGCTGCCTCCATCTCGGCGACCAGCGAAGCGCTGTCAATCCGCCTGGTGAACTCGCGCAGGTAAGTGGTGTCGTACTCGCCGCCCCGGAACTGCGGGTCATCGAGGATATGTTTCAGGACCGGGATGTTGGTCGAAATCCCGCGAATCTCCACAGTCCCGAGATAATCGCGCAGCAGCCGGATGACCTCGTCGCGCGTGGCGGCGTGGCCGATCAACTGGACGATCATGCTGTCGTAGTACGGAGTGACCGATTTGCCCTGGTCCACGGCGCGGATGAGGCTGATGCCGGGGCGTTCCGGGAAGCGGAAAACGTTCACGTCGCCGGGGCAGGGAAGGAACGAAAGTGAGCCGTCCGAACCCCGCACCGCCCGCTCCGCGTTGATCCGCAACTCCATCGAGTACCCGTTGTGCCCGGCCTCCATCTGTTCGATCGATGCGCCGGCCGCGATGTCGAATTGGGCGCTGACGATATCCACGCCCGCCACCGCCTCGGTGACCGGGTGCTCCACCTGGAGGCGGGTATTCATTTCCATGAAGTAGACTTCGCCGCGCGACAGGTCGTAGATGAACTCCACCGTCCCGGCGCCGGTGTAGCCGATGGCATCCGCGATCTGCGCGGCATGGCTGAACACCGACTGTTCCAGGGCGACGGGCAGCGCGGTCGATCCGGACTCCTCGATCACCTTCTGGTTGTTCCGTTGCACCGAGCAGTCGCGCAGCCCCAGCACCTTCGTATGGCCGTGGCCGTCGCGCAGGATCTGAACCTCTACGTGCCGGAGCGAGCCCACGAAACGCTCCAGGTAGACGTCCCCGTTGCCGAAGGCGCTGCGCGCTTCCGCCGAGATTCGCAAAAAGGTCTGGACGAAATCGTCGGGCTGTTCGACTACCGCGATGCCTTTCCCCCCACCTCCGTAAACCGCTTTGATGATGACCGGATATCCGATCTCGGAAGCCAGTTTCGCGGCGGCTTCGGGCTGGGTAACGATGCCGTGGCTGCCCGGCACCACCGGGATCCCCAGACGCATGGCCGTGTGGATGGCATTCGACTTGTGCCCCATCAGGTCCATGCTCTCGGCGGGCGGCCCAATGAAATTGATCCCGTGGGCGCGGCAGACCCGCGCGAAGGCCGCGCTTTCGGAAAGGAAGCCGATGCCCGGGTGCAGCGCCTCGGCGCCGTTCCGCTCGGCTACCCGCACGATGCTCATGGCATTCAGGTAGCTCTCGCCCGGGGTATTGCCGCCGATGCAGACGAGCCGGTCGATCTCCGGCCGCAGCAGGCCGGCCGCGGGCGATTGCATATCGGCATCCGACTGCACCAGCACAACCTCCAGCCGGTTCTCCTGCGCCTTGCGGACGATCTTCTCGGCCGCGCAGCCCCGGGCATGTACCAGCACCCGGGTAAATGGCGCGGGCCGAACGGCGTCTCCGATCTCCGCGGCGGGCTCCTCCTCGGCCGTTTCGAGTTCGAGCCGCAGCACCCGCCGGATCACGTCCTCGACGGCTTCCCGGGGACCGGGGATGGCCGGATCGATGGCCCGCAGCTCCTCATCCAGGCCTTCCCAGAATGGATGCCGGACCAGGCCGCGCATGGCCCCCTGCTCGCGGCTGAGATAGTTCGAGAGCGTGGCGGCGCACGGCAGGTGCTCCGGCACGACGATCTGGCCGGCAAACGGCATATTGGTGCCGGCCCAGTAATAAGTCTGGACGAGCGGGTGGGTGACGAAACTGGCCTGCGCGCCTCCGGTGCAATCGCCGAACCCGAAACACACCACCGGCAGGCCGGTTTCGCGGATGAAACGCGTGATGCGGTCGTTCAATACGGCCATCGGGAACAGCGCGCCGGCGCTTTCCTTGGTCTGCATGCCGCCGGAAGAGATGAAGGCCACCACGGGCAGCCGCCGCCTGGCGCATTCCACCAGAAGCCGGCAGAGTTTTTCGGTGGCGGCCATGTCGAAGGC
Organism: Bryobacterales bacterium; assembly: GCA_963796485.1. Classification (GTDB taxonomy): domain Bacteria; phylum Acidobacteriota; class Terriglobia; order Bryobacterales; family Bryobacteraceae; genus CAWCDJ01. Next base: position 504,425 of record CAWCLV010000001.1, read on the forward strand.
GCCGGCCTGAAACTCCAGATTGGAAACCACGATGCCCACGGGCCGCGGCGACTCGCCCGCTTTTAACCGGCCGATTCCGGTGATCGCGCCGCACGGCGGAATTCCCTTCGCCAGGGCCTCCTCGATGGAGGCGCGGAATCCCGGGAAACGCGCGGGGTCGGCGGTCATCAGCCGCGAGTCGGTTTCCCGGAAATCCACGAAGAACCGCTCCAGGATGGCATTGGCAGTGACCGGGCTCCGCTTTTTGAACCGCTGCAGTTCGTCCTGGATCAGCAGGTCCTGGTAGGCTTCCGTAAGGCGGTTCCAGAAATCGCGGATTCCGATATTCTGCGGGCGAATCTGGCCGTCGAACGGGCGCCCGGAGGCGCGCCTCTCGAAGTAGGCCGGAAGCAGGTGCTCGAAATAGAACGTGATGATCGCAAACAGCGGCTCGCTGACCCGCGGATGGACCAGTTTTTTCCACTCCTCCACTTTCTTGAGCAGCTTCTGCCGGTCGTTGTGTTTCGCAAAGAATCCGATCCAGGCGATGAAGCGGCGCTTCATCGCGCGCTGCCGCTCCTCACTGGCGTCGGGAAAGATGCGCTGGCGGGCCAGTTCGGCCGAAGCGCGCTCCAGCGAATCCTCGAACAGACGGCCGACCGACTCGCTGGAGAGGGCATTGGAGGCGACCGCTTCCCGCGCGATCAGCCGCATCCCGTTCACCAGGTTGTCGTAAATCATGTCGAAGAGCAGGAAGTTTTCGCATTCTTCGATGGCGGCGTCGTGGAACTCGGGCTGTGATACCACGTCCAGGACCGTGAGTGCTTCGGCCGCCCCGAAGGATTCGCCCTCACCGCGCCGCAAGTGGTTCGCCAGCGCGATGAAATTGGCCTGGGCGGCGCCCTTCCACTGGTTCAGCAGATGAAACCCCGCGGAAAACAGAAGCTGGCCGGTAGCGCTACGCAGGTTCTCTCCGGGGTCGCCGAAAATCAATCGGCCGAAGCGCCCGCGGTCTTCCGCGAATTCGCCGCGCCGGCGGACGTACCCCTTCCAGGACTTGGTCAGCTCCTCGTCGTAGCGCAGTTCGAGCGGGTGCGCCAGCCAGTTCTGAAAAATCCGGTGGTATTCCTGCGCGATCCGGCGGCGCAGGTCGCCGCGCGGAATATCCGCCGCGCTCAGCCGCCCGTACTGCTCGCGGGTGGTGGAGCGGATGCGGCGGCGCAACCCGAGATAGCGGACGTGCCGGAAGGCGCAGCCGAACACGTTGGGCTGCTCGGTCGGGTTGTCGAGCAGCGAAAGCGGAGACCGCTGCAGTTTGGCCAGGGCTTCGGAAGGCTCCAGATAGCGTCGCACCGTCCGCTGGTAGTGCTCGAACATGTCGGCCATGTTCTCGGCCACGAACCGTTCCGTAAGCCGCTCGGCGGCGCGGATCGAGCTGCCGATCGCCGCCACCAGGTTCGGGATGTTCTCGGCTTCCCCGGGGACGAAATCGACGATCCCATCCAGAATCCCCGCGTAAAAGAGCTCGTAGCTGCTCACCCCGACGTACTTGGCGCACTCCTGCCAGGAGAGGTCGTACTTTCTCGCGATTCCGGCCATCCCGCGCGGTTGGATGGTGTTGAAAACGCCGTCCCGCACGCAGAGGAGCACGTTCGTGGTGGCCAGCGGAATCGCCCCGCCGCTATATCCGTTGCCGAGCACGATGCCGACGGTGGGAACGTGCAGTTGGGCGAATTCCGCCACCAGGCGCGAGATGGAATGCGCCTGATTCTGGCGGTTCGCCGCCTCGCCGGCGTCGGCGCCCGGGGTGTCCATGAAAGTAACCACCGGGATCGACCGGCTGGCGAATACGCGGATAATCTCGACGGCCCTCAGGTGGTGCTCGGGCATCCAGATGCCGTTCCGCTTGCGCCGGTCGTGGGCCAGGATCCCGATCCGCCTGGTTCCGCCGGGACCGCCGAAATCGAGCAGGATTTCAGCTGCATACAGCGGCCCCATTTCGATTTCGCGGAGGATGTCGCCGCCCAGCCGGCGCATCACCCACCTGACCCCCTGGCGTGTGGGATCCTCCGACGGGTAAACCGCGGCAGCCACGTAGTCGTCAACCGGCAGCGCCCGCAGTTCGCGCATGCGGGCCTCGACGGCTTCCCGGCCGAGGACGCCCTCGAGCGGCAGCTCGCTGCCTCGTTTTTCCGCGGGAAAGCGCGCCATCTCCGCGGCTTGCTGTTCGGCTATCAGGAAAAGGGGATCACCAGGGTACGGTTTGCGCTTCAATGGTTGCCTCATGAACGAGCAAAGGGCAAGTGTAACAGAGCGATTACCGCCCCCGCTTCGCGGACCGGCAAAGGCCTGGTAATTCCATTAGGAATTGTCCGAGCCGGCCTGTGTGTGGGGACACGTTATTACTAGAAATCGTACAAATTTCTGGTGACGGACGCTACGAAACAGCGCTAGACTTCATTAACAACTGAAGTAGGACTTACAAATACTGGCAGGTTTTGTTATGAATCGCGCTGAAGATCGCTTCTTCTCGTTCGAGGACCCGTTGACCTACCTCCCGCGGAAACCGGTGCAGGAGTTCGCCCGTCGGCGGGTGATCTATGATCCCAACCAACCGCCCGAGAGCCTTTATGTGGTAATTCTCGGCAGGGTGAAGGTGACCAGTATTGCGGAGGATGGTGCCCAGACGATCGGCCGGATCGTCGCGGCGGAAGGCCTTTTTGGCGAAGGATGCCTGGTCGGATCCCAGCATTCCGAATCGGCGGTGGCCCTCGACAACATTACCGTGATGTCCTGGCCGGTGGCTGACATCGAGCGGCAGATCGAGCGGGAGCCGCGCCTGGGCTTGGCTCTGACGCAGTTCCTCATCCGGGAGTGCGTAGAACTGCAGGACCGCATTCAAAGCATGGCAATCTATAAGACGCCGGAGAGGGTCATGATCTCATTGATCCAACTCGCCGACAGCTTGGGAACTCCGATGGCGGATGGCGGTACGCGGATTGGCGCCCTCACCCACCACACGATTGCGGAGTACGTCGGGACGTCTCGCGAGATCGTCACCTTCCAACTGAACCGGCTTCGCCGGTTGGGCCTGCTGCGGTACTCGCGGAAGCACATGGATATCTACGCGGACGCCATGAAGGAGATGCTTCGCCAGCAGGGTGTGGTTCTCCCGCATGCGTCGCGCGCGCTGGTGCGGCAGGCGGCAGGGTAAGGCTCAGTCGTGGGGCAGGCCTCCCGGCCAAGCCTCCCGGCCTGCCCGGTTTTGAATTGAGAACATCAAAAGCGGCCCGGCCGGGAGGCCTGCCCCACTACACTCTCAGTCGTAGGCGAAGTGGAGGAGCTTCTTCAGATCCTCCCACGCTTCCCGCTTGGCGCTCTGGTTGTAAGGCCGGAGAAGGTACGAGGGGTGGTACGTCACCATAACCGGTATGTCCCGCCACTTGAACCACTTGCCGCGCATTTTCGTAACTCCTTCTTTATGTCCGGTAAGTGCGCGGGCCGCGGTTCCGCCCAGGGCGCAGATGGCCTTGGGGTGGATCGTCAGGAGCTGCCGGTATAGGAACTGGCCGCAGGTTTCCATCTCCTCCGGCTCCGGGGTGCGGTTCCCCGGCGGCCGGCACTTCACGACATTGCAGATGTAAACATCCGCGCGGGTTAGCGGAATCCCTTCCTTTTTCGCCGTACCCTCGATCATCTGGGTCAGCAACTGCCCGGCGCGTCCGATGAAGGGGATGCCCTGTTCGTCTTCATCCGCTCCCGGTCCCTCGCCGACGAACACCAGGGGGGCCCGTTCATTCCCGACCCCGAACACTAACTGATTCCGGCCTTCGTGCAGGCGGCAGCGGCGGCAATCGCCGATGTCGTTCAGGATGCGAAGGAGAGTGTCGTTTTCGGGGGCCAGTGTAGGGAGGGGAATGCCCGCTCCCTCATGGTCGCGGCTCTGTGGGAGGGGTTGCCGGTACAGGGTCTTGATCCCCAGGTCCTGGTAAAACTCGAGATAGCGGCGGAGGGTTTCAGCGTCCATTGGAGGCGTGGAGGGCCAGCCGGAGTTTCAGAATCTCGTCGAAGATGCGGTCCGCCACTTCGCGCTTGGAAGCCTTGGGCAGCGGAATGGTTTCGCCGGTGGCCAGCGCCAGAATCACTTCGTTCTGGTCGGATTCGAAGCCTATATCGGGGCCGCCTACGAGGTTTCCCACCACCATGTCGCAGTTCTTCGACTGCAGTTTGCGGCGGGCCTCCTGCTGCAGGTTCTGGGTTTCGGCGGCGAATCCTATCAGCAGGCGATCGCCTTTCTTGCGTCCCAATTCGGCGAGGATATCCGGTGTCGGGTCCAGCTCGAGCGAGATGCGGGCGGCCGTCTTTTTGACCTTCTGATCCGGAACCTTACTGAGATGAAAATCGGCGACGGCGGCGGCTTTGATCACGATGGAAGCCCGTTCCAGGTTGCCGAAAACGCGATCGCGCATCTCCACGGCCGTTCGCACCGGCAGAAGTTCCACATCGCGCGGCGGAGCGAGATGCACCGGGCCGGAGATCAGGATCACGCGGGCTCCACGGGCCGCCGCGGCTTCCGCCAGGGAGTACCCCATCTTTCCGCTTGAGCGGTTGGAGATGTACCGCACCGGGTCGAGCGGTTCCTGGGTCGGTCCGGCCGTGATCAGGATGGTTTCGGTGTCGAGATCGTGCCGCCGGCGTGCCGCGGCCGAGACGGCGGCAGCGATTTCCTCGGGGTCGGCCAGGCGGCCGGGCCCTGTCATGCCGCAAGCCAGGTAGCCGCTGCCGGGTTCGACGATGCGATGCCCGCGCAAGCGGAGCGTTTCCAGGTTGGCGCGCGTCGCCGGGTGCTGCCACATATTGACGTTCATGGCCGGCGCGATCACCACCGGGCCGGTGAAAGCCAGGTAAAGGGTGGTCAGGAAATCGTTGGCGAAACCGTGCGCCAGTTTGGCAATCAGGTCGGCCGTTGCCGGCGCGATCACCATCAGCTCGTTTTCCTGCGCTACCGAAATATGCTCGATCGCGCTCTCGATCGCGAACAGATCGGTCAGCGCCTTACGCCCGGTAAGCGCCGCGAACGTCAGGGGACGGACAAACTCCTCCGCGGCCGCTGTCAGGACGGGCTGCACCTCATGCCCTTCCTGCATTAGCAGGCGTGCCAGTTCGGCCGCCTTGTAGGCGGCAATACCGCCTCCAACGCCGAGGATGATTTTCATGACGGATTCTTACAGGACGGCTTCGGGCGCGGGTTCGTCGGGCGCCAGCCCGGTGAGACTGTACTTTACCAGTCCGCGCCGCACTTCTTCCATTGCGATGATGGTGGGCTTTTTGGAGGACGTCGGCAGCACCGGCCGCGCGCCGCCCTGCAACTGCCGGGCGCGCTTAGCGGCGACGATGATGAACCTGTAGGTGCTCTGCTCCGCATCGTCGGGAATGGTGCAGTGCGCGTTGTTCCGTGGGGCTTTATCAGCCATGTTGTCGATACCTCTTCAAACTCGAAATGTTCCCAGAATCGGGCGGATCTGCTCTTCGATCCTGCTTCGCCTGACCCGTTCGGCGCGGACGATGGCGCTCAACGTGGAGTCGGACTCCAGCAGGTCGCGGTTGACCACGACATAATCGTAATCCGCGTAATTCCCAATCTCTTTTGCCGCTTCCTTCAGCCGCCTGGTAATCACCTCGCCCCGATCTTCACCGCGGGAACGAAGCCTTTGCTCCAGAATTTCGCGGGAGGGTGCCAGGATAAACACACTAACCCTTTCGGCCTCCGAAATGCGACATCTCAATTGTCTCGCACCTTGGACATCGATGTCGAGTACCAGGTCTTTCCCCTGGGTCTTGGCTTCTTCCAGGATGCCTTGGTGGGTGCCGTAGTAGTTGCCGAAAACCTCCGCCCACTCGAGAAATTCGTCGCGGGCGATCATGGCCTCGAACTCGTCCCGCGACACGAAATGGTAGTTCTGCCCGTCCACCTCCGTTCCGCGCGGCTTGCGAGTGGTGTAAGAGATAGAGAACATGAGGTCCGGGACGCTGGCGAGCAGGCGCGAAACGAGCGTGGACTTCCCGGATCCGGAAGGCGCGGAGATGATGAAGACAGTGGTCATTGGTTGGTGGGCGGAAGCCCGCTCCCTGCCGGTGGCGGCTCTCGGTCGGGGAGCGGGCTCCCGGTGTACGCGTTCATGCTCATTCCAGGTTCAGCGACTGCTCCCGGATCTTATCGATTTCCGATTTTGCCGAGAGGGCCAGGTCCGTAATGGTCAGCCCGAGGTCGCCCAGGCCGCCGGTCTTCGAGAGGACCGTATTCGATTCGCGGTTCATTTCCTGGAGCAGGAAATCCAGGCGCTTGCCGACTTCCCCGCCGGCGGTCAGCATCGACTCGACGTGCTCGACGTGGGTTCGCAGGCGGACCAGTTCCTCGGCCACATCGCTGCGATCCGCCAGGAGCGCGGCTTCCTGCGCGATGCGCTGCGGCTCGATCCCGGTGCCGTGGAGCAGGTCCGAAAGCTTTTCGCGCAACCGTTTCTGAAAGGCCGGCACGGCCCCGGCCCGGATCTGCTCCATCCGCGCCACCAGCCCGCAGATGCCGCGGCAGCGCTGCCGGATCTCCTCGGCCGTAGCGGCTCCCTCGCGCTCCCGGAAGACGTTCAGTTCGGCGACCGCCGCGGCGGTGGCATCGAGCAGCGCTTTCGCCACTTCCTCCCCGGGTTCCTGCTCTTCCGCCGAGACCAGCATGCCGGGCAGCCGCAGGGCGGAATTCAAATCCGGCTCGCCGCCCATGCCGTAGAGCGCGGCGGCTTCGCGGTAGGCGTCGATGTAGGCGGCCATCAAGTCGCGGTTGACGCCGCCCGCCGCCGCCCCCGAGCGGGTCAGCGCGGCGTGCACTTGCACATGGCCGCGGGCGACACCGCTTTTGATGATCCCGCGTACGTCGTTTTCCACCGGGTCGAACTCGGTCGGCAGGTGGAAATGGAGGTCCAGTCCGCGATGATTGACACTCTTGAGACTGACCACCAGTTCGCCCTGCGGGACGGTCCTCCGCACGCGGGCGAAGCCGGTCATGCTGCGCACGTTCACTGGTCCACCACCGATCCGGCTGTCTCGAACTGCAGTTCGTGAAGCCTCTGATAAATTCCGCCGCGTGAGACGAGTTCCTCATGCGTACCGGTCTCCCGCACGCACCCCGCTTCGAGCACCACGATTTTGTCGGCGCGGCGGATGGTGGAGAGACGGTGTGCGATCACGATCACGGTACGATGTTCCATCAGGTTCGCCAGGGCTTTCTGTACCAGCATCTCGGATTCCGTATCGAGATGCGAGGTCGCCTCGTCGAGAATCAAAATGGGTGCGTTCTTCAGCAGGGCGCGCGCGATCGCGATCCGCTGGCGCTGGCCTCCGCTGAGCTTCAGGCCGCGGTCGCCGATGACGGTGTCGTAGCCTTCCGGCAGGTTCACGATGAATTCGTGCGCGAGCGCGGTCCTGGCGGCTTCGCGAACCCTCTCCAGCGGAACGCCCGGCTGCCCGTAACCGATGTTGTTCGATACCGTGTCGTTGAACAGGAAGGTGTCCTGGGCAACCAATCCGATCTGGCGGCGCAGGGATGCCAGGCTGATCTCTCGCGCGTCGCGGCCGTCGATCCGGACAGTGCCGCCGGTCACATCGTGGAAACGCGGTACCAGGTTCGCCAGGGTCGTCTTGCCGGCGCCGCTTGGACCCACCAGCGCGACGACCTCGCCCGCTTTGACCTCCAGGTTCACGGAGTTCAGGTGGAAACCCTCGGGCGCTCCCGCATAGTTGAACGAGACGTTCTCGAAAACGATGCCCTGCCGGAAGGCGTCGAGTTGCGGCGCGTTGGGCTTCTCGACGATCGTTTCGGTGTGGTCCAGGTATTCGAAGACCTTCTGCGAAGCGCCGAGCGCCTGCTGAAAGATATTGTTGATGCCCACCAGTCGCTTCAACGGTTCGAGCAGCAGCAGCAGCGCGGTGAGAAAGCTGACGAAATCGCCGGCGCTGATGCTGCCCGTCTTGATATTGGTCCGGGCGTAGGTCAGCAGCGAGATGATCATCACCAGCGCGATGAAATCGACCAGCGGAGAGGAAAGCGCCTGCTGCAGAATATAGCGGACGTTGGTTCGGAGCAGGCGGTGCGAAGCTTCGCGGAATTTTCGGGACTCGTACCCTTCGGCGCCGAACGCCTTCACCACCATGTGGCCGCTGAACGTCTCCTGCAGAATCTGGTTGAGCTCCGCCTGGCGGTCCTGCGTGCGGCGGCTGGTACTTCGAATGCGACGCCCGATGCGCGTCACCGGCATCATCACCGCGGGCAGGATGGTCAGGCTGACCAGGGCCAGCATCCAATCCGTGCTCACCAGGACAAAGAGCAGCGAGACGGCGGCGAACCACTGCCGGAAGAAATCGGCCAGCATCTGAGACGTGGCGAGCTGCACCTTGTCGATATCGTTCATCAGCGACGACATGAGCTGGCCGGTGGAATGCGACTCGAAGAAGTCCGCCCCCTTGGCCAGGACCTTGTCGAAGACGGCATTCCGCAGGTCCGTCACCGAGGAGAAGCCGGCATAGCTGACCAGGTAATTGCCCAGATAGTCGCAAATCCCCTTGGTCAGGAAGGCGGCGATCAGGGCGAACGCCACCATGAACCAGATGCTGCGGCCGTGGATCGGAACCACCTGCTCCAGGTAAAGCTGATGGCCGAGAATCGGTTTGGCAAGCAGCGGCGTGAGGCCGGCGGGCCGGTCCGCCGTGAGGACGCGGTCGAAGATCGGCCTGACGAGTAGTGCCAGCGCGCCTTGCGCGGCTCCCGCGATGGCCATCAGGACGACGGACGCGGTCAGATGGACCCAGTACCGGCGCGCATAACCGAGCAGCCGCAGCAGTTCCTTCATGCCGCCACCCGCAGGCGAGAGAGCGCGTCCAGGGCTTGCTGGACCTGCACGCCCTCTATGCCGGACGGCGAAGTCAGGATTTCTGAGGCCGTGCGCCAGGGCCCCCAGATCGCCGGGTCGGAGGGGCCGAAGATCACGATGACCGGCAAGCCGAACGCGGCCGCCATGTGGGCGGGACCGGAATCGTTGCCGATGAACAGCGCGGCTGAAGCCAGCAAGCTTTTGATTTCCGAAAGGGAAGCGCCCTGGATCGTTCGGAAAGCGCGGAAGGGGGTGAGGTTGTCCGAGGCCGCGCCGATAAATGCCGGAACGAAGCCAATTTGCTGAAGATGGCGGGCCACTTCGAGGAACCGGCCGGCTGGCCAGGTCTTTACGGTAGTCGCGGCTACAGGGTGGATGACGGCCAGTGGGGCAGGCCTCCCGGCCTGCCCGGTTCTATTCTCTAAAGGCGGGCAGGCCGGGAGACCTGCCCCACTGGCGTACAGCCGCGCGCGCGGAATCTCGCTGACCGGCGCCCCGAGGTGGAACACAGCGCTCGCCAGGTGCTCCGCGGTGTGCACTTTCCGTTCGACACCCAAGATTTCCTGTGCCCTGGGAATCCGCAGATTGTAGGCGAACCCGTGCCGGAAATGCGCGAAGCCGGCGCGCAGTCGGGCTCCGGACAAACGGGTCAGCCAGGCGCTGCGGGTGCCGCCATGCAGATTCAGGCACAGATCCGGACGCCAGCGGCGCAAGGCCCCCAATTCCGGCGGCAGGATCTGTTCGATTTGCGGACTATCTTCGAAAATGGCGCGGAAGCGGTCTTCGACAACCACCGCCAGGCGCAGGTCGGGGCGGGCGCGTCCCAGAATGTCGAGGGCGGGCGTGGTGAGCACGCAGTCGCCCAGGGACCGCAGCCGGATGACAGCTACCCGGCCGTTGCGCGGCAGACATTCCAGTACGCGATCCACGGACCTATTCTTCTACCTTTGCCTCGTCCACCAGCATCACGGGAATATCGTCGCGGATGGGGTAAACGCGGTGGCATTGCACGCACTTCAAGCCGCTCTGGTCCGGCTTGAGGTCCAAATCGGCCTTGCAGATCGGGCAGACAAGAATCTCCAGCAGTTCCTTATTGATAGCCATAGCGAATCTTCCAGTTTAACAATTACGCTCCGGCGGCGTTCTGCATTTCCGCGCGCGCCGCCGCGATGGCGGCCACGAATTGCCGGGCGCGCTCTTCGATGACGTCGAAGCGGCCCTCGCTGACCGTGCGGTTATCCACCAGTTCGCCGCCCACGCCGCAAGCGCAGGCGCCCGCTTTCAGAAACTCGCCGATGTTCTGGGCGTTCACCCCGCCGGTGGGCACCATCTCGATTTGCGGGAATGGCCCCTTCAACGCCTTGATGTATTTGGCGCCGCCGACATTTCCGCAGGGGAAGATCTTGACGGCATCCGCACCGGCCTCCCATGCCGCGAGCACTTCCGTGGGCGTGAGGGCGCCGGGAAAAACGGGTTTGGCGTACCGCTTGGCAATCTCGATGGTGGCGATCCGCAGGCTCGGGGTCACGAAGAACTCCGCCCCGGCGAGCATGCAGACGCGCGCGGTTTCCGGGTCGAGCACCGTGCCGGCGCCGAGCACCAGTTTGTCGCCGAAACGGGCGGCGACTTTCTCCAGCGCCCGTACCGCGCCCGGTACGGTCATGGTAATTTCCGCGGCGCGGAGCCCCGCGGCATAGAGCGCCTCCACGGTTCGGACGGCGCCCTCCTCGCTCGAGCAGCGCACGATCGGCACGATGCCGGATTGTTGGATCAAGGACAGAATTTCCGAGGGTTTCATCAGACTTACGCTAACACGCGGGGCGGTCTTCCTGGACCGCGGCGGATGCCCACGTCCGGCTGCCGCACGGACGTCGGGCGGCAGGCGTGGACGCCTGCCCCACTTCGGTGTCCGGCCGCCCCGCGCACCGGGAGGTTACACTCCGAAACCCCGGTGTCCCCCCGACCCGCACTGGTGATAATATGAGGGGCTAATCGCTGGCTGTTCAATTATGGACCACATCCTCTCAATTGTCCTGTTTACGCCGCTGGTCGGTCTTTTGGTGCTGCTGTTCATCCCCTCTTCGAACGAGCGCGCCATCAAACTATGGGCCAATTTCGCGGCGTTCGCGGGATTCCTGGTTTCCCTGCCGCTGGTGTTCCGGTTCGACCCGGGCAAAGATTACCAGTTCGTGGAGCGCGCCCGGTGGATTCCCACGCTGGGCGCCAGCTATCACATCGGGATCGACGGGCTCGGCCTCCTTCTCGTGATGCTGACCACGGTCATCGGGTTCCTGGCGGTGCTTTCGAGTTGGAACTCGGTGCACGACCGGCTTAAGGAATATTACGCCTTCTTCATGCTCCTGCAGACCGGAATGCTGGGCGTCTTCATGGCGCTCGATTTCCTGCTGTTCTTCGTCTTCTGGGAAACCGTGCTGGTGCCGATGTATTTCATCATCGGGATCTGGGGCGGGCCGCGGCGCGTCTATGCGGCCATCAAGTTCATGATTTACACGCTCGTCGGCTCCGTGCTGATGCTGCTCGGTATCCTGACCCTCTACGTCCAGCACTATCAACAGTTCCAGTTCTATAGCTTCGACATCGCCGACCTGATGCGGCTGCATCTGTCGGGCAGCCTGCAGTGGTGGGTCTTCTGGGCTTTCTTCGTCGGCTTCGCGGTGAAGGTGCCGATGTGGCCGTTCCACACCTGGCTGCCGGACGCCCACGTAGAGGCGCCCACGGCCGGCTCGGTGGTCCTGGCCAGCGTGCTGCTGAAGATGGGGACTTACGGGTTCCTGCGATTCTCGCTGCCGCTGCTGCCGGATGCGGCTAAGAACCCCACCGTGATCAACATTGTCGCGGTGCTTTCCATTATCGGGATCGTCTATGGCGCGCTGGCCTCGCTGATGCAGAAGGATTGGAAGAAACTGGTGGCGTATTCCTCGGTCAGCCACCTTGGCTTCTGCACGCTGGGCATTATCGCGCTGAATCCCGCGGGAATCTCGGGGTCGATCATCCAGCAGATCAACCATGGCATTTCTACCGGCATGCTCTTCCTGATCGTGGGTGTGGTCTACGAGCGGAAGCATACGCGCGAGATCGCCGAGTACGGCGGTTTGCTCAAGGTGATGCCGATTTTCACCCTCGTCTTTGGAATCGCGGCCCTGAGTTCGATGGGGATGCCGCCGCTCAACGGCTTTGTCGGTGAAATCACGATCCTGGGCGGCGCGTTCCAGATGTCGAAGGTCTGGGCGATCTGGGCGGGGGTCGGGATCGCGCTCGGGGCGGCCTACCTGCTCTGGCTGTTCCAGCGGACCATGCTGGGCGAAGTGAGTGAATCGAATCGGAGCCTGAAGGACCTGTCGTGGCGGGAGATCGCGGTGTTCGCCCCCCTGCTGGTCTGGGCCTTCTGGATCGGCCTGAACCCGCAGCCTTACTTCCACGTGCTCGATCGCTCGGTGGCGCAGATCGTCGAGCGCGTCCAGCCGGGATACTACGCGCAGCAGCACCTTCCGAACCCGCTCGATCAGGGCGCGCGTACGGCGCAACTGCACCGGCCCTGAATCGACTGCACGGCCGGGGCCCCGCGAGCGTCGAGTTCATCAGGAGGACGCACTGAATGCGCTTCAGCGCCGCTGTAGTACTCGCCGTTTTGGCCGCCGCTCCGGCTTTCGCCGAAAACGTCTACAAAGTCGAGTTCAATATCCGGGACGGGAACGATGCCGCCAAAGCCGGCCGCCGTTATACGATGCTCATCGATAACGGCACCAAGGGCACGTTCAAACTCGGAAGCCGCGTGCCCGTGGTGACCGGCACGTTTCAGCCGGGAGGCAACACTCAGTTCACCTACGTCGATGTCGGGGTGAATATCGAGTGCACCGTGATGGACCACAGCCCCCTGGTCGGCTTAAATGCCAGCATCGATCTGAGTATGATCATCCCGCCGGAAAAGGGCGCTCCGCCGGCTCCCAGCCCGACCATCAACCAGGTCCGGTTCAATCTGAACACCGATGTGCCGCTGGGCAAGCCCACGGCAGTCACCACGGTGGACGATCCGGTCACCATGCGGAAGTTCGAAGTCGAAGCCACCGTCACGAAGGTGAACTGATCCGGCCCAGGGGGGCCGGGGCCGGCGCAGCAGATGGCCCGGGGCGACGAATTCAGCCGGGAAAACGGTTCACCGTTACCCGTCCGCCATTGCCGCACGAGCAGGCGCGACGTTTCCAAAAAGTATTTTGTTGGACGTTCGAATTTTTTCCTCGACATATAGCAACGACCGTAATATCATCCCCCAAGGCAGGAGGACTTCGGGTCTCGACGGGGGCGAAACTCCAGGGGCATGGCTGTCTGGGATGGAGCGCAGTTCCGGAGATAAACCCGCGCGTTGGACCAATCCAAGCAGAGCCGAAGGACTGTCTGAACTCTATGTTGAGGAGAGATTGGGATGGGGAAGAGGGGTACGCTAATCGCTTTACTGCTGGTATCCGCCACAGCCGTGAATGCGCAGACCACCAGCGGATCGCTTGCCGGCAACATCGTCGATGCTCAGCACGCGGCTGTCGCGAGTTCCGTGGTGACCGCTACCGAGCTGGAAAAGAAATTCACACTGAGCACAAAGTCGGACGAGCAGGGCCGCTTTGTCTTCACGCAGTTGCCGCCGGGCACTTACCGTGTCACGGCGGAAGCCCCGGGGTTCAAGAGGTACGAAAGAGTCGGCATCACGCTGAATGCCAATGACAAACTCTCAATCGGCGACGTAGTAATGGAAGTCGGCACCGTCACCGAACAGATCGAGGTTTCGGCGGTCGCTGTGGAGTTGCAGACCGAAAGCGCCGAGCGCTCCTCGGCGCTGGTTTCCAAGCAGATGGAGAATATCGCGGTGAACAGCCGCAGTTACCTCGATCTGGTGAAACTGGTACCGGGTGTAGTCAGCACGGTAAACCTGCAGACCGCCGGCCCCGGCGGCTTGGCCAGCATTTCGGCGAACGGCACGCGCACCAATTCGAACCAGCTCACCATCAACGGAATCAGCAACGTGGATACCGGCTCGAATGGCAGTGTGAACGTCACGCTCAGCCTGGATTCGATCCAGGAATTCAAGATTCTCACGGGCGTTTACCAGGCGGAGTACGGGCGCTCCATGGGGGCGCAGATTTCGGTGGTGACGAAGAGCGGAACGTCGGAGTATCACGGCAGCAGCTATTGGTTCCACCGCAATGACAGCCTCAACGCCAACAACTGGCTGAACAACCGCAACGGCCTGCCTCGGAACCTGTTCCGGTTCAACGACCTCGGATACACGCTGGGCGGCCCGGTATACATTCCGAAGATTCTCAAGAAGAAAGACAAGCTGTTCTTCTTCTGGAGCGAAGAGTTCCAGCGGCAATTGCGGCCGCAGGGGGCCCACAACATAACGGTGCCGACCGCCCTCGAACGGCAGGGGGACTTTTCGAAGAGCGTGGATAACAACGGCAACCCGTTTTCGATCATCGACCCGACGACGCATTCGCCATTCCCCGGGAACGTAATTCCGGCAAGCCAACTTTATACTCCGGGAATCGCGCTATTGAAACTGCTGCCACAGCCCAATGTCCCGGGCGCGTGCGCCACCAGTCCCGGAGCGGCGGGTTGTATCAAGGGCTACGATTATCAATCCCAGATATCCGACCAGTATCCGCGGCGCGAAGACCTGATTCGCGTGGACTACAACCTGACGTCGAGAATGAGGCTGTTCGGCCACTACATCAACAACAACAACACTTATTCCTCGCAGTACGGCTCATTTGTTCTGGGGTCGAATACGCCGCTCTCGCCGATTCAATATGCCAACCCCGGTTACAGTTGGGCGGTCGGCAGCACGTATGTCTTTGGGCCGACGCTGACGAATGAGTTCAACATGGGCGTGAGCAACAACAGCATTCTGATCGACGAGACCACGTCGGCGTATACGCGCACGGCTTCGAACGTCAACCTGCCCCTGCTCTACCCGAGCGCGGTGCAGCGGGATTATCTTCCGAACGTCACGTTCGGCGGCAGCCGGCTCGCGAACAGCCCCGGGTTCGGCACCAGCGACGCGCCCTTTATCAACTACAACACCACCATCGACATCACCGACAGCGTGGCCAAGGTTTGGAACCGCCACACGTTCAAGACGGGCGTCTACATGCAGCGCAGCCGGAAGAACCAGACCTCGTTCGGGGCGTTCGACGGCTCCTATAACTTCGGCGACAATTCGGCCAATCCCTACGACACGGGTTTCGGGTTCGCGAACGCGGCCCTGGGTGTTTACAACTCCTTTACCCAGGCGGCCAACTTCATCAACGGGCAGTACCGCTACTGGAACCTCGAATTCTATGTCCAGGACACCTGGAAAATCCGGAAGAACCTGACGCTCGATTACGGCATCCGGACAGCATGGTACCAGCCGCAGTACGACGCTTCGTCGCAGGCTTCGACCTTCGTTCTGAGCCAGTGGAGCGGTTCGCAGGCGTCGCGGCTCTACGTGCCGCAGATGGTAAACGGCGTCCGGTCGGCGGTGGACCCGGCTACAGGCCAAGTCTTGCCGGCGGCCGATATCGGGTTCATCGTTCCGGGTACGGGCACCGTGGCCAACGGGATCGCGCAGGGCGGGCAGAACGGCTTCACCAAGTATCTCCAGAACAGTCCGCCGCTCGTCTGGGGCCCGCGGCTGGGCATTGCGTGGGACCCGATGGGCGACCAGCACTTCGTGATCCGCACGGGAGCCGGGATCTACTATGACCGCTTCCAGGGGAACCGCGTATTCGACTTCGTACGCAACCCTCCGCTGGGGATCCAGCCGGTGCTCAATTACGGACTGGTCAACACCATCAACCCCGGCAGCGCTTTGCTTTCGCCGCCCGATTTCTACGCGGCCGACCCGGTAGGCAAGATTCCGACCATCTACAACTTCACTTTCGGCGTGCAGACCAAACTGCCGATGGGGATGGTGCTCGACACCGCCTATGTGGGCGCGCTCTCCCGGCACCTCCAGGACAACCGCAACCTGAATTATGTGCCCTACGGGTCCGCCTTTTTGCCGCAGAACCAGGATCCGACATTGAACCCGAGCGCGCTGCTGGGATCGAGCGCGCTGCCGGTCAACTTCCTGCGCCCGTTCCGCGGAATCGGAAACATCAACCTTTACGAAGGCGGTGCGACGGGAAATTACAACTCGCTACAGCTGACTTTGAATCGCCAGGTCGGGCACCTTTTCCTGGGGACGACCTACACCTGGAGCAAGGACCTCACGACGGCCAGCGGCGACACGAGTTTCGTGCGGCCGGACCAGTACACGCGACAGGCGTACTATGGGCCGTCCAGCAATGACCGGCGACAGAACTTCGCGGTGAACTACGTCTACAATCTTCCCGACTTCAAGACGATGGGGGCACTGCCAAAAGCGGTGCTGAGCGGCTGGCAGATCTCCGGCGTTACGGCGTTCCAGAGCGGCACCCCCTTTGGAATCGGCTACAGCATTACCGGCGTAAGCCAGCAGAACATCACCGGGTCGAGCACGGAGGGCGCGCGGGTGGGACTGCTCGGAAATCCGAGCGCCGGCAGCAGCGGCCCGTATAGCCGGCTGAACGCGGCAATGGTGGCGCCGCCCGCCGTGGGAAGCATCGGGCTGGAATCGGGCGTGAACTACCTGACCGGACCCGGGATCAACAACTGGGACATGTCGCTTCAGAAACAGTTCTCGATCAAGGAGCGGGCGCGGATTCAGTTCCGGGTGGACGCGTTCAACGTCTTCAACCACACTCAGTTCAGCGGCGTGAACAGCACCATTAACTACGCGTCGCTGACCAATCCCACGCCGACGAACCTCTACCTGAAGGCGGACGGAACGGTAAACAACATCAACGGATTCGGGACCGTCAACGGAGCCCGCAACCCGCGCATTCTGCAAACGGTGATCCGCATCCAGTTTTAAACCTCTCTCAGGGGCGGGCCTTCCGGGGCCTGCCCCGTCTCTCTGCGAAACTCCAAAGTTAAAGTCAAGAACGCGCAGGCCGGGAGGCCCGCGCCACCGTTGGTATCATGGAAGGGAAGTAGTATCCCCTTTCATGTCATTGAAATCCGAACCGGATATGGGTATCAACAGCTGGCTCGAAGACGAGCTTTATCAACAGTATCTGCGCGATCGCACGGCGGTCGATGAAAGCTGGAAGCGCCTGTTCGAAGGGAGCGGCGCTCCAGTCGCCGCTCCGCCTTCCTCAACCCCAACCGCCGCGGCCCCCACTCCGGCGCCCGCGGTACCTGCCGGCGTGGAGTTTCAACCCCTGCGCGGCGCGGCCGGACGGATCGCCGAGAATATGGAAGCCTCGCTCGCGATCCCGCTGGCCAGTTCGCAGCGCATCATCGCCGTCAAGGTGATGGATGAGAACCGGCGGGTCATCAACCAGCACCGGGCGCTGGTCGGACGCAGCAAGGTATCCTACACCCACATCATCGGTTGGGCGCTGGTGAAGGCGCTCGAAGACGTGCCGGCCCTGAACCATGCGTATTACCAGAAGGACGGGCAACCCTTCCGGGTGATCCACAAGCAGGTCAATCTCGGGGTCGCGGTAGACGTCGCCGGCCGGGACGGGGGCCGCAGCCTGATGGTCCCGAACATCAAGAACGCCGGGTCCCTCGGCTTTCAGGAGTATCTGGCGGCCTTCGACGACCTCGTCAGCCGCGCGCGGACGGGGAAACTCACGCCGGCCGATTTCCAGGGCACCACGATTTCGCTGACCAACCCGGGCACGGTCGGGACGATGTCGTCCAACCCGCGCCTCATGCCCGGACAGGGTGCGATCATCGCCACCGGCGCCATCGACTATCCGGCGGAATACCGCGGCGCGGCCGACGAAACGCGCGCCGTGATCGGCATCAGCAAGGTGATGACGCTCACCTGTACCTACGACCACCGCATCATCCAGGGCGCCGAGTCCGGGGCCTTTCTGGGCAAGGTACAGGAACTGCTGGACGGCAACGATGGTTTTTACGAGGAGATTTTCGAGAACCTGCGCATGCCGCACCAGCCCGTGCGCTGGGTGGCGGACCGCCACTCGCAGATTCCGGGGCTCACCTCGGCGCGTTACGCGGAAATCGCCAAGGAAGCCGGGATCATTCAGATGATCAACGCGTACCGCGTGCGCGGCCACCTGATCGCCGATCTCGACCCGCTGGGGATCGAGCCCAGCTACCACCCGGAACTCGACCCCGAGACCTATGGCCTCACCATCTGGGACTTCGACCGCGAGTTCCTGACGGGTTCGCTCGGCGATGCCATGGGCGAGGGCAGCCACAAGCCCGTGGCCACGCTGCGGCAGATCCTCGAAACGCTCCGGCAGACGTACTGCGGCAAGATCGGCTGCGAGTACATGAACATCCAGGTGCCGGAGCAGAAGCGCTGGCTGCAGCAGCGCATGGAGCCCGAGTCCAACAACTGGCCGCTCGACCGCGAGCAGCGGGTGCGCATCATGCGCAACCTGGTTGCGGCCGAGGAGTTCGAGCACTTCCTGCATGCCCGGTTCGTGGGCCAGAAGCGCTTTGCGCTGGAGGGCGGGGAGACCGCCCTCGCGATCATCGAAGAACTGGTGGAGCGGGCGGCCGAGCACAACGTTCACGAGATTGTGGTCGGGATGGCCCACCGCGGGCGTCTGAACATCCTGGTGAACGCCGTCGGCAAGGACGTCAAGCAGATCTTCTCCGAGTTCGAAGGGGCGATCGACCCCGCGAGCACTCAGGGTTCGGGCGACGTGAAGTACCACCTTGGCGCGACCAGCGTTCGCAAGACGGATAGCGGCCGCGAGATCGTGGTTTCCGTATCCCCCAACCCCAGCCACCTGGAAGCCGTGGACCCCGTGGTCGAAGGCATCGTGCGGCCCAAGCAGGACCGCCTGGGAGACAAGAACCGCGAACGCGTGATCCCGCTGCTGGTTCACGGCGACGCGGCGTTTGCCGGCCAGGGCGTGGTGGCTGAGACCCTCAACCTCTCGCAGTTGGACGGCTATTCGACGGGCGGAACCATCCACCTCATCATCAACAACCAGATCGGGTTCACCACCCTGCCCGACGAATCGCGATCCACGCCCTACTCGACGGACGTCGCCCGCGGTGTGCAGGCGCCGATCTTTCACGTGAACGGCGACGACCCCGAGGCGGCGATTCGCTCGCTCGAGATCGCGTTCGATTACCGCCAGCAGTTCAAGAAGGACGTGGTGATCGACATGATCTGCTATCGCCGCCACGGCCACAACGAGGCGGACGACCCGAGCTACACGCAGCCGATCCTCTATCGCAAGATCAAGGCGCATCCGTCGGTCGCGACGATTTATGCCGACCGCCTGGTGCGCGAGGGTGTCCTGGCGCCCGATGAAATCAAGGCCATGAGGCAGGCGGTGATCCAGCGACTTTCGGAAGCCTACGACGCGGCGCAGAAGCAGGGCGAGCGCTACGAGTTGCAGGAACTGAGCGCTGTTTCCACCGAGGAAATCGGCAACTTCTGCCCCAGAACGGCCGTGAACCACGCGGTGGTCGAGCGGGTGGTCCGCGGCATTTCCAGTTTCCCCGAAAATTTTCACCTGCATCCCAAACTGCGCGGGTTTGTGGAGCGGCGCCGCGAGATCCTCGCCAAAAACGGCCCGGTGGACTGGGCCTTCGGCGAAGCGCTGGCATTCGGTACGCTGGTGCTCGAAGGGACGGCCGTGCGGCTCAGCGGCCAGGATTCCGGCCGCGGCACGTTCAGCCAGCGGCACCTCGCGTTCTACGACTCCGAAACCAGCCGGCGCTACATTCCGCTGCAGCACATCTCGCCGGACCAGTCGCGTTTCGACGTTTACGACAGTTCGCTGAGCGAATATGCCGTGCTCGGGTTCGAGTTCGGCTACAGCGTGGCGGACCCGCTGACGCTGGTCATCTGGGAGGCGCAGTTCGGCGATTTCGCCAATGGCGCGCAGATCATGATCGACCAGTTCATCACCTCGGCCGAATCCAAGTGGGGCCAGCCGAGCGGCCTGGTGATGCTGCTTCCGCATGGCTACGAAGGGCAGGGGCCGGAGCACTCCAGCGCGCGCATCGAGCGCTTCCTCACGCTCTGCGCCGAGAACAACCTGCAGGTGTGCAACGTCACCACCCCGGCCCAGTATTTCCATCTGCTGCGCCGCCAGATGTACGGCGGTCACGACAGGCGCGGGATGCGAAAGCCCCTGGTGATCTTCACGCCCAAGAGCCTCTTGCGGCACCCGCGGGCGGTCTCCACGATTCACGACTTTACGGCCGGCGGTTTCAATGAGATCGTCGGCGATACGGTGGAACCGGGCAAAGTCGAACGCGTGGTCTTCTGCTCCGGCAAGATCTACTACGACCTGCTGGCGGCGCGCGACGAACGCAAAGTGGACCACGTGGCTTTTGTGCGCGTGGAGCAGCTTTATCCCTTCGCCGCGGAGCAGGCGAGCGACGTGCTGCTTCGATACCCGGCCACCGCGGAGGTGGTCTGGGCGCAGGAGGAGCCGAGAAACATGGGCCCCTGGCGCTACGTGCGCGAATGGATGCAGCCGATTCTCGATGCCACCGGCCGGGAAATGCGTTACGTCGGGCGGCCGGAAAGCGCCAGTCCGGCGACCGGTTCGGGCAGGCGCCACCAGCAGGAGCAGGCGGAAATTGCCAGCGACGCGTTGACCCCTGGAACGATTTCCCAAACCCAAAAGGTTCGCGTCATTTCGCGCCGGAAAAAGTAGCGCGGCGGAATTCGCCCGCAAGATTCGGATAGCCGCCGGAGACCGTGCGGCCGCAAGATGAGGGCATGACTTCCGATCTCTCACTCACGCCGGACCAGTGCTGGGATGCCGTGGCGCGGCGCGACCGCACCTTCGACCGCTCGTTCCTGTTCGGCGTCCTCACCACCGGCGTCTACTGCCGTCCGTCGTGCCCCGCCAGGCAGGCGCTCCGAAGAAACGTCCGCTTTTACGCCACGCCCGAAGCCGCCGAAGCGGACGGACTGCGCCCCTGTCTTCGCTGCAAACCGCTGCTGGTTCGCAGCGCTTCGGCGGAGCGCATCGCGAAACTGTGCCGGTACATGGAGGAGCACCCCGGCGAGCCGGTCACGCTGGGCGACCTGGCCCGGCGCGCCGGCCTGACCGCATCTCACCTTCAGCGTACGTTCAAGGCAGTGGCCGGCATTTCGCCAAAGGAGTACCTGGAAGCCCGCCGGTTGGAGCTGCTGAAATCGAACCTGCGTAGTTCGGCGAACGTGACGGACGCCGTCTACGAGAGCGGCTTCGGCTCCTCCAGCCGCGTCTACGAGCGTGCCGGCGCCCATCTCGGGATGACGCCGGGGCAATACCGGGAAGGCGGACGCGGCGCGTCCATCAGCTACATCACGGCGCAGACGGCGATCGGTGTCCTGGTGATCGGCGCAACCGACCGGGGCATCTGCTTTCTCCAATTCGGGCGCGATGCCGGCGAGATGGTAGCGGCGTTGAGGCGCGAGTACCCAAACGCGGAAATTACCCCGGCCGCGGCGCCGGAGCATCCGCAACTGCAGCTTTGGATCGAGGCGATCCGGGGATACCTGGCGGGCGAGACCAGCCGGCTCGACCTGCCGCTCGACGTTCGCGCCACCGCGTTCCAGATGAGGGTCTGGAAATACCTGCAAGCCATTCCCTACGGCTCACTCGAATCGTATGGCGAGGTGGCCGCGGGCATCGGGCAGCCGCGGGCGGCCCGCGCCGTGGCTCGCGCCTGCGCCTCGAACCGGGTCGCGCTCGTGATCCCCTGCCATCGCGTGATTCGGGGAAGCGGCGATCTGGGCGGCTATCGCTGGGGCATCGAGCGGAAGCGCATGCTGATCGACACGGAGCGCGCGGCTAAAACAATTTAGAATTCAAATCTTCCCGACAACTGCAGGCGGCGCGGAGGTTTGGCCGCAACCGCCTGGCCGAAGAAGGGTGAACTGAGATCCCCTACATAAGCCGCATAATTGACCCGGTTAGTTACATTGAACGCGTCCAGCCCCAGCGTAAATTGCGGGCCCTCTTTCTTGTGCGTGATCCGGAAGACATGCGACCAGCGCAGGTCCAGCCCGGCAAATCCGGGGCCCTGCAACGAGTTGCGCGGCACCCCCGGCGGCCGGGCGTCCGCATAGCCGGTATGGTATTGGTCCAAACCGGTAGTCTCGCTGTACGGCATTCCCGAATTCATGAACAGGCCGACGCCGAAATTCAGGTACTTCGCCGCGTGAATCGTCCCCATCAGATTCAACCGGTGGCGGGCATCGTAGTCGGACCGCGCCCATTCGCCCGAAAGATCATAGTCATTCGCCGGGAAAGCGTTGATGCCGGCGCCGCGCGTGCTCACGGTATAGTTACCGGGAACGTCGTTGAGAGTTTGTCCCAGAGTGTACTGCACCATGCCCTGG
Organism: Bryobacterales bacterium; assembly: GCA_963796485.1. Classification (GTDB taxonomy): domain Bacteria; phylum Acidobacteriota; class Terriglobia; order Bryobacterales; family Bryobacteraceae; genus CAWCDJ01. The sequence continues at coordinate 526,745 of CAWCLV010000001.1, forward strand.
AAGAACCGGGTGATTCGTCCGCGGAAAGAGATCTCCAGGGAATTGCTTTCCAGGTGCCCTGAGGACTCGATCTGCCGGTAGACGCCGATCGCGGGATTGGGCCGCGCCAGGTAATCCGGAGGCGGGGGCGCATTGACGTCGCGTGAACGGAACAGGCTGACGCCGCGGCTGGCCCAATAGGTGAACGAAAGCGTTGTCCCCGCGGCAAGCTGGCGTTCCACCCCGGCGCTGAACTGCGCCAGGTAGGGGATGCGCACGCCCGGGTCGAGCCTCACGATGGTACCGGGCATGCCGGCCAAACCGGCGTCCGGAAGCACGGGATACGCGGGATCGCTCAACACGACCTGCCGCAGGCGGATGCCGTTATAGCGCTCGAGATCGAAAATCGGGCCGTTGCCGGTGCGATCGTAAAAGATGCCTGCGCCGATTCGCAGCACCGTCTTACGGCTCTTGCCCGGCGAGTAGGCCAGCGCGAGACGCGGGGAGAAGTTGTTATTGTCGTGGAAATAATTCTGCCAGTCGTAGCGCACCCCGGCGGAGACAGTCAGGTTCGGCAGAAGACGATAATCGTCCTGAACGAAGCCGCCCACTACCGTTTCGATAAATACGATATGCCCATCCCCCTGCTGTTGAATAAACGAGTAAGGCCGCGCGGACAAATAGTCCTGTAAGTTGGAAAAATAGTAAGTGCCGCCTGAGTTGGTGTTGTCGTCCATCCCCCGCCGGCTGATATCGGGCACGTTGATTCCGGCGCGAATGTTGTGCTTCCCCCTGGTCCAGGTGACGATCTCGTTCAGGTTCATGTGGTTCTCCGTATGGAGGCTGTCGGCTTGCGCGCCTCCTCCGGTGAACGATCCGGGCACGACGATCCCCGGCGCCCGGCTGATGCTGGTGGTGGGCGCATGGTCCCGCCCGACCACCACCCGGAACTGGTTGAGCAGCGTGGGCGAGATCACCAGACTGTCGTTGTAGTAGATCTCGTCTTCCCGGTCCTCGCTGTCGATGCCGGCTTCGGGCAGGACAAAGCCGCCGACGCCGCGATTCTGCTGCGTGGAATCATGGAAGTTGAAACGGACCGTTCCGAGATGGTCTTCGGTGAACTGGTGCGTGATGGAGCCGGAAACCTCGGTATCCCGCTGAGGGGCGGCGGCGGTTTGCTGCACCAGCCCGGTGGGAATGATGGCGTAGACCACTGCCTGCAAGTCCTGCTCCTCGCGATCCACCGAAATCAGGAACGAGTTCTTCTTGCTATGGCCCAACGGCCCGAGCAGGCTGCCCTCGTAAATGCGCCGCTGTTCCGGCGGCCGCGTGCCGGCAAACGGGTCGCGTGCGTTCAGGTGGTAGTCGCGGAAAAGGAAGTTGAAGGTCCCGTGATAAACCTGCGACGACGGCTTGGTGATTACCTCTATGCGGCCGCGCCCCGGCCGCGAGAACTCCGCGGAGTACGGATTCTGGTTGATCTTCACCTCCTGGATGGCGGAGGCGGTCACACCGATGTTGCGCTGCTCCATACCGTTCACGACCAGGGTCACGCCTCCTGTGCCGACGGACCCGGAATCGAGGAACTGGGACATCGCGGCCACGTAGTTCTGATCGAAGACCGGGAGGTTGTCCATCATCTGCCGGTCCATCGTCACGGTGTCGAGGTTGTCCGCGGTCTCCGTACTGACCTGAGTGGCGGCGTCGCTGACCGTGACCTGCTCGCGGATGCCGGCCAGTTTCAACTCGATGTGCAGCGGCGCGGGCTGGCGGTCCTTGATGCTCACGCGAACGGTCTGGCCGGCGAAGCCGTCGTGCCGAACCTCGATCTGCAACGAACCGCCGGGCAGGCCCGCTATTCGAAAGTTCCCCAGGGCATCGGTCCGCGAGTTCCGCGCGACCGCGCCGGGTGCGTGCACCTGCACGTCCGCGTTCGGGATTCCCGCGCCGCTGGGATCGCTGACGGTACCGAAAATCGAGTAGGAGCCCTGTGACGCCTGGGCGGAAGCATAGGACGGTAGAAAGAAGGCGAGGAATAAAAGAGACGTGAGCAACCGCATCCAGCAAGACTCTAACACCAGAACCTTAAAATGGGCTGAAGGGGCTCGCGTGGGCCGCCGCGATTCTGCCGTACCCTATACGTGAGAGCCTGGAAATGCACATTCTCGTCGTTGAGGACGATCGGGAACTGGCCGATTACGTGGGCCGCACGCTGGAAGAGGAAGGAAACACGGTGAGCACGTGCTTCGACGGACGCGCCGGGCTGCGTGCCGCGCTGTCTTCGCCCTTCGACGCGATTGTGCTCGACGTGATGCTCCCCACGATGGATGGGCTCGAAGTCACCCGGAGGTTGCGGGCCGCCGCGATCGGCACTCCGATTCTGCTGCTGACCGGCCGGGACGCTCCGCAGGACATCGTAAGGGGACTCGATGCCGGGGCCGACGATTACCTCACGAAGCCGTTCTCCTTCGACGTGCTGCTGGCCCGGCTGCGCGCGCGAACACGGCCCAGTCATGCGGCGGGATGCGCGGTGCTGCGCTACGCGGACCTGACCGCCAACACCGAGACGCACGAGGTGTGGCGTGGATACACGGCACTTAATTTGACCCCTACCGAATTTGCCATTCTGGAATGCCTCATGAAGGCGGCGGGCCGGATTGTGACGCGACAGCGGTTGATCGAAACAGTTTGGGGGACGGACCGGAGCGTGGGCGACAACAACCTCGACGTTTTCATCCGGCTGCTGCGGACGAAGGTGGACGGGCCCGGCCAACCGCGATTGATCCAGACCAGCCGCGGCGTCGGTTACAGCTTACGGCAGGAAGCGCCATGATATTCGCTTCCATCCGATTCCGCCTGACGGCATGGTATTTTTGCAGCCTCGCGGTAATTCTCGCGCTATTCGCCGCGGCGGCGTGGTTTGCCATGGACTCCAGCATGCTCAAGGCGGTCAATCACGACCTGACGCTGCGCCTCGAAGACGTGCGGCAGTTCATTGGCCGTGAGGTCTCGGTCAGTCCCGACGAGTTGACGGAGGATTTCGGCGAGCAGGCTGCACTGGGTCTTGGAGGGGGCCTGCTGGAGGTGTCCGGCGGAGACGGCCGGGTCCTCTACCGGTCAGCGAGGCTGGGGACCACCGAGCTCGCTCGGACCGGCGCCGCGGGCCGCGCAATCGAGTATGCAACCCAGGGTACCGGCCGCTCGAAGCTACGGGTGGCCGCGCAAACCTTCGAAGTAGGCGGGCGCCGCTTCACGATCCGGGTGGCCGAGCCTCTCCACGAATTTCAGGAATCGCGCGAGCGCTTCGAAGCCATCCTGCTGTTCCTGTCCCTGCCGTCGCTGCTGCTGGCGGCTTTAGGCGGATTCTGGCTGAGCGGCAGGGCGCTGGCGCCGGTGGACCGGATTACGAACGAGGCTCGGCGCATCAGCATTTCCAATCTCGAGACGCGCATGGAACCACCCGCGGCCCGCGACGAATTGCAGCGGCTCGTACTGACGCTGAACGAAATGTTGGAGCGGATCGATAGCGCCGTAAAGCGCATGATGCAGTTCACGGCCGATGCCTCGCACGAGCTTCGAGCGCCCCTGACTCTGATTCACACGGCAGCGGAATTCTCACTGCGGCGGGAGCGGACGCGGGAGGAATTGCTCGATGCAATGCGGAAGATCGTGCGCGAAACCGGCCGTACGTCGCGCCTGGTCGACGATCTGTTGCTTCTGGCGCGCGCCGATTCCGGCGGCACTGTATTCACGATGGAGGCAGTGGACCTGTGCGCTTCGGCGCGCAGCGCGGTGGAACAAGCCGTAATCCTGGCGGAGCCCAAGGGGATCACTGTCGCTTCGGAAATCCCAGCCGACACAATCCTGGTGGAGGGCGATGATGCGGCGCTTTCGCGTCTCTGGCTTATTCTTTTGGATAATGCCGTGAAGTATACGAACCCCGGCGGGCACATCCGTTTTGCAGTGGCGGCTGCGAACGGCCACGCCGGGGTTAAGGTGACGGATACGGGCGTGGGGATTCGTGCGGAGGAACTTCCCCATATTTTCGACCGTTTCTGGCGCGCCGATAAGGTCCGTTCCAGGGCGCTGGGCGGTGCCGGACTGGGGCTTTCGATCGCCCAATGGATCCTCAAATGGCACCGCGGCAGCATTACGGTGACATCGGAGCCCGGGCAGGGGTCGGAGTTCGTGGCACGGCTTCCCCTGCTCCTGCCCGATCGGAAAACCGAAGCAGGCCGCGCCTGACCGTAGGGTCGTAACCCGCTACCGGCGCTCGGGTTCGATCACCAGCAGCGTGAACGTTCCGGGAAGTACCGGCGCGCGGCCCCGCCCTCCGGGAGCCGGCCCGAACCTGGCGGAGACAACAAACACCCGGTGATTGGTCGGATCGAGCCCCATGTTGCGGGAGCCTTGCGGCGTTTGCAGCGTCTGGGCCACATGATACCGATCGGGCGAGTCCTGATGGATGATCGTGAGCGTTCCGTCCGCATTGGACGCGAACGCATCCCCGGATGCCGGATCGTAACCCGCGCCATCGACGCCTGTTCCGATTGGGAGCGTAGCGATCACCTTGCCCGCATCGTAGTCCGAAACAGCCATCACTCCGCTGCGGCACCCGCTGAATAGCCGGTGGTGAACCGTATCGATGGCCATGGATACGGGCTGCTTGCAAGGCAAAGTAGGCCAGCGCCGCGAGACCGTTGCGGCCTTCGAATCGACCTCCACTACTTCGCTGATGTCCGTCAGGTTCGCATACACCTTCCCATTGCCGGCCGAAGCGCCGTATTCCGGCTTCCCGCCGAGCGCGATGTTGGTGATCAGTTTGCCGGCGCGTGGATCGATGACGGTGGAAGAGTGGGCGTCGCCGTTGAAGGTGAACACGCGGTTCGATGCGCTGTCATAGATGATCGCATCGGCATCTTCGGCGGCAGGGATCTTGTCCAGCACCTTGAAGGTCTTCAGGTCGAACATTCGAACGGTGCCGTCGTTCCCGGAGGTCGCGAATCCGTGGCCCGTTGGGTTCACCGGCGCGGTTCCGTGCGCTCCATCAATGCCCTGCACCTCGCCGATCAGCTTTCCGGTGTTTTCGTCAACCACCATAACCCGATCCTGGCGGGCGATGAAGAGGCGGTGATTCGGAGGATCGGGGACTACGTAGTCCCAGCGGCCATCCCCTCCGAGGAGGTACCGCTGCGTAATCCGGTAGGTATTGGAAGGCTGCCCGAAGACAGCGATTGCACTCAGGACTCCAAGCAGCGTGAGCTTTCCCATGGGAACTCCTTTCGGCTTGAGTATATCCGAGCGCGGCGGGCGCCGGAACGCTTGCGATGTGGGCAGACCCGCCGCGACGCTACTTCACCGCGAGTGTTACGCCGGCCGGCGTCGTGACGCCTCCGACCGTGACCGTCACCGGGACGGCATCGCCGGGCGTAATTCCCGAGGGCACCGTTACGTTGACCTGCATCACCCCCGCGACTTCGTCCGGAGCCGCGCCGGCGTAGAGCGGGTCGACAACCTGGCCGCCGATGGTAACCGTTACGGGCAGCAGCGGCGCCGGATATACACTCGAGGCGATCAGTCCGTCCGTACCGGGCGGATTCGTCTGGCCCTCACCCGTCAAAAAGAGGACGACGATGGAGTCGCGAGCGGCCGGGTTGCCGGGTCCGTTGACAGAACTGTCCTGGTTCAGAATGGCGCCCTGGCCTTTGCCGGACTTGTCGGCGGTGAACAACCCCGGTACGGCGGCGGCGACCGGCATCGATACCGGCGTGGAATTCTGTCCGTTGTACTGGATCACAATTTGCGTGCTGCTCCTGCCTGCGACACCGTACGGCACGATTGCGGCGAGTTGTGCGGCCGAGGTGTAGATCAGCGGGGCGGCCGCGCCGTCGAACAGCACCTTCGTTCCCGCCAGCGTGCTATCGATTTTGCCGCCGCTTACGGTCAAGGTGGCCAACTGCGACGGCCCCATGTTCGCGCCGAAAATGACTGTGATTTCTCCCGGCGATATCGCGCCGCTCTGGTAGCTGGCGACATTCGCGATGCCCGCGGCGGACGTGCTGGGTGTTGTCGGGACAGTGCCCCCACCGGTGTTCCCAAAGCCCGTGAACCTGGCCACAAACCCATCGCTCGAACCTCCGCCGTACTTGGCTTGAGCGGCTTTCGCGGTCGGGAAGTCGGCCGACGTCGCCGCCCCGGCCACCAGAATGGCGCCGGTTGCATCGATCGCCAGACTGGTTGGTATGTCCGAAGCGGTGCCACCGAAATACGAGCTGTAGATCAAGGTTTTGCCGGTCGGATCGATGATGGAAAGGAATCCTGGTCCTCCACCTCCCACCTGGGCGGTGGCTTGCGGGCTCTTGGACTGAAGGGCGTCGCTCGAAGTCGGGAAATTCAGAGACTGTGTCGATCCGGTGACGACGATGTTTCCCGAACCATCGAGTGCGATCGCCATGCCCACGTCGTCGCTGCTGCCCCCCAGATACGTAAAGAAGCCCAGAGACTTCCCGTCCGGAGCGATCTTGGCTACGAACGCATCGCCGATGAGCTGGTCGGCGACCGGGGCGCCGGCGGGACCCTTGTAGCTGCGACCGAATGCGGTGGCAGTCGCCAGGTTCGAAGAGGTGGTTGCGCCGGTAACGTAGGCATTGCCCGCGCTGTCGATTGCGATGGCGCTTACCGCATCGTCTCCGGCGCCGCCCAGATAGGTGGAATACAAGATCGTACTCAAGTCGCCGGTTAGTTTGGTGACAAACCCATCCCCGAGATTAAAGAATATGTTGTTAGTCAGATCGGACCCGGCGAACCTGCTCTGAAAGGCCCCACTGGTGGTCGGAAAATCCGTCGACAGCGTGTTCCCTGCCACGTAAAGGCTGCCGTTGCTGTCCAGCGCAAGCGCCCAGGCCAGTTCGTCGTAGCTGCCGCCCAGATAAGTCAAAGCGAGGACGGAGGTTCCAGCCGAATTGATTTTCGCAATGAAAGCGTCACCCGAAGTGAGCAGGGGAGCGTTGAACCTCGGGAAAGTCTGCTGTGTTCCACTTCGCTTGTAGGTGGTCTGCGCGGCGTTGGAAGATACCGGCAAGTCGGCAGAAAGCGTGCCCCCTGCTATATACGCATCACCGGAGGCGTCCAGAACAATGGCGCTGCCGTAATCGTCGTTTCGCCCGCCCAGGAAAGTCGAATAGAGTAACTGATTCCCATCGGGACCGATCTTCGCCACAAACGCGTCGCCAAGCTGGACCAACAAGTTCCCGCCTCTCCCCGCCCAGGTCTTCTGTGCCGCGGACGAAGTTACGGGGAAGTCACTTGAATCGGTGTAGCCGGTCACGTACACGTTTCCACTCTTGTCGACGGCCAGCGCCGAGCCCACATCCTCGGCCGATCCGCCAAGGTAGGTGAGGTATAGAAGCGAGCCCGACGGGCTGAACTTGGCGACAAAAGCGTCGCCGATCGTGACCACTCCCAGCAGCGTCGAGCCCTTTCCTGCAAACTGCTTCTGTAGTCCCGCGGCTGGAAGATCCGTGGAGGTGGTCGAGCCGGTCACGTAGATATTGCCGGAAGTGTCTGTTGCCATACCTCGGATTGCTTCGTTGCCCACTGAGCCGAGGTAAGTCGAAAAGGACAGGACCGGGTCGACGATGAGGGGTAGGGAACGATCGTAGGCGCCAACCCGGAGAGTGACTACCTGGCCTTTCAATACATAGCCGCCGGGCACCTCGGTTTGGCGGCCGCGGATAGACTGCCGGATCTCGGGCTTCTTCCAGCGGACGTCGCCCGCGGCGGTGCTCATCACGAGGTCTCCGGAAGGCTCGATCCGCAAACGATCGCAGCCCCCGAATTCGAGCTCTATGGCCGCCGGGTCCGCACCGGGGCTGATCTCGAAGTCGTACTCCAGGGTGGATCGCCGGCTGTAAAAGACCGCATCGATCCCCTGGTAAATACTCCGATAGCGAACGCGCGCGTAGTTGGCGATTCCCTCCTTCCATGTGCGGGAATCGGAGCCGCGGAAATAGCTGGTGCGGACCGGAAGCGGGTCGAGCGGCTCGAGCGATGCGTCCGGGTTCGCGCCCAATAGCCGGGTGCGGACCGTATCGTCCTTGAGCAGCAGGTCCATGCCCGAGGGGGTCAGGGCCAGCGTGCCCTCGGGCGTTCGACCCAGGTATTGGTATTCCGCCGCGGCTTGGCCGCGGTTTTCCTCAAACCGGATAGGTTGTTGGTCAACAAGGTGAGAAGCCAGGCCGGCGGCACTCAGAGCCGCGGGCAGAATGGACAGCATCAAAAAGAGTTTGGTAGTCATCCCGTAGCTTGGGCTATAGTACAATACTTTCGATCACAAGGAGCGAGGGATGCCAGCCGGGGAACTTGAATCCGACCAGATTTTCGCTCGAATGCGCGAGTACGTCGCAACGCGCGGCCGCACTCCCGAACTCCGCCGGCTTCGTGATCGGGTGGAGCATCCCGGCGCGGTAGACTTCTGGGACCCATTCGATATCTGGGATCCAAGCGAGGGCAGCTACTGTGTCGGGCTGGAGCCTCGGGCGGAGCATGGCCGCTGAGCCGCTGCGGGCGCGTCTTGCCGCGGCGGTGGCCTTTGGCGATTACCGCCAGGCATTCTCGCCCTACTCTCGCGATGTTCATCGCCGGTTGCACGAATATGTCGGGACGCTTCCGGAATCCGGCAGGGCGACACTCGCGCAAATCGGCTCCGGCTGGTTGTCGGAAGAGCCGGGGCAGGAAATCGTCAAGCCATACTCGCTGTTCATAGCGGAGTTTTTCGGCATTACCGATCCCGCGGCGATCGGGCGCGCTTCACTGGCCGGCAACCTGATGCAGTTGCATTGCTGGTTACAGGACTCCCGGATCGATGGCGACTGGCCGGCCACCCAGTGCGGTCCCGCCAGCGACGCACTTTCGAATCTTCTGATGACCGACAGCCTGGCGATCTTTGCCGAGGTGGCTGCCGATCCGAAGTTCTGGGGGATGGCTCGCGGCGCGTTTTGCGAACTCGCGGATGCCTATGCGGCGGAGGAATGCCGCAATCTCGCCGGAGACGCGCTCCTCCGGGCCGTGCTCGGCCGCAGCGCGCCCTTTCACATCCTGGTGGCGGCTCTCGGACTGCATGCCCAACGGCCGGACCTAATCCGCCCGTGCGTCGAATTGGCGGACCGCCTGCTGCTCTGGTTTCAGATTCTGGACGACCTTTCCGATTGGCGCGACGACCGCGCTCACGGCCGGCAGCCCTACGCAATGACGCTGATCGCCCGGTTTCTCGGCGGGCAAGCCTTTTCGCAGACTCCCGAGGATGAGATCGCCGACGCGCTGTATCTGTTTGGAGGTGGCGAAACGCTGATCGACGAGTGCATACGGCTGCTTCGCGAGGCGTTCGACCTGTTGCGGCGCTACTCTGCCGCGCCGTCCCCCTCTGAGTCGCAAGTGTCGTTACACCGCTGGCTGCCCATCCTGATCGACGCGCACGAGGAGGTCCGGCGCTGGTCGATTCGACAGAAGCGCGAATTTCTCGAAATCGCGGACACCCACAGGTAGCTGCCGGGGCGGGTTTTTGGCGGGCGTCCGAGCCTTGATATAATGGGCCGCGGCAAAGGAGCTTCGCATCGACATGTCTCATCCCACTACCCGCAGGTTTTTTCTAGGAGCGGCGACCGCAGCCGCGGCCACTCGCGTCTGGGGCGCGAATGACAAGATCAACGTGGCCATCATCGGCTTGGGCGGCCGCGGGACCAATCACCTCGATATCTATTCCAGGCTGCCCGAGGCCAAGGTCGTCGGCTTGTGCGACGTCGACCAGGCGGCACGCGAACGGGCACAGGCCACCCTGCAGAAAGTGACCGGCGAAAAGGCCAAAGAGTTCGAGGACATGCGCCAGGCGTTCGCCGATTCGAGCGTCGAGGCCGTTTCCATCGCCACGCCGAACCACTGGCACGCGCTGGCGGCCATCTGGGCGATGCAGGCCGGCAAAGACGTTTACGGCGAGAAGCCCGCCTGCTACAACATCCACGAAGGCCAGAAGATGATTCAGGTGGCGCGCGAAACCAAGCGCATGATGCAGGTCGGTTCCCAGCACCGCAGCACGCCGTTTAAGATCCGCGCGTTCAAGGCGCTTCAGGAAGGTCTGATCGGGAACATTTACCTGGCGAAAGGGCTCTGCTTCAAGCGGCGGGCTTCCATCGGGCACCAGCCGGATAGCGCAACACCTCCCGGCGTGAACTGGGACCTGTTCCTGGGCCCCGCGCCGATGCGCCCGTTCAACAAGCTGCGCTTCAAGTACAACTGGCACTGGTTCTGGGATACGGGCAACGGCGACATCGGCAACCAGGGGGTTCACGAGATCGGACTCTGCCGTTGGGCCCTCGGCGATCCCGGGATGCCGAAGACCGCCTTCGCGCAAGGCGGGAAGTATGCGTACACGGACGACCAGGAAACGCCCAACACGCTCCTTGCCAGCTATGATTACGGCGGGCGCGAGGTGGTGTTCGAAGTGCGCGGCTTGCTGACCGGTTCCGAAGGGTTCCCCATCAAGCGTCGCGGCGGAGCGCCGGCGGCAGGCGCGGTGGCGCCGCCGAATTCCCCCGCCCCGGTTTCCACCGCGCCGAAGAATGCGGCTCCTATTAATGTGATGGTCGGCAATTTGTTCTACGGCACCGAAGGCTGGGCGGCCATGAGCGATCAGGGCTTCCAGGCTTTCAAAGGCGAGAGCAACGAGCTGGTCATGGAAGAGTTGCCCGAGCGGGGACGCGGCGGCGATGCCACCCCTTTGCACATGCAGAACTTCCTGGCGGCATGCAAATCGCGCAACTACAAAGACCTGCACGACGAGCTCGGCAATGCGTACCTGAGCGCGTCGCTGTGCCACCTGGCCAACATCAGCTATCGCGCCGGACGGAAGTTGACGCTGGCGGAAGGGCCCACGTTCTTGAATGACCCGGAAGCGAACAAGTTGCTGACCCGGCCGGTGTACCGGAAGCCCTACGTAGTGTGATTGGTGGGGCAGGCCTCCCGGCCTCCCCGGTTTGAAAGCTAAGTCAAAGGCGGGCAGGCCGGGAGGCCTGCCCAGCCTAGGATTCAACCACTGGCAGACATCAGGCGTTCAAGGCGAGGCTCATGTTGTCGATGGCCTCGTCCACTTCCAGCGTGCTCTTGTAGCCGATCGTCACCGTATCCACGGCGCCCAGGCCGAACGCGAACTTCAGGGCTTTCTGCCGGTCTTCGCGCGAGGTGAACTGGCCTTCTCCCGCCAGCTTCATGCTGATCACGCCCATGCCCTCGGCGTGTACCTTCCTGGTGTGCTCCACCACTTCATCCACATTGCCCAGACCGTTGGTGCCGTAGTCCTCGGCATCCATCTTGGTGCCCTTGTGGTTCATGCGGATCATGGCGATGTCCAGCCACTTGTTTCCGGGGAATGTCCGCAGCGTCGGGAGGCCGTGCACGGAGGCGCCTTTCGAGCGGATGATCTTCTTCGAGAGCGCTTCCGAATACTGGTCCTGCTGGCGTTGCAGGTCCGCCGCCCAGGTGGGGGTGTGCATGTAGTGCAGCAGCAGAATGTCGATGTACTCCTGCTGCATGTCCGTGCGGAACTTGTCGATCATGGCGGTGGCGTCCGTATCGGGGCGCACCGTCATCTTGGTCATGAGGCGGTAGCTGTCGCGGGGCAGGCCCTTGAGGGCGATTCCGAGCATCTGGTGCATGCCGCCGTACGACTGCGCGGTCTCGAAGAAACGGACGCCGCGATCATACGCGTGCCGTACCAGGCGGTTGAATTCCTCCTGGCCGAGCTCGCGCTGCACGCGTCCGCTGAACGTGCCGGTGCCGAAACCCAGGCGGGTCACCTTCACGCCCGACCGGCCCAGCGTTACCCAGTCGGTGCCCGAACGTTTGACGGCCGCGCGCGCGGTTACGCCGCCCAAACCGCCCAGCATGGTCGCTGCGACGGTAGTTTTCAGGAAGTCTCTTCGTGTGTGAGCCATTTGCCCTCCCGTGGCCGCTATCCTATCATACGGAACGCCCGTAAACCCAGAGTCCGGCGGCATTAATCAGTACGACGGCGCCCCCCACCTTGGCCGCGAAGAGCCACGGTTCCGCCACATCCAGGATCGGAACCACCTGCAGCCCAACAGCCAGGAGCGTAACCGCCGCCGCCGACCCGGCCGCGATCCGCAGCCACCACGGGGCGCGTTCCCGCCCCTGCCAGCGCCCGACCCAAACCACCGCGAACATCATCAGGTAGTAGATGCCGGAACAGGCCATCCCGGCGCCGATCAGCAATTGCGTAGCCTCCTGCTCCCCCACCTGCACCAGGCTGAGCGCTCCGAAAACCAGGCACGCGGCCACCACCAACCCGAGCGACCGGACCGGCGTGCGGAACCGCGGGTGCAGTTCGCTGAGCGATTTCGGCAGCAGCCCGTCCCAGCCCGCCACCATCGGCAGGCGGGAAACCTGGGCGACGCAAGCGACCGTCTGCGTGAAGTAGGCAAACAGCAGGGCCAGAATAGCGGTGCCGCTCAGCGCCGCAACCACCGCCGAGCTGCCGAGCGAAGCGCCCAGAATCTGCGGAATCGGCGCGATCAGGTCAATGCGTTCCACCGGGGTGTATGCCAGGAGCGCGCACGTTCCCAGAATGTAGAGTGTGGCGATGCCGGGTGCGGCGATCCAGACCGACCGCGCGATGTTCCGCTCGGGCGTGTGGCATTCGCCCGCGAAGATGGCCACCTGCTCGAAGCCGCTGAGGGCGTTGAATGCCATCTTGCTGAACAGGTTTACGGTCATCAGCGAGAGGGCGGGGAAGGCCAGTGACACGGCGGGCTGCGCCAGGTGCTCGCCGCGAAAGAGCCGCAGCGCCAGTAGTCCGATAATGAGCGCGTAGAGCGACATCACCAGGATTCCGCCGGCGCCCGTCACCCATCGCGCCAGGTGCAGGCCGCGCACGTTGACGGCGTACACGATGGCGAAGAAGCCGACGTTGAGCGCCATAATCAGCGGTTTGTTGCTGGTCATCCACGCCGCGCCGGGCCCCAGCAGGTATGACAGGCTGTTGGCGACCACCGACCCGCTGGTGGCATAGAACAGGATGAGGAAAAACGAATAGTTCCAGGCCGCCTGAAAGCCGGCGAACGGCGAGATGCCGATCTTGGCCCACTGGTAAATTCCGCCTTCGAGCGGCAGCCTCCGGCTGAGAAAGATCACGGTCCCGGCCAGCGGGAAGTAAAAGAGCACGATGGCCGCGAGCCAGACCATCACGTGCGAGCCGCCCAGTTTGGCCGCGTAGCCCACCCAGGGCAGCCCCACGATGAGCAGGACCTGGAGAATTACGAGGTCGGGGAGGCGAAGTTCCTTGCGCAGCGCGGCGCTCTGTTCGCGGGTTCGCTCGATGGCGTTTGGTTGACGGCTGTCGATTTCCACTTCCGCTATTGTAGAGTTATGTTCACCCGACGCACACTCCTGGCCGGCGCGGCCGCCCTGCCTCTGCGGGCGGCGGACCCACCCAAGCCCTACGGCGCGGTGCCTTCGGCCCGGCAGTTACGCTGGCACGCCATGGAGACGAACGCGTTCCTCCATTTCACCGTCAACACGTTCACGGACAAGGAATGGGGCTATGGCGACGAGGATCCGAACGTTTTCAATCCGGTGAAGTTCGATGCGGACGCCATCGTCGCGGCCCTCGCCGGCGCCGGGATGCGGGGCGTGATCCTCACCGCCAAGCATCACGATGGATTCTGCCTGTGGCCCACCGCGACCACGGACCATTCGGTGCGAGCCAGCAGTTGGCGCGGAGGGAAAGGCGATGTGGTGCGCGAGATCGCCGGGGCCGCCCGCCGCCGCAACCTCCGGTTCGGCGTGTACCTGTCTCCCTGGGATCGCAACAACCCGGCCTACGGCACGCCCAAGTACATCGAAATCTATCGCGCACAGCTCACCGAGCTGCTGACGCACTACGGCCCGATCTTCGAGGTCTGGCACGACGGCGCAAACGGCGGCGACGGGTATTACGGCGGCGCGCGCGAGAAGCGCACCATCGACAAGCGCACCTATTACGACTGGCCGCGCACCTGGGAACTGATCCGCAAACTGCAGCCCGACGCCGTCATATTCAGCGATGTGGGACCCGATATCCGGTGGGTGGGAAACGAGCGCGGCATCGCGGGCGACCCGTGCTGGGCCACCTACGATCCGGTATCGGCGGATGGCGGCCCCGCGTCGCCCGGAGACGTTCGCGAGAAGGACTCGCCTGCGGGCACTCGCCACGGCTCGCACTGGCTGCCGGCGGAGTGCGACGTCTCGATCCGCCCCGGTTGGTTCTGGCACGAGCGCGAGAATCCGCGCGTGAAAACCCCGGCCCAGTTGATCGATCTCTATTACGAATCGGTCGGCCGCGGCGCGACGCTGCTGCTGAACGTGCCGCCGGACCGGGACGGGTTGCTCAGCGCGGAAGACGTCGCTTCGCTGAAGGGCTTCGGCGACTACCGGCGGAGCACGTTCGAGAAGAACCTGGCGGCGGGCGCGAAGGCAGCACACAAAGCAGACGCGATCACGTATGATCTGCGGCATCCGGCGACGTTTAACGTGATCCGGATTTCCGAAGATATCCGCTATGGCCAGCGGATCGATTCCGTTGTCCTCGACCGTTGGGAAGGCGGCGCATGGCAGGAATTCGCCGCCGCTACCAGCGTCGGTCCGCGACGGCTGATCCGGCTCGAAAAGCCGGTCACGGCTGAGCGGCTGCGGCTTCGGATACAGGCATCCGCGCCGCCGCTGGTCAGCGAATTCGCCCTGTTCGCGGGGTAGCGAAGTAGTCAGCGCGCGGGGGCGGGTGCGGCGGGAAGCATGTTCCGAATGGCCGCGATTTTCCACCCGCCCGGCGTTCGGCGCATCACGAACGTGCTCCACATCTTGCGCACCTGCCCGCCGGCCAGGCCGGTGAGTTCGTAGCGGCTATCCGCAACCGCCACGTCCGGAGTCACGTAGCGCACGGATTCCACGGTGAGCGTCCGCTTTCCGCCGGTCCGTTCCGAACTCGCCATCGCGCCTTTGACCAGAGCCTCCCGACCCTTGCGCCACTCGCCCGAGGAGACGAGCTGATCGGCATCCGCGGTGAAGAGCGCGGTGACCGCCTGCGGGTCGCGCTCCGCGCGGGCATCGAGGTACTTCTGGACCACCCCGCGAATGGCGGCGTCATCTCCGCTCTTCTGCGCCGGCGACGGCAGCGCGCAGAACAACGCAACGCAACAGATCAGTATCGTCCGCATCCAATCCTCCCCAGGCCCGTTTAAAACGCGCTAGCGTATTCTTTTATGCTCCGCGTCATTCTACCGTTTTTGCTGGCGGCCGCGGCCTGGTCCGCCACGCCGCTGCGACAGGGCTGGATGATCCAGTCTTCGAGCGACGTTCGCGAGTCCGGCGCCGTGCTCTCCACGGTCGCGTACCGGCCGGCCGGCTGGTACCCGGCCACGCTGCCCTCCACGGTAGTCAGCGCGCTGGTGCAGAATCGCGTCTATGCCGACCCGTATGTCGGGATGAACCTTCGGGGAATTGCGGGGACGACTTACCCCATCTCGATGAATTTCTCGAATCTGCCGATGCCGCCCGAGAGCCCCTTCCGGCACTCCTGGTGGTATCGGGGCGAGTTCCCGATCGATGCGGCGTGGCGGGGCAAGACCGTCTGGCTGGGGTTCGACGGCATCAACTATCGTGCCAACGTATGGCTGAACGGGCGGCAGATCGCCGAGTCGGACAAGATGGTGGGCGCCTTCCGGTTGTACCGCTTCAACATCACGGACGCGGCAAAACCCGGCGAAAAGAATGCGCTGGCGATCGAGATATTCCCGCCCTCCGCGGCTGATCTCGCCATCACCTTCGTGGACTGGAACCCGCTGCCGCCCGACAAGAACATGGGGATCTGGCGGGATGTGTGGATCGCGGCGACGGGGCCGGTGGCTCTGCGAAACCCGAGTGTCGCGACGAAACTCGCGTCCGGCGCGGCGGGCCTGACCGTCCGGGCGGAGTTGCAGAACGCCACGGATCAGCCGGTGGACGCCGTGTGGAAGGGGAAGATCGAGGGGGCGGAGTTTTCGCAGCCGGTGCATCTCGACGCGAAGGAGTCGCAGGTGGTGCACGCGCAGGTGAAGCTCTCCAATCCGCGGCTCTGGTGGCCGGCTCAGACAGGGCTCCCGCAAAATCTCTACCCGCTCGACCTCACCGTGGAGGCCGCGGGCGGTGTGTCGGATACCGCGCACATCGACTTCGGGGTTCGCGAAATCACTTCGGAGATCGACTCCAAAGGCCACCGCGTTTTTCAGGTGAACGGGAAAAATATCCTGATCCGGGGCGGCGGCTACACCTTCGATATGCTGCTGCATTCGTCTCCCGAACGGCAGCAGCAGGAGTTGAACTACGTCCGCGACATGAACCTGAATGCGCTGCGCTTCGAAGGCAAGCTGGAGGACGACCACTTCCTGGAACTCTGCGACCGCATGGGTATCATGGTGCTGGCCGGCTGGTGCTGCTGCGACCACTGGGAGCGCTGGCGCGATTGGGACGCCGAAGATCACGTGGTGGCGGCGGAATCCCTGCGCGACCAGTTGCAGCGGCTCGCGCGCCACCCGTCCGTGATTGATTGGATGTACGGCAGCGACAACCCTCCGCCTCCCGACGTGGAGCAGATGTACCTCAAGATCATCAGGGAAACGGAGTGGCCGAACCCGTATCACTCCTCCGCGACCGCGAAAGCGACGCCCGCCGGTTCGACCGGTGTCAAGATGACGGGGCCGTATGAGTACATCGCGCCGTCTTACTGGCTGCTCGATAAGACGCGCGGGGGCGCCCACGGATTCAATACCGAGACCAGCCCCGGTCCGGCGCCGCCGCCGATCGAGACGCTGCGCCGGATGTTCCCGGAAGACCGGCTTTGGCCGATCAATCCGATGTGGGACTATCATGCGGGCGGCGGCGCGTTCAAAGACATTCACGTGTTCAACGAAGCGTTGAACGCGAGATACGGTCCATCGAACTCGGTCGAAGAGTATGCGCGTAAGGCGCAGATGATGGCGTATGAGGGCCACCGCGCCATGTTCGAGGCCTTCGCCCGGAACAAGTACACGGCAACGGGGGTGATCCAATGGATGCTCAACAACGCGTGGCCCGGGTTGATCTGGCACTTATACGACTGGTATCTGCGGCCCGGCGGCAGTTACTTCGGGGCGAAGGAAGGCAATAAGCCGCTGCACGTGCAGTATTCGTATGACGATCGTTCGGTGGTGGTGGCAAGCTCCTACTATCGTTCATTTTCGGGGATGACAGTTGCGGCGACGGTATATAACTTCGACATGACGCGGAAGTTCCACCAGGAGGCGAAACTCGAGGTCGGCGAGGACGCGAATACGCGGGTTCTCACGATTCCCGAACTGGCCGGCTTGAGCATGACTTACTTCGTGTCTCTCGAACTCCGGGATTCCGCGGGTAAGATTGTCGATCGCAATTTCTACTGGCTCTCGAGCAAACCGGAGACGCTGGACTGGGACCGATCCACCTGGTATCACACGCCGACCAGGACTTACGCAGACTACACCGCGCTGAACACGCTGCCGAAGGTGGAGTTGAAGGTTTCCGCCGAGTCCACGCCCGGCGCCACGACCGTGACCATCACAAACCCGGGCCGGGCGCTGGCTTTCGGGGTCCATCTGAAGCTGAATAAGGGCGATGGAGGCGACGAGGTCTTGCCCGTGCTGTGGGAGGACAACTATTTCGCCCTGCTGCCGGGTGAGACGCGCGCAGTGACCGCGACCTACAGCCCGCGCGACCTCGGCCGGGAAAAGCCCGTAGTGACCGCCGAGGCGTGGAACTCTAAGTAGAGCGGTCGATCTGGCCCGCGCCGGCTGAAGTCGGCCCCAAATCCGGGGGTAGATTCAGTGACTTACTACTCTGAGACCGTGACCGACAGGAAGCTTTCAAACCGGGCAGGCCAGGAGGCCTGCCCCACGTACCTCTGCCTCCAGTTCCAGTTCCTGCGTACTTCCTCGGTTCTGAAATCACTGGCCTCTTTCGAAACGCGAAGCCAGGTCGGCTGCTACGACTCTACTCTAGGCCTACCCTACCACCCCGCGGCGCGGTTGACCGACAGGAAGCTTTCAAACCGGGCAGGCCAGGAGGCCTGCCCCACGTACCTCTGCCTCCAGTTCCAGTTCCTGCGTACTTCCTTGGTTCTGAAATCACTGGCCTCTTTCGAAACGCGAAGCCCAGGTCGGCTGCTGCGACTCTACTCTAGAGGCCCGCCCTACAGGCCTGCGGCGCGGGCGGAAGCCTTGGCGATGCTCGACCAGTCCTGATCGGCTTGGCCGTGCGCGAGGGCTTCGATAAAGTGATCTCGCACGACGCTCGCGATGGGCATCGGCGATTCACATTCCTGCGCGGTCTCGAGCACGAGGCGCGTATCTTTTAGCCCCAGCCGTAGCGCGAAGCCCGCCGGCTCGAAGCGCTCTTCCGCCACGATCTTCCCGTAATTGGCGTAAACGGGGGAGCCGAAGAGCGAGTTCATGACATCGAGAAAGGTGTGCCGGTCCACCCCGGCCTTTCGCAAAGTGGCGAACGCCTCCGAGAACGTCTCCAGCATGCTGGCGATCATGAAATTGCCGCAGAGCTTCACGGCGTTTGCCTGCCACGGTTCGGCGCCGGCAGCGAAGGTAGCGCGTCCGATGGCATCGAATACGGGGCGGCATCGTTCCACCTGGTCCGCGGCGCCGGCGGCGACGACCAGCAGTGTTTTTTCGGCGGCGGCTTCCGGCCGCCCGAACACCGGGGCGCTGACAAAACCCTGGCGGCGTTCGCCATGCTTCACCGCCAGCCGCCGCGAGAGCGCGGTGCTGATGGTGCTCGAAGAAATGTGAACCGCTCCCTGCGCCAGAGCCGCCGCGATTCCATCATTCCCTTCCACTACTTCCTCCAGGGCGTGATCGTCGGAAAGCATGGTGACGGCCGCTTCGGCTTCCCTGCATGCCTCGGCGGGCGAACCGGCGGCGCGCGCGCCGTCCGCAGCCAATGCTTCGGCTTTCTCCCGCGTGCGGTTGTAGACCGTTACGGCGTGGCCGGCCCGAAGCAGGTTGCGGGCCATGCCGGATCCCATTTTTCCCAGGCCGATGAATGCAATGTTCATGCCCTACAGGATAGCGGGCGGTAGGATGGTTGTCTGTGCGGCTACTTAAATCCCTGAATGAGGAGGTCGAGGCTCGCGGCCGCGAAATCGCCGGTGCCCACGGCGCCTGGCCATGCCATATGGGCTGCGCTAGGTGCTGCCGCAGCCTGGCTGCCGTTCCGCGGCTCACCGCACCCGAGTGGGACCTGCTGCGGCAAGGCCTGGACGCGCTTCCCGCAAGTGTCCGCGGCGAGATTCAGCTACGCGCCGCGGCACTCGACGAGGCTTCCCGCCCGATTATTTGCCCCATGCTCGACACGGATCATCGAACCTGCCTCGTTTACGAATATCGCCCCGTGGCCTGCCGCACGTACGGCTTTTATGTGGAACGCGGCGAGGGGCTCTACTGCCGGGAAATCGAAGCGATGGTGGATTCCGGCGCCTGCGCAGGCGTCACTTGGGGGAACGCCTGCGTGGTAGAGGCGCGGCTGGACGCTCTCGGTGCGCCCCTCGATATGAGAATCTGGATGCATCATGATCCGTAGCGCAACTGGTTTGCTCCTCTTCGCCGGCGTCCTGGGCGCCCAGCAGTTCGATGTGGTGATCGCCAACGGCAGGGTGATGGATCCGGCCTCCAACCTGAACGCCGTGCGGTACGTGGGCATTCGGGCCGGAAAGATCGCCGCCATTTCCGAATCGCCCTTGCAGGGCCGGAACACGGTGGATGCGCGCGGGCTGGTGGTGGCGCCGGGGTTCATCGACCTGCACTCGCACGGGCAGACCCCGGAGAATTACGCGTTCAAGGCCCGCGACGGCGTTACGACCGCGCTCGAAATGGAGGTCGGGGTCGCTCCGGTGACATCCTGGTACCAGGCCAGGGCAGGCAAGGCGTTGATCAACTACGGCGCCACTTCGGGACATCTTCCGGCCCGCATGGCCGTGATGCACGACACGGGCACCCTGCTGCCCCGCGATAAGGCGGTGACCCGCGCGGCCACGGCCGATGAGCAGCACGAGATCCGCAACCTGGTCGCGAAGGGCCTGGACGAGGGAGCGCTCGGTATCGGCATGGGAATCGCCTACATCCCACTGGTGGGCCGCGCCGAAATTCTCGATCTCTTCCGGCTGGCGGCCGAACGCCACGCCGTGATCTACGTGCATATCCGGAACGGCGGGCCGGTGGAGCCGGGGGTTGTGGATGCACTGCAGGAAGTGATCGCCGACGCGGCCGCAACCGGTGCCGGCGTCCACGTCGTCCACATCACCAGCATGGGCCTGCGCGAAACGCCGCTGTGCCTGGAAATGATCGCCGGAGCGCGCAAGCGCGGGCTCGACATCACCACTGAAGCCTACTCTTACACCGCCGGAATGACGGACCTGAGTTCCGCGATCTTCGACCAGGGCTGGGAGCAGAAGCAGGGGAACATCACCTACCACGACCTGCAATGGGCGGCTACGGGCGAGAGGCTGACGGCGGAGACTTTTGCGCGTTACCGCAAGCAGGGCGGCATGGTCGCCATCCACTCGATCCCCGAGGACATCGTGAAACTGGCGATGGCCAACCCGATGGTAATGATTGCGAGCGACGGCATTCTCGACCATGGCAAGGGCCATCCCCGCGCGGCGGGAACATACGCGCGAGTGCTTGGCAGATACGTTCGCGAAGAGCACGCGCTTACCCTGATGGAGGCGCTGCGCAAGATGACCTCCATGCCCGCGGACCGGCTCGGAATGAAGAACAAGGGCCGGATCGAGGTCGGGGCGGATGCCGACATCACGGTGTTCGACCCGGCGACCGTTACGGACAAGGCGACCTTCGAGAACCCCGCGCAATATTCCGAGGGAATCGATTACGTGCTGGTCGGCGGGACCCCGGTGGTGAGCCGGGGCCAGTTGGTGGATGGCGTCTTTCCGGGCCGCGGCTTGCGGCGCTGATCCTTAGCTGTAGAAGTTGCGGTCCCAGGCGTGGCGCTTCAGCGTGGAGATGGTCTCCTCCGGCAGCGCCCCCTGGTCCGAGAGCGCCGCGTTCGCTTCCGCGTGCCGGACCTTCCGCATTCCGGGGATCACGGTGGAAACCGCCGGATGCGAGAGGCAGAAGCGCAACGCGGTGGATGGCAGGTCCGCACCGCCGCCCAAGTCTTTTTTCAAAGCTTCGACGTGCTGCACCACCTGTTTCTTGCGGTCGCCTTTGAAGTAGAACTCGCGGAAGTCGCCCGGCGGGAAGGTCGTATTCTCATTGATGTTGCCGGTGAGCGAACCTTCGTCGAGCGGCACGCGCGCGAGCACCCCGATGTTCTCTTTCAGGCACAGCGGAAAGAGCTCGCGTTCGGGCGTCTGGTCGAAGATGTTGTAGATCACCTGGACGGTGTCGATCAGGCCGGTGCGAATCAGATCGAGGGCGGATTCCGGCTCGTGATCGTTGATCGAAATTCCCAAGGCGAGTACTTTGCCGGAGCGCTTCAAATCGCGGAAGGCGCGCCGCCAATCGTCGGCATCGAGCCACTCGGGATTCCAGACGTGCAGTTGCAGCAGGTCGATGGCCTCGAGCCCGAGATTTTTGAGGCTCTGTTCGGCGCACTCCATGATGTAGTGGTAGGGAAACACCTGGTCGATGCCGATGCCGCGCCGCGCCGGCCAGAGCAGGTTTTTAGGCGGCACCTTGGTGGCGACGTAAATCTTGTGGCCGGTTTCGCGCACCACTTGTCCCACCAGCTGCTCGCTGTGTCCTTCGCCGTAGGCAAGCGCCGTGTCGATCAGGTTGACACCCAGATCGATCGCGCGCCGCAACGCTTGGAGCGATTCGTCGTCGCTGCCGCCGAGCCACTGTTTGCCGCCGATACCCCAGGCGCCGTAGCCGATTTCACTGACGTTGTAGTTGGTCCTGCCGAGTTTTCGATAGCGCATCTCAGTTTCCGGATACTGCAATCGTAACGCCTTGCGGGCTCGATACACCCCCCTGGGTGAGGATCACTTCGTTCGCCCCGGCGGGCAGTCCCGCGGGGACCTGGACGTTGATCTGCATGACGCCGGCCACCAGCCCCGGCGCGCCGCCCGCAAACTGAACGGTTGCCTGCTTCCCACCGACGGTGGCGGTGACGGACTGCACCGGAAGCGGGTATGGCGAAGCGTTCGGTACGCCGTCCTGCCCCGGAGGGTTCGTCTGTCCCAGGCCCGTCGCATACAGTTGCACGGCGCTGCCTGCCTTGGCGGGGTTCCCCGAGCCGTTAACGGAATTGTCCTGGTTGAGCGCGGCTGCCTGCCCCGAGCCGCTCACGTTCAGGGTGAACATCGCCGGTGCAGCCGGTGCTATGTTCACGGCTACGGGAGCGGTCAGCTGCCCGTTGTACTGCAAGGTAACCTGGGCTTTCGAACCCGTAAGGCCGAAGGGCACGATCACGCCGACCTGGTTGGCCGTCGTATAGAGCACCGGGGCTTGGGTGCCGTTGAAATACACGCTGGTTCCACCGGTGATCACCGGGACCTGTCCGGCCGAATTCAGCTTAAACGTGACCAGCGATGAGGGTCCCATTCCCGACCCGAACAGCGCCACCACTTCGCCCGGTGCGATTGCGCCGGTCTGGAAACTGGCGCCGTGAGTCACGGCGGCCAGGCTCAGCGCGTAGCCGGAGGGCTGCAGCATCCGCACGGCATTGTTGGCGCTATCCGCCAGGTACACATTGCCCGCGGAATCGAGCGCGAGCCCCGAAGGCGTGTTGATTTGCGAAAACAGCGCGCCGCCGCCATCGCCCGAGTAGCCCTGAGTGCCGTTGCCCGCGATCGTGGTGATCAACCCGTTCGGATATACTTTGCGAATCCGCGCACTGCCGTCCGAGATGTACAGATTGCCTGTCGCATCCACGGCTACCGCGCTGGGGTTTCCCATCCGGGCTTGCGTGGCCGTCCCGCCATCGCCGGAGTAGCCTGCGAGGCCGTTGCCGGCGACGGTATTGATCAGGCCGTTCGCCACCACCCGGACCACGTTATTGGCGGTATCGCCGATGTAGAGGTTGCCCGACGCGTCCACCGCCACCGACTCCGGCAGGTTGAGCTGTGCGCTGGTGGCCGGCCCGCCGTCGCCGGAGTAGCCGGAGTTGCCGGTTCCCGCGACCGTCGCTATCGTTCCGGAGGCCGCCGAGACCTTGCGGACGCGGCTGTTGTTGAAGTCCGCGATGTACAGGTTGCCCGCGGCGTCCACGGCCACGCCGGTCGGCGTATAGAGTTGCGCCCCGGTTGCGGATCCGCCGTCTCCGGCATATCCGGCAGTGCCGCTGCCCGCTACGGTCGAGATCGTGCCGTCGGTTGCCACCTTGCGCACCCGCGAATTGCCGGTATCGGCAATGTAGACGTTGCCCGCCGCATCCACCGCGATGCCCTGCGGGAGGTTCAATTGAGCGCTGGCCGCCGCGCCGCCGTCGCCGCCGCTGCCCGCTTTGCCGTTTCCGGCGAAATTCGTGATTGTGCCATTGGAGACCTTACGGACCACGTTGTTCCCGGTATCGGCGATATACAGATTTCCGGCGCCGTCCATGGCCACAGCCTCCGGATCGTTCATTTGCGCGCTCGCGGCCGGCCCGCCGTCGCCGGAATAGCCGATCAATCCGTTACCCGCGATCGTGCTGATGCTCCCCCCGGCGACCTTCCGGACCCGCTGGTTCAGCGTGTCGGCGATGTACAGGTTCCCCGAACTGTCGATCGCGAGGCCCGTCGGGTAATTCATGGTCGCTTTGGCCGGATCGGCGCCATCGCCGCTGAAGCCGGCGGCACCCGTACCGGCAATCGTATTGATGTTGCCGCTGCTATCCACCTTACGGATCTTCCCGTCGCCGTTCTCAAGGATGAAGATGTTGCCCGACCCATCCACCGCCAGCGAAATCGGTGTGAGCAGAGCCGCTTTCGTTGCGACAGCGCCGTCCCCGGTCGATCCGATGGACTGATTCCCGGCCACGGTGTTGATGAGGCCGTCGGTGGTCACCTTGCGGATCGAGGCGTTCGCCGTGTCGGCGATGTAGACATTGCCTGCCGGGTCGAGCGCTACGTCGGAGGGGCTGTGGAGTTCCGCGTCCACCGCGGCAGCGGTGTCACCCGCCCAACTGGGGTAGCTGTCGCCGGCGAAGGTGTTGATGATGCCGTCCGTGGTGACAATCCGGATGCTGTTGTCGCCGGTATCCGCGATGTAGACGTTGCCGTTCTTATCCAACGCCACGCCTTGCGGCAGGTGGAGCAAGCCGCTGATCGCAGGCCCGCCGTCATTGAAACTGCGGGGCCCGCCTGGGCTGGCGTAGCCCGTGCCGGCGAAGGTGTTGATGATGCCGCCCGTGGTGACGATCCGGACGCGGTTATTCACCGAATCGGCGATATAGACATTGCCGGCCGAATCCACCGCGATGCCTTGCGGGGTGTTCAATTGCGCCTTGACCGCGGGTCCGCCGTCGCCGGAGAAACCCGCGCGCGAGTTGCCGGCCACCAGGGTCAGCGTACCGCCCGCACTGATTTTGAAGACCGCGTTCGACGCGCTGAAGTACACGTTGCCGGCGCTGTCCGTGGCAACCCGCCTGGGCTGGCCGATCGAAACACCGGCGGCCGCGGCCGGCGTGGCCGGAGGCGCTCCGCCGGCAACCGTCGAAATCGCGTATTGCTGCGCCATGGCGAGCGTGCCGCCCGCGAGGAGCAGGAAAAATTTCAACATGGAAACGTCAAGTCCTTTCCAAAAGTCATGAAGCCACGGCGTTCGCAACCGCGTCGAGGGCCTCGGCGCAAGCCGCGCGGTCCACGTCGAAGTGCGTGACCGCGCGCATCTGGCGCTCATTGACGGCATTGATCAAGACCCCGCGCTGCTTCAGCCGCGCGCTGATTTCGGCCGGAGCGACTCCGGTCCCGTTTACATCGAAAATCGTGATATTGGTGGCCACCCTGGCGGGGTCCACTTCAATTCCCGGAATCCGGCTCAGGCCTTCGGCCAGAAACTTCGCGTTGCAGTGATCTTCCGGCAGCCGCCCGGGTATCTCTTCGAGAGCGATGAGGGCGGCCGCCGCCAGCACGCCTGCCTGCCGCATGCCGCCGCCCAGGCGCTTGCGATAAAGCCGCCCTTTCGCGATGAGATTGGCCGGCCCGGCCAGCATCGAACCGACCGGCGCGCCGAGCGCTTTCGAAAGGCAGAACATGACGGTGTCCACCGGGGCGACGATCTCGCGCACCGGCACGCCCAGCGCGGCCGCCGCGTTGAAGACGCGTGCGCCGTCCATATGAACGCGGACGCCGCGCTCGTGGGCGCCGGCGCAAATCTCGCGGACCACATGCTGCGGGTAGACCGTGCCGCCGTGCATGTTGTGCGTGTTCTCCAACGCGATCGCGCCCGTGGGCGCAGTGTGGGGGCCCACCGGCTTAATCAACCGCCGGATTTCTTCCCAATGGAGGATTCCATCGGGCGTGGGAACGGCGCGAGTCACGCAGCCCGAGAACCAGGCCACCATGGCCAGTTCGTAATCCAGGATGTGGGCGCGGGAATCGCAGACCACTTCCTGGCCGTGTTCGGTGAGCACCTTGATCCCGATCGTATTCCCCATGGTCCCCGTCGGGACGAAGAGCGCGGCTTCCTTGCCGGCGATTTCCGCCGCCCGCCGCTCCAGGCGATTGACGGTGGGGTCCTCCCCGTACACATCGTCGCCCACCTCGGCTTCCATCATGGCCCGGCGCATTTCGGGAGTCGGCCGGGTCACGGTATCGCTTCGCAGATCGATCATTGAGTGAGAAACTCCTGGAATACCTCGTTCGAGAGAAGCACGCCGCGTCCGGTCAGGCGAAGCATGCCGTCCGCGGCTTCAAGCAATCCTGCATCCACAAAACGGCGGATCGGCTGTTCGAAGCGCAGCCATTCCTCGCTGGTCGGCCGGACCCCCGCCATGAGCCGCAGTCCAACGAAGAATTTCTCGTCGTCATGAGCTTCGGCCGGCGGTTCCGTGCGGCCGCTCAAATACTCTTCCACCGATTCCGGGTTCTGCCGGCGCACGCGTCCATCGAAGGAGTGGGCGTCCGCGCCGAAGCCGGCGTACGGCTCGAGCTTCCAGTATTTCAGGTTGTGGCGGGATTCCCGGCCGGGTGTGGCGAAATTGGAGATCTCGTACCGCCGGATCCCGAGGGCCGCGAGGCGTTCCACCGCGATTTCGTAAAACCAAGCGGTCTGCTCTTCCGACGGCGTGTCGGCGGCGCCATAGCGGACTCCGCCCAGCAGCATCTCCCTGCCCAGGCGGCTGTCGTCATCCACCTCCAGCATGTAAACGGAGACGTGATCCGGCGCGATCCGCCCGATCCAGTCCAGCGAATGCTTCCAGCCGGCCTCGGTCTGCCCCGATAGCCCGGCGATCAGGTCGATGTTGCAACTGGAGATCCCGGCGTCGCGGAGCACCTTCACTTCGCGCTCGACCATTTCCGCGGTGTGTTTGCGGCCGGTGCGCCGGATCTCGGGCTCTACGAATGACTGCACGCCCAGGCTGACGCGGTTGATTCCGGCTTCCACCCAGGCCCGCGCCATTTCCGCCGTGATGCCGCCGGGCGCCGCCTCCATCGTGGCTTCGGCCCACGGCCGGCCCGGAATCAGGTCGAGCAAGCGGCGGAGGTCGCCGGGCTCGATCGTACTCGGGGTGCCTCCGCCGAGGTAAACCGTCTCCGGGCGCCACTGCCATTCGTGCGCACGAATCTCCTCCGCCAGCGCGGGCAGGTACCGCGCTTCGAGCGCGCGCGGGAAGACACCCGAGGCGAAGTTGCAGTAGGTGCACTTCTGCGCGCAGAACGGATATGAAAGATAGACTCCCGGCACTCTTCTGATTGTAACGGTCCGCACCAGTGGGCGTGCATGGCAACGCTGTGAAAGGGGGTCACGGCCGTGCGCTACCATCGAGTCGTGGGTTTTTATCTCTGGTTCGACGAGGAACTCGCCTGGGCGCAGGGCACGTACGAGTATCGTCCCATGGGGACGGCCGTGATCGCCGCGTCCGATCTGTTCCGGCGCCGCGACTTCGACCCGCGCGGCAGAACCAGGCCGCCGCGAAACGCGCAATACGCGGGACAATTCGCGTCGCTGGGCCACTTGAACCAGCAGTTGAAAGAGCGCCGTAAGCGCTGATTGCGCTGCCCGCGCGCCGGGCAGGCCGGGAGGCCTGCCCCACCTGAATCTCTCCTCTAATCTATCGAGCCGCGCGCGACAACTCGACCGCGGCTCCCTGGATCACCTCGCCGGTGTTCTCCAGTACCTTGCCGACTTTCGCGATTTCCTCATCGGCCTGCTTCCACTCGTTCTGCTCGATGCTTTCGCGAACCGCCGGAAGGGTCTTCACGCCGTAGCCCGTATAAAATCCGGGCGCGTAGATCTGGTGTTTGAACCACGGCCGGTTGGGGAGTCCTTCGTTCGAGGTCAGCGCCCGCTCCACGGCGATCAGCTTCGAGTTCGCTTCACGTAGCGCGGCACTCGCCAGGGCCGATCCGCCGTTCTGGCTGGCGTGCGCCAGTGCGGCGTCGTACTCGCGGGTCACCCGATCCAACGCCGCCATGCCGTTTTCGAGCGGAGCGAAGTTGAGGAACGGCGGCACCGTTTCCTTGGCCGGCAGAACTGTTTTATGCAGCGGATCTTCGACCGCCGCATAGGTTCCATCGTCGATCATGCGGTTGCGCTCCACAACCTGGTCGCGGCGGTCGCGCGCCAGTCTCTCCACCTCGGCGACGTAGCGCCGCACCGTGTCGGTGAAGTCGTCGAAATCGAACGGCAGCAGCTCGGCATCGGCCAGCCGCATGACCGAGGTCCCGGCGGTCTGCGCCAGCGCGCGTCCGTATACGAACGTCGTGTCGGAGAAGTGGGTATACCAGTAGAAGTCGTCGTAAATGGAATGATAGATGCCGCTGCCGCCCTCGCCGCCGAATCCCAGGTTCACCGACGCGATCCCCAGGTGATCGAGAAACGCCGTGTAGTCCGAACCGGAGCCGAGCGCGGCAATCCGCAGGTCGGGCCGCGTGCGCGCTTCCTGGCGGTCCTGCGGGGCGCCCATCGGGCCGGTCAGGCGGCGCGCCTGCATCCGTCTCCAGACCGTGAGGCCGGTTTCCGGATCGTCGATATCTTTCGCCACGCCGTTAATGAAGCGCTCCAGCGTGTGGGACCCCTCCACGCCGAGGTACCCGCGCCCGTTCGAATCCGAGTTGATATAGACCGCGGCCTTCGAGGCGAGTTCGTCCGCGTGAGTTTCGGCCCATTCGGTAGAGCCGAGAAGCCCGGGCTCCTCGCCGTCCCAAACGCAATAGACAATCGTCCGCTTCGGTTTCCAGCCCTCTTTCATGAGGGTGGCGAAGCCGCGCGCCTCTTCCATCAGGGCGACGGTCCCCGAAACGGGATCGTCGGCGCCATTCACCCACGCGTCGTGATGATTACCGCGGATCACCCATTCGTCCGGGTACACCGAACCGGGAATGCGCGCAATCACGTCGTAGAGCGGCTTGAGATCCCAGTTGAAGGCCAGCTTGAGATGCACTTTTGCGGGACCGGGCCCAATGTGATAGGTGATCGGCAGCCCGCCGCGCCATGCCGCCGGGGCTACTTGCCCCGCGAGCGCCGCCAGCAGGGGCTGCGCATCGCCGTAGGAGATCGGCATCACCGGGATCTTCATCAGGGTCACCGCGTCCTTGAGCGCAAGGCGCTTCGCGTCCTTGGTTGCCCCGACGCCCGGCGTCAGAGGATCGCCGGGATAGATCGGCATATCCATCACGCTGCCGCGCTGCGCGCCGTTCGAGTTGCGGTACGGCCCGGCGGGAAAGACGTCTCCCTGGGAATAGCCGTCGTCGCGGGGGTCGGAATAGATCAGGCAGCCGATCGCGCCGTGTTCCGCCGCGACCTTCGGCTTGATCCCGCGCCACGATCCGCCGTAGCGCGCGATGACGATCGCGCCCTTCACCGAAATGCCCAGGCGGTCGAGCGCTAAGTAGTCGTCCGGCACCCCGTAGTTCACGTACACCAGCGGCGCCGTCACGTCACCGTCAGCGGAGTAGGCATTGTAGACCGGCAATTGCTCGTCGTGCTGCGAGGAGGTCGGGTCCTGGGCCTGCGTCGGCTCCATCAGCTTCGCCGTGAAGCGCCCGGGCTCCACCAGTTCGAGCGATCGCTCCTTCGGGGTAGGGAAGAGCACGTCGAAGCTTTCGATGTGCGCATCGAGGCCCCATTCCTTGAACTGGGCGAGGATCCACTCCGCGTTCTGCTTGTCGTAGGCCGAACCGACGTGATGCGGCCGCGCGGAGAGGCGCTGCATATAGGCGCGCAGGTTTTCGGTTTTGGGAATCGCCCGGAATTTCGTTTCCCATTCACGCTGGGTCCGGGCGGACTCGTTCGCGTAACCGCGCATCGGTCCCGTCTCTGCGCCGAACAGGCACGTGCACAAGAAGCAAGCCAGGATAGGTTTCATACGGTTAAGGT
Source organism: Bryobacterales bacterium (assembly GCA_963796485.1). Taxonomy (GTDB): domain Bacteria; phylum Acidobacteriota; class Terriglobia; order Bryobacterales; family Bryobacteraceae; genus CAWCDJ01. The sequence continues at coordinate 556,309 of CAWCLV010000001.1, forward strand.
TCGATTCTACCGCGCCGGGAGCGGGGACGCCGGAGGTCAGTCCCTTCGCGATTCGCCCGAAACCACCTGGGCGTGTCCCAGGGCTGCTACCAGAGCCACGCCTCCCACGATGTTTCCGAGCAGGACGGTCGGCAGGAAATGAAAGGCATAGTCCTGCCACGGGATGAGTCCCATCACTACCCCGTAGAGAACTTTGACCGATCCAGCGACGATGTGGTGGAACCCGCCGAGTCCGATGAGGTAAGTCAGGATAAAAATGATCGTCACTCGCGCCGATTGGGCGCCCGGCAGCAGCCAGATCGTGAGGGCGATCAGCCAGCCTGCGAATACCGATCGGATGAACCCGAGTCCGAACGATACCGGGACCGCGCCCGCGCTCACGCCGGCGAGGGCCGAAGTCACGGAGTCCGGAAACTGGAGTGCTTTGCCAAGCAGCAGGGCGAATATGAAGGTGCCGAGTATGTTGCCGGCGAAGACGATGCCCCACAATCGGAGCATCGCGAGAAGGGTAGGGCGGTCCCTATGCTGCAGGACCGGCAGCACGACGACCAGCGTGTTTTCGGTAAACAACTGCTGGCGGCCTAAGATGACGATCAGAAAGCCCACCGAGTAACCGGCCTTGGTAATGAGCGGCCGCCATTTTGCGTCCGGCAGATACGCGTACAGAAGCGCTTCGGCGAGCAGCGAAAACCCCATCGAGAGGCCGGCGGCCAAGGCGGACCAGGCCAGAGCCGAGGGCGTGCGTCGAAGTTCGTCCACGCCCTCGTTGTAAATGGCCGCGTGCACCACGTGCACGCTGATGGCGGCGCGCTTCTCGACCTGCCTCTGGTCGGCTTCCGTCCGCGAATCCGGGTCTTCGTGCGGCATCGGGACTGCCCGTCACGACACGCCCGCTTCGGCTAGAGTCAGATCTCGCGCGTATCCCGGGCTCTGCCCCATCTAATCCCTCCCCATGCCGATTCTAAATCCACCAGCGCGGCGGAAACAGTACTCCACGTGACGATCTTTCCTCACCAGGCGGTCCCCGCGCCATGCCAGTTGGGGCGCGTGCGCCGCGATATCCGCCAGCAAGGCATCCCGGTCGGCGGGGGCCAGGACCAGGTTCGAGCCGCTGCCATACTCAAGGCGAAGGCGCTTCGGGCGGAATACGCCTGGATCGTTCGAAGTGACCGAAGTGATCTGTTGGTATGGGATCAGCCGACTCGTCAGGGCGTCCCGCACGACCAGGCCCTGGTCCGTGGTTTTATAGGTCTGCGGATAGGCGCACAACAACAGGATCAACAGGACCGGTGCGGCGACCCAGAGAGTTGCACGCAAAACCGTGGCGGCGATCGTCAGCGCGATCGAAGCCAGGATACACCAATCGATTCGTGATTTATGAGCCATGGGATTAAACGGTACGGGCGGGGCCGTTCGGGCCCCGCCCGGTAAGGAGTTACTGCCGCTTGGCCTTGATTTCCGCCAGGAGCCGGTCGATCTCCTTCTCCTTCTCCATGGCGGCGAAACGGTCTTCCACGTCGTCCGCCAGCAGTTCGGACTTGGCCTGCGCGGCGGCTTCGGTGTGCTGCACTTTGTTCTTCATGCGGTCGAAGGCGGCCGATTTCGAATCGTCGCCCATGGCGAGCCCCGCGTCGTTGGCTTTTCCCATCGCCCGCGTGCGGCGGTGTTGTGCGATCAGCATGTCGCTTTTGGATTGCGCCTCCACCAGCTTCTGCTGCAGCTTCAGCAGGGCCGACTTCAGGTTCTCCACCTGCATCTTCTGATCTTCCACCTGCTGGCGGAAACTCTCCGTCATCGACTTGTGGCTCATGGCGCGCTCCACCGCCGCGCGGGCCAGCGCTTCATCCTTCTTGTCTACGGCCATCTCCGCGCGGCGCAGCCACTGCTGTTCGCTCTCGCGGTTCTCCGTGAGCTTTTTCTCGAGGACGTGCTGGTCGGCGATCGAAATCGCGACCTGTGTCTTCACCTGGAGCAATTGGTTCTGCATGTCCAGAATCACCTGCTTGATCATTTTTTCCGGATCTTCGGCCTTATCCACCAGGTCGTTGATATTGGCCCGGACCAGCGTTGCGACTCTCTCTAAAAGTGCCATGACATTTACTCCTTTCGTGCCTACTGCGCGGCCCCTTTGGCTTTTTCGTCCGGCTTGGGGCTCTTATCGCCGATCAACCGGACCTTGGCAAACAGATCGCTGAGCGGCATGCCCGAGAGCGTCTCGAACAGCGCCGGAATCTGCGCTGCCATCTTCGTAATGTCGCCCGTGATCTTGTGCATTCCGGCGGCGTCGCCGTCGCCGGTCGAAATCACCGTAATCTTGTCCACGTTGGCGAGCGGCGCGGCCAGCGCTCTCACCACTTCCGGCATGCTGGTGATGAGCTTGTCCACGATCGCCGCCTGGTTGAACTCCTGGTAGGCCTCCGCCTTCACGTTCATGGCCTTGGCCTCGGCCTCGCCCTTCTTGAAGATGATCTCGGCTTCCGCCTCGCCCTGCGCGCGGATGGCCGCGGCCTTGCCCTCGGCTTCCATGATCAGCCGCTGCTTCTCGGCCTCGGCCAGGGTCTCGATCCGCTTGCGCTCGTACTCCGCCTGCTTCAGCACGGTGGCGATCAGTTCACGGTCGCGCCGCTGGATCTCGGCATCCTGTACCAGGATCTCGTGCTCCTTCTCGATCTGGTGGATGGTGACTTCCTCGGCGCGCACCTTCTGCTGCATGACATTGGTCTGAATGTCGTACGACTTATCGGCCTGCGCCTGCTGCCTCTTCACCAGTTCGAGGTACTCGGCCTTTTTGACCTCCAGGTCGCGCTGCGCTTCGGCCTGCTTAGCCTGGGAAAGCGTCTCTGCCAGCACCCGCTCCTGGTCCGCCTGCGCCTTGGCGACGGCGGATTCCCGTGCGGCGACGGCGCGCCGGATCGCGGTATCGCGGTCGGCTTCGGCGGCTGCCACGTCGGCGTCGCGCTTGATCCGCGCCACGTCCGGCCGGCCCATGTTAGTGATGTACTCGTTCTTGTCGCGAACTTCTTTGATGGTGAACGAAATCACTTCGAGCCCCATCTTGGTCATGTCGTCCGCGCAGGTGGAACGCATGCGGTCGCCCACCATCTCCGGCTGCTTCACGATTTCTTCCACCGTGAGCTGGCCGATGATGCCGCGCAAGTGGCCTTCCATCACCAGCCGGATCAAGCCTTCGCGCTCCTCGGGCGGCTTCGTCAGAAACTGCTCGGCGGCCGTCAGGATCGATTCCGGATCGCTCTTCACTTTGATCTGCGCCACCGCCTCCACCGTGACGGCGACACCCTGCCGCGTATAGAGGTCCTGTTTCGGCGCGACGTCGAACGACATCAGCTCGAGCGACAGCCCGCGGCAGCTCTCCACCATCGGAAAAATCACGGTGCCGCGTCCCTTGACCACTCGCGTGCCGCGGAAGCCGTACACGATGATCGCCTCGTGCGGCCCGGCTTTCCGGAACAGCTTGGCAAACATGGCCATCAGGAACAGAATGGCCAAAAGCATCAACAGCGCAATCACTACCGTCGGGTTGCTCATAGACGTTTCCATTTATTTGAACTCCGCCTCGCCGGTGAGTTCTTCCCACGGGCGAACATAGGCAATGCCTTTCTCATACCGCGTGACCATAACTTCGGAGCCTTTCGGAATGGCGCCGCCCTCCTCGCTCCGCGCGGCCGTGACGCGCCGCGTGCCTTCCTGCGAATAAATCAGCTCTCCCGTGCCGCCCTGACGGATGGGAATGCTCAGCTTTCCGAGCACCCCGATCATGTCGTAATCCGCGGGGTCGAGCGACTCTTCCCTCGACATCAACACCTTGGCCAGAAACCAGAAGACCACCGAGGCGGCGCCTATGCCGCTCACGATGGCCACGGCGAGTGTTACGACGAACCAAACGCCGTAGTAATGCTGAAGCAGGTAACCGGTTCCCCCGAACCATGCAAGGAACGCCGCAATCGTTCCGAAATTGAACCACGGTAGTTCCGCGTATCCGAGATTTCCGCTCCCCGTGTGCGGCACATGGATTCCGTGATCGAAGTGCAGGTGCGGCAGGTGCAGGTGCGCGCTCCCGGCCAGAAGCGCCAGCACACTCAGGCCAAATCCGACCAGGAAACACACAAGGTAGAAATCCGACCAGTTCATGAACGCCTCCTCGATTTGCCGTTGCCCGCCGGCGGCGCCTTCAGTACTTCCATGAGACGCTCCGCCAGTCCGGGGTTCTCCAGAATCGTGCCCAGCAGTACCAGGCACATCCGCGAATCGCCATGCTTCGCGGTCGCCAGCAGAGCCCGGTGCAGATCCGGATCGCGGGCGAAGCGCTCGGCCCCGCTGATCAGCCAGAGGTCGAGCTTGTCTTCAATCGCCCCGATATCGGATACCAGCTCGTTCTGATACCCCTCCGGGTCATCCACCAGGTAACCCGGATGCACTTTAAAAAAGTGGGCCAGCAGCATGCGGGTCGAATTCGTCAGGTGCGGGCGGGCGCCGCTCTCAATCTGCGAGAGGTAGCTCTGGCTGATGGATTTCCCGAGCTCTTTCTGGATCAGCCGCGCCAGCTCCTGCTGCGAAAGATCGCGATCCAGCCCGCGCAGCGCGCCTTCGACTTCGCGAAGGTATTTTATTTTTTCACCGAGCCTCATATCGCAATATGTAATAACAATATTGCAAATTGCGATTGACGTCAATAGCAAAATTCATAGTGTTTTCAACCGATTGCATCCCCAGGGGAAAACCGTGTAAACCCGTATCAGGACCGCAGCCGGCACTCAGGAGGGATTTCGTATGATTCTGCAACAGTACTATTTGGGGTGTCTCGCCCACGCTTCCTATCTCCTGGGCGACGAGGCGAGTTCGACCGCCGTGATTGTCGATCCGCAGCGCGACATCCAGCAGTACCTGGCCGATGCCGAGAGGCTCGGGTTGCAGATCCGGCACGTCTTTCTGAGCCATTTCCACGCGGATTTTGTCGCCGGGCATCTCGAATTGCGCGACCGCTGCGGCGCGGTGATTCATCTCGGCGCGGGCGCCCGGGCGGAGTACGCTTTCATGGCGATGAAAGACGGCGACTCGCTGGAATTTCCGGGTATGCTGCTGCGGGTTATCGAGACTCCTGGCCACACCATCGAATCCATATCGATCGTGGTTTTCGATTTGCGGAAGGACGCTGCGAAGCCGCACGCCGTGCTGACGGGCGACACCTTATTCATCGGCGATGTCGGCCGCCCCGACCTGCGCGCCTCGCTCGGTTGGACCGCGGCAGACCTCGGCGCGCGCCTGTACGAGTCCCTCCACGAGAAGTTGCTGAAACTGCCGGACGATACTCTGGTGTACCCGGCTCACGGCTCCGGCTCGCTGTGCGGCAAGAACCTCTCCTCCGACACAGTCTCCACAGTGGGAGTGCAGCGGCGGATGAACTACGCGCTTCAGCCGATGACGAAAGAGGAGTTCATCCGGCTCGTCACGGCGGACCAGCCGGATGCTCCTCCATACTTCACATACGACGCTATCCTCAACACGCGCGAGCGCGCCTCGCTCGACAGGAATCTCGAGGAGGTCCTCCGTCCCATCGAACTCGACGAAGTTCTGGCGATGGGAGATGCGGGTGCGCAGGTTCTCGATGTTCGCGAGCCCTCCGAGTTCGCCACCCGGCACCTCGCGGGCAGCATCAATATCGGACTCGGCGGACAGTACGCCACATGGGCCGGCACGGTTCTGGACCGCTCCAGGCCCATCGTCATCGTCGCCGAGCCCGGGCGCGAACAGGAGGCCGCGCTGCGTCTGGGCCGGATAGGTTTCGATCACGTCAAAGGGTACCTGCGGAATGGGATGGCAGCCCTTGCCGGGCGGCACGACCTGGTGTGGTCTACCGAGCGCGGCAGCGCGCCGGATATCGGGGCGGAGTTGGCGGGCGGGGAGGCACCCCTTGTCCTGGACGTCAGGACTCCGCGCGAGTGGGCGGCCGGGCACATCGCCGGGAGCGTGAGCATTCCGCTGAATCACCTGCAGGAGCGCATTTCCGAAATCCCGCGGGATCGCCGCATCGTGGTTCATTGCGCCGGCGGCTACCGCTCGTCGATCGCCGCGAGCATCCTGCACCAGCACGGAATCACGAACCTGATCGAGATGGCGGGCGGACTGGCCGCGTGGCAATCCGCCAGGCTGCCGTTAGCCTGAAAAGGCTGCTGATATACTTCCCGGAATGGCCATTTTTCTCATTCGCAGTCTTTCCGATCCCCGCGGTTACACAGAGCTCAACGCTCCGAACGGCAAGCTCCCTCGAACCAAGGAAGAGAGCTACGTGCCGTGGGGCATACTGGGCGAGCGGGTGGTGTACGCCCTCACCGGCCAACACACCAGTTGGCGCTCGGTTGGAGGCATCAAGCCTTACGACAGCAACGTCAGCCAGCAGCGCCGCCGCGTGGTGGAATCGCTGCTCGGCGGTTTCGCGCTGCGCAACGCGGGCTACACCGCGACAGCCGTAGGCGCCGTGAGCACGGGTGTGAAGCGATACCTGACCATGGCCTTCTTCCGGGATAACGAGCGCACCACGAAGATTGTCTACGACGAGATCGGCCATTATTTCTTCACGGGCGGCGGCAAGGGCTTCGGCCGGATCTCCGAGGTGGACAAGAAGAACCTGCGCCCGGTGGACGTATTCAATGCCATCGTCGATATTCTTTCCACGGGGCGCCTCGAGCAGAAGCTGGCCGTGCACGACGCGGTCGGGCGAAAAGTGCTGCCGAAAATCGGCGGAACGGCGACGACGCCGTACGAACACTGGGGTCCCATGCTGCGCGGCGACTGGTTCGACGACAAGGACCGCCGCGGCCGCGCCAACGCTCCCGGCCGTGCCGCCGCGACCAATGTTGCCGGCACGGTGCCCGGTTCGGATTCCTCAAAGGTCGGAACCATCGATCAGAGCCGCAACCGCGGCGTCGATATGTTTGTCCGTGACGTCAACCGGAAACGCCACGACGAGGCCGACGCCTACTACGATGACCTGGATGTCCGCAACCTGCTTTTCGGGGCCGGCATCTCCGGCACCACCGGGAGCCTGATACAGGCCGCATTCGCCTTCGGCGGCCTCGGCGCGGGCGAGTTGCTGAAGCAGTACACGCTGGCGATCATCGGCTACCTGGTGGGCGGCGGGATGCACAGCTATCACGAATCCATGGTCATCGCCGCGAAGGCGGGAGTGCCATATAACCCGGGGGCGTTCATCGATTCGCTTCCCGCCTCGTTCACCTCCACGGCCGATTTCGCCACCTGGAGCGTGGAGTACTACGACATCGTGTATCTGGGCGCGATCCACTGGCGCTACAACCAGGGCGTGCTTCCGTCGCACTTGAACAAGCAGCTTCGGGCGTGATCGGGCCGCCCTTACTACTGCCTCGTTGGAGGAATCCGCGGGTAACTGGAAATGGCAGTCGTGATCCAGCCGGCGATCTTCTCCAGAGCTAACGGGGAAATAGTCTCTTCGATTTTCCCGTACTCGCTGATGGCGCCGGTTTTGGCGGTCTGGAACAGATGATTCAAACCGGGCATTTCAACGACCTCAAAGCGCTTGTTGCCACCCTCTTGCAGCGCCTTTCGGATCGCCGGAAGATTCACGTTAGGCAAAACCTGCACATCCTTTTGCCCGATCATCGCCAGAACCGGGCACGATACCTTGCGCAAGGCCGCCGCGGGGTCGTAAGAGAGAAACTCGCGGTGCCATGGCGTCGTGAACTGTGGCACAACGGCGTCTGTTTTCGCTCCAAGAATCGGCCTCAGCTTTTCCTTGAGCGCAGCATCGTTGTGCCCCTGCATGATCACGTCCTCGACCCGCCGCTGCGTCTTGCCCTCTTCGATTGCGGCAGCGTGGGAGACGCCTTCCGCTTCGGCTGCAGCGATGACCTGGTCGACAATCACCTGGTCCCCCCGAACACCGGGCCCGGCCATCAACACGACGAAAGCTACCTTTCGGTCGCGTGCGGCCACCATTGGCGCAATGATGCCACCTCCGCTGTGGCCGATGAGGCCTACATGATTCGGGTCGATTTCGCGCCGGGTCTTCAAGTATGCAATCGCCGCCTCCGTATCGTTCGCGAAGTCGGCGTTGGTCGACAAAGCGAAGTTCCCGCCCGATTTGCCGATGCCTCGATCGTCGGAACGCAGCACCGCGAAGCCTTTGCGGGTCAGGTAGTCGGCTAGCACCAGGAATGGCTTGTGGCCCAGCACGCTTTCGTCGCGATCCTGCTGGCCCGAACCGGTGATTAATACGACTGCGGGGAACGGGCCGCGGCCGTTTGGAATAGTCAGGGTGGCCCCTATCTTGACGCCGGCGGCGGGACTCTCATAGGTGAGGTCCTCTTCGCGGTAGGGATAGGGCTTCGTCGGGTTTTGGGGGCGCCGAGGCGCGGCTCGATCCACCGTGCCGGCTCGTTTGAAATTCAGGGGCAGCGGGGCGCCTTGTGTAAACGTGCCCTCGATGGCAGTACGCTCCGTATTTACCGTGCCCTCATAAGAGCCGTGGACGGCCGTCGAAGTGAAGGTCAGCTTGTTTTCCTTCAGTACGATGGAACTGATGGGGATACCCTTGGCATTCTGATCGAGGCTGTCCATGTCGGCCTTCAGGGCGCCATCCGTTCCCCTGGCGATGTGCACGAGAATACGTAAGTTCGCGCTTCCGGCGTGGAGAGTGCCGATCCAATCGCCGGCGATATCCTGGGCCAGAACCGGGAGGGCCGTTACCAACGCGAGCAGAAAAACTCGTTTCAAGATAATAGCACCTCCTAATCCTATTATCACGAGTTTGCGTGCGAAGTCCTCAAGCCGTTAATACAGCACTTTCAGCGACAGCTGAATCTGACGCGACGGCCCGGCTGTCCTGCTGATGACGCCGAATCCCGGACCCAGCACGATATTTGCCGGCAACCCGAGATTCACGATGTTGAACACGTTGAAGAACTCCGCCCGGAATTGCAGCGCCACGCGCTCCGGGTTCGACGCCGGTCCGATCATCGTGTCCTTGATCAATGACAGGTCGAAGTTGTGGAAGGCGGGGCCGCGGAACGTATCGCGCCCGAGGCTTCCGAAGCGGCCCTGATTTGGCCCGGTCCCGCCGGCCACGTTGATCGGAATCGAAAAGTACGAGGCGTTGTTCGCGCCCAGACCGAAGTAGTCCTCCCGGACCGTGCGGGTGGTCGTGAGCACGGGCGTCGCGACCTGATCGGGCCGGTCCGCGCCGGTCGACCCCGCCGCGGTCTGTTGAATCCCGGAATACACGGTGAACGGCGAACCGGTGGCGAGCGAGGCGAGGCCCAATACCTGCCATCCCTCCGCTGCCTTCCGGCCCAGGCTTCGGAAAACGGGCGCGTGCGCGAGCGGCAACTGCTGGATCGCGCTCAGTGAAAACGCGTGTGTCACGTCGAAGGTGGAGAGCCCCTTTTCCTGCGCGAGATCGCGCGGATTCTGCGGAGCGGTTTGCAGCACGGTTCCGGACGAACCGGAGACGAATCCGGAGAGTACGGAACTGGCGTCGTCCAGGGACTTGCTGAAGGTGTAGCTCGCCTGGAGTCCGAGCCCCGCCCGCAGGGAATTCTTCTGGACGGAGGTCTGCAGCGAGTGGTAGGTGGAGTGAGAGCGGTTCGTCATGACCATGATCGGTCCGTAGCCCTCCGCCGCGTACGGCGCAAATGCTCCTTCCGCACCGCCGTAGCCGTTCGGCGAATCGATGCGCGCCAGCCCGATTCCAACGGTGGCGACATAGTTCGCGCTCGCCGTCACGTCGCCCACCTGCCGCTCCACTCCCGCGGTGTACGTTCCGATGTAGCCATTGCGGAAGTTGTGGGCCATTTCCGTCGCCGTGAGCGGTTGCGGCTGCTGGCTGCCGGCGAGCGCCGCGAGGTCGCGTTCGTACCGCAGCACGTCCATCTGGGTGCCCGGGGTTACGTCCGTCGATTTTCCGGTGCTAAAGATCGGGGCCCCGGAGACGCTGTAGACTGCCGGCAGCGAGACGCTAACGGCCGAATTTTGAAAGGGGACCGGGTGGCCCGGTTGCGCCGTCATCAGCGGAGCCACTACGTAGGGCAAACCGCCGGTCACCAGGTTGTCCTGCCAGACATTCGTGAGAATGGTGGTGATTGCGCCCGCCGCGTGAAAGACCGTGCGACCGTCCAGCCGCCAGTCGATTGCCAGCCGCGGCCCCCAACCGTTCCAGTCCATCGGGTACGCCGGTTTGGTATTGATCAGGAAGCGCGCCCGGGCGCCGGGGGTTTCGCCGTCCACGCGCTGCCCGGAGGCATCCTCGAAGACCACAGCCGACGTGCGGTCCGCGCCCTCCCGGATGGGCGTGTTCACTTCGTAGCGCAGCCCATAGTTGATGGAGAGCCGCGGCGAAACCTTCCAAAGGTCCTGGAAATAGAAGTTGTACGCCTCGCGCCGCACCGCGCTGTTGCCCATGTGGTCTCCCTGCGCGAAAAGCGGCGGTGCGGCCGTGATGGTGTAGGAAAAAGGAGTCGCGGTCAGCAGCCCGGTTAACGAATCCGGCAGGAGGTCGCCGGGGCGGATGTCGTGCAGGCCGCTGCGGGAACGGATCCCGACCGGAGAGTACGCGGCCCCGCCGCCGAACGTATAAGCGCCGTTCGGGGCCGTGCCGAAAAGGGTGGTATCGCGATTCAGCCGCGCTTCGGCGCCGAATTTGAACGTGTGCGTGCCGTGCACCCAAGTGAAATTCTGGCGGAACTGAAAGAGGTTCCCGAACGAGGCGATGATCGATCCCGCCGGCGTGTTGAATCCTTCGTAGAGCGCGTCCGCGAAGTTCAGCGCGGGTTGCGTGCGGTTGATGGTCGGGAAATTCGGAGTCGAGCGCACGAAGCCGATCGAAGACTCCCAGGCGAATCGCGCCGATGCCGTCCTCGAATAAGTCAGCCCGAAGTTCCGCTGGTGATCGAAGAACGGGACCGCGAAAGAGGGATCGATCGCCGTCTGGCTTGGATTCGTCAGCGGGCCATCGACGTTATTCAGGTTGAATCGCGCGAAGAGGCGGGCCTTATCCGAGAGGCGATGATCGATGCGCGTCGAGAACTGATCGGTGCTGGTACGGATCTTCGACGAGATCGCATAGGTCCGGGCGCCGTAAGGCCCGGTGGGGTCATTGGGCAGTGGATAGTGCGCCAGCACGGGGGCGATTCTGGGATCCACCGGCACTGTCAGGACATCGCCGGGAAACGCGGTCGTGTCGAATCCCAGGCGCTCCTGCGCCGTCGGCACGGGCAGCACCTGCGTGGTGCCCAGCACCTGCCGGAATCCCTGGTATTGCCCAAACCAATAGGTGCGGTTGCGCCGGAGCGGCCCTCCGGTGGTGAATCCGAATTCGTTGCGCGCGAAAGGCGGGATGCGGCCGGGTTGCGCCACCGAACGCCTGTCGAAGAAGTTGCGGGCGTCGAACGCGGCGTTGCGGACGAACTCGAAAACGCTGCCGTGGAGGTCGTTGGTGCCGCTCTTCGTGATCACTTCCGTGTATCCCGCGGCCCCGTGGCCGATCGATGCCGGCAACACTCCCGAACTCGAATTGATCTCCTGGATGGCATCCACGTTGAAGTTGGAAAAGGTAGCGCCGCCCATTTCGGCGTCGGTGGTGTCGATCCCGTCCATGGCGAAAACGGTGGCGGTGCCGCGCTGTCCGTTGATCGTATACTGCTGCGTGAAGTTCGCCGCGCCATTGGCGTCGGTCTGAGTTCCGGCCGCGAGCAGGAGCAACTGGCTGAAGTCCCGCTTATTCAGCGGAAGCGCCGAAACCTGGCGGCTGGAGAGTTGTTCCCCGCCCGTCGATTCTCCCGTATTCGCGCCCGACGCGGGATGAAGAACCAGGGCGCCTTCCGCGGTGAGCGCAAGGTCGTCACTGCGGCGGGCGCCCGGCGATATGTCGATACTCGCTTCCGCCCCGCCGCCGCTCCATCGCACTGCAACCGAATATTTACCCGGTGTGATGTTTGCGAAATCAAATGCCCCGGCCGCATCGGTACGACTTTCCAGCGAGTGGCCCGAGAGTGTCAACCCGATGCGCGCTCCGGCGAGGGGATGGCCGGCATTGTCTTTCAGAATGCCCTGCCAGGAGGCGCTCTGGCCCTGGCCTAGTACTATGACCGCGAGCGCTGCCGTTACGACCCCTAATCTAATCATTTACCGCAGGATAGCGAGGTGCTGCGCCGCCCGCAATTGGCCGTTGGATAAAATCTAAGGTCGAATTCCGTGCAACTTCCGCCGTGCGATTTCGTCTATTGAATTAGGAGGTCGCGGTTATGAGCAGCACGGCAGACCGTCTTGAACTCTACGGGGCGATTTTGGCCCTGATCGAACAGAAGCGCCTGGAGACCCGCGACGAATCGCTTGGGGCTTCCATCGAGAGGTTGATTGTCGAGGCTCAGTTCCAGGAACTGGAAGCGGAGATTCTCGAGAATCCCGGCGCTTTCGAGCCGTGGCTCGTTCGCCGCCGCCCGAACTAAGCCCTAAGCTCCCCAAAATCAATCGAGTCATATGCCGTTTTGTGGCCGTCCGGGCTACAATGTAGGGGTTTGGCGTCATCGCGCCCTACCCCCCATGACAGACGGCATAAGACATGACGAAGGATACCGGACGCGACATCTCCGTGAAGCACCCGCGCCGCACCTTCGGTGTCAGTGTGCTCCGATACCGTCTGGTAGCCCTCTTCGCCATTCTCGGCCCCGGGTTTATCACAGCCAACGTCGATAACGATCCCGGCGGCATCCTCACCTATTCCCAGGCGGGCGCTAAATTCGGGTACTCGCTGCTTTGGACGCTGGTCCCAACCACCATCGCGCTGATCGTGGTGCAGGAAATGGCCGGCCGGATGGCGGTGGCCACCGGCAAGGGCCTCTCGGACCTCATCCGCGAAGAATTCGGCCTGCGCATCACGTTCTTTACGATGCTGGTGCTCTCGGTGGCGGACCTAGGCAACATCATCGCCGAATTCGCGGGCATCGCGTCGGGGATGGGGATCTTTGGGATCAGCAAGTATATTTGCGTGCCGATCGGCGCGGCACTTGTGTGGCTGGTGATCGTTCGCGGGTCCTACAAGCCGGTGGAGCGGACCCTGATCGTGTTTTCCCTGATCTATTTCGCGTACCCCATCTCGGCGCTGATGTCGCACGCCGATTGGGGCATGGCGTTTGTCAAAACGGTGGTCCCCGAGTGGCGTCCGGAGCCGGAATACGTCACCATGATCGTGGGCCTGATCGGAACGACGATTACCCCCTGGATGCAGTTCTATCTCCAGGCTTCGCTCGTCGAGAAAGGCGTCTCCCGGCGCGAGTACCGCCTCGTTAAATGGGATGTGGTTCTCGGCTGCGTCATCACGGACGTAGTCGCGTTTTTCATCGTGGTAGCCTGTGCGGCGACCCTCCATCAGTCGGGACATCGGGACATATCGGACGCGGCGCAGGCGGCGATGGCGCTCGAGCCGTTCGCCGGGCGATTCGCGTCCATCCTGTTCGCGGTCGGGCTGGTCAATGCGGCGCTGCTCTCCGCCGCCATTCTGCCGCTGGCGACGGCTTACAACGTTTGTGAAGGCCTCGGTTTCGAATCGGGTGTGGACCGCGGGTTTTTCGAGGCCCCGATTTTCTACTCGCTCTACACCGTCCTCATCGTCTTAGGGGCCGGCTGCGTGCTGATCCCGCGCCTGCCCCTGATGAAAGTGATCCTGCTGTCGCAAGTGGCGAACGGCGTCCTGATTCCGTTCGTCCTGGTCTTCATGCTCACGCTCGTCAACCGCAAGGGGTTGATGGAGGACATGAAGAACGGCCGGTGGGCAAACCTGATCGGCGGCTCTACCGTCGTCATCATGATCGTCCTCACCGTGATGATGGTCTGGACATCGATCCGGGGATAAAACATGCGATGGCTGCTGCTGATCTGCCTCGCGCTGGCGGCGCCAGCCCAGCAACTCGAGGACGAAGTCCACGCGCAGGCAACCACCATCACGCAGACGCATCCGCCGTTTCATTCGCCGTACATGGGAAGGAACAGCCTCCGGCCCGTCTGGGAAACCGACACCAGCCTGACGGCCACGTTCTTTCTCACTCTTCGCTACCGCGGCACCGAACTGGATGTGAATCCCGAACTTGCAGGCGGGCAGGGTTTCAGCAACGTGGCAGGCATCGCGGGATTTACGAATGGCGAGATTCCGAGGGTTGGAAGCCCCACGCCCACACCGTACCTGGCACGCCTGTACGTTGCGCAGAAGTACCGCTGCTTCCGGTGGATCGCCGGCAAGTTCGCCGCGACCGATTTCTTCGATCAAAACGCTTACAGCCACGATCCGCGAACGCAGTTCATGAACTGGTCGATCATCTATAACGGCGCGTGGGACTACCCGGCCGATGTGCGCGGCTACACGATCGGGGTCGTGCAGGAGTTGACGGCCGGTCCCGCGGTCTTCCGGGTGGGCAGCTTTCTCGAACCGGTCACGGCCAACGGTCCGAACCTCGACTATCATTTTGCCGCCAGCCGGGGAGACACCTTTGAAGTGCAATACGCATACTCGAAAGGGGGCACGGTCCGCGCCCTGGCTTTCGTGAACCGCGCCAACATGGGGACTTACCGGCTCGCCGCGCAGGACATTGTCGCGACCCGGCGGCCCGACACAATCAAGTACGGGTTTGGCCTTAATGTGGAGCAGCAGATTTCGTCCGATGCCGGCGTGTTTCTGCGCCTCGGCTGGAACGACGGCAAGACCGAGTCCTGGGCGTTCACCGAGATCGACCGCACGGTGAGCGGGGGAGTCTCCCTCCAGGGCAATCGCTGGCGCCGGCAGGACGACAGCCTGGGAGTAGCGATGGCAGTGAACGGCATTTCCGGTGATCACGCGTCGTACCTGGCGCGCGGGGGGTACGGCTTCATCATCGGAGACGGCCGCTTGCCGCGCTACGCGCCGGAGACGGTCTTCGAGACATACTACCGCGTGAACATCCGCAAGCCGTTCTCCGTCTCGCCCGACTATCAGTTCATTGTGAATCCGGCGTATAACCAGGACCGCGGCCCGGTGCACGTTTTCTCGATCCGGCTGCATTTCGAGATTTAGCGCGTGCGTCAGTCGCCCTGAAACTGAACCTGCCGGATGGGGCCGATTCCGAAGACGAAGCACGCCGCCGCGGCCAGCACCACCGCCGCCGCAACCACGAACGCCAGGTAGAACTGCCCCGTGCGCTGCACCAGTTCGCCCGTGATCCACGGCGCCGCGACCCCCGCGAGGTTGGCAACTCCGTTTTGCAGGCCCGTCCATTTCCCAGCCGCGCGCGGTCCTGCCATGGTCTGGGTGATGGCGAAAACGTTCGCCGTGTAGAAGCCGAAGCAGATGCAGGCCAGCACCAGCAGCGGCATCGCAATGTTGTCGTTCTTGATCACCGCCACCGGCAGGATGATGGTCGAAAATGTCAGTCCCAGCCCGGCGAAGGACTTGCGTATGCGGGTCGGCGTATGGCCGCGCGCGATCAGGCGATCGGAGATCCACCCGGACGCCACGCT
Organism: Bryobacterales bacterium; assembly: GCA_963796485.1. Lineage (GTDB taxonomy): Bacteria > Acidobacteriota > Terriglobia > Bryobacterales > Bryobacteraceae > CAWCDJ01. The sequence continues at coordinate 571,840 of CAWCLV010000001.1, forward strand.
CGCCAGCGCCACCGCGATAAAAGAAAGCGAACCGAACACCGCCATCTTCGCCTTGTCGAAATGGCGCTCCTTTTCCAGGTACGCCGGCAGCCACGTGATCAGGAAATACCAGAAGTAGTTCGAGCAGAACAGTCCGATGGCGCTGAACCACACGGCGCGATGGCGCAGCAGGGCCATCATGCTGGGCGCATCGCTCGCGCGATCGGTGCGGGCAGCCACCCCCTTGCCGCGCGGCATCCACAGGATCCACGGGATGAGCCACAGGAAGCTGCACAACCCCAGCGCCAGGAAAAAGGGTCTCCACCCGTATTTCGCCATAAGCAAGCCGCCCAGCAGCGTTCCCAGTGCCGGGCCTGCCTTGGTCCCCGCGTCGATCAGCGCGTTGGCGAATCCGCGGTGGTGCTCCGGAAAGTTGTTGGCAAGAATGCGCGAATAGGCTGGATAGGCGACCGATTCGCCCATCCCCAGCAGCAACCTCAGCGCGAAAAGCACCGCGAAGGCCTGGGCGGCTCCCGTGACTGCGGTTGCGCCCGACCAGATGAAAAAACCGATGGCGTAAACCCAGCAGACGTTGAACCGGTCCACCAGCCATCCCGCGATGACGAATAACTGGAAGGCGGCGTAGGTCCAGAAGAAGGCCGACCCGAGAAGTCCGAGGGAATAGTCCGAGAGATGCAGCTCCCGCTGGATGTCGGTTGCGCCCACCGACAGGTTCGCGCGGTCCACGTAGTTGAGGAACGCGGAGAAAACGAGCAGTGCGAGGACTCGCCACTCCGTCCGGGACAGGGCCGTCCGGCTGGGTGCCGCTGAAGAGGTCACAGGACGCTATTCTATCGGAATGCGGGCCTCGGAGTGGATCGACCTCGTCGTCTTCGCGTTTCTCGCGGCTCTCGCATGGCTGCGCGGGCTTCCGGCGCGGCGCAGAGCCATCGTGTGCGGGTTCGCGGCCGCAGCCATTGCGGCGACTCTGCTGGTAGCCGCGGTAGGGCCGCCGGTGCTCCGCGATTGGCTGCCCGCCGCCCTAGTGCTGATGGTCTACTGGCAGGCCGGGCAATTCTTCACCTCACCGGATGAGAAGCTGCAGAAGAAGCTGCTGGCGATGGATCGCCGCATCGTCCTGCCGTTCGCGTCCCGCCTCTCGGTCAGCCGTCCGGGTAGAATGCTGCTCGCCTCCTGGGAACTGGCGTATCTCTTCTGCTATCCCATGGTGCCGGCGGCCTTCGGGACCCTGTATCTTTTGCACGCCCGGGGACAGGCCGACCGTTTCTGGACGATTGTCCTGGCAGCCACCTATGCCTGCTATCTGATGGTCCCGTTCATACAGACGCTGCCTCCGCGGTCCCTTGTAGGGGCGGAGGATTACGATCCGGTGGCCGGCCCGATCCGGCGCTTTAACCTCTGGATCCTCCGCGGAGCCAGCATCCAGATGAACACGTTCCCCAGTGCCCATGTGGCGTCCTCCCTGGCGTCCGCCCTGGTGATTCTGACGATTTCGATTCCGGCGGGCTTGCTGTTCCTGGCGGTCGCGGTGGGAATCGCCTTCGGCGCGGTTGTTGGCCGCTATCACTATGCGGCCGATGCGATTCTGGGCGCTGGAATTGCTGTGGCTGCGGCGCTGGCGCTTGGCTGATGGCGGGCGCCCCGGATTCCATGGTGCCGGTCCCACGGGCCCGTTCTCAAGGACGCTTTAACGTCCCCGCGGTTCCGCAAGCAGGGGAAAAGGCGAAAACCCTGCGACACCTCCGGAGCGCCCGCCCCAAGTTCGTGGCGCGTCTACGCCATTCGCCGGCCTGACGGCCTTTCCCTCCGGCCGGCGACTCGCGGGCAAAACGGGCTAAACCCCGCTCTGGCACTCAGGCAAGAAGCACGAAGCGTTCCACTGTGCACTACTGCTACCATCGAGGGATATGGGCTCCCTGCGCGGCCTCTCGCGCCGTTCCCTGCTGCTTGGCGGTGTCGGAGCCGCGAGGCTGTGGGCTCAGCGCGGCAAACGCGTGGTGTTCCCGCCGGAGTCGCAGCGCTACTCCGATCCGGCCACCGAACTGAACGTTTTCCGGCTCACGGATCCTGCCCATACCGCGATCCTGCCTCCCTCGTACAATCGGGCCATCTCCCGCAACAACAATTGGATGCTCTATAGCTGCGACCGCACCGGATCGCAGCAGGTGTTCCGGATGGACCTCAAGAACGCCCAGATCCAGCAACTCACCGAAGTCGAGGATCTCGATCCCGCAAGCCTCACCCTGACGCCGGACAACCGGTCGTTTTGCTTCTTCGCCGGGCGGACGCTTTACGTGGTGGCGGTTGGTGCTCTCCGTGAAAAGCAGCTATACACGGTGCCGGATGGGTGGGAGCGCCTGCACGGGCTCAGCGTCGGACCGGATGGAACGCACGCCACGTTTTGCGAGTCGCGGTCGGACAACTCGCGGTTGCGCATGGTCACGCTGGGGCAGGGAATCGCGCGGACTGTAGTGGAGGCGCCGTTCCCCATGACGGATCCCATCGCGCGGCCCATGCGCGCCCAGATCCTTTACCGGCAAAGCGAGCAGGCTTTCTGGCTGGTCAATTCCGACGGTCAGCAAAACCGCAAATTAAAAATGGCCTCCGGGCGCATCGGGCCCGCGGATTGGGCCCCCGACGGCAAAACGGTTCTCTACCTCAACTTTCCCGAAGACCACACGCAACTGAACACGATCCGGGAGCACACACCCGATACCAACGCGGACAAGCTCATAGCCAAGACCAGCCAGTTCGCGAGCTTCGGCTTCAATCACAACGCTTCGGTTTTTGTGGGAGCGAGCCGGAACGTGGGTTCTCCGTACCTGCTGCTGCTCTCGCGCGTAGCGCAGCGGGAATTAACGCTGTGCGAGCACAAATCAAGCCGCCCCGAACTGGTAGCCCCACGCTTCTCGCCCGATAGCCAGCGCGTCTATTTTCAGAGCGACAGACACGGCAAACTCGCCATCTACGATATGCACGTGGACCGACTGGTGGAGAAAACGGACGACGAAGGGTAAGCGGCGCCGGTGGAGCAGGCCTCCCGGCCTGCTCGCTTTTGACTTTATAAAACCGGGCAGGCCGGGAGGCCTGCCCCACATGAATTACCGCGACGCAATTTCTTTAGGCGTCGCGAGATAGCCGACAATCATGTTTTTCTGCACTTGGTTGATCACGAGCTCATATGGGATGTGTCCGCCCTTGGCGGTGTAGAACTGCACGGGCTCGTTGATGTTCTTGTCTTTCTTTTCGGTCAGCTTGTCGTCCGCCATCACCTCGACGGTGTAGCGGTTGTGCTTCGGGTCGGTCTTCTTCAGCAGGAGCGTAATATCGGCCACGCGCTGCCGCTGCTTCGTCTTCGGCAGCTTGATGTCGAAATAGTTGCGTTCGCCCCTCAGCTTCAGGGCCGCCAGTTCATGGCCGTTGGTGGCAACCAGTCCGCTCTGGACGCCCAGATCACCGGTCACGGATTTCAACTCGCCGATCGTCTTCTCCAACTGGGCCTGCGTCGCCGCCGCCTGCGTCTTCACCGTCCCCACATCGGACGATACGCCGGCAATCTTTGCATCGGCGGTGCTGGCCACCTGCTTGACATCGCTCTTCACGTTGGTAAGCTCGGCGCTCTGCTGAGCGATCTTAGCCTGCTCGGCAGCGAGTTGCTTCCCGATCCGATCGACATTGGCCTGCGCTTCGGCTTTCACCTGGCTGGCCGACGACCGCGCCTGCTCGCGGGCCGATTCCAATTCCTCCTTCAGCGTCTCGATATGCCGCATCTGCGAATTCGTCGTGACCGACGAAGCATCCCGCAGGTTGCCGATTTCGGTCGTGAGGGTATCGCGGAGCTTCGCCATGTCGCCGCGGACATTCGATATCTGGACAAAAAGATAGATGTTGGCGGCCACCAGCGCGATCAGGGCTCCTGCCACCAGGGCGGTCATCAGGCCCGAACGCTGCGGTTCAGGCTGCGAACTGCTCGTTATTGGACTCACACAAACTCCTTTGGTACTAACGTACTTCCTTTCAGTATAGATGGAGCGGCGTGGTGTTTCGGTTTCGTCTAAACCAGCTCGAAGGAGTCGCCCGGGGATGCAACCGCCACGTCGACCCCGAACTCCGCATGCAGCAGACCGCACAGCGTCTGTGCCTGGAGCGGCTCTCCGTGTACCAAAAATATCTTTCGCAAGCCTTTCGCCAGCGGCCTGACCCAGTCCAGAAGTTCCCGCTGGTCGGCGTGGGCGCTCAATTCGTCGAGGCTGGCGACCTCAGCCCTGACCCTCATCGGCTCTCCGAACACCCGGACCTCGGGACACTTTTCAACCAGTTTTCTCCCCAGCGTATCCTGCGCCTGGAAACCCGTGATCAGGATCGTGTTGCGGGGGTCTTCGATGCCGTTCCGAAGGTGGTGCAGGATGCGCCCCTGCTCGGCCATTCCCGATGCCGAAATCACCACGAAAGGAACGTGCAGGTCGTTGAGCTTCTTCGATTCCTCGGCCGTTCGGACGTACTGGAGGCGCCTGAACCCGAACGGATCTTCCCCGTTCTGCAGGTAGGCGCGGGTCTCCTCGTCGAAGCACTCGGGGTGCGAGCGATGTACGTCCGTGACGTTCACCGCCAGCGGGCTATCCACGAAAATCGGGATGTTCGGAATGCGCTTTTCGTTGGCCAACTGGTGCAACAGCAAGACCAGTTGCTGTGTGCGGCCGACTGCGAACGAGGGGACGATGATCCGCCCGCCCCGGTGCGCGGTCCGGTTGACTACGTTTTCCAGCTTATCGATTACGTGCCCGATATTCTTGTGCAGGCGCCCGCCGTAGGTGCTTTCCAGGATCAGGTATTCGGCCGGCTGCATCGGCTCGGGGTCGCGGATGATCGGCAGCCCCGGGCGGCCCACGTCGCCCGAAAACAGCAGCCGGATGCGGCCTTCGCCATTGGCGCTGTGAAGCACCACAAAAGACGAGCCGAGGATGTGGCCCGCATCATAGGGGACGTACGTCAGGTTCTCCGTCAACGCCTGGGGTGAGTGATAGGCCACCGGGTGGAACAGCGGAAGCGTCTTTTCGGCGTCCGCCATGGTGTAAAGGGGTTCCACCGGTCCGTTCCCCAACCCCATGGATTTCCGCTTTTCGATCCGCTTATTGAGGAATTCGGCGTCTTTTTCCTGGATGTGCGCGGTGTCCCGCAGCATCCAGCCGCACAGATCGATGGTTGCCGGGGTGCTGTAAATCGGTCCCGAGAAGCCGTCCTTAACCAGAGTGGGAAGGTTGCCGCTGTGATCGATATGGGCGTGCGAGAGCACCACCGCATCGATTGTCCCGGCGTCGAACGGCAGATTGCGGTTCTTCCGGTCGGTATCTTTCCGGCGGCCCTGATTCAATCCGCAGTCCAGGAGGAACCGCTTGCCGCCGCTTTCGACCAGGTGCATCGACCCCGTCACACCGCCCGCGGCGCCCCAAAACGTGACCTTCATCGTCTGAACCTCCGAAACCGTATGATATCAAACAGTAGGGAGGCCTCCGGGCCTACCCAGGCGATGAAACTGAATGGAGGCGGCGCGGCTGATTCACTGCCGAGACGCCGGGAAAAATCCGAAAAATGTATTCTTCGGCGTCTCGGCGGTAAATCAAGGTTTGTTCGCTTGGGATTATCGATCAGGAAAAAATCAGTGAAGGCAGATTTGGCGAATGGTGGACGAGATGGGATTCGAACCCACGACCCCGGCGTTGCGAACGCCGTGCTCTCCCAGCTGAGCTACTCGCCCACACAGATCCAACGGTATTAACAATATAGCAGATCGCTGCTTGCGGGGACCAATCACCGTCAGCGGCCTTCGCCGTCCCCGTTGTTTGAACCGTCACCCGTCCGGCGGCCTTCCCAGTAGCGCTTCATCCTCGCCGAAACTTCTTCGCGCTCCTTGGGGCTCATTGACTTACGTCCCCGGCGCTTGATCGATTTGGGCAATGGCGTAACCACTCCGGCTGTCCGCTGCAACTCCTCCAACGAGGCGATCACTCGTTCGAGCTTCTCTTTTTCGGCGTACAGTTCCTGGATCGCTTTATATAAGTCCATCGGTTTGGTGTAACGAGCCCTTCGTGCAGAGATCGACGCGGAAGACTGATGTTACACCGTTGCCCGATTTGTTTCTATAGTGAATAAGGTCTTAATGCACTAGAAAAGGCCAACTTGGTACCACTTTATAGCCGTACCGCGTAATAGCCAGGTATATTACCAGCGCTAGAAGGAGTAGTACGGGGACTACTACTTTGATCACCTTCGCCCACGGGAATTTCCTGCCCTCACGATGCAGTACGAGCAAATATGACCCGAATATTCCCACGTAAAACAGCAGGCACATCGGTGTCGCAAACAGCATCAGGTTGAAGACGTCGGGGGTGGGAGTGATCACCGCCGCGAGGATAAAGATGCCTAGGATGGCGTAGCGGCTATGCTTCAGCAGAAAAGCGGGGCTCAATATCCTGAGGAGCGTCAGAAAGAAAATCAGGACAGGCATCTCGAATACCAGGCCGACGCCCAGAACCACGTTTACGAACAGGTCGAAATATTCGCTGATCGAAACCATTGGCCGGACATAATTTCCCTGGCCGATGCTCAACAAAAACGTCAGGCCGAAGCGAAATACTACAAAATACGCAAATACTCCGCCGATAATAAACAGACCGGCTGCCGATAAAATAAACGGCGCGGCCCACCGACGCTCCCGCCGGTACAGTCCCGGCGAGATGAATCCCCAAACCTGATAGAGGATCCACGGGGAGGACAGAAAAATGGCTACAAGGATCGGCAGCTTGAACCAGATCACGTTGAACGATTCCATCGGCGTGACCTGGACCAGGGTCGGCTCGTAGTGGAGAGCTGTCAACGCCTCGACCGCCGGTCGCGAAACGAACGTCCAAAGCTGGTTACAGAACGTCAGGCTGAGGACAGCGGCGACCCCGACGCCCGCAACGGCCTTCAGGATGCGGCTGCGCAGTTCCTCCAGGTGCTCCATAAAGGACATACGGAGCATCCCGTCATCTTCTTCATCCCCATCTTCACCAGGGGGCGGAGGCGGCGCCGGCGGGACTTGCGACCCTCCGAGACGGCGGCGGACTTTGTCCAGCGCAGATCCAATGGCTGTTGAGCCGGACGCAGCACCGGCGCCGGGAACTGCCGCTCCCTGGTTCTCTTCCGAAATACTCATGAACTATGCTTTTTGCTCAGTCGGCGCGGAAGCGTGATCGCTATGGCCGGCCTCCGGCGGATGGGGATGTTCTCCCGCTCCGTTTTCGGAATGCGGCTCGGACCCGTGAGCGATCGTGCCCTCCGGGTGAACGGCTGATGGTGATTCAGCGCCCTCAGGTGCGGATGCGCTTGTAGTGGATGGGTTGGAAGCAGTGGAATCGTAGTTTTCAGAGCCGTATGAACCGTCGTAATTGGTTTCATACGACGAATAGTCGTAATTGTACGTGTCGTACTGATACTGGTTCGTGATTTCCTTCAGCGATTCCTTTTCCTGCTCCAGGCTCTTCAACTCGTGGTCGAACGTGGCTTTAAGTTCGTTCGACGCGCGGCGGAACTCGGTGATCGCTTTCCCCAGCGTCCGCCCCAGTTCGGGTAGTTTTTTCGGACCGAACAAGAGCAACGCCAGGAGAAAGATAAACACCGTCTCCTGCAAGCCCAGCGGACCCATTGGTTCTTCCTCCCGTGTGGATGTTTCTACCCCATCATAGCACGCGGAACTTTGCATTCCCGGAGCCTCGGGCGATGATGAAAGGATGTCTGCCGGGTGCCTGTTTTGCCGCATTGCGTCGGGCGAGGTCCCGGCGCCGATCGTCTTCGAAGACGCCGATCTCGTGGCATTTCTCGACCACCGTCCGCTCTTCCCGGGCCATACTCTACTTATCCCGCGGGCGCATTACGACACGCTGATGGACTGCCCGCCCGAAACCACCGGCCCACTCTTCGAGAACGCGAAACGGCTGTGCCGCGCGATGGAGGAAGTGCTTCAGTCGGCCGGGTCGTTCGTGGCCGTCAACAACCGCGTGAGCCAGAGCGTTCCCCATCTCCATGTTCACGTGGTACCACGCCGTCCGAAGGATGGATTGAAAGGGTTTTTCTGGCCGCGGGGGAAATATCACGACGGCGGCGAAATGGAATCCGTCCGCGCCGCCTTGCACGCGTACCTGGCAGGGTAGGCCTCCGGGCCTGCCCCGCGCCGAAGGCGCCCGCGCAAGCGGCTAGCCGCGTTGAATACGGCCCGCTTCCTTTCGGCCGCGGCTCTTTGTCAACGAACGCGTCAGGGGCCACACCGCTAACTGAGCGTCTCTTTGAGGATCTTTTCGCGCTGCTCGCTTCGGAACTGCCGCAATTTTTCCCGCAACTCCGGCCGCGGTCCGGCCAAAATCGCCACCGCCAGCAAGGCCGCGTTCCGTGCCCCCGGCGTCCCGATTGCCAGGGTGCCGACGGGAATCCCCGCCGGCATCTGTACTGTGGAAAGCAGCGAATCCAAACCTTTCAGCGATGCGCTCTCCATAGGCACTCCCAAAACCGGGAGGACCGTATGGGCGGCGCAGACACCCGCCAGGTGCGCCGCTCCGCCTGCCGCCGCGATCAGCACCTCGACGCCCCGCGGTTCCGCCTGCGAGACGTATTCCGCCGTCTCCACCGGGGTGCGGTGCGCCGAAAGAACCCGGCACTCGTGCGGGACGCCGAATTTCGACAGCATTTCGGACGCCTGGCGCATTACTTCCCAGTCCGACTTACTGCCCATCAGGACGGCGACGAGAGGTTTGGTTGCGGTCACCGGTTACTGCCCCTGTGCCAGGCTGAAACCATTCTGGCCGTCGAAGCCGCGCAGCGTCTGGGTCGATGCAATCTCGATGCCGGAGCCGGCAATTCGCTTCTGGATGTCGATCAACTGGTCCATCGCGACTGTTCCCTCGGCCATGAAGCGGCAGCGGAAACTGTCCGTACAGAACGTCTCGGCGCGCCCCGCGGGCCATACCTTCACGCCGCGGTTATCGATCATCTGCAGCTTCGGTCCGCTGCCCACGAGCTTCTCGATGGCCGCGGCCAGTTCATTCGGATTGCGCGACGGCCAGTACACGAAGACGTCCAGTCCCTTGATTTCCATCTTCGGGACTACGCCCGACCCGCCTTTGTAAGCCGGGGTGGATGCGGTGCCTTCCGGCCGCTGTGCGTAGGTGACCGGCTTCAGGCGGTTGGGCTTTTGTCCGAGCCGCGCGATCACGGCGCACGCAAACTCCTTCGTCCCGACCTTCTGCGTGCTCACGCCCTCGGTGAAAATATCGTAGGTGTGAACGCCGTCTTCGATCGTCCGCAGCCAGGCGTTGTGTACCCGCGCGGCGATCTCCGGCTGGTTGATGTGGACCAGCATCAGCACGGCCCCCAACAGCAGGCCCGAAGGATTGGCCAGGTTCTGCCCCGCGCGGCGCGGCGCCGAGCCATGAATCGCTTCGAACATCGCGCAGTGCTCCCCGACGTTCGCCGACCCGGCCAGTCCCACCGATCCCGCGATCTGCGCCGCCACATCCGACAGAATGTCGCCGTACAGATTCGGCATCACGATGACGTCGAATGCCTCCGGCGTGTCCGCCAATTTGGCCGCGCCGATATCCACGATCCACACTTCTTTCTGGATATCCGGATACTCGGCGCCGATCTCGTCGAACACCTTGTGGAACAGGCCGTCCGTCATCTTCATGATGTTGTCTTTCATGAAGCAGGTGACCTTTTTCCGGTTGTGCAGGCGCGCATACTCGAAGCCATAGCGGACAATCTTCTCGCTGCCCGGCCTGGAGATGAGCTTGATGCACGAGGTCACTTCCGGAGTCAGTTGGTACTCGATTCCGGCGTACAGGTCCTCTTCGTTCTCACGCACGATCACCACGTCCATGCCGGGGTGCTTGGTATCGACGAACGGGTGGTACGAAACACAGGGCCGCACGTTGGCGTACTGCCCCAGCGTTTTGCGCGTGGTCACGTTCAGGCTCTTGAAGCCGCCGCCCTGCGGGGTTGTGATCGGGGCCTTCAGGAATACCTTGGTCCGCAGCAGCGACTCCCAGGCACTCGGTTCAATGCCGGCGGTGTTGCCACGCAAAAAAACCTTCTCGCCGATTTCGATGGTCTCAATCTCGAGAGCCGCGCCGGCCGCTTCCAAAATCTGGAGCGTGGCGTTCATAATTTCCGGACCGATGCCGTCGCCGTGAGCGACCGTGATTGGGGTTTTAGCTGCCATAACGGAAACCTTAGGATATTGGAATGCACTACACCGCGCAACCCCATCAACGCGGTATTTTGCGACATCCATCCGGGTTATGGCTGGCGTTGGAAGTCCACGACGATCGTGGTTACCGTCTCCACGGGGTCCCCGTTCAACAGCGTGGGCTGATACAGCCACTGCTTGACTGCATCCAGCGCTGCCGTTGCCAGTCGCTCATCGACCGTGTTCACGACCACCGGGTGGAGCACGGTTCCGTCCGTCGAGATCACCGCCCGGATCACCACCGAACCCTCGGGCGCCCCGGCCGGAAACCCGGGCCGCGTCTGCCGGATCAATTTCACCGGCGACACGTTACCTCCCACGCGTATCCGTTGCGGCGTGCCTGCGATCTTCGGCGCCGGCGCTCCGTTGGGCGGACCGGTCACCGCGATATGTTCGGACACCTGACCGACGTCCAACCGCATGTCGGCGCGGACCGCCGCACCGGCCGCGAGCGTCACCGAAGATTGCCGGGAGCAAATCCCTTCGACTGGAATTGGAGCGTGTACTCGCCTGCGGGAATCGAGGCGAAGGCGTATTCGCCTGCTGCGTCGGCCGCGGTAACTTCTTCGTGCTGCCGGTCGGGCGTAACGGCGGTCACCCTGCATCCGGGAACCCGTGCTCCGCTGGGATCCGTCACGATTCCAGCCAGCGCCGCGCGCCCGCTCTGGGCGTGGATCATGGCGACGGGGGCGACACACACCAGCACGGCGCCGGCGATTGCGGCGGCCGCTCGCCGGTTGAGCGGAGTGTGGTTGCATCCGCGGTCGAGCAGCGCCTTCACGCGCAATTCGAAATCGGACGACTCCGCCATGGCGGGCGCATGCGCCCAGCGGTTACGGCGCGCGGCCGTCTCCCGCAGCACGTCGACGAGATGCGCCGCATACTCGTGCGCTGCCACTCCCCGGGCCAGTACCGCATCGTCGCAGGCGCGTTCGCGCTGTTTGCGGAACTCGCGCAGTGCCAGCCACGCCAGCGGGTGGAACCAGTACAGCGAGCAGGCAGCATGGCCCAGCCAGTGCGACAAAAGGTCGCGCCGCCCGATGTGCTCGCGCTCGTGCATCAGCACCGACTGCAATCGGGCTTCGGGCCATTCGCGCGCGTGCGCCGGCAGCAGAATCACCGGCCTGCGCAGGCCCCAGGCGAGAGGCACGGGGACATCCTCACTGAAAAGGACGCGGATTCCCGCCCACTCCCGCCAGTCCTCGCCCCGGCGCGCCATCCGGCTGGTCCGAACCGCACCCGCCGCAAAGCGCGATGCAGCCGCGGCCAGTCCGATGGACCAAAGCCAGAGTACCCACGGAATGTGCGGAGCAGGGATACTGGCGCTGGTTCGTGTCACGAAGCCGCCGCCTTCCGGCAGTGGGTCCGCCGCGACCGTCGCCACACGCACCACGCTCCAACGCGGCTCGAGTTGCATCGCCGCCGGCAGAATCAGGAGTGCCGCAAATGCCACAATCCAGAGAAAATGACGAATCGAAGCCGATTGCCGCCGCAGCGCCGCCGAAGCGGCGAATGCGAACGCCAGAACCACGGTCCCCTTCCACGCGCTTGCCGCGAGGATTTCCGTGCCCGACATAAGTTACTCTCCTCTCTCCGCTTGCTGCCTTGCGTCTTCGACCATCCTGGAAATCCGGTCCAGGTCCTTTGCCGTGAGGTTCGGCGAGGGCAGATCGAGCAAGGCCGCCACTGCCTGCTCCACCGACCCCTCGAAAAACGTAGTGACCAGGTGCCGCAGAGCCGACCGCCGCGCCGCATCCCGCGCGACTGTCGGAAGGTCAATTTCGCCCGTACCGCCGAATAGGTCGGCGCATCCGGCAACGCCTGGTGGATCTCCGAAGCCGAAGCGCGTCCCCGCTGGTAAAGGATGTCCATGATCTGGCGTTCCCGCCGGCTCAGGTTCCGATTTCCGTCTTTCCGCATACCGTATGCTGCAAAAGCAGCACCGGTCCGCCGGTCGTGTCAATAGAAATTAAAATGGAGAGAGTACAGATGCCAACCGCCCAAATCCGGCAACCGCTGAAGGTGGCCGGCGACCCCGTCTTTGCGCGCTACGCCTGGAGCGTGCTGGCCTATAACGTGGCCGTGGTGCTGTGGGGCGCTTTCGTGCGCGCCACCGATTCCGGCGCGGGATGCGGCGACCACTGGCCGCTGTGCCAGGGGCAGATCGCTCCGCATTCGCCCACCATCGCCACCCTCATCGAGTTCACGCACCGGGTGACCAGCGGTATCGATCTGCTGCTCGTCGCCCTGCTGCTGGTCTGGGCCTTTCGCGCGTTCCCCAGGGCTCATCCGGCGCGTCTCGGGGCAGTGCTTTCCTCCGTGTTCCTGATGACCGAGGCACTGCTCGGCGCGTCGCTGGTCCTGCTGGAGCACGTGGCCAGGAACGCGTCGCCGAACCGGGCGTACTCGCTTTCCACGCACCTGATCAACACGCTGACGCTGCTGGCCTTCCTCACGCTCACGGCGTGGTGGGGCGGGGGAAGGCCGCGGTTGCGCATCGGGGGCAGGACCGCCCGGCTGGTGGGGATCAGCCTGGCCGCGGTCGTGATCCTGGGTGTCAGCGGCGCGATTGCCGCTCTCGGCGACACGCTCTTTCCGGCCTCGTCCCTGGCCGCGGGACTGGCCGCGGACTTCAACTCGGCATCCAGCATTTTTGTCCGCCTGCGCTGGGTGCATCCGGTGCTCGCCGTTGTTTGCGGCTCCTGGCTGTTCTATTTCGCGCTGCGGGCATTCAGCCAAAAGGAGACCCGCCGGACTGCCGCCTTCGTCGCGGGTTTCCTGGCGGCGCAGATTCTGGCAGGCGCGGTGAACCTGCTGCTGCTGGCCCCGGTTTGGATGCAGATCGTGCACCTGCTGGTGGCCGACCTGCTGTGGATCTCCCTGGTCCTGCTCTCTGCCGAAATGTTGGCGGCCGCGGATAGGCGGGCTTGAAAGCGCGCCGGCTCATCTGAGCCCCCCTCTGTTTCTGAATTGTTCCATCCGCGTCCCCGCGGGGCCCGCGCTCAAGGCGTCCACACACCATGTGGGGCAGGTTACAACCTGCGCGGGGCTTTAGCCCCGCTGCCGGCTACGTCTACCCGATGAGCAATGCAGGCTAAACTTCTCCACCCCGCCTGCCGATCTCATAACCGATGCGATGGGTCGTAGCTCTCTTTGCCTGCGGACTGCTGGCGCAGACGCCGCCGCAGACGCCGCTGCAGACGCCGCCGGCGCCGACGACGCCGCCGCCGCCGAAAGCGGCCGAGACTCCTGCAAAGACCGCTGCCGAATTGCAGCGCGAATCGGTCGCCAGGCAGAAGGAAGCGATCCGGCAGCAGGCCAAGACGGCGGGAAGCTGGCTATTGCCGGGGGGCCATCCCCCGCAGCCGCCCTGCGACCCCATCGATGATGCCGTCGTGACTCCGATCATCGAGTCGGCTGCCAAAACAGAACAGTTGCAGCCCGCCCTCGTGCGCGCCGTGATCGAGCAGGAATCTGCGTTCCGGCCGTGTGCCCTTTCCGACAAAGGGGCGCAGGGGCTGATGCAGCTCATGCCCGAAACGGCGGAACAACTCGCCGTGGGCGATCCGTTCGACCCCAGGCAGAATATCGAAGGCGGCACGAAGTACCTCAAGCAGTTGATCGACCGGTATAAAGGAAGCCTCGAGCAGGCTCTCGGAGCATATAACGCTGGCCCTGGGACGGTGGACGCGGCAGGTAAGGTCCCGGACATTCCGGAGACCCGCGACTACGTCAAGGCGATCCTCGATAAACTGCAAGTCAAACGTACTGACCCGCCGAATATCCCGATGCCCAAGCCCATTGAAAATTGAAGCCGCCGAGGTGTCCGGTCACGTCCACTACCTCGCCGATAAAGAAAAGCCCGGGGACGCGGTGCGCCTCGAAGGTCTTCGAGGAAAGCTCCGCGGTGTCCACGCCTCCCGCGGTCACTTCGGCCTTTTCGTAACCTTCGGTCCCCGCCGGGTGCAAGGTCCAGCGATGAAATGAGGACGAGATCGCTTCGATATTGCGATCGGAGAGCGCCGCCGCGGGTTTGGATGGCGTATGCAGGTCGAACCACCGGTCGGCCAGCCGCTTGGGCAGGAAGCGGCTCACGATCGTCCGCGCCTCGGAGCGGTCGCGTTCCTGGCGGCGCTCCCGCAGCAGCGCACCGAGATCGACCCCCGGCAGCAGATCGACAACCACCGACTTGCCCGGCTCCCAATAGGACGATGCCTGCAAAACCGCCGGTCCGCTCACGCCGCGGTGCGTAAACAGCAGTTTCTCGCGGAAAACCGCTCCGCCGGCCTCTACCGTGGCCAGCGCCGACACGCCCGCCAAGCCTTCGTACCGTTCGCGATCCGCGCGGCTGAAGGTGAGGGGGACGAGCGCCGGGCGGCACGGGATCAGATTCAGTCCGAACTGCCTCGCCAGCTCATATCCGAACGGGGTGGCACCGATTTTTGGGATGGAGAGCCCCCCGGAAGCGACGACCAGCGCCCCGGCCTCGATCAGTCCCGCGGAAGTTTGGATCTCGAAATGGTCGCTATGGGCTACGCCCTGCACCGAGCAACCGGTCTCGATCCGCACCCCGGCGACGGCGCCTTCCCGCTCCAGCATCTCCAGAATGTCGCCGGCGGAGCGGTCGCAAAAGAGCTGGCCCAGCGTCTTTTCGTGGTACGGAATGGCGTGCCGCGTGATCATCCGCAAAAAATCTTCGGGACGGTAGCGGGCCAGGGCCGACTTGGCGAAATGAGGATTCGCGGACAGAAAATTCTCCGGACGCGTTTGCAGGTTGGTGAAGTTGCAGCGCCCGCCGCCGGAAATCAGCACCTTCCTCCCGGCCCGCGGGTTGTGCTCGATCACCACCACGTTTCGGCCCCTCTTGCCGGCTTCTATGGCACACATGAGGCCGGCAGCGCCGGCGCCGATGATCGCCACGTCGCGTATGTGTGGCATATCTCCTATTCTGCCAGGAGCGCCACGCTGGTATGCTGGGCGAGATACGGTGCCCTCGATGAGTAAAAAGGTCCTGATCGTCACCGGCGATGCCGGCGACAGCTACGAAGTGCTGTATGCCTATCAGCGCTTCCTCGAAGCGCGCTGGGAGCCGGTGGTGGCTGCGCCTTCCCGGCGGAGGCTTCATCTGGTGCTGCACGACGCCGAGCCGGGTTGGGAGACATACATCGAACGGCCCGGGAATTCAATCGAGGCCGACGTGGCCATCACGGCCGTCGCCGCTCGCGATTTCGTGGGGGTGGTGATCCTGGGAGGCCGTGCGCCGGAGTACCTGCGAAACGATGCCAGTGTCCTCTCGCTGGCATGTGATTTCGCGGACCACGACAAATGCATCTGCGCGCTCGGCCACGGTGTTCAAATCCTGACCGCGGCCGACCTGGTTTCCGGACGAACCCTCACCTCCCATCCGCACGTCCGGATCGAGGTGGAACGCAGCGGCGGAATCTGGGTGAATAAACCCGCCGTGCGGGACCGCAAGCTGATTACGGGCCAGAGTTGGAAATCGCATCCGGACTTCTACCGGGAAGTGCTGGGCTGCATTTCGACGCCTTGACCCCTCGGCCCCGAAGCTATTCCGAGCAGCAGATCTGGCTCGAGATCAGCGAGGCGGGGGTGACCGCGCCCTTCCGTGCGAAATAGTTGGCTTCGTCCAGCCGGTGGTAAAAATCTCCGGCGATCCCAGCCGCCAGCGGACCGATTGCCGGCCGGCCTCCGGTCAGCAGCACCACCACTACGAGTTTCCGCGGTCCCACATCGTTGAACGAGCCGAACCAGCCCAGATGGGTATGGTCGTAACTGCAGGTGCCGGTCTTTCCCGCGATCGGGCCGTCGTTGCGGGCGCGATGCGCCGTACCGAATTCCACCGCTGCGCGCATCCCCGGTTTGACTTCCGGTACGACGTTGGCGATATTCAACTGGCGCTTCACGCGCGGCAGGAACGATTGCACCTCGGCCTGGTTGCGCGGGTATTGCAGATAATACAACGTGCCGCCGTTAGCTATGGCGCTCATCAGCGCGGCGAGTTCGAGCGGAGTCTGCGAGACTTCCTCGCCGAAACTGGTGAGCATCCCGACACCCCCGTTCTGCGGCGGCGCGGAGGGATAGCGGCCGGGCTGCTCGTTCGGAATGTTCAGGCCGGCTTTTTCTCCATAACCGAACAGGTGCGCGTAATAGCTCACCTTTTCAAACCCGAGCTTCTGGCCCAAAGTCGCGAAATAGTAATTGTTGGAATGAGCCAGCGCATAGGTCAGGTCGATCCTCATGCCGTTGAGACGGAACTTAGTGGCCGGACTGATCAGTCTCTCGCTCAAGCCGGCCAGCGCCACCGAAACTTTAATGGTGGAGCACGGCTGGAACCCGCTGCTCAGCGCGAGTTTCTGGTTAACCATGGATAGGATCCGGCCCGAATTCGGATCCACCACCACTACCGTTCCGTTGTAAGCACCGAGGGCCTCCACCGCCGCCCGGCGCACGGTCAGGTCTTCGCCATCAACGTTGTCGCCCGAGGTGGAGTCGGCGAAAGTTGGGGCGGTCCACGGACCGCCGCGGATGATCGGCGCAGTCGGGGAGCCCACCTGATTGGTGCGCGTCATGACGGTGCGCACGGCGGTTCGGCGGGCAGCCCTTCCGGTACTTGTCTTAGTGGTCTTATGGCGATAGTGCCGGTGCTTTTTGGAAACAGCGCCGAAGGACAAACTGCCGATCAGCATGAAAACGAGTGCCCAGCGGCACACTACGGGTATAGGCGACCTGTTCATAGACACAACCACGGCGGTATTTTACGCGGGGGGAACTTGCGCCAAAGCAATCTTCGGTCCAGCCGGAGCAGCCGGACTACGCCCATTGTCACTAGCCCGCGGGGGCTCCGTCAAGATAATTTTCCTTCATTTTAACGCTTGGACCTTTGTGTAGGCGGTCTATTTTCCACTGGACGGCAATAAATCTCCCGCGCCTGCGATAACCTGAAATTTGCAGTTGGAAATTCTTCAGGACGAAATTGTTCATTGCGATCTTTGTCCGCGCCTGCGCACGCACTGTACCCACATCGCGGAGGTGAAGAGACGCGCGTACCGCGACCAGACCTACTGGGGCCTGCCGGTGCCCGCGTTCGGCGATCCTCGCGCTCGTGTTCTGATTGTTGGACTGGCGCCGGGAGCGCACGGTTCCAACCGTACGGGCCGTATGTTCACGGGCGACCGCTCCGGGGACGTGCTTTACCGGGTCCTATATAAGACCGGTTTCGCCACGCAGCCCGAAAGCACCTCGCGCGACGACGGTCTCGCTCTTCACGGTTTGTACATCACCGCGGCCGCGCACTGCGCGCCGCCGGGCAATAAGCCTACCCCCGAGGAAATCCGGAACTGCCGCCCGTTCCTGGCGCGTGAACTCGACCTCCTTACAGAGGTCAAGGTGGTGGTCGCGCTGGGGAAGATCGCTTTCGACAACTACCTCGATCTGCTGAAGGAGCGCGGAGCGATCCGTTCGCGGGCGCCGTTCGTGTTCGGACACAACCGGCGCTTCTCGATTGCGCCCGGGTATCCGGTCCTGATCAGTTCGTATCATCCGAGCCAGCAGAATACATCGACGGGGAGACTGACGGAGAAGATGCTGATGGAGGTATTTCGGAAGGCCCGGAAGTGGTCCGAGGCCGCCGGTCGAGGCCGCTCGCCGGACGGTGGGGAGTCGTAAACCGCACGCCAAGCCCGAGCAGCACGAGAACGAGGGTGCACAGGATGCTCCCTTCGGGGCCGGCCGTTCCCCCCGAGATCCATGCCGGCCCCGCGGGCAATGCCGAGAGGAAATGGTGGCGCACCAGGGCTCCGCTGTCGGCCGCGCCGTAGAAGAAGCTCTCCGCCCAGTCCCAGGTCATGTGAGCGCCGATGGCCCACCACAGCGATCCCGTCCAGCGCACGCTGCAGGCAAACACCAGGCCGGCGAGGACCGCATTGCCGATCCCGATATACTGCTCGCCGCCGTTGCCGAGGTGCCCCATTCCGAATAAAAGAGCGACGATGATCGCGGCGGGAGGAAAGCCGATGGCCTCGGAGAGCGCAAACATCGGATAACCGCGCGAGAGCATTTCCTCGCTCAGACCCACCAGGGCGAAGACCGCGATCCAGTAAAACGCCCACGTCAGCGCGGCCGCACCGGAGAGCGCGGGGCTGCCGAAACGGCACACGCCGGAGAGAGTCAGCAGCCCGATCAGGAACGACTGCGCGGCGAAACCGGAGACCGCGCCGGCCCCGAAATCGACGAGGCCGCGCCGGCCCGACAGACCATAGGAAGTGAAACCGCGCCCGTCGATGCGCGACAGGATCCAGGTAGCGCCGAGCGCTGCCAGCGCCTGACTCGCTTCGGCAGGCAGGAAGTGGAGATCGTAATTCCGGACCCGCGGCGCGATCAGCCCCAGCGCAATGCTCAGGACAAACGCGGCGACGAGGAAGATGAGGACTCGCCAGCCGGACCTCAGGCCCTCAGGCCCGAGAAAGATCCGTACTGCGAGCGGTCTATGACTCATTTTTCAGGTTAGCAGCTTCAAAGAGGGTAGCGTTCCCGGACCAGCGCCATTGCCTCCCCGGCCGTATGAATCCGGCCCTCCAACTGGGCTTCCTCCACCACCGACAAGATTTCGGAGAACACCGGCCCGGGCTCGTAACCGGCGGCGATCAGGTCGGCGCCGCTGAGAAGCCTCTCAGGGTGCAGTTGGTCTTCGGAAAGTTCGGAGAGCTTATGGCGGATCGATCTCCACGTCTCCAGGCGCCGGTTGCTGGCAAGCACATCCAGGCGGTGCAGTTCCAGATGCTCCTCGAAATCAGGCATGCGGAGGAACCTCTTCAGGGTGCTCTCCTTCATGTGCGCCACGTCCTTGAACCGCATGTGGTTGGCGACCAGGGCCTCCACCCTTTCGGTCTCGTCGCGGGAGAATCGCAGCCGGCTCATGATGTTCCGCGCGATCCGGACGCCTTCCTCCACATGGCCGTCGAAACGTATGCGCTCCGCCACGCGGAAGGTGTTCGGCTTGCCCGCGTCGTGGAGCAGCGCGCCCAGCGCCAGCGTCGGAGAAGGTTGCCGGAGCCCCTCGAGCAGCATCAGGGTGTGGGTCCAGACGTCGCCTTCCGGGTGGTACTCCGGCGGCTGCTCGACGCCTTTCATGGCCGTGATCTCCGGCAGGATGTCCCCGAGCATGCCGCTCGCGTCGAGCATTTCGAAGCCGCGCCGCGCTCCGCCCTCCGTCAGGATCTTGACCAGCTCTTCGCGGATGCGCTCGGCGGACACCCGCAGCGCATCCGCGTGCCGGGCGCGGATCGCGTCGAAGGTGGGGGGATCGATGCCGAAACCAAGCCTCGCGGCGAAACGCACCGCGCGGAGCATCCGAAGGTGGTCTTCCCGAAACCGTTCCTCGGGGTTCCCGATGGCGCGGATCACGCGCCGTTCCAGGTCCTGCCGGCCTTCCACGTAATCGAGGATCTCCCCCTTTTCGGGATCCATCATGAGGCCGTTGATCGTGAAGTCGCGGCGCAGGACATCCTGCCGCGGGTCGCGTTCGAAGTGGACCAGCGACGGACGGCGCCCGTCGGCGTAATCGTGGTCGCTGCGAAAGGTGGCGACTTCCACCTGCGAAAAAACGTCGCGTACCAGGATGACTCCGAAATGCGCGCCCACGCGCCCCGACCGGGGAAACAGATCCATGATGCGGTCGGGCCGCGCGTCTGTGGCAATGTCGTAGTCTTCGGGTCGTCGCCCGAGGAGAAGGTCGCGGACGCAGCCTCCAACTAAATAGGCCTGGTGTCCGGCGCGATGCAGCCGGTCCACCACGGCGTGCGCCAGCGCTTCGGAATCCATGTTCCATGTTAATATGAAGTCGCCGAACTCCACCTGGAGGCGGGGGATCCACTTTTGGGGCGCAGTCCGCAAGGACGGGGTACTTTCAAGCCCTAGCCCGTCAGCTAACCTCGCAGGCACATTTGAAAGCGCCGCAGGGCGTTCGAGGAGATATTCCCGTGAAAGCAGTAGGACGGCCCGAAACCGTCAAAGTCGTGGTGGCGACGACGGTGATGTTGTCGTTCATCTCGTTCTGGCGGGCGGCGGCCATTGTTTTAAGTGACCTGGCATCTTCCGCGTACTACGTGGGAGGCATCGCCGAGCAGGCGATCGGGAAATCGGCGCCCTGGTTCATCCTGGCGATCATGCTGTTTTCCTACGCGGTGCGCGCCATCTACATCGAGAGCTGTTCCATGTTCGTGCGCGGCGGCGTGTACCGGGTGGTGCACGAGGCCATGGGCGGCACGCTGGCGAAGTTCTCGGTCTCGGCGCTCATGTTCGACTACGTGTTGACGGGTCCGATCAGCGGTGTCAGCGCGGGCCTTTACCTGGGCGGTCTGATCAACGAACTCGGCCACTACCTCCATCATCCCGGGTTGCACGTTGAGCGGCAGTATTTCGCTGCATTTTTTGCCGCCGTCGTGACGCTCTACTTCTGGCGGAAGAACATTATCGGTATCCACGAATCGAGCGAAAAGGCGCTGCGGATTATGCAGATCACCAGCGTCATGGTGGTCATGCTCATCATCTGGTGCCTGGCGACCATCCTGAAGAACGGATACAACCCGGTGCCCCTGCCCGTGCCCGCCAACCTGAAGTTCAGTTCAGACGCGCTCGGGTGGCTGAAAGGCACGGTGGCGCCTTCGATCACGGTGATCGCGGTCCTGGTCGGCCTCGGCCACTCCCTGCTCGCGATGAGCGGCGAGGAGAGCCTGGCGCAGGTCAACCGGGAGATCGCCTATCCCAAGCTGAAGAACCTGGAGCGTGCCGGCCTGGTCATCTTCATCTACAGCATGGCGTTCACGTCGCTGGTCTCGTTTTTCGCGGTGATGATCATCCCGGATTCGGTCCGCGGCAAGTTCCTGGATAACCTGATCGGCGGCCTCTCCATGTACCTGATCGGGCCGATTTCGTTGCGGCTGTTGTTCCACGGCTTCGTCGTGCTGGTCGGGACCCTGATCCTCTCGGGCGCGGTCAACACGGCGATCATCGGCTCGAACGGCGTGCTGAACAGGGTGGCGGAGGATGGCGTGCTGCCTTCCTGGTTCCGCAATCCGCACTCCAAGTACGGGACGACATCCCGCCTGATCAATCTGATTGTCGCCATGCAGTTGCTGACGATCGTGATCAGCCGCGGCGATGTCGGAATGCTGGGCGAAGCGTATGCCTTCGGCGTGGTCTGGAGTTTCGCCATGAAGGCGCTCTCCGTCCTCGTGCTGCGCTACAAGCGGCCGGAGGGCCGCGAGTGGAAAGTGCCGCTGAACTTCCGGATCGGCAAAACCGAGATCCCGCTCGGCCTCATGATGGTCACGGTTTCCCTGTTCGCGCTGGCGATCATCAATGTCTTTACCAAGAAGGTCGCGACGATTTCGGGGGTGACCTTTACGGTCGTGTTCTTCATCGTTTTCCAGCTTTCGGATATGTACAACCGGAAGCACCAGCAAGGGCAGGCGCACGAGCTGGAGAGGTTCCGCCTCGATACCCACGATGAAGTGTCGGCGGGGATGGTGAATGTGCGGCCGGGCAGCGTGCTGGTGGCGGTCCGAAACCCGCACCGCCTGCAGCACCTCGAGCGGATTCTGAGGAAGACCGACACGCGCAAGATGGATATCGTCGTGCTTTCCGTCCGGAGAGTCACGCAGGCCGGCTCCGGAGAACATCCTCTCGATGAAGGGCAGATTTTCTCGAATGACGAGACGACGGTATTCACGCAGGTTGTGGGATTGGCCGAAAAAGCCGGGAAACATGTCGAACTGATGGTGGTTCCGGGCTCAGACCCGTACGAAGCCGTGGTGCAGACGGCCGCGAGACTGCAGTCCTCCCGGATTGTGATGGGGCTGTCGCCGCTGTTGACGCCTTCCGAGCAGGGGGCGCGCGTCGGCGAGTTTTGGGAGGGGCTTCCCGAACCGCGCCCGGCTCTGTCCCTGGAACTGGTGCTGGAGAATCAGAAGGACATCGTGTTCTTCAACCTCGGCCCGCATCCGCCCCGTTTGTGGCCGCAGGATATCGACCTTGCACATAGCCTGTGGCTCGAGGTCAGCGCCCAGGGACCCGGTTCGAAGCTCCACCACCGGGACATTATCGGTGTCGCGCTGAGACGCATGAATGCCGAACTGCACTCCGACCGGTCTCATGAGGTCCTCGGGGATATCATGCAGGAAGTGAGCGATCCGGCGCAGGAAGTGAGCGATCCCGCGGCAGGGTGAAGCATTGCGAGGCTGCGAACTGTAAGCCGGTTTCTGTACCCTTGCGGGCGGCAGTCATTCCTCTGGGCCGGCCATTGCTGACCGGCTCTAGCGACCTACCCGGAAGTCAAGCGGGACGGGCCGTCCCTCCTCCCCTATTTGGTCTTGCTCCGCGTGGGGTTTTCACTGCCACCGAAATTGCTTCCGGCGCGGTGCGCTCTTACCGCACCATTTCACCCTTACCCCGTTTCCGGGGCGGTATATTTTCTGTTGCACTTTCCGTAGCCCGAAATCGGACCCCCGGCCGTTAGCCGGCACGCTGCCCTATGGAGACCGGACTTTCCTCCCCCGTTTCCGGGAGCGACTGCCCGTTCGCAGCCTCACCCGGATATTGTCGCACTACCTGCGGGTATTTGTACGCCGCAGCACTCCCGCGCCAGTACTAACCATAGCAAATTGTTTGGGATAGACCGGATGGACGTTGTATTCTGTACGTATGTTTGCGTTGCGGCTCCAACAGAGCCGACGCTCGGGGTCCGAAAGCCGGCTCCCGTCGCACGCTGCGAACTCATGGGCCTCGATGTACGCGCCCGTGGCGTTCGCTGAGTTTCAGTTTTCTCGCACATCATACATGCCTGTTGAGGAGAAGAAGAAGACATGAAGAAACTAGCGGCGATAGGCGCATTTGCATTACTCGCGTCCTGTCTCTATGCTCAGGGTCTCAATACCGGTGGCCAGACGAAGGATGACTGGGAAGAAATCAATTTTGAGTTCAATTCCCCGGTCTTGTCCGATGGCTATCCCAGCCTTTTGCGTCTAGCCGATCTGTTATCGCAACACAAAGACTATCACGTCAAAGTAACTGGCCACACCGATCACATCGGCTCGGCCGCTTACAACGACAAACTCGCATTACACCGCGCCGAAGCGGTAAAAGCTTTCCTGATCCACTACGGCGTTTCGCCGGACCAGATCACAACTGCCGGAGATGGCAAGCGCAATCCGGAGGTCCACGGCGGCACGAAGGAAGGCCGGTTCATGAACCGGCGGGTCGTGCTGACCGTGACCGATGCCAGCGGGAAGCTCATCAAGGAAGGCGGGATCGGCGATGTTTTGCAGACCCTGCTCGACTCGGCGAAGAAGCAGGAGGAATGCTGCGCGCAGATTCTCAAGCGCCTCGACAAACTCGATGACATCCTCGCTGCCCTCAAAGCGCTTCAGGGCGACAACGACCGCTTGAAGGGCGAGGTGGCCGACCTCCGCAACCAGCAGAACGCGCTGAAGCAGCAGGTCTCCGGCCTCCCGAAGCCCCTGAACGAGCAGCAGACTCAGCAGATCGCGCACACCGAGGCCCTCGGCGCCGTCAATGAGGCCCAGGCGCGCAATAAGAAATTCACCCTGCTCGGACTGAACATCGGTCCGACATACGGTCCGGCGCGAACCGGCGATTTCACGTTCACCGGCCGCGCGCAGTACTTCTCGCCGTTTGGCGGGGACGGGCACAGCGCCGTACAGGCCCAGGGCGAATTCATGTACTACCCGGGCCGCAAGGAAGGCCAGTTCGATATCGGCCTTCTGCACCGCTGGGGAGCCATCCAGGCCGGCGGTTTCGGCAGTTTCAAGTTTTTGGACTTCAGCCAGTATCAGCAGGGCGGCAGCCTGGGACAGGCGGCATTCCTGCTGGATTACGTGTTCAAAAGCGGGCGGGTCGGCGCGTTCGTCACGCGCGGGTTCAAGAATTACGCCATCCTGAACAGCGTCACGCTGGCTCCGGGAGCCTATCTCCAGACCTTCGCGCGCGTTGTCAACCAACAGGGCGTGAACTTCCTGGTGGGCACCTGGGGAGACGCCTTCGTTTCGGGCGACCTCGCGTACTTGAAAATGCGTGAGGACGGGCGCGATGCGCGTCCCGGCGCGAACCTCAAACTGACCCAGCCGTTCAGCCCGCACCTGGCGTTCACGGCCGAGGCGAGCTACAACGAAACTTACGTCAATTCGGCCGGCAGCGGCCGCCTGGTGTTCGGCCTGGAGTTCGGTAATTACATCCGGCCGAAGGAGTACGCCAAGGTCACCAGCCCGGTTCCGATGGACGTTCCGCGCATCCGTTACGAGTTCGGCACGCGCCGCGTGGGCAGCAGTCCGCCGATCGCCGATGCCGGTCCGAACCAGAATGGGGTAGCGGCCGGTACGGTAACGCTGAACGGAACGGGTTCCTACGATCCGCTCGGCGAGGCGCTCACCTACGCGTGGACCCAGATCTCCGGCCCGCAGGTCGCGCTGACCGGGGCCAGCACTCCCACGGCGACGTTCCCCGCCGCCGCCGGGCAGACGTACAGTTTCCGGCTCACCGTTACCAACACCGACGGACTGAAGGGCACGGCAACGACGACGGTTTCCACCGCTTCGCCCAGCCAGGTGCACATCGTGCAGTTCTCGGCGACCCCGGCGACCGTGCAGCCCGGACAGTCTACGACCCTTACCTGGGTGGTTCAGAACGCCACCAGCGTGACCCTCAATCCGGGTCCGGGGAGCGTGGATGCGCAATCCGGATCGATTACGGTAACGCCGGCGCAAACCACCACTTACACCCTGACCGCCACCGGCGCGGGCGGATCGGTGAACTCTACCGTGACCGTCAACGTGGGCGGCACCGGCAACCCGCAGATCATCCGGTTCGAAGCGAGCCCGCTCAATATCGCTCCGGGAGGATCGAGCACGTTGAGCTGGACCACCAATAACGCCACCACCGTCAGCATCAGCGGCGTCGGCTCGGTGGTACCGAACGGCAGCACGACTGTGTCGCCGACCCAGACTACCACTTACACCCTGACCGCCAGCGACTCGCAAGGCCACTCCGTGAGCGCTCCGGTCACCATCACCGTCTCTTCCGGAGCGGTTCCGTCGATCGTGACCTTCGTAGCAACGCCGCAGAACATCGACGCCGGCCAGTCCACCAAGGTCTGCTGGCAGGTGAACGGCGCTACCTCGATCACCATCACGCCCGCGGTGGGCAGCAATCTGAACGCTAACGATTGCGCTTCCGTCAGCCCGGCCCAGACCACCACATATACGCTGACCGCCACCAACGCCCAGGGCCAGATCCAGGGCAACGTCACGGTCAACGTGGGGCAGGTGCGAATCCTGTCCTTCACTTCCGATCCTGTCACGTCCACGGCCGCGGGCAATCCCGTGACCCTGTCGTGGCAAACGCAGAACGCCACATCGGTCGTCGTCGTGGGCAATGACCTGCCTCCGCAGTCGCTGCAGCCCAACGGTACGATCACGGTGCACCCGATCACTAACACGACCTATACGCTGACCGCATACGGACCTGGAGGCCAGACCGTAAGCGTCACGATATCGGTCTTTGTGAGGTGACGAGACTGCCTTAGCTGTATGGCCGGGTGGTCCAAGTGGCCACCCGGCCTTTCACGTTCTTGGCGAATGGTTTGTATTCACGGGTTTTCGGGAATAGAATGTCTGGGAGCGCATTCCCGATTCCAAAAGGTGATTGATCATGAAACGAATATCCGCATTGTTCTTCGTACTGGCCCTTCTTCCCTTGATGGCGCAGGAGGCGGGTTCCCTTTGCGTAAAAGCGAATACGGGCCGTGCCGGCGTTTTTGTGGACGGAAAGTACCTCGGTCCCGCGGCAAATTTCCGGGTCGCCCGGACGTACGCGGTCCCCGCGGGAGAACACCAGCTTAAGCTCGTGGACCCACGATACGAAGAACTCAACGCGAAAGTGAACGTGATGGCCGGCAAGAAGACCACCGTTCGTGAAACTCTCAAGGAGCTTCCGCCCGCGAAACCGCCTTTCGGCCGGATCCGGACGGAATCGAGCGATAAGTTCGCCGCGGTTTATGTCAACGACAGGTACATGGGCCACGCGGACGAATTCAGCAATAGCGCCCAGGGACTGCTGTTGAACCCGGGCGAGTACGAAGTCAGGATCGTGCCTGCTTCGGGACAGCCGGTTGTGCAGAAGATCAAGCTCGAGGCCGATAAAACGGTCCTCGTGAAGTAGAAACCGATTCGTAAAAGGAGACGATCGCTATGAAGTTCGCCAGATACGCGATGGGTTTGTTCCTGGCCCTCTCGTTATTCGCCGCGCCCCTTCCGAATCCCGCGCCGCAGATGCCAAAACAGGCTGAAGCCGCGAAGTCCAAAGTATCGAAATCGGCCGGCGCGCTCGACATCAACACCGCGAGCGCGGAAAAACTGGAAGCTCTTCCCGGAATCGGCAAGGCCTATTCGCAGAAGATCATCCAGGGACGTCCCTATCGCGCGAAAAACGAACTCGTGCAGAAAAAGATCATTCCGCAAGCCACCTATAACAAGATCAAGGGTATGATCACCGCCAAACAGAAGTAGGGCGCCGGCCCGCTCCCTCCGGAGGCGGTCTTGACGCGGGGTCCTACCCCAGCAGCAGCATGCATCCGTAGACCACCGGCAGCGTGAAGAGCGTGCTGTCCACACGGTCCAGGAATCCGCCGTGACCCGGCAGGAGGGTGCCGCTGTCTTTTACCCCGGCGCCCCGCTTCATGGCGGATTCGGCGAGATCGCCCAACTGCCCCGCGATGTTGGCGGCAATCGCGATCCCGATCGCGGCCGCCGGACTTACACGCGGGACGAAGTATGCCAGATAGCTGCCGGCCACCGCAACCGAAGCGATTACCGAAGCGGCCGCCCCTTCCCACGATTTGTTCGGGCTGACCCGGCGCGCCAGTTTGTGCGCTCCGAATTTCCGCCCGACAAAATAAGCCCCGATATCGCCCGCCCAGCTTACGGTCAGGGCGAACATCAGAATCTGCGGGTTCATTGCGCGCAGCGGAATGGCGCAGCGCCAGCAGCCGAATATGTATGCCACCCCCAGCGCCAGGATCGCCGCGCGGGGAAGCGCTTTTGCCAGGTCTTCGGCGCGCATCGCCAGGGCAAGTGCGGCCACGGCGACGGCCACCGGGATCAGCCAGATCTCCTTGCCCGGCAAAAGGAAACAGAGTCCCCCCACATAGCCCAGGACGCCGGGCTCGCCGAAGCCGTAGGTCCCGGCAATCGAGTTGTACTCGTAATAGCTTAAGCAGGCAACCAGCGCGACCACGCCGATGAAGACCCACAGGTTCGCGAAGAGCACCACCCAGACTACGACCGGGATTAGCGCTGCCGCGGTCAGGACTCGCTTCATGTCGAACGGAGCGCTTCAATGAGAGTTTCGGCGCCATTCCGGGAGGCGCCATTGACGGGCTGCCCGGAACTGAGTCCGCCGTAGCGGCGGTCGCGCTTCTGGTATTCCAGAACCGCCTGAAGCAGGTCGGCGCGCGTGAAGTCCGGCCAGAGCGTCTCGGTCACGTACAACTCGGCATAGGCGATTTGCCAGAGCAGGAAATTGCTGATGCGCATTTCCCCGGAGGTCCGGATGAGAAGATCGGGATCGGGCGACTCCGCGGTGTAAAGACTTGTGGCGATCAGGTCCTCGTCGATCCGCAGCGAATCCAGGCTGCCTTCCAGTCGGGCCATGTCCAGGATGGAATTGACGGCGTCCACGATTTCGGCGCGGCCGCCGTAGTTGATCGCCAGGTTCACCAGCAGCCCGCGGTTGGGGGCCGTGGCTTCCACCGCGGCTTCCAGTTCGCGGCGAACCTGCGGCGGGAGTGCGTCGAGCCGGCCGATGGCCTGAAGCCGGATATCGTTCTTCTGAAGTTCCGGCAATTCCTGGCGGAGATAGTAGCGCAACAGCCGCCAAAGAGTCTCGACCTCATGGCGCGGCCGCTTCCAGTTCTCTACGGAAAAGGCGTACAGGGTAAGGACTTTGATCCCCAGTCGCGCGCAGGTTTCGACCGAACTGCGAACCGGCCCGATTCCGGCCCTATGACCCGCCACACGAGGAAGGCGGCGGATGCCCGCCCACCGGCCATTTCCGTCCATAATGATGGCGATGTGCGCGGGGAGCCGGGCGGGATCGAGGGCCTGTGCCAGGTGCCAGTCCTTGTCTCCCGGCTGAAGCACTTCCAATAACGCCTTCATGAAGTAACTCCCTATAGTACAACACGTCCGGCGGGGAAGTACTCAGGATGGGCGGCATAGTGCGCCCCCTCATTGAGGAGCGGCGCACGGCTGCGGCTAGGCGGAGGCAAGATAGGGCTGTTGGACGCCGATTTCCGCCACACGGAAACGGTGGGACGTGATCCGTACGGCGGTTTTGCCGGCATCGCTGCGCACCACGAATCCCGTGAGCTGCAGATCGATCGGACCGTCGTCACCGTGCCGTGCGGGCCATTCAATGGTCAGTTCGATGTGGGCGCCGACGGGAAGAACCCGGCGGCAGCGGAAGCTCAGGCCGGTGGTGCTCATTTCGCGGGTTGACCCCGTCCCGGTATAAGGAAGGGCGCCCCGCTGGGAAACCCGATAGTGGATGGCGAGATGGACTGGATATCTTTTGCTGATCCGGCGCTCGCTGTTGATCGTCTGCATGCCACGTCCTCCCGACTGGGGGTCTCTTCCAAAAACGGGTAAAAGGCACTCAAAGGGAAGAGAATTAATTCTTGAAACCGGGATTTAAGCAATCGGATGGCCAGAGGAATGTTTCAGGATTCAGTGAGTTAGATCGCATTCGCGGAGCACTTTTGCACCGCTGGGTTGTTTTTCACCTGGAAATTTATTCCCAGGGGGATTTACCGGATATGGCGGCTTTTTAGGGATTCCAATGAGTCAACGGAGCGCGGCCAGTCCTCCTGGAGCAGCCTGGAAAGAGAACGGTCCGCCAGAAGTTTCCCTCCCGTCTGGCATCCCGGGCAGTAATTGGTCTCGTTTGCCGCATACCGGATCCGCTGCACTTTCGTTCCGCACCGCGGGCAGGGCTTGCCGTACCGTCCATGCACGGCCATGCCTTCCCGGAAAGCGGTGACCTTTTCGGGGAAGCCGGAACCGGAATCCTTTCGGAGGCGGTCCACCCACTCCAGCAGAACTTCCCGCGATGCCGCGAAGAGCGCCTCGATCTGCGGCGGTCTCAACTGCCGGGTCAGGGCGACCGGGGAGAGTTTCGCCCGGTGCAGAATCTCGTCGGAGTAGGCGTTTCCGATGCCGCTGAAAAGCCGGGGATCGGTCAGGGCGCGCTTTAGGGTGTGGTTCTCCTGAGTCAGCCTGTTGCTGAACTGAGCCAGGGTTACATCCGGGATCTCGATCCCACCGGCATCCAAAGCGGCCAGGGCTTCTTCGTCCCCGACCACGTGGAGGCTGGCGCGGTGCTGGGACCCCGCTTCGGTCAGGACCAGCGCTCCGCCCTCGAACTCGAAAACCGCGAGCGCGCCGCGGGACGTGGGGGCCGGTGGTTTGGAGCGCCAGTGCAACCGTCCGGCAATCATCAGGTGGAACACCAGCCAATGCCCGCCCTCAAAACCGATTGCGATCCGTTTGCCGAGCCGCCGGACCGCCGTCACCGGGCGCCCCACGAGGGACTCCGGGGAAGGGGAAACCGACCTCAGCAGAAACGGGCCGCGGATGGAAAATTTCTGGAGAGCCCGGCCATCGATCCGCCGGCGTAAAGCCTCGACGTAGACGACGATGTCCGGAAATTCCGGCATGGGGTCAGACGATCAGGTGGGAAACGGCTTCCGGCGCGGCGGCAATACCGGACGGTGCGTCCGGAGGCTCCTCCTCTTCGACGAAAAGCAGGCGCAGCAGGCGGGCCGCGACGTCCGGCGGGCAGATGCATTCGGCTTCCGCCACTTCCCGGGCGGGCTCTCGTTCCCAAGCGAACGTGACCTGCACGGGGTCGCAATCGTCCGTGACCCAAACGCCGTTGAGGAGCCGGAGTTCGGTCACGTCGTCGCAGTCTTCAATTGCCACCCGGAGCAACTCTTTCGTGCGGGAGAGCAAAACACTCTCTTTGGTTATCCCGTTAGTGTATCGGATGGTCAAGTAAAGTTTCCTTCCCGCCGTCCATCATGGCGGATCTTTTTATTTCGCGCAAGTGACTGTTGTACCATGGCTTAGAGAACCAGAAGTACCCCCTGTATCTTTATCTAAAGTTAACATTCGCGGGTGGTCGTACTACCAGACCGTCACGGCTTCTTCAGTGGGCCCGGTAAATACCTCCGCCTAACTGGCGCATCATCTTCCCCCATAAAGTGTCCGACAACTCGTCGGCATCGTCGCTGTCCACCGGGGCGACCTCGATGTGCAGGCCCGCCATCTCGTCGGTGCTGGACGGTCCCCATCGGACCTCCTGCGGCGGGTGATGGGGATTGCGGACGTTCGCCGCCGAGTTGTCGTACGTGAACTCCATCCGCAGATCGGTCCCGGCGGGCAGACGGACGGGATGCGGGTAGCGATATAGCTGCTGCCAGTCGAAGTTCCACTGCGGAATGCGGATCAGGGTGCGCCGGGTTCCGTCCGGAAGAACGGCATAGCCGTACATCTCCCGGCAGACGTAGTGCGCATGGGGGTTGATGGCGAAGACGTCCACATCGACCGGCAGAGTGAAGTGGTCGGTGACCAGGTACGCGTGGTCGCCCGGCGAAATATCGATGCGGTTGGACCCCAAGGGTACGTCCATCAGGTACCGGTCCGGCTTTCGGCCGGTGAAGTAGAGGGCGAGGCGGGTACAGTCGATTTCGGGCTTCCCGGTGGGGTGGTAATGGACCTGGAGCACAAGGTCCGCATTGGCTTCGAGCAGGATCGGACTGCCCGCCGGCGTCTGCATCGGGACGGACCCCGGGGTCCAACCTCCCAGTCCGCGGGCCGGCAGGAATCCGGGCGTGCCGAAACACGGATATCCAGCGCCGGAGTCGCGTTTCCGCGCGGTCCCCGTGATGTCCTGGAACAGAAGCGCATGGTGCACCACCGCGGGATTGCCGGGGCGCATGTCCAGCGCTCGAACCCAGCGCCTGGCATGCTCGGGGGCGGGGATCACGAAGCATTGATAGAGGTCGGGACCGTCCGCCGGGACCTGGAACGTCGCCCGCATCTCCACCTCGAGATCCGGTTTTCCCAGCGGCCATCCGGAAGCGAACCGGGGGACGGGCGGCGCTTCCGACGGGTTGCCTCGCGGCGCGCCCGCGGCGGCCCAGCGGGCCAGGATATCGATTTCCGCGGCGGTCAGCCTGCGCTCACTCTGGAAGTGCGGTTCGGACGGAAGCCACGGCGGCATGAATCGCTTGTGGGTCACCGTCGCAATCAGTTGCGCCCGCCTGGCGGCATCCTGGTAAGTCAAAAGGCTGAAGGGTGCGACCGCTCCGGCGTGGTGGCAGACGGCGCAATGCCGGTAGAGAATGGGCGCAACGTCATGCGAGAAAGTCGGGGCAGGAAGGTTCCCCGCCCAGAAAAACGCCAGCAGCCCAAGGATCCCCACAGCCTCTATTATGCGGTCATTCGTAACGCAGGGCCGTCATGGGCTCGACGCGGCTCGCGCGGCGGGCGGGTAGCGCGGCCGCCAGCAGCGCGACCGCCAACATGGCCGCAGCCGCCAGCATGATCGACAGGGGATCGCGCGGCGCCACTCCGAAAAGCAAACCGGCTGCCAGACGGGTCACAGCCAGTGCGGCGCCCACACCGATCGCCATCCCGATCAGCACCGGCTGGAGGCTTTCCCGCACGATCATGGCGACCACCTCGCTCCGCCGCGCTCCGAGGGCCATGCGGATGCCCACCTCCCGCGTGCGCCCGGTGACTGCGTATGACATGACCCCGTACAGGCCGACCGAAGCGAGCCCGAGCGCCAGCAGGCCGAAGAATCCCGAAAGGAAGGCGATCATGCGTTCGCGCGAAAGATTGCGGTTGAAATCCTCTTTGATGGTGCTGGTGCGCAGCACCGGGATGTTCGGGTCGAGTTTGCGGACCTCACGCCGCAGCGCGGCGGCCACTCCTGCCGGGGCGTTCCCCGTTCGCAGTTCCAGAAATCGCGCTCCGGCGCCGTTGCTCCAACCGGGAACATAAAAGGTCCCCTCGCTGTCGGTTGTTTTGATGCGGAAATAGTGCGCGCTCTTGACGACCCCCAGAATCTCCAGGGCGCCCTCGGCCGAATACCGGTCGTTGTAGCTGATGTGCTTCCCGACCGGGTTGGCGCCGCCGAAAAACCGCCGCGCCATCTGTTCATCGATGATGCAAACGCGCGAGGCATTGGCGGGGGTGTCGCTCGTACTGCCGCTGGCCCGGCCGATCGATGCCATCAGGCTGTCGCCGGGCGTGGTGGCGGGTTCGTCTTCCGGGCGGAAATCGCGGCCCAGCAGCATGGGGATGCCGAGCGTGGTGAAGTAGCCGTGTGAAACGGGGTTCGTGAGGCCGACCATGCGTTCGCCGGGCTTGGGCTGATAGCCTTCGGCCGAGAAACTGGACGCAATAGAATACATGCCCATCGGGGTCACCGTGGAGAGGCTCGCCGAGCGCACTCCGGGCAGCGCGGCGGAGCGCTCCAACAGTTGGTCGTAGAAGTTCCGCAGGCGGTGGCCGCGATAGCCCAGATTGGTCGGATCGATATCGGCCACCAGAACGTTTTCGCGATCGAATCCCACGTCTACGTTTTGCAGATTCCGCAAGGTGCGCACGAAAAGGCCGGCGCCGACCAGCAGCGCCAGGGAAAGTGCGACCTGTCCGGCGACCAGCGCCTTCGCCAGAAACATGCGCGACGCGCCCTGTCCGGCCGCCCCGCCGTCTTTGATACTCTCGGCGAGGCTCAAGCGGGTCGCCCGGAACGCGGGAACCAGCCCGAACAGCACGCCGGTGAACAACGTGACCCCGGCCGAAAACGCCAGCACTTTCAGGCTCGGGCTGAAGCGCAGATCCGGGCTCAGGATGCTTGCGCCTGCCATGGCGGAGACGCCCCACCAGGCGCACAGCAGTCCGACGGCTCCGCCCACGACCGCCAGAACCAGGCTCTCGACCAGCAATTGCGCGATCAGGCGCCCGCGCGTGGCTCCCATGGCCAGGCGCACCGCGATTTCGCGGCGCCGCCCGCCGGCGCGCGCAAGCAGCAGATTGGCGACATTGGCGCAGGCAATCAGCAGCACCGGGCAGGTGGCGATTGAGAGGATGCGCAGCGGGTCCGTCATCTCCTTGCGCGCGCTCGCCGGGTCGGAGGCTCCGGGTTGAAGCGTGATCCGCTGCTCCCGGAACTTGCGCCGGCGGCCGCCCGCTTTCATTGCCGCATCGTTCACGGCCTCGGCTGCCTGCGGCCATAGAACCTGCATCGCCGCCTGCGCCTGCTGCACCGAAATTCCGGGCTTGAGGCGCGCCATGCTGGTCAGCCAGAACATGTTTGGAGTGTTCCAGGCTCGTGCTGCGGCCGGGTTGGTGACCGGAAACATGGTCAGCGGAACAAAGACATCGGCTGGCTGCCCGTTGTAGATTCCGCCGAAGCCTTTCTCAGTGATTCCGGTAATCTGGAGCGGGAAGCCGTTGACCGCAAGCTTCCGCCCGATCACTTTCCGGTCTCCGGCAAACCGGCGCTGCCAGTAGGCATACGAGAGCACCGCGATCGGGCCGGACCCCGGCGCGGTATCGTCCGGTCCGGCAATCACGCGCCCCGCCGCGGCGCCGATCCCGAGCGCCGGGAAATAGTTGCCGCTGACGAAGTGGACATGGCCGACTTCGA
Organism: Bryobacterales bacterium; assembly: GCA_963796485.1. Taxonomy (GTDB): domain Bacteria; phylum Acidobacteriota; class Terriglobia; order Bryobacterales; family Bryobacteraceae; genus CAWCDJ01. The sequence continues at coordinate 605,930 of CAWCLV010000001.1, forward strand.
CCGCCGTTGCGCCTTCCGGCCGGATTCCGGCGGGATACGGACGGCTGCCGGCGAAGAGCGCCGAGAAAACCTGGTTCCGGTCGCGATACTCGCGATAGAACGGGTAGGAGTCGCCGTAGCCGCCTTCGATGCGGACCAGTTGTGCGGGGTCGCGCGCGGGCACGGACCAGAGCAGCAATTGATCCACCAGGCTGAAGATTGCAGTGTTGGCTCCGATGCCCAGGGCCAGCGAGGCCAACGCGATGGCGGTGAAGCCGGGTTTGAGCCGCATCGAGCGCAAGGCGTAGCGCAGATCGCCGCCGAACATTCCCTATGAGTAGCGCACGGACCTTCCACGGGCAAGCGCGTGGCGCGATAATCGAAGCCATGCTCAAACGCCTGCTGCCTATCGCGATTCTCTCGGCCTGGCCCGCATTGGCCGGCACGTGCTCGACCGAGGCTCTCTCGGCCCTCCAGGTACCCCGCCTGAAGGTGGAATCCGCCGTGCCTGCCAGGGGATATTGCCAGGTGCGCGGCACCGTGACGACCACCGGTGAAGCCGCCCCCGACGGTTCGGCCCGGTTCGAGATCCGGCTGCCGGACCAGTGGAACGGCAAGTTCCTCTTCTACGGAGTGGGCGGGCTGGCGGGGTCGATCCCGTCGAACCCGGACGGGTTCAATGCCGTAGGCAAAGGGTATGCCATGGCGATCACCGACGCCGGCCACGAAGCGCCCGGTACGGATGCGCATTGGGCCCTCACCGCGGACGGCAAAGCCGATGAGGCGAAGGTCGCGGATTACTACTTCCGCGCCGCCCACAGCGTGACCGTGGCCGCGAAGGAACTGGTCCGCAAGCACTACGCCGGGGACATCCGGCTGGCGTACTTTGCGGGCTGTTCGAACGGCGGGCGCATGGCCTTGATGGAGGCCCAACGCTATCCCGACGACTATGACGGAATCATCGCGGGCGCGCCCTTCATGAGCGTGCACGCCATGATGACCCCCTTACGGGTGATGAAGGGGCTGACCTCGGCCGGATACATCCCGCCGAAGCTCTGGCCGGTGATCGACGACGCCTTGAACGCCAGTTGCGATGCGTCCGATGGTGTGAAGGACGGGCTGATCCAGAACCCGGGCAAATGCGCCTTCGACCCCGCTTCCCTGGTCTGCAAAAGCGGGCAGGCCGAACAGTGCCTCACTAGCGAACAGGCCACTACTCTGAAGCGATACATGGAAGCCGTGCGCGACCGGCGCGGACGCGTCGTGCAGCCGGGATTCTCGATCACCAACGGCGACGGGCGGGGCGGGATGATCGCCTGGAACACCGGCCAGACCGAACCCGACTTCCGGAATCCCGAGCGGTGGACCGGAAACGCGCCGGCGGGCTGGCTTTTCGCGGACCACATCACGCAATACCTCGTGGAACGGAATGCGAATTACGATACCCTCGATTTCGATATCGGCGGCGACGGCGTGATCGGGGACGCCGCGCTCAAACTGTTCGACGAGCGCACCGGAGCGGCCGATGCGGACGATGCCTCGCGGCTGCTGCCGTTCGTTCGAAAAGGCAAGAAACTGCTGATGTACCACGGCTTCAGCGACCCGGCGTTGACGCCCTACCGGAGCATCATTTATTACGAGCAACTGGCCGGCCTCACCAAAGGCTACCCGAATCTGCAGAAAAACGTGAGGCTGTTCATGGTGCCCGGTATGCAGCACTGTGGCGGCGGACCGGGCCCGAATGCGTTCGACACGCTTACGCCGCTCGACGAATGGGTGTCGAAGGGCGTGCCGCCGGAGCGGATTGAGGCGTCGGGAAATGGCCGCACGATGCCGCTGTGCAAGTTCCCGGAGATGGCGAAATATAAGGGAACCGGAGATGTGAAGGACGGGGCGAATTGGTCGTGCTCGGTGCAGCCGTCGCTGACGGAGGTCGGACCGAACGGAATTACCGCGGGCTTGAAGGCAAAGTAGGGTAGGCCCCCGGGCTTGCCCGGGACATGCGGAGCGCGCCTCCGGCGCGTGGGCAGACCAGGAGGTCTACCCTACCGTAATCTCCGCTGTGCGAGCCGGCTCCACTGGGCCACCACCGGCCGGCGATAGCGGGGGGCGGTGCGGGCCGCTTCCACTGCCCGCTGGTACATCCGGCGCGCTTCGTCCGGGCGGTTCAAGGCTTCGAGAACCTGGCCGTAGCGGTAGAGGCCTTCCGGGTCGTACTCGCGGCGGTCCGTATAAACCGCGAGTTCGCGCTCGGCGTCCGCATAGCGGCCGAGCAGGAAGTACACCGTCCCCAGTTCCCGATGGATTTCGCTGAGGCTGTGCTTATCGTCCTGCTTCACCACGGCTTCGAAGCGGGAGAGAGCGTCCGCCAGGCGTCCCTGTTCGCGGGCGATCCGGCCCAACTGGAAGTGCGCGTCGGTCTCTTCGCGGTCGATCGAAACCGCGGTCTCGAACCGGCGGACGGCCTCGGTGTACTGGCGGCGCTGCTGATAGATCAGGCCAAGCTGGTATTGGGCCTCCCCGTCATGCGGGTTTATGGCGGCGGCTTGCAACATGCGGCTGAGGCTCTGCTGGCGCCGCAGTCCGGCGCCCAGACTACCGAACTCCGAGGCAAGGTAATAGATAATAAAGAACAGGAAGAAGGGCGAGGCCAGCAGCCGGAAGATGAACTGCAGGGGCATCCACAGGAATCCTGCCGCCACCAGAGGGATCCAGGACAGCAGCACAATTGCAGCGGCGCTTCCATTGCCTGTTCCGAAAACCGTCCGTACCGCGAAGAACACCAGCGCGGCGAAGTACAGATACGAAAGCCCGGCGACGATCAGTACCACTTCGGGCGGACTGGTCCAGGCGGCGGCGATCGCCGGGATCTGCGACGCCGACCACGCCATTCCGATGCAGGCCAGTAATGGTGGATAGTCGCGGCCGAAGGCGAGACCCGAGCGCGACACCGCGGCTGCCACCAGCAGCAGTCCGGGCACATAAATCACCCCCAGAACGAGCAGCGGGGTATAAAAGGAGAACCGCACGAGGGAGGCGCTGGAGAGAGCGAAACCGGCCGCCAAACACGCGACGCTGGCAGCCAGAAGGCTGCCGCGATCGAGAATGGCGCCCATCGCTTGCACCGGCCGCCACCAAAGGCGGAACAGCAGCTTGATATGTTCGGCCAAAAGAGCAGGATAACAACTCGACGCGTCATCCGCGTGATTTGCGGAGTTACGGCGGCGGCCCTGGTGGTGGCGGCGCGGGCGGCACAAGGCACCGGCAGCCGCGTGGAATCCTACACGCTGCCGCCCGAGCAGTTGCAGAGGGCGATCGAATACGCCCGCGCGCGGCACATCCTTTATTTCGCCGGTACCGCCTGGGGATTTGCCGTCCTCGGGATCGTGCTGGCGCTTCATCTCGCCCCGCGTTTCCGTAACTGGGCGGAACGGGCCACCGGAAAGCGCATTCTCCAGGCCTATCTGTTCGCTCCCCTGCTGCTTCTGACCATCGACCTGCTGCAACTGCCTGTGGCCATGTACGGGCACCGCCTGGCCGTGACCTACGACCAGTCCATCCAGCCCTGGGGCTCGTGGTTCTGGGACTGGACGAAGGGCGAACTCCTGCAGTTCGCCGTGGCGGGCGTGGTGCTATGGATCCTCTACGGCGTCATCCGGCGGAGCAAGCGCCGCTGGTGGTTTTGGTTCTGGCTGGCGGCGCTCCCCATGCTGATTTTCCTCATGTTCATCGAGCCGCTGGTGATCGAGCCGATGTTTTACCGGTTCGAGCCGCTCGCCGGGAAACAGCCTGCGCTCGTCACTGAGATCGAGAAGGTGGTGGCGCGCGGGGGACTCGTGATTCCCCGGGATCGCATGTTCGAGATGAACGCCAGTTCCAAGCTGAAGGCGGTGAACGCGTACGTCACCGGGATCGGGTCGTCGAAGCGGGTGGTGGTGTGGGATACGACCATCCGGAAAATGACCACTCCTGAAATCCTCTTCGTGTTCGGCCATGAGATGGGTCACTATGTCCTGGGGCACATCTGGATCGGGATCGGGCTGGCCGCGGGCGGCATTCTGATTTCGTTGTTCCTCGCGTATCACGGAATGAACCGGGCGATTGCCCGCTGGGGAGGGGCTTGGGGGATCCGCGGACTGGAGGATTGGGCGTCGCTGCCGGTTCTGCTGCTGGCGATCTCGGCGCTCGGATTCTTCGGACAGCCGGTGGGGAACTATTTCAGCCGCGTGATGGAGCACGACGCGGACATTTACGGGCTCGAGGTGATCCACGGAATCGTGCCGGATTCCTCGCAGGCTGCCGCGCGCGGGTTCCAGAGACTCGGCGAGATCAGCCTGGACGATCCCAACCCCAGCCCGTTCATCGAGTTCTGGCTATACGATCACCCCTCGATCCGCGACCGCGTGCGCTTCGCCGCCGAGTATGATCCGTGGGCCGGCGGCGGGCATCCGAAGTACGTGCCAGGAAGCTAAAGAGCAATATTCACCGCCGCCGAGAAGACCCTTGAGTGTATTTTCTCGGCGTCTCGGCGGTGAATTTGCCTTGGGTCAATTGCGAGTAAGAGCGAACTTCGCCGGCAGTTCGGCGAAAACCTGATTCAGCAGATCCAGCAGATCCGGATCGAGGCGCCCGTGCATCAATGTTTCTCGAACCGGGGGAGGCAGGATTCTCCAGGGAACCCGGCCATAGCGCAGCGAAACCTCGGCCTCCAGATAGCGGATTGCCCTGAGTTGCGTCTCGATCGTTTCGCGCTTCGGCTGGCGGCGGCTCCTGACCGAATCGGCCAGGCCGTAGATGGACCGGCCGAGCGGAATCAGGTCGGGGCGGCTCAGGCGTTCGATCGGCTCGCTGCTCCCGCGAATCACGGAATTCTCGAGCGCGTTCTCGAGGGTGGCCCAAGCCATGTCGATGAAGGCCGGCCGCGAGCGCCGGTAGACCTCGTCCGGTCCCGTTTGCGTCCCGGCCCCGTCCAGCGTTCGCGAGAACACCAGATGGGCCCAGGTCCGATCGCTATCCGTCTCCCAATGGGAGGTGTGCCATTCGCGGCCGAAGAGCGCGACAGGCTTTTGAAATTCCACTGCGCCGGCCCAGTTCAGGCGAACCTCGGGCCAGGGCAGTTTCAACCGGGCGTGGTCCGCCGAGTAGTCGATCCGGAGCCTTCCCTTCGGCCGGTAGACGATTACGTGCGGGTCGCCGCTCTCCAGGTTGTCGGATTCCCACCAGCGTCCGTCCATCGTTACCAGGATGCAGCCGATCCTCACGGTATCGCTTTTCAGGATGCGAAGAGCATCCGCCGTCGCGATGGGGACGCGCAGTTCCTCGCGTCCGTCCGCCTGGGAATGGAATGCTTTCCGAACGGCTTCGTGGTAGTCGGCCGGAAGCGTCGAGCCGGCCGCTACGACCGCAACGGCAGCAGGCATCACGGGAGCGGCGGCCGCGGACGTCCGGCCCAGCAGGGCGAGCACGACATCCCGCAAGATTTCGGCGTCGGCCGGATAAATATCGCGGGGAGAGAACATTCCGGGCTGTAGAAACATCTCGAGGGTGGCCGGGGAAAAACGCTCGCGAAGCAGCAGCCGTTCGAGCACTCCCGCGGCGGCCAATACGGGGATACCGCCGTCCTGCGGGCCGGCCGCTTCGCTGTCCACCAGCAGATGCGCGACTTCAGCCGGCAGCCACCGATTCAGCAGCCGGGCGGCATACGGCGGAATCCGTTCCGCCGTAAGATCACGGAATGGCTGAAACCGCGCCGCCGGGGGCGGGGGCGTCTCACCGCCTGGCAGAATTTGGTTCCGGACGCATGCTTGAATCTCGGCAAGGATGTCCCGGATCGGGCCATCTAGACACTCCTGCCGGATAGCCAACTTGATCTCTTCCCGCAGTTCCCTCCACCATCCGCGCGGATGATGGTCCGTGTAAACCGTCTTCAGCCAGTAAGAAGCAAGGACCGGAAGGGTTTCGGGATAGAACCGCTGCCGTAAGCGGGTAAGCAGGCCATCGAGATCGTTCGGCGTTCTGCGGGCTCTCACGCGATTCCGGACGGAGACGCGCGACCACCCCGCCCCGAGCAAAGGCGTGCGCAGGGACATCATGAAGGGCCTCTCTGCTTTCAGAAGCCTGAAAGCACCGTCATTCTAACCGACGCTGGCCCGCGCGGCTGTGTTGCACTTAACGGGTTGCTTTCCCGCGGTTTGTGGGCTAAACCTTACGGTGGATATGAGAAGCAGCCGGTTCCCCTGTGGGGTGGCTGGACCGCCCGGTGATTTTGGACTTCTGCCAGGGCTGCCGGGCTACCCGACCAGTTCCGGTTCGCAGGTGCCGCACTTCTTCTTGCCGCGGACGGAAAGGCGGCGGAACTCCTCCTGCTCTTCGAACGGGATCGAAAATTCCTTCTCGATCCGCTCACGGTAGACCGGGCCGGAGTTGTAGGCGCAGAACGGATAGATCAGGCCGTTGGGCGCGGCGTAGTGAATCACGCAGCGCTTGACCCGCTCCACGTCGTAGTTGTACGAATCCATGAAGTGCATGCCGGCGAGCATCAGGGTGCGGTAGGTGAACCCCTTGGATTCGCTTTCGCCGCGGCCGTACTTTTTATCCGTGAGGCCTTGCAGGGTCTGTAGGAACCTGTTGAAATCGAGGCCTTCGGGCGCCTTCTCGGCGTGGAAGAACTTGCGCAGGCTGTTCCACGCCTGGAGCTTGGTGAAGAACTGGATGCGGCGCGAGCCGGCTTTGCGCGCCAGTTCGTCCATCGCCTGGAGCATGGGGCCGACCTCAACGAACTGGGTGACGGGCGTGGCCTTGCGGTTCTGGTCCACGAACAGGTAGGTGCCGATCGAGCAGTGCGGGTGGCAGCTCAGGGTGGTGGTTTCCTCGCCGCGCAGCGCGCTGATCAGCTTGGAGAACGGCGTCACGCAGGAGAGCGGGAACCAGTCCTGATAGGGGTCGGCGATGCCGGTCTGCTGGTGGACGGCGTGTGCGAAATCGGAGAGCGTGAAGCGCTTGGATTCGAGTTCATGCCGCGCGATGCGCCCCGTGAACGCCACCGGCTGGAAGCTGATGCCGCTGCTGCACTCGATGTATTCGAGCGCGAGCCGCAGGATGTCGCCGATCTGGTGATCGTTCAGCCCCTTGACGATAGTGGGGACGAAAACGATCTTGAGCCCCGCCTTCTTGACGTTCTCGATGCACTGGAGCTTCTTTTCCCACAGCGATTCACCGCGGGTGCGCCGGTAGACGTCGTCGCAAACGCCGTCGAACTGCAGGTAGAGGGTGTGCAGCCCGGCCTCTTTGCACTGCTGCGCGAATTCCAGGTCGGTGAACTTGATACCGTTGGTGGCGACCTGCGTATGGGAGAATCCCATTTCCTTCGCGAGCCGCAGGGCGTCGAGGAACCGGGGATAGATGGTCGGTTCGCCGCCCGAGAACTGCACGATGCGTCCGGCCACGGGCTTCTCGTTCCGCAGGGCCTGAAGCATCTTGCGAACGGTTTCGAAATCCGGCTCGTAGAGGTAGCCGGCGGCGTTGGCGTTGGCGAAGCAGACGGGGCAAGTCAGGTTGCAGCGGTTGGTGAGGTCCACGTTCGCCAGGCCGGTATGGCTGGTGTGGAGGTTGCAGAGTCCGCAATCGTCAGGGCAGCGGGTGGCGTTGGTGACCACCGGGTTTTCGAGCCCACGGTTATCGCCGAACGTCCATTCTTCCATTTTCAGGTAAAGCTTGGCGTCGGAATAGACGATATCCCGAAAGTCGCCGTGGTCCGGGCAGTGCTTTTCCATCACGACCTTGCCCGCATCTTCCCGGAGGGTGGCGTCAATAAGCTGCGAACAATCCGGGCAAAGGGACTGGGTTTTCTTGGGGAGGCCCTTGGAGAGGGGCTTGATCGGCGAGCCCGAATACGTAGTTTCCGGTTGTAATACCTGAAATTGCGCCATGATTGGTCATTTTGAAGCCACTCCCGATCAAAATGATACATTCGGACACTGAACGGCGAAATCGGGGGGTTCTACGGCGATGTGGCAGGGGCGAACGGAAGCGCGATATTCTGCAAGTTGCACACTCTATTGGATATCAGCCGGGCGGCCGCGGCGTTTGCGGCGGCTTTTGTGGCGGGAGCCATCAATTCGGTCGCGGGCGGCGGAACGCTGGTTTCGTTCCCGACACTGATCTGGCTGGGATTGAACCCGGTCACGGCCAATGCCACCAGCACGGTGGCGATCTGGCCCGGAACGGTGGGCAGTATGTGGGGGTACCGGAAGGAACTGAAGCGCGCGGAGCCGCGCTTCCGGATCCTGGTGCTGCCCAGTTTGGTGGGCGGCCTCGCGGGCGCGTTCCTGTTGCGGTGGACGCCGAAATCGACCTTCGACCACATGGTGCCGTTTCTCATCCTGTTCGCCACCCTGCTGTTCATGGCGCAGGAAACGGTGCAGCGGCTTCTGAAGACCGGGGAACCCGACGCGCACCGGGGCGGCAAATGGCTGGCCGGCGCTCTGATCTTTCAACTGGCAGTGGGGATTTACGGCGGGTATTTCGGGGCGGGGATCGGGATCCTGATGCTGGCCGCGCTGAGCATCCTGGGGTTGAAGGACATCCACGAGATGAACAGCCTGAAGGTGGTGTTCGGGGGCAGCATCAACGGGATCGCGTCCCTCTATTTCGTGTGGGCGGGGATGGTGTACTGGCCCGACGTGCTGGTGATGGTGGCGGGCGCGCTGGCGGGCGGCTATGGCGGCGCCGGCCTGGCGCGGCGGTTGGGGCGGAACGCGGTCCGCTGGATCGTGATTGCCATCGGCCTGGGGATGGCGATTTCGCTCTTCGTCCGTTTGGCATAGAATAAGCGCCGTGACCCCTTCACGGCGATCTTTCCTTTCCGCGGCCGCCGCGCTGATCCCGGCCGCCGCGCAGACGAAACGCGACTGGAACGGGCGGCAGCCCATCCGCTACCCGGACCCGGACGTGGTCGCGCTGGACCCCCGGTTCAACAAGTACAAGCTCAACAACGCCGCGATCGAGAGGCTGTACACCGGCGCCCGGTGGGCCGAAGGTCCGGCGTGGAACGGCTCCGGCCGGTACCTCGTCTGGAGCGATATTCCCAATAACCGGCAACTGCGCTGGCTGGAAGAGGACGGCCACGTGAGCGTGTACCGGAATCCCTCGGAATACAGCAACGGCAACACGTTCGATTACCAGGGGAGGCAGCTTTCGTGCCAGCATTCGGCGCGGCGGGTGGTGCGGTACGAGTACGACGGCACCGTGTCCGTGATCGCCGACAAATGGCAGGGGAAGCGGCTGAACTCGCCGAACGACATCGTGGTCCACCCCGACGGCGCGGTGTGGTTCACCGATCCGACCTATGGAATCCAGGGCAACTACGAAGCGTTTCAGGCGGCGTCCGAACTGAAGACGGCGGTCTATCGGGTCGATCCAAAATCCGGGAAGATGACGATCGTCGCCGATGATTTCGAGCAGCCGAACGGGCTCTGTTTTTCGCCGGATTATAAGAAGCTGTACATCGCGGATACCGGGGACAGCCAGAAGAACATCCGGGTGTTGGAGGTGGCGGAAGGATCGAGCCTGCGCAACGGGCGGCTGTTCTCGAAGATGGTGACCGATAAAGGGTCGGGCTCCGCGGACGGTATGCGGGTGGATGTGGACGGCAATCTCTGGGTGGGCGCCGGCTGGGTCGGACCGGGCTACGACGGTGTACACGTGCTGACCCCCGAGGCGGAGCGCATCGGCATGATCCTCCTGCCGGAGATTTGCGCCAACCTGTGCTTTGGAGGGACGAAGCGGAACCGCTTGTTCATGGCGTCGAGCCAATCGTTGTACGCGCTTTACGTGGGGACACGCGGGGCGCATATTTCGTAGCATTGATGCTACAGTGGCGCAGGCCTCCTGGCCTGTGCGTTTTTGACTTTGACTTTGAAATGATGCCAACGGTTTTGGGCGGTGACGAGTCTAAGTAACAATATGGCACGTCTACGCTACGCAATTCGCAGCCTTGCCAAGGCTCCGCTGCTCAGCCTGGTCGTAGTGCTTTCTCTGGGGTTGGGCATTGGAGCCAACACGGCGATCTTTTCGCTGCTCCAGCAAGTTGTCCTGAGCAACCTGCCGGTGGAACATCCGGAGCAACTGGTGCTGGTGAAATCGCCCGGCAACCTTAAAAGCGGGCGCAGCAGCGACGACGACTCGGGCGGGATGGATTACATCTTCAGCTATCCGGTCTTTCGCGAACTGGAAAAGCACTCGCAGGGGGTCGCGGGGTTTGCGGGGTTCCGCAATTTCGGCGCGAACATGGCGTTTCGCAACCAGACCATAAGCGAACAGATCGAACTGGTCTCGGGCGGCTACTTCCCGATGCTTGGCGTCAAGCCGCTGATCGGCCGTATGATCACGGCGGGCGACGACCGCACCGGGGCAGGGAACCCGGTGGCCGTGCTCGGATACGGATACTGGCGGGATAAGCTGGGCGGCCAGACGGACGTCCTCAACCAGCCGCTGCGGATCAACGGGCAGGTTTTCACCATAATTGGAGTGGCGCCCGCGAATTTCACGAGCACGACGATGGGCACGGAGCCCGCCGCCTATCTTCCGCTGTCGTTCAAACCGGCGATGACGCCGAACTGGGACGGCACCGACCGATGGGACCATTATTGGATCTATGTGTTTGCCCGATTGAAACCGGGGCAATCGCTCCAGCAGGCGGCCGCAATGCTTAACAGCACCTACAGCGGACTGGTGGAACAGCAGGCGGCAAAGGAGCATTTTCGGAAGCCGAATAACTTAAAGCGATTCCGCGAATCCCGCTTGAGCCTGGTGGAGGGCAGCCATGGAAACAGCTTCTTCCGCGACGACGCCAAAACGCCGCTGTTCATCCTGATGGCGGCCACCGCAATGGTGTTGCTGATCGCGATGGCCAACGCCGCGAACCTGCTGCTGGCGCGCTCGGCGGAGCGGCGCCGGGAACTGGCGATCCGGTCCGCCCTGGGGGCCGGGCGCGGCGAGTTGATGGGTCAGTTGATCACCGAGGCGCTGCTTCTGGCTGCCGCCGGAGGGCTGGCGGGACTGGCGCTGGGCGCGGCCACCATCCGGGTGTTGATTGCGCACATGGCGAAGGGGGAGACGGTCCACTATCTCAGCTCCGGGCTGGATTGGAAAGTGCTGCTGTTCGCGCTGGCGCTCTCCGTGGCCACCGGATTGTTATTCGGGCTCTATCCGGCGTGGGACGGCGCGCGGGTGTCGCTGGCAACCACTCTCAAGGACGAATCCGGGAAGTCCTCTTCGACTCACGGGAATGCGCGGATGCGCAGGGCGCTGGTGTGCGCGCAAGTGATGATCTCGGCGGTCCTGTTGATCCCCACCGGGCTGTTCCTTAAGAGCCTGGTCAACCTGCTGCATGTGGACCTGGGGATGAAAACCGAAAACGTGATCGGGTTCTCGGTCTCGCCGGCGCTGAACGGATACAAGAACGAGCAGTGCCGTGCGCTGTTCGACAGAATGGAGAGCGAACTCGCGGCGATCCCCGGAGTGCGCGGAGTGGCCGCGGGGTTAGTGCCGCTGATCGGCGGAAGCAACTGGGGCACCGACGTGAAAATCGAAGGCGCCTCGTCATCTCTCAAGGGCGACCTCAACGCACGATTCAACGAGATCGGCCCCGGCTACTTCGGCAAGCTGGGAGTGCCGCTGATCGCGGGCAGGGAGTTCACGACGGCGGACACGCTGGGGGCGCCCGAAGCGGCCATCGTCAACGAGCAGTTCGTGAAGGGATTTCTCGAAGGGCGCAATCCGATCGGGCTCCATTTTTCGAACCAGGGCGATAACAAGTACAACCTCGAGATTGTCGGAGTGGTCAAGGACAGCCACTATTCCGACGTCAAGCAGGCGCCGCCCAAGCTCTTCTACACGCCGTGGCGGCAGGATAAGGAACTCGGCTGGATGTCCTTCTACATACGTTCGGCGCTGCCTTTGGAGCAGACCGCTCCGCAGATCCGAAGGGTCATGTCGGGTATCGATCGCGATCTCCCGTTGGAGGCCTTCCGCACTCTGGACGAGACCGTCAGCCGGAACATCCAAAATGACCGGCTGATCGTACAGTTAGCCGCGGCGTTTGCCATTTTGGCGACTCTGCTCGCGATGCTGGGGCTGTATGGTGTGATGGCGTACAGTGTGACGAGGCGAACGCGGGAGATCGGGATACGCATGGCCCTCGGCGCCAAGCCCGCGCGGATCCGCCTGATGGTGATGCGAGAGCTGATGTGGATCCTGGGAATCGGCCTGGCGCTCGGGATTCCGGCGGCCGTTTTTGTATCCAGACTTACAGAAAGCCAACTTTATGGCGTCAAGGCGCGCGATATTTCCGTATTTGTGCTGGCCACCCTGGTCCTTGCGGTGACCGCCCTGGCGGCAGGTTTCTGGCCGGCGCGGAGGGCCTCGCGCGTGAATCCGCTGGACGCATTGCGTTACGAATAAGTCATCGGGTTACTCCCCTATCCACTTCACCCGCGGTACCCGGATGGGTAAGAATGGAAACATGAGCATCGGAGGAGGCGTCCCGAAATCTATCGAACCATCTGAAACAATCGAAGCTTCGCCCGTCGTTCGAGGCACGCTCGATGCGGGCGTAATGGCTGCCATCGCGGGCGGCTATCACAGCGCACCTTTTGACGTCCTGGGAATGCATCCGCTTCCGGCGGGCAAGCCCGGACTCGTAATCCGCACCTTTCAGCCGCAGGCGCTTGCCGTCTCGTTGAAGGCGAAGGGCGCGATGCACGCCATGGAGCGCGTGCATGCCGAAGGCTTTTTTGAAGTCGAGTTACCCGGCGAGACGGAGTTCTTCCGCTACCGCCTGGCCATCACCCTGCCGGATGAAGACGGATCTCCCGGAAGAAAGTACGAGGCCGAGGATCCTTACCGCTATCCGCCGGTGCTTACCGATTTCGATTTGCACCTCTTCAGCGAGGGCAACCATTATCGCCTTTACGAGAAGCTCGGTGCGCACCTGATGGAGCACGAAGGCGTAAAAGGAGCGAACTTCGCGGTATGGGCGCCCAACGCGGAGCGCGTCAGCTTGATCGGCGAGTTCAACCAGTGGGACGGGCGCAGGCACCCCATGCGGCCGCGCGGCGTATCGGGTCTCTGGGAAATTTTTGTTCCGGAGCTGCAGCAGGGCGACTTATATAAGTTCGAGGTCAAGACGAAGTACATGGGGTATATCGCTCTTAAGAGCGACCCCTATGCCCTGGCTTCGGAAATGCGTCCCAATACCGCTTCGTTGATTTGGGACCTGAGCCGCTACGAGTGGCAGGACCGGGAATGGATGGAAGCTCGCAAAGAGCGGCAGAGCCTGGACGCGCCCATGGCGGTTTACGAGGTCCACCTGGGCTCATGGAAGCGTAAGTCCGACCCGATCGGGAAGCGCTGGCTGAGTTACCGCGAGCTTGCCGGCGAGTTAGTGCCCTATGTCAAGGAAATGGGCTTCACCCATATCGAGCTTTTGCCGATCACGGAGCACCCGTTCGACGGGTCGTGGGGCTATCAGACCACCGGCTACTTCGCTCCTACCTCGCGGTTCGGTTCGCCGGACGATTTCCGCTATCTGATCGACTGCGCGCACCAGGCGGGAATCGGCGTGATTCTCGACTGGGTGCCTGCGCATTTTCCCAAGGACGGGCACGGCCTCTCGTTCTTCGACGGAACCTCGCTCTACGAGCACGCGGACCCGCGGCAGGGCGAGCACCGCGACTGGGGTACCCTGATTTATAACTACGGGCGGAACGAGGTGCGGGCGTTCCTGCTCTCGAGCGCACTGTTCTGGCTGGATAAGTACCATCTCGATGGATTGCGCGTCGATGCGGTCGCCTCCATGCTGTATCTCGATTATTCGCGCGAGGCCGGGGAGTGGGTGCCGAACCAGTATGGCGGGCGGGAGAACCTGGATGCCGTATCGTTTGTAAAGCGGTTTAACGAAATCGTGCATCTGGAGTATCCGGATACCCTCACCTTCGCCGAGGAATCCACCGCGTGGCCGCAGGTCTCGCGCCCCACTTACCTCGGCGGCCTGGGGTTCGACCTGAAATGGAACATGGGCTGGATGCACGACATGCTGGAGTACATGGAGAAGGACCCGGTTCACCGCCGCTACCATCACAACAACCTGACCTTTTCGCTGCTCTACGCCTTCACGGAAAACTTCGTTCTGCCGTTTTCGCACGACGAAGTCGTCCACGGAAAAGGAGCGATGCTCAGCAAGATGCCGGGCGATTACTGGCAGAAGTTCGCCAACCTGCGGGCGCTCTATGCGTATATGTACGGGCATCCCGGTAAGAAGCTGCTTTTCATGGGCGCGGAACTCGGCCAGTGGAGCGAATGGAACGACGCATGGGAACTGGACTGGGCGCTGCTCGATCACGACTCCCACCGGTCGCTGCGGGAATACCTCAAAGATCTGAATCACCTTTACACGTCGCAGCCGGCCCTCCACTCCGTAGATTTCGTTTGGGAGGGCTTCGAATGGATCGACATCCACGACGTAGATAACAGCATCATCTCGTTCCTGCGGCGGGCGCGCGATCCGAAGGACTTCATCGTCGTGGTCGCCAACTTCACGCCCGTACCGCGCGAGGGCTATCGCATCGGCGTGCCGTCGCCCGGCTTTTATCTCGAACTGCTGAATAGCGACGCGGCGGCGTACGGCGGGAGCAACACCGGAAATGCCGGCGGGCTGCCCTCGGAGCCGACGCCCTGGCAGGGGCATCCGCATTCCATCATGATCACGGTACCGCCGCTGGCAGTCGTGTATTTCAAACCGGCCCCATAGGCACCCGCGCACCATGTACATCGTCCAGATCGCCTCGGAGTTTGCCCCCGCCGCGAAGGTCGGCGGTCTCGCGGACGTGGTCTACGGGTTGAGCCGCGAGATCCAGAACCGCATGCACTGGGTGGAAGTCATTTTGCCCAAATACGATTGCATGCGGTACGACCAGATCCACGGGCTGGAGAGGATCTACAACGATCTCTGGGTGCCCTGGGGCGGCGCCGCCGTCCACTGCTCCGTCTGGAGGGGCGAGGTATACGGAATCCGGTGCTTCTTCATCGAGCCGCACTCCCGGGAGAATTTTTTCAATCGCGGCGGCTACTACGGGTATCGGGACGAAGCGCAGCGGTTCGCGTTCTTTTCGAAGGCCGCTTTGGAGTTTCTTCTGAAGACCAACCGCCGGCCGGACATTATCCACTGCCACGACTGGCAGACCGGGATCGTGCCCGCCCTGCTGTTCGACATCTACAAATTCCAGGGCATGTGGAATACGCGCGTGTGTTACACCATACACAATTTCAAGCACCAGGGTGTTTGCGGCAGCGAGATCCTGCACGCGGCCGGGTTGGGGCGGCCGGACTACTATCTTCACTACGACCGCATGCGCGATAACTTCAACCCCGGCGCGCTGAACCTGATGAAGTGCGGGATCGTGTATTCCAACGCGGTGACCACCGTATCGCCGCAGTATGCGTGGGAGGTCCGCTATGCGGACCAGGGGTTCGGGCTGGGGCACACGCTCCAGGTTCACGAAGGCAAGTTTAGGGGCGTGCTCAACGGGATCGATTACGACATCTGGAATCCGGAGGTAGACCGGCACATTCCGGCCAGGTACGGACTCGGGAACCTGGACCAGAAGTATCGGAACAAGGAAGCGCTGCGGGACCGGCTCTGGCTGCGCAAGGACTTCAAGCCGGTGATCTCCTTTGTGGGGCGGCTCGATCCGCAGAAGGGTATCCACCTCATCGCCCATGCCCTGCGCTACGCGCTCGCGACCGGCTCGCAGTTCGTGCTGCTCGGCAGCAGTCCCGATCCGGCCATCCAACAGAGCTTCTGGCAGATGAAGCGGCAGTTGAACGACAACCCGAACTGCCACCTGGAGCTGGCGCACGACGAAGAACTGGCGCACCTGATCTACGCGGGCTCGGATCTGCTGATCGTTCCCAGCATGTTCGAGCCGTGCGGGCTGACCCAGATGATCGCCCTCAAGTACGGAACCGTGCCGGTGGTGCGTGGGGTCGGAGGCCTGGTGAACACCGTATTCGACCGCGACTATTCGGACCGGCCGAAAAACGAGCGCAACGGTTACGTGTTCCATCAGAGCGACACGAAGGCGATCGAGTCGGCGCTGCATCGCGCGGTCGGTCTCTGGTATTCGTATCCCGCGGAATTCCGGGAACTGATGATCAACGGGATGTGCTGCGATTTTTCCTGGAACCACCCGGGACAGAAGTACCTGGAGCTTTACCACCAAATCTGGTCGAGGTAATGATGAACGATAATAGGAGACGATTATGAGCCCTCGCACGATTTCCGAATACGTCGAAGGACTCCCGAACATCAGCGGTTCGGAAGACCTGGTGAACGAGGCGATGGCGCGCACCGGGCCGTTTTACCTGCCCGAATCGGGCATCGATTTCGGACGGATTCGCAGCGCGTTCAGCATCGCGCTTCACATGCATCAGCCGCTGATCCCCGCGGGCGGAGGCGACCTGCGGACCGCCGCGGTGATCAGCAACCTCAAGTACATGATGGATAACCCGGGCGTCGGCGATAACCACAATGCCTCGGTGTTTCACTGGTGCTACAAGCGGATGGGCGAGTTCATTCCGCAATTGACCGCTGAAGGCAAGAACCCCAGGGTGATGCTGGACTATTCCGGCACGCTATTGCACGGGTTGCGGGCCATGGGCCTGGACGACGTCTTCGATACCCTGAAGCGGATCACGCTCGACCCCGCATACCGGCGCTCGGTGGAGTGGCTGGGCACGGCTTGGGGACATGCGGTGGCGCCGTCCACTCCGGCACAGGATTTCCGCCATCACGTACGCGCGTGGCAGCACCATTTCGCGGCGATCTTCGGGTTCGAAGCGCTGAGCCGCGTCCGCGGCTTTTCGCCGCCGGAGATGGCCCTGCCGAACCATCCCGACGTCGCTTACGAGTTCGTGCGCAGCCTGAAGGATTGCGGGTTCCGCTGGGTCCTGGTGCAGGAGCATTCGGTGGAGAACCTCGACGGCAGCGGGATCCGGAGGCCGCACGTCCCGCACCGGCTGGTCGCGAGGAATTCGCGCGGCGAGATGCAATCCATCATCGCCATCGTCAAGACGCAGGGGAGCGACACCAAGCTGGTCGCACAGATGCAGCCGTACTACGAGGCGAAGGGGCTTTCGCGCGTGGACCTCGGCGGCAAATCCGTGCCGCCGCTGGTTACGCAGGTTGCCGACGGCGAAAACGGCGGTGTGATGATGAACGAGTTTCCGCCGAAGTACATGGACGTCACCCGCGAAGCGTCGTGGTCCGACACATCACCGGCCAACGTGAGCGAGTACCTGGAGTATCTGGATTCGATCGGAGTGCGCGAGGAGCAGTTCCCCCCGATCCAGCCGATTATGCAGAAGCGCATCTGGGACACGTTCCCGAAGGGAGCCGGGCCGGAAGCGCTCGAGAAGGTGATCGAGGAGTTGCGAAAGGCCGACCACCGCTTCCACATGGAGGGCGGAAGCTGGACCAACAACCTGTCGTGGGTGCGCGGCTATGAAAGCGTGCTCGGTCCGATGGAACAGGTGAGCGCCCGGTTTGCGCAAAAGACCAAAGATGTCCCGGCGTCGGATCCGCGATTCCGGAATGCGCTGTTTTATCTGTTGACTAGCCAGACCAGTTGTTACCGCTACTGGGGCAGCGGGATCTGGACCGATTACGGCCGCGAACTTACCCGGCGCACCAACGATATCTTGCAATACGATTTTTAGAAGCGGCTCACACCGCTCTTTCGAGGAAAGGCAGGAGAACCCCATGAAATGCTGGTTCTGCGAAGAGGAGGCAAGAGGCACCTGCGCCGCGTGCGGGCGGGGCCTTTGCCATCAGCACGCGCACAAGCACGACGAGATGACGCTCACGAAGTCCGACACCAGCACCGGCTACACGAGTTACTACAACGTTTACAACGCGCTGAAGTGTTCGGAGTGCCGCCTGGAATGGCAGAATTTCCGGCCCGATCGGTAAGCCGTGGACAAAGCTCGATGGCACGATTGAGCCTGGCGGAGCTGATCGCGGAGTTGGAGACTGCCTTTCACGCGATGCCGGAGGGGATCCGCGCCCTGCTTGGGCCCGGCTTCGCCGCGACGCTTCCGCCGCCCGAACCGCATGTTACGCAGTTTGGGGAATACGAGCGGGTCGAGGAAGCGAAATTTTCTCCGCCGGCCGCTGCGGCGCCGGAGCCGGACGACGGTGATCTGCCCGCGGTTTACGGGAGCACCAGGGTCGTGCTGATGGTTATCGGTGCCTACCGGGTGCATGCCTACTGGGAAGTCACCCGTGAATCGCTGTCGCAGGCGCGGCAGCTGCTGCCGAGGACTCCCGGGCTCGCTCCGGCCGTGCTGCGCTTTTATCCGCAGGAGCAGGGCGGATGGTTCGATGTGGAAATCGACCTGGAGGCGCGGAACTGGTACGTCGATCTCTGGAGCGCCGACATGGAGTGCCGCGCGGAACTGGGATTGAAGGCGAGCGATGGGCGGTTCGTCCGCCTGGCCGCGTCGAATCCGGTGCGGACTCCGCGCGCCTGGCCGAAGGCGGAGGTGCAGGAGCACTTCGTGCGTGTCGAACCGCCGCTGAACTCCGGCGAAGCGCCCGCTCGGGCGGCGGCAGCCGCGGATGCGCCGCCTTCGCCCGGCCCCGCTGAGCCGGCCCGGTTCGCTGCGGAGCCCAACGCCTCTCCCCGGGTGCCGGAAGTGCTCGAGAAAAAGGTGACCGAATTGTACGCGCACCGGGTTTGGCATCCCGAGTTTCCGGACCAGCCGTTTGCGCGTCCTCTGGCGTACATCCCCGTCCTGCCGGAGAGCGGCGTGAATCGGGTGGAGCCGGCCCGAAGCGCTTCGGCGCCGCCTGCCGAAATGCCCCCGGGCGATGTGACTGCGGCAGACGAACAGCGCTTTGTCGCCGGGGTTTCCTCGCCGCCGGGGCAGGGGAAGCATGGCGACTCGTGATCCCGGGGACGGCGGCCGCGGGTACCTCGCGCTGGTTCTGCACGCCCATCTGCCGTACGTCCGGCATCCGGAGCATGAGGTTTCGCTCGAAGAGAACTGGCTCTTTGAGGCCATCACCGAAACGTATGTCCCGTTGTTTCTGGTGTTCGAGGACCTGCTCGCCGACGGAATCGACTTCCGGCTGACGTTCTCGGTGACCCCGACCCTCGCGCTCATGCTGGGCGATTCGTTTCTCCAGTCCCGCTACCTGAGGAGGCTGGAGAGCCAGATCGAACTGGCAGGCAAGGAAGTGGCCCGCGTCGGAGAAGACCCGGTGTTCGGGCCGCTCGCGCGCATGTATCGGGCGATGTTCACGCGGGTGCGAGAGGCTTTCGTCGAACGCTATGACAGCAATCTGCTCAACGCGTTCCGGCGCTTCGAGGAACTGGGGAAAATCGAACTGATCGCGAGCGCCGCGACCCACGGCTATCTTCCGCTGCTTGCGGTGAACCCGGCGGCGGTCCGCACCCAGATCAGGGTCGGGGTCGAGCAGCACCGCAAGATCTTCGGCCGCCAGCCGAACGGGTTCTGGCTTCCCGAATGCGGATACGTGCCGGGGCTGGACGCTTTTCTCGCGGACCAGGGAATTCGCTACACGATTTTGGAAACCCATGGGATCACCAGGGCGAGCGAGCGGCCGCGCTACGGTGTTCACGCCCCGCTGTTCTGCCCGTCGGGCGTCGCGGTTTTCGGGCGCGACCCGGATTCCTCGCGGCAGGTGTGGAGTTCCGTGGACGGCTACCCGGGAGATTTCGATTACCGCGAATTCTATCGCGACATCGGTTACGACCTTGACCAGGAGTACATCAAGCCGTACATCCATCCGGACGGCATTCGCATCGACACCGGCTTCAAGTATTACCGGATTACCGGAAAAGGAGAGGCGAAGGAGCCCTACGTCCCCGAGTGGGCGGAGCAGAAGGCCGAGAGGCACGCCGGGCATTTTCTTTCCGAGCGGACCAGGCAGGTCGAGCGCCTTTCCGGGATGATGGACCGGAAGCCGCTCATCCTCGCGCCCTACGACGCCGAACTTTTCGGCCACTGGTGGTTTGAAGGGCCGCGCTGGCTGGAATACCTGATCCGAAAGACGGCGGAACAGGACGCCATCAGACTGGCGACCCTCTCGGAGTATCTTGCCGCCTACCCCGTGAACCAGACGGCAACGCCGTCGATGTCGAGCTGGGGAGACAAGGGATTCAGCGAGGTCTGGCTCAACCAAAGAAATCAGTGGATCTATCCGCACCTGCACAGTGCCGCCGGGGAACTGGCGGAGACGGCGTCCGCCCATCCGGCGGGAACCGGCCTCACGGATCGCGCTTTGAACCAGGCCGCGCGGGAGTTGCTGCTGGCGCAGTCGAGCGATTGGGCGTTCATGATCAACTCGGGCGCCATGGAGCAGTACGCCGCCGCCAGGACCAGGCGGCACCTTCTCCGTTTCCATCGCATTCTGGAGCAGGTCGGCAGCGGGTCCATCGATCAAGCATGGCTCGGGCAGGTGGAGTCCCAGGACGACGTTTTTCCGGAAATCGACTTGCTCCGCGACTTCCGCGCGGCGGTTCGTTCGAATGAACCCTCGGGCGGGCTGGAGATCCCTCCAGCCGTGGTTCGCAGCAGTTCGGCCCCCATCCACGTGGTGATGGTTACGCCCGAGGCGGTTCCGTTCGCCAAGACCGGCGGGCTGGCCGATATGGTGACGTCGCTATCCGCCGCCCTGGAGGAACTCGGCGTACGGGTCTCGATCATCATGCCGGCGTACCGGCAGGTGCTTGCGCAGGCGTCCACGCTCCGGGAGACGGGGATCCGCGTACCGTTGTCGGGCGGGCGAACCGGCACGGGCGCGGTGCTCGCGGGAGAAGCCGGGCGCGGGGTCCGGGTCTACCTGGTGCGGGCCGACTGCTATTTCGACCGCGAAGGTTACTATGGCACTTCGGAGGGCGACTATCCCGACAATGCCGAGCGCTTTGCGTTCTTCGGCCGCGCGGCGCTCGAGGTAATCAGCCGGATCGAGGCGCCCGACGTGCTGCAGGCTCATGACTGGCAGGCGGCGCCGGCAATCGTATATTTGAAGGCGCAGCCGGAGCGGTACCCGGGGCTCGCCAGCGTTCACACTTTGCTGACGGCGCACAATCCCGGGTACCAGGGAGTGTTCCCTGCCGAACAGTGGGGCGTCCTCGGGCTGGATGCCGGCCTCTTTACGCCGAACGGGCTGGAGTTCCACGGCAACATCAACCTGCTCAAGGGCGGGCTTCTTTTCTCCGACGCCATTAACACCGTGAGCCGTTCCTTTGCGCAAGAGGTGCTCACGCCGGAGCGGGGATTCGGGCTGGAGGGTGTATTCGCTCAAAGATCGGCGGTGCTGAGCGGAATTCTGAACGGCGCCGATTACAGCGTCTGGAACCCCGCCACGGACCGGTTTCTGGCTCGCAACTACGGGCCGGAAGACCTCGCCGGAAAGCAGGCATGCAAAGCCGAGTTGCAGCGGCTTTTCGGGCTTCCGCAAAGCCCCCGCATTCCGCTGGCGGGAATGGTCTCGCGGCTGGCCTCCCAGAAGGGCTTCGACCTGTTGGAGCAAGCCCTTCCCGGCCTGTTCGAGCGCGGCCTTCAAGTGGTGCTCCTGGGAAGCGGCGACCGGAAGTACGAGGAGCGCCTGCGAGAGGCGGCCGCGCGGCATCCGCGGAAGATGGCGGTCCGGATCGCGTTCGAGGAGGCGCCGGCGCACAAGATCGAAGCCGGGGCGGACCTGTTCCTCATGCCATCCCGCTACGAACCGGGCGGACTGAACCAGATCTACAGCCTGAAGTACGGCACGATTCCGATCGTGCGCGCCACGGGCGGGCTGAAGGATACCGTCCAGGAATTCGACCCCGTTGATGGAACCGGCAACGGTTTCCTGTTTTCCGAGTACGAGGGCGGCGCTTTCCTGGCGGCTGTTGACAGGGCGCTGAAGGAGTATCGGCGCAAGGTGAACTGGAACCGGTTGATGAAGAATGCGATGGCCGCGGACTATTCGTGGGATGGCTCGGCGAAGGAATATCTCCGGCTGTATCAGAGCATGCTTCGAGCGTCAGTGGGATAAGCCCGCTCCCGTGAGGGAGCGGGCGGCTTATTTCATGGGATATCCAACAGACTGTACCAGTACGATCTGCTGATCCGGCCGCAGGGACAACCGTTTCGCCAAGGCCGCCCGGTCGACGGAAGCCCTGACGACAACCGCCAATCCTTCGGAAGTGCAGAAGAGGTAAGCGTTCTCGGCGATGAACCCGGTGTCCGCCGCCGAATACACGAGCTGATCCTGCCGCGGCGATTGGCCCATCTTCGCGAAATCGGCCACATAGATCAGGCTCGCCGCGGCGTCGCGGACGAAGTCCTGGGTGCCCGTGGCGGCGCGCAGGTCTTCCGCGAGCAGCGGGCGCAGATGGTGGCCCTTGGCTTCATACACGTAAAGGCCCTCCCCGGTCGCGACGTAGATATCGATCTCCTGCCGGTTGGAGGCGGACGGCGCGGTCCTGCGACCGTCGGGCCGGTTGATGCCGAAGGCCGCCCAGAGGAGATTCGAAAGCAACTGCGGAGCGAGTTTCCCGGGACCGAAAGAGCGAGTGGACTTCCGTTCCTTCAATACCTGCATCAGAGGCCTTCCACCGTCCGTTTGCGGCGGCGGGAGGTCGATCGGTTTCAGTTCGCCGGCCGGGCAGAGGAACGGAAGAAACGCAAGAAGGGCGACCGCCGCTGCCCGTCCTCGCGAGCCGGAGAAAAGGACGTGCTCATCCTGAACCATATATTCCAGGATGCGGCTTCGTGTGCAGAGCGTCAAGCTTGCCGCCGGCCGCCGCGGCTCTGTGAATCGCGGCTGCGACTTACTTGTGAGCTATCCGACAGGAGCTAAATAAATAGCACTTCGCAATAAAAGAGATTCAGGTATAGTTAGTTTGAAACTGACCTCAGTTCCACAGCGGCCAAAAAACTTGACAAGGTGGCGGTGAATCGCCGCTAAGATTCACGAGACCGGGAGCGGAGGACCGCTCGCGGCGTGGGGAGAGGACTGCCATGAGCATGGAAGCGATCGATCAACCGTTCGATTCGATTGAGAGTGCGCAGGACTTCATGCAGGTCCTGGCTGAAACGATCTTCGACGCCATGAAGGAACTCAACGAGGAGCAGCGCGCCGCAGCCGGCGGCGGCGCGGATCGCCGCGCGCAGGCGATCGAGTTGGCGCTGTTCAAGTTGAAGATGCTGACCTGCTACGTGCAGAAGAGCCGGCGGACGTTGAACGACCTTCGTATGATTCGCCGCCTGATTCTCAACGAGCGGGAGACCGTCGAGCAACTGATCGGTGTTATCTAGGAGCCCGTGGTGGAAGTTCAAAAACACCGCTTACCCAGCGTGCGCGGCTCCGTAGATTCAGTGACTTACTGAGTCGCGACCGTTGGGGAGCATGTTACCACAGGCTGCTGGCCAACGAGGCGTTCTGGAGGCACGGAATGGTGACCGAAATCACCGGGTTGGATGCAGCGACCCTGGATTTGACGCTAAAGGCGATGAGGGATTTCGCGAAGGACCGGCTGACCGACGAGTTGCTGCTCGCCTGGGACGCCCGCGACGAATGCCCGCTGGATGTCGTGCGCGGTATGTGCGGCGACGAGTTGGGAATCCAACTTCTCTTTATCCCCGAAGAGTTTGGGGGAATGGGCGGCGGGGCTTTCGACGTCTACCGCATCTGCGAGGAACTGGCGCGAGCGGACCTGGGGATCGCCACCGCCGTGCTGGCGACCTTCCTCGGCAGCGACCCGATCTCCGTTGGCGGAACGCCCGAGCAGAAACGGTACTGGTTGTCACGCATCGCGAACGAGGGACTGCTCTTTGCGTACGCGGCCACGGAGCCGGAGGCTGGAAGCGACCTGGCGGCGCTCCGAAGCGCCGCCGAGCGGATCACCGTGGATGGACAGGTCACCGGCTACCGGATCAACGGGAGCAAGCAGTGGATCAGCAACGGAGGGGTGGCGGATGCGTACACGGTTCTGGCGAACGCTGCGGGCGGCCCCTGCTGGTTTGTCGTCGAGAAAGGTGCGGACGGGCTGCGCCACGACCGGCCGGAGGACAAGCACGGCATCCGCACCAGCAACACGGCGGCGCTCTCGTTCAACGACGTTTGCGTGGACGCCGGACGGCTGGTGGGCGGAGTGGAGGGGCAGGGACTGCTGCAAGCGCAGGCCGTGTTCGGGTACACCCGCCTGATGGTCGCGGCCTTCGGACTCGGAGGAGGATGGGCGGCACTGGACCGTGCCATCCCTTATTCCAGGGAACGCATCCAGGCGGGTTCGCCGCTATCTGAAAAGCAGGGATATACGCACAAGCTGATTGTGCCTCACGCGGCCAGACTGGAAGCGGCGCGCGCCTGCATCGAAGAGACGGCCGCCCGCTTGGATGCCGGCGAGGGCAACCTCAACACGGAGGGCGCGATCGCCAAGTACATGGCGTCCGAATCCGGAAACCGCGCGGCGGAAGCTGCGATCCAGGCGCTCGGCGGATATGGCTACACCCGCGAGTACATGGTCGAGAAGATCAAACGCGATGTGCGGATCACCACAATCTACGAGGGAACCTCCGAGATCCTCGAGATGACCATTAGCCGGGACCGCTGGCAACTGCACATGAAGAGCCGCGGACAGCACTACCATGAGCAGGCCCGCCGCCTGGAGGCACTCCATGGCCGCCACCCCGAGGTGGGGGCCGGCATCGCCGCGCTGGCGATGGACGCACTGGCCGAAGTACTCGAACGGGCAAGAGTCGCGCGCCTGACACGGCACCAGCACATCCTGCTGCGGCTTGGCGAATGGATTGCGTTTGCCGAATGCGCGGGCAGCCTGGCGCGCCGCGCCGCCTGGAGCGCGGAGAACCGTCTGGGCGAAAAGGCCTTCCGGCGATTCGATGCGCGGGCTCTGGCGGCATTGAGCCGGGTGTTTGCACGCGAGGCCGCCTTGAAGGTGGCGACCGAAGGACTGCAGGCGACGGAAGGGTGCGGCGCCGCGGCGGATGCGGATCTGCCGGCGTTCGAATCCGCCCTCCGGCTGCGCGAGATCCACGGCGCGCAAGCCGGGCTCCTCGCCGACATGGATTTCATTGCCGACGTGCTCTACGGCCGGAAGGCCGACGCCGCATCCGGACCGCGAGCCTGAGCGGACGTTGACGCCGGAATTTCTAGGAGCTTCATCATGGAAGATACTTCATACCGCGCGATAGCGATCGTGGGCGCGGGCGCTGTCCTGCCGGACGCGCCGAACGTGCCGGCCTTTTGGGAAAACGTGAAGTCCGGGCGCTACAGCATTACAGAGGTTGCTCCCGAGCGATGGGATCCGGCGCTCTATTACGATCCGGACCCCAAGGCGCCGGACAAGACCTATTGCAAAATCGGCGGCTGGGTGAAGGAAGCCGCCTGGGATCCGATCGGCTGGCACCTGCCGGTTCCGCCGCGCGTGGCCGAAGCGATGGATGACACCCAGAAGTGGGCGATCGCCTGCACGCGGGAAGCGCTTGAGGACTATGGCTATCCCAAGCGGAAGCTGCCGGTGGAACGCACGGCGGTAATCCTCGGGAACGCCCTGGGCGGCGAGAGGCACTACCTCACGTCTCTGCGGGCGTACTTCCCGGAGTACGAGCGTGAACTGAACGAGAGCCCGTCATTCCAGGCCTTGCCGGACGACGTACGGCGGGAGATCACGCGGGAACTGCACCACCGCATAGGCCTGCGCCTTCCCGCGATCACCGAGGACAGCATGCCCGGGGAACTCGCCAACTGCATCGCCGGGCGCATCGCCAATCTTTTCGACTTTCACGGCCCGAACTTTGTAGTCGATGCCGCATGCGCATCCGCCATGGCTGCAATCACTGCTGCCTCCGAAGGACTCGTGCAGAACGAGTTCGACGTGGCGATCACGGGCGGGGTGGACCGCAATATGGGGGCCCCCACCTTCGTGAAGTTCAGCAAAATCGGCGCGCTCTCGGCGACAGGCAGCCGTCCCTATGCGGATGGCGCCGATGGTTTCGTGATGGGAGAGGGGGCCGTGGTCTTTATCCTCAAGCGCCTCGCGGATGCGGAGCGCGATGGCGACCGCGTCTACGCCGTGCTGCGCGGCGTCGGCGGGTCGAGCGACGGCCGGGGGAAGGGAATCACGGCGCCGAACCCCGCGGGGCAGAAGTTGAGCATCCGGCGGGCGTGGCAGAACGCGGGGCTCTCACCGGCCACCGCAACCTATATTGAAGGGCACGGCACCTCCACGCGCGTCGGCGATGTGGTGGAAGTGCAGAGCATGGCCGCGGTACTGAGCGACTTCAACCTTCCGAACGGCTCCGTTGCCCTCGGTTCGGTGAAATCCAATATTGGCCATCTCAAGGGCGCGGCGGGCGCGGCCGGCATACTGAAAACCGCCATGGCACTGCATCACAAGGTGTTGCCACCAACGGTTCGCTTCGAGCATCCCAATCCGGAAATCGACTTCGGACACTGCCCCCTTTACGTGAATACCGACCTGCGGCCCTGGACCACGCCCTCGGGCGGCGTGCGGCGGGCCGGCGTGAGCGCCTTCGGCTTCGGCGGCGCGAACTTCCACGCGGTGCTGGAAGAGTACCGTCCCGGCGCGCTGAACGGGCATCACAACGGGGAATCTACAGTTGCCGCGACGCCTCCCCCGGCGGGGCCGGCACAACACCACGCGGCGGTAATCGGCGAATCCTCCCCCGGCGAACTGGCCGGCCGGGTCCGCTCGATTCAGGAGGCTGCCGCCAAAGGGCGCGTGCCGGCACCGCACTCGCAAGCGGATTTGCGGGCGGGCGAGCGATTGGCCATCCATTATTGCAGCCCGGACGATCTTGCGGAGAAGGCGGGGAAGGCGCTGAACGCGCTCGCGGGCGGCCAGCCGGCCGCATGGAAGGCATTGGCGGCGCAGGGGATCTTCCGCGGGCACGGGCCTGCGCCAAAAGTCGCCTTCCTTTATACCGGGCAGGGTTCGCAATACGTGAACATGATGGCGGAGCTTCGTGCCGCCGAACCTGTAATTTCGGAAACATTCGACGAAGCGGACGCGGTGCTCGAGCCGTTCCTCGGCGCAAGGCTTAGCGATATCGTGTTCGTCGATCCCTCCGACCCGAAGAAAGTCGAGACGGCGGAGCAGATGCTGCGGCAGACCGCGATCACGCAACCGGCCGTCCTGACCGCCGATATTGCCCTGACGAGGCTCCTGGCGAGCCACGGGATCCGGCCCGATATGGTGATGGGGCACAGCCTCGGCGAGTATGGGGCACTGGTAGCCGCCGGCGCGCTGCCCTTTGCCGAGGCGCTCGAAGCGGTGAGCGCCCGGGGCCGGGAAATGACGCGCGTCTCCCTGGCGGACAACGGCCGCATGGCGGCGGTGTTCGCGCCCATCACCGAGGTGGAACGCCTGCTCGGCAAGGTGGACGGCTATTTGGTGATTGCGAACGTCAACAGCAACAGCCAGGCGGTGATCGGGGGCGCGAGCGACGCGGTAGCTCGGGCCATCGAACTCTTCCAGCACTCCGGGTACAACGCGGTCGCGCTACCGGTGAGTCACGCTTTCCACACCTCCATCGTGGCGCCCGCGAGCGAGCCGCTTAAGCAGACCCTGCGCAGGATGCATCTGCAAACGCCTCGCATCCCGGTGGTCGCCAATGTGGATGGCGAATTTTACCCGGCCGGCTGCGGCGCGGCGGAGATGCTCGAAGATTTTGGGACGCCAGATCGCGTCGCCTGTGCAGTTCGTCAAAGGGCTGCACACGCTCTTCGCGGCAGGCGCCCGCGTATTTGTGGAGGTTGGGCCGAAAAAAGCCCTGCACGGGTTTGTGGAGGACGTGCTGGGCGGGAGCGGCGACGTGACGGCGCTGTTCACCAATCACCCGAAGTTCTCCGATGCCGCGGCGTTCCACCGGGCGCTCTGCGGCCTTTATGCGGCCGGGTTGGGCGGCGAGGTCCGGGGGGCCTCGCACGAAGCTCCCGTCCAACCCGCCGCGTCAGCTCCGGCGGTTCGAAAGGAGAGTGCGGAGATGAGTCCTATCACGATCACGGGGGCGGCCCTGGGGCTGCCGGGCACGGTTCGGGTATTTGACGACGAGAACATCGCCCGAATTCTGGCCGGCGAGCAATTTATCGACGTGCTCCCCAGCCGGCTTCGCCGCTCGGTGCTCGACAAAAAGATCACCCGCCTGGTGAAGAGCGAGAACGGCGATGCGACCTTCGAATCCATCGACAGCGTCGCAGATGTGATCAAGCTCGCAGGCCGGTGCGGCGCTTTCGACCCCGAGCATGAATTCGGCCTGCCCGCCGACCGCGTCGCGGCCCTTGACCATGCGGCCCGCCTGGCGATCGCCGCGGGTATCGACGCACTCCGGGATGCGGGCATCCCGTTGACGATGCGATACAAGACCAGCAGCAAGGGTACTCAGTTGCCCGAGCGCTGGAGCCTGCCGGACAGTATGCGGGACGACACGGGCGTGATCTTTGCCTCGGCCTTCCCGGGCCTGGACTCGTTCGCCGACGAGCTGACGCGTTACCATGAGGACCGCACGCGCCGTCAGCAACTCGAAATGTTGCGCGAAGTTCGCGTCAAGGCCGCGGCCGCCGGCAACGGCAGCATGCTGGAGGAACTCGACTGGCGCATCGAGGAACTGCGGATCGCGATCGAGAAGCACCCTTACCGGTTCGATCGCCGGTTCATCTTCCGCGTTCTGCCGATGGCCCATTCGCAGTTTGCCGAGATTATCGGCGCACGCGGTCCGAACACGCAGATTAATTCGGCATGCGCCAGTACTTCCCAGGGAGTCGGCCTGGCGGAGGATTGGATCCGCGCCGGACGCTGCCGCAGGGTCATCATCATCTCGGCCGACGACGCTACTTCGGACCACCTTTTCGAATGGCTCGGTTCCTGCTTCCTGGCAACCGGGGCTGCCGCCACGGATGAAGCCGTGGAAGACGCCGCCGTTCCGTTCGACCGCCGGCGCCACGGAATGCTCCTGGGGATGGGCGCCGCGGCGCTTGTGGTGGAGAGCGCGGACGCGGTGCGCGAGCGCGGCATCCGGCCCATCTGCGATGTGCTGGGCGCCGTGACCGCGAACAGCGCGTATCACGGAACGCGCCTGGACGTGGAGCACATCGCGAAAGTGATGGAAACTCTGGTTTCGCAGGCGGAAGCCCGCGGCGGAGTTTCCCGGGACCGGTTAGCCGGGCGGATGGCGTTTGTGTCGCATGAGACCTACACGCCCGCGCGCGGCGGCAGCGCCCAGGCGGAGATCCACGCCCTCCGGCGCGTGTTCGGCAAGTACGCCGACCGGATTGTGATCACCAACACGAAGGGATTCACCGGCCACGCGATGGCCACGGGAATCGAAGATGTGGTGGCGGTGAAGGCCCTCGAGACCGGATGCGTGCCTCCGGTAGCGAACTTCAAGGAAGTCGATCCCGAACTGGGCGACCTGAATCTGTCGAAGGGCGGCCGCTATCCCGTGGAGTACGCTATGCGGTTGGGCGCGGGCTTCGGGTCGCAGATCAGCATGACGCTGTTGCGGTGGGCGGCGGGGGCTCCGGCAGTTCGTCCGAATCCGCGCGCGCTTGGGTATCAGAACCGCATCGCCGACGGGGCAGCCTGGAATGCGTGGCTCAGCCGGATCTCGGGAACCGCGTCCCCGCAGTTGGAAGTGGCGCACCGGATATTGCGGATTCAAGATCGCAAGGCGGCACAACTGAAAGAGCCCGTAAGGGAGACTGTGGCGGTTCCGGCCGCAGCGGCAGCGGTCGCACCGGCAGCGGTCGCACCGGCGCCGGCGCCCGTGATATCCCGGCCGGCAGCTTCCGCGCCAAAAGAAGAACCTGCCGATCCGGTGAAAGAACAGGTCTTGGCGCTGGTGGCCGAAAAAACAGGGTATCCGGTGGACATGCTGGCCCTGGACCTCGATCTGGAAGCGGACCTGGGGATCGACACCGTTAAACAAGCGGAAGTCTTCGCCGCGATTCGGGAGACGTATGCGATTCCACGAGAGGAGACCCGCAAGCTGCGCGATTACCCGACCCTGGGACACGTAATCCGGTTCGTGCAGGAGAAGCGCACGGATCGGAAGGCGGCACCGGCGCCTGCCGCGGTCGAAACGCCGCGCGCGACCGAGGACGACGCGCTGCGGGATACGATTCTCCGGATCGTGGCCGAGAAAACCGGATATCCGGTGGACATGCTGGCCCTCGATCTCGATCTGGAAGCGGACCTGGGGATCGACACCGTGAAGCAGGCGGAAATGTTCGCCGCCGTTCGCGCCGCGTTCGATATCCCTCGTGAAGCGACCCTCAAATTGCGCGACTTCCCCACTCTGGCGCACGTGATCGAATTTGCGCGCTCGAGGAGGCCGGCGGAGGCGGCGCCGGTCGCGGTCGAACCGCCGCGCGCGACCGAGGACGACGCGCTGCGGGATACGATTCTCCAGATCGTGGCCGAGAAAACCGGATATCCGGTGGACATGCTGGCCCTCGATCTCGATCTGGAAGCGGACCTCGGGATCGACACCGTGAAACAAGCGGAAATGTTCGCCGCCGTTCGCGCCGCGTTCGATATCCCGCGCGAAGCGACCCTCAAATTGCGCGACTTCCCCACCCTGGCGCACGTGATCGAATTCGCGCGCACGAGGCGGCCGGCCGCGGCGGCGCCTGCCGCAGTTGAACCGTCGGCCGCGGCGGCGCCTGCCGCGGTTGAAGCGCCGGCCGCGGCGGCGCCTGCCGCGGTTGAAGCGCCGGCCGCGGCGGCGCCTGCCGCAGTTGAACCGCCGCGCGCGAGCCAAAACGACGCGCTGCAGGATACGATTCTCCAGATCGTCGCCGAGAAAACCGGATATCCGGTGGACATGCTGGCCCTCGATCTCGATCTGGAAGCGGACCTGGGGATCGACACCGTGAAGCAGGCGGAGATGTTCGCCGCAGTGCGCACCGCGTTCGATATTCCGCGCGAAGCGACCCTCAAGTTGCGCGACTTCCCCACCCTGGCGCACGTGATCGAATTCGCGCGCACGAGGCGGCCGGCCGCGGCAGCGCCGCCGCCGCAACCCGAGGCGCGCGTGGCTCCGGCGCCAATGGACGCCACGGCCCTTGTGCCGCGGCGCGTGCCGGTTCCGGTCCTGCGTCCGGGGCTGAACCGATGCAAGCGGACCGGCGTGACGCTCGGGCCGGCGAGCCGGGTGGTCCTCATGCCGGACGAAGGCGGAGTAGGCGAAGCGCTGAAACGCCGGCTGGAGACGAAGGGCGTGACGGTGCTGGTGCTGGATCGACAGGCCGGCGCCGGTGCGCTCACCGATGCGCTGAACCGCTGGCGGGCGGAAAGTCCGGTGCAGGGGGTCTACTGGCTGCCGGCGCTCGATGCCGAAGGCAACATCGACGGAATGACTCTGCCGCAATGGCGCGAAGCTCTGGGCCTGCGAGTCAAGAACCTCTATCTCGCGCTTCGCACGCTGTACGAAGACGTTGGGCGGCCGGAAACTTTCCTGGTCACCGGTACGCGGCTCGGGGGGCGGCACGGTTACGATGAGGCCGGTGCGGTCGCGCCTCTTGGCGGCGCGGTCACCGGTTTCGCGAAGACGTACAAGCGCGAGCGGCCCGACGCGCTGGTGAAGGCGTTGGACTTCGAAGAACGCCGTTCACCGGATGAGATCGCCGCGTTACTGATCGGCGAGACCGAGCGGGATCCGGGAGCTGTCGAAATCGGATACCGCCAGGAACTGCGCTGGACCGTCGGCCTGCGGGAGGAACCCGTAACCGACGGCCAAACGGGAATGGCGCTCGATGCCAACACCGTGTTCGCGGTTACCGGCGCGGCGGGAAGTATTGTCTCGGCGATTACCGCCGACCTCGCTGCCGCCTCGGGTGGAACCTTCTACCTGCTCGACGTGGCTCCGGAACCCGACCCGAAGAATCCCGACCTCGCGCGATTCATCACCGATAAAGACGGCCTGAAACGGGACCTGCAGGCGCGGATTCAGGCGCGCGGCGAACGGGCCACGCCGGTGCTCGTCGAAAAAGAACTGGCGGGGATCGAACGCGCGGCCGCAGCGTGGAATGCGATGCACGCGGTGCGTGCCTCCGGCGGAACGGCCCACTACTTCCGCGTGGATCTCACCGATGCGGCGGCGGTTGACAACGTCGTCCGCGAAGTCCGCGAGCGCAGCGGGCATATTGACGTTCTGCTGCACGCCGCGGGCATGGAGCGAAGCCACTTCCTGCCCGACAAGGACCCGCGCGAATTCGACCTCGTGTTCGACGTGAAGTGCGACGGCTGGTTCAACCTGATGCGCAGCATCGGCGAGATGCCGGTCGGGGCCTCGGTGGTATTCAGTTCCATCGCGGCCCGGTTCGGTAATGCGGGGCAGGCGGATTACAGCGCGGCGAACGATCTGCTCTGCAAACTTACTTCGAGCCTGCGGCGAACGAAACCCTCCATGCGCGCCATGGCGATCGACTGGACGGCATGGGGCGGCATCGGCATGGCTTCGCGCGGGTCGATCCCGAAACTGATGCAGATGGCGGGGATCGACATGCTGCCGCCCGAAGCGGGAATCCCCTGGATCCGCCGGGAGTTGACGGCCGGCGGCAGGCGCGGCGAGATCGTCGCCGCACAGGGCCTCGGCGTTTTACTGAACGAATGGGATCCGGCCGGAGGTGTCGAGACCGCCGCCGAAAACGGAGCCCCGGCCGGTCCCATGACCGCCGGCATTGTGAGCGCGGGCGTTCACGGCGTCACATTTGAAACCACGCTTGATCCAACAGCCCAGCCGTTCCTTAACGATCACCGGATCGAAGGCACGCCCGTGCTGCCTGGCGTCATGGGTATCGAGGCGTTTGCGGAAGCGGCCCGGTGGATGCTGCCGGACTGGCACGTGGCCGCGCTGGAGGATGTGAACTTCCTGGCGCCGGTGAAGTTCTACCGGGACGAGCCGCGGACGGTTACCATCCACTCGGAGTTTTTCGCCGAAGGGCCGGAGGTGGTCGCGCATTGCCGCCTGAGCGCCAGCCGCGTGCTGCCGAATCAGCCCGAGCCGCAGTGGACGGACCATTTCACCGGCCGCGTCCGCCTTACCCGGAAGGCGCCCGAGCCGGTCGCCCTCCCTGCGCCGGAGGCTCAAGCCGAGGGTATCGGAGCGCCGGACATTTACCAGGCGTATTTCCATGGCCCGGCGTACCAGGTGCTCGAAAGCGCATGGCTGAATGCAGGCGGGATCGTGGGCCGGATGTCAGGCGAGTTGCCGGAGAATCACCATCCGGGCGATCTGCCCCTGGCCATCGAACCCCGGCTGATCGAGTTGTGTTTCCAGACGGCCGGGATTTGGGAGATGTCGTCGCAAAACCGCTTCGGCCTTCCGAACCACATCGACCGGGTCTGTCCGCTATGGCCGATCGCCGATGCCACGGCCCCGTTATACGCGGTGGTGAGGCCCGCTGATGGGCAGGAGGGGTTCGACGCCGACGTCGTAGATTCGGCGGGGACCAGTTTCCTGCACCTTCACGGCTACCGGACCGTTGCGCTGCCGGCCCCGGTAGACTCCGAGCGTTTGACCGCCCTGCTGGCCGGGAGCGGCGCCGAAGAGAAGCTGATGAGCGCCACCATGGCCTGAGCGCGTATGTACTGGCTGGAGCAGGCGCTCTCAGACGTCCCGGTAGAGGACGAATGGCTGCATCCGAATGAAGTGTCCCGGCTGAGCGGGATGCGCTTTGCCAGGCGGCGGGCAGATTGGCGGCTGGGGCGGTGGGCCGCGAAGTGCGCGGTGACCGCCTATCTAAACCGGCCGCCCGCGCCCGAAGTGTTGGCGGAAATCGAGATTCGCGCCGGCGCTTCGGGCGCCCCGCAGGTTTTCCTGGCCGACCAGGCGGCTCCCTTTGCGATCTCGATCAGTCATCGCTCCGGGGTCGGCCTCTGTGCCATCGCCGAAGCCGGCGGCGAACCGGGCTGCGATCTGGAAACCGTCGAAGACCGTGGCAGTTCATTCCTGGGCGACTACTTCACGCCCCGGGAGCAGAAACTCGTGGCGGATGCGCCAGTCTCGGACCGCGCGCGCGTCGCTACCGTCCTGTGGAGCGCGAAAGAGAGCGTCTTGAAAGCGCTGCGCCTTGGGCTCACGATCGACACGCGAGCCGTGGGGATCGTGCTGGAACCGGCGTCTACCGGGGACTGCCGTTCCTGGCGCCTACTGCGCGCCTGCTGCTCCGGACGCCAGTTTCGAGGCTGGTGGCGGGAGTCGGACGGACTTGTGCGCACCATGGTAACCGCCGATAACACCGGCACACCCCGTGAATTGGGCTCTGAGATAATGGCGCCATGCACGGCGTGAGCAGAAGGTCGGCGCTGGCCGGGTTGGCCGGGCTGGCGGCGATTCGCGGGCAGGACCGGAAGCGGCCGAATTTCGTGTTTCTGCTGGCCGACGATCATGCGGGGTATGTCCTCGGCTGCGACGGCAACCGGCAGGCCGCAACGCCGCAGCTCGACGGGCTCGCTTCCGAAAGCGTGCGGTTCGCGCGGCACTACTGCAATTCCCCCATTTGCACGCCGTCGCGCCAGTCGATTTTTACGGGGCAACTGCCGCACAGCAGCGGCGTGACGCTTCTCGCGACGCCGCTGGCGGAAAACAAGCCGACCCTCGCGCGGCAGTTGCGCCACGCAGGATACCGGACCGCCGTTTTCGGGAAGATGCATTTCAACCGCCCGGGCGCGCCGGGGCTCTTCGGCTTCGACGAGTGTATGACGGAAGACTTGGTCGCGCGCGAATGGAACCGCCGCGCGCCGTCGCGCCAGGTGCCACCCGGCATTCGTACCAAAGGCCAGTGGCGTCCGTTCAAAGACCCCGCACGCATCTGGCTGAATGCCGAAAAGCTGCCCTATCCGCGCTACTACGAGGACATGAAGGGCACGTTCATCGCGCGCCAGGCGGAGCAGTATCTCGAGACGCGGAAGCATGATGGCGATCCGTTCGCCCTCTGGGTGAGTTTCATGGAGCCGCATTCTCCGTACGATTTCCCGATCGAAGACCGCGACCGGTTCGACCCGGAGGCATTCCCGCCTCCGCATCTCGGTCCCGAAGATCCGCCGCAGGTCCCGGCGGTCTTCAGCGACCTCACCGCACGGGAAAAACGCGGAATCATCGCCTCGTATTACACTTCGGTGCGCTTCCTCGACCGGAATATCGGGGTGGTGCTGCAAAAGCTTGCCGAACTGGGGCTGGACCGCAACACCTTCCTTGTGTATTGCGCCGATCATGGCTACAGCCTCGGCCAGCACGGCCGGTTTGAGAAGCACATCGGCTACGACCCGGCGCTGCGCGTGCCGTTGATGATGCGCTGGCCGGGCCGGATCCGTCCCGGCGTGGTCCGCGATTTCACCGAGCACGTGGACGTGCCGGCGACCATCCTCGACGTCCTGGAAACGGACCCGCTGCCGGTGCAGCACGGGCAGTCGCTGCGCCCATACCTCGAAGGACGTGCTCCGGCAAAACCGCGCGACCACATTTTCAGCGAGTATCTCGAGACGGAGCAGGCGTACATCCGCACGGACGCGCACAAGTTCATCTACTGCTCCGGGCGGCGGCTGGACTGGTACCGCCCCGGGCATCCGCCGGAAGGCCGCTGGCGGCACCTGTACGATCTGAAGCGGGATCCGCAGGAGTTTCACGACATCGCGGCGCGGCAACCGGAGCTGGTCGCGAAATTCGAGAAGCTCTTGCTGGAGCGGTTTCGACGGACACATCCCGAGGCGGCATCCGAACCGGCGGGGCTGAGCGACGAAGCGGCGCTGGATTTCTACGTGCGGCCGCGGGACGCCTAAACGAAATGGCGACGCGGCGGATCGAAGACGAGGTTGCTCGGCTCTCGGAGCTGCGCCACGCTCCTGAAGCGGAAGCGGTTTCCGCTTTGCGGGAGGGCCTCTCGGACCGCATTAACGTGGTCGTGGCGAAGGCGGCGCAGATTGCCGCGGAGCGCCAGTTCCGGGTTCTGATACCCGACCTGTTGAGCGCATTCGATCGCCTCTTCGAGCGCGCGGCGGAGCGGGATCCGCAATGCTGGGGCAAAAACGCGATTGCGCGGGCGCTCAGGGATCTCGAACATCGCGAATCGGCGCCCTTTCGCCGCGGGATTCACCACATCCAGATGGAGCCGGTGTGGGGGAAGCACGAGGACACGGCACAGCCGCTGCGTGGAATCTGCCTGCTGGCGCTGTGTGCGTGCACGGATACGCCGCGCGGGGAGATTTTCCGAAGCATGGTGGAAGCGCTGACCGAAAAGGAAGCCGTCGTGCGGGTGGAGGCGGTCCGCGGCCTGGGCGAACTCGAGGGCGAGGAAGCGGTACTGCTGCTGCGCATGAAAGCACGGATCGGCGATGAAGACCCGCAGGTCCTCGGACAGGTGTTCGACGCCCTCTGGAAGCTGGAAGGCGAAACGGCGCTCGGGTTTCTGGCGCAGTTTCTGGAATCGGAGGACATCCAGACCAAAGACGAAGCGGCCCTTGCCCTGGGCGCCTCGCGAGCCCCACGCGCCGTGAAACTGCTCTCCGAAGTGTGCGACCGGACGCGCGACTCCCGCTTCCGCGAGGTGCTGTTCCGGGCCCTCACGCTGTCGCGGCAGCCCGAGGGGCTGGAGTACCTGGAGCGAATTTTGAAGACCCGGCGCCTTGCCGATCGCAAGCCGGTCCTGGAGGCGCTGGAGATGCAACGCGAGAATCCGGAGGTCCGGCGCCTGCTGGAACAGTTCCGGAATGACTGACGAGGGCCCGCTCCCTCACGGCCGCGGGCAGCAAACTATCCCGGATTTCTTATCGATTCGATCAGGCCCGCTGGCAAACACCACGGATGGGCGGGTTTGAAAGCCCGCGCCGGCTCATCTGAGCCCCCCTGTGTTTCTAAATACTTACAAGGGTGATCTTGGCCGAGGCGGGGGGCTCGTTTCTGTTCCATCGGCGTCCTCGCGGGGCCCGCGCTGAAGTCGGCCCCCCATTTTGTGGGGCAGGTTTCAACCTGCGCGGGGCTTTAGCCCCGCTGCCGCATACGTTTGCGGCAAGTCGGCACCGCCCCGATGAGAAATGCAAACTAACCCGGACCCTGGCTCGCTACGGCCACGGGAGCCGACCACGGGGCAAAGCCGGGGACCTTCAGCCGCCGCGCGAAAACGCGGCTTCCGTCGGTGACGTAGAGGGTATCGAAGTGTTCCCCGCCGAAGGCGAGGCTGCGCACGCGTCCGGAGGGCGAGGGCAGCGGGAGAATCGCGCGGACCCGGCCATTCTGGTCGCAGACCTGGATTCCCATGCGGGTCGCGACATAGAGATTGCCGTGCGTGTCCACCGCGAGATCCTCCGCTCCGCTGTCGTTGGGGATGTCCGTCATGTGCAGCCAGAAGTACGGCTGTTTGTCGGTGAAAGACCCGTCCGGACGGACCACGTAAGTGTAGATCCACTTCGTCGTCTTCTCGGCGGCATAGAACAGTGAGCCGTCCGGCGAGAAGGCAACGCCGGAAGCGGACGCCAAGCCGGTATCGAGCAGTTGCTTTTCGCCGTTCCGGATGCGCCAGAGACGGCTGGGCACGTCGCTGTGCTCGCCCGGTTCGCTGACGTAGATCGCGCCGTCGTGCGGGACGACAATGCCTCTGCCGGCGATCCCTTGAGCGATGGTCCGGATTCGGCCCTGCGGGTTCACCGTGACGATCTTTCTCGCGCCGGGGGTCAGGCCATAGAGTGTGCCGTCGGGGCCGAATGCCGCACCGGCGATTCCGCCATCCTGTTGGAGGAAGACGGCCGGATCGCCGCCGGCGCCGATGCGGTAGATCGTGGCAGCCGCCGGGTCGCTGAGATAGACGTCTCCTTTGGAATTGGCGGCCAGACTCGCGGCAGCGCGGAACGTTTGCGGGATTGTACGCCACGCTTCCCCGGGAAGCGTGATCTCCCGGAGCGTGCTGTTCTGCGACGTGCCCTGTTTGACCGGGGCCGGATAATCGCGCCAGAGCCAGCGCATCACGTCGGCGAAAATTACCTGCCCGGGGCGGCCGTCGTGGCCGTGCGTGCCCCACGCGTGCGCCACGTCGTACCCGGCGAACGTCAGGGCCGACTCCAGGTTCAGGTTCGCATCGAACCAGGAACCGAAGAGCGGGTTCCACGCGTCGGTCGAGCCGTCTTCCAGGAAGATGCGGATCGGCTTCGGTTCCGTCTTGCGGACCAGGGCGGGGTACTCGTGCCCGCCTCGCATCGAGACGAACGTGCCGATCACCGAATAGACGCGCGTGAACTGGTCCGGGCGGCGCCACGCCAGCGTGAACGATCCGATTCCTCCCGTGCTGCCGCCGGTCGCGGCATGGTCGTTGGCGTCAGCCGAGATCCGGACCGGCCGGCCGTCGGCGGTTTTCAACTTCTGGACCGCGGGGAGGAGTTCGTTCAAGACGTAATCGGGAAAATGATCGTTCAGGCTATCGAATTCGTATGACCGGTTGAACCGGAAGGCGGCCCGTTTGGGTGTTCCGGGCGGGTCCTTCCAGATCGTGCCGGGGACGATCCCGACCGCAATGATGACGGGCACTTCGCGCCGTGCGATCAGGTGATCCAGCACGGTCCCCTCGAAAGCGCCCAGGCCATCCAGTTTGATCAGCAGGCAGGCCGGC
Organism: Bryobacterales bacterium; assembly: GCA_963796485.1. Taxonomy (GTDB): domain Bacteria; phylum Acidobacteriota; class Terriglobia; order Bryobacterales; family Bryobacteraceae; genus CAWCDJ01. Next base: position 644,619 of record CAWCLV010000001.1, read on the forward strand.
CGCCCGGGATCGTATTGCGCGGGCACGTAGACCTGATACCCGTTTTCCGTGCCTGGAAAGATTTTCGAGTTGGTGATGGCGCCATGGAGAAACTCGCCATGCGGAATGCCCGGGTCGGGTTTGCCCTCTTCGGATGGGAACTGGCCGGATAGCTCGCCGCGGATCTTCTCTACCAGCCGGTTTGCGTCCACCGGCGCAGGGCTCTGCGCAAAGGCGATCGAAAGCGCGCCCAGCAGCAGCGCCGGCCCAAACCATCTGCGATTGAGGGTCACATAAAGAGGATAGACCGCGGCGCGTGGAGTGTCGAATTCAAAGGCCGAGGAGGCGCTCGGCGTTGCCGTGCGCGATCCGCTCCCGGTCCGCCGCGCTCACCGGAAGTTGATCGAGGAACGCGCGCGCCTGGGCCATGGAACCGTACGGGTAGTCGGCGGAAAACATGATCCGATCCACGCCCACCTGAAGAAGCAGGTCGAGAAACGTCGGGATGAAGTTGAACGCGCTAAAGGTGTAGTGGAGATTCTCCCGGAGGTAGGCGCTGACCGGCCGTTCGAGCCCCGTGATCTCGCGGGTCATGATATCCAGCCTGGATTGCATGAAGGGCAGCGCCTCGCCCATGTGGCCCACGATCATCTGCAGCTTCGGATAGCGGTCGAAGACCCCTCCCAGGATGATCCGGAGCACGTGGACGGCGGTCTCGATATGCCAGCCCCAGCCTGCGCCGGCGAGCATATAGTTCACGTCCGGGGAGAACCCGCTGTATAGCGCATCGATCACGGGTTGCGGCGGCTGCGTCGGGTGCAGGTAAATGGGTACGCCGAGCGATTCGGCCCGCTCCAGGATCGGCCGGAAGAATGGGTCGTCGAGGTAGCGGCCGCGATGGTGCCCGTTGATCATCGCCCCTTTAAACCCGCGCGCGCGAACGGCGGACTCCAACTCGCCGGCGGCCTTCTCCGGCGAGGCGACCGGCAGCGTGGCGAATCCGGCGAAACGCGTGGGGTGCGCTTGCACAACCCCGGCCACGAAGTCGTTGGCTTCTTTGGCGAGCCTCGCCGCGTCGGCCGCATCCGATTGCTCCGCACCCGGGGAGTTGAGTGAAAGCACCTGTACGTCGATGCGGGCCGAATCCATCTCCGCGATCCGCTTCTCGCCGACGTCCCTGAGTTGCTCCAGAATCCGGGCCATGCGGTCTCCCGGCTTTGACGCCCGCTCGACCATTCCGCGCCCCGGCCCATCGAGAAATCCCGGGGTGACGTAATGCTCTTCCAGTGTGATCGCGCGCATATGGTTGATGTCCTGTGCCGGACACATCCAGTGTCGCATCGCGCCGCGGTTGTCTGTTGCGTTTCCCGTGGAGAATCGCGCAGACTGGATTCTTGGGCTCATCGAAAAAATCCGGGGTATCTCCGGAGTCTTCCAGTGCAAAGGTTCTCGTCGTAACAGAGCTGTGCAAGTCCTATGGCGGGACTGTCGCGGTCGATCGCATCTCGTTCGATGTGGGCCGCGGCGAGATCGTCGGGCTCCTCGGGCCGAACGGCGCCGGCAAGACCACCAGCATCAACATGATCCTCGGCGTGCTGCAGCCGGACTCGGGGAGCATCCGAATTGAGGGGCTCGACATCACTTCGCATCGCTCCCGCGCGCTGGAGCGGACCAACTTCGCGGCGGTTTACGCCCCTCTGCCCGGGAATCTCACGGTGTATCAGAACCTGAAGATCTTCGGCCTGATCTACGATGTGCCCGATCTCACGGAGCGCATCGCCGCCACCCTGGAGCAGTACGATCTCGTCAGGTTCCGCGATGTACGGTGCGGGGCGCTCTCTTCGGGAGAACAGACGCGCGTCAGCCTGGCGAAAGCGATGCTGAACCGCCCGGCGCTTCTGCTGCTGGACGAGCCGACCGCGTCGCTCGACCCTGCGACGGCCCGCGAGATTCGCGCCGGCATCCGCGAGTTCGCCACCAGCGAGCGGCGCGGCGTGTTGTGGACGTCTCACAACATGTACGAGGCCGAAGCGGTCTGCGACCGGGTGCTCTTCCTTTCGCGCGGCAGGATCCTCCTGGAAGGGAGCCCGCAGGCTTTGCTGAAGGAACATGGCATGGCCACCCTGGAAGACCTGTTCATCGCGGTGGCCCGGGAACCGCTCACCCTGGAGGGCCGCTGACATGTTTCGCTGGCGCCGCATGTCGGCCATTACCCTCCGCTACTTCTATCTGCTGCGCGGGAGCCCGGCGCGCGTGCTGCCTCTGTTCGCCTGGGTGGCGATCGATATTGTTCTGTGGGGGTTCATCAGCCGGTATCTGAACAGCGTCAGTTCACGAGGCTTGAACTTCATCCCCATGCTGCTCGGTGCGGTCCTCCTGTGGGACTTCCTGATTCGCATCATGCAGGGGGTCACGATGGCCTTCTTCGAAGACGTCTGGGCGCGCAACTTTTTGAACATCTTTGCCACCCCGCTTTCGATTGCGGAGTACCTCGGCGGACTGGTGCTTTCGAGCATCGCCACCAGTTCGGTCGGGCTCGTGGTGATGCTGGTGCTGGCCACCGCGGCGTTCGGGCTCTCCTTCTTCGCCTATGGCGTAGCCCTGGTGGAATTCCTGATGGCGCTGTTTCTGTTCGGAATCGCTCTGGGCGTTTTCGCGAGTGCCGTGGTGCTGCGCCTCGGACCCGCGGCTGAGTGGTTCATCTGGCCGATTCCCGCCCTGCTCTCGCCGTTCGCCGGAGTGTTCTATCCGCTCTCGGTCCTGCCGCGTTGGATGCGCGTGTTCTCGGTGCTGCTGCCCCCGTCGTATGTCTTCGAAGGCGTGCGGAACGTGGCCGCCGGCCGTCCGGCCTCCTCCGCGACCCTGGCACTCGCCATATGTCTCGCGGCAGTGTACCTGGTGCTGGCGTGTCTGTATTTCGCGCGCACTTACCGCTACGTGGTGCGAACCGGACTGATCGCCCGCTACAGCGCCGAAAGCCTGAGCTGATCGCGGTCTATCCTGGGAAGATGCCGATTCGTTTCATCGACCGCGAAGAGGTGGCCCGCCGCCTGACCTACGATCGCTCGATTCCGATCGTGCGCGATGCCATGATCGCGTTTTCCCGCGGTGAAACCAAACAACTGCTCCGGTCCATCCTTCCGCTTTCCGAAGGGCGCCTGTTCGGAGTGATGCCCGGGGCGATGGGGGCGCAGGCGGCTTTCGGCGCCAAGCTGATCTCCGTTTTCCACGGCAATGCGGATCGCGGCATTCAGTCTCACCAGGGGGTCGTCGTGCTGTTCGATCCGGAGAGCGGCGCCCCCGTCTGCGTCGTTCACGCGGGCGAGCTCACGGCGATCCGGACCGCGGCCGCGAGCGCCGTCGCCACCGGCGCGTTGGCGCGCCCGGATGCCCGCCGTCTTGCGATCGTGGGCTGCGGCGAACAGGCCGCCACGCACCTGCGGGCCATCGCCAGGGTTCGACACCTGACTTCTGCTGTCGTGTGGGGACGCTCGGCGGAACGGGCATGCGCCTTCGCACATCGCATTCAGGACGAACTCCCGTTTCCGATCGAGACGGCCCGGACGGTGGAGGAGGCGGTTGCCGAAGCCGACATCGTCTGCACCGTAACCGCGGCATCCGAGCCGGTCTTGAAAGGCGCCTGGGTCCGCCCGGGCACGCATTTGAATCTGGTCGGGTCGAGCCATGCGGTTCCGGCGGAAGTCGATAATGATCTGGTCGTTCGTTCGCGGTTCATCGCCGATAGCCGCGAAGGCATTCTGCGCCAGGGAGCGGAGTTCCTTCGGGCCAAAGAGGCCGGGCTGATCGGCGACGACCACATCGCCGGAGAGATCGGCCAGGTGCTTGCCGGGGACATCGAAGGCCGCCGGTCGCCGGACGAGATCACGGCGTACAAATCCATCGGACATGTGGTGCAGGACCTGGCCACTGCCTGGGCGCTCTACTCGACTTCGGAGTAGTCGCCCCTTATCGGAGATTGCACCCGACTATACTGTCGGGGAAGACTATGCGATCCGGCAAAGGGAAGTGGGCCGTCCTGTGTGCGATCATCCTGGGCGCGCCGGCAATGTTCGCCCAGCAGCTGCGCACCGTGGAGGCGCACACCAGGCAGGGCGCGGTTCAAGGCGTGGTCAGCGCCGACAATCGGGTCCGCACGTTCAAAGGCATCCCCTTCGCGGCGCCGCCCGAGGGTGCGCTGCGCTGGAAGGCTCCGCAGCCGCCGCAGCCGTGGACCGGGGTCCGCAAAACGGTGGACTACGGGCTGCGCTGCATGCAGGGGAACATCTATGGCGATATGCGGTTCAACGATGCCGGCCCGTCGGAGGACTGCCTGTACCTGAACCTGTGGATGCCCGAAGCGGCCTACGACGGCCGCGAGCCGGAGCAGATCAAACTTCCAGTCATGGTCTGGATTTACGGCGGCGGCTTCCAGGCTGGCTCCACATCGGAGCCGCGCCAGGACGCGGGAGTGTTATCGAGGCGCGGCGTGATTATTGTCAGCGCCAACTACCGGCTGGGAGTTTTCGGCTACTTTTCGCATCCGGAACTGACGAAAGAATCGGGCCGTAATGCTTCGGGAAACTACGGGCTCCTGGACCAGCTGGCGGCCCTTCAGTGGGTACACGAAAATATCGCGGCGTTCGGCGGCGATCCGAACAACGTGACGATCTTCGGGGAATCAGCCGGCTCGTTTTCCGTCAGCGCGCTCATGGCCTCGCCGCTTGCCAGGGGACTCTTCCAGCGGGCGATCGGCGAAAGCGGCGCCTTTTTCGGCAGTACGCTTCCCCTCAAGCCGCGTCAGGAAACGGAGCAGGCGGACGCCAAGTGGGCCGAGTCGGCGTTCGGCGCGGCCTCCATCGACAAGCTACGGGCCATTCCGGCCGACCAGATGATGCAGGCGGGGCTGAAGGCAGGGGAGTTGCGGTTCGCGCCTAACATCGATGGCTATTACCTTCCGGAGTCCGTGGCTGCGATTTTTTCGACGGGGAAGCAGGCGCAGGTTCCGCTGCTGGCCGGCTGGAACCTCGACGAAGGCGGTTACCAGTCGTTCTTCGGCAAAGAGGCGGCTACCCTGGAGAATTTCCGCTCGATCGCCCGCGCCCGCTTCGGGGAGAAGACCGGTAGGTTTCTGGAGCTTTATGCAGCGAGCACCGACGCGGAAGCCAGACGGGCGGCCTCGGATTTGATGGGAGACCAGTTCATCGCCTACAGCACCTGGAAATGGCTCGAGACGCACCTGAAGACGGGCAACGCGCCGGTCTACCGCTATAAGTTCGAACAGAAACTGCCGCTTCCGCCCGATGCTCCGGAAGGCGTCGAGGCAACGGCGCCGCACGCCTCGGAAATCGAGTTCGTGTTCAACGTGTTGAACTCGAGGCGGCTGCCGTGGCGCCCCGGGGACAGGCAGGTGTCCGACCGTATGGCAGCCTACTGGACCAATTTCGCGAAATCCGGTTCTCCAAACGCCACTGACCTCCCCCGATGGCCCGTCTACCGCGCCTCCGACGGCTACCAGGTGCTGCATATCGAGGCCGAATCGAGCGCCGCCCCGGACCTGAATCGCTCGCGCTACGAATTTCTGGACGGCGCCCTGGGGCCGCCACGTCTATAGTAGGTTATGGCCACACAGACCTACCAAAATCACCGCCGGTTCGTGCCGATGTACCACGTCGTGCTGTTCGGCATCCTGGTGCTGACGCTGATCGGCTCCAGCGTCAACCTGTACGAATCGTGGGGAGATCACCAGCGGCTCTATAGCGCCGCCCTGATTTTGGTGCTCACGCTATCGTCGCTGATGCTGCTCGCCTTCTGCCGTGTTTTCCCGCTCAAGGCGCAGGACCGGGCGATCCGCGCGGAAGAGAACCTGCGCCACTACGTCCTCACCGGAAAACTGCTCAATCCGGCTCTCGAGACGCTACAGGTTGTGGCACTTCGATTCGCTCCCGACGAAGAGTTCCCGGCGCTGGCCGAACGCGCCGCCAAGGAGCGGATGAAGCCGGACGATATCAAGCGCGCGGTTCGGAACTGGCGCCCCGACACCTATCGCGTCTGAGTTCAGCCGCCGGCGCGTTGAGCCCGCGGCTGGATATTCTGGTTGATCCGGAAGACGTTGTCGGGATCGTACCGCGCCTTCACTGCCGCCAGGCGGTCGTAATTCGCGCCATACGTCTCCCGGACGCGCTCCTGGCCCTCATCCATCATGAAGTTGACGTACCCGGCGCCCGCCGAGTGGGGATGCGCGGCTTCCCAGTAGTCTTTCGCCCACCGGGTGATGCGGTCGCGGTTCGCCGGAGCGGGATCCACCCCCACGATGACGTGCGCCAGGTTCACGTCCCGGAAAGCCCATGCCGTATCCTCCGGCTTCACACGGTGCACCGCGCCGTTGACAGGATAAAAGTGGGCCGTCGAGAGAGCGCTCGGCAGCTCCGAGCCGTAGCGAACGTGCAGCGGCAGGGCGTCTTCCGAGATGTTCCGTATGAAATCGGCCTTCCAGTACCACTGCAGGCCGGCCGGATAAAGCGGATCGAAGAAGCTCTGCAGCGCCGGAAAAGGCACCGGTCCCACGTGTTCGAACAAGGGATGGCCGAAGCTTCTCACGGGACGGAGCACCCGGTCGGCGGCCTCCTGATCTCCGAGGTAACACCAGACGACGCCGCAGACTTTTTTGCCGTGCAGTGCAGCGGGAAAGCTGGGGGCCGGAGGCACTTCCAGGAACGCGAAGAACCCGCTCGCTTCTTCGGGCGCCTCCTTTATAAACTGGCTGAAGCGCTGCAAGACGTCACCGGACTCTTCCAGGGCCCAGAACGTCGGTCCGCCGATCACCTTATCGACCGGATGCCCGCGGAACAGGAACGAGGTCACCACTCCGAAGTTCCCGCCGCCGCCGCGCAGCGCCCAGAAGAGGTCCGGATTCTCGTCTTTGCCGGCGTGGACCAGCCGGCCGTCCGCCAGCACGACATCGGCCTCGATCAGGTTGTCGATTGTCAAACCGTACTTTCGCGACAGATAGCCAATGCCGCCGCCGAGCGTCAGCCCGGCAACACCGGTGGTGGAGATGAACCCGCAGGGGACCGCCAGGCCGAACGCGTGCGTGGCGTGGTCCACGTCCCCCCACTGGCACCCGGCATCCACCCGTACGGTCCGGTTTCCGGGATCGACGCGGACGGAGCGCATGTTGCGCAAATCGATCACCAGTCCGTCATCGCAAACACCCAATCCGCAGGCGTTGTGCCCGCCGCAGCGAATGGCCAGCGGCAAGTGGTTTTCGCGTGCCGCGCGCACGCATTGCATCACGTCGGCCACGTCGGCGACCTGGGCAATGGCCTTCGGCCGGCGTTCGATCATTGCGTTGTATACTTTGCGGGCCGTGTCGTAGGACGAGTCCTCCGGTCCGATGACGCGGCCGCGCAGTCGGGACTGCAAGGCAGACGTTGAGAGCGACAAGATCTTACCCTCCCTTGCAGAAATCCTAATTCAAACCGGGAAAAATGGAAATCCCGTTATTCCACTACCGGGTTGCGAAAAACGAGCGTTCACGGCAGCGCCGTTACAGGGTGCGCGGCACGTTTGGTGACGAAGTATACTCCCAGCGCGAAGAGTACGGCCGAGATGTACTGCGACGTGTCGAACGGGCCATTGAACAAGTTTCCCTGCTCGTGGTAGCGGAAGAACTCCACGATGAATCGTACCGCCCCGTACAGGATAAGATACAATCCGATAATCGCGCCGTCCTGGTGCGTCTTCCGGATGCGCCTGTAGAGAAACGCGAAAATCAGGAACTCGGAAAGCGATTCGTAGAGCTGCGTCGGGTGCAGCGGCGTGTTGAGGGGCACGCCGACCAGTTGGTTGGCCACGGGGCTTTTGAAGGTGACCGCCCACGGCAGGTGGCACTCGACGCCCCAGCAGCAGCCCGCGGAAAAGCAGCCCAGCCGGCCGATGCCGTGACCGAGGGCGATTCCGGGAGCGAACACGTCCGCAGTCTTGAGCAGTGGCAGCCGGTTTTTCCGCATGTACCACCAGGAAACCGCCAGCGCCGCGATCAGGCCGCCATAAAAGACGCCGCCGGCTTGCAGCGTGGCCATCGTGAAGATTTCGCCGGGATGCCCGGCGTAATACGGGGCATCCACCACGAACATCATCAGCTTGGCACCCGCGATCGCCGCCAGGGCGCAGTAGATGCCCAGGTTGGTGACCGCCTCGGCATCGAGCTTCTGCTCTTTCGCGAGGCGCCCGATCATCCAGAGCGCGACCAAAAAGGCGGCCGCCACGAGCACGCCGTACGTATGCAGAAACGATAAATGAAAAATCTCAGGATACATTTGCTGCCTGCCGCTTCGGGCGAAGTAGATCGAGCAGTAAAAGCAGGCTGCCGATCACGATCGCGCTGTCCGCTATGTTGAATGTGGGCCACGCGTATTCGCCCACGTGGAACAGCAGAAAATCGGTGACCTGACCCCAAAGAAGCCGGTCCACCAGGTTGCCCGCCGCGCCGCCCAGGATCAGGGCGCAGCCCCAGAACGTCTTCCTGTCGAGCCGTTCCGGCTTCCAGAGGATGGCGCTGATCACCGCCACGGCCGCGATGGACCCGAGCACCAGCAATATGGTCCGCCACTCCGAAGTCGAATCGTTGAGCATCCCGAACGCAACACCGCGATTCTGGGAATGAACGATGTCGAAGAAGCCCGGGATCACGCGGTAGGTGTCCAGGAAGGAAACCCGCGACTCGATCAGCCACTTGGTGAAACGGTCGAGCACCAGAATTGCGCCCGCCGCCCCGTACGCTTTCCAGCGCAAATCAGCCATTCAAAATCTCGTCCACAGCATCCGCGCATGAGGCGCAGATCGTGGGGTACTTCTCCTTCGAGCCCACATCGCCGGTGTATTTCCAGCAGCGCTCGCATTTATCCCCGGCAGCGCGCTCCACCCTGACGGTCAGCGGCGCGCCGCCTTCGGCGCGATCCAGCCCAACCTCGGAAACGATGAAGAGCCCCGGCAGGTCGCCGGCGTAGTCGCGGAGCAGCGGGAAGAGGTCGCCGTTGGCGGACAAGCGGATCCGGGCCTCCAGGGGAGCTCCGATCAGCTTTTCATTGCGGGCGGTTTCCAGGCTCTTCAGGACGTCGTCCCTCACTTTCATTAGACGGTCCCAATTGGCGGCACGTTTCCGGGCCGAATCTTCGATGCCGGCGCTTAACTCGGCAGGCTCGGGGAAAAAGGCGGTGTGAACGCTGCCCTCGCGTCCCATTGCCAGCCAGACTTCGTCCGAGGTGAAACTCATGACCGGGGCGAGCAGCCGCACCAGCGCATCGAGCAGCCGGTAAAGGGCCGTCTGCGCCGCACGACGCCCCGCCGATTTCGGCGCGGAGGTGTATAAGCGATCCTTCAGCACGTCGAAATAGATCGAGCTGAGATCGACCGTGGCGAACGCGTAGACGTTGTGATATACGCGGTGGAACTCGAAATTCTCGTACCACTTGCGGCAGCGGGCCACCAGGTCCTCGGCGCGGAGCAGAATCCATTGATCGAGTTCCGTCAGCGCGCCGCCCGGCACGGCATCCGTTGCGGGGTCGAAGTCGAACAGGTTCCCCAGTATGTAGCGGAACGTGTTGCGCAGTTTGCGGTAGGCATCGGTCAGGCGCGTCTGGATGGTCTCCGAGATGCGCACGTCTTCGTTGAAATCCACCGACGCCGACCACAGCCGCAGGATTTCCGCGCCGTGGTGTTTGATCACCGCTTCCGGCTCGATGGAGTTGCCGAGCGACTTGTGCATCGCTTTGCCCTCGCCGTCCAGAACCCAGCCATTGAGCGCGCACTCGCGGTAGGGGGCCGCACCTTTGAGCCCCGTGCCCACCAGCAGCGAGCTGTGGAACCAGCCGCGATACTGGTCGCCGCCTTCCAGGTACATGTCCGCCGGCCAGGTCAGCCCGAAGCGCTCGTTCAGCACCGCCAGGTGGCTCGATCCCGAATCGAACCAGACGTCCAGAATGTCGCTTTCCTTGCTGAATTCCTTCGCGCCGCATTTCGGGCACGCGGCGCCGGCGGGCAGCAGCTCCGCGGCAGACTTCTCGTACCAGATATCGGCGGTGTGTTCGCGGAAGAGCGCCACGATGTTGTCGAGGATCTTACGATCCGTAAGCGGTTCGCGGCAGCCTTCGCAATAGAATACGATGATCGGCACACCCCAGATGCGCTGGCGCGAGATGCACCAGTCCGGGCGCGTCGCGATCATATTCGAGATGCGCTCTTCGCCCCACGACGGAATCCACTTCACGCGGTGCACCGATTCGAGCGCGTGCTGCCGGAAGTCGTTGAGCTCCATGCCGATGAACCACTGCTCGGTGGCGCGGAAAATCACCGGGTGGTGGCATCGCCAGCAGTGCGGATAGGAGTGCGCCAGTTTCTCAGTGGCGAGCAGCGCTCCGTGCTGCTTCAGAATTTCGATAACGATGGGATTCGCTTCCCACACCGTCTTGCCGATGAGTTCCTCGGGCAGCCGTCCGGAGGCGCCCTCTGCGTGGAAGAAGCGGCCCGACGAATCCACCGGGCAGTATGTGAAAATTCCATACTGGCGCCCCACGGCGTAGTCTTCCTGCCCGTGGCCGGGAGCCGTGTGGACCGCGCCGGTGCCCTGTTCGAGCGTCACGTGGTCGGCCAGGATCCCGAGCGAATCGCGTTCCAGGAAGGGGTGATGGAAAACCGCGCCCTCGAGCGCCGCGCCGGGAAATTTGGCGACCACCCGGTAGTCGTTCCAGCCGCACTTCTCGGCCGTGACCTTGAGCAGTTCGGAGGCGACGATGTAGACGTCGCCCGCCACATCCACCGCCGAGTACTCGAATTTCGGGTGATAGGCGATCGCCATATTGGCCGGCATGGTCCACGGCGTAGTGGTCCAGATCAGCCCGTAGACGTTGCGCCCGGAGAGCGCCGGATCGAGCTTCGCCGGATCCGAAGTCATCCGGAACCGCACCCAGATCGAGGGGCTGGTATGTTCCTTGTACTCGACTTCCGCCTCGGCCAGCGCCGTGCGGTCGCGGATGCACCAGTGGACCGGCTTCAGGCCCTTGTACACGTAGCCCCGGTCCAGGAAATCGACAAACGCGCCCGCGATCACGGACTGATACTCCGCGCTCATCGTGAGGTAGGGATCGTCCCATTGGCCGAGCACGCCGAGGCGCTTGAAGTCCTTACGCTGCAGGTCGATAAACTTCTCGGCGTACTTGCGGCAGGCGCGGCGGATCTCGATGGCGGGCATCTGCGCCTTGCGCGCGCCGAGTTCGCTATCGACTTTGATCTCGATCGGAAGCCCGTGGCAGTCCCAGCCGGGAACATAGGGAGAATCGAACCCGGCCATGGTCTTCGACTTGACCACGAAATCCTTCAGAATCTTGTTGAAAGCGGTCCCCAGGTGAATCCGCCCGTTGGCATAGGGCGGTCCGTCGTGAAGGATATAGCGCGGGCGTCCGGCCCGGGAGGCGCGAATGCGGCCGTACAGGTCCTCCTTCTCCCACCGCTCGAGCATCTTCGGCTCGGATGTCGGCAGGTTTGCCTTCATCGAAAAGCTGGTTTTCGGCAAATTGACGGTTTGCTTCAGGTCGATGGTTTTCGAGTCCATTGGAAAGGGGGTAACTACCATGGTAGCAATTCCCAACCCGCTACATCTCGTCCCGGAAGCGGACGGTTCCTTCCGGCGGCTGCGTATGCGACCATTTCAGTTGCGGCGGCACTCCACGTGCTAAAAGTCGCACAGACATGCTTATGCCGGCCATGGAACCCGCCCGCGCGGCGGAGGGGCAACCCGCGCCTTACCGTGTGTTGATCTGCGACGACCAGCCAGACGTTCTGGAAGCACTGCGCCTTCTGCTGAAAGGCCAGGGCTGGCAGGCGGTTTCCGCGGATTCCCCGGCAGCGCTCATGGCCAAGGTCCGCTCGGGCTCGTTCGACCTGATCCTGGTGGACCTGAACTACACCCGAGACACCACTTCCGGCGCCGAGGGGATCGACCTCCTGGGGAACCTGGAGGCCGAAGGCAACCATACTCCGGTGATGGTGATGACCGCCTGGAGCAGTTTCGAACTGGCGGTGGAGGCGATGCGCCGCGGTGCCTGCGATTTCATCCAGAAGCCCTGGGACAACGACCACCTGCTGGCAGCCATTCGCAAGCAGGCCGAATCCGAGCGGCGGCGCAAATCGGAGTTGGAGATCGCCGCCAATGTCCAGCAGAAGCTCTTTCCGCGGCATCTCCGGCACATCCGCACGCTGGATTACGCGGGACAGTGCGTGGCGGCCAGGGAGGTGGGCGGCGATTACTACGACTTCCTCGAAATCACCGATCATGTGCTCGGCATCGTGCTGGCGGATGTTTCCGGGAAGGGCGTCCCGGCGGCGCTGCTAATGGCTAACCTTCAGGCGTGCTTCCGCAACCAGCAAGCCGGGGCGCTGCTTCGGCCGGCCGGGGTGTTGGAGGGCGTGAACCACCACTTTTACGAATCGACGGCCGCCGAACGCTTCGCCACGCTCTTCTTCGGGGCCTACGACGACCGCACCCGGCGCCTGCACTACGTGAACTGCGCCCAAGTGGCGCCGATCCTCCTGCGGACCACCGGTGAAATCGAACGATTGGACGCGACGGCGCTGATGCTGGGCGCATTTCCGCAATGGAACTGCCGCGAGTGCCAGGTGGACCTTCGGCCGGGCGACACCCTTGTAATCTGTTCCGATGGCGTCACCGAGGCCGGGATCGAACGCGGCGACGAGTTCGGTGAGCGACGCCTGCTGGCGCTTCTGCGCGAAAACCGCGGCGATACCGCGGACTGCCTGGTGCATCGAATCATCGATGCCGTAGCCGCGTTCAGCGGCACAACCCGCAGCGACGATATCACCGTGGTCGCGTTGCGCGTCCGCTGATCAGTTCAACGCCTTGTACTGCGCGTATGCCTCGCGAATGTTGGCGGAGTTCGTGTCGCCGGGGTGGATCAGCACGCGAAAACGGAACCGCAGGGGCTGCCCGGGCTGAATCGTGAGGCTCCCGTCGCGCGAGTTGTCGTGCTCGAAATCGTGCACGCCGAAGATGTTGCAGGCGAACAGGCCATAGCCGCGGGCATGCCAGTATGTCGGGTACCGCGGGTTCTCCGGGTGGTCGAAGATCGCCACTCCCACGGGCTGGCCGTCGATCACTCCGGAATAATCCACCCACGCCGATCGCTTTCCCCAGACGTTTTTCTCCCCCGCTTTACCCTGCGCGTTGACCATGCGGCCGGTGCGCCTGGGTTCGGCGATTCCCTTGGGCTGCTCCTCTTCGAGGGCCGCGGCCAGGCGCATCGCGAACATGCCCTCTTTGGTGTCGCCGAAGGTGATCTTCTGTTCGGGCGAGAGCAGAATGTCGAAGTCGATGGTCCGCAGGTTGGGCTCCGAATAAAAGGTCATTTTTCTGGCCTCGTGCAGGAGCGTCTCGCCGTTGGGGATCTTCCAGTCGAAGCCGGCCTCGATCATGCCCTTCTTTTTTCCGCCGGCGGCGCGCTGCACGCGGGTTAAAACCACCCTGCCTTTGCCCTTGCCGGACGCCTCCTGGGATTCTTCGTTGGCCCAGAAGTTATAGCCGTTTACGTCGCCGTGGGTGAACCACAGGCCGGTATGGTGCGGGTGGTCGTGGGCTTCGCCCGCGACGTTCGGCACCATGGGGTAGCCGCGGGTCACGATCGCACCGGAAGCGGCACGCAGCGGGGCCAGGTACGGCTTGACGGTTTTCGGCCCGATGTAGAAATCGGTGAACGGCTTGCCATCGATCCGGACGGAGATCACGTAGTTGCCCTGCTGGGTGATTACGACCTGAGCGCACAGCGCAGCCGCGGACGCCAGGAGTAAGGCGGAAATTCGGACCATGTTCCAAGAGTAGATCACACCGCAGGACTTTTGCGAAACACCCTGAAGCCGGGACGCATCTTTGTCTCGGATGCCTGTAGCAGCCTGCGACCAAAAAACACCGGGCAGGCCAGGAGGCCGGCCCCACTTACCGCAAGTGGGGCCGGCCTCCTGGCCTGCCCGGTTTGAGAGCTTCCTGTCGGTCGCGGTCTCAGAGTAGTAAGTCACTGAATCTACGGAGCCGCGCACGTTAGTAAGCGGTGTTTTTGCACTTCTACCACGGGCTCCCAGGGGCGTTCGGCTGATGCCTCAGATTAGCGGGGCTGCGGCGAGGGCCGCAACGAGGCCTGTTGCCGGAGTTCGCGAGCCTGGGTGGGCGTCAGGTGCTGGTCGAGGGCGTCGAAGAGGATCTTCGCGACCTCCGGGGGCTCGCCTTTCCCCTTTAGAAGTACCTTGCACGCCTCCGGACAGAGCTGTGTCGCGGCTGCCATGGTGCTTCGTGCATTTGAAATGGATCCGTCCACCACGATGACGGCGATTTGCTGCTGATGCAGGCGGATTTCCGCGAGCGCCGCTTCGGCGGTTTGAACGGTTCGGACCTGGTAGCCGCGCGGTTCCAAGGTGGCCGAAACGGCAAACCAGTCACCGGGATGCTTTGACAGCACCAGGGCCTCGAGTCCCGCCGGTTTTTTTGGGTGGCCGATCAAGGCTACTGTCGTTCCGATGCGCTCGATTGCCCAGTCGATCTGTTTGATTGGGATCAGGGAAATAGCAACACCTAACGTGATTAGCAGGAGCGACGCCGTGGCCCAATCACAGATGCGTACTGATCGTCTAGCCATCTCACACTGGAGTATGGCTAACTTAAGTGATAAGGGAAAGTCCGGGGAGTTCTAGCGTCGTAATAGAACTTTTCGGCCAAATGCTCCCGGATTTACTGGCGCGGCATGGGAACTGCCACGCGCCAGCAGCCCGTGGTTTCACCAATAGGACGGGCTTTGGCCACCCGAGCCGCGGCGATCTCGCTCAGAATCTGAAAGGCAAGCTGCTCGATGGCAGCCAGTGCCGGTTCGTTCTGCCTCAGGCTGCCCGCCGGAACGGTGGCGAGCCGGAGGGCCATCTCGGCCACCTGCTTGGCTAACTGCTCCATGGTGATTCCATTCCTTAAAGAGGTGATGAATCTCTCCACGCTCATGGTAGCCCCCGATTGTGGAGAATCGTTATTCACTTTGGTTACTAGCCGTCTATAAAAATCGCAGGAGCGGTTAGCAGGCCCACCCCGGCTTGGCGGCGGATTAAACTGTTAGGTCCTACAGGAGGGCCGTAGTCCATGCGACGTGTGTTTGTTTTGGGTTTGCTGTTGGCCGTTTCCATCCCGGTGGCCTCCGTTGCCGCCGGCTCCACCCGCCTCCTCCGCACCCCGACGGTGAGCGCCACCTCGATCGCCTTCGCCTACGCGAATAACATCTGGATCGTGGGACGCGACGGCGGTACGGCCAGGCGGCTCACCAGTTTCCAGGGCCAGACCACGAATCCCCACTTTTCCCCGGACGGCAAGTGGCTGGCTTTCAGCGGCGAATACGCGGGCAATACCGATGTCTACGTGGTTCCTGCCGAGGGCGGCGAACCGAAGCGGCTCACCTGGCATCCTGGCGCGGATGTCGCCCAGGGGTGGACCAGCGATGGCCACTCCGTGCTGTTCACTTCCACCCGCGCCACGGCGGCGCCCAGCGCTGCGCCGCGCTTCTGGACGGTCCCGATGGAGGGCGGCGTGGAGCAGCCCATGCAACTGCCGCGCGGCTACCAGGGCAAGATCTCGCCGGACGGCACCCACATCGCCTACCGCATGAACAACTCCTGGGACGAAGAGCGCCGCAACTATCGCGGCGGGCAGAACCGGCCGATCTGGATCGTGGACCTCAAGAGCTTCGACCTGGTGTCGCCGCCCTGGAACGGGTCGAAAGACATGGACCCGGCCTGGGTGGGGACGACGGTCTACTTCATCTCCGACCGCGATGGCGTGGCGAATGTGTGGTCCTACGACAACCGCACGAAGAAGTTGGCGCAGGTTACGCGCTTCACGGATTTCGATGTGAAGGCGCTCGATTCGGGCGCCGGCGCCGTGGTTTTCGAGCAGGCCGGCTACGTTCATGAACTCGACCCGAAGAGCGGGCGCACCCACATCGTCAACATCACCGCCGCGGGCGATTTCCCCTGGATGATGCCGCGCTGGGAAGACGTCAGCAGCAGGATTACGAATATCTCGCTATCGCCCACGGGCAAGCGCGTGGTGGCCGAGGCGCGCGGTGAAGTCTTCACGATTCCCGCGGAGAAGGGCGATGTCCGCAATTTGACGCATTCCAGCCGCTCGGCGGAGCGCGACCCGGCATGGTCGCCCGACGGCAAATACATCTCGTACTTCAGCGACAAATCGGGCGAATACGAATTAGTGGTCGAGGCGCAGGACGGACTGACGCCGCCCCGGACCATCGAACTGCCGAAGCCCACCCATTACTACACGCCTTCGTGGTCGCCCGATTCGAAGAAGCTCGTCTATACCGATACCAACCTCAAGGTCTGGGTGCTCGACGTGGCCAGCGGCAAGACGAAGGTCGTCGGTAGCGACCCGTGGATGGTGCCCTCGCGCACGCTGAACCCTGTCTGGAGCCCCGATTCGAAGTGGGTGGCGTACGCAAGCCGGCTCCGCTCGCTGTACCACGCGATCTTTGTCAGCAACATCGAGACTGGCGAATCGAAACAGGTGACGGACGGGCTGGCCGACGCGGTGTGGCCCGCGTGGGATGCAAACGGGAAATATTTGTGGTTTCTCGCGTCCACCGATTTCGGGCTGAAGTCGCAGTGGCTGGACATGTCGTCCTACGACCACAACGAGAATTTCGGGCTCTACTTCGCGGTCCTGAAAAAGGGCGAGCCGACGCCTCTCAAACCGGAGAGCGACGAGGACAAGGGCGTCGGCAGCGGCGCGCGCGGAGGCCGTGGAGGCGTGGGTGCGGCCGAGGGCGCCGCGGCTGAACCGGCCGCGCCGGCTGCTCCGGCCGTGCGGACTCCCGTCAACGTGCAGATCGATTTCGACGGGGTGCAGCAAAGGATCGTCAACGTGCAGGCGGTTCCGGTCCGCGAGTACTCCGAATTGAGGGCCGGGGCGCCGGGCACGGTTTACTACCTGGCAGCAGGTTCGGGCGAGTCCCCCGCGGGCACCCTGCACCGCTATCGCCTGAGCGACCGTAAAACCGCGGTGTTCACGAATGGCGTGATCGGTTACAGCCTCAGTGCGGACGGCCACAAGCTGCTCTATGAAACGCGGGGCGCGGGCGGCGGCCGGGGCGGGCGCGGCGCGGCGCCGGGCGGTGCCGCGACGCCTCCGAGCCTCTTTCTGGTGGACGCCGACCGCAATCCTCCGCAAGCCGGCCAAGGGCGGCTGACTTATGCCTTGCGCATGTATCTCGAGCCGCGGGAGGAGTTCAAACAGATTTTCTATGAGGGCTGGAGGAACCAGCGCGACTATCTGTACGTGCCCAACATGCATGGCGCCGACTGGCCGCGCATGAAGGAAATGTACGGGCAGCTTCTTCCCTACGTGATGCATCGGGCGGATCTGAATTACCTGCTCGACAACATGGGGTCGGAGATCGCCATCGGCCATTCCTTCGTCCGCGGCGGCGACATGCCCTCCGTCCCGCCCTCTCCCGGCGGCCTGCTCGGGGCGGATTTCGAGATCGATAGCGGGCGCTACAAGATCACCCGCATCTACGACTCGGAGAGCTGGAATCCCGATTTGCGGGCGCCGCTCGCCGAGCCGGGGCTGGAAGTTGCGGTGGGCGATTACATCCTGGCGATCAACGGCGAGGAATTGCGCGCCCCGGACAATATTTACCGGCTGCTCGACGGCACGGCCGCGCGGCAGACGGTCCTCACGGTGAACAGCCGGCCGGCGATGGAGGGGGCGCACCAGATCACCGTCGTCCCGGTGCCGAACGAACAAGGCTTGCGGGCACGCGCCTGGGTGGAAGCCAACCGCCGGCAGGTGGAGAAGCTGTCCGGCGGCAAACTGGCGTACGTCTACCTCCCGAACACCGGGCAACCCGGCTACACCAGCTTCAACCGCTACTATTTCGCGCAGCAGGATAAGCTGGGCGCGATCATCGACGAACGGTACAATGGCGGCGGCTCGGCCGCGGACTACATCATCGACGCGCTGCAGCGCGATTTCGACGGCTACTTCAACAACGTGGCGGGCGACCGTTACCCGTTCACCAGCCCCGAGGCCGGCATCTGGGGGCCGAAGGTGATGATCATCAACGAAATGGCCGGATCCGGCGGCGACCTCATGCCCTGGATGTTCCACCACCGCAAGGTCGGCCTGCTGGTGGGCAAGCGCACCTGGGGCGGGCTGGTCCACACCGCGGATACCCCGCTGTTCATCGACGGCGGCAGTATGATCGCGCCGCGCGGCGGGTTCTTCACGCGCGAGGGCAAGTGGGCGGTGGAGAACGAAGGCATCCCGCCCGATGTAGACGTGGAGGACTGGCCGAAGGACGTGATCGCCGGCCACGATTCCCAATTGGAACGCGCCGTGGAGGAAGGCCTGCGGATGCTCAAAGAGAAGCCGGTCACGCGCCTGACGACCGAACCGCCCCCGCCCACCTGGGGCGAGCGCAAGCAGCCGTTCGGAGGGACGCCGGGCGGGCGTTAGCCGCCTGACGCGAGCCTCTCGGCAATGTGTGAGAAGACGGCGGCATTGAACGGCAGCCCGAGGTGGGTTCCGACGACCTCGAGATCCACGCCGGGCTTCCCGGTCAGGCAATAGCGCCAGTCCACGACGCCGTCGCACTTCGTATATACGGCAGTCTGCCGGACGGAACTCGGCCA
Source organism: Bryobacterales bacterium (assembly GCA_963796485.1). GTDB lineage: Bacteria > Acidobacteriota > Terriglobia > Bryobacterales > Bryobacteraceae > CAWCDJ01. The sequence continues at coordinate 663,342 of CAWCLV010000001.1, forward strand.
CTTCTGCCCGAGGGACTGGCCGAAGTCGCATTCACAGCGGCTGGTGGCGCACGCGCGTGGAACGCCGGGGGTCGTGTTCTGAATCCAGCCGCGGACGCTGTCGCTGGCTGCGAGAACCAGCCGGTGAGCTACGAGCCCGCGAAACGGGGAGCCCAAGGTGATGACCGAAGCGATGTGCTCCGGGTTCCGTACCGCGGCGGACCGGGCGAAGATCCCGCCGAGGCTGAATCCGACGATGTGTACGCGGCGGCCCGTCTCGGCGTAAGCGCGCTCGATCGTGGCGTCAAGCTGCCCGGAGAGCTGGTCGGGGCATTCGGCTGCCATGCCGATTCCGGAATAGTAGGGACGGTAACCGATGCGGTGCAGCCAGGCGTGCATTTCGAAGAGGCTCAAGTCGATACCGAGCAATCCGGGGATCAACACCACAGCCGACCCGTCTCCGTGCGGAATCCCCAGCCCGTAGTAGCCGGGAGAAAAGCGGAGCGCCGCAAATTCCAGGAGGCACAGGGGTTCACTGAAGATCGGCGCCGGGAAAGGCACCTCCCCATGTGGAAGGAACGGTTGGGCCTCGGGAGGCCCGTTCGCAATCATGTGTTGCGCCAGAATTGTATTCATCGATACGTTGCAGATATTTTGCGCAGATTCGGCCGGCCAGTTCAAGAAGATATCACCGGAATTTCCGGTACTGAGGGAAGCACCGGATTCGCGGGCGAGCGGGAATATCGCTCGCCCGTTCATGTAAACTTGACGGCTGAGATGGGAGGAAACAGGTGCGCGGCCAAAAGACTCCGCTTGCCGTGACGATCATCGGCTGGCTATACATTGCCACGGGTACGATCGGCTTCGCCTATCACGCCACGGAGTTCGACGCCCGGCATCCCTTCCAGGACGGCTTCGTGTGGATCGAAATCGTCCGCCTCATCGCGATTTTCTGCGGTGTGTACCTGCTGCGCGGCAGGAACTGGGCCCGCTGGCTTGCGCTCGGATGGATGGGGTTTCACGTCGTCCTGAGCATCTTCAATTCCTGGGGCCAGGTCGCTTTCCACGCCGTCCTGTGCGCGGTAATCGCCTGGTGCCTGTTCCGCCCGGCGAGCAGGCGGTATTTTCAAGCGGCGGCCGGCGCATAGCTTGGCAACGACGCCTGCAAGTGGGGCAGGCCTCCTGGCCTGGCCGGTTTTGACTTTACGGCTTATCTCGGCTCGGTTTGCTTCCGTTGAGCCGTGACCGCAAGGGTTTTCCGACCGGCGCCTGGCCGCGAGAGAATCCGGGACAGGTGCTATCCTCTCAGGCATGTTAAGGTGCGTCGATGCCCTGCGGCTTGTGCCGATGCTACTTCTGCCCCTGCACCTGCTAACGGCGCAGGGCACCGTGCCTGTGTTCCGGCAGACCGTCGGAGAAGTTACCTATACCCTCGCGGGTGCGGATCCGGCGACCGGCGGCGTCACTACGATTCCCACCGTTCTGGTCCCGGTTTCGCTGCGGTTCGAAACGAAGACGGCCGCCGGGAAGCCGTTTACTATGGCGGCCGAAAAGTGCGTGCCGGGCCTGCTCCGCTCTCCTGTCTTCGCCGAATTCGCGTTTTCGCCCGGCGGCGCTAGTCAGTATGTGGACGGCATGCTGCGCGCGACTTTCCCTAAGCCGGGCGGGTGGCACACCGTGCTCGGGAAACCCGAAGTCCGGCCTGTTACAGTGACGGTCCCCGCGGGATACGGCTACGTCCTGACATCGAAGACAACCGGCTCTTCGTTCGCGATCGCCGATATCGAGTTTATCCAGAAAGAGCTTTTCAAACAGGTTCCGAAACAGGAAGGCAAACTGGTCATCGCGGTAACGCACAACACGGCCTATTACACGGAGGGCGACGCGACGCTTTGCTGCTCCTGGGGAACGCACGGCGTCGATGCCGATACCGGGAACTCCTTCGTGCTCGGGTCTTACCTGCGCGACGCGCCTGCGGTCGTCCAGGATCGTGACGTGCAGCCGCTGACGCAACAACTCGGCGAATTCGTGAAGGATCCGCTGCACAATCCGCTGTTTCACGGCGCGCGCAATGTGAAGGCGCCGGGGAATGGGTTCCCCGCCTGGATCCGCCCTGCGTCCATGCGTCCCGGCGACCAGGGTACTTGCGGGGGAACCGGTGCAGCCACCGCGTACTTTCTGCTCGAGCCCACGAATACGAACCCCAAGAACAACTTTCCCGCGTCGGCGCCTTTCGTGGCGCGCGTGGAAGGAACGGAATACCATCTCCAGAATGTAGCCCTGCTGCCGTGGTATACCGGCCAAGCCGAAGGTCTCGGGAGCGCCTATAGCTTTCCCGACCCGGGCGCTCTGCCGGAGCGCGCCAGACCGTGCCCGGAGCGCGGCGGCCGGTCCGGTTCCGGTGGGGCGGCAACCGCCCCGGCTGCCGCCGCGGCCCCGCCTGCGCCCACGCCGAACGGCCACAAGCTGATCGGCTATTGGGCGGGATATGGCAGGGCGGGTTCCATGCTTCCGGCCGCGGCCGTCTCCCCGCAGTGGGACATCATCCTTGTGGCCTTCGCCACGCCGGACAGGAATGCGCCGGAAGGAACCATGCAGTTCCGCACGCCCGCCGGATTCGATACGCAGCAGTTCAAGAACGAAATTTCCAAATTGAAGAGCCAGGGCAAGAAGGTGATGATCTCGCTCGGCGGCGGAGGGCAGCATTTCACGCTCGCCGATCCGAAGCGCGTGCCGAACTTCGTGGCCTCGGTGACGAAGATCGTCGGCGAGTACGGTTTCGATGGCATCGACATCGACTTCGAAAGCCCGTCGCTCGCGATCGATCCGGGAGATACGGATTTCAAGCACCCCACGACGCCCTCGATCGTCAACCTGATCTCGGCCATGCGGCAGCTGCATGACCATTTCGGGCCGGGATTCATGATCAGCCTCGTGCCCGAGGGAACGCAGGTCCCGTCGGGATATCCCAGCTATGGCGGCCAGTTCGGCTCGTATCTGCCGATCATCTACGCGATCCGGGACATTCTCTCGTTTGTCGATGTGCAGGACTACAACACGCCCCCGCTCCAGGGCCTGGACGGCGAGATTTATCAGCCGGGCACGGTGGATTATCATGCCGCGATGACGGAGCTGCTGCTCCACGGGTTCAACACCGGCGGAAATCCCCGGCATTTCTTCCCGCCGGTGCCGGCGTCCAAGGTCGCGGTAGGTTTCCTGACCGGAGACACTACGCCGGAAATCGTCAGCCAGGCGATGGACTACATCATCACCGGAAAGGCTCCAGCGGGGACCCGCTACCGGCTGCAAAAGCCGTCGGGGTACCCCGCGATGATCGGAGCCATGTTCTGGACCCTCGATGCCGATCAGCGGAGCAATTATAAGTTCTCTAACGTCGTCGGTCCGCAGCTGCACGCTTATCCGGCTCCGAAGTAATCCGACTTACTTCGCTTTTGAGGCCAGCAGCACCCCCGATTGTTGGGGCTGAACATTCAACACAAAGGGCCAGATACGTTTTAAACTGTAGGTGCTAGATGAGAAATGCTCAACTGTCGCTGCTGAAGCTGCCCGGAGTGGCGAAGCCGCTGATGCCTCCTCCCCGGCTGGTGCCGTTCGAGGGGCGAGGCGTCGTGTATACGAAGGCATGGGTTGTCGAACTGCTACTCAATCTTGCGGGATATCGTTCCAGCGCGAACCTTGTTGATGTTGTAGCGGTAGAACCCGCTGCCGGTGATGGCGCGTTCCTTGGCCCTATGATAGAGCGCCTGATCGCCTCGTGTCGAACATTTGGCCGCCCCCTATCCGATTGCAGGGATTCGCTTATCGCGTATGAGTTGGATGTAGCGAGCGCCGACCGTGCTCGCGCGCTCGCCGTCAAGGTGCTGACGGGCAGCGGCGTAGATCCCGAGACCGCCGAAGGTCTGGCCGGGGCATGGGTGCGAACCGGCGATTACCTGTTCGAAGCAAATAGCCTTGAGGCGGATTTCGTGATCGGTAACCCGCCTTATGTCCGACTCGAGGACATTCCCGAAGAAACCGCAACGCTGTATCGCGACACGTTTCCTACGATGCGGGGCCGCGCGGATTTGTACGTTGCGTTTTTCGAGGCGGCTCTGTCCCAACTGAAAGCCGATGGGGTATGCGCCTTCATCTGCGCGGATCGGTGGATGCGGAACCAGTATGGCGCCGACCTTCGCGAACTCGTCACGTCGGGTTACGGCGTCGAGGTCGTGATCGAAATGCACAATGCCGATGCGTTCCAGGATGAGGTTGACGCCTATCCGGCGATTACAATTATTCGGCGCAAACCGCAAGGGCCTGCGGTAGTCGCGAGCGCGGGCGCTGACGCGGTGAAGGCGACGCCGGAAACACTGGCGGCAACGCTTCATGCCACCGGACGCGGGGAGGGTCCGGTATCGCTCGAAGGCCTCAAAACGGCGCTCATCGAAAAGTGGTTTAAGGGTTCCGACCCTTGGCCTTGCAACTCACCTAAGCAACTGGCGTTACTGCGGAACCTGGAGGAGAAGTTTCCCGTTCTCGAGTCCGGCGCGAAGGTGGGTATCGGCGTTGCAACCGGCAATGATGGCGTCTTTATCACGAAGGATTCGGGGCTAGTGGAAACTTCCCGGCTCTTGAAACTGGCCCTGGGCGGGGATATCTGGACCGGCAAGATGGAATGGTCCGGGCATTATCTGGTGGATCCATGGGACCGCAAAGGGCTGGTCAATCTTGAGAAGTATCCCCGGATGAAGGCGTATTTCGAGAAGCATGGGGCGGCCCTGAAGAAGCGCCACACAGCCCAGAACAACAAGGCGGGGTGGTACAAGACAATTGACCGCGTGAATCACTCCCTGACGGCAAAGGCGAAGTTGTACGTCGCCGATATCAAGAATACCCTTGACCCGGTGCTTGATCGCGGCGAAACCTATCCGCATCACAATCTATATTTCATCCAATCCGACACATGGGATTTGGAAGTGCTCGGCGGGCTGCTCATCTCGGCATTCGGGCAGTTTTTCGTTGAGTCGTACGGCGTCCGCATGCGCGGTGGCTATTGGCGATTTCAGGCGCAATATCTGCGCCGGATTCGCGTGCCGGACCCCAAGAGCATCTCCGAGGCGCATGCGGGCGAGCTTGCCGAAGCCTTCCGGCAACGTGATCGCAAACAGGCTACGCTGACGGCCCTCGAGCTTTACGGCATCAGTCAACACGAACTGGAGACGGCTGTTGAATATTGATAAGCGGTTGCACGAAGCGGTCCAGAGCTATTGGGATGCGCGGGCAAGGAACAAAGAGAAGCAAATCAAATCAGGAAAGATCGACGCCGGAACGCGCGGCGAGGTCACGGGCGGCACGCAAATGGGCGCGCTCGAGGTGCTCGTCGCCGATATCCTCTGCGATGCCGGACTGAAGCGCCTCGATGTTCGAACCCGCACGGCGCTTGAACTGCCGGGATACTTCAGGGCGACCAAAAAATGGGATTTGATCGTGGTTTCAGAAAACCACCTGGTGCTGGCTATGGAGTTCAAATCGCAAGCGGGCAAGTCGATAGGCAACAACGTAAACAATCGATCGGAGGAGGCGGTCGGAAGCGCCAAGGATATCTGGACGGCATACCGGGAGGGGCGTTTCGGGAAGGCTCCGACTCCGTTCCTCGGCTATTTCTTTCTGCTCGAGGACCGCGAAAATGTGAAGATACCGGTAAGCAACAAGGAGCCGTATTTCACGGTCGATCCTGTTTTTCGTGGTGAGGCTCATCAAGGGAAAAGGAGCGCTGTGAAATACACGGGCGTCAGCTATAGCAAGCGATATGAATTGCTGTGCCGCCGGCTCGTGCTTGAACGGCTCTACAATTCAGCCTGTTTCCTGATGGCGACCAATAAACGCAAAACGAAGATTACGGAGCCTGCCGAGGATTTGACCTTCACTCGGTTTGCTGCCGCGCTCCGGGGCCATGCTGTCTCCTTCTTGGGCAGCAAAAAAGTTAGTTGATTCGAAGGGTAGGCGCTGGCGCTCCGCTTGAACGTGCTGTTTCACTCTGTGATTCAACCAAAGCAGGAGGCGCGGCGTAAGCAACTCGTAGCAGGATCGATCGCATCCCGCTATTTTACGCAGCGGGAACCCGCACCACCAGCACGCGCTTCGGGCCCTTGCCTACCTTCAACCGCGCCACCTCCCGCTCGGTGCGGACGTCGATGATCGAACAGTCGTTGTCGTCGCTGTTGCTGACGACGCCGTACTTGCCGTCGGGCGAGATGGCGATCCAGTTCGGGCACTTTCCTACGTGGATCATCGGCGAGGTTTTCCGGGCGCCGATGCTGTATACGTAGATGCCGCCATCCGCGAGGCTGGTGGCCCAAAGCTGTCTCCCGTCGGGGGTGAGGGCCAGGCCATGCGTCGGCGTATTCACTTCCAGGGGACAGTCGAGCGGCGGCGCGGGCGGCAGTTCCACGCGTTCGACCACCTTATGCCCGGGAACACTGGAGACGACGAAGCCGTGCAGCCCGGTGATCGCGGTATAGATGGTGTTGCCATCCGGAGAGACGGCGTACGGACGCGGGATGCCGCCGGTCGGAACCCGGGCGGAGTAATCCATCCGCTTCAGGTCGATCACGTCGATTTCGTTGCTGCCCATCGAAGATACGTAAAGCTCGCTATTACTGCCCGCGTTATAGCAGTTATGCGGCACCTTCACGGGCAGGACTTTGGCGACTTTCTTCGCACGGGTATCGACGATATCCACGCTGTTGCCGTCGCGAATCGGCACGCCGACGTAGCGGCCGTCGGGAGTCGCGGCGCACTCGTTGGGCCTGCCGGTCACCGGAATGGTGTCGAGAATCTTCCCGCTCGCGGTGTCGATGGTTTTCAGGTTCCGCTCCGATTCGATCGTGACGAAAAGGCGCCGCCCATCGGCGGGGGCACAAAGTCCGTGAGGCTGCGCGCCCACCTTGATGGTATCGACCACCTTCATGGTGCCCAGGTCGATGACGGTGAGATCGTCGCCCAGGCTGTTGTCCACGTAAAGCAGCATTCGGGCTTGGCCCGAAGCCGCGTAGCTGCCGGATGAGATCAGGCCGAAGCCGAGAACGGCGCAGGCAATGGCGAACCGCATGGCATACCTCTGAGTGGTTTCCCCTCGGGATTTCCGCACCCAGTCTACACCAGCGCAATTCGGATGGTGCGCGGGCAGGCGGAAGCCTACCTCGCCCGGAAGATTCTCTTCGCCGCGCGCCCTGATAAGATGGCCCCCGCAGCGATTCCCGCAACGGCCCCGAGCGTCTGCAACACCGTCAGCACCTTCCGCTCGGGGGAACCGTATTGCAGGTTCGACATGCCCCAGCGCTGGAACTGCTGCCACTTCAAGATCGCATTCCCGGGGATCTTCGCGCCTATCCCGGACATCAGGTTGGGCATCGCCTCGCGCAACACCGGGTGGCCCGGCACGAAGTGGACCCGCGGGTCGTTCTTATAACGGTCCTTCGCCGCATCGTCGAACACGAGGTACGGTCCTTGAGCGAGGTGCTCTTCGAAGTGCGGGTCGTCGATCTCGCCGATCATGATGGTGGGGGTGCCGCGGAGCCAGATCACTTCGCGCAGCTCGCCGCGGCGCACCATGCTGTCGAGCGCGCTCTTGACGTGGCCGATGGTCCCCTCCATCGAAACACCCTTGCCGACCAGAAAATTCAGCGGGTAATAATTGAAGTCGCTGTGATTGTGCCAGGCTTTGAACGAAACCTGATCGAGCGGCGTTCCGGCATACTCGACCGGTTCCATCACACCCAAGCCGCGCTCGGCCGCGAGCCGCGGATACTCGAGTTCCCTCCAGTCTTCGCGGCCAAGCAGTCTGGCGATCGTCACATCGGTGGCGACGGGGTCGGTGGAAGCCAGCACGCAGCCGCACCAGCGCGGCAGGTTGGCGATCGGCCCGTCGCCTTCTCCGCAAATGATCGCGTCCACCACACACAGCGTGGGCGGGACCGCGGTCATGATGTCCATGAATCTCTGCGCCGTATCCGCGCCATGGTTGTGCTGGCGCCAGTGCTGGTTCACCACGCCGACCCAGTTCTTGAGAGCGCCCGTGATCTTCGTGTTCTCGTGCGTCTTGGCCTTCGGCACATCGATGATTACGTCGGCATCCAGCAGCGGCGCCGGAAGCGGGACCTCGCGGAGGATCTTGCCGCGCGGCAGGGCCACCGTTCGATTGGGCGTGTTGTCGCTGCCCAGGTCGATCAGTTCGGCGCCTTCGCGCTCGGCCGCCGGGCCGATCCCGGTAATTTTCATATTGCTGATCGAGGAGAACATGCCGCCGCTCGATTCACCCACGATCACCCTGGCGGCGCCGGCTTCTTTCGCCATGCGGACCAGCGCGGCCACCAGGTAAGGATCGGTCGTGCAGCCCTCGTCCGCGGTGTAGAACACCGTGATATTCGGCTTGATCAGCACGGTCTGGCCGGGCTTGACGAAGTTGCGCATTCCGCCGAGGTGCGAGAGCGCTTCCTCGGCCAGAGCGCGCACGCTGTCGAATGAGCGGTGCTTCTCGTTGGTGTGGGCGATCGCCACCTTGGCGGCCCGTGCGGTTTCCGGACGCCCTCCGGCCGCTCCCTGATTTTGCGCTTGCGTGCTCATGCGAATCCGTCACCTCCGTAATGCACGTCCATTGGCGATTCGTTTTTCCACTCCCCGATGAGTTCGCGGTAGGCATCGCGAACCGGGCGCGCGCGGCGCTCCAGGCTGTAGAGCCCGACGGGGTTCTCCCGCCCGTTCACCTCGCGCAGCGCGGTGTCCCAATCCACCTGGTCCAGCAGGCTGTACCACGTGAAGCCCATTACGGGAATCGCGTGGCGCTTCAATTCGCGCACCGCCGACCACTGTTTCCAGAGCCAGTCGGGGGCGTCATTCTCGTCCATCCGGTTGGTTTCGGTGAGCATGATCGGCAGGTGGTAGCGGTCGAAATAGGTGCGGGCGAGCAGTGCATATCCGTAAACGCTCCCCGCTCCTTGTATGGGGCCTTCCGTAGGGACCCAGTGCTCGTTCCGGCCGTAGTAGTCGCTGCCCATCACGCAGTGCGGCTTGATCGCCGCGCCGTGTTGCATGAACCAGTGGTACTCGTCGCGGGTCAACCCGTTGTCCATGAGGTACTCGAACATCGAGGATTCCACCGCGTGGCCATAGCTCAGATCGAAGGAAAGGAAACGGCGTTCGTTTTCGGTTTTCGCCCGCTCGACGGCCGCCGGAGACTTCTCGTGAAAGAACGCGGTCGCCTCGCTTTGCACGAAAACCGCATTCGGGGTCACGCCAATGATCTCCTGCTCGGCCCTGATATTGGCTTTGACCATATGCTTCAAGGCCGTGACCCAGGCCTTGTCGGATTTCATGCGGTCGTTCCACCAGCCGTACTTCGCGGAAAACGTCGCGTTGACGTAGATCTCGTTCACGGGCGTGAACAACTGGACCCAGGGATAGCGCTCTGCGAAGGCGCGCGCATACTGTGCATAGAGTTCCGGCCAGTCGGGGTTCTGGTATGCGCCCACCCAGTCCGGCAGGCCGAAATGGCAGAGGTCTGCGATCGGCTCGACCTTCATCTCCTTCAGCCGCGCGAAGGTTTCATCGGCGAAGGACCAGTCGTAATTGCCAGGGCCGCGGTGTGTGCGGTAGTACTGAGGACCGTATCGGAGGTAGTGGATGCCGACCTCGCGCAGGAGTGCGAAATCGTCGCGCCAGTGTTCGTAGAAGCGGGTGCTTTCCAACTCGTCCCGGCGGATGTTCCTACCGTCGGGTCCCGTGATCACCGGATAACTGTTCTCGATGCCCGTGGCAAAAATGAATTCCCGGAGAAAGTTCCGCGGCGCAGGTGAGTCTGGCATCCGTCCAAGCCCATCATAGCCGCCGCTTCGATTGAGGGAGGAAATGCGGCAGCCGGCAATGCGCGAAATTGCCCCGCCAGCCCCTGCGCGCTGTAGCGAAGATCACCCTGGACCCGAAATTGGGACGGTACCGGACTCACCGTCTATAATGATGGAATCAGACACTCGGAATGCGGATCACTGAGGAACTAGAGGGATACATCAATCTTAAACTGGCGGCCCTCGGCCAGCCTGTGGGCCGCAAGGCCGGTGGTTCGGACCTTCTCGAAATCGCGCGGCCGCTGCTGCGCAACTATCATCAGAAGGATTTGCTCCTGGGAAGCCCGCTGTGCGCGGCGGATCTCCGGATACAGACTTTCCTCGACGATTATCTGCGCGACGTCACTCCCGGCGGGTGCGCGCGCCTGCCCGCGGGCGCCCTGGTTCTGGACCGCGCGGGAATGGCGCGGGTCATGTCGCTGCCGCTCGATTCCGATAGCTTCGCCTCGCCCTATCTCAAGTCGTATCGCGTTCCGCAGGGCGTGCTGCACAACCCGACCAGCGACCGGCGTACGACGCAAGGCATCTTCCATATCGCCGAGGGCGGGCTGCCCGTGCCCGCCGATAAGATCAGCGTTCCGAAGCAGGCGTTGGCGGCGCTTTGGGCCGCGGCCCTGCAGCCTACGGCCGATCTGTTGAGGCTGCCGTTCACCGCCGGGCAGGAACAGGAATGCCGCTGCTGGGTATCTCTTCTGTTGCGTCCGCTGGTCTGCCCGGCGGCGGGGCCCGAGGCGGACAAGACGATGGAAATCCGCTTCTTCGCGCCGGCGAGCCTGGTGAGCAATCTCGATTTTGTCGAGAGCATTTTCGGGAACGGGGGAGACCCCTACCTGCCGGAGAACGACGCGGCCCTCGACGCGCTCCACTGGACCGGCCACACCGGCTGTGTCGTGCTCGCGCCGCACATCGTAGGCATTCCGAAACAGAAACTCGGCCTGCCCCGCTTCGACCAGGCCACCGAACGCCAGCGCGCCGAGGGCATGTGCTGGAAGCAGGAGGACGAGCCATACAACTCGGGCCGCGCATTCAAGATCACCTGCCGCGACCAGCGCGGCGTGATGGTCACCATCATCGCCGATAACTATTACGGCTATTGCAAGAAGGAGGTCAAGACGCAGATCAGCTTCGCCGCCAACCTGTATGGCGGGTGCGAAGAGGAGCACGCCGGCGGCGCCCTGGCCTTCGCCACTTACGTTCTGGGGCAGAGCTTCGACCCCGAGCGCACCGTCAGCCTGAAGAAGGCATCGTACGCGGATGCCATGCGCCTGCTGGGCGATTTGGTCGAGCATCATGCCGACGGCTACGCCATCGACCGCCAGTTTTCGGACGTGTATTACGTTCCCGAGAACGCATCGTTTCATTCCCGGGAAGGCTACGCCGCCTGGCCTCACGGCGACCGGGAAAGCCGCCTCAGCCTGCGCGCCGGCGCGGTTTACGTTCTTCCCTCGGGCTTTCGCGTCCGCCTGGAAAAACAGATCGCCGGGACGGCCTGGCGGCTCGTCGGTTCGCGGCCGCGCGGAACCCTGTGCCACAAACCGTGCACGGTTTCCGGCGGGGGCAAATCGGAAATCTCAAAGTCGATGGCCAGCGTCATCCTCAAAGGCCCGGTGTTCGTGAAAGAGTACCACCAGGATATGGAGCAGGTGGCGGAAATCCTGAAGCGCGACTTCTCCAACATCTACCGGAACCGTCCGCCCGACGAGCGCTCACGCCGGCCGATCCTCAGCCCGGCACGGTCGCTCGGTTCCGTGATCCAATTGCTCACCTCCGCACCGCAGTACACCGGGCAGCACAATGAATGGGTACGCGAGCTCTCCCAGACGATTCGCCAGCTCGTGTTCACGGTGAAACGCTACTACCGGTCGGAGTGGGGAGACAACTGGCGCGAGCACTTCACGGTGGACCGCATCAACGGCTTCCTGGGGCACGAGCTGAAATTCGAAAACCAAAGGCTCGTGAGCAATTACCTGCGGGTCGGCTACGACCGCGAAGGTGCCTGGCGGATTTACAAGCTTCGTCCGGATTTTGCGCCCGCGGACAAGGTGCAGATGGAAGACGACATTACGGCTTCCCGGGTACTGCCTCGCGAGAGTCTCAACGATCTCGATCCGGAGTACTCGAACCCGAGCGTCAAACTCGTCTCCAATTGCGAACGCCTCCTGTTTCAGCGCCCCGACGACGCGATCTACCGCGGCCAGGATTTGCAGGCCGAGTGGGACATCGCCGGGTCCGGAAATTTCCTTTCGAATTTCGAGCCGCTGACGGTGGAGCAGGCGCGTGCATTGGCGGACCATGTGGTGGAGTTCGATGAGTACTCGGAGCCGATGAAGCGCTTCCTTACAGACTTTCTCGAGCATCCCGAGACGGAATACGTGGTTTCCTCGGCGCACCCACGTCTTGTAAACGGCGTCCGCACGACCAATCCCCGGTACCTGCAGCGCAGGCCGGACCTGACCAACCCGCGCGATCTTCACCTCGCCCAAATGACCGCGCGGCTGGCCCGTGACATCCCCGCGGATCACCCGGTTCATCTGCCCGTGAATGCCGTTCTGGCCGGACGAAGAAATAACCCGCCCGACCCCAAGACGGGGGTGCCGCCGCTGGCGGTTTACAGCCCGATTCAATACCAGGAACTGCCCGAGCTGTTCATGGATTTCATCTGCAGCCTGACCGGCAAATCGCCGGCCACCACCGGCTTCGGGACGGAGGGCGCGCTCACGAAAGCTCCCTTCAACGCGTTGTGGCCGATCGTCGATCTGAACAACGCGCTTGTCTCGTTCATTCTCACGGGCTACGCCGGGTTCACGACTTCGGCGGGTTTCATCGGTCCCTTTTACCGCGTCGATCACGATGTCAGCCTGCTCGCGCCCGAAATCTGGTGCCGCATGCGCATCCACGAACGCGATCCCCGGTTCCTGATCGAGAACGGCTACCTGGAGAAGGTCCCCGACTTTTGCATCGACGGCCGCACCATCCTGGCCAGCCGGTTGGGGTACCGCATCACGTCTTCCTTCGTCGACCGCTTTCTCGGCCGGCTGTTTGAAACTCCGGACGCCGTTTTCCCCGAAGAGCTGCTGCGGCCCGAGAAGCAGGATATGGATTTGTTTGCCTCCGGCGTGGACGCGATCGTGGAGGCGCAGACCCGGGTTGCCCGCCAGTACTTCGAAGACGGCAGCGTCGAGGCCGCCTGTCCGCCGCTCCGGGCGCTGCTCCACATCATGACCTGCGGCAACTACCAGGGCAGGCACGTGGATGACGCCGATCTTCGCGCCCTTTTCACGCGGGAGTCCCTACTGGCCAGCGACTGGTATCGCGAGCGCCTGGAAACCAAGCAGAAGCGGGATACTGCCCTCTGGACACGTCATGTGCGCGTGCTCGAAGAGAATGGCACGTCGCTCGATGTCGCGTCGCGGCTCGGCGAAGCACGGGGGCACCTCGCCAGGGTGAGCGCCCCATCCTACTTGAACGAACTGGTTGGAACCATCGGCGCCGACCCGTTTCGGTGCCAGTTCACGCCGTAGGCGGTCTGCCACTAACCTGCCGCCACTTCGGACCGCAGCATTATCCTCCCAGATGCTTGCGGCGACCGGCACTATTCCAGCCGGAGGGCGTCCGTGGGGCTCACGTTCGAGGCCCGCCACGCGGGGATGAATGCTGCCGCGAGCGCGCCGGTAGCGAGGACCGCCGCGGCAGCGGCGACGGTCGCCGGGTCTGTGGCAGTGACGCCAAACAATTGGGATTGAACGAGCTTGCCGAGAGCGGCAACGCAGGGCAGCGCGATTGCGATGCCGGCCGCAACCATGGCGGCGGCATCGCTCAGCACCAGCCGGATGGCGGAGCCGCCGGTCGCGCCGAGGGCGAGGCGGATGCCGATCTCCCGCGTGCGGGGTGTGACCACGAACGACATCACGCCATAGAGCCCGATCAACGAGAGCAGCAGCGCGAGTCCGCCAAAGGCGCCGGAAAGAGCGGCGAGCATGCGCTCGGTGTTGAGCGAGCGGTTGACCTGTTCGTCCAGAGAGCGGAAGGAGAGGATCGGCAACTGCGGGTCGGCCTGGCGGACGACCTGGCGGATAGATTGCAAAGCCTGCTCGCTGGCGCCGCGGACCTTGATATAGAACGTGCCGGCGAAATCGTTGCCTTCGAAGATCGGGAAGAAGACCTGCTCGGAATCTTCGCGGAGGTTGCGATAGCTGAAATTGGCGACGACCCCGACAATGGCGATGTCGGGCTTCACGTCAGGATATGAGCCTTCGCCGATAGGGACGCCCAGTGGATCGATACCGGCGAGATACCGGCGAAGGAACGCCTGGTTGACAATGGCGGAGCGGCGGCCGATTTCGCCGGCGGGAAGGATGTCGCGCTTATCGAAGTTGCGGCCGGCGAGGATGGGAACGCCGAGAGTGGCGAAGAAATCCGGACTGATGGCGTTCTCCTGGATATCGTGATCGGTCACGATGCGGCGCCCGGCCTGGATGGTGAACGGGTTGCTCCAACTTCCGCCAGTGAGGATCGGATATCGCGCGACGGCGGAGGTGCGGGTGATGGGCAGCGCGCGCAATTCGCTGTCAATTCGGCGCATGAGGCGGGCCGCGTCCGCGCGCGAGTAGTCGTTCCTCTGCGGGGCGAGCGAGAAAGAAACGAGGCGGGTGGTGTCGAACCCCGGGCCTTTGCCGAGCAGATCGCCAAGTGTGCGCAAGAAAAGCGCGGCGCCGACGACGAGGATCAGTGAAAAGGCCACTTGAAGCGTGACGATGCATTTGCGGAGACGGATGCCGCCGAAGCCTGTGCCCGCACGCTCGCGGAGCCCGGCGATGAGGGAATCGCGCCCGGCGTGGAGGGCGGGGGCGAGGCCGCTCGCAAGGCCGGCGGCGAGGCTCGCCAGAAACGCGAAAGCGAGGAGTCGTAGGCTGAGGGCAGAGCGGAGCGCGGGGGCATCGCCATAGTTGCCGGGCAGGAAGGCGATCAAGGCGCGCACGGAGGGTGGAGCGAGGGCGATGCCGAGGGCGCCTCCAGCTAGGGCGAGCAGCACGCTATCGGCAAGGAGTTGGCGGCCGATGCGGCCGCGCGAGGCGCCGAGGGCGAGGCGAGTGCCGATTTCGCGTCCGCGGGCCGAGCCGCGGGCGAGGAAGAGGCCCGCGACATTCAGGCAGGCGAGCCCGAGCAGAATGCCGGTGGCCGCAAACAGGAGCCACAGCGGCTGCGAAAGGCTGCGGCGCAGGGGGGAATAGCCCTGGGGCGCGGGCGCGAGTTGGACTGTCGAGGCGAAGTATCGGCGGCGGCGGTCGGCGGTGATGACGGGGAAGCCGGGGCGGCGCATGTTCTCTTCGAGCCATGTCTTGAACCAGGGCTGAAGGCCGGCCTGCGCCTGCGCCGGCGTCAGGTCCGGGCGGATACTGGCGAGGATCTGCATCCAGCGGGTGGGGCTGTGCAGGAGGTGCTCGTCGTAGTTGCCGGGAATCGCCTGCGCATACATAGACGCGGGCAGCCAGAGCGCCGGGGCGGCGCCGATGTCGATCCCATGGAAATCCGGCGCGGCCACGCCGACGACCGTCATGGGGTGCTGGTTGATGAGGATCTTGCGGCCGACGACATCGGGCGCGCCGCCGAACTGCGCCTGCCAGAATTCGTAGGAGAGGACGACGAAGGGGCTGGCGCCGGGCGCGGCGTCGTCCTGCTCTTCGATCACGCGCCCGATGAAGGGGCCGACGCCGAGGACGGAGAAATAGCTGCCGGAGACGAGCTCGGCGTCGACCGGTTTGGGATCGCCGCCGGCTGAGAAATTCACGGGAACGAGGTCGGCGCGGCAGAGGACGCCGTCGAAGAAGCGGGTTTGTGCCTGGAGATCGCGGCACAGGGGGTAAGGCATAAGGTTCCAGGAACCGAAGCCGCCGACGACGTGATCGCCCTTCCAGTCCGCGAGGACGAGGCGCGCGGGGTCGTGGACCGGAAGGGCGTGGAGGATCACCTGGTCAACCAGCGAGTAGATGGCTGTGGTGGCGCCGATGCCGAGCGCCAGCGAGAGCAGCGTGGCGGCGGTGAAGCCGGGGCTGCGGAGAAACGACCGGGCGGAGAAGCGGAGATCGTAAAGGAAGTCGCGGAGCCAGCGGGTGAGCCAGACGTCTCGGACTTCCTCGCGCACTTGGGCCACGCCGAGCTCGCGGGCGACCCGACGGCGTGCTTCGGGCTCGGGGATGCCGGCGGCGGTGAAGTCGGCAACACGGCGATCGAAATGATATTGGAGCTCGCGATCGAGGCCGCGCTCCAGCGACCCGCGCCGAAACCAGTTGAAGAGCTGAATCATCGGTTGCCCTCCTCGAAAATCAGGTTGACGGCGCCGGAGAGGCGCGCCCAGCTATCCCTCTCGACCGCAAGCTGGCGGCGCCCGGCGGGCGTAAGGGAGTAGAACTTGGCCTCCCGGCCGGTCTCCGACTGTTTCCACTCGGCGCGCAGCCAGCCTCTCTGCTGCAGGCGGTGAAGGGCGGGATAGAGCGAGCCCTGGTTGACCTGGACCACCGAGCGGGAGATCTGCTCCAGCCGCTGCGCGATCCCGTACCCATGGGCGGGTTCGAGCGATAGGATCTGGAGAATCAGCATGTCAAGCGTGCCTTGCGGGATGGGGAAACGCGGAGAGGGCATCGATACCTCAACCTTCTACAGTTCAGGTTATGCCCGGGATAGGTCGAAGGTCAAGGGGTGGGAGGTAAACAGCCGTCAGCGATTGCTTCCTTGGTTACTGCTCGAGCCGTTGCAGCAGTTCCTGCGCCTCGGGATAGTTCGGGCGCAGTTTGAGCGCCTCCCGCAACTCTGCCGCCGCGCCATCCCGATTGTGCTGGATGGAGAGGGCGGAAGCCAACCCATAATGCGCTTCGGCGTCCTCCGGCCGGTAGCGCAGTCCCTGGCGGAAACTGGAAGCCGCTTCATCGGCCCTGTTGGTGAACAGGAACGCGAAGCCCATGCAAAAGTTCGCTGCCGCATCCTGGGGATGCAACCGGAGCACCTCGCCGACCTCTTTCATGCCCTCGGCGTAGTTCCGGCGCTGCATCAGGGTGACCCCCAGGTTGAAGCGGGCGACGCTATTCGCCGGGTTCAACTGGATGGATTTCCGGAAATACGCGACCGCGGCTTCGTACTTGTCGGTTGCGCCCATCATCAGGCCGAGTTTGTTATAGATCCGGGAATCGTTGGGACTGTTCTTCAAAGCAGCCTGGTATTGCGCGATCGCTTCCTGCTCGTCTCCCTGGGCATCGGCAACCAGGCCCAGGTAGAAATGAGCTTCGGGCCGGCTGGCATACGGAGCCAAAAGAGTGCGGAGTCGCTGTATGGCCGGGGTTGGCTTCGGCTTCTCGAAGAAGTCGTTTGTGAAACTCCAAAGCGGGGCCAGGTCGCCGGGTTTGAGCCGTACGCATTCGGCAAGTTGCGTCAGCGCCTCATCCACGGAGTCCGGTTTGTCTCCATAGAACATCAGCAGCGTGTGCGCGATGTAGTTCCGAATGTCCGGGTCGGCGGGATTGGCCTCCGCGGCACGGCGGGCGATCTGGATCCCGCGGTCGGGATATCCGAAACGGCTC
Source organism: Bryobacterales bacterium (assembly GCA_963796485.1). Lineage (GTDB taxonomy): Bacteria > Acidobacteriota > Terriglobia > Bryobacterales > Bryobacteraceae > CAWCDJ01. The sequence goes on from CAWCLV010000001.1 coordinate 680,794, forward strand.
AGCAGTCCAGCCTGTTTGAGCAGGCGCGTAGAGGAGTAGGACGCCTCGATCAGGCGATCGTTCAACGGGTCTTCGACCGGGGGCACGTCGGTAAACTTGCCGGAAGCGATGGTTTCCCGCACCTTGGCTGCATTGTCCGCCTGGCCGAGCGCCTGGTAGGCATCCTGCAACAATTGAAACGGCGGCCGGACATAAGGATAGTCCCGGGAAAGCGGCACGACATATTGGATTGCCTTGTCCCATTCCCCGCGCCGCGCCGCCACCCTGGCGAGACCGAAAGTAGCCGGCAAGTAGGCACTCTTGTCGGGCGACTTTGCCGCCAATTCGTAATACCGGCCGGCTTCGTCCAGGTTGTCCTGTTTGAAGTAGCCTTCCGCCAGTTTAAGCAGGGCGGGGACGTGGTCGGGAAGCAGCCGGACAGTCTGCTGCAGAAACTTAAACTGTTCCTTTTGGTTTCCGCTCTCTTCCTGAAGAACCGCTTGGGAATACGCCCACTGAGCGTCCCCGGGCGCCAGGCGGGAGGCAATCCGATAGGCGCTCGCGGCCTGCTCGAAATACTCGTTCGCGTGATATGCAATCCCCAGTTTGCCGACCGCTTCGGCCGATCGGGGATGCTTGCGGGCGTCCTGATCCGCGCCGGCCAGGAGAGTCCGCAACCCGGGGCTCAGCGCCTGAACGTCCGGCAATCTCGGGAAGTCTTCCGGCACCCTGGCCGGAAACAGGAATGTCGAGAGCAGCCACGTACCCGCGCCGAGCACTGCGGCCAGTGCAGTCAACTGGAGCAGGCTCATGCTCTTGCGGCTATGATCCTCATCCTGCGGTTCAGGTCTCATCGATCGCGCCTCCGCAGCGCCCGGGCAAACAGCTCCGGCATAAATTGGGGGAGAGGGCTCGCGGCTCTCGCGGACTGTCCCCAATGGTTCAGCCACAGCATCACCCGCCCGTCATTCGTAAACGGCTGGTACACGTCCATCCGTACGGACACCAGGTCAGGCTTGCCGTCCCCGTTCATGTCCGCGGCTTCGAGGCTGATGAGATGGGTGGGCGAGTGGCTGATGTCATGCTCGGTGAAGTTCATTTTGCCGTCGTTCTCAAACCAGATCATGCTCTGGGAATCCGGCCGCTCCCAGAAGTTGTAGCAACTGACGGCGGCAATGTCGAGATCGCCATCGCCATCCAAATCGACCGCCACGGCCGCGCTTGCCCCGGGGAGAAGGCCGATCGAATGGTGATCGAATTTGAAGTTTCCCTTATTCTCGAGCCATTGGACGCTATGCCACGGTCGGGGGCGCGGGGGCAGATAGTCGAAGGCGTCTCCGTTCGTGAGCAGGACGTCCATCGCGCCGTCTTTATTGAGGTCCACCAGGCGAATGCCGCTGCTGCCATAGTCTTCGTTGGTGCTCCCCCATATCAAGTGCGACTTGAAGTTTCCGTGCCCGTCGTTCTCGAAAACATAGAGTTCTTCCCATTCCTGACTGACCAAACTGACGACATCCATATCGCCGTCATTGTCGATATCCACGGGAATGGTGTGGATCACGCCGGAGAGGCTCTGAAGGATGTGCGACCGGAATTGCCAGTTCCCGAGGTTCTCCATCCAGCGGGTCTCGCCATCGTCGTAACCGAACTGGCCTACGATCAGGTCCAGGCGGCCGTCGCCGTTGAAATCGGCGCCGCGAACATCGGTGACCCGGGCAATGTGGTCGATGATCGTATGCGGCGTAAAGTGCTGCTTGCCATCGTTCTCCAGGATGACGACCGAGCCGATCTTATCGTTGCTGGGAAACAACTGGCCCATGCACGCCACCAGGATGTCGAGATCGCCATCCTTATCTATATCGATCGCGCTCACGTGCGCCGGCGCCGGGAGCACGGGGCTGATCCACTGTTCCTTGTAAACTCCTGCCGGAAACTGCCGGATCCAGCCGACGCGGTTGGCGAGCATATCGGCCACCAGGATGTCCGGCAAGCCGTCTTTGTCGAGATCGACGATCTGGACGCTGCCGATTCGGGGAGGACCGGGGGACGGGAAGCCTATCGGCATGGCGCTCAGAAAATCGATTTTCTTCCCATGAGGAGTTCTGGACGGGACCTCTTCCGCCTCGGATTTCCTGGCGCCCTTAAAAATATGCTCGAACACCTGGGCCAGCGACAGGCCCGAGTTGTGCGCCTGGTATAGCAGGACCAGGAGCGGCACTCCCAGCATCACGGCCAGAATCCTGAGCCCCGGCAGGGAGGAGGATCGCTTCCTCCCGGGTGATTTCGGTCTGACGCTTTTCTCTTTCATCGTTCCTGTTCTCTATCCGGCAAAGAAGCAGATCATCGCGGCCGCCGCGCCCCATAGGAAGGAGCCCAGGGGGAGGCATCCGGCGAGGGCCCGCCGCGGCTGCGGTGCCTGTTTGAGCCAGTAACGATAAACCGTTCTGATGGAATATGTTGCGCCGATCAGCACACAAATCACTTGAAGCCACGGTATGGCCGGCGACCAGATGATGTGCCAGCGGCTGCCGGCCATTCCCAGGAGATTCCATCCCCAGTTGAACGGGTCCGACAAGCTCTGGAGCAGGAAGGTGGTCATCGAGAGCAGCGTGCCCAGCGCGAACGCGATCCAGCAGCCCAGCCCGATGGGGATGAACGCCGCGGCCGTCTCCAGGAAGACGTCCTTCGGCTTGCGGCGCGACCGGCCGATCCGAATGCCGGTTCTCGCCAGCAGGTACCACGCCAGCGGCAGGACCCCCAGGCACAGCGCCCAAACGACCACGGCATAGACGGCAAAACTCCCCCAATTTCCTTTATCGACGATGTCGATCCAGTCGCGAATCCGGTCCCAGGCGCCGAAGTTGACGACGCAGTAGATGCACGCCAGGGCAAACATGACGATTGCCTGCCACGCCTCGTCGTAGTTGGCGATACGCAGGTCCCATCCGGAAGGCCGCACCAAAACCGCGACGTTATCATAGGCGCAGGTCTTCACGCATTCCATACAGAGGCCGCAATCGTTGTTCCGGTCGAGCTCGCCCGCGCAAAGCCCGTACGGGCATCCCCAGCCCTTGGCGCTGCCGGTGAGGCAAAAATGATCGTCGCACTCGGAACAGGTTTGGGACGACACGGACCGCAGGATAACCCGCCCCGTGGTGGAGTAGAGGCTGATGTAGCTGTTGATCGGGCAGAGGTGCCGGCAAAAGAGGCGTTGGTCGGGGAACACCGATACCGCAACGGCCATGAGGACAAGCCCGATCAGCATCCAGCTGGTCGCCGAAGGTACCGCGACGATGCTGGTGCTGAAGGTTCCCAGAAGCAGGAAAAGCAGAACGCGGGGCCAGGCGTTCCTCAGCCGCTTGGGCCAGATCAGCGGGATACCGAAGATGCGGCGAGTAAATCCGGGCTCGAGTTCGGCCGGGTTCCGGGAAAGCCGGCGCCGCTGCATCCATTCACCCATTAGCGGAAGCGGACAAGCGGTGCACCAGGCTCTGCCCCCGAGGGGTACCATGACGATGATCAGCCCCGAAAGCCAGAGGACCCAGACGACCATCGGCCCGGCATTGCGGCCGGACACTTTGGTTCCGATCAATCCGGCGAGGATGACGAACCAGAAGACGCCCAACATCGGGAGCGCGAGATTGAGTTGAAAGGAAGGCGCCTTCACCACTCGCTTGAGCCAGGGGAAGCGTCGGAACAGATCGTACGGGCGACGTTCAGAGCGTTGAGGCGCGCGCGATCCGGCCAACAGCAGTCCGGCCAGGGGCATCGCCAGCAACAGCCCCAAAGCGCCGTAGAGAAGGAAGTTCGGCCGGACGATCAGTTCGCCCCGCTCGGTTCCATGCAGCGGGCCGTTGTAGGTGTGATTGCGAAACTGCGATTTGGAGACCAGCCATCCCTGCCAGCCCGGGAGTCCCGCGACGATTTCCACGGTTTCCATCAGCTTCGGCCGATCGTCCGGACGGGACAGCCGCGCGACGGAAACGAGCCTGTTCCCGGGCGTGATCCCCACGTGGAGATCGTAATCCTGAAAGAAGAAACTCTGGCCGGTGTCGCGCGTGGAGAACGTCAGGCGCAGGCGGTCGCCGCGATTAGCGTGAATGCGCGAGGGGCTGAAGCCGTAGCGGTAGGCCTCGATATGGATATTCCGCACCTGCGGGCTATCTCGCGTTACGGCGGCGAACCAGGCGGGCAGGAGCGCACCCGCGATGAGAACCAGGAGCGCGGCCGCACGACGGATGGATGGATCAGATTGGCACATCAAAACTAGCCTGAAGCGCTTCGCTTATTATCACACCTATCATTCCGGAACTTTGCCGAGCAGACGTTCCAGGAATTTCTGCGCGTAAATGATGCTGCGCTGCCGGACCAGGCGTTCCGGAGGATGGCGGTAGAGCGCCAACTCGGGTGCCTTCGTGGGTGTCTGCCCGTCCTCGGGACTGAGAACAATCCAGGCCAGGCCCTGCCGTGCCACGGCGGGTTCGAATTGGGCGCCGATCTGAACGAAAACGGCCCGGGCAATCTCCGCTTCCCGCGGGTCGGCGCAAAGATCGGCAACCGCGGCAATTGCCACGAGGTTGCGAATGCTTTGCCCGGCGTCGTCGAGTTTGCCCGGCGGCCAATTGCTCAGCTTGCGCGCAAATGTCCGCAGTTGCTCCGAATCCGTATCGCGCGCGGCCAGGGGCGCCGCCAGGTCGTGGTCCCCCGGCAGCCCCTCGAAGCGGATCTCCGCGATCTGCGCCGGGGTGATACTCGTCCACGCTGCCGCTGCGGGAAGAACGGGTTGCAACCGGCCGGTTTGCCACGCCACGCCGCCGACCAACGCCCAGGATGCCAGGGCGCCCGCGACCCACCAGCGCGCGGGCCGGCTGATCGGGCGGCCTGCCTCCCAGCGGAAAAGCTTCGCGCCGCCAATCCCGGCGGCCAGGCCGATCACGGCCAGCGCGCCGATGCGAAAGCCCGAACCCTGGAGTCCCCCCGGCCCGTTGAAACAGGGTTGCAGGACTTCGACCGCATAACGTCCCGGCATAAAACCCGCAATGCGCTGCACCCAAACCGGAAGGACCGCCAGCGGGACACCCACTCCGCCGATCATGATCATCGGCAGGAAAATGCATTGCCCGAGCGCCTGCACCGCCGGGACGTTTTCGGCGAGCGCTGCGATCAACAGGCCGATTCCCAGAAACGCTCCGGTGACGAATAGAAATGCGGCGAGAGCCGCCGCGGGGTGAGCGGGAAGAGGGGTGCCGTAGACGGCGCGGGCGAGGGCGATCTGCACCAGGACCGCGGAGGCCACAATCAGGACTCGCGCGAGCATGGCGCTGAAGACGAGCCAGACCGTCGGGACCGGCAATAAGCGGTAACGGCGCCAGATTCCCAGCTCCCGTTCGGCCACCAGTGCGGTGGGCAGCCCGAAGCACGCTCCCCCGAGAATCGTGATCGTCAGGATTTGGCCCATTTGCGGCAGCAGCGGCGGGGTATCGCTCCGGAACACGCTGCCGAACGCGATCAGAAAAAACACGGGTACCAGGTAGCCGTAAACGATCGCCTGGGGGTTGCGAAAGTTCAAATAGATGGTGAGCAGCAGATGCCGGAGGCACCCATTCAGTTCCGGGCGCGCCCTCATCGAGATGCACCTCCCGGGTCTGCGTCATCCCGGCGGCCGGCGGTAAGTTCGATGAGAACATCTTCCAATGACGGCCGGCGCAGCTCGATCTCGAGCAGCTCCGCGTTGGCATCGTTCACGCGCCGCATCAGCTCCGCCATGAGGCGGTTCGGCGCGCCGGTTTCGAGAACCCAACCGTGGTCGCGGTACGCAGCCTCGATCAGGCCGGGCAGGCCTTCGATTGCACTTTCGGGCAGGGGCGGCTCCGTCCGCACGATCACGCGCGCCGGCGCATGGGAGCGGCCGGTCAGTTCCGCGGGAGTCCCGGCTGCGACGATGCGGCCCGCATCCATAATGGCGACCTGGTCGCACAACTCCGCGGCCTCTTCCAAATTGTGAGTGCTGAGGAGGACCGTCCTGCCCTCGGCCCGCGTCTCGCGGATCAGGCCGTGCAGCCTGCGCCGGGCATGCGGGTCGAGACCTGCCGTGGGCTCGTCGAGAACCAGCACGCTCGGCCGGTTGATCACCGCCAGCGCAAGAAAAAGCGTTTGCCGCTGCCCTCCGGAGAGGCTGGCAAAACGAGGCGTCGGCTTTGGCCTCGAGATCGAATCGCGCGAGGAGTTCATCGGAAGCGAACGGCTGCGCGTAGAACGAGCCGAAAAGATCGAGCGCCTGCCGCGGAGTGATCTTATCCTGTAGCGTGGCAGCCTGAAGCTGTGCGCCGACCTTTCGCTTCACCTGGCCGGCCTGCTTCCGGCAATCGAGACCGTGGATGCGGATCGAGCCGCTATCGGGCTGCCGCAAGCCGAGGATACACTCCAGCGTGGTCGTTTTTCCGGCGCCGTTCGGACCCAGCAAGCCGAAGATGCGGCCCGCGCCGACCTCGAAACTGACGCCGCGGACCGCTTCGGCCGGTCCGTACCGCTTCCGCAGGGCGCCTACCGAAACCGCGGGCCTGGACTCGTTGGATTGGACTTCCAAGACCGATGATAACAACGCACGAGTGAGAGGATTTGCGGGCGGCGATACCCGGCGGACGGCCGAACTTCGCGGCGTCCGCCGGGATTCCCGGGCCAACGGTGTTGATTGGCGAGTTCACCGCCCGTGCGGCCCGCGCCCGAGTTTCCGGCTGCGGCTACGGCTCGATCACGATTGCCAGATCCCAGGGTTTCAGCGTCACTGTGGCTCCGGATGGCACCGCCGCGCCGGTCAACAGATCCGATCCGTTGCGATACGGATAGGTGAAGCTCTGGGGCGAGCCCGAAAAGTTCAGGTAATAGTGGAGCGGCTTATCCTGCGCATTCCGCCCATGCCGCACTTTGACTTGCGCCGGTAGTTTCTGATCGGGCCCAGCGAGCCCCGCGCGCCCAAGCGCATCGCGGATGACTTCCAGCTGCAATGCGTCGGTTACCACCGTGCCTTCATAAGTCAACGACCCGCTTCCGTACCGGTTTCTGGTAATCGCGGGGAACTTCCAATAAGGGTCGTCATAGGAAGCAATCACCTCGGCGGTGTCGCGAATGAGAAACTCCGCCCATGTCGATCCGCGATTCCGGCCGCCCACGCCGTACGGGTCCGGCGAGAGGCGGACCGGTTCCGGAAGGTTCGTGAACTCCTGGTAGTGGAACCCCGCGGCCGCCCGCAATGGCCCCGGCGCCATGACGTCGCGCACAGTCGAATGCTCGTCGGTGAAGCCGCTCTTGAATGCCATTACCACGTGTCCTCCGCCCTGCACATACGCCGCAAGCTGCGCCAGGACCTCATCGGACGCACTGTACAACGGCGGCACCAGCACGACCTTGTAACGCGACAGGCTCGCTCCCGGCGGAACGAAATCGGGCTCGATGTTCAGGTCGTAAAGGGAGCCATACATCTGGCTGAGTATCGACATGTAGCCGGTGGTGTCGCTGAACGGCATGTATGCGATTGCGTTGGCGGAATCCGTGCTGAACAGAATCGCGACCTGGTTCTGCTTTTTCAGGTTGACCAGCTGCGGCCCGATTTTCTTCAGTTCGCCGGCCACCTTCGTCATCTCGCCGTAGACTCGATTCGGCTCCAGGTCGTGAGACAGAATGCCTCTCCAATATGTCTCCTGTCCGTAGTGCAGCGACGACCAGTGCCAGTACTCCACCATGTTGGCTCCGGCGGCCAGGTGCGTGTAAACAGCCAGGCGCAACTGCCCCGGGTACGGCGGAAATTGCGTGCGCGAGTCCCAACCGATGCCCTGCGCATTCGTTTCGGTGACCAGGTAGTTGGTCCCCTTCAGGGAGCGGGCGACGTCGCCGGCAAGCCAGATGCCGCGCCCGTTGAAGCGCTCTTGCGTTTCGAAGTAAGGATTCGAGGCCACGATATCCAGGTTCCGCGAGATCGCCCACTGGTCCAGGTTCGTGTGCGCCCCTCCGCTGAAATCGTGAGTGATGAACTGGTCGGGACGTTTGTATTCGTTGACGAGTTTCGCCTGCCACGCGAGGAACTCCGTTACGATATCGTGCTGAAAATTCTCCCACTCCAGCTTGTAGCCCGGGTTCAGAATCCCCTCGCGTCCGGGCAGGTCGTCCCAGTCCGCGATCAACTGCCCCCAGTAGACCAGCCCCCAGATCCGGTTCAGGGTATCGGTTGTCCGGTACTTCCTGATGAGCCGCTCGCGGAACGCCTTCGCCGTATACGCGGTGGAAACGCCGTTCGGAAATGTCTCATTGTCGATCTGATACCCGATCACGGCCGGGTGATCTTTGAAATGTCCCACCACCTGGCGGATGACCCGTTCCGCGTACTTCCGGTACTCGGGATTCAAGAGGTCCATATTCTGCCGCGGGCCGTAAGCGCCCGGAGTCGAAGACGGCGGATAAGTGGGGTAATAAGGATCGCGCAAGGGCGGCGCGTTTCCATTGTGGGTGACCGCGATATCGGGATGGGCACGGTACAGCCACGTGGGAATGGAGTAAGTGGGAGTCCCGAGAATCACCTTGATCCCCGCCCGGTGCAGCCGGTCGATGGCGCGCTCCATCCAATCGAACCGGAACTCCCCGTCGCGCGGTTCCCAACTGCTCCATGTGGACTCACCGACGCGTACCACGCTGAGGCCGGCCTTCCGCATCAGTTCGACGTCGCGCTCCAGCCGGTCGTAGGGCATGTATTCGGGATAGTATGCCACCCCGTAGAGCACGGTCGGCATTTTGTTCGGAGCAAACCGGTCAGGCGTTTGCCCGAACGCGCTGAACGCCAGAGCTATTGCGATGGCAACGCGATTCATGTCCCGTAATGTACAACGTTGCACCGCCGGAGAGGTGGCCGCGATTGCGCTTAGCTCGCGAAACTGCGGATCTGAACCGGCTTGCGGCCGGCCGGCGCGGGTCTGAAGAGATCGGCTCGCTGGAGCCCGAGTTCCTTGACCGCCTGTCTGCCGTAAGAGAGGTCGCCCACTCCGGGTCCCATGATGTTCGAACCGAACGAGAACTTCGCTCCGGCGGCTTTGGCCCGCCGCAAAAACTTCAACCCGGGCAGCAGGAAGCGCGTGTTGATTTCGAATGCCACGTGATTTCTCACCGCGGCACGGATGATGCGGCCGGTCCGTTCATCGGTCCAGAGCGATTCGGCTTCCTTCTGAAATTGCTCGGGGAGAAAGAGCGGGTTGGCGAGGATGTCGATGGGTTCGGTCTCGATAATTCTGAGATGGTGGGCCGTGTAGCGCTCCATGAAGTCCTGCTTTTCGGTGATCCTGCCCGCCCCAGGGGTCCACAAGCGGACCAGCGTGCCGTCCTTTTCCGGGAACGTCAGCGCGTCGGTAAGAACGTAATCCAGTTGCGCCACTTTTCTCCGGCTGAAGCACTTCATCCAATCCAGCCCTTCCGCCTGGATGCCCTTGAAGCATGACTTTCCGGCGAGCTGTGCCAAGTGGCGATCCAAATCGTCATCGTTGGCGATCAGGCCGCGGTAATGATGGTCGTTTGGGTTGCCCGCATGCTCCACCACCCCGAACTTGACTCCGCGCTGGCGTGCGATCTCGAGCAGTTGATCGAGGCTTTGCACCGCATCGATGTGCGCGTGGAAGTCCACCATTTCCGGCGCGGTTTGCGCCCGGACGGCAGAAGAGAGTGAACCCGCGGCGGCCATTTCGAGCAGGCCGCGTCGGGTGAACAGCGTTTGGGTCATAAGTTTCACCGGTCTTACCAATCCTTTCCCGCCGATATGGGGCGGACGTTAGCCCCACCGGCGGAACGGGCACCCTTGTCCTGGCCGAGAATGGATCCGACCGCGGGTCCAGGCCCGGAGGACGGCGGGCCAGCGCCCGCTCCGGCGGCACGCTGCTGAGCCAGTTGCCGCCCGATCAAGTCCATCCATTTCTTCACGACGTCCGCATTGTGGCCGGCATCCGGGCCCATATCGAAGTCGAGACGCGACGCCTCACGGAAAGAGGCCAACGATTGTTCCAGAACGCCGAGCGCCCCCTCCGGGTCTGTGTAGACGAGGCCCAGCCCTTGCTGAAACAGGCAATGCGCAGCGTTGTAGCGGGCCATCGCGGCGAGCCGCCCCTTCTTCCTCAGGAGTGCCGAACGCTCGAAGCTTTCGAGAGCGCGCGAGAAATCGCCCAGGCGATAGTAAGCTCCGCCCAGGTCGTAATGCGCTTCGGGAGACTCCGGCCGCAGGGCCAATGCCTCCTGATACAGCTGAGCTGCTGCCTGGTACTGCCGCGCGCCCATCGCGGTGTTTGCCTGCCTGACAAGATCCTGGGCCGTTGCGGCGGCGAGCAGGATCACCAGCACCGTCATCGGACTCTCCTCCTTTCGGAGATGGACAACACGCAAGAGAGGCACGCGGCCGCGAGCGCCAGTGGAATCCAGAATCCCTGAACGCGCGGGAGGGCCGGTTTGCCGCGTACGCCCGATACGAGCCGATCGAGCAATGGCCCGAGATCGCGATTGTCCACGGGACCAACTACCAGTGCCTCGCCGCCGCCGCTTTTGGCGATATTGCGGATTCCGATTTCGTCCAGCTTCGACCACACTTCCCGGCCCTGGTAGGTGATGTAGCGGAGGGGGCCCTGCCCGGAAGCGGGAACTCGCGCACCCGTGACGCTGTCGCCCAGCCCGAGAACATCCAGCCGGATGCCTTTCCGGGCGGCTTCCGCGGCTGCCGCCGGGGCGGCGTACCCGTGGTCTTCGGCGTCCGTCACCAGGAGCAGGTGCTTCGATCGTTGCGAGAGGTTGTCGAAACCGTCCCGCAGCGCAAATCGGATCGCTTTGGCGATCTCGGTGCCGCCCATGCTCACGCTTTCCGGGGAGGCGCCTTCGACGGCGGTGCGGAAGAAGTCGTAGTCGGTGGTCAGGGGGCATCGCAACGCCGCGGTACCGGCAAAGGCCACCAAGGCGATGCGGTCGCCCCGGAGCCGTCCTGCGAAACCGGCGAGGCCACGGCGCGCGGCCTCCATCCGGCTCGGCGTCAAATCCCGGGCGTACATGCTGCGGGAAACATCCAGAAGGACCAGGACGTCCCTTCCCTTCGTGGCGGCGGGCGCGGAGGCGTCCCACATGGGCCGGCACAGCGCGATCACGGCCAGTGCGAATGCGGCCGCGGCCATGGCGGTCTTGCGCGCGCGGCGGTGCGGGTCGAAGTCCATGAGCAGGTGCGGCTGGGTTGAGGCATCCGCGAACAATGCCAGCGCGCGCCGCCGCGAGGCTTCCGCCCATCTCGCAAGCGCCAGCAGGGCGGGGACGGCTGCGAGGAGAAACAGCCAGTAAGGAGAACCCAGCGCGAAGTGCTTCATGGAATCCTCCGCAGCCACGTCGCCGACAGCACGGAAGCAGAGGCCAGCATCGCCAGAGCGCCGACCAACGGCCAGGCGAACTCCTCGGACCCGCCCATGAATCTGGTCCGGGCAACATCCGCCTTCTCCAGCCGGTCGATCTCCGCGTAGATGGATTTGAGAGCTTCGCCATCGTGCGCGGCGCGATAGATTCCGCCGCTGATCGCCGTCATCTGATGCAGGTCCCGCTCCGCGATAAAGCGTGCCTGCGCACCATAGCGCCCGATGGCCGTGTTCGCCGGAGCCGGAGCGGCGCCCGCGATCGCGATTGCGTGAACCCGCACGCCCCACCGGGCGGCCAATTGCGCCCCTTCCAGCGGACTGCGCGCCCCGGCGGTGTTCTCGCCGTCCGTGAGCAGGATGATGACCTTGCTCTTGAGGTTTTTGTCCGGCGCATTCTTCAGCCGGGCGGCAGCCAGGGCCACCGCGTCACCGATCGCGGTAAATGCCTCGGGGTCGCCTTCGGGCGGGGGGTGTATGGCGGAGAGCAGCGCGGGGAACGAATCATGCGCGAAGGTCAAGGGGCAAACCGTCTCCGGGTGGCGGGCGAACGCGACGATCCCAATCGGGTCCGAGGTCCGCCCCTTGAGCGCCCGCCCATCGCCGGCTGCGAATTCCTGGAGTAGTTGTTTCGCCAGCGCCAACCGGGTCGTGGTCCGGCCGCCGAAGGCGATCGGCTGCAGCATGCTGGGCGAGCGGTCGATCACGACGAAAATAGCAATGCCGCGCCCGGGTTCGCGGCGCCGTTCCGCTGCGGACTGCGGGCGTGCAAGAGCCAGAATGAAGAGGCAGAGCGCGGCGACCCCCAGCCAGAACGGCAACCGTGCCAGCCGCGCGCGCAGCGTGACCCGCAGGCCCGCGGCGGCACCGGCGTAAGAGAACCGGACCGCGGCCTCCGGCGTCCTCCGCAGCCGCAGCCACACCAGCGGCGGTATCAGGCCGAGTAGCAGAAGCGCCCAAGGCTGCTCAAAGTGCAAGCTGCGCCTCCTGCTCGACGGCTGTTTCGAGGACGAAATCGCGGCAATCCCGCACGGCCCGGGCCGGCGCGTCCGGGGCGGGAAGTCGTCCGGCAAACTTCACCAGGTCCGCCTCGCTGATCAGATTCCGGAGCACCCGCCGTCGCTCCGGAGCGGCTTGCATCGACCGGAACAGGGCATCCAGCAACTCCGATGCCGTGGCATCCGGCTCATCGATGCCGAAGCGCCCGGCGATGTAAGCGCGCAAGATGTCTATCAGTCGGGCGTAGAAGATCCGCGGTTCCAGCGCGCTCTCCCGCTCCAATTCCCGCAAGGCTTCGAGCGCGAAATGGTGCGGAGGCACGAGGCGCACCTGCGGAGGCGGACGCCGCCGCCGAACCACGAACAGAATGCCCGCGACGATCGAGAGTGCCACGATGGCGCCGGCTAAATAGAGGTGCCAGACCGGATCGTCCGGCATCTCGACCGGCGGCGCGATATCGCGCAACTCGCCGAGCCCCGTCTGCGCAGATGCCGGCAGGCTAACGGCGGCGATCGCGAGTGCGGAAAAATGAGACCAGGGCACCGGCGCACTCCTTATCGGTCGATATCGAAATCTCGTCCACGCCCGCCGCCCGGAATACTCGCGAGCTTTCCTCGCGGCGCCGTGCGCAGCGTTCGAAATACTCCTGCCGGACATCTTCCGCGCCGGTATCGACGACCATTCGCCGGCCGGACTCCGGGTCCCAGAGGGCTGCCAGTCCGACGTCCGGAAGGCTTTGCTCACGCGGGTCGGAGGTCCGCACGGCGATCACGTCGTGCCGCTTCGCCACGATCCGGAGGGACCGTTCGAAATCGGGCGCCAGGAAGTCCGATACCAGGAAGACGACGCACCGCCGGTGCATGATCCGCGCCAGGTAGCTCAGGGCGGCGGCCACATCGGTGCGGCCCTGGTGCGCCTCGAAAGCCAGCAGGTCATGCACCAGGCGCAGCGCGTGAGACGAGCCCTTGGCCGGCGGCACGAACTTCTCCACGCGGTCGCTGAACAGCAGGAGCCCTATATTATCGTTGTTGCGGATTGCGGAGAACGCTACCAGGGCGCAGAATTCGGCGGCCAGTTCACTCTTCCGCCTTCCGGCGGTGCCGAATCCGACTGAGCCGGAGACGTCCACCGCGAACAGGAGTTTGAGCTGCCGCTCTTCCACGTAGCGTTTGACGAAGGTGCGGCCGGTGCGCGCCGTGACGTTCCAGTCGATGTCGCGCACGTCGTCGCCCGGCGCGTACTCCCGCACTTCGTCAAACTCCAGGCCGCGGCCCTTGAACGCGCTGCGGTATCCGCCCGCAAATCCCGCCGCAAGATTCTTGCGCGTGCGGATCTGGATGGTGCGGACTTTCAGCGCGAGATCGCCGATCATGGCACGGGCACGCCCTTCAGGATCTCCGCCAGGAGGTCTTCCGGAGTCCGCCCGAGCGCCTCCGCTTCGTAGGTCGGAATGAGGCGGTGGCGGAGCACGTCGGGCGCCACCGCTTTGATGTCTTCCGGCAGCACGTATCCGCGACCGGCGAGGAGCGCGTGCGCTTTCCCGGCGATCGCCAGGTAAATCGTGGCGCGCGGCGAGGCGCCGTACCGGATCAGCGGTTCCAGCGCGAGGCGGTAGCGCGCGGGGCGGCGGGTGGCGTCCACCAGAGTCACGATGTACTCCTCCACCCGCTCGTCCATAAAGATCTCGTCGATCAGGGCACGCAAGCGCAAGATATCCGCTGCGCAAGCGGCCGGCTGGACGTCGAATTCGGGTTTGGACCGGGACATGCGGCGCAGGATTCCGAGTTCCTGCCGCTTGTCCGGATAGGTGAGTTTCACCTTCAGCATGAAGCGGTCGACCTGTGCCTCCGGCAGCGGATAGGTGCCCTCCTGTTCGATGGGGTTCTGGGTAGCCAGCACGAGAAAGGGCTCCTCCAGGGGAAATGTCCGGCCCCCGATAGTCACCTGCCGCTCCTGCATCGCTTCCAACAATGCGCTCTGCACCTTGGCGGGCGCCCGGTTGATCTCATCGGCCAGGATCAGGTTGGCGAAGATCGGCCCCTTGTGTGTCTGGAACTCACCGGTTCGGGGATCGAAGACCAGCGTGCCGATCACGTCGGCAGGCAGCAGGTCCGGAGTGAATTGGATCCGCCGGAAGGAGAGTTGCACCGCGCGAGCGAGGGTAGTGATCGAGAGCGTCTTGCCGAGGCCGGGCACGCCTTCGAGCAGCACGTGGTTATTCGACAACAACGCGAGCAGCAGCCGTTCGACGAGGTCTTCCTGCCCGACGATCACCTTGGCCATCTCCCGCCGCAGATGGTCCAGGGTCTCAACCTCCTGGCGAGGGACCGCTTTATCGTGGGTGTCCAACATGCTCATTCCAGGCTGACGCCGATTTAAGGCCTTTTGTTCCGATTCATCGTAACGCCGCTAGCGGGCATTCGGAAGCCCGACTCCGGATGCGGCGTTCGGAAGTAAACTGGGAAGGTTCACGGGGAGCAATCATGGAGCAAAGAAGACTCGGACGAAACGGCCCGGAGGTGTCCGCACTTGGATTGGGCTGCATGGGGATGTCGGAGTTCTACGGACCCTCCGACGAGACGGAGTCGATCGCAACCATCCACCGCGCGCTCTCCCTGGGCGTGAATTTTCTCGATACCGCGGACGCTTACGGCAGCGGGAAGAACGAAGAACTGGTGGGGCGCGCCATTCGCGACCGCCGCGATCAGGTGGTACTTGCCACCAAGTTCGGAAACGTGCGCGGACCCAGTGGCGAATTCCTGGGTGTGAATGGGCGGCCGGAGTATGTCAGGCAGGCTTGCGAAAGTAGCCTCAGACGGCTTGGCCTGGACCACATCGATCTTTATTACCAGCACCGCGTCGATGCCGACACGCCGATTGAAGATACGGTCGGCGCGATGGCCGAACTCGTTTGCGAGGGCAAGGTGCGATTCCTCGGACTCTCCGAAGCCGCGCCGGCCACCATTCGCCGTGCCGGCAAGGTACACCCGATCACCGCGCTGCAAACGGAGTATTCGTTGTGGGCGCGGGACCCCGAGGGCGAAATCCTCCAGACGTGCCGCGAGCTAGGCATCGGCTTCGTCGCGTATAGTCCGCTGGGGCGCGGTTTCCTCACGGGACGGTTCCGCCAGCCCGGGGACATTCCCGAGGGCGACTGGCGGCGTCACCATCCCCGCTTCGAGGGGGAGAACTTCGAGCGCAATCTGCGTCTGGCGGACGCGGTAAAGCAGATCGCCGGCGAGATCGGGTGCACGCCCGCGCAGTTGGCGCTTGCCTGGGTGCTGGCGCAGGGCGGCGACATCGTCCCCATCCCGGGAACCAAACGGCGCAGCTACCTGGAAGAGAATCTGGGGGCGCTCGATGTTTACTTGAGCGCCGAGCATCTTCGCCAGATGGAGAGGGCGTTCCCGCCGGGCGTTACTGCCGGAGATCGCTACAATCCCGGCGGCATGCGGGCAATCAACCGGTAGTTCATCCACCCAACTCGAGGAGGGATCTGGCCTGGAACTTCGGCTTAGCGGGCCGGTTTGGCCGGATCTACCAAAGGAAGAGGAAAGGGCGCACTCCGGCGCGGGTCCGCGGGGTCGTAGAGAACGCAGATGGTGTCGCCGATGTTGGGATAGTTCCGTGGCTGGCCTCTTTTGCCCTGGATGACCGCTCCAGCCGGCAGGGCGAACGCGTAATCCACCAGTACCCGGTTCCGGGGCCGCCCAACTCCCGTCACGATGGCCGGGGCCGCCCGGCCTTCCGCCAGGAGGCGCCGCTGCTGGAGGATCGGCGCAAGCAGGAGGACGCCAAGGCCGGGCAGGAGAATCCCCACCAGGAAGGGCAGCCACATCGGTGTCGGCGGATTCGGCCAGCCGTTGGGCTGGCTGACGCCGGGGGCGGACGGAAGAAAGGCGATCGGGAGGTTCGATCCGGTACGGAGTTCCCTCCATATCTTCCGGGGCGCCGAGGACACCCCGCCGTAGATGGTGCCGTTGAAATTGAATTGATAGGACACCTTGTCGAGGGTATTATGCCGGCCGCGGATTTGCCAGAGTCGGGTAATCACCGCATCTGCCGTCACCCCTTCTTTCCGTAACCGCTGCTGAAGTTGTGCCTCGGCACTGGCTTGCAGACCCGTTGCGACGCCGGCAACGGCACCGATTATAAAGAGGATGGCCGAGGCGACGGCAAGGACGCGGCCCTGGGCGGCCAGGCGAACGGGGCGGGGGAGAGGTCCGGCGAGTTCCTTCGGCTGCTTCCAGGTCCGGAGCATTTCGGCGAGTTGCTCTTTTCGATCCATTGCGGTCTTCATATTCATAGCAAAGATCCGCAGCCGGAGGCGTGGCTTGTTTTGGTCGTGATTTCCGACAGGGGTGTAGGATTTGACGATATCGGACTTATGTGTCTGATTTGGCAGGAGCTGGCCGCTTTTCTCGACATCAGGGTATCGAGAATCGCAACACCCCCTGCCTGTCTCGAAATCCTACACGATGCAAGCGCATGAAATCACAACAGATAAAAGGGTATAAAACAACGGTTTTTGGCCGTTCAATTGCCATTATACGAAGCGAGGAAAGGAAGGCAGCAAATGACAGTCCTACTAGTTCTCGCGACGTTCCTGGTGTTCATCGTACTGGATTATTTCTTGAATCGGAGAAAGGTGCTTCAGACGGTTCCTGTGGAGGCGCACACGGCGGTCCCGGCCACGTTTGGCGGCGACTATGTGGACGGATTCCTGGTTCCGGCGAGGGTCTCCTACCACGCCGGGCATAGCTGGCTGGTCAGGGAGCGAAAGAACGTGGTCCGGGTCGGCGCGGATGAGTTTGCCGCGGCCCTGATGGGTAAGATCGAACGCATCGAAGTCCCCAAGGCCGGCACCTGGATCCGTCAGGGGCAGAACGTCCTGTCGTTCTATCGGGACGGGCAAAAGACGGAGATGGTATCGCCTACGGAAGGCGAGGTCATGGAAGTCAACAGTGAAGTTTTGAATGATCCCTCGACCCTGCGGGAAGACCCTTACGGGAAGGGCTGGCTGGTATCGGTCCACGTGCCGGATGAGGAAAACACCTCGCGCAACCTGGTGCCGAAAGGTTTAGTGCGGGAGTGGATGAGGGACGCTGTGGAGCGTTTATATGCCCAGCAGCCGGCGCTGGCCGGTGCGGTAGCCGCCGATGGCGGGCGCCCGGCGGACGATCTCCTTTCGGCTCTGCCGGATGCGGACTGGAAACACGTCACCGGCGAGTTCTTTCTGACGGCTTGACGCGGACCCGGTGCTTTTCTATTCGCCAGAATGCAGGGTCAAACCTGTTAATTTTTGCTACACCAAAGCGTGAATTTCTGCTAAAAAGGATATGAGGGTCTTATATGTCGAAAGCGATCTTGTACGACAGCACCCTCTGTATCGGTTGCAAGGCTTGTGAATCGGCTTGTGCCGAACGCTGGGGACTACCTTACGACGACAAAATTGCCGCCGAAGAGAAGATCTCTGCGCACAAGCTGACGGCCATTGAGACGCATGGCGACAAGTTCTCGCGCCGGTTGTGCATGAATTGTGTACAGCCGGCATGCGTTTCGGTGTGCCCGGTAGGCGCGCTGCAAAAGACCGCGCTGGGGCCAGTGACCTACGATGCGGAGAAGTGCATGGGGTGCCGCTACTGCATGCAGGCATGCCCGTTTCAGGTGCCATCGTATGAGTGGTCGAGCCTGCTTCCGCGGATGCGGAAGTGCGATATGTGCTACGAGCGGCAGAGTGCGGGTAAGCTGACCGCGTGCGCCGAGGCCTGCCCGGTCGGGGCGACCAAACTGGGGGATAGGGATGCCCTGATCGCCGAAGCGCGGCAGCGCCTGGGCGAAAAACCGGACCAGTATTACCAGAAGATTTACGGCATCACTGAGGTCGGCGGCACCTCGGTGCTATATCTTTCCGCGGTGCCCTTCGAGCAGATCGGGTTGCGGACGGGCGTCCCGCAGGAGCCTCTGCCGGATACCACGTGGCGTATCCTCGAACTGCTGCCGGATGTGGTCTCTACCGGCGCCATCCTGCTGGGCGGCATCTGGTGGATCAGCAACCGGCGCGAGGACGTTGCCAAGGCGGAGGGTAAACGCTGATGACGCGCAAACTTCCGAAGTTGACTGTGTGGCGCGTGATTTTCGCGGCCCTGATGCTCAGCGGCCTTTACGCCACCTATCTCCGGATCTTTTACGGGTTGGGCGGATCGACGAACCTGAGCGATCAGTTTCCGTGGGGGCTTTGGATCGCCTTCGACGTGATGTGCGGCGTGGGGCTGGCGGCGGGTGGTTTCACGCTGGTGGCAATCGTTCATATCTTCAACATCGAGCGCTACAAACCTGTGTTGCGGCCGGCCATCCTGACCGCGTTCCTGGGGTACCAGCTGGTGGTGGTCGGGCTGCTCTACGACCTCGGCCGGCCGGACCGGCTGTGGCACCCGCTGGTGATGTGGAATCCGCATTCGGTGATGTTCGAAGTGGCCTGGTGCGTGACGCTATATTCCACGGTGCTGCTCCTGGAATTCATCCCGGTGGTCTTCGAGAAGTTCGGCTGGCACAAGCCGATGGAGTGGATCCACCGCATCTCGGTGCCCCTGATGATCCTGGGGGTGCTGCTTTCCACGCTCCACCAGAGCTCCCTGGGGACCCTGTTTCTGATCGTGCCTGAGAAGTTGTATCCGCTCTGGTACAGTCCGCTGCTGCCGCTGATGTTCTTCATCTCGTCGATCGCGGTGGGGCTGGCCATGACGATCTTCGAATCGTGGCACAGCAGCCGGGCGTTCGGGCGGGCGCTCGAATTGCCCCTTCTGATGAGCATGGGGCGGGTTCTGGCCGTGATCCTGAGCGTCTATCTGTGGATCCGGTTCCTCGACCTGGCGCACCGCGGCGTATTCCATCTGCTGTTGCGGAACCGGATCGAAACCTGGCTGTTCGGGCTCGAGATGGCGCTCCTGGTGGTGCCGGCCGTGCTGTTGTACTTCCGCAAAGTGCGGATACGGCCCGGCGCGCTGTACGCCTGCGCGGTGATGGTGGTGTTCGGGTTCATTGCGAACCGTCTCAACGTGGGGACGACGGGCCTCGAAGCAGGCTCGGGGGTCCACTACATTCCGCGCTGGAGCGAGGTGGCGGTGACGCTTTCCATCTGCGCCGCCGGTTTCGCCTTATACCGGGTGATCGCCGGCTATTTCCCGATTTTCGAACCGCATGCGGCTGAGCATGGGGTTCTGGAGAGGGAAGAGAAGGAGGCGGATCCAGTCACCGTGGGATGAAGGGCCGCTCGAAAATTCGTTTCGGAGTAGCCGCCAAGCTCGTGGTCTGCGTGATCGCGGGCACGGCGGCTTTCTTCAGTTTATTCGGCGCCATCAACCTGCGGATGGAGCGCCAGAACTCCGAGGAACTCGTCAAGCAGGCGGCGTACCGTGTTGCCGACGTCATTTTTCACAGCACCCGCTACCAGATGTTGCACCATGACCGCGAGGCGCTGCTGAACGTAATCCAGCAACTGGGAAGCGAACCGGGAATCCAGCGGATCCGCATCTTCAACAAGGAAGGCCGGATTACGCTTTCTACCGACCGGCGGGAAGTGGGCGCTACCGTGGATACGAAGGCGGAAGCCTGCTATGGATGCCACGCGCAGTCCGCTCCGCTGGCCAAACTGGCCCGGCCGGACCGTGCCCGCTTCTTCACGGACCGGCAGGGGCACAGGCTGGTGGCGGTGATACGGCCGATCGACAACTCGCCCGATTGCAGCAACGCCGCGTGCCACGTTCATCCGGCATCGCAGCAGATCCTCGGCGTGATCGACGCCAACCTGTCGCTGGCCACCGTGGATGAGCAGATGCAGTGGCATCAGACGACGCTCCGCTGGTTCCTGATGACGGCCATCGTGCTCGGCTGCCTGGCGGCTGTGGGCTTCATGTGGATCGTGGTCTACCGGCCGGTAAAGGCGTTGATCGATGGCACACACCGGGTGGCCGGCGGCGACCTGAAATACCGCCTGCCGGTGAATTCCGATGACGAACTCGGCGACCTGGCGGCCTCATTCAACAAAATGACGGCCGAAGTGGACGAGGAGCAGTCGCGGATCGAAGAGCAGGTGCGGCGGAAGACGGCGGAATTGGAGCGCGTGCACAAGTCACTGCTCAGCTCCGAGAAGATGGCTTCGATCGGTAAGCTGGCCGCCACTGTGGCGCATGAGATCAACAACCCGCTCTTCGGGATACTGACTTACGCCCGCCTGGTATTGCGGGAAATTCAGAAGCACGATCTTCCGACGCGGGACGAACTGGTCGAACAGCTTCAGACGATCGAGCGCGAGAGCAAGCGCTGCGGCGAAATCGTGAAGAACCTGCTGACCTTCTCGCGGCAGGCGCCGAGCCACCGCGAGCCGAACGACTTGAATACGGTTGTGCACCGCGCCGTGCTCCTGGTGAAACACAAGCTGGAGATGCAGAACATCGAACTGGTGGAGATGCTTGCGGACGATTTGCCCCCGGTGGATTGCGACGGCAATCAGATCCAGCAGGTGGTTCTGGTTCTGATGGTGAATGCGTCGGAAGCCATGCCCAAAGGGGGCAGGTTGGGAGTGTCCACAGTTCTTCGTCCGGAGACCGAGCACTGCGCCGTGCTCGTTAAGGATACGGGAAGCGGCATCCCGGCCGAGGTTTTGCCGCACATCTTCGATCCGTTCTTTACGACCAAAGAAGACCAGAACCGGACAGGTCTGGGCCTGGCTGTCGCACACAGCATCGTGGAACAGCACGCGGGAGAAATCTCGGTCCGTTCCGCGCCGGGTGAAGGAACGGAGTTCGAAGTGGCGCTGCCGGTAACGGCGGCAGTGGCCAGCGGGGTGAGGAAGTGAGGAGATCGATCCACGGCCGCCCAGGCCAAGCGGGGGGCACAGAAACTGGCTCCATCCGCGGCAGGGCGGAGGCGTGATGGGGAAATGACCCGGGAGGATCAATGGCAACAGCGACGGAGCCCACACAGTCAGTGAAAACCAAGGGACGAATTCTAATCGTCGATGACGAACTGGTGGTGCGCGATTCGCTCGGTAAGTGGTTCACGAGCGAGGGCTATACCACCAAGCCGGTCGGGGGGGCCCGTGAGGGCCTGGAAGTCATCCAGCAACAACAATTCGATATCGCACTGATCGACATCAAAATGCCCGGCATGGACGGGATGGAGCTTCAGGCGCGGCTGCGGGAGGCCGACCCCGACCTTACCGTGGTGGTGATGACCGGATACGCCTCGGTGGAGACCGCCGTACAGGCGCTCAAACATGGCGCGTACGACTACATCACCAAACCCGTCGATCCGGACGAGCTGTCACACCTGGTTTCCAAGGCGATGGAGCATCGCCGCGCCCGCCATGAGGTGGCGCGGCTGCGCGAGAACCTGCAGGAAGTACAGCCCGGGACCGAACTGATCGGCCGCAGCCCGGCCATGAAGAAGGTGACCGAGCTGATCGAGATGGTGGCTCCGACGGATGCCACGGTGCTGATCACCGGCGAGAGCGGCACGGGCAAGGAAGTGGTGGCGCGCGGAATCCATGCCGCCGGCCCGCGCCGCTACATGCCGATGGTGACGATCCACTGCGGCGCGCTGACCGAAACGCTGCTCGAGAGCGAACTGTTCGGCCACGAAAAAGGGGCGTTCACCGGAGCGCAGTACCGGAAGAAGGGCAAGTTCGAAGTCGCGGACGGCGGTACGGTATTCCTGGATGAAATCAGCGACATCAGCTTGAAGACCCAGACGGACCTGCTGCGCGTCCTGCAGGAGAAGGAGATCGTGAGGGTCGGGGGCAACCAGCAGATCAAAGTGGATTTCCGCTGCATTGCCGCCACCAACAAGAACCTGGAGATGCTGGTCAAGGCCGGAAATTTCCGCCCCGACCTCTACTATCGCCTGCACGTCTTCTGTATCGACCTGCCGCCGCTTCGCGACCGGCGCGAGGATATCCCGCTGCTCGTCAACCACTTTCTAAACAAGTTCTGCATGGCTACCAGCCGCCCCGTGCCGCAGATCCTGCCGGAAGCGCTGGACGTGCTGATGCGGCATGACTGGCCGGGAAATGTCCGGGAACTGGAGAACGCCGTGGAGCGCGCCCTGGTGGTGGGTCGCGGCACGGAGATCCGGCCGGCGGACTTTTCGTTCCAGTTCCAGGCGGATGAGCCTCGCGGCGGGAGGACCCTGGAGGACATCGAACGGGTTCACATCGAGCGGATCCTCCGGGAGACCCAGCACAACCTTTCGCGGGCGGCGAGAATTCTGGATATCGACCGCACCACGCTCTACAATAAGCTCCGCCGATACGGTTTGCGGTGAAGCCGATTCATCTCATCCCGCTGGCGGATAGCGGCGCAGGCGCTCCGCCCGGGCTGGATCTGCTCGAGCATCTGGCTGCCACACTGGCGCAGATCTTCCGTACGCCTTGCCGCATCCGGCCCGAGACGTTCGATATCAATTTCGCCCAGGACGGGCGGCGGGGGCAGTACTACTCCACCGCCATACTGCAGCGGATGGAGAGGGCGTGCGATCCGGATGCCCGCGTGATCGGGGTTACCGACTGCGACCTCTACGTTCCCGTGCTGACGTTCGTCTTCGGGGAGGCGCAACTGGATGGGAACTGTGCCATGGTCTCGCTGGCGCGGCTGAAGGAGGAGTTCTATGGGTTGCCGCCGCGGGAAGACCTGCTGCGCGAGCGGCTGGTGAAAGAGGCGGCCCATGAGCTGGGCCATACCTTCGGCCTGCGCCACTGCGGGGACTGGCGATGTGTGATGGCGTCCAGCCACGCAGTGGAGCGGCTCGATGTAAAGGGTTCCGAGTTCTGCCGCTCCTGCCGCAAACCGGTCTTTCAGAACGGCTACTGGTAGCGGGCGCCTAGCGGCGGCCGACCCCCAATACCCGTTTGATCGGCGAAAAGCCGGTCATGCCCGTGATCAGTTGGGTTGCGGCAATCGCGCTGAGAACCCCTTTCCACTTGTAGCGCAGCGGTGCGTAAATGGCCGCTGCCGCTGCCGCGGAGCCGATTCCCAAACGAATCTTCTGCTCGGTGTCGCCTATGTTGTCTCTCATGTAAAGGCCTCCGGTACTCAGCGTAGCGTCGGACCCCTGAAGTGGTCGGTGCGTTTGCTTCCACCGCATTTTCGAAATGTGCGGAACCTGCCTTCAGCGGGCGGGGCATAATAGGAGATCCGGTCGATGCCCCTGCTCGAAGCCATCGCTATTACCAAGTCGTTCTCCGGAGTGCGGGCGCTCAAGGGCGTCTCGTTCGACCTGCGCGCGGGCGAGGTGCATGCTCTCGTGGGTGAGAACGGCGCGGGCAAATCGACCCTCATCAAGATCATGTCGGGCGCGCTGGCGCCCGATTCGGGCACGCTGGCGGTGGAGGGGTGCGCTTTGGCCCATCACACTCCGGCACTGGCCCGCTCGCTCGGGATTGCCACGGTACACCAGCAGCCCTCGCTGTTTCCCGATCTCACCGTGATGGAGAACATCGGGCTTGCGCTCGAAACCGGCGGACCCTGGCGGCGGATCGATTGGAAAGCGCGGGCGGAACAGGCGCGGGAGTTGCTGGCGGCCGCGGGCAGCGGTCTCCCGGCGGACCGGCCGGTGGGGACGCTGAGCATGCCGGAACAGCAAATCGTGGAGATTGCCAAAGCCATCGGCGCGAATGCCCGGGTGCTGATCCTGGACGAGCCGACGGCGTCGCTTACGTCCCGGGAAGTGGAACGCCTGTTTCGGGTGATCGGGAGCCTGCGGGACCGCGGAGTCGGCATCATCTATATCTCGCACCGGCTGGACGAAATCCAGGCGATTGCCGGCCGTGTCACCGTGCTGCGGGACGGCCACTCGATCGCCACGCGCCCGGTGAGCGAAACGGGTCGCGCGGAGTTGATTCAGTTAATGGTCGGGCGCGAGATCTCGGCGATCTTTCCAAAACGCGCTGTCCCGGTGGGAGAAGTGATGCTGGAAGCGGTTGGCGTGGGGACGCGGGCGGCGCAGGTACGCGACGTCTCGCTCACCGTGCGCTCCGGCGAAATCGTGGGGCTGGCGGGGCTGGTGGGATCGGGGCGGACCGAGTTTGCCCGGACGCTGTTCGGCCTGACGCCGGCGGACCAGGGCGAAATCCGGATCAGTGGCCACGCGGCGCGAATCGATTCGCCGGCCACCGCCATAAAGCTGGGGATCGGCTACGTGCCGGAAGACCGGCGGCAGCACGGCGTTGTGCTGGACATGGCGATTGCGGAAAACGCCTCCCTGGCGAGCCTGAAGGCGGTGACGCGTGGCGGGCTGATCGACGGAGCGCGCGAACGGGCGCTGGCCCGCGGTTTCGTCGAGAGCCTCCGGATCAAGACACCGTCGCTCTACGCGGAGGCCGGTTCGCTCTCGGGAGGCAATCAGCAGAAGGTCGCACTAGCCCGGTGGCTCGCGATCAAGCCCGCCGTGTTGATCCTGGACGAACCGACACAAGGCGTGGACGTGGGGTCGAAATTCGAGATCCACGCGCTGATGCAGGACCTGGCGGCGCAAGGTGTGGCCATCCTGATGATCTCTTCGGAAATGCCGGAAATCCTCGGCATGAGCGACCGCATCGCCGTGATGCGGGGGGGCACGCTCACCGGCGTACTCTCGCGCGCGGAAGCCACGCAGGAGCGGATTCTGGCATTGGCGCTCGGGCAGGAGGCGGCTGCATGAGGCGGGAGTACTCGCTGGCCGCGGCGATTGCGGCGCTTTCGGCCGTGCTGGCGCTGGCCGCGCCGGGCTTCTTCACCGTCGCCAACCTTCGCGACATCACTATGGCGAACCTGCCGGTGCTGATCGTGGCGCTGGGCATGACGCTCGTGATCGTCACAGGCCAGATCGATATCTCGGTAGGCTCGCAGTTCGCGATTTGCAGCGTGGTGGCGGGTCTCGCCGCCAAGTACGGGGCTCCGGTGGCGCTGGCGGGCGCAGCCGCGGTTTTCGCAGGCGCGGCGATGGGGGCTGTCAATGGCGCCCTGGTCGCGTTCGGAGGAATTCCATCGATCGTGGTGACCCTGGCTTCCATGGTCGCGCTGCGCGACGGGCTGCGCTGGATCACGCAAGGGGCGTGGGTGTCGGACCTGCCGCCGGGCTTTCAGTGGTTCGGCCAATCGCAAGCGGCCAGCGAGTGGATCACGGTGGCGGTGGCCGTGTTCTTCGTCCTGGCGATGGCCTGGGGACTGCGGAACGTGGCGGCGGGCCGCGCGGTGTATGCGACGGGCTCCAACGCCGCGGCGGCGCGGCTCGCGGGGATCGACCCGAAACGCGTCGTCTTCCTGGTGTTGATGGCCACTGGAGCGCTTGCCGGGTGTGCCGCTCTGTTCAACGCCGTGCGCTTCAATCAGATTCCGGCCAACGCGGGGATCGGGCTGGAGATGGAAGTGATCGCCGCGGTGATTGTCGGCGGCGCCGCCGTGACCGGAGGGCGGGGAACCGTCACGGGTACAGTGCTGGGCGTCATCCTGCTGGGGATGATCGGGCCCGCGCTGATCTTTCTGGGGATCAGCGCCTGGTGGGAGCGCGCGATTCAGGGTGGAATTATTCTGGCGGCGGTGGCGATCGACGCGCTGCGGCGGCGGGAGAGAGGCTATGCAGGCGACGCCGGCGCTCAGCGAGCGTAGGCCCTGGGGGCAGCGCCTCTTCCCGAATGGCGAGTGGGTGCTGCTGCTGGTCCTGGCGGCTGAAATCACCGTCTTTTCGGTGCTCGGCGGGAACTTCTTCACGGCCGGGAATTTCTTCGAAGTGATCCGGCTCAGCGTCGAACTCGGGCTGCTCGCTCTGGCGCTGACACCGGTGATCGTGACCGGCGGCATCGATCTTTCGGTGGGCTCGATGATGGCGCTGGCGGCGGTAGCGTTCGGCGTCGCGTGGCACGACTGGCGCTGGCCGATTGCGGGAGCCGCAGCCCTGGCCCTGACAGTGGGCCTGGCGGGCGGCGGCTTGAACGCGATTCTGGTGACGAAGCTGCGGATTCCGGCCATCATCGTGACGCTGGGTTCTTACTCGGTGTTCCGCGGGATTGCGGAAGGCGTCACCCATGGCGCCGTGAACTACAGCGGATTTCCCGGCTGGTTTCTGGCGCTCGGACAGGGATATTTCGGCGGCGTCGTGCCGGTCCAGTTTCCGATTCTGCTGGCGGCGCTTGGGGCCTACTACCTGCTGCTGCACCGCTCCGCCGTGGGACGCACGCTCTACGCGATCGGGTTCGGCGAGGCCGGCGCGCGCTATGCGGGCATTCCGGTGGCGCGGCGCCTCGCGCTGGTGTACGTGCTCTCGGGGTTTGTGTCGAGCCTGGCGGCAATCATTTACGTCGCCCACTTGGGGCAGGCGAAATCCGATGCCGGCACCGGCTACGAACTTGCGGCCATCACCGCGGTGGTGTTGGGCGGCACGTCCGTGTTTGGCGGCCGCGGCACGGTTTGGGGCACGCTGCTGGGCCTCTTTTCCATTTCGGTTTTGCAGAACGGCCTGCGCCTGGCCGCGCTTCCGTCGGAGTTGACGGGCGTGATGACGGGCGTGGTGCTGGTTATTTCGATCGGGCTCGGACGGTTGCGAACCGCGCCGGGGTCCGGTGCTCTCGAGGAAACACCTTCCATGAGGAACTCACAACTTGCCGTTCTCTGTACGGTGATCCTGGCGGGATCGCTGATCGTCGCCGGCACCAACGTCTGGCTCGTGCATTCGCTGGCGCCGGGCAGGGGTGGAACGCCTGCCGCGGCCGCGCAAAGGGCCGGGCATCGTCCGGTGATCGCGATGATGCCCAAAGCCAAGGGGGACCCGTATTTCGTCAGTTGCCGGGCCGGCGCCGAAGAAGGCGCGCGTGATGCGGGGGTGGACCTGATCTGGGACGGCCCCACCGATCTCGATGCCGCCAAACAGAATGAAGTGGTCGAAGGGTGGATCACTCGCGGAGTGGACGTGATCGCTGTCAGCGTCGAGAACTCGGCCGGGATCTCGACGGTGCTTCGCAAGGCTCGCCGGCGTGGCATCAAAGTGCTGACCTGGGATGCCGACGCGGCGCCCGACGCGCGCGATTTCTTCATCAACCAGGCGACCGCCGAAGGGATCGGTTTCACGCTGGCGGACGAGGCGGCGCGCCTGCGCGGCGGAAAAGGCGGGTTCGCCATCATCACCGGCGCATTGAGCGCCGCCAATCAGAACCAGTGGATCGAGTTCATGAAGCAGCGGATGGCAAAGTACCCCGGCATGACGCTCGCGACGATCCGGCCGAGCGACGATGACCGCGATAAGGCCTTCGCGGAAACCCAGGCCGTGCTCAAGGCGTATCCGGAGGTGAAGATGGTGGTGGCGATCGCGACCGCCGCCGTTCCCGGAGCCGCCGAAGCCGTGCGCCAGGCGGGGCGGAAGGATGTGGACGTGATCGGGCTCTCGCTGCCCAATCTCAATAAGCGCTACGTGCACGATGGCGTGGTGCAGGCCGTGGTTCTGTGGAACACGAAAGATCTGGGATATCTGACCGTGTATACCGGCGCCCTGATGGCACAGGGCCGGGTGAAGGCAGGAACGGCGACCTTCCAGGCCGGGCGGTTGGGGACCATCGAGATCCGCGGCGACCAGGTGCTTTTGGGGAAGCCACTGATCTTCAACAAAGCCAACATCGATCAGTTTGACTTCTGATACCTTGAGAGATCGAGAAAGGCGGAACCCGTGGGAGCAAATCCGATCCTTGGGGTATTCTTTCACTGGCTGGGCGGGCTGGCGTCCGGCAGTTTCTACGTGCCGTACCGGGGCGTGAAAGTCTGGTCGTGGGAGACTTACTGGCTGGTCGGCGGGATCTTCAGCTGGATTCTGGCGCCGTTCATCCTCGCCTACTTCATGACCAACGATCTGCATGCCGTGCTCTCCGAGGCTCCGAGGAGCACGCTGATGTGGTGCTACATATTCGGCGCGCTCTGGGGTTCGGGCGGTCTGACCTTCGGGCTGAGCATGCGATACCTGGGCATGTCGCTGGGAATGGCGATCGCGCTCGGCTACTGCGCGGCCTTCGGGACGCTGATGCCGCCGATCTTCCGCGGCGAGTTCGTGAGCAACGTGCTGGGCACGACCTCCGGGCGGTACGTGCTTGTGGGCGTGGCCGTCTGCCTGGCCGGGATCGCCATCGCCGGGTTTGCCGGCATGGCGAAGGAACGCGAGCTTTCGGCCGAACAGAAGACCGCCGTCATCAAAGAGTTCAATCTGAAAAAGGGGCTGCTGGTGGCCACGTTCTCGGGGATTATGAGCGCCTGCTTTTCGTACGGGCTGGCGGCCGGCGACCCGATCAAGGCAATCACCCTGAAGCATGGCACCGCCGTTCTGTGGCAGGGGCTACCCGTGCTGGTGGTGGTGCTGCTGGGCGGCTTCACGACGAATTTCGTCTGGTGCCTGGCGCTGAACATCAAGAACAAAACCGGCTACCAGTACTTCACCTCGGAAGTCCGCAACCATCCGGAGACCGTGATGGCGCTCGAAGCCGCGACGGATGCGCCGGGCGAGGAAATGGCCAAGGTGCTGGTGGCGGCCCCGGCGCGCGTGGAACGCGTCCCCATGGCCGCCAACTATTTCTTCTGCGCGCTGGCGGGCGTCACCTGGTACATGCAGTTCTTCTTCTATTCGATGGGCGAGACGCAGATGGGCGTCTACAAATTCTCGAGTTGGACCCTGCACATGGCGAGCATCATCATCTTCAGCACGCTGTGGGGCCTGGGGTTGAAAGAGTGGAAAGGCGCGAGCCCGCGCACCATGCGGATGCTGACGCTTGCGCTGGCGGTGCTCATCTCGTCCACGATCATCGTGGGCTACGGAAATTATCAGGCAGCCAGGTGATCAGCGCAGCCGGGTCGTCGGTGATGATGCCGTCCACGCCGGCCTCGATCAGCCGCCGCCATTGCTTCGGCGTGTTCGCGGTCCACGGGATTACCTGAATTCCGGCGGCATGCGCGGCGGCGACTCTCTCGGGCGTTACGAGTGTCCACTTTGGCGAAACCCGCTGGGCCGGGACGTTCACAAAATCGCGGGCGCGTCCTTCGATCAGCACCGCTAATCGAATGCCCGGCGCGATTTCCCGGGCCGCGGCCAGCGCGCGGAAATCGAAGGACATCAGCGTGACGCGATCCTCCAACCCGTGGACGCGCACGTATTGAATGGCGCGGGCGGCCAGGTCCGCGGGCGGGCCGCACTGGGCGTAGCACTTCAGCTCCAGGTCAAACGAAAACGTGCCGAGGGGAGCCAGCGCCAGCACCTCGTCGAGCGCCGGGAGCGGACCCGTAACGTAATTGTGGGAGATCGCTACCTCGCCGGCGGGTGTCAGGATCAGATCCATCTCGATGGCGTCCACACCGAGAGCGATGGCGTACTGGAATCCGGCGATGGTGTTCTCCGGAAAGCGCGCCCGCGCGCCGCGGTGCCCGTGCACCCGGATCTTCCGCCCCGCCATGCCCCAAGTATAGTTCGATGTGCGATACCCTCATTGCTTTCGGGAGGAGCCGCAGATGAAACGCATACTGATTTGTTCCGCGATAGCAGCCGTCTCCGCGACGGTCTGGCTGATGGCGCAGCCCTCGGGCGATCCGCTGATCGAGGGCTTTCGCAACGTGGAGGTGGCGTCGGTGGCGGATGCCATGGAGCAGTTGTACGGGCAGCGCGCCTACATGTCCCACGACATGCGCCCGCAAGCCGCGACCAGGTTCGCCGGCCCGGCCGTAACCGTGCTGATGAAGAAGGAAGAGCACAAAGAGGGCGCAGCCGCGTCGCAGGGAATGCTGGACGCCATCGATGCTGCCCCGTTTGGCTCTGTTTACGTGATGGTGCTCGAAGATGGAACGGAC
This sequence comes from Bryobacterales bacterium, assembly GCA_963796485.1. Classification (GTDB taxonomy): domain Bacteria; phylum Acidobacteriota; class Terriglobia; order Bryobacterales; family Bryobacteraceae; genus CAWCDJ01. Next base: position 711,026 of record CAWCLV010000001.1, read on the forward strand.
TACGCGGGCATGGGTGCGCTGATGGCTACGGCCATGAAGGTTCGCGGCCTCGCCGGTGCTGTAATCGACGGCGGCGTGCGCGACACGCCGCAGATCCGCCGCATTCAATTCCCGGTCTTCAGCCGCGGGGTGGTGCCCTCGACCACCATCAACCACTACCGCTTTGCCGGCACCAACATCCCGGTGACGTGCGCCGGGGTGCGGGTGAACGCGGGCGACATCATCGTGGCGGATGAGGATGGCGTGGTCGCAGTCCCGCGGGCGCGTGCTGCCGACGTGCTGAAAAAGGCGCAGGACCTCGATAACACGGAGCACGCCATGCTGCCCTTCATCGAGAAGTTCAAGTCGATCAAAGAGGCCGTGGCGAAGTTCGGACGGATTTGAGCGTCACTGCCCCGCCGGCACGCGCGGCCCTACCGTGCTCATGTCGATCGCCTGAAACCCCAGGGCCAGGGCGGGCGACTCCGGGCGCAGCCGGAAATCGAAGTTGCCGGCATTCACGAAGAGCGGGTCGGCGATCACCGAACCCGCGTCTTTGCCTGCCGCCCGCCATTCATTGAATGACCTGCCGGCGAAGCGGATATCCCGGCTGCGCGTGTCGAAGTAGAGGTTGTTCTTCATGGCGAACTGGTCGCCCGTCCAGTTGCTCCCGAGAAGCCGCCCCTGGTCGAAGTACACGATGTTCCGCTCGAACGTGAACGAGAGGTGCGGCTCGGCGCGCGTCCGCATCAGCTGGTTTTCGCGATTGAATGCCCAGATGTTATTGCGGACGATGTTCTCCTGGCCGTAGTGCTGGTGGAAGCCGGCGCTCTTACAGTGGTAGACGATGTTGTTCTCGATCAGCATCTGCGACGAGCCTTCATCGGGATAGATTCCCCACCCGCCGTAACTGAACGATGAGATGTCGTGGATCAGGTTGTTGCGGATGCGCGTCCCGGGTTGCACGCCGAGCGTGTAGATCCCGCCCATGTCGCTCAGCATCTCCTTGCCGATGTCGTGCAGGTGGTTGTACTCGATGACGTTTTCCTTGGACTGGTTGTCGCCATAGCCCCACGTCCACCCCACCGAAATCGCCGTGTAGAACAGATCGTGAATGTGATTGTGGACGATCTGGTTGCGCCCGCTCTGCAGGACCCAGACTCCGACCGCCGGCGCATACACCAGGCCGAGGTCGTGAATGTGGTTGTCGGCCACGACGTTTTCGTAGTTCTGGTCCGCATCGTTAGGGAACTGCTGCGGGTCGCCGAGTTTGATCCCTCCGCCGCCCAGGTCGTACAACTCGCAGGCGAGCACCTGGTTGCGTTTGGACCCGCGGCCGAAGAAGATGCCATATCCGCCGGAGTGCGCGATGGTGCACCGCTCCAGCTTGCAGTCCGTGGCGTTGAAGCCGACAATCGCGGCGGGCGCGGGCATGGCGGCCTGGGTATCGGCGTATCCCCCGGGCGGGAGCCTCCACTCGGCGTGCGCGAACTGCAGCCCCCGGAAAGTTACGCTGCGCGCACCGCGAAGTTCGACCAGGTGCTCCAGTTCGGGCGCGATCACCTGCTCTTCGGCCATGTTCTCTCCGGGCATGGGCCGGTAGTACACGGTGTCCGTCTTGCCGTCGATGCGCCATTCACCGGGTGAGTCGAGCCCGTCGGGCGCGTTTTCGATGTAGTAGCGCGCGTCGGCCTCTTTGTTCGACGGCCGCGGATCGCCCGTCAACGTGGCAATGTGGGCAGTCTCGTCCACGCCCACGATTGGCATCCGGATATCGGCCCAGGCGAAGTAGGCGATTACTTCGACATCGCCCGCCTCCGCCCACTCCGTTCGGATGTCGTTCCCGCGGAAGTGCAGGCGGACCGGCTTGTCCTGCGGGCTTGCGCCATCGATCCGGTAGAAGCCATAGTTGGGCGTGCGGGCGCGTTGCGCGCGCCGGCCGCCGATGAACAACTGCCGGAACCCGGGGCGGCCCGCATTGGCCATCCAGAGAGGGCCGGGGCCCTTTTTCCACCCGGAGATCACGCGGCCCCCGCTGACCATGGGACGCGCGCCCGGGGCCGCCTGCCAGACCGTGTCCGAATCCGCCGCGGTCAGGACGAGAGCTTCGTCCAGGAAGTAAGTGCCGTCGCCGATCTCGATGGTGATCGCGCCGGTACGGCCGGCCGCGCGTTCGGCCCGGAGTTCGTTGCGTGCCTGGGCCAGCGTCCGGATCGGGCCATCCGGAGAGACGGCGATGGTTTGGGCGGAAAGCGCGGTGGCGAACAGCGCGCCGCTCAGGAAGCGCAAGGTGGTCACATCGCTGAGGATATGCGGTTGCGCCGCGCCGATCAACCCAGGGCCCCGGGCGCGATCGCCCTACTGCACTTTCAGATCGCCTTCGGCCGACCAGTACAGCGCGTCGAAGAGCATCGGGAGCGTGGCGTGGGTCTGCGCCCGGTGTTGTGGACGGATGCCGAAGAGTACAATCTTCCCCGGGTTCATCTCCACCGTGACCACGGCTGCGCGGCCGAGCATCAGGTCTTCGCCGCGCAGCCAGCCCGAGGCGTTCACCCCGGTATTGGGGTAGCGTGCCACCACGGTTACCTTCTGCGAAGAGAAACCTTCGGTCAGCTGAAAGAACGGCGAATTAATGTAGTAGCCGTACGTATCCGGCGCCATTCCCCAGCCGATGGGGTTGGAGGTGTCCACCTGCAGGTTGACGATGGTGCCGGGCGCGAAGTGCTGGTCGCGCGTCAGCGTGCGCTTGAGGTCCTTCACGCCGAGCGGGAACTTGTCGAGGACGAAGTTGCACGCCTCGCCCAGGGCAACCAGCGTGCCGCCCTCGGCCACGAACCGGCGGAGCGCATCCAGGCCCTCCTCGCCGATTCCGCCCCGGTACTCCGGGACGATGGTCTTGTAATCCAGGCCGTTCAGGATGGCGGTGCCGCGCTGGTCGGGCAGAATGATGGCGTCGTACTTCTGCCGCAGGCGCCCGGCCTTGATTTCGGCATTGTGCAGTTTGGCGTATGGGAAATCGTACCGGTCGAGGATGTAGCGGGTCCAGCCTTCGTCCATCGAAGGATCGTAAGACTGGTAAATGCCCAGGCGCGGCCGGTTGATGCCCGTGGAGAATGCCGGAGCCTTCGGAGCCGCGGTGGTAACAACCTCGAAGCCTTCCACCGCGCGCTTCCAGATATCGGACTTGGCGGCTGCCGCGATATAAGGAACCCCGCCCGGCTCGGCTTTCGTGAGGCTGACTTTTGCGCCGCCGCTCAGAAGCCGGTTCACGACCCGGGCGGCCAGCGCGCCATTGTAGGGAAACCGCCAGGTCCCGCCGGAGTTGGAAGCGCTGAGAGTGTACTGCGGCTTCGCTGTCACGGCTTCAAGGGCGAGGTCCGCCGGAAGGGCGCTCTTGGCGAACACGGTCTTCACTCCGAACTGCATCCCGAGCGACCATGCCGAAACGTCGTAGGGTGCCTCGGCGGGGGCGTTCGGCGAACGCCGCACCTCCGGGTAGGTCTGTTTCTCGAGCAGGTCCTTCGCATAGCGCGCGAACACCTGGGCAAAGGGGACGACGAAGGTGCCCGCGGGCCAAGCCCTTCCGTCCTGCGTGAACCCGGCCTTCGCACGGTAGACTTCGACGCCGCCGGTGAGAAGCTTGTCCACGAGTTCGATGGCTTCATCCGGGTCGTGCTGCCCGGCCACGGGGATCAGGATGCCGAATGCTTTCTCTTTGGCCCCGCTGATTTCGCCCTTCCGGCCGGCTTCGATGGTGTTCCGGTTGATATCGTAGATTTGCCGCAGCAGCACTTCCCGCCGGTCGGCCGCGGTTTCGAGCAGTGCGAAGGTCGAGGTCAGTTCGTAATCGACGATGTCCCGCAGGGTCCATTTGCCGCCCAGCCACGGGCGGGGATATTCGGTGCGGGATGCGATGTCGCGCGGCGGGGGAAGGGGAGCGTCCGGCTGCTCGAACTGCCGCCGGCGCTCGGCTTCGAACTCGGAAGTTCCGCCCGCGGGTCCGCTGGCGGCGCTGCGCCCTCCGGTTCCCGGCGCGGCATTCGCCGGCGGCCGCGAGGGGTCGGCCATCTGCTGCACCGTCGGGGTCGCGATCCGGACGCTCGCTACTTCGGTCAGAAGCCCCACTTCGTTATGCCACCAGCCGACCCAGGCCGCCGCGCCCTCCCAGAAGTTCGTGTAAGTGGAGTTGAAGATGATTCCGGTCTTGCCTTCGGCCTCGAGCGCCGCTGCTTGCGATTGTCCGAAGAGGCTGTTCAGCCTGTAGATCAGCGGGTCTACGTTCGGGTTGATCGGATCCGTGGCGGGCATCGTGAAGATCCGGGGCCCGGACATCCCCTGCTGATGCTCGTCCAGCCAGATCGACGGAAACCACTCGTGCCAGAGTACCTGCGCCGCCATGCGGCTTTCCTTCTGCGAAAACAGGTACATGTCCCGGTTGTTATCGTGGCCCGTGTAGTTGTGGTACAGGTACGGCAGCGGCGAGGCCGCGTAAGGCGTATCGACCGTCTTGTTGTACCAGTCGGTGACCATGGTCTGGCCGTCCGGGTTGAGCGAAGGCACCAGCAGGAAGATGACGTTGTCCAGAATTTTCTGGATTTCGGGCGAACTCCCGGTGGCCAGCCGGTAAACCAGTTCGACCGCCATCTGCGAGGCGCCGATCTCCGTCGCATGAATATTGTTCGTGATGAACACGACCGCTTTGCCGGAGTGGAAGATCTCGTCGCGCTCGGCCTCGGTGGGGGCGCCGCCCTGGAAGTACAGCTTGCGCTCGAGCTGCTTGTAGCGCTCGAGGTTCCGCAGATTGTCCGCGGAACTGATTTCGAGCATTACGAACGGATTCCCCAGCGTCGTCAGGCCCAGGTTGCGGAACCTCACGCGGTCCGATTCCGCGGCCACGGCCTGCATATAGGAGACGATCTTGTCCCAGCGGGCCAGCTTTTTATCCGTGCCCATGCGGAATCCGAAATACTGCTCGGGCGACGGGACGGCGGCCGGCAGGGCGAGCGCAAACAGAAACAGCGCGGCGGCGATGCGCTTCATGACTATCCTCCAGGACTTATCAGATTGTAGACGAGTTGCCGCCCGCCCGCCGCCCTCAGCTCCGCCAGTTGATGCCGACGTTCAGCTTCTTTCTGGCGTACTCGAAACTGCGCTCCAGATCGACGCGCTGCTGCTCTTTCAGCGCCTCCGCCATGATCTCCGGGTGCTTCCCGGGCACGTCCTCGATCACCATGGCGCCCATAAAAGGATGCCCCTTTTTGGCGATTTCCACGAAACGCGCAAACTCCCAGGCGGGCATCTTGGGGAATGCCTTCCAGAACTCCGCTTCGAGGTAGGGCAGAGCCGTGGGCGGCCGTCCGGTGATGATTTCGAGCTGCATGGAGGATTTCGGGCACAACTCGCGGAAACGGGCCACGAACCCGGGCAGGTCAATGCATCCATCGCCCATCGCCACCCACTGTGCCGCCGCGCCGCGCGGCACTTCGAAAACCGCCGAGTCGCGAACATGCGTGGTCACCACGTAGGGAGCCAGGGTTTCCAGCGTGACCATCGGGTCCTCCACGCACCACATGGGGTTGCCGGTGTCGAGGCAGGACGCGACGAAATCTTTGCCGGATTCTTCGATGATGGTTTTGACCTCACGGGCCTGCATATCCCCGGAGTGGTTTTCGAGGGCGATTTTGACGCCGAGGTCCAGCGCTTCCGACCGCAGGGTACGGAACACCTTGATCGTGGCGTCCATGTGCGGTTCGATGCCGCCGGGTGTCAGCCGGTCGGCGCTGGAGCCCAGATAGCACCGCATCGCGGTCGCACCGACGCCCTTCGCCACCCGCAGTCCCTCCAGGATCTGATCCCGCGCGGGCCGTCCGTTTTTGGGGAACGACTTGCTGGTTGGGCATATGCAGCCCATCCCGGAATCGATCGAGATCTTCAGCCGCGCCGCCTGGTCTTTGACTTTCTGAAGGTATGCCGGCTCATAGCTTTCGTAGTCCGACATCGAGGAGAACTGGATCGTGTCGAGTTTCTGCGAAGCGGCGAACTCCAGGAACTGGGGCGCCTTCCACCGGAACGCGCGCACCGAGTAGGTATCGAAACCCAGTTTGACGGGAACCTCGGCGCCGCTGGCAGCAGTTACCGCAACGGCGGCGGGCAGGGACTGTAAAAAAGTGCGGCGGAGCATGCTGCTACTGTATCGCAGATGGCTGCTCCGCTTCGGCCAGTCCGCCGCTGGCAGCCTTCCTCGCCGCGGCTAAGGTTTCACGATACCGGCGGTGCAACTGCAACCGGTAAGCGGTTGGACTCACGCCCCTGCCCGCGGCAGTTGCGGCGAGCACATCTTCCCCGGCTTGAACCCCGGTTCGCAGGAGCGGGCCGGACTGATCCAGAAATCCCTGATCGCAATCAAAGCCGAAAAGCGCGACTGCCCAAAGGGGCCTCTCGTAGTTCTCGGGCAAACCCACGGACTCAAACGGGAACCCCGATGCCCAATCGGTGTGGTAGCCCACTCGCATGTTGGCCGGATTGACCGAGACCTGCGCATGCGTGACGCAATCTTCGGCCGAAATCCGGTAAAGGCTGCGCAGCATCTCGATCAGCACCGCCGCGGCGCGCTTTTGAGCCGGGCTCAGGACAGCTTCCTGGCCGGCGCCGTCCCCGGCTTCGAAAGAGACCCCGAGGAAGCTCTCATTCAGGTTGACGTAGACCCATTGCTGGTCCGCCCATAGGGAATAGCCCGCATGATTGGCGGCATCCGTTTCGCGTACCACCCGGTAGACCCTCCCGAAACGGTCGATGACGAAGTTGTATGCGCGTTTGCGCCGGACGTAATCCACGGTTGACTCTCCCAGCCTTCGGAGGAGGCCATTCTCGCGCTCTTCGAAGGGCGCCTGGCGGCTTTCGGTGGCATGGAACACAATGCCGGCGGGTGTTCCGCGGACCTCTCCCGGGGTAGCGGCGGAGGGGTCCGCTGGAAATGCCATATACCGGCGAGGATGGGTGGAAACCTCGTAGCGCGTCTCGATGCGCAGGCCGTTGCTGTAGACCTCGTAATCGGCGGATTTTTCCACCTCCCAAACGGCGCCCACGGTGGAAGGCCGGATTTCCCGGGCGGCCGCGGGAGGGGCCGCTGCGCTCTTCGGCGGTCCCGAACCGACTCGTCCTCCGGCGGCTGCCAGGAGCACCGCGGCCGTCACGCACAGAGCCGCGGCGGGGACGTAATAGGAGCGAATTCGTTTTCGCCAGGGGGCCGGGCTGAGTGGATGTGCGGCTGCAACCTTGAGGAACCGCAGTTTTGCCACGGGATCTTGGATCTGTCCCGCCAGCCAGTCCACCACCGGCCGTGGCTCCGGCCCGATCTGCCTCTTCACTTTCATGGGTGACAATCCATAGATCGGCCGGTCCAAAAAAAACCTTAGAAATCCGCGATGCACTCTACTGAGAACAACCGGACCCTGCCGATACTACTTGAGTGATAAGCACGCTCGAAATCGGAACCGAACTGAATCCGTGGGGTCTTCTACCATGCTGAAACAATGGTTTAACTTCTCTTACCAGAACGAAGTTCAAAATGGAGCGGTCGGCGCGGGCGCCGGGGCATCCGCGCTGCTCCCGTCCGAAAAGGCGAAGGACGTTGCTCCGGCGCCCGAATCGAACCTTGCCACTCCGCCGTCGTTCGACAACATCTATAGCGGTGCCGCGGTGAAGCCGCCCCGGGTGCCGTACGGGATTCTCAAGGTTGCGGACATGATCGCCAGCGCCCACCTGTCGGGGATGTCGCCGGAGACCAAGCGCGCCGCCCTGATGATGGCGCTTGACGCCGCCGGCGTCGAGGTCGAAGACGTCCTGCAGGATGCGGTCGTCCGGCAACGCGCGCTGAACGACTTCGAAGAGGATTACCAGCGCCGCCTTAAGGACCTGGAGACCGTCAAGTGCGACGAAAACTCCAAAATTCAGGCGGAACTGGACCGGATTACCTCGCAATATATGTCGCGAATCCAGGGCAATGTAGACGACCTGGCGCGGGAACAGGACAACTTCCGCGCGTGGCAGAAGCGAAAACAGCAGGAAAATGGCCGAATTACCGAGGCGGCTGCGTTTTGCGTGCCTCCCGGAAGCGGCGGAGGCGTCGCCGGCCTGAGTTCCGTCCTCGAACGGGCGACTTTCCCGCGCAGATAGGCTGCCCGGCAGATCCGTAATTCATGGAAACCGAAGGAGATCTACAAATGAGCCAAACAGAAGAATACACGCAGCCGATCGGCCTGGATATCGGCACCAGCCGCATTGTGGCGGCCCGTAACGCGGACCGGGTGTTCAAATATTCCGCGCAACTGAACGCCTTCATTACGCTGCCCTACTCGAAGCTGACCTTGAGCCTGCTGGAAAGGGAGAACGTATTTCACGAAGTACAGGGGCAGGAAATTGTGGTCGTCGGAGACGACGCGCAAAGGTTCGCCGAAATCTTCCATGTGGAAACCCGGCGCCCCATGATGCAGGGTGTCCTGAACCCACGCGAGCCCCACAGCCTGGCGGTAGTGCGCCGGATTCTCGAGAAATTGCTCGGGAAAGCGGCAGCAGAAGGACAGAAAGTCCTTTTCAGCGTGCCCGCGCCCGTGCTGTCCTCCGATGTCGGGATTGCCTACCACGAAGCATCGATCCGCCAGATCCTCACGGGCCTTGGTTATGACGCGCAACCCGTCGAAGAAGGCCTTGCGGTCGTTTTCGCGGAGCTCGGCGGCTCCAACTATACCGGAATCGGCATTTCGTGCGGTAGCGGATTGAGCAACATCTGCCTCTCGGTGCTGTCCGTGCCGGTGATCAGCTTCAGTCTCCCCAGGGCCGGCGACTTCATCGACACCCAGGCGGCGCTGGTGACCGGGGAACTCGCGACACGGTTGCGGGTCCAAAAGGAACAGAGTTTTTCGCTCAACGGCCTCTCGGGCGACCGGGTCCGGAATGCCATTACGGTCTATTACTACGAGGTGATCGATCACCTGGTAAATACGCTGCGCGCGCAGATCGCGTCCTCGCAGAAAATGCCGAAGCTCGATAAGTCGGTCCCCCTGGTCGTGAGCGGTGGAACCTCGATGCCTCAAGGGTTTATGGAGCGGTTTGCGCAGGTGCTCAACGCCGGCGATTTCCCGGTGCGGCTGTCCGAGGTTCGCCGTTCCAGCGACCCGATGAACTCCACGGCGCGGGGCGCTCTGATCGCCGCTCTGATCTGACAGGCGGGTCCGGAAAACGAGCCTGGATATGCTGGAACATGGCGTGCATTTGCGCCCGCGTGGTCTCGCGTAAATCCTTATTTCGTCAGGGGTTCGGGTGGCGCCAGCGTGCCGATTCCGCACACCGGTGTGGTTCGAAAGCACTATCCGCCCCCTGCTATAATCGAGAGTTCAATCAGGCATCGTTTCGGCTTAACTATCGCCCAATGAAGTGCATTTCGGTATTCCTAATGAGCGTGGCGGCTTTGAGCGCCGCCGATTTCACGACGGGACAGGCTGCTCGTCTGGTTATCGGCCAGACGACTTTCACCAGTCAGGACCCGAATTCAAGCAACACCATTGTCGGTGGAGTGAGTGGCCTTGCCTTCGGGGGCGACACTCTGTTCGTCGTAGATTCGAATCGGATCGGCGCCGGACCCATTAATCACCGCGTGTTGCTTTTCAATAACGCGTCTTCGCAGTTCCCATCGCCGACCGCGGAACTGGACTACAGCCAAAAGTGTCCGGCGTGCGTCGGGCAGGCAAGCGTCGTACTAGGCCAACCCGATTTCACGACATCCACCGAGAATATAGCCGCGAGCGCCAGCGCCCTTCGGCTGCCGACGGCGGTGGCAACCGATGGCGTTCACGTGGTGGTAGCAGACACGAACCACAACCGGGTACTGATCTGGAACCGGATTCCAACCGCGAACAATCAGGGCGCGGATGTAGTGGTGGGCCAACCGGATTTCACTTCGTCCACATTGCCTTCCGGGAACTCGCCTACGGCCTCCAGTATGCGCGGCCCCCAGGGAGTCTGGATCCAAAATGGCAGGCTGTACATTGCGGACACGCAGAATAATCGCGTCATGATCTTCAATCACATTCCGACGTCGAATGGAGCATCGGCCGACGTGGTTCTCGGAGCTCCGAACTTCACCACGTTCGCGCAGCCGGATCTGACGCAGCAAACCAACTCGGCAACTGCATCGAATATGTTGAATCCTGTGGCGGTGACCTCGGATGGCGTGCGCCTGTTCGTGACCGACCTCGGATATAACCGCATTCTCGTTTGGAATTCGATCCCGGCCTCGAACGGCGCGCCTGCCGATTTCGCGCTCGGGCAGCCGGACCTTACTAGTGCGTACCCCAATAACGCCTATACCGCCGACGCCAATGGCGTGGAGACTCCGGTGCTCTGCCCCACGTCCACCGGGAAGGACACGAATGGAAATCTGCTCTACCCGGGATACTGCAACTCGACGCTGAATTTTCCGCGGTTCGCCCTTTCGACCGGGTCCCGCCTGTTTGTTGCCGATGGCGGCAATGACCGTGTGCTGGTCTACAATCAGATCCCGACGAAAAGCGGTGCCTCCGCCGATTACGTGATTGGCCAGATCGGCGGATCCGTGAATCAGGCCTCGGATGCGGCGGACTCCCTCCGCACCCCCATGGGGATGGCTTGGGACGGGACCAACCTTTATGTGAGCGACGCATACAACCGGCGCGTCACGGTCTACTCGATGGGCGAGACGACGGTGCCCTACCAGGGGGTCCGGAACTCGGCCAGTATCGCCATATATGCGCGCGGCAGCATTACAATTACGGGAACGATCACGAAGGGCGACATCATCACGCTCGAGATCGGTACCGATACGCTGACCACCAGTACCATCAATTCCAACGGCACCACTACCACCACGACCAGCACCAATCCGAAGTACACGTACACGGTGCTGGCCAACGATACGTTAGCCACCGTGACTCAGGGATTGGCAGCCGCGGTCAATGGCAGCAATTCGGGCGCCGGCGATCCTAACGTGCGGGCCACGCCCGACACGGTGAACGACGTGGTGATTCTGACCGCCATCAACGCGGGTAGCGGCGGGAACGGTATCAACTATCAGACTACGCTCTCCTCGAACGCCACGGTCGCCGCCACCGTCGCGCAGAGCACTTTGACGGGGGGAGGCGATGCGGCTTCGATCGCGCCGGGCACGATCGTCTCGATCATGGGGACGAATCTCTCGGCAGGCACGGCTGCCGCGGACCTCTCGCAGACGGTTTTGCCGACGGATCTCGGCGGCACCGAGGTTTACTTCAACGGCATCCGCTCTCCCCTGTATTACGTATCGCCCACGCAGATCAACGCGCAGGTCCCCTGGGAACTGACTGACACCACCAGCATCAATGCCTACGTCCGCTCGGTGATGGGAGATGGTTCGGTCGTGAATACAACCCCGGTGGCGGTGACGATCGTGCCGGCCAACCCGGGCATCTTCACGGAAACGAACAGCAGCGTTGGAGTGATCTACCACGGATCAAGCAGCGCATCCGGTATCGTGTCGGTGGACGGCACGGTCACCGCCGGAGACGTCGCTACCGTCACCGTCGAGGACCGATCCTACTCATACACCGTACAATCCGGCGATACGCTGGACAGTATTCGCGACAATCTCGTCGCCCTGATCAACCAGGATCCCAAGGTCACGGCGGAGGCGGCAGGGGTGTATGACCGCATTATCATCAGCGCGCGGGTCCAAGGGCCGGAAGGCAACGGGATTGCGATCACAGGCAGTGCCAATTCGACCGCGACCGTGATCGTAACGGCATTCAGCAGCGCGTTGTGTTGTGCCAACATTGCCGGTGGGCTGGTCACGCCCGAGAACCCGGCAATCCCCGGCGAAAACATCATCGTGTACGCGACCGGACTCGGATTGCCGGCGCTCAACGACCAGGTCGCCGCCGCGCTCCAGACCGGCGTTCAGTATCCGGCCGACGCTCCGCCGACCGCTCCCCCGAACGATGCCGATCACTCCATTTCGGCTCTTGCCGGAGGTTCGACGGCGGATGTTATCTCGGCTTCTCTGCTGCCGGGCACGGTCGGCACGTACAAGGTGGTGCTGCACCTGAATTCAAGCCTGTCGAGCAGCTCGACCACCAACCTGACCATTGCCCAGAGCACATTCGTCAGCAACATCGTGACGTTCCCGGTGGCGAACCCGACGAGCACTACAAGTAGTAGTTCCGGATCTGTTGCACAACCGCAGGGGGCACCAGGTGTTCCCATGGCTCGCACCGGGCGATCCGCCGGCGCACTTCAGTCGACGAAACAAAATCGAGCCCTTCACGGATCGCGAGTGGCGCAATAGAATCCGCAAACTCGGGCGGGGGCGCGTATTCGCCCCCGCGCGCCGCCACCAGCAGATCGAACCGCCTCAGCATCTCGGAAACTGCGTCCGGCCGGTTGTAATCCCAGGAGACGATTCGTTCCGCGGCATCGCGCCCGCATAGAAAGCTCAACCGCACCCCCGGACCGTAAGCCGCGTTACATTCTTGCGCAATCTCCTCGAACAACCCTCCGTCCGTGGCAGCCACCGAATAGGTCACCTTGTGCGAAACTGCGACAGTCAACATCTCGACACGCTGCCGGAAATCTGCGCCCATGTAGTGTTTGTGCGGAAACGAGTGTGGCAGAACGAACACGACTTCGTCCACTAACGGGAGCGCCGCTTCCGCCAGTGCCAGATGGGCTAGGGTGATCGGGTTGAACGTCCCGGGAAAGACACCGATGCGGGAGGGAATACGAGGAGCGCGCCGAAAGAATTCCACAATCCTATTATGGATATCCTTGCCCGATTGCGTGAAAATCCGCACTGGAGCCACCTCTTTCCGATGCTTCCACGTGCGATTTCACGCAACGCGCGCAGTTGCCGCCCAAATGGAAAAGGCGCGGGATTGCTCCCGCGCCTCTCCAAAACCGTGAAATCTTACGCTGCGTTCGCCAGGAGTTCGTCGATGGTGTCGCCGGAATCCGACTCGAATTCGTGTCGGTCGGCGGCTTCCTGACAGCGGATGCAGTACTTCGTCCACGGCACCGCGTCGAGCCTCTTCGGCTTGATCTCCTCTTCGCAATGCATGCAGATTCCGTAGCTTCCATCCGCAACGCGCACCAATGCACCCCGCACATTGCGGAGCAGATTGGACTCTCGGTCCAAGTTGCGGATTGCCAGTTCGCGCTCGCCTGCCAGCTGCACTTCATCCAGGGCATCCGGAGTTTTTTCGATGGCGATGTCTTCCCGGTTTCTGAGCCCGGCGGAAAGCTCGGCCTGCTTGGCTTCCAGCATCGCTTTATATTTGTTGAGTTCGGTCTGGTTCATGGTCCATCTCCTTCTAAGTCGGCTGTTCTTGTTTTTCTTTTGTTCTCTTTAGCTCTTTCCAGTGCCGCAACAGTATAGACGACAAATTAAGCCAAAGGTTTCAGTCTCTCAAGCTCCCAAAAGAGCTATCTTTCAGAGCTATCTTCCGGTGCCAGGAACCCCCCCGCCACCTCTGACGGTTCAGAGTCATAGCAATTCGGCTGCCAAACAATTTGATGCGGTGAGATGTAGCAGGACTCACCCCTTTCACCCGCGCGCCGGACGGATGATACCATCTCAGTTTCGGACTCACCACCGTGCTCTCCTTAAACCCGGCGAACCGTACAATACGTGTCGAAATTCTGGCGGCCATCGCATGTATATTTTTCTTGCTGAGCGGCCTCGCGATGGCTCCCCTCCTGGGGATTGAGGCTGATGAAACGCTGTTCGTCCAAGGCATCTTCGCACCCCGTGCCGATCTATATGCCGTTCGCATCGGGCACTCCTCCATCCCGCTGATGCTGATGAACTACGTGGGAGCTTTGAAGTCCTGGCTCTACCCGGCCATCTTCCATGCTTTCGGTGCGGGAGTTCTGGCACTTCGGATCCCCATGGTCCTTGCCGGGACCGTCAGCATCTGGCTCTTCTTCCTGCTACTCCGGCGCATCGCCGGACAGCGTGCTGCTCTGGTTGGATGCACGCTGCTTGCCGCAGATTCAGCCTACCTGTTAACCATCTGTTTTGACTGGGGTCCAGTGGCTTTGCAGCACCTTCTTCTCATCGGCGGAATCCTCGCAGTTCTGAAGTTCTACCAGGAAAAAAACGACCGCCTGCTCGCGGCAGCGTTCCTCCTGTTTGGACTCGCCTTATGGGATAAAGCCCTCGCGGTCTGGACCCTTTCGGGCCTGGGAGTGGCAACCCTCGCCGTCTTCCCCCGGCAGCTACTCTGGCGCCTGAGCCGCCGGCGCGCTGCCATTGCCGTACTGGCGTTTATCCTGGGGGCCCTGCCGCTGGTGGCCTACAACGCGCGGCACCACTGGGTAACCTTCACCGGCAACTTTCACCGCGACACCAGCGAACTGGCCGGCAAAGCCGTGATGCTCCGAAACACCGCCGAGGGCATAGGTCTGTTCGGCTGGATGACATCGGAAGACTGGCAGACGCCGCAGCCCCGGCTGCCGCGGACGCCCATCGAGCGCCTGTCTGCCGATATATCGGCAGTTTTCGGTCATCCCCGACGGCACCTGCTGTTCTACGGATTCATCCTGGCGCTGCTGCTCGCTCCGTTTTCCGGGCGCAACGGCATCCGCGCCATCCTCTTCGCCCTGATCACAATGGGGGTCACGTGGATTCAGATGGCGATCACGGCGAACGCGGGCGGAAGCGTGCACCACACGATTCTTCTCTGGCCGTTTCCGGAACTGGTCATCGCCGTTTCCTTTGCCGCCGCCTCGCGCCGCATTGGCCGTGCCGGTAAGCCGGCGCTGGCGGCCGTCCTTGCCATCATGACGGTTTCGGGCGCGCTGGTGATGAACGAATATTATGCGGTAGCGGTCCGGAACGGGGGGGCGCAGAGCTGGAGCAACGCTGTCTTTCCGCTCTCCCAATATCTCAGGAAAGCCCCCGCAAAAACCGTTTACTGCATGGATTGGGGGATTCTCGATCCGCTGCGCTTACTGAACCGCGGCACCCTGCCGCTCGCCTCGGGCAGCGACCAGATCGCACAACCCGAAATGTCAGCCGGCGATAGAGACCTCGCAGAGCGCATGATTTCCGACCCGGCGAACCTGTTCGTTGCCCATACCACGGCTTTCGGGTTTTTCCCCGCCTGGAACCCCAGGCTGCTCCAGTTCGCGGCGGCGTCGGGGTATCAGCGCCAATTCGAAGCGGAGATTTCCGACCCGTTCGGACGCCCCGTGTTCGAGCTTTACCGCTTCCGGCGCGCGCCGGCCGGAACGCCGTAGGCCGTAACTGCTAATTTAACCGCGGAGTCGCGAAGGCGCGGAGGGCAACGCGGAGAAAATCGGGAACGTGCACGTACCTCCGCGCCGCGGTGAAGGGACCCGGTGACCTGTGCGCAGTACCTGTCTTCCGGGCGGCGGTCAAACCCACCCGTCACTTCGCCCGCAGGCCGGCGCTGGAGACGATGATTCCGAGTTCCCGCAGGTCCGCGCCGGACGGGGCGATCGCTTTGTCGAGCTGGAACGCGATCTTCGTGGGATCCCCGGTGAGGGCGGCGGCCGGAATTTCGCGCCGATAGCTGTACTGCCCGGGCTGGCTGTAGGTTTCGGCAGCTAACGTCGAACCGTTGACAGACCCGGACAGGGCGACCGATTGCAGCTTCTCGATCGTCACCGGCGGAACCGTGAGTTTCAGCTCGAGGACCGCCCCCCGCTGCGCGGCCCCGGCGGGAGTCGCCAGCGCGACGGTGAACTGCTTTCCGGTCCAACGCCATGCGCCGTTCTCAATCCCGTAGAACCCGCTCACCAGTTGGCCTGCCACACGCGCATCGTTCATCCGGACCGTGCTCGCCATCGGCGTGCCCGCCGTCGCGGCCCCAGGGGTCTCCGCTTTCTTCTGCTTACAGCCGGAAGGTGCCAGCACCAGCACGGCCGCCAGCGCGCACCAGAGTATCCGTTTCATCAATCTCCAATCCTCTCCACTTCGACCAGGCAACTGTAAAACGTGGGGCCGCCGCCCGCATCCGTCAGGCGGTCCGGCGTGACCGCGTTGATGTTGCGGCGGTCCGGAGCGCGCTTTCCCCAGCGGACCGACGGGGCCGAAACCACGCCCGCCCGCACGGTCTCATCCACCCTCGCCGGCAGAACGAGCGATCCGCGGTCATTGAACACCCGAACGCTGTCCGAATCGCAAATGCCGCGGGGGCCGGCATCCGCCGCGCTCAGGTGCAGGGTGGCGGTTTGCAGGTCCACGCCGTCGCGGTTGCCAAAAGTCGAATTCATGCTGTCGTCGTTTTTTGCCGATACCAGTTCCAGCGGATACTTGCGGCGGAGCGCTGCGTCCCCGTGCCGCGACTCTATAGGCGGAACGTAATCCAGCGTCTCGGCCCGGAAGCGGCATTTGCCGCCGGGCGTCCCGAATCCGCCCGAGGCGAAGGGCTGGAAGGGCTCGGGAAGGCGCAGGCGGACGGAATGCTCGCGGTCGAGCTGCTCCAGGGTAATGCCGCTGACGAACGGGTGCGGCGAATCGAGGAGCGTGCGGATCATGGCGTCCTCGGAATCCAGGAAACAGGGGTCGTCGAAACCCATCCGCGCCGCCAGCAGCCGGAAGACCTCTACGTTCGATTTCGCCTCGCCGGGGGGCGCCAGGGCCGGCCGGGCGAGTTGCAGGTAGTGGTGACCGTAGGCCAGGTAGAGGTCGGTGTGCTCCAGAAAAGTGGTTGCCGGCAGCAGGATATCGGCATAGTCGGCGGTGTCGTTTTGGAACTGCTCCAGCACCACGGTGAACAGGTCTTCGCGGCGCAGTCCCGCGAGCACCTGGTTCTGGTCAGGCGCGATTGCCGCCGGATTGGAGTTATAGACCACCAGCGCCTTTACCGGCGGACCGCCCAGTGTCGCCAGGGCGCGTCCGAGTTGCGCCATGTTGACGATGCGGGCCTCGCGGCCGAGCGCCCTCTGCTGGAGGTCTTCGCGCTCCAAACCCGCGCGGTTCAGGTGGAACGCCTGGGAGGTGGAAAGCTGGATCCCGCCGCCGACCTCTTTCCACGAGCCCACCAGCGCCGGCAGGAGCGCAATGGTGCGGACTGCCATGGCGCCGCGCTCGCTGCGCTGCACCCCATAGTTCAGGCGGATGGCGGCGGGGCGTGTGGTGGCGTACTCGCGCGCCAGTTGGACGATTTCTTCGGCCCCGATGCCGGTCAATTCCGCCGCGCGCCGGGGCGTCCATTCCCGTACCCGCTCCCGCAATCCGTCGAACCCCAGGGTGTGGGCCTCGATGTAAGCGGCATCGTGTAGATCCTCGCCGATAATGACGTGCATCATCGCCAACGCCAGCGCCGTATCGCTGCCGGGATTGATGAAGAAGTGCTTGTCGGATGCCGCGCCGGTGCGGTTGCGCCGGGGGTCGATGGTGTAGAGTTTCGCTCCCTGGCGGCGGGCCTCCATAACGAAGGGCCACAAGTGCACGTTGGTGCCGAGGATGTTCGCGCCCCACGCCAGGATCAGCCGCGAGTGGCGGAACTGCTCCGGCTCGGTGCCGTAGCGGATGCCGAGGGCCTCCGTCATTCCGGCCATTCCGGCGGTCGAGCAGATGGTGCGATCGAGCCGCGATGCGCCGAGCCGGTGAAAGAAACGGCGGTCCATGCCGCTGCCATTGAGCAGCCCCATGGTTCCGGCGTAGCTGTAGGGCAGGATCGATTCGGGTCCGAACTCCGCGGCCGTAGACTTCAGCCGCCCGGCAATGGCGTCGAGCGCGTCGTCCCAGGAAATGCGCTCGAAGCGGCCCTCGCCTTTCGCGCCCGTACGCCGTTGCGGATACAGCAGGCGGTCCGGGGAATACTCGCGCTCCAGGTATTGCGCCACCTTGCCGCACAGAAACCCGCGCGTCACCGGATGGGCCGGGTTGCCCCGCAGTTTCGTGGCGCGCCCGTCTTCGACCGTCAGAACCAGCGAACAACAGTCGGGACAGTCCAGTGCGCACACGGAATGGCGGGTCTCGGGCATTTGCAACGATTATAACGTCCGCTGCGAATCGGCGGACCGGATTGGCGAGTTTGATCCGCAGGGTCGTCGATCACGTCGCCATTACCGGCGCAAACCTGCAAAGCCCAATCCGAGAATCGTGGAACGGGCGGCCCCTGTTCCGCCGCATGGATTACGTGCCGCACGAGCGCAAGACGATCGCGGCTGGTCGGGCGGCGCTACGCGGATACGGCCCTCAGGGCGCCGGTTCGAGCCTGAGCTTGGCCAGGGTGCCGGTCATGCGCATTTCATTCGCGCCATTGCTGAGCAGGATCACCAGCCGCCCGTCGTCCAGCATGTTGCCGCGGCCCGTGTAGGTTTCGTCTTCCATCTTGAGCTTGAGCGCGGTGAGGCGCAGCCGCGGCGCGAGCGCAAGGCTGTAGCTGCCGGAGACGCTCCGCCATGCGGGGGAAGTGCCGAAGTCCAGTGCGGACCCGGTGAACGACCCTTCCGATCGCAGGTTCGCCAGCAACTGCTTGCCTACCCCGGAAGATTCCAGGGTTCCTTCGGCATCGAGTTTGCCGGATTGCCACGCCATGCCCTTCATCCTCCCGGTGAACTGGTAAGCCGGCCGCTCGCCCCGGAGATTGACCGCCAGTTTGCCGCTGATCGCGGCGCGATTCAATTTCGCCTGCACGTTATCGAATTCGGCTCTCCCGCCATCCCAAAGAAGATGGGCGCGGACGCTCTCGAGGCGCTGCCCGGCCAGGTCCAGGTCGTCGATCAGGATCAGGCCGTCGGCGCCGCGGCGCTTCAGCCAGTCGGGCATCCCGGTACGGCCCAGCGCACGGGCGATAAGGCTGCTGCTGCGCCGCAGGGTGGGGAAAAGCTCCGATTCCAGTTTCGCGGCGTCGATCGATTCCAGGTGCAGGCGGAAGCGATGCGGGCGGCTGGCGCCCGGTTCGTAGCGGTAGTCGCCGCCGAAGCGAATGTCGCCCAGGCCCGCGTCAAGCCGGTCCAGCACCACGCGGGCGCCATCGATCTGCGCGCGTGCCGACGCCAGGTCCAGCGGGTGCGCCAGGCCCGGAACGTCGATGCGGGCGCCGGTCAATTGCAGCCTGCCGCTCCAGCCGGAACGTTGGGGCTCGCGGTGGTAATCCAGGTCGCCGCTCCACTGCCCGTCCTGCACCTGCTCCAGCCACGGCACGGCCGCGAGCGCCACCTGTGCGCGCAGGGAGCCGACCTTCATGGCCTCGCTGTGAATCCCCAGGTCCAGCGTATCCTCGTCGATCGCGTAGTCCGCCTGGACCTCGGCTTCGTCCTGGTCGGCTGTAAGCACGCGGGCGGGCGAAAGCCGCACGTGGCCATGGTCCAGCACTACGTAGGCCTGGTCGAAGCGGACCGGCGGGGAATCGGGAATCGTTACCGCGGTATCGTGGAACGCCAGTTCGCCCTGGAAGCTGCCCGCGCCGGAGTAGCCGATCGCGCCATCCATCGTCCCGCTGATCTTCAGCTTGGGTGGAAACTGCGCCCCCATGTCGGCGGCCACCTGCATCAGGGGATCGATCGGAAACCGGTTCCAGTTCACGGCGACGGCCCAGTGAGGCTTGGAAAGATAGTCGCTGGCACGCAGACGCGCGGAAAGCGGCAAAATGCCGCCGCCCGAGGAACTGGACTGCAACTCGAGCTGCTGGCCGATCAGGTCCAACCGCCCGCGGACATCCATCGGCCAGCCCTGCCCTTGCGGCGGCAGAAGATCCCAACGATGCACGTCCTCCACGTTGAGCCTGCCCTGGATGCCGATATTGTTGATGGGCCCGCCAAGGTGCAGGTGCGAGGTCATGGTCCCGTGGATCGCGCCGGCCTGGCCGCGCAGCAGCGCCGTGATCTCGCCGAGGCCCGTGCGTTCCAGGTCGAGATCCAGGTCCACGCGCTCCGGGGCGACGTACCACCGGCCGCTCAGGGTGAACGAACCGAGGCCCTGCGCCGTGCGGTCGCTGCGCGCCGGTTGGGCCGAACAGGAGACTCTCCAGCCGCCGCTCCGGCTGCCCGGGGGGCTGACGTCCAGGTCCGTGTTCGTCAGGTAGAACACCGACTTGGTGTCGCCGAATTTGAAGTGGACGCGGCCATCGCGCACGTGGATCGCCGGAGCGGTGCGCATCACCGACGGATTCACGAAAGACGAAAAATTCCAGATGCCCGGTTCATCCGCGGGGCCGGTCTTCGTCAGATTGATGCTGGCCTCGTCCAGCTCGATGGAGCCGATGACGAATTTGCCGCCCAGCAGCGACCACAGGCTCGGCCGCACACGCATCGACTCCACGTAGGCGATCGGTTCGATGCCGATCGAGGGGTCCTCGTGAATCACCACTCCCGGCCCCCTGGCATCGCGCTCCACCGAAAATGCGGGACCTTCGAGCAGGCTGAACCGGACCTTGCCGATATCCACCTGCCGCCCCAGCGCTTTCTGGAGCGACCACTTCAGCCGCAAGCCGTACTGGTCGGCGTTGACATAGGGCACCACCAGCGCCGCCAAAAGCAGCAAGCCCAGGCCGGCTCCGGCGCATTGGAAAATGCGTTTCTTCATGCGCCGGCCCCCAACAGTTCCCGGTAGTCGGCAGGCGCATCGATGTCGGCGAGCACGCCCGGGTCGTCCACATCGAGGACTTCGGTTTCGGCCGCGTGGGCGCGGACCACATCGCGCGCGGCGCCGTTTTCGGGCAGGGCAAGGAATTCGGGGATCAGGTCGCGCCGGAACCAGACCGGATGGCCCCGGCGCGCCTTGTGCCGGGGTACGCGGATGAGCGGACGGGGTGCGGCGATCAGCCGTTCGAGAGTCGCCGGGTCCACCGCCGGATGATCCACCAGCGTAAACAGGATACCTTCCGCCTCCGGAGGCACGGCGCGCAGGCCGCATTGCATCGAACCCGTCTGCCCCGTCCGGTAATCCGGGTTGAACACGAAAGCAGCCGGACGCAACGCGCGGGCCCGAATCTCCTCCGCGTGGGCGCCCAGCACCACGATCACCGGCGAGCAGATTCCCGACAGCAGTCCCGAAAGCCGGTCCAGAAAGGTCTCGCGCCGGTATTCCAGCAGAGCCTTGGGGGAACCCATGCGGCTCGATTCTCCAGCCGCGAGGATAAGGCCGGCGACGCTCACTGCGAGACTACAGTCCGCGCCGGATCGGCGGCAAAGACCGAGAGGGAAAGGGCACGCCAGTTCGATGCCGCGCCCCGGCGCACCGCAATCATCTCGGCAGCCACCGAAATCGCGATCTCTTCCGGGGAAATCGCCCCGATGTCGAGCCCCATCGGAGCGTGGATTCGTTCCAACGCGGCGCGCGGAACGCCCAGCTTTTCCAACTCGCGCACAACGTTCAAAACCTTGCGTTTGCTGCCGATCATCGCAATGTAGCGCGCCGGGGTCGCGATCGCCAGTTGCAGCACGCGCATATCGTCCCGGTGCCCGCGGGTGACGATGATGATGTAGCTGGTTTCGCTGATCGCGAGCTTCGGGAACAGCTCTTCGTACTCGGCGGCATGCACCTCCTCGGCTTCCGGAAAGCGCTCTTGGTTGGCGAAGCTGTCGCGATTATCCACAACGACAGTGGCAAACCCGGCCAGCGTAGCGACTTTCGACAGGCTCTTCGAGATGTGGCCGGCGCCGAAAATGAAGGCGTGGGGAATGGGCAGAACCGGCTCGACGAAGACTTCGAGCTGCCCGCCGCAGATCAGGCCGTTGTCATAGGCGGCATCCTGGCCAAGGTTGAAGCTCAACCGGCGGGGTTTTTCCGTTTCAATTACCTCCCGGGCGGCATTCCAGACCTCCGCCTCGACGCAGCCGCCGCCGATCGTGCCGATCATGGAGCCGTCCTCGCGGACGAGCAGCTTGGCGGATTCATAACTGGGAATGGAGCCGCGCACCTCGACGATCGTGGCCAGCGCGCACTTTTGCCCCAGGCCCCGAAGCCGGACCAGCTCCGAAAAAACGTCCATTACGAATGCGATTATAACTTGACGCGCGAGCGAGGGTTGGCGCGACCGGTTCGCAACGCGCGGGGCGGTTCCGCTCACCGGCCGTGGTACCGTCGTACCAGCAGTGCTCCTCGATTGTATGTTGCATAACAGTTCGGCAGGGGATACTTTTCGAATTCGGTCTAACTTCACTCTTTTTGGCGCTACTTAATGTGTAGGCTCAATCACTACTAAGGGAATGCAGCCATCGCCAACCATCAACGCCCGGTATGAGATCCGCGGGCTCGTAGGGCGGGGCGGTATGGGCCTGGTTTACAGGGCCTTCGACACCGTCGTGGGCCGCGAGGTGGCCCTCAAGACCGTGGGGGACATCCAGGGGCGCAGCGCCATCGAGATGTTCTATAAAGAGTGGCGCACCCTGGCCAACCTCCACCACCCCAACATCATCGAAATATTCGATATTGGGGAGTTCGAGGACGGCGGAGTGGTGAAGCCGTTCTTCGTCATGCCGCTGCTTAAGGGCATGACCCTGGAGCAGATGCTGCAGACTTCCGGGCAGCCGCTTCCCGCGGACCGCCTCTGCGATATCATCTCCCAGACCTGCCGCGGACTGCAGGCGATCCACGATACAGGGCTGGTTCACCGGGACATCAAGCCGAGCAACATCTTCGTTCTGGATTTCAACTCCGTCAAGCTGATCGATTTCGGCATCGCCCACCTCGTCAACGGCGAGACCGCCACCGGGCTGAAGGGCACCGTGAGCTACATGTCGCCGGAGCAGATCTCCGGCCGGGAGTGCTCGCCGGCATCGGATATCTTCGCGTTGGGCGTGGTGTGCTACGAGGCTCTTTGCGGGCAGAAGCCCTTCTCCGGCCGCAACACGGACGAACTGTTCGAGGCCATTCTGCACAGCGTGCCGCAGCCGCTTTATGAGCGGAACCCGGCAGTCACCCAGACGGTCAGCCGCGTGATCCATAAGGCCCTGGCAAAGGAGCCGCGCCACCGCTACGCCACCGCCATCGAACTTTCGGAGACGTTCTGGAAGGCGCTTCGCGGCGAGCCGATCCCCGCGCTCGACCCCGCCCGCATCCAGCCAAGAATCCAGCGGGCGATCAAGTCTTTCGAGCAGGGCAATTACGATATCGCCACGGAAATCCTGAGCGATCTCGAGGCCTCGGGCCACATCGACCCGGCCCTGGCGCCGTTGCGGAAGCAGATCGACGAGGCCATGCGGCGGACCAAGGTGCGGGAGCTGCTGGACCGCGCAAAGCTGGGCCGTTCCGAGGAAGAGTACGCACTGGCGCTGCAAAACGCGGAGGCCGCGCTGAAGATCGATCCCGCCAACGGGGAGGCTCTGCAACTCCGCGCGGCCATCCAGTCCGAAATCACGCGCCGCGATATCGACGACTGGCTGACGACGGCCGAGGAAGCGGTCAACCAGTACTCCTTCGTCCGCGTCCGGCAGTTGCTCAACAAGGTCCTGGAACTCCGCCCGGGAGACCCGAAAGCAACCGCCCTGCTGCTGGACCTGGATACCCGCGAGCAGGCGTTTCGGGCGGCCCGCAAGGAAAAGGAGAACCTCTTCGAGGCGGCCAAAGAGGCCTGGCAGAACGCGGAATTCGATACGGCGGCGGCGAAAATAGAACGCGTCCTGGAACTCGAGGCCAAGGCCCCGGACACCACGGTGCCGGACGGCGGCGCGAATTACACGAACTTCCTGGAGCTGGTGCAGTCCGCGCGCGCGGCCATCGAACTCGTCAAGACCGAGGTGCCGCGATGCCTTGAGGAGGGAGACTACAAACGCGCGCTGGAAATCTGCAAGGAGGCCATCGCGAAGTACCCCGCGCATCCGCTGCCGCAAGCCCTGAAACTCGCAGCCGAAGCACACTGGCGAGCCGGGCTGCTGGCGAAAATCGCCGAGGTTGGCCGGGAAGCCGACGCGCAGCCCGACCTGAAAAAGAAAGCGGAGGCGTTACAGAAAGCCCTGCAGGCATTCCCCGCGGAACCGCTGTTGGAGCAGTGGATCCGGCCGGTTCGCGAGCAGGTGACGCTCGCCAACGCGATCGTCACCCGGGCGCGCGCCCATGAGGAACAGGGGCGGTACCAGGAAGCGCTGGAAGAGTGGCGAATGCTGCTGACGGTGGACCCGGGGATGCCCGGCCTGGAACAGGAAATCGAGCGCGCGGCGTGGCTGGCGGGGGCCGCGACGCCGGCACCCGAGCCCGTTCCTCAGAAGCCGCAAACCTCGCGGGCGGCATTCGTTCATTCCGAGCCGGCCGTCGACGCAGATTCGCCGCCGCCCGTGCCGAACATGCCGGAGACACTGGCACAGGCATCGCCGCCCGTTCCGGACAAGCCGCCCCTGCTATCCTCCGTTGCCGCAAAGCTGAAAACTTCCTGGCAGTGGGCCACGAGCCCAAGCAGGCGCATGATCACCGCTACAGCCGCCGCGGCGGCACTGTTGATCGGCGCCGGACTCATCGTCACGTACCGGAACGCCGCGCGTTTGCGAAAGCCGGCCGCCGCCGCACCGCAGAAGGCCCTGATCACCCTCCGCTGCCCAACGCCGGATGCCACCATCGCGGTCGGAAGCGTGGCCGGCAGGCCCGGAGCCGCTTTCGAAGGCGAATTCACACCCGGGAGTTATACCGTCGAGGTTGCCCGCGACGGCTACGAGGCATACAGCGGGGCCGTTTCCATTCCCGCCGCCGGCCTCAGGGAAACGCTGCCCGAACTCATCCCCCTGAATTCCGCAATCCACCTCACCGCCGATCTTCCGAACGCGAAGATCCGGCTCGACGACCGTCCCGAAGCCGGCCTGGACCAATCCGAATACACGCTAGACGACCTGAAGCCGGGCGATCACACGCTCACCGTGTCCGAAGGGCGGAGCGAAGCCCGGGTCATGTTCACGACGGCCCCGGGAAAGGCGCCCGAAATCAAGGGGCCGATGGAGGCGAAAGAGGTGGTCGCGTTCGCGGCAGCCTCTCTCGGGCAGACGCTCCGCGTGAGCGGGGCCGCCGCGCTGCCCTCCGTTTCCATAGATGACGTACCGGGCACGGCCGGCCCCGACGGCGTGTATCAATTCACCGGGCTCATGCCGCGAACGCACGAAGTGGCGATCGGGGCGGACAAAGACCGGCGCAGTTTCGTGGTGGGGACCGAACGGCATCCGGCGCTGTGGATCCAGCTTCTCTCCGCCCGTAACGTGGGCGCGCTGACGGTGTCCGCCGCGCTGCCGGGTTTCCAGGTGTACCTGGACGGCAAGCCCTATGCGAAGCGGATCCGGGACGGGTCGATGACGATCAATGGCCTTCCGGTGAAACACTACCAGATGCATGTGGCGGCCGACGGCTTCGAACCGACGCCCGATCGCGACATCGAAGTGAAGAAGGGCCAGACCTCGGCGGCATCCGTGGTCCTGACCGCAATCCCGCAGTTCGCAATGCTGGCGGTCCAGGGGTTCCCGCCGCACACCCAGATTCTGGTCGATAATCAGCCATTCGGCATGGCCGAAGACGGCACTGCCAGGATCGGAAAGATTCCCGCCGGAGACCACACCGTCGAGTTCCGGAATTCGCCGCGCTACAAAACGGCGTCTGTCCGAAAGAGCTTCCCCGCGAACGGAACGGTCGCGATTTCCGAAGCCGAAGCGGCGCTGGCGCCGAACCCCGCCACGGTGAATCTGAGCTCCCCGCAGCAGGGGGCGCAGTTCTCGTGGGTTTGCGGCCAAACCAGGGGCAGCGGCGAAACCGCGACGTGTTCCGAAACGCAGATCACCGTGAGTGCCCGGGCGCAGGGGTTCCAGGACGAGACGAAGGTGATCCGGCTGACGCCCGGCCAGGCGCTCCACGAGTCCTTCGACCTGAAACGCACGGTTTCCGCTCCGGTCAAGGTCGCCAAAACGTGTTTCGCCGCCGACCTGGCACAGGCAGGCTGGACCCAGGCGCAGCAGTGGTACGTGGCGGGTAGCGGAGCCAGCTTTCCTTGCGGCGGCCTGGCGGGACGCTACCAGTTCACCATATTGATGCCGACCGGGCTCTTCGGTAGGACCGTAACCTGGGCGGTCCAGGGCGAAGGTCCGCAGAAGCAGTTCGAACTTCAGAAGAAGGCTTTCCAGGCGAAGGGCGGCGGGAAGTCGGATATCGGCAAGTTCGAGGAGAAGGGCAGCATGACGTTCCGGGTGATCGTTGAGGCCGGCCGGATCGTTCACGAAGTGCGCGACGGCGAGGGGTGGCACCCGGTCAACGTCACTCCCGGCGATTTCAAAGGCGCAAAAGTTCTCTTTTCGAAAGACGCCCGGATCGCAAATTTCTCCTTCCGGGAACAGTAGGGGCGCGGCAGGCTACACTCGAAGTAGCAACCGTGAATTCCCGAAACGTGATCATCGTCGGCGGCGGCATCGTCGGACTGGCCACCGCCTATCGCCTGAGCGAGCGCTTCCCGGACGCCCGCGTCACCGTGCTCGAAAAAGAAGGTGCCGTCGGACAGCACCAGACCGGACACAACAGCGGCGTCCTGCACTGCGGCCTGTACTACAAGCCGGGCTCGACCAAGGCGCGGCTGGCTGTGGCCGGAATCCGGCAGATGGTGGCGTTCTGCCAGGAGAACGGCGTCCCCCACGACGTCTGCGGCAAACTGGTGGTGGCCGCCGACCAGACGGAAGTGCCCAGGCTGCGCGCTCTTGAGGAACGCGGCGCCGCCAACGGGCTCGAAGGCCTTCGCTGGCTGGGCCGCGAAGAGATGCTTGAAATTGAGCCGCACGTGGGCGGGGTTGCCGCGCTTCGCGTGCCGCAGGAAGGCATTGTCGATTATCCCCGGGTTTGCGAGGCGCTGGTTGCCAAACTTGCCGGCCGCGGCGCCAAGGTTCACACCGGCGCGCGGGTCAACAGGCTGCGCGCCGATGGCAGGAGCTGGGTGGCCGAAACCCCCGCGGGCGCGTTCCAGGGCGACTTTCTCATCAACTGCGCGGGACTGCACTGCGACCGCGTCGCCGAACTCGCCGGCGAAAAGCGCGAGATGCGCATCCTGCCATTCCGCGGCGAGTATTACAAGATCAAGCCCGAACGCCAGAGCCTGGTGCGGCACCTGATCTACCCCACGCCAGACCCGCAGTTCCCGTTTCTGGGCGTCCACTTCACGCGCCTGATCCACGGCGGAATCGAAGCCGGGCCCAATGCGGTGCTGGCCTTCTCGCGCGAAGGCTACCGCAAATCGGACGTGAACCCGGGAGACCTCTTCGACGCGCTCACCTACGGCGGCTTCTGGCGCTTCCTGCGGAAGTACCCGTCGATGGCCTGGTATGAACTGCGCCGCTCCTTCAGCCGGGAGCTCTTCTGCCGCTCGCTGCAGCGGCTGATGCCGGAGATCCGCCCGGACGACCTCGAGACCGGAGGCTCCGGCGTGCGCGCGCAGGCGATCTCGCCCGAGGGCGATATGGTGCACGATTTCCGCTTCATCGCGCGCCCGAATGCGCTGCACATTTTGAATGCCCCCAGCCCCGCCGCGACTGCCTCGCTCGCCATCGGCGCCGAGATCGTCGCGATGGCGGAGAAGACCGCGGCGGACTGAGCGTGGTCGTCCGGGTCGAAGCGTACTCCGGATACAAAGCCGATGAGCGGCCGTTACGTTTTCAGCTGGGAGAGCGGTGGCTCGAAGTGGAAGAGGTCGTGGACCGCTGGTATGATCCGGATGCGGTTTACTTCAGAGTCAAAGCCGCGGATGGGGACATTTATGTCCTGCGTCATACTGAGGGCTCGGAGTTGTGGACGATGGAAGCCTTCCGGCGGGGACCGGGTCTTTGATTCACGCGGCTGCGGCGCGCCGCCTGGTGTTTAGGGCCTGCCTGGTGTCGATCTGCGGCGTCGCGGCCGGCCAGAACAGCTATATCGATCCGACGCGTCCGACCGTCGCCCAGGGCGCGACCATCCAGCGACCTGGGGTTCTCCAGGTCGAAGCAGGTTATATCGGGTATTTTCGTTCGTACGATCAGACGCAGAATCTGGATCTGTATTACGCCGCGACGCGGTGGCTCCGCCTGGACGCTTCTGTCCCCGGGTGGCGGTCAACCGGCGGCAGCACGGCAGCAGTGGGGCTCGGCAACGCCGGGTTCGGCGCCAAAGCCATCCTGTTTCCACAGGGGAAGTCGCGCATCGTACCCGGGTTCGCCTTGCAATACGAGGAGACGCTTCCTTCGGCCCCTAACTCCGCTCTTCGCAGCCACTATCACAGCGGAAGCCTGATCACCAGCCAGAAGTTCGGGAAATGGACGGCACAGTTAGATGGCTTGCTGATTGCCGATTGCCAACACCCGTCGGGATGCGGGCTCCGGGGCGAAGGCGTCGTCGGGACTGCATACCAATTGACGGATAAAACGAGTCTATCCGCCAACGTGTTCGGAGATACCGTATCGGTGGATGCGCCGCCGGGCGCATACGCGCTTCTCGGAGCCATTTATAAGCTGCGCTACGATTTTGCGTTCACCGGCGGTATACGGGTCGGCTTGAGCGAATCCGCGCCCAGGATCGGTCTGACTGCCGGGATCGTATTCGGCATCGGGCCGAAACCGCGGCGCCATTCGCCGTAGCTCCGACACGGCGCCGCAGCGGACCGATTTGCGGATCCGATCGAGCATTCTCAAGGGGAACGCTTCGGGCCCGAACTCCGCGCCTCGCCGCGGATCAGCGGACTGGATTGGCGAGTTTGAGCCGCAGGGTTTTACGATCGATGCCGAGGATTTCCGCCGCTTTCGTCCGGTTGCCTCCTACGCTCGCCAGTACGTTTCGGATGTATTCAGTCTCTACTTCGGCCAGCGTGCGGTCGCAGGCGGAGCGGTTCAGTGCGGAGAAGCGCATTGGCGCAGGCAGGTCCGGCACGTCGATCACGTCGCTATCCGTCATCACGACCAGCCGTTGCACCACGTTCTCCAATTCGCGGACGTTGCCCGGCCAGTGGTACCGGCGCAGCACCTGCAAGGACTGATCCGAGAATCGCGGAACGGGCCGCCCCTGTTCCGCCGCATGGATTCCGGCAAAGTGGTGAACCAGGAGCAAGACGTCGTCGCTGCGCTCCCGAAGAGGGGGCAATTCGATGCCGATTACGTTCAACCGGAAATAGAGATCCTCGCGAAATGCCTGCTTTTGCACGAGCGCGAGAAGATCGCGGTTGGTCGCGGCGACGACACGGATATCGACCGCCCGCGTCCGGCTGGAGCCCACCATGCACACTTCCCGGTTCTGCAGCACCCGCAGAAGCCGGACCTGCATCGATAGAGCAGTCGCGCTGATTTCGTCCAGGAAAATCGTTCCGCCATCGGCGGTCTGGAAGAAGCCGGCCCGCGTTTCCGCCGCGCCGGTAAACGCCCCTTTCACATGCCCGAACAATTCGCTTTCGAGCAGTCCCTCGGGAATTGCCGCGCAGTTCACCGGCACGAATGGCGCGGCGGCGCGCCTGCTTTGGTAATGGATCGCGCGGGCCACCAGTTCCTTACCCGTGCCGCTTTCCCCGGTGATCAGGACGGTGGCGGAGGCCGGGGCCGCCTTTGAGATCTCGAGATAGACCTTCCTCATTGCGGGCGAATCGCCCACCAGTCCGTAGTGCGAAGTCTCCGGCTGCACGCCGTCCACCATGCGCCGCATTTTTCGCTTGTCGATCGCGCGTCGGACGGCCGCTTCGAGTTCTTCCTCCGTGAACGGCTTGGCGAGGTATTCCTGGGCCCCTCCTTTCACGGCATCCACTGCCCCGCCGATCGAAGGGTATCCCGTGATCATCATCACTTCCGTGCCGCTGTAATTCTCCCGGACGTGCCTCACCAACTCCAGGCCGCTGACCCTCGGCATCTTCAGGTCCGTGATCACGAGTTCGACGGGGGTCGTCTCGAGGAGTTGGACCGCGTCGGGGACGCCGGAAGCCGTAAAGACCCGATACCCCCGCGCTTCGAGGTTCCGGCGCACCACCTCCAGCGTGTCCGGCGAGTCGTCCACCACGAGAATGCAGGCGCCGTTATTCACCGTTGGCCTCCATGGCAATTTGGTATCGCGGCAGGCTCACTTCAAACCGGCTGCCTTTCCCCGGCGCACTTTCCACCCGGATTGTCCCGCCGTGCGCGGTCACGATCCCGTGGACGACGGCCAACCCCAGGCCGGTGCCCTGGTCCACGTCCTTCGTCGTGAAAAATGGCGTGAAGATCCTGGCCTGGATCTCTTGCGTCATCCCGATGCCGGTGTCCGCGACGGAAAGGAATATGCTGTCGCGGCCGGTTCGGGTTCCGATCGTGAGACTGCCGCCCTCCGGCATCGCCTGAATTCCGTTCACCACCAGATTGACCAGCACCTGGTGTAGTTGCGATGGGTCGGCCTCGATCTCCGCGAGATCCGGGGCCAGCGTGCGGGTGATCGATACTCCGGCCTTGGCGCAACGCGATTCGAGGAAGAACAACCCTTCCTCCACCAAACGATTGATGTTCACCCGCGCCTTCATCGGCGCTTTCTGGCGCGAGAAAAGCAGCAGCTTGTGGATGACGTCCCGCGCGTGCAGGCACGCTTTCACGATGTGCTGCAAGTCTCGTGCCGGCGCCTCGGGAAGGCCGGGATGTTTCTGGGCGAGCTGCGCAAACCCCAAAATGCTTCCGAGCGGCTCGTTCAGTTCGTGCGCCACGCCTGCCGCGAGCTGGCCGATGGTGGCGAGGCGGTCCGCGTGCCGCAACTGCGTCTGAAGCCTGGCGCGGTATGCTTCGGCCTCACGCTGCTCCACAACGAGGGCCAATTCCCGGGCCACCGTCTCGATCAGGCTCCACTCTTCCTTCAAGAACGGCCCTTCGGCAAACTCGCCGCGTGTCCCCGCGTACGCGACCTCCACTATGCCGCGACTCTGCCCGTTGACGACGATGGCGGCGGACTGCCGGTGAAGCCCTTCGTGAAAGTCCGGGGTGGCGCAGGTCACGCCGTCCAGCACGATGCGGGCACGGGCAATTTCCGGGAATTGCCACGCCGGAGGCAACAGTGCCGCAATCGACTGGAGCGCATCTTCCAACGGGAGGTTGGCCTGCTGGGCGATGCGGCCAATTCCGTAAAGGCAGGTTAGTTCCTTCACGCGCTCGCGGAGTGCCCACTGGGCCCGGCGGTTCGCGATTGCCAGACCGACCGTTTGTCCGATCAGCGCGACGCGATCGAGGCGGGCGCGGTTGAAGTAATTCCGTTTCGCGGACTTCGCTTCCAGAATGCCGGAAGGGTGATTGTTGCAGGTGAATTCCACGGCGGCCGTGGAGCGGTATGGATTGGGCGGACCGGTTTCGTCCTCGCTGTTCGACCCGCCCGCTATCGTGAACTTTGGGGCGGCGCCGTCCGCGAAACTCCAGCGATAGTGCAGGTCCGAATCCCGTACCTCGATCGCCAGGGCGTCGCACCGCAGGAAGCGCAGTACGATGCCGGAGACCTCCGTAAGAAATTCGATTCGTGGGGTGCCGCGAGTGGCGTACCGCAGAATTTGCTGCGATACCGCCGGATAATCGTCAGACGAGAGCGGACCGGCGTCGCGGCTGGCAGTCTCTCTAGCCACTGCGAACCCCGATGGTAGCACCGCGACCGATGGGGACGCGTGCGCTCGCTAGCGGTACTCTTCGCACCGCCAGACGCCGCCCTCCGGCTTCGGGTAGGTGCAGGTTGCGCGCTCTTCGCAGTTGACACACAACCCCTTTACGCCGGCGGGCAGTTCCGCCCCGAGAGCGGCCGCCTCATGCCCGTCGCCGCACGCCGCGCCGTCAGCGAGTTCGGCCGGCTTTACGCCGATCTCGAATTCCGCGCACTCGAGCGGAGGGTTATCCAAATCCCTCGGATGCGTGCAGGTCATTTCGTGCATGCATGCGGAACACACTCCGTGTGCACTCCTCACCATCAACATATGTTTCTCCTTATTGAGGGCGCCGGAATCCGGGCTGGCGGCCCACCGGAACGAACCAACGCCGGGCCGGACCCGGCTACCATAGCCGCCACGAGCCCTGCCCGCCGATCTCGTCGGCGCGGCGCCCACACAGGCGCAAAAGCAAACGCCGGGCCACACTACCCGGCTCGCATTTCCAACGCTCAAGCAAGCGGATCGCTTACTCGTGGCGGGGAGAATGGTACCGGCTGGGGTAAAACGCCCCGCCGCATACCGATGCGCCCGATGGCAGCGTGTTGTGGATGCTGGGCTATGCGCCCGCCGGGCCTGGAATCGCTCGTGCTTCGGATACTCTGGGCTTGGATCCCCGCATATGGTCGTACTCGCACCGCTTTATGCTCTGATCGAGGAAGAAACAAATCCCTGGCTTACCGCCGCCGCGCGGTTCGACGAGGCCGCCGAGAGATTGCGCCTCGATGAAGGCATGCGCAAAATGTTGCGCCTGCCGGAAAGGGAGGTCACCGTCTACATCCCCGTCCGGTTGGACGACGGGCGAATCGAAGTGTTTACCGGGTACCGGGTGCAGCATTCACTGGCGCGCGGGCCGGCAAAAGGCGGCATCCGCTTTGCCCCGGATGTCACGCTCGACGAAGTGCGCGCGCTGGCTTGCTGGATGACCTGGAAGTGCGCGGTCGTGAATATTCCGTTCGGCGGCGGCAAAGGCGGGGTTATTTGCGATCCACGGCTGCTTTCCGATTCCGAACTGGAGGGTCTGACCCGCCGGTATATCGCGGAGATTCTCGATTTCATCGGGCCCGACCGGGATGTCCCCGCGCCGGACGTCAACACCGACGAGAAGGTGATGGCGTGGATCATGGATACCTACTCCATGCACGCCCGCCACACGGTGACGACGATCGTGACCGGGAAGCCGCTGGCCCTCGGCGGCTCGCGCGGACGACGCGAAGCGACCGGGCGCGGCTGTCTCCTGGTGACGCTTCGCGCTTTGAAACTTCTTGGTCGTGCGCCCGAGAATACGACGGTGGTGATCCAGGGATTCGGGAATGTCGGGTCGATGGCGGCTTCCCTGATGGCCGGCGCCGGCTTCAAGGTCATCGCGGTGATCGAAGTGGACGGCGCGGTCTACAATTCGCGCGGGCTCGACATCGCGGCGCTCCGCCAACACCGGCAAGAGGCGGGCTCGATCACCGGGTTCCCCGGCGGCGAAGAGATCGGACGCGAAAGCGCGATGTTTTTGAAGTGCGATGTCCTGCTGCCTGCCGCGACGGAGAACGTGATCACGTCCCGCAATGCCGGCCGCCTCCGCTGCCGCATTCTTTGCGAAGGCGCGAACGGTCCGACGACCCGCCCGGCCGACGAGATTCTGGCCGACCAGGGAGTCTTCGTCATCCCCGACATCCTGGCCAACGCCGGCGGCGTGACGGTTTCTTACTTCGAGTGGGTGCAGGACCGGCAGGCTTTCTTCTGGAGCGAGCGGGAGGTCAACCGCCGCTTGCAGGAGTTCATGGACGAAAGCTTTGACGCGGTGATGGACTACGCCGCGAAGCACGCGGTGAACAACCGGACCGCCGGTTACATGCTCGCGCTCGACCGGGTTGCCGCCGCGCTCAAACTGCGCGGGATCTACGCGTGAATCAGCGGGCGGTGAACGCCCTTACGGAACCTGCGGGGACCTTCGCGGCTGCTCTCCGTACCGCGCCGAATTCGGCTTCGGCCGCCAGTGCAGCGGGCTTCCTGCCGATTGCGATAATCGAAACCGCCGGCCAGGGGACGATACGATCGACCCGCCGCCACAACCAAACCAGGCGATCGAACGCCCAGAGCTGAAAGCGGCCGAACTCCTCCCGTTTCAGAACGCGCCCATTCACGAACCAGCCCGGGCGCGTGATTCGGTTGAAATGCAGAACGGTCTCTACCGTGAACCCGGCCTCTTCCATCTTCGACCGCAGTTCCGCCTCCGAGTACCGCCTCTCGTGCCCCAGCACACGATCCAGGGTTCCGTAGATCGATTGGCCTTGCGGGACAAGAACGATCGCCCGCCCGGAGGGAGCGAGCGCGCCGGCGATGTTGGCTAATCCGGCGCGGTCGTCCCTGACGTGCTCCAGCACATTGAGGCAGATTACCGTATCGGCGATCCCCTCCAACTCGCGGAAATCCTCCGCTGCGCCCAGGTCGCATCGCCGGAGTTCTACGTTCGGTTTACCTTGAAACCTTACCGAAAGCCGGGCGAGGTGTTCGCCGTCAATGTCGCTCGCAATATAGGAACGGCGCCGCGGCGACAGGTGTTGCGTCAGGTTGCCGATTCCCGCCCCAATCTCGAGGACATTGGACCCGACATAGCGCCGGATCGTTTCCGCCATCCAGGAGTTGAAGCGGGGCGTTCGCGCGAGGGCGTCTAAAATCCGTGCGCCGCGGTCCTGGTAGATATCCCGCTGCAAACCGAAGAGGGCGACGACCCAGATGGCCTGCAGCGCATCCCGTAGCCCGATCTTCTTGCCTTCGGCGTAGGTCCGGCCCCGATAACTGATCGGCACTTCGTAAATCGCGGCGCCTCGCTGCGCGAGCTTGATTGTCAGTTCGGGTTCGATCCCGAAACGCTCCGAGCGGAGCGGAATCGACCGCACCAGCGACATCCGGAATGCCTTGTAGCCCGTCTCCATGTCCGTCAGATTGAGATCGGCTACGGCGTTGCAGAACGTGGTCAACACCCGGTTGGCCAGGGAATGCCAGAAATAGAGGACGCGCCGCTCGCCGGCCACCAGGAACCGGGATCCGAATACCGCATCGGCGCGGCCCTCCAGCAGTGGCCGCAGGACGTTGGGTAGATCCTTGGGATCGTATTCGAGATCGCTGTCCTGGACTACCCCGAACTCGCCGGTGGCGTTGGCGATCGCCGTTCGAATAGCCGCCCCTTTTCCCTTGTTCACGGGATGGCGGAACACACGCAATCGTCCTGGATGCTGTTCGGCGAGTTCCTCGAGAATCTCGCCGGTGCCATCTGTCGAACCGTCGTCTACGGCGATGATTTCGATTGCAGTCTCCGCGCCGAAATCGACCGCCAGGACTCTCTGGATTACCGCCGGGACCAGGTCGACTTCGTTGTAAGCGGGAATCAGTATGGATACGTTCGTCATATGGCCCGCCGGTTACCTTCCGGTCACGTAGCGCGATATTTCAAAACGCGGCCGCGAATTGCGGTCGTAAATGACGTCGACGATCTCCTTCGCGTACCCCGCTTGCGCTGCGATTTCGCTGAGCCGGCCGCGAACGCCGGGGAACTGTTCGCCATCGCTGGTGTGGTCTACAAAGAGCGAACCCGGTTGGGACATCAGCGAGCGGATGCCCGTGGCGTCGTCAGTCGAAGGGTTCAAAAGCGAAAAGCTCACGTCACGGATCGGCATTTCACCATCAGAGAGAAGGCAGAGTGTGGTGGAGTATCCCCAGTCGACCGTAACGACGTTTGCGGCGTTAATTGAATCGAGATACTGCGACAACGGGTATACGGCATCCGTCCAGAGCGTCGTCGTGCCGCGCGTCACCAGGTCGGTATAAAAGTTGTTGACGACAAGAAGATTGACCGCGACGACACCCACGACGCCGGCAGCCAGGATGCGAGCGCCGGCGCGGTTCGCATGGCTGTAGAGTTCGCTGAACGCGATTGCTATCAGGAAATGAGGAACGGGCCAAAGCAGGATCACATGATGCATGCTTGCCCCGGTATTCGGCAGGATCGCCATCTGCGCCCAGGCGGCCAGAAGGTACACTGTGGCGAAGACGGCAGCGGCGCGGGACCGCGTGAACCAGAGCCAGGGCACGAGGCAAAGAGAGAACCCCAAAGCGTAGAGCATCCAGTTCGACCGGCGCTCGCCCGCAACGCGGCTCAAGGCAACCGAGAGGCGCCCGCTCAGGCTGGTGGGGGCGACGGACGTTTCGGGCGACCCGTCTTCAGTAAGCCACCCAAATAGCACCGAGCCCTCGACCGTCTTCTTGAGGACGAGAACCTTCTGTGCGACGGGCGCGGCTCCCGACATCACGTTCGAGGTGTGCAGCGTGGCGCCGCCGGTGACCAGATTGTAGTAGACGAGGGGCATGGCGCCCAACAGCAGCGAACCCGCCGCGACGCCGATATGGCGGGGTGTCGCGTACTGGAGCACTCGCCTGGGGAACGCCGCGAAAGACCCTGCAATCAGGCCGCCGAACATCCAAACGAACAGCGCCTTGTGCCAAAACGCGAGGCCGAAAAGTAAGAAAGCAAGACCGAGGTAAATGGAGCGTTTCGTCTCGTCGAACCGGATCAAAAGGAAGATTCCCGCCAGGAAGAACAGGTGCAGCATCGCGATGGGGCCGAAGTCATAGCTCGTGGCCACGAGAAAACTGACATCTGTAGCGAGCAGCAGCGCTCCGATGATGGCCGCGCGCCTGCCGGAGACCCGGTTGAGAATGGCGAAGAATAGCCAGACCGATGCGGAGCCGAACAGGAGAAATGGAAGTCGGAGTATAAGTGGGGTGACCTCGAGATATTTCAGGACGGGTAAGTAGAGCCAGGCTTTAAATGCTCCAAGATACTGGAGAACCATAACAGGAACCGCGTGGCCTAAGAAACTCATCCGGTAGACTGGAACTGAGCACGGGTAGAAACAGGCAAGTTCGCTGCTCGCGTCATAGTGAAGCCCGGTCTTTTGCAGAAGGGGTACACCCATCAGCAAAAAGAGCAACGCCGGGCATGTTGCGAGCCACATCCAGCGCCGCTCATCAGGACGGTGGACTGCGCGTTTCGCCAGGATTTCAGAAACCGGCTTCGCGGAAATCATTTTGAGCGCAATGCAGTAAGCGTCAGCTCCTGAAGTGCCGGAGGTGATGAAGAATAGCTCTAGGAGCGTATCTGTTATACGGTTACGCCGGGAAAGTCACTTCACCTGACGTGCGATCGATTACTATCTCGCCGGAAAAGTCATTCGGACAGTACAAAGACCGGCGGGAGCGGGATTCAACTACAGGGCGGGTGCGATATTTGTGTTCTGTCCGGAGCACCGGCTGTGATCGCGATCACAGATAGTTGTTCATGAGCCTTGGCGAACACCCGAAGACCGGTTTAGCCGGCGGCTTCAATACCAGCCGGCG
This sequence comes from Bryobacterales bacterium, assembly GCA_963796485.1. GTDB lineage: Bacteria > Acidobacteriota > Terriglobia > Bryobacterales > Bryobacteraceae > CAWCDJ01. Next base: position 747,976 of record CAWCLV010000001.1, read on the forward strand.
AGACCGATCCAGAACACTCTTACTTGATGCGCCGGATAAGCGAGGTCACATTCGGTTGGTCGGGCTGAACCGGACAGGTCGAAGCGCTACGCGATGTCGTCGTAGTCGAAGCCCGGCACGGGTTTGCCCAATTGCTCCAGAATCTCCCGCGCTTCCTCTTCGCAGTCTCGCGGCACCTGAACGCTTGTCCACTTGCGCAGGAATCCGTCCACGTCCTGAACCAGGGTTGCGATCTGTCCCCCCACAAAAAAGGGAATCCCCGCTTGTTCCAACAGGCCCTTTGCCATGGCAAGGTGAATCCGCTCGTTGGTTTCCAGAACCATCACCAGTTCGGCCGGATTGAACTGCTCCGGCGTTCCGGCGAGCAAGGGAACGTCGCACTCGGGGCATTCGGTAAGGCCGCCCGGAAATTCGTCGCCGCATTCGGGACAGAACATGACTACCTCTGCCGCAAGTGTACCGCCGTGGCTTTTGGACCGGCAAGGCGGTGCCGTTACCTGCGCGGCCTCTGAGGCTGCCATCCCGGTACTCGTGCCGGGATGCCGTCGAGCGTGACGCTCCCTTGTTGCTAGACCGGCGTGCGCGCGCGGCAAACGCCGGCTATTGCAGAATCCGGTTCAAAACGCCGGCAAGACGCGCGCCTGCTTTTTCGATCTGTATCCGGATCAGGGCGTCGCCCGCCTTCTCATAAGCCGCATTGACGGTGACGGGCTGACCGGCCGGCAGCTTGCGGTACGCGACCTTCTGCGCGTCCTTGTGCGATTGCCCGGCCCAGTCTTCCACCGATCCCTTGGACCACTTCCTGGCGTGTTTGGCCGAGTCTTTGGCCCAGACGGGCTCCAGGTCGTCCTCTTTGCCCATGCGGGAGAGCAGGCCGGAATCCCAAAGGCTGTGGAGATTGGTCCGGCGGCCGGCAAGTTGCACAGTGACGCTGTTTCCGCCGCGATCCTCATTGTTGGAGGCGTGCATCGGCTGATGCATGTCGCCGATAAAGTGCATGACGAACATGAGCGCTTCCCGGCGCTGCTCCGGAGGCGCGGAACGATTCGCCAGGACCTTTTCGAACTCTTCGATTTTAACGATTACGCACTCGCCCTTCGGGCAGTCTCGCGCCATATCGAGGCCGGGCTTGTCGATCGGGATATCCACGTAGTGCCACGTCGCGGTCTCCGGGCGCGAGCGGCGAATTTCATCCGGCCAGCTTGCCACGGAAACGATGGTTTTGCCCGGTCCGAGGATCAGCGCGACCTGCTGTCGCGCCGCCGGCGTCAGCTGAGCCTCCGCAATCCGGGCGATCAGAGCGTGCCCTTCCGTGCCCCATCCGAAAACGGCAGGCGGGCACAGCGCCGCCAAGGCGATCCAGACGCATTTGTGCATGAGAGCACAGATTACCACAACTACCATGTTCGCCTTTTGTTCGCTAATATGGAGGCGTGTCACTCAAGCTATACCTGGTCTCGTGCGACCTGCTCCACGAAGGCGACTACGCGTCTTTTCGCGCCCGGCTGCGCACTTTCGAAGCGTGCCAGGTGCTGGATCGCCAATGGGCGCTGCACAGTACCCACTCGGCCGCGCAATTGAAAGAGATCCTGCGCCGGTTCCTGCACGAGGGAGACCGGATCGTGGTGACGGAGGTAGGGGCGGAGCGTGCTAGCCGGCGCGCTCTATGCAACCTGGGGGAACTATAGCGTTTGGGCGCGAGGGTTGACCCGCCAGCATGGAGGTGATGGTGTCGCTGCCGTCGTCCTGGTCGTCTTCCCCATAGACATGGACGTAATAGCTTGCCAGGCCGCAGCCCAGCAGTAGGGCCAACAGGATTCCGAACCACTTCAGCGTCCTGCCGTTCCAGGCCTGTTTCTTTTCGACCGATGCCGCCGTGGCTTTGACGACGGCGAATGCCGCGGCGCCGCCCAACCCGAGTTTCAAGTACCAGGGCATCAGGTCGAGATGGGCCTGGCCGCCGACTTCGCTCCACAGCACGAAAATTGCGATCACCGCGATCAGGAACTGCGTCGCATAAGCAAGCCGGAGGATGGGCATCGAAGTGGGCTCCTTCATCTTACGTTATCCTGGAGGAAAGAATGTCCCGATCCGGCGCTGATTCAGCGCGTTCCTGGTACCAGTTCAAAAGTGCCTTCGGGCTTGCGATGGACTCCATCCGCGGGCATAAACTGCGGAGCTTTCTGACGCTGCTGGGAGTCATCATCGGGGTGGCCAGCGTGATCATGGTCGGTTCCGCCATCTCCGGGCTGGGCGTTTATGCCGAGGAGAGCACCGCCAAAGCGTTTGGCGCGGAATCCTTCCTGGTAGCGCAGATTGCGTCCACCGGCCGGCTGAGCCGCCGCGAATACTTTGAGAAGATGAAGCGCAACAAGCCGATCCGGAGCGACGATGCGCACTTCCTGCAGGAGGTGAACGGCGACACGGTGCTGTACAGCCCTTACCGCCAGCACACCTCGGACGTAAAGCGGGAAAACCAGATTTGCGAAGACACCTCGATTCTCGGTGTTTCGGCCGACATGGCCAGTATACGGGACATTGTCGTGGTGGACGGGCGCTTCTTCACCGGCGAAGAAGACCGCACCCGCAAGCTGGTCGCTGTCATCGGGCAGACGGTCCTTTCGACTTTGTTCCCGCCCGACACATCGCCGCTCAACCAGATCATCCGGATCGAGGGTGTGGAGTTCACTGTGATCGGCGTACAGGAGCGCCTCGGTTCCGCGTTCGGCCGCGACCAGGACAACTCGATCTACATGCCGGCGACTGCCTTCGACCGCCTGTACGGACCCGGCATGGGTTTCGCGCTCTTCGGACGCCCCAAGCCCTCGAGCGGGCTCGACCTGAACGGCGCGCTCGATGAAACGCGGGTCGCACTGCGCTCTCATTTCCACGTTCAACCGGGGCAGCCGGACGATTTCGACACCCTGACGCCCGATGCCATCCGCGGCTTTATCGACCAGGTGCTCGGGATGATCGCGGCGGTGGTTGTGCCGGTCACCTGCATCTCACTGGTCGTCGGCGGCATCGTCATCATGAACATTATGCTGGTCAGCGTGACCGAGCGAACCCGGGAGATCGGCATCCGCAAATCGCTCGGCGCGCGGCACGGCGACATCATGCTGCAGGTGCTCATCGAAGCGGTGGTGCTGTCGGTGACGGGCGGCGCGATCGGAATCGCGCTCGGGGCCCTGGCGACGTTGATCCTGGGCCAGATCTTCCAACTCACCCTTCACATCACCGCCGGATATGTGGTTCTTGCCCTGGGCGTTTCCACGGTGGTGGGGGTCGTGTCCGGATGGTACCCGGCCTCGCGGGCGGCCAAACTCGATCCGGTGGTGGCGCTTCGTGCGGAGTAAATCGTGAACATCAGCGCCACCGAGAACATGCACATGGCGGTGCAGGCAGTATGGACCCACCGCTTCCGGTCGCTGCTCACCATCCTCGGTATTGTCATCGGGATCACGACTGTAGTCACGGTCGCGTCGCTGCTGACTGGCCTGCGGCAGGGCGTGGTGGTCTTCTTCCAGGAGCTCGGCCCCGACAACGTGTTTCTATACAAGACCTCGGGGGACCCCGGCATGGAGCCGCCAAAAGAGAGAAAGCGGCGGCCGTTAAAGCCGGAGTTCGCGGCCCTGATCAAGCGCTGGTGCAGCGACTCGGTGCAGGATGTCGGGCTCGAACTCTACATCCCCGCGGTGGTGGACGGCAACCCCATCACAGCGCGCGTACCTGGCTACGAATCGGAAAGCATCAATCTTTCCGGTTATTCCTCGAACATGGCGGATATTTCCCCGCGCGATTTCGACGCCGGCCGCTACTTCACACCGGAGGAGGAGCAGCGGGGCGCGCATGTCGCCATGATCGGCGCCAACCTTGCGGAGTCGCTATACCCTGCGGGTAACGCGCTCGGCAATACGATGGCGGTCGATGGCGCGGAGTACACAATCATCGGTCTGTATGCCAAGGCCAAGGGCGGCTTTTTCGGAGAGAACGGCATGGACAACGCCGTGGTGATTCCGCTCCGCACCGCCGAGGTCCGCTACCCGCAGGTAGATCGCTACATGATCATCGCCAAGGCCCGGCCGGGCAAACGGCAGGATGCCTACGAGGAGATCGAAGGCACGATGCGGCGCTTGCGCCGGCTTCCAACCGACGCGCCCGACGATTTCGCCATTTCCACGCCCGACCAGATCATTCAACAGTTCGACCGCATCACGGGACTGATCGGACTGGTCGCCATCGCGATCTCCGGACTCGGCCTGCTGGTCGGCGGCATCGGCGTAATGAATATCATGCTCGTGAGCGTGACGGAGCGCACCCGCGAGATCGGCGTTCGCAAAGCGCTGGGCGCCCGGCGGCGCGATATTATCGGACAGTTCCTGGTGGAGGCCATGACGCTCACCGGCGCCGGAGGCATCCTGGGTATCCTCATCGCCGTCCTGATCACGATGCTGGTCGGCGTGCTGGTTCCCTCGCTGCCCTCGAAAGTGCCGAGTTGGGCGCTGATCACCGGGTTCACTGTCTCGGTGGGGGTCGGTGTGTTTTTCGGCGTCTGGCCCGCGGTCAAGGCGTCCCGGCTGGATCCCGTCGAGGCTCTCCGCTACGAATAATGGCCCTTCTCGAAAGCTGTACTGCGTTATCGAAGAGCTTCGGACCTCGGGTCCTGTTTGAGAACATCTCGCTCGGTGTTTCCGAAGGCGAGCGGTTGGGACTGATCGGCCCGAACGGCTCCGGAAAATCCACACTGCTGAACATCCTCGCAGGCAAATTGGAGGCGGATTCGGGCTCGGTCTCGATGCGGCGCAATACGCGCATCGGCTACGTGCCGCAGCAGGTCAGCTTCACGCCCGGGATGACCGCCGCCGCGGTGATCGCGGAGGCCATCGAGGGCGACCACCTGGATGATTTGGAGCGCGCCGCCCGCATCAATCTGACACTCGGGCGGGCCGGCTTCACCGATGGTTCGCTCGCGGTCGAGACGCTTTCCGGCGGTTGGAAGCGGCGGCTCGCGATCGCTCGCGAGCTGGCCGCCGCCCCCGACCTGCTCTTTCTGGACGAGCCGACCAACCACCTCGACATCGAGGGCATTCTCTGGCTGGAGCGGCTGCTCCAATCCGCGTCGTTCGCCAGCGTGGTCGTAAGCCATGACCGCTATTTCCTGGATAACGTGGTGAATGACATGGCGGAGATCAACCGGGTCTACCCGGAAGGTCTGTTCCGTGTCGAAGGCGGTTATAGCCAGTTCCTGGAAAAGAAGGAGGAGTTCCTGATGGCGCAGTCGAACCGTCAGGAATCCCTCGCCAACAAGGTCAGGCGCGAGGTGGAGTGGCTGCGCCGCGGCGCCAAGGCTCGAACCGGCAAATCGCGGGCTCGTGTCGACGAGGCCGGGCGCCTCATCCGCGAGCTTTCCGACCTGGAATCCCGGGCTCCCCGCGGCACCGCGCAGATCGACTTCACCGCCACGGAGAGGCGCACCAAACGGCTGGTATCGGTAGAGGCCATCTCGAAAGAACTCGGCGGCCGCACGTTGTTCCGCGACCTCAACCTGACGTTGACGCCCGGAACGCGCCTGGGCCTGCTCGGCCTGAACGGCACCGGAAAGACGACGTTGCTGCGCGTGCTCAATGGAGAACTCGAGCCCGATTCCGGCAGCGTGGAACGCGCTCCGCTGCTCCGCACGGTTTACTTCGACCAGGCGCGCGAGCGGTTGGACCAGAACGCGACCCTGCGGGAGGGCCTCGGCGCGCATGGCGATACCGTGATCTTCCGTGACCGCCCCATCCACGTCGCGGGATGGGCCAAACGGTTTCTCTTCGATGCGGGGCAGCTGGAGCGTCCGATTTCCAGTCTCTCGGGGGGCGAACAGGCCCGCGTGCTCATCGCGCGGCTGATGCTCGAACCCGCCGACCTGCTGCTGATGGACGAGCCGACCAACGATCTCGATATCCCCACGCTCGAAGTGCTGGAGGACAGTCTCACCGATTTTCCCGGAGCGCTGGTATTGGTGACGCACGACCGTTTTCTGCTCGACCGCGTTTCGACCGCCGTGCTCGGTCTGGACGGACGCGGCGGCGCCGAATTGTTCGCCGATTACTGGCAATGGGAGCAGGCGCAAGTGGTCGAGAAGCCGAAAACCGAGAAGCCGAAAGCCGCTCCTCCTCCGCCGTCCACTGCCAGGAAGAGACTCGGCTACCTGGAAGCCCGGGAATGGGAACAGATGGAAGCCAAGATTCTCGAAGCCGAACAGGAAGCGGAATCGATCCGTGCCGAGATGCAGTCGCCCGATGCGGTATCCGATCCCATTCGCCTGCACGCCTGTTACGAGAAGCTGAAGACGGCCGAAGCGCTCGTGGAATCGCTCTACAGCCGCTGGGCCGAACTGGAAGCGAAGCAACAGTAGGATAGGCCTCCTGGCCTGTCCAAGCGAGCGGAAGCTCGCCCGCGCTGGCCCCGCGCACGCTCGGCGCAAGCCGCGCGCACGCCCCCGCGCTCGCTTGCGCTCGCTCCGCACACCGCGCACGCTCCGCACACCGCGCACGCTCGGCGCAAGCCGCGCGCAAGCCCCGCGCACGCCCCGCGCTCGCTCCGCACACCGCGCACGCTCGGCGCACGCTCGGCGCACGCTCGGCGCAAGCCGTGCGCACGCCCCGCGCTCGCTCCGCACACCGCGCACGCTCGGCGCAAGCTCGGCGCACGCTCGGCGCAAGCCGTGCGCACGCCCCGCGCTCGCTCCGCACACCGCGCACGCTCGGCGCAAGCCGCACACCGCGCACGCTCGGCGCAAGCCGCACACCGCGCACGCTCGGCGCAAGCCGCACACCGCGCACGCTCGGCGCAAGCCGCACACCGCGCACGCGCACGCCCCGCGTTCGCTCGCGTTCACCATCCCGCTAGCCCGCTACGATATAATCCCCCTCTATGACCGACGCCGCTCACAGTCCTGCCGCCGAGGCCTTCGAACGGATCCAGTGCCAGTGGTGCCAGAGCATGAACGAGAAGGCTGCCCTGGCATGCCGCGCCTGCGGGGCGCCCCTCGATATTCGCAACCTGGTCAGCGAGTCCGGGTGGCGCGAGGCGCCCCGCATCCGCGACATGACCGAGATCCATTTCAACGCCAGCACCTGCCAGGTGGAAGGCGAGATCGTCCCCACCGCGGAGATCAACCTGGGCCCCAGCGACTCCATCTTCTTCGAGCATCACGTGATGCTGTGGAAGGAGGAGCGGGTGCCGATGGCGGTGATGCCGCTGCCGGGCGGCATGAAGCGCGCTTTCGCGGGCATGCCTTTCATCATCAGCGTGGCGACGGGCCCCGGGCGCATCGCGTTTTCGCGGGACGCGACCGGCGAACTGGTCGTGCTGCCGCTGCATCCCGGCATGGAACTGGATGTCCGGGAGCACGCGTTCCTGCTGTCCTCGCACCAGATTGCGTACTCTTTCATACGCGTGAAGGGACTGTCGAATATCCTGTTCGGCGGCCAGGGCATGTACATGGACCGCTTCGTGACGACCGGCGCCCCCGGTCTCCTCATCCTGCACGGATATGGCAACGTCTTCGAGCGGAAACTCGGTCCCGGCGAGAGCATCATGCTGGAGCCCGGCGCATTCCTATATAAGGACTCCTCCGTCACGATGAACGTGGAATTCCAGAAGCTCGGCACCGGATTCTTCGGCGGCACCACTATGAGCCTGGCGCGGATGACCGGGCCCGGCCGGGTCGGCATTCAGTCGATGTACGTGCACCACCACACGGAGTAACCATCATGTTCTGCGTAAGCTGTGGTACCCCGATTCTGGAAGGCCAGAACTTCTGCCGGAACTGCGGCCAGCCGGTAAAGCACTCGGCGCCGCCGGCTCCCCTCGTGGCGGCCGCCCCCCCGGCGGCGGCGGCTCCACCCGCTCCGCCTCCGCAGGCGCCCGCGCCGCAGCATCACGCTGTGCCACAGGCCGCGGCGGCGCCGATGGCCGCGGGCCGCTGCGACTGGTGCGGCGCGACGGTCGATTCATCCCAGCCTGCCTGCCCCCGCTGCGGCGCGACGCTCCGGTTAGCGGCCGGCAGGACGGGCGGCGGCTGGATCGAAATGCCCGCGCGCAAGGACATGGCCAAGCTCCAGATCGGCAATTCGTCCTGCCAGATCGAGGGGACGTATGTTCCCGTGGCCGACATGAACCTGGCGGCGGCCGATAGCGTTTATTTCACGCACCACGTGCTGCTCTGGAAAGACCCGCAGGTCAACGTCACGACTATGTCGCTGAGGGGCGGGTGGAAGCGGATGTTTGCCGGCCTGCCGCTGATCATGACCCAAGCCCAGGGTCCCGGGCACATCGCGTTCTCGAAGGACGACCCCGGCGAACTCATCCCCATCTGCCTGCAAGCCGGTCAATCCGTGGACGTACGGGAGCACATGCTGCTGGCTGCCACATCGAGCGTCAGCTACGACTGGTTCGACCCCGGGATCTGGTTCGAGACGCAGAACGGCGATGAGACCGAATACCATTACCCCGTCGGCCGGTTCATGGACCGGTTCTCCGCCCCGCAGAGCCCGGGACTACTGCTGCTGCACGCCGGCGGCAATATTTTCGAGCGGCAACTCGGTTATGGCGAAACCATCCTGGTAAAGCCCACGGCGCTCGTGTTCAAGGACCCGACCGTGCAGATGCACCTGCATTTCGAAGAGCCCGGCGGGATCTTTTCCATGTGGCGCGCCTGGAGCAACCGTTATATCTGGGTACGGCTCATCGGCCCGGGGCGCGTAGCCATTCAGTCGGTCTTCTCCCACCTCGAGGGGGAAGCCAGGACAATGAGGCGCTGGTCGAACGCCACCTCGACGCGCTGGTAGTGAACGCCCTCTCCGAAGGCGTCATGAATTGCTGGTCGCGGCTTAACGGGGCCTCCGGATTCATGCTTCGCGGCGTCCCCGGAATGGCATGGTTATTTCGTGATAAGCCATAAAGTCAAAACCGGGCAGGCCAGGAGGCCTGCCCCACCGGGTTTTCCGGTCACGGTCTCAGCGTAGTAAGTGGGGCGGACCTCTTGGTTGGTCTCGCCGCCCAAAAAGCCGTAATAGCGCTCGAACCCGCGTCCCAGCGGCCAAGTTCGGCGGCTGGCAGCCATATGCTGCTCTGTCTCGGGCGTCAGATGCCATTTGCCTACGCAGAATGTGCTGTACCCGTTTTCCACCAGCATTTCAGCGAGGGTGCCGTTTGTGGGCGGGATCACCGCGTTCGCGCCCGGAAATCCGTTGGCTCCCTCCGTAATGCAGGCCATGCCGTTCATATGGGCGTTGCGGCCGGTCATGAAGCAGGAACGCGTGGGAGAGCAAAGTGCGGTGGTGTGCCAGTTCGTGTATTTCAATCCGCGCCTGGCAATTCGATTGAGATTCGGCATCTCGATCAAGCCTCCGAACGTGTCCCAGGCAGCGATTCCGGTGTCATCGACGACGACGTTACAGGACATTGGGCGAGCCGGGTGCCGCCGCGGGCGGGAGATATGGCTCCCAATCGGGATTTGAGTCTCGAACGTCCAGATTAATGACACCCTTGAATTCCTTCGACATGAATGATCCTTTCAGTAGCGACCAGTGGCCGGATATCCCCACCCCGGGGTCCTGCGCTCCGGCCGTCACTCTGCCCTTACCTTGCAGATGGTCTCGAAGCGGCCCGGGCTTATTAATTGCCCGGGTGCCGCGGCCGGGCTGCGAGTTGATCGCAGGTTAGGGGAGAGCACGAAGCGCAGCTTACTGCAGCGCCATGGCGACGTGCAGGCGCTCCTGAGGACTGATCAGGTGTTCGGCGTCTTTGGCGTGATCTCCGACCGGAATCACGGTGAGTTCCGCTTTATTCAAGGCCAACCGCGGTGAACATAGATCTGGCTGACGCCGCAGCGCTTAGGGGCCGGCTTCCATCCGCGATACCTGCGGGCCGCCGCAGGGTCCGGCCAGGCCAGTCGCTGCTCCCGTTGATTGAGGGCCGTATCCGCGATTCGGAGCCGCAATAACGTGTACGGAACGCAAGGGTCTCGTACAACGGCCGAGACTTGTCTGGACCCGTGCTGCCGGAGCACAACACCAGGCGCCCCCATGAGTCGGAGCGCAGCAGGCACGAGTGTCCGCGCCACGACATCCGGCGACGGTCTTAGCCTACTGTTGCGCGCCGCCGCATTCCGGGCAGAAACGCGCCGGTTTCGGGATCGACTTGCCGCAGCTCATACAGAATTTGGTGGCGCCGCTTGCGGCGGGCGCGCCGCCGCTTTGCGGTGCGGCCGGCGGCGGTGCTGCTGCTGCGGCCGGCGGCTCGGGAGGCGCGACCGGCTTCATGGCGTTCATCATCTGCTGGGCCATCACCATCCCCGCGCCAAGCCCGACTCCCATTCCGGCCGCTCCGCCGCCCTCGTTCGCCGCCGCGATCGGCATCGACTGAGCTACCTGGAACTGCGTGTAGCGGTTCATGTCGCCGAGCATATTCATCCCAATCCGCTGGTCGAGCATCTTTTGCAGCTCTTCCGGGAGCGAGATATTCTCCACCACGAAGCTGTCGAGCGACAGCCCCAATCCGCCAAAAACCGGGCGCAGCGCCGCCAGCATGGTCTGCGCGAGGTGCGCCTGGCTGCCGGCCATATCGATGAAGTTGACGTTCGCGTTGCCGAACGCATCCGTCATGGTCCCGACGATCGTGTTCCGCAACTGCCCTTCGAGTTCGCTCAGAAGGTACGTGCCGCGCGACCCGCTCACTTTTTGATAGAAAATTCTCGGATCGGCGATCTGGAAGGCATAGATCCCGTACGCGCGGATTCGCACGGCGCCGAATTCGCGGTCGCGAATCGTGATGGGTGTCGCCGTGCCCCACTTCTGATCGATCCGCAGCCGCGACGAAAAGAAATACACGTCGGACTTGAACGGGGACTTGAACATCTTGTCCCAATTCAGCAGGTTCGTCAGCAGCGGCAGGGTGTTAGTGCTCAGCGTGTACAGGCCCGGCCCGAACACGTCGGCGATCTGGCCTTCATTGACGAACAGCGCCAGTTGGGAGTCGCGGACCGTGAGTTTGGCGCCGGTCTGGATTTCCTGGTCCTCCATCGGGTGGCGCCAGGCCAGCACGGTATCGCCCGTCTCGGTCCATTGAATGACATCGATAAACTGCTTGGAGAAGAAGCTCATATCCAATCCCTAACGTCGTGCAGGCTACATAATACCTGAATTTCGCGGGAAAAGAGGCGAATGCGCCATGCTTTCCGGCCGCGGCGCCAGCTTCCCGTTTCGCAGAAACGGTTCGCCCCGCTCCTCGAAATGGGCGACCATGCGCTGCCGCCACCGGCGCAACTCCGCCTCATACCCGGTCAGTGGGGCGAGATCCGTCAGCTCATGCGGGTCCTGCTCCAGATCGAACAACTGCTCCTCGCCGTCGAGGGCATGGAAGATGTATTTCGAGCGGCCGTCCGTCAGCGCGTTCCAGTGGTTCGCACGGTCGTAGCAGATATCGTGCTCCAGGTCGATGAATTCCCGCCATCCGGCGCCGCCGGACTTCACCAACTGGAGCAGGCTGCTCCCGTCGAGGGGACGGGACGGCGTGACGCCGGCGGCATCCAGGAACGTCGGGAAAATATCGCGCAGTTCCACCGGTTGAGACATCACTCGTCCGCGCTCCGCGGCCAGCATTCCTGACGGCCAGCGCATCAGCATCGGGATGTGGGCGGAGGGCTCGTAAGCATACGATTTGCGCCACAGGTTCTGGTCCCCCGTCATATCGCCGTGGTCGGAGGTGAAAACGATGAGCGTTTCCTCGGTCCACCCGCGGCGGTCGAGCGCTTCGAGGATGCGGCCGATCTGAGCGTCCGCCTGAGTGATGCAGCCGTAATAGCCCTGCCGCGACCGCCGGATCGTTGCCGCCGGAAGTTTCCCGCGCCAGATGTCACTGCGATCGCTGTTCCGGCTTTCGTAGCGCGCCGCCCACTTCCCTGCATGCGCGGGCGGCAGATCGGCGTTCTCATACATCTCCATGTAGCGTCCCGGCGGATCATACGGGCTGTGGGGCCGGATAAAGGAAATCTTCAGAAAAAACGGCCGGCGGCCATTGTAGGTGTTCAGGAAACGAACCGCGGTGTCGCCGGTCCAGGTAGTGGGGTGCAGCCTCTCGGGAAGGGCGAAAGGCCGCGCGGCATAGTCATTCCACCAGAGCCCGGTTGCATGCGGATCGAGGGTGGGCGCTTCCGACCAGAACCAGGCTTCGTAATCGGTCCGCTCCACCGGCCCGCGGCGCTCGGCCTCCGCCAGTGCGGCCGGTCCGTTTCCGCACGGGCAGTGCTCGTCGAGAATCATCCGCTCGTACCCGTGCCCGTTGCGCATCGGAGAGTAGTGCTGTTTGCCGATGGTGGCGGCGTAATAGCCCGCATCGCGCATGGCGCGCGGCTTCTCCAGCGGATACCGCTCGGCGATGTTCGAATACCCCAGCATCCCGTGGTGCCATGGCGAGAGCCCGGTCAGCAGCGCGGTGCGCGCCGGAGTGCACGTGGGAGTGGACGAATACGCCCTGCTGAAACGCACACCCTCGCGCGCGAGCCGGTCGAGATTGGGTGTCCGGATCACGTGGTTCCCGGCGGCGCCGAGGCAGTCTCCGCGCTGCTGGTCCGTCATCAGGAACAGGACGTTCGGCCGGGACTGTCGCGATTGTGCGTTAACTCCGCGCGCAGCCGCGGCCGCGCCGGCTATCTCGAAGAAACTTCGGCGGGTCATCTCATGAATGTACTACCAGCGACCTTTCGGGTTCCAGCATGCAGTAGCACACAAAAAAAATCTAACTCCGGCGGCTTGCCGACGATCAGCAATTCACAGGGGTCAATTACCGGACTGGTTCAGTCCGTGAGGGTCTAACGTGGCCCGGGATTCAGGTTGTACCTGATGTTGTCCCACAAGGAGAAGATCTCGCTATGAAGAAGTGTTTCACGCTTATCGGCGCCGCCTTGCTCTCCGTTTCGCTGGCGGCCGCACAGCAAGTCCCTAGGTTCCAGACATATTTCGGTTACGATTACGCGCGTACCTATCCAAGTCAAGAACTTCCGAATTTTCGAGCGAGCGGCGGCAATATGCAGCTCGTCTACAATTTCAATAAATGGGTCAGCGGCGTCGCTGACCTCGGCGTACTGCACAACGGTTCCTTTGGCGGTTTCGCGATTGATAACAATACGTGGAACTACGTCTTCGGACCTCGCGTCAGCATTCGCCACTGGTCGCGCTTCACGCCGTTCGTCCAGGCGCTGTTTGGCGGCGCCTATTATTCGGCTAGCGGTCCCGTTTCCGGCTTCACTCCAGCAGCGATCCCGGGCGTGACGTTTCCTACCAGCTCCTCGATTCTGGCGCTGCCGCCCGGAACTCCCATTCAGGGCCGGATCACTTCGCATCAGAACGGCTTCGCGATGCTCGCCGGCGGCGGCATCGATATCAAGCTCACCAAGCACATCAGCTTCCGGCCCGCGGAGGTCGATTATTATGAAACCCGGGTCCAGGATCTGGGCAACACAGCCGACCGCATGCAGAACACCTTCCGGTACACCGGCGGTATCTCGTTCCTGTTCGGCGGCGAGAAGCACGTGGCTCCGCCGCCTCCTCCGGCCGCCAGGCAGATTCCGAAACAGACGATGTCGCTGCAGCTGACGCCGAGCTCCACCCAGGTTTGCCCCGGCGATACCGTCACCGTGACTCCGACCGTTGCCGGCGCCAGCCCGGCCGCCCTGCACTATGAATGGTTCGTGAACGGCCAGCCGACCAGCCAGGGCCAGAGCTTCTCGTTCGGTACGGAAGGCCGCCAGCCCGGCACCTATAGGATCAGCATCTCGGCCAACGGCCCGAACTTCAACCCCGCGCAGGCGGACACCAACATTACGGTTCTGCCGTACACGCCTCCGACCGGCAACGTCACCGCCTCGCCGGCGCAGATCGAATACGGCCAGACCGCCACGCTGGCGTCGAACTTCCAGGGCCAGTGCGGCAAATGCGCCATCCAGACCCCGACTTACACCGCTTCGGAAGGCGCGGTCAACGGCAACCAGTTCGAATCCACCGGTATCCAGTTCAACCCGAACAGCAATACCGAGCAGCACAAGACCGTCACGGTTACGGCGACCGCTTCCGATTGCACCAGCAACGGCACCGCGACCACGACTATCGACGTGATCAAGCCGGCGACCATCGCTCCGGTCCGCCTGCCTGACGTTCTCTTCAACCGCAACTCCGCTCGCGTCAACAACTGCGGCAAGCGCGTTCTGCTCGAACAGTTGCGTGCTTACGTGGAGAAGGACCCGAACGGTAAAATCGTGATGGTGGGCAACGAAGCTCCCGACGAGACCGTGGCCAACCTCGATATGAAGCGCGTCGCGAATGCGGCCGCCGTGATCACCGCCGGAACTGGCGTTTGCATGGCCGTTCCGCAGTCGCAGGTGCTCGTGCAAGGCGATGCCACCAGCGAAAACGGCGTGAGCTTCGAGCCCGGCTTCTGCAGTTCTTCGGTAACCGGTGGAGGCAGCAACGAAGAGCTCCGCCGTGTCGCGGTGTGGTTCATTCCGAGCGGCGGGCAGATGCCCGGCATGGTCAACAACCTCCAGAGCGCTCAGTCGCTGAACATCAGCGGACTGGGTTGCCCGCGGTAGTCCTCTCACTTCCGGACGGGCCGGCGGAGTATCGCCGGCTCCGCCCGCTTTTCGGCGGGGAGAGCTTCAATACTCCACGCTAACCAGAAACAAACCCTTGGCGGGCGCTGTCGGGCCGCTTTTCTCCGGCAGCGCCTCCAGGCTTTCAATGTTCCCCCTGCCCGCCTCGATCAGCGTTCCCACCATATTCCTGACCATGTGCTTCAGGAACCCGCTGCCCCGCACACGATAGATCAGGCGTTCTTCCCTGCGCTCCAGCACTGAGGAGAACACGGTCCGAACCCTGGACTTCCCCTCGGCGTCGCGACCGTCGGACGCCGCGAATGCGGTGAAGTCGTGCTCTCCCGCGAACACCGAGGCCAGCCGCGCCATGCGGTTTTCATCCAGCGGATAGGGGTAGTGGTGGACGTAAGGCCACTCAAAAGGGCTACAGACTTCGCTCCGTACAATGCGGTATTCGTAAATCTTAGCTTTGGCGTCGAAGCGCGGATGAAAGTCGGGATGGACTTCTTCGCCCGACCTCACGCGAATGGCGGGCGGCAGCAGGCGATTGATGGCCCGGCGCAGGTTCGGGAGCGGTATGGGATTGGAAATCGTGAATGCCGCTACCTGGGCCAGCGCATGAACTCCGGCATCGGTGCGCCCCGACGCCGCCACATGGACCGGGCTTCCCTCCAGCCCGGAGACAATCTCTTCAAGAATCCCTTGGACCGTGGGCAGGCCGGGTTGCACCTGCCAGCCATGGAATCCGGTGCCGTCATAGGCCACCTCGAATCGAATACGGCGCATCAGACGGGGCGCGAGCCGGGCTTAACCACGGGAATTCCGCGAGCGCACAGGGGGCATTGTTCCGGATAATGGGCCGCGACCTGCAACGTGGCGAGCGCCATCCGCGGCACGCCGACGTCCGCCCTGCCGCCGCTCCGGTCGATAACGGACCCTGCTGCCAGGACGTCCGTGCCGGACGCCCTGAGGACGTCGATTACGTCTTTCGTGCTGCCCCCGGTGGTGATTACATCTTCCACCACGACGGCCGCCTCTCCCGCGCCGGTCGTGAAACCGCGGCGAAGGCCCATTTGTTTAGTGGCCGGGTCGCGCTCCGTGAACAGGAATCGCGTTCCGAGGGCGCGCGCCACTTCGTGGCCGATAATGACGCCCCCGAGGGCCGGGGACACCACGACTTCGATTTTTCGGGAGCCGGCCATCCGTTGAAATTCACTCGCCAGCAGGCGTCCCAGATGCTCGGCGGCCCGGGGGTGCTGCAGGACAAGCGCGCATTGCAGGTACTCTCCGCTGTGCAGCCCGCTGGTCAGGCGGAAATGGCCTTTGAGGTATGCGCCCGTGGATTCGAACAACTCGAGAATAGATGCGGCTTGCGGCGTCACAAACGCCTACTATACCATTGAACTTAAATAGAGCTTCCGAGGAAGGTCTCGATGCACCGCGTAAAACAGTATCTCGCCGTTTTGTGTACGCTTCTCGTGGCAGTGCCTACTGCCGGGTTCGCTGCCGATAAGCCCTCCGGCTCACCCGGCGCTCCGGCCCCGCAAAGCACAGCCCCCGTCGTAAGCGGCCCCCAGGGTCCGCTCGGCGGCTTCACGGCCCCCTATCAGGCCCCCTCCGTTCCACCGCCGGTTACCGGCAACTCCAACCGGCTCGAGTCACTTTTGCGCGGCGGGAATCTTTACCTATCGCTTCAGGATACGATCGCGCTGGCGCTGGAGAACAACCTGGACATCGCCATTCAGCGCTACGGGCCGCGTATCGCCGACGCCCTGGTCTTACAAGCCGAGGCCGGGAGCTTTGCGCGCGGCGTCTCCACTTCCGTAACCGCGGGGCCGAGCAGCGCCTCGGTCACCAGTTCCGGAACCACCCCCGGCGGCAGCCAGAGCGCCGCTTCGCAAGCCAGCAGCGGGACCTCGTCCGCGGTGGGAGGCAGCGTGCTCCAATCTTCCGGCCCGGCTGTCCCGAGTCTCGACCCGGCTCTGACCGGGGCCCTGAGCTGGGGGCATGCTACTTCGCCCCAAAGCAGCGCGTTCATCACGGGAACCAATTTCCTCGTTACGAACAGCCAGATTGCGAACTTCGGGGTTCAGAAGGGGTTCCTAACCGGCACCGTCGTGGGGCTGGGCTTGAACAACAACGGATCGACCAGCAACAACTTCCGAAACGACTTCAATCCTTCGACCAGTTCGTCCCTCGGGCTCTCCCTCACCCAGCACCTGCTCCAAGGGTTTGGCTGGGCGGTCAACTCGCGCCAGATCCACATCGCGAAGAACAACCGCGAAGTTTCGGACCTGACCTTTAAGCTGCAGGTGCAGACCACGGTGGCCGCCGTCATGAGTCTGTACTGGAATCTGGTTGCGTTCAACGACCAGGTGCGCGTGGCCAAAGAGGCGGTTGCCGCCGCCACCCGGCTGTGGGAGGACAACAAGCGCCAGGTGGAAGTCGGCACCCTCGCGCCCATCGAAGTGACCCGCGCGGAAGCCCAGATTGCCGCCGGCGAGCAGCAACTCACGGTCGCGCAGACGCGCGTATTGCAGCAGGAGACGATCATCAAGACGGCCCTGAGCCGGACGGGTGTGGCCAGTCCCTCGATCGCCGACGCCCATATTATTCCGACCGACCAGATCCGCATACCGGATGCGGAGCCGGTGACCCCGATACAGGACCTGATGGCCATGGCCATTTCGTCCCGGCCGGAACTGGCGCAGAGCCGGATCCAGCTCAGCAACCAGCAGCTGACGATCCGGGGCTCGAAAAACGGGCTGCTGCCCACGCTGGATGTCGTTGCGAATCTTTCCAACAACGCGCTGGTCGGGCAGCCGAACAGCCTAACGGCCCCTCCCGGAACGGTGCACAGCAATAACCCGTTCTTCATCGGCGGGTACTCAACCGTCCTATCGCAGCTGTTCGCCCGCAATTTTCCCAACTACTCCTTCGGCGTTAACCTCAATATCCCGATCCGCAACCGCGCGGCACAGGCTCAAGTGATCAATGACGAACTGACCTACCGCCAGCAGCAGCTCGGCTTGCAGCGCCTCGAGAACCAGGTGAGGGTGGACGTTCAAAACGCCGTCATCTCGTTGACCCAGGCGCGCGCCCAGTACCAGGCGGCCGCGAAGCAGACGGCGCTTCAGGCGGAGACGCTGGATGCCGAGCAGAAGAAGCTCGCGTTAGGAGCTTCGACCATTTACAACGTGATCCAGGATCAACAGGCGCTCACCGCGGCGGAGTCGAACGAGGTCACGGCGAAAGCCACTTACGTCAACGCTCAGGTGGAGTTGCAGCGCTCGACCGGGCAGATCCTGAACGACAACAACATCTCCCTCGACGAAGCCTACCGGGGCCTGGTTTCGCGGCCGCCGAGCGCCATTCCGGTGGACGTGCAGCCTCCCGCCAACCGCTAGCAACTTTTACGCTGTGCCGGCGGGAGCCGTGTCCGAATCTGGACAGAGAATTGACACGCTCCCGCCAATTTTGCACACGCATGGTCGTTTTTAGGCTCTCATCTCGCTGATTTCGGGGACGTTTTCGATTGGTCAGGGGATTGCTCTATTAGTGGCGTGACTACGCAATCACAGACCCACGGAGAGACGATTGACCCTCGCTTATGTCTCCCGCCTAATCAGTCACCTCGCATAAAAGCCTCCTAGAAGTCCATCGAAACCCTTCACAACCGTCTCTCCATGGGCTGTAGCAGCCGATGGGCAACCCGCGTTTTTCGCACGGGGTGCCCATCGATTCGCTTACCATAAAGGTATGGCTCAAGGTATGTTCGAGGTCGCGTGTCCCTGCTGTCAGGCGACTCTCAAAATCGATCCCGAAACCCGCGCGGTCATCGCCCACACCGTTCCCGTGAAGCCGCCCATTATCGAGGATCTTGCCTCCGAAGTCGCCAAGCTGAAAGGCGAGGGCGCCCGCCGCGAAGAACTCTTCCGCAAACAATTCGAAGCGGAAAAGTCGCACGGACGTGTACTCGAGAAGAAGTTCGACGAGTTGTTCAAGCGGGCCAAAGAGAATCCCGACCTGACGCCGCCCAAGCGCGACATCGATCTCGACTAAGTATGGCGATCCATCCGCAGGCCGGCCAGCCGCCGGCACCCTCAGAACTGGTGAATGTCGCCAAACTGGTGACTGCCTATTACGCCGGGAAGCCGGATGTTTCCGTGCCGTCGCAGAAGGTGAGTTTCGGCACATCGGGCCACCGCGGCTCCTCGTTTTCGGCGTCGTTCAACGAAGACCACATCCTGGCGATCACGCAGGCCATCTGCGAGTACCGCGCGCAAAACGGCGTAGACGGTCCTGTGTTCCTGGCGCAGGATACCCACGCACTCTCGGAGCCGGCGTTCGCGACGGCGCTCGAGGTGCTGGCCGGGAATGGAGTGGCGGTCCGGATCGATCAGGACCTGGGATACACGCCCACGCCGGCGCTTTCGCACGCCATCCTTACCTACAACGCGGGCCGGGCCAACGGCCTCGCCGATGGGATCGTCATCACGCCGTCGCACAACCCTCCGATGGATGGCGGCTTCAAATACAACCCGCCCAACGGCGGCCCCGCGGATACGAGCGCCACCAAATGGGTGGAGAATCGAGCCAACGAACTCCTCGCGGGTGGACTCCGGGCCATCCGGCGGTGCACGTACGAGCGGGCGCTGAAAGCGGAAGGCACGCGGCGTTTCGATTACATTTCGAACTATGTCAACGATCTCGGCTCGGCGGTGGACCTTGCCGTCGTCCGCGATGCGAAGCTCTCCATAGGCGCCG
The DNA here is from genome assembly GCA_963796485.1 of Bryobacterales bacterium. Taxonomy (GTDB): domain Bacteria; phylum Acidobacteriota; class Terriglobia; order Bryobacterales; family Bryobacteraceae; genus CAWCDJ01. The sequence continues at coordinate 767,381 of CAWCLV010000001.1, forward strand.
ATCCCCTGGGCGGCGCCGGAGTCCGTTATTGGGCGCGGATCGCCGAAAAATACGGGCTGTCCATGACCATCGAGCACGCCGATGTGGATCCCACGTTCCGCTTCATGACGCTCGATTGGGACGGCAAAATCCGGATGGACTGCTCGTCGCCCTACGCCATGGCCGGCTTGATCAAAATGAAGGACCGGTTCGACGTGGCCTTCGCCTGCGACACCGATCACGACCGGCATGGAATCGTGACGCGCAGCGCCGGGCTGATGAATCCGAATCACTACCTCGCCGCTGCGATTTCCTATCTCTTCTCGCACCGGGCGGGGTGGGCGGCGACATCGGGAGTCGGCAAGACCATGGTCTCGAGCAGCATCATCGACCGCGTGTCGTCCGACCTCGGCCGCCGATTGGTGGAAGTGCCGGTGGGCTTCAAGTGGTTCGTGGACGGTCTGATCGACGGCTCACTAGGCTTCGGCGGCGAAGAGAGCGCGGGTGCATCCTTCCTCCGCATGGACGGCACGGTGTGGACCACCGATAAAGATGGACTGGTGATGGGCCTGCTGGCTGCCGAAATCCTGGCTCGAACCGGCAAGGATCCCGCCGAACTCTATCGCGGACTGACCGAGCGCTTCGGAGCACCCGTGTACGAGCGGATCGATGCGCCTGCCACCCCCGCGCAGAAGGCCGTGCTGCAGAAACTCTCGCCCGGGCAGGTGGATGCCAAAGAACTGGCCGGCGATCCGATCGTGGGGATGTGGACCACGGCGCCCGCCAACGGTGCTCCGCTCGGCGGTTTGAAAGCGGCCACCAGGCGAGGCTGGTTCGCGGCGCGGCCCTCCGGAACCGAAAACGTCTACAAGATCTACGCCGAGAGTTTCGCGGGCGTGGAGCACTTGCGCGCGATTCAGCAGGAAGCCCGTGACGTTGTGGGGCGATGTTTCGCGGCCGCGGGCGCCGCGAGCTAGCCGCCGGCAATCGCGCCCACGATCAGGAGAGGTTCCGCGCCCGATACGACCGCGTCCGGCAGGACCGTATCGGGCGGGTCGTGCGAGAGGTCTTCCTGGCACGCAAAGAAGCGGACATACGGTCGCCGCTGCCTGGTAGCGTGATCGCGGATGGTCCCGCCCAAAACCGGATACGCCGCTTCGAGTGCATCGAGGACGGAGCCGAGCGTAGCCCGGCCCTCGATTTCCACTTTGACTTCGCTGCCGGTTTTCGCCAGGATGCGCAGATGCGCCGGAAGCACCACCCGGATCACGGCAGCGTCTGGACCTCAACCGAGAGCACGGCGGGAAGATGCTCGGCGATCGGGGCCCACCGGTCGCCCGCATCGGAAGAAGCATAGACCTGCCCGCCGGTTGTGCCGAAGTAGATGCCGCAGGAATCGAGTGAATCCACCGCCATGGCGTCGCGGAGCACGTTGACGTAGCAGTTGCTCTCCGGCAGCCCTTTCCCAAGCTCCTCCCACTCGTTGCCGCCCGTCCGGCTGCGGTAAACGCGCAGCTTTCCATCCGGCGGGAAGTGCTCGCGATCGCTCTTGATCGGCACCACGTAGACCGTCTCGGGCTCGTGGGCGTGGACATCGATCACGAAACCGAAATCGGTGGGCAGGTTGCCGCTGACTTCGTGCCACAGGTCGCCGCGGTTGTCGCTGCGCATCACGTCCCAGTGCTTCTGCATGAAGAGCACGTCGGGTCGCGCGCGGTGCATCGCAATGCGGTGCACGCAGTGGCCCACCTCGGCATCCTGATCGGGAATGTACTCGGAACGCAGCCCGCGGTTGATCGGGGTCCATGTCTGGCCGCAGTCGTCGCTGCGGAATGCGCCCGCGGCGGAGATCGCGATGTACATGCGTGCGGCGTTCGCCGGGTCGAGCAGGATGGTGTGCAGGCACATCCCGCCCGCGCCGGGCTGCCACTGCGGACCCGTGCCGTGGCCGCGCAATCCCGCCATTTCGTTCCAGGTCTGCCCGCCGTCCGTGGAACGGAAAATCGCGGCGTCCTCCACTCCCGCGTACACCGTATCCGGATCGGTGAGCGAAGGTTCGAAGTGCCAGACTCTCTTAAACTCCCAGGGGTGCGGTGTGCCGTCATACCACTGATGAGTGCCGGGTACGCCCTCGTACACGAACTTGTTGCCCACCGCTTCCCAGTTCTTGCCGCCGTCGTTCGAACGCTGCACCACCTGTCCGAACCACCCGCTCGATTGCGAGGCATAGAGCCGGTTCGGATCGGCCGGAGATCCTTTGACGTGATAAATCTCCCAGCCCGCGAAGTGGGGGCCGCTGATATCCCACTTCTCGCGTTTTCCGTCCGACTCGATAATGAAGGCACCCTTCCGCGTGCCCGCCAGTACTCTTACTCTGCTCATCCCCTCTCTCCTCGCGGGATCAAAGGTTCCGGGTCCCGCTCCCGCCAGCGGCGCCACGCTTCCGCCAGTACTCTGTCCCGGTCCCTGGCCATTGCGTCCACCATCGCGCAGGACAGTCCGGTCTTTTCGTATTTCGCACCCCAGATCAGCAGGTCCAACAGCACCGGAGCCAGGTCCATCCCCTTTTCCGTCAGCCGGTAATTGATCCTCCGCCCGTCGGTTTGTTCGGCCTCCGAAATAATGACCCCCGCCCTCTCCAGCTTCGCCAGCCGGTCCGAGAGAATGTTGGTAGCGATACCCTCGCCCGACTCCCGAAATTGTTTGAACGTCCGGTATCCGCGAACCATCAGATCACGGACAATCAGCAGCGACCAGCGGTCTCCCAGAATCTCGAGCGCGACACTGACCGGGCATCCGGACCGGCGCTTCACCTTCCGCATCCGCAGGCAACATACTATCAAGGTCGGTTGCATCCTGCAAGCGAAATTCAGGGGTCCCCGGCAGCACATTTTCGGGCCGAACGTACGGAATCGTATGAAGCGTTTCGCATCTTCCTCAGCGTCAGTATAGTGTCCGCAGGAATTCGCCTTATGAAACGTGCTCTTACTGCGGTGTTCACCGCGACCCTTATTTTCAGTCCAGCCTTCGCGAAATCCAAAAAGAAATTAGGCCCCGACGATATCGGCGACAGCGATCCCGGCAAGGGCGTCAACTTCTACTCCTTAGAGAAGGAAATCGCACTGGGCAAACAGATGGCTTCCGAGGTGGAGCGTGAAGCGAAACTGGTTGATGACCCGGTAATCACCGAATACGTCAACCGCCTGGGCCAGAACCTTGTCCGCAACTCCGATGCGAAAGTGCCGTTCACCATCAAGGTGATCGATTCGGATGAAGTGAACGCGTTCGCCCTTCCCGGAGGTTTCATGTTCGTGAACTCCGGTCTGATTCTGAAGGCCGACGACGAGGCCGAGCTCGCCGGAGTGATGGCCCACGAAATCGGGCACGTGGCCGCGAGACACGGCACCAAGCAGGCGACCCGCAGCGAGTTAGCCAACTATGCCACCATCCCCCTGATCATGATGGGCGGCTGGCCTGGTTACGCGATCGCACAGGCGGCCAGTATCGCGGTGCCCCTTGGGTTCCTGAAGTTCTCGCGCGGCATGGAGGCGCAGGCGGACCACCTGGGCCTCGAATACATGTACAAGAGCGGCTACGACCCGGTGGAGTTCGTGAACTTTTTCGAGAAACTGGAATCGCTGGAAAAGACCAAACCGGGCGTGATTTCGAAAGTCTTTTCGACTCACCCGATGACGACGGACCGGATCAAGGCGGCCCAGGCAGAGATCCAGGATTTGAAGGCGCAGCCGGAATACGTGGTAGACACCTCCGAATTTCACGACGTGAAGAACCGGCTCGCGATGCTCGAGAATCGCCGCAAGGGAATCGATAATAACGATTCGAACCGGCCGACCCTGCGTCACCGCGAATCGGACGACAATACGGACTCGGACGGCAGGCCTACGCTGAAACGCCGCGACTAGCCGGCGTGTTAGGCTGGACTTATCGCCGTGCCTCCTGCTCATGGAGATCGCGAGAAACAGTCCGCCGCGCTGACCTCGCTCTTCGCCGCCGTCGGCTTGACGGCCTTCAAAATCGTCGTCGGAGTGCTCACCGGAAGCCTGGGAATCCTGGCGGAGGCTGCGCACTCGGGACTGGACCTCGTCGCCGCGCTGATGACCTTTCTCGCGGTGCGGATCGCGGGGCGCCCGGCCGACCGCAGCCACCTCTACGGGCACGGCAAGGTCGAAAACCTCTCGGCGCTCTTCGAGACGCTGCTGCTGCTGATCACGTGCGTGTGGATCGTGTGGGAGGCGGTCCACCGCCTCACGTATCACACGTCTGAAATAGAAGTGAACGCCTGGTCTTTCGTGGTGATGGTGGTCTCGATCATCATCGACTTCTCCCGTTCCAGGGTTTTGTCGCGGGCCGCCAAGAAGTACCACAGCCAGGCCCTCGAGGCGGACGCGCTGCATTTCCAGACCGACATCTGGAGTTCCTCAGTCGTGATCTTCGGACTGATCGCCGTGAAACTGGGGTGGAACGGCGGCGACTCGGTGGCGGCGCTCGGCGTTTCCGCGGTTGTGGTCTGGGTCAGCGTAAAACTGGGGAGGGAGACGCTGGACGCGCTTATGGACAGGGCTCCCGTGGGCATGGAGGAACAGATTTCGAAAGTCGTGCAAGCGATACCGGGGGTGGGCGACTGCCACCAGGTGCGGCTCCGCTGGTCCGGCCCGGTGCTCTTCATCGACCTGCACGTTCTGGTGGATGGCCGCCAGACCCTGGCGGAGGCTCACGCGTTGACCGAGACGATCGAGGCCGCCATCCAGGAAATCGCGCCGCTCGCCGATATCACGGTGCACCCCGAACCTTTCCCCGGCTAGGTAGCCGGCTGCCGCGGCAGCCGCGCCCCATTGCGAATTTCGTCCGTCGCCCTGCGCACCACGCGGTCTCCGGCCCGCAGCGCGCCCAAGATAGTAAGTGAGATAGCCTTCCATCTGCGCCGGGTCCATGCCGCCGTAGGGCTGCGCGACATAGATGGCGGGGTCGCCCACCTGCGGGAAGATATCGGCGTGCATTCGTCCGAGTGCGAGTACGGCGCCGAGCGCAATCGCGACGAGCGCCGCCATCACGGTGATGGGACGGCTGAGTGCGGCCAGGACGAGTCGCATTACTGCCCCACCTCGGCGAGAAACGGCCGGATATCTCCGGCAGCCGCCGCTACCTGGAGAAGCCCGCGCCAAACACCCAAACGGTTGAGGGCATCGTCGATTTCGGCCTGGGCCAGGAGACGTCGCGATCGTCCTCGGAACTCGTTTCCGGTATTTGTTAACGAACAGGCGACCAATATATTGCCGCGGACGGTGCTGTGTCAAACGTCAGGCCATACGCGTGCCGGCGGCCCTGGTATCGTAGCCGCCGAGGCTTTCGAGTTCCCGCCGGAAGCCGGAGCGGCTGAGCACGTCGAAAAGCGCCTGCACGGCGGGCAATTCCAGGTAGCGGCGCCGCAGGGCGAGGTCGTAACGTTCGGTCGCGAGCGGGACGAAGCCGAGACCGAAGGCGCGCGCGGCGGTTTGCGTCGCCACGCAGCAATCGGCGGCGCCGGTATGGACCTGCCAGGCGGCCGCGAGGTGCCCGGTCGCGCAATTCCCGTATCCCGTGATGCGGCTGACGGGGATCTTCGCGCGCTTCAGCTCGGAATCGAGGAGGCGGCGTGCGCCCGAGCCGGGCTCGCGGTTGACCATTGTGACGCCCGGCTGCGTGAACCCGGCAACGCTTCGGATGCGCTTCGGATTGCCGCGCGCGGTGACAATGCCCTCCTCCCACACGGCGAAAGAAATCACGGCCACGGACCGCCCGGGGAAGATGCGGCGGATCTCGGGCAGGTTGGATTCGCCGCTGGCTTCGTCGCGGAGATGAGTCCCCGCGATATGGACGGCGTCCTTACGCAGGAGCTGCAGCGCCTGCGAACTGTTCCGGTGGGCCAGCACCAGGTGGACGCCCGCCGGCCGCACATGCCTGGCGAGCACCGAGATGGCGGGGTCGCAGCCGGCTACGAGCAGGCGGTTGCGGAAATCGTCGTCTGCGTGGAAGACCCGGACCACCGACTGCGACTCCGCCACGGCATCGCTGGCCGGCAAGTACCAGCGGATTGGCGAGGGCGGGGAACCCATCATGCGGCGGCCAACGGGACAGAGTTCCACGGGTTGCCCCGCATCGAGCTTTCCGGAACCGGGCAGCAGCGCGATGCGTTCCGTCCGTAGCTCGGGTTCGGGAACGCTGTCGGGCAGCGCGAACAGCTCCTCGACGGTGGTTTCGAGCACGCGCGCGAGCTTCAGGGCCAGCATCGTGTTCGGCACGTAGGCGCCGGCCTCGATGGCGTAGATGGTCTGCCGGCTTGCGCCCACCGCTTTGGCAAGCTGGGCGGCGGCCACACCGCGCTTTTGCCGCAACCGGCCGAGGCGGTTCTCGATCTGGTTTCGCATTCTCTCCCAAACGGTATCACGGACCACAGGTGGGGCAGGCCTCCCGGCCTGCCCGGTTTTGACTTCGTTAAATGCCCCCTGGCAGCGATGCTCCTCATGCATGACAGTGTCTTGTATACTGTACTAACGATGACGCGAAGGTTGTCGATCTGGCTGTTGTGCGTGTGCTGCTCCCTGGCACAGGGCGGGAGAGTGGATCTGGCCGGCTCTGTTCTGGATCCATCGGGCAGGGCGGTTCCCGGGGCCGTGGTTCGGGCGGAGAACACGGCCACGGGCACGAACTACGCGGCGGCTTCCGCAAGCGACGGCGCCTATCACCTTCTGGGGCTGGCCCCGGGAGAGTACACGCTCAGCGTGCAGGCTCCGGGGTTCCGCCCGTACCGGCAGTCCGGAATCACGTTGAGAATGGCGGAGAGCGCGGCGCTTGATGTCCACCTGGAGGTGGGCAGCCCGGAGTTGCAGGCTCTGACGGTAACGGCGGAGGCTCCGATGCTCCAGACCAACGGCGGCGAGGTGAGTTACTCGGTCGATCAAACAAAGGTCGTATCGATGCCTTTGGATGGCAGGAATTTCATCCCGCTGGTGGCACTGTCGCCGGGCGTCGCGCTGCCTGGAAGCGGTTCGATTCTGCCGCGGATCAACGGCAGCCGGCCGCGAACCAACGAGTATATCTACGATGGCGTAAGCGTGCTCCAACCGGAGCCCGGCCAGGTGGCTTTCTATCCTATCATCGACGCGATCCAGGAATTCCGGCTGAACATCAACTCGTACTCGCCGGAGTACGGCCGCTCGAACGGGGGCGCCGTTATGGTCAACACCAAATCGGGCGGCAATGAGATACACGGCACGCTCTTCGAGTTCTTTCGAAACGAGGCTCTGAACGCCAGGAACTATTTTGCGCCGGCCGGTCCCAATCCCGAATTCCGGCGCAACCAGTACGGCTTCACGCTGGGCGGACCGATTCAGAAAAACCGCACGTTCTATTTCGTGGATTGGCAGGGAACGCGCCGTAGGACCGGGATCACCCGATTCAGCACGGTTCCTACGCCTGCGCAGCGCCAGGGGATCTTCGCGAACACGATCTACGATCCGGCAACTTCGCCGCGAACCCCGTTGCCCGGCAACGCAATTCCGGCCGCCCGCTTCGATGCGCTCGGCGCGGAAGTTCTGTCGCGGTATCCGGCGCCAAACCGTTCCGGCACGGCCAATAACTACGTACGAACCGCCGCCGAACCAGATGCGCAGGACCAGTTCGACGGCCGCATCGACCGCTACCTCAGCGAACGCCATCGCCTGTTCGCGCGGTATTCGTGGTTGCGAGACGACGACAATCCGGTAACGCCTTTGCCCGACGGCAGCGGAGCCCTCGGTTCGGGCGTGATCGGCCACGCGATCACACGCGGCGACGGCTTGGCCGCGGAGTACGATTGGAGCCCTTCGCCCACCATCCTGAACCAGGCCAGGTTCGGTTACACGCGGCGCGGGTTGCGCCAGACCTCCCTGCAGAACGGCGATCTCACCGTTCCGGGCGTGCCGGCCAACACTTTCGCCTCGGTGCTCCCCACCTTCACTTTGAGCGGATACCAGCAGATCGGCCCGACCACCGCGGCCAACTCCGATTTCACGACCTCCGTCACGGAGTACCTCGACACCTTCACGATCGTGCGCGGACGGCATACGTGGAAGTTCGGCACGGATATCCGCCGCGAGGCGCTGAACGTTTTGAACCCGCCCAATCCGACGGGTTCCTATGGCTTCACCACTACCGGCAGCAACGCCACGGGCGTGGCCGGCAGCGGGAATCCGGTGGCCTCGCTGCTGCTCGGGCAGGTGAACGGCTTCAGCATCGATATTCAAGGCGAGCCTCTACTCGAGCGGGCGCACATCGCGGAGTTTTTCGCGGGTGACGATTGGAGAGTGTCGCCGCGGCTCTCGCTGAGCATCGGCACGCGCTATACCTTGAACTTACCCTCCACGGAAGTCCACAACCACGGCGCCATCTTCAACCTGAATACGCAGGTGCTCGACTTTCCCCACACCGCGCGGGAGCTGGAGTGCTGCGACTTCGGGCCGCGCGTCGGGCTTGCCTACCGGGCCGCGGACAACTGGGTGGTTCGCGCGGGCTACGGGATGATCTGGTTCGAGCAGAGCGGGATTACCACTCCCTTCACGCTGCCGCAGTTCCCCTTCGTGCAGACCGTGGGGCAACAGTCGGCGGATAACCTGAACGGGGCTTTCGTGCTGGCGAACGGGCCGAGCGTGCAGGTGATGGCGCCCAATCCGAATTCGGGCCTGGGGCAGGGCGTTTTCGGCGTGGACCGGAACACCGGGTCGGGGTACTCGCAGCAGTGGAACCTGACGGTGCAGCGCACCCTCGGAAGCCACTGGAACCTGGAAGCCGGTTATCTCGGCTCGAAAAACACGCGCCTCGGTGTGCCGGATGTCAACCTGAACCAGCTTCCCGTGGCTGACCTGTCGATGGGCGCCGCGCTGCTCACTCGCGTTCCGAACCCTTACTATGGCGCGATTCCCGCATCCTCTTCGCTCGGAGGGCCGACCCTTACGCAACAGCAGTTGCTGCGCGCCTACCCGCGATTCACGACCGTGTCGCTGTTCCGGAATAACGTGGGAAATTCGAGTTACAACGCGCTTCAGGCGAAGGTGGAGCGGCGCCTCTCGGCGGGGCTGACTCTCAGCTTGGCGTACACGTGGTCCAAGCTGATGGACGACGCTTCCAGCGTCTTTTCGAACACCATCTTCACGGGCCCGGTGGCGAACTATCCGGTGGCCGACAGCTTCAACCGGCACCTGGAACGGGACGTTTCGAGCGGCGATATCCCGCACGTGTTTTCCGCCGGCTGGGTGTACAGCATTCCGCGGATGTGGAAGCTCTCCGGCTGGCAGGTTGCTGGAATCGTGCGGGTGCAGTCCGGCGATACCGTCGCGGTGGCGCAGTCCGTAAACCTGAATTCCAGCCTGGGGTTCGGAACCCAGCGGCCGGATCTGGTGTCGAATCCGAACGGCTTCGCCTCGCGCAGCGCGGCGCAATGGTTCAACACCGCGGCTTTCCTCGCGGCGCCGCAGTTCACGCTCGGCACGAGTTCCAGAAACCCGGTGCGCGGCCCGGGGTTGCAGGATGCGGACCTGATGCTGGGAAAAACTTTTCGGCTGCGCGAGCGCGCCAACATTGAGTTCCGGGCGGAAGCCTTCAACGTTTCCAACACGCCCGGGCTCAGCGATCCGAACGGAACGTTCGGGTCGGCCGCGTTCGGGACCATCACCAGCGCAAGCAATCCGCGCGATTTCGAACTCGCGCTCAAACTGCACTGGTAGCCAGGATTTCTCATCGATTCGATCGGGCTCGCTCGGTAAACAGCACGGACGGCGGGCTTGAAAGCCCGCGCCGGCTCATCTGAGCCCCCCTGTGTTTCTAAATACTGAGATGGGTGATTTTGGCCGAGGCGGGGGGCTCATTTCTGTTTCATCGGCGTCCCCGCGGGGCCCGCGCTGAAGTCGGCCATACACCATGTGGGGCAGGTTTCAACCTGCGCGGGGCTTCCGCCCCTTCGGCATACGTTGGCGGCAAGTCGGCACCGACCCGATGAGAAATGCAGGGTAGATCTCGCTACTCGCGCAGCAACAGCAGCCGTGCGGGGTCCAACCGCACCAGCCAAGGCTGCGGAAGGGCGGAGAGACCTGCCCAGCGGTCGAGGGGAATTTCGGCTTCCAGGTGCGGGCGCGTGCCGGGTTCGTGCAGGCGGAGATACAGCGTGATTTCGAACGGCGATTCTACCGACCCCACCAGCCAGCAGGGGAACGTATTCTCGCCCGGCGCGTCGACGAACTCCAGGTGGTGCGCGCGGATCCCCAGGAAGCGCGCGCGCGGAGGGACGGCGCTGGCGGTGCGGAGATCGCACTGCCACGCTTCAATGCGCGCCTGATGCGGCCCGGTAGCTTCCAGGGGCGCGAAGTTCTTGCACCCGGTGACGCGCGCCGCTTCGAGTGTCTCGGGGCGCTGGAACAGGTCGTGCTTCGGCCCGGCCGCCGCTACCTGGCCGCGCGAGAGCAGCACGATCTCTTCGGCGATGCGGTAGGCTTCGTTGCGGTCGTGCGTGACGAAGATGGTGGCGCCGCGATAGGCGGCGAGGATCTCGCGGAGCTGTTCCTCCATTTGGCGGCGAAGATGGGGATCGAGCGCGGAGAACGGCTCGTCGAGCAGCAGCGCTTCCGGCTTCATCGCCAGGGCACGGGCAATCGCGACGCGCTGCCGCTGGCCGCCGGAGATCTGGCCGGGATAACGCTCGAGCAGGTCCTCCACGTGCGCCAGTTTGGCCCACTCCGCGGCGCCGGCAGGGTCGCGCATGCCGAACGCGATGTTCTGGCGCACGTTGAGGTGCGGGAAGAGGGCGTAGTCCTGGAACACGATGCCGACCCGCCGCGCCGCGGGCCGAACGCGAATGCCGGCGGCGGAATCGAACAGCACGCGGCCGTTGAGCACGATCCGGCCCTCGTCGGGGGTGACCAGACCGGCGATGGCGCGCAGCGTCATGCTCTTCCCCGAACCGGATGCGCCGAGCAGGCCGAGAGTCCCGCCGCGCGTCGTGAAAGTCGCGTTCCATTCGAACGTGGAATAGCGCTTTCGGGCATCGACTTCGAGGCTTCCGCCCTCGCCCGCAAGAGCGAACACCTGGGGCAGGGAAGTCGGGCTGATGCCGTCCGGCGGTTCCGCGGCCTCCGCCACCCGGACCGGCCGGGGCCGCGCCCAGGTGTTGAGGGCCATGATGGCGGCCAGAGACATCGCGACAGTCAGCGCCACCCAAAGCAGCGCGCGGTTCAGGTCGCCGCCTTCGGCCGCGAAGAAGATCGCGATCGGCATGGTTTGGGTGCGTCCGGGAATGTTGCCCGCCAGCATGAGGGTGGCGCCGAACTCGCCGAGGGCGCGGGCGAAAGCGAGGACGGTGCCGGCCAGCACGCCGGGCCATGCCAGCGGCAGCCATACGTGCCGGAAGACGCGCCATTCGCTCGCCCCGAGCGTGCGCGCGGCGTCCAGCAGGTTGGGGTTCACCTGCTCGAACGCTCCCAGCGCGGTGCGGTACATCAGCGGGAAGGCAACCACGGTGGCGGCGATCACAGTGGCGGGCCACGAGAAGGCGATGGTGATCCCGATATGCTCCAGCACTTGGCCGATGGCGGAGCGGCGCCCGAAAATCAGCAACAGGAAAAAGCCGACTACCGTCGGCGGCAAGACCAAGGGGAGCGTCAGGATGCCGTCGATCAGCCCGCGTCCGCGTCCCCGGTACGTGGAGAGCGCGCGTGCGGCGGCGAGCCCGAGGACGAACGTCAACGCCGTCGCAGCCAGGGAGGTCTTGATCGAGATCCAGAGCGGACTCATGGAGCCGTTACCGTAAAGCCGTCGCGTTCGAAGACGGCCCGGGACTTGGGTGTCGAGAGGTAATCGAGGAACGCGCGGGCCGTAGCGGGGTGCGCGCTCTGGCGCAAAACGGCCGCGGGGTAGACGACCGGCGCATGGCTGCCGGCGGGAGCGATGGCCGCAACCTTGACCTTACCGGACTGCGCCGCGTCCGTTGCGTAGACGATTCCGGCGTCGGCGTTGCCGGTTTCCACGTAGGTGAGCACCTGGCGAACGTCCTTTGCGAGGACCAGTTTCGTCTGCACGCTGTCCCAGAGCCCGAGCGACTGAAGCGTCGCCCTGCCGTAACTGCCGGCGGGAACCGTGGCGGGATCGCCCAGGGCCAGCAGTTTCACGGTGGGAGCAGCGAGGGCGGCGAAACTGTTCGGAGAAGTATCGCTTTCCGGAATCACGAGCACGATGGTGTTCCGGAGCAGGTCGCGGCGAGTGCCGGGGAGCAGTAGCCCCTTGGCCGCGAGCGAGTCAACCGGCTGCGGAGCCGCGGAGAAAAAGACGTCCGCGGGAGCGCCCTGTTCGATCTGCTGCGCCAGCATTCCCGAGCCTCCGAAATTCAGCGATACCGTCACCGCGGGGTGGGACGCTTCATACTCGTGTGCGAGTTGCTGCAGCGGAACCTGCAAGCTGGCGGCGGCGGAGACCGTGATCCCGGTGCGCTCCGAGCCGCATCCGGCGAACAGCACGGCCGAGAGCAGTCGCCCAGCAGAATCGCATGGCGTTATTGTCGCATGACACTGTCCTGTTTAAGGTACGAAGCGGCATAGAGGAGCGCGGCGGCCAGAAGGTACAGCGGCCCCATCCGGGCCTCGGCGGCCGCCAGCGCGATTCCCAGGACGCATTGCAGGATCCCGAACCGCATCCGCCCGCTGGTGAACCTCCAGCGCTCGACGGGGATCCTGCCGGACACCGCCGGGTAGCGGCCCGCGGCGAGGCTGACCAGCCCGAAGGTAGACCCGGCGGCGACATCGAGCGGCAAGAGAAGAATGAGCAGCATCCCCAGATACGCGGCATCCTTGGCGAGCAGAATCTCCCAGCCGCGCAGCGGGAGGAGGCGGTAGCGCGTGAGCCCGGCGGCAGAATCGAGGCTGAACAGGCATTGCGCGTAAGTGCTCAGCGCCAGGGCCACCAGGATCGCCAGGATGGGGAACGCGTCGGGGTCGGGGTTCCGAGCCGCAATCCGCCAGACCGCCGCGCCCGCGCTGATGAGGATGGCGACCCACGTATCCAGCACCGTGAACATCTGCCGGAGGTTGGCGCGAATCAACTGCCCGAGGCGTCCGGGGCCGCGCGGTAAGACGCGGAGGGGCTCCCACTGCGGCGCCGCCAGCCCGCGCGCCGCCACCGCCATTCCGCATAGCGCCGCCGCCGGCACCGGCTTCGACGTGCGGACCAGGATGACCGCCGCCGCCCAGAAGATCGGGCTGAGCGCCAGGCTGCCGAGCCGGAGACCCGCCCTCTGTCCCGCATGGAGCGGCCAGAGCGTAAGGCGCGTCCGCGGGATTTGCGAAAGCGGATCGGACGAGAGCGGGAAGAGCATCAGCAGGCCCAACAGGAGCAGAAACGGATACGAGCTGACCGGCATGACCCCGCTGTTCAGGGCGCCATACATCATCAGGACGACGAACAGGAAAAAGTTGTTGACCTTGATCGAACCGAACGTGCCCAGGTTCCGGCGCACCGCACGGAAGAGCGCCCGAAAGATTGCGAACAAGGCGGTCACTATACGATTATGGCGGAATGTCTCCTTACGATTCCGCGCTGCTCGCGGCCATACCGGAACCGCACTCGATCGGGGAGGTGCTGGCCGGAATGCGGTCGATGGACGCGCTTCTCGCCGATGACGACGGGTTGCGTTGGTTCCACAGGCTCTACCTTCAGGTGACCGAAGCGGTGGCCAGCCGGGTCGCCGGCGGCGGCTTCGCCACGGCGGCGTGGCTGGCGGAACTGGATGTGCAGTTCGCGAAACTTTACTTCACGGCCTTGCGGGCATCGCTTTCGGGCCGGTCCGCGCCGGGCTGCTGGCGTGCCCTGTTCGACCGGAGGGCCGATGCGGCCGTCGCGCGCATTCAGTTCGCACTGGCGGGAGTGAACGCGCACATCAACCACGACCTGCCGGCGGCGATCGTCGCGGCCTGCCGGAAGCTGGGCGTGGTCCCGCGGCACGGGTCGGCCGAATACGCGGACTACACCGCGGTGAATTCCACGCTCGACAGCCTGATCGAACAGGCGAAGCAGGAGTTGATGGTGAGGCTTCCGGGCGACCCGCTACCGCCCGTGTCGCACCTCGAGGACCGGCTTGCGGCCTGGAGCGTCAGTGCCGCGCGGGAATCGGCGTGGACCAATTGCGAGGTGTTGTGGGTCCTCTCCGCGGAGCCGCCGCTTGCCGCGCGGTTCGAGCAGACGCTGGACGGGCTGGCTACGGTCGCCGGCAAAACGCTGCTGGTCCCTGTGCCGCTCGCCGCTGTGCAATCGGTGTAACTTACGGCGCCCAGAACGGCGCGACGTAGGCGTAGAAGACTACGATCAGCCCGACCACGGAAGCCAGCAAAATGCTGTGTTTCAGCGTGAAGCGGAAGAGCAGCGCCTCGTCTTCGCGCTTCATCGACGTGGCGCACGCGGCCACCGCGATGCTGGTCAGGCTGATCATTTTGCCCATCACCCCGCCCGCCGAGTTCGCCGCAGCCATCAGCACCGGGTTCATGTGCAGCTTAGTGGCGGTCACTACCTGCAAGGTTCCGAACAGGGCGTTGGCGGAAGTGTCGCTGCCGGTCAGGAAGACGCCGAGCCATCCGAGCAGCGCGCTGAAGAACGGGAACAGCACTCCGGTGGCGGCGAACGCAAGCCCGAGCGTCGTGGTGGCGCCCGAGTAGTTCATGAGGAACGCCAGCGCGAGCACCGCGGCCAGGGTGAGCTCAGCTAGCGCCAGTTGCCTGGTAGTGTGCCCCAGGGCTTTGATAAACTGCCGCGGCTTCAGGCCCGCGACGATGGCGCCCAGGATCGCCGCGAAAAGACACGCGGTGCCGGAAGCCGACAGCCAGCTGAATTTATACGGCTGGGCAGCCGGCAGTCCGGGCCAGTGGAAGATCAGGCTGAGGCTATCCAGGCGGGCTTGCAGCGGATGGTATCCCCAGAGCAGCACGAAGACGACCAGCAGGCCGTACGGCGTCCATGCTTTGGCGATTTCGCGCCCGCTGTGCGGGGAGGGCCGGGCGTGGCGGCGAATCACCAGGATCACGGCCAGCATGGCAGCCAGCGACGCCAGAATGTCGGTGAGTTGTGCGCCCACGAAGTTGGAGACGAAGAATTGCGTGCCGGCAAAGGCGATGCCGCACAGCGCGGCTGCCGGGAATACGGCCCGCAGCCCCTTCCAACCGGACATCACCACGATCAGGTACGCCGGCACGATCAGCGACACCGGGGCGCAGATGCGGCCCACTCCCGCGCTCAGGCGGTCGAGCGGCAGGCCGGTGGTTACGGCTAGGGTCGTGATCGGGATTCCTATCGAGCCGAACGCCACGGGCGCCGTGTTGGCCAGAAGGCAGATGGCGGCGGCGTAGAACGGCGAAAAGCCCAGCCCGGTGAGCATGGCCGCGGCTACCGCGACGGGCGTTCCGAAACCGGCGGCGCCTTCGATGAAGGCCCCGAAGGCGAATGCGATCAGGAGCGCCTGAAGTTTCGGGTCGTCGGTTAGGTGGCCAATGGAGTCCTTCAGCAGGTCGAACTTCCCGCTCTCGAGGATCACCCGGTAAAGCAGGATCGCGGCAAACACCACCCAGCCGATCGGGAACAGGCCGAACGCTGCGCCGTAAGTGACGGTTGCGATCAGTTTGCCCGCCGGCATTCCGTAGACGCCTGCGGCGACCAGCGCGGCCGCGGCCAATCCGGCCAGGGAGGCCACCCACGCCGGCCGCCGCATCAACCCCAACAGGATGAGCAGCGTGAAGATCGGAATGGCCGCCACCAGCGCGGAAAGCGGAAGACTTCCGGCTATCGGCGTCATCCCTGGACCCGCCGCTCGCGGCCCTGCCAGAACGTCTCGCGCAGTTCGCGCTTGAGGATTTTGCCGGTCCCGGTTTTGGGCAGCGCGGCGTCCGTGAAATGGTAAAGACGGGGCATCTTGAATTTCGCAATACGGGTTTGCAGAAACGCGCAGAGTTCCTGTTCGGTAAGGTTTTGGGTGGGCTTGAGAACCACGAATGCCGCCGGAACCTCGCCCCATTGCGGGTCCGGCGATGAAACCACGGCGCACTCGAGAACCGCGGGATGCGCGAAGATGGCGCGCTCCACTTCGATCGACGAGATGTTCTCGCCTCCGCTGATGATAATGTCCTTCTTGCGGTCTACGATGTGGATGTAATTTTCGTCGTCCCAGACCGCCATGTCGCCGGTGTGCAGCCAGCCTCCGCGCATCACCTCGGCGGTGGCTTTCGGCTCCTTGTAGTAGCCGTCCATGATGTTATCGCCGCGCATCACGACTTCGCCGATCGACTCCATGTCGCGCGGCACATCGTTCAGGTTCAGATCGACGACGCGGACTTCGCATCCAAGTAAGGGCCACCCGGCCATTGCCTGGTGCCGCAGGCGATCCGTCTCGTCGGCGTAGGTGACGGTGCCCTTCGGCCGCGCATACGTGGCGACCGGCGCGCTTTCCGTGAGACCGTAGCCCGCTGCCACGCGGCAATTCGGGAATGCCCGCTCCATCCGCGCGATCAGTTCCGGCGAGGAGGCGGCGCCGCCGATCATGATGCGCTGCATGCTGGCAACGTCCGCGCCCGGCAGGTCCGGGCAATTGAGCAGGGCGTTCGCCATCGTGGGAACCAGCGCCATGCCCGTCGCGCGCTCCTCGCCGATCAGCCGCAAGACGTGCGCCGGGTCGAAGCGGCGGACCATCACCTGGCGCAGGCCGCACATCGTGGAGGAATGCGCCCTGCCCCACCCGTTCGCGTGGAAGAGCGGGATCGTGTGCAATTCGACCTGGTTATCGTCCTGGACGAATCCGGCCACCACCGAATACGCGTGCAGGTATAGCGTTCGGTGCGAGAGCATGACGCCTTTCGGCGTCCCGGTAGAACCGCTCGTATAGAAAAGCTCGGCCGTCGCGGTCTCATTGATCGAAAACGGGTCCAGGCGGTCGATGCGGTCGCGCGCCAGCAGGGCTTCGTAAGGCGCGCCGGTCTGGATCCAGCGGCTGGCGGCAGGGCAGGCCGGCCGCAGCGCGTCGATCAGCGGGGCAAATTCGGGTTCGTAGATCACCACGCGGGGTTCCGCATGATTCAGGATCGCGATCAGTTCGCCGGGAGCGAGCCGCACGTTCAGCGGCATGACGACCGCGCCCGCCAGCAGCACTCCAAAATAGCCTTCCAGGAGCTCGTGGGTGTTGAAGCTGATATAGGCGACGCGGTCGCCCGGCTCGACACCTTCGGATTTCAAGCCGGCGGCGAGCCGTTCGCAACGCTCCCCGAACTGGGAATAGGTGAAACGGCAATCACCCGATACGATGCCGACCCTGGGGCCATAGAGATCGACACCACGGTAGAGGCAGCGGACGGGGCTCAACGGCACGTTCATGCCTTGAAATTGTAGCAGGGAAAAAAGAGGGCAGGCCGGGATGGCCTGCCCCAGTTGAAGCTTGGTTCTGTGCGGCTAGATCTTCTTCTTATATTTGTCTTCGATGCTCTCGATCCGCATTCCGTAAAAGCTGCGGTAGACGAAGACCGTCGAAACAACGAAGAAAATCGCTGCCAGCCCGGTCGTCAGGAGATTGCCCTGCTTCCGGCTGAGGTCCACCGCCAGGGATACGGCCAGCAGTCCAAACAGCGTCGTGAACTTGATAATCGGGTTCAGCGCCACGGAACAGGTGTCTTTGAACGGATCACCGACCGTGTCGCCAACCACCGTCGCGTCATGAAGTGGGGTGCCCTTCATCCGCAGTTCGGTTTCGACGACCTTCTTGGCGTTGTCCCATGCGCCGCCGGCATTGGCCATGAAGATGGCCTGGTAGAGGCCGAACAGCGCGATGGAGACCAGGTAGCCGATGAAGAAGAACGGCTCCAGGAACGCGAACGCCAGGGTGGAGAAGAAGACCACCAGGAAGATGTTGAGCATCCCCTTCTGCGCATACTGCGTGCAGATGGCCACGACGTTTTTCGAATCCGTGACGGACGCCTTATCGGAATCTTCGAGTTTGATGTTGCGCTTGATGTACTCGACGGCCCGGTATGCGCCGGTAGTCACGGCCTGTGCGCTGGCGCCGGTAAACCAGTAAATCACGGCGCCTCCCGCGATCAGGCCCAACAGGAAGGGCGCGTGCATCAGCGAGAGTTTGTCGAGGTTGGTGGTGAGTCCGTTGGTCAGGGCCACGATCATGGAGAAGATCATGGTGGTGGCGCCGACGACGGCGGTGCCGATCAGCACCGGCTTGGATGTCGCCTTGAAGGTGTTGCCCGCGCCATCGTTCTCTTCGAGGTTCTCCTTGGCCTTCTCGAACTCCGGCGTGAAACCGAAATCTCTCTGGATTTGGGCGCTCACGTTGGGCAGAGTTTCGATCATGGACAGCTCGTAGATGGACTGCGCGTTATCGGTTACCGGCCCGTAGCTGTCTACCGCGATGGTGACCGGCCCCATCCCGAGGAACCCGAATGCCACCAGGCCGAAAGCGAAAACGGCGGGAGCGACCATCAGGGTAACCGGGAAATCGATGCTGACGTAGTATCCGACGCTCATCAGCAGCAGCATCGTGAAGCCCAGCCAGTAGGCGCTGAAATTGCCGGCCACAAAACCGGAGAGGATGTTCAGCGAAGCGCCGCCTTCCCGCGAACTGGTGACGATTTCGTTCACGTGGCGGGATTTGGTGGAGGTGAAGACCTTCACGAACTCGGGAATCAGCGCGCCGGCGAGGGTGCCGCAACTGATGATCGTGGCCAGCTTCCACCACAGGGAAGTGTCGCCGCCGAGGTTCGGAATCATCATGGAACTGATGATGTAGGTGAGGACGATGGAGAGGATCGAGGTCAGCCAAACCAGGGTGGTGAGCGGAGCTTCGAAATTCATCTTATCCGCATTGCCGTACCTGGCTTTGGCGATCAGGCCGTTCACGAAGTAGCCGATGCCGGACGAAATCACCATCATCACGCGCATGGAGAAGATCCAGACCAGCAGTTGGACCTGCACCAGCGGATCTTTCACCGCCAGCAGGATAAACGTGATTAACGCGACGCCCGTCACGCCGTACGTTTCGAAACCGTCAGCCGAAGGTCCAACCGAGTCGCCCGCGTTATCGCCCGTGCAGTCCGCGATCACGCCCGGGTTGCGCGCGTCGTCTTCTTTGATCTTGAAGACGATCTTCATCAGGTCCGACCCGATGTCGGCGATCTTGGTGAAAATGCCGCCGGCCACGCGAAGCGCCGCCGCGCCCAGCGATTCGCCGATGGCGAAACCGATGAAGCACGCGCCGGCGAGCTCGCCCGGAACGAACAGCAGGATGAACAGCATGATCAGCAGTTCGACCGAGACCAGCAGCATCCCGATGCTCATGCCGGCCTGCAGCGGAATGTCATAGCAGGCATACGGCTTACCCTTCAGAGCAGCGAACGCCGTGCGGGAGTTGGCGAACGTGTTTACCCGCATTCCGAAAGCTGCCACGCTGAAGCTGCCGGTGATCCCGACCACGCTGAATGCCAGAATGATCAGGACCTTGTAAGCCTCGAAACCTTGCAGGAAACCAAAGTAGAAGACGATGATAACCGCTATAAACGCTTCCAGGAGCATGAGGAACTTGCCCTGTGTAGCGAGGTAGGTTTTGCAGGTTTCGTAGATCAGTTCGGAGACTTCACGCATGGCTTCGTGCACCACCATGTTCTTCAGGCGGACGAAGATCATGAGGCCAAAAACTAAACCAAGTGCGCTGACGACCAGACCGCCGAGTAGCAGCGTGTGGCCGTCGATACCGCCCAGGAACGATGCGGAGTGGAGATCCGGAAGCTTGAGGTTGGCCTCTCCGGTTCCTTGTTCTTGCGCCATCAGCGGTGCACCGAGCACCAGGGCGGCAAGTGCGATGAGAACGCGCAAAATAACGGCGATACGCGCGTTTGCGGCGGGCCTGAAACGGCCGGCCTGCCGCTTGACACAATCTGTGTCCGGAATGGAGAGCATCAGCTGAGATCCTCCTATTAGGGTTTGCCAGGGTCGGCTTCGGGCGTGCCCATCATGGCATCCGACGAGTTCACCCGAAGTTCTATAACCATTTAGTATAAAAGATACACAGATCGGAATCCAATGAAATCGATTTAAGAGTGTCCCCCAAGGCCTCGGGCGGGCTTAAACTAACCCTTATGCGAAAAGCCGCTCTAGCCGTCTTGCTGGCCGCCGTCGCCGCCCTGGCGCAGCCCACAGTTTCACCCGAAAGAGAAGCGTCGATGAAAGCCGACCTTGCCGGCCAGATCGACGGCATGAAAAAGCAGGCGCAAGTCATGGTGGACAGCGTATTCAGCTTCGGCGAGCTGGGGTTCCAGGAAGTCGAAACATCCCGGTACCTCTCCGGAATCCTGGAAAAGGAGGGCTTCCGCATCGAGCGCGGCGTCGCCGGTATCCCGACCGCCTGGGTTGCCACCTGGGGCTCCGGAAAGCCCGTGATTTCTTTGGGGTCCGATATCGACGATATTCCGCAGGCGTCGCAGAAACCCGGCGTCGGCTGGCACGATCCAATCATCCAGGGAGCGCCGGGCCACGGCGAGGGACACAACTCCGGCGTGCCTTTAAACATCATCGCCGCGCTTGCCGTGAAAAAAGTGATGGAGCGGGAACACCTTTCAGGGACAATCCAACTGTGGCCGGGCGTTGCCGAGGAACTGGTCGGGACAAAAGCCTACTTCGTTCGTGCCGGTCTCTTCAAGAATGTAGACGTCTGCCTCTTCACGCACGTTGCCAACAATCTGACCGTGAGTTGGGGCGGCTCGCTGAACCAGAACGGCCTGGTTTCGATCGAATACCTGTTTCAGGGTGAAAGCGCGCACGCGGCCGGCGCGCCCTGGCGCGGGCGGAGCGCTCTGGACGCGGTCGAACTGATGGACGTGGGCTGGAACTTCCGGCGCGAGCATCTGCGACTCGCCCAGCGCTCGCACTACGTGATCACGAACGGCGGCGACCAGCCGAACGTCGTGCCGCCTACCGCCTCTGTCTGGTACTACTTCCGCGAAGCCGACTACGACCACATCATGGACATGTGGCGCATCGGCGACAACATGGCCAAAGCGGCGACCCTGATGACCGATACCACCTACACGTCCCGCCTGCTAGGCAGCGCCTGGCCGGGCCACTTCAACCGTCCTATCGCCGAGGCGATGTACGCCAATATCAAAAAGGTCGGGCTGCCGCAGTGGTCCGACGACGACCAGGCTCTCGCGAAGGGGTTGCAGAAGGAACTGAAAGTGCCTGTCCGCGGCCTGGCGAGCAAAATTCCCGAAATGCGCGCGCCGCGAACCCTCCAGCAGAACGATGCCGAGGGCGGGGAAGGGCAGGGAGTCGGACCCACGGGCGGCGGATCGGACGATATCGGCGACGTCTCCTGGAACGTGCCGACCGTCACCCTGCGATACCCTTCCAACATTCCGGGCGGCCCGGGGCACAACTGGGCCAACGGGGTATCGATGGCGACTCCCATCGCGCATAAAGGAGTGATCGCCGGCGCCAAAGTCCAGGCCATGACCATGCTCGACCTCCTGCTTCACCCCGAACTGGTCAAGAGCGCCTGGGACTACTTCAACAACGTCCAGACCAAAGACGTGAAGTACAAGAGCTTCCTGCGGCCCGACGACAAGCCCGCCACCTGGCTGAACACGAAGATCATGGAGCAGTACCGCGACCAGATGAAGAAGTATTATTACGAGCCGGCGAAGTACGACACCTACCTGGAGCAGTTGGGAATCAAGTATCCGACGGTGCGGTAAGGCGGGGCCGGCGCCGCCAAAGCTGCGCGCGCCCGCTCAGTTGTAAGGCGCGAAGTAGCCGGTGCGCCAGTGTGCGTTCAGCTTGGGCAGGCCGTGCGGAGGGACCACTTTAATCTCGACCCGGTGATACCGGCCGTCCCTCTGCCGGTCGGTCGGCGAGTAGCCGAGAACGTAGCGGTTCCGCATGGCAACCCCGATCTTGGCCGCGATATCCGGCAGTTCGTCCAGATCCGCCGCAAATTGCGTCCCGCCCGTCTGCGATGCCAGGTCGCTTAAAAGTCCCGGGCCGGCAGACTCCTCGGTGGAACGCCCGCGAGTGGCGAACGGCTCGTAAATCCCGATCGCGTAGATCAGCACGTCGCATTCCCGCACCATGCGCCGCAGTTCGCCTTCCGTGTAGCGGCTGGAATTGTCGCCGCCGTCGGAGATGATCAGCAGCGCCTTGCGCCTCTTCGTGGAACGCTTCAACTCGTGCAGCGAGAGCGCCAATGCGTCAAGCAGGGCGGTCCGGCCTTTCGACTCCGCGAAGGTCAGCTGGTTTTGAATCTCTTCGATATTGCGGGTCAGGGGCGTCACCAGCGACGGATGGTCGTTGAATTCCACCAGGAAGAATTCGTCGTCGGGATTGGCGGTATCGAAGAATTCCGTGGCCGCCTCGCGCGCGGTCCGGAGCTTCGGCCCCATGCTGCCGCTGGTGTCGAAAACCAGTCCCACGGCGACCGGTTCGTCTTCCATCGAAAACTGGGTGACGGTTTGAGGAATGTGGTCGTCGAATACTTTGAAGTGCTCCTTTTCGAGGCCCGTGACCGGACGGTTCGAGGGGTCGCAAACGGAAACCGGAACCAGCACCAGGTTGGAGTCCACCCGAAGATTCCGTTTGGATGGAGATGTGAGTCCCGCGCCGCCCGAGCGGGGCTGGATCGCCACCTGACCGTGCGCGATACAGGCCAGTAGAACCGGAAAGCCAAAGGTAAGGCCGATGCGACGGGGCACGCCATGCCTCCGCAGCGTATTGTACTGCGAGTACACGCCAAATGTCGCGCGGGACTGGTACGCATTGACTTCAATTCGGGTAGTTGGTTAACTGTGGTTAAGTCAATGGATGTGTCGGGTTTGCGCTCCGAAAGCCGCTCGTTAGCCGACGTCCATTCGTCGGTCGGCACCTCGCAGGTGTCTTTCTGGAAGCGCATGTTCGCGTTTGCCGGACCGGCCTACCTGGTGAGCGTCGGCTACATGGACCCGGGGAACTGGGCGACCGACCTCGAAGGCGGCGCCCGCTTCGGCTACCGGCTCCTATGGGTGCTGGTCATGTCCAACGCCATGGCGATCCTGCTGCAGACGCTGAGCGCGCGGCTGGGTATCGTCTCCGGCCGCGACCTCGCCCAGGCGTGCCGTGAGACTTACCCCCGCCGCGTCAATCTCGCGCTCTGGGTCCTTTGCGAGATCGCTATTGCGGCCTGCGACCTGGCGGAAGTGCTGGGGGCGGCCATCGGGCTGAACCTGCTGTTCCATATTCCCCTGCTTGCGGGCGTCCTGCTGACCGCGACCGACACCCTGCTTCTGCTTTGGTTTCAAAGCTTTGGGATCCGCACCATCGAAGCATTCGTGCTCTCTTTGATCACCGTGATCGCAGGCTGTTTCTGCATCGAGATCATCTGGGCCAAGCCGTCGATCCCGGAGATGATGACCGGGTTGGTCCCGCGGCTCGATCGCCAGACGCTTTACGTCGCGATCACCATCCTGGGCGCCACGGTGATGCCCCACAACATGTACCTGCACTCCGCCCTGGTGCAGACCCGCAACATCGGCACCACGGCCGCCGAGAAGCGGACGGCCTGCCGCTATAACCTGATCGACTCGGTGGTGGCGCTCAACGGCGCGCTGCTGGTGAATGCGGCAATTCTGGTGCTCGCGGCGGCCGTGTTTTTCAAACGCGGGATCGTTGTCACGGAGATCCAACAGGCCCACGTGCTGCTGATTCCGCTGCTCGGGACCGGCCTGGCCGGGGTGATCTTCGCGGTGGCGCTGCTCTGCTCCGGGCAGTCTTCCACGCTGACCGGAACGCTGGCGGGCCAGATCGTGATGGAGGGGTTCCTCAACTTCCGGATGCGACCGTGGCTCCGGCGCTTGATTACACGTTCCCTGGCAGTAATTCCGGCCGCCCTGACGATCTACTTCGCGGGCGAAAAATCGACTTTCGGATTGCTGCTGCTGAGCCAGTGCATCCTGAGCCTGCAACTGCCGTTCGCCATCGTTCCCCTGATCCATTTCACGAACGATCGCGCGCGCATGGGTTTGTTCCGCAATCCGGGCTGGGTCCAGGTTCTGGCGTGGACGGTAGCCGTGGCCATCATCGGGCTTAACCTGTGGCTGGCGCAGCAGGCCATCGGCGAGTGGATGGAGGCGGCCGGGCAATGGCGCCTGGTGGTCGCAGCCGTGGTCATCCCCGCGGTCATATTGCTGTTCGGCCTATTGCTGTGGATCATGTTCGAGCCCTGGATCACGGGGCGCGCGCGCCGCGGCCGTCTTCCGGTCGAATTTCCGGAAACGGCCGGTGTTTCCGCCGCCGCCGCCCCCGTTTATCGGCGTATCCTGGTCCCGCTGGACCACACCAGCCTGGACCGGCTGGCGCTTTCCCATGCCGCCGCCATGGCAAAGCTGTACGGCGCGCAGTTGTTCCTCCTGCACGTGGAAGAGGGCGTCACCAGCCAGATCTACGGCCCCGAAGCCTCCACCGCGGAAGTCGAGGCCGGCGAGCAATACCTCGATCGGATTGCTAACACCCTTCGAAATGATGGGATTACGGTCGAGACCGCGATTTCCCACTCGCCTTCTCCCAGGCGCGAGATCATCCGCTATGCCCGCGAGATCCACCCCGATCTGCTCATCATGGGCGCCCACGGCCACGGCGGGCTGAAAGACCTGATTTTCGGCAACACCATCAACCCGGTCCGCCACCAACTCGAATTGCCGATGCTGATCGTCAGGCCTGGCAAGTCCTGAAGATTGGGGCACTGTGTCTCAATACCGTGTCTCAGGAACACACTGAAATCGCTTTAAAGTAATGCAAGTCTTTTTGTTTCTTAATGTTATGGCTGGTATTCGAAGTGCTTTCGTAAGGTCCGTGCGTCGCTTCCTGCCTTTCGCCGTTTTGCTCTGCTGCATTGCCCAGCTCCAAGGCGCCACCCTGGAGCGGCTTACGCTGGACGAAATGATCGCGAAGTCCACGGCCATCGTCCGGGGACGGGTCACGAACTCGTCTGCCAGCTTCTCCGGACCCGTGATTTACACCCACTACACGGTTCAGGTCTCCGAGCAGTACAAAGGAAACCCTGCCGGATCGATCGACGTGCTGATCCCCGGCGGTACCGTAAACGGGCTCCGGCAGTCGTTTGCGGGCGCGCCGGAACTGAACGCCGGCAGCGAGTATGTCCTCATGCTCTGGACCGGGAGGGACGGAAACACGCAGGTGATCGGATTGACGCAGGGACTTTTTGCCCTGCCCGCGGGAAGCGCATCCGACCCGGTGGCGACCCGCACTGCGGCGCGCGAGCTGATGCTCGACCGGCAGACAGGGCAACCGGTCAAGGACCAAACATTGACGATGCACGTGAGTGAGCTGCGGACGCGAATTTCCGCCGCGCTGGTCGGCGTCAAGAGGTCGCAAGGGCAATGATGCGGGGACTGAGACATTACACCGGGCTGCTCGGGATCGGCCTCGCGGCGTTTCTGGCGGCAACACCCCTCGAGGCTTACTACCACTACGTCCACTACTCCAGCCGCAACGCTCCGTTCACGCCGATTTACGAAAAGTTCGACCTCACGAGGCTGCCGAACAAGACGGTCACTTTTTTCGTCAGCGACCAGGGACCTTCGATCTACGCCACCAACGACAGCTTCGGTTCGGTTTTGAGCCAGATCAAGCAGGCGGCCGCGGCATGGAATTCGGTGAGCACTTCCGACCTGCGGGTGGCGTTCGGCGGGCTGGAATCCTATACGGCGAACCCGACGACAACCTCCACGGGCGGCGCGCTGCTGCCTTCGAGTACGCCCGGCGCCGATGTGATCTTCGTGGATCTGCCTGGTGTCTTGGGACTCGGCGCTCCGACCACCTCGGTAACGCCGGTGCAGGCGGCCGACGGCAGCACCTTCTATCCGATTCTGCGCGGCGTGGTGATGCTCTCCCGCGACACCACCTCAACTCTAGGGCCCAGCTACTACGAGAATTTCTTCACCACCGCGGTGCATGAAATCGGTCACGCGCTCGGGTTGCAGCACACCTGGACTTCGAGCGCCATGTCGCAACAGGTAGTCCGGAACACTTCGCGCGCCCGGCCGCTCGATGCCGACGACCGCGCCGCCATTTCGATGCTCTACGGCACCGCGAACTGGAAGGCGAATTTCGGCTCGATCGCCGGCACGGTGACTTACACCAACGGACAGCCGGTCGCGCTGGCTTCCGTCGTGGCGCTTGCCCCGGCCGGTTCGGCGGTGAGCGCTATAACCAATCCCGACGGCACCTACGAAATCGACGGCATTCCGGCCACTTCGAATTACATGGTGTATGTGCACCCTCTGCCGCCGGATGCGCTCAACCCGGATGAATCGGGCATCCGGTTCCCCAAGGACCCGAACGGACAGACGTTTCTGCCGAGCGGTCCCTTCCAGACGGTATTCTATCCGGGGACTCTCGACCCGACCCAGGCGACCGTCATTCCGGTGGCGGCGGGCTTGCCGACTACGGGCGTCAATTTCACGGTGCAGCCGCGCCCCGCCGTACCCGCATACGATATCGTGACGTGGTGCCGCCTGAATACGGCTAACCGCACTTACGTCTGGTCCGGCAACTTGACGGTCCCAAGCCCCACCGGCGGAGGCCTGGCCTTTATCGACTCCACCTTGTCCCAGTTTGGAACGGTAATCCTGCAAGCCGCTCCACCGCTTCCCACGCCCGTGCCGCTATCCGCCATGCTGCTGGGCGGGATCGGCAACGCGGTTTCCATTCAGCAGTACACGGACGGGTCGGGAGCCGTGGTGCTCTACTTCCAGCCCTTGCTCGGCGCGGGAACCGGACCCCGGCACCTGGTTTTGAACTTCGGCAACGACATTTTCGTGCAGCCGGATGCGGTCACGCTGGTGCAGCAGGGCCCGCCGGTCATCAATTCGGTGATCTCGAACCCCGATGGTTCGGTGACCGTTTCCGGTGCGGGTTTCCGGCCGGACAGCAATGTCTATTTCGACGGACTACAGGCTGCCATCGTCAATCCGTTGAGCGGCACTTCGGATGCGGGCTCGATTACGGTCATGCCTCCTCCGGCCGCCGGCGGGCAGGCCTCTACCCTCACGATCTACAACTCCGACAGCCAGAATTCGATGATCATGCAGGGGAGCAGCCCGGCCACTTACCTCTATCCATCGGCGCCGGTTCCGCAGATCTCGGCTGTAAGCCAGCCCTCTCTGCCGGCCGGTTCGACCGCTGCCGTGGACATCACTTTGCCGAACGCCAACCTCGTGGCGGGGCAGGTAACCGTCGGCTTCGGTTCCAACGATGTAACGGTTCGCCGCGTCTGGGTGCTCAGCCCGACCCACCTCGTCGCCAACGTTGTGGTCGCACCCGGCGCGGCGATTGGCGCTTCCCAGGTCAGTGTAATCTCGGGGTTGCAGGTGATTGCCCAGCCGTTCGCGTTCCAGACGCAGACAGCCCTTGCCAACCTGCCGGTGATCGCGCTGCCGGTTGTCAACGGCGATCCGAACCAGCAGACGATCTACCCCGGCAGCGTCGCCACGATTTTCGGACAGAACCTGTTCCTCTCGCCATCCACCCTGCAACTGACGCTGAACGACGCCCCCGTGCAGGTGCTT
This sequence comes from Bryobacterales bacterium, assembly GCA_963796485.1. Taxonomy (GTDB): domain Bacteria; phylum Acidobacteriota; class Terriglobia; order Bryobacterales; family Bryobacteraceae; genus CAWCDJ01. Next base: position 795,019 of record CAWCLV010000001.1, read on the forward strand.
TACGCCAGCGCCGGACAGATCAATTTCGTGGTGCCCGGCAACGCGCCGCTCGGCCCCTCCTATCTCAAGCTCAACAACGGGGCGCAGGCGGCCTTTCCGGTGATCCTGCAAATCGATAGCGCGCCGCCCGCCATCATCGGGATTGCGAACGCCTCGGGAGCCTCCGTGCTCGGCACCGGCGCCAATGCGGGCGATCTGCTGAACCTGACGCTGGTGGGGCTCGATCCCACCGTACCCGGCAATCCCGGCCGGCTGAGAGTGTCGGTGGGAGGCGGGGATGCGCCGGTAGTGGCGCTCAATCCGCTGGCGGGCAATACCTACCAGGTGCAGGTCATCTTGAGGCAATCGTTCGGCGGCAGCCAGGTGCCGGTTCAGGTCTGGGTGGACGGCTCCGGCAGCCCGCCCGTGATGCTGTCGGTCCGGTAAGCCGCGGATCGTGTTAACTTGGCAGGCGGAGAGAACGCATGAAACTCATCGCCGCCGCACTACTTTTCGCATCCATGGCCCTGCCCGCGGGCGACCCGCCGGGATTCCACTACTGGTCTTCTTCCGAGTTGCAGTCTTTCTCGAAGAGCCTGTCTCCTAAAATCAACGAGGAAAAAATCGCGACACAGTCACTCGGCTCGCACGGAAACTACCTGTTCATGGTGGCTCACCGCGAAGGCCCCGGACTGGCGGAATTCCACGCAAAGCAGGCTGACGTGTTTGTGGTCGAGAGCGGCGAGGGCACGCTCATTTATGGCGGGTCGCTGGTGAATCCGAAGACTACGGCTCCGAATGAAATGCGGGCGCCCTCGATCAAAGGCGGAATGGAAAAGAAAGTCGGGCCCGGCGACGCCGTAACGATTCCGGCGGCGACGGCGCACCAGATGATCGTGCCCGCCGGCAAGCAGATCACCTACTTCGTCGTGAAGATCACGCAGTAGTAGGGTAGGCCTCCCGGCCTGCCCGCGCGCCGAAGGCGCGCTCGATTCATTCCTTCCAAAACAACTCGGCGTCCGACCGCCGGACGTAGTTGGCGTCAATCGCGGCGGGGTCTTTGACCTCGCCGCGCAAGTACCGCTCTAACGCGATGGCGGCAACCGCGGACGCCAGGGCTCGCGGCGCAAGCACGCGCCGGACCTTCTCGAAGCGCGTACCGGCCAGATGTTGCTCGAACGGCTCGAAATCGGTCGAGATGAACTCCAGGTTGGTGTCGGGCAGCGTCTGCAGCCAAACATCGAGCTTCAGTACGAGTTCCGGCTCGACGAGCTGTCGGCCGGCGTCATAAACCGCCGCGTATATGTCTCCGCGGCGGGCATCCATGACGACCGCCCGCAACTCCGCCGAACCGAAGCTGGCCAGCGCTTCCAGATTCGAGACCGCCGCCACCGGCTTTGCCGTCGCCTCGCCCAGCCCCTTCGCGCAAGCCAGCCCCACGCGTACTCCGGTGAATGAGCCGGGGCCCGAAGCCGCCGCGAAGCAGTCGATCTCCGCGGGCTTCACGCCGTGGCCGGCCAGGAGGGATCCCAGTTCCGGGTAAATCACCTGTGCGAAACCCGATGGCGAATGGAGGGCGCGCTCTTCCAGGATGTCGGCGCCGCGTGCCAGCGCCAGACTGCCGAATTCGTGAGTGGTGTCGAGCGCCAGGATGAGAGGCTTCACCGGTTGATCCCGTAAGCCGCATCCAACTCGTATACCTTGCCGTTGGCGTTCATCCCGTACAGCCTGAGGTGCATAATTGCGGGGAACGTCCTGGCGATATCCGGCGGCAGCGGCTGGGCCGCTTTCTGCCCGGTGGCCAGAATCCGGTAGCCTTGCCGGTCCGCCGAAACTTCGCCCTTCCACAGAAACATCATCCAGCGGGTGGCTCTCGACTCCCGGGTCATCTTCGCCGCGTACTGGGCCGGGCCCGCCATCGACAGGTCCCCTTTCGGCAACTCGATGGCGAATGGAACTTTCTCGCTGTTGGCCTCGACCTCCTGCATGAGGATTTCGCGCGACTCGAATTTGTAGGACCTGTTCATGCTCTCCACCCGGCCCTCGCGCACCACGTGCAGCACCCAGTCGTGCGACTGGTCGGGTGGTTCCCCCGTGAAGTGCTCGCCGGAGTACTTCTTCGCTTTGAGACTCTCGCCGTCCGCCGGATTGACCCAGAACACATCGTACCCGTGCTTTTCTACCGAGAGTTCCACCGGGCCGGGGTGCTCGACATAGACGATATATTCCGTCCCCTCGAGAGCCAGCGCGCGGCCGCCGTTCACGTCGAAGTACGGCTCCAGTTCCCAGTGGCGCGTATCGTCGAAGAAGTTGAACCATGCCGTCATGGCCTTCAGCCCCGGAGCGTCGAGGCTCTTTCCCGCGTATGTAACGTACTGCCCGTCCATGGTTGCATTCCACAAGCGATGGCGGAACGTGGCGGCATCGATCTCGCCTTCGCGGCCGAAATCGACGTTGACGAACGGCACGGGGAAGATCTGGTGCTCAATCGACGGGATCGCGTCGTCCGGCGTCTGTATGGTGACGAAGTTCTGCCAGCCGTCGTCCAGCAGGGGTGAGGACGTCAGGCGGGCGCCGCTGCTGCGCGGGTGCTGATAAGGGTCGAACTCCTTCAGCGCCGAGCCGATCTCCTGCAGCAGGGCGCGGCCGTCCGCGTAATCCTCGAAGCGTTCCACCCCCTGCCAGGTGATGTTCATGGCGCAGTAACGTGCCACCAGGTAGCGCGCGAACCGCCGCCGGTCTTCTCGCGTGGCAAAAAAACGGGTCAGGGTGTCCGGTCCGGCGAGGACCAGGTCGGCAATCATGCCTTTGGTATTTAAGTAGCGAATCCTGTCGTCCAGTCTGCGGAAGTAGGCGGGGGCAGGGAAGCCATCCGCGGAGAAGGCCCCGGCTCCCGGGCCGGGAATCACGAATCCGCGAACGTGGGTGAATTTCTGGGCCGCGCGCGCGTCCGCCATGGCGTGGAACGCGGCATCGTCCATCACGGCAAACTGCGGCTCGCCGGCGCCCATCCAGAGGTGCGGCTGGTCCAGGCCCGTGCTGGAGCGTTCCGTATAGGCCCAGTGGTGGACGTTGGCCGCCCGGATGAAGCCGCGCGATTCGGAAGCCGCCGCCGTAAACGCCCCGGTTCGGTCGTTCCAGGCCGCCACATTGCTGGTTACGTGGTAATTCCAGTCGCCGGCTTCCGTAGGGGCGAACCGGACGACCATGCGGGTGCCGCCATCCCAAAATGCCGGGATCGCGATGGTGCGGAATTGTGGAGAGCGAAACTCCACTTTGAGATCGACATCGCGGTACGGGGCCGGGTGCTGCGCCGCATCCTGCGGTGCCAGGTCAAAGGTCATCTCGCAGGGCGAATACATCGGCGTCTGGTTGCACGCGCCCTGCGCGGGGGCAGGCGCCTGTGCCCAAACGCACCAGGGGGCGATCAGTGCCGCCCCGGCCAACTTCATCCACATATTCTCAGTTTAGCCGTGCTGCGGCGCCGGCTGCCGCCCCCGCCTGCTTTGCCGGACCCAGCGGACCACGGAAAACACACTTCCGATCACGAATACCGCCAGCAGGCCGATTACGAACCACTCGACGGCCGCCTGTTTGCCCCAGCTGATAATCTCCCGGCCGAGGTAGAGCGCCAGCACGCCCAGCGCCGTGAACCGGACCATGCGGACTACTCCGACCACCGCGAGAAGCTTCTTGCGTGGATATTGAAGGGCCGCCGCCGCCATGATCACGGGAGTAAACGGAAAAGGCGGCGGGGCGATGGAGGCAAACGCCAGCGCCCATTCCGCTCTCTTATCGACCCTCTCTTTCAGGTAATCGATACGCTTTCTGTCCAGGTATCTTTCGAGCCCTTCTTCGCCGATCTTGCGGAAGAGCAGGTCCACGATCAGGCAGCCCAGCACCGATCCGGCCGTGGACATCCCTGCGTAATAGAGCATTAGTGGAACGCTCCGCTGCTGGGCCGTCAGCACGATTACCAGAAGGTCGTTCCCGAGCGGCATGAACAGGAAAGAACTGTCGAGAATGCCGATGATCAGGAGGCTGAAGCCGCCGAACAACTGGACGAACGCAAACAGGAGGTGCGTTATTTCCTTCATGCTTCCAGGCCCGTAGCTCACCACAACAGGTAACGCTCCAAATCCGCGGCCGGGACGTGAATTGAGGGTAATTCCTCACACACCTGCCTCCTCCCGGAGGGCGACCATGAAAGTGGGAGAGGGAGCATGAGCCCACATCAAACTTTCGCGAGAATTCCACTACAGGTGGGGAGCGAGTTGCGTATCCGGAATAACGGAGAGATCAGCGTCAGCAATCCGACTATCGAGGCCGAACCGGCTCTGGATGCCGCCGACGCAGTCGTAGACTACCGGTTTGATCCGCAGACCAGCGAGCATGTACTTCGTTTGGTGCAGCCTGTGGCTCGCCGGCGTGGCGGGCGCTGACCGCTTCGTCTTCTCAATGTCTTCTCAACCGGCGGTGCGCATGAATTCCCGGAGGCCTTCGAACGAAATCGCCCAGGCGGTTGCCGGCAGATCGTAGCCTTTCAATTCCACCCGGCAGCACTGGAAGGGCGACGCTCCGGTGATCCCGATACCCGAATACGTGCGATCGCCCAGCGCCACACTCAGGCCGATTTGTTTGGTTGCCACTTCCAGACGAAACGCTGCGTTTACGGTGTCTCCGATTGCAGTCATGTCCGCCCCGCCGACGATCGCGGTGCCGGTGTTCACGCCGGCGCCGATGCGCAAAGGCGCGGGCAGGGGCAGCGTGCGGCTGATCTCGTCCGTAGCGCGGTCGATTTCCACCAAAGCGCGGAGGGCGTTCAGGACGTCGGTCCCGATGCGCTGGGAATCGTCGTGGATCCAAACCGCCATTACGGCGTCCCCGATGTATTTCTGCGCCCAACTCCCCATCCTCTGGGCAGCCTGGCCGACGCGCAGGAACCACGTACCGATAGTTTGCGAAAGGAGCGCTTCCGAAACGGAGCGCGCCAGGGGCGTGTAATCACGGATATCGACCACCAGAATGGTGGCCATTGTATGGGTATGGATTGCGGTGGTTGGGGCGTTGCGCGTATTGCTTCCGAGAAGGGCGGACGGGTGAGCGGCGGCCGGCTCGCGGTGAAATTCCAACTCCTGGTCGCCGAACAGGAGGCGGTCCGAATCGCTCAGCACCACCGGAACGCTCACGCGCCGGTGATTGACGAAGGAGCCGTTACGGCTGCCCAGATCGACCAGCGAATAATCCCCATCCTCCCGGCGCTGGATCAGGGCGTGCAGGCGCGAAACCGAGCGGCTGTCGAGCATGATCGCACAGCCGTCGCCACGCCCGATTGCCCAGGATACACCTTCTGCCAGAGGGTACTGCCGTTCCCCCTGTTGCGGACTGAGGTAAGCTTCCGGGTTGGGCAAATCCACGGTCACCAGAGTACCAAAGAAATTTTTCGAAGGATCTGTTGCTGATAAGCCCTATGCTATCTATTGTTTAAGCGTTCCGTACGAGTACCGGCAGTACTTCCGGCGTCTGTTTTCACCTTACTACCCCCCTTAAACTGTTTGGCAGGAACGGCCGATACACACCTGGAGCCAAAATGCCAATCAGCCAGCTGTTCATTTATTTGCAACTTCTCGATTTATTGACGACTCTCGTTGGTTTCAAACTGGGAGCATCCGAGGCGAGCCCGTTCATCAGAATGCTGATGCATTTCGGCCCGTTGGCTGGCGTGGCCGTTTCCAAACTGTTAGCCCTCGGGTTAGGCGCGTTCTGTGTCTACAAGCGGAAAGGAAACCTTATCCGGCTCGCGACGTACTGGTATGGCGGCCTGGTGGTGTGGAATCTGATGGTGATGTTGGCGGTGCCGGGCCATCCGCTCGGGTAGCGTTGGCGCCGGTGAGTGCGGCCGGAAGCAGGGGTTGCAAAATCCTGGCAGGTTTAGAGGTGGTCTTCGCCCCTGCGTTCAAAGCTCTCACGAAGAGGTTCCCCTGGGGGTCCGCTTCCACCTGGTAGATCGGCAGGTCGCGGTCTTGCACGACGTATCCGCCAAACTGGAGCGCGCAGGATTCGCGGTAATCGGAAGCAACGTAGACGTTTCGCCGCCTGACCCGAATCCGGAACTGTGCCGTGGAAGCTTCGTAGTTCCCATAGCTGAAGCAGTGTCCGATGCAGGCCCGGTCGATCATGTGACCGACGGAGTCGAACCGGCTATCGGCATCCCGCACTCCGCTGACCACTCGCTGCCCGGGCGAGAGTTCCGAAATCACGTCGTCCATCCGGTCTTCGAAGCGGTTCAAGGCCCGCTCGTCCGTGTAGACAAAGCTGAAGAAAGCTATGGATACCGCGACCAGCGCCCACTGCTCGAGTTTTCTCGGCCGCGCGGGGGCGAGCATTGCGCAGACGCAGATCGCCACGCCCAGCGACATCCGTTCCGCGATATACCCCAGGGCGTTCACGAATCCCGGTATCAGCACCGTGTCCGGCAAAATGAGGACCGCCGCCGCACTCAGGATGCAGAGATGGAACGGAAGGCTGGTGACCACTCCCCGAGTCCCCTGGAGGCGCAACAGGCCGAGAAACAGCAGCGCCCAGATGATCAGCAGTCCAATCAGGACCACGTAATACTTCGTGTCGTAGATCCAAACCTGATCTAACCCGGACGAGAGCGTTACCTGGATCGGGGACCAGCGGACGTACATCAATCGCGCGATCAAGACGTGAAGGGCGATCAGCGCTGCCACGCACGCGGAGGTGAGGGCGGCGCGACGGGCAGGCGCCAATTTCCTGGCCAGGCAGGCATACACCAGGAGCCCTATCGTCCAAAGCACCGGGAGCGCATGGGCCGCGTAGGCGAGGAGCAGTACCGGGGCTCCGATCAAAATCCCCCGAGGGCTCATTTCCCAGGCGGCGGCCATGGCCCAGCAGCAGAGGCCCAGGCTCAGGTAGAAATTGAAGAAGCCCATGTGAAACACCCATCCGTACGCCAGCATGGCGATGCAGGGCATCAGGTGCCAGGGTTTCCGTCCGCTGACCGTCTTGATGAACGCGAAAGCGCCCCAGGAAAAAACCAGGACGGCGGTTGAAACGGCGATGCGCTGCGCCAGTTCGGGACCGGCCAACCGGAATAGCCCGTTCAGCATCAGGTCGAACAGGATGTTCGTGGCCTGGTGAACGATGGTCAGCCCCTGCGCGCGCCCGCTTTCGATGAACTGGGCCAGCCACGCGTTGTAGATATGGCTCGAAAGGTCGCCGGCCTGAAGCCGGGGTTGCCAGAAACAGGGGGCAAGCAGAAGCGCGGAGACGAGAGGGTAAATCTTCCAGCTTTGAGCGAATTGTGCGGCACGCTGTCGAACGGGCATCAGCCCACCTCCATGCGCAGCTTTGAAAACCCGGGAGGGAGTTCAAACGGGGTTGAAAGTTGCAGCGGGGGTTCCCCGATCTGGCGGATGTTGCTCTCCATCATGTGAAACTCGGGACGGCGCGCAGCCAGCCGGAGATAGTCCACCCTAAGAGGTTCGATCCGCATCAGGCGGCAGCAAGTCGCGTCCACCGCCACCAGGTCCGCGCCCGCCGCCAATACTCCCATTTGTTTCGGCGTGCCCTGGATCGGGCCGTTGCCTTCCATGCCGATAATTCCGTCCACCAGCGCGAACACCCGCGGATATACCGAATGGAGGTCGGCGACTGACTCGGCGATGCCCGCCCAGTGCAGCGGATTCTTGGGCCATCCGTAGACTCCGCCAGGCACCGTGCCGAAGAGGTTCTTCATCGAGAGAGTGGCGCCTACCCAGTGGTGGGTTTTCATCTTCGGGATGGAAATCAGCAGGTCGGCCCCCAGCGCCGTATTCGGAAGGTACAACTCGCGAAGGCTGGAAAACCCGCCGGGGACCCGGGTCTTCGTCACATCGTCGAGGTTCAGGTCCGTGAAACGATCCTCAAAATCAGGTATGGTTCGGAAATACCCCGCGGCATCGGCCAAATCCAAGGTGTTCCTGCGGTGCCCCGGCCCCTCCGCAATCCGAACTTCGGCGGCGCCCATCGCCCGCACGGCTTCCATGGCTGCATGAACCACCAGGGGATTGGTGTTGATGCTGCTTCCAGGCTCGAACTCGACCAGGTTCGGCTTCAGCACGACGCTGCGTCCGCGGACATCGAGACGATGTTCCTCGAAGATGCGGCGCACGGCCTCGTACAGCCTCTGGTCGTAAGCCGGAGCGCGCACAACCGAAACGGTGGAAGGCGTGACCGGCACGTTCCGGCCGCAGCCCGTAGCTGCCGCTACAGCCCCGATACTCCCGGCGGAGGCCATCCATTCCCGCCTTGTAAGTCTGTGTTTCATGCGTTTTGTGTCCAGAAGATCGGAGATCCTCCCGCGGCGGCCGTCACCGCGAAATCGAGTGCCACCTCGGGGACGGTGCGAGCGGCCAGCTCACGGGGCGGGCAAAAGCCTGCCGGCAGCCAGCCATGGGCCAGCAGCCCGAGGCGAAGCCAATTGAAAGCATCGGCGGAACGGCATTCAGCCAGGTAGCTCCGCGCGAGCTTAAGAGAGAGTTCGACTTTCGGGGACTTCACGCCGCGAAGCGCGGCCAGCGCCATGCCCGTCGTTTCCGGGTAGGGAAGCGGTTCGTAGCCGGGCGAGTGCGTGCCTCCGTGGTTCCAGCCCCCATTCGCGCATGCGCGGTGAAGCAGGAACTGCCGCCCTTCATCGATGCGCGCGCGGATGCCGGCCCGGGCATCCCGCTTGTCTTCCTGTTCGAGGGCCATGATGGCGAGGGATGTCGGTCCGACCCAGGCGGAGGCGCCGGGTACCCAGGGCCAGCCGGACGCCTGCTGATCCGGCGGGATCGGGATTCCAAGAAGCCACTTGCGAAAGCGGAACGATGTGCTGGTCTCCTCTCCAGTCGTGCCGACCAGCCACCGGATGGCGCGCGCGTGAGCTACCGGTCCCACCCGCTCAGGTGGCAGCAGCGCCACAAGCGCCGTGACCCAACTGCTTTGATCTACGGCCGGCTGCACGGGCCAACCCCCGTCCCGCCGCTGGATCTGGGCCAGCCACTTCAGGCCCCTCGTGGCCGAGGCATTCTCGCCGGCGGCAAGCATGGCCATGATGGCGTAGACCGTCGGCTCGGTGCACGACTTGCCTCGCATATAAGGCCAGCCGCCGTCCGGGTCCTGTCTCAGAATGAGCGTTCCCGTATCCATGGTTGAGGTGTGGGCCGGGGAGTTCGGTGCCGGCTCTCCGGTCCGGCACCGAAACCGGGTGGTTCAGCGTGCCGGCCGCCGTTTGCGCCGACGCGACAAAAGGACGATCAGTGCTGCCCCGGCTCCCAGCCAAATTGCGCCTTGTAAAACAACGGTCATACGCTATCTCCTCTCGCGGGTGAGGGCGTCCGGAAACGCCCCCGTCCTTAGTTGGCGCGGCGGGACTTCCGCCGTTTCAGGAACACGAACAGAACGCCGCCGGCTCCCAGCCAGACGGCAGCTTGAATCAGGGTGTAGCTCATAATCTTTATGCCTCCTCTTTCCTTGTTTCGAAATTTTCGCGTTTAGTGAATCTGCTTCATCATCGGGAACAGGTACTTGAATATCTGCAGGATTCCGGGGCCCGCCGCGACGATCAACATCGAAGGCAGGATGAAGAAGAAAATAGGAAAGACCAGCTTGACGCCGACCTTTCCGGCGCGCTCCTCGGCATCCTGCCTCCGCCGTGTGCGGAGGAAATCGGAGTGCGTCCGGAGCGACTCGCCCATGCTGGTGCCGAAGCGGTCGTTCTGGATCAGGATCGCGACCAGTTTGCGCACTTCGTCTTCTCCGGTACGTTCGGCGAAATTGCGGAGAGCGTCGCTGCGGCGTTTGCCGGCCCGCATCTCGAGCGTGACGAGCGACATTTCCTCGCTTAGCTGGGGATGGCTGACCTGCAACTCCCTGGCAACGTGCTGGATCGCCTGGTCAAGTCCCAGACCGGCTTCGATCGACACCACCAAAAGGTCGAGCGCATCGGGCAGGGAAAGGCGTATGATCTCCGTCCGCTTTTTGACCTTCTTTTCCAGGGCGGTCTTAGGGAGTACCCAGCCCGCGGCGCAGCCGAAGAGGATCAGCGCGGCGGTCATCGTGGGATTGGGCGGCATTCTTGCCTGCACCATAAGTCCAACCCCAAGCATGACCAGCACGCTCAGGATCCGGATTCCATAGAACACGGGCAGGGCCCGGTCGGAACGAAAGCCGGCCTGGATCATGTTCGTTCGCAAGCCGGCCACCTCGGCGTCCGACGATGGCACTTTCGACCCGATGTGCTGAAGCACGGTCACCAGGGTACCGGGCCGCGCGTCGCGCTCCTCGTTTGCCAGCCGCTGGCGTGTGGGGTCGACAATGACCGGATTGCCCAGTTGCTTCAGGAAGCGCCCCGGTTTGTACACCACCCGGTAGCCGAGCCAACTGAGGCCGACCATCAAACTGAGGAACGAGAACAGGGCAAACAGAGTCGGCTGGTCCATTTCACACCTTGATGTTGATAATCTTCTTGATAAAGAAATTCCCCAGTACCTGTGCCACAATGGCGCCGCCGATCATCAACTTGCCGTCCGAATCGGCTGCCATAGTTTGCAGGTATCCCGGCGCCACCACCAGCAGGCCGAGCATGGTGGCAACCGGAAGGAGGGTCAGAATCGTCGCCGTCAGCCTCCCATGAGCGCTCGCCGCTTTGACTTGGCCTTTGAGGCGAAAGCGCTCACGGATTACGTAGGACAGCCGCGCCAGGATTTCACTGAGATTGCCCCCGGTCTGTTTCTGGAGCAGCACCGATGAAGTGAAGAAACGGCAGTCCAGCAGAGGGACGCGCTCCGTGAAGTTTCGCAGGGCGGTATCGAGAGGCGCGCCCAGGTTCTGCTCGTTGAACAGGGTCCGGAACTCCTGCCCCAGCGGATCCATGATCTCCTCGCCCACCATCTGCAGGCTGATCGAGAACGCGTGTCCCGCGCGCATCGAGCGGGCCAGGAAATCCAGGGCCTCCGGGAACTGCGACTCGAGCGCATCGAGCCGCGCCTTGCGCTTGTGACGAACGTAAAGGTAGGGCAGGCTGGCGCAGACCAGCCCCAGGACGATTGCCGTAACCACTCCGTTCACCAGGAACGGCATCATAGCGCCCATGCCCAACCCCGGGATCGCGAGCAGCCCCATGGCGCCCAGCAGCCGCGAAGCGGACCAGTTCAGCCCGGCTTGCTGGATCTGCTCCTGCGCGTGCCGTGAGAAGTGGAGAGACGCGACCATCGCCCTGAAACCGGAAGGCTTTTCCGCCTCGATCTCTTTCAGCAGGTTCGACATGGTTACGGCCACCTCTCCGGAGGCGGTCTGCAACATGTCCGATACCTGGCGCTTGCGGCGGGCGTCGAAGAATTTGAGCGCCACGCTCACCGCGAGCAGGATCAGGGCGAAAACGACGATGAACGCTACGGCAATACCAGCGGGCATCAGCTAATCTCCACTACCGTTTGGAACATCTGCGGCGGCAAGGCGATACCGCAAACCTTGAGCCGGTCGTAAAATTTGGGCCGGATGCCAGTGGCGCGGAAACGACCCAGAACCTTGCCCCCTTCCGAAATCCCGGTCTTTTCGAACAGGAAGATGTCCTGTAGGGTGATCACGTCCTGTTCCATGCCGACCACTTCGGTGACGTGCGTGACGCGCCGCGAGCCGTCGCTGAAGCGCGCTACCTGCACGAACAGGTTGACCGCCGAGGCGATCTGCTGGCGGATGGAGCGGATTCCCATGTTCGCATTCGCCATTCCGACCATGACCTCGAGGCGTCCCAATCCATCGCGGGGAGTGTTGGCGTGGATCGTGGTCAGGGACCCGTCGTGGCCCGTGTTCATGGCCTGCAGCATGTCCAGAGCCTCGTCCGAACGAACCTCGCCGACGATGATGCGGTCGGGCCGCATACGGAGGGCGTTGATGACGAGTTGACGGATGTGGATGGCACCCACGCCTTCCACATTGGGCGGCCTGGTTTCCATGCGCGCCACGTGCGTTTGCTGTAAGCGCAGTTCGGCCGCGTCCTCGATGGTCACGATGCGCTCGTCTTCGGGAATATAGGAGGAGAGCGCATTCAGCAGCGTGGTTTTACCGGAGCCGGTTCCGCCGCAGATCAGGATGTTGAGCCGCGCTTTGACGCAGGCCTTCAGCAGTTCCAGCATGCCGTCGGTCAGGGCGAGCTTCGCCACCAGGTCTTCGCCTTTCAGCCCGTGGCGGCCGAAACGCCGGATCGACAGCAGCGGTCCGTCTACCGCCACCGGAGGAATGGCGGCGTTGACGCGCGATCCGTCCGGCAGGCGTGCATCCACCAGCGGCGACGATTCATCGACACGCCGTCCCACCCGCGATACGACCTTCTCGATGATTCTCAGCAGATGGGCATCGTCCTTGAATTCCACCGGGGTCCGGTACAGTTTGCCGCCCCGTTCCACGTAGACCAGTTTCGGCGTGGTAACCAGGATGTCCGAGATGGTGGGGTCCTGCAAAAGCGGTTCGAGAGGCCCCAGGCCGAATACTTCATCCAGGATCTCCTCGATGACCCGGTCCTTTTCGACAAGGCTCAGCGGAGTCTTCTCTTCCTCCACAAGTTTGGCCACGGCGGCGCGAATCTCGGCCCGTACCCGCTCGCCCGCCATGGAAGAGAGCGCCTCGAGGTTGATCCGGTCCAGGAGCTTTCGGTGAAGGGTGAACTTTAGTTCCTGGTATTCCGGCGTGTAGCCGTCACGGCTGAAGAGGCGGTTCACCCAGCCCGACTCCCGGTTTTCGCCAATTCGCGGCAATGAGTCCAAAGTCGAAGGCATGATCTCTGTTTTTTCCTTTGTGCCGGTGCTCCCGGCCCAGTGTGATCTCTTTTTGAAACTAGCCGAAGAGGCCGAAACGCTTTTTGGGCGTTTTCTCTTCCTCGATGCCGGCCAGTTTCATTGCCAGCTTGGTCATGTGTTTGCCCAGTTCGGAATTCCGGTTCAACATGCGCCCCTCGGCGTAGGTTTCGTAGAGCTCCGGATAGTCGTTCGGAATCGTCGCGAAAATGGGGACGCCGAGCATTTTCTCCAGCTCGCTCGTGGTGATGTCGAGCCGCTTGGGGGCGCGGTTCAGGATCAGGCGGATGCGGTTCTTGCCATACCCGCTGTCCAGCAGTGTTTGAATGATCTGCTTGGACTGGTGCAGCGCGGGAACTTCCAGAGTGGTGACGAGGCAGGTCTCGTCGATCTCTTCGAGAGCGGCCATGGCCACGCGACTCAAGCTGCGGCCGAGATCGACCACGGTCCAGTCGTAGTGCGGCCGGGCAAAGGCAAGCACCTGCCGCATTTGATCGTCGCGCGGCTGCTGCTTGGAGGCCAGGGCCAGAGGAGAGGAGACAATTTCGACGCCCGGGATTCCGTTCGAAACCAGGGCCTTCCAGTACGAAATGTCCAGCCGGTGCAGGTTGTTGACGGCGTCCAGGATCGAGTAGACGGCCTTCGTTTTGGTGATGAACCCCACCATACCGGCATCCAGGTCGAGATCGGCCAGCAGAACCTTATGGTTCTGCCTGCCCAGTTCGGCTGCCACATGGCAGACGATCGTAGTGGCGCCGCAGCCGCCCTTGGCGGAGAGAAACCCGAAGGCCTTGCCGCTGCCCTTCACTCCGGTCGTCGAGCGCCGGCTGCGTTCGAGCGCGCGCTTCTCGAGCGCCCGCTTCAGGGCATCGCGGATAGGCGGATGCAGGTACTCGTTTACCCCGGCGCGCATCGCCGACAGGATCGTCTCCGAGTCCGCCGACGTGTTGACGGCGATCAGCATGGGGTCCCCGATCGCGTTGCGGATCGAAGTGACCATGCCTTCCAGCGGTTCGCGCCATCCGCTGATATCGATCAGTACGACATCGGGCCTCATGCGCTCGAGGCGGTCCAGGAAGTTGGTCACATCGCCGAGATCCTGGTGTTCCACGATCACACGGAAGGGCAGTTCCGATAAGCAGGATTGCACCTGTTCCCAGATCTCGCGGTTCTCAATCGCCAGCCCGATGGTGAGCGGATACATTGAAGTCTCCCGTGTCCCTATTGCTTTCCGCCGGCTCCCGCTCCGCTTTGAGGCGGTAGCCCGGGGTTCGCCTGGGCGGGCGCAGCGGCAGGCATAACCGGCACCATCTGGTAGACCGGCATAACCGGAGCCTGCGGTATCGGCTTGCCCATCAGTTGTTCGACCGGCAAGGCATCCACGATGGGTTGCACCGGCACCGGCCCGGTCTTCTCCAGGCCCGGTTGGGACATCGAGATCGGACTGTTGTTCGGCATCAACGGCTCGGGAAGGTTTAGCTCGGGGGCCGGCTGGTTTGCGGGGATCGGCCGTACCACTTCCGGCGTGATGATCACCATCAGTTCGGAGTTGCTGCGGCTCACGCTCTTGGTCTGGAAGAGCTTCCCGAGCACTGGAATGCTGCCGATGCCCGGAATCTTGGAGAAGTTATCGCTGGTCTGCCTGTCCAGCAGGCCTGCGATTACGAAGCTCTGGCCGCTTTCCAGTTCGACTTCGGTCTGCACGCGGCGGGAAGACAGGCCCGGCACCGTCAAGCCCTGCACCGAAACGGAATTCGTGTAGTCCAGCGAGCTGACCTCCGGGGCGACCTTGAGCCGGATGGTGCCGCGGGCCGTAACCGTAGGCAGGAAATTCAGCCGCACGCCATACTCGCGCCACATGAGCGTGATCGAGCTGCCGCCGACGCCGGGCTGAACGACGGGAAATGGAAACTCGCCGCCGGCCAGGAAGCTGGCCTGCTGTCCGCTGATGGCGAGCAGGTTCGGCTCCGCCAGCATTTCCAGCATGCGCTTGCTTTCCAGGGCCTGAATAGCCACGCCGAGGTTGATATCTTTTCGGAATAAAAGGATGTTGACGGCCGAAGCGTATCCCGCGAGTCCGCCTGCCAGGGACAGGGGACTGCCGGTGCCGATGGCGGTGGTCTGGTTGAAAGCGCCGGTTGCCCAGTTCACGCCCAGGTCGGTGCTGGCCGACCGGTCGACATTCGCGAACCGGACCTTGAGCAGGACTTGCGGCTCTACCTGCGGCACCTGGACCCTGAGCAGGTTCACGGTCCTCCCGAGTGTGCCGGCGATCGCCATGACCCGTTCGGCCGCGGTGAGATCCTTTACGGTGCCGCGCACGAAAGCGGTGTCGTTCTCGAAAGTGACGTTGATATTCTCGTGGGGAAAATCGCGGGCGATCTGCTGTCTGACGGCATCCAGTCTGGCCGTGCTCATGCGGACAGTGAGGTCGTAAACCAGCCTGGCGCCATCCTGCTGCCAGATGATGAGGGAGGTATCGCCGGGGGCCTTGCCGTTCAGGAGAACCTCTTTCGGGTTAACCGCCACGGCCTCGGCAAGATCGCCGTTGGCCACGGAAAGCCGCCGAATGTCGAGAGGGCTGTCGATGATCAGAGACTTTCCCACCGTGACGACCAGTTTGCCGAGCGTCCCGCCCGGCCCGGCCGTTTGGGTATCATTGGGCCCGGGTGCGGGAGCCGGTGCTTCTGCCGCCGGCGGCCCATCGGCACCTGCCCTGGCTGCCCTGGAACTCAGGAGCGAGCCGCAGGCCGCCAGGAGCAAAAGAATCGGTACTTCGCGAGCTCTTACCACCTATTTACCCTCCCCACTGTGGTCGAACTTGGTCTCGGCCTTGCTCTTCCCGGAGATGATCTCCATCACGAAAGGAGCTTCTTTCCTGGGCGGCGGAGGCATGTCGCGAACCGCGGGGGCCCGCTGGATGCGCGGGCGCGGCGGCGCCGGGTCGGCTTCATCCGGACCGCGCATGCGAGTGCCGCCGAACAGGTATGCCACGGCGGTTCCCGGCGTCTTGGCCACTTCGTGATCCAGCGGGTTCCGCAGCACGAGCTGAAGGTTCATCTGGCTGCTGGCCAGGCTCAATTCTTCGGCCTGCATTGGCGTCACCAGCAGGTTCACCACCTGCACGATGACCGGCTTGCCTTCCGCATCCTTCTTGAAATCCTGTCCCGCCGAGAGCACTTCCAGGTTCTGCAGCAGTGTCTTCGTGAGCGTTCCGAGGTTGTTCGAGGCGCCCGGCTTGGTACCGGAGATCAGCACATCGACGCGCATGCCCGGCACTACGAATCCCGCCACGCCGACCACTTCGTTAACGCGGATGGCAACGGCTCGCATACCGGGAGGAATCATGGCGGCTAGTCCGCCCCCCGCGCCTTTCGGGGCCAGGCGCGAATCGATGATCGGCTCCTTCGCGAAAATTGGAGCGATGACGCCCCTCCCGACCACGTCCTCGACTTTTGCGGCAGCCCCCAACGGAACCCCGCCGGGCCAGTCCGCCAGCCGGATGTCCTCTTCCTTCAGCACGGTCCCCACCTCGATGTTGCGCTGGGCGAGGACGATGCGCGCAGCCGCCTGTGGCGCTTTCGCCGACTGCGGCCGGTTAATCAGCAGCCGGTACAGCAGCAGGCTCGCGCCCGAGGCCACTACGAATGCGAAGATTAGAACGCCAATAAATCTTTTGTTCATCGCCTTTCCCCGTCAGATCGAGAACCCCGGCACCGTATTGCGGGGACCTCTGTAGCCTGAGCCTTTTCAGGCCGCAACGCACTTACCGGATGCTGGTTCTCGTCGCGTTGCGGCCTTTTCCCTGTTGCCCGAATCACTGGTTCCCTCTTGCACCCCGGACTTCGACCGTCCGGGAGGGCGGCGCCTGATCGGTCTGCCTCCGGCGCCGCCGCTCGCCCGATTGTTAGCTCGGCTGCGAAACGCTGTTCGCGTAGCTGAGCTGGCTGTTCGTCGTGTTCCAGATGCCCTTGATGCTGCCGCCGGCGCCGAGAAAGAGGGCCGCGGAAGCCAGAGCTACGAATGCCATGAGCAGCGTGTACTCAATGAGGTCCTGGCCTTGTTCGTCATTCCAGAAATTTTTCAAAAACGTCATGTGGTTTCGCTCCTAGTGTTTTTAAAATTTGATTTGCGTGATCGTGCGACCATGCGCCTCTGTCTTCGTGATCTCGCGATCACGGCCTCCTCCTTCGCCGTTGTTGGCAAAGGAAACCCGGTTGCCCGCGGCCGGCGCGCTGGAACGGAACACCAGCGAGGTGCCGTCGTCATAGACCAGCCGCCAAGCCGGCGACACCTTTAAGGTGCCGGCCAGCGGCGCGCTGGGGGGCAGTAAAATCGTGTTCACGCCGAAGCGGCCGAGAGTCTTTTCCCAGCCGTACTTCACGTTCAGAACGTCGACGTACTTTTCTTCGAAATCGTCGCCGTAGAAATCGCTCCGTCCATCCACGAAAACGCGATGTGACGGATAGAGGCTCCAGATCAGATAGTCGCCCCATTCGTCGTTCGTAAAAATCCGTGCATCGGGAGCCTGGCGCAAGAGCGCCAGCGCGCCCTTCGGATAGAAGGTCGGGTCGAATTCCGCGCGAAATTTGCGGGGCGGATTGGGAGCCCAGAGAAGCGCTGCCACCACCAGGATGCCCGCCGCCATCGGCAGGTGAAAACGGGAGACGGCCTCGGTCTGGGCGGTTTCCAGTTCGATGCGGCGGAATTTTTCGGCTGTATTTCGGATCCAGGCGGCTACCTTCCAGCCCGGCGCGCTCGCCACCCAGTGGTTCAACGCCGCGGCGATTGGAAGCGCGGCCACGATCGCGAAAATCGGAATGTTCCGGGCCGCGAGCAGCGAGGCGTGCGCCCACATGATCAGTAGAAGCGGTTCGACGAAGCGCCCCTCCATCAGGTGCCAGCACGCCGCCGCGGCGGCCAGGACCAGCATGAGCTCGAAAAATGGCGCTCCCGGATGATGGAAACTGGGGGACAGGAATTCGACGATGTGGGTGAAGTTCCAGGGATCCCGGAGATACACCAAAATGTGCGCGTGCAATTGGTAGCCGTACGGGTTCACAAGGCTGGCAGCAAGGCAGCCCAGGGCTGAAAGAAAGTACCCGCGGGCGCGCAGCACACGCTCCGGCCGGTTCGTTTCACAGGACAGGATGAGCGGGAGCAGTTCTCCGGCGCCGTACGTCGCGATCAGGACGATTCCCACGAAGAAGCCCCCGTGAAGATTTGCCCACGGTATCGTCAGAACGGGGAGAATCGCCAGATAGGGTATGCCCGCGAACCTGGTCCGGCCTTCGCGCACGCTTTCGAGCGCGCTGCAGAAGATGACGAGGAAGAGAAAGGTGAAGAGGTGGGGTCGGGCCAGCCAGTGAATCGCCGATGTCGCGGCCGCCAGCATCGTTACCGAGATCGCCGTGATGCTGTTGGCGCGTCGTCCCACCAGGCGGAAGAGCAGCAGGAACGTCACCGCCAGTAACAGAACGCTGAAGAATGCCACCGTCCGGAGCCCGCCGTGGGCGTTCATCCACGCGAAAACAACGTCGGAGAGCCATTCCCATGCGAACCACGGATCCCCCGGCTTGGAGAAAGAAAAGATGTCCCGCGCTGGAATCGCACGGTTTGCGAAGATCCACTCACCGGTTCGAATGTGCCAGCCCGTGTCGCAGTCGCCCAGGAGAGTCTTGACGCCCTCCATCCGCCCAAAAAGAAAGACCACCGGCATCAGGAACGCGAAGTCCGTGAATGACGGCATCAATCTGAGCGCGAACTGCGATCGCTGCTTATCCATATAAACCCTGAACCCCGTCAGGCCATCCAGGAAGTGGCTACCGGTTGCGCGGATTCCGCCGCGCGCAGCCGGTCGTGGAACGAACGAAAATTCATGTAGTTCACCCGCATTGCAACTCGCGGGCAGTCATCCTGGTCCTGCGACACGCGGGTGACGGTTCCCTGACAATGGATGCACTTTTGTCCGAAGCCGTGATTCGCGGGCAATTCCACCTCGATCGTCAGGATCTGCCCGACCCCGGGAATCGGGAGAAGCGAATCTTCGCCCCGCCAGGCGACCAGAAGTCCGCTCCGGCTGATGTTCTCGGTATACATTGCGCTTTTCATCCAGAGCGCCGGAGAAGTGACATGACACCGGAGTTGGACTTCGATCCTCGGGCTTTCCCGCCTGTTGATAGGTTTCATTTCAATGGCTGCAACACTGGCGAATGTAGCGCCGCAAATGCAGGCGGATCAATATCGTAAAAGGGCTATACCCAGTTGTTGCCGAAGGTTATTACGCTGCAACTGCCGGCCATCGTTCGAATTCCGGAGGGTGGATGCTATCTTCCGGCCGACGCGGACAAACTCACTTTCGGACTACATAGACATGGTTAATAGTAGATAATTATCGGCTAATTACGAGGCCGTGTCTGCCGGAGGACGGTCCCTGTAAGTTATTGATTTGTAAATGTGTTTCCCCTCATTGAATATCAGCATAAGGGGTATTTCGCCGCGAATTGTTCAGATATTACGGTATTTTAGTTGTTAATTTTTTATTGACATTGGTCGTATTTCGTCAGAGAATCCCAACTAGGAAACCAAGCGAAGACGAGCAGAATTGAGGCGATTCAATTTGCCGTCATCCAGTCGCGCGGTTGCAAAGGAAAGAGAATGATGACGCGAATTCTTCTTTATAGCGACGAACCCATTTTGGCGAAGGGCCTCGAATCGGTGCTGCGGCAACTCGAAGGGTTCGAGCTGCTGCCGACGTGCAATACCATAGCGGGTGTTATGGAGCAGGTTGCCCAGGGATCCCCCGACCTGGTCCTGCTGGATCTCACGCCCGAGATCACGTTTGCCGTCCTGAGCGAGATGAAGCACGCCATGATGACGACCAAGATCGTGCTGTGGGTGAACTCGATCTCCACCGAGCTGGCGTTCCAGGCCATGGGTCTGGGCGTCAGGGGCATTCTGCGCAAGACGCTCCCCACGGATCTCCAGGTCAAGTGCCTCCAGAAGGTTCAGGCCGGCGAACTGTGGTTCGAGAAAGCGTTGACCGACAGCTTCCTTTGTGCCCGGCGGGTGGCGTTGACGCAGCGTGAGGGCCAACTGGTGAGTCTCCTTTCACAGGGCCTCAAGAATAAGGAAATTGCCACTACCCTGATGATCTCCGAAGGGACGGTGAAGGTGTATCTTTCGCGTCTCTTCCAGAAGGTTGGGGTGAAGGACCGCTTCGAGCTGGCTCTGTTCGGGCTCAAGAACCTGACCACCGGCCAACTGCCCGGCAGTGAGCGCGGCCATCGTGCCGCCCCCGGCGCCATGCCTGGCCTGCGGTCGCTGGTTCTCGAGCGTCCCGTCGAGCGGCACGAGCCGCCGGCACGGTTCGCGGGTCCGATCCGTCCTATTATTTCCCGGCAGTACTAAAACGCGCCGCGGGCGCGTCGATTTCCAGGGCTAGAGCACTCGGGCGGCCGCGAGGCCGCCCGTTTTTGTTGGTGTGCCGAGCATGTTCGACAGCTCGGGGGTGAAAGTCCCCTCTACAACCTGATGGAGGTGAAGTAGTAGCGAAGCGCAAGGGCGTTCCGGCGACGGAGGGTCTGAAAGAAGCGCGGAGCAAACGTACGAGCCGATGTACAAGAACCGGATCTGAGGCATACGGTGCCGGACGAGCGGGCCATTGGTCGCCGACGCCAAGCGCCGGACGTTCACGGCTGAATACAAACAGCACATCCTGGAGGAGGCCGATGCCGCGGCCGCTCAACCCGGCGGCATCGGCGCCTTGCTCCGGCGCGAGGGGCTGTACTCTTCGCACCTGGTCACCTGGCGGCGCGAACGGCAGGCCGGCGTGCTGAAAGGTTTGACCCCGCATAAGCGCGGCCCCAAGTCCAGACGCAATGCGCAGGAGGACGAGATGCAGAAACTCCGGCGGGAAAACCAGCGCCTGACCGACCAACTGCGCAAAGCCGAGATCGTCATCGATGTTCAAAAAAAGTGGGCGCTCTGTTGGGTTGGCCCCTGCCGAAGGCGGACCCGGAGGAGACACCCTGATGGACGCCTGGCCCCCACGGTGGGCGTGGTGGCCGCCTGCGATGTCCTCGGCGTCGCGCGCGCTTCCTTCTATCGGCAGCGTCCCGTCCCGGGTCCGCCGCCCGCATCGCCGGCGCCCGGGCCGGACCCGCGCCTTGAGGCGTGAGCACGGAACGGATGGCCGAAGATCTGAGCCGCTACTTACGGGGCTGGATTGGCTATTTCGGGAAGTGCCAGACTCCTTCGGTGCTGGAGGATCTTGAACAGTGGTTCCGGCGCAGGCTACGGTCTGCGATCTGGAAGCAGTGGAAGCGAGGAAGGGTGCGATTCGCTGAATTGCAGAAACGGGGAGTGGGTAAAGATCTCGCCGCGCAAACGGCGGGCAGCGCCCATGGCCCGTGGAGGCTGGCGAATAGCCCGGGCCTCAGTTTCGCGCTGCCCAATGCTTACTTCGACTCGCTCGGGATTCCGAGATTGACTGGCGGCCGATAGCTTAACCCGCCGAACCGCCGTATACGGACCCGTACGAACGGTGGTGTGACAGGGAAAGCGGGCGACCGCCTACCTATGTCGATGGTGTGGCAGACACAGAGCCGCGACCGTGAAAAGCGGGCCGGCCAACTCCCTCACGGCCGCGGCTCTGTGGTTAACGGCGGGAGGCCGGCCGGCCGCACCCAAACGGGAATGGCGCCTGAACCGCGGAGCCGCGAAGGATGCTGCTCTCCTCTGTTACTGGACCGGCAGGGTCACGGTATTGCTGTCCTGGCCGTTGACCGTAATGTGAAGCGGCGCATTGACTCCGGCAGGCGCTCCGGCAGACAGCCGGAACTGGATGATGTCGAGTCCGACACTTCCCGGTGCGGCGAACGCCGCAACGGCGGGCACAGTGTAGTCCTGCACCTGTATCGTCACCTGGTCGGCGACCGCGTATGCCGGCGAGGCCGGTACCGCGAACGCCAGGGGACGCGCAGGCGTTGTCGGGCCGCAGCCTGTTGCATAAACCGTCAGTAGCTCGTCGGCCCGGGCCGGCGAGTCGGGCGTGACCGCCGAGCCGTCCTCGTGCAGCGCCGTTGCGTAGGTATTACCGTTGATCGATTGCGGGAACAGGCCGGGAGCGTTGCGGGCGACGCTGAAATCCGCCTTCACGTCCGGCTGTCCCTGCGAGCTGATCACCAGTGTCTGGCCGCCATCCGCGAGGTCCGGCGGCAATTGCGCATTGATCTGCGTGGGCGACACGAAGAAGAGCGGCAGTAACTCGCCGTTGACCGTCACCGTGACGCCGCCGAGCGTTTGCGTCAGCGGACTGTCCGTCCCGACCACGGTCGATTGAGCCATGCTGGCTCCGAAGATCGACACCACGGAGCCCGGAGCGACCGCGCTCGCCGGCGTCACGCCCGCGGCATTCGCCACTCCGGCCGGCGCGATATAGGGGACGCGGTCCATCACCGCCTGCACACTCCGTGGGGAACTCATCGGCACCGACCCTGAGGTGCTGCTGCCGGTAAGATCGCCGCTCCAGCTCCGGAACTTGAATCCGGGGAGGGCCGAGGCGCTAACGGCTACCGTCGAGCTTGCATCGTAGAAGCCGTCCGGCGACGCGGGTTCAAGCGTCACGGAGGCGCCATCGGCGGGTGCCGCCGAGGCGGCAATCCGGTTCATGGTACGGAACGTCGCGTTGATAGTGACCGGGTCGGAACCGAGAGTTCCGGACCAGTCGGTCGAAGCCGTACCGCTTCCGGACCATCCCGTAAAGTCGGCGCGCGAACCCTCGCCGAGCGGCACGGACGCCGGCGCGCTCACGTGAACCGCGGTCCCGGTGGGCCGCTGTAAATCGCACGGGGTCGTGCACTGGGTGTCGTCTACGTTGATCGTCACACCGGCCACCGAACTCTGGATCATCAGATGTCCCAGCGGCGCATAAGTGGCGATCAGCCGGATGCCGCCGTTTGCGGCGGTGTCGGGGACGACGAAAGTCTGTGAAGCCGGCGCTCCGTTTGACCAGCTCACGAAGGACCAGATGTGGCCCTGGGGGTCCGTCTGCTGGGCCGGCGCCTCAATGGTGTGAGTTTCGCCCACGCCCCAGGGGAAGTTGTAGCCCGGCCAGTTGTCGCGGCCATCCACTTTGATCTTGAGGCCCACCGGAGAGGTCAGGATGGTGGTGACTCCGACCGGTATGAATGTCGCCGTCAACGTGTCCGACTGCCCGTTCGGGGTCACCGTGTAGTCGTGCGTGGACGCGCCGCCGTCGCTCCAGGACTGAAATGCCCACCACGTGCCGTCGTTCGCTTTCTGGGGGGTGACCGCGCCGACCGAGTGGATCGTATTGAAGCCCCAATCGAGCGTCGTGGGGGTGGGAACCGGCGAGCGGTCCGCGTACAACTGAAGTCCGGCCGGAATCGTCGCCAGATTGATGCCGCGGGTCTGCTGGAAGATCGGGCGGACGGTCACGGGCTCCGACATCGTCACCGTGTTCATGGCTCCCTGCATATTCTGGTGCGCACCGTAGGCCCACCCCGTGAAAACGTACCCGGCCGCGGGGACGGCCATCAGCGTCACCGTCGAATTCGACGCCATATACATCTCGGTATCGGATTTGAAGGGCGCCCCTGAAATATAAATGGTGCCGGGGCTGGCGCAGTGCGAGGGATCGGGGCACGAGAAATAAACAAGGTCGAGCGCGTATTGCACGGAAAAAAGCGCGTGGAATTCCGGTTGCGCCGGGTTCGCGGTCACCGTGACGATATTCCCGACGGGCACAACCGTTGAACCGGTTTCCCACTGCTGAAAATGATAGAGCGTCTTGACCTGCACCCCGCTCTGATCGACCGACGTGACGCCGAGCACGTGTTTGCTGCCGACCGGCCATACTGCATTCGTCGGCTGCTGATAGGTTTGGCCGTCCACGGTATAGAACATGCCGGACGGCATCGTCGATATCAGCACGGTTGTGCCCATGCCCTGAGCATGGACTACAGCCACGATCAGCGCGGACAGTCCGAAAATTACAAAGAAAGCTGGTGCGAATTTCAGAGGAAATTGCTTTGTCATGGCCGATATTCCATAGGCCGGCGACACGGTGCCGGAACTACAGGCAGTGTAGGCGCAAATCCGGGAAATTGCACGGCTAACTTTGGTAATGCAGGGCTTATTAGCTATATCGATTATTGATTCCGACTGAATTCCAGCCTTTAATCATAACGTTTGAAGACATATACTATGCGCTGGAACGAATTCCTGATTTCGATTGCTCTGGCTGCTGTCGCGAGCTCCCCGGCACCCCTGGCCGCGGCCAACTTCGGCACGGTGGTTCCCATCGGGGGCCACGCGGCGGATATCGCGCTCGATGAATCGCGCGGACTTCTCTATATAGCCGACTTCACCGCGAATCGGATCGACGTGATGTCCACAACGGACAACGCCGTCCACAGCTCCATGAACGTGGCAGCGCAGCCGGGCGGCATTGCGATCTCGCCGGATTCGCGCTTCCTCGTGGTCACGAATTACAGCGACTGGACGACGGTTCCTGCTCCCAGCGCAAGCCTCGTCACCGTGATCAACCTGGCTTCGAACGCGCGGCAGACATTCTCGACGGGCGATTCGCCGTTGGGCGTTGCTTTTGTGGGCGGCACAACCGGGGGCTCTGGCTCGAGCGGCCTTGCCCTGATCGCCACCAGCAGCGGATTCTATCTGCTCGATCCCCTCACGGGCGTTCTGCAATGGGTTACTTCCGTTGCGAATCTCGCCAAACAGACGCCGCAGCCGCAGGGCACATTTCCGGGTCAGATCCTGCAGACCCAGATGACCACCGCGGCCGACGGCACGCATGTGTGGGGCGTCGCGGACGCCGGGACGGGCACGCAGCTGATTTTCATGTTCGACGGGCATACCGGCCGCATGACGGGACAGGTCTGGAACACCACGCCGGCGCTGCTGCCGCGCGTCAGTGTCGCGGCGGACGGTTCATGGGCGCTGATCGGATGGGCGACCTTTACGCAGGCACAATGCGGGCCCGGCTTCATGATCAGGTCCCGCTACCCCGGCGCTACCGCTTCCACCAATGTGACCGGCCATGCCGTCGATGCCGTCACCGGCACCATCTACGGCCAGATTTTCGACCCCAACCAACCGGCGGGCCCGCCCTATTCGTCCGCGGGCAAGCTGCCCACTTTTTCCATCATGGACAGCGACAACCTGACGGTGCGCGACAAGATCAACCTGCCGGAAAACCTCACCGGCCGGGCCCTGCTGAACTCGGCGGGCACCATGATGTACGCGGTCTCCGATAGCGGCGTGACGGTCCTGCCGGTCGGTTCGCTCAACAAATACAAGCGGCTCGCCGCCTCGGCGGAAGACGTTCTGATCCAGTCGAATTACTGTAACCGGGCAGCAACCACCCAGAGCTTCAAGCTTTCCGACCCCGGTGGAAACAGGACCGAGTTCTCGATCTCGACGTCGCAGGCCGGAGTGACGGTGTCCCCGAGTTCCGGACTGACCCCGGCTAACATCACCGTCAGCGTGGATCCGACCGCCATTCAGAACCCGTTCGGGACCCTCGCCGTGCCGCTACAAATTACGTCGCCGACGGCCGTCAACAGCGCCATCACGGTGCGGCTGCTGATCAGCAATCCGGACCAGGACCAGAGGGGAACCATCATCAACGTACCCGGCGTGCTGAGCGACATCCTGTCGGATACGTCGCGCAACCGCTTCTATGTCTCCAGGCAGGACAAGAACCAGGTTCTGGTTTTCGACGGTTCTACGAATCAGCAGATGGCGGTCCTGCGGACGGGCACTACGCCCGCCCGGATGTCGTTTTCGCAGGACGGCAAGTCCCTCATCGTAGCGAGTGCGGATTCCCAGCTGCTCCAGGTTTACGATCTGGATAGTCTGCAGCAGCAACTGCCCGTCATGCTGCCCTCGGGCCACTATGGACGGTCGGTCGCTCAATCGAACAACGCCACTTTCGCGGTGGTGGAAAACGACGCGCTCCCGCCGGGAAACCTGGACCGTGTCGATCTGGTGACGCATTGTGCGACTACGCCGGTTTCGCTGGGTATCTGGGTGAATACGATGCCCGCGGAGTCCGTGGTCACGCCGACTCCGGGCCAGAGCGCCATTCTCCTCGCCGAGCCGAACGGCAACATCAAGGTGTACGACGCGCAGTCCGATACCTGGGTTCTTTCGCGCCAGGATTTCACCGCGCTCGCCGGCGCCTATGCCGCCTCCGATGCACCCGGGCCGGCCACGGCAGCGCAGCCGGACAATCCGACCGACGTCGGCACTTACATCGTGGGAGACCACATTCTGAACCCCTCTCTGGTGCCGATCGGCACGCTGGATACTTCGGTGGGTAAGACCGTCGGATTGGCGTTTTCACAGGGGCAGGCCGGCGTACGCATCACCGGTAACACCGCCTCCGGCCCCGGCGTCATCCAGAAAATGGCCGCCATGCTGGCGGCTCCGACCGTCAATTTCAAACCGGTACGCATGACGGAAGCGCCGATCCTGTCCACCACCAGCGTGCCCTTCACGCGGACGGCGGCGCCGCTTCCGAGCGCCGGCACGATCGTGGCGCTGACCACCTCGGGTGTGACCGTGCTCGCCTCCGGCTACGATCAGGCAGTCGCTCCGCCGGCAATCTCCAAGGTCGTGAGCGCGGCCGATGGATCGGCGTCGATCGCCCCCGGCGGGCTGATCAGCGTCTACGGCTCGAATCTGGCGGCCACCAACGTGGCCACTTCCCAGATTCCCCTGCCGACCGCTCTGGGACAGTCGTGCCTGGTAGTCAACGGAGCGCTGGCCCCGCTGATTTTCGTTTCGAGCAGCCAGGTCAACGCGCAGATTCCTTCGCAGGTGAACGGCAACGCCGTGCTGACGATCCATACTCCGGGCGGTGTCAGCGACAACTACAACTTCGGGGTGTCCCCCACCGCGCCGACAGTGTTCAAGTCGGGCGCGGCGGGTCCAATGACCGGATTGGCCACCATCGTTCGCGCGGATGACAACCAGCTGGTCACGCCGACGAACCCCATACATCCGAACGACGTGATCGTCATCTATCTGACCGGGCTGGGAGCGACGGCTCCGGCCGTGGCGGATGGCCAACCCGCGCCGGCTGATCCTCTTCCCTTTGCGATGGTCAGCCCCGACGTTACGCTTGGCGGCACGGATCTGGCCGTCTTCTATGCCGGCCTGGTGCCGGGCGAAGTCGGCGTCTACCAGATCAATGCCACTGTCCCCGGCGGCGCCCCGCAGGGCCTGAGTGTGCCGCTCGTGATCAACCAGGGCGGCAGCAGCACCACTTTGAACGTGCGAGTCGTGAAGTAACCAACAGGAGCTTGGAATGAAATCAATCGGCGTTTCCGTTCTGATTCTGGCGGCAGCGGCTAGTTCCGCATTCGCCCAACAATGGGAGGTAGGCGGCGGGGCGGGAGTCTCTTTCCTACCGGGGGTATCGGTTTCAGGGCCAGGAGGTTCGGCGACAACCGGTTTCAAAACCGGCCCGGCTGCCGGAGCGTATCTCGGCCAGAACCTCTATCCGCATATCAGCGGCGAGATCCGCTACGACTTCGCGGTCAGTTCCCTGCGCCTGTCCGGCGGCGGAACCGAGGCGACGTTCGCGGGTCTGACGCACATGGTGCACTATGATGTACTGCTGCACACCAACCGTCCCGGGTCGCGCAGTCAGTTGTTCGTCGCGCTCGGCGGCGGCATGCGGATCTTCCAGGGCACCGGGACGGAAGCGGCCTACCAGCCGCTGAGCCAGTTCGCGTACTTCACCAAGACTTACGCCGTCAAACCGATGGCCAGTGTGGGCGCCGGCGTCCGCTACAAGCTCGGTCCGCGTCTTTACTTGCGCGCCGAATTTCGCGACTACATCAGCCCGTTCCCTGAGGCTGTGATCACCCCCGCGCCGGGCATGAAAATCGGCAGCATTCTCCAGGACTTCGTTCCGATGGTCGGGATCAGCTACGAACTCGCCCCGAGCGAGCGTTAGGACATCCGTTTTCTCCTGCCAGGCTGCCGCGGCGACGTGTCGCCAAGGCAGCTTTTTTTGTCCGGATGTCCGGCGGACGCCTGCTTCTTCGGCCGCCCCGTCGGACATTTTTCCACGAAGACCTCCTCCACCCACGATTACGACGAGTAAAATTTACCTCTATCCAAGACCTGCTCCAAGGCGACCCTCAGCCAGACGGAGTCGCCAGGGGCAGCAGTGCAGCGGAACGGCACGACTATCAATTGTTCGGCGACAGGTCGCTCCCCGAGCGTTGTGAAGGCATGAACAGAGGACTGCCGGTGAAAGCGCCGATGACCTCGAACTTACCCAAGACATCGGACTAAACTCTAATGATCGGGAAACTCGAGGAGGCCGAAAGTCAGGTCAGCGGAGCGCCTTTTGGGCATTCACGATTTTGGGGTCACAACCTCTGTTTGGAAGGTGATCTGCAAGGTGCGCTCCCGGCCGTCGGCGACCGTGGGGTTCGGCCCGGGTTCGCCACCGGAGTCTGCCCGTTATGACAGCACGAACAAATGATGCGCTCGCACCTCAGCCCAAGGGCACAGCTGATCTGGAGGGACAACCGCTCCAGTCAGGCTCTCCTCGACCCTTTTCCTTTTACCGCCCCGAACTGGACGTTCTTCGGTTCTTCGCCTTCCTGGCGGTATTCGTCACCCACGCCTTCGTTTACCGGACAGATTTTCTGCTTCGCCACCACCTGCCCGTTTGGTTAGCCGATTCACTGCCCCGGATCTTCGTTGGTGGCGTATATGGCGTCGATCTCTTCTTCGCCCTGAGCGCCTATCTCATCACAGAATTATTGCTGCGTGAGAAAGATCAGCGGGGTGTACTCGACGTAAAAGCCTTTTACCTGCGCCGGATATTGCGGATCTGGCCTCTCTACTATTTCTTTTTGGCGCTGGCGTTTGCCGTCCCATTTCTCAATCCTGATCGAGAGTTCTCGGTTCGCTACCTGGCGATGTTCGCACTTCTCTCGGGCAATTGGAGCTTCACGTTTTTTGGTTGGCACGCGGGCCCGGTCGTGTTCCCCCTATGGAGCGTATCGGTCGAAGAGCAGTTCTATCTCTTGTGGCCGCCGATCGTTGCCAGACTCACCCGGCGGAGGATCGCCATCGCCGCGGGCGTTCTGATCGTCGTTGCCAATGCGGATCGTTTCTGGCAGTTCACCCGGCATTCCACACCCCAGCACCTCTGGGGAGATACGTTTGCGCACCTCGATACCATCGCTGTCGGCATCCTGGTGAGTGTCTTTTTGAAAGGTCTCAGCCCCCGGATTAGCCTGGCGCGCCGATTGGCGATGATCGGATCGGGGCTAGCCTGCTTCATCGCGGTCGGGTCGTTCATGGGTCCGGAGGCCAACCGGCCACCGATTGCTCTACCAATGCTGGCAGGCTACGTGGTAGTGGCCGTGGCATGCCTGTCGATCCTGGTGGGATTTATCGGATTGGACCTGCGATTTGGACGGCTGGTTTACCTTGGGAAAATCTCATATGGTCTGTATGTCTACCATGCGGTTTGCATTTTCCTGGTCGACAAAGTTTCGTTCCTGAATCACGCTTTCATTAGCGAAGGGGTCGCACTGGCCCTTACGATTGCGCTCGCCGCCGCATCCTATAACCTACTGGAGAAACCGTTCCTTAAGCTTAAGGAACGGTGGGCGCACGTTCGCTCCAGGCCGGTATAAGTAAGGGTGGGGGAGAAGCGGGTCGCGGTCGAGAAACGGATCCGCGGTGCTGATCGCCGCCGAGCGTGACGCCAAGCCGTAAGTGAACTGTCGGCAAGACTCGAAAACAAGCAGGGAGAAACGCCCGCCTGTTTTCCCTGGCTAGGCGGGCAGGAGTTCTTTGTGGCGGCTCAGAAAAGACACCGCGACCAGAGCAGCGGCGAAGCCCGCGGCAGCGCCGATACCGAGCGCCAAACGCGGGCCAAAGTGGTTGGCTACCCAGCCTACGATAGGGGCCCCGATCGGAGCTCCCCCCAGTGCGATGCCAACGCGTAGCGCCATCACGCGCCCCCGCATCGCCGGCTCCGTCGAAAGCTGCATGATGGTATTGGTGCCATTGAAAAAGGTCAGCGCAGCCGCGCCGATCACTATAAGAGCAGCCGCAAACCACCAATAGCCGGGAGCCAATGCGGCCAGCGCACAGCCGAGTCCGAAAACAGCGGCGGCGATGGTGAGAACCCCCATCCCCGGTTTGTTTTGCGATGCCGCAAGCAGTGCACCAGCCAGGGTGCCTACAGCCATGATCGAAGAGAGCAGCCCGAAGCCGCGTGCGTCAACATGAAAGACGTTCACGGCCATGGTGGAGATGAAGATGGGGAAGGTCAGACCGAAGGTGCCGACCAGGAACAGCATGAGCAGGATCGCCCTGAGGTCAGGACGCTTCCAGGTATACCGAAACCGTCAAGAAACCCGGAGGTCGTGCGGTGCGCCCGTGCGCTGGTCCGAAGCTCCGAGAGCCGGAAACGCGACATGGAAACGAGAACAGCCCCGAACGATAGCCCATTGAGAAGGAAGGCCCATCCTATGCCAACCCTCGCAATGAGTAAACCGGCGGCCGCGGGACCGATCATCTGGGCAGCGTTAAAGGATGTGGAGTTCAGTGCCACGGCGTTGGGAAGGTCGCCGTCCCCGACCATCTCCGCCACGAACGTTTGCCGCACAGGAGCGTCCAGAGCGGCAGCGGAGCCTGACAGGAAGGCGAATATATACACGTGCCAGAGCCGGATGACACTGAGGAGCGTCAGAACTCCAAGAGCGAGCGCGAGCACGCCCATGGTCGCCTGAGTGAAAATCAGGAGTTTGCGCTGATTCAGGCGGTCCGCAGCCAGTCCCGTCCAGGGCAGCAGAAGGAGTTGCGGCGCAAACTGCAGCCCCATCACGATACCCAGCGCTGACGCATCATGGTGTGTCAGTTGCGTCAGCACGAGCCAGTCCTGGGCGACGCGCTGCATCCAGGTGCCGACATTGGAAACCAGCGCCCCAGCCGTCCACAAGCGGAAGTTAAAGCCTCTCAGGGAACGGAAGGTACCGAGCATCGGACCCTTCACGGGCGCGGCGGTGAATCGCCGCCATGGAACCGGCCGGCCGCTTCCATGCCGCCGGGGGTCACCAGCCCCGTCACAACCACGTGGGTGAAGCGGCAGGGGAAGAGAAAGATTTTGGAAGAGGGTAAGCAGGTCATTCTTCGACAAGCCGCCCCAGCAGTTCGAGTGCCGTGCGGAGTTTCTCCTGCTCGCAAGGGGAAAGCTTCTGCGAAATCGTTGTCGTCAACCAGTCCTGTTTTGCGGCCCTGCCGTCGCGGAGCCGCTTTCGGCTCGCGAGCGCGAGATCGGCACACGGCTGGCGCTGGGCGCGTCGCGCGGGCGGCTGGGAAGGCAGTTACTGACCGAAAGCCTGCTGGTTGCGCTGGCCGGGGGGTTGCTCGGGACAGCGGCTGCTCCGCTTGCCGTGCGGGCCTTGATCGCACTCCTTCCGCCCAGCGGGAGCGCAATTATCAGCGGGAGCGCCGGGACCGCTTTGCACGGGAGCCTGGACTTGCGGCTGCTGCTCTTTGCGTTTGCCGCCAGTGTGGCAGCGGGCGTTTTGAGCGGCCTCGCGCCGGCATGGCAGGCCGGCCGCCGGCCGCTGGTATCGTCGCTCCGGGAGCGAGGCGGCACCGGGTTCAGCAGCGTCCGGATTCGCAAGGCGATTGTGACGGCGCAGATTGCCTTGACTCTGATCCTGGTGGTCAGCGCCGCCTTGTTTGTGAGGACTCTGGATGCCTTGATGGCGAAAGGGCCGGGATTCCCAACGGCGAGCCTTGTCTCATTCGGAATCGACTGCCAGCGAAGCGGATACTCCGAAGAGGAGGGGAACCGGCTGCTTCGCCGCATCGACGAAACGATCCGGCAGTCCCAGATCGTGCAGGCGTCCTCGGTGGCCCGGTTCGCGCTGCTGACCGGCGGAAGCTGGAACAATCCGATGACGATCCTGGCAGACAGACGATTTGCGACCGACGGCGACGTGAACTTAAATTCCGTTACGCCTGGATTCTTCCCAACCATGGGCATCAAAGTGCTTGCGGGACGAAACTTCGACGACCGCGATCTGGCCGCGGCGAGCGTGCGGGGCTGGCGCTCGGCGATCGTGAGCGAGGCATTCGTGAAGCGCTACCTGGGAGGGCGGGACCCCTTGGGGGTGCGCATCTGCCAGGGTTCGGGACCGGACGCCAGACCGAACATCGAAATTGTCGGCGTGGTGTCGAACTTCAGGTATCGCGGGATTCGCGAGAAGTCGGAGCAGGCCTTTTTCCCGTTCCAGAGAGAAGCCTCGGCCACCTTGTACGTGCGCGTTCATGGAAGGGGGGAATCGTCTTTCCAGGCACTTCGCGCAATCGTGCGCGGCGTCGATCCGGCGTTGCCTATGACCAATTTCCGCACTTTAGAGGAGCAGGTCGATCGCTCCCTGAACACAGAGCATATGCTGGCGACGCTATCCGGCGGCTTCGGGGCAGTGGCGCTGCTGCTTTCGCTGGTGGGTCTGTATGGCGTGATGTCGTTTGTGGTGACGCAGCGCACGCGCGAGATCGGGATCCGCCTGGCGCTCGGCGCGAGACGCTGGTCGGCAATCTGGCTGGTGCTTCGCGATGCGCTGGCGATGGTCCTTTGCGGAATCGGCATCGGTCTGCCGGTTTTGTGGGTTCTGGGCCGGCTGGTGGAATCGCAGCTTTATGACGTGAAACCCTTCGACCCGACGTTGATCGCGATCTCCATGCTGGCGCTTTGTTCGGCAGGGCTGGGCGCGGCCTTCGTTCCCGCGCGCCGGGCCTCCGGTGTCAATCCGACAGACGCTTTGCGAGTCGAGTAGATTCCGGTTGGAGCGACAGGCGCTTGAGTATTTCATCCGCGTCGGCGCCTCAAGCCGTTGACTGGCGGGACCACGGCCCCCGCTCCATCGAGGGCAATCAAAGTGCAAGCGGTTCGCCGTCAAGTAAGCGCCGCAAGGAGGGAAAGCCATCTGTGTTCGCGTCCCAGGCTGCGCCGTGAATCGGTACCAGTTGTTTGGGATTGACAGCTCGGGCGAACGCCTTTAGCGCAGAGGGAGACGCATGGCCGCTCGAATGAATGTGTTCCGCCCGGCTTCCGCCACGATCAAACCATGCTTCTATGACCGCGCCATCTTCGTTTTTCAAGTATCCCTGCCACATCGACCATGACCAAGCATCCTCCGCGTTCGGGACGACCCCTTTCGCCGTATAGTCACGGACGAGCGAAGACCGGATCATGGGTACCCACCTCGATGGAGTCACGGCCAGCTCATCGGCGGAGACCCCGTATTTGGCCATTCGGTCCACGAAAGAGCCTTGCCCAGTCCGCCGATAGACGCGAGCGAAAGCACTAGTGATGACGACTTTGAGATTCCTCCAACCCGGCCTCGGCAACTTACCGAAATCGGCGACAGCCTCCATCACCTCGGCGGTGTAGAGATCCACGACCAACGTCCTGCCTGTTTTCAGGCATGCCCGGTACAGGGTGACAGTGCGGTCGATGTTTTGCGCGGACCAAGCTACGAAAACGCGTCCTGCCGTACGCCGGAACAGTCCTACAAATGCACCCTCAAGATCATCCTCTCTGGCGCATGGCTTGTTGCCGCCGAGGTTCGTCCCTTCCAGCAGGAGCACATCGATTTCCGGGGGCGGCGACTGCATCAATCGGCGCGGCAGGACGGATTTCCGTCCGTGTGTTCTGAAATCGCCGGAATACAAGATGCGCTTCCCGTGGACCTCGATGACCAGCATGTATGCGTCGAAAGCCGAGTGGTCGGTCAGGAGCGGCGTGACTCGAAACGGCCCGATTTGGAAGGGTACGCCGCTCTCCCATGGAATGAACACTTCGGGCACTCGCTTCCCGAAAATCCCGGAAGTGAGCCTGATCAGCCGTGCAGTTGCCTCACCACAATAGACCGGCCAGGAGGCGGGAGTTTCCTCCAGCAGTCCGTAGTGGTCTTGGTGCGGGTGGGAAACGAGGACGCCGTCCACCGGAGCGGCGGCGTCCAATGATGATGGCAGAAGCCCACGCGCATCTGCAGCCGCGTCGAGTGGACGCCCAACATCGAGAATGATCCTGTGTCCGGCCGCCGTGCCGATCTCGATGCAGTTCCCGCCGATCTGCTGCGCGGAGCGGTGCACCGTCAAGTGAACGCCGGACACAATTTGCCTTTGGGTGTCATTCTAAACGCTGAGGAGTTCCCGCATGTCCCCGGCACATAGACGGATATTTTTCGGATCCCCTGCGCACCGAAGAGGCATCACCGTTTCCGTTTCCAGCTTTGCGATATGCGTCTTCCAGCCGTTGCTTCCCTTCTGATCGTTGTCGAAACCGTAAATGATCAAGCCGACCACCGGAGGAGTATCGATCTCAAACGGCTTGCCGCCTGCGACCTGCTTGACCAGTTGGCCAACCGCCCGCTGCGGTGAGACCCAACCGGCGATCTCGACCAGATTGCAGGCAACCACCTGATAGCTCTTCGCGACATCTTCCCGGTGTTTTGAGACCAGTTCGCGATAGTCCCGGACCTGTCGCACGACTGGCGCCTCCGTGTTTCCTTCAGCGCGGATCTCCTTGTTTGAGTAGAGCTTGGCCTCCCAAAAACGCAATCGGATCGAACTGCCGACATCCTCAAAACACGCGAGATCAATACGCGGAGCGTAGCGCCCCTGCTTGTCGCCATCTCTTTCACAGTGAAACGCGACTTCCGTATCGACCACGTTTCTGTCTTTCCGAGCGACCACGTGTACTCCGTCCTTCTCCTCCCCTGCATAGACTTTGGCTGCACGCTTCATCAGAGGCAGCGTTTCCTTGCCCTTGTATTCCCTGATGAGCGCTTCAACCCGATCCACGCTGAAACCTGAGCCGTCGAACGGAACCGGCTTGGACAGGTCTGGATCGAGGAGATACTTTGGGTGCGTAGTAACTTTCAACGCACCGCTCTCACTTGGCCGCTCGACCTTGAAAAGCGACTGCCCGTGCCAGTACACGTTCAGGTAGTTGTTCCGGATGCCCAGGATCAAGTCCTCGTCCGCAAGCACGTTGGCAAACCAGCCCGACTCTCCTGCCAGTGCCTCTAACCGCCGCATGAAATCGGCGTCAAGCCCACGCTTGAATTCCCATCCATTCGCGTTAGCAGTCATTGAATTTCCTCTTTATCAGAATGTCCCGGACGGCCCAAAAGATGCCTACATGGGAATTCGACAACGACTCATCGGAATGGGGTGTCATTCTGGTTGCGGGCGTCCTATGGCCCGCTTAAGCGAAATATGAAACGCACGTTAGCATAATGCGGGAGCAGAACGGGCGGCCGCCGACCCGTTTTCGCCGTCTTCGCAAACCGTGGCCCGTCGGAGGCTATCGGGCCTCGCATTGCGGACATTGGTCCGGCCGGTAGCGGTCGGGATTGGAGATCTCTTCGGCGTACTGTGGGTTGGCATGCGAAAGGATTTGGATGAGTATCCTCTCCGGGAATGTTCCAGACCTGGTTCGGGTCTAAACGGAGAGCCCGGATGATTCGCTGTTACGGCCAAAGTACCCTCCGGGCTCTCCGCGCTGATGGCTATCCTGTATTATTGAACCCGTGACCGCTGAACAACAGCTTCGTGAAAAGCTGCGCAAGATCACCGCCCTATTCGAGGGTGCCGTGACTGCGGGCGAACGCCAGGCTGCGGCGGCAGCGATTGAACGGGTCCGGCGGGCCCTCAACGCGGCGGTCCAAACGCAGCCACTGCCGGAGACGAAGTTCTCCCTCGTGGATCAATGGCACAGACGGCTCTTTTCCGCGCTGTGCCGGAGGTACGGGATCGAACCGTACCGCTATAAGGGTCAACGCTACACGACGCTGATCATACGCGCGCCGCGGTCGTTTGTGGACAGCACGCTTTGGCCGGAATACCTGGAACTCCAGGCAGCCCTGCATACCTATCTCAATGACGCCACGGAACGTATCATTCGGGAGGAAGTTTACGGGGACTCGGGCGAGGCAAAGGAACGCCAAGGATAAGGCTGGAGCACCGCGCGGTTTCAGAAACACCGTCGGCCCAGCCGAACCTAATTCGACAAAACCAATTCGCTGCCAGGGGGAAAATCGTGGCGCGCTACCGTGTCGCGCTACATGGGAAGTTTCCGGATATAATAGGGAGATCCGGCCTTTTGGCACGCTGCCCGAGCCGATAATCCCTTTCAGGAATAATCTTTGCTATCGATCAACAACGTCTCTATGCGCTTCGGCGCCCGCATCCTGTTCGAAGACGTCACCACCACGTTTCTTTCCGGGCGCCGCTACGCGATTACGGGGCCGAACGGCGCCGGAAAGTCGACACTGATGCGCATCCTGACCGGCGAGATCGAACCTTCCAAGGGTTCCATTACACGGCCGAAGAAGTTCGGCGTCCTGCGCCAGGACCACTTTGAGTTCGATTCGTACCGCGTGCTCGATACGGTGATCATGGGCAACGCGCCGCTTTGGGCCGTACTGCAGGACAGGGAAGCCCTATATGCCAAGCCTTACGACGAACTCACCGATGACGACGGGATGCGCCTCGGCGAGTTGGAAGGGATCGTCGGCGACGAAGGCGGGTACACTGCCGAGAGTGACGCCGCGGTCCTGCTCGACGGGCTCGATATCGGCGAACAGTGGCACGATCGCAAGATGAGCGAACTCCAGGGCGGCCAGAAAGTCCGCGTCCTGCTGGCGCAGGCTCTATTCGGCAATCCAAGCGTGCTCCTGCTGGATGAGCCGACCAACCATCTCGACCTCGAGTCGGTGCACTGGCTCCAGGATTATCTATTACGCTACGAGGGCTGCCTGATCGTCATCTCGCACGATCGTCATTTCCTGAACGAGGTGTGCACGCACGTCGCCGACATCGATTACGAGACCGTCATCAACTATACGGGCGGATATGACGACATGGTGCTGGCGAAAACGCAGATTCGAGCCAGAGTGGAGGCCGAAAATGCGCAGCGCGAAAAGAAGATCGCGCAATTGAACGAGTTCATCGCCCGTTTTTCGGCGGGCACGCGGTCCTCTCAGGTGACCTCGCGAAAGAAAGAAGTGGAACGCCTGCAGACATCGGACCTGGCCAGATCGAACATCCAGCGGCCGTACATCCGCTTCGGGATCGACCGCCCTTCCGGCCGGCATCCGCTCGAGGTCAAGGGACTCTCGAAATCCTATGATGGCGTGCCCGTGATCGAAAAGTTCACGGCGAGTGTCAGCCGGGGCGAGAAGATTGCGTTGATCGGCCGCAACGGCGCCGGTAAGACCACCATGTTGCGGTCGCTGGTGCGAAACGCCACGGGACCGATTGACGCGGCCGAACAGTCATTCCCGATCGATGCCGGAAGTGTAACGTGGGGACACGAAGTCTCGGTGGGCTACTTCTCACAGGATCACCGGCAATCGATTCGCGACAACGTGGCGCTGATCGAGTGGCTCCATGAATTCGATCCGATGGCCTCGCAGGCGGAACTGCGCGCCGTACTCGGGCAGATGCTGTTCAGCGGTGACGACGCTATGAAACGGACCGAAGCGCTATCCGGCGGCGAAGCGGCGCGCCTGACTTTTTGCCGCCTCATGCTGGAGAAACCCAACGTCCTGCTGCTGGATGAGCCGACCAATCACCTGGACCTTGAATCCATCAACGCCTTGAACATCGCGCTCCAGCGTTACGAAGGCACGGTACTCCTGGTGACGCACGATCACGATGTGATCGACGAGGTAGCATCCCGCATCTGGAGCTTCGCGGACGGCGCGATCGAAGACTTCAAGGGCCCGTACGAGCAGTTCCGCGCTTCCGCCGAACAGGTTGCCTGAAGCCGCAAGGGCCTGCCCGGCAACCGCGCAGGTGATGGCGGGCTGCCCCGTCGTTTTTGTGGGGAGTGAATCGTCCAGAATTGCGCAGTTCAGTCTGACCCGTTTCCGCTTGACCCGTTTCCGCTATCACTCATCGGAGCCTCTCCGGCCAAACGCCCATCGGATCATCAACGGAAACTCTCGTCGCCACATCTCGTCGTCGTGCCCGGCGGCCCTCTCGTTCATCACGACATCTGCAGTTGTATCGCGCAACGCGGCCGCCCACCGAGCCGCGTTGTCGAGGAAGAAAGGTTCTAGCGTGCCGGCCACCAGGTATGTGCGCGGCAATCGACTCGGCATTGTGGCAGGCGGCCGGTACCCCCCGCCGGGCGAGGCTGAGAAGATCGCGCCGTATAGCTCGGGATGTCGAAGTCCAAGAGCAAGCGCGAGTTCTCCACTTGCCGAAACACCAAACACGGCCGTGCGCTTGGAGGGCAGCGTTACGCCGAAACGCGATCGCGCCCACGCGCCGACGTCCTCGACGAAAAATTTCTCGTGCGCGGCGAACCGTTCCGGATCGAACCTGGGTGAATACTCGTGGAGCCGGAGCGTCTCGTCGGCCGCGCGGTGCACGCCGACAATCATGGTCGGGGGCACATCCGCTGCTTCAAGAAACCTTCCCCACGGAGAGATCATCTGACCGTCACCGGCGAACACGATCGCCTCGGGCGGAACCAGCGGGACGTACACCGTGACCTGCCGTCCATCGTCGTAGTCGAATTTTTCAGTGACAAATTCGCCGGCGATCGCGTCGGCTTGAGGCGGTTCTGGCCGTGTCTCGGAGGATTCATCCATGCGTTTATCCTGACGTAGTCACACCATTCGCCTGACTACCATTGTAGGATGGCGCTTCCGCTCCGAAGTTGTCCGGAGCGCACATCCGGCGACTACTTGGCCCTGAAAGGACACGCTGGCAGGCTCGCGGATGCCCGGGCGGTATTAGCTTGCGATGTGTGCGGTCCGCCGGTCCGGACGGGAACCTCAGGGTGACATCGCTACCGCGGAGCTGAATCTCGATTTCCGCGGCGGAAGCCAGGTGCCGATGCCATCGCCGGTTCCCGGGTTGTAGGCGGTACGCTCGGATTCGTTACAGGCCGCGCAGAACAGTCATCGGGTCGATACGGGAGACTCGCCGCGCCGGGATTTGTCCGGCCAGGAGAGCCACTAGCGCGAGAAGCAACGTCATGGCGCCCATTGACGCGGCGGAACAGTCATTCCCGATCGATGCCGGAAGTGTAACGTGGGGACACGGAGTCTCGGTGGGCTACTTCTCACAGGATCACCGCAATCGATTCGCGACAATGTGGCGCTGATCGAGTGGCTCCATGAATTCGATCCGATGGCCTCGCAGGCGGAACTGCGCGCCGTACTCGGGCAGATGCTGTTCAGCGGTGACGATGGAATACAACGGAGCGGAAACCCAACGTCCTGCTGCTGGATGAGCCGACCAATCACCTGGACCTCGAATCCATCAACGCCTTGAACATCGCGCTCCAGCGTTACGAAGGCACGGTACTCCTGGTGACGCACGATCACGATGTGATCGACGAAGTAGCATCCCGCATCTGGAGATTCGCGGACGGCGCGATCGAAGACTTCAAGGGCCCGTACGAGCAGTTCCGCGCTTCCGCCGAACAGGTTGCCTGAAGCCGCCAGGACCTACCCGGCAACCGCGCAGGTGAGGGCGGATGCCCGGTTAACGCCCGTGTCGGCCTTTGATTGATTGCGGCAGCGCCGGTTACAATGGCCCAAGGGGGCCAAAATGCCGACAGTTCATCGCTCACTATTGGAGCGGATCACGGTCGATCCTGACGTGCGGTTCGGCAAACCGTGCATTCGGGGCCACCGGATCACCGTCCAGGAGATTCTGGAATGGCTTTCCAGTGGAGCGTCCCAGGAGCAAATCCTCGCCGACTATCCCCAACTCGAGCCGGATGATTTCCTTGCCGTATACGCGTATGCCGCCGAACTGGCAGCGGGGACCAAAGTCTCCAGGGGATGAAGCTCCTCTTCGACGAAAGCCTGTCGCCGCGGCTGGTTCCGTTGTTACGCGACCGGTTCCCTGAATCGGAAAGCGCTCTTCGAAATGGGCTCGCTCCGCGGCGCATGATTTCGTCCTGGTCTCCACTGACAGCGATTTTGCACGTCTGGTGAAGCAGTTCCCCGGCGCTAGAATCGTGATTCTCCATTCCTGCGATTATCCGACCGAGATCGCGGCGGCCGTGCTTCGGCGGAATGCGATCCGCATCGCTGAACTGCCCACTTCGCCGGATCAATTGATCATTCTCGACCGGTAGTTTCCGGATCTTAGGGCATGCTCGTGTTTCCTCATGCCCTCTACCCTTGTTGTCGAGCGATCGGGCTGCCTCTCGCATGATGCAGGTCTGAATCTCAAAGGCCGCGGAGAACAGTCATCGGGTCGATACGGGAAGCTCGCCGCGCCGGGATTTGTCCGGCCACGAGAGCCACGATCGTGAGAAGCAACATCATAGCGGCGAAGATCAACGGATCGGCCGGCCCGGTTCCGAAAAGCAGGGATGCAATGGCGCGGGCGACGGCGAACGACACCACGGCGCCGATCGCAATTCCGATGAGCGTCAGCCTGAGGGTCTGGGCGACCACCCCGAGACGAACCCGCGCCGCCGTGGCGCCTAAAGCCATGCGGAGCCCGATCTCCTGCGACTGCCGGGTGACCGAATAGGAAATCACTCCGTAGATGCCGAGAGAAGCCAGCACGAGGCCGAACACCGCAAACGCGGTGACCAGCAGGACCAGGAAGCGCCGCGGCGAGGTGGCATGATCGACAATCTGCTGAATGGTGCGGAACTGGGTGCGCGGCTGACCGGGATTGAGGGTTCGGAGCGCGGACAGCACGGCCGGCTCGATGGCGGAGATGGGCAGCGGCGTGCGAACCACGAGTTCCACGCCTTCGGGCTGAAACTGCGTCATCGGAAGGTACATCTGGACGCCGGCGGTCTCTTCGAGGCTGCTCTCGCGGACATCGGCGATGACGCCGACGACACGGGCCTCATGGCCACCCGGTCCATAGGCCGGCTGTCCGACGGGATCCTGCCCGGGCCATTCCCGGCGGGCGGCGGCCTGATTGACGACGATGGCGGGCGTAAGATCGGGGCCATCCTGCCAGGACACGTCGCGGCCGGAAATCAGCCGCATCCCCATGGTCTCGAGGTACCCCGGGCTGACGACATAGACGAATGCGCCGTGCGGCTGGGACCTGTCAGACTGGTTTTGCCTGGAGACCAGGCCCCAACTCCGGTTGCGATCGAGCGGCAGCATGTCGGCCATGCCGGCGGCCTCGATACCGGGAATGGCGCGGACCTTCTGCAGAATCTCCTGAAGAACGGGGCCCCGCCGCGCGAGGTTGCGCCCGTCGTCTATCTCGATCTTGATGGCGGCGACGTGGGCAGGACGAAAACCGAGATCGACATCCAGCAGGCGCAGGAAGCTGCGCAGCAGGAGTCCCGCGCCGATGAGCAGGACACACGCGAGCGCTACTTCCGAGACGACCAGCATGGACCGCATCCGCTCCTGGCCCCTACCCTGCCCCGCGCCCGGGCCGTTTTCCTTCAGCGTCCGCTGCAGGTTTCCGCCCGAGATCCGGAAGGCGGGAGCCAAGCCGAAAACGATACCGGCGGCGACCGCGATCAAAGCAGTCCACGTGAACGCGGCCGCGTCCACACGAACCGTCGAGAGCAGCGGCAGCACCACATGGCTCTGGCGGGCAAGATACGAGGTGACCGCCCCGGCGAACGCCAGCCCGAGCACCGCACCCGCCCCGGAAAGGACGAGGCTCTCGGTGAGCAACTGGCGGACCAGGCGGCCGCGCGCGGCGCCGAGAGCGCTGCGCATCGCAAACTCTTTTCCGCGCGAAATAGCGCGCGCCAGCAGAAGGTTCGATACGTTGATGCACACGATGAGCAGGATGAGCCCGACCGCGCACCAGAGGACAAACAGAGACCGGCGAAGTTTGCCGCTGACGTGCTCCTGCAAGCCGGAGAGTGCGGACGTGTAGCCGGCGAACCAATCGCGATGCGCGGCCCGGAGCTGCGGAAACAGGGAGTTCGCCTCCGCCTGCGCCTGCGCCAGCGAGACGCCGGGGTTGAGGCGGCCGACGATAGCCACGGTGTTGCCCCACCCGCGCCAGAAATCGGGGTAAGCGGGAACGAAGAAATCCACCTGCATGCCCGGAGAGAAGACCGACCCGAAGTCAAACGAGGCGGGCAGAACCCCGACGACCGTCACAGGACCGCCGATATCGGCGGGCGCGGCGTCGATCGTGATGGTACGGCCGACAATCGACGGGTCGCCTCCGAACTGACGCTCCCAAAACCGGTGGCTCAGCAAGACCGCGGCGCGTCCGCCCTTGCGGCACTCCTCCGGGCTGAAGAGCCGCCCGAGCGAGGGGTCGACACCCAGCAGCGGGAAGAAATTCCCGGCGACCTGGACGCCGACGACCGGCAGCGGATTCCCTCTTCCGGTGAGCTTGTACTGAACGGAGTTGAAGAAAGTCTGGAAGTTCGTCACATCCTGAAACGAGCGGTTGTGGCGCTGGAACTCCTCAAAGGCCGCAACCGTGTAGGTCTGGTCCGAAAGGCCGCCCTTGCCCTGATTGGCGGCAAACCAGACCAGCCGGTTCGAATCGCGAAAAGTGAGCGGCCGCAGCAGGATCGTGTTGACCACGCTGAAGACCGCGACGTTTGCACCAACCCCGAGGGCGATCACGAGGATGACAATCGCGGCGAGCGAACGGTCGCGGCGGAGCATACGGAAGCTGAAACGAGCGTCCTGGAGCAGCACGTCGAGCCACGGCAGACCGCGCGCTTCGCGATGACTCTCCATCGCCTGTGCGACGCCCCCGAAGCGCATCAGCGCCCGGCGCCGCGCTTCTTCCGGCTGCATGCCGCGGCGAAGGTTCTCCTCGATAGAGGCTTCGAGGTGAGACTCGATCTCCGCATTCAGGTCGGTGTCGAGCGGGACACGGCGGAATATGGCCAGAACGCGGTTCCATGCCTGGCGAAGCGAATCGATCATTTTTCGGCTCCTTCCGTTGGAAACGCCAGCATCCGGCCCATGAGGCCGGTCAATTTCTGCCAGTAGGCGGTGTCGAGGGCCAGTTGCTTCCGGCCCTGGCGGGTAATGGCATAGAATTTGGCCTTGCGGTTGTTGTCGGAGACTCCCCATTCGGCCGAGATCCAGCCGCGCTGCTGCAAGCGGACGAGGGCCGCGTAAATGGTCCCCTGGTTTAAAAGGACCTCTTCGCCGCTGACCTGTTCGATGCGGCGCGCAATTCCGTAGCCGTGCAGCGGGCCCATGCCCGAGAGGGTCTGC
This sequence comes from Bryobacterales bacterium, assembly GCA_963796485.1. Taxonomy (GTDB): domain Bacteria; phylum Acidobacteriota; class Terriglobia; order Bryobacterales; family Bryobacteraceae; genus CAWCDJ01. Next base: position 838,106 of record CAWCLV010000001.1, read on the forward strand.
AAGACCATCAGATCCAGAGTCCCCTGAAGGAGTTCGATCCTATCTTTGCCCATACCGTGTGAATCCTTACCTGTGGTGTTCCCACATGAGAACAGACGCAAACCCGGCCGGAAAGTTCGCATAATTCCACGAAGATCGTAAACTACTTGCGTTGGGCTGCTCATGCGGATCACGCTGTTCGGGCATCTTCGGTGGGGCGGGAAACCTCGCACGCCCCCGACAGCGCTAGTAATGGAGCGGCACAGGCAAGCCAATTCGCCTGAAGGCGGAACAAACCGCGGCGGAGTTGTTAGCCCGGCAGTTCCAGACCCGGTTCTCCGGTCGGTGTATGAGAAACGGATTGCCACAGGGAACTGCAACTGCAGATTTTCGCGTGGAACCCGCGCGCGGCGGGGCCCTCTGTCACCGGGGCGCTGGCGGGGGCCACCCCGCGCCGTTCACCGCGGCGCTCGCGGAAGTGATCGTCGTGAGGGTCTGAGGTCCGGCTTTACAGTCCTTAACAAAGTCTTTACTCCGGCGGCCGCGCACGTTAAGCCGCGCACAGATAATGTATAGATAGTGCAGACAGGACGCGATCAACGGCGGGCGCCGGCCTCGTGGCTCTTCGTGGCGGCGGTGTTCGCGCTGTGCGGGATTCTCGGAATTCTGCAGTACCGCTGGATCGGCGCGGTCAGCATCGCGGAGCGGGAGAGGCTGCAGGCGAGCCTGCAGGCGAGATTGAACCGGCTGGCGCAGGAGTTCAACGCCGAGGTGAGTGCCGCGTGCCGCGTGGTCCTGCCGCCAAATGGACAGGCGGCCGATCCAGGCGCGGCGGAAGCCGCGATCGCCGCACGCTTCGAGCAGTGGAAATCCAGCGGACGGAACAACCAGATTTTCGCGCGCATCGCCATCGCGGAACCGGCGAAGGGCAGTTTGGCGCTGCGTCTCTTCGACCCGGCCTGGGGCGCTTTCGAAACCGCGGAGTGGCCCGCGGAATGGGCGGAAGTCAAGGCAATCACCGGGAAGATGGCGCGCTGGCAGGGCGGTCCGGGAGGCCCGGGCGGCCCCGCCGGATCGGACAGTGCCGCGGAGGGCGGCGCCGTTTTCGAACTGCCGCTGTTCTCCAGCGTGCGGGCGGCCCCGTTCGGACGGCATGAAGTGGGCTGGGCCATCTTCGAGTTGAACCTTCCGTACCTCCGCGGCACGCTGTTTCCCGACCTGGTGCAACGCTATGTCGCCGCGGGAGGCGCCCTGGAGTACCAGGTCGAGATCGTCAGCAAGGCGCCTCAACCCGCCATCATCTACCGCACCGGTACGGAACTCCGCAGCAACCTGGCGGCGAACGCGGATGCATCGGTTTCGCTGTTCGGGAGCCCGTTCGACATGATTTTGGGCCGGGGAGAACGCGGCGCGCCGCCGCCGTTCGGCCGTTGGCAGATGTACGTCCGGCATCGCGCCGGATCGCTCGAAGCGGTGGTCGCGCAGGCGCGCCTGCGCAGCATGGCCGTGACCTCCTGCGTGCTGCTGCTGATGTTCGGCACCCTGATCGCCTGGATCCGGTTCACCCGCCGGGCGCAGAGGCTGGCGGAATTGCAGATGGACTTCGTGGCGGGCGTTTCGCACGAACTGCGGACGCCGCTCGCGGTCATCCACACCGCCGCCTACAATTTGAAAGGCGGCGTGACCAGCAACCCGGGACAGGTGGAAGCCTATGGCGCGCTGATCCACCAGGAGAGCGGCCGCCTCAAACAGATGGTGGAGCAGGTGCTGCGCTTTTCGAAGGCGCAGGCCGGGCACATCGTTCAAGAGCCGGGGCCGGTGTGGCTCGAATCGGTGATCGCGGATGCGCTCGAAGCGGGCAAGGCGGCGATTGAAGCGGCCCACTGCACGGTGGAGCAGAAGGTCGAAGCAGAATTGCCGCTCATCCTGGGAGACCCGAATGCGCTGGAGCACGCGATCGGCAACCTGATCAGCAATGCCGTGAAATACGGCGCGAAAGGAGGGGGGTGGATCGGCATCGCCGCGAAGCCGGTCGAGGAACGCGGCCGGACCTGCGTGGAAATCCGCGTAGCGGACCACGGACAGGGCATACCGGCATCGGAACAGGCCCACCTCTTCGACCCGTTCTTCCGCGGGCTTCGTGCGCAGCAGGACCAGGTGCACGGCACGGGACTGGGGCTCAGCCTGGTGAAAAAGATCGTGGAAGCGCACGGCGGCAGCGTGCGGGTGAACAGCGAACCCGGTAAGGGCGCCGAATTCATCCTGCGGCTGCCTGCGGCGCCTCCGGAAAAAGGACATGAACTCGCGCATTCTTTTGGTGGAGGATGAGCCCGGCCTGGTTCTGACGCTCTCCGACCTGCTGCGGGCGGAGGGTTACGACGTCGCGAGCGCTTGCGACGGACCGGCGGGCCTCGCACGCGCGCTCGCGGAGCCCTTCGACCTTTTACTTCTCGACGTGATGCTGCCGGGGATGAGCGGCCTGGACGTTTGCCGCGAACTCCGCCGACAGGGCAAGAAGGTAGCGGTGCTGATGCTGACCGCGAAATCCCAGTTGACGGATCGCGTGGTCGGCCTGAAACTCGGGGCGGACGATTACCTGACGAAGCCGTTCGAGCCGCCGGAACTGATGGCCCGGATCGAAGCCCTGCTGCGGCGTGTCGCCAAAGAGAGCCGCGCGCGCATCGAGAAGTACGAATTCGACGGTGTGAACGTGGATTTCGTACGCAACGAAGTGACCAGGAATGGCGCTCCGGTGAACCTCGCCGCCAAGGAACTGGAACTGCTGCGCTATCTGATTGAGCGGCACGACAAAGTGGTCACGCGCGAGGAATTGCTGGAAGCGGTTTGGGAGTATCAGCCGGGGGTTTCGTCGCGGACCATCGACGTGCACGTGGCGTGGCTGCGGCAGAAGCTGGAGCAGACCCCGCAGAACCCGCGCTACATCCACACGGTGCGCGGCGTCGGGTACCGCTTCGCATCGTGAGCCGGGCGTTAGAATCAGGTTCGTGAAGAGATTCGCGCTGCTCCTTCTCGCGGCACAATTTGCGTCTGCACAAGAACTGCCGAACGGGCTCTACGCCGTCTTCAAAACCTCGGTGGGAGAGTTTACCGCACGGCTTAACGAGAAGTACACGCCGGTCACCGTCGGCAATTTCGTGGCCCTGGCGCAAGGCACCCGGGCGACGCGCAATCCCAGAACGGGCGCGCCGGCGAAAGTGCGGCTCTACGATAACATTACGTTCCACCGGGTGATGCCGGGCGTGATGATCCAGTCGGGAGACCCCACGGGGACCGGCCGGCACAACTGCGGCTTCACGATTCCCGACGAAATTCTGCCGGGCCTGCGGTTCGACGGCGCCGGAAAGCTGGCGATGGCGAACACGGGCGAGCCGAATTCCGGCGGGTGCCAGTTCTTCGTCACCACCAATGCCATGCCCACGTGGAATGGCAAGTACACGATTTTCGGCGAGGTGGTGCGGGGGCGGGATGTGGTCTTGAAGATCGACCACGCCCCGGTTCACGACGAGACGCCGGTGAGCCCGGTGAAACTGATTAGCGTGACGATAGAACGGGTGGGGCCGGAGCCGGTATTGAAGAAGAAGAAGAAGTAAGACGGCGGCCGGGCTTCGCCCGGCGGGGCAGGCCGGGAGGCCTACCCTACCGAACGAAATGCATCAGAAAGTGTAGAGGAGTGTACCGGTCGGGGGTTCGGCGGGAGCGCCGGCCGGAACCGCCGCCTCGCCTTCGCCGCTCAACTGGCGGTAGTAGATGCCGGTCTCGCCCAGGTAAACTTCGAGATCGGCGGGACGCGGCAGCGTGCCCTGGATGAGCATTTCCGAGAGCGGGTCCTCGATGTATTTCTGTAAGGCGCGGCGCAACGGGCGCGCGCCGTAGCTGCGGTCGCCGCAGGTCTTCTCGAGGATGTACTTCGCCGCATCCGGCGCCAGCCGGATCTTCACCTGCTTGGCGACCAGGTTTAAATTTACCTGCTCCACCATCAGGTCGATGATCTTGATGAGGTCGTCGTCGGTCAGCGAGGTGAACAGAATGATCTCGTCCAGGCGGTTCAGGAACTCGGGGTTGAACGCCTTCTTCACTTCGCTGCGCACCATGTCCTCGATCTTGGAAGGAATGCCCTCCCCGGCCGGAGCCGAGAAGCCCAGGTGGCCGCGCTTCTCGAGGAAGCGGGCGCCGAGGTTCGAGGTCATGATGATAATCGTGTTCTTGAAATCGACCTGGTTGCCCAGACCGTCGGTCAACTGGCCGTCTTCAAACACCTGCAACAGGATGTTGTAGATGTCCGGGTGCGCCTTTTCGATTTCGTCGAGCAGAATAATCGAGTACGGATTGCGCTTCACGCGTTCGGTGAGCTGCCCGCCCTCTTCGTACCCCACGTATCCCGGGGGCGATCCGATCAGCTTCGAAACCGAGTGCTTCTCCATGTACTCCGACATGTCGAACCGCACCAGGCTCTTTTCGCTGCCGAAGAGGAACCCCGCAAGGGCGCGGGCGACTTCGGTCTTCCCGACGCCGGTGGGCCCGAGGAAGAGGAACGACCCGGCCGGACGGTTGCTGGCCTTGAGGCCGGCGCGCGAACGGCGGATCGCACGGGCCAGGGCGGAAATCGCCTTTTCCTGGCTGATGATGCGCCTGTGCAGCTCTTCCTCGATGCGCAGCAGCTTGGCGATCTCTTCCTCCTTGATGGAGGTCATCGGAACGCCGGTCCACCGCGCCACCACTTCTTCGATGTCCTCCTTGGTAACGCAGCCGGTGGAGGAATCGTCGAGGTTGTACTTCTCGCGCAGCTGGCGCATGTTCTCGCGCTCTTTGCGCTCCTCGTCGGAGTAGAAGCGGGCCTTCTCGAATTCGTGGTTGGCGATGGCGTTTTCCATCCGGTGCACGATGAACTTGATGCGCTTCTGGATATCGGCGAGGTCCGCGGGAAGGGTGGTCTGCCGCAGCTTCACCCGGGCGCCGGCCTCATCGATCAGGTCGATCGCCTTATCGGGCAGGTAGCGGTCCGGAATGTAGCGGCTGGAAGTGAAGACCGCGGTCTCGATGGCGTCGTCCGAGTAGGCCACCGCGTGGAACTTCTCGTAGCGATCCTTGATGCCGAACAGGATCTTGATGGCGTCGCTTTCGTTGGGCGGCGGAACTTTGACCGCCTGGAAGCGGCGCTCGAGCGAGCGATCCTTTTCGATGGATTTGCGGAACTCGGAAGGCGTGGTCGCCCCAATGCACTGGATTTCGCCGCGGGAAAGCGCCGGCTTCAAAATGTTGGCGGCATCCAGCGAACCTTCGGCGGAACCCGCTCCGACCAAGGTATGCAGCTCATCGATGAAGATGATGGCGTTCTGGTTCTCCATCAGCTCCTTCATGATCGTCTTGAGCCGCTCTTCAAACTGGCCGCGGTACTTGGTGCCGGCGACAATCAGCGAAAGATCCAGGGCCAGAATGCGCTTGTCCGCCAGGAACGAAGGTACGTCGCCTTCGGCGATCCGCTGCGCCAAGCCCTCCACAATGGCGGTCTTCCCGACACCCGGCTCGCCGATCAGGACGGGGTTGTTCTTGGTCCGGCGGCAGAGGATCTGGACCACACGCTCCAACTCATAATCCCGCCCGATGAGCGGGTCGAGTGTGTTGTCCATGGCGGCCTGCGTGAGGTCGCGGCTGAACTCGGCCAGCAGAGAGCTTTCCTTGGGCCGCGCGGACGCGACCTTCTCGCTCTGCGAACGGGCGAGTTCCTCCCGGATGGTCGAAAGCCGGAGCCCCCTTTCGTGCAGGATTTCGGCGGCGAAGCACTTCTCCTCGCGCAGCAGCCCCAGGAGCAGGTGCTCGGTCCCGATATGTTTGTGGTTCAACCGTTCGGCTTCTTCGGCGCCATATGCCAGCACACGCTTGCACTCGTGGCTGAGCGGCAGATCCACCGAAGTCGAGACCTTCTCGCGAATGGTGGTATGCCCTTCAATTTGCTTGCGGATAGACTCTACCGCGGCGTGCGAGCGCAGGAAGCGGTTCGCCAGCGCCTTATCTTCCCGCAACAGCCCCAGCAGCAGGTGTTCGGTTTCAATATAGGGACTGCCGAACTGGCTGGCCTCATACCGTGCGAAGAAGATCACTCTCCGCGCCTTCTCCGTGTAACGCTCAAACATAAAATGTGACGCCCCCTAGGTTAAAGATACTCCGGCTACGGTCCCGGTTGCGAACCGTTTGGTCCCCCGGGTACCAAGCCCCCCTTTTCCAAGCTCAAAACCCGGTCGCAGCGGTTTGCAAATGACAGATTGTGCGTGACAAAAACGGACGTGAGCTGATGAGAACGATGCAAACCCGCGAGGAGTTCGAAGATCATTTCGCCGGTCCGGAAATCCAGGTTTCCGGTAGGTTCATCGGCCAGCAGAACGGACGGCCTGCCGACCAAAGCCCGGGCGAGCACAATACGTTGTTGCTCCCCTCCCGACAGTTCACCGGCGCGGTGCGTGGCCCGCGCACGAAGTCCAACTTCATCCAACCTCGCTAAAGACTCCGAAGCGGCCCTGGCGTGGGACCATCCCCGGATCAGCAATGGCATCATCACATTCTCCAAGGCCGTAAACTCAGGCAAGAGATAGTGAATCTGCCATACGAACCCTATTTCCCGGTTGCGAAAATCCGCGTTTTCCGAGTCAGCGAGACTTGAGATTTCCCTACTCCCGTAGTGTATCGTACCTTGCGAAGGCCTGTCCAGACCGCCCAAAAGGTGCAGCAGCGTGGACTTTCCGGCGCCGGATTCGCCCACCAGGGCGAGCATTTCACCGCGCTCGACGTCTAGATCCAGTCCGGAGAAGACCACGAGGTCGCTTCCGCCGGATTCATAGATCTTCGCCAAGCCGCGCGCGCGGATGTAGGGGTCGGCCATCTTCCGCTACGATAGCGCAAGTACGTATACAGTGGCCGGGGTGTCAGGTTACTCACGTAGGCCGGCAGACCGGAATTGCGAAGTGCCCCATGATGAATCATGGCCACAATGCAACCGTTCCTTAGCGATATCCAGGAGCTTCGCCGGAGGGCCCGCCAGCACATTGAAAAAGGTGCAGTTACGAACAGTTACGAGGGGGACCTCGAAACCGTGTGGCGGGTTCTGAACCAGGCGTTGGCAACCGAACTCGTGTGCGTACTCCGCTACAAGCGCCACCAGTTCATGGCGCGCGGCCTTTCCGCGCAGTCGGTGGCGGACGAGTTCGCCGAGCACGCCGCCGAAGAGCAGCAGCATGCGGACCGCATCGCGGAGCGCATCACGCAATTGAACGGAGCGCCGGACTTCAACCCCGAAGGCCTGGCATCGCGCAGCCATTCCGAATACCAGGAAGGCACGACCCTGACCGAGATGATTAAAGAGGATCTGATCGCTGAAAGGGTGGCGATCGAATCGTATCGTGAGATCATCCGCTTCTTCGGTGAAAAGGACCCGACCTCCCGGCGCATGATGGAGGAGATCCTGGCAAAAGAAGAGGAACACGCGGACGACATGCAGACCCTGATCGCCGAGGTCTCCCGGAAGGGGCTGTAGGCGGGCGGTGAAGGGCCAGCAGTGCGGTTCGGCTTAGCGAGGCGCCCGCGAGCATCAGCCGCTCGCCTCTGCTGTCGTTAAGACCATTTGGCCGGGCTGGATCTTCGGGCGGCGGATCAGGAACCATAACTCGCTTTTCTTTCCGATAACAACCGGAGCACGACAACTCCGCCTTGCGCACCACGGTGCGTGCAGCAACAGTTCCGGCTCGCAGGATCTGAAGAAGCCGGCCGGGTGTATACTGAGCACGACCCGGGAGTCCGAAATGCAAAGTCCGATAATCAGGTCACAATCCAGGCCCGTTCATAGGGCCGACCGTAGCCGGCGTGATTTCTTCTACCTGGCCGGGACCGTCGCGGTCGGGACCACCTGCGTGCAAAATCGGGCAAAGGCCGTGGAACCTGGGTCCCCGCAGATCGGCATCCTGCTCGCTACTACGTTCACCAGAGGGACGCTCGAAGCACGGCTGGACGCAGCTAAAGCGTGTGGGCTCGCGTGCGTGCAGATGAGCATGGCCTGCGCCAATCTGGCGGAGATGCCCGACCAGATTCCCGCGGAACTGCCCGGGAGGATCCGCCGCGAAGCGTCCGCCCGCGGGATCGCAATTGCCAGCGTGACCGGCACCTTCAATATGACTCACCCGGATGCGGAACACCGCCGGACGGGGTTGCGGCGGTTGCGGGTCCTGGCCGAGGCATGCCCGCGGATGGGCACCTACTTCATTCATGTGTGCACCGGCACGCGTGACCCGAACAGCATGTGGCGGTATCATCCGGACAACGGCTCGCCGGAGGCGTGGCGGGATATGGCCGCTTGTGTCCGCGAGGCAACCGAGATCGCCCGGCAGGCGAATGTGGTCCTGGCCTTCGAGCCCGAAATGAGCAATGTGGTCGATTCAGCCCGGAAAGCCCGCCGCCTTCTGGATGAGATAGGCTCCCCCCACCTGCAAGTCACCATAGACCCTGCGAATCTCTTCCACGCCGGTGAACTGCCCCGCATGAAGGAGATACTCGATGAGGCTTTCGCACTCGTGGGCAAGGACATCGTGCTGGCTCACGCCAAGGATCTCGACCATGACGGAGAAGCGGGTCACAAAGCCGCGGGCCAGGGCCTGCTCGACTATGACCGGTACCTGGGATTGTTACGCAAGTATAACTTCAAAGGGCCGCTCCTGCTCCATGGACTGACCGCAGAACAGGTGCCGGGTTGCATGGCGTTCCTGCGCGCGAAGCTGGTCTCATCGCTCCATACGGCAGCCTGAGTGAACCCTGCCCTGTTACCCGCCCCCGCGGTGCAGGATGGGCGCCGCTTCGAAGCCGCTGCTGGTACCCTACACTGAAAAGGGGCGTCATGAGCGACGGTCGCGAGGAACGGGAAGAGACTGAGAAGCGGCGTGAGCAGCAGAAGCGAGAGGACCAGGAGGACCGAATCGACCGCTACGATGAAGAGTGGCAATCGGAGCGGGTCGACTCCTAGCTGCTTTCCGGTAGTTAGGCTAGCGGGCAGCCTCGTGTCTTCGGCGAGTGCGCGATCCGGGAGAAATCCGCACGGGCCAGAGCCCATCCCCAAAAGCTACTGACCTTAGTGGAGAAGTGCTGTCCGGCGTCATCAGGTCCGGAAAGCGCTGATGACGAATCCGTGCGGGCGCGGAGAAGCGAACTCCGTTGAACGGACCGCAATCCGGGGCCCAGCCAGTCCTTACATGTGGGATCGACTTGCAGCGAGCATGACGCGCCGTAAGAAATAGTCCCGACACCCTATATCCTTTTCTTCTCCCGGCCGATATGGGTACAAGAAGGAACCGTGATGGACCTGGAGATCCTGCAGGACTACCTGATCGAAGCAAAAGAGCTCGTGCAAAGGGCTCAGGAAGACGTTCTGCGCTTGGAAGCAGATCCGGGAAACCAGGAGACCCTGGCGTCTGTCTTCCGCGCGTTTCACACCATTAAGGGCGGTGCGGGCTTCCTGGAAGCTAACCACCTGGTGGATTGGGCTCACGACCTCGAAGGCCTCCTCGACAAGTTGCGATCCCATCAACTACCGGTAACTTCGGCCCGTATCGACGCCATCCTCAAGGGCGCCGACGTCATCGGTTCCATGCTTCAGGAACTCGAGGACGGCAGCGTGCCCGGTCTCGGCCCTGCGGACCTGAGCCGGACGATCCAGGTCCTGGCCGGCCTGACTACAGAGCCCGCGGAATCGCTGGCGGCGGCAGCCGCCGCCATCACGAATACCGGCACGCCGTCGGCAGCGCGGGTGGAGGATGGGCTTGCGACGGAAGCCGAGGCCGGCACCAGCGCGGCGTCGGCTGCCACGTGCGAAAGTGGGCCTGCGGTGGAATCTGCGGCATCGGCGCCGGCCGCGCCGCTTCGGTCGGCGCCCAGGAGCGAGACCACGGAGACTGCGCTGCGGGTTGATGCGAACCGGCTCGACGCGGTGATGAACCAGGTGGGCGAACTGGTCCTTCTACGCAACCGGCTAACCGCCGCAGTCGGCGCACTGAGCAAACAAGACGAGGCGATGTTAGCGATCGCCAGGGAAATGGATCTCAGGGTCAACGATCTGCAGAACACGGTGATGCGCCTGCGCATGCAGCCCTGCAAGCGGCTATTCCAGCAACTTCCCCGCGTGGTGCGGGACTTGTCCCGTCAAACGCACAAGGACGTGCGGCTGGAGATTTTGGGAGAGGAAGTGGAAATCGACAAAACGGTAGTGGATTCGCTGTCCGGTCCGTTGACGCACCTCGTGAGAAACAGTCTGGATCATGGCATAGAGTTGCCGGAAGTGCGCAATCGCGCCAACAAACCGCCGGCGGCCGTGTTGCGGATTGCCGCCGTTCACCTGGGGGATAAGGTGCGTATCGAGGTCTCCGACGACGGCCAGGGAATCGATCGCCAGATGGTCACGCAGAAGGCCGTCCAAAAAGGAGTGATCACCGCGGATGAGGCAACTCACCTCTCCGATCAGGATGCGCTTGAGTTGATCTTTCGTCCCGGCTTCTCTACCAAGGAGCAGGCGACGGACCTGTCCGGGCGCGGCGTTGGCATGGATGTCGTGAAGGAGACCACCGCGAGGCTCCGGGGCCGGCTCACGGTCGAGAGCACTCCGGGCCGGGGCACGCGCGTCGCGATGGAGTTTCCCCTCACGCTGGCGGTACTTCCGGTGCTCTACCTGCGGGTCCGGCAGGATGTGTACGCGTTGCCGATCTCGGCCATCGATAGTCTGATCGATCTGGAAGAGTCCCGGGTACACCGGCTGGCCGGTCGCGTGACGTACCGCGTCGAAGGGACCAATACCGTGCCGGTGGTGGATCTCGGTGCGATCCTGCAGGACCGCCCCCTGCGTCCCGGTTCCGAGAGCGTAGAAGGCGTGCTGACCGAGCGCGGCCTCTTCGTGGTATCGGAAGTCCTGGGCAATGAGGACTCCGTGGTGAAGCCCCTGGACTTTTTCGACGGCCCCCACCTGTACCAGGGCGCCACCATCTCCGGAAGCGGCAATGTGGTCTTGATTCTCGATGCGGCCGTCCTGAGCGCGGCTGCTTCCGCTGCACAGGATGGAGGACGGTCATGAATATCGAACGAGTGATGCGGATCATGGATGCATCCGCCCGGACGCGGCGCACAATGGAGCGATCGCTGCACGAGATCGACCGTCGCGCCCTGAATGCCCTGGTTCTGGTCAAGCGCCACGGCAACAAGCTGGCGAGCTACGGCGTGGTGGCGCAAGCGTTCCGGGAGCAGGCCGTGCGGCTCAAGGAGGCGACGGCGCCACTCCAGCAATTGATCGCGCCCCTGGTTCGCGCGAACCTCCGAATCGTGCAGCACCGCCGCTTTTTGGAAGTCTTCCGGCAGGCCGGGCGGATGGCGGGCGGGAATAGCCGCGGCTGCAATTTCCTGGCTCACTCGGAAAAGAACTGGCCGGGCGATATGGCCGCTGAAGAGGCTGAAGGGCTGCGGATCCTGCGCCAACTGACGGAAACGGTTGCCCGGCTGCAGGAAGGGATCGCGGAACAGGAGTATGTCGTGACAAACGGCCGCATCGAGGCTGCTCTTTCGCAAGAGACCGGCGCTCCCCTGATGCGCGTCTCCCATGAAATGGGTCTGGCGGTGACCAAGGTGCGCGACGCAATCTGGGGTTACCGTGCGGAATTGGAGGAGGTACTGCATGAAAGCCGCGCCAGTCTTTGAAGGCGGTCAGCACCGGTGGTGGGTCTTGTATGACCAGGACGAGCACCGCGTGATCGATTCGAACGTGTACGTAGTAGAGTCCTATGGCGAGAGCGTGCTTCTCGACCCGGGCGGATTCGAGATCTTTCCGCAGGTGCTGACCGCGCTCACCGAAGTCGTCCAGCCCACGAGCGTGGTCCAGGCGTTTGTGTCGCACCAGGACCCGGACATTGCGTCCAGCCTGCCTTTGTGGAACGCGTGCAACCAGAAAATACAGTGGCATGTACCGGGTCTCTGGGAGGGTTTTATCCGCCACTACGGAGCGCTCGATGCGGAACTAGTGGGCATTCCGGACGAGGGCGGCACGATGATGGTCGGCGGTCGTAAGCTGGAACTGATTCCGGCACACTACTTGCACTCCTCGGCTAATTTCCATGTCTACGATCCGGAGGCCAAGGTCTACTTCAGCGGCGATGTGGGAGCGGCGTTGCTGCCCCACGGTCACGGAATCTGGGTGGGCGGCTCGCAGGGAGCGGACACCGCCAAGGCATTTGACGAACACATTCAGCATGCCCGGTACTTTCATCAGCGCTGGATGCCTTCCAATGCCGCCAAGAAGGACTGGATTGAGCGGGTCCGCCGGCTGGACATCGAATTTCTCTGTCCGCAGCACGGAGCGATTTACGCAGGCGACTACGTACAGCGTTTCCTGGACTGGTTCGACGGACTGACCGTCGGAACCGCAATTTAACGGTAATTAAAGGAGTCTTTGCATGGCCACCACGGTCAAAATGCCGAAATCTTGGAAGGGCGCGGCGCGCGCGAGCCGGAGCGCCGCGGGCGCTGTCCCACTCCGCGCAAAAGCCGAGGCCCGGCCCGCCGCGGCGTCCTCCGCGAAACGCGAGGCCGCTTCCGAAATGGAACGGCTCGTCGATTACGCCCGGACCCTGCTCGAACCGCTCTCCACTCTCGAGATGCTGTGCGAAGCCGACGAGAAGATGGAGAATCGCATCTTCTTCATGAACCGGGCGGCCCTGGAGACTATGAGCCTGAATCACCGCCGGCTCAATCCGCAATTGCGCGGCGCCGATGTACGCCGGGCGGACGGCAATTCGATACACCAGTTCCACAGGGACCCGGAGCGCATTCGACAGATCTTCCGCGCCCTCTCGGCCGATCCAAACGGCATGCACAACACGGAACTCGTGCTGGGCGGGGTGACCTTCACCCTGAGTTTCACGCCGGTCCGCGGCCGGGCCGGCCGGGTCATCGCATTTCACGCATCCTGGCGCAACATCAGCGACGCCAAGCTGGCCGAGCAGGTGATCGCGGCAATGAGTTCGGCCGCGTCGGAAAACACGGAATCGCTGATGGGCGTGGCCGGAGAGACCGACCGGGCCATGAAGGCGGTTGCCGGCAAGCTGAACGGGCTAGCCCAATCGGTGGCGGAAAGCCGCAAAGCTTCCCAGGGGTTGATCGCACAAGTAGGAGCGATCGGCAGGATCGCCCAAACCATTCGCGAGATCGCCTATCAGACCAACCTGCTGGCGTTAAATGCGGCCATCGAGGCGGCGCGGGCCGGAGAACACGGCCGCGGCTTTGCCGTCGTCGCCGACGAAGTCCGCAACCTCTCCAAACGCGTGCAAAAAGCCACCGAGGAAGTACAGAGCAATATCGGCGACATCGATGCCTCGGCGCGGTCGATCGAAAAGACCAGCAACTCTGCCGAGCAGACCGCGCACGGCGCCGAGTCGGTGGCGCTTTCGCTCGGCGAGCGGGTTCAATCGCTTCACGATCTGGTGGCGGTGATGACCGTGATTTCGGCTAAGAACGAGGTCAAGATCTTCGCGCGCAATGTCCTGGCCGAGATCGGCAACCGGAGCGCGTCCGCTACTATGGCCGAAGTGCCGGACGTTCGCCAATCGGGCTTTTCCCGCTGGTATGAGAGCGTGCCTCGCGACACGTTCGGGCAAGTTCCCGCCTGCGAGGGGATCCAGGCCTCGCTGACGGAGTTCTACGCCGCCGCCCGCGGCGTCCGTTCCGCCCTCGCCGCGGCGGATTCCGAGGAGGCTCTGCTCAAAGGAGCCGATATCTCGCGCCTGGAACAGGAACTGGTGAATCAGCTCGATGGGCTGCGCGCCGCCATCACTCAAGGGCAGGATTGAGGAGCCGCACCATGACTGACGTGATGCAGGAAGTAGACGAGCGGTCGAACCTGGCCGGCACTAACAAATTCGAACTGCTGATCTTTCGTCTGGGGGAGGACCGGAACTCGAAAACACGCGAGACTTTCGGCATGAACGTCTTCAAGGTGCGGGAAGCCTTGATCATGCCGACGATTACCCCGATGCCCGGTGCGCCGAAACATCTTCTGGGTGTGGCCAACATCCGGGGCCAGATCATTCCGGTCATCGATCTACCCTCGGTGGTGGGTTGCGTGCCCTCGGCACGCAACATTCTCCTCGTGACCGAGTACGAGCGCTCGGTGCAGGGATTCGCGGTGGAGGAAGTCGAAGAAATCGTGCGTCTGGAGTGGAATCGCGTGGTCTCGGCCGAAAAGTCGGCTGCCGGCCCCCTGGTGACGAGCCTCGCCCGGCTGGATGAGAACGAGGTCGGGGACCGCCTGGCCCTCATTCTGGATGTGGAATCGATCCTGCGCGAGACCTTGCCTTCGCGTTTTCTCAACGGCAACGAAATCACACAGGTTCCGTCCGTGCAGATACCCCAGGGATCGGTCATCGTCTACGCGGATGATTCGAGCGCGGCGCGGCGCCAGATCGAAACGGTGCTCGCCCGGCTCCAGATTCCCTTCGTGGGCGCGAAGACAGGCAAAGAGGCATGGGATCACCTGCGGCTCCTGGCCCAGCAGGCTCGCAGTGCGGGGATACCGGTGCGGCAAAAGGTGGCGATGGTGCTGACGGATCTCGAGATGCCGGAGATGGACGGCTTCACGCTCACCCGCCACTTGAAGGAAGACGATGCGCTCAAGAGCATTCCGATTGTGATCCACTCGTCTTTGTCCGGTTCAGCCAATGAATCGCATGCCAAGCGAGTCGGGGCCGACGGATACGTGGCGAAGTTTGTTCCCAATGAGCTTATCCGCGCGATTGCGAAGGCTCTCGGCACCCAGGCTCAATAGGCTTGGCGCGGATCGCGGCAAAGGACATCGGTACAGGCAGGGTCGAAGCGACGCCGGCCCCGATTTGGCTCGCGCTGCCGCAACCGGAGGCCCAGTCACAGCTTCCGGCCGCTCTGAATCGCCGTCAGGAAGTCGGGCTGTTGCGACTTGAGACTGGCAGCGTTGTGCGCCAGGATTGCGCCGCCCAGGGAGATCCGCGTTTGCAGCAGGTCGAAGAGTGTCTTGTTCAGCGGCGCGCCCGTATCCATGAACACAAAATCGAAATCGCCCTTCAACTCCGGGATTTCGGCGATGGCGTCGTTGATACGCTACCCCAGGGAATCCCTTCATTTACAGGCGTACGGATGATCCGGGCATGAATTCCGAGCCGAAGGCGATCGCAAGAGGTGGCGTCGCTAGTGGGAATGGCCTTTTTCGTTTTGACGCCTTCGCCGCCGTTACTCCTTTGCCGCGGCCTCGAGCGTGGCGATGTCGAACTTGACCATGCTCATCATCGCAGCCATCGCTTTGGGATGCTTCAGGAGTTCGCCAATCTTCTCCGGCACGATCTGCCAGCTCAGGCCGAACTTGTCCGTCAGCCAGCCGCAGGCCATGGGCTTGCCACCCTCAACCAGCTTGTCCCAGTAGACGTCGATCTCAACCTGGTTCCGGCACGCGACGGAGTACGAGAAAGCCGGCGTAAGTGCCTGCGCGGGGCCGCCGTTAAGGAACGTCATTTGCTGGTCCGCAAGTTCGATGGTGATGGTCGCGATCTTTCCGGCGGGCCATGGCCCCACGCCGCTCGAACGCAGTTCGCCCACCTTCTTCGCTTCCGGAAATACCGAGAGATAAAACTCCGCAGCCTCTTCGGCGTTGTCGTTGAACCACAGAAACGGTGTGATCTTGTTCATGCTCCGGCCTCCATTTCAATAGTATCTGTCGCCGGGGCCGCAGAGTAGGGCACACAACTTCAACCGATACAAGGTGGCCAATCGCCGGGCGTGTGGGCAAGTTCCGGTATCGTCGGCCATCTTTCCACAATCGGGGCGTTGAAGAGATGTTTTACTTACCGGCCGAATGTGGCGGCTGCGGCGCAAAACAGAACCGCGGAGCCAAGAGAAAGACGCATGGACGCATCGACGAAATATAGCGCACGTATTTGCTACAATCCACGCATGTTGCGCCAGCCAATGCCCGTTGTGTCCGCTCTGGCTGTATTGCTGCTGCCGGTTTGTCCCGCTCAGCAACAGGCGAGCACCGCGGCAAATGCGGCAAGCGCGAAGGAAGGAGCGGCAATGCCGGGCGAGCGAGGGCGAATCCTGGGGATCGGTGGAATCTTCTTCAAGTCCGCGAATCAACAACAGATGCGTGAATGGTACGGCAAGCATCTCGGACTCGCGGATAAAGGCGGGGGCGTCATGCTGCCGTGGCGGGAGAAAGCCAACCCCGAGAAGGAACACGTGACCGTCTGGACCGTGTTCCCTGGAAACACCAGGTACTTCGAGCCCAGCCCGGCCGCGTTCATGGTGAACTACATCGTGGACGATCTGGATGCGCTGCTGGAACGCTTGCAGAAAGAAGGCGTCAAGATCGACCCCAAGCGCCAGAACGAAGACTATGGCCGGTTCGCGTGGATCTACGATCCCGACGGCAATAAGATCGAATTGTGGCAGCCGCTGACTCCAAAGACGAAGTAGCGAAGCCAGAGCGCCGGCACACGAAGCGGAATTGGAGTTCGAGGCGGCGGTTGTCGGCGCCTTCGGAAAAGCGTTCGCCTGAGACTTGTGCCGCTCTCGACGCGGCCTCCTGGCAAGTCCCGTCTGCATCGTCGCGATCCTTCCATAATCGGGGGTAATGGTCCCATAAGCCTCGATATTGGAAGAGCTGCGCGTCAACGGCCTACAGTCAGTAAACGCCAGGTGCCCGTAATCGGTGTCGCGGCGTCGGAAATCTCGCCTATGAAGCCTCGGTGAATTCCGCCGATAGAGCTATTGGGGCTAAAACCGAGCCCCGCAAAATCCGGAATCACGCATGCGCGAGTCCTTGCCGGCTCGCTGCGCTCGGTCCCAAGGCGTTGCATTCGCTTCATATGTTGAGACGAATCGTTCTATTGTCGCTACTCTCGTTATGGGTCGCGCTCAGTCCAGGCGTCCTGGTGGCGCAGAAGAAGGCGCCCGACATCCTGGACCTGGGTCTCGAGGCCCTCATGAAGATCGAAGTCGATTCTGTCTTCGGAGCGTCGGGGTACAAGCAGAACGTTTCCGACGCCCCGGCATCCATCACGATCTTTACCGCGGACGAGATCCAGAGGTACGGATACCGCACGGTTGCCGTATCCTGCGCAATACGCCCGGGTTCTACGTGACCTCCGACAGGGTGTCGACCTATATCGGTGTACGGGGGTTCGGGCCTCCGGGGGACTATAACAGCCGTATCTTGCTGCTGCTGGACGGCCATCGCCTCAGCGATCCCGTCTCCGGAGGCACAACATTCTCGACGGACTTGCCGGTGGACATCGATCTGATCGAGCGCGTGGAGGTGATCCGCGGGCCGAATTCGCCGGTTTACATCGCCAGCGCCCTGTTGGGGGTCGTCAACGTAGTCACCAAGCGGGCAGGCGAGGTAGACGGCTTGACCGTGTCCGGAGAAGCGGGCAGCCTGGGAACGTACAAGTCGAGTGTCACCTTTGGCCACCGTTTCGGCAACGGGCTGGAAATGGTTCTATCGAGTTCGTACGATTCGAGCGCCGGGCCGCCTCGACTGTACTACGGCGCCTTTGACAGCCCCGCCACCAATTTCGGGATTGCCCGGGACGCTGATAGCGCGCATGCTTCCCGGAACTTCGCTAGCCTGTCCTACCGCGGGTTTACGCTGGAAGCCGCCTATAGCGCCTGGAACCAGGGCGACCTGACGGCATCCTACCAGGCGATTTTCAACGATTCGGCGGAACGCGTGCGCCTGTCGCCCGGCTTTCTGGATCTCGGCTACGAACATCACTTCGGCTCCGATTGGGGCTATACCTGCCGGCTCTTTTACGACAACGACCGCTATCATGGCACGTATCCGCTCGACTACACGCCTTACGGCGGTTCTTCGCGCGTCCTCAACCAGGACTACAGCGGCGGCCAGGACGTAGGGGGCTCTTTTGCGCTCTCCAAAAATCTTCCGGGGGGCCAGAAGCTGATTGTCGGATCTGAATACCGGAACAATTTCCAGCAGAACCAATGGAATTGTGATTCCGAGCCGTACACCCGCTATATGACGAGCCGTCTCCGGTCGGACCTGTGGGGCGTGCACGTACAGGACGAGATTCCGCTGTGGCCGGACCTGGTCTTGAACCTCGGTCTCAGCTACGACCGCTATTCGACGTTTGGCGGCACCACCAATCCGCGGGCCGCCCTGATTTACCAGCCCACCGAGGACACCAGCATAAAGTTCCTCTACGGGCAGTCGTTCCGCGCGCCGACGGCGTTTGAGCTCTACTATTCCGTAACCGGCCAGAATGCCAACCCGGATTTGCGGCCCGAGCGGGCGAAGACCATGGAAGTGGTAGTGGAGCAATCGCTGGCCGGGGGTTTTCGACTGGTGGGGTCCGGATATTACTACCCGGTCCGGGACTTGATCGGCGCGGTGACCGATCCGGCAACGGGCATTCTTGCGTACGAGAATAGCCAGCGGGTGGACCTGCGGGGCGTGGAGATTGCCGTCAAGCGTCAGTCGAGATCCGGCCTGGAGGCAGGCTTCAGCGTGAGTCTGCAGGATGCCAGGGATCTGGCCGGGCCGACCCGTCCGGTCAACTCGCCGCGCATGCTCAACCAGGCGAGTCTGAGCGTGCCGCTGCTTCGCGGACGGGTTTTCGGCAGCATGAACCTGCAGTATGTCAGCAGGAGAATCACTCCGTCGGGCGGAGAAGCCGGGGCGTATGTGGTTCCGAACCTCACTCTGGCATCCCGAAGGACTGCCGGGCGGTGGGATATTTCAGCGAGCGTCTACAACTTCGCCGACCAGCGGTATGACGACCCGGCCTCGGTCGCGCATACCCAGGACGTGATCGATCAGGATGGCCGGTTATTTCGAGTGAAGTTCACGTACAGGTTCTAGTTGCCAATGGCGATGCGGGTTGATAATTCGGAGAATGGAGGAGCGCGGCGCGGCGCCTGGCCGGCCACGGCCTTGCATTTCCGCATCGCGCCGGTCCTTTTGTCGCTCGTTCGCGGAATTCTCTGCGGACCCTGGCCGGCTCGGGCGCAAGGCGGCGAAGTGGCGGAATACCGGCTCAAACTGGCTTTCCTCTACAACTTCGTCCAGTACATCCAGTGGCCGGCGGATGCTTTCGGGAGCCCCACCGCGCCCGTCGTCCTTTGTGTGGCCGGACCGAATCCGTTCAAAGGCGAAATCCGGCAGGGCCTGAGCGGTCGCACGGCGGGCGGGCATCCCATACAGATCCGGAGGATACGGGCGGATGATAGCCTGCTGGACTGCCATGTCATCTTCGTTCGCGCCAGCGAGAGACGGACCGCCGCTAAGCTGCTGGCATCGCTGAAGGGCGCCAACATCCTGACAGTAGGGGAAGACAAAAGCTTCGCCGATGAGGGCGGCCTGATTAACATGAGTCTCGACGAGAACAGGCTGCGCTTCGAAGTCAATCTGGACGCCGCCATGCAGACACGATTGAAGATCAGCTCAAAAATTCTGGGACTGGCCAGGATCGTCAAAATCGGGAACAAACCTTGAGGCAGGCGGCCACGTTCGACGACAGGTCGGCCCGCTTTCACGGCGCGGCCCGAGGGGCGCTCGCGGCGCGCACTGCGAGGCCGCCTCACTGAGAACCATGCGTCTCTTTCACAAATTGTCCATCAGGAACAAACTCCGGGTGGCCACGATGCTGGTGGTCCTGGTGGCCCTGCTGCTTTGCTCGGTGGCATTTGCGAGCTACGATTTTGCGGTATTTCGCAGTTCGCTGCTAAAAGATCTCGCGACTCTCGCGGAGATTGTCGGATCCAATGTCACGGCCGCCATCAACTTCAGGGATGCGGCCGCTGCCGAAGAGATTCTGGCCGGGTTGCGCGCCAAGCAGCATCTCAGGCAGGCGCGCATCTATTCCGAGGGAAGCCAACTGTTCGCCAGTTACGTCCGGCCGGATGTGGAGCGGGTCTCTCCCGCTCCATTGCTCGAGAACGAGGGCAGCCGCTTCGCCGGCGGGCGCCTTGTGCTGTTTCATCGTATTGTCTTCGAGGGCCGCCAGATCGGAAGCCTCTATCTCGAGTCGGACCTCGATGAGATGACGCAGCGTTTCCGGCGCTTCGGCGGCATCTTCACCGGCGTGCTGTTGATCTGCTCGCTAGTGAGTTTCATGCTGAGTTCCAAGGTCCAGGCGGTCATCTCGCAGCCAATTCTGCACCTGGCGGACACGGCGCACCGGGTGTCCGCGGACAACGACTACCGGATCCGGGCAGAACGGCAAAGCGATGACGAACTCGGGAACCTGGTGGACACCTTCAACGACATGCTGAGCCAGATCGAGCAGCACCGCGATCACCTGGAAGAGTTGGTGGCGTCGCGCACCTCGGAACTGGTGGCCGCCAGGGACAAGGCGGAGGCGGCGAGCCGCGCCAAGAGCGAATTTCTGGCCAACATGAGCCACGAGATCCGGACGCCCATGAACGGGGTGATCGGCATGACCGAACTCGCGCTCGGCACGGAACTCACGGAGGAACAGAGGGAGTATCTACAGGCTCTGCGGTTCTCGGCCGACTCGATGATGACGGTGGTCAACGACATCCTGGACTTCTCGAAGATCGAGGCCAAGAAGCTGGACCTGGAGTCCGTGGATTTCCATGTGCCGGATTGCGTGGTGGAGGCTGCCAGGGCGCTGGCGCCGGGGGGGCACAAGAAGGGCCTGGAGATCGTTTGCGATATTTCCGCGGGCGTGCCCGACGTGGCATCGGGCGATCCCATCCGGCTTCGGCAGGTGCTGTTGAACCTTATCTCCAACGCCATAAAATTCACGCCGGCGGGCGAAGTCGCGGTTCGCGTCGAATCGGAAGCCGGCGCCGGCAGCGAGGTCGGCCTGCATTTCCAGATCATCGACACCGGAATCGGGATCCCCGAAGACAAACAGGAAGACATCTTCGAGGCCTTCACCCAGGCCGATGGATCCTCCACGCGGAATTACGGAGGCACGGGGTTGGGCCTGACCATTTCCCGGCGGCTGGTGGAGTTGATGGGAGGACGGATCTGGGTCGAGAGCACGCCGGGGCACGGCAGCAATTTTCACTTTACGGTACGACTGGCCCGCGGTCAGGTCCCGGCCAGTACGTACGAACAGGCCGATTCGGCGTCCCTGCCGGCGGCCGCATTGAGGGATGCCCGCGTGCTGCTGGTGGACGATAACGGCACTAGCCGCCTCACCCTGAAGACCATTCTGGATGGCTGGGGGATGAAACCCGTTCTGGCCAACGGCGGGGAGGAGGCGCTGGCGGCGATGCGCTCCGGCGGCGGACCGTTTGCCCTCTACATTCTGGATTACGCAATGCCCGGGATGGACGGAATCGCTCTGGCGCATGAGATCCGGACGCCCGAAGCACTGGACCAGCCCGTTATTCTGATGCTGACTGCCGGAACAGACCCGCGGGAAGTGAAGCGCGCTTACGAAGCCGGAATCGCCCGGTGCGTGGTCAAGCCGGTGAAGCCTTCGGAACTGCTGGCCGCCGCCTCGGCCGCTCTCAACCGGACGACGCCGGCCGGCGGCAGCGGCCCGAGGCCGATGCCGGTTCGCGAGGAGGACACCGGTCCTCGCCTGCGTCTCCTGGTGGCGGAAGATAACCCGGTGAACCAGATGGTTCTGGTGCGCTTGCTCGAAAAGCGCGGCCATACTGTTACTGTGGCTTCGAACGGCCGGCAGGCGGTCGAGGCGGCCGAGAAGGACCAGTTTGACCTCGCCCTCCTCGACGTCCAGATGCCGGTCCTGGATGGGCTTCAGGCGGCCGGTATCATCCGGCGGAACGAACAGCAAGGCGGAAGGCGCCGGTTGCCGCTGGTCGCGGTCACGGCTCACGCGATCCGCGGAGATCGCGAGCGCTGCCTGGAGGCCGGCATGGACGAATACATATGCAAGCCCATTCTTCCGGCGCAGTTGTTCGAGGCTATCCGGAGAGTGGCCTGCGCTGGTCCAGGCGCCGCGCCGGCAGAGAACGCTATCGAGCGATCCCGCTAGAGGCCAGGTCCGTGCGCGCCATTCCACATCGTCTGCGCGTACCCGAGGAGAACTTCCCGAGCGCGTTCCCAACCGCATACGTGGCAGGCATGGGAAGGAAGATTCAGTCGTGCCACGACGACCTGGCCACCTTCTCCAGCCGGATTCAGCAGTCACCCGCCGCCTGGCGACAAGGCCGGGACAGCCTGTTAACCTCCGACGCGGGCAGACGCGACCCGATAGAACTCATACCCGCGCGCCCCCAAACATGACCGGCCGGAATGCTGCCAAATCTCAGCCACGTTAACGTCTTTGAGCAACTCGAAGCGGCGCGCTGCGAGAAAGGACCTGACATCCCGAGGATCAAGTCCAAACGTCCATGGTTCACCATAGGATTTCAGTCGGGCGGTCAACTTCGCCGCGCCGTCATACCGGCTTGGATCATCCAAGACTGCTCGCTCAACGTAGGTGAACAGCAGAATGCTGCCCCCCGCGCTGGTTTCTGCGATTTGCCGCAAGGCGCCGTCGACGGCTTCCCCGGTCAGGTAGTTCGTGACTCCTTCCCAAATCCAACAAGCCGATCGTGAGGTATCGAATCCGGCGCTAAGGAGAACCTCTCTAATCGACTGACGATTGAAGTCTACACCGATGTAACGAACGCGCTCGGGCAGCCTTGGTTGTACGCTCTTCAGTGCTGCCTGTTTGGCTGACGAAGTCTGCGGATGGTCCAGCTCAAAGGTGAGGGCCTGCGCCGCCTGAGGAAGGCGCACCGCGCGCATGTCGAATCCGGCGCCGAGCAGGACAAGCTGCGGTGCGGCTTTCAACGCGGCCGTGGCCTCGTCGTCAATCCACTTAGTGCGTGCAATGCCCGCAACTCTAGCGCCCGGAGCCGCCCGGTCGAGCAGGCACTCCGCCAGGCGTCGGCCGGCCGGCAGGCCCGCCACGCGGGCAAGCCACTTCCTTCCTTCCGTAAGGAACAAGGTGGCATCGGGGTCTAAAAACAATCGCGAACGCGATGGGTACGAGGATTCGAGCAAGCGGAAAAGCGCCATGTATTCCGCAGTGACGCTGGCACGATTGGTCACGAGGGTTCTGGACCGATTATCGGCGCTTACACTTGCCCCCGCAAGCCGTCCGACTCGCAGGCGCAGATCGCGGCAGGCTATCATCCGGGTTTGTGGTCGGCCATTCGAAATTGTCGCCGATCAGGAACGGCTTGTGCATACACATTCCCGGTTGAGGACAAGAGACTTCCGATATCGGACAGCTGAGATTCGCCGCTGAGGCTGGTGCTCCTCGCGCCCAGGTACTGCAGGCGGAAGAAGCCGCTTAGCTAATCGTCCCCCAGTCGGGTAGAATCAACAGATCAATGGTTACCTCCACCAAACTTCGCCGGAGTAGATGCGCCGCTGCTTTCGTAGGGACGGCGTTTTTAGCCCTCGTGTTAACCGGCTGTGGTTCGGCCGATCCTCGGAAAACCGTTGATAAACCGGTGTCCGTCAACGTCCGCTTTCCCATCCCAATCATCGAAGCCGGTCAATCCAGCTTCTACATTGCCCAGGACAAAGGATTTTACGGAGAGGAGAACCTCGATGTCCACTTCCAGATGGGGTCCCGGGAACTGAATCCGGTGAAAACAGTGGCCACAGGCCAGGATACGTTCGGAGTTCTCGGTGGTCCCGACACCCTGATGGTGGCCCGCTCCGCAGGGCAGCCGCTCAAAGCCGTGGCCGTCCTGCATCGCAATTCCAACTTCTCTTGCCTCCTTACGCTCAAGTCCTCCGGCATTACCACGCTCCAACAACTCAGAGGGAAAAAGATCGGCTTCTATTACGGGCACATCTCCACCGACGTGCTCCGCAACCTCCTGCGGAAGCAGAAAATTCCGTATACCGAAGTCGACGTCGGTTTCGACTACAATCAGTTGATTGCCGGGCAGGTCGCCGCCGAGTGGGCCTTTACCGTAACCGCCGGGCTCGATCTACCCGCTAGAGGGGTTCCCGTAAATATCATCAGCCCGGCCGATTACGATATCGTTACAGATGGGTACACCCTCTTCACGACCGACCAGACCATCCAGTCACATCCCGACCTCGTGACCCGCTTCGTTCGCGCCACGTTACGCGGCGTCGCCTACACCGTTGCCCATCCAGAAGAGGCCAACGACGCACTCCTGAAACGCGATTCCACTCTCGACAGGCCTCTGAGTCTCAAACGCGTACTGGCTTACAATGCCGTGACCAGCGACAGCCCGCAATATCCTCCAGGGTATATGGATCGCGAAATGTTCCAACGGGCTTACGACCGCCTGGCCGAAGAGAAGGTGATCCAACATCCTTTCAACCCCGGCGACGCCTTCACCACCGCGTTCCTCGGAAATGTGGGCGGCGGTTCCGGAGCATCGCCGGTGCACTAATGTCGACGGATCCGCTCGTCCGCGTGGAGTCGATCGGGAAGGTTTATGCTTCCCGCGGCGAACCGGTGTATGCCATCGAAGAGGTTTCATTCGATGTGGCTGCCGGTGAGTTCGTCTCCATTATCGGCCCGAGCGGCAGCGGAAAGACTACCCTGATTAAGATCATCGGCGACCTCGTGCCTCCCTCGTCCGGCCGCATCCTCGTTAACGGCAGCAGCGCCGCGGAAGCCCGAAGGCAGGGAGCCTTCAGTTTGGTTTTTCAAAATCCCGTGCTGCTTCCCTGGCGCAGCGTTCTTCAAAACGTCAATCTCCCTCTGGAAGTCCTCAGCCGCTCCGGCAGGGAACCGCGCGAGTTGCTGCGCGCCGTCGGTTTGGAGGGGTTTGAGGACAAGTACCCCGCCGAGCTTTCCGGCGGAATGCAGCAGCGGGTCGCCTTGGCCCGCGCCCTTACCTTCAATCCCCGGCTCCTGCTCATGGACGAACCCTTCGGCGCGCTCGACGAATTCACCCGTAACACCATGCAGTTCGAGCTATTGCGGATTTGGCGCGAAACCCAGGTGACGGTTCTCTTTGTCACCCACAGTCTGGCCGAGGCCGTGTTTCTGTCCGACCGTGTCGTGGTGCTGTCTTCCCGCCCGGCTAAGGTCCGTCAGGTCGCCGCCGTCCCGTTCCCTCGACCCCGCCAGGCGTCCCTGAAAGACACTACTGAATTCGAGGAACTGGTCCGATGCCTCAGAACGCACTTGGAATAAGATCCGTAGTCGCACCGGCCGTGGCCTTAGTCTTCCTGCTGGCGCTCTGGCAGGTGAGCATCCCCTTGTTTGGCCTGAACCGCCTGGTGCTCCCGCCGCCCACGGATATCCTCGTCGCGGCAGTCGCCAACTGGCAGAGATTGGTGGCCGAAACCGCTGTCACGATGCTGGAGTCCGTTGTGGGGTTCCTGCTCGGCGGCCTTTTCGCATATATGCTGGCGATCGCGTTCGTGCACTTCCGCCTCGTCCAGGACGCGATTTATCCGTACGCCATCGCGCTCAAATCCACGCCGCTGATTGCCATCGCCCCTTTGCTCGTCCTCTGGTTTGGAAATGGCATCTATTCCAAAATCGTTATGGCTGCTCTGGTGGCCTTCTTTCCGGTGCTCGTAAACTCGGTATCCGGCTTGGGGGCCATACAGCCGGAGGTGTTCGACCTCCTGCGCTCCCTCTCCGCCAGCCGCCTCCAAATCCTGACCAAGGTCCGTATACCGAACTCGCTGCCTTATTTAATGGCATCTCTCAAGATCGCCAGTTCCCTTGCGGTGGTCGGCGCCGTGATTGGGGAATTTACCGGCGCTACCCGCGGGATTGGTTTTCTGATAAATACCTCTTCTTACTATCTTCAGACGCCTTTGATGTTCGCCGGGGTTATAATGATATCCCTCGGCGGCATCTTGTTTTTTGGATTGGTCGCCTATATCGAAAGACGGCTCGTCTTTTGGAAGGGGATATAGTTATGGCTGCGCCAACGGAAGATGCGAGAAAACAGCAAGAAAAAGAGGCCGAAAAGGGGTCCGGCGACTCCACTCCCAGTGGTTGGTGGAGTGCTTTTTGGGCAGCCATAAAGGCATATCCCGGCTACGTTCAGGTCTGCTTTGGCTTAGGCAGCTTTCTCCTCCTCGGCGGCGTCGGTTTGGTTGGAAAGATCGCCGGGTGGCAATCCATTATGGCCGCGGCCGCCGGCTCTCTGATGCTGCTTTATGCCCTGGTCAAGACTGGTGGGGGCCGGGTGAGTATCGCCCTCAAGATGACCACCTTCGGGATCTTGGTTTGGCTGCTTTTGATCACCGTTCTGTTCGTCCTGGAAGCCGATCGCAAGATACCGCCCATCATCGACCAGTCTCACGCGCTGGTCGATACCATGCTGTTGGGATTGTCGATTTCCAGTTGGGTCGGCGTCTTTCCGGTGCTCTTCACCTCCCGCTTCTTTGGCCGGCTACCTTTGACTCTCCAGCAGCAGCTGAAGGCCATAGATGATCGTCAGAAGAAATTTGAGGAATCCCTGGCCGCCGACATCAGTCAGGCGCTCACACATATCGAGGAGCGCGAAGAGAAACTTGTCAGCGAAGTCGAGGATGCCACGCGCTCGGTGCTAAAAGGCTTCCCCGCCATTTTCGACAAAGCCCAGGAACTCCTGGCGAAGGCCGAACGGGAAATCTGGATGGTGAACTTCGCGGTGAATTTCGGATCGCCTCACCGCTATAACGCGAAGATCGTCAAAGAGTACCTGAAGTTGAAGCGGGAAAAGGACAAGAGCTTCATTCCGCCGAGTCTGCTGGACGAGTCCGCGCCCACCGGGGACCAGATGGCGGAATTCGATGCTGACGTGAACGCCTTCAAACGCCACCTGGAGACGAAGATTGCGACCACTCCAGTCGTGCAGATTCTGACCGTTGACGACGCCGCCAGCCGGGACAAGTTCCTGGTGCCGCTCTCCCGTCGAGCGGGATATGAAGAGTTGCTGCAAGGCGATAGCCTCAGGACCGAGTGGCAGCGTGCCTGCAAAGCCAAGAAGGATATTCACGTGAAAGTAGAGGAGTACGCCATTCCCGGGCGGCAGGACCAGTTGATGCGAGTCACCGCCGATATTCCGATTCAAGTGCTGATCGTTGGCCTGCCCCGCGATGGCGAACGCGAGAGCCAGTTTGGGTGCCTCGTGTTTATGGTCGGTTCGGGTGCCATTGAAAACCTGGTTTCCGGGGACGGGTTCTATACCAAGCTCGACTCAATGGTCGTCATGTTCAAAGACCTTGTTCGCGCCCTTATGCAGAGCGCCGGCGAATACAAGTCCAACCTGGGAAGGGTCGCCTGAACACCATCGATCCAATATACTGAAGACTTTCGAGATCCGACATGAGCAACTTTCATATCCACGTGGACGCCTTTGAACTTGCTCCCGAATTCGAGCGGTTCCTGCTCGGCACCTGCGGATTCTACCGCAGCGATTTCGCAGGTCATCCCGATGGGGTGGACGGATTCGAGCCGCCCCACCACCTCACTTTGAAGGTGGGCGATAACAACGAATTCCGGCGCCGCTTCGACCAGGTCATTGCCGCGGCCAAACACCCTGTGCAAATGCGTGGCTATGTGGAAGGCGAGTTCATTGCCGCCGATATCGACATTGAGGCGCGCCCCTTCGATCCGGCCGTTCCCGTGCCGTTTCGCATCGCGAACGCGCAACTTCCGATCGGTGGCTTCCGCGAAAGCGAAATCCACATCACCCTCGACCGGGACCGGTCCGACCCGCGGCTTCTTCGCGCGCTTGCCGCCATGGGCTTTTTTGCCGCCTACATTCCCAAGCCTTACGGCGTCGCGGAGATTTTTACGGTGCAGGGAAAACGGTCCGACGTCAACCACCTCCTGCCCGGTCTGGTCGAGTTTCTGAAATCCGCGGGAGGTGCCGTGGCGTGCAGCGTGAAAGAAGAACGTATCGCAGCCTGGTGGGTAAGTGATTCGTCGGTGCGCCTGCCGCCCGTGATTGGGTCCTTCCAGCGCCTTTAAGCGTCTGACGAACCTGCGCCGGCCCGGACCGATTATGCACCGGCGTTGGGCTGTCGGCGTCAACTCGCGGGGAACCGCTACGATGCTGATCTGTTGCCTCAGCTGGATAAGGCGGCCAGGCAGGAGCCACCGCTCAGAACGGGCAGCCCCGCCGGTGATAGGCCGCCGGCTGACGGGAAGCCAAGAGCGGCCAGCTGATCCTAACAGAATCCGAGGCAGATATCACTTACATCAAATTAACTTTCGGATGACGCAGGCAGCTGCTCGATTTCGTGAAACAGAGCTGTTACATCCGGCGGAGGCGGCGTTCCGTACTCGCTCGTTGAACGGCGAGATAGTTCCTCCGCGATTTCCGGCTGGCCGCGCACACGCACCGACCCGCGCGGTAAGATGAAACCCGGACGGAGTTCGCGCATGTTGATAATTCGCCCCGCTCAAATGCAAGCGTTGCGTAAGATCGGCTGGAGGAATTTCGTCAGCGAATTCGCCATTTGTGCGAGACGGGAGATTCCCCGGTGCGCCGCCATGAGCCGCGAGCAACTGATGCAGACGATCGGGGCGGCCGTCAAACTTTCGCAACGGCATGGATTTCGCGGCCGGCCGCACATGCTCCGGTTCATGATGGTCGCGCTGCGAGCGGGTCTGGAGCTTGACGGGAGCCCCGCCAGGCCTTGGGCGTCCGCCATTCTCAACGATGAGCAACTGAATCGCGATGCCCGGCTCGACCGCCTCGAAGCGGCCGTGCGCGATCCCGGGAACGTCTGAGTCATGGCCTATCTGCGGTCTTTCAGCGGCTACGACGATCCGGAAGCGCCATGCGAAGACGTCTTCTATTGGTCGATCTATCCCAGCGTCCTGAACCGCTCCGACGCGGTGATGGAAAACGCCACCCTGCACTTCGACTTCACGGGCGGCCCGGTAGACCTGGAGCCCTCCGAGGGAGAGGGCTGCGTGACACTGGTCTTCGCGTCGAAAGCGGACATGGAGGACCTGACATGCACCGTGAGCCATGCGGATACCGGCCTCACAGCCGAGGCTGTGGGCGCCGAAGCGGATGTGTTCGGAGATGATCGCGTCGGCAGCTCCCCCGAACTGACGAAGCCATGGCAAGTGAAGGTCATTGTCCAGGACAAGCGCCCGCAGGGCATCGATCTGGATCCGCTGCTGCTGCCGGAGGCGCCGATTGCGATCTCCAGAGGCAACCAGGCGCCGGAAAATGAGGCAACCGGTGACGATGGTGAATACGACGAAGAGGATCTCGAACTAAAGAAGGGCTACAAGTTCAAGGTGGACTTTCCCGGCATTCTCCCGGCCAAGTGCAAGGTGACGGTTAGCAAGAAGTTTTTAAGCCACGACGAAGACGACTTCCTCCCCGAACTGGACGACGTGGACGCGGAAAGCGACGGAGTGAACGAAATTGTTGTGACGATCGATCAGCCGGGAACGGTGGTCACGATCACTTTCGATTTGGGCTTCAAGCAGGCCTTCATCGCGGGCGAAGGCACCGGCTTCGGTTACGCCATTGCTCTGGCGACAAAGTATACGGGGCCTGGCGGCAGCGGCCGGATGTGGGTTTTCGCGTCGCAATACGATTGCACGGATAAAACCGCGGCTGAGGGATTGGACGCTGTCGAAGATCTCAATCTGTTCGTGTACCGCGCGCCGCGCACGGCGGCGGCCGTAAAAGCGGTGGAGCGGGGCCGGTTCAATGTCATCGAAACCGCCGACTGGGACCAACTGCTGGCCGACCACGGCGAGTTCGACGTGACTCTGTTTAATAATCCCCATCCCGGCTATGGCCTGCACATGTGCCTGGTGTTTGGATTAGCGGCCGGCGGCGGACTGAGGGAGAAGAACGGCAAGTACATCAGCGTGCACACCGTGGGTTACGCGCGCCCGGACGACGCGGAGAACTACACCCTTACGCCCGCTCAACTGGAAAATTTCCGGGGGCGCGACGGCAACGGTTCGGCGGAGGTGCAGCGCAATTTTGTAAGAACCTATCTGGCATACGCCTGCAACTTCGGCACGGCCCGGCTTTTCAATTTTCAAACCGACGCCCCGGTGTCCATCGACGCAGGCTTTCGTTATTCGGATAACACCCATATTGACGGCGCGGAGTTCCCGGCGGAGGAAGTACATTACCGGTCGAACATGAACACGAGAGGGCTGCTGGAACATATTCTCCTGAGTTATATTGCGAACGCGCCGCGAGCCTTAAAGGTGGGGGGGAAAGCTTTTATCAACGGTTCGGCTAAGCTTCGCCCATTCATGGCGAACAAAAACTTTGTGAACTCCTGGCCGGACCACGCGTTGTACTACGCGGCATACGACACCAATTTCACCAGCCAGACATTTCATCCCTCGCTTCTTTCAAAAACGGATTTCGCCCCGCAGGAGCCGCCTCTGGAGAGCGCCAAAGTGTATGAGTGGACCAAGTAACGGCAGCGACGCAAAGCCGGCGCAGGTGACGGCCATCCGTCTGGCCGAGCGGCAGGGACGCCTGTTGCTGGGCTGCGAGGATGGGCGCAGCGTGGCCGTCCGCATCCCCCAGGGCGCGATGGAGTTCCAGGCCAAAGCGGACGCGATGCGGATTCGCGCACTGGACGCCTGGGAAGACGCGAAGTTGCTGCTCGCGGCGGACCAGGGGGGCAAGGTCACCGTGTGGAACATCGACTCGGCGCAGGTGGCGGAGCAGTTCCAGGGCGAACACGCGATCATACAAGCCGCCATTCTGGCGCCGGAGGAGTATGTCACGGTGGACGCGTTCCGCAAGGGGAGCGTGTGGCGGCGCACCGGCGGGGACATGCAAGGGGCGGCGATTCAGGACGGGAACTCGGAACCTTGCCTCATCGATAGCTTCGCGGTTGTGTCCGGCGGCTCGGATCTGGCGCTGCATGAGGGCTTCGGCTGGGCCCTGTGGGACCGGCTGTCGCGGAGAGTGCGGGTGAAGCATGAGCCAGTGGATCCGCGGGGCCTGTTGTATGAGGACGGGCGCATGGGGCTTTCGGGCTCGGGCCGCTTTTACTACATCTATTGGGACGACTATCAGGTGTTCGAAACGACCACGGCCGCGGAAATCGCGTCGGGGCGGGTGCGTTATCAGGCGATGTCGGCGGCGCTGAGCGACGACGGCGCGAGGCTCGCGATCGGGCTGAAGGATGGACGCGTGCTGGCGTTGGGCGGGGATGGAAAGCCGGCTATCGAATGCCGGCCGTCGCAGACAAAGATCTACGATGTGGCCGTGGCCTCAGGCAAGCTGATCGCATGGCGCGACAAAGACGGAGGGGCCGGCCTGATCGATGGAGCGACCGGAGCGGAGATCCTCACGCGGGCCGCGATCGACGCGCTGCTCGGCCGCGCGTAAGGCTGTCACTGCTTGATCGTTTACGGGTATGAGCCTGTCGGGAATGCGCGCGGGTTTCGGTGAGGCTCAAGCAGAAATCGGGCTTGGCAGCGGCGAGAGATGCGGCGGTGGACCACTAGAGGGTGCAATCGTGTTCGGGGCGAACGCCGCACGGCGCGGACTCCGTGATACTGATGATTAGTCATGGAACAACCTACTCAGCGCCGGGTGGCCCGGGCGCTCCGCGCGGGCGGTCCGGAGGTAATTGAGGTCGCCGTGGAGGAACTGCCTCCTCTGGGAACAGGCGAGGCGTTGATTCGAGTCGAAGCGGCCGGCCTCAACCATGCAGAAACATTGATTCGTTCCGGTAACTACACCGTTCGCCTGCCTTTTCCTTTCCCGCTTGGTGGAGAGGGATCCGGAGTCGTAGTCGCGGCCGGGCCGGAGACGCCGATGTCGGTGGGGACGCGGGTTTGCTGGGCCGCGGTTCTCGGATCATGCGCGACTTTTGTGAACGCGCCGGCTTCGATGCTGGCGCCGGTTCCCGACGGCCTCAGCTTCGAAGATGCCGCGTGCCTGGCGGTCGCCGGCCTCACCGCCGGCGGGCTCGCGCGCGTCTGGCCGCTCAAAGGCAGGGAAGCCGTGATATGGGGCGCCGCCGGCGCAGTTGGTCGAATGCTCGTGGCCATTCTGGCGAGTCAGCAAGTCAAGGTCATCGGTATCGCCAGCGGCAAGCGGGTGGAAGCCGTTCGCGCGGCAGGGGCCGTCCACGTTATCGACCGGGCCGTCGAGGATGTGGGGGCAGCGGTGCGCGCATATACGGGCGGCCGCGGCGTGGCGGCCGTGTTTGATCCCATCGGCGGCTCCACCTGCGAAATCAGCCTGCAAATGCTCGCGCCGCGAGGCTGCCTGATTAGTTATGGGGAACTGACGGGTCCGGCGCCCGCCATCAACCTCCATCAACTGTTTTCCGGGTCCCTTTTTGTCACGAAGTACAACGGGATGAATTGGGTCGAAGGTGTCTCGGAGTTTCCTGCCCTGATTTCGGAGGGGCTCACCCTGGCGGCAAAGAGACCCGCGATCATCAGTGACATCGCCGGACGCTTCGCGCTCAACCAGATCGTTGAGGCATACCGCCAGTTGGAATCCGATTCTCACGGCAAGGTGCTCGTAGTTCCGGGTCTCTAGTCATGGCGGGAGCTGTACGGACATTTGAATCGAAGGTTTATGAAGCAACCTCTCCCACCCATGCGGCAACATCGAGAGGTGCACGGGGTTACACTATGACCGCGTACCGCGGAGGCCTTCCTCCAAGGTAGAGCGAAGGGACTGAATAGCCATGAACTCTTTACCAGATTCCACCAGCCGCCGTGAATTCATGAAGACTAGCGGTAAATCGGCTGCATTATCGGTTTTGGCCAACGTTGCGATGCCGGGCGTCCACGCAGCGGGCAGCGACCTGATCCAGGTAGCGCTTATCGGCTGTGGTGGGCGCGGCGGCGGCGCGGCGGCGAACGCACTCTCCGTCAAGCGCGGCCCTGTCAAGCTGGTCGCCATGGCGGACCTGTTCCCGGAACGCCTCGCGGCCGACCTGAATCAGTTACAGAAGCGTTTCCCGAGTCAGGTGGACGTACCGCCGGATCGCCAGTTTCTCGGCTTCGACGCCTATCGGCATGCGATGGACTGTTTGAAGCCGGGCGATATCGCCATTTTCGCAACGCCTCCCGCGTTTCGCTGGGTACACTTCAACTACGCTATCCAGAAGCGCTTGAACGTCTTCATGGAAAAGCCGCTGACGGCCGACGGCCCAACGAGCAAGCGCATGTTCGCGCTCGGCCAGGAGGCTTCAGCCAGGAACCTCAAGGTGGGTGTGGGTCTCATGTCGCGTCACAGCCGGGCGCTCCAGGAACTGGCCGACCGTGTCCATAACGGGGAGATCGGCGAGATCATTCTGCAGCGTGGTTACCGCATGCATGGCCCCGGCGGATATTTCCTCTCGCTGCCCAAACCGGCCGGCATTACCGACCTGCTCTACCAGGTGAAGCGCTTCCACAGCTTCGTTTGGGCGAGCGGAGGCTGCTACAACGACTTTTATATCCACCTCATCGATCAGCTGGGATGGATGAAGAACGAATGGCCGGTAAAGGCGCAGGCGTTGGGCGGCCGGCATTACAAGGTCAGTCCCGAAGGGGTTGCGTACGTGGATCAGAACTTTGACGTCTATTCGGTGGAATACACGTATTCGGATGGCACCAAGTTCTTCTTCGACGGGCGCTGTATGAACGGATGCGAGGAGATCTACACCAGCTGTCTGCATGGCACCAAGGGCATGGGGATCGCTTCCAAGAGCGGAGATTGCGGGCTGCCGTCGAGCCTGTATAAGAGTCAGACCGCGACCCCGGCAAACCTGCTGTGGGAATCCAAGGTGAGCCCGGACGAGAAGGACCCGTATCAAAACGAGTGGAACGATTTGGTGGGCGCCGTTCGAGACGACAAGCCTTACAACGAGGTCAAACGCGGTGTGGAGGCGAGCCTGGTTGCGAGCATGGGCCGCATGGCCGCCAACACCGGCCGGGAAATCACTTTTGACGAGATGCTCCAATGCGAGCACGAAATGGCGCCGGGCATAGAAAAGTTCACAGTGGATTCCCCGGCTCCGCTCCTTGCAGACGTCGCCGGCAGATATCCCGTGCCGCAGCCTGGCATCGTGACCAAGCGGGAATACTGACGAGCCGTCCCGACATTACGCGCTCCGAGCGTGGCCACGCGGTCGTTGAAGATCAGGACGTGGAGTGCGGCTCCCGAATGCCGCGGCGGGAGCCCATCCTTCTTGCCGCGATTGTCGGCAGCGTGACCCGGGCGCCAGGCTGCGTTCGATGGGGAGTGATCGGGCTTTGAGCCTGCACGATTCCAAAGCTGCGTAGGGCTACCGACGAGGAGATACCGGTGCAGATGCCATAGCTTACACTCAAACTACATGCTCAACCGGGGCTATGCCTACACCACAATCATCAGCAGCAAATACCCCGGACAAACCCTGCTCTCCCACTTGGCAAGCATTTACGCCCACTCAACCCCAACAGCCTGGCAACAAAAACTGAACAACGGCGAAGTCACTCTCAACGGCGTCACCGCCACCGGAAGCGAATCGGTCACTTTGGGCCAAACCATTGTCTGGAACCGTCCACCCTGGATCGAACCAGACTCCCCTCAGCACTTCGAAGTCCTGTTTGAAGACCGCCATCTGTTGGCCGTCAACAAACCCGGCGGGCTACCCACTCTCCCGGGCGGCGGCTTCATGGAAAACACCCTTCTGCGCTTGGTGCAAAAGCAAACCCCCAACGCAAACCCTGTCCACCGGTTGGGCCGAGCCACCACCGGCATCGTCCTCTTCGCCAAAACACCGCAGGCGGCCTCTAATCTATTCGCAAACTGGAACACACCCAAAATTCGAAAAATCTACCGGGCGCTGGCTCAAAACATTGCACAGCACGACGCCTACGAAATCCTCACACCGATCGGCCTCGTACCGCACCCGCTCATCGGTTCCGTGTGGGCGGCCAACCCAAGTGGCAAACCGTCAAAGTCCTTGGCAAAGGTGATCTCACGCACCACCAGCACCACAACATTTGAGGTAAGCCTGAATTCGGGCCGCCCCCATCAAGTCAGAATCCATCTGGCATCCATCGGCCATCCCCTGGTAGGCGATCCTCTGTACGGCTTAACCGGCCAGCCTCTTGAAATTCGCCCCGGCCTCCCCGGCGATGGAGGATATTTTCTGCACGCCCAATTTCTGAAATTCCACCACCCCATCACCGGAGAACAAATCAATCTTGAGGCTGCTTTGCCGTCCGGATTCTCATTGCATCAATAGGTTCACGGCGGGAATCCAATCTTAGAAAGGTTTGGGATTGGGGTTGTTTGCCCCCGTTGTTGGCGTACAGCCCAAGTAAATAAAATGGCGGAGAGAGTGGGATTCGAACCCACGTTAGAGTTACCCCTAAACACGCTTTCCAAGCGTGCGCCTTCAACCACTCGGCCATCTCTCCGGTTCGGAAGACGGAAGCCGCGGATGGGATTCCGCGGGTACGGCGATCGTGCTTCCATCAGAATAACATACGCCGAAGTACAATAAGGTTCAGGTGTCCTCTCCCTCTGTTTCCAGAAGAAATCTGCTGTTCGCGGCCCTCGCGGGCGCCGGCTGCGGACGGCGGAAAGCTACCGCCTATCGGGGCTATTGCTTTGTGGCCAATCAACAGGGGCGCTCCGTCGCCGCCGTCGATCTCAGCCGGTTTCGCGTTCGCAAGCAGATCCTCCTCGATGCCGAACCCGCTGCCGTCCTCGCGCACCCGTCCGAACCTAAGGTGTTCGTTCTGGCGCCGGCCACCGGCACCGTCTACGAAATCGACGCGACCACACTCTCCATCGCGCGGCGCGCCAGGGCGGGGAACACCGCCGCGGGAATGCTCCTCTCCCCCGCGAAAGACGCCATCTGGGTCCTCTACCGCGACCCCGCGGCTCTCGTCGAATTACCCCTCCAGTCGCTCCGTCCGAAGCGTGCGATCCACCTCCCTGGAATGCCGGACACCTTCGACGTCGGCAGCCGCAACCAGGCGGTCGCGTGCAGCGCCCAGGGTCGCAGCCTCACGTTGATTTCGCTCTCCGATGCGCGCATCGAACGCACCGTGCCGGCGGGGGTAGAGCCCTCCCTGGTGCGCTTTCAATCCGATGGCCGGCAACTGGTCGTCGCCAGCCGCGCGGAGCGCAACCTCAGCATCTTCGAAACGGCCGGCGGACGCGTCGTGGTGCGGCTGCCCCTCCCGATCGAGCCGCGGAACCTCTGCGTCAAGCCCGATGGCGGGGAAATGTTCGTCACGGGCGATGGCATGGATGCCGTCGTCATCGTCTACCCGTACAGCACCGAGATCGCCGAGACCATGCTCGCGGGGCGCGCGCCCGGCGCCATGGCAGTCACCGATTCGGGGGCGACGTCCTTCCTGATCGTCGCCAACCCGCAGACCAATAGCGTGACGGTGCTGGACTATGACAACACGGGGAGGAAGCTCGTGGCGGCGGTGAACGTGGGGCAGGAGCCCGGGGCGATCGTGATCACCCCGGACCAGCAGTATGCACTTGTGCTGAATCAGAAGTCGGGCGACCTGGCTGTGATCCGCATGTACGCGCTCACCAACCAGGACGCCTCGCGACGCTACAAACCGGCGCCGCTGTTCACCATGATTCCCGTGGGGGAACGGCCGGTGAGCGCAGCGGTCGTCGGTTTCGCTTAAGAGGAGCTACTTCTTCCTGCCTTGCGCCGCCACCGCATCCATCGCGGCCTTCACCTTTTCGGGATCGCCGAGGTAGTAGTGTTTGAGCGGCTTCAGGTTGTCGTCCAGCTCGTAAACCAGCGGCATGCCGGTGGGAATATTGAGCTCGACGATCTCCGTTTCCGGCACGTTGTCCAGGTACTTCACCAGCGCCCGGAGACTGTTTCCGTGCGCCGCGATCAGCACCTTCTTTCCGGCTACGATGTCGGGCGAAATGGTCTCGTGCCAAAGCGGCAGGAATCGCGCCACCGTGTCCTTCAGGCATTCGGTGAGCGGCAGTTCCTGTGTGTTCAGATTGCGGTATCTCGCGTCGTTGCCCGGATAGCGCTCATCGTCGGCGGCCAAAGCGGGCGGCGGGATATCGTAGCTGCGGCGCCAGATTTTCACCTGGCCCTCGCCGAACTTCGCCGCCGTCTCGGCTTTGTTGAGCCCCTGCAGAGCCCCATAGTGCCGCTCGTTCAGCCTCCACGAGCGGTATACCGGGATCCACATCAGGTCCATTTCGTCGAGCACCGTCCAGAGGGTGCGGATGGCGCGCTTCAGCACCGACGTGTAGGCCACGTCGAACGTGAACCCTTCGGCCTTCAATACGACCCCCGCCTCTTTCGCCTCCTGGCGGCCCTTCTCCGAAAGTTCGACGTCCGTCCAGCCGGTGAACCGGTTTTCCTTGTTCCACGTGCTTTCGCCGTGGCGCACCAGCACCAGCTTCGTCATTGCCGGAACGCCTTCCGTCCCAGGAACTGCGCGGCGCAGCCAAGCTCTTCTTCGATGCGGAGCAACTGGTTGTACTTGCAGATGCGGTCGGTGCGGCTGGCCGACCCGGTCTTGATCTGGCCGGCGCCGGTGGCCACCACCAGGTCCGCGATGAACGAGTCTTCCGTCTCGCCCGAGCGGTGCGAAACCACCGCCGTGTAGTTGGCGCGCGCGGCCATCTGCATGGCTTCCAGCGTTTCCGTGAGCGTTCCGATCTGGTTCACCTTTACCAGGATGGAGTTGGCGATCCCCTGTTCGATCCCGCGCTTGAAAATCGAGGGATTGGTCACGAAGATATCGTCGCCCACCAGCTGAATCTTCTTGCCGACGCGTTCCGTCAGCAGCTTCCAGCCGGCCCAGTCTTCCTCGGACATGCCGTCCTCGATGGAGACGATC
This sequence comes from Bryobacterales bacterium, assembly GCA_963796485.1. Lineage (GTDB taxonomy): Bacteria > Acidobacteriota > Terriglobia > Bryobacterales > Bryobacteraceae > CAWCDJ01. The sequence continues at coordinate 875,884 of CAWCLV010000001.1, forward strand.
GCCGGATAGCTCTTCACCCACTTCTCCCAGAAGTCCACCATCTGTTCCGATGTCCGCTGGCTCTTGTCGGACTTCTTGAACACGTACTTGCCGTCCTGGTAGAACTCGCTCGCTGCCGGATCGAGGCAGACGCCGATCTGCGTGCCCGGCTGATAGCCTGCCTGCGTGATGGCTTCGAGCACGGATTCGATGGCTTCCTCGTTCGACTTCAGCATGGGAGCGAAGCCGCCCTCGTCGCCGACCGCCGTCGAGTAGCCTTTCTTGGCCAGCACCTTCTTCAGCGTGTGAAACACTTCCACGCCCATCCGGAGCGCTTCGGAAAATTTGGGGGCGCCGAAGGGAGCGATCATGAACTCCTGCACGTCCACCGAGTTGTCGGCGTGCGCCCCGCCGTTGATGATGTTCATCATGGGCACGGGCAGGGTGCAGGCGCCGACCCCGCCGAGATACCGATAGAGGGGGGTCTGCTCGGACATCGCGACGGCGCGCGCGGCCGCCATGGATACCGCCAGGATGGCATTGGCTCCGAGCCGTGCCTTAGTCGGTGTGCCGTCCAGGTCGATCATCGTGCGATCGATCTCTGACTGGAGGGATGCGTTCTGCCCCACCACGGCTTCGGCGATTTCGGAATTGATGTGCCCGGCGGCTTTCAGCGTGCCTTTGCCGAGGTAGCGGGATTTGTCGCCGTCCCGCAGTTCCACTGCTTCCTGTTCCCCAGTGGACGCGCCCGAAGGCACGGCCGCTCGTCCCATACTGCCGTCAGCGAGATAAACATCCGCTTCTACCGTCGGATTCCCACGGGAATCGAGTATCTCTCTTCCTACTACTTTCGCAATCGTCGTCAACGTTGACTCCTGATTTAAGAAGACGTTCGGCGTAGCCGGCGGCGCCGGCCCGCTGTCCTACGCCACCACTACGATGCCGCCCTCGGTGACGCAATAACCTTTGGCGCGGTCCGCTTCCAGATCGAACCCGATCACGCTGGAATCCGGCAGTTTCGCGCCCGTATTAATAATGGCGCGGCGAATCCGGCTGTACCGCCCGATTTCCACGCCCGGCATCAAAATCGAATACTCCACTTCGCAATAGCTGTTGACCCGCACGCCCGGAGAAAGCACGCTGTGCAGCACGCGCCCGCCGGAAACGATGCACCCGGCGCTGACGATGGAATCCACCGCCACGCCCATGCGCCGTCCCTCCTGCGCGAATACGAACTTGGCCGGCGGCTGCTGGGTCACCTTGGTGCGGATCGGCCAGCGCTGGTCGTACAGGTTGAATTCCGGCGTGACGTCCACCAAATCCATGTTGGCTTCGTAGTACGCGTCCAGCGTGCCCACATCCCGCCAGTAGCGGACCTGTTTGGCGTTGATGTCCCGGAAATCGTAGGCGATCACCCGGACATCGTTCAGCAGGGCGGGGATCACGTCCCTCCCGAAATCGTGGCTGGAATTGGAATCCTGCGCGTCCGCGTGCAGTGCCCGCAGCAGCACGTCGGTCTTGAAAACGTAAACTCCCATCGAGGCGCTGACCATGTCGGGGTCGAAGGGCGACCGCTTGGGGTTGCCGTGCTTCGGCTTCTCCTCGAACCCGCGGACCCGGTAATCGTCGTCGATCTCCGCCACGCCGAACCGGACGGCGCTCTCCGGCGGAACCTGGATCGTGGCAAGAGTGATATCGGCGTCGTGCTTCCCGTGCCACTCGAGCATATCCCGGTAGTTCATCTTATAGATGTGGTCCGAGCTGGTAATCAGGGTTTCGTTCGGAGCCTCCACCTCGATGCTCTGGAAGTTCTGAAAGACGGCGTCCGCAGTGCCCTGATACCAGTCTTCGTGGACCCTTTTCATCGGCGGAATGACTTCGATGAACTCGCCGAGTTCGGGAGACAGAATGTTCCAGCCGTCGCGGACGTGCCGCCACAGTTCCAGCGCCTTGTATTGCGTAAGGATGAAAATCCGTCGAATGTCGGAATTAATACAGTTGGAGAGCGTGAAATCGATGATGCGGTAGGTACCGCCGAAAGGCACGGCTGGTTTCGCAGTATCCCGAGTCAGCGGAAAGAGACGTTCCCCGGCGCCCCCCGCCAGCAGAATCGCCAACACATTTTCCATTTCAGCCTATGTCCTTGAGGATCAATGGTTTTCTGGTATAGTGGCCTGTAATTGTGAACGGCGTGTGAAATTTAGGCTTGACTTTATTTGCCAACCACCTATGATATCAGTACCTTGTGTGCGAAGTGCAGGAAATTTTTGGGTCGGGCGCCACACCTCGTCAACGGTCAGGGCTCACTCCTCCATCCAGCCTCGCACGGGAATTTTGGTCGAGTTGGGAGGTGTATTTCGTTTGGCTGAAGTAAAGCTTCAGGAGAGCGAGACGTTGGATAACGCTCTTCGGCGCTTCAAGAGAAAGGTCCAGCAGGAGGACGTTATTAAGGAGGTCAAAAGACACTCCTTCTACTTGAAGCCGGGTGAGAAGCTCCGGGCCAAGCAGGCGCTGGCCCGCAAACGGAACCGGAAGAAAAGTCGCCGGGAAGTCGAATAATTCCATTACGGTGGCGGGGCGACGGGCGAGATGCCGCGCCACGCCGTTCGGATAAAGAGTTCAAGTTCATAACGGGGCACAGTTGCTATGGCGGAATTCCAGGATCGCGTCCTAAAGTGCGTGGACTGCGGAGCAGATTTCGTATTCACAGCGGGAGAACAGCACTTCTTCCACGACAAGAATTTCAAGAACGAACCCAAACGCTGCAAGAACTGTAAGACCAAGCGGCAGGGTTCCTCGGCCTCGGGCTTCAGTAAAACCGAAACCATGACCACCTGCTCTCAATGCGGTCGGGAAACCACGGTGCCCTTCAAGCCGACTCAAGGCCGGCCGGTCTATTGCCGCGAATGCTTTTTAAGCCGAAAGGCGTCTGCGGCGGTAGGCGGGAATCGATAACTCCCTAGAAAGCGGCCGGATCGCCAGATTCGGCCGCTTCGCGTGTAGTGTTACGCGCGACTCGTGTTTTTCTGGCCCTAAAGAGCTAGGTCTGACCCCTCCCCCAGGATGATCTAAATTCCTGAGCTATCCCTTATTATTGGGTAAAGCTCCTCCCAAGCGGATAAACAAATGTGGATTGTCCGGCTAGCCCTGCGCCGCCCGTATACCTTCGTGGTAATGGCTGTGCTGATCGCGATTCTCGGCGTGAACGCGATCGTCACCATGCCCGTCGATATCTTTCCTTATATAGATATCCCGGTCGTCAGTGTCGTGTGGTCCTACGGCGGCATGTCTCCCTCGGAGATGGAGAAGCGCATGGTGACCATCTTCGAGCGCGCGATGACCACCACGGTCAACGATATCGAGCACATCGAGTCGCAATCCTATAACGGCGTCTCGGTCACCCGGGTCTATTTCCAGCCGAACGCCAAGGTGGAGGTCGCGCTTTCGCAGATCACCGCGATCTCGCAGACCCTGCTCCGCCCATTCCCTCCCGGCACCACGCCGCCCGTTATTCTGAAATACGATGCCTCGAGCGTGCCGATCCTGCAACTCGGCCTCGAAAGCCCGGTCATGAGCGAGCAGGAACTGTTCGACATCGGCCAGAACTTTATTCGCACCCAGCTTGCCACAATCCCCGGCGCCTCGGTCCCGCTGCCCTATGGGGGCAAATTCCGCAACGTCATGGTCGATCTCAACCCCGAGCAAATGTACGCCCGGGGCCTGTCGCCGGGCGATATCTCCACGGCACTGGGTAACCAGAACCTGATTCTGCCCGCCGGCACGGCCAAGATCGGCGATAAGGATTACCAGGTGAAGCTGAACAGCAGCCCGCTGGTTCTGAACGACATGAACAACCTGCCGGTAAAGGTGGTCAACGGCGCGACGGTCTACCTCAAGGATGTGGCCCAGGTCCACGACGGGTATTCGATCCAGACCAGCATCGTCAAGACCAACGGCAGCCGCGGCGCGCTGCTCACCATCATGCGCAACGGCCAGGCTTCCACGCTTGCCGTCGTCAACAACGTGAAAAAGGCGCTGCCGAAGATTCTCGCGGGACTGCCCCCGACATTGCACGTCAGGCAGCTTTTCGACCAGTCGCTGTTTGTGCGCGCGGCCATCAACGGAGTAGTCCGGGAAGCTGTCACGGCGGCCTTCCTGACGGGTTTGATGATCCTGCTGTTTCTGGGGAGCTGGCGCAGCACGTTGATTGTCTGTATCTCGATTCCGCTCTCGATCCTGGTATCGCTGATCGTGATGAGCCTCATCGGCGAAACCATTAACGTGATGACGCTCGGCGGCCTGGCGCTGGCGGTCGGCATCCTGGTGGATGACGCCACCGTGGAAATCGAGAACACGCATCGCAATATGGCGATGCGCAAGCCGCTGGTCCGCGCGGTTCTGGACGGCGCTCAACAGATTGCCGCCCCGGCATTCGTTTCCACTCTCTCCATCTGTATCGTGTTCGTGCCCGTGCTCCTGCTCACCGGGGCGGCCAAGTACCTGTTCACGCCGCTGGCCATGGCGGTGGTGTTCGCGATGCTGGCTTCCTACCTGCTCTCGCGCACACTCATCCCGACCATGGTCCACTACATGCTGAAGCCCGAAGTGAAGCTCTACGCCAGCGGGCAGCACGGGGAAACCGCGGGCGGGAAGGGCTTGATCTGGCGCGCGCATTATCTCTTCAACCGCCGTTTCGAACTGATGCGCGCCTCCTACACTTCGCTGCTGCACTGGTGCCTGGACCATCGCGCCCCGGTGCTGGCGGGCTTCGGCATCTTCGTTGCGGCTTCGCTGGGCCTTGTCGCGTGGATCGGCAGCGATTTCTTCCCGACCGTGGATTCCGGGCAGATGCGGCTTCACGCCCGGGCGCCCTCGGGCACGCGCATCGAGAAGACGGAACAGATTTTCGCGGAGATCGAGGCCGAAATCCGGCGCGACCTTCCGCCGCGCGAGGTCGGCAACATCATCCAGAACATCGGGATCCCCAACGGTGGCTTCAACCTGGCCTTCGGCGATAACCCGACGTTGGGCGTGAGCGACGGCGATATCCTGATCTCGCTGAACCCCGAGGAACACGGCTCCACCGCCGTATACACCGACCTCCTGCGCAAGAAGCTCCACCAGAAGTTTCCCGACGTCGTCTTTTTCTTCGAAGCCGCCAACATCACCAACCAGATCCTGAACTTCGGGCTCCCGGCGCCGATCGACGTTCAGGTGGTCGGCCGCAACACCATCGCGAATTACGCCATCGCCCAGGAGATTCAGCGGCGGATCGAGCGCATTCCCGGTGCTGCCGACGTACACATTCACCAGGTAGTGGATTATCCGGTAATTCAGGTGAACGTGGACCGGAACAAAGCCGGGCAGGTCGGTTTGAGCCAGCGCGACGTCAGCACGAGCCTGTTGATCTCTCTCACCGGCACCAGCCAGATCTCGCCGACGCAATGGCTCGATTGGAATAGCGGCGTAAGCTACAACGTTCAGATGCAGACCCCGCAATACCGGCTCAATTCGATAAGCGCCCTGCTGCGGACCCCCGTGGGGAGCCCGCAGGGCACCATGAACACGAACACCGCCACGTCCCTGGCGGGAGCGGCGAACGGCGGGAATGCATTCGTCGGCTCGGCGCCCAGCCAGACCTCGGCGGCCTATGGGAACCCCGGCGCGGTCTCCGGCGGGCCGCAGTTGCTCCAGAACCTGGTCGGTCTGTCCCGCGGCGTGGCGCCCGAGATCGTGAATCACTACAATGTCCAGCCGGTCTTCGATGTGTTCGCCAACCTCGACCGGCGCGACCTGGGCGCGGTCGGCGGCGAGGTGGAGAAGATCGTGGATCAGGTCTCCGCCAAACTTCCGCGCGGCACCAGCGTGGATGTACGGGGGCAGATCGCGACCATGGAAACTTCGTTCTACCGTCTTGGCCTTGGGCTGATCTTTGCGGTGGTGCTGGTCTACCTCCTGATGGTGGTCAACTTCCAATCGTGGCTCGACCCGTTCATCATTCTGATGGCTCTCCCGGGCGCGCTGGCCGGCATTGTCTGGATGCTCTTCCTGACACAGACCACCTTCAGCGTGCCTTCTTTGATGGGCTCGATCATGTGCATCGGGGTGGCTACGGCGAACAGCATCCTGCTGGTGGTATTTGCCAATGACCAGCGCGAAGAGGGTATGGACGCGCGATCAGCCGCCCTTTCCGCCGGGCACACGCGCATCCGCCCGGTGCTGATGACCGCAAGCGCGATGATCATCGGCATGCTCCCGATGGCGCTGGGGATCGGCGAAGGCGGCGAACAGAACGCTCCGCTTGGGCGCGCTGTGATCGGCGGCCTCATTTTGGCGACCATCACCACGCTATTCGTAGTTCCCCTGGTCTATAGCATGCTTCGGACCAAGCCACCCATCGACCACGAAAAGCAGATCGTGGAAGAGGAAAACTCCTGGCTGGGCGATGAAATGATGTTTCGCGAGGACATGCAATGAACGACGTCAACACGAGTGAAGAGCAGTTGCGTGCCGAGATCTCCGATCTGCGGCGGCAGTTGGAGTCTCTGCGGAGCCAACCGGCGCTATCCGGCGGGCCGACGGGGCGGACGTTCGCCGTCCTGCTCCTGCTGCTGGCCGGGCTGCTGGTCGCCGGCTATTTTCTCGGTTATGCTCCGCGCCAGCGACGCGAGCAGGTGCTGGCGGCCGAGGCGCGGACCGGCATGTCCACGCTTCCGGTAGTGAACGTCGAACCGGTGACACGATCGGGCGGCACTTCCAGCCTGCTGCTGCCCGGGAATATCCAGGCGATTACCGAAGCCCCCGTTCTGGCGCGCGCCAGCGGCTATATCCGCAAGCGATATGTGGACATCGGCGACCGCGTGACCGCCGGCCAGGTTTTGGCGGAGATCGAAGCCCCCGAACTCGAGCAACAGATCAAGCAGGCCATCGCGTCTATCGACCAGGCCAACAGCACCGTCGAGCAGGCCGAGGCCGGGCTGCAGCAGGGCCAGGCGAACGCCAGGCTCGCCAAGGTCAACTCCCAGCGCTACGCCAACCTCCTGGCCAAGGGCGTAGTCTCCCGGCAGGATAATGACACCTACCAGGCGCAATTCGAAGCCCAGCAGGCCAATGTCCAGGCGCTCCAGAAGGCGGTAGCCGCCGCGCGCAGCAACGCCGCCGCCGCGGAGGCGAACCTCGCACGCCTTCGGGAACTCCAGGGATACCAGACCGTGCGCGCGCCGTTCGCCGGCGTGATCACGCTGCGCAATATCGATTCCGGGGTTCTCGTCAACGAAGGCAACACCATGCTCTTCCGGATCGCGCAGACCGGCCGCCTGCGGATTTTCGTCAACGTCCCGCAGGGGCAGGCCGATTCCGTGCGGCGCGGCCAGGCCGCGTCCCTCACCATTCCCGATCTCGCCGGAAGGACCTTCCACGGCACGGTCACCCGGACCGCGAATGCGCTCGACCCCTCCACCCGCACCCTGCTGGTGGAACTCGAGGTCCCCAACGATTCGGGCCAGCTGCTGCCGGGAATGTACGCTCAGATCGATCTCTCGATTCCCCGTGCTGACCCGCCGCTGCTGATTCCGGGCGACACCCTGGTAGTCCGGAGCGATGGCCCGCAGGTGGCCGTGGTGAACAGCCAGGGAGTGGTGCACTTCACGCGCATTCAACTTGGGCGCGATTTCGGCGATCATTTAGAGGTGCTCTCCGGGCTCGAAGACGGCCAGCAGCTCGCGGTAAACCCTAGCGACGATGTGAGGGAGGGCGTCCGCGTCAAGCCGGTGCGGCTGACGCAGAAGCCGCTGAAGAAGTAAACGCATGCGGAAATCATCTCTCAGGAACGCACTGATCGCGCTGTCATGCGCGGTTCCGTGCCTTGCCCAAACCGGCATGCCGCGGGCCGGGCGTCCGCTCGATTTTTCCGATTCGACCCGCATCCACGACCTTGTGCGCGCCGGCAATCTCTATCTCTCGTTGCATGATGCCCTGGCTCTCGCGATCGAAAACAGCCTGGATATCGAACTGCAGCGTTACGGACTGGACGTCGCCTCTTCGGACCTGCTGCGCGCGAAGGGCGGCGGCACGGTCCGCGGCCTCAACTATGTTCTATCCGAGGCCCCGGTCGGGGTGGGCGGCCCCCTCAGCCCCGTGGTCACCAATCCGGCGGCTTCCGGACGCGCCAGCAACGGCACGTCCGTCGCCACCAACGCGCTCGAGTTGGGGGTGCTGGGCGAACCGCAGACCAACCTCTCGATGCTGGGCACCGTCCCGCAGTCGAACGGCACGCCGGTTCCCATCTATGACCCGGCGCTGGTCGGGCAGCTGAACTGGACGCACCAGAGCACCCCGCAGACCAACTTGCTCGGCGGGACGAACGCGCTCGTTACAAACACCGCCGTTGCCAACGCCGGAATCCAGCAGGGCTTCAGCAGCGGAGCGCAGGCGGGTTTCAGTTTCAACAACAACCACCAGAATCTCAACCTGCTGAACTCCGCCTATAATCCGTACAGCTTCTCGAGCCTGGGGTTCACGGTCACGCAGCCGCTGATGCGCGGCTTCGGCGTCAGCCTGAACCGGCGCTTCATCCGCATTGCCGGAAACGAGCAGCGAATCGGCAGCCTTCTCTTTCAGCAGCAGTTGATCGCCACGGTATACGGCGTGATCCGCCTGTATACCGATTTCGTCGCTCTTTACGAGGACGTCAAGGTCAAGCAGGAGACCCTGAACCTCGCGGACAAGCTGCTTTCCGATACCAAGGCCCAGGTCGAAGAGGGAACTCTCGCGAGCGTCGAGGCCACGCGCGCCAGCGCCCAGGTATTCTCGGCCCGGCAGGACCTGATCAATTCCAGCGGCCTGCTCGACGAGCAGGAAGCCATCCTGAAGAACGTCCTGACGCGGCGCGGCAACGAGGATCCCGAAGTGCGGGAGTCCCACCTGATCCCCACCGACGCGCTTTCCATTCCGGATAAAGACGAGGTCCGTCCGATCCAGGATCTGCTTCGCGAGGCCGTGGACCGCCGGCCCGACGTCGGCCAGGCCGCGCTCCAGGTCGATAACGCCCGGATCGGCCTCGAAGGCGCCCGCAATCTCACCAAACCGCAAGTCGATCTGGTCGGGATCATGCAGAACAACGGGCTCGCGGGTGAGGTGAACCAGTTGGCGCCGGGCTCGGGGATTGCGGTCGCCGGCGGCTATGGCGGCGCTCTGCAGCAGGTGCTGTCCCGCAATTACCCCACATATGGCATCGGCTTGCAGGTGACGCTTCCGATCCACAACCGCATCGCGGAAGCCGATCTGGCGCGGGATCAGATCCAAACGAAGCAATCGGAGATCCGGCTGCGGCAGCTCCAAAATCAGGCCCGCCTGGAAGTGGAAGACGCCCTGATCGCCATGCGCCGCGCGCGCGCTTCTTATCAGGCGGCGGTCCAGGCCCGGAAGCTGCAGGAGGAATCGCTGGCGGCCGAGCAGGCGAAGTTCGAAGTCGGCGCGTCCACCAGTTTCTTCGTCATCCAGTACGAGAGCCTGCTGGCGCAGGCGAAGTCCACGGAAGTCGCGGCCCAGAGTTCGTATGTCAAGGCCCGTGCAGCCCTGGCCCGCGCCACCGGAAGCATCCTGGACGAAAACCGGATTTCGATCGACGCGGCGATCAAAGGCCGCTAAGCACACGGCACAAACCTTCAGCCGCTGGCGGGCATCGCGCCGGCCAGCCGCACGAAGTTCGCGGGGCTTTCCGCTCTAGTGCGTGCCGGCCGTCTGTTCCACGGGTGCAAACGGGCTGATCAGGTCGCCGGATTCGTCGAACTCAAAATCGACCGTCGATTCGATTTCCAGATCGGGCCTCGCCTCGATTTCGCGACGGAGGTTCTCGCTGATTGCGAGCCGCGCCAGTTCCGAGCTGTTGCGGATCCAGCCGAACGTGACCTGCGAGAGGTCCTGCTTGCCGACGGTCGGCCAGAAGCGCTCGAGGCACTCGCGGTCGGTGGGGAAGTGGACCGGGGTGCGGATCGCCGCCGGCGTGTTCGCGGTCAGGGAATTGATGATGGTGGGCTCCCAGTTGATCCGGTTCACCAGGCGGTCGTGAACCACGTCCGCCATGCCCAGCCCGACCGCGCTGTTGTAGGTCAGCGCACTGAGGTCGCGCAGGAAGATGCGCTGGAACCGCGGCGTATCCGGCCAGGGGTTATACTCGCCGTTCACACCCCGGTTGACCACCTTCGTATCCATGCCGGCGCCGCTGATGTTCTTGCCGATTTCGTCGAGAGTCAGAATATCGAGGTCGAACGGAACCTTCGCCATCCACGATTTCACCAGCGCCAGGTTCTCTTGCTCGCGCTGCTCCATCACTTCCACGGGTACCGCGTCCAGTTTGGCCGTGTTGTGGCCGGCGTCTTCCAGAATCGCCAGACCGCCCAGAACCTTCCCCGATGCCAGCACCTGCCGGCCCACGCTGCGGATCACGTGCTCCAGCCCGAGCCGGTAGGCATAGGAGTGATACCGCTGCGCCCCCGCGAACTTTCCGAGCCCGATCGCCATCATCTTGAAGAGGCCGCTTTCGATCTTGCCGGCAAAGTCGGTGTGCCACTTGACCCGCCCCACGAGCATTACGCCCGCGGAGTCATAGGCCTGTTTGTCCATGAAGGCTTCGATGCCATCCGCCGTCTTGCCGAGAGATACCACCTCCAGGCAGCTGATCACGGGGCATCCCATGGTCTCCTCGATGATCCCGTAATGCGCCAGCACGTCGGCCTGGCCTTCGGCGGAAGCCGCCCCGTGACTCCCCATCGCGGGGAACAGGAACGGCTGCATGCCCTGTTCCTTCCAATAGGCGACGACGCTTCGCACGATCGTGGCAATGTTGTGAATTCCACGGCTGCCGACTCCGACGGCGACGCGCGAGCCCGGCTTCAACCGCGCCGCAAATCCCGATTGGACGAGCTGCCTGCGGGCTTCGGCGGCGACGTCCGGAATGTGGCGATCGGGAAACTTCTGGCGAACCAGGCACAAGCGGGGAAAGGTCATAATGGCCTTTATTTTAGCGTGAACGCGGCGGCTCCGGCTTATTCCGCTCCCCATTCCGCTTCCAGCAGCCGCGAATACTCCCCGGAGGCGTACAACTCGAACTGGAAATTGGCGGAACTGATCGCGTCGTGCGGCTCGGACCCCATGAAGGTCTGAAAGACCGCGTCGGCGTAACGGTGGTAGTGGCTGAGAAACTCTTCGGCGAGGCCTTCGAACTGCGGCGGTTCGATAAAAAGCGCGTTCAACCCGATTGCCCGCGAGAAAATGGCGGGGTGGTCCGCAACCCCCCAGCGAACCAGTTTCTCTCTGACCCGTTCCGGCGGGCTGGACGTCAGTAGCGCCGCAAAGCTCTGCCGCGGCAGCGAGTTGGCCGTCAGGTCCGGGATCCGGCCGGCCCATTCCACACACTGCCCGATCCAGCGGAAAACGTCCTTGCCAAGGAAAAAGAGCATCCGGATCTCGCTGTACCGCCCCGCCAGCAGCCGCCGGCGAAGCTCGTCCGGGTCCGTCCCGTCGCTCGGAATCAGCCCGGAGAGCATGAGGGCGGCTTTCGAGTTCTCCAGCAAGGCCGCCGGAGGGATCCGTTCGTTGAACGGGTGAAGAATCAGCGGAGGTAGTTCCCAGATCCCCAAGGCTTTAAGCTGCGTCGCCATATCGCTCCCAAGTCTCAGATCGGCAGAATTCAGCGGAGTTTGAGGCCTCTCGCTACGATAACGCAAAGATCCTGGCAATCTCATATCGAAAGTGATCATAGTAAGTAAGCCGGATGCTGCCTAGACTGGAAGGCGGACGGTTGAAAAATGTTTCGCCGGGTATTCAGGTCCCTTTGGAAAGATGAGTCGGGTCAGGATCTGGCCGACTACTGCCTCCTCACCGCACTCGTTGCGCTGGTTGCCGTAGGTATCCTCATCAGGGTTTCCGGCGGCGTACAAAACCTCTGGACCGTTGCCAACGCAAACCTGACGCAGGGAAACCAGTCGGCAAGCAGCAGTACCGTCACCGGTTCCGGGGCATCGAACCGCTAACAGCCTATTCCAGGGCCAACCCCAGGAATCTGCTGGCGTTTCCATAGCAAATGTCGCGGATCACCGGCCCGACTAGTGTCCGGTCATCGGGAAGCTCTCCGGCTTCCATGTCTTTCCCGAACAGGTCGCACAGCACGCGCCGGAAATATTCGTGCCGCGGATAGGACATAAACGACCGCGAATCCGTAAGCATGCCGAGGAACCGCGAGATCAGCCCGCAGTTCGACAGCGCGTTCATCTGCCACTGCATGGCTTCCTTCTGGTCCAGAAACCACCAGCCGCTGCCCAACTGAATCTTCCCGGCCGTCACTCCATCCTGGAAGTTGCCGATCATGGTGGCCATGGCGTAATTGTCGGCCGGGTTCAGGTTGTAGATGACCAGCTTGGGCAGGGCATTGTCCCGATCCAGGCGGTCCAGGTACGCCCCCATTGCATCGATCTGCGGCCAGTCGCCGATCGAGTCCCATCCGGTATCCGGCCCCATCTCCCGCAGTCGTCGCGTGTTGTTGCTCCGCCGCGCGCCGAGGTGCAGTTGCTTGGTCCAGCCCTTTTCCGCATCCAGGCGGCCGAACAGCAGCATCAGATTTCCGGAGAAGCGCTGCTGCTCCACCGTAGTTGCCGCCTGCCCTTTGCGCGCACGGTCGAAAATGGCAGAGGCTTCCTGGTCCGTGGCGAACTCGCCGAAGGCGTGGTTCAGTCCGTGGTCGGAAAGCCGCCCGCCCATGCGGTGAAAAAAATCGTGCCGCTGTTTCAGTGCACCGGTAAATGCCTGGAACCCGCTGATTTCGATGTTGCTCGCCGCCGCCAACCGGTCCACCCAGGGGTTGAACACCTCGGGCATATGGACGTTGAGCGCCTTGTCCGGACGGAACGCCGGGAACACCCTGGTCTTAAGACCGGACGCCGCGATCGCTTTGTGGCACGACAGATCGTCGGTGGGGTCGTCGGTCGTGCACAGCGCGTTCACGTGGAATTTGCCCAGGATGCCATGCGCCCGCAGCCCATCCGTTGCCAGCAGTTCGTTGGCCCGGTCCCAGATCCGGGGCGCGCTCGATTCATCGAGCAGTTCGTCCACCCCGAAATACCGCTTCAGCTCCAGGTGGGTCCAGTGGTAGAGCGGGTTCCGCAAGGTGGCCGGAACGGTCCGCGCCCACGCCAGGAACTTCTCTTTTGGATCGGCGTCGCCCGTGCAATAGCGCTCGGCCACTCCGTTGGCCCGCATCGCGCGCCACTTATAGTGATCGCCTTCCAGCCAGATCTCGAAGAGGTTGCGGAACTGGCGATTGCCGGCCACATCCTGCGGCGGCAGGTGGCAATGATAGTCCAGGATCGGCTCGCCTTCCGCGTACTCGTGATAAAGATGGCGGGCGGTCTTCGTACTCAGAAGAAAATCGTCGTGGATGAAGGGCATGGCTTCATGCTAACAAGCCAAAACGGGGGCCGGGGGCCGCGGCGATCGGCCGGCCCCTGACGCTGGCCCCCGACCCCTGTTTGCTCCTATTCGACCGGGTAGCCGTGGTCCATCCAGTCCACTTTGAAGTTGTCCGGCACATACATCGCTTGGGCTCTGGTAAAGCCCATCTGCCGGAGTAGTTCCATCGCCGGCTTAATATTGGGGCAGTGGTCCCAGGGGCAGCAGCCGCAGTAAATCACGATCTCGCGGTCGCGCGGCAGTTTCTCGACCGCCGCTTTGAGGGCGGCCAGCCCTTCCGGCTTCTGCGCCGGCCCGGCATAGATCGACCCCGGAATATGCTTGCTGCGGTACAGGACGTTAAACCCGACGTGGATGACCTCGGGCTTCCCCTTTCTGCTAAGTGAGGCTGCGACCTCTCGGGGCTGGATCAGCGGAAACTCTGCCGCCACCGCCAGGGCCAGCACTGGAATAAGAGCTAAGATGAATCGCTTCACTGTCTTACTGTAACGCACCGGACACGCCTGTGAACGAACCGCCCACTACACGCGCACTCCACGCGTGTTTTAATAGAGATTCGCGTCCTACTTTGATCAGGGATCTATATGCTCCGTCTGTCTCGCTTTGCGACTTGGGTATGCACCGCGTCGATGCTGGCCGCGGCAGGGCGTTCCGTGGATTCGAATGCCGCTGCCATGGCGAAGGCCCGTTCGGCGGTCGCGCAGCAGTCGCTGCGCTTTGAAGCGAATCTCGGCCAATTGAATCCGGAGGTGCGGTACGCCGCGCGCTCCGGCGGCTTCACGCTCCTGCTTACCGGCCAGGGACCCTCTTTGTACGTTCCGGGTTCCCGCCGCGTGGACGTTTCGTTATTGAATTCGAACCGCGCGCCTGAACTGGAACCTCTTGATCGCGTTTCCGCCCGCATCGATTCCTACGTGGGCGGCCGCGACCGGTGGCGCAGCAACATCCCGAGCTTCGGCCGGGTCCGCTATCATTCGGTCTATCCCGGCATCGATGTCGATTACTACGGAAACGAAGGCCGGCTGGAATACGATTTCGTACTGTCGCCCGGCGCGGACCCGCGATCGATCCGCATGAAGTTCAGCGGCGCCCCGTCTCTCAGCCTCAATCGGGAGGGCGACCTGATCCTCGAAGTCGGCGGCCGGCGCCTCGTCCAGAAGAAGCCCTTCATCTACCAGGAGGATCCCCGCACTTCGATGCGCGTGCAGGTGGCGGGCAGCTACCGGCTGCTCGGCAAGAATACCGTGGGCATGCAACTGGGTCGCTATGACCGCAGACGGAAGCTCGTGATCGACCCGACCCTCGCGTACCTCACCTATTTCGGCGGTCCCGGGGCCGACCAGATCAACGCCGCAAAAATGGACTCCAAGGGCCGGCTGTACCTCACCGGCCAGACCGATACGGGCTACATTCCCTATCAGGATGGCGCCTACAGTACCGTAAATACCGGCGGACTCGACATCTTCCTCTCCGTCTTCGACACGACCCATGGCGGGTACGATCTGATCTACTCCAGCTATCTGGGAGGCACCGGAAACGATGTGCCCCTCGCGATCGACGTGGACTCCGCCGGAGTCGCCTACCTGACCGGCTACACGAACTCCCTGGACTTCCCGTTGCTCGGTGCGGTACAGACCAGCCCCAGCGCCAGTTTCCTGAACGCTTTCGTCTCCAAGATCGACCCTGCTCAGTACGGGGGCGACAGCCTGGTTTTCTCGAGCTACCTGAACGGCAGCGATGGGGACACCGCCGGTAACGGGATCGCCGCGGGGAGCGACGGGCGCATTTACCTGATCGGAACCACCAAGGCAGGCGACTTTCCGGTCACGTCCAGTGCCTTTCAGTCTGTCCGCTGGGGCGCGCAGGATGCGTTCGTGGCTAAGATGGACCCCGGTACCGGCGGCATCGACTATGCCACCTACCTGGGCGGCGAAGATCTGGACGACGGCCGCAATATCCTGGTGGGCAGGGACGGACTGGTGTATTTCGCGTGTTCGACCTTTTCCACGGAGTTCCCGATGGCCGGCTTCCAGTTCAACAGTAATGCCTCGGGCGGGGCGGATGTCGCGGTGGGCGTGATGGACCTGAACCAGCAGGGGGCGGCTTCCCTCAAATACTCCACCTTTTTCGGCGGCTCCGGGAATGAGGAAGTCCGCGCCATGACGTTCGACGGCGCAGGCGATGTCGTGATCGCCGGTTACACGCTGTCCAACGACTTTCCGCTGACCCCCGATGCCATCCAACGGGTCAACAACGGCGGCGGCGATGTCTTCGTAGCGGTGCTGAACCCGTCGCTCCCCTTCGCCCGGGGCCTGCTCTACTCGACTTACCTGGGCGGCCAGGGAGGGGACGTGGCATACGGGCTCGCGGTAGACCCCGCCGGCTATATCTATGTTACCGGCTACACGCTTTCTCCGGATTTCCCGGTCGCGGGCACGATGCCGCAGGGGAACTGGGGCGGCGGTACCGACATCTTCGTCACCAAGTTCAAACCGGGCGTCCCGGGGACTGCGGCCATCGATTTTTCCACGTACCTGGGGGCGAGCAACATCTACGTGCCCTCCAGTATCAATCTCGGCTCCGACGGGCGGATTTACGTGAGCGGACGCGGCGGCACCGGCCTGCCGAGTTCGCTATACGGCATCCAGTACGGTTACGCCGGCGGCTCCACCGACGGCTTCTTCTTCGTCCTGATGCCCGATGCCGCGCCGCAGGGCCAGTCGGGGACGCAGCAGACACAGAACTCGGTTCCGCCGGCCGCTCGACACCGCCCGGCGGGCCGCTCGACCCTGAATTCGATCCTGCACCGGTAGGGTAGACCTCCCGGTCTGCGCATCGCGCCGGAGGCGCGCGCAGCGGGAGCGGACCTAATCGCGGAGACGCTGAGGGGCGGGAGCGCAGACCTGACCGCGGGTGCTGAGGCGCG
Source organism: Bryobacterales bacterium (assembly GCA_963796485.1). Taxonomy (GTDB): domain Bacteria; phylum Acidobacteriota; class Terriglobia; order Bryobacterales; family Bryobacteraceae; genus CAWCDJ01. The sequence goes on from CAWCLV010000001.1 coordinate 892,253, forward strand.
CCGGGGGCGCCGACCTAACCGCGGAGACGCTGAGGCGCGGAGGAAAACGCGGAGAAGCAAAAAACCGGATGTAGAGATCGCAGAGGGAGCGGAGATATCGTGAACGTGCACCGGCTCCACTCTCTCCGTGATCGCAAAAAGCTTTGTCGTTGTTGTCTTCTCCGCGTTTTCCTCCGCGTCTCCGCGGTGAAAGCGAATAACCCTACCCCTGGCGTCCTGTGCCAGCAGGTCACCGGTAGGGTAGACCTCCCGGTCTGCCCATCGCGCCGGGAGCGCAGACCTGACCGCGGAGACGCTGAGGCGCGGAGGAAAACGCGGAGAAGCAAAAAACCGGATGTAGAGATCGCACTCCGCTCGCTCCGTGATCTCAAAAAGCTTTTGTCCTTCGTTGTCTTCTCCGCGTTTTCCTCCGCGCTTCCGCGTCTCCGCGGTGAAAGCGAATGACCTTGTCGTCATTGTCTTCTCCGCGTTTTTCTCCGCGCTTCCGCGCCTCCGCGGTGAAAGCGAATGGACCTACGCCCGGCGCCAGTCCTGCGCCAGCATTCCCCAGATCGCCAGGTCTACCCAGCGATCGTTGACCCACTGGGCTTCGCGCGAGACTCCCTCGTGCGTGAAGCCCAGGCGGCGGGGGACCGCGCAGCTCCGCCGGTTCCCGGTGCCGCAGCGGATCTCCACCCGGTGCAGTCGCAGTTCGCCGAGCAGGTAATCGAGCATGACCTCGCAGCCGCGAGTGATCAGCCCGCGCCCTTCGAATGCGGCATCGAGCCAGTACCCCAGGCTGCAGCTGCGGTCCGGCCAGCTGATGGGATGGCAGCCGATCGCGCCGGCGAACTCGTCCTCCACCCAGATAGCGGCTTGCGGGCCGAAGTTCGCTTCGTACTGCTCGATGGTCCGGCCGATGAAATCGCAAACGTCGTACGCCGATCTCGTCTGATCGACCCACGGCAGCCACTCCCGGATGCGGGCGCGGTTGCGCTCCACCGAGGCGAAGATCTCTTCGGCATCCCTCAGTTGCAGTTGCCGCAGCTCCGCGCCGGCGAAGATCTCCCGCCGGAACATCAGAAGTTCCCGGACGGTTTTTGCGGATTCCGGGACTTCGAAATGGCCGGTGTTTCCGGCGTTTCCGGCTGTGCGGCGAACGTGGTCAGGCCGACCTTCAGCAGTTCGAACGCCGTCTCCGGGTCGTCTGCGTACTGGAAAAGGTCCAGGTCTTCGGGCGAGATGGTCCCGTACTTCACGAGGGCGTCGAAGTTGATGACTTCTTTCCAGTACTTCGAGCCGTACAGGATGATTCCCATCTTCTTGGCGAGTTTCTGGGTCTGCGTGAGCGTCAGCAGCTCCATCAGCTCGTCCATCGTGCCGAACCCGCCCGGAAACACCACCAGCGCCTTCGACAGGTATGCGAACCAGAACTTGCGCATGAAGAAGTAGTGGAACTCGAAGCTGAGTTCCGGGGTGATGTAAGGGTTCGGAAACTGTTCGAAGGGCAGCCCGATGTTCAGCCCGACGGTTTTCCCGCCGGCTTCGCTGGCGCCGCGGTTGGCCGCCTCCATAATGCCCGGTCCGCCGCCCGAACAGACCACGAAACGGTAGGTGCTGTTGGTGAACTGGTCGGCCCATTCCGTCAGCATCCGCGCGAGCGTGCGGGCATCCTGGTAATACTGTGCAAGCGGCCCGTCCTCGGTGATCCGTGCGGAACCGAAGAACACGACGGTATCGCGGATCTTCTCGCGCCGGAAGTGCGCCAGCGGCTCGAGGAACTCGGCCACGATGCGCAACGCCCGCGCATCCGGACTGTTGAGGAACTTCTCGTTCATGTAAGCGACCGGACGCCGGTCGCTATGCGGTGGTTTTGTCGGCTCGGACATTCTGCTCCAACTCGTTGACCCTTTTCTTCAATTCCCGGAGGGTCTTCAGTATCTCGGGTAGCTTAGGGAAGGCGGTGATGGCCCTCAACCACTCATTTGCCGCGAAGGCCGGGGAGCCGGAAATCCGCGTCCCCGGGGGAACGTCGCCGCCGATTCCGCTCTGCGCGTAGACAATGGCGTTCTCGTGCACCGTCAGGTGTCCCGACGAGCCCACCTGCCCTGCCAGCAACACGTTCCGCTCCAGCACCGTGCTTCCGGCGAGCCCCGTCTGCGCGCAAATAATGTTGTCCTCGCCCACCACGCAGGCGTGCCCCACCTGCACCAGGCTGTCGATCTTGGCGCCGCGCTTCACCCGCGTCTCGCCAACCCGGGCGCGGTCCACGGAGGTCAGGGTCTGAACTTCCACATCGTCCTCGAGCACCGTGATGCCCGCCTGCACGATCTTTTCGTGCGTGCCGTCGGCGCGCTTGACGAAGCCGAAGCCGTCGCCCCCCACTACCACGCCATTTTGCAGGATCACGCGGTTGCCGATCCGGCAGAACTCCCGCACGGTGGCATGCGAGTGGGCCAGAAAATCGTCGCCGATCTCGGCGCCTTCATACAGTACCACGTGCGGATGCAGCACCGCGTTCCGCCCCAGCCGGACGTGCTCCCCGACCACCGCGTACGGTCCGATCGAGCAGTTCCCGCCGACGATGGCGGTGGGCGCCACGTAAGCCAGCGGATGAACCCCCGGCGCCGGCCGCGGCGGCTCATAGAAGAGCTTCTGTGCCCGGGCGAAGGCCAGGTCCGGGTTGGCCGTGACCAGGCAGGCGATATCGATGCCCTTCAGCGGTTCCGAAACCAGGATGGCGCTGGCCCGCGTGTGTTTGACCTTGTGGGCGTATTTAGGGTTGGCCAGAAACGTGAGGTGTCCGGGCGCGGCGTGCTCCATGCCGGCCAGACCGGCAATCGGCAGTTCCCCGTCGCCCTCCAGGCGGCACTCCAGCGCGTCGGCAATTTCACGAAGTTTCATGATGCGTTCCGAAGCAAACCTCCAGCGTACCGCAGGCGGGCTCCGGACGCTTCAAAACGACCCTCTTTGGAAAAACGGGCGTGTCGATCGCCACCGGGCTCACCCACTCCACAGAGATCCGAATGACGGTGCCGTTGTGTTCGTTCGATCACGAGTTCCATGGCTACATCCCCGAGCGGTACGCGCTGAAGTTAGAGCGCAACGGCGTCGCCAAACTGGTGCGCCACAAGAAGGGATCGCTCAATCGCGTCATCCTGCATCGCCGGCCCGGCGAGCCGGTTGAATCTACTGCCGGGATTGATGTCCCCGTCACGCTGAACAAATAGCTTTGGGGCTAAAGTCCTAATCCGACTCAACCGATAGAGGGCTGAGATGCAACGTGGCCCTTCTTCTACGGACATGGCGTGGCCGGTCGTCATGGTCTTCGGCTTGATGGCGGTGTTCATTTTCGGACTTACGCATACAGGTGATCAATTGAGAGCCGAAATGTCCTCTTCGCTCAGGTCAATCGTGGATCGCCCGGTGAACGCAAGTGCTCCCACACGTCCTCAGGTGCTTGTTCTCACGCAGAACCACGACGACGAAACTCGTATCGTAGCGACCGTCAACCCTCGTGGCTATCAGGTCGTGGTGGCTGAAACGGCGTCGGTTGCCAGAGCAATCCTGCAATCTAATTCCAATACAATCGAAGTTGTTGTTGTCGATACCGATGTGGCCGGGGGCGGAACCTTGGCGACTCTGGCGCAAGGCATAGTTTCCGGCGCAAAGGTGATTAAGCTGCGCCGACACCACGGGGCGACGGATCTAGCAGTGCTCCTATTGGCGGCGATCTGAGTTTCAGTTTTGGCCAAATGCTCGGGGGAAACCCGAATCGAGTTGGTTCTCCGAAAAACGGCGGTGGTATTACGTTCAGATCGGGTGATGGCGACCGAGCACGGCGAGCGCCAAGAGCAACCGCCAGAAAGCTGCAGAGTCGCCTCATGGACGCCGGGTGGACGGCTACCCCAATCTATTATGTTAGCCTTCCTCGCCAACTTTCATTGACGTGACATACCATCTATCGCCTGATATCGCCTGAAATCGGCCCCGGCATTCCAGAAGCGCAGTCAGAACCGATTCGCCTTCCCCGTGCAGATTGGACGGTCCAGCGGAAACAGGAGTATTTTGAGTGGGCCAAGAAGGTTGTGGACAGCTTATCGGTGCCGGACCCCAATCTGAAATGGGAGTTCGGTCAACTCTTCGGGCAAGTCGATAATTTGGGATAACGGCCTAGCAGACGCCGGAGAAGAAGCGGCTGTGGTGATTTCGTCGGAATCGCGGCGGTGGACGAGTCAATGATAGCGAGTCGCCGTTAGGCTGTTTTGTCTTTAGTACCTTGCCTTTAGCGATGCCGAATAGTTAATTGCTTAAGTATGTTATACTTAGGCTATGGAAGAAGAAGCGACAACGATTCCTGATCTCTGGGCGCAACTAACCGGACGGCAAAGAGTCCTAAAGTTTCATCTAGGGAATGTACCCATGACGAATCTCAGTTGGAGCGAACTGGATGAAAGCCAAAGAGGAATCATTCTGAATGCTGGGCGTATTATTGGATTAGATCGCTCCAGACTTCCAGACCCGACCTCGTTTTCGTAGCGTTTTTCGTTTCCAGATAGCCCCGAACCTATACAGTGCCGCCCTGATCCAAAGACGGATTGCGGGCTTGATAGCCTCGAATACCCTATCAGGCCCTTCATGAGCAACGAATCGGATCAGAGATACAATTCTGGTATGACCGTTCACGAAAAATTCGTTGAGGATATGCGTACTGCCGGAATCCTTACGGCAGCTTATCGTGGTCGATTCTTTTGGGAAGGTCCTGCCGCCCGTTCCGATCAACAGAATGGTCCAACACTTCAGGACATTATCAAGCGCACAGCGGTGCCTCTTCAGTGGGATAGTCTGGACTCGAATTATGTGGTGTACCCCATCGGAATCGCCAAGGCTGGATGGAAGGATGCCGGGGCCGATTCAGAAAGCGATGAAGTCGAGCGGGACGGTTACAATGACGCTTACGCTGCCAAAACTCCCAAGGACGGTGACGACGAAGAGGAGGAATGAGGGAATTCAATAATCAGCACCGCCGCCATTCAGGGTTTCGAGTTCCCAAAAACCCGCATTGACGGCAAGATCGCAGAACTCCGTTCCATGCTGCCCGGTGGTTCCACGCAGACCGCCGCCACGCCGGAAGCCCCTACCGGCAAGCGCAAGAAATTCTCCGCTGCCGCCAGAGAGCGCATGAAGGAGGCTCAACGGCGGCGATGGGCCAAGATTGAGGGCGCCTCTCAGCCGCCAGCGCCCGCCAAGGCGGAACCGGCAAAGCCCAAGCGGAAGCTGAGTAAGGCGGGCAAGATGGCAATCGTGGCAGCGCCCGTTCCGGACTTCCGAAATGTCGGGTGGGCTTGTGACCGACACCGAACCAGCCACCACATGGGATGACATTCAGAAGTGGGTCGGGCGGCTGCCGCCCGCCGGGTGGTGCTACAGAGGCCATGCAAATGCGACCTGGAAACTCACGACAACGTTGGATCGCCACGTGTGGCAGACCATCACGGCGGAAACGGGCGGCACCCATGTCACAGCCGTCGAATCTATGAATTTCAAGCTAAACGAACATTCTCTCCTGCAAGCGTTTCAGCGTGCGGTACACCAACACAGTGGGATCATCCCACCCGCTGATGACGATATCGTTGATTGGTTGGCGGTGATGCAGCATTACGGAACGCCAACACGCCTACTGGATTGGACTCTATCGCCCTACGTCGCCCTCCACCACGATTCCGAAGTGATGTCGATCAGTGTTCCGAACTGATGCCGATCAGTTTTACGGCTGTAGTTCGGAATGGTGAGCGACATCGGATCGGAATGACGGCGTAGGGCAGCCGTGGCGCCTGGACTTCACTAAAGAGCGGAGATCTCCAGTTGCCCCAGAAGAGGCCGACCATGCGCAAGTTGAAGGATGTTCTGCGGCTCCATTCCGCCGGACTGAGCCAGCACCAGATCGCCCGGAGTTGCTCCATTTCCCAGAGCACCGTCCATGAGTACCTGTCGGCGGCGCAAGCGGCCGGCGCCGGAGCACTGGGGTACCCGACGGCCGATCCACTCCACCGGCACGGAGTAGCGATTCGTGTGCGGCGCCACCTAGCCTTCGATATCCACCAGGCGCTGATACAGCCGGTAGACTTCCGGAATCCACGCCGGCAGCGGCTTCACATGCGGGCGCTCGACCGCAAACAACTCGCGCGGCACAGCGCGGATATGTTTCTTGTAAGTGCTGTTGACTTTGTCGCACCACTCCCGCGCCCGCTGGTTCAGATCCTCCCAACCGGTAAAAGTGCGCCCCGCCAGGAAGTTGCGCTCTATGAAAAACAGGGAGCGCACGCGCCAGGAAAGCCTGGCTGCCCAGGACTCGTGCTAGCCGTTTTCAACGCGCGCCTTTATGTCCGAGTATGCCGTATCGATGAGTTCGGTCAGGGCCGCGGCGTTTATCGAGATTCCCGGTCTCAGCTTTACGTGGCGCATGAATTTGCCGGTGCCTTGCAGCAGGCCGGCCGGGTCCGGCAGCGCTGCGCCGTGAAAGAACCCTACGTTTACGTGCGAACGTGAATATATCGACGTAGCCGAAGGGCGCATCTCCCAGACAGGCAACCGGACAGCCGTCATGCAGGAGCTCCCGGACTTCGTCCCCGCATTTTCGCATCGCCTCAAACCATCGATGCGCGATGGCTTTCAATTCACCTTCATGTTCTCTCATCCACGCATCGATGGCGGGATCCCGCTCGACCGTGCCGTCGAACCGCAGCAATTTCGTTCGCACCACTTCGCCTCTCCTCCCTCGCTCAGCCCGCGGCACCAGCACGGCCGCACACAGCCATCAGTCCCAGGGTCCTCTGAGAAGTCCACTCAGTCGATTCACCGGGCGGTGAACATAGGTCTCGCCATCTCGTCGGCAGACGATGCCTGCGGATGCTCGGCCTTCCAGCGCATGGCAGCCGTGATGCGGGTGCGGCCGCTCGGATGATCGAAAAAGATAAACTCCTCGACAGGGCCGGGATCGAGCTTGCGGTACTCCCCCAACAGCATATCTACGTTCGCCTCGCCGTCGGGTTGTTGGGCGGTGTTCAGCCCGTACATGTCGGCCTCGTATTCCATGGTGCGCGTAATGGTGTTGGTGATGGGCGTCACCAGAAAGAAGTAGAGTGAGAACAGGATCACGGCCAAAGGCAGCACGGCCAGGTCGCCGGTTCCGCGGACGTCCCACTTCCCGCCCCAACGCGCCCGGCTGAAGCGGATCCCCCAGTTCAGGAAGGCGAACCCAATCACGACCAAAACTCCGTTCATAACCAATCCCTTGTAAACGTGATTGAGCACGTAGTGGCCCATCTCATGCCCCATGGTCGTTTCGATTTCGGGCAGCGTACAGCGCTTCAGCAAATTGTCGTTCAACGATATGCGCATGGTCCCCGCCAACCCGCTGACGTTGGCGCTCACCCGGTTGGACTGGCGCGACGCGTCGAACTCGTAGACCTCGGTGGCGGGAATTCCGTTCGCTCGCGCCAGGCTGAGAATCGGCTCCTTGATGCGCGCATCCTGCAAGACGGTGTACTTGTTGAACAGGGGAGCTATATAGATCGGAGCGATCAGGCCTACGAACGCGGAGAAGGCGATCATCAGAGTGGCACCCCACACCCACCAGTTCTTCCCCAGACGTCCTATGAGCCCGAACAAGGGCACTATGAGGATGGCGCCGAGCACCGCGCCGGCCATCAGCGCCACGGCCTGATCGCGTATCCAGGGGCCGAAGGTCTGATTCAGAAGCCCATACCGGTGCTCGCGGAAGTAACCTTCGTATACGGCGAGGGGGAAAGTGGCCGCATAAGTCACGACCAGGAACTGAACCCAGTAGAAGACGGTCTGCAGCGGGCGGAAGCGGGTCAGGCGCACGGCAAGATTGCGCATTCCCGCCGACCATCGGAAGTGCAGCAGCAGCCACATCGCAACTATAGTGGCGAGAAAGTCCCACAGTTGTAGCCAGTAGCCGCCCTCGAAGTACGCGTCGGAGCGGGCGCGCCGGGCGGGCGGCATCTTGGCCAGATAGGCATCCACGGCTGCCTTGATATCGAACGCCCGGCCGGGGGCGGGTTGGCTTGCGGGCGCCGAAACGGACGCAGCATCCGGGTCTTTATCCTTTCCCGCAGCCAAACCGGTGAACAGTAGAAGACTCAGCAGAATACACCGGCCTGTTCGAACCATGGGGACCTCCATCGATCTCTTGAAGCAGTATAAGCAATTGGCTGTCGTGATTGGAGGGCCGGCGCGCCTGATGTCTCGGCCGGCCGGAAGCCGGCGGGCTGGACAGATAGTTTCCAAGGAAATGTATAATGGTTTCCATGGAAAGAATACCCGGGCGGCAGCCGTTCCGCGGACAACAGCCGGCGCCGGACCTCGAACTTCACCTTGGCTACTGGCTGCGGCGCGTTTCCAATCACGTCTCGGGCGCATTCGCCCGGGCGTTGCAGAGAAAGCGCACTTCCGTTGCCGAATGGGTTGTGCTCTGCCGTGTCCGGGAACGGCCCGGGATCACCCCGGGCGAACTCTCCGCAGCCCTGGATCTGACACGAGGGGCTGTCTCCAAGGTCCTCGATAAACTGGAAGCGAAGAACTGGATCGTGCGCTCGATCAAGCCGGAGGATAGCCGGGTCCAGTTGCTTTCGCTAACGCCGCCGGGTAGGCGCATTCTTCCCCAATTGGCGGACATCGCGGACCAGAATGATCGGGACTTCTTCGACGGACTGGAGGCCGGCGAAAGGGCCACCCTGCGGCGCCTGCTCGGCAAACTGGCCGAGTTCCACCAGATCAGCGACGTGCCGGTCGACTAAGCCCACCAGGTTCGGACGGAATTCACCCACACTACACACGAAGGAGAAGCTTCAATGAGTAAAGCGATCGAGAACTTAGAGGCGGCCCGGCAACGTGCGATGGCTAACCGGCCCAAAGTCGGTGGCTTTCCCCATCTCGCCGAGACCCTGCGGCGCGCGGGTGTGACTCGGAATGTCTGGTCTCTACCCGGGTGCCAGAGTCTTTTTCTGACCAACGACGGGCCCGTCATGACCCAGGGCATGCCATTAGCGACCGGCACGATGGACGTCCCGCCGTTCAACAGAGAGGCGCTGATTTCGGCATTGCGGACCGATCAGGCGGGGGAGAGTACGTTTCCGGAATTTCTGGCGGCTTCGTGGCGTGCCGGCGTGGTTCGTTATGATGTCGATTTCCTGGCCCGAACAGTCGCGTATTTCGGCTGCAACGGAGAAGAATACGTGGAAGCCTATCCCATCGTCCAGGTCGGTTCGTAATGAGAGTTAACCAACGAGGGCCGAGTCATCTACCGCCGCACGCTGTACCAGGCGAGCATCACCCAGGCGGCGATGAAGCTCAGGCCGCCGATCGGCGTGACCGCGCCCAGCCATCGCTGGCCGCTTACGGCCAGGATGTAAAGGCTGCCCGAGAAAATGACGACGCCCGCCAGCAGCAGGGCGCACACGGTGGAGGCGGCGGACGACGACAGCGCGCCGACTTTGGGAAGGTAGGAGACGATCAGCAGCCCGAGCGAGTGGATGAATTGATAGAAGACCGCCTTCTCGTAGATGTCCATCGAGTAGGCGTCCAGGCGGCCGCGGAGGCCGTGCGCGCCGAACGCGCCCAGCGCCACCCCCAGGCCCATCAGAATTGCTCCGGTCAGGTTCCAGTTCATTGAGTGCGGTTCCTCAGTGCGTCATCGAGTACATGAGATAGTTGATGCCGATGCGGATGCCCAGCGCCGAAAATTTCTCGGGGTACTGCGGGTTGTCGGCGTGTTCCCAGGAATCGCCCAGGTCCATATTGTGGCAGATCGCCACCATGAGGCGGCCGCGGTCGTCATAGATCCCGCGCCAGTGCGGCGGCTTGCCGCTCGAACCCTTCTCGTAAGTAAGTCCTGTCTTCGAGATACAGGGCGCCGGGCACCTGGTAGCGGTCGTTCAGGTCGTAGAGTACGTGGAAGATCGGGTCCTTCGAATCGATCTCGACGATCGGGCGGTCCGGGAACACCTTCTTCATGCTGGTAGCGAAGACGTTCCACTCGATGTCCCCGTGGAAGTCGTCGCACATGAAGAAACCGCCGCGCAGCAGGAACTCCCGCATCTTACGGGCCTGGTCGTCGGTGAGGCTCCAGTGTCCCACCTCGACGCCGTAGAGCCAGGGCCAGTTGTAGACGTCGTTCTCGTCGAGATCCACCGGTTGTTCGGCCGAACGCGCCTGGAGCCGCGTCAGCCGGCGCACCGCTGCCGAGAAGTGGCGGTCGGACCGCGGATAATCCATAGTCCAGTTGGTCCCGCCTTCTTTCCAGCTTCCGTAGAATGCGAAGCCGCCGTAATAGCGGCCCACCGGAGGGTACATCAGCCTGGCAAACGCCCACTCGCCCGGCTGCTTGTAATCCGGGGGCAGGGGGTAGTTCTCGTACTCGACGCCCGGGTATTCGCGAAATGGCTTTTGAAAAGCGTACAGCGCGCCCAGAATCAGAAGACCGCCGAAAACAATGGCTCCGGCCCGCCGCAGTGGAATTGCTGGAAACACGGATACTACGTCCAGAATACCATCCGCTTTGAGGTAACATAGTCTCGGCATGCAATCGAATCCGTTATCCCGCCGTTCGTTCCTTGCCCTGGCCGCGGCTACACCGCTGCTGTCCGCCGCGCCGCAAGGTAAGCACATTCCCGTTGGCCTCGAGATGTTCTCGGTTCGCGACCAACTGGCGAAGGACCCCAAAGGCACCGTCACCGCCGTGGCCAAAATGGGCTACGAAGTGGTGGAATTTTTCGCGCCTTATTTCAGTTGGACCACCGGCCAGGCGAAGGAGATGCGGAGCCTGATGAATGACCTGGGCATCCGCTGCCTCTCCACCCACAACGGCCCCGACTCGTTCACCGGCGATGGCATCGCCAAGGCCATCGAGCTGAATAACATCCTGGGCGGCAAGTTTATCGTGCTGGCCAGCGCGGGCCGTGTCACCACGCTGGATGGATGGAAGAAGGTTGCCGATACGCTCACACAGGGCAACGAGAAATTCCGCGCCGCGGGATTGCACGCCGGCTATCACAACCACCAGTTGGAGTTCACGCCGCTCGAAGGCAAGCGGCCCATGGAGATCCTGGCCGCCAACACGCCGAAAGACGTGATGCTGCAGCTGGATTGCGGCACCTGCGTGGAGGCCGGCTCCGACCCCGTGGCATGGATCAACGAGAATCCTGGCCGGATCAACTGCTGCCACCTCAAAGAGTGGGCGCCCGGCAAGGCGTCGGACGAGAAGGCCTACCGCGTTCTGTTCGGAGAGGGCGTGGTGCCGTGGAAGAAGCTCTTCGCGGCGGCGGAAGACCGCGGCGGAGTGGAGTATTACCTGATCGAGCAGGAAGGCAGCCGCTTCCCGCCGTTTGAGGCCGCCGAGAAGTGCCTGGCATCCTATAAGAAGATGCACGCGTAGGCGAGTGAATTGCCCGCTCCCTCACGGTTGCGGCTCTGTGTGAACGGGAGCGGGCCATGGGTCGCGGGCGGCCCGGCTTCGACGGAGCGGGCAAAGTAACTGAAGCATGGTCGTTGCGGGTAGACGAAAGTCGATTGTTCTTTTTATCGCCCTCGGCACCGGCCTGATCCTGGTCACCCTCCTTCTGTATGTCGGATGGGTGCTGCTCAACTGGCGTACCGGGATCCTGCTGGTCCTCGGGGTCATGCTGCTGGCGATGATCATCGCCGGCATGGTCCTCAACACGATTTTTCTGGTCCGCGAAATTCGCCGCAATGAACAGAAGGACGCGTTCATCAACGCCGTGACGCACGAGCTCAAGACCCCGGTCGCCTCCATCCGCCTGTACCTCGAAACGCTCCAGCGGCGCCCGGTGGATGAGGACAAGCGCCAGGAGTTCTACCGCACCATGCTGGCCGATAGCGACCGGCTCCTGTCCACCATCGAGCAGATCCTGCGCACGGGCCGGGTCGGCGTCACGAGCCGCAAACTCCACCTTGGCCCGATCGAGCTTCGACCCCTGGTGGAGGAATGCGTGGAGAGGGCGCGCGTGGTGCACCGCGTCCCGCCCGGAGGCCTCGAGTTACATCCGGGTCCGCCGCTCACCGTGCACGGCGACATGGACGAGGTCCGTGCCGCCGTCTCGAACCTCATCGATAACGCCGTCAAGTACAGCGGCCGCGAACCGCGGGTGACCGTGGAGATGCGTTCGGAAGACGGCCATGCCACGGTCCGTGTGCGTGACCAGGGAGCCGGAATTGCCCAGGGCGAGCTGAAGCAGATCTTCAAGCGGTTTTACCGCGTGCCCGGCCCTCTGGCCTCTACCGTGAAGGGCACCGGCCTCGGCCTGTTCATCGTCCGTTCCGTTGCCAAGCGGCACGGCGGCCGCGTCTGGGCCGAGAGCGAAGGACCGGGGCGGGGAAGCACGTTTTTCCTGCAGTTGCCTATCGAAAAATGAGCCGGATACTGATAGTGGAAGACGAGCAGCACCTTGCCGAAGGCTTGCGGTTTAACCTGGAGGCCGAAGGCTACGCAGTGGACGTGGTGGACACCGGTGAGGCGGCGTTAGAGAAGTTCAAAGCCCCTCCGGCCGGTTTCGATCTCGTGGTGCTCGATGTCATGCTGCCGGGCATCAACGGTTTCGAAGTGATCGAGCGGCTTCGCGGCGCGGGTCAGTTCGTACCGACCCTGATGCTCACCGCGCGCGGCCATGCGAACGATGTGCTCCAGGGCTTCGCGGCCGGCGCCGACGACTACCTGCCCAAGCCTTTCGATCTCTCGATTCTGATCGCGCGGATCCACGGCCTCCTCCGGCGCCACGAATGGCTCAGGTCCTCCCTGGGCCGTCCGCAGCCGTTGCCCGAACCGGACCAGGTCTACGCTTTCGGCGACAAGTCCGTCCACTTCGACCTGCTGGAACTGCACGTCCAGGGGCAGGTGTTTCCGCTGACCCTGATGGAGGTGAACCTGTTGCGCTATCTCATCCAGCACGAAGGCAAGCCCGTGGCGCGCAAGGCCATGCTCGAAGCCGTGTGGGGCCTGCATGAGGACACCGACACGCGCGCCATCGACAATTTCATCGTCCGTTTACGCCGGTATATCGAAGACGACCCGACCCGCCCGCGCCACCTCCTGACGGTTCGCGGCGTGGGGTACCGTTTCATCGCCGCCCCGGAGACAAAAGAATGACCGCCGATTGGATCGAGCAGATTGCCTGTGCCCAGGTGTTCGACCTCGCGCAGCCCTACTTCATCGGAATGCCGCACCACCCCGCGCATCCGCCGTTCCTTTACAGCCTGGTGAAGCGCCACGGCGATTACGTAGGGCCGCGCGGCAACAGTTCGGCTTCCGAGGCCCTCGCGATGGGCAGCCACGTAGGGACGCACATCGACGCCCTGTGCCACTTCTCGTGCGGCGGCGTGCTCCATGGCGGGGTGCCCGCCGAACCGGCGCAGTCCTGGGCCGGTGGCCTCCGGAATTACGCGATCGACGGTGTCCCGCCGATCCTGCGCCGCGGCGTGCTGCTCGACATCGCACGCGAAGCCGTCCTGCCGGATAACCGCGAGATCACGCCGGAGGACCTGGACCGCGCAGCCGAAGGGATTGAAATCCGCGCCGGCGACGTGGTTCTGCTCCGCACCGGATGGGCGCAGTACTTCCGCGACGCCCGCCAGTTCATTTCGGAAGTTCGCGGCCCCGGCCCGGGTCTGGCAGGCGCGCAGTGGCTCAGCGCGCGCGGCGTTTATGCGGCTGGGTCCGATACCGTGGCTTTCGAAAAGGTGCCGGATGCCGGAATGCCGGTGCACGTCCACCTGCTGGTGGAAAGCGGCATCCACATCATCGAGTGTCTGAACCTGGAAGCTCTCGCCGCCGCCGGCGCCCGCGAATTCCTCTTCGTCGCACTTCCGCTAAGGATCGAGGGAGCCACCGCCTCCCCCATCCGCCCCATCGCGCTCGTGCGTTGACGGATCCATGCGGGGCGGGCCTCCGGCCCGCGGCCGACGTCCACGTCGGCCTGCCGCAAACCAGGCGAAAGCCGGCCTGGAGGTCCGGCCGCGGACGTGGACGTCTGCCCCGCAAGAGCAAAACACAATAGCAAAAGCAGGGTCGCCGCTTACCTTGCGCTAAACCGCGCCACCGCCCCCTCGGGTCCGACGGCCCACCCCGCGTCCGAAGAAACAAACGCCACCGCGTTGAATGCGCGCGTGTCGAACTCCGTCCAGGTCTCCGCGCCGTCGCGGGAGATATCCGACCCCGACGTTCCCACCGCGACCCACACCTTGCCTCCCGGGGCCCACGCCACCGCCGAACGGTAGCCGCCAGGGTGGCCCTTCGGCGCCGTCCAGGTGCGGCCTCCATCGGAGGTCACCGCGATATTGCCCGCCGTCTCTTTCTCCGCCGTGTACTTGCCGCCGACCGCCACGCCGTGAAGTGCGTCCGAGAATGCCAGTGAGAAAATTCCCGACGCATCGCTATCGTTGCGGACCGGCGTGAGCGCGGCCGTCCACGTCGCGCCGCCGTCCGTGGAATGGAACACGCGCGCTGCCCCCGGGCCGCCGGACCCGAACCATACCTCACGACCAGGTCCGACCGCCAGGCAGGTCCCGCTTGCCGCAAACGCCCCTTCGCTCTTCTGCGCCTCAGGCCCGAGTTGGTTCTGCCACCACTTGCCGTCCTTCGTAGCGAAGATCACGAACCTGCCGCGCACCGGATCGCCCAGCACGACCCCATGGTCCGCGTCCCGGAAAGCCAGCGCGTCGAAGAAATCCTCACCGTCGGGATTGCTCACTACCAATCCCCAGTTCGCACCACCGTCTGTCGTCTTGTAAATCCGAGAAAGATTGCCCTTGCCCGCGCTCATCAGGTAGGCGGTGCGTTCGTCCACGGCATGGATATCGCGGAAATCGAGGTTCTCCGCGCCGGGCACCTTCGCGGCGGTCCAATGCGCCCCGCCGTCGGTGGTCTTCAGATACGTTCCGCCGGCGCCGCTGGCCCACACCACGCGCGCGTTCACCGCGCTCACGCCGCGCAGCGAAGCCGTCGTCCCGCTTTCCTGCATCACCCACGTCTGCGCCGACGCCGTCAGGCAGCACACCAGCAGCAGCTTCATTGATCCAGACCTGGCACCGTGAACCTTTTGTACATCTCGGCGGCGTTCTCCGGGGTCACCATCACCGAGTCGATCGTATATTGCTTCTCCGGCTTGAAACCGGGCTCGTGCAGAATGCGATTGCCGATCTCCACGGCCTTGTCCACGCACAGAGGGTAGACGAACGTCGCAGCCAGCACGCCGTCCATTACTTTCCGGATCCCGCCCGCCGGACCACCCAGGCCGTCCACCCCGACGAAGATCATCTCCTTGTCGCGCCCCAGTTCCTTCGCCGCCAGGTAGGCGCCCACGGCCATCGGGTCGTTGTGCCCGTAAACCACGTCGATCTTCGGCTGCGCGCGCAACACTTCCGTCATCCGGTCCTTGGCCTTGGCCTGGATCCAGTCCGCCACCGGATCGGCCACGATCCTGATCCCCGGATAGTGGCCGAACACTTCCTTCGCCCCGCGGTCGCGGTTGATCTCGCCCTCGACGCCCAGCAGTCCGCGCATCGCTACCACGTTGCCCTGCGGCTTGCCGTATTTCTTCGTCAGATAGTCCACGATGAATTGCCCGGCCTGCCGCCCGATCGCGACGTTGTCGCTATGCACGTAACTGGTGTAGTTCGGCTGCACGATGTCGCGCTCCAGGCAGATCACCGGAATGTGGGCCGCGGTGGCTTCGCCCATCACCGCCGTCAGCGCGGCGCGCTCATTGGGCGCCACAATCAGCAGGTCCGGCTTCTGCCGGATGAACGTTTCGACCTGCGCCACCTGCTTGCTGTTGTCCTGCTGCCCGTCCGAGATCACCAGTTTCACGTCCGGGTACTGCGCGAACAGCTTCGTCATGAGCGCGTTCTGCGCCGCGCGGTAAGGCTCCGCGTTGTTCGCCTGGCTGAACGCCGCCATCAACTGTTTTCTACCTCCGCCGCCGCAAGCCGTGAGTGCCAGGGCTGCGACCGGCAGAATCCAAATCCGCTTCATTTTTCGTTGCGCTCCCGCTGCGCTGCCACCGCCAGCACGATGATCACCGCCTTAATCATCATCTCCACGTTGCTATCGACGTTGTTCAGCCGCAGTATATTCGTCAGGACCCCCATGATCAGGGTCCCCATGATGGTACCGGAAATTGACCCCTTTCCGCCGGAAAGCCGGGTCCCGCCTATCACCACCGCCGCGATCGCATCCAGTTCGTACGCCACCCCGGCATTCGGGTTTCCCTGGTGGTTCTCCGCCGCGTACAGCACGCCCGCGAATCCGGAAACCAGCCCGGAAAGCGCGTAGACCCACACCTTCGTGCGGCGGATGGGCAGGCCGGCGTATTCCGCGGCCTTTTCGTTGTCGCCGATGGCGCGCACCTGCCGCCCGAACACCGTCCGCGCCAGAAGCACCCAGAACGCGCCCGCCGCCGCGGCATACGACCCGATCACCACCGCCTTCGCCCGGAAGACCTCGGCAAACTGCGCCGCCACGTCGCGCCCGAACCCGATATCGATATTCTCGTTGTTCGAGAGCCACTTGGCCAGGCCGCGAATCCCGATCATCGAAGCCAGCGTGACGATGAAGGGCTGCATTTTCAGCGCCGCGATCACCGCCCCGTTCAACGCACCCACAGCCGCCGCCGCCAGCACCGCCCCCACGATCGCCAGCACGATGTGGCTGCCGTTTCCCACGCCTCCGAAGTAGCGGGTGAGGAACATGGCGGTCAGGGTGGTCGAGAGCGCCAGGATGCTCCCCACGCTGAGGTCGATTCCGCCCGTCAGGATCACCAGCGTCATCGCCAGCGAGATCATGCCGATCAGCGAGACCTGCCGCAGAATGTCCGTGAGGTTGCCCGGCTGGAGGAAAATGTGCGGGCTGATGACGACCGCGAGAACGACGATCCCCGCCAGCGCCGCGAAGCTCTGCGCCTTCCGCCAGGCGATCTTCATGCGGTTGCCGATGCCATAATCTTTTCCTGCGTCGCCTCCTGCGAGCGATAGACCGCCGTCATCCGGCCTTCGCAGAGCACCAGGATGCGATCCGAACAGCGCAGCAGTTCCGGCAGCTCAGAACTCACCAGAATGACGCCCTTTCCAGCCGCCGCGAGCGCGTCGACGATGCGGTAGATATCCTGTTTCGCCGCCACGTCGATGCCGCGCGTCGGGTCGTCCAGGAACAGCACGTCGGGGTTGACCAGCAGCCAGCGCGCCAGCAGCACCTTCTGCTGGTTGCCGCCGCTGAGTGTGGATACCGGCGCGTCCATCGAAGGACAATCCAGCGCCAGTTGCCGGACCAGAGGCTCGAGTGCCCGCGCTTCCTCGCGCGCCCGCAGGATGCCGAATCGCGCAAACCGCCGTAGCGCCGCCAGCGTGACGTTCTCGGTGACGGTCATATCCATCATGAGCCCCTGCTCCCGCCGGTCCTCCGGCAGCAGGGAAATAGTAGGGTTGGCCCCCTGGCCTGCCCATTTCAGCGTTCCACCCGTCACCCGGTCCAGCCCGCAGAGCGCCGCCCCCAACTCGCTTCTCCCCGCGCCTACCAGCCCGGCGACCCCGAGCACCTCTCCCCGCCGCAGCTCGAACGACACTCCGCGCAGCTTCCGCGTGGTCAGCCCCTCGGCCCGCAGCAGCACCTCGCCCGGCGTTCGTTCCGGTCTTTCCGCCACCTGGAGTGCCCGCCCCACCATCAGCCGGATCACCTCCGCCGCGTTCGTCGCCGCCGTCTCCAGCGTTCTCACCATTTCCCCGTCGCGCAGGACCGTGATCCGGTCCGAAATGCGGAACATCTCCTCCATCTTGTGCGAAACGTACACCACCGCCACTCCGCGCTCCCTGAGAGCCCGGATCAGCCCGAACAGCCGCTCCACCGCATCGTCGAAGAGCGAACTCGTCGGCTCGTCCATCAGCAGAATCCGCGCCTCCATGCTCAGCGCGCGGGCGATCGCCACCATCTGCCTGCGGCCCACCGGCAGGTCCGCCACCATCTCGTCCGGCCCGCAATCGAGCCCTACCAGCTGCAGAAACGGCCGGCAAAACGCCTCCATCCGCTTGCGCTTTACCAGGGCCCCCTCTGGGAAATGCAGGTTCCCGATCACCAGGTTTTCGCCGACCGTCAGGTTGGGGAACAGGTCCAATTCCTGGTAGATGATGCCCACGCCCAAGCGCTGGGCGTCGAGCGGCGAGGCGATCTCCACCCGCCGGCCGTCGATTTCGATCTCCGCGCGGTCCGCCCGGACCGAACCCGCGATAATCTTCGCCAGCGTGCTTTTTCCCGCGCCGTTCTCGCCGATCAGTGCGTGCACTTCGCCTGCCCGCAGCTCGAAACAGGCATCCCGCAGCGCCGTTACGCCGCCATAATGTTTGGTGACTTTCTGGACCCGGAGCAGCAACCCGCCAGCATACAACGTTTCGCCGGACCGGTCAGTTCCAGCACGTCGCCATTACCACGCCGGCCGAAATTGTACGCAGATCGCCCGCCTCTCCGAAAACGATCTGGCAAGATTAAATTGCGTTCATGTTCAGGGTTGGTCTTCCTCTTCTGATTCTCCTGGCCGGAATCGCGCCGGCGGCCACCGGCGAGGTTCCGGTCGCCGTTCACACGCTCCGGAACGGGATGAAAGTCCTGGTTCGCGAGAATCACGACATTCCCGAAGTCGCCCTTTACCTCTTCTTCCGTATCGGATCGCGCAACGAGCATCCGGGAATCACCGGCCTCTCGCATTTCCTGGAACATATGATGTTCAACGGGTCGGAAAACTACGGCCCGCGCAAGTTCGACCTCGTGATGGAGCGGAACGGAGGGAGCAACAACGCGTACACCACGCGCGATGTGACGGTGTACTCGGATTGGTTCACCCGGTCGGCCCTCCCCCTGATCCTCTCGATGGAGGCGGACCGCCTGGGCCGCCTCAGGTTCGACCCGGCCATGGTGGAATCCGAACGAAAAGTGGTGATGTCCGAGCGGCGTTCCACCGTCGAGAACGACAACACCGGGTTTCTGCTGGAGCAACTCTATGGCGCGTTGTATACGACCCATCCTTACCGGTGGCCGGTGCTGGGCTCCGCCCCGGACATCCGATCCTGGACAATTGACGACTTGCGCGAGTACTTCCGGGAGGGCTATGCGCCCAACAACTGCGTGATGGTTGCGGTTGGCGATGTGTACGCGAACCGCTTCTTCCGGCTGGTGGAGAAAAACTTCGCCTCGCTCCCGCCGCACCCCGTTCCTCCTCCGGTGGGTCCCGCCGAGCCCGAGCAGCACGACGAGAGGCGGATCGAGGTCGAAAGGCCCGCGCAGGCTGCCCAGCAGTTGATCGGATTCCATGTGCCGCCCCCTACCGACGCCGACTACTGGCCGCTCCAGGTTGCCCGCGCCATCCTGACATCCGGCCGCAGTTCGCGCCTGTACCGCCGCCTGGTGCGCGGCGAGCAGGTTGCCACCGGGGTAAGCTCCTGGCAGCGCCTGAGCCTGGACCCCGGCGAACTGATCGTCAGCCTGGATTTGAAGCCTCGAGCCGACATTTCCCTCGCCGACCGGGCTCTGGACGACGAACTGGAGCGCCTCCGGAACTCGCCCGTGTCGCGGCGCGAACTGGAAGCCGCGCAAAACCGGCTGCTGACCGACTACGCCGGCGAAATTGCCTCCAATTCCGGAGAGGCGGACTGGCTCGGTACTTACGAAATCTTTTTTGGTGATTACCGGAAATTCTTCTCCGCGCCGCACGATATCGAGCGGGTAAGCATCGCCGGCGTGCAGCGGGTGGCTGCGAAGTACTTCTCCGTGAACAACCGGACGGTGGCCACCCTCAAACCGCTGCCGCTTTCTTCGAGCGCGGAGAAGGCCCAATGAAAGCGGCCGGTCTCGCACTGCTCCTGGCGGTTTGTGCCGCGGCGCAGCCAGGCCCCGTAAGGCTGCCTCCCTTTACCCGGGAAGTGCTGCCTGACGGCGCCACGCTCTATCTCATGCCGAAGGCCGATGCGCCCCTGTTGAGTTTGCGGGTGATCGTGCGCGGCGGCGCGGAATCGGACCCGTCCGGATTGGCAGGGCTCTCCGCGGTCGTCGTGAGCCTCCTCACCCGGGGCACCAGTGCGCAGACGGCCGGCGAGTTTGCCTCCGCCGTGGATTTTCTGGGAGCGCACCTCGATACCTACGTGGATGCGCAATCCACCACCGTCGCGCTCAACGTTTTGCCGGCCCACGCCGAAGAAGCCGTGGAAGTTCTGCAAGGCGCGGTCCTGCAGCCAGCCTTCCGGGAGACCGAAATTCAGCGGCAAATCCGGCAGTCTATCGAGATCGCCCGGAGCCGCAAGGACTCGCCCGAGGACGCCATCTGGCAGTACTTCAATTCCTTCTTTTTCCGTCCGCCGCATCCGTACGGCCGCCCGTTCCTGGGCGACGAACTCTCGCTGCGGCGCATCACCCGCGCCGATGTCGAGCGGCAGTATCGCCGGCTGTATGTCGGCCGAAACGTCACGGTCGTCGCCGTCGGCCCGTTCCGCAGCTACGGTATGCAGGCGGTCCTGGCGCGTGCGTTCCGCGGCCTGCCGGCGGGAACCCGTTACCAGTGGTTGAAGCCGCTGCCCTCGGGCGCGCAGAAATCCCCGCGCATGCTTCTTGTCGATAAGCCCGATGCCACCCAGACCCAGTTCGTCATCGGATTCCCCGGGATCGGCCGCGACAACTCCGACCGCATCCCCTTGTGGCTGGTCAACAACATTCTCGGCGGCAGGTTCACGTCTCTGCTGAACGAACGGCTACGCGTGGAGAGCGGTCTCACCTACGGGGCTTACTCCGATGTCGAAGAGGACCGCATGGCCGGCGCGATCACGATCTACAGCTACACCGCGACCGCGAACACGAAGCGCACCATCGATCTCGCTCTCCGAACCCTGCGGGCATTCGCCGCCAGGGGCATCACGGCACGGCAGCTTCAGACTGCCAAGACCTACATCGAGGCTTCCTACCCCTCTGACAACCTTCAGACCTCCGGAGAGCTTGCGGACCTTCTCGGCGAAATGAGCCTTTACGGGCTCGGTCGAGATGACGTCGATCGCCTTTTCGCCCGCATGAATCGCGTGACCGTCGCCGAGGCCAACCGCGTCCTCAGGAAGTACTTCTATGAGAAACCCCCGGTGCTGGTCCTGATCGGGCCGGCGCGCGCGGTTCGGGCCGAATTCGATGGCCGTTATCCAGGAATCACCGAGGTCTCCATTGACCGCCCCGGCTTCCCGCGCCCGGCTGGTATTCTGGGGGCTGATGCGCGGAGTGCTTCTTCCACGGGCCGCCGTCCCTCTGCCCGGAGGCCGGTTCACTACCATCGCCGCCGCAGGCCAAGGTAGAGCCGGAGCGCGTCCATAGCCATGCTTGCCGCCGCCGCGCTGCTGGTCCTGAATCATGTCGCGGTCATCGATGTAATCCGCGGCGCCGTGGAGCCGGACCAGGCCATCGGGATCGCGTCCGGCCGCATCCAGTCCGTCCGCCCGGCTTCCGGGTACCATCCGCCCCGCGGCGCCTCCGTCGTCGATCTGTCGGGCCGTTACGTGGTCCCCGGCTTCATCGATATGCACGTCCACGCGCTGTTCCCGCCGCTCGACGAGGACGGCAGGCCGATGCCGGTGTTCGATCGCGATACCGCGCTTAAGTTGTTCCGCGCCCTGCTCGACCACGGCATCACGACGATCCGGGACACGGGCGATGCCACCGAACCCATCGTCACGGTTCGGGGTATGATCGCCCGCGGCGTAATCGAAGGACCTGAAATTCTCACCGCCGGCCGCATTCTGAACACCGGCTCCTTCCGGCACGCCATCTACGCCCCCGTGAATACCGAGGCCGAAGTGCGCGCGGAAGTGGACTGGCAGGCGAAAGCCGGAGTGGATTTCATCAAGGTCTACCAGGATATGCCGCCCGATCTCGTGCGCGCCGCCATCGAGGAGGCCCACAAAGACGGAGCGCGGGTGATCGGCCACGTGCAGGCCACCACCTGGACCGAAGCTGCCCGCATGGGCATCGATTTCATCTGCCACGCCGCGCCGTAGAAGGGGGAAAGGGGGGGAAAAGGGGGAGAAAGGTGGACTGAACCCCTCTGGTGGGGGAAAAGGGAAAAGGAGGGAAAAGGAGGGAAAAGGGAGGGAAAAGGGGAAAAGGGGACAGACGCATTTTTTTCTGCACACGGTACGAGGGGGACAGACGAAAGGTTCACCCGTCGACCGCGCACGAGGAAGCACGCTTCCTCTATCCGCCCGCACCGCAATCGTACCCCAGCGCGGAAACGTGATTCGTAGGACAATGGGCCCATGATCCGGCTGGCTTTGTGCCTGCTGCTGGCGGCGCCCCTCTGGGCGCAGTCCGGCGATGTCGAAGGCACCTGGCAGGGCACGCTCAAGGCGGGTGCCATCTCCTTGCGAATCGGCCTGCATGTCACGAAAGAGGCAAACGGCTCGCTCAGTTCCAAACTCGACAGTATTGACCAGGGCGCGATGGGACTGCCCGTGCAGGTCACCACCTTCCAGGAAGGCAAGCTGCACGTCGAGCTTCCGAACCTGCACGCCTCGTTCGACGGCACGCTCAACGCGGACGGCAATGAGATCAGCGGTACCTTCACCCAGGGGGCGGCCTTACCGCTGACCTTCCGGCGCGTGGAGCACGTCGAAGCGCTCAACCGGCCCCAAACGCCCAAGCCGCCATTTCCGTACAACGCCGAAGACGTCGCATATGAAAACGGCCCTGTCCACCTTGCCGGCACCCTCACGCTCCCCAAGGGCGCCGGACCGTTCCCCGCCGCGCTGCTGATCACCGGTTCCGGCCCGCAGGATCGCGACGAAACTCTCTTCGGCCACAAGCCCTTCCTCGTCATTGCCGATTTCCTCACGCGCCGCGGCATCGCCGTCCTCCGGCTGGACGATCGCGGCGTCGGCAAGTCCACCGGCAGTTCCAGCCGCGCGACGCTCGACGATATGGCGGGCGACGTCCTTGCCGGAGTGCAGTTTCTCCGCGGCCGCAAGGAGATCGATGGGTCGCGCATCGGCCTGATCGGCCATAGCGAAGGCGGGATCGTAGGGCCCCTCGCCGCCTCGCGCGACCCGCGCATCGCCTTTGTGGTCATGCTGGCCGGCACCGGAGTCACTGGCGAACAGGTGCTCTATTTGCAGGGCGAACTCATCGCACGCGCGGCAGGCGCGGCCTCCGGCACCATAGCCGAAAACCGGGTGGTGCAGAAGATGATGATCGATGCGGTTCGCGACAGCAAAGACGAGAAGGACGCCACCGAGAAGATGAAAGCAGGATGGGAGCGGCTCAAGGCCGCCGCGCCCGAAGAGCAACGCAAGCAGATGGCCGCCCGCGATTCCATGATTGCCGCCCAGTTCGCCTCCATCGCGTCGCCGGAATTGCGGTCGTTCCTGTTTTACGATCCCGCCGCGACGCTGCGCAAAGTTGTGGTGCCCGTGCTTGCGCTGAACGGATCCCGCGACCTACAGGTCTCACCGCGGCAGAATCTTCCCGCCATCGCCGCGGCACTCGCGGAGGCAGGGAACCAGAACTTCACCATCGCCGAACTGCCCGGCCTCAACCATCTCTTCCAGCACTGCAAGGATTGCACCATAGCCGAGTACGGCAAGCTGGAGGAGACGCTCTCACCCTCTGTTCTCGAAATGCTTGCGGGTTGGATTACCCGCACTCTGGCACAATAGAACGGAGGGATGCCAAACACCAAAATTGTTGCCACGCTCGGTCCATCTACAGACGCTCCCGGTATGCTCGATCAACTTTTGAGCGCGGGTGTAGACGTATTCCGACTGAACGCATCGCACGGCACGCGCGAGGATCACGAAGCTCGCATAGCGGCGGTCCGCTGCACCGCGAGAGCTGCCGGCGTTCACGTTGCCATACTGCTCGATCTGCAAGGCCCAAAAATTCGCCTCGGGTGTTTCCAGGACGGTTGCTGCACGCTGCAGACGGGCGCCACTTTCATCATCACCACCGAGCCGATCGTCGGAGATTGCGAGAAGGCATCGACGGGGTACAGCCGTTTCGCGCAGGACGTGCAGGCCGGCGACCGCATTCTTCTCGCCGACGGTGTTGCCGAACTGAGGGCCGTCGCCAGCGATGGCGTCGCCGTCCGCACCGAAGTCGTCAGCGGCGGGGTCATCGGCGACCATAAGGGGATCAACCTCCCGGGCTCCGTCATCAGCATTCCGTCGCTTACCGAAAAAGACCTGGCGGATCTTCATTTCGGCCTGAACGCCGGGGTGGATTTCGTCGCGCTTTCGTTCGTGCGCCGCGCCGAAGACGTGCTCCAACTCCGCGACCGCCTCGGCGGCAGGCCCGTCTCGATCATCGCGAAAATCGAGAAGCCCGAGGGCGCGGAGAACATCGAGTCCATTCTCGATGTCACCGACGGCGTCATGGTGGCGCGCGGCGATCTGGGCGTCGAAACCGCGCTCGAGCGTGTCCCGCGCATTCAGAAATCCATTATCCGCCGCGCCCGGCGCAAGGCCCGGTTCGTCATTACCGCCACGCAGATGCTCGAATCCATGATCGAGCGCCCCACCCCCACCCGCGCCGAAGTGAGCGATGTGGCCAACGCCATTTACGACGGCACCGACGCGGTCATGCTCTCGGCCGAAACCTCCATTGGGAAGTTTCCGGTGGAGGCCGTGAAGTTTATGGCCCGCATCGCCGCCGAATCGGAGGCATCTCTGCGCAGCAAAGGCTACCAGGACCCGCCGCACTCGCCCCAGCCCGCCAACCCGGAGATCCTGGCGGATGCGGCCTACCACGCGGCGCGCGATTCCAAAGCCGCGGCCATCGTGGTCTTCACATCCACCGGTTCGAGCGCCCGCCTCGTTTCGCGCTACCGCCCGCCCGTCGGCGTCTACGCCATCACGCCCCACGACACCACCGCGCGCCAGTTGGCCATCAATTACGGAGTGACGCCGATCCTTGCGCCCGACGTCTCCAATACCGATGAGATGCTGGCGCAGATGGATCGGAAGATGGTCGATGGCGGTCATCTGCAGCGCGGAGAGCTCGTAGTATTCCTCGCCGGCCAGCCGGTAGGCCGTCCCGGCACCACCAACCTGATGAAACTGCACCGCGTCGGCATCGGCTGACGACGTTTACAGAATGGCTGCGAGTTTGTCCGGATGCGCTGACCCAGGAGCTTGCGGGCAAAGCACATGTACGGAACGGCGACACGGCCGGATGGCTCACACCAGAACCATGGTGCCTCTCATTTCTAATCGCCACTGTCGCTCGGAACAATTGAGGGCCACACGCCAGAGCGTGCAGTTTGTGCAATGGCAGGCTCGCCCGCGCTGGGAGAAACGGAGTCAAAACCCTCTGCTCGGCATCGCTTCTCCGCGTGAGTGATACTGCGCTTAGTGAACTGCACCCGGACTCGCCGATGCCAAAGTCGGGCCGCAACAGGCGGATTGCGATGCGGGCGTATCCCGGCGCTATCAGTACGATTCAGCCGGGCGGTCGCCAACAGCGGGTGACGCGCTCGGAAGAGATGCGGCCTCAGGTGACGGGTGGGGCCGGGGCCATCGGCCCTCCCCACCACGAGGTCTTGTTGCTCTGCATGGCTCAGGCGTTCACATGTTTCGTCCTGGATATATCCTCCGTCCGATTTTAGTAAGGACGGCATAAGGGTCCACACAGATGGCCCGAATTTCGTTCCAGTTGTCAGCGATCACGAAGAACCAGTTAGCCGTACCCAAACGGCCAACCAGCGTGAAGGTGCCGGTGCAATCAGGATTCACGGTGTATGTGCCCACGTTGTTTGCTTGTCCTACCGTGCCGTTGGAGTTTGACATTCCAGCGTTGGTGGTGCCGCCCCTCCCGTCGAAGACTTGCGTGCTGACCTGGGCAAACGCCGGGCCGACTGGAGCGGGCGCGGCGACATTGAATCCGGTGGTTGTGACGGCGAAGGTGCCATTAAGGGAAGCGTTTGAGCATCCTTTGTCGTCGGCCTTCGCGGTGGGCGCTACGCTCAGAGCGAGTGCCGTGACTGCGGCCAATGTGAAAGTCTTTGCGATAGTGCTGCGTTTCATGGTGAATCTCCTTTCGGGTTTTTCGATCAGGCGCCCGGAACCGAATCCGTCTCGCCCTACCACGAATAAGGAATCGCCGAGCTGAAGGTTACAGCGTCTGCGCGCAAGGGACAAAAGCCTCCGGGACGAAAGGCGTACAATAGGCCCACGCCTCGGGTTTGAAATGCCAAACTGCCCTCAGTGTGGAGAGCAACTGGGTTCCGGCGACCCCGCCGGACTGTGTCCGAAGTGTCTGATCCTGGGCGCATTCGAGAGTTCGGTTGGAGCGGACGAATCCGGAACCCGCACCATCGATACAGCGGAAGGCGCTGCTGGTGATGACGACTTCGGCCGGTATCGTGTCCTTCGACCTCTGGGCGAAGGGGGCATGGGCGCCGTTTATCTCGCCGAGCAGAGTGAACCCATTCGCCGGCGCGTGGCTCTTGAGGTGGTGAAGGTCGGCATGGATACCGCCCAGATCCTGGCCCGCTTCCATAACGAGCGCCAGGCGTTGGCGATGATGGATCATCCGAATATCGCTCAAATCTTCGATACCGGCGCGACCGCAGAGGGGCGCCCCTATTTCGTAATGGAGTACATCGAGGGCGCACGGCTCTGTTCCTCTCGACCTTGCGCTGCAGCGGGATTCAGTTCATGTTGGCCGCCGTGTTACTCTTCGCGGGAAGCGTGGGAAAAAGCTCCTGGATTATCACCCGTCTCGCGCTGAACCATGCGGCCCTGCCAAGGCGAGTTCATTTTCCGGCAGTGGGGTGCCGCTGTATGGCTGCTTCAGGCAAGCCTCCCTCGGCGCGGGATTTGAGACCTCGCGCCTCCAAGGCCAGATACTCGTTATTCAGATTGCGCGTAACGAATGCGAGTGGTCGGCTCAACAGTCCTTCGAAGGAGAGCGAGAGAGTAACACGGCTCTTTTCGCCGCTGGGTTCAACCCAGTGTTTCGCGATGACGCGCAGGGCAGGCGCCGAATTCACCCAAGTGAAGCTGCGATCTGAATCGTCGAGTTCGGTGACGCGCCACAGTGCCGGAGGTAGTTTGGGCTGCCGGATCAGGGCGCAGCATCCTACTGCAAGCGGACCCGGCGTCCGAAGCCGCACGCTCCTCACTGTCGGGGTCCACTCCGGCCATCGTTCGACATCGCGCATGGTTGCCCAGACGAGTTCGGGCGAAGCGTTGATCTCGGTTTCGATCTGAAAGTGAGTCATGTGAATACCTTTAAGGATAATCACTGCGTGCGGAGCTGGAATTACGGCAACGTCCGAAGCCGAATCCGTCTCGCCTACCACGAATAAGGAATGGTGGCGCTGAAGGTTACAGCGTCTGCGCGAAAGGGACAAAAGCCTCCGGGACGAAGGGCGTACAATAGGCCCACGCCTCGGGTTTGAAATGCCAAACTGCCCTCAGTGTGGAGAGCAACTGGGTTCAGGCGACCCCGCCGGACTGTGTCCGAAGTGTCTGATCCTGGGCGCATTCGAGAGTTCGGTTGGAGCGGACGAATCCGGAACCCGCATCATCGATGCGGCGGTAGGGGCGGGTGATGACGACTTCGGCCGGTATCGCGTGGTTCGACCTCTAGGCGAAGGGGGCATGGGCACCGTCTATCTCGCCGGGCAGAGTGAACCCATTCGCCGGCGCGTGGCTCTCAAGGTGGTGAAGGTAGGCATGGATACCGCCCAGGTGCTGGCCCGCTTCCATAACGAGCGCCAGGCGCTGGCGATGATGGACCACCCAAACATCGCCCAAATCTTCGACGCCGGCGCGACCGCCAACGGGCGCCCCTACTTCGTAATGGAGTACATCGAGGGGGCGCCGATTACCCAGTATTGCGATCGCGAGCGGATGACCACGAGGCAGCGGCTCGCGCTATTCCTCGCGGTCTGCCGCGCGGTGCAACATGCCCATCAAAAGGGCGTGATCCACCGTGACCTGAAGCCGTCGAATGTGCTTGTGGCGGAGCAGGACGGCGCGCCGGTTCCTAAGGTAATCGACTTCGGCATCGCCAAAGCCACCGACAAATGGGCCGTAGAGAATACGTTGCTCACGCAGTTTGGCCAGATCGTCGGAACACCGGAGTACGCCAGCCCCGAGCAGGCCGACACGATGACTGGCGACATCGACGAGGCCACCGATGTCTATTCTCTCGGCGTGCTCTTGTACGAGTTGCTGATCGGAGCTGTGCCGTTCGATACAGCCACGCTGCGCAACGCCGGTTTAGCGGAAATGCTCCGGATCATTCGCGAGGATGAAGCGCCGTCGCTGCCGCGAAAGCTGACCTCCATGGGCGCGGCTGCGAGCGACATTGCTGCGCGCCGCCAGACCGACCCCGCTTCGTTGCGCCGCCTGGTGGACGGCGACTTGAACTCGATCACCATGAAGGCCCTGGAGAAGACGCGGGAGCGGCGCTATGGGTCGGTGGCAGACCTCGCAGCCGATATCCAGAGGCACATGGAAGACCGGCCCGTGCTGGCCTCGCCGCCGAGCCGGCTATACCGGGGGCGCAAGTTTCTCCGCCGGCACAGGCTGGCCGCCCTCGCCACAGCCGCGGGAGTCGTAGTTCTCGCTTTGAGTGGAGTGACGGCCTGGGCGCTTTCGCATTCCGCGTCGAGACCCAAGCTGACCGAGAAGGACACTATCGTTCTCGCGGAATTCGAGAACAAGACCGGCGATCCGGTATTTGACGAGACGCTTCGCCAGGGGCTGTCGGTAGAGCTTCAGCAATCGCCGTTTCTCAGTCTGATCGGGGATCAGCAGGTTCAGCAGACGCTGGCTCTGATGGGTCAGCCAAAAGATGCAAGGCTGACTCCTGAAACCGCTCGGCAAGTCTGCGAGCGAACCGGGAGTGCTGCGGTTCTGCAAGGCTCAATTGAAAACCTCGGAAGCCAATACGTTGTGGGCTTGCAAGCCAAAACCTGCAGCACCGGAAATATCCTTGATCAGGAGCAGGCTCAGGCAGCCAGGCGGGAGGATGTCCTCAATATCTTAAGCCAGATCGCTCGCAGGTTCAGAACTCGAGTGGGCGAATCGCTTGCAACGGTGGAAAAGCACTCCACGCCGCTGGCGGAGGCCACTACGTTTTCGCTCGACGCTCTAAAGGCTTACAGCACCGGAATGAAGGTGAACGTATCCACCGGGGGGGCTCTGCCTTTCTTCCGTCGCGCTGTCGAAATTGATCCCCAATTCGCGATGGCCTACGCGAATTTGGGGCTGTCGTATGCACCCACAGGACAGTCCGTGTTGTCGGCTGAGAGCACCACAAAAGCCTGGCGCCTGCGGGATCGCGTCAGCGACCGGGAGAAGTTTTTCATAGACTTTACCTACCACAGGCAGGTGACGGGAAATCTGGAAAAGGCGTACCAAACCCTCGAGTTGTGGTTTCAGACGTACCCTCGCGGAGCGGACCCGAGTGCCTTGGATTTGTTAGCGGGCCTTTCTAGCAATGGGACAGGCCGATTTGAAAGGGCGATTGAGGCATCCCAAAAAAAACTTGCGGCCGATCCCGACTTTATCTTTGCATACAACAATCTCGCGTCCAGCTATTTTTTCCTCGACCGCTTCCCCGAAGCCGAGAGCACTCTTCAGCGGGCATCCGAACGCAAGCTGGACGGACGTTTACTTCTGGTGATGCGATACAACCTCGCGGCGTTAAAGGGTGACAAGGACCAGATGGATCGGGTAGTGGCTCTGGCCCGGGGCAAGCATGGAGCGGAACACATGATTGCTCATGCGGAGGCTCTCGCTCTGGCTCGTTCCGGCCGGTTACAGGCCGCCCGCCGGTCATCGAGCCGCGCCGTGGATCTAGCCCTACAAGAGGGGAACTACGAGGTGGTAGCGAGTTACCGGGCGGCGCGAGCGATGTGGGAAGCGATTTGCGGGAATGGCGGCGAAGGAAAAAGGAGCTCCATAGCGGCGCTCGAGCTTTCCAAGGGCAGGGACGTCCAATACGCCGCCGGCTTAGCCCTCGGTCTTTCGGGAGGCTATTCTCGATCAGAGGCGCTCGCCGGCGATCTGGAAAAGCGGTTCCCGGAGGATACTTTCGTTAAGTTTACCTACGTACCGGTTCTTCGCGGGTTAGCCGCACTGGGGCGGGGCAAGCCCGCGGATAGCGTGGAGCGCCTCGAAATCGCTCGGCAATATGAGCTGGCCGTGAATGGCCTCAACTTCGATCATTTCTATCTCGGCGGTTTGCACTCGGCCTATGTGCGTGGCGAGGCTTTCATGGCCGAGCACCGTTACGCGGAAGCGGCGGCCGAATTTAAGAAGATCCTCGATCATCGCGGCCTTGTGGGCCTGGATCCGATCGGTGCGCTCGCGCACTTGCAACTCGGGAGAACTTACGCTTCGTCAGGGGACAAGGGCAAGGCGAAAGCCGCCTATGAGACCTTCCTCGCACTCTGGAAGGATGCGGACCCCGACGTCCCGATTCTGAAACTCGCCCAAACGGAGTACGCCAGCCTTTAGCGATGGCGCTGTAACCTTTGCTTTCCCGATTCCTTATTCGCTGTAGCGGAAGGCTTGTGAGGATCAGATTATGGCGAATGGCGAGACCATGCACACGCTGCCCGGAGCATCCCGATTTCCTACGACGCGATGGACCCTGGTAGTCGCTGCCGGCGATCCACGGCGGAAGGAAACCCGGTCCGCCCTGGCTTCTTTGTGTGAGAACTACTGGTATCCGTTGTACGCCTATCTGCGCCGGCGCGGATATGCGGCCGACCAGGCGCAGGATCTCACGCAGGAATTCTTCACGCGCGTGCTGGGGGGACGATATCTCGATCGCGCCGACCCAGAAAAAGGCCGATTCCGTTCTTTCCTTTTGAGTTCCCTGAAATTCTTTGTCGCCGACGAGGAAGATCGCCAGCGCGCGCGCAAGCGCGGCGGCGGGCAGCTTGTCCCCCTTGAATTCTCGTCCGGCGAAGACCGCTACCTACGCGAGCCTGCGCACGACGAGACGCCCGAGCGCATCTTCGAGCGGCGCTGGGCGCTTTCGGTCCTCGACCGGGTCGTGGAGAGATTGCGGGACGAGTTCGTCCAACACGGCCGGCCGGAGCATTTCGAACGGTTGAAAGTCTTCCTTCTCGGCCAGTCAGATGCGCCCTATGCGGCATTGGCTCGCGACATGAACACGTCAGAGGGAGCGCTCAAGGTGGCCATTCACAGACTTCGGAAGAGGTATCGCGAACTCTTTCGCCAGGAGATCGCGGATACCGTGGCCGATCCGGCGGAGGTAGAGTCCGAACTCCATTATTTGGCGGCGGCGCTCACCGCGGAGTAGCAGCGGTCTGTAATCTTGCTCCCATTCGTTATTCGGAGTGGCGCGCGACGATGGCATGGCGCCATTTGATTCGGGAAGGAGAAACAAAAAACGTTCGCTTGTGCTGCTTGAACCGGTATTTCCGCCAGAAGGTTCTGCCGGGGCGCCAAGCCCACTGGTCGGGTACTTGGCCATATCACGCCCGAATCGCCGAGGTGGGCATAAACGGGAAATCGTGAGCGGTTGAGCGCCCACTTCGAAGCCATCGGGGTTGACCACGTTTGAACCGTCAAACCTGAACCGGCCCGCCACTCCCATTGACCCGTCCGGAAGCAAATTCCGACAACCGGAACGCGTGCCGTGTTCCGCGTTACATTGGAAGAGTTGACGAACCTGCTGGGGAAGACTCTGATCGTCACTGGGTCCACCGGAATTGCCGCCGCCGCGGCGCGCATGGCCGTGGTGGAGGGGGCGCGGTTGTTGGTCGCGACCTTCGACGAGATATCCGGCCTGGAACTTTCCACCGAAACGGGCGCCGAACTCTGGACAGGCGACCTGACTTCCCGAGGTGCGGCCGCTTCCGTCCTCTCCCAATGCCTCTCCCGGTTCGGGCGCGTGGATGCGTTGTTCAACGCCGCCGGGCTCAGCGGCCGCCGCTTCGGCGACGGACCGGTCCATGAGTGCACCGATGAAGGCTGGGAGCTGACTTTCACCCGCAACCTCGATGTGACCTTCCGGATGTGCCGGGCCGTCCTTGGCCGCATGCTCCAGCAGGAGGTCCCGGAAGACGGCACCCGCGGCGTCATCCTGAACACCGGCAGCGTTCTCACCGATGCGCCCGAGCCCCGCCATTTCGCGACTCACGCCTATGCCGCTGCCAAAGGCGCAATCGTCGCCATGAGCCGCGCGATGGCCGCCTATTACGCACCGCACCAGATCCGCGTGAATGTGATCGCTCCAGGATTCGTCCGGACCCCCGCCAGCGCGGGCATGCCGCCGGAGAGCGAAGTCAACGACTTCATCCGCAAGAAGCAGCCGCTGGCCGGCGGCCTTGTGGAAGCCGGCGATGCGGCCCGCACCGCCATCTTCCTGCTCGGCTCCGATTCGCGGTCGATCACCGGCGAAGTTATTTCGGTGGATGCCGGCTGGAAAGTTACCGGCGTCTGAAGGGAGTATATGGTCGTACTCGGAATCGATATCGGAGGGACTCAGACCCGGGCGGGCATGGTAAGTCCCGACGGCGCCATCCTGGCTTCCCGCACCATCGAGACGCCCGGCGATCTCGAAACGTTTCTGCCGTCGCTCCGCCAGGCCATTCAGTGGCTGATCGAGGCGACCGCTCCTCCCGCCGGGGCGGGAATCGGCTGCAAGGGAACCATCAACCCCGATAGCACCGTGGTTGAAACCCTGCCCGGCCCGTTGCATTTTCTGGAAGGCCTGCGCCTCAGCGACGTCGTCGGCCTTCCACTCGAGATTCCCGTCTTCGCCGACAACGATGCGCGTGTGGCCCTGGCCGGCGAAATGGTCTGGGGGGCCGCCCGCGATCGCGAGCACGCCATCATGCTGCTGCTGGGAATGGGAGTGGGCGGCGCGGTGCTTGCCGGCGGCAGGCTATTGCGCGGCCGCTCCGGAGTGGCCGGCCACCTCGGCCACATCACCGTAGAGCCCGATGGCGCAGTCTGCACCTGCGGGAATCGCGGCTGCCTGGAGACTGTTTTTTCCGCCCGCGCGATCGAGGGCGAAGCCTGGTCCGCGGTGCATCGCGGCTGCTCTTCCGTCCTCACCACCCTCTTTCGGGAGCAGTCCCACCTGCTTTCCTGCCGGACCATCTTTCAAGCCGCAAGCGAGGGGGATGAACTGGCCGGGGCGATCGTTTCCAAAGCGATTCGCGGCCTGGCCGCCGCCATCGCCGGCCTTCTTCACGTCTTCGATCCCGAACTTGTCATTATCGGAGGCCAGGTGGCCGATGCCGGTGACGAACTCCTGGTGCCGCTTCGGGAGGAAGTCTGGGAGCGGTCGCGCGGACTGCTCGGCCGCGAAGTGCCCATCCTCGAACAGCAGGTGGCCGACCGCTCCGGCATCGTCGGAGCGGCCGGCCTTGTGATTGCGCCGCGCGATTAGCGCAGCGGCTGAAATTCCGCGCCATTGATCTCAATGCTCCCGATCGAATAGTAGGCGCCGTTCACTGTTTTCAACTGGACGGCCGAATGATCCGAAGAGTTAAATTCCTTCGTGCGCTGCATCAGCAGGCCGGCGCTGGGACCCGATTCGGACCGCAGGACAATCAGCGACGATGTTCCACCGTCGTTCGTGTCCGAAATGAGAAACTCCCCTGCGGGCAGCGTGGTGTTGCCGATGACGACGCTATACGGCAGGTTCACTTTAATCGTGTGGTACGGTTGAGCGGAGAGGCCGGCCATCGTGGCAAGGCACACCGCGAGCGCGATCAGCAAATTCTTTTTCATCGTTTTGTCTCCTCTTGATTAGGCCGTGATGGTCGTGAATCGTTCGCCTTGGATCGAATCAGCTCATCAGCGTCTCTGCACGTAAGAACGCTCCCGGGGCCTCTGGTGTTACGCCGCGGCGCAAAGCTTTACCTTCCTTAACAGAAGCGTTTAGAGCGCGCGATGTGAGCTTCCGCGCTTCGGCCACCCGGCTGCAACTCTCGTTTGTGGCCGCCCGCCATGCACGTGCCTGAAGAGATCGACCGCGTCCTGAAGGAGTTCCTCGAACACTCGCGCTTCGACCACGCCGGCGGCGTCGTGACCGATCTGGACGGTACCGCCCTGCACGAAGACCAGGGTCGTATCTACATTCCGAAGCCCGTCGAGATGGGGTTCAAGCAGATCCATGATTTCGGCCGCCCGTTCGTCCTGAATACGCTCCGTTTTCCGCTCTCGGTGCTGCGCACGTTCGGTAGAGAATGGTACGGCATCTCGAATTCACCAATCCCCGCAGTCACGCTCAACGGCAGCCTGCTCGGTTACGTCACCCGCGGCGATCGCGGCGAAATGTCCTTCGAAGAGATTGCTGCATTTCCGCTGTCGAAGCCGGAGATCGAGCACGCGCTCGAGGGGGTGGACGCAATCCTGAACGACGGCATCGAAGACATTCTCCTCTTCTACTACCCTCGCGACTGGCGAGTGGGGGAAGTCATTTGGACCCCGGTCCCCGAAAAGACCCTCCCGGTGAAGGCCCGGTACGTCAGCGCCTCTTCCGTGACCGCGGTAAAACCGGAAAAGCTGCGCGACCGGTTGCTGGCCGACGATATCTGCATGCTCGTGCTGCTTCTCGATTTTCCCGCTGAGAAGCGCATGGCGTATCAGCACACCGAACGGAACAACTTTATCACCCGCCGCGGCGTGGACAAGCTCTTCGGAGCCCGGCAAATGGCGGCGCACGTGGGTTTCGATTTGGCCAGTTCGATTGGCGCCGGAGATACGGAACTCGACACCTTTCTGGCAGTATGTGGGCTCGCTGTCATTGTGGGTAACTTTACCGTAAGCTGGAAAGGCCTTGCTCACACCATCCGTCTGAAGACGTCCTTCGAACTCGGCGAGTTTCTCTTTCGTGCCGCGGGAATGCTCCAGGAGACAACTTGATGCCCACAATCGTCACCGAAACCGGCCGCAAAGAAGCGGAGGACCTCACCGGGCAAATCGTCACCAGGGTGCTGGGCGGCGCCCCGCGATCAGTCGTGTATCAGACCGGCGGTTTGAGCAATTACGTTTTTTGCGTCACGCATCCCGCCGGCGAGTTCATCGTGCGGCTCGGCCACGCAGATCACAAGTTCAACTCCTACCGCAAGGAACAGTGGGCCATGGCCAAGGCGCGCGAATTGGGCGTTCCGGTGCCCGAGGTGATCGATATTGGCGACGATCCGCTGTCTTACATGGTGATGCGGAAAGCCGCCGGCCATCCCGCCACCGTGCACCCCCACCGCTCGCGCATCATCCGTTCCATGGGCCGTTGCGCCGCCATCATCAACTCGATCCGGACCGAGGGCTATGGCGGCCGCTTCGACCCCGCCGGAAAGCGGTTGTCCGGGAACCCGACGTGGCATGACTTTCTCCGCAGTGAGTTGGATATCGAACGGCGTTTTCACACGCTTGCGACCAGCGGCTTGTTCGATTCGGCGAAACTCGACCGGATCCGCAATCTTCTCGAACACGCGGCCGACGGCCGCGCACATCCGGTGCTCAGCCACGGCGACATGCGCTTGAAGAACGTCATCGTGGACGGCGATGGCCGCATCCAGGCGATCCTGGATTGGGAGAACTGCTCGTCCAATCTGGCTCCCGAATGGGAACTCTCGCTGGCGCTCCACGATCTCTCCATCGACAACAAGCAGGAATTCATCCGCGGCTACGGGCTCACCGTCCCGGGCGTGATGGAGATCGCGGACGTGATGAAGGCGCTCAACGTGATCAACTACGCGCCCCACGTCCGCCACGCCGTCGAGAGGAACGACGCCGCTAGATTGGAATGGTACCGCCTGCGCTTCAGCGGCGCGCTGGATCTATATTCGGTGTGAGATTTCCCCTCGCGTACAAAAAATCCTGCACCCGCAAATACCACTCCGGCCCCAGGAACCGCGGCACCAATCCCATATTCGCGCCGAACAGTTCCACGGCGCGGCGCGCCACCTCGCCGGCATCGTTTGCGCCGGCCAGCGCCACATCCTGCGCGGCATTTCTCCGGATGATGTCGCGCGTAGTTTTGATCTCGCGTGGCGCGGCGGGCCGGCCGCCCGCGAAATACTCGCGCAGCACATCCAGCACGGTCGCGTCCGCTGGTTGCTCCACCGCGGCGAGCGCCACATCCGCCGCGGGCGGCAGTTCCGGGACGCGTGCCGGCATCACCCGCACCTCCATCGGCCGCACGGTCCACGTACCCACCTTGAGTTGAACCTCCAGGCGGAACCGTGCCGCGTCCGCATTCGGCGGAATCCACAGATCCAGCAGGTAAAGCCTGGTGGTCTGCCCCTCGATGTGGTCGTCGGGGTCTGGGACCACTCCGAAATCGGGCAGCCGGTGCAGTTCCGTAAGCAGGTCCGGCACCCAGCCGTCCCCGGTCTTCACGAAATGTTCTTTGTAGAGCGCCACGCGGCAGGCGTTCAGCGGGTTGGTGACCACGTACAGCAGGTAGTTCTCGCCCAAGGGCAGCGTGACCGCAATGTGAAAGGACGCAAAACCGTTGCGCACGACTGCCGGCGAAAGGATCTCGCGCGTCGAAAGGCCGCGGTCCGCCTTCACCGTCTTGCCGAATGGGTCCATGCGGTGAAGCAGCGAGTAGATCTCCACACTTTGGGCATGCGCGGCGCAGACCGCGAATGCAAGAGCGAGAATGGCGGGAATTCGGCCGATGCCTCTATCGTACGCGAACCGGCAGCCGGCGCGGCGGGGACACTGTTACCGCCGGCATTGCGGTCTATGCTGAACGTGAGGAGGCCTGCGCAAACACGGTCGTCGCGTCTATGTTTGCTCCGCATCTACGCTACGTAGTTTTGAGCCTCGGGGCGATGCTCCTTCTCCCGCCATCCCCCGTCCTGGCTCAGTTGGACGTCCGGAATCTCCTGGGTGAAGTAAGTTCAGCCGTCCGCGCTCGTTATCTGGGCGGCTATGTCGTTTCCATCGACCGCCACGAACGGGCCAGTCTCCACTATGGCTTCGCACCAGGCGGGACCTTGCGCGACCAGCCGCCTGCTCCGATCATCCACTTCAAGGACGACGGTATTCACGACGTCATCACCCTCGCGCGCCCTGGCCGTCAGGTTCGCTATGATCTGCGTAACAAAGCGGCCCAGCAGTGGCAATGGCTCACCGGCGGGCAAACGCTCTGGACCTATTGCCGTGACGCCGGCCTCTACACGGAAAAACCGGCGGAACCGTGGCCCCAACGCCTCGGCCCCGGCCCCGGCCTGCCGGCGTGGAATGGAAGTACGTCGCCAAATTCCTCGCCCTATCCGGTATGGCGGACCAAGCCCGCCTCGTCTCCGACGCTTTAGCCCCCACCGCCGAGTGTCCCGGACCTTCCGCCTTGCTGAAACTGACCATCGCCGGGGGCGAAGAGGATTTGCGCGTACTCTCCAAGTCCCACCTCCCGTGTCAGAGTACAACCCACAGGAGCGTGCATACCCCAAGGGCGATGTTGTACGACATCGACGAAACGACCGTCTGGAAATTTGCGGCCGGTCCGCCTGCCGCATCGCTGTTTGTGTTTGCGCCCCACCGAGGCGCTAAGCGAGTGAAGCGATTGCCTCGCGTCGAGTGATCGGAAGTCTGCGAGTGCTGCTCTATCCTACGCGAACCAGCAGCCGGCGCGCCGCGAGCGGGTCGGCTTCTCCGGAGACTGCTTGCAGCCGGGCCATATCCGCGTACCATCCGCCGGCCGCGATCAGTTCCTCGTGGGTGCCTTGCTCCACGATTCCTACCCGGTCCAGCACGATGATTTCGTCGGCCAGTTTGCGCACGGTCGAGAGCCGGTGCGCCACGATGATCACGGTGCGTCCCGCGAGCCACGGCGCCAGGTTTTGCAGGATGCGCTCCTCGGTTTCGCTATCGAGCGCGCTCGTGAACTCGTCCAGCACCAGGATCTTCCGCTCGTCCTGCATCGCCACCAGCGCCTGCGCCAGCGCGATCCGCTGCTGCTGGCCCTTCGACAGCGTGAGCCCGCCCTGCCCGATGCGGCTCCGGTATTTCGCGGGGAGCCGGCAGATGTCCTCGTGAATGCAGGCCGCTTTCGCCGCCCTCACCACCTCCGTAAAGCTGGCTTCCGGCCGGGTGAAGCGGATCACGTCCACCATGCGCGTGCCGGAGAAGAACACGCCGCCGTTCTGCGAGACGTGCGAGAACAGGCTCCGCAGTTGGTCGAGCGGCCACTTTCGAACATCTTCGCCGCATATCTCGACCAACCCCTCCTGCACGTCGAACAGCCGCGTCAGAAGGTTCTGAATCGTCGTTTTCCCGCTGCCCGAGCGGCCTACGATTCCGAGCACCGTGCCTGGCGCGATTTCGAGGTGCAGGTCCTTCAAAACGGCGTCCCGGGATCGCGGATACGTGAACCGCACGCCCGACATCCGGACCCCCGCCTGCCGCGCCACCTTCACGCGCGGCGCGCTCCGATCATGCGCGATTGCGGGTTTTTCCGCCATCAGCTTGATCAGCGCGCGGGCCGGCTCCACCCCTTCATAGATACGCTCGAGCAGCGAGGCGTACCCCGCGAAAGACGCCAGCAGTTGCTCCGTCAGCATGTTGAGGTAGAGGATCATCGCGGCATCGAGCGCGTTGTGCCGGTATTGCCAGATCCAGACCCCCTGGCACGCCCGCCGCGCGATCGAAACCACCAGGTTCCTGCGGAAGCCGAAGCGGGTGCCGATCCGCGCTTCTTCCAGACCGTGGTTGATGATGCGCTGCTGCACCCGCTGGTATTTCCCAAGGACCTGCCCCTCCTGCCCGTACTGCACCACCGGCTGGATGGCCTGCACGCTTTCGGAAAACAGCCCGAAATCGCGGTTATAGCCCTCGTACCGGCGTTTGGCGAAGGGGCGCCGCCTGCGGTTCTCCATCAGCGTCAGCCAGAGGAACACGCCTAGCGCCACCAGCAGTGGAGGGGTCGTCACGGGGCTCACCCACAGCAGGGGAATGAGGCTGAAGCCCGTCTGGATCAGCGCGGGAAGCAGTTCCCGGCTCACCCCTTCCGTGGTCTGCACCACCTTGCCGACCCCATTATTGACCTTACCGACCAGTTCTCCGGAACTCTGCCGCTGGTGCCACGCCATCGGCATGTCGAGCACTTTTTCGAGCGCCTCGGTCCTCAGCTTGCCGAACAGCGGATAGCTGACGCGCGCCGAGAAGAGGTAGTTCAGTCCCAGGTCCAGCCGCAAATACGCCGCATCGAACAGGATGAATGCCGCCACGAAGACCCACTCCGGCACCGTGACGTGCCGGATTCCGACTCGCAGCGCCCACACGAGCGAATATCCGCCCGCCAGCACCAGCGCCTGGCGCAGGACGACCCCTGCCAGGTACTGGCAGTAGTCGCGGCGGTATGGCTGGAGAAAAGCGAAGTACTTGCGAAACATGGAGATAACGGCTACCGAGGGGTAGGGAAGAGAGAAAAAGAGGTGGGGGGCCCTCGCGGGAACTATTGTTCCCGAATGCTGATTGTATGGGAATGAACAGAAATGGTCAATCCAAAAGGGTGAGGAACCTTACGTAACGCTATTCGTACCGAAGTGCCTCGGTGGGGTTCAGCCGTGCCGCGCGGTTTGCCGGCAGGATTCCGAACACCAGTCCCACTAGGCACGAGACGCCGAACGCCACCATGATCGCCACCGGCGAAATCGGGATCCGTATATCCGCAAACACCGCCACGCTCAAGGGAATCGCCACGCCGACCAAAATCCCCAGAATCCCGCCGGAGAGGCTCACCATCATCGCCTCCGTCAGAAACTGAATCAGAATTTCGCGGGCGGAGGCCCCAACGGCCAGGCGCACTCCTATCTCCCTGGTGCGCTCCGTGACGGTCACCAGCATGATGTTCATGATCCCGATTCCCGAAATCACCAGCGTGATGGCCGAGACCAGCACCAGCACCAGCGAGAGGATCAGCGAGATGTTCTTGGCCGCATTGAGAATCGCGGTGAGCGTATCGACGCGGTATGTGGCGCCGGGGCGATGCCGCGCCGCGATGATCCCCTGAACCCGCTGTGCGACCCGGTCCACTTCCCCCGGTGAGCGCACCTGCACGTAGAGCGGGTCGATCCGCTCCACCGGAGTGAAGTACCGCAGCACGGTGATGGGGATCAGCACCGTGTCGCGCTCCACCTCGGATTGCCCGAAGGTCTCCACCTTTTCGTGGAAGGTGCCGATCACGGTGAACTGAAGGCCGAAAAGCCGGATCACCTGGTTCAGCGCCGCGTTGGTGCTGCCGTATTTGCGTTTCGCCAATTGGTCCGTGAGCAGCGCCACCTTTTCCCGCTGTCCCAAATCGTTGGCGTCCAGGAAACGGCCGGAGCTGATGACGATGTTCCGCACCGGCTGATACTCCTGGTCCGTGCCGATCACCTTCAGGTCCCGTTCCTGGCCCCCGATGAGCGTTCGGTCGAAATTCGACATCACTCCCGTAGCGGCGATGATGTCGGACCGCAGTTTATCGCGGATGGCATCGACATCCGCCATCTTGATGTAGTCGGCGTCGGCCGTCGGGTTGTTGGAGCCGCCGGATACGTAATACGCGAAGATGATGTTGGAACCGATTCCCTGCACCTGCTCGAGAATGTAATCTCTGCTGGTCAGCGAGATCGTGACCACCAGGATCACGGAGGCGGTTCCGATCACCATTCCGATTCCTGTCAGCAGTGACCGGACCGGGTTGGCGCGCAGCGCCTGAATGCTGAATTTGAAGGCCTCCCCAAGGAACATCGCGAGGCTTAGCTGCCTTGAGCCTGGCGAAGGAGCTTGGCGGCTTCCGACCGCGGCGGGTCGTCGGGGGAGAGGGACATACTCATGTAACGCATTAATAAAGCCTTCGCAAGTTCTAGATTACGCTTGTTCTTTACGTATAGGTCAGCTCTGGCGTAGATAACCCTCGGGTTGCTCGGCGCCAGTTCCGCCGCCTTCGTCAGGATTTGGTCGGCTTCCGTGTATCGCCCCTGTTTGGCCAGAAAGCTCGCCAGGTCCACAAACCGTCCGACTTTTTGGGGGTCAACCTGCACGGCCCGGCGCAACTGCTCTTCCGCGTTCGAGTATTCCTTTCGTTTTTCAGCGAGTTTCGCCTGAGTCGAATGGCCTTCGGCCGCGTCGATACTCGCGATTTTGGCTGCGGTGTCCTGCGCCTTATCCGTGCCACCGCCGAGGAACCCCGGAGCTTCCAGGTAGTACTCGAAGAGGTCGCTCAACGCTTCCAGGTTGCGCGGGTCCAACTGAACCGCCTTCTCGAAGTACTGCCGTGCGCGTATCGCGTATAAGGGCGCCTTGATCATGGTGGCGGTCTCGGCTCGCCGTCCGAAGGCCCGGCCCGCCCAAAGCGCAATTTCCGAACTCTTCGGGTCGGCGTCCGCTGCCTGCTCCAGTGTGTCGGCGGCCTTTCGGAAATCGCCCATCAGGTACAAATTGCGGCCCATCAGTTCGTAAACCGCGGCATTCTTCACCGGAATGCCCTGGAGCACGGTCAGGGACTGCTCGAACTCCGTGGAATCGAAAAGCCTTTTGGCCCGATCGTAGTTCGGCTCTCCCGCGCCAAACAGAGCGGCGGCACTCAACACTAGCAGGATCAATCTCACCGGGGTAACCTCTATCTTAACTGAGTAGATGAGCACTCCGGCCGAACAGTTTCAGTTCCTGGTAACCGTTATGGTCGAGTGTGCCCACTCGGAAAAACAAGACCGCCTCGAGCTTGAATTCCGTATCCTGAATGTGTAATCATTCACGTAGGTGAATAAACATTCAGCGAGGTTGTCTCGATGGGCAGTGTCATGACACCGAATCAGATTCTGAAAGCGTCTACCAGCGACCTGCTTCGCGACCTCGACCTCACGGACGACGAACTCCTTTACCTGCTTGACCTTGCAGGCGAAGTCAAGAGCGCTCCACGGGATTACGGTCAGGCTCTTGCCGGCAAGTCGGTAGCGCTGCTGTTCGAAAAACCCTCGCTGCGCACCCGCCTGACCTTCGAAATCGCCATGGCCCAGTTGGGCGGAAGCTCGGTATTTTTGGAAGGACCCATCGGCGTCCGCGAGCCGCTGAAGGATGTCGCGCGGAATCTCGACCGCTGGGTCAGCGGCATCGTTGCCCGCGTGTTCGCGCAAGCCACGGTCGAAGGTCTCGCCGAATGGTCGTCCGTGCCGGTGATCAACGCCCTGAGCGATGCCTGGCACCCCTGCCAGGCGCTGGCCGACGTGCAGACGATCCGCGAACATTTCGGCGGGCTGAAAGGCCTGAAGCTGACCTTTGTCGGCGACGGCAATAACGTCGCGCAGTCGTTGATGTTGACCTCGCTCCGCCTCGGCATGGATTTCGCGCTCGCCTGCCCGGAGGGCTACAACCCAACCCCCGAAGTGGTCGACCAGGCCGAGGGCCTTGCGGCCGTTTCCGGCGCCTCGCTTCTGATTTCGCACGATCTCGCGCCCGCGCTGAAGAACTCCCACGCGGTCTACACCGATGTCTGGGCTTCCATGGGCCAGGAGCAGGAAGCCGTGAAGCGCAAGAGAGCCTTCCGCGATTACCAGGTGAACGACGACCTGTTTGCGATGGCCAGTCCCGACGCCGTTTTCATGCACTGCCTGCCCGCCAAGCGCGGCGAAGAAGTCACCGATTCGATCATGGAGCACCCGCGTTCCGTCGTGTTCGATCAGGCCGAAAACCGCCTGCACGCGCAGAAAGCGCTGCTGTTGATGCTGCTGGCAGAGCCGCGCGTATGAACGCTGAACAATTGATCACCGCCGAGACGCCGGGACGCCGGGAAAACCAAATACCTTTTCTCTACTCGGCGTCCCGGCGTCTCGGCGGTGAATGGAATCTTCCCGTCTGTTACCGTAAATCTTTATGACCAAACCGAAGAAAGTAGCTCTCGCCTACTCCGGCGGGCTGGACACCTCTGTCATCATTCCGTGGCTGAAGGAAAACTACGGCTGTGAAGTCGTCGCGGTGTGCGGCGATATCGGCCAGGGCGGCGATGAGCTGACCGGCCTCGAAGAAAAAGCCCGCAACACCGGCGCCTCCGAAGTCCACATCGAGGACATGCGCGAGGAGTTCGTCTCCGAGTACATTTGGAAGCTGGTCCGTTCCGGCGGCGTCTACGAGCACAAGTACCTGCTCGGCACTTCCATCGCGCGGCCCCTGCTCGCTAAGAAACAGGTCGAAGTGGCCCTCGCCACCGGCTGCGATTCGCTGGCCCACGGCTGCACCGGTAAAGGCAACGACCAGGTGCGCTTCGAGCTCACCTACAAAGCGCTCGCACCGCAGCTTCAGGTCATCGCCCCGTGGCGCGAGTGGACCATCGTCTCCCGCGAGGACGCCATCGAATACGCGCGCGTCCACAACGTTCCCATCTCCGCCTCCACCACCAAGATCTACAGTCGCGACCGCAACATCTGGCACATCTCGCATGAGGGCGGAGCGCTCGAAGATCCCGCCAACGCCGCGCCCGACGAAATCTGGATGCTTACGAAGAGCCCGGCCGAGGCGTCCGAGAAGCCCGGCGAGGTCACCATAGGGTTCGAGCAGGGTGTGCCCGTTTCCGTCAACGGCAGCCGCATGAAAGCGTTCCAACTGCTGGAGACGCTTAACTCGATCGGCGCCGAGCATGGCATCGGCCGCATCGACCTCGTCGAGAACCGCTTCGTCGGCATGAAGTCCCGGGGCTGCTACGAAACGCCCGGCGGCTCGCTGATCATGTTCGCCATCCGCGAGCTCGAAGCCCTCACGCTCGACAAGAACACCCTGCACTACAAGCAGCAGCGCGCCCTGGAATACGCCGAGCTGGTCTATAACGGCCTGTGGTTCACGCCGCTCCGCGAAGCGCTGGACGCCTTCTTCGAAAAGGTGAGCGAGACGGCGACCGGCGAAATCAAGCTGCGCCTCTACAAGGGCAACATCGAGCCCGTCAGCCGGAAGAGCCCGTACTCGCTCTACTCGCTGGATATCGCCAGCTTCACCATGGGCGCCAGCTACGACCAGAAGGACGCGCTCGGCTTCATCAACCTCATCGGCCTGCCCATGAAGGTTCGGGCCCTGGCGGCCAAAGCGAAATGAAGCTCTGGGGCGGACGTTTCGAAACCGGACCCTCGGAGGTCTTCGAGCGCTTTTCCGGCTCGCTCCATTTCGACCGGCGGCTCATCGATGCCGATATCCGCGGCTCGCAGGCATTCGCCCGCGCGCTCGAGCGGGTCGGCATCCTCACCGTCGAAGAGCGCGCCGCAATCGTCGCTGCCTTTGACCAGATCCGCGCCGAATCGGCCGCCCCCTCTTTTTACGAGGGCGCAACCGACGAGGACGTTCACACGC
This sequence comes from Bryobacterales bacterium, assembly GCA_963796485.1. Classification (GTDB taxonomy): domain Bacteria; phylum Acidobacteriota; class Terriglobia; order Bryobacterales; family Bryobacteraceae; genus CAWCDJ01. Next base: position 936,605 of record CAWCLV010000001.1, read on the forward strand.
TCGTCATCCGCAAACTCAAAGAGAAAGCCGGCGCCCTGGCCGACAAGATCCACACCGGCCGCAGCCGCAACGAGCAGGTTTCGCTCGACACGCGCGTCTGGCTCCGTGAAGAGTGCGGCCGCGTGCGCTCGCTCCTGAGCGGCGTAATGCAGGCCCTGCTCGATCTCGCCAACCGGTATCCCGGCGCCGTAATCCCCGGCTATACCCACATGCGGCGCGCCCAGGCGGTGCTCTGGCCGCACTACCTGCTGGCCTACTTCGAAATGTTCGCGCGCGATTGGGAACGCTTCGGCGAAGCCCGCCGCCGCGCGGACGTTCTGCCGCTCGGCTCCGGCGCGCTCGCCGGCAGCGGCTTCCCGTTCGACCGCGAGGCCATCGCCCGCGATCTCGGCTTCGCCGCCGTCACCCGCAACAGCCTGGACGTCTCGGCCGACCGCGATTTCGCCCTCGACTTCCTCTATGCCGCCGCCACCGCCATGATCCACCTCAGCCGCTTCGCCGAAGACTGGATCCTTTACTCCAGCGAAGAGTTCGGCTGGCTCGAATTGGGCGACGGTGTTACCAGCGGCTCCAGCCTCATGCCCCAGAAGAAGAACCCCGATTCGCTCGAACTGATCCGCGGCAAATGCGGCCGGGTCATGGGCAGCCTCACGTCTCTGATGGTCACGATGAAGGGCTTACCGATGACCTACAATCGCGACATGCAGGAGGACAAGGTTCCCCTGTTCGAGGCGGCCGACGAGTTGTCGGGCTCGCTCGAAATGGCGCGCGTCGTGATCGAATCGGCGCGGCTCTGCCCCGAGAAGCCTGCCGCCGCGGCCGAGGAAAGCTGGGTGGTCGCCACCGACCTCGCCGAGGCCCTGGCGCGCGCCGGCACCCCCTTCCACCAGGCGCACCAGATCGTTGGACGGTTTGTGCTCGAATCCGTCCGCAGCGGCAGGAAACCGGCGGATTGGACCGCCGCCGAGATGCAGCGCTTCGCCCCGGAATTCACCGGCGACCTGGCGGCGCTGCTCGATCCCAAAACAGGTATGAAGTCGCGCGAGATTCCGGGCGGCACCGGCCCGGAAGCCGTCGCCTCGGCGCTCGCCGAAGCGAAGCAGCGGCTCGCGGAGATGAACCGATGACGAAAACCTACCGGCAGGGCCAGATCCTTAAGCTGATCCGATCCAAGAAGATTTTCACTCAGGAAGAGCTCGCGCAGGAACTCAAGCACGAGGGCATCGCCGCCACCCAGGTGACGCTCTCGCGCGACCTCCGCGATCTTCGCCTGGTAAAGACCCGCGAGGGCTACCAGGAGATGGCCCCCGAGGAATCCGGTCCCGGCTTCCGCCTGCTCGCCGCCGAATTCCTGCTCGACGTTCTGCGCGCCCAGAACCTCGTCATCCTGAAGACCGCCCCGGGCCACGCCAACTCTGTGGCTGTCGCCCTCGACCGCGAAGGCTGGCCGCAGATCGTCGGCACCATTGCCGGCGACGACACGATCCTGGTGATTACGCCCGACAACCCCAACGCGGAGGACGTCCAGGAAAAGCTGCTGGAATTACTGGAACAGTCGTAACGCTAAAAGCGGGCTAAAACGGAGAGTAGCCGTCGCACACGCGGGCTAAAACGGAGAGTAGCCGTCGCACACGCGGGTCCCGATCGGCGCCCGAGAACGGCAACCCAGGTATTATGACGGACCTATGCTCCGTGATCACGTTGCGTTCTACCTCCCCCATGGGCCGGGCGAAATGGTGGTGGCGGAGGCGCTCGATTTTCCCGGTGCGGTTTCTCAGGGTTTCGACCTGCCGGACGCTCGGCTGATGAAGCGATTTTCGAGGCGGCCGATCACGCTGGTGCGCCAAGCCGCTTCATCGGGATCTGATGTGCGTGTCATTGACTCGGTGCAGAGGCCGACGGCGAACTAGGGCGTGATGCCCCCGCAACGAGACTTTCAGGCGCAAACCGAAGCATTCAGAGGAACAGCGGACGATACGTAGGCTTTGCGAAAAATGACTCCGTAAAGGCCACGGTGCACCCACGACAGCGGTTGTTCCATAATTGCGTTGATAGTTCCAGAATTGGCGGTCGTTGGTATATACCAACTGGACGTTGTCGCATGACGGCTTTCGAGCGGACTTTCCCGCCTTCGAATCCGCTATAATCGTCAGTTTCAGTACGTCTCGTTTGTGAAGCGATTCCCTTTTTTAGACTGGATGCGTGGGCTGGCCGTGCTCATCATGATCCAGTGCCATACGTTTAATTCGCTCGCCCGCATGGATTTGCGGGAAGGCGGCCCGTACGTCCTCTCGCAATTCATCGGCGGGATGGCGGCGCCCCTCTTTCTGTTCATGGCCGGCATGACCTTCGCGTTTCAGATGGATAGTCTGGAACGCCGCCAAGTCCTGCCCGCCAGGCGGTGGCTCATTTCTCTGCGGCGCGCCGGCTATATCCTGGGCATCGCGTACCTGTTCCGCCTCTCCAATTGGGTTGCGTCGCTCCCGCATTCCGACTGGCACGAGATCACCAAGGTAGACATCCTGAACTGCATGGGGCTGGCCATGATCGCCTTCGCGGCGGTAGCGTGTTTCGAGTCGCAGGATCGCGCGCGTTTCAGCGCCATTGCCGCTCTCGCCATTGCCGCCGCTGCCCCGATTGTCGCCGGCCTTCCCTGGGATGCGGCGCCCACGCTCATTCGCGAGTATATAACGCCCTCCGGACGCGGCCACTTCGCTTTTTTCCCGTGTGCTTCCTACGTCGGCTTCGGGCTTGCCGCCGGGACGCTAGTGAAGCGATCGGCGGAGGAACGCTTCGACCGGCTCATGCAGTGGGGCGTCCTGCTCGGCTTCGGCCTGGTTTTCGGCAGCCAGTATTTTTCGAACCTGCCGTATTCGGTCTACCCGCAATCGAATTTCTGGACCAACAGTCCCGCCCTGGTCCTGATCCGTCTCGGCATCATGCTGCTGATCCTCGCCGGCGCCTATCTCTGGACGAGCTTCACCGCCACGTCCCGCTGGAGTTGGATTCAGGTGTTCGGGAAGAACTCCCTGATGGTCTATTGGGTCCACGTGATGCTGGTCTATGGCGATATCGCCAAGCCCCTCAAGCGCACGCTGGACATCCCGGGCGCGGCGCTTGCCACCGTCGGGGTCACCGCCCTGATGCTCGGGCTTTCGGTTGCATGGCTCCGCTGGAAGCAATATCGCGCTGCTCGTGTCCAAGTTGCCGCCGCACGCGCCGCGGCCGCCGCCTGATCACCCGAGCCGCGCCACCAACCTCAGTTCCATTTCGGGAATTCGATCGGTGCCCTTTTCGCCGGGGCCATGGGCACCTGCCGCGCCAGTTCCGTGATCGAGGTGTTCTGCAACACCCCTACCATCGCCTCCTGGGCCCTGGCCCAGACCATATGCGCCGGGCACCACGACTGCCGCGGGCAGGCGTCTTGGGACGCCGTGCAAACGTTCAGCCGCATCGGCCCTTCCACGGCCTCCACCACATCGAGAACCGACGCGTTTACGCTTGCTGCCGGCAGTTCGAAGCCGCCGGTATTCCCCCGGTGTGAGATGACCAAGCTTGTCCGCGTCAAACTTTGCAGCACCTTCGACAGGAATTGCTCCGGGCACTCGGCCGCTTCCGCCAGTTGCGCCCGGCTCGCCCGGGTCCCGGCCGGCAGCCCCGCCAGGTGAATCATCACCCTTACCGCATAATCGGCAGCCCTGGTTAGTTGCATTTTATTCTATTTAGAGTCCTTTTATCCGCTTATAGCTTAGAGCATTCCAAGTGCCAGAATCTAAACGCCCGATATCTGGACTATTCCGGTCGTATTTCCGGTCAACGCGGAATTTGGCCCACCCACAACTGGGTGAACCTCCGCTGAAACCGGGGTATCGGCTAAAATCGACGGGATGGCCGCGCTATCGCCCGGGCGCGGAGTTACGCTAAGTAGTTCATGCCGCCTGCAACACACCTCGTGCTCCCCGATGAACAGATCCACCGCATCCTGAAGGCGATTGCCGACCCGCGCCGGTACGAAATCCTGATGCGCCTGCGTGAGTGCGACAGCACCGTATCCTGCGCCTCCGTCCGCGGATGTATGGCCATCACGCCCGCGACACTTTCGCATCACATGAAAGAACTCGAGACCGCCGGAATCGTGCGTGTCGCGCGCGAACAGAAATTCGCCAACTACACGCTGCGCCGCGACGTCCTCTCGGCATTTCTCAGACAACTCAAGGCCGACCTGGCCTGAGTTCGTGGGTTCTCCGGCAGAAGATCCCTACTGGTTGCGTCCTGAATGGCAGTATTTCTTCTCGCCCGCTTCGATTCTAAGCGGCAGGCGATTCTGCCTGGGAGGCAGCGGGCAGGAAACAAATGGCGTGAACGCACAAGGGGGATTGTAAGCCTGGTTGAAGTCCAACACGGCTCGACCGTCCGGGCGCAGTTCGATGTCCAGAAACCGGCCGCCGTCGTAAGTGTCTTTGCCGGTAGTCAGATCGCGAAAAACGACAACGAGGGTCCTGGCGTTGGGTTGTTCCCGAAACGGATACAGCCGGAACTCCCTGCCAAGCAATTGGAAGAGGAGGTATCCCGGGCAGACGGAATCTCCGAATTTCCGGGGAGCCGGGAAGAAGCGGGCGGTGACTCGGTATTCCTCCCGGGCGGGGTAGTACTCAAGCCCGTGGAACTCGCGGCGAAGCCGGCTCTCCGGATCCTTCATGCGAACCGAGTAGCTGCCGCCCGCCCCGAATAGGAACAGGCTCAGGCGCCCCACTCGGACCTCATCGCCGGAATTGGGTCGCATCACTCGCTTAACGCCTTCCATTTGCAGCGTCACGTTGTTCTCGTAGAGCGTGAAAACGCCCGCGTGTGGAGGGCCGTCGGGCAGAACGATGTCGTTGATGGCAGCCCTGCCAAAGCGATTGTCGCCCTCCTGCAATGAGAACCGCCCGGCTACCGTGAGCCAACCGTCGCCGGCAGTGAGGGCCGCCTCACGGCTCCGCCTCCATGCCGCGACTTCGGCTTCGAATGGTGTAGCCGCGAAGAGCGTCCCACAGCCCAGGACTATGGACAATGCCACTCGACTCGTCATCCCCGATAGGGTCGCACATCGCACCGGGATGCTGGGCCGCGGCCGCCGCCTGCTTTTCCCTGAATCCGCCGGCTTCCCTCCACATCAATTAGACGGTTGTCGAAATATCAAATTGATGGAGGGATGGATGAACAAGCTGAACGGGAAGGTGGCGGTAGTCACCGGCGCGTCGAAAGGAATCGGCGCGAGCATTGCGAGGAGTCTCGCCGCGGAAGGCGCCGCGGTGGTTGTGAACTATGCCACCAGCAGGGAAGGTGCGGAAGCGGTGGCCAGTGAGATCAAGGCCAGTGGAGGGCAGGCCGTCGCCATGCAGGCAGACGTCTCCAAGTCCGCGGACGTACAGCGGCTGTTCGCGCAAACGAAGAAGCAGTTCGGGCGCATCGATGTCCTGGTGAACAACGCCGGGGTGTACGAGTTCGCGGCCCTCGACGACATCACGGAGGAGCAGTTCCACCGGCAGTTCAACACCAACGTTCTCGGTCTGATCCTCTCCACCCGCGAGGCTGCCAGGTACTTCGACGGCTCCGGAGGCGCCGTCATCAACATCGGCTCCGCCGTTACGGCCGTCACCCCGCCCGCCTCGGCCGTCTACACCGCCACCAAGAGCGCGGTCGATGCAGTCACCCGCGTGCTCGCCAAGGAACTCGGCCCGAAGAAGATCCGGATCAACTCCATCAACCCGGGAATGGTCGAGACCGAAGGCGTTCACGCCGCTGGGATCTTCGGCAGCGACTTTCAAAAGAATGCCGAGGCCCAGACTCCCCTCGGGCGCATCGGGCAGCCGCAGGACATCGCGCCCATCGCCGTCTTCCTCGCATCGCAGGATTCCGGCTGGCTCACCGGCGAGACGCTGCTGGCATCCGGCGGAATGCGCTGACCGCTACATCCACTGGTGCCGGCGGCTCCGCGTGGCCCACCTCGTAGCGCAGCAGTTTCCAGTGGTCGGGCTGGCCGGGTTGTTGGTACACCGCTTTCCGTTCGCGGTCGATCCGGTCCGGCCCCGCCGCCGGGCGTCAGGTCGCGGCTCAGTGGCGAGACGCTGCCGGCAGCGGGCGGAATGCGCTGACCCGCTACATCCACTGGCGCAGGAACGCCATGATGTCCCGCCGCATCTCCGGCGGCTCCGCGTGGCCCACCTCGTAGCGCAGTAGTTTCCAGTGGTCGGGCTGGCCGAGTTGTTGGTACACCGCTTTCAGTTCGCGGTCGATCCGGTCCAGCCCCGCCGCCGGAGTCAGGTCGTCCTTCGTTCCGGCCGTCGCCAGATGCGGCCGCGGAGCGATCAGCGAGTTGATCTGCGCCGTCGTGAAATGCTTCAGCAGCCCCGGGACGAAGTAGTAGACGCCGTGTCCTTTCAGATTGTGCGCCTCGATCAGGGCCTGATAATCCGTGAGGCAGCAGATATCCACGCAAAGGCGGAGACGCGGATCGAGCGCCGAGACCCACCACGCCATCGTGCTCCCCATCGACATTCCGAGCGTGCCCACGCGCGCGGTGTCCACTTCCGGCCGCGTCAGCAGGTAATCCAGCCCGCGCAGGGTATCGTACACCATCATTCCCCAGAGCACCTGCCCGTGCCACAACATGTCTTTGAACGTGTCCAGTTCCGTTCGCGTGGATCGCTCGCCGAAGCACCACATGTCCAGGCACAGCGCGCAGTACCCCTGGCCCGTCAAGGCCTCGGCGTACGACGGCACGCCGCCCGGCTTGGGCCGCAGCATTTCGTCCTTGCCCAATTTGTATTCGCCCGCATGCCAGTGATTGAAGAGGATCGCCGGGGCCTTTCCCGAGAGCCCTTTCGGCATCACGAAGTAGGCCGGCGCGCGCTCGATCCCGTTGACATCGAGCACCAGCTTTTCGAGGATGAAGCCGCCGCGATCCTCCGTGGAGACCCGCCGCACTCCGATTGGGCGGTCGCGCGCAGGCAGATCGCCCATAAGCCCGTACAACTCCCGCCGGCGCGCGTCCGCGCCCGCAATCTCGCTCGCCAGGCTTGCGCCCACGCCCGCACCTCCCGCCGCCAACGCCGCCATCCACATGCGCCGTGTCATTTTGCCTTGCTCCGCCGCTGTTGCGGCACCTTCCCGATCCGCGGATCCCGCGCCGTCACCAACTCGCACGCCCGGACCGCCGCCTCTTCGAAATCGCCGGCATCCGCCGGCAGCAACTGCCACCCGGTGACACCCTTGCCGAGCACCCCGATCGACCGCATATTCGGAAACTCGCGCCTCAGGCTCTCATGGTGGTCGCGGGTTGTCGCCAGCCAGACGCCGTTGTCGGCCGTCTCTCCGCTCTTCTCCCGTAAAATCAGGACGATCTTCTTCTTCACGTAAACGGCGAGACACCCGAACATCGGTCTGGTCGCCGGCGAGAGCCCCGCGAGCGCGTCCAGCACGAACTCATACGGAACCGGCTTCCGGCGCACGACTCCGAAGGGGTAATCGTCCCGGCGCTGCTTCGGCATCGGATTCATGATAGCGCCGCGAGCACTATGGTTCCCGAGGCTTCTCTGCGCGGAACAGGACGGGCCAGGTTCTCAGAAACGGCCAGCCCATCGAGTCCTTGCCCGCTGACCATCACGCGAAAGCGCGCGAACGGCGGCGCCGCCTGCGATTGGAACGATCCGTCCTCGATCGCGGGTTCGCCTACGTCCGACGCCGCCTCGGCGGAACCGTCAGTCAGCAGCAGTCGAGCCCCCGAGACCGCTCCGGAGAGGTGTCCTGCGATCGTCCGTTCCTCCCCGTTCTGAAAATGGACATCCGAGACCCCCAACCGGGTTTGCGCCCGAACCGATACGACATAGAGTCCCGTCCCGCTGAGCTTCACTTTCCACTTCCCGGGTTCCGGCGCATCCACCCTCACTATGCGCCCGGCTTTTAAGTCCACGCTCCTGGCACTGTTCGCCGCCGTGAGCGCGCCTCCATTCGGCCGCGAGAGCGGAATGCCCTCGTTGCACTGCACCGAGGCCAGCACGAGGATGCTGTGCGTCTCGGAATCTACCGGAAATTCCAGTTCCCGGGTCCCTGCCAGGTTCCCGATGGCCCGAATGATCGTAGCCGCTCTATTCGGGCCACGCCGTGACCTTCAACTCCCGTTGCGTTGCATGCCCGGCCGCCCTATTCCTTCGGCCCGATCCCCAGCGTTCGCATCTTGCGGTAAAGATTGCTTCGCTCCAGCCCCAGCAGTTCCGCCGTGCGCGTCACATTCCCATTGGTCTCATCGAGCTTCTTGAGGATGTACTCCCGCTCGGCGGCCTCCCGCACTTCCTGCAGGCTGCCGAAACGGTCGAGCGGCCGGTCCTGCTGGCGCTTGGCGGGGTTCAGCGGAATGTGGCGCGCGTCCACCCGCACCTGCGGATTCAAAATGACGATCCGCTCGATCAAATTCTTCAGCTCCCGCACGTTCCCCGGCCAGTGATAGTCGGCGAGCACGCGGTACGCCTCGGGCGTGAGTTCTTTGGGCTTCCGCCCGTACGCCATCGTGAACTCCGCCAGAAAATGCTCGGCCAGCAGCGGAATGTCTTCCTTCCGCTCCCGCAGCGGGGGCACGAAGAACGGGATCACGTTGAGCCGGTAGAAAAGGTCTTCCCGGAAATTGCCGCGCTCGATCTCCTCTTCCAGGTTCTTGTTGGTGGATGCCACCACCCGCACGTCCACCTGCACGGATTCGGTTGCCCCGACCGGCTCGAACCGCTGCTCCTCGAGCGAGCGCAGCACCTTCGCCTGGGTCCGCAGGCTCATGTCGCCGACCTCGTCCAGAAACAGCGTGCCCCCGTCGGCTTTCTGAAATTTCCCGACCTTCGCCTCCTGTGCATTCGGGAAGGCGCCCCTGTTGTAGCCGAAGAGTTCGCTCTCGATCAGTTCCTCGGGAATCGCCGCGCAGTTCACCTCCACGAAGGCCTCCGATAACCGCGGGCTCAGCGCATGGATGGCGTGCGCCACCAGTTCCTTGCCCGTACCGCTTTCCCCGAAGATCAGCACGCGTCCGTTGGTCGCCGCCATCAACGAAAGCTGTTGACGCAGCGCCTTCATCGGCACGCTTTCCCCAATGATGCGCCAGCGCGAACTGTTGTCCCCCTTAAGCCGGACATTCTCCAGCGCGAGCGAGCGGTGCGCCAGCGCGTTCTTCACCACCAGCAACACCTTCTCCACCGAGAGCGGCTTTTCCAGGAAATCGAAGGCCCCGAGCTTGGTCGCTTTCACCGCGGCTTCCACGCTGCCGTGGCCCGAGATAATCACCACCAGGGGGCGCTCGCCGAAGGGGATCTCCTGAATGCGCGCGAGTACCTCCAGCCCGTCCACGCCCGGCAGCCAGACGTCCAGCAGCACCAGTTCGAAACCCGCGCCCGGCAGCGCGGCCAGGCAACTCTCCCCGCTTTCCACGGCCGAGATGGTGTAGCCTTCGTCCTCCAGCACACCGCCCAGGGATTGCCGGATGGCCGGCTCGTCGTCTACCACCAGGATCCTGCGCTGCTTCATACGCTCGCTGCCGCGCGCCCGGAAGGCTCAGCCGCCTCAATCTCCAGCGCTGCGGGAATCTCCACCGTGAACCGGGCCCCCGAGGGGTGATTGTCCTCCACCCGTATGTGCGCGTTGTGCTCGGTCACGATGTGGCTCACGATCGCGAGCCCCAGTCCCGTTCCCCGGTTCTTCGTCGAAAAGTAAGGCAGAAACAGTTTCTCCTTATCGTCCGGGCTGACCCCCGGACCGGAATCCTCCACCACCAGTTCCACCGTCTCGGCCGTTCCCGGCTGGGTGGCGATCAGCAGCCGTTTCACCAGCGAATCCTGCATCGCCTCGGCGGCGTTGTCCACCAGGTTCACCACCACGCGCCGGAACTGGTCGGGGTCCAGGCTGACCGGCGGCAGGTTGGGTGCGAAGCTGCTCTGCATCTCGATGCCGTCCAGCCGCCCATGAAACACGGTCAAGGCTTCCTCCACCAGCTTGTTCAGATCGCAGCGCACGGGCTGCGCGGTCGGGAAGCGCGCGAATTGCGAAAACTCGTCCACCAGCGTCTTCACCGACTCCACCGATTTCGAAATGATCCCCGCGCACTCGTGCAGGATCCGGCCGCTCGCCGGCGGCAGGTCCAGGCGGTCCACCTGCCGGGCGATCCGTTCCGCGGAAAGCGCGATCGGCGTCAACGGATTCTTGATCTCATGCGCCACCCGGCGGGCCACCTCGTGCCAGGCCGCCGACTTTTGCGCCCGCAGCAGCTCGCTGGTGTCCTCGAGCACCACCACAAACCCCGAGGTCAGCTTCTCCTCGAGCGCCGAAACCGTCACCGCCAGTTGCAGTTTCCGCGTCTCGGTGCGAAGCTCGAGCTGCCGCGAGGCCGAACCGGCCCGGCGTGCCCGCTTCATGAGGTACTTGATTTCGGCGGTGTCTTCCCGCGAAAACAGGTCCTCCAGCCGGCTCGCCCGCGAGACTGCCTCGAGCGGGAAGATTTTCGCGAGCGCGCGGTTGACGTGGTGAATCGACCCGTCGGCTCCGAGCGAGATCACGCCCGTCGGAATGCTTTCCAGAATCGCTTCGATGAAGCGCCGCCGGCGGTCGAGCTCGCGGTTCCCCGAGTCCAGGTCCTCCATCATGCGGTTGAACGCCCGCACCAGCGAGCCGAGCTCGTCGGCGGCCTTCACTTCCACCCGGCGCTTCAGGTTTCCCTTGCCGACCTCGTGGGCCGCATCCAGCAGGGCAGTGATGGGCACGCTGATCTGTTTGGCCAGGAAGAACGCCACCCACATCGCAAAAAACAGAACGAAGATGGTGATCAAACCCATCACCATGTTATAGAAATACTTTGCGTTCTTCTGATAGACCTTGAGTTCGATCGCCTGGCCGTGGAATTTCTCGATGGCGGCGAGCTGGTCCGCCACGTCCAGGGGCAGGTGCGACACGAGTTCCGCATATCCGATGACGCGGCCACCCTCGGTCACCGGCGCCCGGGCGCGGATGGCGTTTGCGAGCCGGCTTCCCGCCGGGCCGAACTTCGCCAGGGGAGTAATTCCGTCGGCTCCATAGACGATGGCCGATTCCGCCTGCTGGTCCGCGGCGAATTGTTCGAGGAATTTGGGGCCTGCCGTGCCGTTGAGGATCCGCCGCACCTGTGGCTCGGCCGCAAGCAGCGCCGCCTGCGCGTTCACCTCATCCTGCATCTCGCGTTGCAGCAGGTCGGCGACTTTCACGAAGCGCGCGATGGTCTGGTCTACCGGGTTGGTGAACCAGCGGTCCACGCTGTGGCTCAGCACTTCGAAGCTGAACAGGACCAGGAACACGACCGGCACGCAACTGAGCGCGAGGGCTCCCAGCACCAGTTTGGTCCTTATGCGGGACCCCTGTTGGTTGCTCTGCCGCGCAATGTAGAGCTTCACCAGTTCGCGGAACAGAATAAAACCCAGGGTAACCATGAGGACGAAAATCAGGGCCGAGGTCGCCCAGAACACTACCGTTTGGTGAGAATCGGCGGGCGAGAACTGGCCGCTGTTGAAGGATCCGAGCCAGGCGACCATCAGCACGGAAATCCCCAGCAGAACCGCGCCGGAACCGAGCATCAGCCGTTTCTTCATGGTTCTTTTGATTATAAGTGGCGCCGCCCGCCTGCGGCACCAGCGGACGGTGCCGGAAAACTCCGCAAAATCACGATTTTCCCTTAAGAAATCCGTCGCCGGAGCCGATAAACATCTACGAGGTTCCAAACATATGCTGCGAAATCTACTTCACTGTGTTTGCATGTTAATGATTTGCGCCGCGTGCGGGGTCTGCGAAGGGCCGCCCAAGAAAGTCACTCAGTCCGAAGCGCTGGGGGCAGTCGTCAGTAAGGCAACGCCGGAGTATCCGGTGATGGCCCGCCAGCTTCACCTGTCCGGCAGTGTCACCATCGAGGTCTTAATTGCCGAAAACGGCAGCGTGGAGAGCGTCAATGCCGTTGCCGGCAATCCGGTGCTGACCAAGCCGGCCATGGACAGCCTGAAGAAATGGAAGTTCAAGCCATTCACGGCCGACGGAGCGCCGGTGAAAGCGCAGACCCAGATCTCGGTCGATTTCAAGCCCTAGGGAGGCCCTGGTTTTAGATGACGCTCAGTAAAAAACTGTTAGGCGGCTTTGCTCTGATGCTGGGAATTCAGATCGTTTGCAACGTCGCGTCGTTCGTTGTGATCCGAAGTTCCCAAAACGATCTGGACCGGTCCATCAATGTGATAGGACGCAAGCGGCTGCTTGCGAATCAAGTCGCGATGACAGCGACTCAGCTGATGAGCATCGAGCGGGGCAGCGTACTGGCCGCGGTGATCGGCGACAAGGCGCGGTCCGACTCGTCCCAGCAGGAATACCAGGCTCCGCAGCAGCGGCTGCTCAACTCGCTCCGGGATTTGCAGAAGATGCCCGATACCGGCAATATCGGCGGTACGCTGCGAAAGCTCTCGGACGATGCGGGCAACGCCTCAGCCGCGCAGGAGGAACTGCGCCGGGCGATGTCGGGGCAACAGATGGACGCGGCGCTCTCGATCTTTGCGCAACGGGTCCAGCCCAGCCTGGAGGAGATTGCGAGCCAGGCAGGGAGCCTCGTGGAGCAGGAGAATCTGGAATTGAACCAGTTCGCCCAGGCCTCCGCTTCCTCCGCCGGCAGCGCCAGCCTGCTCACCATCCTCTTCGGCATCGGCGCCATGGTGATCGGCGCGGGCATGTTTTGGGTCGTGCACTCCGCCAGCCGCTCGCTGCAGCGCCTGGCCGGTCAGCTGTCGGAGAGTGCGGAACAGGTCTCGGGCGCGGCTTCCCAGGTCTCGGGGTCGGGCCAGATGCTGGCGCGCGGCGCTTCCGAGCAGGCGGCTTCTCTCGAAGAGACGTCCGCTTCCACGGAAGAGATTGCGTCCATCACGCACAAGAATGCCGACGCGACGAAAGAGGTGGCCGGACTGATGGAACAATCCGCCGACCACGCCGTCGAAGTCAACCAGACGCTCGACCGGATGACCGAAAAGATGAAGGAGATTGACGCGTCAAGCAACAAAATCGCGCGAATCATCAAGGTAATCGATGAAATCGCGTTCCAGACGAACATTCTGGCGCTCAACGCGGCCGTTGAAGCCGCGCGCGCCGGTGAGGCCGGCCTTGGTTTCGCCGTGGTGGCCGATGAAGTCCGGAACCTGGCCCAGCGGTGTGCGCAGGCCGCTCGCGATACCGCCGGGCTGATCGAGGAATCGATCGCGACCTCCCGGGATGGCAATTCCCGCCTCGACAGCATGGCTTCCGCAGTCCGGGGCATGACCGAAAGCGCCACGCGGGTGAAGTCACTGGTGGACGACGTGAATCTGGGGAGTCAGGAGCAGGCGCGGGGAATGGACCAGATCTCGCGCGCCGTGCTGCAGATGGAAAAAGTCACGCAGCAGACCGCGGCTGGAGCCGAAGAGAGCGCTTCCGCCGGGGCCGAACTCGACGGACATGCCGCACAACTGCGGACGCTGGTGCAGGACATGCGGCAGATGATCGGCTCCGCGTAAAAGCGGGAGAGCGAGGCGCGCGAGCGAAGCGCGCCTCGCTCGCGTATTACATTGCCTTAATGCTCTCTACTTTGATGCTGTCGCCATCCATCGTGCCCGTGATGGTGACTTTCTTGCCCGCTTCCGCTTTCACTTTGTCCTGGTCGGCAATTTTGTAAATCTTGCCGTCCTCGGTAGCCAGCACGGCCTTGGCTCCCCTGCCAATGCAACTCTTCGCGCAAGCCTCGTTGCCCAGCATCTCTTTCTTGCTCGCACAGTTCTGGTCTACGATGTAGCCCGTAAAATCAGCAGCCAGGCAGAAGCCCGTAGACAACGCAAACACAGCAATCAGTTTTTTCATTCCAAGTGCTCCTCTCTGAGATTCGATTATGAACGAATATACCCCAGATTCGAGGCACTCGCAACGTATGTAAGTTTCTGTACTATTTGGATTTTTAAACGCGGGGAGTCAGTAGAACAGGTATTTCCGCCACTGCGCATCGCTCTTGCCCAGCATCCGCATCAGGTGGCGGCTGGTATGCAGGCTGAACGGCTTGGGCTGCCTCGCCAGTTTCATCCCGGCTTCTTCCGGCGTCCGGCTCCCCTTGCGGTTGTTGCACGGGTGACAGCAGGCCACCAGGTTCTCCCAGGCTGATTCGCCGGCCCGGGAGCGCGGGATTACGTGATCCAGCGTCAGTTCGCCGGAGGGCATTGTTCGGTGGCAATACTGGCAGGTGTAACGATCGCGCATCAGGATATTCTTGCGCGAAAGGGCGCGAGTCTGGTGTGGGATCCGCCGGTACTCCAGGAGCCGGATCACGGAAGGCAGCTGGACGCTATTGCGCGGCGAATGCACCGCCGTCAGCGACTGTTCTTCGGCCGAAGCCACACCCTTCAGGACCAGCACCAGCGCGCGCCGCGCCGCGCAGATATTGATCGGCTCGTAGCTCGCGTTGAGTACCAGCACGGGTTTCTGCAGTCGATCGCTTGCCATGATCAAAGACTCCCCCTTAGCGAATTGGAGGTGGCTGCTGCCGCCGGCGTCTCCAGCCGCCGGTCTACCCGAGCCACCGTCAGGAGCGCTACCTTCGCCGCCCCGGCCCGTTTCAGGGCAAGGGCGCAGGCCGCCGCCGTAGATCCTGTCGTCATCACATCGTCGATCAGAAGAATGTGTCCGCCCCGAAGGCGGTCCGGCCGCCGGCAGACGAAGGCCGCGGTCACATTTTGCCGCCGGCGCGTGTTGCTCAAACCTGCCTGGGCGGCCGTCGCCTTCGTCCGGCGCAGAGCGCCCACTATGGGAATGCCCGTGCGCTTCGCCACCATGCGTGCCAGCAGCTCCGATTGATTGAAGCCGCGCGCCCAGCGCCGCCGCCAGTGCAGCGGCACCGGCACCACGGCGTCGAAGCGCTGATCGCGCGGCAGCGAGTTCATCAGTAGATCGGCCAGCGGCCGGGCCAGCGGCCGGATCCCGGAGTACTTGAAGAGGTGAATGAGTTTCCGGAGGACGCCTTCGTAGGCGCCGAAGCAATACACGGCGTCAAAACCGCGAAGGCCGTTGCGGCATAGCGCGCAACGGCCTTCTTCATCCAGGGGGAAGCCATTCTGAAATGGCGTCCTGCAACTTATACAGAAATACTCGGCGTCCATGGGCTGCGGCGACGTAAGGCAGGAACGGCAAACGGGAATGCGTGAAATCTCATTCAGAGGGGCCCCGCAAACACGGCAATCATCGGGGTACAGGAGGGAAAAAAGGGCACGGGAGACTGCTTGAACTGCTGAAGGACCGAATTGCGCGACTGCGGTTCGTCTGCTACTCGAGAAGACCCACCTCCGCTAACTTTCGATTATAGCTGAACCGGAGCAGGAAAACCACTGCTGGTGGAACGTTACAAGACGGCCACAACCTGTCGTGTGGACACTCCAAGCTTGCCCAGCACCATGGAGGTCGATCGCGCCAGCGGTTCTTCTCCCGATACGATCAGGCCGGCGTACTTCGCCGTGGGGTAAACGAACCATTCCGCTCCCGGCTGCACCGTTCGCTCATACTGTTCGCGGACCGACTCGGGGGTGCGCCCGCGCTCGGCAACATCGCGCATCAGCCTGCGTTGGAAGCACACCTCAGGCGCGGTCTGGACGTAAATCCTGGTATCGATCATGGACCGCAGTTCGGGCCAATACAGCACGAACAGTCCTTCCACGATCACGAATTCGGAGGGCTCGATGCGCCGCGTTTCCGTGGTGCGCGCGTAATCGGCGAAGGAATAGATGGGCTCCTCGAACGCGCGCCCCGCCGCCATGGCCTGCAGGTGCTCGTGCAGCAATTCCCAGTCGAGCGCGTCGGGATGATCGAAATTCACATGCTTGCGTGCGGCAAGCGGAATGTCGTCCATGCTCCGATAGTAGGAGTCGAGTGAAACGATTGCGGTTTCCGGCAGGGCCCGGACAAGCTGCCGCGCCAACTCGGTTTTTCCGGAACTGGACGGACCGGCTATCCCGATGATCTTTGGTCTCATTCGCTATTCGGGGGATTCGGTTGATTTTCGCACAGTGAGCGCACGGCATCCAAGAGGCCGTCGATCGTATAGACTCGCGCCTGCGCCGCTACCGTGATGCCCAGTTCCCGCGCGGTCGCGGTCGTAACCGGGCCGATCGTCGCCACCCGGATGCCCTGCAATACGCCCGCGCCCGCCGCATCCACGAAGTTGCGCACGGTAGACGAACTGGTGAATGTCACGCAATCCGGCATCCGGCGGAAAGCCTCGCGGATCGTCTCCCGGGCGCGTTCGGGGACCACGGTGCGGTAGGCCTCGACGACATCGACCTTCGCGCCGCGCCGGGCAAGCTCGGCCGGGACGAGGTCGCGCGCCACCGCCGCGCGCGGGAGCAGCACGCGCCGGCCCGCGAGATCGAACGGGGCAAAGGCCTCGAGCAGACCTTCGGCCACGTACTCCCTGCCCATCAGGTCCACTTTGAGGTGAAGCGCTTCCACCGCGGCACGCGTCGCGGGACCGATGGCGCAGATCTTCGCCCGCAGGCTGCGCAGGTCGGCGCCGGAGCGGTCCAGGCGCTCCACGAAGCAGCGCACGCCGTTTGCCGAGCTGAAGATCAGCCAGTCGTAGGCAGCCAGTTCGGCGATCGCGCAATCGAGCGGGCCGTAATCGGCGGCGGGACGGATCTCGATGGTCGGAACCTCCAACGCGTCGGCGCCGAGATCGCGCAAACGCCGCGAGAATGCGTCCGCCTGTTCACGGGCGCGCGTCACCACGATCCGGCGGCCGAACAGCGGCAGATGCTCATACCAGTTCAGCTTTTCGCGCAGCCGCACCACCTCGCCGACCACGATGGTTGCGGGCGGTTTGATCCCGCGCGAGGCAATGATGCCGGGCAGCGTGGCGAGCGTCCCCGTGACGGTCTCCTGATCGGGGCGGGTGGCCCAGCGAACCGCCATCGCCGGAGTCTCGGGAGATCGCCCGCGCGCGATCAACTCCCGCGCGATGCGGTCGAAGGTGGTGAGCCCCATGAAAATGACGAGGGTTTCGGCGTGGCCCACCTTGTCCCAATCGATCGCCTCGACCGCATGGCCTGTGACGAAGGTGACCGCCGAGGTGTGCTCGCGGTGCGTAAGCGGGACCCCGGTGTAGGCGGCGATGCCGAGCGGCGTCGTGACCCCGGGGACCACTTCGAACGGGATCCCGGCATCCGCGAGAGCCTCGGCCTCTTCGCCGCCGCGCCCGAAGAGGAACGGGTCGCCGCCCTTCAACCGCACCACCGTGAGACCGCGGCGCGCGCGCTCGATCAGCATGGCGCCGATCTCTTCCTGCGAGTAGGCGTGGTCGGACTTCTTCTTTCCGACATAGAGCCGCTCGGCGCCGGGCGGCGCAAGAGCGAGTAGGGCGTCGGGGGCGAGATGGTCGAAGAGGACGGAGTCGGCCTGCTCCAGGATGCGGCGGCCTTTGATGGTGAGGAGTTCGGGATCGCCGGGTCCGGAGCCGATCAGATAAACGCGCCCGCCGCGTGGCTGTCCGCTCCCTGACGGTCGCGGCTCTGTGGGATCACTGCGGCTCACAGCGAATTGACCGCCTCCAGAATCGTCTGCGCGCCGTGGGCCAGCAGCTCTCTTCCCACGGCGCGTCCGATGGCTTCGGCGTCCGCCGGGTCGCCTTCGGATTCTCCGCGGATCAGTTCGGAACCGTCGGGCGCTGCCACGATGGCTTGCAGGAAGAGGAGCCCGCCGCGAACGGTGGCATACGCTCCGATAGGAACCTGGCAGCCGCCGCCCAGTGCGCCGAGGACTCCGCGCTCGGCGGTGACGGCGATATGGGTTTCGGGGTGATCCAATGCCGAGCACGCCGCCCGGCCTGCTCCACTGGAACGCGTTTCAATGGCGAGTGCGCCCTGGCCCACGGCGCTGCACATCACGGATGGATCGAGTATCTCCGCGATGCGGCCGGCCCAGCCGAGGCGCTTCAGGCCGGCGGCGGCCAGCACGATGGCGTCGTATTGCCCCTGGTCGAGTTTGCGCAAGCGGGTGTCGAGATTGCCGCGCACCGATTCGATGGCGAGATCCGGCCGCAGCTTGCGCAATTGCGCCGCCCGGCGCAGCGAACTGGTACCCACCTTGGCGCCTTGCGGCAGATCGGCCAGCCGTTTACCTACGATGGCATCGCGGGCATCTTCGCGCTCGGGCACGGCCGCAAGCACCAGGCCTTCGGGCAACTCGGTGGGCAGATCCTTCAGGCTGTGCACCGCCAGATCGGCGCGGCCCTCGAGCAGCGCTTCTTCGATCTCCTTCGTGAACAGACCCTTGGTGCCGACTTTGGCCAGGGGAACGTCCGTGATCTTGTCGCCCGTGGTCTTGATGATTTCGATGCGGCACTCATGGCCGGCGGCGGTCAACCGCCGCTCCACCCAGTGCGCCTGCCACAATGCGAGCTGCGAACCGCGCGATGCGATAACGAGCATGAATCAATCCTGAAGGTGAAACGCTTTTCTGATAGCCGCCACCACGTGCGCCCCTTCGGGGTTCCCGGCGTGGTTGCGCAGTTCGGAGATCGGGCCGTGCGCGATCTTGTTGATGATGCCGCGCGTGATGACCTCGATGGCCTGCTCCTGTTCCGCGGTGAAGGGTCCATGGCGCCGGCGGGCCTTATCGATTTCGGCGGCGCGGATCTGTTCGAGCTGCTCCTGCAGGCCGACGATGGTCGGGGTGATCTCGGCCACCTTGAGCCGCGCCATCATCCGCTCCACCTCTTCGGCCACCAGGACCTCGGCGTGGTCGGCTTCCTTCATGCGCTCGCGCAGGTTGGCGTTGACCACTTCCTGCAGGTCGTCGATGTCGTAGAGGAAGATGTTGGCCAGGTCGTTGACGGCCGGCTCGATATTGCGCGGAACCGCGATATCGATCAGGAACATGGGCTTGTTGCGCCGCGCGGCAATCACCCGCTGCATGTCTTCCTTGCGCAGGATGTAGTGCGGCGCGCCGGAGGACGTGATCACGATATCCACTTCCGGCAGCATGCTGACGAAGCGCGTATACTCCACCGGCGTGCCCTGGAAAAGCTGGGCCATCTCGACGGCGCGCTCGTGGGTGCGGTTCGTCACGAAGACGTGCGACGCGCCCGAGCGCCGCAGGTGGCGCGCGGCCAGCTCCGACATCTTGCCCGCGCCCACAATCATGATGGTCCGGTTGTTCAGGCTGCCGAAAATCTTGCGCGCCAGCTCCACCGCCGCATAGCTCACCGAGACGGCCATCTGCCCGATACCGGTCTCCGAACGCACCCGCTTGGCCACGCTGAAGGAGCGTGCCATCAGCCCGTCCAGCCAGCCGCAGATCGCGCCGCAGCTCTTGGCCGCCGCATAGGCCGCTTTGAGCTGACCGAGAATCTGCGGCTCTCCGACGACCATGGAATCGAGGCTCGCCGCCACCCGGAACAGATGGTGGATGGCGCTGCGGCCTTCATGCCGGTAGAGGTGGGGTTCGATCTGGGCCGATGAGATCGCCTTGTACTCGGCCAGGAAGCCGTCCACCAGGCTCTGCGGGTCTACGCCATCATCGGTGGTCACCGTGATCTCCACGCGGTTGCAGGTGGAGAGGATCACGGCTTCGGCGACTCCCTCGCGCGACTTCAAATCCGCCAGCGCGCCGGGCAGCGCCTCTTCCCGGAAAGCGAGACACTCGCGTACCTCGACGGGCGCGGTCTTGTGGCTCACTCCGGTGATCAGCAGCTTCATTGTTTCAAGAGCATTGCGCCAAGCCGCGCGTGCGCGGCCCAGGTGAGAGCCGAGAATCCGAGCACCGCGACCGTCATGATGGCCGCCTTGCGCCCGCGCCAGCCCGCGGTGGTCCGCAGGAAAACCAGGGCCATGTAGATGCCCCAGGTAACGAACGAGATCGCAATTTTCGGTTGACTGATCCAGTCCTTCTTCAGTTCGATGAAGGCCCACGTACTGCCCGCGATCACGGACAGCGTGATGAGTACGAAACCGATGGCGATCGACTTGGAGATCAGGTCGTCCAGCGTGCCCAGCGCGGGCAGCCGGTAGTAAAAGCTGTGCGGCTTTTTGGCTTTGAGTTCACGCTCCTGAAACAGATAGAGGACGGAAGCCCCCACCGCCAGAAACAGGGCCGCATACCCCAGCAGGACCAGAACAATATGGACCGTCAGCCAGGCGTTGCGGACCACGGGGCTCGACCAGGCGCTTACCGGATTCCCCAGGGTCGAGACCAGGGACATCACGAACACCAGGGGGAACACGAAAACGCTCAGGCTCTCCACCTTGTACTTCCACTGCACGAAGAGGTAAAGAACCACGATCAGGAACGCGCACATCGAGAGCGTTTCGTAGAAGTTGTTGATAGGACAGCGATTATTGAGGAGGCCTTCTTCGATAATAGAGACGAAATGAAATACGGAGCCGAGCGCGAAGGCGCCGAGCGCCACATGAAAGAGGTGCTCGCGCCGGCGGACCAGGGTGAGGATGGCGTGCAGGAGACCGAGGGAATACAACGCGGCGGCCACGCGCAGCCAGATAACGCTCATTTCAGCCATGGGGCGATCCGGTAACTCTGAGTCTTAAATCACTAGTATATCGCGCCGTCTCGTAGAGGAATCCCCCGCATCGGCGGGGTTCCGGCGGGCACTGTGCGGGGTCTTGCGGACCGCCGCAGCGTTAGTATTCGCCGCCGGGACGCCGGGACGCCGGGACGCCGGGAAGACCAAAGTCGATTTCCTCGGCGTCTCGGCGTCTCGGCGGTGAATCAAATCCTCTTCCTCGACGCTAAACTGTTTTCTGTATGGAACATCGCCGCGATTTCCTCCGCACCATGACGGGAGTGGCGCTGGCCGCGAGCGCCGAGGCCGCGCCGCAGGAGACAGCCGCCGACCGGCAATATTGGGTAGCAACGCTCCAAAAGGTGGCGGACCCGGTGCTGCGGAACCTCGCCGCGGGGACGCTCAAGCGGAACATGCCGGTCGAGTGCGTCACGGGCAACCCGGTGGATCGCACGAAGTACACGCACCTGGAGGCGATCGGGCGGCTGCTTGCGGGAATCGCGCCGTGGCTCGAAATCGAACTGGAGAGCGGACCCGAGCGCGACTTGCAGCAGCGCTACCGCCAGCTTGCGCGCGAGGCGATCCGTCAGGGCACTGACCCGAAATCGCCCGACTTCCTGAACTTCCACGAGGGCAGCCAGCCGGTGGTGGATTGCGGCTTCCTGGCGCAGGCCGTTCTGCGCGCACCCGAGCAGCTCTGGAGGAGGTTGGACCGCGCGGTACAAAAGAACCTGGCCGTTGCGTTGATTTCCTCTCGCGCCATCACCCCGGGGTTCAATAACTGGCTGCTCTTTTCCGCGACCGTGGAGGCGGCGCTCGCGCAGATGGGCGAACGCTGGGATGAAATGCGTGTGGATTATGCCGTGCGAAAGCACCAGGAGTGGTACGTGGGGGACGGGTTGTACGGCGACGGTCCGCAGTTCCACTGGGATTACTACAACAGCTTCGTCATTCAGCCCATGCTGGCGGACACGCTCCGGGCGACCGCGGCACACACCAACCGCTGGGCGAAAGTCGCGCCAGAGGTGTTGGCGCGAGCGAGGCGTTACGCGGCCATTCAGGAAAGGCTGATCGCGCCGGACGGCAGCTACCCGGCAATCGGCCGGTCGATTGCATACCGCTGCGGCGCGTTCCAGGTGCTGGCGCAGATGGCCCTGCTCGGCGAGCTGCCGGCGCCGCTGACCGGTCCCCGGGTGCGCGCCGCGTTAACCGCTGTGATACGCCGCACACTGGATGCGCCGGGCACGTTCGATCGCGACGGCTGGCTCACGGTCGGCTTATGCGGGCACCAGCCGCACCTGGGCGAGTCATATATCTCGACCGGAAGCCTGTATCTCTGTTCCGCCGCGATGCTGCCGTTGGGGTTGAACTCCACCGAGTCCTTTTGGAGCGGCGTCGCTGAAGAGTGGACCTCGCGGCGGCTCTGGCGCGGCGACGACGCGGCCGCGGATCACGCCATTTGAGGCACGTTCGGAATCGTCCGAAGCACAGCGCGCCATTCATTGACTTCACCGCGAGCCGGCGGTAGTTCTCAGGAGTGTGATTCCGGCTGGGCTGTCCGGCCAACAATCCGGGTTCGATCGAGGTGGAGCGAAGCTATGACGATTCCAACCGAAAACGTCGGTTCTCTTCCGCGGCCGTCGAGGCTGCAAACCGCAATTCAGAACTTCGATGCCGGCAAGATCACGAGGGAACAACTCGAGGGGGAGCAGGACGCCGCCTGCCGGGACTCCATCAAGCGGATGGAGGAGACGGGGGCGCCCATTGTCTCGGACGGGGAGCAGCGCGCCTCCAGTTTTGCGACCTATCCGCTGGCGGACACGCTGGCGGGCAAGGGCCTGGCGGAAAACCTGGAGCCGAACGGCCAGTATTTCGCGATTTTCAAAGACGGCCACCACCGGCAGCTGCCCCGCCTCGTCAAGGGACCGTTCCACTACAAGACCTATGCGGCCGAGTTCGTCAGGAAGGCCGTGAAGATGGCCACCAAACCGCTGAAGCAGGCGGTGATTGCGCCTTCCATGCTCTCGCTGCTGTATCCGCTCGACGAGCAGGTGCCCGGCTACTCGCGGCAGCAGTTTCTGGATGACCTGGTGAACGAGTGCGAGAAGGACATCCGGCAGTGCTTCGCCGCGGGAGCGTCGCGCGTCTCCATCGACTTCACGGAAGGCCGGCTCGCGTGCAAGAACGACCCGCGCAATCCGTGGACCGGCCGCAAGATGCTCGATAGCTTTATCGACCTGAACAACCGCGTGCTCAACCGGTTCAGCGCGGCGGAGCGGGTGAATATCGGAGTCCACACCTGTCCCGGAGGCGACTGCGATTCGACGCACAGCGAAGAAGTGGATTACGCCGCGCTGCTGCCCAGCCTGTTCCGGATGAACGCCGGCTATTTCCTGATGCAGATGGCCAGCGAGAAGGACCGGGAGCGAATCTACAAGTTGTGCGGGCAGCACAGCCGGGCGGATGCGAACGGCGTTCCACAGGTGTGCTTCCTCGGTGTAATCGATCCTCTGAACCCGAAAGTCGAAACCGCGGAAGAGGTCTGCGACGCGTTGATGATCGCCTCGAAGTACATTCCGAGAGAGCGGCTGGGTTCGACGGACGATTGCGGCTTCTCCCCTTTCAGCGTAGATTCCAAGCCGAAGCACGGCTCGGCGGATAATGCGCGCGAGATCGCGTTCCGGAAGATCAGGAGCCGCGTCGAAGGCACCGCGATCGCGTCCAGCCGTTTCGGCAGGGCGAGTTCCGTCCGAAGCTCCTGACCGGGACTAATCCCACCAGCGGAGCACCCTCAGCGCGCGGAGGGTGTTCCAGCGGCTGGGCTGACCGGCTTCCTCCATGACGAAGTGGTACCGGCCGCGATGCACGTTCTGCAAGCGCCACGTGCCCTCGCCGGCGCGGCGCCGGTGGACCAGGTCGATGGCTTCACCGAGCCGGCGATCTTTCGAGGCGTTGGCCGCGCGGAGGTAGTCGAGTCCGCGCAGCACGTCATAGTGCCACTGCGGCGGGAAGGAGAAGCGCGTCATCCCTTCGTCGATTACCTCCCCGCTGCGGTGCGAGCGGAACATCCGGTGCACGTAGAGGAACTCGTGCGCGCGCCTTCGCGCCTGCGCGGTGACCGGCGATAGCAATCCGCCCGCGGCTTCGTACTCGAGCAATCCTTCGAGCACCGATATGGTGGTGTGGAGCGAACTGTGGGTCGCGCCGTTGGGACGTTGGCAGTTCCATCCGCCATCGGGCATCTGTTCGGCGATCAGGTTCTGCGCCAGCCGTTCGGCGCGGATATCGCCGCGCAGATACCGGGCGGCCACGGCCAGCACCATTCCGGTGACGCAGGTTTCGCTGGAGCGCCTGCGCGGCCGCCAGAAGTTGATCCCGTCGTCGGCCGCGAGCCCTTCGTCCACCAGGAGTCGCGCCGCGGTACGGGCGGAAGGATTGGACGCCGGCAGGCCAAGGGCGCGCAGCAGCAACAGAGTGTAAGTCGTGGAGGTCCATTTCGGATTGTAGGCGCCGGCCCAGTGCCCGCCCGGCGATTGCAACTGGAGCAGGCGGGCGCCCCAGCCTTCGCGGCCGACGCGGTCCTGCTCCCGGCCGGCCTTCCGAACCGGGAAGTCGAGAAGGTCCTGAAAAACCTGCCAGCGGATGGCCGGGTCCCCCTCGACAAGCCACGAGATTACGGTGCCGGCCGAGTGCATCATTGGAGGATTGTGCGCCCAAAGCGTTCCCCGGTCAACACCGTGCCGCATAGCCGTTCTGGTACGCGGCGGGTACAATTGAGATATACCAGTGCTACTTCCTATGAGACTCCCCTCACGACACTTTTTGGGCAAGACTATGCTCGCCGCGGCAGTGATTGCGGCCGGAACGTTCGTGGCAGCGGCCCAGGAGGCGAAGCCGGCGACCCCGCCCGCCCCTGCGGATTCCAAGGCCAAACCGGCTGCCGAGAAAGAGCCCCCGCTTCCAGCCGATGCGCATGCCGCCCAGACTATGAACCTGGACGGCAAAGTTCTGCACTACAACGTGACCGTCGGTACGCTGCCGGTCTACGACAAGGACGGCAAAAAGAGCGCGGAAGTGGTGTACACGTCGTACACCATGGAGGGCCCGGACCGGCCGGTGACCTTCGCGTTGAACGGCGGGCCGGGCGCCTCTTCCGTGTTTTTGAATTTAGGCGCCATCGGGCCCAAGCACATCGAGTTCGGCGAAGAGGGCAATAGCCCCTCGGACCCGGCCACCCTGAAAGATAACCCCGGCACCTGGCTGGATTTCAGCGACCTGGTGTTTATCGACCCGGTGGGCACCGGATTCAGCCGCTCGCTCGTCTCCGCGGATGAAACCAAGAAGCAGTTCTATACCACGGAGAACGACATCCACTATCTTTCGCGCATCATTTACGACTGGCTGGTGAAAAACGGACGGCTCACCTCCCGGAAGTATTTCGTGGGTGAGAGCTACGGTGGATACCGCGGCCCGCGGATCACGCATTACCTGCAATCGCAGCTTGGCGTGGCGATGAACGGGGTCGTGCTGGTCTCGCCTTACCTGAATCCGTCGCAGTCGGACAACCGCGACATGTCGCCGATTCCCTG
The DNA here is from genome assembly GCA_963796485.1 of Bryobacterales bacterium. GTDB lineage: Bacteria > Acidobacteriota > Terriglobia > Bryobacterales > Bryobacteraceae > CAWCDJ01. The sequence goes on from CAWCLV010000001.1 coordinate 961,787, forward strand.
GATGATGACGCTGCCCTCGATCACCGCCGCGCACCTGGAGCGGGAGCACAGGCTGACGCCCGAGGCCATGGCGAAGGTGATTGCGTACACGCGCGGGGAATATGCCACGGACTTGCTGAAGGGCCGCTCGGACCCGGAGGCGCTTTCCCGCGTCGTCAAGCACGTGACCGAGATGACCGGGCTCGAAGAGGAATTCGTGCGGCGCGCCGGCGGCCGGTTGGAGACCGGCGCGTACCTGCGGGAAGTCCATCGCGAAGAGGGCAAGATCGGCAGCGTCTACGATTCGAATGTGACTTCTTATGACCCGTTCCCGTTCGCACCGGAACAGCGCAGCAACGATCCGATGCTGGAGAGCATCATCGCGCCGACCACGACTGCAATGGTGGACTTCGTCACCCGCGTGGTGGGCTGGAAGACGGATGCCCGGTACAACACGCTCAGCTACGAAGTGAGCTCGCAATGGGACCACGATAGCCGCGCCCTGCGTGCGGGAGCCGTCGGCGACCTGAGGGAGTCCGTTGCGGCGGATCCGAAACTGCGGGTGCTGATCGCGCACGGCTGGAACGACCTCTCCTGCCCCTTCATGGGCTCCGTGCTGACCGTGGACCAGATGCCGGTAATGGGCGACCCGACCCGGGTTGCCGTTCACGAGTTTCCCGGTGGCCACATGTTCTATAGCCGTCCGGAGAGCCAAGCATTGCTGCGTAAAGACGTCAGGGCGATGTTCGCGAAGCACTAGGTGGGGTAGGCCTCCTGGCCTGCCCGCGCGCCGAAGGCGCGCTTAGCTGGAAACCCGGGCTCGGCATGGGCCGTCTGACCGATAATGGGAGCCATGGCTACGGAACCCGTCTGTCCGAAGTGCGGAGGCACTGGCTGGATTATCATCGAACGCGCCGCCGTTTCCGGCGCGGAGCCTTGCGATTGCCGCTCCGAGGGCCGCGCGGCCCGTATCGAGGAGCGATCGCAAATCCCGCCGCTCTACCGGAACTCGTCGTTCGACAATTTTGCCCTGCCGTCGGACAACCCGGTCGCCCGCACCCAGCTCTCCACCATTATGGTTACGGTGCGGAACTACGCTCGCGACTTCCCCGACGAAAACCGCCCCGGGCTCCTGCTCATCGGTGAGCCGGGGACGGGGAAAACCCACCTGGCAGTGGCCGCCCTCCGCCGGGTCATCGAAAAAGGCTTCGAGGGCCTCTTCTGCGATTACCAGAACCTGCTGGATCGCATCCGGTCGGGTTACGATGCGGCTTCCAACTCGTCGGACAAGGAGGCTTACCGGGTGGCGCTCGATTCCGAAGTCCTGCTGCTGGACGACTTGGGAGCGCACCGGGTGACGGACTGGGTGGAAGACACCATCACCTCGATCATCACGTACCGGTGCAACAACCGGAGGCCGTTGATCGCCACCACCAATCTGCCGGAGCCCGAGGCGGGGAGCAGCGTCATCCAGCGCACGCCGGTCGGCACCGAATACCGGCGCACCCTGGCCGAGCACATCGGGCAGCGTGCACGGTCCCGGCTGTTCGAGATGTGCACCGTGGTGCGCATGCCCCAGGTGGAAGATTACCGCTTGCGAAAGGCCAAGAAGTTCTGATGCGCGCCGCCGCCCTGCTCCTGGCGCTGGCTGTGGCCGGGCCCGCCCTGGCCGCAACCGCGCCCAGGCCGCCGGTGGTCGAAGCGGTCGAATTTCCGTACTATCTCTATCCGAGGCAGCTTTGGGAGCGCGAGCTCGTCTGGCTCAAGACCATTGGCGTCCGAACCGTCGAGTTTTCCATTCCCTGGAACTGGCACCAGATGAAGCCGGGGGAGTTCGATTTTACGGGCAGCACCAGCCCGCGGCGCGATCTCACCGGCCTGGTCCGGATTCTGCGCCGGCTCGGCCTCCGCGCCTGGGTCCGCCCGCTGCCGCCGGTTTCGGACTGGCCGCGCGAGGGCACCCCCGAGGGCGCCGATCCGGCAATGCGGAGCGCGTGGCTCAAGCAACTCAACCGCCTGTTTGCCACACAAACGGCAAGCCACGGCGGCCCCATCGAGTTCGTCGAGGGCCGCGTGCTTTCGATTGATGCGGCGGCGCCCCCGCCCTCCCTGGCAGTGATTTCGGCAAACAGCTCCGCGGCACTGGCATCCGCCCGCGCCGCCATCGCTGCCGGACGCAACGCCATCCTGTGGACGGGTTTGGAGGACGCGCTCTATCCGGAAGGCTGGTCGCCGGACGAGGGTCCTCTTTTGCGCCAGGGCGCGGTCGGGCTGAACGGCCGCGAGCGTCCCGGCACGTCGGCGTTGCGCCGCAACGCGGCCCTGCTCCGCCATTGGGCCCCCCTGCTGCCGGGTTTGAAGCGGGTGGCCATGCCGAAACCACTGGAAGGTAAACTGCCGGAAGCGGTTAGCGCGGTGGAGCTCACTTCGCCGGCGGCATCCGCGGTCCTCATCGGCAACCAGGCGAAGCAGCCCTTTCACGGGGATTTGCGGGTCTTCGAGCCGTTCAGCGGCCACGACCTCATGATCCCGGGACTCACCGTGCCCGCGGGCGACTCCTTGTGGATTCCGGTTTCGGTCTCGATCGGCCCGGACGGCCTGTGCCATGAATGTTCGAACTTCTCCGCCGCCGAACATATTGTCTACGCCACGGCCGAATTGACGGACATCGAATTCGAAAACGGGATTCTGGCGATGGAGTTCGCGGCGCCCGAGCCCGCCGAGGTAGTGCTTCAGCTCGCCCGCAAACCGGTCGGACCCTACCTGGCGGCCGGCAAGCCGGTGGACTTCGATTGGGACGATCACACGCTGCGAGCGCGGCTGAAGATCCCTGCGTCGAGGGAGCCGGGCAGCCGCGTCCGCGTGGGGATTGCGATCGAAGAGCCGGATACGTCGGCCTTTTTCGACGAAGTGCGGCGCCTGATCATCGGGCAGGTGAACCTGGTGCCGACGATTTACTCCTCCGCAGACGTGGCGACCCGGTCGCGGCTGCGGCTGCCGGAGGGATTCACCGCTTCGAGTACGGTGAAATCTCCCAACGAGATCGAATACCAGGTCTCGGTTCCCGCCGACGAGATCCACGGCGACTACGCCAACCTCGCTCTGGAGGCCGACGGTATGCCGCTCGGACGCGCGCGCGTGCAGCTCCTGCGCCCGGCATCCCTCTACCTCTCGGACGCGACGGCGCTGCATTTCGGCGCCGAAGAGGTTCTGAGCCCCGACCCGGCGGTGGTCACGATCGAGCCGAAAGCCGGGACCAATATCGAAGTGGTCATCCGCAATAACACGCCGGCGATCCAGACCTATCACCTTCAGCCAAGCGCCGACGGCCTCGATTTCTTTCCGCCCAAGGCCGACTTGAGCGTGGGCGCCTCGACCGAGCGCCGCTTCTCGTTCCGCGTCTTCGCCAGGGAGCAGAACGGAAAGGGACTGCTCGACTGGCATCTTCGCGTAACGGGAGGCGCCATGCTGGACCTGCCGGCGCGCGCCGTGCTCATCCCGCGCGGGCAGACGGTCGCCTGGAGCGCCGATCTCGACGGAGACGGCACACCCGAGTGGATTCTGGAGTCGGCCCGTGTGCGCGCGGTTTTTTCCCCGGAGGACGGCGGCCGGTGGATCGAGTTCACCTGGAAGGACAGCAATACCAACTTTCTTCCCGATACCCTCGCGCTTGCCGCGCGCGGTGCCGTGGAAGTCCGGGCTTCCGGCGACTCCCTGGTGTTCGGCGGGCCGGGCTGGCAGCGCACCGTAACCCTGGCGGGGAACGCGCTCACGATTGACCAAAGCAGGCCCCTGCCTGCAGGCCGCCTGCTACCGGAAAAGCGGGGCAATGTCACCCTGGCGATCGACCGCCCCACGCGCGACCGGGCCGTCTACGTATTTCACTCCAACTGATTTAGGTAGAATTCCGGGCAATATTAACCCCGTTTACTAACCAACCCTATACTTTTGACGTATTGATCAGGAACCCAACCGAACTCAAAATCAGGACAGGCCGCCAACGTGGTCTGGAGTTGTCTATGCTCGTCAAAGTTTTCGATCTGTTTTTCGGCTGCCGGCACAAACAGCTGAGCCGCCCGATCACCAAGGTCCACCGTCCTGGCACCCCGGCCGGCGTGGCCTATGTCTGCTGCCTCGAGTGCGGTAAGCAGTTCCACTACGATGTGATGAATATGCAGGTCGGATCGCCCGTCGTCTCGCCCGCGGCCCCGGCGTTCGATCCTTTTGGTGCGGCCCGGAGTTTCGTTCGCGATCCGCTGTCTTCCCGGTAGCCGGGGCCACCGGCTGCCGTTCCACAGCGCACCGTGGTATTTTGTAGTTCGCAAATCCCATGCGAACTCTAGCCCTCGCTTTACTCCTCACTACCGCGGCGTTTGCCGCCGATTCCGAATTCAACGGCCGCTGGGACATTACCGTCCACACGCAGCCCCGTCCCCGCGCCTGGTGGGTCGAACTGACCGGAGTGGGGACTTCCAACCCTTCCGGCTTTTTCGTCAGCGCTTACGGCGGCGACCGGAATGTCATCAACACCATCGCCCTGCGGCATGGCGAACTGCGCTTCACCTGTGTGCCGCCGGAGCACGAAGGGAAGGATGCGCAGCCGCCGCGGGTCTACACGGCCCGGCTGTCCGGCGGAAAGCTGGAGGGCACGTACCGGCTGGAAGGCCGCGCCGAACCGCCGCTCGCATGGACCGGCGTGCGCGCTCCGGTGATCGATGAAAAGGACGACGGTACGTGGAAGGAGGGCACCCCGATTCAGCTGTTCAACGGCAAGGACCTGAGCGGCTGGAAGGCCCTCGTTCCCGGCGTCCCCGTGAAGTGGACCGTAGTGGATGGTGTGCTTCGGAACGCTCCCCCGACCACCGACATCATCTCCGAGCGGAGCTTCTGGAATTTCAAGCTGCACGTGGATTTCCGCATCGTGGAGCATTCGAACAGCGGGATCGGCCTGCGCGGGCGCTACGAAATCCAGATTCTCGACGACTACGGCCGCCCGCCGAACACGCATGGCGCAGGGGCGCTCTACAGCCGGATCGCTCCGGCCGTGAACGCCAGCAAGCCAACCGGGGAATGGCAGAGCTACGACATCCGCTTGGTCGGCCGGACCCTCACGGTAGTGCACAACGGAAAGCTGGTCCTCGATAAGGTGCACGTGGACGGCCTCACGGCCATTGCGGATAACGCGGACGAGGCCCAACCGGGGCCGTTCATCGTTCAGGGCGACCACAGTTACGTGGAGATCAAGAGCTTCGTGGTTACGCCTCTGACGAAGTAGCGCGGTCCACATAGCGCGCGCATCCGGGAGAGCCGGCATCCCCCGGAAACGGGTCATCCGGAACTGGGTCTGGAGACGGGTCAGCCGCTGGCCCGTTTTCCCCTCGTTCGTTCCCCCCCGTTTCCCCCGGTCCCAGGCTGCTCCGTTTCCCCCCCCGTTTTTCCCCGATTACGATCGTCTGCCACGGGCGGGGGCGGCGCGGACGCGGTTTCGATGCGCTCGAGTGGGGGCCAGGGAGTTTTTCGAGGAATCGCGGCTCAGGATTTGCGACGTCGTCAAGTCGGCCGCGCGGGCCCGCGTTCCGAAAACTCGTCCGGCGCGGTTGGTGGCGTCTCCTAAGCTGACCGCGGATGCCGTGCTGCCGAAGCCGGCTTCGAAGGCGCTGATCCAGTCCACGGAAACGGTGGTTGCAGTAGGCGCCTCGACCGGGGGTACCGAGGCGCTGCGTGAATTTCTCGAAGCCCTGCCTTTGGATTCCCCCGGCATCGTTATTGTTCAGCACATGCCCGAAGAGTTCACCGCGCGCTTTGCACAGCGGCTGGACAATATGTGCCGCATCACGGTGAAGGAAGCGGCGGACAACGATTCCGTGATCCGCGGCCAGGCGCTGATCGCACCGGGTAACCGGCATCTATTGCTCAAGCGTAGCGGCGCTCGATACTATGTCGAGCTCAGGGACGGGCCCCTGGTCAGCCGCCACCGGCCCTCGGTCGACGTGCTGTTCCGTTCGGCAGCGCGGTATGGCGGGAGGAACGTAATCGGAGTCATCATGACGGGAATGGGCGACGACGGGGCCAAGGGAATGTTGGAGATGAAGCAGGCCGGTGCGTTCAACATCGCTCAGGATGAAGCTAGCTGTGTCGTTTTCGGGATGCCCGCCGAGGCGATCAAGACGGGCGCGGTAGACCGAGTCATGCCTCTTGACGCCATCGCACCCGAAGTGGTGCGCATGTGCCGGTGAGGCCGGAACTTTCATGATTCTGGAACACACACAAACCGCAACGTTGCGGCCCGGCCCATCTGGCGGGGCGAACTCGTGGCGGGCGTTCGTTCCGCCGGCCCACCGCGTTCTTTCCGCTTTGAAACGGAGGGCAGGAAGTTGGCGTCGGCGCGCGCGGGCGCGTGAGTGGGCAGCTACGCTACACGGCGTCGAGCAGGACCTGGCCGGTTTCAGCGGGTCCGTAGAACGCGTGTTTCTGCAAGCCGGTGAGCGGCTGATGGACCTGCAGCTCCGGGCCAGGGAAATTGCCGGCCAGACCACCTCGGTGGCCGAACTGCTGTCGAACGACGGAGGGTCACTGCTGGTTCTTGACGCGGTGCTCAAGACCGCCGGGGAATACCGGGAGGACCACGATATCGTGGAGAGCGTAGGGATAGTCCGGGAGAGATCCCGGGCAATTCATCGCGCCTTTGAGTCATTCGACCGGTTGGTGAACACGTTCGATGTGCTCGGTATGATGACGCGCATCGAGAGCGCGCGTTTCGAAACCTCGGGTGGGAACTTCGTCGGCCTGGCTGATGCCGTGATGGCGCTCTCGCGGCAAATCCGAGAGCACATAGTCAGCACTGCCGGCTCGGCCAAGGCGCTTCTGGAGACGAGTTCGCAGGCCGGGGAAGAGGTGCGACGGGTGGCGCAAATCCGGCGCGAGAACCTCGGTCCCCTGGCTCGCCAGACCGGCGTCAGTATCCAGGAGATTGCCGACCGCCGCAAGCGGGTAGCGCGGGCGAATACGCAATTTGCCGCGCGCTTTGAGGGTGTTTCCCGCGCAATTGGCGACCTCGTTCAGGCGCTCCAAGCTCACGACATCGTGCGCCAGCAGATCGAACACGTACAGGAGGCTTTGCACCGGCTAGACGTTCTCGACCGTGCTGATACGCGTCTCTTCGCTGCCGCCCGTCTGCAAACGGCCCAGTTGAACAATTCTCACGCCACCTTCAAGCGGTCCGTCGAACAAATACGGAGTGCTCTTGCGCGGATCGAAGGAAACATCGAGGAAGTCGCCGGGGATGCCGCCTCCCTGCTGGGATCTTCGGATGCGGCGGATGATGCATCGGTTGTCACCGGCGTGGAATCGAATTTGACAGGCATCCTCAAAGCCCTGGATAGCAACGCCGATGCAGATCGATTGCTGATGGGGGCCGTGGTGTCGATCGATCAGCGAGTTTCCGAGATCTCCCGGACCATGGCCGGCGTCCGGACGATTGGCATCGAAATGCAACGCATCGCTTTGAACGCAACCATTCAGGCGGCGCGCCTTGGCCAGGATGGCGGCGCGCTCGAGGTCGTGGCCAATTCTGTCCAAGGCCTCGCCAGGGAAGCCGATACGGCATCTTCGACGATTGAGGATCGGCTGAGCGGGATCCGGGACGCGGCGCTGGCCCTCGATAAGGCGACAGCGCGCCGTGACTCCGCGACGCAGATTCCGCAACTTCGCCGCAGTGCGAGTGGGCTGAATTCCACTCAGGATCAAGCGCGCGACGGGTACAACCGAACCATCGAAAAGATTGCTGAGCTGAAACGGCTGATTGGCGAGACGGTCTCCGGTTTCGGCGACCAGAGCGACGTCCTGGAACGAATGACGGGAGCGGCCAGACAACTGCACGAACTTGCGGCCGACGACCGCTCGCCCGAATCGCTCGACGTGGAGCGAAACGCGGCGATATATACCATGACGTCCGAACGCGCCGTCCACAACGCGCTCTTCGATACGGGTGATCCGCAAAACCAGCAGTCTCCACTGCCGGATGCGGTGTCCGGGGCGCCAGACGGTCAAGAGGAGAATGTCGAGTTTTTCTGAGGCGACACGGGGAGGTGTGCGATGAAAAAAACAATTCTGACCGTAGACGATTCGGCAACTGTCCGGCAGATGGTGAGCTTTACGTTGAAGTCCGCCGGCTACGAAGTGATGGAAGCCACAGACGGACAGGACGCTCTGGCAAAGCTCAATCATCAGCCCTTCAGCCTGAGCATGGTGGTGACCGATCTGAACATGCCTGCGATGGATGGTATCGGGTTGATTCAGCGATTGCGCGCTCACTCGACTTACAAATATGTTCCGATTGTAGTGCTGACGACGGAATCCGAACCGGCGAAAAAGCAGGCGGCCCGTTCGGCCGGCGCGACTGCGTGGATTGTCAAGCCGTTTCGCCCGGAGCAGTTGGTAGCGGTGGTTCAAAAAGTGCTCGGCTAGCCTCGATTCGCCTGCGCAGGAAATCACAGAAATAACTGTTTGCTGCCGTCCACGCGGCCCGGATCTAACTCAGTGCGACTCTCAATGCAGACGGGCGCCGGCAGCAAGCGGACGTACCAAAGTTCATCCTCTCGGCCACCCGCTTGCGGTTGACGACCTTGCGCACCGGATGTCGCCTCACTTTGGCACGACCTTCCCGGCGATGGGTCTGCCGCTCAATACCCCGTCGGGCTTCGTCTTGTCCATGTCCGTCGATCCCTGGTAGCTGCCTCTTCCCGCGGTTCCGACGGCTGTAGGCCATCGTGCGAGCACTGGCGGATGAGAACATCGCCGAATGCGGATCCGGGTTGCTTGCCCGCAAGGGCCAGCACGTCAGCGCGGGCCTGGGAGGCAACCCCGAGCTTAGGCGTAACCCTCAGGTATCCGTCGCACCGGGCGTCCTGCTGGAGCAGGTCGCGGGAGGCCCGGCTGAGCGTGCGCGGATCGGTGCGGCCGTCATTGGCGAATTGCAGGGCGAGATGGAGAAAGCCGGCGTCTTTCGCCGCAGCAAACCAGCGGCCGGGTTCGCCACTCGATGTAGCCAAAGCCGGAAGGATCTCCTTCGGATTGCGGCCGGGGTACTTCCCGGCAATCGCCCGGAACGTGGCGAGGCCGGTCGAAGAGCCATCCGCGGTCAAAGCATACTTCTCGCACGCCTCATCCGCCCGCATCGCGCCGAAATACGCGGTTTCGAACGTGATCGGGTACATAAAAGGGAAAGTGCAATTCACGTGGCGAGGGTATATGGCGAGCGGAAGCAGAATTTTGTAGGGCCGCACTTTTGCGCCCGCGGCTTTTTTGTATCGACGGTTGGGCGAGACGAAGCGACGATCCGGGCGTACATCAAGAGCCAGGAGCAAGAGGACCAGCGACTGGAACAGATGAAGCTGCTGGACTGACCGGCCACCTTCAAGGTGGCCAACATCAACGCGGGGCCGCCTTAGCGACCCCGTATAGCCGCTTTGCGCGGATCACAACATGCGGCGGCAACAAGGATGCCTTCTGCCCAACACAGGCGCAAACGAAAGCCGGTATCGCGGCGGGTGTCTCGCTCTCACCGGGATTCTCCATGAGCTGACGTTGGAACGATCAGAGATGTCGTAGAATAGGTCACCCATGGCGACTTGGCCGCCGGATCGCATCTCTGGAGCAAGGATGGAAAGCGTGCGGATTCTGTTGTGGACGGGCCTGACCGGCGTGCTGCTCTTTTCGCCAGCTATCTGCCAGGTCGTGATGCAGTCGAATGCCGCGGCGGCGAAGGCACCGCCCAGGGTAGACCCTGCCGCGGGAAAAGTCATCTTTCAGGCACACTGCGCGCTGTGTCATGGCCTGGACGGCGGAGGCGGTCGCGGTCCGGACCTGCGGCGCACGAAACTCGATCGCGCGGCCGACGACGAGGCGCTGAAGTCCCTCATCGAAAATGGGATTCCGCCGGAGATGCCGGATGGATGGTATCTCAGCAAAGAAGACACCGCGAACATCGCCGCCTTTGTGCGCAGCCTGGGGACTGTTCCAACGGAAAGGCTGCCAGGCAATGCGGCGCGCGGAGAGGCGCTGTATGACCGGAGCGGATGCGACCGGTGCCACATACTTGCCGGCCGAGGCGTGGGATTCGGTCCTGCGTTGACGGATATTGGAGCAAAGCGAGGGGCGGCGCGACTGCGCGAGACGCTGCGGAACCCCGCAGAAACAATCCCTGATGGATTTCTGCTCGTGGAGGCGACAACATTGGCGGGCGAAACACTGCGCGGCATCCGTCTGAACGAGGACACGTTCACGATTCAGTGGAAAGACAGGCAGGGTCGAGTTTATAGCTTTCGCAAGAGCGGGCTTCGCGGGTTGAAGAAGCTTCGCAATGAGACGCCAATGCCTTCCTATGGATCGGTTTTTTCGTCCGCCGAGTTGGAAGATGTGGTTGCGTTTCTGGCATCGAAACGGGGGCTTCGATGAAACTGCTGCTGGTGTTTCTGGCGTGCTCCTCCATCCGGGCGCAGGTTCCGTTTCAACGCATCGTGAATGCCGATAAGGAGCCGGGCAACTGGCTGACCTATTCGCGCAATCTCGCGGGCCAGCGGTTTTCACCGCTCGCGGAAATCAACATCGAAAACGTTTCGCGCCTCAAGGTGAAGTGGGCTTATCAGTTTGCGGATCCCCAGAACGAAGTCTCGCCGGTTGTGGTGGACGGAATCGTCTACACTACCGGGCCGAATTCCGCCGCCGCACTGGATGGACGAACCGGGCGCACATTGTGGACGTGGAAGCGCGCGCTGCCCGCGGACTTTCGCAGCATCGGGTTCGGCCATACGAGCCGTGGGCCTGCCGTGCTGGACGACGACTTATATGTGGCGACCCTGGACGGCTTTCTTATCGCGTTGGATTTGAAGAGCGGGGCCGAGCGCTGGTCCAGCAAGGTGCTCGATTACAAAAATGGATACAGCATGACGATGGCGCCCCTGGCTATCGACGGCAAAGTGGTGGTTGGAGTGAGCGGCGGTGAAGCCGGAATTCGCGGCTTCATCGCGGCGTACGACGCGAAAACGGGAAAGCAGGCGTGGCGCTTCTGGACGATTCCCGGGCCCGGCGAACCCGGCCACGACACCTGGGCGGGCGACAGTTGGAAAACCGGCGGCGCGCCGACCTGGGTGACGGGCGCTTATGATCCGCAACTGAAATTAGTGTACTGGGGCGTGGGCAATCCCGGCCCGGACTGGAACGGCGACGGCCGGAAGGGCGACAATTTGTATTCCTGCTCGCTGGTCGCGCTGGATGCGGATAGCGGAAAGCTGCGGTGGTACTTCCAGTTCACGCCGCACGACACGCACGACTGGGATGCGACCCACGTGCCGGTTCTTTTCGATGCCGAGGTGGGCGGCGCCAAGCGCAAACTGGTCGCCGTGGCCAACCGCAATGCGTTTTACTACGTGCTGGACCGGGTCACAGGTGAATTCGTAGCCGGAAGGTCGTACGCGAAGCAGACCTGGGCGAAAGGCCTGGACGCGAAGGGGCGGCCCATTCTCGCGGGCAATGCCGAGCCGACGAAAGAGGGTGTGCTGGTCTGGCCGAACGCCAACGGAGCGACGGTATGGTTCAGCCCCTCATTCAACCCGGCGACCGGTTATTTCTACGTCGCGGTGCGGGAGATAGGCTCCAGGTACTTCAAGCGCGAAACGCCCTATAAACCGGGAACGGAGTTTATGGGCGGCGGCGAAGAAGAATTGCCCATGGACGATGCGTGGGGCGCGATCCGCGCATTGCAGGCGGAGACCGGCGAGATCCGCTGGGAGTTCAAGCTGCACTCGCCACCGTGGGCGGGCGTAATGACCACGGCCGGCGGCCTTGTATTTTCGGGCTCCGACGAAGGCAATTTTTATGCCCTGGATGCGCAAACAGGAAAACCATTGTGGGATTTTCAGACCGGCAGCGCGATTGCGGCGAACCCCATCAGCTTTGCGGTAGACGGACATCAATACATCGCGATAGCAGCCGATCGCGTCCTGTACGTTTTTGGTTTGTGAGATTCAGGCGCGCTCATCCGCTGCGAGCTATGCCAGTCACGAAGAGAAGGCGCAAACCCGGAAGTGCTTGTCCACCATGGTCCAGCCGGAACAGCCCGGCGGGTCCCGTGCGTGGCGCGCCGGCGTCCGGTTCCGGCGATCAATGGAATGTCAGGCAGCGTTCGGATTACCGGGTTCCGCGCCGGGCTATCCTCGCCGCGGGGGATCCCGCGCTGCGGTACGCTGTTCTGGTGGCGGAAGAAGCCATCGCGTATAAGACGGGAGGAACTCGGTGATTACGGCGATCGTTCTGATCAACACGGCGCAGGGCCGCACGCCGGATGTCGCGCAGGCGCTGCTCGACCTGCCCGGAGTTACTGAAGCGTATTCCGTGGCCGGACCATATGACCTGGTCGCCATGGTGCGCGTCAGGCAGCATGAGGATCTGGCTGATTTAGTCTCAGGGCGGATCCAGAAGGTGCCCGGGATCGAAGCGACGAATACGTTGATTGCCTTCCAGGCTTACAGCCGGCGCTCGCTCGAAGCCATGTGGGACATCGGGAACGAAGAGCCGGCGGCGAAATAAGACGCGGCCGAATCCTGATGCGGTCCTGCCGCCATAGTGTAACCGGATGCACGCCGGGGCCGGCAGCGGTGATGCGCTTGCGCCGTGGCGGATGCCGGGCTAATCATAAAGTCATGCGGCGGTTTGTGATCGGTGTACTCGCCGCCGGCACGGCGTTCGCGCAGCCTCCGCCCGACCCCGTCCTGGCGGCGGCCCGCGGCGCCGCGCTACGCTATTCCGAAACGCTCCCGGATTTCACCTGCACCGCGTTCATAACCCGCTACCAGAATTACGGCAGCTTGGGACATCAACTGGACACGCTCACTCTGGAGGTCGGCTACTACAAGCACCGGGAGATGTATCGGCTGGTGGCGCGCGATAATCACCCCACCCACATGGCGATCGGTGCGCTCAACGGGTCCTTCACCGAGGGCGAGTTCGGCAGTGCCCTGCGCCTCGCCTTCGACCCTGCTTCGGAGGCCGTCTACGAACGCCTGGTGCGCGAGCGCATCCGCCGCCGCGTGGTAGCGGTGTACAGCTACGCCGTTGGCGAGGGCAACTCGCGATACGAGCTGCAATCCGGCACACAGAAAATCATGACGGCCTACCACGGACGGATCTACATCGACCCCGCGGCCAACCGCGTGCTGCGGCTGACCATGGCAGTCGATCCTTCGCCGTCGTTCCCCGTCCGCGAGGTCGCCACCACGATCGACTACGAGGACCGGGAGATCTCCGGCGCCAGCTATCTGCTTCCGGTGCGTGCCGACGTGCACACTCTGGAGTATGTTCCGATCGCGGACGACCCGGGTTTCGAGCCGGTGCGCTACCGCAATTACATCGAGTTCCGGAATTACCGTAAATTCAGCGCGGACTCGAAGCTGACGTTCGAGCGGTGAGGGAATCGAAGCCGGCATATCGTCAGGTATGGCCTCAGCGTCAAATCCGGCCGGTAATCGGCGGTATTCTATGGTCGTGATCCGATGCGCGCTACTGGTTCTGATGATCTCAGCGGCTCGTGGCCAAGGCGCAGCCGGCGGACTTGGTTACCAAAACTCCGATCCGCCGGGGTGTGGGAGCGGCAGACACTGTATAGTGGCCGTAAGTAAATGAGGACCGGGTTGGGATCGGACCGGGCGGCTGGAGCAATTCAAATGGCGATGAGGAATCGGATTCCTTCAACGTCGGCCCGCCTGATTCTGGTCATGGCGGCGCTCGTCTGGGCGACGCCGGCGGGAGCGCAGAACCTCGGCCATAAATTGATGGGTAGCCTCGGATTGCTGGCCGGCTCACAGCCGGATAGCGGTCTCTATCTCCTCGATCAGTTTGCATCCTACGGCTCAAACGACCTCTTCGACAGGAACGGAAATCGTATTCCCGTGGACCTCGACCTGGATGCGCTGGCAAACTTCGTCGGGTTCCAGGTGACTTTCAAATTGCGGCCTTCGACGTACATCAACGTATCGGCAGCCGCCCCCATCGCGCAGGTCACTCTGCAGAGCGCCCAGCCGCAGGCCAGCGTGGACACATTCGGCCTGGGAGATGTCTATGTACAGCCCATCAAGATCGGGTGGAAGCGGACCCGGATGGATATCGTGACGGGATATGCCTTCTACGCGCCAACGGGGCTCTTCATCCCTCGCGCGAGCGGCGGTATCGGGCTCGGCCAGTGGACTCATGAATTCTCGCTCGGCAGTGCGGTCTACTTCGACCGCGCCAAGACATGGAATATTTCCGCCGTGGCGAGTTACGATTTGAACCAGCGGAAGCAAGGCATCGATATCACGCGCGGCGACACCGTCCAGATTCAGGGCGGCGCCGGCAAGAGGCTGCGAACTGTCACCGTGGGGGTGGCTGCTTACGGTCTGTGGCAGGTACGCGACGATCGCGGCGCCGATCTTCCCGACGCTCTGCGCGGCGCCCGTGACGAGGCGCTCGGGCTGGGCCCGGAGATCGACATCGCTCTCGCCCGGATTCGAAGCCGGGTTGCCATCCGTTACTGTCGTGACGTGGTCGTCAAATCACGTCCTTCAGGTCAGATCCTGGTGATTGCACTGACGGTCCTGGCGCGCCGTTGAGAGCAGGCGGGCAGTTGGGATCGCGGGCGGGCTGTCCGCAGGCGGGCGGTCGCGTCTCCCCCGGTGCGCTAGCCCCGTCCACTTGCGGTTCCCCCTCGAATTAAGTAACGATACAACTTCATGCCTTCCAACGGATCGAGCCGGGCGGCCGTCGGGCAGCCCAAGTACGTCTGGTATAAAGAGCTGACCCGGTATCAGTGGTTCGTTATCGCTGTCGCCGCGGGCGGGTGGATGTTCGACACCATGGCGCAGCAGCTTTTCAATCTTGCCAGGGTGGCTGCGCTGCGCGATCTCATGGGGGGGCACGCTTCCGCCGGCGAGATTTCGGAACAGGCCGGCTACGCCACCATGATCTTCATGATCGGCTGGGCTCTCGGCGGCGTCCTCTTCGGCATCCTGGGCGACCGCATGGGCCGCGCGAAGACCATGATGGTGACCATCCTTTCCTACACCATCTTCACCGGCCTGAGCATGTTTTCCAAAAGCGTTTGGGATTTCAACGTCTATCGCTTTCTTTGCGGGCTCGGCGTAGGCGGACAGTTCGCCGTCGGCGTGGCCCTGGTGGCGGAAGTCGTGCCGGAACGGACGCGCCCATACGCGTTGGGGCTGGTGCAGGCCGCGTCGGCGCTCGGCAACATGGTCGCCGCAATGACCGGCATTTTTGTCGGCTACATCCAGCAGTCCGGGACCATCGCGGGCGCATGGCGCTGGGAATTTCTGGCGGGCGCGATGCCGGCGCCGCTGGCGCTGCTCGTCTTCAAGAAACTGAAAGAGCCCGAGCAGTGGCTGAAGGCCAAGGCCGCGAAGAAGAAGATGGGCTCGTTCCACGAACTGCTGTCCGACCCGCGCTGGAGCCGCAACGCTTACGTCGGCCTGGCGCTGGCCTTCGCCGGTGTGGTGGGCCTGTGGGGGATCGGTTTCTTCAGCTACGACCTCCTACGCCCCGTGCTCGAGCGGACCTTCCGCGCCCAGGGCTTGACCGGCGCGGAACTCGCCGGAAAGACGACCACGTGGATCGGCATCACCTCGCTGCTGCAAAACCTCGGCGCGTTTTTCGGAGTGAACGCATTTACGTGGCTGACCCAGCGCACGAACCGGCGCAAGGCGTTCGCGGTCAGCTTCGTTGCCGCCATGCTGATGACGGCATACACCTTCTGGAACCTGCGCACGCTCACCGACATTTTCTGGATGATCCCGCTGATGGGCTTCACCCAGTTGGCGCTCTTCGGCGGGTACGCCATCTATCTTCCCGAACTGTTCCCGACGCGGCTGCGCAGCACCGGCACCAGCTTCTGCTACAACGTCGGGCGGCTGGTTGCCGCGTCCGGTCCGCTGACGCTCGGGATGCTCACCAATCGTGTTTTCGTGGGCCATCCGGAGCCGATGCGCTACGCGGGGGTGACCATGTGCCTGGTGTTCCTGGTGGGCCTGGCGGCGCTGCCATTTGCCCCGGAGACCAAGGACCAACCGCTGCCGGAGTAGGCGGTTATGCTAGACTTGCGCTCTAGCGACTATGGGACCAGCGCCACAATTCTTTGGGCCCGGAGACCGCATCGCCGACCGCTTTGAGGTCGATTCCGTCCTGGGACACGGCGCCTTCGGCACGACCTATCTCACACGCGACCACTTCCACCGCAAGCGCGTGGTGGTGAAGGTCTTCTTTGATAACGGCGCCGAGGCGCAGGAACTCATTCGCGCGGAGTCCCGCATTTCCCAAACGCTGCATCATCCGAATATCCGCGCGGTGCTCGATGCGGGGACGAGCGGCGACAAGGCGTTCATCGTCTATGACTGGATCGACGGGCTGGACCTGGGCGCGATCCTCGAATCCGGACCGCTTCCGGCCGAACAAATTGCCGCGGCCTGCACCGGGATCGCGGGGGCGTTGGCGGCGGCGCACGCGCAGGGGATCATTCACCGCGATCTGAAGCCCGCGAACGTGCTGGTGCCCGGTTGGCCTTCCGCGCCGGATTTCCGCGGCGTGCGCCTGCTCGATTTCGGAGTCGCCGGGGTCCTCAGGCCAGCCACGCAAACCACCCAAGTGGGGATGATCTTCGGCACCCCGGTCTACATGTCGCCCGAACAGGTGATGGGCGAACCGCAAACCACCGCCACGGACGTTTACGCTCTCGGGCTGCTGCTTTATGAAATGCTGACCGGGCGGAAACTGCGGGAAGGGACGGACCCGATCGCGCTGTTTCGATCGATTCTGGAAGAACCGGTTCCGCCCATGCCGCCCGAAGTGCCGCCGCATCTCGGCCGGCTGATTACGGAATGCCTCAGCCGCGATCCGGCGGCGCGGCCGACCCTCGCCCGGTTCACCGCGGTGGTTGCGCCTGCGCCCACCGGCGAGTTCCTTCCGATTTTCCCCGCGCATGTTCCGGCTCCCGCTCCGGCCGCGCCGCCTGAGGTCGCACGGCATCCGGTGTGGATGGCGGTCTCGATTGCCCTGGCCTTGGTCGCGGCGGTCCTTATGGGTTTGCTGCTGCTGGTCCGCAGTCCCCAGCCGTCCCCGGTTTTTCCCGCCGTTTTCGCGGGCGCCTTTCTCATGGTGCTGGGCATCGGCGCCGGGTTTTGGATTCGCGGCCGGCTAAACCGCTCCGGGTCCGACCTCAAATCCCGGGCTTTCAGCCTGGCCCTCGACGCGAAAGAACGTCTCGACGTCACGGCCACCATCGCCTTGCAGGTCACGGACCTGGTCGGCCGGCTGCGGCAGATCGACGAGCGGATTCTCGCTGGAACCGTCGCCCTGATGCTGAACGAGTACCGGACGGCATCGGAAGGGAAAGACCGGCAGGCCGCGCTGATGAACGTGGTGGCCCTTTCCGAGAAACTCGGCCAGCGGCTTTCTCCCTGGTACGTCCGCTACAAGGATGTGATTGCGACGTTCGTAGCGGTGGCCGGTGCCGTCTCCGGCCTGTTCACGGCCTACAGCGGCCTGCATCATAAATAGCGGTCCCGGCGCGCCCCTGCTGGTAAACTGGCAAAAGGCATGGCTGCCAATGCTTTCACGGGGGCGAACCTCACCGAGCTGACCGACCACCGCGGTGTCCGCGAGTGTCTCCAGTGGTTCACCCGCGAGAAGCAATGGCTCAACGAGCAGCACCTGGAGTTCTGCCGCGTTCCCTCACCCACATTTTTGGAGCAGGAGCGGGCCGCCTGGTTCCTCGCGCAATTCCGCGCGTTCGGGTGGGACGCTTCCATGGATCGCGCCGGGAACGTGGTCGCGTCCGAGGGCCACGAACCTTATGTCGCGATGACCGCGCACCTGGATACGGTCCTGCCGCCGCGCAATCGCGAGGATATTTCGGTCGATGGCGAGGGACGCTTCCGCGGCCCGGGAGTGTCCGACAACGGCGCGGGCCTTTCCGCCCTGCTGGCGATGGCGCGGGTGTTCAAGAACGGCTGTCCGTTGCCGGAGTTGTCGCAGGGCCTGCTGCTGGTGGCCAACGTAGGCGAGGAAGGGGAGGGCAACCTGCTGGGGATGCGGCACCTCTGCAACCAGTCCCCCTACGCAAAGAAGATCGACTCCTTCCTTGTCGTGGACGGCGCCGGTACCGACCACATCACCACTCGCGGGCTGGGGAGCCGCCGCTTCGAGATCAACTTCAGCGGACCGGGCGGCCATAGCTGGAGCGATTACGGGGTCGGCAACCCGCTCCATGCGCTCTGCCGCGCGGTCACGTTCTTTACCGACACCCGGATCGAAGGCCACCCGAAGTCCGCCGTAAATGTCGGCCTGATCGAAGGCGGTTCCGGCGTAAATGCAATTGCGCAGACGGCGCGCGCGAAAGTCGATATCCGTTCCGAATCGAACGAGAAGATCAGTCAACTGGTGGAGGTGCTCTCCGAAGCCGTGGACCGCGCGCGCGAGATGGAGAACCGCCGCGCCACTTCCGGCAGGGTGACGGCGAAAATCCGGGAGATCGGCTCGCGCCCGGCGGCGGCCCTGCCCGAATCCGCGCCGCTCCTGCAATATCTGCGGGTGGTGGATGCGCACCTCGGCATCCGGCCGCATTTCGACACTTCCTCGACGGACGCCAACATTCCGCTTTCGCTGGGAATCCCGGCCGTGGCGATCGGCGCCGGCGGCATCGGCGGTGGAGCCCACACATCGCAGGAATGGTACCGCCCGGAAGGCCGCGATCTCGCCCTGAAGCGCATCTTTTTGATGCTTCTGCTGCTGCGGCGGGCGCCGGGGAGCGGCGATAAGTGAAGCGGCGTTGCGGCGCGGTGGTGTACGGTTGACACAGAGCCGCGACCGTGATGGAGCGGGCCGAGCCCGTGCCGCGGACCTGGCCCTCTTCTTCAACGTCCTGGTCTGGGGAGCCACGTTCGTCCTGGTCAAGACGGCGCTGCTCGATATCTCGCCGATGCTGTTTCTGGCGCTGCGATTTTCGCTCGCGCTGCTTGCGCTTCTGGTGCTGTTTCGTCCCGGCGCTAAGATCCGCTACCAGTGGAAAACCATCGCGGCCGGCCTGCTGGTCGGGTGCTTTCTGTACACGGGATTTCTGTTTCAGACTCTCGGACTGCGGCTGACCAGCGCGCCGAAATCGGCGTTTCTCACCGGGCTGACGTCCCTGATGGTACCTTTGCTCACCAGGCTCGTCTATAAAACCAGACTCCAGCTATCGGAAGTGGCCGGGGTGCTGGTAGCTACAGGTGGCCTGGGATTGATGACGCTTCACGGCGACATCGGGTCGATGAGCCGGGGGGATATTCTCACCGTGATCGGCGCGTTTGCGTTCGCCGCGCACATTGTGACCCTGGGTCATTTCTCCGAACGAATGAACTTCGAGGTGCTATCGCTTGCCCAGATCGCCGGCGCCGCGCTGTTAGCCGTGGGAATGTTCGGCTGGGGGGAGACCCCCCACCTGGTCTGGCGTCCCGCAGTGATCTACGCCATACTGATAACAGGAATTTTAGCGACCGCACTGGCGTTTACGATCCAGGCCTGGGCTCAGCAGCACACCACCGCGACACGAACGGCCCTGATCTATATGCTGGAGCCGGTTGTGGCGTGGATCACATCTTATGTATTGGTGGGTGAGGGGCTTTCGGGGCGCGCTGCCATGGGCGCCGTCCTCATTTTTGGCGGAGTAATGTTGGTGGAAATGAAACCGTTGAATCCGCGGCAACATCCATCCATTTAGAATTTCGGCGGGACCCGTGCGTCCCAGCCGCCAGTGAGAGTAGGAGTAGAGAGGTTCCATGAGTTTTCTAAATAAGTTGCGCACACAGAAGCTGCTTTCGTTCACGCTGGTGCTTTTTACGCTGTCGATCGGGATCGTGATCGGTACCTTGATCACCTCCGGCGTGAAGGCAGCGAAAGATGGTCCGGTGGCTCCTGGTGCAACGCCGCTCCAGATTCCCAATCCGGTGGAACTGTCGAGCACCTTCAGCCAGATTGCGAAACAGGTCGAGCCCTCGGTGGTCAATATCTCGACCACGTATAACGCCAAGCCGGCGCGCACTACGCGCAACCGGCGCCAGTTGCAGCAGCAGCCGGACGACGGCGACCAGGGCGATTCCGGCGGGATGGACGATTTCCTGTACCGGTTTTTCGGCGGCAGCCCCGGCGGCAACCAGTCGCCCGACATGTCGCATCGCGGTTCGGCGCTCGGCTCCGGCGTGGTGGTGGATAGGGCCGGCTACATCCTGACCAATAACCACGTGGTCGATAAGGCCGACCGGATCCAGGTGAAGTTCAACGACGACCCGACCGAGTACGATGCCAAGGTGGTGGGCGTGGATGCCCCGACGGACCTGGCGGTGATTCGTGTAGAAGGCAAGAGCAACCTGGCCCCGGCCAAAATCGGTAACTCCGATGCGGTGCAGGTGGGCGACTGGTGCATGGCGATCGGCTCGCCATTCGGTTTCCAGGCGACGGTGACCGCGGGAATCGTCAGCGCCAAAGAGCGTGACATCCCGGGCGACACTTCGCAGTTCCAGCATTTCCTGCAGACGGACGCGGCGATCAACCCCGGTAACTCCGGCGGCCCGCTGCTGAACATCCGCGGCGAGGTGATCGGGATCAATACGGCGATCGCTTCGCGCTCCGGCGGGTACCAGGGCATCGGTTTCGCGCTGCCCATCAACACCGCGGCGACGGTTTACAACCAGATCATCAAGACCGGGAAGGTGACCCGCGGCTCCATCGGCATCACGTTCGACGCGAGCCCCGAGCGCGCCCGCGCCCTCCTGAAGGCGTACCACGTCAACGAAGGCGTGTTCGTCCAGGATGTGGCGGCCGGCGGTCCGGCGGAAAAGGCCGGTCTCAAGCCCGGTGACATCATCGTCGCGATGAACGGCAAGCCTGTTCGCGACGGCACGGAGCTGGTCAACATGGTGACGGCTACCCCGGTCGGCAACTCGCTCGAACTGACGGTAATGCGGAACGGGCAGCGGCAGAACTACCGGGTGACGGTGGGCGACCTGGCGCAGATCTTCCCGGACCGGTTCGGCAATCCCGACGACCAGTCGGACACCCAGACCTCCGGCGGAGCAACGAGCTTCGGGATGCAGATCCAGAACCTCTCGGCCCAGCAGCGGCAGACGATGGGGATCAAGGAGAACGGCGGCGTGCTGGTGTCGTCGGTGGAGCCGAACTCCTTCGCCGAGGACATCGGACTGCAGCAGGGCGACGTGCTGCTGAGCATCAATCAGCAGCCGATCACTTCGACCACGGACGTGATGAACGCCAAGGCGAAGCTGAAGCCCGGAGACGCGGTCGCGTTCCGCGTGTTGAGCAAGGGCAACGGCAACAACTGGACGGCGAGCTTCCTGGCGGGAACGTTGCCGGCGCAGCAGCAGTAGTAAAGAGACAGCTTGGGGCGTCCGTTTCCAGCTCGGACGCCCCGGCCGGGCTTCGCCCGGTTGGACAGGCCGGGAGGCCTATCCTACTGGTTTGTTACACTGGGTCTACGAAATGCGGAAGGTTATCTATCTGGGCGTGATTGCGGCGTTTCTCGCGCTCGACTGGAGCGCGGCGGCGGCGACCCACACTAAGAAGAAGGCGCCGGCGAAGAAGACTGCGACCATTCACAAGAAAACTGTTTCCACACGCAGTGCCACTACCCGCGGACTTGCTACCCGCAGGAAGAGCACCCGAACATCGGGCACGAACCGCAAGAAGACCACGTCCAGGCATTCCGCCACCACTTGGCGGAACCGCCAGTTGACGCCGTCGCCGGAACGCTATAAGGAAATTCAAGACGCACTCGTGTCCCGGGGATTCCTCAGCGGCGAAGAGGCCAATGGGACTTGGGGCGCGTCGTCGGTTGAGGCGTTGAAGCGGTTCCAGGCCGAACAGAACATCTCGGCGAGCGGCAAGATCAATTCGCTTTCGCTGATCGCGCTGGGGCTGGGGCCGAAGCATGAATCGGCGTCGGCGCAGCCGCCGCAGCCGGCCGATTCGAAGCAGGAACCTTCGCAGCGGTGATCAGCCGCGTTTCCAAACCATTTCGCCGTTGACCACTGTCGCCATTGGGCTGCCCTTGAATTTGCGGCCGTCGAAGGGAGAGTTGCGGCTGCGTGAAGGCGACTGGTTCACGTCGTAGTTCCACTCGAACTCGGTGCTGAAAACGGTCACGTCGCCGGGGGCGCCGGGAGCGAGGGTACCGCGTCCGAGCCGCAGGACGGATTCCGGGCCGGTGGTGAACAACTCTACCATGCGGTTCAGCGTAATTTTGCCCGGGCGCACCAACTCCTCAATCGCCAAGGCCACAGCCGTCTCGAAACCGATGATACCGAACGGGCAGCGCTCGAACTCCTGCATCTTCTCGCTGCCGGGGTGCGGGGCATGGTCGGTGGCGATCGCGGTGACCACGCCGGCCGCAATTCCGTCCACCACCGCTTGGCGATCGCACCCGGAGCGCAGCGGCGGCTTCATCTTGTAGTTGCTATCGTACTGGGGCATGTCGCGGTCGGTGAGCGCGAAGTGGTGCGGGGTGGCTTCGCAGGTGACCGGCAGGCCCGTCCGCCGCGCGTGATCGACCATCGCAATGGAGTTCCGGGTCGAGATGTGGGCGACGTGATAACGCGCGCCGGTCAACTGCGCCAGGATCAGGTCGCGCGCCACCATGACGTCTTCGGAAGCGGCGGGAATGCCGCGGAGGCCCCAGCGCACGGACTGGGCGCCTTCATGCATGTCGCCGCCCGCGCTCAGGTTGAGATCCTCGCAGTGCTGGATGATCGGCAGTTCGTACGATTTCGCGAACTCCATGGCGCGGCGCATGACCCGCGCGTTCATGACCGGCTGTCCGTCGTCCGAAATCGCAACCGCGCCGGCCGCCTTCATGGCGCCGATGGCCGCGAGTTCCTCGCCGGCGCTGCCCTTGGTGATGGCGCCGATGGGGAACACGTTCACCACGCCCTGGCGGCGGGCCTTCTCCACGATGTAGCTGGTGACGGTGGCGCTATCGTTCACCGGCTTGGTGTTGGGCATGCAGCAGACCGACGTGAACCCGCCGGCGGCCGCGGCCCGCGAGCCGCTCTCGATGGTTTCGGCATGCTCGAAGCCCGGCTCGCGCAGGTGGACGTGCATGTCGATAAAACCGGGAGCCACGATCATTCCGGCGGCGTCGAACACCGCGGCGTTGGGGGAGGAGAGGTTCGGCGCAACGCCCGCCACGCGCCCTTCCACGATCAGAACGTCCGCGACGCGGTCCGTATTCGATGCCGGGTCGATCACCCGCCCGTTCCTGATGACGATCGCCATGGGCCTATCCAATCACCTTTTCGAGCACCGCCATGCGGACGGCGATGCCGTTTTCAACCTGGTTGAGGATCACCGAGCGCTGGAAATCCGCCACTTCGCTCGACAGCTCGCGCCCGCGATTGATGGGCCCGGGGTGCATCACGATGGCGTCGGGCCGGGCCAGATCCATATGCTCCAGCCGCAGGCCGTAGAACCGGAAATACTCGCTGGCCGGAAAGGAGGCTTCGTGCTGCCGCTCGAGCTGCACGCGCAGCATCATGATCACGTCCGCATCGCAAATGGCTTCCCGGATATCGGTGGTCAGCCGCACGCCCGGCGCGAGTTGGGCCAGTTCGACGGGCAGCAGGGACGCCGGCCCGCAGAGCACGATATCGACCCCGAACTTCGAGAGCAGGTGGATGTTGGAGCGGGCGACGCGGCTGTGCGCGATATCGCCGATGATGGCGACCCGCAGCCCTTCGAGCGAGGGACGGCGGTCGAGAATGGTGCGCGCGTCGAGCAGCGCCTGGGTGGGATGTTCGTGGGTCCCATCGCCGGCGTTGATGATGGGGGTTTCCAGGTGCCTCGCCAGAAAGTGGGGCGCGCCGGATGCGGAGTGGCGCATCACGATGGCGTCGGGCCGCATGGCGGCGAGGGTGTTGAGGGTATCGACCAGCGATTCGCCCTTGGTGACGCTGGAGCCGGAGGCGGTGATGGAGACCGCGTCCGCGCCCAGCCGCTTGGCGGCGATTTCGAAGCTGGTGCGGGTGCGCGTGGAAGCCTCGTAAAACAGGTTTACGATCATCTTCCCGCGAAGCGTGTCCAGTTTTTTCAACGACTGGCTCTGTATGGGTTGAAAGTCCTTGGCCCGCGCCAGAATGGCTTCGATCTCGGCGCGGTCCAGCTCTTCGATTCCGAGCAGTCCGGCTGGCATGTCAGTTTATGCGGATTCGGTTGCGGCCGTTCGTTCCACCAGGAGTACCTTTTCCGTTGCGTCGATCTCCTGGAACTTCACTTCGATGATTTCGATATCCGTGGTCTGCACGATGCGCCCGATGAAGCGGGCTTCGATGGGCAGCTCACGGTGGCCGCGATCGATCAGGACGAGCAGCTGCACCCGGGCGGGACGTCCATGGTCGAAGAGCGCGTCGAGGGCGGCGCGGATGGTGCGCCCGGTGTAGAGCACGTCATCCATCAGGATGATATCCTTGCCGGCGACATCGAACTGGATGTCGGTGGCGCTGACGACCGGCTTGATATCGACGGTGCTCAGGTCGTCGCGGTAGAGATTGATGTCCAGGATTCCGACCGGAATCTTGCGTTTTTCGAGGGCCTCGATCTTGGCGGCGAGGCGCTCCGCCAGAGGCACCCCGCGGCGGCGGATGCCAATGAAGGCGAGCTGATCGAGGTCTTTAGTCTTCTCTAAAATTTCGTGGGCCAGGCGGACCAGGGTCCGGTCGATTTCGGATGCGCTCATGAGCTGAGCTTTTTCGCGCGTGAAAGTCATATGCTCCGACTGTTCAGGTTAGCATGCGGGGGCCCGACTGCGAGCTTCCGTACCGGCGGCGCGGTTCATGGTGAAAGGGACCACATTCGCCGGTGTGGCACTCTCCCGACAATGGTCAGTAGGGTAGGCCTCCTGGCCTGCCCACGCGCCGGAGGCGTGCGCGTTACGGCAGTCTGCCATGCTGAGCACCTTCCAACTCGTGGGTCCGAGCCGAACGGTACAGGTGTTCGGCGTTCGCCTGATCGGCGTGAACGTACTGAACGGCGAGCGCCTGGTCTTCACGGCCCTGCTGATCGTGCTGCTGATGGCGATGCGCTGGATCCTGCGGCGGCTCTCCCGCAAGGCGCTCGGTCCGTGGAGGCGGGAAACCGAGTTCTGGCGGCATCAGGCAATCCAGGTTCTCTTCACGGCGTTGATGGTCATCGGCCTGATCTCGATCTGGTTCAGCCAGGAATCGAGCCTCGGCACCGCCGCGGCGTTCATCACAGCCGGCCTGGCGATCGCTTCGCAGCGCGTGATCACGGCCATCTCGGGCTATCTGATCATCCTCCGGGGCCGCACCTTCCGGGTGGGGGACCGTATCGTGATGGGAGGGGTGCGCGGCGACGTGATCGAGCTCGGCTTCTTTCAAACCACCATCATGGAGATGGGCGAACCGCCGGCCGCGCAAACCGACGCGCCCTCCATGTGGGTGCGGGGCCGCCAGTACACCGGCCGGATCGTGACGCTAACGAATGACAAGATCTTCGATAACCCGGTCTACAACTATACCCGTGACTTCCCCTTCCTTTGGGAGGAGATGAGGCTGCCTCTCCCTTATAAAGCCGACCGGCGGCTCGCGGAGCAGATCATTCTCGAAGCCGCGGAGCGGCACACCACGAAGATCGCCGCGCTCAGCGAAGACGCCCTCCTGGAACTGGAACGCCGCTACTTCATTCGCCGTTCGGAGCTGCACCCGCGAGTGTTTTTCCGCCTGACGGACAACTGGGTGGAGTTGAGCGTCCGGTTCATCACCGAGGAGCATGGGATCCGCGACATCAAGGACCGGATGAGCCGGGATATCCTCGACGGGTTCGACCGGGAGGGTATCGAGATCGCCTCCGGAACCTATGACGTGGTCGGAATGCCGGAGTTACACGTCCGCGTGAAGCAGGACAGTTGACCGGCTGCCCAGAGATATACACCACCTGAAAGGTGTGTACATTTGGAGGGCCTGGCGCTACACTCAGGACGGAGGCAGCATGTCCACTCGCGAAAGCGGTCACCCCGGAGTGCGTCCGCGCACCGCCATTCTTACTCGAGGCTTCGATCCGAGCCTCTCCTTCGGGTCGGCCCGGCCCGCGGTTTTCCGCAGCTCTACTTATTGCTTTCCGAGTCCCGAGGCGGCCGAGCACGCCTTCGAGATAGCCACCGGCAAGAGACAGCCGGCCGAAGGCGAACGCGCGGATCTGATCTATTCGCGCTTTTCGCACCCGAACGCGGAGATTTTCGAAGACCAGATGGTTCCGCTCGAGCCCGGGGCGTCGGACGCCGCGGTATTCAATTCGGGGATGGCGGCGATTATGACGGCGTTTTTCACCTTCATGCGCCCCGCGAGCTCCATCGTCTACACGACGCCGCTCTACGGCGGCACCACCGGCCTGATCCACAATTTCATGGAGCCATTCGGTGTGCGCGGCATTCCCGTGGCTTCCGGAAAGATGGAGGCCATCGACGCGGCCATCCGCAACGCTCCGGATTGCTCGATTGTTTTCATGGAGACTCCGGCCAACCCCACCCTGATCATGACGGACATCGAGCGGGTGGCGGAGGCCGTGCAGCAGCATCCGTCGAAGCCGGTTCTGATCGTCGATAACACGTTCATGGGTCCGGCGTTCCAGCATCCGATCCTGCATGGCGCCGACATCACGGTTTACTCGGCGACGAAGTATCTTTCCGGTTTCAGCGACATGGTTGCCGGTGTGGCATTGGCCAGGGACCCGGCGGCGGTGCAGAAGATCCGGGCCAAACGCGGCATGTTAGGCAACATCCTTCAGCCGGATGAATGCTGGATGCTCGACAGCCGCCTGCCGACCGTCGGGCTGCGCATGAACCGGCAGAGCAAGAACGCGCAGCGGATCGCCGAGTCGCTTCACGGCCACAGGCTGCTGAAGCGCGTGATCTATCCCACGCTCTTCACCGACCCCGAACAGAAACGCATTTACGAGAAACAGTGCACCTATCCGGGCGGCATTTTCTCGATCGAGTTCAAAGGCGGCAAGGAAGCCGCATTCGATTTTCTGCGCCACGTCAGGCTGGCGCGGAACGCGGTCTCCCTCGGCGGCGTGGAGACGCTGACCTGCCACCCGAAGACCACCACGCATTCCGGCACGACGCCGGAAGAACTGGCGGAAGCGGGCGTGACCGACGGACTGGTGCGGATTTCGGTGGGAATCGAAGACTGGCGCGACCTGCTGGCGGACTTCGAACAGGCGCTGGCGGCGATCGAATAGGCTAGGGTTTTCGAGAGCGATGGCCGGCGGCCCAGGCTACGCCGGCTCCTAACGCGCTGCTGACCGGCAGCACGGCGGTGTGCCAGACCAGTACATGCAGCACCTCGAAATTCGGGCAATGAATTTCGAGCATGGTCACTCCGGCCAGCCCGGCGAGCGCTCC
Organism: Bryobacterales bacterium; assembly: GCA_963796485.1. Classification (GTDB taxonomy): domain Bacteria; phylum Acidobacteriota; class Terriglobia; order Bryobacterales; family Bryobacteraceae; genus CAWCDJ01. The sequence continues at coordinate 989,268 of CAWCLV010000001.1, forward strand.
AGCCGCCATTCCGGCGGATACCGGATTCAGGAAGAACCCACGGCGGATCCAGAGCCACGCGGCGGCGCCGGCCGGGATGGCGACTGCGACTCCCGCGGTGAGACATGCCAGGCCCGCCGGAACAAACCGGACGGTGCGGTAATCGTTGAAGAGGGCGGCGAACAGCGCGGCTAAGACCAGACTGCCGCCCGCCGGCAGCCACCGCGGAGAGAGGAGGCGCGGGCTCCCCGGTGTCATTTGGCCCACCAGGACGAGTGCGGTGAGGCAGGCAAGCACTGCCAGAGTGGGGAAGATCGCCGCGATCTGCACTGGGCTGAGCAGCGGAAAGCCGCGGATTCCCAGGAGTGCGGCTGCGGCTATGGCCAGCGCCGCGGAGCCTCCCAGCAGCCCTCCAGCGAGCCTCGTCCGCGATGCCAGCGGGCGGGTGGGCAGCGTGGAGTCCGCGAGGTTCCCGGCGATGCGGTCCACCAGTTGCGGTTCCACATCGCGGCCCCGGAGGGCCTCTGCCAGGACGCGGTCGAGATCCCTCTCGCTCATTCGGCGTCCCCCGCGGCGCGGCTGAACCCCAGCTCAGCCAGCCGTTCGCGCAGCTTGCCATACGCGCGGTGCGCCTTCTGCTTCACCGATCCGACACTGGATGAGGTGGCGCGCGCCACTTCCTCGAGCGACATTTCCGATAACTTTAACATCGCGACCACTTCGCGCTGGCTCGCCGGCAGGACGGCGAGGAGTGTGTCGAGATCCGGCAGCCCGCCGCCCCGCTGCGGTTGCGGCCCCGGCGCTTCGGGCAGCGGGTCCGCGGATTGCTCGCGGAGTTCCGTGCGGCGCGTCCTGCGGTAGTGGTCTACCTGCGTATACCGGGCAATGGCGTAGAGCCACGGCAGCAGGGGCTCACCCGGCCGGTAGGTATGCCGCGCCTCGTGCACGCGCAGCCACGTCTCCTGCAACAAATCATCGGCATGGCTGCGGGCCGAGATCCGGGCGAGAAAGAAGCGGTGCAGTTGCGGGCTGGCGCGGCGGACCAGGGTCGATGCCGCATTCCTATCCCCCTGCTGATAGCCGATCATTAGCGCTTCGAGGCTGCTGTTTTCCTGCACGCGGTCGGGACGCCCATCCAGATTATTCCACGCAGCCGCCTATTTGTGCATTTCGTCCGGCGCGGGGCGAAAGTTACGGAGGAGTTTTTTTCGTGTCCGCCGTAACTTTTCACGGCCGGCCTGCGAAACAGCATGCGAGGAGCACACATGAGAAGTTTTGCGCGTACTTTTTTGCTGTCACTCGCTGTCGCGGCCGCAGCTTTTCCCGCCGGCCTGGTGGTTACGGCGACCAACGCCACACAGAATCAGCTACTGGTCTACGACTCGTCGGGCCACCTGCTGCAAACGGTGTCCACGGGGGGCAAGGGCGGGGTTAGCGGGAATTCGGGCGGTATCGCCGAGGGGGGAGGTCTGGTGGCCGCCGTCAACTTCGGATCGCAGACCGTGAGCATTTTCAATACGCCGGGTGGGAACCGGCTGGTCATGACGCACACGATCTCGACCGCATCGAGCCCCGTCTCCGTCGCGTTCGGCCATGGCCATCTCTACGTCCTGGGGACCACCAAGGTGGAATCGCACCAGGTTTTCGGGCGCTCGGTGAACGCCAATCCCGATGGGGTGGTCAACCTTTTGAAGTCCGATGGCAGCGCCGCGCAGGTCGGCGTCCTGCCCGATTCGGTGATTATCACCGAAAAGAGCAATGTCATCGAGACCGTGAAGCTGATGGGCGATGGCGCCGTAACCGGGACGGCGACGCTGACGGCCAACATTCCCTCGAACGTGAACGCGCCTTTCGGACTGGTGACCCGCGGCAACAATGCGTATGTCACGATTGCGCACGCCGACGAGATCAGCCTGGTCCGCAACGGCGCCGTGCTGACGACTACTCCTTCCGGGACGCAGCACGCGCCATGCTGGGTGACGCTGGCCGGGCCCTTCCTCTACTCGAGCAACTCGCCCAGCATGTCGGTTTCGCGCTATGCCGTGTATGGACAGAAGATCGTGCAGGATGCCGCGGTGGCGGCGACGTTCACCGGCGCCCCGACGGATATCGCTTCCGGCGGAGGTTTCGTGGCGGTAATCGACGGTACCGCCACGGCTTCGCACCTGACGATCTTCAGCGTGGATGAAGACGGCAACCTTACGGTAGTGGCTGCGGAGACGATGAATCCCGGGGCGAACGGAGTGGCGGTCGTCGCCGGCGACTTAGGACCCCGGTAGGGTGGTGAGGCCCGCTCCCTGACTGTCGCGGCTCTGCGCGAACCGACACCACGGAGCCGCGACCGCGAGGGGCCGGGCCGATTGCTGCGCACGATCGACTACGGTCACGAACGCGCGGTCGAATCAAAAAGCCGTATCCGCCCGATAAAAGATTTCGGTTTCCCTTTCCCATACAGCTTGCGCGACGATGAAGCCTGGGGATGTGCATCGATGCAGTTCTCCGCGTACGACACTCAGGGCTTCTACGATGAAATGTTCGAGGCGAACGGCCGGCCCCGGCCGCACGCCCGCCTTCTGCTTGAAACCGTGGAAGCGCTCTCCGACGGACAACTTCTGCGGTATAAACACGCCGCCGAACGCCTGCTGCTCCAGATGGGAATCACGTTCAATGTCTACGGCGATTCCGCGGGCAAGGAGCGGATCTTCCCGTTCGATCTCATCCCGCGCATCGTAGCCGCGGACGAGTGGGACCACATCGAGCGCGGCCTGCGGCAGCGCGTGCACGCACTGAACGAGTTCATCAACGACATCTACCATGGCCAGAAGATCCTGAAGGATGGCGTCATTCCGACCGAAGTGGTGCTCTCCGCGGCCTCCTACCGCAAACAGTGCCACGGGCTGTTTCCGCCCCGCGGGGTGTGGTGCCACATCACCGGCACGGACCTGGTCCGCGACCGCGACGCCCGCTATTACGTGCTGGAGGACAACCTGCGCGTGCCGTCGGGAGTTTCCTACGTGCTGGAGAACCGCGAGGTCCTGAAGCGCATCTTCCCGGGAGTATTCGAGGGACTTCCGGTGCGCCCGGTGAACGAGTATCCTGGCCGGCTGCTGGACATGCTCGAATCCATTGCGCCGCACGGAGACGGCCGTCCGCGGGTGGTGCTGCTGACGCCGGGCATCCACAACTCGGCGTACTTCGAGCACAGCTTCCTGGCGCAGCAGATGGGCGTGCAACTGGTGGAAGGCCGCGACCTGCGGGTGGATTCGGGCGGTGTCTTCATGCGCACCACGAAGGGGCTGGAACGCGTGGACGTCATCTACCGGAGGATCGATGACGATTTCCTCGATCCGGAAGCGTTTCGCGCGGATTCGCTGCTGGGAGTCAAGGGACTGATGAGCGCGTACCGCAACGGGCAGGTGGCGCTCGCGAATGCCCCGGGGAACGGCGTGGCCGACGATAAGGTGATTTACGCGTACGTGCCGGACATGATCCGTTACTACGAGGGCGCCGAGCCGATCCTTGCCAATGTGCCGACGTATCTCTGCTGGCGCGACGACGACCGCAACTACGTCCTGGAGCACCTGCATGAGCTGGTGGTCAAGGCGGCGAACGAGTCCGGCGGGTACGGGATGCTGGTGGGTCCGCATTCCACCAGACAGCAGCAGGCGGAATTCGCGGACAAGATCCGCGCCAATCCGCGGAACTACATCGCGCAGCCGACGCTCGCGCTTTCACGAGTGCCCACGATTGTGGATGACCATTTCGAAGGCAGGCACGTGGACCTGCGGCCCTACGTTCTCTACGGCAAAGATATCTATGTGGTGCCGGGCGGGCTGACGCGCGTGGCGATGGCCAAGGGGTCGCTGGTGGTGAATTCGTCGCAGGGCGGAGGCAGCAAGGATACCTGGGTGCTTTCGAAGGGAGAGGTTCAGTGACGGTAATGATCGCGCCGGCGCGGCCGCTCTTGAGCCGGGTGGCTGAGGCCGTGTATTGGATGGGGCGTTACATGGAGCGCGCCGAAAATGTGGCGCGATTCCTCGACGTAAATCAGAATCTCATGCTCGACGTGCCGTTCGGGTACGGCGATCAGTGGCAGCCGATCATAGACACCACCGGCGACCGCGCCCGGTTCCTGGAACTTTACGGCAAGGCGTCGCAGAAGGACGTGGTCCGGTTCCTGGCGTTCGATGCGCGGAATCCGAACTCGATCTGGTCGTGCGTGCAGGCGGCGAGGGAGAACGCGCGGTCGGTCCGGGAGACTATCTCCTCGGAGATGTGGGAGCAGATCAACACGCTCTACCTGCTGGTGGCCTCCGAGGGCGGCAAGCCGGTTCCGGAGGTGCTGCCGGAGTTCTGCCGGCAGGTCCGCATGGCGTGCCATCTGTTCCAGGGAATCCACCACGCCACCATGAGCCACAACGAAGCCTGGCACTTCATCCGCCTGGGCACCAGCCTGGAGCGCGCCGATAAAGCCACCCGCATCCTGGACGTGAAGTACTTCATTCTGTTGCCCTCGGTGAACGACGTGGGCACGCCGTACGACGACATCCAATGGTCGGCGGTGCTGAAATCCGTGAGCGGCTTCGAGATGTACCGCAAGCGCTACGGGCGGATCGCCCCCGACCGCATCGTGGAATTCATGCTCCTCGACAGCGACTTCCCCCGTGCGGTGCGCTACTGCATCGGGGTGGCGGATACCTCGCTGCACGCCATCACCGGAACTCCGGCGGGCGGATTCACGTGCGCGGGCGAACAGCGGCTGGGCCTGCTGCGGTCGGAGCTGAATTTTACCCAGGTCGAACCCATCCTGCAATCCGGCCTTCACGAATTTCTCGACGGGCTGCAAGCGAAAATGAATACAATCGATGAATGTATTCTCGGCGATTTTTTCGCCCAGCGCCCCTACGCCAGGGGCGCCGCCGGATGACGGAACCGAATTCATGACTTTCTGCCTCGGAATTACTGTAGAGCAGGGCCTTATCGCCATCGCGGATACCCGAGTGGTGGCCGGCAACGAGTGCCTGGTAGCCCGCAAAACCGCCAGCTATCAGGGCCCGGGTTTTTCCTTTTTCGTGATGACGTCGGGACTGCGCTCCCTGCGCGACAAAGTCCTGCTGTATTTCGAAGAGGCCTTCGCAAAAGAGACCGAGGCGAGGGAACGGCTCTACAAGGTCGTGAATCTCTACTCCCGGCAGGTGCGCCGGGTGGCGGATGAAGACCGCGACGCCCTGCAGCATGCCGAATTGCACTTCAACGCCTACTCGCTGGTGGGCGGGCAAATGGCGGGTGATTCCACTCACCGTCTGTTTCTGGTCTATCCGGAAGGCAACTGGGTCGAGATCGGTCCGGATACGCCCTACCAGATCATCGGTGCGTCCGGGTTCGGAAAGCCCATTCTGGAGCGCTCGCTGACACGCTACGATTCCATGCAGTACGCGTTCAAGGTCGGGCTGCTGGCGTTCGACGCCACGCGGTTGTGTGCCGCCGACGTCGATTTTCCGATGGACGTGATCCTTTACCCCACGGGCAGCTATTCGCTGGTGGAGCAGCGCTACGAGAAGGACGACCTGCGCGATATTTCCAACTGGTGGCAGGACCGCATGCGCCGCAGCGTGCAGGATCTGCCTTCGGAGTGGATCGAAGCAGCATTCTCGCGGCTGACGGGCGACGAAGTAGCGCTCTAGGCGGCGCCGCGCATGCGAATCGCCGTTACGCACTCCACTCAATACCGCTACGATGCGCCGGTGATGCAGGAGCCGCACACGTTTCGCTTCCGCCCGCGCACGGATGCGGCGCAGCGCCTGCTCCATTTCCAACTGCAGATTTCGCCGGTTCCTGCCGGGCAAAGCGAGTGCCTCGACCGCGACGGCAACGTGGTGTTGGAGGCGTGGTTCGATGCGCCCATGGCGGAATTGGCGGTGCAAAGCTCGTTCCAGGTCGAAACCGTTCGCGAAAATCCCTTCGACTTCCTCCTGACCGGCACGGGGCGCCTGCCGCTCGATGCGGACGACAGCTATGGCGGCATACCTGGCTATTCCGAGGGACACCGTACGGGCGTTCGCGGAGCCGATATCGCGCGATGCCGGCGATTCGGTGTTGCCGTTTCTGAACGCTTTGAACAGCGAACTGTTCGAGCGGTTCGGACACGACATTCGCGACCACGGGCCGGCGCATCCGCCGGAGCGAACCCTGGGCGAGCGTAGCGGGACGTGCCGCGATCTGGCGGTGCTGTTCTGCGCGGCGTGCCGCGCGATGCGCATCCCTGCACGGTTCGTGAGCGGCTACGCGCTCGGGGCCGAATCGGAAGACCGCGCCGACCTGCACGCGTGGGCCGAGGTGTATCTGCCGGGCGGAGGCTGGCGCGGCTACGACCCCGCGCAAGGGCTGGCGGTCGCAACTTCGCACGTGGCGGTGGCGGCGGCGGCCGATCCGGAGATGGCCGCGCCGGTTTCCGGAACCTATCGCGGACGGGCAAGTGCCGCGATGCAGTTTGCGCTCTCGGTCGTGCCGGTTCCCTGACGGGCTGCGAACGCGATTCTCCGCACTCCGGATCTCGGTGTGCAGGAGAAACTGCTATGAAAGCTGTTGTGTTTCACGACGTAGGCGATATCCGGCTGGAGGACGTTCCGGAACCGCGAATTCAGGAACCGAACGACGCCATCGTGCGGCTCACCGCCAGCGCGATCTGCGGCACCGACCTGCACATGATCCGCGGAACGTTGCCCGGGATGAAATCCGGCACAATTCTGGGGCATGAGGGTGTCGGCACGGTGGAGGAACTGGGAGAGGGCGTACGCAATTTCCGGGTGGGCGACAGGGTGGTGATCGGATCGACCATCGCCTGCGGATACTGCTCGTATTGCCGCGCCGGATACTACTCGCAGTGCGACAACGCCAATCCGAACAGCGATGGCACCGCATTTTTCGGCGGTCCGGAAGAGGCGGGCGGCTTCAACGGCATGCAGGCGGAACTGGTGCGCGTGCCGTTCGGCAATGTGAACATGGTCAAACTGCCGAAGGAAGTGACGGACGAGCAGGCGATCCTGCTTTCCGATATCTTCCCGACGGGCTATTTCGGCGCGGACATGGCGGAGATCGATCCGGGCGACACGGTCGCGGTGTTCGGGTGCGGGCCGGTGGGGCAATTCGCCATCTGGAGCGCGCTGCACATGGGGGCTGGACGCGTGCTTGCCGTCGATACCATCGAATCCCGGCTCGCCATGGCGCAGGAGCAGGAGGCCGAGATTATCGATTACAACCGGGAAGATCCGGTGGAGACCATCAAACAGTTGACGGGCGGGATCGGAGTGGATCGCGTGATCGACGCGGTCGGAGTGGACGCTAACGCACCCACCGCGGGTCCGGCGGCGGAAGAAGCCGGGCGCGAGGTGGAAGAGCACCGGCGGGAACGCGACCAGGTGGCTCCGAAGCAGAACCCGCAGGGCGGAAACTGGGTTCCGGGCGATGCGCCGGCGCAGGTGCTGGAGTGGGCGGCCAAAGCGGTGGCGAAGGCGGGGACGATCTCGATTATCGGGGTCTATCCGCAGAGCATGAAGACGTTTCCACTGGGGACGGTGATGATGAAGAACCTGACGGTGCGCGCCGGAAACTGCCCGCACCGGCGGTATCTGCCGCATCTCGTGGAACTGGTGCGCAGCGGCGTCGTCGATCCGACCACGATCCTGACGCAGGTCGATCCCCTGACGAAGGCGCTGGATGCCTACAAGGCTTTCGATGAACGCCAGCCCGGGTGGGTCAAGGTGGAACTGCTCCCCGCGGCATGACTATGGAGGCGCAACACGTATGGCGAGCAAAGCCGAACTGATCCGATTTCTGGATTCCAAGGTGTTCAACCCGATCCTGCGGGCCAAGAAGGAGAACTATAAGGAGTCCGACCGGAAACTGCTGGAAGATGTGCAGCAGGCTACGGAGAGCGAGAAGAAGCGCTACCGGGGCTACCGTAATGCCGGTGATATCCGCGACAACTACATGAGCGACCTGCACTCGGAGGCAGCGAAGAAGATCAACCGGGAACTGAAAAAGCTGCGGCTGCCAAGACTGCCGGATTTCAGGGACGAGTTTCTGGCAATTGCGGACGATAAGCGGAAGATGAGCGGGGGGAAGACGCGCACGGCGGGCGGGGGATAGCATTGATCTATGATCATCATGCATGTTCACGCTCATGTGAAACCGGAACGCGTCGAGGAGTTCAAGCAGGCAACCATCGAGAACGCATCGAACAGCGTTAAGGAAGAGGGCATCGCCCGGTTCGACGTCGTGCAATCCCCCGAGGACCCCAGCCGGTTCGTGCTGGTTGAGGTCTACCGTTACGAGCGGGCGATGGCGGCCCACAAGACCACCGCGCACTATCACGCCTGGGTGGAAAAGGTGAATGACATGTTCGCGGAGCCGCGGACACGCACCTTGTACCGCAACGTTTTTCCCGAAGACCAGGGCTGGTAGCGGCGTATGCGGTTCGAGTTCGCCACCGCGCAACGCGTCGTTTTCGGCGAGGGCACCTTCGGCGAAGTTGCCCGCGCTGCCGCTGAATTGGGATCGCGTCCGCTGGTAGTGACGGGCGCTGCGCGGCGCTACTCGATCGAGGGAGTCCCGTTTGGCATTTCGGGCGAGCCGACGGTCGGGTTGATTTGCGACGGCGCGGAGTTCGCCCGCGACGAGCGCTGCGATGTCGTCGTGGCGATCGGCGGCGGAAGCGCGCTCGACGCCGGGAAAGCTCTGGCCGCGCTTCTGACGAATCCGGGGGAGCCGATCGATTACCTCGAGGTCATCGGGGGCGGGCAGCCGCTGCTTCATGCTTCGGCGCCGATGATCGCGGTTCCTACCACCGCCGGCACGGGCTCGGAGGTTACGCGGAATGCGGTGCTGGCGTCTCCGGCCCACCGGGTGAAGGCCAGCCTGCGGAGCGCCGGAATGCTGCCGCGCGTGGCGGTGGTCGATCCCGAACTGACCTACGGCCTTCCCAAGGCCCTCACCGTATCGACCGGGCTGGACGCACTTACTCAATTGATCGAGCCGTACGTGGGTGTGCGTGCGAATCCCATGACGGACATCATTTGCGTGGAAGGGATCGGGCACGCCGCGAGTGCGCTGCCGCGCCTTGCGGACGATTGCGAAAACCGCGAGGCACGGCGCTCAATGGCGTGGGCCAGCCTTCTCGGCGGGATGGCCCTGGCCAACGCGTCGCTGGGTGCGGTGCACGGGTTCGCCGCTCCGGTCGGCGGCATGTTGGGCGCTCCCCATGGCGCGGTGTGCGCGGCCCTGCTCCCGCAGGTGATGGAGGCGAACGTGGAGGCGCTCCGCTCGCGCGCGCCGCAAAGCCCCGCTCTGGCGCGCTACGCGGAGGTGGCAGCGATGCTCACGGGGCGTTCCGGCGCTACCGCCCAGGACGGTGTCCGGTGGATCGCCGCGCTCTGCCGGCGCCTGGAAATTCCGGGTCTGCGGTCGTACGGCTTAGGCGAAGCGGACATCCCGGATCTCGTTGCAAAAGCTGCAAAGGCGAGCAGCATGAAGGGCAACCCGATCCCGCTCACCGAAACGGAAATGGCCGCCGTTGTTTCGCGTGCCCTGTAATCGGAGTGTGTGCCGCTGCGCGACAATAGTGCCATGCGCGCTTGGCTCATGGATTCCTACAATGGCGTCGAGAACCTCCGTTTGGCGGACGTTGCCGAACCGAAGCCCGGCCCCGGCGAGGCGGTTCTGCGGATTCGTTTCGCGGCGCTCAACCCGGCCGATGCGTTTCTCGCCCGCGGGATGTACCCGGCGAAACCGGCGCTGCCCCACGTGTTGGGCCGGGACGGCGTCGGCGAGGTGGTCGCCGTTGGCGAGGGTGTAGACCGGGTTCGCAAGGGCGATACGGCCGGCATTCTCCGCTGCAATGCCGGCGTCGAGACCTGGGGGACGCTGGCGGAGTTCACCGCGGTGCCCGCCGAGAGTCTCGCGCCCGTTCCCGCCGGCTGGTCGGCCGAAGAGATGGCCGTGGCGCCGCTGGTCTCACTCACCGCGTGGCAGGCGCTGACACAATGGGACGGCCCGCCGGAACCCGGGTCGGTGCTGTTGATCACCGGAGCCTCGGGCGGGGTGGGCGTTTCCTCCGTGCTGCTCGGCAAGTCGCTGGGGCTCACGGTCGTAGGGCTTTCGCGGAGCGCCGGGAAGGCCGCGCGCCTCAAGGAACTCGGCGCGGATTTCGTCTTCGATCCGAATGATCCGAACCTGCGCAATCTCCTGCCTCGCAAGGCGGATATCGCGGTCGATAATGTTGCCGGCCCGTTTTTCAATCAACTTGTGGGGTTGATGGGCTACAAGGGGCGGATCAGCGTAGTGGGCCGCAGCGCCGGCCCCGTGCCGGAGTTCAACACGGGCATGCTCTTCTTCCGCCGCGTCCGGATCGGCGGAGTAGCGGTGGGCGACTACACTCCCGCCGCGGCCCAGGCGGACTGGCAGGAAATCGTGCGCCACCTGGACCGGATCGGGAAGCGGCCGGTGATCGACCGCAGTGTTCCCTTCGAGGACGTGAAAGCGGCGTTCGCCCGTCTGGCCGAAGGCCCCATGGGCAAGGTGCTGATTCGGGTGGCCTGATCCTATTCGAAGCGAAGCGCATCGATGGGATCGAGATTTGCGGCTTTGCGAGCCGGGTAGTATCCGAAGAAGACGCCGATCGCGATCGAGAAGAGTGCGGAACCTGCCACCGCGAGCGGCGAGATCAGGCTGGGCCACGAAAACACGGCCGACAGGATGTACGATGCGGCCACCCCGAATAGAATCCCTCCCAGTCCGCCGGCCAGCCCCAGCACCACCGACTCGATGAGGAATTGCGATTGCACCTGCTTGGTCCGCGCGCCCACGGCCATGCGGATCCCGATCTCGCGCGTCCGTTCGGTGACCGATACCAGCATGATGTTCATGATCCCTATGCCGCCCACCAGGAGCGATACCGCGGCGATGCCGCCCAACAGGAGAGTCATTACCTGCGTAGTGGCCTGCGCCGTGTCCGCGACGTCGGTCAGGTTGCGCACGGTGAAGTCGTCCGGCCGGCCCTGCCGGACGTTGTGGCGCGCGCGCAGGATTTCCGTGATCTCCTGCTGGGCGGCGCTGGTTGCATTCCCGGAGACGGCGGAGATGTACGCGGTGGGGATGTAGGTTGTCGAAAGCAGTTTCTTCATCCCGGTGGTATAGGGTATCACCAGCGTGTCGTCCTGGTCCTGGCCCCACGGGCTTTGGCCCTTAGCCGCCAGCACGCCGATCACGCGGAAGGGCAGGTTGCGAACCCGCATCATCTGGCCGACCGGGTCCATGCCCGGGAAAAGCTGGTTTGCCACGGTTTGGCCGATGACCGCCACGCGCGCGGCGCTCGCCACATCGGCGTCGGTGAAGAACGCGCCGGAGGCTACTGCGCGGCTGCGAATTTCCGGATAGCTCGTACCGGCTCCTTCGGCGCGCGTCGTCCAGTTCTGGTTGCCGTAGACCAGGCTCACGCCGGCGGTGACGCTCGGGCTGGCGGCCGCTACATCGGGCGCCTCCCGAAGGATCGCCTGCACATCGTCCGCAGTGAGCGTGGTGGTGGTGCCCGCGCCTCCGCGCACTCCGCCGGCATTCTGGCTTCCCGCCTGCACCACGAGCATGTTCGTCCCCATGCTGGCGATCTGTTCCGCCACCTGTTGCTGCGCTCCCTGCCCGAGGCTGACCATGGCGATGACCGCGGCCACCCCGATCACGATTCCGAGCATGGTGAGCGCGGACCTTGCCTTATTTCGCGCCAGTGCGCGCATCGCAATTTTCAAAACCGGCCCGATCATACTTCCTCCTCCTCCGGCTCCAACTCCTGAACTTCATACGCTGCCTCGCGGGGCGCCAAAACCGGCCGGTCGCTCACGATGCGGCCGTCCCGGACGGTAACCACGCGGCCGGCGAACTCCGCGATATCCGGTTCGTGGGTCACCAGGACCACCGTGATTCCGGCGCGCCGGTTCAGGTCCTGAAAGACGCTCATCACGTCCAGCGAGGTGCGGGTGTCCAGGTTGCCTGTGGGTTCATCGGCCAGCAGCATAGACGGATGGTTCACGAGCGCGCGGGCGATTGCCACGCGCTGCTGCTGCCCGCCGGATAGCTGGCTGGGGTGGCTATCCTCGCGGTGAGCCAGGCCGACGATGCCGAGGGCGACGCGGCTGCGGCGGGTGCGCTCAGCCGGCGGTACGCCCGCGTAAATCAGCGGCAGTTCCACGTTCTCGAGCGCCGTGGTCCTGCGCAGCAGGTTGAAGCCCTGGAACACGAAACCGATCCTGCGATTCCGGACGTCCGCTCGCTGGTCCTTATCCAGCCGCGAAACGTCGATTCCTTCGAGCAGGTAGCAGCCCGACGTCGGACGGTCCAGGCAGCCCAGAATATTCATGAGAGTCGATTTGCCGGAGCCGGAGGTCCCCATGATGGCGACGAACTCTCCCGGCCTGACCTCGAGATTTACGTTGCGCAAGGCGTGCACCCGCACGGCCCCGGTATCGTAAATCTTCTCGACCCTGTCCAATTGAATGGTGTTCATGGCTACCGCCCCTTTCTGCCGCCGCCCAAGGCGAACGGCGAAGCGGCTGGAGCCTTGGCCGCGACCGCGCCGGAAGGCAACGAGGGTATCGCCACATGGTCGCCCTCCCGCAGATCGCCCGAGATAATTTCCGAAGAGATGCCGTCAGTGATTCCGAGCCGCACGGGCACCGCGACCGGTTTGCCCGCTTCGAGCTTCCACACCTCCCGGCCGGGCTGCGATGCCGCCTGCACACCCTGCGGACGGAAGCGCAGCGCGCTGTTCGGAATCGCCAGCACGTTGTCGCGGCTCGCGGCTACGACGGAAACGTTCGCGGTCATTCCCGGCTTGAGTTTCAGGTCGGGATTGCGGACATCGATCACCGCGGTATACGTAACCACGTTCTGAATGTTTTGCGGCGCCAGCCGGACCTGGGAGACGGTGCCGTGGAAAACCGTCGTGGAATAAGCGTCCACCGTAAAGTTCACCTGGCTGCCGGGAGCCAACTGGCCGACATCCGCTTCGTCGATGTTGGCCAGCACCTGCATACGCGTCAGGTCGTTGGCGATCAGGTAAATGACCGGCGCCTGCAGGCTCGCCGCGACGGTCTGGCCGACGTCCACGTTGCGCGCGACCACTACGCCATCGATCGGCGCGCGGATGATGGTGTGGTCTAGGTTCACCTGCGCGAGGTCCACCGCGGCCTTCGCCTGGCTGACCTGTGCCTGCGCCTGCGCCACGGACGACCTGGACGCCTGCGCCTGGGCGCGTGCCTGGTTGAGTTGGGCCACGGCCTGCTGTTTCTGGGCTGCCGCCTGGTCCAGGGTGGATTGCGCGGTCTGCAAATCCATCTCCGCCCCTACTTTGGCTTCGACCAGCGCGCGTGTGCGCTCAAAGCTTTTTTGGGCATCGACCAGCGCCGCATCCGTGCGGTCCACGTTGGCCTGAGCCGAGGCGGCCGCGGCATCCGCGGAGACCACGTTGTTCTGCGCCGCCTGCACTGTTGCCTGCGCGCTCAGGTAGGTGCCGTTCGCCTGCGCCAGTTGGGCGTTGAACTGCGATGGATCGAGCCGGGCGATCACCTGTCCCTTTTTCACGGTGCTGTTATAGTCGACCAGCAGTTCGGAGATGGCCCCGGACACCTGGGTGCCTACCTGAACCGTGACTACCGGTTCGATGGTGCCGGTCGCGCTGATCGAGCGCGCGATGGTTTGCCGCGCGACGGTTGCCGTTCCGTACTGCGGCGGCGCCGTGCCGGCGTTCATTCTCCACACGGTAACGGCGGTTCCTGCCGCCGCCAGGAGAGCGGCTGCCGCCAGCCGGTATTTGCGGGAGGGCAATCTCCGTGGCGGAACGGTTTCCGCCCAAAGGGTCTCGAGTGCGGGATCGAATCGCTCCGGGGCTGCTGTCTGCTGGCGCATGGTTCCCGTCCTTCCTGAAAGTAAAGACGACGGGACCTGGAGCCAACCGTGTAAATCTGTGTCAATAACCGTCAGCGGTTGTGCGCTGATATCATACTTCGGAACTCATTTTTCAGGAGGCTTCACCAATGAAGGCTTTTCTCTTCCTGGCTCTCGCCGGCGCACTTGCGGCACAGACCAGCGATCCGTCTCAAAATGCGCCCAGAAAAGGCGGCCCTTCCCACGCCATTCCGGAATCGGCCGGCGACGACGTCCGGGGTTATAACGATACGCCGCAGCTGCCCGGCCAGCCGTGGAAAGTTCACGACATGCGGCGGCCGCGGGCAGCCAAGGTGACGCCCGGACCCTATTTCCTGGAGGGGCCGCCGTCCGACGCGATCGTCCTCTTCGACGGCAAGGATCTCTCGCACTGGGTGCAGATGGTTCGCGGAGGCCAGACGCAGGCGTCCAAGTGGAAGGTCGAAGACGGCTACATGGAGATCGCGCCGCACACCGGCAGGATGATCACGAAGGACAAGTTCGGCGATTGCCAGTTGCACGTGGAGTGGATGATTCCGGATGGCGTCATCGGCCAGGGCCAGGGACGCGGCAACAGCGGCGTGGAAATGATGATGCGGTATGAGGTCCAGGTGCTCGAGTCGCACGACAACCTGACGTACGCCGATGGAGCTGCCGGCGCCTTGTACGGCGTTTGGCCGCCGCTGGTAAACCCGGCCCGCCCGCAGGGCCAGTGGAACGTGTACGACATCATGTTCGAAGCTCCGCGCTTCGACGGCGACAAGCTGGTGAAGCCGGCATATATGACCGTGCTGTTCAATGGCGTGCTGGTGCAAAATCACCAGGCCGAAATCGGGACCACGATCTGGCGTCAGGTGGGCCACTACACGCCGCACCCGCCCGAGGAGCCGCTGAGCTTGCAGGATCATAACCAGGCAGTGCGCTACCGCAATATCTGGATCCGGCGCCTGGCCAGTGCCGAGCAGAAGTAGCCTGGAGCCGATCCTGCGTAGGGAGTCATAGCGGCATGGTTGCTTTTGTGACTCCCTACAATGCGACTTACTCGTATCGCATCGCTCTTACCGGGTCGATCGAAGCCGCCCGCCGCGCCGGAACCAGCGCCGCCGCCGCGCCGGCCGCGGCCATCAGCCCGAGAGTAATCGCGATGCCGTAAGGGTCATCCGTCCTGACCTGAAATAGCAGCTTCCCGACAAATCTCGCCAGGAGAACGCCTAGCGGTATCCCTGCCGCGATGCCCAACCCAACGAGCGCCGCTGCCTCTCGCAGGAACAGCCACAGCACGTCGCGCCGCTGCGCCCCAATGCTGACGCGGATGCCGATCTCGCGCGTACGCCGCGTCACCGAATAAGAGATCAGCCCGTAAATTCCCACCAGGGCGAGGCCGGCGCCCAGAACGCCGAACAGCGAAGAGAGAAACGCGAACAGCCGGTCCCGGGCAATGCGGTTGTCGCGCATCAGTTCCATGGTAGAGGCGTCCGACACCTGGAAATCCGGGAATGCCGTCCGCACCAGTTGCCGCACGTCGCGCTCGACAACGCCGCAACCCGAACGGCATCGAATCATCACCGCGCCATCCGTCTGTCCGGACTGCGCAAACGGGTTGTAGGCGATGCTGCGCGGGTGTTCCCGCACGTCCGAGTACTTGCTGTCGCCCACCACGCCGACGATCTCCGCATCCTGACCGGTCCATCCTTTGAAGTGCCTGCCGACCGGATTCTCTCCCGGCCATAGCGCATTCGCCAGGTGCTGGTTCACCATAGCTACGCCGGCGCTCTGGCCGTTATCCGCCTCGGTAAAGTCCCGTCCCCGCAGCAGGGGGAGTTGCATCGTGCGGAGATAGCCGGGGGTGATTGCCTGAAGGTTTACGGTTGCCCGGCGTTTTGTCCGGTCGGGCCGGCCGCTGCAATCTCCAGCAGCATCGCGCCTCCGGATAGCGCCGCCGGTTCGGCCAGCGCGGCGGAAGACACCCCGTGAATCGCTTCCACCCTTTCGAGTAGCGCCGTCAAGCGCGGCTGCGCCGGCAGATTCATGCGCACGCCGGAAGCTTCGCCCACTCCCGAGACGCTGGTCACCTGGTGGGAACTGGTCTTGGCTCCGGTGGCATTTCCGGCTCCCCGTTTTTCAATCCCGACCGTGAGCACGTGGTCGATATCGTAGCCCAGCGGAACGGTCTTCAGCGCGCGCAGGCTGCGCCCGAACAGGCTGGCGCCGAAGACCAGCACCACCGCCAGCGCCACCTGGACGAAGATCAGTCCGCGCCGCAGTGCAACCGCGATGGGCGTTGCCCGCCGTAGCCCCCTTCAATCCGGATCCGGCGTCCCCGCGCGCGGCGCGCCATGCAGGATACATGCCCGCGATCAGCGCCGTCGCCAGCGATGCTCCCAGCCCGAACGAGACCACCCGGGCGTCGGGCGTCACGTGCAGCGGTTCCCACTGGTTGCCGGCATTGAATAGGTCCTGCAGGAACCCGGAGAGCAGCACCGCCAGTCCTACCGCCGCCATTCCGCCGGCCAGCGCCAGCAGGACGGTCTCGATCAGTAATTGCCGCAGCAGCCGTCCCCGGCTGATCCCGAGGGCCAGTTTGACCGCGTATTCCTGCCGGCGCTCGTTCGATCGAGCCAGCAGCAGGTTGGCCAGGTTGGCGCAAGCCACCAGCAGGACCAGCCCGGCGGCCGCCATCAGGATCGTCAGCGGCTCGCCCAGCCGGGTCCGCCAGCTGTCGATTCCCTTGCTCGCGTCGCGCAGCACATACGTGGCGCCGTCGTTGGCCCGGTCCTTGGGCAAGGATGCTTCGATCGCGGGGCTCGCCGCGGCGAGTTGCGCGCCGGCCGCCGCCGGCGAAACGCCGCGCCTGGTTCGCGCCAGCATGGCCAGCCAGATATGGTTCGGCGCATCGCGCCGGTTGCGTCCCAGGGTCGAAACCATCGCGGTCGGCGCCCAGATATCGTAATGCTTCTGCAGTTTGGCCCCAACGAAATCGCGGGGGGCTACGCCCACCACTTCGAGCGAGACGCCGTTCACGCGGATCCGGCGCCCGACGATGCCCGGGTCCTCTCCGAAATAACCGCGCCACGCACGGTCGCTCAGTACGCACACCGGGCGCGCGCCTTCCACGCGGTCGTCCTCCGCGTCGAGCAGGCGCCCCATCGCCGCCGGCTGTTCGAAGAACGGAAAATACCCGCCCGTCACCAGTTCCACGTCCACCTTCGCCGGTCCGCCGGCCGTATCCAGAATCCCAATCGTGGACGAGAACCCGATCGTGCTTTCGAGAAGTTCCGCCCTTCGTGCAATCTCCCGGTAAGCCGGATAACTGAACCCCGTCCCCAGAAAATCCTTGCCGATCGATGCCATCGCCTGCACCACCCTGTGCGGCTCTGCAACCGGCAACTCCTTCAGCAGGACGCCGTTGACCAGCGTGAAGATGGCCGCGTTCACGCCGATGCCGAGAGCCAGCGACACGATCGTCACCGCCGCAAAACCGCGGCTTCTCCGGAGCGACCGTAGCGCGTGTTTCACGTCCTGGAACCACTGCTCCAGCCAGACGAACGACCTCTCGTCGCGGTGCAGTTCCTTGGCCTGCTCCACTCCGCCGTAGGTCCTTCGCGCCGCCAGTCGCGCGTCCGCGGCCGTCATGCCGCGGCGCTCGAAATCTTCCGCCAGCAGGGCCAGGTGCGCTTCGATTTCCCGATTCATCTCGCGCTCGGCGGCGCCGCGGCGGACGAAACAGGCCAGCTTCGCCCAAATCCTCCGCGCGTTCAATCCTGGCACAGCAGTTTCTCCATCAGGCCCGAGAGCTGCCGCCACCGCTCCGTTTCCACCGCGAGCGCCTTCTCGCCGGCCCTGGTGATCCCGTAGAACTTCGCTTCGCGGTTGCTCTCCGTCTTGCCCCACTTGCCTTTGACCCACCCCTGCTGCTCCAGCCGCACCAGCGCCGGATAGAGCGTCCCCTGGTTGAGATTGAGCAGGTCTTCGGATATCTGCTGCAATCGCGACGCGATCGCATAAGCATGTTGCGGACCCATGGTCGCGAGGGTCCGCAGCACAATCAGGTCGAGCGTGCCCTGCAGTACTTGCAGCCGCGATTTCTCTTCACTTGGCATTCTAGTAGGAGTCTGCGCCCGCTCCACTGGTTTGTCAAGTGGAATTCTACCGGCCTTATTTATCGAAGCTGACGTTGGAATCTGTCGTGAACTTGCGGTAGTTCTTGAACTCCAGCGCATTGCGCGAGCAGGCCCCGCTTCCGCTCATGCAGGCCACATCTTCGCTCGTCGTGGGCATGAGGTAGCTTTTCCGGTCAATGCGCACATACGCGTAGGAGATGGTGCACTCGGTCCGGTTGAAGGGGAAATCGCGGGGAAACAGGGTGGCCCGCTGTTCGATCCGCACCACGTTGTGAGTCTGCCGGTCTATCCAGATCGCGCCGTCGTAGGCGGGCTTGTACTGCCGCTGGTCGGGCGAGACGATCGTCCAATGGGAGTGCGGCTGCTCCACGTGGTAGTCGAACACCAGGGAGTCGCGGCCTTCGAACGTCGCCGGCCCGCGGCGCTTGAATTGTGCGTGAGTCGCGAAGGACAGAACGTCTTGTAACGTAGTGGCGAACTCGCCGGTGGACCACGACCCGGTGCTTTCGGGCGGCCGGTCCGTCGGCGTTCCGTTGATCGCGATATTGCGGTACTCCTCTTTTCCATCCACGTACGCGACATCGGCCGTGACGTTATCGATCACCTGCCATCGGGCCGGAAAACCTTCGCTGAAGTACCGGGCGGTGGCCTGCTGCACGAGGAAATTGGGCAGGCTTCCCGTCAGGGTGGCGGCATTCGTGCGGGCGTCCTGGATGATTTCATCGTCCGAGGTTCCTCCGGCATTCGATGGCGGAGGAGGCGGCGACGGCGCGCCCGGGCCCACGTCGGGTTTGGACGGCTCGCCGCGGGCGGGAGCGGCCGTGGCGGGTGCGTCCGGCGCACTCTCCTCGACGGCCACCGTTCGCGCTTTGCCCAAGTCTTCCTCCGCCGGGCTCCTGGCGGAACTCTTGTCGAACGGGCGGTCGGCCGCGGCGCGTTCCGCATCGCTGCCGGTGCGCGTCAGGACCACGCGCAGAGCGGTCTCCGGGTCGTCCGTATTGACCTGCAGTGAAAGCTGGTCTCCGGGGTGGAGCAGGGAATCGCGGACGGGCTCTCCCTGCCTGTTCTGGAACTTCGTCTTGGCCAGCAGGCGGAAGCGGAGGATTCGCTGCGGCTTGGTTTCGAGATAGAGATCCTTCTCGCCCATCGAGCGCAGCGTCCCGTCCGCGGAAGCCAGTGTCATTTTCGCGGTTTCCTCGCCCGGCTTACTCGCCTTCTCCTTGGGCTGCCGTTTGGGGAGTTCCACGCGGGGGACGGGAATCTCCAGTGGAATGCCGCCGGGAAGCCTGGTGGGGTAAGTATTCGGATATTGACCGGGCGGATACTGGCCAGGAGGATATTGACCGGGATACTGGCCGGGCGGGTATTGGCCGGGAGGATACTGCCCTGGCGGATACTGCCCGGGGTACTGCGCGAGCGCCAGACCCGCGCAAAGCAGGGTGAGGGAGACTAACGGCAGGGTCCCGCGGATCGAGCCCATGGCGAATACGCCTCCTCGCTAGCAATTCTACAGCATTCCCGGCGAGTGGACGTGAGCGCCTTCCAGGCTTCATAATCGGCGCATGCGCATTAAGCGTGCGGTCCGCACCGGTCTGCTTTGCGGATTGCTCTTACCCACTGCCTTGGCCCAACGGCCGGGGCGCGGCGGTGCGGGCGGCGCGGTCACCGTCATCAAACCGGCCCGCGTTTTCGATGGAGAAGCGATTCACGAAGGGTGGGCGGTCCGCGTTCGCGGCGACCGCATCGAGGCGGCAGGGCCGGCGGCCGGGATCGATTCCTCCAATGCCAAGCTGGTTGAGCTGCCCGGCGCCACACTCATGCCGGGCATGGTCGAAGGCCACTCGCACGTTCTGCTGCACCCCTACAACGAAGAATCCTGGAACGACCAGGTGGCACACGATGGCGTTGCCTTCCGCACGGTGCGGGCCGTGAACGCATTGCGCGCGACGCTGCTCGCCGGCTTCACCACCATCCGCGATCTGGGCACCGAAGGGGCAGGGTATGCCGACGTGGATCTCAAGCGGGCAGTCAACCTCGGGCTGATTCCCGGACCGCGGATGCTCGTCGCCACCCGGGCGATTGTGGCCAGCGGCGCTTACGGACCGAAAGGCTTCGCTCCCGAGTGGCGCGTTCCGCAGGGCGGGGAAGAGGCCGACGGCGTGGATAGCCTGATCCGCGTGGTCCGCGACCAGATCGGCCACGGCGCCGACTGGGTCAAGATTTACGGCGACTACCGCTGGGGTCCGCTGCCCGGCGCCCACCCGACGTTCTCGCTCGAAGAGATGAAACTGGCGGTCGCGACCGCGCGTGACGCGGGTGTTTCCGTCTCCGTCCACACCTCCACGCCGGAAGGCATGCGGCGGGCGGTGCTTGCCGGCGCGGCCACCATCGAACACGGCGACGAAGGAACTCCGGAAATTTTCCAGCTGATGGCCGAGCATCACGTTGTCCTCTGCCCCACGCTAGCCGCCGGCGCTGCCACCAGCCAATACGCCGGATGGAAAAAGGGCGAGCAACCCGAGCCGCCTTCGATCACGCGCAAGCGCGCTAGTTTCAAGGCGGCGATGGCGGCCGGGGTCACCATTCTGAGCGGCAGCGATATCGGTGTCTTCACGCATGGCGACAACGCGCGCGAGATCGAGATGATGGTGGAATACGGCATGCCCACGCTGGCGGCGCTCGAATCCGCCACATCGGTTGCGGGGAAGGTGCTTCACATGGACATCGGAGAGGTCCGGGCGGGCAAGCTGGCGGACCTGATCGCGGTAGACGGCGACCCGACCCGCGATATTCACGTCATACGAAAAGTCGAATTCGTCATGAAGGGCGGGACGGTGTACAAACCATGATCGCGATTGCCGGCATTCATCACGTCAGCCTGAATGTGCGGGACCTGGAGCGGTCGCGGGCGTTTTATCGCGAGGTCCTGGAACTACCGGAGATTACGCGCCCTCCGTTTTCGTTCCCCGGCGCGTGGTTCGCCGTGGGCGGATCGCAGCACCTTCACCTGATCGTGCATGCGGATGCCACGTTCCGCGGCGAAAAAGGCATCGACACGCGCGACAATCACTTCGCCGTGCGGGTGCGCAGCTTTCGCGAAGCGCTGAACTTCCTGCGGGACAGGGGCTATCGCGAAGACTCGCCGGATGAGATGACGCGGCTGATCGTGCAGCCGCACGCGGTGGCCGGCTTTCCGCAGATTTACATACTCGACCCCGACCGCCACGTGATCGAAATCAACGCCGAACTGCTGGATTGATTACTTCACGCCCGCGGGCAGCTGATTCACGTATGGCATCGCTTCCTGCGGCAGGTTGTGGGCGTTCGCCACAAACAGGCTCACTTGCCAAAGTTGAGTGTCGTTCAGAGCCGGGCTGAACGCCGGCATGCCCGTCAGGCGGATACCGTTCTTGACCTTCCAGTAAGTCTCACCCGGCGGGTCGTCGGTGACGCCTTTGCCCTGCAGCAGCAGTGGCGGCCTGGGGTACATTCCCTGCTGGAAGACCGTTTTCGACCCCGTTGCCGCGGCATGGCAGGCGATGCAGTAATCGCGATACAGTTGCGCACCTGCGACCAGGTTGGCCGGCGTCGGTTGCATCGGCACTTCCTTCGGAGCTTCCTTTCCTACCTGAGCGTTCAGCGCCCTACTCGCGAGGAAACGCTCGAAGGGCATCGCGCCGGCGCTGGTAGCGACGGGCGCGTAGCCGAAGTCGAAATAGAACCCCACAGCGAGAACTATCACAATCAAGCAAATCACGATGCCCAACACGATTCTTCCCATCGCTTTGTATAATACTTGACCGAGAGGCGGATAAGCCGTTCGGTTTCATACGTCTAGGGAATTTTCCGCTCGACCTCGCAAAAGCTCCGTTCAACCCAGTCCTGTGCCATACAACCAATCATTTCAGCAGTTTAATGGCAATTTATAGTCCCTCTGGCGGGCATTCCCTATACTTTCTACAAGCGCTCATTCAACGAATCTGGGTAGGTGTGCGCAAGCTTTCTTAACTGGCGGGAGGGTTCCAACTCGAAATGCACAAACCGATTAAATACGTGGAAAAGGCAGTGACCTACGCTGCCGGTGCGGCCTGGTTCGTCTTCGATAAATGCAATCTGATTAACCAGAACCCCGGCTTTGTGCCGAAGTGGTCGGACAAGCCACTGCTCAAATCGTATGAGAAGGTGAAGCCGCCGCTCGGATGGCCGCGGGAAACCGATTCTTTGTGCCCGCGCTGTGTTCCGGAAATTCGCCAGCAGATCATGGATGGGCATACTCCCGTCGAGGTGCTGTACCACGAGCGTCCCGGCGAGATCAAGGCGCAGGTCATCGAGCGCGACGGCAAAATCCTGATGGTGAAGGATTGCCCGATTCACGGCCACTTCGAGGACGTGATGGCGATCGACACCGAGTTCTTCGCGCACCTGGAGAAGGTTTTCCCCGGACGCGACATCCGCGCCCACAACGACGAAACGCTCCACAAGCACGGTTCGAGCACCATCACGCACGGCCGCGGTTCGGTGCTCACGGTGGACCTGACCAACCGCTGCAACATGATGTGCGACCCGTGCTTCATGGACGCAAACCAGGTGGGCTTCGTCCACGAACTGAGCTGGGAAGATATCAAGCGGCTGCTCGATAACGCGATCACGATCAAGCCGAAGCGGCAGATGTCGGTGCAGTTCTCCGGCGGCGAGCCGACCCTGTCTCCCTACTTCCTGCAAGCGGTGAGCTATGCGCGCGAGGTCGGATACACCTCGGTGCAGGCGGCCACGAACGGAATCGAATTCGCGAAGAGCGCCGAGTTCTGCCGCAAGGCGGCGGAGGCCGGGCTGCGCTACGCGTATCTTCAGTTCGACGGCATCGGCAACGCGGCCAACCAGCATCGCAAGGTCGGCAACCTCTTCGATGTGAAACTGCAGGCCATCGAAAACCTCTACGCGAACGGCGTGGACATCATCCCGGTAATCACGATCGTGAACGGCATCAACAACGAGCAGGTCGGGCGGATCGTGCAGTTCGCACTGGACAATCCCAAGAAGATTCCGTTCCTCTCGTTCCAGCCCGTATCGTTCACGGGCCGCGATGAAGCCGTTACCGACGAGCGCCGTCAGGCGCAGCGCTACACGCTTTCGCACCTGGCGCACGACGTAAAGAACCAGACCGGGCTTGGCGAGCCGACGCGCGACTGGTTCCCGATTTCCTTCATGTCCACCTTCTCCGATTGGAGCGACCTGGTACACGGGCCGCAAGCCGATTGGGGACAGTTGAGCTGCGGCTGCCACCCGAACTGCGGCGTGGGCATGGCCGTGATGGTGGATAAGGAAACCAAAGAAGCGCGGCCGGTCACGGCGTTCCTGAACGCCGACCGCCTGGCGCGCGATGTGGCGCGAATCAACGACGGCGCGCGCGGCAAGTGGCTTTCGATTATCGGCATGGCGCTGGCCGCCGCGCGGAATTACGACCCGTTCCAGGCGCCCACGCACTTCCGCATGAAGGACCTGCTCAAGAAGTTCGATAAGACCTTCGGCGCCACCGGAAAGAACTACGGCAAGGTGGGCAAGGACCGCACGATGGACGATATCGAGAAGCGCCGGCGCGACCGCTGGAACTTCCTTTTCATCGCCGGCATGTGGTTCCAGGATCTCTTCAATTACGATTTCCGCCGCACCGAGCAGTGCATCATTCCTTATGCGACCCAGGAAGGCGAGATCTCCTTCTGCGCGTATAACACGGGCGTGGGCTGGCGCAACATTATCGAGAAGATGCACATGACCGCGACCCTCACCAAGTGGTATGAGGAGCACGGGAAACACGAGATCTTCGCCGGGGGCAAGCACGTGCCGCTGACAGTCCACGACCACTCGCTGGTGCTGCGCGACGAAATCGTCACCACCGAAGAGCAGCACGACCTGGACCGCCTGGGGATCGCCAAGAATGCGCGCGAGGAAAAGACCCGCGCCCGCGATGCAAAGCTGAAAGAGCAGCAGGAAAACGAGCGCATGGCCAAGCTGTACCGCCAGCACGTGCTGAAGGAACAGCCCGGTCCGGACCTGGTTCAGATCGGTGGAACCCCGGCGCCTGCCAAGCCTGCTTCGGAAGAACGCGAAGAAGTCGGCAGCTTCGGCGATTAGGGTTTTGCCCGCTTCCTCAGGGTCGCGGCTCTGTGGCCGAGGGAGCGGGCATCTCCCGCACTGTCAACTAGTTCCAAAATTTTCAACGGGCTGAATACGACAAAACCGGGATCCGGCCCGTAACGTTCTTTGGAAGTTGTGCGCCTTGAGAGTAGTCATCCCATGGCTGCACAACGCAAACTTCTTTGGTCCAGCCGCCTCCTGGCGGCCTGTCTCGCAATCACCGCGGTATTAGCGTCGGAGCATCACGGCGTGGTCCGTTCGAACGGTCTGCCGATTCCGGGGGCCACCGTTACGGCGACCCTGGGCGACAAGAAGTTCGTGACCACCACCGATGCACAGGGGGCTTACGCCTTCCCGAACCTGCCCGACGGTAATTGGACGATCAAGGTGGAGATGTTGGGATTCGCCCCGGCCTCACAAGACATCGGGGTTGCGCCGGACGCACCCAGTCCCGAATGGGATTTGAAACTACTGACTTTGAACGCCATCCGCCAGTCCCTGGCTCCCAAACCGGCGGCTGCCGCTCCGGCACCGCAAGTGGCAGTCACGCCGGCGCCTGCTAAGCCGGCTGCCAATCCCCAGCGTGCAGCAGCGCAAGCGCGGACCCAGATACCGGCGAACGGCGGCGGACGCGGCGGGAATAACGGCCGGCCCTCGCTCCGGCAGGCTATGCAGCAGGGCGGATTCCAGCGGATGGATGTCAACCAGGCGGGCGACGGCGCGCAAGCCAACGCCGACGGTGGCTTCAGCACGGATTTGAATGCCGATCCGAGCAGCGCCGCCTCCGACTCCATGATGGTGAACGGCAGCGTCAGCCGCGGCCTGGATATGCCGCAGCAGGGCGACTGGTTCGGCGGGCGCGGCGGCCCGGGGATGATGGGCGGCCCCGGCATGATGGGCATGGGGACTGACGGCATCGGCGGGCCGAACGGCGACAATCCGGGCGGTGTCGCGATGGCTGCCGGCGGACGCGGCGGCGCAGGTGGAGCCCCTGGCGGCGGACGCGGCGGCGGGGGCATGATGGGCGGCGGACCGGGTGGGTTTGGCGGACGCGGCGGCGGCTTCGGCGGGCGCGGCGGCTTTGGCGGGCGTGGCGGGCGCGGCGGACCGATGGGCCGGCCCGGCGTGGCGGCGTTCGGCAATGCGCGGCGCGATCGCCGCATGCAGTACAACGGGAACCTCGCTTTCATCCTGGACAATTCGGCCTGGGACGCCCAGACCTATTCGGTAACCGGCAACCAGGTGGCCAAGCCGGCCTATGCGAATGCGCGCGCCACCCTGATGTTCGGCGGTCCCCTGAAGATTCCGCACCTGCTGAGCGGGCAGCGCGGGTTCTTTTCTTTCAACTACCAACTGACGCGAAGCCGCAACGGAGTCACCCAGACCGGCACTATGCCGACCGCGCTCGAACGCGCAGGAAACTTCTCCCAGTCCTACGCCCAGGGGCCGGTGACGATCTACGACCCGACCAGCGGAAACCCGTTCCCGGGCAACATCATTCCGCAGAACCGGTTGGACCCGGTGTCGCTCGGCTTGGCGAATTTCTTCCCGCTGCCGAATTTTCCCGGCTTCAGCCGGAATTACTCGGCGCCGGTTACGACGGTGAGCAACGGCAACAACATCAACGTCCGGCTGAATCAGACGTTGAGTTCGAAAGACCGGATCAACGGCGGCCTGGGATATCAGGGAAACAACAATTCGACCCCGAACATCTTCGGTTTCACCGATTCGCGCACCGGACGCGCGATGAATATCAATGCGGGCTACTCGCACAATTTCACTCCGCGGGTGATCAGCAACGCCAATGTGCGGTTCAGCCGCAATCGGAGCCTGCTCTCGCCCTTCTTCGCCAATGTGCGGAATGTCCAGGGCGAACTGGGGATCACGGGGGCATCGAGCGATCCGCTGAACTGGGGCCCGCCGAATCTCAGCTTCACGAACTTCGCGGCGCTTTCGGACGGAGCCGCCTCGTTCTCGCGCAACCAGACGATGAGCGCCGGCGAGAGCGTCATCTGGGTGCATAACAATCACAACTTTACGTTCGGTGCGGATTACCGGCGCCAGCAGGTCAACCCGTTGTCCGATAGCAATGCGCGCGGCACGTTCGGCTTCACCGGGAACGCGACCAGCCAGATGGTCAACGGCGTGGCCGTGCTCGGCACGGGCTTCGACTTCGCGGATTTCATGCTCGGCAGCCCCTACACGAGCTCCATCAATTACGGAAATGCCGACAAATATTTCCGCACCGCGGGATACGATTTATTTGTCACCGACGACTGGCGCATCAGCACCAAATTTTCCCTGAACGTGGGCGCGCGCTGGGATTATCAGACGCCCATCCACGAGCTTTATAACCGGCTCGTCAATCTCGATATTGCTCCCGGCTTCACGGCGATCGCGCCGGTGCTGCCGGGCCAGACCGGACCGCTCACCGGGATACAGTATCCGGACTCGCTGGTCCGCCCGGACTACAAAAATATCTCCCCCCGAATCGGCTTCGCCTGGCGGCCCTCGACCAAGCACTCCACCAGGATCAACGGCGGCTACGGCATTTACTACAACAGCGCGGCGTACACCACGCTGGCGAGTAACATGGCCGCCCAGCCGCCTTTCGCGCAGAACTACAGCTTGGCTTCGACCCTGGCAAACCCGCTTTCCATCCAGACATTCAATGTGGGCACGAACACGGTAACGAACACCCGGGCCATCGACCCCGCCTACCGCATCGGATACGCGCAGATCTGGCAGCTTTCGGTGCAGAACGAACTCCCGCACTCGCTGATCGGCACCATCACGCTGAACCATACGAAGGGGACGGCGCTCGACCAGCAGTTCCTGCCGAACTCGCTGCCGCCCGGCTCGAAAATGGCGGTGGCGGGACCCTCCGGGTACATCTACGAGACTTCGAACGGCGATTCCACCTTCAATTCCGCGATGTTTGGGCTCAACCGGCGAGGCCGGAACGGGCTATCGGGCGGCTTCTCCTATATGTGGTCGAAGGCCATGGACAACGGAGGCATGGGCGGGCTGGTTGCCCAAAATTGGCTGGACTTGGGGGCGGAGCGGGCCCTTTCGAATTTCGATGCGCGCCACACCGTCAACGCGCAGTGGATGTACACTTCGGGCAGCGGGATGCAGGGAGGCGCGCTGCTGAGCGGCTGGAAGGGGCGTCTGCTGAAGGACTGGACCTTCATTAACAGCCTCACACTACGCACGGGCAATCCGCTTACGATCAGCGCCGGCGGTAACCGCTCGGTCGTGACCGGCACCGGCGTATCCGGTCCGGTGCGGGCCGATGCGACGGGCCTGCCGGTTGGGACGGCGACGCCCGGCTATGGATTCAACATCGACGCATTCAGTTCGCCGCTAGCTGGTTTCTGGGGTACGGCGGGACGAAACGTGATTGCCGGACCGACGATTTTCTCGCTGAATGCTTCGCTCGGCCGGCTTTTCCGGATCGGGGAGCGCCGCAGCATCGACCTCCGGTTCGACGCCAGCAACGCGCTCAACCACGTCACGATCACAAACTGGGGCACAACGCTGGCCTCCAGCACATTTGGCCTGCCGACCGCAGCTGCGCAGATGCGAAAGATGAACGCCACTGTGAGGTTCAGGTTCTGACATGCGACCGATAATCGCCATCCTGCTTGCCTGGGTGATGACCGCCCCCGCGCAGCAAAACCCGCCCGCCGTTCCGAAAACGTCGGTGAAGTTCGAAAGCAATGTGCAACTCGTGGTGGTGGACGTCACGGTGAAGGACAAGAACGGCAAGCCCGTCGAGGGCCTGACCGACAAGGACTTCACGATCACGGAAGACGGCAAGCCGCAGGCGATCAAGGTTTTCAAATTCCAGAAGTTGGAAGAGGAAACCCGGCCCGAGCCGGCGCTCACACCGCGTCCACAGCCGCAACCGAAAGTGGCTGCCGTTGATACGCCTAAACCCGCGGTGAAGTCGCTGACCGCGAACCAGATCGCCCCGTCGAAGCCGGGCGAAGTGAAATACCAGGACCGCCGCCTGATGGTGATGTTTTTCGACATGACCTCCATGCCGGTGCAGGACCAGGTCCGCGCCCAGACCGCCGCGCTGAAGTTCATCAAGTCCCAGATGACGGCATCGGACCTCATGGCCATCATGAGTTTCACGAGCGATCTGAAAGTTTTGCAGGACTTCACCGACGATCGGGACCTTCTCAACGGCACCATCAAGAAATTGACCCTGGGAGAAGGCAGCGACCTTGCGGGGGACGCCTCCACCGGCGCCGACAACGAATCCGATACGGGCGACGCCTACACCGCCGACGACACCGAGTTCAACATTTTCAATACCGACCGTAAGCTCGCCGCGCTCGAATCCGCCGCCCGCATGCTCGGGTCGCTCTCCGAGAAGAAGGCGCTGGTCTATTTCGCGAGCGGCGTGAGCAAGACCGGCGCGGACAACGAAGCGCAGCTCCGGGCCACCATCAACGCGGCGATTCGGAACAACGTTTCGTTTTACCCGATCGACGCCCGCGGGTTGGTGGCTTCCGCCCCGCTGGGCGACGCCACGAAAGCCTCCCCGGGAAGCACCAGCATGTATTCGGGCAGCGGAGCGCGCAGCCAGCAGAGCAGTTTCCAGGGACAGCAGGAGACGCTCTATACGCTGGCGGCGGACACGGGCGGCAAGGCCCTGCTGGACAACAACGATCTTGCGATGGGAATTCAGCAGGCGCAGAAAGATATCGCGAGTTACTACGTCATCGGTTATTACAGCACTAACGAGAAACTCGACGGCCGCTATCGCCGGATCAAGCTGGCGCCCGCGTCTTCGCTTTCCGCGCGCATCGGCAAACTCGACTACCGCCAGGGGTACTTCGCGGGGAAGGAATTCAAGCAGTTCAACACCAGCGACAAAGAGCGCCAGCTTCAGGAAGCCCTGATGCTCGGGGACCCGATCACGGACCTGACCATCGCGATGGAAGTGAACTACTTCCGGATGGCGCGCGACCGCTATTTCGTGCCGGTGACCATCAAGGTTCCCGGCAGCGAGTTCGAGCTTGCGAAACACGGCGGCGCCGAAGCGACCAGGATCGACTGGATCGGCGAAGTCAAAGACGCGAAGGGGCAGATTCAGGGCAACGTCCGCGACATCAGCGACATCAAGTTGAAAGGCGAAACCGTAGCGCAGCTTGCCAAGACCAGCATCGCCTATAACACGGGGTTTACGCTTGCGCCGGGAACTTACTCGATCAAAGTGCTGGCCCGCGAGAATGAGAGCGGTAAGATGGGGACCTTCGAACATAAGTTCGTGATTCCCGATCTTACAAGCGAACAGAAGCGGCTTCCGATCAGCGCCGTCGTCCTCAGCAACCAGCGGCAGGACCTGAGTACCGCAATCTACACCGCGGAAAAAGACAAGAAGCTGCTGGCCGAGGATCCCCTGGTACAGGACAATAAGCGCCTGATTCCGAGCGTGACACGCGTATTCCGGAAGGATCAGGACATGTACGTGTATCTGGAAGCCTATGAACCCGCCGCCGAGAGCACCGAACCGCTGGTGGCCACGGTAGCGTTCTACCGGGGCAAGCTTAAAGCGTTCGAAACCGCGCCGCTCGAAGTTACCGAAGGCCTGAATCCAAAGTCCAAAGCGCTGCCGCTGAAATTCGAGGTGCCGCTTGCCAAACTCGCCGCGGGCCGCTACGAATGCCAGGTCAACGTGCTCAACCCCTCGGCCAGGAAATTCAGCTTCTGGCGGGCGCCGGTAGTCGTTTTGCCGTAAGGCAAACGCGGCGCTGTTACAATTAGACTCTACTATGGCCCGCATATCCCGCCGCGTGGCGGCGCTGGCGCTACTGGTCTGCCCGGCTCTGTATGCCGAAGTCCGGAGCCTCACCGTCCTCCACACCAACGACCTGCACGCGCGCATCAGCCCGCTGGATAACCACAACGGCGGGTTTGCCTACCTGGCCGCCGCGATCCGGCATGAGCGGGAGGGTTGCCGCGATTGTATCCTGCTCAACGCCGGAGACCTGGTGCAGGGAACTCCGGTTTCCACCATCTTTCACGGTCTTCCGGTTTATGAGATCGCGAACCTTCTGGGTTTCGATGTTTCCACGCTCGGGAACCACGAATTCGATTACGGCTGGCCGCAGGTGCGGAAGTTCATCAGCGTGGCGAAATACCCGATCGTCTCGTGCAATCTGGTCAATTCCAAGGACGAGTTGTTCACGTCGAAGCCCTGGGTCATCCTGCAAGTGAACGGACTCCGGGTAGCGGTGATCGGCGCGATGACCGAGACCCTCAAGACCCTCACGACGCCCAACCTGGTGGAAGACTGGCACGCTCTGCCGGTGGTCGAAACTGCCCGGAAGTACGCCGCGGAACTGAAGGATAAGTCGGACCTGATTGTGTTGCTGGGCCATATCACCGGACCGGAGGAACAGGCGCTGCTGGAATCCGCGCCCGAGATTCCGGTGGTTGTCAGCGGCCACATTCACAGCGGAATGACGGAAGCCCGGAGCCACGACGGCCGGGTGCAGGTCCGCGTGAAAGGCTACGGCGAGGAGCTCGGCAGGCTCGATCTCAAAGTGGATACCGCTACCAAAGGGCTGGTCTCCTGGACATGGAAGCGCATCCCGATCGACTCGACGAAGATCGAGCCCGCCGCCGATGTCGCGGCCGAGGTAAAGCACTGGGAATCCGAAGTGTCCGCGCGTGTCGATCAGCCGCTCGCCATCTCCAAAAAGCAGTTCACCAAGCCCGAGGTGAAGCGCCTGATCGAAGAAGCGCTGCGGGAGGAGACCGGCGCCGATTTCGCCTGGATGAACCAGGGAGGCGTGCGCGATATCGTGCCGGCCGGGCAACTGCGCGTGCGCAATATCTGGGACATCATGCCGTTCGACAACCGCGTGGTGGTGGGGACGTTTAAGGGAAGCCAGATCCCGCCGCACATTCTTGGCGGCCGCACGGTGGACCCCGACAGCGATTACACGCTGGCGGTAAGCGACTTCACCGCCGCCAACCAGGAGACGCCCGAGAACCTGCGCACCTCCGGTCTCGAGTTTCCAAACGATGTCGGCCTGATGCGCGACATTCTCATCGACTGGTTCCGCAAGAAAAAGGTAATCGGCGAATAGCGGCTAATCGTGGCAGCCCGCCTCCTGACGGTCGCGGCTCTGTGGGGAGAGCGCACGTGCCGCGGCAGGTCGCGGCGCCCGGCCATCGCGTTCTATTTGCCCCGGGATCGCGTCGCATTCTTCCTGTGCTTGCGCGAACGTTGCTCCAGGCCGCAGCCGGGCAACCAGTTCGTAATCGCTGTCGCCCACGTCATTCGGATCACTCTGCCGCAATGAGGACGGGGCCGAGCCGTCTGACGCATGGATGTACAACGTGATCGTGCCGGATGATCCCGAAGAGGGAGTGTCAGCCGAGGGGACATAGCTTCCGGCTGTCGCATCGCAATTGGCTGCCCCAAGCGGCGCGCTGCGGTTTTGTCTTGGACTTTTCTTCCGAAAAGGGTCTGCGGCGGTATGAAGAGGCTGACCAGCAGGCCGCGATTGGCCCCCGTGAACGCGGGCGGAAGCACGCCGATGACCCGAAGCACCGCGGGTCCGACGGCGAGCGTACGTCCGATGATCGCCGGATCGCCGCCCAGGGCGTCTTTCCAGTCCTTATGAGCGACCACTACGGTGCCCTGCTCGCCTTGGCCCCTATGAAAGACGTCGCCCATCCGCGCGCGTACTCCGATGACGTCGAAGTAGTTGTCTGAGATGCCGGCGGTGATGGGGAAGTCGTCGCGGTCCTTCAGTCGCACCCTGGGGCCCTCGCGGCATTCCGCCAGGACGTCCAGGAAACGTCGAGCGCGGCCGGCCAGGGCTTGGAATTCGATCCAGGTCAAGTCATCGAACCGCTGTTCGCGGGTGCGGGCGAGGATTCTGACGAGACTGTCCGGGAGAAGCGACCGGCGCAGCGCGTACGCGTCGAGAACACTGAAGGCAACCGTGCTGAAACCGATGGCCAGCGCCACCGACGAGATGGCGAGTGCCGTGACGCCCGGCTTCCGGGTTTGCGACCGGAAGGCCGCGCGGAGTTCCCGCGGCAAGGTGGGCATTCCAATACCTTAAAAAACGAAAACAGAGATGGCAGGTTAGTCGAAATAATCGCGATTCGCCGGAATGCGCCCCGCCGCACGGCGTGAAAAACAACAGGGCATCGCAAGGGCCGCGGATCGCGTCAAAATCTCGAAAGCCGAGTTGCGGAGATGGCCCAACCCGGGCGTCCGGGGCGGGAAACGGGCGCCCGCTCACGGGAAGAATACCTGCGCGACTTGGATGGTGAGTTACAAAAGAAAGGTAAAGCAATGTTTCTGCATAAGAAAGAGCTGCTTCAGCCGGTGAAGGTAGATAAGCCGGACCCGAAGTTCGGGCAGTATCTGCTCGAACAGTTCGGCGGAGCGACTGGGGAGCTGACCGCGGGATTGCAGTATTGGGTGCAGTCCTTTCACATCGACCATCCGGGAATCAAGGACATGCTCCAGGATATCGCGGTGGAAGAGTTCAACCACCTGGAAATGGTCGGACAACTAATTGAACTTCACACGAAGGGAGTCAAACCCGGGGTTGGCGTGGACAGCCCGCTATTCTCGGTGCGGGGGAAGGGTCCGCATTTTCTCGATAGCCAGGGGTCTGCCTGGACCGCAAGTTACATCAACGAAGGAGGAGACATTGTAAGAGACCTCCGCGCCGATATCGCGGCGGAAGCCGGCGCGCGCCAAACTTATGAGTCCCTGGTGAACATGGCGCCCGACGAAGGAAGCAAGAAGACCCTCATCCATCTGCTGACCCGGGAGATCTCGCACACCAACATGTTCATGAAGGCCCTGGAGTCACTGGGTAAGCTGACGGATCCGTTCTTCGGGAACGTGCAGCCGGACAAGACCGTCAACCTCTACTTCAACCTGAGTTCGAACGGGGGCAAGGACGAGCGCGGCCCTTGGAACGAACCTCCGGCGTTCGAATACATCGAAGATCCGGTTCACGTGACCAAACGCTGACCGATTGGAACGGGCCGGTGCAGCAACCGGCCCGTTGCGCGGATGGAACGTTACTTCTGCGGCTGCTGGTTCGAAGGCTCGGTGGTCCGGTTGGTGTTCGTGGCGGCGACACCGAGGCTGCTGAGCGTCGGTTGGTCGAGTTGTCCGTTCGCGGTGAGATTGTTCTTCTGCTGGTAATCGCGGACGGCGGCCTGGGTAGCTGCATCCATGCGGCCATTAATCGCACCGCTGTAGACGCCACTGTCCTTCAGCTTGCGCTGCGCTGCCTGGATCATGGACCTGGAAACGGTCGCTGTGCCATTCTGCTCGCTGGCACGGTTCGCGGTGCCGTTGATGTTGGCGTTGGGAGCGTAGTTTTGCGAGTTGTTCAGCCGGTTGGCGCCGGCCCCGTTGAATTCGTTAACGGAAGCGCGATGCCGGCGCAACATGTTCCGGGAAGCCGCGTTGTTGCAGGACTGGTTGATCCGCGCCGCCTGGCCCCTGGCCGCACGGTGCAGGCCGAGGTGCCTCAGGGTAGCCGTATCGAGCCGGCCGGTTGCAGCAAGCCTGTTGTCGCGCTGGTAGGCGCGAATGGCCGCGTGCGTTTTCGGACCGGAGACGCCGTCCACCTTGCCGTGGTAGAAGCCGTCCGCTTTCAGTTCACGCTGCACGCCGCGGACGGTCGACGATGAAAACACCGAATGGGAGCGCATGTGCTCGCGGCCGGTGTTGTTCCATTGAGAGTTGGACTGCGACGAGAACTCGCCGGGTTGTTGATTCATGGCTCCCGGTTGCTGATTCATCGCACCCGGTTGCTGACTGATCGCACCCGGTTGCTGATTGATCGCGCCCGGTTGCTGAGTCATGGTCCCGGTTTGTTCGTTCGCCGAGCCGGTTTGTTCGTTCGCGGCGCCCGTCTGAGCGAGCGCCGGCAATCCTGCCATGCAGACTGCTGCCGTAAGGGATAGTGCCAAGCGTTGTAAGTTCATTTGAATACCGTTCATTGATTCACCTCTCGAGAGAGATTCAATTCCTTTCACGTGCAATTACGCTGCCCCGGGAAGCGGACGCCGGGAAGGGGCGGCGAGTTATGCGGAACCGCCTGGACGGGGTTATTCCGCGGGAGTGTGTGAAGACTGAAGATCCGGCGTATCCCACCGCCGGTAGTTGCGCGCCTCGTGCCGGCTGCACGTTGCAGTCGCGGCGTGCGAATTTTGACAGCAGCAACGGGTAAGAACGGAAATCCCGTGCCCGGTCGGCCTGGAAAATCGGGCCGGCCCAATTGAGCCGGCCCGCGTGTTCGAGAGCAGTACTACCGCTGAAGCGTGCCGCCCTGATTCTGTTCGTTCGGGTTCGTCCCGTTAACGCCGTTTCCGAGAGGAGCGTTGGACTGAATGCCCGTGCCGTTCATCATCCGGTTGGCCGACCCGTTCGAGAAATTCCCATACCGGTTTGCAGAGCGGCCGTAGCGGTTCCAACTACGGTTCGCATGGCCGTGATAGCGGCTGGCAGAACCGATGCAACCCGAACGATTCGCCGAGCGACCCGCATATCCCATTCCGCGGCCGACGCCAAGCCTGCGTAGCGTGGCAGAATTCAGGGTGCCGGTGGCTCGCAGATTCTCATCCCGCTGGAAGCGGCGGATAGCGGCGTGGAACTGCGGCCCGGCGATTCCATCGATGCGGCCGCGATAGTAACCGTCCGCCCGAAGCTGCCGTTGTACCCGGCGGATTGCGGCGGAATGGCTGCCACGGCGACCGTAGTTCGCCGGGTTGTTCCAGCCCTCACGACCATAGCGGGAAGCAGTCCGAGGGAAAGTTCCAAAGCCCTGGTTCATCGTGCCGCTTTCGTTGACAGCACCCGGCTGGTTCATCGTGCCCGTCTGATTGAGGCCCGGCTGAGTGGCAACTCCGGATTGACCCACGGTGCCGCTCTGGTCGTTCCCTTGTTGAGTGGCAACTCCGGATTGACCCATGGCGCCGCTCTGGTCGTTCCCGGGCTCAGTGGCAACTCCGGATTGACCCGTGGTGCCGCTCTGGTTGTAGCCCGGCTGAGTGGCGGTCCCCGGCTGGCTCATCGTCCCCGTCTCGTTCGTCGTGCCCGGTTGGTCCGACGTGCTCGTTTGAGCGAAGGCCGGGAGCCCTGCCATGCAGGCGGCCGCCGTCAGGGCCAGTGCAAATCGTTGGAAGTTCATTTTGGACATTCCACCTTTCCAAAGAAATTCACCCTTCGGAATGCAATCGCCGGGCCAAGGAGGAGTCGCGCTCGTAACGCGTGAAGCCGGATAGTTCTTGTGCCGCCCGCTTCAGCGCAGGATATTGAGAGTCGCGGACCTCCGGGTTATCCCGGCAACACCCACGAAAGATACAGCTCGCAATACAGGCGATAATGCGCAAATAACATGGGGTTTGAGCGGGATAAGTGGGTAAAAGGAGCGCGCAATGAGATACCGAAGTTACGCTGGACGGCCTGTGTCCTTACTTCAAGCCGGCAGGCGTACTAAGCGCGGCGCGCGAGTTGTGACCCGCCGCGGCGGATCGATCGTATGGCTTCGCAGCGATGCGGCGAAGGTGTACGATTGCGCTATGGGTGACGAGGTTCTGAATCAACCTCCGCCGCTGGCCGATTACAACCTGTTCCTGAGCGATCGCGTGTTGCAGGACGCCGTGACACGCGAAGGCGCGGGCTGGGCCTGTAGCCTGCTCGCCGAATACGGCCGTACGGCGGGATCTTCTGAAGCGATCGCATGGGGAGTGCAGGCGAACGAGTGTCCGCCCGTGCTCCATACCCACGACCGCTACGGCAACCGGCGGGATGCGGTGGAGTACCATCCCGCATGGCACCGCCTCATGAGTCTCGCGGTGGAGTACGGTATCCACTGCATGCCGTGGTCCGCCGGCCAGCCCGGGGCGCACGTGGCGCGTGCCGCGCTGGCGATGCTGGCCTCGGAAAACGAAGCGGGACACATCTGTCCGATTTCCATGACTTACGCCGCGGTGCCTGTCCTGTACCACGATGAAACCTTTGCGGCCGAGTGGAACCCGCGGGTGTTTTCCCGACGATACGATCCGGCGTTCCGTCCGGCGGACGGGAAGCACGGGGTGCTGATCGGGATGGCGATGACGGAGAAGCAGGGCGGCTCCGATGTCCGCGCCAACATCACGCGCGCCGAGCCGCTGACCGGGTGCGAGTACCGGCTCGCTGGCCACAAATGGTTCTGCTCGGCGCCGATGAACGACGCGTTCCTGGTGCTCGCGCAGGCCCCGCGCGGGCTTACCTGCTTTTTGCTTCCGCGCTGGACGCCCGAGGGAAAGAAGAACGCATTTCACCTGCAGCGCCTCAAACCAAAACTGGGGAACCGCTCCAACGCCTCGGCCGAGGTGGAGTTCCACGGTGCCTGGGCGCGGCGGGTGGGCGAGGAGGGTAGGGGAGTCGCGACCATCATCGAAATGGTGCACCACACGCGGCTCGATTGCGTCATCGGGTCCGCCGCCCTGATGCGGCGGGCGCTCGCCGAAGCCATGCACCACGCGCGCCATCGCCACGCTTTCGGACGGGCCCTGATCCGCCAGCCGTTGATGCGCTCCGTGCTGGCTGATCTCGCCCTGGAGTCGCAGGCCGCCACGGTTCTCGGGATGCGGATTGCCCGTGCTTTCGACGAACACGACAATGCATTTGCGCGGCTGACCGTCGCTTTCGCGAAGTATTGGGTGTGCAAGCGCGCCGCGCCGATGGCCGCGGAGGCCCTGGAGTGCCTTGGCGGCAACGGCTACGTGGAGGAGAGCATGATGCCGCGGCTCTACCGCGAAGCGCCGCTCAATTCTATTTGGGAAGGTTCGGGGAATGTCATCGCGCTCGACGTGCTGCGCGCCATCGCGCGCGAACCGGAGAGCCTGGAGCGTGTGGCCGCGGAGATCCGGATGGCGAACGATCCGCGCCTGGCATCGTTATTGCGCGAGGTAACCGGCGAGATCCCGGAGAGCCGGGCGCGCTGGATTGCGGAGCGACTGGCGGTGGGAATGCAGGCCTCGCTGCTGATCCGTCACGCTCCGGACGCCGTTGCGGACGCGTTCTGCGCGTCGCGGCTGACAGGTGACCGGGGCCATTGCTACGGCACGATGGGTTCGTCGTGCGATGTGGACGCGGTGCTCGCGCAAGCCGGGATCGAAGAAGCTTAAGTACAACCGCTCCCCGCGGTCACGGCTCGGTAAGCCTTCTGAGCCGCGACCGCGGGGAGCGGTTCCGGGAATACCGTAATCAAGCCGGGTAGTATCCCTCGCGGGCCTGAACCACGTATCCCTTTTGGTTGGTCGTCAGGTGAATATGGCGGTACCCGCCCGCCGCCGTGCTGTCCGGGGTATAGCCGATGCTGTACTGATTGCGCAGGTCTTCCTGGATCTCCGCAAAGACGCGGTCGATCGGAATCTTGTGAGACACCTCGAAGAAACGCGCGCCGGTTTCGCGGGAGATCTGCTGCATGATTTTCTTGCCGTCCGGTTGGTCCGCGGGGAAGCGGCCCATCCTGCCGAACCCGCCCAATCCCGAGAATTCAGAGTCCTGAAAGAGGATGGAGTAGACCAGGGTATCCGCACGCTGCGCGGATTCAATGGCATTCGAGAGCGTCTCCTTGCTGCCGGTGTCGGCGCCGTCCGACATAAGGATCAGCGCCTTACGCCCTTTCTGCTTCCGCATGAGTTCGTTAGACGCCAAAAAGATCGCGTCGTACAGGTCGGTTCCGCCGCCGCGCCTCCGCTGCCCGCCGCCCGGATATCCACCGCCGGGATAGCCACCTCGCCTGCGGGGATATCCGCCACCGGGGTAACCCCCACCGGGGTAACCCCCGCCGGGGTAACCTCCGCCCGGGTAGCCGCCGCCGGGATAGCCGCCACCCCCGCCGCCCGGGTAGCCGCCGCTCGTCTGGCTCTGTTGCGGCTGCGCCGTGCCCATATCGTTGAGCGCCCTTTCGAGCTTGGCACGGGAATTCGTCAGGTCCTGTAGAAGCTCCACTTCAAAATCGAAATGAATCAGGAAAGCCTGGTCCTTATCTTCCCGGAGCACCTGCTCCAGGAACTTATAGCTGGCGGTGCGTTCATCGGGTAACACCCGGCGGGTGCTGCCGCTGGTATCGACCAGAAGTCCCAGCGTCAGAGGGAGATTGCTCTCCTGCGAGAAGTATCGGATGGTCTGCGGCCGGCCATCCTCATCCAGAAGGAAGTCGTCTTTGGTCAGGTTGCGGACGATCTCTCCCTTCTTGTCGCGGACCGTCGCGAAGAGGTTCACCACCTTGACGTCGGTCGAGAAATTTGGCGCTGCCTGGTCCTGCCAGGTCTGGCTGCGCAGGAGGCGCGCGGCCGGGAGCAAGGACAAGGCGGAAAGCAGGCTACGGCGTGTCAGCATTGGTTTCGCCTCTGTTGGTTGGTGAGATGCAGCGGATGCGCGGGAGGTTACGCCGGCGCCGTCCGCGTCCTCAATCCTGCGAAAACCACGCCAGCACGTGCCGGCCGTATTGGTCGGGCTGTGTGGCGTAATTGGTGACGTGCTCGGCGCCCGCGACCTCCCAAAGGCGGCTCTTGGGATTGAGCGAGTGGAGTTCCCTGGAGTGGCGAATCGGGATGTTGGTGTCGGCCGTTCCGTGAATGAAGAGGATGGGAACCCTGGTGGAGCGCACCACCTCGGCGGGCGAGGCCTTCCGCATGTTGATGCCGTAGCGCGCCCGGGCATAAAGGAAGCCGATGAAAATTACGGGCTCGAACAGCACTCCGGGCGCGCCGGTCCGCTGGTGCATGCGGTCGAGCGCGATCCTGTGAAAATCCGCGAACGGGCATTCGGCAACCACGGCCCGGAAGCGCGGCTCGATCGCCAGCGACTGTAGAAGAACGGCGGCGCCCATCGATGCTCCCAAGCCGTACAACCGGTTCGCCGGGTCGTGCGCAGTCAGCCAATCCGTCCAACTGCGGACGTCGTCCGCCTCGAGCACGCCGTAGCTGATCAGCCGGCCACCGCTCTCGCCATGGCCGCGGGCGTCGGGCATCAGGATGGTGTAGCCGGCTTCCAAAAGGAACCGCGCCTGCGATCGCATCCCGATCCGCGTGTCTCCGACGCCATGCAGCAGGATGACGCTCCCTCCATTGGGCCGTCCGGGGCGGAATAGCCACCCGCGTAGAGGCACGCCATCGAGGGCGCCCACTTCCACCGCCTGCCACGATGAGCCGGTCATCCGGGCCAGCATGTCGGCTTCGCGTGGGTCCGCGGCCGGCCGCTGATCCACGTAGAGCGCGTTGTCGGTGGCGATCACCGATCCGATTCCGGCCCCCGCCAGGCCCGCCAGTGTGAGTTGCGCGATTCGCCGCATGGACTCTCCTACGTTCTTAGATGTGGAACTCCCCGCGGCGTAGCGCGGTATCCTGGGTGCGATGAGACGGCTCCTCGCCTTCGTCGTGCTCGCGCCAACTCTGCTGGCGCAGAATTACGGGGCGATTGAGGGGATCGTCACAGACAGCATCTCGCAAACGGGTGTAGCCGGAGCGACGGTGCACGTCCGCGCGATCGATGGAAGGACGGCGGGGTACGTCGGAACCACCGGCGCCAACGGCACGTTCCGCATTGAGGATGTGATGCCGGGCGACTATGCGGCATCCTACAGTGCCCCGAAGTACCAGGCGCCCAATACGGAACAGGACGCCTACCGGCCCTTTCATGTGGTTTCCGGGGGCTCGCCCGTGCGCCTCGAAGTGAAGCTAATGCCGCTCGGACGGGTAAGCGCACGAGTCGCCGATGAGGACGGCAACCCCGTAGCGCGTGTCCAAATCATGCTGACCCGGTTGTGGGGCTCCGGCGGGGCGGCCGGCATAACGGATGCGAACGGGGCCATTGCCCTCGATGGCATCGAGTCCGGCTCGTATCTTCTGCTGGCATCGCCG
Organism: Bryobacterales bacterium; assembly: GCA_963796485.1. Taxonomy (GTDB): domain Bacteria; phylum Acidobacteriota; class Terriglobia; order Bryobacterales; family Bryobacteraceae; genus CAWCDJ01. The sequence continues at coordinate 1,029,401 of CAWCLV010000001.1, forward strand.
GTTCTGGCCGGCACCCTTTTGGGCGAAAAAGCGGGAAGGCGTTCGTCGCTCCCGCCCCACCCGCGGGAAGGCGACCGCTACCAGTGGGCGCCGACCTATTATCCCGAGGCGCTCGCGCGCAGCGAGGCGGAAGTCATCCACGTCCGGGGCGGATCGGATCTCAGCGGCTATGTCATCCGGCTGCGTGCCGCGCCGGTGTACCGCGTCAACGGGGTGGCGCTTGACGATGAGGGGGCACATGTTGCCAAGGCCGTGGTGGGGCTTTGGGATCGAGATCAGATGACCGGCGCACCGCTGATCCAGGTGGCCTCCGGCACGGACGGCCGGTTCGAATTCCCTTCCGTCGCGCCGGGAGACTGGTATCTCACCGCCGACATTGACCAAAATAACGTTCGCCTGAAGGGCCTTGCTGCCGTGATAGTGGGCCGCCGTGACGTGTCCGATATCAGCATTCGGCTCTCCGCGCCTTTCACCCTTACGGGGATCGTCGACCGTGAGAACAAGGCCGATACGCAGGGGAGGCGAATTGCGACCGGTCTGCAGGTCGACGGAATTTACCACAACGTGGGCGGCAATGCCTTCGAGGATCAGACCGGCAAGTTTCGCGTGAAGGATCTCTATCCCGGCCGTTTCCGTCTCAGGACTCTGGGCCTGGTGCCCGGGTTCTATGTAGACGCCATCTGGCTGGGAGAAACCAACGTAATGGGCCAGGAAACGGATCTCTCGGCCGGGTCGCCGCCTGTCCGAATTGTCTACAAGGCAAACGCCGCACGCGTCCGCGGCACGGTAGAAAGCGGCGCCGATTCCGCGGTGTACCTGATTCCGCAGGACGAAGGACTTCTCGATAACATCCGCTCGGTTCCCTGCGACCCCGCCGGGCGCTTCGAGATCGGAAGCGTGCGCCCCGGCGACTACTACCTGTTCGCGTTCAACCGAGTGGAGGGCGCGGCGCTCACTGACCCATCCTTCGTGCGTACCATCGCGCCTCAGGCGGTGCAGGTGCACGTGGAACCGGGCGGCATCGGGATGGCGAACCTGAAAGTAACCCCCTGGCCGGACTAGACGGATCGGCCGATCCCCAGTAGACTGGAAGTTTAGCGCACGTACTTCAACACCCTCCACGGCGATAGCTCAATACGGCCCGCGCGCTCTGCCAGTCAACAGTTTGTCTCTGCCAATCAACGGTTTGTCTAATGAGTAGTTTCCGTGTGTCCGGTGTCCCCGCAACAAAAAACGCGTTTGGTGTTCTGGGTACGTCCGCCCGGCCGCCTTCCCCATGGAAGCAGGCGCTCTCGTCCTCCTCTCATTTCCTGCATCGCCATCTGCTGTGGCTGCTGATCGCCTCATACGCCCTTGCGGCGATCCGGCCCGGCTTCGGCCTCTGGATGCGCGACGTCTCCATCTGGCATATGGACCTGTTCCATGCGAACAGCAGCATCTCCATCCCGATGCTGCTTCTGGCATTCCTGCTGTTCAACGCGGGGCTGGGCTTGAAGGAAATGCCGTCCGCCCGCTGGTTCCGCAAGGGCGCGGTCCTGGGATACGGCACATTGGGAAACCTGCTGATCCCTCTGCTCTTTATCCTGGCGATGTCCCAGGCGATGCACTTCTGGCACAACGCCGACGAAGCGCAGAACATTCTGGTCGGCCTCGCGCTGATCGCCTCCATGCCCATCGCCGGGTCGTCCACCGCGTGGGCACAGAACTCCGAGGGCGATATGAGCGTCAGCCTGGGCCTGGTGCTCCTCACGACGTTTCTCAGCCCCATCACCACGCCGATCATTCTTCATTCCGTCGGCTGGATGACCACCGGCGCCTATTCGGCGAACCTGCACGAACTGGCGCAGACCGGCACGGGCGCATTTCTGATGTGCTTCGTGCTTCTGCCTTCGCTGGCGGGCCTGCTGGTGCGGGCCGCCGTAGGCGCGGCCAGGGCGGAGGCCGTCAAGTCGTACGTCCGGATTGCGAATATGGCGGCCCTGCTCCTGCTGAGCTACTCGAATGCCGCGGTCTCCCTGCCGAAGGCGTTCGCCCAACCCGATCCGGACTTCCTGGTGATGATCGTGGTGATGGTGTCCGGCCTGTGCCTCCTGGCGTTCGGCTCCGGGTGGCTGATCGCGCGACTCACCGGTGCGGACCGCGGCCAGGAATCGGCCCTGATGTTCGGGCTCGGCATGAACAACAACGGAACCGGCCTGGTGCTCGCTTCCGCCGCGCTTGCCGATCACCCGCTCGTCATGGTGCCGATCATTTTCTATAATCTCGTCCAGCACCTGATAGCGGGCGGCGTGGACCACCTGCGCTACCGCGAAAGCTGTTGACGCGCCGCCCCCGGCGGGTCGCGAACCTGCGATGATAAGGGGAAACATGACGCGAATCTTTACCGTGCTGTTGTTTGCCCTGGCGCTGGTTGCGTGCGGCTCGTCAAAGCCCGAAGCGAAGCGGTACCCCATGCAGGGCACCGTGAAAGCGCTCGACGCGAACGCCAAGACCGCTACCATCGACGCCGGGAAGATCGACAACTGGATGGAGGCGATGACGATGGAGTACCCCGTCAAACCCGATTCCGAATTCCAGAAGCTTCACCTGGGGGACCACATCGAAGCCACCGTGGTGGTGCAGGATCCGGCCTACTACGTCACTGACGTGAAGGTTACAGCCAAGCCGCAGTAGGGCCGGGCGCCCGATTCTCGCGCCCATGGATCCGTTCCGTCCGCTCTTCCGCAATCCCCATCTCCAGACCATCGCCGGCCACTACTGGCCCGATGGCGCCGCGGGCAGCCTGTCACACGCCGAACGCCGCCGCTTCCGGACCGAGCCCGATGTCGAGGTGGAAGTGCTCTCCGAGCGCCCCGAGGGCCGCCCGAAAGGCGAAATCGTGCTGGTGCACGGCCTCGAAGGTTCGGCCGAGGCGTCGTATATGACCCGCCTGAGCGGCATGGCGGTCGCGGCCGGCTTTGCCGCCCACCGCTTGAACATGCGGACCTGCGGCGGCACCGAGCGCCTCTGCAAAACCCTCTATCATGCCGGGCTCACCAGCGATCTGCTATCCGTCCTGCGCGCACTGCGCGATGAGGGGCGCGCGCCCGCGTTCCTGGCCGGATTTTCACTGGGTGGGAACGTCGTGCTCAAACTTGCCGGAGAACTCGGGGAATCCGCGGCCCGACTGATTGCCGGAGTGGTGGGCGTCTCCACGCCACTCGATCTGGACGCCTGCTCCCGGCGTATCGCTGAGCCCGGGAACCGCGTCTACGAGACGCGCTTCGTGCGCCGCATGCGGGCCCGCCTCTACGCCACCGGCCGGTACTCGCCCGCCGATTTTTCCGGCCTGCGCTCGGTGCGGGCCATCGACGACCGGATCACCGCGCCCTCCTTCGGCTTTGGCACTGCCGCGAATTACTACCGAACGCAGTCCTCCATGCGGTTTCTGGGCGCCATCCGCGTGCCCGTGCTGCTGATCCAGGCGAAGGACGATATCTTCGTTCCCTTCGAAATCTTCCACGATGACGCAGTTCGCTCGAACCCCCGGATCGAATTGCTCGTAACCGAATATGGAGGACATCTCGGCTTCCTTGGCCGGTCGCCCCGGCGTTTCTGGTCGGATGCGGCGATAATGGAGTGGATCTGCGCGGAAACGGCTAAGAACGCGCCGGCCGGATCGTCGAGGATTTGATGAACACGCACGCGTCGTTTTGGGAAGCCGTCATCGGTGCCCTGCAGTCCCTGCGCAGCAGCAAATTGCGCAGTTTCCTCACGCTGCTGGGGATCATTCTCGCCACCACCACATTGATCGCGGTGATGTCGGTGATTTCGGGAATGGATGTTTACATCGCCGAAAACGTCTCCAAAATGGGCGCGGACGGTTATCGCGTCACCCGCATCGTGATGATGCAGTGGGACCCCAAGAAGTTCCTCGAGATGTTGCGCCGGAACCCGCAACTGAGCCGCGACGAGTATGAGTTTCTCAAATCCCGCGCCGTGTTGACCGGCGAAATCGGGATGGTGGCGAATCGCGCCGTAAACCTCAACGGCGGGAAGCAAACCGCCGAAGGGGTGCAACTTATGGGCACCTCGCCGAACGTCGGGGTGATTCTGGACTTCGAAGCGGAGCAGGGCCGCTTTCTCTCGGAAGTCGAAAACGAACGCCGGATGAGCGCGTGCTTCCTCGGGAAGGACGTCGCGGATAAGTTCTTCCCGGACGGAGAGTCGGTCGGCAAGAGCCTCATGATCGAGGGCATTCCGTTCCAGGTCGTAGGGGTTGCCAAGGCGAAGGGTTCGGTGTTCGGCCAGTCGCAGGACAACTTCGTGATCATTCCGGTCGAGACTTATTTCAAGACCTGGGGCGCCCGCAACGGCATGGATTTCGCCGGACTCGCGCTCGACCACGCGCACCTCGCCGCGGCGCAGGACGAGATCCGGTCGCTGCTGCGCGCCTACCGGCACATCGGGCCGAAGGACGATGACACCTTTGCCATGGTCACTTCCGATTCGCTGGTGAACTTCTGGAACCAACTGACCGGCGCGATCGCCGCGACCGCCGTCGGGGTGGTCTCCGTCTTCATGGTGGTCGGGGGCGTGGTCATTATGAACATCATGCTGGCGGTGGTGTCGGAGCGCACGCACGAAATCGGTATTCGGAAATCGGTGGGCGCGCGGAAGCAGGACATCCTCAACCAGTTCCTGGTGGAGTCTTCGATGCTCGCGGGCATTGGGGGATTGATGGGTGTCATGATCGCATGGCTGGTGGCGGTGCTGGTGCGGAGCCTCACGCCCGTGCCCATGGCGGTGCCGTTGAGCGCGGTGGTGATCGGGGTGGCGCTCTCCGCCACCGTGGGGCTGTTCTTCGGGATCTATCCGGCGCAGCGCGCGGCGCGCCTCGATCCGATCGAAGCACTGAGGGTGGAAAAATGACGCTGGCATCCATCGGCAACGGTATCGGGCTGGCGCTGGCCACCACTCGCGAGCACAAGATGCGCTCGTTTCTGACCGTACTGGGCGTGATCATCGGGACCGGGGCCGTGATCGGCGTCGGTTCCATCATCGCGGGGCTGGACGGCGCGATTACCGGGATGCTCAAGAGCTTCGGTCCCAACACCATCATCGTGACGAAGACCACGGCGATGGGCAACGCCACCCGCGAGGAGCGCAAACGCAAGCCCCTGACCTACGACGATTCGCGCCAGATCGCCGAGCGCTGCCCGGCGGTGGCGCACGTCAGCCCGTATCTTTTTGCGCCGGGCGGTTTCCATAGCGCCCGGTACAAGGGAAACGACGTGTACAGTATCCAACTCGGCGGCACGGAAGAAGCCTACGCCGCGGGCGGCACCACGATGAAGTTCGGCCGGTTCTTCAGCGCCACCGAGGACCAGCATCATATGCCGGTGGTGGTGATCGGCGAAGACCTCCAGAAGCAACTCCTCCCGAACGAAGATCCGGTTCACAAGCGGATTACCGTGGACGGCCATGAGCTGGAGATCGTGGGTGTGATGGATCGCCCCGCCAATCAACTGCCGGGCCAGGACGACACGCGGGTGCTGGTTCCCTACTTCACCATGCACAAGATGTTCCCCAACGTGCAGGAGAACATGTTGATCGTGATCGCGGAGCCCGGGATGGTGACCGAAGCCCAGGACCAGGTGCGCGCCGTGCTCCGCCTCGCGCGCCGCGTTCCCTTCGACGATCCCGACAACTTCTCGATGACCACGGCCGAGCAGATGATCGAGCAGTTCCACAACGTCACCTCGATGGTGGCGCTGGTGATGATCATCCTCAGTTCGATCGGCCTGCTGGTGGGCGGCATCGGGGTAATGAACATCATGCTGGTGAGCGTGACGGAGCGCACGCGCGAAATCGGCATTCGCAAAGCCGTCGGGGCGCGAAAGTCCGACATCATCGTGCAATTCCTGACGGAGGCGGTGGTCCTGACCGGCCTGGGCGGCATCGTGGGGCTGACGGTCGGCTGGCTGGTCTCGCGCGCCGCCGCCGTGATCTTCCCCTCGTTGCCGACGTCGGTGCCGCTGTGGGCGGCGCTCTCCGGCGTGCTGGTCTCCGTCGGCGTCGGCCTGTTCTTCGGTATCTGGCCGGCGGCCCGCGCTGCGAAACTGGACCCGGTAGACGCTCTGCGCTATGAGTGACGCGCAACTGATCCAAATTTTGGACGCGGCGATGGCCGAAGCGGTGCGCAAGTCGGGTTCGTGGCTCGCGTGCCGCATTGGATGCACGGAGTGCTGCTTCGGCCCTTTCCCCATCACGGCGCTCGATGCCGAACGCCTGAGGAACGGGCTCGCGATGCTTTCCGCCAACGAACCCGCGCGCGCCGCACGCGTCCGTCAGCGCGCCGAAGGCTACGTGGCGCGCCTCGAGAGCGAGTACCCCGGCGATACGGTGGCCCGCCTCCTGGAGGAAGACGATGTCGCGGAGCAGGAGCCGTGCCCTGCGCTCGACTCCGAAACGGGTGCCTGCGACCTGTACGCCGCGCGCCCCATCACCTGCCGGACATTCGGCCCGCCGGTCCGCTTCGGCACCTCGGATCTGGCCATTTGCGAACTGTGTTTTCAAGGCGCATCCGACGAGGAGATCGCGTCCTGCGAGGTGCAGGTGAATTCTCCGGATCTCGAAGCCGCGCTCGTTTCCGGGTTGCCCGAAGCCGAAACGCTGGTGGGCTGGGTGCTCGCGGGGCGCTGACGAACTTGTAACGTTTGGTCCGCCGAAGCCGGTCCCGTTCGGCATTGATCTTGCAGGCATTTACCGCCGGTGATACGGAAGTTGTGGCGGGGATTGAAGCGGCTCGCATCCGGGATGCGCGACGGGCTCTGGTTCCTACCTGCGATCCTCCTCGTTGGAAGCGTCATGCTGGCGTTTGGCGTTCTCCAGATGGACCTTCGCTTTGACGGGGAACTGTCCCGCAGGTTTCCGTCGGTCTTTCATATCGAAGCGAGCGGCGCGTACAGCATTCTCTCGGTGATCGCGCAATCCATGATGACCGTGGCGGGCGTTACGTTCTCCATCACTGTGGTGGCGCTCTCGCTCGCCGCTAATCAGTACAGCCCGCGTACGCTTCGCAACTACATGCGCGACCGGGGAAATCAGGTCGTGCTCGGTGTTTTTCTCGGGGCCTTTTCGTACTCCCTGATCATCCTCCGGGTCGTTCGGGGAGGAAGCTCTCCGTTTGTGCCGTCTATTGCCGTGGTCGTGGGAATCCTGCTTGCCATCGTCGGCGTCGGCGTCTTTATTTATTTCATTCATCACGTGTCGGCTTCGCTGGTTGCTTCGCATATTGTGGAGGCAGTAGCCATCGAGACCAGGCGATCGCTCGAAAAACTGTACGGTGACACGTCCGGCGATTCAATCTCCCGTGAGGCGGAGGTCGAAACCGGATCGATTCCGCAAGAGTGGCAGGACGTTCCGGCACTGAAGGACGGATATCTTCAGGCTATAGACCTGGGGGAGGTGACGCGCTTCGCGGAGACCTCCGGCCGCGTGGTGGCGATCGCGCGCGAGGTGGGCAGTTTCGTAACGAAGTCCGATCCGATGCTGCGGGTTTCGGGAACGCAGGCTCTGGACGATCGGACGGTCCGCGACTTGAACGACATGGCCGTGATCAGAAGCTACCGAACCACCCGGCAAGATCCCGCCTTCGGGATTCGCCAGATCGTGGATGTTGCGCTGAAGGCCCTCTCGCCGGGGATCAACGATACGACCACGGCGCTCACGTGCGTGGATTACCTGGGAGCCGTCCTGAGCCGGTTCGCCGCCGACCCGGAACCGGGCCGGTTTCTCTATGCCGGCGGCGCGCTACGGATCGTTACCAGGGAAACGCCGATAGCGGACCTCATCAGGCAGGGATTCCATCCGATCATTCGCAACGCCTCCGGCAATGCGGACGTGCTGGCGGCCGCGCTGCAAGCTGCCGACGAGATCTTCGGGCGAGCGTCGGGAGAGGACCGCCTCGGCGTACTGCGCGACATTGTGGTTCGCATTGGCGCGGCCGCCGACGCCGGTATCAAACTCGATCCTGATCGCGAGTGGGTGACGAATACCGCCCGGGCGATTTTGAACCGCCACGCCGGAAATTCGAACGGCTCCGGGCCCGATTGAATATCAGCCGCCCGGCAGTTCCCGCCCGGAAATCACTTCGTACACGGAGAGGAATACCACGTATTGCAGCGGCCAGAGCAGCAGAACCAGCGCCGGCACGCCGAAGATTACGTCGCGGCTCATGGGCCAGTTCGTGTAGCGCCAGAACTGGCCCGTGGTATTGACGGTTTCCATGAACAGGCCGAAGGCCCACGCGGCGGCGGCCATCGAAGCCAGGGGCAGCCACTCTCCCCGCAGCGTCCTGCCAAGCAGGGATTCCTGCCCGCGGCGATGCTGGAGGTACTCCAGGATCAGCCAGATTCCCAGGAAGATCAGGGGAAAGCAGGCGAACGGAACTACCGTGCGGTAAGGCTGCGAGATCTCGAAACGATATCCCCCGGCGGTCCGGTAGCCTTGCGCGGCGAGCGCCAGGCCCGAAACCGTCAGCAGGCCGCCGCCGATCGCGCCCGTCCGCAGCGCCGAAGCGGTCCAGAGCGGTGTCTGGCGGCGCAGCGAACCGGCCACCCGCGCGAGCACGGCCCTCGCCGCGAGGTAAGTCTCGGCGATCAGCAGCCAGTAAGCGCAGAAACCCGGAATGAACGTGGAGATGTACAGTCCCCGCGTCCAGTAAGGATAAATCCAGAGCTTGCCGATCCACTGGGCGACGCCGTCCAGAAGCAGTCCACTTACCGTTGCCGTCGCCACGAATTCCAGAAACTCGCGTTTCCCTGCCGTGATCTCCACCATCAGAGATCGCCCCTCGAGCAGTTTGGTCGCCTCGTCGCACAGGATGATTACGGTCGTACAGAAGAACGACCAGAAGATCATCAGGCCGGGAAGTGTAACTGCCCGCGGCGGCGCCAGAAAGGTCGCATATGAAATTCCGACGAAACCAGCCGTGTACCAGAGCAGCGTACCGAGCCGGCCAGGTTCATCACCAGAACCTGGCTGGGGCATAGAACCATGAAAGGATCCACCAGACCAATAAAACGACCAGGATGGCCCACAGGCAACCGCAGCCGGAGTAAGGCCGGTTGTAAGTGCGCCAGTACCTGCGATGCCATGGATCCGGGTTTGGAGGATATGCCATACTCCAATCATACTGATGCTCAAGAGGGACTAACCACCGAAGAAGGTTCTTGAACTTACGGAAGATCCTGGATACCGCTCGATTAGTTACCCGGCACGTGGTGTGAGTGTATCGGAACTACCCTGCCCCCTGCGCTCGCGATTCCGGAAATAGCGGTCTCCGTGGGCGACGGTGGTGACCCAGATAAACGCCGTGAGATATCCGGCGATTACATCCGTCGGATAGTGCACCCCCAGATAGATCCGCGAGAACCCGATCAGCAAAATCATGAACACCGCCGCGGCCCGGATCGCGACCCGGAACGTGCGCCTTCGGACCCTCGCGGACGAGAGCGCGGCCAGCGTGCCGAAGAAGGCGAATGAGAAGAGCGCGTGGCCGCTCGGAAAACTGAACGAATGCGGCGCCGCGATCCCGAAGTACGGAGTGGGACGGCTGCGGTGAAAGCCGTCTTTCAGCGCTACCTCCAGCACCAGCGCGCCGAGCAGCGTGATCGCCAGAATCACCGCCGCGCGCCGCCATCGATATAGCCAGAACGCGAGCAATGTCACGGCAACGAGGATGGGCATCACGTACACGGAGCCTACATCCGTGAAGAACCACATGGCCGAAGTGAAAACGGGCGATGCGTAGGCATGGACGGCCGCGCGCACGGAAGCGTCGAACCGCGCGGTATCGCCTTCCAGCACTTCTTCCGCGAGCCAGCCGAGAAACAACGCCGCGGCCACTGCCAGTAGGAGGCCGGCCGCAATCAGCTCAGTAAAAAGACGGATGGCTCGCGAGACCACTTGATCTCAGTATAAGGAGCGCACAAATATGCCGTGGGTGTGAAACGCCTCAGTGCCGGATTTGCGGAAGGATGAGGGAGGCGCTCCGCAGCGCCTCCCTTCGCACGCTAAGCGGAAGCGGCCTGCATGGCCGGCACATCCACCCACGACCGCGTCCGGCTGCTCTTCAGTTCGCTCTCGAGAATGTTGAGCTGGCGCAGTCCGTCGGCGAATTGCGGATACTCGGCCGGCGAGCCCGGTTCCGCAATCGAGCGGTAGAAGCGCCGGAACACCTGCTTGAACGTATCGTCGTAGCCTTCACTGTGCCCGCCGGGCAGGTCGGCATAAGTGCGTGCGGCCGGCTTCAGCAGCGACGGATCCTTGATGATGATCTGGTTGCTGCTGTTGCGGTGGCCCACCCAAAGCTCGTCGGGCCGCTCCTGGTCCCACGCCACGCCGCACTTGGTGCCGTAGATTTCGATGCTCAGACGGTTCTTGCGACCCGCTGAGACCTGGCTGGCGGTGAAAGACCCGCGCGTGCGATCTCCCATCCGGAAGATCACACCGCCGAAGTCTTCGGTGTCGATCGGCACTTCCACGTAGTCTTCCGGCGTGAGCGTTTTTCCGGCGAACGTTTCGATCGGTCCCTTCGGCTGCTTGCGAGTCTTGTGAAACGTCTGCAGATCGGCGCAGAGAGAGGTGATCCTCTGTCCGGTGACGTGCTCCGCCATATCGCACCAGTGCGAGCCGATATCGGCCATGCAGCGGGAAGGCCCGTTCGATTTCGAATCGATGCGCCAGTTCCAATCGGTGTCGTAGAGCAGCCAGTCCTGCGAATAGGTCCCCTGTACCAGCAGAATCTCTCCCAGGTCGCCGTCCTCGCGCATGCGGCGCATCTGCTGGACCAGGGCGTAATAGCGAAGATTGTGGCACGTGCAATTTCGAAGTTTCTTTTCTGCGGCCAGTTCCACCAGCTTGCGGGCTTCTTCCACCGAGGTCGCCAGCGGCTTTTCGCAAATCACGTTCTTGCCGGCGTTCAACGCGTCCCGGACGATCGGGAAGTGCAGCGCGTTGGGCGTGCAGACGTGGACCGCGTCCACGGCCGGATCGTCCAGAATCTTGTGGTAATCCGCTTCGGCCTTCTCGGCCTGAAATTCTTCGGCCAGCTTCCTGCCTTTGTCGATTTCCGGCTCCCCGATGGCGTAAAGTTGCACGTTGCCCACCCTGCGAATCCCTTCCAGGTGGACGCGCCCCACAAACCCGGTGCCGAAAACTGCGGTCTTCAATGGATGCATGATTTTCCTCTCGACGCTCTGCTAGTCTGCACGCGCAGGTAGGGTAGGCCTCCCGGCCTGCCCAGGGCGCGCGGAGCACGCCTTCGGCGCGTGGGCAGGCCAGGAGGCCTACCCTACAAGGTTTAATCTATCGCAAAAGCTGTTAAATTGGTATTCAACAACGAGATGGTCGTCCGGATTCGCTTCAGGAACGGTCCCCGGCTCGTCAGGAAGCGTGGCGGAAACCGCAAGTTGGCGCTGCTGCTCGGCGCACTGCTCACACCCGCCGCGGCCATGGCTACAGTGCTCGCCGCCTGGCGCATCGCGGCGGACCTCAATTGGGCAGGCCGCTTCGCGATTGCATCCGGTTTCTTCTCGCACTGGCAGGTCTGGCTTGGTACGGCTGCCCTGCTGCAATTGTGTTCGCACGTTCTGAGCCGGTACGGCAGGGGCGGCGACGCCGCGGTATCGTAAGGGCCCGGGGCATCCGGGTTTGTTATCCTGGACGTAGAGCGTCCTGCATGGCCCAGCGTCCCTACATCTCCCGAAACTCCTTCATTCACGACTACTTCCCGCCAGGCTTGAAGTGGCTGCTGATCGTTAACACGGTAGTCTTCATCGTGTACTACCTGGGGGGCGGCAGTTTTGCGCACCATTTGACGGTGCTCTTCGCCCTCTACGGCGGCGGCGCGGTGCGGAACCTCTTCGTGTGGCAGTTGGTCACGTACATGTTCCTGCATGGGGGCATTTGGCACCTGCTGTTCAACATGCTCACCCTCTGGTTTTTCGGCACCCAACTGGAGCGGGATTGGGGGACCAGGCAGTTCCTGAAGTATTACTTCTACTGTGGAATTGCGGCCGGAATTTGCGTGCTTGCGGCGAACATTCTGCTGGGCGACTGGCTGACGCCCACCATCGGCGCCTCCGGGGCGATCTTCGGCATTCTGGTGGCGTTCGGCGTTCTCTATCCCGAGCAGACGGTGCTGATGAGTTTTCTGTTCCCCATCAAGGCCAAGTATCTGGTCATGATCTATGCGGCTATCGAGCTGCTCATGACGTTCGGCCCCAACAACGGAGTCAGCACCATCGCACATCTCGGCGGCATGGCCTTCGGCTATATCTACCTGAAGGGCAAGCTGCCCCGGGTCCGCCTGCCCGATATGAGCGGGGCCTACCGGGAATGGAAGCTCGCGCGCGCCAAACGAAAATTTCAGGTTTACATGCGGAAGCACGGCAACGGTCCGTGGGTGAACTAATCCGAAACTCGTTCAGCGCCTCGCAACGGGGAATCGGCCCGGTGCGTCATCTGATATAGTTACGACTAAAGTACGCCTATGCGGAAAATCGCGGTTGTGTGCGGATTCGTTCTGATCGGCGCGGCCGGTCTCCTCTATAGCCAGGAGCAGGGGCCGATGAAGGACCCCAGCCGCACGGTGGCCCGTCCGCGCAAGGGATCGGACACCGGGACTCCCGACAATACCGGCAATACCGGCAACACCACCGGCAGTCTCCCCAAGATCCCCTCGCAATACAGCAAGAAAGACAAGGTGGACATCGGCCATCTGCCCAACTTCAAGAGCGATGTCGATATCGTGACGGTAGACGTCTCCGTCCTCGACAACAAGGGCCACTTCATTCCGGGAATTCCCCCCGGCAACTTCCGGGTTTTGGAAGACGATGTTCCGCAGAAACCTGCCAGTGTGAACATGGGGGAAGCGCCCCTCACGATTTCGCTGGTGATCGAATTCAGCAATCTTTTTCAACAGTATTGGAGCTATACCTGGTACCAGACCCTGCAATCCGCCTTTGGGTTCATCCAGACCTTGAAGCCCGACGATTACCTGGCGATTGTGGCGTACGATATGAAGCCGGAAATCCTCTCCGACTTCAGCACTGACCGCTCGAAAGCGCAGGAGGCGATGCAGCGCCTCAATATCCCGGCCTTTTCCGAGTCGAACCTTTTCGATGCCGTAACCGATACGGCCGACCGCATGTCGGGCATCGAGGGCAGGAAAGCCATCGTGCTGCTCGCCTCCGGGATCGACACCTTCAGCAAAATCACCTACGATCAATGCCGAAAGTCGCTGCAACAATCGGGCGTTCCGATCTACGCCATCGGCCTCATGCAGACCATCCGCGAGCTTTACGACTCGTACGGCATGATGGGCTCGATCCAGAGAATGGATTTCCTGCAAGCGGATAATGAGATGCGCACGTTCGCCAAAGAGACCGGAGGACAGGCATTTTTCCCCCGGTTCGAAGGCGAAATGCCGGCCATTTTTCAGGCAATTCAGGTGGCATTGAGGAACCAGTACGTCATCACGTACTCGTCTACCAATACGAAGCACGATGGTACTTTTCGCAAGATTAAGGTCGAGCTCGTAAACCCCGCCACCAACGAACCGCTACCGATGAAGGACCAGAAGGGCAAGCCCGTGAAGTACCAAATCATCGCAAAAGCCGGGTATAAAGCTCCGCGTGCCGTGGAGTAACCAGGTCCGATTCCTCGTACTTTGATCGCGATTTGAGCGGCGCTTTGTCAAGAACTCGATGTCCAGGTTTTACAAGGCGATGCAAAATCCGTTGACAGTCGCGCTACAGCTTTGTTACGCTCGCATCCGGTCTAGATGAAAAGTACCGCGCCGTTTCTCCCAAACATTTTGCTGGTTGATGAAAGCCGTGACGGGCTGCTCGTGCGCCGGGCTCTCCTCGAAGAGTCCGGTTGCCAGGTCGAGGTTGCATCCGACAGTGACGAGGGCCTGAGACTCTACAAACAAACCAGCTTCGATGTGGTGGTCACGGATCACCGGGTTTCCGGCTTGAACGGAATCGAGCTGATTGCGCGGATCCGCAACGTGAATCCGAACGCCCGCGTGATCCTCGTCTCCGCTCTTACCGAGCCGCTCGGCTTGAATGAGGAGAACACCGGAGCCGACGCCGTACTTGCGAAGAGCGCGAAGGAGGCCGTCCAGTTGGGGCGCACGGTGAAGCGGCTCATCTCGCGCGGTCCTGCGCGTAAACCTCCCGCCCGGCAGCAGCGCTTCGGGCCCAAAGCGAGCGCAAAGACGCGCTGATCTGTCACACTAAGAGAGTGTCCGGTTTTCTTTCCCGTCTTCTGCTTATCGGTGTGTGTGCCGGCCTGTTTGCCGCCCCCGCGCCTCGCCCGGTGGTGCCCGGCGTTGCGCCCCTGAAGCCTTCGTCCGCGGTCCGCAAGTGGATGAAGGGCATGACTCTCCACGATGAAGTGGCGCAACTCGTGTTCATCTCCTTTCACGGCGAGGCTCCTAACACCCGGTCCAGGGAATACCGGAAATTCATCAGGCTCATACGGGACGCCAGGATCGGCGGCCTGGTTCTAAACAACGTCGCCAACGGCCATACGATCCAGAAAGCGGAGCCGTATAAAGTCGCTGCTTTTCTGAACCGGCTTCAACGGATGGCGAAAGTGCCGCTGATCGTCGGCGGCGATTTCGAGCGCGGAGCCTCCATGCGGCTCGAAGGCACCACCATGTTTCCGCACGCCATGGCGTTCGGGGCCGCGAACGACCCCGCGCTGACACGCTACGAAGGGGAAGACACGGCGCGCGAAGCCCGGGCAGTCGGCGTCCAGTGGGTCTTCTATCCGGACGCGGACGTCAACAATAACCCCGATAACCCGATCATCAATATCCGCTCCTTCGGCGAAAATCCGCAGGCGGTGGCCAGGCAGGTCACGGCGTTCATCGAAGGCGCGCATTCCGACAAAAAGAACTACGTTCTCACCACGGCCAAGCATTTCCCCGGGCACGGCGACACCTCGGTGGACAGCCACATGAACCTGCCTTCGATTTCCGCCGACATGGAGCGCCTGAACCGTTTGGAACTGGTGCCGTTCAAGGCGGCGATCGCGGCGGGCACCGATTCCATCATGACCGCGCACATCGCGGTTCCGGCGCTTGCGCCCCCCGATCTTCCGGCGACCCTCTCCCCCCAGATCATCACCGGCCTGCTGCGCCGGGATCTCGGGTTTCAGGGACTGGTGGTGACCGATGCGCTCGAGATGGGCGGCATCGCCAAGGGTTTCACGTCCGGAGAGGCCGCCGTCAAGGCTCTCGAAGCGGGAGTAGACGTTTTGCTGATGCCCACCGATCCGGATGCGGCCATCAAGGCGGTGGTTTCGGCGGTGGAGAGCGGCCGCCTGACGCGGCAAAGGATCCGCCAGAGCGTGGTCAAACTGCTCTCGGCCAAGGAGAAGGTAGGGCTGAACCGGCAGCGGTTCATCAAGGTGGATAACCTCGCCGACGTTCTGGATTCGCCTGAAGCCAATCAGAAGGCGCAGGAAGTGTCCGATCGCGCGGTCACGCTGGTGCGGAACCAGGGCAATCTCGTGCCGCTGGCCGCACCCGAAAGCACCTGCTATGTAGTGATGCCCGAAAGCCGCTATTCGAGCGAAGGCCAGGTGTTCACGCAGGAGTTGCGCAAACGGGCTCCCAAGGCGCGGATCGCGACGCTCGACCCCGGCATGCCAAAGGAGCAGGTGGACGAACTGCTCGGCAAACTCGGCGGCTGCCCGAACTACGCGGTAGCCGCCTTCGCCTCCGTGAATGCATACCGCGGCTCCGTCGGCCTCGCCGGTGAATTGCCCGGCGCCCTCGATAGCATCAGCGCGACGGGCAAGCCGGTCGCGCTCGTGGCCCTCGGAAATCCGTACCTGCTCAGGAACTATCCCTCGGTGGCCGCATACCTGGCCACTTTCAGCAACGTGCCGCCTTCGGAGACGGCGGCGTTGAAAGCGCTGTGGGGCGAGATCGCGATCACCGGGCACCTGCCGGTCACCATACCGGACCAGGCGGCTTACGGCGAAGGCATCCAGGTCCCGGCGAGAGCGCGCCAGCCTAACGCATCGCAATAGCCCGCGCTATACTGGTGGTCCTGGTATGTTCAGCCTGCTGCCGCAGAAGGTGCAACTTGCCCTGCTCCTCTTGTTGCTGATTGCAGCGATTTACGACATCAAGTATCGCCGCATTCCGAACTGGCTCACGTTGAGCGGTGTCGTCCTCGCCCTGGTGGTGAACTCCGTCATCGGGCCTCCGCTCGCCGGTCTGGTGTTCGCGCTGGAGGGTTTCGCCCTCGCATTCGGAATGTACATGCTACTGTACGTTCTGCGAGCGATGGGGGCGGGAGACGTCAAACTGATGGCGGCGGTGGGCGCAATGGTCGGGTGGCAGCGCTGGCTCGGCATTTTCTTCGTCACCGCTATCATAGGCGGCATTATGGCGGTTCTGCTGGTGACCGCCCGCAAACGCCTGAAGTCCACGTTCTGGAACATGAGCTTCATCCTGACCGAGTTGAAGAGCGGGCGCCCGGCATATCTCAAGAAGGAAGAACTGGACGTGCGCAACCCGAAAGCTATGGGCCTCCCCCACGGCGCCGTGATCGCCATCGGCTACGTCTTCTACCTGGCGATCGCGCTCCGGGTCTCGCAATAGACATCATGCAAGCCGCTTTTTTCGAAGGGAATCGCCAGATTCGGATTGCGTCCTGCGCGCCGGTGGACCCGGGTCCGGGACAGGTGCAGATCCAGGTAGCGTATTGCGGAATTTGCGGGACGGACCTGCATCTTTTCCACGGCGCCATGGCGCACCGGCTCCGCCTGCCTCATGTCATGGGGCACGAGATGTCCGGCACGATCGTGCGGGTGGGGCCGGAAGCCGGAGCGTGGAACGCCGGCGACCGGGTCACGGTTCGTCCGCTCGATCCTTGCGGCGACTGCCCGGCCTGCCGCGCCGGCCACAGCCACATCTGCCACAGCCTGAAGTTCATCGGGATCGATACTCCCGGCGCCCTGCAAGGGCTTTGGACCGTGCCGGCCCACACTCTGCACCGCCTCCCCGCCGCACTCGATTTGCGGGAGGCCGCCCTGATCGAGCCCATTGCCGTGGCCTGCCACGATGTGCGGATGGGCGAGGTTGGGGAGGGCGACGAAGCCGTCGTTATTGGGGGCGGGCCGATCGGCGTCCTGATCGCCCTGATTGCGCGCGAGCGCGGCGCCCGCGTGCTGCTGGCGGAGGTAAACTCTTTCCGCCTGGCGATGGCCCGCCAACTCGGCATCGACGCGGTGAGCCCTGCGGAAGTGGACCTGCCGGCGCTCGTAAACGAGCGGACCGCCGGCGCAGGCGCGGATGTGGTCTTCGAGGTCTCCGGTTCGCAGGCGGGCGCGGAAATGATGACACGGCTGCCGCGGACCCGCGGCCGGATGGTAGTGGTGGCCATCTTCGGGGAACCGCCGAAGATCGACCTGTTTCGTTTCTTCTGGCGCGAACTCAGGCTCTGCGGGGCCCGCGTCTACGAGTCGCAGGATTTCGACGCGGCGATCCGGCTTGCGGCCGCGGGAACACTCCCGCTCGGGAAACTCATCACCACCGTGGTCCCGCTGGAGGGCCTGGAAGCCGGGTTGCGGCAAATGGAGCAGGGCGGGGAAGTCATGAAGGTGCTGGTCAAGTGCGCGGGGTAGGTGTGAGCATACTCGATCGATTTCGGTTGGACGGAAAAACGGCACTGGTCACCGGAGCCCGCCGCGGCATCGGCAAAGCCATCGCCATAGCCCTGGCCGAGGCCGGCGCCGACATCGTCGCCACCAGCGCGTCGCTCGATGAGGACGGCGAGGAAATCGGCACGGAAGTGCGGGCCCTGGGCCGCCGCTTTCGCGCCTATGCCGCGGACCTCGCCGACCGGCAGGCCGTGTACCGCCTGGTGGCGCACGTCGTTTCGCAATGCGCACCCGTCGATATCCTCGTCAATAATGCCGGCACGATTCTGCGGAAACCCGCCGCCGATCATCCCGACGAATACTGGGACAAAGTCATCGAAGTGGACCTGAGCGCGCCGTTCGTGCTGGCGCGTGAATTCGGCCGCCGCATGCTGGAGCGGGGCGGCGGAAAGATCATCTTTACGGCTTCGCTGCTGAGCTTCCAGGGAGGCATTACCGTTCCCGGCTACGCCGCCGCGAAGGGCGGGCTGGCGCAGTTGACCAAGGCGCTGGCGAACGAGTGGGCCGGGCGCAATGTGCAGGTGAACGCCATCGCCCCCGGCTATATCGCGACCGATAACACCACGGCTCTGCGCAATGACCCCGACCGCAATCCGTCCATCCTGGCGCGCATTCCCGCCGGCCGTTGGGGGAATCCGGACGACCTCGCCGGCGCGGCGCTCTACCTCGCCTCCCCCGCATCCGACTACGTCAGCGGCACTATCCTGACTGTAGACGGCGGCTGGATGGGCCGGTAAAGAACTCAATCGTGGCGCAGTGCTGTGAGCGGGTCGAGCCGGGCGGCCCGGCGCGCGGGCGCTAAACACGCCAGCAGGGCTGCGGCGCAGAGGACCAGCACGACTCCGAGGATAGCCAGAGGATCCGTCGCAGGCGTCTGAAAAACCTCGCTCCGCAGAATCTTCACCAGCGCGAAACTGCCCAGGAGGCCGGCACAGAGGCCGGTCAGGACGAGCCTTCCCCCCATTCGGAGCACCAGGTTCAGGACGTGCCGGCGCTCTGCCCCGAGCGCCATGCGGACCCCGATTTCATGCGTGCGGCGCGCCACCGTGTAGGAGAGCACGCTATAAATTCCGATCGCGGCGATCGCCAGGCCGAGCATTCCGAAGAAACTGAAGAGCGCCATGTTGAACCGCGGCTGAACGGTCTCGAAGCCGAGCACCTCTTCGAGCGTAATGGGGCGGCCAAGCGGCTGGTCCTTATCCACCGCACGCACCTGGGCGCGCACGGCATTCAACAGCAGCATCGGCTGCGAAGAGCGGGTACGCACGGCGAGCATCCTTCCCGTCGGAGCGACCAGTGTATAGGGCACGAAGATCGCCGGTGAAGGCGGATTGCGCAAGCCGTCGTTGCGGGTGTCCGCCAGAATGCCGATCACGGCCACGTCGGACGAGTGGTTGGGCGGTACCAACGCGCCTTGAGGCTTTGCCAGGATATCCACGCTCAGGTGACCGCCGAGTGGACTCTCCCCGGCAGGCCAGAGTTTGGCCGCGGCTTCGTTGATCAGCGCCACGGGGGTGGCCCGCGCGACCTCCTGTTCGGTCATCATGCGGCCCGCGCGCAGCGGAATTCCCAGGGTTTGCGCGTAGCCGGGGCTGACCAGCCCGATCATGATGCGGCGCGCGTCGGCTTGGGGATGCCCCTGTATCGAGAACGGCGACTGCGGACCGCCGAAGGGCAAACCTCCGTTTCCGATGGCGGCCGCTTCGACCCCCGGTAAAGCCGCGACCCGCTCGAGCACGGTCTGCGTGAAGGCGATGCGCTGCTCGTAAGTAGCGTATCGTTTGGGCGGGAGTTGGAGACCGACCATGACGACGCGGTCCGGCTGGAAACCCACGTCGATGTGCTGGAGGTTGACGAAGCCACGAATCGTGAGGCTGGCTCCCACGAGCAGGATCACCGACAGGGCGACTTCCACGACCACCAGGATGCTGCGCGACTTACCACCGGCCGCGGCTGCGGCCGAGGTGCGGCCGGCGTCTTTCAGGGTCTCCACCAGATCCGGCCGTGAGCACCTTAGCGCCGGGGCCAATCCGAACAGAATGCCGGTTAAGATCGAAACGGCCGCGGAAAACAGCAGGACATAAGCGTTGACGGTGATGCGGGCTTCGTTCGGAACGTAGAACTCCGGCATGAGGGCGACGATGGCCCGGGTGATCGCAACCGCGAAGAGGACGCCCAGAGCGCCGCCGGCGAGCGAGAGCAACAGGCTTTCGGTGAGCAGTTGCCGGAAGACGCGGAGGCGCGCGGCGCCAACGGACATCCGCACCGCGATTTCATGAGCCCGGGACGCGGCCCGCGCCATTTGCAGATTCGCCACGTTGGCGCAGGCGATCAGCAGCAGAAATCCGACGGCGCCGAAGAGGAGGCTCAGGCTGGACCGCATCTCACCCGAGGCCGTAGTGATCGTCATGTAGTTGACGAGGGAGGTGGCAACACCGTTCTTGGGAAAATTCTCCGGATGCGCTTTCGCCAGTTGCAGGTTGAGCGACTGGAGTTGTCCGGCGGCGGCTGCCGGCGAAACGCCGGCGCGCAGGCGCATGATCGGGTTGACCATGAGGTCGCCGCGAAGCGTGAGAGGCATGGGGAGCCAGCCGCCGTCGTTCGTATACCAGCCGAACCGCGGAGGCATCACGCCGATGACAGTGCGCGGCACGTCGTTCAGGACCAGGGTCTTGCCGAGAGCGTCGCGGCTGCCGCCAAAGAGGCGCTGCCAGGCGCCATAGCTGAGCACGATCACGGGTTCCGCATCGCCTCCGGGCTTCACGTCGGAAGGAAGGATGGTGCGCCCCAGCAACGGCGCCACACCCAGGAACTGAAGCGCATTCGGCGTGAGCAGGACCGCGGTGAAGTTCTCGGGAGCACGGTCGCCGGTGAGCAACGTGGGTTCGTAGGGTGTAGTCGCCATAACATCGGAGAACGCGGAGAGCTTTCGGACTTCCAGATAATCGCGTAAATGATAGGCGCTGAACCCGCGGGCGGGCCTGCGCACGTCGTGGACCTGCGGAGCCCAGATCTCGTATGGGCGGGCGTATGGGTAAGGCGAGATCAGAACACCATACACTACGCTGAAGATCGCCGTGGTGGCGCCTATGCCGAGCGCCAGCGAAAGGACCGCGACCAGGGAAAAGACCGGGCTCTTGCGGAGCACGCGAAATCCGTAGCGGAGGTCCTGAAGGAGCAGTTCCATCCATCCGATACTGTTCATGTGGTAGATCTCCTCGCGAATGAGAGTGGGGTTGCCCAGCTTGCGAAAAGCGGCGCGGCGCGCTTCGCCGGCCGGCATGCCGCGGTCAAGATTGTCGGCGGTCTCGAATTCCAGGTAGGTATCCAACTCACGGGCGCGCTCCGCATCCCAGCGCTCGCGGCGGAAGAATCGGCGCCAGCCCATAAGCCGTCTATTCCTCCACCGGGCGCAGAACCCGGTTGACAGCGCGGACCAGGCGCTCCCAGCGGTTGGTATGCTCGGCGAGTTGCCTGCGGCCGGCGGCAGTCAGGCGGTAATAGCGCGCGCGCCGGTTGTTTTCCGAAGTTCCCCAGAAAGACGCGATCCAGCCGCGGTCTTCAAGGCGGTGCAAGGCGGGGTAGAGAGAGCCGTGCTCCACCTGTAGAACGTCTTCCGAACGGTGCTCGATCACGTGCGCGATGGTGTGGCCGTGGGCGGGGCCAAGCGCCAGCGTTTGAAGGATCAGGAGGTCGAGAGTGCCCTGGAGCATATCTCCGGCCAGCGGATGTGAACCCTGGTTTGCCATGTCCTCAAGGCAGTATACTCCCATAGACGATCGACCGGTCGAATGGTTTGCACGATTGTGCGCCACGTCGCGTCGTGGTGACTGCTTTGCAGCTAAGCTAGAGGACTTCTAAAATCAGGCACTTCAGGTAGAGCGTCTCGGGCACCGTCAGCAGGATCGGGTGGTCCTGCGCCTGTGTCCGACGCTCCAGCACGCGGATGGTCCGGCCGGCGTCGAGGCTCGCTTCGGCCACCAGTTCCAACAGCATCGCCTCGCTGACGTGGTGCGAACACGAGCACGTCACGAGAACGCCTCCGGGACCGAGCAGCCTCAGGGCGCGGAGGTTGATCTCCTTGTAGCCGCGGACCGCCGCCTCGATCGATCCCCGCGATTTCGCAAATGCCGGAGGATCGAGCACCACCATCGAGAACTGCCGCCGTGCGGAAGAGTACCGTGCGAGGTGTTCGAAAACGTCGGCCTCGCGAAATTCGATGTTGGCGATCCCGTTGGCCGAGGCGTTCGCGCGCGCTGTTTCCAGGGCCGGACCGGAACTGTCGACCGCCTCCACCGATTCGCACCTGGCCGCGAGGTGGAGAGCGAACCCCCCGGTCGATGTGAAACAATCGAGGACCTTGCCTCCGCGCAGGTAATGCGCCGCCGCGCGGTAGTTCTCGCGCTGGTCGAGGTAAATGCCGGTTTTCTGCCCGTGCAGCAGGTCGGCCCGCAGTTCCAGGCCGTTCATGCGGATGGCAACCTGGTCCGGGACATCGCCCGAGACCACGGCCGTTTCGAGCGGCAGTTGCTCCTTCGCACGCACGCCCGCGTCGTTCCGCGCCAGGATGCCTTTCGGCCGGAAGATCTCTTCGAGGCAGGAGACGATCTCGGTTTTGGCGGCGTCCATCCCCTGGTTCAGCGTTTGCAGCACCAGGTAATCGGCGTAGCGGTCCACGACCAGCGCCGGAAGAAGGTCGGCCTCGCCGTGCACCACGCGATAGGCGTCGGTGTGGCGCACCACCCGCGAGCGGTAGGCTTCGGCCGCCTGGAGCCGGCGCAAATAAAAATCGCGGCCGGTCTCTTCCACCTGCCGCGAGAGCATGCGAACCGCGATTTGTGACGTGGAGCTGTAATGTGCCGTGCCGAGAGGCCGGCCGCGATCGTCCGCGACCTTGACCGCAGCCCCCGGTTGGGCGCCTTCGCGGTCCGTGATGTCGCTGGAAAAAATCCATGGGTGGCCGGAGGCGACCCGGCCGGCCGCCTTCCGGTTCACGCGGACTTCGTTCATCGCATCGCCTGCAAGCGGGCGATCCGGTCCTCGGTGGCGGGGTGGGTCGAAAACAACCGCATCATCGCCTGGCCGCTGAACGGCTTGATGATGAACATGTGTGCGGTTGAAGGCGTCGCCTCCATGGGAATCCGCTTCGACCAGCCGTCGAGCTTTTCCAGCCCGTTGATCAGCGGGTACGGAGAGCCGACGTACTTGGCGGAGGCGGCGTCCGCGTCGTACTCGCGCGAGCGCGAGATTGCCATCTGAATCAGCATGGCCGCGATGGGCGCCAGGATCATCATGAAAATCGCTGCAAACGCGCCCCCGCGGTCCTCATCGTCCCGGCCCCCCGCCCCTCCCATGAAGAAGGATATGCGGGCCAGAAACGTGATGGCCGCCGCCAGCGTCGCCGCCACGGAGCTGATCAGAATATCGCGGTGCAGCACGTGTCCGAGCTCGTGGGCGACCACCCCCTCGATCTCGTTATCGTTCATCAATTGCAGAATCCCGGTGGTAAACGCCACGGAGGCGTGATTCGGGTTTCTCCCGGTGGCGAAGGCGTTGGGCGAAGGCTCGGGAATCAGGTACAACTTGGGCATCGGCAGGTTCATCCGGTGAGCGAGGCCTTGCACGATGGGAGCGACCCGGTGATAGATCTCCGGGTTCTCCTGTTCCGAAAGCGGTTGCGCGTGGTAAGTCGCCAGCGCGATCTTATCCGAGAAAAAGTAACTGCCGAAGTTCATGACGATTGCGATGCCGAGGCCGATATACAGCCCCTGCCGCCCGCCCAGTGCTTCACCGCCGAACAGGAGCAGCCCGCTGAGAAGTCCCAGGAGCAGCGCGGTTTTGAGTGCATTCATAAGGGGAACCTCCGTCCCGGCCGCCGGTTAGGCCGCCAGCGGAAGGAGGCGGGTGAACTGAAGTCCACCCTCCCCTGCCGCGACGTCCACCAGAATCGTATCTCCGTCGCTGAACTCGCCGCCGATCAGCTTCAACGCCAGCGGGTCTTGAACCAGCCGCTGGATCGCGCGTTTCATCGGACGCGCACCGTACTGCGGGTCGTAGCCTTCCGAGATGATCAGGTCCTTCGCGGCGGCACTTACCTCCAGGTTCAGCTTCCTGTCTTTCAGGAGTTTGGCCACATTCTTCAGTTGGATATCCACGATTTGTGCCAGGTGCTCACGCGTCAGGCCGTTAAACACAATGATATCGTCAACGCGGTTCAGAAATTCGGGGCGGAAGCTCGCCCGCAGCGCTTCCATGAGCCGTTTGTGGGTGTCTTCGCCCTGCTTGTCCTTGCCGTGCACCGAAAATCCGATGGTGTTCCTATCCACCATGCCGGTCCCGATGTTCGACGTCATCACGATTACGGTGTTCCTGAAACTCACCGTCCGGCCCTGGCCGTCCGTCAGTCTTCCATCATCCAGAATCTGGAGCAGCATATTAAAGACGTCCGGGTGGGCCTTTTCGATTTCATCGAACAGTAACACCGAGTAGGGCCGCCGGCGGATCTGTTCGGTCAACTGGCCGCCCTCTTCGAAGCCCACGTATCCGGGAGGAGACCCGATCATCCGGGCCACTGCGTGCTTCTCCATGTACTCCGACATATCGACCCGGATCATGGCCTTATCGTCATCGAACAGGTACTGCGCCAGGGCCCGCACCAGTTCGGTTTTGCCGACACCCGTGGGGCCGAGGAAGATAAAGCTCCCGATCGGCCGGTTGGGATCGCTCAAGCCCGCGCGGTTGCGCAGAATGGCGTTCGAGACCAGCTGCACAGCCGCGTCCTGCCCGACCACCCGGTCCTTCAGCCGGTCGCCCATCTGGACGAGTTTCTGAAGTTCGCCCTCCATCATGCGGGCAACCGGAATCCCGGTCCACTTCGCCACGATGCGGGCGATATCGTCTTCGCCTACTTCCTCTTTGAGAAGGGCGGTTTCCTTCACGGCTTCGAGTTCCTGCTCTGCCGCCGTGATTTCTTTTTCGATTTGCGAAAGCCGGCCGTAGCGAAGCTGGGCGGCTTTCTCCCAGTCGCCGGCGCGGGTGGCGCGCTCCTCGTCCTGCCGCAGGTTGTCCTGCTCCTCTTTGAGCTGCTTCACCCGCGTGATCGCGCTCTTCTCGCGGTTCCAGCGCTCCTTGAGCACCGCCGCTCCGCCGCGAACCCGTTCCAGTTCGCTTTCGATCACCCGCAGGCGCTCATGCGAGGCGGGGTCCGACTCTTTGGTCAACGCCTGTTTCTCGATTTCGAGGTGCGAGATGCGCCGGTCGAGGTCGTCGATCTCGATCGGCATGGAGCCGATCTGGAGCCGCAGCGCCGAGCCCGCTTCGTCGATCAGGTCGATCGCCTTATCCGGAAGGAACCGGTCCGCGATGTAGCGATGCGAGAGCACGGAGGCCGAAATAATGGCCGAGTCCTTGATGCGCACTCCGTGGTGGATCTCGAACTTCTCTTTGAGCCCGCGCAGGATCGCGATGGTGTCGTCCACCGTGGGTTCCCCGACCATCACGGTCTGGAAGCGGCGCGCCAGGGCCGCGTCTTTTTCCACGTGCTTCTTGTACTCGTTCAGCGTGGTGGCGCCGATGCAGCGCAGTTCGCCCCGCGCGAGCGCCGGCTTCAGCAGGTTGGCCGCGTCGATCGCCCCCTCGGCGCCGCCGGCCCCAACCAGGGTGTGCAACTCGTCGATGAAGCAGAGGATCTCGCCGTTGGAATCGATGATCTCTTTCACCACCGCTTTCATGCGGTCTTCGAACTCGCCGCGGAACTTCGTCCCGGCGACCATCGACCCGAGGTCGATCGACACCAGGCGCTTGTTCTTCAACTGGTCGGGCACGTCTCCGCGCACGATCCGCTGGGCCAAGCCTTCCACGATGGCGGTCTTGCCCACGCCGGGTTCGCCGATCAGCACCGGGTTGTTCTTGGTCCGCCGGCTCAGAACCTGCATGACGCGGCGGATCTCATCCTCGCGCCCGATCACGGGGTCGAGTTTGCCCTGCCGCGCCGACTGGGTCAGGTCGTGAGCATAGCGCTCCAGTGCCTGGTATTTGGTCTCCGGGTTCTGGTCCGTGACCCGCGTTGTGCCGCGGATACCGACCAGCGCCTTGAGAATGGCGTCGTGACCGGCGCCGGCGCTCTCCAGGAGACGGCCGGCGGCATCGCCGGTCTGCTCGGCTAGAGCCAGCAGCAGATGCTCGGTGGACACGAACTCGTCTTTGAACCGCCCGGCTTCATTGAATGCCTGCTCCAACACCTGGTTCAAAGGTTGGGAAAGATACATGCCCGGAGTGCCGCCCGTGGTTTTCGGGAGACTGGCCAGTTGCCGCTGCGCCTCGCCCACAAGCACG
The DNA here is from genome assembly GCA_963796485.1 of Bryobacterales bacterium. Classification (GTDB taxonomy): domain Bacteria; phylum Acidobacteriota; class Terriglobia; order Bryobacterales; family Bryobacteraceae; genus CAWCDJ01. The sequence goes on from CAWCLV010000001.1 coordinate 1,055,468, forward strand.
TCGGGATTTGCCCCGCACTTCTCGAGGATGGGGCGCACAATGCCTTCCCGCTCCTCGGCCAAGGCGATCAGCAGGTGCAGCGGGAACATCACCTGGCTTTCGTTCTTCTCGGCTACGGCTTGGGTGAGCTGTAAAGCTTCCTGGGCCTTTTGGGTCAGCTTATCTAATCGGAACATTCTATCCTTTAGAAACTTCGGGCCGGGCAAACGCCCGGCCCTCCTCGGTAAATGCCGGTATCGAACCGGCCCCCTTGTTTAGTTAGATGCTTCAAGCTTTCACTTCGACTTTGATCTGACGGGGCTTGGCCGCTTCCTTTTTGGGCAGAGTCACGGTCAGCACGCCGTTCTTGTATTCGGCTCCGATCTTGTCGGTGTCGAAGGTGTTCGGTACCGCAAAGCTGCGGACAAAGGTGCCATAAGCGCGCTCGATCCGGTGGAAGCCGTTGCCGGAATTCTGCAATCCGAATTTGCGCTCCCCTGCAATCGTCAGGGTCTGATTCTCTACTCGCACGTCGATCGCCTTCTGGTCCACATCCGGAAGGTCGGCCTTCAGAACCAGGTCATTCTCGGTCTCGTAGATATCGACGGCCGGAGTCCAGGGACGGTTCGTCTGGGGTTCGCTCAACATTCGGGAAAAGGCATCTTCGAAGGCGCGCAGGTTCGTTATGGGGTCGAAATGGCTAAGAGACATAAGTTGTTCAATCTCCTCATCGGCTGAAGTCTGTGAGGCCCTCAGATGACCTCATCTGTTGTGATCATAAAATATGAGTACGTGCATGTCAAGTATTTCTGAGCAGAAAATGTTAGAGTATCCCAGATGAGACTCTGGTTGGCTTCGTTCCTCACCCTCGCCGCCGCGTTCGGGCAGTCCTCACCGGCTGAACTGGCGCGCCAGTGGCGAGTTGCGCACGAACAACAAATCCTTAATGAATTCAGTGCCTTACTGGCAATCCCGAACCTCGCCAGGGACGCTGTGAACATCCGCAAGAACGCCGCCGCGGTCCAGGCAATCCTGGAGAAGCGTGGTGTCCGGACACGCCTGCTGGAGGTGCCGGATGCTCCGCCTGTGGTCTATGGCGAGCTGACCACTCCCGGCGCCACCCGGACCATCATCTTCTATGCCCACTACGACGGCCAGCCGCTCGACCGCAGGGAATGGGCCACCCCGCCGTGGCAGCCGGTGATCCACGATGGCCGCATCTGGGCCCGCTCCGCCTCCGACGATAAGGCTCCGATCATCGCCATCGCGGCCGCGCTCGACGCCCATATCCCCTTGAAATCAAACATCAAGTTCGTCTTCGAAGGGGAGGAAGAGGCCGGCTCGCCCCACCTTGCCGAGATCCTCCGCCGGAATAAAGACCTACTGAAGTCCGACGTCTGGCTGATCTGCGATGGCCCCGTGCACCAGAGCCGGCGGCAGCAGATCGTCTTCGGCGCGCGCGGCATCGTGGAACTCGGGATCACGGTCTACGGCCCCAGCCACGAACTCCATAGCGGGCATTACGGCAACTGGGCGCCGAACCCGGCCATGATGCTGGCCCGACTTCTGGCGTCCATGAAGGACGACGACGGCCGGGTCACCGTCGATCATTTCTATGACGGGATCGAGCCGCTCAGCGAAACCGGGAAGCGGGCCATCGCCGAGGCGCCGGACGTGGACCGCGCCCTGATGAGCGAACTGGCGTTAGGCCGGACCGAGGGAGGGGGAAAGACGCTGGTGGAACTCCTGAACTACCCCTCGCTTAATATCCGGGGAATGAGCGCCGCGAGGACCGGGTCCGGGGCCAGCAACGTCATCCCCGCCACTGCGACCGCCTCGATCGACTGCCGCCTCGTCAAGGGCATCACGCCCGAGATGGCCGCCCAACGCGTAATCGAGCACATCCGGAAGCAGGGCTATTTCGTGGTCTCCGGGGACCCCGGTCGCGATACCAGGATGTCGCACCCGAAGGTCGCCAGGGTGACGGTGGACCCGGGCGGGTACAACGCCTCGCGGACTTCGATGGATCTGCCCATCTCGCAATTGGTTCTGAAGACGGCCGAGGCGGCACGCGGCCCCATCGTAAAGCTCCCGACCATGGGCGGCAGCGTGCCTCTCTATATGATCGAGCAGATCCTGCACGCCCCGACCATCACCGTGCCGATCGCCAACCACGACAACAACCAGCACAGCTTCAACGAGAACCTGCGGCTCCAGAACCTCTGGGATGGCATCGAGCTGATGGCCGCGCTTCTGGCGATGTAGCCCACAAGTAGGGTAGGCCTCCTGGCCCGGCCTCCTGGCCTGCCCAGGCGCGCGGAGCGCGCCTTCGGCGCGTGGGCAGGCCAGGAGGCCTACCCTACTAAAACTAAAATCCGAGCCGCAGTTGCACGTCGATTTTGCGGTTGTAAGTGCCGGATCCGCCCATCGGGCCGAAGCCGCCGCCGAGGCTGCGGTAGACGCCGAAGTAGGGCGACGAGAGATCGCCGGAAGGTGCGGCGTAGTTCGCGTGGTTGAGAGCATTCATCGCATTCACGCCCAGCGTGATGGTGTACCTGCGGCCCACGCCGGCGTTGCCGCCCATCATGCCCGGAGGTGGTCCGCCCATCATCGGGCCGCCGCCGCCGGGTCCGCCGGGCCCTCGCCCGCCCCCGCCCCCGCCGGGAGGTGGGCCGCCGCCCGGAGGAGGACCGCCGCCGCCGGGACCGCCGCCCGGACCCATGCCGTCGGCGTTCGGCTCGCTCTTTCCGCCAAACGCCCAACTGCGCGAGAGCCGCAGCATCACCATTTCACTGGCGGGGCCGCGCGCGAAATTCCGCGAGATGGTCGCCGTGCCCGCCGCTGGGTTGACGTTGAAGCAGCCGAACCCGGCCTCGTAGATCCGGTTCGCGCCGGTGCACGTCGCCAGGGTCGCACCGCCCACCAGGGCCGGGCGCTCGGCCATAATCCCGTCACCGTTAACATCGCGCCCGGTCGTGATGTCGTACGGGGTGCCGCTCGAAATCACCACGAACGGGCTGATCGAGACTCCATACCACAGCGGAATGTTCGTGCCCACCACGAACCGGTGCCTCACATCGGCGAACGAGGACGGTCCCCATTCGGCGCGTAGGTTATAAGGATCCGCCGCCTGCCCCTCGGCGTCCGTCTTTCCGTAGGAGAGCGAATAGAACCCGAACAGGAAGATCTTCTTATAGTTCAGATTCGGGCTGATCATGAGCTGGTTGGTGCGGCTGAAACCGGTGGTTTCGGTGAGCATCCGGAGTTGCTGATCGCCAAACGGATATAGCCCGCCGATGGGGGCGTTGATGTCGCGCGACCGCTGCAGGTGGACGCCCCGCGACGTCACGTAATTTGCGCTCAGCCGGAAATACGAGTTCACCTGCCGGTCTATCCCGATGTTCGCCTGGTAATTGCGCGGCGCCTTGATGGCGCTGTCCACGAATTGCAGCTGCTGCGGCTGCTTGGCGCCCTCGAGCACGCTCAACGCTGGAATCGCCGGGAAGAACGTCGGGTTGAAGAGCACGTATGACTGCTGGGTGGTGCCGTTATACCGCAAGGCATTCAGTGTCAGCGATTCGCCGATCCGGTCGTAGAAGATTCCGAACCCGGCGCGCACGATGGTACGGGCGGCTTTCTTCGCGCTGCCGTCCACCCCCCAGGCGATGCCGATGCGGGGTGAGATGTTCCCGTAATCGGCGATATTGGTCTGCGTTTCGTAGCGCACGCCGTAGCTCAAAGTGAGGTTCGGCCGAAGCCGCCAGTCGTCGCTGGCGAAGAGGCCGATATCGAACTGGCTCACCGAAGTGCCCGGCGTGCCGGCGCTCAGGCTGAACTGGTACGCCCCGCCGCCTAAGGCCCGGAGTTGCGCATCCGTCAGCCCGGAGTTCTGAAACAGCAGCGTGCGCCGGTAGACCTCGAGTGCGGTCAGGTCCATGGATGTCCCGGCGACCGCCTGATTGTTGGCATCGAGAGCCGGCCCCACGCCGCCCTGGAACGTGTAGGTGCCGCCGAAATTGCTTTCCGAGGTCGAAGCCAGGAACGACTGGCGCATGCGTCCGCCCCACTTGATGGCGTGGGCCCCGACCGTGAATGTGGAGGTGTTGGTGAACTCCCAGCTATTGGTGGTGTTCCCCGAGTTGCCCACCTGCGCGCCGCCCGAGCTGAATGCGCCCGAGACGATGATCGCAGGGTCGTTGCTGCCGCCCGTCATCAGCGAATTCGCGCGCATGTACTGGAAGCGGGACTCGTTGATGAACCGCGGGCTCACCACCGCCGTTTCCGTGGCCTGTATGGTGTTCTCCGAACTGTTGGAGTTGTAGGCGCGCGACGCCAGGTTGTAACCGCCGGCTCCCTGCTTCTCGAAGCTCGACCGCGTGTTTTGATACCGCACCGTCAGGCTGTTCTTCTGGTTGATGGCGTAATCCAGGCGCGGGCTGAGGGTCGTGAAGGTCTGGGGTGTCAGGATGGCCTGGTTGACGGTGAGCGGGTCGAGATTCGAATCCAGCGTCGTGGCCAGAACGAAAGCATTCTCGGTGGTGCTTCGCCGCTGCACGTCGAATCCGAATGACGCTTTGTTTTTGGAGATGGGGCCGGTCAGGTTGGCCCCGAAGAAGTCCTGCTTGTAGGGTGGGCGCGTGGACTGCGTGAGCAGGGGACTTCGCGAATTGAGGGCTTCCTTGTTGTACTGCCCGAATACCTGGCCGCGAATCCGGTCCGTCCCCGGCTTCGTGAAGATTTCGATGCGTCCGAAGCCCGGCCGGTCGTACTCGGGCGAGAACGGGTTGGAGTTGATCCGCACTTCGCGGATCGACGATTTCGGCGGCAGGTTTCCGCCGGTGAAGCCGTCGATGTAGATAGTTCCGCCGTTCGGTCCGGCGCCGGGTCCGGCCATGGCCTGCAACTGTTGCGAAAGCTCGTCGGGGTCGTCGGAAAGGGCGGCCAGTTGCTTCTCCTTCAGGACGAGCGCGCCGCCATTGTCGGCGGGATCGGAGGTAACCTGGTTGGCCGCATCCTCCACGTTGACCACCTGGGTCTCGGCCTCTATGAAGAGTTGCGCATCGAGCGACACCGGCGCGTTCACTTCTACATCCTGCCGCTGCCACACACTGAAGCCCCTGGCGATCACCCGGACCTGGAATTTGCCGGGATCGAGCGCCGGGTACGAATACTGGCCGGCGACATCGGTGAGTTTGCGCTGCTCGCCGCCGGGCCCGCGCAGTTGAACCATGGCGCCCGGCACTACCGCGCCCGACGGGTCGGTCACGGTGCCGTGCAGGCCCGGCGCCGGCGATTGCGCGGCGGCAATCGCCGTCAGGCACACAACGAGTATCGGTAGTCGCTGCATTGGTATGTTCTCCGATGTTCCTGCTGGTTACTGCATGATGCCGCCCAACCCCATGCTGCTGAGGTCCAGGCCTCCGCCGCCCATCATTCCGCCCATTCCCATGCCCATGCCGGCGTTCAGGCCTCCGGTGCTTCCGCGTGCGTCGGAAGACGCGGATACCGTTTGAATCAACATGCCGGCGTTGCCCAGGACCATGATGGCCGTTAAGTGGTCGCTCTTAGCACCTCTGGTGCTCGAAACGACGATGGTTTCCCCTGTTTTCAAAGTGTCCAGTCCGGCCTGCGGCATGTGCTCGATCATCTGCGAAAGATCCATGCCGCCCGGCCTGCCCGGCATGCCGGGGGGGGAGCCGGGCATACCGGGCCGTGCCACGGCCGGAGGCATACCGGACTGCGGAGCGCGGCGACCCTCCATCGCTCCGAAATCCGGCATTCTCTTGAGCTGCGAATCCGCAGTCAATTTCACGAGCAGCACCTTGCCGGTGCCGAGTTCTTTCAGGGTGATCTCCCGGGTCTCGGAATCGACTGCGGCCACGGTTCCTGCCTTGGTGAGAAAGGTCCCGAAGACTACTTCCTCGGCGGCGACCTGCGACCCGTCCTCGCTCTTCCGGCCGCGAGCCCTGAGCTGGTCGCCGGTCGAGATCTCGGCGCATTTGCTTATGCCGGCGTCGGCGAATTTCACTGAGTCCGGCGCGTAGCGTTTGTAGCTCGTATGGTCATCTACGGTGACCACCGCCGCGCTTTCACCGGTGAGCGTCCGCAATTTGAGCGTGATCCGGTTGCCTGCTTTCGAGGCGACGATGCCCGTGACTCCGCGCTTCTGCCAATCAAGGCGGTCCGCTTCGTTCTTGCGCGCGATATCGCCGGCCGACATCACGACAATGCGGCGCACATTGCCGGTGCCGGCATCGAGGGTCAGGAGAACGCGGTCGCCCATGGCGATATCCGTCACCTGGATCGCCGCGGCTTTCTTCAGGTCCGTTTCGCCGGGCGCCACGCGCTGGGCCATGCTGTCCGGCGTCAGTTTGCCGGCAATGCTCTCGCCGCCATCCGCTTTGACCTCGATCTCCGCGGCTTCCGGTTTGATCCCTGTAATGGTGCCCACCAGGGAGCGGTTCTGCCCGGCGAGCCATCCCGCGGCCAAAATCGTCAACCCGAGAGCGGCTATGCTGCGTTTCATCGTCTTTTTCAGTAAACGACAGATCCGGGCGAACGGAATTTTAAGTTTTGTTAAACCAATGGCAGCCGGCGGCCCACGGGTGCATTGCTTCCCTCCGCGCCGTGAGGTATTCTCATTTCGGAGTACAGGGTCTTGGTTGCACCCTCCAAAGGAGGTTACGGATGTTTTGGCCGTTGCTACTCATGCTGGCGCAAGCTGCCACGCCGACTCAGGTCGAACGCGGCGAAGCGCTGTTCATGGACACCACGAACGGATGCGTCAATTGTCACGCACTCAAGGGGAAGGGGACGGCGGTCGGGCCGGATTTGAAACTGGTCGCGAGGCTGACTCCCGCAGGCATCGCGATGTCGATCCGATCCACCGCGACGCAGTATGTGCAGATGGCGAAGATCAAGGGTGGAACCGATAGTTTCCCCTCCATGACCGGCGCCACCACCGGCGATACCATCGAGATCTTCGATCTTTCGAAGACGCCTCCCGAGTCTCATAAGGTGCCCAAAACGGACGTGTCGTTCACGCCCAATAATTCCTGGAAGCATCCGCCAAGTGCGACGAAATGGACCAGCGCGCAACTCGCGGACCTGATCGCTTATATCCGGTACGCCGGCGTGGGCAACAAGGCGCCCGTCGATCCCGACGACATTCCCTAGTGTCGGGAACAGAACGTCTGAAGTACCCTTGCGGCAGCAAGGGGGTGTTGAGCATAGCTGAAAGGTGGTTACACCATGCGACGTAAGTGCCTCATAGCCGCGGGCCTGGGTATCCTTTTCATTGCGGCCGGCTGCAGTTCAGGCCCACAGCCGCCCGAGCCGGGAACCCCCGCATTCATGTGGGCCGCCGCCAAGACGGCCTACGGGACGGGCGATTATCTGAAGGCCAATGACAATTTGTCGCAACTCGGGAAGGGAACTTCCGAGTTTGCCGCGCGGTCGCGTCCGCTGGCCGTAATTCTGACTTCCGCAATCGCCACGGGCTATGCGGAACTGGCGGACGACTTCGACGCGGGCGCGCAGGCGAACCGAAACAACCCGGCACCGTTCCGCCGCCAGGTGAACCTGTTCCGCAGCCAGGCCAATGCCGCCGCTATTCAAACGGCCGAATCCGTACATGAGTTTCTGCTGTCCAACCCGCCGGATAAGATCGCGGTGGAGGTGGCGTATCCGACCGGTTCCGCGTCCGAGCCGGTTTCGCTGCAGCGCTTGAAAAAGGGGATGATTCTCCCCGATGCGGAAATCGATTCCCTGCAGAAGGAAGTCATCCAGAAGAGCGTACTGCTGGCGATGACCCGCGCGGTGGGATCGGGCGAAGACACGGCCAAATCGCTCGAAGGTTTTTAAAGCCGGGAATGTGACGATTGCGAAACCGGCTTTCGCCCTGGAAACCGCAAAAGTTCTGTTGGACCTGGCGGACCTCTACTCCCCCAAGAAACTCGACGACCCGCAAAAGCTCAACATCCTGACCGGGGAAATCGATGAGGCGCTGCAAGCCGCTCCCGCCGGCAAGGATACGAAGGACGCCGCGGCGAAACTCGCCAAAATCAAGAAGGGCAAGCGATCCTGAATCACCCGTATTGGCGTTGCGGACCCCTCGTCGGGCCTCGTCAGGTATCATCGAGTACTGAGGCCCGATGCCACGATTATTGCTGTTCGCTCTGATGGTGCCCGCGCTGCTCGGCGCGGGCACAACCGTTTTATACGATCCTCTGACGCCTGCGACGGGCCCTTTCCCGTCCGACGTGCTGACCGTTCTCGATCCGCTGCAGAAGACGGGAGTGCGGGTGAACATGCCGGTGCCGGATTGCGGCGCCACTTATACGGCATGCCAGGAAGGCGGGCTGCTCGACCAGTTGGACGGCTTCAGCATCCGCGCCCGGGCGCGCGTGCGGTTCTCCGGCCCGGTCACGCCCGCGACGCTGAAGGACGGCATCTTTTTCGTCGCGCTCGATAACCTCACGCAAGAAGAACCCGGCGTCAACCAGCCGGGAGACCGCATCGCGCCCGACCAGGTGGTTTGGGACCCGGCCACCAACACCGCATATGCCAAGCCCGTTTCCGTGCTCGACCAGCACCGCCACTATGCGCTGGTGGTGACCGATGCCGTGAAGGACGCGGCCGGCGCCGCGGTTCAGCCCGACCCGGCATTTCAGGCCTGCGCCCACGGTGGCGACGGTTACTGCGGCGGGCTTGCCGCCGCGCTTTCCGGCGTCGCAACGGCTCCGCGGACAATCGTAGCCGCAGCCGTGTTCACCACCATGAGCGCCACCGCCTGGCTGGAGCACGCCCGCGCCATCCTCGATTACGTTCCGCCCATGGTCACGCTGGCCCAGCCGCAGAGTACGTTCCGCCTTGCCGGCCTCGCCACGCTCACCCTGCACGAGCAGGTCGGCGACAACCCCGCGCAGTTCGCGGATCTCTCGCTCCCGGTAAACAACCCCCTGCTGCAAGCCGTGGACCGGGTAGTCATCGGTTCCTACAATTCGCCCAGCTTCCTCGAAGACGATCAGACCATTCGCAACGCACCGACGCTGCCCGGCCTTCCGGTGCCCTCCCGCGTGAACCAGGTCTACTTCAATGCGCTGCTGCCGCCCGTGAGTGCCAAGCCCGCGGCCGGATACCCGGTCCTGATTTTCGGCCACGGATTTGGCGATAGCCGCTTCGGAGGACCCACCGCGGTCGCACCGACCATGGCGCAGGCGGGCTTTGCCGTCATCGCCATCAACGCCGTGGGGCACGGCTTCGGGCCGCAGAGCACCCTCACCTTCGTGGACAACTCCGGTAAATCGGTCACCCTGCCGGCCGGCGGCCGCAGCATCGACTTGAACGGCGACGGCGTGATCGAGGCCAACGAGGGCTGCGCGCTGGTGACGCCCGTGGCTTACGGGACGCGGGATTGCTTCCGGCAAACCGCGGTGGACCTGATGCAGCTCGCCCGCGCGATTCGCCAGGGGATCGACCTCGATGGCGACGGCACGCCGGATCTCGACCCGTCGCGCATCTACTATGCCGGCCAGTCGCTGGGCGCCATCTATGGCGCCATGTTCACGGCTGTCGAGCCGTCGGTCCGCGCCGCCGCGCTGAATGTGGGCGGCGGAACCGTCATCGACATCGCGCGCTGGAGCCCTGCCTACAAGGGCCTGGCGACGGAAAGCCTGCAACTCCGGCAACCGCCCCTGCTGAATCAGGGCTCCGGGTACAACGAGGACTACGTCCTGCCGGGGCAGCCGGTAAAGGTGACGGCCGTGGCGGGCGCAACCGGTATCCAGAACTTTTTCGAAACGGTCGAATGGCTCGGCATGAGCGGCGATCCGCTGGCCTTCGCACCGCACCTGAAGTTGTCGCCGCTCGCCGGACTGGCCGCCCGCCCGGTATTGATTCAATTCGCGCGCGGAGACCAGACCGTGCCCAATCCGGCGAATTCGGCGCTGGTCGCGGCAAGCGGCCTGCAATCTTCGACCTGGCTATACCGCCATGACCTGGCGCGCGCCATCGCTCCCGATCTGCCCGCCAATCCGCATCCTTACCTGGTGCTCTTCGTCAGCCTGGACGGCGGCACCGTCACACTGCCGGGCCTCTCGGGGCTGGCGGTCAGCCTCGACGCGCAGAATCAGATCGCCGGCTTTCTGGCGGCGGACGGCGCCTCGATTCCCGACCCGAACGGCCTTTCCGCGTTTCTCCTCGGGACCAGGGTTTTCGAGATCCCGCAGGTTCTGCCGCGGGACCTCGGCTTCAACTAAGACCGCGGCCATGCCCCGCGCCTGGTTCCGGTTCTACGCCGAGCTCAACGATTTTCTTTCGCCGGAGCGGCGCTTTACCGAGTTCCCGTACGACTTTTTCGATATCGGCACCGTGAAGGACCGGGTCGAGTCGTTCGGCGTGCCGCACACCGAAGTGGACCTGGTGCTGGTCAACGGCATTTCACGCCCGTTTGACTGGCGCGTGCAGGATGGAGACCGCATCAGCGTCTACCCGGTGTTCGAAGCCCTCGATATCGCGGGCCTGACCCGCCTGCGGCCCGAGCCGCTGCGCGATCCGACGTTCGTGCTGGATATCCACCTCGGGAAGCTGGCTGCCTACCTGAGGATGGCGGGGTTCGACACGGCTTACCGGAACTGCTCCGCGGACGCGGAACTGGCCGCCATTTCATCCTCGGAGCACCGCATCCTGCTGACGCGCGACGTCGGCCTGCTCAAGCGCGGCGAAGTGACGCACGGCTACTTCGTCCGCGAAACCGCGCCCCGGCGGCAGCTGGCCGAGGTGGTCAGGCGGTTCGACCTGGGGCGGCTGCTGCGCCCGTTCACCCGGTGTATGCGCTGCAACGGGGTGCTCCAGCCGGTTGCGAAAGAGGAAGTTGCCGCGTCGCTCCCGCCCCGGATCGCCGAACTCCGCGAAACTTTTCAGCGGTGTCCGGGCTGCGGCCGCGTCTACTGGAAGGGCGGCCACCACCAGCGCATGCGGACGATGATGGAAAGCCTCGGCTTATACTGAGTACAACGGTGTTCAAGATACTCTGGCGCGAACGGCGCTTCGTCGCGGCGGCTGCGTCCATCGGAATTCTCGCCTTGACGTTGGGCCCGAGTGCGTGGGCGCTCGACCCGCGCAAGAGCCTGACACAGTATACCCGTACCACGTGGACCCAGGAACACGGGCTGCCGCAGGATACCATCCGCGCCATCACGCAGACGCGCGACGCGTATCTGTGGCTGGGCACCGACGAGGGGCTCGCCAGGTTCGACGGCTACGAGTTCGCCGTTTTCAATAAAGCCAAGGGCAACCTGCCATCCAATTCGATCACCGCGCTGGCGGCGGCCGGGGACGGAGCGTTGTGGATCGGCACGTCGGAGGGCCTGGTGGAATACCGCAGCGGGCACTTCCGGACCTACACCCTTCGGGACGGTCTGCCGGACGATGCCGTAACCAGCCTTTACGAGGACCACAGCGGAGCCTTATGGATCGTGGCCGGGGTGTATCTGTGCCGTCTGGATAAAGGAAAATTCACCACATTTACCCCCGGGGCCGAATTACCGATCACATCGGCGCGGGTCATCCGCGAGGACAACCACCACGATCTCTGGGTCGCCGGGTTCACCGCCATCGTCAAGCTGACCCATGGCGATTTCGTCACCGTGATGGATTCGTCCGAGCTGAACGGCCAGATAGTCACGTCGATGGTGAACGACCGCGACGGCAACCTCTGGATCGGCGGGAGTAACGGGATTATCGAACGCTGGCCGGACGGCAGGACCCGCCGCTATTCCACCAAAGACGGGCTGCCGGACGCCTTCGTGCGCGCGGTTTGGGTGGACCGCGACGGCAACGTGTGGGCCGGGACGAATCTCGGAATCGCGCGGCTGAGCGGCGACCGTTGGATCACCCTCAACGACGACGACAGCAGCCGCGACCTGGTGCGCTGCCTTTTCGAAGACCGCGAGGGCGACCTTTGGGTCGGCTCGAACCACGGACTCACCCGGTTCCGCGACGGTATATTCGTAGCCTACGGAAAGCCGGAGGGCCTGCCCAGCGATGAGCCGAACACCGTTTTCCAGGACCACAGCGGGCGCGTCTGGATCGGTTTCCACGATAGCGGACTTCTGATGCTTTCGGCCCACGAAAAGCGCCTCTTCACGACACGCGACGGCTTGCCGAATAACGAGGTTTTTTCGATCGCCGAAACGGCCAGTGGAGACCTGCTGATCGGAGCGCGCGGTGGCATGGTCCGCGTGCACGAAGGGCAATTCAGCAAGTTTGTACCGCGCGACCCGCTCGCCCGCATCAACGTTTTCGACGCACTCGAGGATTCGGCCGGCCATATCTGGATGGCGACGCCCGGGGGCTTGCTGGAGCAGGCGGCGGGAAAGACCAGGATCGTGATTCCCGGGGCGCCGGTACTCTCCAGCTCGCCGGTGACCCTGTGCTTCGGCCGCGGCGGAGTTCTCTGGGCGGGTAGTTATGGAAAGGGGCTCTGGCGGATTCAGGGCGAGTCGATCCGGCAGTACACCACCGCCGACGGGCTTTCGAGCGACCAGATCCGGTCCCTGCGCGTCGACGGTAGCGGGACGTTGTGGATCGGCACTTTCGGCGGCGGGCTGAATGCGTTCCGGGACGGGAGCTTTCGCCACTACACCGAGGCCGACGGGCTGCTCAGCGACAACGTTTCGGACGTGATGGACGACGGCGAGTCGCTGTGGCTGAGCACGACGCGCGGCATCTGCCGGATCGAAAAGCGCCAGCTTGCGGAGTTCGACCGGGGCGTGCGGAAAATCCTGGAGCCCTCCAATTATGGAATGGCGGACGGGCTGCGCAGCGCGCAGTGTTCGCCCAGCTACCCGATCGGCGGCGGTGGATTTCGAACGGCCGACGGCCGGTTATGGTTCACCACCACGCGCGGGCTTGCCGTATACAGCCCGGGCGCCCGCAGACAGACTTCCCTGGCGCCGGTCGTCCACATCGTCGAGATGGCGGTGAACGGACAGCCCCTGGAACTCGTGCCCGGCCGGCGGCTTGGCCCGAACCCCAGTTATCTTCAGATCCGCTACACGGCGCTCCACCTGGCCGCGCCCGAAGAGGTGCGGTATTCGTATCGCATGGAGGGGCTGGACAAAGACTGGGTCCACGCTGGAAGCCGCAGGGTGATCACTTATAACACTCTGGGGCACGGCGCCTACCGCTTCACGGCGCGGGCGGAACTGGCGGGTGGGCTGGCCTCCGAGACCTCGTACGATTTCACCATCCTGCCGCAGTTCTACGAGACTTCGTGGTTCCGGCTGCTGCGCGGCACTGCTGCTGGCCGCAAGCGCCTGGGGAGTTTTCCGCCTGCGCATGCGCCAGGTTCGGTCGCGCTTCGCCCTGGTGCTCGAAGAGCGCGCCCGGCTGGCCCGCGAAATCCACGACACGCTGGCGCAGGGGTTCGTCGGAATCTCGTCGCAGCTCGATGCGGTGGCGATGTGCATGCCGGACAAAGAGCAGCCCGCGCGCCGCTATCTCGATCTTGCGCGCCGGATGGCCCGGCACAGCCTCACCGAGGCGCGGCGCTCCGTGATGGACCTGCGGGCGTCGGTCCTCGAGGGGCAGGATCTTTCCGCGGCGCTCTCCTCCGGCACGCGGATGTGGACAGCGGGATCGGGCGTGGAGGTCGATATCGAAGTCTCGGGTACGCCCGGCGAGTTGCCCGAGGAGTATGAGCAGCACCTGCTCCGCATTGCGCAGGAGGCCGTGACGAATGCTCTAAAACATGCGTCCGCGACGAAGATCCTGATCCGGCTCCATCTGGAGCTCCACAAACTCATGCTGCGGGTTGTGGACAACGGCCGCGGGTTCGTGCAGGATGGAGTGTTTTCCTCGGTAGGCGGCCATTTCGGATTGATCGGGATGCGCGAGCGCGCGGAACGGCTGGGCGGAGAGCTTACGCTGGTCAGTGAGCCCGGAAAAGGAACAGAGGTAGAGGTGAGAGTACCGCTTCCATGAGCGAGAAGATTCGAATTTTGGTGGCGGAAGACCACCTGGTGGCGCGCGTCGGGGTCACGACGATCGTCAATTTGCAGCCGGACATGACGGTTGTCGCCGAGGCGGCCAACGGCCAGCAGGCGGTCGAGATGTTCCGCAAGTACCTGCCGGATGTCACGCTGCTGGATCTGCGGATGCCGGTAATGAGCGGCGTGGAGGCGGCGACGGCGATCCGCGCCGAGTATTCGAACGCCCGGATGGTTGCGCTCACCACCTATGGCGGCGACGAAGACATCCGGCGGGCGCTTTTCGCGGGTGTGCAGGCGTATCTTACGAAGGACGTGCTGCACGACGAGCTGATCAAGGCGATTCACGCGGTGCACCTCGGGCAGACTTATCTGCCGGCCGCGGTGGCCGCGGCTTTGGCGGCGCAGATGCCGCGTCCCGACCTGAGCGCCCGCGAAGTGCAGGTTTTGGAGCTGATCGTCCGCGGTCTCGCCAACAAGCAGATCGCGTATTCCCTGAGCATCGCCGAGCACACGGTGAAGAATCACGTGAAGAACATTCTCAGCAAGCTCGGAGTGCAGGACCGGACGCAGGCGGCCACCGCCGCCATCCAGCGGGGAATCATTCACCTGTAGGTTAGGCCTCCGGGCAGCTTACGGCGCTACCTGCGCAGCACGGCGAAGTCCTTTAACGGAACGCAAGTCTCGGCCGAGTACTGGTGGTCCAGCAAGTGCTGCGCTTCAAGTTCGTGGTGGCGGGTTACGAACTGGTCGGAGATCGTAGCGTTCTGGAGAACCAGGCTGTGGTTCAATTGATAAACGATGTAGGGAAATGGCCGTGAGTTGCTTACAGCCTCAGCGACTAAAGCGAGCAGGGTGTCACCCACATCTTTCAAGCCGTAGATACGATTGTGCGCCTCCAGAGTCTTCGTAAAACAACTTTTCGGGAACAGCACCACCGCTTCTTCCGCCCCGGTGGGAAGTCCTTGCAATTGGTGGTGATCTTCGGGCGGCTGCGTGGAAGCTCCAAAAACCCGGTTATGATCGAGCACGACCAAAGTGGCTCGATTGTACCCTTCAGCAATACCGCCGAGCACGATCTCGGGCACCCCATCTCCATTCAGATCGAAAAGATGCATCGTTGCGAGGTGGCCGGAGTGCCAGTACTCTCCTCGGACGGAGCCGTCGGCGTTGAGCACCGCCAGGATATTCGGGTAGCTCCACGCGTGCTGCCCGCCAACAGCGATCCACCCCGCCTCGTGGTTGCTTGGGGGCATCGCTTCGACTGACGAAATGCTGTACAGAGGAGTAATACTTCCGCGCCCGTCGGTAAGACTCCTACGAGGGACGTATTTCCACTTCACCTTACCGGATCCGGAAAAACAGTACAGCGCCGACCCGAGGCTTTTCCCTTCGTTCTTGTAGTACGTGAACAGAAGCTCAATCTCGCCATCGCCGTCGATGTCCAGGAATTGAAAATGTCGCAGTTCCGAATCGGGATCGAGGAAATTCGAAGGGATCTCTTCGGGAAACGTGTGCTGCCACAGTTGTTCCCCCTGGTCGTCCAGCACCGTAAGCACTTTTCCCGCGATATGAAGGCGTGATGGTATCCGGCTGTGCAGGTGGAGGCTCCAGAGAACCCCGGACAGCGCCAGCATTAACGCAACTCCGCCGCAGATCTCAAACCAGCGCCGCGGAGGTGCTTGTCGAGCCTCTCGTGGCTCGGTCCTCCGCTTCCAGGCATCCAGTTCGGCAGGGACGGCCCACACCAGCGAGCGCTTTCCGGCCATGCGGTGCACGGGAAGTCCGGCGATTTTCTCGTACTGCTGGGCGGAGCGGATGCTGATTTTAAGATACGCAGCGATCTCCTGCCAGGTCTGAAGTTCCCTTGGGGCTGGGTCGGGGGGCATGAATTCTAGTCCGGTTCAGGGTATCACCGAAATAGTGAGATATCCATCAGAAGCGTATCTAGGGATTTTCCCTTTATTTGCGTCTTATTGCGCGCTGCTGCGCTTCCACTATTCCGCGGTTCGGGATACTCTACGGTTTCCCCACCCGATGTCTTCCACCTTTGGGTTCTTGGGGAACTCCCGATCTGCTCCGCTGGAATGCCGGCGCCGCATCGTGCCTGCGGCCCGCAAGCCGGGGGGCAGATCGGGTCACGATTCCGTCTGACGGTTGGCGGCCCACCAGAAGTAAATACAGAGTCCTACAAAGAGAACGGCCGACACGGTCTGCGAGGCGGCCTCGCTGGAATAGAACGGGGTCCGAATCCAGTCTTCCGAATAGCCGGGGATGAGCCGGCACGCCGCGCCGAAGACGCCGCCCAGGGCGCCGCCGGCCATCAGTCCGGAGGCGACGATCACGCCGCGCTCGCGGGCGGTTGCGCCCTTCCGGCTGAGGAAATGCGACAGGAAACCACCCACCAGGGCGGGGGTATTGAGCTCGAGCGGCAGGTACATGCCTAGCGCGAAGATCAGGGCCGGGACGCCAAGCATTTCCATGGCAACCGCAATTGCCGCGCCCGAACCGAAGAGAAGGTAGGCGACCGGTTGGCGGCTCATGAACCCTTCGACCAGCGCCTTCATAATCGCCGCCTGCGGGGATGGCAGGACGACGCGCGTATCTCCCGGAGCGGCCTCGCCGAACTGAAAGGCATGCGCCAGCAGCACGATGGTCAATCCGACCGCCACCGACGCGGCGAGGACGCCCAGGAATTTCACTTTCTCCTGGGCTGCCGGGGTGGATCCCAGCCAGTACCCCGTCTTGAAATCCGTGACCGCCTGGCCGGAGACCGAGAGCGCGGTGCAAACCATCCCGGCCATCGCCATCACGAAGAACATTCCGGTAGTGCCGGAGACGCCGAATCGCAGCAGAACCACCGAGGAAATGATGATGGTCAGCATCGTCATTCCCGAGACGGGGTTGCGCGCGGTGGTAGCAATGGCATTGGCGGCCACCGAGGTGAAGAAAAACGAAAACAGCAGCGTCAGCAGGAGCCCGGCCATGATGGTGGCAAAGCTCAGGGAGAGGTGGCCCAGAAATGCCGCCACCGCAACCGCGCTCACCACCACGCCGGCCAGAATGCTCATGAGCGGGATATCCCGATCCGTTCTCTCGCCGGCCGATTCGCCGCGCCGGAACGCGTGGATCGCCACCCCGAACGATCCGGCCACGATCCGCATGGATTTCAGGATTCCAAAAATCCCGGCTGTGGCGATCGCGCCCACCCCGACGAAGCGGACATAGCTGCGAAAGATCCCGGCGGCAGTCATGTGCGAGATCGGCATCGTGGCGGGATAGACCACCGCATCGCCCAGATGCGAGCCGAACATCCAGATGAGGGGAACCAGCACGAGGTTCGAGAGCACGCCGCCGGCGCAAAGAATCAGGGAGCTACGCAGGCCCATCACGTAACCGAGCCCCAGGATGAACCCGATCGCGTCGAAACTCAGCGCGATCTTCGCCCGGTCGGAAATCATCCGCATGAATCCCAGGAACTGGAAATCGACGTACTCCTTCCAGACATGAAAGGTGGTGACCAGGAAGTCGTAGACCCCGGCGATGGCCGTGGCCTCCAGCAGCAACTTCGCCTGCGCGCCGCCCTTCTCGCCCGTCACCAGCACCTCGGTGATGGCGGTGGCTTCGGGGTAGGGCAGCAGGCCGTGCATATCGCGCACGAAGTAGCGCCGCAGGGGGATGAGGAAGAGCACCCCGAGCGTGCCCCCGGCCAGGCAGATGAAGATGGTCTGCACGGGATGCGGGTCGAGCTTGAGGATGTAAAGGGCCGGCAGCGTGAAGATGGCGCCGGCGACAATGGAACCCGCCAGGCCGCCTATTCCCGTAATGATGACGTTTTCCAGCAGGCTCGACCGGCGCGGGTACAGGCGCGCCAGACCGATGGCCAGGATGGAAATCGGAATCGCCGCCTCCATCACCTGACCGACCTTCAACCCGGAATACGCCGAGGCGACGGTGAACACCACGCAAAGAAAGAGTCCCCACCCCACGGAGCGGGCGGTCAGTTCGGGAACCTTGGCCTCTGCCGGGACCGGCGGAAGGTACGTTTCGCCCGGCGTCAGCGGCGTGTACGCGTTCTTGGGCAGCGCCTTCGTTTCGGGCGCGGCTGCGGTTGCCATGGCCATATCGTACTAGGTTTCACGCAAAGAACACCTCAAATTCCGGATAAGCGATAATGCGGACATGGGCCCCCTTTCCCTTGCGCGGTTGGGCGCGGCGCTCGGATTCCTCGCGGCGCTGCAAGCCGCGGAGTTCACCACCTATTTGGGTGACACCAACCCTTATCCAATTGCCAGGGTGATCACCGATGCATCGGGCAACACCTATGCGGCCGGCAGCCGCACGTTCAACCTCAGCAATAATCCGTTGACCCCCACAGCCCTCAACGGCATCTATGTCAAAAAGCTGGATCTTTCCGGGAGTGTCCTCTTCTCCACCTATCTCGGCGGCAAGGGGAGCGATACCTTGCAGGGGATGGCCTTGGACGCCGCAGGGAACATCTACGTGGCGGGTTCGACGAGTTCGCCGGACTTTCCGCTTCGGAACCCGTTCCAGGCACTGCCCGGGCCGGGGTTCATCTCGAAGTTCAGCCCGGACGGGTCGCAGTTGCTCTACTCGACCTACTTTCCCGCCGCCGTGGATGCGCTCGCGGTGGATGCCGCCGGGAACATGTACGTCACCGGGTACACCAATTCCAGCGCCTTCCCGGTTACTCCCGGGCTGCCTCATAGCGGCGTGACTGGCGGAGTCCCGATGGTCTTCGGAGCGTTCGTGACGAAACTGGCCGCGGCGGGCGACCATATCGTGTGGTCCACGCTGCTCGCCGGGAGCGACAAGAACTGCGGTTGCTGTTCGAGTTGCTTCACCAGTTCCCGCTTCGCTGCCGGCGTCGGGATCGCGGTGGATCCGGCCGGCAGCGCCTATGTCGCGGGCAACACAGACACGCTCAATCTTCCGACCACTCCGGGCGCCATGCAGGCGAGCGGCCCCGGCGCCTTCGTCGTAAAGGTGAATGCGGACGGCAGTTCTCTCGGCTACCTCACGTACATCGGGCAGGGAAACCTGGTGATCTCGCCGAACTCGCATCCCGCCAACACGGCGAATGCCATCACCGTGGACTCCTCGGGCAACGCCTACGTCGTCGGGTCCACGTTCGATCCGCAGTTTCCCGCCACAACCGGCGCGTACCAGACGGTCTACAACGGTCCGGCGCAGATCGATTCCACCAGTCTGCCCGACGCGTTTGCGATCAAGCTCAAACCTCAGGGGACCGCGCCTGTCTGGGCGACTTATCTGGGAGGCACGGCATCCGACGCCGCTTCCGCCGTGGCACTCGACGCCGCGGGCAACGTGTGGCTTTCGGGAACCACGTCCTCGACCGATTTCCCGAACGCGCAGGGATGGTTTATCGGGGGCGAGTTCGTGGCGGAATTGAACGCTTCGGGCTCCGCCCTGCCGTATTCGGGGCGCTACCCGGACGGGACCGCAGCGAACGCCATCGCCATCGATCCAGCAGGGCTCATCCACATCGGTGGGAGCGGCGGCATTCTGTCGGCGATCGCGGCGACACCCCGGCCGCTCACGCGTGTCGTGGGGATCGCCAATGCAGCTTGGGGACCGGTAGGCGGAAGAGTTGCCCCCGGCGAGGTGGTTTCGCTATACGGACCGCACATCGGTCCGGGAACCCAGGTGTACGTCAACGATATCGCGGCACCGATCCTGTATTCTTCCGACTCGCAGATCAACGCCGTGATCCCGTTCGGCGTGGACGGGCAGACGACGGCGCGCGTCCGGATCGGGAGCGGACCGGAATTTGTGGCTTACGTGCTGCCGTCAGACCCGCAGGTCTTCCAGTTGGGCGGCGGTCGCGCGGCGGCAATCGATCAGGACGGCACGCTGAACTCTCCGGACAATCCCGCCGACCGCGGGTCGATTCTCGCCATTTGGGCCACCGGAGCAGGCCTGACCTTTCCCACTCCGGTGGACGGCTCGGTGCCCTCGGCGGCGCAGGATTTCCATTGCTGCCAGGTGTACAGCGGCAACACACAGCTCCAGGTGGTTTATGCGGGAGCCGCGCCGGGAATCGTCGCCGGGGTGGTGCAGATCAACTTTCGGCTGCCGGCGGACCAGTCCACCGACTACATCCAGATCGTGGCGAAAAACCGGGCTTCGCAGTTGGTCCAGGTCTTCGTCAAGCAGCCTACGCCTTGAGCGCCTGGTCCAGGTCCTCGATGATGTCCTCGGGGGCTTCGATGCCTACGGAAAGCCGTACCAGGTTGTCGCGAATCCCCATGCGCTCGCGGTGCCGCGGCGAGACTTCGCGGTGCGAACTCATCACGGGGTAGAGCGCCATGCTGTGAACGTCGCCGAGAGACGTCGCGCGCACGATCATCTTCAGCCCGTCCATGAAGCGGAAGATTTCGGTCCGGCCGGCGCCCTTGAGTTCGAAGCTCACCATGGCGCCGTAGAGGTTCGGCGGGAACAGGCGCCGGATCGTGGCGGCGTCCGGGTGCGTCGGGTCGCCCGTGAAGTAGACGCGCTCGACCGCCGGGTGCCGGCTCAGCCAGGCCGCCACACGGCAGGCATTGGCGCACTGGCGCTCCATGCGCAGCGGAAACGTCTTGATGCCGCGCATCGTGAGATAGCTTTCGAACGGCCCCAGCACCGGTCCGGTCGAGCGCCCCAGCGCGCGCAGGCCGTCGTAGTGTTCGCGATCCGTGATTACGATCCCGCCGAGCACGTCGCCGTGGCCCGCCAGGTATTTGGTCAGGCTGTGGATCGAAAAGTGGGCGCCCAGTTCCATGGGACGGATCACCATCGGCGTGCCGAACGTGTTGTCCACTACCAGCGCCGCGCCTGCCTCGCGGGCGATTTCCGCAATACGGTCGATCTCCCCGACGCGGAGCAGCGGATTAGAAATGGTCTCGACCAGAATGCAGCCCGGCTTGGCCTCCGCCACCGCTGTCCGCAGCGCGGCAAGGTCGTAGATATCGGCGAACCGTACCGCGACCCCCATGGGCTCGAACACGTTCATCAGGATTCCGACGGTGGCGCCATACACGGCATTGGCCGCGACGATCGACTTGCGCCGGTCCGCCAGCGCCGTGGCGATCGCAATCTGGATGGCCGACATGCCGGACGCGGTCGCCAGCGCCCCGTGGCCGCCTTCGAGCGAGACCATCAGCTCTTCGAGCGCGGCGTTCGAAGGGTTGTCGTAGCGCACATAGCAGTAGCCCGCCTCTTCGCGAGCGAAGACGCGGTCGAGCTGCTCCATGGATTCGTAAAAGTAACTGGTGGCCGTGTGGATCGGGTTCGTTACCGGGATCTCGGGGCCCGCCTTCTTGCGGTCTCCCGCGTGTACCGCCTTGGTATGGATCTTCAACTCATTTCCTCTTCCAGCGAATGCCGGATTTCGTGTCTTCCAGGATGATGCCCTGGTCTGAAAGCTCGGCGCGAATCTGGTCGGCGAGCGCGAAGTCCCGCGCCTTCTTGGCGGCCGTGCGTGCCGCGATTTTCGATTCCACGTCCGCATCGGAGAGCCCGTCCGCTTGCGCGGTGGGCCGCAGAACGTCGAAAATCCGGTCGAACAACGCCAGGAACTCGAGCGCGGCCGGAACGTTGCCGGCGCGGAAACCGCCCGCATCCATCGCGCTGTTGGCGTCGCGCAGGTACTCGAAGACGGCGCCCAACGCCCCGGCGGTATTGAGATCCTCGTTCAGGCTTTCGACGAAGTTCCGCGATGCCGCCGCGGTGCGCTCCTCCATCGCCGCGTCGGTACCCTCTTCAAAGCGGTCGGTCTCCACCCGCAGCTTGAAATTGCGCACCCGCTCGATCGCGGTCGTGGCCGATTTCAATCCCTCGAACGTGAAATTGAGCTGCTTGCGATAGGGCACCGAGAGCAGCAGGTAGCGGATGGCTTCGGGCGCGTAGCCGCGGCCGGTGATGTCGCGCAGCGTGAAGTAGTTCCCGAGCGACTTCGACATCTTCTGGCCTTCCACCATCAGGAACTCGGCGTGCAGCCAGAACCGCGAGAAGGGTTTGCCGGTGAGGGCCTCCGATTGCGCGATCTCGTTTTCGTGATGCGGAAAGATCAGGTCCACTCCGCCGGCGTGGATGTCGAGCGTCTCGCCGAGATACGCGATCGCCATCACGGAGCACTCGATGTGCCAGCCCGGACGGCCGGGGCCAATGGGCGTCTCCCATGCCGGCTCGCCCTCTTTCGGCGCCTTCCACAGGGCGAAGTCGCGGGCGTCCGCCTTCTCGTATTCGTCTACATCGACGCGGGCGCCGGCGATATTTCCGCTGAAATCGTTATGCGAAAGTTTGCCGTATTCCGGAAACGTGGAGATCCGGTAGTAGACCGATCCATCGCTGCGGTACGTGTGGCCCGTCTCGGTCAGCCGCTCGATCGCGCTCACCATTTCGTCGATGTGCTCGGTGGCGGGCGTCAGGTGCTCGGGAGTCTCCAGCCGCAGGGTGTCGCAGTCCTCCCGGAATTTCTGCTTGTAAATCGCGGTGTATTCCTGAAGGTCCTTCCGCTGGGCCACTGCGTTGCGGATGATTTTATCGTCCACGTCGGTGATGTTCATGACGTGGTCCAGGCCGAAACCGCTTTCACGCAGCCAGCGGCGAAGCAGGTCCACGAAGGCAAACGAGCGGAAATTGCCGATGTGGGCGTAATCGTAAACCGTCGGGCCGCAGGTGTACATCCGGACGGTATTATCTCGTGCGGGCTGGAACTCTTCGAGTTGCTGCGTTAGCGTGTTGTAGAACCGCAAGGCCATAAGTTTGACGGGAACCTTCATCGTACCAAAGTGTCCTATCCGCTTCTCCGGCCAATACAGCGTGTAATAGAATTGTTAGCGGAGCATGGCGGAAACCGCGGTATTCGGCGAATTCGTGACGGGGCAAAGCTCCCGGCTGCTGGAAAAACTGGCATCCCAGGTGAATACTGCACTTCACTCCAGGGATGCCGATTCGGTGCACGACCTGCGCGTAGCCGTCCGGCGTTTGGCCCAGGCAATGGCCGTCTTCAAGCCGTATTTCCACGCACGGCAGCGTCGAAAAATCCGCCGTGAACTCAAGGAAATCATGGGTCATGCCGGCGATGTGCGAGACCGGGACATCGCCATCGGCCTGCTCGCGGAATCCAAAGCAACCGAGGCCGCCGCGCTCGAAACGAAGCTCCGGGCCCAACGGGATGAGGCCGAAACGGTCCTGCTGGCGGTCCTCCGGAAATGGAAGACCAAGGGATCGCCCGCGAGGTGGCGGGACAAACTCTTCCCCGTACAGCCGGCTACGGAGGCGCCGGAGCGGCTGCTGGTCCCGCTCGCGCGGAAGTTCTTCCGCGCCGGCGATCGGGCCTCCGCGGCGGATTCCTCCGTCACGGATCTGCACCGTTTCCGGATTCGCTCGAAAAAGTTCCGCTATTCCGTGGAACTGTTCCGCGATATTTACGGGCCGGTCGCGGAGGAGTGGGTCGGCCAGATCAAGCGCCTTCAGACGCTGCTCGGCGATATGAACGACTTCCGGGTAACGCGGGAGTTGATCGAAGAATTAGAGCCGGACATCTCGCTTGCGGCCGCATTCCGGAAGAAGCAGGAGAAGAAGGCGGACGCCTTCCGCAAGCTCTGGAATAGACGAGTACTCCGGCGCCGGCGCGGGCTGGATCCGGGCGTTCGAACGCCAACCCCGCAAGCCGGTAGGCCGGGCCGGTGCGGCCGCCAGGCAGCGCCGCAAGACAGTGACGGCGTGAGCTACTCGTACCGCAGCGCCTGAATCGGGTCGATCGCGCTGGCACGCCGCGCCGGAAGCCATCCCGCCCCGGCGGCCACAGCGGCCAGGATCAACAGGGCTGCCGCCGCGGTCCAAATGTCGGTCGGTTTGACTCCGAAAAGCTGAGACCCAATGTAGCGGCTCAGCAGGAAAGCCGCGGGCACGCCGATCGCCAGGCCGATTCCGAGGAGTGCGAGCGCTTCCCGCAGCACCATCCACACCACACCGTTCTGTGAAGCGCCGAGCGCCATGCGGAGTCCGATCTCCTTGGTGCGGCGCGCCACTACGAAGGCCATTACGCCGTACAGCCCGAGGGCGGCGAGCAGCGTGGCCAGCGCGCCGAACGCGGCCGAAAGCGCGGCGATCAGGCGCTCGGTGCTGAGCGTGTCGTCGAGCTGGCTCTCCAGCGTCTTCATGGCAAAAACCGGCATGGCGGCATCGATGCCACGGACCTTTTCCCGAAGCGCGGTGAACATGGATTTCGAATCGAGCGCGGTGCGCACGTAGAAGGCCACCCCCGCCGGATAGTCCGCCTGGCGGAACGGAACGAACACCTGCCGGTGCACGCCCTCGCGCGGGCCTTCGTAGAGCGTATCTTCCGTCTCCCCCACAATCTCGATATCCAGCTTGGATTTTGGCCCTACACCGAAGCCGATATGCCGGCCGAGGGGGCTTTCATTGCCGAAGAAATGCGTGGCGAATTTGCGGTTGACGATCGCCACCGTGACCTTCTTGCCGTCGTCGCGCGCATCGAAATCGCGGCCGGCGAGCAGCGGCACGCCCAGAGTGTTCCAGTAATTGCTGGAGAGAGCATTCATGAAGGCCTGCATGTCTTCCCCGTCTTTGACGGGATGTCCTTCCACCGACATGCTTGAATCCCACTCGCCGCGTCCCAGCAGAGGCACCATCGCGAATGACGCGGATTTCACGCCTGGGACGGCCCGAATGTCGTCGAGCAGCCGCCGGTAGAACTCCTGGATTCGCGGAGTGGTATAGCCGTTGAGCGCGGGCTCCACCTGGAAGGTGACCAGGTTGTCGATGTCTCGAAAGCCGGAATGCATGTCCTTCAGGTTGGCGAGTGTTTTTACGAACAGCCCCGCGCCCGCCAGCAGCAGAAACGAGAAAGCCACCTGCGCCACAACCAGGAACTTGCGCAACCGCACGGAGCCGCCTCCGCGAGTTACCGCTCCGCCCACGTCCTTCAGGGTGCTCCACAGATTCACCCGGATCGACTGCAGCGCCGGGGCGAGCCCGAAGAGCAGCCCGGTCGCCAATGCGAGCGCCGCATTGAAACCCAGAATCCGTAAATCCGGCTCGGCCCGGAGCGTCAACGGGGTGTCGCCCGTGGGAAGAAAACTCAGCAGCATCCGGATCATGCCCACCGAGAGGAACAGCCCCGCCAGACCACCCGTAACCGCGAGCAGGACGCTCTCGAGGAGCAACTGCCGGACAATCTGCCCTCGCGAGGCGCCCACCGCCAGCCGCACCGCCATTTCTTTCTGCCGCGCCACGGCCTGCGCGATCAGCAGGTTCGCCACATTGAAGCAGGCGATCAGCAACACCAGCCCCACCATGCACATCAGCACGACGAGGGCGGTCGAGTAGGACTGCCGCGTCTGCGAATAGCCTGCCCCGGCAGGCTCCATTCGCACCTGGCGCGCCAGAAACCGCTTCCGGTAATAGTCGTTGGTGTCGCGCATCTCCTTCATCGTCAGTTCCTCGGCCAGGATCTGGTGAAAAAGCGGCTGCAAGGAGGCTCGGGCTTTCACGAGGGTAAATCCGGGCTTCATACGCGCGAAGATCTGGACCCACTGGCTGCGCCGGTCGCCCATATCGTCCCATCCCGGCGTCATCAGCGGCTTCATCTGGATCGGTACGCGGATCTGCGGCGCGTGGACCGGGTCCAGACCGAGAAAACCAGGCGCCGAGACGCCTACGATCGTCATGGGGTAGTTGTTGACCAGAATCTTGCGCCCCACCACGGTGGTGTCGCCCGCGAATCGCGACATCCAGTACGGATAGCTCAGGACCACGGAGGGGTGGCCTTTGTACACGCGGTCGTCCTGCTCCGGCGTAAAGACGCGCCCGATCGCGGGGTTTACGCCCAGGGCCTGGAAGTAATTGCCGGAGACGAGTTCGGCGCTCACGCGCTCCGTCTGGCCGTTGAAGCTGACCGATGTATTGGTCTCAAGACGACAGAACACATACGAGAACGCTTCCGCCTTGCGCTGATAATCCTGGTACATCGGGTAAGAGGAGGCCCGATCGCCGCGGTTGCTTCCCATATGCGGGCCGGTGGACGAGATCATGACCAGTTGCTCGGGATTGCGCACCGGCAGCAGGCGCAGCATGAGCTGGTCGATCAGCGTGAAGATCGCGGTGTTTGCGCCGATGCCCAGCGCCAGCGAGGCTACGGCAACGAATGTGAACAAAGGACTTCGCCGCAAGTTGCGGACGGCAAACCGGAGGTCCAACCACAATCTGGCCATTGTTAAGGTAATACGCGCGAAAGGCGGAAAGGTTCGCAAAAAGCTGGGGAACCGCTCCCTGCGGTCCGTTTTCTACTCTGACACCGTGACCCACAGGAAGCTTTCAAACCGGGTGGGGCAGGCCTCCTGGCCTGCCCGGTTTTGACTTTAGGGCTTATCACGAAATAACCAAGCCATTCCGGGGTTCCGGCGTCAGCCGGCGCGGCAACGCTTGCGATGCCGGCTCGCGTAACTTTTTCGCTGGAGATCAGTATAAGAAGAGATGAGATTAACTCGCGTAGCGGAGGGCACCAATGCCGGGTGATTTGAGGGAGGCGCTGCGGCAACTACGGAAGACGCCGGGGGTGACGGCGACCGCGCTGATCACCCTGACCCTGGGAATCGGAGCGACCTCTGCCATCTTTACGCTGGTGCACCAGGTGATGCTGAAGTCGCTACCGGTGACGAAGCCGAACGAGTTGTGGAGGATCGGCGACAAGGTTCGCTGCTGCAATTGGGGTGGGTACACGCAGGGCGACGACGGCGATTTTTCCCTGTTCTCATGGGAGGCATACAAGAACTTTCGGGCGCAAACCCCCGAGTTCGTCGATCTGGCGGCGCTGCAGGCGGGCAATGCGCCGCTGGGTGTCCGCAGAGCGGGATCGCCGGCGCAGGCGGATACGCGGAATGGCCAGTACGTGTCCGGCAATTTCTTCAGGACTCTCGGCGTACAACCCTGGATCGGCCGGCTGATGATGGACGCGGACGACCACGAGGGTGCGCCGCCCGTCGCGGTAATGAGTTACCGAATCTGGAACGAGAAGTACAACGCGGACTCTTCCGTGGTTGGCGCCGCGTACCAGATCAACGGCCACTCGTTCACCGTGATCGGCGTGGCGCCGCCGGGATTTTATGGAGCGAAGTTGGCCGGTTGGGGCATGCCGGAGTTTTGGCTGCCGTTGACGACGGAACCATTGATCGACGGAGCCACGGCGCGGCTGAAGCGGCCCAACGGCAACTTTCTGGACCTGATCGGACGAATTCGTCCGGGGGTGAACCCGAAGTCGCTCGAAGCGAAACTGAAGGTGGAACTCCACGACTGGCTGGCCAGCCATGTGCCGGATATGGAGCCAGGCGAAAAGCAGCTTTGGCGCCAGCAAACCTTGCACCTGATTCCAGGCGGCGCAGGCGTCGCGGCGATGAGAGACCAGTATCAGGACGGGCTGACGCTGTTGCTGATCGCGGCGGGATGCGTGCTTCTGGTGGCATGCGCGAATTTGGCGAATTTGATGCTTGCGCGCGGCTTGAAGGATCGCGCGCAAATGTCCATCCGCGTCGCGCTCGGTGCCTCGCGAGGGCGCCTGGTGCGCAAGGTGCTGGTCGAGTCCATGCTGCTGGCCCTGATCGGAGGAGTATTAGGCATCGGGATTGCCTATGCCGGAACCAGGCTGATTTTGCACCTGGCCTTCCAAATCGGCGGCCCCAACAACTACGTCCCGCTCCAGGCGACGCCGTCCTGGCCGGTCCTGCTATTCACGCTTGCCGTATCGGCGCTCACGGGAGTACTCTTCGGCATCGCTCCGGCTTGGATGACTTCGCGCGCGGACCCGGCGGATGCTCTGCGGGGTGCCGGTCGTACGATTGGCGCCGGGCGCTCGTGGGCACAGAAGGCGCTGGTCATCGCCCAGATCGCGGTGTCGATGATATTGCTTTCCGCGGCGGCCCTCCTGGGGAGGAGCCTGCGCAATCTGGAGCACCAGGATTTTGGGTTCGAAACGCAGGACCGGTATATCGCATGGATCAATCCGATGCTGGGCAACTACAAGGCGGAGCAACTGGAGCCGCTGTTCCGGCAGATAGACGAGCGCTTCCTCCGGATTCCCGGGGTGCGGATGGTAGCGCCCGCTCTCTATGCGCCAATGACCGGCGATAGCTGGAACGACGGTATTCGCATCGAGGGCAGGCCGGAGCCGCCCGCGAGAGAAGATACCGGCGCCGGGTGGGCGCGAGTCATGCCGGGCTTCTTCGAAACGATCGGCGCGAAGATCGTCCTCGGGCGGCCTATTACGGAGCAGGACTCCGGCGCGACACGCAAGGTGGCGGTCGTCAACCAGGCTTTTGCGAGAAAATTCTTCCAGGGCCGGAACCCCGTCGGGCAGCACTTCGGCCCCGACAAGATCAAGTATTCCGCAACCTACGAAATAGTCGGAGTTACCAATGACATGCGCTATATGACTTACGACTATAAGAAACTGGTGCGGCCCATGTTTTGGGTGCCGGAAGCGCAGACCGTTGTCTACGACGACCCTGCTTACATGAGTGGTGAAATCTGGTCTCATTACCTGTACAACATCGTGCTCTGGGCTCCGGGCAACCCGCCGGGCATGGAAGAGTCTGTGCGCAAGGCGTTAGCCGGCGTGGATCCGAACCTGGTGCTTTACGGGGTGGATCCCTATCCCAACGTTGTAAGGGCGGATTTCCAGCAGGAAAACATGATCGCGACCCTGACAACGCTATTTGGCGTGCTTGGGCTGGTGCTGGCGGCGGTAGGGCTATACGGCGTGCTGGCGTACACGGTGGAGCGGCGTACCGGCGAAATTGGCGTGCGCATGGCACTCGGCGCGGATCGCGGGCGGGTTTTGACGATGGTGCTCGGCGGCGCATTCCGCCAGGTGGCCGTCGGACTCGCGCTGGGCATTCCGGCCGCGATCGGGGCCGGCAAACTGATGGCAGGTCAGTTGTTCGGCGTGCGGCCATGGGATCCAGTCATGCTGGCGCTTGCCACGCTGCTGCTGGGCGTAGCAGCCCTGGCGGCTTCCGTAATTCCCGCCTGGCGCGCTGCCGGTGTGGAACCGATGGCCGCACTACGGACCGAGTAACGAAGAATCGCTCAACCCAACACGCTCAAGGGTTGAACCGCTCTTCGCGGACGAGGCTGGCTGCCGCGTCGCTTTCGGAGATCGCCAGCGGGTGGTAAGCGTTCGTCAGCCACCGGCCCAGCATCGATGCGTAGTTCGGAGTTCCGATGATGCCGCACTGGCCCCCGGGTATGACCTGGCGAGCCTGGGTCGCTCCCGGCGACAGGTCGGCCACGAAGCGGCGGGACGGCCCGGAAGCGAACATGAAATCGCTGGGGCCCTTCACGCGAACCTTGTGGCTGGCGGCGTCGGGCACCTCGTAGCCGCCGGACCGGGCCAGCCCCGGAAGCGCGGCACTGACCGGCGAGAATCCGGCCGCCGAAGGGATGCTGAAGGGCGGTCCCATTACGTGCTGAAATACGATCCGGTGGAGCATCCCCCAGCGGTAATCGTCCAGGTTGGTGGAGTGGGCGAACGCTGCCGCGTAGGCATCGCCGGCCAGTTCGTCGAGCGCCTTGCGGACGCTGCCCAGGATGACGAAGTCGCGCGCGACGCGCGGGTCCGAAATGCCCGCCGCCTGGAAGAAGTTCAGGCCGGAAGCGCCCAGACCGAGGTTGGCATCGAAGGTATCGAGCAAATGCCGCAGTCCCACCATCGCCGTGGCGTCCGGGGGAAGATAGTTGCCGAGCCCGGCGCCTTGCAGGGCAGCATCGATGGTCGCCTGTATCACCTGGCTCCGCCAAACGCTGTAGAGCGTTGCCGCCACGCTGTCCTGAGCCTCCTGCCGGGAGGGTTCCGTCATCTGCGCCGGGTCGTCTCCAGGGTCGTATCCTTCGCGAATCCCGGTTGGCGTGTTGTAGCCCCAATGCGTGATGCGGTTGACCGCATCGGCCACTTTGGGGTCGGCGGCCAGGGCGGCCAGAGGCGCAGGCGCGCCCGCCTGCTGGGCATTGGCCATAGCGGCGCCGATGTAAGGGACCAACGCCTGGGCATCCAGCATCTGGTTATTGGCCTGGATCGCAGCCAGCTTGTCCAGGCTGATTTTTGTGTTGTTGCGGTCGGCCTGCCACATCAGGCCGGTGAGTTGGCCCGCGCGGAAACCCCGGTTGTAGCCGCGGCCCAGGTAGAAAATGCCGCCTCCGGGCCTCGACGTGGCCAGCGGATTGTTGCCGTTATTGCTGCCGACCGGGTCGTTGTTGGCGCTGACGATATACCCGGCGCCCGGGTTGACAAGTTGCGGCATTTCCGAAGCCGGCAGGATCTCGTAAGGAAGCACCTGGCCGGGTTGTCCCTTACCAGCGGGCAGCCACTCGTTCTTGTAATGATGCGTGCCGTCGCGGATCAGGAACGGCGGATTGCCGTCCGGGCGGCCCAGCGTTTGCAAGTCTTCGCGAATCGGCAATTCGGCGGACGCGAAATAGGCGATATTGCCGTCCACATCCGCATAGCCGAAGTTCTGCGAACCGAAGGTGAAAGACCGCAGCGCGTGCTGGAAGTCGGCGATGTTTGCCACGCGTCCGAAGTCGAGGAACGTCTGCAGTTCCCGGGTTGCCCCCCAGCCCGTGTATTGGATGCTCAGCGCCGTGATGTTCGTGGGGTCGGTGGCATCGATCGAGACGATCGGTCCGTTGTTCCGCCGCGGAACCACGAAAGTCACGCCTCCCTGAAGGGGGCTCACGGAAGCCACCACCACGTCGTCCTGCGTCCCGTTGCCGGGTTGGTTGACCCGAAAGACCTGCGGGATGACGTCCAGTTTCTCAATGCGATTTTCGAAAACGGTCCCGGCGGAGAGGCTCGAAGGATCGAGCACTACCCGTTCCTGGTAAACGTCGGTGACGTCCATGGGATTCACGGTAGCGCCCCAGCATGCCCGCGGATTACATCCCAGAACCACCCCGGGCACGCCGGCGAACGTGACGCCCGCGACATTCATGGGACCGAGATTCGGGTCCTTATCGACGATGAGGTGCGCTTCGTACCAGACCGGCGGGGTCGAGAGACTCAAGTGCGGATCGTTTGCCAGCATGGCGTGGCCCGTAGCGCTCATGGCTCCACCCACCAGGACCCAGTTGCTGCCGGCGGGTTCGGCAGTCTCCAGGGTTCCGGCGAACAGGTGGGCCTCGCGCAGGCTATCGCGAAATTGCCCGGCGAGGCGCAGCGTTTGGGGCGAAACCGCCGCGGCGATATCTTCGGGTGCCTGCGTGCGCGGCGTAGCGGCAGCCCGCTTGTTCCGGGCGGCTGTTCCGCCGGCGAGCTTGCTCGAGAACGGCATGCTCACGAACCCGCGGAGCGGCTTCGTGGTTGCCGCGGGGTCGAACGGGGAGCTGCGCTGCACGTCTTCGAAGAACAGGGCGGATCCGTCGAAGCCGCCGGCTTTCCCTGCCTGCTGATAGGCGGCGAGGGCGATCGTCTGGTCGATATCTCCCGTGTCGAACGAGAGCTGGAATGCCAGCGCTTTCGCGATTGCGACGCTGTCAGTGGCATTCCACGGCGCGACCGTCGCCTTGGTCAGCTCGAGGCCCTGGTATTCGGGGGGAAGCTGCGTGCTCTTGTCCTGGAGCCACGCGTTCACACCCTGGGCATAAGCATCCAGGAGGTCCCGGGTCTCGGCGGAGTAAGTGGGCAGGGATGCCACGGCGGCTCGGCGCAGCCCGAAGGTTCGCAGTTGCACGTCGGCGGTAAGCGCTGCCTTGCCCAGCAGTTCGGCGGTGGTGCCGCTGGCCTGGTGACGCAGCAGGTCCATCTGAAAGAACCGGTCGCGCGCATGAACGTACCCCAGCATCATCAGGGCGTCGTGATCGGATTCTGCGAAGATGTGCGGAATCGCGTTCGAATCGGTGACGATGCGGGCGGAATTCTGTAAGCCTTGGAAAGGTGTGGAGTCGGCGGCTGTTGCCCCGCGGCGACCGGCGGGCAGGGCGAACCAGATCAGGCCGAGAGCGGCCAGTAAGGTTAGAAACAGGCGACCCCCGAACGGACGGGCAAACCCACGGGGTCGAGACCTCATCGGTATCTCCTCGCGGAAGTGTAGCCGTTCACAAAACAGAGTAAAAGGCCTGTTTCGTCCGGATTGCGTGCTTACGTACTTTTGTGGAGTTATCGCTGAGTGAGTGCCAGTTCGCCGAGCACCAGCGCGCCGAGCACTCCTGAGCGGGAACCCAGGACCGGAGGAACCACGTAGCTGTCCAGGCCTTCCAGAATTTCCGCCGCCCGGATATACCCGTTCAGGATGCACGCCAATTCCCTGCGGATCAGCGGGAAGAGGTGCGGCTGCTGCATTACTCCACCGCCCATCACGATCCGCTGGGGAGAGAGCGTGCAGACCCAGGTCGCAAGGCCCAGCGCGAGATAGCGGGCTTCCAACTCCCACGCCGGATGTCCCGGAGGCAATTCGCGGCCGGCTACGCCCCACCGCGCTTCGATCGCCGGACCCGAAGCCAGCCCTTCCAGGCAATCTCCGTGATAGGGACAGCAGCCGCGGAAGGGATCGCGCGCCGTATCGTGCGGGATCCGTATGTGACCCATTTCGGGGTGGAGTATGCCGTGCACTACGCGGCCGTTCGAGATCGCGCCCCCGCCGATACCCGTCCCGATCGTCAGGTAGAGGAAGTCGGAGAGTTCCTGAGCCGCGCCCCAGCGGGCTTCGCCGAGCGCGGCTCCGTTGACGTCCGTGTCGAAGCCGACCACCACTTCGAGCGCGCGGCCGACGGTCCCGGCGATGTCGAAATCCTTCCACCCGGCCTTAGGCGTGGAGGTGATGTGCCCGGTCCGCAGATTCAAGGGGCCGAAGGAGGCGATCCCCACCGCCTCGAGGTTGTGGCGGGAGAGCATCTCGATGCAGCCGCCGACCGTCTCCTCGGGCGTCGTGCTCGGAATCTGTACGGTGGTCAGGTCGCCTGGGCCGGTACCGACACCGCAAATGAACTTCGTTCCGCCGGCTTCAATCGCTCCAAACAAGAGTCACCTCGGCCGTACTACGTTATCACGCTACACGGTGCACAATTCCACGGCCTGCTTGAGCGAGGTCATCGGGTCCCGCTCGGGCACGAATTCATGCGCGAAGAAGCCCTGGAAGTTCAGGTCGGCGATGGCTTTGGCGATGGTGCGCCATTGGAGTTCCTGGGTCTCGTCGAGTTCGTGCCGGCCCGGCACGCCGCCGGTGTGGTAGTGCCCGATGTACTGGAAGTTGTCGCGGATGGTGCGGATGATGTCGCCCTCCATGATCTGCATGTGGTAGATGTCGTAGAGCAGTTTCACGCGCGGCGAATCCACGGCCTTCATTACATCCACGCCCCAGGCGGTGTGGTCGCACATGTAGTCCTTGTGGTTCACTTTGCTGTTGAGCAGTTCGAGCACGATCGTCACGTTGTGATCCTCGGCCACCTTCTTGACGCGGCGCAGGCCGGTGATCGTGTTCTCCTTCCCCTCTTCGTCCGACATGCCGGCGCGATTGCCGCTGAACGTGATGACGTTGGGCACTTTGGCTGCGGCGGCGGTCAGGATGCACTTCGTGGTTTCTTCGGCCAGGCGATCGTGGCTTTCCTTGCGGTTCCAACCATTCGGAATCGTCGCTCCTCCAGAGGTCACCGTGGGCACGAGGCCGTATTTACGGACGGTCGGCCACTCCTCCGGTTGCACGAGGTCGATGCCGCTGAGCCCCATCTCGGCGCACTGGCGGCACAAGTCGTCGAGCGGAATCTTGGCGTAGCACCATCGGGCCACGGATTGTTTCAACCTGCCGGCGCCTGCGGCGCGGAGGGGACGTGTCGCGGTCGCCAGGGCAAGCCCGGCGGCTGCCTGGAATGCGGTTCGTCTGGTCATGTGTACATGATATGATTCTCCGCATGAAAAGGCGCGACTTTTTGAGGGGAGCCGCTGCCCTGGCGCCTGCCATTGTGGGCGCGGAGGACAAGGCCGGAACCAAGCTTCCCATTCTGGGCAGTGGGGAGCATGTCTATGAGGCGCACCATGACTGGGGCGATCTGCCGTCTCAGATCAGGTATGGAAACACGCACGGCGTAGTGGAGGATTCGCGGGGCCGGATCTACGTGCACCACACCGTGAATGCCATCAGCGAAAGCTCGGACTCGATGGTGGTCTTCGATGCCAAGGGCAAGTTCATCAAGTCCTGGGGCAGGGAGTTCAAGGGAGGCGCGCACGGCCTGCACATTCGCCAAGAGGGCAGCACCGAGTTCCTCTACCTGTGCGACACCAGGCGCGGCGTGATCGTGAAGGCTACGCTGGAGGGCGAGGTGGTCTACTCGCTGGGCTACCCCGAGCAGTCGGATGCCTACAAGCCCGGGCCCGATGGAAAGCGGCCGAAATGGAGCCCCACCAACCTGGCCGTCGCGCCGAACGGCGATCTCTATGTAGGCGACGGTTACGGGTCGAGCTACATCCTGCAATACAACAATAAGGGGGAGTACCTCAAGACCTTCGGGGGCAAAGGCAAGGAGCCGGGGAAACTCGATTGCCCGCACGGCCTGATTATGGACATGCGCGGGCCGTCCCCCATCCTCACCGTGGCGGACCGCGCCAATAACCGCATCCAGCGCTTCACGCTGGCCGGCGAGCACATCGACTTCATTGCGGGCACCAATCTGCCGTGCTATTTCGATTACTTCCGCAACGGCGACTGCGTGATTCCCGACCTCGGCGCGCGCGTCACCCTGATGGACCGCGACAACCGGGTGATCGAGCAACTGGGAGACGATTCCGCGAGCAACTGGAAGCAGACCCGCACCCTCTCTCGCGACCATTTCGAGCCCGGCAAGTTCGTCTGCCCGCACGGGGCCTGTTTCGACCACGCCGGCAACATCTTCGTGGTGGAGTGGGTGGAAGTCGGCCGCGTGACGAAGCTGCGGAAAGTCTAGCTGCGGCGATGGCGGCGCAGGCGGGTTATTCGGAGTAATATCCTTCGCGGGCGCGAATGACGAGACCCTTCCTTCCCGGAGTGGTTACGCGAATCTGGTGCCAGTCTCTTTCCGTTGAGGGAGGCGGTTGGAAAGCGAGCAGATATCCGTGGACCAGGTCATCCGACACCTTCCGGAAGGTCGCATCGATGTCCTCCAGTTTGTGAATCAGGAACGGCGCTCCGCCCGTGGACCGCGAAAGTCCGGCGAGCCGCTGAACCAGGTCGGGGTGATTGAGGGCTTCGCCCTGGGCGATGGTGTAAATCGGAATCCCGCGGCTTCTGGCTTGCTGAATGGCTGTCTCGGCGGTCAACATGCTGGAGTTATCGCTGCCGTCGGTGAACACGATGATGACCTTCTTCCCCCGGCGTTGTGCCAGATTGCGGCTGACACCAACGAGGGCATCGTAGAGCGCCGTGGGGCCGGCCGGGTGGGCGCGCAGGACGCCCCGTTTCAAGGCGGTTTTGGACGTAGTGAAAGGCTGCTGTTCCGTCAGGCGGTCGTTAAAGCTGTACACCGCCGCGGAGTCGCCGGGTCTTAGCACGTCAATCAGCTGCAAGGCAGCGCGCTTCAGCGAGGGTAGCGTTGCACTCATGCTGCCGGTGGCATCGAACAGCAGCGCGACGGAAACGCTGCTGGTGCGGTTCTCAAATGCGAAGAGCTTAGTCGGGCGCCCCGCCACCTCGACAACGAATGCCTTGGAATCGAGGTCGTCCATGTATCGGCCGCGGCCATCGATGACGGTCGCGTAAGCTTCCACGATCCGCCCGCTTGCCCGAAACGTGGCTTCGCCGGTGGTGAGGGGAATCGTATTTTCATCCGTCGCGGCTGGGCGCCCCGGCGCCTCAGCCGGGGATGGCAGGATTCCCACGACTTCCGCCGCGCCCTCAGAGCCCGGAGCGCGCAACTGTTGCGCGAAAGCCGGGTCGACAAACCTGCCGAACCCACCCTTCAGGTGCGACCCGGGCGGAGCATTGGAGATCACCAGGCCCGAATCCGCAAAGAGTCGTTTTGCTCCGCCAGGTAGAAAATTGTGTTTGGCCAGGAGCAACGGGTCATTTGCCACCGGCAGAGAGTGCGGGGAAAGCAGCGCTGCATAGACGATTCCGCTCAATGCGGCCAGCAGTTTTGCCGGCTCGGGCGCTGCGCCCAGAGAAGCGGCGGGCGGCACGCCCTGGAGCTGCTTGACACGTTCAAAGGCATTCCGGCGTTCGCCGGTCAGCCGCAAAAGCCGTGTGGCGACCGCCTCGTCGATTGCCGCCGTATCGGCGGAGCCGCCCGCGATTTCACGCAGGATCGCGATGGCTCCGGCGGATGGATTCGCCGATCGCATTGCCGCACAAACCTGACCGAACGCACTGGAGGACTGCGCCGCATCGAGAGAGCCCGCCTCGCCGGCGAGAACGATCAGTTCCACGAGCGAGTGCCACTGGCCGATCAGCACGGCCTGTTGTGGAGGCAGCGCGCCGGAGACGAACCCGGTAAAGGCCGCCAATTCGCGAAACTGTGGCGCTGCCAGTCCAGGCAGCTTCTCGAAATAGGGGAACAGGTACCGCCAGTCCTCGAAGTGCTGCTTCAGGAGCGACACGGAGCCTGCATCGAGGGGACGGGCCCGCTTCTCCTCGAGGAGTATCAGTCCCGCCAGGGATTCCAGAGACCCGGTCTGGAAAATCGCATCGTCGGCCCCGGACGGAATCCAGGCACGGCGCCCGCCGGGCAATTGCATCCGGCCCTCGGCGTCAATCCGCAACTTCTGCAGGATCACTGCCTGCCAGCGATTGGAAGTGGAAGGTGGACCGCCCGGACCAATAGAGTCCCGATACCAGCGATAGAACATCTCGCCGCGGGCCGGCGTTGAGGTGACGAACCTCTGGTGGGCGGCATCCGCGTGCGAAAGATCGAAGAAGAAGCTCAGAAGTATCCCGTGATCCTTTTCAAGGAGCGCGCGGATGAATGTGGCCGTATTCGCCGGACTGGTGCCTGCAATTTTGAGCCAAACCGGGTCGGCGTCGACCCCGCCCGGAGCCGCCACGCGATTGCCGGCGAGTGTCAGCACCTCTCCGTACCGAGCCAGCAGGTCCGGGTATTGGGAGATCAGCGGGACCAGCCCCACCGACGAAGCCACGGCAGCGGCGGTTTCCGTTTCCATTGCGGCGA
Organism: Bryobacterales bacterium; assembly: GCA_963796485.1. GTDB lineage: Bacteria > Acidobacteriota > Terriglobia > Bryobacterales > Bryobacteraceae > CAWCDJ01. Next base: position 1,092,607 of record CAWCLV010000001.1, read on the forward strand.
GCCCGGCGTAGGCGCTCGCAAATCGCCAATCGCCCAGGAACAGGTCCACAGGTCCGCGAGCCGGAAGGGGCGAGCGTTGGAGCGTGGCGGCCCACGAAGCGCCGCCCACCAGCCGGGCACTCTCTACAGGAATTTCGAATTGGAAGGGCCGGCCGGAGACGATCGCATCACGCATTTCCAATTCGTCGATCCCGAACGCGGCAGGGATTCGCTGCCGGAAGGCGTCGATCAACTGATCGCCGAGTTCCAGGTCGTACGTTTGGCCGGATTGCACAAGGCGCCACCCCAAAAGGGCCAGCACGCGCCCGGTTATCATCCGTTGCCCGGCAGTTCCCATCGCGAGCCGGATTACGACCCGGTCCCCTTCACGGTCGCCGAGTTGCTCGAGTTCCGGGATAGTCGCAATGAACGTTCGGATCACGGGCGCTAAGTCGCGCGTGGGAGTGGACGCCTCCTCGCCGGCGCCGATGATGGAGCGGCAGTACTGGAGGAAGAAATCGTGGTAGGTGGCTTCTTGCGGCATTCCGGCGATGGCGGCGAACGCCATCAGACCGCCGGGAACCGGCGCTTCGCCGGCGATGGAGACAAACCCCTCCACGGAGGTGATCTCCGCGGAGAGTTCAGCTGGGGGCTGTTTGCCCAGATTGGCTAGCCGCTCTCTCACCTTGGCGGCATCCGCGGCCCGTGGATTTTGATCCAGGTACCGTTTCAGGTGTGCCGCAGCCTGGTCCAGGTCGCGCCTGGCCTCCAGGATCAACCCCAAAAGGTATTCGGCTCGCGGTATCTCGTGCCGCTTGTCTATCCTGATCAGTTCACTGATCCGCTTGAGGGCGCCGTCGTAATCCTTCACCTGATAGCGGGCGGCGGCGTTGGTCATATAGGCGTCGAGATAAGTGTGGGTTGTGTCCGCCAGGATCAACGCGTCCGAAGTGCGGACGGCGGCGACCCAATCCTGCAATGCGAGCACGACGCGGAGCAGGCCCTGCTGAAGAGGCAATCGCTTGGGATCGAGTTCGATGGCCCGCTCCAACGCCCGGCGGGCTTCCGGCAGCTTTTGAAGGCTCTCGGATGCGCCGCCGAGGGCTGCCCAGGCGGGTCCAAAATTCGGGGCTGCCGAGACGACCGCCTGAAGTGCGGCCTCCGCCCCGGCCCAGTCCTTCATCGATAAGCGCTTCACCGCCGCATCCCACGGCTTTCTGGCCGCTTTTGGCACATCCGGAGCGTGAGTGAGATCGACGAGTGCTCCTGGACGTGGACGCGAGAGGACGATGTTGGGAAGTTGCGAATTGACTCGAAGTTTTTTGCTCCCGAGGTCCACCCGTGTCGAGACATATCCTGGAACCGAGGCTTCGAGATAACAGGCGAGCACGTCTGAAACGGGCCAGTCCACGCTGAAACCCGAGTGGAACTGTTCGAGGTACAGGCGCACGTAATATTCGCCCGTTTTCGTGGATGCGGTTGATTCGCGGTGTGGGCCGGCGAATCCGAGGCACATGCGTTGAATGGCCACGGGACGGCCCAGTGTGGATCCGTCCTCCAGAACCACCTTGCCGCGGAAGATCACGACATCCGCGCCAGCGGGTATTACGCCGATAGCTATGGCCAGCAGCACCGTCCGGATCGGGTAAGCGCCAAACTCGCGTAAATCCATTCCTGGCTGCACAGTGTATCAAGTGTCGCCTTCCCGCCTTGTTCATCGTTGGATTTGCAGCGGGGAGCTGATCGACTCCAGAGATTTGCGCTCGGCGTCCACGCCCAGGAATAGCTCGGCAACACCGCCAAGCATCATGAGAGCGGCGCCCGAGACGTAACCCCAGAAGAGTTGGGTGCGGGATCCGGAGGAGATCAGGCCGGCAAACAGGATGGGAGCGGCGACCCCGCCGGCCAGGGTGCCCGCGGCGTAAAAGATGGATATCGCGGACGCACGGATCTCGAGCGGAAACACCTCGCTCACGGTGAGGTACGCCGAACTGGCCGCCGAGGAGGCCACGAAGAAGATTGCCACAAACCAGACGTCCTGGCCGACAGGTCCCATGGAGGCGCCGCGAAACATTACGGCCGAGCCGATCAGGAGAAGGCCTGAAGTGACATAGGTCGCGGTGATCATTTTCCGCCGCCCAATGGAATCGAAATACTTCCCCAGAATCAGCGGCCCGGCGAAGTTCCCAAGTGCCAGAGGCAGCAGGTAAAGCGGCACGCGTTCATTTCTCACGTGAAAGAACGTAGAGAGCGCCAGCCCGTAAGTGAAGAAAACGGCGTTATAGAAGAATGCCTGGCCGATCATCAGGGTGAGTCCGAGGATGGAGCGCCGGGGCTGATCGCGAACCATCGTGTTCCATACCTCGCGAAGCGGAGTGTGGTCGCGGACCGTAATCCGGACGCAACCTTCCGGTTCCCGCACGACGCCCTCGCGCGCTTCCACCGCTGCTTCAATCTCACTGACGATCTGGTCCGCCTCGGTTTCGCGCCCTCGCAGCATGAGCCAGCGTGGGCTTTCCGGGACCGACCGGCGAAGAAAGAGGATGATGAGCCCGAGAAGCGCGCCGATACCGAACGCGAGGCGCCATCCCAACGACGGGGAGACCAGGCCGGAATCGAGCAGAATGAGAGTGCCCGCGGACCCGAGCGCCGCTCCGATCCAGAAGGTGGCGTTGATCATGAGGTCCACCCGGCCGCGCACTTCGGCGGGTATGAGTTCGTCGATGGCGGAGTTGATGGCCGCGTATTCGCCTCCGATGCCGGTGCCCGTAAGAACGCGCAGGATCAGGAACGACTCGAAGTTCCACGAGAGAGCGGTCGCACCGGTAGCGCAAAGATAGATCGCCAGCGTAATAAAGAAGAGTTTCTTGCGGCCATAACGGTCGGTAAGCCACCCGAAGACGAGCGCTCCGGCAACCGCGCCCGCCAGGTACCCCGTGGCGGTCGCACCCACCTGTACATCGGTCAGTCCGAGCGTCGATTTCAGCTTCAGGATGCTGGCCAGCGAGCCCGCGAGTGTGACTTCCAGCCCGTCGAGCAGCCAGGTGATCCCGAGTGCGATCACCATCACGAGGTGCCAGCGGCTGAAGGGCAGGCGGTCGAGTCTTTGAGGGATGTTTGTCTCGAGAACCTGTTCCGTCACCATGAACCAACTTCCGGCACCGGGATCAAGATCGCTGGTGCGGGACGCCCTCGGCGGATCGCTTCGCCTGTAAGGGCGTTGCGTTCGACGGTCCTCGACGATTGATTGATTGCAAAGCGGCGGGGGTTTATTTTTTTACGAAAACGGCCGCCTGTCGGGCGCACTCATTCAGCGGATCTCCCGCACCGGTCGCGCTCCGCCGCCTTCAATGCCAGGCCCCTGGCAACCGACGTGAATTCGTTTCCTGCTCGAATCTTGTCGTTTCCAAAGCGCGTCTCGAAAATCATGCGGACCGCCGGTACGAACGAGGATCCGCCGGTGAGGAACACCATATCCACGTCTTTACGGCCCACCCCTGAAGTCGCAATGAGCGAATCGACACACGACTCGATCTTGGCGAGTTCCTCCGCGATCCACTCCTCAAACGAACTTTGCTCGACTACGGCTTCGATTTCGACGACGCCGTCCGAGAATCGGAATGGCGCCCTCAAGTTTGTCGAAAGCGCGCACTTCACGTTCTGCACGGCGCGATGGAGTTCGTATCCGAGGTCCTCTTGAATAAGGTGGATCAACGCCTGGAGTTTCTCAGGCTCGAATGCGGTAGCGATGCTCCCCTTCAGCATATTCATGGTGCTGTTGGTACGCAGGAAAGAGAGATGGTGCCAGTGCTCGAGCTTTGTGTAGACCCAGTTTGGGACCGCCGGCAGGACCTTGTTCATGGACCGCGCCGAGGATCCCCGGCCGAGTGCCGGTGAGACGAGGTTGCGGACGATCTTCGCATCGAAAGCGTCACCGGCGAGTCCTACGCCGCTATTGCCCAGCAGATCGCCGGCAGTCCGCCCGCGTTTCCGAATGCCAGGGCCGACCCGGAGAAGCGAAAAGTCACTCGTACCACCGCCGAAGTCCCCAATCAGGATCAGTTCATCATGTTCCAGCGTCGACTCGTAGTATTGTGCCGCGGCCACGGGCTCCAGCTCGAATTCCACGGACGCGTATCCGGCAGCGTGGAACGCATGCCTCAGGCGATCTTCAGCGAAGTGGTTATCCTCGTTTGTTTCCGCACACACAAACCGCACGGGACGGCCGACGACCGCACGTTCGATCCTGGCGCCAAACTGCGTCTCCGCCTTCTCCCTCAGGTCCCGCAAAATCCGGGAGATCAGGTCTTCCAGAGTCAACCGCCGCCCGAACACTTCCGTACTCTTCAGGCTCCGGCTGCTCAGGAACGATTTGAGGGACTGAATCAAGCGGCCTTTCGTCTCCGCCGAAAGGTACTCTTCAATCGCACCCGGACCGCTCCAGGATTTGATCCGGGTAGCGCCACGTTCCTTAACCTGATCGAGGTACAACAACGAGCGGTAGGACTCAACCATCCCTGCGGCGGATGAAAATCGAGCCAGTTCGACCTCGCCGGACGCGTCCGCCCGCGCGATCGAGCTGTTGGTGGTACCAAAGTCGATTCCTATGCCGGAGGTGCTCATATCGTGATCGGGCCGGCATTATTCCGAACGCAGCAATAGTGCGTGCACAACACTTTCGGCAGATGATCTCCCCATCCCGGAGGGTTTGACGAGACTGAACGACGTTCCCGGCTTCCACTATTGTACCGATTGAAGCCGCCGGCGACGTTCACCTGTGGAGCCGAATTCAGCCAGCCACCGCCTCGGACGTCCGGAGGCGCGCGGCTACTTCGGATAGCTGCCCACAACCTTGCGGCAGAAACCGTGAAGCCGGTGAATGCCGCCGGTGTGCTCGAGGAACATGAACGGGCACTCGCCCGAAATCATGCTGACCCCCTCGGGTGCGGGCTCGGCGCTGCGGCGGTAAACCCATACTTTTTGGATGCCTGCCCGGGCGCATTCCTCGGTCAACGGCTCGCAGAGCGCGAGCGGCGTCAGCAGCAACGCGGCGTCCGCGGCGGGCGAAACTTCCGCGATGGAGGCGAAGCAGCGGATTCCTTCCACCTCGGGTGCGTTCGGGTTGACTGGTACTACGTCGTAATTCCGGTTGCGAAGCTCACGGAACAGCATCCGGGTAAAGTCCCGCGGATTTCGCGACACGCCGGCCACGGCGATTCTCTTGGATGCCAGAAACTCCTGGATTTGAGCTAAACTTGCCATGCGCTCTCCTCATTCTCGGATATCATAGTCCGAAATGGGAGGCAAGCCACAGTTTCGACTATGCTGGTGTTAATGGAGAGAGCGGCCTTGGCGCTGATCTGCTTCGCCGGGCTGGCTCTGGCGCAAGAGACTCCCGCGCCGCCTCGCGACCAGGCAGTCGCGCTGGTGGGGCAGGGGAAGTATACCGAAGCCGAGCCGCTGCTGCGGCGTGCGCTGGAAGCCAAGGAGCAGGAGCTTGCACTGGACGACCCCGGATTGCTCCCCGCGATCCAGGAACTCGCCGCCCTTTATCGCGCCATGGGACGTAATGCGGACGCGGAGAGGCTTTACCAGCGCTCGATTCATATCCAGGAGGCCCAATCCGGGCCCCAAAACGTCGCCGTCATCCCCGATTTAAAACTGCTGGGCTCGCTCTATACGGCGATGGGGCGTTTTCCGGACGCGGAAAAGCAGTTCCTGCGGGCGATGTCGATCCGGATCGAGACGGAAGGCACCGAAGATCCCGACCTCGCGAAGGACAGCCTGGACTTGGCCAACTTCTACATCGGCCAGAAGCGTTATGCCCTGGCGGAGCCCAATCTCCGGCGGGCCATCGAAATCCTGCAGCGAACCCTCGGTCCCGAGGACCCGGCGCTGGTGCAGCCGCTCGATTCGCTGGCGACGGTCTTCATCGAACAGCAAAACTACGCCCTGGCGGAAGCTCCGCTGCGGCTGGCGGTCTCGATTCAGGAGCGCGCCGACGGACCCAACCACCCGAACGTGGCCCCACGGCTCGACCGGTTGGGCATGCTCTACTACCTGGAAAAACGGTTCGCCGATGCGGAGCCGCTGTACCGCCGTTCGCTGGCGATCTGGGAGTCGGCCATCGGCCCGGACAACCCGGAGCTGGCGACCACGCTCGACAACCTGGCCGTCGTATTAGTCTCGCAGGACAAGTTCGCGGAGGCCGAAGCGTTGTACCGCCGGTCGCTCGCATTCCGGAAGAAAACGACCGTGGCCAGTCTCAATAACCTCGCCATGGCGCTCGAAGGTGAGGGCGAAGATGCCCTGGCGGAGCGGCAATATAAGTTAGCCCTCACGCTGGCGAACGCCCTTCCCGACCCCGCGCCCCTGGCGCAGACGCTGCGCAATTACGCCATCCTGCTTCGTAAACTGCACCGCGAGCCGGAAGCCAAAAAGCTGGACGCCAAATTGAAGGCGCTGATGGGCCAGTAGCGCGGTCGGGTGCTATTTCGCCGCTTGGCCCTTTTTCACCAGCTCCGCTTCGATCCGGACCATCAACTGCGCGGCCTGCGAGGCGGAGGGGCTCGTCGGGAACTGCCCGATCACCTGCCGGCACTCCGCCCCGGCCTGCATCAGTGACTGCGCGGTTCCTTCGCGATACCAACTGTCCGCAATCGCCAGTTCCGCCTGGGGCAGGTACTCGCTCGAGGGGTAGGTGTTCACCAGGGTCTGGAGCGCCAGGCGGGCTCGTTCGTAATGTCCGTGCTCGATATCGTCCACGGCCCGGTCGAAGAGCAGCTTATCCGGCTGCTGGTTGGCTTCCGATGCGGGCGGCGAAGCGTAGGACGGCGGTTTTGACGCGCACGCGGCCGTCAGGAAACCGAGCCCGGCGACTACCGCTGCGTGCGCGAAGGTTTTTCGAAGCACGATTCCATTGTCGTACGCGCCCGATCCGGCTGCGGAATTGGCTAGACTGAAGCGTGTCCAGGCTCGAAGGAACGGCCCTGATTACGGGCGGAGGGCGCGGTATCGGCCGCGCCATTGCGGAACGGCTCGCGGCGGACGGCGCCGACGTCATTGTGCACTATCATTGCAACCGCGCGGCGGCGGAGGAAACGGCGGCGGCGATCGGGCGCCCCGTCACGCTGGTTCGCGCCGATTTGCGTTCTCTCCGGGAAATCGACGCCATGTTCGCGGAGCTGGACGGGCGGCGGCTCGATTACCTGGTCAACAACGCCGGAATCTGGAAAGGCTCGCCGCTCGGTTCCTCGCCCGTGGAACTCGTGGATGAAATCCTCGATACCAATTTGAAGGGGCCGTTCTGGGTGACACAGTGCGCCCTGGCCCTGCTGAACGACGGCGGGCGAATCGTCAACGTGTCCTCGGTCGCGGGCAGAATCGGGGTGGCCGGCGGACGAAGCCTCTACGGCGCGGCCAAAGCGGCCATCGACGCGCTGACGCGGAACTGGGCCCTCGAACTCGCCCCGCGGCGGATCCTGGTGAACGCGGTGGCGCCCGGCTACGTGGCGACGGACATGACCGCGGAGCATTTCTCGAACCCCGTGACCCTGAACCGGGCGGTCGCCAGGCATCCCCTTGGCCGAATGGGAACGCCGGAGGACATCGCGGGCGTGGTCGCCTTCCTCTGCTCGCACGACGCGCGGTTCGTCACGGGGCAGTGCCTCAACGTCAGCGGCGGCTTTATCATCTGATGCCCGTGATCCACATCCCGGACGACGCGCCGCCGGTGCTCGCCCCGAGCGCCGTATGGCCGGAACTGGCTGCCCGCGCCCAACTGGTCTATCACGACACGCTCCCCGGCTCGGAAGACCGCCTGATCGAACGCCTCGACGGCGCCGAAGTGGTGCTCAATATCCGCTCCGGCACGCGGTTCACGGAGCGTGTGTTCGAGGCCTGTCCGCGCCTCCGCCTGATTTCCGTGTGGGGCACCGGCACCGATCACATCGACTTAGCCGGCGCCGCGCGCCACGGAATCCGGATCGCCAACACTCCGGGCGTCTCGGCGGTTTCGATTGCCGAACACACGCTGGCGCTGCTGCTGGCGGTGGCGCGGCGAATCCCGCAAATGGACGCGTCGGTGCGCCGCGGCGAGTGGCTGCGCGGCCAGGGCATCGAACTCCGGGGGAAGGTGTGCGGGGTGGTCGGGCTGGGCGCCGTCGGTCGCGAATTTGCGCGGCTTGCCGGAGCGTTGGGGATGCGGGTGATCGCCTGGACGGTGCACCCGCGGCTGGTGCCCGGCGTCGAACTGGTGGAACTCGACGAACTCTGCCGCGCGAGCGACGTCATCAGCCTGCACGTACGGCTCTCGCCCGAGACCCGGGGCCTGATCGGCGCCGCGCGGTTCGCCGCCATGAGGCCGGGCGCCATTCTGATCAACACCGCGCGCGGCCCGATCGTCGATGAGCAGGCGTTGATCGATGCGCTCCGCGCGGGCCCGGTCGGCGGAGCCGGCCTGGACGTTTTCAACGCGGAGCCGCTGCCCGCCGGGCATCCGCTTGCACAAATTCCGAACGTGGTGCTGACGCCTCACTGCGCCGGGATCACCCCGGAGGCGCTCGAAGCCGGGCTGCAAATGGCGGTCGAAAACATCTGGGGATTTCTCGAGAACCCCCAGGCCGGTCAGCCTTCCAGTTTGTAAATCGTCAGCCCGGAAAGCAGCTTGGGGTAGAAGTCGGTGGATTTCTGCGGCATGACGCCTCCGCCGAACGACGTCTCCGCAACCTGCTCGACGGAGGTCGGCTTCAGCAGAAACGCGATCTGCGCCTCGCCCTTTCGCGCGGCTTCGACGGCTGCATCCAAGCCGCGAATGTAACGAAGGTGCTTCTCGTCGCGGACGGACTCCTCGCCGATCCCCAGCACTTTCCCGAGCAACGTTTCGTGTAAGACGCGCACATCAAGCTGCTTCCCGGCGATACGGCTTCGCAGCAGGAAAAGCCTGTGGCCGATGGCGGAGCCGATCGCCGTGCGGCTGCCGGATTCCGTCCACGCATGCTTCAACTGGTCGAACGACGTGAGTTCCTCCACCTCGAAATCGTCCGCGCACTTCCGCAGGAAAGCGTCCGGAAGCTCCGCCGCCGGAATGCCGTTCACCAGTCGGTGGGTGGCCAGAATCTGAAGGCCCGGCGAGTACATGTTGACGAACGTCATCATGACGCGGTCCGCTCCGGGCAGGCCGGGGTTTTCGTTGCGGAATGCCAGCGCTGTTTCGTAGCGGTGGTGCCCGTCGGCGATCAGCAGTTTCTTGTCGGCCATCAGTTGCTGGATCGGGGCGGCATTCGAAATCCGCCAGACGCGGTGGATCGCGCCGTACTCGTCGGTCACTTCGGCGATCGGAGCCGCGGCCGCCGCGTCGTCCAGCAGCTTGTCTATGTTGCCCTCCCGGTCCGGATACAGCATGAAAAGCTGGCCGAAATGGGCGTGGGTGTGGCGCAACAACTCCCTGCGGTCCTTCTTGGGGCCGGAAAGCGTCTGCTCGTGGCGGTACACGATGTTGGCGGAGTAGTCCTCCACGCCGCCGAGGCCGATGAAGCCCTTGCGCACCAGGCGTTCCCCGGTATCGGGCACCGTGAATTCCTGGAAGTAGGCGAACAGGGCGGGCTCGGCGTCTTTCGCCAGAATCCCGCAGCCGGTCCAGTCCTTCAGGTGCTGTGCGGCGCGCGTGTAGACGTTGTCGATTTCGGAATCGGAGTCAACCCGTTCGCCCAGGATCACCCGCACCAGATTGTACGGGCTGAGCGAGAGGTAACGGCTGCGCATCGCCGGGGAAATCTTGTCATAAGGCTGGGTGACATTGTTCCCCAGCGGTCCGGCTTTCGCCGTGTATCGAAGAGGTTGAAATGGATAAATTCGGGCCACTTCACAGGATAACCCGGCCGGGCGGCATTCCTATTCCCGCATCGCGTAGTTCAGCGGCGGCTTTCCGTCGCGGGGAATGCGGGTGGTCCAGGCGCGTCCTTCGAGGCGCTTCTCGAAGGCATCGTGCGCCGCCTGCACCTCGGCCGGATTCTGCAGCAGTTCCACGCCGGCGAGGGCCAGGGTGCGCGCGGCGACCACCATCCCCTTCCGCCCGATACTCGTTCCGGCGCACGCGGCGGCCTGCCACGTATGCGCGGCAACGCCCGGAACGAAGGTGGCGGTGTTGAACTGCGCCGTCGGCACCACCCAGCTCACGTCACCGACGTCGGAGGATGCGGAAACAGCGCCTTCGGTGCGGTCGGCCGCGACCACATCCGGCCCCGGAGTTCGGACCGTGGTTCCCAGCGTCTTTTGGATCCGGTCGGCGAACGCGCGCTCCTCGGGGCTGTACTCGTATCCGCCCGACTTGCGGATGGCGCGGCTGAGCACCTCCGTCAGCGTGTCGTTCGGAAGCACGTTGGAATAGTTCGTGCCCTGCTCGAAACTCATGCGGGTTTCGGAGGCGAGGGCGCCGGCCTGCGCGCACTTCATGATGCGCTCCCAGATGCCGTTCAGCACGACGGCGTCGGGGTTGCGCGCGACGAGCGAAACTTCCGCGAACGCCGGAACGATATTCGCCGCCGCGCCGCCGTTTGTTATCACGTAGTGGATGCGCGTCTCCTGCGGAACGTGCTCGCGCAGAAACTCCACCGCGTTGAGCATGATCATGGCGCCGTCCAGCGCCGAGCGGCCGCGCTCCGGGGCAGCCGCGGCATGCGATGCCACCCCGTAGAACCGGAACTTCCCGCCGTTGTTTGCCAGCATGGAGCGGAGGTCCACGCGGTTGACATCTCCCGGATGCCAGGTGAGCACGGCGTCCACGTCGCGGAAGAGTCCCGCGTGCAGCATGTAGATCTTGCCCCCGCCACCCTCTTCCGCCGGAGTGCCGTAAAAGCGAATGGTGCCTTTCAGGCCCGCCGCCTGCATTTGTTCTTTGATGGCGACGGCCGCCAGCGCGGACGCGGCGCCCAGCAGGTTGTGTCCGCATCCGTGTCCCGGCGCGCCGGCCTGCACGGGCGACTGCGCCGGCGTGTCCTTCTGCGAGAGTCCTGGCAATGCATCGAACTCGCCCATCAGCACAATGACCGGCTTACCGCTCCCGTAGCTTGCGGTGAACGCAGTAGACATGCCGGCGACTCCGGACTGCACCTCGAATCCGTTCGCGCGCAGTTCCTGCTGGAGCAGGGCGGAACTTTTGTTCTCGTGGAAGCCGAGTTCGGGAGTCTGCCAGATCTGCCGCGAGACGGTGCCGAAGCGCTCCGCATGCGCGGCCACGTGCGTCAGGACGTCGTCCGCGCCCTGGAGCGTGCCCGCGCCGGCCATGGCCACTAAGGCCAGAGAAGGAAGAAGGCGCATGGTTGATTATATTCCGGGGGCTGATAGACTTGCGCTTTGGAGGATCGCATGAAACCCACCACGCGAAGATCGTTTCTGGCGGCCGGAGCCACAGCCGCGGCGCTTGCCCGGGAAAGCGGTGGTCCACTGACCGCCGGCGCCGTAGTGGAGCGGATCCAGAAGAACGTGGGCGTGCCATGGAGGACGCCGACGGTCGACACTTTCAAGGCGGGCGGTCCCGATACCCGGGTGCAGGGCATCGCGACCACCATGATGGCGACGCTCGACGTGGTGCAGCGGGCCGCCGCCGCCGGCAGGAACTTCGTCATTACGCACGAACCGACGTTCTACAGCCACGAAGACGCGACCAGGGACCTGGCCGATGACCCCACCTACCGGTTCAAGGCCGGGTTCCTTCAGAAGAACGGCATGGCCGTGTTTCGCTTCCACGACCACTGGCACGCGCACCGTCCTGACGGCATCGCCACCGGGATGACGGAAGAACTCGGCTGGACCAGGCGAATCGATCCCGACAACCCGCGGCTTTTCCGCTTCGACAACGTGACCCTCGGCGATCTGGCGCGCGAGATGCAGAGCAAGTTGAATATCCGCGCCATGCGCGTTGTCGGCGACCCGTCGCTGAAGGTGCGCACCGTTGCGGCCAATTGGGGCTATGCCAGCGGCCCCGGCGGCATTAAGATTTTGGGACGTCCGGAGGTGGACGTTCTGGTGGCCGGCGAAGCGCGCGAGTGGGAGGTGGTGGAGTACGCCGACGACGCCATCGCCTCAGGGAAGAAGAAGGCGCTGATTCTGCTCGGACACATCGTTTCCGAGCAGGCGGGCATGAAGCATTGCGCCGCCTGGCTGAAGGCCTTCGTCCCCGAGGTCCCCGTCGAGTTCATCGCCGCCCGCGAGCCGTTCTGGAGGCCGTGACGCGGGCCGCTATCCCACCGTCTTCCACCCCGTAACGTCGTACCGTACGCTGGACCGCCCTTCGCGTTCTACAGAGCCTGCCTGGCGGGCCCACGTAAGCCGCACTTCGGCCAGCGCGGGCCGCGCGCTGCCGTCGTCTTCATATAGAAACGCCGGTGCCGGGTTCGCGCCGTACACCCGCGCTTCGATGCGCCAGCTTTCCCCATCCGCGGTCGAGCGTGTCGCCTCGGCCAGCGGCAGAATCGTCCCGCTCTTGACGAACATCGGAATCTGCTCCAGCGGCGGGCGGACTTCGATCCGCTGCTTGCCCGGGTAGCGCCGGCCGCTCCAGAAATCGAACCACTCGCCTTCCGGCAGGTACACGCTCCGCGACGGTTCGCCCGCAAATGCCGGCGCCACCAGGATCGAGGCACCCATCATGTACTGATCGTCAAGCGGCAAAGCGGCGGGGTCGTGCGGATAATCCATCGCCAGCGCGCGGAACGGCGGCAACCCGCGCCGGTGATATTCGACGAACGCCGCATGGAGGTACGGCAGCAGGCGCATCCGGAGTTCCATGACGCCGCGGCACTTGGCTTCCACCTCTTCCCATCCCGGCGCCAGGCGTCCTTCGTTGTTCTCCGCGCGCTGCACCTGCTTCCATGGCGGATTCTTGATGTACCACGCGTTGATCAGCGCCATCGGCGAGAGTACGACCGATTGCAGCCGGCGCAGCAGGTCCTCCGGGTTTTTGGCATCGCGGAGTTCGGGGGTCCACAGCAGGCCGGAAAAGCCCGACGTCACCATGCCGCGGATGAACTCCTTGTGGTCGTAGAGGTCACTGTAGAGCACGTACGGATAGGGCGCCGCCAGCGCGCCCGAGTTCCGCACCAGCCCGTAGGATCGGTAGCCGCGCTTTTCGAAAACCGCCTGCAGAGTGTCCTGGTAGCGCAGGCCGAAAAGGCAGTGCATCTGCTCGCCGTCGGCGCCCGAGGGAAAGCGCGCGATCTCCGGGAACGACCAGTTGCCCGTGAAATCCGAGTTGTCGCACTCGTCCATCTTGAAGCCCGAGACGCCGGGAGCGATCAGCGTCCGCTCATGGTAGCCGGCGAAAATGCGGCGCGCTTCGGGATCCAGGAAATCGGGCACCAGCCCGTCCCAAACCTCGTAATCCCCGGAATGATCTTTCAGCTCGCTGTAGATGGGCGAGGTCGGGTGCGTGAAGGCGTGTTCCCAAAGGTTCACATGGTAATTGCGCTTCGCCATTTCCGCGAGCATCTCTTCCGGTTTCGGGTAGTTCTTGCTCCAGATGTAGGAGCACGAATACGAGTGGGTCTGCCATCCCGGCTCGAGTCCGATGACGTCGCAGGGAATGCGGCGCTCGCGGAATTCGTCTGCCAGGGCGATCAACTCGGCCTGCTGGTAGTCGCTCTTGGCGCGGTACCAGATTCCCAGGCCCCACCGCGGCGGCAGCGGACCCCCGCCGGAAAACAGGTTATAGCGCTGAACGGCTTCCCGCATCGTCGGCCCGCCGAACACGTAAACGTCCACGCCTTCGGCCACGGGGCTTTCGACCAGCACCTCGCTCGCTTCGTTCACGCGGTAGCGGCGATAGGCGGCGGGAAGAACGTCCGGGCCCACTCCGGAGCCCTGGTCGGCGCTGCGCCCGCCTTCGCCTTTGCGCTTCTTGTTTCCGCAATAGAAGGTGGCGTACCGCGCGGTGTCCACCAGCACGCCGTAGCCCGCGGTGGTGACGTAGAAGGGCACGGGCGCATGCGAATCGCCGGTGTCCATTTTGGGATCGGCATTCACCCGCAGCTTCTTTTTCAGCCCCCGTTGGATGAGCGATTGCAGTTGCAGGCCGAGGCCGTAAACGATCTCGTTCGGCGCGAGAGGAATCCGGACCAGGAAGCCGCGGCTCGATCCGGATCCGCGCACCGGCACCGGGCAACCGGCGACCTTGGGAAGTCCCTGCAACGAAGCGGCGGCCGGCGGATACCGACGCGTCTTCACCGGCGTGATCTCTTCCGACTTGCCGAAACTGAACTTCCATACTCCCGGCTGGACCTCCACCGGTCCCGGCGCGCTCTGCGCCTGCGCGTCGTTCGCCTGAAGCAGCGCTCCCGCGGCGCCCGCCGCACCCAGAAAATGCCGTCTCTTCATTCCGTGCGCTCCTGTTCTTCGTGATACTCCGCTTCGGTGTTCACCTGCCACAAGCGGGCCTTGTCGCTGTTTCCTGAAATGATGTCGTCCACCGCCATCATGGCGGTCAGCATAGAGTGGTCCTGATTGTTGTAACGGTGCATTCCGTTGCGGCCGATCAGGTACAGATTCGTGTATCGATCCACGTAGTCGCGGATCTCGCCGAACCGGTCGTAGGTTCCGAAATATGCGGGGTAAGTCTTCTCCATCCGCAGCACCGTCGAATCCAGCACCGCGCCCGCGTCGATGATCCCGATACGGCTCAGTTCTTCCGCCGCAAACGCGGCCATCCGCTCATCCGGAAGGTTCCAGATCTCGTCGGACTGATTGCAGAAGTATTCCAGCCCCAGCCAGACGGTCTCCGCGTCGGCGACCATATAAGGACTCCAGTTGTTGAAGACCTGAAGCCGGCCGAGCATTACGTCGGGCTCCTGGATGTAGATCCAGTTGTCGCGGATCAGTCGCTTGCCCTGCGGTGTATCGTCGTGGATACGCAGGGACCGCACCAAGAGCCCGACGGTGATGAAGTCGCGGTAAACCAGGCCGTCGGACACCTCGAGCACGTTCGGCGGAGGCGCCACGTCGAACGCCCGCATGATCTCCTGCACCGGCGCGGTCGAAAAGAAGTAGTTGCCTTCGAAAACGGCCCGCTCTCCTGTCGCGGAACAAACGCCTTCGACGGCCGCCACGCGCAGCCCTTCGGTGAGAATCCGGTCCACGGTCCAGCCGGTCCGGATCTCGCCGCCGAGTTCGCAGACCCGGCGCGCGGCCTCTTCCCACATCTGGCCGGGTCCGTATTTGGGATAAAGGAACTGCTCGATGAGCGAGGTCTCCGTGCCTTTCTGGCGGATATCGCCGTCCCCGTTTCCGCGCCGGAACGCGTGCCGCAACGTCGCCCGGATGGAAAGGCCCTTGATGCGCTGGGCGCCCCACTCCGCGCTGATGCGGTTGCACGGAACGCCCCAGACTTTTTCCGTATAGGATTTGAAAAACCGAAAATACAGTTCCCGCCCGAAGCGATTGATCAGAAACTCCTCCAGGGTCTTTTCATTCTTCAGCGGAAACAGGGCGCTGCGCAAATAACTCAGGCCGATTCTCAGCGCGCGCACAGCGCCGAGTTTGAACAGCGTATCTTTGCTGAGCGAAATGGGGTATTCGAAAAAGCGCCGCAGGTAATAGATCCGGGACTTGCGCGGACGCAGCAGCATGACCCGTTCCGCTTGCGGACCGGAACTGCCCGTCGAGCTCGGAACCGTGCGCTCCATCCCGTGGTACCGGATGGCCTTGTCGTTGCCTCCGTTCTCGACCGGCAGCATCTTGAGCCACCACTCCATGACGCGGTCGGATTTCGAGAAGAAGCGATGGCCGCCGATATCGATGCGGTTGCCCTTGTAGTTGACGGTGCGGCAGATTCCGCCCAGGCAGTCGCTCTTTTCGAGCACGATCGGGCGCACTCCCGCGCGGCTCGCCAGTTCGTAGGCGGCGGTCAGTCCGGCGGGACCGGCCCCGATGATGACGGCGCGTTTCTGCCCGGAGTGTGGCGGAGTCAAGTCAAATCGTAGCAGTACGGCAGGTGGTCAGGCGCGTATGGGTTCCGGGGTCTCCGGCTCCGCCGTCCGCTTCCGATCTTCCAGCAATTCGAGCAGCGCCTGCGCGGCCCGGTTCAACTTCTTGCGCCGGCGGTGCACGATGCCTACCGGCCGCGACAAGCCCGGAGCGTTCAGCCGCGCCGCAACCAGCCGGCCCTGCTCGATCTCGGTCTGCATGGTGCGGGCGGGCAGAATGCTGATCCCGGTGCCGATGGCGACGGCTTCCTTGATCATCTGAATATTATCGAAGTGCAGCACGGGCTTGATTTCCACGCCGTGTGCCCGCAGGAAGCGGTCGAGTTCGCGGCGGATGGAAAGGTCTTCGTCGAAGCCGATGAAATCCTGCCCTGCCAGGTCCGCCGGGAAAACCTCGCTGCGGGCCGCCAGCGGATGGGCGGGGTACAGCGCCACCTGCATCTCTTCGTGGCGCCACGGAATGGCGGCGATTTCGCGGCTCGGTTCGGGATAGCTGACCAGCCCCAGGTCGGCCGTATCGTCGCGCACGGCTTCGTAGACCTTTTCGGGCCGCATGTAGTCCACTTCGAGGCGGGCGTTCGGGTAACGGGCGGCGAACTCCTCGCGCAGGCGGCTCATCTCGGAAAGGCCGATCGAGTAGATCGAAGCCACCCGCACGCAGCCCTCGGCATCCCCTTTCAGGGTGTCGAGCGCGAGCGCCAGTTCGTCCTCCCGCCGCAAAACGTCGCGGCAATAATCGGAGTAGAGCTTGCCGGCGGCTGTCAGTTCTAACGGGCGCTTGCTGCGGTCGAACAAGGGCACTCCCAGGCGGCGTTCCACCTCCTGGACGTGCTGGCTTGCCGCCGATTGGCTAACCCCGCAATGCGCCGCGCCTTTACTCATGCTCTTCGTAGCTGCTATCTCTTTGAAAAGCTTGAGTTCCCATGCTGCCATCGAACCCAGCCTAACATAAGAAATTCTGATAATCCAGCACAAAGAATTTTTTGTTGCCTAATAGTAACGCCGCTGATACACTGAGATCCAAGGCGACCACCGTATCTAGCACGAAGCCGCCAAGGATTACCCTCCTGGAAGCGGGTTCCTGGTAACAAAACTATGGACCAACACTCTGTCGGTAGCGGTTTACCCCCGGCCCAAGGGCTATACGACCCCCGTTATGAGCACGATGCCTGCGGGATTGGCTTCGTTTCGCACATCAGCGGCCGGAAATCTCACGACATCATTACCAAGGGCATTCAGGTTCTGATCAACCTGACGCATCGCGGCGCATGCGGCTGCGACCCCGAGACCGGCGACGGCGCCGGGGTGCTGATCCAGATCCCGCACAAGTTTTTCGTCCGGGAATGCGGCAAACTCGGCTTCACGCTGCCGCCGGCGGGCGAGTACGGGGTCGGAATGGTCTTCCTGCCGGTGGAACCGCGCCCCCGCCTGGAGTGCGAAGGCATCATCGAGCGCATCGTCGCGGAAGAAGGGCTCAGCGTGCTCGGCTGGCGCGATACGCCGATCGAGGGCTCGGCAATCGGCCGCGTCGCGCGCGTTTCGCAGCCCTACATCGAGCAGATGTTCGTGGGCCGCGCCAAGGGCATGAGTGAAGACCAGTTGGAGCGCAAGCTCTACGTGATCCGCAAGCGCGCGGAATCGGAAATCGCGGCGTCGGATATCGAGGACAAGGAGTTCTTCTACGTCCCCTCGCTTTCCGCCCGCACCATCATTTACAAGGGTCTGCTGCTGGCCCCGCAGATCGCCAATTTCTACCCGGAGCTGAGCGATCCGGATGTCATGTCGGCGTTGTGCCTGGTGCACCAGCGCTTCTCCACCAATACCTTCCCGACCTGGCAACTGGCGCACCCGTTCCGGTACGTCGCGCATAACGGAGAGATCAACACCCTGCGCGGCAACGTGAACTGGATGAACGCCCGCCAGTCCGTGCTGGCTTCGCCGCTCTTCGGCAAGGACATTAAAAAGCTCTTCCCGATCATCCAGCCGGGCGGCAGCGATTCCGCCGCCTTCGATAACGCGCTCGAATTGCTGCTGATGTCGGGCCGGTCGATCCAGCACGCCATGGCGATGCTGATCCCCGAAGCGTGGTCCAAGAACCAGCACATGAACCCGCAGAAGCGGGCGTTTTACGAGTACCACGCGTCGCTGATGGAGCCGTGGGACGGGCCCGCCGCCGTGGCGTTCACGGACGGCCGCTCTATCGGCGCTGTGCTCGACCGCAACGGACTGCGGCCGGCGCGCTACCTGGTCACGAAGGACGACCTGGTGATCATGGCTTCGGAAACCGGCGTCCTCCCCGTCAAGCCGGAAGACGTGAAGCTGAAAGGCCGGCTGCAACCCGGCAAGATGCTGCTGGTGGATACCGAACAGGGCCGTATCGTCTCCGACCGGGAACTCAAGGCGCAACTGTACGGACGCAACCCCTACCAGTTGTGGATCAAGGAAAACCAGATCACGCTGGAATCGCTGGCCGACCCGCAGCGCGAAATTTCGACCGATCCGGCCACCCTGCTGGTCCGCCAGCGGGCGTTCGGCTACACCGACGAGGATCTCAAAATGATCCTCGGGCCGATGGCCGAAAAGGGCGAGGAACCGATCGGCTCAATGGGCGCCGACACGCCGCTTGCGTGCCTTTCGGACAAGCCGCAGCCGCTGTTCAACTACTTCAAACAGTTGTTCGCGCAGGTGACGAATCCGCCGATCGACCCCATCCGCGAAGAGATGGTGATGTCGCTTACCAGCTACATCGGCACCGAGCGCAACATTCTGGCGGAGACCCCGCAGCACTGCCACACGCTGAAATTGAAGCAGCCGATCCTGACGAATCGCGATCTCGAAAAGCTGCGCCGCGTTTCACAGGGCGACTTCCTGGCCACCACCATCCCCACGCTGTTCCCGGTCGAAGCGGGCGGCAAGGGGTTGGAGCGCGCGCTCAAGCAACTCTGCCGTCAGGCATCCCACGCGATTCAGTCGGGCTATACGCTGCTCATCCTGTCCGACCGCGGTTTGGATGAAGACTACGCGCCGATCCCCAGCCTGCTCGCGCTCACGGCCGTGCACAATCACCTGGTGCGCGAAGAGACCCGCACGCAGGTGGCGCTGATCATCGAATCGGGCGAGCCGCGCGAGGTCATGCACTGCGCGCTGCTGATCGGGTATGGCGCGAGCGCCATCAATCCCTACCTTGCTCTCGAGACCGTGGGGACGGAGCACGTGGATCACTTCATCAAGGCCATCGATAAGGGCCTCATGAAGACGTTCTCGAAAATGGGCATCTCCACGCTGCAGAGCTACCGCGGCGCGCAGGTGTTCGAAGCTATCGGACTGAGCAAGAAACTGGTGGACCAGTATTTCACCGGCACGGCGTCGCGCATCGAGGGTATCGGGCTCGACGTCATCGCCGAAGAGGCCATCCAGAAACACCGCTACGCGTTCCAGCCGCTGACCGAATCGGACACGGAACTGGCGGTGGGCGGCAACTACCAATACCGCGCCCGCGGAGAATACCACCTGTTCAACCCGCAGACCATCGCCAAGCTGCAGCATGCGGTGAAGCAGGAGAGCTTCCAGACGTTCCAGGAGTACACCGACCTTCTCGACAACCAGAATCAGCACCTGTGCACGCTGCGCGGGCTGCTGGCCATCAAGCCGGGAACCGAGCCGGTACCGCTCGACCAGGTGGAGCCGGCCTCCGAGATCGTCAGGCGCTTTGCCACGGGGGCGATGTCGTTCGGGTCGATCTCCAAGGAAGCGCATGAAACCCTGGCCAAGGCGATGAACCGCATCGGCGGCAAATCGAACACGGGCGAGGGCGGGGAAGACGAAGAGCGCTTCGCCGACAATCGCCGCAGCGCCATCAAGCAGGTGGCGTCGGCCCGGTTCGGGGTCACCACGAACTACCTGGTGAACGCCGACGAGCTGCAGATCAAAATGGCGCAGGGCGCCAAGCCGGGCGAAGGGGGGCAGCTCCCCGGACACAAAGTGGACGAGACGATCGCGCGCGTGCGGCACTCGATCCCCGGAGTGGGGCTGATTTCGCCGCCTCCGCACCACGATATCTATTCCATCGAAGACCTCGCGCAATTGATCTACGACCTGAAGAACGTCAATCCCAAGGCGCGGATTTCGGTGAAGCTGGTGGCCGAGGTCGGGGTTGGAACGGTCGCCGCCGGCGTGGCCAAAGCGCACGCGGACCTGGTCCTGATCTCGGGCGACAGTGGCGGCACTGGAGCTTCGCCGCTCAGCTCCATCAAGCACGCCGGCGTGCCGTGGGAACTCGGGCTGGCCGAGACGCACCAGGTGCTGGTGATGAACGATCTCCGCGGACGCATTCGCGTGCAGACCGACGGCAAGCTGCAAACCGGGCGCGACGTGGTGATCGCGGCGCTGCTGGGAGCCGAGGAGTTCGGCTTCTCGACGGCTCCGCTGGTGGCGATGGGCTGCATCATGATGCGGAAGTGCCACCTGAACACCTGCCCGGTGGGCATCGCGACTCAGGACCCCGCGCTGCGCGCGAAGTTCCAGGGGCAGCCGGAGCACGTCATCAACTTCTTCTTCTTCATCGCCGAGCAGGTGCGGCGCCACATGGCGGCGATGGGGTTCCGCAACTTCGATGAGATGGTGGGCCGCGTGGACATGCTGGATGCGCGGCAGGCGATCGAGCACTGGAAGGCCAAGGGGCTCGACCTTTCCATGATCCTGTACAAGCCCAAGATGCCGGGCCGCATTGCCAGGCGCTGCGTGCAGAAGCAGGATCACGGGCTCGACCAGGCGCTCGACTACAAGCTCATCG
The DNA here is from genome assembly GCA_963796485.1 of Bryobacterales bacterium. Classification (GTDB taxonomy): domain Bacteria; phylum Acidobacteriota; class Terriglobia; order Bryobacterales; family Bryobacteraceae; genus CAWCDJ01. The sequence continues at coordinate 1,113,352 of CAWCLV010000001.1, forward strand.
ACCACGCCCGCGAGGCGCTCGAAAGCCGCACCCCGATTGAGATCAAGCTGCCGATCCGCAACGTACACCGCACGGTCGGCGCCATGCTTTCGGGCGAGATCGCGCGGCGCTACGGCTCCGAAGGCCTGCCGGACAACACGATCCATTTCCAGTTCACGGGCTCGGCCGGACAGAGCTTCGGCGCGTTTCTGGCCAAAGGCGTGACCCTCGAACTCGAAGGCGACGCCAACGATTACGTCGGCAAGGGGCTTTCCGGCGGACGGCTGGTGGTCTACCCGCCGCGCGGCTCCACGTTCCTTCCCGAAGAGAACATCATCATCGGCAACGTGGCGCTTTACGGCGCGACCAGCGGCGAGGCGTACTTCAACGGCCGCGCCGGCGAGCGCTTCGCGGTCCGCAATTCCGGCGCGACTGCGGTAGTGGAAGGCTTGGGCGACCACGGCTGCGAGTACATGACCAGGGGCCTGGTGGTGGTGCTCGGAAAGACCGGGCGCAACTTCGCGGCCGGGATGAGCGGCGGGCTCGCCTACGTATTGGACGAGAAGGGCGACTTCGCGGAGCGGCGCTGCAATAAGTCCGCCGTCGATCTGGAGCCGGTCAGCCCGCAGGACGCCGAGGCGCTTTACGCCCTGATCTCGCGGCATGTGGAGCACACCAACAGCCCGCGAGGCCAGTGGATTCTGGAGAACTGGGACAGCATGCAGGAGAAGTTCATCAAGATCTTCCCCCACGAATACAAGCGGGTGCTCAAGGCGGCGGGGCGCTCGCTCGCGACTTACACCGAACCGGTGACTGTGGGAACCACCCAACTGGAGGCCGCGCGTGGGTAAGGTTACCGGCTTCATGGAGTACACGCGGGAGGTGGCGCCGCGCCGCCCGCCCGCCGAGCGCGTCAACGACTGGTTCGAGATCTACCAGCCGATGCCGCTCGAAGCCGTGGAAACGCAGGGAGCCCGCTGCATGGATTGCGGCGTTCCGTTCTGCCACACCGGCTGCCCGCTCACGAACCTGATTCCCGATTGGAACGACCTGGTCTACCGCGGGCGCTGGCACGAAGCAGTGCGGCAGTTGCACGCCACCAACAACTTCCCGGAGTTCACCGGGCGCGTCTGCCCGGCCCCCTGCGAAGCGTCCTGCGTGCTCGGCATCAACGAACCGCCGGTCACCATCAAGCAGATCGAAAAGACCATCATCGACCGCGCCTTTGACGAAGGCTTCATCAAGCCCGAGCGGGCGGCCGTTCGCTCCGGAAAGCGCGTCGCTGTGATCGGATCCGGCCCGGCCGGCCTGGCCGCCGCTCAGCAACTGGCGCGCGCCGGGCACGACGTCACGGTGTTCGAGAAGAATGACCGGATCGGCGGCCTACTGCGCTACGGCATTCCGAACTTCAAGATGGAGAAGCACCTCATCGACCGCCGCCTCGAACAGATGCGCGCGGAAGGGGTGCGGTTCCAGCCCAACTCCCACGTCGGTGGGAACGTCCCGGTGGAAGACCTGCGCAAGGAGTTCGACGCCATCCTGCTCTCCGGCGGCGCCGAGCACCCTCGCGATCTCAACGTACCCGGCCGCGAACTCGCGGGCATCCATTTCGCGATGGAGTTTCTGCCGCAGCAGAACCGGCGCTGCGAAGGCGACGTGGTGATGGACCAGATCCTCGCCACGGGGAAGCGCGTGGTGATCATCGGCGGCGGCGATACCGGCGCGGACTGCCTCGGAACCAGCCATCGTCAGAAGGCGCTCTCGGTGACCCAGTTCGAACTGATGCCGAAGCCGCCGGATAGCCGCGCGCCCTCCACACCCTGGCCGCTCTGGCCCATGCAACTGCGTGTCGAAAGCTCGCATGAAGAAGGCGGCATCCGCGATTGGAGCGTGTCCACGGTGCGCTTCTCCGGCGAAGGCCGGGTTCAGAAACTGCACGCCATGCGGGTCGGCCCGCCGCCCAAATTCGAGCCGCAGGCCGGCACGGAATTCACGCTCGATGCGGACTTGGTTCTGTTGGCGATGGGGTTCACCGGACCGGTGAAGAACGGGATGATCGAGCAGCTCGGGGTGAAACTCGATGGCCGGGGAAACGTGGCCACGGATGAACATCACATGACCTCCGTCCCCGGGGTTTTCGCCGCCGGCGATATGCGGCGCGGGCAGTCGCTCGTCGTCTGGGCGATTGCCGAAGGCCGCAAGGCCGCGCGCGGCATCGACCTGCATCTCAGGGGTGAAACCCGGCTTCCTTAGCGCAGGGCTTCGGCCAACGCTACGAGGAAGAACTCGTTTCCATCTCCTGCCGCAATTCGCGATCTTTCGCGCGCACGCGGGAAAATTCCACGGCTCTGCCGGTAGTCGTCTGCAAATTGGTGGAAAGACCGGCAAGATTATCCGTGTATTTCTGGTAGGTGGGATTCCATAGATATCGCTGGTGGCTGGTGACGTAGTGGATCGCGTCGTCGGCGTTATCGGCCATCAACACGATGTCCGTCGCGATGCGCTTGATGGTTTGCTGCTGCCAGGGCGCCACCGCACTGCGGATCGTCTCGAGCCGGCACAGCTCCTGCCCCATATCGTTGATTTCGCCCTTAAGCGAGGAAAGTTGCGCGGCATGAATTTGCCAGCTCAAATCCGGGCTGTCCGCATAGCTCTGCAGCTTCGCGGCGTGCACCGCGGCGCGAGAAGCCTGGTCCTGAATCCGCTGAATCAGTTGATTCGCCTCGCGCTGGAAATTCCACGTGTACGATGCCGCCGAGGGTTTTCCAGCCACGCACTCGCACCGCTCCGCGGCAAACGCAGCGGGTGCCGCCATCAGCAGCGCGCAGGCGCAGCTCATTAGAATTCGATCGAATTTCATAGCTCCTTTTCTCCTTTCGTGTGAACTCGTTTCACCTATCTATTTGGATGGATTGCGGGGGAAAAGCGCTGCCATGCACGCAGGGTATTTCGGCGGGAAATGCGGAGTAGCCGGGCCGTTTCGAGCCACCGCCTGTACGGCGAATCACAGTGTGTTCTCACACCCACACCCATAGCTGCTGTTATGATTCGATCATGGTACGCCATTCAATTGCAGTCATCGCGGCCGGTATGCTTGCGTCGGCCGGGATATCGCTTGCGCAGCCTCCCACCCAGGGGTCATTGTCCGGCGCTTACAACGTCCGGTATTTGGGGGTGAACACCAATCCCGCCGATAGTGCCGTCAGTTTCTCAGGCACCGTTACGTTCGACGGAAACGGTGGATTCACCGTGTCCGGGACCGGAGCGTCGGCTTCCACCAGTCTGAAATTCCTGACCAGCGGCCAGTACAACGTCCTGCCCAACGGCATGGTCCAGCTGACCAATCCATTCGACACGACCTCCAGCGGAAAACTGAGCAGCTGCTACAACCCCGACACCTGCTTATCCGGCGGCCTGGGGAACGGTGTGGTTACGGCCAGCAGCACGTTCACTTATTACAGCGACCTTTTCGTGGCCGTGAAGGCCGGCTCCGGTGCTTCCGTCTCCACCCTCAGCGGCACCTATCGCGTGGGCAGCCTGGAGTTTCTGGGCGGGGACGTTACGCAAAGCCGCGACACTTTCTTTACCATCAACCCCGACGGTAAGGGCGGTCTCGGCAATGTGACCATCACCGGTACCGCGCAGAACCTGAACAACGCCGATACCAGCCAGACCACCGCCGGAGCAACGTATACCGTGACCGCCAACGGCAGCGGCACGCTTGTATTTCCGGCGCCTGCCGGGGTCAGTCCGGCCAACACCCTGTTGAGCGGAAACAAGACCCTGTACGCCTCTCCGGATGGGAGCATCTTCATCGCAGGCGGGGCCACTGCCTTCGACATGGTCATCGGCGTCAAGGCGACTCCCTCGCCCCTGAGCGGCATCTACTTTACCGGCTATCTCGAGAACTATGTAGCCGGGACCAGCGCCGACGGCGTCTATGGCGAGCAGGGTTCGTCGAACATGGTGAGCGCGCAAAACGAATTGGCGCACGAGCAGCTCAATTCAGATGTTTTCGGAACCTACGACTCCACCTACCTGTTCCAGTTCAACTTCGACACCAACGGGATTGAGACCTTGTCGGATTCCTATTGGGCGAACGGCGGGGGCGGCAACTTCGTGATCGGCGCAGGCAGGGGCACGAATTATCAGCTCGAGCTTTACTCGAAATCGGTGCCCATGAACCTCAGCGGAAATTACCTGAATCCCCAGGGCATCGTGAACGGCGCCAGCAGTATGCCCTTTACGAATTCATTCGCTCCGGGCGAGTTCATCACCCTTTACGGCAACGGCTTCACGAACACCGCCCTCAGTTCCGCGCTTCCGTTCCAAACCACCCTGGGTGGTGTGCAGGTGACCGTGAACGGTACGCCGGCGCCGATCTCGTATGTCAGCCCGACTCAGATCAACGCCATCATCCCGTACTCCGCGCCGTCCGACGGGACTCCGCTGCAGATCCAGGTGACCAACATTCCCAACAGCACGGTAGTCTACAGCGGGCCGACCGATCCCGGCGTTTACACCGTGCCATCGGGCGGAATCGGGGTGGGTGCCATTCTGCATCAGGATTACAACCTGGTTAGCGAGTCCAGTCCCGCATTCGCGGGTGAGACCATTCAGGTCTACTGCACCGGCCTTGGCACCGTCACGCCGGCGGTTCCAACCGGTACGGGAGCGCCCAGCACCACGCTCAGCACCACCGACAACACCGTGACCGTCTCCATCGACGGTGCGCCTCTAACGGTGCAGTTCTCCGGCTTGGCGCCGACCTGGGCGGGGTTGTATCAGATCAACGTGGCGATCCCGAGCGGGTTGAGCAGCGGCGATCACACTCTGGAAGTTAGCACCGACTACTCGGATAACTACCAGGTGATTGTCCCGATTAAGTAGCAAGTGGGGCAGGCCTCCTGGCCTGCCCGGTTCGCACATGAAGTCAAACCCGGGCAGGCCGGGAGGCCTGCCCCACCCCCCTTACCGCGAGCCGACCGTGGCCGGCTACTGCGCGGCCGGCTCAACAGCTCAATTAGACGAATCAGGTCTACTGCGCCGGCGGTTCCAACCGGCACGGGAGCCCCGGGTTGGCGCCGACGTGGGCGGGGTTGTATCAGATCAACGTGGCGATCCCGAGCGGGTTGAGCAGCGGCGATCACACTCTGGAAGTTAGCACCGACTACTCGGATAACTACCAGGTGATTGTCCCGATCAAGTAACAAGTGGGGCAGGCCTCCTGGCCAGGCCTCCTGGCCTGCCCCACCTCCCCTTACCGCGAGCCGACCATGGCCGGCTACGGCGCGGCCGGCTCAACAGCTCAATTAGCCGAATCAGGTCTACTGCGCCGGCGGTTCCAACCGGCACGGGAGCCCCGGGTTGGCGCCGACGTGGGCGGGGTTGTATCAGATCAACGTGGCGATCCCGAGCGGGTTGAGCAGCGGCGTCACACTCTGGAAGTTAGCGCCGACTACTCGGATAACTACCAGGTGATTGTCCCGATTAAGTAACAAGTGGGGCAGGCCGGGAGGCCTGCCCCACCTCCCCTTACCGCGAGCCGACCATGGCCGGCTGCGGCGCGGCCTGCCCAACAGCTCAATTAGCCGAATCAGGTCTACTGCACCGGCGGTTCCAATCGGTATGGGAGCCCCGGGCTGGCGCCGACGTGCCCGATTCAGTAAAGAACCGGGCCGGCCCACGCGCCGAAGGCGCGCTCTGCACACCTGGCCAGGCCAGGAGGCCTACCCTACAAGGGTGCCTCGGCCGCTTTCAGGCCAGGCGCCGAGGCCCGGAGCGTAAGCGGTCCATTTCCGGAGCGGCGGACGATCGCCAGGATGCGGCCCTGAAACGCCTTCCGCCGGTTCGCGCGGACCGGGCTGGTGTCGCGTAGATCGGCGTTGTCCACGGCGGTGAGTTCTCCGCCGGTGACCTGCACCTCGATCTCGTTCGTCGCGCGGTAGACGCGCCGGCCGGCGGCATCCACCACCTGAATCTCGACGTGCGTGGGATCGACTGCGTCCGGCACGATCCGCAGGCCGGCGGCTTCCGCGGCCGTGGCAAGTTCGAACCGCGCCGCCTCCGTCCCCGCATGCTTCCCGACCGCCAGCAGCACGCCGGGTTCGTTCCGCACTTCCCACTGGAGAACCGGCAACGCCCGGTCGCTGACGGTCTTCTCTCCCAGGGAGCGGCCGTTCAGGAAGAGTTCGGCGGAATCGCAATTGGTATAGACCACGACGGGCAGCGCGGGCCGCGAGTCATTCTGCCAGTTCCAATGTTCCACCGCCCCGCGCCCCTGCTGGACGGCGGCGTACACCATCGGCTTGTCGCTCCAGAGGGCCGCGCGCAGGTAGGCTTGCGGCTTGGGAAACCCGATCAGGTCGAACAGCCCGGACGCACTGCCGCGCAACGGATACTGCCCGGCCTCGCCCAGAAAATCGACTCCGGTCCACAGGAACTGGCCCAGCACCCACGGGTTCGCCGCGACCGGGCGCCACGCCGCGGGTGATATGGAGTTCTCGCTGCCCAGGATGATCCGCTCCGGGTATGCCGCGTGGTCGCGTTCATAAAACTGCTCCAGGTAGTTGTAGCCGGCGATGTCGAGCAATCCGGCCAGCCCGGTGGCGTTCGAGGCATTGATGTCGGCCAACGCCTGGGTAACCGGCCGCGTGCCGTCGAGCCGCTTGACGGCCGCGACCAGGGTCCGTGCGATCGAGGGCAGCATGTTGCCGTCGAGCATCCCCGGCTTCAGCCCGTCGCGCCCGCGCGGGTGTCCGAACGGGTCGCCCGGATAGTCGATCTCGTTTCCGATGCTCCACATGACAATCGAAGGGTGATTGCGGTCGCGCCGCACCATGTCCTCGACATCGCGCACCGACCATTCGGCGAAGGCTTCGTGGTAGCCGTCCAGGCTGGGGGCCCCGACGTTCCGGCCGTGGATCCATTTCTTCTTGCCGGAGGTCCACTCGTCGAAGGCCTCGTCCATCACCATCAGGCCGAGGCGATCGCACAGGTCGTAGAGTTCCGGCGCCATTGGATTATGGGAGCAGCGGATGGCGTTGACTCCAACGCTCTTCAACGCGCGCAGCCGCCGCTCGAGGGCGGCCTCCGAGAATGCCGCGCCCAGTGCGCCGAGGTCATGGTGGATGCAGACGCCTTTGAATTTCAGCGCCTTACCGTTGAGGAAGAAGCCCAGGTTGGGATCGAAGCGCAGGGTGCGGATTCCGAACGGGGTCCGGTACTCGTCGGCGAGGGTTCCGTTCACGAAGACGCGGGTTAGGGCCGTATATAGGTAGGGGTCGTCGAGAGTCCAAAGCCTGGGGTTCGCGAGCGGTCCCTGTAGCGTGAAGCGGTAGGTCGCCCCGGCGGCGATATGGGCTTCGCCCACGATCGGCGCGGAGCCTTCCGCCACCAGGGTCTCGACCCGTACCGCGGCGGCCGCGGCGGATTCGTTCACCACGGCGGCTTCCACGGAGACCAGGGCATCGGTATCCCGGACTGCGGGCGTATAAAGATAGGTGCCCCAGTGATCCACGTGAACCGGCCCGGTCAGCGTCAGCCAGACGTTTCGATAGATTCCCGAACCCGTGTACCAGCGGGAATCGGCCGCCTGGCTGTGGTCCACCCGGACCGCGAGGACGTTTGTCTTCGCTCCGTAGTTGATCCAGGGGGTGAGGTCGTAGGCGAATGAGGAGTAGCCGTAAGGCCTGTGCCCTGCGTGGTGGCCGTTGATCCAGACGTCGCTGTCGCGGTAGACGCCGTCGAATTCCACGACTACGCGCCGTCCCCGCCGGTCCGCCGCGATCGGGAACTCCTTTCGATACCATCCGATGCCGCCGGGGAGGTAGCCCGTTCCGCTGGCGTTTTCGGGGCTGTAGGGGCCCTCGATCGACCAATCGTGCGGCACATCGAGCCGCAGCCAGTCGCGGTCCGCGAAGGCGGGCTGCTCGGCGCCCGGGACGTTCCCCAGGTGGAATCTCCAGTCCCGATCGAAACTTCGCCGTTGGCGGGGCTGCGCGCCCAGCGCCGACACCAGCATGGCGGCCGCCAGGAGAGTCCTTGTTAACATGGAATCAAGATCATCTCACATGGATCGCGGTGAAAGCCGCATAAACACCACTCCCCAGTTGCACTCTTGCCCACACTTCAGTTAATATTGGAATGTTTCGCGAGAGCAAGCTTTCTACTCCTGTGCTACCACTCGTATGTAACGAGTCCGTCCGGGGGTGAGGCCCCGAGGTTCTACCGGTAACGCCGACTGGAACATGGGCCTGTCCAAAGAAGCAAAGTAATCCTCGCTGGTTGCGACCTAAGTTTCTGGGTTCTCTTTTTGGGAGCCCGGTCGTTTGGTGGGTTTCACCACCTTTAAAGATTTAAATCGCGAAGAGGAAATTCGTGCCGACGTTTAACCAACTTGTGCGTAGAGGGCGCAAACCGCCAGCCTGGAAGACCTCCAGCCCGGCGCTGAACAGCTGCCCCCAGAAGCGTGGAGTTTGCACGCGAGTATACACTTCCACCCCCAAGAAGCCGAATTCGGCGCTGCGGAAAGTGGCGCGTGTCCGGCTGACTAACGGAATCGAAGTCACCACCTATATTCCAGGGGTTGGGCACAACCTGCAGGAGCACTCGATCGTGCTGATCCGCGGGGGCCGCGTGAAGGATCTTCCGGGTGTCCGCTACCACGTGATCCGCGGAGCGCTGGATACGGCCGGGGTGGCGAACCGCCGGCAGGGCAGGTCGAAATACGGGGCCAAGAGGCCTAAATCGTAGGTAACGTATGCCACGTAGAAGAAGAGCCGTTATTCGTGAGGTAGTGCCGGATCCCGTCTACAATTCCACCCTGGTCGAGAAGTTCGTCAACTCGATGATGTGGGAGGGAAAGAAGAACACCGCCCAGGGCATCTTTTATGACGCCATGGACAAGCTCCGGGAGCGGACCAGCGACGATCCGCTGAAGGCGTTCAAGAAGGCGGTGGAGAACGCCAAGCCGCTGCTCGAAGTGAAGACGCGGCGCGTGGGCGGCGCCAACTACCAGGTGCCGATCGAAGTCCCGCAGAACCGGCGCACCTCGCTGGCGATGCGCTGGATCATCGGCAACGCCCGCTCGCGTCCCGAGAAGGGCATGGCGGAGAGGTTGGCGAACGAGTTGAACGATGCGTCGAACCTCAGGGGCGGCGCGATCAAGAAGAGAGACGATGTACACCGCATGGCCGAGGCAAACAAGGCCTTTGCGCATTACCGGTGGTAACCGAGGAATAGAGGAGCTAAGGTTTTGCCAAGAACGGTCCCGCTCGAAAGGATGAGGAACATCGGCATCGCCGCACATATCGATGCCGGTAAGACCACCACCACTGAGCGAATCTTGTATTACACGGGACGTACGCACAAGCTGGGCGAGGTCCATGAGGGCACGGCCACCATGGACTGGATGGAGCAGGAGCAGGAGCGCGGCATCACGATTACGTCGGCTGCCACCACCTGTGAATGGCGTGACATCCAGATCAACATCATCGATACTCCCGGGCACGTGGACTTCACCGCTGAAGTAGAGCGCAGCCTTCGTGTGCTGGATGGGGCGGTGGCGGTATTCGACGCCGTCGCCGGCGTGCAACCCCAGTCCGAGACCGTATGGCGTCAGGCCGACAAGTACGACGTTCCGCGCCTCTGTTTCATCAATAAGATGGACCGCGTGGGCGCGGATTTCTACCACTCGGTGGATACGATCGTGGAGCGGCTGAAGTGCCGGCCGGTTGCGATCCAGATTCCCATCGGCGCCGAGGACCAGTTCAAGGGCATCGTGGACCTGGTGGAAATGAAGGCCGTGGTCTGGCACGACGAGACGCTCGGCGCCCAGTTCGACATCACCGAGATCCCCGCGGACCTGGTGCAGAAGGCCAAGGAATTCCGCGAAAAGATGATCGAGGCGATCTCCGAGTTCGACGACAAGCTCTTCGAGAAGTTCATCGAAGGGCAGGCGATTTCGAACGACGAGATTCGCGCGGGCATTCGCAAGGCGACGATCGCTCTGAAGATCTTCCCCGTGATCTGCGGCACCGCATTCAAGAACAAGGGCGTCCAGACGATGCTCGATGCGGTAGTGGATTACCTGCCCTCCCCGCTGGACATCCCTCCGGTGGAAGGCACGTCGGTGGACGATTCCGAGAAGACTTTGACGCGGCGGGCTTCCGACAGCGATCCCTTCTCGGCGCTGGTTTTCAAGATCATGACCGATCCTTATGTCGGCCAGCTGGCGTTTTTCCGGGTTTATTCGGGAACGCTGAAGTCCGGCGATTCGGTTTACAACGTGGCGAAGTCGCGGAGAGAGCGCATCGGGCGCCTGCTCCGAATGCACGCCAACAAGCGGGAAGAGATCCAGGAGATCCTGGCGGGAGACATCTGCGCGGCGGTCGGGCTGAGGACGGTTTCGACCGGCGACACGATCTGCGATGACGATCATCCGATCGTGCTGGAGTCGATCGACTTCCCGACCCCGGTGATCCAGTTGGCCGTGGAACCGAAGACCAAGGCCGACCAGGAGAAGATGGGGCTGGCGATTCAGAAACTGGCGCAGGAGGACCCCACCTTCCGCGTCAATACGGATCCCGAAACCGGGCAGACCATTCTTTCGGGAATGGGCGAGTTGCACCTCGAGATCATCGTGGACCGGATGATGCGCGAATTCGGCGTCGGCGCCAATGTCGGCAAGCCGCAGGTCGCGTATCGCGAAACCATCCGCAAGAAGGCGGAAGCCGAAGGACGCCACGTGCGCCAGTCGGGGGGCCGCGGGCAATACGGCCACGTCAAGATTCGGGTGGAGCCGCTGCCGTCCGGAACGGGTTTCGAGTTCGTGAACGAAGTCTACGGCGGAACGGTGCCGAAGGAATTCATCAATCCGACCGAGGTCGGGATCAAGGAAGCGCTGGAAGGCGGTATCCTGGCGGGCTTCCCGATGTCTGACGTGAAAGTAACGCTCTACGACGGCAGCTATCACGAGGTTGACTCCTCGGAAATGGCCTTCAAGATCGCGGGTTCGCTGGCGATCAAGGAAGCCGCCAGAAGGGCGAAACCGGTACTGCTCGAACCGATCATGGCGGTGGAAGTCGTGGTACCGGAACAGTACATGGGCGACGTCATCGGCGATCTGAATTCCCGCCGCGGGCGAATCGAGGGAATGCAATTGCGCGGGACCACTCAGATTATCAAGTCGATGGTGCCGCTCTCGGAAATGTTCGGCTATGCGACCGAGCTTCGCTCGCGGACGCAGGGCCGAGGTAGTTTCACAATGCACTTCGGCAAGTATGAAGAAGTGCCGTCCGGGATCTCGGAAGAGATCGTGAACAAAGTTCAGGGCAAGATTACGAGATAAGGAGATTGGGTTTTTCTTATGGCAAAAGAAAAGTTCGACCGTAGCAAGCCGCACGTAAATATCGGGACGATCGGGCACATCGATCACGGCAAGACCACCCTGACGGCGGCGATCACGAAGGTGCTGGCCAAGCACAATCCGAAAGTGAAGTTCCGGAGCTTCGATTCGATCGACAATGCGCCGGAAGAAAAAGCCCGCGGGATCACGATTGCGGTGGCGCACATCGAGTACGAGACCGCCAACCGGCACTACGCCCACGTGGACTGCCCGGGACACGCCGACTACATCAAGAACATGATCACCGGCGCGGCGCAGATGGACGGCGCCATCCTGGTGGTGGCGGCGACCGACGGCCCCATGCCCCAGACGCGCGAACACGTGCTGCTGGCGCGGCAGGTGGGTGTGCCGTTCATCGTAGTGGCGATGAACAAAGTGGACATGGTGGACGATCCGGAACTGCTCGACCTGGTGGAGTTGGAAGTCCGCGAGCTGCTGAAGAGCTACCAGTTCCCGGGCGACGATCTGCCGGTAGTGCGGGTTTCGGCGCTGGGCGCGCTGAACGGCGAGCCGCAGTGGGAAAAGACCGTGGACGAGCTGATGGAAGCGGTCGACAATTACATCCCGATGCCGGCGCGCGTGACCGACAAGCCGTTCCTGATGCCGATCGAAGACATCTTCTCGATCCAGGGACGGGGCACGGTGGTGACGGGCCGAATTGAGAAAGGCATCTGCAAGGTCGGCGAGGAAATGGAGATCGTCGGCTTCCGGGATACGCGGAAGACGGTGGTGACCGGCGTCGAAATGTTCAAGAAGCTTTTGGACCAGGGAATGGCGGGCGACAACGTGGGCCTGCTGCTGCGCGGCATCGACAAGAACGATGTGGAGCGCGGGCAGGTGATTGCGAAGCCGGGCTCGATCACGCCGCACACGCAGTTCAAGGGCGAAGTCTACGTTCTCAGCAAGGAAGAGGGCGGGCGGCACACGCCGTTCTTCAAGGGCTACCGGCCGCAGTTCTACTTCCGGACGACGGACGTGACTGGGGTGGCGCAGTTGCCGGAGGGCACGGAGATGGTGATGCCGGGCGACAACGTGCAACTGTTGGTGGAACTGATCACGCCGATCGCCATGGACAAGGGGCTGCGCTTCGCGATACGCGAGGGCGGCCGGACGGTGGGCGCCGGCACGGTGTCCGAGATTATAAAGTAGGAATCCAATGGCGCTGAGAGAACGCATTCGCATCCGTTTGAAGGCATACGATCACCGGGTGCTCGATCAATCGACGACGGAGATTGTGGACACCGCGAAGCGGACCGGAGCGCAGGTGGCCGGTCCGATTCCTCTGCCGACGTCCCGGAGTATCACGACGGTGTTACGCTCGCCGCACGTAGATAAGAAATCGCGGGAGCAATTTGAGATCCGGACGCACAAGCGGCTATTGGACATTCTGGAGCCGACCCAGCAGACGGTGGACGCGCTGATGAAGCTCGATCTGCCCGCGGGCGTGGATGTCGAAATCAAAGCGTTCGGGAAATAAGATCTACCGCCGAGAGGCAAAGACGCAGGGAGAGAGACTTTTGAGTTCCCGGGGTCTCGACGTCTCGGCGGTGAAATAAGGATTTAACGATGAGTCCAGGAATCCTTGGCAAAAAGATTGGAATGTCGCAGGTGTTCCGGCCAGACGGCCAGGCCGTGCCGGTCACTCTGCTCAAGGCTGGTCCGTGTATGGTGGTGCAGCGGAAGACGCCCACCTCGGACGGCTATGATGCGGTGCAACTGGGGATGTTGGAGTTCGTGAAGCCGCAGCGCATCAACAAGCCGGCGACGGGCCACCTCAAGAAAGCCGGCGCGGAAGGCGCGAAGTTCCTGCGCGAGTTCACGCTCGGCCCCGGCAACGAAGATTTCAAGCCGGGCGACAAAGTGCTGGTAGATCAGTTCAAGCCCAAGGACAAGGTGGACGTGATCGGAATCAGCAAGGGCCGCGGTTTCGCGGGCGTGGTGAAGCGGCACCATTTCGGTGGCGGCGAGGCAACCCACGGCTCGATGTTCCACCGCGCTCCCGGCTCGATCGGCGCGTCCAGTTTCCCGTCACGCGTGGTTCCCGGGATGCGCATGGGGGGTCACATGGGCCATGAGAAAGTTACGGTCCGAAACCTCGAAGTGATCGACGTGGATACCGAGGACAACGTGCTGGTGGTAAAAGGCGCGGTCCCCGGACCGAATGGCGGATACGTCCTGGTTCGGAGGTCGAAGAGGTAACTGCGATGCCGACAGTCGACGTAGTGGATTTGAATAATCAGAAGGTCGGCCAGATCGAACTGGCCGATGATGTCTTCGGCGCGGAAATCAACCAGGCCCTGCTGTACGAAGCGGTGCGGCAGTATCAGGCCGGTCAGCGCGCCGGTACGCACAAGACCAAGGTCCGGTCCGAAGTGGCCGGTTCCGGCAAGAAGCTCTGGAAGCAGAAAGGCACGGGACGTGCCCGTGTGGGCTCGATCCGTTCGCCGTTGTGGCGCCACGGAGGCACGGTTCACGGGCCGGTGCCCCGCGATTACAGCTACAAGCTGCCGCGCAAGATGGTGTTGGGCGCGCTGCGCTCGGCGCTCTCGGCGAAGGTGCGGGATGGCGAGTTGAAGGTCGTTCAGGCGTTCAACCTGGCGGACCACAAGACGAAGAACGCGATGGACGCGCTGGTCAAGCTGGAAGCGGGGCGTAGCGTTCTGTTGGTGGATAACGGCGATAATCGCAATCTCGAACTGGGCATCCGCAACCTGAAGGGCGTGACGTTGATGGCCACCCGGGAAGTCAACCCGTTCCATCTCCTGGGCCACCAGAGCGTGCTGATCAGCGAAGCCGCGGCGCGCAAATTCTCGGAGGCACTCGCGAAATGAATCACTACGAAGTAATTCGCCGCCCCCTGGTGACCGAGAAGGGCGTGGAGAAGAAGGACAACGAACGCACCCTTTGTTTCGAAGTGGCGCCCGACGCCAATAAGACTCAGGTCAAGGCCGCCGTCGAGAAGCTGTTCAAGGTGAAGGTGGCCGAGGTTCGGACCGCCAGTTTCGAAGGCAAGTTGCGTCGCCGCGGCCGGTTCTCGGGTTACCGCCCCGAGTGGAAAAAGGCGTACGTGAAGCTGAAGGCCGGGCAAAAGGTTCCGGATTTCGCGGAGATTTAAGCGATGCCGATCAAAACATACAGACCCGTAACGCCGACCCGGAGATTTCAGACGGTCGTTTCGCGGGAAGACATCACGAAAGACCGGCCCGAGAAATCGCTGGTTCAACCCAAGCAGCGGACCGGCGGACGCAACAGCATCGGGCGCGTGACCTCGCGGTTCATCGGCGGGGGTTCGAAGAAGGCTTACCGGGTGGTGGATTTCAAGCGCGACAAGACCGGCATTCCGGCGGTGGTCGCGGCCATCGAGTACGATCCCAACCGGTCGGCGCGCATTGCGCTGCTGAACTATGCGGACGGCGAGAAGCGCTACATTATTCAGCCGGACGGGCTGAAGGTGGGGCAGAAGCTGATGTCCGGTCCTACTGCCGACATCCTGCTGGGCAATGCGCTGCCGCTGAAGAACATGCCCGCCGGCACGATCGTGCACAACATCGAACTGAAGCCCGGGAAGGGCGCGCAGATGGCGCGTTCGGCCGGTTCGCAGGCACAGCTGATCTCGAAAGAGGGCGGTCTGGCGCTGCTGAAGCTGCCTTCGGGCGAGATTCGGCGCGTGGCGCTCGAGTGCATGGCGACGGTCGGGCAGGTGGGCAATGTGGACCACGAGAACGTGTCGCTCGGGAAAGCGGGACGGACGCGGTGGCTGGGCAAGCGCCCGCACAATCGCGGCGTCACGATGAACCCGGTGGACCACCCGCACGGCGGCGGCGAGGGCAAGACCTCGGGCGGCCGGCACCCGGTGACCCCGTGGGGCCAGCCGACGCGCGGCTTCAAAACGCGGAACAACAAGCGGACCGATCGGTGGATCGTCACCCGAAAGAGCAAGAAGAGGTAAGCGCACATGGGTCGTTCAGTCAAGAAGGGACCGTTTACCGATACTCATCTGGAAGCCAAGCTGGCTGTGCTTAGCGCGGCTAATGAGAAGAAGGTTGTCCGCACCTGGTCGCGGCGCTCCACCATTCTTCCGGAGTTTGTCGGACAAACCGTAGCGGTCCACAACGGGAAAAAGTTCATTCCGGTGTACATCACGGAAAACATGGTCGGGCACAAGCTGGGCGAGTTTTCGCCCACCCGCACGTTCAAGGGCCACTCCGTGAAGGCGGCGACCGAGAAGTCGTCCAAGCCGGCATAAGAGGGAAGCGATGCAAGCGAAAGCGGAAGCACGATATATCCGAATCTCCCCGCAGAAGGCGCGGCTGGTGGTGGACCTGATCCGCGGCCAGAAGGCGGGGGCGGCGCTGACCACGCTGCGCACCACCAACAAACGGATCGCGCCGACAGTGGAGAAGGTTCTTCAGTCGGCCATTGCCAATGCGCAGAACCGGTCCGAGGACGTGGACGTAGACCGGCTTTTTGTTTCCGAGGCCTACGTGAACGAGGGGCCGCGGATGAAGCGGGTGCGGCCGGCGCCAATGGGGCGCGCTTACCGGTATCAGCGCAGACTGGCGCATATCGTCATCAAGGTGACGGAGAAGGAAGCATAGATGGGACAGAAAGTTCATCCGTACGGATTCCGGCTGGGCTTCAACAAGCCGTGGCGCTCGCGCTGGTTCGCGAAGCAGGGCTACGCCAAGCTGCTGCAGGAAGACCTGGAACTCAAGGAAGGTCTGCGCTCGCGGCTCAAGTCGGCTGGTGTGAGCTCGATCGAGGTGGACCGGCCGGGCAACAAGTTGCGGGTCACCATCCGCACTTCGCGTCCCGGCATTATTATCGGCCGTAAGGGCGCCGAGATCGAAAAGCTGAAGCAGGACATGGCGAAGAGGACCAAGCGCGAGGTCTTCATCGACATTCAGGAAGTGCACAAGCCGGAGCTCGATGCCCAGCTGGTGTCGGAATCGATCGCCCTCCAGCTGGAAAAGCGCGTGGCGTTCCGCCGCGCGATGCGGAAGGCCGTCGATTCGGCCCTGCGCTTCGGCTGCAAGGGAATCAAGGTGCGGGTTTCCGGCCGCCTGAACGGCGCCGAAATCGCCCGCAGCGAATGGTATCTGCAGGGGCAGCTTCCGCTGCACACGCTGCGCGCGGATATCGACTACGGATTTGCCGAGGCGCATACCACCTACGGCGTGATCGGGATCAAGGCGTGGCTCTACAAGGGCGAGATCCTCGACCTCACGAAGCGCCGCGGCGGACTGCTCCCCGAGCCGGAACCGCGCCGCGAGACGCGCGACCGCCGGGACCGGGATCGCGACCGCGACCGCGACCGTGGTCCGCGCCGCGACCGTGGCGACCGCCAGGCGCCTCCTCCTCCTCCGCCGGTAGCGGCGGCTCCGGAGGCCACCGGCCCGGCCACGCAGACTCCGCCGGCGGATCTTCCGCGTCCGGCAGCGCGCCCGACGGCGCCGATCCTGCCGCCACTGATGTCGCCGCAGCAGCCCTCCTGGAAGCAGGAAGTGCGCCACGACCAGGAAGCCGAACCGAAGCCCCCCGCGAGCGAAACTCCGGAAGGCGGCGAGAAGCAGTAAGGAATTGAGGATTAACCGCCATGATGATGCCAAAGAAGGTTAAGTTCAGGAAGCAGCAGCGCGGTCGCATGGCCGGCAAGGCGTGGCGCGGTTCGTCGATCTCTTTCGGCGAGTTCGGGCTCAAGGCGATGGAATGCGGCTGGGTCACGGACCGGCAGATCGAAGCCGCCCGTGTTGCCATGACCCGCTCCATCAAGCGCGGCGGCAAGGTGTGGATCCGGCTGTTCCCCGACAAACCGATCACCAAGAAGCCCGCCGAAACCCGTATGGGCAAAGGAAAGGGCGCCCCGGAGCAATGGGTCGCTGTGATCCGCCCCGGCAAGGTGTTGTTCGAGATGGAAGGCGTCGATAAGACGACCGCCTCGGCCGCCATGCGGCTGGCCGCTCAGAAGCTGGCCATTAAGACCCGGTTCGTAAGCCGGGACGAGACGGAGTAACGAATTATGAAATCGCAAAAAGTTCGCGATCTCGACGATAACGAGTTGCGCCACCAGTTGGGTGAAATGGACGAGAAGACGTTTCGTCTTCGTATGCAGATGTCCATGGGGCAGATGGACGGCCTCAAAAACGTTCGCGCGATGAAGAAAACGCGCGCCCGCATCTACACCATCCTGCGGGAGAGGGAAATGGCGGGAGAGAAGAAATAACATGGCCGAAGCACAAGCCAAACAAGGATTGAAGAACCAGAAGATCGGCCAGGTCGTTTCGACCAAGATGGCGAAGACCATCGTGGTCGAGGTGGGCCGCCGGGTGCCGCACCCGCTCTACAAGCGCATTATTTCGAAACGGAAGAAGTTTTACGCCCATGACGAAGAAGGCACGGCCAACATGGGCGACGTGGTGCGGATCGTGGAGTGCCGGCCGCTCAGCAAGCTGAAGCGGTGGCGCCTGGCGGAAATCGTGCGGCGGGCGGCCCAGGTGGGTGCGCAGCCGTCGGACCTGGATGTAAAAGCGTAATGGCGGGGGTCATGGGTCAGGGGCCGGGGGCCGGGAGCGGGCGAGACGTTCTCCGGCCGGCGGCCCCCAGTACCCGGCCCCAGGAGCGGAGCGACTTATGATTGGAATGCGAACGATTCTCGAGGTGGCCGATAACAGCGGTGCGCGGAAGCTCTCCTGCATCCTGCCGCGCGGCGGCGACCTCGGCCTGCGCGCCGGGCTGGGCGATGTGATCACCGCCAGCGTGAAAGAGGCGGCGCCCGATTCGAGCATCAAGAAGGGCAAGGTAGTGCGCTGCGTGATCGTCCGCATGCGCAAGGAAACGCGGCGCAGGGACGGCACCTATATCCGGTTCGATACCAACGCCGCCGTATTGATCAATGAAGTGGGCGAGCCGATCGGAACCCGCGTCTTCGGGCCGGTTGCGCGCGAACTGCGCGATAAGAAGTTCATGAAGATCGTTTCGCTGGCCCCCGAGGTAATCTGATGGCACTGGCAAAGAGAAAACCGGCTGAGCCGGTGCGGATCGAAATCAAAAAAGACGACACCGTGAAGGTGATCTCCGGGCGCGATAAGGGCAAGACGGGGCGTGTGCTCCGCGTCAACCGCGAGTCGGGAAAGCTGCTGGTCGAGCACGTGATGATGATCAAGCGGCACACCCGGCCGAACCCGGCCCAGCAGATCAAAGGCGGCATCGCCGAGCGCGAGAGCCAGATCCCGGTGTCGAATGTGTTGGTCGTGTGCCCGAGCTGCAACAAGGCGGTGCGCATCGCGCACCAGGTGGACCATCTGGCGGGCGGCAAGAGCCGGCGCACCAGGATCTGCCGCAAGTGCGGCCAGGCTCTCGACAGGAAGTGAGGCTGAGGATTCCATGGCAGCACGTTTGAGAGAGCATTATCAGAAGAATGTGGTCCCGACGCTGACCAAAGAGTTCGGCTATGCGAACGTCATGGCGGTGCCGAAAGTCGAGAAGATCTCGATCAACATCGGGCTGGGCGAGGCGACGCAGAACGCCAAGCTGATGGATGGCGCGGTCAACGAACTGGGCCAGATCGCCGGGCAGAAACCGGTGATCACCAAGGCGACCAAGTCGATCGCGCAGTTCAAGCTGCGCGAGGGCCAGTCGATCGGCTGTATGGTCACCCTGCGCGGGGACCGCATGTACGAGTTCCTCGACCGGCTGGTGAATGTGGCGCTGCCCCGCGTGCGCGACTTCCGCGGCGTTTCGACGAAGTCGTTCGACGGGCGCGGCAACTACACCCTGGGCGTGAAAGACCAGTTGATCTTCCCCGAGATCGACTACGCCAAGGTGGAGAAGACCAAGGGTATGAACATCTGCATCACCACCACCGCCCGCACCGACGCGGAAGGTCTGGCGCTGCTGAAGCAGATGGGAATGCCGTTCCGGCAGTAAAGGAAAGAGACGAAAGAATGGCTACTACCGCCAAGATCGCGAAAGACCAGAAACTGGACAAGGCCCGGAAGGCGAAGACGCCCAAGCTGCAATGCCGGCATCGCAACCGCTGCTGGCGCTGCGGGCGCCCGCGGGCTTTCCTGCGCAAGTTCGGTGTCTGCCGCCTGTGCTTCCGCCAGCTCGCCTTGAATGGCGAGATTCCCGGCGTGACCAAGGCGAGCTGGTAGAGAGAGATGCGACGTCCGCTAGCTCCACAGGGGTGGAAAGCACGGGCGAAAGTGAAGTAGGAGAACTATGACGAGTGATCCCATTGCCGACATGCTGACTCGCGTCCGCAACGCGATCCAGGCCCGCCACCCCAAGGTGGACGTGCCGGCTTCCAAGCTGAAGACGGAAATCGCGCGGATCTTGAAGGAAGAAGGCTACATCATCAACTTCAAGGTGGCGGAAGAAGGCGCGAAGAAGACCATCAAGATCTACCTGAAGTACAGCACCGCCAATTCGCCGGTAATTTCGGCGATTGAGCGCGTGTCCCGGCCGGGCTGCCGGGTGTATGTCGGGCAGACCGATATCCCGCGCGTACTGGGCGGCCTCGGCATCAACATCCTGACGACGCCGCGCGGCGTGATGACCGGGCGGGACGCGCACAAGGAACACGTGGGCGGGGAAATTCTCTGCCGGGTTTGGTGAGACTATGTCGAGAATTGGTAAAAAGCCGATCCCGCTGCCGAGCGGTGTGAAAGTGCAGATCGGCGAAACATTGGAAGTGACGGGCCCCAAGGGCAAGCTGACGGTCCCGATACCGCAGGGCGTCACCATCGAGCAGGCGGACGGCCGCCTGGAAGTGAAGCGCGCCTCCGACAGTTACGCGGCGCTGCACGGGCTGACCCGCGCGCTGGCCGCGAACGCGGTGCACGGCGTATCGGCTGGTTTCGTTCGCGAACTGGACATCGTCGGCATCGGTTACCGCGCCGACGTGAAGGGCCGGATCGCGACGTTTACCCTGGGTTACTCCCACCCCATCGAGGTCTTACTGCCCGAGGGTGTGGACATGAAGATCGACAAGCAGACGCACCTCGTGCTGAGCGGCCACGACCGCCAGTTGCTGGGCCAGGTGGCGGCGGACATCCGGTCGCTTCGCAAACCGGATCCGTACAAGAACAAGGGCATCCGGTACACGGGTGAAGCGCTGCGCAAGAAGGTCGGCAAGACCGGGGCGGGTGGCAAATGATTCGAAAGATCGAAAAGAAGGAAATCCGCAAGCGCATCCACATGCGCATTCGCCGCAAGCTCAGCGGCACCTCGGAGCGTCCGCGGCTCGCGGTGTTTCGCAGCGTGGCCCACATTTATGTGCAGGTCATCGACGACAGCAAGGGCGCCACGCTGGTGTCGGCGTCTTCGGTGGACAAGGGCGCCAAGACCAATGGGGGCAATGTGGCGGCGGCCAAGGCGATCGGGAAACTGGTGGCCGAGCGCGCCAAAGAGAAGGGCATTAAGCACGTGGTTTTCGATCGCGGCGGCTATCAGTATCACGGCCGGGTCAAGGCCCTGGCGGATGCCGCTCGCGCAGCGGGACTGGAGTTTTAATCCATGGCGATTGTGAAACGTATCGATCCGGCGGCGCTTAACCTGAAAGAACAGGTCGTTGCCATCAACCGCGTCACCAAAGTGGTGAAGGGCGGCAAGAACCTCAGCTTTTCGGCGCTGGTGGTGATTGGCGATCCCTCCGCTAAGGTGGTGGGGTACGGCGTTGGCAAGGCGAAGGAAGTGCCCTCGGCCATCCGCAAGGGCATCGAAGCCGCCAAGAAGGGCCTGCGCAGGATCAACGTCCTCGAGACTACGATTCCGCACCAGGTGCTCGGCGTGTTCGCCAGTTCCCAGGTGCTGCTCAAGCCGGCGCCGGCAGGAACCGGTGTGATTGCCGGCGGCGCGGTCCGCGCGGTCATCACGGCCTGCGGTATCCCCAACGTGCTCACGAAGTCGATCGGCCGCCGCAACCCGCACAACGTGGTGAAAGCGACCATCGTGGCGCTCGAGTCGCTGCGCGACAAGCACGCCGTGGCCGAAATGCGCGGCCTGGCGGTGGAGAAACTCTAATGGAAGGCAAGATCAAGATCAAGCTGTTCCGCAGTCCGATCTGCACTCCGGAAAAGCACAAGCGCGTGGTGAAGGGCCTGGGCCTGCGGAAGGTGAATCAAGTGGTAGAGCGCCCGGACACGCCCGTGTTTCGCGGTATGGTAAATAAAGTACCGCACCTGCTGAAAGTGGTCGAGTAGGGAGACTGAGATGAACCTTACGGGATTGAGACCGCCCGCCGGGCAAAAGAAGAGCCGCAAACGTATCGGCCGCGGAATGGGTTCGGGACGCGGAAAAACCTCCGCGCGGGGGCACAAAGGACAGCACGCGGGAACCGGTTTCAGCCAGAAGCGCGGGTTCGAAGGCGGCCAGATGCCGTTGCACCGCCGGCTGCCCAAGCGCGGATTCACGAATATTTTTAAGAAAGAGTACGCTATCGTCAACCTCGGACGGCTGGAGAAGCTCGAGGGCGATTCCTTCAATGTTGACCGCCTCATCGAGCTTGGTGTGATCAAAAAGGTCGGTGAGGGCCTGAAAGTTCTGGGCACGGGCCAGTTGACTCGGAAGATCACGGTGGAAGCCCACCAGTTTTCCAAATCGGCTCTGGAGAAAATCCAGAAGGCCGGCGGCACGGCACAGGTGATCGGCGGGCAGACGGAATAGCGCCGGGAATCGAAGGGAATCATGGGAAGGTTATTTGAAGCGTTCGCGAACATGTTTCGCGTTCCGGATCTGCGCAAGCGGCTTTTCTTTACGCTTGCGATGCTGGCGGTGTACCGCTTGGGCGGGCACATCCCGACTCCGGGAATCAACATTCAACGCTGGGAACAGTTTTTCGGGTCGCAGGCGGGTTCGATCTTCGGATTCTTTGACCTGTTTGCCGGTGGGAATATCCGGCGGCTGACCATCTTCGCGCTGGGAATCATGCCGTACATTACGGCGTCGATTATCCTCCAGCTGATGACGGTCGTAGTACCGACCCTCGAAAAACTGCAGAAGGAAGGCGAACTCGGTCGGCGGAAAATCACCCAGTGGACCCGCTACCTGACCATTATTCTTTCGGTACTGCAGTCATTCGGTATCGCCCAGGGCCTGATGTCCATGGGGCAGGGGATTGTGATCAGCCCGGGGTTTGGTTTTACGCTGTTGACGGTTCTTTCGCTGACCACCGGTTCGGCTTTCATCATGTGGCTGGGCGAGCAGATCAGCGAGCGCGGCATCGGTAATGGCATGTCGCTGATCATCTTCGCGGGCATCGTGGTCGGGCTGCCGAACGCGTTGGAGAACATTTATACCCACGTCTTCACGGTTCACGACTGGAGCGCCCTGACGCTGATCTCGCTGATCGTGATGATGATCGCGGTGGTGGCGTTCATCGTCCTGGTGGAGCGTGGCGAGCGCCGGATCCCGGTGCAGTACGCCAAGCGCGTGGTCGGCCGGCGCGTGATGGGCGGCCAGTCCACCCATATGCCCCTGAAGGTCAACGCGGGCGGCGTCATCCCGGTCATCTTCGCTTCCTCGATCCTGGCATTTCCGCAGCAACTCGCGCTGATGGGCTGGGTGAAGAACATCAACTGGCTCTCGACGACCCTGCGGGCGATCCAGCACGGCGAGCCGCTCTACTACGTGCTCTTCGTGGCAGGTATCATTTTCTTCTGCTTCTTCTACGTGTCGATCATCTTCAATCCGAACGAAGCGGCGGACAACATGCGCAAGTACGGCGGATTTATTCCGGGGATCCGTCCCGGACGGAACACCGCCGACTACATGAACAACATCCTGACCAAGATCACGGTGGTAGGCGGCATCTACCTGTCGATTCTCTGCCTGATTCCGGACATCATGATCTCGGGAATCCATCTGCAGCATCTTCCGCTGCTCGGTAACTGGATCGATCAGACGTTTCCGAGGCGGCTGCTGGAGGGATTGAACGTGAACTTCTACTTCGGCGGCACCTCGCTGCTGATCGTGGTGGGCGTGGCGATGGATACGATCAACCAGATCGAAGCCCAGCTCATCATGCGCCACTATGAAGGCTTTACGCCGCGGTCGGGCCGGATCCGCGGGCGAAGAAGTACGTTCTGATCTGTGAAGGCAATCGTATTGTTCGGCTCACCGGGCTCCGGCAAGGGCACCCAGGCCAGGATGTTGACACAGTGCCTGGGCATTCCCCACATCTCGACCGGGGACATGCTTCGTGAGGGCATCCGGCGCGGAACGGGTATCGATCCGGACGCAGTGGCCCTTATGCAGTCCGGCGGGCTGGTTTCGGACGAAGTGGTGGATCTCATGGTGGAAAGCCGCCTGAGCGAGCCAGACGCAGCGGACGGTTTTGTGCTCGACGGATACCCCCGGACGCTGGCTCAGGCCGGGCATTTCTGCGGCTGGCTGGACGAGCGCGGGATCCGCGAGGTGGTAATTTACCTCGCTGTTGATTATAATGTAGTTATCGCCCGCCTCACTGGACGGCGGCAGTGTCCTCGCTGCGGAACTCTGTATAACATCGTGTCCCAGCCTCCTCGCGAGGATAATCTGTGCGATTTGGATGGCGAGGAGTTGGTGGTCCGGAACGATGACCGCGAAGAGGTCATCCGGGAGCGCCTGGACGCGTACGAGCGGCAGACCAGGCCGGTTCTGGAGTATCTGCGGACCGCGGGACGGAGAGTGGTGGAAGTGGACGCCAGCAGCGATCCGCCGGAAGTGATTTTCGGGAAGATTTGCCGGGCGATGGAGACGGATGATTGTTCGAAAAACCGCCGCTGAACTGGAGAAGATGCGGCGCAGCGGTTTGCTCGTCTGGCAGATCCTGCAGAAGATGAAGGCGATGGCGGTCGAAGGCGTCAGCACCATGGATCTCGAAGTCGCCGCCGAGAAGATGATTGCCGATGCCGGGGCAAAACCCGCTTTCAAGGGGTACTACGTGCCGGCGGCCGGCGAGGCTTACAAGTTTGTGTTGTGCACTTCGGTGAACGACGAAATTGTCCACGGGATGCCGAATGTGAAGCGCGTCCTGAAGAAGGGCGACATCGTTTCGATCGACACCGGAGTGAAGCTGGACGGCTACTACGGCGATTCGGCCATCACGGTCCCGATCGGGGAAATCAGCCCCGAGACGCAGCGACTCCTGGAAGTGACGCAGGACTCGCTGGAAAGGGCGATCGACTACGTGCGGTCGGGGAACCGGCTTTTCGACGTGTGCAGCACGGTCGAGCAGCACGTGAAGGCGAACGGCTTTTCGGTGGTGAGGGAGTACGTCGGTCACGGGATCGGGACCCAGCTTCACGAGGAGCCGCAGGTTCCGAACTACGTGGACCGCAAGAATGAGAACCCCCGGTTGAAGCCGGGGATGGTTTTGGCTGTGGAACCGATGGTCAACGCCGGGCGGCCGGAGGCGGTCGTGTTGAGGGACAAGTGGACGGCAGTGACCAGGGACGGCTCCAATTCGGCGCATTTCGAGCACTGCATCGCGGTGACGGATAACGGGCCGTGGGTACTGACAAGGCCGTAAAGGTCCAGGCCACGGTGGTCGAAGAGCGGCCCAGCGCGATTTACGAAGTGGTGCTGGATACGCAGCAGAAGGTTTTGGCCCACCTGGTGGGCGTGGTGAAACGGAATTTCGTCCGGTTGGTTCCGGGCGACCGGGTTGAGGTGGAACTGATGCCGCACGACCCGACGCGGGGAAGGATTACCAGGAAGCTGACAACATGAAAGTTCGAGCGTCCGTTAAGAAAATTTGCGACAAATGCAAGGTGATCCACCGCGAGGGCGTGGTGCGGGTCATCTGTGTGAATCCCAAGCATAAACAGAGGCAGGGCTAATATGGCACGTATCGCTGGTGTGGATCTGCCGCCCGCCAAGAGAGCCGAGATCGGGCTGACGTACATTTACGGCGTTGGCCGTACGCGGTCCAAATCGCTCCTGTACCGGGCCGGCATTGATTTCGACAAGAAGATTCGGGACCTGAGCGAGGACGAAGTAAACCGCGTCCGCCAGATTCTGGAAGAAGAGGGCGCCGTAGAGGGCGATCTTCGTAAAGAAATCTCGATGAACATCAAGCGTCACATCGAGATGGGCTCGTACCGCGGCCTGCGGCATCGCCGCAGCCTGCCGGTCCGCGGGCAGCGCACGCATACCAACGCCCGGACCCGCAAGGGACCGCGCCGCGGCACGGTGGCGAACAAGAAGAAGGCGACCGGAAAGACATAGTATGGCGAAAGCACCAGCTAAAGCAGGCAAGAAGAAGAGCTTCAAGAAGAAGGAAAAGCGCGTCGTCCATTCCGGCGTCGTGCACATCCAGGCGACCTTCAACAACACCATCGTCACCATTTCGGACCAGGAGGGCAACACCATCGCCTGGTCGAGCGCCGGCTCGCTGGGTTTCCGCGGGTCGCGAAAGGGTACTCCGTTCGCCGCACAGCAGGCTGCCCTCACGGCCGCCAATAAGGCGAACGAAACGGGGTTACGTACGGTGGAAGTGCGGGTGAGCGGTCCGGGTTCCGGCCGCGAGTCGGCGGTTCGCGCGTTGTCCACGGCAGGCATCGATGTCCGGGCCATCCGCGACGTCACGCCGATTCCGCACAACGGCTGCCGGCCCCCCAAGAAGCGCAGAGTTTGAGAAACGGGGGCAGCGAGCGGGGGCCGGGGGCCAGGAAGGCGCGACATCGTTTTCCGGCCCCAGGCTCCCGGTCCCAGCCCCCCGGGATTGGTAAGCGGGATGAAGGCCTGCCATGGCCGTAAACCGCACCTGATATTTGGTAGGCGCCTCGGGCGCTTGGACAGGCCGAGAGGCCTATCCTACTGAGAAAGGTAAGGAGAGAAACTTGGCAAGATACATCGGCCCGGTTTGCCGGCAATGCCGGCGCGAGGGCATGAAACTGTTCCTGAAGGGCGAGCGCTGCCATAGCGAAAAGTGCGCTATCGAGCGCCGCAACTTCGTCCCCGGCCAGCACGGAAAAGATCGCAAAGCGAAGATCGTCGGCTACGGCCTGCAATTGCGCGAGAAGCAGAAGGTGCGCCGCGTGTACGGGGTTCTCGAGCGTCAGTTCCGTACCACTTATGAGAAAGCCGCCGCGCAGAAGGGGATCACCGGCGAAAATCTCATGTCGGCCCTGGAGCGCCGCCTCGATAGCGTGATTTATCGAATGGGTTTCGGCACCAGCCGCGCCCAGTCCCGCCAGGTGGTCCGCCACGGGCACGTCGAAGTGAACGGGCGCAAGTGCAACATCCCGTCGGCCCAGGTCAAAGTCGGGGACGTGGTTTCCGTGCGCGAAAGCAGCAAGAACAACGCCACCATCCTGGCCGCGCGCGACGCCACGGCTCACGCTCCGGCGCCGAACTGGATCGACGTGGATCGGGAAGGTTTGAAGGGTCGCATCACGAGCCTGCCGCAACGCAGCGAACTGGTGCAAATTCAGATGAACGAGCAGCTCATTGTCGAGCTGTACTCGAAGTAAAGGGCCCGGGCCTGCCCCGGCCCACCGGCCGCCGGGCGGTGCCCGCCAAAGCGAGGTTTTCAATGTTTAAGGGCTTCCAAAAACCAAAACGACTGGTTGCAAATACCGAGACCCTGACGGAGCGGTATGGCATGTTCACAGCTCAACCTTTTCAGCGCGGGTTCGGCACGACTATCGGTAACGGACTTCGCCGCGTTTTGCTGAGCTCCATCGAGGGCGCCGCGATCACCGCGGTGCGCATCGAGGGTGTAGAGCACGAATTCAGCCCGATTCCGGGCGTGGTCGAGGATGCGACCGACATCATCCTCAATCTGAAGCAGATCCCGTTCAAACTTCTGGGCGAAGGTGTTAAGACCGTCCGCCTGGTCGTGGATCAGCCGGGTGACGTCCGCAGCGGCCAGATCGAGACCGATGCCGATGTCGAAGTGCTGGATCGCGATGTCCACATCGCCACGGTCAGCGAGGGCGGGCGTCTCTCCATCGAGATGCGGCTCAAGACCAGCCGAGGCTATGTCAGCGCCGACAAGAACTTCGACGAGGACCTCGCGCTCGGCTACATCCCGATCGATTCGGTGCACTCGCCCGTGCGCAAGGTCAATTTCGCCGTGGAGGCCGCGCGCCTCGGGCAGATGACCGACTATGACAAGCTGACCCTCGAAGTCTGGACCAACGGCGCCGTTTCGCCGCAGGACTCCATCGGCTACGCGGCCAAGCTGCTCAAAGACCACATGTCCATCTTCATCAACTTCGAGGAAGTGCCGGAGCAGACCGAAGAGGTCTCCGAGCGCGGCCTCGACAAGATGAACGAGATTCTGAACCGCTCGGTGGAGGAACTGGAACTCAGCGTTCGCTCTTACAACTGCCTGAAGAACGCCAACATCCAGACCATCGGGGAACTGGTTCAGAAGACCGAAGCCGAGATGCTGCGAACCAAGAATTTCGGCCGCAAGTCGCTCAACGAAATCAAGGAAATCCTGGCGAATATGGGTCTCTCGCTCGGTATGCGCATCGACGCCCATGGCCGCCTGGTCGCTCCTCCGCAGCAGCCGGCAGGAAGCATCCCGGATTACGGTCCGGAAGAAGACAACCCGCAGGATCAGATTGGGGAGTAGCCGATGAGACACAAAGTTGCCGGATTCAAGTTGAAGCGGCCCGTGGATAGCCGCAATGCGCTCCTCCGCAATCTGGTCACCAGCGTAATCGTGGAAGAGCGCGTCATCACCACGGTTCCGAAGGCCAAGGCCGTCCGGCCTCTGGTCGAGAAGATGATTACTCTGGCGAAAGCGGATACGCTTCACACGCGCCGGCAGGCGGCCGCGGTGTTGCGGACTCCCGCTTCGGTGAAGAAGCTCTTCGATACGCTGGGAACGCGATTCGGACAGCGGAACGGCGGCTACACCCGCATCACCCGCCTCGGGCCCCGCAAGGGCGACGGCGCGGAGCAGGCCATCATCGAACTGGTCGGTTCCGAGTTGGTGAAGCGTGCCGCGGACCGCGCCAAGCGCCGTGAAGAGCGTCTGGCAGCGCAGCGCGAAGGCCGCGAGCTTGAAGAGAAAAAAGAAGAAGAGTAAGTCAGTCGCGTAAAAGCGGCCCGCTCCCTCACGGTTCTTATAGAGCCGGCGCGGGAGCGGGCCGTTTTCATCCCAGGAACTGAATCCCCTGAGCCAGCGGCAACTGCGACGACCAGTTCACGGTATTCGTCTGCCGCCGCATATACGCTTTCCACGCGTCGCTGCCCGATTCCCTTCCGCCGCCGGTCTCTTTCTCTCCGCCGAACGCCCCGCCGATTTCCGCGCCGCTGGTTCCCAGATTGATATTGGCAATCCCGCAGTCGCTGCCGCGGTGGCTCAGGAACGTTTCCGACGCGATCAGGCTGTTGGTAAACATGGCCGACGAGAGTCCCTGGGGCACATCGTTATGCCAGTGAATTGCCTGATCGAGTTCATCGAATTCCACCAGGTAGAGGATCGGCGCGAAGATCTCCTCCTTGAGAATTGGCAGCTCCGGGCGCGCCGCTACCAGCGTGGGCTGCACGAAGTTGCCGTCCAGCGCCCTGCCGCCGTATAGAATCTCCCCGCCTTGCTCGCGGATGCGCCGGATCCCATCCATCATGTCGTCCACCGCGCGCCGGTTCACCAGCGGCCCCATGAGGGTGTTCTCGTCCAGCGGGTCTCCGATCTTCACCTGGCGATAAGCGTCGATCAGGGCCTCCCGGATGCGGGGCGCGATTCCCCGCTGGAGAAACAGCCTGCGCGTCGTGGTGCACCGCTGGCCGGCCGTGCCCACGGCGCCGAACAGCACGGCCCGGAGCACCAGGTCGGGGTTGGCATCGTCCATCACGATGATCCCGTTATTGCCGCCCAGTTCCAGGATGGTCCGGCCCAGGCGCCGCGCCACCGTCTCCGCGACATGCCGCCCTACTTCGGTCGATCCGGTGAAGCTGATCAGCGGAACGCGGCGGTCCTGGATCAGGTTCTCGCCGATCGGGTTGGGCGGACCGATTACCAGGTTGAAGACGCCTTTCAGGTTGTGCCGGTCGAGCACGCGGTTGCAGAGTTTCTGCACCGCAATCGCGGCCAGCGCCGTATCCGATGAGGGTCGCCACAGCACGCAATCGCCGCACACGGCCGCGATCATGGCGTTCCACGACCACACGGCAACCGGGAAGTTGAACGCGCTGATCACCCCCACGATGCCCAGCGGATGCCACTGTTCGTACATCCTGTGGCCCGGGCGCTCGCTATGCATGGTGAGCCCGTATAACTGGCGGGAAAGACCGACCGCGAAGTCCGCGATGTCGATCATCTCCTGCACCTCGCCCATGCCTTCGGCGAGAATCTTTCCCATCTCCAGAGAAACCAGCGCCCCTAATTCCGCTTTGTGAGCGCGGAGCTCATTCCCGATTTCGCGGACAATTTCACCCCGGCGCGGAGCCGGAATCATGCGCCAGTCGAGAAACGCATCCGCGGCGCGGCGAACGACCATTTCATAGTCATCCGCGCCGGCGGTTTTAATCTTCGCCAGCGGCTCACCGGTGGAAGGATTCAGCGAGACCAGTTCGCGGCCGGATGGATTTGCAATCCAATCCCCGTGGCAGGCCCCCGAATTTAACGGCTCGATGTGGAGTTTTTCGAGAATATTCGAGAGAGTTGAGGTAACGGCAGGCACATTCCTATTTTAATCCGCCAGTTGAATGGTGCCGGCGCGCTAATCGGAACGGTTGTGACGTACCGCTCGCGCCGGAACCTCAACTGTGAATCCCCGTGACCTGGTTCGTGTCTTGACAGCGACACTCACCCCTATGCCTCGGTTTGCCGGGCCTGAGTCCGGCGGCTAGATTTACCTTATATGGAGTTGCCGTTTGCGGGAAGTCTATCTTTCGGACAATCAGGCCAAAGTGGGGCAGGCCTCCTGGCCTGGCCCGTTTGCACAGGAAGTCAAACCCGGGCAGGCCGGGAGGTCTGCCCCACAGCTTCAGATCTGGTCTTCGTACTGTTCGAATGCCACCCGCACCAGTTGCCCGCGGGTCCGGACTCCGGTCTTCTGGAAGAGGTTTTGCAGGATCGCCTTGACGTAGCTTTCCGAAATCTGCAGGTGCCACGCGATCTCCTTGTTGGAAAGGCCTTCCAGCACGAAACGCAGCACCCGGCGCTGGCGGTCCGTGAAGAGCGGCTCGGGATCGTTGGTATGTTCCGGGACGCTTTCGGCGGATGACCCGCGGAACCACTTCCCTCCGGCTGTGACCAAACGAATCGCCTCCACCAACTGGCTGAGCGGTTCATGTTTAAGAAAAATGCCGGACGCCCCTTGTCGCGTAAGGCGGCGCGCCTCGTTGTCGCTGACCCATGCCGTCACGACCAGCACCTTGCCTTCGAAGCCGTTCTGCCGGGCGGCGGGAAGGAACTGCGAGGCGCGCTCCGCTCCCAGGTCGTGATCGAGCAGCACCAGATCGAAGTGCTGCTCCGCCAGGCGGCTCAGGGCTTCGCGGATGGTCCCGCAGTGCTCTATAGTGAGCCAGGCTTCGTCCTGGAGCACCCGTGCCACACTTTCCCGGAACAGGGCGTGGTCATCTACCAGCAGCGCCCTGACGCAGCTGGGGATAGTGCCTTCCGTTATGTTTCCGATGTCTCTACCGGCCATAACTCCACCGCAAAACAACTGCCGCAAGCTTGAGGCTCGTATCGCAATCCGCCGCCATGAGCCCTGAGGATCGCCCGTGAAATATAAAGCCCCAGCCCGTGGGAACCGGAACCCGAGTGAAATGCGCGGAACAGTTCCTCCGGCTTTGCGACTCCAGGACCATTATCGCGAAATCTCACGACTACGAGGTCGCTCTCCAGAGTTGCCGTAATTCTCAAAGAGGCATTGCCTCGGCCGTCCAACGCCTTCTGGCTATTCCTGGCGAGGTTCACAAAAACCTGCAGGAGACTGTGGTGGTCCGCCTGGACCAGGGGAAGGCGTGCCGGAATTTCCCACTCGACGCTGATCCCCACCTCCCTGAGCGCCGGCTCGATCACGATCCGGGTTTCATCGAGAACCGTCTCCAGGTCCGCCAGCACGGCTTCCCGGTTTGAAGCGGTACTGAGCCCCGAGGCGGCGATCTTTTCCAAGCCGAGGATCAAGGTTCCGAGCGCCTGGTAGTGTTCGTTCTCAGCGACCCCTTTATGGGCAAGCGCGGCGTGCGCGGAAGCGGCCGCCGACGCGAGATTGCGGATCTCGTGCGAAATCGCCCCGATCAGCACCCGGGAGGTGGCCATCATCGAATCGAGCCCCGAACCTTCGCGGTCGCGCAGGTTCTCCGAGGCGTCCCACACCACCGCCGCGAGCCCGGCGCCGGCTGAGGTCCGGTATGTCGAAAGCCATACGTGGGCCAGAAACACCTCGCCGTTGTGCCGCTGTCCCCTGCATTCCACATTCGTGCGGATGTTGCCGCTGGTGCGGTGGCTGTGCAGCATGCGAGAGAGGATCGGCAGGTACGGCTCCACCGGCTCGCCACGCACCGGTTTGTCGCGGAAACCGAGAAGGTCGCGAGCCGATTCGTTGGCCAGTTGAACACGCCCCGCTGCATCCAGCGTCAGAATCGCCAGCGGACTCGTATCGATCAGTACCCGCACCTGCTGTTCCGCTTCCTGCCGCTTGCGCATCTGAAATTCGCGTTCGGCCAGATGCTCGCTCAGCATCCGGCGCCGCTGATTGAGTTCCGAGACGAAGTAGCCGGTCATCGCAAAACCGACCGTCACCACCAGCAGCCGGCCGAAGGCGCCATGGGGCCATGCCCACGGGTTCAGTGCATTCGCCAGATTCCGCAGACTGTTTCCGGTCTGGCCGAAAGCCGGGTCGAAGGCTTCGCGAAGGTAGGCGCACAGTACCGCCATGACGAGGATCTGATAGCGGCTGAGTGCGGCCGCGGCGGCCAGGATGGGCAGGAGATACAGGTATCCCAGAGTGATATCGGGACTGGCCCAATCGAACCACGCGATTCCGACGATGGCGGTAACGGCGACGGCGGTCACCACCGGGCGGTGCGCTTCGGCCTGTGCCAGCAGATTATCCAATCGTGTCATCGCAGACGGCCCTAAGAGAGTTGTAACACCTTGACATCGAAAGAGGCACGGTGCTCACGCTCCCCATTGTCCTGCGGAGCGCCCGGAGCTACACTCCAACCATGAGAGAATGCATAGTCCCTACTTTGGTTCTCTTATTCGTTCAGGCGGCTCCACCGAGCAACCTGCCGGCGGGCTGGAAGACGGTCGATGACGCGAAAGGGCATTGCCGGATTATGGCTCCTCCGGATTGGGTGCCCTTTTCGGATACTTCCGGCGCGGTGATCTTCAAGGACGCGACCACCGCCATTGCCGTCGTGACCAGCCAGCCCGGCCAGGAGTTCAAGCCTATGCCGGAATCGATTCAGAGGATGCTCCACATCGCCAAAGACAAGATGTTCGAGAACTCCGCGAAGCGCACGTTCTACCAGGACCATACTTCCCGGAATTCCGACGATTCGAACGCCTACAGCATCAGCGTGCCGGCGAAGAACGGCACCTGTAGCTGCCACGTCACCTTTTCGCCGTCCGTTTCGCAGGAGACGGTGCGGAAGATCGCGCTGAGCCTGGAGGCTGCGCACGAATGACTATTTGGCGCTGAACCGCGCCCATCCGCGCGCCGGCATGTCGTGCAGGATGTCCTTCATCCAGTTGTATTCCGGGTGCCTGGCGAAGAGCGTGGAAGCCTTGAAGCTCACCCCGCAGGCGTGTCCCAGGGCCGCCGTCATCGTCATCTTCTGCGCCATCGAGCCATCCGCCACCTTGTTCTGCACCGCTCCGGCGGGAGCGTAGGGCGTCTGCCAGCTTCCCATGCCGCGCGGCGAATCTTCCACGTGTCCGCAGAGCGTGCGCTCGCTCGCCTGGTTCTTGTGTTCGTAGGTGTCGAAGTGGTCCGAGAGGAATTTCTGCCCCAGGGAGACATCGATCCGTCCCTTGTTTTCCTGCATCAGTTCCAGCCAGCGGACGTGCCTGGCGTTTTCGCTTCTGGAGGGATCGTCCACCTTGAAATCGGTCTCTTCTTTCGTGAGCTTCGGGTCCGCCGGGAAGTTCGACCCCACGAAAAAGCCGTCCTTCGTCCGTTGCAGGATGACGTTTTTCAACCCCAGTTCCAGGCTGGCCACTTCGTTGTTCTTGGAGTCCGCCACCAGCCAGTTGTTGGCGTAGCCGCCGTTGTTGCCGTCCTTCATGTAGCGCGCGAAATCGTCGATCGATTCCGAATACTGCATCGCCTTGCGGGCGCGGACGAACTCCGGCACGCCGTTGTTGTCGAAGCCCGTGAAGCCGCTGATGGTGGTCTCGGTGATCACGATCCCGGCCGAGTTCATGCCGAAATCGTCGCCGCTGTGGATCAGGCCCGCCGCTCCGTCCATCAGAATGCGGTGCCCTTTCGCCGGCGTGATATCGAAGATGATGTTCCAGCGCTCGCCCGAGGAGAAGCTCGTCCAGTTGTTATGGCCGATGACGATGCGTCCGTCCTTCGTGTAGCTGCCGGTAGCCACGAACGCGCTGCAATGGTCGCCCGGTCCGGTGCCGGCCTCCGTGCCGGGGTGCTGATCGTTATAGATCTTGTCGTAATAGGGCAGTTCCAGCCACGCGTTCATCGCTACCACATCCCAGATGTCGAGCTTCGAATTCCGCGCCTTGAGTCCCTCGACAATGCCGTTCAGCTCGTCGCGGTACTCCTGTTCGACGTGAGGCCAGAGGACGTGCTCCGCCACGCCCCGGAAAAAGGCCCAGTCCTTCTTCTCGTCGTGGGTCATCTCCGTCGAGATGGTCTGGTAATTGTCCTGAATCTCGGGCGCGAGCAGATACCCGTGCTGAAACCCGATCTCTTGCGGCGTTCCCTCCAGGTGCACCTGAATCCACCCGCTCCGCTCGGCGTACCGGGAGGCCTTCCTTAGCCGCGAATCCGGCTCGCGGGAAACCAAGGTGAAAGCCAGGCCCAGCAATAAGAGGGCCGAGAGCAGGGAAATGCGTCGCATCCCGCTATTATAAAGCTAATGACCGATTCGAAGCCGCATCCTGGGGGAGGCGGTAGCCGGAAACTTACGGCGCACGTGAAAGCCGCGGGTTGAGCGTCCAAGCTGAGTCCAAAGGTTTTGGACCAGGTTCTGGCCGCCGTGCCCCGCTGGCCGGATGAGAACGTGCTGATCGGGTTTGACACCGCCGACGACGCCGGCGTGTACAAGCTGACGCCGGAACTCGCCCTGGTGCAGACGGTCGATTTTTTCACCCCAATAGTTGACGATCCATACACTTACGGCGCCATTGCGGCCGCCAATTCGTTGAGCGACGTCTACGCCATGGGTGGCCGGCCGCTCTCGTCGCTCTCCATCCTGGCGTGGCCCGCGAAAGGGGAGTTGGACGACCTTCGCGAGATCCTGCGTGGGGGCGGCTCCAAAATGCGCGAGGCCGGGTGTTCGATTCTGGGCGGCCACAGCGTCGCGGATGACGAAATCAAGTTCGGGTATGCCGTAACGGGCGCCGTGCATCCGGACCGCATCAAGGCCAACTCCGGGGCGCGCGCGGGAGACGCCCTGCTCTTCACGAAGCGGCTGGGGACGGGCGTAATCTCGACGGCAGTGAAGCGCGGAATCGCCGAGCCGCCGCACGTGGAAGCCTCGATCGAGTCGATGCTGACGCTGAACCGCCACGCCTGCGAGCAGATGCTGCGGTACGACGTCCACGGCTGCACCGACGTCACCGGCTTTGGCTTGCTCGGCCACGCCCGCGAGATGGCGGCGGCGAGCGGCGTAACCCTGGAAATCGACGTGAACGCCGTGCCCTTCCTGCCGGGAGCTGTGGAGTACGCACGGCTCGGCGCCATCCCGGGCGGCCTCAAAAACAATCGCGAGTTTGTGTCATGCGCGGTAGATGCCGCCATCCCGATTGCCCGCGAAATCGAAGATCTGCTCTACGATCCGCAAACTTCAGGGGGGCTGCTGATCGCGCTTCCCGAAACCGACGCCGCGGCCCTCGAGCGCGCGCTCGAAGGCACCCGGCGCATCGGCCGCGTCCTCGAACGCCAGGAGAAGCCAATCCGCCTGATATGAAACACAATCCCATCATTGTCGCTCTCGACGTCGAATCCGCCGAAGAGGCCTGCGCCCTGGTGCAGCGCCTCGGCCCGCATGCAGAGTTTTACAAAGTCGGGATGGAACTCTATGCCTCGGCGGGAATGTCCGTGGTCCGTCAATTGGCCGATCAGGGCAAGCAGATATTTCTCGACCTGAAGTTCTATGACATCCCCGAGACGGTGAAGCGCGCGGTGGCGCAGGTGGCCCGCACCGGCGTGCGGTTCCTGACGGTGCACGCGGTTCCTTCCGTGATGCGCGCCGCGGTTGAGGGCAGGGGAGACTCCGGCCTCCAGTTGCTCGGAGTGACCGTGCTGACCAGCTTGGGCCGCGAGGATCTGCGCGAGCTTGGCCACGATTGCGAGGTCTCCGAACTGGTGGCGGCCCGCACGCGTCAGGCGGTCGAAGCCCGCGTCGATGGCGTGGTCTGCTCTCCGCTCGAAGCCGCGGCCGTGCGCCGCATAGCCGGCCCGGAGACGATTATCGTCACGCCGGGCGTGCGTTCCGCCGGCACGGCGAAAGGCGATCAGAAGCGGGTGGCGACCCCCGCCGAGGCCATCCGCGACGGCGCGAATTATGTCGTGATCGGCCGCCAGATCACGCGCGCGCCAGACCCCGGCGCCGAAGCGGCCCGGATCCTCGAAGAAATCGCGGCGGTATGACCCGCGGCGCCATCCGAATCGGCACCTCCGGATGGCACTACGCGCACTGGCGCGGCCCTTTCTATCCGGAAAAACTGCCCGCTTCGAAAATGCTTGCGTTCTACACGCAGCACTTCGATACGGTGGAACTGAACAACACCTTCTACCGTCTTCCGCGCGAGAAGGGCCTGCTGGAATGGCGCGATACTACGCCGGACGGGTTCCTGTTCGCGGCCAAGGGCAGCCGTTTCCTGACCCATATGAAGAAGCTGAAGGACCCTGGCCCGGGGGTCGAAAAGTTCTTCGACCACATTCTGCCGCTCGGAAAGAAACTCGGTCCGATCGTCTTTCAACTGCCGCCATGGTGGGAAGTGAATGCCCGCCGGCTGGAGGAATTCCTGGACTACCTTCCGCCGCGCCGGCGCTACGCATTCGAACTCCGAAACACCACCTGGCACACGCCGGAGATCTACCGCATCCTGCGCCGTCATCGCGCCGCGTTCTGCATCTTTGAAATCGCCGGTCTCCGTTCGGGCTTCGAACTGACGGCCAATTTCACCTACGTCCGCCTGCACGGTCCCGGCGGCGCGTACCAGGGCAGCTACCCGCGGGAGACGCTCGAAGCGTGGGCCGACCGCATCCGCGAGTGGCAGCAGGACCTGCGCGAGATTTACGTCTACTTCGATAACGACCAGGCCGGTTACGCCGTCGAGAACGCTCTGGCGTTGAAGCGGCTGCTTGCGACGCGCGTACAATGGGAGCAGTGAAGGCCCTTATTGCCCTGGCGGCAATCGCCTGTTCTATACCCCTCCATGCCCAGGACCCCCGCGAAATTGTCCGCCGCTCCATCCAACTCGACCAGATCAACTGGTCGCGCGCCAAAGACTACACCTGGACCGCCCGCGACGTCCAACGGCGCCTCGATTCCAAAGGCCAGGTCCAAGCCGTCACTTCGGAAGGCTGGGAGACCCTGATCCTCTACGGCCTGCCCTATCGCCGGCTGACGTCGCGGGATGGCAAACCGCTCCCGCCCGACAAGCAGGCCAAAGAGCAGCGCAAGCTCGACCAGTACAGCGCGAAACTCGAGCGCGAAACACCGGCCGAGCGCCAGCGCCGTCTCGACAACTACCTCAAGGACCGCCAGAAGGTCCGCGCTTTCTTTCTCGAAATTCCCGACCTGTTCGACTTCCACCTCGATGGCGATGCCGTGATCGACGGGCGCCCCGTCTGGGTGATTTCCGGCGCCCCGCGTCCTGGCGCCCAGCCGAAAAGCCGGGACGCCGGCGCGCTGCTCAAGATCCGCGGGCGCATGTGGATCGACAAGGCCGAATACCAGTGGGTCCGGGTCGAAGGCGAAACCACCAGCACCATCTCCTGGGGCATTTTTCTCGCACGCCTCAACCCCGGCGCCAAGCTGACCTTCGAGCAGACCCGCATCAACGACGAGCTCTGGCTTCCCAAGCGCATGTGGACGCGCGGACAGGGGCGCATCGGTCTGCTGAAGAAACTCGCCATGGAAGAAGAGATCACCTGGAGCAACTACCGCAAGTTCCAGGCCGAATCGCGGATCGTTTCCGGCTCGCGATAAACCGCTATCCTATTTCTGATGCCGGAATACGTTGGAGCCATCGACCAGGGAACGACCAGCACGCGTTTCATCGTCTTTGATCGCGGCGGGCGCCTGGTAGCGA
The DNA here is from genome assembly GCA_963796485.1 of Bryobacterales bacterium. Lineage (GTDB taxonomy): Bacteria > Acidobacteriota > Terriglobia > Bryobacterales > Bryobacteraceae > CAWCDJ01. The sequence continues at coordinate 1,151,142 of CAWCLV010000001.1, forward strand.
GCGCGCAAAAAGAGCACGAGCAGATTTATCCGCAGCCTGGATGGGTGGAGCACGACCCCGAAGAGATCTGGGCCCGCACGGAGCAGGTGGTGCGCGAGGCCATGGCGCAACGCGGGCTGAAGCCGGCCGACCTCGCGGGAATCGGCATCACCAACCAGCGCGAAACCACGGTCCTGTGGAACCGCAAAACGGGCCGCCCGCTCTGCAATGCCCTCGTCTGGCAGGATACGCGTGTGGGTGACGACGTTTCCGAATTTTCGCGCAACGGCGGCGCCGACCGGTTCCGCGGCAAGACCGGCCTTCCGCTTTCCACCTATTTCAGCAGCCTGAAACTCCGCTGGATGCTTGAACACGTGCCTGGCGCGCGCGCGCAGGCGGAGGACGGCGAAGTCCTCTTCGGGACCATCGATTCCTTCCTGCTCTGGCGTCTTACCGGGCTGCACATCACCGACTGCACCAATGCCAGCCGCACCCAGTTGATGAACCTGCACACACTCGACTGGGACCCGGATCTGCTGGATGCATTCGGCATCCCCCGCCAGGTCCTGCCGAAAATCCGGTCGAGCAGCGAGTGCTACGGCGCGGCCAAACTAGACGCCATCCAAGGCGTGCCCGTGGCCGGAATCCTGGGCGACCAGCAGGCCGCCCTCTTCGGGCAGACCTGCTTCAATGCCGGCGAGGCGAAGAACACCTACGGCACCGGCTGCTTCCTCCTGATGAACACCGGGACAGAACCCGTGCAGTCGCGCTTCGGCCTTCTGACCACGGTCGCTTTCCAGATGCAAAACGGGCCTGCGTATTACGCTCTCGAAGGCAGCGTGGCAATCACGGGAGCGCTGGTGCAGTGGATCCGCGACAACTTCGGCCTGATCGCGAAGAGCCACGAGATCGAAACCCTGGCGCGCACGGTGGAGGACAACGGCGGGATCTACTTCGTGCCCGCGTTTTCCGGATTGTACGCGCCGTACTGGAAGCACAATGCTCGCGGTGTGATCGCGGGCCTGACCCGCTATACCAACAAGGGACACCTGGCGCGTGCCGTCCTCGAGGCCACCGCATTCCAGACCCGCGAAGTGGTGGAAGCCATGGAGAAGGACGCCGGTGTGCCGGTCAACGTTTTGCGTACCGATGGCGGCATGGTGGAAAATGAGCTTCTCATGCAGTTCCAGGCCGATATCCTGAACCGCGAGGTGGTTCGCCCGGTGGTCCGGGAGACCACCGCCCTCGGGGCGGCGTATGCGGCCGGTCTGGCCACGGGTTTCTATCAGGGCGTGGACGAATTGCGCGCGAACTGGTCCATCGACCGCACCTGGCATCCCGCCATGGATCCCGGCAGGCGCGAAAAGCTCTACGCCTCATGGATCAGAGCGGTGACGCGCTCGTTCGACTGGCTGGACGAATAGGAGATCGCGATGGAGAAGCAGATGTTCGGTGAGTTCATGGGCACGCTCGTGCTCATCCTCATGGGCAACGGCACGGTTGCCAATGTGCTCCTGAAGAAGTCCAAGGCCGAGGATTCGGGCTGGATCGTCATCGCCACCGGATGGGCCCTGGCAGTGCTCCTGGGCGTGCTGGTTTCGATCGCCTGCGGCAGCGCCGACGCCAACCTGAATCCGGCGGTCACTCTCGGCGCGGCCGTCAAGACCGGGGATTTCAGCAAGTTCCTGCCGTACCTGGCGGCGCAACTTGCCGGCGCCATGGTCGGAGCGACCCTGGTCTGGCTGAACTTCTATCCCCACTGGCGCGAGACGCCGGATGCCGATCGCAAGGCCGGCTGCTTCTTCACCTCCCCCGCCATCCGGCACTATCCCGCAAACCTGTTCAGCGAGGCCATCGGGACCTTCGTGCTGGTGGTGGCGGCGGGCGCAATTTTCTCCAAGGCCGTATCCCCGAGCGGACCCGCTGCCGGTCTTGGCCCGTACCTGGTCGGGAGCGTGGTCTGGGGAATCGGACTCGCGCTCGGCGGCACCACGGGTTATGCCATTAACCCCGCGCGCGATTTCGGACCGCGGCTGGCGCACGCCATCCTCCCCATTGCCAAAAAAGGCGGATCCGACTGGGCGTATGCGCCGGTCCCGATCATCGGTCCGCTTGTGGGAGGCACACTGGCCGGCTTGTTCATGAGGGCTGTAGGCTTCTGAAATTAATCGAAGCTCTTCCCCCCGGCGCGCGGGTGCTGGATCTGGGCGCGGGATCCGGCAGTTTCGCGGTTCCACGTTCGGACTTGTCCATCGTCCGGCTGGATCTCGAGGTTCCCGCGGCGCGCGGTGTGGGGGACTGGATCTCGGCCGATGCGGCGCGCCTGCCGTTCCGCTCCCACTCGTTCGATGCCGTGATCAGCAATCATAGCCTCGAGCACTTCATGGAACTGGGCGCCACGCTGGCGGAGGTGGGCCGCGTGATTCGCCCGGGAGGGGCGCTGTACATCGCCGTGCCGGATGCCGGCACGCTGGCGGACCGGATCTATCGCTGGCTGGGACGGGGCGGCGGGCATGTGAACCCGTTCTACTCGCCCAAGGAAGTCAGCGACATGGTCGAGCGCGTCACCGGCCTGCGCCACCGCCGCACGCATGCGCTCTACACTTCGCTTTCGTTCCTGAACTCGAAGAATTTCCGTTCACGACCGCCGCGCAAAATCGCCCTGTTCGCATTCGGCAATGAGCGCTTCATCGCGCTATTCGTATGGCTGCTGCGCCGGATCGATCTCCGCTTCGGCACGCGCCTGAGCCACTACGGATGGGCGTTCTATTTCGGGGAGGTCGAGCCTCCGGAAGAGGAAGACTGGATCAACGTCTGCGTGCGCTGCGGCTCCGGCCACTCGCTGGAATTCCTGAAGCAGCATGGGGCCGTTCGCGGCTGGTATTCCTGCCCCGCCTGCCGCGCCCGCAATCTCTTAGTGGGATAGGCCTCCTTGGCCTGTCCAGCCGACCCTGGCGAAGCCGGATCGGCCGCGTATACCCTACGCCGCTACCCGCGCCGGCAGTTCCTTCAAAATCTCGCTGACAAACGCCTTCGCATCCCCGAAGAGCATCAGCGTCTTTTCCATGTAGTACAGTTCGTTGTCGATCCCCGCGAACCCGGGGCTCATGGACCGCTTGATCACCATCACGGTGCGTGCCTTGTCGACGTCCAGAATCGGCATGCCATAGATCGGGCTGCCCTTGTCGTTCCGCGCCGCCGGGTTGGTCACGTCGTTCGCTCCGATAATCAGCGCCACGTCGCACTGCGGAAACTCGCCGTTGATTTCGTCCATCTCGAACAGCCGGTCGTAAGGGATATCCGCCTCGGCCAGGAGGACGTTCATGTGCCCCGGCATGCGGCCGGCCACCGGGTGGATCGCGAATTTCACGTCCACGCCGCGCTTCGAGAGCGAATCGTACAGCTCGCGGATCTTGTGCTGCGCCTGCGCCACCGCCAGCCCGTACCCGGGCACGATAATCACGCTGCCCGCCGCTTCCAGGATGGACGATGCTTCCTCCGCGCTCGCGCTCCGCACCGGACGCTGCTCGGTTTTCACCTGCGCCGTCTGAATCTGGCCGAAGGCTCCGAACAGCACGTTGGCGAACGAGCGGTTCATCGCCCGGCACATGATGATCGAAAGGATCAGCCCCGACGACCCGTCGAGCGCGCCCGCGATGATCAGCAGCTTGTTGTCCAGCGCGAACCCCATGGCGCAGGCGGAGAGCCCCGCATACGAGTTCAACAGGGCGATGACGGTCGGCATGTCCGCTCCGCCGATCGGGATGATCAGCAGGACGCCGAAGACCAGCGCGATTCCCGCGAAGATCGGGAACAGGTAGGTGTCGGTGGGGACCAGCATTAGCCGGACGCCCAACCCCAGCGCGATGATGAACAGCCCGAGGTTGATGAAGTTCTGGTTGCGATAGGTGATGGGGCGCTGCGGCAGAACTTCCTGCAATTTGCCCATCGCCATCAGGCTTCCGGTGAACGTCAGGAACCCGAGCAGCGTCTCGATGATCAGCGCCACCATGACGAACCCGCGAAGCTCGGTGGCTGCGTGCGGCTGCCGCTGGTAGAATTCCGCCGTTCCGACGAGCGCCGCCGCCAGCGCGCCGCACGCGTGCGAAAGCGCGGTCCGCTGCGGGACGGCCGTCATCGGCATGATGTAGGCGATCGGAATTCCCACCGCCGTCCCGATCAGGAACGCGGCGAAAACCCACTGCCAGTTGAACACGTGCTGCGAAACCAGCGTGCCGCAAATCGCCATCAGCATTCCGATCTCGCCGGCGAAGACGCCGCGGCGCGCGGTGGCCGGCGTGTTCATCCATTTAAGAGAGAGGATGAACAGCGCGGCGGAGATAAGGTAAATATAATGGACCGCCTGTGCCATTTACTTCTTCTCCTCGCGCCTCTTGAACATCTTTAACATGCGGTCCGTGATCAGGAACCCACTTACAATGTTAGTTACTGCCGACGTGATGGCGATGAACCCGAGCACCTTGCTCAGCGTGGTCGCCCCCTGCGCGCCCGTAATCAGGATCGCGCCCACCACCGAAATCGCCGAGATGGCGTTGGTCAGCGACATCAGCGGCGTGTGCAGTAGCGGCGAGACCTTTCGGATCACCTCCAGGCCGACGAAAGTCGCCAGCATAAAAACGTAAAGACTAAGGACCAAGTCAGAGGACATGGGATGCTCCCAGAGCTTCGCTCACGCGAGGGTGAACTACCGAGCCTTCGTAGGTCACCAGCGTTTCGCGGACAATCTCATCTTCGCGATCGAGGTTCAGCTTGCCGTCTTTGATGAGGTACTTGAGGAAGGTTGCGATGTTCTTGGCGTACATCTGGCTGGCGTGATAGGGGACCGAGGCAGGCAGGTTCACCGGGCCGTGGATCGAAACTCCGTTCCGCTCGACCACTTCGCCGGGCCGCGTCAGCTCGCAATTGCCGCCGCGCTCGGCCGCGATATCGACGATCACCGACCCCGGCGCCATTCGCGCCACCATCTCCGCCGTGACCAGCACCGGTGCTTTTTTGCCGGGAACCGCGGCCGTGGTGATGACGACGGTATTCTGCGCGAGCACCTCGCCCATGGCCTCGCGCTGCCGGCGATAGAAATCCTCGCCCATCGCCTTGGCGTAACCGCCCTTGTCTTCGGCGGCCGCCTCGCCCACGTCCAGCACCACGAATCGCGCGCCCAGGCTTTCGATCTGCTCCTTCACCGCGGTGCGGATATCGTAGCCGCTGACGACGGCCCCGAGGCGCCGCGCCGTGGCGATTGCCTGCAACCCGGCGACACCCGCCCCGATCACCAGGACGCGCGCCGGCGTAATCGTCCCCGCCGCCGTCATCAGCATGGGGAACATGCGGGGCAGGGAATTCGCGGCGATCAGGACGGCCTTATACCCGGCCACGGTGGCCATGGAAGAAAGCGCGTCCATGCTCTGTGCGCGCGTGATCCGGGGCATCAACTCCATAGCCAGGAAATTGACGCCGCGTTCGGCCAGTTGCCTTGCGGCCTGCGTGGCGGTCAGCGGTTCGCCAAAGCCGATTACCGTCTGCCCCCGCCGGAGCAGCGGCAAATCCGCTTCCCCCGTTTCGGGGTTGGCTCCGAGGCTCCGCACCTGCAGGAGGACCTCGGCCGCCGCAAACACTTCCGCGCGGCTCATGAGAGTCACGCTTTTGGCTGTGTATTCGGAATCGGGGAAGCCGGCGGGCACCCCAGCCCCCGCTTCCATGACCAGTTCGATTCCGGTCTTGTTCAGGACGCTGATCGCGCCGGGGATGATCGCCACGCGGCGTTCACCCGGCGCTGATTCGGATACCACTCCGACTTTGATGCCCATGTCGACCTGTTACCCGCATAGCAGCGGGCCTCACAGAAAACCTTTACAACAACTCGGAAGTACTGAAGAAGAACCTCAACTCGGTCTCCGCCGTTTCCGGCGCATCCGATCCGTGCACGCAATTGCGTTCGATATTCTCCGCGAACCGCTTCCGGATGGTCCCCTCCGCGGCGTTGGCCGGGTTCGTAGCTCCCATCACTTCGCGCAGTTTCTTAATCGCGTCTTCGCGCTCGAGCGCCATCACGACGACCGGCCCCTCGGTCATGAACTTCACCAGGCCCGCATAGAACGGCCTCTCGCGGTGCACGGCATAGAAGCCCTGCGCCTGCGCTTCGGTCAGGCGGGTCATCCGCATCCCCAGAATCTTGAAGCCGGCCTGCTGGATCATCGCCAGGATTTCACCGGCTTTTCCGGCGGCCACGGCATCCGGTTTAATGATTGAAAATGTGCGTTCCACACTCATAAGAGGCTCTGAATCGTAACTCCAATCGACGCCGGAGTGGGGCACACTTTGATGCCCGCGACCTCCATCGCCGCAATCTTGTCGGAAGCTTTACCGGACCCGCCCGCGATAATTGCGCCCGCATGGCCCATGCGCCGTCCCGGCGGGGCCGTCTGCCCGGCGACGAAGCCCACCACCGGCTTTTTCACGTTGGCCTTCACGTACGCCGCCGCGGTCTCTTCCGCGTTGCCGCCGATCTCGCCGATCATCACGATGGCGTGCGTATCCGGGTCGTCGTTAAACAGTCTCAGCGCGTCCAGGAAGTTGGTCCCGATAATCGGGTCGCCGCCGATCCCGATACACGTAGACTGCCCGATCCCCAACTTCGTCAACTGGCCCACCGCCTCGTACGTCAGGGTGCCCGAGCGCGAAACCACTCCCACGTGTCCTTCCAGGTGGATGTGCCCCGGCATGATCCCGATTTTGCACTTTCCCGGCGAGATGATCCCCGGGCAATTGGGCCCGATCAGCCGCGTCTTCTTGTCCTTCAGGAACTGCCACGCCTTAACCATGTCGAGCGTCGGGATGCCCTCGGTAATGCAGACGGCCAGCGCAACTCCCGCGTCGGCCGCTTCCATCACGGCATCGGCCGCAAACGGCGGCGGCACGAAGATCACGGTCGCATTCGCCGCGGTCTTCTCTACGGCCTCGGCGACGGTATTGAACACCGGCAGGTCCAGGTGCGTGGTCCCGCCTTTCCCCGGCACCACTCCGCCAACCACGTTGGTACCGTATGCGATTGCCTGCTGCGCGTGGAACGTGCCTTCTTTTCCGGTGAAACCTTGTACGATCAGTCGAGTATTCTTATCTACGAGTACGCTCATCGGGTTTCCTCTTACGCAGCCAGCTTGACCACTTTCTCCGCGGCATCGCGCATGTCCTGGCCCACCGTGAAATTCAGTCCGGATTCCATCAGGATCTGACGACCGAGTTCCACGTTCGTGCCTTCCATCCGGACCACGATCGGCACCTGGATGTTCAAATCCCGAGCTGCCGCCACCACGCCGGTCGCCAGCGTATCGCAGCGCAGAATGCCGCCGAAAATGTTGATGAGCACTGCCTTGACGTGCTTATCGGAAAGCAGGATGCGGAATGCGTTCTTGACCTGCTCGGCGCTGGCGCCGCCGCCCACGTCCAGGAAGTTCGCGGGACTCCCGCCGGCGTACTTGATGATGTCCATGGTGGCCATTGCCAAGCCCGCGCCGTTCACCATGCACCCCACCGTGCCGTCCAGTTTGATGTAGTTCAGGCCGAAACGCGACGCCTCGACCTCGAGCGGATCTTCCTCGTTCAGGTCGCGAAGTTCCAGCAGTTCCTTGTGCCGGTAGAGGGCGTTATCGTCGAAATTGACCTTGGCGTCGAGCGCATAGACCTTCCCTTCCTTCGTCAAAATGAAAGGGTTGATCTCCGCGAGCGAGGCGTCCATTGCGGTGTACGCGCGCGCCAGCGCCATCATCGCCGCCGCCGCGGCGTTCACGCTGGCCGGCGGGATCCCGATCCCGAATGCCAGTTTCCGCGCCTGGTAGGCTTGCAGCCCCATCCCCGGCTGAAGGGTCTCTTTGAGGATCAGTTCCGGGGTCTTGGCGGCGACTTCTTCGATCTCCATCCCGCCCGCCGACGATGCCATGAATACCGGCTTGCCCTGCACGCGGTCGAGCACGATTCCGAGATAAAGCTCACGCTCGATTGGCAGTGTTTCCTCGATCAGGAGCCGCTGCACGATGCGTCCCTCGGGACCGGTCTGATGCGTGACCAGCCGCATACCCAATATTTTGCGGGCGATTTCGACAGCGTCCGCGGCGTTCTTCGCCACTTTGACACCGCCGCCTTTGCCGCGTCCGCCGGCATGGATCTGCGCCTTCACCACTACGCTGCCGCCGATCTCCTTGGCCGCCGCTTCGGCCTCTTCCACCGTGAACGCGATCACGCCGCGCGGCACAGGAACGTTGTACTGGCCCAGAATGGCCTTTGCCTGATACTCGTGAATTTTCATGGAATTCTGCTTGTGTTAGTATGGCGGAAACAGCCAGAAACCCTAATATATCATGTCGCTATCCCCGTACCTGGAACGCATTGCAGACCGGCAACATTTGTCTACGGATGAAGCGGAAGCCGCCATGCACGCGATCCTCGGGGGGAACGCCAGCCACGCCCAAATCGCCGCGTTTCTGGTGGCGCTCCGGATGAAAGGCGAGACCTCGGACGAGTTAGTCGGGTTCGCACGCGCGATGCGGCGCAGGGCCGTGCCGGTACTCCCCGGTTTGAACGGTTCCGCCCTGCTGGATACGTGCGGCACCGGTGGAGACGGCGCCGGAACGTTCAATATTTCGACGGTCGCGGCGTTCGTGGTCGCCGGCGCCGGGGTCCACGTCGCCAAGCACGGGAACCGCTCTGCCAGCGGCCGCCCGGGGTGCGGCAGCGCCGACCTGCTCGAATCGCTGGGCATCGAGATCGCCCTGCCGCCGGAGCAGTCCGCCCGCGCCATTCGCGAAATCGGTATCGGGTTCCTCTACGCCCCCGCCGTTCACACCGCCATGAAACACGCGCAGCCGGTCCGCGTGGAACTTAAAATGCGAACCGTGTTCAACCTGCTGGGGCCGTTGACTAACCCGGCCGACGCCAATGCCCAAGTTGTGGGCGCCCCGTCGCCGCACGCCGCCGAACTGATGGCCGAGGCCCTCGCCACTCTCGGATTGCGCCGCGGGTTCGTGGTCCACGGCTCCGATGGCCTTGATGAAATCACCACCACCGGCCCCACCCTGGCGTACGAGATCGAAGCCGGGCGAGTCCTGGCGCGCCAACTGGAGCCCGCCGATTTCGCCGTGCGACAGGCGCGACCCGAAGACTTGAAAGGGGGCGACAAGCAGAGGAACGCGGAGATCGCCCGTTCCGTTTTCGCCGGCGACCGCGGGCCGCATCGCGATATCGTACTGGCAAACGCCGCCGCGGGACTGGTGGCTGCCGGGCTGGTCGAGACCTTCCTTGCGGGCGCGGCATTCGCGGCCGTTTCCATCGATTCCGGGGCCGCCCGCGGCAAGGTCGAAGCCCTGGCGCGTTTCACGCAGTCCTGCCGCTAATATCGGATTCTCCCCTCCCTTTTCGCAGTAAAATAAAAGTGGAGTAGTTGCCGCCGGCCGGCTGAGGAGGTTGCTATGTCTGGCCTATTTCGGCACCATCGCGTTCCCGGCGCGTTCACAGGCGCATTCCTTACCACGAGCGCGCTTTTCTTCACACTTTTAACCTTGCTCGTTTTGATCCTCGGGGTCTTCCTGCCCCGGGCGGGTTGATCCTTTCCCATCAAAGGAGGCCGGCAATGCCTGTCCTGTCCAGAATTCTCGAACCAGTGGAGTTCTCGCCGCGGGCCAAGGGCGCGGCCCACTACGTCGAGGCCTTGGCCAGCCATTATCACTGTGAAATCCTGCTGCTTCATGTCGTCTCTACTCCGCGCGGCGCGTTCGCGCCTCCGGAGGAGCTGACGTACGACACGGTTGAGGAACTGGTCCAGGAGTTGGAAGTCCGGAGAACGGCCGAACTCGATACGTTCCTGGCCGACGAACTGAAGGATCTGCAGGTTCGGCGGCGTGTGGTCCACGGCGATCCCGCGCGGCAAATTGTCGAAGTAGCCGAAGACGAGCACTGCGATCTGATCGTCCTGGCCTCGCACGGGTATGGACCCTTCCGGCGCTTTCTGCTCGGTTCTGTGGCGGCTAAGGTGCTACACGATGCAAAGTGCCCGGTATGGACCGGACCGCATATGGAGACCGCGCCGCCGCGCGAGTCGATCCGCTTCCATCGCGTTCTCTGCGCCCTCGATCTGGCGCCGCACAGCCGCGAAGTGCTGGCGTGGGGGGCGGGGTTCGCGCGCGACTTCGGCGCCGAACTCGGGATCGTGCACGCCGTCCCGATGTCTACCGTGAAGGTGGCCGGCGTTTACTTCGACCCCGATTGGTGCCAAGAGGTGAAGGCGCGCTCGCGTGAGGGCATCGCCGCATTGCAGGCGAACATTGGGAGTTCCGCGGCGGTCATCCTCGAAGTCGGGGAGCCTGCGACGGTCGTCAGTGACGCCGCCCGGCAGTTCCAGGCGGATCTCGTTGTGATCGGCCGCGGTGCGCCGGGGCTGCTGGGCCGCCTGCGGGCAAACTCCTACGGGATCGTGCGGGAGTCCCCGTGTGCCGTGGTGGGCGTGTAAAAAAAAAGGCCGGGGATCAGGGGCCGGGGGTGTACCCCCGACTCCTGGCCCCCGGCCCCTGGTCCCAGGCCCTTGGCCTTAGAACCGGTAGTAAGCCCCGATCTGAATCACCCTTGGGTTGAAGTTCATTGAAGTGATCTTCCCGAAGGTCGAATTGTTGATGGAGAAGTTCGTGGTCGAAGCGTAGTCGCCGGACTGCGGCGGTACGTAGAACGTCGGATGGTTCGCGAAGTTGAAGAAATCGAAGTGCAGATCGAGTTTGTGGCGCTCCCGGAACTGGAACGACTTGATGGCCGAGGCGTCCCACGACCACTGCCAGGGACCGTTAAACATGCGACGCTGCAGGTTGCCGAGGTTTCCGGCGGTCGGGTTGTAGAACACCTGGCCGGAGAATGGCGCGGAGCCCGCCTGTGCCGTGCCGCGGCCATCCGTATTGACGAGGGTCGGCGAAACGAAGTACGGGCCATTGCCGGTCATGAACACGCCGTCGGTCAGCGACTGCAGCGTGGCGCCGTCAACCCCGGCGATCGAAGCCGTGTTGGTGCTGGTGGAGCGGGCCGCGCGGTTCAGCGTGCCGTAGCCGGAAAGGATCGAGTACGGCGAACCCGAGTTGTAGCCCCAGATCCCGGAGAGCGACCAACCGCCGATGACGGCGTTCGTCAGGGCATTGCCGCCCCAGCGCTTACCCTTGCCGAACGGCAGTTCGTAATAGTAGTTAGCTTTGAACGAGTGCCGGATATCGAATGCCGACCGGGCATACTCCAGGCTCGGGTTGTTGTTGTCGAGCAGCGGCTCGAAGTTGGTCTGCGCGTCGCCGCTGGTGTTCGAAAGCGCCTTGCCGTAGGTATAGCTGAACTGCACCTGTAATCCGGAGCGGGTGCGCCTGGTGGCTTCCAGTTGCAGTGCGTGATAGATCGACATGCCGCCGTTGAGCAGCACGTTGGCGCCCTGCAGATTCGGGTTGGTGTAGAAGTTCACCGGGCCGTTCCATTTGTTGACCATGTAGGTGTTGGCCAGTTCGCCGACCTGCCCCGTCTTGATGTAGTTCTGGATCGTGGTGTTGCTCAGGTTGCCGCCGGCGTAGAGCTGCGGGAAAACCGTGAGCTGCTGGCTGCCCGGAATCGCTGAATTATACGACCCGTTGTAAGCTCCGCCGGCGGCCTGGGAGAGCGCCGCGTTGCTCTGCGCGCGCTGGAAATCGCCCAGGAACCCGTTCGCGTTGTACAGCACCTGGTTGTAGTCGATGGCCCGCAGCAGGTCCGTCCCGCGGTTCCCGACGTACTTGGCCGAAAAGACCGTGCCCTTGAAATCGTGCTCGATCCCGATCGTCCACTGCTGCACGTACGGGGTGACCAGATTGGGGTCGGGCATTCCGGTGGCCGCGGTCGTCGTGATCGCATAGTTATCGGCGAGGGTTCGGGGCACTTTGTAAGTCGGCGCCGGAACCGTCGGATTCGACGAGAGCATCGAGGTCATATTTGAGACCGTGTTGCCAAATTGCAGGCCATTGCTCGTCGCCACGCTGTTGCGGACGGCCGTCACCACGTTGTCGTTCACATACGCGATCATGTAGCCGCCGCGGATGGAAGTCTTGCCTCCCTTGAAAGGATCCCAGGCGAAACCGATGTTCGGCGCGAAATTGTTCTTATCAGCCTTATAGAACTGCCGGCCCGAGGGTCCGCCGATGAAGTTCAGCACCGCGTTCGGGTCGAGCACCGTGGCCTTCACGTCGCCGTTTTCGAGCACCGGCGCCAGGTACAGGCCGTTGGTCTCGTTCAGCGGCGTCCAGTATTCGTACCGCGCGCCCACGTTGATCGTGAAGTTCGGGGCGATCTTCCATTTGTCCTGGACGTATCCCGCGTAAGTGTTAAAGTCCAGATTCCGCAGGTTGGTGGCGCCGGGCACGAACCCGGAGGTTGCGCTGGTCACGTTGAACGTCTGTGTGGCGCTGCTGATGATTCCCGCGAGGTTGGCGTAGAGATTATTGGCAGTCGTGAGGTCGGTCGAGCGGATGCCCGGCAGGTCGGCCGAAGTGAGGCCGTTCGTGTTCGCCGTGCTGATGCCCAGCGTGTAGGTGGGAATAATGCCGGCGTCGTTGTAAGGCGCCGTCTTGAGCAGTTGGCTCTGGAACCCGAAGGAGATTTCGTGCTTGCCTTTCAGCCAGGTCGCGTTGTCCTGGATGTTGTAGGTGTTCACGGCGCGGCCCTGGTTTAGAAAGGTGTTGACCGGGTTGCTGAACAGCAACCCACCGAGGATCGAAGTCGGATACTGGTTGCTGTCCAGGAATGACGTATTGGAGCGCATGAATCCGGCGCGCACTTCATTCGTGAGCGTCGGGGATGCCGTCCACCGCCAGGAAAGCGAGAGCAAATGGTCCTTGATGGTATTCGTCACCGGCGGAAGCGTCGAGTAAAAGGTCCCCGCATCCGGGCGGTCGGTGGGATTGCTGATGTAGTTGTACGTCCCGGTAATGCTGTTCTTCGAGTTGAGATAGTAGTCGCCCTTGTAGACGAACTGGTCGCGAGCCTCGTTGGCTCGCGGATTGAACCGGTATCCGGATGTGTTCAGCCCGTCTCCGGCATCCGTCGTGTTCGGTTCCGGTAGCTGGCCGATCATGGCTTTCACCGCCGGGTCGGCGGTGAAACTGCGCAGCGTCGCCAGGTTGACCGCCTGGAGATTGCCGGCGCTATCGCGATACTGGAAAACCCCGTTTCTGGCCGCATCGGTCAGGACAGTGCGCAGATAGCTGGACTGCTGCTTGTTCCGGAACAGCTCGTAATTCGTGTAGAAGAAGAGCTTGTCTTTGATGATGTGCCCGCCCAGAGCGGCGCCCGGCTGGTTCAGATCCAGAAACGTCTTGCCCACGCCGGCCTTGTTGTTAAACCAATCGTTCGCTTCGAGCGCGCTGTTGCGGTTGTACCAGTAGACCGACCCGTGGTACGTGTTCGAACCCGATTTAGTGGAGAGCACCATCTGCGATGCGCCGCCGCCGATGGCCGCGCTCGAGTTCGATGTCGAAACCGTGATTTCGGAAATCTGGTCGATCGTGGTGCGCATCGGCGCGTAGTCCAGGTCGTTGGTGCGGATGAAATTGTCCTGGATATTGATGCCGTCGAGCGTGACGTTCGAAAACGAGCTTCGAAGCCCGTTTACCGAGGTCGCGCCGCTGCCCGAGGTTACCCCGGGCTGCGTCTGGAAGAACGAACTGACCTGGCGACCTAACACCGGCAGGTTCTGCACCTGGGTAGAGGTCACCGTAGAACTGTTCTCGCTATTCGAAAGCTGCACGCTGACGACGTCCGCCGCTACTTCCACGCTCTGCGTCGCCGTCTGCACTTCCATCCGGATCGGCGGCAGTCCGGTCTCCTGGATCGGTGCGACCTTGATCTGGCGCACAACGACCTTGGTAAACCCGCCCGCCGTCACGGCGACGTCATACGTATCGGGGCGAACGGCCATAAACGTAAACAGGCCGGCTTCGTTTGTGGTGCCGGTGAGGACCGGCTCTTGCCCGCCCTGAATAAATACGTCCACCGTCGCGCCGGGAATGACAGCGCCGGTCTGATCCACCACGGTGCCGCTCAACTTGCCGGCGACCTGGGCTTGAATTGCGGTTACAGCCAATAGACACACGAATAGTATCAACGCCAAACGGCGACTTCGCATAGCAGTCCTTTATTTCAGAGATTCAGTGCCGCGCAGAGGACGAGCCTTCGACCTATGACAAGACGAATACTAACCTCAAAGCGATAGTTCTAATTTAGCGAAGGTTCAGTGCAATTTGCAACAGATCGGACCGGATTAGCCGAAATAGTTGAGAATTATGCGATGTCCGCCAGCAAAAAATGCGAGGACCTGCCGGCCGCCTGGGACACCGCTTCAGCCGCCAGATAACCGCTCCGCACCGCGCCCTCCATCGTGGCGGGCCATCCTGTACGCGTCCAGTCGCCAGCCAGGAAGACTTTTGGAAGCCCAGCCTCCGGCGTCGGACGCAGCGCTTCCGTTTCGGGCGCCGCGGAAAAGGTGGCGCGCTGCTCCTTGATTACGTGCGCTTTGAGCAGCGTGGCGTCCTTGACCCGCGGGAAGTAAAGCCGCAGGTCGCCGATCGCGATATCGACGATTTCGTTGCGCGAAAGATTCGTCAAGTCGCGCGACGCGCTCACTACCAATTGAAGGTAGCGTCCCGCGTCCTTATTAAACATCCACTGCATGGTCCGGTCGAGCAGGGTGGCATGGGGCAGGTTCGTCACTTCGCGGTCGAACCAGAGGTGCACGCCGGTGATGGGCGAGTGCTCGAACTTCGGCGCCGGCACTCCGAGCGCTTCGAGGCGTTCGAAGGGCAGCGCGCAGATGTAATGGTCCGCCGTGCGCAATTCGCCCCCGACCACGAAGCCATCGTCCTGAATGGCCTCCACCGGCGAGCGGAAGTGGATTCTGACGTTCCCGATCCGCTTCCAGGCTTCGGCCGAATACAACTGCCCGAGCGGGACGTTCGGCACTCCCATCTCGTAGGAATCGGCCCGCGCCAGGAATCCGAGCCAGAACACCTGGAAGCCGTGTATGGCCGCCATCTTCTCCAGGTCTTCATTCACGGCGCTCACCAGCACCTGCCGCCAGAAGCGGTCGATGGCGTGCGGCGTCTGCCGTTTTTGCAGCAGCCAGTCCAACATGCTGATGCGGTCGAGGTCTTTGCGCCGCGTGCGCTCGCGGCGCAGCGCCAACATCGCGCGTGCGATCGAACGCTTATCGGCGGCACTCAAACAATGCATCCGCAGAAACGCACCGGCGAAGTGGAACGGCGCCGGCAGCCGGCCGCGCCGCAGGATCGAAAGCCGTCCCCCGGGCTCCAGGAAGTAGAACTCGCGATAAAACTTGATGCGGTCCCGGACTCCCAGCCGCTGGTAGAAATCCAGCAGGTTCACGCAACAGCGCAGCAGGATGTGCTGGCAGTTGTCGATGACCTCTTCGTTCAGAGGGTATGATGTTGCGCGTCCCCCCAGAAACGACCGTGCTTCAAAGAGATCTACTTCAAATCCGGCGCCGCCCAGCGCGGCCGCCGCGGAGAGTCCGGCCAGTCCGCCGCCGGCGATCAGAACTTTCGGCATTTAGTATTCCGTCACAGTAGGGTAGGCCTCCTGGCCTGCCCACGCGCCGAAGGCGCGCGATCTCTCAAATAGACGAAAAATTCCGCAATCGGTTCGCAAAAAATTCGCATTACTAAAGCTTCAAAAGCGGCCAGGCCAGGTCGGCGGCAAGGCCCAAATCCGCCCGGCACGTCAGGCTCGGCAAAATGGTGGGGCAGGCCTCCTGGCCTGCCCGGTTCGAAAACGTCAAAAGCGGGCAGGCCAGGAGGCCTGCCCCACCTGGAAACCGCAAGCGGTCGGCGGCAAGGCCCAAATCCGCCGGCACGTCAGGCTCGGCAAAATAGTGGGGCAGGCTTCCTGGCCTGCCCGGTTCGAAAACGTCAAAAGCGGGCAGGCCAGGAGGCCTGCCCCACCTGGAAACCGCAAGCGGTCGGCGGCAAGGCCCAAATCCGCCGGCGCGTCGGGCTCGGCAAAATAGTGGGGCAGGCCAGGAGGCCTACCCTACTTCAGCAGCAAAGCCCGGATGGTATCGATATTGTCCGCATCCTCGGGCTTCTTGTCGCGGCGCCAGCGGGCCATTCTCGGAAATCTTACGGCAATCCCGGACCGGTGGCGTGAAGACCTCTGGATCCCTTCGAAAGCCAATTCGAAGACCAGTTCCGGCTTGACCGCGTGCACCGGACCGAACGTTTCAATTGTACTCTGCCGGACAAACGCATCCACCTCGCGAATCTCCTCGTCGCTGAGGCCGGAATACGCCTTCGCAAATGGTACCAGCTTGCCATTCTCCCAGATACCGAACGTGTAGTCGGTGAAAAGGCCGGCTCGCCGTCCATGTCCCGGCTGCGCGTAGATCAGCACGGCGTCCACCGAGTACGGATTGATTTTCCACTTCCACCAGTCCCCGCGGCGGCGCCCGACCCGGTAAGGCGATCCGCGCCGCTTCAGCATGAACCCCTCGACCTTCCTCTGGCGCGACTCTTCGCGGATGCGCCGCAACTCCTCCCAGGAGTCCGCCCGTACCACCGGCGATAGCACCACCGCGCTGCCCGGCCGCGCGATTGCCTCCAACCGCTCGCGGCGCCACTCGAGAGTGCGCTCGCGGACGTCTTGGCCGCCCACTTCCAGCAGGTCGAACGCCGTCAGCACCACCGGCACTTCGGAGAGGATCCGCTGCGTCAAGACTTTTCGCCCGATGCGCCGCTGCATCTGCGCGAAGGGTAGGGGAGCGCCGTCCTTCCACGGCAGCACCTCGCCATCGATGGCCGTTCCTTCCGGCAGCAGACCGCCCGCGCGCTCGATCTCCGGAAACCGCTCCGTGATGAGTTCCTCGCCGCGCGACCACAGAAACGTCCGCCCCTCGCGCCGGATCAATTGCGCCCGAATCCCATCCCACTTCCACTCCACCTGCCACTCGCCGGCGTTTCCCAGTTCCTCCACATCGCCTTCCAGCGGATACGCCAGGCAGAACGGATACGGGCGGCTGATATCGGCGCCGGGCGCTTCCGGGGCGGTGAGCCCGCGCCAGAATTCCGGAGTCGGCTGCCAGTCGCCCATCAGCCGGTGCGCGATGATTTCGGAGGCTACGCCGCTGACCTGGGCCAATCCCCGCACCACCAGGTTCTGCGAGACACCCACGCGAAATTCGCCCGTCAGCAGCTTGTTCCAGGCGAACCGCTGGCCCTCGTCCATCTCCCGCCAGGCGGCGGTCAGCCACTCGCGCCGGGTGTCGTCGTCCGCCTCGCGCATGGGCAGCAGTCGCTGCTCCACCCAGTAATGCAGGGGCAGATCGGTGGAACGTGCCGCCGGCGGCAGCAGCAGCGCAATCGTCTCGGCGAAATCGCCCACCGCGTGAATACATTCCTCGAAGAGCCAGCCCGCGATCCCCGCTTCTTCGATGGCCCATTGCGCCAGTTTGCGGGATTCGAGCAGCCGCTTGGGCCGCCGCCCGATCAGGAAACTCACCGCCCAGACTGCATCGGCCGGCGCTGCGGTGGAGAAGTACTTCTTGAGCGCGGCCACTTTCTCGTTGGTCCGGGTGGTCTCATCGAGCGCGGTGTACAGTTCGGCAAATGCGCGCATGGCTGCTACTCTTCGGCCGGTTCCGTTCCGACCTCGACCGCCGCCGCCCCGCGGCCGTGCTCTTCCAGCCACCGGGCCAGCGGTGCACGGAATCCTTCCGTCACCCAGACCGTCTCCGCGCCGGTTTCGTCGATGGCGCGCAGCAGTTCCGGCCAGTCCGCCAGGTCCGAGAGCACAAATCCGCGGTCGAGCGACCGCCTCCTTCGTGTGCCGCGGATCCGCATCCACCCCGACGCCATGGCGTCCGATGCCGCGCCGAAACTGCGCGCCCACGGAGTCCCCATTGCTTCGGGCGGCGCCACCACCAGCGCGCCCGATTCCGCTTTGTCCGAAGCCGGCAGCGCGATGCCGTGCGCCCGGTATACGCGGCAGAAACGTTCCACGTCGTCGTGCAGGTGAATGGGGCCATCCGCCGGGTCGAGTGCCGCCAGCACCCGCTGCGCTCTGCCCAGCGGTCCGGCGAACAGCAGGCTCGTCTTGCCGGTCTCCCGGTTGCCCTTCCACCACGTACGGATCTGCGCCATCACGTGGTCGTCCGCCGGCCAGCGGAAGATTGGAAGCCCGAATACCGCGCCGGTGACGAAGGTGTGGCACCGCAGCGGCTCGAAGGCTGCGCAGGTCCGGTCGGGTGTCGTCCGGAAATGGCCGGCCACCACCCAGACTTCTCCGCGATGCTCGATGCGAACCTGTGCCGAGCCCAGGATGTGCCCCGCCGGATGCAGCGAAACCGTCGCGTCGCCGAGTCTCACGGGGGCGCTATACTCCGTCGCCTCGATCGCCGCCTCTCCGATCACTTCGCGGAGGAGCGCGGCGCCCTGGCTGCTGGTCAGGTAGCTTCGCGAACCGGGCCGCGCGTGCCCCGGATGCGCGTGCGTGATGACGGCGCGCTCCACCGGTTCCGACGGGTCGATATAGAAATCGCCCGGCGGGCAGTAGAGACCGGAGCTGCGCAGTTCCAACAAGCTACGCGCCTACGATGGCGTCGACTGTCCCCTGCGCTATCGGATGATAACCGGCCCTTGCCTTGGCGTAGATCGCGCGGGCGAGCTTGCCCCCTTCGGGCGTCTTCATCAATTCGGCATATAGGGGCTTCAGGAATTTTCGCCGCCCCACCGAGCAAAGGAAGTGCTCCACCTTCCCGAACGCCGGCTCGTAACCCGCGCGGATCGCCATCAGCAGCCACTGCGCGGTGATCTCCGAATTCCCCGACTCGGTGAACCCGTACTCCCGGTCGAGTTGCGCCATGTCGGGGTGCGGGCGGGTCCGCAGGAAGTGCAGCCACTCGTGCGTGCTCCATACCGCGGTATCCGGAAGCGCTCCCGCCTCTATCCGCGCGAACACGTCCGAATGGGGTTCGTTCGCGCCCGCCGGAATGCCGGGCTGGTAGATCCACTCATCCAGCGGAACCGGGTTCGGTAGCTCGCGCCGGATGTAGTCCAGAAACTCCGCCGTGGTGATGCTCCGAAACGCGAAGTGCTCGAAATAGCCCCGCAGGAACGTGTCGAAGCGTTCACGGCCGACCGCCCGCTCGATGGTGCGCAGCATCAGCGCGCCCTTTTCATAGGGCACCAGCGTGCAGCCGGCGTCCGGGTCGCGCCCTGCGAGGTCGATGTGGAGGACGCGGTCCGTCTGCGGCAATCCCGACATCTCGCGGTCGAGTTCGCGGCGGCCGAGCACGGCCTCCATCGCCTCCCGCTCCGGTCCGTAGATCTTTTCGATCACGCGCCGCTCCACGTACACCGTGAATCCCTCGTTCAACCAGAAATCGCTCCACGTCGCGTTCGTCACGAGGTTTCCGGACCAGGAATGTGCCAGTTCGTGCGCCACCAGCGAGACCATGCTCTTGTCTCCGGCGATCACGGTGGGAGTGGCGAACGTGAGCCGCGGGTTCTCCATCCCGCCGAACGGGAAACTCGGAGGCAGCACCAGCAGGTCGTAGCGCCCCCAGCGGTAGGGCCCGTACAGCGCCTCCACGGCTTCGATCATCGCTTCGGTGTCCTCGAATTCACGAGCCGCGGCGCCCACCATCGAAGGCTCCGCGTACACTCCGGAACGCGGCCCGAGCGGCTGGAAGACCAGGTCCCCTGCCGCGAGCGATATCAGGTATGACGGCACCGGCTGCTCCATCCGGAACCGTCCGCCGCCAAGCATCTCCGCTCCCATCACCGCGGTCAGGCCCGCCGGCGTGCCGATCCGTGCCGTGAAGGTGACCCGCACGCCGGGAGTGTCCTGCAACGGAATCCAACTGCGGGCGTGGATGGCCTGCGACTGCGTGAAAAGGAACGGATGCCGTTTACCGGCCGTCTGCAACGGTCCCAGCCACTGCAGCCCGGAAGCGCGCGGCGCGGTGCTATAGCGCACCTTCACGCTGTCCGTGCCGGCGGCGAGCCGGATCCGCAGCGGTGCACCCAGCACCGGATCGGCGGGGCCCAATTCGAAGCCGGCCGCGTTTTCGACCGAGTGAATCGCCAGGTCCCTGGTATCCAGAACCAGCTCCTCGCCCTCTATCCGCTCGAAGTGAATCTCCACCGAACCGTCCAGAGTCTTACGGTCGAAAGAGACGTCGAGATCCAGATCGAGGTGCCGGACGCGGACAAGGTCGGGCCGTGACCACGAATGAACATCCATAGCTTTCATGATAGAATTCAATCGTACCCACCTTCTAGTATTTCAAGACAGGGCAAGCAAGATCCAAACAGCCTTTATGCAAAAACAGGAACCGAAGAGAGTCCTGGCGGTAGTCAGCGATCTGTTCTTCTCGGTCAAACTGACCGAGGCGGCCAAGCGCGCGGGCCTGGCGCTGGAGTTCGTCAAAGAGTCGAAGGACGTGCTGGAGAAGGCCGAAGGGAAACCTTCGCTCATCATCTTCGACCTGAATTTCGATTCCGCCCAGCCGCTGGAGCTGATCAGCAAGCTCAAGGGGAGTTCCACGACTAAGGGCATCAGCCTCATCGGATATCTTTCGCACGTTCAGGGGGAACTGAAGCAGCAGGCCCAGGTCGCCGGCTGCGACATGGTTCTGGCGCGCTCCGCCTTCTCCCAAAATATGCCGCTGATCTTCAAGCGCCACTCCGGACTGGGGTAGCGCAGGCCTCCCCGGCCTGACCGCGACACCCGACGTGTACTCCTGCCCCCTTTTCCCGCAAAAGCGCTAAACTGATCTCGGCAGGAGGAGCTATGGATAGGCCTCGCCACCCACAGGTCGTCCGTACCTGGACCGTCGAACGCATCAAGCGGCCCGGAGGTCGAAATGGTCGTCGCATCGCAACTGCGCGCCGGAACGGCAATCAGATTCCAGGGACAAGACTATAAGGTGGTCGCCGCCGACTACCACCCCGGCCAGGGGCAGATGGGCGGCAGCACGCACGCGCGGCTCCAGAACCTCAACACCGGCACGTTTTGGGAGCACAGCTTTCGAGCTGACCTGAAGCTGGAAGAGCTACCCGTCGAAAAGCGGCAATTGGAATTCCTCTACGCCGATGGCGGGCACTTCTGGTTCATGCATCCGGACACCTACGAGCAATCGGCGGTCCCGAAAGAGATCGTCGGGCCACAGTCCGATTTTCTGGAACCCGGCATGCGCCTTGGAGTCGAGTTCGTCGAAGGCCGGCCGATCAGCGTCCTTTTTCCGGACGTCCTCGAAGTCAAAATCGCCGACACCGCTCCGGCCCTGCATCAGCAGCAGGACGCCAACTTCAAACCCGCCAGGCTGGCGAACGGAGTATCTCTGATGGTGCCCCAGTTCGTGAAGACGGGCGACGTGATCCGGTTCGACATGCAAACCCTGAAGTACATGGACCGCGCACGCGCAAAGCACCTGTGACCCCCCGTCTTTGTCGAAAGATTCTATAGTTTTCGGAAAAAAACCTCCGAAAAAGCTTGTCACCGCCCCGGGGTTCGAGTACACTGTCACAAAGTGCAAGAGGTAGTCTAAACCTCCCAGGCGTCGATCGTTTTGTATAACGGGTTGCGCTAGCCGGTGCGCCAGACCGGAATCGAGGTCATTCCTTTTTGCATTTCCGAATTCCACGGTGCAGAGGTTCACTATGCGTAAGCTGTTCATCGGCTATCTCTTTCTCCTGTTGATTGCCGCGGTGTGTTTTGGGCAGACCCAGACCGCGAGCCTGCAGGGCATGGTTCACGACGCGACCGGAGCGGTTGTTCCCGGCGCCAAAGTCGTCGCCGTGCACGATATGACCAAGGACCTTACAGAGACCACCGCCAACGCGAGCGGCCTTTATGTGCTGCCGGCATTGCGGCCCGGGATCTACACCCTCACCGTGGAAGCCGCCGGATTCTCCAAGACCACGGTAAAAGGAATTGAACTGGTGGTCGCGGCCAACCTGGCCCAGGATGTCACGCTGGAGATCGGCCAGGTTTCCGAAGTCATCGAGGTGCAGGCGAACAGCGTCGCGGTCGCGACCACCGATGCGCAGATCGCCGCGGCGGTGACCATGAACGACATCAACGTGCTGCCTCAGATCGCCCGCACGCCGCTTTCGCTGGTCTACTTCCAGCCCGGATTGCAGATCGGCACAAACGGATCCAACGCCGGCGCCGATTACAGCTATTCGCGTGTCAACGGCCTGCGGCAGGGCAGCAATAATAATACGCTCGACGGCATCGACGTCAATGACGCCGTAGCTCCCCGGCTGGGACTCTCCATGACCGCCAACAACTCCGATTCGGTTGAAGAGTTCCGTGTCGTGACCGAGGGCGGGAAGGCCGAATACGGCCGCAACGCCGGCGGGCAGGTCGAACTGATTACCCGCTCGGGCACCAACGAGTTTCACGGCAATTTGTTCGAGTACTTCCGCAACAACGACCTCAACGCGAACGACTTCTTCAGCAATAAGAGCGGCGTTTTGAAGCCCAAGTTCAACCAGAACATGTTCGGCGGCTCCTTCGGCGGCCCCATTAAACACAATAAGCTCTTCGTATTCGGCAACATGCAGATGCGCCGAACCCACCAGCAGATCTCGCGCAACCGCACGGTTCCCACCGATCTCGCGAAGCAGGGCATTTTCCAATGGGTCTCCGGCGGCGTCACGCAGCAATTCAATGTGCTCAACGCCGACTCGCGCGGAAAAGGTATCGACCCGACCATCGCCACCCTGCTGAAGATCTACCCTTCGCCCAATAACACCGACGTCGGCGACGGCCTCAACTATGCGGGGTACCGCTTCAACAACCCCAATAACAGCCTCGAAGACCAGTTCACGATCAAGGGCGATTACAACCTCAACGACAATCACCACATCTTCTATCGGCACGCGTGGCAGCGGAACTCCTCGATCGACTCGCTAAACAGCGCCGATGCCTATTTCCCCGGACAGCCGCAGGGCACCCAGGGCGGGCACCGCTGGGGCATCGCCAGCGGTTGGGATTGGACCATCAGCCCCAGCGTCGTCAACCAGTTCCGCTATGGCCACCAGAGCGCCACCGCCGATTTCGTGCGCCCCTCCCGCGTGGCCGGTACGATGTACACGTTCAACCAGTGGACCATGCCCATTTACAATGCCTTTCCGCAAGGCCGCAATTCACCGGTAAACGAGTACACCGATAACCTCACCAAGATCAAGGGGAACCACACGATCAAAGCCGGCGGCCAGATCCGCTTCACGACCCAATGGGGATACAACGCCTCCGGCATCTATCCCAACGACAGCCTGAGCACGGCTTCGGTCGGCAATTCGCCCAGTTTCGCGACGCCCGCCGGGCTGACTTCCTCCCAGGTCAGCATCTTGTACGGGCTTTATAACAACCTGCTCGGCCGCGTGGGCCAGATCAGCCAGACCTACTACAGCGATCTCGCCACGTTCCAGCCTGCCGGCACGCCGCGCGTCCGTAATTTCTCGTTCCATGAGTACGGCTTCTTCGTGCAGGATGACTGGAAGGTCCGGCACAATTTCACCCTGAACGTCGGTTTGCGCTACGATTTCAGCGGCGTTCCCTCCGAAACCAGCGGATACCAGGGCACCCTCGACCAGATCGCCAACATCAATACGGCGAGCCAGATCTCCAACTTCACGATTCAGAAAGGCGGCCAGTGGTACAAGAACGACTGGAACAACTTCGCGCCCCGCATCGGCTTCGCGTGGGACGTGAAGGGTGATGGCAAGACCTCGATCCGCGGCAACTATGGAATTTTCTACGACCGCATCATCGGGGCCACTACCAGTTCCGTGGACGGCGGCACGCCCGGCTTCTCGCAGGCGCTCTTGACGTACCCCAACCAGACCTCCACCGCCACCAGCGACGTGCGCATAGCCGATAATCCCGTCGGTCCCTCGCAACCAACCAGCATTGTTCTGACGCCCGGGGCGACACGCTCCATCTCCTCCATCAGCGTGTTCAATCCCAACCTCCGGACCGGGTATGTCCAGGCTTGGGGCTTGAACATCCAGCGCGAACTGGCCCGCGATACCGTGCTGTCGGTCGGCTACGTGGCCAATCGGTCGCTGAAGCTGTTCATGAACCAGGACCTGGACCAGGTGCACTGGAATCCGATGTTCCAAAGCGCTTACACCGAGCTCGCCAACGCCTATAACAGCGGCACCCTCTCCACGGTTCCCTCCACCAACCCGTTCCTGAAGGTCTACGGCACGGCAACGGCAGCCGTCTCCGCCCTGGGCGCGAGCAACCTCCAGACGCTCCAGTACAACAACTCCATCTACAACATGGACACCACGTCGGGCGGTTACGGCAAATACGCCGCGGCGGGGTATTCCCAGTTCGTGCTGCGCAACTACCCGCAGTTCATCCAGCTCATCTACGGTACCAATGCCGGCATGTCCTGGTACAACTCGCTCCAGGTTTCGATCCGGCGCCAGGTGAAGAACCTCCGGGTGGTCGCCAACTACACCTTCAGCAAGTCCCTGGACAACGTCTCAGCCGAAGGCAACGGATTCACCGACACCATCGACAATTTCAATCTCAACCTCAACAAAGCCCGGGCGGATTTCGATCGCCCCCACGTCTTCAACTTCCAGGGCCTGTATACGCTGCCCATCGGCCACGGGCATACGTTCGGGTCCAATATGCCTGGCTGGGCAAATGCCCTGATTGGCGGGTGGGACATTGGAGGCCTCTTGATCTGGGAAAGCGGCGGCCCCATGACGGCCAGTTCCGGCCGGTACACCGCGATGTCCTACGGGGTCACCTCCTGGGATAACTACTCCGGTACCTCTCGCGACATCGGGAGCATCAGCCGCAAGGGCGATGGCGTCTATTTCATCGACCCCTCGCTGATTTCGCAGTTCAGCTTCCCGGGCGTCGCCGATTTCGGCAATGCCGGCCGCAACACCTTCCGCGGTCCGCACTTCTTCAACACGGACCTCTCGATCGTGAAGCGCTTCGCGATCACCGAGCACAAGGCCTTCACGCTTCGCGGCGAGGCCTACAACGCGTTCAACAACGTCGATTTCGCGAACCCGAGCCTGGCGATCAGCACCCCGGCCACGTTCGGCAAAATCAGCGGAGTCGTCAACAACCCGCGGCTCCTCCAGATCGCGGCCCGCTTCGACTTTTAGCCGTAGGGTAGAACCACCGGGGCAGGCGATCCGGTTTGGGATCGCCTGCCCCGCTATTGCGTTCCCGCCTTCTTTACCAGCCTGATTTCGAAAAGCTTCGGCCACTTCTTCCCCGTTACGAACAGCCGCCCGCGCTTGGCGTCATAGGCAATGCCATTGAGGACGTCCGTGTCGGGCGCGACATCCGCCGGGTTCAGCAAGCCTTCCAGGTCGATCCAGCCGACCACCTTCCTGCTGCCGGGGTCGATGCGCGCGATCCGGTTCGTCTGCCAGATGTTGGCGTAGATCTCGCCCTTTACGAATTCCAGTTCGTTCAGGTCGGTCACGGGCCGGCCGTCAGCCGTCACCGTGATTCTGCCGGTCTCTTTCAGTGTCGCGGGATCCCAGAACCTCAGGTCCGCGGTGCCATCGCTCATGATGATGCGCCTGCCGTCTTCGGTGAGTCCCCACCCTTCGCCCTCGTACTGGAATTTACCCAGCGGTTGGAAGGTGGCGAGGTTGTAAATGAAGCCGGTGTGCGATTGCCACGTGAGTTCGAACAGGCGGTCTTTCCAGTTGACGATGCCTTCGCCGAAATACTCGCCGGCCACGTCGCGTTTCTGCAAGACCTCTCCCGTCTCGAGTTTCACTTTCCGGATGGAGGAATGGTCGTGCAGCCCCGTGCCCTCGTACAGGTACCCGTTCAGATAGAAGAGCCCCTGCGTGAACGCCTGCGGATCGTGGGGATAGGTGTGCACCACGCGGTAGCCATACTCGGGTATGGTACCCGCCAGTCCCGTCAAGCACCACGCGACCGCCAGAAGCAAGACTCGCATCACACCGTGATTGTGGCACAAGTGGGGCAGGCCTCCCGGCCTGCCCGATTTTGACTTGCTCCTATTGCAATCCCATACGAAGGCGCGTATGATCGAACTGGAAAAGGACCGGCATGTCTGAAAAGGCGGAAGTCTGGCAGGGCACTCTCGCCCTGATGGTGCTCAAGACGCTGGAAACGCTGGGCCCCCTGCACGGCTACGGGATTGCCCGCAGGATCGAGCAGACCAGCGGGGACCTGCTCAGCGTCAACTACGGAACGCTGTACCCGGCGCTGCTGCGCCTCGAGCAGGAAGGCTACGTTGTTTCGGAGTGGGGCGTCTCTGAAAACAACCGAAAGGCACGGTTCTACAGCCTGACGCGGGCGGGCCGCAAAAGAGTGCAACTGGCGGCTCGCGAATGGGATCGCGCCGCGGCCATCGTCGCCCGCTTCCTCGCTCCGCGGAGGGAGGTCTCATGAGGCTTGTGCGCGCGTGGTTCGTCCGCTTGTGGAACCTCTTCTCGCGCGGCAAGTGGGAGCGGCGGATGGCGGAGGAACTGGAAGCCCATCTGCAGATGGATATGGATGACGGCATCGGTCGCGGACTCGCGCCTGCCGAAGCGCGCCGCCAGGCCCTGGTGCGCCTGGGCGGTCTGGAAGCGACGAAGGAGAATCTCCGCGACCGGCACATCCACTCATGGCTTGAGACCACGATTCGCGACGCAGCCTTTGCCCTCCGCACCATGCGTCGTACCCCGGGCCTCACCGCCACCATCGTCCTCACGCTGGCGCTCGGCATCGGCGCGACCACCGCCATCTTCTCGATTGTCGATGGCGTGATGCTGCGGCCTCTCCCCTTTTCCGAACCGGATCGGCTGGTCTACGTCTCCGCAAAACTTGCGCGGACCGGGGCCTTCAATCCGTTCGGATACACGCAAGATTATCCAGCCTGGCGCGAGCACACGCGCACGCTTCGCGAGATTGCCGGGTACATGCATTTCCAGGCAAACCTCACCGGCCGCGAGGGCGCCGAACGAATCGCTTGTGGGCTCGCCACGGCGTCCGTGTTTCCGATGCTCGGAGTTCAGCCCGCTCTCGGGCGCGTCTTCCGGCCGGAAGAAGACCGCCCCGGCGGCCCTGACGTTGCGATCCTCGATCACGCTTTCTGGACGCGCCGCTTCTCCAGCGACCCGTCCGTCGTCGGGAAAACAATTACTTTGGATGACCGCTCCTACACGGTAATCGGCGTGCTGCCGCCGTTGTTTCGCATTCCCGACCGCTTCAGTTCCCGTGAACCCTCTGCCGTGTGGGTGCCGTTCGCCATCAGCCAGAACGGCCGCGCGCGCGAAATACTGATCCAGGTGCTGGGCCGCATGCGGCCCGGCGTGTCTGCCGAAGCGGTCCGGGCCGAACTCACCAGCCTGATGCAGGGCGCAATCCGAAAGGGCGTGCGGTGGAAGTCCGCCGAGGTGGTGCCGTGGCAGGAGCAGGTCTCATCGGGCGTACGCCGCTCGCTTCTGATGTTCATGGGCGCCTCCTTCTTCGTGCTGCTCATTGCTTGCGTCAACGTGGCAAACCTGCTTCTCGGGCGCTCCGCCGCGCGTTCCCGGGAGATCGCCGTGCGGCGGGCATTGGGTGCGGGCAGCGGCAGGATTTTGCGGCAGCTTCTGACCGAAACGGTCCTCCTGAGCCTTGCGGGCGCGGCCCTCGGAGTGGCGGCGGCACATTGGGCGAAACGATTCGTGCTGTTCGTGATCGCCCCGAAGATGCCCGCGATGCATCCTATCGATCTGGATTTCCGTGTCTTCGCTTTCGCCCTGCTTCTCGCGGTCGTAACCGGAATCGCGTTCGGGCTGGCGCCGGCGGCCGCGGCATCGCGCGTGCACGTGATGGAATCGCTTAAGGAAGCGGGCCGCGGCGTTTCAGAAAGCCGCGCGAAGGGACGCCTCCGCGCGGTGCTTGCGGTGGGCGAGATCGCCTTGGCCCTGATGCTCCTATTCGGCGCGGGGCTCTTTATGAGGAGCTTTCTACGGCTCCGCGGAATCGACCTCGGCATGCGCACCGACCGCCTCCTTACATTCAACGTAGCTCCGCCCAGGCCGCGCTATCCGAAACCGGAGGACCGCGCGCGCTATCTCGATCGCTTGTTGGAAGGCCTCCGCGCTTTGCCTGGCGTCGAGGCGGCGGCCGGCGGGCAGGAGTTGCCCCTCTCGGGCGCCACGCTGACGTTCAGCAACGTCGGGATCGAGGGGCGCGAAAGCGCTCCGATGGTGAGCGGCGCCACCGTGAGCGAAGATTTCTTCCGTGTCATGGGGATCCCGCTGGTCCGCGGCCGCGCATTGACCACGCGGGACCGCGAAGGAGCGCCTTCGGTGGCTGTGATCAACGAAGCCTTCGTCCGGCGCTTCCTCCCTCCCGGCGGCGGCCTCGGGCAGCGGATTGAAAACCCGCAGCGCAAGGACGACTGGCTCACGGTAGTTGGCGTGGTTGGGGACGTCCGGCCGTCGCCCGAATCCGAGCCCGACCCAATGATCTATTTTTCCGCCTTGCAGCCGCCGGCCCGGGAACTGACTCGTAGCGGCGAAATCCCGTTCAACTTCGTCGTCCGGACCTCCGCCGCGCCGATGAGCCTGGCGCCTGCCGTTCGCAGAGTTGCCGCTTCGATCGACTCCTCACTGCCCGTCTATAATCTCTCGACTCTGGACGACGTTCGCTCCCAGTGGGTGGCCCCGCGCCGGGTCACCGCCATTCTCGTCGCGGTCTTTGCCGCGCTGGCGCTGGTGCTGGGCGGTATCGGGGTCTACGGGGTGCTCGCCGCGGTAGTGGGCGAGCGGACTCATGAATTGGGAATCCGGATTGCCCTCGGCGCCCGCCCTGGAGAAGTGGTCGGCCTGGTCTTGCGCCAGGGTCTTGGATTGCTGGTCTGCGGCATTGTGCTGGGAGCAGCCGGCAGCCTGTTGCTTGCGCGGTGGATCTCGGCCGAACTCTGGGGAGTCCGCCCCACCGACCCGGTTACGTTCGCTGCCGTGATCGTCGTCATCTCCGCGGCGGGCCTGCTAGCCTGTGCCATCCCCGCCCGAAGGGCATTACGAGTCGATCCCGTTGTCGCCCTTCGTTTCGAATAGGTAGAGTAGGCTAGAACAACTCGGCGGGCGTATGCGGCTTCTGATAGACTCCGGCGTTCGCCAGATAACGGTAAGGATTCTGTGGAATGCCGCCCATTCGCACCTCATAGTGCAGGTGCGGCGCCGTCGCGCGCCCCGAACTCCCGACCCTTCCGAGATATTCTCCGCGGCGCATCGACTGCCCGGTGTGAACCGCGATTTCCGAAAGATGCGCGTAGCAGGTCTGAAGCCCTGAGCCGTGGTCTACGCATACCATGCGGCCGTAACCGTTCTCCCATGCCGCCTGCACCACGATGCCGTCGGCTGTCACCCGCACCGGCGTGCCATAGGCCGAACTGATATCGACGCCCTTGTGGAACGCTCCCTCGCCGGAGAACGGATCGATCCGCATCCCGAAGGAGCTCTGCATCAGCTTCCCGTCCACCGGCCAGATGTTGGGCCTGGAGCCGAGCACCGTAAACCCGCGGGACTGCTTGTTCTGGAGAGAGAGAAGGTTGACGCTGCGCAGAAAGTCGTAGTCCTTCAGGCTCTCGGCGAATGTCGGAACCAGTTTACCTTCCGACGCGATATCCGCCGGACCTTCGAGTTTCTGCTTGATGCCGTACGCAAGAGAAACCTCCTTGGCGTAGAGCTGAAGGCTGGCGAGCTGGCGGTTTTTTTCCAGGACCGTATTCTGCAAAACCTGGTAACGCGAGCGAAGAGAATCCGCCTCCGTTTTCAACGCGTTATAGTTGGCGACCTTCCATGCCATCCGGGCGTAGCTGGCGACGAAACCGAAAACCGAGAAGCAACCGAGCAGAGCGAGAGCGAGAATGATGTAAACAGCTTGATGAGGAACGTGAATACGCCTGAGCCTGCCGCGCAGAGAATGGGCGAGTACTACTACAAAGTATTCTTGCTTCATAGTCTTCTCCGTCCGGATTCTTTGGATTCGGAGTTCGTGCCTGTCCGGAATCCGGTTGGGGCTATTTGTACTGCCGATTGGCGAAATAGGAACTGTAACAACCTGGAGACACCGTTGTCAAGCCGGCACTAGCCTTGCAAGTTATTGAAAAAAATGGTATTATCCGAATTTATTGTGCCGCGGAGATTGCCCGGAACCTTATTTTTGCGGAATTTGGTGGAGCGGCGCGGCTTGCTCTTCCAGTTGGTGCGCCGCGATTTCGAACAGCGTTTTGTCGGATCGGCCATCGGTTGGATCTGGGGATTAATCCATCCGCTGGTCCTGCTGGCCAGTTGGTATTTCGTATTTCAGGTTTGCCTGCGCATGAAACTCACCGGCCAGCCGACCAATAATTACGCGCTATTTCTGTTTGCAGGCATGCTGCCCTGGCTGCTTTTCAGCGATACCGTACAGCGGTCGTCGTCCAGCCTCCTCGATCAGGCCAACCTGATCACCAAGACGGTCTTTCCCGCCGAGATCATCCCCGTCTCGGTGTTTCTCTCGGCCCTCATCAGCCACCTGCTCGCGCTGGTCCTGATGGTGGCCGCGGCCGGGATATATCTGCAGCGCATCAGCGTTTTTCTGCTGCTGATGCCCGTCTATTTTCTGATTGTCGGGCTGCTCTCGGTGGGGCTCGGCTGGATCGTTGCCAGCCTGCACGTATTCCTCCGCGATACCGCCCAGTTTGTCAGCGTGCTGCTGACCCTCTGGTTCTGGGTAACCCCGATCATGATCCCTCCCGATTCCTACCCCGGGTGGGCACGGTTCGTCCTGATCGCGAATCCGCTTTACTACATCGTGCGCTCGTACCGGACCGTGCTGCTGAGCCAGGCCGGTCCCGACCCGCGCGACCTCGGTCTTGCGTTCGCCGCGGCATTGGCCGCGTTTGTGGCCGGCGGGCTTTTTTTCCGGCACATGAAACGCGGATTCGCCGACGTCCTATAGCAGCCGCATGATCTCGTCCGGCCGGCGCGGCGCCGCTTCCTCGAGCCGGGCGTAGAGCGCGATCACCGGATCGTCGCAGGTGCGCAATTCGGCGGCGATTTTTCCGAACGCCGCGGGCTCCAGGGCGATCCGGGCCAGCAACGCGTTCACCGGGACCAGCCATTCGGCCCGGTTCGTCTGCGAGACCGGATTCTTCGTGAGAAAGGCGATTTCCGAGTGAACCACGGCCTCGCGAGCCGCGGTATCGGGAGCCAGGTTGAGCAGCAGGCTATAGCCGTCGGATTTTTCCCGGAACTGCTCCAGCGCCGTTTCCCGCTTGCTGTCTTTCCAGTCCGCCATGGCCGCGAGAGCGGCGTCGAACTTTTTCCGCCATGCCTCGGTATTCCGCAGCGCGGGGTCGTAGGGCTTGCCCTCGGGGCTCATCACCAGTTCCTGCGACATCCGGGCGAGCGAGCGGCACGCTTCGTCCTGGCACGTGCGCAGGCCCGTAATGGTCCCCTCCAGGCGTGCCGGCGTCGCCTCTTCCTCGCCGATACGGCTGAGCATGCCCGTCCGCAGTTTCTCGTTGAAGAAACGAATGTAGTCCGAAGAGAGCGAATCAAGCGTGATTCCCGCGGCGAGGCCGAACGAGACGCCGCCCCCTCCGGCCAGTTGCTCATCGTCCGCGCAACGCGCCGCGGAGAGATTGGTCACGAGGTAAAACCGGTAGCTTTCGATGAGCGGCAGCGGAGAAACGTTCCGGCGCTTGCATTCGGCCGCGAGCGCCTGGATCTCTAGGCCCACGGTTCGAGAATAGGTGAACGAGCGGTCGTCTCCGGTGATCTTGCCGAGTGCGGCCCCGAAAATGGAAATCAGCGCGACGAAGTCTTCGCTGCTCACCGGCGCCGCCGCCAGCAACTTCGCCAGGGGAGCGATCTCGACCGGCGACGTGATTGCCGCCGTATACCGGCGCAGCAACCGGAACGCCGCGCCGTTTGCCCGCTCCCGCTCCGGGTAACTCGCGGCGGCCAAGGCAAGGGTCTCGTACAGGCGGCCGGCATCGTAGGCCATAAAATCTTCGCAGTGCACGGCGGGAATGGCCGGCGGCTGGACCGTCGCAAGCCAGGCGCGTGCCTGGGCTCCATCCAGCGGCAGCGCCGCCTCGACGGCACGCAACCGCAAGGAAAGAGAATCGAGGTCCTGATCGTAAGCGCGGTTGAGGAAGCGGGCCGGACCTTCCGGGCGGGGCAGGGCGGAGTGCCGTTTCAGGGGCAGTTGGGCGTGCCCTCCAAGTTCGAACGCTTCATGCAGCAGTTCCAGCCTGCGCTCGCGGGGCAGCGTGTTCCGGGCGGCGAGGCGGATCAGGGCATCGGCGGCGAACTCCGGCGGAGCCGGCCGCGCTGCATCGAGTAGGGAATTCAGGTCGCCGGCGGCCGCGCAGAGCGCCGGCAGAAGCAGAATCGCAACAGTCCGTTTGATCACGAACCCTCATTTTATCGCGGGTATTTCCAAAAGCGGGATCCCTGCTGTAGCGGGACGGCAGAAAGGAAGGCGGATTGCCGAGGTTTAGTTCCCCTGGGCGACGGAGTTTCCGGACGCGAGACGGCAACCCATCGTTGTCCACATGCCATTTACGGACGGTGCTTCGCCGCTGACCAGCGCGATTGTGAGCAGCGTGAAGACTGCCAGGATGAGCGTGTACTCAATGAGATCCTGCCCATCCTGGTCCTGCCAGAACTGCAATGCCCATGTCACCATTGGTGGCCTCCAATGCTCATTAAAACCGAATGTTCCGGGTGGATCAAGCGAAAACAGCCGGCAGCAGTACCCTCTGTTAACAGGTTAGTAGCGGCTTGATACGAACGGTTAGTAAGAGATTCATAACTACTACTAACCGAAGTTATCGGGGAAATGCGGAGCGTACCGCTCGGCCGTGCCGACCCCCGTAATGACCCGCGTTTTGTAAACGGGGTGGGATCCTCCGAGCGCCTTCAGGCTTCTCCCTTGCGGCGAACCGCCGGGAGCTTGCACACCAGCGCGTTGTGATCGAGTCGGACCCCCTATTTTGATAGTGTTCGGATCAAAATAGGAAGACCGGCACCGACATCGCAGACACGCTCCTCTGTCATTCTACCGCAGGTTCCTCCCACGGAATACCTGGTTGCCGTATCCGGACACGATAGCGCGATCACAGACGCGCGAATCCCCCGCGTCCTACCATGCAAGCAGGAGTACCAATGGAAAGCCCTAATGCGGAGATCGTGCGCGGAATCTATCGCGCTTTCGAGCGTGGGGATCTCGAAACCGTGCTCGACGCAATGACCCCCGATGTCGTCTTCCACGCGCCCGGAGGCGCCCCGTTTTCCGGGCGCAAGATCGGCCGCGCCGAGGTCAGGCAGCGTTTTCGCGAGATCCGCGAACTCGTGCAGATCGACGAGTTCGATGTGGACGAGATCCTCGCGGACAAGGACAAGGTGGTCGCGCTCGGCCGGCAGCGGGCAACCGTTCGCGCGACCGGCCGCCATTTCGAGCAGGAATGGGCGCATGTTTACAGCATGCGGGGCGATAAGGTCGCGGTCATTCACGTCTTTGGCGACAGCTACGCCGTAGCCTCCGCCTTCAACGAGTCCCCGGAGGAACGCCGGGCGCTGACCGGTTCGCTCGGAGTCACGCATCCGCCTTACAGCGGCGAGTAAGGCCGGCGCTACTCCACCAGACCGGGCTGCGTGAACAGAAAGTGATCGAAGTAGTAGTGCATCAGCAGCACGCTCAGGATGACCACAAAGTAGCTTTGGTCCGCCGATAGCGGCGTAAGCGCCCGCACAATCAGGGTGAGCACCACCAACACCCCGGTAGCCGCCAGAAAGCACACGTAATACGCCGACATCGTCTTGCGCCGCACGATATTGCGCACGAAAGCGCTGCCGATCTCGCCCCGCTCATCCCGCAGCCGGTTGATCAGCCACAGCAGGAACAGGTATTGGAACGAGTGCCACGTGTTGTACCCCTGGAACAGCACGTCCAGGTTCGACCCCATCGGCAGCAGGAACGAAACGATGGTCGTGATCCCGATCAGCAGCGTTTTCGGCACGCTGCCGCGCCCTTCGCGGAACTCCACCGCGGTCTTGGCGACCCAGGCGATCAGCAAAACGGCGAATATCGCTCCCGCTATTTCCGGCAGGTGCAGCGGGCGGAGAAAGTCCGGGAAGGGGAGCACCACCCCTCCCACGTGGAACATTCCCAGCGAGATTTTGTAAATGCCGATCGGGTAAAGAGCCGTGAGGATCAATCCATAATCCACGTATTTCGACCAGTCCGGCTCCACCACTTTGCCTCGCGTCCGGTAGCAATCCGTCAGGTATATGATCTGGTGCAGCACGTGCAGTGATGCCCAACTGAAGAAAAACGTGATCAGAAGCCTGTACTGGTAGACACCGAGCAGGATCACGAAAACGGGAAGCAGCAGTGCCATTGCCGCGTAGCGCGGGTGCCGCGACCGGAAGTTTCCGTCCAGGAAGGTGTAGGTGAAGGTGGAGAACAGGTGCGGACCGCCTACCAGTCCCGCGACCACGATGTTAATGGCGTCAATGGCTTGCGCCGGCTTCATCCAGCCCGAAACCTGCGCCAACCAGGCGATCAGGAACGGGAGCGGAACCAGCGCGGCGCTGAAAATGATCAGGGGTAAATCCCAGGACGGTTTGTAAATCCATCCCGGCTGGCGGTGAGGAACCAGGTACGGTGAGCCCGCGATAGCGGCCATAGCGAAATGATACGACACGCTCCGCCGCCGTTTCCACCAGACTGACCTGAAGTGTATTTCAACACTCACGCTTGAATTTCGCCCTTAATGGACATAGCATTGAGTCGAAGGAACGGAAATCAGATGAAACTGTCTTTAACAGTCTTACTCCTTGCAGCCGCGAGCTTCGTGGGCTGGGGTCAATCGGCAATGCCGCGCATGGTATCGGCCGAGCCACAGAATGGGAAGGCTGGGGACGTCGTCGTCGTCACAGGGGAGAATCTGGACAAGCTGAACGTCGCCAAGGTCTACCTGACCGACGGCGCCAAAGATACCCTGGTGGAAGTCACCGAACAGAACGGCACGACGATTAAATTCAAGATCCCCGCCAAGGCGACGGGCCGGTTGGCACTCATGGTCCTGACCAGCGGAAAGGACGCCAAACTGATCGAGCAGCCGGTGAAGATCACGATCGAGGAGTGACCGGGCAGCCGGCTAGGACCGCTTGTATGGCGTAGACAGGTACTTCCTGGCCTCTTGCGCCGCTTCCGCCTGGGGAGCGTACGCAATTGCTTTCCGGTACGCCTCTAACGCTTGTGGGCGCCGCTGGGTCAGATCATAAAGCTGGCCCAGCCGCAAAAAAGCGTAGACTCCCGTATTCAGGTCTACTTCATCCGCGGCGGCCGTCACTTTTTTCATGTTCTCCAGGGCCTGGTTGAAGTCCCGATACCAGAACTCGATCGTCCCCTCCTGGAACCAGATCTTCTCCCAGGAAACCCGGTCGCACCCGGGCGCATGCTGCTCCTTCAGACGGGCCAGTTCCTGGACCGCTTCGAGCGCGTGCTGCTTGTCCCCTGCCATGCTGTACATCTGCGACAACTCCAGCCGCAGCAGGTAATTCCGCGGAAAGCGCCGGATCAAGTCCTCGACCAGCGGCACCGCCCGTTTCGTCTGGTTTTCCCGCCGGTAGAGCGCGCACAGCAGGATCTCGGCGTCGATCCGGTTCTTCTTCCCGTGCGCCGCCACGTCCTGCACTGTCCGGATGCCCTGTTCTTTATCGCCGTGAATGCCGATTAAGAAACCGAACATCCGGTAACTCCACGGCAGGCTGCCGACAATATAGTCGTGGAGCCCCTGCACCAGCCGCGCATCCACGTTGCCGGGCTCGAGTTCGGAAATGCGGTTGTGATATCGCCGCGCCGCGGTAGCGTCCCGCAACGAGTCCCGCCACGATTTCTTCACCACCCAGAAATAGTTCGAGCGAAGTCCGTAGGAGATCCCGAGCGCATAGAGCGCCGCCGTGTCGTTTGGATTCTTCTGCAGCTGCGCGTCGCCCAGTTGGATCGCCTTCGACACTTCGCCCAGGAACCGCCGCTCGGTTTCCGGCGAAGGGTTCAGTTTGGGCCGCCTGAGGAAGGAGTTGGTGCCGGAAACCAGTTCGCTCTCGAGCGCTCCGTTCCGGAACATCTCCTGGAACACGATCGTCTGCGCCACGTGGTTGTGCAGTTCCGGATCGTTGGGATTCGCCCGGATGGCTTCTTCAAAGCACTGAATCGCTTCCGGATACTCCAGATTATAAAAGTGCTCGTACCCCCGCTCGACCGCCGTCTCCTGCGCGGCGGCGACCGCGATAAAGAGCGCCGCGACCATCACGGACCGGGCAAAGCGGGTAACGAGGTTGCTCACTCTTCTATCGTAATTGCCGCAGGGCCCATTCCGCATGTTCCGCCACGGACGCATCCCCTGACCGCGCCAGCCTCTCCAGCGGCTGCCGGAACCGCGGCAGCCCCCGGTTCCCCATCGCCACGGCAACGTTCCGCAGGAACCCCGAATATCTCGCCCTGGTAACGGGCGAATCGCGGAACATCGCCCGAAACTCCTCCTCCGTGAGTTGCGCCAGCTTTTCGAGCGCCGGTGCGAATTCACGCGGCTGGAAGACCGGATCGTCCGTCACCGCGGCCTTGCGGTTCCACGGGCAGACGTCCTGGCAAATGTCGCAGCCGAACAGGTGCCCGCCGATTCCCGTTCGCTGCTCTTCGGGTATCGCTCCCCGCAGTTCGATCGTGAAGTATGAAATGCACAGGCGGGAATCGATAGTCCAGGTTTTCGGCGCGCTCCGCGCGCTTGGGCAGGCCGGGAGGCCTACCCCACTTTGCGGGACAATGGCCCCGGTCGGGCACGCGTCGATGCACCGCCGGCAGGTGCCGCACCGGTCCGGCGGCGGCGCGTCCGGCGAGATCTCGATCGAAACCAGCAGTTCGCCCAGGAACAGCCACGACCCGAGCTGCTGATTGATCAGGCACGTGTTCCTCCCGATCCACCCCAGCCCCGCGAGGCGCGCATACGACCGTTCGAGCAGCGGCGCCGTATCCACGCAGATTTTCGACTCCATCGCGCCCGCCCGGTCCCGGAGCATGCCTTCGAGCCGTTCGAGCCCCAGCCGCAGCGCCTCGTGATAGTCGCCGCCCCACGCATAGCGCGAAATCCAGGCCCGCTCGGGATCGCTGAAACGCGTCGAATGCGGCCACGGGGTCTGGTACACCTTCCCGACCACGATCACCGAGCGCGCGGAGGGCAGCAGTTGCCGGGGGTCGTCCCGCACCGCCGCGCGGCGGTCCGTCAGGTACCGCATTTCCCCCGCGTATCCCGCCGCCACCCACTCGTGGTAGCGGGTGCGGTCTTCCGCCGGGATCGCCGCCGCCACTCCGGCCGCCTCGAACCCGCACTCCGCGGCCAATTCCCGGATCTGTCGCGCCGTCAAATCTCCAGCCCCACCGATCGCATCAACTCGATGGCGTTGCTCTTCCGCACCACGCCCGGCTGCATCCGGTAGTCGAAGAGAATCTTGCCGTCTTCGATCTCGTCGGCGAAGTGCACGTTCGCCGCCTTTCCGTCCATCGTCTCCGCGATCTCCGCCAGCGCCAGGTCATGAGTCGTGATCAGCCCGACGGCGCCCCGCGCGACGAGCCCCCGGACCAGGGCCTCCGCCCCGATCCGCCGGTCGTGCGAATTCGTGCCGTGCAGAAATTCGTCCACCAGGAACAAAACCGGCAGCGGCCCGCCCGTCTCGTCCAGTATTTGCCGCAGCCGCAGGATCTCGGCGTAGAACCGCGAAACCCCGCCCTGCAGCGAGTCCGTCACCCGGATGGACGCTCCCACGGCCAACGGCGAGATCCGCAGCCGCTCCGCCCGCACCGGCGCGCCTGCCTGGGCCAGCACGGCGTTGACCCCCAGCGTCCGCAACAGGGTGCTCTTGCCCGACATGTTGGAGCCGCTCACCACCAGCACGCGCACGTCGCCGCCGATCCGCACGTCGTTCCGCACCACGTTGGCTTCCGGAATCAGCGGGTGGCCGATCTGCCGCGCTTCGAGCAGCGGACCATCCTTCACGAATTCCGGGAACGGGTCCGAGGGGTGCTCGAACGCATGGCTGGAGATCGCGCAGAGCGCTTCGATAGCGCCCGTCGCCGTCAGCCAGCGCCGCACCGCTTCGCCCGAGTGCCGGCGCCAGTCTTCGGCGCGGACCGCCTGGTGCGGCGTCCACAGGATGAACGGCTCCAGCATGCGTACGAACACGTTGTCGCGCGAGTCGATGTGCTCCACGATCCGCCGCAGTTTGCGCAGCCTTTGCGATGGCGCGTCGCCTTTCACATCGAGGGACGCCCGCAACTCCGCAAGCAGCGGAGTCCGGAACGCCTCGCGTTCCAGCCGCACCAGCACGTCCGCGAGCAGGCCGAGTTCGTGCGCCGCGTGGTCCACCCCAAACACCACGGAGCCGACCGGCAGCCGCGTGTAGTAAAGAAAGAGCGAATTGGCGGCCAGCGCCGCCAGGAAAAAGTCGCGGCTCAGGGTGGCCTGGAGTTCGGTGAGCGGAAGCGCGTCCGCGAGATATCCGACCCAGATCCAGGCGCTCACGAATCCGCAAATCCCGAGCAGCGTCAGTACCCGGATCAGCACCCGCAGCCGGCGCGATTGCAGCCGCGGCGCCGCCTCGCCCCAGGCCGCCAGCGAAATCGGGTCCACCCCGTTGCGCGCTTCCTCCGCCACCACGGCGAGGTCCTCCCGCAGGTCCAGCCGCGGACGCAGTTCCTCCACCGCCTCCTGCCGCCGCCGCGCTTCTTCCGGCGGTGCGGGATTCAGCAGCCATCCGGCCAGCGTCTGCTCGCCGATGTGGCTCCTGGCCGTGCACAAAAGTTCGAAGAGCGAGCCCTTTCCGAAGAGGTCGAGATCCGCCGCGTAAGGGTGCGCCGGGTCGGCATACGCCTCACCGGACGTGCCGGTCCCCGCCCACTTGCCCTCGAGGCGGGCCAGTCCGCGCTCGAAATAGGAGGCTGCCCGCCTGCGGCATTCGAGATCGCGCAAGAGCCGGTCTCCCGCCACGATCAGCGCCGCGAACAGGGCGATCGGGATCGCCACCCAGACGATCGAAAACCGGTCCGTCGCAAGGGCGACCCACACGGTGGCGATCGCCGCCGCAACCACTGCCAGGCGGATGTATCCCAGCAGCCGGTGACGGCTCACCCGCTCTTCGATCTCATCGAGGCGGAGTTGCAGTAGTTCGGAATAACGTGAACGCGGGTCCATGCCTGGCCGTCTTCATTCTCGCACCGGCACGATCTGGGGCGGGTTTCAGCCCTGGCGAGCCCCCCTCCCGCACCCGCGCGCTCCTTACGGCCGGTAATAGCCCGGCACGAATGTCTGGTCCGTGATGGGCGGACGGGCGTATGCCGAGCGGTCCAGTTTGGGCAGTTTCACGGCCTCCGGGGTCAGGTCCTTGTACGGAGTCATCGAAAGGAAATGGCGGATGCAGTTGAGCCGTGCGCACTCCTTGTTGTCGGCGTTCACTACGTGCCACGGCGCCTGCTTGATGTCGGTGTACCGGAACATTTCGTCCTTCGCGCGCGAGTACTCCACCCACTTGCTCCGCGATTGCAAGTCCATCGGGCTGAGTTTCCACCGCTTCGTCGGGTCTTTCAGGCGGGCCTGAAAACGGCGCTCCTGTTCGTCGTCGCTCACCGAGAACCAATATTTGACCAGGAGGATTCCGGAACGCACCAGCATACGCTCGAACTCCGGGCACGAGTGCATGAACTCCAGATAATCCTCTTCCGAGCAGAACCCCATCACCCGTTCCACGCCGGCCCGGTTATACCAGCTCCGGTCGAACAGCACAATCTCGCCGGCCGCCGGCAGATGCGGCACGTATCGCTGGAAATACCACTGCGTCTTCTCTTTTTCCGTGGGAACACCCAACGCCACCACACGGCTGATGCGCGGGTTCATCGGTTCGGTGATGCGTTTGATTACGCCGCCCTTGCCCGCCGCATCGCGCCCTTCGAAGAGGGCGACGATCTTGAGTCCCTCGTGCTTCACCCATTCCTGAAGCTTCACCAACTCGATCTGGAGCCGCCGAAGTTCCTTGTCGTAAATGCCTCCGCCGACGCACATAGGTTTTTGCTTTCCGGCGCTCGCTCCGTTCCCGCCGTTTTGCGGAATGGGCTTGACTCCGTCGCCGGCAGTGTCCGGCTCAGCGTTTTTCTGTTTCCCGGTTTTGCTCACGCAGATTCTCCTGGGATAGATATTAGCCCCAGTACAACCCCGTTGTCGCACCCTAATATTGCGACTCCCCAGCCTTGATTTCGGGATAATCGGGAACATATGCGCGGCATTCTCTTCGACATGGACGGCGTCCTCTACAACTCCGACCGTCCGATCGCCAGGGCGGCAGAGACTATTGGATGGG
Source organism: Bryobacterales bacterium (assembly GCA_963796485.1). GTDB lineage: Bacteria > Acidobacteriota > Terriglobia > Bryobacterales > Bryobacteraceae > CAWCDJ01. Next base: position 1,191,602 of record CAWCLV010000001.1, read on the forward strand.
TTCGGCAGCAGGCCATTCCGCACTTATTCGTCACGAATACCACGTCGCGCGACCGCGGCACGCTTGTCGAAAAGCTGCGCGGTTTCGGGATCGAGGCGGCGGCGGAGCAAATCCTGACGCCGGCCGTGGCGGTGGCGGAGTGGCTGCGGCATACCTGCGACGGCCCGGTAGCGCTCTTCCTGCGTCCGGCCGCGAAGCGCGAGTTTGCGGGCCTGCCATGCCTCAATGACGACGCCGAGGAAGGCGCGGCCTACGTCGTCATCGGGGACCTGGGCGACCGGTGGGACTACCGGACGCTGAATCGAGCCTTCCGGCTGCTGTACCACAACCCGCAGGCGAAGCTGATCGCTTTGGGGATGACGCGCTACTGGCTGGCGTCCGACGGCATCGCGCTGGACGTGGCGCCGTTCGTTGCCGCGCTGGAGCATGCGACCGGGCGCCGGCCGGTGGTGTTCGGCAAACCGGCGGAGCGCTTTTTTCTGGCCGCTGCCCGGCGGCTGGGACTGGAGCCGGGACAAGTCCTGATGGTCGGCGACGATATAGAGGCGGACGTCGGCGGGGCGCAGGCCGCGGGGCTCAAAGGCGCGCTCGTCAAAACGGGGAAGTTCCGTCCGGCCGATCTGGAAGGGCGCATCCGGCCCGACGCCCTGTGGGAATCGGTTGCGGATTTGAGGGACCAGTGGCCTGACCGCGTGCAGGCTTGAAGCAGATTACTCCGCTGATCCCCGCGGAGACGCTTGGCTGCTGCGCAAGTTGTTATACTGCCGCCGGATATGAATGCTGAAACCCATCCTCTGGTCGACTTCATCGACAGCATGAAGGGCCAGGGCGCTTCCGACGAGTTCGTGGCGGCGCTACTACGGCAGAACGGCTGGTCGGAGAGGCATATCTATCAGGCTTTCGGCGCATGGTATGAGGCTCGCACCGGGCGGGCCGTCCCGAATGGCGGCGGTGGCATCGAAGCGGCAAAGGACGCGTTTCTTTACCTGCTGGCGTTTTTGACCCTGGGGACCTGGACCATTCAGTTGGGAGCACTGCTGTTTGCGGCAATCGACCGCGCGTTTCCCAATCCGGTGCTGGATTACTCGAATTCCGTCTGGATGACAAGGAGCATGGCTGACGAGCTGGCCAGCATCATAGTTGGGTTCCCTGTGTTCCTGCTTGTAACCTGGGGGATCATGCGCGGCGCGCGACGGCAACCGGAGCGGCTGGAGGGCTCCGTCCGAAAGTGGCTCACTTATATCGCGCTTGTCGTCACGGCCAGCATTGTGATTGGGGACGTAGTAACATTTCTTGCATACTTCCTTCGCGGCGACCTGGATGCGCGATTCGTCCTGAAAGTCGTTACCGTGCTGGGTATCGCGGGTGGAGTATTTGCTTACTATCTGGATTCGCTGCGTCGTGATTGGGTATCGTCAGCACGAAACCGCTTTTTCGCCGGCGCCGCCCTGGTCACGGTTGCTTTCGGCATTGTCGCCGGGTTTGTTCAGATCGGCTCACCAGCGGTTCAACGCGCGGCGTCGGAAGACGCAAGGCGCTTATTTGACTTGTCTTCGATCGCTCAGACCTTACACGGCAGATGGCTTGCTCGCGGGGGCGAGGCATTTCTGCCGCCGGGTGCCATTCAGAATCTGCAGAACCAGATGCTTGCGGGCGGAGCCATCGTGGACCCCGTAAGCGGTCAGCCGTATGAGTACACTCCATTGCAGGGCACCGTCTACCGCCTGTGCGCCAATTTCTCGCGTCCCAGCCAGGCCGATGTTCCCGGCCGGTGGAAGCATCCGGCCCGGCATTCCTGCTTCACCCTGGACGCCAGGGAATCTGTCGCCTTTGTGCAGCGGCCATGATAATTCCGACGCCCGACGGCGGGTTCCAGCGCGGCTCCTGAAAGTAACTCCAGGCTATAATTAAGTTATGAAGAATGTGAAGGCAAAGGCGTGGCTTGGGCTGGTCACGACCTTTGCTCTCATGGGACTTGCCGTATTTCTTCCGGCGGGGACGGTACAGTACTGGCAAGCGTGGGTCTATCTCGGCGTATTCTTCACGATTAGTGTTCTGATCACGCTCTATCTAATGAAAAACGATCCGGCGCTTCTCGAGCGTAGGGCTTCCGGCGGGCCGGCCGCCGAAAAGCGAACGGTAGAAAAACTCATCATGTCTTTTAACTCGGTCGGATTCGCCGGCGTGCTTATCGTTTCCGGATTTGACCGGCGTTTCGGCTGGTCGCATGTGCCGCCGTATCTTTCCATGGCCTGCGATGTTTTGACGATAGTTGGATTCTGGATGATTTTGCAGGTATTCAAGGAAAACACTTTTACTTCTTCGACAATCGAGGTCGCTGAAAACCAAAGAGTGATTTCCACCGGGCCTTACGCGATTGTGCGCCACCCTATGTACGCGGGTGCGGCCATCTATATGACCGCGATGCCTTTGGCGCTGGGCTCGTATTGGGCTTTGCTCGGTTTCGCCTTCATGCTCCCGTTTATCATCTGGCGGCTATTTGACGAAGAGAGGTTTCTTGCTCAAAACCTGCGCGGCTATGCGGAGTATTGCGCCAAGGTCCGCTGGCGTCTGATACCGGGCGTTTTTTAAGCCTCAACCAGGGCATTCGCGCGCGATGAAGGACTGAAGCCAGTCCGAGATCTGCTTCCGGACCACGCGAAACGCCTCCGGCTGGCTCCCGGCCGGCGCGGCCGCTGGATCCGGAAAGCTATGATGAAGCCGCTTCCCGGGGCCGGGGAAAACGGGGCAGGCCTCCCTTGCGTTGTCGCAGACCGTAATCACGAAATCGAATTGCCGATCGGAAAACTCATTCACCGATTTCGACCTGTTAGCGCTAATGTCAATTCCCACGTCGGCCAGAGCGGAGACCGCGTTCGGGTTCAGTCCGGCCGGTTTCGTGCCGGCGCTGAAGACCTCGAACCGATCGCCCGCCATGGAACGGAGCAGCCCCTCGGCCATCTGGCTTCTGGCCGAGTTGCCCGTACACAGGATCAGAACGCGCCTCCGGCTCATCGGGCTACCCCGGTTGGGCCGGTCTCCTGCGGAGCGGCGAAGTACTTCCGTTGAAAATAGAGCGCTACGTTAACGAGCCCGATCATCACGGGAACCTCCACCAGCGGGCCAATGACGGCCGCGAATGCCGCGCCGGAGTTGATGCCGAAGACGGCAACTGCCACGGCTATGGCCAACTCAAAGTTGTTCGATGCCGCGGTAAACGATAGGGTTGTGGTCTTGGCGTAGTCCGCCCCGAGCTTTTTCCCCATATAGAAGGACACGAGGAACATCACGATAAAGTAGATCAGCAGCGGGACCGCGATCCGGACAACATCCATCGGGAGCCTCACGATGTACGCGCCCTTCAACGAGAACATCACGACAATCGTAAACAGGAGGGCTACCAGCGTGAGCGGCCCAACGCGGGGGACGAACGCGCGGTCATACCAGGCAAGCCCTTTCATGCGAACCAGAATGGTCCGCGTCAGATAGCCGGCCAGGAACGGCACGCCCAGGTAGACGAATACGCTCTTGGCGATCTCACCGATGGAGACGTTCACCGTGCTGCCCTTAAGCCCGAGGATCGGGGGCAGCACCGTGATGAACAGCCACGCGTAAACCGAGTACAGCAAGACCTGGAAAAGAGAGTTGAACGCCACCAGGCCGGCGGCGTATTCCCGGTCGCCCTTCGCCAGATCATTCCAGACGATCACCATGGCGATGCAGCGTGCGAGGCCGATCATGATCAGGCCCGCCATGTACTCGGGATAGCCGCGCAGGAAGACGACAGCCAATAAAAACATGAGGACCGGGCCGATCACCCAATTCTGCACAAGGGATAGCGCGAGAATACGCCTATCGCGGAAAGCGCGCGGCAATTCCTCGTAGCGCACCTTCGTGAAGGGAGGGTACATCATCACGATCAGGCCGATGGCGATGGGAATTGAGGTTGTCCCGGCGTTGAACCGGTTCAGAAACGGCACGATCCCGGGTACGAGCCAGCCCGCGATGACGCCGAAGGCCATTGCGCCGAAAATCCAGGCCGTCAGATAGCGATCCAAAAAGCCGAGACGGGAAGAAACGGTGGTTGCCATTTGGCTATTCCTTCGTAGATGTTTTCAGCCCGGAGTAGGGCCGCCGCTCACCTGCGGTGCAGGAGCCGTTCTTAATCGCATCCTTGAGTTTGCGCGAGTCCTGCGCAATTGTCTCGGAGCGGTGGAAGACTTCCCGTAAAAACGAAAACAGAAGACCGTTGATGCCGCCGCACGAGTCCGCCAGGCGGTAGTAGATCCGGGGGCCTTCGCGCCGGTCCATGACCAGCCCGGAGTTCTTCAGGTACGTCAAGTGGCGGGAAACATTGGGTTGGGGCGCCTCCAGGACGAGCTGGATATCGCACACGCACAACTCGCCGTGCAGCAGCAGCCCCAGTATCCGCAGGCGGTTCTGGTCTGCCAGTCCTTTGAAAATCCGCTCCAGTGCTTTCATACCGCAATCCATTATATCATTCTCTTAAGTGTATATGCGCATCAGCGCATATGGCGCAGCTAAAAGCGTGAAACCGTTCCGTTCCTTACCTGCCGCCTCGGAGTGCGTATTCCGGCAGTGGAGTGTACCCTGCAACTCGTCAACCCGGAAAGGATGGGGAATCTAATGCGAAAGATTCTGACGATAGCCTCCGCCGCAGTGCTCTTCTCCGCCGCCGCTATGGCCGCAACCTGGACCGGCTCGCTCGTCGATGCAACCTGCATGAACCAGCGGGCCGGGGCGAACCAGCAGGCGCCCGCGCAGGAGAGCCAGTCCATGTGCATTCCGACGGATGCCACGTCCGATTTCGGGATTGTCGTTCACGGACGGACGCTCCTGCTGAATGCGGCTGGCAACCAGAAGGCGCAGAGCGCGCTGAAGAACCGCGCCGAGCGCGCCGTGAACCCCAATCAGGCGAATAACGGTAACCGCCGCGTCATCGCGAAGATAACCGGAACGCTGCAGGGCAATACGATCGAAACACAATCGCTGGTAATCCGTTGACCGGTTGCGCCGCCTGCCGGGCGGTTTTTCCGGCGGGCGGCCCAACTGCGCTGTTCGTCCTTATCCTGGAAACTCCCGGATCAGAAACGACTCGAATTCCTTCGCGGCGGAGTGATACTCCGATGCCGTCGCTTCCTGCTGCGCAAGGCGGGCGCGGAAGCCTTCGGCATCCGGAGCCGTGATCTCGGGCAGAATCTGCACAGCCGCGTAAGTGCGCTGCAACGAAGCCAGGTACTTCTTCATCGCCACAGCATAGCGAACGAGTTCGGGCGGTTGTTTGAAGAACCATAGCCAGAAATACTGACCCCCGGCTCCGGCGCTATACCGGGGCTCAAAACCGCAGCGCAGAGCCAGTTCCAGGGCATCTTCTTCCGTAAATGAGAATCCCGTCCAGGTATCGGGTGCATCCGCGGGATCGCATCCGCTCTGAACCTGAAATTTGAAGAGCGCCCCGGGGCGAAGAACCCGCCGCACTTCCCGAACATAGCTTTCGATGATTGCCAGACTCGGGATATGTTGGAAAACGATGTACGAATAGGCGAAGTCGAACGTGACGGGTGGCAGGACGCCAAGGTCCTTCCCATTGTTCACGAATACGTGCGCGTTGGGCCTGTCCGCCAGAATCGACTGCGCCTGTCTGACCATCTCCTCGCTGATATCGACCGCAAACACCTCGCCGAAGATGCCGGCGAGGGCGTGCGTGATCCGGCCGGCGCCGCAGCCGATTTCGAGGACCTTCATTTCTTTCGGGTCGCGCCCCTGGCAGATATTGGTCATATCCGTCTGGATCTCCTGCTCGACGGTTACACGGCCGGACTCCAAAAATCCGGAGTCGTCCCAATTGTCCTTGCAGGTGGCGACGTAGTAGCGGGCGTTCTCGACCGCTCTGGCGTTCCAATCGGTCCGCATCCGGTCGATTGCGGCATCGATCTCTTCAGGCATACCGTCCATTGTATGTCCCGGGTCTTTCGGAGAGGTCTCCGCGGCGAAGAGATCTCCCCGCCACATGTTATATTGTTGCCATGCCGAGCGGTTACATCCCCATCCTGATTTTCCTAACGGTGGCGATCCTGTTCCCGGTGGTCACGATCCTGGTAGCGAAGCTGATCCGCCCCTCCTCGCCGTTTCAGACGAAGCTCGAAGCATACGAGTGCGGCATCAAGGCCGCTTCGGATTCGCGCGGGCGCTACACGGTGCGGTTCTATATAGTGGCGATCCTGTTCGTGATCTTCGATGTGGAAACGATTTTCCTGTTTCCCTGGGCAGTTCGATATCAGAAGTTCGGCTGGTTCGGAGTCTGGGAGGTTGCCGTGTTTCTCGCGATCCTGGTAGTCGGGTACATCTGGGCGTACAAAAAGGGCGCCCTGGAGTGGGTCTAGGCTCGCTTCGCTTTACCCGCCCTGCCATCCTGCTTGTTTTTGCTGCCGCTTGCTCCGCCGCGCCGATGCTGCGCCTGGTGTCGAGCACGGTAGGCCCCCTTGCTATTCCTGCGGGTTCCGCGTCGGCCGGTCGGACCGTGGAAGCCTATAACGCCGGCGACGCTTCCCTTACCCTCACAGTGGCATCTTCGGTTACGTGGATCACCGGCACGGTGGGCAGCGCCCGCCCTTGCACCACGACGACCGATAGCCAGTCCTGTATCCCGATCCAACTCGCGATCGCGCCCTCCGGCCTGCCCGCAGGCCTCTCGACTGGTGTCATCACGGTAAGCGACGCTAAAGCTATCGACGCTCCCCAGACCATTACGGTGACGGTCCGGTTGGGTGGAGTGGACGTGCACGTGGCCCCTGGCGGAACGCGCGATGTGCCGGTCGCAACCAGCAGCATGGTTTCGTCGCAGGTCAAAACGGAGGACGGCCATCCCTGGCTCGCCCTGGTGCTCGACGGCACCGGGAGTTTCCGTTTCAGCTTTCCCTACCGGATCCATTTGCAGCCGCCCGTTTCCATGAGCGAAGGCGCGTATAGCGGTTCGGTCTCGACCTCCGGGGGCGCCGCGGCGGACGCCCTGGCCATACCGGTCACGATGCGGGTCACGACTCAGCCGATCGCCGCGGCCACGCCCGACCGCCTGGCTGTCCGTCTGGCGCAAGGCGCGCCGGCGACTGCCGCGGCGGTTGCAATCTCCAACCTGGGGCAGGGGAGCCTTACGGTCGGCAGCGTCTCCGCTACCGGTTCCGGCGTGACCGCGTCTTCCTCGGGCAGCACCGTGGTGGCGAACTTCGACGCCGGTTCACTTGCGCCTGGGGTATACAACGGCTCCGTTTCGGTTGCCACCAACGCCGTGACCGGCACGGTGGCCATTCCCGTCTCCTTCGAGGTCGTGGCCAAGGACGCGCCGCTCATCCGGTATCAGGGAGTCGTCGATAACGGCACTTTCGGCGCGGGCGATACTGTCGCGCGCGGGGATGTCATGGTGGTGCTCGGGGAGCAGCTTTCCTTCGACAAGCTGACGGTGGGCAAGGCGCCGCCGCTCGATACCTCCATCGGCGGGGCTACGATTCTCGTTAACGGGAAGCCGGCGCCGATGTATTACTCGTCCTATGGCCAACTGGCATTTCAAATGCCCGTGGACGCACCGCTCGGAACGAACCTGGTCCAGGTGCAGCGAGACAGCCTGACCAGCAACACGGTTTCGGTAAACGTGGCGGACCGCTCGCCGCGCCTGCTGCTGATTGGGACCACCGGCTACGGCGCCGTTCAGAATGCCGCCGATTACAGCTTGCCCATGCCGGAAGGGATGATTCCAGGTGTCCTGACGCATCCCGCGAAGCCGGGCGACACGCTCATCGTCTATGCCATCGGGCTCGGCCCGACCAGCCCGGCGGTCGCCACCGGCGACCCCGCCCCGGCGGAGCCGCTCGCGCGCCTGACCGAGGATCCCGACATCAGTTTTGGGACCGCGCCTTTCGGGGCCAGCGTCAAACCGTCGTTCGCCGGTCTGAGCCCGACTTTTGCCGGGCTGTACCAGCTAAACGTGACGATTCCGCCCGAGACCCCAAGGGGCAATGTGATCCTGCAAATCGGATTTTCAGATAGCAGGAGTAACGCCGTCCTGATCGCAATCGAATAGCGGCGGCGGGTGTAATCCACTACCATAAGAGTTGACCTCTGTGAAACCGTCTGCTGCCCACTGGCCACAGGTATACCTTTGCGTGGGGCTTACCACGCTTGCGACTCTGCTGCTGGAGTTGTCGCTCACCCGCATCTTCTCGGTGGTTTTCTACTACCACCTTGCCTTCCTCGCGATCTCGATCGCGATGTTCGGAATGGGGATCGGCGGTGTCTTTTCGTATGTCGTCGCGGGGTGGAAGGCGCCGCTGTTCGTGCGCCTTGGCCGGCTCAGCGCGTTGAACAGCTTCGCCGTGCTCGCCGCGCTCTGGGTGATCCTCTCCCGCGGCAACAATCTGGGCGCGTGGGACTACGCGCTGGTCTATTTCACCACGGCCGTCCCCTTCTGCTTTTCGGGAATCATCGTTTCGCTCGCCATCTCCGAGACCATCGACCGGGTCAACCGCGTGTACTTCTTCGACCTGCTCGGAGCCGGCGCGGGCTGCCTGTTGCTATTGCCGCTGCTGGACCTGTTCGGCGGCCCGGGTACGGTCTTGGCGGCGGCGATTTTCTTCGCTGTCGCGGCCGCGATCTGGCACAGCATGGCGTCCTCGGTAGCCGGCCGCGCCGGCAGCGTCGCCCTGGCACTGGCGCTGGTTGCGCTCCTGACCTTCAACAGCCGCCACCACCTGCTCGATGTCCGCCACGCCAAGGGGCAGACGATCGCCAATGAGATCTACCAAAAGTGGAACAGCTTCTCGCGCATCGGCGTCACCCACAACCCGTCGGATGAGCACCCCGACCTGATCGTCATCGACGCCGACGCCTCCACCGGCGTCGCCAATTTCGATTTCAATCACCTGAACCCGCACCAGCTGCACGACCTCCTGGAACAGGGCCCGGCGTTGCCCTACGCCGTTCGGCCCGGCGCCAAAGCGTTGATCATCGGACCGGGCGGCGGCTGGGACGTCGCGCGCGCCCTGGCCTCCGGAAGCCATGACATCACCGGTGTCGAGATCAACCCGATCATCGCCCGGACGATCATGCAGGAGCGCTTCCCGCAGTTGAGCAAAGGCCTCTACCTGCGGCCCGACGTGCACATTCACGTCGAGGACGGCCGCAGCTTCGTCCGGCGCAGCACCGATAAATACCAGGTAATCCAGGCCACCCTTGTGGACACCTGGGCGTCCACGGCCGCGGGGGCTTTCGCCCTCTCCGAGAACAACCTCTACACCACCGACGCTTTTCGCGACTACCTCCAGCACCTCACCGACGACGGCCTGATCGCCTTTACGCGCTGGGGATTCGAGCCGCCGCGTGAATCCCTGCGGCTGATCTCGCTCGCTATGGAGGCGCTCGGCCAGGTTGGCGAGACCCATCCGGAGGACCACATCATCGTGGGCCGCGGCGGGTCCGTGCAGGGTTGGGGCGCGCAGGATACCGTGCTGGTCTCGCGCAAACCGTTCAGCGCCGCCGATATCGGCCGCGCGCGGGCATTATTTACGGCCTCCGGTATGCAGGCCGTTTACCTTCCCGGGACCGTGGTGAACAACCAGTTCTACGCTCTGCTTCACAGTCCGGACCCCGCTACCTACCAGCGGGATTACACGTTCGACATCAGTCCCGTGAGCGACAACCGGCCGTTCTTCTTCTACACCGTCCAGCCGCGCGACCTTTGGGATTTCCTCAGGCACGCGTCGCATGAAAGCGCCGATTACAAGATCAATAAGGCCGTGCCCCTGCTTTTCGGGCTGATGTTTATCAGCCTGATCGCGACGGCGGTCATCCTGCTGGCGCCGCCGCTGGTCCTGGGCACGCGCCTGCCGCGCCACTCCGGTGTCCGTGCTTTCCTCCTGTACTTCCTGTTCATCGGGATCGGCTATATTCTGATCGAAGTCGGGCTGATTCAGAAGTTCGTTCTGTTCCTTGGGCATCCGACCCAGGCCCTCACGGTAGTCATCTTCTCGCTGCTGGTTTCGAGTGGAATCGGTAGCGCCGCGGGCAAGCGGTTGGTGGGCACCGAAGAGGGCCGGCTGATCAAGGTACTGGGCTGCGTGGCGCTGTTCTCCGCGGTCCTGGGAATCGTGGCGTCGAGCCTGCTTGGATCGCTGGTCGGCCTGCCGCTTCCGCTGAAACAACTGATAACGGTGGTGATGATCAGCCCGCTCGGTTTCGTAATGGGAATTCCGTTCCCTACCGCGCTTCGCCGCTTAGAAGAGTGGCACGCGCCTTCGGTGCGTTGGGCCTGGTCCCTGAACGCCGCATCGAGCGTCTTAGGATCGGTGGGCGCCCTGATCTGCGCCATCTATCTTGGCCTGGTGCAGACGCTGATCATCGGCGGCCTGTTCTACCTCGCCGCGTTGGCAGTGGTCGCCCGCGTCCGCTTCAACGGCGTATCGACGCCCGAGCCCGGCACGGGCCGGGTGGTGCTGGCCAAGTAGGAAACCAAGTGGGGCAGGCCTCCTGGCCATGCCGGTTCGCAAATGAAAGTCAAACCCGGGCAGGCCGGGAGGCCTGCCCCACTGGCGCTAGCCCGCCCCCGCCGTCACCTGGCTGGTTTCGCGGTCCTGCCTCTGTGCGTCCTCCCGGGATGCCAGCATCGGCCGCAGTTTCAGCAGGTCGCCCAGCACGTTGAACCAGAACGGCGCGCCCAGGCTCAAGAGCGCGGCCGTGAGCAGCAGCCCGAAAACGCTGGACTCCCCCATCTGCTTCTTCCAGTTGTCCCATCCGTCCGGCCACGTGATCAGCGAGTCGGTCGCTAGCTGGTGCAACTGCTCGGTCCCGGACATCGCGGCCGCCTGCGCCGATTGCTGCACGAGCGTATTCCGGAGAGCATCGTCCATGGCCAGCCGGTTCACCAGCCGGAAGGAATCGAGCTGCAGCACGAAGGCCAGCAGCAGCGAAATCGCAACTCCCCAAATGCGCGAATGCCCGGTAAAACTGTGGCTCACCCGCTCCATCGTCTGGTCGAAAGCGCCGTTCACCCGGGCCACGAACTGGCTTTCGGCCTGATGAATCACGGCGATCGCTTCGCGCACGTGGGACGCCAGCTCCGGCCTGGCCGCCTCCATCCGCATCGACACCATCCGGATCGCATCGAGGGTGGCCCGCGGGTTGGAAATCCCTGTCCTGGAGAGAGCCTGCACCAGCGCCTGTTCGGCTTCGGAGGGTCTCCGCTCCGCGGCCGCCGTCGTTGTCGTGACGGTGGTTTCCGCGCCCGCCGCGGCCTCTTTCACGACCACCGCCCCCGCCGCGACGGTCAGGATCACCTTGATCAGGTCCTCCCGCTGGACCACGTCGGCGAGTTTGCCGGGAGCGGACGATAGCATCGGATGCCTGAGAATCTGATTGGCGAGCTCCGTCGCGTGCTGCTCCGTCAGCAGTTGAGGATCGATCTGCCGGATGAGCGCAACGACTCCCTCCAGCAGTTTCTTCCCGCGCATCCCGAGAAGATTCAGGATCGCCTGGATGATGAGCGTTACGGCCATGCTCACCGCCAGCATAATCACCGAGAATCCGATCAGAATGTCGAGCGACTTCAGCATCGCATCACCTCCGCTTCGTTAAGTTGAACGGAGAACGCGCCGAAGTCAAGGGCGAGTTTTAGAGTAGCTCGTGGCGGCCGCTCTTTTCGAGCGTTTTGATGATGTCGCCGACTCCCTGTGCGCGGTCGCGCGAGACCACCAGCAGGGCGTCCGGCGTGTCCACGATGATCAGGTCGCGCACCCCCAGCAGCGCCACCACTTTTCCGGGTGCGTCGATGAAGTTATTATGCGAGTCGATGCACAGCGAATCGTGCACCACGACGTTTCCCAGCCCGTCGCGCGGCAGGAGTTCGTAAACCGCGTTCCAGCTTCCCACGTCGTTCCAGCCGAAATCGCCCGCCGGAATGCCGCTGACTTTCGACGCCTTTTCCATCACGGCGTAGTCGATCGAAATGTTCTCGCACAGCGGGAATACTTCGGCGAGGCGGTCCTGAAAAGCCGGGTCGCGAAAGGCGGGCAGCGCGGCAAGAATCGCCGCGGTTTTCGGCAGATGGCGCCGCAGTTCCTCCAGCAGGACTCCGGCCCGCCAGAAGAACATTCCCGAATTCCAGAAATAGTTGCCCGCTTTGACGTACCGCCGTGCCTTCGCCGCCAGCGGCTTCTCGTGAAAGCGGCGCACCAGGACAGGGACCTTCTCTCCGCCGGCGGTACCGCGCGGAAACTCCACGTAGCCGTACCCCGTTTCGGCCCAGCGAGGCGGAATCCCGACCGTCATCAGGTGTCCCGCGTTGGCTCCCCGGAACGCGGCATTCACTACCGCGCGGTACGCGGCGGGCTTTCCCACCACGTGGTCGGCGGGGAAAACACCCATCACGGCTTTCGGATCGATCGAGTGCAGGATGTGGGCGGCGAGGCCGATGGCGGGCGCGGTGTTCCGCTGTGCCGGCTCGGCCAGAATCTGTTCCGGCGGGATGGCCGGAAGCTGCTCGATGATGATCTGCCGCAGATCCTGGTTGGTCAGGATCCAGAGCCGCTCCGGCGGAATTACGGGCGTAAGCCGGTCCACCGTGGCCTGAATCAGGCTGCGATCCCCCACCACTTTGAGCACTTGCTTGGCGGACCGTTTCCGGCTCCGCGGCCAGAACCGCGTACCGCGGCCTCCGGCCAGGATTAGCCCGTAATAATGTGCGTTCATCAGTTCAGCGGATAGCCGTGAATCAAGTTAAACGTGCGCTTCCAGCGCGTCTTGGTCGGGAAGTGGGTTATCAGGTCCACCAGGTGGTCCATCGAAATCGAGGGGTCCGTCAGTTGGTCGGTAGGCGCGTCGTAGGACCAGTAGATGATGAGCGGCTTTCCGATAATATTCCCGCGGGGCACAAAACCCCAGTAGCGGCTGTCCAGGGACGAATCGCGGTTGTCCCCCATCGCAAAGACGTAGCCGGGCGGTACGACCACTTCGCCGTTCTGCACGTGATTGGTGAGCATGTCGAGCGCGCCCTCGGCGACGTGCACATTGGGGTCGCTCGGGAAATTGTCCCGGTAGCTGTCGATGTATTCAGTCTTGTGGTAGACGTAGGGCTCGTTCACGGCGTGGCCGTTCAGGTAGAGCTGCTTGTTTACCAGCTTAATGTGGTCGCCGGGAACGCCGATCGCCCGCTTTACGAACGTCTGCCGGATGTCCACGGGGTACCGGAAGACGATGATATCGCCGCGTTTGACTTCGCGATACGGAAGAATGTGGCTGGATACACTCCCGCCCGGAGAGTAGGCCAGTTTATCCACCAGCAGGTGATCCCCGATCAGCAGCGTATCTTCCATGGAGCCGGTCGGGATTACGAAAGCCTGCACCAGCGTGGTGGTGCCGAACAGCAGCAGGATGACCGTGACGGTCCATTCGGCGATAAATCCGCGTTGCGGGGCGATGCGGTGCGAGGCCGGCGGTCCCGCGGGCGGCTCCGCGGCGGCTACTACGTCTTGCGGTTCTTGATCCACAGACTCCTATTTTAGCTAAATCCTGATATCCTGATTTGAGCTTGAGCACAGCGACCGCTAACGTTCCCGTATCGAGGCCCGCCGGCAGTTACCGGTCGGTGCTATTGGTGTTTGCGTGCACCGTCCTGGGCGCCGCCGCGCAGATTTTCATGAAAATCGGGATGACGCACTTCAAGGCGGATCCCATCGCCCTGGCGACGAATCTGCCCCTGGTAGCCGGGTATGTGTTGTACGGCCTGAATACCCTGATGCTGGTACTGGCACTGAAGGAGGGCGAGCTTTCCATGCTCTACCCGATCATCGCCCTCACCTACGTCTGGGTCACGCTGCTTTCTTACGTTCTTCTGCATGAGCCGCCGAACATCTATAAGAACATCGGCATTGCGACCATCGTGATCGGCGTGGGTGTGCTCGGGCGCGGAGGAAAGAAATGATCGGTTCGATGCTGCTGGTTTTCGCGGCTTCGGTGGTGGGGTCTTTCGGCGCCGTGTTTCTGAAACTGGGCTCGGCGCACGTGGATGGCACCATTTCCGGTTTTCTGAACCGCGACCTGTTTTTCGGCGTGAGCCTGTTCCTGGGGTCGTCGGTTTTCTATGCACTGGGAATCCGGGGCGGCCAGCTTTCCGTGCTCTATCCGATGGTGTCGCTGGGCTACATCTGGACGATCATCTGGTCCAAGCTCTTCTTCAAAGAGGAGATCACGAAGCAGAAAATCATGGGCCTGGTGCTGATCCTGGTTGGGGTGTGTTTCGTCGGCATGGGCAGCCACTAGAAGTGATGCTTGTGATGCTATGATAGAAGCATCATGAGCATCAGGACGACGGTCACGCTAGATGAGGACGTTCTGGAACGGGTCCGCGAGGTGAGCCGGACGAAAGGCGTGCCTTTCCGCGCTGCGTTGAACGACCTGCTCCGTCTGGCCCTGGCCACGGAAGCGCAGATGCCCACCCGGAAGCGGTTTCGCATTGAGCCCTCCCACATGGGGTACCGTCCGGGACTCCCCTACGATTGCACAGAGGCACTTCTGGAATACGGTGAGGGCGAGTTCCATCGGTGACGCTGCTCGACGCGAACATCCTGTTGTACTCCTACAACTCCGATGCGCCGCAGTACAAGGCGTCAGCCGCCTGGTTATCCAGTCTCCTGGAAGGGACTGACTTGGTCGGCCTACCATGGCCGACTTTGTGGGCGTTTCTGCGAATCAGCACGAACCCACGGATCTGGTCCAACCCGAAGCCGATGAACGAAGCGCTTCGTATAGTTCGCGACCTGATTGCCCAGCCGGGTGTTGTCCTCGTTCAGCCCGGTCCACGGCACCTGGAGATTCTCGAAGCAACTGTAAACTGCGTTGGTGTAACCAGCAATCACCTCACCGATGCGGTGCTCGCCGCTTTAGCCATTGAGAACGGCGCGACCCTGGCTTCGACCGACAACGATTTCAGCCGGTTCGAAAATCTCCGGTGGGTCAACCCTCTGCGCTGACGGCTAGACCACCATCTTCTTCACGACGTTCCCGGCCACATCCGTCAGGCGGAAATCGCGGCCCATGTGGCGGTAGGTCAGGCGCGTGTGGTCCATCCCCAGGCAATAGAGCAGCGTCGCCTGAAGATCGTGCACGTGGACCTTGTCCTCGGTGATGTTCATGCAAAGGTCGTCAGTAGTGCCGATCACCTGGCCGCCTTTGATGCCGCCTCCGGCCAGCATGAGGCTATACGCCAGCGGGTGATGGTCGCGGCCGGCGTTGTTGACGTCGCGCGGATCGCGGATCTCCACCATCGGAGTCCGTCCGAACTCGCCACCCCAGACGACCAGCGTGTGATCCAGTAGCCCGCGCTGTTTCAAGTCCTTGATCAGGGCGGCGGTCGGCTTGTCGGCGATGTCGCAGTTTTTCTTCAGCTTGCGATTCAGGTCGGTGTGGTCGTCCCAACTGGCGTGGTTCAGCATGACGAAACGGACGCCCCGCTCCACCATGCGGCGCGCCAGCAGGCAGTTGGTGGCGAATTGGCGGGTGGGGTCCTGGTTCACGCCGTACATCTCGAGCGTCTCGGGCGACTCCTTCGAAAAATCGAGCAGTTCGGGCGCTGCCGCCTGCATCCGGAACGCCAGTTCATAGGAAGAAATGCGCGAGGCGATTTCGAGATCGCCCGTTTCGGCGTAGTGCTCCTCGTTGAGGTCCTTAAGGGCGTCGAGCCCTTCCCGCTGCATGTCGCGCGTCACGCCTTCGGGGTTCGAGAGATACAGCACGGGGTCGCCGGAACTGCGGAAAGTCACGCCCTGGTAGGTGGAGGGCAGGAAGCCGCTCGACCAGTTGGACGTGCCGCCGCTGGTGCCCACCCCGGAACTGAGCACTACGAAGCCCGGCAGGTTCTGCGACTCGCTGCCCAAGCCGTAGAGCACCCACGCGCCCATGGTCGGACGTCCCACCTGGATGCTGCCGCCGAAGAGCAGCAACTGGCCCGGGTGGTGGTTGAAGGCATCGGTGAACATGGAGCGGACCAGGCAGATGTCGTCGGCGCAGGAGCCAATGTGCGGGATGTAGTCCGAATATTCGATGCCGCTCTCACCGTACTTCTGGAACGTGCGCGGGCTCGCCAGCACCGCCGCGTTCGGCTTGGTGAACGCGAGGTGCAAGTCCTTGGTCATCGAGGGCGGCAGCGGCTTGCCGTTCCACTTCGCCAGGTCCGGCTTGGGATCGAACAGGTCGAGCTGGCTCGGGCCGCCTTCCATGAACATGAAAATGACGTTTTTGGCCCGGGCCGGAAAGTGCGGCTTCTTAGGAGCCAGCGGATTCATATTGGGAACGGCGCTGTAGCCGTCCTGCTCCAGCAACTGCGCCAGCGCCATGATGCCGATTCCTCCGGCGCATTCCCGGAAGAAGCCGCGGCGGGTCTGTATTTTGCGAAACTCCTCGCGATCCATTCTTATTCCCTCGTGATGAACTCGTCCAGGTTGAGCAGCACGCGGCTCAACTCCACCCATGCCGCCGCGTTGGCCTGCGGCACGCTTTGTATCCGGTTGGGGAACAATTCCGCCACCGTTTTCGGATCGGTCTGCAGCTTCTTCAAGCTGTCGTCGTAGTATTTCCCGAGGCGCTCCAACTCGTGCGCGGAAGGGTCCCGGCCCAGCGCCACGCGGTAAGCGTAATCCAGGCGATCGCCGAAGCCTCCGCCGGCCTCCGTCATGACACGGAAGGCAAGGCCCTGCGCCGCTTCGAAGAACACCGGATCGTTCAGCAGGTTGAGCGCCTGGAGCGGCGTGTTGGTGCGTTCGCGGCGTGTGCAGGAGAGGTTCGAATTCGGCTCGTCGAAGTTCATCAGCATGGGGTACGGCACCGTGCGCTGGAACAGGATGTACATGCCGCGCCGGTAGCGATCGGCGCCGGTGGATTCATGCCACTTCACCGACCCGGCATAGGACAGCTCGGCCACGCCTTTCGGCTGCGGCGGCCGCACGCTCGGCCCGCCGATCCGCGGGTCGAGCAGTCCGGCCGATTCGAGCGTTTCGTCGCGCACCAGTTCCGCCGGAAGCCGCAGCCGCGATTGCCGCGAGAGCCACGCGTTTTCGGGGTCACGCTGCGCCACATCCGGGCGCACCTTGGAGGATTGCCGGTAAGTGGATGAGGTCACGATGAGCCGGATCATCTGCCTGGTGCTCCAGCCGCGCGCCATGTATTCGCCGGCCAGCCAGTCGAGCAGTTCGGGGTGCGAGGGCTCGTCCCCCTGCGTGCCGAAATCCTCGGAGGTCTTGACGATGCCGCGGCCGAACAGTTCCTGCCACAGGCGGTTCACCGCCACGCGCGAGGTCAGCGGGTTGTCCGGCGATACCAGCCAGCGCGCCAACACCAGCCGGGTGGGCTTCACGCCCGCGGGCAGCGGGGGCAGCACCGCCGGAGTGCCCGGATGCACTTCGTCCCCGCGCTGCTGCCAGTCGCCCTTAATGTGGATGTAGCTCTTGGGCGGCGTGTCGTTCTCCACCAGGACGGGCGCGTAGCTGAACGGCGGCAGGGCTTCATTCAACTCGTTCAGCCTGGTGTGGACGTCGCCCACCTGGATATCTTTGCAGTGCTGCTTCGGATACAGGTTGCCGCACGCGCTGAGGAAGTAATCCATCATGGCGTGCTCCTGGAGTTCGCTGCGCCGCGAGCGGTCCAGGAACAACACCTTTTTGGCGCTGTCGATGTTGTGAGTGAACTCGCCGTAGGCGAAGCTCCAATCGTCATGCTCGCCGGGATGCTGTTCGGCATACCGCAGCTTGTCTTCCCAGTCGGCCTCGGCTTCCGGCATCTTGTACCGGGCCAGCAAGTCGGCGCGGTTCTTGTCGTACGCCGGGCGCGCTTCCAGGTACGGACCAAGTTCGCCGGGCATCGGCGCCGCCACGTTCACTTCTTCCTGCGTGTTGAAGAAGGCCGTGAGCTGGTAGAACTCTTTCTGGCTGATGGGGTCGAACTTGTGGTTGTGGCACTGTGCGCAGCCTACGGTCAGGCCGAGCCACACCGTCCCCAGGGTGGCGGCGCGGTCGAGCACCTGCTCGTCGCGGAACTGCTCGGGGTCGGTGCCGCCTTCGCGGTTCGTCAGCGTATTGCGGTTGAACCCGGTGGCCACCAGCATGTCGGTGGTGCGATTCGGAAGCAGGTCGCCCGCGAGTTGCTCGATGGTGAACTCGTCGTAGGGCATGTCGCGGTTGAAAGCGTCGATCACCCACTGGCGGTAGCGCCAGGCCCACGGGCGCGCGCGGTCCTTTTCGTAGCCGTCGCTATCGGCGTAGCGCGCGAGGTCCAGCCAGGAGCGTGCCCAGCGTTCGCCGTAGTGGGGCGACGCGAGCAGCCGGTCCACCAGGCGGTCGTAGGCATCGGGGCGGTTGTCGTGGACGAATGCGTCCACTTCCTGCGGGGTAGGCAAAAGGCCGGTGAGGTCCAGGCTCACGCGGCGGATCAGCGTCAGTTTCGAAGCCTCCGGCGAGGGCGCGATTCCCTCGGCATCGAGCTTCGCCAGAACGAACTGGTCGATCGGATTCCGCACCCAGGCGCGGTCGCGCACGGCGGGCGGTTCCGGACGCTCGATCTTCCGGAACGACCAGTGGACCGCGGGCTTTTCGGCCCCGGCTGCCCAAGGCGCGCCTTCGTCGATCCATGCGCGCAGCATTCCGATCTCCACGGCGGTCAGGCGCGGCCCGACCGGCGGCATGATCTGGTTGCCCGTCCCGCTGACCATCTGGATCAGCCGGCTGGCGGCGCTCTTGCCGGGCTGGATCACGCGCGCGGCCGAATCCTCTTGGTCGAACCGGAGGCCGCTCATCTGCTGCGCCGGACCGTGGCACATGTAGCAGCGCTTCTGAAACAGCGGCTGGACGTCGCGCGCGAAATCGGCTTTCGGCGGCGATTGAGCCAGCGTGCTGAGAGACACCACGAGCCAGCATCCGATCAACCCCGCTCTGAGCATGGCAAACATTATATGCCGGGAAGTGTAACCCGCACATCCGATGGTTTCAGGGTTCAGGCGGATTTAAGGGGGATTCAAGACACAAACGGGGCAGTTTGTGCTAGCCCGCTCATAACCGATGGCAGTGGAGTCGAGTTAACGAAAAAACGCCTTGTCAACGCATGGGACCACTCGTAAGGTTGCATCAGGGACCGAACGCGGAGGTAGAGGTCCCCGGCCCTAACCCGGCGACCAACGGGCCACCTCTTGCTTACCAGATCTCCTCGGACCCGGGGGTGCGGAACTCCGCCGTACCCCCGGCGTCTGTCATTCCTGAAAGTTGAGCACCCGGGCATCGCGCTCCGACCCGTCGGAACAGTGAGCGGCCGGTACAACTCCGGGCGGCGCGCCTGCATCCAAAGGCGTCCCGTGCTGCGCGGCAGCAGGTCTCCGCAGAGTTCGGCAAAGGCCGTAGGGGTCGAATCTTGTCATCGTCCACGCCGACTCCGTTCGCGAACACCACGGACAGCCCGTTATCGTGGGCGCGGCTCGGCAGCCGGCGCATCAGCCAGCCGCGGCCTTTGTCGCCCAGGATCTTTTTCCTCGGCAGTGGCGCGGCGACGGCGCGAGTTGGGGATCCGGATGGCTTTGGGCGCTACCGCTGCCGGCGTGCAGCGAATGATGGTGGGGCGGGGGCTGGTGTTGACCGGAGCCGGCGTGGGAATCGGATTGGCGGCGGCGTTAGCTCTCACCCGCTGGATGGGCAACCTGCTTTATGGAGTGGACGCGGCCGACCCCGGTACTTTTGCGAGCGTATCGGCGCTGCTTGGGGCAGTGGCGGCGGTTGCGTGCTGGATTCCTGCCCGTCAAGCGTCGCGACTGGATCCGGTGGCGGTGCTGCGGGAGGAATAGACGCCGGCGACCCTCTGGTGGGCCGCACCGTACACCGCGAGGCGCTCGCTTTACAAAGCATCGAGCCGGCGGGTGTATACTTCCACTCGATGGAGGGGACGCGCATTCTCACGTGCGCAGGCAGGGAAGCCTGCGCCATTCTGCTGCTCACGCTGGCTTCGAGTGTCACGGGACACACCGAAGTCCGGTTCAATCGCGACATCCGGCCGATTATGGCGGACACATGCTTCCGCTGTCACGGCCCCGACAAAAGCTCCCGCATGGCGGGCATGCGGCTCGATCTCCGCGATGAGGCGCTAAAGCCGCTCCGCGACGGGAAGATCCCGATCGTCCCGGGCGATCCCGACAAATCCGAGATCATTCACCGCATATTCTCGCCGCCCGCGCGGGTGATGCCGCCCGCCTACATCCACAAGGAACTCACCGAGGCGCAGAAGAACACGATCCGGCAATGGGTCGCAGAGGGTGCCAAATACGAAGGACACTGGGCCTATCAACCGGTGCAGCGTCCGCCGGTACCCGCAGGGGCGGAGAACCCGGTGGATGCGTTCATCCTCGAACATCTCGCCAAAGCCGGGCTGCGCGCGGCCCCGGAGGCAGACCGCCGCACGCTGATTCGCCGCGTCACGCTCGATCTCACGGGACTGCCGCCGACTCCGGAGGAGACCGAAGCCTTCGTCAAAGACACGTCGCCGCAGGCCTACGAAAAGCTGGTCGATCGCCTGATGGCTACGCCCCGCTATGCCGAGCAGCAGACGATGCACTGGCTCGATTTCGTCCGCTACGCGGATACGTGCGGCTTCCACGGCGACAACGCGCTGCCCGCCTGGCCCTACCGCGATTACGTGCTGCACGCGTTCCAGAGCAACAAGCCTTTCGACCAGTTCACGCGCGAGCAGCTCGCGGGCGACCTGATGCCCGACGCGACCGTGGAACAGCGGGTCGCCTCGGCATACAACCGGCTGAACCGCACTTCCGCCGAGGGCGGCTTGCAACCGAAAGAATACCTGGCCAAATACGCGGCGGACCGCGTACGCACCACGGCCACTGTATGGCTGGGAAGCACGCTCGGTTGCGCGGAGTGCCACGACCACAAGTTCGACCCCTTCCTGCAGCGGGATTTCTATTCGATGAAGGCGTTCTTCGCCGATATCGAAGAAACCGGCCTCGTGCCGGATCGCGGCGCCAAGGCATGGGGAACCCAACTGGCGGTTCCTTCCTCCGAACAAAAGCAGCGGCAGGAAGACTTGCAGGGCCGGATCAACGAAGCCCGGCAGCGGCTCGACGCCGAAATGGAGAACCTCGCGCCCGCCCGCCCCGCGTGGGAAAAGCAGGTGCTCGCCCGTTACGATGCGGGCGAACTCGCCTGGCACGCGCAGCACCCTTTCTCTGCCACCACGGAACACGGCGCGGTACTCAAGATCTACAACGACGAACCGATCGATTTCACGCACTATGACGGTTCGAACCTCACCTCCGACCGGTCGCCCGGCAACGGGCTGGTGGTCGCCGGCGGCCCGAATCCCGACAACGAAACTTACACCGTGAAGTTCAAGCCCGGCGAGGGCACATGGAAAGAACTCAGCGTGGAACTCGTGCAGGACGAGAGTCTGCCCGGAATTCGCGTGGCGCGCGGGGCCGACCGCGTGGTGATCACCGAGGTCGATGCGGATGTCGATGGCCGCCGCGAAGCGTTTATCGCCGGGATGTCGAACCTGAACAACCCGGTGCCCGAAAATCCCCCCGAAGCCGCGTTCGACGGCAACCCACAAACCGGATGGGCCGAAGCGACTTACAACGAAAACCCCAAGGTCGTGCTGGCGCTGCGTTTCGCGCAGCCGGTACGCACCGGAGCCGGTTCGGTCATGACGGTGCAGTTGCACCACGATTCGGAGTACCGCCGCGCCACCACCGGCCGGTTCCGGCTGTCGCTGGCTTCGGATTACGCCTGGCCCGGCGCGGATAAAGGCAAGGAACTTTCGGATGCCGCGGTCAAAGCGCTTCGCACTCCCGAAGAGAAGCGCACGCCGCAGCAGCGCGCCGCCATTCAGGCCCTCTACCAGTGGATGACGCCGGAGGTGCAGCCGGACGTTCTGGCGCTGGCGAAACTCGATCTCGATGCGGCGCGGCTGGAACGCGACATTCCACACGTGGTGGTGGCCCACGCCACGATTCCCCGGGAGACCCGGATCCTGCCTCGCGGAAACTGGATGGATGAAACGGGTGCCATCGTGGAGCCGGCCGTCCCCGGCTTTCTGGGCAAGCTCGATACCGGGGGAAAACGCGCCACGCGGCTGGACCTGGCCAACTGGCTGGTCTCCCCCTCCAATCCGCTGACGGCGCGGGTCTATGTGAACCGGGCGTGGCGCCAGTTCTTCGGAATCGGAATCACCAAGACTCTCGACGACATGGGCTCGCAGGGCGAATGGCCCACCAACCCCGAGCTGATCGACTGGCTGGCGGCCGAGTTTATGAAGCCCGAATACCAGGCGGCCGGCACGCACCCCTGGGACGTCAACCACATCATTCGCACGATCGTCACCAGCCGGACGTATCGTGAGTCCTCCATGCCCGATGCGCAAGCCGGGGAGCGCGATCCGGATGACCGCCTGCTCTCGCACCAGGTGCGTTTCCGCGTGGATGCCGAGGTAGTGCACGACGTGGCGCTATCGGTCTCCGGTCTGCTGGTGGAGCGCTTCGGCGGTCCAAGCGTCAAGCCGTACCAGCCGGACGGGTATCTCGCGACGTTGAACTTCCCGAAGCGCGAATACTCCGCCAGCCACGGCGACGACCTGTACCGCCGCGGCGTCTATACTTTCTGGGAGCGGGCGTTCCTGCACCCCAACCTGCTCAACTTCGACGCGCCCACGCGCGAGGAATGCACCGTCAGCCGCGTCAACTCGAATACGCCGCTGCAAGCCCTGGACCTGCTGAACGACCCGATTTACGTGGAAGCCGCGCGCGTGTTCGCGGAGCGCATTCTCGAAACGCGGCGCGCGCTCGATGCCCGCGTGGATTGGGCCGTGCTACGGGCGCTCGGCCGTCCCGTCAGTCCGCAGGAGCGCGGCATTCTGGAAGACCTGTATCGCAGCAGCCTGGAGCACTTCCGCGCAGCGCCTTCGGATGCCCGGGGACTGATTCATACGGGCGAAGCGCCAGTGCCCGCCAACCTGCAACCCGCCGAATTCGCGGCCATGACCACGGTGGCGCGCGCGATCCTCAACATGCACGAAACGATCACCAGGAACTGAAGAACCCATGGACGACTGCCCGCATTGTAAAAGCATCCAGCGTCGCGCCTTTCTCGGGCGCGGTATTTCGGCCCTCGGAATTCTAGGGCTCAACGCCCTGCTCGACCCGCGCCTCTT
This sequence comes from Bryobacterales bacterium, assembly GCA_963796485.1. Taxonomy (GTDB): domain Bacteria; phylum Acidobacteriota; class Terriglobia; order Bryobacterales; family Bryobacteraceae; genus CAWCDJ01. Next base: position 1,214,849 of record CAWCLV010000001.1, read on the forward strand.
CGGCGCCGAGATCCTGACGTCGAAAGGCGTGATCAACCCGCTGCACCACCCAGCCAAGGCGAAGCGCATCATCTTCCTCTACCAGGCGGGGGGACCTTCGCACCTCGAAACATTCGATTACAAACCGAAGCTGGCCGAGATGAACGGCAAGCCCATGCCGGCCTCGCTCACCAACGGGCAGCAGATCGCGCAGTTGCAGGGGCGCCCGCTGATCTGCTTCGGCCCGCAGCACGGCTTCAAGAAGTTCGGCAAATCCGGCCAGGAGATCTGCGAGTTGTTCCCGCACATCGGCAGCGTGGCGGATGATATCTGCATCGTCCGCTCGATGTGGACCGAGCAGATCAACCATGACCCGGCCCACACCATCATGAACACCGGGTCGATCATCCCCGGGCGGCCCTCGATGGGTTCGTGGGTGCTCTACGGGCTCGGTTCGGAAGCGGACGATCTGCCGGGATTTGTCGTGCTGCTCTCTTCGGGCCGCGGCGGCCAGATGCAGCCCATCGCTTCGCGGCAGTGGTCCGCCGGGCTGCTGCCCAGCCGTTTTCAGGGCGTGAAGCTGAACTCCGCGGGCGACCCCGTGCTCTACATCAAGAACCCGGCGGGCATCACGGCCGATATCCAACGCAATTCGATCGACGCCATCAACAAGCTCAACAAGCTTGAATTCGCCGCGCTCAAGGACCCGGAGATCGAAACGCGCGTGGCGCAGTATGAGATGGCGTTCCGGATGCAGAGCAGCGTTCCGGGGCTGGTGGACATGAGCAAGGAACCGAAGTCGGTGCTCGAGGAATACGGCGCACAACCGGGCGACGGCTCATTCGCTTCCAATTGCCTGCTCGCCAGAAGGCTGGCGGAGAAGGGCGTGCGGTTCATCCAGCTTTACCACCGCGACTGGGACCACCACACGGCGGTCAAGGTCAATACGGCGCTGAAGGCCGAGGAAGTGGACCGCCCCACGGCGGCACTGATCAACGACCTGAAGCGGCGCGGCATGTTGGAAGACACGCTGATCATTTGGGGCGGCGAATTCGGCCGCACCCCGATGTCGCAAGGGGGCGATGGCCGCGACCACCACATCAAGGGCTTCTCGTTCATGATGGCCGGCGGCGGCATCAAGGGCGGCCTCACTTACGGCAGCACCGACGACTTCGGTTACGCGGCCCAGGACAACCCGGTGAGCGTGCACGATTTCCACGCGACCATGCTGCACCTGCTGGGCGTGGATCACAAACGGCTCACGGTGAAATTCCAGGGATTGGACGTGCGGCTTACCGGGATTTCCGGCGACGTGGTGAAAGATATCCTGGTGTAGACTAGCCCGCAAGGCTACGCAAAGAGTTCCTGCGCGCGGCTGACGCGCTCCCGAACCCGGACGCCGTTGGGGCAAGCCACCGAGCAGGTGGCGCAATTGCCGCACCGGATCGAGCGGACATGATCGGGCAGTTCGAGGAATCGCTCACGCGCCATAGCGAACTGCCCGTACCCTTCGGCATAGCTCAGGAACCGGAGCACGTCCGGGACCGGCACCCCCTTATCGCAAACGCCCTTGCAGGTCCCACACATCCGGCAGTAGATCGGGCCGATTCGAGCAAGCTGCTCAGAAAGCAATGCCTCGTCCTTTTCGGTGTAGGGTTCGGACATCGCGTGCAGGTTTTCCTGGAGCTGGTCGTGGTCCGTCATGCAAACGATGGCGGTATCCACCGACGAATTGCGCAGCGCCCATTTGATGGCGGCCAGTGGAGCGCCCGGCTGGCCGAGCCGTTTGATGAGGGACTCGGGTGCGGCGCCGTAGAGCCGGTCGCCGCGCTGCACGCGGGTGGTCCCGCCCGCCAGCGTCTTCATTACGACAATCCCCATGCCGGATTCCCGCGCCTCGCGGATCGCCGACGTCATGTCCACCGGCGGCGCTGTGGTGTTCCGGTTCATGTCGGCCGCCACCGACCGCATCGCGAAGTTATAGGTGGTCAGCGCAACATCGGTTTGTCCCTGTTTGGCCAGGTAACGCAGCATGCGATCCATGTTGAAGTGGGTGCTGACGCCGGCGAACCGGATCTTGCCGGCCTTCCTGGCGCTGCGCTGCGCTTCGAGCAGGTCGTCCGTCACCTCCGCGGGATCGTTCTTCATGTGCAGGTACCAGATATCGAGGTACTCCGTGCCCAATTCCCGAAGGCTCGTATCCAGGTCCGCCAAAGCGTCTTTCCCCGTCCTGCCCTGGCTCTTGCTGGAGATGACCACCTTCTGCCGCCTGCTCTTAAGCGCTGCTCCCACCATGCGTTCGTTATTGCCGCCCTGGTAGGATCGCGCGGTGTCGAAATGAACGATGCCGGCGTCCGCCGCATGTTCGATCACGCTGCCGTCCGAAGTCGTCATGCAGCCGAACGATAGCGGAGTGACCTTGACCCCGGTCCTTCCCAGCTGGCGATAAGCGAGTTTGACTTCACCGGAAGACGCTTGCCGCGGAGCGGCCGCGCCCGCTGCCGGCAGTGCCAGCCCGGCCGCAAGGAATCCCCGTCGAGAAGAGGATAGGGCCATCTGAAATTCTCCTTGCCCGGAGTATAGCCTGTTTCGCGCCGCGGCCCAATGCTTCCGCTTAGGCCCGGATGGATTCGAGGACCTGCGCGTGCAGGGTAGCGTTGGCGGAGGCGACTAGGCTATCGTTCCAGATAACATCGGGATTTCCGTCGGCCGAGGTGAGCGTGCCTCCGGCTTCACGGACGCACGGTGCTAGAGCGGCGATGTCCCACGGATTCATGCGCGGGTCGAGCGCCACGTCGATGCGGCCCTGGCAGAGCAGCGCGTAATTGATGCAGTCGCCTGACCAGCGGAAGCGGCGCGCCTGCCGGTAGAGGCGTGAGAGGCGGAGAGTCGGATTGGGGTCGCGAGGGTCGAGATCGGTGCGCTCGATGGCGGTGGAGATCACGTAGGCCTCGGAAAGGTTCGCGACGGAGGAGGTGCAAATGCGGGCCGGCCCGGAGGCGTGCGCCGCCTGAGTCCAGCAGCCCTGGCCGGTTGCCGCATAGATGGTTTCCCCTAACGCGTGGGCGCCGATCACACCGACGGCGGGTTCGCCCTGGCGGAGATAGCCGATCAGCGTGCCAAAGAGCGGCAGGCCGATCGCGAACGACGCGGTGCCGTCGATGGGGTCGAGCAGCCAGAGATGTTCGGCATCGCGGGCACGCTCGCCGCCGAACTCTTCGCCGAGGATGGCGTGATCCGGGTAGCGCTCGGCGATGCGCCGGCGGAGGAGTTGCTCGCCGCCGCGATCGGCTTCGGTCACTTCCGAGCCGTCCGATTTGTGGTGGACGGCCACGTTCTTCCACAGCGGCAGGATAAACTCGCCGGCTTCGCGAGAGAGTTCCAGGGCAAAATCGAGGATTTCGGTCAGGGGCGGTGTCATTTCGTCTCCGGATGGCGGCGCATCACCCAAGTGGTCATGGATCGCTGGTTCTGCACCACGGTGGTCTTGAGCGGGTCGCAGAGTTGGCCGCCGAGTTGTTCGGTCAGGGTCATCAATAACGGTTCGTCTACCAGATAACGTTCGGAGTCGTCGGGCAGGAGGAAGCGGCGGCCTGCAATCCGGCGGACGCGGTCCTCCATGCCGATCGAAGAGGCCAGGCGGCAGAAGAAGAGGCCGCCGGGCTTGAGCACCCGCCAACTGCCGCGCAGCATGGCGGAAAAATGGTCGTCGTCGCGAGCGAAGTGAAGCACGGCGCTGCTGAAAACGACGTCGGCAAAGCAGTCGGGAAAGGACATGGCTTCGACCGGCTCGTTGCGGAAGTTGCCGGCGGGAAGGTGCGGCCCGAGCGATGCGGCGATGCGCCGTGTTTCTTCGACGGCCTGCGGGTTGGCATCCGCGCCGTAGATTTCATAGCCTTGCCGGAACAGAAAAACGAGGTTGCGGCCGGAACCGCAGCCGGCATCGAGGATGCGCATGCCCGGCGCCACCCGGCCGCGCATAAGCTGGTCGAACAGGTAGATGTCGATTCCGCCGAACAACTCCTGAAGACCGATCACGAGAGCGGCTCGGAACCCAGCCGCAGCACGTTGCCGTCGGGGTCCACCACGCGAATTTCGAGCGCCCACGGGAAATTCGTCGGCGGCAGCAGAATCGGAACTCCGCGGGCCTTGTAGGTCTCGTAGAGTTTGGCGGCATCTTCCACGCCGATCCACACCCACGCTCCGCCATGGCCCTGGCTGCCGCGGCAGAGATAGATGCCGGTGCGGCCGTTGTTCACGCTGGTGAAATCATCGTTGCCCCACTCGGCATTGCGAAAGCCCAGAAGATCGACGTAGAAGCGAACGCTGGCTTCCATGTTTTCCACGCGCAGGACGGGGGAGCAGCCCCCGAGCTGAAGAGGGTTGGCATCTGGCATGTTTGAATCGTACTGCAAAAGCGGAGACGGCAGGAGGCCTACCCTACTGTAGAATCGAAGAACGGGCTTTTTGCGGCTCGACGATTCGACACTCAAGAGGGCAAGAGGGAGAAAATGCAGGTCCGAACGGGTTGGGTACCCGCGGTGTGCTGCGCGGCGATTCTGGCGCTTGCGGCAGGTGCGGCGGCACAGCAGAGGCGCGGCGGGTTCATACCAGGGCAGGAACGGCCGCCGGAGGATCCGGTGAAGGTGGCGCATGGTAAGACGCTCTATGGCGTCAGTTGCCGGGGGTGCCACGGCGCCGATCTCCGCGGCGGCGACATGGGAGGTCCGAACCTCCTGCGGTCGCAGGTGGCGCTCACCGATCGCGATGGCGACTCGATCGTTCCGATCATCCAGGGAAGCCGGCAGAACCAGGGCATGCCGGCAATCGGCTTGAATACCGACGATGGAAAGGCGGTTGCGGCGTACATTCGGAGCGTGATTGCGACCATCGGCGGACAGGGGAAGCCTCCCGAAGCGGGGAAGGCGCCGCCGACTATCGTGGTGGGGGATGCGGCGGCAGGTAAGGCGTACTTCGCGGAGAAGTGCGGCTCGTGCCATGCGGCGACGGGCGATCTGGAAGGTATCGCGACGCGCATCAGCGATCCCAAGATGCTCCAGAACGCGTGGGTTGCCGGAGAGGAAAGGCGCAGGCGCGGCGGTACTCCGTCGCCGAAGGAGGGTGCCGACCGGCGGACGGCTACGGCGGCAGTGACGCTGGCTTCGGGCGAAAAGGTGGAGGGCAAACTGGAGCGTGTCGACGAGTTCATGGTTTCGTTGCAGCTTCCGGATGGAACATTTCGGAGCTTCCGCCGCGAGGGAGACATACCGAAGGTCGAAGTGCGCGACCCGATGCAGGCGCACAAAGACCTGCTCACCACTTACACCGATAAAGACATGCACGATGTTACCGCCTACCTGGTGACCCTGAAATGAGAAAACTCGCATTACTCGCGGCACTCGTGCCGGCGCTGATGGCCGCGCAAGGTTTAGAGCCCGGGGACTTACTCCGGCCCCTCAAGGACGCCTGGCCGACTTACAACGGAGATTACACCGGCAAGCGTTACAGCACGCTGTCGCAGATCGACCAATCCACCGTGAAGCACCTGACGCTGGCGTGGATGACGCACCTGGCGCCGGGGTTCGGCAACGGCGGGGTGCGGCGGTTCGGGCGCGGTCCGGATGCGGAAGTGATGGTGGGCGGCGAGGGACCGGGCAACATTCCTTCCGGAGGCGGGTCGATCAAAGGGTCGGTGCTGGAGGTGGACGGCATCCTCTACGTGACGATGCCGGACAACGCGTGGGCGGTGGATGCGGTGGACGGGCGCGAACTGTGGCACTACTTCTGGAAAACCAAGGGCGGCACCCACATCGGCAACCGCGGGATGGCTATGTGGCACAGCTATCTCTACATGGAGACGCCGGACGACTATGTGGTCTCGCTGGACGCGAAGACGGGTAAGGAGCGCTGGCACAAGCCGATCGCGGATCTGGAGCAGGGCTACTTTTCGACGCCGGCGCCGGTCGTCGTGGGAAATCACGTGCTGGTCGGGACGGGTGACGACATCGACGCGCCGGGGTTCCTGCAATCGTTCGACCCCGAAACCGGCGACCTGCAATGGAAGTTCTACACGGTGCCGATGAAGAAAGGCGACCCGGGGCTCGACACATGGGCCAGCCTGGATGCGGCCCGGCACGGCGGCGCGCAGACGTGGATTCCCGGCGCGTATGACCCGGAGACGAAGCTGTACATCTTCGGCACGGGAAACCCGACTCCGGCTTACACCACCGGAACGCGCGGCGACGGAGACAACCTGTTCAGCTGCTCGCTGATCGCGGTGAACGTGGATACCGGGAAAATGGCCTGGTATTACCAGACCTCGCCGCACGACATGCACGATTACGATTCCGCGCAGACCCCCATCCTGGTGGACGGGATGTTCGGGGGCAGGACTCGGAAACTGGTGGTGACCGCGGCGCGCAACGGGTATTTCTTCGTGCTGGACCGGGCAACGGGAGAGCATCTGCTGACGACGAAATACGGGACGCGCACCAACTGGGCGAAGGGGTTGAACCAGGCCGGCGGGCCGAAGCGCGATCCGGGGAAGGATGCAAGCGTGGGAGGTTCGCTGGTCTCGCCGACAGCAGGCGGAACGATCAACTGGCAGCCGCCGGCTTACTCGCCCGATACGGGGTTGTTCTATGTCGCGGAGGATAACGGGTACTCGATCTTCTATCTGACCGACATCGATCCGCGCGGGTCGATGGGGCTCGGCGGCAGCGAGGAGGACATCGTCGGCACCGGCGGCAACTACCTGACCGCGATCGACTACAAAACCGGAAAGGCCGTGTGGCGGCATCCGTATTACGGGGTTGGCGGCGGCGGCGGATTGTTGACCACGGCGGGCAAACTGCTGTTCGCGGCCGACGGGTCGGGGAACCTGGTGGCGCATGACGCGGCGACAGGAAAACCGCTGTGGAACACGCGGATCGGACCGGTAACCAACGCGCCGCAGACGTTCATGCTCGGCGGCCATCAGTATCTGATTGCGGCCACGGGGCAGGAGCTTTGGGCGTTTTTCTTGTATTAGGGCCTGCCCGCTCCCTTAGGGTCGCGGGCATTTTTAAACGAGGAACAACACAAATGACTTATTACGGATCGAAAGAACTGGCGGCTTCGTTCCGCACTGTTCGCAAGAACACAGTGCAGATCGCGGAAGAAATCCCGGAGGATCGTTACGGCTATCGCGCGACCCCGGAGTCCCGGTCGGTGGCGGAGACGCTGGTGCACGTCGCGCTGGCTCCGAGGATTCAAGAACAAATCCATTTCGTCCGGCACGTGAGCACGCTGGTGGGATTCGACTTCTTCGGACTGATGGCAGAGATGCACGCGGAAGAGGGCAAGGCGCGGTCGAAGGCGGAAATTCTCCAGCTGCTGCACACGGGGGGCGATCATTACGCCAATCTGCTGGAGGGCGTGAGCGAAGCGTTTTTGGCGGAGCGCGTCGATTATCCGGAGGGTATGGTTCCCCCGAGCAAATCGCGGTTCGAAATGGTCATCGCGCCGAAGGAGCATGAGATGCACCATCGCGGTCAACTGATGCTGATCGAGCGGATGCTGGGGATCACGCCGCACCTCACGCGGCACATGCAGGAACGCATCGCGCAGATGAAGGCGTCGCAGGCAGGCGGCTAATGGCTGGACACGCTAGGACGCCTGTCCCACAATAGAATTGGTGGGGAAATTCTTCGTACAAAACTTCGGATGCAGGGCTACGCAGGCTGACGGCGCCGCTCTCGAAACGCTGCTTGCGGCCAAGGGGCTGCAAGCGGCGCGGGAGCGGAGCGGCGCCGACCTGGTGATCCTGAACACCTGTACCGTGACTTCCGCCGCCGACGACGATGTGCGGCAGACCATCCGCAGGGTGCACCGCGAAAATCCCGAAGCGCGCATCCTGGTGACCGGCTGTTATGCGCAGCGCGCGCCGCAGGAACTTGCGGGCATGCCGGGAGTGGAGTGGGTCGTCGGCAATTCGCACAAGACGGAGATTGCGAACCTGGTGACCATCGCCCGGCCCGACGCCGCCCCTTACCACGGCAATGTTTTAGTGGGAGACATCTTCGCGCAGCACGATTTTCTTTCGGCGCCGGTGGAAGATGCGGCGGGCGACCGCACCCGGCCGAACCTGAAGATCCAGGACGGGTGCAATAACCGCTGCTCGTTCTGCATTATCCCTTTCGTTCGCGGACGCAGCCGGAGCGCGCCCGCGGCGCAGGTGGTGGAGCAGGTCCGCGGGCTGGCACGGAAGTACCGGGAAGTGGTCTTGAGCGGCATCAACCTGGGCCGCTGGGGCAGGGAACCGGGCAGCCGTATGCGGCTGGCGGACCTTGTCCGGCTCTTGCTGGCGGAGACCGAGGTGGAGCGGCTGCGCCTGAGTTCGGTGGAGCCGATGGACTTTTCCGACGACCTGCTGGAACTCATGGCGAATTCGCCGCGGATCGCCAAGCATGTGCACGCCCCGCTGCAGACCGGGTCGGACCGGATTCTGCGGCTCATGCATCGCAAGTACCGCCCCCGGCACTATGCGGACCGTGTGAACCGCGCGCGGACACTGATGCCCGATGCGGCGATAGGGGCCGACGTGATGGTGGGCTTCCCAGGCGAGACCGAACCGGATTTCGAGGACAGCCGCCGGTTCATCGAGCAGATGCCGTTCACGTACCTTCACGTCTTCACCTATTCGGAGCGCCCCGGCACTCCGGCGGCGGAAGCTCCCGGCAGCGTTCCGGCATCCTTAAGGAAGGAACGAAACCGGATCCTGCGGGAACTGGCCGCGGCGAAGAACCTGGAATTCCGGCGATCCATGGTCGGAACAACCGTTTCGGCGGTCACTCTGCACGAACCGGGGCGGGCCCTCACCGGGAACTATCTGACGGTGGAACTTGCGCGGAACCGGGAAGCGAACTGCTTGATTACGGTTCGCATCGGAGAGTTGGGCAAGGAGGGGCTGAGGGAAGCTGCGGGAATTCCGGCAGAATAACCGATCGACGCACATGGCCAGGCGATACGCCGCACTCTTCGAGAATCTGTCGCTTCGTTCCAAGGGGCTCCTGGTAGTCCTGATCCCGCTGACTTCCATCCTTTTGGCCATGGCGATGTTTTACGACTATGGCGAGCGGGTCCAGTCAGCCCAGCAGTTGGTCACGCACTCTTACGAGGTCGCGTCGGAGATCCGGCAGGCGAGCAACCTGATGGCAGCAGCGGAATCGGGCACTCGCGGGTACCTCTTAACCCACAATCTCGAGTTCCTCGCCTCGTATCACACCGCGCGCACTCACCTTCCGGACATCATCCGGCGGCTTCGCGGGCTGGTGCAAAGACAACCCCGCGCAGGCGGCGCGTCTCGGAAAAGTAGAGGAGCTGATCCGCATCGAGCTCGACTACCTCGACCGCGTGGAGCACGCACCGGTGCCTGCGAGCTCAAGTGTCGATACCGCCCTGCTCCAGTCTTCGCACGAGACCACGCTCCGGATGAGCGCCGTCCTGGATGAGATGCAGTCCGAAGAGAAGCGGTTGCTGGACGAGCGTGCGGCGAGGGTGCAGGATGCAGAGGGGCGTCTGCGCCTCACCGTAATAGGCGGCGGGGCTATCGGACTATTTGGTGGACTCCTGGCGGCGCTCATCTTTTCTACCGCAATCGAGCGGCGGGTCAAGGGAGTCGAGAAGAAAGCTCGTTTGCTGGTGGAGGGACGCCCGATCGACGCCGAGGTCAGGGGCCGGGATGAGATCGCTCAGCTCGAAGCGACGCTGGTCGAAAGTTCGCGGCTGCTCTCGACGCAGGGCCAGGAAATCCGCGAGGCTCAAAGTCAATTGGAGGCCAGAGTCCAGCAGCGCACCTCGCAACTGCGGCAGGCCAACGAGGAACTGCGGCAGGCCAACGAGGTGCGGGCGGCGATCGTTCGATCGAGCCCCCTGGCAATCTGGGCTCTCGACACCGCCGGAAAGATCACTTTCTGGAACCCCGCGGCGGAACGGATTTTTGGATGGACGGAAGCGGAGGTGATCGGACGCCAGTTACCATTGATCCCGGAAGAACTGCGTGGGGAATACGAGGAATGGCTGGTCAAATTCCGAAACGGCGAGATGCTGTCGGGAGTGGAGCGCGAGCGGGTCCGCAAAGACGGCACGCGAATCCAGGTGGAAATCTGGACCGCGCCGTTGCGCGACGCTTCGGGCAGGGTCAACGGGACCATCGCGATCGATAGCGATGTGAGCGGGCGGAAACTGCTGGAAGAGCAATTCCGGCAGTCGCAAAGGCTCGAGGCGGTGGGGAGGCTGGCCGGCGGAGTGGCCCACGATTTCAATAACCTGCTGACCGTGATCTGCGGGTACACGGAGACGCTGCTCGATGAGGTGGCGGACCGCCCGGAGCTGGTCGAGTACGCGCAGGAGATCCAATACGCCGGGAACCGGGCTGCCTCGCTGACCGCGCAACTGCTGGCCTTCGGCCGCCGGCAGATCATCCAGCCTCGCGTCCTGGACCTGAACGAAGTGGTGGGGCGTTCGACGAAGCTGATCCAAAGGGTGATCGGCGAAGATATCGAGGTAGTCACCGGCCTAACCCCGGGGATCCAACGGGTGAAGGCCGATCCCGGTCACATGGACCAGATCATCATGAATCTGGTAGTGAATGCGCGGGACGCCATGGCCAATGGAGGGCGGCTGACGATCGAGACCTCCGAGACCCTGCTGGACGAGAACTACGCCGAGCGGCACATCGGAGTGGCGCCCGGCCGGTACTCGATGCTGGCGATCAGCGATACCGGTGTGGGAATGACGGCCGAAGTGAAGAGCCGGCTGTTCGAGCCGTTCTTCACCACCAAGCCTGTCGGGAAGGGAACGGGCCTGGGCCTTTCGATCGTGTACGGCATCGTGAAGCAGAACGGCGGTGAGATCGGCGTCTACAGCGAGCCAGGCAAGGGGACGACGTTCAAAGTGTACCTTCCGGTTATCGAAGCGGGCCAGGAGGTGGAGCGCGAAGAAACGTCCGGGGCGGGAGCGCAGGGGACCGAGACGCTGCTGGTCTGCGAAGACGAAGAGCGCATCAGGCGGTTGGTAATGACGGTTTTGCAGAAGCTCGGGTATCGCGTGCTGACGGCCGGAGATCCGCGCGAGGCACAGCGGATTGCGGAGGACTTCAAAGACAGGATCGACCTGCTCCTGACAGACATCGTAATGCCGTACGGGAACGGGTTCGACCTGGCCGCTTCGCTGGTCAAGAGCCGGCCGGAGTTGAAGGTCATCTACATGTCCGGCTATGCGGACCACCACCTGGCGGGCTCGGCAATCGTGGAGAAAGGGGCGGCATTCCTGCAGAAGCCGTTCGCAGCGTCCGTGCTGGCTTCGAAACTGAGGGAGGTACTTTCGGCCGGGCCCGGAAAACCCAACGAGCGGCGGGCCTGATTACATTTCGCGGCGGCCTTCGAGCGACTTCGACATGGTGACTTCGTCGGCGAATTCGAGATCGCTGCCGACGGGGATGCCCATAGCGATGCGGGTGACCTTCACACCGAGCGGTTTTAAAAGCCTCGCGAGATAGACGGCCGTGGCTTCGCCTTCCACCGTGGGGTTGGTGGCGACGATCACCTCTTCGATTCCTCCGTGGCCGATGCGCTCGACGAGGCCCTTGATCTTGAGCGATTCCGGGCCGACGCCGCGCAGCGGAGATAGCGAGCCGTGCAGCACGTGGTAGCGGCCGTTGAACTGGCGGGTGGTCTCGATCCCCACGATGTTGTGCGGCTCTTCCACTACGCAGACAACGCGCTCGTCGCGGTTCGTGTCGCGGCAATACTGGCAAACGTCGCTCTCGGCGATATTGTTGCAGACCGAGCAGAGACCGAGCTTATCTTTCACGTCGAGGATGGCCTGCGCGAGGTGCTCCGCGTCGTCGCGCCCGGTCCGCAGCACGTAAAAGGCAATGCGCTGCGCGGACTTTTGCCCGATCCCGGGGAGGCGCTTGAATTCGTTGATGAGGCGCGCGAGAGGTTCGGCGAAATCGGGCATGGGCTAAAACAGGCCGGGAGGCAGGCCCATGCCGCCGAGCATGCCGCCCATCTTCTCCTTGATCTGGTCGTCCACCTTTTTGATGGCCTCGCTGGCGGCGGCCACGATCATGTCCTGAAGCATCTCGACGTCGCCCGCCACTTCGGGGTCGATCTTGACGGCGAGCAGGTTCTTCTGTCCGTCCATCTGGACCGAAACCATGCCGCCGCCGGCAGTGGCATCCACTTTAATCAGGGCGATCTCCTGCTGGAGTTTCTCCTGCATCTGCTGCGCCTGGCGCATCATCTGCTGCATGTTGCCGGGTAGTTTCACGTTCCTACTCCTTGAGATTGCGAACTTTTCGAATTTCGCCGCCGAACACTTCGCGGAACCGCTGGACTTCGGGATTGGCAAGCGCGCGCTCGGAAGCATGGTCCTCCGCGGCCGAGTTTCCGTGGGCGAGAGGTGTCGCGTTGGCGGGGGCCTCGCCGGCCGTCACGGCGATTCGCAGCGCGCGGCCGAACACTTCGCGTACGGCGGCCTCGAAGCCACGGTCGCGGAAGTACAGGGCGTACGATTTTGGGGTGGTGACCTTAAGTTCGGCGCCGGAGAGTTCGAAGCGAGCGTTCTCGACGGCGTCCGCCAGGTGCGAGTGGCCCTGCTCGGTCAGCCATGAGTGAAGGCGCTGGCGCGGATCTCCGGCGGCCATGGGGACGGGCGCGGGATCGGCCGCGAGGGCGGTGGCCCCCAACGATTGCGGCTCCGGTGGACGCGACGAGGCCTTCTTGGCGCGATCGAGATCGAACGGCGACGGGCCTGTGCGGGGAGGCGGCGCCGATACCGGGCCGGGTTGCGGACTGCGCGCGGGCGGAGACGCCGGTGCCCTTTCCGGCGAGGGCAGGGCAATTCCGGCGAGGGCCTGTTCGATCGGAAGCAGCCGCCCGGCCTGCACCAGCCGCACGAGGCCGATCTCCAGATGAAAGCGCGGCTGCAGTGAGAACTGCAAGTCGCGGAAGAGATCGAGCGAGAGTTGCAGGTATCGAGTGAGGTCCTCTTCGGAGAACCCGCCGGCGATTTCGCAAAGCTTCTGCCGCTGAGCGACGGAGGCAGCCACCAACCGGGTGTCCGGACCCGCGATGCGGGCCACGAGCAGGTTGCGGAAGTAACGCGAGAGCTCCCGGCTGAAGTGCTGGAGATTCTGGCCGTTGCGCTCGAGTTCATCCACCACTTCCAGCATGCTTCGGGAATCACTCCCGGCCAGCGCCTGGGTGACCTTCTCCAGCGATTCCAGCGAGAACGCGCCGAGGAGCGCGCGGACTTCGGTAGCGGAGAGTTTCGCGCCGCAGCAGGCGATGGCCTGGTCGAGCGCGGAGAGCGAATCGCGCACGCTCCCTTCACCCGCCTGAGCGAGTACGGCGAGCGCTTCGTTATCGGCCTCGATGCCTTCCTGGCCGCAAATCCACGACATGCGGGCGATCAGGTCTTCGAAATCCACCGACCGAAAACTGAAATGCTGGCAGCGGGACGCGATGGTCGCGGGGATCTTATGGGCCTCGGTGGTGCAGAGGACGAAGATCACCCACTCCGGCGGCTCTTCGATCGTCTTCAGCAGCGCGTTGAATGCGTCGGTGGTAATCTGGTGCGCTTCGTCGATGATGAAGATCTTGTGGCGGGCGCTCGCGGGACGCTGTCGAACGCTCTGGTTCAGCTCGCGCATCTCGTTGATGCCGCGATTCGATGCTGCGTCGATCTCGATGACGTTGAGCCCACCGCCGCCCGAAGCTTCCAGGCAATTCGCGCAAACGCCGCAAGGATGAATCGTCGGTCCCTGCACGCAATTCAGGCAGCGCGCCAGAATCCGCGCGATCGTGGTTTTACCGGTGCCGCGCTGGCCCGAGAAGATGTAGCCGTGAGCGATTCGGTTCTGGGAAATGGCGTTCTCGAGGGTGGTCTTTACGTGTTCCTGGTTGACCACGTCCTGAAACGTCTGCGGCCGGTATTTTCTGGCGATGACCTGATACATGGGGTGGGCAAATGCCAGGCCCCGGGTAATCCGCGGCACACGAACCGCACCGCTACCGTTGCTTCCTTCCGGACCTGGCGGGGTTTGCAGCCGTCCGTTGCACGGAGCCCGAGACCTGACAAGTATTTATCCTAGCATGAGGGCCCGCCGTTCCACGCCAGGGTCGTGTTTTCAGACGTTTTCGGGCACCACGAAGGGCGCGCGGTAAGGTGTGGTGAACATTGCCTGAGCCTCGGGGTCCTGGCAGGTCCTGGTAACGGGATCGAAATCGATGGTGCGGCCGAGGCGGTAGGAGATGTTGGCAAGGTGAACCAGCATGCAGGAGGTGGCGCCGACGGCGATTTCGGCGTTGAGGTCTTCGCGGCGGCGGCTGCCCACGGCATCGAGAAAGTTGCCGAAATGGTCGCCGCCGTGCGAAGTCGCCCACCCGAAATGGCGCTCGGCGCGGTAGAGCAACCCGTTTATGCCGGTTTCGGCCTGGAGTTTGGCAGGGCCGGGCGTGCGTTCCTTTCCCAGCCAGGACTTGTAGCCGGTATCGTGCTCGTCGAGGGTGAGGTAACCGCGGCAGCCGTAAAAGACGTTACCGATATTGACTCCGGCGTCATCGTTGGTGATCCAGTTGCGGCATTCGCAGACCAGGGTCTTCTTCCGGCCATTGTCGTCGAAGTTGTAGGTCGCGATCATGACGTTGGGCGTCTGCTGATCGTCGTCGAACATGTAGTGCCCTCCCATCGCCGAAATCCGGACGGGAAGGTCCACGCCGAGGCCCCATCGCGCGGCGTCGATCTGATGGATTCCCTGGTTCCCGATCTCGCCGTTGCCGTAATCCCACTGCCAGTGCCAGTTGTAGTGGAAGCGGTTGCGCGTGAACGGCTTCATGGGAGCGGGGCCGACCCAGAGATCGTAATGAACCCCGGGCGGCACGGGTTCCACGGCAGCCTTCCCGATTCCCGCGCGCCACTTATAGCAGAGCGACCGGGCGAGATAGATATCTCCGAGCAGGCCCTCGCGCATCAGCCGGACGGCTTCCTGATAGACGGGAATGGAGCGGCTCTGGGTGCCGTGCTGCACGATGCGGTTGTAGCGGCGGGCGGCCGCCACGATCTGCTTCGATTCGAACATGGTATGCGAGCAGGGCTTCTCGACGTAAACGTCCTTTCCCGCCTGGCAGGCCCAGATGGTTTGCAGGGTGTGGTGGTGGTTGGGCGTGGCGATGGAGACGGCGTCGATCGTCTTATCTTCGAGGAGCTTGCGGAAATCCGTAAAGACGGCCGGCTTCCTGACGCCGGCGCTCTCTAATTCGCCGAAGCGTTTGCGGATGAGGCGTTCGTCGATATCGCAGATCGCCGCGATTTCGGCGCGCGGTTCGCTGCCCCATGCTTTCAGGTGGTCGCCGCCGCGGCCGCGCAGGCCGACGCAGGCCACGCGGATGGTGTCGCTCCGCCCGTTGAGGGTCGCGCCGAGCGCCGTCGCACCCAGAAAAAACGTCCTCCGATGCATGCCGAGATGGTACGGCCGCGCGGGGGTGTTTCGCCGTGAGTTCCTTAACGGGCGTCGGCTGCGGGGTGCGATTTCGGCCGTGCCCGGCGTCGTTCCGGCCGCGGCCCGGTGCGGAACATCACCGCGATTTCGAGACCGTCTCGACCGATTGCCGCAAGTGGCTGTGATGGCGGCTGTAGCCGAAGTAAATGGCGAGACCGATCACCAGCCAGATCACCAGCCTGTACCAGGTTTCCACGTCGAGCGAAGCCATCATCGCGAGACACACCAGCACGCCCAGAATCGGAACCAGCGGCACCAGCGGCGTCCGGTAGGGGCGCGGCGCGTTCGGATTCGTGCGGCGCATCACGATGATGCCGATGCAGACGATGACGAATGCCAGCAGCGTGCCGATGCTGGTCATGTGCCCCAGCTTGGAGATGGGCAGGAATCCGGAGAACAGCGAAACGAAGACCATGAAGATCATGTTGCAGCGGTACGGCGTGTGCCACGTAGGATGAATGTCGGAGAAGACCGCCGGCAGCAAGCCGTCGCGGGACATGGAGTAGAACACGCGCGATTGGCCGAGCAGCATGACCAGGATCACGGAAGTGTAGCCCGCGATGATGCCGATGACGATGGAGGTCTGTAGCCAGGCGTGCGGAAACAGCGAGATGACGGTGGCTACCGGGGAGGCATCGCCATGGAACTTGCGGTAGGGCACCATGCCGGTCAGCACGTGGGCAAACAGGATATACAGGATGGTGCAGATGATGAGGGACCCGATGATGCCGATGGGCATGTCGCGCTGCGGGCGCTTGGCCTCCTGGGCGGCCGTCGAAACCGCGTCGAAGCCGATGTACGCGAAGAAGATCACGGCGGCGGCGCGCATGATGCCGCTCCAGCCGAATTCACCGAACTTTCCGGTGTTTGGCGGAATGAAGGGCGTGTAGTTCGCCTGCTTGATATAGGCGAAGCCGACACAGATCACGATGATGACGATCGTGACCTTAATGCAGACGATCACCGCGTTGACTTTGGCCGACTCCGAAATCCCCACCATCAACAGCACCGAGATGGCGAAGACGATGAGGACGGCGGGCAGGTTGATGAAGCCGGCGGTCTGATCCCACGGACAATTGGTCAGCTTCTCGGGCAGGGTCACACCGTACATGTGGAGCAGCTTGACTACGTAACTGGACCAGCTGACCGCCACGGTGGCGGCGCCGACGGCGTATTCGAGCACCAGGTCCCAGCCGATAATCCACGCCAGCAGTTCACCCATGGTGGCGTACGCATAGGTGTACGCGCTCCCCGCGATGGGGATCATGGTGGCGAATTCGCTGTAGCACATGCCGGCAAACGCGCAGCCTATCGCAGCCACCACGAAGGAGAGGATCACGGCGGGCCCGGCGTTGTCGGCGGCGGCGATTCCCGTCAGTGAGAACAGGCCGGCGCCGATGATGGCGCCGATCCCCAGCGCCACCAGGTTGAAGGGCCCCAGCGTCTTGTTCAGGTGGTGTTTGCCGCTTTCGGATTCGGCAAAAATTCGATCCAGCGATTTCGTCGCGAAAAGGCTCATAGGCTCGCTTTCCTTCGCCACACAAAATAGACCGGCAGGCCCAGGAGCACGATGATCAGGCCCGGCCACGTGTAATTCGGCTTGTACAGCAACAGCAAGATTTCGATCAGGCCGGCGGCTGCCACGTAGGCCGCAGGCATGACGGGGTACCCGATCGCTTTGTAGGGCCGGTCCAGATCCGGCTGGGTGCGGCGGAGCACGAAAAGCCCGGCGATCGTCAGAATGTAGAAAAGCAGTACCGCAAAGATAACATAGTCCAACAGGTCGCTGTAGCTGCCGCTCAGCGTGAGGAGCACGGCCCAGACGCACTGCACCCCCAGAGAGAACACCGGGGCGTGGGTGGCGGGGTGAAGTTCGCCGGCCTTTCGGAAGAAGAGTTTGTCTTTGGCCATCGCGTAGTAGACGCGTGCGCCGGAGAGGATCAGGCCGTTGGCGCAGCCGAAGGTGGAGATCATGATGGCCGCGGCCATCAGTTGGACGGAGACGCCACCGAACATTTTGGCCGCCGCCGCGGTGGCGACCCGGTCCTCGACGGCGTGCTGGATCTCCGGGAAGGTCAGCACGTTGAGGTAGACGAATTGGGACGCGATGTAGAGCGCCGAGACGACGAGCACGCCGATGGCGAGCGAGAGCGGGAGATTGCGCCGGGGATTGCGAACCTCTCCGGCGGTAAAGGTGACGTTGTTCCACGCGTCGGACGAGAATAGCGCGCCGACCATAGCGACGCCGACGAGGCGGACCGTATCGAAACTCCAGGAGGCGTTGCGCCAGAAGCCGTGGAAATTGCTGGCCACCGCCGCGGGGTTGCGCCCGAGCAGAAAACCGAAGCCGACCAGAGCCAGGAGCGCGGCCACCTTGGCGAAGGTGAAGACGTTCTGGACGACCGCGCCGGTGCGGATGCCGCGCGTATTCGAGAGGGTCAGAAACACGATGACGGCAATCGCCAGCAACTGCAAGGTAGTGAGCCCGAGTTTGCCGCTGCCGACCAGGTAATTCTCCGCCGAAATCCAGGGGACGAAGACCCCGGTGTACTTGGCGAAGGCCACTGCCACGGCGGCGATGGTGCCGGTCTGGATCACCATGAACAGGGTCCATCCATAGAGAAACCCCCACATCGGGCCGAAGGCTTCGCGCAGGTAAATGTATTGACCGCCGGCATGCGGCATGGCGGCGGCCAGTTCGCCGTAACTGAGCGCCGCGGTCAGGGTTAAGGCCGCGGTGATCAGCCAGGTGAGGATCATGAGGCCGGGCGATTGCACCTGCCGGCCGATATCGGCGGCCACGATGAACACCCCGGAGCCGATCATCGAGCCCATGACAAGGGTAGTGGCGTCGATGAGCCCGAGGCCTTTTACGAGGCCGCTTTCACGAGTTGTTGCCATTGTTCCATCCGTTTGCGCAGGGAAAGCGCGCTGCACAATTCAGGCAGCAGGCCGGCGATTACGGCCAGCGAATCCGCGCCCGCGCGGAGCGCCTCCAGCGCATTTTCGAGCGTGATGCCGCCGATCGCGACCAGCGGCTTCTCCAGCAGGGCGCGGCAGCGCCGAATCTCCTCGATGCCGGTCACGGGATCGGGTTGCGACTTGGACGAGGTAGCGAAGACCGGGCCGAGCGCGACGTAATCGACGGGTTCGCCCCCGGCGGCGCAGATCTGTGCCGGGTTGTGGCTGGAAAAGCCGATCACGGAGCCGGCGCCCATGAGTTTTCGCGCGTCCCGCGGCGGGAGGTCATCCTGGCCTACGTGCAGGCCGGCTTCCAGAAGAAGTGCGAAATCGGCGCGGTCATTGACGATGAAGACGGCGCCGGCTTCTCGACAGAGCCTGGAGACTGTTTGCGCTTCGGCGAAGACGTCACGGCCCCAGTGTCCCTTGTGACGCATCTGAAGGATCGACGCCCCGCCTTCAAGAAAAGCGGCGGCCGCGGTTTCCATGCGCACGCCGCGCGCGGCCAGGGCCGCATTGTCGAGAATTGGGTAGACCCGGGGAAGCGAAAGCCTCATGAACAAACTGCCTTTGATACACGGAAGCGGGATTCCGTGCCGCACCGGACTGAGCCGGGCCGCAAACGTACGATAGCACACCCGGCCGGGTTGCACCCTTTATATCACGGCTATATATAATTAAGGCGCTTTGCTCTTGACGCGGACTGTCGCGTCCTGATAAACATGCCGGAACCAGGTCACTCGTTTGCGCAAACGGCTGTAACCAAGGCTCATCGCAGGGGGAATCAGCCCATTCGCGTTCTGGTGATCGACGACAGCTCGATCGACCGCGACCTCTTCCGCCGTCTTCTGCTGGAACGCACCGGAGCCCGCCCCTTCGAGTGCGTCGAGGGCGACCGCGGGCGTGCCGGCCTCGAGCAGTTCCGGCGCGTCCGGCCCTCCTGTGTTCTGCTGGACCTGAATCTTCCCGATATCGACGGGCTGGAGTTGCTCCGGTCGATCACCGGAGAGCCAGGGGCGGCGCCGGTGATCGTGATCACGGCCCACGGCAGCGAGAGCCTGGCGGTCGAGGCCATGAAGGCGGGGGCCTCGGACTACGTAGTGAAGGGCTCGGTCACCGGGGAAGGTCTCGCGCACGTCATCGAGAACGCGCTGGAAAAAAGAGCGCTGCAGCGCGAGTTGGAGCGGCAGCGGATCGCCCTCGAACAGCGCAACGTCGAATTGGAATCGGCCCTGGAACGGGAGCGGGATGCGCGGCGCGCCGTGGAGCAAAGCGAATTGCGCTACCGGACGCTCGCGGAAGCCATGCCGCAGGTGGTGTGGACCGCGGAAGCCGGAGGGTGGGATTACGTCAACGAGCGCTGGACGCGGCTGACGGGGGCGCCCGCCCGGAGCGCGTTCGGATGGGGCTGGCTGCATTTCGTACTTGCGGAAGACCGCCTGCGGGTGGAGGAAGCCTGGAACGCGGCGGTCCGCGCAGAGACCGCGCTCGAACTCGAGTGCCGGATTGTGGCGGAGGACGGAACCCCGCGGGCGCAGTTGATGCGCTCCCTGCCGCTGGTGCAGGACGGGCTCGTCTGGAAATGGCTCGGGACTTTTACGGACGTGGAGAACCAGCGCCGCGCGGAACACCTGTTGCATCATCGCCAGAAACTGGAAAGCGTCGGCATTCTGGCCGGAGGGGTGGCGCACGATTTCAATAACCTGCTGGTCGGAATCATCGGCGGCGTCAGCTACGCTTTGGATGTTCTGCCTTCGGATCACGAGGTGCGTCCGATCCTGGAAGCGGCCTTCCGCTCGGGCGAGCGGGCTGCGGACCTGACCCGGCAGCTCCTCGCCTACGCCGGGAAGGGCCATTTTCAGGTGGAGAATGTCGATCTGGCGCGCAACCTGAAAGCGACGTGGGAACTGATTCAGGCCTCGCTGCCGCGCTCGGTCGAGCTGAAGACGTCCATCCCAAAGGACCTTCCGCTCATCCACACGGACCCCTCGCAGTTGCAGCAAATCATCATGAACCTGATCCTGAACGCGAGCGAGGCGATTCCTCCGGAGCGCCAGGGGATCATCACCATCACCGCCGCCACCGAGCGGCTGGACTCGCCGCGTTCCACCTGGAGCGGGGACGTTGCGGCGGGCGTCTACGTGTCGCTCGATGTGACCGACAACGGCAATGGGATCCATCCGTCGCTGCTCAACAAGATCTTCGATCCGTTCTTCACGACGAAGTTCACCGGACGGGGCCTCGGTCTGGCGGCAGTGCTAGGGATTGTCCGCAGCAACAAGGGGTCGATCGAGGTGAAGAGCACTCCCGGGGCCGGTACGGCGTTTCGCGTGCTTCTGAGAGCCGGGACGGGCGCCGGCGCGCCCAGTTCCGCAAGCAGCCAGGCGCCGCGAGCCCATCCGGTGAAGGGCCGGATCCTGGTGGTGGACGACGAATCGATCGTCCGCGATACGGCCGAAGCCGTTCTGCAACACGAAGGGCACGAAGTGGAGGTCGCTTCTAGCGGGCGCGAGGCGCTTGAACTGCTGACGGCCCTTCCCGATTTCGCCCTGGTCCTGCTCGATTTCAGCATGCCGGAACTCAGTGGGAAGCAGACGTTCGAGGCCATCCGCAACCGGTACCCGCACCTGCCGGTAATCATCTGCAGCGGCTTCAGCGACAGCGACGTCCGGACGAAGTTCGAAGGTTTCCCGGTG
Source organism: Bryobacterales bacterium (assembly GCA_963796485.1). Lineage (GTDB taxonomy): Bacteria > Acidobacteriota > Terriglobia > Bryobacterales > Bryobacteraceae > CAWCDJ01. The sequence continues at coordinate 1,236,032 of CAWCLV010000001.1, forward strand.
ACCGGGTTCCTGCAGAAGCCCTTCGACGCCCACACTCTAACGGAACGAGTTGCGCAAATCCTGAACCCGGATTAGGCGGCCGCCCATGCCATCGACGGAGATCGATTCCATCACGGCGCAATTGTTGCGTGCCGCCGTACACGACCTGGCCGGGCCGGCCAATCGCGTACGGCTCACGGCGCAATTGCTGGCCCGGACGTGCACCGCGCTGGACGCGGACGCAACGAAGTTGTTGGGCTATCTCGAGGAGTCGGCGGCCGCCCTGAACGTTACGACCGGCGGGATACGCCGCTATGCCGAGATCTGCGGGCGCGAACGGATACGGCAGGTGGTGGACCTCAACTCATCCCTTGCGTCCGCGACGGGCGGCCTGCGGGCGGAGATGGAAAGCGCCGGCGCGGAAGTCACCTCGATCTGCCTTCCCGTGGTGTGTGCCGACCCGGTGCAGATGTCCTGCCTCTTCCAGGAGCTGCTCACCAACGCCCTGCGGTTCCGGTCCGGAACGGCGCCGCAAATTCACGTTTCGACCGGCGCGGACGGCCCGGCCAGCTGGTATGTCTCGGTGGCGGACAACGGCCCGGGCATCGAGCCCGAAATGACCGAGCGTGTCTTCCTGCCCTTCAAGAAAATCGCGGCGGGCCCCGGGGCAGGACTCGGATTAACGATCTGCCGCAAGATCGTGGAATTGCACGATGGGCGCCTGTGGCTGGAACCGCGGGAAGGAGGCGCGGAGTTTCGCTTCTACCTGGGAGGGGCGAGGGAGGGGGCTGACGGATGACGGTGGGGTCCCCGCGCCGCCTGGGCACAATCTGCCTGCTGGTGAATGCAATGGCCGCCGGGGCCGCGGCGCAGAGTTCCGGACCCGCAGCCGGCAGCGAAGACCCTTCGCTCCTCAAGACGATGAGCCTCGAACAGCTGGCGCAGATCGAGGTTACCACCGTGTCGAAGGAACCGTCCGGGGTTTTTCAGACTCCGGCCGCCGTCTATGTTCTCACCGAGGGCGACATTCGCCGGTCCGGCGCCACCAACATCCCGGACCTTCTCCGGCTGGTCCCCGGCGTGGAAGTGGCGCAGATCGATTCGAACAAGTGGGCGATTGGGATCCGCGGGTTCGAGGGGTATCTCTCGCGCTCGGTGCTGGTCCTGATCGACGGCCGTTCCGTTTACACCCCGCTGTTCGCGGGCGTTTACTGGAACGTGCAGGACACGATGATCGAGGATATCGACCGGATCGAAGTGATCCGCGGGCCGGGCGGGACGATCTGGGGCGCCAACGCGGTTAACGGCGTGATCAACATCATCACCAAAAGCGCGAAGGACACGCGGGGAACGCTGGTGACGGCGGGGGGCGGCAACGTCGAGCAGGGTTTTCTGGGGGCGCGCTACGGGGGCGGCGACGATAATCTGGCGTACCGCGTGTACGGCCGGGGGTTTACGCGCGGTCCTTTCGAACATGCCGACAACCGGAACTTCGATGACTGGCGCAGCGGGCAAACGGGGTTCCGGCTGGACTGGAGCCCCAACCGCAACGACTCGCTTACGGTGTCGGGCCAGGCTTACCAGACATACGCGGGCGAGAAACTGGGGCTCAGCTATTTTTCTCCGCCGGCGCTGATCAACAACGAGGCGAACGGAGATTTCTCGGGGCAGAACGTGGTAGTGGGGTGGCGGCGGAAGCTGGCGTCCGGATCGGATATCCAGGTGCATGCCTATTTCGACCGGACGGACCGGCGCGACCTCAACTATCGCGAAGTGAGGAATACGGTGGACTTCGACTTCATCCACCACATCGCGTTTTCCCGCCATGACTTGATCTGGGGGGTGGGCGCGCGCATCAGCCCGAGCGAGTTCTCTCAGACCGTTCCGTCCGTCGATTTCACGCCGCACAGCGACACCTACTCGATATACAGCGCGTTCGTGCAGGACTCGATCGCGCTGGTATCGAACCGGCTGATCGCGACCGTCGGGACCAAGCTGGAGCACAACAGCTTCAGCGGCTTCGAGGTGCAGCCGAGCGGACGAATTGCGTGGACCCCCGGTGAGCGGCAAACGCTGTGGGCGGGGGTCACGCACGCGATGCGGACGCCGTCCAGAATCGAAGAGGGTTTCCAGTTCAGCTACCTGGCTTCCCAGAGTGTTCCGCTCTATCTGCGGCTGGTGGGTGACGGGCAATTCGACTCCGAGCAACTGGACGGCTATGAACTGGGGTATCGCGCCTACCTCAGCAGGGGCCTGCTGGTGAGCGTGAACGGGTTCTATAACCGCTACGGAAATCTGCTGAGCGTGGAAAACCGGCCTCCGTTTGCGGAAGCTACACCCTCACCGCCGCACTACGTGCTCCCGTTGTATCTGCGGAACGGCATCCAGGCGCAGACCAAGGGGGGAGAGGTCAGCGCGACGTGGGATGCGCGGAGCTGGTGGCGCTTTATCGCCTCATACTCGTATGTGCACTTGAATGCGGAGCGGTATGCCTGGAGCAACGATGCTTCCACGGTCAGGCAGTTGCAGGGGGACAGCCCGCAGCACAAAATCGTCGTTCAGTCGTTGGCGGCACTGCCGCGAGGCTGGGACTTCGATTTGACCTTCCGGTATGTGAGCGCGATTCCCGACCAGCTGGTAACGGCATACTCTACGGCCGACGTGCGGCTGGCGAAGCAGATCGCGCGAGGGCTCGAATTCTCGGTCAACGGGCGGAACCTTTTCCAACCGTATCACGCGGAGTACGGCGGCGACCCCGGCGGGCTGGTGGGAGTCAGCAGGTCCGCCTTCGTGAAACTCACCTGGATCAAGTGAGCCGGACAGCCAAGACACGCAGGCGACGATGAGGCTACGGACGAACATCGCGGCACTTGCCTTTTTTGCGGTTCTCCCTCTGTGCTCCGGCGCGTTTCGGGCCGAACCAACCGCGACGACGCTGGAATACGAGGTCAAAGCGGCATTTCTGCTGAACTTTACGCGATTCATCGACTGGCCGCCAGGCGCGCCGCCGGGCGCTCCGTTCAACCTGTGCATTCTCGGGAACGATCCTTTCGACGGCATGCTCGACCGGATCATGTCGGGCGAATCCGTGAATGGCCGTAAACTGGTGGTCCGCAGGCTGGGGGACGAACCGCCGAGCGCGTGCCAGTTGGTGTTTACGGAGGCCAACCCGAAAAAGGTTTCCGGTGTGATTTCCGGTTTGGGGCCGGGCGTTCTGACCGTAGGGGAGGGGGATGCGTTCCTGAAGGAAGGCGGCATGATCGCTTTCGTCCTCGATAACCGGCATGTGCGGTTCGAGATCAACCATGGGGCGGCATCCAAGGCCGAACTGAGGATCAGCTCGAGACTCTTGAGCGTAGCGAGGTCCGTTGAGAAATAAGAGATCCAAACGCGCGGCCGGCCGGCGCCGGGACTGGTTGGCGGACGTTCCCCTCCGGCGCAAGCTCATGGCCATCAGCATGAGCGTGACCGGCGCGGCCCTGCTACTCTCCGGGCTCGCCCTGGTGACACTCGACGTTCTCTCGTCCCGAAGCAGGTTGCGGCACGATCTTCTCGGGTTGGCGCGCATCACGGCGGAGAACAGCGCCGCCGCGCTGGCATTCGATGATCCGATGGCCGCCACGGAGACGTTGACAGCCCTGCGGGCGCGGCCGCATGTGGTCACGGCGTGTCTCTATGGCGCTTTGGGCACCCTGTTCGCGCGCTATGTCCGGCCGGGATCGGATGGCGCATGCCCGCCTCCCCGGGAAACGCAGCAGATAGACTTCCACTCGGGCGCAGTGACGCTCTCGCTTCCGATTCTGCTCACGAAACGGCGCATCGGAACCCTGGTGCTGCTCTATGATCTCGAGGAGATCGCCGCACGTTTCCGCCTGCTCGCAATCTCGGTGCTGGCGGTATTGCTGGCCTCCGCGCTGGCCGCCTTCCTGCTCTCGTCGAGGTTGCAGGACATCGTTGCCGGACCGATTCTGGAACTGGTTGGAACCACGGCGGCGGTTTCCCAAACCAAGGATTACGGCCTTAGGGCCGAGAAGGCGACGAGCGACGAACTCGGTGTGCTGGTGGATGGATTCAACGGAATGCTGGCGGGGATCCAGGAGCGTGACCGCGACCTGCGGGCCGCCCTGCTCGCGCGGGAGGAGGCGCTGCAGGACGCCGCCAAGACACGCGATTTCCTGAAGACCACGCTCGCGAGCATCGGGGACGCGGTGGTCTCCACCGATGCGGCGGGCAGGATCGTCTTCACCAACGGCGTAGCCCACGCGCTGACCGGTTGGAGCGAGGCGGAAAGCACGGGGCGGCACATCAACGAAGTCCTGCAACTGGTCAACGAGAACACCCGGGAGCCGGTGGAGAATCCGATCGGCAGCGCCCTGCGCGAAGGCGCGATTGCCGGCCTGGCGAACCACACGGTGCTGATCGCGCGCGATGGGGCCGAAGTGCCGATCGACGACAGCGCGGCGCCGATTCGAGACCAGAAGGGAAATCTGATCGGAGCCGTCCTGATCTTCCGCGATATCACCGGGCGCCGTCGCGCGGAGCAGGAACTCCATGCCGCGCGGGAACAACTGCAACTCGTGACGGACACGATGGCGCCCGCGGTGACCCACTGCGATAGGGAGATGAGCTTCATCTGGGTCAGCCGCCGGTACGCGGAATGGCTGGAAAGGTCCCCGGACGACATTGCCGGCCATCCCATGAAAGAAGTGCTGGGCGCCGAAGCGATGGCCGTGATCCAGCCCTATCTGGAGCGCGTTCTCGCCGGCGAGCGGGTGCAGTACGAGGCCGAAGCGATGTTTCCGCGGATCGGGCGAAGGTGGTTCCGGGTCGCCTCCGTCCCGACTCGCGCTCCGGATGGTTCCGTCACCGGATGGGTTTCGGACATAACCGACATCACCGCGCTGAAATACGCGCAGGCCGAAGTGACCCGCATCAACGCCGATCTGCAGCAGTCGAACGAACGGCTGGCGCGATCTAACGAGGACCTGGCGCGTTTCGCGTATGTAGCCAGCCACGACCTGCAAGAGCCGCTCCGCATGATTACGGCGTACGCGCAGTTGTTGCAGCGGGAATACGGGCAGCATCTGGAAAAAGAGGGCAACGCCTTTATCGGCCACATCGTGGGCGGCGCCGTGCGGCTGCGGAGACTGCTTTCGGACCTGCTGGCCTACAGCGAGATTCGCGATTCCAGGGAGACGCCGTCCAGCGTCGATTTGAATACGGTCATCGCGAATGTGCGGCAGAATCTGAAGGTGATGCTGGAGGAGAGCGGCGCCACGGTGATTTGCGAAGCGCTCCCCGCGGTGTCCGGATACTCGGGGCACTTTGTCCAGTTGTTTCAGAACCTGGTGGCCAATGCGATCAAGTACCGCAGCGAAGCGCCGCCGGAGGTCCGCATCTCATGGCAGCGGTCGAATGGCGAACTGCGCTTCGCGGTGGCCGACAACGGAATCGGAATCGATCCCGAGTACCACAGCAAGGTATTCGGTGTCTTCCAGCGGCTGCACGGTAGGGACATCCCGGGAACGGGCATAGGCCTGGCGATCTGCCAGCGCGTGGTGGAACGGTACCACGGGCGGATCTGGGTGGAGTCTCAGCCGGGCGAGGGAGCCACAATATTCTTTACAATTCCGGAGACGGATCATGCGTCCCATGAGGGTGAGGGCGATTCAGGTGCGTGTCATGCGTAGGTTCCGCATCCTGTTGATCGAGGACAATCCGCTCGATGTGGACCTGCTGCGCCGGGCGTTCGCGGCCGCGGACCTGCAGTGCGACGTAACCGTACTGGAGGATGGGGCGCAGGCGATGGCCCTCTTTCGGCGGCTGGAGTCGTGCGCGAGCGAGCCCCCGGCGGACCTGCTCTTACTCGACCTGAACCTGCCGAAAAACGACGGTGTGGAAGTCTTGCGCGCGGCGCGGGCGACCGCGGCGCTGGCCCGGGTGCCGGTGGCGGTGCTGAGCTCTTCCACCTTTTCGAGGGAGCGCGCGAGAATCGAACCGCTGGGGGTCGGCCGCTATATCACCAAGCCGGCGGACTTGGATGAGTTTCTGCGCATCGGTGTCACCGTGAAGGAACTGCTGCAGCGGAGCGAGTGATCCCGCGCACCAGCCGGCGCGGCCAGTCTTTCGCCATACAGGGACGCTCGATCACGACGAAATACAAAACACTGACGGCCAGCAGCGCGGGCGTATAGATAAGGAACAGCCCCAGGAAGCGGGAATCGAAGCTGCGGCCAAGCCGCACGGACCCGGCGAAGCGCACCACCGGTGGGATCAGTTGGTAATGGAACAGGTAGATGGTGTAGCACATGCCTCCGATGGCGGTGATGGCCGGCGCGCGGAAAATCCGGCGGAACCAGACCCCGCGGAAAGCGCCGGTGAACGCCGCCATCATGAGGAAGGGAAGCCACGGCCAGATGGCGATATCGGGAGGAGCGAAGATCAGCGGCCAGCAAACGAGCGAGACCAGATCCCAGGCCCAATGCGGCGCCGGGTTTTCGTTCCAATCCGCGAGATAGAGGTCCGCCATCAGCAGTCCCGCAAGGAAGAATTGCGCGGCGTAGAGGATGGTGAGCCTGATCCTGTTGCCGGCGCCCCAGAATGCTAATTGGATGAGGCCCGCGGCAAGAACCGCGGCGGCGAGAACCGTGCGGCGCGCCGTGCGGGAGGGTATCCGATAAACGGCGGCCAGGAGAGGGGCCAGGCAATAGAACTGAACCTCTACTTCGAGCGTCCAGGCGACGGGGTTGATCGTGCTCTGCGCCCCGAACCAGACGCTATGCAGGTAAACCATGCTTGCCGCGAGATGCGGGAGCAGGGCACGAAGGCTCTCGCCCGCGGCGGCAAGCAGAGCGCAACAGACCAGCAGATTGAGAATGTACGGGGGCTCGAGACGTGTGAGCCGCCGCAGGAAATAGGATCGCAACGAGACGGGCGGCCGTTTCTTCAGGTGCTGCGCGGCGAATGGCAGTCCCAGAATGAACCCGCTGATCACGTAGAAGAGGTTCACGCCGCGGTAGCCGTGAGCCGCCGCGGCGCGCACCCACTCGTGGAGTCCCGGCACGACGCCGGATGTGGGGACGAAGCCATGGAAGTGATAGACGACGACCGAGAGGATGGCCACAAAGCGGAGGCCGTCGATTTCGGGCACAAACCGGCCGCTCGATGTGATGCGGCGTAGCGCGAGAGCCATCAGGAAGATGATAGCGGACTACTTGGGCGTGGTCTCCTCGAACAGTGTGCGCCAGGAAGGATCGAGTTCGATCCAGCGGTCCGACTGGCTCAGGGCGGTTTCGGAGAGGCACAGGGATCCGTGGCCGGAACGGCAGAGCAACTCGGTGGCGGCGGGGTCGAGAACGCTGGACCAGGAGCCCACGCTGACCGGCATGGCCATGCGCTCGAGGCAGATGGGGCAGCGGCGGCGCTGGTCGGCGAGGCTCCAGAGGACGGTCCATCCCGTGACCGCTACGTAGAGGCCGGCGAACAGGAGCCCGCCCGCCAGGGCACGCAATGTCTCATTGTGCAACTGGCGGCGAAACGCGGCGCCTCCCTCGATCCAAAAGAAAGCGGTGAGTGCGAGCAGCGCGGTGGTTTTCAGCACCAGGAAAAACCAGTAGCGCCAGTTGTAGCGGCGGAGTGGCAGCCGGCTGGTGGAGGCCAACATCGCGGCGGTGATCGCGGCAAGCACAATGGGGAAGGAGTAGCGGAAGATGAGGTCCCAGCGCGGATCGTAGCGTCCCAGCGAGGTCGGATAGTTGCGGAGCGATTCGGCGACCGCGACGATGTAGCGCGTCATGGGGAAGCCGCGGCTGGTGATGCCAATCAGGAAGAGGGCGGCCGCCGTGCAGGCGATGACGAACGAGGGCCCGCGTACCCAGCGCTGCAGTTCGGCAGGGCGCAGGCGCGAGGAGAAGGCCTCGGCAAAGGTGTGACGCACCAGCCACGCCATCTGGGCGACAGCCGAGTGCGGGAGTTCGCCGCGCTCGACCAGGATCCAAAGGTTGCGCAGATTGGAGTCCCACCGCGCGTGCCACGCCGGGCGGAGCGCAGCCGGCACGATCCAACTCGCCGCGCGGACCAACGCACGGTAGCCACGGGGTGGCATACGGCCTCCTTAAAAGTAGGGTAGGCCTCCCGGCCTGCCCATGCGCCGAAGGCGCGCTTGCCTTCACTTGAATAGACGCCGAATGCCGCGCGGGTGTTCCCGCACAGTCGGAACCGACGCGCAGACCGTAGAGTGGGGTAGGCCTCCCGGCCTGGCCTCCCGGCCTGCCCCACGCGCCGAAGGCGCGCTCGCCTTCGCTAGAATAGACGCCGGATGCCGCGCGGGTGTTCCCCGCACAGTCGGAGCCGATGCGCAGACCGTAGAGTGGGGTAGGCCTCCCGGCCTGCCCACGCGCCGAAGGCGCGCTTGCCTTCACTTGAATAGACGCCGAATGCCGCGCGGGTGTTCCCCGCACAGTCGGAGCGGACGCGCAGACCGTAGAGTGGGGTAGGCCTCCCGGCCTGCCCACGCGCCGAAGGCGCGCTTGCCTTCACTTGAATAGCCGCCGAATGCCGCGCGCGTGTTCCCCGCACAGTCGGAGCGGACGCGCAGACCGTAGAGTGGGGTAAGCCTCCCGGCCTGCCCACGCGCCGAAGGCGCGCTCGCCTTCACTCGAATAGCCGCCGAATGCCGCGCGGGTGTTCCCCGCACAGTCGGAGCGGACGCGCAGACCGTAGAGTGGGGTAAGCCTCCCGGCCTGCCCACGCGCCGAAGGCGCGCTCGCCTTCACTTGAATAGCCGCCGAATGCCGCGCGGGTGTTCCCCGCACAGTCGGAGCCGATGCGCAGACCGTAGAGTGGGGTAGGCCTCCTGGCCTGGCCTCCCGAATGCCGCGCGCGTGTTCCCCGCACAGTCGGAGCCGATGCGCAGACCATAGAGTGGGGTAGGCCTCCCGGCCTGCCCACGCGCCGAAGGCGCGCTCGCCTTCGCTTGCATAGCCGCCGAATGGCGCGCGTGTTCCCCGCACAGTCGGAGCCGATGCCTCCCCGCTTGCCCACGCACCGAAGGCGCGCTTCGCGCACCTGGGCAGGCCGGGAGGCCTACCCCACTTGGAGTTACGCCAGGACTTCTTCGGGCGGGGGCATGCCTCGTTTTGCGAATTGGATGGTGCCGTCGGAGCCGATGCGGTAGACCGTGCGTTTCACGATGATGCCGTTGGCGTGATACAGGGAAGCGACTTCCTGGCCGCGGTCCACCAGCAGCGGGAAGGGAAGCTTGAACTTGCTGCGGAATTTGGTGTGGCTCTGGGAATTTCCCGGGTTCACGCCGAAGACCTTGATTCCGCGCTTGCGGGCATCGCTCCAGTCGTCGCGAAACTGGCAGAGTTGCTTCGTGCAGCCGGGGGTATCGTCAGCGGGGTAAAACACCAGCACGACGCCCTTGCCCTTGATCTTCGAGAGCGTGACGGAGGCGCCCGAATCATCGGGCAGCGTAAAATCCGGGGCCTTCGTGCCCACCGGAAGCGGATCTGACCAGAGCCAGGAGAACATCATTGCACCGCGATCTGAATTTCGTTGCTATGTGACAGGTTGACGGAAATCAGCACCGGCTGCAACCCCGGGGTGAGGCCGCCAGGGATCGGCACGTTCACCTGGTAAACACCCGGGAGTCCCGGGGCGAGGCCGCTGTAGACGGGCTGTGCCGGCACCCCGCCGACAAAGACGACGGGGGTCGAGACGGTTTGCTGGAACCCGTTCAGCAGTTGCGTGGGGCCGAGGCCGGTACAGTAGATCTCGATGTAGCCGCCCACTACCGCGCCGGCGAAGATTCCCGGCTGCACGGCAGCTACCGTCACCGAAGCAGCGGTGGAGCCGACCGCGATCGTGCCGGGACCGAGTGCGGCATCGGGCGGAACATAGAAGTTGATCTGGCGATCGCTGACGTAGAGGAGCGGCAGCGCCTTTCCGTTGAGAAGCACCTGCACGTTCCCCAGCGTGGTGGGCCAGGGATAGGATGCCGCCGCAGTCTGGCCCGCGGCGAGGTTCGCGCCGAGGATGCTCTCCAGCGCGCCCGCGGCCACGCCGTCCGCAAACGATGCCGCATTGACCACGGACGAAATCACGGGGACCGCGGAGCCGGCGTGGAGCGTCACCGAGACGGCAGGCTGTGCATCGACGGCGATTTCGAGCGAGTTGGAAGGCGCGCTGCCGGGAGTCCAGCGGAACGCGGCGCGGCCTTGCGCGTCGGTAATGGCGGACGCGGGTGAAACGGAACTGCCGGCCGAAGCGATGGCGGAAAGCTGCACGCCGGTGTAGGGCAGGATGTTCGCGTCGCTCAGTTGTACGACGGCATCGGGTCCGGTGGAGACAGCCGTCAGCCGGAGAGTCGCGGAATCGGCCACCTGCACGCGTGCATAAGCCGTTTCGTAAGCGGGATCGGAGGGCACGGCGGCCAGGATTTCGACTCCCGGCTTCAGGCCAATTACCGGGAAGGTCACAGCGGATGTCCCGGCGGGGATCCGAACCGTCGCGGGCACCTGCGCGTATCCGGCGCCTGCCTGTAGTTGCACGGTAAGATCGGCTGCGCCGGGTGAGGCAAGCGTCAGGGTCGCGTTCGTGGTTGCGCCCGCGACCACTCCGGCTGCCGGCGCGAGCGAGAGTTGCAATGCGTGCCGCAGCGACGTATCGGCGAACGCGTTGCCGGAGGCGGCCTTGGAGTAATAGGCTTCGAACTGCTGGCGGTAGGCATCTACCTGCGCGAGATCGGCCGGCGAGGGATCAGCGCCCGGGGCCACTACAAGGATGAATGCAAAACGGTAGTGCCGCTGCGCGACGGTCCAGTCGGGCGTGCGCCGGCCCATGGCCTGAACGACGTCGCCAGCCGTGATATCCCGGCGCATTCCGTCGAACCGAACATTGCTGTAAGGGTGCAGGTCGGGAAGATACGCCAGGGTATTGGTGGCGACAAAGGTGGGCGGCACATCGGACGCGGGGCGAAAGCCCATGAGGTACTGGTCGAGCGGCGCGTAGCCCTGCGTGATGTCGGTGGTGAGAAACCGGGGCGAGGCGGACGCCCCGAGATCGGAGATCCGCTCGCCCTCGTCCAGCGATGCCTCGGAATTGAAAACGAACGCCCAGTGGGAGCCTCCGTAGCCGATCATCGGCCGCGTGGACCGGTCGTCCGTGCCCGCAACGCTGGCGAACGCGAGGAAGCGGTGCCCTGCTTCGTGGCCGAGCACGGTGAGCGGGGTATCGTGCTGCGGTGCGCGGGCGGGCACGGTGCCGTTCGGATCGACCGGGTACTGCGGCTGGATGCCGCCGATGAAGCCCATATTCAGAACCGATTGAAGCCGCGACGGAGAACCGTATTGCGCGCCCGTGTCGAAGACCGGCACGCCGAAGCCGGTGCTGCTGTTGCGCACCGTGGTTTCGTAGGCGATCACGCCTTCGTTCATCGCCTGGACGTTCATATTGTTGTAGATGACCAGGTAGTCATAGGCGTCGTCGTGCGCCTGATAGAACTGCTGGGCGACGGTGACGATATCGACTTCGAGCGTGTCGCCGAAGCGCTCGGCCACGGCGGCGGAGTACGACGCGCTGGGGTCGTTACGGAAATCGACCAGCGACGTGGAGCCCTTCAGGTTCCCCGGCGCGATGCCGGCGACGGCGCTCGAAGGCGCGGCGCCCGCATAAGCGAACTCGATGCGTCCATCGGGATAGAGCCGCACTTGAAAGGTCTGCGTGGCGCCAATGCCCGTGGCCTGCCATTCCGGCACCGCGACCCAACTCACGACGACCCTCTCGGAGTTCGAGAGCACGCGCACGCCGTCGGCGGTTTCGGCAGGGTCGAGATCGTCGAACAGGGGCGCGATGCGCGGCGGTCCGGCGGTCATCCGGCCAAGCGAACGGGTGGTAGAGGCGTATTCGGGGGCGGTGAAGGTCAGGTTGCCGTCGGAATTCACATAGACGCGGTTGTAAATTGCGCCGAAGAAGGGGAAAGGAAAGGGCAGGTCGAGCGCGCGGTAATCGTCATCGTCGAGGGCGGCGAGCGGAGTGCCGGCGGCGGCAGCGGCGTCATACCCTGCTTCGGCCACCGTGTAGGAGTAACTCGCTGCGCTGGCCCCGGACGGGGTGAAGAGGAGCGTCTTCCGGTCGAGGTTGAACTGGTTCTGCCGCGCGATTACTCCGTCGCGGTCTTCGATGATGGCGATGTTGCCTGCGTCGCGGTTGACGGATCGGGCGGCCAGCCTGGGACGGATTCCCGCCCCGTGCCGCAGCGCCTGGCGGTGCAGGAACACCCGCTCCATCGGGGTTTCGGCGGTGGTGCCGCAAAACGAGGAAGCGGCATGGCGCGCGAAAGCAGGCGCGACCACGCAGAGCGCAAGAACACCCGGCAGCCGGAAAATACGCATGGCAGAGCTATGCGTATTTTCACATGCGGCGCCCGCGTCTGCCGGATGCTGAAACTCTCCGTCTCCGTCTCATGCGGCTACTCAAGCCGCCGGGGCGCTGCATAACAAGAGCGCTGATTGGCAACCCGGCAGGGGATATAATGTTCGGCTGATTATGCCAGTTCCTCTCCTCTCGCCAGAACAAGTTCAGATGCTCGAAGCTCATTTCGGCAAACGCGCGAAAACGGCGAAGATTCATGAGCAGTATCTCGCCAAGGAAATCAGCAAGGGCGCCAAACAGACCGCATTCCACACGATTTCGCGGCATGGCTACCAGACCGGATGGGAAGCGCAGTTAGTACGCCTGATGACCGGTGAAACTCCGGACCAGCCATTCGCACTGACGGGCGTACGGGCGGAGATCGCGAAATGGGAAAAGTCGACCGGTGAAGAGGGAACGGTAGCGGGGCGCACGCGGAACATCCGGTATGCCGCCGCGGACAGCGTAGGCGCATTCCTGGGGCCGGAAGTGGAAGCGTCGGCGATCAGCCTCGCGAGCGCCAGGACCAGGGAACTGCAGACGGGAATGCTGGCGGAAATGGAGACCGGTCCGGCTCACAAGCGAGTAAAGAGCTGGTGTCCTTACAAATATATCGAATGCATTGTGCAAACACCGTTCGATTACACCGGAATCAGCTTCGTGCGGGACAAGAGCCGGCCGAAGCCGAGTGCTCAGGATTTCGCCGAGGCGTTGCATGATTACTTGAGCGGTGCGCGGCTACAGGATAAGTACTTCTCGCTCCACGACGAAATGCTCCTCCGCAAGGCGAAAGAGGACGGAACCGCGATTCCGGGGCACGTTCAGAATAAGATCCCGCTGCGGTTCCCCAATCTCTCGGACTTTCTCGGTTATCTGAGTGTCGAGGCGGTGATGATGAAGCGAGTCCGGCTGGTTCTCAAGCGTGTCCCCGACAACAGCTATACGTGGAAACTGCACACCGCGTATGCCGTCAATGACCCGGAGCAGTTGCGCCCGGATGCCCCGGGTAAGTGGTCGGGGTATATCAAAGTTAAGGCCATCTCAGAGCCGAAGAAGATCGCCTGAGCGGATCGGCGGCTGAAACGAGATTCGGATCCGTCTGGGCCGCCGAGTCCGTCAGGCCGGTGTCAAGCCGGCGGTTAAACCACTTCGCGGACCTTGTTCTCGGCGATGGTCTTGATGATCTCCCACCGCTTCTTGTCGCCTTTGGCGAGCGCTTCGGCGAAATGCACGCTCTGTTCGATTGTGATGTTGCCCGGGAGAGGCGGTTCGTTGGGGTCCACCACGGCTTGCAGGACGGCGGGACCCGGGTGCGCCAGGAACTTCCGCAGCGAGTCTTCGGCGTCCTTCGGGTCGTCCAGCGTCATGCCGGCGGCGCCGCATGCTTGCGCGTGCATCGCGAAATCGATGGGCTCGAGGTCGATCCCGAACTCCGGATTGGCATCCATCGCCATCTGCTCCCACTTGATCTGTCCCAATTCGTTGTTCTTGATAACGATCACCTTCACCGGGAGCTTGTATTTCACCAGCGTGGCGATCTCACCCATCAGCATAGTCAGGCCGCCGTCGCCGACTACGCAGACCACCTGCCGCCCGGGGTAGGCCACCGCCGCGCCGATGCCGTACGGCAGGCCATTCGCCATGGTCGCCAGCATGCCCGAAAGCGAGAACTGCATTTCGTCCCGCATCTCGATATAGCGGGCAGCCCAGGTGGCGATCGTTCCGCTGTCGGAGATCACAATCGCGTCGCGGTTCAGCAGGCGGTTCAGATGATACGTCACTACCTGCGGTTTCATGGGTTTGTCCGGACGCGTGCCGCGCTCTTCCATCAGCTTGGTCCAGGACTTCATGCGGTTCTGCGATTTTTCGAGGAAGCTGCGGTCGGTCTTCTCCGGTGCGAACTTCGCGAGCAGCCGCAGTACGTCCGCGCAATCGCCCACCAGTCCAACGTCCGCGTGCGCGCGCAGTCCGATCCGGGTGGGGTCGATATCGATCTGGATGACTTTCGCCTGGTCCGGTTTGGGCAGGAACTCGATATAGGGGAAACTGGTGCCGGCCATGATGAGGGTGTCGCACTCGTGCATGGCATCCTGGGACGGTGCGGTCCCGAGCAGCCCGAGGCCTCCCAGGCTATAGGGGCTACGGTCGGGGATGACGGCCTTTCCGAGCAGCGCTTTGATCACCGGCGCTTTCAGTCTCTCCGCCAGTTGGAGCACTTCCTGGCGGGCGCCGAGCGCCCCACGGCCTACCATGATCGCGATCTTCGAGCCGTCGGCGATGATGCGCGCGGCCTTCTCGAACTGGGACTCCGGGGGAATCGGGTACTGGGCGGCAATGATGTCCGAACTGTGGCGCTTGACGTTCATATTCGAGCGCTGGTCTTCGGAAAGCTTCCACTCCTGAATGTCCTTGGGGATCGTGATGTGCGCTACCCCGCGGTAGGCCAGCGCGGTGCGGATGGCTTCATCCACCACGTTGACGACGTGCGCCGGGCCCATCACCCGCTGACTGTAGAAGGCAACATCCATGTAGAGCTTGTCGAGGTCCAGGTCCTGCTGGTAGTGCGTGCCGATCAGGTCATGGAAGGTGTGGCCGGTGATTGCCAGAACGGGTTGACGGTCGAACTTGGCGTCGTAAAGCCCGTTCAGCAAGTGAACCCCGCCGGGGCCGGATGTGGCGAGGCATACGCCGAGGCGGCCGGTGAATTTGGCGTAGCCGCAGGCGGCGAAGGCCGCGGCCTCTTCGTGGCGGACCTGAATGAACTTGATCTTGTCCTGGTGGGTTCGCAGCCCTTCGAAGATGCCGTTGATGCCATCGCCCGGCAGCCCGAAAATCGTGTCCACTCCCCAGTCGATCAGCCTGTTGACGAGGAGATCGGAGACCGTATCTGCCATACTATTCCTCCCTGATGTTAGTACGTGGTTTCGCAATCACAACCGCTCCTATGTGGTTGTGGGGCGGACGTCCTCGTCCGCGCCGGACCTCCAGGTCCGGCCCCGGCAGGCCGACGGGGAGGTCGGCCGCGGAACGGAGGCCCGCCCCACCGTTATGCGCGGATCCATTTCCTCGCGGCTATTCCTGCCGCCAGCCCGGCCGCTATGCCCACGGTGACTCCAGCCGCGACCGCCGCTTTGCGGACGAGCGTTTCCGCGGAATACGGCCTCGGATACGGCACCTCGCGGCCGCCGTGAATCGCCAGCCGCAACACTTCCGCCGTATGCTTCGCCTCCCGCCGGGTCAATTGCGAAATCTGCTCGCGGCAGCTGAACCCGTCGGCGATGACGAGCGTTTGGGGGTTGGCTTTCCGCACCGCCGGGAGTAGCACCCGGTCTCCGCAGGCGACCGAGACGGCGTAGTGGTCCTTCTCGAACCCGAAGCTTCCCGCCATTCCGCAGCAGCCGGATTCGAGCACGTCGAAATTCAACCCCATCTTTTCGTACAACCGCTCTTCGGCCTTCATCGTCATGACCGCTTTGTGATGGCAATGCCCGTGGACGACGGCCTTGCCGGCGAGCGGCGGGATGGAATCTTCCTTACCCTGGTTCTGCAGAAACTCGCTGATCGTGAAGCATTGCTGGTGGAGCCGCTTGGCGTTCCAGTCGTTCGGGAACAAATTGATCAGCTCATCTCGAAAAACCGCCAGGCAGCTCGGCTCCATTCCAACCATCGGGATGCCGGCCTGGATCTGTGGGGAGAGGGAGGTCAGCACCTGCGTGAGCAACGTCTTCGCCGTATCCAGCATCCCGAAATCGTACAAAGGCCTGCCGCAGCAAAGGCTGCGGTCGGGAATCGTCACCTGATAGCCCGCGTGCTCCAGCACTTCCACCGTGGCTTTACCCACGTTCGGATGGAAATAGTTGTTGAACGTGTCGGGCCACAGAAGCACTACCGGCGCGCCCTGGTTCACCACGCCGCGCTCGCGGAACCACGAAGTGAAGGTTTGGGTGGCGAACTTCGGGATCTTCCGCTGCGGTGCGATGCCGCCCAGGGCCTTCGCCAGAGTAGAGGTGCCCGGAGCCGCCGCCAGCAAATTTACCAGCCGCGGGACCTTCGAGGCCAGCCTCGCCCACCAGTAGATCAGGCCCATGGCGTAGGCGTGCCGCGGCCGCAGTTTGTCCGCGTAGTAATGGGAATAGAACTCGGCCTTGTAAGTGGCCATATCTACGTTGACCGGGCAATCGCTTTTGCAGCCCTTGCAGGCCAGGCAAAGATCCAGAGCGTCCAGCACGGCGTCGTTCTTCCACTGCCCGGTCAGGGGATCGCCCTGCAGCATCTCGAACAGCAGCCTGGCGCGTCCGCGCGTGGAATACTCCTCTTCGCGCGTCACCATGTAACTGGGGCACATGGTGCCGCCTTCCTCGCGGCGGCACTTCCCGACACCCACGCACCGCAGCGCCGCATGCGCGAAACTGCCATTGTCGTCCGGATACTTGAAGTGAGTCTCTAACTGCGGCGGGTCGTAGCTGGTCCCGAGCCTCAGGTTCTCGGTGATGCCGTACGGGTCCACCACCTTGCCCGGGTTCATCTTCCACTGCGGGTCCCAGATCGACTTGAACTCGCGGAACGCCTGCACCAGATCTTCGCCGAACATTTTCGGCAGGAACTCGGCGCGCGCCTGGCCGTCGCCGTGCTCGCCCGAAAGCGAGCCGCCGTAACTCACCACAAGGTCGCTGGCCTGGTCCATGAAGGACCGGTAGTTCTCCAACCCCTTGGCCGTCCGCAGATCGAACTCCACGCGGCAGTGGATACACCCCTGGCCGAGATGCCCGTAAAGCGACGGATTGTAGCCGTGCTTGTGAAACAGTTTCCGGAGGTCCCGCAGATAGTCGCCGACGCGGTCCGGCGGAACGGCGGAGTCCTCCCATCCCGGCCAGGTGGCGCTCTCCCCGGGCACCCAGGCGGTGGCGCCCAGACTCGACTCGCGGACTTCCCAGAGGCGCTTCTCCTCCGCCGGGTCGTCGTAGAGCTTCATGGTGGGCGCACCCGGCCTGCTCTTGAGCAGGTCCATGAGCTTCCGTGCCTTATCGTCGGCGTGCTCGCGAGTGCCGGCGCCGAACTGCACCAGCAGCCACCCGCCGCCTTCCGGCAGTTTCGCCGTTTCCTTCAGGTGCTCGCCCTTCTTCTTGTAGAACTCGATGAGGCGCTCGTCGATGCCTTCGCAGCCGATCGGTTTCGCTTCCAGAATTTCGGGGATGTGGTCGCCCGCCGAATAGATATCCGGGTAGCCCAGTACCACGAGTGTACGGGCGGGCGGACTGTAGACCAGGTTGGTGACGATCTCGAGCCATGTCGCGCAGGTGCCCTCGGTCCCAACCAGCGCCCGCGCAACGTGGAAACCGTTCTCCGGCAACAGCTCGTCGAGGTTGTAGCCGGAAACGCGCCGCGGAATTTTCGGAAAGCGCCGCCGAATCTGGTCCGCATAGCGGTCGCGCAACTGCTTCAGCGACGCGTAGATTTCGCCTTTCCGCCCGCCCTGGCGGATGATCGCTTCGAGTTCCTCCGGACTGGTCTTGCCAACGCGCATGCGGCAGCCGTCGTAGGTGAGAATCTCGAGTTCGTGGATGTTATCCGCGGTGCGGCCGGCCATGAGCGCGTGGATACCGCACGAGTTGTTGCCGACCATTCCCCCCAGCGTGCAATGGTTGTGGGTCGCGGGGTCGGGGCCGAACGTCAGGTGAAATTTTTCGGCTGCGTCGCGAAGGGAGTCAAGCACGGCGCCGGGCTGCACACGGCCCAGCTTGCGTTCGGGATCCACCTCCAGGACTTCATGCATGTACTTGGTGAAGTCCATCACCACCGCGACGTTGCAGCACTGCCCAGCCAGGCTGGTGCCGCCGCCGCGCGACAGCAAGGGTGCGCCATAGCGGCGGCAGGCGGCTACGATCGCTTCGACGTCATCGGCGCTGCGAGGGCACGTTACGCCGATCGGCACCTGCCGGTAGTTGGATCCGTCGGTGGCGTAGAGGGCCCGGGATCCGGCATCGAACCGGACCTCTCCCTGAATCGCAGACTTGAGTTCCGCTTCCAGGGCCGCTACGTCCCCGGCGGAGAGACCCCCCGCGGCCGGCCTTTCGCCCACACGTCCGACACCCTCGATACGCTCGATGAACACCTTGGACCTCCGATCCCGTCTCTATCCGGCTTTCCGAACGCGCGGTTTCGCGTGTTTCTGCTCGTGGCTTTCTTTCTCGGCCTTCGAAACGAACGTCTCGCCGCAGTTATCGCAGCGATACGGGCTCTTCGCCTGCTTCTTCGCGGCCTTGGCGGCCACTTTCTTCGAATGTGCTTTGGATTCCATAGACCCTCCAGACACCCGTGTCAGCGATGTGATCAGCGCACACAGAGCCGCAACCGTAAGGGAGCGGGGCGGCTCTCAGACCCGCTGATGGGCGCCCAGTTGCAACGCTTCCCGGTTGACGATCCGTTCCGCGATTCTTGTAAGCCGGGCATCGGTCTCCTTTTCCTCTTCCAGGGTCTCCTCCAGGAGTTCCGCCTCCTGGTTGTGCCCGAGCAGTCGCGCTGCGGCGACGGCCGTGCCGTAGCTTGCGATTTCATAGTGCTCGACACGGTTTCCGGCTCCGATCAGCGCGGCATCGCGCAGCGCAGACTGGTCGAATTCCGTCATCAGGTTTTCGCCTTCCAGGATTAACCCCGCAATGCCCTCGACCGATTTGCGCTCGCGGGGCCTGTCGATTCCCCGGAAAATCCGTTCGAGCCGGCGGCCGTGTATTTTCGTTTGTTCCCTGTGGTCGAGGAAAGCCTCGCGCAAGTTCGCGGACAACGCTGCCTTGGCCATTTTGCCGAGCGAGTCTACCAGGCGTTCCTCCACGTCATACAGTTCGCAGAGGTCTGTATAGAAGAGGTCTTCGAACGTTTCCGTCTTCATGATGGGCTCCTTGCGCAAGTGGCCGGCCGCCGTTTACGCCGCCTCACGGCGTTTCTCGATTTCCTGCACGACTCCCTTGCGGTTCTTGTGCTTTTTCTCGTAGCTCTCGACCCTGCGCAGGTCGCCTCTCGACAAGGATACGAGTTTCGATTTCACCTGCGGAATCGTCATGTTCTGGTAGTTGCGGATGGGGAGATCCCGATCGGGCGACTTACCCTCCCGGTCCTTCTGCTTCTCGCCCCGCGTTTCACCGTACTGGGCGCGCTGCTTGTTGACGATGCGGGAGGCCACTTGTTTCGCCCGGCCCTTGTAGCGTCCGGATTTTTGGAACTTCTGCTTCAGCTCCTTATATTCCCGCTCGCGCTTTGGACTTGCTCCTCTTGGCATACTGGTTCCTCGCGTGAAGCGGCACTACTTCGATTTAATCAGAGGGCTTGTTTCGCTTCCATGAAGATGCGCACATACATGTCACTGAGACACCCCTCGATTGATCTCGCATTAGCGTGGACGAACTGTTACGATTAAGTCGCCCCAGTGATCCGGCGGTCCCAAGGGGGGGACACAATGTCCAGAGTTTTGGTGGTAGACGGCGAGTGTACCGTGCGAGATGAAGTTTGCGCTTCTCTCGCGGAATCGGGCCACGAAGTCGTGCTGGCTCATGATTGTCTGGCCGCTTACCGGATTGTCCGGCAACTCGGCGGAACGGTAGACCTCGTCATCAGCGAAGCGGGATCGCCGCGGCTACCCCATGGCGAATTGCTGGAACGCCTGCGCAGCGAGTTTCCGGATCTGAAGACGGTGTGGATCTACGGCGAAACCGACGAGGTTCCGGCGGCTTCCACCGCTTTCTTGAAGATGCCGCTCTCTCCGGAGGTTCTCAAGTTCAAAGTGAACGAGGCTCTCCAAACTTCACGCCGCGCACCTGAGAGCCATCCAACCGCCGGGACGGTCAAACAGGAACTTGCGGATGCCCGCTGGAAACTGGGTCTGGTGGAGCAGGAATACCGGCGAATGGCCGCGATCGTGGCCGATTTGCCGCTCGATTCCCCGGACGGACTGATCGCCTTACGCAGGGCGATGGAACAGAAGAACAGCGCGACCGCGGAGTACAGCGGGGCGCTGAGAAGATACTGCGACTTCCTCGATACCCTCGCCAATGGTAGCGGCCATGCAGTCTCCGGAACCTCGGGTGGCGCCGGACTTGAGAGTGAAGTTTCGAGCCGGCTTCAGGAGGTCAGCACGCGGATTCTCGTGGCTGGAGACGCCAGGTCGCTCTATGACCTGATCGTAGAAACCGCCAGTTCGACCCTGAATGCCGATTTCGCAACTCTTCACATGCTGCACCCCGAGCGGGGGGATGAAGGCGAGCTGCGGCTTCTGGCGTCCTGTGGCTTCTGCGGGGCGGTCGTCGAACGGTTCAAATGGATTTGTGCTTCCTCGTCCGTATTCAGGAGTGTCGCTTCCGATACGCCACGCAGAACCGTCATTCCCGATGTGGAAGAGTGCGGGCCTCTGGCCGGAACCGGCGAATTGGAAGCTTTGCGCGATGCCGGTATTCGCTCGCTGCAGGGCACGCCTCTGCTCTCCCGGTCGGGGTCCGTGGTAGGAGCGCTATCCACATATTGGCCGGTGAAGCATGAACTCTCCGAGGCCGAAGGACGAAACATCGACTTGCTGGCGCGGATGGCGGCCGATGTCATCGAGACATTGCAGGCCGAAGATCGCGTTCGCGACAGCGAACAGCGCCTGCGCCTTTTCGTCGAGAATGTCCGCCAATATGCGCTGATTCAAGCCGATCCCGCGGGCCGCATCGCGAGTTGGAATCCCGGGGCGGAGCGACTCTTCGGGTACCGTAGCACGGAGATGCTCGGGCAGCCGCTTTCCGCCCTGCTTACGCCCGAGGATCGGGTGTCCGGTGTGCTCGAAAGGGAGCTGGCCACCGTTCGTACCGCCGGGCGCTACGAAGACGAGCGCTGGCTGGTTCGCCGCGACGGGACCCGCTTTTGGTGTAGGTGCATCACCGAACCCGAGTTCGACGGGGTGGGGCATCTTCGCGGTTTCGCTAAGGTGATTTCGGACGAGACACAGCGGCGGCAGGATGCCGAAGTGCTGCTGCAACGGCAAAAACTGGAAAGCATTGGCGTGCTGGCCGGCGGAATCGCCCATGACTTCAACAATCTGCTGACGGGAATCATCGGTCACGCCAGCCTCATGCTGGATGAATACCCTCCCGTCGCCGACCGCCGGCTGAAACAGGTGATCCAGGCGGCGGAACGCGCCGCGGCGCTGACCAGGCAGTTGCTTGCCTATTCCGGGAGAGGCGGTTCCGTTCCACTCGAACTGAACGTTGCCACGGCAATCCGGGAAATTGCCGGGCTGGTCAGGCCGGCCGTCTCAGACACGATCCTCGTTTGCATCCAAATTGAAGAGCCCCTTCCCTCTGTCCGGATGGATCCGGGGCAGTTTCAACAGCTCATCGTGAACCTGATGATGAACGCGGCCGAGGCGATCGGCGAGGGCCCAGGCGAGGTCGCCATCGACGCGCATCTGGTCGAAGTCGAAAAGGTCTTCGTTTGCGTGCTCGGCAGGGAGGTGGCGCCGGGGCGATACCTTGCGATCGAGGTGCGGGATACCGGAAGCGGCGTGGATGAGGAAGTCCATTCCAGGATTTTCGACCCGTTCTTCACCACAAAATTTGCCGGCAGAGGACTGGGGCTGGCTGCTGTGGCCGGCATCGTTCGGGCGCAAAACGGGGCTGTGACGTTTGAGAGCGACCCGGGGAAGGGAAGCACGTTCCGAATACTTCTCCCGCCGGCCGAATGTGAAGTATAGTCGGCATCGAAAACCGCTCCCTTTAGTCGCGCCTCGGTTTGCCAGGGACCTCCGTCAAGAATCTTTTAAGAAGCTTTCAAACCGGGCAGGCCGGGAGGCCTGGCCGGGAGGCCTGCCCCACTTATCAGGGTGGAGGCGCCGCTCGTGGCCTGGCCGGTTTGACTTTGTGGTTAACTCGTAATTCATGAGCGCTGTTCCGCCCCTCTCAGGGAGCGGTCTTCGCGAACGATCAGCAGTCGAAAAAGGCGCGATCGAGTTCGCGCGTCACATCGCCCGATAGCGGCCGGAGTTCGCCAACGGCACGGCAGTTCACGATTGCCTCGGCTGTCGATTCAAGAACTTCGAGGCGGTCGAACGCCTCCAGGACATCGCTGCCGGTAACCAGCACGCCGTCGTTTTCCAGGATCAATACAGGGCGCGTGGTGGAGAGCATGTTCGCCAGTTCGGTTCCGTCGCCGAACTGAACGCCATAGGGCGCGCGTCCGGCGTTCCGCACCACCACGTAGCTCTCCGGAATGGTGCGTGTGTCGAGCGGAACGCCCGTCACGCTGAAGGCAGTAGCGTTTACCGGGTACGCGTTGACGATGGCCCCGAGGTTCGGGTGTTTGCGGTAGATGGCGGCGTGGATTCGCGCCGCGCGGCTGGGGGACTTGCCGCATTCCACGGCGCCGTCCCGGACCAGGACCAAGTCTTCGACGTCCGCCGTCCCGCGGTCCAACTCGTAAGGCGTGATTACGAACGTATCTCCACTTACCCGCGCGGAGTAACTGCCCTGCGTGCTGATGAACAACCGCTGGCGATAGCCGCGCCGCACGAACTCGCACAGGCTGCGCCTGGTTTCCTTCTCGATGCTTGAGGGCGCGGGACGTTCGAAGCGTTCGAACGAAGTCTCGCGCCGCTGTTCGACGGCCAGTTGCTCATCCGTCAGGAGCGTTGGTTCGCATCCGAGCAGGCGTGCTTTGATGATTGTCTTGGCCGTGAACTCCAGCGTTTCGAACCGGCGGAACGCGTCCTGAAGCGTCGTGCCCGCGGTGACCACGCCATGGTTTTCCAAAATCACGCTATCGTAACCTTCCGCGAAAGTGTCGGCGACGGCATCGCCGAGCGCCTGGCTTCCGGGCAACTGGTACGGCGCGAACCCCACCTTGCCGCACACTTGCCACGATTGGTGGAAGAGGCGGGTTGCCGGCGTCTGGTGGACCAGGCTGAAGGCGACCAGCGCCACCGGGTGGGCATGCACGATTCCGCCCAGTTCGGGCCGCCGTCGCCGGATCTCCTGATGGATGGGGAGTTCCGACGAAGGCCGCCGCGTCCCGTCGACCCGTCCATCGGGGAATACGCAAACGATGTCGTCGCGCGTCAGCGCTCCCTTGTCCACGCGAGCGGGAGTGATCCAGACATTGCCGTTCTCCTCCCGGATCGAGAGATTTCCCCCGGAGGTCGTGGTCATTCGGTATCGATAGATACGTTCCATGGCCTGGAGAAGCTCGTCTCTCGGATGCAGGTAGGAGTGCATGTAACTGCAAGCGTATCGGAGAAACCGGAACGGCGCAATTACGCCGAACTATCGCGCCGTGCTCATAGAGGGCGGCGCATCCGCGGTTCCGCTTCCCCACTTTGGATTCGGCTGATCGCCCATCCGGAACACGAGCGTGCCGCCGCGCAGAATCTCCTCGTGCGAGATCCACGTCCGGGTAAGCGGCCTGCCGTTCAAGGTGGCGGCTTGAATGTACCGCTTCCCGGCCGACGCGCCGGCGGCCTCGATCCGGAATGGCTTGCCTGCGGGAGGGTGAATCACGGCCGAGTCGAACAGCGGGACGCCGATCTGGTAAACCGGGGTCGCGGGGGATACCGGGTAGAATCCAAGAGCGCTCATGACATACCAGGCGGACATCTGCCCGCAGTCGTCGTTCCCGGCAATTCCAGCAGCGCGGTCGAGGTACTGCTCGTCCATGATCCGCCGCACGTGTTCCTGCGTCTTCCACGGCGCGCCGGCGTAGTCGTACAGGTAGGCGATGTGATGACTTGGCTCGTTGCCGTGGTTGTAGTAACCCCCGGCGAAGAGCTGGTCGAGTTTGTCGATGAACGCCTGCCGCCCGCCGGTGAGCCGGATCAGCCCCGCCACGTCCTGCGGCACGAAAAAGGTGTACTGGAAGGGAAGACCTTCGGTAATGTAGTGATAGCTGCCGGCGGGGTCGAACGGCGTATCCCATGACCCGTCCGCATGGCGCCCGCGCGCGAACCCGGTCGAGGGGTCGATCACGTTCCGGTAGTAGCCTGCCCGTTCGCGGAACATCTTCTCGTCTTCCTTCTTCCCGAGCGCTTTGGCCATTACCGAGAGGGCGTAATCGTCATAGGCGTATTCGAGCGTCCGCGAGACCTGTTCGCCGCGGTGGAAGGCGTCATTCACGGGATCCTCGAGCGGAATGAACCCGTATTTCAGATAACTGGTGAGCGCGCGGCGTCCGCGGCCGTCCACATATTCCTCGTGCGAGGCGGGGGTCTCCATGGCATTGCGGCGCATCATGCGGTAAGCCGCCTCCGCATCGAAATCGCGGATGCCTTTCACGTAGGCGTCGGCGATCATGGCGATGGCGTGATCTCCGATCATCTCCTGGGTGTAGCTGTTCCAGGCTGGATACATCGGCAGCCATCCGCCCTGCGCGCCTTTGGCAAGGATGGATTGCACCATGTCGCGAGTGCGGGCCGGGTCGATAATCGTCAGCAGCGGATGCAGCGAGCGAAACGTGTCCCAGAGCGAAAAATCGCAGTAGTAGGTGAAGCCTCGCGCCGTTTCGGTGCGGCGCTCGCCGGCAAAACCGGGGTACGTTCCCGATACGTCGCTCAGCGTGCGCGGCGTGAGGTACGCGTGGTAGAGCGCGGTATAAAACACTCTGCGCTTGGAGGCCGAAGGTTCGCGGATTTCGATCCGTGCCAGGACGTCGTTCCAGGCCTGGTGCGCCTGCGCGGCGGTCTGCTCGAGGTCCCACCCGGGAATCTCCGCGTCGAGGTTGCGGCGGGCCTCCTCGACACTGGTGAACGAGGTGCCGACCTTCACGCGAACCACCATCCCCGCTTTGGCCGCGAACCCAATGTATGCTCCCGGCGCGCCCTGGGTTCCATCCAGCACGGTAGCGCCGTCTTGCTGTCCGCTTCCGCTCCAGACGCCGAAGTTCTCGATCGGCTGTTCGATCCGGGCCGCGAAATACCCGCTGAAGCCCGCCGGCTTACCCGCTCCGGCGTACAAGCGGTGTACCGGATTCAAGCCGGAGATCTCGCGCCTCTCGCGGTCGATCCGCACGCTGCCTTCGCCCTTCCGCGCGTTGGCCTGGATTAGGATCCACGCCTGTCCCGCCCGTGTGAACCGGAATTCCAGAATGCCCGCGCGCGAAGTGGCCGCGACCGAAGCACGGATTCCGGAATCGTCCAGCGCCACATCGTAGCGGTACGGCCTGGTCCGTTCGTTCGAGCGCTGGAATGAGGACGCACGCTCGGCCGCCCCGAGTTTCAGTTCGCCCTGGAGCGCCATCACCGTCACGCTGCCGTACTCCTGGGTGCACGAGCCGCTCGGAAAATGGCTGGCGCGGAATCCCTGGATGCGCGTGTCCTTCTCGTAGTAGGGCGCGATGCACTTGGCCTCTCCGTCACGTGTCTGCGGGGTCCATTGCGTCATGCCGAAGGGTACCCCGGTGGCGGGGAAAGTCTGGCCGTCGCCCGCGGTTCCGATCAACGGATTCACCTGGTCCGCCGGGTCTTGCGACTGCGGCGCGGCCGCCGCGAGCGCGCAGGAGATCACTACAAGCGCAATCGTTCGCATCGAAGCCGATGGTATCAGATGATCGGAAATCGGGCCCCGATTGGTGCTACAGTTTTGGGTCTATGAACCGGACCAGGAGCAGCGCGCTTCCGATTTTTCTCGTCTTTCTGGCGATGGGCTTCGCCGATGCCGCGGGGCCGTTCGTCGGCCTGGCGCGGGAGCAGTTTAAGCTTTCGAACTTCGTAGCCCAATTGATCCCCTTCGTGGGCTTCACGATGTTCGGCATCCTCTCGGTTCCGGTCGGCGTACTTCAGGACAAGAAGGGCAAAAAGTTCGTGCTGCTGCTGGGGCTCATCGTGATGCTCTCGGGCATCCTGATCCCGGCGATTGCCGGCCTGTCTACGTTCCCTGTATTCCTGCTGACCGTGCTGGCGCTGGGCGCCGGCGCTACGATTCTCCAGGTGGCGGGCAACCCGATCATGCGCGACGTCTCGGCCGAGGGCAAGTACTCGCGGAACCTTTCGCTGGCGCAATTCGTGAAGGCGATCGGATCCCTCTCCGGACCGCTGATCCCGGTGATCGCCGCGCGCGCTTTCGGCGCCGGGTGGAACGTCATTTTTCCGGTGTACAGTATTGCCGTCCTGGTGACGCTGGTTGCGGTGCTGCCCCTGCAAGTCAAAGAAGAGCAGCCCGGAGGCAATCGCGCCACTCTCGGTTCCTCGCTCTCGCTTTTGCGGAATGGATTTGTGGCGATGACGGTGCTCGCGCTGTTCCTTTATGTCGGGGCGGAAGTTTCCATGAGCTCGGGAATTCCGCTATTCCTTCAGGAGCGCTACGGAGTGGATATCAACCGCATCGGGCTGCTCGGCACGGGCCTGTTCTTCCTGGCGCTGACGATCGGGCGGTTCTCCGGCGGAGTGATCCTGAACTGGATGCAGCCGAAGAAATTCTTCATCGCCACCTCGCTGGTATCCGTACTCGGAATCGCCGGCCTGTTCGTGCCGAACCAGTGGGTGGCCGTGGCCGCCTTTGCCGTCATCGGCCTGGGATTTGCGAACATCTTCCCGCTGATCTTCTCGATCGTGATCGACACCATGCCGAAGTATACGAATGCGCTCTCCGGCCTGATGATCATGGCGATTGTCGGAGGAGCGATCCTGCCGCCCGTCATGGGCCTGGTGGCGGACCGCTCCGGCTCGGTGCAATTCTCGTTCCTGGTCCCGATGGCTGCCTTGATCTACATCACGTGGACCTCGCTGGCCATTCGCAGCCGCAGTTCGGTGTAGCGCCTACTCACAGCGCAGCGCCACCACCGGGTCCACCTGGGTGGCGCGCCGCGCGGGAATCCAACTCGCCAACAGCGCCACCGCGGCCAGCGCCAGCGGTACGAACACGAACGTCAGCGGATCTCGGGCTCCCACCCCGAACAGAAACGATTGCAGGACTTTCGTGATGGCCGCCGCGCAGGGGACCCCGAACCCCACACCCAGCAGGACCATCCAGCCGGCGCGTTTGAGGACCAACCCGATGACGCTGCCAGGGCCGGCGCCCAACGCCATCCGGATTCCGAATTCATGGCTGCGCTGTGCCACCGAATAGGCCACCACGCCATAGATTCCCATCGCTGCGAGGAGGAGCGAGAGCGTGGCGAAGATCGAGATCAGCACGGTCATCATTTTCGGCAGCGTCATCGACTCATTCATGCGCTCGTCCATGGTCATTACGCTGCTGAGCGGCTGGTCGCCGTCCAGCGACTTCAATTCCGCGCGCAGGGCAGGAGTCACGCTTGCCGCATCGGAATTCGTCGTCCGCACTACCAGCCAACTGGCCGGGCGCGGCGCCTGGCGGAAGGGGGCGTACATCTCGGGCGAGGGCTGCGACGCGCGGCCCCAGGGCCTCACGTCCGAAGCGACCCCGACGATCGTCATCCAGGGCGCGTCGCCCTGCGGGCCGGGGCTCCACTTCACACGCTTGCCGACCGGGTCCGCGGCGCCGAAGTACTGCCGCGCGATGCGCTCGTTGACGATCACCACGCGCTGCGCCTTTTCGTCGTCCTGCGCGCTGAAGTAGCGCCCGCTCCGCAGGGTCATCCCCATAGTCTGGAAGTACTCCGGCGTGACCGACATGGTTCTCGCGATCGCCTCGTGTCCGGCCGCCGGGACCGGCTGTCCTTCGATCACGAAGGCGGAACCGCCGCCTCCGCCGGTAAGCGGAATCCCGGTGGATGCCGCCGCTGAGACCACTCCCGGAGTCGCTTGCACCCGTTCCAACAGAGTGCGGAAGAATATCGACTGCTGCTCCGGCCTGGGGTACCTGGCGTCCGGCAGCCAGACATTCGCGGTGAGGAGGTTCTCCACACGGAAACCAGGGTTCATCTGTTGCAGGTTGCTGAAGCTCTTGACCAGCAGCCCGGCCGCCAGGAGCAGCACCATGGCCAGCGAAACCTCCACCACCACCAGGGCGTTCCGCAAGCGTCCGCGCGAACCGGCGGCCATTCCCGAGCGTCCGCCTTCCTTCAGCGTGTCGTTGACCCCGACGCGCGAAACCTGAAACGCCGGCGCGATTCCCGAAATCAGGCCCGTGAGAATCGAAAGTGCAGCCGTGAACAACAGCACCCGGGTGTCCAGGTAATTCTGGTTGAAGGGATGGATCATCGGCGGGGTAGCTGCCATCAGGCCGCGGCAGATCCCGTACCCGAGGCCTACCCCGAGCACTCCGCCGGCAACCGCGACCAGCATGCTTTCCGTGATCAACTGCCGGATGATGCGCCACCGGCTGGCGCCGATCGCGATCCGGATGGCCATTTCGTTCGCCCGCCCGGTGGCGCGCGCGAGCTGCAGGTTGGCGACGTTCGAGCACGCAATCAGGAGCACGAACACCACCACTCCCATCATGATAGTGACCGATTCGCGGGGTCCATCCGCAATCGCCTGCAGAAGGTCGCGCACGCTGACCCGCACCGCGGCGTTACTTTCCGGGTACGCCGCTTCAAGCCGCGCCGCGATGGTGTTCATCTCGGCTTGTGCCGCCGCCACCGTGGTTCCCGGTTTGCGCCGCGCCAGGACGTCGAGCGAGCGCCGGCCGCGCGGTGTATCCGCGGCGTCCTTTCCCAGGGCCGAGAACACTTCCACATCCCGCCAGGAGAAACGGAAACCCGCCGGAAGCACGCCGACGATCTTATGGCTCACGCCGTCCAGCGAGAGCGACCGGCCGACGACATCCGGCGTGCTGCCGAATTTCCTCTGCCAGTAACCGTTGCTGATGAGGATCACCGGGTCTCCGCCGGGCGCCATCTCCGAGCGAAGGAAGAGCCGCCCGACAACCGGTCTTACCGGGAATACGCGGAAGAAATCGCGCGATACCCGCACGCCGGCAGCCCGCTCCGGTTCACCCAGCCCGGAAACGATGGGGCCGCCGTGCTCCATCGCGCTGATGCCGTCGAAGCCGGTGCTCTGCTTTTCCCAATCGGTGAAGTCAAGATACGACGTCTCGATGTTGTTGCCGCGCTGCAGGCCCTGGAGAATGACGATCTGCCCGGCATCCCGCACGGTCGGCAGGGGCTGGAGCAGATAGACGTTCACGAAACTGAACATCGAGCTGTTCGCGCCGATGCCGAATCCGAGCGCAATAACCGCCATTGCCACGTAGCCCGGGCTTCTGGCGAAAAGTCGAAGAGCGTAGCCTATGTCCTTCGGGAGCACGGTTCCTCCTGAAGGGTAGAATACGGAGATTCAGGTCCGATTGTTCCTGGACTACTGAGCCGCCGGCGGCTCGAAGTACATCTGCGCAAGGTCGGGCTTCTCGCGGATCGCCTTCCGCCAGTAGGACCGGGCCTCTTCTTCCTGGCCCATCGCCATCAGCGCATGGCCCAGGTTGAGCAGGGCTTCGGCAAACTGCGGATCTTCGCTCAGCGCCCGCTGGTAGAAGCTCACGGCATCGGCCGGCTGGCCTCGCTTCTGGCAGATCAGTCCGGCGTTGTAGTACAGCTCCGGGCTCTTCTCGCCGAGTTCGATCAGCTTCTTGTGGAGTTCGTAGGCGGCCTCGAAGTCCTGTTGCTCCAGAGCCAGCGCAGCCAGCCCGCGAACCGCATCCGAGGAATCCGGGCGGATCATGAGCGTCTCCTGGAACGAACGTCGCGCCGCTTCCGGATTACCGGACCGCGCGTACGCAATCCCGGCATTCAGGTGGGCTTCCGGCCAGTCCGGCTTCTGGGCCAGGCAGAGCTGGAAAGCTTCGGCGCTGCCTACGTAGTCGCCCTGCAACAGCCTGAGGTAGCCCAGGCGGAAGGAGGCGTCGCACCATTCGGGCGCCGATTGCGGTACCTTTGCGTACAATTCCTCGGCTCGCGAGCGCTCGCCCTGCTGTTCCAGAACCAGCGCCAGGTTCCACATCACGTCGGATTGGTTCGGCTCGATCGCCAGCGCCTTCTCATAGGCGGCGCGGGCGGCGGGCAGGTCCGAAAGTTCCTGGTGTGCGACCCCGAGGTTCAGGAACGCCTGGGCGGCATTCGGATTCAACTGCGTCGCCTGGTTATACGCCTGGGCCGCTTTCTGGTGGTTCCCCATCTTGTGGTAGGCCACGCCCAGATTGAACCAGCTCTCGAAGCGGTCCGGAGCCTGTTCGGAGAGGTTGCGGCAGTAGCGGGCCGCGCTGAGGTAGTCGCCATCGGCGAACGCAAGGCTGGCCAGTGCCTCCATCGCCACCATGGAATCCGGCTGCAACTCCACCAGCATTTCGGCATACCGGCGCACCGACTCCGGATCCTTCTTCTCGAGGAACATCGCCACCATGTTCGAGAGCGCCTCCTCGCACCGCGGGTTGCGCGCCAGGACTTTGCGGTATTGCTCCACGGCTTCGGCGTGCCGTCCGGTCTGCTGAAAGACCACGGCCTTCCCGAACAGCGCCTGCTCGTTTTCGGGGAAGAGACTCAGGTACTTCTCGAGCGGATCGAGGGCCTGTTCCGGCTTGCCGACGTGCAGCAGCGAAAGGCCGAGCCCGAGGAATGCATCCACGCGCGTCGGGTCCGCTTCGCCGGCATACTGGAAGGACTCCGCCGCCTCACTCCACTTCTTCAGATGGCCGTAGCACACACCGAGGTTGAAGTGCGCTGTGCGATGCAGCGGGTCGAGATCGGCCAGCGCCGCGTAAGTCTGGGATGCGGCGTCGTAATCGTGCATCTCATATTGGATGTGTCCCAGCGCCGTGTACAGGCCCGGCTCGCGCTCGCCGCTCTCAATGGCTTTGCTGAGTAGCCGCGCCGCGCCTTCCAGCTTGCCTTCCAGGTGCAGCGAAACCGCTTTCGAAAGAGTGCGGTTCACCCGCTTCTGCTGTTTCAGCTCGGTAATAGGTGTGACTCCGGGCGGCAGCGACGGGCTGACGGCCGATTCGGTTGCGCTCAGGAATTCCATGCTGGGATCCTCCAGTTCATCTGTCTGCTGGCCCCTCGGGGCGCGAAATTGAATTCAGTCTCTACTTCCAACGCGGCATCCACCACGAAATCGTGAGCGCGCGGAATCTTCGGGGCGGGGGAGTCCGGCGGCAGGCCGGAGTTCCACAATTCCGCCGTACGGTTCGCTTCGTCTCCCGCAAAATAAGAGCAGAAGCGGCCGATCCAATCCTGGTTCTTGGATACCTTGGCCCAGTACAGCCGGGCTGATTCGCCGGCTTCACTGAAGAAGCCGACCGCTCCGGCGCCGGGCGTATCGTCGGTCCACGAATCGACCTTTTCGCCTTCGATCGAAGCGGTGAAGCGGTTGCCCTTCACATCCACCGTCACGTGGTAGGCCTCATTGTTGTGGAACATGACGGAAAGGGGCGTCTCGACCTTGTGGCCCTTCTTTCCGCCGACCACAGGGTAGTGGACCATGGCGATCACCGGCCGCAGGCCAGGCTCCACCACGGTGAACTTCATGGCGTAGTAGTTTTTCTTATCCCGCGCCCGCATCACCCAGCTCATGCTCTTCTTTTCGATCTGGCCGTAGAACTCCAGCCGGTAATCCTGGAAGGTCTGAGTGGGCCGGAAAAGGGCCAGGTCGCCGACCCGGACGTAGCCGTCGGGGCTGTGGGCCCAACCGGGCGCATAGGATTTCGACCCGGAGCCCCATGCCTCCATGCCCCCGTGGAACGTGTCGCCCACCGAGACTGCCGCCCGCGAAGCGAGGGACTGCCGGATTCGCGCCAGGGGACCTTTCGGCGGCACCGCTGCGCGCGCTACCACTGGCTGCGGGTCTTCCGAAATCTGCGGCGCGGCGGTGTCGCGGGCAACGTTCGCCGGCGGCTTGCCGATTTCCGCGAGCCGCGATCCGCTCCAAAGCGCGAACATCACCATGATCCCCGCCGCAACCTTTCCCACCCAGCCCAATCTGGAAGAGGAAGTGCGCTTCCGCGCTTCCGGCAGGGAGAAGATCTCGGCAATAGCCGGTCCCTTGCGGGCAGGCTTCGGTACTTCCGGCTCTTCGAGCGTCTCGAAGGCGGGTTTCAGTTGGAACCGCAGCGCGGCCGGAGGAATCGGAGGCGGCGCCCAGGCCAGGCGGCTCGAAGGCGCCCCGGAACCCCGCTGGCAGTAATATTCCAGGCCGTACAGCCCCGGTTCCGGTATCTGCGGAGTGGGCCGTTGGATCTCGACGGGAGGCGCCTGTGCCGTAACCGTCTCTACCGGTCTGAGCGGGATGGACGCCATCACCGCGGCGGCCGAACGCGCCGCGGCGGGGTAGATCTCAGTGACTCCGGCCGGAGCGAGCCGCACGCGCGCCGCCACCGGCGGGATGTCCGGCACGGCCGGGGAGCGGCGGATCGGAATCGGCAGCTTCGTAGTGGACGGGATCGACTCGACAGGCGAGGCCTGCGGGCCATTCGCCGCGCGAGCCAGGGCGGCCTCGCGGGGCGCGCCTTGAATCGTGCGGCCGATCCGGTGCGGCAGCGCCGGGAGAGCCACCTGCGATTGCAGCGGGAGCGGCCGGAAAACGGGCTTGACGAAAGCCGCCGCCGGTTCCGCGGCATCCGGCCGCGCGAACCGCGGAACGAACGGCACGAACGGCGAAACCAGCGAAACCGAAAATGCCGGAGCGGTCGCGGCGATCGACGGCGCGATTTCCTTCGCCACCGACGAGGCCAGCCATCGCTCCGCGGGCTCGGCGGCGGGCAATGGCATGAAGGTGTCGACAACCGCGGGGGGCGCTTCGCCCGGATCGCGGAGGATGTTCGGGACCACCGGAGCTACGGCGAATGGCAACTCGCGGGCGCCGTCCTGCGGCTCGATCTCACTTGCCACGGCCATCGCGAGCCAATTCTCCACCGGCTCGGCGGCAGGCAATGCAAGCGCGGGTGGCGCTTCGCCTGCATCGCGAAAGACGTTCGGGACGACCGCGTTCAGGGCCGGCGGCATCAGGCGAAGATCGGCCAGTGGCGCCGCCATCGGGCTCGCAAAGGCAGTCGCAAGCCAGCGCTCCACCGGCTCGGCGGCGGGCAATGGCATGAAGGTGTCGGCAAGCGCGGGTGGCGCTTCGCCTGCATCGCGAAAGACGTTCGGGACGACCGCGTTCAGGGCCGGCGGCATCAGGCGAAGATTGGCCTGTGGCGCCGCCATCGGGCTCGCAAAGGCAGTCGCAAGCCAGCGCTCCACCGGCTCGGCGGCGGGCAATGGCATGAAGGTGTCGGCAAGCGCGGGTGGCGCTTCGCCTGCATCGCGAAAGACGTTCGGGACGACCGCGTTCAGGGCCGGCGGCATCAGGCGAAGATTGGCCTGTGGCGCCGCCATCGGGCTCGCAAAGGCAGTCGCAAGCCAGCGCTCCACCGGCTCGGCGGCGGGCAATGGCATGAAGGTGTCGGCAAGCGCGGGTGGCGCTTCGCCTGCATCGCGAAAGACGTTCGGGACGACCGCGTTCAGGGCCGGCGGCATCAGGCGGAGATCGGCCTGTGGCGCCGCCATCGGGCTCGCAAAGGCAGTCGCAAGCCAGCGCTCCACCGGTTCCGCGGCGGGCGTCCGCGCGATATCGGCGAGTGCGGGCGGCTCCCCGGCGGGGTCGCGGAAGATTTCGGCGCCATGTGGGGCCACCGCGAACGGGATGATTTGCGCGTCGTGGGTGCCTGCCTCAAGCGTTGCGGACATCGCCGCGACTGCCGGCCGTTCCACGGCCTCGGGCGCCGGTCCCGGGAGCGCTTCCGCCAGGGCGGGGGCACATGCGGTGACGGTGTCAGGGAAGTGCGGCAGCGCCACGTTGGCGTTCCAGACCGGTCCGGCGCCGGCAACGCGCAGCCAGTGTTCAACCGGTTCCGGGGCAGGCGTTTGGGCCCAATTCTCGCAAGCAGCCGGGGGCAGTTCTCCAGCGTCGCGGAAAACGGCGGCCCACGCGATCTCCATCCCGAATGCCTCGAAATGCACGGCCGGGAGCGCGAGCCCCAGGTGGCCTGCCATTGCGATTTCGATCCACCGCTCGGCGGCCTGGGCCCCGGGGCACCACATCCAGGCCTCGACCGGCTTCGGCGGCTTTCCGTTGCTGTCGTAGAAGCACTCGGCTGCCTCAAAGGAGACTTGGAGTTGTGGCGCCGATACGGTCCGCGGTTCGAGCTGGGGCTCGAGCGAGAATGCCAGGGACAGCCAGCGCTCCGCAGGTTGGGGTGCGATGGTGGCGCACGATTGCCACGCGGTCCGGGTCAGCGGCGGCACTGAAGGGCCCTGGAGAACTTCCATCTCCGGCCGGGCCCACGCTGCGCTCGATACGGAACGCGGGGCTTTCGCCACGTCCGCCGCGTTGCACACCGGGGGCAGGTGTTCCAGGATACCGGCCAGGGGAATTCTGCCGCCCAGAGCGGCTGCGGGAGGCGCAGGGGGCGCGACGGCCTGGCACATAAGTGCGGCAGCGGCATCCGCCAGTTGCGGCGTCCCGGCCGGCTCCTCGGCTTCCGGCAACCCCGCATTGAAAAGCTCGTTTCCCAGGACTTTGTCCAACTCGAGGGGCCAGCCTCCGACCCGTGCCGGAAAAGAGCTGTAGGATTTGTCCCAACGGCGCCACGTGGGGTGCACGAATGATTCCACCGGAGAAAGGTGGAATTGGAATCCTGCCACCCCTTTGGGTGCTGGATCCTGAACTGCGGCAATTTGGCCCAGAACTCTCCCCAGCCTCTCCCCATACCGTTTGCGGTGGAGAGAGCTGCAAAACTCACTGTCCCGGAGTTGCCGGAACGGGCCGATTTCTTTACCGCAATATAGACAGCCCACAAATGCCTGCAATACTACTCGTACTATTTTAGTTATTAGCACGAAAAGCCTGCCCGGCTATCCCTCGCTTTAGGAGACAAAGTTCCATAAATTCCGTTAACTGTTTTTGTTATCCAAAGTAGGTAATCAGGCGGAATTGACGGCCTTGCACACGGCCGCCGACGGTTGTGAGAGACTCGTTTCTTTGGAGCCGTGTTGCGTAGAACCGGTGTGATCTTTCTTCAATTTGCAGCCCTCGCCATGGCCGCCGGCCAGCCATTTGCCGCGCAGGATTATTGGAACTGGCGAACCGCGGGCGACCCGTGCATCAGTTCGGACGGGAAGGTGGTGGTATATGCCGGGAGGTGGAACGACCGCGCCGCAGGTGCCGGCTTTAGCAACTTGCGGGTCGCCGCGACGGATGGCGGCGCCGAGCGGTCATTCACCCAAGGCGGGTGGCAGGACAACTCGCCGCGATGGTCCCCCGGGAACGATCGCATCGCCTGGATCTCCGACCGGAACGGAAAATCGGAGATTCGCATTCGCTATTGGAAGTCCCCAAAAGACACAGTAATTTCGGGTGGTAATTTACCGCTTTCGCTCGCCTGGTCGGCGGACGGAACTCTTCTTACATATAGCGCCCTCGTGCCGGCGGAGGATGCCCCTCCGGCGTGGGCGCCGCCGGCCATCCTGAAATACCTGCGGGGCGGGCCGGCGGAGCGGAGGGCCATCTTCGTGGCCGAGGCGTCCGGGGGCGCACCGCGCCGCATCACTTCCGGGGGATCGGATTATACGGATCCGGCATGGATGCTCGACAGCCGGAACGTGGTCGCCGTCCGCGGCGGGTCCGAAATCGTCTCCATTCCGATAGCCGGCGGCGAGGTCCGCACGCTGATGCGCGCCGAGGCGCGGCTCGCCGGTCCGCTGCCCTCGCCGGACGGCCGCAAAGTCGCCTGGCTCGCTACGGCGACCCGCCCGAGCAGCTACACCCTCCGCAGGCTCTGGGTGATGAATGCCGACGGTTCGCGCGCGAAGGTCCTGGCCGGCGCACTCGACCGGGATCCCGAGTCGCCGCAGTGGAGCCCCGATTCCCGCACCATCTATTTCCTCGCAGATGATCGCGGGTCCACCCACGTCTACGCCGCCCGCAACGACGGCAGCGCGCGCCAGGTGACGAACCGGCCGGAACGGCTGCGCGGGCTTTCGCTTGCGGATAACGGCCGCGCGGCCAGCGTCCGATCCACCGAAAACGCGTCGGACGACGTGGTCTCATTCACGGTCGATGTGCCTTCCGAGCCGGTGACCGCGGCCTCGCCAAACGGGTTGATGCTTGCCGGGCGCGAGCAAGGCCCCATCGATGCGCTCGCGTTCCCATCCGATGGCCGCACGGTTCAGGCCTGGTTGGTGAAGCCGCCCGGATTCGACCCGGGCAGGAAATATCCGCTGCTGCTCGACATTCAGGATTCGCCGCGGCGGATGTACGGTGGGGCCATCGATCTTCGTTCCCAGATTATTGCTGCGCGCGGCTGGGTGGTTCTTCACGTGAATCCGCGCGGCACTCCCGGCTACGGGGAGCAGTTCGGGAACCTGCTTCCGACCGGCTACCCCGGCGACGACTACGACGACCTGATGCGTGCGGTGGATTTCGTCCTCGCCAAAGGCTACATAGACCCGAAGCGCCTGGCGATTTCCGGGGGGTTGCTGGCGGCTTGGACCATCGGCCACACCAACCGGTTCCATGCCGCGATTGCGCGCCGACCGATCGTGGACTGGGCAACCGATGTCGCCACCAACCCCGACGGCCGCCGCCGCGCCGCCGAGTGGATGGGGGCGATGCCGTGGGAAGATCCCGGCCAGTATACGAGCCGCTCGCCGCTGTATTTCCTCGGCCGCGTCGAGACGCCGACGCTGATTCTAGCCGGCGAGACGGACCCGGAAAGCGAGGAACTCTACTTCGCGCTGCGGCAGAAGAAGGTGCCCTCCGCGCTGGTGCGTCTGCCCGGCCACGGTCCCGGGGCGCGCGTGCTCGAACTGGAGACCGTTCTGGCCTGGCTGAGCAGGTAGACTGTTCTCATATGCACCGGATGGCTGTCTTCCTTTTGGCCGTGGCCTGTCCTGTTCTGCTCACCTCCTTTGCGGGGAAAGACGGTTCCGACTGGCCCGTCTATGGCCACGATGCCGGCGGAACGCGGTATTCGCCGCTCTCCGCCATCAATCGACGGAATGTCACGCAACTGCACGTGGCCTGGACGTATCGCACGGGCGACGCCTACACGCCGCCGCACGGCCGGCCGGCCGCATTCGAATCCACTCCGCTCTATATCGGCGGGACCCTCTACCTGACGACGCCGCTGGGCCGCGTGATCGCGCTCGACCCGCTCAGTGGGAAGCCGCGCTGGTCTTACGACGCGAAGGTCCCGAAAGACGCGGGCTTCGGCGATTTCACCAATCGCGGAGCGGCCGCCTGGAAGCCGGCTTCGGGGCCGATGCGCCTGTTCCTGGCCACCATCGATGCCCGCCTGGTGGCGCTGGACGCCTCGACCGGTAAACCCTGCGCCGATTTCGGCGATAACGGCATTGTCAACCTGCGCAGCGGCCTGCGCATTCCGCCCGACCCGAAGCGGTTCGCCGACTACGAAGAGACTTCGCCGCCCGCGGTGGTCGGCGATACCGTGATCGTCGGCTCGGGAATTTCGGACAACAACCGGACCGACCAGCCGTCGGGCGAGGTGCGCGGTTTCGACGCGCGCAGCGGGAAACCGAAATGGTCTTGGGATCCGATTCCGCAACTGCCCAAAACCGGCGCGGCGAATGCGTGGTCCGTGATCGTGGCGGACCCGGCGCGCGGACTCGTCTTCGTGCCGACGGGCAGCGCCAGCCCCGACTACTTCGGCGGCGAGCGCCCTGGCGACAACCGTTATGCGGATTCCGTCGTCGCCCTCCGCGCGGATACGGGCAAACTCGTCTGGGGCTTTCAGACGGTCCACCACAATTTGTGGGATTACGACGTGGCCTCTCCGCCCGTGCTGTTCGACGTGCACCGCAACGGCCGGACCATCGCTGCGATCGGTGCCGGCTCGAAGACCGGTAACTTCTTCATCCTCGATCGTGAGACCGGGAAGCCGATCTTCGGGGTGGAGGAGCGCCCGGTGCCGAAAAGCGACGTGCCCGGCGAAATGGCCTCACCCACTCAACCGTTTCCCCTGGCTCCACCGGCGCTTGCCGCGCAGCACGTCGATCCATCGAAGATCCTGGGTGCCGGAGCCGACCGGAATTGGTGCGTGGAACACATCTCCGGGCTCCGCTCCGAAGGGATCTTCACGCCGCCGAGCGTCCGCGGATCGCTCATCATCCCGGGAAATATAGGCGGCATGGCCTGGGGCGGGGCGGCATACGACCCGAACAGCCGCCTGGTGATCATCCCGATCAACAACCTGGCGGCGGAAGTGCGGTTGATTCCGCGCGCCGATTTCGACCGCGAAGCATCTCAGCCCGGACGGAATATCATCGGCGACTGGGAATTTGCGCGGCAAACCGGGACACCCTACGGCATGGCGCGGCGTTTTCTGTTCGCGCCTGGCGGGACGCCGTGCACGCCGCCGCCGTTTGGCACGTTGAACGCCGTGGATGCCGATAGCGCCCGGATCCGTTGGAGCGTGCCGCTGGGCCAGTTCAGTTCCGCGCCGCCATCGTTGGGCTCGCCTTCGCTGGGCGGCCCGATGGTGACCGCCGGCGGCCTGGTGTTTATGGCCGGAACGCTGGACCCGGCGCTGCGCGCCTTCGACATCGCCACCGGCAAGGAACTCTGGAAAGCCACGCTGCCCACCAGCGCGCGTTCGATGCCGATGACGTTCCAGGCGCCCGACGGCCGGCAGATGGTCGTCATCTCCGCCGGCGGCCACGGCATCCCCGGAGGCCCCCCGCTGGGTGACTTTGTCATCGCCTTTACGCTGGATTAGCCCCCATGGCCCCCAAGCCATTTCGCTAAAGTAAAGTGGGGTAGGCCTCCTGGCCTGCCCAGGCGCCGAAGGCGCCCGCCGGCCGGCAGATGGGTCGTGATCTCCGCCGGCGGCCGCGGCATCCCCGGAGGCCCCCCGCTGGGCGACTATGTCATCGCCTTTACGCTGGATTAGCCCCCATGGCCCCCAAGCCATTTCGCCAAAGTAAAGCGGGGTAGGCCTCCTGGCCTGCCCAGGCGCCGAAGGCGCCCGCCGGCCGGCAGATGGGTCGTGATCTCCGCCGGCGGCCGCGGCATCCCCGGATTCCCCCGCTGGGCGACTATGTCACCGCCTTTACGCTGGATTGGCGTGACCCCTTGAAACGCGTCCACATCCGCCCGCGTCATGCCGTACGGGGAGGTTCACGCGGTGACGTACATTCGCCTCGCGACCGTTGGTGCGTTCACGTCTTTGATTTTGCTGGCCCAGTCATCCTCCGAAATGAAGCACATGCCATTGGCCCCGATGTCCGGACCCGGCAGGATCACCGTGTCGGCTCGCGAGATCGAACGAGGTCCGCAGTATCCGTCCGAGGTGCACCTGACGGGAGCCGTCGAGATCAAGATACCAGTCTGTGTGCGTTCGCAATCCGGCCCAATGGTTTGCGACGGCGAAATGGTCCTCCGCGCCGATGAAGCCGAATTCGAGGAAGGTACCGGCCGCATCGAAGCCCGAGGCAACGTCAGCGTGACCCCAACCCACCACCGCTGAGCATTTCGGTAAAGTAGGGTAGGCCTCCTGGCCTGCCCAGGCGCTGCAGGCGCCCGATACCGTCCACGATGGAACCTGCCGCCCCGATCCGCGACCACTTCCTCCGCGCTCTAACCATCTTCGGCATCTCGCTCGTGGTCATCACCGAATCCCTAAGCGCATTCGGCATCCTGACCCGCGCCCCCCTGATCGCCTGCTGGCTCGTCGTAATCGTCCTCTCCGTTCTGATCGCCCGCCCGAGGTCCCGCCCGCAGTTTCCCCTAACGCGCGACCCTGTGGTTCTCCTCTCGCTCGCCGGAATCGCCGTCATTCTCGTCCTGACCGGCATCACCGCCGCCTTCAGCCCACCGAACAGCGCGGATGCGATGGCGTACCACATGCCGCGCGTGCTCTACTGGGCGGAACAAGCGAGCGTGCGCTTCTTCCCCACGCCCTACTTCAACCAGATCATGCTGCAACCGCTGGCCGAGTACGCGATGCTCCATACGTACCTGCTTTCGGGCGGCGACCACCTGGTCAACTTCGTGCAGTGGTTCGCATCGGCAGCGAGCATCGTCGGGGTCTCGGCGATCGCGGCTACGCTCGGCCGCCGCGCCCGGGGACAGGCGATCTCGGCGTTCTTCTGCGCCACACTGCCGGCCGGCATCCTGGCGAGTTCGGGCGCGAAAAACGATTACTGGCTCGCGATGTGGCTGGTGGTCGCGGTCTACTTCGGGCTGCGCTTTACACGGACTCGTCGCCCGGCGGATGCCGCGATTCTGGGCGCCGCTTTGGGCCTGGCTCTGCTCACGAAGGCGACGGCCTACCTCTTCCTCCCCTGGCCGCTGGCGGCGATTTTCCTGCTGCACCGCCGAAGCCCGAGGAAACCGCTTTTTGCGGGAGCCTTGCTGGCCGTCGCGATCGCGCTGACACTGAATGCCCCGCAGTACGCCCGCAATTACGGCTTGAGCGGGTCGGTGATGGGCTTCGATTCCGCGCAGGGCGACGGCTTCTTCCGCTGGCGCAACGAAACGTTCGGATGGAAAGAGACCGCGTCGAACCTCTTGCGGAACGCCTCGGAGCAGTTGGGCGCCCGCAGCCCCGCCTGGAACGAAGGGGTGTACCGGCTGGTGGTGGACGCGCATCGGCGTCTCGGGATCGACGTCAACGACCCGGCCACGACCTGGCGCTGGAGCCGGTTCGCGCCTCCGCGGAATTCGAACCATGAAGCGGACGCGCCGAACCGCTGGCACCTGGCGCTGCTGTTGGCGATTTTCTGCCTGCTGCTGTGGCGGTATGCCCGCGGTGGGGAAGCGGAACTCCTCTTGTACGCTGTCGCGCTGCTCTGCGGATTTCTCGGGTTCTGCGGCTACCTGAAATGGCAGCCTTTCCTGGCGCGGCTGCTGCTGCCATTATTCGTGCTGGCGGCGCCGCTGGCCGGCATCCTGGAAGAGATCCCGGGCAGGGGCGTTCTCCAGATTGGGCTGTGCCTGTTCCTGTTGGCGAATGCAAGACTGCCGGCGACGCAGAACTGGGTACGGCCGCTTAAGGGAGCGGGCAGTGTGTTCCGCACGCCGAGAGACGACCAGTACTTCTCGGACATGGGCCAGTGGAACAACCGGGAGTCGTACCGCCAAGCCGTGGACGTCCTCGCGCGCGCGAACTGCCGGACGGTGGGGATCGATATCACAAACCTGCAACTGGAATATCCGTTGCAGGCTTTGCTGCGGGAGCGGCTGCCTGGGGTCCGGTTCGTGCACACGGGCGTGGAGAATGTGTCGAGGCGGTATGCGGGGCCGGCGGTCTCGCGCCCTTGCGCGGTCGCGTGTCTGGATTGTGCGGGTGATGAGAAGAGGATGGCGATTTACAAAGACTTTCCCCGCTCGGTGACGGCGGGGAAGTTTGTCGTTTTCACGCGGTGAGAACGGGCGGGCCTCCCGGCCCGCCTGAGGGGCAGGCCGGGAGGCCAGGCCGGGAGGCCTACCCTACTTAGGCTTGCAGCCGATAGTGTGGTCATCGAGTACGCCAACCCCGCTGTCCTGCGCCGTCATATGTCAGCTGCGAAACGTATATTTGCTCGCAATCCGAACAGATTCCTCTCGTCACCCCGGGGCCGGATAACTAAAACGCTTCGCGGGTCTTCGCGTCTGAAGTGGTCGCGTCTACCGGGGTTAGGCGATAGCGGAACGAATGCGGCTCGTTGCCGTCGATCCGGTACGGCGTCATTGGATACGCGTTGGGACTCCAGCTGTCGATGCCGCCGGCGCCCATTTCCTTCCAGTCGATGTTGAGGTACGTCTCCGGGTGCCGCCGCATCTGGAACGTGTAGGCGGCGTGCTCCATCTCGGTCTTCGTATAGTGGCGGGCCGTCACGTTCAGGCTCGGCGCGCCCACCGCCATCAGGCCGACACCCTCGGCGTTGGTCAACTTCACCCACCGGACATCCGTCTTGTTGCCGTTCTCCTGCGGGCGCATGTAATCGACCCATTCCTTATCCACGGTGCTCGCATAGACGCCGATGCGCTCGAACTGGCGGTCGATCATCGTCTCCTTCGGACCCCGGCCATACCAGGTGATGTTCTCGAGACCCGGCGCCACGACGAGTTCGGTGCCGAATCGCGGCATCATCGACACTTTGTCCGGACCGGGCTGGTAGTCCGATTCCACCAGGACATCGCCGGTGCCGTAGACTGTGTACTTCATCGTGGAAGACCCGTTGACGCCCGGAAGCCCGGCGCTCACCGTTATGGTTGCGGTGCCGTCGTCGATCCGCTCGATTTTGACGTCTTTCACGTCCCACTGTTCGCCGGCATCGCGCCAAAGCTCGATATTGAAACTCTTGTCGGTCTGCGCCCTGTGGCTGAAGACCTTCCAGGCTCCGCGGTCATTGTTGGTCGGCGCGCGCCAGAAATCGGGCCGCGGCCCGCGGTCGAGCACCGTCACGCCTTTGTAACGGTAGTTCTCGATCACCGCTTCTTTCTTATCGAAGCGCATGGAGAACGTCTTCCCGCCAAAGGTGGCGGAATCACCGTCCTCTTTCATTTCGAGCTGTGCGGATTTCGGCGCCGAAAACCGTGGGGCGGGCGCGGAGGCGGGCAACTGGAACTGGTCCCAGGCGATCTCGTGTCCGGCCGGCGCCCACGACGCCGTGTTCTTCAGCTTGAAGCTGATGTTGAGCCAGTACTCCATGCCGGGCTGCGCGTCGATTTTCGGCAGCGCGAGCTTGTACTCCTTCTCCTCGCGCGGCGCGATGTCGAGAGCGGGAAGCGTTCCGGAGGCGATGGTGCGGCCTCCCGCCTTCACCTCCCAAGTCCCTATGGCATAGTCCTTTGGGTTGAGGAAATCAAACCAGTTCTTTACCTTGATGGTTCCTGTCGTCAGGTCCACCGGGGCGACGTGCAGGTAGCGATAGACGTACTTGATGGCGTACAGCCCCGGGTGCGGCACGCGGTCCGCCGAGACCAGCCCGTTGTTGTTGAAATCGTTGTCGTTGCGGACGCCGGTCTTGTCCTCCCACCAGCCGCCGTAAGCCAGGAACGTGGTCTTGGCGGTGTTCGCACGGTACTCGCCCGGAACCGGGACTTTGATCCCCTGGTCCACCCAATCCCACACGAACGCGCCCTGGGCGTTGGTGCCGGAATAGAAGATGTCCCAATATTCCTTGAGCCCGCCGTTGGAGTTCCCCATGGCGTGAGAGTACTCGCAGAGGATCAGCGGCATTTCCGGACGCGCGGCCGCCGCCCGTTTCACCCTCTCGGGGGTGGGGTACATAAACGAATTAATGTCGGCATTCGAGCCGCCGTGCGCCGTCGAGCCCTCATAATGGAACGGCCGCCCGGGATCGCGCTGCCTGGTCCACTGGTACGCGGCGGCGGCGTTAATGCCGTCCCCGGACTCATTCCCCATCGACCAGATCACTACCGAGGCGTGGTTCTTGTCGCGCTCCACCATCCGCTGCACGCGGTCGAGATAAGCAGTCTGCCACTCCGGATCGTTGGTCAGCCGGTTCCGGACGTCGTTGCCGTAATGGTGGCACTCGATATTCGCCTCGTCCAGAACGTAGATTCCGTAGCGGTCGCACAGGTCGTACCAGACGGGCGTATTCGGATAGTGCGACGTCCGTACGGCGTTGACATTGAACTGCTTCATCAACTTGATATCGCGCAGCATCGATTCCACGGTGACGTACTTGGCCGTAACCTCATCGTGCTCATGCCGGTCCACGCCCTTGATCAGTACCGCCTGCCCGTTGATCAGGAAGCGGCCGTTCCGGATCTCGACCCGCCGGAAGCCCACGTTCTGCGGGATCACTTCCAGAACCGCCCCGCTTGCGCTCTTCACCGTGAGCAGCAGTTGATACAGATAGGGCTCTTCCGCCGACCACTTTTGCGGAGCACTCACCGGGATCTGAAGCTCTCCGGTTTGTTCGCCTTTTGCTCCGACTTCCACCGTTACGGAGGCCGGTTTCCCGACCGCCTGGCCGGCCGCATTGGTGAGCGCCGCGGTCACCGTGACCTTCGAGCCCTTTTCCGCGGCATTGCTCACCC
Organism: Bryobacterales bacterium; assembly: GCA_963796485.1. GTDB lineage: Bacteria > Acidobacteriota > Terriglobia > Bryobacterales > Bryobacteraceae > CAWCDJ01. Next base: position 1,280,331 of record CAWCLV010000001.1, read on the forward strand.
ATCCCTTCACCCGGAGCGTGGCATCGCGGTACTGGTCGTCCAGGTCCGTGTGGATTTCGAAATCGCGCAGGTGCTGCTGCGGCGTGGAATAGAGGTAGACATCGCGGAAAATGCCACTCATGCGCCACATGTCCTGGTCTTCCAGGAAGGCGCCATCGCCGAAGCGGTACACCTCCACCGCCAGGAGGTTGCTGCCCGGCTTCAAGTACGGGGTCAGGTCAAATTCGGCGGGAGTCCGGCTGTCCTCGTTGTAGCCCAGCTTCTTTCCGTTCACCCAGGCATAGAACGCGGAATCCACCCCGTCGAAGTGGAGGATGACCCGGCGGCCGTGCCACGTGGGAGGCACCGTGAAATGCATGCGGTAGCTGCCCACGGGGTTGTAATCGTAGGGCACCTGCGGCGGCTGCTTGGGATCCTGCGGCCAGGGATAAATAATGTTGGTGTAGATGGGGATGTCGAAGCCGTGCATCTGCCAGCTGGAAGGAACCGGAATCGTCCCCCAGGACGCGTCGCTGAAATCGGTCCGGTAGAAATCGGCGGGCCGGTCGGACGGGCGAAACGAGCCGTGAAATTTCCACGTCCCATTCAATAGAGCAAACCAGGGCGATTTCATCCGGTCCGCACTGCGCGCGAGCTCCGCCGAAGGATACACCATCAGTGTGCTGTGCGGTTTCTGCGTCCCAACGTGAACGATAGCCGGGTTGTCCCACTCCGGTTTATCCGCGGCCAGCGCCGCCATGCTGATTCCCAGCAGGAGAAGAAGAGTGCCTCGCATGCCGATATCCGAAATAGCGAGCATATCAGAACTCACCCCTCCCGGAGAGGGTAAGGTCCATTACACCCGCGCGCGCCAATGGCCCGTATTAGCTATCTGTAAGCGCGTAACATACCCGCGCCGCGTAGTCGTCTGATAAGTAAGCACATCAGCAAGCCCGCGACCCAAAGACGCGGAGTTTCGGATCGACCGTGCGGAATCCGGCGCCGAGAGAGGGACATCTGTATAAATAGTGGCCATCGGATGATTGACTCCAACGTTACGCAGAGTCCGACACTGCCTGCCAACGAGCAGACGAATGGAAAACAACGGTATCCCGCTCCGCCGCCCGAACCGCCACGCCGCCGCGGCCCTTGGGGCCTGATTTGGCTGGTGATTCTGGGCGGTCTGGGCTACGCCGGCTACCGTTACTATCAGCAGGGGGAACAGGCCAAAGCTGCGGAGGCGGCTGCCCAGGCAGCCAAGCTGGCCAATCGCGCGGTCTCGGTCTCCGCTACAACGGCGCGGGCCGGCAATATTCCCATTATTTTGCGCGGACTCGGCACGGTCACTCCCTACAACACCGTGAACGTGAAGACTCGTGTGGACGGCCCGATCGTGGCGGTGGATTTCAAGGAAGGCGAGCACGTACAAAAGGGGCAGTTGCTGATCCAGATCGACCCGCGCACCTACCAGGCCGCGGTGGATCAGGCGGAAGGCCAGCTTGCCCGCGACCAGGCGCAGATGAACGATGCCGAAGTGAACCTCAAGCGCTATCAGGCGCTCTGGGGGTACCGGGCCATCGCCAAGCAGCAGTTGGACACGCAAGCGGCCCAGGTTGGCCAGTTCAATGGCACGATCGAGGCGGACAAGGCCGCCATTGAGACCGCCAAACTCAGCCTGAGTTTCACCAGGATTACGGCGCCGATCTCCGGACGCATCGGACTGCGCCAGGTGGATATCGGAAATATCGTCCATGCGACGGACCAGAACCCGATGGCCGTGATCACCCAGATGCAGCCGATTGCCGTGCTGTTCACGATTCCGGCCGACCAGTTGCCGCAGGTCCTCACCAGGTTGCACGCAGGCGAGCACCTCACGGTGGACGCCTACGACCGCGCGGACCAGCTGAAGATCGCGACCGGCACGCTGGAAACGGTGGACAACCAGATCGACCCGACCACCGGGACCTCACGCCTCAAGGCCGTCTTCGCCAATACGAACGAGGTTCTATTCCCGCAGCAGTTCGTGAATTGCCGGCTTCTGCTGGAGGTCCGGCACGGGGTCGTGCTGGTTCCCATTCCGGTGGTGCAGCGCGGGCCTCAAGGCTCGTACGTCTGGCTCATCCAGAAGGACGGCACCGTGGCCATGCGTTCCGTAACGCTGGGAGCCAGCGAGGCAGGCATGCAACAGATTACGAGTGGCCTCGCTTCCGGAGACCGGGTCGTCACCGACGGCCAGGACAAGCTCGAGGAAGGCAGCAAGGTTACGGTGCGGCCGGAAACGGCCGTGCCCGCCAACATTCCCGGCATTCCCGGAGGCCCTACTTCATGAGTCCTTCTCGGCCGTTCATTCTGCGGCCGGTTGCGACCTCGCTCCTGATGACGGGCATTCTTCTGGCGGGGTTCGTTGCCTACCGCCAGTTGCCCGTTTCGGCGTTGCCGGAAGTCGATTACCCGACCATTCAGGTCCAGACCTTCTACCCTGGGGCAAGCCCCGAGGTGATGGCGTCCTCCGTCACCGCTCCGCTGGAGCGCCAGTTCGGGCAGGTGCCCGGGCTCAAGCAGATGACCTCGCTCAGCTCGTTCGGCAGTTCGATCGTCGTCCTGCAATTCGATCTGAACCTGAACATCGACGTCGCCGAGCAGGAGGTGCAGGCGGCCATTAACGCCTCCGGCACGTATCTGCCGAAAGATCTGCCGAACCCGCCGATCTACAGTAAGAGCAACCCGGCCGACGCCCCCGTCATCACGCTGGCCCTGACTTCCGACAGCATGCCGCTTCGCCAGGTGGAGGATTACGCCGATACCACGCTGGCGCAGAAGATTTCACAGCTCCCGGGAGTGGGGTTGGTAACGATCGGCGGCGGGCAGCGGCCTGCCGTGCGAATTCAGGCCAACCCGACGGCGCTGGCCTCCTACGGGCTCAGTCTCGAAGACCTGCGGACCGCGCTCGGCCAGGCCAACGTGAACCAGGCCAAGGGAAACCTGGAAAATCGCAGGCAGTCGTTCACCATCGGCGCGAACGATCAGATCATGACGCCGACGGACTACGCCGCCATCATCGTGGCGTACCGGAACGGCGGCGCCGTGCGGCTCTCCGACGTGGCGAACGTTGTGGAAGGCGCCGAGAACCAGCACCAGGCGGCCTGGATGAACACCACCCCGGCGGTGATCGTTAACATTCAGCGGCAGCCGGGCGCGAACATCATCAGCGTGGTGGACCGCATCGAGACGCTTCTTCCGCAGTTGCGGGCGACGCTTCCCCATTCCATCAACGTCCGCGTGCTCACGGACCGCACCACCACGATCCGTGCATCGGTAGCGGATGTGCAGTTCGAGCTGATGCTCACCATCGGACTGGTGGTGATGGTGATCTTCCTCTTTCTGCGGAGCGTCTCGGCCACCATCATCCCCAGCATCGCCGTACCGCTCTCGATTGTCGGGACGTTCGGGGTGATGTACCTGCTGGGGTACAGCCTCAACAACCTGACCCTGATGGCGCTCACCATTTCCACCGGTTTCGTGGTGGACGATGCCATCGTGATGATCGAGAACATCGCCCGCTTCATCGAGATGGGCGATTCGCCGCTTCAGGCGGCGCTGAAGGGCTCCGAGCAGATCGGCTTCACCATCGTTTCGCTGACCGTCTCGCTGATCGCGGTGCTCATCCCGCTGCTCTTCATGGGCGACATCGTCGGCCGCCTCTTCCGCGAATTTGCCGTGACGCTGGCGGTGACGATTCTGGTTTCGGCGGTGGTCTCGTTGACCCTCACTCCGATGATGGCGGCGCTGCTGCTGCGCCACACTCCGGAATCGCAGCAGGGCTGGTTCTTCCGCATTTCCGAGCGCTTCTTCGAGAAGGTGATCTCGTGGTACGGCGCGACCCTGAGGGTGGTGCTCCGCTACCAGCGGACCACCCTGACGATCACGATCGCGACTCTCGCGGCCACTGTTCTTCTGTACATCTACGTGCCCAAGGGCTTCTTTCCGGTGCAGGATACCGGCGTGATTCTGGGCATTTCCGAAGCCAACGAAACCACTTCGTTCTCCAACATGGCGCAGCGCCAGGAACAGTTGGCGGCCGCCATTTTGAAGGATCCGGACGTCCAGTCGCTCTCCTCTTATATAGGGATCGACGGCACCAACGCCACCACCAACAGCGGCCGTATCCAGATCAACCTGAAACCGCTCGAGGAGCGATCCGCTTCCGCCGAACAGATCATCCGCCGTCTCCAGCCGCGGGTAAGCGCGGTTCAGGGGATCACGCTCTACATGCAGCCGGTGCAGGACCTGACGATTGAAGATCGCGTCTCGCGCACCCAGTTCCAGTACAGCCTGGAAGACGCCAACGCGCAGGAACTCTCGCAATGGGTGCCGCGGCTGCTGAATAAGCTACGGTCGCGTCCCGAACTGCGCGATGTCGCGAGCGACATGCAAACCGGCGGACTCAAGGAGACGCTCGATATCGATCGCTCCACCGCTTCGCGCCTGGGCATCACTCCGCAGAACATCGACGATACGCTCTACGACGCTTTCGGCCAGCGCCTGGTCTCCACCATCTTCACGCAGTTGAATCAGTACCACGTGGTGCTCGAGGTCGATCCGCGATTCCAGCGGACACCTTCGGACCTGGACAAGATTTACGTCCACTCCTCGAACAACAAGCAGGTCCCGCTCAGCCAGATCGCGCATTTCGAGACGGATAACACGCCGCTGGTGATCGCTCACCAGGGACAGTTCCCGGCGGTGACCGTGTCTTTCAACCTGGCGCCCGGAGTTTCGCTGGGCGACGCAGTGAAAGTCATTCGCGACGCGGAACAGCAGATCGGCTTCCCCGCCAGCATCCAGGCCAGCTTCCAGGGCACGGCCCAGGCATTTCAGAGCTCGCTGGCGAACGAGCCGATTCTGATCCTGGCCGCGCTGATCACGGTCTATATCGTTCTGGGTGTGCTGTACGAGAGCTACATCCACCCGATCACGATTCTTTCCACGCTGCCCTCCGCCGGCGTCGGCGCCATTCTCGCGCTGCTCCTCACGCACAACGATTTCAACGTCATCTCGCTGATCGGCGTCATCCTGCTGATCGGTATTGTCAAAAAGAACGCCATCATGATGATCGACTTCGCGCTCGAGGCGGAGCGCGAACAAGGGAAGCCGCCGCACGAATCCATCTACCAGGCGTGCCTGCTGCGCTTCCGGCCCATCATGATGACCACGATGGCGGCGCTGCTGGGCGGTCTCCCGCTGGCATTCGGCAGCGGAACCGGCGCGGAATTGCGGCGCCCGCTCGGCATCACGATCGTGGGCGGTCTATTGGTCAGCCAGGTGCTCACGCTCTACACCACGCCGGTCGTCTATCTCTATTTCGACCGCCTGGCCAAGCGGCTTAGCCGCAACCGTGCGCCACGTTATGTGGAGGGCGCGCAACCCATCGCGCAAGAGCCGTGAGCGTATCTTCGGGATTCATCAAGCGACCCGTCGGAACCACGCTGCTGACTATCGGGCTGGCGATGGCTGGGGCTGTGGCCTATCGCATGCTGCCGGTGGCGCCGCTGCCCGAGGTCGAGTTCCCCACGATCAATGTCAACGCCGGGCTGCCGGGAGCCAGTCCCGAAACCATGGCTTCGTCGGTGGCCACGCCGCTCGAACGGCAGTTCGGACGAATCGCGGGCGTCACCGAAATGACGTCCACCAGCGGTCTCGGCAGCACCAACATCACGCTCCAGTTCGATCTCAATCGCAACATCGATGCTGCCGCGCGCGACGTGCAGGCGGCCATCAACGCCGCTCGCGGGCAGTTGCCGCCCAACCTGCCGAATAACCCGACCTACCGCAAGGTCAACCCGGCGGATGCCCCGATCCTGATTCTCGCGCTCACCTCCGACAGCTACGACGTGGCGCAAATGTACGACTCCGCCGATTCGATCCTGGCGCAGAAACTTTCGCAGGTGCAGGGTGTCGGGCAGGTGATTGTAGGCGGCGGCGCCAAGCCGGCTGTGCGGGTGGAACTGAACCCGCGCGCGCTGGAGAGCTTTCAGATCGGGCTCGACCAGGTTCGGACGGTTCTCGGCAACGCCAACGCCCACAGCCCGACCGGCAGCCTCGGCGCCGGGGGCAGCCGTTACCAGCTTGCCACCACCGATCAGCTCTTCAAAGCCGCGGATTACGGCAAGCTGATCGTCAGCTATCACAATGGCTCGGCGGTGAAGCTCTCGGACGTCGCCGACGTCACGGATTCCGTACAGGACCGCCGCAACGCCGGCCTCTACAACGGCAAGCCCGCGGTCTTGATTATTTTGTTCCGGCAGCCCGCCGCCAACATGATCGACACGGTGGACCGGATCCGCTCGCTGCTCCCGCAACTCGAAGCCTCCATTCCGTCGGCGATCCATGTCGGGGTCGTAGTCGACCGCACCACCACCATCCGCTCCTCGGTTAATGATGTGCAGTTCACGCTGGTGGTCTCGATCGCGCTGGTCGTGATGGTGGTGTTCCTGTTTCTGCGGAACGGCTGGGCTACGTTCATTCCGGGCATCTCGGTGCCCCTCTCGCTTCTCGGCACGTTCGGCGTGATGTATCTGGTGGGGTACACGCTCGACAACCTCTCGCTTATGGCGTTGACCGTTTCCACGGGGTTTGTGGTGGACGACGCCATCGTAGTGATCGAGAACATCGCCCGCCACCTGGAGCAGGGAATGTCGCCGCTCCAGGCGGCGCTCCGCGGGTCGAAGGAGATCGGCTTCACGGTTTTGTCGATGAGCGTCTCGCTGGTGGCCGTTTTCATTCCGATTCTGCTGATGGGCGGAATTGTCGGCCGCCTGTTCCGGGAATTCGCAGTCACCCTGGCGGTGGCGATCGGGGTTTCGCTCGTGATCTCGCTCACCACCACGCCGATGCTGTGCTCGCGCCTGCTGGTTTCGGAGCATGATCGGCCGCACGGCTGGTTCTACCGGGCAGGAGAAAAGGTCTTCAACTCGCTGCTGGCGGCGTATGACAACTCGCTGCGCTGGGTGCTGCGGCATCCGCAACCGATGCTGCTCGCGACCTTCGCCGCGGTGGCGCTGAGCGTCACGCTCTACATCAAGGTTCCGAAGGGTTTCTTTCCCGAGCAGGATACCGGGCGTATCGCCGGCTCGATTGTCGCCGCCCAGGATATTTCGTTCCCCGCCATGCGCCAGAAACTGGCGGAGTTCATCGACATCGTGCAGCACGACCCGGCGGTGGATACCGTCGTCGGCTTTACCGGCGGGAGTTCCGTCAATACCGGGCGCGTCTTCGGACAGTTGAAGGATTTCGACCAGCGCAAGGGCGAGACGGTCCAGATGGTGATCAATCGCCTGCGCGGCAAGCTGGCGCGGATTCCGGGAGCGACGCTCTATCTTCAGCCCGTCCAGGACATCCGCGTGGGCGGCCACGCCACCAGCGCCGCGTACCAGTACACATTGCGCGCCGACAACCTGAAGGACCTCGACGAGTGGTCGCAGAAGCTGCTGGACCGCATGAAGACGATGCCCGACATCCGCGACGCCAACACCGACGAGCAGAGCCACGGGCTCGAATCGAACCTCGTGGTGGACCGCGATACCGCGTCGCGTTTGGGCCTCAACTCCAGCGCCATCGATTCGGCCCTGTACGATTCGTTCGGGCAGCGGGACGTCTCCACGATGTACACCTCGCTCAACCAGTACTTCGTCGTGATGGAGGTGGACCCGAAATACCAGTTGGGGCCGGATTCGCTGCGCAATATTTATGTGCTTTCGTCCGCCGGCAAGGAAGTGCCGCTGAGCGCGTTCGCGCACCTGGAGCAGAACAGTACCACGCTGGCCGTGAATCACCAGGGGCAGTTCCCGTCGGTGACCCTGTCCTTTGCGCTCGCGCCGGACGTATCCCTCGGCGATGCCGTGAATGAGATCCAGGCAACCGAACGCCAGATCGGCATGCCCGCGAACGTTCAGGGCAGCTTCATGGGGACCGCGCAGGCCTTTCAAGCTTCGCTGGCGAACGAACCGTACCTGATCCTGGCGGCGCTGGTAACGGTTTACATCGTGCTCGGCATGCTGTACGAGAGCTTTGTGCATCCGATCACGATTCTCTCGACGCTGCCCTCGGCCGGCGTGGGCGCGCTTCTGGCGCTCTTGCTCACGCATCAGGATTTGAACGTGATCGCGCTCATCGGCATCATCCTGCTGATCGGGATTGTGAAGAAGAATGCCATCATGATGATCGATTTCGCGCTCGATGCCGAGCGCAGGGAAGGGAAGAACTCGCGCGACGCCATCTACGAAGCCTGCCTGCTGCGCTTCCGGCCGATCATGATGACCACGGTGGCCGCGATGTTGGGCGCCGTGCCGCTCGCGGTCGGCGGAGGCGCCGGTTCCGAACTCCGCCGGCCTCTCGGAATTACGATTGTCGGGGGCTTGCTGGTCAGCCAGATGCTCACGCTGTTCACCACCCCGGTGATTTACCTTTATCTGGACCGGCTGCGGCTCGCGGCCGTCCGCATCCTGCCGCGCCGCGCCCCGCGAGCCCTGCCTTCCGACACGGACTAAACCTGTTCGGCGGCGCTTTTTGGGCGTAGAATTCGAACAGGGGAGGTTCCTATGCCGCTTTCGGAGCGACTGCGTAGTTTCCTCGATTCCCATCACGCGGAATACACCCCGACCGTCCACCCGCAGGCCTATACGGCGCGCGAAGTGGCCGCGGTCGAGCACCTGCCCACCCGGGAGGTGGCCAAAGCGGTTGTCGTATTCGGCGATGGTGAGTACCACATGATCGTCATCCCGGCTAGCAAGCTGGTTGATTTTCAGGAGGTCAGAGTAGCTCTGGGGCTAAGCCATGTCCGGTTGGCCACGGAGGAAGAACTCGGGAAGCTCTTTCCCGATTGCGAATTGGGCGCAATGCCGCCGTTCGGGGCGCTCTACGGAGTGAAGGTATACCTCGACGACAGCATCGCAGGCGAAGACATGATTGCATTCAACGCTGGAACCCACCGTGACGAAGTGCACATGCGCACGGCGGATTACCGCAAGCTGGCAAACCCCGCCATCGTCTCCCTGGCGCGGGAGCCGGTCATGCGTCACGGCTGGTAACTGCTCTGTGGGGCAGGCCTCCCGGCCTGCCCGCTTTTGACTCGAGAGCCTGTCACGAAATAACCATGCCAAGGCCGGTAACTGCTGTGTGGGGCAGGCCTTCCCGCCTGCCCGCTTTTGACTTGAGAGCCTGTCACGAATAACCATGCCAAGGCGAAGAGACCGCTTCCTTCCGGTCGCGGCTATTTTGGATTTTTCGTGATAAGCCTTCAAACCGGGCCGCCGGGGCGTACCATACCAGATATGCCGAGACTCGCACTCATGGTTTTTTTGCTGCCCCTCGCCACTCACGCCGCCGGTGATTCCGCGCTCGACCGCGCCACCCTGCGCGGCATAAAAACAGTGGGTGTCGTCGTAGATCGCATCGCTCCGGAACTCGGCAAAGAGGGGTTCGACGCCGATACCTTTCAAACCCGGATCGAAATGCGTCTTCGGAACGCGGGCATCGACGTCGTCCCAAACGCGCCGGAGTTTCTCGCGCTCCGGCTCCTTCACGTCCGGGGAGGACGCGGCCCGTTCGCGGTCTGTCTCGCGGTCGGACTCTACCAGCCGGTCACTCTCGCGCGCGACGCCAAAGTGAGAACCGCGACGCAGACCTGGGAGGCCGAAACCGTGCTCATGGCACAGCCCAAAATGGTCTACAGCGCATCGCTCGACAGCCTCGACGAGCTGGTGGATCGCTTCATCGAAGCGTGGCGTTCAGTGAACTCGCAGTGACCATCCGCCCTCTTGCCGGGGTCCAGCCCGCATAGTGCCACTCCCGGTGGCCGTGCGGCGAATCGATCCCGACGTGAGTGGTCTCCGCGCCCAGCCCGAGCGAAATCCGCATCCACGGAAATCGCGCGCAAAGGCCGCGCAGAAACAGTTCCGCCCTCATGCGGTCTATCACGCTCTGGTAATCGAGATCCACCGCGTTCGCCGTTGGATGGTCCCCGTTCTTCGCGCCGCCGACCGCCCTGTCGCTGTTGTACGCCGCCGGGCGCCACCAGTTGCGCACGCGCACGCCTTCCGCCGTGATTCTGTCGATCGACTCAATCACCAATGCCAGGGCCGCGCCGCGCGACCACCAATTCTGCGGCGGCAGAAAATTCTGAAAACCATGCCGCGCCGCGACCGCCGGGTGATTCGGCTGCGTCATCTCGATCCCGGATACACGGCTTACGCCGCTATCTTTCAGGTAAGCTTCGAAACCAGCGACCGTCGCCGGGTAAACGCCCGGATTGACGATCTTCCCTCCCAACTGTTGAATCGCAAGGGCATAGACTCCTGTAGAAGACATCCGCGAAACACTGGCGGCCAGACATGCGCCGCTGCACAGCCCCAGAAGGGTACAAATACGAACAAATTTCACGATGTACTAACCGACGCGCTTCGGGCCCCTTGCGTTACTGATACGATACCCGCATGCGCGCCGATTTCACCCCAAGCTCCCGCCGCGACCTCCTGAAAGGCGTGGCTGCCGGTGCGTTCGCCACCCGAGCCCGCGCCGCCGCGGCCCCGCCGAACGTCCTGTACTTGCATTCCCACGACACCGGCCGCTACATTCAGCCTTTCGGGTACGAAATTCCTACTCCCAACCTGCAGAAGCTCGCCGCCGAGGGGATTCTTTTCCGCGGCGCCTTCGACGCCGCGCCCACGTGTTCGCCGAGCCGCGCCAGCCTGCTCACCGGCGAGTGCCCGCACGCCAACGGGATGCTGGGTTTGGCGCACCGCGGCTTCAGCCTGAATGATTACAACCGCCACATCCTGCACACGCTCCGGCCCCAGGGATACCGCGCCACCCTGATCGGGATTCAGCACATTGCGCGCGACCCCGGCGTCATCGGCTACGATGAGATCATTCCCACCCGCGGGACGCATGTGGATGCCGTCGCGCCTGCGGCAGTGCGCTTCCTCCACGAAAAACCGAAGCAGCCCTTTTTCCTCTCGGTCGGTTTCTTCGAGACTCACCGCGAATTTCACCAGCCCGGTCCCGCCGAAGATCCGCGCTTCTGCCAGCCTCCCGCGCCGAATCCCGACACGCCCGAAACGCGCCGCGACATCGCCGCCTTCAAAGCCAGCGCCCGCGTGCTCGATCGGGGCATGGGCGACGTGCTGAACGCGCTTGCCTCCAGCGGTCTCGCGGAAAACACGCTCGTCGTCTGCACCACCGACCACGGCATCGCATTTCCCGCGATGAAGTGCAATCTCACCGCGCACGGCACCGGCGTGTTCCTGATCCTGCGCGGCCCCGGCGGATTCAACGGCGGGAAGACCTGCGAAGCCATGGTGTCGCACCTCGATCTCTATCCCACCGTCTGCGATCTCGCCGGCGTCGATCATCCCTCCTGGCTTCAGGGGAAATCGCTGCTGCCGCTCATCCGCGGTCAGGCATCGAAGCTCCACGACGAGATCTTCGCCGAAGTCAACTATCACGCCGCCTACGAACCCGGCCGCGCCGTCCGCACGGACCGCTGGAATTACATTCGCCGTTTCGGCGAACGCGTCCATCCCGTTCTGCCGAATTGCGACGACGGCCCGAGCAAGACAGTCTGGGTGCAGGCCGGATGGAAAGAGCGAATGGTCCCCGAAGAGCAGCTCTACGACACGCTCTTCGATCCCAACGAGACGTGCAATCTCGCCTCCGATGCCGCTTCCGCGTCTGTGCTGCGCGAAATGCGCGGCCGCCTCGATTCCTGGATGCGCCGCACCGGCGATCCGCTCCTGAATGGTCCGGTAAAGGCGCCCGCCGGAGCGATCGTGAACGATCCCAACGGCCTCTCTCCCCAGGAGCCTACTCGTCCCGCGTAGTCTTTAGCGGATCTGCGAGAACGCCGCCGGCCGCAGAATTGCGTTGCTGATGTTCGAAACGATCTCTGCGTCGCTCAGCCCGGGCTGCGATCGCAGTTTCTGCCAGTCCGGATCGGATCCGAACGCGCGCCACACTCGGTCGCGCGCCGCCAGGTCGTCGTAAGAGAGCATGTAGGTGATCTTCGGCAGATTCGTCCCCACCATCCCCCGCGCGAAAAACACCGGGATCATGCCGACCTTGCGAAAGACCGCGATCTCGCCGCTCTCGAACATTCCCACCTTCCGCAGCGACGCCTTCTCGTTCACCGATTCGTACGTCCGCATTTCGAAAATGCGCGCCGGCCGCTTGCCGTCATTGGCCGGGACCTCGACCGCCGGAAACCCCGGAAACGCCCGCAGCAGGCTGCTCTCCATACGTGTGTAAGGCGGGTCCGCGATGTTGTTGTAGGCATCCCAGCCCTTCTGGAATTCCTTGTCCGCCGCGATCCGTTCCTGCGCCGCTTCGTACGCGGCCAGCGAAGGATAGCTCGCCAGCACCAGCGCGAACGGACTCTGCTCGGCGATGACGGCGTTGAAAATGCCGGTCGGTCCCGCCTCGGCCCGCCTGGCCGCCGAAAGCCAGGTGTCGCGCAGGTATTCGTTCGTGCGTTGCCCCTGGGGGCCGCTCCGCATGTAGTAGTAAGTCAGGTGGAACCAGGCGCTGTTTGGTTTTTCGGCCGCCGCCGCCGCCAGGCCCGCCGCCGCCGATGCAGTCAGAAAGTTGCGTCGTTTCATTCGTCAACCGTTATATCAGACTGCGCCGTGCGCTATCTCGCCGTCTATTTTGGCCCGGCGAGCGTCAGTTGTTTCTGGTCCTTGTGCCCGAACTTTCCCAGCACGGTGAGGGTGTAGGTGGTGGTAGCCCTTGGCGCCACATAGAATCGCCCATAAGGCGCCCGGTGCAGGTTGGGAAACGCCGGAGGGTCGATCGAAACCTCCTCGGGATTCTGCGCCGTGAATGCCACCAGATAGACGGGGTTTCCCAGGTAATTCAGGCTCTTGCTGCGGACTTCGAAAGAGGTGATCTTGGGCAGGGCGTCCGGGTCCGCCACTACACCCAGTTGAAACGTCTCCGATACCGTACGTCCGTCTTTGCCTTCGGCAACCAGGGTGTACTGCGTGTTGCGCTCCGGTGCGATCTCCACGCACTTGTTCAGCGACGGGGTTACGCCTTCGAGCGGCGGTTCCATCCGCACGGAAACGGCATTCAGCACCCCATAGCAGATCACGGACTTGTCGCCCTCGATCACGCGCCCTTCGCGCGCGTAGAAACTCAGGATCTTGACCTCGTCGCCTCCGTAAGTTTTGAGGAACTCCGCGAGTCTCGCATCTTCGCCCGGCAGCCTGGCGGTACGGATCGGTAGAGCGCGCCGGCTCCAGAATACCCATCCGGCATACAGGGCCACGGTAATCAGAGCGACCCTGAGAATTCGAAAGGTCATAGTCTCCGTAGGGTAGGCCTCCCGGCCTGCCCGAGCGCCGCAGGCGCTACCCTACCGTAAGAACAGTAGACCCCGCAGGATCCGTAAAGGTTCCTGAGCTACACCCACCAGGCCGCGGCAGGCTGCTCTCTCATCACCAGTCCGTTCAGGAACGAGGCCGCCTTCGAAAGCCCTTCACACCCACCAGGCCGCGGCAGGCTGCTCTCTCATCACCAGTCCGTTCAGGAACGAGGCCGCCTTCAAAAGCCCTTCACACCCACCAGGCCGCGGCAGGCTGCTCTCTCATCACCAGTCCGTTCAGGAACGAGGCCGCCTTCGAAAGCCCTTCTTCGGGCGAAAGCAGGCTGTCCTCGTGCTCGATCGAAAGCACGTAGTCGTAGCCGAACATGCGCAGCGTCGAGGCGAACTCTTTCCACCACTCCGCCCCGTGCCCGTAACCGCAGGTGCGGAAAATCCACGCCCGGTTGCGCTCATCCGTGTAGCTCTTGGTGTCGAGCACGCCCGTAAGCGGCAGGTTCCGTTCGTAGATCTGCGTGTCCTTCGCGTGCACGTGGAAGATCGAATCGCCCAGCACCCGAATCGCCGCGATGGGGTCGATCCCCTGCCAGAACATGTGGCTCGGGTCGTAGTTGCAGCCCACGCTCGGCCCTGCGATCGCGCGCAGTTTCAGCATCGTCTCCGGGCTGTAGACCACGAACCCGGGGTGCATCTCGATCGCCACCTTCACGCCGTGGTCGCTCGCGAACTTACCGTGCTCGATCCAATACGGCGTCACCACTTCTTCCCATTGCCACTTCAGGATTTCCAGGTAGTCCGGCGGCCACGGGCAGGTCACCCAGTTGGGCCACTTGGAATTTAGCGAATCGCCCGGGCAGCCGCTGAAATCGTTCACGACCGGGACTCCCAGTTTCTCGGCCAGCAGGATGGTCTTGCGGCTCACTTCCCGGTCGTGCTTCGCTCGCGCCTGGTCCGGGTGCAGCACATTGCTATGGCAGCTCAGCGCGCTGATGCTGAACCCGTAATCGTCCAGTTTCTTCTTGAATTCGATCAGCTCGGTGTTGTTGTCGAGCATCGAAAGCTTGCAATGCGGATCGCCCGGATAATTTCCGGTACCGAGTTCCACGGTATCGATATGGAAGCTCTTCAGCTTCTTCAAAACGTCCTCGAGGGGAAGTTGCGATAACAGGGCAGTGAAAACGCCGACTCTCACGCGGATGTCTCCTTGGCAGTAGATTAGGAAGCCAAAATCAGAATATCACTATCGCGCACGCAGCCTAGCGCCGGACTTCGAACCTGGTGTATTGAACCGCCGCCGCCGGCTTCCCTGCTATCGCCAGCTTGTCCTTCAGGCTCAACTGGAAATAATACTGCCCCGGCGGCATGGTGTCGGTCAGTTTCAGGCTGCCGGAAAGCGACCGTCGCCGGAATGAGTCGCTCGGAGGGAACTCGAGCGGCAACGCGCTGCCCTCGTAGACCTGCTCTCCATTCCGGAATAGCCGGACCTGCAGTTCGATCCGCGAGCGCTTTTCCTGATCCCCCGCCACGTTGTACACGCTGCAGTTGTAATGCAGCGTCTCTCCCGGACGGAAGATCCGCACAGCGGCTGTGCCGCTTGCCCCCGATGCATTTTCGCCCGCCGTTCTCTTCGCCGCGTCTTCCCCCTCCAGGACCAGGCCCGAGACCGTCAGCCCGCCGCCCGCGAGATCCGGGATCTCGATGTACTCGGTGGCGCCCCCTGTGCGCCCGGTCGCGCCATCGGCCGCGAATGCCAGGAATTGCCAGCCGCCGCGGCTGGTCCTGTGCAGCGGCAACTGCATCGCGAAAGACACGCCGTTGCGGATCGCAGCATCGTAATCGGCGGCTGGAAGCCGCAGCGTGAGGGTGTTCGAGATGAGGTCCAATGGCGACCCGTTCGCGCCCAAGGTCGCGATCGCGAGTTCGAGCTGGCTCTCCCGCATTCCCTTCAGGTCCTGGGTCGTGGTCACGTTCCGGAGATTGAGGTGGATCAGCGCATTCACGAACGATCCGGAGGGTTGATTCTCAAATAGCGGCGTGACTTTGAGGTCGAGGGCATCGCCGAAGAAGGGAATCGCCGCATCCTTCGTGAGCCGTCCCGAGGATTCGGCGTGAAAGGCGTCATCCCGCGTGGTTTCGCCGCCCGCCCGTACGTTGAGCCCGGGACGCGTCCCCCGTACCGCGACGGTGCCCCTCTGGGCGCCAAGGTCGGATAGAAACCGGTCGATCGGATACGTCAGCCGGTAGTAGCCGTCCGCATCCTGCGCGATCCGCTCCAGGGCGCCGCCGGAACCGGCGCTCTCGAAAAGCAGGCCTCCGCTCCTTCGGGCAACGTCCGGCATGCCGGTCTGCAGTTCCGCGAGAGAACGCGTCGCGAGCCGGAACGGCACCGCCGCCTTGGGATCTGCCGGCGCGACGGATGCTTCGGCGACCGGCTCCTCCGGATCCACCTGGTAAAGGACCACCGATGCGCGGCTCGCCGCTTCCAGAAGTTCGGCGAAAGCCCGAGAGTTGACCCCGCCGCCGTTGCCGTTGCCCGCGGACCGCAGGCCCCCGGAAAAGAACACAACCGCTTTGCGCCCCGGCTCCTCCCGCAGGCTATCGGCAACCATTCGCAACTGGCAGAGTGCCCCGCGGGCCGCGCCGTCCCGGTCCGGCCGTTCCTGCACCAGACCGGCCGACTGGATCGCGTTCAGCGCCCTCAGCGAGAGGGCCCGATCCGCCTGAAATCGCGCCACGGACGCTGAAACTCCCGACGTGCCGACAATGGCCACCCGGTCCTCGGGCCGGAGGCCGGTTTCGAGGAAGCGGCCGATCGCCTGGCGAGCCGCCGCAACCCCCCTCACGGACAATTCCAGGTCGTCCACCACGAAAACGAAGGCGCGGTTCCGGCTCCCGTCGATATACGTTACGGCCGAGAGTTTCTGGGGCTGGTCATCCATCGTGACCTCGAAATCCCCAGCGGTCAGCCCGGGTACCGCGTGGCCGGACGCATCCGTCACCACCGCGTCCACCTGCACGGTCTCCGCAGCCGCTTCCTCCCCGTGTTTCCCTTCCTGCTGCTCGACAATCGGCCTTGGTGCCTGCGGGCGCGGCAGTTGGGCGAAACCTGGCACGCACCAGACCGCGAGCGCCAGAAGGAAGCGTGCTTTCATGACTCTTCCATCCTAGAGCACCGACGCGAGACGTTCCAGCACGAGGTCCGCGCCGGCGCGGCGGAAAACCAGCGAAGGCTTGATCTTGATCACATTGTGGAACGGGCCGTCCGTGCTCAACAGGACGCCCCGGTCCTCCATCCGGTTCACCGGCGCCCGCCTCTTCGTCCGCCGGTTCCGCATTTCAGCAGGTAGTCGCCCGGTGGCCCGCCGCTCCAGCGCAATGAAATCCTGCCGGAGCGGAACTACGCCGTCAGACCTCAAATGTGAAGCGGAGCCTCCGGGATTGACGGCCAGCCCCCTGCGCTGAAATGGGGCGAAGCCCGGGGGACCCTGGGGAGGCGGCCATCAGGCCCGATTCGCAATTCTTAACTGGATTCTCATAGAGTTGTAACGCGTTCGGGTTACGCTCAAAGGCCAGTAGTCGAATAACGGGGTTTGGATTCCAGAATTAGGTGTTAGTGCGTCAAAGACGGCTGGGCGAGACCCATTCATGTTTCTACACCACATTATGACAAGCAGATTTACGCGCATGATTATTTTCGGGACGCTGTTGCTGCCCGTGCTCTATGGACAGACGGATGCGGCCCGCATTCAAGGTACGGTAACAGATGCTTCCGGCGCCGTCGTGCCCGGCGCCACGATCACTGTTGAGAATCAGAGCACCGGCCAATCGAGGCAGGTCAAAACCGACGACCGCGGGATCTATGTGGCGACTCAGTTGCAGCCTGCGGCGTACAAGCTCACGGCCGGGGCGGCAGGCATGGCGCCAGCCACGTTCACAGGTATAAGCCTGCAGGTCGGCCAGGAACGTTTACTGAATATTTCTCTCCAACCTTCTACGGTCAGCACGGAAGTTACTGTCGATGGCGGCGCACTCGCGGTTGTGGACACGAGTTCGGCCCGGGTAGGCGCCAACGTAGACGAGCGCGAGGTTGCCTCGCTTCCGATGAACGGCCGCCAGGTCTCGCAGCTCTACCTGCTGGCGCCGGGCGCCGTCAACAACGGCAGCGGCACCTTCGACAACATCCGGTTCAGCGGAGCGGCCAACCAGGAAAACATTATTCGGTTTGACGGCGTGGAAGGCAGCAACATCGTGGACGCTTCGCCCGGTAATCTGAACGGCGAAACGACGTCGCTTTTCCGGCTGGAGCAGAGCCTGGAAAACATTCAGGAGTTTCGGGTGGACAGCAGCAACTACCCGGCTGAATACGGCACCGGCACGGGCGGCCAGATCAGTTTCATTACGAAGTCCGGGTCGAATGATCCGCACGGTTCCCTTTTCGAGTACATCCGGAACGATGACTTCGACGCGCGGAATTTCTTCGATAAGTCCGTCAAGTCGAAGCTGCGGCTGAATCAGTTCGGCGGTTCGGTTGGCGGACCCATCAAAAAGGACAAGCTATTCTTCTTCATGAGCTATGAGGGCCTGCGCCAGAACACGAGTTCGCCGATTGTGGAAAGCACGTTGAGCGCGGCGGCGCGGGCCAAGGCGGTACCGGCCATCCAGCCCCTGCTTGCGGCGTTTCCTGTAGGGCAGACACCCTCGTCCGATCCGAACCTCGACATCGTGAACGTCAACGCACCCTCCAGCGTGTCGGAGAATTCGGGTGGCGCGCGATTCGACTATACGCTGAACGATAAGTTTCGGCTCTTTGTCAGGTATTTCCGCGATCAGGGCCAGTCCTCGCAAACGCAAAACTCGACCGGCAGCATTTACGCCACGAGTATCGTTCCCCAGAATGGGGTGCTCAGCCTGAACCAGATCCTCAGCCCGTCAGTGGTAAATGAAACCAAGTTCGGTTTCAACGGCGCAAAGACACGCGTCGAAGGGATTCCCGGGCCGAGTCCGAACGCCGACATTAACGGCGTGACCCTCAATCTGAGCGGCAGCGTGGCCCTCGGCGGGATAGCCGGTCAGTCCGGCAGCGCCGGTCTTGCCATTCCCAGTGGGCTGATCCGTCTCAGCAGCTCGTTCAACGGCCGCGGCGCGCCATACACGGATTACTCGACCTCGTACCTCGACAATTTGAGCGTCCTCCGGGGCAGCCACAGCATGAAGTTCGGAGCGGAGGTTCGTGCCATTACGCTGTACAACGATCAACTCGGAGGCACGACCTACTCGTTCTCGAACGTCACATCGTTCCTTGCCAACCAGCCGTCATCGATCGCCTTCAATGGCGACCTGAGCGCGAAGAGTCCGTTTACGGGGCTCTCCGGCGTGGCGCACATGCGGCAGAACTACTACATCTTTTACGCGCAGGATGAGTGGAAGATCACTCCCACGCTGACGATGAGTTACGGCCTGCGGTACGAATACTACCAGCCGCTGCATGAGACCCGCAATAAGGATGTCTGGTTCAGCATGGCTCAGGGCACGATTTTTTCGGGGTATAGCCAGGAGTGGTATCACTCTTCCAAGAACAATTTCGGCCCTCGCCTGGCATTCGCCTGGTCGCCCGCGCGGTTCAACGGTAAGACGGTATTCCGGGTCGGATCGGGTTTCTACTACGGTCCGGGGCAGACGGAAGATCAGCTTCAGCCGGAGGCCAACGATCGCATCGGGAAGACCATCAGTTCGGGCCCACTGTTAGCGTACCCGCTGAACACCGGCCAGATCTACGCGTCCTATGACATTAACGATCCGAACCTGGGCTTTCAGCCGCGCGCCTACGCCCCGGGCTATACCATCCCCGAGCGCATCCTGCAGTACACCGCCTCGGTACAGCAGGAACTCCCCGATAAAACGGTTCTCACGGTCGCTTATGTCGGATCCCAGGGACGCAACCTCTTCCTGCGCAGCATCACGAATAAGATCGTGAGCCTCGACATGAATCCGACGACCGGCGCGGCAATCGTCAACCGGGAGTTCGGAAACCGTTTCGCGGAGATCGACTACAAGACCAGCGGCGGCAGAGACTATTACAGCTCGATGCAGGTCACGGCCAACCGGCGGTACAGCTCCGGCTTGTCCCTCGGACTTCAATATACGTGGGGGCACAGCATCGGCAATTCGGGCGGATCGAACGAAGCCAATACGGCCGGAGATCCCTACAACTTCAATGCCGACCACGGCAGCAACAACTTCGATATCCGCCAGAGCTTCAACATGACGGCGCTCTACGAACTGCCCTTCGGAAAAGGGAAGAAGTATCTGCAACAGGCTTCACCGCTGGCAAGCGCGGTTCTGGGCGGTTGGCAGCTCGGCGGTGTGATGAATGCCCGGACCGGGGTGCCGATCGATGTGCTGATCACCCGGCCGGACTACGTATACCAGGATAAGCGGGACGGCAAGATCTACGCCAACCCGGTGGTCGTCGGCGGAGAAGTGATGACCGTACCGGTCATCAACACCCCGGGCGGCGGCAACAGCCGGAACGTACGGCGTCCCGACGTCGTCGCCGGCGTGAACCCATACCTGCAAAACGGCTTGAATTGGATCAACCCGGCGGCATTCTCGATTCCGCTCCCGGGAACCTTCGGCAATTCGTCACGAAACAGCCTGACCGGTCCCGGCCTGAGTCAACTCGATCTCACTCTCGGAAAGAAGTTCCCGTTCGGCGAACGAAAGAACGTCGAGTTCCGGGCGGAGATTTACAACCTCCTGAACCATGCCAATTTCACCAACCCGGGCAACCTCCGGCTCCAGCAGATCGTTCCGAGCGGCCCCGGGGCCTCCGGACTCCAGCCCGGCCAGGCATTTACCCCGGCCACGGCGGGGGGCAACTTCGGCGCGCTTAACTCCACTGTGTCGAATCAGATCGGTCTCGGGACCAACCGGCAGATCCAGTTAGCCCTGCGGCTGAACTTCTGATCCGGCGTTTTTCGCGGAGGCCGGCGAGGTCAGCCGGCCTCCAACTATTTTTCTGCGATGCTCACCAGCCCTGTGCGGTAGTCGATACAAAGAACCGAGTCGCGCAAGGCCGGGAAACCCAGGACGCCTGCTACTTCCAGGCGGTGGTATCGTTCCATTTGATCCAGCGGCAGGACCAGCACTTCACTTGCCTGCAGCACCTGGGAACCGAACCGGAACCGCACCTCCGCAGAGTACATTCTCGCGTCCAGCGTGCCGGTGCCGCCCTGTACCGGCAAGGGCGAGGAGAACAGGCGGGGCAGTCGGAGAGCTCGCGCCGTGCGTTCGGAGATGGCATTATAGAGCGCCCCGGTATCCAGCAGTACGTACCCCTCGCTGGAGTCGTTCAGCACTCCCTTGATAAACAAGAGGTCGTTGGATGAGCGCGCCTGGTGCGCATCGCCGGCCTCTATCCGGGAGTCCGCCGGGAATGGCTGCAGCTGAAGAGACTTCCCCGGAATATCCAGTCGCACGAGGAAGTTCGAAAAAAGCGACAGCGGAATCACGCCGTCGATCCCATCCAGCAGTTTGTGGTCAACGATGATCAGCGCACAATCGTGGAATTCCAGATCGCCGATTGCCACGCTGCCGGCCGTGGCCATTCTCGCGACGCTGGTCGATTCACCCGCACCGACCAGGTCGAGCTCGGCGCCGCCGGAATAGCCCGACTTTGCCGCAGCGCGCTTGGATAGCACGATATTCTGCGCTCCACTATCCAGCAGCAACCTGAGGGTCGGGCCCCCATCGATCCGGGCTTTGAGGAACAATCCTGTCGCGGGGGATGCCGGGATTACCAGGGAATTGAGCTTCAGTACGTGTGATCGGCCGTCTATCGAGGGCGTAACATTCGACCCAGGAAAACTCCCGGTCGAATTGGACGCGGACGACCCCAACAATGCGGTGGCGAAAATAAGCCCGGCTGCGATTCGCCGCATGAGTCCTCAAAATTACAAAATCGTGACAATTCCGTTATTACGGTATGACGATTTCAATTTGAATGCAAGGAATTTGCCGGAATTTCCCTGTGATGCGGCCGGACAATGGTATGTTCTCTCATGGGTATGGCCCCGCGTACCCGCCGGGTCGCCCGGGACGGCCGGCCCCGGGCAGAGCCGTTTCACAGAGCCGCGACCGTGAGGGCGCGGGCGCACCGGGCACGATTCGTTCGGAGCGGGCAGGCGAAAGCTGCGGTGCGGTGCGGAGCGTGAAGGCTCCAGCGTACTGCGGCTACTCCTCCTTACGTTCCTGCGGCCTCTTCTCCAACTTCGGCACGCCGAAATGGCCCGTCAGGTCGGCCAGCGAGTCGAGGTCCACGGGGCCCGCGATGTTCACCACCGTGAACTCGCGCGGCTCCACCACCAGGATCGCCACCCCAGTGATCTTCTTCTCCTGATAGCGGACGTACACCTCCGACGTCTCGCCCTCTCCCTGGCTCATGTACCCCAGAATGCGCGACCACTCCGGGGCACGCAACTGGTTCCGGACTCCATCCACATCGGCCTGCGACCACATCCCGTCCTTGTTGAACTCGAAGCTGCGGATGTAAATCCCTTGCAGGCCGGCAATCAGCTTCTTGACTTTGGCTTCGTCGGAATCCTTATCGTCCAGGAACTTCGCGGCGAACTGCAGGGTCGATCCGTTCAACGACAGATCCACCGAATCCGAGGCCTTCGCGGCCAGTTGATCGAAATTGAATTTGAACTGTTGGGCGGCAGCCGAAAGGCCGAGCGCCAGCAGCACGATAGCAGTGCGTTTCACGGTCTCACCTGTTTGATCTGCGATTGAATGCGGTTCAGCTTGCCCGCGGTGATGCGCATCGCTTGCATCACCTGTTGCTTCGCCATGCGGCCTTCGTATTCGCGATAGGCGGTGCCGCCGCCGACCATCACCACGATTGCCGCCGCGGCTGGGACCCATCTCGGCATGGCAATACTGCGGCGCTTCTGCGCGGCCGCCCGCACCCGCTCCGCAAAGCCTGGTGACGGCTCTTTCCGCCCCAGCGCCTGTTTCAATTCCTGTTCCAGCCAATCCATTACGCTTCTCCCACGCCGCGCCGCTCCAGCTTCTCCCGGAGCAGCGCCAGCGAACGCTGCAAATGACTCTTCACGGTTCCCAACGGCATCTCCAGAACGGCGGCGATTTCGGCTGGGTCCAGGTCCTCCTGATATCGCAGGATCATCACCGTCCGCGGCGTCTCGGGCAGCGCCGCCACCAGCCGCCGCAGCATTCCGCCCAGCATCGGATCGCCCGCGGCAGGCGGCGATGCCGGCTCCGGGACCTGTTCCAGCGCGACCTGCGGATGCCGGCTCCTGCGCCGCGCCGCGTCGATCGACCTCTGCACCGCCACTTTCTTCAGCCAAAACACCGCGTGTTCTCCAGATTGAATGCTCGCCAGGTTGCGGTAGAGCGCCAGGAACACTTCCTGCGCCACCTCCTCCGCCAGGTCGCGGTCGTGCAGGAAGTGATAGCAGAAGCTGAACACCATCGACTGGTGCCGCCGCACCAGCGAGTCGAAATCATACCCGCTGCTTTCCGCGATCTGAATTCCGGTCACTTTTGTTCCGTTGCGAAGGCTACGTTACTCGTCACGTCGGTATGGCGGAAATCCGTGTTCAGCATCGATACGGAAATCATCCGTTTGTAGAAGAATACCGCCCGGATGTCGAACTCGCCGCCGTAGCTGACCGGAAACCAGACACCGTCCGCGAACTTCTGATACGTCACTGAAAAACCCAGGCCCTTCAGATTCGTCCCGAGCACCGTCTTCACCACCAGCGGAAGCCCGCGCGCCATTTTGGTCGTCACCAGCACCGGCTGGTACTCCGCGGCATCGATCAGCGCCTCGCCCTTCCACATCGAATTGTCGAAATCCTGATGCGGCTTGGGCTCGAACGAGATGCGGTACACCTGGCGCCCATGGAATTCCTCGTTCCCCACCAGCTTGAAGTTGTACTTCAACTGTTCATGGTAGGTGAGGGGAAACAAACTGTGATCCACGCCGTCGCGGGAACTGCGGTTGTCCGTCATGTCCTTCGACATTCCGTCCAGGATCTGGCCGTCGATGTCCGTGCCCTTGTACTCGTAGCCTGGCTTGTCGTAGCTGTGCTCGCGGCCGTGGTCATCGTATTTCCCTTCGAAATGAACCAGTTTCTTCCCCACGCCGCGCACTTTGGGAGTGACCACGTATTCGCGGTGCTCCTCGCGCGCGATCCGGCCATTGCCCCGCACCATTTTCAGCAATTGCTTCTGGGTATACACCCAGTTCTGACGCTCTTCGAGCGACCGTGCCTGATTGATCCCGACCCGGGACATGATCTCTTCCACTTTCGGTGTCTGTGCCCAGGCGCATCCGGTAAGCAAAGCCGCCAGCAGGAACCTCATACGACCTCCGCTTTCATAAGCTAATACGCCGCCCGCCCCGCCGGGGATGCATAACGTCCGCGTTATCATGCAATGTAATGCGCAACCTTCTCCTTCCCCTGGGCATCTCCCTGTTTCTGCTCCAGGCCCAGCCCGCCGAACGGTTCGCCCTGACCATGGACAACATCATGCGGGGCCCGGAACTCGTCGGCTACGAACCCGCCCAGGTCCGTTGGTCGGGCGACAGCCGGGAAATGTACTTCGAGTGGAAAGAGCACACCCGGAAGGAAACCGACCCCATGGAAACCTGGGTGGTGAACCGCGACGGTTCCGGCCTGCGGGAGCTCTCGGATGAAGAAGCGCGCCTGGCGCCGCCGGCGTTCGGCGATACCTCCAAGGACCATCGCCTCACGGTTTACGCCAGCGGGGGCGACCTGTTCCTCTACAATCGCCAGACCGGCAAGACCGGGCAGATCACCCGGACCACCGATCCCGAGGCCAATCCCCGGTTCCTGCCCGATGGCAAGCGCATCGCCTTTACCCGGGCCAACAACCTCTACGTGATGTCGCTCGATGGCGCCGGGCTGGTGCAGATGACCGATATCCGCGCGGCGGGCGCTCCCGCACCAGCCGCCGCAGCGGGTGGTCGTGGATTCGGCGGGCGCGGCGGTGCTCCGCAGCCCGCGACGCCCACGGGCGAGCCCCAGAAGGGCACGCCGAGCCAGGAATACCTCAAGACGGAACAAAAGGAGCTCCTCGAGATCATCCGCGAGAAGACCACCCTGCACGATCAGGAGGAGGCGCGCCGCAAGAAGGAGAATCCGCGCAAGCCCTTCACCTTGCAGCCTCGCCAGAATGTCGCCGGGCTCGAGCTATCGCCCGACGAAAAGTACGTAGTCGCCGCGATCGTTGAATCCGGAACCGCCAGGAACACCGTAATCCCGAACTACATCACCGAATCGGCCTACACCGAAGACATTCCCGGCCGTTCGAACGTGGGCGACACCCAGTCGAAATTCCGGCTGGCCATCCTCGACGCGGTCACGGGCGACGTGAAATGGGTGGACGCGGGGCAGAAAGACCGCGGCGTTCGCCTCACCCAGCCGGTCTGGAGCGAGGACGGCACAAAGGCGGTCCTGATGGCCCGCGCGGCTGACAACAAAGACCGCTGGATCCTGGCGCTCGACCCAGCCACCGGCAAGATCCGCGTGCTCGCCAGCGACCACGACAACGCCTGGATCGGCGGCCCCGGCGCCAACACCCTGGGCTGGATGAAGAGCGGACGCGAGGTGTATTTCCAGTCCGAGCGCACCGGCTGGTCGCATTTGTACGCCGTCTCCTATGAGGGCGGCGAACCGCGTGCCCTCACCGCCGGCAACTGGGAAGTGCTCAACGTGCGGCAGTCGCAGGACAAGGGGCGTTTCTGGGTGACCGCCACCAAAGACAGCCTCTACGAGCAGCAGCTTTACGAAATGCCCGGCGACGGCGGACCGCTCACCCGGATCACCACGGCGGCCGGCAGGCATGCCGCCGTCGTCTCGCCCGACGACCGCTGGATCGCCGACGTCTACTCCTACACCAACAAGCCGCCCGAACTCTACGTGCAGGAAACCCGCGCGCATGCCGACGCGAAGAAGTTGACCGATTCGCCCGCGCCCGAATTCTGGCAGTACCCCTGGAAAGACGTGCCGATCGTGACCTTCACCGCACGCGACGGCGTGCAGGTGCCGGCCCGCCTGTTCAAGCCCGCGAATTTCCCGAAGGGCGGCCCCGCCGTCGTCTTCGTCCATGGCTCGGGATACCTCCAGAACGTGGACCGCAAGTGGTCCACCTACTACCACGAGTTCATGTTCGACCACATCCTGATGGCGCGCGGCTTCCTCGTGATCGACGTGGACTACCGCGGTTCCGCCGGCCACGGCCGCGACTGGCGCACCGCAATTTATGAGCACATGGGCGGCAAAGACCTCGATGATATCGTGGATGCCGCCAGGTACATTGTTGCCGAGCACGGTGTGAACCCCAAGCGGATCGGTGTGTATGGCGGGAGCTACGGCGGCTTCATCACCCTGATGGCCATGTTCACCCAGCCCGACGTTTTCGCGGCGGGCGCAGCCTTACGGCCGGTCTCCGATTGGGCGCTCTACAACCACGGCTATACGTCCGACATCCTCAACGTGCCGCAAAGCGACCCCGAGGCGTACAAGCGCTCGTCCCCCATCTATTTCGCCGGGGGATTGAAAGGCGCGCTGCTGATTTGCCACGGCATGGTGGACACCAACGTGGAGTTCGAGGACACGGTGCGCCTGGTCCAGCGCCTGATCGAACTGCGCAAGCCCAACTGGGACCTCGCCGTCTACCCCGTCGAGAACCATGGCTTCATCCAGCCCACCAGCTGGGCCGACGAATACAAGCGCATCCTCGCCCTATTCGAGAAGAACCTGGTAGGATAGGCCTCCTGGCCTGTCCAGCCGGCCCGGCAAAGCCGGGTCGGCCGCGGGGGCAGGCCAGGTGGCCCTCCCTACTCAGTAAAACCTTCCTTTTTCGTTCCGTTACGGGATATACAGCAAGCAGGGGATTGCCGGTACAGTGAAGTATTGACCCGCGCCTACGATCGGAAATACGCTCTCATTCTGCTGGCCGCCGCCGTGGCCGTCCTGGCGGTCGGGATCCTCTTGCGGCCTGCTGTGCCGACCCCGCGGAAGACGCCCGTCGTCGATCTGGAACGTCTGCAGCAGATGACGGAGGAGCGCCGCCTCCAGGATCTCAGCGGCTATCTGACCAATGCCGCCGATCGTGTTGCCTCGTCTCTCGTCTTTCTGAATCGCACCGGATCGAGCGGTCTGGTCT
The DNA here is from genome assembly GCA_963796485.1 of Bryobacterales bacterium. Taxonomy (GTDB): domain Bacteria; phylum Acidobacteriota; class Terriglobia; order Bryobacterales; family Bryobacteraceae; genus CAWCDJ01. Next base: position 1,306,900 of record CAWCLV010000001.1, read on the forward strand.
GGGGATCGCGGGATGAGATCCTCACCCCCGCCCCGGCAACGGTGCCCTTCGTCCTCGTCCCCGCGAAGGAGCCGGTCGCTGTCATCCCCGCCTTTCGAGCCCCCGCGCCGCCGGCAGCCGGCGAATGGGTGCTCGCGATCGCCAAGAACCGCGACCGGCAGCTTGTGTTCGCTCATGGGCTGTATCAGGGGCGCGCGGTTGCCTCCTGCGGCTCGTTCGCTTACGACGAGGTTCAATCGAGCGCGCCCCTTTCGAATTCGCTCGTCGGCGGTGGGCTCTTCACCCTTCGCGGCCAGCTTCTCGGGTTCATCGCCACCTGCGACGGCCGGCCCACCGTGATTGCCGGTTCCAGCATCGAGGAGGCCCTGCGAAAGCCGGTAACCCTGAACGACCGGCTCCAGGCGCAGTACGGCATGCGGGTAGCCGCCTCCGCCGGAGGTGTCCGGGTCGCCGCGGTCTGGAAACTCTCCGCTGCCGATTCGGCCGGCCTGCGCCCGGGCGACATCCTCAACACCGTGGACGGCGTCGAGGTCGCGGGCGAAGCCGGCCTGGAGAGCCTTGCTAACGCGCCGGACGACCCTCACGAGATTAAAATCCTCCGCGGCCGGCGGCGGATGACGGCGGATCTGCGCCCGGCCGACCTGCAAAACGCGCCGGCGGAGACCCCGGCAGGCCTGGCGCTCGCCATGGGGCCCGCCCCCGGCGCCGTGACGGTCGCTTCCGTTTCCCCGGATAGCTCCGCGCAACGCTCGGGTGTCCTGCCGGGTGACGTGCTGCGCCGGGTTGGATCCGCCGCCGTGGCCGAGCCCAGGGCCGCCGTGAAGCTGTTGAGCAATCTCAATGGGCGCCCGGTCGTCCTCTCGCTGGTCAGGGAGGGCAAAGAGCTCGAGGTGCTTCTCCAGCCGTGAACGACATCGGATCGCTCGGCGTAATTTTGCTGCTGGCGCTTCTCGCCGGCCATCTGGTCAAGTGGCTGCGCGTGCCCGAAGTCACGGGATACCTCCTGGCCGGCATCGCCCTCGGCCCCTCTGTAACCGGTTGGGTCAGCCCCGATAACCTCTCGGCCCTGCACGCGTTGAGCGAAGTGGCCCTCGGTCTCATCCTCTTCTCCATCGGGACCGTCTTCGAATTCGATCACTTCCGCCGGATCGGGCGGAAGATCGCAACCATCACCGTGGTTGAATCCGCAATGGCGGCGGCGGCGGTCGCAGCGGCGTTGCGCTATGTGGGAATGGACTGGCCGTCCTCCCTGCTGCTCGGCACCCTGGCCATCGAGACAGCGGCTGCCTCCACTCTCATGGTCCTGCGCGAATGCAACGCCAAGGGCCCGCTCACGGAAGTGCTCACCGGCGTTTTTGCCCTGGACAACCTGCTCTGCCTGATCGCCTTCAATCTTGCCGTGGCCGGTATCCGGTTCGCTTCCCACTCCGGCGGATGGAGCGTGTCCTCGGCAATCACGGTCTTGGGCCCGCTGGTCTGGCAACTGGTTGGCTCCGCGGCCCTCGGTTACATCGCCGGGTTCCTCCTGGCAGCATGGTCCGCCCGCGTGGTGGAGCATGGCGAACGCCTGATTCTGCTCGCCGGATGCGTGCTGTTGTGCGTCGGCCTCTCGGACCTGCTGCACCTCTCCCCCATGGTGACGAACCTGGCGGTGGGCGCGACGGTCGCCAACCTCTCCGCACGCAGCCGGCGTTTTCTCGAGAGCCTTTCGAAAACCGACCCCCCGCTCTATGCCATCTTTTTCGTTCTGGCCGGTGCGGATCTGAACCTGTCGCTGCTGCCCTCTCTCGGATTGGCCGGCGCGGCGTATGTCGCCGCACGGCTGGTTGGCAAAGTCGCCGGATCGTTCCTAGGCGCTGCGGCGGCCGGAGCGGAAAGGCAGGTCCGGCTCCAGCTTCCTACCTCCATGTGCGCGCAGGCGGGCCTCGCCATCGGGCTGACGCTCGCCTTGCGGGAGCGCCTCCCGGACCTCGCGCCGCGCGTCACCGCGATCGTGCTGGCGGCCGTGATCATTTTCGAAATCATCGGCCCCTTCGGCGTCCGCTGGAGCATGATTCGCAGTGGGGAAGCGCAACCCGAAATGGAGCCTGCCGGCGAAGAAATTCGGGTCTGACAGGAAGCTTTCAAACCGGGCAGGCCGGGAGGCCTGCCCTACTTGACTAATAGCGCCAGCTCTTTACGTCCGACCCCTGCGGCGCGGTCTTCAGCATCCACTCCTGAGCCTCGGGCATGATCCGCTGCAGCAGCGTCCGGTTGGCCACGCCGAGGGGCAGGGAACCGCCGCCGGTGTAACCATGCCCAAAGCCCACCCCGTAGTCGAACGACCCGGCGTAATACGGCCCGTTGCCGGGATACTTCGTGCCTTCGAGAAATGTCTCCGTAAGCTTCACGGCGCGATCCAGGTAATAGTTATCGCCCGTCCCCACCGCGAAGCGCAGCTTGCCGGTTAATTTCGGCCCGAGCGTCTTCCAGTCGCGCTGCATGATCGCGTCCAGGTCGTAATGCTCCCTCCAGTATTCCGCCACTTTGTGATCGATCGCGCCGGTCTTCGGGTCCAGAATCATTTGCGGGTATCCGTCCGCGCCCACCGGGCTGTATACCGCCTGCCAGACGTCGAACTGCTCGGCGGAGCGCCCTTTCGTCCCGAGAACGCGCTCATAGCGAATGGCATCCTCCATGTCGGAGAGAATTTTGCCGTCCGGCGTGCGCTCCATCGGGATCGGCACTTTCTTCCAGTCGCTCTTCGCGTAAAATGCGTTGTCGTCCTGGTAGAGGTCGATCAGCGAATACGCCCGGAAGTCGATGGGGTCGGGGCAGAAAACCCATGCGCCGTTGAAGAAATCGGGGTGCAGCACCTGTAACGCGAGTGTGCGCCACCCGCCTGTCGAGCCGCCGTAAAGCATGCGCGCCCAGGGCTGCCCGACGGCCCGGAAGTTCTGCTCCACGTAGGGGTAGAGTTCCTCGAGCAACGCGTCCCCATACGGCCCCGCGTTCGCCGAATTCACCGCGTAAGAATCGTCGTAATACGGGTTCGCATCCTGCGTGAGCACCACCAGCATATGCGGCAGCCGGCCGCTCGACCAGTCCTGGTAGAGCTTGTAGGCATACTCGGCCCCCATCGACGCCCTGGCAGGCGGCGGTTCTGTGCGGAAGCCCTCGAAGGTGGGGGAAAAGTGCCCCTGGTTGTACAGCACCGGGTAGCGCGCCTCCGGATGCTGGTCGAACCCTTCCGGCAGCAGCACGACCGCGCCCAAATACATCGGGCGCCCCCAAAACGCGCTGAGCAGTTTGCTTTCGATCTTCACGTGCCGGATGTATTTCGTGTCCTTCGGCGAGGTTACCGGCGGAATCGCTTTGGTGAGTTCGATCCGCACCGGCGCATCGGCCGCGGGGTCGATCTTCAGCTTCACCGGTTCGCTGTACAGGTTGCCCGGCTTGCGGTTCCACTGCTGTCCCTCGCCCTGGTCCATCGGGAGCTTGACGGTGTGGCCGTCGGCGCGGTGAAAGGTCTCGTAACGGTTGAGAACGGCCTGCACGAAATATTCGCCGGCCGGCACATCGGCCAGGTTCTCCAGCGGATACCCGAGGGTCGCGCCGTCGATGGTGACGGAGCGCGCCCCCTCCACATCCGCACCGAACATCTGCTGGCTTTGCAGCCCCTCGGAAATCTGAAATCGGGGCTCCCGCTCGTTGCGATTGGCCAGGATCAGGACCACGCGGCCATCCGCCGCCTGCGGCCAGGAGATATCAAACCGAAGATGCGGCTGGGAAGGCGCGGAAGCCGCTACGGCGGCAAGCGCCGCCAGAGCGATAAGGCGCATATCTGTTAGTCTACCGCCGGTTCGTTTCACCCCCGCGCGAAAAGCGAATGTTTTCAATCGACAGCAGGTCCCGAAACTGGTAATCTACTTCCGCTGACAGCACGAGGGGAGCTTATGCAGAACGTCCTTACCCGGGAACAGGAGCAGGATTTCCTGAAACGCGGCTTTTCCCGCCGCAACTTCGGCCGGATCGTCGCCATGATGACCGCCGGCGCCGCGCTGCCATTCTACAACGAGGCGGCCCTGGCGCAACTCTCCGCCATTCGCGAGCCGATCCCGCCCGATGCGGTCAAGATCGATGCCAACGAGAATCCGCTCGGCCCCTGCGACGAGGCCGCCGAGGCGATCCACTCCATGGTCAAGTACGGGGGCCGTTACCGCTACGAGGAAACCTTCAATTTTGTCGATCTCATGGCCGGGCAGGAGGGCTTGAAGTCGAGCTACGTCCGTGCCTTCGCCGGTTCCAGCGGCCCGCTGCACCAGTCGGTGCTGGCCTTCACCGGGCCGGACCGCCCGCTGGTCGTCGCCGATCCCAGCTACGAGGCTCCGGTGGTGGCCGCGCGCTTCATCGGCTCCAAGGTCATCAACGTACCCCTCACCAAGGACTACAAGCACGACGTGAAGGCCATGGCCGCCGCCAGCCCCAATACCGGGCTGATCTACGTCTGCAATCCGAACAACCCCACCGGCACGACCACGCCGAAAGCCGAAATCGAATGGCTGGTCGAAAACAAGCCGAAAGGCGCGATCATCCTGCTGGACGAGGCTTACATCCACATCAGCGGCGACCCGATGTGCAACGACCTCGTGGCCCGGGACAAAGACGTGGTCCTGCTGCGCACGTTCTCCAAAATTTACGGCATGGCCGGCATTCGCGCCGGGGTGGCGATGGCACGTCCCGATTTGCTGGCGAAACTCTCCGGCTACAGCGCCAGCATGTTGCCCATCACCGCCATGGCCGGCGCCAGCGCCAGCCTGAAGGTCCAAGACCTGGTGCCTAAACGCCGCAAGATTATCGCCGATACCCGCGCCGGCGTCTTCTCGTTCCTCGACAAACACAATTTCCACTACGTGCCCTCGGTCTCGAACAAGTTCATGCTGGATGTGCATCGCCCGGGTCGTGAAATCATCACCGCCATGCGCAAAGAGAACGTCTACATCGGCCGCGTGTGGCCCAGTTGGCCGACCTACGTGCGCGTCACGATCGGCACGCCCGAGGAAATGAGGAGGTTCGAAGCCGCGTTCCTCAAGGTCATGGCTTAGTGAGCGGGCCGGTTGCCGCGCACGGTCGACCACGGTGACGAACGCGCCGGGCGCACTTCTCAAACGGCTATACTGCGGGTTGGATCGCTTCCGCCCGTCAACCCGCCTGATTCTCCTGGCGCTGCTTTGCTGCATCGCGTACGCGCCCTTGCTGCGCATACCGCTGATCGAAGACGATTACCCCAGCCTGGCCCAGGCGCAGTTGCTCGGCGCACCTTCGCATGTCTGGAGCCTCCTCTTCCACAGCGCGTTCCAGGCGCGGGCGACCAGCGTCTGGAGCATGTACCTGTTGTGGAAGGCGTTTGCGCTCACCCCTTGGGTCTACCACCTGGTCAGCCTCGTCCTGCACATCGTGAACACGTGGCTCGTTTACGGCATCTGCCGGACTTGGGCGGGCATGCGAACCGCCGCCTTCTGGGCCGCGGCATTCTTCGCCGTAGCGGAAGGCCACCAGGAAGCGGTGATGTGGTTCACGGCCATCAATGAGCTTTGGATGTTTCTGTTCGGCGCGGCGGCGCTCTTGTGCTGGATGCGGGGCCGCCGGATTGGCATCCTGCTGTTTGCCCTCGCCCTGCTCTCCAAAGAATCCGCCGTCATTTTCCTGCCGCTCTTTCTGCTGGCGGCGCCCGGCCGCCGAAACTGGCGCGATTGGGCGCCCTACGTGGCGTTAGCGGCCCTCATGACCGGATCCATTTTCCTTGGCCGTTCGTTCCGGTTTTCCGACGGCAGCTTTTCGCTCCACGCCCCCTTCTGGATCACGTGGCCGCGCGGTTTCGGGCGCGTTCTGTGGATCTGGGGCTGGGCCGCCGCCGTGCTGATCTGGTTTCGCGGAGACCTCAAGACGAAGCGCCTTGCCCTGTTCGCCGCGGCGTGGATTCCGGTTGCGCTGGTTCCGTATATCTTCCTGACGTACTCCACCGAAATCCCCAGCCGCCAGACCTACCTCGCCAGCGTGGGCCTCGCGATGCTGGTCGGGCTGGCGTTTTCCACTCTCGACCGGCGCGCCGCCACCGCCGCCCTCGCGCTCGCACTCCTGGCGCACAACGTCGGCTATCTCTGGGTGAAGAAGCGCGCGCAGTTCCTGGAACGTGCGGCCCCCACCGAGCAACTGATCGCGCTCGCGAAAACCACACCGGGGCCAATCTGGGTCAAATGCTTTCCGCGGGTGCCGTGGATCGCGGAAGAAGCCGTGCACCTCGGCGCAGGGAAGCCGGCCTCCACCGTCGTATGGAAGCAGCCGGACGGCCCCGCCGCGGTCTTCTGTTATCAGAATTGATTACGCTCGAAATCGACAACGTACGTAATTTCGCTTGCAATTTCGCTCCGGTTCAGGCATCCTGGTAGGTTTTCCTCAACTATCGATGCTGGAACGAGTGCTGTACCACGACCACTGTTTCGACGGAGCGGCCTCTGCTGCCTTCTTCAGCCGATTCATCGCGGGGGCAATTCACCCGGATGCGGAGTTCCGTTACACGGGGATGGCCCACAAAGCCTCTCAGCTGTTCGATGCGGATCTGTTCGATGGCGATGAAAACGCCATCGTCGATTTTAAGTATTCGAGCAACCCGAAGCTGACCTGGTGGTTCGATCACCATCAGAGCGCCTTCCTGACGCCCGAAGACGCCGAGCATTACCGGCGCGATACTTCCGGCCGCAAGCTCTACGATCCCGGCTACAAATCGTGCGCCTCTTTCATCGCGGCAGTCGCTTGCGATCGCTTCGGATTCCGCGCGCCCGATCTGGATGACCTCGTCCACTGGTCCATCATCATCGACGGCGCGCAATATCCGGATGCAAAAACCGCCGTGGAACTCGGTGCTCCCGCGATGAAACTGACCCTGGTGATCGAGGCGGCGAAAGGCTCCGACATCGTGCAAAAGACCATCCGCTGGATGCAGAGCAGAACGTTGGAGGAGATCGTGGCCGAACCGGAAATCCAGAGCCTCTACGCGCCCCTGTATGAGCGCCACCTGGAGAATAAGAAGGTCATCCGGGAGCGCGCGCGCGAAGACAATGGCGTGGTCTTCTTCGATCTGGACGGGTACGATGTGGAGGGATACAACAAATTTATCCCCTACCACCTGTTCCCCAACTCGACCTATACGGTTTCGGTCAGCCCCTCCAGCTTCCGAACCAAAATCTCGGTAGGATCCAACCCCTGGTCCGCGAAGGAGCCCACCCACAACCTGGCTTCGATCTGCGAACGCTACGGCGGCGGAGGGCACGCCCGGGTCGGAGCCATCAGCCTCGCAACCGGGGAACTCGAGCGGGCCCGCGCGATCGCCGCCGAGATCGTTGCCGAGTTGAAAGCGTAGCCGGGATTACGGCTTCCCCGTAAGCTCTCGGACCACGGCGAGCAATTCCTGCGCCTCCACCGGCTTCCGCAGCAGGCGGTGCGCACCGAATATCCCCGCAGCCTTGAGAAACGCTCCATCGAACGCGCCCGAGATCGCCACCACGGGCATCTCCGGATTGCTTTCGTGCAATAGCCGTACGGTTTCCAGCCCTTCCTGGTCCGGCATCACCAGGTCCGTGATGATCAGGTGGACCGGTTGCTTGCTCAGCAGGCGCATCCCCGCTCTCCCGTCGCTCGCCTCGCTGACGTCGTACCCTGCTTTTCTGAGCGTCATGGCCAGAAAGCTACGTACCGCGTCATCGTCGTCGATGACGAGCACGGTGGAGCGGGGAGCCCGGGCGGTCAACCGGTCCTGGATTCTCCGCACCAGCTCTTCGGGCGTGAATGGTTTTCGCAGGTAGTCCTCCAGGTCTTCGGGCACCTGGGAGACGATGGCTTCGGGAGCGTAGCCGGTCATCAGAAGCACCGGCAGATCGGGGCGGCGCCGGCGCAGCATCTCCGCCAACTCCACTCCGGACATTCCGGGCATCACGCAATCCGCCAGCAGGAGGTCGATCCCCTCGGCTTTCGGGCCGGCCACCTCCAGCGCTGCGGCGCCGCTCGCAGCCTCCCTGACGTGATATCCGCGGCGCCGTAACACTTCGCCCGCCAGTTTCCGGACGCGGTCCTGGTCCTCCACGATCAGCACCGTCTCCCGCGCCTGCCGCGCCGGCCCGGCCAATGCGGCGGCCGCCGCCGCTTCCGGGCGGCTTTCGGTTTGCGGAAGGTAGACGCGGAAGGTGGATCCCCGCCCCGGGCTGCTTTCGACGGCGATGAACCCGCGGGTTTGATGGACGATGCCGTAGACGGTCGCCAGCCCCAAGCCCGTACCGTGGCCGACCTTCTTGGTGGTATAGAAAGGCTCGAAGATGCGGTCGAGCACCTCCCGGCTCATGCCTGAGCCTGTATCGGTCACTTCCAGCACGGCATACGCTCCGGGTGCGACGTCCGGCGCGCCGGCTGGGGCGCGGTCCACCTGCTCCCGGCGGGTCTCGATCAAAAGTTTGCCCCCGGACGGCATGGCGTCCCGGGCATTCACCGCCAGGTTCATGAGCACCTGCTGTAGCTGCCCGCGGTCGGCAAGCACGAATACCGACTCCGGATCCAGCCGCATCTCAATCGCCACATCGTCCCCGATCAGGCGCCGCAGCATGCTGCTTTCGTGCTCCACGAATTCATCGAGGTTGATCGGTTTGGGCTCGGCGGGCTGTCTCCGGCTGAATGCCAGCAACTGTCCCGTCAATGCGCCGGCCCGTTCGCCGGCGGCCCGGACCTCCTGGATCACTTCCCGCACATCGGCCGCAATCGCCGGATCCTCCAGCAGCATCTCGGAGTACCCGTTGATCACTGTCAGCATGTTGTTGAAGTCGTGCGCCACTCCGCCTGCCAGGCGCCCGATGCTTTCCATCTTCTGCGATTGGCGCAGTTGCTCTTCCAGGCGGTGGCGCTCGGTGATGTCGCGGTAGAAAGCGATCGCGGCGGGATGACCATCGTGCTCGATCGGCACGGCCATCACCTCGACTCGAAACTCCGTGCCATCGCGGCGCAGCATGCGGCGCTCCACCGCGGGTGCGGGATGGCCGCTTTCTACCGACTGAATCCGCTGCGCGACCGCTTCACGCTCGTCGGAATGCACATCTTCCACTGCCGGCCTGCCGATTAACTCCTCCGCGCTGTCGGCCCCGAGCATCCGGACCGCCGCGGGGTTCAAATAGCGGTAAGCCAGGCCGGAGATCATCAGGATGCCTTCCGGCGCATTCTCCACCACGCTGCGAAAGCGCTTCTCGCTTTCAAGGAGACTCGCCTTCGCCTTCGACTGCGCAATGTCGAACGACAGCTCCTGCCGCCTCAGTAGGATGAAGACTCCGCCTCCGGCGGCCAGCACCAGAGTCAGCGCGAGGAATGCAAGCGAGAGCGAACGCTTCCACAGAGGATCGAAAACCTCGCTGGCGTCCATCTGCGCCACCACCCGCCAGTTCGTCCATGGCACCGCACGCGCCGCGGCGAGCAGGGCGGTGCCGTCGAGATCGCGACCCTGGATCACGCCCTCGACGCCGTTCAAGGCCGCGATCGCCGGAATCTCGCCGCGGCTCATCGGGATCGTCATTTTCATGGCCGAACCCGGACGCCGCCGCAGCTCGTTCAGTACCAGCGCCTGATCGCCTTCCCGGCGCACCAGCAGAACCTCCCCGGTCTTGACCGGAACCGGCCAGTTGGCGAGCATCGGATAAAGATAATCCGTCGGCTCTATGGCTATCAGTAGTGCGCCGAAAATCGGACTGTCCGGCGCCAGCCGCAGCGGGATGTTCAGCCCGAGATGGCTGCCCACCCGGGGCTCCGTGTGCAGATCGCGAGTCTGCACGGCACCTGAGTGAATGACCCCGAGTGCCAGCCCGCGGATATGGTCGGCGTTACCCAGGATCCGCCCGGCGGATGCGATGCGGTTCCCCTGCCGGTCCGTCAGGGTGGCGTTGGCGAACTGCAACTCCCGGCAGATCGCTGCAAGCCATTCGTCCACCTCCGCCTGTTCGGCCTGGGACGCCCGCTTCTCGGCAACGCGGTCGATCACCGTCACAACCATCCGGTTATCGAGCAGCGAAGACACTTCGTGCACGCGGAGGGACAGCCACTCGGAAATCTGTTTAACTTTGGAATCCGCGACCGTGAGCAGTTGGCTGGTGACCTGTCTTTCGATCGCCCTTCTCTGGCCGACATGGTACCGCCAGGTAACGGCGCCGATCGATGCCGCTAGAACCAGAAAGAGCGCAATCAGCTGGTGCGGCGTGCTGCGGGCGGTCAGCGATTTCATATCCTCTCCAGACTTCCGGATCCTGTGGTATTTTACCATGGGGAAATTTCCCGACGGACTACTGAGTACCATCCAAGGCGAGCATCGCTCCGGCGTCCTCCCGAACCCGGCATGCTGTTCATTTGATCCATTGGCTCACTGCGCTCTCGCTCTCCTTTCGCCGCAAGCGCATGTCCGGCTTTCGCCCGCGAGTGCCGCCTCCTTTCTTCGTGAAAGAAATACCGGCGAGGTTCGGGCACGCGCGCGGCTGAAGGTGCGGCCGTCTGCCAATTACCGAGCTCCTGGAAAAGGCGGAAAAGGGGACAGACGCATTTCTTACAGAGGGAAAAGGGGACAGACGCATTTCTTACTGAGAGGGAAAAGGGGACAGACGCATTTCTTACTGAGAGGAACGGGCTGGCCGAGGCACCATCCTTTTCTATGCCTCGCCGAGCCCGCGTCGTCATTGCGGACGTGCCACACCATGTGACCCAACGCGGCAACAATCGCCAGCAGGTGTTCCTGTCGCCCGACGACCACTACCGTTACTTGCAACTTCTGCGCGGGCACGCCGACCGCTGCGGCCTTCGGATTCTGGGTTACTGCCTCATGACGAATCACGTGCACCTTATCGCCGTGCCGGAAAAAGGGGAATCGCTGGCGCAAGCTCTCGGACGGGCTCACTCCGAGTATGCGCTGGCCTTGAACCGCGCCGCCGGGCGCAGCGGCCACCTCTGGCAAAACCGCTTCTTCTCGTGTCCGATGGGCCCGTCCCACCTGCTGGCGGCGCTCCGATATGTGGAGTTGAACCCCGTGCGTGCCGGGTTAGTGACCACCGCAGTGGAGTGGCCCTGGTCGAGCGCTCGGGCTCACGTACGGCCCATCGCCAGCGATGGCGTGCTATGCAGTGGCTGGATCGAACATTTCGGCCAATGGAACTATGAGGAGTGGGCCGAAATTCTGGAGGCCGGATCACCCGACGGGGAGTGTGAATCGGTGCGCCGCGCGACGATGGCGGGAGAACCGTTTGGATCGCGTGACTTCGTGGCCGAACTGGAGCGGCGGGTTGGGAAGAACCTGCGAGTACGGGAGCGCGGGCGTCCGAGGAAAGAACCGGAGTCTGCGACAGGTCGGGGCGTTCAGGGCTGCTTCTTTACAGCGGCTGACGTCTAAGCATGGGCGAAGGTTGTGTAGCGGAATCCCTGAGACCTCACGAAGCTTGACGGTACCGCTTGACGTCGATCTCGCTTGCCGGACCCTTGCCAGCTCATAGTTCGCCTGAAGCCGGAGCCACATCTCCGGTTCCGCCGAACGCTTTCGAAATGCGGACTGCCATTTCCGGTGAAATCCCAGCTTTTCCGTTTACGACATTATTGAGCGCCTGCCGGGTGATGCCAAGAGCCTTGGCTGCCCCGGTAATCGTAAGCCCTAATGGTTCGATGCAATCCTGCCTGACAATGCGTCCAGGGTGAGGTGGATTCTTCCTAGGCATGACGAAACCTCCTAGTGGTAGTCCGTTCTCAGGGCGTGAATGCGATCCGCTAAACGTGACGAGGGAGTGGAACGTGAAGTCCGTCTATTCGCGTGTTCGGCGAAGGCGTCAAACCAGCGGCTGACGTCTAAAGACGAGCGAATATTGCGTCTGTCCCCTTTTCCTCTCCAGCGAATATTGCGTCTGTCCCCTTTTCCCCTTTTCCTTCCGGGCGTGTATGCGACATCAGAGCAAGAGCCCTCCCGGGCCTCCTCCCGGACCCGGTATCCTATTCGTTTGACCCGCTGGCTCACCGCGCTCTCGCTCCATTTCCGCCGCAGGCGGATGTCCCGCTTTGCCCGCGAGTGCCGGCTCACGGCGGAGACGCGCGTGCTCGATATCGGCGGTACCCCGGATTGCTGGGAACTCCTCCCGATCCGGCCGCATGTGATCCTGCTCAATACCCCCAGGGCGAAGGGCGATCTGGGCGGCGCCGCGGGCTGGGTGGCGGGCGACGGACGCGCGCTGCCGTTTCGCGACCGCTCCTTCGACCTCGTCTTCAGCAACTCCGTCATCGAACACGTCGGCGATGCGCACAGCCAGCGGGCGTTCGCGAAGGAGGTCGCGCGCGTCGGCCGCGGCTTCTGGGTGCAGACGCCCAACCGCTGGTTTCCGGTGGAGCAGCACTTGTTTACGCCCCTGGTTCACTGGCTGCCGCGGGCATGGCAGCGCTTTCTGGTTCCGCGGCTGAACCTGTGGGCGCTTCTGGTCCCTGTCTCCCCCGACCGGCGCCGGTTCTACATCGAGCACTACCTCGCGGATGTCCGGTTGCTGTGCCGGTCCGACCTGCATGGCCTGTTCCCCGCCGCCACGATCATTCGAGAGCGCTTTCTGGGCCTGACGAAATCGCTGATAGCGCTATCGCGGGAGAGCGAATCCGGCTAAGATATCGCTGAGCGATGAGTATAACGGCGCTTTTTATCCGCCGGCCAGTCATGACCACGCTGGTCATGTCCGGAATCGTCCTGTTTGGCGTTGCCGGATACCGGGGTTTGCCGGTCAGCGATTTACCCAACGTCGATTTTCCCACCATCTCGGTGAACGCCAGCCTTCCAGGCGCCAGTCCGGAGACGATGGCGGCTTCGGTGGCCACGCCGCTCGAGCGTCAGTTTTCGACCATCCCGGGTCTCGACTCGATGACCTCGACCAGCACCCGGGGAAGCACCGGCGTGACCCTGCAGTTTGTCCTGGACCGGCCGCTCGACGCTGCCGCCCAGGATGTGCAGGAAGCCATCTCCATCGTGTTGCGCCGCCTCCCGCCCGGAATGCCCACCCCGCCCACCTTGCGCAAGGTCAACCCCGCGGATCAGCCGATTCTCAACCTCTCGCTCAACTCGCCTACGCTGCCGCTCTCCAAGGTGGACGATTACGCCGAGACCATGATCTCGCAGCGGATCTCCATGATCAGCGGCGTGGCGCAAGTGGGTGTTTACGGTGCGCAGAAGTATGCCGTCCGGGCGCAACTCGATCCCAACCTGCTGGCTGCCCGCGGCATCGCCATCGATGAGGTGGAAGCCGCGCTCGAGAAGCACAACGTCAATTTCCCCACCGGAACTCTGTGGGGTCCGAAGCAGTCTTTTACCGTGCAGGCGAGCGGGCAACTGGAAAGCGCCGAGAAATACCGCCCGCTGATCGTGGCCTACCGCAACGGCGCGCCGGTGCGGCTCGAACAGTTGGGCCGCGTAATGGATAGCGTGGAAAACGACAAGGTCGCCAGTTGGTTCAACAACCGCCGCTCCATCACCCTGGTGGTGCAGCGGCAGCCCGGCACCAACACCGTCGAAGTGGTCGATCGGATCCGCGCGCTGCTTCCCACCTTCCGCCAGCAGATGCCGCCCTCCGTGAATCTCGATATCGTCTACGACCGCTCCGAGTCCATCCGCGAGTCGGTCAACGACGTGAAGTTCACGCTGCTGATCTCCATCATCCTGGTCGTGCTGGTGATCTTTCTTTTCCTGCGCAATTTTTCCGCCACCCTTATCCCCAGCCTCGCGCTCCCCCTCGCCATCATCGGCACCTTCGCTGCGATGTTTCTGCTGGGATACACGCTCGACAACCTCTCTTTGATGGCGCTGACGCTCTCCGTCGGCTTCGTGGTGGATGACGCCATCGTGATGCTGGAGAACGTGGTGCGCCACATGGAGATGGGAAAGCCGCGCATGCAGGCGGCGCTCGAAGGCTCGCGCGAAATCGGCTTCACCATCATCTCCATGACCCTGTCGCTCGCCGCGGTGTTCATCCCCGTCCTTTTCATGAGCGGCATTCTGGGCCGGCTGTTCAACGAGTTCGCCGTCACCATCATGGTGGCCATCCTGATCTCCGGTTTCGTCTCTCTCAGCCTTACCCCCATGTTGTGCAGCCGCTTCCTGAGTCCTCCCGGCGAGCGCCACAACATGCTCTACCGCGCATCGGAGAGCGTTTTCGAGGGTATGCGCTCGCTCTATGAATCGACCCTGCGCGGCGTGATTCGCCACAAGGCGCTCACCATGCTGACGGCCGCCGGAACCCTGGTGGCCACCATCTATCTGTTCGGCATGGTGCCCAAGGGCTTCATTCCAGACCAGGATACCGGGCAGCTTTCGGGCTACACCGAAGCCCCTCAGGACGTATCCTTCGAAGGCATGGGGGCGCAGCAGGCCAAGGTGGCCGACATCCTCTCCGACGATCCCAACGTTGACGCCTTCTCGTCCAACATCGGCACCGGGGGCCCCACCACCTCCGGCAACACCGGACGCATTTTCATCCGGCTGAAGCCCCGCACGGAACGCACCATGACCCCCGAGCAGGTCATCGAATCCTTGCGGCCCAGGCTCAATGCCATCCCGGGCATCCGGACCTACCTGCAGAACCCGCCGCTGATCCGCATCGGCGGCCAGATCAGCCGCAGCCTCTATCAATACACGCTGCAGGGCCCCGACATCTCGGAACTCTACGCCTCTTCCATCGAGTTCGAGAAGCGCATGAAGAATATGCCCGGCATCCTCGATGTCAACAGCGACCTTCAGATTTCCAGTCCCATGGTCACTCTCGATATCGACCGTGACCGCGCCTCTGCCGTGGGCGTCACCGCCGACCAGGTTGAGAATGCCCTTTATGACGCCTACGGCTCGCGCCAGGTCTCTTCGATTTACACGTCCGTGGACACGTATTACGTGATCATGGAGCTTCTGCCGCAGTACCAGCTCGATCCGAGCCGCCTCGGCATGCTCTATATGAGTTCGTCGCACGGCAAGCTCATCCCGCTCTCCTCGGTAGGCCGTTTGACGACCGGCCTGGGGCCGCTCACCGTCGCGCACCTCGGCCAGCTTCCCGCCGTAACGATCTCGTTTAATCTCGCTCCCGGCATATCGCTCGGCGACGCCGTCGCGCGCGTGGAGAACATGGCCCGCGAGAACCTGCCCGCCACCATCCGGACCACTTTCCAGGGCGTCGCCGCGGCCTTCCAATCGTCCCTGCAAGGAATGGGCATTCTGCTCTTCATGGCCATCCTGGTCATCTACATGGTGCTGGGCATTCTGTACGAGAGCTTCATCCACCCGATCACGATCCTCTCCGGCCTGCCCTCGGCCGGTCTCGGCGCGCTGGTGACACTCCTGATCTTCCACGACGAACTCAATATCTACTCCTTCGTCGGTGTCATTATGCTGATCGGGATCGTGAAGAAGAACGCCATCATGATGATCGATTTCGCGCTCCAGGCGCAGCGCGAGCACGGGTCGTCGCCGGCTGACGCTATTTTCGAGGCCTGCCTGGTGCGCTTCCGGCCGATCATGATGACCACGATGGCCGCGCTGATGGGAACTCTGCCGATCGCCCTCGGTCTCGGCGCCGGAGGCGAGGCACGCCGCCCGCTCGGCTTGGCCGTGGTCGGCGGCCTGGTGGTTTCGCAGTTGCTCACCCTCTACATCACGCCCGTGTTCTATATCTACATGGAGAAACTGCGCGGCCTTCGCCGCAAACCCGCACCCGCCGGACCTTCGCGCCAAGTGGAGGCTATGGCCGCTTCGCGGGGATGAGTTCCGGGCCCGGTGGTAGACTGAAGTCACCGCGTCCCAGGACTTTCATGCTCAGGACGCTTATACTCTTCCTATCTCTTCTGCCACTGCTCGGAGCGCAGACCTCCATTGACCCTGATCTCGGGTTCGCCGCCCTTTTCGGCAACAAGGGGCAGGCAAGCGTGCAGGGGATGGCGACCGATTCCGCCGGCAACATCTACATAACCGGCACGACGACGGCCGATATCCCGCTGCAGAACCCGATCCAATCGACACCGGACCCAGGGAATTGCTCGCCCTACTCGCCGCGGACATTCCAGCAATGTGAAACGGTCTTCCTCGCCAAGTTCGACCCGACCGGGACCAAACTGATCTACTCGACTTATCTCGGCGACCTGCGCGATTTCGCCGCCGGGATCGCGGTCGATCGGGACGGGAACGCTTATGTCGCCGGGACAGCGCGGCCCCCCGCTTACCTCACTCCGTCCGCCGGCCAGGCATGGGTCCGCAAGATCAATGCTTCCGGTTCGGCCGTTGTCTATTACCGGCTGATCCCGAGCGACACAGTCGCTAACGGCATCGCAGTGGATGCACTCGGGAATGCATACGTTGCGGGCAGCGCAGGCGAACTCACGGCCGTGAACGCGATCCAGTCCTTCGCGCCCATCAAACCCGTTTTCGTCAGTAACGACGGCGGCGCGACGTGGACCCCGCTTACGAATCTCCACGCCCTCGTCGTAAACTCGCTGGCGGTGGACCCTGCGCATCCTTCGACGCTCTATGCCGGGGCGGCTTCCGGGCTGTTCAAATCCACCGATGCCGGCGCCAGTTGGGCGCAACTTCTGCCTTCCGCGACGTCTGTTACCCAGGTGACGCTCGACCCGCGCTCTCCCTCGACGATCTACGTCCTGTATGCCGATGCCGCCGGAAGTGAAGTCGGCAAGAGCACCGATGGAGGCCTCACCTGGCAGACTCTGACCTCTGCCATTCCGCCGCCGGCCCTTCCGTACGCGCATTCGTTCGGAGCGCTCGCACTCGATCCCCAGAATCCCTCGATTCTTTGGCTTACCGACGGCTCACAGGACGGCGCGGCGATCTATCGCAGCGCGGACGCCGGCGCCACCTGGACCGACGTCCACGATTTTCCCGCATCCTTCATCGGCGATTCCCTCACCGGAACCGGGATCCTCGTGGATCCGAAGAAATCGTCGCGCGTGTATGCCTGTTGCGTGAACCATTTGGCGACACCGCCCTCGGCCATCTTCCGCACCGACGACGGTGGAATCACGTGGATCAAGGGCGGCCAGGGCCCAACCGCCGGAAGTTCTGGAATCTGGCCTCCCCAGATCGATCAGAACGGTGTTCTTTATGCCTCCTGGTGGAGTGGCCTGGTGCGAAGCAACGATGCCGGCCAGACGTGGACCACCGTGGCGCTTCCCGCGGGCGCCCCCACCTCCGGGTACAGCACCGGTTCGCTGGCGATCGACCCTTCGGGCGCACTGCTGCTGGTCAACGACAACGGCACGCTCTTCCGCAGCACCGATGGCGGCGCCACCTGGACGACGACTTCGGGGCCCTGGCAGCCCGGCGCGCGCATTCTCTACGCTTCCGGCACCACGCTGTACGTGGGGTCGCCTTATTCCGGCTCTCCCCAGCATGCTTTCGCCGCGAAACTCGATGCAGCCGGCTCAATCCAGTGGGCAACACTGCTCGCCGGGAGCCGTCAGGACGAAGCGCGCGCCATCGCCGTGGACGGGGCGGGGAACGCCTACGTCGCGGGACGCACCAACTCGCCCGACTTCCCTCTGGTCCACGCATATCAGACCTTGAAAGCAAGCGGCGCCGGCAACGGCTTCGACGCTTTCCTTTCGAAGATCTCGAGCAGCGGAAGCGCTCTTCTCTATTCCACATTCCTGGGCGGCAGCGGCGATGACGTGGCCCAAGCAGTCGCGGTCGATAGCGCGGGCAACGCCTACGTGGCGGGCGGGACGAATTGGAACGACTTCCCCACCGTCAACGCCGTGCAATCCGTTCCCGGCAATAAGTCGGGCTCCTCGTTCGTGGCGCAATTCGATCCCGGCGGGCGGAACTTGCTGTTCTCCACGTATCTGAGCGGAACGGCGAACTGGCCGTTCAATGACACCGCAACTTCAATCGCGCTCGACGCCGGCGGCGCCCTATGGGTAGGCGGGCAAACGGGAGCCACGGGCTTTCCGCTGGTGAGCGCCATCCAGCCGGCGATTGGACCGGCGCCAACCGGATACGTGGCCAGGCTCGTGCCCGCCGCGGCGGGCTTCACGCTGGGTTTCTCCACGTATCTTGGCGGTAACAACGATAAGATCGCCGCGCTCGCACCGGTCACCGGCGCGGTCTGGTTTGGGGGAACGGCGGTCTCTCCCGAATTCCTGGGAGCCGCGGTTCCCGGCAACGCCTACATGGCGCGGATCGACTTGGTGCCGCCCGCCGCCACACCCGGCGTGCCTCTCATCTTCTCCGCCTACAACAGCGCGAGTTATCTGCCGGCCTTCAGCATCGCTCCCGGCGAAATTGTGTCGCTTTTTGGCGCGGAGCTCGCTCCGACGGCTGAAGCGGCGCAATTATTTCCGCTGCCTTCGCAGCTCCAGGGTGTTCGCGTGATGGTCGGCGGCGCAGCGGCTCCGCTGCTCTACGTCTCGCCCGGACAGATCAACTTCCAGGCGCCGTACGACATCCCGCAGACCGGGACATCGATCGTGATTCAACGCGGCAGCCAGAGCAGCGCCTCATGGCCCGTCCGCACGCTGGCCGCCCTGCCGGGGATTTTCACCACGCCCGACGGGTATACCGCGCCGGTGATTGCGCACGCTTCCGACTTCACGCTGGTCACGCCTCAGCACCCCGCGCATCCTGGCGAGTATCTGGCCATATTTTGCACGGGTCTCGGAGCGACCACCCCGCCCTCCCATGCCGGCGATGCGGCTTCCGCGGCGCCCATCCAGCAGACGTACTTCTACGTAGCGATCGATTCCCGCCAGGTCGAGGTCGCGCCGTACGCCGGGCTTGCCCCCGGCTACGCCGGCCTGTACCAGGTGAACTTCCAGGTTCCGGCCGACCAGACGCCGGGCACGGCCTTACTCTACCTGGCCGCAGCGAACTCGTCCAACGTGGTCCAGCTTTACATCCAGTAGCACCGGGGAACAATCCGGCATAGAGTTGCGTCCAACCGGGCATGAATGTGCTGCGGCCCGCGGATGAACCTCCGGCGGTCGATAGCTCGCCGCGCCCCGCGAACGTCTTTCGCGTGTTGGTTCGGCACTTTTTCGATCGATTTTTCGACAAGGAGTCGATTTCGCCGCAGGGCGAGCCGGAGGCCGCCGTCATCCAGACCCTCGGGATCCTGGCGGTTCCCGGCGCGTTTTTCGTCCTGCTGTTCCGCCCGTTGACCCTGCTCGGCTGGGATCTGGTGGCCGTGCGCTACATGTTCGTCCTCTATTCCATGGTGGTGATGGGCTTAATCATGGTCTTCGAATGGGACGCGCTCTTTCCCGACCGCCGCGATTACCAGATCCTTACGCCCGCGCCCATTCGCCTCTCCACCGTGTTCCTCGCCAAGGCCGCGGCCCTCGCCATCTTCCTGGGCATGTTTCTCCTCGACATCAACTTCTTCGGCTTTCTCTTCTGGCCGGGAGTGGATGGCGGCAAGAACGCGTTCGACATTCTGCGCGCGCACGTGATCGCCGTGCTGGCGGGTGGCCTGTTTTCAGCGTTGGCGGTTTCCGCCCTGCAGGGATTGCTCATCACCTTCCTGCCCGGGCGCGCCTACCGGCGGGTCTCGGTCGCGCTCCAGACCTTGATGATGGCGGCGCTGGTGATGCTCTTCTTCCTGATCCCTTTGATCAGCTTCGGCACCCGGCATCTGGTCGAACGGAACAGCCCGCTTCTCTACTGGTTTCCCGGCTACTGGTTCATCGGTTTCTACGAGCAGTTGCGGCCCACCGTTTACGAGCCCAAGCTCCTGTCCCTCGGCAATCTCGCCACCGCCGGATTGCTTGTTGCCGCAGCGGTTTTCCTGCTGACGTATCTGCCTGGATACCGGCGCCATGCGCGCCGGGCCGTGGAGACGCTCGAACCCGGCGCATCCGGTCCCGGCCGCCTGCGCGCCTGGTTTGCCGCCGTGCTGAGCCGGACCATCCTGCGCAGCCCGGTGCAGCACGCCGTGTTTCATTTCATCACGGAATCCATCACCCGCAGCGTGAAGCACCGCCTCTTTCTCGCCACGTATGGAGGCTTCGGCGCCGCTGTGGCCATCCTCTCGCTCGGCGGCGGCCGCACGGGACTCCTGACCCTCCCCCTGTCTCTATCGTTCGTGCTCGTCTCGGGCCTGCGCGCCGCATTCAACTTTCCCTCGGAGTTGCAGGCCAACTGGGCGTTTCAGATCAGCGAACTCAGCCCGGTCGGAAGAGTATCTTTCCTCTACCCGCAAGTGGACCCTGGTCTGCGCGATCCTGCCTCTGTTTCTGCTGCTCGCCCCCGTGGAGTTCGTGTCCTTCCCGCCCGCGGCCGCCCTCTTCCACCTGGCTTACGGCATCGCCCTCTCGATCCTGCTGATGGAATTCATGCTGGTCGGGTTCCACAAGATTCCGTTCACCTGCGCGCATTTTCCCGGAAAGGTGAACCTGGTGTTTCTTGGGGTTCTGTACATCTTCGGGTTCACGATGTACAGCCGCACCATGGCGCGCTTCGAGCAGTGGCTGAGTCGGTCCGCTGCCGCCGAACTGGCCTTCTTTGCCGGGGCAGCCGCCATCCTGCTGGCACTGTCCCGCTGGCGCGATCTCAACCTCGCCGAAACCGGCGCACTCGATTACGAAGATGCGGCCGACCCTACTGTCCGCACGCTGGATCTCACGGTGCAGTAACCCGGAGAAGAACATGCTCGAAATTCAAGGTGTCACGAAGTACTATCGAAACATTCCGGTGGTGAACCATGTCAGCTTCGCCGTCCGTCCCGGCGAAGTGACCGGCTATCTCGGCCCCAACGGCTCCGGTAAATCCACCACTGTCAAGATCATCACCGCGCTGATCGAGCCTTCCGCCGGGAAGGTGCTGCTCGATGGCCAGGATATCCGCCGCGACCTCCTCGCCTTCAAGCGCCGCCTCGGCTACGTGCCCGAGGAAGCTATCCTCTATTCCTATCTCACCGGCCTCGAGTATCTCCAGTTGATGGGCTGCCTGCGCGGGCTGCCGGCGAACGTAGTGGACCGCCGCGCCAACGACCTGCTCGAACTCTTCGGCCTCCGAGCCCACCGACACGCGCCGATCTCCGCGTATTCAAAAGGCATGAAACAGCGCGTGTTGATCTCGGCCGCCCTGTTGCACGACCCCGACGTCCTGATCCTCGACGAGCCGCTCTCGGGAATCGACGTCACCTCCGCACAACTCTTCCGCCACCTGCTCCACGAACTCGCGGCGAAAGGGAAGACCATCCTCTATATCTCGCATGTCCTCGAAGTGGTCGAAAAGGTCTGCGCCCACGTGGTCATTATCTACAAAGGCAGAATCATGGCCGCCGATTCCGTGAACAATCTCCGCGATCTGATGAACGTTCCTTCGCTCGAAGAGATCTTCTCCCAATTGATCGAGCAGTGCGACCTCGAAAAAACCGCCCGCGATATCGTAGGCGCGGTCTCCGCCTGAATGGATTCGGGAACCACTGCGGCCCGATTGCAGTGTTAGAAGGCTCTCGGTCAAGTCCTGCCACCGGGTGGTTTGCCATCCACAATAATGGTGTGAACGCTCCAAAACGTAGTCGCCAAACCAATGAGCAAACGCATAAACGTCGTATTGCCGGACAGAACGCCAGCCATCCTGGATCGCGTCGCCCCAAAAGGCAATCGAAGCCAGACCATCTCACGGGCGGTTTTGCATTTCATCGAGTCGCAGGGAAAGGAAATCCTTCGGCAGCGTTTGAAGAAGGAAGCAATCTTAAATGCCGACCGGGATCTTGAAATGGCGGCGGAGTCGTCGATGCCGTTACAGTGCGAAAGATCGATCAGGCTCTCATGATCAGTCTGGGGCTTGTCGATCTCTGAAGCATCATCGGGCAGTCTGCCGGCCGACCATCAAGAGCGCCCCGGTAGTGCTATTCGAATTCCAGGACCGCCGCCGCCTGCTCCGCCCCGATTCTCCCGGCGGCGATGTGCGACTTATAGTAATTCTCGCCCTTGACCGGCGACCCCGCCATTCGCCGCAGCATGGAGATCTGTCCGACGTGCGTCAGCGCGTCGGCGATCGGCCCCTGAAATACTTGCTCCGCAGGGAGACCCGGCCCCGCCGCCGTGGCCAGCGCCTCGTCGAGAGCTTTCAGACCGGCGAAAAACCGCGCGGTCCCTTCCACCCAGGAAACCGCAGGCGAATCGTGCCACTCGTGCCGCCCTTCCGCCAGCGCCGCGCCCCAGTCGAGCAGGTCGCCGATATGCGCCAAAATCTCACCCGGCGTGCGCGTCCCCGGCGCCGCCCGGTACACGGCGAATCCGGCCGGCGCCCCGCGCAGCGCCTTGCCGCCGCGATAAGCCAGTGTCGCTAACGTGTGTCGAAGCATCTCGATCCTGCAGTCCATAGTTCCAGATCGTATACCGGTTCATATTTCCGCGTCATCGGTCTCATTCTGGGGTTCAATAGAGATCATGAGGCTCGCCGGCGGTGTAGTCGTGCTGTATCTATTGGCGGGGTGGCCGCTCGCCGCCCAGTTCTCCGGACGCGTAACCGGTTCCGTGTCTGACAGTTCGGGCGCGGCAGTCCCGGGCGCCGAAGTCGACCTCTTGCTGGCAGGCGGAAAACGCCCGCTGCTCTCGGTCAAAACGTCAGCCGACGGCCTTTATCACTTCATCGGGGTGCGCCCCGCCGATTACGACCTGTCCGTCGAGGCCAGAGGTTTCGTCAAAGCGCTGGTCCGTGGGCTCACCGTCGACGCCGCTCGCGAAATTTCCGTCCCCGGCCTCAAACTTCAACTCGCCGCCGTCACTCAGAGCGTCGAGGTCTCGGCCGAAACCGGCGCCGTCGAAACCAGCAGTTCCGAGGTTTCCGGGACGATCAGCACCGACCAGATCCGCAACCTACCGCTTCTCGATCGCGATCCTCTCGCCGTGCTGCAGACCCAGCCCGGCGTGGTCTACAACGGCAACTCCTACACCGTCATCAACGGCCTCCGCACCTCCTATTCCGACGTCACCCTGGACGGCATCAACATTCAGGACAATTACCTTCGCGACAACGCGCTCGATTACACGCCCAACAAGCTGCTGCTCGGGCAGGTTCGCCAGATGACCGTCGTTTCGTCGAACGGCAACGCCGCCGCGTTCGGAGGCGCCACCGAGACGGCGTTTTCGACCCCCTCGGGCACCGACCAGTTCCACGGCGAGGCCATCTGGTACAACCGTAACAACGCGTTCGCAGCAAACGACTGGTTCAATAACCAGGCCGGCATCGCCACCCCATTCCTCAACCAGAACCAGTTCGGCGGTTCCATCGGCGGGCCCATCCGCAAGGATAAGCTGTTCTTCTATTCCAACTATGAAGCCGTCCGCGCCCACCAGGAAACACCGGTCACCACCACCGTGCTCACGCCCTCCGCCCGCGCTGGAATCTTCAGCTACCGCACCGCCGCCGGCACCACCCCCACCGTCAACCTGCTCGCGCTACGCGGCATCACCATCGACCCGGTGATGCAGAACCTGCTCAACCAGGTCCCCACCACCATCAATAGCCCGCTGGCCGGCGACGGGTTGAACACCGGCGGATACCGCTTCAATCAGCGCAACAACGAAACCCGCGACAACGTCACCGGCAAGATCGACTATAACCTCTCCACCAGGCATGCTTTCAGCGGGTCATACCTCTGGAACCGGGACAACTCGGACCGGCCCGATGCGGAGAACGATTACTCCCAAATACCCAAAATCTATAACCCGACCCATGCCAACCTGCTCGCCGTCTCGTGGCGGTGGACGCCCGGCGCCCGCCTGACGAACGAAGTCCGCGCCGGCTTCAACCTGACTTATGCTTACTTTCTGAGTTCTCAGGACTTCGGCCCGTATCTTCTGACCGGCACTCTCTACTCCGACCCGGTGAACGAATTCATGCCGCAGGGCCGCAACACCGACACTTACTCGCTTTCGGATGACGCCGCCTACCAGCGCGGCAGCCACTATATCCAGTTCGGCTTCCACGGCCAGAAGGTCCGGGTGCGTTCCTACGATGCCGCCGGCACCGTGCCCACTTACTCCCTCGCCATGGGTGTGAACCAGCCCGCGTTCACGCGCGGCAATCTCCCAGGCGTCAGCCCCACGGATCTGGACACTGCTAATTCGCTTCTCGCCTCCCTCGGCGGTTACCTCGATGGCTACAGCCAGACCTTCAATGTGAACAGCCATAACTCCGGCTTCGTGCCCGGCTCCCCGTACGTCCGCCATTTCCGTTTCGGCGATTACAGCCTGTATGTTCAGGACAAGTGGAAGGTCGCGCCACGCCTCACCGTAACAGCCGGCCTTCGCTGGCAGTTGCCCGGAGTGGCCGGCGAGCGCGATGGCCTGGAACTCGCGCCCGTGATGACCGGCGGCGCCGTCGAGACGCTGCTTTCCGATGCCACCCTCAACTTCACCAATAGCTGGTACCGGCGCTCGCTCAAAGACTTCGCGCCAAATCTCGGTTTCGCCTGGGATGTTTTCGGCAACGGCCGCACCGCCCTGCGCGGCGCCTACTCTATTACTTACGTGAACGACCAGGAGCTCGTGGCTCCCGAGAATATGCTGGAAGTGAACGCGGGCCTGCAGGGGACTTCAGCCGATACCGGTCTTTCCGGCCGCATCGGCGACGGTATCACGCCGATCCCCGTTCCCGCCTACCAGGTCCCCATCAAGACGTCGCAAAACTATCTCAACGATCCTTTCAACGTTCTCGCGATGGTGGACCCCAACCTGCACCGTCCCTATGTCCAGCAGTACTCATTCGGGATCCAGCACGAGATCAAGGGGACTGTCTTCGAGGCGCGCTATGTCGGCAACCACGTCGTGGGCGCCTACCGTGCGTTCGATTTCAATCAGGTCCAGATAGTGCAGAACGGTTTCCTGCCCGACTTCCTCCGTGCCCGTAACAACGGCTTTCTCGCCCAGACGGCCGGCCGGGGATTCAATCCGAGTTACAACGCCGGCATCCCCGGTAGCCAGCCGCTCACCGTATTTCCCAACCTCTACCAGGGCGGTCAACTGAGCGACAGCGATGTCCGCAACCTCATTGAAACGGGGGAAGCCGCGGAACTGGCCACCGTCTACCAGACCAACGGTTTGAACGGATCCGTCAATTTCTTCGCCAATCCCAACGCCCTCGCCTCGGATATGCTGACCAACTACTCGAGTTCCAGCTATAACTCGCTGCAGCTCGCCGCCCGCCACCGGCTAAGTCACGGAGTGACCTTCGAGGCTAACTACACCTTCTCCAAGGTGCTGAGCGACGGCGACGGCGACCTGCAAACCCGCTTCCAGGCGTTTCTCGACTTCAATAATCCCGGCCTCGAGCGTTCGCGCGCCAATTTCGACCTCAATCACATGATCAAGGCCGACGGATATTGGGATCTCCCGTTCTTTCGCGGCAACCGGTTCCTCGGCGGCTGGACCTTCGGGAGCACGATGGTCTGGCAATCCGGCGCGCCGTTCTCGATTCTTTCGGAGCGGGGAACGCTGAACCGCCAGGCGCGCTCCTACTACAACACCGCCACCACATCCCTCACGCAATCGCAGTTAAGCGGCGTCGTTGGTTTTCAGATGACCGGCAGCGGTCCCATGATCGTGGCGTCCTCCAGCATCAACCCCGCGGATGGCACCGGGGTCAACGCCGACGGCACGCCCGCATTCCAGGGCCAGGTGTTCTACAATCCCGCGCCCGGCGCCGCCGGCGCGCTCCAGCGCCGGTATTTCTCCGGCCCATGGACGTTCAACACCGATGTGAGCCTCTCGAAGACAATCGCCATTACCGAGCGCCAGCATCTGCAACTACGCATGGATGCGTTCAACGTCTTCAATCACGCCAGCTTCTGGGCCGGCGATCAGGACATCAACGACACCACCTTCGGCGTGATCAGTTCGATGTTCTACACCCCCCGCGTCATGGAGTTCGGCGCCACATACCGGTTTTAGGCGGTCTCCATGCCTGCCCACCTGCGGCTAAAGAACCTCAATCCACCATCCATGCGAAACGTGTTTCGCCGGTGCGATACCGCACTTCGAGCGAGCCGCCGTCCTTGCGGGCGGTAAAGACGCCGCGATCCTCGACCTACGCGCCGGATGCTGCGCACAGGTCGGTGGCGGCCTACGAAGGGGCGCTCGCTCTCAAACAGGACGGCGCCGCACCTCTGCTGTTTGCCCGGCGGGCGATTCCTGGCACTGGCCTCCGGAATGCCGTCTCTTTCGCATGCGCTCCAGCATCTTTTGGATTGCAGCTGCCGCGGCGATCGCCGCTGTGCCGAATCTCCCCGTTCCGTTTGCCACGCCGTCATTCGACAACCCGCCGCGCGTGGTGGCTCCTCCTCCCGGCGCCCACCTCACGGCCCCCAATGGTTTCGTCGTCGAGACCTGGGCGACTGGTTTTGAGCGCCCGCGGTTCATGCTCGTCGGACTGCGCGGCGAGGTGCTCCTGGCCGACAGCGGCGACGGCCATAGCGGCGCGGTGTACGTCTTTCCGAATGCCGACCCGGGGCGCCGGGTGAAGCTGATCTCCGGCCTGCAACGCCCCAGCGGCCTCGCGATTCTCGGGCCGCTGGCTGTATGTCGCCGAACCCGGCTCCGTCAAGCGTTACGAATACGATTCGACGAATTACAAGGCCGGCCCGGGCCACGAAGTCATCTCGTTACGCGGCCTCGAAAGCGGCCATTGGACGCGCGCTCTCGCATTCGACAACGAAGGCCATAAACTCTACGTTGCCATCGGCTCCGCGGGCAATGTGGAAACCGGCGACGATCCGCGCCGCGCCGCCATCAATCGCTACAACCCCGACGGTTCCGGCCACGAGATCGTCGCCTCCGGGCTGCGCAACCCGGTCGGGATTCATTGGTATCCCGGCACCAACACCCTGTGGGCTACCGTCCAGGAGCGCGATATGCTCGGCAACAATCTGCCGCCGGATTACTTCACCCACGTCGAGCCCGGCGCATTCTACGGCTGGCCGTACGCCTATATCGGTCCGCACCCCGATCCGCGAGTGAAGCCGCAGCGTCCTCAGTTGGTCCAGCAGACGGTAGTGCCCGACCTGCTGCTGGGCGCTCACGTCGCCGCGATGGATTTCGCGTTCTACACCGGCGGAAGCTTCCCCTCCGGTTATCGCGGCG
This sequence comes from Bryobacterales bacterium, assembly GCA_963796485.1. GTDB lineage: Bacteria > Acidobacteriota > Terriglobia > Bryobacterales > Bryobacteraceae > CAWCDJ01. The sequence continues at coordinate 1,334,047 of CAWCLV010000001.1, forward strand.
GAGCGTTTGTCGCCGAGCACGGCTCCTGGAACCGATCGCCGCGAACCGGCTACCGGGTGGTCTTTGTGCCGTTCCGTAACGGCCGCCCATCCGGCCCTCCGACCGACTTCCTCACCGGCTGGATGATCTCGCCGGGCAGCAAGGATGTCTGGGGCCGTCCCGTCGGCGTTCTCGCGTTGAAAGACGGCTCGCTCCTCGTCTCCGACGACGGCGGCAACAAGATATGGCGCGTCTCCTACGCCTCGTCCGCGACACGCCGGCGCCAGTAGGGTAGCCCTCCTGGGCTGCCGACGCGCCGTAGGAGCGATCTTAACCGGATGCAACTTCGCTGTGCGGATCGATGATTCGCATCGGGCTCAGAATCTTCGGCCGGAACGAATCGGACGAAATCGAATTGGTGTTCGGGTTGGGAATGCTGACCAGCGTCGCTAACCGGGATACCGCCAGGATCGCGCCGCCAACAGCACCATGCCGAGAGCGGCGCAGGCGAGTTTATCCGATCGAAGCCGGGTTGTGAGCGCCAGAGGGCGGTTGCGCCGGCGTTCGGCCGCCCTGCCCAAAGCGATTAGGATGCCGGACTCGGACAAGATCCAGGTACGACTGCCGGATGGCTTCGGGAGTCGCGTCGGCTGGAACCTCCAGTACCCGACGGCTCTCTTCTTCGTTCACTGGTTGTTCGATTTCTCCGGGTCCCTCCGGCATTGGCGGTCATGGGCCAAGGTACGAGTTCACGGTATCTGCCGGCTCAGGCCCGAACAAGTCGATCCTCAGTTAGTTAGTGAGCGTGGGATTACCTACTAAGTCAGCCGGGGCGGCGTCCAGGTTGTTACCGCTTGCGCCCGTATGTTACGTTCACGCTGGTCTGGTTATCGCTCTTCCCCACGATGATCTGCATGGATCGCGTGTTGTCTTCGTTCGACGCCACGACCATGCCGCCCTCGCCGCCGCTCGCCGTGAACTCCGCCTTCAAACCCTGCTCGCGCAGTTTGTCCTGGTAAAACGCGACCACCTTTTCGGCCGCGTCGGAAGTAGTGAACGAGAAATTGCCGCCCTCGCCCTGTTCGTCGTTCGAATCTCCCCTGGCCGCGAAGGTCGTGACGGGCTTCGAACCCGGATACTCGGGTACCCACGCGGGCAGTTTCACGTCGCCACCGAATTCCACCGTGGCGGATTTGCCGTTTTCATCGAACGCCCGCATGTTGAACTTGCCGTTCTTGAGGTCGTCGAAGGAAAGCGTGATGACTTTGCCGTCCTTCCTGTTCCGCAGAGTGATATTCCCCGCCGAATCGTCGGTTTTCAGAACTTCGACATCGGGATTGGCCGCCGCGATCAGTTTACTGAATGCCAGACCGGGGTTCCGCTGCATCAATTCGGGATCGAGCCCGGCTTGCCTCGCCTTGTGCACCACAAAATAGCCGGCGCCCACGATCGCGATTCCGCCCAGCACGAAGAGACCGACCAGGATCACCAGCACCCAGATCAGGGGGCTGGTCTTGCGCGTCACCACCGGAGCCGGTGCCGCCGCGGGTCCCGTCCATGCCGGCTGCGGGGCCGCCTGCGGCGGCGCCCCCCATGCCTGCTGAGGGGGAGCCTGTGGAGGAGGCGCCTGGGGCATAGCCGCCTGGGGCGGGGCGGCTGCCGGCCGGGGCGCCGGAGTGCCGCACTGGTTACAGAAGGCGCCGTTTACCTGGGCGCCGCAATTGGTGCAAAAGGCCATGATGGGGATTAATGTACGCTACTACTCCTTCCGTTTCAAGGCCAATCCGTAGCAGAGGAGTTCTACCGACCCGATCCCAGTACTATTCCCGCCATCCAGCGACAGCCCCGGACCCACCGCTTTACCGCTAAAGATTGCCATGATATCCTTACTCCTTCAAGGAGACGACGCCATGACGCGACGAGATTACCTGCAGCTTATGGCGGCCGGAGCGGCCGCAGCGAACACCGTCACGACAGCCGCGTATGCCGCGGGCGACGCTACCGACCGTGAGCGGCGCATGAAGTGGTGGCACGAAGCCCGCTTCGGCATGTTCATCCATTGGGGCCTCTACAGTGTGGTGGGACGCCACGAATGGGCCATGGAAGACGAGGCCATTCCGGTCGCCGAGTACGAGCAGCTGGCCAAGCGCTTCAAGCCGAAACCGAACGCCGCGCGCGATTGGGCGCGTCTCGCCAAACAGGCCGGGCAGAAGTACATGGTGATGACCACGAAGCACCACGAAGGCTTCTGTAATTTCGACACCAAGCTCACCGACTATTGCGCGCCCAAACAGGGACCCGGCCGCGACCTCGTCCGCGAATACGTGGAGGCCGCGCGAGCCGAAGGGTTGCGCGTCGGCTTCTACTACTCGCTGATGGACTGGCACCACCCCGATGGCGCCCGCTGCGCCACCGACGAACAGGCACGCCGCCGCTTCGTCGATTACACCCATGGCCTGATCCACGAACTGATGTCGAACTACGGGAAGATCGACGTACTCTGGTACGACGTCGCCTGGCCGCTCGATGCCGCCGGCTGGGAATCCGACAAGATGAACGACATGGTGTTCAAGCTCCAGCCCGACATCATCGTCAACAACCGGAACAAGCTGGAAGGCGACTTCGCCACCCCCGAGCAGCGTATCCAGGCCGAAAACAACCGCGCCTGGGAATCCTGCATGACGATGAACGACAGTTGGGGATTCCAGAAGACCGACGATAACTGGAAGTCGCCCAAGACCGTGGTGCGCAACCTGGTCACCTGCGCCCGCGATACCGGGAATTATCTTCTGAACATCGGTCCCATGCCCGACGGCTCGGTGCCGGAGGAGTCTGTCGGGATTCTGACCTCGGTCGGAAAGTGGATGGACCGCAACGGACAGTCGATCTACCGCACCGAGAAGTGCCAGCCGCGCCGGTCCAATTACGCCGGCTTCACCCGCAACGGCAATACGTTGTACATGCACATCCACTTCTGGCCCGGAGAGACGGCTACGATCGGCGGCATGAAGACCAAGGTCAAGTCCGCGCGTCTGCTCGCTACCGGCAAGGAAGTGAAGGTCGTACAGGACGAGTTCCGCGTCCGCTTCACGGGCCTCCCCGCGACGGCGCCAGATACCCCCGTGACCACCATCGCGATCGAATGCGAGGACGTTCCGCTTCAGGACACGGATTTCGTCCGCAAAGAGCGCCCGCGCCACAACGTGTAGGGTAGGCCTCTGGCCTGCCCAACCCGAGCGGAGCTCGGGCTCCTTTACTCGATTACGGTATAAGCCCCGATCTCCGCACCGTCCGCCACGTCCGCGTCACGCACCACCGCTCCCGTGCCAATGCGGCAATTGCTCCCGACTCTGCTCCCGCCCAGAATCTGCGCGAATGCCTCGACCACGGTATCGAACCCGATCGTCGCATCCGCATCGACCGTAACCGTCTCGGGCTTTTCGATCGTCACCCCGGCGGTCATCAACTCGTTCGTCTTGCGGTCGCGCAACAGCCGGTCCACCGCCGCGATCTCCTGCCGCGTATTGATGCCCAGCGCCTCGTGCTCGTCCTCGATCCGCATCGCCTTCACAATGTGGCCGGCACGGCTGAGGACCTCGGCCATGTCGGTCAGGTAATACTCCCGTGCCGGATTGTCGGGCCGGAGTTCGTCCACATGGCTCCAGAACGTGTCGGCCTGGAAGCAATAGATCCCCATATTGGCTTCCCGAATCGCCAGTTCTTCCGGCGTCCCCGCCTTCTGTTCGACGATCCTCCGCACGTGCCCCTGCGCGTCCCGAAATATGCGCCCGTATCCGGTGGGGTCTTGCATGATCGCGGTCATCAGGACGGCGGCGGAATCGCCCTGCGCCTCCAGGTCGATCAGCCGTTGGAGTGTGCCGGCCCGGAGCAGGGGTGAGTCGCCGTACAGCACCATGAGGTAACCGCCGAGGCCGCAGAGGCGGTCCCGGCCGATCTTCACGGCGTGGCCGGTGCCCAGTTGCTCGGTTTGTTCGATGAAGCCGATTCCCGGAACCGCGACGCTGCGTTTCACTTCTTCGCCCTGGTGGCCCACCACTACGAAAATGTTTTCGGCCGGCGTCAATTGGAGTGCGGTATCCAGCACGTGCTGGAGCAGGGTCTTGCCTCCCACGCGGTGCAGCACTTTGGCCTTGCGCGATTTCATCCGGGTGCCCAGGCCGGCGGCCAGGATGACGATTGTGACGCGCTTCTGCATGTTTCCCATTATGCCGTTTGGGCCGCGGCGATCCTGCGGCGGCGTCCTTCCTGTGCGAGTTTCACCACCATGGCGGCGGTGGCCGCGGGGTCGTGGCGAACCCGGTCGGTGCGGGCCACCAAATTCGCCGCGACCACCTTCAGCCCCATCTTGAAGAGTTCATCCACGTCGTTATCCACCGGCATCGCTTCCTGCCGCGCATAGCGTTTCTTCAGCGCCGATGCGATCGGGCGGATGTTCACCACCGCGTAATCGATCAGCTGTCCTTTCGCGTGCCGGTGGATGGCGCGGATGTGGTCGGATGCGCTGAACTGCGAGGTTTCGCCCGGCTGCCACATCAGGTTTACGAAGTACGCCTTCACCGCCGCGGAACGGCGGATCGCCGCGGTAATGCCGTCCACCAGAAGGTTTGGAATGATGCTGGTGAACAGGGACCCGGGCCCCAGCGTCACCACGTCGGCTTCGGCAATCGCCGTCAAGGTCTCCGCCAGCGGCTTCACCGCACGCGGGATCAGACGGACCGACTTGATCCGGGTCCGGCTCCGGCTGATGCGCGTTTCCCCCACCACTTTCGTTCCATCCTGAAGGGTCGCTTCGAGTGCCACGTTGGCCGCGGTGGCCGGGTAGATCCGGCCGACGATGTTGAGGACTTCCGATGAGGCGCGAACCGCCTCCGGAAAATCGCCCGTGACCTGCGTCAGCGCCATCAGAAACAGGTTTCCGAAGCTGTGGCCCTTCAAACCCCTGCCGGCTTCAAAACGGTATTGAAAGAGGCGCGCGAGCAGGGCCGAATCTTCGCTCAGCGCCACCATGCAGTTGCGAATGTCGCCGGGCGGCAGCACGTCGAATTCGCGGCGCAGCCGTCCCGAACTGCCGCCATCGTCCGTCACGGTGACGATCGCGGTGATGTCAACCGCGGGGGAGTGGTGTTTGAGCCCTTCGAGCAACGCGGAAAGCCCTGTGCCGCCGCCTATCGCGACTACGCGCAGAGGTGAGGATTCGTCCATGGAATCAGCCGGGGTTCTGCCGGATCACTACCAGCCTTTCTTCTCCGGGTAAAGCAGCGAGTCGAACGGCGGCTGGTTGGCGAGCGGCGCGAAATCGGCGTCCTGCCGCGCGATAATGCGGTTCCGCGGTTCGAGCTCGATTGCCCGCTTGAGATTCCCGTAAGCCCCCGACAAATCGCCGCCCAACGCTTGCGCCAGCCCCAGGGCGTAATGGACGTGGTCCGCGCCGGGCGCCATCTCGAGCGCCGTCTCCAGGTGCTTCCGCGCCTCCGCGACATTCCGGGTATTGAGCAGGGCAATGGCGTAGTTGTAATAGTCTTCCGCGGATTGCAATTGGACGGCGGACTGCAACAGCCGGCGGTCGCACATCGCAATGTGCAGGCTGGCGCGCTGCGCCACGTCGCGCTCCGGACCTTCCGTAGCCAGCACAAACTGCTCCCGCGCTTCCTTCAACTTGCGGGCATGGAAAAGTTTCATCGCGGCTTCGAAAGCGGAAAGCTGCCTGGCGCTGACAAGCGGTTGCTCCACCGCCACGGCGGCCTCCCGAGAGACGGCACGCCGCGGTTCCGGAGCCTTCGCTGTTTTCGATACCGGTTGTTTGCTCATCCTATCGACATTCTTCGCAGCAACAGTCTTTTTCTTCTCAGGCATGTTGGCCGGCCCGGCACGTCGCGAAACGCCTAGCGTTTATACCAGACGGCATGGACCGGGCGCAACCGCCACCCCCTATTATCCCAATCCTGCGTCCCTCAGGAAGCGGGCCGCTTCCTCGGGTGGCGTCGGATTGATGTAGAAGCCGGTCCCCCACTCGAATCCCGCCACTTTCGTGAGCTTCGGAATGATCTCTATGTGCCAGTGATAATGCGGCAGCGGCGGATCCTGCACCGGCGCGCTGTGCACGATGAAGTTGTAGGGCGGCTTCTCGAGCACCTTGTCGATCTTCCGCATCGTAGAGCGCAAAACCCACGCCAGGTTCTGCAGTGTCGCGGCGTCCGATGCTTCGAAGTGCGAATCGTGACGCTTCGGAAGTATCCAGGTTTCGAATGGAAACCGCGGCGCGTAGGGCGCAAGCACCGTGAACCGCTCCGTCTCCATCACCAACCGGACCCCCGCGGCAGTCTCCTGCTGAATGATGTCGCAGAAGATGCAGCGCTCCTTCATGTCGTAGAAGAGGCGCGCCCCATCCACTTCTTCCTTCACGCGCTTCGGGATCACCGGAAGGGCTATTAACTGCGAATGAGGATGTTCGAGCGATGCCCCGGCTGCCTCGCCATGGTTTTTGAAGAGGATGATATAGCGGAACCGGCGGTCTTTCTTGAGATCGTTGACCCGCTCCCGGAACGCCCAAAGCAGTTCCTCGATCTGATGTTCGGGCATTTCCGCCAGGGTCGTGGCGTGGTTCGGCGTCTCGATCAGTACCTCGTGGGCGCCCACTCCGTTCATCTTGTCGTACATCCCCTCGCCCTGCCGGGTAAGTTCGCCTTCGATCCCCAGCACGGGAAATTTGTTGGGCACGACACGAACCCGCCAGCCGGGCTCGTCCCGGCCGCCGCTGTCGCGAAACGCCAGGACCTCGGGCGGGGTCTTGTGCTCGTTTCCATAATCGAAAGGGCAGATGCCGCCGGACGGCGGTCGAACCGATTGCCTGACAAAATCCGTCGGGCGCTTGGCGCGGTCGGTCGCGATGATGACCCAACGTCCTGTGATTGGGTCCTTACGCAGTTCGGGCAACGGTAGAAAAACCTCCGAAATCGGCAGCCGATGTCACCGGCAATTCACGATTATAGCGTTAAGTGAATACGTCCCTAAGCCATTCGAGCTGCGGCGGCTTGTCCAGAATGATGCTGATCACGTCGAAGCGGGCTTTTCCCCACTCCACGCCCGCGCGGCGCGCATAGTCGCGCCCGGCCCGCCGCAGGTGCTCACGCTTTTCCTTATCGACCGCCCGGTCAGGAGTCCCGAATTCCGTTGTTTCGCGGGTCTTCACCTCGACGAACGCCAGCACGCCGCCATGCCACGCCACCAGGTCGATTTCCCCCGAGCCGGAGCGCGTCCGGTAGTTCCGCGCAACCACGGTGCAACCCTGCGACCGCAGGTAGCGGTACGCCAGGTCCTCGCCGATGCGCCCGTGGTTTCCCGGATACGAGCGCCGGCGGATCCTGTCCGCCGCGCGATACAGGAGCGATATCACTTGAGCACCTCAAACTCGAATTGCATAACCTTGCCTCGAACCACGTAGCACAGGTAATACTCCCAAAACCGCCGGTAGCGCGGAAAGCGGTTCACCAGGAGTTCGAACCCGAGCCATCTCCAGAAGGCAAGTAGCCGCACGCGCACCGAAATCTCACGAAAGCGCGCCTTGGAGTAGTAGCCGAACCCGCCGTGGTCCTCTCCGAAGTAGCGGAAGCTGAAGCTGTTGAGGTGGTGCTTGTGGGTGGGGTCGCAGAACGACGAAAAATCGGTGTAATGGGGCGTCTCGATGCGGATAGTTCCGCCTTTCCGCACCAGGCGGTGGAACTCCTCCATGGCGCGAATCACGTCGTCCACGTGCTCAATCACGTGGATCGCGGTCAGCCGCTCAAACGAGTTGTCGGCGAAAGGGTAGGGAAAGCGGTCGAGGTCGGCAATCACATCGGCGCGGCTGGCGGGATTCCGGTCGAGCCCGATGGCTCCTGGCTGCTTGTGGATCCCGCAACCGACGTCGAGAATTCTGGCCGCTCTTATGCCGACTGCAAGCATGCCTCCAGGGTATCAAGCGCGAAATCGCACTGGTCGCGGCTGATCATCAACGGAGGGCTCAGCCGCAGCGTGTTATCTCCGGCGCCCAGGATCAGCAGGCCGCAATCGAACGCCTTTTGCACCACCGCATCCCGCAGGTCCGGGGCCTTCTCCTTCGTCACCTGGTCGCGAACCAGTTCGACCCCCAGCATCAGCCCGAGGCCGCGAACATCGCCGACGGTCGGGAACCGCTCCGGCCACGTACGCATCCGCTCCATCATGTGGCTGCCCATCCGGGCCGCGTTTTCGATGAGGCCGGCTTCCAGCAGTTCGATGGTGGTGAGAGCGGCGGCGCACGCTACCGGGTTTCCCCCGAACGTGGAGGCATGCGATCCGGGAGGCCAGGTCATCAGCTGCGCATGGGCCACCGTCGCTCCCAGCGGCATTCCGCTCGCAATCCCTTTGGCGACCGCCAGGATATCGGGCACCAGGTCGAAATGGTCCGACGCCCACATCTTCCCCGTCCGGCCCATTCCGGACTGAACTTCATCGGCGATCAGCAGGATATCGTTCTCCTTCGCCACTCTCTGCAGCTCGTCGAAGAACTGCCGGGGCGGCACCACATACCCACCTTCGCCCTGCACGGGTTCCACTACGATCGCGGCGGTTTCCTCCGCCGGTGCGATAGTTTTGAGCAGCGTGTTTTCGATATGCTTCACGCACTCCACCGCGCAGCGGTCGGGTGTCTGCCCGAACGGGCAACGGTAGCAGTTAGGATAGGGCGCGTGCACCACGCCGGGCACCAGCGGTCCGAAGCCTTCGCGCTGCACCGCCTTCCTCGCCGTGAGAGAGAGCGCCCCCATGGTCCGGCCGTGAAAACCGCCGAAGAAGGCGATCAGCTTATCGCGCCCGGTGGCGTAGCGCGCCAGTTTGATGGCGCCTTCGATCGCTTCCGCGCCCGAGTTGCCGAAAGATACGCGGCGCGGACCGTCTCCCGGCGCGATCTCCGAGAGCTTTTCCGCCAGGTCCACCAGTTCCCGGTAATAAAAATCCGTCCCGGACATATGGATCAGCCGGGCGGCCTGCTGCTGAATGGCTGCAACCACGCGGGGATGGCAGTGGCCGGTAGCCACGACGGCGATTCCGGCGTTGAAATCGAGAAAGCGGTTGCCGTCCACATCTTCGATGATCGCGCCTTCGCCGCGTTCGGCCACCAGGGGGTAGCACCGGGTATAAGAAGTCGATACGCTGCACAGGTCGCGGTTGATGATGGCGCGCGCACGGGGGCCAGGCACGGGACCGCTGACCTGTGGAAGGTCCGGACGGACCTGTTCCAGGATCTTTCCCATAATTCATCTCCTAAATTGTGTTGTGAGGTTGGGAACCTGCGCGCAGGAAGTGCTGCACCCGCGCACGCCGCAAGGGTGCGGCGGAACACTTAATCGGAACCGAAGAGGCCGGGCCGCGAGTTGGAAGGCGTCACCGCCATATCTTCATTTTACGCCCCGCGCTGCCAACGGTGATATATTTTGAGCCTGTGATGCGATTTCGGACACTTGTTTCGGCCATTCTTTTCCTGTCTCTCGAAGTTTCGGGCGCCTATTCGCAGAACCGCGCCGCGCTCCCGCCTTTACCTGCGCCCCTCGGAGTTCCGAAGCCGGCGCCGGCCGGTGACGCTCCGTACGCTCCGCAGCCAATCCTGCCGGGCGGCATCGTGGTGCCCCTTTTTCCGCCGAACTCGCCCTACCTGAACGCGGAGCGGATCCGCGAACCGGAACAGTACAGCCTCAGCCAGACCGTTCCCGGACGGATCAACAGCATCGTCAACATTCACAATCCCTCCATCGAGATTCACACGGTGGACCGCGGCTTGAACACCGGAGCGACGGTCATCCTGGCCGCCGGGGGAGGGCACAACACCCTGAACGTCGGTTCGGAAGCGGCCGACTTCGTACCGTTCTTCTACAACTACGGTGTCAACACGGTCATTCTGCGGAACCGCCTGCGCCGCGACGGTTACAATCCGCAAACGGACGAGGTTTACGACACGCTCCAGGCCATCCGGCTGGTGCGCGCACACGCCAGGGAACTGAACCTCGACCCGAACAAAATCGGGGTCATGGGCTTTTCGGCGGGCGCCGAACTCGCGGCCGCGGCGGCGGTGCGGTACGACGAGTTCGACCGGAAGAACAACGGTCCCGGCGATCCACTGGCGGGCATTACTTCGCGCCCCGACTTCGCCGGCATTATCTATCCGGGCCCGTCGCCCTTCGCCAAAGACCGCACGGCTCCCGCGATTCCCCGCAACGTGCCGCCCGCGTTCCTGGTGTGCGGCGGCTCCGGCGACCGCGTCCATGCCGCGTGGGCGATGGAATATTACGCCGCCATGCTTGCGCGGGACGTGCCGAATATCGAAATGCACCTCTATGGCAGGGGCCGGCACCCCGGGCAGCCGCTCCCTGACGGATCTCACATGACCGGCGGCCTCACGGATCGCAACGACACCCCCTTCGGCACGTGGCAATTTCGTTTCATCGACTGGTTTCGCGATCTCGGGTTTCTGCAGAAGCCCGGCGTGGAGACGCTGGCGGCAAAGGACGTCGCAACCTACTCGAACCAGCCGCATTGATGGCGGAGCCGCCCGCCGGGAATCAATGTGCAATACTTCGGGTCAGAACAGGTATCTGAGGTGATATCGAATGGCTTCTCCGACTACGATTTTCCAGGCATTCAAGCCTCTTCCGAGAGACACCCGAACCGACCTCGTCAATTACAACCTCCGCAATTCCGTCGATGAGATGGCGGGGGACCTTGCCGGCAAGCCCGACATTCGCAGACTTCTGCCCGCGACCGAACTCGCAAAGCTGAAAGACAAGCCGGCTATACTCGCATGGCTGGAATCGCTCATTCCCGCGGACAAGCGGAAGCCCAACGACGACTGGAAAGCAGTCTTCGTCCGCAACTTCACCGGCAAGTGGGTCACAAACAAGTACCCGACAGCCACGGAACTCGCCACCGAAATGGGCAAGACGTGCGTGAGCAATCGCGGTTCGGCGAATAGCTACTACGACCAGACCCTTCTGATGGACGTCGATGCGGCCAGCCCGTTTCGGAGCGAGTACACGACCAACGTCAAGAGGGCATGGACCGGCGTCGATCGCGTCGGCTGGCGCGGTGACGACCGCAAGCCGGAAACCATCGTCGGTTCGAACTGCGATGGCACGGGTTTTGCGCCGCGCAAACGCTCCGAGGCCCCGATCTGGCGCACGGACGAATCCAAACTGGACGTGGATACCGACACCACGGTCTGCGTGGCCATCGATATCCGCGGTTGCGCCTTCTTCCCACTTTCCAAACCAGTCAAGGACACCTGGGTCTACTGCATCCTTCTTGGCGAAGGCTGGAATACGTACTACCTGCAAACGAAGATCGCGGCGGACAAAAACCTCACGGCCGGCAGCAGGGAATTCAACAATAAGGTCTGGCTGTTCAACGAACGGTGCATCAGCTCCGCCAGGCCGTCGGAAATCGCCTGCGCCATCCAGTTGGAACGGGAAATCCGCGACGGCAAGAACCCTTTGACCGGCGTCCGCTTCCGCCTCGGAGAAGTTCGGCGCTATGACGCATTCCGTTCTTTAAACGCCTCACTGCTCATCAAGATTCAGAACAGCATCGCGAAGTATGCGAACTGGTATCCCGCAGCCCCGAAGTGGCTGACGTACCAGGGTGAAGTCGACTGATGCCGCAACCCAAACTCGTCCGCGCTTCCGATTCGTCGCTGGTCGTGGTCGATATTCAGGAACGGCTGGCGGCCGCCATGCCTTCGCGCGATGCGGTCCTCCGTGCGGCCGGCATTTTGCTCGACGCCGCGTCGCGCCTGGGCATCCCCGTGCTGGTCAGCGAGCAATACCCGAAGGGGCTTGGACCCACCGTGGCGGAGTTGGCCGGACGGCTCCCCGAAGGCGCGGTGCGGATCGAGAAGACCTCGTTTTCCGCGTGCGGCGCCCTGCCGGTTGCGCGTCCGCAGGTGGTGCTCGCCGGAATGGAGGCCCACGTCTGCGTCCTTCAGACCGCGCTCGAACTGGCCGCCGCCGGCCGGGAGGTGTTCGTGGTGGCGGACGCCGTCTGCTCCCGCACGGAAGCGAATCGCTCGAATGCGCTCGCGCGCATGCAGGCGGCGGGCATCGTCGTCACCAATACCGAATCGGTGCTCTTCGAGTGGCTCCGTGACGCCGCGCACGAACAATTCCGGGCCATTTCGAAACTCATCCGCTGAGGCGGCGCACCCCCTGTTTGCGTTCGATTATTGGGCGTACACTGATTCAGGGTAACGAGGTCCCAAACCCTGACCCGGCGAAGTCTCCTTCTCGGCGCCGTTCTGGGCTCGCCTGCGTGCCGGTTGCCGTTGCAGCCATCGAGTTCCTTCGTCTCCACGCTGGAACGGGCGCGCCGCGATTTCCAGGTTCCGGCGCTCGCCGCCGTCGCCGTCCGCGCGGACGACTTTCTGGATGTCGATGCGGCGGGCGTTCTGAAGCAGGGCGAGTCGCGCCCCGTGACGCAATCCAGCCAGTTCCATCTCGGCTCACTCACGAACGCGATTACCGCCACCATGCTGGCGACGCTGGTCGAGGAAAAGAGACTGCAATGGACCAGCGGACCGCTGGACGTTTTTCCCGAGTGGACGGACTCGATGCACCCCGCATATCGCGAAATCACCCTGGACGACCTGTTCCGCCACCGCGCGGGCCTGCCGGCTTTTAAACCGGCGGGGGCGAAGGAGTTCGCCGGTTTTCCCCAATCGGCGTCGCGGGCCGATTGCGCCCGCTGGGTGCTGCGGCAGGCGCCGGTGAACCAGCCCGGCAGCGCGGCGCTCGATTCCAATGCGGGTCCGTGCATCGCCGCCGCGATGGCTGAGCGGATCACGCGCCAGCCTTGGGAGGAACTCGTGCGCCAGCGGGTCTTCGGGCCGTTGGGAATCCGGGGCGGCTTCGGCTGGCCCGGCGCGAGCGGCCCCGATGAGCCGTGGGGACACCAGCCCTCGCGGTTTGGACCGCGGCCGGTGGACCCTCACTCTCCGTACCCGCTTCCGGATTTCTTCAAACCTGCCGGCGATATCCGGATGAACCTCATCGATTACGGGTGCTTCCTGCGGGTACACCTGACCGGTCTCCAGGGTGGGGATTCCCTCCTCCGTGCGGCGACGGTGCAACACCTGCACACGCCAGTGGACGGTTACGGCCTCGGCTGGGGCATCGGGCCGATGAACGGCGTGCCATCCAGCGGACATGTCGGGGGCGGCGGCAGTTTCCTGGCGGTCGTCTCGATCTGGCCCTCGAAGGACCTGGCCATCGCTGTGGCCGCGAACCTGGACAGCAACCGCGCGCTCGACGCCTGCAACTATTCGTTAAAGGCCATTTACAGTATGTACGGCTCCTGATCCCCGCGACGGGGCGGCTACAAGATGTTAGGATCTGTTTATCATGGAACACGCTCCTTCCCGTCGCAACTTCCTGGCGGCCGGCCTGGCCTTGCCCGCTGCCGCCTCCGCATCCCGTGACATGGGTGCCGAACAACCACAGAACCAGGCGCCGGCACTGCTGCCGTCCGCCGGCGCGCCGCAGTACCGGGTCCTCGGCAAAACGGGGATGCGGGTTTCGACCGTGGGCTACGGCTGCATGATCACCTCCGACCCAACGGTGATCGCCCGGGCCGTGGACATGGGGATCAACTATTTCGACACGTCGCGCAACTACCAGAACGGCCAGAACGAGCGCATGGTGGGGGCGGCTCTGGGGAGCAGGCGGAAAAGCGTTTTCCTGGCAAGCAAGTCGAACGATAACCCGAGCAGCGCGTCGGAAATCCTGGCCCAAATCGAAACCAGCCTCAAGGAGCTGAAGACCGATTACCTGGACGTCTGGCACCTGCACGGACTCAGCAACCCGGCGGAGATCACGGACGAACTGGTCGAGGCCGAACGCAAGGCCAAGAAGGATGGCAAAATCCGCTTCACTGGGATCAGCACCCACAACCTGCCGGCGATTGTGGATCGCGTGATCGAGGCGAAAATAGAGGTCGTACAGCCGCAGTACAGCTTCGCCTCCGACAAGAGCTATGGACCCGCGATCGAGAAGCTGCACGCCGCCGGCGTCGGTGTAATCGCGATGAAAGTGATGGCCCGCGCGGGGAGGCGCCGCGGCCCCAACCAGCCGGCGCGCCCCGCCACCTTCGCCCCCGCGGCGCTCAAGTGGGCGATCAACAATCCCGCGATCGCCACCACGGTTCCGAGCATGACCGATATCGACCAGCTCGAGCAGAACTTCCGCGCGATGACCGGGAAATTTACGGACGAGGACTCGAAGATCCTGTCCGCCCGCCTGGACGAAATCGGGCCTTACTTCTGCCGGATGTGCGGCCAGTGCACCGGGCAATGCCCGAAGGGGCTGCCGGTCGGCGACATGGTGCGGTTCGTGATGTACGCGGATGGCTACGGCCAGTTCCCGTTAGGACGGGAGCACTTCCTGCGGCTGTCGGCCGAGCATCAGGCGGTTCGATGCAGCGATTGCGAAACGTGCCCGGTCCAGTGCCCCAATGGAGTGCACGTGGCCGCGCGCTTGAGCCGCGCGCAAGAGCTTTTCGCGTGCTGAGAGTAGGGTAGGCCTCCCGGCCTGCCCGCTTTTGACTTTCAGGGCTGCAACTTCCAAACCGGGCAGGCCGGGAGGCCTGCCCCACTTAAGCTAACTCGAACAGGACCTGGCCGGTCTTCACGGGGTCGCCCGGCTCGACGTGGATCGCTTTGACGGTTCCATCCACGGCGGGACCGATCGGGACCTCCATCTTCATGGCCTCGATCATCAGCACCGGCTGGTTGCGCCGGACTTTCTGGCCGGCGGCGCCGATCACCGCAGCCACGCGCCCGGCGATGGGCGAGCGGCAGGAACTGTCTTCCGGCAATCGTTGAGGCGGGCGCTTGCGCAGCACGGCGGCCGGCAGGTTAGCCCCGGCGCGCAGGCTTGAATTGCTCGCGGGTGCATCGTCGAGAAAATCGACATTTACGTCGTAGGTCCTGCCTTCGAATTGAATCCGGAGCTTCATTCGTCCTCCATGGCCCGCTCGCCCACCGGGCGAATCAGCGGTGCGGCGGTGCGGTGCGCCATCTGAATGGCCAGGCGTCCTTCGCGCAGCCACGCGCCCGCTTCCTTACCGGGTACCGCGCGTACCTGCCGGACGGCGGCGCGGCGGCCGAACAGGGCCGAAATCGCCGCCGCGATAATGATCTGGTCCCGCCTGCGCTCCTCCGCGCCGGGTTCGAAATTCGGATCCATACTCATAGAGGTGTCAGTCCGTGTTTTTTCTGCGGGCGCCAGTCGCGCTTGGTCCGCAGCGCCTCCAGCGCGTCCGCGACATAGCCGCGAGTTTGCGCCGGCTCGATAATGTCGTCCACCAGCCCCTGGCCGGCAACCACGTAAGGGGTGTAGAAGGTATCCCGATACTGCTGGATCAGTTCGAGCCGCTTCGCCTCCCGGTCGGCGGCTTCGTCGAGCTCGCGGCGGAACACGATTTCCACTGCCGCCTCCGCACCCATGACCGCGATCTCGGCCGAGGGCCACGCCACAATGCAATCGGCTCCCAGGTCTTTGGCGCACATCGCGATGTACCCTCCGCCATAAGCTTTGCGGAGGATCACCGTGATTTTGGGAACGGTCGCCGCCGAATAGGCGAACAGAAGTTTCGCCCCGTGGCGGATAATCCCGCCATACTCCTGCTCCACCCCGGGAAGGAAGCCGGGGATATCCACAAACGTGACCAGCGGAATGTTGAACGCGTTGCAGAAACGAACGAACGCGGCGGCCTTATCGGAGCCATCGATGTCGAGGGCGCCGGCGAGCACCGAGGGTTGGTTGGCGACCACACCTACCGAGCGCCCGCGGATGCGGCCAAACCCGACGACGATGTTGCGAGCGAATTCGCTGTGCACTTCGAGAAAGTCGCCGCGGTCCACGACGCGCGTGATCACGTCGCGGACATCGTACCCGGCCTTGGCCTGCTCCGGTACGATTTCGTTCAACTCGGGGTTATATAGCCCTTCGTCATCGGGATCGACGATGGGCGGGTCTTCGAGATTGTGTGAAGGCAGGAACGAGAGCAGGCGCCGGCAAATGTGGATGGCCTCCACGTCGTTGTCGGCCACGAAATGGACCACGCCGGATTTGTTCATCTGGGAGCGCGCGCCGCCCAGTTCCTCGGCGGTCACCTCCTCGCCCGTGACCTGCTTGATCACCGTGGGGCCTGTGATGAACATGAGCCCGTCGCGGGTCTGAATGATGAAATCGGTCAGCGCCGGGCTGTAGGCCGCGCCGCCGGCGCACGGGCCGCAGATGAGTGAGATTTGCGGAACCACGCCCGAGAGCATTACATTCTGGTGGAAGATGCGCGCATAGCCCGCAAGGCTGCCCACGCCCTCCTGAACGCGCGCGCCGCCGGAATCGTTCACGAAGATGAACGGGGATCCCGTTTTCAACGCGGCCTTCATGGTGTCGGCGATCTTGTTGGCGTGAACCTCGCCTGCCGAGCCGCCCGCCACCGTGAAATCCTGGCTGGCCAGGTGGACCAGGCGGCCATCCACAGAGCCGCGCCCGGTGACGACGCCGTCCGCCGGCAGTTCCTTATCGGCCATGCCGAAGTACTTTGCTCTATGGGCCGCGAACAACCCGGATTCCTGGAAGGTGTCGCAGTCCACCAGCAGATCGATCCGTTCACGGGCGGTCAGCTTACCCGATTTGTGCTGCTTCTCGATGCGCGACGGCCCGCCGCCCATTTTGAGCCGGCTCTTGGTCCGCTCCAGTTCGCTGAGCTTCTCCAGACGGCTCAAATCCGCCTGATCGATTGGTGTCATGTGTCAATTCGAATTCAGGAGTATTATATCTGAAATTAACCCCTAGGAAAGGGGATTGGATGCCGGGAGGTTCACGCGTGAACAATCGTGCCCGCGAAAGCGTTCGAAACGTCCCAGTACTCACCCCGTACCGGGAGGGCTCGACAGAAGCCGGCGACCCGCCCAGAATACGCTAACGGAGGACGGGAATATGCGGTCGGTGATTCCGGAGCGGGAGAAGGTGTCAGCAGGCAGGACGATCTCGTTCTGCAGAACTTGCGGCAAGCACACGCGGCACGAATGGCGCGAAGGCGATGGCGTCGTCGCGAAAATCTGTATGGACTGCGCCGAACGCGACGCTCTATACGCGCTCGACCGGGATTGAACGCCGCCCCTCGCCTGGCGGTGTAACATGAGGCGTGGACCTTCCCGTGAATCCGCCGGTCCTGCCGATGCTTGCCAAGCGGATCGACGATCTTCCGCCGGGCGGGGAGTGGATTTTCGAACCCAAGTGGGACGGATTTCGCGCACTCGTTTTTCGCGACGGCGATGAGATTCACATCCAGAGCCGGGACGAGAAGCCGCTCAACCGCTACTTCCCCGAATTGGTCGAGGCTTTGCGCTCGCAGTTACCGCCGCGCTGTGTGCTTGACGGCGAAATCGTGATCGTAACCGATACGGGGCTCGATTTCGAGGCGCTGCAATTGCGGTTACACCCCGCGGCATCCCGGGTAAAACTCCTCTCCAGAGAAACCCCGTCGTCTGTGGTGTTTTTCGACCTCCTGGCCCTCGGCGACAGCGATTTTCGACAGCTCCCCTTCGAAGAGCGGCGAAAGCAATTGGAGAAGGTGCTTTCCCGGGCGCACCCCCCGGTCCACCTCACGCCCGCGACCACCGAGAGCGAAGTGGCGCGGGACTGGTTCCGGCGGTTCGAAGGCGCGGGGCTCGACGGCGTGATGGCGAAGACGCCCGCGGGCACGTACGAGCCGGACAAACGCGTGATGCTCAAGATCAAGCACGAGCGCGATTGCGATTGCGTCGTCGCCGGTTTCCGCTGGTACAAGAACTCCGAGCGCACGGCCGTTGGATCTCTGCTGCTCGGTCTGTATGACGATGCCGGGGCATTGCAGCACGTAGGCGTGTGCGCCAGTTTTACAGCCGGGAAGCGGCGCGAACTGGTGAAATTCCTCGCGCCATACCGTAAGGATGCGCTCCACGATCATCCGTGGAAACAGTGGGCCGGCGGCGATGCCGGGCACCGCATGCCCGGAGCCGAAAGCCGCTGGACCCAGGGAAAGGACCTTTCCTGGGAGCCGCTGCGGCCGGAACTGGTCGTGGAAGTCGCCTACGAGCACATGCAGGGGATGCGCTTCCGCCACATGGCGCATTTCCGCAGGTGGCGCACCGACAAGAAGCCGGCCGATTGCCAGTTCGCCCAGTTGGAAGTAGTTCCGCCGCAGGAGCTTGCCGCTATTTTCGCCGGCGGGCGGTAGGCCGCGATTCACGCCATGCGCGGGTCGGATCGTCGTCCGGGTCGGGCGTTTCCTGCGCCGGGCGCAACTCTTCGGGCACGTGCCGCAGGTTCACGCGAATCCGGGTCCAGGTGGACGATCTGCCGCGCATGGAATCGACCAGGACGTCGTCTACCGCCAGGTGCGCGGCCGCTTTGGGGTGCTTCTTTTTCCAGCGCTCCAGACCGGCCAGCGCGGCGTCTTTATCGGGTGAGTTGGCGACCACGACAAGCGGCACTTTGGCGCGAGGCTTCGCCGCCGCCTTCCTGGCGCGCGAGGGGGCTACGCGTTTCGACTCGCCTTCCATTTTCCGAAAGTGCGGCGGCCACGGTGCGTCGGCGAGCCCTTCGGCCTCGTGCCGAGCCGCCAGTTCGAGCAGCGCTTCGAGCGAGCCGGGTGCCTCGTACATCCCGGCGTAAGGGTCGCCGCGCTCCTGGAAACGTTTCGGGACGGTCAGGATGGTGAAACCGGCCGGGTCGCAATCGGGAACTTCGTACCAGTGGAGCGGGGTGGAAACACGCGCGTCGGGCAGCGGACGCACGGAATACGCGGAGCATGTGGTCCGGTCTTTCGCGTTCTGGTTGTAGTCGAGGAACACGCCGTGGCGCTCCTCTTTCCACCATTTCGAAGTGGCGAGGGCGGGTACCCGGCTCTCCACCGCGCGCGAAAGGGCAACGGCCGCACGTCGAACTTCGGCGAACGTCCACTGCGGACGGATGGGGACGATGACGTGCATCCCGCGGGAACCGCTGGTCTTCGGCCAGCCGCGAAGGTCCACTTCTTTGAGAAACGCCTGGACTTCGAGCGCCACGGTGCGGACGTCCGCCCATTCGACGCCGGGGCCCGGGTCGAGATCCACGCGAAGCTCGTCGGGGTGCTCGAGATCGCCCGAGCGTACCGGGTGCGGATGGAGTTCGAGACAGCCGAGATTGACGACCCAGGCGAGCCCGGCGTCTTCATCGATGACGATCTCCTCGGCGGTTCGGCCGGAAGGAAACGAGAGCGTGACGGAACGCAGCCAGGCCGGGCGGTCGGCCGGGGCGCGCTTCTGGTAGAAGGGCGGGTTTTCGGCGCCATCGACGAAGCGCTTTAGGACGATCGGGCGGTCCCTCACGCCGGCCAGCGCGCCGGGAGCGATCGAAAGGTAGTAGCGGACCAGGTCGAGCTTGGTGACTTTCACCTGTTGCGAAAAGTACAGCTTGCCGGGGTGGGTGATGCGGACCTCGCGGCCGCCGACCGGGAGGACTTCGGGCGCCTCGTCCCTGTTCACAGAAACAGGCTACCGCAGACTCTGGCCGTCGCCGGCAAGAAACAACTTCAGTGCCTCCGCTTCCTCGCGTCGAACCGTATCGAAAACCTCGGTATACCCGGGGAGCGTGGAAAGCGGCAGAAGCCACGGATCGCGCCGCAGCGCGACAGAGCAGAGGAAGCCATCGGTGACGAGTTCGCGAATGACGCTCAATGCCTCCGTATGCGCTCCGGCCCGTGCCAAGTGCCGTGAAAGGTAGAACTTGACCTCCGGATCTCTTGCCGGTTCGGCGAGAGCCTCCCGCACGAGAGTGAGGCAGCGCGGCGCGTTTCCGTCGAGAAGCGCTCCGAGCGAAACCATCAGGGCCCGCATCCAGCCGGCGCGAACCCCTGATAGATGGCGGCCGGCCAGCAGCGCGGCGGCCTCAGCTTCACTGCCGGTCAGGGCCAGAATGGCGGCGTCGAGGTAATAGCCGGTACCGGTCTTGTACGATCGAAGCGCGCACTCGTAGTCGCCAATCAGGAAATAGGTATGGGCAACGCTGGTCTCGGCCCGCGAGTCCAACGCCCTGGCACGGTGGTGCGCCGCCACGGACTGCTCCGTAAGCCCGCAGAATCGACACGATTGGACGAGTCCCGCGAAAAGGTCGGGATCGTTCGGGAGGTGCTTCGCACGCGCCAGAAGGCGGACCATGGAAGCCCGGGCGTGGCCCAGGTCGGCTTCGACCTGAGTGAACAAATTGTGCGCGATGGAAAGGTCGGGGTTAAGGGCAAACGCATGGCGGAATGCCCACTGTGCGAGTTCCAGGTTCTGCGGCCCTTCCTCTCCGAACTTCTGCAGGAAGCGGTAACATCTGCCCAGCCGAGCCCATGCAGGAGCATAGTTCGGATCCTCCCGCACACATTCGAGGTAGAGATCGCGGACCACGAACAGGTTTTCGATGGTTCGGTCGCGCAGCAGATGATTGGCACGGAGATAGAACTCGTACGCCCTCGCGGACGCCGGCACATCATGGCGAAGGGTCTGCCTTTCCCGTTCCGTCAGGGGCAGTGTCAGGGCTTCGACGATCTTGTGAACGAGACTGTCCTGAATTTCGAAGATGTTTTCCAGCGTGGTCTGGAAATCATAAGAGGCAAGCACGGCGCCGGTCTCCGCCTGCACGAGTTCCGCGGTGACCCGGAGTTGGCCGCCGTCGCAGAGGATCGTCCCGGCAAGCAGCAGGTCCACGTCGGCTTCCCTGGCAATGCAGCGCGGATCCGGCTGGTCCTGCGCGAGGCGTGCCGCAAGTAGACTGGAGCGCACCGTGACCGAACGCAGTCCGGCCAGAGATGCCGAAATCGCTTCCGGGAGGCTGCGGCCGATGAACTCGATCCGTTCATCCGCATGGACGAGCCGGAATGGGAGCGCGATGAAGCGCACGGCATTCGGCGGCGTTTCCCCGGCGAATTTCACGGTTGAACGTTCCGGCGTATGGGATTCCCCAATCCTGGTTACCGGAGCGATAAAGCGGTACCCGAGTTTGGGGGCCGTCTGAATGTACGCGGCCGTCTTTCCGAGCGTCTTGCGAAGGAGGGAGATGTTGTTGGCGAGGTTTACTTCTTCGACAAAGCTATCCGGCCACAGCAATTTCATGAAGTCGCTCTTGAGTATTAAGTGGCCGGGGTTGCGCACCAGCAGGAGCAGCGTTTCAAATGCTTTGGGAGGAAGGGGTAAAACCTGTTCGCCGCGGCGGAGCACGCGCTCTTTCGGAACCAGCCGGAACGGGCCGAAGCTATAGGCCAGTGCCGCCGGATCGGTTGCCTGACCGCCCGGTGTGATCGACGCCGCAACAGGACCTTTCGAAGCCATACCGGCTGAGAATTCCGTGAAATTTCCCTGAACTTTCCCTGAGACTCGCCGGGCGGACGCGGGCGAAACTGTCTCCGTGGCGGCATCCGGAGGCAATTCAGGATAAATCCGGACCAGTCGCAGACAAATTCTAGCGCAAAGGAGCGTTCAATGAAACCATCGTTAGTTCTCTGCCTGATGGTGGGGGCGGCAGCGGCCGTCTCCGCTCAGACGTCGGGACAGAACTGTGTTCCCGTGGGCGGCGTATTGTTCACCAATGTGGCGTCCATCGAGAACCGTATCAACTTCGGAGCCGTTTTCGGAGACCTGGGGGGCAGCGTCGCTGCCGCCATTATCGCCGGACCCGAAACGATCGGCTTTCCGGCCCAGGGCAGGCAGCAAATCCGCTTCACCGTGCAGCATTACTGGGTAACCGCAAACGGCGACATCCTCCTGTTCAACCCGGCCGTGGCCACCGCGGATACAACCAGCAAGGAGAACGTCGTCTCGATCGTTTACGACAACTACGTCGCTACGATCAGCGGCGGAACAGGCCGGTTTGCGAATGCCACGGGGACCATCAAGTTCCTGGGAGCCGTGGATTTCAACCTGGGTCACCTGGTCCTTCGGTATGCCGGCCAGGTCTGTCAGGGCGGTTCCAATCCGTAACGGCAAAGGGGGATGGATGCGGTTATGAGATGTCTTCGACTTTTCGGGGCGGCTGCGCTGGTCGCAGCCGTCATTCCAGCCTCGCTGGCCGCGTCTCCGGGATCCCTGCCTCGAGTTCTCCCGGACGCGTGCTCCCTCCTCTTTCGGGAAGAGATCCGGCAGACTACCGGTCTTGCGGTTGCGGCCGGAGTGGTATCGGTGCGGAGCCGGATGGTCGCCACCTGTTCATTTGACGGGGAGAGCGGAGCGCGGATCATCGTCACCGCGCGCCGCATCCCGGAGTGGGATCCCTGGGCATCGGAGCAGATCGCCAGAATGGAACGCGGCGTGGATTTGGGGACCTACCGCGAGGTAGGAGGTGTCGCGGGTCGCGCCTTCCTGTACCTCATCGGGAGGAATGCCGTTCTTTGCACTTTCGACCGGAACTACTACGTGCAAGTCTCAATCTTGCGGGCGGGTGACGAAAGAACTGCGGCGGCGGTTCTGATGACATTGACGAGGATCGCCTGGGGGCGGCTCCGCAGTCCAGAGCAGGGCGGTAGAATCTCTGGTCAGTGACAAGATTCCGCGCGCTGGTGCTGCTATGGCTGTGCTTTGTGATCCGGGGCGTCTATTATTCCTCCGCGATGCCGCTATGGGAGGGCTACGACGAGTACTCGCATTACGCATATATCGAGTACCTGGTTCATAGCGGCCGGATTCCGGTGCCGGGGGCGGCCCGGGACTCCTACGAGGTGGAATCGTCGCTGCGGGCTTATCCGCTGCCCTGGACGCAGGAGCGACTGCGGCCGGGAGCGATCACCTACGACGGGTGGTGGGCGCTCAGCCCGGCGGACCGGGCGCGGCGCCTGGCATCCATCGTGCCGTCGCATGCGCAGGATCCGGCGGGAGGCGCCATTTATGAAGCGCAGCAGCCGCCTCTATATTACTGGGGCGTGGCGCCGGTGCTTGCCGCGGCGGAGCGCTTCGGGCTGAGCCTGGCGTCGCGGGTGTTCGCGCTGCGATGCGCCTCGGTGTTGCTGTGCTCGCTGGCGCTGCCGCTGGGGTGGGCGATGGCCCGGCGCGTTCTGGGGACGAATGCCGCGGCGCTGGGCGTGGTGGCGGTAGCGGTCTGCATGCCGGAGTTCCTGATCGACATCGCGCGCGTGGGCAATGAGAGCATGGCGGTCGTCGCGGGGACGGCTCTGGTGTATGGGTGCGTGCTGATCGCGTGCGGCAGGCGCGATTGGCCCGTCATCGCCGGGACCGGCCTGGCGCTCGGGGCCTGCCTGCTGACGAAAGTATACTTCCTCTCCGCCATCCCGGCGGTTCTCCTGATCTTTCTGCTGGCGCGATCCTGGCGGTTTGCGGCGGTTTTGGGAATCGCGGCGGCGATGTCGGCGTGGTGGTACCGGTTTATCTACCTGGCGACCGGCGATCCCACCGGCATGCAACAGAGCGTGGCCCTGCGCCAGGTGACGCTCGGGACGAAGCTCTACACGGCGTTCCACATGAACTGGCTGCGGGGGATCGATGTCGCCCTCTTCTCGCACTTGTGGTTCGGCGGGTGGAGCTTTCTTCAGTTGCGGAGCTGGATCTATCACGCTTTTTATGCGGTTTTCCTGGTAGCGCTGGTTGGGCTGGCGTTGGCGGCGGTGCGCGGGAAGTGGCGCGCACTCGCGGCCCCGGGGCTGATCGAAGCGTTCTTCTGTGCCGGGATGGCGTACCACGTGGTGCTGGGACAGATCGGCTACGGGGTCCCCATGACCAGCGGCTGGTATTTTTACTGCCTGGTATTTGCGGAACTGGTGCTGCTCGCGGCCGGTTTGAACGAACTCGTCCCCTGGCGGATCGCGGGCGGCGTGCTGGCGGCGCTGTTCGCGCTGATGGACGTATACGGGCTCGGCTTCGTGCAGATTCCTTATTACACGGGCCTCACGTCGCACCTGGCAAACGGCCGCCTTCCCGGGCTGCTGCTCTCGCAGGTCCCCGAGGTCGTGTCGCGTGCGGGAGCGGGATGGGCGTTGTACCTGGGGGCGACCGTTTGGGCGGCCGCGGCGGCATTTCCACGCCCAACCGAAGCGGGCCGCGCCGCGTCTGTAGAATGAACAGGAGCACTGCGATGTTTGGCTGGCTGGAACAGTTTGGCCGGGATCTTCGATTCGGTCTCCGAAACCTGGCGGGCGCGCCCGGGTTTGCGGCCCTGGCGATCGGGTCCCTCGCGCTGGGCATCGGCGGCAGCACCGCGATGTATAGCGTGGTCCACGCTGTAATCATCGATCCGTTTCCCT
The DNA here is from genome assembly GCA_963796485.1 of Bryobacterales bacterium. Taxonomy (GTDB): domain Bacteria; phylum Acidobacteriota; class Terriglobia; order Bryobacterales; family Bryobacteraceae; genus CAWCDJ01. The sequence continues at coordinate 1,358,365 of CAWCLV010000001.1, forward strand.
ATAAAGACCCGGGCCGGCTGATGAGCGTCAACATGATCGGGCGGGGAGAGCGGTGGGGCAACGGAAGCCAGTATACGATCGACCGTTTTCTGGACATATCCGAGCGCAACACGGTGTTTTCGGGCGTGATCGCTTCCACATGGTCGGACATAACGTGGACGGGCGAGGGCGACCCGCAGCGGCTGCGCGGCAACCACTGCACCGCGAATACCTTCGATGTGATGGGCGTGGCCCCGCTGATCGGCCGCTCGACCATGCCGTCCGACTCGGCTCCCGGCGCGGAGCCGGTGACGCTGCTTGGATTCAAGTTCTGGCAGCGGCAGTTCGGCGGAGATCCGGGCGTCCTCGGGCGAAAGCTGCGGCTCAACGATAAAGTGCGGACCGTCATCGGCGTGATGCCGCCCCGCTTCATGTGGCGCGGCGCGGACGTGTACCTGCCCGACGTTTTTCATCGCGGAGAAACCGTGGAGGGCGAGCGCGATGTGAACCTCATGGCCCGGCTCAAACCAGGGATCACGCGGGCACAGGCCACGGCGGAACTCGCACCGCTGTTCCAGAATTTGCAGCACCAGCATCCGGACGATTTCCCGAAGAGCTGGCGGCTCGAGCTGCGCGACTTCGGCGAGACCTTCCCCAGCGGCATTCAGGACGCGCTGTGGATCCTGTTCGGCGCGGTCGGGCTGCTGCTGTTGATTGCCTGCGTGAACGTCTCGAACCTGCTGCTGTCGCGGGCGTCGTACCGGAGGCGGGAGATCGCCATTCGCGGCGCATTGGGTGCCGGACGCTTGCGCCTGATACGGCAGTTGCTCGCGGAGAGCCTGCTGCTCTCGGTATTCGGCGGAGCGGCCGGCGTGGTTCTGGCGGTGGCGGGCCTGCGAGGCATCATCGCCATGGTGCCGCCGAACACCATCCCGGACGAAGCGCAGATCTCGCTGAACCTGCCCGTCCTGCTCTTCTCGCTGGCGGTGTCGGTCGGCGCGGCGCTGCTGTTCGGACTGGCGCCGGCCTTGAACCTCGCCGGCGGCGAAATCCTGGCGCCGTTGAAAGAGGCGGGGCGGGGGAACGCGGGAAGCCTCCGCCAGCGGATGCTTCGCGGTTTTCTGGTGGTCGGCGAAGTGGCGCTCTCCCTGATGCTGCTGGTGGGCGCGAGCCTCATGATCCGCACCCTGATCTCGATCCAGGGGGCGAACCTGGCCTTCCATCCGGAACGGATTCTCACGCTGCGGATACCGTTCTCCGAGCAGCGCTATCCCGATGCCGACCGGCGCAACGCCTTTCTGCGGGAAGAACTGGGGCGCATGAAAAACATCCCGGGAGTGCAGGCGGTGGGGATCAACGCCGGAATGCCGCCTGTTTACAACTGGCAGATGCCGGTCACGCTGCCGGGGAAGACGGAGCCGGAACCGCAACTCGTGATCTTCCACCAGATTAACGCCGATTACCTCCAGGTGATGGGAACGCCGCTGGTTCGGGGACGGTTTTTGACCGAACAGGAAGTGAACGGCCGCATTCACAGTGTGGCGGTGAACCAGGCTTTCGTGAGGCGTTACTTCGGCGGCGGCGATGCCATCGGCCGCATCGTCAGGGTGCCGCGCTTGAAAACGCCGCCGGTGAATCTCTCCGACGACGGCTTTCAGATTGTGGGCGTCGTTGGCGACACCATCAACCGCGTGAGCACCCGCGAGATCATTCCCGAAATGTACGTTCCCTATACCCTCACCGCTGTCTCGGACCGCATCTTCGTGCTGGGGCCGGAGCATCCGGAATCGCTCGCGCGCTCCCTGAAGGCGCAGGTCTATGCGGTGGACCCGGTGCAACCCGTCATGGACATGATGCCGATGGAACAGGTGCTGGCCGAAAACGCGTACGCCCGGCCGCGATTCAACCTCCTGCTGTTCGGCGTCTTCGCGGCGTTCGGGCTGGTGCTGGCGCTGTGCGGAATCTATGGCGTCACCTCGCAGACCGTGGCTCAGCAGACCCGTGAGATCGGGATCCGGATCGCGCTCGGGGCCAGCTACGGGCAAGTGATCGGAATGGTGCTGACGATGGGGGTCCGGCTGCTCGCGATTGGCGTGGCTGTAGGACTCGTGGCCAGCATCGCCTCGGTGAAGGTGCTCAAGGGGCTGGTGGCGAACGTGTCCACATTCGACCCGTATTCGTTCGCCGCGGTCACGCTTCTGCTGCTGGCGGCGGGCCTCTTCGCGGCCTTCTGGCCGGCGCGGCGCGCGGCGCGGGTGGACCCGGTCACCGCCCTAAGGCAGGAGTGATCTGATAATGTGGCAGCATGGTGCGTCCTGAAAGACGCGTTGTTCTAGCAGGTGGAAGTCCTGTCCGGGTAAGCGCCGGAGCGCCCGGTAGCAGACTCCAGCCGGGAGGAGAGATCCGACCGAGCCGAGCGGAGTGTCAAGAGCCCTTGAAACAGAGGGGAGCAAACCGGCGGGCCGCAACAATCAGTGAACGCAATAGCCTCGTCATATTTTCAGCCGAAAGGTGTTTGGGAGGGCCGAGCCGCTCATGTCACGGCGAAGGCAACAGACAGCACGCAGGACCGGAACGAGTGCTGGACTTCCCCGGGGTCGCAGGCGGCGGCACGTCAGGACAGAGCAGCGTGGAACAGGAGAGACCCTACCTGGCAGCCTTGTCGGGCAAAGACCGGGCGTATAAGGCGGGATGGCTGAAAGCGCGCGGAGCCAGGAGGGAGTCCGAGAGGCTCGAAGTACCGAGGAAGGCGTGCAGCAAAACGCGCTGGAGGGAAGGGGCCTTGCTTTGATCATGCTGGTGCGGAGGTAAGTGCGAGGGCATGCCGGAAACGGCCAAAATCCCCGTTGATAAAGTACGACAACTCCAGCGCAAGCTATATGTGTGTGCCAAGCAGAGTAGGACGCGGCGGTTCCATGCGCTGTATGACCGGATCTACAGGAGTGACGTTCTGTGGGAAGCATGGAGGCGGGTGCGCAGCAACGGTGGCGCGGCAGGGGTGGATGCGGAGACGATCCAGGCAATCGAACAACGAGGGCCAGGAGAGTTTCTGGCGGAGCTTCAGGCGGCGCTGCGGGCAGGCCGATATCGTCCTTCCCCGGTGAAGCGGCGGTACATACCGAAAGCAGATGGGAAGCAGCGGCCATTGGGGATACCGACGGTACGGGATCGAGTGGTGCAGATGGCGGCGAAGCTTGTGATGGAGCCGATTTTCGAGGCGGACTTCCAGCCGAGCAGTTATGGATTCCGACCGAAGAGGAGCGCGCAACAGGCCCTGGAAGGGATACGAGTAGCAGGCAACCAGGGACACAATTTCGTAGTCGATGCGGACATTCAAGGCTACTTCGACAACATCCAGAGGGAAACCCTGATGGAGTTGGTGAAGGAGCGGATCTCGGATCGAAGGGTACAGAAGTTAATCCGGCAATGGTTGGAAGCGGGAGTGATGGAGGACGGGACGGTGAGGGAAACGCTGGCGGGAACCCCGCAGGCTGGTGGCGATGTGCCGCTCGGCATCGGCAGCGAGGGAAGCGCTTCGGCGGATCGGGCTGGTGATGAACCGGCTGGGCCTGACGCTGCATCCAGTGAAGACGCGGATGGTGGACTTGAGACGCGGAAAGCAGAGCTTCGTATTCCTGGGATGCACGATTCGCAAGAAGCGGAGTATCCAGCGAAATCCACGGTGGCACTTTGTGCAGCGGTGGCCGAGCCCGAAGGCGACGAAGAAACTTCGCGATCGCGTACGAGAGCTGACCAGCAAGCGGCAAAGCGGGAAGGAAGTGAAGCAGATCATCGCGGAACTGACACCCGTGCTTCGTGGCTGGGGGAACTATTTCCGGACGGGGAATGCCGACCGGGAGTTCAACAAAATGGACTACTTCGTCGTCAGGAGTTTGCGCCGCTGGCAGTATCGGCGGGGCGGACAGAGGCCAACGAAGCGAGCGCCATTCACCGGCGATCAGCTATACGGAATGGGACTGCACAAGTTGATGGGCACCGTGAAATACCCGGCGCAAGCCACACCACTAAGATCATCGTTAAGCCGTGTGCGGGAAAACCGCATGCACGGTTTGAAAGGGGAAATTAGAAACGGACCGGCATAAGCCAGCACCGCGCTAAAATCTACCAATGCACCGAATTATTACAGCACTTATGGCTATCTCCTCGCTGGCCTCGGCGGCGCCCCTGCGGCTCGCGATCGCCGGGCTGAATCACGGGCACGTCTCGGGATTCCTGAGTAACGCCGCGAAGCGCGGCGCCGACGTCCAGATCGTCGCGATCTTCGACCCGGTCGCGGGGCTCACCACGACCTATGGGGAACGGTTCCACATTCCGGCCGAAGCCCGCTTCACCGACCTCAACAAGATGCTCGACACCGTGAAGCCGGAGGCCGTGGCCACGTTTACCGCGACCATCGATCACGTCACCGTGGTCGAAGCGTGCGCCAAGCGGCACATCCCCGTGATGATGGAGAAACCCCTGGCGGTGAACCCGGCGCAGGCGCGCGCCATGCAGGAGGCATCGGCGCGGACCAACACTCCGGTGATCGTCAACTACGAAACCACGTGGTACCGCAGCCACGGCGAAATCTGGAAGCTGTTCAAGGAGCAGAAGGCCGCGGGCGATATCCGCAGAATGGTGGCGATGGACGGGCACGAAGGCCCCAAGGAGATCCACGTGCAGCCGGAGTTCCTGGCGTGGTTGACCGACCCCGTGAAGAACGGCGCGGGCGCCATGTTCGACTTCGGCTGCTACGGCGCGAACCTCATGACATGGATGATGGACAACCAGAAGCCGCTCAAAGTGACGGCCATTGCGCAGACCGAGAAGCCGCAGATCTACGCGCACGTGGACGACGAGGCGACGATTCTGGTGGAGTATCCGAAGGCGCAGGGGGTCATCCAGGCGTCGTGGAACTGGCCCTTCAGCCGCAAGGATTTCGAGGTCTATGGCGAGAAAGGGTATGCAATCGCGACCGGCGGGAACAACCTGCGGGTGCGGATGCCGGGGCAGCGCGAAGAATCGGTGCGGACGCCTGGAGAACTGCCGCCGGATGAGACCGATTCGATCTCGTATCTGATCGCCGTGGCTCGCGGGAAGCGGAAGCCGTCAGGCCTGAACTCGCTGGAGAACAACGTGATCGTGGTCGAGATTTTGGATGCCGCGCGCGAGTCGGCGCGCACAGGCAAAACCGTAACGCTGAAGTAGGCATTGTGGGATAGGCCTCCGGCCTGTCCATGCGCCGAAGGCGCGATCCCAAGGGTGCGTAAAACCGGGCAGGCCGGGAGGCCTGCCCCACTAAACTTCCTCGCGGAGGCGTTCCACTTCCTGCGCCAGGGCGGCCAGCGACGCCTCGCACTCCGCGAAGCGCCCGCCGGTGGCTTGCTGCTCGATGCGGAGCAGGAGGTCGGCGGCGGCTTGAGCGCCAACGTTGGCGCACGCTCCCTTGGAGTAATGCGCCAGGCGCCTGCACTGTTGCGAGTCCTGCATCCGGATCGCCGAGGCGATCAACTCGATATTGCTTGCCGTGTCATCGACCAGCGAGCAAAGTATGTCGCGCATGAGGTCCGGGTCGTCGAGCGTGACATCCCGGAGCTGTTCGCGATCCAGAGTGGTCCTTAGTGTCACATTCTGAGTCTTTCATGCAGCGAACCTCCCCGTGAATCGGCTGCCCGACTGAAATTCGGCGGTGAAAGAACCCTAGCGGGCGTGGAAACTTCCGTAGGTGAAGAAAGTCTGAACCACATCGAGCCGGGAACTCAGGAGAGCGCCGCAGTGGAATCCGGGATTGGCCGGGCTGCCGAAGCGCAAGTCATAGACCTCGACGAGTTTGCCGTTTTCGGGTTCGGCGACCGGCGAGACGCGCCACAGCGGCAACTGCGAAAAGTCCAGAAACACCTGAAACGTATGGGTGCGTCGTGCGGCTTCCAGTTCCGGACCGGCGTCCGGTTTGTGGAAGATGGTGGCGCGTGTGGGATCGAAGTCCCCCGCCAGGTTGACGTCGTCCACCGCGTAAAAGCCGGGAGTCTCGACGACCCCGCGCCAAAGCCAGGGAGCCGACGCATCCGGCAGGGCTGCAACGCGCAGGGGCGGGGAATCGCCATAAATCCGCGAATCGAGCACGGCCATGGCACGGGCGTGCAGCACGCTGCGCCCGCAGTTGTAGAACAGCAGGAAGGCGAGGCCGAGGACGGCGAAGCCGCGGCCAGGATAGCGGATCTTGCCGGACCCGGACGTGATCTCGCTCGAAACCAGCCGGCTGATCAGCGGGCCGACGACGCAGACCAGCAGCACGGCCCAGATCCAGAGATCCACCACGTTGGTGAGGTCGAGATGCACCCAGCGCGAAGAAAACGGAGCGAAGATGCGGACCCCGTACGCGTTGGTGAGGTCGAGCAGCAGATGCGACGCCACCGCGATCAAGGCGGCGAGGAACGCGCCCGCCCAGCGGATCTTCTTCCGCCTCCACGCCAGCCCGACCACCGCGACCGCGAGCAGCGCCATCACCGGCATGGCGATCAATGAGTGCGTGAGGTCGCGGTGATAGTGGAGATAATTCAGGGATCCGCCTGCCGCCGCGACGATGTCGATGTCCGGCGCGTTGGCGGCCAGGATCAGGATCGGGGTGGCCAGCGGCGTCCAGCGGTTGAGCCCGGCCCGGCTGAGGAACAGGCCAGTCGCCGTGTGGGTGAGGGGGTCCATGCGAGGTTTGGAATCCCCATTGTAGGCCAAATAGCGGCCCGGGCGAATCTGTTATAGTGACCCTCCAGGAGTAGGCATGGCTCTTTACGATGCGGTGTTTGAAGGCGGCGGCGCGAAAGGGGTGGCTTTCGTAGGCGCGCTGGAAGTATTGCAGGAAAACGGTCACGCGCTTCGCCGGTACGTGGGAACTTCGGCGGGCGCGATCACGGCTACGTTGCTGGCCGCAAAATACACCACCGCGGAAATGATGGCCGCGGTGATGGAGAAGCAGGCTGACGGGTCGCCCCGGTTCAGCAGCTTCATGGATATCCCCAAGGCCGCCGATTTCGCGCAGGGCGTGCGCGACCAGAGCATCACGGCGGAAGTGCTGAAGGAAATCGACCTGCCGTTTGTGCCGTCGTCGCTGGAGGGCCGGATCGATGCGACGCTACTCGAACGCCTGCTGGACAACTCGCTTTATGCGAGGCTGTTTTCATTCACCGAGTGCGGCGGGTTCTACTCCGGCCGTACGTTTCTGCAATGGATTCGCGAGAAACTCGCGGCCAAGGGGATTCAGCCGGAAGACACGCTGGCGGTGTTCGCGAAGAAGACAGGGTCCGACCTCTCAGTGGTGGCTTCCGATACCAGCGAGATGGAAATGCTGGTGTTGAACCACCGCACCGCGCCGGAGGTCCCTGTGGCCAACGCCGTCCGCATGTCGATGAGCATTCCTTTCGTCTGGCAGGAAGTAGTGTGGCAGGATGCCTGGGGGCGCTACATGGGCCGCGTGAAAACGGGCAATACGATCGTGGACGGCGGCGTGCTCTCCAATTTCCCAATCCGGTTGATCGCGTGCGCGGACGAAGAAGTCCGCGAGATCATGGGCGATACGGATGCCAACGCCGCGGGCAACCTGGGGCTGATGATCGACGAAGCCCTCCAGGTACCCGGTGTGGCGGCGACCAACCAGACGCCACTCCCAATCACCCGCCTGCGTGTTATGAAGCGGGTCTCCCGGCTGGTGGATACCATGACCGGCGCGGCGGATAACGAGATGGTCCGCCGTTTTGAAAGCGCCATCTGCCGCCTGCCTGCCCAGGGTTACGGCACGCTGGAGTTCGGCATGGCGGGCGACCGGCTCGACAAGTTCATCGAAGCCGCCCGCGCCGCCATGCGCGCTCATCTAAACAAACCTGCAGCCACGGCAAAGACGGCGCCCTAAAAGACGTACTTCAGGGTCAATTGGAGCCGGCGCGGATAGTTGTCCTGGTTCGACGCGCTGATCTGCCCGAAGCCTGCATCTTTCACGCTCTGCGCGGTGGTAATGGTCATGTTCGGCGACGGGAAGTAGGGATGGTTGTAAGCGTTCAGCGCCTCGGCGCGGAACTCGATAGCGTGTCGTTCCGAGATCCGCGTCTGTTTGATCAGCGCCAGGTCGGTGTTGTTCATCCGCTGCCGCCGAATGGTGGCAAACCGGAAGGGCCAGGTGCGGATCTGGTTGCTCAGCAGTTGCCTGGCTGACGCGGTCTCGAACCCCGCGACATTGAACCAGGCTCCCGGATTGCGCTGACCGGACGGCAACAGAATGTTCGAAGGGTCGCCGTAATAGATGGCGTTGTTCCACGCCAGCGGGAAGCCGCTCTGGAGGTTCCAGATGCCCGAGATCTGCCATCCGCCGACCAGGGCGTTCAAAGGACGGCCGGCGCTGCCCAGAAACTGCTTGCCTTTGCCGAACGGCAGCTCCCAGATCGCGCTGATGTTGAAACGATGCGGCGCGTCCGCGTCGGAGATTTCCCGGACAGGAGCCAGATCCACCGGGTTCAGCAGGTTCACCGCCTGCATCCACTTCGAGAACGTATAGCTCCCCTGTACCGTGTAGCCCTTCGAGAACCGCTTCTGCACGCTCAACTGCATGCTGTGGTACCAGGAGTAGCCGGTGTTCTCGGTGGTGTTGATGGCGTTCGATCCGAAATCGGGATACGGCGAGAGCAACGTCTGACGCGAGGTGTTCTGGCCGGTGTAGATGCTCTGCGTGTTGCCCGGCAGCAGGCCGTACATCGGGTTCTTGATGCTGGCGCTCAGGTAATTGTTGTTGACGTCGTCGCGTAGAGGCGAGGTGCTCCAATACTGCGCCGGCAGCGGGTTGATGTTCCGCGTCAATTCGATGTGGTTGCTCTTGCTGCCGATGTAGCTGGCGTCCACTACGAAGCCGCGTACCTCCTGCTGCACGCCGAGTTCCCACCGCATGGTGAGGGGAATCTTCGGATTCTGGTTGAAGTAGCTGAAGCTCTGCCCCAGGTAGGTTTGGTAGCCGTCGGCCGCGCCCTTGGGTTCGCTGATGCCGTTCTGGAACGGGTTGGCAAGGGTAGTGAGCCAGGTCAAGCCGTTGTCCTGGGTCAGCACCATGTTGGTGGTCTGGCTGAAGCCGTTCTGAATCACGTCGCCGCGGCGCTCGCCGAGGAAGCCGGCGAACATCCCGAAGCCCGTGCGGATCACGGTATTGGGGAATAGCTGGTAAGCCAGACCGACACGAGGCATGAAAACGTTTTTAGGCGTGTTGTAGAGCCCGCTGCCGTTCCCGCCGACGCCGGCGAACGTCATCCCGCCGCGTAAAGCGAAGGCGCTCGGCGGAAGTTCCTTGAAGCCGCCGGAAATCGTCGGGTAGATTGCCGCATAAGCTGCCTGGGCCGAAGCCGAAATCGGCTGGATATAGGATGCGTCGAAACCGAGGGCGCTGCGGTTGTAGCGCTCGTGCAGCGGCGTTTCGAACTCATAGCGCAGGCCGAGGTTGACCGTCAGTTTGGGAGACACCTTCCAGTCGTCCTGCACGAAGAAGCCCCAGGAACCGGACTGCTCGATGTAGTTGGCCGCGCGCTGGATGTTGCCCGAGCCCGGCAGGCCGAGCAGCAGCGATGCCACCGATTGTCCGATGCTGCCTGGGGAGGTCGCCGAGTTATCCAGGGGACCGCGCGTCCACGTGGAATCGAACGTAAACTGGCCGGTCTGCGCGTTGCTGAAGAAGCCGTCTGCCTCCTGGTAGACGCGGTATTCGAAGCCGCTGCGGATGGAGTGGACACCCGCCACTTTCGTCAGGGTCGCGGAGACCGTGTGGTTGTTGACCGGCCGGTTCTCTCCGGTGAAACCGTTGCCGATGTAGCCGGTCAGGTTAATGCGCGGGAAGCGCGCGATATCCGCGGGTACCTGGCCGGCGTACTGCTGTGAAAATCCGAGCTTGGTGATGTCGAAACCCTCGCCGAGCGCATTCCCGTCCGAACCGCGGATGAAACGGTTGTAGCTGTACCGGGTGTTCAGGATCAGGGTCGGCGAGATCGTGTACACGTGATCGAACATCGCGGCCTTGGAATAGAACCAGAACTGAATGCCCGTCATGGCGTTCTGGAAGTAATCGTTATAGGTGCTGTTGCGGACGTAGGTGCTGTAGCGGACGAAAAACCGCTGGCGATCGCTTATCGAATGGTCCACACGGAAGGTGTGGTTGTAGTACTTGGCCTTTTCCGCCACGCTGGAATCGACATAGTTATTCAGACCGACCGGGTCGCCCGGGGTCTTCGGGGTAGTCGGGTACCAGGAGAGGATGGCGGCGCCTACCGGGTCGAACCGCGATTTGGGAATGATGTTTCCGGGGAAGGGGGCCTGGGTGTAGCGCCCGGAAGAATTGGGGCCGGTCCGGGTGAACGGATCGTAAATCGTATACGAGGAGCCGGCCGCCAGCAGGGCGGAAAAATCGCCGTTGTGCATGGCGGGCGTGGGCACCGTGTTGGTGGTATCGTCGTGCCGCGGGCGGCTGTCGTGGATGCCTTCGTAGCCCCACATAAAGAAGGTCCTGTTCTTGCCGTTGTAGACCTTCGGGATGTACACCGGGCCGCCTAGCGACCCGCCCCAGGTGTCCAGGCTGAACGGGTTCTTCGGCTTGCCGGCGAAGTTGTTGAACCAGTCGTTCGCCCAAAGCGACGGGCGGTAGAACTGGTACCGGGCCGTGCCGTGCAACTGGTTGGTACCGGACTTGATGCTGATGTTGGTGACGCCGCCCTGAGTCTGCCCGAACTGAGCGTCGAAGGTGGCGGTCTGTACCTTGAATTCCTGAACGATATCGGTGGGCGGCACATAGGAGGCCGTCACCTCGTTGCCGTTCGCGGTGGCGGTAGTCGGCGCGCCGTCGATGGTGATGTCGTTGAGGTTGCCGCGGGTTCCGCCCATGGAGAAGTTAACGATATGGGTAGGCTCAAAGGGACGGTCGAGCCGGACGCTGCCGTTAAAGGTCACGCCGGCAGTCAACCCGATGAGAAGGAAGGGGTTGCCGTAAGAAAGCGGAAGGCTGGCCACCCGCTTGGAATCGATTACGGTCCCGGCCGATGCGGTCTCGGAGTTCAGCAGCTGCGCTTCGGCGGTCACCGTCACGGTTTGGTCGGACGCCCCTACCTCCAGCGCGAAACTAATGTCCAGGCGGTCGCCGATGCGGACTTCGATATTGCTCCGCAGGGCCTTCTTGAACCCCTGCGCCGAGGCTTCCACCTGGTAGACGCCCGGCGGCAGAAGCGGGGCCACGTAGTACCCTTCCGCGTTAGTGGTGATGACCGCTTTCGTCCCCATGGCGACGTTGGTGACGACTACCTGCGCGCCCGGAATCAGGGCGCCGCTGGGGTCGGACACTCTTCCTAACAGGGTGCCCCTGGCGTCTTGCGACCAGGCGGCGCCGGCAACCAGCAGGTAAAGAACGATGGCAAGCAGCGGACTGCGACGCGGCATGTACAAACCTCCAGATCCGATTTGCGGCTGCGAACTTCACGAGCCGCCGACACCCATCGGCGGTCCGAGCCGGTGATAATGCAACTTCCCTTGAAGCGCTGGCCAGATAATACAACCGCATCCGAAAATATCTGCCGGGCTATGGGATAACTATACGTAGCCGGCGTGTGAGTAACATGGTGAGTAACCGTGTTAAGATCAGCGAAACATGGAAGTTGCCGTTGAGGCCGTCCGTGAGCAGGTGGATCGCCTGGTCCATAGCAGGACCTTCGAAGCGTCGGATGTTCACCGGCGCCTGCTCCAGTACCTGGCCGAGAAAGCAATTTCGGGTGCCGCCGACCGGCTTAAAGAGTACACGATAGGGATCGACGCGTTCGGCAAGCCGGAGACTTACGATCCGAAACACGACTCGATTGTCCGCCTGCAGGTGGGGCGTCTGCGGCAGAAACTCGCCGTTTACTACCAGAACGAGGCGAACGGCGATACCGTCCTGGTCACCCTGCCGAAAGGCGCATTCAAGCTTCAGTTCGAAACTGTCGGGCCCGGTCACCGCAAGGAGTTGCCGGGCCACGGCGCACGCCGGCTGAAATTCCTGGTCACGGCGCTGGTTGTGGCGGTGCTCTGGGCTGCGGGCGCAAGCTTTTTCGCCGTGCGGTATCACCGGGCAATGGCTCCAATCGCCGAGAACTGGTCCTCCGACCTCGACGTCCTCTGGAACCCGTTTCTCGAGAGTAAGCGGCCTCTGCTGGTTTGCCTGGGGACGCCCCTGTTCGTCAGGTTTCCCGGGTTTGGCTTCTTCCGCGACCCAAAAACCAACGACTGGGAGGAGGTCCAGAGATCCGAGCGGATCAACGGCGTTCGCAGCGCGCTCGGGGACCAGGAATTGCTGCCCTCGTATGCCTTCACGGGAGCGGGCGAAGCCAGCGCGGCATTCCTCCTCGCCCGGTTGCTCTCGGCCCGCAAGCACGACCTGCTGCTGACGCGAAGCAGCATCCTTTCATGGCAGCAGGTGGCGGATAACGACCTGGTTTTCATCGGGCCGCCGAAGTTCAATCAGCAATTGCAGGCGGAGGCGCTCGATCAGGATATCGTGGTCGAGGCCAACGGGGTCCGCAACCGGAAGCCGCAGCGGGGTGAGCCGGCATTTCTCGAAGATCGCATCCAGCCGGGCAAAACCAACGAGGGCGAGACCCACGCCGTGATCACGCGCGCGCCTGCGCCATCCGGGGTGGGAGAGATCCTGGTGATCGCGGGCAATGCCTCGCCGGATACTTTCGCCGCCGCCGAATGGCTGACGCTGCCGCGGCGGGCGCGGGAATTGGTTTCGCGCCTGCGAACTCCTTCCGGGGAGGTGCCGCGATATTTTCAGGCCGTGCTGAAGGTGGAGTTCAAGCAGGGAATCCCGGTGCACAGTGCCTACGTGTTTCACCATGTGCTTCCGGATTCCAGGGCGGGCGGCAAGGGGCGATAGGAGCGGGCGAACTTCGTTCGCCTCTGGACAGGCCAGGAAGCCTATCCTACTGGAACGCCAGGTTGATGATTGAGTCTTCGCCGGCGGCGACATGCACGCGGATCCCTAACTGCTTCGAACCTGTGTCGTAGGACCATGTGCGGTCGGCCACGCTGCCGGCTGCGATCTCCTGAAATTTCGACTCCCCGAATCCGACCGAGGCGGGCTTGTCGATGTGGTGCACGACCCATTGGTAATCGCGGGTCTGCTGCGATTCGATCTCAAGCCGCATCCCGTCGCCGGCGGGAGAAGCGTGGACCTGAGTCCAGGCACTGGCGTCGCGCTCCAGAATAAAAAACTCCGCCGCGAGTCTCGGGAAGTAGTGGAGCGCCATCCCGGCGGGAGCGTCCAGCGGAACGATCGAACCATTGCGGACGAAGACCGGGAGATTCTCGCCGGTTACCTGGATCGTACGTCGCCCCGGAAAAACCTGGTTGGTCTCCAGGTTGGTCCAGATCCCTTGCGGCAAATAGAGCGAGCGGCCATTGCCCGTTTCGTATACCGGCGCAACCAGCATTTCGTCGCCCAGGAGGAACTCGTCGGCATGAAGCGCCGCGTCCGGGTCGTCCGGGAACTGGAAGGGCAGGGGATGCCAGACGGGGTAGCCCTTGTCGAGCAGTTCCTCGCGATAGGCCTCGAAAAAGGTGCGTAGCTGCATGCGGAGCCCGCTCAGCCCCACGCTGCCGGGCGTCACGTTGGGAACCAGCGACAGCAACTGGCGGGCGCGGCGCAACAACTCCGGCGGAGCAGCCGCATAGGGGCGCAGGTCGGCCTCGGGCTGGAGCATGCCGCTCATCGCGCCGTGCACCAGGCGGAGCAACGTCGAGCGAAGATCGTCCCACCCGCCGAAGCGTGTGGAAGACGTGGCCCACGGCTCACCTTCGCCCCGCACCTGGCTGCGCTCTTCGAGGACCTGCTTCAGTGCCGGCCCGTAATAGAAGTAGTAATCGAGCGCGGGCGCCGTAACGCCGTACCGGCCGGAGCCGGTGAAATCGAAGCGGAACGGGCCGGCAGCGACGTGGTCTTCCGCGTATCCCGCCGAACAGAAAAGGAACGGCACCGTGGTGGTATGGGTGCGTTCGCCGAGGTCGAGGGTCGCGTCCTCCCTCGGCCCCAGGCCGAAGAAGCGCGACCCGGCCGGCGCACGGCGCTCCCACGAGACCGCCCCGGAGGAATCGCGCGGCCCTTCGATGTCCGCCATCAGCCGCGTGCCGTCGCGCTTTTGAACCCGCAGCGTGACTCCGTGTTTCTGAATCGCCACCTCGAGGAATTGCGAACGGATGCGCAGCAACCCCGGCTGGTCCAGCAGCTCCAAATGGACGGCGGTGCGCTCCCTGGTTTCCGCCCCCGGCAGCGGCCCTTCCAGGGTCCGCCGGAAGCGGAACGTGCTCGGCGTCATCCAGACCATCTCGGCCGCGCCGTGATCCAACTGAAGCGTGACGCGGTTTCCGTGCGGCGCGAACCCGATCAGCGTCGCCAGAGCGGCCAGCGCCTGCGGAGGCATCAGAACAGCGGCAGTTTCCGCTGGATGGCGCCGGTCACGCGGGCGTCCACGTCCCCGATGAACATGTTCACTTCCGAGCGCACGCCGAACTCCGGCAGGTACACGCCGGGCTCAATGGAAAAGCATGTCCACGGCGAGACGCGCCGCTCGTCGTGGTTCTCGAAATTATCCATGTTCGCACCGTTGCCGTGCACTTCCGTGCCGATGGAGTGTCCGGTGCGGTGGGTGAAGAAATCGGCGTACCCGCGGCTGTCGATGAAGCCGCGCGCCGCGTCGTCCACCTGGAATCCGTAGAGCTGCTGCCGCGCCGCCACGGCTTCGCTGACGCGATGGATCGCGGCGTCCCGGGCGCCGGTGACGGTGTCGAAAACGCGAAGCATATCGTCGGGCGGATTCTCGCCCAGAAAATGCGTCCAGGTGATGTCGTAGTAGACGGAGTCGGGCTTGTCGAGCTTCGCCCACAGGTCGAGCAGCAGGAGATCGCCCAGGTGGATCTCGGCGTGCGATTCTTCGGTCGGCTCGTAATGCGGATTCGAAGCGTTGGAGTTCGCGGCGGCGATCGGACCGTGATCCGTAACCAGCCCCACACGGTGGAACTCCGCGCGCACGAAGTTTTTCATGTCGAGCTCGGTTACCCGGGCGCCGGACCGCAGCCGTTCCAGCACCATGCGAAAGGCGGCTTCGCGCACGCAATCGACGCGGCGCCCCGCGTCGAGGTGGGACTCGAGCTGCGCTTCGGTCCAGCGCGCCTCGAAGAACTGAATCAGCTCGGCCGAGGTCACCACTTCCAGGCCGGCCGCGCGCACCAGTTCGATGGTTCCCGCATCCACCATCGAGACATATGGGATCGCGCAATTCGGCGAGTATTGCATGGCGATGCGCCGCAGCCCGGCGGTGATCTTGCGGATTCCTTCCACCTGCTCGGTCCAACTGGAGTAGGGGAATTTCGTGCCCGGGAGGGTGGCGATCATGTCGGGCTCGACGCGGTGTTGCAAGCCGCGCGGTTCGCCGCTCGCCGGAATCAGATAGTACCAGCGCCGCGTCGGGGTGCGCGCCGGATCCAGGCCGAGGACCCGGTATGCCAGGGGGTCGCGCACGTGATGATCGAAAAACAGCCACCCGTCCAGCTTCTGGTTTCGCAGTTCCTGCTGAATTTTATCGAGTTCCATAGCGCATCTACAGTCTACCCGATCGATGCCGGGCGGGGGCGCTACGCTCCGGGCGGCTACTTCGAGCCGGCGGCGGCGACGTACTTCGATGCCTGGGGCGGCGTGCGAGCATCGAACTTGATGTCGATCACGGCATTCCGGTTGAACGAAACTTCTCCGCCGCGCGCAATGACGCTGGAGTATACGGACCACGCCATTCCATAGAAGCCGAGCGCCGTGCCCACATACTTCGAACTTTGCGCCGCCGCGGCCCCGGCCAGGCCGAAGCCCGACATGCCGCCCAGCGTGCGCCCGCCGACGTTGCCATTGGCGACACCGCCGGCGGAATGCCTTTCGGCGTCGGTATCCGCGGACTTGTTGGCGATCATCACCGCGATCAGCGGAGCCAGCAGCCGCGTTTTCGATTCCGTGGCCTTCACTCCGCCTTCGCCGTCAACCTTGATATCGGTCTTCCCGGCCCGCTCGGCCGCGGAGAGAATTGCCTGCGTGCTGACGGGAGCCGGGCCGGGCGCCCCGGACCGGAGCGCCACCACGTCGGCCGGCAATTCGAACTTCTGGAAACTGAACCGCAGCTGGCCTCCGCGATGCAGCAGGCGGGCCCTCTTCGCCAGGACCACCGAGCCCGTCACGCGCGTGCCCGCGGGAAGGATCAGCTTGTGGTCCGGCGAGAAGACCGGTTCCGCCAGTACTGCCACCACGGGATCGCCCTTCTTCGCCGTTCCGGAATCGAGCGCGGTGAGCAGCCTGGCGTGCGCCACGCTGTCGGCGTTGGGCTGCGACCCGAGGAACGTAAGGGCGGCGGGCGTCACAGCCTCCGCGCCGAATTGGAGCGGCTTCGCCAGCTCCGCGTCGATCCGCGTCCCGCGGCGCACCGATTGCGGATGGTAAGGCAGCCGGGACATAGCGTAGTCGATGAGCTGCTCCTTCTTATCCGGCGCGCGCACCATGTCGGCTACGCTGCGGGTTCGCGCATCGATCTGCGCCTTCACCTGCTGTTTCGCCTTCTGCTCGGCGGTCGCAACGGTTCCGGTCTTCTGCTTCCGCGGCTGCGCGGCCACGGCGGGCTTCACTTTTTTGGGCTTCTTCGCGGGCTTCGGCGGAATATAAATGGAGGTCAGCGGCAAGGCGCTTACCGTGTTGATCCGCACGATGCGGCCATCCGGCATCACCATCGTGCTGAACTGCACTTTGGCCTGATGCAGCGGCGTGAAATCGCCGTTGAGCATCGTCAGAAAACGCTGCCACTTCGTCAGCGATTCGAGGCGGCTGACCCGCCCGTTCAGAATGACGCCCGCGGGCACAACCTGCTTGTCGAATGCGTAGACGGGCTCGAGCAGTTTCGCTTCGACCGGCGCGCCCAACCGCTTGGGGATTTTTTTCGTCAGGTATACCCGCAAGGGCGCGCCGGAGGGGACGGTCAGAGTGACCTGCCCCGGAACATCCGCTGCGATTGCGATGGAAAGAAAAGGTAAACCGAAAAGCAAAAAGCGTGGGGCCCTCATGAGTGATCCTTGGCTGCGATGATATCACGGCGTGGAGAATTCGTCGCGCGGGAGTACACTCATTCGAGGAGAAGAGCGATGAACGATACCGGACGCAGACCATTTCTCGCCTCGCTGCTCGGCCTCGCCGCGCTGCCGCTCGCGGCGCAACAGAACGAAACGCCACATTTCGTGCCCAAACAGAGCGACCGCCCGGCGCAGCCCGAGGGTGACGAGCCCGGCTTCCATCCGATTTTCGACGGCAAGACGCTCGACGGGTGGGAGGGCAATCCGAAATACTGGCGCGTGGAGGACGGCAACCTCGTAGGCGAGATCACGCCCGATACGCTGCTGAAGAGCAACACGTTCATCATCTGGCGCGGCGGAACTCCGAAGGATTTCGAAGTCAAAGTGGACTACCGGATCACCGAGGGCGGCAACAGCGGCGTGAATTATCGCAGCGTCGTAGTGCCCGACAAAGTGACCCCTGCGAACCAGTTCGCGATGCGCGGGTACCAGTTCGACATCGATGGCCGCAACCGCTATACCGGCCAGAACTACGAAGAAAAGGGGCGCCTCTTTCTGGCCACGCGCGGCCAGGTGACCCACGTGCTGGGGACGCAACTGCCGTTGGTGATCGCCTCCTGCGGCGACATCGAGCAACTGGCGGGGTTCATCAATAAGGACTGGAACTCGGTCCACGTGATCGCGCGCGGGAACGTGGTCACCCACATTCTGAACGGCCACTTGATGAGCCAGGTGATCGACGACGATCCGGTGGGCCGCATGTCGGAGGGCCTGATCGGCGTGCAGGTGCACGTCGGTCCGCCGATGAAGGTGGAGTACCGCGGCTTCCGGCTGAAAAACCTGTAGTCCGTGTCATTGACGTATCGGTGACGGAACTGGGCGCGAACCGGACGTTCCGCATCGTGGAGAGGGAAGGGCGGCAGGATTGGACGTGCGCGGTGGAGCGCCTGGTGCTCTCGAGCGGCGCGGCCGTATCGCTCGTGCTTCCGCTTCCGCTCGAATTGAGATTTCCCGGCTGGCGCGCGGTTCCCGAGTCACTGTTGTTCACGGCGCTGGCGATGTTGTGTTACGAGTGGGCCTTCTGTTCGTGGGAGAAGCTCCCGTTCACCTGCTGCTACCTGCCCGGCAAGACGCCGGCGTGGACCGTGGCGCTGGAACTGCTCGGGCTGCTCATCACCCTTCCGGCGATCTGCGGCGCGATGGTCGTCTGCCTGTTCAACCCGCTGGCATTCGTTCCGGCGATGGCGGCGATCGTTGCGGCATGGACGCACGTCCACGCGGAACGCAGCGGGAATTGGGGCCGCCTGCCCCTCAAATGGGAGGAGCTTCCGGATCCCGCGATTCACGGGTTGGATCTCCTGAAGCAGGCGGCGCGTAAAATAAGGCGTGAGCCGATTTCGCGAACTGAAATTGCTCTTTCCGCCCGACAGCGCGCGGCTGGCCGTGCGATTCCCGCGCGCGGCACTGCATCTGCTCTGCCATTTTGCCGGAGGCCCAAGGGCAACCGGGTTCCCGCGGCGGCTAGGTCTTTTCCTGACCAACCGGTGCAATTTGGAGTGCCCGATGTGCGCGGTCAGAGACGCGAGGAATGCGGGTCTCGCACGCGGCGGCGACATGCCCTTCGAGGTTGTCGAACAGGTAATGGCCGAGGCTTCTCCGTACCAGCCGATCGTCGATTTGATCGGTGGAGAGCCTCTCCTGTATCCGAAGTTGCAGGCCGCGATCCGGCTCGCGGGAAAGAGGAACCTG
The DNA here is from genome assembly GCA_963796485.1 of Bryobacterales bacterium. Lineage (GTDB taxonomy): Bacteria > Acidobacteriota > Terriglobia > Bryobacterales > Bryobacteraceae > CAWCDJ01. The sequence continues at coordinate 1,377,232 of CAWCLV010000001.1, forward strand.
CTCGCCGTCGTCACTACTAATGGGATGCTGTTGAAGGAGCGGGCGGCGGACCTTGTTGCCGGGGAGCTTCCGGTCCTGCAAGTCTCGCTCGACGGTTGGGATGAATCGTCCCAAGCGGCACGGGGACGCGCCGGCGGCTCGTTCGACCGGCTCTGCGAGGGAGTGCGCGCGGTGCGGGAAGCGCGAGGCCGGCGCCGTTTTCCGATTATCCGGATCCTGACGACGATCACCCGAAATAACTGCGCCCATCTCGATCGCATTCAGCAGGTAGCCGCCGGGTTGGGCGTCAGATACTGGGCGGTTTCCAATTACTTCTACCTGAATCGCATCGCGCACGAGCGGCACGCCGGGTTCGCGCTCGAACACGGCTTGACCGGCGCCGTTGCCGCCCATACGATACCTGGCGATGTCTACCTATCGCCGGCGGAAATCGAAGAGCTGCAGCATTCGCTGGCGCGTGTCCGGCGCTCGGGCCGGACATTCCGCATGAAAGTCGCGTATGCGTGGCAGATCGACCTGGAACGGTATTACTCCACGCGCCAGCCCTCTTCGTCCTGTTCCTGTGATTTGCCTTACAGCAGGCTGGATGTCCATACCGATGGGCACCTGTCGGTTTGTGTGGACGGGAAGCGCCTGGGCCGGGTAGGAGACGACCGCATCGGCGACCTGTGGCGGGGAGAGGTCCTTGCGGAGTACCGGAGCATGTACGAGCGGAATAAGCCGATGCCGATGTGTTTCCGATGCTGTGGGTTGTCGCAGTCCATTTGCTTCGACCGCGCGCGATAATCGGTAGCGATGTCCACGCGCAGAGTATTCATTTCGGCGGCGCTGGCCGCCGCACCGGTTCTCGCGGCCGCGCCGGAACGAAAGGTCGCGGGCGCCGGTAGGGTGATCAGCGTTCGGCCGGAGTATTATCACGGCTGGCCGACAGTCGCGTCGCGCCGGAGCGGGGAATTGCTGGCGGTCTGCTCCGGTGGCCGCGAAACGCACGTTTGCCCGTTCGGGCGGGTGGAACTGATCCGGTCGCACGACCGTGGCCGTACGTGGACCTGGCCCGAGATCCTGATGGATTCGGCGATCGACGACCGCGACGCGGGCGTGGTTGAAACCCCCTCGGGGAGCATCCTCGTCACTACGTTCACCTCACTGGCGTACGAAGCTGCACTGAATAACGCCAGAGATTGGCCTCGGGAACGGTTGGAGCGGTGGCAGGCGGCGAACGACCGCCTCTCGCCGCAACGGCGCCGGTCCCTGCTCGGCACGTGGATGCTGCGCTCCAGCGATGAAGGGATGACCTGGTCCGCACCCTATCGCGTGCCTGTCAACAGTCCGCACGGCCCGGCGACGTTAACCGATGGACGGATGCTATACGCGGGCAAGCAATTGTGGGATCCGGGGGCGAAAGTGGGTGTCTGCCTCTCGGACGACGACGGCCGCACATGGGGCCCGCTTTCCGAAATTTCGCCGCGCCCGGGCGACACCGTGGGGCAGTACCACGAACTTCACGCCGTCGATGCGGGAAGCGGCACGATTTTGGTGCACATCCGGAACCACAATCCGCGGAATGCCGGCGAGACGCTGCAGTGCGAATCGAGCGACGGGGGCAAGTCGTGGACCATGCCGCATTCCATAGGCGCCTGGGGCCTGCCGTCGCACCTATTGCGGCTCCGGGACGGCCGCATCCTCATGACCTACGGCTACCGTCGCGTGCCTTTCGGGATTCAGGCGCGCACCAGCGAAGATGCCGGCAGGACATGGTCGGCGCCGCTGGTGCTCGCCGACGACGGCGCGAATTCCGATCTTGGATATCCTTCCAGCGTCGAAGTGGCTGAAGGCCGCCTGATCACGATCTGGTACGAACGGCCGGGCGATTCGCCTCGCGCGGTGCTGCGGCAATTGGAGTGGTCTCTCTCATGACAGACGATTTCGACGCGGCCGTGGACGCCATGATCAACGGCGACGGTGCGGCTCTCTCCCGCCTCCTACGCGCGAATCCGGAATTGGTCCGCTCCCGCTCGACCAGTCCGCACCGGTCCACGCTGCTCCATTACGTTTCGGCAAACGGGGTCGAAGACGTTCTTCAGAAGACCCCCAAAAATATCGTCGAGATCGCGAAGCTGCTGCTGGACGCGGGCGCGGACGTGAATGCCGAGTCCGATGCCTATGGTGGGCACTCAACCGCGCTCAACCTCACCGCCACGAGTTGCCACCCGGAAAACGCGGGCGTGCAGATCGAGTTAATGACCCTGCTGCTTGAACGGGGCGCGAGGATCGGGGATTCGGACGTCAACGCCTGCCTCCATAACGGGCGCGGTGCGGCAGCGGAGTTTCTTGCGGCACGCGGCGGCACGCTCGATCTGGAAGCCGCGGCCGGTGTAGGCAGGCTGGATCTTGTCGAACGGTGGTTCGCTGCGGACGGCGGGCTGAAACCGCCGGCCACTCGCGATCAGATGGCGGATGGGTTTGCGTGGGCCTGCGAGTACGGCCGGACCAGCGTCGTCGCGTACCTTCTCGACCGCGGAATCCGGGCGGACGAGACGCTCCGGCAATACGGCCAGACCGGGTTGCATTGGGCGGCTTACGGAGGACACGCCAGCACGGTGAGGCTCCTGCTCGAACGGGGGGCGCCGCTCGAAACGCGGGACAACACCTATCACGGCACGCCGCTCGCCTGGGCGCTGCACCAATGGCGCAGCATGGCGGAGGGTGCGCGCCCGGAACACTATTACGAAGTAGTCGCCCTCCTCGCGCGGGCCGGCGCGAAGCGCGATCCCTCCGACCACGAATCCGCCATTCGTTCCGACAGCCGCATGGCGGCGGCGTTGCGCGGCGAGATGCCCGCATAGATCCGAAGTGCGACCATAGCCTCATGTCAGATTCCCGCCGGAACTTTCTCGGCAGCGCTTCTGCCGCTCTCCTGGCCGCTGCCACTTCGTGCCGCCAAACCACGCAGCAAACCGCGGCGCCTCCCGCCGGGGCGCCCCCGGCTTTCGGGACCGCTCCGGACGTAGGTCCGCCGGTGGCAAGCTCCACGTTTGCGGAGGCCGAGAAAATCGTGCAGTTCCCGTTGAGCCCCGCGGACCGCGAGACCGCCGCCGGCAACTGGCGCAAGAGCATGGCGCCGCTGTACGAACGGCGCACCGGTCCGCGCAAGTACTCGCCGCCTCCATCGGTTGCGCCTGCCGCCCGGTGGGATCCTTTATTACCGGGCCAGCAGGGCGGGCCGGCGCACGATCGCTTCGTCCGCACGGCAGCCGCGGCCGAACCGCTTCCCGCCAGCGACGAGGATATCGCGTTCGCTCCGGTGTGGCGGCTTTCGCGGTGGATCGAAACCCGCAAGCTGACATCGGAGCGCCTGACCCATATCTACCTGGAGAGGCTGCAACGGTTCAATCCCAAGCTGCGCTGCGTCATCACACTGACCAGCGACCTGGCGCTGAAGCAGGCGCAGCAGACCGACCGCGAGATCGCGGCGGGGCACTATCGCGGACCGCTGCACGGCATTCCGTGGGGTGGGAAAGACCTGCTGGACACCGCCGGCATCGCGACCACCTACGGCGCCGAACCGTATCGCAACCGGGTTCCGGCCGAGGATGCCGCGGTCGTCAGGCGACTCCACGACGCGGGTGCCGTGCTGCTGGCCAAACTCAGCCTGGGCGCGCTGGCGCTCAATGACGTGTGGTTCGGCGGCCAGACGATGAATCCCTGGGTGCTGGAAGAGGGCGCCTCGGGGTCGAGCGCCGGGCCGGGAGCCGCGACGGCCGCCGGGCTGGTCGGGTTCGCCGTCGGCAGCGAAACCGGCGGCAGCATCGTCAGCCCTTCGATGCGCTGCGGCGTCACCGGACTGCGCCCGACGTACGGCCGCGTGCCACGCACGGGCGCGATGACGCTCTGCTGGTCGCTCGACAAGCTGGGGCCGATGACCCGCAACGTGGAGGATGCGATGCTCGTGCTCTCCGCCATCTCGGGTCCCGACCCCGGCGACGCGGCGAGCGTGCCGAGCCGCCTCGATTTCGACGCCGGAGCACCCGTGGCCGGACTGCGCGTGGGATATTTCCCGGCCTGGATGAAGGAGAGCCCCGCCACGGATGTGGATCGCGCCGCGCTCGAAACGGTGCGCAAACTCGGGATGGTGCCGGTCGAAGTGTCGCTTCCCGATTGGCCCTACGACTCGCTGCAACTGATTCTGTTCGCCGAAGCGGCGGCTGCGTTCGAGGAACTTACGCTCTCAGGCGGCTTGCAGGAACTCAAGGCGCAGGTGCCGGACGCGTGGCCGAACCTGTTCCGGCAGGCCCGCTTTCTTTCCGCTGTGGATTTCGTGCAGGCCGACCGTTTCCGCCGGGCCGTGGCGCTGGAGATGGCGCGCGTGTTTTCCCAGGTGGACCTGCTGCTGGTGCCTTCGCTGCGCGACGAAATGCTGGTCATCAGCAACTTCACGGGACACCCGTCGCTGACGATGCGCACGGGGTTCGTCGAGGTTTCCGAAGCGCGCAGCGATTGGGCTCCCGATCCGGCGCACCCCCTGCCGAAGTTCTCGCCGCCGCGGCGGGTGCCGCACGGCATAACTCTAATCGGCCGGTTGTTCGACGAAGGAACGATCGGCCGCGCCGGGCTGGCGATTGAGCGAGCCGTGAATGTGGCCGGCGAGCGGCCGCCGGGGTTTTAGCGAGCGGGCGCCAACCGCGCGTCCAATTCCTCCTGCGGCAGGCCTTCCACTTCAACCAATTTCATCCGCCCGGTGGCGCCGGTGACGATCCGCACCTTCCATCTGGGCACGCCCGCGAGTTCGGCGAAGAAGCGGACGCACTCTTCGTTCGCTTTGCCGTCCACCGGAGGGGCTGCCAGATCGAGCTTCCACGCCTCGCCGAAACGGCCGGTAATGGCCGACCGCCTGGCCCGCGGATGCACCTTTACCGTGACACGCGCCATTCCACCTGTGCCCTCAGATTGGCTACACCGGCCGAGCTTCGGGTGTCCACCACCTCGAACGCCACCGCATCGTCCAACCAGTCGTGGCTGGTGCCGTCGCCGTTTTGCGTCGCCACGGTGAGGGTGTACTGTTGCGGCGTGAGCCAGCACTCGATACGGAAATCCACTTCCAGTTCATCGCCCCGTTCAAAGTCTCCCAACTCGACGTGCTCGATCCGCGTATTGGTGCCGTAAACGTCCATGCCGATGCGCGTGCGGATCAGGATCCCGACCATGGGGTCGCCGATGGCGCCGTGGAACCGCGAACGCACCCGCACGGTTACCGGCTCGCCGCTCGCGATGGAAGCCGCCGGCTCGCCGTGGTGGTTCAGAATTTCGACGCCCAGGATCTCGCTCGTGCCGTCGCCGTGGCGGAAACTCGCGCGCACGCGGTCTTCCTTTTCCTTTTTGGATTCCTGGCGCTCCAACACCAGCCCGATATAACGGTTGATCACGTCTTTGGGTGCGCCTTCCGCGGCGATCCGGCCGTTCAGCAGCAGAATCGCGCGGTCGGAAAGCTGCTTGACCAAACCGAGGTCGTGCGAGACGAACAGCACCGTGATCTTACGTTCCCGCAATTCCTGAAACTTGCGCACGCAGCGGTTGGCAAATACGGCATCGCCCACCGCCAGGGCTTCGTCCACGATCAGGATTTCGGGATCGACGTGGATGGCAGTCGAGAACGCCAGCCGGACGTACATGCCGCTCGAGTATTCCTTCACGGGACGCTCGATGAACTCGCCGATCTCGGCGAAGGCCTCGATGGAGGGCATGGCCTTGTCGATGGCGGCGCGGCTCAGCCCCATGATCTCGCCGTTCAGGTAGATGTTTTCCCGCCCGCTGAATTCCGGGTTGAAGCCAGCGCCCAACTCGAGCAGAGCCGCGATCCGGCCGCGCGTCACCACCCGGCCGGTGGTCGGTTGCAGGATCCCGCTGACGATTTGCAGCAGGGTGCTTTTTCCGCAGCCGTTCGGACCGACCAGCCCGAGGGTTTCGCCTTTCTCCAGCGCGAAACCGATATCGCGCAGCGCCCAGAAATCGGAATGCCGGCGGCCGCCGCCCGGAAGCATCTCCCGCAGGCGGTCCGAAGGGCGACGGTACAAACGGTACAGCTTCGAAACGTTTTGGACAAGGACCAAATTTGATTTTAGCCCGGGAGCGGGAGAAGCCGCCTTAGGCCTCTTCGCAGGCTAGCCGGATCCTGCGAATCCGATCCAGGTCCTCGGAAGTCATCAGCGTGACGGACAGGAGCAGGCGCCAGAGCCGCCGCCGTTGGTGGCGAACGTCGAACACACAGACAAAAGCGATCATGAACACGATGGAATACAAAGCGGCGTAATGCGACATCGTCTATCTCTCTTCCAACAGGAGTATGATGCCATTCACGCCTGAAGAGCAGTCCTCAAAGGAGAAGGACCAAAAGTCCTACTGGGTAGGGTACCGCTCCCGGCCTGCCCACGCGGCCGACAAGGCGCGCTCCGCACGCCTGGGTGCTCATCGCCGCGACAAGTGAGGTAGGCCAACCTGGCCTGCCCGGGTGCGCAGGCGCGCCTTCGGCGCGTGGGCAGGCCGGGATGCCTACCCCACTTGCGTTCGTCACCGTAGTCGATCGTGTGTAGCAATCGGCGAAACGAACTAACGAGGCTGCCCTCCTGTGGTTATTCGTCGCGCAGCGCGCTCGCCGGTTCGATCGTGGTGGCCCGGGAGGCCGGCACCCAGCAGGCGGCGATCCCCACCAGCAGGAGAACCGAGGGAACCAGAAGGAAGGTGATGGAATCCCACGGGCTGACTACGAAGAGCATGCTCTGCACGGCGCGCGCCCCGGCCAGCGCGCATAGAATCCCAATCGCGATCCCGATGGCGACCACGCGCGCGCCTTCGACAAGGATCATTCGGCGCACGTCGGAGGCCGTGGCGCCGAGAGCCATTCTCACGCCGAACTCCCGGCTGCGCTGATTCACGGAATAGGAAATGATGCCGTAGATCCCAATCGATGCCAGCAGCAGCGCGAGCGCGCCGAACACCGCCAGCAGATCGGCCGAGAGGCGTTGCGCCCAAAACGACTGGTGAAGATTCACGCCGAACGATTCCGCTTGCAGCACCAGGTTAGGGTCGAGCGATTGCAACCGGGCGCGCACCTCGGCCGCTTTGGATGTGGGATCCGCCGAGGTCCGGAAATAAACGACCGCCGCTGGAAAGTAGTACTGCCGGAGGGAAAGGTAAACCAGCGGCTCCGGTTCCTCACCGATGGCCTGATAGGTCGCGTTGCGGGCAACACCCACGACCTCGGCCGGGGCCGAGTCGCCGTAGAACCGGATCACTTTCCCCAGAGGCTCCTGGCCCGGCCAGAAACTGGATGCCGCCGCCTCGTTTACAATCGCAATTCGCGGAGTTGTGGTGGTGTCCAGCAGGCTGAAATCGCGGCCGCGGAGGAGCGGGAGCCGAACGGTCTGGAAATAGCCGGGCCACACCCCGCTGGTCGGCGTGACCCTCCCCTGGCTGCTGTCGGTTGTGTCCTGCCCGCCGAGGAGGACCGTGCGGGCCGCCGATACACGCATGGGAACGTCTTTGGACAGGGTGGCGGCGGCAACTCCGGGGGTCGAAGCGGCTGCTTCCAGGGCGCGCTCCTGAAATGCCCAGCCGCGCGCTTCGTTGTATCCCTGGCCGGTGAGGTTGAAGGCTACGATGCCGAGATGTCCGGTGTCGAAACCCAGGTCGAACTGCGAGGCATTCCAAACGCTGCGCAGGAACAGGCCGGCTCCGGCGAGGGCGACGACGGATAAGGCGACCTGGCCCGCAACCAGAACGGGGTGGATCCGGATGCGGCCCCGCGCCTGGGAGCCGCGGCCCGTCCGCTCCTTCAGGTCGGTTGCCAGGTCCAGGCGGGTCGCCTGGAGGGCGGGGAAGAGGCCGAAGATGATGCCCGTGGCCAGCGCGAGGACGAATGTATACCCAAGCACCTGGGTGTCCAGCCCCAGGGAAAAGCCGGCGTACTCGAAGGCGGGCGGCTTCATGGACCAGAGGATGTCGCGGGCCCACCGGGCGACGGCCAGGCCGGCCAAGCCGCCGATGGAGGCCAGCAGAAGACTCTCGATCAGGAACTGCCGCACCAGTTGCCAGCGACTGGCGCCGATCGCCAGGCGTATGGCGATCTCCTTGCTCCGGTTGGCGGCCCGCGCCAGCATGAGGTTGGCGACATTCGCGCAGGCGATCAGCAGGACCAGGCCGGAGACGATCATCAGCACGGAACCGGCGCGCGAGATCGTGGCCCGGGTCTTGGAATTCATGGTGTCCTGGGAGGCTTCCAGCAGGGCGACGCCGCGGCCGGCGTTATCCTTGGGGTGTTCGCGTCCGAGGTCCTGCGCCAGCACCTGCATGGAGGCTTCGGCCTGGGGCAGCGCGACTCCTTCTTTGAGCCGCCCGACCACCGAGAAGATGAGGGCCCGCCGCTGCCTTACCCACGCGGCGTTCGGATAGAGATTCTCGTACATCGCCATGGGTGCCCACACATCCGCGGCATAAAGCGAGTTCAGCCCGCGGAAATCGGGCGGCGCTACCCCGACCACCTGATAGGAGAGCCCGTTCAGCGTCACGGTCCGGGAGGTCACCCGGGGATCCGCACCGTAGACCCTGGTCCAGAGGGCATAGCTGATCACCGCGACCGGACTAGCTCCCGGCACTACGTCCTCCTCCGGCAGGAAGCCGCGCCCCAGGATCGGCCGGACCCCCAACTCGGAAAAGTAGTTGCCGGACGCCATGTGTGCGATCAGGAGTTGGGGATCCCCGTGACCGCTCATGGTTACGGTGACGGGGGAATAAACCAGCAGCGACGAGAAGACCTGGTTTCGATCGCGATAGTCTTTAAAATTCGGATAAGAGCAGAGAAGCATCCCCGGGTTTCGAGGGTCCAGCGTGTGGACTGTGACCAGCCGGGCGGGGTCGCGGACCGGCAGGGGACGCAGCAGGATGGCGTTTAACATTGTGAAAATGGTGGTGTTTGCGCCGATTCCCAATGCCAGAGACAGCACCGCCGCCGCGGCGACTCCACGATTCCTCGTGATCGCGCGGAAGGCGTACCGCAGGTCTTCCCGTATCCCGGTCATCTCAATTGGTTTAGAGTAGCACTGCGCCTTTCCGGTCCCAAGACCGTCGGAGTTGCCCTTGTTATACTTGCAGTTCCGTGCCGCAGATCATCCAGATCCTGTCCGGCGCCGTGTTCACGCTGGCGGTGTGCGTCGCAGCAGGCAGCGTGCTGCTCCGGCGGTTCCTGGTTCCGTTGTCCACCGCCGAAAGGCTGGTGTTCGCGTTCCTGGCGGGTTCCGCTTGCCTGGAAGTAGTGATGTTCCTGCTTTGTGCGTTTCATCTGGCACACCCATTTTTTATTGGCGCTCTCGGAGCTGCTATGGTCGGCTGGGCGGCGGTGAGCGTCCGGCCGCTGCGCGGCGCGAAGGCGCTGCCGCGGCCGCCCAAGACTTGGCTGGGCCTGTTCCTTGTCATTTTCACGGCATATTTCGGGGCATACTTCTTCAATGCGCTGGCCCCGGAGGTCAGCCCGGACGGCAGCGGCTACCACCTTGGAAACGTTTACAGGATGTGGCAGCAGTACGGGTTCGCCTGGGACTATCACAGCATTTACTCCCATATGCCGCAGGGGATGGAGATGCTGTTTCTTCCGGCGTACACCATCGGCGGCCCATCGGCTGCCGCGCTCGTGCACTTCGCCTTTTTTTCGACCCTGCCGCTGCTCATGGCCAGCTACGGTTGCCGTTTCGGATTTCCACGGGCGGGGATCTTCGGTGCCGTCCTGGTGTATGCGTCACCGGTTTGCGGGCTCGTCGGGGTGTCGGCATACAACGACATGGCGCTTGCAACGCTGATTTATGCAGTATTCTACCTGATTCAACTAAATTCTGAGATTTCCGACCATAAATTGTTCTTTACAGCTGGCTTATTGATCGGAGAATGCTTCGCGCTGAAATACACGGGGGCGGTTGCGGCCGTAGTCGCCGCGGCGATGGTTCTTCTAAAATACCGGCGCGGCGCGATCGCTCCCCTGTTGCGTTGTGCGCTAGCCGCGTCCGTGGTCGCACTGCCTTGGATCTTGAGGAACTGGATCTGGGTGGGTGATCCAGTCGCTCCCTTCTTGAATTCGTGGTTTCCGAATCCCTATTTCAGCCCCTCGCTCGAGCATGGCTACCTAGCCGATCTGGCGTCCTACCCGGCCTTCAAGCATTACTGGGATCTTCCGCTGGATTTCGCTCTTTTTGGGCGACTTCTGCCCGGGTTCGCCGGTCCCGTATTCCTCCTTGCCCCGCTCTCTTTGCTGGCGCTCCGCCGTGCCGAAGGGAGGCGCTTGCTCCTGGCGGCGCTGATCTGCGGAGTACCGGTTGCGTTCAACGCCGCGGTTCGATTTCTCATTCCCTCACTGCCGTTTCTCGCGATGGCAATGGGGATTGCGATGGAGGAATCCAGGGGCGTCCTGCCGGCTCTGGCCGCTTTCCACGCGCTGCTTTGCTGGCCCGCGCTCGCCGGCTCGTACTCTGCTCCATGGGCTTGGCGAATCCGGGAAATACCTGTACGGGCCGCATTGAGGATAGAACCGGAGATCCAGTTCCTGACGCGCAGGCTGCCCGATTATGCGTGGAAAGAGCCCGTCGAGAGGCTGGTGCCGGCGCATGCCCGGATCTTCACGGACGCCGGCCGCCCGGAGGCCTACATCCATAGAGAACTGATCGTAGGTTACGAGTCCACCCTGGGGTACCAAGCCCAGCTAATATTATTAGCACCTCTTGTAAATCCTTCAGTAATGCCATCTACTTCACTGAAATTAAAGACTATTGGAATCTCGTACCTGCTTATTAACGATACCAACCAATTGGGGGACCACCTGAAGCATCACTCGAAGTTCTGGGGCGTGACGGCCTTGGCGGAGGTCAATGGTGCGACTCTCTACCGGATCGACTAGGACCGTATTGGCACTGGGCGTCTGCACCGCCGGACTCCTTTGGTGCGCCTGGCGTGCAGCGGTGGCTCCAATCAGCCCGTCCGAGGCCGCACTCTACAACCACCTGGTCCGCGTGCCGGCGGTCGACGCCGGGGTGCGGCAGGATGCCTGGAGCGGCATCGTTTACGCCGTGGCGGCGCGTCGGGCGGTCAATCTTCTGAGGCTGTCTGAGTTCACCTTGCGGCTGCCGGCGATACTTGCAGCAGTTGTTTACTTCTGGCTGGTTTATCGACTGTCGAAAAAGCACTTATTGTTGCTGATGCTGGCCATCTATCCAGTCGTAACCGGAGTTTTTTCGACCGCTGGGGGCAGGGGACTGGCGTCGGCGCTCTGCCTGGGCGCCCTTTCCACCGCCGACTGGAGCCTCGCCGGTTGGGAACTTGGACTGGCCCTTGCGGCGGCACCGGCGTGGTGGTGGCTGCCCGCTGGTGCAGCCGTCTTGCGGCTCGCATCGTCCAGAGAATGGCTCCGATGGGTCCAGCAGGTGGTGATCCCCGCTATAGCGGCATCCTTGATTATCCTGCTGATCCCGTTGGTGCACGCGGGCGTTTCGGGATCTGCGCCACCGGGGTCTCCTTATGAAATGAGGAGCGCCATGGCCGTGCTGCGAAAGAACGCGGGAGGCCGGGGTGCGACGATCGCGGTCAGCCCGTCACTGATGGAGCAGGCTCTGTTTTACAAGGCCGAGTACCGGGAACGCAATTGGAAGGTCGTATCCGCCGGGGTGGAAGCTGCCGGTTACCTCGTCCTGGACGGGGAGGAAAAACAAGCCGGCGGCATATTGTTTCGCGGTGCGTCGGTAGTCGTCCGGACGCTCCCGGCTGCTGCATCGCAGCCATAGGTGGTGGTTTTCAGCCACGCCCCGATTACTAGGAATTCACCTAACATGTGGATCATCATGCTATTACGGTTTGGCCCAACCCGTGCAACCCGTGTACAGCGAAGTTCGGAAATCTTGGCATGGAACGCTTAGGAAACTGCCGGTTGTTAGGCCTCACAGGTGCCATCCTGATAGCGGCCGGCGCGTTTGCACCGGTTCGCGCTCAAGATCCTGACGACCAGCAGCGGGCGGTGGCCCGGATCAGCCTCATGAATGGCGATGTCTCCGTTCAGCGAGGGGACTCCGGAGATTGGGTTGCCGGAATCATCAATGCACCTCTGTTGGCGGAAGACCGCATTTCAACCGGCCCCAATTCTCGCGCAGAGGTTCAATTCGATTCATCCAACGTGTTGAGAATAGGCGGGAACGCCGAGATACGCCTGACGCAGCTCGAGTACGGGCGCTATCAACTGGAACTCGCTCACGGAACCGTAACCTATAACGTTGTCAGGGCCTCAGGCGTAAACGCGGAAGTAGATACTCCGAGTGTTGCCGTAAAGCCATCGAATCAGGGCATCTATCGTATTTCAGTGAACGACTCGGGCGAGACCGAGGTCACAGTTCGGGAAGGGCAGGTCGAGGTATTCTCGGCGCGCGGTTCGCAATGGGTTCAGACCGGGCAATCGCTGTTGGCGCGGGGCACCGGGCAGGATGCCGAGTTCCAGATCGCGGCTGCGAGTGCTATCGACGATTGGGACCGCTGGAACGCGGACCGCGATCGGGCCCTTGTGCGGGCCTCCAGCTATCAATATGTTCCGCAAGGCGTTTATGGCGCGGAAGACCTGGACAACAACGGTTCCTGGGCGAACGTAGCGCCTTATGGCTACTGCTGGCATCCGACCGTGGTGGATGCCGGATGGGCTCCGTATCGTGCGGGCCGCTGGGTGTGGGAAGACTGGTATGGGTGGACTTGGGTAAGCTACGACGCGTGGGGTTGGGCGCCATACCATTATGGACGCTGGTTCTCGAGCGGCGGGCAATGGTGGTGGTATCCGGGCGTGATGGGGCGCCGCCATTACTGGTCACCCGCGCTTGTGGCATTCTTCGGGTTCGGACCGGGAGTCGGAGTCGGGTTCGGGTTCGGCAACGTGGGCTGGGTCCCGCTAGCGCCGTATGAAGTGTTTCATCCATGGTGGGGACGCGGGTACTACGGCGGCGGCGCCTACATCGACCGAAGGATTAACATTGCCAACGTAAGTATCACGAACGTATACAGAAATGCTCGTGTTTCGAACGGAATTTCCGGGATGCCAGCGGGCGATTTCACCGGCGGGCGGTTCCACAATATCCGCGGGTTCCAGGGTTCGCAGATTCGCGAAGCCGGGCTTGTGCGCGGTCAGATGCCGATCGGGCCGACCGCCCAAAACCTGAGATTCTCCGATCGCAATGTAGGGCGAGTGCCGGCCGCGCGGCAAAACATGCGGTTCTTCTCGCATCAGCAGGCAAACCCGGTGGAGCGGGCATCTTTTGCGCAGCAGCAGCGCACGTTCGATCCATCCGCGCGTTCGCCGCTCCCGGTGCAGAGCAGGCAATCGCTCGGGAACACTTCGCCGCGCGGCACACGGAACCCCGGGGCGGAGGGCTGGCGCCGGTTCGGAGCGCCCGGACGCGCACCGGCGGCCCAGCAGGCTGACCCATCTCAAGCCAATTCCGGGGCTGGTCGATTCGGCGGATCGCGATTCGCCGCTCAGCCCGAAGCGCAACAGCAGCCGTTGCGTGTGGCGCCGCCGGTGGTCCGGCAGCGCCAGAGCTACAGTCCGCCGGCGCAGAGTGCGCCCAGGTATCAGGCGCCGCAGCCGCGGTATCAGGCACCGCGACAGCAGAGCGCGCCACGGACTTACAGCGCGCCGGCCCGAAGCGCCCCGGCCCGAAGGGCCCCGGCCCGAAGCGCCCCGGCCCGAAGCGCCCCGCAAGCGCCTCGGAGTAATGGTGGAGCCGGCGGCAGCCGTTCCAGCGGCAGCCGGGGAGGGCGCCACTAAAGTCTCGGTTTTCCTGGATCGCGTTCAGTTTCTTCCCAAGCGGCCCGGTCCCGTTCAGCGGGGATCGGGCCTTTTTTTAGGCTGCGCCTAAAAAGTTTACATAATATCCGTTATGGGAAGTGACGCCCCTGCCGGGCCGCTGCCTCAAGAGAGCGGGCCCTTACCCTAGCCGAGACGCCTCGAACAACGCACCCTCGGCTGGGCCATGGCGCGGTGGGCCGCACTGGACCCCGGATTCCAACTCTGCCAGGAGGCGGAAACGCTCCAGGACCAGGCGGCTTTCGAATACACCGCCGATATGGGCCAGGTAAACGGGATCGCCGGAGTGCCAGAGCCGGCCGTGAACGGACATCGCGAGCACCGCGAGTTCCTGGGCGGCGCGGTTCAGAATGTCGAGCGCCACGGTATCCGACTCCGCGGCGGCCTGATCCACCAGCGGCGCTAAGGTCGCCACCCGGGAACGCGGCCACTCGGGACCGTAGAAGCGGTGGAGCATGGCGTTGGCGTCGGCCGAACCGGTCGCTTCGAGGAGGATGTCGTGGAGCCGCGTCGGCGGGCCCCAGCCTTCGTGCACCCTCAGGGCGGCGCGGACGGACTGGCGGACGATATCGAACGCGCCGCCTTCGTCGCCGTAGACATAACCCCAGCCGCCGGCGCGGGCGGTTCGTCCAGCAGCATTTCGGCCGTATGCGATCGAGCCGGTACCGGCGATGGTGATCATGCCCTGCCCTTCCGGCGTGGCTCCTGAAAGCGCTATCACGGCATCGGTCGTCACCAGTAGTTGTCGCGTCCGGATGATGCCGGCCAGGATAGCCTCTTTGTCTTCCGGCCCGCCGCTCATGCCGAAGCAGGCAGCCTCGAACCGGACGGTCGCCGGGTCGAGGCCAGCCTCGGCGCAGGCGGCCGCCATGCTGCCGGATACGGCCCGCTCCAGTTTCGCCCGGCCCTCGGCGGCGGCGGCGTGGTTGCAGGGTCCGGCTTCGCCCGTGCCGAGGACGCGGCCGGTCTCATCGCCGATGACGGCCGTAGTGCCGGATTGCCCGCCGTCCACCCCCAGGAAAAGTCTCATGGCAGTTGGTATAGCCTCGCTCCTTTGTATTCGCCCACCGGGCGGACGCCCCAGCCGGCGGCGTCACGCCGCAGCGCATCCGCGCCGAATTCGCCATCGAACAGCAGAAGGTAGTCGATCCCGCGCTGTTTCAGCAGCTCCGCAGCCTGCCGGCGCAGGTCGGGTGGCGGCACGGATGCGAACTCCGGGGTCCCGGCCAAAACCGTCCAGCGTCCGGCGGTCCGGCCCTCCAACCTGAGGCCGATCTGCGGCTGGTTCGGCGCGGTTTCGATCTCTAGGGTGTCGGCCGTTACCGGCGTCCCGAAAGTCACGGCGGCGGTTTCGCCCGGATGCAGGGTGTCGCCGCACTTCCAAAACGTCACCAGGCGGCCATCCAGAATATTTCCGATCCCCCAAGGGTAAGGGTCGGCTTGCGCGTGCCAGGCGGGGGTTGGCGCCGCCTCATGCGTTCCATCGAAGACGCGCAATTCGTGAATGTACCAGACGTCGGTCCCGGTGGCGGTCTGGACCAGCCGGATGGCGTCGAGCGGCCTGCGCGGGAGGCGGAAGCGGATCCGCAGGGACGGCATGAACTCGGGGACGAAGCCGCTCCAGAAGATGTCGCGGTCCACGATGTTGCCGGCCGCCTGATAGGCCACGCGCACGTGACGGCTGGTGTAGGCTTCGGGGATCGGCGTGAGGGCGAAGACGGTGGACGCGGGCGGGGTCAGGCGGTCGAGCATGCGGGTGGCGCCGTAGAAGTAGAGATTGGATTCGAGGAAGCCGTCTTCCGGCTTGATGCGCAGCGCCTCCCGGTACGGCACCTTGACCAGGTGCCAGGCGTCCGCGTGGCAATAGAGGCGGACCACGGAGGGCCAGGAGAGGACGGCGTGGATCACGGCGAGCGCGACCAGCAGCGTCGGAATCCCGGCGAGCGCAATAGTCATCGCCAAAGCGACGAAGGGCAGGACCGGGATGAGGAAGCGCGTCCCGATATTGCTGAAGTAGGTCGCGCCAAAGACGGCTGCGGCGAGCAGCAGCTGGCGGCCCTCAGGACGGCGCAGCGACCAGAGAGCTAGCGGGGCGAGCAGGAAGACCGGGCCAAGCAAACCGGAGAGCGAACCGTAGGTGGTCACCTGCATGGGAATCTCCCAACGGCTCTTCAGGTCGTAGTGCGCCATGTGGGCGCGGTACTCGCGCTCGAATGCCACGGTGACGTTCGGATTCGGAAACACGCGGTTAAAAAACGGGGCGACCGGGTTCCCTACCTCGATCCAGTTCTTCGCCAGCCAGGGGGTGATCATGACTGCCGCCATCGCTGCGACGATGGCGCAGTCGCGGAGGCGGCGGCTCTTCCACGCCACGAATCCGATGGCGTAGGGCACGGCGACCCAGGCGGTGAGTTTGGCGGCATAGGCGAAGCCCGCCATCACTCCGATCGCCGCGAGGAGACGGGTCGAAGGCCGGCTGGCCCAGAGTTGCAGCAGGTGGAACAGCGTAAAGGCGATGGCGGCGACCGCGACGTCGATATACGCGCTGGTACCCACGACGCCGACGACGGGGCTCGCAAACACGAGAACGGCGGCGCAGAGCCCGGGGATGCGGTGCCCGCGATCGGCGGCATACCGGTAGACCTGCCAGACGAGCGCGACCAG
Organism: Bryobacterales bacterium; assembly: GCA_963796485.1. GTDB lineage: Bacteria > Acidobacteriota > Terriglobia > Bryobacterales > Bryobacteraceae > CAWCDJ01. The sequence goes on from CAWCLV010000001.1 coordinate 1,393,766, forward strand.
GAAGACGAGATGCAGCGTGGCGGCGGCCGAGTGCTTCCCCAAGGCGAACGCCACCACGTAGAGCATCTCGACGCCCTGCGTGAGGCTGGCATAGAGGTTATCGGTGATGGCGTGGAAGCCGTGTTCGCGGAGGTAGCGGGACACCAGCCCGAGGTGATAACGGCTGCCATCGAAGCTGAACTCGGGGGCCATGGCGTTGGCCAGGTAGAGGATGAAAAAGACGGCGAAGAGGACGACGAAGAGGCACGCGAGGCGGCCCGATCCCTTACGGTCGCGGCTCTGTATGCGGGGGTGCGCAATGAGGAGAACCAATGCGCCGAGGGCGAGGAAAACCCACGGAGAGGCCAGGCCGGCGGAACAGAGCAGGAACACCGCGAGGCTGACGGCGGCGGCGCCCGTCACCAGGCGAATCGCGGGGTCGCGCGACTCGGCGCCGAGCATCAGGCTGCCGGAAGCCCAGCAGGCGCTCGCGGTAAAAGCCGCTCCAAACAGGATAGCCAGTGGCTGCAAGAGCCGATTTTAGCAGGGGCAGGAAAACGGCAAGAGCGGCCGGGGCGCGAACCCCGGCCGCCCGGATCGGCGGGATGCCTGTGGACTAGCTCTTTTTCGCGGGGTGCTCCACTTGCAGGTTATTGACGACGGGACCGAAACTCAAGCCGGCGGAAGCAGCCCGCATGCCGGCCAGTTGCTTCTGCATTTGGGTGGCGACCACCCCGGTCAGGGTCACATGCCCGTTATCGACCAGGATGTGGACGGGCGGCTGGGCCTCCATCGCGTACAGCGTGAAGCTCGGGTCGCCGTAGATGGCGCGCGCCACCTGGACCCGTAGCCGGTCATCGAAATTGGACAGCGGCGCGATTTTCAGGCTATTCGTCACGCTGACGACGCCGGGTATACGTTTCACCACGTTCCCGATGTCCGACTTCTTGTACGGCTGATTGACTTCACCGGTCAGAACGACCTGCCCGTTCGCCACCTGGAAACTGATATCGTCCCAGATGCTGTAGTTCGGGTACATCCGAATTTCGTGCGTCACCCGTTTCGCGATCGCCTGATCGCCCAGCGAGGTGGCTCCCTGATCGGGTGCGGCCATCAGAATGCCCCCCACGATCACCATACTTGCCAGCAGCCTCATCTTCATCGCTCTCTGTCCTCCTATCTGTAGAAACGCAGGCGGAGGCAAAGGGGTTTACGCCGTAATGTAAATACTTTGTAAGCGCGATTGAGGAAACTTTACGCAGTCTTGTCTTTTGCGTAGCACACGGAGTTCAGGTCGCACTCGGCGCATTTCGGATTGCGTGCGACACAGAGGGCGCGGCCATGCAGGATCACCTGGTGGGCAAACAGGATCCAGCGGTCGCGCGGAATGATCTTCATGAGGTCCTGCTCGATCTTGACGGGGTCGGTGTTCCTGGTGAGGTCGAGGCGTTGCGCGATGCGCTGCACGTGGGTATCGACCACAATGCCGGAAGCGATGCCGTAGGCGGTACCGAGCACGACGTTCGCCGTCTTCCGCGCGGCGCCGGGGATGGTCAGCAGCTCTTCCATGGTTTTCGGCACCTGTCCGCCGAATTCGGAGACCACGCGCTGCGCGGCGCCGACAATCGACTTCGCCTTGTTGTTGAAGAAGCCGGTGCTGCGGATGTCGTTGGCCAGCACTTCGGGGCGGACGGCGGCAAAGTCCTTGGGCGTCGGGTATTTGGCGAACAGTCCGGGCGTCACCTCGTTGACGCGCTTATCGGTGCACTGCGCGGAAAGAATGGTGGCGACCAGCAGTTCCCACGGGTTGTTGTGGTGGAGCGCGCAGGTGGCGCCGGGGTACATGCGGTCCAGGCGGCGCAGGATCTCCTCCACGCGCACCTTGCGTTCGGCTGCGGTCCTGGGCCGTTTCACGTAAGCTTGTACTTGGTCCTGCGGACGCGCCTTCTTCTGCTCGCCGCGGCGCTGATCGCTTTCGGCGCTTCGCTTGGTTCGGGCTTTCACTTCGACGATTATGCCATGTTCTCGGACCCCGTCCTTACGTCGGGCTCGGGGTGGAGCGGGGTGTGGGCGCTCCGGCAGACCAGACCGCTGACGTACTTCACGTTCTGGTTGAACTACCAGGTGGGCGGCGGCGATCCCCTGGGATACCACCTTTTCAATCTCGCGCTGCATTTGGGAGTGGTGCTGCTGCTGTTCGAGTGCCTGCGGCGGCTGATGCCGGAGGCGCCGGCGGCGCTCGCGGCGGCGATTTTCGCGGTACATCCGATGCAGGCGGAAGCGGTGGATTACGTCTGGGGGCGGGCCATCGTGCTGGCGACGCTGCTATGCCTGGCCGCGTTCTACGAGTGGATCGAAGGACGCGAGTGGGCGGCGGTGGCGTGGTTCGCGGCGGCCTTGCTGGCGAAGGAAGAGGTGGCCGCGTTTCCGCTCGCGCTGGCGGTGCTGCCGAAGACCAAGGGACGGCCGTGGAGCGCGGCGTGGTGGTCGATGATCGCGCTGGCGGGAGCGGCGGGAGCGCGGGTGATCTGGGCCATCTCGAAAACTCCGGGCGTGGATGCGGGGATCTCGCCCGCCCGCTATTTTCTGGCTGAGGGCGCCGTCGTGCTGCGGTATTTGTGGCTGCTGGTGGTGCCGTACGGATTGACGGTGGATCCCGACGTGCGGGTTCCGGCGGTCTGGCTGGGGCTGGCGGCGTGGGTTGCGGTGGCGGCGATCGCGTGGGCGGCGTGGCGATATTCGCGGTGGGCGCTGGCGGGGCTGCTGCTGTTGATTCCGAGTTCGACGGTATTTCCGGCGGCGGATCTTGCGGCGGACCGGCGGATGTATCTGCCGCTGTTGTTCCTGGTCGCGGCAGTGGGTGTTGCGGCGCAGGCCCGGCGGCCTGCGCCGGGCAGGCCAGGAGGCCTACCCTACCTGGTTGTCGGGGTTTTGGGCGTTCTCGGTTTCGTGCGGACCGAGGTCTGGATGACGGATCGGGCGCTTTGGACGGAGGCGGTGGAACGGGCGCCCCGGAAGGTCCGGCCGAAGATCCAACTGGCACGGGCGTTGCCCGCGGCACAGGCACTGGAGGTGCTGGGGCAGGCGGAAGCGCTGGATCCGCACGATCCGGCTGTTCCGGCGGAGATCGGGAAGACGCTACTGGCGGAAGGACAGGCGGAGGCGGCGCTCAGCGAGTTCGGGCGCGCCCTGGCGCTCGATCCTCACAACGCCCTTTATATCAATGACCGCGGCGTTGCGCTCGCGGCGCTCGGTCAAAACGACGCGGCGCGGGGCGATTTCGAACGGGCGCTGGCGACAGATCCCAACCTGGCGGAAGCCCGGCAGAACCTGCTCAAGCTCCAGGGGAAGTGATCTGAACGTCCGTGCTGACGTTTTGCCAGTCCGGCAACTCGTAGATCTTGAGCTTGCTGTTGAGCGGTACGCTCAGCTCTTTCGATTCCCACGGCGCGAGGTTGGTGCTGAACGTGAACGTTCCGGCGGCATCCTCTTCGGAGGTCCGGGTCCGGCCCCATACCGTGACGTTACCCGCGAGCCCGTTGATCTCTGCCTGTGAATGGTTCACCACCAGGAATTTCACCTCGGTCTTCTTTTTCGCATTCTCGATGAAGCGGACGCCGGTGATCTCGATATATTTCTGAAGAGTGTTTACCGGCGCGCCTGGTTTGGCGGCGGGGCTCTCCACGTTGGCCGAGGGCTTGGTCGGGGCGCTCCTGGCCGCGCCTACCAGCCAGTAGATCCCGCCAACGAGGCCCACGAATGCGAACGCGAACACAACCGTCAGCAACCACGTCGGCAGTCCGCCGCGACGGGCCGGCGCCGGAGGCGGTTGGTACGCGGCCACATGAACGGGTGCGGGCGGCGGCGCATACTGCTGCGGCGGCGGCGGCGCGTACTGCTGCGGCGGCGGCGCGTACTGCTGCTGCGGCGGCGCGTACTCGGGTTGAGGCTGGGACTGCGGTTGTGGCGGAGCCACCGCGCCCGCCGCGACGGCCTCGGCCGGTTGCGCCGCTTTGTTCGAGCAGTCGGGGCAGTCCGTGTAAGCTGGGGGTACTTCGCGCCCGCATTGGGGGCAGATCCAGGTAAACATGCGATCTTCTCTCTTTTACTGTACCGCTTGCCCTTGGTTCCGTAGACCGATGAAGGAATACAACCGTCCGGCGGCGTCCTTATCGCGGCGGAATGAGTGAAACTCTGCGGGCAAGCACATCGTGCACAAGTTCGACGCGTAGATCCGGCCGGGCGTTACGCCGGCGGCGATCAACTGGCGGCGGTTGATCCCGGGCAGGTCGAGGCGGGTCCTTCCCTGCCCTCCGAATTGTGCGGAGACTTCCGGCCCCACCTCGTAACAGCACTCTCCGATACCCGGACCGATGGCCGCCTCCAGATTGGACGGTTCGGTACCGAAGCGGGAGCGCATTTCGGTAATGGCGCGCTGCGCGATTCCGGCGGCGGTGCCGCGCCACCCGGCATGGACGGCCGCGACCGCACGCCGGCGGGGGTCCACCAGCAGGATCGGGATGCAGTCCGCGGTCTTGACGGCAACCACGGCGCCGGGTGCGTTTTCGAGCAGTGCGTCGCCATGGCCAAGCATGCCCGTGCGGCCACCGGCGGCGACACAGTCGGCCGAGTGCACCTGCTTCAGCGTGGCGAGGTTGGCGAACTTGGCGGGGATATCGGCAAGGCGCGTCCCGAACCCGTGGATCAACCACTCGAAACGGTCGAACTCGGAGACGCGGTAAACCTGGGAATTCCGGTAGAACACAACTTACGCGGGTTTCTGAATCTGTGCGATCCGCACCTGCTGCTTGAAATTCTCAAGCATCGACTCATCCAGCCGGATCTCGGTGGGCCGCTTCACCAGCGTGGTCATCTGGTCGATTTTATCCTGCAGCTTCATGAGCCCGTAGAACAGGTTTTCGGGGCGGGGCGGGCAGCCGGTGATGTAGACATCCACCGGCACGATTTTATCGACGCCCTGGAGCGTTGCGTAGGTATTGAACGGGCCGCCGACGCTGGAGCAGGCGCCCATCGAAATGCACCATTTGGGATCGGGCATCTGGTCCCAAATCCGCTTTAACACCGGCCCCATTTTCAGGGTGACCGTGCCGGCCACAATCATGAGGTCCGATTGGCGCGGGCTGGGGCGGAAAACTTCGGCGCCGAACCGGGCGATATCGAACCGCGACGTGCTGGAGGCGATCATTTCGATGGCGCAGCACGCCAGGCCGAAAGTGAGGGGCCAAATGGAAGAGTGGCGGGCCCAGTTGAACACATAGTCCACGGACGTAGTAACCACGTTCCGCTCGAACTGGTTCTGGATAAAAGATGCCATGGTGCTTTCACCCGAATTGTATCACCATAGCCTATTCGGACCGCAACGCTTCAAGGGGATCGACCAGGGTGGCGCGCCGCGCCGGAACGAGGCACGCGGCGGCAGCGACGACCAGCAGCACCGCACCCGCGGCCGCGAACGAAACCGGGTCGCGCGGGTTGACTTCGAACAACAGGCCGGCAAGAAGCTGCGCCAGCAGGGCCGCGGCGATGGCGCCGGCGGCAAGTCCGCCCAACACGGGGGCCATTCCCTGCCCCAGCACCATCCGGAGGACGTCGGAACGGTCGGCGCCGAGCGCCATCCGGATGCCCAACTCGGAGCGGCGGCGGGCCACCGCATAGGAAACCACGCCGTAAGTCCCCAGGCCGGCCAGCGAGAGCGCCGCGGCGGCGAACAGGGCTACCAGAAGCATTTGGAACCGGCGATCCGCCACCGAGCGGGACATCACTTGATCCAGCGTCCGGACCTCTGGGATCGGAACCTCGGAATCGAGCTTCCAGATGTTGCTGCGCATCGCCGCGGCGATGGAGAGCGGGTCCATGCCCGTGCGGATCAGGATTGACGCCGTAAGCCGGGGCCGCTGCCAGTACGGGAGGTAGGTCATGCTGACCGGGTCATGGTCAAGGCTGGTGCTGCGGAAATCGGGTGTGATGCCGACTACTTCCATGATGCGGCCGAAGTCGTCGAGTTTGCGGCCGATCGGGTCCAGCCCCGGCCAGACCTTCCGCGCCAGTCCGGCCGAGATGATGACCACGGGGCGGCTGCGGTCGGATTCGTCGAAATCGCGGCCCTCTTTGATGGGCACTTGAAGGGTCTTGAAATATCCCGGGCTGATGAACCGCACATTGGTGGACGGCCGCTCGAGCAATGGGCGGGTATCGTGTTCGGCTGCCACGATGTCGATCCAGGTTTCGCCGGACAGCGGCAGCGCGGATACCAGAGATACACTCTGCACGCCGGGCAGCGCGGCCGCGCTATCGAGGGCGCGTTTGAAAAATTCGGCGCGCGCCGCATTCTCTTTATAGCGAACCGCCGGGAGCGAAACGTCAACCGCGAGAGTGCGTTCGACGTCGAAACCCTTATCGATCGTCATGACCCGTATGAAACTGGCCGTGAGCAGCCCGGCGGTGACCAGGAGCATGGCACTGAGGCCAACTTCGAGAGCCACCAGCGTGTTGCGGACGCGCATTCCGCTCTTTCCCTCAGTGCTGCCCCGGCTCCCGGACTTCAGGATTTCGACGGGCGCGGCCGCAGCGCTGCGCAGGGCCGGGACGATACCGAGAACCACCCCCGCTACCAGCGAGAGGGCGACCGCGAACAGCAGAACACGCCAGTCGAGCGAGACCTCGTTGAGGCGCGGAAGATCGATAGGCGCGGCGGCACGCAGCGCATCCACGCCCCACCAGGCCAGCAGGATACCGAGAGATCCCCCGGCGACTGAGAGCAGCACGCTTTCGGCGAGAGACTGGCGGACGAGCGTAGCGCGGCCGGCGCCAAGCGCGGAACGGATGGCATAATCGCGGGCGCGTCCGGCGGCTCGCACCAGCGAGAGGTTCGCGAGGTTCACCCAGAGGATGAGGAGGACCGAACCCACGGCTGCCATTACGAGGACGATGCCCTTGCGCGATTTGCCCACCATGTAGTCGACGATGGACGAGATTTTCGCGTGAAAGTCGAGGTTATCGGGAATCCTGGACGAGATTGCCGCCTGAATCACGTTGAGTTCGGCATTGGCCTGAGCGATGCTGATTCCAGGCTTCAGACGGCCGACGGCCCAATAATTCAGATCGCCCATGTGAAGTTGCAAATCCTCATTGTCGTAGCCGAGCGGGCGGTAGATTTCGAGTTTTCCGGTGCGTCCGCCGACGAAATTGGCCGCTTGCGGCGGCACGAAGGACGGCGGAAGGACGCCGACGACCTCGTAAGGGGTTCCATCCAGCAGTATCTTGCGTCCGACCACGCCGGGATCGGCATGGAAGCGGCGGCGCCAGAGCGAATCGGCGAGGATCGCCACGTGGGCGTGGCCCGCCGGGTCCTCGCCCTCCAGAAACGCGCGCCCGAGGCGCGCCTGCACGCCGAAAACGGTGAAGTAATTCGCCGAAACGCGGCCGCCGCTGAGGACTTCGGGGTCGCCGCCGCCGGTGATATTGAACGTCGCCGGCTGCATCACCCCGATGCTCTCGAACGACTTGGCCTGCTTGCGCCATTCCATCAGGATGCCGATGTTCACCGGCAGCGCGGGATACATTTTGGCGAACTTGGGAATGATGACGTCCATGGCCACCACCCGTTCCGGCTCGCGAAAATCGGGCGCGCGCAGGAGGACACCGTTGACCAGGGAGAAGATGGCCGTGTTCGCGCCGATCCCCAGGGCGAGGCTGAAGACCACCATGGCTGCGAACGCGCGGTCACGGGCGAGGGCGCGCAACGTGTAGCGGAGCATCAATAGATAGAACGGAGAAATTCCGGAAAGGTTTGCAGAAAATTACCGCCGGGTTTCAGCGGCGCTGGACGGTGAACGCATCGGCGGCGCCGGGATGTTCGCCGAGGACGGCCGCCCACCTCTGGTACCGCACGCGGTCGCCGATCCGCCCGAAGATATCCATCATGCCCCGGGCGCAAAGGGGCGTTCCATGGTTTACCAGGACGACGCACTGGCGCTCCATTGCCGCCAGGGCGTCGATGGACCGGATCACCGGGATATCCGGCGGCGGGCGCCGCATGTAGATAACATCGTGATCGTCCTGGAAGACCAGTTTCCATTCCTTTTGCGCGGGATCGGCCAGGGCGGCGGGCAGGTAGTAGGCGCCGCCGCCGTAGGTTTCGAAGCCGTCCATCACGATGACATCGATGCCGTATTGCTTCAGGAGTTCTTCCCCGCTCTTGCCGCCGGTGGAATCGGCATTCATGGCGATGCGGCTCGCGTCCTTATAGACGCCTTCGTTCAGGGCGCGCCCGTCGAGGAAGACGCGCTGTTCAGGCCACAGGCGCCAGAGCAGGTAGCCGCCCTGGGTGTAGGTGTTGAAGATGCGCCCCTTCACGTGGTGTTTCAGCAGAAAGTCCGCGGCCGCGGACGGGTTCTTCCAGGCCGCTTCGCGGAATTGGAACGCTCTCCCGATAGAGATCTCGTGGATGGAACCAGCCGCCAGCACCACCGCGAGCAAGCCCGCGGCTACCGCCGGGAACTTTTGCAGGGCGAGCAAACCGGCGCACGCCACCACCAGGGCAGCCGCAAGAAGCGGTACGGCCAAAGTCAGGGCATATAACCCAAAGCAGGCGACCCCGATGGTAACCAGCCAGGCGGGGGAACTCTTGGGCTCATCCCGGCGAGGAAGGTGAGTTGCGATGACGATGGGCGACCAGAAGCCGATCAGAAACAGGTTGCGGTATGCGGTCAAGGCGCTGGCGGCGAAAAGCCCCAGAAGCAGCCACTCGACGGGCCGCGATTTCCGATAGTTCGCAATCAGGAGGGCGATGCTGCCATAGAGCAGCACGGTAAACGGACTCACTTCCCAGTACTTGGGAGGCTGCCATTCCCAAATCTGCGATTGCAGCGCGCTCTGGCGGTAGTAGGCCAGGACGCGCAGGACATTGAACCCGTTTGGGTTCAGCCCGGAGATCAGGACCGCTGCCGTGCACGTGATCCAGAGGCGGTGCTCGTCCGCCGCAGGCTTGCCGCGATAGCGAAAGTAGAGGCTTTCGAGGCAATAGCAGCCCATCACCACCCAGCCCAGGAAAAAGCCGGCGTGGCAGTTCGCCCAGAACACCAGGACGATGGGGAGCAGCCATAACCTGCGGCGCGATTCGAGGATCGCCACCGTCAGCGCGACGAAGAAGTAGGTGATCAGCTGCGGCCGGTCCATGCCGAAGTTGCGGACGATCGCGGCGCAGGCGGCCACCGCGCCGATCGCGAGATAGTAACTCGAGGTTCGCTTGAAAGCGATCAATCCCGCTATGCCGCAGAATCCGACCAGCCACAACGCGCGGAAAAGGATCAGGCCCTTAAACCCGGCAGGCGCATAGGATGTGTAAAGCATCACCTGCGCCAGCCATTCGTGCGTGAGGTTAAAGTAGCGCGTGGTTTCTTCGCCGGGGTACGAGGGCGCGCCGAGATAAGTCGTCCACGCGAACGGGTCCGGCACGGGGAGCCGGTGGTGTTGCAGAATATACTGGCCGGTCTTCAGTTGCCACCAGGTGTCGGTATCGGTGGCGGCGGAGGTGAAGAGGGCGAAAAGCAGAAAGACCGCCAGGGCCAGCAGCACGTAGGGCGTCCACGAAGGAGCGGGAACGGACAGGAAACCTGCGATTGCCGAAGGTTTTGCCGGGAGAATGGGAGCGGCGGCGGTCGCGGATGCTCTCCGCCTGGAGGAACGGGAAGACATCGGAAAGAAACGGCATTCTAGCACGGGGCGGCGCGGGCCGGCCCGATGCGATAGGATGTGGTGCGATAGGATGTTCACCTGGGAGGAGAAACCGATGAGACTCACGGTTCTGTGCGGAGTTGGGTTGTTGGGGTCGCTGGCCTGCCTGGCCGCGGATCAGCAGTTCGATGTGAAGCCCGGGTTATGGAACGTCAGCAGCACCATGGAGATGAGCGGCATGCCGCCGATCCCGAACCTCGACCAGATGACACCGGAACAGCGGGCGCGCATCGAGGCCGCGATGAAAAACATGTCCGGCACACCCCACACCACCGCCACGAAGAGTTGCATCACCAAAGAGGGGATCGAGAAGGCCATCGCCAAGGCCAACAGCAACCAGAACAATTCGTGCTCGCCGAAACTGGTCAGCATGACGCCTTCCAAGGTGCAAATGCACATCGACTGCACGCGCGAAGCCAGCGATACCAAATCGAACGGCGATATGACGATCGAGCGGGTGGACTCCGAGCACTTCAAGGGCAGCGGGGCCATGCAGATGGCGGGCGCCCGCGGACGCACGATGAACATGAAGTGGTCCATGACCGGCGCGTTCGTCTCGTCGGATTGCGGGAGCGTCAAGCCGGCGGACCAGTAGCGGGCGTCACCTCCCATTTCGGCCAGCGAAGCACGTGCCGCCAGTTGACCCACCGCGGGTCGGCGATTGGGGTAACGATCACGCCCACGGTGGCGGAGTAGCAGTGAATTGCCTGGCCCGGCATGGTGACTCCATAGTCCGAAAGCAGAAAGTGGCCGGTGGCGATTCCGACGTGGGTGAAACTGTCGTCGAACAGGAGGTCGGCGGGCCAGACCACGACGCTTCCGATGGTGCCGGGTGCCGACGGACCGCCTGAGGGCCAGATCGTCTCGCATGATGTCTTCATGCCGTACGCCGGAATGGCGCTGCCGAGGACCTGCCTGAAGCAGTAGCGCACGAAGCCGGCACAGTCGAAATGCTTTTTGCCGGCACAATCCTCTCCCCAGACCAGGCCGGGCTTCACTTTGGGAGAGTCGTCCGTGGATGTGTCCTTAAAGTATCTCGGCCAGCGGAATTGCGAGCCCGGCGCATTTTGGTTCTGACGGTCCCACTTGGGCTTGCTCTTGACGTCGGCCGCTTCCGGACGTCCGGCGCACACTCCGTCGTTGAGGTTCCCAAGGTGCAAGGCGGCGCAACGCATGAAGGTGTTGGTGTCCGGCGGTCCGGGACGATCCGCCAGCATGTGCCCGTCTCCCTGGGCGCCCCACAGGTAGTGTGGTCCGGCACTGTGGATCTGTTTCGCAGTCTGGACCACCTGGACCATCTTAGGCGCGTATTTTTTCAGGTCTTCGTCGGTCAGCATAATGCATGTCCCCCTCCGGAACGCGGAGATCCCGGGGCACCATTATATATGTGCCTCCTCCCGATCTGCCGGTTTTCGTCCCGGACGGCTAAACGCGAATAGCGGCAAGTTATGGGCGCAGTACTAACCTTCAACCGATAGAACGGTGCCGGGGCCCGTAGTAGCATGTGGGAGTCATGTCTCGGACTCGCCGCATCTCACCATGGCTATTTGCCATCCTCTTCTATTTGTTACTGGGAACAGTCAACATAGCTTTGCATTACCCCTATGCGACAGACCGGCAGAGCGCGCTTGATCACGACCAAGCTGGAGCCGAATTCTATAAAACTGCGTATGCTGCTCCCACAGCTCAAACCAAAGAAGAGCGCGAGCAGGAGGAAGTCTATGTCAGGGTTGCCCAGCGCGCCGCCAAGATATTCGACATTGAGGGCATGGTCAAGCGGTTCGTGGTGGATTACCACCTTCAGAACGAGCGTGTGCTGGATGTCGGAGCCGGGCGGGGATATTTGCAGGACATGGTGCCCGATTATGTCGGGCTGGATATCTCGACCACGGCACAGCGGTATTTCCACAAGCCGTATGTGCTCGCCTCGGCTACGGCGATGCCTTTCAAGGATAACGAGTTCGATGCCGCCTGGACCATCTGGGTGCTGGAACACGTGCCCAATCCGGAGAGCGCTTTGCGCGAAATGCGGCGCGTGGTGAAGCCCGGCGGCGTGATTCTGTTGTCGCCCGCGTGGTTTTGCACGAGCTGGGCGGCGCAGGGGTATGCGGTCCGGCCGTACAGCGATCTCGGGCTCAAGGGGAAACTGATCAAAGCGAGCCTCCCTTTGCGCAATTCCGAAAACTTCGTGTTCTCGTATGTCGCGCCAATCCGTGCGATACGAATGTTCGCGACGACGGTCCAGCCCGGCCCTACGAACTTCCATTACACGCGGCTGATTCCGAACTACCGGAAATACTGGGTTCCGGACAGCGACGCGGTGAATTCGATGGATCCTTACGAAGCGGTGCTCTGGTTCGAGAGCCGGGGCGACCGCTGTCTGAACTGCCAGAGCGGATTCCAGAGGCTAACCGGAGGGTTTGGGCCGCTGATCATCCGCATCGGCTCCAAAAGCAAGTCCGGCGCGTGATCGTCCGCGACGAACCTTCTCCCCGGCCCGATTGGCACGCCGGCCGAAGCAACAGTGAAGCGAGCCGGCAAGGGCTGGTCCGCATATCGAAAACCGTCGCCGGCGGCGGGCATGCGAGCGGCCCGCACGAAGCGTGGATGGCGGCAGATCCGTTCCGGCGGGATGAGGCGGCGCCGGCCGATCTCATGCCGGCTTCTCCATTTGGTCGCTCAGTTCCCCGGGTGGTATTCGCGCTCGGTGTGTCCTTTGAGCTGTGAACGGTAGAAGTAGACCTCGCGCAAATTGCCGGTGGCGTAGCGCCCGGCTTCATCGTTGAAATGCTTCGATTGGGGATGGCCGCTTTCGCCGCCTGCAGTCACCGCACGGGCTCGCACAGTGGGGCCGAACTCCACCACCGCGACGAAACTGTTGCCGCTGGTGCCGTACCACTTCTTCGTGCCGGGGTAAGGCCGCGCGCCGAAGGACGCGAGCGAGCCCCACATGGAAGAAGTGAAGCCGACCGGGATGCTGGGCTTCGAGTCGTTGAACGGCTGAACGATATCGCCGTTCAGGCGCTGGTAGCGGTTGATCTCGCCCCATGGGGTTTTCCAGTTGCCGAAATCGGACTGCAAGCGGTCGCAGGCGGAGGAGAGCGCGGCCAGCAGTTCGGCGGGCGGAAGGTTCGCGAATGCCGCGCCCGTGGCGTCGGGGGCGGCGCGGCCCGCGCGGCGTCCGCCGCGCGCTGCACGGAGCCGCTCGCCCCAGAAGACGGCCAGCGAGGTCGGGACGGAGTCCACGCCCCACCGCAGGTCCCATTTGCGCAGGAGTTCGACCGGCTGGGCGAGTTTGCTCTTCAGGGGATCGCCCGCGGGAAGGTCGTCCCACGCTTTCAGCAGCGCGGGAAGCGGCTTTTCAAACCAGGGCAGGTAACTGTCGTATGCGGCTGAGATCAGGGAATCGACAGTGAAGTCTTTTTTGCCCTGGAGGACGCGAATGGCATGGAGTCCGCGCGCCGATTCGCCGCCTGTCTCGACATACGCGGGGTAATCTTCGCGCTTGGGGCTGCTCGCGCCGGCGGCGGACCACGGCCAATTGTTCGAATTATAGAGCCAGCCGCTGGCGGGATTCAGCAGGTGCGGGGTTTCGTCCACCGAGAGCAGTCCGTGCCAGTCGGTCGCCGGACCGCTGCCGTCCACGGGCTTCGTAAAATCGAAGCGGGGATCGCGGCGCGGGATGAAATTGCCATGGAAGTAGGCGATATCGCCATCGGCATCGGCGAAGATCGTGTTGTTCGACGAGTTGGCTTGAAGCTCCATCGTCTGCCGGTAGGTCTTGTAGTCGCGCGCCTTGGTCCGGGTGTACGACTGCGTCAGCGCCTTGACGTGTTCCTGCATCAGGCGAATGCTCACCCATTTGCCATCGAGTTCGCGCACGATGGGGCCGTGCGTGGTGCGGTAAACGGTGAACTTTTTCGAGGCCATGCCGTTTTCGGTTTTGTAGGGCACGGTGATTTCGGAAGCGATCACGGGGCGCTCTTCGCTGCCGTACTTATAAAAGTAACGGCCGTCGCGCTTGGAGACTGCTTCGAGATACTCATCGACCGCGTCCACGCCGCTCGAGGTATGCATCCATCCGGCACGATCGTTGAATCCCTGGTAGACGAAGAACTGTCCCCATGTCACCGCGCCATAGGCGTCGAGTCCCTGGTCGCTCACCATCTGCAACTCGGAGCGGAAGAAGAATGAGGTGTGTGGATTGATGAGCAGCAGGGCGTGGTGCGACGACGTATGCGAGGGGGCGATGGCGGCGCCGTTCGAGCCGCGGGGCTCTTCATCGGCAACGGAGACTGCGGCCCGCTGCTTCCCGGTTGCAGTCGCAGCTTTGGCTCCACCGTAAAAGGCCTGGAGCTGATTCAAGTTGATCCGCTCTATGTCGCCGCCGATGCTGCCTTCGGTGAACGAGAGGGCCATCCAGGGCTCGAAACGCCGGATCACTCTGGGGTGCACGTCGGGGTGTTTATAGAGATAGAAGTTCAGGCCGTCGGCAAACGAGTCCATCAACTTCTTGAGCCAGGCGGGGCTGCCCTGGTACTCCGTTTTCAGCACGGCGGGGTCGATGAAAAGCTTCATCCGCAGGTCCTGGTAGATGGCCGGCTCGCCTTCGGCCTCGGCGAGGCGCCCCATCGCGTTGAGGTAATTGGTCTCCACGCGGTTGAAGTCGTCTTCGGCCTGCGCGTAAACCATCCCGAACACGGCATCGGCATCGGTCTTGCCGTTGATGTGCGCAATCCCCCAATCGTCGCGGACGATCGTGACCTCGCGCGCCTCGCGCTCCCAGCGGGCGTTCTCGGCTGCCGCGGGCTGATATCCGAAACACGCGCCTGTGGCGGCAAAGAGTGCGATCACTAACGTCCGTCGAGTTTGGTTCGGCATAGCTCACTCGATTTTAGCTGCTCATGGGATCATAAAAGTTGGCCCCCTCGCTAGCGACTGCCCGCGGACTGGTCCTGACTTTCGGCTGGAATTCCACCGCTTACCAGATTCTGAACCCGGGGATCGACCACTGGTTCACCGCCGATCGCCGGGCCGTAGTGGGCTACACCAGGCGAGGCCGCGTTCTGCTCGCCGCCGGCGCGCCGGTTTGCGCACCCGGACAACTCTCCGAAACCTGCAACCGCTTCGAATCGTTCGCCCGCGAGCAGGGGTGCGCGGTGTGCTGGGTTTGCGCGGGCGAGCGCATGCGAAAGTTGCTGGAGCATTCGGGGCGCCATAGCCTTATCGCACTGGGGGCACAGCCGGTATGGGATCCCCGCCACTGGCCCGGCTTCCTGCGAAGGCAGGCTCCGCTGCGAAGGCAGCTGAACCGGTCGCGGAATAAAGCCGTGGAGGTCGAAGCCTTCGACCCGGTCCAGGCGGCGCAGGATCCTACGATCCACGCCTTGTTCTCCGAGTGGCTGGAAAACCGGCCTCTCCCTCCGCTACGCTTCCTGGCCTCTCCCGACGTTCTCGGCGGATGCATGCGGGATCGCGTCTTCCTGGTGGCGAAGCGTCACGACCGGGTAGTCGCGTTTCTGGCGGCCTCGCCGGTTCCGGCGCGCAATGGCTACCTGGTGGAGGTGCTGGCGCGTTCGCAAGCCGCTCCCAACGGAACGGCCGAGTTGCTCATCGATGCCGCGATGCGGCGCTTCGCCCTGGAAAGCAGGGGGTATGTGACGCTCGGGCTAGTGGCGCTGGCCCGCGCCGCGGACCGCGAGATCCGCAACAATCCTGCCTGGATGCGCGGACTGATGCGGTTCGCCCGGGCGCATGCCAACCGCTTCTACCACTTCCGCGGGCTGGAACACTTCCGCGCCAAACTGGGCCCCCAGTGCTGGGAGCCGGTGTATGCGATCTCGAACGAACGCCGGTTTTCTCCCGGGACGCTGTACGCGGTAGGATCGGCATTCTCGGAAATCCCTCCCTGGATGGCCGTCGGAATCGGGTTGGCGAGAGCCGCGGGCGTGGAATGGAACCGCGCCGTAGCTTCACTCCTGCAATGGGGTCGGCGGTCTCAGGATCAACCGCATAATCATGCAGGAGCGTGTATCCAGGCCGGCGTTTCCGTGCGATGAGAGTTTGGTCTGGTTGCAAAGCAAGTGTCCAGGTCCGCTTCCGGCAGTCAATGTCATGAAACGCCACTTCGCGACCGGAACGCTCAGGCTTTATCCGACGCGCTACTCGGATGTCTCGTCGCAGCCGGACGCGGTTGCGGGCGAGATGCGCTTTGAGAGTCTATGGATTTCGCCGCCGAGAGTGACCGAGTAGATAAAGCGGAAGCAGCGGACGGGCGCTTGGTCTGTGTGTCCATAGGCAGCAACTCGTATAGTG
The DNA here is from genome assembly GCA_963796485.1 of Bryobacterales bacterium. Classification (GTDB taxonomy): domain Bacteria; phylum Acidobacteriota; class Terriglobia; order Bryobacterales; family Bryobacteraceae; genus CAWCDJ01. Next base: position 1,409,816 of record CAWCLV010000001.1, read on the forward strand.
TGTGGGTCCAGAAATCGCTGTGCCTCGACGTAGAAATGACCTGTAGCCATCCCGCGGAGTTCCTTGTCAGAGTCCTCGGGAGTTATTTGGCGTACGACTCGGCCCTCCGTATCGTAGACCGAAGAAGTCATCGAACTGCTGTTCTCGCGGTTGACAATGACGAAGTGGCGGCTATCAGGCGACCAAAAAGCCCTAGCCGTGGCTGTTAATTCGAGGAGACGTTTGCGCTCGGGGCGCCCTCGGTGGCGCAGCCACAACTCGGGTGCCTCTCGAATACCTGGCTGATAAGGCTCGCCGTAGACCACGTCGCGGCCATCGGGCGAGGGCAACGCCGAGACCCGGCCGAAGGGCCAGTCGAGTGTGGCTGTTGAAGTCGCTGCCGTGAGAATCACCGTGGCAAGTGCGATCACGCAGATCACGAAAAAGAGCGTCGTTAATCCACGCATATTCAAGAATATAGCTCGTTGCGATTCGAGCGGGGGCTGAAAACGCGGTTATCGTAGAATACCTCCCGCTGCCGTACCGAATTCGGCTTCGATGGCGGCGCCATTTAATACGCGGCCGACGGCTGTATCGCCGGATCAATGGGAGTATCTGGACTTCCTGGAATCCGAAGCAGCGGCTGAATCCGCCTTGCCGGCGAACGCCTCCGTCGCCGCTGAAAGCCGGCCTTCCCCGCCCCCCAGTACCCCCACAGCGACAGTTAGCAATGGCCTGATAACCATTGAGGGCTGACAGAAAAACAAAAAGGTCCCGACAATGATTGGAGATATGTTGATGATGCTCGTGATCCTCTCGACCGCGATCGGCACGTTTACGGGCGTGATCGCAACCCTGACGCTGATGCAGCGCAAAGGGCGTTACCTCGCGTCGGGCGATGACCTGATAGCGCGACAGAGAATTCCCGACCTGGAGCGCTCAGTGGCGGCGGCCACGGCGGCGGGCGAGGAATTGCGGAAGCAATCCGTCGCGCAGGCGCAGACGATTCAGCAGAACCGCGAAGAACTGGAGAAGAAGCAGCAGGAGTTCGACGTGGAATTGAGCCGGCGCACGGCACTTGAGCAGCAGGTGGAGCCGTTGGCGGAGCGGGTCCGCGAACTGACCGCCCAGGTGGCTGACGAAAAGCGGCAGAAGGAAGAACTCGCCGGCTGGAACGTCACCCTGACGGCACAGGCCGGGCAGCAGAATGAGGCTGCGGCCGAGCAGATGCGCGAGGCGGAGGCCAGGACCGCTGCGGAGCGACAGGCGGTCCTCTCCGAATTGGAATCCGTGAAGCGGGAAAGAGACGCTCTCTCGGGCAAGCTGATCGAACTGGAAGCCAAAGCGGCGTCGGAGAGGCTGGCCGTGTGGGCGGAGCTGGATGGCGTCCGGCGGGAAAACGAAGGGCTGACCACGCAGCTTAAGGATCTGAAAGCCCGGTCGGAAGCGGAAATCGAAGCCGAGCGAAAGGCCGGAGAAGAGTGGGAGCGGCGCCACGCCGAGTTGAGCGCCAGAGCCGGCCAGCAGGCGGGATCTCTCAGCGAGCAACTACAGGCGCTCGAACGGAAGTTGGCGGACGACCGGCTGCGATTCGAGGCCGAGCTCGACAGCGCCCACCGCGAAAACGCCGCTTTGGACTCGGAACTGCAGCGCGAGCGGGCTTCCGCGGCGGAGGGAATCGAACTGCTCTCGATGGCGCACAAGAAGTTTTCCGGCGTGTTCGAGATGCGGTTTTCAGAAGCGCACACCAACGGCGGAAACGGCCACCATGCGCCGAACGGCAACGGGAACGGCAACGGGAACGGCGAGTGCCTGCCGGTTCCGGCCCTGGCCCTGGCGCGGGACGACGAAGCGGTGTACGAATTCGCGCGCGCGGAACCGCATCTTCTGAGCGAAGTCGCGGGCGACTGAGCCCTGGCCGGATTTTTTTGCGAACCTTGAGGCTGTTTCAGCGTATGGTTCCATATGGGAACCCTGCTCCAGCAGCCGCGGCGCGTGTTCCGGCGGCTTCTGCGCTCGCCGATGTTCACCGGCCTCACGCTCCTCACACTGGCAATCGGTATCGGGGCGAATACCTCGATCTTCAGCATTCTGAACGGCGTCCTGCTGAAGCCGCTGCCCTACCCCAACCCTGAACGGCTGGTGGGAGTTTGGCAGAGCGCGCCCGGACTCGGCATCCCGGAACTCAACGCCTCGCCCTCCACCTACTTCACCTATCGCGAAGAATCCAAAACGTTTGAGGATATTGGGCTGTGGCGGCAGGAGACCGTCAGCGCGACGGGGATCGCCGCACCGGAAGAGATTCATTGCCTGAAGGTCACGGACGGAACGCTGCCTATCCTCGGGGTGCAACCGGCGGTGGGCCGCTGGTTTACGCGGAAAGACGACACACCGGGAACGCCGCAGACCGTGATGCTGGCCTATGGCTACTGGCAGCATCGTTTCGGAGGCGATCCCGGGGCGATGGGCAAGCGTATCCTGCTTGACGGCGAGCCCCGCGAAATCATCGGCGTGATGCCGCGGAATTTTCGCTTCATGAATTCCCAGCCGGCGGTGATCCTGCCGTTCCGGTTCGACCGCGGCAAGGTGTTCGTGGGCGAGTTCAGCTACCAGGCGGTGGCGCGGCTGAGGCCGGGCGCAAGCCTCGCGCAGGCCAATGCGGACGTGGCCCGCATGCTGTCTCTGCTCAAGTACAAGTTCCCGCCGGCGCCCGGAATGAGCCCCAAGATGCTCGACGAGGTGCGCCTCACGCCGCTGGTGCGGCCGCTCAAAGTGGACGTGGTGGGCGATATCGGCAAGACGTTGTGGGTGCTGATGGGCACGGTGGGAATCGTACTGTTCATTGCCTGCGCCAACGTGGCGAACCTGGTGCTGGTGCGGGCCGAGGGGCGGCAGCACGAACTGGCGATCCGCACCGCACTCGGCGCAAGCCGGGGGCAGATCGCCCGCGAGCTGTTGTTCGAGAGCTTTTCGATCGCCATCGCCGGCGGCGTCCTCGGCCTGGGCGTCGCGTCAGCGGCGTTGCGCATCCTGGCGGCGTACGGGCCCACGAATCTCCCGCGCATCGACGAAATCGGGATCGACCGTCCGGTGCTCTTCTTCACGATCGGGGTGTCGCTGATCGCCGGGCTGCTGTTCGGCGTGATTCCCGTATTCAAGTACGCCGGGGGGAAAGTGGCGGGGGCGCTGCGCCAGGGCGGGCGCACCCTGAGCGCAGGCCGCGAGCGGCACCGGGCACGCGCGGTGCTGGTCGTGGTTCAAGTGGCCCTCGCGCTGGTACTGCTGATCAGCTCCGGGCTGATGGTCCGCACCCTGCAAGCACTTCGCCACGTGCAGCCGGGATTCACGAGGCCCGAGGAAATTCTCTCTTTCCACGTCGCGATCCCGCAGGCGCAGGTGCCCGACCCGGAACAGTTATTGCGCCTGGAGAACGCCATCCTGGATAAGATCCGGGCGGTTCCGGGCGTGACCACGGCGGCCATTTCGAACTCCGTGACTATGGAGGGCTGGAACGACAACGACCCCGTGTACGCGGAGGACCGCAGCTACAAGGAAGGGGAGATCCCGGCCGTCCGGCGCTACAAATTCGTCGGGCCGGGAAGCTTTCGGACGATGGGGAATCCGCTGCTCGCAGGGCGCGATTTCACCTGGACCGACACTTACGAAAAGCGACCGGTGGTTTTGATGTCGGAGAACCTGGCGCGCGACTACTGGGGCTCGCCTGCGGCCGCGCTGGGCAAGCGAGTCCGCGAAAGCCCGAAAGGCGTGTGGCGGGAAGTGGTCGGGGTGGTGGGAAACGAGCATGACGATGGGGTGAGCAAGAAGGCGCCCGAGATCATCTACTGGCCGCTGCTGGTGGCGAATTTCTGGTCGCAGCCATTCAGGGTGGAGCGCGACCCGGCGTTCCTGATTCGCAGCAGCCGCAGCCGCACCAGCGCTTTCGTGCAGGAAACGGAACGGGCGGTCTGGTCGGTGAACCCGAACCTCACCATCGCCAGTGTGCGGACGGTGCAGGAGGTGTACGACCGCTCGCTGGCCCGCACTTCGTTCACGCTGACGCTGTTGACCATTGCGGCGGCGATGGCGCTGCTGCTGGGGCTGGTCGGGATCTACGGAGTGATCTCTTACTCGGTATCGCAGCGTACGCGCGAGATCGGAATCCGGATGGCGCTGGGCGCACAGCAGCAAAGGGTCCGGCAGATGTTCGTGGGGCACGCCCTGGGTCTTGCCGGCATCGGCGTGGGTTTCGGAATCCTGGTGGCGGTCGGGCTGACGCGGTTGATGTCGGCGCTGCTCTTCGGCGTGAGCCCGCTCGATCCCATCACCTACTGCGCGGTCTCCGTCTTGCTGGTGTGCGCCGCGCTCGCCGCGAGCTACCTTCCGGCGCGGCGGGCGACGACGGTGGACCCCTCGGAGGCACTGCGGGCGGAATAGCCCGAGACATTTCCCGGGTCGCGCGGGGCTCGATGGGAAAATAGAAGCATGGTCTTCGAGTTTCCGCTCCGAGCCCTGCGCTCGCGGAACTACCGGCTTTTCTTTAGCGGACAAACCGTATCCCTGGTCGGCACGTGGATGACTCGCGTCGCCACGGCATGGCTGGTGTACCGTCTCACGGGTTCCGCCCTGCTGCTGGGGGTGGTGAGCTTCGCGGGACAGATCCCCGCATTCTTCCTGGCGCCCCCCGCGGGCGTCTGGGTCGATCGCTGGAACCGGCACCGCACGCTGGTGGTCACACAGATCCTCTCGATGGCGCAATCGTTCGCGCTGGCGGCTCTGGCGCTCACCGGAGTCATTCAGGTATGGCACATCATCGCGCTCGCCCTTTTCCAGGGCATCATCAACGCCTTCGACATGCCGACGCGACAGGCGTTCGTGATCCAGATGGTGGAGCGGCGCGAGGACTTGGGCAACGCGATCGCGCTGAATTCCTCGATGGTCAACCTCGCGAGGCTCGTAGGACCGGCGGTTGCGGGCGTGGTCATTGCGATCGTCGGCGAAGGTTGGTGCTTCCTGATCGACGGCGTCAGCTACATGGCGGTGATCGCGTCCCTGCTTGCCATGCGGGCAACCACGGAGCAACCGCGCCGGCGCAGGCGGAACGCGTGGCAGGAATTCTCCGAAGGCTGGCACTACGTCCGGGATTCGAAAGCCATCCGCTCGCTGCTTCTTATCATGGGACTGGTCAGCCTGATGGGAATGCCGTACACGGTGCTGATGCCGATCTTCGCTTCGAGGATCCTGCACGGCGGCGCGAACACGCTGGGGTTCCTGATGTCCGCCTCCGGCGTGGGCGCGCTGGCGGGAGCCCTGATTCTGGCGCTCCGCAAAACGGTTTTGGGGCTGGGCCGCCGCATCGCGATCTCGACCGCGATCTTCGGCGCTTCGCTGATCGGCTTCGCGCTATCGCACGCCCTTTGGCTTTCGCTCGTCCTCCTGCCTTTCGCCGGCTTCGGAATGATGCAGCAGATGGCCTCCACCAACACCATCCTGCAGACGATCGTGGAAGACGATAAGCGGGGACGGGTGATGTCCTATTACGCCATGGCGTTCCAGGGGATGGCACCGTTCGGAAGCCTCTGGGCAGGCGCGTTGAGCGCCAGGATCGGCGCTCCGGTGACGATTGTGATCTGCGGCGCCGCATGCATCGCGGGCGGATGCTGGTTCGCCTCGCAACTGGGGGAGATCCGGGCGATGGTCAGGCCGATCTATGTGCGGCTGGGAATTCTTCCCGAGGCGGCATTAGGCGTACAAAGCGCCTCCAACCTGGAGATCGAAGGGGCGCCGTAAGTCAGTAAGTGGGGAGGATTCGCGGCCTGCGCCACTAAGACTATTCGTAGCGGAGAGCGTCGATGGGGTTGATGCGCGAGGCCTTGACGGCGGGGTAGATGCCGAAGACCACGCCGACGGCGACGGAGACGCCGAAGGCGATGATGACGGAGGCGGACGTAACGATCGTCTTCCATTCCGCGGTGCGGGCGATCAGCCACGCCAGGAAAAAACCGAAGGCGATGCCGAGGAGGCCGCCTCCTACCGAGATCAGCACCGATTCGGTGAGGAACTGGCGCACGATATCAAAGCGGCGCGCACCGATGGAGCGGCGGATGCCGATCTCGCGGGTGCGCTCAAGAACGGTGGCGAGCACGATATTCATGATGCCGATGCCGCCTACCAGGAGCGAGATTGCGGCGATCGCGACCATGACGTAGGTAAAGATGGTCTGGGTACGCTGCTGCTGCGCGAGGAGGGCGGCGGGGATGGTGACGGTGAAGTCCTGGGTGTTGTGGTGGGTCGAATTGAGCACGGCGGTGACGACCTTGGCGACCTCGACGCTGTCGGCCTCGGGCTTGAGACGAAGTTCGATGCCGTCGAGTTCGTCCTTCATGTCGGCGCTGCGGTCCCAGTAGCGGTATTGGAACGTGTTGAGCGGGATGTAAACGATGTTGTTGACGTCCTGCATGGCGCCGCCCTGAGTCTGGGCGCCGGCCATGATCTGCTCGCTGAGGACGCCGACGACTTCCAGCCAGGTATCGTTCACCTTCACGTATTTGCCGATGGCGGGGCCGTACCCGAAGACGTTGACTTTGGCGCCCTCCCCGAGCACGCAGACGGCGGCGCTGGAATCATCATCGGGCTTGCCGAAGAACGAGCCTTCGGCCAGATGCAAACTATGGATCATGCTGTAGGCGGGGCGCACGCCATAGAGTTCCGGCATTTCCCGCGACGGCTTGGGGAGAACGCGCGCGGGGTGGAGCGTCTTCCGCGCGGAGAGCGTTTCGATGGCGTCGATATTGGCCTGGAGGATGCGCACATCGCGATCGGAGAGGCCCGGCGAGGAACGGCGCCGCTGCTGGAACTCCTCCTGGCTGGTGGCCTGGCGGGAATCGATCAGGATGTTGCGGACGCCGAGCTGTTCGATGAAGCGCAGCGATTCCTCTTTGGCACCCGAGCCGATGGCGAGCATCCCTATGACGGAGCCGACGCCGAAGACGATCCCGAGGGCGGTCAGGAGCGTACGGGTTTTCTGGGCGCGAAGGTTCGCGAGCGCCTGGCCGATATCCGAGAGGCGGAGGATCATTTGGAGAGCGCCTTCATTGCGCCGTTCTGCTGCGGCACGGATGGTTTGGATTGCTGATCGGGGTTTGACATCGCGACCAGATCGCCTTCGCCGATGCCGGTGAGGACGGCCCGGCTTTCGCTGCGCCGCACGAGTTTCACATCGTGCGGCATGAAACCTTTCGGAGTTTTCACGTACACGAAATTTCGGCCGTCGCTTTCGAAGAGCGCCTGGGATGGCACCCAGAGGACGTCGTCCAGAGTATCGACGGTGATGACCATATTGGAGGTCATGCCGGGGCGCAGGTCGGGCCCGGCGCGATCGAGCGCGATGCGGCATTCGAAGCGCCGGTCCCAGGGGGGGCCGGTGGTGCCGCCGATGTTCTTTACGTAGCCGGTGAAGCTCTTGCCGGCGAGGGCGACCACGGAGACGGAGACTTTCTGTCCGACCGATAAATGGCCGCGGTCGAGCTCGCCCACGGCGGCGCTGACTTCCCAGTTCTTCAGGTCGGGGATCTGGGCGACGGCCATTCCGCCGCGAGCGATATCGCCAATCTGGAACGGCGGAAGCTGCATGCCCCAATACATCATGTTCTGGTTGCTGTTCTGCTGGATGTTGACGTAACCGGCGGTCTTGGCCTTGAGGGTCATGCTGTCGATCATGCGCTGGGCGGTTTCGGCCATGACTTTGGCCTTATTGAGGGCGGCCTGCTGGATGGCAACGCCGGCGGCGGCGGTGGTTTGCCCGTTATCGAGATCCTGCGCGGCCTGACGCGCGCGGTTTTGCGCGGCCTGGAGGGCGAGGTCGTTCTGCTTCGCCTGAATGGCGGGAACGATGGGGTTCTTGCGCATCTCCAACTCGGCGATCCTGACGTCGGCGTTGGTCGAGAGTACCTGGTAGCGAGCCTCTTCGGCGGTTGCCTGAGCGGTGGCTTCGGCCTGAATCACCTGCTGCCCGGCTTCGGCGAAATCGGCCTGGGCCTCCTTGAGGTTGTACTCCTGCTGGGTGGTGTCGAACTGGACCACGACATCGCCCGGGTTCACGAGTTCGCCGGGGTCGCGGAGGACTGTGATGGCGAGATCGCCGCCGCCCACCATGGGCGCGGCCAGCATCTCGGAATTGCCGCCCTGCAATTCGCCGCGTGCGGAAACCGTGATGGTAACGCGGCCTTTCTTCACGCGAGTGGAGGGGACTTCCACATCCGCCGATGCGGTAGTGATGCGGATAAAGCGAATGGCGCCCCAGGCAACGGCGCCAACGACGGCAGCAACGGCCGCAAAGACCAGCAGGCGCGTTTTCATTTTTTCTGGTCCTTTCTCTCCGCATCGACGAGAGCCACCATGGAAGCGGCCGGGATTCCGGAAACGGCGACTTCATCGGGGTTGCGGGCCAGCACCTTAACCTCGGCGGGAAGATAACGGCCGCTGGAAGCGAGATACACGATGGGCTTGCCGTCATGCGTGAAGAGAGCTTTTGCGGGGATGCTAATCGCGTCGGGAATGCGATTGATGACAATGTCCATGCCGCCGTTCATGCCGGGGCGGATGCGAGGGTCGGGATGTTCGATGGAGGCGTACGCGCGAAAACTGCGGGTCGGAGGGAACTCGTAGCTGGTTTCGGCGAGCAGCGAGATCTGGCGGATTTTGCCGGGGATGGTCAGCTCGGGGAGGGAGTCGATTCGGATCAGGACGTCGTTGCCTACGGCGATGCGGCCGCGGTCGATCTCTTCCACTTTGCCGTCCATCTCCTGGGTGGCGAGATCGGGCATCTCGGCGAGGTTCATGCCGGCGAAGACGTTGTCCCCCACTTTGAACGGCTTTGCATTGACCCAGCCCTGGGCGTAGTTGAGGGAGAAGACGAGGACGCCATCGAGCGGCGCGCGGATTTCCATCTGGGCGATGCGGGATTTGGTGATGTCCACTTCGGACTGCGCCTCATCGTGCTGCCGCGTGAGGGAGGCGATTTTGGCCTTATCGGAGGCGGCATGCAAGGCGACGGTGGCTTCCTGGACTTTGAGCTTTTGCTCGGCGACACCTAAATCGACCTTGCTCTCTTCGCCGGCAATCTCGCTTACGATGGCTTGCTTCGAGACCTCGAGGCGGGCGCGTTCCACGGTGAAGTTGGCATCCGCGAGATCGCTGTGGTCCTGTTCGGCCGTGATCTTTGCCTGGGCCACGGCCTGGTCGAGGGTGGCTTGCGCCTGGCGGAGGGCGGCTTCCTTCTGGAGAAGGTCCTGCTGGGCGCTGGAGGAATCGAAGCGGATGACAGGATCGCCGACTTTCACCCGTTCGCCGGCGGGGACCATCCAGGCGATGCGGAGATTGGGGACCCTGGGGGCGTAAATCTGGACGGAGCGGCCGGCTTTGACATCTCCGCGGGTGCGGATGATGACGAGGAATTCGCCTTTCCGGGCAGGAGCGAGTGGCAGGTCCTCGACCGTTTCGGCGCGGCGCAAGCGGTAAACGCCGGCGGAGGCGGCGCCGATGGCAAGGATGATGGCGAGGAGGGTCGCCCAGTTTCGGAGGCGACGGAACGGGGCGGTCATTGGGGGGCTCCTGGGTGCGTGGCCCGCTCCCTTACGGTCTCGGCTCTGTGAGGGAGTGCGGCAGCAGGGTGTGAGAGTGCGACGGTAGGGCGCGGGAGTGCGGCGGTTTCGTGCGGGAGTGCGGTTTCGTGTGGGAGTGTCACGGGTTTGGGGGAGGGGGGCTCGAGGACAACGGCGGCGGAGAGATCGGGCATGAGATGCGGGTCGGATTTGTCGAGTTTGAAAAGAGCGGTGAATGTCTTGATGGGGCTGCCAAGGGCGGATGCGGCGACGGGGCTGGCGAACTCGAAGTGAGCGGGCAGAACCAGGTCGGGGTAGGCGTCGAGATAGACGAGGGCCCTCATCCCGGCCACAAGGGCCGCGCCATCGGGTTCTCCGACGGCGCAGCGGACGATCATCTCGCGGGGATCGAAGATGCTCACGAGGGGCTGGCCGCGGTAGAGTTGATCGCCCTCCTGCGGGTGGCCCATGGAGTTGTTCCGGTAGAGGGTTTGATGCGCGACCATTCCGGCCAGAGGCGCGTGGATTTCGAGTTTCGCCATGTTGGACTGTGCGCGGTCGAGCGCGACTTTCTGGCGGTCGCGCTGTAGTTCGAGGATGCGGAGGGCGGCGGCGTCCGCCTGATCGTGGAACGCCATCGACTTATGGAGGCTTTCGACGTGCTTGGCGGCAATTCCGGCGCGCACTTCATTCTGCAGGCGTTCGATTTCGGACAGGGTGGGGCCTTTTCGAAGCTCGATGGTGGCTTTGGCGAAATCCGCTTCGGCCTGCCGGAGATCGGCAGTGCGTTTCGCCGCATCGGCGTTGTTCTGGGCGCGTTTTTGATCGACCTGATGGCTGAGGTCGTCGAACTTCGCTTGCGTTGCGCGGGCGGCGTCCGCCTGCTGGGTGCTATCGAAGAGGGCGACGAAATCGCCTTCCTTGACGGCGGAGCCATTGGGGACCAGCTTGGTGAGGGTCATGGGGCCGCCCTGCCCCCAAATCTGAGGGACCAGGACCTTGTAGGAGTGGACGGCTTCGAGGATGCCGGTCAGGCGAACTTCGCGTCCAGGAGGGGCCGTGTTTCCCGCGGCCGAAGGCGATGCGGCGCTCACGGAGGGGGGCGCCGATCTCGAGCAGGCAGCCGAAAGAAGCAGCGCGAGAGCAAGAGCGAAACGGGCCACCGAATCACCTCACTTTGTCAGTTCTGGCAGGTTAGACGTCACTCTCGCCGGAATGGTTGAGAGGCTTTCTGAAATGATGTGGGATTCGACATATCAGGAAGGTTCCAAAATCTCGATAGCCCGAAAGAGCTATTGGGGTGAAATCGTGATATACTGCCCACAATCCATCGAAGAATGGTTTGAAAATACGGGACCTGGGTCGTACATGTGTGGAATTGCGGGATTTACACGTCTTAACAGGGAAACGGGAAGGGGCATAGCCCACCGAATCACGGCAACGCTTCGCCACCGGGGTCCGGACCAGCAAGGCGTTCACGAAGGCAGTGAAGCCACGCTTTGCGCGGTTCGACTGAAGATCATCGACCTGGGTGGGGGCGACCAGCCGATCGTCAGCGACGACGGCGATACGGCCATAGCCTTCAACGGAGAGGTTTACAACCACCGCGAAATCCGGAAGGAACTGGAAGCCCTGGGGCACCGGTTTCATTCGAATTGCGATACGGAAACGATCCTGCACGCCTTCATGGAGTGGGATACGGCGTGCTTTGCGCGTTTCCGGGGCATGTTCGCGGTAGCGTTGTGGACCGAATCCCGGAAACGGCTGGTACTGGTGCGAGACCGGATGGGAATCAAGCCGCTGTATTACTTCCGGCGGGGCGACGATCTCTACTTCGGTTCGGAGCTCAAGGCAATTCTGGAACATCCGGAGGTCCCGCGGCAGCTCGACACGGCGGCGCTGGATGCTTACCTGTCGGTCAACTATGTTCCTGGAGACCGCACGCTGATCCGGGGAATCGAAAAGGTCCGACCCGGGCATTACCTGGAGTGGCGGCACGGGAAGATGCGGCTCGAGACGTGGCTGGAGCCAACGCGAACCAGCCGGCGGGGCATTTCTCTGGGCGAGGCAAAGGAAGAGTTGGACAGCCTGCTGCGGGACTCGGTGAGGGAACACCTGGTTGCCGACGTGCCGCTGGGCGTCTGGGCGTCGGGTGGATTGGATTCTTCGACCATTCTGCATTACGCGGCCCAGGAGTTTTCGGGCAGGCTCAAGACGTTTTCGGTTTCGTTCCAGGGGCGAAGTTTCGACGAAAGCCGCTACTTCCGGGAAGTGTCGGCAGCCTACGGCACCGACCATCACGAGTTCGATCTCAACCCAGATGTAGAACTGGCGTCGTCCATCGAGGAGTTCGCGTATTACTCGGACGAGCCGAGCGCGGATGCCGGAGCGCTGCCGGTCTGGTTCCTTTCGAAGATGAGCCGGCGGCACGTGACGGTGGCGCTTTCGGGCGAAGGCGCGGACGAGTTATTCGGCGGATATCTGACTTATATGGCTGACCGGCTGGTGCGGCCGTTGCGCCTGGTTCCGGCGCCGGCGCGCCGTCTATTCAGAGCCGCGCTGGACCGCTACATGCCCGTTTCGGACGATAAAATCAGCCTGGAATACAAGCTGAAGCGGTGGATCGAAGGAAGCTGGCTTCATCCGGACGAGGCGCACTTCTACTGGAACGGCACGTTCTCCAACGAGCAGCGGCACCGGATCCGGCGGGGATCGAACGGCAACGGCTTATGCGCGCTGGTGCAATCGCTGGGGCTCGAACGGGGCAATGTCCTCGACCGGTATCTCACGATCGACCAGAACTTCTATCTGCCGGATGATATTCTTTACAAGACAGACCGGATGAGCATGGCGCACTCGCTCGAAGTGCGGCCGCCCTTCCTGGATCCGAGGATCGTCGATTTCGCCGCTTCCCTTCCCGCGCGGTTCAAGATTCAAGGGACGAGGCAGAAGTTCATACTGCGGGAACTGATGCGCGGCAAGCTCCCGGAAGTGGTGCTGACCCGGAAGAAAGCCGGGTTCGACATTCCAACGCACGACTGGTTCCGCGGCGTTTTGCGGGAACTGCTGATGGAAACGCTCAACGAAGATGCCATCGAGGCCACGGGAATCTTCGATTCGCGAGCAATTCACGAGTTGATACGCGATCATATGGAGAGGCGTATCAATGTCGGATATCACTTATGGGGCCTGTTGACGCTTTTCCTGTGGATGAAGAGATGGAAGGTGGAAACCCTTCCTCCCGCGGAGGCGGAACAGCAGGCGCCAGCTCGCGTCTTCGCTACCAACTAATTGTCGCCATCGTAGCGGCACTCATTTTCGGGGGCTGCATTTTCAGCCCGCCATCGTTGATGGACGATGTGGACGCAGTGCAGGCGCAGATCGCGCACAACATGCTGCAGTCCGGCGACTGGGTGACGGCGCGGCTCGACGGAGTAGCCTACCTGGAGAAATCACCGCTGAAGTACTGGATGATCGCGGTGTCGTTCCTGATTTTCGGCGTCCACGACTGGGCAGCGCGGATTCCGCTGGCGATCTCGACGGTTTTGTTGTGCTGGGTGACCGCGAAATTCGGGGAATGGGCATTCGGAAAGCGAACGGGAATGTACGCCGGGCTGGTGCTGGCGACGAGCATCGGGCTGTTTCTGTTTACGAGGATTTTAATTCCCGACGTGGTGCTGACGCTGACGATCACGCTGACCATGTGGGGGTTGCTGCGGACACTCGATAGCGAAGAACACCACCCGACGGCCTGGGCGATGCTGATGTGGGCGGGGATGGGCACCGGGCTGCTGCTGAAGGGGCTGATCGCCGCGGTGTTCCCGATCGCTTCGGCGCTGGTTTACCTGGCGCTGACGGGGCAGTTGCTGGAGAGGAAAACGTGGCAGCGGATCCGGCCATTTACAGGCACGCTGCTGCTGCTGCTGATCGCGGCGCCGTGGCACGTGCTGGCGACATTGCGGAACCCGCCGTATTTCGATTTCACGATGCACAGCGAGAGCGGGTCTTACCACGGGTTCTTCTGGTTCTACTTCATCAACGAGCATCTGCTGCGGTTCCTGAATCTGCGCTATCCGCGGGACTACAACACCGTGCCGCGGCTGTATTTCTGGGCTTTCCACCTGCTCTGGTTTTTCCCGTGGAGCCTGAGCCTGCCGGCGGCGCTGAAGCTGAACTATCGCGAGCCGAACCGCGCGTCGCGCACCCGCCTGCTGGCACTTTGCTGGTGCGGGTTCGTGCTGGTGTTCTTCACGTTCTCGACGACGCAGGAATACTACTCGATGCCCTGCTATCCGGCGCTGGCGCTGCTGCTGGGATGCGCACTCGCCAGCGGCGATGCCTGGTCGAAGTACGGGGTAAGGGCGGCAGCGGCGATCTCGGCGGTGGCGTGCGCGGCTGTGGCCGCGATCCTGTGGAGGGTGTGGGGGATGCCCGCCCCCGGCGATATCTCAGAGGCATTGACCCAGCACCCGGATGTCTACACGCTCTCTCTGGGGCACATGGCCGACCTGACGATTCCGGCATTCGCGTACCTCAAGCTGCCGCTGCTGTTGGCGGGGATCGCGCTGCTGATCGGAGCGGTGGGCGCCTGGAAGTGGAAGTTCGTACCGGCGTTTACGATCATGATGGTGCTGTTCTTCCACGCGGCGAGGCTGGCGATGGTGGTGTTCGACCCATACATGTCGTCGCGGCCGCTGGCGGAAGCGCTGCTCCAATCGCCACCGGGGAAGCTGATCGTGGACGATCAGTACTATACCTTTTCGTCGGTCTTTTTCTACACGAACCGGACCGCGCTACTCTTAAACGGCAGGGTCAATAATCTGGAATACGGGTCTTACGCGCCCGAAGCGCCCCAGGACGTGTTCATCAAGGACAGGGACCTGCCCGGGCTCTGGGGAAGTCCGCAACGGTATTATCTGGTAGCGGAGGGGCCGCAGGTGCCCCGGCTGAAGAAGTTGGTGGGGAACCTGGTAACGATTCGGGAGTCCGGCGGAAAATATCTGTTTTCGAACCAGTAAACGTCATGAGCTTTCAGATTGGAGAGACGGTTGGCGATTACCAGGTGACCGGAGTGCTGGGCCGGGGCGGGATGGGCCGTGTGTTCCGCGTTCGCCACACGATTTCGCAGCGCGAAGAGGCGATGAAAATCGTGCTGCCGGACTTCGAGGCGCGGCCGGATGTCGCCGAGCGATTCCTGCGGGAGATCCGGGTGCATGCCAGCCTGACCCATCCGAATATTGCGGCGCTTCACACGGCATTTCGCGTGGGAGCCCAACTTCTGATGGTGATGGAACTGGTGGAGGGTGTCAGCGTGGAGGAGATGCTCCGGCAGGGCCCGATCGGGCTGCAGCGGGCGATTTCCTACACGGACCAGGTGCTGGCGGCACTTTCGTATGCGCACGAACGGGGCATCATTCATCGCGACATCAAGCCGGCGAACATCATGGTGACCGGGGAGAGCTCCGTGAAGCTGATGGATTTCGGGATTGCCAGGGCTGAAGGACAGAGGGAACTGACGGGAACCGGGGTGGCGGTGGGGTCGCTGTACTATATGTCGCCGGAGCAGATATCGGGGCTGGCGGTGGATGCACGGTCGGACTTGTATGCGACGGGGATCACGCTATACGAGATGGCGACTGGGCGCAGGCCGATTCAGGGGGGCAGCGAGTACTCGATCATGCAGGCACACCTGCACCATGCGCCGGCTCCGCCTTCGGTGCTGTCGCCCGAGATTCCACCGGCGATTTCGAACGCGATTCTGAAATCGCTGGCGAAGGACGCATCGGCGCGCTACCAGACGGCGGATGAGTTCCGGAGGGCGCTGGCGGGGACGGTGGCGACCACCACGATGCAGGTCCCGGTGGGGGCCGGGCTAAGCGAGGAAACGCTGAATTTCGCGCGCCAGAAGCTCGCGGTGTACATCGGGCCGATCGCAAAAGTGCTGGTAGAGCGGACGGCGCGGCGGGTGCAGGGCGAGGCACAGTTGTACCAGGCGCTGGCGGAACACGTGCCCGACGAAAACCGCCGGGCATTCCTGGCTTCGGTCAAGCGCTAACTTTCCTCAAGCGCTAACTTTCCCCTAGCAGTTTCATCGCCTGGACCAGGCTCCGGCGCATTCGATTGAACGAGCCGGCCAATTGCGAAATTTCGTCTTTTCCCTTGACAGGGAGGTCGGGGATCTCGAGTTCCCCGAGGCTGATCTTGTCCGCCATGCCGGAGAGGCGCGCGACGGGCTTGGCGATGGTGAGGTAGAGGACGAGGTTGAGAACCGCCAGGCTGAAGACAAAGACCACGACGAGATAAACCAGCAGGGATCGCATACCCTTTCGCGCCATGTTCAGGGGCACGGACATGGGGACCGAGACGATCTGGGCGCCGACCACTTCTCCGAGCTTCCAGCCGAAGCCGTTGTTCGGGCCATAATGCCGGATCAGGGCCACCGGGGCTTCCCTGGGAAGATCGTGGCACTGGAGACAGGGGGCGCCGATGCGAAGGGGCCGGGCGAGGAAAAGGGAGGGGCCGGTGGCGGCCTGGCGCTCGCCGGAGAGCTCCTTGCGGTCGGGATGGTTTCGGAAGCTGTTGATGATATCGGCCTCCCAATCCACGGCGCGATCCCGCAAATTGGTGGGGTTGAGGGTGGCCTCCTTGTACTCGTAATCCGGGTAGTTCTTGCGGATGAACCCAAAGCTTTCGGTGGCAGCGTACGCCGGCACGGTCTGCGGGAGAAACGAACGCTGGTGAATCTGGAGCGTCTCCAGCAAAGGCTTGACCTGGCTAGTGGTGTAGTCGCGCGCCGCACCCATCGACTGCATCATGAGCTGGGCCTGCTGGATGACCTGCTCGCGGGCATTGTCCTGCAGGAAGCTATACGAGAGGAGCGCCGCCACTACCAGACCTCCGCCGAAGACCAACGCAAATATCGCACTGAATTTGGAAAGCAATCTCATAGCGTAGGTTTTGTATTGTACACCAGGCGGGCAAGTGAGCCGTGCGGGGGCGCTGGAAACAGGCGTCACGGCGTTTCGCATATTTTAGTCGTTTTCTTTTGAGTAAGTTGCGGACTGATGAGGATGTTTGTGCAGTAAACGGATGTTAGTTTGTGTGCGGGTAAGAAGTTGCGCGGCTCCGCAGTTTTGCGGGGCCGCATTTGTTTTTCAGGAGCCTAAACGGATGCCCGCGCCAAAGCGACGAAAGACGCCCAGCAGCTGTGCGGAATGCGAGAAGCAGGGCGATGGGAGAGCCCGACTGATGAAGTTGTTGGCGGATGCGGTTAAGAAGATGGAGGAAAAGCTTACCGCCGAAGAATTCAAGCCGAGCCTCGGAGATTTTCTGAAGCTGGTTCAGATGGAGAAGGAACTCGGTCAAGAGACGGCAAAGGAGATCAAGGTCACGTGGGTCGAGACGGCGGAACAATCCAAACTCGGGAAATAAGATACGACCCGCTGCCGTCGCAGAGGAGGTTTCACCACTCCGAAGCACGGTTCAAGGGTTTTTCGGGACCGATCGGGAGCGGCAAGAGCCTGGCGTTGAGCCACGAGGCGATCCGGTTGAGCTACCTCAACCCGGGAAGGATGGGGCTTCTAGGGGCGCCGACTTACCCGATGCTTCGGGAGGCAACGCAGGCGACGCTTCTGGACATTCTGAACGCGAACCAGATCCCTTTCGAACATAACAAGGCCGAGAACATCGTGCTCCTGTTGGACACGCGATCGCGGATCGTGTTCCGGCCGGTGGATGAATTCGAGCGGCTACGCGGGACGAACCTGGCATGGTTCGGACTGGACGAACTGACATACACGCAGGAAGAAGCGTGGCTGCGGCTGGAAGGCCGGCTGCGAGACCCGAAGGCCAGCCGGCTCTGCGGGTTCGCGGTATGGACACCCAAGGGGTACGACTGGGTATACCGGCGGTTTCTGGCGGACCCGGTGCCCGGGTACGAAGCGATCATCGCGAAGGGGCACGAGAACACGTACCTGCTCGAAAAGACGCCGGATTTTTACGAGCGTCTGAAGGGCAGCTACGACGAGCGATTCTACCGCCAGGAAGTGCTCGGAGAGTACCTGAGCATGGAAGGCGGCCGTGTGTATACGGCTTTCGAGCGGTCCACGCACGTGGCAAGCCTGGAGCCGGATCCGTACCTGCCTTTACTGTGGGCGCTGGATTTCAACGTAGATCCGATGAGTTCGGTGATTGCGCAAGTGAAGGGCGGATCCGTCAAGGTTCTCGACGAGATCGTGCTAAGGCATGGGACCACCGATCGGGCATGCGAGGAATTCCTGAAGCGGTTCGCGGGCCACCGGGCCGGCATCGTGGTGTTCGGGGACGCATCGGGATATGCGCAGCAGACGACGGGCTTCTCGGACTATCAGATGATCCGCGACTACTTTCACGTCCACACCAACGTGAAAGTGTCATACCGGGCGCCGAGGTCGAACCCGAGTGTGCGGGAGCGGGTGAACCTCACGAACCGGACGTTGCTTTCGGCTTCGGGAGCAGTGCGGATGCTGATCGATCCGAAGTGCAAAGAGCTGATCAAAGACTTCGAGCAGGTCTGCTTCAAAGCGGATTCGAACCAAATCGATAAAGAGCGGGACCGGATGCGGACACACGCTTCGGATGCGATGGGGTACCTGCTGTGGCAAGAGTGCCGGTCCGGCCCCGGCGTCGGTGAACAACGGGAGCGATTGCTGTGACGATACAGAACATCAACAGAGAACACCCCGAATACGTCGCCCGAAAGGCGATGTGGAAACAATACCAGGATCTCTACGCAGGCGGGGAAAGACTAAGGGCGAACGCTTCGGAATACCTTGTCCGTCGGCACAAGGAACCGGGCGAGGTATATGCCGAGCGGTTAGGCCGCGTCTTCTACGAGAACTATATCGGCTCGATTATCGACTGGTATGCGGCGACATTGCTGCGGCGCGAACCGATCATGCTGATGGAGGGACACGATCCGTCGGCGAAGAGCTACTACAACCTGCTGGCGGACGATTGCGACCTGAAGGGCACGAACCTGAGCGACTTTTTCCGGCGGCAGTTCGTACAGGCGCTGGTGCTGGGCGGCAGTTACACGGTGGTGGACTTTCCGCGGACGGGAGACGCGGCGTTGAGCCGCGCCGAAGAAGATGCCTCCGGACGTTCGCGCGCCTACCTGGTGGACTACACCCCGGAGGAGGTCATCAACTGGAGTTACGACCAGACGGGCGGGCTGGAATGGGCGGTGATCCGGACGTCGTGTCTGCAGCAGTCGGCGGTCACCGATGCGAAATGGGAGCGAGAGACGCGGTGGATCTATTACGACCGCGAGAACTTCCAGATTTACCGCAAGGCCGGAGATGAGCGTCCGCTGGAACTGATCGACGAGGGACGCCACGGGCTGGCGGCGCTGCGCCGAGTGCCGCTGTTCCAGATGAAGATCAGCGAAGGACTTTGGTTGATGAACAAAGCCGCGCTGCTGCAACTGGAACACTTCAATAAGTCGAACGCGCTGGCCTGGGCGCTCACGATGGGGCTGTTCGCGACGCCGGTAATTTACTCGGACCGCGAGTGGAACCAGATCGTGGGGGAATCGTATTACATCCAACTCGGCTCCGGGGACCGGTTCGGCTGGACGGAACCGGAAGGCAAGGTATACCAGATCGCGGCAGACAACCTGGTCCGGCTGAAGGACGAGATCTACCGGGTGTGCTACCTGATGAGCCAGGCGGGCACCGCCGATCTGCAACAGTCCGGGCTGAGCAAGCAGCGAGACTTCAGCATCACGCAGGAAGTGCTGCGCGCCTATGGAGACGCGATGAAGGAGAGCATGAAGCAGGTGCTCTGGGCGGTCACGGCGGCGCGGCGGGACGAACTCACGATAGAGATCTCGGGGCTGGACGAGTTCGATATCGAGGATTTCAGCAACGAGCTGGATGACGCCAAGAAGCTGCTGGAGTTGGGGATCGGCTCGGACACATTGAAAAAGCAGGTCTTCAAAAAGCTGGCGTTCAAATATCTCTGCGATGCCCGGCAGGAGGTCAAGAACCGGGTGGCGGAGGAAATCGAGCGGGCATAAAGCAGAAAGACAAAGAGCAGGAGGTATATGGAAGGCATCGACATCCAGGCGATCGTCCGTCAGGCGGTCCAGGAATATCAGAGCGCCGAGCAATCGAGAAGCGCGCCGGCGCATCAGGCGGAGCTGGTGGAGGAACGGCGGCGGCGCGAACAGCTCGAACGGCGGGTGAACGAACTGGTGGAAGAGAACAAGCGCAGCCGCCAGGCAGCGGAAGAATCGGAGCGGAACTCGGCGATCCGTGGCGAACTGCAACGGCTCGGCGTGGCGAAGGTCGATCTGGCGTACAAAGCGGTGCAGGACGGCGTTGTCCGGTCCGGGGATGGCCACTTTGTAGCGCGAGAGGAGACGGGAGAGGTTCCCCTCCGGGATTATCTCTCCTCGTTCGTGACGGACAACCCGGAGTTCCTTCCGGCCCGGATTTCGGGCGGAACGGGGATGACGGCAACCCAGAAAGCTCCGCAGGCCCCCAAAGAGGCGATCGACCTGGAGCGAATCCGCCCCGGCATGAACGCGGAAGAGATGCAGCGCGTGCGAGAGGAAATTGTCCGCGTCGCCTCGCAGACGATGAAGGGTTTTTGAAAGACCCCGGCCGTTCAGGCCGGCAATTCCAGACAAGTAAGGAGAACGAATGGCAGCAATTACTTCGAGTAACGTCGCTAACGCGATTGTGAAGCTGGTGGCGGCGGATGCATTGCCGGTACTGGTCGGGAACCTCGTGATGGGGAACCTGGTGAATCGCGACTACGAACCGGTTCTGGCACAGGCCGGGGACACGGTGAATATTCCGATCCCGCCGACGATGGTGGCGAACAACATCGCGGAAGGCGGGACGGTCCAGACGCAGAACCCGAACCTGGGGAATGCGCAAATCGTGCTGAACACGCACGCGGAAGCGACGTTTCAGATTCCGGATGTAACCAAGGTACTGGCGGTTCCGGACCTGCTGAGGATCTACATGGAGCCTGCCGTGGCGGCCATCGCGCAGAAGATCGAGAGCGACCTGTTGGGACTGTACGCGGGGTTCACGGCGAACACGCCGGTGGGGACGGCCGGAACGCCGATCACGGAAGCGACGATCGACGCAGCGGAGACGGCGCTGTTCCTCGCCAAGGTGCCGCCAACCGACCAGAAGTTCATGGTGGTGGATGCAGCCACATACTCGGCGTGGCGCCAGATTCCGCGGTTCAGCGAGTTTCAGACGGCAGGCGATGCCGGCTTGCGGGCGCTCGTGGACGGCACGGTCGGCAAGGTGAAGGACTTCTTCGTCTTCCGGTCGCAGTTCGTGGAGAAAACCGGCAGCAGCCCGGTGACGACCCACAACATGGCATTCACCAAGAGCTCGCTCGGCCTGGTCATCCGGCGACTGCCGCAGCCGCTGCCCGGTACGGGAGCGATCGCGGAATACGCGGAACTCGGGAATTTCGGGATGCGGGTAGTGATGAGCTACCAGCCGAATACGCTGGCGCAGCAGTTCACGGTGGACGTGCTGTACGGGTGCGGCATTCTGCGGAATGTGGCGGGCGTGCAGGTGAACACGTAGTTCGGATTCGAGATCAGGCAAAATCGGGCAGGCCGGGAGGCCTGCCCCACTAATCGGAAAGACGGGGCAGGCCAGGAGGCCTACCCTACTGGAGGAATTATGGACTTGAAGGGTTACTACCAGAAAATTCGAGATATCGAAGGCAGGATTGCGGAGGAGTTTCCGCTGGTGGTGAGCCGCGAAACTTCCGATGGCGGGAAAGAAGGCACAAAGACGGAAGTGCCGAAACGGCTCGCGGCCAAGCTCATCGTGGATGGAATCGCGCGCCTGGCGAGTGGCCAGGAGAAGACGCTCTTCGATGCGGCACAGGCCGAGGCGATTCGGGTGGCGGAGCAACTGGCCGCATCGGCGAAGCTGCAGGTGACGGTGCTGGCTAGTAGCGAACTGGAACGGCTGAAGAAGGCCGCCTCGAAGTAGACGACCATGGCACTGTTCACCGATGGTTCACCTTCCAGCATCGAGGATCTCTCGGGGCAGGATTCGCAACTGATGGATGTGGCGAGCACCGAGGGGATCAACGTCACGAAGAAGCTGGCGCTGGCACAGGAGCAACTCGGCCTCGAGTTGGATGGGCTGCTACGCCGAATGGCAGCCGAGGGTTCGCCGACTTCACCGGGGATCAGTGGCGTGGTGGTGACCACGCCGCTGCGCCTTTGGCATACGTATCTCACCCTGAAACTGGTTTATGGCGACGCTTACTACAACCAGTTCAACGATCGGTACGCACAAAAGCGCGATGAGTTCGAACGGCAGGCGAAGTGGGCGTACGACAAGCTGATCGACGCCGGCCTGGGACTGGCAGGTGATCCGGTGCCCATCGCTTCCACCGTGGCGGTCACGGCCGTGCCTGGGAATCTGCCGGCGGCGGCCTATTACGTGACGGGGTGCTGGGTGAACGCCGCCGGTGAAGAGGGAGCGGCCGCGGTGCCGGTGTCGGTCGAGATTTCGGGCCAAACGATACTGGCACAACCGGGAGCCGCGCCGAGCAACGCAGCGGGCTGGAATATATACATCGGGACGGCGCCGGAAGCGATGCTACGGCAGAATCTCACGACGATTGCGCCGGGGCAGACCTGGCTGCAGTCCGGAGCGTTGATCATGTCCGGCGCCGCACCCAGTAACGGGCAGATCGCGACGTACTTTTACGCCGTCCCACGAATGATCCGGAGGGGCTGATGGAGCCGAGAATCGGAAGCGCGGTAACCAGCAAGGTGATCGAACGTTTCGGCGCGCCTGCCGGGTTGAGCGCCGGACTGGCGGCGCTCGTCATGGGGCCTCCCGGATTGAGACTGCCACAGATCCGGACGCAAAATGTAGCGGCGGACCTGGCGGAGCGCTCGAACACGATGAAGTACCCTCTCGTGCAGGTTTACTGCGAGAAGATCTTCAACGACCTGACCGAGAAGTTCCGGCGATTTTCGGGCCGCGTCCAGATGACGATGGAACTGCGGCTTTCCCAGGATCGCCTCGAAGGACTGCAAGATGCGTTGGAGCTTTACGTGGACGCCGCCACGGCGGTACTGCACACGAACCGCGGCGACTGGGGCGACGGCATGTTCTACGGCGGCGCCTACCAGGTGACGTTCGGGCCCATCAAGCAGGGCGGAAAGAACTTCATCCAGGCGGCGAAACTAACGTTTGAAATTGGAGTCAGCAAAAACTGAAATGCCTTCGTACATTTCCTCAAACGCAAACCGATTTTACGCGGCGCTGGAGAGCGCCTACGGACAGGTTGGGACGATTGCGGCGGTCAACCGGATTCCGGCGTTGAAATTGGCGATACAAAATCAGCAGGACGCGGGAGCGCGAAAAGACAAGACGGGCAGCCGGACCTTTCCGGGTGTTCCGCCCGGCGGAAGGCGCAAGACGAACTTCGATCTTCGAACGTACCTGACGAGCTGGAACAAGAGCGCCGGGAACCCAAGCTACGGTCCGTTGTTTCAGGGCGCACTGGGCGGAACGCCGGCGGCGTTCGCCGGTGGAGTAGTGGGAGCGTACACCGCGGCGGGCAGGCTGGCGTTCAACGGGCCGCACCTTCTCGCGCCCGGGCAGGCGGTGACTTCGAGCGGAGAGATCCGGTTTGTGGCGGCGATCGTCGATGCGAATACGGTGCAGTTGAACGCACCTTTCGAGACCGCGCCCGAAGCGGGAACAGCGCTGGGGGCAACGGTAACATACGGGCCGGCGACCGCCCTGCCGAGCGTGACGGTGTTCGACTACTGGGATCCGGGTACGGCGGTACAGCGGTTGCTGAGCGGCGCCGCGGTAGACCAGATGGAGGTGGTGGTCAACGGCGACTATCATGAAGTGCGGTTCCGAGGCCTGGCAAAAGACGTGATCGATAGTGCGGGCGACGCCGGCGGGCTGAGCCCACTGACAAGCTTTCCGGCAGAACCGGCTCTGGACGCTTTCGATTACTCGATTGTTTCCGGAAATCTGGGGCAGGCGTGGATCGGGACGGAGGCCACCCAGTTCTTCACGATCACGAGCGCGACGTTGTTGCTCAAGAACAACCTGGACACGCGGCCGAACGAATTCGGGTCTAGCCTGCCGCGAGCGATCGCGCCGGGGCAACGGACAGTCACGGCAGCTTTCGACCTGTACTCGATGGACGACGATGCCACCAAGGGACTGTACCAGGCGGCGAGGCAGCAATCGCCAATCAGCGTCATGTTCCAACTGGGTGAGACAGAAGGGCAAGTGATGGGAGTGTATCTCAAGAGCGTGTTGCCGGAAGTTCCGGAATTCGACGACAGCGCGAACCGCTTGCAATGGCGATTCCGCGCCTCGCGGGCGCAGGGCACGGTGGACGATGAGATTGCGGTGGCGTTCGCATGACCTATGAGAGCGTGAACGTCGTGCAGTCGGAGAAGGCGCCCGGAGTCAGCTACTCGATCGCGAGGATGTCATTCGGGCGGCGGCTGGATTTAATGCGGCGCGTCCGCGCAATGGCACAGCGGATCGAGTTTCTGGAAGCCGGCGAGGACACGGCGGGGAAGATGGATGCCGGAGTACTTCGCGCGGAAATCGACCGGCTGTATCTCGAATGGGGGCTGCGATCGGTCAGCGGGCTGGAGCTGGACGGGGCGGAGGCCACGCCGCTGTCCTTGATAGAGAGCGGTCCGGAAGAACTCTTTCGGGAGGCGCTGGATGCCGTACGTGCGGAGACCGGGCTGACCGAGGTCGAACGAAAAAACTAATCGTCGCCTTCCATTTTCACCTTGCCAACCAGGCCGGCTGGAAGTGCGACGAATGCAGGCGAACCGGCCTGGAGCGGAGACGACGGTGCGGGTGGATGCCCGCGCGCGAGGAACGCGCAGGCAGGCCGATCTGGGCGCGGAAGGGCGTCGTGATCTTTACCTGTCCGACCTCCTACGTCACGGCAGAGAGCCAGTGCCTGCTGGAGGAGTTCCTGGCGCGGAAGCGACTTGGCGGACACCCGCCCGAATCGCTGCCGGCGAGGAAAGCGGAAGCGTTTTTCATTCTGGAGCGGGAACTATCGACGGAGATCAGAGATGCCCAGCAGCACACAAGACACGATCTTTAACCTCTTTTCGGGCCTATTCGGCGGGCAAAGCACGGATCTGGCCGGCATTTTTCAGACTTTCGCGGGCAGTAACAGTGCGAGCGCCAGCAGCAAGACGAACAGCGGCGGCACAGGATCGATCGTATCGACGGTTCTGGAGAGCGCCTTCGGGATGGTTCCGCTGGTAAGCGGACTACTCGGATTGTTTGGCGGTGGAGATTTGTCCACGCCGCCGCCGCTCGAGAAGTACTCGCTGCCGCCGTCGATCAGTTTTAACGCGGCGGACACGACTGACGGGCTGGCGTTGGCGGACTATGGGCAGGCAGGATCACCGCGCGCCTACACTCCGGCGGCCGCAGCGCCGACCGGGACGGCAGCCCAGGCACCCGCGGGAGCGGCTTCCCAGATCACGGTGAACGTGCAGGCTATGGATGCGCGTTCGTTTCTCGATCGGAGCACGGATATAGCGGCCGCGGTTCGCGAGGCGATGCTGAATCTGAACTCCATCAATGACGTGGTGAACGATCTCTAATTTATGCCAAGCTTTCCGACTCTCAAAACCGGCGCCGTCGCCCAATACCCGGCGAGCCGATCGCTGAGTTATCAGAACGATGCGCTACGCTTCGTGGACGGGACAGAGCAGAGGTATCGGGATTCGGCCGGGCCGCTGCACCGATGGGAACTTCACCTCGACCGACTGGACGAAGGGGAGATTGCGGCCATTGCGGAGTTTTTCACGGCGGCCCAAGGCGCATTCGAAGAGTTTTCGTTCACGGATCCGTGGGACCAGACAGTTTATCCGCATTGCAGCGTCGAAGCGGACACTCTGGACGTTACCGCGCGGTTGGAGTCGTGGGGAGTAGCTTCGATCGCGATTGTGGAGAACAGGAGATAGAGATGCTGGTGTTTCCGCAACTTCCGACCGGGGCGTTGAGTCATTTTCCGCTTCGCAAGCGGATCGGGTACCGCACCGTCGTTAATCGCGCGCCGGGCGGCACCTGCATCAAAGCGCCCGACCCGGCGGGTGAAACTACCGAGTGGAGCTTGAGTTACTCGGGGCTCAGCGACGGCGAAGCGGCGACCCTGGAACAGTTCTTCACAGTTGCCGAGGGCCGGCTGAACGGATTTACGTTTCTCGATCCCGCCGGGAATCTACTCGCCGCCAGCGATCAACTGGACGCGAAGGCATGGGAGAAAGATCCGCTCCTGGGACTCACCGCCGGAGCGGATGACCCCCGCGGCGGAAAACTTGCGTGGCACCTGAAGAACTCAGGCGCTGGTCCGCAAAGCCTTGCGCAGACACTGACCGCGCCCGCCGGCTACGTGTATTGCGTGAGCGCGTACGTGCTGGCCGCTCAAGCCTCCTCCGTGACCCTGTTCGCTGGAAACCAGCAGCTCGCACGAACGGCCGGCGCTCAATGGGGCCGGGTCACCTTTACTGCTTCACCGGACACGCCGCGCTTCGGAATCGAAGTTCCGGCCGGCGCCGAGATCGTCGTATACGGGTTGCAGGTGGAGGCGCAGCCGGCAGCTTCCGAATACCAATCGACGACGGGCGGCGGAGTTTACGAAGGGGCGCGTCTGAAGGACGATTCGCTTCAGATTACGGCCACAGGGTTCAACCGTCATTCCTGCAAATTGAATGTCATCCATGCAAACCATCTATGAACTGAAAGAGCAGGCGGTCACCGAGACGCCGCTGCTGATCTTCGACTGCACTTTGCCGGACGGGCGGACGGAGAGTTGGAGCACGCACCAGGTGACGGCCGGCGGCAAGGCCTATGCGGCGCGGGTGCTGCAGCACAACGTGTTCGAGATGCAGATCGCATCCGACCAGGGGGTGGACGGAATCCCCAGAATCTCGGTCCTTCTGGCGAACGCCGACGGGCACTGTTCGGAAATCGAACGGGCAACGGGATGGAAGGGCGCGCGCTTGAGCGTGGGGTTCGTGTTCTACGACCTGCGGAATGGACAGCCGGCGAGCGAAGTTTCAATTTTGTTTCAAGGCATCTGCAGCGCTCCGGATGAGATTCGCGAAGGGACATTTCGGATCACGGCGAGCAACCGGATGAACTTACAGAGGCTTCTTCTGCCGCAAGTCCGAATTCAGCGCCGGTGCCCATGGGAGTTCCCGGCAACTCAACAGCAGCGAATTGAAGCGATCGACGGCGGGGCGAGCGGCAAGTATTCGCGATATTACCGGTGCGGCTACTCGGCGGGCGAGACGGGAGGCTCGGGCGCATCAGGTACCGGCGGGCCGTTCACGTCGTGCGGATTCGGGCGTACGGATTGTGTGCAGCGAGGCATGTTCACGCACTTCGGAGGACTCGAATTCGTGCCGGCGGCGATCGCGGTTCGGACGTACGGCGATAAGTCCTGGCACAGCTCCGCGATTGCCGACAACGCGGCCAGGTACAACGATTTCGTACCGCTGATCTATGGCACGGGATGGTACATGCCGCCGGTGGTGTTTGCGAGGAACGACGGCAACCTGACCCGGATGGAGGTGCTGCTGGGGCTTGGCGAAATCCAGGGCGTTCTCAAGGTGCTGGTCAACGACGTGGAGGTCCCCAGCGGAGTTGCGGGGACGAACATGACCGCGACGGGCTGGTACAACCTGATGACGCCCGGAACGCGCGCGGGCATTGGCGACCCCAACTTCACGGACGGATCCGGGCAACCGGCAGGCGACCCATACGGAAGCATGGCCTATCTTTCAGTGGTCGTACCGAACCGACTGAACGATGGCACTTCCCTGCCTCGCTTGAAGGTACTCGCCCAAGGGTTGAAACTTCCGATATACGCGACGGACGGAACACAGACGGGCGAGCAGTTCACGAGCAACCCGGCGTGGATACTGCTTGACATCCTCCGTCGGACGGGTTGGTCGACCTCCGAAATCGACGTCAAGAGCTTCGCCGTAGCGGCAGCATACTGCGACGAAACGATTCCGGCGATGGATCTGTACGGCAACGCCATTACACTGCCGAGGTTTGAGTGCAACCTGATCCTCCAGAACAGGAAGAGCGCCGGCGACCTGGTGAGGGGTGTTCGGAACGGGGCGAGGCTGCTGCTCTCCTATGGGTCCAACGGTGCGATGCAACTGAAGGTCGAAAACAGCCTGGCTCTTGAGCGGCCAAGCAAGCCGGACTGGTCGAACAGCACGGAGCCGCTGAACGGCGGCTGGCCGAGTTACGAATTCGGGGACGGCAGCAGCGGCTTCTCGGGCATCCTTCGCAAAGCAACGGGCGAGCCGGCCTTCCGTGTCTTCTCGCGCGGGCTGGCCGACAGCCCGAACCGGCTGTCGGTAGAGTTTCAGGACTCACTCAACGAGTATCAACAGGACAGCTTTTCGATGGTCGATCCGGACGACGTTGGGCGCAGCGGACAGGAGGTCGCGGCGCCACTGACCGCCACCGGGATTCCGAACTACGACCAGGCTGCCCGGATCCTCAAACTGAACCTGGATAAGTCGCTTCGCGGCAATACCTATGTCGAATTCCAAACCAGCGTCAAGGCACTTGGTATCCAACTCGGCGACCTGATCTCAGTTACATACTTGCGGGAGGGATTCAACCGGCAGCCGTTTCGGGTTCTAAAGATCGCTCCGGGCGCGAACCACCGGGTGACGACGATCACGGGGCAGATTCACGACGACTCGTGGTATGCGGAGGACAACGGCCGGAGCGGCTCCGCGCAGGGCGGGCGGCGGACAAGCAACGCCAGCCTCGGTGTGCCAAAGCCGCTGCTGGGGTCGGTGCTCAACGAGAACGGAGATATCGACTTCGGTGTGGAAGAGACGGCGGCAACAGCGACGGACGGCACCGTCGTAACGAGCGTCGCGCTCAGTTTCATTCCGCCTGTGGTTTTATCGTCCGCCGGACCGCGGCTGCCGCTGCTATCGCTGACGCCGAAGGTGGAACCCGGCGGGAAGCTCCGGGGAAACCAGACTCTGTATTACGCCCTCTCGGGCTGCGACAGCACCGGCGTCGAGGGCGACATCTCGTTTATCGTCTCCGCATCGGTTCAGGCTGACGGGAGCCAGGTGCGATTGCTAGACCTCAGCTTTCCACCCGAAGCGAAATCGTTCCACGTTTACAGGGGCGAAACCCCGGCGCAATTACTGCGGATCGCGTCAAACCAGCAACTCGGAACGGAGTTTCTCGATGCGGGACTCAGCAGCGAGCTGGCCGCTCCACCGGACCCGAACTTCGATCATGCCAACTTCTACTGGCGGATGGAGCAGCAAGCCGCGGCCGCCGCCGGAATTCACGGACCGAACACGATCGGGGACAACAGCTTGCAGATGCCGGAAAACCGCTACCGCGGGATGATCGCACGAATCACAAGAGGACGAGGCGCGGGGCAGGAGCGATCGATCATGTCAAACACAGTGACTACGCTTACGGTTTCACCGCAGTGGCTGGTCGAACCGGACGCGAGCAGTTCTTTCGTCATCGCCGAAAACGGCTGGCATTTCGGCGCGGTTGCAAACGGCAGTCCGGTGACATTCGATATTCCGAACCGCGCGGGTGAGACGGTTCAGATTACCGGACGCGCCGCGAATGCGAACGACGTGGAATGCGCCGCCGAACTTTCGACGGTCACGCGATGGCAAATCGGCGGAGAAGGAGGCAGCGACAACCAAGTGCCGCCCGTGCCGTACTTCGGGATCGGGGCAGGGCCCAGCGGGGGGTACGCCAACTTGAACGGCGTCTCCTTTTCCACCCTGGACAATACCCATACGATCTCGTCCGGCACCCTGAGGCTGTACTATCGCGACGAACTGGCGGGAGCGCCGCCGACGGCGCTGGTCACGGCAGTTCAAGCGGACGACCTTACGATCGGTGTGGCCGGGGCGGGGGGACTCTCGACCGGGGTGTACATTCAGATGGGCGCCGAGGTCCTCAGGGTCGAGGAGGTCTTGAGCGGCGGCACACAGTACCGCGTTACGCGCGCCATGCACGGCACCACCGCGTGCGCACAACCCGCCGGTACAGCGATCTATCCGCTCATTGCGAAGACCGTCATCGCGCCGTTTCCCAGGGAGTTCTTCGGCAGTCCCTACGCGGGAGGCTGGTCGTTTCCCTTCGCGTTGCCGGATGCGCGAATCGCCAGTGCGGAGTTCTTCGTGAACAACGCGATCGGAAGCAGTCCGACGGCGAGCATTCATCTTACAAACAATGACGATCGGGGGCTTCGAACGTTTTCAGGCGGGCAATACTCATTGCAGGTCAGCGGCTTCCTTGCGGTAGACCGTTCGGCTGCGCCGCCGCTGATGATCGAAGCATCGCATACCGTGAAAGATGTCTATGCAGTGCTTGGAAGCCCGGGCGATTCGCCTATCACGATTCAGCTAAATCTGAACGATGGGCCATATTGCACGGTTACCTTTGCAGCAGGCGGAACCGCTTCCACGGCGGTGGACGGGGGCACGCTACCGCCCCTTCCGGCCGGCTCGCGACTGTCCCTTTCCGTGATCGCGGTGGGAAAGGCAGCGCCAGGAGCCGACCTGACGGTGATGGTGAGACTCTGATGCCGGAAACGCTATTCAAGCTGCGGCCGGACCGGGACCTACAGTGCTATTTCCAGGAACCATCGGCGATTGCCGCCTTGAGCGACACGTCTACCACGGGGTTTACGGTATCGGGCTGCTGGAGACAGCAATTCGACTGGGCGGTGGTGGAGTGGAACCGGGACAATGTGATCGAACATCCGGCGCTTCGAAATCTCCCGGACGGTGACCTCAGCGGCGTTCGGCTTTCTTATGAAGAGAGCCGGAGTAATTGTATACCAATCGACTCGACCACTTACGACGCGATCGGATGGTCGTACCTTCGCCTCTGGGAATGGTCGAACAACCAGGAGAATCTGCATCTAATTCCCATGAAAGGTTCCGCGACACCGGTAAATGAGGAGTATAGTGCGGCCACCATCGAGTTCGAGCTGCAGGGCGTTCCCGTAAAGGACGATTACATCGAATTGGCGTGGCTCGACCAACACGTGAATTACGCGGTTGGGGCGAACGAATCGGCCGAAGCAGCAGTTCTAGGGCTTGCGAACGCGGTTAATGGCGCGACCGGGAGTTCGGGAGTGATGGCGACCGCGAACGGAGCGCGGATTTCGCTGGCGTACAGCGCCGCGGCCGGAGCGAACGGGAACCGCATCGGCGTGTATGGGAGCGTCCACGGGGCGGGAACCGAGTCGTGGGCACCGGGCTGGGGATACTTTTCGGGCGGCAAGTCGCCGGAGAAGTGGCGCATCGACCTGGATTTCTCGAACCTGATCGATAGCAATCAACAACGGGTCACGACAACGAATGTGCGGAAGTTGCGGTGGACCTGGGCCGCGGACTGGCAAACGGGAAGTTATGTTCGGAGCGAGTTCGCGGTCAACATAGAAAACTGGCAGGTGGGAGGGAGCAATCTCACATACCAGGTGGCCGGGCCGGGTAGTCGAAGAATTCAAGATGACTCCACATCCATTATATATTCCGGGAACTGGGCCACCGAAACGGGGAATTACTCCGGGGGCTCGATCCGGCATGCAATCAGCCCCGGGGCCTCGCTCTCCTGCAGATATCTGGAGTCTACGCCGCACACTCTGCTGCTGGGCGCGCGCTACACCGGAAACGGCGGGGCCATTCAGGTCCAGGTTGACGGTGAGACGCCGTTACTGATCGATTTGAAGCGGGCGATGGAAGATGTCCTCGTGCGGATTCCGCTGGGGCAGTTCAGCGGAGGTGTCGAACATACCGTAAAGGTGACGCATTGCGGCGCGGTCAATACCGATGTCTATTTCGATTACCTGGAACTCGGGCAGCCAACAACTTCTCTTCCGGTTTTCGAAGCCGATCCGACGACCACACTAGCCACGGATTGGGATACCGACAACTCGCTCGCGGTAGCGCCGGAAAGGACGGCGTGGCAAATCGCAACCCTGGGCTTCCTGGGAAGGGCGAATCACTATGCGGGTGCGATGTGGTTCTACGAACTGAACAGCGCCGGGAATCAGTACGCGTCGGCATCCATCACCTTCACGGGAGTTCCTACGTTTGGCGGAATCACCGCCATTTCAATCGCGAACACCAGTATCGAACACGTCAATTTGATCGGTGACACTCCGGAGACGATTGCAAAGGCTCTCGAGTTTCTCATCGCGGCAGGGTCGTCGGCGGTGTGGGCCCGGGCCGATGGCGCCACGCTGGCGGTGACCTCACGAAGCATGGGGACCGCAGGCAACGCGATTTCTCTTGGCGCATCCACCAACAGCGAATCGTTTCGTGCGACACTGAGCGCGCCGGTGCTGGGTGGCGGTCTGGATGGAAGGTGGACGACCGACCTCAACGCCACTCCGCGCTTGAATCGTGCTGTCCGCGATTGGACGCGGAGTTATCTTCGCGCCCTGATGAGCTACGGGGTGGACGCGGCCGTGGCTTTCAGTATGGAACTGCGCCACGGGGACGATACCGAGGCCGCAGGCATCGCCCAGCGGTATCCGGAGGGACCGGTTTGGCTAAACACCCCCGCATTGCAGACCAACTTCGGGCCGGCCAGCCTCGCATTCTGGCAGCAGGCTCATGCCGATATGGCGGCTGTCATGGTCGAAGCCGGCATGCCGCCGTACCTGCAATTCGGTGAAGTGCAGTGGTGGTACTTTGCCGACAGTTCGGGCATGCCGTTCTACGATGCCTACACCAAGAGCCAGTTCCAGGCGGCGTATGGGAAGGCGCTCAGCTTGATCTCGAGCCAGAACGCCGACCCCGCTGCATTTCCAGACGAATGCGAATTTCTGCCGAACCTGATCGGCAAATTTACGGAAGCGGTGATGCAATTCGTCCGGGAGAAGATTCCGACCGCACGGTTCGAAGTACTCTACCCACCCGATACCAACGATACTCCGCTGAATCGCATCATCAATTACCCGGGCGGCTATTGGAACCCCGCTTCCCTCGCATGTCTCAAAACTGAGAACTTCACCTACACTGGGAACCGAGACCTGGATAAGGTCCGGGAATCGATCGAATTGCCGGCTGAATCCGGTTTCGGACCGTCGCAACGAAGTCATTTGGTAGGCATCGGAGATGAGACATGCCCATGGCGAAAGGAGAGGGAGTTGGCGCTTGCAGGAGGCATCGAGTCGGTCGTCCTGTTCGCATTGGATCAGTTCTGTCTGGTTGGGTATGACTTGCCGGTGAGGCGCGCCGGCGCGCGGTCAAGCTACATGGGCCGCTAGAGCGTCATTCCGCCATCGACACAGAGAACCTGACCGGTAATATAGTTGTCCGGTTCGAGGAAGAAACGAATCGCTCGCGCGACGTCCTCCGCCCGGCCGAAACGCGAGATCGTGCCTTCCCGAATGAAACGATCATATTTGCCGGCGGCGATACTCGCCTCAGCCATACCTGCCGCGGTCACCCCCGGACTGACCACATTCACACGAATACCCGAAGAGCCCCGGCACTCTTTGGCGAGTATTCGGGCGGCGTGCTGCAGGGCGGCCTTCTGTGCGGCATACACCATAGATCCTGGAAAGAGGGCGTTCGCCTGCATGGTCGAGACCAGAACGATCGCCCCCGGCGATTTCTGCGCCTTCATCCGTTCGGCGGCTTCACGCGCAAGCAGGATCGGACCCATATAATTCGTATCGTGGGATGTGTGCAGCGCGGCGGACAGTTGGGCGGGGTCGGTGACGCGCGCCGGATCGCCCGCGAGTACGACCAAGCCGTAGAGTGCCGGAACCGAGTTGAGTAACTCCTCCCGGTCGGCATCCACAGTCAAGTCGGCCTTGAGGACACAGGCGGCGTGCCTCCATCTCGCGGCGCGTGCGCCATTCTGCCGGTAGCTGATGACGAGCTTTGCACCGTCCTCGTGCAGTATTTCGGCGAGGGCAGACCCGAGCCCACCGGAGCCTCCCGCCAGGACGATTTCCCTTCCCCCGAGCGAATCAGTCGAACGCAACGTCCTTCTCCAGAGCAAGATATCCGCACGCTACAACGACGAGGAACATCGTGAGCACCTCGGTATCGCCGAGGTTATACTCCGCGACGCCTTCGGCTAACGTAGCGAGCACTACCGCGATGCCGCCATGAAGCAGGAACCGCCTGCAATCGCGTCCGGGAGGCAGTTTGCGGAGCCCACGCCAGAAATCGTAAAGAATCATCGCCAGCATCCACATCAGAACCAGCATTGTGGGGATACCCCGTTCGGCCGCGTATTCGAGATAGATATTATGCAGGTGGATGTAGGAGCCTTCCGGCTTCGAAGTAACATCCGCCGGCAGATACTGGTCGAAGTGGATGCGGGGGCCCTCCGGTCCCAGGCCAAGAAGCGGGTGGGCCTTGATCATATTGAGACCGGTGCGCCACGTGACAACCCGAAACTGGTTGGAATCGACGCGCTGCGGATGAAGAAGTGACGTGAAGCGCTCATGGATTACAGGCGGCGCAAAGAAATAGGCGCCGAGGATCAGCACCGGGACGAGAACGAGCAATCTCGGGCGCCAGTACCAGATCAGGTAAACCGCCGCGACGGCGGTGCCGATCCAGATAGCCCGGGTCTCGGCCAACAACACGGCCGCTGACATAACCACACCAGAGAGAAGCCAGACCCAAATCCTCTTACTGACGTTTGCCGCAAAAAACAGGAACGCCCCAAGCATAATCAGGGCGAACATCTCCTGGCCGGAGAACGTGTTCCAGTGACTCATGAAGCCTGTGATGCGCTCCCCGACATAAAACGAGTAATCATCCTGTCCCGCGAGGCGTGCCTGATGCACTTTCTGGACAAACTGGACGATTCCCCAAAGCCCCGACATCCCCGCGAATCCCGCCCAGGTCAGGAAAACGGCACGTATCCACGCCGCGCTCCGAAGACACGAGAAAACCACCAGCAATTCGAGAAACACATAGAACTTTCGGATTTGCACCAGGCCCGCAATGCGGTCCGGCGAGAAGATCAGGGCGATGACGGTTCCCAGCATGAACAGTGCGAGCGGCAGTTTGATGCGCGGCAACCGCAGTGGTTCACCGGAAAGCAGCAGGGCCACGACAGCCAGGGCCAGAAGGATCTGAGAAACCGCAATCGAGAACACGATCGACACCGCGGAGCCGAACGTCAACCATCGCGCTGCTTGCGTCATGGAAGATCCCTGAGGGTGCATGGAAGTAGACTTTACAGTATGACAGAGAGCAGGGCGCGCAGCGGCAGTGAATGATCGATATACTCGTAGATCGGAATCCGCTTTCCGGTTCCGGTGAGAAGTTTAGAGATCTCCAAACCATGCTCATCTCACTACAAAATCAGAACGTTCTCGTGCTGGGAGCTTCCAGCGGAATCGGACGGGAAACCGCGGTTCTATTCGCACGGGAGGGCGCACGCGTCGTGGCGTCGGCACGGCGCGCCGATCGATTGAAAGACCTGAAGGAAGAACTTCGCCGGGAGGGCCACTCCATCGAGACCATTACCGCCGATGCGTCGAACCCGGCGGAGATGGAGCGAGTGGCGCAAGAGACGCGAGACCGCCTGGGTTCCATCGCCATTCTGGTCTACGTGACGGGGACGAACGTTCCCGACCGCTCCATGAAGCGGCTCACGGTGGACATTTGGGACATGATGATCGCGGTCAACCTCAACGGCGCGTACTATGCAACGCGTGCCGTGCTGCCGCATATGCGAGAGCGCGGCGCCGGGCACCTGATCTACGTTTCCTCGATCTCCGGCCAGGTGCCGGATGTCTCGGGGGCGGCATACCAAGCCTCGAAACGCGGTATGCTCGGTCTGGCCCACGCCATTCGCGTGGAGGAGAAGGAGAACGGAATCCGCACCTGCGTCATCATGCCGGGGCTCGTAGACACGGAGATTCTCGAAAAGCGGCCGGTGAAGCCGGGGCCCGAAGTCCTGGCCAAAGCGCTGCAGCCGGTCGATGTCGCCGAAGCGGTGCTCGCGGTAGCGAAACTGCCCGCAAGGGCGGCGGTGCCGGAGATGCAGATTCTGCCAACATACTTGTGATCAGCCGAAGAACATTCCTGCAGAGTGCGGCGGTGGCCGCATCGATGGCCCAAGCGGTTGCCAAGCCGAGCGGGCCGTTTGTGTCCCTCAATGGCTCCCTGACGGGAGGTAAAGCGCCCTGGCCGGAGTTCGTGCGGCTCGCCGGCAAGGTGGGATATGGCGGGGCGGATCTGGACCTGAATGGCGCCATCAAGCAGGGCGCCGATGCGACGAATGCGGTGTACCGCGAGGCCAGGATCCGGCCCGGTGTGGGCAACCTGCCGGTGTCATTTACGGGCGACGAGTCCGCCTTCAAGACCGGGATGACGCGGCTTGCGGACGCAGCGCCGTTCCTCGCGGCGGTGAATTGCCCGCGTCTCATGACGGTCCTGCCCGCGGCAAGCAAGACCCCGAAGGCGGAGTATCGAAAACTGCTGAAGGATCGCCTGTCCGCGATTTCGGAGGTGCTGCTTCGCTCCAAGGTCCGCCTGGGATTGGAATTCCTCGGCCCGATGCATTTGCGGACCGGCCAGCCGCACGAGTTTATCTGGCGGATGGACGAAGCTTTGGCGTTCGCCCGCGAATGCGGTCCGAATATCGGGCTGCAACTGGACTGTTGGCACTGGCACCATGCCGGAGCGACCGTAGGCGATATCCTGGCGGCGGGGAAATCGCGAATCGTTTCGGTGCACGTGTCCGACGCCAAGAAGCAGCCACCGGAGGAGGTCCGCGATAATCAGCGCCTGCTTCCTGGCGAGGGCGTAATCGACCTGGTCGGCTTCTTCCGCGCACTGAAGAAGATCGGATACGTGGACGCCATCAGTCCGGAGCCTCTGGGACGAATCCCGGCCGATATGAGCGCGGAGGAAGGCGCGCGCCTCGGCCTGGAATCGACGCTCTCGATGATGCGCAAAGCCGGTCTGGCCTAGAATACGTGGCTACCGGATCGCGTCGAGGTAGCGCCTGGCGCCGGCTGTCATGAACCCGATATCGGTCGGCGCCTGGAACAGCTGAAATCCCTGGTCGCGGTATTCCTTCAACTGCTCCGGGGTGCCGGCGGGACGGCCGAGAAACTTGCCGTGCCGCCTCCCCGCTTCCACCACTCTCGCCACGGCGTCGCGGTGGCACGGATGGGCGGTATCGCCGCGCAAACCGAGCGAAAACGCAAGATCGCTGACGCCGATGAAGAGCACGTCGATTCCCGGAGTCGCTGCGATCTCTTCGATTCGTTCGACGGCGCGTGCTTCTTCAATAATGGCGATGACGGTGACGTTCTCGTCCGCGGAGTCGTAGTAGCGGTCGCGGTCGGGCCACGCAAATTTGGCGAGCCCCGCACCCGACCCGCGGCGCCCGTGAGGCGGATAGCGGCAGGCCGAAGCCGCCTGCGCCGCCAGCTCCGGAGTGCTGGTAAACGGGAAAATGACGCCGCACACGCCGGCATCGAGCACGCGCTTCGCCATCCAGACTTCGTTGACCGGCACCCTTGCGAAGGGGATCGCGCCAAGGCCGCGTGTAGCCAGTACGATATGCCGCAAGGTCTCCAGCGTGACCGGCGAGTGCTCCATCTCGATCCACAGGAAATCAAAGCCGGCATCCGCGAGGTGCGCCGCGGTATCCACGCTGTTCGCCGTGATCGTGGCGGCAGTGACGATCTCACCGGCGCGGAGCCGCCGCTTTACCGGACTCTCCCAATTCGAAGCCATTATTTTTTGATCAGCCATTTTCGGGTACCAAAAGGTCTATCGATACGATTCCATACTATTCTACTGGTCGAGGACCATCATGGCGTGTAACTCCGAAGTTTTGAAAACCGTTCCCCTGTTCGCGACGCTGGACGACGAAGAGACCGCGGTGCTTGCGGGGCAGGTAGAGATGCGGAATTTCGCGCCGCGACAGCGCATCTACAAGACGGGAGACCCCGGGGGGCGCGCTTATGTCATGGTGTCAGGTCGGGTTCAGGTGACGACGGTGGACGAAGACCACCAGGAACTCATCGTGGACGAGCCAGCCGCCGGCGAGTTCTTCGGCTTCGCCTCCATGTTGGACCAGACGCCGCACCAGACCGATGCCTTAGCCGTGGAGGAGACGGTCTGCATCGAAGTGGACCGGCACGACATCGCTG
Source organism: Bryobacterales bacterium (assembly GCA_963796485.1). Lineage (GTDB taxonomy): Bacteria > Acidobacteriota > Terriglobia > Bryobacterales > Bryobacteraceae > CAWCDJ01. The sequence goes on from CAWCLV010000001.1 coordinate 1,447,627, forward strand.
TCCTGCTCGACCGCAAGCCCATGGCCGGCATGGACATGCTTTCGGTGCTCGGAAAACAGTTTCATGCCTCGCAACAACTGGTGAGGCTTCGCTCCACCCGCAATATCAACGAAATGATCGAGCGGGAAGCGACGTTTGGGGAACGCGTGGCCGATGGAGTGGCGAGGTTCGGCGGGTCGTGGTCGTTTATCCTTTCCTTCCTGGCCGTACTCGTCGTCTACACCGCGATCAACGTACAGCTGGGCAGGTCGGCGTGGGATCCATATCCCTTTATTCTGTTGAACCTGTTCCTTTCCATGCTGGCCGCCATCCAGGCGCCTGTTATTATGATGAGCCAGAACCGTCAGGATACGAAGGACCGGCTGCGCGGCGAACTCGATTTCCAGGTGAACCGGCGCGCCGAAAGCGAAATACAGGGACTTGCCCGCAAGCTCAACCTGCTCGGGGACAAGATCGGCGATATCGAGAATTTGTTGCGAGAGAAGTGACTGCCGCAGCCAACGCGGCGGATTGCAAGTGTTTGTGGGTATACTCGGCTTGAAGGAGATATCCGTAGAATGAAACATCTGCTCATATGCCCACTGCTGATCGCGGGAAGTGCCTTCCTCTCATTCGCTCAACCGCCCAAGCCGCTGACCAAGAATCCGGCCAGCCCTCCTATGGAGTCCACGGTTACCATCGCGGGGAAGAAGATCGGGGTGTGGTACCACGCGCCTTCTGCCAAGGGACGCCACATCTTCGGCGGCGCGGATGCGATGCAGCCGGACGACACCGTATGGCGGGCGGGCGCGAACGAGGCCACATGGTTCCACACCGATGCGCCTCTCCAGATGAAAGATCTCACTGTCCCGCCCGGCGATTATACGCTTTACGTATGGCTCGACAAGGGCAAGTGGGACCTGATCATCAACAAGAAGACCGGGCAATGGGGCATCAACCGGGACGGCAGCACCACGGATGTCAAAGCGGACGAACTCGGCCGTGTCCCGATGACCATGAGCCACCCCGCCAATGTGGAACAGGAGAAAATCACGTTGACCGATCGCGGAGGCAACAAGGGAAAACTGGAAATCGCCTGGGCCAATATGGCCGGCACCGTCGATTTCGCGGTCAAGTGATCTCATAAGAGAAGCTCTATGGCTTCGGCTTACGGCCCGGGAACTCTGTATTGCGCGGAATGCGGCCGCCCCGGCGCGCCGGATGAACTGGCGCGCTTCGGCGACCTCCTGATCTGTCCGGCGTGCAAGAACAGCTATGCCCAGAAGCTCCGCGAGGGTGTAGCGCCGGCGGCATCATACGAATACGGCGGGTTCTGGATTCGTTTTCTGGCGGCCATCATCGATGGCATTATCCTGATGGTCGTGGGTACGATTTTTCAATATGCTCTGATGGGCAACATCGCCACCCGGCTGCAGCCGCCCGCGCCCGGCGCGCCGCCGGAACAGTTTCTGAGACTGTTTCTGGGAGCCGTGGGCATGGCTTGGGCCCTCAATACGGCGATTGACTGTCTCTATCAGTCCTTGTTCATCGGCTACCTGGGCGCCACACCAGGAAAGATGGCGCTCAGTCTCAAAGTGACCCGCCCGGACGGACAACCGGTTGGCCTTTCGCGGGCTTTCGCCCGCTACTTCGGCAAAATGCTGAGCGGCCTCATCCTCGGGATCGGCTACATCATGGCAGGGTTCGATTCCGAAAAGCGCGCGCTGCACGACCTGATCTGCGACACCCGCGTGATCAGGGCGCACCAGGCTTGAGCGACCATGCCTGTACCCTGCGCACGCTGCTCGATGCCGCTGCCCAGGTGGGAGTTGGCGGCCGGTACCGCAACTTGTACTGCGTGTGGGTCTGAAAACCGGGTGCTCGTGTTTCCAGCGGCGATGACAGCCGACTTGACGGAGCGCGCCGAGACGGCGCTCCAGGGAGAGGGCGCCTGCTACGATCACCCCGGGAAGCGGGCGGTTTCTTCGTGTACACAGTGCGGGCGCTTTGTCTGCCAGCTCTGCGCGGTGGAATTTGCGGGCGAAACGTGGTGCCCGTCCTGCGTAGCGGCGGGCGCCGGCCGCGCGAAAGAATTCAAGGCCATTACGTCACGCAATCTCTACGACTCCATTGTCCTGCTTCTGCCGCTCGCCACGTTGCTGCTCTGGCCGTTGACGCTCTTTGCCGCTCCGGCCGCGGTAGTCATGGGCATTCTGAAATGGCGCGAGCCGCTCAGCCTGGTCCGCCGGAACCGGTGGCGGATGGCGCTGGGAATGGCGATCGCAGCCGCGGAAATCGCCGGCTGGATATGGGGTATCGCCTATTTTCTGGCGGCCGTAAAAACGAGGGTCGCATGACGCGCTATCGCAAACTTCCCGGATCGCGCCGCGGACTATTTCGCGGAGGCAGCCTGTGGCTCGCACCCGACCACTTGCTGGCGGTGCGGTCCGTGCGATTTCGAGAGGAATACAAGCGCTTCTACTTGAAGGACGTGCAGGCTATCGTGATCGCCGACGCTCCGCGATTTCACGTCTCCACTCTGGAGCTTCTCAGCGCGGTTCTCTGGCTCTCCCTCTGGCTCGGATTCAGGAACTCGTCTCCTTCGGCGCCTATCGTTCTGTGGACGGCGGCCCTCGGGGCAGCGGGGACATGGCTATACGTCTCCGTTGCGTGCAGTTGCCGGTGCTGCATCTATACGGCGGTGAGCCGTGACGAAATGCCTTCCGTTTATCGATCCTGGACCGCCCGCCGCTTCGTGCGCGCGGTGGAGCCTGTGCTATCAACGGCGCAGGGCGTGCTGCAAGGCGACTGGCCGGAGGCGTTGGAAACACAACGGGTCGGTCCTGCCGGCCCAGTGACGGCGCAGCGGGGCAAAGACATCCCTCTACAACGCGCGGGCCTGCGCGTCCGGACCCTGGTCACCGATCTCTTCATCGGAACCCTTCTGACCGATGCCGCGGTGCACGCCGCCTTGCTGGCGTATCGCAGCACGGCCCTCCAGTGGACCGGTTACACCCTGAACTTTGTGGAAGTGGCGGCTGCCTGCGCCATCTTCGTCCAGGCGTACCGGAAACAAATCAAACCCGCCATGCAGAAACTGGCGATCGCCACCCTCATGCTCCTCGGGGGTCTCTATTACGCGCGCCCATTGCTGGCCGGGCTGGCGGAAAGTGCGAAGACCCAGGCGCGGGGGCACGTGGTGGTCAGCACCGGTCTGATCTCGCTGCCCGCGTCACGGCTCTTCCACCAGATCGAAATCGGGGCGAATGTGATTCTGGCGATGGCCGGCCTTGCGATCATGTTGATGGATCGCGACGAAGGCCCCGCCGCATGAGCGCCGCGCGCCTCCAACCCCGCTGCTGGAACCACGAAACCCGCGATGCGGTGTGCCGGTGCCCCGGGTGCGGCCGGAGCTTTTGCCGGGAGTGCGTCACCGAACATGAAGCGCGCCTGCTGTGTTCCCGCTGCCTCGGAGAGGCGGCACAGGGCGCAGCCGCGACCCGCCCCAGACGGCGCCTCGCGGGGCTTTGGATGGCCGTCGCGGGACTGCTCCTGGCCTGGCTTGTTTTCTATGGAACGGGCCAGGCACTCATACTGGTTACCGGGCGCATGGAGCAAACCGCATGGCAGGACCGATGAGCCGGGCGGGCGCCGTACAGATGCTGGAAGAAGGTGTCCACCTCCTGCGCGAGGCGCCCCCCGGGACGCTGGCATGTTTTTGGATCGGGGCCGTGCCGTTTGTGCTGGCTGCCCTGCGATTCTGGAACGACATCACCAATCCCCGAACGCCTGACGTCCTTTGCCTGGCGGAGTCCTCCGGCTTGGCTCTGCTGCTCATCTGGATGAACTCCTGGCGCGCCGTGTTCGCGGGGAAACTCCGCCGCCACTTGAGCGGCGCCGCCGGTGAGCCGTGGACCGGCCGCCGCATCTGGCGCCTGGTCTCCCTGCAATCGCTCCTGGGGGCTTCGAGGTTGATCGTCCTGCCTGGCGCGCTTCTAATCGGATTCCCCCTCGCCTCCGTACTTGCCTTCTACAGGGATGCCGCCGCGTTATCGGACCGGAGCCTCGAACCCGGTGAAGTGTTGCGGCGGGCCAGGCATATCGCCAGACAGGATCAAAAGCTCACCTGGTCTCTCCTTGCCTTTCTGGCGGCTCTGGGGACTCTCGTGGCCTTCAATGTGCTCTCCACGATGGCGCTACTGCCACAGTTGGCCAGGATGCTAACCGGCTACGAATCGGTATTCAGCCGGGGAGGCCAGTACTTCGTGGCGAACGGCATGTTCGCCGCTGTAGTCGTGGCGATCACCTGGCTGGCTTTCGATCCTTACGTTCAGGCCGTCTTCGTCCTGCGCGGGTTCCAGGCGGAGTCCGTCGAGACGGGTGAGGATCTGCGGGTGGGATTGCGCCGGATCCGCGGCGCGGCAGCAGCGCTGCTGATCGTCCTTGCGCTCGTTCCCCACGCTTCGGCCGCGGTTTCCGGCCAGGAACTCCGGCAGGCCTCGCGCGAGGCTCTGGCACAGCACGAATACGATTGGCGCCTCCCGCCTCCGGCAGCGGCAAACAGCAAGCCCTGGCTGATCGACTTCACGGACCATGCCATCAGCGGTCTCCGCAAGGCAGTGGACTACCTCGGAGACATGCTCGGCCGGTTCTTTCGCTGGCTGACTGACCGCCTTTCGACCCACGTGTCACCCGGGGAAGGGGCTCCGCCGGCCCTTGGTTTGAATTGGACGGTCGCCATCCTGGTCGTCCTCGCCATTGCCGCTACCGGCTGGATCGCCTGGCGGAAACGCCGCATCCGGCGTTCGCGAGCAAGGGCGACGGGGCAGCCGATCCATGCGATCCATCTCGAGGCCGAAGATCTCACCGCCGACCGGTTGCCGGAGGAGGAGTGGCTGGCGATGGCGGAGCGCTGCCTAAACGAGGGAGATCTCCGGTTGGCCTTGAGAGCCCTCTACCTCGCCAACCTTGCCTGGCTCGGACGCCGCGAATGGATTGCCATTCACCCGGGCAAGACCAATCGCGAATACGAATCCGAAATGCGGCGGCGCGCGCGCGACATTCCGGACGCACGCGAACTGTTCGCAGCCAACGTGCGCGCTTTCGAGTGCGTCTGGTACGGCAATCACGAAGTCACCGCCGAAGAGATCGCCCGGTTCCGCGGCCGCGCCGCCGAGCTGAAGCTGATGGGGGGTGCGGCGTGAATCGCACACGAATCCTGATCTTGCTCCTGGCCGGCGTTTTCGCATGGGGCGTCGTCTATCTGTTCAACCTGCAGTTCGAAAGCGGCGAAGTCTACCCCGAGTATTCCAGCTTGCGAGCCGATCCGCTGGGCTCCAAACTGCTGTTCGACACCCTCGCCCGCGTCCCAGGCGTCATCGTCTCCCGAAGTTATTCGGCACTCGATGACGTGGAACCAGGCACGACGCTGCTTCTGCTCGGATATCCCCCGCAACGCATGGCCGACGACGCGGAGACTTTGCGGAAGACCGCCGAACGGGGCGTCCGTATCGTCATGGCGATCGCGGGCGGCGCGGATCCGCGGCCCGACGCACTTTCCAAATCCTGGGGCCTTCCGCTCGCCACGGACAAGCGCACGCGCCATAGCCATGAGTTGTACTTTCCGGAGGCACGTGACTGGACCGTGATCGATCGTGCCGGTCCGAAAATCCTGGCGGTGGAGAAGCCTCTCGGCAAAGGTGCAGTCGCCATCTGGAGCGAAAGCGACGACTTCGCGAACGAGTCCACCGCCGCGGGCGATCGCTTCGACACCATCACGCAGGCCCTCGGCGCGAATCGCCGGATCGTGTTCGACGAGCGCCATTTCGGCATTGCGGAAACGGGTACCGTGATTGCGCTGGCGCGCCGCTTCCGGCTGACGGGCATGGCCCTCGGTCTGGCGCTCTGCGCGGCGCTTCTGCTGTGGAGAAATGGCTTCGGATTTCCACCCCCCGTTTTGCCGTCCACGCAGGACCGGCTTGCCGGCCGGACTTCCCATGCGGGATTGATTACGCTGCTGCGGCGCAACATTCCACGCCACGAACTGGCCGCAGCCTGTTGGGCGGAATGGCTGGCGGGGAACCGCCGGCAGGCGCGAACGCCCAAAGTGCAGCGCGCCGCGGAGATCGTTCGCCAATCCGGCAGCCGGCCGCTGGACGCGTTGCGCGAAGTACAATCCGTTTTGCAGGCGAAAGGAGAGCTTTGAACCTCGATCAGTTTCAAGCCGCCATGGATCAGGTGACCGCCGAGGTGCGCAAAGTCATTATCGGCCAGGAAGACGCCATTCGATACTCGCTGGTGGTCATCCTGTGCAACCAGCATGCCCTGATCGAAGGCGTGCCGGGGCTTGCCAAAACGCTCCTCGCCCGCACGCTCGCGGCAGTGATGGGCTCGGAATTCAAGCGAATCCAATTTACGCCCGACCTGATGCCCGCGGATATCACCGGCAACAACGTCTTCAACCTCCAGCGCAACGAGTTTTCGCTGGTCAAGGGTCCGCTCTTCACGACGTTTCTGCTGGCCGACGAAATCAACCGCGCACCCGCTAAAACGCAGTCCGCCCTGCTCGAAGCCATGCAGGAGCGCACAGTGACGATCGACCGCGAAAGCCACCGGCTCTCCCCGAACTTCACGGTCTTCGCCACGCAGAACCCGATTGAATCCGAAGGCACCTACCCGTTGCCCGAGGCGCAAAAAGACCGCTTCATGCTGAAGATCTCCATGACCTGGCCGGAGAGCGGGGAGGAGCTTTCGCTGGCGCATCGAAGCCTGAACGCGGAGGCTCCGGAGGCGGTTCTGGGCCGAGGGGAGGTCTGCGCACGCCTGTCCGAAACCGACCTCGAATGCCTGCGAGCGGCATTGCAGACAGTGACCGTGAGCGCGCCTGTGCTGGAGTATGGCGTCCAGGTCGTACGCAGAACCCGCACGGACGACAGCATTTTGGTCGGCGCCGGGCCCCGCGCCACGCAAGCGTTGTTGCGGGGTGCGCGGGCGTGGGCGGCGCTCGCCGGCCGTGATTTCGTCAGTCCGGATGACATCCGCGCCGTTGCGCTGCCCGTGATGGAGCACCGCCTGCTGCTCCGCCCGGAATCGGAATTGGAGGGCGTGCGCGCGTCCGAAGTGCTCGAACGAATATTACACGACATCCCGGTGCCGCGATGAAGCTCTCGGCTGGGCAGGCCGGGAGGTCTGCCCCACAGGTGCGGCTGGTATGGGTGGCTGCGGTCGTCGCATTGCCCGCCTTGACCCTGGCGGGAATTTCCCCTTTTTGGACAGTCCAGTGTGCCGCGTTGTTGGGAATGTGCGCGGCGGTTGCGGCCATCGATCTGCTCCGCGGACGGAGGCGGCTCGATGCGATCGCCGTCACCCTTCCCGGGAATCTTCGTCTGACAAAGAACGTATCGGCCACTCTACCGGTGACTATCCGGAATGAGTCGGGTGTCGGGATCGGACTCCGGCTCGCAGTGCCGGTGCCGGAGGGTATCGAGTCGCCTGACCTGGTTCGCGATATCTCCGCGCCCGCCGGACTCTCCCGGGTTGATTGGCCCTGTACGGGAACTGCGCGTGGGGATCGCCCAATCCGGCATATCCATTTCGAAGCCGCATCACCGCTTGGACTCTGGGCCGTCCGCTCCGCCTGCGCCGCCTCTTGCGTGCTTCGCGTATACCCCAACCTCCGCGACCGCGCCACGGCAGCCGCGTTTCTCAAGACGGCGGCGCCCGGTTTTCGCCTGCAGAGGCAGGTCGGTAAGGGCCGCGAGTTCGACAATCTGCGCCATTACCTTCCCGGCGACAGTTTCGAGGATATTCATTGGAAAGCCACTGCGCGCCGCGCCTTTCCGGTGGTTAAGCTTTTTCGTGTGGAGCATGCGCAAGAGGTCTATGCCGTCATCGACTCTTCCCGCCTTTCCGCGCGGGCCGGAATCCTCGACAGTTACGTCGATGCCGCGCTGCATCTCGCGCTGGTTGCCGAGCGCCAGGGCGACCGCTTCGGTCTTGTGACCTTCAGCGACCGGACGCACCGTTTCGTGCGCGCCCGAAGCGGCATCGACCACTTCCGGCTTTGCCGCGAAACGATTTACAATCTCCGCGCCGGCCGCGTCAGTCCCGATTTCCGCGAGGTGTTCACCAGCCTCCAGCTCAATCTGCGCCGGCGCTGCCTGCTGGTCTTTTTCACGTCGCTGGACGATGCCTTGCTGGCCGAAACCTTCGAGCACGAAATCCCGATCGTCTCCCGCCGACACCTGGTGATGGTGAATGTCACGGAGACCGCCGCCATGCGGCCGCTCTTTAGCGGCGCAGCGCCGGCGGACGAAGAATCGCTTTACGACGGACTGGCCGGCCAGATGCTTTGCAACCGCATGCGCCGGCTGCAAATCGCCCTCGAGAACCGTGGGGTCAAGCTTTCTCTGGTAAAACCGGAGCGCATCAAGACCCAGGTCACCGCGGCCTATCTCGACGCGAAACGGAGGCAGTTGCTGTGATCATCGACTTGCCGCGTTTCGTCGCCGGAGAAAAGCAGTACTGGGAAGAACTCGAAAGCGTTCTGCGCCAACTGGAAGCGAACCCCGAGCGCCGCCTGCCCGTCCCGGAAATTCAGCGGCTGCACTACCTTTACGAACGATGCTCGGCCGACCTCGCCCGGCTCGACACCTTCTCGACCGACCCGCGGCTGCGTGAGTTCCTCGGTTCACTGGTCTCGAGGGCTTACAGCGAAATCCACGAGACGCGCGCTCCGCTGCGGGTCGAATGGCGCAAGCTGATCCTGGCGTTCCCTCGCGCCTTCCGGCGGCATCTCAAGGCCTTTCAACTGGCCGCGGGCATCACCCTCCTGGGGTGTGCGTTCGGCGCGTTCGCCGTTCACCACGATCCGCGGAGCAAGGCCGTGCTGCTTCCCTTCCCCGGCCTGATGCAGTCTCCGGCCGAGCGGGTCGCCCGCGAAGAGCATGCCAGGAAGGACCGCCTCAAAGGAGTCAAGGCCACCTTTTCCGCGCAGTTGATGAGCAACAACATCCGGGTGACGATTCTCGCAATGGCGTTCGGGATGACGTGGGGCGCGGGCACCGTGATCCTGCTTTTCTTCAACGGCGCGATCCTGGGGGCGGTGGCGGCCGATTACATCGCCGGGGGCCAAGGGCTTTTTCTCGGCGGATGGCTTCTACCGCACGGCTCGATTGAAATCCCCGCCATCATGCTCGGCGGCCAGGCCGGGTTGATGCTCGCCGGAGCGTTGATCGGCTGGGGAAATCAGGCACCACGCGCGGAGCGATTCCGCGCCATCGGGCACGATCTCATTGCGATCGTGGCGGGCGCCGCCGCGATGCTGGTCTGGGCGGGACTGGTGGAATCGTTTGTGTCACAGTACCACCAGCCGGTGATCCCTTACGCCCTGAAGATCGGGTTCGGCGTATGCGAGCTCGCGGCGCTGTCGGCGTTTCTCGGGCTGGCGGGGCGCGAATGAGATCGCTGGCGATCGAGACGCCCGAAGGTGTCGTCTTTTCGTACGAACTCGCCACGCCTGCCGCTCGCGCATTAGCCTTTCTCGTCGATTTCGCGGCCGTCGCGACCGCAGGCTACGTTCTCGGCAAAATCAGCGAATCTTTTGGCGCGGTCAGCCGCGACTGGGCCTCGGCGTTGTCGGTCGCCCTCTATTTCTTTCTCTCACTGGCTTATGGGATCGCACTCGAATGGCGCTGGCGCGGCCAGACCATCGGCAAGCGCCTGTTCGGCTTGCGCGTGATCGATGCGCACGGGCTGCGGCTCCAGTTTCCGCAAATCGCCGTGCGGAACCTGGTACGCCTCGTGGACATGCTGCCCGTGCTGTACGTAGTCGGCGGAATGGCTGCGCTGCTGACGCGCAAATTTCAGCGCCTCGGAGACCTGGCCGCGAATACCGTGGTGGCTCACGAAACGTCCCGCCCACATCCCGATCTCGAGCAGATCGCACCCGCGCAGTACAATTCGCTCGCCGAGTATCCGCATTTGGCCGCGCGCCTGAGGGCGGAGGCGAATCCGGAGATCGTCGGCATGGCTGTCCGCGCGGTCACTCAGCGCGACAGCTACAATCCGCAGGCGAGGCTGGAACTGTTCCGCGACCTCGCCGGATATTTTCGCGGCATCGTCCTGTTCCCGGAGGCTGCTGTCGAAGGGCTCACGGACGAGCAGTACGTCCGCAGCGTTCTGCGCGTGATCTACGCCCCGGGAGGTCCGTCCAGCACGCAGACGGCATCCAGGTTGCGATACTTCTCGGCGTAGTCCAGGCCGTACCCCACGACGAACTGATCCGGAATCTGAAATCCGACATAGCTCACGTGCACCGGCCGCAGACGGCGTTCCGGCTTGTCCAGCAGCGCGGCGATGCGGATCGACTTCGGCCTGCGCTGTTCAAGCACATGCAGCAGATAGTTCAGCGTCACGCCGCTATCCACAATGTCTTCCACAATCAGCACGTCGGCGCCTTCCACGGAAGCATCCAGGTCCTTCGTGACCTTCACTTCGCCGGAACTGGTCTTCCCCTTTCCGTAAGTCGAGATGCCCATGAAATCGACGAGCACGTCGCGTTTCATGGCTCGCGCCAGGTCCGTCAGGAAAAAGCAGGCGCCCTTCAGAATGCAGATCATGTGTAGGTTGCCGTTGGGATAGTCGAGGGATATCTGGTCCCCTAGCTCCCGGATCCGGGCCTGGATCTGCTCGGCGGAGATCAGTACCCGCAGGTTGGGATCGGTCATGGAATTTTTATATTATCCGCCGAGTTTCAGCCGGGTGCTCATCGGGCCGATGTGGATATGGGCTCCGGTGGCCTTGCCCGGCACGGCATGGCGGAAGGCGAAATAGGGAATGTGATTCGCGGTCAGGTAGTCGCGCAGCCAGATTCCTTCCGGCGTATCCGGAAAGATCGCCACGTCCACGCGGCCGCGATGGTCGAAGCCCAATGCGCGGTGCACGGCCGTTTCGCCCATCGCGCTCACCGGCAGAGCCTTACCGAATTTGCTTTCGAATGCGCCTTCCACCCGCGCGAAGGTCGCCGGAGTGAACACGCCATCGCCGTCGAACCGCTCGGCCAGATCGGGCGCCTCCGCGGGGCGCTCGGCCAGCCGGGTTTCGAGCGCCTCTTCGGCGCTCGCCATGGCCGCGAGTTCCTGGGTCAGTTTCGCCCGGGAATCGGCGAGTTCGCACTCCCTCCGCGCCAGGTCCATGTCGCGGATGGAAGTGTCCAGCGAAAGCTCGGAGGCGACGCCGGCATCCACCAGCTTTTTGGCGTCGTCATAGGCTTTCTTGCGGCGATCGAACCGGCGTCCCGCGGCGGCAATCATTTCGTCGGCTTGGCCGGCGGTAAGGTCGGGTCCGTAAAGCGTCTTCCGAAGGTATGCTTCATCTTCGGCATCGGCGATCCGGTCCTGCGCTTTTTCCAATTCCCGCCGGGGCGCGGCGCCCGCTTCCACCAGGGCCCGCAGCTTTTCCACTTCGGTCTTCGCGCGGATCAACTCGGGCGAATCGGCGGACTGCGAGTGCGCACACAACGCGCACACGAACAGCGCCAGGCCGAATTGGAATCGCATTCACCCCATTGTAGTACGCAGGCGTTATGCTAGGTGTTTCCATGCGCACCCCCATCGTTTGCGGAATCCTACTTGCCGGAGCGGCCCTGGTAGCCCAGGAAACCGGCGTATTCACGTCGATTGTCACCACCGCCCGGTTGGGCAAGCAACCGGCCGGCTTCTACCTGGTCCCTACGAATCAATTGCTGCGTCCGTGGGGAGAGCAGAACGCCATCACCGGCCGTCCCGTGGACATGGCCTTCGACTCGCAAAAGCGCGTCCTGGCCGTTCTTAACTGGCGGAGCGTGCTGCTGCTGGATGGTTCCACCGGCACGCAGATCTCCGACATCCGCTCGCGGTCGACCTCCTATGCCGGAATCGTCTTTCGCCCCGGAGACCGCGAAATTTGGGCCAGCGAGACCACGCGCACCGGCCCCGACGACATCCTGGTCATCCCGGTTTCGGATGTCGGCATGCCGGGAACCCCGGCGCGCATCGCGTTGAAGGGCCACCCGGTGCCCGCCGGCATGGCTTTTTCTGCGGACGGCAAATTCGCCTACGTGGCGCTCAGCCGGAATAACACGCTGGCGGTGATCGATGCCGCTTCCCGCGAGGTAGTGAAAGAAGTCGAAGTCGGTGTCGCGCCCTTCGGCGTGGCGGTGTCGGGCAGCCGGGTTTTCGTGACCAACCGCGGCGGGCGGCGCTCCAGGCCCGGCGATACGGTGGCGCATTCGAGCGGCACCCCCATCGTGACCGACCCCGTGACCGGCGCCGCTGCCACCGGCACCCTGAGCGTAGTGGACGAAAAGACTTTTGTGGTGCGCGAAGTGAACGTGGGGCTTGGACCTTCCCAAACGGCGCTCAGCCCGGACGGCAAGACGCTGGCCGTGATGAACGGTCATTCCGATTCCGTCACCTTCGTGCAGACAGGCTCGCTTGCCTCGTCGGACCTGAAGGTGCCCGCGATCCCCGAAGGCACCCTGGGAAGCATGCCGATCGCCGGCGTCTTCGCGGGTGATTCAAAGACGCTGTATGTCGCCTGCGGAGGCAACAACGCCATCGCGGTCGTCAACGAAAACGCGGGTAGATGGAAGCTCTCGGGGACGATGCCCACCGCGTGGTTCCCTTCCGCTGTCGCGCTCGGCCGCGAAGGCGACCTCCGCGTTCTCAACATCAAGGGGATGGGCAACACGGCGGATAAGAAGGGCACGTTCAATTCGCGCCAGTACGAGGGATCGCTCGAGCGGATTCCCGTGCCGACGCCGCTGCAACTGACGGCTGGGACGCGCGAAGTGAAAGCAGCCAACAGCCCGGTTTACGAGCCCGCCGGCGGCATTGCGAACCTGCCCTCCCTCGGAATCCAGCACGTCTTCCTGATTGTCAAAGAGAACCGCGCTTACGATCAGGTCTTCGGCGACATCGCGAAAGGCAACGGCGATCCGAAGCTGGTGATGTACGGCCGGGCGGTGACTCCCAATCACCATGCGCTGGCGGAACACTACGTCCTGCTCGACAATTTCTACACGGGCGGCGCGATCAGCTTCGACGGCCATCAGTGGATCCAGCAGGCCTTCGTGAGCGACTACGTGGAGCGCGCCTTCGCCGCGTCGCCCCGCGGCTACGCCTGGAACGAGAGCGACCCTTTGATGCTCACGCCCGCGGGCTTCTTCTGGCAGAGCGGCGCCAAGCCGCTGAGCGTCCGCATCTACGGCGAGTTTCAGTTGCCGGCGAAGTGGGACCCGGAAAAGCAGAGCGCCATCGACATGAACGAGGACAACCTCCTGACCTGGAACGAGTATCTGAAACTCTACAAGGAGGGTAAGTGGCAGACGGCGGTCGGCTCCCGTAGCGGAGTCCCCGCACTGCAGCCGTTCTGCGATCAGCGGTACCCGAACAACTCGACGTCTATTCCCGACCAGTTGCGCGCCGAGGAGTTTCTGCGCGATCTGGGCGACCACGAGAAATCAGGCCAACTTGCGAAAGTGAATATCCTGACGCTCAACAGCGACCACACCAACGGAACGCGTCCGGGCTCCCCTTCGCCCAAAGCCATGGTCGCGGATGACGATCTCGCGCTGGGCCGCATCGTCGAAGGAATTTCGAAGAGCCGCTTCTGGTCTACCAGCCTGATTCTGGTCGTCGAAGACGACGCGCAGGACGGCGTAGACCACGTGGACGGGCACCGCACCGTGGCGCTGGCTATCGGCCCGTTCGTCAAGCGCGACGCGGTGGACTCCAACAACTACAACCACGAGAGCATGGTGCGGACCATCCAGGTGATCTTCGGAATTCCGCCTAAGACGCGCTTCCTGAAAGCGGCGCGCCCCATGACCAGTATCTTCACCGCGCAGGCCGACACGGCGCCTTACCAGCACATCGTGCCCGGCCAGGCGATCGACGAGATGAATCCGCCGTTGAAGGCGCTTTCCGGCCGCCAGCTGTGGGCGGCGAAGCAATCGCTCAAGATGAACTTCCGCGATATCGACGACGCGCCGGAAGACATTCTGAACCGCGTGCTCTGGGGCGATGCCAAGGGCTGGGACGTTCCCTACCCCGCTCGGCCCTCGCGCCGGGCGCGTCCGTAGGTCAGCGCCGCCACGGCAATGCAACTGCGAAAGGTCGCGATCGTCACCGGAGGCGCTTCCGGGATCGGCGCGGCGGTGGTCAGGCGCTTCGCCGCCGCCGGACATAGCGTCGCCGTTCTCGACTTAAACGCTGCGGAAGAGGTCGCCGGGGTGATCGCAGTCCAGGCCGATGTCTCCGACGAGGCGGCCGTCCGGTCGGCAATCGATCGGATCGTGTCCCAACTCGGGACGCCGGCCGTCCTCGTCAACAATGCTGGAATCGAGATCCACGGCGCTGTTCCTGACCTTTCTGCCGAGCAGTGGGACCGCCAGATCGCAGTGAACCTCCGCAGCGTTTTTCTCTGCTCCAAATATGCCATTCCGCACATGCGAGGAGGCGGCGCGATCGTCAACGTTTCCTCCGTCCACGCTACCGTCTCGTGGCCGAACTGCCCGGCGTACGACGCGGCGAAAGCCGGAATGATCGGTCTTACCCGCGCCATGGCGCTCGACCACGGACCGGAGGGCGTTCGTGTGAACGCCGTTTGCCCCGGCTATATCGACACGCCGCTACTCCGGAGTTCGATGGGCGCCGGCGGCGCGTGGGAATCAGCGGTCGAGCGCATCGCGGAATGGCACCCCGTCCGGCGGATCGGAACCCCCGACGACGTCGCCGAAGCCGTTTACTTCCTGGCATCTGATGCCGCTCGTTTTATTGCGGGCACCGCCCTCGTGGTGGACGGCGGACTGACTGCCCGGGGTTACTAACCCGGCGCCCCGCGGGATTGCGCTGTAGTACGATACGAACAGGGGAGTTATTCTGAGCAAGCCTGACTTGAAAGAGACTTCTGAACTCGAAGCGTCCGAGAGTACTACGTGGCGGATTGCGGTTCGCGCGGCCGAATCCAAGAAAGCAACCGACATAACGGTGTTGGATCTGACCGGCATCACGTCGTTCGCCGACTACTTTGTGATCTGTACCGGCGCCAACCAGCGCCAGGTCCAGGCGATCAATGACGAAGTGGGCTTGCAGATGAAACGCCAGGCCGGCGAATTGCCGACTAGTGTGGAAGGATACACTCAGGCGGAATGGATTCTTGCCGATTACGGCGACCTGCTGGTTCACGTTTTCTCGCCGAAGGCGCGCGAATACTATGGGCTGGAACGCCTGTGGCGCAGCGCGAAACACGTCGAGCTCCCGGCTGAGTGAAGATTTTTCTCTACTACATCGGCAAGCCCAAGGATCCCCACGCCAACGCCATCGCCGAAGATTTCCTGAAACGGACCAGTCATTATTGCGCCGTCGAGATGCGCGCAATCCGGCCGGAACGGGGCGATTTGTGGGCCAAACACCCGACTGCGCGTAAGCTGTTCCTCGATCCGGCGGGCCGGCAATTGGATTCCGCCGCTTTCGCGGCACTTCTGGCAAATGCCGAAAGAGAGGGGCGCGATCTCGTGTTCCTGATCGGCGCACACGACGGCTTGCCCGCGGGATGGGCGGCGCGCGCCGACCAGTTGCTTTCGCTCTCCGCGTTGACCTTCCCGCACGAACTCGCCCGGGCCATGTTGGCCGAACAGATTTACCGGGGCTTTGCCACATTGCGGGGACATCCCTACCCGCGCTAACGTTGATTTACATGTCGTGGTTTAAGCGCGATCAATCCGCAGCGCAAAAGTTGCTCAAGCCGGCGAATGGCGAACGGCGGGTCCGGACCGAGGGTCTGTGGCAAAAATGCGAGGGTTGCCGCCAGATCATCTGGAAGAAGGACCTGGAGAACAACTGGAACCTCTGCCCGAAATGCGGCCATCACTTCCGGCTCGATGTCTGTGCGCGTTTGAAACTGCTGCTCGACGACGGCGCCTACGAAACCTTCGACGAACTCCTCACCTCATCCGACCCGCTCCGCTTCGAGGACAGCAAGGCGTACTCCGACCGCCTGAAATCCATGCAGCAGGCCACCAATCTCAGCGACGCGCTGATCGCCGCCGCCGGCAAACTCGACGGCAGACGCGTCCAGGTGTGCGTCATGGACATCCGGTTCATTGGCGGCAGCATGGGTTGCGTGGTGGGTGAGAAGATCACCCGGGCCATCGAGCGGTCGCTTGCGGAAAATTCCCCCCTGATCGTGGTTTCGGCTTCGGGCGGCGCCCGCATGCAGGAAGGCGCGGTCAGCCTCATGCAGATGGCCAAGGTGTCGGCCGGACTGATGAAGCTCGATGAAGCGCGCGTTCCCTTCATCAGCATTTTGACCGACCCCACTACCGGCGGCGTCACGGCCAGTTTCGCCATGCTGGGAGATTTGAATCTCGCGGAACCGGGCGCGCTGATCGGGTTCGCCGGTCCGCGCGTCATCGAGCAGACCATCCGCCAGAAGCTTCCCGAGGGCTTTCAGCGCTCCGAATTCCTGTTGAAGCACGGAATGCTCGACGCCGTGGTCCCGCGCCTCGAAATGAAGCCGTATCTCTCCAAAGCCCTAAGCTTTTTTGCCGGCTAGCGCGCGCGGTGGCTTGCGAACCCTCGTCGCCTGCTCAAACCCAAAAGCCAATTTCAACAACGTTCCCTCGCTCCACGCCGGCCCGAAAAACGAAATGCCCACCGGCAGTCCCCGCACGAACCCAGCCGGTACCGTGATGTGCGGATAGCCGGCCCGCGCCGCGGGACCCGTGGATCCGCCGGTATCGTGATCGCCGTTAACCACGTCGATCAACCATGCCGGCCCGGTGGTCGGAGCGATAATCGCATCCACCCGGTGCCGTTTCACCACCGCGTCGATGCCCTCCGCGCGCGCCAGTTTCCGCGTGGCCGCCAGCGCCTTCCGGTACTCCTTCTCGTGGAGCGTCCCCTTTTCCTGCGCCCGTTCGAACAGTTCCTGCTCGAAATGCGGCATCTCCTGTTCGCGATGGCTGCTGTTGAACTCGATCAGTTTCTCGAGTGTCAAGCCGGTTCCCCGCTTCTTCAGATAGGCGTTCAGACCGGCTTTGAACTCGTAAAGCAGGACTTCCATTTCTACGTCGACCGCCTTGCCGTGGGAAGGCAGATCCGCCGGGTCGATCATTTCGGCGCCTTGCCGCTTCATTTCGGCGATCGCGTTTTCGATCACGCGGTCCGTCTCCGCCGTGATCCCGAAAAAGCTGCGAGCCACCGCGATTCGAGCCCCACGGAGCCCGTTGGAATCGAGGAACCGCGTGTAATCCAAATCCGCCTTCGGCCCTTCCGCCATGGCCCCCAGCAGGATCGCCGCATCGCGAACCGTCCGCGCCATCGGCCCCGCCGTATCCTGGCTATGCGCAATCGGAATGATGCCGCTTCCCCCCAGCAGCCCCACCGTTGGCTTGATCCCCACCAGCCCATTCATCGAGGAAGGACCGGTGATGGAACCATCGGTTTCGGTGCCGGCCGCCGCGGCGCAGAGGTTGGCCGAAACCGCTACGGCCGACCCTGCGCTCGACCCGCACGGGCTCCGGTCGAGCGCGTACGGATTTCGCGTCTGCCCACCGCGGGCGCTCCAGCCGCTCAGCGAGTGCGACGACCGGAAGTTGGCCCATTCGCTCAAGTTGGTCTTGCCCAGAATCACCGCCCCGGCCGCGCGCAACCGCGCCACCACCGCGGCATCGGCGGGTCTCGGCGCATCCATCATCGCGAGCGATCCGGCCGTAGTTTTCATGGCATCCGCCGTATCGATGTTGTCCTTGATCAGGACAGGCATGCCGTGGAGCGGTCCGCGCCTCGGGCCGCGGTCCAATTCCGCCGCGATCTTCATGGCGTCGGGGTTGATCTCCACCACAGCGCGCGTGTGCGCATCCCTTTCGCGGATGCGCCCGATGTAGTACTCGGTCAACTGGCTTGCCGGGTATTGCGAGAGGTCGGCGAACGTCGCCTCGTCGAGATCCGGGATCTGCGCCCGTGCCGTGCGCGCAAACGTCGCGCCCAAGGCAACCTGCTGCAGGAAGAAACGGCGGTCCATTACTCCTATTATCGGCTACCCTGAAATGAGATGGTCACCGACCTCGTCCAAATCCGCATTCAAGGCGAGAAGAAGCGCGACGAAAACTCACGGTTTCGCCGGTTCATGAAATCGCGCGACCACTCCGACCGCATCCTGCGGCGCGTCGCCGAAGGAATCGAGGAGCAGATCGATTGCACCGTTTGCGCCAACTGCTGCAAGGTCGCCACCGCCGTCGTCTCCGAGCGCGATGTGGAGCGTCTGGCCAAACATCTGCGCATCACCCGCGAGCGGTTTCTCGCCGAGTACACCATGGAAAGCGAGGAAGAAGGCCGCATTCTCCGGCGCACCGAGGAGGCCGGGTGCGTGTTTCTGGACGGAATGGCTTGCACTGTCTACGCAGCGCGCCCGGATACCTGCCGGCGCTTTCCCCACCTGGTGCGCGGCAATGGCTCGATCGCCAGCCGCATGTGGCAGTTTGTGGACCGTGCCTGCTACTGCCCCATCGTCTACAACTCGCTCGAGGCTTTCAAACAGGAACTCGGCTTCAAACGATAGCCGTTTCCACGGCCTGCTCCAGGGCATCGAGGGAGCCGGCGAAAAAGTGGTCCGCCGCCTCGATGAAGATCAATTCCTTCGGTCCGGCGAATCGCGAGAACGCCTCTTCCAGTTCTCGCCGCGGCCCGAACTCGTCATGCGTGCTCTGGATGAAGGTTTTCGGCACCGGGCAGGTTTCGAGGTAACCCGTGGGGCCGTAGCGGGTCGGAAATCCCGCAGCGAGCAGAAACTCCGCGCCCGGCATCGAGCACCCAAGCCTGGTGATCACGCGGGCTCCGAACGAAAACCCCGCCAGCCCGAACGGCAGCCCAGGGAATCGCCCGCGCAGCCATTCGAGCGCGGCGCGCGCATCTTCGATTTCTCCCTCCAGGTTGCCGTGCTCCCCCTGGCTGCGGCCTACGCCCCGGAAATTGAACCGCAGCACCACCATCCCGGTTTTGCGCAGACCACGCGCCAGGCGAAATACGACCTTGTTGTGCAGCGTCCCGCCGTAAAGCGGGTGAGGGTGGCAAATCAGCGCCGCCATGTGCGGCTCGCCGTGTTCCGGTTCTTCGAGCAGCGCTTCCAGGCGTCCCGCGGGCCCTTCCAGGTCGTGCGATTCGATCCGGCGGGGCACGTCAGTTCGTGCGGTAGTTGATGAACTGCATGTCGATCCCGAAATCCGATTCGCGCAGCAGTTTGATCACGGATTGCAGCACGTCGCGATCCTTCCCCGCCACGCGAACGAAATCGCCCTGGATCGAAGCCTGCACTTTGAGCTTGCTGTCCTTGACCTTCTTGACGATCTCGCGCGCCTTCTCGGTCGGGATGCCCTGCTGCAAGGTGATCTCCTGCCGCACCGTGGAGCCGGCCGACGGGACGATCTCTCCGTAGCTCAGGCCCTTCAGCGGAACCTGCCGCTTCACCAGTTTGGATTCGAGGATATCCACCACGGCCTTCAGCTTGAACTCGTCCTTGCTCGCCAGCAGGATCTTGTTGTCTTTCTCCTTGAGCTCGATATTCGAGTGGGAGTCTTTCAGGTCGTAGCGCTGGTGGATTTCTTTTTGCGCCTGCTGAATGGCATTCAGAACTTCCGGCAATTCGATCTTGGACACTACGTCGAAGCTGTTGTCGGGCATAAGTGTTAGAGGGGCTTCGGCTCGGAACTGTCCCCGCTGCCGCGGCCCAGATCCAATCCTAGTATGGATCCGGCGCGCAAGCGAACGGGATTTACCCGGCGCACCGGTTCGTAAGCGGCGGTCACGGGCAATGCAGGCAAAGCAACGGCAGGCCTGACCGGCTCCAACGACAAGGGGGCCGGCTCCGGAACGGACTTTTTGGTGTTGAGGGCCGACAGCACGCGCCGCGTAATCTCTTCGACCATCTTCTCCATCGCGGCATCCAGCGCTATCGTAACCGCGGCCCGCACCTGTTCGGCATCCACCACCGCGACGAACGGCGCCACCTGCACCGGCTTCTCGGGAGCCTGAGCCTTGGGTCCCGGTCCCTCGATGTTTTCCCGGTCCTTCGCGGCGGCCTCCGCCAGCGGCTTCACAGCGGCAATCAGGGCGCTCGCTTCGAACGGCTTCTTCAGCGTGCCATCGGCTTCGACCCGCCTGGTATGCTCCTCGTCGAGGGGTTCGAGCACTCCGGCGGTCAGAATCACGCGGACATGCTTGTGCCGCGGGCTCATTTTCAGGTACTGGCAGATCTCGAAGCCCGTGCGCCCGGGCATCACCGTGTCGGCTAGCACCACGTCCGGATCGACGTCATCCAGGCGGATCAGGGCGGAATCGGCATTGCTGACCGTGACCACTTCATAGCCTTCCTCGGTCAGAATGCGCTCACCCATCCGCTGGGCATGCGGGCTGTCGTCAACCAGTAGAATACGGCTCATTGTCTCGTGGCAGGTTCCGTGGTTCCGGCGGCCGCCTTATCGGGCTCCTTCTGTTTGGAGTTCTTTTTGGCCTTCGACTTCTTTTCCTTCTTCGGCTTGCCCTGATGGTTCTGCGGGGGAGCCTGGTTGGCCTGGGTCGCGCTAGCCGTGCCGCTGGATGCCGGAGCCGCCGTACCGGAAGCCGGCGTGCCGGCAGCCGGGGTGGAACCCGCCGCCCCTGTCGGATTGGCGCGCGCATCCGGGTTCTTGTCGATCGCCGAAGGATCCGTCGGCACCGAAACGCCGACATCCGTTACGCCGGCGGCTCCCGCCGCTACCGGCGGGACGCTCACCGGAATGGTCGGACGGAAGCCGGTCATCTGCGGGCTACCCGACTTCGCGGCGTCGGTGACATCGGGCTTGCCGCTGAACGGGCCCCAAATCTTGCCTATCAGGCTGCGGTTGGTGCGGTTCTCCAATTCGTACTTCATGCGGGCGTAAGCAACGGGGTCGGCCTCCGGCACCGGCCGCTTCATTTCCTCAAGCCGGGCCTTCGCTTCCTCCACGTGGGTGCTCAGCGGGTAGTCGCGGACAATCTTGGTGTAGGCCGCAGCCTGCTGGTTCTCGAAGCGGTCGCCCATGTGCTGGTAATCCGTGGCCATGTCCCAGAGTGCGTCGTCCGCTTTGCTGTAGAGCGGAAACTGGTCTGTCATAGCCTGCAGGCGGTTTGCCGCGGCAGGAAAGCTGCCCTTGTGGCCGTAGAAAATTCCGACCTTGTATTCCTTGTCGGCCAGGACTTCCTGCACGTTGCGCAGCATCTGCTGGGCCTCGGGGGCGAACTTGCTGTTCGGGAACTGTACCACGAGCTGCCGGCACTCGTCCTCGGCGCGCAGTGCGTGCGTCGGATCGCGGTCGGCCTTTTCCATCTCGTTGTACTGCATCTTGCAGATCTTTTCCTGCGCTTCGGCCGACTCCTCCATATTGGGATAGAAGAGGATGAAGTCCTTATACTCGGCTTCGGCTTGCGCGTACCCGTTGGCGCCGCCTTCGCGATACCACGAATCGGCCACCGCGAGCTTGGCTTTCGCCAGGTACTCGCTGGTGTCGTAGGTGTTCATGAGGGTTTGCAGGATGAGCCGCCCGCGTTCGAACCGGCTGTGCTCGATTTCGCTGATCGCCTGATCGAAAAGGACCTTGTCAGGCTGTTGGGTGTCCTTCGTGATGGGGTTATCGTACTTATGCCGGCGCAGGCCGCACCCCCCCAGAAGAACCGCCGCCACACCGAGCAGTACGATATTCCGAAAACCGTTTCGAACCATAGACGTTCCTATCTTTTTAGCACCATTAACACGGCACTGCGGTCGCGCCATCCGCAATGTTGCGCATTTCCCGCACCGTGGCTTCGGGATCCTCACTGTGAAACACCGCCGACCCTGTGACGATCCAGTCACACCCGGCCCGCACCACCTGCGCGAGATTCTCCTTGTGCACCCCGCCATCGATTTCGATGGGAAGCGCCAAGTGCCTCTCCCGCCGCATGCGGTCGAGCTGCCGCACCTTCTCCAGAACGTACGGAATCAGCTTTTGTCCGCCGAAGCCCGGATTCACGCTCATCAGTAGCACGTAATCCGCCACCCCCAGTACATCTTCCAGAACGGAAACCGGGGTGGCCGGATTCAGCACGATCCCGGCCATGGCGCCGCCGCTTCGGATCATCTCGAGGGTGCCGTCCAGGTGACGGCAAGCCTCATAGTGAACCGACACGGAATTGGCCCCCGCCGCTACAAAGTGTGAGACGTACCGGTCGGGGTTCTCGATCATCAGGTGAACGTCCAGATGCAGCGTCGTCGATTTCCGTATCGATTCCACAACGGGCGGGCCGATCGTGAGGTTCGGCACGAAGTGCCCGTCCATGACATCCAGATGCAGCATCGATGCGCCGCCCCGCTCTACCCGGCCAATCTCCTCGGCCAGCCGCGCGAAGTCCGCCGACAGGATTGAGGGAATAATTTCAACCATTTACGGATTCCCCCGATTTTATCACAGCGGCAAAGAAACCGTCCCCTTCCTCACGTCCCGGAATGCGCATGGCCGTTTGCTCGACGACTCCATTGGGCACGTTTGCCACCACCTCCTCGTTCTCCTCGGGCTCCAGCGAACATGTCGAATAAACCAGCAGTCCGCCCGGCGCCAATGCCCCCATTGCGTTCTCCAGCAGGGCGACCTGCCGCCCGTGCAGATCGGCCAGGTCTTCGGGCCGCAGCCGCCACTTGATCTCCGGATTCCGCCCCAAAGTCCCCGTCCCGCTGCACGGCGCGTCCACCAGAATCCGGTCGAAACGCCGGGAGAACGGCAGCGGCGCGGTGCCGTCCAGCACGACCAGCCTCGCGCCCAGTTCCTTCAAATGCGCCAGCCGGTGCCAGTGGATATCGCACGCCGTGCAACGCACCCCGGATTCCAGGATCTGCACGGTTTTGTTGCCGGGCGCTGCGCATAAATCGAGCACCTCCTGGCCCGGCGAGAGCCCCAGGAGCGGAACGATCGATTGCGCGCCGATGTCCTGAACGCGGTCTCCGCGCGTGTACTTCACCGGTTCCTGAAGCGCCGCCCGCGCAATCGCGTGCGCCGCCTCCCGGCCATAGCACTTCTCCCACCGCGCCAGCAGCCACTCCGGGCACGATAGCTCCGCTTCCCGCGACGGCCAGGCCACCGGATACCGGTTCACGTTCCGCAGAATGGCGTTCACCAGCCCCGCCGCCGACCGCTTCTTCGCCCGCTTGACCAGCTCCACGCTATCGGCAACCGCCGCGTGCGCCGGAATGCGGTCCAGATAGCGCAGCTGGTAAATGGCGATCCGCAGCGCGGTCCGTACTTCGAGATCGAGCTTCTTCGAGGTTGACGTCCGATCGATCAGGTAATCGAGCTGCGCCCGGTACCGGAGCACGCCGAAGACGATTTCCGATGCCAGGCCGGCATCGCGGGAATCGAAGTCCCTGGTGAACGAGACGAGGAGGTCGGAGGCATACCCGCCGCCCTCCACCTTGCAAAGGATGTCGAAGGCCGCCGCCCTCGCACGCGCAATGGCGCTCACTAGAACAGCACCCGCGTCCGGATCGTTCCCGGCACCCGGTCGAGTTGGCGCCGCAGCTCCGCGGCTTCGGCCAGGTCCTCCAATTCCACGTCGATCACCACGTACCCGATCTGCGGGTTCGTTTGAAGATACTCTCCCGCCACGTTGATCCGCCGCTCGGAGAACACCGCATTGACGCCCGACAGCACGCCCGGCTGGTTGCGATGGATGTGCAGCAGGCGCTGCTTGCCGGGATGCTCCGGCAGCGACACTTCCGGAAAATTCACGGCGCTGAGGGTCGAACCGTTGTCGCTGTACCGGATCAACTTTTCCGCGACCTCCGAGCCGATACTCTCCTGCGCCTCCTCGGTGCTGCCGCCGATATGCGGCGTCAGGATGACGTTCTCGAACTCGCGCAGCGGCGAGACGAACTCCTCACCCGCGCCCTTGGGCTCTTTCGGAAAAACATCGATGGCGGCGCCGCCGAGCTGCTTCGATCGCAGCGCTTCGGCCAGAGCGTCGATGTCCACCACCGTGCCGCGCGAAGCATTGATCAGGTGCGCGCCGCGCCGCATGCGGGCCAGTTGCTCCGCCCCGATCATGCGCTGTGTTTGCGGCGTTTCCGGCACGTGCAAACTAACCACATCGGCCGTCTCGAGCAGCGCATCGAGCGAAGGCATGGCGCGCGCGTTTCCGAGCGCCAGCTTCATCTCGATGTCATAGAAAACCACCTGCATCCCCAGCGATTCGGCAAGCACGCTCAGCTGCGAACCGATATGGCCGTACCCTACGATCCCCAGGCACCGCCCGCGCGTTTCCCGCGAACCCGTTGCCGTTTTCACCCAGACCCCGTCGTGCGCCTTGCGGCTCCGGTACGGAATTCCGCGCAGCAGCAGCACGGCTTCCGCGAGCACCAGTTCCGCGACGCTCCGGGTATTCGAAAACGGAGCGTTGAAAACCGGGATCCCGCGTTCCTGCGCCGCCGCCAGTTCCACCTGGTTCACCCCGATGCAGAATGCTCCGACCCCGACCAGCTTCGGGGCCGCTTCGAAAAACCGGGCCGTCAGGTGCGTGCCGGAGCGGATCCCGATGAAGAAGGCATCGCGCGAGGCTGCGATCAGCTCCTTTTCCGGCAGCGACTTGGCATGGCATTCGATATTGTGATAACCGTCTTTCCGGAACGAATCCACGGCGCTCGGGTGGATCCCCTCCAGCAGCAGGATCTTGATTTTGTCTTTGTCGAATGAAGTCGGCGTCATTGAGTCGTCCCTACCATCATACGAACAGGCGGACGCGGCTTCCGCCTTCGTATAATTAAAATAGTGGAGCTGGAAAAAGTACTGCTGCGTAAGGTGGGGGAAGCCATTCACCGCTTCAAGATGATCCGCGACGGCGATCGTGTGGCCGTGGCGCTCTCCGGGGGCAAGGATTCAGCAACCTTGTTGGAAGCCCTTCTCCTGTTACAGAAACGAGCGCCGGTGGACTTCTCGGTCTGCGCCTTCACGGTCGAACAGGGCAAGTTTCTCCGCCCCATCGAGCCGCTGGGCGAATACCTGAAGCAGCGCGGCATCGATTGGACCTATTTCCGCGACAAACCGTCGCTCAATCTGCTCGAGGACCAACCGGAGCACGGCTGCGACCTCTGCAGCCGCTACCGGCGGCGGGCCGTCTACGAAATCGCCCACGGATTGGGCGCCAATGTCATCGCGTTCGGCCACACCGCGGACGATTTTTGCGAAGCGCTCCTGCGCAACACCATGTTTACCGGCAGGTTGAGCGCGCTCCCCCCGGTCACCGTGTCGCGCAATCGCGACTTCAGGCTCATCCGGCCGCTGGTGTTCGTCACGGAAGACATCACCAGAGCCTACTCGGAAGCCCTGGGCATCCCGGTAGTGCCGTGCGGCTGCTCGCAAAAAACCGGGACCGTGCGGCGGACGCTGCGGGATGTTTTCGCCGAATTGGAAATCGAGTACCCCCACCTGAAAGAAAATATCCTCGCCGCGATGGGAAACGTGGACACAAGCCGGCTTCTGGACCCCCGTTTTCTGGACCTCGAGAACCCGGCCGCGCCCGAACCTGAATTATTGCAAATTGTAACCGATCAAAACGCGATTTGATCGTGTTCCCGAAACCGAATACCATAGGTCTTCACTCACCGAAAGCCCGAACTTTATGAGACTCCTCCCACGAGAAGAGAAGTTCTACCGCCTCTTCCACAAGCAGATCGAAATCATCGCAGAGGCGGCCAGGCTCCTGCTCGACGGCGTTCAGCACGGCGAATCCCGGATGGCAGGCGCCGCAACCGAGATCAACGTCCTCGAGCACAAGGGCGACGAAGTGATCCACGAAATCTTCACCAGGCTCAACCAGACCTTTATCACCCCCATCGACCCCGAAGACATTCATAATATTTCTTCGGCCCTGGACGACGTGCTCGATGGAATCGAGGATACCGCCCACCGCCTCGTTTCCTACCGCATCGACCCGATCCCTCCCTGCATGGTGACTTTGGCGGAGATCGTCCACAGTTGCAGCAAGTCCCTCCGGGCAGCTGTCGATGCGATGGAAAAGAACGGATCGACGATGGAGCACTGCATCGAGATCAACCGCCTGGAGAATGAGGCCGATCGCCTCGGGCGTAGCGCCATCGTGGACCTCTTCAACAAGGAGAAGGACTCCATCACGTTGATCAAATTGAAGGAAGTCTACGAGTTCTTCGAGAACACGATCGACAGTTGCGAGGACGTGGCCGACGTCCTCCAGAACGTCGTGGTCAAGAACAGCTAGCCGATGTCGACCTTTCAGCTCGCGGTCGTGATCATCGGGGTCGCACTTGTATTCGATTACATCAACGGCTTTCACGACGCTGCGAATTCCATCGCGACCATCGTTGCCACGCGTGTTCTGACACCTCTACAAGCGGTGATATGGGCCGCCTTCTTCAACTTCGCGGCGGCGTTTCTATTCGGGACCGCGGTCGCCAGGACCGTGGGGCAGGGTTTCGTCGATCTCAACCTGGTCACTCCCTACGTGATTCTTGCCGGACTCGCCGGCGCCATCGCCTGGGACCTGATTACGTGGTGGCTCGGCCTGCCGACCAGCTCGTCCCATGCGCTCATCGGCGGCTATGCCGGCGCCGCCGTCGCGCGAGTCGGCCTGGTCCGCGGGTTCAGCCACAGCTTCGACGCGCTCAATTTCCACCATGGCGGACAATGGCCCCTTACCCTTACGTTCATCTTGCTGGCGCCGGTCATCGGGCTGATTTCGGCTTACGTGCTCATGACCCTGATGTACTGGCTCTTCCGGAAATCGAGCCCGACCAAGATGGACCTCTACTTCCGCAAGCTCCAACTGCTGTCCGCGGCCTCGTTCAGCCTCTCGCATGGTTCGAACGACGCGCAGAAGACGGCGGGGGTCATCGCCGGCGTGCTTTACACCTCGCATTACCTGACTAAATTCACAATTCCGGCGTGGGTGCTGCTGTTGGCCTACACCGCGATTGCGCTCGGGACTTTGAGCGGCGGATGGCGCATCGTCCGCACCATGGGAGGACGCCTGACGCGGCTCAAGCCGCGGAGCGGCTTCTGCGCGGAAACAGGCGCGGCGATCTCCGTGCTCTTCGCCACGCACCTGGGGCTCCCGGTCTCGACCACTCACGCGATCGCCGGCGCGATCGCGGGCGTCGGCAGCATCCACCGCATGAAGGCAGTTCGCTGGGCGATCGCCACGAACATCGTCTGGGCATGGGTCCTGACGATTCCCGCCGCCGCCATCATCGCCTGGCTGAGTTATATGTTCTTACACATCTTTATCGCCTGAGCGATTCGCCTTCAGGCCTGTGCCGCCAACTTCAGATCGTCTTCCAGTTCGTAAATCCTGTCTTCAATCGCCCGGGTCGGCGAGCCCGCCGCTTTCGCGTCATCCAGTTTTTTCCTCGCCGTGGCGAGCCGCTTCTGTAAGCCCGCCACCTTCGGATCCGCTTTTGCCGGAGGAGCCGGAGGCGCTGGCTCCTTTGCCTTTGCGGCTTTCTTCGGTTTCGGCCTCGCCGCAGCCTTGTAGCGGAAAGCTGTGACCGGAGCCGGGGGCTTCAGCGCCGCGCCGAAATCCGCCCGGTACTCTTCCGCGAGGTGTACCGCCTCCGCCATCAGCTCCTTGAACCGCGATTCGATCGCATGCTTCGCCTGGGCGCGCAAGCTTTCACCCTGCTGTTTCCAGCGTTGATACTCGGAGATTACGTCGCTCATGAAATCCTCAATTCTTCGGCAGCGAGACGGTGACGTTCCGGTACGCCATGCCGCCATCGTGGTCCCCCTGAAAGAAGATCGGTCCCGGCTCGGCTTCGTGGCTGTCGAGCGCGCCCCCGGTGATCCCCGGGATTTCCAGATTTTCGTGGAGCGTGACGCCGTTGCGCTTCACCGTTACGTGGCGCCCCACGAGCGTGATGTCGAACGTCTGCCAGTTCCCGGAATCCAACGGCATCGCGACTTTCGGCGCGACGAAACCGTACAGCGCGCCCATTTCGTGGCTCGGCTGCGTGCCGCCTTCGGTGCCCACCTGGATTTCGTCGCGGCCGCGGAGATAGATTCCGCTATTGCAGTGTTCCGGGCACATCACCTCGAGGTGCAATTGAAAATCGTTGAATGTGCGGGTGGTGCGGATATTCGAGCCCCGGGCTTCATTGAAGAGCGTGCCGTCCTTCACCACCCAGCGGCTGTTCTGCGGATTGTTGACGGGCTCCCAGCCGCTCAAATCCTTGCCATTGAACAACGGTTCCGGCGCGGTCCAAGCTTCCGGCATCGGCCGGTTCAGTTCCGGTGCCCGCACCCCGGCGATCTTCGTGTCCGCGTTCTCGCCCTGCTTCTGAGTCCCCGAAATCTCGTCCCCGGCCCCTGCGGGGCTTAGCCGGAATGCCGTCAGGTCCCAATCGACCTGCGGACCGCGCCCGGCTGCCTGAACCGTGATCAGCAGGTGGCCACCCTCCATTTTGGCGGCCACGATAGGACGCACCGCGCCGCCGCGCGGCTGGATTCGGCCATCGATCTTCCCGTCCTTTTCCACCAGTTCCATCCATTGGGGCCAGGAAGAGTTGGGGCCGGTTAGGGTGAGGTCCCAGCGGCCGAGAAACGGGTTCTTGTTCTGCGCCTGCGCAGGGATCGCGATTGCCGCCGCAACGGCAAGAAGAAAGCTGAGTCTTTTCACACGCACAGTGTAACCGACAGCACACCGGCGCGGCTCGATTCTCTACTTCGCGACTACCAGGACGACAAAGCTGCCCGGCTTCACGCTCCGCCGCGGGCGCTTTCCAGGCTCGCTTGCCGGCGTTTCTTCGTACTCGGCCGCCGAGAGAAAGATCTTGCCGGTCTTCGTGTCGAATGCCATGGTCTTCGCGCTCGGCTGAGTCTTCACGGCGCCTGCATCTTCGTACTCGTCCGCCGACTTTTCGTGATAGATGCTGAGGACGCCTTCGCCGCAGGAGAAGAACACCAGCTTCGCCTTGGGATCGAACCCGGCATAATCCACGTTGGAGCCTATCGGGTAGCTCTGGATCACCTTCCCCGTGGCCGCGTCCATCACCACCATCTTCGGCTCATTCCTGGTGCCGATGAACAGGCGGTTGGTCTTCGCATCGTACGCGAGCCCGGTCGGGGTTTTGGCGACGCCAACCGGGTACCGGTTCTTTACCTGGAGCGATTGAGGATCGAATTCCACGACCTCCGCGGTGTTCTCGCTATTGACGTAAATCATCCCGTTCTTGCCGATCACCGCCTCTTCGCCATCGCCTTCGAGATTTACCGTGCCGGCGACCTCGCCGGTTTCGGCATTAATCGCGCTCACGTTGTGGGAACCGTGGTTGTTCGTGAATACGCGCCGGGTGTGCGGGTCATAGTAGATGCCGTCCGGCCCCTGCCCGACGTCGATCTTCTTAATGAGCTTCAACGTCGTAGTGTCGAACATCGATACTTTGTTTTCCCGGCCGTTGCTCGTGAAACCGTGATGGAACTGCGGCGCGATGGCTGCCCCGTGCACGCCCGGCGTATCGGTGATCGAGCCGACCAATTTGCCGGTGTCGGCGTCCACCACATCGACTTGCGTCCCGTGTGAGACGTAGAGGCGGCGGGCGGCGCTGTCGATGGATACGTAGTCGAACCCGCCGTCGCCCGGAACCTGGTAACGGCCGGCCACTTTGTAGTTCGTCGCGCCCTGTAGACACAGCGCGGCGGCGAATATCGTAATCACGGTTTTCATGGAGGGGACCTCGGCTGGCATTATGGCAGATCGGACATGAACGTATGATGAACCGCGCCGGCCGCCCTAACAATGGTTATCGTTCCCGGTTCACCTTTGGGATCTGGTTCATTGCCGGGCATTTCGACGAGAATATCCGCATGGACGCCCTATTATGGATTCTTCTACCCGGCTTCGTGGCGATCGCTTCCGGGTTGCTCTCGTGGTTCGTCATGCAATCCCGCATGGAGGTGAAGCTGGCCGAGCAGCGGGAAAACATCACTGCGTCCCGCGCCGCGCTCGAAGCGGAGAAGAAAGCCATGAAGGATTCCCTCGACACCGCATTGCACGCGGCCGAAGAATCCGCCCTGCGCAAGGCATTCGATTCGTTTCTGGGGGACATCAAGGTCCAGCAGAGGCACTTCGTCAGGGAGAACCGCATGCTCATCCACAATCGCAAAAGCCTGGTCATGCAGGAGCGGATGTATTTCCGGAATATCCCGCTCTCCGACTGGATCGAGCATGAAGTCGTGGTGGACGACGGCGCCGATGTCGAGCGGCTCGTTCAGGATATGACCGTGTTCGACAAGGCTGTCGTGTCCATCGCCGATGCGCCACGCACCAGGCAGAAGCAACTCGCCCCCGCCTCGAACCTGTAGCGCGGATGGGCGGGCTGGAAAGCCCGCGCCGACTCATCTGAGCCCCCTGTGCTTCTTTTCTGTTCCCTCCGCGTCCCCGCGGGGCCCGCGCTGAAGGGGCGGGTTTCAATCTGCGCGGGGTTTTAGCCCCGCTCTGGCATACGTTTCCGGAAAGTCGGCACCGACCCGATGAGAATTGCAGGCTGGCGCGAGGCTACCGCCCCAGGGCTGGCGCGCCGTACTACCATTGACCTCATGAGGTCAGCCGCGCTTCTTCCGATCTGCGCCCTTTCCCTGTTCGCCGCCGGGCCGCAGCCCTATTTCAGCCAGCCCTCGATCTCGCCCGATGGCTCCGAGATCGCGATGGTTTCCGGAGGCGATATCTGGACCGTGCCGTCCCGCGGCGGGGCCGCCCATCTGCTGGTCTCGCACCCCGCAACCGAACTGGCGCCGCACTATTCGCCCGACGGCAAGTACCTCGCGTTCACATCCACGCGGACGGGAAACGGCGACGTGTACCTCCTGACGTTCGCAACCGGTGAACTCAAGCGGCTGAGCTTCGATGACTCCGGCGAAACCGTGGAGGGCTGGTCTCCGGATAGCCGGTGGATTTACTTCTCGTCCACCGCGCGCGACATCTCCGGGATGAGCGATATCTACCGCGTCTCGCGCGAAGGCGGCACTCCCATGCAGGTGAGCGCCGACCGGTACACCACCGAATATTACGCAGCGCCCGCTCCCGACGGGCAGACCCTGGCATTCACGGCCCGTGGCATGGCAGGCTCGCAGTGGTGGCGCAAAGGGCACAGCCACCTGGACGAGTCGGAAATCTGGCTGCGGCATGAGGGGAGCCCGGCCACCTACCAGCGGGTGACCGATGGCGGGGCCAAGGAAGCGTGGCCGATGTGGGCGCGCGAGGGCAAGAGCCTTTACTACATGTCCGACCGCAGCGGCGCCCAGAACATCTGGCAGCGCCCTCTCGCCGGCGGCGCGGCGCGGCAGATCACGAAGTTCACGGAAGGACGCGTGGTATGGCCCGCCATCTCGGCCGACGGCCGGACGATCGTCTTTGAACGCGACTTCCGCATCTGGAAACTCGACGTGGAATCCGGGAAAGCCGCACCCATGGAGATCGAGCGTCGCGGCGCCCCCGCCGGACCGGACGTGCAGCACATCTCGCTAGCCGGACAGTTCCGCGAACTGGCGCTCTCTCCCGATGGCAAAAAAGTGGCGTTCATCGCGCACGGCGAGGTCTTCGCCGCTGCGGCCAAAGACGGCGGCGATGCCCAGCGGATCACTCACACGGCGGCGCCCGAATCGCAGCCGGACTGGGCTCCGGACAGCAAGCGGCTGGCATACGTCTCGACCCGTGACGGCGCTTCCCACATTTACCTCTACGATTTCTCGAAGAACCAGGAGACGCGGCTCACCAACGGTCCGTTCGACTACACGCCCCGTTTCTCGCCGGACGGCAAGATGCTCGCCTTCATGCGCAATGCCCGGGAGATCCGCGTTCTCGACATGGAAAGCAGGCAGGAGCGCGCGCTCGCGGAAGGCAGCTTCGACCTCCCGCCCATCGGCGTCGAGCACGAAATGGCGTGGTCCCCCGACAGCCGCTGGCTGGCCTACTTCGACGAGGGCGGGAAGGCATTTCGGAACGCGTTCCTGGTTCCCGCGGCCGGAGGAAAGAGCGAGCCCGCCAGTTTCCTCGGCAACACCGAGGCCGATTGGATCAGGTGGAGCCCGGACGGCAAGTACCTGCTCTTTACGACCGACCAGCGGACCGAGCCGGGGCAGATCGCGCGCGTGGACCTCATTCCGCGCACTCCCCGCTTCCGCGAGGATCAGTTCCGCGAGCTTTTCAATGAGGGCGGGGCCAAGCCCGCCGACCGGCAAACACCTGCTCCCGCCAAACCGGCGCTGCAACCGGTGAATGTCACGTTTGAAGGCATCCGCGACCGCCTTTCGCTGCTCCCGGTCGGCTTGGCCGTGGACTCGGTTGCCATCAGCCCCGATGGCAAAACGGCCGTCCTGGTGGCGACTTCTGCCGGCGGCCAGAACCTCTATTCCTATTCCCTCGACGAACTGGCGAAGGATGCGCCGGTCGCGCGGCAACTGACCTCTACCCGGGGCCGTAAGGACGGTGTGCAGTTCACGCCCGACAGCAAGGAGGTCTTCTACCTCGATCGCGGCAACATCGCCTCGATGACCATCGAGAGTCGCCAGTCGAAACCGCTGGCGGTGACCGCCGAGATGGACGTGGACTTCTCCCGCGAAAAGCTCGAAGTCTTCCGGCAGGCCTGGACCTACATCCGCGACCAGTTCTTCGACCCGAAGTTCAACGGAGTCGATTGGGATACCGTCCGCACCACTTACGAACCGCTCGTAGCCGGCGCCGCGACTCCCGATGAGATGCGGCAACTGCTGAACCTGATGGTCGGCGAACTCAATGCCTCGCATCTCGGCGCATCCGCCGGAGGCGGTGGGGGGTCAGGGTCGCAGAGCACCACCGGCCGGCTCGGGCTGCGGTTCGACCGCGCCGAATACGAAGGCTCGGGCAGGCTCAAAATTACGGAGGTGATCCGGCTCAGCCCGGCGGACGTGGCAGGCCTGAAACCGGGCGACGTGTTGGAAGCCGTGGACGGCACGCCGGCCGGCGCCGGCACGAATCTCGACGAACTGCTCGACCACAAGATCGCAAAGCGCGTGGTGCTGAAGGTCTCCGGGAAAGACGTGCCCGTGCAGCCCGTGAACCTCGCGACCGAGAAGAACCTGCTCTACAGACAGTGGGTGGAGAATAACCGAGCGTACGTGGCGAGGATCTCCGGAGGCAAGCTCGGATACGTGCACATGGCTGACATGAGCGAGGGCTCGCTCAACCGCCTGCATTTGGACCTGGATGCCGAAAACCAGGGCCGGCAGGGCGTGGTGATCGATATCCGCAACAATAACGGAGGCTTCGTAAATGCCTACGCTCTGGATGTTTTCGCCAGGCGCCCCTATTTGCGGATGACCGAGCGAGGCAAGCCCGAAGTACCCGCGCGCACCGTCCTGGGGCAGCGTGCGCTGGAGGCTCCGACCATTCTGGTGACGAACCAGCACTCGCTCTCCGACGCCGAAGATTTCACCGAGGGCTATCGCGCGCTCAAACTGGGCAAGGTGGTGGGCGAGCCGACCGCCGGCTGGATCATTTACACCTGGGGCACGCAACTGCTGGACGGAACGAGTTTCCGCCTGCCCCACACCCGGATTCGCGGCGCCGATGGCCAGGATATGGAGTTGCATCCGCGCCCCGTTGACATCCCGGTGTCGCGGCCCGTCGGCGAAAGCTTCAGCGGCAAGGATTCCCAACTCGATGCCGCGGTGAGGGAACTGCTGCGGTCATTGTAAGATGGAGAACATGCACCGACTTCGTATATTGGCTGTTTGCGCGGTACTCGCCGCGGGCTCCAGGGTTCTTCCCGCCGCGGAAAAGGGAGATGCCGCAAAGGGAAAAGAAGTTTTCGAGGCGCAGTGCGGTGTCTGCCATAATGCGGACAGCGATGAAAAGAAGATGGGACCGGGGTTGAAAGGCCTGTTCAAGAAGGACAAGCTCACGAACGGGAAAAAGCCGACCGAGGCCAACGTCCGCTCAAAGATCGACGACGGCGGCAACGGCATGCCGGCCTATAAAGACATGCTCAGCGATCAGGAGAAGGACAACGTGATCGCATACCTGAAGACGCTATAAAAGTGTAGTTTGCTCGCTCCTTCACGGTCGCCCTCTGCGCACAGAGCCGCGACCGTGACAGAGCGGGCCGCGTTTACTTCAAAACTTCCAGAGCTTTCTTCACCACGGGATCGCTTTCCGTCTTCTGCGGCCCGGTCTGAGCCTCGGGCGAAGGGATCGGCTCGCCGTTATCGTCGTATTCGATCTGCGGTTCGGCATCGGCAACCAGCGTTGCAGGCACGACGCCGGCATCCTGAATGGCCTTCCCGCCGTCCGGCGAATAGTACTTCGCGACCGAGAGGATGATGGCGCTGCCGTCATCCATGGTGATGGCCTTGCGAAGCGCCGCCTCGCCGTACGTGCGGTCGCCCAGAACCTGGCCGCGCTTGTTGTCCTGAATCGCGGCGGCAAAAATCTCGGCGCCGTCGGCAGTGCCGTGGTTGATCAGGACCGCCACCGGCAGGTTCGTAATCGCCTTCGACGGGTCGGCATTGAAGTTCTGACGCGGCACGCGCTGCCCCTCCATGTAGGTGATCAGGCCTTTATTGAGGAACAGGTTGGCCAGGGCGATGCCGTCTTCGGGCGTCCCCACGGCACAGCCGCGCACATCCACCACGAATTTCTTCGCGCCGTCTTTCTCCAGCTTGCGGACCTGGACGGCGACTTCCTTGACGTGATCGGCGGAGAGCGCATCGATATTGATGTAGCCCGTCTGGCCGTCCACCATCTTGCCCTCCACCGGGGGCAGCGCGAGATTGGTGCGGGTCAGGGTCACGGTCTGGGGCTCGGGCCTGCGAACGCGCACCACGCTGAGTTCCACCGTGGTACCGGGGTCGCCCTGCAGTAACAGGTTGGCGTAGGCGAGCGGCATATCCCGGGTGGCGATGCCCTTGATGCTCTCGATCATGTCGCCCGTGCTGAACCCTGCCTTGGCGGCCGGGGAGCTCGGAATCGCGGCAACCACACCCATGTAGCCGCTCTTTTTCGAGAGCAGCAGGCCGACGTCGGCGCGATGGACACCCTTGCTCTGCAGGTAGTCCTTGTATTGCTCGGCGTTCAGGTAGCTGGCGAATGGATCCACCGCTTCGAGAAGCCCGTTCAGCGCGCCCAGGGTCACGCTCTTCATGTCCGGCTCTTCCACGTATTCGCTCTTGATGTGGGCGACTACGTCGCTGAAGACGCCGATATGTTTGAGGGTGTCGTCCGGAGACGCTCCCCTCCCGATGACACTCCCGATCAGGAGCAGGACCGTGAGGCAAGTGGAACTGCTCACGACAACGTATTTCGTACGGCTACTCATAGGTGGAAAACTTTCGAGCGCTCTTTTGATTATACAGGACAGAGATCCCTAGCCTTTGGACGCGGGGGCGCCGGAAAGGGTTCTAAGAGATTCCCTTCCAAACCATGCGCTCGCGCAGCCGCGTGATGTGGGCCGCGTGGTGCCGGATGTGCCAGGCGTAGATTCCCAGGGTGGTGTCCAGATCCACGCAGCCCCGTTCGGGATGGCGGTATGTGCGTGAAAACAAAGCCTCGGGCATACTCCGGATCAGCCGGACCCAACGCTCGTGCAGCGCTTCCAACAGCCGCAGCGAGATTTCGACGGGGGCCCGGCTGGCATCGTCGAGCAGCGCCCATTGTGCCTCGTCGTACGGCTTGATCACCGGGCTGTCCTCTGTCAGTGCCATACGGAAGCGGACGTAGCAGTTCATATGGCTGTCCGGCATGTGATGGATCACCTGCCGGACTGTCCAGCCGCCGGGGCGGTACGGCGTGTCCAGTTGCTCGTCCGTCATTCCGCGGACGGCTTCCCGGAAAATCGCCGGGGCAGCGGCAAGTTCTTCGGTCCAGTGCTCACGGATGGCCGGCGTGACGGTGGGTGGCGGTTCGAATTTTCCGATGGGATAGCGCAGGTCCATGTGCCAATAGTAACAGTGAGCGATCATGGAATCATGAAGTGGATTGTGCCGGCATTACTGCTGGCGAACGGCGCAGGGGCGGCCAATCTGGCGCCGGCGACCGCTCAGGCGTTCGACCAATACATTCACCAGGCCGAGCAGAGACTCGATTCCCGCGGCACTTTCCTGTGGTCGGACCAATCGCCGGACCGCGCGCGGAGGGTTCGAAGCGGCGAGGTGGTAGTCGAGCCCACCGGTCCGAAGCCCGAGATTGGTGTTCCGGACGGCCTGATCCACGACTGGGTGGGGGCCGTCTACCTGCCCGGAGTCACGCTAGATCGGACCCTTGCCCTGGTTCAGGATTACGACCACCACAAGCAATACTACAAGCCCGAAGTCGTCGATTCGCGGATCCTCTCCCACGAAGGCAACGACTATCGGGTTTACATGCGTCTGCTGAAAAAACAGGTTCTGACGGTCGTGCTCGACACGGACCACGACGTCCACTACGAACAGGTGACCCTGAAGCGATGGCGCAGTGCTTCGCGGACCACCCGTATCTCCGAGGTGGAAAACGGCCGCCCTCTGCCCGCCGGAACGGGGCATGGTTTTCTATGGAGGCTGAACTCCTATTGGCGGTTCGAAGAGCGCGATGGGGGCACCTGGGTCGAATGCCAGGCTGTCTCGCTCACGCGTGATATTCCAACCGGCCTCGGCTGGTTGATCGATCCGATCGTCCGTAAACTGCCGAAAGAGAGCCTGGCGCGAACGCTGGCCGAGACGCGCGCCGCTTTGGTTCGCTGAGACTGCGCGGCGTCCTCACCTGGTCCCGATCCGCCATCGAAGCGATCATGCTCATTGCGAGTTTCCCGGCCGATTGAGCGAAATGAAGCTTGAGTTCCGGCGCCGCGTGCGGCGTCTCGATCGAAAACACGGCCGTGCCCGAATCGGCGGGCCCGGCGAGAACCTTTTCAATATAGTTGTGGATCGCCAGTTCCCACCCCGCGGCTTCCGCGCCGCTCAGGAACTTGGCGTACGAGGTGAATTCAAACGCGAACTCCGGCCGCAATTTCACCCGGCGTTGGGAGGGCACTACCAGAACGATGTGGGCGGGGCCGCGCGGCGAACCGTCGAGGTCCACAATGCCAAGCCCCGCGTCGCCCAGATCCTGGATCGAGGCGGCAAACTTCACCGGCAGCTCGCCGGCACATTCCTCCTGCAAGGTTCCATACCACGAACCGGGCAGTTGACGCAGTTTTCGCACAATGTTTGCGCAGCCGGCAAGCGAAAATGTCAGCTCGTCCGGTCCGTGCCAGTCTTGCGCGCTTGAATCCCACCCGTGCAGGTTGATCTTGTCCAGCGCATTTAGAGACATAAGGCTCTTTTACTCTAAATAAGGGCAGGAACGCAACACAATACCGTAAATAGGGTATTCGGAGCCTGTTAGTACAAATAGACTAGTCGAGCGAGCGCGAAGGGTCCTCGTCGAGTTTCTCAACGAGGTGCCACGTCCCGCGACCGCACATGTTCGGGCACGGCGGAAATTGCGTTCCGGCCTTGAGGGACTGAGGCAGTTTGCAGACGGTACACCAGTAGATGCCGCTTACGGTCACGGCGGCACCGGGATGCTGATTCATCGGATGTCTCCCTTTGCCGAGAAGCCACTCGGCGAGTTCTTCCATGCGGTCGATGAGGCGGTCCGGGGCCGGATCGGCCAGCGATTCGGGTTGAAACCCGTAGGTAAC
This sequence comes from Bryobacterales bacterium, assembly GCA_963796485.1. Classification (GTDB taxonomy): domain Bacteria; phylum Acidobacteriota; class Terriglobia; order Bryobacterales; family Bryobacteraceae; genus CAWCDJ01. Next base: position 1,485,346 of record CAWCLV010000001.1, read on the forward strand.
GCAACAACACGGAATTTCCGCGTTGCGCGCCGTGAGGACGTCCACGGAACTGTCACCCACCATCAAGGTGGCCTGGCGTTCCGCGCCCGCCTCTTTCCTGAGCGCTTCGACCCCAATGGGGTGGGGCTTTTTGAATTCGAAACTGTTGCCGCCGTAGACCTGGAAAAAATGCCCCGCTACGCCGAGCCCCTCCACGATGTGGCGGCTCATCCGCACGGGCTTGTTGGTGAGTACGGCCATCCGCTTGCCCGCGTCGCGCAGGCGGTCCAGCGTTTCGCGCACGCCGGGGTAGAGATGCGTGTGGTCCAGGTCGTGGTCGCGGTAGAACTCGAGAAAAAACTCCAGCGCCTCTTCCACCTCGGCTTCGGTCGCCTGATCCCCCATGGACCGCCGCACCAGCAGCGGGGCGCCGTTGCCGACATAGGAATACACGCGCTCATTCGAGAGCGGATCCTTTCCCATATGCCGGCGCATCGCGTTGACAGCGTTGGCAAGATCCTCGCGGGAATCGATCAGGGTGCCGTCCAGGTCGAAAATGATGAGGTCCAAATTAGCGCTTACTCACTTTTCCGGACCTTGCCTTTGGATTTGGCTTTGGATTTCGGGACCACCGATTCGGGGGCTTCGGCGGCAGCCGCGGCCTCTTCCATTGGAGGATCGTCCAACGCGCCGGCAGCTACCTCGGCGGCCTCCTCCGGATTGACTTTCTTGAGTACTTCCTGGAACAGGGCCTGCTTTCGAGTGTCGACCTTTGGCGGGGGCGGCTGCTCGTGGCGGAAATCGTGGTCACTGTGACAGGTCCGGCAGCGTACTTTCGCGGCCTCGGCATTCATCACCGAGACCACCGCATGGTTCATGATGCGTTTGCAGCGTACGCAATAGTCGTCAATATCATCGCCCAGACGGACTTCGCGCATAAGTGTTCTCCTAAATCGAAGGCTGGCCGGCGGACTCCGGCCCGGCCGGTATAATTCCGGCCGCAACCGGCTCGGATGGCTGTTTCGGCTCCGGCAGAATCCACTGGGCCGGTTCGAAACCCACGTACTTGCAGATACGCAGCTGACCCGATTCTGTCTCGAGCAGATCGCCGACCGAGAGAGGCTCGCCGGATTCCCGCAGCACCCGCCACGCGTCATATTCGTGCTGCGCCACCACTTCTCCGCGCTGCTCGTAATCCCGAGGCTTGAGAGAAGCAGTTCCGGAGACGTGGGGAGCCCAGCGGAACTGTTGCCGTGGCGAGTCTTTCATCCGGAAGATCCGAAAGAGCGGCATTGCTCTACATTGTAATCGAAGTACGCGCGCGATTCCCGTCGGCGACACCCTGTGCGATCCAGCGGTCGATGTTCGCGGCGGACCAGACCGCGGCTTCGCGTAAAGAACCCAACGGCTTAGCGGGCTCGATCCGCACCACTTTCAGGTCCGGGCCGGGCTTAGGAGGCCGCAAGGCCGTGCGCAGCATGCGAAGCGGCAGATTGGTCAGGCAGTTCAGGGCCACCGCCCTGGTTGCGCCCATCCGCTGCGCCGCCCATAGCGGAAGCGCTCCCTTCAATCCGCCATCCACGTAGCGCGCGCCTTCGATTTCGACCGGTGGAAAACAAAACGGAATGGAGCACGTGGCCGCCAGGTGACGCCAGCACACCTCTTCGCCATGGACGATGCGGCACCGGAGCGAAGGGACTTGAACCACCGTCAATCCAAACGGGATGCGCGGGTGGAACCGCGAAAACAAGTCCCTGGCTCTCTCGTGCAGCGCATCGGGCCGCATCAGGGTCCAACGGTGCGGATTCACCCGCATCAGGTCTGCCATGCGGATATTTCGCCACTCCTGCTCCAACTCCTCGAGGGACGCGCCCCCGGCCAGGGCCCATCCATTCAAGGCGCCGGCCGACGCACCCACGATCAGGTCCGGGGCCAGGTCTTCTCGGAGCGCCTTCAGGACTCCGACCTCCCAGGCGGCGAACATGCCGCCGGCGGAAAGCACCAGCGCGGTAGGCACAATTCCATGGTAGACAATTGATAATGCCTTTCCAGCCTGACGCGTACGGGCCTGAAGTCTCGGCGATCCTCGCGCTGGATGGCGCCGGCGAGCGGCTCATGCCCCTCGCCCTCGGCACCTGCTCTTCTACCCGCGCGCGGTACCGCGCAGCGCTGATGCCCCTCGCCCTCGTCACCTGCTCTTCGACCCGCGCGATTGGAACTGCTCGGATCGGCAAGCGCCGCGAGCCTTTTCCCCGCAGCGCGCTCGCCGGAAGGGGCAATGGCGGGATTGTATCTCTACTTCTCGTGTCTGGACCAGGCGCACTCGATTGCGCAGAACATCGCGACAGCGGAAGGCTCTTTCTGGCACGGAATCATGCACCGGCAGGAGCCCGATGCGGGCAACGCCTCCTACTGGTTCAGCCGTGTGGGCCGGCATCCCATCTTCCCCGCCTTGCACCGGGAGGCCGCCGCGCTCGGGCTGACGTTCGGCGACCGCTGACAACCTGCACACTTTGGCGGAATACGCCATATCCCTGCACGCTTGCAGGTAAGAACGACAAGACGTATCCCTGATTCAGGGCACCCACGTTCGATGCTTCTATCACGGCTGTGCCGCGAGCGGCAATATTCACGGTTGTGGAAGACCCACTTATCGAAGGAACAGTGAGCGGCGTGCCATCGTCGGCTACAAAATTGATACCAAAGGAGACCGCAGTGTTTCCGGTGTTGGCGAAATACAAGGACGAGTACCAGCCGCCGCCGAAAGCAAATTGCGGCAAGACTACCTGCACTGCTGGAAGCTCGGCTTGTTGGAGGACTGAAGGCGTCAAAACTGCAACGGCCCCCAAACCGCTGTACGTCCCAGAACTCGCAAACCATAACGAAGAGTCCGGTGTAAATCTGATCGAACTGAAACCGTGGAGCGTGTCTGGGAAAGCACTACCATTGGACGTCTGGCCTGTCACAAAATCGAACCACGATTCTCTTGACATGCCCGTCGAAAATGGAGGGCTATAAACCGATAAGTACTGATGGTTGTTATGAAGCACCCACAACTTTCCGCTCGGATCAATAGCGAGAGCCACGATATCCGGCAGGCCGCCTTGGGCAAACGACACGGGTTGGTAACTAGTTAAATTGACCTGTCCAATTGCGGCCGTTGCGTTCATGAACGTTTGGAAAGGGGGACTGAAGACCGCTATCCGGTTGCTGGCGGTATCCCCCACGAACAAACTGCCATCGGGTCCAAACGCCAAGCCTTGAACACCGCTCAATACGTTGGGTCCAGGACTTGAAACACACGAGCTTGCCGAAGTAGAAGGCTGTCCTAAAACAAGGTCAGGCTGCATCGTTGCTGAAAATGGGAGTGAATACCGGACCACACTTCCACAGGTATAGGGACTAGCGATCCAAAGATTTCCGTTTGGATCGAAGATCATTCCTCCAGAAGCATAGTAGGCTGGAACGACCAGATCGGCCGCTTGCCCGTTTGTAAATGGAGGTGAGAAGCGATAGGCGGAGAAGGCTACTTCAGGTACATCAATCGAGCACGGCATGAACTTCGTCCGCGTCGTGAAAGGTTTCCCACGGACTAAGCTGTTTGGGCTGGCCTCCCATCTTCCCCGCGCTGCACCGGGCGGCCGCCGCGCTTGGCCTGACGTCTCAGGCGAACGCTGGGACCCGTTCCGCTTTATCGACGACTGCGAAGCCGCGCGGCACAGCCCCGGCTGGACTTCTGAAGTTGCTCTGGGAGAGCAGCGTTAACCCCTAACCTAGGAGCCTGTCCGGAAAACTGGTACGCCAGCGACGGGGAAGCGGAGCAACCCGGAGTACGCGCAGCACTCGGTATGACTGCCGGGTAGCCTCTACGCGGACGTGCTGCGGGGTCTGGTGACGCCTGAGGGCAAGCGATACGAGTTCTCCGAGCTGGTGGAGCGGCTCCTCCGTCACTGGGTGGAGCGCGGCGGGATGCTACCGAAGCAGTAGCTTGTGCTGCCTAAGCAGGCCTCCCTTGGCGCTGTTGAGCGCGGTGCCTTTCCGCCTCGGAGTGAGCCGCCTGGAGCAGATCTGCTTGTGATTCCATCGGTGCCGCAACCTACCGAGTGATACTCGAACAACCTAATGTGGGGAACCCGGAGGTGCTGCATGGCGTCCAAACGCATTGGGCTTCAGGGCCATCGAAGTACGAAACTGCAAACCCGAGGTGCTGCTTTTCTAGCACTCAAATAGCTGTCAAATGGCCATTTCGGCGTGTCTCCAGTGCCTATGGCGCTAACGTTCGTAGGGCGTGGTTTTTGCGAAGTATTGACACGGATGAGTGCATGGCGCGGCGGTGCTTGCCAGAAAGCGTCTGGCTCTGCTACGAATTGAAGGACGTATCGGGAACGAGACCTAGATGGAACTGGCAAAGTTGGTACTTGAGTATTTCAAGGCGATCACATCCCCTCAGATAGTAGTCGGCGCTGTGGTCATCTTTGCGCTTGTCAGACATGGCGATGCAGTAGCGGAGTTCCTTAAGCGGCTTACGAAAATGACGCTAAGCGGGCTCTCTCTTGAAGGCGTGGTGCCTGCGCCGACTGTTCAGCCAACAGAGAAGGCGCTGGAAGAGGAAGAGACGGTAGCAGTGATTAGCGCCGCAGTGGGAGGAAAATCGCTTGGGCCAGTGCCGACAGGTCGTCCTGTATTGCCGGGTCTACCGCCTCCGGATCCGGACCCCGACAGGCAAGAATTGCGTGAAGCGAAGATGACGCTGAGCAGGCTCAGAAGAGAGCTGGAATTCGAGCGAATATTAAATCTCATCTACGGATCACAACTTTCGCTCCTCGGGCATTTGGTCAGGAATGGCGAGGCGGGCGAGAGCCGGATTAACCTGTTCACGACTTTTTACCAGAACCATGTCCAGGCGATCACCCCTCAAAACGCAGGCTCCTTCGAGGCATACCTTGGGTTCTTAGTTGCAAACAACCTTATCGAGTTCGTCGGGGACCCAAACGATCCGCGTCTCCGGCTTGCTGCTAACGGAATGGAGTTCGTAGCCTATGTTCAGTCGCGCTATCCAGGGATGGCCAAGCCATACTGATCTTAGGCGTACCTGGAATTGCTCACCATGCAGAGATTCTCATCGAGCAAAGCCTCTAGCACCTTGACAGAGTTTGGGGCTATGGCGCTCGATTGCACACTTTTGCCCTCTGCCGAAGCCTGTACCGATTCTGTACCGATGGCCGGATTTTGTAGACCCGGGATTCCTAACAACACAGAATCAATAACTTATACACTGTACACTGTGGTTCTGATATTCCATGGTAGACAATTGCTGTTCGATTATTGCGCGGCCCGCGTACCGGCCAGGGTCAATGCGTAGAGCGTGTCGCCCGCTCCGACCATCACGAATTGCCTGCCGTCGAGCATCCACGTGGAAGGCCCGTTGCTGACCGGTAGAGTCAGCCGCTGGTGCCAAAGCGGCTTGCCGGTCGCTGGGTCGAACGCTTCGAGCCCGCCGGAATCGCCTGTGAACAGCAGCTTGCCGGCGGTGGTGAGGACGCCTCCGCTCACCCCCGCAACGCCGCTTTCACGGCCGTGCTCGTGCCGCCAGCGGATGGCGCCGGTGCGGATGTCCATGGCCAGCAGCGCCGTCCGCATATCGAAGTTCCCTCCCCCGCCCCCGGCATAGCCCTCGGGCTTGTCGGACGTGTCGTAGAGGTAGGAAAGCCCGTACCCGAGGCTCGCGTTGAAGTAGAACAGTTCGGTTTGCGGATCGTAGCTCGGCGGAGGCCAGTTCGTCGCACCCATAGCCGGCATGTCGATCATCGACCCGTCCGGTTTCGGTTCCTTGGCGGGGTTCGGGATGGGCTGCCCTTTGGCATCCACCCCGAACGCCCAGTTGCCGGTGCCCGCGAACGGTTTCGAAACCAGGTTTTTGCCGTTGGTCCGGTCCAGTACGAAGAACCAGCCGGCACGCGCCGCCTGCGCCAGCAACTTCCTCGGTTTCCCGTCGATCGTGGCGTCGAAGATCACGGGTGTCTCGACGTTGTCCCAGTCGTGCGTATCGTGCGGAGATGCCTGGAACCACCACACCAGTTTTCCGGTGTCGGCGTTCAACGCCACGATCGAAGCCGTCCAGAGGTTGGCCCCCTTGCGGCTCTGGCCTGCGAACACGGGGTTGGCGTTGCCCGTTCCCCAGTAGATCAGGTTCAATTCCGGGTCGTAAGTGCCGGGCATCCACGTCATGCCGCCGCCGTGATCCATGGCGTCCTGGTTGGGCCAGGTATTCGAACCGGTGTCGCCCATCTTGACCGGGGTCGTGTACCAGCGCCACTGCAACTCGCCGGTCTCCGGATCGCGCGACTCCAGATACCCCTTCACGTCCATGGCGTCACCGCCGACGCCGACCAGAATGTGATTCTTCACCACGAGCGGCGCCATGGTCGTGAAGTATTGCAGCTTTTCGTCGGCGATCTTCTTGCGCCAGCGCTCCTTGCCGTCTTTGGCGTCCAGGGAAACGAACCAGCCATCGGGCGTCACGAAGTATAGCCAGTCGCCGTACATCCCCACGCCGCGCTGGCCCACCAGATGCCCGCCCTTGTCCTCGAAGGCATAGTGCCAAAGCTCTTCGCCCGTATGGGCATCGACGGCGAAGATATGGTCGGGAATCGTGAAATAGAGCTTGCCGTCCACCATCAATGGCGTCGATTTGATGGTGGGACCGCCCACGCCGCGCTGCGGGCCCACGCTGGTGATCCGGTACATCCACTCGATCTTCAGGCGGTCGATGTTTCCCGCATTGATCTGGTCGAGATCGCTGAAGCGCCGTCCGGAATAGTCGCCGTTATAGGTCGGCCAGATATCTTTCGGCTGATGGAAAAGGGTTAGTGCCCTGGGGTCGAGCCCCTCCGCCAGGAGCATGCCCCCGATCAGGGCAACCGCGGGAATAGACCAGAGTCTTTTCGTCATTTCAGCGTCACCAGGTAAGCCGTCAGGTTGTGGATGTCGTCATCCGAGTACCTGGCGAGCAGCGCGCGGTGTCCTGCCAGGTCGTCTTCGATTTCGACCTTCACTTCCGGCCTGCGCCAGTAGTGCGCGGCTCCGGCGGCATCCACCAGCAGAACGTCGAAATCCGTCAGTTCCCGGACTTTCCCGGAGATCGTCTGCCCCGAGGGCAGGGTCACCTTCGCCGTAACCGGCCCCGGCTTGGCGGGCCACAAAAATCGGGAGCGCAGGGCCGCGGCCTGGGGGAATTTCGAACCGATGTGGGCCAGGTCGCCGGTGACGGAATGACAATTTTTGCAGCCGCCCGCTCCGTTGAAGAACTCTTCGCCGCGGTGCGCGTCGCCTGTAACTTCGCTTCTTAGACCGCTGTAAGTCGCGCCGTAACTGCCACGGTTGGCGGCTAACTCTACTTGTAAGTGGAGATACTCCGTAATGTCATAGATATCGTCGGGGGATAGGTTGGGGAATGCGGGCATGCCCGCCTGCGGCCGCCCGTCGCGGATGACCGGGCCGGTCTGCGCCCCCTTCTCGTCGTGCAGCACGAGAACCGATCGGACCAGGCTGGGAGCCTGCGCGCCGCGTCCCTTGTCTCCGTGACATCCCCCACAGTTCTGCGCGAACAGCGGTTCGCCCTTTTGGGCGGCGGCCTGGTCGGGAGCGGGACCGAGTCCCAGGAACACGCGCGTGGACTCGCTCGGGTTTCCGCCGCGGCCTCCCCTCCGGCCTCCCGCCGGTTCCTGTGCGTACGTGGACGTGAGCGCCGCGAGCGTGGCGAGCGCGAAAAGGACCCTGCCTGACAAATGACCCTCCTCAGCTGACTGGGGTACAGTTTATCGCAGTCGGCCGGCCGAAACGGAGGGGTGCGGAGTTACGCGGATTTCGAGTGGGCGGGGCCGATGACGTCCTGAATCGCGGCCAGCAGTTCGGTGGCGCGGAACGGTTTCCGTAAACACACGGACCCGCTCAGTTCTTCTTCGTACTGGCTCGCAAACCCCGACATGAAGATCACCGGCATCGCCGGCTGCAATTGATGCGCCTGGGCGGCAAGTTCCAATCCGCTCATACCGGGCATAACGATATCGGTCAGCAGCAGTTCCGGACCGGGCACGTACTGGTGCAGTACCCGTAGCGCCTCTTCGCCGTTTGCGGCTTCGATCACGTCATAGCCGGCCCGTTCGGCGAGTTGCCGCACGAACGTCCGAACGTACTCTTCATCGTCAACGATCAGTATCACGGCGTAACCAGACTTCCGGATTATAGCGTGGCCACGGTCCGCTACGGCTTCGGTAACGTAGCAAAATAAGCAATTCGGGGGCGTGCGATACAATAACCGCCCAGTGAAGCTGACTCGCAACCAGGTTCGCGGCTTCTGGGCCGCGTGGGCCGGATGGGCGCTGGACGGCATGGATTCGTTCCTTTACGCACTGGTGCTCGATCCGGCGTTGCACGAGCTCCTGCCCCGTTCCGGCCTGGAACCCTCGCCGGCCAATACGGGATTCTACGGAGGGCTGCTCTTCGCCATCTTTCTGGCCGGCTGGGGGTTCGCGTTCCTCTGGGGTCCGCTGGCCGACCGCTTCGGCCGGGTCCGCACCCTCATGCTGACGATCCTCTGTTATTCCGCGTTCACATTTCTGGGCGCGGCCGCCGTCAATATTTGGCAATTGGCCGCCTTCCGCTTCCTGGCGGGGGCGGGGATCGGCGGCGAATGGACACTCGGCGGCGTGCTGGTGGCGGAGGAGTGGCCGGAGGCGCGCCGCCCCCAGGGTGCCGCCTGGATGCACACCGGCTATTACTTCGGAATCTTCCTGGCCGCGCTGGTCAATTGGGGAATCGGCTCGCGCTACGGCTGGCGCGCGGTATTTGCCGTTGGGGGCGCCCCCGCTCTGCTCGTCGCATTCATTCGGTACGGCGTGGCGGAGCCGAAGCGCTGGCAGGCGATCGGGCGAACGTGGACGGCGCGCCGGTCATTCCTGGCGCTCTTCAGCCCGGAGTACCGGCGGCGCACCACCGTGAATGCGGCTCTTCTTTTCGTCTCCATGGTGGGGCTGTGGGCCGGCTCGGTGTACGTACCGTCATCCGTGCGTCTGATTGCCCTCCGCGAGGGCTATACCGCGGCATCCGCCGGGCGCCTGGCTTCGTATGGCACCATGCTGCTTTCGGTGGGTACGATTCTCGGCTGCCTGATGCTGCCCCGCCTGGCGCAGCGACTGGGACGCCGGGGCGCGCTCGCCTTTTACTTCGTGCTCATGTTCCTCTGCGTCTCGATCGGCTTCGGCTACGCGTTCTATCTCAGCCTCGGGTGGTTCCTGGCCTGCCTCTTCCTGCTGGGATTCGGCGGCGCGAATTTCGCCGTGTATACGCTCTGGCTGCCGGAACAGTACCGTACCGAGTGCCGCGGCAGCGCGTTCGCCTTCGCCACATCCGTCGGACGGTTCATCGCCGCGGGCGTCACTTTCCTGGTTGGCGCCGGGGTAGCGAGAATGCATACCATTGGAACACCCGTGGCTCTCACTTCGATCGCGTTCCTGGCCGGTCTGCTGGTGCTCCGGTGGGCGCACGAGACCCGCGGCAAGGAGCTTCCCGCTTGAACCTGGTCCAGCTTTTCGATCTGACATTCCAAGCCCGCCGCGACCGCGCCGCGCTCGAGTTCGAAGGACGGAGCTACACCTTCGGCGAAATCGACAGCCGCAGCAACCGGGTTGCTCAATGCCTGGCGGGCCGCGGATTCAAACCGGGCGACCGGCTCTGCGTTCAACTCGCCAACTGCGTCGAGATCATCGACCTTTACCTGGCGTGCGTGAAGCTCGGCGTAATCTTCGTCCCCATCAACATCCTCTACCGCGATCGCGAAATCGACCACATCGTGAGAGATGCCGGGCCCGTCGCTTTTTTCCGGGAGGCCGATATTCCCGCACTCGCGGCCGAGGCGGAGGCAATGCCCGACGGCCGTCCCGAAGTCACCCTGGATGGCGACACTCCCGCCGGGATCATCTACACCTCAGGCACTACCGGCGCATCGAAAGGCGCCGTGCTGACCCATGACAATTTCGCGTCGAATGCCATCAATCTGCTGACTTGCTGGCAGCTCTCGGCGTCCGACCGGTTTCTGCTGGCACTGCCATTGTTCCACGTTCACGGGCTGGGAAACGGCCTTCACTGCTGGATCCTCAGCGGCTGCCTGATGCGCCTGCTGCCGCGGTTCGAACACCAGACGGCCGCGGCCTCGTTCCTGGATTTCCGGCCGACGCTCTTTTTCGGCGTGCCGACCATCTATGTCCGCCTGCTCGAGATACCGGCCGGGCAGGCTGGCGAGATCGGCGCCGGTATGCGGCTGTTCGTATCGGGCTCGGCGCCGCTGCCCGCGCAAGTGTTCGCGGAGTTCCAGTCCAAATTCGGCCACGCCATCCTGGAGCGCTACGGGATGAGCGAAACCCTGATGAACCTGAGCAACCCCTACATCGGAGAGCGCAGGCCCGGTACCGTCGGGTTTCCCCTGCCGGGCGTCTCGGCCAAACTGGTGGAAGGCGAAATCCGGCTCCGCGGGCCGAATGTATTTGGCGGATACTGGCGCCGGGAAGATGCCACCCGCGCCGCCTTCCAGGACGGCTGGTTCCGTACCGGTGATATCGCGGTGCGCTCCCCCGACGGTTACTACACCCTGTGCGGGCGGAAGAGCGACCTCATCATCTCCGGCGGGTTCAACATCTACCCGCGCGAGATCGAGGAGTTTCTCATGGAGCAGGAAGAGGTGGCGGAAGCCGCTGTCGCCGGAGCGCCCGACCGCGTTCGCGGCGAGGTGCCGGTAGCCTACGTCGTGCTGCGCCGCGAGATCGAAACCGCCGTGCTGGCGGACCGGTGCCGTGCTTCGCTGGCCTCTTTCAAGATCCCGCGCGAATTCGTTCTAGTGGACAAGCTTCCACGAAACGCGCTGGGCAAGGTGCAGAAGCACCTGCTCCCCCCACGTGGTTAGCCTGCCCGCGGGTAAACACCGCGGAAGGCACCTTAAAAGCCCGCGCCGACTCACCTGAGCTCCTCTGTGTTTCCAAAGACTTACAAGAGTGATTTCGGCCGAGGCGGGGGCTCTTTTCTGTTCGATCCGCGGGGCCCGCGCCGACGCCGGCCCCACACCATGTGGGGCAGGTTTCAACCTTCGCGGGGCTTTGGCCCTGCTGCCGCATACGTTTGCGGAAAGCCGTCACCGACCTGGCGAGAAATCGGGTTAGTACGCCGGCAGTGCGCCCAAAACGCGCAGTCCGACGCCGGCAGCGGTCCGCAGCGGCGCCAAACGGGGCTTCGGCGGTTCGCAGTACATCATCGCGTCGCCCGAATCGCGCGTCACCGTCACCGAAATCACCGGCTGAATGTTGCGCTCTCCCACCAACTTCGGCATCAGCCGCCCCTGCACTTGCGAAACGGCATAGCTGAGGGCGTTGTTCATCCAGCCAAGCTGCGGCGCGAGGATGAACCCCGACTTCCACCCGTCGCCGGGCGAGAACGGACGCGCCAGCGCAAATATCGGTATGAACTTCGGCACGTTGAGCCCCGGGAATAACGCATTCCCGAAGGCGAACATGCTGAGCGAAGCAGTGTACGTCGAAAGCTCGAAGATGCCACGCCCCCAGGACGGGAGCCGGGAACTGATCGAGCCCTCCAGCGCTCCGCCGATGCTTGCCGGACCGACCGGGCCCGAAAGATCCCAGCGGCCGCGCTTCCGCTCGGAAACCCGCACCATGATGTTTGCATACCCGGTGTTCACGATCGGCCGGACGAGCACATTCTTCTCGTCGATCGGGTCGAAGCGTTCGGTCCGGTTCAAACGGGCGATGCTCCGCCGCAACAACTGCTCGTCGAAAATGTCCCCCTCGCTGAGCAGGAAGTTGCTTCGCAAGGAGGCATCGGTATAGTGGTGATTCCCGGCGAACTCGATCCGGCCGACCCGGTACGGGCGGCCGAGATCGACCTTTGCGCCGTGCTCGGCATCGAAGTGCACGGTGAAGTCGAGTATGCCCTTCTTTTGCGCTTCGCGTCGCTGGGCGAACAGCGACGTGCACAGGCCTTGCGGCATAGGATACTTCTTGCCCGGATTCACGATGATCGAAACGCTCGCATTGTGCCCGTTAAACACCGGCTCCTGCGGGCGGACATCCGCATCCAGGTACCCCTTCATCAGGTAAGCCGAGAGAATGCGGCCCGAATCGGAATCTACCGAGTCGCGGCTGTAGGACGGCATGATGCGCCAGCCGTTCCACAGGCCGGGGATGCCGGGCAGGATGCGGACGGGCTTGAGCGCCTTCAGTTGATGCCGCGCCGCCTGATCGCCGATAATCGTCACGTCCGTCACCTTGGAGGAGTCCCCGATGTCCACTTTCAACGTCAGGTTGGCGACGTGGTCTCCTACCGGGACGATCTTCGGCGTGACCTTCGCCTCGCCGTAGCCGTGCGCGACCAGTTGCTCCCGCGCGTCGTTGGCAATCTCGTGCGCTTTATACGCATCGACCAGTGTGCCGTCGGGGACGTTCAACTGCACGCCATAGGTATTGGGTACCAGGCGGACCTCCCGCAATACGACGCGCTGCTTGGGGGTGACGTGAAAAACGAGGGCGACATCGCCGCCGTCCCGCTGCTCCTCCACGCTGACATCGTCGAAACGGCCGAGGTTCCACAGGTATTTCACGTCCTTGCGGACAGTCTCTTCGTCGTACGGGTGGCCCACCTGTGTCGCCAGAGCTACTTCCAGGCTGGTTCCGGGAACCGATACGGCGCTCACGACAGGGATGGGTTCTTCAGCGCAAACAGATGAAATCAAAAGGGATATAAGGACCCAGGGTAAACTCTTGCGAAACATGGAATTCCACTAATTTGCAACCAGGGGGCCAACATGTTTTAGTTGAAGTATCCGAAACCAGAAATGAACAGCGACCAACCCATCCGGCTGGCGATCGTGATCCCTGCGTATAAGCCCTCCGCCGGGTTGATCGGACTGGTTCGGACACTCTCGGAGACGGAACTACCCGCTATTGTGATTGTAGACGACGGCAGCGGGCCGGAGTACCGGGAGATCTTCAACGAGGTCTCGACGCTTCCGCGGGTAGAACTGCTGCGTCACGCCGTCAACCTGGGAAAAGGCGCGGCGCTGAAGACCGCCTTCAACCACGTCCTGTGCGCCTATCCCGAGCTTACCGGTGTGGTCACCGCCGATGCCGACGGGCAGCATCACCCGGAAGACATCCGGCGGGTGGCCGCGACCCTCCTGGAAAAGCCTGATGCGCTGGTGCTGGGCAGCCGCCAGTTCGAAGGCGATGTGCCGCTGCGCAGCCGCATCGGCAACGTGGCCACCCGCGGCATCATGCACGCCCTTCTCGGGCAGAAGCTCACCGACACTCAGACGGGGCTCCGCGGCATTCCGGCCGCGCTGCTGCCGCGCCTGATGAAGATCGAGTCGCGCGGCTACGAGTTCGAACTGGAAATGCTGATCGCCGCGCACCACCTGGAGATCCCGGTGGTGGAAGAGCCGATCAAGACGATCTACGAGCCCGGCAACAAGTCGTCGCACTTCAACCCGATCGTGGACTCGATGAAGATCTACTTCGTCCTGCTGCGATTCGGCTCGGTGTCGATGATCACGGCGCTGCTCGACAACCTGATCTTCTATCTGGTCTACCGCCGCACGGGGCACGTGCTCGGTGCGCAGATCGTGGCTCGCGTCTTTGCCGTGACGTTCAACTACAGCATGGTCCGCAGGTCGGTCTTCGATTCGCGGCAGAAGCACAAGTCCGTTCTGCCGAAATACCTGGGCCTGGTGGTAGTGAGCGGGACGGCATCGTACGGCGGCATCCGCTGGCTGACCGCCGCATTCGGAATCGGCGCGGTCGCGGCCAAACTGGTCGTGGAAACCTTCCTCTTCTTCGTCAACTTCGCGGTGCAGCGGGTCTTCATTTTCAAGCCGCAGGAAAACGGAGGCGAGGAGGCGCCGCGAACTCCGCTCCCCGGTTTCGCAATTGCCGCCGCGGTGCTGCTGGCGGCGCTGGTCGGCATAGAGATCTACGGATTTACCGGCGGGCATCTTTTCGCTCAAGAGATCTGGTTTCCGGCGGGCGCCAAACGTTTTACGAAGTACCTGGGCGCTTACCTATTCCTTGCCGCACCGCTGCTGCTGATGTTCCCCTGGAGTTTCACCGGCGTGATGGCCGTGCTGCTCCTGGTACTGACCGCTGTTTCCGTCGGCGTGCAACCGGTTCTGGCCGTCGCTTTTTTCCTGATCTCATCCTCGGCTTTGGGCAGCCTTCTGATGGGGCGCCGCCGCGCGAATCTGCTGTGCGCCACGCTGCTCGGAACGGGCGTCTACGTTTTCCTGATGCTCCTCAGTGCGCGCCTGCCGCTGCACTACGCGGCTGTGTGGGGGACGCTGCTGGCCATCCCCATCGCGCTCGATGCCGGCGGAACGTGGGAGCGGCTCCGCGAATGGGCCGGTGCGCTGCGGCGCGCGGAGCTGCGCGGGCGGGGCCAGCGCGCCGGCTTCGCGCTCCTGCTTTTCTTCCTGATCGCCCAATGGTTCGTGGCGCTCAAGCCTGAAGTCGGTACCGACGGACTGGCGATGCACCTGGCGATCCCGATGAACATCGCGGCCAACCACCGGTTGACCTTCGAGCCGGCGCGGTTCCTGTGGGCCGTCATGCCCATGGGGGCGGACTGGGCCTACTCGATCGTCTACCTGCTGGGCGGCGAGTATGCGGCGCACCTGCTCAATTTTGCCATGCTGGCCATCGTGGCCGGGCTCATCTACCAGGGCGCCCGCCGGTGGGTAACGCCCGGCGCGGCCTGGCTCCTCGCTGCCTCGTTTGTCGCCACCCCGGTGGTGCAACTGGTAACCGGCTCCCTGTTCGTCGAGAACTTTCTGGCCGCGATGATTCTGGGCGCACTGACGGCAGTCTGGCTGTTCGGCGAAACCGCCGAGCGCCGGTACCTTTTCCTGGCGGTGGTGCTCTCGGGAACGGCGGTCGCGACGAAACTCGGTTCCATCGCCTTTCTCATTTTCGTGCTCTTCTTCGCGGGGCTCGAGATCAAGCGGCACTGGAGGAAACTCGGACCCCATCCGGCCCTCACGTGCTGCGCGGCCGCCGCGCTGCTCCTGGCCCTCGCGCTGCCGGCGTACGTGATCGCCTGGGAGAAGACCGGCAACCCCGTCTTCCCCTTCGAGAACCAGAAGTTTCACTCCCCGCTGCTCGATCCCGCGGTGAGCGTGAACGACGCGCGTTACCACATCCCCCTCGCGTGGAATATTCTCTATACCCTCACCTTCCACAGCAGCCAGGCTTACGAAGGGCAGGACGGTTCGTTCGGGTTTCAATACCTGATCGTTGTACCGCTGGCACTGCTCGGTCTTCTTGCCGCGAAGCGGGGGCGGGCCGCCACCTCGGCAACCATCGTGGTCCTCGGCGCCGGGGTGGTGATCCTGCGGTCACAGCCCAACGTGCGCTTCCTCTATGCCGCGATGCCGCTGGCGCTGCTGGCGTTCGCCCCGATGCTGGGGTGGGCCTTCGATCACCGGAAGGGCCTTTATCGCGCCCTGGTCGTCACCCTGTTCGGCTGTACCGCGCTGAACGCGTGGTTCCTGCCTTCCTCGAGCTACTACCACAAAGATTTCTGCCTGAAGTTCCCCTTCTCCCGGGCGGAACGCAGCCGCTACCTGGAAGAGGCGGCGCCCATCCGCAAGATCATCGAATACCAGAATGCCCACCATCCCGAGGCCGGTGTCCTGCTGACCGCCGGCAACGAAATCGCCGGGCTCTCGGGCAATGTCTACGAAAACCACTGGCACCAATACCCAACCGAGGAACGGCTCCGCAGGGCGTTCACGGTACCGGATATGTTCCGGTTGCTCCAAAACTGGAACGTCAGCTACCTGATCGCCCATAAGCCGGACCCAGCCGATCCTCTGCGTCCGGAAACGCTGCGGCAATTGCTCGCCGTCTGCACCGTGCCCGAATACGAAATGGGCGACCTGTACCTCGCGAAACTGGCGCCGGATTGCGACGCTCGCGCCGTCCGGCTGAGCGAACCGCCGATCGTGGCCCGCCCCGGTTTCTACGACGATACCGACCCCGCGCTGCTCTTCCTCGGGGACTGGAGCCACGACGGGAGCTTCCGCCAGCCCGATCGCCAGACCATCAGCTACATCGATGTTCCGGGCGCGCAAGTGTCCATCTCATTCCAGGGCTCCGCCTTCCTCTACATCTTCACGATGGCGCCGAACCGGGGGATCGCGGCGGTCACGGTGGACGGGAAAGACGCGGGCATGGTCGATCTCTACGCACCCGACATCCGCTGGCAGCAGCGCAGGAAATTCTGCTGCTTCGCGCCGGGAAAACACGTCGCCGCGGTCAAAGTCACCGGGCAGTACAATCCGAAATCCAGCGGCAAGTTCGTGGACCTCGATTCGTTCTTCGTGCTCCCCTGATCTTGCGCAAATAGCAGATGGCCGCAGGTTCATTTCGCGCACCCCTGATCCGAACCTCGCGCGCGGTGTGATAGCATTCCGGCAATGAAGCGATCCATGTCAAGGGCAGTTCTGACCGACACTCAGTTCTGGATACCGGTCGCCGTTCTGGCGGTGGGAATCCTGGTTCTGATGGTGGTCCGATGAAGCCCGCGGTCAAGCCGGAACTCTCGAGCCGCTCGCTCCACCGGCTGGGCGTCGCCTGCGGATTGGGCGCCGGCGCGTGGCTCGGGGCGGCCGAAGCTCCCACCAAGCTGGTGACGGTGGGCTTCTCCCCGTTCCTGATCTCGCTGGGGATGGTGGCCGGCGTCTTCGTCGCCCGCTGGACGGTTCCCATGCTGCTCAAGGGAACCGGCTACGTGATGGATGACCTCCGCGAGAAGAAGCACCTCATCGTGTGGGCCATCCTCGCGGGCATGCTCTGGGCGGTCGCGAATACCCTGACGGTTTTCGCCATCCGCAACGTGGGGCTGTCGATTGCGTTCCCCCTCTGGAACACCAACAGCCTGGTCGGCTTGCTCTGGGGATGGCTGCTGTTCAACGAATTGCGCGGCGCAGGCGGCAGGCAGTGGCTCAAGGTGCTGGGCGGCGCGGCGGCGATCGTCGTCGGAGCCTGTCTCCTGGCTTATGCCAGCACGTCGCACGCTGCCCCTGCCGGCGCGGCCCACAGCGCCTCAACGCTCGGCATCATTGCCGCGCTGGGGGCCGGCGCCATGTGGGGCACCATGTACATCCCCTACCGTAAGGCGTACATCAGCGGCATGAACCCGCTCTCATTCGTCACGGTGTTCACTTTCGGCGAGTTGAGCACGGTGCTGGCGCTGGCGCTGATCTTCGACGGCGGCTTCTCGCACGTCTCGGCCGACCTCGTGCGCGCGCGTCCCGCTCTCTTCTGGCTGTTCCTGGGCGGCTTCTGCTGGGTGCTCGGCGACCTGTTCCAGCAATATGCGGCGAAATATATCGGGATCGGCCGCGGCATTCCGCTTTCCAATACCAACCAGTTGTGGGGGCTCGCCTGGGGCGCGCTGGTGTTCGGCGAACTCCACGGCCTCGATGCCACCTCGAAGTTCCTGGTGCTGGCCGGATCCCTGATCATGATCGCCGGCGCGACCGCCATCAGTTTCGCCGAAGCTCCGGAACAGGAGCAATCCTCGTGGGGCCGCGCCATGGACCGCGAGTGCGACCGCTACGGCCTGGACCCGGTCCGCGTCTCGGCCGCGCTACGCGGCGAAGATCCCCTTTCCAAAGGAACACCCGGCCGGAGGCCCTGGGAGTGGCTGATCATCGCCGCGGCCGTGGGGCTCTTTATCTGGCTCGGCGCCGGAGCCGAGCGCCCGTCCATCGCCATGAACCCGGTGTGGATGGCGCTGCTGATCTGCGCCAGCATCGTCTTCCTGGTGGTCTGCGGCGCACTGCTTTGGAAACGCACGCGTTTCTCGTAGGCGTGTGCTAGACTCATGTGTTCTTTGTCTGAGACCACGTTGCATTCAGGAGCGGTTTAGTGAAACTCGCGGCGGTTGATTACCTCATCCTCGCGCTGTATTTCGCCTTCGTTTTAGGCATCGGCTGGAGACTTCGGAAGAAGATCTCCACCAGCGGCGACTTCCTGCTTTCCAGCCACGGCGTACCCGTCTGGATTACGAGCCTCGCGTTCATCGCCGCGAATCTCGGCGCACAGGAACTGATCGGGATGTCGGCTTCCGGGGCCAAGTACGGGATCATGACGGCGCACTTCTATTGGATCGGCGCCATTCCCGCCATTATTTTTATGGGCCTGTTCATGATGCCGTTCTACTACGGCAGCAAGGCCCGTTCTGTCCCCGAATATTTGAAAATGCGGTACGACGAGAAGACTCGCGCGTACAACGCCTTCACCTTCGCGGTGATGACCATCTTCTCCTCCGGGATTTCGATGTACGCCCTGGGGCTGCTTCTCGAGCTGGTGCTGGGGTGGAACTTCACGACATCCGTCCTGGCTTCGGCGGTCATCGTTCTCATCTACACCTTCCTCGGCGGACTGACGAGCGCGATCTACAACGAGGTTTTGCAATTCCTGCTGATCGTCGCCGGCTTCGCGCCGCTCGCGATTCTCTCGGTAATGAAGGCAGGCGGCTGGGGCGGCATTTCGCATCGACTGAGCGCGATGACGCTGCCGACCGGGCAACCCGGCACAGTGATGACCCACGCCTGGGGTTACATGGGCAGCGCCAGCCAGAACCCGATGGGCGTGGAAATCTTCGGGATGGTGGCCGGCCTGGGCTTCGTGCTCTCGTTCGGCTACTGGTGCACGAATTTCCTGGTGGTGCAGCGGGCCATGGCGGCGAGGTCGATGTCCGAAGCGCGCATGACCCCGATCATCGGCACGTTTCCCAAAATGCTGCTGCCGTTCATCGTGATCCTTCCCGGCATCGCGGCGCTGGCGCTCGCCAACATGAACGTGGGCTACGCGCTGCCGTTGAAGGCGAACGGCGGCCCGGATTACGACCAGGTGATCACGACCCTGATGGCGAAATTCTACCCCGCCGGAATGTTGGGGGTGGGGCTCACCGGGCTGATGGCCTCGTTCATGTCCGGCATGGCGGGCAACGTCACCGCGTTCAACACCGTCTGGACCTACGACATCTACCAGAGCTACATCCGGAAGGGCATGCCGGACCGGCACTACCTGAACGTGGGCCGCGCGACCACCATCGTAGGCGTTGCGCTTTCGATCGGCGCCGCCTACCTGGCGCAGTCCTACAACAACATCATGGACCTGCTGCAGTTGGTCTTCGGGTTCGTGAATGCCCCGCTGTTCGCCACCTTCGTGCTCGGCATGTTCTGGAAACGGTCCACCGGGCACGGCGCCTTCAGCGGGCTGGTCTCCGGAACGGTCGCGGCCTCCCTCACCTGGGGATTCACGGTGGCGGAAGGCAAGGGTGGTATCTTCGGCCATCTCCAGACGTTCCCCTCGGTAATGGCGCAGAATTTCTGGATCGCCATCATGGCATTTACCACCTGCCTGGTGGTGACCGTAGTGGTCAGCATGATGACCGCGCCTCGCGAGGAGAAGGAACTGGAAGGGCTGGTCTATGGCCTGACCAAGATTCCATTCGACTCCAAGGCAAATTGGTACCAGCGCCCCGCGCCGCTGGCAGTAGTGGCTTGCATTCTGGTCGTGCTGTTGAATATCTGGTTCGCATAATATGCTGGATTTGAGAGTGCCTTCGGGCTGGTTCTTCGCGATCCTCGGCTTGATCCTGCTGGGGATGGGCTTATTCGCGCCGGATACACGCGCGGCCCTCACCGAGTCGAACGTCAACCTCTACTGCGGAATCGGTATGCTGGTGTTTGGCGTTTTCCTGCTGGTCATGGCCCGCCGGAACCCGCAAACCTAAATCATGATCGAACAATTTCGAGAGCGCTTCGGCCACGCCGATGGCCTACGGGTCTTCCGCGCGCCCGGCCGTGTCAACCTGATCGGCGAACACACCGACTACAACCTGGGGTTCGTCTGCCCCGTGGCGCTGGACCTGGCCACGTTCGTCGCTACGGCGCCTGCCGCTGACGGCCGCCTGCGGATTTATTCCGAAGACCGCCGGGAAATGCGGGAGTTCCAGATTTCGGAACTCGGCGGCGCGCTGCGTCAGGGCCATTGGGCAGACTACCCGGTCGGCGTGGCCCGTGAACTGCTCCGCGCCGGTTTCGCCGTGCAGGCGGCCGACCTGCTGATCCGCAGCACCGTGCCGGATGGCTCGGGCCTCAGTTCATCGGCGGCTCTCGAGGTCTCTTCGGCGCTGGCGTTCCTCAACGGCAGGGCGCTCGACCCGCTGGAACTGGCGAAACTCTGCCAGCGGGCGGAGCGCGAATTCGTCGGTATGCCCTGCGGCATCATGGACCAGTACATCTCCGTTTTCGGGCGGGAGAATTCGGCGGTGGCGATCGACTGCCGCAGCCTGGAGCACCGTGATGTGGCTCTGCCGGACGGCATTACCTTCCTGGCGGTCAACACCATGGTGAAGCACGAGCTCTCCGGCTCCGCCTACCGGGACCGCGTTCGCGAATGCTCGGAAGCCGTGGAGAAGATCCGCCACCGGTTCCCAACCGTGGAGAGCCTGCGCGACGTCACCCCGGCGCAATTCGCGGAGGTCGAAGCCGGACTGCCGGACGTCATTCGCCGCCGCGCCCGGCACATCGTTACGGAAGACGACCGCGTGAACCGCTTCGTCGCCGCCGCGGAAACCGCGGATCTTTCGGTGATGGGCAAGTTGCTGGTGGAATCCCACCGCAGTCTTCAGTATGACTACGAGGTGAGCTGCGAGGAACTTGATTTCCTCGTGGACACCGCTCTTGGGATCGACGACGTCCTCGGATCCCGCATGACCGGCGGCGGCTTCGGCGGCTGCACCGTGACCATGCTGCGCCCGGCCGCGGTCGGGAAATTCCGAACCGGGATTGCATCTGCCTACGAAAAGCGCTTCGGAATTACGCCTCGGATCTACAGTTGCAAGCCCTCCGCCGGCGCGGGGGAACTAGAAAACTTCGAGAAAATTCCAGCGACTGTTTAGGACCGGCTTCAGCAAGACGTCATACCGCCCTTCGCGAACTTGGCCCACCCCTGAATGAGGGCGGAAACGGACGCCCGTGCTCCTGGCCCAGCGATAACCGCGTTTGATGCGATGATCTGGGGACATGCAAGCCTCTTAAAACGCGGCGGACCACTTCAGCTCCCATTCACGGCAAGCCACCATCCATCGTCCGAACGGGCTACGAACGGGGCATGTTGCGCCCGGCCGCGGCCGGGAAATTCCGAACCGGGATCACCTCTGCCTGCAAATCACCTCTGCCTGCAAGGGGCGCTTCGGAATCACGCGTCGAAGCTACAGTTGCAAGCCCTCCGCCGGCGCGGGGGAATTGAAGATTTTTGAGACGATTCCGGCCTCCGCTTAACTTAACTTTCAAAAGCATACAGAATGTCCTTTCCGGTGGCACGGGCAAATTCCGGGTTTGCCTGGGCCGCGGGTCCGCCTGAGATTGTTAAACTCGTCTCAGAGATGTCGCGTTGGCTTAACATCCCCAATTCTTTCACCCTGCTGCGGCTGGCCCTTGTTCCGTTTATCATCCAGGCCATCGTCGGGGGGAGGCATTTCGCCGCACTGGCGCTATTTGCCGTGGCGGCTTTAACGGATTTGCTGGACGGAGCGGCTGCCCGGCACTTCGGGTCCTCTACCCAGGCGGGCGCCTACCTGGACCCGATTGCCGATAAATGCCTCCTGAGCGGCGTTTTTCTGGCCCTGGCCGTGGCGTCTATTCTGCCGTGGTGGGTGGTGGCCATTATCTTCGGACGCGATATTTACATTCTGCTGGCGGTGGCGGTCATCATGTTGTCGACTCCGGTCCGCCGGTTTCCGCCGAGCATGTGGGGCAAGCTTGCGACTTTCGTGCAGATTATCACAGCCGTAACCTGGATGGCGCGCGATGTCCTCTCGAACACGATTTTGGATGTATTCTCGGCCGCAATGCTATGGCCCTGCGTGGGTTTCACAATCTGGAGCGGAGTGCATTACACGTGGAGGGGCATTCAACTGGCGAAGGCGGATTGACGGGCTCTGCGCCCGGGAGTAGTCTAAAAAATGACGGGGTTGTCCATGACTCGCTATTCGCCCGCACAGCATTACCGATGGTTTGGCTTGACAGCGATCATTCTGGGCGGCGGGTGCGCCTGGTTCTCTTTCCAATTCCAGTTTCAGCCCGCCTTGATTCCGGCGGGCCTGTTTTTCGTGTCTGCGGGATTTCTGCTCGCGCTCGGTTTTCGCCCGGCAGTCGAGGTTCACGAGGGTTATCTGTCAATCGGAAAACGGGTGATCCCCTGGATGGACATCCGGCGCCTGGACAGGACGGGTTGGGTTTCCCCGTTGATCGTGCGCATCACGCTCTTCGATGATTCTCGCCTGATGCTGGTCTACCCCGGCGATTTGGACGCCTGCAACAGCCTGCTGCGGCATCTCCGGCGCCTCTCGCGCGATGCCCTGATCGACGGCATTCCCTACCGGCAATATTGGGGTGAAGTGTTGGCCCCTGCCACCGAGCGCAAACAGGCTCCACCGCCGCGGTACCGGATTCTCCGGCCGGAAGACGAGGCCGAGGTCGAGCGTCTCTACCAGCGGCTGAAGACGGTCGGCAATCTCGACCAGAAGAACTCCACGGACGAGAAATAGTCGGTGGGTTCTCGCGGTTTCCCCAGGTTCGGGCTCTGGCTCGGCGCTTTCCTCATTTTGACCCTGCTGGCGGGTGCGACGCACGCTTGGTGGCTCACCGAGCTTGGCAAGTCTTTGATCCGCAACGACGGCCCGGCGAAGGCGGAAATCGCGGTGGTTCTGGCGGGCGATGCGCGCGGTAACCGCATTCTGAAGGCCGCGGACCTGGTCCGCCAGGGCTACGTGCCCGCCGTCCTCGTCAGCGGTCCCGCGGGCATGTACGGGCACTATGAGTGCGATCTGGCGATCCCTTTCGCCGTCGCCAGGGGTTACCCCTCCGAATGGTTCGTCCGTTTTCCGAATAACGCGCTTTCGACCAGGGAGGAAGCGGCGGCGGTGGTCGGCGAGTTGCGCCGCCGCCACGTCCGGAATTTCCTGCTGGTGACCAGCGATTACCATAGCGGCCGTGCGGCCCGCACCTTTCAGGCGGTGGAACGAGCCGCGGGTGGAGGTCCGCCGTTCCGGGTGGTGGACGCCAGGGACGAGTATTTCACGGCGGATTCGTGGTGGCACAGCCGCGAAGGCTTGAAGACGGTATTCATCGAGGTATCGAAAACCATCGCTACGGCGGTGGGCGCCTGAGTATGTGGGAGTCGCTGGCCACCGTCCGTAAATACCTCTGGCGCTATCGCGGCGCCATGGCCCTGGGATTCTTCTGCCTCATCCTCAAGGACGGGGCGCAGGCCCTTCAGCCCCTCATGATCAAAGGCGCGGTGGACGCGTTCGGCGCCGCCGGCTCCAGCCTGTTCGTGCGGTTCGCCTTGTACCTGGCGGGGCTGGCGATCCTCAAGGGCGTATTCCAATTCTGGATGCGCGTCATCCTGATCGGCGTTTCGCGCGACATTGAATTCGACCTTCGCAACGATCTGTTCCGCCACCTGGTTGACTTATCCCCGGACTATTACGCGCGCACACGCACCGGCGACATCATGGCGCGCGCCACCAACGACCTCAACGCCGTTCGCATGATGCTGGGTCCCGGCGTGATGTACTGCTTCGAAACGGGCCTGACGTTCGCCCTGGCAATCGCCATCATGGTCTCGTTCGACTGGCGCCTGGCGCTCTTCGCCCTACTCCCGGCGCCGGCGGTCAGTCTCGCGGTGATCGTCTCCGGCCGCGCCATCCACACCCGCTTCGAGCGCATCCAGGAAATGTTCTCGGATATCTCGAGCCGCGTCCAGGAGAACCTGTCGGGCGTGCGCATGATCCGCGCCTTCGTGCAGGAGAAGGCCGAGCTGCGGCGTTTCGAGGAGCTGAACCGGGAGTATATCGGCCAGAACCTGAAACTCGTGCTGATCCAGGGGATCTTTCAGCCGCTGCTCGAAGTGCTCATCGGGACCACGTTCCTGGTGGTCCTTTGGGTCGGCGGCCGGCAGGTGCTTCTCGGGCGCATTTCGATCGGCAGTTTCGCCATGTTCAACACCTACATGGGAATGCTGGTCTGGCCGATGATCGCCCTGGGCTGGGTGGTGAACCTGATGCAGCGCGGCAGCGCTTCGCTTTCCCGGATCAACCAGATCCTCGCCGAGCGGCCCACCATCGCCGCCCCGGCCGAGCCTGTGCGGCCCCGGGATTTTCGCGGCGAAATCGAATTCCGCGGCGTCTCGATGGATTACGGCAGCACCCTGGCGCTCGATTCGATCGTTCTGAAAATCCCGGCCGGGACCACGCTGGCGCTCGTGGGGCACACCGGGTCCGGCAAGAGCACGCTGGCCGCTCTGATCCCGCGGCAGATGGACCCGACCGGCGGCGGCGTGCTGCTGGATGGCGTCGATCTCCGGAACCTCGACCCGGCCGACCTCCGGCGGCAGATCGGTTTCGTTCCGCAGGAAACCTTCCTTTTCAGCGCTACTATCGCCGAGAATATCGCCTTCGGCGTGGAGAAGGCCACGGAAGAGCAAATTCGGGAATCCGCCCGCGTCGCCGGCCTTGCCGATGATATCGCGGCCTTCCCGAACGGCTACGAGACCATGGTCGGCGAGCGCGGGATCACCCTCTCCGGCGGGCAGAAGCAGCGCACCGCCATCGCGCGCGCCATCCTGCGCAATCCCCGCATCCTGATTCTGGACGATGCGCTTTCGAGCGTCGATACGCTCACCGAAGAGCGCATCCTGACGCATTTGGCCGGCGTAATGCGCGGCCGGACAGTCATTCTGATCTCGCACCGTGTTTCGACCGTCCGGCAGGCGGACCGGATTGTGGTGCTGGAGCGGGGCCGCATCGTCGAACAGGGAACCCACTCGGAACTGGTGGCCGCCGGCGGCTACTATGCCGAGTTGTCGCAACGGCAGATGCTCGAAGAAGAGTTGGAATCCATCTGAAATCTCCCTCGCGGTCCGGTGTGCGACCTGGACCGGATTTCTCACCGCACTATGGCAAAAGCCGCTTTTCACGGCATAACTGAGTTTCCACACAGCAGTTAGGACCAACGAAAAAGCGTCTTTTGCTATGACAGAGTGTACCCGATCTTGCTTCCCGTTTGCACCTCATTTTTCGCGTTTTTCGCGTGACGTGGTGGCCGGTTCGATGGCGGACAGATCACCACGGAGGCCGGTGCGCTGTCGTTACGCCCCGTGGAACAAACGTACCGGCATCTTGCGCCAGTTCGCCGCGTGTTTTCACGACTACCGGCGAGCGAACTTGGTAGAACACAGCGTCAGTGAGCTGGTGCGACAGCGCGTGTACGGGATCGCCTTGGGCTGCGAAGATCTGAACGATCACGATCAGCTGCGGCAAGATCCCTTGTTGGCGCTGCTGTCGGGCAAGCGGGATGTGGAAGGCGAACGCCGGCGGCGCGAGCAGGACCGGGGCAAAGCTGGAGCGGGCAAGAGCACCTTGAACCGGCTGGAGTTGACGCCGGCGGATGCCAAGCCCGAGGCCCGCTACAAGAAGATCGTCATGGACGAAGCAGCCGTGGACGGCCTGTTGGTGGATCTCTACATCCAGGCCCAGACGCGCCAACCCAAGCGCATCGTGGTGGATCTGGATGCTACCGACGATCCCGTGCATGGAGAGCAGGAAGGGCGGTTTTTCCATGGCTACTACGGCTGTTATTGCTATCTGCCGTTGTACATCTTCATTGACGAGCACCTGGTCTGCGCCCGGCTGCGGTCCTCCAATATCGACGCCTCGGCGGGGGCATTGGAAGAGGTTCAGCGGATTGTGAAACGGCTTTGCAAGTGCGAAAGTCGGGCTATTTCGATGAGCTTCGCCCCGGGCGGACCGCCTCCGGCGTCACGGACAGTTCGAGCCTCAGTCAACGGCGGCGCGCTGCCGTTCACGGCGAAGGCATCATCGACCGGAAACTGGCTGGCGGTCTCCCCAACCTCCACAACTGCCGCCACGGGCTGAAATAGTCAATGGGATCTTCTAGCCCGGCGGGGAAGGGAGCGGTCGCAAATCTTCCAGCTTCAGCCGTCCGGTATAGATCGCCATGCCGAGTGCCGCGTGGATGTTCATTCCTTCCAGCGCGCGGATGTCTTCGAGGGTCGTGATGCCGCCGGCCGCCGTCAGTTCAAGCGACGTTGCGGCGCGCAGGCGGCCGAACCACGCAAGATCCGTGCCCTGCATCATGCCTTCCTTATCCACGTACGTGCAGAGGAATCCGGAGCAGTAGGGTTCGAGATCCGCAAGAACCTGTTCGGCGGTCAGGGTGGTGGCTTCCTGCCAACCCTTGACGACGATGCGGCCCCCCTTCGAATCGACCGCAACGATCAGACGCTCGCGGCCGATGGCATCGCGCATCGCGGCCAGCAGCGGCGCGTCTATGCCGGTCGCCGTGAACGCGGAAGTGCCCACGATGACCCGGTGCGCGCCCTGCCCGATCAGCGCTTCTGCGCGTTCCACCGTCCGCACGCCGCCGCCGACGCGCGTCACGGCGCGCGAGGCCAGCATGCGGACCAGCGCGTCGTTCGATCCGCGCCCCATGGCGGCATCGAGATCGATCACCTGGATCTGCGGGAAACCGGCGAACCGTTCGAGCATGACCTCGGGCGAGTCGCCTTCGAGCGCCTTCTCGCGGCCCTGAACCAGTTGGACGACCTTGCCGTCCATGAGATCGATGCAGGGGATGATCACTGTTGCGGCCTCACCGGGATGCCGCGCCGGTCGAGCGCTTCCTTCAACCGGTTCACGGTGTAAGTGCCGTAATGGAAAATCGAAGCCGCCAGCGCGGCATCGGCGCAACCTTCGGTGAGCACGCGGACGAAATGTTCGGGCTCGCCCGCACCTCCGGACGCGATCACCGGAACCTTGGTGGCGCGCGAAACGGCTCGCGTGAGTTCGCAATCGAAGCCGGTCTGGACGCCATCGGTATCCATCGAGGTCAGCAGAATTTCTCCGGCGCCCAGTTCCTCGCCGCGCGCTGCCCAGGCGACAGCGTCGATCCCTTCGTCGTCTCGCCCGCCGCGCGTGTAGACGTGCCACTTCCCCGCCGCAAGGCGCCTGGCATCGATCGCCAGCACCACCGCCTGTGCCCCGAATTCGAGGGAAAGTTCGGTGATCAGTTCGGGACGGCGGACCGCCGCGGTATTGACCGAGACCTTGTCCGCGCCGGACATCAGAATCCCGCGCGCGTCCGCGACCGAGCGTATGCCGCCGCCGACGGCGAGCGGGATGAACACCTTGCGCGCGGTGCGGGCCACCACGTCCGCCATGATCTCACGGGCGTCGCTCGATGCCGTTATATCGAGAAAGACCAGTTCGTCGGCGCCGTCGCGATTGTACCGGTCCGCCAGTTCAACCGGATCGCCCGCGTCCCGCAGGTTTACGAAATTGACGCCCTTCACCACCCGCCCGGCGGTGACATCCAGGCAGGGGATAATTCGTTTCGCTAACATGCCTGGCCCAGAAAGTTCCGCATAATCTGTAAACCGATGGCCCCCGATTTCTCCGGGTGAAACTGAACGCCGTGGACGTTCCCTGCCTCGATCGCGGCGGTGTAGCGCACCTCGTACGTGCAGCAGGCCGCCCGATCCGGAGTCTCCGGCGCGTAGTAACTGTGGGCGAAGTAGACGTACGGCCCTGAGGGCAAGCCGCCCAGAAGCCTCGACCCCGCCCGGACCTCGAGTTCGTTCCAGCCCATGTGCGGCACCCGCGCCTCGGCCGGGAACCGCTTCACGATCCCGGGGAACACTCTGAAACCTTCGCACTCGGGCGCTTCCTCGCTGGTTTCGAAGAGGGCCTGCATTCCGAGGCAGATGCCCAGGAACGGAACCCCGGCCGCGATGCGCTCGCGAAACGTGTCGCGAACGGCCAGCGAGTCGAGCGCGCGCATCATCTGGCCGAAATGGCCAACGCCCGGAAGAATGATCTTCGATGCCGCGCGCAGGCCTGCGGCATCGCGCACCAGCGTGTACTCGCAGCCGACCTCGGCCAGCGTGTTCTGCACGGACCGCAGGTTTCCGGCGCCGTAGTCGAAAATGGCGATCATAACAGCCCCTTGGTGGAGGGTAGCTGGTCTTTCAAGCGCGCGTCTTTCGAGCAGGCGTACTTCATCGCCCGGGCGAAGCATTTGAAAATGGCTTCGATCTTGTGGTGATTCGAGCGGCCGTACAACACCTTGGCGTGCAGGTTCGCCCCGGCGTGATTCACAAAGCCGCCGAAGAAATCCTCCACCAGCTCGGATTGCAGGTCACCCACCAGCCTCACCTTGACTCGGTCTTTGTAGACCAGCGCGGGCCTGCCGCCCAGGTCCAGCGCAACCACGGCCAGCGTTTCGTCCATCGGCAGAACGAAGTAGCCGGCGCGATTGATGCCTTTGCGGTCGGCCAGCGCTTTTGAAAACAGCTGCCCGAGCACGATGCCGGCGTCCTCGACCGTATGGTGCTGGTCCACGTCGAGGTCGCCATCGGCCTGGAGCTTCAGGTCGAAGCCGCCGTGTTTGGCGAACAACTCCAGCATGTGATCGAAGAAGCGGATCCCGGTGGCAATCTCATAGCGCCCCCGGCCCTCGATTTTCAGGCTGCCGGAAATCCGCGTCTCCTTGGTGTTGCGCTCCAGGGCGGCGCTTCTCATGACGTGAACACCTCTTCGAGATAGTTGATGTCGTCCACGATGGCGTAGGCGCCCTCTTCCTGAAACAGGAAAACCAGGTCGATGTAGAGCGGGTTCGAGGGTGCGGCGATCCCGATGAACGGTACGCGCGCCGCCTTCGCCGCGCGGGCGTCATCCACGCTGTCCCCCACGTAGAAGAACGTGCCGGCCGGATCGTTTCTCAGGATGCGCAGCAGACCGTCCGGATCCGGCTTGTGGCGCTCGACCTCGTACATGCCCATGATCGGATCGAACACCAGCTCGGGGGCGAAACGGTCGAGCGTGATGCGCGCGTCCTCCTTCGGGCGGCCCGTGAAAATGGCGAACTGGAAAGCGCGATTGAGCTTTTCGAGCGTGCCGGGCCTGGCGACCCACTGTTCCCGAAGCATCAGGCCGTCGCTGCCGTTGCCCAGGAAAATGGACTGGAAGTACGCCTTCACTTCTTCAAACGGGGCGGGAACACCGTGACTGGTCACGAGGTGGTGCGAAAGCTGCCAGTCATCGTTCCATCCGCCCTGGTTTTTATAGTCCTGAATCTGTTGGTTGGTGGGCTTCCCGCCCGTAAAATGCTCCACCGTGCGGGCGACGGTCTCGCGATACGACTCAGTTACGTCCACCAGGACGCCGTCCATGTCGAAAATCAGAAGCGGCCGGCTCATCGGTTCCAGATCTCCTCGAGCGCGGCCAGCAGCCGGCACGTCTGTTCGCGCGTTCCCACCGTGATGCGGACGCAGCCCGGCGCTTCGTAGCTGCGGTCGCGGACCAGGATCGCCTGCCCGCGCAGCCCGTCTCGCACTTCGATCGCCCGCCGCCCGAATTCGCCCAGGACGAAATTCGCCGAACTCGGCACGTACCGGATGCCCAGCTTTTCCAGCCCCACGCACAGCAGTTCGCGCGCCGCCAGCACCTCGGCTACATACGTTTCGACGTACTGCCGGTCTTCGAGCGCCGCCTGAGCCGCGAGCACCGCCACCGAATTCACGCTGTACGGCGACTGCGCTTTGTGCAGGTAGGATACATTCGCTTCGTGCGAAAAGAGGCACCCCAGCCGCATCGCCGCCATCCCGAAAACCTTAGAGAATGTGCGGCAGACGAACAGGTTCGGAACGCGTTCGATTTCTCGCAGCGCGGTGACCCCGCAGAACTCGTAATACGCCTCGTCCACCAGCACAACCGCTTTGCGTGCGCGGTGCAGAATGCGCTCGATTCCGAGCAGCCCGACACCCGTCCCGGTCGGATTGTTCGGATTCGCCAGGAGCACCGCCCGGGTCTCGGGCGTGATCGCGTCCAGCACCTCCTGAAGCGGGAACTCCATATCGGGCCACGGGTATGCGACTTCCTTGATCCGGGCGCCGGCGACTTCCGCGTAAAAGCGGTACATCGCATAGGAAGGCTTCAGCAGAACCACTTCCTGCCCGTCATCCACGTAAGCGTTGATGAACACCTGAATGGCTTCGTCCGTGCCGTTGGTAAAGACAAACTGCGAGGGTGCCACCCCGAAATAAGCGGCGACCGCCTCTTTTGCCTCGCCATACTCGGGATAGACCGCCAGGCATTCGCGCGTGAGGCCCTCCCGAATCGCTTCTATCACGTGGGGCGAACAGCCGACCGTGTTCTCGTTGAAGTCGAGCCGCAGTTTCCCGCCGCGCCCGCCGGTCGGCGGAGAGTACGGCGCCATCGCCTGCACGGCGGCACGGGGGCGGATCGCGCCCTTGGGAAGTTTGTGGGCTCTCATCGGTCTGTCCGCTCCTTCACGGTTGCGGCGCTGCGGCCGGTTCGTACCTCCACCGAGCGCGCGTGTGCTTCCAGGCCCTCGGCGCGGGCGAGTGTCGTAATGGCGGGGCCGATGCGGGCCAGGGCCGCCGCGGAAAGTTCCTGAACGGAGATCACTTTGAGATAGTCCATGACGGAGAGGCCGCCGCGAATCCGGGCGGCGCCGCTGGTGGGCAGCACGTGGTTGGGGCCGGATGCGTAATCCCCCGCGGCCTCGGGGCTGTTCGGTCCGACGAACACGCTGCCGGCATGTTTCACCTTGGCGAGCAGCGCCGAATCGGGAATACTGAGATGCTCGGGCGCGAAGCGGTTAGAGATCTCGACGGCTTCTTCGAGCGAGCGCACCAGGATGATTGCCGAGTTGCGGGCAATCGACTTCGCGGCTACCGCGGCGGTCGGAAGCACGGCCAGTTGGCGATCCAACTCTTTGGCAACCGCCGAGGCCAGCCGCTTCGATGTGGTCAGCAGCACCGCCGAAGCGTCCACGTCGTGCTCCGCCTGCGCCAGCATATCCGCCGCGATGTGGCGCGGATCGCCCTCCGCGGCAATCATAAGAATTTCGGTGGGGCCGGCAACAAAGTCGATTCCGACCTCACCGGCCAGCAGCTTTTTGGCTGCCGCGACGTAGATGTTGCCGGGGCCGACAATGCGGTCCGCCCGAGGCACAGTGCGCGTGCCGAACGCGAACGCTGCAATCGCCTGCGCGCCGCCCATCTGGAACACGTTGTTCACGCCGAGCAGCGCCGCCGTCGCGAATACTTCGCGAACGAGATGCGGCGAGGCGACACATACATTCGGCACGCCAGCCACCTGTGCCGGCACCACCGTCATCAGCAGCGTGGAAGGAAGCGGGTACCGGCCGCCGGGAATGTAAGCCGCCACCGTATCGAGCGGCCGCACAATCTGCCCGAGCCGTAAGCCGGGGCGGAACTCGCGGCTCCACTCCGGCGGCATCTGCCGTTCGGCGTAAGCCCGGATGTTGGCAGCGGCGGTTTCGGCCGCACGGCGGAACTCCGGCGCGAGGTTCATGAGCGCCGTATCCAGTTCGGCCGCGGGCACCCGGACCGACTTGCGCGTCAGGCCATCGAACTTGCGGGCGAACTCAAGCAGCGCCTTATCGCCGCGGGTCCGGACGGCATCCAGAATCGGGCGCACCACCGCCTCGGCTTCGCTGAAGCGCGCCGCCTTGCGAGCCAGCAGGCGGCCGATATCTTTGCTTTCCAGTATGCGGATCACAGGACGATTTTGTTCAACGGATATTCCACGATTCCCTGCGCTCCCGCCTGCTTGAGCCGCGGGATGATGTCGCGCACGGTGGATTCATTCAGAATGGTGTTGACCGCGAGCCACTCCTCATCGCTGAGGTGCGAAATGGTGGGCCGCTTCAGCGCCGGCAGCACGCCCAGCACGGCGGCGAGGCAGTCCTTGTGGACATTGAGCATCAGCCCGACTTTGCCGAGCGCGTTGATGGCGCCCTCGAGCAGCATTTTGATATCGAGCAGCTTGCGCTGTTTCGCCGGGTCCTCCCAGGACTCGCGATTGGCGATAAGCTGCGTGTTCGATTCGAGCACCGTATCGATGATCTTCAGCTTGTTGGCGCGCAGCGAAGAGCCGGTCTCGGTGACCTCGACGATGGCGTCCGCCAGCACTGGCGGCTTGACCTCCGTAGCGCCCCAACTGAACTCCACCTTCGCCTTGACGCCGTGGGCGGCCAGGTACCGCTTAGTCGTCGCAACCAGTTCCGTGGCGATGATCTTGCCCTCCAGATCCTTCACGGATTGAAAGCCCGAGGCCTCCGGCACGGCGAGGACCCAGCGGACCTTCCCGAAGCTCTGCTTCGCATAAATCAGGTCGGCCACCGCGACCACCGACGCTTCGTTCTCCTCGATCCAATCGCGGCCGGTCAATCCCGCATCGAGAATGCCATCGTCCACGTACCGCGCCATCTCCTGCGCGCGGATCAGCATGCATTCGATCTCCGGATCGTCGATCCCGGGGAAATACGAGCGGCTGCTGGTGGTGATCGAAAAGCCCGCCCGCCGGAAGAGGTCGATGGTGGCGTTTTCGAGCGAGCCCTTGGGAATCCCGAGCTTGAGCTTCACGCTTTGCCTCCGTAAACCGCGGCCGGATCGTAAGATCGCTCCTCGGAAATTTTCCACTCGCCGCCGTCCAGCCGGCGGTAAAAGCAGCTCTGATAGCCTTCGTGGCACACGCCCGGACCGAGGGCTTCGACTTTCACCAGCACCGCATCGCGGTCGCAATCGGTCGCAATCTCCTTCACCGCGAGCCGGTGTCCGGAACTCTCGCCCTTCAGCCAGAGCTTCTTCCGCGAACGCGAATAGAAGGTCGCGAAACCGGTCTCCACGGTTTTGCGGAAAGCCTCTTCATTCATGTAGCCGACCATCAGGACGCGCCCGCTCGCGTGATCCTGAATGACGGCGGTGATCAATCCATCCGACTTTTCGAAGTCTAAGTTCATGTCGAGCACAAAAACAAAAAGCCCGCCGTTTTCGCGGCGGGCGCTATTTCGAATCTCGCTGTGAGTCCAAATCAGAACAGCGCCCGTCGCGTTTCGGCACGATGGTGATGATGGTGATGCCTGACGACGGCGGCTGCTGCCATAAAGCGCTATGTTATCACATACTGGGTACAATGCGGATCGTCATCGACGCCGTTCCTCTGCTGATTCGCAGCGCCGGCGTCAAGAACTATCTCTATTACTGGATCGAGCATCTCCGCAAGGCCGCGGCGCCGGGCGAGATCCGCACCATACCCGAGATCGGCGAACTCGCGCGGCTCACTCACGAACGCTCCGTTGTAGGCCGCGCGAAGACGACCGTCGCCCTCGGCGCCCTCGCCCTTTCCAACTACGCCCGGATCCCCACACTCGATTGGATGGCCGGACCCGCGGACGTGTTTCATGCCAGCAGCCTGGTTCGCAATCCGCCGCGGCGTCCCCGGCTCACCGCCACCCTTCACGACTTGACCAGTTGGATCATGCCCGAGTTGCACCCTTCCGCAAACCGCCGCGCCGATTCCGCCCTCGCCGCACTCGCCCGGCGCGCGCACCGCCTGATTGCGGTCTCGGCGGCAACGCGCGACGATGCCGTACGCGTGCTTGGGATTCCGCCGGAAAAGATCGCCGTGATCCACTCCGGCGTCGCCCCGGCGTTCTACGACGTCGATCGAAGCGCCGTCGACGAGGTTCGGGCGCGCTACGGCCTGAAGCGGCCATACGTCTTGTTCGTCGGCACCATCGAGCCCCGCAAAAACCTGGATCTGCTGCTGGATGGCTGGGCGGCGCTGCCCGGCAGTCTCCGGGAGGAGTTCGAGCTGGTGCTCGCGGGACCGCAGGGATGGGCTCCGGCCGCTACTCTCGCCCGGGTTCGCCGGCGCCGCTACCTGGGTTATCTCCCGGAAGCCGACCTGCCTCCGCTTACGGCAGGTGCGGTTGTCTTCGTATACCCGTCCCTTTACGAGGGCTTCGGCTTTCCCGTGGTGCAGGCCATGGCCGCGGGAGTGCCCGTCCTCACCTCGAACGTCTCCTCGCTGCCTGAAGTGGCGGGCGAGGCGGCAATTCTGGTGGATCCGCGCAGCCAGTCGGAGTTGCGCGATGCGCTGCAGCGGTTGCTTCTCGAGCCATCGCTCCGGGCCGGGTTATCCGCCGCGGGACGGCTCCGCGCGCGCCAGTTTCGATGGGAGATCTGCGCCGCGCGCTCCCTGCAATTCTTCCGCGACGTTATCGATGGTTAACCGATGGCTGGTACTCTCATTTTGGGCAACGTTACCTCCTGTTTACTTGAACCCGCCGCCGCTTCCTGATTTACTTCTAAGGACGGAGGCCTCGTGACCAGTTTCGTGACAAACGTGCAGGAACCGCAAACCCTTGCCCAGATCCTTGGGGCGGGCAGGATGCCCGTAACCGACGCCCTCAGCCACGCGCTTGGCCTGGCGGAGGCACTCAGAAGAATTCATGACGCCGGAGGCGCTTACGGCGCGCTCACTCCGTCGCAAATCGTGGTCAATGGAAGCTCGGTGGAGCTTCTGGCGCTGTTCGAACACGGAAAGATCACTCCGTATACGGCGCCGGAACTGCTTTCAGGCGCCCAGCCCGATGCGCGAAGCGATATCTTCTCGTTCGGCGCCGTTCTCTACGAGTTGCTGACCGGGCGGCGCGCGTTCGAGGGCGACGGCCCTGAAAACCTGGCGAATGCGCTGGCGCACACGGAACCCCCATCGTCGGGCAGCCCCGCGGTGGACCGCGTGCTTTCCGGTTGTCTCGCGAAAGACCCGTCCGCACGCTTCCAGCGCATCCAGAAGCTGATGCTCGAAATGAAGCTGCTGAGCGTCGCGGCCCGCCGCGCCAAAGCGCCCGCGGCGCCCGGCTGGGAAGCGCTCGAAACCGCATTCCGTGGCGAGATCAGGCAACTGGAATCGCGCTTCGCCGCAAGTCTGGAGATGCACGAGAACAGCGTCGCCGCCCTGGAACGCTCGGCCGGCGAGGCCCTGAACACGTTGCGCAGCGAAGTGGCCGCCGCCGGGGACGAGCGGTCGGCGATCGCCGAGCGGCTGAGCGCGCTCGAAAATAGCGTGATCGCCGGCAACGAACGGCTTCAGAGAATCGAGCAGACGCTGGAGAACATGGACCAGAAGGCGGCCGGCCTGCGCGAAAGCGTCACCGCCGAACTCAGGCTATACGAACAGTCGCTGCAAATCCAGGCGAAGGCAGTGGAGTCGGTCCGCACCGCCGCCGCCCAGACGGACGACTTGGTGGAGCGCGTCGTCGAAGCCCTCGAAGCGCTTCAGACTATGATCCTCGATCAGGCGGAGCGCCGCCCCACGCCGATCAGCTAGCGGACTTGCCCGCTCCCTTACAGCCGCGGCGCTGTAAGGGAGCGGGCCGGTCTAATACCCGTTCTCCTTCAACCCCTCGACCGTCAGCCCCTTCTTCAAATCGAGCTTCCGCAGCAGCTTCTCTACGTGCTTCGCCAGAACGTCGCACTCCAGGTTCACTTTGTCCCCGGTCCGGTAGCTTCCCAGCGTCGTGTTGCGGAAGGTGTGCGGGATGATCGTGACCGAGAGGACGTCGCCTTCCAGCGCGGCGATGGTCAGGCTGATCCCGTCGATCGCAATCGACCCCTTGAAGACCAGGTAAGGATCGAGTTCCGCGGGGACCCGGATCTTCAGCCACCAATTCTCGTCACCTAACGCTTCGAGCGCCAGGAACTCGCCGGTGCCGTCCACGTGCCCCTGTACGATATGTCCGCTGAGCCGGCCGCTCGGAGAGAGCGGACGCTCCAGGTTGACTCGCGACCCGGCGCGCAATGCACCGAGGTTGCTGCGCTTGAGCGTTTCGGGCGCCATATCCGCGAAGAACCCCGCCGGCCGCAGATCCACCGCGGTCAGGCAGACACCGTTCACCGCGATACTCGCGCCCTCGGTCATGTCGCCCATCACGGTCGAGCAGCGTACCTTGATGCGGGCGCCGGCAGCCCGGCTCTCCACGGACTCCACCGTGCCCAGCTCCTCAACTATCCCGGTGAACATAGCCCTCCACGGCAAACTCGTCCGGCGGAATGGAGTGAATCGTGACGCCGCGGATCGCGATGGCATCCGCCCTGCGACGCCGCCCGATTCCTCCGGCCAGCGGCAACGCCTCGAGGCCCCCCAGGATCTTCGGGCCATAGTAGAAGAAGATGCGGTCTACGCACCCGCTTTCGAGCGCCGACCAGTTCAGCTTACTCCCCGCTTCGATCATCAGAGAGAGGTATTTCTGCCGCGCCAGCCAGGCAACCGTGGCGGCCAGGTCGGCCCGGCCCCCGGGCCCATCGAACACCAGGACCGGAATGCCGCGCGATTCTATGGCCTTACGCCGCTCGGGAGAGGAAGCCGAGGTCGTGACCACCGCCAGATCGTCCGCCGCGCCGCGGACCATCTTGGAATCGAGCGGCAGCCGCATTTGCGAATCCATCACGATCCGCAGCAGCGGCCGCGCCCGAGGTACTCCCGTGCGGTCGGTCAGCGCGCAATCGTCCGCCAGGACAGTGCCGATCCCGGTGAGGATCGCGTCGTGATCGTGCCGCAGTTCCTGGACGTGCCCGCGGGCCCGCTCGCTCGTGATCCAGCCGCGATTGTCATCCGGAGCCGAAATCTTGCCGTCGAGAGTAATGGCGGCCTTGAGCGTCACCAGCGGCCGTCCGGTGCGCATGAAATAGCCGAACGCCTCATTGAGCTTTTCCGCTTCGGCCGTAAACTCCGAGGCAATTTCCACCTCGAGCCCCGCCGCGCGCAGTTTGCGGAAGCCATCCCCGGCCACCAGCGGGTTTGGGTCCTGCATGGCGGCGACGACCCGCTTTACCCCCGCCCTAATCAGGGCGTCCGCACACGGCGGCGTCCGGCCCTGGTGCGAGCACGGTTCCAGGCTGAGATAGACGGTCGCGCCGCGAGCCTGTTCGCCCGCTTCCGCCAGCGCGGCCACTTCCGCGTGGCGCAAGCCCTCCCAGGTGTAGAACCCGCGGCCGATCACGCTGCCGTCCCGCACCACCACGGCCCCGACCATGGGGTTAGGGCTGGCGAGCGCACGGCCGCGTCGCGCCAGTTCCAGCGCCTCGCGTATGAAAATGTTTTCGGTCATTCGGCGAAAAGAGATTCCACAAACTTCTCGGAATCGAAGGGCAGCAGGTCGTCCACCCGCTCGCCCACGCCGATGTAGCGGATCGGCAGGTCCAACTCGCGGGCGATCGCGACTACGATCCCACCCTTCGCCGTGCCGTCGAGCTTGGTCAGCACAATCCCGGTAACCCCGGAGGTCTCGGTGAACTTGCGCGCCTGTTCGAGGCCGTTCTGCCCGGTGGTGGCGTCGAGCACCAGCAGCACCTCATGCGGCGCTTCCGGAATTACCTTTTTGGCGGTCCGGCTCATTTTCTGCAACTCCGCCATCAGGTTTTCCTTGGTCTGGAGCCGCCCGGCGGTGTCCACGATCACATAGTCCGACTTCCGCGCCTTCGCCGCGTTCAGGGAATCGAAGAGAACCGCGCTGGGGTCGCTGCCCGGCCCCTGGCGGATAACCGGGGTATCGGTCCGCGTACCCCAGATTTCCAGTTGTTCGATCGCGGCTGCCCGGAACGTGTCCGCCGCGCACAGCAGCACCGATCGCTGCTCGGCCTTGAAGCGGCTCGCCAGTTTGCCTATGGTGGTGGTCTTGCCGGAACCGTTCACCCCCACAACCAGAATGACGGCCGGCGGCTCGGATACGCGTGCCGGCGCGCGTTCGCTGGCCGAAAGAATTTCCAGCAGTTGCTCGCGAATCAGGCCCCTCAGTTCCGCGGCATCGTTCAACTGGTGCCGCGCCACACGTTCCCGGATGCGCGCCAGGATCTCTTCCGTCGTGCGCACCCCGATATCGGCCGAAATGAGGGTGGATTCGAGCTCATCGAGAAGGTCGGCATCGATCTCCTTCTTGCCCTTGACAGCATCCTCGAGCGCCGTCACGAGGCCCGCCCGGGTCTTCTGCACGCCGCTCTTCAATTTCTCGAGCAGGGTTGGCTCTTGTTCCACGGAGCCGAATAGAGTCTGGATCATTTTGTCTCTATTCTACCAGCCGCCAAAAACTGCCGGCCCGCACGCAGATCGCCGCCAACTGTTCCCTTTCGCGCATCAGTTCGCTGCGGCCCCCCCGCCGGTGGCAGCCAATGTGCATTTCCGTTCTGCGAGGAGTACTGGCATGTCCCCAGCAATTGGAGCAGCGATTATCGCCGGTGTCGTCATCATACTCGCGATCGTATTCTGGCTGCTTTGGAATAGAAACCGTTCCGCAAGGCTTCAGTCGCGCTTCGGCCCGGAGTACGACGAAGCGGTTCGCGCCCACGGCAGCCGCGCCGGCGCCGAGGATGCCCTTCTGAACCGTCAGAAGCGGATGCAAAACGTACAAATCCGCCGGCTTCTGCCGGAGGAGCGCGACCGCTTCGCCGATCAGTGGCTTCAAACACAGAACGAATTCGTGGACAGCCCCTTGAAGGCCATCCAGGATGCGGACCGGCTGGTTTCCGAACTGATGCTCGCGCGCGGATACCCGATGGCCGACTTCGACCGTCGAGCCGAAGACTTGTCCGTCGATCATCCGCGCGTTGTACAGAACTACCGGGCCGCGCATGAGGTCGCCCTCAGGAGCGAACAGGCAAGCACGGAGGATCTCCGTAAGGGCCTGGTGCACTATCGCGATCTCTTCGACGAGTTACTCGAAGCCCATGCAACCGGGCCAAGGAGGGAGTTATGAACAGGGTCGAAGAACACGTTTCAACCGCCGATCTCGCCGGCAGAGGCGAGGCTCGCGAACGCTCGAATGAGCCTTTGCTGCCTGCCGATTTTGTCCAGGATCTGCGCAACCGGTGGGACCGCGTCCAGACCGGATTCGTGGACGAGCCGCGCTCGTCCGTTCAACAGGCCGACGAACTGGTGGCGCTCGCCATCAAACGGCTGGCAGAGAGCTTCGCCTCGGCCAGAGAGGGACTCGAGCAACAGTGGGCCCGGGGAGAGGACGTAAACACGGAGGATCTGCGCATCGCACTGCAGAAATACCGTTCCTTTTTCCAGCGGCTCTTGTCCGTCTAAGGCGGCCCGGAGAGAGGTATCGTCTGTAAAATAGAAGCGGTGCCACTTGTTCCGCCGTATATCGAATCGCTGAGGCCGTACGAAGCCGGACGGACGATTGAGTCGGTCCGGAAGCAGTACGGCCTCGAGCACATCGCCAAGCTGGCGTCTAACGAAAATCCCCTGGGAACCTCGCCGAAGGCGGTGGAAGCCATGACCCGCGTGCTGACCGGGTTGAACTTCTACCCGAACGGCGGGCTCGACCTCCGCGAGGTGCTGGCGCGGGAGTTCGACC
Organism: Bryobacterales bacterium; assembly: GCA_963796485.1. Classification (GTDB taxonomy): domain Bacteria; phylum Acidobacteriota; class Terriglobia; order Bryobacterales; family Bryobacteraceae; genus CAWCDJ01. The sequence continues at coordinate 1,524,734 of CAWCLV010000001.1, forward strand.
TCAAACTGGAGAACGTCATTGCCGGCAGCGGTTCGGAAGGCATCATGTCCAATATCATCCGGACCCTCCTCTGCGACGAAGATGAGGTGCTGACCACCGAGGCGGCCTTCATCGGCTTCCAGGTGCTGGCGCGCTCCCGCGGCGTGAAGTATCGGACCGTACCCTATTGCGACTGGCGCTACGACCTGCCCGCGCTGGCGGCCGCCATCAACGAGCACACGAAGATCGTCTATCTCGCGAACCCCAACAATCCGACCGGCACTATTTTTACCAGGCACCAGTTCGACGACTTCTACCGGCACGTGCCGGAACGGGTCCTGATCATCCTCGACGAGGCCTACTTCGAGTACGCGAAGGATAATCCGAAGTACCCGGATTCCATGCACTACCGCTACGACAACGTGATCACGCTGCGCACCTTCTCGAAGATCTATGGACTTGCCGGAGCGCGCATCGGCTACGGTTTCGCCCACGAGGAATTGATCCGCAACCTGCTCAAGGTAAAACTTCCGTTCGAGCCCTCCACTCCCGCGCAGGCGGCCGGCGTCGCGGCCCTCGCCGACAAGGAGTTTCTGCACCGCTCGCTCGAGTTGAACGCGCGCGGAATGCGCTACTTGCGGGAGGGGTTGGAGGACCTCGGAATGACGGTGGTCCCTTCCGAAGCGAATTTTCTGATGACCGTCCTGCCTTCCGCCGGGGACGCCGCGCGTGTCTTCGAGGAACTGCTGGCGCAGGGCGTTGTCATCCGGCCATTGGCGGCTTTCGGCCTGCCCAACTGCCTGCGCATTTCCACCGGCACGGACGAGGATAATCGCCTGTGCATCGAGGCCATGAGGAGAACCTATGCCGCAAACGCTGGAGCATCCCGCGCCGATTGAAAAAGACTTCCTGCCCCTGAACGGGACGGACTACGTCGAGTTCTACGTCGGAAACGCCCGCCAGGCCGCGCACTTCTATCGCACGGCCTTCGGGTTCCGCCTGGCGGCTTACCGCGGACCGGAAACCGGCACGCGCGACCGCGTCTCGTATGTCCTGCAGCAGGGCAAAATCCGCTTCGTCCTGACCACGGCGCTCCACTCCGACCATCCGGTCAGCGAACTCGTCGGCCTGCACGGCGACGGCGTACACGATATCGCCCTCTGGGTGGACGACGCCCAATCCGCATGGCGCGAGACGGTGGACCGCGGGGCGCGCAGCATCCGCCCTCCCGAAACTTCGCGGGACGAGCAAGGCGAGGCGCGCATCGCTTCCATTTCCACCTACGGCGACACCATCCACACGTTCGTAGAGCGGAGCGCGTACCGCGGCGTCTTCCTCCCCGGCTTCGTCGCAGCCCCGAACGAAGACGAGTTGTCGCGCCCGGTGGGGCTGAAGCACATCGACCACATGGTCGGGAACGTCGGCCTGGGCGAGATGAACCGCTGGGTGGATTTCTACCGCGACGTGATGGGCTTTAAGATGTTCAAGCACTTCGACGACAAGGACATCTCGACGGAATATTCGGCCCTCATGTCGAAGGTGATGTCCAATGGCAACGAGCGGGTGAAGTTTCCGATCAACGAGCCCGCGGCGGGCAAACGCAAATCGCAGATCGAGGAATACCTGGAGTTCTATCGCGGCCCCGGCGTGCAGCACATCGCCATGGCTACGGACAACATCATCGGGACGGTAGGCTCGCTGCGCCGCCAGGGCGTGGACTTTTTGCGGGTTCCCAATACCTACTACGAAGACCTTCTGGAGCGTGTCGGCCCGATCGACGAGCCGCTGGCAGAGTTGGCGGAGCTCGGCATCCTGGTGGATCGCGACGACGAAGGCTACATGCTGCAGATTTTTACCCGTCCCGTGGAAGACCGGCCCACTTTGTTCTACGAAATCATTCAGCGGAAAGGCAGCCGCAGTTTCGGCAAGGGCAATTTCAAGGCGCTATTTGAGGCCATCGAGCGCGAGCAGGAACGCCGCGGCAACCTATAGATGAAGCTCTGCACATTTGAAGTGTCCACGCCGGTGGGTCGTCACCGGCGCGTGGGCGCGTTCAAGGACGGCATGATCGCCGACCTGAACTTCGCAACCGCCTGGTATCTGGAGCAGCAGGGCGAAGCCGAGCCGCAGCGCCTGGCCGATGCACTGGTCCCGGCGGCCATGCCCGATTTCCTCGCCGCCGGCCTGCGCGCCATGCACACCGCCGAAGAACTGTTCCTCGGCGATGGCCCGCGTCCCACCGATTGGTGGAAGCACAGTCCCCCGCCCAAGGGTCCGAATGACGAAACCCTCGTCTATCACCCCCGGGAGGTGCGCCTCCTGGCCCCGATCGTGAACCCGGCGCGCGTCGGAACCGACGAGGAAGTGCGGTGCGGCGAAGCCTTCTACACCGAAGTGAAACTGGCCGCGGTGATCGGCAAGGCCGGTGTATGCGTGCCCGCCCTGGAAGCCCGCCAGCACATCGCCGGTTTTACCGCGATGAACGACCTCGGCACGCGCACGGCGCTCGGCCCTTATTTGGTTACCCTGGACGACATCGGAAATCCTTACGACTTGGAAGCCGTGATCCGCGTCAACGGTAAGGAGTGCGGCCGGGCCAATTCCGCCAATCTCCGTCCGAAGTTCGAAGAGGCGATCGAACGCTTATCCGCCCGGGACCCCGTCCTGCCGTGCGATATTATCGCGTTCCCGTTCGACCTCACCCCCGAGGTTCGCCTGGGAGACGCGATCGAAGTCGAGATCTCGAAAATCGGAACTCTCCGGACGCGGGTTGTCTGACCTCAGCAGCCCGGAGCCGCCGCCAGGATCTCCCCGCTGACGCTGGAGAACTTCTCGAAGTTCTTGTTGAACCGCGCGGCCAGGTCTCGCGCGGCCCGGTCGTAGGCCTCTTTGTCGCGCCACATCCCTCGCGCGTCCAGATACTGCGCGGGAACACCGGGGCAGGATTTCGGCACCGCCACCTTGAAAACCGGGTGGGCCTCCATCGCAACGCTATTCAGTTCGCCCGAAAGAGCCGCGTTCAGCATGGCGCGGGTATACGGGAGCTTCATGCGGCTGCCCACTCCGAACGGGCCGCCCACCCAGCCGGTATTGACCAGCCAGCACCCTGCCTCGTGACGACGGATCCGTTCCCCCAGAAGCGATGCGTAGACCGCCGCCGGGCGCGGCAGAAACGGAGATCCGAAACAGGCGCTGAACGTCGCTTCGGGTTCCTTGCCCAGTCCCCGTTCGGTGCCGGCGACCTTGGCCGTGTAGCCGCTGAGGAAGTGATACATGGCCTGCTCAGGCGTGAGCCGGGCCAGCGGCGGTAGCACGCCGAACGCATCCGCGGTGAGGAAAATCACGTTCGAGGGGTGCCCTCCGACGCTCGGAATTACCGCGTTCTCGATGTACTCCAGTGGATACGCGGCGCGCGTATTCTCGGTAATCGCATCCGAGTCCAGGTCCAACATCCGCGTGCGGGTATCCATCACCACGTTTTCCAGCACGGTGCCGAAACGGATCGCATTCCAGATCTGCGGTTCGTTTTCGCGCGAGAGCCGGATGCACTTGGCGTAGCACCCGCCCTCGAAGTTGAAGACGCCATGATCGCTCCAGCCGTGCTCGTCGTCACCGATCAGCCTCCGGTTCGGATCGGCCGAGAGTGTCGTCTTCCCCGTGCCGGAAAGCCCGAAAAACAGCGCAACATCACCGGCTTCCCCGATATTGGCCGAACAGTGCATGGGGAACACTCCATCGGCCGGCAGCAGATAATTCATGATCGTGAACGCCGACTTTTTCATCTCGCCGGCGTAGCTCGTACCGAGGATCAGCACTACCCGCTTTTTGAAGTTGATGACGATACAGGTTTCCGAGTTCGTGCCGTCCCTCGCAGGGTCGGCCTGGATATCCGGCACGAACAGAATGGTAAATTGCGGTTCGAACTGCTCGTTCCCGCCGGGCTCGTGCCGGATGAAGAGTTGCCGCGCGAAGAGACTGTGCCACGCGAATTGCGAGATGACGCGCAACGGCAGCGCGTAGCGCAGATCGGCCCCGACGTGGCAGTCCTGGACGTAGAGATCGTGTCCCTGGAGAGACGTGGCCGCGCGCGCGTAGAGCCGGTCGAAATGCGCAGGTGACATCGGCTGGTTGACCGTTCCCCACTGGATGTTCTGATCGGTGCCCTCGTCCCGCACGATGAATTTATCTTTGGGGGAGCGTCCCGTAAACTGTCCGGTGTGGACCACAAAAGCACCGTTTCTGGCAAAGGTCCCCTCGCGTCTCTGCACTGCCTGCTCCAGCAGTTCGGCGGTTCCCAGGTTCCAGTAGGCGGCGTTGATATTGTGAATTCCGTGTTGCTCCAGACTGGAGCGGCTGGTGGTAATGCCGGCGTTCGACATGATGTGGTTATGCTTCCTCTAGGCGCCCTATCGTAATATGGTCTCATGAACCGGATTATCGGTGGCTTGGCGGTAGCGCTCTTTTGTGTCTGCCACACCCCTGCCCAAGTCATCGAATTCGAGTCACACGGGCTTAAGTATCAGACACTTACAAAGTCTGGTGTCACTCTGATGTTCGCCCGGCTGCCGGTTCACCTGCGAGAGTACGCGATTGTCCAAGTCGCGGTGTCGAACGGTTCCGGCGGCCCTTATGTGATCCGGCCTGAGGATTTTACCTGGGTGAGGGAGGACGGAACGCTCGTGCATGCCGCCGCCGCGAAAGAGGTGGTCACGGTTCTCTCGCAAAAGGGCACGGGCAACGACGTCATCAAACTCGTCACCACTTACGAAGCCTCTATCTACGGCTCGCACATGCGTTCGACGAACGGCTTTGAAGAGCGGCGCCAGGCGGCGCTGGCGATGAGTGCGACGAAATTACGGGCTGCCGCGACGGCGAGTGCGCTGGCTATGGTCCAGACCAAACTGCCTCCCGGCGAATCGACCGACGGCGCCGTGTTCTTCCCCTCGGAAGGCAAGCTGCTGGGCCCCGGGCATCTGATCGTCCGGACGAACACGGACCTCTTCGACTTCAACAACAACTCGTACTAGACGACCGGCGCCGCAGGCGGAAAGCCCGCGCCACATAGCTCAGGCCACCATTTGGCCTAAGCCCCTTGCAGCCGCGTCAGCAGCGCCTCGATTTTTCCCTTCTCGTCGCTAGTCGGGGTGCTTTTTAATGCCTGCTGCAGCTCTTTGACGGCGCTCGGCTTGTCTCCCTTCTGGGAGTACGCCATAGCGAGGTGATAGCGGAAAAGGGCCTGTTTCGGGGATTTGTCGACCAACCCCTTGAATATCTGGATGGCGCTGTCGCTCAGGTTTTTCTTCAGATAAATCCAGCCCAGCGTGTCCGAGATCTCGTCCACCTGGGGCCGCAACTGCTTGGCACGCCCCGCCTTCGTCAAGGCATCGTCGAGGTCGCCGTTGTGCTCGGCGAGCAGGAACGCCAGATTGTTCAGGGAAACGTAATCGGACCCATCCACCTTCAGGGCAGCCTCGTAGGCCTGCCTGGCTTCCTGCCATCTTCCGACGTGATCCAGGCTCAACCCCAGGGTCCTCAGCACCGCGACGTTCTCCGGCAGGATCTGGCGGGCCTGTTGCAGATTGCCTATAGCGGAAGCGTCGTCCCCCTTCCGGCGATACACCTCTCCCAGTGAGAGGTATGCGTCGCCGCGCTGTTTGGAGTCCTTATCGAGTCCGTTCAGGTAGCCGGTGAACGCCGCGACGGCCTCGTCGTAATGTCCCAACTGAGCGGCCGTATTTCCCAAGGCCAGCCGCAGATCCTCCCGGGCGGGAGCCTTGGCGGATTCATCGCGCAGAAGTTGCAGCGCCGCATCCGGCTTTTTCTGCGCCAGCTCCGTCTGAACGATGCCGATCAGGCCGCGGGGATTTGCGGGGCTGAGCTGATAAGACTTGCGAAATGCATCTTCCGCGTCCTTGTATTTTTGCTGGCTCAGATTGAGCAGTCCCATCTGAAAATACACGTCCGGGGAATTGGGCGCTTCCTTAACCGTCGCGTTCAGGGCGCTTCGGGCCTCATCGAATTTCTGCTGGCCCATCAAAGCGGCGGACGCAATCAGCTTGGCCCCGAGATTGTTCCGGTCGAGGCCCAGGATCTGTCCGGCGCTCTTTAACGCCGAGTCGTATTCGCGGAGAGCGGTCTGCAATTGCGCCAGCGCCAGCCGCGCCATGACGTAGTCCGGCCGCAAGTCGATCGCCTTCTGGTACGATTGGCGCGCCTGTTCCCACTCCCCCCGGGCCTGGTGCGTCCGGCCAAGATTGAACCGCGCCACGGCATTATCCGGCGCCGCGGTCACCACGGCCTGTAACTCCGAGAGGGCGCGCGTCACGTCTCCCTTGTCCAGCAGGAAGCTCGCGGCCAGCCCCTTGGCATCCGGGTCGTTCGGGTTCCCTTTCAGGATCTGCGCGTTGATATCGGCCGCTTCCGCGCGTTTGCCCTGGCGCATCAGAACTTCGATGATGCGCTTTTCGAACGTCAGCTTGCGTTGGGGATCCCTGCCGGCGCCCTCGCGATACTCCCGTATGGCGGAATCGCCATCGCCCAGCCGCAGATAAAAATCGCCGACCACGAGGGATGCCTGCGGGAATTCGTTCGCGTGCGATTTGATTTGCTGCAAAGTCTGAAGCATGCCATCCCGGTTGCCCGTCAGGACGTAATGCGTCGCCAGGCTCGTCAAATATCCGAACTGTTTGGGATTATTCTGGAAAGCCGTTTTCAGCACCTGCTCGGCTTCGGCGGTTTTCTTCTGGAAAAACAGCAGCCGGTAGAGCTCGTTATATGCCGATTGCAGGGATTTGTTGCTATCGATGACCTGCCGGAACAATTGCTCGGCTCGGGCGTAGTCACCGCTGGCCGCGGTGGTGCGCGCCAACTGCATCACTACATTCGTTTGGCCCGGTTTGGTTGCATTGGCCTTCTGATATTCCGCCATCGCGCCGGCCAGGAACTCCCTCGCCTCGTCCTTACGCGCCGTGCTGAGCGCCTTCAACGACCGGGCGAAGTTCAGGTCGCCCATCAGACGGTGCCCGTCGAACGAATTGGGGTCCTTTTTCAGCAACTCCGCGCAGAAATGCTCCGTCTCGTCCAGCAGTTGCTTTTGGTCCCGTCCCACGGTGAGGTAGATCTCGGAGAGCTGAATCCCGGCGCTCCAGTGGTTCGGATCCGCGGGAGGGAGCAGTTCCAAAGCTCGCCGCAGCGCCTGGACAGCTTCCGCCGTCATGCCGAGTCGCAGCGAGGTCTGGCCCAGCCTGTAATACGCGGGTCCGTATCGCTGGTCTTTCTGTATCGCATCCTTGTACATGATGCGGGCTTCTTTGTACTTGCCCTTGGCGAAATACCTGTTGCCGCTCTCCAGGTATCGGACTTTCGCGACATTGGGATCGGGGTTGCAGGAAACCAGCCCGAAAACCAGCAGGAGGAGTAGTGTCGATACACTTCGCGTGCGATGCATGGGAAACTCTTTGGCCTTTGCCCTACGCCACCTAAACTGCTGTGCTGTCGGGAGATCCTGCGGCGCGAGGCTAGACCATTATATCGCTTTATCCCCAGAGCTGTACGAGGCATCACACCCATATACGAAGTGGTGGTGGTAACCCTCTCTTCTGATAGTGGTATAATTCCGACTTATGTCAGTCCCTTAACCCGCCGTCGATGGGAGCATGCGCTCCCCTCCGAACCCTGGCTGACGCGACCCCCCGGGGCCGCCGTGAGGTCAGCCCAACTAATTCAAAATCAAGGGGTTTTCCTATGATGAGAAGTTTGTTGTCTAAAGGTTTGATGTTCGCGGGAATTGTGTCTCTACCGATTGCGATGTCGCCGCACCAGCAGCACTCGATTCCAATGCCGGACTTCCGGCATGACCCGAGGCTGAGCCTTCTGCGGAGTTTTTTTGCTAAAGCCGACTGCCCGGCACAAAACTACACGACTGCCTTCCTCGAAGCGGCAGATCGGAACGATCTGGACTGGCGCCTCCTCCCGAGCCTTTCGTACGTGGAATCGACCGGCGGCAAGTTCGCCAGCAACAACAACCTGTTCGGGTGGGACTCCGGCCGGGCGCAATTCCGGACGCCCACCGAAAGCATCCAGACCGTCGGATACAGACTCACCCACTCCGAACTTTATAGGGACAAGGATTTAGACGAGATTCTCGAGACGTACAACCCAGGCGCCGAGTACGCGGAAAAGGTGAAATCCGTCATGCGGCGGATCGCGCCCGCAGAGTAATTCCCCTCGAATGGCGGGCAAAAACTCCGGCGCAGCCAAGGGGATCTACCCCTCCAGCATTCGTATGCCGAAGTAGAGCCCTCCAAACAGCAGGATAGTCAGCACCGCCATAATTACCCAGCGAATGACGCGTTCAGGGGTTTTCACCTCCTGATGCTCGTCTGCTCTGATCCGATCCGCGAGGCTATCGAACATACCAACCTCCTAAGATGCCGTAGGAAAACCGGACAATAAAATCGGAATATGGATTCGCCAGAATGATTGTAGACCCGATCTAATTCCTTTCCAAGCGGAAAAACAGCGGAACAATCGACAGCCGCGTTCCGCTCCCGGCAGAATGGACTGCGAGGAGCAAATCCGGAATCGTATGGAAACGGTCGGTCGCGATCCCTCCCGGTTGACAAGCTTCCAGGAACCAGCGTATATTTGCTAACATACTGATCTATCAGTGGTTGCTGGTGATTGCCGCATGCGCTCAAACGAACTCCACCAGACTCCTGCCAATATGCGTCCCCATCCCCGGTACGGCCGCCTGAGGCACGAGCCCGAAAACCCCCAATCCTGGTTGAATCAGTCAATGGGGGAGGCTTGATGGCCGTGGACCAAAACGACGGGCAGGTGGATCACTCGATTCCCGAAGATTACGAGAATCTGCTGGAGGACTACACTCACTTCGCCCCTCCGTCCGCCGACGAGGTGCTTCAGGGCACCGTCCTTGGAATCACCACCAAGGAAGTCATCATCGATTTCGGATACAAGTCCGAAGGCATTGTCCCAATCGAGCAGTTCCAGTCCCCATCCGGTGAAGTTTCCGTTCAGACCGGGGACGTAGTCGATGTCATGATCGACCACGGTCCTCCGGTCGAAGGTTACGTTCTGCTTTCGCATACGCGCGCCGCGAGGCTGCGTATCTGGGACAACCTGGAGAAGGCGTACAACGAGCAGCTGGTCCTTTCGGGTCACGTGTTGGGCCGCGTCAAAGGCGGCCTGGCGGTGGATATCGGGATCAAGGCATTCATGCCCGGATCCCAGGCCGATCCGCGCCCCATCCACAATCTCGACTCCCTGGTGGGCCAGGACATCCCGGTGAAAATTATCAAATTGAACCGGCGCCGCGGAAACGTGGTCGTGTCGCGCAAGATCGCCGTGGAAGAGGAGATCAACGTCCGGAAGAATGTCACGCTGGAGCATCTGCAGGAAGGCGCGGTGGTCACGGGGGTCGTCAAAAACCTGACGGACTACGGCGCGTTTATCGATCTCGGCGGGATCGACGGATTGCTCCACGTCACCGATATGTCGTTTGGCCGCGTGACGCATCCCTCGGAACTGCTGCACGTCGGCGACGAGATTTCCGTCAAGGTACTCAAATTCGATAAGAACCGCGAGCGGGTCTCGCTGGGGATCAAGCAGCTCGAGCCGGACCCGTGGGAGTCCGTTATCGAGCGGTACGTCGTGAACACCCGTGTCATCGGCCGCGTTGTGAACGTCACCGACTACGGCGCTTTTGTGGAACTGGAGGCGGGCGTCGAAGGCCTGATTCACATCAGCGAGATGACCTGGTCGCGGCGCATGAAGCATCCTTCCAAGGTCGTCAAGCCGGGCGATCAGGTGGAGGCCGTTATCCTCGAAGTGCACCCCAAGGACCGGAGGATCTCCCTCGGCCTGAAGCAACTCGAGCCGAACCCCTGGACCACCATCGATAGCCGGTACAGCGTCGGCTCGGTAGTCGAGGGCCGGGTCCGCAACATGACCGATTTCGGCGCTTTCATCGAAATCGAGGAGGGGATCGACGGCCTTGTCCACGTCTCGGATCTCTCGTGGATCAAGCGCGTAAAGCACCCTTCGGAAATCCTTAAAAAAGGACAGATCGTGCAGGCCGTGATTCTGAACATCGATTCTTCCCAGCACCGGCTTTCGCTCGGCATCAAACAACTGCAGCCGGACGCCTGGGAGACTTACTTTCAGATTCACCAGGTGGGAGACACTGTCCATGGCCGCGTCTGCCGCCTGGCAAGCTTCGGGGCGTTCGTGGAACTGGCCGAAGGGGTGGAAGGTTTATGTCACTTTTCGGAGGTACCGGGTTACACCGGACGCCGGGCTTTGGAGGAACCGCCCATCACGGTGGGTCAGGAACTCGATTTCAAGATCATTAAGATGAGTGAGGCCGAAAAGAAGATTGGCCTGAGCCTGCGCGCCGTGGCTGACGACGAGGAGAAAACCCGATTGGAAGACTATCAGCGCCAGGCTGCCGCCGCTACCACCACCATCGAAGAGGTGATGAGTTTGAAGGACCGCACTCCCGAATAACTTGCAAATTTCCTGCAATCAAGAGATACTGCGGTTTCGTAACCGATTGACACCAAGGAGAATCCGATGACGAAGGCCGATCTGATTGAAGAAGTCTCCCGCGTGGTGGAAATGACCCGGAAAGAGTCCGAGGTCATCGTGGAGGCGATTTTCGACAGCATCGTGCGCTCCCTGCGCTCTGGCGACAAGATCGAGATTCGCGGGTTCGGCAGCTTCCGCACCCGCCAGCGCCAACCCCGCATCGGCCGCAACCCGAAGACGGGGGCGCGGGTGGAAGTACCCGCAAAGAAGATCCCGTATTTCAAGCCGAGCAAGGAACTGAAAGACGTCGTGAATAACTCCACCGCGCCGGTCAACTCCGCTCCGCCCGAATCTACTCCTGAGCAGGTACCGAACCCGTAGCTTACGGGTGAGGACCGCTTTCTCAACGCGAAATCGATGGACTACCTCTGGACCCCCTGGCGTTTTCAGTACGTCACCACATCGGGGGATGCTTCGGCTTGTGTTTTTTGCGCGGCGGCGGAAGATACCGATGATCGCTCCCGCCTGGTGATTCATCGCGGAAAACATAATTTCGTCATCCTGAACCGCTTCCCTTACACCAGCGGACACGTCATGGTGGTTCCCTACGCGCATGTCGCCACACTCGAAGATCTTTCCGCCGAAGCGCTGACGGAACTGATCCTGCTGGCGCGAGAGTCGGAGCGGCGCCTGCGCGCGGTATACCGGCCCGAAGGCTTGAATCTGGGCATCAATATCGGCAAGGCGGCGGGCGCTGGAATCGCCTGTCATCTTCACATGCACATCCTGCCGCGGTGGACCGGCGATACGAACTTTATGACCGTTGCGGGCGAGACCCGGGTGCTGCCGGAGGACCTGTTCGTCACCTGGGACAAACTCCACACGGCCTTCGGCAACCTCTAAGGTTCGGCGCCGCGTAGCCGCCCCTGCTACACTCTCCCTATGTCGTCTTTGTCCCGGAATGCGCGGCTCAGCGCGATGATGTTCCTGAACTACGTGGTTTGGGGAGCGTGGTACGTCACCATCGGCACGTACCTGACCGCGACGCTCAAGTTTTCCGGGACGGAGGCCGGCGCGGTCTTCGGCACCACCGCTCTCGCCAGCATGATCTCGCCTTTCTTCGTCGGGCTGATCGCCGATCGCTTTTTCGCAACCGAGAAAATATTGGCCGTCCTTCACCTCGCCGGCGCAGTGTTCCTGTTCCTGATGACCCGGGCCACATCGTTCGGCGCCGTTTACGCCATCATGCTGGCCTACTGCATCTGTTTTTTCCCGACGATTGCGCTCACGAATTCGCTGGCGTTGAAGCAGATCAAAGACGCAGCAAAGCAGTTTCCGCTAATCCGGGTGTTCGCGACCTTCGGCTGGATTTTTATCGGTCTCATCGTCGGCTACCTGTCGATCGACAAGAAAGCTACGACGTTCCTGCTGGCTTCGGGCGCGTCCATCCTGATGGCGGCATACAGCCTGACCCTGCCGCACACGCCTCCCGCCGGCAGCGGACAACCCATGACGCTTCGCAACGTTCTCGGGTTGGACGCGCTGGTCATGCTCAAGCGCCAGACATACCTGGTATTCATCATCGCGTCCATCCTGGCGTGCATTCCGCTTACGTTCTACTTCTCGTTTACTAACGCGTATTTGAACGATGTCGGCGTGCAGAACGCAGCCGGCAAGATGACGCTCGGCCAGGTTTCCGAGGTCGCGGCGATGCTGCTGATGCCCCTGGTCTTCCGGCGCGTTACCGTCCGCGCCATTTTGCTGGTCGGCCTGCTCTCGTGGTCGATCCGCTACGGCCTTCTGGCCTTTGGAAACGCCGGCCCCGGAATGTGGATGTTCTACATCGCGATCCTGCTGCACGGCGTCTGCTTCGACTTCTTTTTCATGACCGGCCAGTTGTATGCCGACCAGGAGGCGCCGCCCGAGTTGCGGGTGACCGCGCAAGGTTTTCTGACCTTCGTGACCTACGGCGTCGGAATGTTCGCCGGTTCTATGCTCTCGGGCGTAGCCGTCGATTTCTTCTCGACCACCCACGGCGCCGCCGTCACGCGGAACTGGAGCGCTTTCTGGCTGACTTCCGGTGCCGGAGCGTTGGCCATCCTCCTGATGGTGGCGTTCCTCTTCCGCAGCAACGCAAAAATCGAGAGCAAAGAAGTGGAAGCCGCAGCAGAGGCATAAGAGCTTTTCACCGCCGAGACGCCGAGAACGCCGAGGAAGCGCAGAGTAACACAAAGCCAGATGTTTAAATTGATTTACTCTGCGTTGTCTCAGCGTTCTCTGCCTCAGCGGTGAAAAGCTTTTTGCCGGTCATCTGCGGTAAATTGTAATACCCTGTTAGCCATGCGCTTCTTTCTGGCTGTGCTCGCCGCCTCGCTCGCCGCGCACGCGCAAATCCCCGCGCAGGACGCGCGCAACATCGACATTCCCAATACCGATACGCACTTCGCGCCGAAAGTTCATAAGACTCTCGCGGAGTGGGAGGCGCGAAAAGCGTTCCTGCGGAAACAGATTCTCTCGGCCTCCGGGCTGCTCCCGTTGTTCCCGAAGAGCGACCTGCACCCGCAGGTCTTCGGACGCATTGAGAATCGCGACTATTCCATCGAAAAGGTCCTGCTGGAAACGCTGCCCGGCTACTACCTGGGCGGCAACCTCTACCGGCCTCTGAAGCCGGCGCCGGCGGAAGGCTTCCCCGCGGTCCTTTCACCGCACGGGCATTGGAACTATGGACGGCTCGAGCACAGCGATACCGCTTCGGTCCCGGCGCGATGCATCAACCTGGCGCGCCAGGGGTACGTCGTCTTCGCCTACGACATGGTGGGCTATGACGACACCATCCAGACGCCGCACGATTTCGGCGACACGCCGGAAGAGCAGCTCTGGGCATTCGGCCCGCTGCAATTGCAGTTGTGGAACTCGATCCGCGCCCTGGATTTCGTCGCATCGCTTCCCGGCGTGAACCGCGCCAAGCTAGGGATTACCGGCGCATCCGGCGGGGCCACGCAGACGATGATGCTCCAGGCCGTGGACGATCGACTCCAGTTCTCCGCCCCCGCTAACATGGTTTCGCTTCTTATGCAGGGCGGATCTCTGTGCGAGAACGCGCCCGGGCTGAGGGTGGACACGAACAACGTCGAGATCGCGTCGATGATGGCTCCCAAGCCCATGATCATGAGCGCCGCCACCGGCGATTGGACGAAAAACATGCAGACCGAGGAGTACCCCGCGGTCCGCGCCATCTACGATTTGTATGGCAAGGACGGCAACGTCGCGTACTTCTACCAGGAGGCGCCCCACAACTACAACCAGCCCAACCGCGAAGCGACATACGCCTTCTTCGGCAAGCACGTGCTCGGCATAGACGACCCGTCGCAGTTTAAGGAGAAGGGAGTACGGATCGAAAAGCTGGGCGACATGCTCGCGCTCTTCAACCGGAAACTGCCGGATAACGCCATTTCGTTCCGTCAACTGTTCGACCAGTGGCGGCATCTCGCCGAAGAGCAGACGGGCGACCCGCGCGAGCGACTGACGTTTGCGTTGGCCGCCGAATGGCCCTCGCAGGTGCTGAGCGAGATCGACGGCGAGCACATCCTGCTTGGCCGTCCCGGGCACGGCGACCGCATCCCCGGGATCTGGGTGAAAGGCGCGAATCCGCCCGCCCTGGTCATCAGCCCAGACGGCGCCGCGGCGGCGCGAAAGTCGCCCGAGGTCGGGCAACTGGTCCGCTCCGGGCGTTCCGTGCTGCTGATCGACGCGTTCCAGACGGGCAGCGCGGTGGCTCCGCGCGACCGCTCGGGAAAAATGTTCCTCACCTTCAACAAGTCCGACGATGCCAACCGCGTGCAGGATATCCTGACCGCGCTGGCGTGGTTGAAGACGCCCGGGACGCGCTTGGTCGGCCTCGGCAAAGCCGCGGTATGGTGCACCTTCGCGGCAGCCGTGGCGCCGCAAAAAATCGACCTTCAGGCGGACCTGCGCGGGTTCACAGGCTCAGACCAGGATTTCATCGACAAGTTTTTCGTCCCCGGCATCCAGCGCGCGGGAGGCCTGAAAGCCGCGCGCCGTCAGTAGGTAGGCCTCCTGGCCAGGCCTCCTGGCCTGCCCACGCGCACGGAGTGCGCCGTATCGGCTGCCTGGCAGGCCGGAAGGCCGACCCTACCTATTTCTCGGCGTCTCGGCGTCTCGGCGTTGATGACCTGCCGGGTAGAACTTCGTTGAGCGACCCCTGGCGGTAGCCTTCGAGGTCGAGCGTGACGTACTTGAAACCGAGGCCCTTGAAGATGGCGGTGAACTTACGCGCCATCTCACGATCGAGGGCGCGATCCAGTTCGTCCGGGGCAATTTCAATCCGCACGACCTCCCCGTGAAAGCGCACGCGGAACTGCCGGAATCCGAGCGCCTTGATCTGTTCTTCACCCGATTCGACGGTCTTCACGTTCTCGATCGTGACCGGCGTTCCGTAGGGGATACGCGAACTGAGGCACGCCGAGGCCGGACGGTCCCAAGTGGGAAGCCCCGCGCGTTTTGAAAGCTCCCGTATTTCGGCCTTGGTCAGGCCGGCGTCCGCGAGAGGCGACGCCACCTGGTGCTGGCGCGCCGCATTCTGGCCGGGCCGGTAGTCTCCCAGATCGTCCACGTTCACGCCGTAGACGATATGGTCGAAGCCGCGCTCCCGGCCGATGTCTTCGAGCCGGGTGAACAACTCGTCCTTGCAGTGAAAGCACCGGTTTGGGTCATTGCGGACGTAATCCGGATTGTCGAATTCACGGGTCTCGATGTATTCGTGAACGATGCCAAAGCGGTGGACGAACGCTTCGGCATCGCGCTTGTGCGATTCCGGCAGGGAGGCCGAATCCGCCGTTACAGCGACGGCATTCGGCCCCAGCTCACGGTTGGCCGCCCATGCGAGATACGCGGAGTCCGTGCCGCCCGAGAAAGCGACGAGCACTCGCCCCATCCCCTTCAGGTGAGCGAAAAGCCGCGCTTCCTTTTCGTCCAGGTGCACACGGTCGGACAGTTCCACCAGCGACGCCATAGCCATCCCCCTTCACCAGTTTACTGAAGCGGCAGGTCTTCCTGCCCGTTGCCGTTGCCGTTCTCGGTTTCGGGAATGACCGAAGCGGCCGCGACCTTGTCGCCTTCTTCAAGGTTCACCAGTCTCACTCCCGAAGTGGAGCGGCCCGCCTGGCGGATGGTCGAAGAGTCGATGCGGATGATTTTGCCGTTCTGGCTGACCAGAATGACTTCCGAATCCTCCTTGACCGAAAGCAAGGCCACCACTTTGCCGGTCTTGTTATTGGTCTTCATGTTGATCACGCCCTTGCCGCCGCGATTGGTCAGGCGGTAGTTTTCAAGAGGCGTGCGCTTGCCGTACCCGTTCTCGGCAATCGAGAGGATGGTCCCTTCCTTCTCGACCACTTCCATGCCGACCAGGTAGTCGCGGTCGCCGAGGTCCATCGCGCGGACGCCGCGAGCCTGCCGGCCCATCGGACGAACGTGCTGCTCCTCGAAACGGATCGCCTGGCCTTCGTGCGAACCCAGGAAGATGTAGTTCTCGCCGTTCGTGACATTGGCGGCGATCAACTCATCCGCATCGTCCAGCGAAACCGCGATGATGCCCCGCGCCATGGGGTTATCGAACTCGGTCAACTCGGACTTCTTGATGACCCCGTGTTTGGTCACCATCACCACGAACTTGTCGGGGACGAAGTCCTTCACCGAGAGGAATGCCTTCACTGTCTCGTCGTCCTGGAGATTGATCAGATTGGTGATGTGCTTGCCCTTGCCGATGGTGGTTGCGTCGGGGATCTCATAGATCTTCAGCCAGTAAACGCGGCCCCGGGTGGTGAAGATCAGTAGAAAGCTGTGAGTGGAGGCGACGATCAGGTGCTCCACAAAATCCTCTGCCCGGGTGCCCATGCCGATGCGGCCCTTGCCGCCGCGCGTCTGGCGCCGGTAGGTATCGACGGCGGTCCGTTTCAGATATCCGCCGCGCGTCACCGTAACCGCGACATCTTCCACCGCCACCAGGTCCTCGAGCCGGATCTCGCCCGTGTCCTCAATGATCTCGGTGCGGCGCCCGTCGCCATACTCCTTCTGAACGTCTTTCAGTTCCTTGACGATCAGGTCGCGCAGCACTTTCTCCGAGCCGAGGATTTCCATATATTCGGCGATGCGCCGCTGGATATCCGCCAGTTCGTCCAGAATCTTCTGCTGCTCCATCCCGGTGAGGCGCTGGAGTTGCATTTCGATGATGGCCTGCGCCTGCCTTTCGCTGAATTCGAAAGAGGCGACCAGGGAATCGCGGGCTTCTTTCGGCGCCCCCGAGGCGCGAATCAGACGGATCACCTCGTCCAGGTTCTGCAGGGCGATCTGGAAACCGAGCAAAATGTGCTCGCGCTCCCGGGCTTTGCGGAGTTCGTATTCGGTGCGGCGCCGAACCACTTCCACGCGGTGGTCGACGAAGTACTTGATCATCGGCACGAGCCCTAGCTCGCGCGGCTGCCCGTTGACGATGGACAGCATGATCACGCCGAAGCCTATCTGTAACTGCGAATGCTTGTACAGGTTATTGAGCACCACTTCCGGCTGTTCGCCGCGCTTCAGTTCGAGCACGATGCGGAGGCCGTCGCGGTCGCTCTCGTCGCGGATGTCGCTGATTCCTTCGACCTTCTTCTCGTTCACCAGCGTGGACATCTGCTCGATCAGCCGCGACTTGTTGACCTGGTACGGAATCTCGGTGACGATAATGGCTTCGCGATCCTTGCCGATTGGCTCGCGCTTCGTCTTGGCGCGGATCTTGAGTTGCCCACGACCCTTGGTGTACGCGTCGAAGATCCCCTGCCGTCCCAGAATGTGCCCGCCCGTCGGAAAGTCGGGGCCGTGCACGAACTCCATAATCGTCGATAACTGCGCATCCGGGTGGTTGACCAGATGGATCGTAGCGTCGATGATTTCGGTCAGGTTGTGCGGCGGGATGTTGGTCGCCATCCCCACCGCGATGCCGGACGAACCGTTCACCAGCAGGTTCGGAACACGCGTGGGCAGCACTTCCGGCTCGGACTCGCTCTCGTCGTAGTTCGGGCGGAAATCCACCGTCTCTTTGTCGATATCCTGAAGCAGCGCAGTGGCGATGCGGGAAAGCCGCGCTTCGGTGTACCGCATGGCCGCGGGTGGGTCCCCGTCGATCGAACCGAAGTTCCCCTGCCCTTGCACCAGCGGGTAGCGCATCGAGAAGGGCTGCGCCATCCGGACCAAAGCGTCGTAGATCGGAGAATCGCCGTGCGGATGGAATTTGCCCATCACCTGCCCGGTGATCTTGGCGCACTTCACGGTGGGGCGGTTGGGCGCCAGGCCCATATCGTGCATCCCGTAGAGAATGCGCCGGTGGACGGGCTTCAGGCCATCGCGGATATCCGGCAGCGCGCGCCCCACAATCACGCTCATGGCGTAATCGAGGTAAGACCTCCGCATCTCTTCTTCGATGTTGATGGGGACGAGATTTTTGTTCCCGTCTCCGCCTCCCGGAGGCGGTGGCACAAGGGAACCTTGCGGTGGTAATTCCTGGTCGGGCAAATTGACTCCTCTTTAGGGGTTAAGTCTCATTTTACCAGAAACTTAGTATTTCTGCTGCGGATCCTGATTTTCGCCTGTTGTTCGCAGCCCGGCGGTGTTATACTTGCATCCCTATGAAGGCAAGTCTGCTCCTGCTTTTCGCCGCCGTTCTTGCGCCGGCCGCCGACATGACGGTGGCCCGGATGTACGACAGTCAATTGAAGGGAATCGAGTCGGAAGTGGTGCCGCTGGTTAAGGCCATGCCCGCCGACAAATTCTCGTTCGCGCCCACCAACGGGGAGTTCAAGGGCGTCCGCACTTTCGCTCAACAATCGAAGCACCTCGCCGCGGTGATCTACATGGTCGCGGCGGCCACGCTCCAGGAAAAGCCGCCGGTGGACCTGGGCGGCGAAAACGGGCCCGAAAACGTCCAGACAAAGGAACAGATCGTGTCCTTCGTGCAGGGCGCGTTCGACTACGCCCACAAGGCGATGAACGGGCTCACCGCCGAAAACGGACTGCAAATGGTCAAGTCGCCGTTCGGAGGCCCCGATATGGCTCGCGCCGGAGCCGCCAATATCGCCATCTGGCACACCATGGATCACTACGGGCAGATGGTGGTCTATGCCCGGATGAGCGGGGTGGTTCCGCCGGCCAGCCGCTAGGACATTTCGCCGACCTTACTGACTTCGAGCACCATGTCGCCGTCTTCGTCCACGGAGAACGCGGGGGCGAAGTGCCTGCCCCAGACCATTTCGTCGTGCCGGTAGGAATGCCGCACCAGCACCGTCTGGCTGAACGTGTCGTCGTACGCCTTGATCAGGATCAGGAACTCGGCCTGCATCCCGGCGAGTTCCTCCTGTGTCTTTCCCCGGAGCGGGCTATCGTCGTCTATCGGGTGGACGACGGTCCAGGTGAGCGGCAAGAACAACACCTGTTCGCGCTCCAGCCTCAACTGGGTGTAAGTGCGTTTCAGTTCGCCGCCTTTCCTCTCCACCACCATCAACAGGGAGCGAGCTTCCAGTTCCATGAGCGAGTTGGATCGCAGGTTCACGACGCGGAACTGGAGCGACGTCCCGTCCTGGTAAGGGGTCACCAGGATGTTGCGGCTGAATCCGATCCGCGCCGAGGGCTTCGAAATCCGCCCGAAAAGCAGCCCCGTCGCGACCGCAAATCCCAGGACCCCGACCAGCGCTTCAACCGACGACAGGATCTCCGCACCCAGTCCTTTCGGGTAGATGCTGCCGTATCCCACCGTGGTCAGCGTGTGCGCGCTGAAAAAGAACGCGTTCAGAAACCGGCGCGATGCGTCGACGGATTGCGATCCCTGGAGCTGGTCGGTGCCAATGGCGTAATACAGCAGCGCAAATACTGTGTTCGCGACGACATACCCCAAAAACAGGGACGCGAAGAAGGGGCCCCACCGCATGTTGATGAGGTACAGATAGGGATGGAAATCACGCCATGTAGTACCTTGCCGCCGGACGTTGAAGCTGCCGTCCTGGTTAATCACCCGGCGGAGTTCGCCGGTGAATCGTTCGGTCAGTCCCGGGTCGAAGCTGACTCTTCGCATATCGATCTGATCTTAGGAGATGCGGATGGGATGCGCGAATCACTCGGCAGGGGTAAGCCAGCGGCGCAAAAGCTCCTCGGGGTTCCCTTGCAGATTGACAGGCTCTTCGCGGGTCTCCCGATTGGGGTCGATCTCGACAGCGACCACGCCCGCCGGTGTTGGCCTCAGTTCCAAGCGGCGCTCCCGGGCCTCCAGCCGTAGAATCGGGCCCAGCCATGCCACATGGACCTTGGTTCTCATGGCAAACCCGATCCGGGCTGCCTGTTTCAGCAGCTCCTGGGTGTACGGGCCCTTCTTCAATGCTTCGGCGTACGGCGCCGAAGCCTGCGCTCCGGCCTTTGCCCGCTCACGATCCCGCTGCTGTCGCTCGGCAGACTCCTGCCCCTCCTCTTGCGATTCCAGGCTTTTCAGGTTGTTTTCCAGATTGTCTAAGAAACTCATCCTTCCCTCTAGTTTGACGGAAAACTCCCGGCTACGTGCGCCGAAACCGCACGGAACCGCACAGAACCCGTCTCCCGTCAGTTCCCCGCAAGGTACGATGAATCAGATGGTCGATCCCACCACTACCCGCCTGACCACCTTGCGGAACGGGCTGCTGCGGCTGCACAAATACCTCTTGGATTCTGAGAAAGCGGCCTACGAAAAGGACGTCCAAAGGATCACAACCACCGGCCAATATCTCAACCTTGTGCTGAGCGATCCCTGGTTCGCCTGGCTGCGCGACCTTTCCCAATTCGTGGTTCTGATCGATGAGACCCTGGATTTCGAGGAGCCACCCACGCCTGAAGAAGCGGAAAAGCTGACCGGGAGGGCACGCGAGCTGGTCTCGCCTTCGGAGACCGGCAACGGGTTCGGGAAGAAGTACTACGAGGCCATGCAGAGGGATCCGGGTGTCGTGCTGGCTCACCGCGACATGATGCGCGTTTTTTCGGAGATCTAAGCTCTCCTGCCTCGGTGACTCCTGTCGATATTCCCGAGCGGTTCCGGGACTGTATGGGACGGGCGGTCACCTAGTACCTTTAGTACTGGAGGTAATGAGCAGTTCGCCACGATCGCGTATAATGTCAGCGATAGCACTAAAATTGAATTATTGATCACTTTTCCAGTTCGGAGGCTCATGAAGGTTCGGTTGCAGTTGCTGCTCGTGGGTGCGGCGTTGGGGACTGTTTTGATTCCGGCGGCGTCGGCATCCAGTCTCTTCGCAAGTTACACATTCCTGAACACGCTTTCCGCGGACCAGTCCGGCGTGCCGGCTTTGACACCAGTCGATCCGCTGAATCTCAGCGGATTCACGACCGCGACGGTATATGGCCAGACCAGGCCGGTTTACCAGTGGACCGGTGACAACTCGTTGCCGACTCTGGAGGCGGGATTGTCTTTCAATGGGAGCGGGCTGATCGCTCCGAACGACTACTCTGTCCAAATGGTCTTCAGCTTCAGCCAGAATCCGACGATCTGGCGCCGGATTCTTGACGTCCAGAACCGTGCATCCGACACCGGCCTTTACCTGGATCCCAACAGCCATCTGGACCTGGCTGGCGACACGTCATCCCTGGCCGGTTCCGCCCCGTTCAATCTCAACACCTTTTACGATGTCGTACTGGTGGATTCAGGCGGCAACGTCGCCGCCTACCTGAATGGCAATCTCCAGTTTCTGGTGCCATCCAACGTGATGGACATCAACAACCCGGGCGGGCTGATCAACCTGTTTCTCGATAATACCGGGGGCAACTGGGGCCAGGAATACTCGGACGGTCAGATCGCCCTCTTTAACGTCTGGAACGGGGGCCTCACCGGCCAGGAAGTAACGGCGCTCGACCGGCAAGTCAGCGGGGTTCCGGAACCGTCCAGCTGGCTGATGGCCGCCTGCGGATTGGTCCTGCTCGGCGGTAGTCGGATCGCGGCCCGGTTCCGGCGATCGCTGGCGCGGGTTTCCTGAGCGGTCGAATTCTAGCGCCCGGCGGATCCGGCCACGGCATCCCACAGCCGCGCGGCCCGCTCCACCACATATTCTCTGTCCTGCGGCAGAACGAACCGCTGACCGATCAGTTGGTCCGCTGCCGCTCCGGCGCGCTTCAGATACTCCTCGCGGCTTCCGTAGCGCTGTAGGATCTTCTCCTTTGGGAACGGGAAGATAGATCCGTAGAAGGAAGTCATCTCGTCCGGCGCTCCGATGCCGGCTTCACGCAGATTCCAGCCCGTGAGCGTAGCCACCGGGACCGCCACCTCCGGCAGACGGATGCCGCCCAGGTCGATCCCATCCGCGTCCACCTGCGGAACCAGAAGCGGCCAGGCACCCGAAACCGCCGGCGGCTCCTTCAGGATCACGCCGTCCGCGCCAAAACGCGGTCCGAAATCGACTTTTCTCGCCAGTCGCGGGTGCGGCGGCACTTCCACGCCCTCGATCTTCGGGAACTTCAGGCCTGCAAGGCTCGTCAATTGCCCCCTGGAAATCCTGGGGTAAACCGAAGGCGGCGGCGCGGTACCATCCCGAAGCCACGCCTGAAGGGCAGCCAGCAGGGCGCGCTGCACGGGGCGATGATCCATCGGGTTCACCAGGTAGCGCGTCCCTGCTTTCACCAGCGGCAGCGAGCGGGGGAAGTGCTGCACCCCGGCGGTGAAGTAGAACCTGGTCTCTGGCGAGAGCGGCGCATCCCGCCTGCCATCCGGCGTAATGTGGATCAGGGCGGCGGAGCGTCCCCAATACTCGTATGAGTTGTTGGTCAGAAAAAGCTTCGGCGCAACCCGCGCTGCCCGCGCCTTCTGCAGCAGCGCGGTGTCTACGAACGGGAATAGATCGGTGGGGTAGAACACGTTCGAATACGGCTGTCCGTCCCGCGAGGGCTGGGCGTAGCGGAAGTTGAAGCTTCCCCGCCCCGCTCCCGCTACGTCGGCCCAGACCCCGTCGAAGACGATGCGCCCCTGCTCGTCCGTGTTGAACCCGTCGTACAAGAATTCCCGCAGAAACCGGCCGCTTTGGGAAATGCCAAACCCGATGGCACGCTTCACTTCGCCGCTCTCGTCATGTTTCAGGTAGGAAATCCAGTCACGGACGGCGGCCATGCCTGCCCCGGTCACGACGGGGTCCTTGCCCTCGTAAACGAATTCGTAAAAGCCGCCGGGCTCGAATCCCGCGGACATTTCCACCGAGGCGCCATCCGCCCCAAGATGCCAGCGATCGGCCGGGATCGACCGCGCCGGACGGTCGGCCGCCTGCCTGACGTAGAGTGCCAGCGGCTTCGCCACCGAAACCGGCACCATGTTCCGATCCGAGAGCGGCATCACCGTCGTCGTGCGGTCGGGGACGAACTCTGAGCGCACCAGGCCGGCCGCCGGCAGTGCATCGGCCCGGAAGTGCGGTGCGTCGAAATGCAGGCTCGTCCGGGCGCTCGCCGGAATGTCCCACTCCCAGGCCAGCCAGGCCAGCGTATACCCCTGCTCGAGAAGCCACCGGTCGCCGAAATCCCCGGGTTCCCTGGGGTCGGCCGCGCCGCGCGCGAAATCGAAACGGTTGAGCATGCCTTTGCCTCCGCGGTTCGACACCTCGAAGAGCACGGTGCCGTTCGACTTCGCGGCATCGGCGGGCCGGAGCATAAACACGTCGCTGGTGAACTCCACCTCGCCCGCCGAATCCACCGGCGCGTACTCCAGGTCGCGGATGATCCGGTTGGCGGCGAGTTTCGGGTCTACTCCGAAATGCACGCGGCCGGTCAGCCGCTCGTAGCCGCCCATAACCGGAGTTCGTTCCAGAATTTCGACCTTTCGGACCCGCGCGCCCGCCAGGGGCGCCAGGAGCATCAGCAAAAGCAGCGTTCGGCGCATGAGAAAATTGTAAACCCTGGGATCCGGCAAATCATGGATGTACAGAACGTTCATAACCGAATTGAGTAGTGATTCCCTCCAGGCGGCACGCGATCATATGGCTGGAGATAAACAGCTTGGCAATACTGCCTTCTCTCGTACCGATCTTTCTGCTGCTGCTCGCCGTAGCTTGGGCCGTCGCCATGTACAACGGACTGGTGCGCTCGCGGATCCGCACCCGGGAAGCGTGGTCCGGGATTGAAGTCCAACTGAAGCGCCGTGCCAGCCTGATTCCCAACCTCGTCGAAACGGTGCGCGGCTACGCCAACCACGAACACTCGGTGTTTGCCGAGGTGGCGCAGGCCCGGGGCGCGCTGGCCACCGCATCCACCCCGCCCGCCGCCGCGGCCGCGGACCAGGGCCTGACCCAGGCGTTGGGCCGGCTTATGGCGGTGGCTGAAAACTACCCGCAGCTCCAGGCGGCGGCCGGGTTCGGCAAATTGCAGGCGGAGCTCGAAGACACGGAAGAGAAGGTCGCCTACGCGCGCCAGTTCTACAACCAGAACGCCCTCGATTACAACGCGCGCATCCAGAGCTTTCCCGGAAACCAGTTCGCGCGGATGTTCGGCTTCGAAGCGGTCTCCTTCTTCACGGCCGACAAGAGCGCATTCGACGAGGTGAAAGTGAATTTCACTGCGGCTTGACATGACACCCGACGCTGCCGGACCGGTGCTGGTGTACGACCGCATCGCTCACAACCGCCGGAAGACGGTCCTGCTGGTCGCGATCGCCGCGGCCTCGATTGCGCCCTCCGTGCTGGCTCTGAGCTTCGGATGCGCCGCCAGCATCGCCTACCGTTTGGCGGGCGGATACCCGCCCAGGCCGGACACCGCGCTCGAACTGCGCCTGATGGCGGTCTTCGCGCTCGGGTTGATCGGAGGCCTCGCCCTGCTGTTCTGGGCCGTCGCGTCTTCCCCGGTTGCCAAAGTATTAGCCTTCGCGGGAGCGCGTCCGGCCGGCCCCCAGGAGGCCGAAGCGAAACGGCTGCTGGAGAACCTCGCGATCGGCGCCGGCCTTCCCAACCCGCGGCTGTACGTGATCGACACCGCTACCCCGAACGCTTTCGCCGCCGGAATGCACCCGTCGGATTCGGTGGTGGCCGTAACCACCGGGCTCCTCAGCCTGATGGACCGGCGGGAACTCGAAGGGGTCCTGGCACATGAACTGTCGCACATCGGGAACCACGACACCCGGCTGAACACGATTGTCGCCTCCATTGTGCTCTTCCTCCGCCTGCCTTACCTGATGCGCCGCCAGGGCATTCAGGAATCGAGGCAGGCGGTGTCCACTTCGGCGATGAGCCAATACCGGAGCTACCGGCTGCTGTTTTCGCCGCTCTTCCTCTACCTGTTCTTCGTGGCGCCGGTGCTGGCAGCGCTCATCCGTTCGGCTGTTTCGCGAAACCGTGAGTATCTCGCGGACGCGGACGCCGCGTTGCTGACCCGTTATCCCGAAGGACTGCTCCGCGCGCTGGCCAAGATTGCCGGCGCCGGGTCGGCCATGGCCGGCTCCAACCCGGTGGTGGAGCACCTCTATTTTGCGGACCCGGCCCCAGGCGCAGCGCAGGGGTTGCTCAACGGCAGTCTCTTCGCAACCCACCCTCCCCTTCAGCATCGAATTCAGAAACTGGCCGAATTCAACTCCGGAATCTCGGTCTCCGAATTGGAGACCGCGCTCAAGGCCGGCCGTGAGTTCGGCAAGAATCACCCCGCCGCCGAATCGGTGGGGATGCTCGATTCCGTCGCCAGCGATGAGCTGGCGATGTTCACCGAGGGCAACCCGATGGGCCGCGTCTTCCGGTACATGGAAATGGAGCCGGCGTCCATTTACGATCAGCCAAACCCGAATTCCTCCACCCTCGCGCGGCTTCAGCCCGGCGCCCTGATCGTGGCATTCGACGACCCCGGGCCTTACCGCCAGGTGAACACGGCGGACCAGACGTTCGGCTATCTCCGGCGGAAGGTCAAGCTGCAAGCCGTAAACCTGACGCCGGCGGATCTGTACGACCCCGCCTCGCGGGCGGCGGCGGAACGGAACCTCCCGCCCTTCACTCCGGAAAGCGCCGGGGCGAACAACCCCGCGACTGGACTGACCGCGCAGGCCATCAGCGGCAAACAAATCTTCACGGCAGTGGTTTTCGGAGTGCTGGTGTTCGGCGGCGTGCTTCTGCTGCTGATGCGCTTCTCGGGATAAACTGTCGGGCATGGTACGCAGCTTCGCGCTTCTCCTGCTTGCACTGTCCGCCGCGTTCGCGGCGCCGGAGTACAGCTCCGAACTCATCTTCCCGCTCGAGCACTGGCACAATCACTCGTCCTCCATCGTCGAACTGCCGAATGGCGACCTTCTGGTGTGCTGGTTTCACGGCTCGGGCGAGCGCACGGCGGACGATGTCCTCATTCGTGGCGCGCGCTGGAACCGGTCCACCGGAAAATGGACCGAGCCCTTCCTGATGGCCGACACGCCCGGGTTTCCCGAGACCAATCCGGTGCTGTTTCTCGATTCACAAAAGCGCCTCTTCTTTTTCTGGCCGCTGATCATCGCTCACCGTTGGGAAACCGCGCTCATGAAATACCGGATCTCGACCGACTACCAGCAGGCCTCCGGTCCGCCGCGCTGGGAATACCAGGACAACATCGTGCTGATCCCGAAAAACATCGCCGCCCGCACGCGGGAATTCGCCGCGCGCGAAGCACCCGCGGGCGGACCGCTCGCCGGCGCCGCCGCCCGCGCCATCGAGCACGCCGATGACGAATATTTCTCGCGCATGGGCTGGTTCACCCGCACGCATCCGCTGGAACTGCCATCCGGGCGCATTCTGGTGCCGATGTACTCGGACGGCTTCTCCTTCGGGATTATGGCGATCAGCGACGATCACGGCTACACCTGGAATGCCAGCGAGCCGATCGTCGGAATGGGCTGCATCCAACCTTCGGTGGTCCGCAGGAACGACGGCACGCTGGTTGCGTATCTGCGGGACAACGGCCCACCGCCGAAGCGCGCCATGATCAGCTATTCCAGGGACGACGGCGTCACCTGGACGCCGGCCCGCGATACCGAAATCCGGAACCCCGGGACCAGCGTCGAGGCCGTGCGGCTGCGCGACGGCAAGTGGATCATGGTCTACAACGACATCGAGTCCGGCCGCTACTCCCTGGTGGCCGCCCTTTCCGACGACGAAGGCGCCACCTGGAAATGGAGGCGCCACCTCGATGGGCGCCCGGACCAGCCGGGGAACATTCAGTACCACTACCCGTCGGTCATTCAGGCCGCCGACGGATCGATCCACGTGACTTACAGCTATTTCGTGCCTGAAGGTAAGTCCATCAAGCACGCGCGTTTCAACGAGGACTGGATCCGCGCGGGCGATTGATTACGCCGCGATCTTTTCACGCGCGAACTCCCGAACGCGCTCGAGCATCGGAACGTGATGCTCCTCTTGCACGCTGAGCGGCCACGGTTCGCGCACTCCGGCGGCCAGAGCCAGCACCGCGCCAAGCAGGGCCATGTTCTTCATGAACTCGATCATTTCGTTGTGGCGCTGCTGCGGGTCCTCCGTGGCCCAGAAGTTGTGCATGATGGGCGAAGCGATGGCCAGGAATCCGCCGATGGCCGCGGCCCCGAGCTTCGGCTTCACTCCCAACATCAGACTGCCTGCGCCGATGCCCAGGACCACCCCGGAGAGCTGCACCGATAAATCGGGCAGCGGCACGTTCTTGGACGCCGTGTACTGAGCCAGTTGGTTTTTGCGCTTGAAGTGATTGACGGCGTTGTACAGGAAAAAGCCCCCGAACGCCGCTCGTCCGAGCAGGAATGCATATTTCCGCACGTGACCTCCCAGGCGTAAGATGCGCCTTTACTCTGGGATTCAGGCACGATCGGGGCGGGTGCAGCCATTCTCGATAGAACCGTCTGTTAAACTCCTTAAGTACCACGGTTCGTTTTTTCTTCTCGTTCGTCTTATTCGTGTTTCGGGGGTTTATTTCGTGCGGGTCTCGAGAATACAAGGCATTTCTATCGCCACCGGTCTGCTTCTGTTGGCGGGCTGCCAAAAGCAGCAGGCACAAGGCCCGGCCGGACCTCCGGTCGTGCCGGTCACGGTGGCCAAAGTCAGCCGGGAGTCGGTACCTACGGAACTGCACGTGGTCGGTACGGTCGATGCGTCCTCCATCGTTCAGGTCAAGTCCCAGGTAGCCGGGCAATTGGAGAAGGTGTCCTTCACGGAGGGCCAGAACGTCAAAAAGGGCGACCTGCTCTTTGTGATCGACAAGCAGCCCTACCAGGACGCTCTCCAGCAGGCCGAGGCCGCGGTGGAACGCGACCGCGCCCAGGTCACCCAAAGCCAGGCGGCCCTGGCGCGTGACAATGCGCAGGCCAAATTCGCGGAAACGGACGCCGCCCGCTATACGGAGTTGCAGAAGGCAGGCGTGGTTTCGAAGTCGCAGTACGATCAGTCGCGCACGAATGCCGATGCCTCGCGCGAGACCGCGCGGGCCACCCAGGCGTCCATCGAGAGCGCGCGGGCGGCGCTTGCCGCGGACGAAGCCGCCGTCGCCAGCGCCAGGCTCAACGTCACCTATTGCGAAATCACGGCACCGATTTCCGGGCGCACCGGCAACCTGCTGGTGCACGCCGGGAACCTGGTGAAGGTGAATGACGTTGCGATGGTCGTGATCAACCAGGTGGCGCCCATTTTCGTGAATTTCAGCGTTCCGGAACGGCACCTCGCTTCCATTCGCCGCCTGTCGGCCGCCCGCAAGCTGGTGGTCAGCGCATCCGCGCAGGACAGCCCCGGACACTTCGCGGAGGGCGTGCTTTCCGTGATCGATAACACGGTGGATTCTTCCACCGGCACCATCCACCTCAAAGCCACGTTCGACAACCGCGACGGCATGCTCTGGCCGGGCCAGTTCGTGACCGTGACGCTCACGCTGGACACCATCGACAACGCCACCGTGGCGCCCGCCGAAGCGGTGCAGGCAGGGCAGCAGGGACAGTTCGTCTACGTGGTGAAGCCCGATAACCAGGTGGAGGCGCGCGTGGTCACGGTGGGCCAGGCGTTCGGCCGCAAAATGATCATCGACAAGGGCCTGCAGCCCGGCGAGACCGTCGTGACCGATGGCCAGTTGCGCCTCTTCCCCGGCGCGCGAGTGCGGGCGGTGGACGGAGCGAAGCTCGGAGAGCCGCAGTCGTGAACCTGTCCCGCATTTTCATCGAACGGCCGGTGATGACCGCACTGGTCGTCCTGGCGATCCTGCTGTTCGGGACAGTTGCCTTCCGGGCGCTTCCCGTAGCGGCATTACCGAGCGTGGACTATCCCACAATCTCGGTGAGCGCCGCCGTTCCGGGCGCCAACCCGGACACTATGGCTTCCTCGGTGGCAACGCCCCTGGAGCGCGAGTTCTCGACCATCGCGGGCATCTCCTCGATGAACTCCACGAACTCGCTCGGGACCACCAGCATTACCGTGCAGTTCACACTCGACCGCAAGATCGACGATGCGGCTCAGGATATCCAGGCGGCGATCGCGCGCGCCCAGGGCCGCCTTCCCACCAGCATGCCGCGCCCGCCTTCGTACCAGAAGGTCAACCCGGCCGAACAGCCGATCCTGTATCTGGCGCTCGACTCCGAAACACTCCCGATGTACACGGTGAACGAGTACGCCGATACGATGCTCGCGCAGCGCATCTCCATGATCGGCGGCGTCTCCCGCGTGCAGATCTTCGGCGCGCAGAAATACGGTGTCCGCGTGCAGGTGGATCCCGACCAGTTGGCGGCGCACAGCATCGGAATCGACGAAGTGCGGGCCGCGGTAGCTTCCAGCAACACGAACCTGCCGACCGGACGGCTGGATGGCGACCGGCAGTCGTACACCATCGAATCCAGCGGGACTCTCCGCAACGCGGCCGCCTACCGGCCCATCATCGTGGCCTGGCGCAACGGCAGCCCGGTGCGGCTGGAACAGATCGCCAATGTGCTCGATAGCGTGGACAATACCAAGCTGGAAGCATGGTTCAACAACCATCATGCGGCCATTCTGGCCATCCAGCGGCAGCCCGGGACCAATACGGTCGAGGTGGTGGACAGCATCAAGGCGCTGCTTCCCGAATTCCGGCGCGCGATCCCCCCGGCAATCCATCTCAGTATCGCGTTCGACGCCTCGGAATCGATCCGCGCGTCCATTCGCGATGTCGAGTTCACCCTGATCCTCACCATCTGTGTCGTGGTGCTGGTGATCTTCCTCTTCCTGCGCAATATTTCCGCCACGCTGATTCCCGGCTGCGCCGTGCCGTTCTCCATCGTGGGCACGTTCGCCGTGATGTACCTGCTCGGCTACAGCCTGAATAATCTCTCGCTCATGGCGCTGACGCTCTCAGTTGGATTCGTGGTGGATGACGCCATTGTCATGCTGGAAAACGTCGTCCGCCACATGGAGTTGGGGGAGACGCGGCTGGAGGCGGCGCTGAGCGCGTCGAGGGAGATCGGATTCACGATTCTCTCGATGACGTTCTCGCTGGTTGCCGTTTTCATCCCGGTTCTTTTTCTGGGCGGCATCGTGGGGCGGTTGCTGCACGAGTTCTCGGTCACCATCGTGGTCGCGATCCTGATTTCGGGCTTTGTCTCTCTCAGCCTCACTCCGATGCTGGGCAGCCGCTTCCTAAAGGCGGAGCACGACACGCGCCACGGGTTCTTCTACAACCTGCTGGAGGGCGGCTTCAACTGGCTGACCCGCGGGTACGAAAAGACGCTCCGGGTGGCCATGCATTTCCGGCTGGCTACGCTGGCGGTTGCACTGGCCATGCTCGGCGGCACGGTCTACCTTTTCGAGACCATGCCCACCGGCTTCATTCCCAGCCAGGACAGCGGGTTCATCTTCGCGTCATTGCTCGGCCCGCAGGACATCTCGTTCGAGTCCATGGCGCGGCACGCCAAAGCCGTTGGCGACATCGTTCTCGCCCAGCCGTATGTGAACGACGCGGGCGTTTTCGTGCCCGGGCGCGGCGGCGGCATGAACGAAGCGATCGTGTTCGCCCACACCAAGCCGCGCGCCGAAAGAACGCTCTCCGTGGACCAGATCATCGAAGACCTGCGCCCGAAGGTCTCCACGGTGCCGGGTGTGTTGACGTTCATGCAGAACCCGCCGCCCATCACCATCAGCGGCCAGAACGTGGGCGCCAGCTCGTACCAGATCACGCTGCAAAGCGCCAACCTCGACGAAATCTACGCCTGGTCGCCGAAGCTCGAAGCAAAGATGCGCCGGTTGCCGGGTTTCGTCGATGTCCAGTCGGACATGCGGATCTCCAGCCCGCAGTTGATGGTCGATATCGACCGTGACCGCGCCCTGGCCCTCGGGGTCACCGCGCAGCAGGTGCAGGACGCGTTTTTCAGCGCCTTCAGCCAGCGCGAGGTCTCCGTGATCTACGCTCCGGCCAACCAGTACTCGGTGATTTTGGAAGTGCTTCCCAAATACCAGCGCAACCCGGAAGCGCTCTCCAAGCTGTACCTGCGCTCGTCGTCCGGGGGCCTGATACCGCTCGAAACCGTGGTTCGTATGAAGCGCCAGACCGGGCCGCTGCAGATCAACCATTTTGGGCAACTGCCGGCCGTCACCATCGGCTTCAACCTGCGGCCCGGAGTCTCGCTCGGCCAGTCCGCGCAAGCCGTGGACGAGGTCATCCGCGATCTCCGGATGCCTCCCACCATCAGCGCCAGTTTCCAGGGCACTGTCAGGGAGTTTCAAAACTCGTTTCAGAACCTGATGGTGCTGCTGGTCGTGGCCATCCTGGTGATCTACATCGTACTGGGCATCCTTTACGAAAGCTTCATTCACCCCATTACGATTCTCTCCGGCTTGCCCTCCGCCGTCTTCGGGGCGTTATTGACGCTGGTGTTGTTCCATAAGGAACTCGACCTTTACGCCTTCGTCGGCATCATCATGCTATTCGGGGTGGTGAAGAAGAACGCGATCATGATGATCGATTTCGCGATCGACGCGCGGAAGCAGGGCATGTCGCCGTACGACGCCATCTGGAACGGCTGCCTGCTGCGCTTCCGCCCGATCATGATGACCACCGTGGCGGCGCTCTTCGGCACCCTGCCGATTGCGTTGGGGTACGGCGAAGGGGCCGATGCACGCCAGCCGTTGGGCCTGGCAGTAGTCGGCGGCCTGGTAGTCAGCCAGTTTCTGACGCTCTACATCACGCCGGTGATTTACCTGTACCTCGAGAAGGTGCAGGAACGCTTGCGAGGCCGCCAACCGGCGTTGATTGCTACTGCGCGATAGGCATCCGGCCGCGACGCTCACGATATCTCCGCGCCTCCGGTGAATTCCAGCTATAACGGAGCGGTTGTGAATGCCCTAGCTGCGGCGGATGGTGGGCGGATCTTCCACGCGAACCTGCGGTGCCGTTCGCGGTGCGTTCTTCAACTTCGGCGGTCCCTTGCCGGGAGACGACTTCCGGCCCGCCTGCATATTGATCAGGCGCTCGCGAATATCGCGATACTCGGACGTGGTGACGACGTATTGCGGCTTCGGAGGCAGAATCCGCTCGATTTCCGACTGCGTGCGGTTGATGCGGTCCGCATCGAGCGGATGGCTGGAGAGCATCCGGCCGACGAAACCCGGGTTCGTGCGCCGCATGGATTCCAGTTTCTCGAAGATGCTGATGGCGCCGGTCGGGTCGTATCCCGCAGCATACATGTATTGCAAGCCGAGGTAATCGGCCTCGCTCTCCTCGCCCCGGCTGAATTTCATGAAGACGGGGGAAAACGCCAGCCCCATCGCCTGCCGTCCGGCGAGCCCGCCCCAGCCTCCGCCCAGCGCGACAGACGCGGGCAGGTTCAACATGGAAGCAAGCTGCGCCTTGGTTGCCTGGCGGGTCATATGACGGGCGGCAACATGAGCGATCTCATGCGCCATGGCCGCGGCAAACTCGTCCTCTTCGTCCGCGATCTTGATGAGCCCGGTGTTGACGAAAACGAAGCCCCCCGGCAGCGCGAAGGCGTTCGGCGTATCGTCGTCGATGAGACGGAACTGAAAGGCGAAGCGAGCGTCGGAGTTGCGCACCAGGTTTTGGCCGACCCGATTCACATATTCGGAAACAATCGGATCGTCGAAAAGCTTCGCCTGGCGCATGACTTCCTGGGAAAGCTGTTTGCCGAGCGCGATCTCCTTCTCGATGGAATAGAAGTTCACGCCCTTGCCGACATCCCGGTTCCCGATCTGGCTCGGATCGTCCTTTTTATTCTCGCCGGCAAATCCCACGCCGACAGCAACTCCCGCGGACAGAATCACGACCAGCCAGGATTTCATCTTCCTCGTTTCGCCTCCTTTCCCGTATTGTAAAGGGAATGGCCTCCGAAATGAGTCAAAGTTCTGTAAAGGAATTGGGATTGTGGGAGCGATTCGCACAGTATTTTCCCGTAAGGGAAAACCTGGTGTATCTGAATCACGCTGCGGTATCTCCCCTATGCAAGCCCGCTGCCGACGCGATGAAGCACCTGGCCGACGACTGCCTGAACTACGGCAGCCTGCACTACGGCGAGTGGCTGGAAGCATACGATGGCCTGCGCCAGGGCGCGGCGCGGCTGATCAACGCGGACCCGTCCGAGATCGCGTTGATGAAGAACACATCCGAAGGCATCGCCACGGTGGCGATGGGGCTCGACTGGCGTCCCGGCGACCGGATTGTGGCCTTCGCCGAGGAGTTCCCCGCGAACTTCTTTCCGTGGAAACGGCTGGAATCGAAAGGGATCTGCGTCACCTGGCTTTCGGTGAACGATCCGCTCGACCGCATCGACGAAGCCTGCCGGGGCGCGCGCCTGCTCTCCATCAGCTTCGTGCAGTTCCTCAGCGGATACCGCGCACCCATTCAAGCGATAGGTGAGATCTGCCGGCGTAACCAATGTATTTACATGGTAGATGCCATCCAGGGTATGGGAGCGTTTCCGATCGACGTGCGGGCCAGCCACATCGACGCCCTGGCAGCCGACGGGCACAAGTGGATGATGGGTCCGGAAGGGTGCGCTATCCTCTACATCCGCCAGGACCTTCAGGACCACGTCGAACCGGTGGAATTCGGCTGGACGAACGTTGCCGGATACAATGATTATGCTTCGCGGGACATGGCCCTGCGTAGGGATGCCGGACGCTACGAGCCAGGCACCTTAAATACCATCGGCTGTTTCGGATTGCGCGCAGCAGTTAATTTCTTACTTGAGGTAGGGGTAGGAGAAATCGCCCCGGTTGTCCAGAATCTCGGCGACCGCATCGCCGCCGGAGTGCAAGCCAAGGGATATGAGGTACTTGGCAAGCGCACGCCGGAGAACGGCGCCGGGATCGTGAGTTTCCGCAAGGAGGGGTGGCACGAGCGCCAGATCGTGGCGAATCTGCGCGCAGCGGGAATCGCCGCCGCCCCCCGCGCCGGGTGGGTGCGGACCTCGCCGCATTTTTATATCAGCCCGGCCGACATCGACCGCATGCTGGAGGTACTTCCTTAAACCTGGAACCGGAGACCGCGATGGAGCGGGCCGATTGCTGCGCCAGGTGAATCAGGGAAGAAAAGCCCCGCCCGGTACGTCACAGTGAATGGACCCACGATAGGAATGGTGCTGCAAGGTTCCGAGCGGGAGATCATCGAGTCCTGCCAGCGCGGAGAGCGGGAGGGATTCCGTGTTCTGTTCGAAGCTTACAAGGACCGTGTGTACTCCATCGCCCTTCGCTTCACGGGAGACCGCTCGGCAGCCCTGGACATCGCGCAGGACACCTTCCTCAAACTCTTCCCGGCCATCCGCGACTTTCGGGGCGATGCGAGCTTCGAAACCTGGATCTACCGGATGGTCGTCAACTGCTGTCTGGACCACAAGCGCCGTTCGCGGCGGATGGTGCCGGTTGAGGACGGGATGCTGACCAGCCTGCGCGCGCCGGGCGACAGCCTGAGCGAAATGCTGCGATCCGAGCGCGACGGGCGGGTGCGCTCGGCTGTGGATCGCCTCTCGCCGGATCTGCGGATGGCGATCGTGCTCCGCTACACGGAGGGGTTGTCCTACGAGCGCATCGGCGAAGTGCTGGGGTGCTCGCAGGGAACCGTGGCCTCGCGGCTGAACCGGGCGCACAAGGCGCTCGAGCGCCGCCTGGCACACCTCGTAAAGGAGGTTGGAGACAGCCGTGTCTGACTGGCTGGAACTGGAATTATCGAATCGGTTGGCGCCTGTCGAGGCACCCGAGGAACTCTGGCTGCGCGTGCGGCCCGGGGCGTATCCCGAGCCTCGCCAAAGGGCTTGGGCCGCCTGGCCGATCGCCGCCATCATCATGATCGCCATCGCAACCGGGACGCTGCTGCTGATCGCAAAGGGCGAACGGCCCGCCCCGGCAGTACACCGCGTGGCCCTGGAACAATCGAGGTCCCACGACCCTTCCTGCCTGACCTGCCATACCAACCTGTAGCGGCCAAGACATAGCACCACCGTAAGGAGGTTGTCTTTGGCCCACGCCGGTGATATCGTAAGGGCAGCGAGGAGGGAGTCATGGCGGAAGCACTCGCCGCAACCGGGCTCACCACGGGCCACGCGCCCTTCGTGGAAGATGCCCGAAACCGCGGAGACCTATACATTACACAGGCTTACGACCTCTATTCGGAAGAGAATCATGAGGTCTGGCGCAAGCTGTTCGCGCGCATCCAGCCGCGCTGGGAGCAGTATGCCAACGACCACTTCCTGCACGGCGTGGAGGCCCTGCAACTCCCTTCCGACCGCGTACCCCGTCTCGCCGACGTAAACCGCAAACTCCAACCGCTGACGGGATTTCAAGCCAGGCCGGTGAGCGGGTACGTCCCGGGGTTCCTGTTCTTCGACTGCCTGCGCCGGCGCGAGTTTCCCACCACTATCACGATTCGTCCGCAGGACCGGATGGATTACCTGCCCGAACCGGACATCTTCCATGACGTGGCCGGCCACGTTCCGATGCACACCGAGAAAGCATTCGCGGATACCCTGGTGCGATTCGGCGACTGCGCCCACACGGCGGTCGAAATGACCGCCGGTATCCGCGACTACCAGGAGCGCACGCGCCGTCTGACGAACATCATCAAGGCGATGTCCCGCTTTTTCTGGTTCACCGTGGAGTTCGGGCTGATGCGCGGTCCGCGCGGCGTGTGTGCGTATGGCAGCGGCCTGCTCAGCTCCTACGGCGAGTTGCAGCACGCCATCGAATCGGATGAAGTGCAGCGCTACCCGGTGCAGATCGAGTGGTTGATCAACCAGTGCGCGGAGATAGACCACTACCAGCCGCTGCTGTTTATCGTGGACTCCTTCGACCACCTCTTCGAGCTGGTGGACCGGCTGGAAGGCTGGATGCGGCAGGGCAAGCTCGACAACGTAGCGCCGGGACTTCCCGAGGTCGCCGAAAGCGATCTCCGCAGTTTCATGGACGCGGCGAAATTACTCTGAGTAGTTCCGGACGAACGTATCCCGCGGCAGCCCTTTGGCGCGCGCCACTTGCCGGAGGTTCAGCGCTTCCGAGTGAGTCATACGGCCTCCAAGCGCCACGAAAAAAGGCGCCCGCTCTTTGCCCCTCGGCGCAAACACGGTCGCATGCAGCCCGGGCCACCGGGAATTGATGCTGCCTGCTTTCTTTTCGGCATCGCGGTAGCGGTGATAGGTGTAGGCAACCACGCGCCAGACGGGCCGGCTCTGGGGTGAGGCCGGTTCCGGCGAGGCCTGGGCCGCCTCCAGGGGAGTCGCGGCCGAAGGAGCGGATGACGGCGCTGTCGCGGGCGGCGGAGGAGCGGGCAGCGGCACCGGGGCGTCCGCTTTCGAATTCGCCGACGGCCTCACCGCGAATACCAGTCCCATGGCGATCACCAGGCCAGCCGCGGCGCCGAATGCCCAATTCGGAATGGCGCGCCAGGAGCGCGGGCTAGCTGTTTCGGGAACGTGCGGCTCCGGTTCGACGGGGGGCGGAACCCTTGTGGCCGGAACCGGATGCGGACGCAACGGGTGCGGCCGGTACAGGAGCGGGCGCAACCGGCGCGGCCGCAACGGAGACGGCGCGAGCCGGCGGCGCGGGGGCGGGCGCGGTATAGGGGAATCCGAGCAATTCGTACAAAGCGCGCACGTCGTCTTCCGGCAGAATCGACGCGGCAGGCAGCGGGAGCAGCGTGTCGCTGGCGAGCTTTACACGATCTCCAATAGCCAGCACGTGCGCGCCATCGACAGCGCCGTGCACCATGCCTTTACCGTGTATGTAGCGCAGCGCCTCGAGACCCGCGGCGAGCGTCTCACGCGCATCCGCCGGTTCCAGAGGGCCGTGCGCCATCGCCGACGCCAGATTGTCGTCGGGATATTCGAAAACGGCGTAAATCACAGCGCCGCCGTCGGTTTCCGCCCTGCCGCAGTCGAACAGGGGAAGCAGGTTCGAATGCGATAAAAGCCTGATGGCGCGCCAGGCATCCAACTGGCCGCCCGGGGCCGTGTCTTCCGGGATGAGTTTGATCGCGGCGCGCTGGCCGGAACGCGACATCGTCAGATACCACGCTGCCGGTTCCGCGCCGCCCAGGTACTGGTCGAGCCGGTAGTCGCCCGCCAGATACACTCCCTCGAGATGGTTCCAGAGATGGGTCATATGCAATTCCGGTCTGATTTCCTGTGGCGCGATTATCTTTCATGGTAAAGCAGATTGAGAAAAATGGAACACGTAAAAGTTACGCAAAATCACACCCGGCGCGCACAAGGGCTTGAATTCTAGAAGTCGGCGCGGTGGCCCTTTACATGCACGCTGAGTTCACTCTTCATATACACAGGACAAACCTGAAGGAGAAACGCAATTGTGGAATAAACAGCGTACCGACGAGACCCCTGCCGCCCGGCCCCAACCGCCGGCCGAACCGGCGCGGCCCGCCCCGCAGCCGGTGGTCGCAACACCGCCCGCGCGGCACGAACCGCACGCCAACCGGCAGACGGCTACCATCGGCTCCTCCATGCAGATCAAGGGGGAAATCCGCACCCACGAAGAACTGATGGTGGACGGCGAAGTGGAGGGCATGCTCGAATCGCACAGTCTGCTCACCGTCGGACCGAACGGCAAGGTGAGGGCGAACATCAAAGCACGCGAAGTAGTGATCTTCGGCTCGGTGCGCGGCAATGTGGACGTTGCCGAAAAGATTGCGATCCGGGACAAGGGCAGCTTGGTCGGCGACATCAAAACCGCCGGTATCAGCATCGACGACGGCGCCTATTTCAAAGGCAGCATCGACATCATCCGTCCCGAGCCCAAGGTCACCACCAAACCGGTCAAGAACGAAGCGCACGCCGAAGCCCGCGTCAGTTAGGATCGCGCAATCACAAGCTCAGCACGCGGCGCCGGATTCGGTTATGATCCTGGTGTGAACACACCGTCTTCGAACCGGCGCCGATTCATCGGCGCAGCGATCGCCACGGCCGCTTCCTACGGCCGGATACTCGGAGCCAATGACCGGATTCGCGTCGGCGGAATCGGCACCGGCGGCCGCGGCCAGTATCTCCTCTCCAATGTCGTCCAGATCGAGGGCGCGGAAATCGTGGCCCTGTGCGACGTCTACGAACCCCACCGTCTTCGGGCCAAATCGAAATACGCCACGTCTGCGTCCGACACGGTCGATTACAGGCAGGTGCTCGACCGTAAGGACATCGACGCCGTGGTGATCGGAACTCCCGACCACTGGCACGTCCCGATCACCATCGATGCGGTGAAGGCCGGAAAGGACGTGTACTGCGAAAAGCCCGTGACCCACCGTCTGGAAGAAGGGGAACCGCTGCTCGCGGCCGTCAAGGACAGCGGGCGCGTGGTGCAGACCGGAACGCAGCAGCGCAGTTGGGCGCACTACATTCACGCCAAGGAACTGATCGACGCGCGGCGAGCTCGGGCAGGTCACTTTCATTCGTACGTATTGGTATCAGAATCACATCGCGAACCAGGACACCGGGCCCGAAATCGACCTTTCCAAGCTCGACTGGAAGCGCTTCCTCGGCCCGGCTCTCCGACCGGCCCTTCGACGCCGACCAGTATTCGCACTGGCGCTGGTACTGGGATTTCGGCGGCGGCGCGATGACCGACCTGTTCATCCACTGGGTGGACGTGGCGCAGTGGTACCTTGCGGACGACATGCCGGCGCGCGCGACCGCAACCGGCGTGAAGGCGCTGCTGCAACAGCGGCAGACTCCGGACACGATGTCCGCCGCGCTGCGCTACCGCCGCGCCGTGGTGGAGTTCGATAGCGCGCTGCTCGGCTATATCGAAGGCGGCGGGCTGATGATCCGCGGCACGAAAGCGGCAATGCGGCTGCACCGCAGCGGGTTT
The DNA here is from genome assembly GCA_963796485.1 of Bryobacterales bacterium. GTDB lineage: Bacteria > Acidobacteriota > Terriglobia > Bryobacterales > Bryobacteraceae > CAWCDJ01. The sequence continues at coordinate 1,563,577 of CAWCLV010000001.1, forward strand.
GAGATCTATGCCGAGGTCCCTCACTACACGGAGGCGTTCACGCCGCCGCCGGCGATCCGCAAAGAGAATTCGCCGCACGATGGCGGCCTCGATCACATGAAGAACTTCCTCGATTGCGTGCGCTCGCGGAACAAGCCCAATGCCTCGGTGGAGATCGGTGTGGCGGCGGCGCGGGCCGGCCATATCGCGAACCTGGCGATGCGCGGCAGCGGGGTCTGGACCGCCGCATAACCGCTATGGACGGGCCAGCGGTCTCGGGGTCCCTGCTTGTCCTCTTCTGTTACGACTTGAGCGACGCGATCCGGCTGGACGAGGTGCGTCAGATTATCGGCGCGCCTCCCAAGGGCCGCGAGCCGGCCTTCCGGCACGCCGTTCCGGAATACGTGCAATTCGCGCGGCCTCCGGTAGTGGAAACGCTGCCGCCCCTGCGCGCCGCCGGGCAGGTGGCCGGGGGAAAGCTCTCGTATTACGACTACGGCGTCGTGACCGTGCAGTTCGACATCGGCTTCGAGGGTGGATGGGATGACCTGATCGCCCTTTCGGTGCGCTGGATGAACGCCCCGGAACTGGAGCAGCAGGCTTCCGCCATCGTGCGCGAGCGCATGCCCCGGATCGCTTCCGCGCTCGCCACGCCCAACCCGCGGCAGCTCACCGAAGACTACTACATCATTCACCTGCGCACGTGCCCCGACCCGGAAACGGGCGGCGCGGCAACCGCCGCCGAACTGATGGAGCGGCATGGCGACTCGGTCGCGCAGATCATCCGCGGCGAACGGGCCAGGTTTTCCCGGACGGAGCGGGCCGAGATCCTGGAATCGCACATGTCGTATTACGAAAACGACCTGCTGGTGGTCGGCTGGTCCGCGGCGTTCATCTACGATACGCCGGAAGGCGCGCTCCCCACCATCCAACTGCTCGAGTACGCCAACACGCAATTGTTGGAATTCCGCTATTACGACGAGGTCCTGACGGACGTGCTCTCGCAGGTTTACCGGCTGCTCGAGCGCGGTCTTGGCCCTCTCGCGCGCTGGCGCCTGGCGCGCGAAGCGGACCGCCTGAACACCATCCGGCTGGATATCCGCGAGCTCACCGAGCGGGTGGATAATTCCATCAAGTTCCTCAGCGACATGTTCTCCGCTCGGCTCTATCGCATGGCCGCCACGCGCATCGGCGTACCCGACTACCGCACGCTGGTGGAGCAGAAACTACAGAGCGCGGGCGAACTGTACGGCTTCATGATGGACCGCTTCTACCAGGGGCGTGCGTTCGTTCTGGAGTTGATGGTGGTGGTCATTTTGATCATCGAGCTCGTGTACCTGTTCCGCGGGGCGAGATGAATTGATTTTCCGCGGTTTGCCTTCACGCTCGTCCGCGCCCCTCGATACACTAACGGTCATGAAAGCGACGAACTGGGAGTTCAGGAACAGGGCGCTGCTATTCGGAATGATTTTCGGCTTGACGTTTCCGCTATACGCGCTCGATCCCCACAATGCGGCAGTGGCCATTGCCAACTGGATTGGCCCCGCGCTGCGGATGAACACGCATTTCGTGTCTCGCTTCCTGTTCTTTTTCGGCGCGGCTCTGCTCGCTGCCGCGGCGTTTCTTCGAACGTGGGCCTCTTCATACCTGCGGGCGGAGGTTGTCTACGCAGCCAGCCTGCGTGCGGAGTCGCTGGTAGCCGATGGACCCTACCGGAGGGTCCGGAATCCTTTGTATCTGGGCAACGCGATCATGGCCGCCGGCTTGGGCGTCATGATGAACCGAATCGGATTCCCGGCGGCAATGCTGGCGACGGTGGTTTTCTGTTACCGGCTGATCCTGCGGGAAGAGGCCGAACTCGGCGCTGTCCAGGGTAAGCCGTACCAGGCCTACCGCCACTCGGTGCCGAGACTTTGGCCCTCCCCCTGGCCGCGCATTGCTTCCGCCGGAGGGCAGCCCAGGTGGGCCGAGGGATTCAAAGCGGAATCCTGGTGCTGGGGTTTCGCGGCAGCGGTGCTGGTTTTTGCCGCGACGTTCAGCATCGCCGCGTTCTACGCAATTCTCGCGGCCAGCGTTGTTTGGCTCTGGGTTTCATCCGCCGTCGGTGGCCGGGTTGGCAGGGCCAAGTAGTGAAATCGTTTCTCGTGCGCGGCCCGCGTTTTAGTGCGTCATGGAATACACGATGTAGTTGACCCCGAGGCGGATCGCCAGATCCGAGAACTTCTCCGGGTAGTACGGGTCGTCGGCCCATTCCCACGCGTCGCCGAGATCGGAGTTGTACGAAATCGCGATGATGATGCGCCCTTTGTCGTCGTAAATGCCGCGCCAATGCGCCCCCTGGCCGCCATCCCACCCATTCTTGTAGCCCTGGCGCAAGTGGGCCTGGCCCGGCACCTGGTATTTCTCTTTCAGGTCGTAGACCGTGTGGAAGATCGGATCGTCATCGGGGATGTCTTTGATCTGCTTATCGGGGAACGCCTTCCGGATACGCGACTCGAACTCGGACCACTCCGCGTTGCCATGGAAATCGTCGGCCATGAAGAAGCCGCCGCGCTCCAGGTATTCCCGCAGCGCTTTCCCCTGCCGGTCGGTGAGGCCCCACTCGCCCACCTGAACGGCATAAAGCCAAGGCCAATCGTACTCGTCGCCCTCGTCGAGATTCACGAGTTGTTCCACCGAACGCACGTGGAGCCGCGTAAGGCGGCGCACCGCAAGGGAGAAGTGGCGGTCGGCCCGGGGGAAATCCTGACTCCAAAGCGAGATGCCGGTGTGCCAGTCGAGGTCGCGGCCGCGGTAGCCGTTGAGCGGACCGGGCGGGAACATCAGGCGGGCGAAAGCCCACTCGGCCGGTGCGCGGTAGTCCGGCGGAAGGGGAATCTCGCCCAGCCTGTATTCGACACCGTTGAGTTCGCGGAACGGGCGCTGGAACGCAAACAACGCACCCATGATGGAAAACCCGGCCGCGATGCACCAGCAGATCTTCCGCATTCAGCAATCCCTTTGCATCAGGATACCAGCAACTGAACTGGAAGAAACTGCCGCGGGCCGTCCAACGCGTGGGGCGCACCAGGACGTCCGCCCCACGCAAGCAGCGGGCCGTCCGCCCTCTTACGGCTTCATCACGACCTTCACGCAATCGTCTTCTTTGTGCATGAACATGTCATAGGCGCGCGGCGCGTCCTCGAGCTTCATCCGGTGCGTCACGATGAAGCTGGGGTCGATTTCATGACGGGCGATCCGGTCAAGCAGCGGCTTCATGTAGTGCTGCACGTGCGTTTGGCCGGTCTTGATCTTGAGCGACCGGTTCATCAGCGAACCGAACGGCATCTTGTCCACTAATCCGCCGTAAACGCCGGCAATGGAAACGGTCCCGCCGTTGCGGCACGCCATGATCGCCTGCCGCAGGGCAATCGGCCGGTCCGACTCGAGCATCATCGCCTGCTTCGCGCGGTCGTATGCGTACATCAGGCCGTGTGCGTGCGCCTCCATCCCGACCGCGTCGATGCATGCGTCCGGACCGCGCCCGCCGGTAATCTCCTTCAGGCTTTCGAGAACGTCGGTATCCTCATAGTTCAGAGTGATGGCGGCCGAATTCTCGCGAGCCATGCGCAGGCGGTTGGGATAGCGGTCGATGGCAATCACGCGGTCGGCGCCGAGCAGGAACGCGCTCTTGATGGCGAACTGCCCGACCGGTCCGCATCCCCAGATGGCGATGGTGTCGCCGGGCTTGATGTCGCAGGCTTCCGCAGCCATGTAGCCGGTCGGCAGGATGTCCGAAAGAAACAGTACCTGCTCGTCGGTGAACCCGTTTTCTATCTTGATCGGCCCAACGTCCGCGAAGGGGACGCGGGCGTATTCGGCCTGGCCGCCGGCGAAACCGCCGGTCAGGTGCGAGTAGCCGAAAATTCCGGCGGGCGCGTGGCCCCACATCTTTTCCGCCAGCCAGGCATTCGGATTGGAGTTTTCGCAGAGCGAGTACAACTCCTGCTTGCAAAAGAAGCAACTGCCGCAAGCGATGGGAAAGGGAACCACCACCCGGTCCCCCGCCTTCAGGTTCTTCACGCCTGGGCCGACCTCGACCACTTCCCCCATGAATTCATGGCCAACGATGTCGCCCCTTTCCATGGTGGGGACAAAGCCATTGTATAAGTGCAGGTCGGAACCGCAGATCGCCGTGGATGTGATCTTCACGATGGCATCCCGCGAGTTCAGGATTGTCGGATCCGGAACGTTCTCCACTTCGATTTTTCGTTTGCCTTCCCAACAGACCGCTTTCATCTCTCCCCCTCCGCTTTACCTCGCGATATGGTCCAGCCATGTGGAGCCGTGCCCGGCCCGCCTCCCGGAAGGCTGCCCTTCCGTTCGGAGCACTTCCCCTGTTTCCATCACCTGCTTGAGCCGGCGCAGGTCCTTGTAGATCATCTGCTCCGGGCTTCGGCCGCCCAATGCCGCCGCTGCCGCGCCGACTCCGTGCAGCCTGTTTCCGTAGTCGATCTGCACCCGGACGATGGTGCCCCGGTCCCGCGGCGCTTCTTCGAACTCGACCGACCCGGTATTGAAGACTTGCGCTCCCGGCAGGCTGCGCCACGAGATCCTCTGGTTGGGCAGGTCGTTCACGATCTCCGCGTCCCATTCCACCGTGACGTTGCCGATGCCCTGCGCCACCCAGTGGCTCTGCCGGTCTCCCGTGCTGCGAACCGACGTTACGTAACCGAGAAACGTCGGCAGGTTTTCGAAGTTGTGCCAGAACCGGTAGACCTGCTCCGCGGGCCGGTTGATGATGATGCTCGCTTCCGCGCGCGACCGGCCGCGAAGCGACACACCCGATTCCTTCGTCAGGCTGATGGCGCACAAAATGTCCATCATGGTGACTCCCGCCACCGAGACCAGGCCGAAGATGCCGCGCGCGCGGTCGTTCCGCGGCGATGAGAGCACCGAGCCAATTGAAATCAGGTCGAGCGCGTCACCTGCCACGCGGGCCCACACCCACGCGGCGTTCGAAGGGTCGGAGAGAATTCCGATTCCCGCGGCCGATTCCCGCAGGCCGTATCCGCGGACGAGCGATGTGTGTTTGCGCGTCCCGACGATTCCCGCGACCGTCTCCGGGGCGAGCAGTTCGGCCAGTCCCAAACCGATGCTGAAGATACCGAGTCCCTGCGCCACCTGCCGGGCATTCATGCCCAGCACTTCCGCCCTGCGGCCTTGCGATTCCGGCGCGATCACTTCTCTCAGGCGGGACTCCGCCGCCTGAATCGCCTCTTGTGTTTCCAGGTTCGTAGCCATCTGAGTCTCCTTCCACGCGACTGTTTGAGGATGGCATAGCGCCACACGCATTCCCGCGCGATTACGGACATTGTAAAGAGGAACTGTGGAGAAGCGAACTGGCTGCGCGCAGACCAGGCGGCCGGAGTCAACACCGGGTGGGGCAGGCCTCCCGGCCTGCCCGGTTTGAAAGCTTCTTGTCGGTCGCAGCTCCCAAGGAGAGCTACTAATGAGTCATGGCGTAAATCACGTAGTTCACGCCAATGCGGATTCCAAGCGCGGAGAACTTTTCCGGATATTCCGGGTCATCCGCGTTTTCCCAGGAATCGCCCAGGTCCATGTTGTGGCACATGGCCACCATGATGCGGCCGCGATCGTCATATATGCCGCGCCAGTGCGGCACGGAGCCTCCCGCGGAGCATTTCTCGCACACCGACCGGCTGCGGATGAACTGCGCTCCGGGGACCTGATACCGCTGGTCCAGGTCGAACACCGTATGAAAGATGCCGGCGCTATCCTGCAGATCGACAATCGGGCGGTCCGGAAAGACCTTGTTCATCGTGATGGTGAACACCTTCCATTCATCGTCGCCATGGAAGTCGTCGCACATGAAGAAGCCGCCGCGCAGCAGGTATTCGCGGAACTTGTCGATTTGCGACGGAGTCAACTCCCAGTGGCCGGTTTCGACGGCGTAGAGCCAGGGGTAGTTGAACACGTCATCGTCGGTGTCCAAATTGATGGGCTGCTCGACCGATTTTGCCTGAAGCCGGGTCAGACGCCGCAGCGCCGCCGAGAGGTGCCGGTCAGACCGCGGATAGTCGATGGTCCAGTTGGTGTTGCCTTCGCGCCAGTCGAAGCCGCGCTTGTACTCCGATTGCCAGTCGATCCGATAATGGGTGGTGGGATACATCAGGCGCGCGAACGTCCATTCCGCGGGAACCTGGTAATCGGGCGGAACCGGGAAATCGATGTACTCCCACGCGGGGTACTGGCGAAACGGTTTTTGGGCAAAAAGCGTGCACACCAGAATGCCGCACCCAGCCGCCAAGGCAAGAAACGAACCGCGCCTCATCTATTTCTCAGTATAGGCGGTCTCCGGCCATCACTCCCGCGTGCGCCGAGAAGGGAAAGCCATGGGCTTCAACGTCTCCGGCATATCCGCCAGCACGTAGCCCATCACCGCGAGGCTCGCCAGGTTTTTGCGGAAATCGTCCGGGTCCACCTTGTCGAGCGTGTCGGCCTCGGTATGGTGCCAGTCGAAGTAGTGGGTTCCCGCCGTGCGCTCGCCGAGACCGGGCACGCCGTCGCGCATCAGGGGCGCGATGTCGGAGCCCCCTCCGCCCATGGTGACTTCGCCGGCGCCGACCGGATCGAGCAGCGCGGCAATCTGGCGCAGGAGCACGAACGAGCGGTCGTCCACGCTCGCGCCGTAACCCCGAGGAGCTTCGGCCCCGCCATCCATCTCGATCGCCGCCACCTGGTTCGCAATCCTGTCTCCTACCCACGCGCGATACGCCTCGCCGCCGCGCCCGCCATTCTCTTCGTTCACCCAGAATGCGACGCGGATGGTGCGCGCCGGCTGCAGCCCGGCTTTCTTCATCAGGACCAGCGCCTGCAGGCACGCCATGATCGACGCGCCGTCATCCTGCGCGCCCTGGCCGACATCCCACGAATCGATATGGCCGCCCATGACGACCACCTGTTCGGGATGCGTGCGCCCGGGGATCTCGCCTATGACGTCGCCGCTATCGGCATCCGGCAGCATCTGCGCGCCCATTTCCAGGTGGACTTTGACCGGCACGCCGTCAGCCGTAAGCCGTGCGATCATCATGGCGTCTTCGGGCGAGATCGCCGCCGCGGGAATCTTCGGCTGGCTGTCGTCATAGGCCATCTCGCCGGTGTGCGGAATCTGCATCGCGAGCGGGGTGGCCGACCGCACGAGCACGGCGACCGCGCCGTAGGCCGCGGCACGGGAAGGACCCGAGGAGCGATACACGCGAGCCGGGCCGTAGCCCCGGTACTCTTCGTTGTAGACCACAATTTTCCCCTGGATCTTTTCGCGGCCTAATTTGGCCAGATCGTTGAAATCGGAAACCGCCACCACGGGCGCCGTCACGCCGCCCGGCCGGGTCCCGACGCTCATCCCCAGCCCGATCATGTGAAGCGGCCGGTCGACCGGCTCCACGATGCGGGCGGATTCGGCGCCCCTCACCCAGTGCGGAACCTTGGCCGGGATCACCTGCACATTGCTGAGGCCCGCCGCCTTCATCTGGTCCACCGACCACTCGATGGCTTTCTCCAGTCCGGGCGATCCGCTCAAACGGTTCCCGATGCGGTAGCAAAGGTAAGCCAGGCGGTTGTAGCCCTCGGTATCGGAGAGCGCCGCTTCGATCAGGCTGTGGGCGGTGCCGCGGTATTGCTCGGTCAGGTTCGGTTCCGCGCCCATGCCAATTGAACAGGCTGCAATCAAAACGACCCAGGTACGTCGCATAAAGAAACCACTATCGCACGAACGGAATATACGCCGAAACCCGCTTCCGGTACTCCAGAAACTCCGCACCGAAGCGCGAGGCGAGCAGCGCGTCTTCGGAGCGGACGCGAATCTCGGTGCCGGTCAGGAAGATCGCTACCGAAACCACCGCCCAACGGAACGGCGTGACGATGAGGATGGTCGCCAGCAGCATCGAGAACAGCGCGGCATAGATGGGATGGCGCACCACCGCGTAAGGCCCCGTCCGCACCAGTTCGTGATCCTCGTACAGTCCCGCATGCAGGCGGAACTGTTTGCCCAGGTGCGCCACCGCGGCGAACGCCATCTGGATGGCGGCTGCTGCGAATAAAAGCGCCGCAACCAGCCGGAGGGTCCCCACCGGTTCGTGAAGAGGCCGGTGCATCACGAGGGCAAAGATAATGGCCGAAGTTTCGAAAAACAGGCCGATGCGCGTCGGCGTCGTAATCGTGATGCTCGCCCGCCGCTGACGCAAAGGAGCCCGAAAGAGGAACGGGTAGAACCACACCGCCCACAACACAGCGAGCATGACCTGGCAAACGAAAGGGTTCACGTTAGCGCCTGAAAATGTTCTTCGGGATCATTGCGTGGACTCCCTTGGTGCCGTCCACCGCTTCGGTCACATTGAAATCCACCGCCGTGCTGCACAGCATGTAGGCATCCTCGCGGGTGAGGTGCTTCTCGGTCACCAGAAAGTCGATCGCCTCGCGTACCGCCACCTTCAGCGCCTCGTCGAGGTCGGGGTCGAGCCCCATGGCGATGTAGTGGGTCGGCGTCTCGCCCCTCGGCCACTTGAGGTTCATTCCTTTGTGCAGGACAAACTCGAACGTGCCGGTCAGGGCCGTTTCGAGGGCCGTGATATCCACCTCGCCATTCCCCTGCCCGGCGTGGCCGTCGCCCACCTCGAAGAGCGCGCCGGGTACGTGTACCGGAATAAACAGCGAGGTGCCCGCTACCAGGTCTTTGTTATCGAGATTCCCCGCGTGAATGCCCGGAGGCGCGCTGCTGATTCGGCCCGCGGATTCCGGCGGCGCCACCCCCATGCTGCCGAAAAACGGATGCAGGGGGATTTCTATATTCTCCGCAAAATGCGCCAGCATGCGCTTGCCGTCCAGAGGAATGATTTTCGTGGCGCCCTTCGAAAAATCGTCCGGCCCCAGCACTCCGCTCCGCGGACTGAAACTGTTATAGGCGTATGGCACGGAGAGGTCGATCTTCCGGATTCGTACTTCCAGGGCATCCCCGGGTTCCGCGCCCTCGACGTAGATGGGGCCCGTGAGAATGTGGCCCCCCGGCCCCTTGTCTTTGACCTCGTCGTAAATCGCCCGGAGTTCGGGCTGCACGTCCTCCGGCTTCAGACCCGCGGCCGTGAGGCGGGCCGGGCTGTTCGTGATCATCGTCTGGATGACGACCGTGTCCCCGGACTTGATTCGGAGCACCGGCTTCGCGCCGGACCAGTAATATCCCCACACCACCGTGGACGGTGAAGCCTTCACCTCATACTGCGCGCCGGATGCGGAAGCCGCGAGAAAAACGAGTAAAGCCAGAGCCTTCATGCTATCCAGCGATTCTAGCGCATGCTGGAGCCAGGCTACCTGACACTAAACTGTGTGGGGCAGGCTTCAGCCTGCGGCGGGCTTCAACCCGCTCTTGCACGTACTCTGAGCAACTACATGGTTCAGCCCTGGTCCGAGCTGGGCTCGCCCTATCCGTCCAGCGCTTTACCGGCGGACCCGGAGGGCAGAAGCCCGCCGCAGGCTGAAGCCTGCCCCACGGTTTCATAACCAGTGCTACGGCCGCGCCTCGGTCTCCCCGAAGACGCGGGCGAAGATCCGGTGCACGTTGCGCAACTGGCGATCGAGCGAGAACGCCTCGCCGATCTTTTCGCGCGTCAGCACCGCGGCGATTTCGGGATCGGCTTCCACAGCCGCGCGGAAATCGCCTTCCTCTTCCCAGGCGCGCATCGCGTGCGTTTGCACCACGCGGTACGCGTGCTCCCGAAGCATGCCGGCGGCCGCGAGGTCGAGCAGCAACTGGCCGGAGAACACCAGCCCGCGGGTCATCTCCAGGTTCCGCTTCATGCGCTCCGGATAGACCATGAGGCGATCCACGAGTTTCGTCGTCTTGTCCAGCAGGTAGTCGGCGAGGATCGTCGAGTCCGGCAGAATGACCCGCTCCACGGAGGAGTGGGAGATGTCCCTCTCGTGCCACAGCGCCACGTCCTCGAACGCCGCTTGAACATTGGCCCGCACCACCCGCGCGAGACCGCAGATCTGCTCCGAGGTTACCGGATTCCGCTTGTGCGGCATGGCCGAGCTGCCCTTCTGCCCGCGCGCGAAATACTCCTCGGCCTCGCGGACTTCCGTCCGCTGCAGGTGCCGGACTTCGAGCGCGATCTTCTCGCACAACGCGGCGGCCAGGGCCAGCGCGGAAACGAACGCAGCGTGGCGGTCGCGCTGGATCACCTGCGAGGTCACCGGCGCGGGCTTCAGGTTCAGCCGCGCGCAGATGCGCTCCTCCACTTCGGGGCCGATATGCGCGAACGTCCCGACCGCCCCCGAGGTCTTCCCGACCCTCAGCTCTTCGGCGGCGGCGCGCACCCGGCTCAGGCTCCGGCCGCACTCCTCGTGCCAGATCGCCAGTTTGAGCCCGAAAGTGATGGGTTCGGCGTGCACTCCGTGCGTGCGCCCGATCTGCACCGTGTCGCGGAATTCCAGCGCGCGCCGCTTCAGCACCTCGCGCAACTCTTCGAGGTCCCGCACGATAATCGCCGCCGCCTGCTGCAACAGCAGCCCCTGCGCGGTATCGACGACGTCGTTCGAGGTCAGGCCGTAATGCAGCCAGCGCGATGCCTCGGCGTGGCCGGCGCGGGCCATGCTCTCTGCAACCGCGGTGGTGAAGGCGATCACGTCGTGCTTCACTTCGTTTTCGATTTCGTGGATGCGCGCCGCGTCGAAGCCGGCGTGAGAACGCAGCAGGCGCGCCGCTTCCGCGGGTACGACGCCCAACTCCGCCAGCGCCTCCGAGGCCGCCAGCTCCACTTCCAGCCACTGTTGAAATCGGTTCTGGTCGTTCCAGATCCGGCCCATTTCGGGCCGCGTATATCGAGGAATCATGATGAATTCAGAATTGAAAAACTTGCGACGGGTTGCGTTGTTCGGCGATCGCCAGCCGCGCTTCCAGCCCGCGCTGCTCGAGCGCCTGGCTCGCGATCATGCGGACGATCTCCGGGTGGTTGTTTTGCTCGCTCAAGTGGCCCAAAATCAAGTGCGCCGTCGAGGGGTTCAGGTCCTCCAAAAGAAAATCGGACATCCCGGCGTTCGAAAGGTGCCCGACGCGGCTCATCACCCGCTGCTTCACCGACCATGGGTACGGCCCGACTTTCAGCATATCGAGATCGTGATTGGCTTCGAGCAGCAGCAGGTCCGTTCTTCGTAAATGGAATTTTACCGATTCCGGAACATACCCGAGATCGGTGGCGATGCCGATCCGCACGCCTTCGGCTTCGAGACAGTAGCCCACCGGGTCGATGGCGTCGTGGGGAATGCCAAAGCTCTGCACTTCGATATCGCCCAGCCGGAATCCCGCTCCCGCCTGGAACGGTTCCAGCCGCAAAGGGGTCTCGCCCCAGTCGACGGCCGGAGCGGTCAGCCGTGTCATGTGAATGCTGGCGCGCACCTTTTTGCTGCGCGCCAGTACGGCCAGCCCGGCGATGTGATCCGTGTGTTCGTGGGTGATGAGGATGGCGTCGATCCGCTCGATGTCTTCCCCGATAGCGGCCAGGCGGCGGGCGGTCTCCCTCATGCTGAGACCGGCGTCCACCAGAATTCGCGTATTTTCGGTGGCCAGCAGGGCGGCATTTCCGGAACTGCCACTCGCCAGCACGCAAAATTTGACGATAGCCGCCTCCCGACACTCCAGAATACACCGAATCATTTCCAAACAGAATGGGACTGCAATGTTTCGGGTTTTCACGGCGTAGCCGGACCGGCCCACCGTGTCGGGGGGCTCACAATTTCCGGCAAAAAGCTGCCCTGTTATCACGGTTTTGCGATACGGTATATAAAGTGCCAGTAGGTCCTCCGATGAAGTTGCTTTCGAGCTTCGTACTGCTCCTGTCTCTTGCGCTGCCCCTGGCGGCGTCCGACCCCGCCGGGCACCTCTACACACACGGCATCAAACTGGCGGAACGCGGCAAATTCCAAAGCGCACGGGCGGCGCTCGAAATGCTGATCCAGACGTATCCGGAGAGTCCCTTAGCGGTCGAGGCCAAGAACGAAATCGATGCCTCGCTGCTGCTTGAGGAGGGCCGGCAACGCCTCAAGAGCGGCCACGGCGAAACAGCCCAGGTGGCGCTCCACACGCTGATTTCGGTGTATCCGGAAAGCAGCCTGGTGAAGCAGGCGAAGCAGACCATGCGCAGGGCCGAAGCGACCATCCCCACGGTTCGCTATATCCGTTTCGAGAACTTCCCGTCCGTTTCCCCGGCGGAGATCCAGCAGCGATTCGACCAGCGCGAAGTCGGGCTGGAAATGCAGAAGCCATACGATCCGCGGGATGTCGAAGAAGCGCGCCAGGTGCTATCGGAACTCCTGGCCCGGCAGGTGGAAGTGAAAACGCGGGTGACGTCCCGGGGAATCGACATCACCTTTATCGCCGTGGATCCCGCCGCCGAACCCGCCGAGCGCTAGTAGTAGGGTAGGCTTCCCGGCCTGCCCAGCGCGCGGAGCGCGCCTTCGCCGCGTGGGCAGGCCCGGAAGCCTACCCTACATCAGGCTAGTTCCGTCCTGAGATCTTCAGCAACTCCACCAGGTACTGTTTCCAGACCGCCGGGCGTGAGTGCGTCCCATGCCCCCGGGTCTCGTCGCTGGTGGGGATCAGGATGTAGCGGCCGTGCGGCACGCGTCGGATCTCCCGCTCCATGATCCCCAATTCCGGGGGATTGACCACGTCATCGGCGGAGTTGACGGCGAACAGCGGAGCCTTAATCTCCTCCAGGCGGGGCTGCGGATTGTAATCGGTGGAAGCATCGAACTGGTACAGCATGTCATTCGCATCCAACCGCAGGGCGCGCGCCCGCAGCGCCTCTACGGCGGCGTCCGCCTGTTCGTGAGCCGGGTAGGATTTGTGCAGTTGGAGCGGACTGCTGGTCATCATCCAAACCGCGTATTCCGCGGCGATCAGGCCGTTCTTCGGCGGGCTGGTGTATTCTCCGCCCTTCCATTCCGGGTCGTCCCGGATCGCCTGCATCACCATCGCGCGGAACATCCGGTTTCGCCCGGCGATCTCGACCGGGGCGCAGGCCAGCGGCAGGAGGGCGTCCATGGAATCCGGGTATAGATAGCCCCAGACCCAGCTGTGCATGCATCCCATCGAGGTCCCCGTCACCAGCCGCAGGTGGTCGATTCCCAAACCCTCGTGCACCAGCAGGTAATCCGCCCGGACCATGTCCTGGTAGTCGTAATGGGGAAACTTCGCGCGCAACCCGTCGCTGGGCTTGCTGGACTTCCCGTGTCCAATGGCGTCGGGGAGGATAATAAAGTATTGCGCGGCGTCGAGCGGCTGCCCTTTGCCGAACAGTTCGCCCCCGAAAGAGGGGGCCAGGAAGCCGTGCCCGCTGCCGCCGGTCCCGTGCATGACGATGACGGCGTTGTTCACGTGCCCCGCGGCATCGCGCGCAGGCTCTCCCAGCGTGGTGTAATGCAGCCGGAGTTCGTGCATGACATCGCCCGTGTGAAACCGGAAGTCCTTTGCGATCCAGTCGTGTTCAACCGGCTCGGGCGTCTGGGCGGGGCAGGCGGAGGCCGCCAGCAGCAGCAGGACCATTCGCATAGCGCAAGCTTACCATCCGCTGTTACGATAAGATACAGAGTCTCAGCCGCATAAACGGGAATGCCCTCCGAACAGAACAGAACCAGTTCCACAACCAAGGTGGTTGTTGCCACAACAGTCGCCCTGTCCTTCATCTCCTTCTGGCGCGCGGCGGCGGTCGTGCTGAGCGACCTTGCCTCCTCCGCGTTCTATGCGGGCGGCATCGCCGAGCACGCCATCGGCAAGAGTGCTCCCTGGTTTATCCTCGCGGTGATGCTGTTCAGCTTCGCGGTGCGGGCCGTCTACACCGAATCGAGCAGCATGTTCGTTCGCGGCGGTGTTTATATCGTGGTTCGGGACGCGATGGGCCCGTTCATCGCGCGCCTTTCCGTCTCCTCACTGATTTTCGACTACATCCTGACCGGCCCGATCAGCGTGGTCAGCGCCGGGCAGTACCTCGGCCGGCTCATCAACGAGATTTCCGGCCTTGGCCATTTCGGATGGCACATCAACCCCAACTTGTTTGCCGCGGGCTTTGGCGTTCTGATCACCGGGTACTTCTGGTGGAGCAACATTAAAGGGATCGTCGAGTCGAGCGGCAAGGCGCTGCGGATCATGCAGGTCACGACGGTCATGGTGGTCGCGTTCCTGATCTGGTGCCCCCTGACGATCCTGCTCAGCGGGCACATCCAGATTCCGCCGGCGCCAATCCCATCGAACCTGCACTTCGGAACCGAGTCGCTCGGCTGGTTCCGCGGAACGGTCTTCCCCAGCATCGGCGCCATCGCCATCGTTATCGCGTTCGGCCACTCGCTGCTCTCCATGAGCGGCTTCGAAACTCTCGCCCAGGTGTACCGTGAAATCGCATACCCCAAACTGCAAAATCTGCGAATCACGGGCTTGATCGTTTGCGTTTACGCAGTCGTCTGCACCGGTGTAATCACACTGTTCGCCGGAATGATCATTCCCGACCAGGTCCGGCACGAGTACGTGGACAACCTGCTCGGCGGACTGGCGATGCATCTGGCCGGGCCGCCGATCCTGAGGCTCGGTTTTCACATTTTCGTCGTGATCGTCGGTGTGCTGATCCTCTCAGGCGCGGTGAACACGTCGATGATCGGAGCCAACGGCGTGATGAACCGGGTGGCCGAAGACGGAGTCCTGCTCGACTGGTTCCGCAAACCGCAGCGGCGTTTCGGCACCACGTTCCGGATCATCAACCTGATCGCGATCCTGCAGATCGCCACGATTCTGTTAAGCCGCGGCGACGTTTACCTCCTCGGCGAGGCATACGCATTCGGCGTGGTGTGGAGCTTTTTTCTGAAGTCGCTGGGCGTTCTCGTGCTGCGCTACCACCGCCACGACCAGGAGTATAAGGTTCCGCTGAATCCCCGGATCGCCGGAAAGGAAATTCCGGTCGGCCTGGTTCTCACCACGCTCGTCCTGGGCCTGGTTGCGGTCGCCAACCTGTTCTCCAAGGAAATCGCCACCATCTACGGCGTCAGTTTCACCTTGGTCTTCTTCGTCCTCTTCACGGTGTCCGAGCGCCTCAATCTCAGAAAGAAGAGCGCGGCCCATCACGCTCTGGAAGAATTCAACCTGGATATGCGGCCGGAGATCTCGGCCGACGCGGTCCACGCCCGCCCCGGCTGCGTGCTCGTCGCGGTCCGCGATTACAACCACATGGCGCACCTCCAAACCGTTCTGGAAAAGACCAACCTCCGGCGTCACGACATCGTGGTGATGACCGTGCGGCCCGTCTCCACAGGCGCCGGCGAGTACGAACTTTCTGAAAAACAGTTGTTCTCCGATTACGAAAAGGAGCTGCTGACGCGCGTCGTTTCCATGGCGGAAAAGGAAGGCAAAACCGTGGATCTGCTGGTGGTCCCCGGCGTGGATCCGTTCGATGCCATGGTGCAGACCGCATCGAGGCTGCAGGCCTCGCGCCTGGTAACCGGCGTTTCCCCGCGTATGGATTCCGACGAACTGGCCCGCCGCATTGGGCTCGCCTGGGAGAAACTCCCCGAACCGCGGCACCCGTTCTCGCTGGAGATCATCAGCCCGGGGCGGAAGTCCACCTATGTTAACCTCGGACCGCACCCGCCTCGCTTATGGCCGGAAGACCTCGACCGGGCCCATGAACTCTGGCTGCGGCTCACCGAAAACTTCGGCTCCCGGCTGCACCACCGCGACGTTGTGGGTGTAGCGCTTCGCCGGCTCGAGAAGGACCTGGACGGCGAGCGCCGCGACGAGGCGCTCAATGACCTGGACAGCGAACTCCGCAAAAGCTGAGGACGGTTCCGCACAACCCCGGGAAACGCCGGGAGGCCAATGCAAGTCTATACGGTATGTGCGCTGTTGGTGGGTAACCCTGTTTCTATGCGCGCCGTTACTGGCGCAGCGGACGGCTGACTTCCATGTGGGCGTTTCCCTGGTCCACGTGGACGCAGAGGTGACCGATGCCGACGGGCGCATCATCGACCATCTCGCCAAAGACGACTTCCGCGTGCTCGACGAGGGTAAGCCGCAGAAGATCGTGCAGTATTCCGAAGGCGAAGAACCGCTCGATCTGATCCTGCTGTTCGATGTATCCGGCAGCATGCGTCCTAAAGTCGCCGACGTGGCTGAGGCGGCGCGCGAAGGGCTGCAGGAACTTCACCCGGGCGACCGGGTTTGCGTCATGGTCTTCAACACCCGAAGCCGCGTGCTGGAGCCTTTCACCGAAGACCTGGACGCCGTCGAACGCACCGTGCATGACGATCTGATGCGCGAAGCCTTCGAGGGCGGCACTTTCATCCAGAGTGCGGTGGACGACGCCGCTCTCAGCCTGATGCATCAGCCGCGGACCAACCGGCGCCGGGCCGTCCTGATCATCACCGACAATATCGGACAGCGCACGCGCCGGGAAGGCACCGTGGTCCGCGATTTCTGGGAGGCGGACGCGACCCTTTCAGCCCTGATCGTCCGGGATTCGGGCGCCCAGGCGCTGCGGACGGTGGGAGTCATCATGAGCCCGCAACTGCTCGCCCTCATGGTGGGGGTAAAAGGGATCACCGAGAAAACGGGCGGCGACTTTCTCCACTCGGCGGACCCGGCCCAGGCGTTTCAGGACGCCATGCACCGGATCCGCGTCCGGTATAGCCTGTATTACGATCTGCCGCCGGCTAAACCCGGCCGGCGGCGATCGATCCGCGTCGAGCTGACACCCGAGGCGCAGAAGCGCTACCCCAAGGCGCAGGTCCGCGCCCGCACCGGGTACTTCGTCCCGCAAACCGGCGACGCCGGAGATGTGGATTCCCCTACTTTGCCGGTACGAAAAGGACACAAACCGGCATCGCCAGATCGGTGACCACGCGGGAGGCCGGCTGTAGCTGGCCGGTGGACGCCTGCACCTTGAACATCGAGATGTCGTTCGAATCCTGGTTGGCCGCGAACAGGTACCCGCCGGTCGGATCGAGCGCGAAATGCCGCGGCGTCTTGCCGAGCACCGGAGCGTGATCGACGGCCGTGAGCGTGAACTTCGCCGGGTCGATCCGGAAGACGGCGATGGTATCGCTCCCGCGATTCGAAGCGTAAACCACGGTCCCCTTGGCGTTCACGGCGATTTCGGCGCCGCTGCTCTGGCCCTTGTAGTTTGCCGGCAGGGTCGAGATGTTCTGAAATTCGTGCAGCGTGCCCTGTGCCGGATCGTAATGAAACGCCGTGATGTTCGAACCCATCTCCTCAATGGCGTAGAGCAGCCGCCCGTTCGGGTGGAACGCCATGTGGCGGACTCCCGAACCCGGCGGAACCTGCGCGAACGCCGGCTCATTCGGCGTGAGCGTTCCCTTCCCTGCATCGAACCGGTAAACGAATATTTTGTCGAGTCCCAGGTCCGAGAGCAGCAGGAAACGATTGTCGGGCGAGAACACCACTTCATGCGCATGCGGCCCGCGCTGCCGCCCGGGGTTCACGCTGGAGCCCTCGTGCTTCTCCACCGTGACCGCTTCGCCGAGGCGGCCATCCGCATTCACGGGATAGAGCGCCATCGTGCCGTTGTTATAGTTGGCTACTGCGAGCCAGCGGCCGGTATGGTCGAGCGCGAGATGGCAAGGCCCTTCGCCGTTCGACGGAACCTGGTTCAGGAAAGTGAGCTTGCCCGTCTTCGGGTCGAGCGAAAAGCCGCTGACGGAGTTTCCCCCGCGGCCCCCTTCGTTCACCGCGTATACGAAACGGTGCGTCGGGTCCGTAATCAGGAATGATGGGTTCAGCACCTCCGCCGCCAGCCCGAGCGGCTTCAGCTTTCCGGTCTTGGTGTCAAAGCGGTAGGAATAGATTCCCTTGCTGGTGCCCCGAGAGTAAGTGCCGGCGAAAACCAGGAATTCGGCGGCACTGGCGGCCGTCGCGAATGTAAAAAGCGTGAGTACCAAAGCTCGCAGTTTCACCCTTAAAGAGTGCCACAATCGGGGCCCGATTGCAGCGCCTTCGCTGGATTTCGGATTCCGCGCAGCCACCGGCGGAAGAATGACGCGCCGTTTCAGGTGCATTCTCGGACCAACCGGCCGGATTCTGCCAAGTGTCCTCGGATCAGTTCCTAAACAGTAGGCGACCAGGAACGATCTATCTCTCAAATTGCAGGGACCGGGCCGAGTCAAGGTCCGAGTCGACTTCTCGTCCAAGTGGAATGCCGTCTCCCGTGAAGCCGCTCAACAAATTTCGTGGCAGCCCTCCGGACTTCCAGGTGTATACTGTGCACGTAATTAGGATCTAAAACGGCGATTACGCCTAAATGGGTCCTAGCAGAGTCAATGAACCGGAGGTCGTGATGGACCAGAAGACGTTTTGGACCTCATTGCCGGGGATACTGACCGGCACAGCAGCCGTACTTACCGCTACCGCAGGATTCTATGTGCTTCAACACCCTACTACTAAGGAAATCGGTCCCCCTTCACCACCAGTTGTCGACGGGAATTCTCCATCAGCCGGACAAGGTGCAGCGGGCCGGGGCACGGCCCTTAAGCCCATGGCGACTCCCGATCCCAAGACTGCTTCGACGTGGACAATGGTGGGTCGATTTAACGCTGCCGAAGGTTTGTGGTGGACTGGGAACGCAGATGAGGGCCCGGCTACGTTTGGTGTCGCATTTGCATCGGGTAGGTATCGTTGGCGCGCGGCCTATCGCGGGAGTTGGTCGCGCTGGGTCACGCCGTATGGACCAATAACCAATTTTTATGAAGCTGTGAGCTTTGTTGTGCCAGAGCAGTCGGGCGGCGAGATTCGTGTGGGACTCGCCTTCGGCGGGACTGCTGAAATTCAGTACGAATTTTGCTTGTCATCTAGCGGCGAATGGGGGCTTCGAACACGGAAAGGGACGCAAGTAGAATGGTTGTTCAGATCGACGCCTCTTCGAATTAGTTTCTCGGACCGCAACACGATTGCGCTGATAATGCAGAATGGCCATATGTTCTTCTATGTCAACGAGGGTCCGGCTGGTGATTATCGACTGGACGTGTTTAAGGGGGGCAAGGTCGGTCTGTTGCTTGATGGAGAAGGAGAGGCGACGACCGCTGTAGTGGAGTTTGATGGCTTCGAGTTGCGCCAGGCCCCTGTTTGACAGGACAAGACGCGACGAAGCAACCGGCTTGCCGCAGGCGAGGCATTTCCAAGTGCGCAGGCCGATCTGCTCGATGCGATGGGATCCACACCGTCCACACGTCCGCATCAGAATTGGAACACCTCAGATGGCGTGTCCTGCTCGGCGATCGCCAGCCGCGGGCGCAGTCCTCGGCCTTCGAGGACCTGCAGGGCGGTCGCTGGCCGGGTCAAAGTACGAGTCGGGGACAACTCGTCAACTTGGTTTTGTAGACGCTGGTCGCGCAACCCCGCTCGCAGCGATGTTCAGCGTACCGCGACCGTGGTATCGCCCATGAAGCCGCTGGCAAAGTTCCCAATGTAGATGACGATGGGTACCTGAGCGCTGGTGGTGACATCTTGCGAGATCTGGACATTCACTTGTACTGCTCCGGCGAGCAAGCCTGGGGCCGCGCCTGCGTAGGTGACTTGGCCGATGTTGCAGGAGGCCCCCAGTGCGACGAGAGGAAACGGCGGCGTAACAGTGGTCAAGGATCCGTCGGGCTGCCCCGGAGTCATGCGGCCCGCACCGGTCATGAATACCGAAATGACGGAACCGCGCGGCGCGGGGTTCGACGGCGAGTTGACCGAGCCGTCCTGGTTTAGAACGGCGGCTTGCCCTTTGCCCGTTGCGTTGGCCGTGAAGAGGGCGGGGACTGCGTCGAATACATCCATGCGGCCTTGTCCGAACGTTTGGTCGGCCGATTGGAGCGTGATGGCGGTGGTAGGGGCGGTGATATCGAAAGGGACCACTGCGTTCATCTGATCGGCTTGGACGTACAGGACAGGCGCGAGGATGCCATCGAAGAGCAACCGGGTATTATTGTCGAAGCCTGAGCCGAAGACAGTGATGATTTCGCCGGGGGCCACCTCAAAAACGGGATAGTTCTGTGGGGTCCCGGAGCGAAGACCGGCGGCATTGACGATGTTTGAGATCCATGCGGACTGCGGAAGCGTGAAATCGAGTTTGGTGATGGTGGCGTCGTACGTTCCGCCACCGAACTTCGGTTGGGCGGCTCCCTGCGATGGAAAGAAGATGTAGCCTCGCGTGGTTCCGGCGAGATATACCGAGCCATGCGAATCGAGCGCAATAGACCCGGTGACGGGCACGGAGCGAAGAATAGAAGAACCGTCAGGGCTCAGGACGGACAGCGCGCCGCCGGGCAGGTAGACGTCGCCTCGCGCGTCGACTTCAATTTGCGCGGCTGCGGCTCCAGACAGAAAGGTGGAATAGACGAGTGTGTTGGACGCGCTGAACTTGGTGACGAATCCATTTCCCGATGCGCCTGGAGGGGCATTGGTGGGACCGGAGTAGGTGGGCTGCGCAACGCCGGAGGTGGTGGGGAAATCGGGGGACTGGGTAGAACCGGCGACATAGGCCGCGCCTAAGCTATCGACGGCGATGGCGAAACCGGTATCGGCCGCAGAGCCGCCGAGGTAGGTGGAGTAAAGCAGTTTGGCGCCGGAGGGATCGAGTTTGGCCACGAACGCATCGCCGAACTTCAAAGGGCCGAGATCGATCTCGCCGTGAAATGTGGATTGCAAGGCGCCGGGGGTGGTGGGGAAGTTGGGCGATTCGGTATCGCCAGTGATCCAGGTGTTGCCTTGGGAATCGACTGCGACGGCACGGCCCTGATCCGAGCCGGAGCCTCCAAGATAGGTTGCATAGACGGTGGTCCCATCGGGTGCGAGTTTGATGGCGAAGGCGTCGTTGCACGGCGTGGGAGGAGCGTTGGGATTCGTGCTGTAGGAGCACATTCCCGGAGCGAGGTTTGGTTGAAAGGCTCCAGGGGTAGTGGCGAGCCCCTGGCTAGCAGTGCCGACGACGTACGCGTTACCGGCGGCGTCGATGGCGATGGCTGAGCCGGCAGCAGTGCCCAGCGATTTCGAGTAGAGGATGCGGTCGGCGGTAGGAGAGAGCTTGACGATGCTGGTACCGGCCAGAACATAGACGTCGCTGGCGGCATCGAGCGCGATCGCATTCGGGGTAAGGTTCGCAAGGCATACGGACCACACCAAGGCAGTCGCACTGGGATTCAGTTTGGTGACAAAGGCACAGGCATGCCCCTGCGACGGTGTTCCGAGGGTGGCGGAGGTCAAAGGAAAGTCCGGCGAGTCGGTTATACCGGTCACATAGACGTTGCCGATGGAATCGACCGCAATGCCGGCGGTCTGCTCATCAAGAGAGCCGCCGAGGTACGTGGCATAGTCCACGTGGAAGTTCGTAAGAAGAAGCAGGAATGGAAGAATATGCATATGTGTACATAACTAAGACCCGGCACAGGTGAAATCCACTACAGGGAAGAAAGGATTTCAGGCAGGCGGGTATGAAACAGGAAAGTCTTCGATTTACCGTTGCGTCGAGGGCCTGCGCCCGAGTCTCTCGGATGGCGTCGGCGACTCGCAGAGATGCAGCGCCCGGCGTGTACAGCATGACTCGCGCTACGTCGCCAAGCATTCAGGAACCGCGCCTGGGTTGGCTTGATGCCATGCCACGTGGTCGTAAAACGCCGCGACGCTGATACTGTCAGCCAGCATTAAGCTCATGGCGTACTGGCGACCAGTCGGTCCGTGGCAGTACGGCTACGGCGAATCGGTCTACGCTGGGCGATAGAGAGGGAGACGTAATCTCATCGAACGCTGTTCCGCACCGGTGTCCGGATTACCGGTCATCCTGGGGAGCACGAGCACCGACTACAACGCGGCCCCCGTTCGGATGACCAGTCTTACGAGTGTGAGGATTTCGAGGCGAGCGCGCGGGACTAATCCCGCGCGCCGAATAGTCACATAGTGAGATAGTTACTCGGCCGCTACCTGGAACGTGCCCACAAACCCGCTGCGCTTCAGGCGGTTGTTCCACGTCTCGCCCAGGGCGTCGCCGGTGTAGGCGTCTTCCAGGGCGTACGCGGGCATTACGTGCTGAGTTTTCGCCAGCGGCGGATACCAGATCTCTTCATTCCCGCAGATGTGGTCGGTCTCAGCCATGGCGCGGGTGCGGATCGCGGCCAGCGAGCCGGCCGTCAGTTTCGCGGCGCCGCCGTGAATATTGCCGCCTTCGATCGTCAGTTCGATGGGGGCATAGTCTACCTTGACCACGTTCTTCATCAGGTCGCCGCCCATGTACTTGGCGAAGCTCTGCAGGGCCAGGCGCTGTTCGGCGTTCGCGCTGCTATCCACGATCAACACGGCCATGGTCGGGTTCACCTTCTCGAACGTGTTGCCCAGGGTATGCTCGGCACGGAGCACGCCGACCACGGACAGGCCCTCCAGGTTCACGCCGTGCCAGTCGCCATGGTTGATTTTCCAGCCCATCACCGCTTCTTTTCCGGCCATTTCCACTTCGCCGTTGGCGAAGCACGGTCCGGTATAAACGTCCGCGGTGCGGGCTTCGATGTAATTGCCGTTGATGCTGCGGGACGGAATTCCCGCCGCAAAGGAAACAGAAGCAGCCGTCGAAAACACCACGACGGCAGTACCCAGAACTTTCAGCATCCAGAATGTCCCTCTGGGGGGAATTATACCGCTAAAAAGGGGCAGGCCCGCTCCCTTACGGTCGCGGGCCGCTTTGTATCTTACCTACAACTGCTCGTAACACTCGCGCGCCGGGCTGCATTCAAAGTCATCGCAGACTTTGCCGTCCGGGCCGAGGGGCTTGAACGTGTGCTGGCACCAGAAGGCGCGATCGTTCGAATGCTGAATGGTCGGATCCCATTCCGCCTCGATGAACAGGCCCTTCCAGCGCAGCATTCCGCAGCGGTTCATGCTGACTTTGGTCAAACCGGGACGTTCCATGGCTATGCCTTTACCTTTGCCGCCTCGAGCAGCGCGCGCTTCACCGCTGTCCTGGCCAGGGTCACTTTGTAGGCGTTCTGGCTGAGCGGCTTGGCGTCGGCCACGGCGGCTTTCGCGGCGGCTTCCGCGTTAGCCGCGCTGACACTCTTCCCGACCAGCGCTTTCGCCGCGGCGGCGGATTCCCACGGTGTCGGAGCCACGTGGCCGAGCACGATCCTGGCGGCCGCCACCGTGGTTCCCTTCATCTGCAGCGAAACGGCGGCGGCGGCAAGCGGCCAATCGAGCGCTTCCTTCTGCCGCACTTCATAGGTGGCGTTATGGGGCGAGGCGGCGGGCACGAGGATCTCGGTAAGGATCTCGTCCGGGCGCATCGCGATCTCGCGGGCGTTCTCGCTGGCCGGCGTAACAAAGAACTTGGCGACGGAAAGCTCCCGGGCTCCTTTTGCCGAGACCAGCTTCACCTTGGCGTTCAGCGCCACCAGCGCCGGGCCCAGGCTCGACGCGCTCACGAACCAGGCCGGCCCCGATCCGAAAATGGCGTGATACTTGTTTTCGCCATCCGGCACCAGCGATTTGCCGTCCTTCATCGCGAACAGGCCGAAGCCCTGGCGGTAATACCAGCACCGCGGCCGCTGGCACAAATCGCCGCCGGCCGTTCCCATGTGCCGCATCTGCGGACTGGGAATTCCCGCCGCGGCGTCCGCCAGCGCCTTGTAGCCGGCTTTCACGTCGGCGTTGTTCGCCAGTTCATCCATGGTCACGAGGGCCCCGATGCGCAGCCCTTCGCCGGTCTTCTGGATGCCTTCGAGTTCTTTGATGTTCTTGATATTCACCACCCGCCGCGGCGAGTGGAGATGCTCCTTCATGAGGCTGATCAGGTCGGTGCCCCCGGCCAGCACGTCGGCTTCGCCCCAGCGGGCGCCCAAGTGCGCGAGAGCCTCTTGAAGGGTCGCGGGATTGGCGTATGCGAAGGCCTGCATTATCCGTTCCTCCCTTCGAGAAGGTTCAGCACGTGGTCCGGAGTCATCGGGATGTTCGTAACCCGCACCCCGAGGGCATTGGCCACCGCGTTTCCCACCGCCGCGCAGATGGCGATGGCAGGCGGTTCGCCCAGCCCGATGACGCCGCGCGAATCGCTCTCCGGGCGATCATCCAGATGCACGATGATCTCTCCGATATCGTCGATGCCTGCCAGCTTGTAGAACTCCATGTCGGCGTTCAACATGGCGCCGGTCTGCTCGTCCATGATCCGCTCTTCAAATAGAGCGGTGCCGATCCCCATGATGATCGCGCCGTAAATCTGGCTGGTCGCCAGCCACGGGTTGATGATCATGCCGCAATCCTGCACCGCGACATACCGGTTCATCTTCACGATGCCGGTTTCCGTGTCCACCGAGACGTCGGCGATCTGCACCCCGGCCGAGCCGGAAGTGTTCAGCCCCTCGCGCGCCGCCGTGCGCTGGTTGTTCTCGCCCATCTCGGAAATCTTGCTGGTTCCGAGTTTGCGGCACGCGGCTTTCCACGTCAGGCTCTTGTTGGGATTGCCTTTGACCCGGACCTGTCCGTCGATCGCCTCCAACTGGTCCGCTTCCGTCCCCAGCACGGGCGCCACCACGTCGAACAGTTTGGCCAGCGCGTTCAACGCAGCTTTGCGTGTCGAAGAGGAAACGCCGCCCACCGTGGTGGAACCGCCCGACGCGCCGTCGGGCGGATACTGGTTGGTCCCCATGTGCAGTTTGACGGCTTCGAACGGCAGGCCGAGGCTTTCCGCCGCCACCTGCTGGATGATCGTGCGGGTGCCCGTGCCCAAATCCTGCGTGCCCATCTCCACTGCCACCGAGCCATCCGGATTGATGATCGCGCGGCACTGGCTGGCGTGCCCTGCCCCGCCCCACGCGCTGTAGCCGATGCCCAGCCCGCGCTTAACGGTGCCGGAGGATTGGCCGCGCGGCTTCCACAGCTTCTTCCACTGCGCCAGTTCCGCCGCTTTCTGCAATTGCCACCGGTAGGTTTCGACGCGCGCCTCGGGGGCGTGCTCGAAGTTCTTGTAAAAGACGTCGTAGGGATCCAGACCCGCCTTGGCGGCGAAATCCTCGATCGCCGTGCACGTCAGATACGACGCCTGCTGGTTGTTCGGAGCGCGCCAGGCGCGCTGCGGTCCCGCATTCACCGAAATCGCGGTGTGATTGATCCGCTGGTTGGGGATCTTGTCGATCACATACGGCAGCGGAGGCCCCCCTACGGTACCGAACCCGCCGGTGCCCCACCCGGTGGACTGCCATGCGGTGATCGAACCGTCGCTCTTGCCTGCAATCTTGATCTTGGCGTACGCCGAGGGGCGGTTGCCCGCGATCCGCTGCTCCGTGGCGCGGTCCAGGAACAACTTCACGGGACGTCCGCCGGCCTTCTTGGAAAGATTCGCGCCGACTACGGCCCAATCGTCCGGACCGAATTTGCTGCCGAACCCGCCGCCGATGTAATCCATGTTGACCTTAATGTTGGCGGCCGGCACCTTCACGTTGGGAGCCAGAGAGTTGGCGTAGCCGGAGACGTACTGCACCGTCGGCCACGCGGTGATCTCATCCGCGGAGCCATCGGGCTTGTCTCCCGCCTTCCACTGAATCACCACGCCGTGCGGCTCCAGGCAGCAGTGCGTCACGACGGGAATCCCGTAGGTGGCCTCGGAGACATGCTCGGCCTCCTGAAATGCCTTATCCGGATCGCCCTGCACCTTTTCTCCCGCCGCTTTGCCGCGCGTTCCGACTTTCGTCAGGTCGTCTTCCTTGACCATATGCGGCAGCACTTCGTATTCGACCTTGATGCGGCGAACGGCATCGTTGGCGAGCTCCTCCGACGTGGCCGCAACCGCGGCGATCTCGAAACCCTGCCACTGCACTTCCGAACCCGGCTTTACGGCGAGGTGGACGGCTTTCACGCCGTTCATCTTCTCCGCCGCCGAGGTGTCGATACTGGTGACACGGGCGTGCGCGTACGGGCTGGTCAGGTAGGCGCCAAACAACATGCCCCGGAAGTTCGCGTCCGAGGAGTACTTGGCCCGCCCCGAGGCTTTCACCGGCCCATCGACCCGCTTGAACGACTTCCCGATGACTTTCCGCTTTTCAATTGGCGGCCAATGATAATCCGGCGTGCTAGCCATTCTTCCCTCCCTTAATCGTGTGGGCTGCTTCCACCACGGCCTTGCGGATTCCCATGTACGTCCCGCAGCGGCACAGATTGCCGCCCAACCCGTGCTTCACCTGCTCTTCCGTCGGGTTCGGATTCTCTTTCAAAAAGGCGTGGGTCGCCATCACGAAACCCGGCGTGCAATAGCCGCATTGCTGCCCGTCGTGCTTCACAAAGGCCCGCGAAATGGGATTGTTTACCGGCAGGCTTTCGATAGTCTCGATGTTTTTGCCCTGCGCATCGATCGCCAGCACGCTGCAACCGTAGACACTCTTCCCGTTGAGCAGGACAGTGCATGCGCCGCAAGTGGCGCGGTCGCAGACTCGCTTGGCCCCGGTCAGGTCCAGATGATTTCGCAACGCGTCGAGAAGCGTCACGCGCGGCTCGACAGTGAGATTGGTGGGCTTTCCGTTAATGTTGAGAGTGATCGGTACAGGTCCCGGGCCGGCGAGAGCGCTTGCAGCCGGTTCGGCGTCCGCCTCCCTCTCCAGCAGGCCCGTTCCGAGCGCGCCGCTGCCGATTCCCACGCCCCGGATGAACCCGCGGCGGGAGAAACCGGACTTCGGCGGAGCCGGAAGATCGGAATCTTTTCTTGAACTCACCAGATACCTTCCTTTCGTGCCGTTCTTAGGTTAAGCAGAATGTCAGACGGAACCGTTGTAAAGTATATCGAATCGGGACGTTCCCGAAAAGCCGGACGCTGCGGGCTGGACGCCGCGGGCCGTCCATTTAAAGCACCTGTTCCAGCAGCGTCGCAAGATAAGCTTCGTCGAACGGGCCGGAGCGGTAGGTGCGGGGGTCGAAGTATCGCCACATCCGGCGCTCCTTCTCCACCGTGAAGAACAGGAGCTGCTCCTCGATCAAGTCCTTTTCCAGCAGTTGCTGGTTGAAGCCGCGGATGGAGCCTTCGAGGCAGTACGGAACGCGGAAATCCTCCGTCGAGACCAGCCCCCCGGTCGCGCTGTAGGAAACCTGCAAAATGCGGCCCCGGATGCTGATCTGGATCAGGTTCGAGCCATCCTCCTCGAAGGCTTCCGCCGTGAAATGCTGGGGGGCCAGCATCACCTCGTCCCTCAGGAGCATGCGGTTGAGATCGGCCGCCAGAGCCGCGCAGATGCCAAACAGGTCCACCGCGGCGGTCCTGCGGATCGCCATCATTTCGACCTCCTGGCGAAGAAGGATCGAGTCCTTGCCGGCCAGATCCTCGATCTTTCGGGCCAGGCGCTGCAGCCGGACCTCCCGAAGGTCGGCGCTCTTCCCGGTACGGCTCAATGGCTTTCCCCCAAGCAACTCATTATTGGAGCATATGCCGGGCGAAGGCGCACTTGGCTTCACTCCCCGGGCTGGCGCCCCTCTCGTCCCTCCATCAGGTCGGATAGGTCCATCCCCAAGGCGGAGAGGATGTTATCCGCGGTCCCCATCGAGAGGTCGCGTTTGCCCTTCAGGACGTTGTGGATGTGGGGCTGCGACACTCCCGTGAGACGCGCCAGGCCCCGTTCCGTCAGGTCGCCGCGCCGGACGCGGTCACGGATGTTTGCCAGCATTCGGCGCTCGAGTTCCCAAAAATTCACTGGGCGCCGGTCCTTTGCGCCCACGGATATATAACTCCCGGAAATAGAGCGTACAAGATATCGCTTATATCCATCAGAAATCCCGTATATTTTTTGGACACATCACAATATCTTAGGATAGTTCTAAATTGGTCATACCAAACGGATAGTTCTCCGATAGTAGTACTGGAACCCTTAGTATTCCGAAGAATTCATGATTTGAAATATTGACGTTTTCTTTCGAAATGATAGATTCGTTACAGCTTTGAACGCTTGGCGGCGCAGTAAAACAGCCGCCGGGGAGAACATTCTGATATGCTCTGGAACGAATCGAACACGTTTGGATTGGCAACACCGTCCTGCACCCGCTGCCAGGGTAACGGGACTCGGGTGATTCGCGGGGGCCGGGAGATACCCTGCCATTGCGTCTTTCGAGCGATTTTTCGGGGCTGTTATGCCCGTTTTCGCGAATGCGCCACTGTGTCGCAAGTGGGCCAGGTTACGCTGGACTTCCGCCCCGGCCACGAAGGCCGGCGAAGCTACTCCCGGAAACGCGAGGAGTTTGCCGCGGATTTCTGCCTCATCAGTAAGCGCGTGCTCGACGAATCCGAGCACCGGCTGTTCCGCTACCACTTTCTTTTAGGCGCGGATTGGAAATTGTGCTGCCAGCGCCTGGGGCTGGATCGCGGTCTGTTCTTCCACCTGATTTATCGGATTCAGGCAAAACTCGGCCGCGCTTTCGCGGAAACCATGCCGTATCCGCTCTACCCGGTCCAGGACTACTTCGACGGGACGCATATGCTTGAGCCCGACGCCGTGCCGCGGTGCCGGCGCGCCGTAATGCAACGTATACCGAGAGCCGCCGCATAGCGGACGGAGGTATTCCACGGGGTCCGGCGCTGCCCGGCCCCGTTTTTTTATTCGATCGCGGGGCCGAAGTAGCCCTGCGCAAGGGCGGGCTCGGTTTCGAGCGCTTTGCTCCAGCAGTCGCGCGCCTCGACGGAGCGGCCCGCGGCTTCCAACAGGCGCCCCAGGTTGAGCAGAGCTTCCGCCATATCGGGCCGCAGTTCCAGTGCTTCCCGGTAGAGATTCATCGCCCGGTCCGCCTGCCCGCTCTTCTCGTACATCAGTCCGGCGTTGTAGAGAATTTCCGGCGAGCGTTCGCCCAGTTCGATCAGCCGCGCATGGTATTCGAGAGCGGTCTCGTAATCGGAGGTTTGGATCGCCAGCGAGGCCATTCCGCGCAGAGCCTCGACCGACTTCGGATCGCCCTCGAGGATTTTCTCGTAAAGGCGGCTGGCGTGGTCGCGGTCCCCGAGTCCGCTATATGCCAGGGCCAGGTTGGCTTGAGCCTCGGGCCAGTTCGGGCGGTATTTCAGGCAGCCCTCGAAGGCTTCCAGGGCGCCCCGGTAGTCCTGACGGTGCAGGCGCAGGTACCCCAACCGGAAGCGGGCATCTTCTTCTCGCGGCGCCCGTTCCAGAAGCGTTTTGTAAGACCGTTCCGCCTCTTCGGGCTGTCCCGACTGCTCGAGCAGCAGGGCCATGTTCCACAGCGGCGCGAGAGCCGAGGCATCCACCTGCATCGCCTTTTCGTATGCCGAGCGCGCGCCCGGCGTGTCTCCCCGGTGCTCCCTCACGATCCCCAGGTTGGTCAGGGTTTCGCAGGAACGGGCGCGCACCTTCAGCGCCTCTTCATAAGCCTCTTCCGCCTGTTCCCAGCGCCCGGACTTCTGGTGCGCCAGCCCCAGGTTGAACCAGCCTTCGAAATGCGCCGGCACCGCAGAAACCAGCAGGGTGCAGAATTTGGCGGTCAACGCATGTTCGCCCGCCGCCGAAGCCCAGGAGGACAGTCCTTCGAGGGCTACCGTAGAATCCGGCCGCAGCTCCAGCAGGCGTTCGGAATACTCCCGCACCATATCGAAATCTTCCTTCGACATCCCGATCAACACGAGATTCGAAAGCGACTCCTCCGATTCCGGATTGCGCTGGAGAATGTGCTCGTAGAGTTCCGCGGCTTCGTCCGGGTGGCCCAGCGATTGCAGCGCGGCGGCCTTGCCGAACGCGGCATCCTCGTGCTCCGCATTGAGTTCCAGGCACCGCTCGAAGGCGAAGAGCGCCGACTTGGGGTCTTCCTGCCGCAGGTGGCAGACACCCAATCCGAGATAGGCGTCGAGGTTCTTCGTGTCGAGCGTGGAAGCGCGGTGGAACGCCTGGGCCGCTTCTTCCCATGCGCTCAACCTCTCCAGGCAGACCGCCAGGTTGAACCACCCCATGGCGTACTGCGGCTTCAACTGCGTCAACGTGCGGTATGCCTTCGCCGACTCGCGATAGTCGCCCACCTCGAAGAGGATATGGGCCATGGCCCGGTAGATTTCGGGAGTGGCTTCCTGGGCGGCTACGGCGCGTTGTAACTGCTTCAACGCTTCGTCGCGCTTGCCCGAAAGATGCATTGCGACCGCGCGGGCAAGGTACCCGGAGCCCCGATTGTTCGGGTCCGGATCCATGTTGCGGACCGCCTGGACGGGATTTCTAATTGCTGAAGTGCTCATTGAATCTGTTGCTCCTCCTCCGAGTAGCCAAAAGTGAAATCGGCCGAGCCGAACGGGACGACGGAAATTCTGTGCGCGGCGCCTTGCATCGCGGGAGTAGCCGTCAGAGGAACCAGGCGGTTGCCCCGCGACACGTGCGCAACGTCGATGCCCCGGCCCCGCCCCGGCAGCCGCACGGTCTCATCCGGGGTCCATTTCGCGCCCCATGACCTGGTGTCGGCGGTAACATCCTGCACGCTCATCGAAACCCGCATCGGTTCGGGCGGCCGCATCCCCGAACCGCGCTCCGGCTCCGGCCGCCAGCGGAACTTCGGAGCCGCCTCGGGTCTTGGAAACGGTACGCACACTGCTTCGGGGCTGCGCTCCGGCAGGGGCCCGCTCCGCGCCCCGGTTTCCCCGACCCACCCCGGCCAGGTCATCGCCACCCCTGCCGGACCGGCCTGTGCGAGGGGAGCCGCCTGCGGCGCCCGCAACCGGAAACCGACGGCCCGTGAAACCCGCAGGGTCAGCCCCGGAAGCGCCTCCGTTGTGAGCTTCCGGAGATCGCCGGTCACTTCGGCTTTCCGGCGCGGCCGCGTCACGGTGAGCTTCGGCGGCACGATTCCGGCCTGCCCGTGCATGCCGAGCCCGGTGTCCAATGCGCGCCGTTGCGCCTGCACCGGACCGCCCGAGGGTGTCAGGGCGATGTTTCCCGCCGCCGGCAGTCCCACGATCCGCTTGCCCGCGCCCGTTCGATGCGGGAGCCGGACGGCACGGTCGGGGCTCGGAAGCTGCTGGAAATAGCCGCGCCAGACAATCTTCGCCACCGGAGTAAGGTTGAGAGGCTTCGGATTCTCCCGGCGGCGGTTCAGGCTCGCAACTTTATTCGCCTCTTGCAGGCGGTCCATCCCACGGCGCAGCCGGAATTGGGTGCGGTGCTCGCGGGAGCAGAACTCCTCCCCGCCTCCTACCCGGATGCGGCTCAGCGGCTTCCCGCAAAGCTGGCACGTACGGTCGCTCATTCTGGCGCAATTATAGGACGGATCCACGGCAATAGTAAGGTGTAATTACGGAAATAGTTCCCCAATATCCAAAGTTACTAATCCGCTTCCGAAATTCGAAGCCACACACAACGCCCGACATAATTTCATACTCTATTTCGTTAATAGCAACCAAAATTAGTACTACAAAGATAAGCTTGTCGGCTAGAATCGGGACTGATTAAGGCACGTAGTCTCTCGGAGGACAGCCGATGAACGATTCGACAGCTCGGGCAGAGCGCTTCAGCGTAGCACCCTCTCCCCAGCCTTCTTATATATGGGAGGTTCCGGAAAAACCGATCTCCGTCTGCTTCCCGCTGGATATCATCGACCGCCTGGAGCACGAAGCCGTCGAAAGCTTCCGGTCGCTGAGTTCGCGGGGGTCGGAAGTCGGCGGCGTCCTCTTCGGCACCGTGGAGCCGGGCAGCCCGGCGCTCATCACCGTGGCGAGTTACGACCCGGTGGTTTGCGATTACAGCCGCGGCCCGCTGTACCGCCTTTCCGATATCGACCTGCACCTCTTCTCGAAGGCCATGGAGACCGGCTCTCGCAACGGCTATGTCCCGGTCGGGTTCTACCGCAGTCACACCCGTAAGGGGCTGGCCATGGACCCTGAGGATGTTGCGCTGCTCGAGTCGAAATTCGGCGACTTCAATGGCATCGCGCTGTTGATCCGTCCGTTCGCGACGAAGCCCAGCCTGGGAGGCATCTTCTTCCACGAAAACGGGTCCATACGGACCGAAAGCAGCTGGCTCGAGTTCCCGTTTCGCGCCTCTGAGCTCGCCGGGAAGTTCGGCGCGGTTCAGTCCGAACCCATAACCGCGCGTCCGGCGGCTCCGCCCGCGCCCACCCCGAAGGCCACGCCCCGCGCCCAAATCGTGCCGATCGCGTCGCGGCGGGAAATCGTCACGCCGCCGCCCCCGGTTTTTGAACCGCACCAGGATATATCCGACGAACCGGAGTTGCCGGCCGCGGCCGCGGCCGAAGTCATCGAAGCCCGGCCGGAGCCGCCCGCGTCGGAATCGAAACCGCCACGCGCGCCCGAACCTCCTGCGCCGACACCGGTGGCGGCGCCGGTGGCGGAGCCCGCTGCACCCCTAAAGCGAGAGGCCGCGCCGGCTCCGGCGGTGTCCGAAGCCGCCGTGGAAACCGTTCCCGAGTTCGCGGAAGCCGTCCCGGCAGGGCACGGCAGCGGGAAGGTGGTGGCAATTTCGGTGGCCGCCGCCCTGATCGTGGCCGTACTGGTCGGCCTTTTCGTCTACCCCGGATTCCTCCGCCGCGGCAGCCGCCTGGCCGCCGCACCGCCGCAGGATACATCTCCGCTGGCGTTGCGGGTGGAGAGGAGCGGGGGTGAACTGGTGTTGACCTGGAACCGCGATTCCGCGGCGATCCGCAACGCCAGCCATGCGGTTCTTGCGATCACCGACGGGCAGCAGCACGAAAACGTGGATATGGACCTTTCGCAGCTCCGCGGCGCCGGCAGCATCTCTTATGCCCCCGCCAGCGCCGATGTGGTCTTCCGGATGGAAGTGACCGGCACCGACCAGACCCGCACCACCAGCGAGTCCGTCCGCGTGCTACGAACCCGGCCCTCGCCGATGGAAGAGCAGCAGGCGCAAGTCCAGCAGCAGCA
This sequence comes from Bryobacterales bacterium, assembly GCA_963796485.1. Classification (GTDB taxonomy): domain Bacteria; phylum Acidobacteriota; class Terriglobia; order Bryobacterales; family Bryobacteraceae; genus CAWCDJ01. The sequence continues at coordinate 1,596,474 of CAWCLV010000001.1, forward strand.
GCCCGCCGCTGGTAAGCAAACGGCCCCCGGATCGGCCCAGGCAGCCACTCTGCCGCAGGGGACCCCGCCGCAGGAGGCGAACGGCCAGACGGCATCGGCCGCGTCCCAGGAACCGCTGGTGCAGACACCCCGCACCCCGTTGAAACGGTTCAGCACCGATTCGCTCGCCCAGCGCCTGCGGCCTACGCGTCCGGCCGACCTGCCGGCTGCTCCGGCCGTCCCGGAGCAAGCCGCATCCGGCGGATTTTCCGGTTTGAACCTCGGCTCGCCCTCATCGGCTCCGGCTCCGCCTCCGCCCCCGCCGGCAGCCGCACAGGGAAAGCCGGCATCCGGCGGCCAGATCCAGCAGGCGCAATTGATCCGGCGCAAAGACCCCGAGTACCCGCGTCTGGCGAAGGAAGCCGGAGCCCGCGGTACCGTGGAACTCCTGGTCACCGTTGGCACGGACGGCAAGGTGAAGACGGTCAAGGTAGTGAAGGGACATCCGCTTTTGCAGCGGGCTGCGGTGGATGCCGTGCTGCAGTGGGTCTATCGCCCCACCATTCTGAACGGGCAGGCGGTGGAGACACAGACCCAGGTGTTCCTGAATTTTATCGGCGATCGGTAGAATCTCTTCAGGGCGGCGGCCCGGCCTTGAAGCAATGAAAAGGCCGGGGCGCCCTGGTAGCGCGAATTCCTCATCGACCATCAAACGAACCTGCGCAAGCTCCTGAGCCCCGGCACTCGTGCCGGGAGCACGGATTCCGTGGAGGCTGCGCATGATCGACTGCAGCGACGAACGCGCGGTTGCCAATTCCCTTAAGCGATCTTCTCGACGAGCTTCGGCAACTCCACCGCGACCGGGCCGGCTTCCGCTTTCTCGAACATCGGCTTCACGATCGAGTTCAGATCCTGCAGGAAGAGCGCCACTTCTTCGGGCCTCGACCCCGCGGGGGCGAGAAGGTTCGTGAGGTCCTGCCTCTCCAACCGGGCGCGCGCCGCCTCGTTGCCGGAGAGATGGCGGCCAATGTCCCGCGACTGCTGGTCGAGCGTCAGGCTGAGCCAATCCGAGAACGCACGCTGGTGCAGTTTGTGCAGAACCCGGGCAGTCTCCGCCTCCCCGTATTGGCGGGTCGCGTCCGAATCATAGTACTGGCCGGTTGCCCGGCTGCGGAACCCGGCGAGGAACGCCAGCGTGCCGAAAGCCGTCTGGATTCTCGCCACCTGGTCGCCGAAGTGGTCGGCGCACGTCGCCGCCATCATGGGGATCAGCGTGGACTCCTTCGCGCCGGCATCCTGCTCCTCTTGCACGAAACAGCAGTCGTACGCGCGATCGAGAAGTTCGTCGGTCAGGGCGTAGGGCAGCCGCTCGAAATTGATCAGGTTGATGGCGTGGCTCAGGAGGTCGCGTGGATGGCAGCGCCGAAAAAGACGTCCTGTCCGCCGGAAACGCCGGTCGATCAGGCGCAGGATGATCTCGCGCGTATAGGACAGCTTCCGGCTGGCGCAGAAGGTCTCGAAAATTTTGATGAACTCATTCTCGGCCGGACCGGGCAGCAGCATCTTATATTGAATGCGCCGCAGGAACGCCTCGTCGCCGAGATCGGCCGGGTTGAGATTGGTGGAAAAGACGAGGAACGCCTCGAAGGGAACCGTCATCTTCCCGCCGCTCAGGAAGCTCAGATAATCGACGCGCCGCTCCATCGGCACGATCCAGCGGTTGAGCACCTCGGCGGGCGTGGCGCGCTGGCGGCCGAAGTCGTCCACGAGGTAGATGCCGTTGTTGGCCTTGAGCTGGAAGGGCGCTTCGTAAACTTTGGAAGTCGGGTTGTACCGCAGGTCCAGCATGTCGAGCGTCAGTTCGCCGCCGCTGATAATGAAAGGCCGGCGGCACTTCGCGAATCGCCCGTCGTAGGGGCGGTCCTCGCGAACCATCAGGACCGAAGGCTCGTCGTCTTCCTCGTCCACGCGGTGATGGTAGATCGGGTCGTAGAGCTGAACGATATTTCCCTGACATTCGAGCGCGTACGGCACGAAAACCGGCGCGGTATCCAGGTTCTGCAACGCCTCGATCAGATAAGTCTTGCCGTCGCCCGGCTTGCCGTAAAGCAGCAGGGCGCTTCCGGCGCTCACCGCCGGACCGATCTGCGACAGGATCTGCTGCGTAAGAACCATACCCCGGAACGCCGGCGCCAGTCCCTCCCTGGTCAGCCATCCTTCCGGCGGTCTCTGTTGACGCACCTGGTCGCAGTACTGGCTCAGCGGCACCGGCGCGGCGCCGGCATACTGGTTGGCCTCGAGATACTCTTTCGCCCGCGCACGGCCGGCCTCGGTCAGCGCGAACACCGAGCCGATGTTGCTAATTGCCATCGAGCGCTTGACCTGAACGTCGTGACGCAGCTTCAAGCCTTCGAGGACATCCTGAAACACGCTGAATCGCAGCCCGATGGCTTTGGAGAGATCCTGCCCGTACAACTCGCCCCGGAAGTACAGGATCTTCACCAGAAGCTGCTCGATGAGCGCCTCGGGTAGCCCGGCTTCCTCGAGCGTAGAGGGAGCAACCGGAGCAGGGACATTATTAGTCTGAGAAGGCATGGTGGACAAGCGAGCAGGCCCCTTCCGTTTTGAATCGGTCCTTCACATTCCATTGATAGGGAATTGGGCCGGGGCAGTAGAAGTTGTCTTTGGTTAAGGCAATCCTATAACCGGTACTGGGGTACTAGGCTTAGGCTAGCTCGGCAGCCGCAACCGGGCGAGGCAACCCGGCCCGGGCACGCGGTTTTCGAGCATCAGCGCGCCTCCATGCCCCTCGGCGATCTGCCGGCTGAGCACCAGCCCGATGCCCGACCCGCCCGGCTTGGTGGTGAAGAACGGGACGAAGAGGTTGGCCGTGCTCGAAAGGCCCGGTCCATCGTCCTCCACCCTGATCTCCAGCATGGAACCGTCCCGGCGCCAGCCGATCCTCACGCCGCCGCTGGTGGAGAGGGACGCATCGGCGGCATTCCGCAGCACGTTGATCAACACCTGCTCCAATTGGTCGGGGTCGCCCTGGACCGTCATCGCGGGGCCCGGAAGCACCGTTACCGGAACACGCGTCTCGAAGCTGACCGAGCGTTCCACCAGCGGACCCACGTCCAGAGGCTGGAGTTGCGGACGCGGCAGCTTCGCCAGGCGCGCGTAAGCGCCGATAAACCGGCTCAGGCTTTCGGAGCGGGAGGTAATCACGGTGAGCCCGCGCTTCATGTCGTCCCGCCAATCCTCCGCCAGGGGATCGCGCGAAATGATTGCCACCAGGCTGCCTGCGATCGACTTGATGGGCGCCAGCGAGTTATTCAGCTCGTGGCCGAGCACCCGCACCAGCCGCTGCCAGGCCTGGAGTTCCTGCTCGCTGAGGGCCTGCGTGAGGTCGGAGATCACAATCAATTCCAGGGGCAGCCCCCGCTCTCGGATGCGCGTCCTGCGGACGCCCCATCGCCCCGCACCGCCTGGAAACACCATCTGCAGCGTGCTTTGTGCCGGGCCGTCCAGGCAGGCTTCGAGACTCAGCTCGGCGGCGGTCTGCCCGAGGAGGCGCTCCGGGGCCGTCGCCAGCAATCGCTCTCCCGCGCGGTTGACCAGGCGCAGGCGGCGCCGCTCGTCGAAGGCGAAGATCGCGACATCGATTTCGCGCATCACCGTGCGCAGCAGCATGGTGGCTTCCATGGCGCCGAGCCGCTGTTCGCGCAGGGTGCTGCCGAGCGTGTTGACCTCGTGCATGACTTCGCCCAGCGCATCGTCCGGACGGGGCGCCCGGCCGCGCACGGAGTAATCGCCCTCGCGCAAAGCGCCCAGCAGGTTCGAGAGCGTCTGCAGCGGAAACACCACGCGCTCCCGCACGGCGAAAGCAAAGGCGAACCACCAGCCGACGATCAGGACCGAGACAGGCCACTGCGTGCGCGGTTCGAAGTCCCCGGTCCAAAGGAGCCAGAGCGCGATCGCGCCCGCGGGCAGGCCGGCCAGCAAGGCCAGCAGCACGATACGGCTTTCGTAGCCGATCCGCGCCGGCTTCTCTTCGGGCGCAACCGTCAGGGAATTCACAAGCTAAAGCCCGTACCGCTGGAGCCGCCGGTACAGCGCGCTGCGGCTGAGCCCGAGCGCGTTGGCAGCGTGGCTCACATTGCCGCTGAAACGGGCCAGCGCTTTCTTGATGAGCAGCGCTTCCACATCTTCCAGGCTCATTTCTTCCAGCCGGGGCGGTCCCTCCCTTCCGCCGCGCAAACCCAGGTCGCCGGCGCGGATAGTCTCTCCCTGCGCCATCAGCACCGCCCGCTCCACCGCGTGATCGAGCTCCCGGACGTTCCCGGGCCATCCGTGCGCCAGCAGGGCTTTGATCGCGCCCTCGTCGTATCCGGTCAGGGGCTTGCGGTAATGTTCCGCGTGCTGCCGCAGGAAATGGGCCGCCAGGATCGGAATGTCTTCGCGCCTGTCGCGCAGGGGAGGCAGCCGGATCTCGATGGTATTGAGGCGGAACAGCAGATCCTGCCGGAAGCGGCCTTCGTTGACCGCGGCGTGCAGGTCGGCGTTGGTGGCCGAGAAGATCCGCACATCCACGCGGCGCGTCTTCGAAGAGCCCACGCGTTCGAACTCGCCCGATTCGATGGTGCGGAGCAACTTGGCCTGGAGCGACTGCGAGATGTTCCCGATTTCGTCCAGGAACAGGGTACCGCTGTCCGCCATTTCGAAACGTCCCACGCGGTCGCTCTTGGCATCCGTGAACGCGCCCTTTACGTGGCCGAACAGTTCGCTTTCAAAAACCCCTTCGGCAAGGCCGCCGGTGTTGACGGTGACCAGCGGGCGCGTGGACCGCAGCGAGACCGCCTGCAGCGTTTGAGCCAGCAGGCCTTTGCCGGTACCGTTCTCACCGGTGATCAAAACGTTGGCGTCTGAGGGACCGACCCTCGATACTACGTCCAGCACCGGCCGCATCGCCACCGACTCGGCAATTAACTGAGGGAAGCGCTCGGCACGAAGGGCGCGGTTCTCCGCTTCCAGCCGCTGGCCCTTGCGCAGGGCGCGCCCCAACTCGATCTGCGTTTTGAGAATTGCCGAAAGCCGGGCGTTGTCCCAGGGCTTCTGGATAAAATCGCGGGCACCCCGCCGCATGGCTTCCACCGCCAGTTCCACCGACCCCCAGGCCGTCATTACGATGACCGGCAGGGTGGAATCGAGCGTCTGAATGCGGTTCAGCAACTCGAGCCCTTCCTGGCCCGACGTGGTATCGCGCATGTAGTTCAGATCCATCAGGACGGCGTCGAAATCGCGAGATTCCACGGCGTCGATGGCGGCCGGCGGTGAGGTCACCGCCTCTGCCTGGTATCCCTCGCCCTTGACCAGGAAGCGGAGCGCTTCGAGGACATCGGGCTGATCGTCGGCGATCAGGATACGGGGTGTACGAGACTCGGACGATTTCATCGGCTCCCTGTTCTCGCTGGCGCGAAATACAGCGCACGTGCGATGCCATACAGAACCGATTATAAATGAATGACTTTCAGGCGGCTGAACCGGCTGCCGAAGTGTTCGCTTTCGGGACGGACCGGACAGCGGGAAGTGTTCGCGTCGAGATCCCTTGCGCGGCGCCGGCGAGGTACTCGGCGATAAACGCGATGCGCTCCGAGCGGCGCGCCAGGCCGCCTTTGTGGTAGCCTCGCGTATCGGCAAATACCAATGTCCCTTTCGGCACCGTGACGGCAACCCAACCTCGCGGGGGCACCAGTCTCGCCATCTCGCCATCCGTGCTCCGCGGCGTCTCGCCGTCCAGGTGCCGGTGCGGCGCCATGCGGTACGGGTCTTTGTGGCTGCCCACGGCGTAGGTGAAGGGGCCCGCTCCTTCGTCCACATTCGAGAGGTACAGGAACATTTTCAGGATGTGCCGGTCTTCCGGATCGCGGTGCCACAACTGCGATTGCGACGGCGGCTGCGACGTGACCAACGTATGCCAGACGTTGGTGTGGGTGAGCTTGGCGTACATCCCGAAATACTGATTTACGACCTGCCGGATCGGATCCTGAAGGGCGAAGCGGGCGAAGACCCGGCCGGTGTCGAGCCCTTCGTCCGCGGAAAGCAGCGACAGAACAAACGGCTTCTGAGTTTTGTGGCCCGGGAGATCGACTTCGGCCCGGGCCTGTGCAAAGTCGCCCGCCCGGCGCTCCTCCACTTCCCGGACGGCGGTTTCCAGTTCGCCCAGGTAGGATTGGCCGCCGAGAAAATCCGCTGCGTTAACGATAGCGACCCCATCGCGCGCGAGGTCGGACGCGACCCGGGCGGCCGCCCCGTTCGGACGCTCGCGGCTGATCGCATACTGGACTGCCGGGCGCCCATGCAACCCATACCGCCAGGCAAAGTCCGAATGACGCGCCAGCAGGCGAAGTGGTGCCCTAAGTGACTTAATAGAGGCGCTCATATGTCTCCGATTCGGCCCGACTTGCCGAGTAACCCTGTAGAATCCCGCGTTCAACCGGAGTATAAGCCGAGTTCCGCGGCCGATCTGTTCCGGGAATGACTTATGCGCCCCCGGATGGTGCAAATGCCTGCAGATCGGGCCCCGCCGTGACTCAATGAACTACTTCGCGCCCTACGGCCAGGTTGAGCTGGCTCGCGGCGGTCATATAGGCGCCTACGAGATTGAGAAATGAGATCTGTGTGCTGCGGTAATCGCTCTGGGCCTGGAGGAAGTCCAAAAGCGACGATCCGCCCCGCTGATACGAAAACGATACGGTATCTCGCACCCTGGTCGCCAGGGCCAGGTACTTCGCCTTGTAGGGCCGCAACAGCGCGAGGTTGCTGTTCATGGTGGCGTATGCCGAATCCACGTCGCTGAAGACCTGCGTTTCCGTGGCGTCCCGCAGCCGCTGATTGCGGCGGATGTCGAGGGCCGTCCGCGCCTTTTCCCCCTGATTCCGGTCGAAGATTCGCAGGGGCACGTTCATGCTGAAGCCGAGATAGCTCGTCAATGGCGGGTTGCGGGCCAGGTCCATGCCGAAACTGGGGTCCGCGGAGCCGTTCGCCACGGCCAGTTTGTAATCGGTTTGCGACTTGGTGACGGATTCCTCGGCCGCCCGCAGATCGGGGCGGGAAGCCAGAGCGGCTTGATGGAGTTCGTCGAGCGAGATGAGAGGCTCCGCGTAGTCGAATTGCCCCGCGACATCGAACTGCTCGACGGGAGTGCGATCGTTCATCAGCGCCAGAAGCTGAATCTTCGCCGTCCTCAGATTGACCTCGCCCGTCTGCACATCGGTTTCAAACTGTACGCGCTGCAACTCCATGCGGTCCAGGTCCACCTGCGCGATGTCTCCGGAGCGGACGCGCGAGCGATTGACTTCGAGCAGGCGGTCGTAATACTCCAGGTTTTGCCGCGAGACATCCAGCACCGCTTTGTATTCGAGCGTCTGGACGAACGCGCTGCGGAGGTTGAACAGCAGCGTGCGTTCCAGGTCGGCCTGCTGGGAAATGGCGATATCCGTGCCCTGTTTCGCGCTCTCGACCCGTAGTTCCCGCTTCCCCCGCCGCTCGTGCAGGTAGCTCCAGGATACGAGCGGCAGGGCGGCGCCCAGCGGGCGGTACGGGCTGGCCTGGAACGGCGACACCTGGTCGAGGAGGAATGTGACATCCGGATTGGGCCGGAGCCCCGCCGTGACTTCGCCGGCCCGCGATTCCTCGATCCCGAGCTGCCCGGCCTGGAGCTGGCGGTTCGACGCCTCGAAACGGTCGCGAAGCTCCTCCCACGTATATGCTTTCTGGGCATACGCCCCGCCGGCCAGGAGGCCGGCCACGATCAGTGCCGCGCCTGCGCGCGAAACCAGGTAGCGCATTCTTCTCTCCCGAAATAGTCCCGAATACTCAAATCGCCCGCTAGTGCGATCACACCTGCAGGGTGTCTCCGTCTTTCGCCACCAGGGCATAAAGCACCGGCGCCAGAAAGATGGAGAGCAACAGCCTTGAAGCGAGCCCGCCCACGATGACAATGGCGAAGGGCCTCTGGGAATCGCTGCCGATGCCGGTCGACATGGCCGCCGGCAGCAGCCCGAAGCAGGCCACCAGCGCGGTCATCATGATCGGCCGGAGCCGCAGCAGCGACGCTTCGAGCGTCGCCTCCATAATCGGCTTTCCTTCCCGCCGCAGCTTGTTGATAAAGGAATACAGAATGACGCTGGTCTGCACGGCCACGCCCATCAGGGCCACGAAGCCCAGCATCGAAGACACGCTGAAATTAGTGCCGGTCAGCCGCAGCGCGAGCAGGCCCCCCACCGGCTCCGTGACCAGCACGCTGAAAAAGATGATCAGCGGAAACTTCAGGTTTCCGTATAGCGCAAACAGAATCACCAGGATCAGCAGCACCGTAAGCGGCAGGATGACTTTCATCTGCTCCCGCGAGGCGAGGTAATCCTTATACTCGCCGCCCCAATCCCAGCGGTAGCCGATCGGCAGCTTGACCTGCTCTTCCACCTTCCGCCGCGCTTCCCCCACGGCGCTGGCGAGGTCGCGTCCCTCCACGCTGAACTGCACGCCCAGGTAGCGCGAGTTCGACTCCCGGTAGATAAAAGACGCGCCGCTTTCCACGTGGATATCGGCGAACTGGCTGAGGGGTAGGTGCTGCCCGTCGGGAGTGGTGATCAGCAGGCCTTTGATGGCGTTTTCGTCGCTCCGGAACTGCGGCTGCATGCGCACCACCAGGTCGAATTGCCGCTCGCCCTGAATCACCTGCGAAACCGCCTTGCCGCCCATCGCGGTTTCCACCAGGGTGTTCACGTCGTCCACGTTAAGCCCGTATCGCGCCAGCTTCGCGCGGTCCGGGGAGATCGTGAGGCTGGGCTGGCCCAACTCCCGAACAACGGTGATCTCGGAAATGCCGGGAACCTTCTGGAGAATGCTCTTGACCTGGACCGCTTTCTCGTCCAGCGTTTTCAGGTCGTCGCCGAATATTTTGACCGCTAGCGCGCTCTTGAGGCCGGTCTCCGCCTCGTCCACGGCATCCTCGGCCGGCTGGGTGTAGTTGAAAATGATGCCGGGGAACGCCTTCAGCTTTTTCTGCACGGCCTCGATGAGCTGCGGCTTCGTGCGGATGCCGCCGTGCCACGCGCTGTCGCTGTAGGGCTTCAAGCCGACATAAAACTCATCGTTGAAGAAGCCCGTCGGATCGGTCCCGTCGTCGGGGCGTCCCAGTTCGTTCGCAACCGTAGTCACCTGCGGGAAACTCCGCAGGATTTCGCGAATTTCCGGCGCGAGTCTGGACGCCTCCTCGAACGAGATGGTGTAAGGCGTGGTGGCCCGCACCCACAGAGCGCCTTCGTCCAGGTGCGGCATGAACTCGCCGCCGATCGACGGGATCAAGCTAAGGGAAGCGCCGAACACCAGTAAAACCATCGCCAGTGTAGCCAGCCTGTTGCGGAGGCACCATCCGAGGAGTACTCCATAAGCCCAGCGAATCCATTCGTAAACCGGAACCCGCGGCTCATGGACGTGTTTCCGAAGCACGTAGGAGCACAGCACCGGGAGCAGCGTCAGGCTGCACAACAGTGAGCCCAGCAGGGCGAACGACATGGTGTCCGCCATCGGCTGGAACAGGCGGCCAGAGGGACCGGTCAGGACGTAGATCGGCAGATACCCCGCGATGATCACCGCGATGGCGTAAAAGATCGGCCGCTCGACATCGGCAGCCGCCGCGCGGATCACCTCGAGAAGGTTGTGGCCTTCCTCGCGGGAGGCCAGTTCGCGGAAGATGTTTTCGACCATCACCACCGCGCCGTCCACGATGATGCCGAAATCGATGGCCCCGATCGAAAGCAGGTTGGCCGGGATGTGCCGCCAGTCCAGGCAGATGAACGAAAACAGGAGCGCGAACGGGATCGTGACCGCCACGATCAGGGCCGTCCGCACGCTGAACAGGAACAGGCCCAGGATGATCAGCACCAGCAGCATGCCGCGGAGCAGGTTGGCTTCGACGGTATCGGTAGTTTCCTGAATCAGGCCCTGCCGGTCGTAAAACGGCTTGATCTTCACGTCCGGCGGCAGCACGTGCTCGTTGAGGTCTTTGGTCATCGCCTCGACCCGGTTCAGGATCACCTGCGCCTGTTCGCCCACCCGCATCAGGATGACCCCTTCCACCGCGTCCGGCTGCTGCATGAAACCGAACTGCCCCAACCGTGGCGCATGCCCGATGGTCACCTGCGCCAGATCGTGGATATAGACCGGGATCCCGCCCTTCTGTGACACGACGACACTGCCGATATCTTCCGTGTTGCGAACCAGCCCGAGCCCGCGAATGTAGTAGAACTGGCCGCCCTGCGAGTAGAAGCCGCCGCCCGCATTGGCGTTATTGCTGCTCAACTGCTGCGAGATCTGGGGCACGCTCACCCCATAGGAAAGCAGCTTATTGGGATCGAGCAGCACCTGGTATTGCATGGTGGTGCCGCCCAGGCCGGATTCGTCGGCTACCCCCTGGATCGACCGGTAGTGGCGGTTCAGCACCCAGTCGTCGATGGTTTTCAGCTCCTGCGGGGAGCGATCCGGGCTCTGCAATACGTACCGGTAGATCAGGCCGCTCGGGCTGTACAGGGGCGAGATGCTGGGCGCCAGCCCGGTGGGCAGCGCCGCATTTCCCACCCTTTCGAACGCCTGCTCGCGAACGAAGTACGGGTCGGCGTTGTAGTCGAAATTCATCTGCACCGACGAGAGGCCGTAGAGGGAAATCGAGCGGAGGGCCTCCAGCCGCGGGATGCCGTTCATCTCGATCTCAATCGGAATGGTGACCAGCCGCTCCACCTCCTCGGCGGCATGGCCGGGCCACTGGGTGACGATCTCGACGTGCGGCGGCGAAAGGTCGGGATAGGCGTCGATCGGGAGCTTCTGAAAAGAAACGGCGCCCCAGACCATCAGCATGAGCGACGCGAAGACGATCAGGAATCGCTGCGAAAGAGCGAAGGAAACGATGCGAGAGATCATGGTGGTCTATTGGGCGGTCAGCGCAAACTGCACGAACAGGCCGCCCTCGGAAACCACACGGTCCCCGGGCTGCAGCCCTCCCCGTATCTCCACCATGTTGTCCCGCTGCTCGCCGGCCTGGACCAGCCGCTTGGCGAACTTCGCCGGCGCGGCTTCCACGTAGACCATCGGCTCGTTCTCCTCGTCGTGCAGGAGGGCCGAGACCGGGACAGCCAGAAGGTTGGCGCGCTCTCCCGTGCGGATTGTCGCGTCCACATACATGTCCTTCTTGAGCAGCCCGTCGGGGTTATGGGTCACGATCCGCACCGGCGTGGTGCGGGTCGCCGGATCCACGAACGCTCCGACATAAGATATTTCACCGTGAAAGCCGCGGGCGAAAGAGGGGTTCGTCTCGTCCACGGCGTCTCCCCTGCGGACCTGCGGCAGGTCCCGGTCGAAGATATGCCCCTGCACCCAGACAGTGGACACGTCGCTGATCACGAAGCAGGCGGTGGTGCCGGCCTGAACCAGTTGGCCGGGCGAGACGAGTTTCTGAACAATCACGCCGGCGATGGGCGCGCGCACCGCGAGTTCCGGGCTGATGGCCACGCCCTGCCGGTCGGCCTGCTCGATCTCGCTGCCGGTGATCCCGAAGATCCGCAGAGCCTGCAGGCTGTTTTCGACGTCGGTGTTGGCGTCGTTAGCATCCGCCTCGCTGCTCTCCATGTCCTTTGCGGCAATCGCGCCCCGGCTCAGAAGTTCCTGATTGCGCGCCTGAATCCGCTTGGTGAGGGCCTCCCGGTTGCGAGCTTTCCGATATGTCGAGATAGCGTTCGTGACATCCGGGCTGGAGATATACAGCAGCGGATCGCCGGCATTCACTTTCGACCCGAGGTCCACCAGAATCCGCGAAATCGGCCCGTTCACTTGCGTGATCGCCTGCGTGGTGTGGTCCGCGTCCCAATCCACGGTTCCCGTCGTGTGAATGGCCGTGGCCCAGGAGACGCGCCCGACCGGAACCACCTTCAAGTGCGCCAACTGGTCGGCGGAGACGCTAAAGTAACCGGCCTGGCCCGCGTCGGCAGCGGCCTGGGCGGCAGCCCGCGGGGATGCGCCTTCAACTTTGCTGATCTGCTGGCATGCCGGCTGAAACAACGCCAGCAGCAGCGCTGAGAGCGCCGAAATCTTCAGCAGCGCTCTGGATTTCGCACGTGAGAAACTACTCGACATCGGAAACTCCCTCCCCGGTCCACGACTAACCCAGATGGACCTTCAAACTAACCATGGAGTTGCTTACTGGCTTCCCGAACGGCCTCGCACCGAGCCGCGACCGTCAGGCAGCGGGCAAACTTAAGCGAGATCGGCTGGAGGAGCCCGAGTGGAGCGGGAGACGAGTTGCGCGTCCTGGCAGAATACCGTACCCGGACTGAATGGCAGCCATTCCCCGGGTTCACCGGGCGCGGCAGTCGCGCCCGTATCCGGCTGCAGAAAAGGCAGGACGCCGATATGGCACAGCAGGCAGCAGTGGTCGTTGGCGAAATGCGGCGTGTGGGTGTCGCTCAGCGCGGCAAACTGCGCGGACGCAGTCGCGCACAGCAATAGCACGATGAGGGCGGTCCGTACCCAAGCGCGGCCTCCGAGTGCCATTTGCATTCAGAGTACCACAGACGAAATCCGGGCCCCGCCGGTTACCGTCGTCCGGCTTCCACCGGGTGAGTGTCGATGAGGAAGGACTCCTTCAGCCGCCAACCAGCCGCGGTGCGGAGCCAGATGTCGCGGCCGGAAGACGCGATGGCTGTTGTTTCCGCGCCGTGCGTGCGGACGGCTACGTTATTGACGAAGACAGTCGCCGTCGTCCCCGAGATCCGCACGGCGGTCACGCTGGATTTCGAGCGGTACGACATGCCCCGGCGGACTTCGTCCATCACTGGAGCGAGTGCGGCGGCAAGCGGCAGCCGTTTGCCTCCGACCACGATTTCCGCATCGGGGAGCGCGAGGCTGGCAATTGCATCCACGTCGCCCGCGGCATACGCCGCATCCACCCGCGCGTAGATGCGCTCAATGGCCGCGCGTCCGGCGGCGGCGCCGGGAACAGGCGGCGGCAGAACGGAAAACGAGGAAGAGTCGATCCACGCGCGTCCTTTCCCGCGGGAGAGAATTCCCAACGTCACCGTCCTGGCATCCCGAGCCACTTCGCCCGTGATGTCGCAGAGCTGCCATTGCCGGGAAGTCACCGGGCGGTCGCCCATGGTGTCGAAAAACCCGAGCCGGCCGCCGGGAAGTTCGACCCGCATCCACAGTTGCGCGCGCGCGGCGGGGTCGGTTCCTTCCACGCGCAGCCACGCCCGGAACCGTATCGCTTTCCCGCGATAGGGCGCCGCATCGAAGGACTGCTGAAGGTTGCCTATGGACCCTTCGGCCGGGTTCTCGCCCGAGAGCAGGACAGCACAGGCGGCGGACCGGCACCCCTCCTTGCGGGCTTCCACCGAATATCCGGCGGCCGAAGCCCGCGCGGGCACGGCCCATCCGGTCAAGCCGGTTTGGAAACTGAGGTTCGCCTGCGCGAGAAGCAGCCCCGGGAAGAGCCAGCCGAGCGCCTTCATCTACGGCCGAAACGGCGGCCAGGGAGGCTGCGCATCGGTGATCGGAACGAGGGCGAAGGCCGGAAGCCGCGGCTCGGCGGGAGTGCGCTTGGGGTCCGGCCGTAGCGCCGCGGCGAGCTGTCGAAATCGGGGTTGCGCGACGCCGGGCTGGAATATTGTGACCCGCGATAGCTGCCGCTTTTGCTGGCATATTGCGAGTCTTTGAAACCGCCGCCTTTGGCAAACGTGCTGCCGGAGTAGCGCTGCTGGGTGGTGCTCCCCTTCGTCCCGTAGCTCTGTCCGGAGCCGCCGGACCCGCCGTAGTAGGTCTGGCCGCGGTCGCGGTATGTCCGGTAGCCGTCATAGTCGCCGCGGTCGAGCGGGCGGTAATCGTGGTTGAAAAGCAGATCGCGCAGCAGCGCGTATTGCCCGTACCACACCCAGAGATCGCGCCCGTCGCGGCGGTCCCAGTATCCGTACTGGTTCCTCCCCTGGCCGGGGGACGCCATGTAGGCGAACCCGGGCGGCTGCGCAACGCGGCTGGCTTCCGAATCGTACTTGCCGGCCGGCTTGTGCTCGATCGTCATGCCCAGATTGTTCTTCCGGGCGTCGTACTCGGCTTTCGAAACTGTGACCCACTGTTCCCGGGAGCTCGTCTGTCCGTCTTTCGCCGTGGCGTCCGGGAGCCGCGTGGTGACGGTGCGGATCTGGTCGCGGTACTCGCGCGCGCCGAAATGGCCCTTCGCGTCCATATCGACCAGCAGCTTGTCCCACGAGTTGTACAACTGGCCGGTAAGCGCCGCGAGTTCGGCATTCTTCTGCGGCAGCGCGACTGCCGTGCCGTGCAGAGTCTCCGAAGCCGTGATCAGCGCTGCGATGTCCACTTTCCCCAGGTGGCCGGCCGCCGCCTCACGCCGGGCTTCGGCGGTGGAGGTCCACAGGGATTCGCTCTGGTTCGCCAGTTCGTGCAGGTTCTCGAGGCGCTTGTCGAGGTCCTGCTTCTTGTCGGGCCAGTCAACTTCCGCCTTCTGGACGGTCGCGGTGACCGGGGCGAAATTGAAAGAGCGGATGGCCTGATAATCCTGGTCCATGCGCGCCAGCTCTTCGGGAAGATGGCGCTTCAAATCCACCCAGTGGTCCGCGTCCTTTTGGATCGCGCCGGCGCGCGCGACGGCCGAACTGCGTAGCGTGCCGGTCTGCGCCAGCAGTTGCGAGACGCGGTCGCGGTCCTCGCGCTTGTTCGCGCGCTCCAGCTTCGTGAGCTGCTCCATGTTGCGCGAAGCGCTCTGAAGATCGCTCGACGCGCCCTGAATCTGTGCCGGCCATTGCGCCGACTCCGCCACCCCGTGGAACAGGTCCGGCTCCGCCGCCAGATCGCGGTTCACCGCCTCGCCGGCGGAACGCACTTGGCTTTGCGCGGCGGCGACCGCGCTCCGTTCACTGTCGATCTGCGCACGCTGCGCCCGCGGAAGGCTATCCAGCCCCACGAAAGGCACCACCGCCATCACGGTGGCCACCAGGGCGATACCGATTTTTAAAGGTGCCCGATTCATTCGCAATTACCCGCGGCGGTAGATCGTAACGTCCCCCGCCGGAATGCCCGTAAATAACGCGACCGCGAACGGCTCGCCTTCCGGCTTGCGAACGGTCATTACGCCGCGGCCATCCTGTTCGCGGAATTCCCAATAGTAGTAGCCGGCCGGGTGCGGCTGGTCGTCGCGCTTCGCCCGCACCTCGCGGCTCAACCGGTAAAGCCACTGGTGGTTGTCGAACTCGAAGTAGTCCGAGGTATTCTGGCGCTCATCCATATCGGCCAGGTCCGCCTCGGAAACGCCGAGATCTTCAATGGTCAGCTTGCGCGGGTCGTTTTGAATGGAGACCTCGATCTCCTCGTCGTTCGCCACCCGCATGGTGACCCGGCGCTCGCGGTAAGGACCGCTCACTTCCGTCCAGGCATGCGAACCCGCCTGGAAATAGATGGTGCGGTCCGCCGTAAAGTCGAGATCGGTCATGTTATCTCCCGCGCCGGAGATCGAAACGACGTCCCCGGTACGGGCATCGGTAGGTTTGAGGTTCGCGAGATCCTGTTGCGGACCCGCCGGAGCGGGCGCGGCGGCTGGGTGTTTCTTGAAGAATTGCATCAGAAATAGGACCAAAAGGAGGCCCAGTACGGCCTCCACGACTATCGTGATCATCGGTTCTCCGCGGGGGCCGGAGTGTCCGGCCCCGGCACCTTACACCTTTGCCTTGTCCCCGGACTTCTCGGTCGTCGTGATATTGACGCCACCGGCGGGCAGCTCCTTCGGGATGTACGGCGCGTCCGGCTTCGCTCCCCCGCCCTGCCGTTCCGCCTTCAGGGCTGCAAGCTCGCTGTCCACGCTGTTGCCGCCCAGTGCCGCGAACTGCGCTTCCAGGTCCTCGTCTTTCCCGGCGGAGGCCAGCTGGTCGAACGCCTTCGCGGTGGCTTCCTCTTTGGAGACGGTCTCTTCGAAGCGGTTCAGCGCGGCGAACGCGTTATCGGCATTGCCTACGCCCGACATCGCTTCCGCCACTTTGCGCTGCGCGGCGGCCGCATTCTTGCGCGCTACAAGGGTGGTAGCGGTCCGTTCGCCCTCATCGATCTTGCGCTTCAGCTCGATTACCTGCTGCTTGAGCTTCTCGGTGGTCTGGCGCGCGCCTTCCACCGCTCCCTGCATGGAAGCGACCTGCTTGTCGCAATCCGACTTCTTGACCAGCGCCTTGCGCGCCAGGTCTTCGTTGCTCGCATCGAGCGCCTGCCCGGCCCGGTCTTTCCATTCCTGCGCCTGTCGAACGTACTTCTGGTACTCGGCATCCAGGCGGTTGTAATTGCTCATCGCCACCGCCGACGCCTGTACCACTTTGTTCAACTCCGTCTTCATGTCCGCGACGGTCTGTTTCACCGTCGTCTCGAACGTGGCGTCCTCCAGGACGTCCACCCCCGAATTCGCCTGTCCGCGCGCAACGCGTCCCACGCGTCCAAAAAGCTGCGATAAAAATCCCATGTCTGTTTATCTCCGTTCAGGCTTTGAGATCGCCAATCAGGCGGTGGGCGCTGATGACATCCACCATCAGGAAATGCACGCACGAGAGGATATCGTCTTCATCGTCGGCACCCATGTCCTGAAGCTTGCAGAAATTGTTCAAAGTGATCGCCAGTTTCCCGGAACCGGCATCGTATAGCTGAAAGGCCGACGTCGAGATGCCGTTGTCAGCAGCCAGCATGCTCCGCATGATCTCCGGGGTCACCGCGGATTCCGGCACCACCGTACAAATCAGCGAAAAGAAGACGATGTCGCCTTCGAGCACCGCCTGGATGGTTACTCCGCTCTCAACGTCCCTGATTCTGATCGTATCTGGCGCCGTTTCGGAGATTTCATAGCCCCTCTCCGCAAGCAGCGCGTGTATCTGCCCGGCCCGCGGACTCGATGTCGCGGTCGGACTGGCTTTGGCTGTCATAGGTTGTCGGGAACTCCTTTCTCATTCTACGAATTCCCCGGCCGGGGAGTTCAAAGAATCCGGGGAACTTTCCGCATTCAATTGTGACGAAATGGGTTACTCGGCTCCGCGGAGCCCCTTCCGGGTGGCTTCAATCACCGTTCGGATCTTCTCTTCGAGCGCCACGGCGGTGTAGGGTTTCTGAATGAAGCCCGCCAGACCTTTGCCGGTAAATCGGCGGACGGTTTCGACTTCGTTATACCCGCTGCTCAGAATCACTCGAACCTCCGGGTTGATGCTCCTCAGCCGGCGGAACGTCTCCTCGCCGCTGAGGACCGGCATGGTCATATCCAGCAGCACTACCGAGATCTTCTCCCAAAGTACCCGAAAGAGGTCCACGCACTCCTGCCCGTTCTCCGCCAGGACGACCGAATACCCGTAGCGTTCGAGCATGGATTTGGCGGTCCGGCGTACGACGTTTTCGTCGTCCACCACCAGAATCGTCCCCGTCAGCGCGGACTCCCGGGTTTCCAGTGCCGCCTGCGCTTTCGGCGCAAATTCGCCGCTCGCCGGGAAGAGGACCTTGAACGTGGTGCCTTGCCCAGGTGTGCTGTAGACTTTCAGCGCGCCCCGGTGCCCCCGGACAATCCCGTGGACCGCCGCCAGCCCCAGACCGCGTCCCGTGAACTTTGTGGTGAAGAACGGGTCGAACATCTTGGCGAGTACATCCTCGGGGATTCCCGAGCCGCTGTCGTGCACTTCGAGACTGACATACTCCCCGGGCACGATCTCCCCCGGCAGGAAGGTGGTCCGAATGTAGTCTTCGTCTACCTCCTGCGCACCCGTGGTCACCATGACGGTACCGGGTTGATCTTCGGGGACGGCCTCCGCGCCGTTGATCACCAGGTTCATAACCAGTTGTTGCAACTGGCTTTGATCGGCTTCCACACAGGGCAGGCGCGGCTTGAGTTCCAGGCGGAGTTGCACATTTTTCGGGATGGTGGCCTGAATGAGAGACGCGATCTGCCGCACCAGATCCGACAGATCGACGGGCTCGACCACGAACTTACCCTTTCCGGCGTAAGCCAACAGTTGCCTGGTGAGATGGGCGGCGCTCTCGGACGCCGCAACCACGTCGCGAAGCATCTCCCGAGCCGGGTGGCTCGATGAGAGCGACTCCAGCGCCAGGCTCGCGTTACCCAGGATTCCCACCAGGAGGTTATTGAAATCGTGGGCCACGCCGCCCGCCAGAATCCCCAGACTCTCTAGTTTTTGCGTCTGCCGCAACTGATCTTCCAGACGCCTGCGGCCATCGATGTCCATCGCGGTGCCGACCCACTCGCGGGCGGCCCCCTCGCCGAGAGCTGACGCCCGGAGAATACACCAGCGGTAGGCCCCGCCGGCCGCGTTCCACAAGCGCGCCTCGGCTCGAAAAGGCTCGCCCGTCTTTACGGCCTCCCGCCAGAGCGCTTCGACTTCCTCCCGGTCCTCGGGGTGTAACGCCTGGAGCCCTCCAAAACCGCCATACTCGGGCCACTTTTGCCCGGTGAATTCCTCCCAGGAACTCTGCGGCTCGGCGAAACTGCCGTTGGAATCCGTGTGGAAGACGACCGAGGAGGTGGCCGCCACCAGCGTGCGATAGCGGGCCTCGCTCCGGTGCAGGGCTTTCTCGGCCTTGCGCCTTTCCTGCACCTCCCGGGAGAGCCCGAGCACTTGGTCGGTCAACTCGGCAAACCTGCCGATCGCTTCCTCTTTGGAACGGACCGCCAGGTAAAGAACCGCCTGCCGGCTTTGAAGGCCCGGGCGCAGCAACGCGCCATCGAGCCGCAGGGGGACCGTCCTGCTCCCGTTCAAACGGAAGGTGACGGCGGCTGGGAGCGCTTGGCGAGTCCGGCTGCACAACTCCAGGAATTTCCGCAGGTCGGCTTCGCGCTCGGCCACGAATTCCAACAGGGAACGGCCTTTGATCCGCTCCGCTGGCAGGCCGAACAGGTCGGTCAGCGCGCCATTGGCATCGATAATCCAGCCATCGGGCTGCACCAGCAAAACCGGAAACGGAATGGCTCGAAAAAACTCATCGTTCATGGGCGCCAAAATACTCGCGTCCTGCTGCAGTTTCACCTTCGGGACCCGGCTTGAGATGCACGATCACCCGGCACTCGGGGTCTCCGGCGGCGATCGTCCGCTGCAACTCGACCTTGGCGTAGCCCAGGTTACGCGAGGTGATCGATCCGAAGACGTTGCTGGTCATCATGCACATGGTGGGCCGCCCGATTACTTTGTCCCCAAACGGGCAGGCCCGGTTTCCCAGCACGATCCGCTCCTCCGACTGCTCGATCACGTAAAAATCGCCCTGAATCCGGCGCTTCAGATCGACCAGAATGGACGCCACTTCAGCGCGGTTGAGCGATTCTTTCGCCAGCGCCGCAAGGTATTCACGATTAATGTAATCCCCGATCTGCTGGCCGGCGATGCTGATGAAACCCGCCGCTTCCGAAGTGCCCACCACTTGCTGCAACGTCCCCGCCAGATCGCTGATCAGCATGCGGAGGAAAAGGTCCCGGTCGAGAGGGACGCGTAAGTCCGTCAACTGCTCAGGCATGCTATCTATGTCTATCCTGCCACAGAACGGGAACGGGTATTGTTGGTTTCAATACGGAGTACTACCCCTTACCGCTCCGCGGCACTCGCCGAAGCCGATACGGCGGAACCCCCGGCCCTCGCACCACCCCCGAAAAATCACCTCGTCGCCATCTTCGAGGAACTGGCGACTGGTACCGTCCGGCAGAATCAGGGGTTCGTTGCCGCGCCAGGTAAGCTCGAGCAGGCAGCCGCGGCTGAACGGCTCGGGACCGCTGACGGTTCCGCTCCCGATCAGGTCTCCCGGCCGGATGTTGCATCCGTTCGAAGACTGGTGCGCCACCATCTGGGACAGGCTCCAATACATCGTCAGGAAGGTTCCCCGGCTGATTCGAACCGGTTCGGCCATGCCTGGCGAACGAAGCCAGACCTCGAGCGCGATGTCGAACGTCGATTGCCCGCCGGCAAGATGCGGGAGCGGCTCGGGGTCGCCTTCGGGACGTGGTTCGAGCGGGCGGCGAAACGGTTCGAGAGCGTCCAGGGTGACCAGCCAGGGAGAAAGGCTGGTGGCGAAGCTCTTCGCCAGAAAGGGGCCAAGCGGCTGATACTCCCACGCCTGGATGTCGCGAGCCGACCAGTCGTTGAGGAGGCACAAGCCGGCGATGTGGTCCTCGGCGCGGTCCATCGGAATTGTCTCGCCGAGCGCGTTCCCGGGACCGAGGTACGCTCCGATCTCCAGTTCGTAATCCAGCCGCCGGGTGGGCGCATACACCGGCGCGCCGCCCGGTTTTTCCGCAATCTGCCCGAGCGGGCGCCGCACCGGGGTCCCGCTTACCACCAGCGAAGAGGCCCGCCCGTGATACCCCACCGGCAGCCACTTATAGTTCGGCATCAGCGGATTGTCGGGGCGGAACATGCGCCCCACGTTCGTGGCGTGGTGAATCGATGCGTAAAAGTCGCTGTAGTCGCCGGCCGGGCACGGAAGCAGCAGTTCGGCCGCCGCGATCGGCATCAGCTTTTCTTCCGCGCCGGTGCTATGTACCGTGAGGAAACTGCTGATCCGCTGCCGCAGTTCCGTTCGCTCCGCCCGGCTCATCGAGAGGAACTCGACCATCGAAGCCGCACCGAAGCCGCCAGCTTCCAAAACCTGGTCTCCGATTGCGACCCCCAACCGCGGCTCACCGCCCGTTTTCGGCCGGTAGGTCGCGAGCGGCAGATTTTGGACCGGGAAATCCGTCCCCGGCAAGTTCGCCGATTCCACCCAACTGGTCAGCGCGGGATCGTGCGTGCGGTCCGTCATGGCAGCAGCCCGAGTTGCCGCAAATCGGAAACCGGCTCCTCGAACGAGCAGGATCCGAAGCTGTGGGCGAAATTCAGACGGGCGTCCCGAATGGCGGCAATCGGCAGGATCACGCCGCGCCAGTGCAGGCCCTCGTCGCCGAAGGCAAACGCTTCCGGCTCGGTATCCTCGAGGACTTCGACCAGGAAATCCGCCTGCGAGCCTTGCCAGGCATATGCCGCGGCGGCGAACACGTTCAGAAAGCCGTGAACCAGGGCGCGGGCGCCCTCCGGCTGATACGTCAGGGGCTGCATGGAGCGGACCGGGTGGTGCAGCCCGGCGGTCGCCTTGAATGGGAGCTTGCGTCCCGCGGCCTCCACCAGGAATCGGGCAACCTGTTCCGCGGAGGGGATCTTGTCGGGCGAGAGGCCGCCCGTGCGGATCTTGGCGTATGCGCCCTGAATGTCGCGTACCGGCGCTTCGCAGTAGGTCGGCAGGGAGAGTTTGCCGCCCAGTTTCGTTTCCAGCGTCTCGATCTGCGCCGGCAGCGGACCGGGTTCGCTTTCGACCAGCAGACTCACCCGCCAGTCTTCTTGAATCCGCACCTCGGCCAGAGCCGCGGCTGGAATCACCAGGCGGTTCAGGATCCACCGCTCGGGCGAGTGCAGGAAACCGTTGTAGCGTTCCACCGCGATCTCCAGCGGCAGGCACGCCGGCGGGTAGGTTCCGGCGTAATCGATCAGGCCCGCCAGCAGGACGCGGAGCGAGCCGGGAATACGTGGCATTGGTAGATTTTAGCGCGGTGCTGGCTTATGCCAGTCCGTTTCTAATTTCCCCTTTCAAACCGTGCATGCGGTTTTCCCGCACACGGCTTAACGATGATCTTATTGGTGTGGCTTGCGCCGGGTATTTCACGGTGCCCATCAACTTGTGCAGTCCCATTCCGTATAGCTGATCGCCGGTGAATGGCGCTCGCTTCGTTGGCCTCTGTCCGCCCCGCCGATACTGCCAGCGGCGCAAACTCCTGACGACGAAGTAGTCCATTTTGTTGAACTCCCGGTCGGCATTCCCCGTCCGGAAATAGTTCCCCCAGCCACGAAGCACGGGTGTCAGTTCCGCGATGATCTGCTTCACATCCTTCCCGCTTTGCCGCTTGCTGGTCAGCTCTCGTACGCGATCGCGAAGTTTCTTCGTCGCCTTCGGGCTCGGCCACCGCTGCACAAAGTGCCACCGTGGATTTCGCTGGATACTCCGCTTCTTGCGAATCGTGCATCCCAGGAATACGAAGCTCTGCTTTCCGCGTCTCAAGTCCACCATCCGCGTCTTCACTGGATGCAGCGTCAGGCCCAGCCGGTTCATCACCAGCCCGATCCACCGAAGCGCTTCCCTCGCTGCCGATGCCGAGCGGCACATCGCCACCGCCCTGCGGGGTTCCCGCCAGCGTTTCCCTTACCGTCCCGTCTTCCATCACTCTCGCTTCCAACCATTGCCGGATTAACTTCTGTACCCTTCGATCCGAGATCCGCTCCTTCACCAACTCCATCAGGGTTTCCCTCTGGATGTTGTCGAAGTAGCCTTGAATGTCCGCATCGACTACGAAATTGTGTCCCTGGTTGCCTGCTACTCGTATCGCTTCCAGGGCCTGTTGCGCGCTCCTCTTCGGTCGGAATCCATAACTGCTCGGCTGGAAGTCCGCCTCGAAAATCGGCTCCATCACAAGCTTCGCCGCCATCTGCACCACTCGATCCCGTACCGTCGGTATCCCCAATGGCCGCTGCTTCCCATCTGCTTTCGGTATGTACCGCCGCTTCACCGGGGAAGGACGATATCGGCCTGCCCGCAGCGCCGCCTGAAGCTCCGCCAGAAACTCTCCTGGCCCTCGTTGTTCGATTGCCTGGATCGTCTCCGCATCCACCCCTGCCGCGCCACCGTTGCTGCGCACCCGCCTCCAGGCTTCCCACAGAACGTCACTCCTGTAGATCCGGTCATACAGCGCATGGAACCGCCGCGTCCTACTCTGCTTGGCACACACATATAGCTTGCGCTGGAGTTGTCGTACTTTATCAACGGGGATTTTGGCCGTTTCCGGCATGCCCTCACACTTACCTCCGCACCAGCATGATCAAAGCAAGGCCCCTTCCCTCCAGCGCGTTTTGCTGCACGCCTTCCTCGGTACTTCGAGCCTCTCGGACTCCCTCCTGGCTCCGCGCGCTTTCAGCCATCCCGCCTTATACGCCCGGTCTTTGCCCGACAAGGCTGCCAGGTAGGGTCTCTCCTGTTCCACGCTGCTCTGTCCTGACGTGCCGCCGCCTGCGACCCCGGGGAAGTCCAGCACTCGTTCCGGTCCTGCGTGCTGTCTGTTGCCTTCGCCGTGACATGAGCGGCTCGGCCCTCCCAAACACCTTTCGGCTGAAAATATGACGAGGCTATTGCGTTCACTGATTGTTGCGGCCCGCCGGTTTGCTCCCCTCTGTTTCAAGGGCTCTTGACACTCCGCTCGGCTCGGTCGGATCTCTCCTCCCGGCTGGAGTCTGCTACCGGGCGCTCCGGCGCTTACCCGGACAGGACTTCCACCTGCTAGAACAACGCGTCTTTCAGGACGCACCATGCTGTTCTATTTTAGTCTCGCCCGAAGCCCAGGGGTTTTACATCCGCGGCAGGTACCCTCGCATCCAAAACGGTGATGGGAGTAATGTATACGCTGGTTCGCGAGCAATGGGTCCCCCGGCCGCGCGAGGAGGTCTTCCATTTCTTCGCCGGCGCGGAGAATTTGGAAGCCATCACTCCTCCGTGGCTCAAGTTTCACATCGTCTCTCCCACGCCCATCGAAATGGATCAGGGCACCGAAATCGATTACCAGCTTTCCTGGGGGATCGTGCATCTGCGCTGGAAGACCGAAATCACCCACTGGAACCCGCCGCACTTCTTCGTCGATGTGCAGAGCAGCGGTCCCTACCGCTTCTGGGAACACACCCACACGTTCCGCGACGAGAACCACGGGACGCGCATGTTCGACACCGTACGTTATGAACTGCCGCTCGGACTTCTCGGCCGGCTGGCGCATGCGCTCCGTGTGAAACGAGACCTGAATCGCATCTTCGACTATCGCTCGGAGCGAATCGCCGAACGTTTCACGGCAACGCCCCAGCCGTCACTCGACCGTTAGGCTGTCACGGCAACACCCCAGCCGTCACTCGACCGTTAGGCTGCAGTTGGGTGGGCGTCCTGGCTAGGCCTCCTGGCTAGGCCTCCTGGCCTCCCCATGCGCCCGCGAAGCGCGCCTTCGTGGCGGCCCGCCTCCGCTCCCGCCCTGTCCACGCCCGCGAAGCGCGCCTTCGTGGCGGCCCGCCTCCGCTCCCGCCCTCCCCACGCCCGCGAAGCGCGCCTTCGTGGCGGCCCGCCTCCGCTCCCGCCCTGTCCACGCCCGCGAAGCGCGCCTTCGTGGCGGCCCGCCTCCGCTCCCGCCCTCCCCACGCCCGCGAAGCGCGCCTTCGTGCCGGCCCGCCTCCGCTCCCGCCCTGTCCACGCCCGCGAAGCGCGCCTTCGTGGCGGCCCG
Source organism: Bryobacterales bacterium (assembly GCA_963796485.1). Lineage (GTDB taxonomy): Bacteria > Acidobacteriota > Terriglobia > Bryobacterales > Bryobacteraceae > CAWCDJ01. The sequence goes on from CAWCLV010000001.1 coordinate 1,620,862, forward strand.
CCTCCGCTCCCGCCCTGTCCACGCCCGCGAAGCGCGCCTTCGTGCCGGCCCGCCTCCGCTCCCCGCCCTGTCCACGCCCGCGAAGCGCGCCTTCGTGTTGGTGGGTGGTGGTGGGCGTTGTTGCCTGCCGCCGCCGCTCCCGCCTTCCCCACCCGCGAAGGCGCGCTTCGCTTGGGCAGGCCGGGAGGCCTACCCTACCGTGTCATTCGTCACCAGTCCGGGGGCTTGGGTGCGGCCGCCGGCGGCAATCATCTGGCATCCTTGAGGTGTGAAGGTCGTCATCTTTGGACTGGCGGTCGGCGGTTTTTCGGATAACTCCAATCCCCTGCCCTGGCCGGCATTGATCCGCGAGCTTCACAACCTCGGACACCACATCGACTTCTTCCAGCAGCACGGCGAGCAACCGGAACGGCTGGAGCACGGTTTTCTGGTCTTTTACCCGGACTGGCAATCGGTTCGTACCATCGCGGCGAAAAAACTGGCGGATTGCGATGCGGCGATCGTCACCTCGGAGACGGGCGACGTCTCGCTGGCGACGCGGATGGTGCTCGATTCGAATGCCCGCGTACGCTGCTTCTACGATCTCGACCCGGCGGCCACGCTCCGCCCCGCCGGCGCGAAACGGTCGGTCCCGCCCGACGGGTTGGCCGGCTTCGACGTGGTTCTCAGCATGACCGGCGGGAAAGCCCTGGCGGCCCTGAAGTCGCACTTTCACGCCCGCCACGTGGTGCCGCTTTATCCTTGGGTGGATCCCGGCGCCTGCCGCCAGGATGCGCCGGTGGACCGCTACATGGCGGACCTCTTGTATCCGGGGGAATGGAATAGAGCGTTGCAGCCGGCCATCGACTCGCTTTTCCTGGAGCCCGCGAGGCGCCGTCCCGATCTTCGCTTTGCCGGGACCCGCGGTCCGGCGGGCACCGACTTCGCGATCCCCGATAACGTGCGCTTCGTCCCCGAGGTCCGGACGGAAGAGATGCCCCGCCTCTACTCTTCTTCGCGGCGCGCCCTCGCGATTACGGATCCTGCCGCCGCCGCGATGGGTTACTGCCCCTCCCCGCAGTTGTTCGAAGCCGCGGCTTGCGGCGTGCCCCTGCTGACCGACGACTGGGACGGCCTGGACTACTTCTTCGAAGCGGGGCGTGAAATCCTGGTGGCGCGCACCACAGGACACGTTATGGACGCCCTGGCTCTTCCCTCCGAACGCCTGGCGGAAATCGGGCGTGGCGGACGCGAGCGGGTCCTCTCGGCCCACACTGCGGCGCGGCGCGCATTGGATCTCGAGAACATCCTCGAGGCCGCGATCAGCCTGCCGGTCGAAGAGACCGGGGCCCTGGGCCAGTGACGGCCTGATATGCCTCTCCAGAGTCTCCTCTCCGGCGTTCCCGTGCTGGTAGTAGCTGCCCATCCGGATGACGAGACCATTGGCGCCGCCGGGATTCTCGGCCATCTGTCGAACCCGGTGGTGCTGCACGTCACCGACGGCTCACCGCTCAATTCGGAATTCGCACGCTGGGCGGGGTTTTCAACGCGCGAAGCCTATGCCGCCGCGCGGCGCCGCGAGTTATCCCGAGCGCTCGAGCTAGCGGGCATTCCGGACGCGCGCCGGTTCGCCCTGGGCTTTCCGGACCAGGGAGTTTCCTACGATCTCGTGGGCCTGACCCACGCGCTGAGTCAGGTACTGCTGGAACTGCGCCCGGAGGCCGTGCTTGGGCACCCCTACGAGGGAGGCCATCCCGACCACGACGCCACGGCGTTTGCTTTGCACGCGGCGTGCAGGCGGATGCACCGCGCGCCCGGCATCTTCGAGTTCGCGTCTTACCATGCGGCCGGCCCCACGGAGCCGTCGCTCGAATCCGGCCGCTTCCTGCGCGGCCAGGACGCCGGCGAGGTGTTCGTGCTTTCCGCGCCGGATCGCCGCAGGAAAGAAGCGATGATGGCCTGTTTTGAAAGTCAGGCGGAAATGCTGCGGAATTTCCAGTGCGTCGAAGAGCGTTTCCGGGAGGCGCCCGCTTACGATTTCGAGCGCCCGCCGCACGCGGGCCGCCTGTTCTACGAGACCTTTCCTTCCGGGGTATCGCCGGCTAAATGGCTGGCGCTGGCGGCGGCCGCCCTGCGCGAACTGGAGGTCCCAGCCCTTTCGTGACGCTCTCCGTGCTCAGTGTCGGCTATCCTCTGGCACCCGTAGGTCCGGCCGCCGCGGGCGGATCGGAGCAGGTCCTGACGCTGCTCGACCGCGAACTCGTGCGTCGCGGCCACCATTCCGTGGTGGTGGCGTGCAGCGGGTCTGAGGCCAACGGCACCCTGCTCGAAAACCCTTTACCGCCCGGGGAGATCGGTGAGGGCGTGCGCGCGGCGGCGCAGCAGCGGCACCGTCAACTGATCTCCTCGGCCATGGCGCGTTGGAACTTCGACCTGATCCACATGCATTCGCTCGATTTCCACGCGTATCTCCCTCCGCCCGGGCCACCCGTTCTGGTGACTTTGCATTTGCCGCCCGACTGGTATCCGCGCGAAGTGTTCTATCCGGCGCGCCCGCGCACCTGGCTGCATTGCGTTTCCGCTTCGCAGGAGAGCCACTGCCCGGGGGACGGCGCGCTGCTGCCGTACATCGAAAACGGCGTGCCGCTGGACAATTTCCGCACCACGGTGAGCAAGCGGCCGTACGTTCTCGCCCTGGGGCGGGTGTGCCCGGAAAAGGGCTTCCACCATGCGCTCGACGCCGCGAAGCAGGCGGGCGTGCCTGCCATCGTAGCCGGGGAGATCTTCCGGTATAGGGCGCACGAACAGTATTTCCTCGATGAACTGCTCCCGCGTCTCGATAGCCGCTCGCGGCGGTTCATCGGGCCGGTGGGGCCAGCGCGCAAGCGGCGATTGCTGGCGGGGGCCCGCTGCCTGCTGGTCCCCAGCCTGGTTCCCGAGACGAGTTGCCTGGTGGCGATGGAAGCTTTCGCGTGCGGCACGCCGGTGGTGGCGTTTCGCTCCGGCGCGCTGCCGGAAATCGTGGACCACGGGAGGACCGGATACCTGGTGCGCGATACCGCCGAGATGGCGCAGGCCATTGCCATGGTAAGCCGGCTGGATCCGCAGGCCTGCCGGGAAGTGGCCCGGCGAAGATTTTCGGCCGGGCGGATGCTCACCGCCTATCTGGAGCGGTACGGCAGGCTCGCTTCGAATGAACGGACTATGGAGGCGGCCGGCGAACCGGCCGGCTGAAGCGAATCAGGCAGCCTGGCGGTCGGTGATCCTCGAGTGAACCGTAGCGACGTGGATGGACTTCGCCACGCCCGCGAACTTCAGCGCTTTGATCAGCAGCCAGGAGGGGTCGAACTCATACCATGCCAGCCCGTGCCGCGCGGAGGTCGGATGCGCGTGGTGATTGTTGTGCCAGCCTTCCCCGAAAGAGATCAGCGCCACCCACCAGTTGTTGCGCGAATCGTCGCGGGTCGCGAAGCGCCGCGCGCCCCACATGTGGGTCGCGGAGTTCACCAGCCAGGTGGCATGCAGGCCGAAGACGATGCGCAGGCAGTTGGCCCAGAGGACCATCGGCAGCCCGCCCAGCGCGTAGAGGATTGCGGTCAGGCCGAGGATGGGCACCCAGTGATAGTTGTTCAGCCAGACGTAAAACCGGTGCTTCGCCAGGTCCGGAGCGTACTTCGACATGATCCGGGTGTTGTTGTGGTTCGTTTCGCCGAAAAGGATCCAGCCCATGTGCGCCCAGAAGGCGCCGTCGCGCGGCGAATGGGGGTCGCCCGGTAGATCGGAATTCTGATGGTGGACGCGATGCACCGCCACCCAGAAAATCGGTCCGCCTTCGAGAGTGAGCGTGCCGCAGAGCGCGAAGAAGTATTCCATCCAACGGGGAACCCGATAGGAGCGATGGGTGTGCAACCGGTGGTAGCCCATGCTGATGCCGAGGCCGGTGGCGATGTAATAAAGCACCACCGCCGCCGCCAGCCGTTGCCAGCTGAAATAGAAAAAGGCCGCTATCGCGCCAATGTGAAGCAGAACCAGTACCAGCGTCGTGAACCAGTTCATCCCCTCACGGGTGGTATAAAACTTCGGGTCTTCGTGCACGCGAGTCTCCAGGGACAAAGTTGGTCCCCAATCTCAACTTAGCAAAGGCCATCGCTTTCGCTATGTAAGACTTTCGTAATTGTTGGTTGGAGGATGAGAAAACCAACATGGCACGGCCTCTCGGCCTGCGCAGTTTTCATTTTGAGTTAAAAAAAGAGCGGCTGATCTACGCCGGCTAGCCGTGGCCCAGGTACATGAGCCAGCCGATTCCGAACAAGGCGACCATGAACGAGGCGAACGTGTACAGCCCGTAATGCAGGCGGTCGCGATCGGTTCGCTTGGTCACGACGCCCAGCACAATCGACGTGAACAGAGAGAACAGGAAGGCCGCCTCGAAGTGGGTGAGGTTCATTTTCGGCACTATTCCTTCCTCCCGGCGGCGATTTCGAACGCGTCCACCATGGCCAGAACGTTCAACAGGCCGGCCGTGACCAGGAATTTCGTCCCGTAGTCGTGAACCGCGCCCGCCATATCGGGTTGCGCGTAGCCGAGCCACTGGCTCAGCAGGAAGAGGACGCCCGAGCAGAGGTCGCCGATGAACCCGCCGGTGTTGATCAGGATTGTCAGCAGGTCGCCGGAAGCCGGTTGGAACATGGCCCCGCGCATCATCAGCCCGAGCACGAACATCGCCGTGACGGAAATCAGCAGGAGCAGGCCCCGGCCGTTGCGTTTGAGGAGGAAGTGACCGCCGCCGGGGATCAGCCAGCCGAGCGCTACCGCGGGAACCCACGCCCCAAACGGAGGCATAGGTTGCCTCTGTTCTTTTTCCTTCGCCATCTTTATTAGAGTTTAGCAGGACCGGAACCCTGCGCGCCTCACGGATCCAGAATCCTGCCCCAGATGACCTGGTACGCTTCGACGTCGCCGTAGATGCTCTTCCCTGCCTTGACGAAAACCCGCGCGTTGGGCCGCAGCGTTCCCGGATCGACTATTTCGCCGTTCTGGAGGTAGCGCGTATCCTTCCGCAGCAGGATGGATTGCTCCTTGCCGTCTCGCAGATGCAAGGTCAGGCTTTCCGGCGTGATCCGGAAAACGACGCCCGAGAAGGTCATGTTGCCGCTGAATACCGGCATCTCCGGATCTTCCAGCGGACGCTTGCGGAGCGCGCGGTAACGGCCGGCGGAGAGCGGGCGTTCGGGAGGCGGCGACTCGACGACGTGAACCGTTCGCGCGTAACGCAGGGCCGAGTCCGGAACGCTGTCCGACAGGACTTCCACCTTCTCGCCGGGCCTCAAGGCGACCATCTGCACCATCCGGTCTTCGCGTTCGACGTAAGTTTTCCGGTCGAACGTGTAGCGAAAAACCTGGTTGCCGGCCGCCCGGATGCTGAATTCGCCCGGAGGCTTGGGATCGCAGTCCAGCAGGACGCCCTGCACCAGGGCAGCGGGCGGAGACTGCGCCGCGGCCACGACGGCCCCGAAGAGAAGCAATCCGAAACGCCCCATGGTGCACATCTTACTGGAAGCTAACGCCGAAATGCACATGATCCAGAATTCGGTCCGTGATCTTTGTCTGCCCGACCTCCGGATTGTGGCGTTTGGCATAAACATAGTCTCCGATGAACCATCCCATCGCGCTTCCAGCCACGACATCTCCGGGGAAATGCTGGTTGGCCGCGAGGCGTGCGCCGATCACCGCCCCCGCGTAGCTGTAGGCGAGAATTTTCACCCATAACTTATCGTGGTACTCGTGCGCGAAGACCGAAGCCAAGGCCATCGTATTGATCGAATGGCCGGAAGGGAAGCTCTTGTTGAACGGGTTGCCCGGGTTCGCCCAGAAATCGCCTTCTCCCTCACCCTGGAACGGGCGATCCCGCTGAGTGACCACTTTGATGGCAGTATCCACCAGGAAAGCGTCGGTCATCGCCTCGAACGATAGCAGGCCGGCTTCCCGGAACCGGGTATTGTGCCAGTGCGTTCCCGCCAGGTAGAATCCGGCCGTAAGAGGGATCAGCGTGTAGGAAGCGCCCAGGTGCGATGCTGTATCGCCAAGCGTGACCAACTGGTGTGTATTCGGAGCCGCGACCGCGGTGTACTTGTCGGTGGCAATTAATGCACCGGTGAGGCCGCCAAAAATTGCCCACCACTTCGCGTTCTTTTTCGAAGTGTGGAACGGGCTGGTCCAGATTGCCTTTTGGTCCTGCCATATGAACCGAGGCATCCGCCGGAACGGGTGGAAGTAGCCGGTGGCGTCGAAGAAGTCCTTGTTCTTGATCGCCTCTTCTCCGGGCTTGATACCAAGCACCGTGCGCGGCTTGGGTGGAGGCGCTTTGCGTCTCGCCGCGCTGCCGGTCGGGGAAGTCGCGGGCTGCGATTGCGGGGCCGCCGGCTGTCCGAATGCCGGCAAACAGAACAGTGCGAGTACCGCCAGTTTCATTCCGAACTCCTATTCCGCTTCGGAATTGCAATCGCGCTGCCCATTGGAGCGGTTGGTCGTAAAGGGCACAATGAAAAGCGGACGCCCGATTACGCAAGGGCCCGCTTTCGAACACCTACCCTATTTCACCTGGCCTTCGACTTCACGCAGCCAGTCGGGGCGCTTCAGCACTTCCCTCGGCTTGCTGCCGTCGGGCGGGCCGATGATGCCGTCGCGCTGCATCATATCCAGGATGCGCGCCGCACGGTGTGTTTACGGGCGGAGCGCCCGGTGTTGCCTGCAGTAAAAGTCGGAAGGCAGTGGAGGTTCAACCGGCACCCCCGCGTACCTTCATGGACGCGCTACCTGGTAACAATCCAGATGACCTGAAGACGCGCCAGGCATGGGACCAATCTCCTATACTAAGTGTCTTATGGGCACCGGGTATCAATGCGGGGTAGACACACCGAAGTGCATGCGAACTGAGCCGGCTATCGGAAGATGTTACGATTTCGGGGGCCGCTGCTCCTCCGCTTACGCGGCCGGTCTAAGGTGGCTGGGGCTGGAACTGTTTCTCGTCACTTTGTTGATCGCGCAGTTATATGCGGCGGATACCAGGCGGCCCGCCTTGACCTATACCAAGTCATTCGGCGGGAGAGGCGAGGACATAGCCAGTGCGATCGCTGTCGATGCCGCCGGGAACCTCTATATCGCTGGATACACGGTCTCCCCCAATTTCCCTGTGGTGAACGCGTTCCAGAGCAAGCCGGGCAGCACTTCCTACACCGACGCCTTTGTTGCAAAGTGGAGCGCGGATGGGACCCAGGTGTTCTACTCCAGCTATCTCGGCGGAGCGGGCGTTGACATAGCGACGGGGATCGCGGTAGACAAGAACGGCGGCGCATACGTCACCGGCTATACGGAATCCCCGGACTTCCCGGTGACGCAGGGCGCCTTCCAGCGGACGCTGCGCGGGTACCGTAGCGCGTTTCTGACAAAGCTCGGCCCCGGGGGAGAACTGATCTATTCGACGCTGCTCGGAGGGTCGGGAATCGACGCCGCGGCTGCGATTGCCGTGGATGGCAGCGGAAATGCCTATATCACGGGATACGCCGGCTCCTCCGATTTCCCGACGCGTAACGCCATTCAGTCTCGGATTCGCCAGAACTGCAGTTCTCCTCCCGGCAGTTCAGCCGCCGCGCCCCTCGGATCTGAGTTCTCGACCGGAGACGCCTTTGTTTCTGAAATCAATCCGGGAGGCTCGGACTTAGTCTATTCCACTTATTTGGGTGGCCCCTGCGCCGATCAGGGCCTGGGCATCACCCTCGATTCTCAAGGCGCCGCCTACATCGCCGGAGTAACAAACTCCGTGGATTTCCCAACGACCTCGGGTGCCGTGCAAACCAATTTCACCAGCGCCCGCAACAGCGGATTTCTTTCCAAACTGGCGCCCTTCGGTACATCGCTCGTGTATTCCACATTTCTCGGGAGCGTTCAGAACGATCTGGCGACCGCTGTAACCGTCGACAGCAGCGGAAATGCGTATGTGACCGGTTCTTCTTCGGGCCTGACACAGCCACTGCTTCCCCCCGGCAGTTGCGTTCAGATCCTCACTGCTAACATATCCGGGTTCCCCATGGTGAGCGGCGTTGCGGCCTTCATTACGAAGCTGGATCCTTCTGGAGCGTCCCGGCTTTATGAAAAGTACCTTGGGGGGTGCAATCCGGGCGGTGCATCGATCGCTGCCGATTCTTCGGGTCGCGTGTGGGTCGCTGGCAGTTCGGGAAGCGCCGTGGCATTCCCCGGTGCCATCTATGGCTTTCCCGGCGGTACGGGATTTCCGGAAGTGCATCCGTTTCAGGGCTTGGGTCTCGGCCGGGGATTCCTATCGCAAATCTCAACCGATGGACAAACCGTGCTCTTTTCGTCTCTTCTGGATTGGGCGGTCGGGATGGCGCTCGACCCGGCGGGCCACGTATACGTCGCGGGTGCCACTCGCAACACCACAATTCCCAAACAGACCATGAGCGGATCCGCGCCGCTTACGGGGATGGTGGTGCGCGTCGAAACAGCGGTACCAAGCGCAGTGACTATCGAATCGCCCCAAAGCATGGCTACGACTCCACACCACCCTTCAAACTCTTTGTATCCGTCCGTGCTCGCACCAGGCGCGATGGTCACAATCTCCCGAAACGGCCCGGGATCTGCGCAGCACCCAATCCCCGGGCGGCGGATCGACCCACGCGCCCGCCGCGGGACCTCCGTTACCTTCAACGGAGTTGCCGCACCGCTCATTTCCGTGCAGCCGGACACGGTAGTCTCGATGGTTCCTTTCTCCCTCGGCGACGCCGATACAGTAGAAGTCCAGGTGACGAGCGGCGGCCGGCGATCCAACGCCATCCGCGCCCCGTTACTTCCATCGGCGGTCGAGATTCTCTCAGTCGTCAACCAGGATGGGTCGGCCAATACGTCCAGCCATCCTGCCAATCCGGGAACAGCGGTAACCGTTTATGCAGCGGGGATGGGACAAACGGATCCGCCGAGCGTTGATGGTTCGGTGAACGCTGCCGGCGATTCCCGCGTGCTGCAAAATGCTATGGCGCTCAATTTGAACGGCTGGCTGGTCCCGGCGATCCTGTATAGCGGACCCGCTCCCGGCCAGATAGCGGGCATCATGCAGATCAACTTCAAAGTCCCGGACCTGGCGACGGGCGAATATCATCTGTTGCTCTCGGCCGGAGTGGACCAGGATGCCGCGATCCTGAACGTCGCGCGGTAGAGTGACACAAGCGCAACGCGGGTACGCTGGCCCACGAGTACTTGCGGCGACGGTCCCTTGGGACGGGCAACGGGAGGCCGATGCGCTATTTCACCTGGCCTTCGACTTCACGCAGCCAGTCGGGGCGCTTCAGCACTTCCCTCGGCTTGCTGCCGTCGGGCGGGCCGATGATGCCGTCGCGCTGCATCATATCCAGGATGCGCGCCGCACGGCCATAGCCCAGCCGCAGATGGCGCTGCAAAGTGGATGTGGACGCCTTGCCCATCTGAAGCACCAGGCGCACGGCCTCTTCGTACATCGGGTCCTGGTCTTCGCTCCCGACTTCGGCCTCGGCGGCCTCTTCCTCGCTCGGCGGGGCAATGAGGAACGACTGGTCGTACTCCGGCTTGGCCTGCTGCTTCCAGAAATCCACCACGCGGGCGATTTCCGACTCGGTGACGAATGCGCCGTGCAGGCGCGTCAGGCGCGAAGAACCCGGCGGCAGGAAGAGCATGTCGCCCTTGCCCAGAAGGTGCTCGGCGCCCATCACGTCCAGAATCGTGCGCGAGTCCACGCGGGTGGCCACGCGGAAACTGATCCGCGCGGGGAAGTTGGCCTTGATCAGCCCGGTGATCACGTCCACGCTGGGGCGTTGCGTTGCCAGCACCAGGTGCATGCCCACCGCGCGCGCCATCTGTGCCAGACGCGTGACGCTCTCTTCCACGTTGCGGCCTTCGAGCATCATCAGGTCGGCCAACTCGTCGATCAGGATCAGAATGTAGGGCAGCGGCCGCAGATCGTCACGTGTCGGCTCGCTCTCTTCTTCGAACAAGCTTCGGGGCTCTTCCTGGAGCTTGCGAATCTTCTTATTGAACTGGTCGATGTTCCGCACCCCATACTCGGCCAGCAGCCGCAGGCGGCGCTCCATTTCGAGGACGGCATTGCGCAATGCGTTGGTGGCCTTTTTGGGGTCGATGATCACCGGCGTCAGCAGGTGCGGAATCCCTTCGTACATCCCCAACTCCACCCGCTTGGGATCGACCATGATGAGCCGCACGTCGTCCGGCGTAGCCTTGTACAGGATCGACATGATCATCGAGTTGATCATGACGCTCTTGCCCGATCCGGTGGAGCCGGCGATCAGCAGGTGCGGCATGGTCTCCAGCGCGGAGACGCGAATCCGCCCGTTGATGTCCTTACCCAACGGCAGCGTGAGGTGCGAATGCGACTGCTGGAACTCGTCCGACTCCAGCATTTGGCGAAGCGCAATCAGCTCGCGGCGGGTGTTCGGGACTTCGATCCCCACCGTCGGCTTGCCGGGGATGCGCTCGATCAGGATCGATTCCGCTTGCAGCCCGAGGCAGAGGTCCTCGGTGAGGTTCGTGATGCGGCTGTACTTGATTCCGGCCTCGGGTTTGAACTCGAACGTGGTGACCACGGGGCCCGGATTGATCTGGACCACGTTACCGAGAACGTTGAACTCCTCGAACTTGCTCTTGATGCGGGAGGCCGTTTCTTTCAGCTCCTGCTCGTCATAAGGGTTCCGGCCGGGGACTTCGTTGAGCAGGTCGGTGGGCGGCAGTTCGAACATCAAAGGTGTCGCCGGACGGGATCCGCTTACCGCGGCAACTGGCGCCGGGGCCGCCGCCGCGGCCGGTACCGCGGCGGGCTGCGGGTCGAGATCTTCCAACTGGCAGATCGGAATCTCTTCGATGGTGGCGTACTCTTCGGCAGGCTCCGGTTCCGGCGCACGAAACTGCGGATTCTCCACCCACGGGGGCGTATCTCCGGCGAGCGGCGCGGGTGAGGGAGCAACGGCTTCCTCTTTCTGTTTGGGTTTCCGCCGCGACTTGGTTTCGACGGCCGCGGATGCCTCCGCCCGCGCCCTGCGCGCCAGGGCCTTTTCGACGGCACGCTGCCGCATCCCTTCGCGCCAGGCGCGAAACGCCGTGGCTCGGCGCTCGGACCACGCGATCGGGCGCGCGAACCAGACGCCGAGCTTCGAGATCGTGAAGGTGGAAACCAGGTAGATAGAGACGACGATGACGGTGAGTGTCGCGAGTACCGCTCCGGCCACGTTCAGGGAATCCACCAGCGACATGGCCAGTTCCAGCCCGAAAACGCCACCCAGCCGGATGCCGCCGCCAAAGAGGCTCCATGGCAGAAACGAGAGACCCGCGCACAGGCTGAGGGTCAGCAGGAACACTCCGAACAGCTTAGTCCCGGCGGCCGTCAAGTCCTCGGAGCGGATCCATTTCCAGGCCAGCAGAAACGCGAGCAGCGGGAACAGAAACGCGGTGGCTCCAAAACTCTGCAGCAGCAGATCGGAGAGATACGATCCCGGATAACCGACGAGGTTGAGAGGGCGCGACCCGCCCGCGGTATCCCACGAGGGATCCTGGGCGTGATACGACACCAGGCTGAGCAGCAGCACCAGGCCCATCGACAACAGCAGGAACCCGGTGATCTCGTTCAGCCTTCTATGTTGCGTCGGAGATAAGAGCCTCATCACGCTGGCCGGCGGATGAAAGCCAGAGCAAGGACGATTATACCGAATATGATCCGGTAATACACGAACGGCATCAGACCGCTGCGACGCAAATAACGCAGAAACCAGGCGATTACGGCGCATCCGGTCAATGCGCTCACCGTGACTCCGACCACAAACTGCGCGGTCATCAGAATGTGAAGACCGCCGCCGTGTTTGTGAATGTCCCAAAGCGCCTTGCCCGCCGCCGCGGCAATCGCCGGCGTGGAGAGCAGGAAAGAGAAGCGCGCGGCGGATTCGCGGGTCAGGTTCCGGAACAGGCCGGTCGAAATCGTGATGCCGCTGCGCGAGCAGCCGGGCACCACCGCCAGCGCTTGAGACACGCCGATCGAGACGGCATCCATCAATCCGACGGAGCCGAGATCGCGCTGGTGTTTGTTGGCACGCTCCGCGATCCACATGAGTGCGCCGATGAACACGAGCATGAAGCCCATCACGATAGGGTTGCGCCACGCGCCTTCCGCTTGCTTGTTGAAGAGGAGGCCGGCAACCCCGATCGGTATCGAACCGACCGCCAGAAGCCACAGCATCGCGCGGTTCTGCTCCAGTTCCTTATCGTGCCCCACCGGGACCCCGAAACCCTGCCCGATAATTTGTACCCAATCGCGGAAAAAGTACAGGAGCACGGCAATCAGCGTTCCGAGGTGAAGCATGATATCGAAGTCGAGCGACTCCGTTTGCCATCCCATCAGCCAGGAAGACAAATAAAGGTGCGCCGTGCTGCTGATGGGCAGAAACTCCGTAAAGCCCTGAACAATGGCGAGAACGATGACCTGCACAAGAGGCATAAAAATTCAGAGTGAGGGATAGGGCGGACGTATGTCAAGCCGCTTGGCAAAGCGACGGTCCATCGAGCCCGAGATCCTCGATTTCACCGTTCCCGAAGAAATGGCGGCACGCGCCTACCGCCAATTGGCGCTGCTCCATCGCTGGCTCGGCGATACGGCGGCGGTGGTAGCCGCCATTCGCCGCGATCCGGCGCCGGTGCGGCGGATTCTGGAGGTCGGTTGCGCGGGCGGGCAGGTGCTGCACACGGTGGCGCGCCGGCTGAACGTCGAGGCGATTGGAGTGGACCTGAAGCCGCTCGCCTCGCACGCGCCTGTCCGCATCTTACGCGCGGACGCGGTACGGGACAAACTGCCTCAGGCCGACGTCGCTTTTTGCATGCACACCGCGCACCACTTCGACGAAAGGGCGCTGGCTTCCATGATCTGCAACGTGGGACGCGTTTGCCGGCGCTTCCTCGTGCTCGACCTGGTACGGCACCCCATACCGGCAGCGCTGTTCCGGCTCTTCGTGGCCCCGTTCGCGTCTCCGGTGGTGGCGTCGGACGGGATGACATCCTTTCGCCGCGCCTACACGCCCACTGAATTACGGGCGGTCGCGGCCAACGCCATCGCGGGCACGGGGGGGTCGTTCCTTCTATCCGTGAACCCGCTGCGCATGCGCCAGATGCTCGACATCCGCTACCACGCGAACGACATTTCCGGCACCGGCTCTCCGGTGGCGCGTGACAGCAGCGAGAGCATCTCGCGGATCTGATTGCTTTGCGAGTGGACGATTGCGGCGGCGAAGAGCTTCACCCGCGGATCGCGGCCGGACCGGAGCACGCGTTCGCACATGATCAGCGCACCCTCGTGGTGATGGACCATGACCGTGACGAACATGCGGTCGAATTCCGTCCCGGACGCTGATTCCATGGCGTCGATCAACAAAGGGGGCGGCATACCGGTCATGTCGCGGTATTCGCGAGGCGTGATCCCGGGCATCTCCGAGCCGAACCAGCTACACCACCAGTTGCGCATGAGATCGATCTGCGTTTCGTGTTCGGCGATCATCAACTCGCCCAATTTGCGGAGCCGCGGCGTGGAGCCGCGGCTTGCGGCCAGGTACGCCAACAAAAGGCCGATCTCGTGATGCGCCGACATGTGCCGCAGGAAGTGCCCTTCGGCGCCATCCGGGTTCGCTCCGCGCATCCATAGTTTGGGTTCGCGGGCCGAACGGCCCAGCAACCAGAGCCCGGCAAAGGCGCCGACAGTCGCCCCCAGGAACCATCCCCATCGCGAACCCGCGACTCTACCGCGGCGAAGCGACGGAAAGAGGGGATAAGCGAGGGAAGAGACTACGTGGACGGTCAGCGCGGTCCAGTAGGGGACCTGCATGGGGACCCACGGTTGGAGCCACGGCAGGACCGCATAGTATTCGATGGCCGAAGTGACCACCGCCCACGGCGCGCCCGCTATCAGGATCGCGCCCTTCGAAAGCCGCCGCGTGTATCTCCATAGCGGGCCGAAGAACGTGACGGCCCAGAAGAAATCGGCCGACTGGTGAACCAAGAGGCCCGCGATCACCCCCGCGACGGTAGGCCTTGCACGGATGATCCGCTTGCCGAAATAGGAGGTTCCGACCTCCAACCAATCGACTGCGGCCGCACGGCCGATGCGTCCGGCCCCCAGCGTTACGATCAGGGTGGAATAGGTGCTGCAGGCGAGCCCTTGCAGGCACGCCGCCCCCAGCGGCATGCGGCGCCGCTGTTTCCAGAGCAGCAGGCCGAATAAACCCGCGGCCCCCACCAGCCCCAGGCGGTAACCCTCTCTCCGCTCCATGCAACCGAAATGCAGCACGGCGCGAACCGCGGTTCGTTTTGAAACCCTCTTCCATACGGTGGGTTTCCGTTATTGGCTGAAGGTTTGCAGCTGAAATCATGTCCAGCAGGGACGGAGTGGAGGAATTAATGAAGCTTTCGGACGTGAAACTGACTATCTTAACCGGCATCCTATCCGTTGGCTGCGCTGCGTTCATAGCAGGCCCGGCATTCGCGCAAGACACCACGGGCAGCGCGGGTACGGGCGCAGGCAATACCAGCGGGTACAATGGCGGCTACGGTGCGGGCACCGCCGCTAACGGCGTCGGAACCGGCGCGGGCACCGCGGCCAACGGCGTCGGAAACGGCCTCGGCACCGCCGCTAACGGCGTAGGAAACGGCCTCGGCACCGCCGCTAACGGCGTCGGAACCGGCGTCGGCACGGCGGCCAACGGCGTCGGCACGGGCGTGGGAACGGCTGCCAATGGCGGCGCGAACCGCCAAGGTACCGGCAACGCGAACAACGGCGGCAGCGGTTGGGGGCTCTGGGGGTTGATCGGATTGATCGGGCTTATCGGCCTCTTCCGCGGTTCCAAAGGTACAACTACGACCACCAATTATCCCCGCAGGCCGTAGCAAGGGGATATCAGAAACTGCGGCTCTGCGAGCAACCCTTGCAGAGCCGCGAGTGTTGTAGGGTTACTGCTTCTTATTATCTTTGCTGTCTTTCCGCTCGGAGCGGCTTTCCCCGCGGTGCACCTGAGGCTCCTGGCGGCGAGCCGGCTGCTCCGCCTGTCGCGGCTGGCCTGCCGGCCGGGGCTGCTCTGTGCGCGCCGGTTGTCCGGGTTGGCGGGGCTGGTCGTTGCGGCGAAGCTGCTCCGTTTGCGGGGACTGTGGCTGGCGCGGAGTCCCCAATTGCCGGGGCTGCTCCACGGGGCGCGGCTGCTGGTAAACACGCGGCTGCTGGTAAACACGCGGCTGCTCCACCGGACGCGGCGCCGTCGTCATCGGCTCATCCATGCGCCGCTGCTGGTAGATGCCTTCGCGCGCACCTGGTTGAGAATCGAACGTTCGCGGGCCGCCCTGCCGGACGGGAGCGGCTACCCGAACCATCGGCGCACGCGGTGGCGGGCCGCCGTTGAACCCGGATCGAGCGACCGGGGGCGCGTTGCGAACCACTACCACCCGATCCTGAAAGCGCGGCCTTTCACGCACGGGACCGCCCAGAACGCTGTTTCGGCTGGGCGCCACATTCGCGGTGAAACCCGCAATCGGCGCCCTCCCAACTTCGCGAACATCGATGGCGGCGCCCATCCGGCCGATGTGGCGTCCGCTGGCAAAGTCGGATACCCGCACCGCCGTGACCGCGCCCGCGAAGTTCTGATTGGAATATCGCGCGACAGCCACATTGAAGGTTCCGTTCATATTCCGATAGTAACGGTCACTTGCCCGGTAGTGTGGACGGTACGCTTCCCGCGGACCCAGCGGGAACCACACCGCATGGCCGCCGAAGGTGGGACCGCCCACGAACACCACCAGCGCGGGCGCATAAACCGGCCGGACGCCGGGCGACCACGGCCCGGGGACCCACGCCCAACCTCCCCCGAGATACGCCCACCTGCCGTAATGGAAGGGCGCGAATCCCCAGGGCGCGTCATCCACCCAAGTCCAACCCCATGGGTCCACCCAGCACCACCGGCCGTCACGGTAGGGGGCCCAGCCGCTATCCACCGATGCCGGCGTCCACACCCAGCCGTAATCCGGCTCCTGCCGCCATCTTCCGTAGCGGTCGAGATCCTCGTATCCGGTCATCGACGCCGGAACATAGCGCGTGGATTCGACCCGGTCGTCCATCTGGTCCCGCTGCTCGCACCAGCCGTCGAAATCGCCGGGCATGGGGGCGGCGGAGACCTGGTAAGCGAGTTCATCCATTCCGGAAGCCCTGGCGGACTGGCGGGCGTGGACGGGAAACGCGACCCCGCCTCCGGTGACCGAGACGTCCCCCGCCGTCACCGTGATCGTGGTGGTATTACTCTCGCCGTCGGCATCGATCCGGTACGAACCGGGGCGAAGGATCGTGATGGCGGCGTTGGGCGTGTCGATTTCATAGGTCTCGTCTTCGGCCAGGTCGCGGACCCGCAGGTCGAGCGAACCCTGCGTGACGCTGATCTGGACCGCGCGGTCATCCAGGTTCAGAAACGAGAGGGCGGTTTGCGAATCCATCCGCATCGCGCTGGAGCCGATGTGCATCTCCGCGCGGGATCCGGCCTCGGTCCAGAGATGGTCCCCGATGGTAATCGGGTAGTTCACCGCGGCAGCGGACCAGTCCTCTACGGAATCGGGCCGGAACGACACCGAGCCGGACACGTAGTTGAGGCGTGCGACGCGCGACGGCGGGTCGGGGTCCTGTGCCATGGCGCATGCCGCGACGGCCAGGAGGGTCGCTAAAAGTTCCGTTCTGCGCATCATCATAATCAGGATGCCTCCATCCTCATTCACTCATTGGATCGTTAAGATTGGAACACAGGTTACATTAATTTCCCGCAATGAAACCGTGGGGCAGGACTCCCGGCCTGGACTCCCGGCCTGCCCGGCTTGGAAGTTACTGCCCTTAAAGTCAAGAGCGGGCAGGCCGGGAGGCCTGGCCGGGAGGCCTGCCCCACTTGGGCCGTTACCGGACGAGCTTCCGGCACGCCGCAATCTCGGAACGGACGCCGGTTAGGGCGTTCAGCAACTCGGAGCCGAGATTCGGGTCGGCGGCGCGATCGCGGCTGACGCCGAGGACGGCGCTGAGCAGGAGATCTTCCTGCCTGCCGCTGCGGAACAGGTCTTCTACCGCGGCTTGCCACGAGCCGGCTTCGGCGGCGCTTGGGGCTCGAGCGGTGCCCAACGCCGGCGTGAGCGCCTGCTCGATTGCCGCGGCACGCGCCGAAAGAGCCGCCAGGTGCGCGCGCGCCAGATCGTGCAGCACGGCCCGGTCGTTTGCGCTCATGCCCGCTTCCGTCGCGGCGGGAAACCGCTGCGCCAGCGCGCGGAGTGCGTAAATGCGGGACATGGCGGAGTCGTTCCAATCGAGGACCTGGGCGCTGGTGCGCTCGAACCCGGCACTGCCTCCCCATGCCTGGCGGAGCCGGACCACAAGCCCGGCGGGTTCCGTTACGGGTGACGAAACCTCGCCGGGCGCCGGGTGTTGCTCTTGCGGGAGCGTGGATGCTGCGGGGTCCGAAAACTGTACGGCCACGTGGGGCAATGAATCGAGAGCCTGTTCAATCTGGTGGCGGCGCTCCGGAGGGATGCCGATGCCGCTGACCACGATGCGCTCCCCGGAGCGGTTGATCTCGAGTGGATCGCCGAGGTCGGCGCCGATACCATGAAGAGCGGCAACAACGGCCAACTCCTCCGATAGCGACGCCGAACCTTCGGCTAGGACGGGCTGGCTTGGTACAACCCGCCGAACCGGTGTGCCGAGACTGGCTTCCTCGCCTGGAGTATCCGCGATCTCGGTCAGTTCCACCCACTCCTGGTTGCGGAATTCAAAACGCCCCTCGACCGGGTGGAGATCGCTGGTGCGAAGCGTCAGGCTGGCAACCGCCAGGTCGCCTTCCGCCGCGACTGTCCGGATCCGGTAGCACCGGTCGAACGGCGGTTCGGCTGCCGTAATAGTCTCGATCTGGTCTGTCTTCACGGCTTGGGCATCGCGCCACTCCTGGTAGGACGCCGCGGCGAGCGGGTCCTCGGCGGGGTAGCGCGCCTTGACGAACATCGACCGCACGTCCGTGGCGTCTTCGAACCGCGCCACCCGCAACCTGGTCCGAACACGGATGTGGCGCTGCCGGTGGGGCGCAGGCGGGTTCACGGAAGCGGCGACGGCCTTCCGCAGCAGCGCGGCGGCCTCCACCGACGGCGTCTCCCGGAAGTGATAGAACAAGCCCGCGGCCAGAAGCAGCGAAGCGGCGGCCGCCAGCGCCCATCGGAAATACGGCGGCCGCCCGGATGCTTCCGAATCGATTCGGGCGAAACCGCGCGAGAGGTCGCGCCACGGCGCCGGGGGCTGTTGAGCGGCGAGCACCGTGCCGCGATAGCGGACGCAATCCTCGGCGGTTTTCCGGAATTCCTCCACTTCGGCGCGGCATTGCCAGCAGGCGGCAAGATGTTCTTCGAGAGGCCGCAACTGCCGCGCGGGCAGTTCCCGGTCGAAGTAGAGCAGCAGCAGATCCTGGCCGGGGTGTCCTCCCGGATAGCTACTCATCCCGCACCTTCTTCAGCCGCAGCATGGCGCGCCTCAGAAACTCGCCGACCGCCGACGGGCTGATCCCCATGGCGGAGGCGATTTCCGGGTAGCGCAAACCTTCCATGCGAAGAAACAGGCAGCGCTTCTGTTGTTCCGACAGGTTTTCAACGGCGGCGTGAAAGCGCCGCATGCGCTCATCGCGGATCAGTTCGGATTCCGGATTCGCCGGGCCGGCGGAAAGCGTGGCTTCGGCTACCGGGCCGAAAGGCTCTTCGGAAACCTGCTTTTCCCTGAGTTTCAAACCGTAGTTATGAGCGACCCGAAAAACCCAGCCGCGAAGGTTTTCGATCTCCTCACCCTTCTTCAGCGTAGCGTAGAGGCGCAAAAACACTTCCTGCGTCGCATCCTGCGCGCCGGGCGGATAAAGGCCCAGGGTCAGAAGGTACCGGTAAACGTCGTCGCGCGCTTCCACGAACAATTGCGCCACCTTATCCTGTAAGTCCGTGCCGGTCCGCTGTTGCCGGAGAATCCCCACTAGCGTTTCACCTACCGAGTACTCCGACATGGATACGAGACCATTGCAAAGACCCGCGGGGCGCCAAATCAACTACACTTCCGGAATATTTTTCACAAATATCGAAGGAATTACACCTCAGTGTAGTTGAAAGCGGGTAGCCGGGGTCTTTGGAACGGATTCCTAAAAGTGCCCGACCCGACTGTTGGTGTTGCCATCGTCACGTGTAATAGTGCCCGGTATATCCGCCGCTGCCTGGAAGCCGTTCTCGAGCAGCAGGAGATCTCTCTCTCCGTAGTGGTGGTGGATAACGCTTCGACCGATGCTACCCGTCAGATTCTGAAGGACTTCCGCGGGCGGGTCAAAGTTATTTACCAGAGCGCGAATACGGGCTTTGCCGAGGGGCAGAACCGCGCCATTCAGGCGCTGAACACGCGGTGGATCCTGACCCTCAACCCGGATGTGCTGCTCTTGCCCGGGTTCATCCGCCGCCTGGTGGATGCGGGAGAAATGGATTCGGGGGCGGGCGCGGTCTGTGGAAAACTCCTCTCGATCGCGCCCGGCTTCGAGCCGCTGAGCGAACCGAGGATCGATTCCGCCGGAATGTTTTTCACCCCCGCGATGCGCCATTTCGACCGGGGCTGGCACGAGCCCGACGCCGGACGCTTCGACCGGATGGAATACGTCTTCGGGGCCAGCGCCGCGGCCGCCCTGTTCCGGCGGAAGATGATCGACGACATCGCCGTGGAGGGCAGCTTTTTCGACCCCGATTTCTTTTTCTACCGCGAGGATGCCGATGTCGCCTGGCGCGCCCAACTGATGGGCTGGCGCTGCATTTACACACCCGACGCGCAAGCCTACCACGTGCGCACCGTCACTCCGCGCCACCGCCGCAGCCTGCCCGCGCCGGTCAACATGCACTCGGTCAAGAACAGGTTCCTGATGCGCATCAAGAACGCCACCGGGGGGCTCTACCGCCGCTTCTGGCTGCCCATGACCATCCGGGACGTACTGGTCGTCGGCGGCGTTCTGCTTTGGGAGCACTCGTCGGTCGAGGCGTTCTGGCACCTGGCGAAATGCACCCGGCGCGCGTTCCGGCAGCGTCAGCTCATCATGAACCGGAGGCGCGTCAGCGACGATGCCATGGCACACTGGTTCTCCTTCGAGCCGGCATCGGAGCCGCTGGGCGAATTGCCCCCACCCCGGCTCCGGCGGGCGGCAGGACGCGGCCTCGCGCCCGTGCGATCATA
The DNA here is from genome assembly GCA_963796485.1 of Bryobacterales bacterium. Taxonomy (GTDB): domain Bacteria; phylum Acidobacteriota; class Terriglobia; order Bryobacterales; family Bryobacteraceae; genus CAWCDJ01. Next base: position 1,641,176 of record CAWCLV010000001.1, read on the forward strand.
GAACAAGTCCAAAGCCATCCCTGGCGAAGAAACGTTTTATCGCATGGCTCGTCGGAAGGATTAGCATGAAAAAACTGATCGCCTGTAGTCTGCTTGTTTCGGGCGCTTTCCTGGCGAGGAGCGCCGATCTCGCGATTCCCGTCGAGAGGTTCCAACTGAAGAACGGATTGCGGGTGGTGCTCTCGCAGGACAACGCCGTACCGGTAGTCGCCGTTTACATGATCTATAACGTCGGCTCGCGGTCGGAGGAAAAGGGCCGCACCGGGTTCGCGCACCTGTTCGAACACATGATGTTCGAAGGCTCGGCGAATGCGCCAAAGGGTGTCATCGACAAGACAGTCGAATCGAACGGCGGCGTTTTCAACGGCTCGACTCACCCCGATTTCACGGATTACTACGAAAGCCTGCCGTCCAACAAGCTGGCAACGGCGCTTTGGCTGGAATCGGACCGTATGCGCAGCCTGGCCATCACGGACGAGAACCTCAAGAACCAGAAAGAGGCGGTAAAGCAGGAGCGCCGCCTGAGCTTCGATAACCAGCCGTATGCCACCGCCATCGTGGACGTCTGGCCGGCGCTTATGTACCGCAACTGGCAAAGCTCGCATTCGCTGATCGGCTCCTTCGAGGATTTGAACGCGTCGAGCGTGGAAGACGTGCGCAAGTTCTTCAAGACTTATTACGCGCCGGACAACGCGGCGCTGGTCATCGTGGGCGACATCCGGATTCCCGAGACGAAGAAGCTGATCGAAGGATATTTCGGCGACATTCCCTCGCAGCCCCTCCCGCAGCGCCCCAACCTTGCGGAACCGCCGGGCTTCCAGCCGCGGACGCAAGTCTATCCGGACAAACTGGCGCAGGTTCCGGGCGTGATCCTGGGGTTCCTCGGCCCCAAGCGGCACTCGCCGGACTTCTACGCATTGAACATGGTGGATGCCATTTTGACGGCCGGCGACAGTTCCCGGCTGCGGCAGGACCTGGTTAAGGGCAAGGAATCGGTGATCCAGTACGAAACCGACCTCGGGTGGCCCTTCGCCGGCCCGCTGGATTACCGCGACCCCGAGGCTTACGGGATGTTCCTTCTGTATAAGCCGAATTTCACGTCCGACCAGATCGTAGCCCAGGTGCAGGAAGAGTTGGACAAGCTGGCCAACCAGCCGGTGGACGCGAAGGAATTGGAGCGGGTCAAGATGCAGCTTCGCGCTACGCAGCTCCGCGACCTGCAGTCGTCGCTGAGCCGTGCCAAGGCGCTCGGCCAGTACGAGATCGCAGACGGCGACCCGGGGCTGGTCAACACGGAGCTGGACCGCATGCTGGCCGTGACGCCGGCGCAGATTCAAGCCGCGGCCAAGAAGTACCTGGCGCCTGCGCAGCGCGCGGTCCTGGTGATCCAACCCGCGCCGCGGCAAGCCGGACAGAAGGAGGGGCAGTGATGTGGAAACGAATGATCGCAGCGGCGGCTCTGGCCGCCTTCAGCCTGGCGGCGCAGAACCTGGATCGAACCAGCGAGCCGAAGACCCCGCCCATCCCCGGTTACAAGTTGCCGCCTGCCTTCGAAACGAAGCTGCCGAACGGCATGAACGTCGTCCTGCTGGAGGACGCCCGCTTCCCGCTGGTGACCGCCAGGCTAACGTTCCTGGCGGGAAGCAAGTTCGACCCGAAGGATATGCCGGGACTTTCCGAAGCGGTCGCCGCATTGTTGAATGAAGGCACCAGGACCCGCACTTCGCGCCAGATCTCCGAAGAGACGGATGCCATCGGCGGATCGCTCGGCGGCGTGTCCGGCGCCGATTCGCTGGTGCTCTCGGGTGGAGCCCTCTCGGAAAATCTCGACAAGCTGGTGGCGCTGATGGCGGATTGCGCGAGGAACGCCACGTTCCCGCAAAACGAAGTCAACCTCCATAAGCAAAACCGGATTCAGGGCCTCCACGCGGAAAAGGCGAGATCCAGCTTCCTGGCTTCCGAGAAGTTCTCGGAGGCGGTCTACGGATCCTCGCCGTATGCCCACATTGCGCCTACCGAAGCAGCGGTCGCGAAACTCGACCCGCAAGTGCTGGCCGGTTTTCGCGATTCGTACCTTGTGCCCAATAACGCTACGCTGGTCCTGCTCGGCAAGCTGCCGCGGCGGGACGCCGTGATGAAGCTCCTGACCGCGGAATTCGGGGCCTGGAAATCGAAGCCGCTGCCGGCTGCGCCCGCGATGGACGTGCCCGCGCCCAAGCGGCAGATCGTGCTGGTGGACCGGCCGGGATCGGTGCAGGCCGATATCCACGTCGGACGGATCGCCCCGACCCGCCTCACGCCGGACTACTTCCCGCTGCTGCTCGGAAACAGCATCCTGGGCGGCGGCGCGAGTTCCCGCATGTTCGCCAATATCCGCGAAAAACAGGGGTTCGCCTACGACGCCCACAGCCAGTACGACACGCACCGCGATGCGGCCGATTTCGAGGCTGTGACGCAGGTCCGTAACGACGTGCTCGAGCCCGCGCTCAAGGCGGTGCTGGCCGAGATGGATGGCATGGCCGCGCAGCCCGTGCCGGATTCGGAACTGAGCACGGCCAAGAACTTCCTGTCCGGCTTGTACGTTCTGCGCATGGAGACCCAGGACGGCGTCGCCAACCAGCTCAGCAGCGTGAAGGCGCTCGGTTTGCCGAACGATTTTCTGGAGACCTACGTTCCGCGCGTGCGGGCGGTGGACCCCGGCCAGATCCAGGCCGTGGCGAAGAAGTACATGGCGCCGGAGCAGGCCGCCATCGTCGTAGTGGGAGATGCGGCGAAGATCGGCGATGTGCTGAAGAAGTTCGGCGAAGTTACGGTAGCCAAAGCGAACTGAGCCTGCTGCTACCATGTTTGCTGCATGAGCTTCCAGTGGCTGCAGCTGAGGATCAGCGAGGAGCGGGACCGCCGCGCCCGCGAACAGCGGATCAATGAACGGCTACCGGACGCGCTCCTCGAGCTCTACGAGGCCGTGCGGTCCTGTGTCGAAGAATATAACGGGGAATTCGGGGCGCAGGCCTCGGAGGCGGAACTGGTCTCCGGAAAAGTCGCCGTGGTGGTGCGCGAGCAGCGCGACGGTAAGTGGCAGCCGTGCAGGACGGTGGAGATCACTATCCTGACGGACCTGCCCGGGTTTCAGGTGGAGCGGGGCAGCGGGCCCTACCTCGTCGAGATCGGCGTGCTGCCGACAGGCAAACTCGCCTACCGGGACCGGGAAGCGGACCAGTACCTCACGATGGACGAACTCTCCCGCCAGGTGCTGGACCGCGTCCTCTTTCCCAAGCTCAAAGAGTAGCCGCTACTTCGCCTTCGAGTACTGCGCCCATGCGGCGGCGATGTCCGCGGTCTTCACGTCGCCCGGGTGGATGATGATGCGGTAGCGATAGCGCAGGCTCCGGCCCTTTTCGATGGTGGTCGCGCCGTTCTGCGATTTGTCGCCGGTAAATACGGAAAGGCCGAACGGATTCGCGGCGAACAGCCCGTAGCCGCGCGCGTGCCAGCGGACCGGGTGGCGCGGATTTGCGGGGTTGTCCAGAATCGCGATCCCGACCTTCTCGCCGTTGATGTCGCCCGAGTAATCGCACCAGTTGGAGGGCTTGCCCCAGAGTTCCTTTTCGCCGACGAGGCCATCGGCGTTGGTGATGTGCCCCGTGCCGAGATCCTCCTGCATCACCGGACGGATGCGGATGCCGAGCACACCGTCCTTAGCGTCGCCGAATGTCACCGGACCGGTGAGCGCGGTGAGTGTGAGATCCAGATCCATTACGCGGCGGTCCTTGTCGGCGTAGAAGGTCATGACGCGGTTTTCGCGGAGGATGGGCTCGTTCTTGCCATCGATATCCTGCCACAGGAACGTCGCGGCAATCGAGCCTTCCTTCTTTCCACTCGTTACTTTGTCGATGCTGCGCAGGACAATTTTGCCCCGATTCTTAGTCGTGTAGGAAAACTCGTTATTCCAGAAATCCAGGCCGTTTACACTCTCGTGCGCGAACCACAAACCGCGCTGATGCTGATGATCGGCGCGCTTGTTCTTGGCGCCCTTGTAGGCGTTGCCGTCGAATTCTTCCTGCACCTTTTCCATGGGCCACATGCGCGTGACGTAAGTTCCGGTGGCGGCGCGAAGGGGCCAGAGATAGGGTTTCGAAACCGTCGCGCCCGCGACGTAGAAATCGCCGAAAGGTTTGCCGTCGATCTCGATCGCCACCTTTTCGGGACCTGGGGTAATCTTGACCTGCGCCGCGCCCGGCAGTGCCAGCAGGGCCGCGGAGAAGAGGATTGGAAGTGCGCGCTTCATGCGTTTAACATTCTATCCCCTAACGGAGGTTTTCCGAGTGGGGCGGACCTCCAGGTCCGCGGCCGGCGTCCACGCCGGAAGCCGGACGCCTGCCCCACTGGTACGAAGACCCTAACGGATCGGAAGTTCGCGGACGCCGGGCACCGGGGGAGTCTGCGGCGGTATGGATGCCCGCAGCGCCGAGCCGGCCGGAGCGAGGCGGTAATCCGAGCCGGCGAAGAAGGCCCAGGCGGGCGAGTCCTCGGGCCCGAGCTTGTAGAACCAGACCTCGTAGGGCGCTGCGCCTCCCGGATGGCTTTCGATCTCATCGGGCGGTCCGTAAACAATATAAACGCGGCCGCGATCGGTCTTCCAACCGGAGACGAAAGAGGCGAAATGCTGGTTCGCGTAAGCGATCCGGCGGTAGTGCTCTTCCTTGAATTCATTCCGGGGCGTACCGGGGGTCGGGTCCCGGCGCTGCCAGAACTGCTCGATGAAGTGCTCTCTTTCCTCGTCGGTCGTGAGCGACTGAAACGCCGCCCGCTCGCGATCGTTGATGATGTAGGCCACATCCTGTTTGACCCATTTCTGATAGGGCGTTTGGGCCTGCGGCTTCGGAGCCGGGGCGGGATTGTTTTGCCATGCGGCCACGGCGCCCGCGGCCAGTAGCAGGATGATGATGGATTGCAGGACGGGGGCGCCGGCCGGAAGCGGCGCGGCGGGCACATTCAGGAGACGGCGGATTCGATTCACGAGAGTACCTCCATTGGCGGCAAGCGCCGGTTCTTGAGATGGACGGGCAAACTCCAGGGCGGCGAGCGCGGCTGCATATCCACGCGGATCGCCGGTCGCGGCGACCACCCGGTCGTCGCAGCAGTGTTCGCGTTCGGCGCGCACGATTCCCGAAATCCACCAGACCGCGGGATGGTAGAACAGCAGGCCTTCGATGAATGCCTGGACCAGGTTGACCAGCGGATCGCGGCGGCGAATGTGCGCCACCTCATGAAGAAGGATCGCCTCGACCTGCGCCGGCGGCATCCCGGCGGCAAATCCGAGCGGAACCAGAATCGCGGGCCGCAGGACGCCGACGACCATCGGCACGTCGATGCGGCAGGACTCGAGCACCGGCAGGCGCCAGCGCGCGTGCCACTCAGCGGCCGCGGCGCAGACACCCGAACGCCGCAGGCGGCCAGCCGCAATCCACCCTCCGACACTGCGGAGATAGAAAACCAGAACTCCTGCCATCCAGAACGGCGTCAACCAGACCAGCGCGCCGCGCCAGTTTGCCGGCTGCGCGATGGAACCGGGTGCCCATGAGGGGGCGCCCGAAGGATAAGCGGCGCGGACAAAAGTCAGGGTCTCGGCGCCGCCGGATGCGAGGTATAGCGCGGCTGTCACGGCAAATGCCAGCGGCAAGGCAAACAGCGCCACCACCGCGGCGGTATACCGGCAGTTCGAGGACCAGCCGCGCCCGAGCCACAGGACGGCAGCCAGGCCCGTCCCGATGACCGCGCCTTCCCACAGAAAATGCAAAAGCGCCCACGCCAGCGCTACGGCCAGGGGACTTTGCAGACACGAATTCATCTCTTCCCTCCCTCGAATTCATCGAGCAGCCTGCGGATCTCTTCGATGTCTTCCCGGGACGCTTTGCGGCTCGAAAGCGCGCCCAGAACAAGCCCGGCCGCCGACCCGCCGAACGCCCGCTGAAGCAGGTCGCCCGCCAACTGCCGTTGCGTCCATTCGCGCGGACGCGCGGCTTCGTAGATATGCGCGCGCTGCTTCTCGTCGCGCCGTACCAGGCCTTTCTCGGCCATGATCTGCATGAGCTTGAGGATGGTGGTGTATTGCGCGGCGCGGCGGCGTCCGATGGTCTCGTGGACATCGCGAACCGTGCACGGGCCGCGGCTCCACATTACCGTCAGGATCTCCAGTTCGGCATCGGTGGGGCGGGGTGGATTTTCAGGATCGGCGGACATCTACGAAAACCTTACTACGAAGGTCTTCGTTCAGTCAAGAAATTTCAGGCTGCCTGTTTTTCCTCGATCAACCGATCGACCAGCTTCCGGTAGACGGCGAGCGCCGCGCGCAGTTGACGGACTTCTTCCATCAAATCGTCGGTGGAGGGGTGACTGCTGGCGGAAGGGTCGAGAGATCGGCGTTTGCAGTTGGAGACTGAACAGGTGCCCATGCGTGTCATAGCGGCTTGTACCTCTTCCATTGTGGCGGGCCGCGAACCAGATCTCAATCGTGAATCGGCGGTGCTGCGCGGGATCTTTTGGGGGTAGTCCTGGTACTATTACCCTGGTGCCGATGGAAAACGGTGGACGCGACCTCGAAGAACTGCTCCGCAACATGGAACCGGCGCTCGCCCCGGGCGAATTTGTCTTCACCACGGGACCGGAGCAGCCGGCGGGCGTGGACCCGCTTTGCCGCTTCCGCGAGGCTGAAGGCGTCACCTGCATCCTGACGCGTGGGGATGCGGAACGCCTCGGCCTCGAGTTCGCCTACCCTTGCCGGATGATCACGCTCCGGGTGCACTCCAGCCTGGAGGCCGTGGGCTTTCTGGCGCGAATCACTGCGGAACTGGCCCGGCGCGGCATCAGCACAAACGTCGTCTCGTCCTGGTTCCACGACCATCTCTTCGTGCCTTCGGGCCGCGCCGCGGAAGCACTGGCGGCGCTTCGGGAACTCCGGTAGGGTAGGCCTCTTCCGGCCTGCCCACGCGCCGAAAGGCGCGCTCCCGGCGGCGGCATTCCAGCGCAGCCCTGCCTGAGCCGCGGCCTGCTGATGGCGGTCGGAAGACACCCGGGATCGGAGGCGGCGCGGCTACCGCGCGACGTTCCGGGCGTCGGCGCCTTTCCTGAAAGCAAGCGAAGCGGCCTTGTAGGGTTCAGGCCTGCTTGGCCTGCCTAAGCCGCGCGGAGCGCGCCTTTCGGCGCGTGGGCAGGCCGGGAGGCCTACCCTACCTCAGCGGGTTAGCGGGCGATGTTGACCGGCTGGCGAAGGACGAATGAAAGGCGCGTTTCCGCGGGCAGGTGAACGTTCCGCTTTCCGGTGATGGCAGCCCCGGTGGTGCCCGCCGCGGCTCCCGCTCCGGCGCCGACCAGCGCGCCGACTCCACCGCCGGCGATGGCGCCAATCGCGGCGCCGGCACCCGCTCCGCCGCCGATGATGGCCAGGTTGCGCTTCTTGTGGTTGGTGCTGACGCGCGCCGTGTGGGACGCCGCGATGCGATACGTCCGGCCGCCTACTTCCACCGAATCCAGGCTCAACGCCAGCACCGCCCGGCCCTTCAGACGGCCGGACGGCTTCGACTCGACGAGGTGTCCGCGGCATGGCGCTCCGCGGGGGATGACCACGCGGCCATCGTGCATCACCGCATTGGCGGTGTGTGCCAGGAAGCGGCTTCCCGCATGGTCGCGCTTCGTGTCGATCGACTGCGCCAGCCGGACCGTCAGGTTCGTTCCGGCGGGAAGGACTTCGGCGAAAGCATGGCCGGCAAGGGCCAGGGATAGGGCGAGTAATGGAAAGGCTGTCTGCTTCTGCATGTGAATTCTCCGTGGTCCTCTAATGCGCGATGTCGGCGGCGAGCGCCATTACATCCACGATGATTCGCGTGCGGCGGTCGTAAACCACCGCGCAATCGTCGATGATCCCCATGCGGCAAGTGGGACACGGCGGGGGCAACTCCCGCACTACCACCACCGGCATCGGGCGGAATCTCCTTTCCCATCCGGGAGGAAGCGAGCGGCCGCGTTCCAACTTGCGTGCCAGGCCCGGCGGAAGACGGCGCGATCCGCGGTAATAGTTGAGGATGACGGTCCGGTCCGACGGCCGGAAATATCCGGCGTCGTGACGCCTCTCATCGCGGCGTTCCCGGTCGTGGGGGCCCCTGCCTCTGCCCTTCCCTTTGTCGTGTTCTTCATCGTGGCGGCCCTGGCCGGCCCACGCGGTAGCGGCAGGGATGCCTGCACAGGCAATGGCCGTCAGCAGGACGAGTGATCTGGTGGCGCGTAACACGGCATCTGGAAAAGCAATTCCATTGCCGTGATATTCCCCTGGTATCGCAATGCATTTCCGGATATACGGGTAAAAAAGACACGGATTGCACCGGATGGAACAAGGAGAAATTTCGCGCTAACCCGGTTAATACCGCAACTAAAACAGGACGTCGAAATCCATGGTGAAGCGGCGCCCGCGATGCCCGAAGAAATAGCCGTACGCCGGGTCGTCCACGTTGCCATGCACCGTTTCGGGATTGAAATGGTTGGTGAGATTAAAACTCGCGAGCGACAGGCGCACGGCATATTTCGGGTTCACGCGAATATCTTTCGATACCCGGGCGTCCACCGAGAAAAATCGCGGAAACCTGCTGCCGTCCGGTATTCCGGCGTAGTTCTGCCAGGCATCCACGGCGGAAAATGGAAAACCCGAGCGATATTCAATCACCGGCGAGACGCGCCATGTCGGTGTCAGCTTAACAATGCCCCACGTGAGAAAACGGTGCGGCAGACTGCCCGGAAGGTCGCCAAAATAATTCGGGTGAATGATGGGCTGCTGCACCATATCCAGGTAGTTGGCAAAATCGTTCAGGTCGCCGCGCGCCCGGCTGTAGACGTAGGAAAAGTTCAATTCCCGTTCGTCGTCCACACGCCAGCGGGCGCTTGCCTCCACCTGGCGATAGCGCGAGTTTCCGGTGCCTTCGAGGAGATAGGCGCCGATGCCGGTCGCGGGATCCGGAGCGACAGGATCGACCACCGGGAGCCCTGCGCCCGTGTTCTGCAGGTAACTCACACGCATCCGCACCCTCGGCATGAGCGGTTGTTCCACCTGCACGCTCCAGTTGGCGCTATTCGGCGAGAAGTTTCCGTCCTGCGGCTTCTGCGAGACGAAGGGGAATTGCACCCGGTTCTGTCCAAGCGTATTGAGATAGTGATACGGCCCGCCGATCACGGTTCCAGCGGGGCCGTAGTCGGTCACGAAGCGGTTGGGATAGCGGTTGAAGTTGTAGATATTGAGCGGCACGCGCTCGTAGAACAGCCCGAACCCGCCGCGGATGACCGTCCCGTGGTTGGCGAACGGGCTGAAGGCAAACCCGGCGCGCGGCGCAACGCGATATGCGCCGGAAACCTGCTGCGACTCTGTCCGCACTCCCAAATCGATGGAGAGACGCGAGGAGATCAGCCAGTGGTCCTGCCCGTAGACGGTCTTTTCGACATCGTCTATATCGAACGCGCCTTTGCGCGGAAAAGCGATCGTCTGGAGGAGTTGGTCGAACTGGTTCCGAATCTGGATGTTATTTTCGGAAATGGTTCCGGTGGCTTCGCTCCAGGAGGCATAAACACCGACCTTGAAATTGTGCGATCCCCAGCCACGGACAGGAGCGAAGGCGAAGCTCGACGCGCCGCTGATGCGCGAGGCATCGCGATACTTATCGACAAAATAGTTGCCGTCGTTGCCCTGGGGCGCGATCACCAGGTCCTGGTTGCCCCTCCCCCACACCCCGATATCGAAACTCGTCACGGAAAAAGTGGTGTCCCAGACGCCGAGACCGAGGCTCAACTGGTCGGCAAGCGTCCCGGTATAATTCCGGGTGCTGGCGTCGGCCGCAGTCTGCTCGGGATTGAAATAATCCAGGTTGGCGAAGCCGAGGCGTTGCGGGGCAACGTGGGCCGTGGCGGTCACCAGGTTCCGGCTGGAGGACACCCAGTCCACCTGGCTGAACGAGTTGATACCCTGCTCGAATTTGCGGTTGTGCGGGAACGGCAGTTCGTACACCGGGTTCTTCCGCACCACATATTCGAACCCCTCGGAGAAATACAGCTTGCCCCGAATCAGCGGACCTTCGAAATTGAGCCGCGGCGTCGCGGTCCTCAAGCCCCGCAGGTGCCAGCTTCGGATGAAGAACTCGGGCAGCGGGTCGTTGAGCTCCCACTTCCACGCCTCTCCGCCGCGGCGGGTCTCCACCGAAACCAGCCCGGCGCTGAAACGGCCATACTCGGCGAGGTACGGGGTCTGGTACACGTTCAAGCTCTGGACGCTATCCATGGGAACCGTGAGGCCAAACTGCCCCGTGCCCGGGTCGGTCACATCGGCGGAATTCACGATCATGGCGCTGCGATGTTCGGGGCTGGCCGAGATCACCAGGGCGCCTCCCGGCTCGCGAGCCACGCCGGGGATCATCGGGAGAGCGTCGGCGACAGTCGCCGGCCGGTTGGGAAGGTCCTTCATGGCGGCGCCCGAGACGGTTTCCGGCGTGCTCGCTCCCGCTTCCACGGGCGAAACGGTTTCCTTGACCTCCACGCTCTCGCGTCGCGGCGCGATGGCGGGCGGCAGTGTTACATCGAGCGTCACGGATTCACCGCGGGAGAGGTCGATCTCCCGCGACACGGTCTCGAAGCCCTCTCCTTTGAAACTCGCCTGGTAGGTCTGCGGTTCGAGGCCCGTGATTACCGCCCTGCCCTGCGCATCCGTGACCGCTGACACCAGGGCGGCCGGCGCCGCTTTTGGTCGCAGTTCCACCTGGATTCCCACGGCCGGCCGGTTGGACGAGTCCGTAGCGATTACGGTAACGTCCGGTCCGGCCGACCAAAGGGTCCGGAACGAAAGGAGTACGAGTATCGAGATTTGAATAAAGAGCTTCACGCCGTCGTAAGATTCTAGCTTAGCTGGCTTCGCCCGCCTCTACGATGTCCGGAACCAGCGGTTCCAGCCCCGCGATTTCTTTTCGATCCCCGCGATTTTGCGCAGCGGCTCGATTTCCGCTTTCGCGAGCGGCTGTGCCCCTCGCAGCAACTCCAGCACTTCGGCCAGCCGGCAGAAGTGGTCCACGCAGTGGAAGCACGCCGTCGCATGGCGCTCCAACTCCTCCCTGCCCCGCCAGGTGGCACGGCCGTCCAGCACGTCGAGAAATGCCTTCGCCGGGATGCAGTCTTTGGTGACGGCCGCGGCCGCTGCACGGCCCAGCGGGATCCCGCTCTCGCCCAGCATGCCGCGGCTCCACGAGTCCACCTGCCCGCGCAACAACCCGGCCGCCCGGGTCCGGATATTCTCCACCGTCGCGGGAGCCATCCGCAGCATCGCGCCCGTCTCGGCGGCTCCGTAGCCCATGGTTTCGGTCCAGGCGGCCTGCTTCTCCGTCAGGGTCAGGGAGGCAAATGCCGCCGCGACCTCCTCCAGGGAGATTGCGCCGCCCCCGGCGGGTGCTTCGACCGCCGACAGGACGATTTGCCTCAGTTCCGCTACGAATTGCCGCTCCGGAGACGGGTCGATGGTCTGAAACAATACCGAATCCGGCTTACATACGGAGGTTATGAGGTCTTTCACAGCAAGGGGTTTTCCGGGTGAATAATGTACAGACAGACGCCGGATTACAGGGACGTAATTGGATAGAAAATACTCCCACCCCTCCGGCCGGCCCGCCCGGCAGTCGCGAATCATCTCGTAACATGTGTAGATCATTGTTCTTACAATCTTACCGGCAGTAATGGCCCGGTTGGCAAGCGGCGTGCAAAGCCTATGCCCAGGAGACCGGACATGCTTTGGGCGTTGGCATTCTTCCTGATCGCGATGGCAGCAGCCATCCTGGGGTTTGGGATGACTGCCGCCGCCTTCACTGCCACCGCCAGGCTGGTATTCTACGTCGCGGTCGTGCTGACCGCCGTGAGCCTGATCGGCCAGGTCATGAAGCGCGTCTGAACGGGGCACTCACCGCCGCTCGAAGCGTCCGATCGTCGGCGCTTCCCCCAGTACATGATTTTTGATGGCTTCCAGCAACTCCTGCCGCTTCACGCCGGCGGGAAGCCCCAAGGTGTGGATATCGAGGGCGTAAAGCCGGAAAAAATAGCGATGCGGCCCATGCCCTTTGGGTGGGCAAGGTCCCCCATACCCGAGTTTCCCGAAGTCGTTCGTCCCGCTTAGGCCCAAGACTCCGCTCTTGAAGCCCTGGGGCAACTGGTGAATTTTCGCCGGGACGTCGTAGAGCAGCCAGTGGGTCCAGACTCCGGCGGGCGCATCCGGATCCTCGACGATCAGGGCAAAGCTCCGGGTCTCCCGCGGTTCTCCGCTCCATTCGAGCGAGGGAGAAACGTCCGCACCCTGGCAGGTGTAGAGATCGGGGATCCATCCGTGCTCGGAGAACGCGTTCGAAAACAAACGAAACGTCATGAATGGTTCACTCTCCGCGGTTTGATCGTACCCCAACGGTTGCGGCTGTGGGGGACCGGGAGTAAGCTCCGAGGTAGGGGGACAATCTATGAGGGCTCCACTTTACTTTGGTTTGTGTCTGCTGCTGGTCAATGGTGTCGCACTCGCGCAGCGCGGCGGGGGCGGCGGCCGTGGTGGCGGCGGCATGGGCGGCGGCGGATTCCGCGGCGGTGGCGGTATGGGGGGCGGCGGATTTCGCGGCGGTATGGGCGGCGGCGGATTTCGCGGCGGTATGGGCGGCGGCGGATTTCGCGGCGGCTTCGGAGGCGGCGGATTTCGCGGCGGCTTCGGTCGCGGTGGCTTCGGGTTCAACCGCGGGTTCGGGTTCAACCGCGGGTTCAACCGAGGCTTTAATCAAGGCTTCTTTGGTTTGGGCTTTGGCGGCTTGGGCTTCGGCGGCTTGGGCTTCGGTTTCGATGACTATCCCTATGTTTGGGCCTACCCCCCGATCGGAAGCTATGCCTACGCGCCGTACTTCGATTATCCATATGACGCCTACGCAGCCGGAGGATACGGGTACCCCGCATCTGGCTCATACGGCTACCCCGGGTACAGCACTTCCCCGAACGTCACAGTGATCTACCCGCAGCAGGCCACCACTTCGACCTACGTTCAACCGGCGCACCCCGTAATTCGCGAATACGATCAGTACGGCCAGGAGGTTTCGCCCCAATCCCAGGTAGCGCCCGCGGAGTCGCCCATTTACCTCTTCGCGTTCAAGGACAACGTGATTCGCGCGGCCGCCTCCTATTGGACCGAGGGCCAAGTCCTGCACTACGTAACCCTGGAACACCAGGAGCGCCAAGTGCCCCTGACCGATCTGGACCGCACGCTGACGGAGAAGCTCAACACTCAGCGTCACGTCACGGTTCAGTTGCCCCAATAACCGCGTTCCTACACACCCGCCCTCCGCCCGTTCGAAGGGCGGGTGCCCCCCTGTGGAAGGTCCGCTGCCTTTAGGTTAGGGTCGCGGCTCTGTGGTCGGCATCCTCCCAGAGAGAGAGCCGCTACCGTCAGTGAGCGGGCGCTTCGTCTCGGATGTCTCTGAATTCCGTTTTTTGAAGGCCGGTGGGCTTTTTTATACCCTTCATCTTGCGCTACGTGTTTTGTTTGATTTAGAATCACCAAACCACAGGTGAAAGTGGTAGAGTGGACGACCAGTAGCGGAGGCGTCATGAGGGCGTTCCCGATTTTCGTAACGGTTCTTTCCGCATTTTCCTACGCACAACTTCCGGCTCAGCCGATTTCGGAATCGATCCGGCAGATGGAAGCCGCCGGTGACACGGCGGCAGCCAAAGCCGCGCTCGCGCGCGCCGCCGCATCCAACCCCTCGGGCATCCCGGCCCTCACGGCCTACGCCGAATTCCTGGAACGCTATGGCGATCCGGCCGCGCGCTCCGCCTACTCGAAACTGTTGGCTTCGCTCCGCGGATCCGGCAATACCGCCCGCGAGGGTGTCATCGCCCGGAGGCTCGCCGTTCTCGACCTGCTGGCGGGCGATAACGACGCCGTCTCGCGTGACCTGGATGCTTACCGGTTAGCTACCGGAACGGCCCTCCACCTCTCGCAGGCGCCGCGGGATTCAGCGCCGGCGGGGACCACCGGGACGGTGACGATTCCGGGGCCGCTCCGGTCTTTCGCGCGCATGGCCGCCCTATCGCCCGATGCTCCCGCGGATGCCATGCTCGCCGCGCTGGCCCGCAACGTGGTCACGAACGGCTACCAGGCGTCCCACAGCAACGATTCCCTGGAAGAAACGGAGTACCTGAAACTCGTCCACCGCTACCTCTCTCAAGCCCAGGAGTTGGCAAACCTGGCGGGCGCGGAGAAGGTGATCAAGGTGGCGAACTGCGATGCTCCGAACGTGGCGGAACTGATCCGGATTCTGGGCTTCCGGATGCGGGGCGGCTGCGGTTCGGAGGTGGTCCTCGAGACCGTAAACGCGGCCCGCGCGTTTCTGAGCACCGATTCCGGCTTCCCGATCAACCAGTTGGAAGAAGCGCTTCGCACCAACCGTCCTTTTACGTATGATTACCACCCGACCGTCCTGCCCGTGCTGTTCGGGTCCGCATACTGGACGGGCGGCGGAAAGGATAAGACGCCGCCGGACTTCCTGGACACGTTTATCGGCGACCCCTCCCTGTGCCGGCTTTACCTGGGTATGTCGAAGCTCGACCGGCCGACCGCCGAGGCGCTTCGCAAGAGTATTTCCTTCTCCCGCTTGAAAGTGTTCGCCCACGTGCTCGACTTCTTCGGCGGCATGTTCGAAATCCGCAACGGGAAGGCCGTCGTACCGGGTGGAGCGCGGTCGGCGGCGGCGTGGGCCGACCTTGCCGGCGCCTCTCCGGACAAGGGCGCGGAGTTCTTCGACAAACTCCTAGCCAAAGACGACGGCTGGCTCGCCAGCTTGTACGATGCCCTGGCGCGAATTCAGGGCCCGGTCCGCGATTACCTGACGGACCCGGCGCGGATGAAGCGATTTTATACCGCGGTCCGCGGCCGCATCACCAGCCCCGGGCCGGCTCGTCCCGTGTTTCGTTCCAACACGGATATGATGCTGCTGACCACGCGGCTCCGGCTGGACCCCAACGGAAAGCCCCACATCCCCGGAAGCCTGGAGGTCTGGAAAAACCTGTTCATGCAGCACCCGCAGGGGAAGTACGACGGCAAACTGACCCGCCTGGCTGCCACGTGGAAAGATCCGGACGACGTACTCGAGGCCCTCTTTGCGCTCTGCCGCAAATCGGTGGAGAACGAGCCGCTCAAGATCTTCATGGCGCTCTCCGATCTGGACCGCTACCGGGCAACGCCGCTGGAACCCGCAACGGTTGACCGCCTTGCCCGCGCGTATCACACCTTCGGTGCGCAATACCCGGTCTTTGCGGAATCGAGCAGCCTGAGCGACCAGGTGATTATCAGTTTCATCGACACCGCCGAGGCCATCGACAAGGTTCACGATCCGTTGTTCCGGTCGGATTTGGCCGGATCTTACGAGGCGCTCATCGGCCTGTGGCAGATTCTGGTTCGCCAGGGCACCATTCCGGATGCGAAGGCCGGACCCGCGTTCACCGCGATCGTCTCCGGGTTCGCGCAGGTCCGAAGCGACCGCGAACTGTTCGACGCGGGGCGCGCCGGAGTCAAAGCCCTGCTGGATGCGGCACCCGCGGTACCCGGGGGCGCGGACCATCCGCAGCAGCGGGTGGTCGAACTGCTCGCCGGCGCGTCCGAATCGACCGACGCCGACGTGCAGGCCAAAGTCGAACAGGACCTGGGGCGCGTCCTCGACGCCCAGCGGATGGTTTCGCTCGATACCCTGTTCCAACTCGCCGATCACCTGGAGGGGCTCGGCAAGGGCTCGAAGCTGAACACCGCGCTGATCAACAAACTCACGGCCGGGATCAGCGAGATCCAGTTACCGCGCAGTTCCCTCTCCGCCAACGAAAAGAACGCGATGGGTTTCGGCTACTGGACCGATAAGCACCTGGACGCCGAGCGCAAGCTGAACCTGCGGGCAGCCATCGAGAGGGCCGCCGGGAGCCCGGAAAAGCTCGCCGAAGTGCGCGGGCTGCTGGCGCCCATTCTGCGGGACACGCTGGTCGGACTGAACTATGCCTACTACGCGCCTCCGGGGGCGCAGATCCTCATCACCAACCCGCTGTTTGTCAGGAATCACGATTTCATCGGCATGCAGGGCGCTGCGCACACCTGGCGATCCACCGAGTTGTTCGGCAGCGGCTGGCCGTCGAACGCGGGCGGACGCCTGGTCGGGTCCCTCGCCACGCTGCCGTACGCGCTGGCGGACGCCGAGCAGAACTTCCTGGTCCCGGCCCAAACGCAGGCGCTGATCTGGGGCGACCTGGTGCCGCAAATGATCCTGAGCGCTAAGATTCCGAAGTGGTGGGACGTGACTCCCGCACAGGTGCACTGGGTGGGCCTTCACCTGCGCTACGGCCGCGAGCTGCTTGCCGAATCGGCCCTTGACCCGCAACTGCGGGCGGAGGTGCTGGACGCGCTCTCCGTGCACGCCGCGCCGGTGCGGACCTCCGCCATAAGCCGGCTGATTGCGGAGGGCAATGCCAGGGACGCGGCCGAGCAGGTGACGCCGTCCGAGCTATTCTCCATTGCCAGGGACGTCGCTCCCAAACGCAGCGCGGATTCCTCCTGCGTGCTGGCCGAACTGCTGCGGCTCCAGGCGGAATCTCCGAAGGAGATCAACTACGCGTCGATTTCGCGGGCATTCGGATCGCCCAAGCCGACCCTGGCCAATTCCTACCAGCCGCAACTTCTGAACCTCCGCACCTTCCCCGCCCTGATGGGCTACTCGAGCCGCATTATGGCGGAGAGCTGGGAATCCAACACGCTCTACTGGGCGGCGCTTGCCGACGAGACCAGCGTCACGCCCGCGCAGCTCAACGTACGGATTCCGGAATGGACCCAATCGCTGGTGGAACAGATTTTCGCCTCGCACCTGGAGGACTGGCCCGCGCTGCTGAAATCGCTGCGCGAGGTGGGAGATGAGGTCCGTGCCCGCAGCCGGACCTCCACGGATCAGAAAGCTGCGTTGCAGGAGACTCCAAACCGGTAGATAACCATGACGATTTCGCGACGAGGTTTCCTCAGTGTGGCGGGCGGCGCGGCGCTGTTGCGTGCGCAGGAGGGCCGCCAGCCGGTATTCCGGATCAAGGTGGACATGGTGGTCTTAAGTTTTCAGATCACCGACAGCCGGAACCACTACATCAACGGCCTCAAGCCATCGGATTTTCGCATTTACGAGGATGGCATTCTACAGAGAGTCGCCACCTTTGCGGAAGGCGCCAACGCCCCACTGTCGGTCGCCGAAGACGGTTCGACCCGTCCCCTCATCGAGGCTAAAAAGGACTCCCTGCCCGGGATGGACCGGCCCGACGCGTTCATCGGGACCAACGTCTTCGTGCTGTTCGACACCAGCAATTTCATGTACCGCGGGTTCGTCTACGCCGAGGACGCCATCGCCGATTTCGTGCGCGGGTTGGACCGCGCCGACTCCGTTGCGGTCTACACCTTCAGCCGCAATCTTTCGCGTGCGGCGGTCCTGACCCGCGAGCATGCCGAAGCCATTTCGGGACTTCGCAAATCCGTGGCCGGAGACGATACGGCGCTCTACAACGCCCTGCTGCTGACGCTTCGCGATGCGGCCAAGGTGCCGGGACGCAAGGTGGTGATCGTCTTCTCCAACGGCCCGGACAACGCCAGCATGGTGGCGCCCGACGACGTCCGCGCGGTGGCGGAGGACGAGGGCATCCCGATCTACGTCATCTCCACCAGCGAGGTGAGCAAGGACCCGATTTCGAGCAATGCTTTCCGGCGGATCTCGCAGCGGACCGGCGGCAAAGCCTATTGGGCCAAGACCTGGCAAAAGCAGGTGGAGGCGTTCGAGGATATCCGCGAGGACCTCGGCAACTCCTATACCGTGACGTATTATCCGCAGCCCAACCCGAACGAGGGCTTTCGCAAGATCTCGGTGGAAATCGTCAGCGACCCCGGCAGGAAGTACCGCGTCCACTCGCGTCCCGGATACCGTCCCAGCCGCATCGCCGGGTAAGGCCGGACCATCTACTTCAGAGGATAGCCGTGAATCAGCTTAAACGTTCGTGACCAGCGCGTCTTTGTAAAGAAGTGCGTAATCACGTCCACGATGTGATCGAAACCGATGTTCGGATTGGTGAGATCCTGGGTGGGCGCCTCGAACGACCAGTAAATCACCACCGGAGTTCCCACCAGGTTCTCCATCGGCACGAACCCCCAATAGCGGCTGTCGAGCGAATCGTCACGGTTGTCGCCCATCGCGAAGATGCAGTTCGGCGGCACCACCACCTCGCCGTTCACCACGTGGTTTTGCAGCATATCGAGCGCACTCGGAGGCAGTGAAACATCCGGCGTGCTGGGAAAATTGTCGCGATAAGAATCGATGTAGGTGGTCCTGTGGATGGCGTACGGCTCGTTTACCAGGTGGCCGTTGAGCATCAGTTCCTTATTCACCAGCCGGATGTGGTCGCCCGGCAGCCCGATCGCCCGCTTCACGTAGTCCTGGCTGATGTCCCGCGGATAACGAAACACGATCACGTCGCCGCGGCGCACGGGCCGGTAGGGCAGAATGTGCTTCGAAACGGCCCCGGCAGGGGCGTACACCAGCTTATCCACTAGTACGTGGTCGCCGATCAGCAGCGTATTCTCCATCGAAGCGCTGGGGATCACGAACGCCTGTATGAGCGTGGTGGTCGCAAACAGCAACAGGATAATTGTCACCGCCCACTCGGCGATAAACCCGCGGCGCACGTCCCGGGTTAACTCGCCGTACCGCTGCCACATACCGGGCTCTTGCTTGGTCTTTTCCTGAATCTCCACTATCCTCCATTGTATCGGATACGACCCGAAGCAACCGGCTTCCTCTGCTACAATCGCGAGCAGGGGGGTTTGCTTGTCTACACGAGCCACTCAGGAGTTGCCCCGCACCTTAGGCACGCTTCGCCAAAGTCCCTACTCCGAAGCGAAAATCGCCCATCGGAGCGTTAAGGACGAACTCCGCGACAATCTGATTTGCAAGCTACAGCGCGGCGACAACCTGTTTCCGGGTATTCTCGGTTACGAAGACACGGTTGTTCCGCAGGTGGTCAACGCCGTTCTCTCCCGCCATCATTTCATCCTGCTCGGTTTACGCGGCCAGGCCAAAACACGCCTCATCCGGCAGCTCACCTCGCTGCTGGACGAGTTCACCCCTTACGTGGAAGGGTGCGAAATCCACGACAACCCGTACGTTCCGACGTGCCGGCGCTGTATCGACCTCATGGCCGACCAGGGAGAGGACACCCCGATCGGCTGGCTGCACCGCGAGGATCGATACGTGGAGAAGCTGGCGACGCCCGACGTGACGATTGCGGACATGATCGGCGATATCGACCCGATCAAAGCCGCGCGCCGGGGGCAGGACATCTCGAACGAGCTGACCGTGCACTACGGCCTGCTGCCGCGAGCCAACCGCGGCATCTTCGCCATCAACGAACTGCCGGACCTGGCGGGGAAAATTCAGGTGGGCCTGTTCAACATCATGCAGGAAGGCGACGTGCAGATTAAGGGCTATCCGGTCCGCCTGCCGCTCGACCTGGCGCTGGTCTTCACGGCGAATCCCGAGGACTATACGGCCCGCGGCAAGATCATCACGCCGCTCAAGGACCGCATCGGCAGCGAGATCCGCACCCACTACCCGGCCACCGTGGAACAGGGCATCTCCATCACCGAACAGGAGGCGTGGCTGAAGCGCCAGTCTCCGGTGGAGGTGCGGGTTCCCGCCTACATGCAGCAGGTGGTGGAGCAACTGGCGTTCCTGGCGCGCGAAGACAAGCGCATCGACAAGCGTTCCGGCGTCTCGCAGCGGCTGCCGATTTCGGTGCTGGAGAACGTCGTCTCGAATGCCGAGCGGCGCGCGCTCCGGGCGCGGGAAGCGGTGGCGGTGCCGCGCATCGTGGACCTCTACTCCGCCCTGCCGGCCATCACCGGCAAGCTGGAACTGGAGTACGAAGGGGAACTCAAGGGCGGCGACACGGTAGCGCGGGAGATTATCCGCAGCGCCATCGGCCGGGTTTACGACCATTACTTCGACGGGGCCAACGTCTCGCAGATCGTGCAGTGGTTCGACCTGGGTGGAAGCTTGAAACTGGACGAGAACGTGGATTCGTCCACCATGGTGAAACAGTTGGCCGGCATTCAGGGCCTGATGGAGAAAGTGAAGGCGCTGGGGCTCAGCCATAACGAACCGGATCCGGTGCGCGCATCGGCGGCCGAGTTCGTGCTGGAGGGATTGCACGCGCACCGCCGGATCAGCCGCAGCGAGGAGAGGGGATTCGCGGCGGAAGAGAAGCACCGCGAGCCGCGGGAAGAGGGCCGCCCCGAGCGCCCCAATTTCCGCCGCCAGTACAATTAGCGCCGCGCAGGAAGCGGGCGCAAGGGAGCGGGCACTGGGAGCGAGCCGCGACCGTAAGGGAACGGGCGCAGAGAGGGGGGAGCTGTCATGAAGTGGGTACACTATTCGCGCTATAGCGGCGAAGATATGGGGATCGGCGCCGAAGACCTGCTCCAGGCGCTCTCCGACTTTCTGCTGGAGAGCGGCTTCAACACGCAGTACATGCCCTTCAGCGAGTGGAACCAGCACACGCTCGAAGACCTGAAGAAAGCGATTCAGCAGGCGCTCGAACAGGGTAAGCTGTTCGACAACGAAGCCCTCGACGAGATGATGCAGAAGCTCCAGCAGATGTCGCCGGAGCAGATGGACAAGCTGCTCGAAAACCTGGTCCGGAAGATGGTGGACGAGGGCCAGATCACCATCGAGGAGCCCTCCGAGGAACAGTCCTCCGCCCCGGGAGTGGGCAGCGGGAAGGATACCAAGGTCAAGTTCGAGGTCACCGACAAGTCGCTCGACTTTCTCGGCTTCAAAACGCTCAAAGACCTGCTCGGCTCGCTCGGAAAATCGAGCTTCGGCCGCCATGACACCCGCGACCTCGCCACCGGCATCGAAGCTTCCGGATCCTCCAAAGCCTACGAATTCGGCGACACCCTGAACCTCGACGTGAGCGAGACGCTCTTTTCCGCGATCCGCCGCGAAGGGGCGAAGGTGCCGCTCGACATGGACTATTCCGACCTGCACGTGCACCAGTGCGAATACCAGAGCTCCTGCGCCACCGTCCTGATGCTCGATTGCAGCCACAGCATGATCCTCTACGGCGAGGACCGCTTCACGCCCGCGAAGAAGGTCGCGCTGGCGCTGGCGCACCTGATCCGGACGCAGTATCCCGGCGACAGCCTGCGCTGCGTGCTGTTCCACGATTCGGCCGAGGAACTGGCGCTCAGCCAGCTGGCGCGCGTGCAGGTGGGCCCCTACTACACGAACACGCGCGACGGCCTGATCCTGGCGCAGAAGCTGCTCAACCAGGAGCGCAAGGACATGCGCCAGATCGTGATGATCACCGACGGCAAGCCGAGCTGCCTGACGCTCGAGGACGGCCGCATGTACAAGAACGCCTTCGGCCTGGACCCGCTGGTGATCAGCCGCACGCTGGAGGAAGTCAACCGCTGCAAGAAGCAGGGGATCCTGATCAATACCTTCATGCTGGCCAGCGATTACGGCCTGGTGAACTTCGTCCAGAAGGTGACCGAGATCTGCCGCGGCAAAGCGTACTTCACGACGCCGTTCACGCTGGGGCAATACCTGCTGATGGACTACATGAACCGGAAGACGCGGACGATCCACTAGGAGGCCGCCGCGATCGCCTCGGGCTGGATACGGCTACAATGGTCTTTGCTCCAGCGCAATTCGTCGAAGCCTAAAGTCGTCGTGGTTATGCCGGCTTACAATGCCGCCAGGACCCTGCACATGACGTATGCGGATCTGCCCCGGGAGATGATCGATCTCGTGATTCTCGTGGACGACGGCAGTTCCGACGAGACCGTGAAGATTGCACGCGAACTCGGCCTCGAGCTGTTCATCCACAACCGCAATTACGGATACGGAGCGAACCAGAAGACCTGTTACCGCGAAGCTCTCAAGGCGGGCGCGGATATCATCGTGATGGTTCACCCCGATTACCAGTACGACCCGATGTTACTGCCGGAGGTGATCCGCCCGATTCAGGAAGCCGGCGCCGATATGGTGCTGGGTTCCCGCCTGCTGGGAGCGAACCCTATGCGGCAGGGAATGCCCTGGTGGAAGTATTTTTCCAACCGGTTCTTGACGGCCTTCGAGAACGCCGTGTTCGGCTTGAAGCTGTCCGAGTATCACACGGGCTACCGCGCTTTCCGGAGTGAGATTCTGGAATCCGTGAACATCGCCATGAACTCGGACGCTTTCATATTCGACCAGGAAATCATCGCCCAGGCCGTACACCTGAAGTTTCGCATCACCGAAGTACCTGTCCCGACACGCTACTTCGCCCAGGCCTCTTCAGCGTCGTTTTGGGCAAGCTGCCGCTACGGCATCTCGATTCTGTGGCTGCTGCTGCGCTACTCGCTGCATCGTTCCGGCCTTGTTCATCTCCGTCAATTCGACAGCCTGCGGCGGCGATATGAGGCCCCTGCGCGAAGCGATGCGGCAGGCCATCAGAGTTGAACGCGTGCCATAATCGACATTTGACCGCGCTTGGGCCGCCGTCCACAGCATGTCTTGTCAGGGAGAGAGCTTGAACCCGTGCCCGGGAAACGCAATTGGCTGATCGATTCCGCTGCCGTTTTTCTCGTGGCCTGCTTCCTGGTCGCTCCCTTGTTGCGATTGGAATATCTGAACAACTGGGCGTCGATTGAATCCACGTGGATCTCCGACGCCCGGATGCTTCAGCCCAACCTGCCTCACCAGGGGTGGCAGCCGCTCTGGTATTGCGGCAACCGTTACGATTACATCTATCCTCCCGGCTTGCGATATGCGCCCTCCCTGATTTCCAAAGCGGCCGGGTTATCGACCGCCAGGGCCTACCACCTGTACGTCGGCCTGGTGTATGCGTTTGGAATCATGGCGGTGTACTGGTGGGTGCGGGTGGGCAGCGGGTCGAGGGCCAATGCGCTCATCGCCGCCGCGGCAGTGATGCTGCTGTCTCCCTGCTTCCTGCTTATAAGCCTCATCAGGCACGATAGCCTCTGGTGGGAGCCTCAGCGCCTGCACGTGCTGATGACATACGGCGAGGGGCCGCACATCACCGCTCTTTCTTTTGTGGGAGCCGCGCTCGCCGCCACCATTGCAGCCCTGAGGAGATCTTCACCGGCGCTGGTCGCGGCCGCGGCATTGCTGGCCGCGCTCTCGGTGACTCATAACTTCTACGGGGCCACTTCGCTCGCCATCTTCTTCGCCCTTGCGGTGTGGGCGGCCTGGCTCGCAAATCCCAGGTGGAGCGTCATCGTCCGCGCCGTCGTGATCGCCGTACTCGCTTTTGGACTGTGCGCGTTCTGGCTTACCCCCTCGTTTTTGGAGCTGACCGTTGAACAACCTGCACTGGGTATCGGAGCCGGCCAGCATTCCATGGCGAATGGCGGCGGCCGGCGCGATGCTGGTGTTTTTCCTTCTCAGCTATAAGTTCGCCAGGGGCCGCGCCACGGCGGCGTGGACCGTTTTCATTAGCGGCTCCGCCATCCTGCTCGGGTTCTATGTACTCCCGTACTTCTACTTTGGGGCTGGAGTGGTCGCCAATCCGGGACGCCTGCTTCCGGAATTCGACCTCGCGTGCATTTTCGTTTTTGCGGCAATTGTCAGCCGCATGCTGCGCCACGCGAAGTTCCGGCGCGTCGCGTGGGTGCTCCTCATCGTCGCGTTTCTGCCGGCCGCACGATACCTGAAGCACCCCTGGGGGCCCTTTCCGCCGGCAGGTCCGCTTCACGAGCAGTACGAGTACCGGATCACGAAATGGGTGCATGAAAATCTGCCCGGCCAGCGGGTGTTCGCGACCGGCACGCTCCGGTATTGGTTTGACGGGTGGTTCGATAATGCACAGACGGACGGCCTTTCATTGCAGGGCATGCAGAACCAGGTTCTGCCTCACGCCATGTGGCAAGTCACCGCCGGTGAACGCGCCAACCTCGCATCGTTGTGGCTCCAGGCGCTCGGAACCGATGCCATTATCGTTCCCGACAAGAACTCTCCCGAGCACTACCACGATTTCCAGCACCCCGAGAAGTTCCGGGGGATCTTGCAGCCCCTCTATGACGATCACGCCGGGACGGTGATCTACCGCGTACCTCGCGCGTCGCCGGGTATCGGACGTTTGATCGCCTCGGACAGCCTCTCCGGCATCGGAAGCATCCGCGCCGGAGACGATATCGAGCGCCTCTCGCAGTTCGTTGCGGTCGTGGAAAACGCGGCTCGCCGTCCGGCGGAGGTCCAGTGGCGGGGTCCGGACGCCTTCGATATCAGCGCCGATGTGGCCGCCGGCGAATCGATTCTGATTCAGGAAACGTATGACCCGGCGTGGCACGTTTACGCAGGCGGGCGGCCGCTGCGGGTACGGCGGGATCCCGTGATGGGCTTTATGATCATCGACGCGCCGCCCGGGGCACAGGGGCTGCAGGCTCGCTTCGAGACGCCCCTGGAAAACCGGATCGGCGGCGGCGTTTCGGTGGCCTCACTGCTCGTAGTATTTGCGTTCGTGGGGAGTAGCGCCACGCTGCGCCGGCGCAGGGCGGCGTCCATTCAGAAGCGCATTCCCCGGTTACCACCTTATCTGAATGCCATCCGGGTGCTGCTGCGCCGGCTCAATTACCACTTTTCCCGGATACAGCGGGATGGCGCCGGAGAGCCCTTCGATGCACAGCGGCTCAAGCAGTGCGAAGAAGCGCTCCGCACCATCCGGATGCCGGACGCGGCTGGCGCTGCGTACCTCGAAAAACATGTCCCGCGGCTGGCGCGCACCCTGGCGCTGGCGCCACCTTCGCGAAAGGCGGGCCGGGCGCTGGAACTCGGCTGCTATATGCAGATCACTCCGTTTTTGAAACGGTTGTGCGGCTACACCGAAGTCCGCGGCGCCTATTATGGCACGCCCGGCCGGATCGACCGGAAGACGGTGCATTTCCCGGACGGCGACTTCTCCTGCGACGTAAGTCATTTCAACGCGGAGCGAGATCCTTTCCCCTATCCGGACGAGTATTTCGAGCTGGTGGTCGCCGCCGAGATCATCGAGCACCTGACCTGCGATCCGATGCACATGCTGCTCGAAGCGCGCCGTGTTCTGAGCGAGGGTGGATACCTTCTGTTGTCCACCCCTAACATCGGAAGTATTACGAGCGTCGCCAAAACGCTCGGCGGCCAGGACAATCCGCAGATCTTCTTCCTGTATGATCGGCCGGTCGAGGGCTGCCAGACGGATATGGGGCACGTCCGTGAATACACGGTTCATGAATTAGGGAATGCCGTGCGCGCCGCCGGTTTCGAAGTCGAGCAACTCTTCACGACCTTCATAGATGAATTCTCGACGCACCGGCCGCTCCTGGAATTCCTCGCGGCAAGCGGCTACAACGCCGAGAATCGCGGTGAGCAATCGTGGTGTCTGGCGGTCAAGCGTTCGTCCCTGCCGGTGGATCGCTACCCTTACTTCATCTACACGCCATGACCGCCCCGGGGACGAAGGCCCGCTTGCGTGCGATTTCCAGGGAATCCGGCCGGAATCGTGCCCCCCCACGCTAGTGTGCTTCTTCACGAAAGTCCGAACGGAATGGGTGCAAGCTGACGCTCACGATTAGGGGAGTCGCCCGATTATTCAAAAATTTGAGGCTCGAAATTTGGGATCTTCAGGTAAAGTAATTCTAGACAATGCACAGATCCATGAAGTCGGTACGCCCGCAGGTGGAGGCCCGCCGACTGGAATTGGCTCGGGTTCTCCTGGTGCACGGTGACTTGACGTCGAGGCTGGCCCTGAAGACCATTCTGGAAGCAGGCGGCTATTCTGTGGACGCCACTTCGACCCCCGCCGAAGCGCTGGCAAAGCTCGATGAGCGCCAGTACGCACTGGTCCTGAGCGATGCGGCGATCGATTCGCGTTCCGCCGGGCGCAACGTTCTGGCCTATGCGAGAGTCAAAAACTACCGGCCGGCGACGGCGCTGATCACGTCCTACGAGGGCGTGACCATGCAGCCTTCCGGAGGCGACGGCCACGAAGTCTCTGTGTACACCGAAAACCTGCCGACGCTGCTTGGCAAAATTGCCGACCTGATCGCCATGCGCGCGAGCCGACGGTCCAGGCTGGCAACCGCAGCCGTCTAAGAAACGTTCACAAAGTGGAGGTGGGCAGGCCCGGAGGCCTAATGCCGCGCGTTCCTCACCGCAGTCGATCGTGCGCGCCAATCGGCCCGCTCCCTCACGTTCGCGGCTCTGTGGCGCCGGTTTGCACAGAGCCACCGTTCGGGAGCGGGCCGCGGAGGCCCGCCCTGATCGCTTAGTGTCCGCGGGCGCCGCCGCCGGCCGAGCCGTGTCCAACCGACGCACCGCCGCCGGCCGAGGACGAAACCGCACCGGTGCTGGAAGACGCGGCCGGAGCTGACGGAGCGGATGCCACCGAGGACATGGTGCCCGAATACCCGCTGCTCGTCGTACCCATCGTCGGATACGAGGGCCGGTAGCCGCCGTAACCGCCGCCCCCCGGATTGTAAACCGGGCGCGGCGCGTAAAAGG
This sequence comes from Bryobacterales bacterium, assembly GCA_963796485.1. Taxonomy (GTDB): domain Bacteria; phylum Acidobacteriota; class Terriglobia; order Bryobacterales; family Bryobacteraceae; genus CAWCDJ01. Next base: position 1,667,821 of record CAWCLV010000001.1, read on the forward strand.
CCTGATAGACCGCCAGCGGGCTCCAGAAGCGGTAGCCGTAGGGACTATAGATCGAACCCGTGCAGGGGATGTAGGTTCCCAGGCCGTAGTACGGGTTGTAGCCCCACGATCCGAGCGATCGTGTATACACGTTGGCGCAGGGGTCCGACTGATATCCGCCAGTGCGGGCTCGGTTGGCAGCCGAAACATTCGACATCGCCATCATCTCGCCGCGCCGCCGGCTCCAGTGATCCAAGCTGTCGGTCTCCTCGATATTGAACTTCTCGGCGGAGGCCAGGGTACTTCCGAGTTCCAGCATTTTGCCGCCGGCGACCTGGATGGTATCCTCACCGATCTGCACGTCGGCGGATCCTTTGAAAACCTTCAGGCGGGCCGGCTGGCTGTCGAACCGGTAAAGCCCGACCTTTTGCAGGCTGATGGTGGCGTTTTTCGCAACCACGGTCACGTGGGTGTCCTTACCGATTTCATCGGCTTCGATCACGGCCGAGCCGGAAAGAAGTTCCAGGCGGGTATCGATCAAACGGGTGCTGATCATCCGGAACGAAGTGTTCTCTCCGATCCGCATGACGACGCCGGGAGGCAGGAGGATTTCCGCGCGGCCTTCTTCGGTGCGCAGAACGGTATTCTCCTTAATATCCGGAAACTGGGCGGGCTGAATCTTCGAGCAACTTGTCGCCCAGGTACACGGACCCTTCCGTGTAATTGACGACGCCGGACTTGGCGCCGATCACCGCCTGGGCGAACATGGCGTTCGAGCCGAGCGCGAGAACAACTGCCGAAATGGCAAAACCCCACAGCAGCTTCATAGACACCTCGCTGACTTTAGCTTGAGTACTTGGAGCCTTAAAGTCAATACGATCTTTCGGGCCGGGGCAGAATGCTACAGACGGAGCGGTTTCGGGGGAAGATACCGAACTTTGGCCCGTTCCTGGCGCATTGCCGGTGCTGGGGGCCGCCGCTAGCATGAGGAGTGGAACGGTCACGGCGCGCTCGGAGATCGCCCGACCGTCACGGAAAGGGCAGAGATGGCAGACCGGAACGATTGGGAACGGGAACGGGATCGCGAACGGGAACGCGCGGGCGGCCGCTGGGATTGGGACCGCGGCCGTGAGTGGGGCGAAAACTGGGAAGGAAACGAGTACCGCGGGCGCGAGGACTGGGGACGGGAGGAATTTCCGCGCGGCGGCGAACGCTACCGGGAGCACGGAGAGCGCGGCGAGCGCGGAGAGTGGGGCCGTTGGGCCGGCCGGCCCGAGTGGTTCCGCCTGGAAGGCCGTGACCGCGGGCGGGAGCACTGGCGTCCCGTCGAAAGCCCGGGATGGGCTGGCGAAAGGGGCCGGTTTGCGGGACGGGGGCCCAAAAATTACAAAAGGTCGGACGAGCGAATCCTGGAGGAAGTGAATGAGCGGCTCACGGAGAATCCGTTTCTTGACGCGACGGATATCGAAGTGCGGATCAGCGAGGGCGAAGTGACCCTCTCGGGAGCGGTGGATGACCGCCGCGCGAAGCGCCTGGCCGAAGATATCGCGGAAAGCGTCTTCGGCGTCAAAGACGTCCACAACGAACTCAAAAGTCAGCGTCAGCCCTCGCGGATGGGCGAGGAAAGCGAACGCGGCACCCCGGCGTACACCCGTAGGGCCGGTTAATCGCCCGCCGCGGGTAGGCGGAAGCGGTCTTCGTAAAGTGTGGTAGCTCCGGGCTTTCGGGCAGAACCTGAAGCTATCGGGCTTTCAAGATCTCGATGCTCCCGTTCTGGTCCATCAGGCGAAGGTCGCACCCGCCCTCGCCGATCTTCCCTGCCAGGGAGTCTCGGCCGATCTCGCCGGTAACCGCCACTTCGAAGTCTGAACGGATGCGCCCGAACGAGGTCTGCGCATTGAGGTTGTAGCCGGCTCCCGGCGCGAGAGTGACCCGGATCGGGGCAAAGGTCGTCTTCAGCGAAACGGGCTGGCATTTGCTGCCCGGACGGCCTTCCACGGTGATCGATCCATTCCCGTTTTCCACCGTCACAGGCCCGGCCGCATCGGTCACAGTGACACCACCGAAAGACGTTTTGGCGTAAATGTCTCCGCTGACGGACGCCAGCCGTACGGGACTGTTGCCCGCGGTCACCCTGGCGCCGTTCTTTACGCCGCGCAGGTCCACGTTGCCGAAGCTGGTCTCTACCACCGCGCTGCCGCCCACCGTGTCCCCCACCACGCCGGCATTCTGCGAGCGCACCGTGAGGTTCTTGCCGATCCGCGAGAAGTGCACCGAGCCGAACGAATTGTGAAGGTCGGCCGCTCCCGCGACGCCGTTCGCCTGGATTTCGCCGTTCTGGTTTTGCACGAACAGGTCGCCTTTCGCCTCGTTGACGATCACGCGCCCGAACGAATTCGCGATGTTCGTGGTCCCGCCGATGTTGGTGGCGTCGATGCCGCCGTTGTTGCTGTGGATCGTCAGCCCCTTGCCCGCATTCCGCGCCTGGATGCCGCCGAAGCGATTGGTGATGTCGGCCGTTCCGGTGACGTCCGCCACCATTACCGTGCCGTTGCCGCCGCGCACCAGCACGTCGCCGTCATTACCGCGAACGTCGATGTTGCCGAACGCGTTTTCGACGTCCAGGCGTCCGCGCCCGCTCCTCACGGTCACGCTGCCGTTGGAATTGTTGATAGACGCGCCTGCGCCCGCGCCGTCGAGGGTAACCGCGCCGAACCGGTTCCGGACGTTCAGCGGCGCCGTCGCGGGCACCGTGATATCGTAATCGACCCCGTAGGATACGTTGTTCCAATTGCTGGGATAGATGGTGCGGACCGACACACCCCCGGCGGACTGGTCCACCGAGATCTGGATGCTATCGGCAAGCCGGCGTGCTTCCGCGGCGGATCCGGCCGAGGTACGGATCACGGCGTGGATGGCCGCCTGGCCGCCGGGCTGCGTGCGGATCGCAATGTTGCCCATTCTGTGGTCGATCCGGAAGATGCCGCCCGCTGCCAGCGGCACGGATTTCTGAAAGTCGCGCGTGTACTCTTCGCGCGCGAACGCCGTCAGCGCGCAGAAGACGATAAGGATTCCACTAATTGCGCTTCGCATTTTGCATCCACTCCTGTAAGGTGTTCTGTTTTTCCCGGTACAGCGAAGCAAGCTGGTTTTGGAGGTAGACGTTGTAGCGATTGGCCGCGATGTTGGCCTTGATATCCGCGATGGCCGAATCGAGCACCGTCAGCTTTTCGCGATACGCGGCGGCCAGCGGCGCCGGCGACTGTTGCAGGCTGGCTCCCGCGACCTTCGAAAGGTGGTCGATCGACTGGGCATACACCGTTTCGGCCTGCTGCACTTCCCGCAGCGCGTCTTCCGTCAGGAAATCGGTGGCCTGCTGCGGCCGTTTCCCGGGCTTCCAGGGCTGCATCAGGACCACCGCCATGATGATGACGGCCGCCGCCCCCCGCCGCCGCCCAGCGCCAGATCGGGACGACTTTGCGCGATGTCCGCGCCGCCGCCATTCCCTCCTCGATGCGGGGCCAGAGCGAGGGGCTCTCCCATTCCTGGTGAAACTGCGGCGCGATCCGCGAGATTTCCGACCAGAGGTACAGTTCCTGGCGGCATCGCTCGCAGGTTTCGGCATGGGCACGGGCATCCGGCATCAATTCCGGGGAGCGTAGGGCGCGTTCGAGGTCGCTGCACTGGAAAATCATCGCGGCCCCTCCGTCAGCAGGCGTTTCAGTTCCTTCCTGGCCTCGAACAGCCAGGACTTGGAGGTGCCTTCCGGGATGTCCAGGATCGACGCGATTTCCGAATGCCGCATACCTTCCACCTCGAACAGCAGGAACACCATGCGATGGCGCGGGTTGATGCGCCGCATGGCGTCCTCGAGCGCCACTTTCAAGCCGATCTGGCAGGGCGGCCCGGCGCGGTCGCCGGCGAGCGGTTCGACTTCCCGCTGCCGTTTCCGGGCAAGGTCATAGCAGACGTTGATCACGATCCGGCACAACCACGTGCCGATGCTCGACTGCCCCTGGAACCCGCCGATCGAGCGATACAGCTTGAGAAACGTTTCCTGTACCGCGTCTTCGGCGTCCTGCCGGTTACCGGCGATGTGGAACGCGACCGACTTCAGCCGCGGCCCGTGCACCTGGTACAACTGCTCGAACGCACGGATATCCTGCCGCCTGCAAGCGGCCAGAAGTTCGGCTTCGTTGCCGTATTCCAGGGTTGCCTCTCGGTCTACCAGCGCCAATTGGCTTGCTCCAACCATTCTTGCTTCGTGGTTTGGACGAATGGTTGGAGCGGAAGGTTGGAAAAAGTAGAACTATGCCTGGAGAATCTTACGGACCACGGCCGTGTTCTCGCGGACCTCATCGCTGAAACGGGGGAACATTCCGATGATCACGGCGTCCCCGGGCTTGATGTTCTCGAAAGCGAAGCGGAAGGCGCCCTCGACCACCGCCGGGCTGCTGATATTGCGCCCCGCGCCGAAGACTTTGAAGGCCAGGCAGGGTTTCCGCGTCTGCCGGATCATCTTGCACATGCGCTCGGGGTCCTTTTCCATGAAGGTCTCGCCCAGGGGCGCCTCACGGAATTCGGCCCGGGTCTCTTCGCGCGAGCGGGAGACGCGGTAGAGGCAGGTCTGGTAGTAGTCGATGTCCCAGTTTTCGCTTTCCACCGTGTCGACCACCGCCGGATTGTGCGTCGAAAGCCCGACCATTACGCCGGTGTCGCGCACCATTTTCAGATAATCGCGAACCTGCTGTTTGCGGCCTTCGCGGAAGGCTTCGTCGGTGCGGTTTCCATGGTGCCCGATGCCGAGGGGGCCGAGTTTGGCGACTTCCGGCAGCAGCTTGGGATTTTTCATGAGCTCGAAATCGGCCAGCAGGATGAGTTGCATCTTGCCGCCTTCCTCACGGTAGCGGCGGAAATCGGCGATCGGCTGGTCGTTGTAGTGCAGTTGCCAGGTCCCGATGCCGTTGCGCTCGCAGGCGTGCAGCACCTCCATTTTGCGGTCCTGGGTGTAGAAATCGCGCATGCACTGGTCCAGGATGCGATTGAAATGGGAGTACCCGTAGAAGGGGTTCGAGCCCACGATCATCCGCGTGATCTCGTGCTTGCCGAATTTGACCTTGGGGAGAGTGGCACTCTCGGTCTGCCCGGCGTTGGCCGCCAGTGCGGTGAGGCCTGCCGCGGTCTGCAGGAACCCGCGGCGGGAACCCTGGAAACGATCGGAATCCATAGGTCAATTGTGGACCGTCTGGAAGAAGAGTTCAAGAGGCGGAAATCCGCTCTGCGCCACCGGGCCTCTAGTCACCGCGCGGGCCAAGATAATCCGGACCGTAAATCGCCGCCCGGATGTCACGATGGAGCGTGCCGTCGAACGGCATCTTCTGGGTGAAGAAAACTGCCGCCATTTGATTGGCTGGATCCACCCAGAACAGCGTGGTTGCCGCGCCGTCCCAGAAGAATTCGCCGACGGCTCCCCGGTTCTCCTCCGGCTTCTGTGGTTGCGACACGCGCACCGCGAAATCCAATCCGAACCCCACCGATCCTTTGCCCGGCAGGAAATTGCGGTCCGTAATCCGCGGATCCAACTGGTCCGTGGACATCAGCCGCACCGTCGAGGGTTTCAGAATCCTTGTGCCATTGAGTTCGCCGTGGTTCAGCAGCATTCGCGCCAATCGCATGTAGTCGTCGATCGTGGAGGCAAGGCCGAAACCGCCTCCCGTCAGCCGGTTGTCCTGGAAGTTGAGCCTGCGGGTGGCCTCATCGGGCTGGCGCGTCAACTTGCCATCGGCGCTCCGGTAAACCGCCGCCAGGCGCGGAAGGCGTTCATCAGGCTGGCGCCAGGCAGTCTCGCGCATGCCCATCGGCTCAAACACGTGGCCGCGAACGTAGTCCGCGAATATCTGGCCGGATAGCACCTGCACCAGCAAAGCCTGGACATCCACGGCGATGCTGTAGCTCCAGCGGGTGCCGGGGTCGAAGAGGAGCGGCACCCTGGCAAGGCGCCTGCCCATCTCGGCCAAGTCGTTCGTCAGCGCAAGCGGATCCGCTTTTACGAAGGCATCGTGAGCGGGTGTGTTCCCCGCCCCGTAGGCGAACCCTGCCGTGTGGCGCATCACGTCGCGCACCGAGATCGGACGCGCGGCAGGGCGATAGACCGGCGACCCCGCGCTATCCTTCCCCGCGTAGACCTGCATGGACTCGAACTCGGGTAAATAGCGGAACAGCGGTTCGTCGAGCCCGAACTTGCCGCGCTCCCACAACTGCATCAGGGCGACACCGGTCACCGGCTTCGTCATGGAATAGATCTGGACGATGGTGTCGCGCGCCATCCGCCGGCCGGCCTCGCGATCCGCAAACCCGGCGGAGCCGAACCAGGCTTCCCGGCCGTCTTTCCAGATCAGCACCGAAACCCCGGCAGCACGACCGGCATCCACCATTCCCGACAAAGCACCCCCGATCCGTTTCGGATCCAGGCTGAGGGGCTGCGCTGAACCGGCATCCGGCCGTGTCGTCTGCGCCACCGCCGGAAGGGCCGAACAAGCCAGGGCGGGGGGCAACAGGCGGAACACACCGCGGCGGGTGCAACCTTTTGGGATCTCAATCGGCGTCCGATTTCGCATGCGTCAATCTCCTTGCGGTTCCGGAAAGTAGCCTGCGGCGTTGCGCCTGAACGTCGAAAGCAGGCTCACCCTATACTACCGTCGAGAGGAATCGGCGCGTGAACGTGGAGAGGGTCACGGCACGAGTTCCCGACACACACCTGAAACGGCACGTCCCCTATGCCCGAATCCCTTGAGGCACTTGAAAATTGATTTGACCCGAGGCGGTGATAATTCCGTACGGGCCAACGTGAATTGTAGCTCCCGGGTTCCCGCCGAACCATCGCGCCTCTGAAACGAGGACCAACTGGGCCTTGGACGCCGGCCGGATCACTTCTGCAAGAAGAAGTGGCCCACGAACATGGCGTCGATGCCCGAGGAGTAAAAGCTCCGCACGGCGTCGCGCGGGGTGCACACCAGCGGCTCGCCGAAGAGGTTGAACGACGTGTTGTAGAGCACCGGGAGGCCCGTCGCCTTTCCGGCGGCGTGCAGCAGCTTCCAGTAGAGCGGGTTCTCCTCGCGGTCCACCGCATGGACGCGCACCAGGTCTCCGGCCAGGATCGCCGCGGCGAACTTCTCGCGATGCTCCGCGCGGACGCGGCCCACCGTGGAGAGATAGCGCGCGTTCGCACCGACCTCGAAGTACTCGGAGCAGAGCTCGGCCGGAACGGAAGCGGCGAACTTGCGGAACGGCTCGCGGTGCTTGATGAACGCGTTCAGGTTCTCGGTGGAATACGGGTCGAGGGGCGAGGCCAGAATGCTGCGGTTGCCCAGGGCGCGCGCTCCGAACTCCATCCGCCCATGCATCCAGGCGACGATCTTGTTGTCGTTCAACTGTTCCACGGCAGTGTCGATCACCTCGTCGGCGGTGAGCAGATACCGGAACCGCAGCTTGCAGTTCTCGATCACCGGCTTGATCTCCGCGGCCGTAAACGCGGGCCCCAGGCAAAGGGTCTCCATGGGAACGCGGCGTTCCTGACGGTACACGGCGTGCCACGTGTCCAGCACCGCGCCAAGCGCCGTCCCGGCATTGCCGGCCACGGGCTGCACGAAGACGTTCTTGTCGCCGAACCGCTGTTCCAGCGCGGAGACCACCAGCGCATTCAGACCGAGTCCGCCCGCCAGGCATACGCGCGATGCCGCGCCGGACGTCTGAATGATCGTCTCTTCCACGGCCTTCTGAACGCCCGCCGCGATGTGAGCCCGCAGCCCTTCCGGAATCGCCTGGCCGTCCTGCAATCCCAGCCGCTCGTAAAAACGCGAACTGAACCGGCCGTGCTGCACGCGTTCCAGGCTGAAATAAGACCGGTCGAAGCGCGGCCCGCTTTCGGTCATCCCGATGATGTCGAGGAACAGGTCGCGGAAGCGGCTGTCTCCGCAGACGGAGAGCCACTGCACCTTGTGCTCTTCCAGGTTGGAGGCGAAGCCGAGAAGTTCGGTCACTCGCCCGTAGAGATCGCCCAGGGAGTCCGGCGAATACTGCTCCTGTTCGAGCGCCAACTGCGTGCCGCAGCCGTGCCAGCGCGACCCGCAGCGGAAGTCGCCGCCGCGGTCGAGCGTCAGCACCGCCGCGTCCTCGAATGTCGAGGGGAAATAGGCGGAGGCGGCGTGAGCCAGATGATGCTCCACCACCACGATGCGGCTCTTCGGGAACTCGGCGCGCAACTGCAGGTGGAAATCGTTTTCGGGCAGCGGGCGAACCACTGCCACGGCATCCACCTGCTCGGGTTTGGCGCCGGCGAGTTCCAGGCAGGTGGCGATGGCGTGCTCCGGCAGGCGGCCATTGGCGCCATGGTGGACCTGCCGGACGAGCTTCGATTCCTCGACCGCGGCGGCGAGTTCGCCGTCCTTCAGCAGTGCGGCCGCGGCATCACCCTGGATGCCGCCGATTCCGAGAATGATCATCTTCTACTTGCCGCCCTTTTCGCGTTTTTCGATTTTGGCCCAGGTGTCGCGGAGCGCCGCCGTGCGGTTGAAGACCGGCTTTCCGGGCGCGCTGTCGGGGTCCACGCAGAAGTAGCCGAGGCGCTCGAACTGGTAGCCGGCCAGCACCTTCGGGTTGGCGAGCGAAGGCTCGACTTTCGCCGCCCGCACCACCTCCAGGGAGTTGGGGTTCAAGTTGTCGGTGAACTCCTGTCCGGGCGCGGTTTCGTTCGGGTTTTCCTTGGTGAACAGGTTGGCGTAGAGCCGCACTTCGGCGTCGATAGCGTGCGCGGCCGAAAGCCAGTGGATGGTCGATTTCACCTTGCGGCCGTCCGGCGCGTTGCCGCCGCGAGTCTCCGGGTCGTAGGTGCAGTGGATCTCGGTGACCTCGCCCTTCTCGTTCTTGACCACGCTCCTGCACGTAATGAAGTAGCCGTAGCGCAGCCGCACCTCGCGCCCCGGCGAGAGCCGGTAATACTGCTTGGGCGGATCCTCGCGGAAATCGTCCTGCTCGATGTAGAGCACCTTCGAGAACGGCACTTTGCGGGTACCGGCCGAAGCGTCTTCCGGATTGTTGACGGCTTCGAGTTCTTCCGCCTGGCCTTCGGGATAGTTGTCGATGACCACGCGAAGCGGCCTCAAAACACCCATGACGCGCAGCGCGCGCCGGTTGAGGTCTTCCCGTACGTAGTGCTCGAGCAGCCCGAGTTCGATGGTGCCGTTGGTTTTGGAAACGCCGATCGCGCCGCAGAAATTGCGGATGGCCTCCGCCGTATAGCCGCGGCGGCGAATGCCGGAAAGCGTGGGCATGCGCGGATCGTCCCACCCGTTGACGAACTTCTCCTGTACCAGCCGGAGCAGTTTCCGCTTGCTGAGCAGGGTGTAGGTCAGGTTGAGGCGGTCGAACTCGATCTGCTGCGGATGGTAGATGCCCAGCGCTTCCACGTACCAGTCGTAGAGCGGCCGGTGGTCTTCGAACTCCAGCGTGCAGATGGAGTGCGTGATGCCTTCGATGGAATCCGACTGCCCGTGGGCGAAATCGTACATCGGATAGATGCACCACTCGCTTCCGGTGCGATGATGCTCGGCGTGCAGGATGCGGTACATCACCGGGTCGCGCAGGTTCAGATTCGGAGACGCCATATCGATCCGGGCGCGCAGCGTGCGCGAGCCGTCCGGAAACGCGCCCGCTTTCATCCGGGCAAACAGGTCCAGGCTCTCTTCCACACCGCGATTTCGGTACGGGCTCTCTTTGCCGGGCTCGGTCAGGGTGCCGCGGTAAGCGCGCACTTCCTCGGCGTTCAGATCGCACACGTACGCCTTGCCGGCCTCGATCAACTGCACGGCCCAGTCATAAAGCTGGCCGAAATAGTCCGACGCGTAGAACAGGCGGTCTTCCCAGTCGAAGCCGAGCCACCGGACCGTGTCCATGATGGAATCGACGTACTCCTGCTCTTCCTTCTCCGGGTTGGTATCGTCGAACCGCAGGTTGGTCTTCCCGCCGAACTCCTTCGCCAGTCCGAAATTCAGGCAGATGGATTTCGCGTGGCCGATGTGAAGATAGCCGTTCGGCTCCGGGGGGAACCGCGTGTGCACGCGGCCTCCGAACTTATTGGTTTCGAGGTCCCCGACGATGATGTCGCGGATGAAATTCGAGGGACCCGCCGGCGCGGCGTTTTCGGATTCCGCCGGGGGAGTCAAATGAGCTTCACTCATAATGTTTTCAGCTTTTCGATTGCCTGCGCGATGCGCGTCAGGCAGGTTTCGCGGCCGAGGGCTTCCAGGGTTCCGAACAGCGGCGGGGCTGTTTTGCGGCCGCAGACGGCCACGCGAATCGGTTCGAACATCTGCCCGGGCTTGATGCCGAGCCCTCCGGCGGCCGAACGCAGAGCGGCTTCGAGGCCGTCGTGCGAGAACTCCGCGGTCGCCAGGACTTCGAGCGCGCGTTCGAGCACGCGGCGCGCCATCGCGGCATCGCCCTTTTTGGGGATCAGTTCCGCGGTGTCGTAGGGGGGCAATTCCTTCGCGAAGAAAAAATCGGCCACGGTCTGGACGTCGCGAAGCAAGCGGATGCGCTCGCGAATCAGCGGCGTGATCTGCCGCATCTTCGCCAGTTCGACGTCCGGGGCGAAGGGCATCAGCGCAGCGGCCAGTTCATCCACCGGCATGGCGCGGAGCATCTCTGCATTGAGCCACACCGCCTTGGGGTCGAACGGGTCTTCCTCTTTGAAATTCACCACCGCGTTGCTGCGGTTGATGCCTTCGAGCGAGAACACGTCGATCAGTTCCTGCCGCGTCAACTGCTCCCGATCGTCCTTGGGAGACCAGCCGAGCAGGCACAGGAAGTTCACGAACGCGTGCGGCAGAAAACCGGAATCGCGGTAGGTGGTGACGCTCACCACCGGGCCGTGTTTGCGCTTGGAGAGCTTCGCGCCGTCCGGCGCCACCAGCAGCGGCAGGTGGGCAAAAACGGGCGGCTCGGCGCCGAGCGCTTCGAAGATCAGGACGTGCTTGAACGTATTCGAAAGGTGGTCCTGGCCGCGGATGATATGGCTGATCCTCAGGTCGGCATCGTCGGCGCAGGAGCCCAGGTGGTACGTGGGGTTGCCGTCGCTGCGCAGGAGCGCGAAGTCCTCGATGTCGGCGGTGGATTTCGCTTGCGCGCCGTAGACGGCATCGTTGAAGCTGACCTGGCGTTCGCGGTCGCGCGGTACCCGGAAACGGAGCGCGAACGGCTCTCCGGCCGCGGCGCGGCGGTCGCTCTCCTCGGGCGGAAGCTCGCGCATCCCGGCGTTGAACAGCCAGGTGCCCTGCGCGCCGGATTTTTCGCTGTCGCCGCCCTGGGCCGGAGTGAAGTCGCGATACGCCATGCCTTTCCGAAACATGGCATCCGCCGCCTGCCGGTGGAGGGCCAGGCGTTCCGATTGTTTGTACTGTTCATCCCACCCCAGGTCGAGCCAGCGCAGGCCTTCGAAGATGGATTGAAGAGAGGCTTCCGTATTCCGTTCGACGTCGGTATCGTCGATCCGTAGAATCATGGCGCCGTTGTTTCGACGCGCATAGAGCCAGTTGAATATAAAAGTACGCGCGCTCCCAATATGGAGAAAGCCCGTAGGGGAGGGCGCAAAGCGAACTCTCAGCATGGAAAATTCAAGTATAACAAGCGCGGGTGTAAAACCTTCCGCGTAACCCCTACGCAGGTAGGGTGGGCCCCCGGCCGGCCCGCTTCGAAACAGAAGACAAAAGCGGGCAAACCGGAAGGTCTGCCCCACTTGGCACCAGGGTTGCAACACCGTTCAACAGTTGAAGTGGCGCGAACCGGTGGGCCGGATGACGATTCATTGAATTGACGCCGGCACCACCGGTTTTTGCATTTCATAGCCCTGCGGCGGCTCCGCCCCCAGCAGGTACCGCACGAAATAATCCCAGCGCCTCCGCACCATGTACGGTTCATTCCCGAAACCGTGATTGCGGTTGGGGAGCAGCAACAGATCGAAATCCTTGTTGGCCTTGATCAGCTCGTTCACCACCAGCAGGGTGTTGTACGGCGGGACGTTGTTGTCCATAGTGCCATGCGCCAGCAGCAGGCGGCCCTTCAGGTTCTTCGCGAAGTTCTGGTTCGCCTGGCTGTCGTAATTCGTGGACCCGTCGGAGTTGGTCTTCAGCAGGCCCTGCCATTTTTCGGCCCAATCGTCTTCGTATTCGCGGTTATCGTGGTTGCCCGCCTCGGAGATCCCGACCTTGAAGAAGTCGGGGTAGCGGAACATCGCACCGGCCGTGGCGTACCCGCCTCCGGAGTGCCCGTAAATCCCGGCGCGATCGAGGTCGATCCACGGGTAGCGCTCAGCCAGCTGTTTCATCGCCGCGACCTGGTCGGGCAGCGTATTGTCACCCATGTCGCCGAAATAAGCTTCGTGGAATTTCTTCGAGCGCCACGGCGTGCCCATGCCGTCGATCTCCACCACGATGAACCCGAGTTCCGCCAGCGCCTGCGCATCGCCTCGCGCCGCCGAAAAACTCCTGCTCCCGACGCTGCCGGTCTGCGGCCCCGGATAGATGTGGTTGACGATCGGGTACTTGCGCGAGCGGTCCAGGTTCACCGGCTGGAACATCAGGCCGTACAAGTCGGTCCGGCCATCGCGGGCTTTCACCGTGATCGGGACCGGCGGCTTCCATCCGGCGGCCGCCAGCTTCGAGATGTCGGCCTTCTCGAGTTCCGCCCTCAGTTTGCCCGCATCGTCGCGAACCACCGCCACCGGAGGGACATCCGGCCGCGAGTAGCTGTCTGCAAAGTAACGCCCCGACGGCGCGAACGAAACGTCGTGGTTGGCATCTTCGGGCGTGAGCAGGGCAAGGTTCCGCCCATCGAAACCGATGCGATAAAGGTGCGCAAAATACGGGTCGCGCCCTTTCTCGCGGCCCACGCCGAGAAAGTAGAGCACGCGATTCTGCTCGTCCACCCGCAGTAATTGCGTGACGTTGCCTTCGCCGGCGGTGATCTGGTGCTTCAATTTGCCGGTTTCGGAATCGTAGAGGTAAAGCTGGCCCCAGTTGTCGCGCTCGGAAAACCAGATGATCTCTTTCGTCGCCGGCAGGTACTTCCAATTGGCGCGGCCGTTGCCGGATTCGTAGAATGTCGGGACGCTTTCGTCGAGCACGTCACGAACTTTGCCGGTCTCGGCGTCGGCGATCCGCAACTGCTCGTGCCTGTGGTCGCGGGAAGTGGAAATCAATGCGAGGGTGCGCGCGTCCGGGCTCCACTCCACGTCGCTCCAGTCGCCGCGGCAGGCCACGTCGTCGCAAAGCGTGGAGCGGTGCTGGTCCGGCGGCATATCGAGCCGGATGACGCGCCGTTCGTCCACGTCGATCACCACGCGCTGAATCGTGGTCACGACCGCGTCGCCCGGCAGCGGATATTTCCAGGCGCGCAGCGAAGGATGCCCCACCTTCGTATCCACCAGGTACATCTCGCCCACTCCGCGCTGATCCTGTTGATACGTCGCGATCTTCTTCGAATCGGGCGACCAGAGGACGATGGCGCGGTCGCTGGTGCTCCAGCCCGCGTTGTCTGTGGCGTAACCGAAATCCTTCACGCCGTCACGGGTAAGCTGCGTCTCGCGGCCGTTGCCGGCCTCGCGGACCCACAGGTTGTAGTCGCGGATGAATGCCAGCCGCCGCTTGTCGGGGGAAAGGGCGGCGTTGGAACCGAAGCGGCCGCCGCCCGTCGAAGCGCGTGCGTTGCCGAGCGCGGTGCATTGGGCTCCCGCGGTGTCGCACCTCCATTGCTTCCCGGCTGCATTGAGCGTCACGGAGCGGTCATCCGCGGAAAGCTCGATTTCGCTGAACGGGAGATGCTGCGCGTCGAACCGCGAACCGGATGCCGAGGAGAGCGCCGCCGCGAGCCGCGCGTGGTCGAAGGCGGGCTGCCTGGCGCCGCGAGCGGGGTCCACCAGGATGAACTCGGGGCCATCCGCGGTGGTGACGCGATACCAGAAGCGGTCGCCCGAAATCCAGTTGGGCCGCACGCCCGCCCGGTAGACCAGCGCCGTCGTGTTGTAGGGCATGAACTTCTCGGCGTGCTGGTAATCGGCGGCCGTGAACGCGCGCGGCTGGGCGAAAGCCGGCAGAGCGGCGAAGACGATCAGATATGTACGAACCATCGCATTCCTTCGCCGCATCATAACAAGTTGCGCCGGCAGCCCCGGCCGGAATCAGGTAGTCGTAACGGTGATGGGCAGCAGGTGGTTCATGTTGGCCGCCGCGCCGGACCCGGGAAATATCTCGCGAAGCACCATGGGCTGGGAGACGATCGAGAGGCTGGCCGGATCGGGCGCGCCCTTCTTCAATCTCATGAATGCGATGGTGGCGTTTTCCTGGAGATAGAATTTCCACTTGCCGTCGTTGCGGTACCCCAGCACGCAACCCCACGGAGTCACGAATTTCACATCGAGCGTGGTTTTATATTTGTCCTTCAGCCACTTTTCGTAGGTATTCGCGTTGGCCGTGGTCAGCTTGCCGTCGGACCCCACCTGTCCCGGGGTCTTGATGTAATCCGTCTTGTTGACTTCGGTCTGAAACTTGCCCTTCGAGAGATCCGCGAAATTGGTCAGTACTTCGCGCCAGAATGCGGCGCCCCGGGCCATGTCGTCTCCGCGATTCGTATCGCCGCCTGCATGATAAACGGTCGGATTTTCCGGTGTTCCCTGAATGAAAATAGAGCAGCCGTTGATGGCGGCGGTGAAGAAGATGTCGGGATCGAGCACGTGGGATTCCGAGCTGATCGTTCCCTGTTTGGGAATGGTCATGTGCACGATCGCGCCGCCCTCATCCCACGGCAGGTAGTATGCCGGCACCCACTTCTTTTTAGGATCGATGTCGAACGTTCCAAAGACATCGACGGTCTCGCCGCCCTCGTTGCCGGGTTTCGACAGGTCCCGCTTGACCAGGTTGACCATCGCCACCTTCTTGCCGGTTGAGATCGCTTTGAAATCGATCGTCTTGGTGAACGTCTTTTTCGGGCGCAGCGAAGGAAAAATTCCCGAGAGCTTCTTCTGAATCTGGCCGATTTTCCCCGACGGGTATTTGGCTTGTTCGAGGTTGGTCCGCGCGGATTTGATGGTGTCGCCGCGATAGCCTGCGATATTGTCGGCGGGGTGCAGCGAATAGGAATGCAATAAATCCATACTCTTGTTACGGAGCATGGAATTGTAGTCGGGCACTAGCGTTCTCCTGTAACTTGAATTTCTGGGAAATTCCGGTCTTGCCGCCCAGTTTTCGATTCTATATCACGTTCACGCCTGCGAACGGCCTTTCCACATGCCTCCGGATCCGGACCAGTACCGGGCCGCCGAGAGCAGCGTGGCCACGGCATAGAAGAGCGCGATCAGCGGAAGCAGCGGCGCCCAGAGCCAGGAGCGCCGGTACAACCTCAGAATCGGAAGGTACGACAGCGTCATCATCGCCCAGGCCGCGCCTCCGTACCATGATCCGCGAAACGCGAGCACAGGCGGAACCAGATAGGTCAGCGCGAGCCCCGCGAGAGTCCCCAGAAGCAGCACCGCGGAGTAGCGCAGTTGCGTGAACGCCGTGCGCGAAATCATCCGGGCGATCTCGCCGAAGCTGCCGTACCGGCGGATGCTGCGGGTGCCGGAACTCAGCCCGAGCCACACCCGCCCGCCGGAGCGCTTGATTTCGCGAGCCAGCGCACAATCGTCGATCAGTTCGCCGCGAATGCGTTCGATCCCGCCGATGCGCTCGAGCGCCTCCCGGCGAACCAGCATACAACCTCCGGCGGCTCCGGCCGTGCGGCGGCGCGGATTGCGGATCCACGCGGGCGGGTACAGCATGAAGAAGAAAAAGACGAACGCAGGGACCAGCGCGCGTTCGGCCGCGCTCTCGCACCGCAGCGTCGCCATATAGGAGACCAGGTCGTAACCCCCGGCCGCGGCGCGCGAAACCAGGGTCAGCAGGTTGTCCGGCGCATGGACGATATCGGCGTCGGTCAACAGGTAGTAGTCGGGGCGGCGCTGGGCGACCCCCTGCGCGACGGCCCAGAGTTTCCCGGTCCACCCGGGCGGTAGCGATTCGGCGCGGATCACGGTCAGCAGTTCGGGCGGCGCCGCCGCGCGGGCGATCTCCGCGGTGCCGTCTTCGCTGGCGTCGTCCACCACCACGATGTGGAATTCGCCCGGATACTTTTGCCGCGCGAGCGATCCGGCCGCCGCGGCGATGCTTTCCGCCTCGTCACGGGCAGGGATCACCGCCGCGACGGAAGGCGCCGAGGCGGGCGGCGCGGTTTCCGGGCGATCTTCGCGCATCCGCCAGAAGCTGCCGCGCGCCGCCAGCAGGTACACCCAGATCGCCGCTACCGTGAGGCCCAGAACCATAGACTCGCATTATCTCCGGTTTTCCGGATTCGGACCCACCGGAAAGTGGGTATGCTGGCTACAGGAGGGGATATGTACCCGCTCAAAAAGGGGAAGTTCGCGCCGCAGGCCCACGTCGGAATTCCCGAGGGCACCTACGAGGAGGAGCACGGCCGCAAAGGTTTCTACGGCAAGAGCTCGCACCTCTATCATGCGCATCCTCCCACCGGCTGGATCCGCTTCGAGGGCAAGCTGCGGCCGCACCTGTTCGACCTCAACCGGCTCTCGCCCACCGACCGCAACGACCCCGAAGGTATGCCCGTAGCGTTCCTGGGCAACCAGGATCTGCGCCTGTACGTTTCGCGCCGTTCGCAGCCCATGCCCTTCTACTACCGCAATGCCGATGGCGACGAGCTGATCTTCGTGCATCGCGGCAGCGGCGCCATCGAGACCGATTTCGGGCCGCTCGCGTTCGAGCCGGGCGACTACGTGGTGATGCCGCGCGCCGTCACGTACCGCGTGATCCCCCGCACCGAAGACAACTTCTTCCTGATCGTGCAATCGCGCAGCGAATTCGACCAGCCGGATAAAGGCATGATCGGCCACCATGCGCTCTACGACCCCGGCGTGATCACCACGCCCGAACCCGCGCCGAACCTCGACGACGACCGCGAGTGGGAAGTCCGCATCAAGGTGGAAGACGAGATCTCGAAGGTGGTCTACCCGTTCAACCCCATCGACGTGGTGGGTTGGAAGGGCGACCTCACCGTGTGGAAGCTCAACATGCGCGACATCCGGCCCATTATGAGCCACCGCGCGCACCTGCCGCCCAGCGCGCATACCACCTTCCAGACTGAAGGCGCGGTGGTGTGCAGCTTCCTGCCGCGGCCCCTGGAGCAGGATGCCGAGGCGCTGCGCGTGCCGTTCTTCCACCGCAACACCGACTACGACGAGTTCATCTTCTACCACGACGGCGATTTTTTCAGTAAAGACAACATCAAGCCCGGCTACGCCACGCTGCACCCGCGCGGCATCCACCACGGCCCGCATCCCAAGGCCCTGAAGAACCAGGGGAAGAAGACCCAGACCGACGAGTACGCCGTGATGCTCGACGGACTCAACCCCATGCACGTGCTGCCCGCGGGCGAGCAGGTGGAGTGGAAAGAATACTGGGCCAGCTGGCTGGAGAAGCAGCCGGAACCGGTAAAATAGAGCTTCATGGCCATCGACCTGAAGCTCCTCGCGCAATTCGACACGCCGACGATCTGCAACACCATCGAGCTGTTTGAAATTCGCCCGCGCAACACCGGCTACATGGACGGGCGCATCCGCGCCAATTTCCCGGAGATGCCGCCCCTGGTCGGGTACGCCTCCACCGCCACCATGCGGTGCGCCTTCCCGCGGAAGGATGGCGATGTCTACGCCGTGCTGGATCAGCAGGTGGCGCGCTTCGCCGAACTGCCCGGCCCGCCGGTGGTAGTCTACCAGGACCTGGACGACCCCGCCGTGGCGGCCACCTTCGGCGAGATCATGTGTACCACGTACCAGGCGTTCGGCGCCGTGGGCCTGGTGACCAGCGGGGCCGCGCGCGATCTCGACCAGGTGCGCCGCATCGCGTTCCCCACCTTCAGCAACGGCGCGATCTGCTCGCATGGCTACAGCCACACGGTGGACGTGCACCGCACCGTGCGTGTGGGCGGGGTGACCGTCCACCCCGGCGACCTTCTGCATGCCGATGCCAACGGCGTGACCACCATCCCGCTCGAAATCGCGAGCGAAGTGGGCGAGGCCGCGGGCGAGTTCGTGAAAGCCGAAGCCATCGTGCTCGATTACCTGAAGGCCGGATCGGCCGAAGTCAAGAAATTCGGCGCAGCGCGCCAGGGCATGATGGACGCGATCGCCGCCCTGAGCAAGCGCGTCCGGGCAAAGTCGGCGGGGGCGTAGAGAAAACCCGGCCCGCCGCCCGGCGCTATCATATGGCCATGCGAACCGCCCTCTCCGGACTGGCATTCGTCCTTTTTGCGGGCGCGGGCTGCGGCGCCGGCCAGACTCCACGGCCGGCCGCCGAAATCCTGGCCGAGGCGCAGGCCGCGGCATCCGCGCAGCACAAGAGCGTTTTCCTGATCTTCCACGCCTCCTGGTGAGGGTGGTGCAAACGACTCGATAAGTTTATCGAGACTCCCGAAATCCAGACCGTGATCGGGAAGTATTTCGTGCCCGCGCACGTCACCGTACAGGAGCACGAGGGCAAGGCGGCGCTGAACGATCCGGGCGGCCAGACGCTGCTGGTCAAAGTGGGCGGCGACCCCGAGACCAGCCTGCCGTTTTTCGCTTTCCTCGACGAGCACGGCGCGCTGATCGTGAATTCGGCGCCGCCGGGACCAGGCAAGCCGGGCAGCCGGAACATCGGCTATCCGGGGCAGCCCTCCGAAATCGACTGGTTCCTGGCGATGGTTCGAAAAGCCGCCCCGGCGATCACCCGGGACGAAGCGGGCGTGCTTGAACGCTACCTGCGCGCGCCCAAAAAGTGACCCGCCGTCAGTTCGCCGTCGGCGCCTGTTCGCCCCAGATGTACCGGCTGAACCACTCGTAGTTGTGTTCCATCACCGCCCGCTGCTGCTTGGGCTTGTTGATGGGGTGCCCGAAGCCTTTGTAGAGGATCAGCTTCGCCGGTACGCCCCGGTCCTTTAGCGCCTGATACAGTTCGAACGAGTTGGGCGGCGGGACGCGCTTGTCCTGGTCGCCGTGCTGGATCAGGGTCGGGGTCTTCGCGCGGTTGACGTACGTGATGGGCGAAGTCTTGCGGTAAATTTCGGGATCTTCCCACGGCGTCGCTTTCAGATACTGCCGGGTGAACGGGTGGATGTCGGTATTGGCGTAGTAAGTGATCCAGTCGGAGATACCGGCGCCCACGGAGACGGCTTTGAACCGGTCGCTGTAGCAGGTAATGAACGCCGAGATATACCCACCCTCGCTCCAGCCCATCGCGCCGACGCGGTCCTTGTCCACCATCCCCTTCGCAATCAGGTAGTCCACCCCGGAAATCACGTCGTCGTAATCGCCCAGCCCCAGGTTGCGCACGTTGAGCGACCGGAACTTCTCGCCGTAGCCCGCGGACCCGCGGTAATTCGGCCTGAGGATCAGCGCGCCCCTGGCGGCGAATCGCTCCACCGGATAGTAGCGGTCCGGCGAGCGCACCGGCGTATCGACGCCGGTCGGGCCGCCGTGGATCACCACCAGCAGCGGGTATTTGCGCGAGGCGTCGTAATCCGCCGGCTTGATGAGAATGCCTTCGATCGGCGTGCCGTCCGCGGACCTCCACTGGATCACTTCGCGCGTGGCGAGTTGAAACTCCTTGTACTGCGCCGAGACGGCCGTGAGATAGCGCGGATGGAAATCGTCCACCGGAGAGACCAGCACTTCCGCGAACTCGTTGGGGCCGGCGCCGGTCGCGGCCATGGCGCGGTGATCCTTCGTGAACGAAGCGCCGGTAATCTGGTAGCGCTCGGGCGCGCTGATGCGGCGGATGGCGCCGCTCGCGGGGTCGATGCGAAAGAGGTGAGCGTAGGTCCTTTGCCGCGCGCCGAAGTAGATGCCGTCCGGCCCCCAATCGATCAGGTCCGGGTCCTCGTCAAACGATTGCGTCAGAATGCGGGGCGTGCCTCCATCGGCCCCAACCACGGCGATCCGGCGATTCGTGTAGAAGAAATTCGGATTTCCGGCGGAGGTCACGAAGGCGATCTGCCTGCTGTCCGGCGACCACTGCGGATCGCCGTTCGGTCCGCCGCCATCAAGCAGTTTGCGCACGTGCCGGTCCGAGAGATCGAGCAGATAGAGCTGTTCGGTATCTCCGGAGCCCAGGTCCGGATCGCGGGTGGCGCTGAACGCGATGCGCCTGCCGTCCGGGGACCAGGAAAACGAGCCGACGCTGAACTCGTTTCCGGAAGTCAGAGCTTCGGGCTTAGGGAGCTTCTTCAGATCTCCGGGGATTTCGTCCGGCACCTCCACCCGCCAGAGCTGCGTCATGATGTAATCGCCGGTGACGATCTCGAAATCGCCGTATTTCTCCTTGCGGTCCTTCCTGGCTTTGGATTCGGGGCCGCTGGACGTAAACACGATAGACCGCCCGTCGGGCGACCACTCCGGCGAGTTCGCCCCGCTCTCCTCGTCGGTCAATTGCGAGGCTTCCCCGCCCTGCGCGGAAATCACGTAGATCTGACGCTTGCCGGTGCGATCCGAGACGAAGGCGATTCGGCGCGAATCGGACGCCCACTCCGGGCCGCTGCTCGATTTCTTCCCGCTGGTCAACTGATAACGCTCCCCGGTGCCGGCGACGGCAATCCAGATCTGCTGGGCGAATTCGTCATCCTCCCAGTTGGTCTGCTGGACGGTGTAGGCGACCAGGCGGCCATCGCGCGAGATCCTTGCGCCGCTCACCGATTGCATGTTGAGCGACTGGTCGATGCTGGGAACCGCGGCGGCAGCAGCGGCGGCGGTGAACAGGCAGGCGGCAAAGACTCGAGAGACCATGCCGGACATTATAGACGCTGGCACGGCTCTGCTACATTTGATAGACGATGCCAAGCATTCCTTCCTGGGATCAGTACTATTTCGACATTTGTAAGGTCGTCGCGACCCGGAGCAAGGATCCCAACACGCAGGTGGGCTGCGTGATTATCGGACCTAACCGCGAGATCCGCTCGACCGGCTACAACTCGTTCCCGCGCGGCATCCGCGACGACGTGCCGGAGCGCCTCGTGCGGCCCACGAAGTATCTTTGGATCGAACATGCGGAGCGCAATGCCATCTGCAACGCGGCGCGCGCCGGCACCGCCACCGAGGGCTGCACCATCTTTGTCGAGATCATGCCGTGCATGGATTGCGCCCGGGCTATCGTCCAGGCCGGCATCACCGAGGTGGTGGTCTCCTGCGAACGCATGGCGCAGTACAGCAGCGCGTATTACGACGAGCACTTCCGGATGGTGGAAGTGCTGTTCGCAGAGGCGAAAGTCCGCGTCCGCCGGGTTTAACTAGCGGACCTACACCGGGCGTCCGCGCTGGGGCGAACTCACTTCGGCTTCGTCGTCCCGCCGGTAGAACCGGTGCTTGCAACTCCTGCATCTCCAGGGAATTCTGTGGAAATGCGACATCATCGCATCGCGGAGGGTGCGGTTTCGCGAGGGGCGCAAGTCCCTGCCTCCGCAAGCCGGACATCGCGCTATATCGTCCGCATCTTCTTCGTGCACGGCGCCAACCCTCCTCAATATTGTAGAAAAAAATTGTTCGATCGGGTACAATTAGCGGTAGAGGTTTGTCGAATTTTCGTGTCGGGTCAGACCTTTGGCGGCTTCAGGAACTC
Source organism: Bryobacterales bacterium (assembly GCA_963796485.1). GTDB lineage: Bacteria > Acidobacteriota > Terriglobia > Bryobacterales > Bryobacteraceae > CAWCDJ01. The sequence continues at coordinate 1,689,543 of CAWCLV010000001.1, forward strand.
GTCCCAGCTCATCCTCCTCCCTGCTCAAGTTTCGTGTCTTCGCGCCCAAGGCTGGCAGATAGGTGAGCCGGATGCCGGACGAGCAACCCCAATTCGGTAAGTGGAACAAGGACGAACTGCGCAGCGCGGAGGCCACCGCCAGCCGGTTTTTGGCCGAGAATAGCGGGCCGATCGCCGAAGCGATGCGCACCAAGGCGCGTTTTCTGGACGCGCTGATCCAACGGTTTTCGAACCCCAAGGCGGGTTTCGAGGAGCGTCTGGAATACTTCGCGCGGATCTCCGAGATCGCGCGGCTGATCGAAGCCGATGCCGATGGCTTCTTCGAACTCGCGTCGCAGCCCATGGTGGCGCGGATTTTAGGAACGGTGCCGCGCCGGTAAGCGAGCCGCAAGAGCGCTAAAGCTTGTCCGCGTCGGCGGGCTCGCCAAACTTTTGACCGCTCAGGGAAGGGTCGATGCCGCGCAAGAGCCCCGTCAGCACACCGCCCGCGCCTACTTCGATGCAGCGGGTGATGCCCTGCGATGCCAGCAGGCGGACCGAGTCCACCCAGCGCACCGGGTTCGGGACCTGCTGGTAGAGGCCTTCCCTGGCCTCCGCGCCGCTCCGGACCTCCTTCGCCTGCCAGTTATTCACCAGCGGACAGCAGAGTTCGCGGAAATCCACCGCGTCGAGGTCGGCCTTCAGCCGCTCCTGCGCCGGGGCCATCAGCGAACAGTGGAACGGCGCGCTTACCGGCAGCAGCACGGCCTTCCGCGCGCCCGCGGATTTCGCCAGTTCCACCGCGCGGTTGACCGCACCGGCGTGCCCCGCGATCACCACCTGCTCGGGCGAATTGAGGTTAGCGGCGCTCACCACTTCGCCCTCCGCGGCCTGCTCCAGCACCGCTCCGAGTTTCCCCTCCGGCAGTCTGAGCAGGGCGGCCATCGCACCCACGCCCGGCGGGACGGCCTCCTGCATGTAGCGCCCGCGGTTGCGTACCAGCCGCAGCCCGTCGGCGAATTCCAGGCTGCCCGCGGCCACCAGGGCGGAATACTCGCCCAGGCTGTGCCCGGCCACATAGTCCGGCGACAGCCCGCGCTCGCGCAGCACCACCAGGGCCGCGGTAGAGACGGTGAGCAGCGCCGGCTGCGTGTTCTCCGTCATTTTGAGCCGGTCTTCCGGACCCTCGAAGCAAAGCTGGGAGAGAGCGAACCCGAGAATATCGTCGGCTTCCTCGAACACGCGGCGGGCGGAGGAAAACTGGCCGGCGAGAGCTTTGCCCATCCCGGGCGCCTGGGAACCCTGGCCAGGAAAAAGGAACGCAGTTTTTGGTGTCAAACACGATTATAACCACGGTACGGTAGGCCTACCGCACAACCCGGATCTCCACCTCGCGTTTGTCCACCCGCTTGCCGATGAAGTACCCGGCCACGCCCGCGCCGATCGTCCCGGCCGCTACCACTGCCGGGATCGCGATGACCACCGGACCCTTCATAAAGATCGGGGTAGTTGGCCGCCGCGATCCCCGCCGCCGCGCCCGCCGCGCCCAACGTGCCGACGAGCCTCCCGATTTTGCGGTACTCCGTCACGCGCAGGACCGAGACGGACCCGCGCGGAATCACGTGCACGCCCTTCGGCTGGGCATTCGTATTGGAAGTCTTCGAGATCTTCATGCGCAGTCCCTCGGGCGCGACCTCCCGGATTCTTCCTTCGATGTACACGCCGCCGGGCAGGGCCATCGAGACCTTATTGTTTCCGACGCGCGGCCCGATTTCGTTCCACGGCAAGTCGATCCGCCGGACATCGGCGCTCCATCCCTGGGCCGCGCAGAGCAGCGCGCCGAGAAGCACCGCAATAGTTCGTCTCATATATCCTCCGTGCTTCCATCGTGCGCCGGAGGCCGCGGGTTGTCATCGGGGTGGACGAATTATGTCGGGAAATTGTCAGAGCACCAGCTTGCAGCCCACGCCGTGCACCGTATTCAGGCGGCGCGGCTCCGAGGGCTGCGTTTCCACCTGCGCCCGGAGCGCGGCGAGGTGGTTGTCCACCGTGCGCGTGGTCGGATAATTCCCGTAGCCCCAGACCTCGTTGAGCAGCTCGTCCCGCGTCACCACCTCGCCGGGGCGCGAGGCCAGCATGCGCAGAATCTGAAATTCCTTGCGCGTCATTTCGACCGGCTGCCCCGCCCTGGTCGCCTCGTAAGAGACGAAGTTCACCGCCGCGTCGTCGAAGCACAACTCGTCGGGGACCGCCCTGGCCGGCTGCGCCCGGCGCAGAATGGCTCGCACCCGCGCCATCAGTTCGCGGATCGAGAACGGCTTCGCAACGTAGTCGTCTGCGCCCAGGTCCAGCCCGAGCACCCGGTCGGCCTCCTCGCCGCTCGCGGTCAGCATCAGGATCGGCGTTCGAATGCCTTCGGCGCGGATCTTGCGCCGGATCGTCCAGAAGTCCTGGTGCCATGGGTCCGGCTATTTTCCCCCGAATGAAACCAGCTTTACTCTTGCCGGGGCGCCAGAGCGGGGGCCACCCTACCGCCCCTAATGCGGCGCCGGCAGGCTCCAGATATCCAGGACGCCGGTGGTGCCGTGGTTGTTGGCGTTCCCCTCCGGCAGCGCGATTCTGCGATCGGCGACGATCGGGGTGTTGAAATGGCCGGCGCCGCACGCCAGGTTCGCCACCTCCGTCCCGGTCTTGGGAATGTAGACATGCAGGCCGCCGGTTGGGTTGTATATATAGAGCAACCTGCCGGCGATAACCGGGCTCGTTCCGCCGGTCGGGTGACTCCAGATTTGGGTCATCTGCCCGTTGCTGATTTGCCAACCGGTGGAAGCGCCGGCATCGGCCGCGAACAGCCAGGTCCCGCCCCGATCCCGCCAAACCGCAGGGGCGGTGAAGAGCATCGCGCCCGAAGGCGTCGCCACACTCTGTAGCTCGTTGCCGACGTGCGGATCGGCGCCGGCGAGGTTTTGGATGGAGAGCAGGCGGATCAGCGAGTCCTTGCCACCCTGCGCCAAAATGCCGTTTCCGAGCAGCACGGGCGAGGTGGAGCCAAGGTCGAGGTCGTCCCCGTCCAGCTCGGAGTTGGTGGCCGGAGAATAGTTCCCGATGACATGCGTGGCGTCCGGGTCGAGTTCGATGATCGAATCTCCCCAATCGGTCTGGCCATCGTACGGACCATTCCCGGTGGCCACGAAAATGTTGCCGGTCGCGGAGTCGATCACCGCGCCGCCGCGACCCCAAATCGCGGCTCGCGTAGACCCGCAGGACGCGGGGTCCATCACGCCGGGGCGGTCGCTGCACAGTGAATTCCACACATGCTGGATGGCGCCGGTCTGCGCATCCAGAATGACCAGGTGCCCCTGGTAAGGCGGGGCATCGCCCGTGTAACCGCCGGTAGTTGCGAAGATGCGGCCGCCAAAGTGCTTCAGCGGCGAGGAGATTTTCTCGTGGCTCGGCAGCATGGTGATCTTGGTGGTCCACACCAGGTGGCCGTCCTCGATCGCGAGTTTCTGAACGCTGCCATCGGGCGCCGCGGCATAGATGTTCTGCCGGTCCGGATCGGCGGCCGGGGAGCTGGTCGTAATCTGCGGGGAGCCGGCCCATCCGGCAAAGCCGGCCGGTGTGTATTCCCAAAGGATCGCGCCGCGCGCGGCATCGATCGCCATGGTTTTGCCGTAGCTCGTGGTCACGAAGAACGTATCGTGCGTCGAGCCGTTCACGTCAACGCCACGGAGGTAGATCGCGGAAGAATCGACCGTGCCGTCCAAAGGAACCTGGAGCAGCGTCATCGAACCGATGTTCGCGGGGGTGATGCCCGTCGGGGCGACGGAGGCCCCGGAACTCGCCGCGTCTACTCCGAATTGCGGCCAATCGCCGGGCGAGTCGTGATGCCCGATTCTTTGCGCCGCAATTTGAAAAGCGAGGATCCCCGGCACGAGGACCAACAATGGCACGAGCCGTCGCGAGACAGCCAGACCCCGAAGCATGGCTCAATCATAGCCCGCGGAGTTTTTGACCGTGCGACTTACCTGTGCGGAAAGACGCCCCCACCGCCCTGGGAATGCCACAGCGAAACATTTGGCGAGTACGGCAGCGTCCCGGTGCTAGCCTATCGACATGCAGAAGCAGCCCCTGTGCGGAGCCCTGACCGGCAAAGTCCAGGAACAGGCGGACCTGATCGCGAGACTGATCGAAAGATTACCGGACGGGCAGCCGGATTGGACGCCACCGGCAAGCAATAGCTGGAACACGGGCCGCTTGCTCGGCCACTTACTCGATTGCCTGGCGGGCATGTGCGCCGTGCTGCACGCGGCACACCCGGATGCGCTCCGGCATTTTCGCCGGCTGCGTGAGTTGCCGGTGAACCATTGCTGTGGCCGGGAAGAAGCTCTTGCGAGAATCCCTCAATACCGTGAGAGCCTTACCGAGGGCTTTGCTTTGCTGACAGACGAGGATCTGGCCCGCTCCATCCCTACCGTGTTCGTACCCGGCGGCGAGCCCTTGCTATCGTTGATTCTGGGAAATCTGGAACATATCATCAACCACAAGCACGAGCTGTTCACCCACCTCAAGGCGATGGGAATCGCGGTCGGGACCCCGGACCTCTACCGGTTCAGAGCCTGACATCCCGATGTCACGGCGTCCGGAATAATCCCGCCGACAGACCCCGGGATTGTCTGTTGAAATAGTGACATGGTGCGTCCTGAAAGACGCGTTGTTCTAGCAGGTGGAAGTCCTGTCCGGGTAAGCGCCGGAGCGCCCGGTAGCAGACTCCAGCCGGGAGGAGAGATCCGACCGAGCCGAGCGGAGTGTCAAGAGCCCTTGAAACAGAGGGGAGCAAACCGGCGGGCCGCCACAATCAGTGAACGCAATAGCCTCGTCACATTTTCAGCCGAAAGGTGTTTGGGAGGGCCGAGCCGCTCATGTCACGGCGAAGGCAACAGACAGCACGCAGGACCGGAACGAGTGCTGGACTTCCCCGGGGTCGCAGGCGGCGGCACGTCAGGACAGAGCAGCGTGGAACAGGAGAGACCCTACCTGGCAGCCTTGTCGGGCAAAGACCGGGCGTATAAGGCGGGATGGCTGAAAGCGCGCGGAGCCAGGAGGGAGTCCGAGAGGCTCGAAGTACCGAGGAAGGCGTGCAGCAAAACGCGCTGGAGGGAAGGGGCCTTGCTTTGATCATGCTGGTGCGGAGGTAAGTGCGAGGGCATGCCGGAAACGGCCAAAATCCCCGTGGATAAAGTACGACAACTCCAGCGCAAGCTATATGTGTGTGCCAAGCAGAGTAGGACGCGGCGGTTCCATGCGCTGTATGACCGGATCTACAGGAGTGACGTTCTGTGGGAAGCATGGAGGCGGGTGCGCAGCAACGGTGGCGCGGCAGGGGTGGATGCGGAGACGATCCAGGCAATCGAACAACGAGGGCCAGGAGAGTTTCTGGCGGAGCTTCAGGCGGCGCTGCGGGCAGGCCGATATCGTCCTTCCCCGGTGAAGCGGCGGTACATACCGAAAGCAGATGGGAAGCAGCGGCCATTGGGGATACCGACGGTACGGGATCGAGTGGTGCAGATGGCGGCGAAGCTTGTGATGGAGCCGATTTTCGAGGCGGACTTCCAGCCGAGCAGTTATGGATTCCGACCGAAGAGGAGCGCGCAACAGGCCCTGGAAGCGATACGAGTAGCAGGCAACCAGGGACACAATTTCGTAGTCGATGCGGACATTCAAGGCTACTTCGACAACATCCAGAGGGAAACCCTGATGGAGTTGGTGAAGGAGCGGATCTCGGATCGAAGGGTACAGAAGTTAATCCGGCAATGGTTGGAAGCGGGAGTGATGGAGGACGGCACGGTGAGGGAAACGCTGGCGGGAACCCCGCAGGCTGGTGGCGATGTGCCGCTCGGCATCGGCAGCGAGGGAAGCGCTTCGGCGGATCGGGCTGGTGATGAACCGGCTGGGCCTGACGCTGCATCCAGTGAAGACGCGGATGGTGGACTTGAGACGCGGAAAGCAGAGCTTCGTATTCCTGGGATGCACGATTCGCAAGAAGCGGAGTATCCAGCGAAATCCACGGTGGCACTTTGTGCAGCGGTGGCCGAGCCCGAAGGCGACGAAGAAACTTCGCGATCGCGTACGAGAGCTGACCAGCAAGCGGCAAAGCGGGAAGGATGTGAAGCAGATCATCGCGGAACTGACACCCGTGCTTCGTGGCTGGGGGAACTATTTCCGGACGGGGAATGCCGACCGGGAGTTCAACAAAATGGACTACTTCGTCGTCAGGAGTTTGCGCCGCTGGCAGTATCGGCGGGGCGGACAGAGGCCAACGAAGCGAGCGCCATTCACCGGCGATCAGCTATACGGAATGGGACTGCACAAGTTGATGGGCACCGTGAAATACCCGGCGCAAGCCACACCACTAAGATCATCGTTAAGCCGTGTGCGGGAAAACCGCATGCACGGTTTGAAAGGGGAAATTAGAAACGGACCGGCATAAGCCAGCACCGCGCTAAAATCTACCAATGCAACTTTCAGCAAGGAATCAGTTGCCCGGCACCGTCGAGCAGGTGCACCTGGGTGAGATCATGGCCCGCATCGTAGTGAAGGTGGGCGAGCACCTGATGGAAAGCGTCATCACCCGCCAGAGCGCGGAGGAAATGCGCCTGAAGAAAGGCGATCCCGTGACGGTGGTGGTCAAGTCCACCGAAGTAATGATCCAAACGCGGTAAACCGCGGGGCAATCGTGCAGTGAGAATGAAGCGCGCATGGTAGTACACTGGTGCGTTACATGCCGCTGCAATTGAGCCACGAGGAGATCGCGCCGGGGACAGTCGCGGTGACGATGGCGGGAAAGCTCATGCTGGGGCCCGACGGGGAGCAGATCGTCAGCCTGGTCGAACAGCTTCTGGCCGAAGGCAAGCGCATCATCATTTTCGACCTGAGCGGCGTCACCGTAATCGATAGCACCGGGATCGGGCGCTTCATCGCCAGCTACAACAAGATCGTCGGCGCAGGCGGGGAAATGCGCATGGCCGGCGCCACCGGCCACCTGTTCCACTCCTTCAAGGTCAGCCTGCTCGACCAGGTCTTTCCGTTTTACCCCACCGTGGAAGACGCCCTCCGCGGCTGAGGCCGCCGCTCAGCGGAAGTTCTCGAGCACCATCAGGTTGGTTTCGCTCTGGTCCACTTTCGGATAGACGATGTAGCGGGCATCGGGCGAGACGGAGAAACTGTTGCCGCTCTTCATGCGAAAGACCACCGACGGCTTCTTCTTCGCGAAATCGTAATAAGACACCACCATGCCGCGGCTGCTGCGCTCGAACTCCAGGTAGTACACTCCGGCTTTCACGGGCTGAAGCACGGTCCAGAACAGGTCGTGATCCGGCATGAACGCTTCCTTCGATTCCCCTCCCGCCGCCGAGACCTGCCAGATCGCGCGGCGAAAGCGGTAATACACCGTCTTGCCGTCGGCGGATAGGGCGGGCGACCCGGTCCCGGACTCCTTGACCAGCGGCTCGGGATTTCCGCCGTTGGCGGAGGCCCGCCAGACCTGCCCTTGCGCCTGATAGTAGAGATAGCGGCCGTCCGGTGATGGCACGCCCGCCTCGGCGCCGCGCACCAACCGCTTCGGCTTCGCACCGGTGGCGGCGGCGATGCTATACAGGTCCGTGCCGCCCTGGTCGAGGTTCGTATCGAACAGAATGGATTTGCCGTCGGCCGACCATCGCGGGTTGCGAATCTCCGGACCTTTCAGATGGGTGATCTGCAGGCGGTTGCGGCCTTCCGCGTCGCTGATCCAGAGTTCGTCCGTCCCGGTCTGGTCGGACACATCGGCAATTTTCGCTCCGTCGGACGAATACACGGGAAACGCCTCGCGGCCGTTGGAGCGGATCAGCGGCCGCTCCTCCGATACGCCTTGCGCATCGGAGAGCCGGCCCCGCCAGATCGCGGAGACCGAAGGGCTTTCGATGTAGGCCAGCCGGTTTCCAGCAAGCGCAACCGCAGGCTCTTCCGCTTTGCGGCCGGCCAGCCCGATCTCGCGCGGCGTGCCGCCATACGCCGGAACGCGCAGAAGAGTCCAGCCGCCCCCGAAACGGTTGGCCGAGTACACCAGGTCGTGCGAATCCCGGGTCCACGAGATTCCGCGGATGGGCTTATTGTCGAAGGTCAAACGCCGGACCGCGGCGCCGGAGAGATCGCACAGAAAGATGTCGGCGCCTTCCGGGCCGGTAGCCCGCACGAACGCGAGCGCCTGGCCGTCCGGAGAGACCGCCGGGGAGGAATCGCCTTCGCTGCCCTCCGTAGGTTTCGTGATGCGCTTGGGAGTCCCGCCGGCCGCCGGCACCACGGCCAGGAACGGCGGCTGTTTCTCCGCTACCTGGATGACCACCAGCGAGCGCCCGCCGGGAGCCCACGCCACCGGCGGCATCGGCTGCGCTTCGTCCACCGAACCCTCGAAGGCGGCGACCTGCTGCTCGCTGCCGCCATCCACGCCGGTGACAAAATACGCGGTGCGCCCTTCCTCCAGCCGCTGAAATGCGATTTTGGTCCCGTCCGGCGACCAGGCCGGGCCGATATCGTTGCCGCTCCCGGAGGTCAACTGCCGCGGCGTATCGGCCGCCACCGTTCGCACCCAGATGTGGAACGGCTCGACTTTGGAGCCGTCGCGCGCGCTGTAGGCGATTCGCTGCCCGTCTGGAGAGAACGCCGGGTAGGCCTTCGTGCCCGTCTCCCGCGAGAGCGTAACCCGCTTCTGCTGGGTGGGAGGTCCGCCCGCGAGCCGCCCCAAAATGGTCACCACCCCGCCTACCGAGCACAGGGCCAGCGCGAGCAACACCGGCGGCCGCTTGAAGAAAGAGACAGAAGCCATGACTGTTCCGTATTATTGCAGGACGCAACCGGTGCGCGGGTTGTTCCCTCCGGGACCGTCACGCTTCCGCCCGCCAAACGCTACAATGAGATTTCAACAGATGAAGTCATACGTTCTACTCTTCACGGCAGCGGTGGCCGCCTTTACGCTCGTATCGTGCAAACACGCGGCGCCCGCCGGGGTGGCCGCCCTGGTCAACAGCCACTCCATCACCTACGCCGAACTCGACAAATACTACCAGACCCAGCAGCAGCAGATTCCGGAAGGCTCCAGCGAAGACCTGATCCAGTCGCAGAAGCTGGAGCTGCTGAATAGCCTGATCACCAACGAGATCATGCTGCAGCGCGCGGAGAAGATGGGGCTTTCGGCGGTCGATGCCGACGTCGATACCGAGCTCAACAAGATGAAGGCTCCTTACACCAAGGAAGACTTCGACAAGCAGCTCGCCACCCGCCACATGACCGTCGAGGACCTGAAGGCCCAACTGCGGCGAGACTTGACCGTCAACAAGCTCATCAACAAGGAAATCACGTCGCATATCGCCATCACCGATTCCGACGTGAAAGGCTTCTACGACACGAACAAGGCCAGCTTCAATCTGCCCGAGCCGCAGATCCACATCGCGCAGATCGTGGTCACGCCCTTTCCGGACCAGAATGTCCGCAACCTGAAAAACAGCAAGGCGCAAAACGAGACCGAGGCCAAGACCAAGATCTACGACCTGGCCGGACGGCTGCAGCGCGGCGAAGATTTCGGGATGCTGGCGCAGAACTACTCCGAGGATCCGAACACGGCGCCCAACGGCGGCGACATGGGATTCATTCCCGAGTCCAATCTGGAAAAGGCCAGTCCCGATCTCAAGCGTCTGATCGATTCCCTACAGCCCGGCGGCGTTTCCCCGCCCTTCAAGACAGCGGACGGCTACCGGATCCTGAAGGTGATTTCGCGCGAGCCGGCCGGCCAGCGCGATTTGCAGGATCCGCGCGTGCAGCAGAACATCCGCGAGACCCTGCTGAACCGGAAGGACCAGTTGCTGCGCGCCGCCTACTACGAAGTGGCCCGCAACGGCTCCAAGGTGGAGAACTTCCTCGCGCGCAGTATCGTGGAGAACGCGGGCAAATCGAAGTGAGAGCGAATTACCGCCGAGACGCCGGGGCGCCGGGAAAAACAATCGCTTAAGGGTTTTCTCGGCGCCCCGGCGTCTCGGCGGCGAGAAGCTCTTTTACCTGGTTTTCCCGATCTCGTACACGTAGATGGTGTGTTCCATCGTCCCGCTCTTGGCGTGAAGGATGGATTCGGGCTTCCACCCCTTGATCGGGAACTGGTTGGAAACCACGCGCGCACCCGGCTTCAAGTACTTTTCCAGGTTCGGTTTCAGGCGTTCGTTGGAACTGGTCAGGAAGAACATCGTCACCACGGTCGCCGGGCTCAGGTTCACCCGGAAAACGCTGTCTTCGATAATTTTGGCGCGGTCCTGTAGGCCCAGCGAGCGGATTCGCTCCTCGGCCTTCCGGCACAGGTCCGGCTGGAACTCCACCCCCACCGCGTGGGCGCCGAACTTTTGCGCCGCCATGATCACCACCCTGCCGTCGCCGCTGCCGAGGTCGTAGACCGTATCGTCGTGCGACACGTTTCCGGCCTCCAGCATGCGCTCGACAATGGACTGCGGGGTGGGAATATCCGGCCCCAGGTTCTCGAAGGGGTTGAACCTCTGTGCGAATCCCGGAAGGGAGGCGGAGGCAAAGAGCAGCGCGATGGTGACGACTCGCATACTATCTACTGGGACGCGGCATTGGCGCTTGCCGTTCTGTTGAACTTAGATTTTACGATACGGCTGATGATTTCCGTCCAGGAAAAGAACAGGTCACGCGGCCGGGTGATTGTGAACTCCGAACCTTTGGCCGCCTTGACGGCATAGCCGATCGCATCGCGCCAAGGATTTACCTGAGGGTTCAGGTTGTAGTTCATATAGAACACCGGTGTTTTGACGTCCGCAAGCTGCTTCAGGGTTTCATCGGACAATCCGCTATCCAGCATGACTTTCGGGCCCGCGAAAATTACCGCATCGGCCGGCTGCTTGTCCTGGGCGACTTCCTTCGTGATCAGGTCGCCCAGAAATTCCGAGTCGCCGTGCTTCTGGCTGAGCTGCTTCAGGTCCACCGTCCCGAGATTGATGGATTTAAGGGCCTTGCCGAGCGCGGGAAAATCGATCTCCGAGGCCGCTTGCTGGCGGTAGATTACGCGCTGCTCCTGCATATTGAAGGCGACGATCGAAAACCGCGTGATCCGCGGCTCGCGGGCGATGCTGCGCAGAATCGAGACGAGCGCGTTGAGATCCAGCGGCTGGAGGGTGGCCGAGCCGGAATCCTGCGGCGCAAAGTTCACCACCACTTTGACGTCGAGAGGCTGCTCTTTCACCGCCCGCTCGACCGGCGGCTCCTGCTTGAACGGCTCGGAATCGCTTTTCCGCACCGCGTCCGGACCGATGTCGAGCGCCATCAGCTTGTCCCTCACCGGAAGGGCGGCTTCGATATCCCAATTGTTCGAACAGATCCGTTCCGCGCGGTCGCGCATCAGCCAATCCACATGGTACTTGCCCTCACCCACGTCGAACCCGCCTTGCAGGTACGCCGGGCCCCCGGCATCTTCCGCAATCGAGGGTACGGCAATGTGCTGAGAAAAATAGACCGGGTCGCCGGGGTGGTCGGCGGGCGTTACACGAAAGAGCATGGTCAGCATGTTCTCGGAGCCCGCCAGTTCCTTCAGGGGAATGGTCACCTCATATCCCGAGTGGTATTTCAGGTCGAAACCAAGCGTCGGTTTGACGGGCGTGACCACGCAGGGAAGGTCTTTGCGAACCTCCTGTGCTTCGAGCACCGCCGCATCGGAGTTGAACAGTTGAACGCCGTCCCCCGGTCCCGCCGGGGGCATGAGGTCCTGAGCGCGGGCAGGCGAAGCCGCCGCCATTAGAACCAGGAGAGAGCAAAATGTTCCGGGGAACCCGCGTAGTTCGTTCCAAAACTTCGGCATCGCCATTGCCGGCAGCACCTTCGATTCCAGCCTCCCTGATCCACCACAGCTTTGATAAGGTATTATGGCTCAAATCTCGCGAACCGCAAGCCGGAACTGCGTGCGGTAAGACAAAAGGTAACCAGTTGTCGCAGGATTCGGCGGCGTGCCGCAGAATTCGACTTACACTGTGCCGGCTGCGCGGGTCTTCAGGCGGTACCGCGTGAGGTACGCCGCCCCGGCGGGCGCCGGTTCGAGCGGGTGCTCCGCATGGATCTCCGCGAGCATCCCGGTCACCTGGATGCCGGACGGATCGAAGCCGTACGCTTCCACCGCGCGCCGGACCTCCGGCAGTTGACCTTCGTAAGCAGGGAACTCCACCAGGGTCACCGCTTCGGCTTCTTCATGCTGGTCCGGGTAGCGGTAGACCATGGAGGCGTCGTGATAGATCTGCGGGTTAATCGGGAAGCTGACCCGGGAGAGCGATTCCAACAGTAGTTCGAGTTCGCGCGGGTCCGCGCAAACGGATACGGAAACCAATTCGCCGTCCCTCCCGCTCAACGGGGAGCCGGACGGTTCGGTTTGCAGCCAGACGCTCATCTAATCCTCCAGCATCCGGCGACGACGGTCCTTAAAACAAAAAACCCTGGAGCCCAAAGGCGCCAGGGTCGAAATGTTCTGAACAGACCGACTCGCCTTTAGCACTTTTTTTCGTGGTTGCAATTAGCTGGGCCCAACGCCCTAAATCAATCCACGTCATCTTCAACATATCACCTGTAACACGTGAAGGCAATAGGGTTTATTTTGATCCAATTAGTGTATCCTGTTACGCATATGAGGATGTTGAGTTTGTGCCTGATCTCGGCCGCGACCCTCTTCGGGCAGGCGGTCCAACCCCCGCATACCCATTTGAAAGTAGGGGACATGGCTCCCGATTTCAGCCTGCGGTCTACCACTGGCGAGACCGTGAAGCTATCGGACTTTCGCGGGAAGAACGTGGTGGTGCTCGCGTTTTACCCGGCCGCCTTCACCGGTGGTTGAACCAAGGAATTCCAGGCATACCAGGCTGGTATTGCGAAATTTGACGAAGCGGGCACGAAGGTTTTTGGTATCAGCACGGACAACACCCCGTCACAACGCGAGTTTGCCGCCAAGAACAACATCACGGTTCCCATGCTCAGCGACTTTGCGAAACGCGAAGTCTCGGCGGCTTACGGTGTACTGATCCCCTCGGCGGGAGTGGCCAACAGGTCCACGTTCGTGATCGATAAAGAGGGGAAGATTACCTATATTGAAGAGGGCAATACGGCGATCGACCCGACCGGCGCCTCCGACGCCTGCAGCCGGGAAGCGCATCGCGCATTGAAGAAGTGAAGCGGGACACTTTGCGGGGCGAACGTCCACGTCCGCGCCGGACCCGGAGGTCGGCCCCGCCTTTTACCGACGCGACCCACCGGGCCACGGAGCCGCGCGCGTAAGCAAGCGGGCGGCCCGCTCTCTTACGGTCGCGGCTCTGTCACACCAGCTACCCTGGGCAGATCTCCGTAAGCTCGATTTCCAGCACGGCCCCGCATGCGCCGCATACGGTCTGCCCGTCTTCCGCAAGGTAAACGGCGGTGGAGTCGCAGCGTATGCACGGTGCCGTGGCATCCGCCGCCTCGGGAAGCGGATCCGGCGGGACGATGCCCGAAACGGTCCTGCCCGTGGCTATTGTTACGGGCTCGAACGTCGTCCCGCAATCGGTGCAGACGTGGTTGAAACAGCAGTTCGGCGTGCAGCTATAGGAGACATCCTTCGAGCCGCACACCGGACAGGCGATCTTGAGCTTCCGCGTTTTCACACTACTGCTTCTTGGCTGGCGCTTCGACAGCGCCGGCCGCGGCGGGTGCGGGTTCGGCAGGGAAGAAGGCCGGGTTGAACACTACGCCGCTCTTCTTCTCCAGGTCGTCGAGCGCTTTCTTGGCCGCTTCCGGACGCAGTTTCTTCTCCATCTCCGGCTTGGCATCCTCGAAGCTCTTGGTACGCTTCGCCTCGACCTTGATGATGTGGTAGCCGAACGGCGTCTTCACGGGCTCGCTCAACTCGCCCACGTTCAGCTTGAAGGCCGCTGCATCGAACGGCGGCACCATCTGGTTGTGGCGGAAGAAATCCAGGTCGCCCCCGCGGCTGGCCGACCCGGTATCGTCGGATTCCTGCATGGCCAGCGTGGCGAAATCGGCACCGTCCGCCAGTTTTTTCCGCACTTCCTGCGCCTTCGCCAGCGCTTCCTCTTCGGTCAGGTCCTTCCCTCCGGGCTTGACCGGCAGCGGGGAGCCCTTCATGCGAATCAGGATGTGGCGCGCATGGACCTCTTCGAAGTCGGCTTTGTGCTCATCGTAGTATTTGTGCAGTTCCGCGTCATCGATCTTCGCGTCCTTGCTCAACTCCTGGTAGGTAATCGCAGCCAGGGCGTTGGACATCTGGAACTGGTAGCCCTGGCTCTGGTCCAGGTGGCGCCGCTTCCCTTCGTCGGCCAGGGTCAGGACTTGCGCGAGGCTCTCGGCGAACTGCTTGCGCCCCGCTCCGCGCGCCCTTTCCTGATACTGGGCCGGCAGCGCCGCCAGGATCTCGTCGAACTGCGCGGCGGTAATCTTGGATTCTCCGACCGTCAGGACCACGGTTTCAGGCGGAACCTGGGGCATTGCGGGAGCCGCGTTCTCGACCGACATGCTTACGGACGGTGGCGGAGACGCCGGCTGTGCCGGTTTGGGAGGAGGCGTTTGGGCTAGCAGACACGCCGCCGGACACACCAGGAGGAAACTGCGGTGAAACGTCATTTTTCTATCATACCGTGGCGATTCGCACGTCCCCGGCCGCGTTCACCTATCCCGCCGGCTCGACCACCGCGGACATCGACCCCTTCGATTTTGGCAGCCGCCAGTCCGCCCCGTAGGCGTGAATCTGGTCCCGCGCGAACTCGGCTTCCGGCAGCTCGCAGGTGATCAGGACGGTGCGCCCGCACCGGTCCACTTCCTCGGCGTGCCGGTAGGCCTGGTCGAGCGTGAAGATGAAGATTTTCTGCAGCATCTCGATCACGTAATCGTAGGTGTGATCGTTGTCGTCCAACAGAACGACGTGATAGAGCGGGACTCTTTCCTCGCGCTCAAGGGTCTCGGTTTCCGGTGAAATCGAAGGTTTCGCCACGTGGATTACGTCCAGTATCCGCCATTTCGCGCCACAATGGGAGTGAAGCCATGCGCGATCCGGTTTACCTGGATTACCAGGCCACCACCCCGGTCGATCCCCGCGTTCTGGCGGCGATGCTCCCGTTCTTCGGGCCGAAGTTCGGCAACGCCGCCAGCCGCACCCACCGCTTCGGCTGGGAAGCCGAGAAGGCGGTGGACTTCGCCCGCAGGCAGGTGGCGGATCTTGCCGGCGCATCGCCCCGCGAGATCGTGTTTACCAGCGGGGCTACCGAATCCAACAACCTCGCGATCAAGGGGTTAGGCCGTATCCACGTGATCACGGCGGCCACCGAGCATAAGGCGGTGCTCGATCCGGCGAAGCGGGCAGCCGGCCGTGTGACCGTGCTGCAGCCGCGTCCCGACGGGCTGATCGACCTGGACGAACTGCGCGCGGCGATCGGCCCCGAGCCCACCCTGGTGAGCATCATGTGGGCGAATAACGAAATCGGGGTCATCCAGCCGGTGGCGGAGATCGGCGCGATCTGCCGCGAAGCCGGAGCCGTTTTCCATTGCGACGCCGCCCAGGCGTTCGGTAAGGTGCCGGTGAGCGTGGAGCACGTGGACCTGATGTCGTTCAGCGCCCATAAACTGTACGGGCCCAAGGGCGCCGGCGCGCTCTACGTGCGCCGCAAGCGGATACGGCTCGAGCCGCAGATGGACGGCGGCGGGCACGAATCCGGCATGCGCTCCGGGACCTTGAACGTACCCGGGATCGTGGGGTTCGGCGCCGCCTGCGCGCTCTCAGCGGACGAGATGGCGGAGGAAGCGAACCGCACCGGCCGCCTTCGCGACCGCCTCTGCGCCAGGCTGAGGGCGGAACTCGAGGGCGTGACGATCAACGGGTCGATGGCGCAGCGCCTCCCCGGGAATCTCAATGCCAGTTTCGCCGGAGTGGACGGCAGCGCCCTGCTGATGAGCATGCCGGAACTGGCGCTCTCGACCGGCTCCGCCTGCACCTCTGCAACCATCGAGCCTAGCCACGTCCTGCGTGCCATCGGGGTCTCCAGCGAACTGGCGCATTCCACGCTCCGTTTCGGACTCGGCAGGTTCACCACGGAGGAAGAGATCGACTACGCCGCCGGGCGCCTGGTCGAGGCGGTCCGGAAACTGCGCGCCCTGGCGCCCGTTTAGGGTCGAAAACATGGGCAGGCAAGGACCTGCGCCTCCGTGATATACTTTGGAAGTCTTTCCCGTTCAAGAAGACCCCAGAATTTCTATGCCTAAGCTGAAGACACACAAAGGTGCGTCCAAGCGGTTCAAGAAGACCGGCACGGGCAAAGTGGTTCGCAACCACGCGTTCGGCCGTCACATCTTGACTTCGAAGCCGCACAAACGCAAGAAGAAACTGCATCAGAGCGTGGTCGCGGATGCCGCCGACCAGCCCGCCCTGAAGCGGATGCTCCCCTACTAGTCCGGGTGAGCAATTGTGCGGACGGAGCGCGTGGCACGTGCCCGAGCCGCCAATAATTTGAATATTTCAAGGAGATTGAAACGTGCCCAGAGTTAAACGTGGTACCCACCGCCGGGCCTCCCGCAAGAAGACGCTCAATCTGGCGTCCGGCTACTTCCTAACCAAGAGCAAGCTGTATCGCGCGGCGCAAGAAGCCGTCGAGCGCGGCCTGAAGTTCGCCTACGTCGGCCGCAAGAATAAAAAGCGCGAATACCGTTCGCTGTGGATCGTGCGCATCAACGCCGCCTGCCGTGAAGCCGGTATTTCGTACAGCAAGTTCATGCACGGGTTGAAAGCCGCCGGGCTCGACCTGAACCGCAACGTTCTGGCCGATGTCGCCCTGCACGACGACGCCGCCTTCCGCCAATTGGTAGAATCGGCCAAAGCAGCCCTCAATAAAGCGTGAGTTTTCCCATGAGTGCCCCCGAACTGGATATCGATTCCCTAAGCAGCCTGGAAGACCGCATTCAGCAGGCCATCCAGCTGGTGAACCGGCTGCGCAGGGAAAAAGAAGCAGCCATGGAAGAGGCGGCCGCGGCAAAAGCAGAAGCCGCGCGCCTCTCCGAAGAAGTCAAGACGCTCCAGGGCGAGCGGAAGCAGGTCCGCTCGCGAATTGAGAAGTTGCTGGGGCAGATCGATCAGTTGAGCGCCGGTTAAGGCCGGCGCCGGAAGATCCGGTGGAAATCAGCCCCCCCGAAAAGCAGCCAGTTCGCGTTACCATCCTGAGCCGGCCGTACACACTGCTGGCCAGCGGTGATCCGCGCGAAGTCGAGGAAGTGGCGGCCAGCGTCAACGAGCTGATGCTTTCGATCGCCGCCAGGGCTCCCAACGCGGATTCCACGCGCATCGCGGTTTTGGCCTGTCTCCACCTGGCCGACCAACTCCGGCTTCTCGAACGCGATCTCAACCGGCTCAAGACCCGCGTGGAGCGGAAGTCCGAGGAGTTCGCCGGCCTGCTCGAGCAGCTCATCGAGACCGCGGGAGACCGGACCGAGTGACCCGGGCGGCAATCCCCATCCTGCTGGTTTTGACCATGGCGACCGCAGCCGACTACTCATCGGAAATTGCCGCTTGGCGGCAGGCGCGCGAAGCGTCCCTCAAAGGCGAGAGCGGCTGGCTCAGCCTGGCCGGACTCTTCTGGCTGCACGACGGGGAAAACCGCTTCGGCCGCGAACCATCCAACGACGTCGTCCTTCCCGACGGCCCGCCGCACGCCGGATCGTTTCAACTGCGGAATGGCGAAGTGACCGTTACGCTGGACGGCTCCACCCGCAAAGTCGCTCACGATTCGAACGACAGTGTGCAGGTAGGCCGGCTGAAGATGCTGGTCATTCTGAGGGGCGGTAAGTTCGGGATCCGGCTGCGGGACCCCGAGAGCGAGGCGCGGCGCAATTTCCACGCCATCGAGTCGTATCCGGTAAATCAGGCGTGGCGGATTACGGCGCGATTCGTGGCGGAGCCGCGCCAGATCCCGATCCTCAACATCATCGGCCAGACGGAAGAAAGCGAATCTCCCGGCTATGCCGTATTTCAGGTCCACGGCCGCGAGTACCGACTCTATCCCATTTTCGAGGAGCCCGGCGCGAAAGAGCTGTTCTATATTTTCCGCGACCTGACGACCGGCAAGGAAACCTACGGCGCCGGCCGGTTCTTCTATTCCGCGCTCCCCGAGAACGGCCGCGTGGTGCTCGATTTTAATAAGGCCTACAATCCGCCCTGCGCCTTCACGCCTTATGCCACCTGCCCGCTGCCGCCGAAAGAAAACCGGCTGGATTTGCGCGTAGACGCCGGCGAGAAGAAATACCACTAGAAGCCGGGTAGCTTCAGTGACTTACTACTCTGAGACCGTGACCGACAGGAAGCTTTCAAACCGGGCAGGACCGGAGGCCTGCCCCACGTTACCAGCGTGGACGCGCCGCAAGTGGGGCAGGCCTCCCGGCCTGCCCGGTTTTGACTTTTGGGGCTTGCCACGAAATAACCATGGCATTCCGGGGACACAGCTCCCCGCGGCCGCGGCTCGGTAATAGATTCTACATAAGGGCCATGACTGCATAGCGCTCCCTTCCGGACATCCTTCCGTGGCGCAAACACTCCGGTTTGCCGCGCCCCACTCGTGTGTGCGCTTGTGGAGCGCGATGGCGCGCGTCAGGCCTCTCTGAAAATAAGAAACTGCTGGAGCCCCGCCAGGGAACTGCCCATAGCCTGAAGGCTGCGGTCGCAGTCCGCCGAGTACGCTCCGATCTTCGAGATCACATCCGGATGCAGCTTGAAGAACAGCTTCACGATTTCGGGATCCCGCCAGCCGCGCCGTGTTTCCTCCTCCAGGAGCGAGAGCGCCTCCGCCGGATCAAAGGCCCGCTTGTAGGGACGCGGGCTGACCAGGGCATCGTAAATATCGCCAATCTGGAGGATGCGCGCCAGCAAGGGAATCTGCTCGCCCCGCAGTCCGTCCGGGTAACCGCTGCCGTCCCACCGTTCGTGATGGTGGCGGATGACCGGCAGTACGGGGTCGAGGGTTTTCAAATGCCGGCAGATCTCCTCGCCGCGCACCGCGTGACTTCTCATGACCACCCATTCGGAAGCGGTCAATGCTCCCGGTTTGAAGAGGATCGAGTCCGGAATTCCGACCTTCCCCACGTCGTGCAGGTAGCCGCCCCGGTAAAGCGCCAGCAGGCTTGCCGTCTCCAGCCCCATCGCGAACCCCAGGCTCACGCCGATCAGCGCCAGCCGCTCGCAATGCCCGGCCGTCTGGCTGTCGCGCTGCTCCACAGCCAATGCCAAGGCAAACAGAATCTCCTCGGTCTCATCGACCTCCCATCCGTTCGGGACCGAAACACCCCGGCGCGGGGACCGGCGAGGATCGTCGCTCTCCCGGCGGCTCTTTCGTTTGATCATGGACCGGCCGATGAATGCCACAACTTACGTATCGGCGTGTCGTCGAAAAATCGGAGAGTATGCGGTGGAAAAATTTCGAAACATCAGCGCCGTACCACCGTAACGCTCCTCCAGGACACATTCCCGGCCGCATCGTAAGCCCGCACGGTCACTACGTTGGTCCCCACCAGCAGCGGAATCCCGGCGCTCCACACCGTGGTTCCCGCAGCCACGCCGGCATCCCCGTTGCTCGTCGTCCAGCGAACCGCCGTTACCCCCACGTTGTCCGCCGCCTTGCCGCTGACCGTCAGCCTCGCTGCCGAAGTCGAGACAATCGTGGATGCCGGGGATGTGATCGCAATCGACGGCGGAATCTGGTCCGCGGACGGCGACTGAGGGGTGGTCGTCGGAGTAGTCGGAGTAGTCGGAGTAGTCGGAACGGCGGGATTCGCGGGAGGGTCGCTCGGCGTCACCGGCACGGTCGGAACATCCGGTGCGGACGGACCGGAACCAGGCGTGGCCGGCGCTTCCGGCAGCGCACTGCCGTAGAGCGCGCGGATTCCCGCGATGTCGTCCCCCGCCAACCCGCTGGTCACCCGGTAATAGGGATACATGACCGCCCCGGGATTATCGGAGTGGCCCAGGCCGAGCGCGTGCCCGGTCTCGTGCAGCACCACCGAATACAGATCGATCCCGGTTCCCGTTCCCCACGCTTCATCCGCATCCAGATGCATGTCCCCGGCCACCGGCTCGGTGTTCGGCGGCGACGGGTAAAATGTGTGCGCGAGCGTTTTCCCCGGCCCGTCGAACGGGTACCCGTCGCCGTGCGCGCCGCGCGCGAACAGGATCGCGATGGTACGGGCCGCGTCGGCCCTCTGGCCCGGCGTCAGTTGGACCGGCGCATAGCGTTCCCACTCCCGAAATGCGCGCTCCACCTCGCTCCGAATGGTGGCCTCCGCCAGCTTCTCCGTAAACGATTGAAAGTAGTACTGCAGCGAGACGGCCCCGGCGGCATCCTTGCTCCATCCCGTGCCCACTTCCGCGTATTCGGCCACCGGACCCGCTTCGGTGACCGCGCCCGCGCAGGACTGCACCGCGTTTCCCGCCACCAGGTCGCTCGAAGCGGGCAGGATGTACGCTACCGCATCGGCATCCGCCAGGTGCCTCAGTTGCGCGTAGGGCCCGGAGACCAGCAGATGATTGGGAAGCAGCACCGGGTTTTGGATGAGCTCGAACCCCGCATCCCGGGCCAGTTTACGGGCGGCCTCCATATCCCCGTCTTCGTGAAAAATGACGAGATACGCCGGCCCGGGCGCCGCCTGCAATTGCGGACTCAGTTTATCCGCCGCTTCGAGCGGCCCCGCCCAGTTCACTCCGAGCCCGTCCAGGTCGGCCTCCGGCCCGGCCGACACCATCAGAGTGTTGTCCGGAACGTAGCCCGTAATGCGGATCCCCCGCTGCGCCAGCGCATCCCGCACGTCGCGCCCCGGATATCGCTGGAACTGCACCAGCAGGTGGCGCCGCCCCGGCTCCGCCCGCCGCACGACCCTGGCCGCGCCGGGCCGCAGTGTCCGGAACCGCAGCCGGATCCCATCCTGCGCCGTAGCGCAGAACAGCGCAACGAGTAACACGAAGGGAACCGCGCGAAAACGTTTCGTTCTCTGCACTCTGCTATTTCTTTTCGTGGATTTTGAGAGTTTTTCCAGGAGGAACGCACTAGGACTTTCACGCGGATGGCACGGATTATTTGTCTTAGTTTCCTGCTGGCTGGCTGCCTTGCCGCCGGCAGTGCGCAACCCGCCGTGGTGTACACTGTCGAGACCGTCGCGGGCGGCTCCGGGAACGGAGACGGCGGCCTCGCGGTTATGGCACAGATGGGCAGTATTCAGGGCGTTGCCGCCGACCGCTCCGGCAACCTCTACCTGTCCGACACCGACCATCACCGCGTCCGCAAGGTCACACCCGCGGGGATTATCAGCACTATCGCGGGCACCGGAGACGCGGGCTTCTCGGGCGACGGCGGACCGGCCGCCGCCGCGCAGCTGAATCTTCCTTACGGCCTGGCGGCAGACAACGCGGGCGACCTGTATATTGCCGACCTGGGGAATAACCGGGTCCGCAGAATCGCGCCCGACGGCACCATTTCGACCATCGCGGGCACGGGCGACCCAGGCTCCTCGGGCGACGGCGCACTCGCCTCGCACGCCCGCCTGCACACGCCCCGGAACGTGGCGGTTGACGGGTACGGGAACCTCTACATCTCCGAATTCGAAGGCCACCGCGTGCGCCGCGTCACGCCCGACGGCTCGATCTCCACCTTCGCGGGCTCCGGGGCGGCCGGATTCCGCGGCGATGGCGGGCCCCCGGCCGCCGCGCAGCTCTCCTACCCGGCCGGGCTGGCGACCGATGCCGCCGGCTCTCTCTACATCGCGGATTCCCAGAACAACCGCGTTCGCAAGGTCTCCATGGGAGTCATTACCACGGCCTTGGGCGGCGCCCCTGGCACGGCGCTCCTGAGTCCCATCGCACTAACCGCGGATCCCGGCGGCAACCTGTACGTTGCGGACGCCAGTTTTCTGGTGAGGGTCTACACGCCGGCGGGGAAATGGCTCGATTTCGCGGGCGGCGCCTCGCCCGGGTACTCGGGCGATGGCGGAACGGCCACCCGGGCCAAACTGACCCAAGCGCGCGACCTTGCGGCGCTCCCGGGCGGCGGCATCTACATTGCCGACGCCGTCCGCACTCGCCTCGTCGATACCGCCGGCAAGATCCGCACGGTCGCGGGCGATGGTTTTCTGAACGCCGTCGGGGATGGCTTGGCGGCCTCCGCGGCGGTTTTCGACCAGCCTCTAACCGTGGCGCTAGACGGCTCCGGCAGCCTGTACGTCGCCGACCCGGGGACCGAACGGGTCCGGCAGGTGAACGCCTCGGGAATGACTGGAACGCTGGCAGGCAACGGGCAGCCGGGGAGCACTGGCGACGGCGGGCGGTCCACGGCCGCCCTCTTGAACGCGCCGTCGGGGCTCGCGGTGGATTTCTCGGGTAACATCGCGATTGCCGACACCAACAACCACCGCATCCGGCAGGTCGGCGCCGACGGACGAATCGTCACCCTCGTGGGAACCGCAGCCGGCGGCGCCGGGCCGGATGCCATGCCGCCTCTCCAGACGCCGCTGCGCGGGCCCCGCGGCGTCTGCTTCGACCGTACCGGCGTGCTCTACATCGCCGACACGGCCAACCACAGAATCCTCCGCTATCCCCGCAACGGCGTGGTCCAGATCGCGGCGGGGACCGGCGTTGCCGGTGACGCGGGGGACGGCGGCAGCGCGGGCCGCGCCCAACTGAATCAGCCGGGCGCCTGCGCGCTCGATTCCGCCGGCGACCTGTTCATTGCCGACACGCTCAATCACCGCATTCGCAAGGTGCTTCCCGGCGGCGTCATCGTGACCGTCGCGGGAACCGGGGAGCCCGGAGATTCCGGCGACACGGGAGCTGCGACCGCCGCCCGCCTTCAGCAGCCCGCCGGGATCGCGGTGGACGACTCCGGCGACATCTTTATCGCGGACACCGGCAACCACCGCATCCGGCAGGTCACGCCCGACGGCATCATCCAGACCCTTGCCGGACAGGGCTCGGCCGGTTACTCCGGCGACGGCGGGCCGGCAGGCGACGCGCTGCTGCACAGCCCCGGCGGGATGGTCTTCGACGGCGCGGGCGATCTCTACTTTGCCGATACCGGGAATCAGCGCGTGCGGCGCCTCGTGCCCCACAACCCGCCGCCGCCCGTTGAGGATCCTGTGACGCTGCCGCCGGAGCTCTCCGCGGTCAATGCCGCGAGCCAGCAGTCCGGGCCGGTCGCTCCGGGCGAGATCGTCACCGTCTACGGCACGGGTCTGGGACCGGCGTCCGGCTTACCCGGCACGTTCGATGCCGGCGGAGCCTTGCCGGTCCAACTCGACGGCGCGGAAGTTCGGTTCGACGGCGTTGCCGCCCCGCTTTTGTACGCGCAGGCCGGGCAAGTGAACGTCCAGGTTCCGTATACCGTGGCGGGCCGCGCGAGCACCCATGTGGAGGCCTTCTACCAGGGCACCGCGGCAGGCGTTGCGGATCTGAACGTGGCGGAAGCGGCGCCGGCCCTGTTCCCCCTGGCCTTCAACCAGGACGGCACGCCCAATTCCGCGGACGCGCCCGCCGCCCGCGGGACTATTCTGATCCTCTTCGCAACCGGCGAGGGACTGACCCGCGGCCCCAACCTCTCCGGACGGGCAGCGGCCGCGCCGTACCCCAGTCCCAAACTGCCGCTGAAGCTCACGGTCGGCGGTCTTCCGGCCGAAATTCTCTTCGGCGCGAGCGCGCCCGGGCTCGCCGGAACCCTGCAAATCAACGCGCGCGTTCCCGGCTCGTTCCTGGCGCCCGGATCCACGACGGTCCAATTGCAGGTCGGCAATGCCAAGTCCCCCGCGCTGACGATCTGGATTCGTTAGTCGTTTGTGGAGCGCGCCTTAGGCGTGGGCAGACCAGGAGGTCTACCCTACCAACTGCTATTCTGGAGCGGAATGCCGCCTGTCGCGCTCACCATTGCCGGATCGGACCCCAGCGGCGGCGCGGGCATACAGGCGGACCTCAAGACCTTCCACCAGTTCGGCGTCTACGGGGAAGCCGTCGTCACCCTGGTCACGGTGCAGAACACCGTGCGCGTGTCGCGGGTCGAGGTCCTGCCGCCCGAACTGGTGGTCGAACAATTGGAAGCGGTGCTTGAAGACATTCCCCCCGGAGCGGCCAAGACGGGAGCGCTCGGCTCGGCGGCAATGGTGACGGCGATAGCCCGTGCCGCCGCCAGGTTCCCCTTCCCGCTGGTGGTGGACCCGGTGATGGTAAGCAAACACGGGCTCCCGCTGCTGCCCGAAAACGCCGTGAAGACGATCCGCGACGAACTGCTGCCGCACGCGGCGCTGGTGACCCCCAACGTGCCGGAGGCCGAATCGCTGGCGTGTATGGCGATCGCCGGTCGCGACGATATGCGCCGGGCTGCCGCCGTTATCCATGCGCTCGGCCCGCGCGCGGTCCTGATCAAAGCCGGTCACGCGAAAGGCGACGCTACCGACCTGCTTTTCGACGGCGCGGAGTACTTCGACTTCCCTTCCCCACGGATTGCCACGCGGCACACCCACGGCACCGGTTGCACTTACTCGGCCGGCATCGCCGCCGGGCTGGCCTCCGGCATGCCGCTGCCCGAAGCCGTAGCCCGCGCCAAACGGTACATTGCGGAGGCCATTCGCACCAACCCCGGGTTCGGCCGCGGCTGCGGCCCGGTCAACCATTTCGCGGAGGTCCGATGAAGCTCCAGGAGATCCTGACGGCCGCGGTACAGCGCTCCGAAATTCCCCTGCGGTTCGAGCCGGGGGCCGAAGAAGCCGTGCTCAAGCCCGTAACCGAGGTCCTGCACGCCTGGATCGCGGCCCATCTGCCGCAGGCTGCGAATTCCGAATTCGACGCCGGCCGGCGCGCCCTTGTCCTGCAACTGCTGTCGGAAGTGGATGGTTCGGCCGACCTGCCCGAATGAGCGCTGCTATGCTGTACCTTTATGACCAAGGTTCAGATTCGCTTCCGCCTGCAAAAGCCGCTCGATGAAACCATGCTGAGCCGGATTTCGGACGCTCATGCCAAATACGGAATCCAGAAGATCCAGGTGGATCCGTCGCTAGACGGCCTCACCGTCGATTACGACGCAACGCGACTCAAACCCGCCGAAGTCGAATCGGTCCTCGCCGGCGCCGGCATCCCGGCCGTCCGCGCCTGAAGCTACGATATAGCGATTGAGCGGGTACGAGGCCACCGCGCCGGCCACGCGCGCGGGTCCGGCTTCAAGGCCGTCCAGCAGCACCAGGCACGCGCCGCTCGCCAGCCGCTCCTCGAAGAAGCCCTCGGGAAGCCCCCAGCAGCATTCCCTGTTGCGGCGGCGCAACCACGCAGCCAGGGGAACCTTCAGCTCCGACAGGCGAGCCAGCACCGGTAACAGCAGCATATCGACGCGCGTGTCCAGCAAAGCGCCGCACCAGAGATACGCCATCCGCCGGAGAAACTGCGAGGCGCCGCGGCCGCGGACCAGCAGCCGCGGAGACGCGAGCGCATCGACCGCTTCCGCGGGAATCGGCGCATCCGGGATCCGCGTCTCCGCGCGAAGCTGCTCGATGTAACGCGCCGCCAGGAACAAGCGATCACTCCGGGAAGATCTGGCCGCTCATGTCCTCGGGCGGCTTCTGCCGGGAAACAGCCCACATTCCCAGGGCGAATGCTCCGAGAGACAACGTCCAGACCCCCACCACCATGGTGTCCAGGGGAGCCCGGAACACGATCACCACCGCACACACCAGCGTGCGAAACACCCATGCGTAGAGCTTGGTGATTTTCTGTTGTCCTCGTCGCACGAAGGCCGCCGAACGGCCGGCCATGTGCGCAAAGAAGATGCACAGCACGCCGAGCATTCCGCGCAGGAATTCCAAGGATACGGGCATCCTCTCAAGTTTGCCACAATGGGCGCATGAGCCTGATGCGGGAAATCCGCGCATTCCGTGCGGACAGGGGAAGCTTCGCGATGTGGTGGCTGGGCCAGAACGGCTTCATTTTCAAGTCGCCGGACGGCGCTGTACTGTCCACGGATCTCTACCTCACCGATAGTTGCGCCAATCTCGCCCCCCCCGGCATGGACCTGCACCGGCAGGTGCCCGTTTTGATCCCGCCGGAAGAAATCGACGTGGACCTGTTCGCCTGCACCCACAATCACCAGGACCACACCGACCCGGAGACCATTTCGCGCCTTCGCCACAAAGACACCGCGCTGTTCGTGGGACCGCACCCGAGCTGCGATGTCTTCCGGCACGAGGGGGTGGAAAGCGGCCGGATTCTGCCCATTTGGCCGGACCATCAGATGGAATTCCGGGACATCCGGATCCGCGCGACCTTCGCGCTGCCCACGGACGATAGCGACCTCAACCACGTCGGGTTCCTCATCGAGTTCGCCGGCGGGCCGCGCGTTTACATGACCGGCGATACCGCCGAATGCGAACTGCTGGCTTCCGCCGCGAAGTACGAGCCGGACGTGATGATCACCTGCGTCAACGGCGGCTTCAAAAACCTGTCGCACGACCAGGCGGCCCGGCTGGCGGCCCAGGTCCGGCCGAAAGCCGCCATCCCCTGCCATTACGATATGTTCCCCGACAACGGGATCGACCCGCGGCAGTTCCGCGCGGCACTCTCGCTGCGCGCGCCCGACGTGCAGTACCTCGCGCCCGCCCACGGCCGGCTGGTCGTTTACGGCAAATAGGGATGGTATATTGAGCCGAAGCTCCAGGAACATCCAAGGAGGAACCGTGCGACGCATATCTCTGGCAGCCATAATGATGGCGCTGATCTCGGTAGCCCTATGGGCTGCCGACGTGACCGGGAAATGGACCGGTCAAATGGCGGGGCCAAACGGCGAAGGGTTTGCCCTGACTTTTAACTTCAAACAGGACGGCACGAAGCTCACCGGAACCGTCCAGGGGCCGCAGGGCGATCCGATCGAAATCTCGAATGGAAAAGTGGAAGGCGACAAGCTCTCATTCGTCGTCACCATCGAGGCGAACGGCGGGATGAAGATCATGCACGATGGCACCGTCAGCGGCGATGAGATCAAGCTGAATTCCAAGGCCGAAAGCGGCGATTTCCCGGGCGGGAGTATGACCTTGAAACGGGAGAAGTAAACTCGTACGGGCGATGGCCGCCGCAGCCCCAGTCCCGCGGCGGCCTCCTCCGTACCGGGCTGAGCCTTCCCTGGCCGGCAGCGAACTCACCCCACCGGTTCTCTACTCATCCTCGGGCATCCACCCCGATCCCTCCAAGCGCAGCAAGACGCCGAGTTACGCAATGCCGCAAAACTCTGTTGTAGTATTCGCCATAACTCGGGCGGCAACCCATCGAGTCGTGTGATAAGCTCACCTTTCCGATGAGCGGGGAGAGCCAAGGGGGAGAACCTCGGGTCCAGGAACTCTCGTCCTGGAAAGAAATCGCGGCCTATCTGCGCGTAGGCGTTCGCACGGCGCAGATGTGGGAGCAGGAACGAGGCTTGCCCGTACGCCGGATTCCGGGACCGCGAGGCCGTGTTCTCGCCAACGTCCAGGAACTCGAGGCGTGGAAAAATTCCGGCCGGGAGTCATCCGGAAATGCGCCATCGGAGGAACCGCCGGTCCAGCCGACGAACCGGCGTTACTTCGCCGCCGCGATTGTGGCCGCCAGCCTGATCCCCCTGTTGCTCGCCGCCTTCACGCTGAAACGGTATATGCTGGCGCCCGAAGTCCCGGCCAGCTACCGCCTCGATCCCTACGGCCTCACGGTGCTCGACTCCAAAGGAGGCGAGTTGTGGCGCGCCGAGTTTCGCACGCAACTTTCTCTCCCTACTTATCAGGAGGATCCGGCCCAGTTTGTCTGGATCGGAGACCTCAATGGCGATGGGCGGCGGGAAGTCCTGTTCGCCAAGTTTTCCGCAGATCTATCGCAAAGTGCGCCGCTGATCTGCTACTCGGACGGTGGCGTGGAACTTTGGCGCTTTACTCCCGGTCGCAGGGTTCGATCGAGCACGGAGGAGTTTGCGCCGACTTACGGCATCCGGCGTTTTGCCGTCGGCGCACTGCGCCGCCATGTGCCGCGAACCATTGTAGTAACGAGTTCCCACCGTGTGTACTACCCCAATCAGGTCGTCCTGCTCTCTTCCCAAGGGACCTTACTCCGCGAGTACTGGCACAGCGGCAATTTGTTCAAACTCCAAGTGGCGGACTTGAACCGCGATGGCGTGGACGAGATTTACCTGGCCGGCATCAACAATGGCTGGAAAGCGGCGACGCTCGTCGTCCTCGATCCGGACCATTTTGGAGGCGCATCGCAGGAACCAGAGGCGCCCGATCATCAACTTCTCGGCTTCGAGCGCGGCGTGGAACGGGCCAGGGTCATCCTTCCACGATCATGCCTGAACCGTGCCGAGGACCCGTACAATACCATCGAGCAACTTATGGCGGTTTCGGGCGAGATCATCGTCGAAACGAACGAGAGGCTAGGCCCACCCATGAGAGCCAGCATTTTCTTCCACTTCGCTCCCGATCTCAGCCTGCGTCAGGTGATGTATTCGGATTCTTACCAGACGGACATTCGCAAAATGTCGGCGCAGCCGCAAGCGTGCCGGGCCGACGATATCACCGGGATGCACATTCTCCGGTAACTTTTCCCCCGCCCCACTCGCCCTGAGATAGCATTACGGAGAGTTTCGGACCTGCATTGCCGAAGCTCCGCTGCGGAAAGGCAGGTAATCGAATGGCCGGCAGAACCAGGCAACTCGTCTGGACACTCCTTTTCGCCGCACTGGTGGGGACGTGGGCCGTCTCCGCCCAGAACTCGGGCGATGCTCTCGAGCGCGGCTTTCAAAATCCTCCGGACAGCGCCAAACCACGCGTGTGGTGGCACTGGATGAACGGCAACATCACCAAAGAGGGCATCAAGCTCGACCTGGAATGGATGAAGCGGGTCGGCATCGGCGGATTCCAGAACTTCGACGCCGCGCTGAACACTCCGCAGGTTGTCGAGAAGCGCCTGGTCTACATGACCCCCGAATGGAAAGACGCGTTCCGGTTCGCAGCGACCACGGCGGACCAACTCGGCCTGGAAATGGCCATCGCCGGCTCGCCCGGATGGAGCGAAAGCGGCGGGCCGTGGGTGCCGCCGTCACAGGGGATGAAGAAATTCGTCTGGAGCGAAACGCGCATCGAGGGCGGGCAGACCTACACCGGGAAGCTGCCGAAACCGCCCTCGGCGACGGGGCCTTTTCAGAACATCGCCGGAGGACGCCGCGGCTTCGGATCGGAACCGGCCACGCCCTCGCCCGAATATTATGCCGACAGCGCCGTGGTGGCATACCGGGCGCCCGCCGGAGACGTTCCTTTCGCGGAACTGCGGCCGGCCGTCACTTCGAGCGGCGGTACGTTCGACCTCGCCTCGCTGACCGATGGCGACCTCGTCAAGGCGTCCACTCTCCCGCCCGCACCCCTGGGCGAAAATGCCTGGATCCGGTTTGAATTCGCGAAGCCGCAGTCTATAGACGGCCTCAGCATGGTCCTCGCCGCGGGCGGCGGCAGGGGGTTCGGCAGGGGCGCGGGCGGCAACACCGGACGGGCCCTCGAAGCCGGGGATGATGGCCAAACCTTCCGCACGGTCGCGCAACTGCCGGCCAGCCCGAGCGCGGAACTGACGCTCGCTTTTCCGGCCGTCACCGCGAAGTACTTCCGCGTGACGTTCCGCACCATGCCGGCGCCGCAAGGCGGACGCGGGTTCAATGCGCCTCCGGGTGGAACTCCCGCCAACACCAGACCGGCCGGCACCTCCATCGCCGAACTCGTGCTGCACACCGCCCCTTTCGTTAACCGATTCGAGGACAAGGCGGCTTTTTCGACGGCCACCGACCTGTACGACCTCGCCACACCCGCGGTGCCCGCGGCCAGTGCCATCCACAAGGCCGACGTGATCGACCTCACGGCGAAGATGCGCCCGGACGGATCCCTGGACTGGACGCCGCCCGCCGGGAAGTGGGTCGTGCTGCGGCTCGGTTACTCGCTGCTCGGCATCACCAACCATCCGGCATCGCCCGAAGCGACCGGCCTCGAGGTGGACAAGCTCAATAAGGCCTACGTCAAAGCGTATTTCGATAAGTACCTGGACAACTACAAGGACACCGTCGGCCCGCTGATGGGCAAGCGCGGACTGCAGTACGTGGTCACCGACAGTTGGGAAGCCGGGGCAGAGAACTGGACCGACGACATGATCGCCGAGTTCACCAGGCGACGCGGCTACGATATGCGCCCCTGGCTGCCTGTGCTGACCGGGCGGGTGGTGGAAAGCGCCGAAGCCAGCGACCGTTTCCTGTGGGATTTCCGCCGCACCATCTCCGACCTGGTGGCCGAAAACCACTACGACGAGATCGGGCAGCTGCTGCATGAGCGAGGCATGGGCCGCTACAGCGAATCGCACGAATCCGGCCGCGCGTTCATCGGCGACGGCATGGAGGTCAAGCGCAACGCGGATGTCCCGATGAGCGCCATGTGGACGCAGATGCCGGGAGTTAACGCGGAGGTCTACCGCTACAATGCCGACGTCCGCGAGTCCGCATCGGTGGCCCACATTTACGGGCAGAACCTGGTCGCCGCCGAGTCCCTCACGGCCGGCAGCGGCGCGTGGTCGTGGTCGCCCGAGACCCTGAAGCCCACCGCCGATAAGGAACTGGCGATGGGCCTGAACCGCTTCGTGATCCACACTTCGGTTCACCAGCCGGTCAACGACAAGATCCCCGGGCTGGGGCTCGGGCCTTTCGGCCAGTGGTTCACGCGCCACGAGACGTGGGCGGAAATCGCGCAGCCCTGGGTCACCTACCTGGCGCGGAGTTCCTACATGTTGCAACAGGGCAAGTTCGCGGCCGACATCGCCTATTTCTACGGCGAGGACTCGAACATCACCGCGCTGTTCGGCAATAAATCGCCCGACATCCCGGCGGGTTACAACTTCGACTACATCAATGCCGACGCCATCCTGCACCGTCTCGACGTAAAGGACGGCCGCATCATCACTCCGAGCGGGATGAGCTACCGCGTTTTGGCTCTGGACCCCAACAGCCGCCACATGTCGCTGCCGGTGTTGCGCAAGATCCGCGACCTGGTGGACGCGGGCGCCGTGATCGCGGGACCCAAGCCCATCGACAGCCCCAGCCTGGCCGACGACCAGGCCGAGGTGCAGCGGATCGCCGGCCAGTTGTTCGGCTCGGGCGACGGCGTGCAGAGCTGTGGCCGCGGCAAAGTCTATGCCGGGCAGACGCTCGCACAGGCCCTCGCCTCGCTGAGCGTGGCTCCCGATTTCGAGTACACCAAGCCGCAGGCCGACTCCAATTTCCTGTACGTGCATCGCAAGCTGACGGATGGCGAAATCTACTGGGTAGACAACCGCAACGCGCGATCCGAAAGTGTGCAGGCGAGCTTCCGCGTGCAGGGCAAGGCTGCCGAATTGTGGCATGCCGATACGGGCGTCCGGGAGCCGGTATCTTATGACACTTCCGCAGGACGGACCATGGTGCCGCTGCAACTCGAGCCGTATGGCGCAGTCTTCGTAGTCTTCCGCAAACCGGCTTCGGCGCCATCTCATATCCTGCCGAAGCTCGCGGAAAGCGAAGTCGCGACCATCGAAGGTTCGTGGGAGGTCGCCTTCCAGCCGGATCGCGGCGCACCCGCAAAGATCACGCTCGACAGCTTGAGTTCGTGGGCCGCAAATTCCGATGCGGGAGTGAAGTACTTCTCCGGCACCGGCACCTATACGAAGAACGTGGACGCTCCCGCCGCCTGGTTCCGCACGGGCTCGCGGATCTGGCTCGACCTGGGCGACGTGAAGAATCTCGCACAGGTCTCGGTCAACGGCAAACCGCTCGGCGTCCTCTGGAAGACTCCCTTCCGGGTGGATGTCACCGGCGCGCTCAAGCCCGGGGCGAACTCGGTCGAGATCAAGGTGACCAACCTCTGGGTGAACCGGCTGATCGGCGATCAGCAGCCCGCCGTTCGGAAGAAGTACACTTACACCACGCAGCAGTTCTATCGCGAGAATTCGCCCCTGCTCCCTTCCGGGCTGCTGGGGCCGGTTCGCGTGCTGAGGGTAGATTGATCAGGAGAGTATGAAACGAGTCCTTTGCCTCCTTATCGGAGTGGCGGCGGCGCTTCCGGCGTCCGCCGCCCTCCGGCAGCCGGTGCGCACGAAAGCCGGCCTGATTGCGGGCGTTCCCGGCGACCACCCGTCCGTGACCGTTTACAAGGGCATCCCGTTCGCCGCCCCGCCCGTCGGCAAATTGCGCTGGCATGCCCCGGTCGCCCCCGCCGCGTGGCAGGGGACACGAAAGGCCGACCATTTCTCCGCCAGCTGCATTCAGAACATCGTGGAAGAGCGGAAGCCTTGGACCCACGAGTTTATGGCCCACGGCGAGATCAGCGAGGACTGCCTCTACCTCAACGTCTGGACCCCCGCCGGCAGCGCCAACGCCAAACTGCCCGTACTGATGTGGATTCACGGCGGGGGCAACACCGAGGGTTCCGGATCGGTGGCGGCCTATGACGGCGAGGGCCTCGCGAGGCAAGGCCTGGTGGTGGTCACAGTGAATTACCGGCTGGGCGTCCTGGGCTTTTATTCCCACCCCGAACTGACTGCCGAGTCGGATCGCCACGCTTCCGGCAACTACGCGCTGCTCGACCTGGTCGCGGCGCTGCAATGGATTCACGCCAACATCGCGGGATTCGGCGGCGATCCGGATCGCGTCACCGTCGCCGGGCAGTCGGCCGGCGCCTCGAACACGCATTCGCTCACCGCGTCCCCTCTGGCCCGCGGGCTCTTCCACCGCGCCATCGCCGAAAGCGGCTCGGGCGTGGGCGGCGGCCGCAGCCCCCGCACGTTGGCCGACGCCGAAAAGGATGGCTTCCGCTTCGCCGAGGCGAAGGGCGCGCACTCCCTGGCCGAACTGCGCGCGATGCCATGGAAGGAGTTGACCGCCCCGGTTTCCGGCTTCCGCTTCGGGCCGGTAGTGGACGGCTATTTTTTGCCGGCGTCCATCGATGAAGTTTTCGCGCAGGGCAAGCAGAACGATGTGCCCACTCTGACCGGCTGCAATGCGGATGAGGGCGGCGCCGTTCCGCATCCGGCCGTGACGCTTGCTGCATTCGAGGAAGAGGCCCGGCGGCGATTCGCCGGCGAGGCGCATACCTTCCTGGAACTATACCCCGCAACATCCGACGCCGAAGCCGGCACTGCCCAGAACGAATCCGCCCGCGACCAGGAGCGCGTTTCCATGTACCTTTGGGCCGTCCGGCGTGCGAAGACCGCAAAAACCAATGCCTACAACTACTTCTGGAACCACGCGCTGCCCGGGCCGGACGTCGAAAAGTACGGGGCATTCCACAGCTCCGAAGTCCCCTACGCGCTGCATTCCCTGAACCGGTCGGACCGGCCCTTCACAGCGGCGGACCGGAAAATCGAGGCCGAAGTATCGTCGTACTGGGTGAACTTCGCCACCACCGGCGATCCCAACGGCAAAGGGCTCGCGCATTGGCCCTCGGTGAAGGAAAAACCCGAAACCACGATGAATCTCGGCGATCGCATGGACGCGATTCCGGTTGCGGGCAGCGCCGCCCGGCTGAAGTTCTTCGAACGCTACTTTTCCACCCGGTAGTGTCACGTCCGGCCCGAAACGTGCATCACCTGTAAGTAAGACTGAATATGCCCCTCTACGAATACAAGTGCCGCAAGTGCGGCAAAACGTTCGAACAGCTTCGACGGATGCAGGATGCCGATCGGGAAACCGAATGCCCGGAATGCCGCTCGACCGAGACGGAGCGCATGCTGTCGGCCTTTTCCACCGGCGGCGGGTGCGGCGCGCCGGGCTCCGGCCGCGGCCGTTTCACTTGAGCGCGGTAATGCCGGCCGGTCGGCCGGATAGTGAAATGCCCGTACTCACTGCCCATTCTTCGACGGATCTTCGGTCTGGTTGCAGATCTTTTCCATGCGCTCGTCAATGTCCTGCAGTTCGAGTTCCAGCAGTTCGCTCCAGACGATCCGGTCTTCGGTGGTCTTGCTGTACCCCGGTTTTCGGCGCCGGACCCGTTCGCGCTGCAGGTTTTCGAGGATTCGGGCCTCACGGGCAAGCCGGAGCCCCACTTCGCCCGAAGCGCGGTAAGCCGGCTTACGCGAATCGCGCCTTTGGGCGTCGTGGACAGCGGTTTTTTCCGATTTCCGCCGCCTCAAAGTAGCGGGAAAAACGGCATCGGCAATCAGGGCCGTCAGGATCCCGGATGCCAGGCACACTGTCAAAGCCGCCGCACCGTAAGGGACAAACCTCATTCCCATCGACAGCGCGCCAAGAGCGGAGATGGCGCCGAATACCAGTCCCAATCCGGGCCCACGCTTCCACCAGCGTGCAATGCCTGCAGTCATGCCCACACTGATGCCAAGAAAAAGGTGTCCGATCCAAATCCAGAGCGCGCCATACCATGGCACCACAAGCGCCAGCGCCAGGCGCCACCCCTGTATCCCGAGAGCCGCGCCCAGCCCGGCGGCGAGCAAGGTCCTCCGGATCACAGCCCGATCTGTGTGCAACTCCACGCTCTCCATGGTCCGCCTGCCTTTCCCGCCGAGCCCGGCCGATCGTGGAACCGGGGCACGCGATACTCCGGCATTTGGAAGGCCAGAGACTCCCGGGCTCACCGGATGGAACACTGCTACCGGCTCAACCCCCGC
The DNA here is from genome assembly GCA_963796485.1 of Bryobacterales bacterium. Taxonomy (GTDB): domain Bacteria; phylum Acidobacteriota; class Terriglobia; order Bryobacterales; family Bryobacteraceae; genus CAWCDJ01. The sequence goes on from CAWCLV010000001.1 coordinate 1,724,278, forward strand.
AACCTTCCGCCCAAGATGTAGCACAGCAGGGTAGTCAGTGCAATGGAAATCTAGTCAAATCAGGTATACTGCGGAATCCTGGCGGCGCCCCCGGAGATCGATGGGACACATCGTACATTTTCTGATTCAGCACGGCTATCTTCTGATATTTCTTTGGCTTCTGGCCGAGCAAGGTGCCATTCCACTGCCCTCGGTTCCGTTGTTGCTGGCGGCGGGAGCCGTTGCGCGGACCGGCCGCCTCGAATTGCACGTGATCCTCGCCTGCGGGCTGCTCGCCTGTCTGATTGCGGACAACATCTGGTTCGAGCTGGGGAGACGGCGCGGGGCCGGCGTTCTGCGCTTTATCTGCCGGATCGCGTTGGAGCCGGATTCCTGCGTCCGCCACACCGAGAACATCTTCGTTCGCTACGGTATGGCGTCCCTGCTGGTGGCGAAATTCATTCCGGGATTGAATGCCGTAGCCTCACCGCTGGCCGGAAGTTCCGGCGCCGGGCGCGCCAAATTCCTGCTGTTCGACGGTCTGGGCTCGCTGATCTGGATGTCGTCTTATGTAGCGGCCGGCTACATTTTCAGCAATCAGCTCGAAATCGCCGCCCAGTATGCCGCCCGGATGGGACGCGGGCTGATCGTGATCGTCCTCGGAGCCGCTGCCGCCTGGCTCATCTGGAAGTTCCTGCAGCGCCGCCGCTTGATGAGGAAACTCTCGGTCTCCCGCATCACCGCCGGGGAACTCCGGCAAAAGCTCGACTCCGGCGAGGATGTGTTGATCGTGGACGTGCGGAGCAGGCTGACCGGGATCACCAGCCCGATCCCCGGTGCGATCCACATTCCAGCGGAGGATTTGCCGTCCCGGCACAGCGAGATTCCCCGGGATCGCGACATCGTCCTCTTCTGCACTTGACCGAACGAAGCCTCGAGCGCCCGTGCGGCGCTCCTCCTGATCGCTCTCGGGATCACGCGCGTCCGCCCGCTGGAGGGCGGCGCCGATTCCTGGCTGCGGATGCCGAACGCTTCTTCCCATACAACCGGAGCCGCATGATGATACCGTCTGCGATCAGGATAATTCCATGCGAACCCGGTCCCTGCTGGTCCTCACCCTGCTGCTCGCCGCGCCCGCGGCTCCGGCAGCCTCCTACTATACCGTCCGCCTGGACGATGGCAAGGCCGTATATCTGACGAAAGACGGTTTCGGGGCCGCCGCGGACGGCATCGCCGACGATAGCGCCGCCATTCAGAAGGCCATCGACAAGGTGCAGGAGACCACGGGCGAAGGCGTGGTCTTCATCCCCGAAGGGCGTTACCGGCTCACGCGAACGTTGAACGTCTGGCCGGCCATCCGTCTGATCGGATACGGCGCGCGCCGCCCGGTGTTCGTGCTCGGAGAAAACACTCCGGGCTACCAGGATCCCGACAACGAGAATTACCTCGTCTTCTTCGCCGGAGGGCGCCGCGGCGCCGCAGCCGACGCGCGCCCCAGGGATGCCGGCGCCGGCACGTTTTATTCCGGGCTGAGCAACATCGATATCGAAATCCGGCCGGGGAATTCCGGAGCCGTCGGAGTGCGCGGAAGATATGCGCAGCACTGTTTCCTCGCCCACATGGAGTTTCAGATCGGCGGCGGCCTGGCCGGCGTGCACGAAACCGGCAACGTGATGGAGGATGTGAGTTTCCACGGCGGCCGCTATGGAATCTGGACGGGAACGCCTTCCCCGGGGTGGCAGTTCACCGCCGTGGATGCCGAATTCGAAGGCCAGCGCGAAGCCGCCATCCGCGAACGCGCCGCCGGGCTCACGCTCATCCGGCCGAAGTTCCGCAATGTCCCCACGGCCATTTCGATCGACGAACACTCGCATGACGAACTCTGGGTGAAGGACGCGCGTTTCGAAGACATTTCCGGGCCAGCGGTGGTCGTCAGCCTCGAAGAAAATCCGCGCACCGAGATCAACTTCGAGGATGCGGTGTGCCGCCGCGTTCCCGTGTTCGCGCTTCTACGGGAAAGCGGCCGCAAGATGGAGGCGCCCGGCGAAGTTTATGCCGTCAAGACGTTCTCCCACGGGCTGCATTTTGCGGATATCGGAGCGCCGGGCGAGATCCGCGACACCTTCGAGGCAGCGGCGCTCAATGCGTTTCCCGCTCCGCCGAAGTCGGATCTCCCGGACCTGCCGCCGCGCGATTCGTGGGTCAACATCCGGACCCTTGGAGCCAAAGGAGATGGCGCGACGGACGACACGGAAGCGTTCCGCAAGGCCATCGCTGCGCACCGCGCGATCTACATCCCGATGGGGAAGTACATCCTGAGCGACACCCTCGCGCTCCGCCCTGACACCGTGCTGATCGGCATGCACCCGGACGCGACACAACTGGTGCTCCGCGACGGCACGCCCGCGTTTCAAGGCGTGGGCTCGCCGAAAGCCATGATCGAGGCGCCGAAGGGCGGCGCCAACATCGTGACCGGCATCGGCCTCTACACGAACGGCATAAATCCCCGCGCGGTCGCGGCCAAATGGATGGCCGGCGCCGAATCGCTGATGAACGATGTTCGCTTCCTCGGCGGTCACGGTACATCGGCACTCGACGGCCGCCGCGAGAACCCCTACAACAACACCCACACCGCCGACCCCGAGCTCAACCGCCGCTGGGACGGCCAGTATCCCAGCCTCTGGGTGACGGATGGCGGTGGCGGCACCTTCTTCGACATCTGGACCCCCAGCACGTTCGCGCAGGCAGGCATGTTGGTTTCGGACACCTCGACCGCAGGCCGCATTTACGAAATGTCGAGCGAGCACCACGTCCGCAACGAGATCGTTTTCCGCCGCGCGTCGGGCTGGCGGATCTACGCGCTCCAGACCGAAGAGGAGCGCGGCGAGGGCGGCGGCGCGCTGCCGCTCGAAATCGAGGACTCGAGCAACCTCACGTTCGCCAACTTCCACATCTACCGCGTCATCAGCATGTTTCAGCCGTTCCCCTACGCGGTGAAGGTCACGCGCTCGAAGGACATCCACTTCCGCAATTTGCACTGCTACAGCAACAGCAAAGTCTCGTTCGACGCGGCGGTGCACGACCAGACGCACAACGCCGGGATCCGGAATCGCGAATTCTCCTGGCTGGATCTTTCGGGCAACGCGCCCCCCGCACGCCCGCAGCAAACGGTCGAAAAGCTCGCGGGCGGCTTCTACAACATCTCCGGAGGCGCGGTGGACCCGTCGGGCAACTTCTACTTTGTGGATGCGCGGCGGCAGACGATCTACCGCTGGTCGGCCGGAACGCGCCAGCTTTCCACCGTCCGCGACAATCCGCTCGACCCCGTCAATCTTGCGTTCGATAAGGCCGGAAACCTGATGGTGGTCTCGTATTCCGGCGCGGGCATCGTGTATTCCTTCCAACCGGGCGCTCCCGGCGACGAGATCACTGTTCTGAAGCCCGAACCCGTGGCTCCGCGGCCCGGGATGCAGGCCTTCCTGCCGGTGAGCGACTGGCGCGTGAATCCAGCCGCCCTGGCCAAACCCTACCGCCAATACGTTTCTCCCGACGGCACCACCTTCATCCCCGCCGGAGAGGATTTCGTGACAGGCGCGATGAGCTGGGGGATCAAGAGCAGCCCGCTGCTGCGCGGCTTCGGCATCGCGCCGGCACCGTCGGGACACAAGGCTTACATCACCAGCGAAGCCGAGATCACCACCTGGGAAGGAACCGTCGGCCCGGACGGCAGCCTCAACGGCCTCAAGGTATTTGCGAACCAGGGGGGCGAAGCGGTGACGGTGGATAGCCGCGGCAACGTCTACATCGCCGCGGGCGACGTGTATGTCTACAATCCGTCGGGAAAACTCGTTGACACCATCCGGGTGCCCGAGCGAGCCACGCAGTTGGTCTTCGGCGGCCCGGACTCGCGGACGCTCTTCATCGCCGCGCGAACGTCGCTCTATTCCATCGTGCGCCCGTAAAGCGGGCAGCAACTTGTTGTATCATCGACTCCGATGACGAGCAGGCGGAGTTTTCTCGCCGCGGCCGCCGGGGCCGCTGCCGCCGCGCAGGCGCCCGCGGTCCCGATCGTCGACTGCCACATTCACCTGTTCGACCAGAACCGCCCCCAGGGCGTGCCGTATAGCGGCGGCGGTCCTAACAAGGAACCCGCACTGCCCGCCCGCTACCGGCGCCTCGCCGCGCCGCTCGGCATCGTGGGTGCGATCGAGATCGAAGCCAGCCCGTGGATCGAGGACAACCTGTGGGTCCTCGAAACGGAAGCGCCGGCTCCGATGATGGTCGGCGCAGTCGGCAATCTCCAGCCGGAAAAGCCCGAATTCCGCGAGTTCCTCGACCGTTACCACAAGAATCCGCTCTTCCTGGGCATCCGCTACGGCAACCTCTGGGGCTACGATCTCGGCAGACAGGTGGAGAATCCCGTTTTCATCGAAGGCCTCAAGCTGCTGCAACAGGCCGGCCTGGTGCTCGACACGGCCAATCCGCGGCCTGACCTGATGCAGTCTATTCTGCGGGTGACCGACCGCGTCCCGGGGCTCCGCGTGATCCTCGACCACGTTCCCGGCATGATGCAACGGCTTGAGCCCGCCGCCAGAACCGAAGTAGAGACAACCCTACGCGAACTTGCCCGGCGTCCCCAAGTCTACGTGAAGATCTCGCAGGCGCTGCAGTACGAGGGAGGGCGCCCGATCACCGGCGCCGCCGCTTACAAACCGCTGTTCGACTACTTCTTCGAGACCTTCGGCGAGGACCGCCTGCTTTTCGGTAGCGACTGGCCGAACGCGCTGGCCGTGGACAACCTGCCCTCGATTGTCAAAATCGTGAGGGCGTATTTCGAGACCCGGGGCCGCGCCGCCTCGGAGAAGTATTTCTGGAGAAATTCGATGGCCGCCTATCGCTGGATCCGCCGCGATGACGCGCAGCCGCACGCCGCGGGTTAGGCTTGAATCTATGCCGGGCGAATCGTATCCGCTTCGGGCCGGGCTGTTCAGCATCGGGCTCGACACGTACTGGCCCCAGTTCGAGGGGTTGCACGAGAAACTCACGCGCTACAACCGTCGCGTCGCGGAGAAGATCGCAGCCCGCGGCGTTTCGCTCTGCAACCTGGGCCTGATCGACACGCCGGAGAAGGCGGCCGCCGCCGGGCACCGGTTCCGGGAAGCGGACGTGGACCTCATCTTCCTGCACATCTCCACCTACGCCCTTTCCTCCACCGTGCTTCCCGTGGTGCGGCGCGCGAAGGTCCCGGTTATCATCCTGAATCTGTCGCCGGGAGCCGCGATCGACTACGCCGGGTTCAACCGCATGAACGACCGCGGCCGGATGACCGGCGAATGGTTGAGCTGGTGCCAGGCGTGCCCGGTTCCCGAGATCGCCAACGTCTTCCGCCGCTGCGGCGTTCCGTTCTTTCAAGTCACCGGAATGCTCGAAGACGACCCGCCCGCCTGGGACGAAATCGACGGCTGGATCGACGCCGCGCGCGTCGCCAACGTGATGGAGCACAACCGCCTCGGGCTGATGGGCCACTACTACGGCGGCATGCTCGACATCTACTCCGACCTGACACGCCAGTGCGCCGCGTTCGGCGGTCACATGGAAATGATCGAGGTGGACGAACTCGCAGAGCTGCGCCGCGAGGTCTCGTGCGAGCAGATCGATGCCCGCGTCCAGGAGTTTCAACTGGCGTTCGACGTCCAGCCCGACTGTCCGGCGGAGGAACTGGGCCGCGCCGCCCGAACCTCCGTAGCGCTCGACCGGCTGGTCGAGTTGCATGCGATCGGCTCGCTGGCCTACTACTATCAGGGCTCGGGCGTTCCGGAAAACGAAGACGCCATCAGCTCGATCATCCTCGGCACCAGCCTGCTGACGGCGCGCGGAATACCCGTAGCCGGCGAGTACGAGGTCAAGAACGCGCAGGCCATGAAGATCATGGACGCGCTGGGCGCGGGCGGCTCGTTCACGGAATACTACGCGACCGATTACCGGGACGATGTCGTGCTTATGGGGCACGACGGCCCCGGCCACATCGCCATCGCGGAAGGCAAAACCAAAGTCCGTCCGCTGGGCGTCTACCACGGCAAGGTGGGCCGCGGGCTCTCTGTCGAGATGTCGGTGAAGCACGGGCCGGTGACGCTGCTTTCGGTGGTCGAGACCGCATCCGGCGGCATCAAACTGCTCACCGCGGAAGGCGAGTCGGTGGCGGGCCCGGTTCTCGAAATCGGTAATACGAACAGCCGCTATCGCTTCCCCGGCGGCGCGCGGAAATTTATCGAACGCTGGAATGCCGAGGCGCCGGCACACCATTGCGCCGTGGGCGTCGGCCACATCGCCGGCACGATCGAAAAGTTGGGTCAACTGCTGGGTCTCGAAACAGCCCGCATCTGAGGTATCGCATGTCGAGTCGAACGCTTACGACCGCGGCCGTCCTGCTCACGGCAGCCGCGGGATACGCCGCCGCGCAGACAGTCAGAATCTCCTGGGACCGCGTGCAACGGGTCTCGAACACCACCGCAACGCTTCAGGTCGTGGTCAATCCGCCCCTCCGCCGCGGGTCGGCCATTCACGACCGCGTGTTTGCGGAACTGCAAAAGCTCGGCGCCGAGTACGTGCGCTACGTGCCCTGGCTTCCCTACCCCCGGCTTGGTGTTGCCGAACTCGAACCTCCGGGCGCCGAGACGACCTCATGGGACTTCTCGCTCATCGATCCGATGACGATCGACTTCCTGGAAGCCACCAAGGGCCACCCCGTCATCCTCAACTTCAGCACCATCCCGGCATGGATGTTCCGCACGGCCAAGCCGGTCGAGTATCCGAACGACGCCGACGAGGCCGTGTGGAACTACACCCAGGGAACCGAACTCCGCGACCCGACGGGCAAGGAGTTGGGCGAATACTATGCCCGCCTGGTGAGCTGGTATATGAACGGCGGCTTCACCGACGAACTCGGCAAGCGGCACGAATCCGGGCATCGTTTCCCAATCGCCTACTGGGAAGTGCTCAACGAACCGGACATCGAACATCAGACCACGCCCGAGCAATACACCGCCCGCTATGACGCCATCGTCTCGGCGATCCACAAGGTCGCGCCGGCCATGAAGTTCGTGGGCGTGTCGGTGGCGTTTCCGTCAGGCGACGCACACATGTTCGAGTATTTCCTCAACCCGCGGCATCACCAGCCCGGCGTTCCGCTGGACATGATCTCGTACCACTTCTATGCGACGCCGACTCCGGACCAGTCTCCCGAGGTCCAGCAGTTCACCTATTTCGATCAGGCCGACCGGTTCCTCGCGACGGCCCGCTACATCGAGGAGATCCGCAAGCGCTACTCGCCTTCGACGCGAACCACCGTCAACGAGATCGGCTCGATTCTGCCCGGGGATCCCAAGGGTGGCGAGCCCATACCCGATTCCTACTGGAACCTCTCCGGCGCCTGCTATGCCTACGTGTTCGGCCACCTGGCGGAATTGGGGATCGACATCGCTGGCGAGTCGCAACTGGTCGGGTACCCCACCCAGTTCCCCAGCGTCTCCATGGTGGACTGGAACACCGGCGCGCCGAACGCGCGTTTTCGCGTGCTGCAGCTCCTGAAGGACAACTTCGGCCCGGGAGACCGCATCGTCGAAGGGCGGAGCACGTCGCCTTACGTCTACGCGCTGCCCTACATCTCGATCGCCGGCGAGCACAAGGTGCTGCTGGTCAACAAGCGCGACCGCGACATCGAAATCGAGATGCCGCAGTTAGTGAAGCAGGCGCGCGTGGTGAACCGCGAAACCGAGGCCGGCGAGCCGAAAACCGAAGCGCCCGGCGCGAAGACGATCCGGCTGCGAGGCTTGGAGGTGGCGGTGCTGACGCTGGAGTAGAATCCAGCTGCGCGGCCCGGCCTCTTGACACAGGGAAAATAAGACCCCATACTCCTCCTAGGACGTCTAGGAGAGAGCATGGCCGAAGAACCTCTTGATCTGCTCCAGGGCACGCTCGACATGTTGATCCTGAAGGCGGTTTCGCTCGGGCCGCTTCACGGATACGGCATTCTGCTGCGCATTCAGCAGATCTCGAAAGACCGCCTGGAAATACAGCAGGGCTCGCTCTATCCCGCGCTGTACCGTTTGCAGCATCAGGGCTGGATCACGAGCGATTGGGGCGAATCGGAGAACAACCGGAAGGCCAAATACTACCGCCTCACGGCGCCGGGAAGACGCCGGCTGAAGACCGAAGCCGAAAAGTGGAACCGGATGGCCGAGGTCATTGCGGGCATCATGCGGACTGAACCGGAGGAAATATGAGGATTTGGAACCGGATCCGTTCCTGGTGCGCCGCGCTATGGCGGCGTCCCCGGATGGAAAGCGAAATGGGCGCGGAACTTCGTTTTCATATGGCGGCCTACGCGGATGATCTGGCAGGCCGGGGAGTCCCACGCGACGAAGCGATGCGGCGGGCACAGGCGGAATTCGGCTCCGTCGATCACGCCAAAGAAGAATGCCGGGACGCGAACGGAGTGAATCTGGTCGAAGGCTTCATCCAGGACCTGCGGTATGGGCTGCGCGTCTTGCGAAAGAACCCCGGGGTCGCCGCTACGGCCCTGTTGTCGCTGGGACTGGGGATCGGCGCGAACTCAACGATCTTCAGTGTCGTCGATAGCGAACTGCTGAGGCCATGGCCCGTGAAAGATCCGGAGCGCCTCGTTGCGATCCGAACGAGCTGGCCGAAGGAACCCGATTCGGATATGTCCTCCTACCCCGACTTCCGCGATGTGGCCGCCGAAATCCGCGCGTTTTCGGGCGTGTTGGCATATGGAAACCGGGGCGGCTTCATCAGCCGTGAAGGCCAGGGAAAGCAGGTGAGCGTCGAAGTCGTGTCGCCGAACTACTTCGTGGTGCTAGGGGTGTCCGCACAACGGGGCCGAATATTTTCAGGGCGCCCGGAGGAAACCGCCGCCGAGGAGCGTTCAGTTGTGCTGAGCCACCGCCTGTGGCAGGAGTACTTCGGCGGCGACCCGGCCCTGCCGGGTAAGATGACGCTGCTCGATGGGAAGCAATTCACCGTAATAGGTGTAGCTCCGCGCGGTTTTGGCGGCCTTCGGCGTGGCTGGTCGCCCGACGTCTGGGTCACGACGGGCGGCTGGGCCACTATGGTCCCGGGAGAAGAGGATAGCTACATCGCACGCGACAGCCGCTGGTTCCAAGTGGTCGGGCGGCTTACTCCTGGCGCATCAATCGCGGACGCTCGCGCACAACTTCAGCTACTTGCCAAGCGTCTGGCCCTTGCGTCCTCCGCGACGAATCGAGGTGGCAATTTCGCTGCGTCGCCTGCAAGCGCAGCGGGCGATAACGAGTTGCAGTTCGGTATCTATCTGATGGCCATGGTGGGTTTGGTGCTGCTGATCTCATGCGCAAACGTGGCGAACCTGCTGCTGGCGCAGATGGAAAAGCGGCAGCGGGAGATCGCGATGCGCCGGGCGTTGGGAGCGGCCCCGAACCGGCTGGTCCGGCAACTGCTTACGGAAGGGCTTGTGCTGTCGCTGGGAGGCGGACTGCTCGGAGTCTCTCTGGCATGGCTTCTGATGAAGTCCCTGCCCGCTCTGACACCGGATCTGGCAGCGGCCGGTCTGCGTCTCGATCTGCGCGTGCTGCTGTTCACGGCCGCCATGTCTCTCTTGATGGCCGTCATCTTTGGGCAAGCGCCCGCGTTTTATGCCGCGCGGCGCGACATGACGGGAATACTCAAGGGAGCAGAGGCGCGGACCCGGGGGAGCGCGCGGCATCTGCCATTGCGAAACCTCCTTGTAGTAGGAGAGGTCGCGTTATCCGTAGTATTGCTCTCCGGCTCGGTTCTGCTGCTGAGAAGCCTCATCTATAGCCAGCGGATCAACCCCGGATTCGACGTGAATAGAAACCTCCTGATGATGGAGGTGGCCCCTCCGCCTCTTTACGGTTATACCGAAGAGCAGGCGGCGGCGATCTATCCCCAGTTGGCGGCGCGTGCGGCCGCGGTTCCCGGCGTAGTGCGGGCCAGCTATTCGCGCCGTCCGCCATTGACTGGCGATGAAGGGGGCGAAACGAAAGCGGTGATCATACCGGGCGTGGAACCGCCCCGTGGAAGCGACCGTTTCAAAATACGCTTCAACACGGCGGGTCCGGGGTTCTTCAGCACGGTAGGCGCGCGCATGCTGAGCGGCCGGGAGTTCAACGAATTCGACGGACCGTCGCGACCGCCGGTTGTCATCATTAACGATGCGATGGCCCAGCGGTTCTGGCGCGGCGGCGATGCCGTGGGCAGATCCATCCGGGTGGGCAGGAAGGACTACCAGATCGTGGGCGTAGTCGAGACAGGGAAATACGTCGACATCCATGAACCGCCCCAACCGTATCTGTTCCTGCCTTTCAATCAAGAATTCTCGTTCGAATGCTGGCTATCGGTGGAAACGGCAGGCGACCCCCGGGATTTGGCGCCATCGATCCTGAAAGCGACCACGGCGGTGGACCGGAATCTTCCGATCGTCGGCGCCGTAACGCTTGCCAGTTACATGCGGGAAGTACTCTCGCACGAGCGGATGATGGCGTTGCTGCTGCTGGGCCTCAGCTTTTTGGGGATGTCGTTGGCAGCCGCCGGCCTGTTCTCTACGGTCGCTTACGCCGTCAGCCGGCGCACGCACGAAATCGGCGTCAGGATGGCGCTGGGCGCCGGTCGGAATCAGGTGATGTGGCTGGTGCTGCTTCAGGGATTGGCGTTGAGCGCAAGCGGCGCTCTCATCGGTCTGGCTGGGGCTGTAGCCGCTTCCCGCCTGATCTCCCGATTCGTTTACGGCATCACCCCGCGCGATCCCCTGAGTTACACGATCAGCGTGCTGGCTGCGGTCGGTGTGGCACTCCTGGCATCGTACTTCCCGGCACGACGGGCCATAAGGGTTGACCCGATGGTGGCGCTGAGACACGAGTGACCGGCGGATCGTCCCGCTTGTCATCGCCCGGTCGCAAACGCCGCAGACTACCCCGCGAGGCGGGCGGAAGCCCATGGTCCGATTGGCGCGTCCGGTCTCGCCGCATGCCACACCGGACAGTGCCGTGCGCGGGCTGTTCGTCTGCGCCGCCATGGGCTTCGCGGTCTGCGGGTTGTGCGTCGGCGCGGCTTTGCGGTGTCCGCCTGTGATCAGCGCTTATTTCCCCTGGATCGCAAAATCCCAGATCTGGGCGTTGAGCTTGCCCTCGGTGTACTCCACCACGGCGTACTCACCGGGCGGCAGGGGCTCGCGCGCCCATATCTTGTACAGGTTGTCGTCCGTCAACTGCTTGTCGAAGGTAGGCACCATGGTCATGTCTTCCTGGGTCTCCTTGACCACGGGCAGGAAGGTGAGGTTCTCGACGATCCGGATGTCGCCTTTGGTCAGCAGTTTTGCAATACCGAAGCGCTCATGTTCCGATAGCTGGATAAAGAATTCCTGGTTCGGGTTCGTAAAGACGGCCGTGGCGTGCGGTCCGGGGATCTCCAGGGTTCCCTTTCCGCTAACGATCGGCATGGGCGCGATCGCCTTCAGGATCGCCCGGCCCTTGTTGGTCTTCACGCTGGCCTCGGCCGCCGTCATCACTTTGGCCTTGTCGCCATCCAGCCAGTAAACGCCCGGATCCTGCGGGATCCGCGTGACCTCTCTTTCGGCCTCCTGGCGCGCATTGTCTTCCTCGGTCAGGATCTTCGCGTCCTTCGCGATCTCCGCCTGGTGCGCCGCCGCATCGGCTTCCGTCTTCTTCAGATCCACCATGGTCAGGGGGATCTCTTCCCAATCGCTGCGTTCGATACTGTAGAAACGCACGCGGTCGGATTCCACCTTGTATTCCCGGGCAAGCTGATAGCTGCCGTCCTTCAAGTAGAGCTTGACGTTGGCGGCCCAGACTGCCGCGGCAAATGCCAGGAAAACCAGCAGGCTCCGCATATATCTAGTGACTACTGTAGCGCCCCGGCGGTTTCGAGGCGAAATTCCGTCAAAGGGTTAAGTTTCTCTCGCCACCGGCGTCTAAAAGGGAGAGATGGCATGTCCGGCGGCGGCGGGTGCGTCCCAAAAACGGACAGTTTGCGACAATTCCCGAACTGCCGGCTGGCATTTAACGTATACCGAAAAGAAGCATTTACAGGCGGACCGGCGGCGGCCCGTGATTTGCGTTCATAATGGAGCTTTCGAGGTCTATAAACAATATGTCAATTGCCAGATCGATACTTTCGGTCCTGCTCTGTTCCGCGATGGCCCTTCCGGGTTTCGCACAGAAGGAAACCCTGTACAGCGGGCAGGAACCCGGCGTCGTAGGCTGGGTAACGAATAACTACCGGGCCCACCCGATCGCGGAAACGAGCTATACGGATTCGCTGCGGCTGGAAAAGCTGATGCGGGCTGGCAACATCTACCTCTCGCTCCGCGACGCGATCGCGCTGGCGCTCGAAAACAACCTCGATCTGGAGTACAGCCGGTACAACCCTAAACTGGCTGAAGCCAATTTGTTGCGGGCCAAATCGGGGCAGTTGTTGCGCAACGTCTCGAACAGCATTTCGACCGGACCGTCTTCGGCCCAGCTCGGCGTGTTGGCCTCGAACGCACTCGGGTCTGGCGGCACGGGCCAAAGCGTGGGAAGCGGCCAGGGCGGCGTGCTCAGCGGCCTCAGCGTCCAGCTCGCCGGGTCCAGCATTCCCAACCTCGACCCGGTGTTCTTCGTGAACGGCCAGTTCGTCCACAACACCACGATCGAAACCGCCACCAATATCACCGGCACGAATTTTCTGGTTTCGCAGTACAAAAGCTCCAACTTCGGAATCCAGCAGGGTTTCCTTACCGGTACCACCCTGCAGATCGGAATGGGCAACACTCTCGGTGTGACCCAGAACTCGCCGTTCAACATGTTCAGCCCGTATAACCAGGCGAGCCTTTCCTTTTCCATCCAGCAGAACCTGCTCCAGGGATTCCGGCCGTCCGTCAACAACCGCTCCATCCGCGTGGCGAAGAACCAGCTGCACATCTCGGACCTTACCTTCAAGAACCAGGTGATGGCGACGGTGTCCAGTGTGGTCAGCCTGTACTGGGACCTCGTTTCCTACGACCAGGCCCTCAAGGTGAAGCAGGAGACGTTCAATCTCGACAAGAAGCTCTACGAGGACAATCAGAAGCGCGCCCAACTCGGCGCCATCGCTCCCATCGACATCATCCAGGCGGAAGCCGAAATGAAATCGGCACAGCAGGACGTAACCACTGCCGAAACGCAGGTTCTGCAGCAGGAGACGATCATTAAGAACGTGTTGACCCGCGGCGGGCTGAATAATCTCGAAATCGTCAACGCCCGGATCATCCCGACGGACCAGTTCGAGGTTCCGACCCACGAAGCCATCCAGCCGATTCAGGACCTCATCCAGAACGCCATTGCGAACCGCCCGGATGTGGAGCAGAGCAGCATTGGCCTGGAAGATGCGCGCGTCACCACGCTCGGCGTGCGGGACGCGATGCTGCCGCAGCTCACGGCATTCGCTTCCATGTCGAACAGCGGCCTCGCGGGGCAGGTGAACGCGCTGCCCGTTCCTACAACGCTCCCCACCGGCGAGACGCAGTTCGTCAGCCGGACCCCCTCGGACGTGAATGGCTTCTTCCTGGGCGGCTACGGAACGGTGCTCAGCCAGCTGTTCGGCCGCAATTTCCCCAACTATAGCGCCGGGGTCAGCCTGACCTTTAATATCCGCAACCGCGCGGCCCAGGCCGACTACATCACCGATCAGTTGAATTACCGGCAGCAGCAGATCCAGGACCACCAGCTGCGGAACAGCATCCGGCAGAGCGTGATCAATTCGCGCGTGGCGCTTTCCCAGGCGCGCTCGGCCTACGACACCAGCGTGGAAGCCCGGCAGTTGCAGGAGCAGACGTCGAACGGAACCCGCCGCAAATACGAACTGGGCACCGCCACCATTCTGGACGTGGTCATCACCCAGCGTGATACCACGACCCGGCAACTGGCCGAGGTGCAGGCGCTGAACCAGTACATGCACGCCCGCGTGAATCTGCAAAACACGATGGGAGAAATCCTGCGCGATTACGACGTGAGTATCGACGCCGCGAAGACCGGGGTAGTCGGCCGGCCGGCCGATCTGATCCCCGCCGTACCGCAGTCGGCGGTGCCGAAGCCGGCCACGGTCGGCGCGCGGTAAGGGGGGGTGGGCCAGGCATCCCGGCCGCGGCATTCCAGCGCAGCCGGCGCCCCTGCCTGCACGTGCGGGTCGGCGGCGTAGGATCGTTTCGCCGATCCGGAAGCCGAGCGGTTACACTCCGGGCGCTGGCCCGTGGCCTGAAAGCAGCCGAAGCGCTCTTGTGGGGTAGGCCTCCCGGCCTGCCCACGCGCCGAAGGCGCGCTCCGCACGCCTGGGCAGACCAGGAAGCCTACCCTACCGAGACTAGGGTTCCACTTTCCCCGCGGCGGCATTCCAGCGCAGCCGGCGGCCCTGCTTCAGCGACAGATTCGCCATCTGCACCACCAGGGCGGCTTGAAACGCCAGCTTCATCGGAGCGGTCGGCGTCTTCCGCGTGCGCACACACTCCAGGAAATTCTGCACGTGCAGGTCGGTGGCGTAGCCAAAGCCTTTGGGAGACTTCCGGGAAATCGCGGGCTGCTCTTCGGCTCCCTTCATGAAGACTTTCAGCTCTTCCCGGCCGATGTCCATGCGGGCGGCATCGCCGTCCAGTTGATTCAACTGGTCGTTGCGGGTCCTGTACTGCATGGCCGCATAGTTGATGGTGAACACACCGAGAAAGTCCTCGGGATATTCGGCGATGGCGACCACCGATTCGGGCTGGTCCACGCCCGCTTTGTGCGGCTTGCCGGCCGAGGCGTTGACGGCCAGCGGATAGCCGGCGCCCATCAGCATGTGGATGCCGTCGAACACGTGCGCACCCTGATCGGCGAGGATCCCGCCGGCGTAGTCCGAGTAATAGCGCCAGTTTCGGAACCGGTTGGCATCGAAGGGATGACGCTTCGCGGGTCCCTGCCACTGCTCCCAATCGAGCGGACCATCGAGCTTCGTCGCGGGGGCGCCGCCGAGATAGTTGTTGAGCCACCACGATCGCACCATCCGAACCGTCCCCAGGGTTCCGGCCGCCACGATGCCGCGCCCCTCCTGGTACAGGTCATAGCTGCGCCGCTGCATCCCGACCTGGATGATGCTCTTCGTCTTCTTTTCCGCTTCCACCAACTTCGCGCCCTCTTCCGGCGTCTGGCACAGCGGCTTCTCCACGTAGACGTCCTTACCCGCGGCCAGGGCGTCCAGCACCATCTGGTAATGCCAGTGTTCCGGGGTGGCGATCAGAACGGCCTGCACGTTCTTGTCGGCGAGCAGTTCCTTGTAGTTGCGGTATGCCTTGGGGTGGGCGCCGTTGGTCCTGGCTGCGGTGGAGAGCGCCCTTTCGAGATTCGGTTCGTAGACGTCGCAGATCGCGCCCACATCGAGTGCCGGATCTTTCTGGAAGACGGTCATCACCAGCGTGCCCCGGCCGCCGCTCCCGATCACTCCCAGCACGATGCGGTCCGCCGGCGGAGCGGCCCATGCGGCCAGCGCTCCCGCACCCGAGACGAAGAAACTTCGACGATCCACGATGTTTGCCCTCCTCAGAGTATGGTATATCGGGGTAGTCATGGAGTTTTCCCGAAGGACCCTCCTTACCGGCGCCGCAGCGCTGCTCGCCCGCCGCCCGGCCGATTCCAAGGAAACGCTGAAGGTCGCGATCTTCTCCAAGCACCTGCAATTTCTCAGCGGCGGTGAACTGGCCAAAACCGCCGCCGGCCTCGGCTTCGACGGCCTGGATCTGACGGTCCGCCAGGGAGGCCACGTCGAGCCGGAGCGCGTCCGGCAGGATCTTCCGGGCCTCGTCGCGACCATCCGCGGCCACGGCCTCGAAGTCCCGATGATCTCCACCGAGATCGCCGACGCCGAAACGCCGTATGCGGAGGACATCGTGCGAACCGCCGCCGAACTGGGCATCCGCCAGTACCGCTTCGGCGCGTTCAAGTACGTCGACGACCAGCCTTACCCGAAACAGTTGGATGCATTCAAACCGCGCCTCGCCCGCCTGGCGGCGCTCAACCAGCGGTATCGGTCCTGCGCGATGTATCACACCCATTCCGGTGTGGGTGCGGTTGGGGCTTCGATCTGGGACCTGCATGAGATCATGAGCGGCATCGATCCCGCGCGCGTGGGGATCAATTACGACGTGTCGCACGCCACCATCGAAGGCGGCCTGGGCGGCTGGATCAACAGCTTCCACATCTGCGGCCCGCACCTGCGCGGCATCGCGGTAAAGGATTTTATCTGGGAGAAGAACCGCCGCGGCCGCTGGGTGCCGGCGTTCCAACCGCTGGGGACGGGCATGGTGGACCTCCCTAAGTTCTTCTCGATGGTCGCCGCGGCGGATTTTTCCGGCCCGCTACAGATGCATTTCGAGTATCCGCTGGGCGGCGCCGAAAACGGGAAACGGCAGCTCACGATTCCGCAGGCCGAAGTGCTCGCAGCGATGAAGCGCGATCTGGGTGAGTTGCGCAAGTATCTGGCGCAGGCCTCGCTATGAAGCTGCGGCGTCGCGAATTCCTCGCCATGCCCGCATTCCTCGCCGCCCCGGCGCCCACCGACGCCCGGCTTGACGACGTCCGCATCGGCTTCGAAGACTTCCTCTACCGCGCGCCATACAAGTTCGGCGGCCGGGAGGTGGACCGCGTCACGATGCTCAACGCGCACTGCCGGCTCTCTTTGAAAAACGGCAGATCGGCCGAGGGCTTCGCCGCGATGTCGATGGGCAACGTCTGGGCCTTCCCCGCCCCGGACATTCCCTACGAAACCACGCTCGCCGCCATGAAAACCCTGGCCGGCAGGATCGCGCGTATCACCAGCGGCTTCGCGGAGTACGCGCACCCGCTGGACGTCAATTTCGCGCTCGAGCCCGAGTATCTGAAGGCGGCCGCCGAAACCTCGCGGGAGATGCGGCTTCCCCGCCCCATCCCGAAGCTCTGCACGCTGGTGACCGCGAGCCCGATCGACGCCGCCATCCATGATGCGTTCGGGCGCCTGCACAACCGGAACGCGTTCACCGCGTGCGGCCGCGATTTCGTCCGCTACGACCTGGAGCACTACCTCGGCCGCGCCGAATTCCGCGGCGAGTCTCTGGACCCTTACGTCCTGCCGAGGTGCGTGCCGCGCGTCCGCATGTACCATTCGGTGGGCGCGTCCGACCCGCTCACCGCCGCCGACGTGAAGAAGCCGGCCCACGACGGTCTGCCGGAGACGTTTGAAGCATGGATCCCCTACAGCGGCCTCACCGCGATCAAGATCAAGCTGAACGGCAACGACCTGGCCTGGGACGTGGATCGCGTGGCGGCCATCCACAGCGTGGCCACCGCGGCGCAGAACAAGCGCGGCGTGCGCGAGTGGATCTATTCGCTCGATTTCAACGAGCGCTGCCCCAACGTGCAGTACCTGCTCGATTTCGAGCATCGACTGAAGTCGAAATCGCCGACCGCATTCGATCTCGTGCAGTACATCGAGCAGCCCACCGCGCGGGATCTGGCCGCCAACCGCGGGAACACCATGTTCGAAGCCGCCAGGCTGCGACCCATCGTGATCGACGAGTCGCTCACCGGGCTCGACATGCTTTTGCTGGCGCGCGAGATGGGCTATACCGGCGCCGCGCTCAAAGCGTGCAAGGGGCAGTCGCACTCGCTGCTGCTGGCCGCCGCGGCGCAGAAGTACAAAATGTTCCGCTGCGTTCAGGACCTCACCTGCCCCGGGGCGGCGCTGGTGCATTCGGTGGGAATTGCGGCGCACATCCCCGGGGCCGGCACTGTGGAGGCCAACGCCCGCGAATACGTGCCCGCCGCAAACCGGGGATGGGAGAAGCGCTTCCCCGGCATCTTCGACGTCCGCAATGGCTACATGGAGAACCGCGGGACTGGACGGCCCGGGCTTATGCACGGGAACACCCGCCTGAACCGACTGGCCCCGCCCGCGCGGGCGCCTGGACCGAATGCTCCCGAGCCCGAGCAGCACTAAACCCGCAAGCGCCAGGGGCAGCGTGGCCGGCTCGGGGGTCGCCCTCACGTCAAAGCTCCCGGGAGTGTTGAACCCACTGTTCAAATAGGCGAGATACGTCGCTCCCTCGGAAAAAATATTCAGCTCCGTCGCGCCATTGCCGTTGATTGCGAACAGCAGGCCGGGGTTGGTGATCACCGGGTTCTGGCCTGGAACGATCAGGTCGTCGTAGTAAAAATAGCCGCTCGGGCTGTACGCCGTTCCGGGCGCGTTTGGATTTGTGATCAGGGTGATCAGTATACCGTCGTAAAGCCCCGCGCCGGAGGTCGCGGTATAGGTCCCATTGCCGTTGTCCGTCGCGACGAGGTTTGCGTCGGCGTGATGCAGCAGGTCGTTACTGGTATACGAAAAAGTGTAAAAAATAGTGCTCGCTTGTGCCGTGGAAAGCACCGGCAGGCAACAGAACAACAGGCATATTACGCGCAGCATACCGCTAGAATCCTCCAACCTCGGTTGTACTTATCGACCGGTGCCGGGCCGATTTTAGACCCTGCCTTGGTGGCCGCCGGTCAGTTGGAGCTTAGCAAGCGAGACATTTGCTTGAAAGTACTTGGATGGCCACACGGACTATGAGGACATTTCTACTCGAATTCGCACGCATCCTCCCCGGTTCCCGGACGCGGGCCGCATGCAGTCCAGGTAAAGCATCTTCGAGAAACGAGTTAGCACGAAAACGGGGGAACACCGGGCAAGCCCGCGACCGATCGCGGTAAATACGTTGTGCCTATCGAAGGTTATGGTACCCGCGCCGGGACGCGGGCACCCGTCCAGAGGCCGGAACTGGCTACTTCAGATTCCGGTCGAAAAATTCCACCATCATCTCGTTCATCTGCCGCGCCGCCGGGCCGCTCACGCCGTGCGACTTCTGCGGGTATAGCATGAACTCGAACTGTTTGCCGGCCACCTGCAACGCGTTCGTCAATTGCAGTGAATTCTGGAAAAGCACGTTATCGTCTTCGATGTTGTGCACCAGCATCAGCCGGCCCTTCAGGTTCCCCGCTTTGGGCGGGAGCGAAGCGTCGCGGTAGCCGTCCGGGTTCTCGGCCGGAAGCCCCATGTAGCGCTCGGTGTAGATGGTGTCGTAGTTGATCCAACTGGTCACAGGAGCGCCGGCGAAGCCCGCGCGAAACACGCCGGGTGCGTTCAGCATGGCGTTCGAAGTCATGAACCCGCCGTAGCTCCAACCGTGGATGCCGATCCGTGCCGCATCCGCGAAGCCGAGCGAGACGAGGTACTTCACTCCAGCCACCTGGTCCGCCAGTTCGACCACCCCGAGATGGTGATAGATTGCCGTCTCAAAGGCGTGCCCGCGCCCCAGTCCGCCGCGATTCTCGCACTGCCAGATCACGTACCCCTTGTGCGCCAGGACCTGGTCGATATTGACCCCCTGCCACGAGTTGTGCACCGGAAGGCCGACCCCCGGGCCGCCGTACACGGTGACGATCACGGGATACTTTTTGCCCTCCTGGAACCCGGCAGGCTTGATCAGCCGGCCGTACAGTTCGGTCCCGTCGGCGCCCGGAAACTGCACGATTTCGGTCGGCAGGATGTCGTATTGTTCGGCTTGTGAGCGGTCTGCCGCGCGATAGACGCCCAGTTCCTTGCCGTCGCCGGAATGCAGAATGGTTTGCGGCTGCGACGTCAGGCTCGACCAGGAATCCAGATAGTACGCGCCCGTCGGCCCCATCGAGATCGAGTGCGTCCCGGCTTCCGTCGTCAATTTGTGCTTGTCCCCGCCGTTCAGGTCGATGCTGAAAAGGTGGCGCTCCAGCGAAGAGCCTTCATCGGACGTGTACCAGAGGCGGTTGCCGTCCACGCCTTCGATGGCGCCGACTTCCCACGGCCCCTTCGTCAACTGCTTTACTTCCCTGCCGTCATTCGAGTAGAGGAAGATGTGGCGGAAGCCGCCGTCCCGCTCGCTGGTCCAAAGGAAGTGCCTGCCGTCTTTCAGGAACCGCACGTCGCCCGAGATATTGATCCAGTAGGGATCGGACTCTTTGAAGATGGTGGTGGCCGCACCCGTTTCCACGTCGATCGAAAACAGCTCGTCGCGGTTCTGCACCCGGTTCAGGCGCAGCACGTAGACGCTGCGCGAATCCGGCATCCAGCCCGCGCGCGCGGCCAGGTAGCTGTCGCGCGTGTTGCCGATTTCGAGCCAGCGGGTGGCTCCGCCCGCGGCCGGAACCACGCCCAGATGGATGGTCGCGTTGTTCTCGCCCGCCTGCGGATAGCGCTCCGGCTCATAGAGAGCGCGGACCCGCAGCAGGTCGGCGTGCGGAAACAGCGGCTCGCGGCTCATGTCGAACTGGAAATAGGCAATCGATTTCGAGTCGGGAGACCACCAGAAAGCCGTGCCCAGGTAGAGTTCCTCCGGGTAAACCCAATCGGTGCCGCCGTTCCTCAAAGTAGGAGTGCCGTTCCGGGTCAGCCGCGTCTCTGACTTCGTCGCGACATCCACGGTGTAGAGGTCCCACCCGCGGCGGAACGCCACCATCTTGCCGTCGGGCGAGAGCTTGGCGTCGATCTCCGGTTCGGGCGTCTTGGTCACCTGGTCCCACTTGCCGGTGCCGTCATGGATCACGAAGACATCGCCGCCCGACGTGTAAAGCAGTTCCCGTCCGTCGTCCGACCACTCCATGCCGCCGAGCCTGGACCGCCGGTTCTGCCAGTCCATCGGCTCATCTTCGGCCGCGCCTCGCACCGCCGCACCGTCGATCGGTTGCGTGGAGACCAACTCTTTCGAGGTCTTCGTCGCAGGGTCGTAAATGTCAAGGTTGCCGGCGCGCCTGGTGACGAAAGTCTTCCCATCCGGCGCCCACAGGGCCATGCCGCCGCGACCGCCGCCGCGACCCGCCTGGTTCAGCGTTTCCAGGGTGATCGGCTTCTTCTGCGCAAACAGCGCAGGCACCACCACTAAAGCGAGGAGAAACGTACGCATGTAGTACTGATTGTAGCGGCTCCCTAATCCTGCCGCAGCGCCGCCAGGGGATCGACCCGCATCGCGCGCCGTGCCGGGCCATAGCATGCCGCCAGCGCCACCGCGCCCAGCAGCAGCGCTACTCCCGCATAAGTAGCGGGATCCGTCGGCTTCACTTCGAACAAAAGCTTTGTGAGCAGCTTCGACGCGGCAAACGACGCGACCAGGCCGATCGCCAGCCCCATTCCCGCGAGTTTGAGACCCTGCCCCATCACCAGTTTCATCACCTGGGCCGGATCGGCGCCGAGCGCGATCCGCAGTCCGATTTCGCCCGTCCGCTGGCCCACCACGTACGCCATCACGCCGTACACGCCCGCCATCGCCAGCAGCACCGCAAGCCCGGCGAAAATCGCGAGCAGCAGCGTGCGGAAACGCGGGGCGGCCACGTTCTCTCCCAGTTCCGCCTCCATGGTCGTGAACCTGAGGGGCACATCCGGGGAGATCGCGGAGGCTTTGCGGCGCAAAGTCCCGGCCACCGACAACGGCGTCGAGGTCGTCCGGACCAGCACGCTCAGATCGGTCGCCCTTTCGGCGTGCTGCTCGAATGGCATGTAGATCTCCGGCCTGGCCGGAGACGCCGGCCCGTTCTGCCGCACATCGCCGACCACGCCCACGATCCGCATCGGCTTGATGGACCGGTAGTCGAGCCCGCACACGATGAAGTTCCCGATCGGGTCCTTTCGGCCGAAAGCCGCGCGCGCCAACGCCTCATTGATGATCGCGGCACTGGGCGCATCCGCCGAGTCCTGCCCGCTGAAGTCGCGCCCCCGGCGCAGGGGGATGTCGAGCGCGCGGAAAGCGCCCGGAGTCACCACCGAGAAGATTGCCTGCGGGGCGGAAACGTATCGCTCTCCAGGCGTGGGCAGCCGGCCGATGAAGTAGGCCCCGTTCGACATGGTGCGTCCCGGCGGCGCGGCGGTCCCACCGGCTGCGACGACTCCCGGGATGGTTGGGATCTGGGCCAGCAGGTCCTTGTAGAATCCGAGCGCCCTCCGGGCGGACTCCTCGTTCGAGGAGGGAACGCTGGTCTCCATCACCAGAACGTTCTCCGGCCGGAAGCCGAGCGCCACGTTGTGCAAAGCCACGAAACTCTTGATCAGCAGGCCGGCGCCCGCCAGCAGCACCACCGAGATCGCAATCTCAGCGACTACGAGCGCGCCGCGCAGCCTTCCCGCGGCGCCGCCGGCGGTCGTCCGGGAGCCGCCGAGTTTAAGCGCTTCATTCAAATCCACCCGCGACGCGTGCAATGCCGGGGCAAGGCCGAACAGCATGCTCGCAGTCACCGAAATGCCGAAGGTGAACGCCAGCACCCAGCCATCGATCTGCACTTCGTCGATTCGCGGCACGTCGCCAGGAGCCAGCGCCGCCAGCGCGCTCGACCCCCAAACGGCCAGCAGCAGTCCGAGCCCGCCCGCCGCGATTGCCAGCACCAGGCTTTCGGTCGTCAACTGGCGCACGATCCTGCCGCGGCTCGCGCCAACGGCGGCGCGAATGGCCATCTCGCGGCTCCGCGCCGTAGCTTTCGCCAGCAGCAGGTTGGAGACGTTGGCGCATGCAATCAGCAGCACCAGCGCCACCGCGCCCAGCAACAGGAACAGCGTGGGCCGTACGCTCCCCACCTCGTCTTCACTCAACAGCATCACCGACGCGCTTTTCCCCGAATTGGTCGGCGGGTACTGCTGTTCCAGGCGTTCGGCAATTGCCGTCATTTGCGCCTGGGCCTGTTCGAGCGTGACACCCGGCTTGAGCCGGCCGACAACCCTGTAGTTATGCGCCGAACGGGACGGCGTATCCTGCTCGAGCGCGGTCAAAGGCGTCCAGACCTGCGCTTTCTCGGGAAACGAGAATCGCGGCGGCATCACCCCGACGATGGTGAGCGACCGGTCCTGGACCCGCAGTTTCTGCCCGATCGCGCCGGGCCTCCCGCCGAAATGGCTCTGCCAGAATGCGTAGCCGATCACGGCCGCGCCGCCGCTTCCGTACTTCTCTTCCGCCGGTGTGAAGAACCGCCCCATCACCGGTTGCACGCCGAAAACACTCTCGAACTCCGGCCCGACCATCGCCACCTTGGCGTATTCCGCCGCCGAACCCGCGCTGATTACCGTCTCGCCATTCTCGTAGTAGGCCATAGCCGAGAAGGCGGAGGATTGGTCGTGCCAGTCGTGATAGTCGGGCGCCGAGACGGTGCCCCGGTTCCCGGTTTTCTTCCATAACGAATTGAGCCGCACGATCCGGCCTGGGTCGGGAAAATCCAACGGCTTGAGCAGAACCGAATTCACCACGCTGAAAACTGCTGTGTTGGCGCCAATTCCCAGGCCCATCACCAGCACCGCGAGGACTGCGAAGCCGGGGTTCTTCCATAGCGACCGAAGCGCGAAGCGAAGATCCATGGGCAGGCGTAGTGCATGGCCTGGACCAAATCCTCGGCATTCAGAATCAACAACTTGGAACCAGCGGAATGTCCGGTTCCGGGACGGGGCTGTATCGCGTCCGGAATTCTAGCGCGCCCCGCGCCAGTGTTCCATCTCATGCGACACGAAATACGCCACCATGTCGCGATACAGCTTCTCGATGAGGTCCGGATCCACTCCCTCGCGCTCCGCCCAGTTCCGCCGGACCGCCAGCATGGCCGCCTGCCTTTCGGGCGCCTCCACCGCGGCTTCGCTCGTCTTGAACCGGGCTGCCGCCCTGACGTACGCGGCCCGCCCGGCGATCATCGCCACGATCTGCTCGTCGATCCGGTCGATCTCCGTTCTCACCTCGGCCAGCGACCCGCACTCCTCCGGCTTCCTCATCTTCGATATTCTAGTGGTTCCCCAGTACGATCGGTCAGTTGAGTTGCCCGCGGGCCAAACTTCATAATGAGAAAGAGCATGCTTCCCGACGATCGCGCGATCGCCATCACCGCCACCTTTACCGCTGAAGGACTCCAGGCAGGCCTCGCCTTCTGGCTGGAAACCCTGGGATTCGACCACGAGATCCGGTTCGCCGGCTACAACCAGGTCTTCCAGCAGCTGCTCGACCCCTCGAGCCTGTTCGCCCGGAACCGCGGCGGCTTCAATGTGGCGCTGCTTCGCCTGGAAGATTGGATGCAGGCGGGCGTTCCCGCCGAAGCGAGGCGCTTCAGCGAAGCGGCACGCCCTTATGCCGGCGCGCCCTTGATTGTCGCCATCTGTCCTTCGTCCCCGGAACACGGGCCCCTGCTCGCGCCGCTTGAATGCGATCTGGCGGCTTCGCTCGCGGGCCTTCCCGCGGTCTACACGATCACGCCGGCCGAAGTCCAGGCACTGTACCCCGTGGCGGATCTCCACGACCCGCACGCCAACGGTCTTGGCCATCTGCCGTACACCCCGCTCTACTTCATCGCACTGGCGACCGCGATTGCGCGAAAGATTCACGCCATCGCCGCGCCGCCGTACAAAGTGGTGGCGCTCGATTGCGACGAGACGCTGTGGTCCGGCATCTGCGGCGAAGACGGACCCGCCGGGGTGACGCTCGATCCGCCGCGCCGCGCGCTCCAGCAATTCATGGCGGAGCGCCGGAAATCCGGCATGCTGCTCACGCTGTGCAGCAAGAACAACGAACAGGACGTTTTCGAAACCTTCCGCGCACACCCGGAAATGCCGCTGGGTTTGGAGCAGTTCGCCGCGCACCGCATCAACTGGAATTCCAAGGCGGCCGGTCTCGCGGAACTGGCGGAAGAACTCGGCCTCGGTCTCGACAGTTTCATCCTGGTGGACGACAATCCCAAGGAATGCGACGAAGCATGCGCCGGCGCCCCCGAGATCCTCTCGCTCGCGCTGCCCCCGGATCCCGCCGGGATTCCGCCGTTCCTCGCGCACGTGTGGGCATTCGACCGTGCAAGGGTCACCGACGAGGATCGCCGCCGCCCCGAAATGTATGCGCAGCAGGCGCAAAGGACGCGGGCCGAACGCAGTTCCGGCAGCCTCGAAGAGTTCATCGCCTCTCTCGACCTGGAAGTCGCGATCTCGCCCGCGGCGCCTTCGCAATTCCCGCGCATTGCGCAGCTTACCCGGCGGACGAACCAGATGAATGCCACGCTGATCCGCCGCGGCGAAGCCGACTTTCCATCGTTCGAAGCCGAGGTCCTTGCGGTAGACGTGAGCGACCGGTTCGGCAGCTACGGTCTCTGCGGAGCCATGGTTTTCCGGTCCTCCGGCGCAGCGCTCGTGGCAGACACGTTCCTGTTGAGTTGCCGCGCCCTGGGCCGCGGCGTGGAGCACCGGATGGTGGCGCACCTCGGCCGCATCGCGCTCGAGCGGGGGCTGGCCACTGTCGAGATCCCGTTCGTCGAGGGCGCCCGCAACCGCCCCGCCGCGCTGTTCCTGGAATCGCTGGTTCGTCCAACCTCCGAAGGTGTCTTCCGGTTGCCCGCGGCCGCAGCCGCCGCGGTCGAATACAAGCCCGCCGCCTCCGCGCCCCCACAGAGCCGCGACCGTCAGGGAGCGAGCCAATCCCCCACCCGCCCACGCCCCCCCTATCAGCGCATCGCCACCGAACTCCAAACTCCCGAAGCCATTCTGCAGCGGATTCGCGCCGCTTCCCACAGGCCCGCTCCGCCGCCTGCGGCCGATCCGGCCCGTACCCCGCTGGAGCGCGAATTGGCCGAGCTCTGGGCTACCCTGCTGAACGTTCCCGCCGTCGGGGTGCACGACAACTTCTTCGAACTGGGAGGCCATTCGCTGCTGGCCGTGCAACTCCTTTCCCGCGTGCGCCAGGTTTACGGCGTCGAACTCTCGCTCGAAGTGGTCTACAGCGGCGAGTTCACCGTCGCCGAACTCGCCAAGGCGATGGAGCTCAAAGAGATCGAGCAGGCGGGCGGCGATTACCAGGAGCTGTTACAGGAACTGGAAGGGCTTTCCGACGAAGAGGTGCGCGCGCTGCTCGCGGAAGCGCAGGATTCGGAATAGCCGATGCGCGTCCTGCTGACCGCCAATGCGTCCTACGCTCCGCCCCGCGGGGGCGCCACCCGGAGCAACCTGATCTGGCTCGACAACCTGGCCTGTTCGGGCCACCAGTGCCGGATCGTCTGCGGCGCCGCGGGGGAAGGCGCCGAGTTGCGCCACCACGAATCGATCCTGGTTTTCGCGGTGGACGAACCGGCGCGGCGCGTTCAGGTGCTCCGCCGGCAGATCTACGAATTCCGCCCCGATTGGGTGCTGGTCTCGTCCGAAGACCTGGGCCATGGCCTGCTGCGCGAGGCGCACCACGCCGCGCCCGGCCGGGTCGTTTATCTGGCCCACACCCCGCAGTTCTATCCCTTCGGCCCCGCCAGTTGGAACCCCGACCCCGCCGCCGGCGAACTGGTGGCCAAAGCGGCCGGGATCGTCGCGATCGGGCAACACATGGCCGGATACATCGAGCACGAACTGCATCGTACGGCAGCGGTGATCCACCCGCCGATCTACGGGTCGGGGCCCTTCCCTGACTACGGCTGCTTCGAGCGCGGCCTGATCACCATGATCAACCCTTGCGCCGTGAAGGGCATTTCCCTTTTCGGCGAAATTGCCGGCCGGCTGCCCGAATACGAGTTCGGCGTGGTGCCGGGATGGGGGACCACTGCGTCAGACCGGAGGGCGCTCGAATCGCTCCCGAACATCCGGTTCGTGCCGAACGCGCGCAAGATCGACGACGTGCTTTCCGGAACCCGCATCCTGCTCATGCCTTCGCTTTGGTACGAAGGCTTCGGCCTGATCGTGATGGAAGCGATGCTGCGCGGAATTCCCGTGGTTTCGAGCGATTCCGGCGGGCTGAAAGAGGCCAAGCACGGCACCGGATACGTGATTCCGGTCCGCACGATCGAGCGCTACCAGGAGGTTTACGACGAGCACGCCATGCCGCGTCCGGTGGTGCCGGAGAACGACGCGGCACCCTGGATTGCGGCCTTATCGGAACTGCTCTCGGACCGCGCGGCCTACGCACGCGAATCGGCGGCATCGCGCACCGCCGCGGCAGGATTCGTAGCATCGCTCGATGCAGGAGCCTTGGGGCGCTATCTCGAGTCGCTCGCCGCAGCCCCGCCGGCGTCGGCGCCGGCCACCATGGAGTCGCTCTCGCCCGGCAAGCGCGCCCTGTTACTCCAGCGGCTCCACCGCCGCAAGGCAGTCCGCTGATGCGCATTCTGCTCGCCCAGAATTCGCTCTACTACCCGGCCCATGGAGGCGGCGATAAGTCGAACCGGCTGCTGATCGAGGCGCTCGCCGCGCAGGGCCATGCTTGCCGCGCGGTGGCGCGCACCAGCGCCTTCGGCGAGGCGGAGCAGCATGCATATCTCGCCCAGCTTGGGCTGCGCGGCGTGGAGCCGGATGCGGCTTCGGGCGGAATCGTGGCGTTCGAACGGAACGGCGTGAATGTCCGGGTAGTGACCAACACCACGCTGCGGCCCTACTTCGCGGACCAGATCGAGAGCTTTCGTCCCGACGTGATCCTCGCCTCGACGGACGACCCCGCGCAGTTGCTGTTCGAGACGGCGCTCCGTTCTCAGGCGCGCGTCGTGTACCTGGTGCGCGCCACGCTGGCGGTGCCGTTCGGACCCGATTGCGCCTGGACCAGCGAAGCCAGGACAGCGCGCATCCGCGCCGCCGACCGCGTTGTGGGCGTCAGCGAGTATGTCGCCCGCTATGTGCGCCGCCACGCCGGGATCGACGCTGTTCACGTCCCCATCTCGCTGATGGAGCACCGCGACTGGCCCGCCCTCGGCGACCCCGCGAACGAATTCGTGACCTTCGCCAACCCTTGCGCGGTCAAAGGCATTTCCATTTTCCTGGCCCTCGCGGACGCCTTTCCGGACACGCAGTTCGCCGCCGTCCCCACCTGGGGCACGAACGAACAGGACCGCGCCCTCTTGCGTGCCCGGCCGAATGTGCACGTGCTCGATCCGGTGGACAACATCGAGCGCCTGATGCGGCGGACCCGCGTGCTGCTGGTGCCGAGCCTCTGGGCGGAGGCGCGCTCTCGCATCATCGTCGAGGCCATGCTCTGCGGCGTGCCCGTGATGGCGTCAGATATCGGCGGCATTCCCGAAGCCAAGATGGGGGTCCCGTACCTTCTGCCGGTGAACCCGATCACGAAATACCGGCCGGCGCTCGATGAGCAGATGGTCCCGGTGGCGGAGGTCCCGCCCCAGGATGTCGCTCCCTGGCGGGATGCCCTGGCGCGCCTGTTGAACGATCCGGACCACTATCGCGAGGTCTCCGCAGGTTCGCGGGCCGCGGCCTTGCGGTACACGGAAACGCTGAGTGTGGAGCCATTCGAGCGCCTGCTGGTCGAACTCGGCCCGCTCCCTGGCGGTCGCGGCTCTGTGAGAACGCCCCGCACAGAGCCGCGACCGCCAGGGAGCGCGCCCGCTTCCCTCTCGCCCGAAAAGCGCCGCCTTCTTGCGCTGCGCCTTCGCCAGAAAGCCCCCGCTGCCGCATGGCTCCCTGGTCTCGACACCGCTCCGGCGCCGCGCCTCTTCTGCTTCCCGCACGCCGGCGGCGGCGCGTCCGGCTACCGGTCTTTCTCGCTCGATCGCTGGTCCGCCTGCCCCGTCCGCCTGCCCGGGCGTGAGTCGCGCCACGCCGAAGCGCCGTTCGCGCGCATGGGCCCGCTGGTCGAAGCGCTCGCCTCGGCGATCGAGCAATGGACCGCGGAACCGTTCGCCTTTTTTGGCCACAGCATGGGCGCGGTGGTCGCCTTCGAACTGGCCCGTCTTCTGCGAAACCGCGGCTTGCCGCAGCCCGCCTTATTGATCGCCTCCGCCGCCCGCGCGCCGCAGTTCCGGCGCCATCACGTGCCGCCGCCGGCGCCCACGGAAGAGCGACTCCTCGAAGAGTTGCGCCGTCTGGACGGAATCCCGGCGGAGGTATTGGACGACCCCGCCGCGCTCCGTGCCATCCTTCCCGCGCTACTGGCGGACACCGCGCTATACCGGCAGTACGTCTACTCCGAAGGAGCGCAGCTGCCATTCCCGATCCACGCATGGGGCGGCGACTCCGACCCCAACATCACGCGAGAGCACCTGGAAGCCTGGAAAGAGCAGACCACGTCCGCATACGCTATGCGTGTTTTCCCCGGCGGCCACTTCTACCTGAACACCGCGCGCACGGAGTTCCTTGCGGCGTTGAACGCCGTCCTGAGCCCGCCTGCCGTGTGATACCGTTGGTCCTCGAAGACCATGAGGAGACCCTATTTTGCTGTTGCCGCGGCGCTGCTCTGTACCGCCCCGGCCCTTTTCGCGCAGGTGGGGACGCCGCCTGCAGCCCCACCGCGACCACCCGCGCCGCCGCCGTACAATTGCGAGCCGGTCAATCCGGACGCGACCCCCGAAGCCCGCGATCTTCTCAAGAAGCTATGCTCCGTCTCCGGAAAAGGCATCCTTTCCGGGCAGCATAATTTCCCGAACCAGCGCTCGCAGGATACCGACAAGGTCTTCCAGCTTACGGGCAAATACCCGGCCATCTGGGGCTCCGATTTCGGCTTCACCGACGGCGAAGACAAGGACTCCGTCATGCACCGCGACCTGATGATCGCCGAAGCCAAAAAGCAGGCGGCCGCAGGCTCCATCGTCTACCTGTGCTGGCACATGCTCCGCCCCACCGAGGACGAGCCCGGCAAGCCCGGCGCCAGTTGGCGAGGCAGCGTGCAGGCAAGGCTCACCGATGAGCAGTGGACCGAACTGATCACCCCCGACACCCCGCTGCACCAGCGCTGGGAGAAGTACATGGACACCGCGGCCGAATTCCTGAAGCAGCTTCAGGACGCGCACATCCCGGTGCTCTGGCGCCCGATGCACGAGAACAACGGCAGCTTTTTCTGGTGGGGAGGGCGTCCGGGTCCGGGCGGCACCGCGCAGCTTTACCGCGAAGTCTATGCCCGCATGGTGTACCATCATCACCTCAATAACCTGGTCTGGGTGTGGAATCAAAACGGACCCGCGCCTGCCAGCGAGTTTGCCGGCTATTTCCCTGGCCAGAAGTACGTCGACGTCGTCAGCTACGACAATTACCGGCAGTTGAGCGACCGCTATTACTACGAACTCATGGCGCTCGCCGAAGGGAAGCCGGTCGCACTCGGAGAAGTGGGCGCGCCGCCTTCGCCCGAAGTGCTCAGGAGCCAGCCGCGCTGGGCGTTTTTCATGGTCTGGGGCGGGATGGCGGGAGACCGCGTAAAGCCTGCATATGCCGACCCGTACACCATCAATCGCGGCGATCCGATACCGGCGAACTGATCAGAACGTCTTCAGGAACATCACGATCGAGATCGTGAAGCCCACCGCGATCACGAAGCGCCGCACGGCCGTTCGCCCGATGCGGCGCGCCACTCCTGCCGCGCCGTAGCCGCCGGTAACCGCGGCCAGCGCCATGGGCAGCACATACGGCCAGTAGATCATCCCGGTGGCAATGAACAGAATGGCGGCCACCCCGTTGATAGAGAGCGCATACAGGCTCGTCAGCGCGTTCATCTGCAGAATGTCGGTCATCCCCAGGATGCTCAGCCCGGAAAGCATCATGATGCTGACGCCCGCGCCGAAGTAACCGCCGTAAATCGCCAGCACCAGTTGCAGCGCCAGCGCGCCCGGCAGCCAGATGCGGTGCGCCGGACCGGTCCGCTGTTTCAGCTTCTCCTGGATCCGGCCCTGGACCGTGAACAGCACGGTCGCAAACAGTATGAGGAACGGCACCAGGTGGTCGAAGAGCGAGGGAGGCGTCAGGCGCAGGAGCAGCGCGCCGATGCCGCCGCCTGCCATGCTCGAAACGCAGAGCGTGCGCATCCGCGGATCGGTCTGGCCCAGCTCGCGGCGGAATCCCCAGATGCTGCCGAGCGACCCCGGCCAGATTGCCACGGTGCTGGTGGCATTCGCGGTGATCGAGGGCAGCCCCAGCCAGACCAGCGTCGGAAACGAGATCAGCGTTCCCCCGCCGGCAACCGAGTTGACCGCGCCCGCCATGAACGCCGCCGCGCACGCCGCTGCAATGTGCGTGAGATCTACCGGAGGCATCATTTTGCAGGAGTGCAGCCGAACAAATTCTCGCGCCGGATGACGTCCGCCGCCTCGGCCGGCACGTACCTGGCCCACTCGGGATTGCCGGACTGGATCATCTTCAGCACCTCGCCGGGAATGAGGTGTAGCTGAGTCCGGTCGACATCCCGTATGGGTTCGATGACGCCGCTTGCCTGAAGATAGGCGTACAAATTCCTCATGCCGGCTTCGAGTTCGAAATTGTCGGCGGTTTCCAGTGCCCCGCTCTCGGGCGACATCGTGGGGTAGACGAACAGCTTGATGTGGCCCTGAAACAGTCTTCCGAGGCCTTCGAGAATTCCCCCTTCGAGCTCGCGGTAGTACTGTTCGTCGAAGATCGCGCGCAAGGTGGGTATCCCTACCACCATGCCGATGCCATTCCGCGTATATTGGCGCAAATACGTCGTCACGCAGTCGAACCGGGTGTAATTCGAAATCAGCACGGTTTTGTCGAGCGCCCCCAGGGTCCGTGCGCGTGCCAGGAAATCCTGGTGGTCGATCTTCTGCTCCGACATGAGGTTCTTCAAGGTCATCTCCATAAGAATGACCTCGTGGTCCTTCCCGAGTTGCCGCTGCGCCGCCTCCAGCATACCCAGAGTGACGTTCGTCACCGGACGGAAACTGCCGCGCTCGATCAATACCGGCCGGTTGTACAGGATCTCGGCGGGCTGAACCACTTCGCCGGCCGCGGTGAACATCACGGCATCCGTGAAGCCGTTCTCCACCAGTTGCAGGCTCATCAGCCGGTGATCCACATTCGTGAACAGCGGACCCGAAAACTTGAGCATGTCGATCTCGATCCTGCGGCGGTCCAACCCGTCCATCAGTCCCCGGACCAGCGCGGCGGCATCCTGATGCGAGGTGAAGGCGCCGTAGATCAGGTTCACCCCCACCAGGCCCACCGCCTCCTGCCGCCGGGTGGTGAACGTGTCCAGAAGTTGGATATGGATGACGACCTCCGAAGGCTCCGAGCGCGGCGTGTCCTGGAACCGCACGCCGAGCCAGCCGTGGCCTTCCGATGCGCGCGAGATTCCGTGCGTGGCCATGGTGTTGGCGAAAACAAAGAAGGCGCTTTTGTCTCCGCGGACGGGGTCCAGCCGCTCAATCAGCTGGCGGTACTCCGCGTCCATCATGGCTTCCAGGCGTTCCCGGCTTACGTAGTGGGTGGCGGAACCGTAGAGGGCATCGCTGATTTCCTTGCCATAGGCCGAAATCGACTTGCCGACCGTAGCGGACGCTTTACCGACGTGGAAAAACCACCGCACCACCTCCTGGCCCGCACCGATCTCCGCGAAGGTGCCGAATTTCTGGGCGTCCAGGTTGATGTGGAGAGCCTTCTCCTGGGCGTTGCGCGCGGGTTCACTCACGCCCTAAGTCTCGCACTTCCAGCGCTCGGTAGGGTAGGCCTCCTGGCCTGCCCGGCGCCCCGGAGCGCGCCTTCGGCGCGTTGGCAGGCCGGGAGGCCTACCCTACCAAATACGCCCTAAATCGCGCTGCGGAAGCTGTAGGTGCCCGATTCCACCTCGAATACCGCCCGGTCGCCCTCGGCCCGCAGAAACTTGACTCCCTTTGCCTGGCCGGCGGGCTTGCCGGATTCCTTCACCGCGGCGGTGTCATTCGCCGGCAGCCATACCGTAGCCGAGGTATTGGCGGGAACCGTGACATCCAGCGTGAAAGCGCCGCGGTCGCGCTTCCAGGAACTCGCGATCGTGCCGTACATGGAGCGGTGCGACGCCTTCACGAATTTCAGATCGCCCGCGGGATACGGCTTGATGAGGATGTGCTGGAATCCGGGCTTCTCCGGATCGGAGCGAATCCCCGCCAGGTATTCGTACATCCACACTGCCAGGTCGCCGATCTGCATCACGTGGTTCCCCGAGTTCATCGCCGGATCCGCGGTGTCGCCGTTCCAAAGCTCCCAGACGGTGGTGGCGCCCTTCTCGACCATGTAGCCCCAACCCGGGTAGGTCTTTTGCGTGGCGATCTCGTAAGCGATATCGGCGCGACCGTTATCGGAAAGAGTTCGCATGAGCCACTGCGCGCCCACCAGTCCGGTGCCCACGTGACCCTTGCTCACCTGGTCGATATTCCGCACCAGGGTCGCCATCACGGATTCGCGGTTCTCCTTCGGCACGATTCCGAAATACAGCGGCAAAATGCTGGAGGTCTGGGTTCCGTTGTCATACATCCCGCTGAACGGTTTGTAGAAGCTCTTCTGGAAGGCGTCTTTCACCTGCGACGCGGAGGACTCGAACTCCGCCGCTTCGGTGGGTTTATCGAGAATCCGCGCATAGCGAGCCAGCAGCCGGAGCAGTTCGTAATAGTATGACGTGGCGATCAGCGTCTTGTCGGTGACGCGCGCCGGATCCTGCGAGTGGATCAGCTTCGGATCTTCCGGCGGCACGCACCAGTCCGCGTACGTGTCCTTCGACATCAGGTTGCCCCGCGCGAACGTGCGGATGTAGGACATCCACTTCTTCATCTCCGGGTAGGCCTGTTCCAGTACGCGGCGGTCGCCGTACTGGTCGTACAACATACCGGGGACAAACAGGAAGGTGCTCGGCCAGGTGAGGTCGTCATTGTAAAACGGCCAGTAGTTCGGCGAGACATCCGGAATGCTGCCGGTCGGACGCTGCGAATCCGCCAGGTCGCGCGTCCACTTGGTGTAAAACGCCGCCACGTCGAACATGTACGATTCGCTGCGGCTCACCTGCGAGCGGTCGCCCAGCCATCCCTGGCGTTCGTCGCGTTGCGGGCAGTCGGTGGGGATGCTGCGGTAGTTGCCGCGGATTCCCCAAAACATGTTGTGGTGGATCTTGTTCAGCAGGTCGTTGGAACTGGTAAAATCGCCTTCCCGCGTCATGTCGTCGTGGACCACCCGGCCCTCTAATGTCGCGGCAGCCGGCTCGCCGGGAAACCCGGTGACTTCGACATACCGGAAACCGTGATACGTGAACCGCGGTTCCCACACTTCCGTTCCTTCGCCCTTGAGCGTATAGATGTCGGTCGCACGCGCCGAGCGCAGATTGGCCACGTAGAGCGATCCATCGGGGTTCAGGGTTTCAGCGTGGCGGAGCATGACTGCGGTGCCCTTCGGGCCGGCTACGTGCAGCCGGCACCAGCCCACCATGTTCTGACCCATATCGAAAATGAAAACGCCCGGCCGCAGCTGCTTGACGCTCACGGGCTTCAAAGTCTCGGTGACGCGCAGGGGTTCGGCCATCTGCGAAACAATGGCGCCCGCGGGTCCCGCCACCACCTGCGCCTGCTCCCACTTGGAATCGTCGAAGCCGGCGCGGCTCCATCCGGGCATCTCCATCCGCGCGTCATATTCTTCGCCGTCATATTCGTTGTTGGCGCGGATAGGGCCCGTGGCGGTCAGTTTCCAGCTTTCATCGCTGATCACGGTCTGCCGGGTGTTGTCATCGAACTCGATATTGAGCTGCACTACCGCTTTCGGAAAACCGAAACTCCGCATCCGGCCGTCGTCGCGCGGCGCGTAGTACCGGCCGTTGCCCAGAATCAGCCCGATGGCATTGCGCCCCTGCGCCATCTGCTTCGTGACGTCGAAGGTTTCGTAGAGCACGTGCTTGTCGTAGTCCGTCAGCCCCGGAGAAAGCACGTGGTCGCCTATCTTGGCGCCATTCAGGTAGAGCTCCGAACTCCCCTGCCCCGAGTAGTAGACCACGGCGCGCCGGACTCGCTTCTCCACGGCGAACTCTTTCCGCAGCATGCGCGCGGGCAGGCGATGCTCCACCTTGAAGCCAGCCGCGCCCCATGGCGGCATCCCGTATGCGCCCAGGTCCTTGGCCGCCTGCCACGCCGAATCCAGGTATTCGAGCTTCTCCCACCCCGCCTCTACCTTCGCGCCGGCCAGCCAGAGATTGCTCGAAACAAACACGAACGGCTCGCCGCTCTCGAACTCCACCCGGACCGCGCCGATGAGCCCCGCCGGCCCGCCCGCAGGGTTGTGAGAGGCCCGAACCGCCAGCACGTTTGCGCCCGGCCGCAGCAGCAGCCCGATGTCCTTCACCTCCGGCAACGCGGCATCGGAGCCGCTGGCGATCACCTCGCCATTCAGGTACACCTCGGCGCTGCTATCCGCCCCGATCATGGCGAATGCGTGGACCACTCTGCGCTCCGCCGGAATGGTGAACTTCGCCCGGAAGAACCGCACGCCCGCCGGAGCCCCGATTTGCGCGCGGTCGCTGTCCCAGATCCAGCGCGCATTTTCGAGCGCCGTGAACGGGCTGCCCGCGTCTTTCACGACGCCTTTCTCATCGCGGCCAATCCATTTGCCCTGCCAGTCCTTCGATTCCAGGAGCCCCATCGACCACTGGGCGGGCTCGCTCCACTTGCTCTCGGCGCCGCCCTGGTCCCACACCTCTACTTTCCAGAACGCGGCCATTCCGGAGGCCAGCGTTTTGCCGCGGTAGACCACCTGCGTAGACTGGCTGGACTCTACCTTGCCGGAATCCCAAAGGTCGCCGCGCTCAGAACGCAGCCCGCCTTCGGTCGTGGAGACAATCACCCGGTACGCGGATTGCTTAAGGCCGCGCAGTTTCTGATTCGCCGGAGCCACCACCCAACTCAAGCGCGGCTCGACGGTGTCGATGCCCTGCGGGTTTACACGGTATTCGGTCCGCGGATCCCTGGGCTGCAGCGTGCCGGCCGCCCAGAGGTGGCTACTCACTAGAAGGAAGAGAAGTCCGTAGCGCATGGCGTGCCCCCTGTCGAAACCAGTACCGTACCATACTGTGGGGTAGGGTAGGCCTCCGGCCCACGCGCCGAACGCCGGGAGAACGAATTACACTACGATTGCATCCAGCGGATCTTGCCGAGGGTGAAAAGCACGAAATGACAAAAGACGGCAGTGACTAGCCACGAGAAGAGGAGCACCGCGCCATCCCAAAGGGGAATTCGCCAGAAGCCGGGATCCCAAAGCATCTCAGCCAACGGGTGGTACCCCGAAAGCGTGGGCTGCGCGGCAAGCCAGACTAAGAACCCGGCCAGAGCCGCGAGCAGCAGCCGATTCGAACCGCTCCGGAGTCGCTTCATCGTTACATCATAACCCTCATCGCGACGGTTCTGGCAACCCGTATTACCCCTCAGGCAGCGGGGGTGGAAGCTTCCTCCAGCCACCGCCGCATCTCCGAACGCGGGGTGACGCCGGCCCGCTGAACTACCACCCGTCCATCCACCAGCACCAGGAAATTTGGGATGCCCTGAACCTGGAACGCGGCGGCCAGGTCCGGATGAGCTTCGGCATCCACTTTGAGGACCACGGCGCGGCCGGCCATTTCCTGCGCGACAGCGTCCACTTCAGGGGCCGACATTCTGCACGGGCCGCACCAGGAAGCCCAGAAATCCACCAGCACCGGTACGCGAGCCTGGCGAAGAACTTCGAAGAACAATTCGGGATCCGCGGGAATCGGCTCCGCCGGGGGCGGAATCGACGATTTGCAGGAGCCGCACCGGCCCGCGTCCGCCAGGTGTTCGGCGGGTATGCGGTTGCTGGCCCCGCATGTGGGACATGTGCGGAGAGCAGGCATTTGAATCGCTTCCTTTAAAGCGGGCAGGCCCCGGAGGCCCGCCCCCGCTTGCGTTAAACCTTTTCAGGCACGACGAAAGGCTTGCGGTAGTTCCGCGTGAACATGCGGTTGGCTTCTTCGTCGCCTTTCGCGGTCATGGTATCGGGGTCGAAGTGAATGGTCCGGCCGAGACGATACGAGACGTTGGCCAGGTGCACCAGCACGGTGGACGCGGCGCCCTCTTCGATTTCGGCGTTCAGGTGCTCGCGCTGGCGGCTGCGCACGGCTTCGATGAAGTTCAGGTAGTGGTCGCCGCCTTCGCGCGCCTCGGGTCCCGGAGTCTGTTCCTTGCCCATCCAGGTCTTGTAGGACGCGTAGCTGTCCACCGCCAGGTAGCCCTTCGAGCCGTAGAACAGATCGCCGATGGCGTTGTTTCCGCGCTCGTGGACGGTGGCCTCGCCGTTCGTCATCCAGTGGCGCACCTCGAATTCCATCATCTTGCGCTTGCCGCTGACGTCGAATTCGAACGCGCAGTTCAGCGTGTTGGGCGTTTCCTGGTCGTCGTCGAACATGAAGTGGCCGCCGATGGCGCTCGCCTTCACCGGGTACTTCACGCCGAGACCCCAGCGCGCGATATCCACCTGGTGGATGCCCTGATTCCCAAGATCGCCGTTGCCGGTGTCCCAGAACCAGTGCCAGTTGTAATGGAAGCGGTTCTTCGTGAACTGGTGCATCGGCGAAGGACCGGTCCACAGGTCGTAATCCACGCCCGCGGGAACTGGCTGGGGCGCTGCGTGTCCGATGGTGTCGCGCCACTTGTAGCACAAGCCGCGGGCCAGGTAGACGTCCCCGAGGAAACCGTCGCGCATCTTCTGCACGGCTTCCTGCACCGCCTTCGAGGAGCGGATCTGGCTGCCCTGCTGCACCATGCGGTTGTATTTGCGGGCCGCCGCCACAATCTGCTTCGCTTCGAAAATGTTATGCGAGCAGGGCTTCTCCACGTACACGTCTTTACCCGCCTGGCACGCCCAAATCGCGATCAGCGTGTGCCAGTGGTTCGGCGTGGAGATGGATACCGCGTCGATATCCTTGTTCTCGAGAAGCTTGCGAACGTCTTTGTACGTCTCCGGTTTCGGTTTGTTCAGGCGTTCGAGTTGTTTCAGCCCGTTCGCGATATGCGAGTCATCCACATCGCAGATCGCCGCCACCTGCACGTTATCGAGTTTGCTGTAACCGCCCAGATGGTCCCGGCCGCGGCCGCCGATGCCGACACAGGCGACGCGCACGGTGTCGCTTGGCGTCCCGAAAACGGTCGATGCGGTGCCGAGTGCCGCCGCAGAACCCAAAAGGAATTGTCTTCGATCCATTAGCGCTCCTTACCCACGGTAACCGAAAGTGACCTGGCGCTTAGTGCAAACGTTACCGATAATCGGCTTCACGTTATCACATTTGTGGACTTTCCCGCCAGAAAGTCAGTGATATTCGCCACCGCCAGATGCATGAGGCGCGCACGAGCTTCGCGAGTAGCCCACGCGATGTGCGGAGTCACCAGACAGTTGCGCGCCGTGAGCAGCGGATTGTCGTCCTCCGGCGGTTCCACGGAGAGGACATCCAGCGCCGCTCCGGCGAGGCGTCCGTGGTTCAGCGCATCGGCGAGGTCCTGGTCGACGATGAGCGGCCCGCGCGACGTGTTGATCAGAAACGCCGACGGTTTCATCAGGCCCAGGCTGCGGGCGTTGATCATGCCGCGCGTCTCCGGAAACAGCGGCGAGTGCAGGCTCACCACGTCGGATTCGCGCAGCAGTTCCTGAAGGTCCGCCCAGCGGAAACCCGGCCATTCGGGCGCGTCTCCGTGGTAGGTATCGTTCGCGATCACCTGCATTCCGAGCGCGTCCGCGATCCGGCCGGTCTGCCGCCCGATGCGTCCGAACCCGATGATCCCCATCGTCTTGCCGGCGAGTTCCACCAGCGGCGTCTTCCAGAAGCTCCAGTCCGAATTGCGCGACCACTCTCCGCCGCGCACCGCGTCGGCATGCCATTGCACGCGGTGGCACAGTTCCAGCAGCAGCGCGAAAACGAATTGCGCTACCGACGCGGTGCCATAGGTCGGGATATTGGTTACTACAATCCCGCGCGCGGCGGCCGCTTCTACGTCCACGATGTTATACCCGGTAGCCAGCACTCCGATATACCGCAGATGCGGTAGTTGCCGCAAAATGTAACCGGGGAGCGGAGTCTTGTTAGTCAGTACGACTTCCGCGCCGCGGGCCCGTTCCACTACTTCATCCACGCGAGTCCGCTCGTAGACCTCGAGTTCCCCCAGCGCGGCTAACTCATCCCATAACAGGTCGCCCGGGTTCAGGCAGTAGCCGTCCAGCACCGCGATTTTCACTGCGCCGCATACTCCCGGTAGAGTTCGGCAACCTTCCCCGTCTGCGCGTCGCCCGGGTGGATCGCCACACGCCACAGGAATCGCAGTTTCTGTCCCTCGGGCAGCTTCCACAGGCTTTCCGGCTGATCGGGGTCGAACGCGTTGCGGCCGAACGGATCGAGCGCGAACAAGCCGTAATCGCGCGCGTGCCAGTAAGTCGGGTGCCGTGGATTCTTGGGATGGTCGAACATCGCGACCCCCAGGCGCTCGCCATCGAGCACGGCCGTGTAGTCCACCCAGTTGGAGCGCTTGCCCCACACATTCGCCATCCCGGTGAGGCCTTCGGCATTCACCATTTTGCCGCCGCGCTTCTCGGTGAACGCATCGTTCAGGCGGATGGCGAAGGCTCCCTCCTTGGTGTCGCCAAAGGTGACATCCGTCGCGGCCGTGAGGGTGATCTCGAAATCGATCGTCCGCACTTTGGGATCCGAGTGGAACGTCGTCTTCCGGTTTTCCACCAGCAGCGTCTTGCCGGACGGGTCGTTCCAATCCATGGTGGCGGTAAGCACATCGCCTTTGAGCGCGGCGTTGCGAACCACGATCTTGCCGATATGCGGCTTGGTATAGGACGGATCGTTCTCCCAGAACTTGACGCCGTTCACAGCGTCATAGGAAAACCACAATCCGCGGTGATGCAGGTGGTCCCGGCTCTCTCCCGGGATGTTCTGCATGGGAAAGCCGCGGGTTACGATCTTTCCAGAAGGCGACCAGATCGGCGCCATATACGGCTTGTTCGCGTCGGTGCCGTAGTGGAAGACGGCGAATGGCTTCCCTCCGGCGTTGACCGCAATCTGGGGGTCCGATTGCGCCGGCAGGCTTGCCGCGGAGGCAAGACAGACGATCAGTAAAGTTCGCATGGGCTTTGAAGGAGATAATATCAAGTCGATGTCACTCCGCAAACTTCCCGCGCTTCTGGCTTTGGGCCTGGTCGCCATGGCGGCCGAGGCTCCGCTGCCGCAGTTACGCATCGAACCGACCGGCGGCGGCTCCATTTTCTACATCCACAATTCCGCCGCGCAGCCGCTCACCGCGTACCTGATCGAACTGGTGAATTATCCGGGCAGCTCCTACACGTACTGGCAGGACGATGTTACGAAACCGCTCGCGCCCGGCGCAGACCTGCAAATTCACGTTGCCAACATGACCGTCGGGGCCGTGCCGGATTATGTGAAGATGCGCGCCGCCCTGTTCGCGGACGGCAGTGCGGCGGGCCTGCCGGAGAAGGTGACTGCGCTGGTCGAACGGCGCCGCGCACTGCTCGCCACCACCCGCGAACTGATCGCCCGCCTCGAAAAGGCCGCGCCGGCAGCCGACCTGAAACAATGGGCCGAATCCATCCCCGACCCGACCCGCTCCAACCGCAACACGAAGGCTGCCATCAACCAGGCAGCCTCCAAAGCCCTGATCGCCGATACGGCGGCCCGCCTGGGGAAGGAATCCCAAAGTCAAGTGGTGGCCGGCTTGCGTGCTTCGGAAAAGGCCCTCGCCGGCAGCAAGCCGGCGTTATAGCCCTACATCGTGAGAACGGCCCGGAAGCGGGCCTTGCCGCTCATCATGCGCTCGTAAGCTTCGGGCGCGCGCTCCAGCGGAAAGATCTCGTTCATCGACCGCACCCCGGAAAGCACGCTGAACGCGAGCGTGTCCTGCGCGTCGATCGACGTCCCGGAGTACCAGCCCTGGACCGCCCGCTTTCCGGTGAGCAGAACCAGCGGCGAAACCTCCATCGACCCGGCCGCACCCAGCACCATGATCCTGCCATGGGAAGCGAGTCCGGTTTGTGTCGCGCTCATAGCCTCCCCTGCCGTGACCGTAGCCAGCACGACCCTGGCGCCGCCCAACTTCGCCAGCGCCTTGCCGGGGTCTTCCGCCTGGCTGTCGATGTAGTGCCACGCCCCCAATTGCCGCGCCAGGGATTCCTTGTCTTTGCCGCGCGCGATCCCCACCGTGCGGAAGCCCATCCTGACGGCGTACTGCAAGCCGAGATGGCCGAGACCGCCGAGCCCCAGAATCGCCACCATATCTCCGGCGCGCGCGCCGCTGTTTCGCAGCGCGTTGTAAGTGGTCACCCCCGCGCACATTAGCGGCGCCGCGTCGGCGGGCGCCAGTTCCTGGGGCACTTCGGCCAGCGCGTCGAAAGGCGCCAGCATGTAATCCGCATAGCCGCCGTCCACCGTCAGGCCCGTGACCTTCGTTTCCGTCTGGCAGGCGAAGAAGTCCCCGCGCCGGCAGGCGTCGCAAAAATGGCAACTCCCTCCGTGCCAGCCCACCCCTACCCTTTGGCCGGCCTTCCACCGCGGCACGTCTTTCGCGACCGCATCGATGACGCCCACCACTTCATGGCCGGGCACGCGCGGATACTGGATCCCCGGCATGTGCCCCTCTTTCACCAGCGAGTCGCTGTGGCATACGCCGCATGCCTGCACTTTGATCCTGACCGTTCCCGGGCCGGGCTCCGGAATTTCCCGCTCCACCAGCTCCAATGCACCGCCCGGACGGGCAACCTGAACAGCGCGCATTTTCGGCATGAATCTCCTCCAGTTCCGATCTTGCCACGAATGTCTAACCCTTGATCACGCCCATTGGCCGCAGCCGCGCCACTTTGCGCGCAAGCCCGGCGGCATGCACCACTTCGATCACTTCATCGACGTTCTTGTATGCTTCCGGCAGCTCTTCGAGGATCCCGTTACGCGTTTCGCTGCGCACCAGGATTCCGCAGGCCTCGAGCTTCCGCTGCTCTTCGCGAGCGTCGCGCCCCTTCTTCGCGGCGGTGCGGCTCAGCAGCCGTCCCGCGCCGTGGCAGACGCTGCCGAACGTCTCGCGCATCGCGCCTTCGCTGCCCGCCAGCACCCAGGATGCAGTCCCCATGCTGCCCGGTACGAATACCGGCTGCCCCGCCGTCCGGTAGGCGTTGGGAATTTCCCGGTGCCCGGGCGGGAAGGCGCGGGTAGCCCCTTTCCTGTGGACCAGCACATCGCGTTCCCGGCCCTCGACTTCATACCGTTCCCGTTTGGCGATGTTGTGGCAGACATCGTAAATGAGATCGATCCTGGCACTCTCGCCGAAGATTCGCCGGAACGCGCCCCGCAAAAAATGCATGATTCCCTGGCGGTTGGCCCAGGCGAAATTCGCCGCGGCGCGCATCGCCCCGAGGTACCGCTCGCCCTCTTCCGAATGGATCGGGCCACACGCCAGTTGGCGATCGGGCAGCCGGATCCCGTACTTCGCCATAGTCTGGTTCATCAGCGATACGTAATCCGTGCACACCTGGTGCCCTAGCCCGCGCGACCCCGAGTGAATCAGCACGACCACCTGGCCTTCGGCGATCCCGAAGGCGCGCGCAGCCTCGAGGTCGTGCACAGCCTCCACCACCTGCACCTCCAGAAAGTGATTCCCGCTTCCTAAGGTACCGATCTGCGGC
The DNA here is from genome assembly GCA_963796485.1 of Bryobacterales bacterium. Taxonomy (GTDB): domain Bacteria; phylum Acidobacteriota; class Terriglobia; order Bryobacterales; family Bryobacteraceae; genus CAWCDJ01. Next base: position 1,766,725 of record CAWCLV010000001.1, read on the forward strand.
ATCCCGCGTTCCCGCGCTCTCTCCGAAACGGCCTTGAGATCCGCGCCCTCCAGTGCGCCGCCGGCCTCGGTAAACTCCGCGTCGCGCGCCTCGCCGTACCCGTTCTTCACCATCCAGCGAGCGCCATCGACCAGAATGCGGTCCAGGTCGCGTGCGCCGATTTTGATGAACCCGGAGCCGCCCGTGCCGCATGGCACATCGCGGAAGACCTGGTCGATCAGTTGCTTCAGCTTCGGACGCACATCCTGCTGCTCGAGCGCCGTCCGCACCAGACGCACCCCGCAATTGATGTCGAACCCCACCCCGCCGGGCGAGACCACGCCGGATTCCCAATCCATCGCCGCCACGCCGCCGATCGGAAACCCGTAGCCCTGGTGGATATCCGGCATCGCAAGGCTCGGCCCCACGATCCCGGGCAGCGTCGCGACATTGACCGCCTGCTGCAGCGAAAGGTCCTTCCGAATCTGCTCGATCAGCGTGTCGCTGGCGTACACAATCACGTCGGTCCGCATACCCAGCGACTCGTCGCGGGGGATGCGGTAGCGCCAACCTCCCAGGCTTTCCAGTTTCATTCAGACGTCCAGGAAAACATCCGCAACCCAGACGCCTTTGCGCAATTCGACCTTCAATTGGTGATAAGTGACAGCCTTCACAATCAGTTTGGGCGCGTGGCGTTCCGGGTCCCGCAGTTCCCCGATGCCTATGGCGCGAATCGCTCGGTCCTCCAGCGCCAACACCCGGAAATCGTGAAAAGCCACACACCTGCCGTCGTACCAGTAGAGGACCTCGCTCAGCCACTCCACCATCAGCGATTCCCGGTCCGTGCCCCGGGCTGCGAGGGAAAACCCCTGCTTCGGCTCGACCGCGGCCGGGTCGCCGGCGATCCACAGCATGGCCAGCGCGGAATGTACGAACAGGGCCGGAAGCGTGTCGCCGTAGGCGCGGAACCCGATGTCGGCGGGGTGTTCCAGAATTTCGAAAAACGGCGCGCTCATGCTTCATAGTAGATCCCCTTCCGCGGCGCGGCGTCGTAAACTGGTGGATTCATGGCAACCGCCTTCCGCCACTCCACCTGCAACGAAGCGTTCGAGAAGTGGTCCTTTGCCGATGCCTGCAAGGCCATAAAGAAAGCCGGATACGCCGGCCTTGAAATCGCTCCGTTCACCCTCGCCGAGCGCCCAACCGATGTGGACGGCGCCCACCGCCGCGAGTATCGCGACATCATGAAATCGGAAGGGCTCGAGTTCGTAGGTCTCCACTGGCTGATGGTCGGCCCGAAAGGCTTGCACGTCACCGCTCCCGATGCGGAGGTTCGCCGCCGCGGTTGGGACCACGTCCACCAATTGATCGACCTCTGCGCCGACCTCGGTCCCGGCGGAGTGATGGTCTTCGGTTCCCCCAAGCAGCGCTCCACCACGGGAGGCGCCACCCGCGAAGAGGCCACCCGCCATTTCGTGGATGGGCTGAGCACCGTCGCGCCCCATGCCTGCACGCGCGGCGTCACCATCCTGGTGGAAGCCCTCCCGGCAAACCAGGCGGACGTCGTCCTGACGCTCGAAGAGGCCGCCGGCATCGTGCGCGAACTGGCGACCCCCGCCGTGCGCACCATGTTCGACGTTCACAACGCGATCGACGAAAAGGAGCCGCACGCGGTTCTGGTGGACCGCTACTTCGATCTGATCCGGCACGTCCACGTGAACGAACTCGACGGCGCCCACTGCGGCGCCGGAGATTACGATTACAAGCCGGTGTTCGATGTGCTCCGGCGGCGGAATTACGCCGGCTGGATTTCGCTCGAAGCCTTCGACTTTTCGTACGGCGCCGAAGAGTTGGTGACCCAATCGCTGCGCCACCTCGAATCCGAAATCTCGAAACTCGCATGAGCCACTACGTCGTCACCGGAGGCGCGGGCTTTATCGGCTCCGCCATTGTTCGCAGCTTGCTGCGCGAGGGAGCGCGGAGGGTGCTGGTCATCGACAGCCTGCTGACCGGGCACGAGCGCAATCTGGAAGAAGTGCGCAGTTCGATCGAGTTCGAGCGCGCCGACATTCGAAATTACGAAGAGATCGCGCCATTGATCCGCGAGGCCGCGGTGGTGTTTCATGAAGCCGCCATCCCCTCCGTGCCGCGCTCCATCGACGACCCGGTACCCTCGCACGAAGTGAATATAGACGGAACGTTCAACGTTCTCCGGGCCGCCCACGAAGGCAAGGCGGGCCGCGTGGTCTATGCAGCTTCTTCGTCCGCATACGGCGATACGGAGGTGCTGCCGAAGATCGAAAGCATGAACCCGCAGCCGAAGTCGCCGTACGCGCTGCAAAAACTCGTCGGCGAGTATTACTGCGGCGTTTTTACCAGTGTGTACCAACTGGACACGGTGGCCCTGCGCTACTTTAATGTCTACGGACCGCGCCAGGACCCCTCGAGCCCCTATTCCGGCGTGCTTTCCATATTTATGAAGTGCGCGCTCGAGGGTTGTCCCCCCACCATCTTCGGCGATGGCGGGCAGTCGCGCGATTTCACCTACGTGGAAGACGTGGCGGAACTGAACCTGAAAGCCGCGCGCGCCCCGCACGTCTCCGGCCGCATGTACAACGCCGGAAACGGCGGCCGGATTACGCTGAACCAGGCCTGGACGCTCGTCCAGAAGATTGCCGGAGTCGAGATTCCCGCCCTTTATGGACCGCCGCGTCCCGGCGACGTTCACGATTCGCAGGCGGACACCGCCGCGGCAGTGCGCCATCTCGGACATGCGCCGCGATTCACGTTCGAAGAAGGGATGCGGCAAACCTTCGACTGGTACCGGGGCGAGGTAAAATCCGCTCCCTAACGGCCGCGGCTCTGTGGGGTCTCCGGATTCATATGCCCTGGGGCAGGCCTCCTGGCCTTCCCGGTTTGAAAGCTTCCGGTCGGTCACGGTCTCGCGCACGCCGGTCAGACAAAGGGCCTGGGCGAATTATTGGACTAAGCCCTACTGCTTTTTGGCCGGCATCTCTTTGAGCTTGTCCTCCGGAATATCGCCCGAATCGAACGTGATGTTCGATTCCGTTCCGAATTTGCGGTACGACACGTAGCTCACTTCGTTCCAGGAACCGAAGCGGCCTTCGCGCGATCGCAAGCTGGAGTGCAACGGCAGCAGGTATTCCTTTCCGGAGATCTGGCCGAAATCGTAATCGAGCAGCACCGAAACGCTCTGGATCGGGAAATCCGCCGGAACCCCTTCGGTTTCCATTCTGATCCGCATCACCATTTTGGTCATCGCGTCCACCAGCACTTCGCCGTGCGTGCGCGTCGTGATCTCGCGCTTCGATTCTTCGTGGCGGATGCCGTACATCCGCTCCTCCGTGTGGAACGTGAACACCATGGTCCGCTTGCCCCGCAGCGTCGCCCAGCGCGCCCACGCAAACTCGGTGCGCGTCTCCGGCGTGAAGATCGAGCGCAGAATGCTCCCGAACTCTCCCGACGAAGTGGCCCCTCCCAGTTGATTGTGTTCAAGCGGGCTGGTCACCGGGCTGTCGTTCACCATGATGACCTTGTAGCTTTCCTTGTGGTCGAAGAAGGTCAGGTGCTCCAGGATCGTATCGGTAACGCGCCAGTTGCCCGAACCCGTGGGATCCACGCGCCGCTTCGTTACCTGCGTGCAGAGGTAATTGGGAAGGTTGTCGGTGTAATTCAGGGAGTTCTGCCGCACCTCCTCGATGATGCTTTTCTGCTCCTGTTCGGAAGGCGGCGGGAACTCCACGGCGGTCACCCGTTGCTGCGGTTCCCGGGGCAGGCCGGCCGAACTCTGGCTTAAGTGACGCAGCGCCGCGACGGTCTTCGGACCCGCCCCGGCCTGCTGCAACTCAGTCACGGCGCTCTCATCCAGGCGATACTTCAGCCGGATACCCTCCACCGCGGCCGCCAGATCCTTGTCCTTTGCCTTTTGCGCCAGGGCCTGCTTGACGAAGCCGGTCACCTCCTCGACCGTGCGCCCCACCTGCGCCGTCAGTCCGGCCGCAAACAGTCCCACCAGGCACAACGTTCGCAACTTCACCATACTTCCATCTTAGGCGTGTGGCGGCCCGTTCCGGTTTCCGCCGTTCCGTGTGAGGGCGGCCATGCGGCGCAAGCGAGGACGCCTGCCTGCAAAGCGCCGGTGAAAAACCGATCACTCGCGGGGTCGATTTGCGCCGGTTTGGCTCCGAAACTCACCGTTCAGTCCAAAATTGGCCGCTCGGGTGCATAACCACCAGTGAGGTCTATTGATATGCCGGAACAAGATGTTATCAGCAATGTTTCTCAGCGACAGGGTGGTTCGCGCCTGCTGGATCGCTTAAATCTGGAAAAGGTTTCCTGGGGCGCGATTTGGGCCGGCGTGATGGTGACGATCGGCATGGAAGCTCTGTTCCTTTCGTTCGGCATCTTTATCAACGCCGCCTTTGGCGGCTCCGTTGTCTGGAGCACGGTGTGGTACCTGGTCACTATGGCCGTTTCGTTCTACGCCGGCGCCTGGAGCGCTGCCCGCCTTTCGGATAGTCCGGTTCGCGAGGTTTCGGTCCTCCACGGGATTACCACTTGGGGGTTGGCAACACTGGCTACCGCAATCCTCTTTGGTGCGATCGCGTGGGTTCGACTGTGGATGGGCGCTGTAGCGGTGATTGCCGGCGCCGCCCCTCCCTTTACCTGGGGTGCGACTTTGGGATTGGCCGGCGTAGTCTGGGGCGGAATCATTTTGGCCCTCGGCGCCGCATATTTCGGCGGAGCCGCAGGCCTCCCGAGTCCGCGGGCCGGCGTCACCGAGGAAGCTCCGGGCACACCGCTGCGCCGCGTAAGCTAGGAGCCCGTGGGTCTTTGCCACAGGCTGGTAGCGGTTAACAGGGCAAGGGGCCCTATAGAAAGGGCGGGACGTGGGTTGGCATCTACGGTTATTGCGATACGCTGAAACTCATGCTGACCAATTCCGCCCGGCGGCAGCTGGACGAGTCGGGATATTTGCTGCTGCCCGGGATCATGGATGCGGCCCTCCTCGACCGCGCTCGCCTCCGTGTTGACGAGCTCTTCCTCGCGGAAGGGGCGTCCGCCGGTTCGGAGTTCAAACAGGAACCCGGAGCCCGGCGCCTCGCGAACCTCGTGAACAAGGGCCGAGTGTTCGAGGAGATCATCCTGACGCCCATTGTGCTCGAGTGCATGGCCCAGGTCCTCGGGCCGAAATTCAAGCTAAGCAGCCTGAATGCCCGGTCCACGGACCCGCACACCGGCGCCGGCCAGCCGCTCCACGCCGATAGCGGGGCCATCGCCGACGATTCCGGCTACTGGGTCTGCAACTCGGTCTGGCTGCTCGACGACTTTACCTCCGGGAATGGCGCCACGCGCGTGGTACCCGGCTCCCATCGCAGGCGCCTTCTTCCTCCGCCTGAAATGTACCAACGCCATCCGCAGGAGCGACTGGCGCTCGGCAAAGCCGGCGACGTGATTATCATGAACGCTCACATGTGGCACGGCGGCACCGCCAATCGCACGGATGCCCCCAGGCGGGCGCTCCACGTTTACTACACGCGATGGGACAAGCCGCAGCAGCAATGGCAAAAGCGGTGGCTCAGCGCCGGGGTGCAAGCCGCGCTAAGCCCTGAAGCGCGCCGGATCCTGGCATTGGACGACCCGTTCAATGACGAGCTATGCGCCACCGGAAGCGGCCGCAGCGGCTTCATGAAATAAGGTCACAGCATCAACTGGCCGCCGTTTACCTCGATGGTTTCACCCACCACGTAACTGGCCGCGTCCGACGCCAGAAACGCGATCGCGGTCGCACATTCCATGGAAGTCCCGACTCGCCCCAGCGGGATCCCCTTCACGAAATTCGCAATCATCTCGGGTGTAGAAAATATTTCGTGAAAGGGTGTGTCGATTACACCGGGTGAAACCGCGTTGACTCTCACGCCGTGCGGTGCCATTTCCTTCGCCAGCGACTTGGTGAACGTAATCAACGCCCCTTTCGCGGTGGAGTACGGTCCCGCGCCCGGCCCGCCGCCGTTACGGCCGGCGATCGAGACGACATTGACGATCGCTCCGCGTTTGCGTTCCACCATCCCCGGCACCACCGCCTGTGCGCACAGCATCGCGGATTTCAGGTTCAGGTCCATGACGTTGTCCCAAGCCTCTTCCGTGATTTCCATCAGCGGCAGCCGTTTCACGAGCGACCCGGCATTATTGATCAGGACGTCGATCGCGCCGAGTTCCGCCACCGTCCGCTCCACCAGGTTCTTCACTTCACCTGCCTTCCGCACGTCCGCCCGGATAGCGACCGCGGTGCCACCCGCCTTCTGAATCGCATCCCTCACCGCCAGCGCGCCTTTTTCATTTTGCAGGTAGCCGGCCGCGACCTTGGCTCCCAATTCCGCCAGCACGACCGCGGTGGCAGCTCCGATTCCCGATGACGCGCCGGTTACCAGCGCGGTCTTGCCCGTCAAATCCAGATAGTTCCGCATGTTCTCGACGTTATGGCCTTTCGAATGTGATCCGCCGGATCGGGCCACCCAAAACAAACAGGACGGCCGTGCCCACCACGGGGAGCAGCCCCGCCGTTACCAGAACCGGCGTATAGGAATGAAAATGATCCACCACGAATCCGGTAGCCTGAGTTAACAGAATAGCTCCCAACCCCGCCCCCGTGCCGCCCAAACCCGTAACGGCTCCGACCGCCTCATCGGGGAAGTAATCGCTCGGCAGGGTCTGCACATTGTTGATCCAGCTCTGAAACCCGAACAAGACTGCCGCGATCAGCGCCAGGGAAAGCGCGGCGCTCCGGGCGAAGGCCGCGAATATCCCGGCCGACATGCAGAGCATCCCCATCACGATGACCGCCTTTCTGGCCCGGTCCACGGTCCAGCCGCGCCCGATCAGAAAACCGGAAAGCCATCCTCCGCCCAGGCTGCCCGCGTCCGCCGCGACATACGGCAGCCACGCGAAAGCGCCGATATCCCGCAGGCTGAACCCGCGTACCTGGTACAGATACAGCGGCAGCCAGGTGATGTAGAGCCACCAGACAGGGTCGGCCAGAAAGCGCGCCAATACGATGCCCCAGACCTCGCGATGCCGCAGAAGAACCCGCCAGGCCACCGGGGCTCCGGCTACCGGCGGGCGGTCCTTCTGGATCAGAGCCAGTTCCTCGGCGCTCAGCCGCCGGTGCCTCGCAGGAACCTCGTACAGCGCGATCCACAGCGCCAGCCAGGCAAAGCCCGCGCCGCCCAGCACCAGGAAGGTTGCCTGCCAGCCGAAATTGCGCTCGATCCAGATCACCACCGGCGGGGCCAGCACGGATCCGATCGACGGGCCGCTGTTGAAGATCCCCATCCCCAGCGCGCGCTGCCGCACCGGGAACCACTCCGCGATCACCTTCGCCGCTCCCGGCCAGTTCCCCGCCTCGCCCAAACCCAAAAGAAACCGGAAGCACTCCAGGCTCACCACCCCGCGGGCAAACCCGTGCGCCATGGAGGCCAGCGACCATACCGTAATGGAAAGCGAGAAGCCGCGCTTGGCGCCGATGCGGTCGTAAAGTTTCCCCGAGAGCCCCTGGCTGACCGTGTACGCCGCCAGGAACGAGTTTGCGATGGTCGCAAATTGAAAATTGGACAGGCCCAAGTCGTGCGTGATCACCGGCGCCAGCACGGCAACCGTCAGCCGGTTGACGAAGTTGATCAGGGTCGCGAGGAAGATCAGTGCGGCGATCCACCAGCGCAGACCGCGCACGGTTCTCACAGCCGATATTGGATCACAGTATGCCGGTAAGCTGCCGGCCGCGGCTACCGCACGATCTCTACGTGCCCCGCATCCAGATCGTAGCCCTCGTCTTTCGCGGTCTCGAGCGCCACCGCCCGCAGGGCCTCGTCGCCGGCGTCATGGGCCTGCTTCGGGCATGAACGGCGGATGACCTCCGCGCCCACCTGGATGACCACCTGCCAGTGTTTTTTGTCCGGATTCCAAGCTACCTTCGCCTCGGTTGCGGATACCATAGTTGCCACCCTTCCTGTCATAAGAGTACAAAGGAATCTCATGAAGCGGAAGCTCTTTCCCCTGGTGTTCGCGGCCGCCGCCCTTGCCGCCTCCGCCCAGCCCGGCCCGGCTCGGTACGATCTTGTGGTGTACGGCGGGACGGCGGGCGGCGTCATGACGGCGGTCTACGGCGCCCGCTCCGGCCTGAAGGTCGCCCTGCTCGAACCGGGGAAGCACGTCGGCGGAATGGTCTCCGGCGGCCTGTCGCATACCGACGTCGGGCGCCGCGAAGTCATCGGCGGTGCCGCGCTCGAGTTCTATTGGCGCGCGGGACTGCATTACGGCCTTCCGCAGTACCTTCAAGACATCGCCTGGTACGTGGAGCCCAAGGCGGCCGAAGAGATCTTCCGCCAGATGCTCGATCAGGCGGGCGTCACGGTCCTTAATGGCCGGCGGCTTCGCGAAAAGGACGGCGTTCGCAAGCAGGGAACCCGCATTCTCTCCATCGCCACCGAAAACGGCGAGCGGTATTCCGCTCAGGTATTCGCCGACGCCACGTACGAAGGCGACCTGATGGCCCAATCGGGCGTGTCGTTCACGTGGGGGCGGGAGAGTTCCGCGCAATACGGCGAGTCCCTGGCGGGCGTCCGCGGCGAGACTCCGAAGCACCAGTTCCTGATCGACCTCTCGCCTTACGGCCCCGGCCGCAAATTGCTGCCCGAAATTTCGGATGGCTCCGCTGGCGAGCCCGGCGCCGCCGACCGCAAAGTGCAGGCCTACAACTTTCGCATGATCTTCTCCCATGACCCGGCCAACCAGGTTCCCTACCCCAAGCCGGCCCACTACGATCCGGCGCGCTTCGAACTCGCCGCGCGCGTGTTTGCCGGGATGGAAAAGAAACTCGGCCGCCCCCTGACCATGGGCGAAGTGCTCTCCATCGGCCCAATCCCCAACCGCAAGGCCGATATCAACAACAACGGCCCATTCTCAACCGATTACATCGGCAAAAGCTGGGACTACCCCACCGCCGGCTACGCCCGCCGCGCGGAGATCTGGCGCGATCACGAAGAATACACGAAGGGGTACATGTGGTTCCTGGCGCACGACCCGCGGGTCTCGCCGTCGCTGCAAAAGGAGGTCAACGAGTGGGGCCTGGCCAAGGACGAATTCACGGACAACGGCAATTTCCCCGACCAGCTTTACATTCGCGAAGCGCGCCGCATCGTCGGGGAATACGTCATGGCCCAGCGCGATATCCAGACCGACCTCATGAAGCCCGACGCGATCGGAATGGGCTCCTACAACAGCGATTCGCATAACGTGCAGCGGATCGTCAATGCGCAAGGCTTCGTGCGCAACGAGGGCGATATGCAGGTGTCCGTGGAGCCGTACCAGATCCCTTATCGGATGATCGTCCCCAAAAAGCCGGAAGCGGAAAACCTCCTGGTTCCCGTGTGCTTTTCGGCCAGCCACGTGGCGTACAGCACGCTACGGATGGAACCGCAATACATGATCATCGGGCAGGCGGCCGGTGTCGCCGCGGGGATGGCCGTCCGTTCCCATGTTTCCGTCCAGGACATCGAGACCGCCGCCCTGACGAAGACCCTGGTGGGACAGGGCGCCATCCTGGAATATTCGCCCTCGCTGCAGTTGCGAGCGATACCGAAGTTCCACGTCCGGCGGCGATAGCCCCCTCGTCACTCGCGCTCGATGCCGCCATTCCCCCCTCAGGGAGGTCTTCTCTGTCTCCCCGCCCTGGTTTCGGCGCTCGATAATCCCCTTCCCTTCACGGGGGAAGCGGGCGCATAATACCGTCGTAGAACATCGCCTCTGGAGGTGTCTTATGCCGATCGCCAACTCACTCGGCTTGACCCGCCTGGCCAAGCCGTTGACATCCGAAGAAGGTCACCGGGTTCTCGAACGCGACCATTACCGCTGCCAGTACTGTGGTCTGGATGGTACGGCGAGTTTTGAAAACTCCCTCATCATGACGGTGGATTTCATCCAACCGCGCGTGAAAAAGGGGAAGAAATCACCGGCGAACCTGGTCACCGCCTGCCGCCCGTGCAACACCATCAAAGGGCACCGCGTGTTCCGCGATTTCGCGGAGGCGAAAGCCTATGTGCTCAACCGGCGCACGCAGTTGGAAAGAGAATGGCGGGAGAGGGTGGCGAAGACAGCGGCAAAAACCGCGGGTGCCACGACCTGACAGCAGTGGATCGCCTGGGGGGCGTGCGGTCGCTGTGGTACCATCCTCGATCATGAAGCTCCGAAACGCCCTCTTTGTCCTAATTGCGTTCGTAGCGGCAGGGCAGACGCCCAGGCCCTTGCAACTCACGGACATCCTGGCGTGGAAGCGGATCAGCGCGCCCGCCATCTCCGACAACGGCAACTGGTTCGCGTACCGCCTCGCCCCCGCCGAAGGCAACGCGGAGGTCGTCATCCGCAATGTGAAAACGGGGAAAGAGGACCGCTTTCCGATCGGCGATCCGGAGTCGAATGCGCCGCCACCGGCCGCCGCGCCCACGGGACCGCCGCGCACTGGTCCGTCCGCGGCCGGCCCTCTCCTCTCCGCCGATTCGCGGTGGGCCGCCTTCCTGGTCTATCCCACACGCGACGAAGCCAAGCGCTTGAAGAAGGACCGCAAGCCCATCCAGACCAAGGCCGTGCTCGTCGATCTCGCCAGCGGCAAAAAGACCGAGTTCGAGAAGATCCGCCGGTTCGCGTTCGGGGGCGAAAAGGCACTGGCGATCGCCCTTCAGCGCTCCGGACCCGAGGCCCCGCCCGTGTCGCCGAACGCTCCCGCCGGCGTGACGCCTCCCGACCGCCCCTCCGGTTCCGACCTGCTGCTTTACGACCTCGCGACGGGCAGCGAACAGAACATCGGCAACGTCTCGGAATTCGCCTTTGATAAACCGGGCGACTGGTTCGGCTGGATCACCGACGCCCAGGACCAGGCCGGCAACGGCATCTCGGTTCGCAACATGACAACCGGCGCCGTCCAGTCGCTCGACCACGCCCAGGCCGTCTACAAAGGACTCACGTGGACGGAAAAGGGCGGCGCCCTGGCCGCCGTTCGCGGAGTCCAGGACAAGGGCTTCGAAGACAAGCTCTACAGCTTGGTCGCGTTCCAGGATGTCGCGCATCCCGCGAAGGTTGTGTTCGATCCGAGGGAAGACAAGACGTTCCCGGCGGGAATGACCATCAGCCCCGACCGCAACCCCGCCTGGCGCGAGGACCTCACTGCGGTGGTCTTCGGCATCCGCGAGGTCCGCGCCAGGAAGACGCCGCCGGCCGATAAGGAGAAAGACAAAAAGGAAGCCGCAACTCCGCCCGATCCGCAGCCCGACCTGGTCGTCTGGCACTATAAGGATCCCCGGCTCCCCTCCATGCAGCAGGTTCAGGAAAATCAGGATAAGCGTTTCAGCTTCCTGTGCTCCTACCGCCCGTCCGACCACAAATTCCTCCGCCTCGCCGACCCCGAAGTCAAGCAGGTGACGCTCTCCCCCGAACAGAAATTCGGGATGGGCGTGGACATTCGGAATTACGAACTGGAAGCCAATCTCGACGGCCGCCGGTACCAGGATATTTACACCATCGACCCCGCGACCGGCGAGCGCAAACTGGCCCTCACCAAGGCCCGGTGGGGGATGGGCGCGTCCCCCGACGGCAGCCGGATCCTGCATTACAACGACGGCGCATTCTTCTGCTACGACGCCGCAACCGGTAAGTCCACCAATCTCACGGCCAAGGTACCTGCCGTCTTCTGGGACGAGGACAACGACGTCAATGTGGTGAAGCCGCCGCATCCGCCGATCGGCTGGTCGAAAGACAGTTCCGCCGTCCTGCTCAGCGATGGATGGGACATCTGGAAAGTGCCGGTGGATGGAGGGCAGCCCGTCAATCTCACGGTCAACGGCAAGAAGGAGAAGATCCGCTACCGCCGCCGCTTCCGCCTCGATCCGGATGAAAAGGGCATCGACCTTGCCCAGCCCGTTTACGTCTCCGCCTACGGCGAGTGGACCAAAAAGGGAGGGATCGGCGTCATTCAGCCCGGAGAGCCGGGGGTTCGCATGCTCCAGTGGGGCGATGCGGCCTACAGCCAACTGCTCAAGGCCAGGCACGCAGGCGTCCTGCTCTACACGCGCGAGACCACCGGCGAGTATCCGGATTTCTATCTGCTCGACGGCAACCAGCGGCTCACCGAGGCCAATCCGCAGCAGAAGGACTTTCTCTGGCCGAGCGGCGTGAAGCTGGTGGATTACACCAGCACCCGGGGCGAAAAGCTCCAGGGCGCGCTCTACCTGCCGGCGAATTACGACCCCGGGAAGCGCTACCCGGCCATCGTCTACATCTACGAGAAACTCTCGCAGAACGCCAACAGCTACCCGCAACCCGGCTACAACGGCTTCAGCATTTCCGCCTACACCAGCAACGGCTATGCCGTGCTCGAGCCGGATATCGTTTACAAAGTGAACGACCCGGGCGTTTCCGCCGTCGCCTGCGTCGTCCCAGCGGTCAAAGCCGCCATCGCGACCGGGGTGGTAGACCCGCAGCACGTGGGCATCCAGGGTCACTCCTGGGGCGGATACCAGACCGCCTTTCTGGTGACCCAGACGGACATTTTCCATGCCGCCATCGCCGGCGCGCCGCTCACCGACATGGTGGCCATGTACAGCCTGATCTACTGGAACAGCGGCGAAACCAACCAGGCGATCTTCGAGAGCAGCCAGGGGCGGTTTTCAGGCGGATATTGGGAAAATCGCGAAGCCTACATTCGCAACTCGCCGGTCTACTTCGCGCAGAATGTCAAAACGCCGCTCATGATCCTGCACAACGATAAGGACGGCGCGGTGGACCACACCCAGGGGATCGAGTACTACGATACCCTGCGCCGCATGGGCAAGCCCGTCATCATGCTGGAGTACAAAGGCGAGAACCATGGCCTGCGCAAGCCCGAAAACATGAAGGACTACACCGTGCGGATGCGCGAATTCTTCGACCACTACCTGAAAGACAAGCCCGCGCCCGATTGGATGGTGAACGGAGTCCCGGTGCTCAAGATGAAGGACCACCTGGAATCCCGCACAAAGCTGCTGGACCCGGTAAAATAGAGGTCAATGCGCATCTGTCTGTGTCTCCTCGCGCTAGCTATGACCTGCCTCGGCGCTGACGTCCAACCCGCGACCGTCACGCTCAACGGCAAACTCGTCATCACGAAAACCGGGGCATCACTCGAAACGCCGGACCACAAACAGGTAGCGCTCGATGGGGACAGCCAGACGCAGAAACTGCTCCACGATACGCGCCTCAACGGCTTCGACGTGGCGGCTAAGGGCCACTACACCGCGGCCGGCCATTTCCTCATCGACCCTATCCACACGCGCGCCCTGCTGGTCCGCAAGGACGGCGCGCTCAAATTGATCACCTATTGGTGCGACGTCTGTTCCATCCGCTCATTTACGCCGGGTCCCTGTGTGTGCTGCCAGAAGGAGACCACACTCGACCTGCGAGATCCGAACGAAATCCAATGAAGCTGGCCCTACTCACGCTGCTCTTTCCTCTCATGACGCCCGCCGCCGCAAATTTCTCCGCGCAGAAGACGACCGTCGACGGTATCGAAGTGGTGCAACTGGCGGATGCCGCCCGCCACATGCAGGTCTCGATCGCGCCGTCGGTCGGGAATATGGCTTACGAGTTCCTGGTGGAGGGCAAGAACGTTCTTTGGTTCCCGTTCCACGGCCCCGCGGAACTGAAGGAACGGCAGACTTTCTCCGGCATTCCGTTCCTGGCGCCCTGGGCGAACCGCCTCGATGCCGATTTCTACTGGGCCGGCGGCAAGAAGTATCTCTTGAACGCCGATCTGGGCAACGTCCGAAAAGACAATCACCAGAAGCCGATGCACGGGCTGCTCAACTTTTCGAGCGCCTGGGTTCTGGCGGATAGCGGCGCCGACGCGCATTCGGCGTGGGCCACCAGCCGGCTCGAGTTCTACCGCCACCCCGACCTCATGGCGCAGTTCCCGTTTGCCCAAACCCTGACCATGACCTACCGGCTGGCAAATGGCGAATTGCAGGTGGAAACCACGATCGACAATCTATCCGACGAACGCCTGCCCGTGGCGATCGGCTTCCACCCGTATTTCCAGGTGCACGACGCTCCGCGCGACCAGTGGAAACTCCACCTGGCCGCCCGCAAGCACATGACCCTGAACAACCTGTTGATCCCTACCGGAGAAGCCACCGACCTGGACCTTCCCGAGCCCACGCCGCTCGCCGGCAGGCAGTTCGACGACGTATTCGCGGACCTGGTCCGCGGCCAGGACAACAAGGCCAGATTCTGGGTGGAAGGCAAAAAGCAACGCGTGACTGTCACCTACGGGCCCAAATATACGGTGGCGGTCGTATACGCCCCTCCCGGCCGGGAGTTCCTGTGCTTCGAGCCGATGTCCGCCCTGACCAACGCCTTCAATCTGGCGCACTCCGGCATCTACAAGGACCTGCAGACGGTTCCGCCCCGCGGGCAGTGGAAAGAGAGCTTCTGGATCACGCCCACCGGCTTCTGATCCGGTGTGCGCGGCAGGCCGGCGCTCTTCCGCGGCCTGCCCGCCTCGTTTACGACGCTACTCGCTGTTCCAGCAGCATGGCTGCCTCGTACCCGCGGACCACGTAGTAAACGCAGGCGTGAAAAAACCGGGTCATCCTCTGTTCCAGCTCCTCCTCTGCGTAGAGTTGGAGCGCCGTCATGGGAAAGCCCTGCTCGTGCACGAAGGATACGATTTTGTCGTGCAGCATGTGCAGCCGCAAAACCGCCTCGTGCAGCGGAATATTCTCTTCAAACCGGCTGCGCCCGAACTTCTCGAACCGCAGCCGGATTTCGTCGTCCTTCTTCAGGACGAGTAGTTGGCCCAGGTTCTCCAGAATCGACTGGCACCATTCCCGAATTTCAGCCTCCGGACGGGTTGCCAGGTTCATCATGTCATGGTTCCTGCGCACCTCCCGGATCAGTCGCGTAGCGATCTCGTCCCAGTGCTCCTCAATCAGTTGAACTAGTTTCGTAGAAAGCAAAGCCCCTCCTGTGCAGGTTCGGGCACCGCTGGGTCTCCCCACGCAGTGACTTGCGCGAAAACCCCCGATGCTGCCAGAGACATTATCCCAAATCCATAAAATCATGCACCAAATGTAGAATTTCTAGACATTCGGATGTGGAAATCATATTGCAAGGACCGCCGTGAATTACTTGCGCTAGCGTCCAGGAGAACACGCAAATGGATAACGAGACTCTCTCGATCGTCGACAACCGGACGGGCCAAAACTACACCCTCCCAATCTTTCGCGGCACCATACGGGCCATGGATCTCCGCCAGATCAAGACGGGCCCGGACGATTTCGGCCTGATGACGTACGATCCGGCCTTTATGAATACGGCCTCCTGCCAGAGTGCAATCACCTATTTGGACGGTGAGCGGGGCATTCTTCGTTACCGCGGCTACCCCATCGAGCAACTGGCGGAAAGCTGTTCTTTCCTTGAAGTAGCCTATCTGCTTTTGAACGGCGAGCTTCCGACGGAGCAGCAACTGGAGCTTTGGGAGTGCGAAATCATGCGGCACACCATGATCCATGAGAATGTCAAAAAATTCATGGACGGCTTCCACCACGATGCCCACCCCATGGGCGTGCTGAACAGTACAGTGGCGGCGCTCTCGACGTTTTATCCGGATGCACGCAACGTCCAGGACCCGAAATGCAGGCGCAAGCAGGTGGTCCGGCTCATCGGCAAGATGCCCACCCTGGCAGCCTACGCATACCGCCACCGGCTGGGCCTGCCCTACATCTATCCCGACCCCGACCACAGCTACACGCAGAACTATATGAACATGCTGTGGAAGAGGACCGAGCCGAAATACGCGGCCAACCCGGTCCTGGCGCGCGCACTCGAGGTTCTCTTTATCCTGCACGCCGACCACGAGCAGAATTGCAGCACCAACACGATGCGAGCCGTGGGCAGTTCCAACGCCGACCCGTTTGCCACGACGGCCGCCGCCATCGCCGCTCTCTCCGGCCCCCTGCACGGCGGCGCCAACGAAGAAGTGCTCCGCATGCTCGGCGAGATCGGTGCCGCGGCGAACATCCCGGCGTTTATCGAGCAGGTGAAAGAGGGCAAGCGAAAGCTCATGGGCTTCGGCCACCGGGTTTACAAGAACTACGACCCCCGCGCGCGCATTATCAAGCGGGTTGCCGAAGAGGTGTTCGAAATCACCGGCCGCAACCCGAAAATCGACATCGCGCTCGAACTGGAGAAGATCGCGCTTTCGGACGAGTACTTCATCAAGCGCAAGCTTTATCCGAACGTGGACTTCTACTCCGGCATCATCTACCAGGCGATGGGGTTCACCCCAGACCAGTTCACCGTGCTCTTCGGCATTCCCCGCACCGTCGGCTGGCTGGCGCAGTGGCAGGAGCTCATGCAGGACCCGGATCGCAAGATCGCGCGGCCGCGCCAGATTTATACAGGCGAAAACGCACGCGATTTCGTGCCGATCCGCGAACGCCACGCCAACCAACTCGCCTCCGTTTAGACCTCGCTAAGCATTTCCGGGGCGGCCGCTCTGTTTACGCGCCGCCCCGGGTCATGTCCAATCACCCAAAGTGTGAAACACGCAGAACCTGCCCCTGCGCCGCTCCCGGCGCAGCCACCCCTGACCTGGTCCGCTCGATGAGCCAGATCGCCGGACAGGCGTTCCGCCAGCGGGACTACACCAAAGCCATCGCCCGCGGCTTGAATGCCGGTCTTTCCGATCTGACCCGGGGGCAGACAGTCCTCGTCCTGAATAACCCCGGCAATCTGTGCCACGATGAGCACGACCTCGATGTCGCCCTCAACGGCCCGCTCCCTCCCGGTCGCGTCTCTGTGGCAACGTCATGCGTTCCAACAGAGCCGCGACCGTGACAGGCAATAATAGGACTGGCATGCTCGCTATCGTTTCGTTCAACATCCTCCTGCTTCTTCTCGCGGGCGCGATCCTCACAGGGCGCATCCCGGCGCGCTGGTTTGCCTCGTTCATGGACCTTCTGCACAACACGATCGGGATCAGCACACCGAGCGAACAACAGATCCGCCTAGCGCTAATCCTCTGGATCGCCTCCACCCTGGTGATCGTGGACGGACTGCTGTACCTCATCCGCTTCGTCTTCTAAAGGGTAGGCCTCCTGGCCCGCCCACGCGCCGAAGGCGCGCTCCGCACGCCCGCGCCGGCCGGAGCGCCTACCCTACCGTGCTGTACAATCGCTCTTATGAGATTGCTTGCAGTTGCCGTACTCATCCCTGCCGCCCTGTTCGCCGCCGCCGCACCGGAGAGGTTTTCGACCTCCGCCGGCGTTGTGGAACTCACGCCCATTCAGCACGCCAGCATCCTCATCCGTGCAGGCGGGAAAATCATGTACATCGACCCGGCGCAGGGCTCCTACGAAGGGCTGCCGCAGGCCGACTACATCCTGATCACCGATATTCATGGCGATCACATGGTGCCCGACCTCGTGGCCAAGCTGAAGAAAACCGGCACCGTCATCCTGGCGCCCGAAGCAGTGGCGGAGAAGGTCCCCGGCTCCACGATCATTGCCAATGGACAGACCAAATCCATCGGAGCTTTCACGGTGGAAGCCATCCCGATGTATAACCTGAAGCCCGCGGCCAACGGCACGCTCTACCATCCCAAGGGGCGCGGCAACGGCTACATTCTGACCTACGGCGGAAAGCGTTTCTATTTCTCCGGCGACTCGGAAGGCACTCCCGAGATGCGCGCCCTGCGGAACATCGACGTAGCTTTCGTCTGCATGAACCTGCCGTTCACCATGACCCCGGAAGCTGCCGCCGATGCCGTCAAGGCGTTCCACCCGGCGGTGGTCTACCCGTACCACTACCGCGGTTCGGATACCCAGGCCTTCGCAACAGCGCTCGCGGGCACGGGGATCGACGTTCGCCTGCGCGACTGGTACGCCAAGTAGCTCAATCCGCCGGAATAGTGCGCCTTACATCCGGCGCTCGCTCGAAGGCGGCACCTGGCCTTTCAGCCGCAGATACACCGAGAGATAGCCGTACATTTCGCTGTCGTGATTCGTGTTTCCGATCAGGGCGCCGAGCTTCGAGCGCTGCCCGCCGCGGCCCGCGATCATCTCCGACGCCGTCTTATCGTTCATGCCCGCCCAGGCGGCGTCGCAGGCGTCGAACGATTCTTTGAGCGCCGTAACCAACGCGGCTTTCTCCATCTTCGAGGTATTCACGGTTTTCGGAGTGCCCGCGATCGCCGAGCATGTCCGCACCTGGTTAGCCACGTGCGCGATGCGCTCTCCGAACGTCTGCTGCTCCGGGGTGGGCTTGAAGCTGTAGTCCGCCTCGGGCATCTTTTCGGCGGCTTTGATCAGGTTGTTCTTCACGCTTTCGTACATCTGCTTGGTCTCGGCGATGGTCGGGTTGCTCTGAGCCTGCAACCCGGCGGCCAGGGAAAGGGCGAGAAAACACAGTGCGGATCGCTGCATTCGGATTTCCTCCAGGATGAAATTCTATAACACCGCCGCCCTGAGCAGCGCCCTCACGCCGTCACGGCACAGCGCCGCCGCGTGTTTCGACTCGGCCGGCAAACCGCCGAGGGCATCGTCCACGATCGACGGTTCGAAGGCCGCCATCTCGGCCCGCGCCTTGCCCGTGAGCCACACGGTGAGCGCCGAGCCCGCCGCGATGGACGCGGTGCAGCCCCTCACTTTGTATCGAACCTCCACCGCCGCATCCTCCTCGAACCGTGCGGAGAGCCGCAAAGTGTCGCCGCACGCCGGGTTCGCCACCTCCACCGTGACCGCCGGCGGAGGCAACTCCCCCACGTTGCGAGGATTCTGAAAATGGTCGAGCAGCCGTTCCGGGTACATAGATTCAGTGCCATACGGAGCCGCGACCACCAGGGAGCGGTTTTTACCAGGGCTCCTATGCTTCAATATACTGGCATGATCCAGGTGGTTGCTGCGATTCTCGAAAAAGATGGGCGCGTCCTCGTCTGCCAGAGGACTCCCGCACAGTCCCACCCGCTCAAGTGGGAGTTCCCCGGCGGGAAAGTGGAGCGGGGCGAAACACCCGGGCAGGCCCTGGCGCGCGAACTCGACGAAGAGCTTGCGATCACCGGCGCCCGCGGCGAAGAGATGGCCCGATATCAGTTTGCCTATCCCGGCAAGTACCCCATCGAACTCATTTTCTTCAGGGTCAGGGAATATCAGGGCGAACCCCGCAACGTCATTTTCCAGGACATGCGTTGGGAGCCGCGCGGCAATCTTCGCAACTTCGATTTTGTGGAAGGCGATCGCGACTTTCTAAAGCACTTTGCCCTCTATACTGGTCCTATGACCGCTGCGATCAAACTGATGGAACCGGGCCAGAATGAGTTTCTGGCCGAACTCGAATCCAAGTCCAGGAAGCCGAGCCCGTTTTTTCGGGCGATGGCCCATCGACCCGAAGTTCTGAAGAGCTTCGTCCCTTTGTATGGCGCCGTCGTGGCGCAGGGTTCGGTGGATCGCCGCGTCAAGGAACTGGTGTACCTCACCTGCTCCTACGCCAACGAGTGCGCATTTTGTACTGCCGCGCACGTCGCTTCGAGCAAAAAGGCCGGGCTCACGGAAGCCGAGATCCGGGCCATCCAAACGGAGCAGGACCAGGAATTCGCCGAACCCGAGCGGGCCGCCATCCGGTATGCGCGGGAACTCACGCAGGACGCCGCCGCCGCCGAATCCCGCGCGGCCCTGCTCGAGCACTTCAACGACGAGCAGGTGGTCGAAATCACGCTGGTGGCCGCGATGGCGAACTTCACGAACCGCTTCAACAACGGCCTCGGCGTCATGCCGGAAGACTAATGCCGATCCTGAGCGGCATTCATCCCGTAGTCGAGGCCTTGCGCGCCGGCCATCCGCTCGACCGCGTGGTCGTGGCGCAGGGAGCCGGCGGTCCGCGCCTCCAGGAGGTCATCGACCTCGCGCGCCGCGCGGGAATTCCGGTCCGGTTCGAGCCCCGCTCGGCGATCGACCGCATCGCCGGCACCAGTGCGCACCAGGGGGTGGTCGGCATGGGCGCCGCCCGCAAATATGTGGGTCTCGACGACGCCGCGACGGCGCAACTCGTGGTCGTGCTCGACGGGGTCGAAGACCCGCACAACCTGGGGGCCATCGTGCGCACTGCGCATGCCGCCGGAGCGGGTTCCGTGATCATCCCCGAGCGGCGCGCCGCCGGGCTGACGGACGTCACCGCCAAAGCCGCCGCGGGAGCGCTGGAATATCTTCCGGTGGCCCGCGTGACCAACATCAATCGCTCACTCGAAGACCTGAAGGAGCGCGGCTTCTGGATCTACGGCCTGGACGAGCGCGGCGATGCGGACTACGACACCGTGGAGTACGGCTCGCCCACTGCCTTCGTTCTCGGCGGCGAGGGCAAAGGCCTTCACGAGCAGGTCCGGAAACACTGCGACCGGCTCGTCCGGATTCCGATGTCCGGCAAAATCGCATCGCTCAACGTCTCGGTGGCCGCCGGCGTGGTTCTGTTCGAATGGAAGCGGCGGCAGCGCTGATTTCGCTATTCGCCGGCATGAGCCGCGCCAGCCTGCTCCCGGGGACACGAGTTCAATTGGTCGAGCATAGCCGATCTGTCCCCGTGGGCCTTCGTAACGCGGTGTTCCCAGCTGATCTGGTAATGCCGGTTGAGGCCATGCTCGCTGCCGCAGGTAAGGTCCTCGTCATAGCGGTCCTGGACGTCCTGCAACGCCCCGCGGGCCACCATCTGGCCGTCGGCATCCTGCTCACCGATAACGTCCCGACTGAGCGCTGTTACCGCGTCATCCGGTGATTGCGATGCATCCCCTTTCAACCCGGCGAGTTTCCCCTCCAGCTCGCGACCCGCTATCGCCGCGATGTTGTAGTGCATCTGCTCGTGGTTCAGTAGATCCTTTGACTCTTTTCCGATGACTACCCAGGATTTGGTCGAGTTGAACGCCACAGTCACGCTGACGCGGGTCAGCTTCCAATTGCCGCTGCCTTGCCTGATATAGCTGTATCGGGCGCTGATCTCCGTGAAGGTACTTGCGTCGTGTTCGCCGTCCAACGACTTCCGGACCTTGGTAAAGTCGGACCAGCGCAAACGACGGTTGAAGCCATGAAGAGCCATCGCGCTTTCCTCCGCAGGAATCGAGGTTAGTCGCGGCCCATCCTCGTGTCAAGTACTAATCAATCATCGAACGCTACGCTTCTGAACCTTCGTCCGGCTCTTTTCCAGTCTCGGCCCGATCGCGCGCGGGGCAACGATCGCAGCCCCCATCGAAGCCGTTCCCACCGGAATCAGCGCCTGGGCCGAAGATGCGTCCGGTCCGGAAATCAGCAGGAGGTTGTCGCCGTTCGTCGCGGTCGTGGGCACGACTACATTGACCTGGTACAGCGCGACCGACCCCGGCGTCAGGCCCGCAAAGGAGACCGTGGCCGTCTGCCCGCCGATGCTCGCGGCGACCGTGTTGGTCGTGCTGCTCAGAGAGCCCGAGGGTGCCGCGTCACCATCCGCAACCGTGGGGGATACGGCGCCGAGGCCCGTCAGGTACACGGTCAGCGTTTCTCCGGGTTGGGCTGGGTTTGCCGAAGTCACGACCGTGTAATCCGCGTGCTCGATGGCCCCGTAGCCGAGGCCGTTCTTAGGCTGTGTAAACACACCCGGAGACGTCAACGAGATAAAGCTCGTCACGGAGTTGGATGTTACTCCGTTGTTGACCACCTGAATCTGGGCGATCGCGCCCGTAAGTCCATATGGAACGATCGCGGCGACGGCCGTCGGCGTCGCGTAATAAAGAGGCACCGCAACGCCGTTGATCATCACCTGGACCGGGCCGAGTTGAGTTGGGAACGGTACCGAGGAGGCGACCAGCAGCCCGTCGGGCGCGAGGCCGGTGCCATTCAGCACGATGAATTCGCCGGGCGCGATCCCCGCCGTGAAGGGCGCCCAACTGCCCGCGTTCACCACTCCTTCCGGATTCAGAAACACGCCGGAACCGCTGAGCGTGGGCGCAGCCACCGCAACGTTCAGGCCAAGATACGGGCCCTTTCCTGACGCGACGCGGATCGAGCCGGTGGCATCCACCGCATACCGCGTGTAGCTGTCGCTATAGGTGCCGCCCGATCCGACCGTCTCCGTCTCGCCATATGTATAGTCGTACGTCCGGGAAGCCAGGGCGTTCGCTAATCTCTGGTGGCCGATGGCCGATCCTCCGCTGCCGTTGAGTGCGCCGTAATAGGTATCAAGGTATCCGACGCCGGTACTGTCTAAGGGCTGGTCGATTCCCGCCTGGTAGAACAGGCCGTCGAAATTAGGCGTACCGGATCCGGTCCGCACGCCCACGAAGAAGTCCCATCCCTGTGGTGATCCCCCAAAAACAAAGTTACCGTCCGGAGAGATGTAGAAGAACTTCTGCCCGGAAATCATGTTGTTCGCATTGGGGAACAACACGCTGTAAGCCGAGTTGCTTAGCACATAAGCTTGCCGATTGATCGTCTGGGTGTACAGGTTGGCGCCGCCCTGGCCGACATATCCGGTCACTGAAGCAGCCAAATTGCCCGCTCCGTCCGGGTTCATCTGCATCACCGCGCTGACCGCACCGGCCGGGCTAAAACTCGACAGATCCATATCTGCCACCCAATAGGAACCCTTGAAGCTGGCCAGCGTCGTCTGCGTGGAAAGCGGAGCCGCGACGAACAGGTCGTTGAAGCCGCTCTCGGTGCTGCTGCCGACAAAGTATCCCTGCTTCGAAACCAGGCCGTAAACGTAGTCGCCGGTCGAAAGCGGGTTCGAGAGGTATCCGTAACCGGAAGCGGCAATCGAATACGTACCGGTCACCGCCGCAAGCGGCTGGGGACCGTATCCGTTCGAATCCGCCGCTGTCGCGTTCATGGTGTAGTTCCCGTTCCCGTCGAACGTAACCTGCCCGTACAGCGCGATGGCCCGGGCCAGATTCCCATAGTAGTCTTGCAGGATGTAAAACACTTCGCGGAAGTAATAGGTGCCTTTCAACAGCGCGTTCCCGCTGGTATCCCAGCCTTGAGCGGCGGCGGGACCGGCGCTGAGAGCAAAGAGAACCAAAGGAAGAACGAGCAATTTCCTCATCCGGCCCGCTACGGCGAGCAGACCAGACACGAAGGGCGCGATGCCCCTGACGGGCGCGGACAGCAACATGCCTATTTGGAGTCGCCGGAAGGGAGAAACGTTACAAGCAAGTGGCGAAGATTCGGCGGCGAAATTTTGGAACTATCCCCGATTTGGGCGTGGCCGCGCCCCGGCAAAACGTCCTGGGCCTGAAGTCACTCAGGAGTACAATTTTCAAACTTTTACACTCCGGAGCCGACGCTTTTCCGCGTCCCCCCGTCAGTTCTTGTATGAGTATTATCCATACGCTGGAAGCTCTGCCCGGAATCATCTCGCAGTTGACCTCGGACCTGGCCGAATCAGTCGACTGCGCATGGGCCGTTGTCGTGAGCCGGATCGGGACGAATCTTCTGCCTCTTTATATCTATGGAAACCCGCCCTGCCTCGATGGCTGCCTCGAATCGCTCGCCGGCCCCAAAGCGAGCGGCCCCCATACGCCCGGCATCGTCTGCCCTATCCGAATCGACGGTGAGAACCTCGTAGTCCTCGCCTTCGGTCCGAAAACCGGTGGCGAACCGTACACCTCGAGCGACCGCGACCTGATCGCGGGCCTCGCCGCACACATTTCGACCCTGCTGAGCGATGACCGGCTGGCCGCCACCGTGGCCAGAAATTTCGCCCGTCTGCGGAAAAACAAAACAGAACTCGAAGGCTTGCGGGATGTCCAGCGCCGCTTCCTTCCCGGGCGCCTGCGCCCCATCCGGGGGCTCGATTATTACGGAGAATGTACGGACGGGTCCGAAGTGGGACGCGATTTCTTCGATTTCGTGCCGCAAGGGCCGGCCTCTCTCCTGCTTTCGATCGGGGACGTTTCGTCCAAAGACATTGCCGCTGCCATGATCATGGCCGGACTGCAAGCCTCGCTCCGGGCATTCGGGCTGACCAACAGGAACCGCATCTCCACGATGGTGCGCGACCTTAACCGGATGGTCTGTCAGCTCTCCCCGGACCGCTTGTACGCCACCATGTTTTATGCGCGGATCGACACAGCCCGCCGCGAGCTCCGGTACGTGAATGCCGGGCATGAGCCGCCGCTGCTGATTCGCCATAAGGATTCCGGCGCGCGAGAACTGGGAAGTACGGGCACCGTATTGGGCTTGTCCGCCCGAACCGCATATGGCGAGCGGACAGTCAGCCTCGAACCAGGGGATGTTTTCGTGGCCGTGTCCGAAGAGTTCGGCGCACCCAGGCAACTGGTGCTCGACGTGGTCCACGAATATCCGGGCGCATCCTCCAGCGCCCTGGCCGGCCACATCCTGCGCGCGGTCGGCGATCCGGCGCCGGGCGCCGACAAAGCGGTGATTGTGGCGCGGTTTATCGGTTCCGCCGCGCTCGAACTGGTGGCCGGCCCGCCGCTGCGCCGCCACGCCCTGGCGCGAGTCAGCATGGCGGGATGACGTAGGCTAGGCCTCCTTGCCTGGCCCCTTGGCCTGCCCATGCGCCGAAGGCGCGCTCCGCGCGCTTGGGCCGGCCTGGAGGCCTACCCTACCTGCCCGGTAAAAACAGCCGCACACCGGCGATTCATCAGCCGCGCGCACCCCCCCATAGTAGAATCAAGGGTATGCGCCGCATTGCCGTACTGCTCTTTATTGCAGTCTCCGCTCCCGTTTGGGCCGCGCAACCGGTACGCGCACGGCATGGCATGGTGGTCACGCGCGAGCGCCACGCCACCGAAGCCGGGTTGAAGGTGCTGGAATCGGGCGGTAATGCCATCGATGCTGCGGTAGCCGTGGGGTTCGCCCTCGCGGTGACTCATTCCTCCGCCGGAAATATCGGAGGCGGCGGCTTCATGCTCATCCGCCTGGCCGACGGGCGCACGACATTCCTCGATTTCCGCGAGCGCGCGCCGGGCGCGGCATCGCGCAACATGTACCTCGACGCTGCCGGAAAAGCGACGCAGGATAGCATCATCGGCTACCGCGCGTCGGGTGTGCCCGGGAGTGTCAGCGGGTTTGAATACGCCTCCCGGAAGTACGGGAAGAAACCGTGGGCCGACCTGGTGCGGCCCGCCGTGGAGCTTGCCGCGAAGGGCTTTCCGCTTTCGTACGCGCAGGCGCAGAGCCTGCACGGCGCGGCGCGGAACCTCAGCCGCTTCCCCGAATCGAACCGCATTTTCCTGCGCGGCGGCAAGTTCTATGAGCCCGGTGAAACCTTCGTCCAGCCCGACCTGGGCCGCACGCTCGACCGCATCATGCGGCTCGGGGCGAAGGATTTCTACGAAGGCGAAACCGCGCGCCTCCTGGCCAGGGACATGCAGGAGCACGGCGGCCTCATCACCCTCGAAGACCTGAAAGCCTACCGCACGATCGAGCGCAAGCCCATGACCGGCACTTATCGCGGCTACGAGATCGTCACCTCGCCGCCGCCCAGTTCCGGGGGAGTCGGGATCCTGGAAATGCTGGGCATGCTGGACGGCACAGGCTATGAGAAGGCCGGCGCCGGATCGGCCGCCTCGGTTCACTACATGGCGGAGGCCATGCGGCGCTACTTCGCGGACCGTTCGGAACACCTCGGCGACCCGGATTTCGTGAAGGTGCCGCTTTCGAGCCTGCTCGATCCCGCATACATTGCGAAGCGGCGCGCGTCGATCGACCCCGAGCGCGCCACGCCGTCGAGCGAGATTCACGCGGCGAAGTTCGCGGGCCACGAATCGAACGAGACCACGCACTTCTCGGTGGCCGATGCCGACGGCAATATCGCCATCGTCACCTACACGTTGAACGGCGGCTACGGCAGCAAGGTGACCGCCCAGGGGTTGGGATTCCTGCTCAACAACGAAATGGACGACTTTGCCCCCAAGCCCGGGGAAGCCAACATGTACGGGCTGATCCAGGGCGAGGCCAACGCCATTCAGCCGCATAAGACTCCGCTCTCATCCATGACCCCGACCATCGTGCTGAAGGACGGCAAGCCCTTCCTGGCGCTCGGTTCGCCAGGCGGCCCCACCATCATCAACACGGTCCTCGAAGTGATGGTCAACGTGCTCGATTTCGGAATGAACTTGCAGGACGCGGTGAACTGGCCGCGGTTCCACCACCAGTGGCTACCCGATGTCCTGAGCATGGAGCCAGGCTATTCGCCCGATACCATCGCGATTCTGGAAAAACGCGGCTATACGGTCAGGCGGATCAACGCGCAGGGCGAATGCGCCGCCATTCGTTTCGAAAACGGCCGGCTCGAAGGAGCGGCCGACCCACGCACCGAAGGAACGGCGGAAGGATACTGACACCCCCGATGAATCACGTACTCTCGACGCACCTGTTTGTCAACCACCGGCTCACGACGGCGGTGCTGGCGAAGATCTATCAGGCCGGGATTCCGGCGGTGGAGATTTTTTGCGCGCGGCAGCACCTCGATTACCACGACCGGGCGCAGATCACCGAACTGGGGCACTGGTTCCGCGACTCCGAACTGCGCATCCATTCGCTGCACTCCCCGATGTACACCGACGAGATCTGGGGACGCTCGGGGCCGCATTCCGTCATCAGCATCACGGAAACGGTGAAGTCGCGGCGCCTGGAAATGGTGGACGAGATCAAGCGCGCGCTGGAAATCGCGGAGACCATTCCGTTCCGCTACCTGGTCCAGCACATCGGCGTGAGCGGCGAAGAATTCGATATGCGCAAGATCGACGCAGCCTTCTCTTCGCTCGAGCAGATCACCGTTTTCGCGCGGCAGTTCGGCGTGGAGGTGCTGCTGGAAAATATCCCCAACGATTTTTCCAGCGCCGAACGGCTGCTGCAATTTGAAGAACTGACCCACATGCACCTGAATTTCGTCTTCGATACCGGCCATGCCAACTTGCATTCCGGGGTCGAGCCTGCGTTCGAACTGATGAAAGACCGCATCCGTTCCACGCACGTCCACGACAACGACGGCAAGAAGGATATTCACCTGTTCCCGTTGCTGGGCGAAGGCGGCACCATCGACTGGAAGAACACGATGCGGCTTATGCACGGCTGCGGCGACCAGTTTCCGCTTCTGCTCGAGTTGAAGGAACGGCCCGATGTCGCCAACCCGCTCGAAGCCGTCCGCGAAATATTCGACCGCCTCGAAGAACTGTAGCTCCAAAAGATGATCCAACCGAATGAATACGTCCGCAGCCTGCTGAAACGCGCCCCCGGCGAGAGCGTCACTGCCCGGGGCTGGGTGAAGACCCGCCGCGACAGCAAGAACGTGCACTTTATTCAGCTCAATGATGGCTCGTCCCCCGCGGACTTGCAGGTAGTGCTCGAAGCCGGCGTGGTGCCGCCCGAGGTCGTGGCTGCGATTACCACCGGCGCCTGCCTCAGCGTGGATGGCGAACTGGTGGCATCCCCCGGCAAGGGCCAGTCCGTGGAATTGAAGGCCCGCGCGGTCACGGTGCACGGCGCGGCCGATCCCGAAAAGTATCCGCTGCAAAAAAAGAAGCACACGCTCGAAACGCTGCGCGAGATTGCCCATTTGCGCTCGCGGTCGAACACGTTCGGCGCCGTCTGGCGCGTGCGCAACGCACTGGCGCTGGCCATCCACAAGTTTTTCCAGGAGCGCGGGTTCCTGTACGTCCACACGCCGCTGATCTCGGCGTCGGACGCCGAGGGCGCTGGCTCCATGTTCCAGGTGACCACGCTCGATCTCGGGAAGCCGCCGGATCCCACCCGGGACTTCTTCGGCCGCCGCACATACCTTACGGTCAGCGGCCAGTTGGAAGCCGAGATCTTCGCGATGGCGTTTGCCAACGTGTATACCTTCGGCCCCACGTTCCGCGCCGAAAACTCCAACACGCCGCGCCACCTGGCCGAGTTCTACATGATCGAGCCGGAGATGGCATTCTGCGACCTCCAGGACGATCAGGATCTCGCCGAGGCGTTTCTGAAGAGCCAGGTCGCGCAGGTGATGGACGCCTGCCGGCCCGACCTCGAGTTCCTCGGCAAGTGGTACGAGCCCGAACTGCTGAAGACGCTCGAGCTCCTGGTGAACAGCCAGTTCGAACGCATCACCTACACCGAAGCCATCGACCTGCTTCAGAAGTCCGGCCGCAATTTCGAGTTCCCTACCGTGTGGGGCGCCGATCTTCAGAGCGAGCACGAGCGCTACCTCACCGAAGAGCTTTTCAAGAAGCCGGCGATCGTAACGGACTACCCGAAGGAGATCAAGGCGTTCTACATGCGCTCGAACGACGACGGCCGGACCGTCTCCGCCATGGACGTGCTGGCTCCGCGCATCGGCGAGATCATCGGCGGCAGCCAGCGCGAGGAGCGCTACGACGTGCTGCTGGAGAAGATCCGCTCCGGCGGCGCGCACGGCATGAGCGAAGAATCGTACTGGTGGTATCTCGACCTGCGCCGCTTCGGCGGAGTGAAGCACGCCGGCTTCGGCATGGGCTTCGAGCGAATGATGATGTACCTCACCGGAATGAAAAACATACGTGACGTGATCCCATTCCCGCGAACCCCCGGAAATGCGGAGTTCTAAATATGTCGCGAAGGTGTAGTGGGGTAGGCCTCCTGGCCTGCCCAAGCGCCGAAGGCGCGCTCCGAACCCGGGCAGGCCAGGAGGCATACCCCACCTAACCCATGCCCCGCTCTCACATCGCTATCATCGGCGCGCCGCTCGACCTCGGCCAGGGCCGCCGCGGCGTCGATATGGGCCCCTCGGCGGTTCGCGTTGCCAATCTCAATGCGCGGCTCGCCTCGCTCGGCTACACGGTGGAAGATCTCGGCAACGTGCCGGTCGATCAGGCCGAAGCATCCCCCGCGGGCCACCCGCGCGCCAAGTACCTTCCCCAGATTGCGTCCACATGCCAGCGCCTCGCCGTGCTGGTAGGGGAAACTCTCGCGCGCGGCAGTGTACCGGTGGTGCTGGGCGGCGATCATTCGGTGGCGGTCGGCACTACCAGCGGCGTCTCGCAGTTCTTCCGCGAACAGGGCAAACGCGCCGGCCTCATCTGGCTGGATGCTCATGCCGACATGAACACGCCCGAATCCAGCCCGAGCGGCAACGTCCACGGAATGCCCCTCGCCTGCATCGCCGGTATGGGGCCCGCCGAATTGACGGAGCTATTCGGATACAAGCCGAAGATCGATCCGCGGAATATCGTGATCGTGGGCCTTCGCGACGTGGATCAGATGGAGCGCCCGCACGTCCGCAATTCCGGCGTCCGCGCGTTCACCATGCGGGATATCGATGAGCGCGGGCTGCGCTCCGTGATGGACGAAGCCATTCGCCTGGCCTGCGACGGCACCGCCGGGTTCCACCTTTCGCTCGACATGGATTTCGTGGACCCCGGAGATGCACCCGGTGTCGGCACCCCGGTGCGGGGCGGCGTCACCTACCGGGAAGCGCATTTGGCAATGGAAATGATCGGCGATTCCAGGAAGATGATTTCGATGGAAGTGGTGGAGGTGAACCCCGTCATCGACGAGGTCAACCGCACCGCCGACCTCGCGGTCGAGCTGATTATGTCCGGCTTGGGAAAGCGCATTCTATGAAATTACGAGTTGCCGTCATTTACGGCGGCCGCAGCGGCGAACACGAGGTTTCGGTTCGCTCCGCACGGGCCATTCTGGACGGGATGGACGCGGCGAAATACGAGAAGATCGAATATTTTATCGACCAGACAGGGAAGTGGCTGCCCAAGCCCATCCTGCCCGAACCGGGGGCGCACCCGGAAATCGACGTCGTCTTTCCCGTGCTTCACGGGACCTTCGGCGAGGACGGCACCGTCCAGGGCCTGCTGGAACTCGCCGGGCTTCCCTACGTCGGCGCGGGCGTGCTCGGTTCCGCCGTCTCCATGGATAAGGAGATGATGAAACGTGTCTGCGCGGAACGCATGTTGCCGGTTGTAGACTACGTGGCGGTGTCGCGCGTGGGCGCGAACGTGGAGGACATCGCGGACCGCCTGGGGCTCCCTGTGTTCGTGAAACCCGCCAACCTCGGATCGTCGGTCGGAATCTCCAAAGCGCACGACGCCAGGGAACTGGAAACAGCGATTGCGCTCGCCGCGCAGTTCGACCGGAAGATCATCGTGGAACGGGCCATCGTTGGCCGCGAGTTGGAGTGCTCGGTGCTGGGGAACGAACAGCCGATGGCTTCCCTGCCCTGCGAAATCCTGCCCTCGCGCGAATTCTACGATTACGACGACAAATACCTGCTCGACCGGGCGAAGACTCAGCTTCCTGCCGACCTGCCCGCCTCCAAAGCCGACGAACTCCGCCGCTTGGCCGTGGAGTGCTTCCAGGCCGTCGAGTGCGAAGGCATGGCGCGGGTGGATTTCTTCCTGGAGAATGGAACCGACAAGCTCTACATCAACGAAATCAACACGATCCCCGGGTTCACCTCGATCAGCATGTATCCCAGGATGTGGGAGCAAAGCGGGATCGGTTTTTCCGCCCTGATCGACCAGCTCATCGAGCTCGCGCTGGAACGCCACGAGCGGAAAAAGGCGATCCGGTTCACGCGATAGAATATAGAGGAGCATGGCGAGCCTCCCCAATTCCAGAACGGTCACTTACGAAGAGTGGCTGCGCATGCCCGAAGTGAGCGACGCCATCGAGGAAGTGGTGAATGGCGAAATCCGCATCATGCCCCCTCCCAAGTGGAAGCACAGCGAGATCATAGACAACCTATTCGCCCAAATCAGGTTGCAGGTAGACCCACGTGAGGTCAAGGTCAAAGCCTCTCAATTCGGACTCATCATCCGGCGACACCCCCTCACGTCCCGGGTCCCGGATCTCGCGGTGTTCCGTGCCGCTAGCATCATCGAACAGGACGGCTATATCCACTCCGCCCCGCAGTTGATCGTCGAAGTGCTGTCGCCCGCCAACAGCCGCCGGGAACGCGAGGAAAAACTGGAGGACTACGCCTTCCTGGGTGCGCCGGAAGTTTGGGTGGTTTCGCCCGAAGGGCTCACGGTGGAGGTCCTGCACCTGAAGGAGGGGCGGTTGCGGACCACCGATGTCCTGAAAACCGGCCTGCTGAAACCCGAGCATTTCCCCGGCGTCCAACTCGATATCGCCCAAATCTGGCCGGATTAATGCGCCGTTATCTCGTACTCCTGCTGTTCGCCGCCTCCTCGCTGGTAGCCGCCGACGATCTGCCCTCGCAAATGAAGTCGGTCATCCAGGCCTACTCCATCCTGGAGCAGAACGCCGCCGACCCGGTTTCCTCCGAGCAGGCCTTTTACCAGGGCGCCATTCCCGGGCTGCTCCGCCGCCTCGATCCGCACTCCGTATTTTTCGATCCCGGGCAGTTCGAGCAGCTGCAGAAAATGGAAAGCTCCACCCAGAAGGGGTTCGGCACGGTGGTCTCCCTCTTGCCGGGCCGTGTCATCGTTCTCCAGACGCTGCCGGGCACTCCTTCGGCGAAGGCCGGCCTGGCTCCGGGCGACGACATCCTGGCGGTGAACGGCTACGTGATCGGGCGGCTCGACGTGGACCAGATCACCGAACTGCTTTCCGCCTCACGGCAGCGCCAGGCGCAGCTCGATGTTCGCAGACCCGGCACTTCGCGGATCGAGCGGTTGGTGATGACCCCCGAAGACATGCAGGCGCCCAGCGTGGAGCGCGCGTTTTTTCTCGGGGCCGGCATCGGGTACATCCGCGTATCCAGCTTTGACGAAAACACGGCGAAAGAGTTGAAAGAAGGGATTGAAAAGCTGGGCGGCGACCGGCTGGTAGGGCTGGTGCTCGACCTCCGCAACAACCCCGGCGGCCTGGTTACGGCGGCACTCGATACCGCCTGCCTTTTCCTGAAACCGGGGCAGAAGATCGTCACCGTGCGCGGACGCCACACGGCCGAAAAGTCGGAGGTGGTGCCGTCCACCGCGATGCCCTACGGCTTCAAGCTGGCCATCCTGGTGAATGGAAAGACCGCCAGCGCCTCCGAAATCGTCACCGGCGCCATGCAGGACCACGACCGCGCGGTCGTGCTGGGTGAGCCGAGCTACGGCAAGGGCCTCGTCCAGAGCGTGTTCCCCTTGAGCCAGAGCACCGGGCTCGCGCTGACCACGGCCCTCTATTACACCCCCAGCGGCCGCTCCATTCAGAAGCCTCTCGACGCGACGCGTTTCGAACTGGCGGACAAGACGGCGCATCCGAATACTCAGTCCGTGTTCCACACCGACAAAGGACGCGTGGTCCGCGGCGGCGGCGGCATTATTCCCGATTATGTCGTTTACCCGCCGGAGATGAACCGGCTCCGCGCGGTCCTCGACGCCAGCGCCAGCTTCACCAATTTCGCCACCGAATACCTCCACGATCACAAGATCACCGAGGATTTCGAGGTGACGCCGCCGGTGCTCGCCGCATTTCAGGTTTTCGCCTCGGAGCGCGGGATACAGCCCGCGGTCTCTGACTGGTCCGCGGAACGGGACTTCGTGACCAACCGCCTCAAGACCGAGCTTTTCAACCAGGCATTCGGCGTGGAAAAGGGAGACCAGGTGGAAGCCCAGCGCGACCCGGTGATCCTCAAAGCGTTGGAAGTCCTGGGGCCGTAGCGCTTATTGTGGGGCAGACGTCCACGTTCTGCGGCCGGAACTCCACGTCCGGCCCGGGAGGCCGGCCCTACCGAAATCAGGATTCCACTTTCCCGGCAGCATTCCAGCGCAGCCGGCGGCCCTGTCTCAGCGACAGATTCGTCTTGCGATTCCGCGGCGTGATCCTGGCGATCGGCAAGCGCGCGGGGATGGAGGCGGCGCGTCTGCCGCGCGACGCTCCGGGCGTCGGCACCTGGCTGAAAGCGAGCGACGCGATTTTGTAGGGTAGGCCTCCCGGCCGGCCCACGCGCGCGGAGCGCGCCTTTCGGCGCGTGGGCAGGCCAGGAGGCCTACCCTACCTGCGTCGGCTGCGGAACAGCGGGCCAGGCTGGCGGGCGACGTTGACCGGCTGGCGAAGGACCAATCACAGGCGCGTTTTCGCCGGCAGGTGAACGTTCCGCTTTCCCGTGATGGCAGCCCCGGTGGTGCCCGCCGCGGCTCCCGCTCGGGCGCCGACCAGCGCGCCAACTCCACTGCCGCCGATGGCGCCAATCGCGACGCCGGCTCCACCTCCGCCGCCGACCAGCGCGCCGACTCCACTGCCGCCGATGGTGCCAATCGCGACGCCGGCTCCACCGCCGCCGCCGACCAGCGCGCCGACTCCACTGCCGCCGATGGTCCCAATCGCGGCGCCGGCTCCACCTCCGCCGCCGACCAGCGCGCCGACTCCACTGCCGCCGATGGTGCCAATCGCGGCGCCGGCTCCACCTCCGCCGCCGACCAGCGCGCCGACTCCACTGCCGCCGATGGTGCCAATCGCGGCGCCGACTCCACCTCCGCCGCCGACCAGCGCGCCCACTCCACTGCCGCCGATGGCGCCAATCGCGGCGCCGGCTCCACCTCCGCCGCCGACCAGCGCGCCCACTCCACTGCCGCCGATGGCGCCAATCGCGGTGCCGGCTCCACCTCCGCCGCCGACCAGCGCGCCCACTCCACCGCCGCCGATGGTGCCAATCGCGGTGCCGGCTCCACCTCCGCCGCCGACCAGCGCGCCCACTCCACTGCCGCCGATGGCGCCAATCGCGGCGCCGGCTCCACCTCCGCCGCCGACCAGCGCGCCCACTCCACCGCCGCCGATGGTGCCAATCGCGGCGCCGGCTCCACCGCCGCCGCCGACCAGCGCGCCGACTCCACTGCCGCCGATGGCGCCAATCGCGGCGCCGGCTCCACCTCCGCCGCCGACCAGCGCGCCGACTCCACTGCCGCCGATGGCGCCAATCGCGGCGCCGGCTCCCGCTCGGGCGCCGACCAGCGCGCCGCGATGCGATACGTCCGGGCGCCTGCTTCCACCGAATCCAGGCTGTCTCGTGACTGGCTCCAAAGTCAAAAGCGGGCAGGCCCGGAGGCCTGCCCCACTTACTGGTGAGCGGTCCTATTGGGCGCGTGCTGGACACTCCAGGTGCCCTGGCCTACCATAGGGTATCGGGAGGCACCGAACACTCTTGGCCACACTGACACCCCCTCTGTCCATTTCGCACGAGAACGAGAAGAATCCCTGGCTCGCCGCCGCCGCGCGGTTCGATGAAGCCGCCGCGCGCCTGAAGCTTGACGACGGCATCCGCAAGGTGCTCGGCACATCGGCCCGGGAAGTGACCGTCCATATTCCGGTGCAGCTCGACGACGGCCGCATCGAAGTCTTCACCGGGTACCGCGTTCAGCACTCCCTGGCGCGCGGCCCGGCCAAAGGCGGCATCCGCTTCGCTCCGGACGTGACCCTGGACGAAATACGCGCCCTGGCCTCCTGGATGACCTGGAAGTGCGCGGTGGTGAATATCCCGTTCGGCGGGGGCAAGGGCGGCGTCATCTGCGACCCCAACGTGCTCTCCGAAACCGAACTCGAAAAGCTTACGCGGCGCTACACCGCCGAAATCATCGACTTCATCGGGCCGGAGCGCGATGTGCCCGCGCCGGACGTCAACACCAACGAGAAGATCATGGCGTGGATTATGGACACGTACTCCATGCACGCACGCCATACCGTGACCGCCATCGTCACCGGCAAACCAATGTCGCTCGGCGGTTCGCGCGGCCGTCCGGAAGCTACGGGGCGGGGATGCATGATCGTGACGCAGCAGGCGCTGCCGCGTTTCGGACTGACCCCGGAGACCACCCGCGTCGTCATCCAGGGCTTCGGGAATGTCGGGGGCATGGCCGCAAAACTGATGTCCGCGATGGGGTTCAAGATCATCGCCATCGTGGAGTACGATGGCGCCGTCTACAATCCCCGCGGCCTCGACATCGCCGCGCTGCACAAGCACCGGCATGAGACCGGTTCGATCACGGGCTTCGCCGGCGGCGAGAATATGGACAAGACCGAGGCCATGTTCCTGCCCTGCGACGTCCTGCTGCCGGCCGCCACCGAGAATGTGATCCACTCGGGCAACGCCGACCGGCTTCGCTGCAAGATCCTCTGCGAGGGCGCCAACGGGCCGACCACGCCGTTGGCCGATGAGATCCTCGCCGAAAAGGGCGTGTTCGTGATTCCGGACATCCTGGCGAACGCGGGCGGCGTGACCGTCTCCTACTTCGAGTGGGTGCAGGACCGCCAGGGCTTCTTCTGGAACGAACAGACGGTGAACGAGCGCCTTCAGGAGATCATGGTGGAGAGCTTCGGCGCCGTGGTGCAGTATGCCGAGACGCACAACACCAACAACCGCATCGCGGCCTACATGCTGGCGCTCGACCGCGTGGCTCACGCCATCAAGCTCCGGGGCATTTACGCGTGAACCGGCGTGCCGCGACCTTCAGGGAGCGGGCCTTTGAGCGCTGACAATTCGACGCCGCTCATGCGGCAGTACCACAGCATCAAGCAGCAGGTTCCCAATACCCTGCTGATGTTCCGGCTGGGCGATTTCTACGAGATGTTCTTCGACGACGCGGTCACCGCCGCGCGCGAACTCGAAGATTACGCTCACGTCGCGCAGCAAGGAGAAGGGCGCCGTGCCCATGTGCGGCGTCCCCTACCACGCGGCGGAAGGCTACATCGCCCGGCTCATCCAGAAAGGCTACCGGGTTGCCATCTGCGACCAGGTGGAGGATCCGAAGCTCGCCAAAAAACTGGTCAAGCGCGAGGTGACCCGCATTGTCACTCCAGGCACCGCGATGGACGCGAACCTGGTGCGTTCCCGCGAGAACAATTACCTGGCGGCGGTCGGGGAGGCGGACGGCCGCTCGGCGGTGGCGCACGTGGACCTCTCGACCGGCGAGTTCCGGGTCACCGAACTGGCGAAGGCGGATGTGGCGGGCGCGCTCGAACAGCTCGGCGCGCGCGAGGTGCTATTCCCCGGCGATCTCCCGCTGCTTGCGGGCCAGGACCGCGCCGGGCCGCGTTTCGTCCGCACGGAAATCGAGGAGTGGGTCTTCAGCCCGGATTATGCCGGCCGCACGCTGCGCGACCATTTCCGCCTCCTCTCGCTCGATGGCTGCGGCCTGGCAAACCGCCCGGCGGCGATCGGAGCCGCGGGGGCCGTCCTCCATTACCTGCGCGATACGCAGCGCGCGGCGCTCGACCACCTCGACCGCCCGACCTTCTACGACCGCGCCGATTCCATGGTGCTCGACGCCGTCACTGTCCGGAACCTGGAACTGCTCGAGCCGATCTTTGCCGCCGACGCCTCCGGGCCGCAAACGCAGGCCACGCTGCTCGGCGTGCTCGACCAGACGCAGACCGGGATGGGCGGGCGCCTGCTCCGGCAGCGCCTGCTCCGGCCGGCAATGGAACGCGCGGAAATCGAGCAGCGGCTCGATGCCGTCTGCGAACTGCTGCAACAGACGATCCTGCGGGCCGAACTCCGCAAGCAACTCACCGGCATCCTGGACCTCGAGCGGCTGCTCGCGAAAGTGACGCTCGGCTCCGCCGGGCCGCGCGATCTGCTGGCGCTCGGCCGCTCCATCGAGAAGATCCCCGCGCTCAAAAGGTGCTTCGATACGCAGCAGGCGGCGAGGCTGCGGTCGATCCACGAGCGCCTGGACGAACTTCCCGACGTCGCCAACCTGATCCTCGAGGCGATCGCCGACGAACCGCCCCTGAACCTGGCGGATGGCGGCACCATTCGCGCCGGCTTCCACCCGGAACTCGACGAACTCCGCGACCTGAGCACCAACGGCAAGCAGTACATCGCGCAGATCGAAGCCCGCGAGCGCCAGCGCACGGGCATCCAATCGCTCAAGGTGCGATTCAACAACGTCTTCGGCTACTACATCGAGATCACGCGCTCCAACCTGCACCTCGCGCCGCCCGACTACGAGCGCAAGCAGACCCTGGCCAATGCCGAACGGTTCACCACCCCGGAATTGAAGGAGTACGAGCATAAGGTCCTCGACGCGGAGGATAAGATCCTCACCCTCGAAAAGGAAATCTTCGCCGACGTCCGCAGGCGCGCCGCCGCGCAGGCACAGCGCATCCGCGCTACGGCGGCAGCGGTAGCCGAGTTGGACGTCACCGCGTCGCTGGCGCAGGTCGCGGCCGAAAATCGCTACCAGCGCCCCACGTTTTCCGACTCCGGCGAGATGCGGATCATGGCGGGGCGGCATCCGGTGATCGAACGGCTTGCGGAGCAGGACGCCGGCCGCTTCATTGCGAACGATCTTTACCTGAACGATGCGAGCGACCTCATCGCGATCATCACCGGGCCCAACATGGGCGGCAAGTCCACGTACCTGCGGCAGGCGGCGCTCATCGCCATCCTGGCCCAGATGGGGTCGTTCGTGCCCGCCGAATCCGCGGTGCTGCCGGTGATCGACCGCATCTTCACCCGCATCGGCGCATCGGACAACCTGTCGCGCGGCCGCTCCACCTTCATGGTGGAGATGACGGAGACGGCGGTGATTCTGAACACGGCCAGCCCGCGCAGCTTCGTCGTGCTCGATGAAATCGGCCGCGGCACCGCCACTTACGACGGGCTCGCCCTCGCCTGGGCGGTGGTGGAGCACATTCACCAGCACACCCGCGCCAGGACTCTGTTCGCGACCCATTACCACGAACTCACGGAACTTGCCGAACAGCTCGAGGGTGTCCGCAACCTGAGAGTCTCGGTCAAAGAGGCGGGGGACCACATCATCTTCCTTCGCAAGGTCGAGCCGGGACGCGCCGACCGCAGCTACGGGATCGAAGTCGCGCGGCTTGCCGGGCTGCCGCTACAGGTCATCGAGCGGGCCCGCGAAGTGTTGAAACTTCACGAACGCACCGAGCACGTGGTCACCGAGGAGCTCGCCGGAACGGAGGACGAAGGGCCGGTGCAGATCCAGCTTTTCGAGCCGGTCGGGTACACCATCGCGGAGCGCATCCGGGGGCTGAACCTCGACCAGTTGCGGCCCATTGAAGCCTTACAACTGCTGGCGGATTTGCAGAAGGAGCTGAAGCGGCCATGAGGGTGGCGGGAATCATGAGCGGCACGTCGCTCGACGGTATCGACGTCGCGATCGTAGACGTGCGCGGGCGGTCGGTGGAAACGATCGGGTTCCAGTCCACCCCCTACTCCGCCGCGCTGCGCGATCGTATTCTGGCCGTTTCGAATGCCGAAACCCACACCGCGTCGATCTCGCGCCTGAATTTCGAACTTGCCGAACAGTACGCCCGGGCGGTACAGCGCGCCATCAAGCGATGGGGGGCCATAGAGCTGATCGGCTGCCACGGCCAGACGGTGTTTCACGAGGGCCGCTCCCATACGCTGCAACTCGGCGAGCCTGCCGTGATCGCGGAGCGCACCGGCGTCCCGGTGGTCTCGAATTTCCGTTCGCGCGATATCGCCGCGGGCGGGCAGGGCGCGCCGCTGGTTCCATTCGTAGATTACCTGCTGTTCCGGCATTCGAAGCGCGCCAGAATCGCCCTGAATATCGGCGGGATCGCCAACATTACAGTAATTCCGCCGGCCGCGGCGCCCGACGAAGTGATCGCCTTCGATACCGGTCCCGGCAATATGCTGATTGACGGGCTGGTACGGGATTTTTCGAAAGGGAAGCTGAGTTGCGACCGCGGCGGCCGCATCGCCGAAACCGGCCAGGTTAACGGCAAGCTTTTGGACGAACTGCTGCGGGATCCGTACTACCGCAGAAAGCCGCCCAAGAGCGCGGGGCGCGAACAATACGGCGCGGAGTTTGTCGCGCACCTGAAAGCCAGGGGATTGCCGGGCGCCGATTTAATCGCGACGGCGACTGTCTTCACCGCGGCCACCATCGCAATCGGCATCGGCGAAAGACGCGGGGACCTGATTGCCTCGGGCGGCGGCGTGCACAACCCGCAGATTATGGCGCACTTGGCCGCATTCCTGCCCGGGATGGCGATTTCGACCTCGACCGATCACGGCATCGATGCCGATGCCAAGGAGGCGATTGCTTTCGCGGTGCTGGCCGCGCAGACCTGGCGCGGAAAAACCGGCAATCTGCCGTCCGCCACCGGGGCCCGCAAAGCCGTGATTTTGGGGAGTGTTACGCGCTAAAAAACCGGGAACGGCGAACCAGGGCGCCTCCGGAATTGCAACTCGCGCTGACGCGCCGCTCCCTCATTAAATCGTGAATGCTTACAAGGAGATGATGAGAACCACGGCGCGATATGAGTACGGCGCCGAAATAATTCAGCGGAAAAGTGGTTGGACCTCGCTGACCGGCACTCGCTCGGGGACCTGTTGGCCGACCCGCATCTCATCCCAGTTGTAGGCGAATTCTTTGCCGCAGTCCAGGCAAACCACATAGGTTCCGCTCCGGAGAGCACCGGGAGCCTGGAAACCGGCGTTCTTGCGCCCGGGCGTTTGAGGAAACGTCGTGCGACGGTGAGAACAACCCAAAAGCGAATTCAGTATCGACTGAAGCATAACTGGCTCCCTTCTTCCTTCCTTAAGTTAGATACAGTAAGTTGGCCTGGAGTTTCAGTTCGAGTACGTACGTAATTCGGAAACGACGTACTGGTACGGACAGGAATGGACGGATTGTTACACTTTCCGGGCGATGTCTTCGGCGATCAATTTGCCGTGAAATCTTCCATTTTCAATGAAAATCTCGTTGGTGTGCATCCCCGCGACGATTACACCCGCAAGGTAAATTCCCGCACGCTGGCTTTCCAGCGTCTCCGGGTCGGTACGGGGACGCTGTGTCTCCGGCTCGATCGAAATTCCCGTTGCATTGAGAAATTCCAGGTCCGGACGGTAGCCGATCAGCGCAAAAACGAAGTCATTTCTTAACGAAATCTCACCCCCGGGAGTCGCGACGCGCACCGATTCGGGAAGAATCTCAACGACATGCGAGTGAAAATAGCCCGGTATCTCTCCGTTTTTAATTCGGTTCTCGATGTTGGGCTTGATCCAGTACTTCACTTTTTCCGAAATACCGGCTCCCCTGTGAATCAACGTAACCCGCGCGCCGGTCCACCATAACTCGAGCGCCGCGATAGCCGCGGAGTTTTTGGCGCCGATCACTATGACGTCCTGGTTATAGTACGGATGCGCCTCTTTATAGTAATGAAGTACCTTTGCTAGATCCTCTCCTGGTACGTTCAAGCGATTCGCCACGTCATAGTAGCCGGTTGCGAGAACGATTTTCCGAACGTGATAAGTACGGGCGCAATCCAGCCTGTCGGTCGTGAAAACCTCGAACTCATTGTCCTGCCCCGCGATACGGTCAACCCGCTCGTACTGGCGAACGTCCAAATGGTAATGATCGGCCGCGCGCCGGTAGTACTTGAGGGCTTCAGTCCGATTTGGCTTTTCGTTAACACTGGTCATCGGGAGATTGCCGATTTCCAGCAGTTCGGGCGTGGTGAAGAACGTCATGTTGGTGGGGTAGTGATAAATCGAGTTCACCACGCACCCCTTTTCCACCAGCACGGTCTTCACCCCGCGGTTCTGAAGTTCGATTCCGCAGGCAAGCCCGGTCGGGCCTGCACCGACAACCAAAACATCGAAAGATTCAGGCATAGTGAGAAAACCGGGCAGGCCAGGAGGCCCGCCCCACTTCTACAGCTTCGATTCCACGTCGCGATAAACGGCCTCCAGCGCGGCATCGAGCGCGCCCGGGTCCTTGCCGCCGCCCTCCGCCATATCCGGGCGGCCTCCGCCCTTGCCTCCCACGGCTTGCGCCACGGCGGAAACGATTTTGCCGGCGTGCACCTTGCCCATGAGGTCCCTGGTGACCGCGGAGACGATCGAAACTCCGCCGTCCTCGGCCGAGGCCAGCACGACGACGGCGCTCTTCCACTTGTTCCGCAGGGAATCCGCCAGCGCGCGCATCTGCTGCCGGTCCATGCCTTCTAAACGCGCGGCGACTACCCTCGATTCCTTCACCGTGCGGGCGCGCGACTCGAGATCGCCTGCGGCGGACTGCGCCAGCTTGTTCTTCAACTGCTCGACCTGCTTCTGAAGGGTGCGCTCATTCGAGATCAGCTTCTCGATGTGCTCGACCAGTTCCGGCTCCGAAGCGCGGACCATCCCGGCGACGCGGCGCAGGGCCTCCGAGGACTCCTGGTATTGCCGCAACGCCGTATCACCCGTGATCGCTTCGATGCGACGCACTCCGGCCGAGATGCTGCCCTCGTAAACGATTTTGCAGATGCCGATGTCTCCGGTGCGGTGCACATGCGTACCGCCGCAGAGTTCCCGGCTGAAGCCCGGTACCGAAACCACCCGGACCTCCTCGCCGTATTTTTCGCCGAACAGCGCCATGGCGCCGGTGGTGAGCGCCTGGTCGAGAGGCATGATGTTCGTCTCGACGGGAATGTTCTTGAGGACCTCGTCGTTCATCAGCCGCTCGACCTCTTCCATCTCGGCGCGATCCATCGCGGCATAGTGGGTGAAATCGAAGCGCAGCCGTCCCGGTTCCACTACGCTGCCCGCCTGCTTGACGTGCGTCCCCAAGACCTGGCGGAGCGAGGCGTGCAGCAGGTGGGTCGCGGTGTGATTCCGCCGCGTGGCATCGCGCAGCGGCGCGGCCACCTCCGCCCGCAGCACGTCACCCACGCGAATCGGCGCATGAACCACGATGCGATGCACGGAAAGGCCCGGAAGGCCCGGGAACGTGGAAAGCACTTCCGCGACTTTCTCGCCCGTGTTGGAATAGAGAGCGCCCCGGTCGCCGACCTGTCCGCCGGCTTCGGCGTAAAACGGAGTCTGGTCGAAAACCAGCTCGGCGTGAACCCCTTCGGGAACCTCTTCCACCGCTTGCTTTTCGATCAACAGTCCGATGACCCGCGACGTGGCTTCGATCTCGCCGTAGCCCAGGAATCTGGTGCGGCCCTGTTCCAGCAGCTTCTGGTACGCCGGCACCACGGCGCCCTTTTCCGCCCCCTTCCAACTGGCCCTGGCGCGCTCGCGCTGCCGGTCCATCTCTTCCTCGAAGCCGGCGCGATCGATCGCAAGCCCATGCTCGCGCGCCATGTCCTCCTGTTCGTCCAAAGCCAGCCCGTAGGTGTCGTAAAGCTTGAACGCGACCGCGCCGGGAATCGCGCGATCCACGCCCTGAATGGCGGCGTTGAACTGCTTTTCCGCTTCCAGGAAGGTGGTGGCATAGCGGTGCTCTTCGTCCTTCACAACCCGTGCCACGCGCTGCACGCTCTCGATCATCTCCGGGTAGGCTTCCTGCATGTGCTCGGCGACAAAGCCGGTGAGCTTGTACAGAAAAGGCTCCTCCACCCCGACCAGCCGCGCATTTCGCATGGCGCGGCGCATGATTTTGCGGAGCACGTAACCGCGGCCGTCGTTGGACGGAATCACGCCGTCGTGAATCAGGAACGCCGCGGCCCGGCCGTGGTCGGCTGCGATCCGAAGAGCGGTATCGACCCTGGTGTCGGTGCCGGGCGTGACATTCCACAGCCCGGCGGCGTTTTCGATGATGGGAAAGATCAGATCGGTCTCGTAGTTCGAAAGCTTCCCCTGAAGTACCGCGGCGACGCGCTCCAGCCCCATGCCGGTGTCGATCGAGGGACGCGGCAGCGGTGACAGCTTGCCGGAAGCGTCGCGGTCGTACTGCATGAACACCAGGTTCCAGATCTCGACAAAACGTCCGCCGGCATCGCTCGGAAACTGCTCATGCTCGCGCCCCGGATCGGCGGCTTCGATCCCGAGATCGTAGTGAATTTCGGAGCACGGGCCGCACGGCCCGGTCTCGCCCATCTGCCAGAAGTTGTCCTTTTCGTCGAGGCGGAAGATGCGGTCCTTGGGAACGCCCGCAACCGACTGCCACAACTCTTCGGCCTCGTCGTCTTCGCGAAAGACCGTCACGTAGAGGCGGTCCTCAGGAAGGCCGTAATCCTTGGTGATCAGGTCCCACGCGAAGCGGATGGCGTCGGCTTTGAAATAATCGCCGAAGGAGAAGTTGCCGAGCATTTCGAAGAATGTGTGGTGCCGGCGCGTGTAGCCGACGTTTTCCAGGTCATTATGCTTCCCGCCGGCGCGGACGCACTTCTGGGAGCTTGCGGCGCGCGTGTAGTCGCGCTGCTCCAGCCCCAGGAAAACGTCCTTGAACTGGTTCATGCCTGCGTTGGTGAACAGCAGCGTTGGATCGTTGGCGGGCACGAGCGAGGAGCTGCGCACCACTCGGTGGCCTCTTTCGGCAAAGAAGTCGAGAAAACGCCGGCGGATTTGATTGCCTGTCACTGGGGTTCCTTTGTAAGGTGGTCTAAATACAATTGTAGCGGCAACTCGGCATTCATCGCCGAGGCGCCGGGAGGCCGGGAGAATCCTTCCGAAAATACCGTCTCGCCACTGTCCGTTTGTGGGACTAGGTTCCTTTCGCACGGCGGGGTTGCTTAGAGATCACTATGTCACTCGGCGGGCCTCGTACACCAGGCGTAACATCGTATGCGCCACCGCGATCAGCGCAGGCCCTTTCTTGTGTTCGCGCGTCTTCGTTACAATCCGCCAGAATTTCTCCTTCAAAAAACAGCCCCGCTTGGTGGTCGCTGCCCAGGAGCATTCGACCAGCGCGCTACGCAGCCATGGATTGCCGCCATCGGTATGGCTGCTTTTGTTCTTCCCCGCGCTGCGATTGTTCCCCGGGCAGAGTCCCGCCCACGAACTGATCTGCTTCACCGAGGGAAAGGCCGATACATCGCCGCTGGTTTCGGCCAAGATCGCCGCCCCACTGGTCTCTGCGATGGCCGGCACGGTTTGCAGCAACTGCCATTGCGGTTCCAACTTCGCCTCGCGAATCCTGGCCCGAATGTCGTTATCCATGCTGGCGATCCGGTCTTCCAGAAACTGCAGATGCTCCAGACTGTACCGGATCATCGTGCGATGATGATCGCTCATTTGGTGTCCTTCCAGCGCCGTAATGATTTGGAGAATCTTCTTCTTTGCCCTTCCCTGGGCGAACTGCGCGATCTCTTCGGCGTTCGCTTTCCCTTTCAGCAGGGCATCCAGCATCAGTTGCCCCGAGGCGCCGAAGACATCCGATAGTTCGTTGCCGAGCTTTACGGTGGCATCTTCCAGGATTTTCTGCACGCCCTGTCAGGACGCACACGGCCAGGAACTTCTTGCCGACATCGATTCC
Source organism: Bryobacterales bacterium (assembly GCA_963796485.1). Taxonomy (GTDB): domain Bacteria; phylum Acidobacteriota; class Terriglobia; order Bryobacterales; family Bryobacteraceae; genus CAWCDJ01. The sequence goes on from CAWCLV010000001.1 coordinate 1,810,892, forward strand.
CGCACAGTGCTCAATAGCCGCGCAAATCATGGGTTCTTGCTCCTTCCGGCTGAAGAGCAGTTGACGTCTCTGTTGTAGAGATTCTTCCTCGGCTCGGGTTTGCGCAGACCCAAGAGCAGACACGTAAGCTGGTGACGGAGCGCAAGAGAACCCGCTCCCCATCAGCCTGGTTATAGATTAACCCCGGAGTCTGGCGGTGCCGGCCAGGGTCGATGATTTATCAATCACTTAGAGTGGTCGAACCGCGGAAACGGAAAGCACCGGGCGGTCCGATTTCCGAAGAACTCGATGCGCTTGTGCCCTTCGGAGCATGCCTGGCGGAGGGGGGCCTTTTCCAACTCGGCCACGAAGTCTGGAGAGCCAAGCTGCCGGCCGGTATGCGTGCAGGCGCGAATCGCATCCGCCTCGGCGCTGTCAGCCCGGTCCAGGTGCTCGCGCCAGCGGCGGGTATCCCAATCGGTATTGAAGGCACGCATGTCCAGCCACGGCGGCGCCGCCGCCAGGCCGCAATGCGCCCGCGCGCTGGACCAGGCGTAATCCTCCGGCGCCTCTACCATTCGCGCCCGAACGGGGTTAAGCTCTGCGTAGCGCAGGGCCGCCCAGAGGTGGGACTGGGCCAGGGCGCATGAGTGGTACCGGCCCTGCCAGACGTGGCCGGACGCGGCATGGCGGGCGTTGAAATACGTGGCGTACCGGCCATGAGTGTGTTTGAGCGACTGGGGAAGAGATTCGGGTCGCGCGGGAACCACGATCAAGTGAACGTGGTTGGACATGAGGCAATAGCCGAGCAGCGAGAGTCGCTGGGTTCGGCAGTGAGTCCGGAGCAGGTCGAGATATACAAGCCGGTCGGCGTCGGACTCGAAGACGTATTGGCGGGCGTTGCCCCGTTGCGTGACGTGAAATGGAATATCGGCCGAGAGGACGCGGGCAAGACGGGCCATGAACAGAATAGTCAGACAAGAGGCGAAGAAATCTCGGGAAAACGTCCCGTCTGTCCCCGGTTTACTTCCCGGCTTACTTCCCGAGCACCTGGTCCGGAGGGGGAGCTGACGAGCCTGAACGGCGACACCCGGACGTACAACGTGCTCGGTCACTACTGCGCGGTATATGCTGGAAGCAACTCATGAAGCGGAAATCCCTCCTCGTGCTGCTTGGCGTTTTGACGGCGTTTGGCGCGACCTCTAAGCCCTCGAGTCGTTCCAGTATTTCGATTGCCCGCGTCCCTCATGGCGGGATTCAGCCTCAAGCCATTGTGGGCAGCGACGGCGCCCTGCACTTGTTGTATTTCCTGGGCGATCCCAAGGGCGGCGACCTTTTTTACGTGAAATCGCACGACTACGGCACCACCTGGTCGACGCCTCTCCGTGTCAACAGCGTTCCCGGCAGCGCCATCGCTCTCGGGACGATTCGCGGCGGCCAAATCGCAATCGGAAAGAATGGCCGCATCCACGTCGCCTGGAACGGATCTTCCGTCGTCCAATCGCAAGGGCCCCTGAATCCGGAGGCGAGACAGCGCGGGGCGCCGATGCTCTACAGCCGCCTCAATGACAAACACACCGCCTTTGAGCCGGAGCGCAGTGTGATGCGCCAGACATTCGGGCTCGACGGCGGCGGGACGGTAGCGGCCGATTCCGCAGGCAACGTCTACGTGGCCTGGCACGGGAAAGGCGCCGGAGCTGCCGCGGGAGAAGCGGGGCGGCAGGTCTGGGTTGCCGTATCGCGCGACGATGGCGCGACGTTCGCGGTTGAACAGCCGGCCTGGAAGGAGCCGACCGGCGCATGCGGGTGCTGCGGCATGGCCATGTTCGCCGGCAGCAAGGGAGTCGTCCGCGCGCTGTACCGGTCAGCGACCGAGGGTATCCACCGCGACATTTTCCTTCTCACCTCGCTCGATCGGGGAAAGATCTTCGGCGGGCGCAAACTCCATACCTGGGAGATCAATGCATGCCCGATGAGCAGCATGGCTTTCGGTGAAGGAGGAGGGACCGTATTCGGCGCCTGGGAAACCGCCGGCCAAGTATATTTCGAGAATCTCACGAAGGCGACTGCCTCTCCCGTAAGCGCGCCGGGACAGGGAAAAGGGCGAAAGCACCCGCGCCTCGCAATCGCGCCGAACGGTGAGATGCTGATGGTGTGGACGGAGGGCACGGGCTGGCAACGTGGAGGCTCGGTCGCCTGGCAACTGTTCGATGCAAATGGCACAGCCGTCGGCGAGGGACATACTCAGGCAGGTTCGCCCGCCTGGAGTTTCGCCGCAGCGGCAGCAAAACCGACTGGCTTTGTGGTTATTTATTGAAACGTTGCTTTTCAGCCTATTGGCCGCTCTTTCCATCGGCCTCGCCGCGGCGCAGACCGGAGCTATGGGCGGTATGGCCGGTATGGCCCGCGGCCAATCGCAACACGGTATGCCGGGAATGAACATGGTGGACATGAATCCCGCCGGCATGTACCTGATGAATCTCGCTTCCGTGGGAAACCGGGGACGGGGAGAAACCAGGGGGAAACCGGGGGGAAACCGGGGGGAAACCGGGGACAGACGGAACGTTACCCGCTCGTCCGCGCAGCCAACGCATCTCGGAATAGGAGTTCCTGCGCTTCGTCCGGTTTCTGTTTGGCCGGGCGCCCTCCCCTCCGCGGGGTGAGGCGGCGGCGGGTGGTCTTTTCCAACTCGGCCACGAAATCTGGAGAGCCAAGCGGCCGGCCGGTATGCGTGCAGGCGCGAATCGCATCCGCCTCGGCGCTGTCGGCCCGGTCCAGGTGTTCGCGCCAGCAGCGGGTATCCCAATCGGTATTGAAGGCACGCATATCCAGCCATGGCGGCGGCGCCGACAGGCCGCAATGCGCCCGCGCGCTGGACCAGGCGTAATCCTCCGGCGCCTCTACCATTCGCGCCCGAACGGGGTTAAGCTCTGCGTAGCGCCGGGCCGCCCAGAGGTGGGACTGGTCCAGGGCGCATGAGTAGTACCGGCCCTGCCAGACGTGGCCGGACGCGGCATGGCGGGCGTTGAAATACGTGGCGTACCGGCCATGAGTGTGTTTGAGCGACTGGGGAAGAGATTCGGGCCGCGCGGGAACCACGATCAAGTGAACGTGGTTGGACATGAGGCAATAGCCGAGCAGCGAGAGTCGCTGGGTTCGGCAGTGAGTCCGGAGCAGGTCGAGATATACAAGCCGGTCGGCGTCGGACTCGAAGACGTATTGGCGGGCGTTGCCCCGTTGCGTGACGTGAAATGGAATATCGGCCGAGAGGACGCGGGCAAGACGGGCCATGAACAGAATAGTCGGACGAGAGGCGAAGAAATCTCAGGAAAACGTCCCGTCTCTCCCCGGTTTACTGTCCGGGCGCCGAAGTAATCGAGGCCGGCTACTACCGCGCTGAAATCCGAATTCGAGACGTAATCGTGCTGACCGTACATAACGAGTCCGCGCAGCTGGCGCCGCCGGGAGACGGAAGTCGGGGGTCAGAAAGCCGCACCGCGCCTACCGAGCCGGAACAGCGTGAACTCCGTACGCACTCTTGTCCATATCGCCCTGGCCAGCCAGTACGATACAGGGGCGCGTTGCTGGCGCTTCGCGAACACGACTTTCCCGTCACAATCTGTGTAGAGATCCGAACCGCCGGAGAGACTGAGAGTGTAGTTGTGCCAGTTCTCCGAGACCCGAACTCCCGGAACAGGGTCGTTCTTTTCATCGGTTACCGACACAACCCAGTCCGCGATGAGGACCTTGCTGGTTGGGATGAGCCCCAATACTACGGGTACGACGAGCCATTTGAGATGTCGGCGCATCGCTCTACTGAGCCTTCCTCAGTTTGTCAGGTAATTGCGAGTCGTCATACGCGCATCCCGTGACCTGTTTACAGCCCGTGGCACGGTAGAAAGCATCTTGACCGAAGGTCTTCAAGTACTCGGCCCTCACAGCATCGACGGTCTTGTGATACTGATCCAGAGTGATTTGCTTCTCTTTGGCGGAGTGGATCTGGGCTCGAACGCCGTCAATCCCGGCCCCGATCAGAAATCCAGGTGGCCCCATGAGGCTGGTTGGGCCCGGCTCGCCGCCCCCGGTCCAAATCTGCTCACCTGCGTGGGCAGGAGATGTCCGGTCCATGACCGTGTGAAGAGCCGTTCCGACGTCGTTCAGCGCGACATCATCAACCGAGCCGACTTTGACGAATTCCGCGCTCGCTGCCTGTTCATTAGACGAGATGAACCGGTCGGCATCATCTCTGGCCTTTTGGGCACTCTCGTATGGGCTGCGCATTCCGTGTTGATATGCCGATGAGGACCCCTGTCCAGTCCAGAATGAGTCAACTCTCGCGCTTGCCGCTTGGAGGACCGCAACCTGCGAGGCAGAAAGGCGATTGAACGCTGGGTTCAAAATCGCGTTATGGATGTCAGTTGGCCATCTTCCATTCTGGTCTATGAATCGCAGCGGATTATTGAGGCCGTAAACTGTACCCGTTCCAGCTCTGCGGATTTGCTAAATCCGCGCCAGCACTCTTGGGGTCGGGGCTCGTAAACCTCCCCTGCGCTCCCGAGAAGTACCTCGCTCCGAATGAGCGTGATCGTCTTCCCGCCGCAGGCCTTCGAAAATCGGGAGTTCTTGAGTGCCTTCTCCGCGCTGTCTTTAAAAGCCTTCTCCATGGCTGTAGCTCTGGCTTCAAAACCGCTTTCGACGGTTTGTGCAGTGGCCTGTTCGGACAGAAACACCTTAACTGTCTGTATGCCCTGGACGCGAACCGTACGTGCCAACGGCGGATACCCCGGCATCTCCAAGCGCTCCAGACATCTAATATTCGATAAACTCTCCGCTGCCCCAACCTGACCTGATGCGCGATATGGCGCGGTCGCGAGGAGCAGACCAGCGATTACTGGCCCCCCCATCCTCCAGTTCCTGCCCAACATTCGATTCATTGGAGACCGCCCATCAGCTTACCGCAATACTGGTCCACAAGCTTGTCATTAGACCGTCCTGCCGGCTTGTTGCCAGCATCAGGTTGAAACCCAGACGCGCCGCCCACGCCGTTCATCAAGTGACCGAGTTCATGGATTAGGAAGGCTGCCTGGCTTTCAGACTGCCACCGGTATATTGGCGCCGGACGACCGTGAACGTCTTGTCACCCGACTTTGCGTTTGAAAAAAGCGCCATCGTCCCGCGCACCCGCTCCGCGATCGCTTCCGGATCGTCGTCGAGTGCGAACGCGACGGCGCGCTCGAATCCGTGCGAACGTGCCTGGTGATGCCGGCCCGTTGGGCGGCCTCCCGGCAGGCCGCCCCCCGAAAGGGACCGGCCGCGATCCGCGTTCTACTGCGCGCGATGATTCTCCAGATAATCGATCAGTCCCAGCAGCGCGCCCCAATGGTAAAAGCGATCGCTGCTGCCCACGTCATCGCCTGCTCCGGTAATGGCGTTGTAATTCTCATGTACGTGCCCGTTCTGCTTCCATTCCTTCTCGAAGAGCGCGAGGGAGCGTTCCGCCATCAGCTTGCGAGCCGCAGGCTGATCGTAATTCAGCAGCCCCAGATACACCAGATAGTTCATCGGGCCCCAAACGCGCCCGCGCCAGTATTCCTGATCGCGAAAGGCCGGGTCGGAGCGGCTAATCGAAGGCAGCACCCAATCCCCCCAGAACTCGGAGGGGTTCAGCAGATGCTCCTTGACCATGCGTGCGGCCTGCTCGGGCGTGGCCGCCCTGGCCAGCAGGGGATAGAAGTTGGTGGGAGAGAGGCGGTGGCTGAAGGCTCCGGTATCGAGGTTCCGGTTGAGAAAGATGCCGGACTTATCGTCCCAGAGCGTCTGAAGGGCCGACCGGTACTTGCCGCCGCGTGACCGGAGTTCCCGCGCTTCCGCGTCTTTCCCCAGCACACCGGCAATTTCGGCGAGCGCGTTGCAGTCCGCAACGTAAAGCGAAATCAGTCCTACGTCGGCAAGGCGCATCTGGTGCGCCGCCGAATCAAACGGTGCGTCGTCGTACATCGGGCTGTTATCGAGGCCGGACTCGAACTTGGCGGCTTGCAGCGTGCCGATGGAGTGGTCGTCCGGATTCCCTGGTTGATTTCCGGGGTCGGTACCCCACACCAGGTAGTTGCCGCGGGTGCGATTTTCCGCCCACCAGCGATTCCACCGAAGCAGCGGCTCGAACGTGTCGCGCAGGAACCAGAGATCGTGGAATTGGGTGTAAAGGCGGAGCACGGTAATTGCGCCTACGGGTGGCTCCGACCGGTCGAAACTCTTCCAACCACCCGGGCGTGCGTAGTTCGGAACGAAACCGGCGGGGGTCTCTTCGCGCAGCATTTCCATTGCGTCGGCGTACGCCAAGTCGCGGTTGCCGGTTGCTGCGAGCGACGCCGCGAAAAACGTATCCCAGTCGAACAGCACGTAGCCGCCCCAGCCGTTGGACCACACGCGGCTTACCGGCGAGATCACCCGATCCTGCGCCGGGTCGTAAATCGTGTCCCAGCCAAGAACCGTTTCAATGGCCCTGGAGACGGAGGTCCCTTCAGGCCGCTCGCGGGCTAGAACGGCTCTGATCTGTTCCAGGGTTCGCGGAACACCGGTACTGAGCCCGACAGGCTCCGTGAACTGCGCCGCATAGAATGGACCTTCGACCGGTATCGAAGGCAGGGCCGCCTCTTTCGCCGTGGTATACAGGCGGATCGGCCGCGGCCCGCCGCGGATTTCGATGATCCCGCCGACACGCGACACGCTGCCCGGGCGGTTCCACAACACCCCTGCGGAAAACACCAGCGTGGGTGGCACTGCGCTCTTTGAACCCGCCGGGGTGGCGAGCATCACGAGGTCGCCGCCGTCGTGCGCGGTCTCGAGCATGAGAACGTGATCTCGCCAGGCCAGGTGGAGTTGGGTGTAGGATCCGTTCCATGTGTGTGGTCCCGGAAAGACCTGTTCCATTCCCTGGCCCTGCCGCCCGATCAGCGCATCGGAGAGGAACGCGTCCGAGTTCAAGCTGCTGTTGTTCTTCAGCCCTACACGGATGGTGAACGCTTCCGGAAGCAGTACCTGGGCCGTCACGCTATGAACGTCCCAGGTGTTCCATCCCCGTGCCAGCCGGTTCTGGAGCGCTTCATAATCGACCGAGCGAGGCGCCTGGGCAGCAAGGGACAGAGGGATCACAACCGCAAGGATCCAGCGCATTGGTAGATTTTAGCGCGGTGCTGGCTTATGCCAGTCCGTTTCTAATTTCCCCTTTCAAACCGTGCATGCGGTTTTCCCGCACACGGCTTAACGATGATCTTATTGGTGTGGCTTGCGCCGGGTATTTCACGGTGCCCATCAACTTGTGCAAACCCATTCCGTATAGCTGATCGCCGGTGAATGGCGCTCGCTTCGTTGGCCTCTGTCCGCCCCGCCGATACTGCCAGCGGCGCAAACTCCTGACGACGAAGTAGTCCATTTTATTGAACTCCCGGTCGGCATTCCCCGTCCGGAAATAGTTCCCCCAGCCACGAAGCACGGGTGTCAGTTCCGCGATGATCTGCTTCACTTCCTTCCCGCTTTGTCGCTTACTGGTCATCTCTCGTACCCGGTCTCGCAGTTTCTTCGTCGCCTTCGGGCTCGGCCACCGCTGCACAAAGTGCCACCGTGGATTTCGCTGGATACTCCGCTTCTTGCGGCGCATCCGGTTCGGCGAGACGCCCGTGAGAGCTTCAACATGGGCTATCGGTGTGATATCGTGCCTGCTGTAGTTGCTCAAGCCGGGACGCAACACAGACATATTCCGGCGCGCCATGGATGACCCAACTGTCTCGATGACCGGCGGGATTCCCGCCAATCCAGCCGGACCTCTCACTTCATGGGGGCCGTTTCGTCTTTTCGAGAAGGTGGGGCAAGGCGCGTTCGGCGAAGTCTACCGGGCCTGGGATGCCACCCTGCAAAGAGAGGTTGCCCTAAAACTACTGCGCGAAATCCGTGCCGGAGACGATGCCTATGAGGCGGTACTGAAAGAAGCGCGGGCGATGGCGCGGGTGCGTCATCCGAACATCGTAACGGTCTACGGCATCGATCATCATGAGGGGCGAGTCGGCTTCTGGAGCGATTTCGTTCACGGCCGGACCCTGTCGGATCTGGTGAGGGTGCAAGGCCCCTTCGGAGCGCGGGAAGCCACGCTGATCGGCATCGAAGTGTGCCGCGCGGCGAGCGCGGTGCATGGCGCCGGCCTGGTGCACGGCGACATTAAAACCGGCAACGTCATGCGCGAAGATGGCGGCCGGATTCTGTTGATGGATTTCGGCCTCACGCATGGCACGGCGGAGCACCACTTCGGGGGGACGCCGCAATATATGGCGCCGGAACTGCTATCGGGCAGTCCGGCGACCGTTTCATCGGATCTGTACGCCGTAGGCGTTCTGCTGTTTAATCTCGTCACGGGAAAGCACCCAATCGAGGTTCGCCAAGTCACCGAACTGGTCAACGCGCACCAGACGGGTTCGCTTCGCAGGGTCGTGGACGAACGGCCCGATCTTCCCGAAAGCTTTGCACGCGTCATCGGGACAGCGCTCGAGGCAGAGCCTCGGAAGCGATTTTCGAGCGCGGGCGAGATGATGGCCGCGCTGGCGGAAACGCTCGGAACGGGTCTTCCCATCGCGCCAAAAAGGCGCCGTGCGCGGGTGTTGCTGATTGCGGCGGCAGCCTTCGCGGGGGCGGTCGCTCTGTCGTTTTTGCCGCAGGTGCGCGCCATGCTCCCTGTCGTGCGGCCCGCGATATTCCGGGTCGCTCACGCCGACTACCTGAAGGCGCAGGACCTCCTCGACACCTATTACAAGCCCGGCCACGTGGAAAGCGCGACCGCGCTTTTCCGGAAAAGTATCGGGAACGATCCGAAGTTTGCGCTGGCCTACGCCGGGCTGGCTCGCGCCTACTGGCGGCACTACATCGATACGCGCAATTCGAGTTTTGTTCCCATGGCAAAGGAAGCGTGCGGTAAGGCGCTGGAACTTGGAGAGGACCTCTCCTCGGTCCACGTCACACTCGGGATGATCTATACGGACGGCGGACGGAGCGACCTCGCTACCGAAGAACTAGAGCAGGCGCTGCGGCTCGACCAGCATAACTCCGAAGCGTATGCGGCGCTTGCGGATCTTTACGTCAAACAGGGCAGGGACGCGGACGTAGCGGCTGCTCTGGAGAAGGCTATCGACCTCAGTCCGTCGGACTGGCGCTGGCCGAATCAGCTCGGCCTCTATTATCGGTCTCTGGGAAAGCTTGCCGAGGCCGAATCCAAACTGAAACAGGCGGCCGCCCTGAGCCCTGATAATTCCCGGCCGCTGAATAATCTGGCCATCGTTTATATGGATCTGGGGCGATTCGGGGAAGCCAGGGCCACCCTGGAAAAGTCGATCGGCATTCTTCCGGACTACTCCAATTACTCGAATCTCGGGACGGTTCTGCTTGAACAGGGAGAGTATTCGCAAGCCGCATCCATGTATGAGCGGTCCATCGATTTAAATCCCGCCAGCTATGTTGCCTACGCGAACCTCGCGTCGGCCCTTCTATGGGGGCCGGGAGGAAAAGACAAAGCCCGTCCCGTGTTCCAGAAAGCCATCGAGCTCGACGAAAATTATCGCAAGAGCCGTCCCACCGATGCCCGGGTTCTCGCCAATCTCGGCTCGTACTATGCCTCCCTCGGGAATGCCGCAAAAAGCATTCCGCTGGTAAAGCAAGGGCTCGCGCTGGAACCGGAGAGCCCGCAAATTCTGTTTCGAGCCGGCGAGAGCTACGAAATACTTCATCAGCGCGACCAGGCGCTCTATTGGATCGGGAAAGCCGTCGAGCACGGCTTCCCGCTTGCCTACATCAGTAGAAGCCCGGAACTGGCGCAACTTCGCTCGGACCCGCGATTTTTTTCGATTGCGAACAGGAAAAAGTAGTGTAAACTGGCTAGCCTGACGAGGAGAACCGGATGGCTGCGACAGAGATCCGTATTCAGGAATCGGGTGACTATCTCGTTCCCGATATCTCAACACTTTCATTCTCGAGCGGCGATGTGGTGACTTTTACCGCGCCTGCCGATTCCGCTGTGTGCCTGTGCATGAACAGCGCTACCGCGCAGATTCTCTCCATTCCCGCGGGTGCACCCGCGCCTGAGATTCCTGCCGGCGGCTCGGTTTCTTTTCAGTTCGCGAGCCCGGCTCCCGGGACGTACGTGGTCCTGACGCAGTGGCCCGACGCTCAATGCCCGGCCGATATCGCGAATGAAGCAGGCCCGGCGGCGGTCCTTTCGATCCAACCAGCGCCGGCGGCTTCGTATTCCGGACCGGACGCGGACCCGCAGACCTAATCCCGGCAGACCACGAAAGCGGCCTTCCACTCGAAGAACATCGACTATGCCGGTATCGCCCAGCTACGCCGAGTTAGAGGTGGGACTCCACCGTGCGCGTCCCGAAGCATATCAGGTTGAACTCCGTTTCACGAATCCTGCGAGCGAAAGCGAACTACTGCCGGCGAGAGGCGAAGCGCGATTCGATTTCGCCGCGTTGCTCAGCGAGCAACTGAACCCCCGGGCATACGGCAAGGCACTCGCAGCCATGCTGTTCGCGGATGCAGCGGTCCGCTCCATGTTTCAGGAGGCGCTCGCCTCGGCCGCGTCGTTGAATCTGGCGCTTCAGTGTCCGGCTGCTGATCGGGCCATCGGCCGCCGAGTTGCACAGCCTCCGCTGGGAGTTGCTGGCCGCGCCGGAAACCGCCGAGTATCTGTTCACCTCGGAGCGCATCCTGTTTTCACGGCTCATGACGGCTCAGGATTGGCGGACCGTCCGGCTCCGCCCCAAGGCGGAGATGAACGCGCTCATCGCGGTTTCGGCGCCGTCCAATCTCAGCCGGTATCAGCTCGCGCCAGTGGATGCAGCGGGCGAGATTGCCCGCGCGGAGGCAAGCCTCGCCGGGATCGGCATCGCTATTGCCGGCCGGAACGAGCCTCTGACGCTCGCACGTCTCATCGACCGGCTGCGCGAGCCTGTAGACGTTCTGTACCTGGTCGCGCACGGCATGTACACGGAGGACGGTCCGTATCTCTTCCTGCAGGAGGAGGACGGCTCGGTCGCCCGGGTCAAGGGGGCGGACTTCGCCGCGCGTCTCAACGACCTGGGTCAGCAGCCGCGGGTCGTCGTGCTGGCGTCCTGTGAAAGCGCCGGCGCGGAGGCGGCGCCTGATTCGGGATACGATGCGCTCCACTCGTTGGCGCCGCTGCTGGCCGCGGCCGGTGTGGCCGCCGTCGTCGCCATGCGGGGTAAGATCAGCATGAAGACCGTCGAGCAGGTGGTGCCCGCGTTCTTTCGCGAACTGCTGCGGGACGGTCAAATCGATCGCGCGATGGCCGCCGCCCGAAGCACGGCGGTCGCGCTGGGCCGCCCCGATTTCTGGATGCCCGCGCTGTACCTGCGGCTGAGAGGCGGGCGCATCTGGTACGAGCCCGGCTTCACCCAGGCCGGCGATTTCGAGAAGTGGCAGAGCATCGCGACTCACGTTCGCGACGGGAAAGCCGTGGCAATCCTGGGATCCGGCATGTGCGAACCGATCTATGGCGATTCCCGTAGCATGGCGCGCGCGCTTGCCCAGGCTAACCACTTTCCGGTGGCCGACCACCAGCAGGACGATCTGCCGCGGGTCCTGCAATTCCTCACGGTGAATCAGGACGGCGCCTTTGCCGGCAGCGAGATCTTTCGCCATATGCGCCAGGAAGTCCTGCGGCGCCACGGTGCGCGGCTCCCCGGCGAACTCCGCGATGCGCCGCTGCCGAAGGTGCTCGACTACCTGCTTCAGCAGCCGCCGGACGGCGGGAGCGCCAATGCTTTCCAGGTGCTTGCCGGGCTGCCGGTTTCGGTTTACATCGCTGCCACCCCGGACCGCCTCCTCGCGCGCGCATTGAAAGCTGCCGGCAAGAGCCCGGAGGTTCTCATCCCGGCCTGGCGGCGCACCGGTTTGGAACTGCCCGTCGAGCCCGCGTACAATGGCACGCCCACGCCACAGAACCCGGTCGTCTATCAGATGTTGGGCGTTTACGGCAAGGAAGAATCGGTGGTTCTGACGGAAGACGACTATTTCGACTATGCGATCGCCACCGCGAGCTACCAACTGGTCCCGCGCGTCGTGCGTAGCGCGCTGGTCTCGAATTCGCTTCTGTTCCTCGGATTTCAGTTGACCGACTGGAGCTTCCGCGTCCTCTTCCGGCTGATCCACAGCCTGGAAGGGAGCAATAAAAACTCGCGCATGTCGCACGTTGGTGTGCAAGTCGATCCGGAAGAGTACACCCTTGCCGACGCCAGAAAGGCGCGAACCTACCTGCAACAGTATCTCGAGAAGGAAGCCAACATCGCGCTTTTCTGGGGGAGCGCGGAGGACTTTCTGACTCAGTTGCAAAAGCAGCTTGCCAAGCTGCCCGCGCCGGCTCGCGCGGCGGCTGCCGGCGCGGGAGAAGATTGGGATGTCTGAGGGGAAGGCGGGTCCGAACCCTTACGTCGGCCCCCGGCCGTTTCGGCTCGGCGAGCCCCTCTTCGGCCGGGATTCCGAAGCGCGCGATCTTTTCTACCTGCTCAACGCGGAGCGGGTTGTCCTGCTGCACTCGCCTTCCGGCGCGGGAAAGAGTTCGCTGGTGCAGGCGGGGCTGATCCCCCGGCTCAGAGAGGAAGACTTCGACATCTGGCCGACCATACGAGTCAACCTGGAGCCCCCGGCGGGGGTCGCAGTGAACCGCTATGTCTCGAGCACGATTCTCAGCCTGGAAGAGGAACTGCCCGGGCATCTCCGCCGCGGCGCGCATGCCCTGAGCACGCTCACTCTCGACCAGTACGTCTCCGCACGTCCGCGCAGGCGCAATGCGCCGCCTAACCTGGTCCTGATTTTCGACCAGTTCGAGGAGGTTCTGACCGCCGACCCGGTCGCCCTGGACGCTAAGCGCGAGTTCTTCACGCAATTGGGCGAACTGCTCCGCCGCCGCGAAATCTGGGCGCTCTTCGTCCTCCGCGAGGACTACCTTGCCCCTCTCGACCCTTACGCGCCGCTGGTTCCGACGCAGTTGAAGAACCGATTCCGCCTGGACCTCCTCGGCCTGAGTGCCGCGGTAGATGCGATCCGAAAGCCAGCCGGGGCGGCCGGGCGCGATTACGCGCCGGATGTAGCCGAACGCCTGGTGCGCGATCTCTCGGCCATTTCGGTTCAGCAGGTAGACGGAAGCTTCGTGAAACAGATGGGCAGCACGGTCGAGCCGGTCCAGTTGCAGGTGGTCTGCCGCAGGCTCTGGGACGCGATGCCCGCGGACTGTCTCCGCATCGATCTGGAACACCTGGAGCGCTTCGGAGACGTGAACAACGCGCTCGAGGCATACTATGACCTTTCCATCGCGAACGTGTCCGGCGGCGAGAGGTTCCTCGAACGCGCGATCCGCGAATGGTTCAACGACAGGCTGATCGTCCGCGGCGAGATCCGCGGCCAGACCATGCAAGGCGAATCGGCCACGGACGGCCTGGACAACCGCATCGTCCAAAAGCTGTTGGACGCCCACCTGATCCGCGCCGAAAAGCGGCGCGCGGCGACGTGGTTCGAACTGGCCCACGACCGGCTGATCCAGCCGGTGACCAGCAGCAACACGCGATGGTACGAGACGAACCTTGAGGAGTTTCAGCGAAGGGCGGCCGTTTGGGAGAAGAACGGAAACCCCGAGGGGCTGTTGCTGCTGGATGCCGACCTCGGAAAAGCCGAAGCATGGGTCAACGAATTTCGCAAGACGACGCCGTATGAAGATCGCTTCCTCGAAGCTTCGCGCCGCCGTCAGGAAGCCGTGGACCAGCAGAAACTCCACATCAGGAAATTGCGGCAGCGGTCGATCATCGCAAGTGCCGCAGCCGTGGTCGCGGTTGCCCTGGTCTTCGCCACTCTGATCACCGCGAAGCAAAAGCTGGACGCGCAACAAAAGGCGGCCGAGGCACAGCAGAAGACGCTTCATACGCAGGAGCAATTGCAGAAGACCAACCAGGTGCTGGCGAACACCAGCAACGCGCTGACGTCCACGAATAGCGCTTTGAATGCAGCCAACGCAACGGCCCTGGAGTTGCGAAAAGCGCGCGACCGGATATTCCTGGATCTGCTCGAGCGGGTCATTCATTTTCAAATCCCGGTCGCGGAAAAGGCCGCGGCCGGTGGAGTGGAACCGTTGGACCCATCGCGTGACCGGGAATGGGAGCCCCTGATTCGGGGCGCCGGCCGGAGGGAGGTTCCCTTCGCGATGGCGCGCGCAGTGGACGGGAGCACCAAGGGACGAATCGTCATGGTCGGACAAGTCTCATTCCTGGCATACCGGGACGAGAATTCGGATAACCAGCCGCTGGGAACCGTGCTGGTCTGGCTGAAGGGAGATCGCAAAGGTAAAGTTCTGATCCGCGATAACCCGGCGGACCCTTTTTACGCTAACTTCGGTCAGCCGGCTCTGAATATGCTGGCGCAGAAGATCGGCGAGTGGAACTTCGAGACGGAGTTTGCCCGCGACCTGAGCGACCCGGCAGCCCTCGGGCGCGCGGAAATCCTGATTATTCCCGACGCGTGGAGCGACTTCCCGGACCGCGAGACCAAGGCGATCGTCAATTTTGTCGAAAATGGCGGCGGTGTGCTGGCTGCCGGTTTTGGCTGGAAATGGCAGGCACAGGGGCCCGGCGCCACGCAGAATAGAACTCCGGCATCTCTGGACGCGTATCCCATGAATAAGCTGTTCGCCCACTTCGGAGCGCGCTGGAACGGCGGGCGCCTGGTCAAGTAAAGCGATGACTCCGCAAACCAGCCCCGATTGGTTCACCTTCAACGGCATCGATGCCGACAGCGGCGAGTACCTGCAACGGCCCATGACGGCGGAGGAACTCCTGCGGCTGGCGCACGGCGAGTCTTTCGATCCGTCGCATCTGTCGGATTTGCAGTGGCGCAGTGACCAAGCCAGCAGCGGAGGACACTACGGCGTCGTGGAAGGAATCGATTCCGCGGATCTCGCGCAAACCGGATGGGGTGTCATTTTCCCCGCCGAATCCGATCCGGCCGTTCGCGCGGCACTGAAGCCGCTGCTCGAGCTGCGGCGGGAGCAGTCCTCCGCCAAACGGGAGGGGCTGTATCGCGAATATTCCGGCCCCGACGGGTACCGCCCGGGCGAATCCAAGCCGGCGTTTCTCGCTCGCCACGGTGTTGGCCCCGGACCCGTGGACCCGGTAAAGATGCCGTACTACCTACTGCTGGTCGGCGATCCGGAGAGCATCCCTTACCGATTCCAGTATCAGATCGACGTGCAGTTCGCGGTCGGACGGATCCACTTCGACAGGCTGGAGGAATACGCTGCTTACGCCCGGAGCGTGGTCGATGCCGAGACCGGGAAGATCGCCCTGTCGCGCCGCGCCGCGTTTTTCGGCGCCGCCAATCCGGATGACGCCGCCACGCAAATGAGCGCCACCGATCTGGTTGCGCCGCTGGCAGAGTTCGCCCGGACCGGTCACCCCGAGTGGACCATCGACTACGTTCCAGCCGAAGAGGCGAACAAGACGCGGCTCGCCAGCCTGCTTGGCGGCGCCGCGACGCCGGCCCTGCTCTTCACCGCCGGCCACGGAATGAGTTTCCGCAACGGCGATCCGCGGCAGGCCTCCGCTCAGGGCGCCCTGTTGTGTCAGGATTGGCCCGGTCCTTCGTGGCGTCAACCGGTGCCGGAGAGTTTCTACTTCGCGGCCGGCGATCTCCCTTCGGATGCGCGCCTGGCCGGGCTGATCACGATGCATTTCGCCTGTTACGGCTGCGGTACGCCGCAACTGGACCAGTTTGCGCCGATGGGTGCCGCCGAGCGCGCGGCCATCGCTCCGCGGGCTTTTGTGGCCGGACTGCCGAAGGCGCTGCTGGCACACCCGCAGGGCGGAGCGCTTGCGGCTATCGGCCATGTCGAGCGCGCGTGGGGTTGCTCCTTCCGCTGGAATCGGGCCGGCCGCCAGGTGCAGACATTCGAGAGCGCCCTGAAGTGCCTGATGAGCGGCCAGCCGGTGGGCGCGGCGCTCGAATTCTTCAACAGCCGCTACGCCGAACTTGCCTCCGATCTCACGGTGGAACTCGAAGACTTGAAGTTCAATCGCCCGCCGGACCCCTACAATCTCGCGTCGATGTGGACCGCGAACAATGACGCCCGCGGCTATGCCATCGTCGGAGATCCCGCAGTGCGGCTCCCGCTGGCGGAGCAGGGCGCCTCGGAGATGCGCCCGGAAAGGCCCACAATCATGGTGAGTTCCCGAGCGGCCGGAAACATTTCCGCCGCGCCCGTATTCCCTCAACCGGCCGCACCAGGTCCGGAAACTGCCGGCGCTGAAACCGAATACGGGCTGCTCGATCCCATTCGAAACGCCCAGGCGGCACTGACGAGCACTCTCCAGCAGGTGCTCTCGAAATTAGGCGAAACCCTTCAGCGTGCGGTTGAGAGCGCCACGACCGTCGAGGTGGCCACCTACGTGGCGGACGACGTATCTCTTGCGAAATTTGAAAACGGCCAGTTCACCGGCGCGCGCCTGCGGGCGCTGACACGCGTGAGCCTCGACGGCAAGACCCTGGTGTGTGTGCCGGAGCGCGAGGGAAAGGTGGATGACGACGTCTGGAAGATTCACTCCGATGCGTTAGCCAGGGCGCTCGCGAACCGCGCCGATATGATGAAGCTCGCCGCCTCGGCGGCGTCGAACCTGCTCGCCGGCTTCAAGCTCCCGTGACCGAGGGCGAGTTCGAAAATGCGATAGGCCGAATCGAAGCCATAAGTCGCGGGGCGTCGTCGGATATCGCCCGGGACTTGGAATTCGGGCTCGCCGATTCCGGCGATATGGGACTGGAACGGCTACAGAACCTGATCGGCCGTCTCGTACACTACGCCTCCCTGGAGACCCGCATCGAATCGTCGGCGGCCGCGCGCAGCGTCGTCGGTTGGACCGGCGATCTGGCGACCGTGTGCTCGCCGGCATTCGCCGCGGGCGACCGGCAGGGCGCGCACTTCGCCGCTCTCGCCGGAGCCCTTCGAACGCGCGCCGGAATCATCAGGATCATGAGCGCGTCGCTCGGGGCCATCGCGGCGATTTCGACTGCCGCGGCAACTCCACTCGGCGCCGTCAACGCGCTCCGGGCCGTTGCTCAACTGACCCACGAACTCGAGTCGGTCCTCGCAGCCGGCGGCTGACCAGGCGCCGGCGGGAGCGCGGGGGCTGCCGCAAAAAGACATTTTCGGGAGATCATCTTTGCCCGTTCCCGTAGTGGCCTAGATCTGTTGCCTGGGGTTTTTGCCTCGTGCGATGCACGCCAGCACATACTTTTGGAAACAGTTCGAAGTGGCTAAGGAACTTGTAGCCGCTAAGAATACGGAGGCTTTGCCGAACCTTCGTGCTTTGCTGGCAGACAACGAGAGATGCTCCACTGGCCGGGCAGGCCCTATTCAGCTTCCGCCCTACCCGAAGAGGCAAATGCCGTTCAGGCGGCGACAGCCCGGCGGGTCCCTCCGATTGACGACATGCTCTGCAGAAGGGCGCACCCCGCTGCTAGAGCACCGGCGAAACGCGGCCGCCCGCTTCCAGCGGCACGTCCGAGGGAAGCGCGACCAGCTCGCCTTCGGTCAGCCCGCCGGCGATCTGTACCAGCGACACGCTGGAGATTCCGGTTTGGACCGTGCGGCGCTCCACCGTGTCGCCATTCACGGTAAAGACGTAGTCGCCGCCGGAATCGTGGCGCAACGCTTCGCGCGGGATCACCACGGCGTTCTGCGCCACGGAGGTGCGGATCTCGGCATCGACGTTGGTGCCGGGGATGAGATCGCCGCCCGGGTTTTCGATGGTGCAGAGGACCTCGCCCACCTGCCGGCTGCCGAGCGCTTGAATCGAACCAGGCTTGCGTTCTACCTGGCCCTGCCATTTCCTGCCCGGAAGAGCCTGCCAGGTAATCGTGACCGGCTCACCGATGGCCACGCGGCCGAGCTCCGGCTCGTCCACATAGACGCGCACGTGTAGACGGTCGAGCAGGCCTACGTTGGCGATCAGGTCGCCGGCATCGACATAGCTTCCGGGTCGGACGGCGATCCCATAAACCACGCCGGCAAGGGGCGCGCGCAGAACATTGCGGGTTCCGCGTTCGCGAGCGAGTTTCAATGCCACCTCGGCGTCCTGCAACCGCGCCTGTGCGGCCGTGAGATCGGGTTTGGCGACCAGCGAGACGCGCCGCTTCTCCAGACCTTGGATTTCGAGATCGAGCTGGTGGACCCGGTCGGCCGCCGATTGTACGTCCACCCGGGTGGCCGCCTGTTTTTCCGCAAGGCGCTGCAGGGAGCGGTAATCCGCGGTGGCGTGCTGGAGGTCGTAGCGGTCGCGTTCGATCCGGTTATCGAGATCCGCCAGTTCGGCGGGACGGCCCCCGGCCTCGAGTCCGGTGAGGCCCGCGCGGGCTTCGGACAGCTTCGCTTCGGCCGCGCCGATATCCGCCTGGAGCGCGGGGTCGCTGAGGGTCGCGATGACGGCGCCCTTGGCCACGTGCCGGCCCTCGGTGACTTCGACCTTCGAGATCAACCCGGCCGACTCGGCACGGACCGCCTCCCACTGGAACGGCTCGACCTTCCCGTTGGTCGGGAGCGTGCTAACCAGCACCTGGCGGTGGGCGCGCGTGAACTTGACGCTGGGAGGAGCGTTCTTCCGCAAGACGCCCCACCCGATGACCGCTGCCACCAGGACGACGGGCAGCAGCCACAGCAGTCGCTTCAAAATCGATTCTCCAACTTCTATTCTAGCGGCCTGCTTCAGGCAGGGCGGCAGCGGGGCGGGAGGTTGAGACGGCGGCAGCACTCTTCGAGCATCTCCGCCGTGCGGGTGGCGCCGGAGCGGGTGACGCCGATTTCGCGCACCCGGAGGAGCGCGTCCAGGTCGCGGATGCCGCCCGCCGCCTTCACCTGGACGTGCGGCGGGCTGTATTGCCGCATCAGGCGCAGGTCTTCCAGGGTGGCGCCGCCGGTGCCGTAGCCGGTGGACGTTTTGACCCAGTCGGTCCCGAGATCGCCGCAGATGCGGCAGAGCCGGATCTTCTGCTCGTCGTTGAGGTAGCAGTTTTCAAAAATGACTTTGACCTTCTGCCCGGCGGCATGGGTCAGTTCGGTGACGGCGCGGATATCGGCGCACACATATTCCCAGTCGCCGCTCAAAACCGCGCTGATGTTGACCACCATGTCGAGTTCCTGGCCGCCATCGGCAAGGGCGCGTTCCGCCTCGGCCACCTTGACGGCGGTGGCGTGGCCGCCGTGAGGGAATCCGATGGTGGTGCTCGCCTTGACGTCCGTTCCGCGCAGGATTTCCGAGCAGCGGGGGAGCGAATAGGGCAGAATGCAGACACTCGCCACATCGTAGGCGACCGCGAGGTGGCAGCCGGCCTCGAGATGCTCCGACGTGAGCGTCGGGTTGAGCAGCGAGTGATCGATCATTTTCGCAATGTCGGAGTAAGTGTAGGTCATATTCGGCGGCGTGCGCAGTATAGCATCACGACGCTGGTTAAAAGGTGTTGCGGCGCCCCTTCAGCCAGGAAGCGGCGCGGGCGACCACCCGGTCACGCTCGGCCACGGACAGGCTCCGCGTATCCCCCGTCCTCGTCCCGGCGAACGAAGCGACCACGGCGGCGGCGGCATCGCAGTAGCGGACTCCGGTGAAGAGCTGACGGCGGTCGTCGATCAGGACCTCCACCAGGCGCAGTTCACGGCGATTGGCGGTGTAGGATGCAGCCCAGAGGTCGCGATATGCCGTTTCGTTCTCGCGGCGGAAGCGCGCGAGGGTCGCCACAAGGCTCCCGAGCCGCTGATTGTCGCCGAACTCGATGATCAACCGGGAGGCGAAGGGGAGTTCGCTGCCCGCGGCCGCGCGATCGATTTTCCGCTGCGCCAGATCCAGCCCTTCGGGCAACACGGCATGCTGACCCGCTTCGACCAGTTTGTAGGCAATCGTGATGGTTCCCGGGGCGTCCCGGCGCATGGCGCGGTTCAGTTCGTCGATCAGCACAGTGGAGTCTTTGTATTGTATGAGCGCGTTCGCGATGGGCCACGGAGAGGTGTACGCGTTGCGGACCAGGCGGCGGATCAGGCGGTTGGGATAATCGCGGCGGTCGCCTTTCCAGAGAATCCAGGTGATCATGTCGCGGACGCGGTGGAAGGGCGGCGAGGCTTCGCCGTAGGTCAGCGCGGCGCGATCTTCGGGCGGGGGAAGGAAGACGCCGAGAAAGGCGCAGCCGGTGGCGAGCCACGCGTTATCGTCGCGGCCGAGGGCGGCGCGGAAGTAGCGCGGCAGTTCGGGAGGCACGTCGCCCGCAAACCGGGAAAGCCACTCGGCCGCTCGAACCCGCTGCGGCGGCGCGGCATGCGCGAGCGTGTTGACCAACTCGCGGAAGACGAACTCCCGGGCGGTACGCGGCGGCGCACCGAAGCCGGGTTCCGCGGCGATTGCGGGGACGGCCGTGCGCCAGTTGTCGTACGCCTGGAGATCCCAAAACGGAGGATTACGCTCCAGCGGAAATAAGGCGGTGTCACCCTTTGCGAATTTCACAAGAACCGGAGGAAGCATACTGCCGCCCCCGCCGCCAACGAGCGGTTCTTCCGCGCTGATATAGCGGATGCGGACGCGATCGCCGGGTTCGAAGAAGCGCCGGGAAGATTGGAAAAAGACGCGCAATACCAGCGCCTTCGCTTCGAAGTACCGCTCCTGCCCGGCAGAGCGCCTGAGGGACTGCGGCACGGCACCCAGCCTGACCACCTGTTCCACCGTGCACACGGCCTGGACCGGCGCGCTGCCGGCGCGATCGAAGCCGGGATACGAACCGGGGCCGGCCCAGAGCATGGGCGCGATTGCGACAATTGCCCCGAAGACCTTCACATAAGAAGCATACTGCCGCCCCGCTGCCAGCGCGCGTTTCTTCCGTGCAGCCGGGCGGCTCCCTGTTGGTCGCGGCTCTGTGAGCAGCCATCGCAGGCACCCCGCGCGATCGAAGCCGGCGGCCCGCTCTGTGAGCTGCGGGGTGGCAGCCATCGCACAGAGCCGCGACCGTCAGGGAGCGGCCCGCTTCGACCTAAAGCCGCACGATCTTGGGCGAACGGATGTTCTTCAGTGCGTTGCGCGTATCGACAATCAGCGAGGCGCGGTCCACCAGGCCGCGGTAATCGAAACCCGAATGGTCAGTCACGATCACTACGCAATCGGCTTCGGCCGCGGCGGCCTCGGGTTTTGCGTGGAGGTCGAGGCTGTCCAACCGAAGGACCGGCACGTGCGGGTCGCTGTAGGAAACCACCGCGCCGCGCTTCTGGAGCAGCAGCATGATATCGATCGCCGGAGACTCGCGCATGTCGTCGATATCGCGCTTGTAGGCCACGCCCATGACGTGGACCTTCGAGCCCTTGACCGGCTTCGAAGCATCGTTGAGGGCGTTCTGAATCTTGTCCAGGACGAAGTGCGGCATCTGGCCGTTGATGTAGCCGGCGAGTTCGATGAAGCGCGCCTCGATGCCCGCCTGCTTGGTCTTCCAGGAGAGGTAGAACGGGTCGATCGGGATGCAGTGCCCGCCGAGGCCCGGCCCGGGGTAGAACGGCATGAAGCCGAAAGGCTTGGTGGCGGCGGCATCGATGACCTCCCAAACGTTGATGCCGATGCGGTCGCACATGAGCGCGATCTCGTTCACCAGCCCGATATTGATCATCCGGAAGGTGTTTTCCAGCAGCTTCACCATCTCGGCGACCTGCGTGGAGCTGACCGGCACTACGTGCTGGAGGGCCTGGGAATAGAACAGGGCGCCCATTTCGGTGCAGGCGGCCGTCACCCCGCCGACGACCTTGGGGATGTTCGCGGTCTGAAACTTCGGGTTGCCGGGGTCCACACGCTCCGGCGAGAAGCACAGGAAGAAGTCCTTTCCCACTTCCAGGCCGGATTTCGTGAGCATCGGCAGCACGACTTCATCGGTGGTGCCGGGATAGGTGGTGGATTCCAGGATCACCAGGGTTCCGGGGTGGAAAGACTTCTCGATCTCCTGACAGGCGTTCACGATATAGCTCATGTCGGGATCTTTGGTCTTGCGAAGGGGCGTGGGCACGCAGATGTTGATGGTGTCCAACTCCAGCACCGCCGAAAAATCGGAGGTCGCCTGCAAATTGCCCGATTCCACGAGCGGGCCGAGCACGGAATTCGGAATATCCCCGATATACGAGTCGCGTGCATTGACGCGCCTGGCTTTCTCCGTACTCACGTCGATCCCGGTAACCTTGAACCCGGCCTTGGCAAACTCCACGGCCAGGGGGAGACCGACATATCCGAGTCCCACGATCCCGACGCGAGCCGTGCGCGCGCGGATCTTTTCTTCCAGAACTTTCGCTGTGGCTTGGATCGCAACTTGCTGTGGTTCGCTCATGAAGTCCTCATTCTCTCATAACAAAAACACGCCTTCGGCGACTATCCGGGCAGGTCCGGTAAGATACATGTCTCCTTCCAGACGGATGTCCAGGGGGCCGGCGGGAGTAACCACACGGACCGGGGCGGAAACCATTCCCCTGGCCAGTGCGGCGGCCGCCGCGCCCGTGGAACCGGTGCCCGAACTCATCGTCTCGCCCGCGCCGCGTTCGTAGAACCGGACATCGATGGTGTGCTGGTCCACCGGCATCACGAACGAGACGTTGGTGCGGTTGGGGAAGTGCGGATGCGACTCGATTTCCGCGCCCATGGAGCGCCAGTCGAAATCGAAGCCGGTCACCGGCACGGCGCACTGGGGATTGCCGACGTCCAGCAACACTACGTCCCGTGGACCGCCGGAGAGCGGCAGTTGGAACTGTTCCGCGACGATCCGGGGGCGTCCCATGTTCATCTCGAACTCGAAGGCGAGGCTCTCTCGCTTCAACAGGCGCAGGGTTTTCAGGCCGGCGCCGGTTCGGATCCGCACTACGCCGGCAGCGTGGCCGTGGCGCACCAGGAAGCCCGCGGCGCAGCGGGTGCCGTTCCCGGAAATCTCCGCGATGCTGCCATCGGAGTTGTAGAGTTGGATGGCGCCGTCGGCTTCCGCGTCCGAGGGCGGCGTGATGAGCATCCAGCCATCGGCGCCCACCCCGGTATGGCGCTCGCAGATGTCGCGGGCCATGGCGGCGCGGTCGCCTTCCGGGACGTCGGCGGTCCAGGTGAGAAGAAAATCGTTCTTGGCCCCGTGGGCCTTGGTGTACGGGATCTTCATTGCTGAAGCGGTTCGACCACCACGGCGGTGCCGTATGCCAGGACTTCGGTGACGCCCTGCATGACGTCGTTCGCGTCGTAGCGGGCGCCGATGACGGCGTTCGCACCAAGCTGGGAAGCATGGTCGACCATGATGTCGAAAGCGTCCGCCCGGGTCCGCTCGCAGAGATTGGTGAAGAGCGAAATATTGCCGCCTACGAGGGTCTGGAGGCTGCCGCCTATGGTTCCAATGAGCGAGCGCGAGCGGACGACGACTCCACGGACGACGCCGAGGTTCCTCGTGATGCGATACCCGGGAAGTTCGAATGCGGTGGTGACGTTTTCATGCGGGACCATGACTTCCTCCTATTCGCCGGTAAATTTCGATCACCGGCTCATCCTTTTTGACGATCACTTTTTCGAGCTGGTAGCGAATGCCGAAGCGGGCCGCGCGGGCGATGGCCCGGTCCACCGGGTCGTCGCGCTTGACGACCGCCCATTCCTGCGAGAGCCACAGTTCGGGGCGGCGGACGGTAGCCTCCCACACGAGACCGTTCGAGATGCTGAACGTCTCGCGGAGCGGGATGTGCATGTAGCGGTAGATACCGGCGAAGTCGTCGCCACTCGATGAAATGATACCCGAACCGGGGCGGAAACGGGGCTTCAGGTATTCCGCCGCTTCAGTGGTCCAGCCGCGGCGGCCGATGGAATTGGCGCGGGATTCCTCCCAGGTGATGGCCTGGGGGTGGAACGGCCAGTAGACGGCGACGGCGAGGACGAGGGTCGCGGCCGATAGAGAACCGGGCAGGCCGGGAGTCCTGCCCCACACCGCTACCAAAGCGCTGGCCGCGAACGCTAATAGCGGGAGGGCGGCGAGGCCGTAGCGGGTGTTGTAGTAGGAATGCGGCCAGAGGGTGGGGACAAAGATCGGGGTCCCGGAGGAGTGGAGGCTCCAGATATAGAAGATGGGGGGCAGCGCCAGGAGCAGAAGCGGCCAGAAGGCGCGGCGCACGAGGGCGGCAACGGCTCCGGCCAGGGCGAGCAAGGCTAGCACGGGGCCGGCACAAAGTTCGGCGGCGGTACAGAAATAGAGGATCGCGAGACGCCAGTTTTGCTTCCCGGGATAATACGCATTGCCCTGTATGGCGGCGGCGGAACCGGGGCCGCGGAAAAAGTAGAGGGCGTCGCCGGTGAGCCACCAGTTGTGAGCCAGCCAGTAGACGGGGCCGGAGCCGGCGATCAGGCAAAACACCACCGCATCGCGCCGGCTCTTCGTAAGGAAATAGGCGGCGACGAAGGGGATGAGGAACCACCCGTCGTAGCGGGTAAGGGCGCCCGCGCAGGCCGCAATGCCAGCCGCGGCCGGCCATTCCCGCACCGAGAAGTAGAGCAGCGCGGCGATCGCGGCGAGAAACACCGGCTCGCTCATCGGAGTGGACTGGAGATAGAGCAGGTTGGGGTTGAGGGCGAGCAGCGCGGCGCCGGCGACGGCCGCGGCCGTGGAGTCGAAGATGCGGCGTATGGCGGCGAAGAAAAACGTCCCGCCAATCACGAAACAGGCGGCCGAGGGGAAGGCGGCGGCCAGGCCGCTGTACCAGAGCCCATCCACGCGCACGAAAGGCACAAGGATCAGGTGAGGCAGCGGCAGCCACGGGGTGCCGATCTGGTCGTAGCCGGGGGTCTGCGAATCGAAGAGGCGCCGCGCGATGTTCAGGTGCGCTTCGGCATCGCCGTACCACTCCAGCCAGCCGTGAGCGAAGCAGAACCAGGCCGCGCACGCACTGACCACGGCCAGGGCGGCGGCGACCAGCAGGAGGACGCCCGCCTCAGAACGTGGTGCAGGTTTGGAATTCCTGATAGCGGGCCTCGATTTCCTGGCGGGTGAGCGTGCGGAAGCGGTCAACGCCGAACTCCTCGCAGCAGAAGCTGCCCATCACGGACCCGTAGATCACAGCCCGGCGCAGTTCCGCGAAGTCGATCTTCCCGCCACGCCCGGCGAGGTAGCCGATGAATCCGCCGGCAAAGCAATCTCCGGCGCCGGTGGGGTCGAAAACCGATTCCAGCAGGTACCCGGGGGCGAAGAAGTGGCAGCCGTCGCGGAACAGGACCGCGCCGTATTCGCCGCGCTTGATCACCAGGGAGGAGGGCCCCATTCCGATGATTTTGGCCGCGGCACGGCCGAGGTTCGACTCCCCGGAGAGGAGGCGCGCTTCGCTGTCGTTGATCAGCAGGAAGTCCCACTCGCGAATGGTCTCGAGCAGATCCTCGCGGTAATCGTTGATCCAGTAGTTCATGGTGTCGCCGCCCGCGAACCTGACGGCGTTCATCTGGGCGCGCACGCTCTTCTGGAGCGCCGGCTGAATGTTGCCGAGCAGGAGATAGGGACAGGAGCGGTACGACTCCGGCAGCTTCGGGTTGAACTCGGCGAAGACGTTCAGGTCCGTGCGGAGGGTGGTCCGGTCGTTCATGTCGGCAGAGTAGACGCCCTGCCAGAAGAAGGTCTTGCCGCCCGGGACACGCTCGAGCCCCTCCAGGTCGATCTGGCGGGAGGCCAGAAGCTCGTGGTCTTCGGACGCAAAATCGTCCCCCACCACGCCCACCAGCTTCACCGGCGTGAAGTAGCTGGCGGCTAAAGAGATGTAGGTGGCGGCGCCGCCCAGCATTCGATCCACTTTGCCGTGGGGGGTCTCGACACCATCGTAAGCAACGGAACCAACAACGATCAGCGACATGTAAACCTCGATTGTAGCAACGGGCAGGTGGGAAGCGGGGTTAGGCGCAGAGTGAGGGACTTCACGCAGTGGGCGGTAGCCTCACTGTTGTTGATTTCGACAATTCACGAGGATTGTTGGATTTTCGAGCATCAGGCCGTTTGGTATTAATATTGCACAGGATCCCTCGAATTCACATCGGACGAGGGGGTTTTCTTGCGCAACGCCATACGCGACTCGGCACACCTGATCCGGCCCGCCCTGGTTCTCCTGGCCGGCCTCGGACTCTTTCTGGTGGTCCGTGGCGCCATCATTCCAAAGGATTTCGGAAAATACGGGCACTACCGGCCCGGAGCTCTGGCGATGATCCGGGAGCGGCCCATCTCCTACGCCGGGCACGATACCTGCGCCATGTGCCACGAGGATGAGGCCAAAACCAAAGCTGAGGGAAAACACGCACATGTGGCGTGCGAGGCGTGTCATGGCCCCCTGGCGCAGCATGCGAGCGACCCGGGGTCGGTCATTCCCAAACTCCCCGAGGTGGCGACCCTCTGCCGCAGGTGCCATGAAAAAGACGCGGCGAAACCAAAGAACTTCCCACAGGTGGTGACCGCCGAGCACTCGGGCGGGATGTCCTGCAAGGACTGCCACAAGCCGCACAGTCCGCAACTCTGAGGAGAACACGATCATGGAAATGACCCGGCGTGACATTTTTACAGTCGGCGGCAAGCTTCTGGTGCTGGCATCGGTGGGCGCCACTCTGGAGCAAATCATGGGAGCCGCGGGCGCCAGCGACGTCTATAAAACCGCGGACCACTGGTGGGGCATGATTATCGATATCGATAAGTGCATCGGGTGCGGAAACTGCGTCCGTGCGTGCTCCAACGAGAATAAGGTTCCCAAGGGCTACTTCCGCACCTGGGTGGAGCGCTACCAGGTGGGGGAGGACAGCCAGCCGCGGGTCGATTCACCGGACGGGGCGATCAATGGCTTCCCGGCGAATACCGACCCGAACCTGAAGAGCTTCTTCGTGCCAAAGTTGTGCAACCACTGCGTGGATTCACCGTGCGTGCAGGTTTGCCCGGTGGGCGCGACATTCATCAGCCCGGATGGCGTCGTCCTGGTGGACCAGACCTACTGCCTGGGCTGCCGCTACTGCGTGCAGGCGTGCCCGTACGGGTGCCGCTATCTCCATCCGGAGACCGACACCGTGGATAAGTGCACCCTCTGCTATCACCGGATCACTCAGGGGCTGACCACGGCCTGTTGCGAGAACTGCCCCACGGGCGCGCGGCAACTGGTGGACTTCAAGAATCCGAAGGATCCGGTGCACGAATTCCTGCGGAACAACAAGGTACAGGTCTTGAAACCTTACATGGCCACGCAGGCCAAGGTTTATTACAAGGACCTGGACGGATCGGTACGGTAAGGGGAGAGCCTGATGATGATACCCGGGGTTGACGGTTTCATGTATCCCAACGAGGTCGAACTGCAGTGGAGCCTGCTGATCGTCCTCTATCCATATATAACGGGATTGGTGGCGGGCGCCTTCATTCTGGCCTCGCTCGAGCGCGTTTTCAAGGTCGATGCGGTGAAGCCCACTTACCGGCTGGCGCTGCTGACCGCGCTGGCGTTTCTGCTGGTGGCGCCTTTGCCGCTTCAGTTACATCTGGGCCACCCGGAGCGGTCGTTCGAAATGTATCTGACGCCGCACCGCTCGTCGGCGATGGCGATGTTCGGGTTTGTGTACCTTTGGTATCTCACGGTGGTGCTGCTGGTGGAGGTCTGGCTGGAATACCGGGCCGACATCGTCCGGCTCTCGAAGGAAAGCCGCGGAATCCGGCGGCTGATCTACAGGGCTCTGACCCTGGGCTCCGATAACATCAGTCCGGCGGCGCGGCGCATCGACGATAAGGTCGGGTATATCGTCACCGTGATCGGTATCCCGTCGGCATTCCTGCTGCACGGGTATGTGGGATTCATTTTCGGCTCGATCAAGGCGAACCCATGGTGGTCCTCGCCGCTGATGCCGGTGGTATTTCTTTTCTCGGCGATGGTTTCGGGGATCGCGGCGGTGCTGGTGTTGTACGCCGCATCGATGGCGATACGGAAGCAGAAGATGGACATGCGCTGCCTGGATACGATCGCCACCTACCTCTTCTACACGTTTGTCATAGACTTTACGCTAGAAATGCTGGACCTCATCCACCGCACTTATGAGTCGGACGAATCTTTTCGAAGCCTGGATTTCATGGTGCACACCCGCCTGTGGGGATCGCAGGTAATCCTGCAGATCCTGATAGGCACGCTGGTACCGCTGGCATTACTGGCGGCTACGCAGTTATGGAAGATCTCCGAGTTGAAACGGCGCGTCATGTATATTGTCGCCAGCAGCCTTACGCTGGTCGGCATCTTCGCCATGCGCTGGAACGTCGTCATCGGCGGCCAGCTCTTCTCGAAGAGTTTCCTGGGTTACACCACTTACAAGATAGGGTTCGTCACGCGCGAAGGGCTGCTCCCCGCAATCGCATTGATGTTATTGCCCTTCGTGATTTTCATCGTGCTGGTCAAGCTTCTGCCGCCCTGGCAGGAGCAGGGAGGTTACGATGCCGCAACCGGAGCTCGAACATGAGTTAGCGAGCCTCGCACAGCGCGTTGCCGCAATCGAGGAGCGGCTGGGCATGAGCCTGGCCGCAGCATCGCCGGAGGAACAAGCTTTGCCGGCGGAGGTTCCAGCCGCGAACTCCGCCGATCCGACGGAACTTCTCCCGGCATTCGGCCGGGCCCTGCTCGGGCTCGCCGCGGCATATCTGCTGCGGGCGGCGACGGAATCGGGAGTGCTGCCGGGACGAATGGGCGTGGCGGTGGGGATCGCTTACGCCATGGGATGGCTCGTCTGGGCCGCGCGCACGCCCGCCGAGCGCCGCATACAGGCGGCCCTTCACAGTTTGACGGCGGTGCTGGTGCTGGCCCCGCTGCTTTGGGAAGCGACTCTTCGATTCCACGCCATTTCCAACTGGACCGCCGGGGCCCTGCTGCTGTTCTTCTCGGTTTTCGGGATGGCGGTTTCGTGGCGGAAAAACCTGCTGATCGTGGCCACGATCGCGACCCTTGCGGGCATCGGAACCTCCTGTGCGTTGCTGGTGGCGTCGCACGACGTCCTGCCGTTCACGTACGTGCTGCTGGCGATCGCCGCCGCAGTGGAAGTCTCCGCCTGCCTGGACCACTGGCTCAGCGAACGTTGGCTGGCGGCGGCCGCCGCGGACCTTGCGGTGCTGCTGGGAACGTGGCTGGTGACGAATCCCCGCGGCCTCCCCGAGAGTTACGCGCCCATTCCGCACGGGTGGCTGCTGACGGCGCAAGTGTCGCTGCTGGCCATTTACCTGGCCAGCATCATCGTGCGAACTCTCTTCCGGCACTGCACGTTCACGGGGTTCGAGACGGCGCAGTGCGCGGCCGCCTTCCTGGTCAGCGTGAGCGGCGGACTGCAACTTTCCCACGGCATGGCATTCGTGGCGGCAACGTGCGGCGTTGCGTGCTACGTGGTGTCGTTCGCGGTGCTGGAGCGAAGCGGACGCGGCCGCAACTTCTATACGTACTCGACATTCGGGATCCTGCTGACGCTGGCCGGGATCCGCATTCTGCTCTCCGGGGACGTGGCCGCATCGGTCTGGACCGCAGTGGCGCTGGCATGCGTGTGGGCCGGGGGGCGGTTCCGAAGCCTCACCCTCCAGATTCACGGCGGGTTTTACCTGGTTTTGGCTCTGGTGTTCTCGGGCGCGCTCCGGCAGGCGGCAATGTTCGTGCTCGGGTCGCGCAACTGGCCGGATACCGATCCGGTGGCTCTCTCGCTCGGGGCC
The DNA here is from genome assembly GCA_963796485.1 of Bryobacterales bacterium. Lineage (GTDB taxonomy): Bacteria > Acidobacteriota > Terriglobia > Bryobacterales > Bryobacteraceae > CAWCDJ01. The sequence goes on from CAWCLV010000001.1 coordinate 1,840,661, forward strand.
CTGGCCGCGCTCGCGGCGTGGTTGATGGCGGCGAAGGCGGAATCGCAATTTTTCCGCACGGCGATGGCGGCAGTGCTGGCGTGGCTGGCCGCGGGAATCGCGGCGGGACTACTGGCAGCCGGCTATCACGCGCTGTTCGGCCAGGATGCGAGCCACGCTTACTGCGCGACACTGCGGACGTCGGTCCTCTCGATCTCGGCGATGGGGCTGGCGTGGGCCGGCGCGCGCTGGAACGCGGCGGAGTGGAGCCACTTGATCTACCCGACCATGGCCCTGGGAGCCTGGCGCCTGGTGACGGACGACCTGCACCAGGATCGCAAGGCCGCGCTGTTTCTTTCCCTGCTGATTTATGGCGCGGCGCTTACGCTGCTGCCGCGCCTGCGGAGCGCCCCTAATCGAGGCGGCGGATCCGAATGTTCTTAAACCAGGCGTCCGAGTCGTGGTTCTGCAGGGAGAAGTGGCAGGCTTCGCGCGGCTGGTTCACCAGCAGGTTGTAGACGGGTGAATCGGCGCCCCATCGCTTGGCGCAGGCGCGCGCGATCGTCGGGTCCTTGAGGCTGGCATCCACCACCTTGACGCCGTTCAGCCAGTGCTCGACGTGGTCGCCCTTCACCACCAGGCGCGAGTGGTTGAACTCGCCTACGGGTTTGGTGGCGTCCTTCACGGGCGAGAACATGTCGTATAGCGCTCCGGCCTGGTGCAGCGCGCCGCCGCGCAGGGCGTCGGGGTTGCGGGCATTATCGATCAACTGATACTCGAAGCCGACGACGTAATCCTGACCTTTGGAAGGCCGGTCCTTGCGGCGGTCCTTCAGGGCCGCGTTCACCTGGTCCTCAAAGCGGCGCATGCGCTGATCGAGCAGAAACACGTGGTCCTGGATGCGGTACTTGAGCCCGGTGTTGCCGCCGGGCGAGATCTTCCAGTCAAACTCCAGTTCGAAGTCGCGGTAGGTATCGGTACTGAAGAGGTCCTCGGTGATGTGGGGGCGGCCGACCGCCTTCAGGCATCCATCTTCGATGACGAACGAATCGCCCGGGGGCGACTTCTTCGACGGGTCCTCCCAATGGGCGAACGTTTTGCCGTCAAACAGGGCCTGCCAGCCGGAATCGGCGGCAAGGGCTGCGGCGGCGAATGCCGCGGCCAAGAGGACTGTCCGGGTAAGGATGCGCATTGGTAGATTTTAGCGCGGTGCTGGCTTATGCCAGTCCGTTTCTAATTTCCCCTTTCAAACCGTGCATGCGGTTTTCCCGCACACGGCTTAACGATGATCTTATTGGTGTGGCTTGCGCCGGGTATTTCACGGTGCCCATCAACTTGTGCAGTCCCATTCCGTATAGCTGATAGCCGGTGAATGGCGCTCGCTTCGTTGGCCTCTGTCCGCCCCGCCGATACTGCCAGCGGCGCAAACTCCTGACGACGAAGTAGTCCATTTTGTTGAACTCCCGGTCGGCATTCCCCGTCCGGAAATAGTTCCCCCAGCCACGAAGCACGGGTGTCAGTTCCGCGATGATCTGCTTCACTTCCTTCCCGCTTTGCCGCTTACTGGTCAGCTCTCGTACGCGATCGCGAAGTTTCTTCGTCGCCTTCGGGCTCGGCCACCGCTGCACAAAGTGCCACCGTGGATTTCGCTGGATACTCCGCTTCTTGCGAATCGTGCATCCCAGGAATACGAAGCTCTGCTTTCCGCGTCTCAAGTCCACCATCCGCGTCTTCACTGGATGCAGCGTCAGGCCCAGCCGGTTCATCACCAGCCCGATCCGCCGAAGCGCTTCCCTGCACGCCGATTCCGTGCGGCACATCGCCACCAGATCATCGGCATATCGGACCAGAACCCCAAGCTGGCTACATCGTGCCGCCCAGATCCGATCCAATTTGTTCAGGTAGATGTTGGCCAGCAACGGCGAGATCACTCCGCCCTGCGGGGTTCCCGCCAGCGTTTCCCTTACCGTCCCGTCTTCCATCACTCCCGCTTCCAACCATTGCCGGATTAACTTCTGTACCCTTCGATCCGAGATCCGCTCCTTCACCAACTCCATCAGGGTTTCCCTCTGGATGTTGTCGAAGTAGCCTTGAATGTCCGCATCGACTACGAAATTGTGTCCCTGGTTGCCTGCTACTCGTATCGCTTCCAGGGCCTGTTGCGCGCTCCTCTTCGGTCGGAATCCATAACTGCTCGGCTGGAAGTCCGCCTCGAAAATCGGCTCCATCACAAGCTTCGCCGCCATCTGCACCACTCGATCCCGTACCGTCGGTATCCCCAATGGCCGCTGCTTCCCATCTGCTTTCGGTATGTACCGCCGCTTCACCGGGGAAGGACGATATCGGCCTGCCCGCAGCGCCGCCTGAAGCTCCGCCAGAAACTCCGCCAGAAACTCTCCTGGCCCTCGTTGTTCGATTGCCTGGATCGTCTCCGCATCCACCCCTGCCGCGCCACCGTTGCTGCGCACCCGCCTCCATGCTTCCCACAGAACGTCACTCCTGTAGATCCGGTCATACAGCGCATGGAACCGCCGCGTCCTACTCTGCTTGGCACACACATATAGCTTGCGCTGGAGTTGTCGTACTTTATCAACGGGGATTTTGGCCGTTTCCGGCATGCCCTCGCACTTACCTCCGCACCAGCATGATCAAAGCAAGGCCCCTTCCCTCCAGCGCGTTTTGCTGCACGCCTTCCTCGGTACTTCGAGCCTCTCGGACTCCCTCCTGGCTCCGCGCGCTTTCAGCCATCCCGCCTTATACGCCCGGTCTTTGCCCGACAAGGCTGCCAGGTAGGGTCTCTCCTGTTCCACGCTGCTCTGTCCTGACGTGCCGCCGCCTGCGACCCCGGGGAAGTCCAGCACTCGTTCCGGTCCTGCGTGCTGTCTGTTGCCTTCGCCGTGACATGAGCGGCTCGGCCCTCCCAAACACCTTTCGGCTGAAAATGTGACGAGGCTATTGCGTTCACTGATTGTTGCGGCCCGCCGGTTTGCTCCCCTCTGTTTCAAGGGCTCTTGACACTCCGCTCGGCTCGGTCGGATCTCTCCTCCCGGCTGGAGTCTGCTACCGGGCGCTCCGGCGCTTACCCGGACAGGACTTCCACCTGCTAGAACAACGCGTCTTTCAGGACGCACCACGCGCCTATTTTGTCACGACCGGCGCTACACTGTAGCAGATGACACCGGTAAGAATTGCGGTGCTGGGATTGGGATTCATGGGCAGCACCCATTTGAAAGCGCTGCGCGGCATCCCCGGCGCGAAACTGGCTGCCGTGTTCAGCAATGACGAGAAACAGCTTTCGGGCGACTTGACGGCGGTGCAGGGAAACATCGGCGGACCGGGCGAGATGATGGACTTCTCGAACATCGGGCGCTACCGCGATGTGGACGCTCTGCTGGCGGATCGGACCATCGATGCGGTGGATATCTGCCTGCCGACGGATTTTCACGAGCCGGTCGTGCTGGCGGCACTCCGGGCGGGAAAGCACGTTCTGGTGGAAAAGCCGCTGGCGCTCGATGGCGCCGCGGCGGACCGCATCCTCGAAGAAGCCGGCGAATCCGGCCGGTTGCTGATGACCGCACACGTGCTGCGCTTCCTGCCGGAATACGTTGCACTTCGCGAGGCGATCCGCGGCGGCCGGTTCGGCAAGGTGCGGTTCGCGGAGTTTCGTCGCCGCTGCGCGGCCCCGGATTGGGGCGGATGGCTGAACCAGCCGGGGAAGAGCGGAGGCGGCGCGTTCGACCTCCTGATCCACGACGTGGACATGTGCGTTCACCTGTTCGGCGTGCCGGAAGCGGTCTCCGCAACGGGCTACGTCGAGCCGTCGAGAGGGCTGGACTGCATTCACGCGTGGCTGTATTACGCGGGCGGGCCCGCAGTGCTGGTCTCGGGCGGCTGGATGGGCAAGGGCTTGCCGTTCTCGATGGAGTTCGCGGTGACGCTCGATGACGGCACGATGGACTTCAACTCGGCAGGGCGGCCGTTGAGCTTTGCGGGGCAGGCGCTTCCCTGCTCCGGCGCCGACGGCTACTGCGCCGAGATCGCCTATTTCGTGGAATGCTGCGCTAACGGACGGGCGCCCGAACTTTGCCCGCCGGAGGAATCGGCCGCGACGGTCAAACTCATGCGCCTGCTGCTCGAAGCGCGCGAACGGAACGGAGAAAAACTGCCATGCACAATCTGAAGCCGATGGAACCGGGAGTGATGTTCTGGGCGGAGCGCGACCGGATGGAGCAGCTCCGCGGGATGGGAGTTCGCTGCGGCCAGATGGGGATTCCCGGCGAGATGGAGTTGAATGCCGCGGCGGCGGATGCCTTGCAGAAGGATCTGGGCGATTTCACCGTGGTCACGATGTTCGCGGCATATCGCGGCGAGAGTTATGCGGATATCCCAACGGTGATGCATACCGTCGGTTTCATTCCACCGGCGACCAGGGCGGAACGCGAGCAGCGGACCCTGGACCTGAGCGATTTCGCCGCGCGGATGGGGATCCGCAGCATCGCGTGCCACGTCGGCTTCGTTCCGGAGAACCACTCGGACCCCGATTATGCGGGCGTCCGCGACCTCGTACGCCGGATCTGCGACCGGGCGGCGAAGAACGGCCAGACGTTCGCGATGGAAACCGGGCAGGAACGGGCAGAGCTGCTGCTCGCGTTCCTGCGCGACGTGGACCGGCCCAATATCGGGATCAACTTCGACCCCGCCAACCTGATTCTCTACGGCACCGGTGACCCGATCGAGGCGCTTTCCGTCCTCCTCCCCCATGTCCTTTCGGTGCACTGCAAAGACGGCGACTGGCCGCCCAAGGGAGTGCCCGGGGCGCTCGGAAAAGAGCGGCCCCTCGGAAAGGGCGCGGTCGGCGTCGAACGGTTCGTGCGGGCGCTCGCGGATGGCGGATTCTCGGGCCCGCTGAACGTGGAAAGAGAGACGGAGAACCAGGAAGAGCGCCTGGCGGATATGTGTTCCGGCGTTCGCCTGCTCCAGCAACTGACTTCGCGGTAGGTACCCGACCCCACAGCGGGCCGCGGGCACTGAGCTAGCCGTCACAGACCCGGTAAGTCACCGCCTTTATAATCCACTTATACACTGCCGCACACCCCAGCGTGTTGCACGGCTGGGAGCGCTACGGCGGTAGCTCACTCTTCCAACTTACTCTGTCTCCAAAATCGAGTGCTGAGAGGTACCTATGCTTCGCATCCGTACTCTGCTGCCCATGTGTGCGGCGGCAATCACGATTTACGCCGGCCCCGGCTTCGCGTCATCCGCCGCCTTCCTGCAGATGGACACCACTACGCTGGGGAATTGGAAAGGAGTGTATGGCCAGGACGGCAACGTCATCGCGCAGCACTCGGTTCTTGTCCCTTCGTATTCGACGTTCAACCCGCAGGGTGTAAGCCTGCTGCTATATGACCTGTGGAGCACGGACCCGCGGGCCCTGCTGAAACAGTACTACAGTTACAGCGCCACCGAACGCGTCGCCTCGTGGTTCGATGCCATCGACACGATGGATTTTCCGGTCTCCGCGACGGACGGCCAAAGCCACCGGATCGCACTCTACTTCTGCGATTTCGATAACCAGGGCAGGTCAATCACCGTGGAGGCGGTGGATTCGGCGAACGGCACGGTTTACGATACGCGCTCGCTGACCAACTACGAGGGCGGAATTTACCTGGTGTATTCGTATTCCGGAGCCATCGATTTCCGGATCATCAACAACAATCCCGGGCAGTATAATCCGACCGGGAGCGTGTCCGCATTCTTCTGGGGTGGAGGCAATGTGGCGCCGCCTCCTCCGCCTCCTCCGCCTTCGACGGACACCACACCGCCGACCGTCTCGATCCAGACGCCCACGGGAGGGACGGTATCGGGCAGCGTCAACATCACTTCGTCCGCGCAGGACAACGTGGGCGTGGTAGGGGTGCAGTATCAACTGGACGGCAGCAACCTGGGAGCCGCGCAGCAGACGGCGCCGTATGTTTATGCGTGGAATACCGCAACCGCGTCCAACGGTTCGCACGTGCTCACCGCGATCGCCTCGGATGCCGCCGGCAACCGGACGATCTCGGCGGCGGTGACAGTGACAATAAGCAATACGGCTCCGAGCCCCGCGACACCCAGCGGCAATACCGTCAGCTATCTGGGGATGGATACGACGACGCTGGGGAACTGGAAGGGCGTTTACGGCCAGGATGGAAACGTCATCGCCCAGCACTCTGTGTTGGCGCCGTCGTATTCCACCTTCGACCCGCGAGGGGTAAGCCTGATGCTCTATGACTTATGGAGCACCGACCCGCGGGCGCTGCTCAAGCAATACTACAGCTACAGCCCGACGGAGCGCGTCGCCTCATACTTTCAGGTGATCGACAGCATGGACTTTCTGGTCTCGGCGACCGACGGCCGGACGCACCGGATTGCGCTGTATTTCTGCGATTTCGACCGTGCCGGACGGTCCATTACAGTCGAGGCAGTCGATCCCGGGACTAATGCCGTTCTCGACACACGCCCGCTGACTAACTATACGAACGGCAATTATCTGATCTACAACTACAGCGGACAAATCATCTTCCGGGTGATCAACAACAACCCCGGACAGTACAACCCGACGGCAACGCTGTGCGCCCTATTCTGGGGCGGGAGCGGCGGACCGGCGAGCGGCGGTACGGCGCCGGACACCACGCCTCCCACGGTTTCGATCGCCACTCCGGGGAGCGGCAACGTGTCAGGAACGGTTCAGATTACGGCGAGCGCCAGCGATGCGAGCGGTGTTTCCGGCGTGCAATATCTGATCGACGGGTCGGCCTTGGGCCCGGTGCAGGCCGCCGCGCCTTACACGTATTCGTGGGACACCACCACGGTAAGCAATGGGACCCACAACCTGACCGCGGTGGCGACCGATGGGGCCGGAAATGTGGGCACTTCCGCGGCGGTCGCCCTCAACGTGAACAACGGCACGGTGACACCGCCCCCGCCGCCGCCACCACCTCCGAGCGGAAATTCCGCGACGTTCCTGGGGATTGACGGCAAGACCCAGGGAAACTGGAAGGGCGTCTATGGACAGGATGGGAACTTCATCGCGCAGAGTTCCTACGACGCCCCGACTTACTCCACCTTCAATCCCATCAATGTCAACGAGTTACTAGTGGATATCTGGAGCACGGATCCTCGCGCCCCGCTGAAGTATCAGTACTCGTATTCACCGACGGAGCGCGTGATTTCACAGTGGTACAACCGCTACTACATGGATTTCCAGGTCTCGACGGCGGATAACCAGGTCCACCGGATCGCGCTCTACTTCTGCGACTGGCAGCCGCTGGCGCCTGTCGCGGCATTCCCGGAGAAGCGGTCGATCACCGTGCAGGCTGTGGACACGGACAGCGGGACGGTGTACGACACCGAGACGCTCACGGATTACACGAACGGGCTATACCTGGTCTACAACTATAAGGGGAACGTCACCTTCCACATCGTGAATAACTACAATGGCGACCGCAGCCTGCCGAATGCGAACGTGAGTTCATTCTTCTGGGGTGGGTCGGGGCTACCGCAGTAGGACTACCAGATAGGGGGCAACAGCCTGTATCGCACTCTACGCGCGTAATCGGCATAGCCGTCTAGCTCGTGGCGCAGGGTCGAGTCTTCCATCATTGTCCTTAACACGATTACTGAAGCGGTAGCCGCAGCGGGCGCGAGCGCCCAATAAGAACCGAGGATTAGCGGTGTCACAAGAATAAACACAAATGTTCCTGCGTACCCAGGGTGCCGGATGAATCGATAAGGCCCGCGATCGACGACCGTGTGCCCGCGATCCTTCTGGATACGAACCACTGACGAAAAGAACCTGTTTGATCGCATGGCCCAGGCAATCAGAGCGGCGGCAAGCACCGCTGCTGCCACGCCTGCGGTGAATGCCAAGGAAGACATGCGGTTCGACCAGTGAAATCGGTCGTCCAGTCCAGCAGTAATCCACACGGCCATTGGCCCGAGCAGAACCGTGATGCCGACCAGCACCTTGTCCCAACTCTTACCGGCCTTCACATTCCTCCGTTCGGCGGCCAACTCCGGATTGCGTCCGACGGTGAATGCCAGGCCGGCGGCGAGGGAGAGTCCCAGCAGTGCCCATGCATTCGACCAATCCAGACGGCCGGCTGACCCGAAAAGGCACACTGCCGTGATCGTAAGGCTGAAGCAAACCGGGACCACGGCCTTTACGTCCGCAAGTCGCATTCCGGTATTTTAACAGTTTCAGACCTTGGAGTCTTATTCGCGGCTGCTGCGGCGATCAGTTTACCGGCTGGCTTGCGTGAAGACGGATTTCGGGGGTTCCGATTCCGCTTTCACAAAGGGCCAGTAACAAAGGCCGGCCAGGAATCCGGCGCCATAGGCCAGGTGGTACGCGAAGAACACGACCGGCAGCGCGGGGAGGAGGAGCCAGCCGCGGCGCCGGGCGCAATCCGCGGACGCCACAATGCAGACCAGAAGGTAAAGCGCGAGCATCGCCGCCCATGCCGCGAACGCACGGGGCTCGGCAAGACCGAGGACGGGGATGGCGAGGTTGGCGGTGACAAAAGTGGGCGGGACGACGTGCCGCCACGAGGCGGGCATGCGGTGCTTACGGATGACCGCCACTTTCCAGAAGCCGTACTGGAAATATTGCAGAAACAGGTTTCGGAGCGAGTTTCTGGGTTGATACCAGGAGACGATGGCGGGCGACTGCCAGATGCGGCCTCCCGCGCGAACGATCCGCAGGTTGAGTTCGTCATCCTGATTGCGGATGAGCCGTTCATCGAATAGCCCCACTCGCAGCAGCGTGGACTTGCGCCAGCAGCCATAGGGGACGGTATCCACCCAGCCTTCGTAATCGGGGTCGTGAAACCTGGCGCCGCCGCAAGCCACGGAGGAATGGTACGCCGCGGCGATGGCGCGTCCCCAATATCCGCTGGGACGAGTGCGGGCAGGCCCGCCCACATTGTCGGCAGACGCTTTTTCCAGGGCTTCCAGACAGCGCCGCACATAATCGGGCGCGTACGAAGTGTGCGCGTCCATGCGGAGGATGATCTCGCCCCGCGCCGCGCGGATCGCCATATTGAGGCCGGCGGGCACGGCCTTGGCGGGGTTGTCCAGCACCCGGATCCTCGGTTCGGTGCTCTGATATTTCTTGAGCGTGGCGCGCGTGCCGTCGTCGCTCATGCCGTCTGCAACGATCAGTTCCCATTCGCGGCCGGCGAAGTCCTGCGACAGAATCGAGTCGAGGACCGGCGCTATGGCCTTCGCTTCGTTGCGGCAGGGGACGACGATCGTGATTCTCTCCTCAGGCATAAGTCTTGCGCTCCTCGGGGGACAACTTACAAACCACTGCGCGGAACTTACCATTGGGGCCGCGGGGAACCCGGGCCACCGGCTCGAGTTTGACCTGGACATCGCCCATGCGCTGGCGCAGGAGCTCAACCAGTTCGCGGGCGGTCCGCTCATCGAAGCCTTCGGCCGGGACGTAGGTCACGCGGATTTCGTCCAGCCGTACCTGCACGATCTGCGCCTCGCGGATCGGCAGGCGGCTCTTGAAGATCGGGTCGAGGCGGCCGATGCGCCGGCCATCGCGCGTGATCAGGACATCGTCCACCCGGCCTTCCACCGAAGCGAGCGCAGGTAGAGTCCGGCCGCACGCGCAGCCACCCGCGTCCGAGATCGTGCAACGGTCGCCGGTGCGGTAGCGGATCAGGGGCATGTCGGCGTCGAGCAGACTGGTCGCGATCAGTTCGCCTCCGGGCAGGATTTCGATTTCGCCGGCTTCCGGCCAGAGGTGTAGGGTGCCCGCTTCGCACTCCCCCGCCGCCGCCACAATCTCGGACATGCCGTAGGTTTCGCGAACCGGGCACTGGAACGCCGCGCCGATGGTTTCCCGCTGCGCGGAAGAGAGCGGCTCGGCATTGGCGATCGCGACGCGCGGCCGGAAGTCGCGGCGGTCATCACGCAACGCCGCCTCAGCAAGGGCTTCGAGCGCAGAAGGATACCCCAGAAGGTACTTCACGCGGTAGCGCCGCAGGGCGTCGAGATAGCGCGGCGCGAAGCCCGGCGAAAGGTGGTACACGGACATATAAAGCTGCCGCAGTGGGGCATTCCAAACCCAGAAGGGCGGGCTTACCTGCTCCGCGGGAACGACCACCTGGCCGCCGAGAATGGCCCAGGGCACATGGCGCGAGACGCCGTACCACGCGCGGGAGCGCGCTTCGAAAAGGGCGTACCAGGCGCGGATGGTGCGCCGGCTACGCCATAGCCGGAGTGGAGTTCCGGACGTGCCGCTGGTGCCTTCCAGGTGCATGCGGCGGAGATCGCAATCGTCCGCGACGAAGCGGGTCGAATCGCGGCGCACCTCTTCCTTTTCCAGGATTGGCCAGTTGGCGAGTTCTTCGCAGGAGGCGGTGTCGCCGCGGCGCCGGCGCTCCGCCCACTGCTCGCGGTAATAGGGCACCCGGCTAGCGGCGCGGTTCAGCACAAACGCGAGGCGGGCTGCCCGCCACAGGTCCCATTCCCCGGCGGTCCAATGCTCGCGGGCAAGCGCGGCGGAGATCAGGGCAGCCGTTTCCGGGCCATAGCGCGCGCTCCGCAGTTTCAGTCCGTAGACGGAAGCAGCCAGGGACCGCACCGCCCCCGGCATCCGGTGATAGACACGCAACGCGGCGGAGTTCATCGGACGTGCGCGGCGCGAGTCACCGCCTCAATTTCTCCCATGGTCGAAATCAGCAGCGAACCATCGTGGCGATGATCCTGCAATCGCTCGAGGAACCAGTCCAGCCGGGTGGAACTCTGCTCATTCTGCGCGTACGCCTGGTTGGGATGGCCGTACACCGTCAGGGTGAGATCGGTATGGAGGTAACGGCGAACCAGGGCGATCGACGCTTCTCCGAAGCCAGTGGAGTGCAGCGGTATGGCGACTACCCCGCGATAGAGGAACGGCTGGGCGGGCGAGGGCCGGCCGAACCCCAACCGCTGCGCAATGGCCGCGAGCTTATCCTGGAAGCTCACACGCGACCAGCCGTATCCCGCCTCGCCGAGAAACCGCAGCAGCGAACCGAGGCTCTGGCGTCCGCGCCCGCGGCCATGCACTCCGAACTTTTCGCTGAAACTAAAAGCGCGTCTGCGTGGAAAGTGCATGGGGCGGTTGAAAGGGGGGATGAATCCGCGCACGTCCGCGCCAATCCGCGCTTGCAGGACCTTGCGGCTGGCGCAAAGATCCTCCAGAAGTTCGGCGCGGCCGAGCGGGGGGAGGTACTTGTGCAGCATAGAATGCGAGGCGATTTCGTGCCCGGCGCGGTGGATCGCGATCACCTGCCCGGGACAATGCTCGGGCGGTTCGCCTTCGAGCGCGACCCGGCCCACGATTCCGAACGTCGCGCGCACCGCATGCTTGCGCAGCACTTCGAGCAGGGCCTCCGTACCTTCCTGATCGGCGGCCGGGTTGCAATCGCGGAGCCCGAAGGAGCGCCGGTAGCCCTCCGGTGAATCGTAATCGAAGGAGATTGCGAGCCTCATCGCAGCGAGCGCAACAACACGTTCCATTGAGGGACCACGCGGTCCCAATCGAAGGCTTCGGAGTCCTTGCGGGCGTTGCGCGAAAGCGCGGCCGCGAGCGCCGGCTCCGAGAGCAACCGCTCCACTGCCGCCGACATGGCCGGGGGCGCTCCGGGTTCGACCAGCAGCGCGTTGTGACCATCGCGCAGCAAATGCGGTATGCCTCCCACGTTCGTGCTGACAATGCAGCCGCCGCACGCCATGGCTTCGAGAACCGATACGGGACTGTTATCCACAGCGGTAGTATTCAAAAAGATATCCCCCTCGGAGATGCGGGTGCCCACTTCGGCCTTGGGCACGGCGCCATCGAAACGAACGAATCGCGAGACTCGGAGGTCGTCCGCCGCGGCGCGCGTCTGCTGGAGACTTCCATCGCCCTTGTCGGGGCCGATCATCACCAGGCCGGCATCCCAACCGCGCTCCCGGAGCGCGGCAAGAACCTGGATCGCCAGAACCGGGTTATAGATACGATGAAACGCGCGGAGCCAGATCAGCCTCGGCTGCACGGACTCGCGGAAGCGATACGGGTATTGGGCGAGATCGATGCCATTCGGGATCAGGCGGAGGTCCGGCCGGTAGGGCCGCATGGCATCCACGAGATACGTCGAAGGCGCGGTCACCACGGCTGCGGATTGCAATAGGCGCCGCACACGAGCGCTCCACCGGCGCGAGAAGGCCGGCAGCGCGCCTCCGTGCAGCGTGAGCGCGTAGGGCTTGCGGGCGCGGCGCAGCACCCATGCCACCGCTTCCGCCCAGACGAAGGACGGGCCGCTGTAAACGTCCACCTGTGCGACGTCGTAGCGGCGGCGGCACTGCCAGGCAGTCGCCAGCATGTCGGAGAGCCGCGCGGCCCGCGACCGGCGGCTCGAGGTCGTGACCACGGACCAGCCGCCCTTCGCGAGCCGCTCCGCGAGTTCTTCGCACACACCCCGGTTGCCTATGGCCGCGGAAAGGAAGTTCCCAACCATCAGAAGAGAATCAGCCATCCGGGCCTCAGGACCTGGGAAGCACGATGAACGCGCCGAACTGGGGCGCGGAATGCTTCGGAGGCGTCGGGAAGACGCCGTTCGGGGCAGCGGGCTTGAGGTTCATCATGGGGATCGCGACCGGGGCGCCGTTGTAAGTGCCGGTCACGACCGGAGGGCCGAAAAAGTTTTCGGCGTCGCGCACTTCGTAACTCGTTCCCGGACCCAGAATGCCGGAGAGATCGACGGAAACCGCCGGGTTGAGGTCCCAGTTATAGATCACGATGTTGCCGCGGCCAGGCTCGTAACGATTCGGCCGGGTGAAAGTCCACACTCCCGTCGGTCCGCTGTTCACGAACCGGCTGCTGCGGTCGATTCCTCTCCCCGTCCAGCCCTGCCACGTGGTCTCGTTCCCGCCGTAACTAAAACGGCCGGAACCATAGTAAGTGTTGCCGTCCCAGTTGTAAGTCGCTGGATTCTGCGTGGGCAGGAAATCGAGATACGTGAGGAGCTGCGTTTTCGAATAGACCGTATTTCCGGTAAATACGGCGTTGTTCCAATGGTTCAGCATTACCGCGAGATCGCCCCCGATCCAGTAATTTCCGGTCACCGTAACGTTCTGATTCAGAGCGTCGAACTGCCAGCCTACGCGGGAATATCCAAGGTCCGCGTCGGGCGTGTGGTAGGTGTAGTTATTTCTCACCACAATGTTCGAGAGACCCGTGCCGGATGCGAAGAGGATATTATCGTCATCCTGTCCGCCGGTCGCGACGCTACCGTTGTTGAACGAGATATTCCCTTCTTCCGTAATGTTACGGACGTCGGCCGCACTCGTGCCGTAAGCATGGATGCCGACGCCAAACTGGTCGAAGATGATGTTGTCCGTGAGGCTCTTCGTCCCGGTATTGTTCTGGATATAGATGCCGTGACCGTGACCGCGATCCGTCGCCTGAAATCCGTTGTTGTAGATCAGGCAGCCATAGACCTCGCTGTTCACGGCCTCTTTCCAACTGCCGATGCCCTGGCGGGTGTCATGAATCACAAGATTGATCAGGCGGGTGCCTGGGGCCCAGGTGTCGATGGCGTTGAGGATGGCGGATGCGCCATAGTCCGGCGGACCCGATGGGGAGCCCGTACGGTCCGTGATGCTGCTGGCAAACTCCAGCCCCCAGAACCACACGTACGCTCCCTGTTCCGGATGGGGATTCTGATCGCAACAGCCAATCTGGAGCCAGCCGTTAATGATGGCGCGTTCCCCCGGATACTGGCGAACCACAATGGGGGCGAACGGCGTCCCTACGAGACTGCTGTGGAAGATGGTAGTGCCGTCGCCGTAGGTTCCGCCCCGTACCCAGAGCTCCGAGCCGGGGGTTACGGAAGACGGCTGGCTCAGGGCGGTCACCAGATCCCAAGGGTGAGCCAGAGAGCCGTCGCCGGAGGCATCGCCGCCGGGCGAGACGTAGAACTGCCCGCCCGTGTTGCGTTGCGGAAGAGTTGCACGGAGCGGGGGTTGAGCACTCTGCTGCTCGCATGGCGCGCACAACGGGAATGGCGTGGAAGCCAGCGCCGCGAGAATCATCAATCGCGAGAAGGTCATAACGCTCTCCCTAAGACGGTTTCATATACCTGGCAGATCTGCCGCATCACGCAGGCGGCGCTGTAGCGCTCTTCCACGTGCCGGCGAAAACTGCGGCCCAGGCTGCTGCGCAGTTCGGGATCTCCGATGACACGGAGGAGCGCGCGGCCCAACTCGCCGGGCGACCCCGGCGGAACCAGAACGCCTGCTTCCCCGTTTCGCAGAACGTCCGGGCATTCTCCGACTGCGGTCGCAACCGTGCACAACCCGGCACGGCCATACTCCAAAAGCGCAAGGGGCAAGCCCTCCGATGCCGAACTCAGAACGCCGACGTCGCAGGCGTCCAGGATTGAGGCGACATCGTGGCGGGGCCCGAGATAACTCACCGCGTGGTCCAGCCCGAGCGTCGTAATCAACCCCCGGATGTGGGCAACGTATCCGGGTTCGGCAGAATCTCCGACCAGCAGCAGATGGGCCCCGCTGCCGGCGGCTTCCACTAAAGCCATGGCGCGCAAAAGAGTGGCGTGGTCCTTCTGCGGGCGGAAATTCGCCACACACACGAGCCGCTTACCGGGGGTACCGGGAAGGTCCGGACGTTCCCGATTCCGGGACGCGACTTTTCCATCCTCCACGAGGTTCGGAACATACCAGACCTTATCGGTGGAGACCTTCAAGCCGGAGCAGCACCAATCCGCCAGCGTGCGATTGACGGCGATCACGCCGGCGATGTTCCGCGTCGCCGCCTTATATAGCCATACCGGCCGGTCGTTGAAATCGCAACGGCCGTAGTGGTCATGCCATATCAAGGCAGTTGGCGGGGAGACGGCCCGGGCCAGACGGCAGAAGAACAGAGCGGAGGCGTGCGCGTGAACAATCCGGATATCGTGCTGGTTCAGGAATCGCACAAACCGGATCACCGACGCCGCGTCGAGACGCCCCTTGCGCCGCAGTTTCAGGCGGCCCACGTGGGGGGCAACGCGCGGACTCAGGGGGCCCTCGGCACGGGTGGTGCACAGAAACGGCCTATACCGGTCACGCGGCAGCAGGTTGGCGAGGCTCAGCGCGACCTGCTCGGCTCCGCCGATGTTCAGCGCATCCACAACGTGGAGGACGCCAATGCGGGCCGGTGCGCCGGCGGCGGAAAGAGGCGACACCGCGGGCGGCACCGTCATCGAACCGATACCCTTCTGGAACGCGCAAGAGCTTCCGTGCCCCACCACTCATCGAGAAGCGCGGCGATGGCATTCTTCAGCCCTTCGAGCGAGTAGCGTTGGGCCCACGCGGCGGCGCGCAATCGCATTTCCTTCAGGCGGTCCGGCGAGACTGCGATGCACCGCAGGACGGCGGACAGGGCGGCGGCGTCTCCAGGAGGGACAGTGAATCCTCTTCCTTCGAGCATCTGCGGAACGAAGCCGGTGTTCGAGCCGATGGCGATCAGCCCGAACGCCATTGCTTCGGCGATGGACTTCGGCCAGCCTTCGGTCTCCGAGGCCAGAACCAGTACGTCGGCCGCTTCGAGGTACGGGATCACCTGTTCGAAAGGAAGCCCGCCGGTGAAGCGCACGAACCCGGCGATTCCGAGACTGGCGGCGAGCCGTTCGAGATTGCCGCGCTCCGGCCCGCTGCCGATAATCCGGGCGCAAATCTCGCGGCCTTCCCCACGCAGGCGCGCGATGGCTTCGAGCAGGACGTCCACGTTTTTAGCTTTCGAGAGCCGGCCGGTGAAGAGCACCTCGAGCACGGGTCCGCTGCGCTCGCGCGATGCCGCGAGGCGTGCGCGCGCAATCTGGCCGGAGGTAAGCAGCGAGGTGAAAAACGGAACCACGTGCCTGCGATAGCCGGGCCAGGATCCGTAGACGGTCACCGGGCCGTTCCACCATCGCGATGCGAGAAGGGCGCGCTGCAGCCTGGCGGAGAGCGGGATGCCCGTGCCGCCGTGCCACTGGGCAGCGTACTTGGCAACCGTCCGGCGGCTGAACCGCGGAGCGAGCGCGGCCCCGACCAGCCCGAGATTGCCGGGGCAGCGAACGTGGATCGCGTCGGCTTGGCGCATGGCTCGGGCCAGCCCAAAAGCCATGGCGGGAACGGACGCGGCCAGCCGCAGTTTAGCACCCAGGCCGGCGCCTCCGGCTTCGATCTGCGGGTCGATCGAGATGTTGGGGCGCTCAAACGGGAGACAGTCTCCCGGGGGGGCCTCGTTCCGGCAAGGCGAGGCGATGACAACCTCGGGGAACAGTTCCGCCCATAGGTCGATTTCCCGGGCGTAAGGCCCATAGGCAAACAGCCGGCCCGCGTGCCGGTAATGAATCACGTGAGAAACAATCAGAAGCCGCATTTGACCGAGGAGCGTTTCCAGCCGGCGGGAATCTTTCCAATCTCCCGGCCGGTGACGATGAAATACGAACGAAAGAGAAATTGCGCGTGCCAGATGGCTCCCGCGGGATGAAAACCGGAGTGCCGGTGCGATCGCAGGGAAGCGTGGTTGCCGGACTCTACCCAGGCAAGCACCTTGCGAATGCCCTCACCAGGGAGAACGGTTTTCAACCACGTATAGTAAGCCGGGCAGATCCGCTGCCCGCGGTAGCCGGGCACCGTGAAGAGCTTGTACGTGTATGCCACGTCTTGCGGAATCGCTCGGTAGGCGCGGCATCCGAGGTCCATCTGGCCGAGCATGATCCAGGCATAGAAGGCCACGCCCGAGGGTGCGTCGCCGATCACAAGGCGGTCGCCGGCAGCGAGGCGCTCCAGGCCAAAACGGCGGGCTTCTTCGTCGTAGCCATGGGCCTTCAGGTTGAACGCGCGCAGGTCGGCTTCACCACCCGAACGAAATTGGACGCGGATGGAGGGCTCGACGGAACTCAGGTCGTCCAAGGATGCCTCGAAGACGATCTTGTGCCGCAGGTAGGCCAGCCTGGCTACCGGTGAGAGCATCCGCCGCAGATTCATGCAGCCGCCTCCAAACGGGCCGGACGCTTACGACCGCTGCGCGCCCGGCGATAGCGCGCCGTCGCCCATAGCGCGGCCTCGCGAAGCACGCGCTCGGCGGCGAACTTCAGCAGCGGCTTCTGGATCCGGACCCATACCAGGTCGCGGCGATGCGTGCCCATGCGCTGCTTGTACTCGTCGAAGCTGGCCATGAAGTCGTAAATATCGCGGCCGAGTTTCAAATTGTGCCGGATCGCCTCCGTGTGGCAGATGTATCCCGGCTTCAGGCGGTTGTCCTCTTCGATCCGCAACCCGCTCTGATAAAACGAGACGGCGCCCCGGTAGTCGAAATTGTAGAGACAGCCGATGGTGCACCGGCCGTTGCCTACGCGGATCAACTGGATTTCGCCGTGATCGAAGCGCCTTTCGATGAGGCTGCGGTGCATGGCGCGGAAGTATTCCGATGCGAACGCGCCGCGCTGGCGCCGCCGGGTCCACCAGCGCTGGTGCAGATCGACCATCTCGTCGTAAATATCGAGAGCCTCCGTGCGATCCGCCGCCACAGTCGTACGGATCTCGCCATACAACTTGTAGCTGCGCCGAATCTGCGCCCGGGTATTCGAACTGACCGCTGCCAGGTAATCCCCGCCTTTCCGGGCGATCGCATGGAGATCGACATAGGGCGCGGGAATGCGGTTTGCGACCAGGACGCGATAGGGCGCAGGAATCTCGGTTAGCCACGAGGCGGGCGGACGCTCGGGGTTCAGGCCCGAAAGGTAAATTTCTTCCCAGCTATCCGGCAGAAGGCTGAGCAAAGCGGACCACGGATTGCCGGCCTCCGGAGCACAGAGCAGCGAATTGTCCTCGATGTAGAACTGGTCCAGGGTGCGGTCGCCGGTCTGGTTCAGCAGGTAAGCGGTGCTGCGAAACACGCGCTGCCGCAGGACTTTGCCATAGCCGAAAAACCCGGCCGCCAGCGGGGCCGAGCCTTGCCTCAGAACGGCGAGCCGCAAGTTGCAGCCGTGCGGGAGGCTGTCGAGCCAGTTCTCCATCCAACCCCACGAGAGGAAATAGGAATGGGGGGAAACGACGGCGAGTTCCTTCCAGACGCTCGCCACTTCGGACCGGTCGCGAAACACATCCAGGAGTTCAGGCATACTTCAACGCAGGCACGCCAGCAGCGGCGCGAGCTTCGTGGCGTCCGCGGAGTACGAAGCGTCTTCGCGGTGGAGTTCCAGGTAGCCGGTGCGGGCGGGGTTGGCAAAGCCTCCGCGGGTGACGAACGCGTACTCCGTATCGAGGCTGCGGAGAATCCCGCCGGCTCCATCGCCACTATCGGCAGGCCGCCCGTACGGGTAGCAGAAGATACGTGGTTTGCGCCCGCAATGCTCCTCGATGGCGGTATAGGCTCCGGCTACCTCCGATTCGAAGCGCTCTCTTCCGTCCGTCGCGATGGTGGAGTGGAACATGGTGTGGTTGCCGACCAGCATTCCCGCCTTATCGAGCGCGCAGAGGGCGTCCCATCCGGCAAGTTGCTGATCGCGGCTCAAGTCCTTCCCCACTTTCAATTCTTCGCGGATCCGCCGGAGCAGGGCCGTTTGCCCCGTGCTGGGGCAGTTCAGCAGTAGCGGCCACAGCTTCCGGTAAGCGGCCACGCGGCTGGCGGGATTGCCGATTTCGATTCGGAGGTCCGGCGCTATGGAGAGTTCGTAATGCCCTTGCCGGGCGCCGGCGCAGAGGCACATGAGTTCGATGCTGGGTACGGGCCTCCCCGCCGCGATCAGCCCGGGATTCACGAAAAAGCACGCCGAGAGGTCGAGCCTCGTTAACTCCGGCAGGGCATGGAGGACTGTCTGGCGATTGCAGTCGTCGAAAGTGATCAGAGTAGCCCGGCGGGGCAGTTTTCCCGCGCGCAGGAGTTCAAAGAATGCCGGGGGAGCGAGAGGCGCCAGTTCTTCCGAGATGAACTCCAGGACACCTCGAAACTCGTTTTGCGAAATGAAAAGATCGTCTCCGACACCGGGCAAAACAGGCTCGCCGATATAGTGAAAGGTCAGCACAAGCCCCCGCCCTTGTCCGACGAAATAGTGGGCCGCGAGCTTGGCGTGCAGGGGCCAGAGCATTCTCCCGAGAAGCCGCTTCATCCGCGCGCGTATGGTGTTATCGGGCATTGCGATTGAAAATGCGGTAACCGGTGACCCTCGAAGAGCTTATGAGGTACTCGGAGGAAGATACACGGATAAGCTGTCCAAGGGTCACCGGCGACTGCTGCCTCCGGGTGGGGGAGCTGCCCCGCCGGCGGCAACGGCGGCCCCGAACCGCGGGCCGTCGGGTACCTGCGCGACCCGCACGGCGCGACGCACCACGTACATGCGGGAGAAGTCGCAGCCGGCCAGGGCAAGGCCAAGAAACATGCCGGAGAGTCCGTCGAATGCCGGCACCGAAACCCCGATCATCAGGAAGCCAACGATCCCGATGAGGGGCATCGCTTCGCCGACCGTGCGGTAGTGACGCCAGGCACGGCGGACCGCGGCGCCGAGAAGAATCATCAGCAGGCCCAGGCCGATCAGCCCGGTCTCGGCCCCGACTTTGAGATAGATCGAGTGCCAGATGATGTTCTTGTGGGCGTAGATCACGGAGATGCGCCGGCCATTCCCCGGGCCGAAACCCCAGACCGGCGAATCGTGCAGCACCCTGGGAAACGCCGCCCACTGTTCGGCCCGCCCGGTCGTCCTCTTCGACCAGCTCTCGTCAGGCGAAAACGTCTCGTGCAAATAATTGCGCACCAGGTTGTCGTTGTCGAAGTGTATATAGAGTCCGCCCCCGACGATCAGCAGGGCGGCCATCGTAAAGATCAGCTTGCGCTGGCGGCGGCCCAGAAAGAAGACGATGGCGGTTCCCACAGCCAGCACCAGCCAGCTTCCGCGGGAGGTGGAGAGCACCAGAAAAACGCCGATCACGCCATCCAGGAAAATGCGCACCCAGGGGCGCTGGTTGACAAGCATCCAGCGTCCGCCATCGGTCAGCGAGGCCAGCAGGACCAGCGCGGCGGGAACGCCGAAGGAGATCGGGTTACCAATGCGCCCTCCCACCACCTGTGCCATTCCGAGACGGTTCCCATAAGGCAGCAAGCCGCATCCCATGGCGATGACCGATATGGCCACGCCCATCAGCGCCGTCGCCAGCCACCGCCGGTGCCGCGCCAGCAGGCGGACGTTCAATGCGGAAAACAGCAGTTCGAAGCCCCGCATATCCACGGCGTAATCGCCGGTGAGGTAGAACGAAATCGCCCAGTACAGAAACAGAAAAGCGGCCAGAGACTGAAACAGGCGATCTCTGCAAACAGCGCGAAGGTCGGCATGCTGCCCTTCGATCCAGGCGAATGCGCAAACGGCGAGTACGACTTCCACCGAGTTGTAGTAGAAGTTCTCGCGCAGCAGCATCCATGCGGGCAGGGTCCCGATGGCGAGTGTGCTGGCGGCGAGCGGTCTGCGGCGGAGGATGTAATAGAGCTCGAGCGTAAACAGCAGCGTCAGAAGGTAAATCCCGGCGGCGCGCGGGTGATCGAACCCGAGGGCGGCCATAGCGGGGCCCACGCACACGCCGATTTGTATCAGCGACGATTTTACGAAGGGAACCCGCACTCCCGTTGTGGTCGTACGGCGCGGCGTCGCCGGCATGGCGTATGCAGCAGTCATAAGTCTTTCCGCTTCGGCACCATGTCCCTGTCCAGCACGTACTCGCGCCGGGCGGGCGGCTCCTCGAACCGCGGCGGCGATGCGAGACACCCGATCATTCCGACAAACGTTCCCAAGGCGTGGCCAAGCGGTTCAACCCGCCAGGGGCGTGCGCCAAACCACGCGAAATCCATGGCCATCAGGAAGGCCGTATCGGCCCAGAACCGGGAAGTAAATCCGGCACCCGGACGCGGGCTATGACGTTTCCACACGAAGTACCGGTTTCGCATCTCCATCAGCCCGCGCCGGTAGGAGACAGGGCGGCCGCCCGAGCCCGGCAGGTGCAGAATGCGGGAATCGCCGCAGCATTGGATTTCCCAGCGCTTTCCGATCCGCAGGGACATCTCGAGGTCTTCGCCCTGCGAGTAGCCCTCGAAAAAACCGGAAAAGCGTTCGGCTTCCAGGACCTCGCGCCGGAACGTCCAGGCGCAGCCCGGCATCACGTCCACTTTGCGAAGTCCGGAAAACGGTTTCAGGAGCCCGCGGGGAGTGTGGGTGCCCGACGGGTAGTAGATCATCGGCTCGATGCGCGGCACGATCCGCAGTGCGAAACGCAGCCGCCACCGGCGCGAAACCGGCTTGTCCATCTCATTGATCACGCACCCGGCGAGTGCGCCCACACGCCTGGCGCGATCCTCGATAAACACCCGGCGCATCTCCCTGAAATATCCGGGCAGAGGAACGGCGTCATCATCCAGATAGAAAAGGTAGCGGCCGCTGCTGAGATCGATTCCGGCGTTACGCTGGCGTGTCAAACCGGTGGGGCATTCCGCATAGCAGAGGTCGAACGGCACGGTCCGCGCGGCCACCCAGTTGCGCAGGATGCGGCCCGTCGCGGAGTCGCCGTCGCCTGCCACGACGACTACTTCGCCGGGTGCATCGGGTATCCGCAGCAGAGTGTCGAGCAACCGGACCAGTTCGCCATATCGGCGATAGGTAGCGATGACGAGGCTGCAGTCCGCCAGGGCGGAGCCGCGCCCGGAAATCCGCCAGCCCGGGAGCGCCGTGAGGCACGGCGGACGGACGGGTGCTTTCACAACGCTATTGCTAGACATGTCGGGCAATGCAATCCTGGTAGAACTCTTCGTTGCGGGCGGCGATGCGTTGACTGGAAAAGCGTTCTTCGACGGAGCAGCGCCCGGCCGCGCCCAACCGCTCGCAAAGGGCATCGTCGCCGAGGAGTTGGAGGATCGCCGCGGCGATCTCTTGCGGCCGGCCGGGATCGACCAGCAGGCCGTTCACGCCGTGCCCGATCAATTCCGGACCGCTGCAACGGCTGGAGTAGATCACGGGGCATTTCCGGGCCATGGCCTCCATGGGCGCCATCGAAAAGGCTTCCGCGAACGAAGGGAATACGGCCAGCCGGCAACTCGCGAATTCCGATTGCAGCCGGCCGCGGTCTACGTGTCCGTGGAAGCGCACCGAGGCGGCAGCCTCCGGAGGTAGCGATGCCATCAGCAGCTCGCGCATCGGCCGTCCATCTTCGGCTCCCGCGTCCTTACCGAAAATGTGCAACTCGGCCGCAGGCCGGGACCGGAGAACATCTTTCCACGCCTCAATCAGCGGCGTCACGCCCTTTTTGGCCGTCAGCGTTCCGGCGAAGACAACGCGCAAGGGATCGCGCGCGGCGGGTGATTCTCCCTGGGCGACCTCCACCGGATTGAACAGCACCGGCACGGGACGCAGGCGGGTTCCGAAAAGCCGGAAAGTGCGGCGCGCCGTGTATTCACTGGTGGAGCAGCAGTAATCCGCGCGATGGAACGACGCGGCCTCCAGGCAATAAGCGGGCCAGTGAAAAGGCCGGTTCATCTCGCGCGTGAAGTAGGTAATGGAGCCATGCAGCCGCGCGACCACCGGAACCGGCAGAGACGGCCAGCACGCGGCGTGTCCTTCCCAATCCGGCACCTCTACCAGATCGATCTCGCCGCGCGCCGCCCACTCCGCGACGGTATGGAACAGCCGCCTGCGGGCTCGCGTCCAGCCGAAGCGCCCCGGGGGAATCGAAAGCCGCCAGATCCTCACGCCGGCGTCCTCTTCCCCGGCAGCGGCGCCTTCCAATGAACGGTAGAGTCCGATGACGCGGACCTGATGGCCCCTGGCGGCGAGCGTGCGGCCCAGCAGGCGAGTCACCGAGCCGATCCCGCCGTGGGGAACCGGCGGATATTCGCCGCAGATGAAGCAGATCCTCATGCGGCCGGCTTCCACCAAAGCGCCGTGAAGGATGCCCCGTCGAGCGGATACCGCCCCGCCATGTCGCGATCCGCCTCCCCCCATTGGCCTTCGATGCGATCCAGGTTCTCCCGCCCCAGGTAGCCGGACGTCCGGACGACCTCGAGCCGCAGCGGCGGAAAGATCCCCTCCAGGCATTCCCAGTCGAGGCCGTTCGATCCCAGCCGGAGAGCCGGGGAATCGGGATCGGGCAGGTGCGGCTCGTTGATGTGCATAATCTCACTCCGGGTGAGTTCTCCCCGCAGATGGAAGCGCTCGCGGAGCCGGCGGTTCATTACGGCGAAGGGATCGGACGGCGTGGAGGCGCCGAGAACCCGCAGCAGCTTTCCTCCGTACCTGCGGGGATCGAGGAACCGGGCCGCGCGTTTTCGCCGCCGGTCCGCCGCCTCCTTCTGGTGCAGGGTCTTGACGCATTCCGTGTTGTCCCAAAATCTTGCGTTAGGTTCGTTGGCCATCACGTACCGCCCCCCCGGCTCGATCAGGGTGTGGAGCAGCCGGCAGAACGGCTTCAGATCGAAAAGGTAGTGAAGCAGGGAGTGGGTGACCACCAGCGGAAAGCGGCGGACCGGCTTCACGACCTTTCCGCATGAATCGAGAAGCTGCGGAGTGACTTCCATGCGCTCCACCTGGAAACCGTGGGCGCCGGCATACAACTCCTGAACCACGGACGAGGCGAATCCGGAGCCGCGGCCGCCGAATCCTGGCCCGCAGCCTATCGCAAGAACCCGCGAGTGCGCCGGTGGACCGGCGCGCGCGAGCAGTGTCAGGAAATCCCGGTAAGCGCGCCCTTGCCGGAATCGGAAGTGCATCGTCGCTTCCGAGTAATCCGATACTTCATGAAAAATCTCGATCACCCCCTGGACGAACTCGCCGGGCGTAACGGTTGCGCCAACGCGGGTCATCAACATCTCCAGGGAGTGGGGCGGAACATCAAAATACCGGGGTTTGTACACAAACGGTCGGGGGGACATCGGTTTTGGCGCGGATAAGAGTCTGAAGCACTTCGACAATCCTGCGGCTCGAATTGCCGAGCGGAAGGTCAACCTGCAGTTCCACGAGCCTTCGCCGTCCTTCGCGATCGAGCGACGGGTCATCGAGGTAAGCATTGACGTGATCGGCCAGTTCGCCGGCCGAACGGGCGATACGCGAGGCGCCGAACTCGATTACCGGCTGCAGATGCTCGTAGCAGTAGTAATAGTCGTAGACGGGCATGCCGAAGACCGGGGGATCGGAGCAGTCGAACGCCACGTTGACCACGGGCCTGTCGTGAATTCCGAAATCGAGCGTCATCGTCGAGCCGAGATTCACGTTGAGGTCGGCATGATGCGTGAGGTTCGCCAGGAACCGGACATCTTCGGCCAGCGGAATCACGCGCGCCCAATTCCCGGGCTCCGTATGCACCCATTGCGGCTGGAGTTTCCTCAGCTCGGGATAGCGCCGGCAAACGCCTTCATAGCGGGAGCCGTCGTCCACCGGCACGGGCCGGAGCAGTACCTGAGGATTGTGACGGATCCGGCCGGAACGCACCAGGCTCATCAGCGCTTCCACGTGCTTCGGATCCTCCGGCGCGGTGCCGGCATCGCCGCCGGAATAGCAGACGATGGGGCGGAGCGGGTCGAGCCCGGTACGGCGGCAGAATTCCTCGCGAGTCCAGAGCAGCGACGGATCGCCATAAGGGTCGAACTGCGGCGTGCCGGCCACATGGATCCGCTCCCCCGGCACGCTCGGATAATACTGCATCAGTTCGCGCTTCATGTGATCGCTCCAGACCAGATAATGGTCGAACGGAGCGGCGATGCGGCCCTTGCTGCTGAGGTTGTCCCAGCTGAAGATGAAGCTCGCGGTCGGGATGCCCAGGGCGCGCGCCGCAAGCACGGCGGGCACCACGCTGGTGGGCCGCTGATGCGAACAGAAGAGAACGGCCGGACGCAGTTTCGATAGCAGCTCGATATATTGCCTGAACTCCGGAAGCCTTTCGACCACCCGGCAGTGGAGCCGGTCCATTCCCTCAATCCAACCGGCTGCGGCAGCGGCGCGCCCGAGCGCGCGCGCCGCGTGGACGCGGAGCCGCGACCGGAGCGGGCCTCTCACCGGCCGGCGAAGGGCCCGCCTCATCGCATGAGTGCGCGCCCAGTACATGTGGGCGTAGCCCAGGGAATCCTGCAGAACCAGGGCACGCCGCGATTGACGGTAAGGAATCAGCGGCCGCCACACCACCGAAGGGTCCACCGCGCCGGCGTACCCGGCGACGAGAGGCTGCGGAATCACGTGGAACACCTGCGGGCGAAACGCCCGGGCAAGTTCACTCAGAAACCCGCCGATCACGAAGTTTCGGATGCCGACTCCATCCGGCACGAGAACGATGGCATTGGGTTTGATCATGAAACGGGTAGGTCCCCTTTTTGGATCCAGAGGGCGCCCACACGGGATCCCTCCGGCGACTTCTGCTCGCTCAACTCGCGTTCCATCCGTCTGAAGCGCCTCGGAAGGTCGGATTCCAATTCCCCCCAAAAAGCGTAAGAGCGGCTCGACACCAGGTCGTATTCCGGCAGCAGGCGCGCCATCGCGGAAATGGATATGCCTCGCCCGTGGTGATCGTGGAGATCCGTAATGCTCCAGAGTTCGGCCGGAGTCAGATGGTTCCGGACAATACCCGCGCGCAAGAGGTCATCGTTGATCTGATCGATATATCCGCGATGCCCGGCGCCCGTCACACGACGCAGTGCGGCGGCCGCGAGACGAGCGGGAGAAAGCCGGTTCAGCGCGCGCGCGACCCGTCTGGCGCCCGATTCGCGGATTTCTTCGATGCGCTTGCGGAACGCCGGGTGGTCGCGATAGTCGGCGTTCGGATCCTGAAGGTGGAGGAAGATGCCGCCGGGCTTTTGACGGGCGGCAACAGCGCGGGTAAACCGCGCAAGGTCCGGAATATGGTGCAGGACAGAGCACGTCACCACTAAGTCATATTCCGGTCCGGCCGGAACATCGTCGATGGTCCCCCGGATCAGGCGGCGCGCAAAACGGCTGCGCCGCTTGCGACACGCGTTCAACATCTCCGGAGACGTATCCACCAGATCGATGGCCCCTATATAGGACCCCAGCCGGGTCCGCGTCAACAATTCCGAAGATAGTCCGGTGCCGCAGCCGACGTCGAGAACCGAGATGCCGGCCTTCGGAAGATGACGGCGCAGATAGTCGTTTACGAGCAGTCCGAATTGGCGCGGCAGCGACTCCCACATATTCCGATGGATGCGGTCATAGTGCCCGGACTCGAACTTATGAAAAACCAGGTTCACGGTCGCATGGAAATCGGCCGGCGCCATCCGGACGCCTTTCGCCCGCATCAGCGGGATCAGGATCTCCAGCGGAACGGCGGACTCCGTCGCACTTTCGACGGTTTTGCTGCCCACGGTCCTGTCGGTCACAGGCTCGCCTCGAGCCGGGCATCGGCGGCCGATTCGCACAGCCTCCACTCCGCCGCCGGGCTGAGGATCGAGCCGCGGCCGGAACTGACTCCGCCCACATCCAGGTGAAGCACGTCCGAAAGGACACTCGAATTGTTGGAGTTGCCCTGAAAAACAACCTTGAAAAAGGCCGTGTAGAGCCCCGGCTCCAGCCACAAGGCAGGCAACCGAAGGCCGCAGTTGTAGGCGCCGGCGCACATGGCGCCGAGTCCCAGATCCGAACTGTCGCGGCGCAGATGCAGGACTCTTCTTTGATTCATGTCTTCGACGATGCAAATCACGATGACGCCGGCCACCTCGGAAGCAAGGTAGAGCGTTGCGGCAATCTCGAACGGATCGGATTGGTGGATCGTCGAGCCTTCGTGGCTGGCGAGTTCGAGCGGACCGAAGCAGGAACCCCGGAAGGAACCGGGGCTGCGCAGTTCAGGACTCTCGGCCGTGGTGAGCTTGTGATACGTCTCGATGGCCGAGGCGATATCCCCGGCGGCGACGATCCGGCCGTTGTTCAAAACCACGCCCTTTTCGCAGAGAGACCGCACCGCCCCCATGTTGTGGCTGACGAAGAGGATGGTGCGCCCGGTCCTCGCCACGTCGCCCATTTTCCCGAGGCATTTCTTCTGGAAGGCGAGATCGCCCACCGCTAATACTTCGTCCACGAAGAGGATCTCCGGGTCGAGGTGCGCCGCCACCGCAAAGGCCAACCGCAGATACATGCCGCTGGAGTAGTGCTTGACGGGAGTATCGACGAACTTCTCCACTTCGGCAAACGCTACGATGTCGTCGAACTGCCGGTCGATGTCCACCCGTTTCATCCCGAGGATCGCCCCGTTCAGGTAAATGTTTTCCCTGCCGGTAAGTTCGTTGTGAAAGCCGGTGCCGACTTCGAGGAGGGTTCCGACGCGGCCATATATGTCGGCAATGCCGCGGGTAGGCTCCGTAATCCGTGAAAGAACCTTGAGCAGCGTGCTCTTGCCGGCTCCGTTGCGCCCGATGATCCCCACAACCTCGCCCTGTTTCACTTCGAAGCTGATGTCTTCCAGCGCCCAGACCGAAGACTCCTCCGCGGTGCGGCGCTCTTTTCCGCGCATCTTCCGGAACGAGCGCCCAAATGCCTCCGAAACGGTATCGCGCAGGGTACGGTACGGCTGCTGTCTCTCGCCGATCGTATACATCTTGGAGAGATTCTCGGTTCGTATCGCCAGGTTGGACATAAGAGTGAGTGGAAGTTCCAGTTGACGCCCGCGTTCAGTTACTGAGCGACCCTGGCAGCGGCCGCCGGGTGAATGTGCTCCCAGAGTTTTCGCGCCAGAAACATCTCGGTCTTGTGCATCGATTCCAGCGTGCATCCCCCCAGATGGGGCGTGACGATCAAGTTTGGGTTTATTCGGGCATGTTCGACTAACGGGTGCCGGCCCATACCCGCCAGGTTCTCTCCCGTCAGGACGTCCACCGCCGCTCCGGAGATCCGCCCGGAGTGCAGCGCGTCCAGCAGCGCCCCCTCATCCGCGAGTTCGCCCCGCGCCGTATTGATGAAAACAGCCCCGGGCTTCATGGCTTCGAATTGCGACCGGCCGAAAAACTTCCGGCTCTCCTCCGTCAGGCTCACATGGAGAGTGACGATGTCAGCTTCCTCGAGCAGCCGGGCAAAAGAGACTAGCGAGACACCGGATTCGGCGGAGCCGGGCGCCACGGCGGGGTCCGAAGCCAGCACCTTGGCTTCGAACGCAAGCAGGTAGCGCGCTACGATGCGTCCCAGCCGGCCGTAGCCTACGACTCCAACGGTCTTACCGAACAGCTCTCCGCCGCGGAACAGGTCGCGGTTCCAGCCGCCGCCGAGGACGTGTTCGAACGACTCCGGCAAGTGCCGCAGCAAAGCCAGGATCAGGCAAATGGTGTGCTCGGCCGTTCCGCGAACATCCTTCAGAAACTCGGATTCGCCGCGCAGGCACAACAGGCGAACCCCGCGACTATCCAGGGCCTCGGTATCTATGTGGGTGAGCCCTGTGGTGGGGGTTGCGACGATGGCAAGCCGCGGTGCCGCCCGCAACAGAGCGTCGTCGACGCGGTGGCGCAGGCGCACCCAAAGCACATCCGCATCGTGAACCCGGGACTCCAGCCCGCGGCGGTCCAGGTCGGCCAACACCACGTCCGCTTCCTGGCGCAACAGGTTATATGCTTCCAGTGGAAAGCCGTTGGATTCCGCGACCAGAATTTTCGTTCTGCGCATGCCGGTACCTGATCATCTGCTCGACAATGAATAAGTCGAAGGGCGAATCGATATTCCACGCCCGCTCTTCGGGAATAATCCACGCGCGGCAATCCCGCCCTTTCAGCGAACTCTGTTCCATCAGGACATCCCGTCGCGTCAGATAGACCGACCCTTCCCGAAGGAACAAGCGGGGCAACTTCTGCCGGGGCATCCCTTCCAACGCCTCGGCGAATGGCGGATCGAATACCCGGCCCGCCTCGTCGATGGTCTTCATGCGCGCGGGGTGCCGCTCGCCGGTATCGACGAAGGAGATCACGGAATCGGCTCCGCTCCGCTCGAGCAGTCCAATCGCGCCATCGATGTCCCCGGGCGTCCGCAGCGGATTGGTCGGCTGAAGCAGAAAGACGGCATCGCAACTTCCGCCCCGTGCTTCGAGCCGCCGCACCACGTCCTGCAGTACGGGGACAGTGGGAGTATCGTCCGCCGCAAGTTCCGGCGGGCGCAGGAACGGTACTTCGACGCCGCAGGCGCGGCCCACTTGCGCGATCTCCGGATCGTCGGTCGAAAGGACCACGCGCGTCAACTGCCGGGCCGCCAGCGCCGCTTCAGCGGTGTACGCCAACAGTGGACGGCCCATCAGATGGGCGATATTCTTCCGCGGAATCCCCTTCGATCCGCCCCGCGCCGTTATGATTCCCCAGACCTGCATGGTTGTCGGTGGCGTTCCCTTTCCCCGTAGCTTCGGACACGTAATGCAGCCGCTTCTGCCGGTAAGGCTTGACCCTCACGAGCGAGCGCGCAATCCGCTCAGACACGTGGCCGTCTCCATAGAGCGTGCTCGGAGGGTACCGGCCGTGGCTCAACTGGTCCCTGATGGCGCGTACGATCTCGTCGGCCGTGGGCGCGCAACGCGTGACATGAAGGTCCGCTTCACGGCCTTCCTGACGGTCGCCGACCAGCACCACGGGGGTTCCGAAATAGCTTGCGTCGCGCACGAAGCTGCTGGAGTTGCCGATGGCGCAAGCGGCGCTTCCCAGGACCCTGAGATAGTGGTTGGGGCCTAGATTGGTGATGGTGCGCAGCCACTCGGGCGCATTCTGGTCCCGGAAAACCCGGACGGCCTTGCTGATGTGGTCCGACCCCGCGTCGATATTAGGCCACAGCAGAATCGTCTGCATCCGGATGCGCTCCAGAGCCGCCAGGAGTTCGCGCATTTGCTCCTGTTCGCCGCCGTATGCCGTAGTGTTCGGGTGGAAGATCACGAGCTGAAACGGAGACTTCAGGTCGATCGACGCGCCGCTTCCCGTCCTGTTGATGAAATCGGCGGGGAGCGAGGGTTCCAGCCCGAAAGCAATATCGCTCGAAGGGCAGCCGACACCCAGGATCGAGTCCGGATGCTCTCCCATTCGCAGAAGATACTCCGCCGAGCGGCGGGTGCTCGGAAAATGAAAGTGCGCGAACTTGGTGATGGCGTGCCTGGCGCTTTCGTCGATGGAACCCGAAACCTCCCCGCCCTGGATGTGGACGATGCAGATGTTCATGTACGCTGCCGCCACCGCCGCGGCCAGCGCTTCGTAGCGGTCGCCGATCAGAACCATCAACTCGGGAGAGAGCCGCTGCAGCTCGCCGGCGAATTCGACAACGCCGAAACCGACTGACTTGGCCATGGTGGCGGGAGTGGATCCTTCCAGCTCGATGTAGATCTCGCTATCGACGCGGAAGCCATCCGACCGGACGATGTCCACCGGGCGGCCGAAACGGCCCAGGACCATCGTGCCGGCAGCCACCACCTGAAGCTCGATCTCCGGGCGCGCGGCAAGCGCCTGCATGACCGGTTTCAGACGGCCGTAATTGGCGCGGTCGACCAGTACGACACAGACTTTTCGGCGGGTCATGATGCTACGCCCTGGCCTCGAAGCTCAGCGCCTTCTTGCAGTCGGTGCGGCCGACGGTGAATACGTCCGCGCCGCGCCGGTTATCGGCAGTCTCCGTGGAAAATGCGCAGTGGAAGTTCAGTTCCTGCAGCTTTCGCATGGCTCGAATGTGAAAGGAGTCCCGCTTGCCGTAAGGATAGGAAAACGGCCAGACGCTCTGCGGCATCAGGTTGCGCGACATGAGTTTCTGGCAGGTGGCCAGATCCCACGCCAATTCGCGAGACGAGAGATTCGCCAGCGGCTTGTGCTGATGCGTGTGGCCGCCGAGCGCCATTCCGGCTTTCTGCATGCGCCTGGCCTCTTCCCAATTGAAGTAGAGGGATTCGGCGAACTCCTGCTCGGGGCCTACGTGGGTAGTGAAGAGATCGCGCACCGTACGGTCGCGGAGGTCCGGGTCCATTCCGAAATTGAACAGGTACTTGAACCGCGCCACTTCGGGGGTGTCCCAGGGGTACGTTTGAGCGGCGCGCGCCGTATCGACATCGACGGGGGTGAAGGCGTCGGGACAGAAACTAACGGCCTTGCGGAAGAAGCAATCCGCGTAGTCCTCGAACTTCATGGACGCCATCAGGAAGTGATTCATGTGCACCGGAGCGACACGCTTCTCCTCGATGCAGGAGGTAATGACGAAGAACGCGCCGCGGATCTTCTTCTCTACGAGCCAGGGCACGACGTCCTGGTAATGCTCCCGCAGTCCGTCATCGAAGGTGAGCAGGCAGAGATCGCGGCGAGGGCGGTATTCTCCCGTGAGGAAATCCAGGCTGGATTCGACGCTGGCCATCTCGAAGTGCGCAGCGAGCTCCGAGACCTGGTGCCGGAAATCCTCAAGCAACATGGTGTTCAACGCCGGAAACGCCGTGTGGGCAGGATTCCGGACATAGTGATACATGACGACACGCAGGACGTGGTCCGATGGCATACGTTACTCCTTTCGCTCAATTCGGCCGATCCTGGTCCGAATCGGATTTGGTCCAATACCAGGCGCAGTCGGTGGAAGCCGCGCAGGCCGGCATATCCGGCTTCGCGAACATGGCGCTCAAAATCCCACCGCCTTTTCCATCCAACGGTTGGAAACGCGTCGGAATCGCCCGGCCATCGGGGTGTTCGGCCGCCTCGCGGAAACCGGCTTGCCGGAGCCAGCAACGCGTCCCGCTGTGATAACCGTAATAGTCCGCTCCCATCGCGCCGGCCTCCTGCGCCTCCCGTAAGAAGGCGCCGAACAGGGCTCCGGCGTTTGTACCGGAGGCCGGCAGAAACTCCACCAACCGCGCGATCCGATCCAGGTCCACGCGGCCCTCGCCGGTCTGCCTGCGAATGGTCTCGAGCCGCCAAACCACCAGGCCGTGGCGCGCGCCTTCCGGCACGGTGACCAAGCGGTACTCGAAAACCGGATGCTTCCGATAGCGCCAGGTGAGATAGGCCGAATCGCGTGCGGCACCCACGGTTTCCCGCGCGATGGCCGGCCAATCCACCTCATCCCACTTGCCGGGGATGACGTTGCCGGATTCCGACGCCTGCGGAATCGGATGGCACAGGACCATGCCCTCCGCCAGATCCCGCGCCCGGCCGTCGTCCCAATCCGGATGCGCGATTCGCAGCAGCGCCTGCATCCGCCCGACGGCATGCGGCAGCACCAGAAAGTGGCGGGGTATTTCGTCCATCACCGTTCCGCGCAGTACACGGTAAATCACCGCGG
Source organism: Bryobacterales bacterium (assembly GCA_963796485.1). Taxonomy (GTDB): domain Bacteria; phylum Acidobacteriota; class Terriglobia; order Bryobacterales; family Bryobacteraceae; genus CAWCDJ01. The sequence goes on from CAWCLV010000001.1 coordinate 1,872,934, forward strand.
TAGCGGGGTTGATGCCGAACGCGATTACCGGACTGAACTCCGGACGGCGGAACTGGCTGAGCAACTGCAGCGCGGCCGAGCCTTTCCGATGGTCGGGACGGATCACGTAATTGACAATCCAGATGCCCTGCGAGCCGGCGCCGAACTGGTTGAAGCGGAATGGAATCCCGCCCAGAATCCCGGCGAGCTCGCCGCCATCCTCCGCCACCGCGACGCTGTAGCCCTCCTGGTTCCACAGGTCCGCGCGGCGAAAAGTCCACTCAAACAAATCGCGGTTCCGGCAGTAGACGTGATTCTCCGCCCAGAACCGGTGGAGGAAGTCACTGACTTTCGGATATTCGCCGGGCTGCGCGAATCGAAAATGTATGGACATGGAATGGCACCTTTCAGGCGGTCTTTTTTTCTTCCAACAGGGCCGCCACCAATTCCACCGAAAGAAGTTGTTCGATCTCCTCCGGCGTAAATTGAATTCCGAATTCCTGCTCCAGCGCCAGAACCAGGTTGAGATGCTGGAGCGAATCCCAGTTCGGAATCGTGTCGGGAGAGGACTCCGGCGTTACCTGTTCCCGGGCGATCTGGAAAACGTCCGAAAAAATTGTTTGCACACGATCAAGAGATGGCGTATTCACGAAGGGCCCTACCTTTGGTGACCTTCAGTCGGATCCAGTCGGGGCACGCGATCGCACCGCTCGCCGGATCCAGCGTCCACCGCGTACCCCCGTCCTTTTCCGCATCGGGCTCGAAGCCGTGCGCGGCATAGAAACCGGCGGCGGGGCGATTCTTCGCGGTCGGCAGAAACCAGCCGCTCAGATGGTGGACCCCGCGGCTACGACACTCGTCCGTGAGGAACGCCAGCATCGCCGTCTCGACAGTGCGGCTGATCACCCGGCAACTCAGCAGGAAGGTGTCGATCTCGCAGGCGCCCTCCGAGGTGCGGGTCAACATCAATCCCACGATTCCGTTGTCGCCGAACCGGTCTTTGACGCGGACCGTATAGAGATCCCAGCCGGGCATTTCGGCGAGTTCGGAAAGCTGCTGCTCGCGGTACCGGCGCGTGGTCAAATTGAACTGGTTCGTTTTTTGCGTAAGCTGTGCGGCGCGCGCCAGGGTGGCGGCCGTGACCTGGGCGATCTCCACTTCCTGATCGAGCGAACGATAGAATTCCTCCACGCTCCCTGCCGCGCCGCGCACCGATTCGCGCGACCGCTGCTCAGCGTAATAGCGGCTTCGCTCCGTGTCCTCCTCCGAGATGGCGAGTCTTTCGAAAACCGGATGCGCCCGAACGACGCCGGCAAACGCCATCGGATCGGACGGCAGGTCAATGATCGTTACCTCGGGAAGACTGGCACGGATATGTTCGCGTTCGGCCGGATTGTCGTCGAGAAACGCCAGGCTGTCCAACCCGATGTTCAGCTCGGCGGCAATTTCCCGCAGGCTTTGGCCCTTGTCGCGCCAATTGATGCGCTCCGCCGCGAAATCCTCGGGCCGCAGCAACATGCCCTCGTGCGTCCGCAAGGCTTCGATGGCGTCGTCGCGGTTGTTCTTGCTCGCAATCGCCAGAATGATGCCGCGCCGTTTGAGGTCGAGCACGGCGCGCTGCACGTTCCGGTAAGCCACTCCGGGGTAGTCGCGATCCACCTTGATCCCCTCGACGCCATCCTCTCCCACGACGCCGCCCCACAGCGTGTTGTCCAAATCGCAGACGAGAGCTTTGCAAACGCGTCCGCACATGGGCGCGAGAAAGCGAACCCACTCCGCCGCCAGCACCGGCATGCACTCGGCGCGCAGCGGCATCTTCACGGTGGCCCACTTCTGTTCGTCCCGCCAGCGCGCGCGGCCCTGGGATGCGATCAGTGCGTCGTAGTCGAGGATGTGTACGCCCGTCCGCGCCGAGGCGATCGCGCGGAGCCGGAAATTGATCTCGCGGATAGCGTCGGCCTGTCCGAACGCGACCTGCGCATCCAGGATGCCACGGCTCGGAGGCTGCGGTACTTCCAGTCCGTTGATCAGCAGGTACGCCGAACTGCGGCACCGGAAGGCGTCGATCCAGGTTTCGAAGCTCTCGAGCGTCCGCTCCACCGCATTGCGCAGTTCCGGCTCCTGCAAATCCGCCGCGTCTTCCCAGACCCCCGGAGCCAGATCCTGAGTCTGCACGGCGAGGATCACTACGCCGGGCGAATAGTCGTACACCCAGCTTGCCGCGTCGAGCAGCTCCTGCGCGTAGGCGTTGAATTCTCCGGCGCGGACTGCCACTTCGATGCGGTTGGCCCAGGCTGCCGCGCGCAGGATCGGAAGGACCGGCTCCACCGTAAACGAGCGAAGGATGGCAATCTTGCACTGCGGATATCCCAGGGCCGGCTTGAGGCGCTCAAAGCCGGCTGAAACATAGGGTGCCAGCGCGGCCGAGGCGTACCGGTTCCACAACTGCTCGAGAGCCGCCCTCGCCGGAAGCCATTCCCGATTGGCGAGCCGGCGCTCAAATTCACTACGGAGTTCTTCGCGATCCATGAGTCCGGCCACCGCTACATCCCCGCCCCGCCGCAGACCGGAATGTCCGCGCCCGTGATGAACCGGCTCCCCTCGGAGCAAAGGAACACAACGGTCCCGGCGATGTCTTCCGCCAGTGCCAGCCGCCGCAGAGGAGTCTGCATGGCCTGCAGTTTGCGAATGCGCTCCGGAATGCCGGACTCGGAATCGTCCTCCCTGGTTCCCGGCGAGACCATGTTTATGCGAATGCCGCTCGGGCCAAGTTCGGCCGCCAGCGATTTCGTCAAAGATTTCAACGCCGCGTGCGCCATCGCGAAAGCCCCCCATTGCACCGGAGGCACTCCCCAGGCGGCCATGGAACCGATGTTCACGATTCGCCCCGACTTCCGTTGCAGCATGCCGGGTACCACCGCGCGGATACAATGAAACGCGCTGCGAACGTGAGTGTCCAGGGCTTGCCGCACGTCCGGCCACTCCATTTCGATCGCGGGGCGCGGCGCCACCGGGCCGGCGGCACAGTGGATCAGCACGTCGATGGTGCGTCCCAACCGGCCGCTCGCGCCATCGATGGCGGCGGCAACCGACATGGCATCGCCGGTATCCGCGCAAACGGCAAGCGCCTCGCCTCCGTCCGCCGCAATGGACCGGCGCAACTCTTCACCCGCCTCAGCGTCCGGGCAGTTGACCACCACCGTCGCTCCGGCCCGAGCCAGCGCCCGTGCAACCGCTGCCCCGATTCCGCGCGATCCGTGGCTGATGAACGCGACCCGTTCCTGAATGGGAATTTCCTGCTGTTTCTGGCGGATCTCGGGAAGAGAGACGGTCCCCTCGCCGTCCATAACCGTCTTGCCGTTCTGATTCATAACCGTGACTTCCAGCGCCAAGGTGCGCGAGCCCTCCGATTTGTGTGTGACCCGCAGCGTGAACTCCAGAGTGTCGCCGATGAAAACCGGGTTGCGCCAACCGAAGCGCTGCTCCATCCAGAGACTGCCTGTGCCGGGAAGCCTCGTTCCGATCAGCGTGGACACATAGCTGGCCACCAACATTCCGTGCACCACACGCCGTCCCAGGTGCGTGCGGCCGGCGAACTCCGAATCCATGTGCAGCGGATTCCTATCGCCGGAGAGCGCGGCGAAAGCCTCCACGTCGCTCTCCAGTATCGTTTTGGAAAAGACGACGGAGTCGCCGGGCCGGATCGCTTCGAAACCGCCGGACACCACCTCGACGCGAGTCCCTGTAACAGCAGCCATCCGGCTCAACCCGCCTTGGCGACGTCCAGCGCCTCGAAATCCGACTCGCACAGGAACTCGCCTGCCCGCACACCGCGGTTCAGTGTGCGCCCGACCAGGCCGGACATGCGGTCCGCCGAAAGACCGGTGCCCGGTTTCCGGAGAACCAGGTCCGCCGGACTGATTTTGACGCCCGCCGGAAGGTCCGTGCGGGCGGCGATGCTTTTCGAAAAGATCGAGCGGAGCGGAGACAGTTCCGAAGCCATCTGATCCTTCGAAAGGTGAGTGCAGCGCGCCCGCTCGATGAACCGGACTCCATCCACCAACTGCCGCAACTCCTGAGTGGTCACCGAGGCCCGCACATCCGGACCGAACATTTCACGGCTTAACGTGACGTGAATTTCGAGAACGTCGATCCCAATCGTAGCCGCGGCCAGCCCGGCGTAGATCGTGCCCGAGTGATCGGAGAGTCCCACGCCGCATCCGAAGCGGCGCCGGAAGACCGGAATGAGATGCAGGCCCAGCCTCTCCGGCGCGCATGGGTATTCCGACGTGCACTGCAGAACCGTCACCTCCGCGTGATGGCGGATCCGCTCCACGGCTTCTTCGATTTCGGCCAGGCGGCTCATTCCGGTGGAGAGGAACACCGGGCGCTTCGACTCCAGGATGCAGTCGATCAGCGGAAGATTGTTGAACTCGCCGGAGGCAATCTTCCAGGCGTAAACTCCGACGCGCTTCAACATCTCCGCCGCTTCCACGGAAAACGGCGAACTCAGGAACTCAAGCCCTTCGGCTTCGGCGTGCTGCTTCAGCGAGATCCACTGAGCTTCGGTGAATTCCATCCGCTTCCAATAGTCGTAGCGGGTCGCGTCCTGAAAGCTGAATTTGACGCGCCACGGCTCGGCCGGGGAACTCTCCGCGGCGGCGATATGGGTCTGGAACTTGATGGCATCGGCGCCGGCCCGCGAAACCGAATCGATAAATGCGTGCGCCATGCCGAGGCTCCCGTCGTGGGCCTGGGCAACCTCCGCCACCACCAGGCATCGTTTCTGCGCATCAGACGATATCTGCAAAGCTCTTCTCCATGCGGCGGAAGTAGTAAGCGCCGCCGATCAATATCAGGATGGCCGCCAGCCAGGAAAGCGCGATCATCGCCGTGGGCGCCGTCTTGGCGCCCAGCAGCGCCCAGCGAAACGCCTCCACCACCCCCGCCATGGGGTTCAGGCCATACACGATTCGCCATTTCCCCGAAAGCAGGCTGCTCGGGTACGCGATGGGAGTGGCGAACATCCAGATCTGGGTGAAGAACGGGACCACGTACTTGACGTCGCGGTACTTGACGTTGAACGCCGAGAGCCACAGGCCGACCCCCAGCGCGGTCACCAGCGCAAGCAGCACGAATGCCGGAAGCCACAGTACATTCACGGTGGGCCGGATTCCGTAGCAAAGCGACATGATAATGAGAACGCTGAACGCCAGTGCGAAATCGATCATTCCGGCGCAGACCGTCGCCGTCGGGATCGCCAGCCGGGGAAAGTAGATCTTCTTGATGAGATTCGAACTTCCCACGAGACTATCGGAGGACTGCGTCAATCCCTGCGCGAAAAACGTCCAGGGCACCAGCGCGGTATAGCTGAACAACGGGTACGGAATTCCGTCCGACGGAACCTTGGCCAGCCTGCCGAAGAACAGGCTGAAGACCAGCATGGTGAATACCGGCTGGATTACAGCCCATGCGGCGCCAAGCAGCGTCTGCTTGTAACGTACTTTGATGTCCCTCCAGATGAGGAAGTACAAGAGCTCGCGATATTCCCACAATTCCTTCAGGCGGAGAGAGACCCACCCGCTGGAGGGTTCGATTCGCAGATGGTGCTCTTCCGGACTCGGAATCCCGGGAGTTTCAACCGCGGACAGCGGGTCTTCTTTGGCAGTCGGTGTCATAACCTAAGAGGCGGCCGTCGTGTGAATCGGTTCGGTGTCGGAGTCCAGGGCCTCGCGCCAAACGCCCATCGGGTTGTATTCGGGGACGAGGCGCTTAAGGTGCGCGATAATCGCCGGCTCGGCTTCCCGCATCACCAGTCCCTGGAGGCCGTTGAGCCATACTTCCATTTCCTCGCGGCTCTTCCGCGGGCCGCCGAAGATCCGTATCTTGTCGTGGTAGGTGGGCATGTGGCTTTCGCCTTCGAGTGCGATTTCCTCGAACAGCTTCTCGCCGGGGCGCAATCCGGTGTACCGGATTTCGATATCCACGTCGGGCTCATGCCCGGACAGCCGGATCATGTTCCGCGCCAGGTTTACGATCTGCACCGGCTCCCCCATATCCAGCACGAAAATCTCCGACCCCTTGCCCATGGTGGATGCCTGAAGCACCAGTTGCACCGCCTCCGGAATGGTCATGAAATAGCGGCGCATCTCGGGATGAGTGACGGTCACCGGTCCTCCGGCGGCGATCTGCTGCTTGAAGAGCGGCACGACACTGCCGTTGCTGCCGAGCACGTTGCCGAAACGGACCGAAACGCATTTCGTCGCCGAGCCTTCGTCCGGAGTCGGCAGCGCGGAGACCAGCAACTCCGCCACCCGTTTCGTCAGGCCCATGATGTTGGTCGGGTTGACGGCCTTATCCGAGGAGATCATGAGAAAATCGCTGACACCGTGCAGACAAGCCGCGCGAACGACGTTGGAAGTTCCGAGGATGTTGTTCTTCACCGCTTCGAGCAGGTGCGATTCCATCACCGGCACGTGCTTGTAAGCCGCCGCGTGAAAGACGGAGTTCACTTCATGGCGGCGTATCGCATTTTCGACGCTCGCCATTTCGCGGATATCGGCAATCACGGGAACGACGTTCAGCCGCGGGTAGCGGTCGCTCAACTCCCGGTGGATGCGGAACAGATCGCTCTCCCCCCGCTCCAGAATCACCAGCCGCTCCGGGCCGAATGAGGCCACCTGCCGGCAAAGTTCCGAACCGATCGAGCCGCCGCCGCCCGTGACCATCACCGACCGGCCCTCGATCGACTCCCGGATGAGGGTCTCCTCCAGCCGCACGGGCTCGCGGCCCAGCAGGTCTTCCACCGAAACATCGCGGATCTGGCTGGTCAGGACCCTGCCGCTCAGCAACTCGCCCATACCCGGAATCGTCTTGCAAACCACTCCGGCCGCGCGGCAATTCGAGATCGCCTCGTTCATCGCACGGCCGCCCGCCGAAGGCATAGCGATTACGATCTCGTCCACGTCGCCCGACCTGCGCAGCCGGTCCACGATGAGGGAGGCGCTGCGTCCCGATCCGAGCACCGGAACGTTCATGACGCTGGTGCCGTACTTCCTCCGGTCGTCGTCCAGAAAACCGAGCACGTGATAGCCGAGCTTCGGATTGCTTCGCACCTCCTTGAGCAGCGTGACTCCGGCGGCGCCCGCCCCGTAAATCAGAACGCGCTTGCGGTCGCGGCGCGGAGACCGGCGCGCGGTCCGCTCAAACCAGGTTCGCGATACAAGCCTCAGACCCACGGTGGCCAGCAGGCATACCAAAAAGTCGATGCCATACACGGAGCGCGGGAAGCCTGTGCCGATCGCCACAAGAACCGTCAACGACCACAGTGCCGAGCCGGCCACGTTTGCGAACAGCAGATTGTAGACATCGGGAATTCCCGCATAGCGCCACTCCGCCCGGTTACTCCCTGCCAGATGAAACACGGCCAGTTTGACGGCCAGCGCCAGAAGAATGCCGTACCACAGGTGCATTTTCTCCGAGGGCGGAAGAGCGTACTCAAACCGCAACAGGAAGGCCAGCAGAACCGATGTGGCGATGGCGCCGGCCAATACAAACGAAGTCAAGACGCGGTGAAACTTACGAACCGTTAGTAGGGGTCCCATGGTTTGCCTAAGTGTTCTCGATGGATCCCGCAGCGAATCTGCGGCGCCGGGCGGCCGAACGCGCGATCTCCTTTACGGAATCCGCGACGTAGCGAACCTCTTCGACGGTCATGCCGGGATAAAGTGGAAGCGAGATCAGCCGCGGATAGATCGCCATCGCCCGCGGACAGGCGTTTCGTTCCATGGCGGCCCACCGGGCGAAGAAGGGATGCAGCGGTATCGGGATGAAGTGCACGCTGGTGCCGATCCCGCGGCTTCGCAACTCCGTGATGAACTCGTCGCGCCCGATCGCGATCTTCTCCAGGTTCAACCGGATCGCATACAGGTGCCACGCGTGCCGGCCGTAATCGCAGTCCGGAGGCGCCTCCACCTCTTCGCAGGACGCAAACTGCCGGCTGTAGATCCCGGCATACGCCGCGCGCAGCGAATGGAACCTCTCGAGTTTTGCCAGCTGGTGGATCCCGATCGCCGACTGTAAGTCGCTCAGGTTGTACTTGAAGCCGGGCTCCAGCACTTCGTAGTACCAGTTGCCTTTCTCGGTATAGCGATTCCAGGCGTCCTTGTTAATGCCGTGCAGGCAGAGAACCCGCATTCTCTCCGCCAACTCGCCCCGGTTGGTCACGACCATCCCGCCTTCGCCCGTGGTCATGTTCTTAGTGGCGTAAAAACTGAATGCGACCGCATCGCTCGGCGTGCCCGCCGCTCCCAGCGGCTTGTCCAGGTAGCGGGTTTCGGCAGCGTGCGCCGCATCTTCCACCACCACCAGATGGTTCCGCTTGGCCAAGTCCCATATCTCATCCATGCGGCACGGAAACCCCGCCAGATGAACCGGGATGATAGCGCGGGTCCGCGGCGTGATCCGCCGGGCGATACTTTCAGGGTCGATATTTCCGTCCGGCAGGACATCCGCCAGTACCGGCTCCGCGCCCACGTGCAGGATGGTGTTGACGGTCGCGCAGAAGGTCAGCGGAGTCGTGATCACCTCGGCGCCTTCGCCCACGCCCGCGGCCGCGAGCGCAAGATGCAGTCCGGATGTGCACGAGTTGACCGCCTGTGCGTGGCCGGCTCCCGTATAGGACGCGAAGGCCCGCTCCAGGCGCGCGGTCCGGTCGCCCGTAGTCAACCAGCCCGAACGAAGCGTGTCCGTAACCTCGGCGATCTCCTCCTCGCCGATCGACGGGCGGTGGAAGGGAATGAATTTACGTTCAGCCATCAACTGTTCCTTGGTAAGATCGACTGCTTGACGGCACACGCGTCGAACCGGCCCGGCCAGAAGCTGTGGCGGATGGTCAACATCAGCAGCTTCAAGTCGCTGATCGGCGAACGCCGTTCCAGGTACTCGAGATTGAGCGCCAGTTTTGCGGGCAGAACGGATTCCCGATAAGCGCGCTCCGGATCGTCGAAGCCCGCCAGAATGGTCTCTTCGTCGCGATAGACCAGCGTCGCCAGGTCCGTCAGCCCGGGCCTCACAAGGTGCACGCGTTTCCACATAGGGTCGGCCGGGTCCACGTAGCGCGGCACTTCCGGCCTCGGCCCGACCAGGCCCATATCGCCGCGCAAGACGTTCCACAACTGCGGCAACTCGTCGAGCTTGTATCGCCGCAGCACGCGGCCAGTCGGGGTCACCCGGCTATCGCCGCCGGCGGTTACTTCCACTCCTCCGCAACCTGTCTGCATGGACCGGAACTTCAGAATCGTGAAGGGCGCGCCGTACCTCCCAATCCTGCGCTGCCGGTAAATTACGGGACGACCGTCGGCCAGCAGGATCGCCAGCGCGATCGCCGCAAGAAGCGGCAGCGCGATCGCCAACAGTCCGGCCGAGATCGAAAAGTCCCAGACCCTCTGCATGGCTCTAAAGTTGATCTTTGTGAGGCGGACGTCCTCGTCCGCGCCGGACCTCCAGGTCCGGCTGCCGCCTTCGTGCGACAGGCCGGCGTGGAGGTCGGCCGCGGGCCCGAAGGTCCGCCCCGGCATTGGCGTAATTATGTCGTGTAGCCGGCGTAACCGGTATATCCGTAGCGCGTCTTGGACTTCAGGTCCCATCCATTGAGAATGGTCCCGAGCACGCGGATGCCGTCGTCCACAAGCCGCTCTTTGGCCGCGCGCGCTTCATCGCGGGTTGTCCTCGCCGCGCGAATGACCAGGATCGCCCCATCGGCAAGCTGGCCGAGCACGCGGGCATCGGAGAGGTAAGACATGGGCGGTGTGTCGATGATCGTCACGTCGAACTCGCTCCTGGCGCGCCCGATGAGTTCGCTCATGCGGCTGGAGTAGAGAAGATTCGTTATGCTGACGGTGCCTGGACCGCTGGGAAGCACCGAGAGACCCTCGATCAGCGTCTTGCGCGCAAGCGCCTCCACCGGGCAATCCCGCAGGGACGATTTCTCGCGCAGCAGATCGCTCAAGCCCCAGGTGTTCGGCAGATCGAAGATGTCATGCAAATGCGGTTTGCGCATATCGGCGTCGATCAGGAGCACCCGCTGGTTGATTTCCGCCAGCGCGATGCCCAGGTTGCTCACCGTGGTGCTCTTCCCCTCTCCGTGCCCTGAACTGGTGATCATGATGACCTGCGCCTTACCCTTTCCGCTCGCCGCGAGGATGGAAGTCAGCGCATTCCGATAGGCTTCCGCCAGCAGCGAGGGCCGGTCCTGCCAGGTCACGAGCTCCAGCCTCGGCTTCTGCCCCGCCGTGCCGCCGCCGCTCTTCAGCGAGACGACGCTCGGCAGCAGGCTCTGTTCCGAAACCGAGTTGCGCGCGGGGATCACTCCCAGCTCCGGCACCCGGAGGTGGACCGGCGCTTCGCCCGGCGCGCGCAGGCTGCGGTTGATGAACTCACCCGCAAATACAAAACCGAAGGCCAGCGCCAAACCCGAAGCGAGCCCGGCCAAACCGTTGCGCAACAGGTCCGGCTTGGAGGGGTGCTTCGGGATTTCCGCCGAATCCACGATCCGCGCGTTCGTGCTTTGCATGGCCGAACCGATCCCGATCTGCTTGGTCCTCGCCAGCAACTGGTCGTAGACCTGCCGGTTGGTATCCACTTCGCGCTTCAGGATGCTGTAGTTGATGGCCTTGCGGGCCTGTTCGGACGCCTGCTGCAGTTGTTTCGAGTAGGCCCCCGCCAGCAAACGCTCCCGCCGCGACGCCGCTTCGTACTCACTGCGGATCCGGCCGATGATGTTGGTCCGCTCCCGCCGCAGCGAGGCTTCGAGTTCATTGATCTGCGCCTGCACCTGGGCGACTTTGTAGTAGGCGGGCGTATACACGGAACTGAGTTCCGCCAGATTCCGCTTCAAGTCCGCAAGCTTCGCCTGGTCGTCCGCGAGCCGGCTATTGTCCAGAACCTGGGGCAGCGCTTCGACCGGAGTAGTCGAGGCGACTTCGAACGCGGACTCCTTGGAGATGCGGTCCGCCTGCGCATCGGAGAGTTCCTTCTGAATCTGCCGCAACTGTTCGTCATCGATGTTCTGGTCGGCCCCTGTAAACACCAGGCCGGAATCGCGCGTGTAATTCTGAAGCTGGTTCTCCGAAGCTTCGAGTTTGCCGCGGAGCCCTTCCAACTGGCGGGTCAGCCAGTCGGACGTCTTCTGCGCGGTCTGCCAGACCGCCTCCATACTGTAGTCGACGTACTCCGATGCCAACCCATCGGCGAAATCGGCGGCCAGCCGCGGGTTCTCCGAGGAGCAGACGATTTCCACGATGCGACTGTTGTCCAGAACCTTGACCTGCGCCTCCACTTTCGGCAAAGGCGTGTGCGGGGGCTTGGTTCCGGCGGCCGCCACGCGAAACAGGGAGCGCCATTTTTCGAAACGCCCCGGAACCGTGTATGGGTTCGTCTCCGCCGCCTTCTCCAGTTTCGCCATCACTCTCTTGTGCAGCGAGAGGCTCTGCAATACCTTGACCTGGGTCTGGAGGTAAGATTCCGCCGTGAACCCGGAGTCGGCATCGCTGAGCCCCATGGCGGCGTCGCCGTTCCGGGCGCTCTCGAATTCCAGGGTGGTGCGGGCATCATATTCCGGAATCTCGATCATGCTGAACGCAAGACTCGCGGCAACGCCGATGAGGGCCAGAAGAGCGATCATCGACTTGCGCCCGCGCAACAATTGCCACATCGCCGAGAAGCCGCCGGTGTCTTCCGCCGGCGAGGGAAATGCCTGCAGCGGTTCCAGGTAGACGAGCCCGGTCCCGCGGATCGGCATCTCCTGCCGGATCACCAGATCTTTGCCGTAGTCGTTTGACGAATGCGCGCTGCTGTCCACGATATGCCTCCCCGGTTGTTTAAAATCTGCCCAGTATGTACACACTGGACGTAATGGCTGTCGTCGACATCGTCTGCAGGTAGGTAGAAATGTCGCTCGAGGGGATGATCACCACATCTCCGTCCGAGAGCAATATGTCCTTGGCTTTTCCCGACATAATTTTTTTGAGATTCACATAGGCGAACGCGGTCTCCCGGCCGCTGGAATCGATGTGCCGGATTACCGTTTTGCCGGGCGAGGCAATATGCGTCATGCCGCCGGCCATGGCCAGCGCCTTACTCAGCGACACGGTATCCTGCGATGCCAGTTCGATGGCCCCGGGCCGGTTCACTTCCCCGGCGATGAACACCATCCGGGGCTTCTGCTGCTTCGCCACCGTCACCACATCGAACGGTTGAACCGTAACCGAGGCGGCTTCGCCGTGTCCGCGGATGACATCTTCCAGGGGAAGTTGCAGCGTGCTGTACTTGCCGTCCCGCGATTCCACCGCCTTAGGGTTATGAATCGGCCCGTTCGATGCATACCGGGTCAGAGTCACGGTGGGGCCTGCATCCTTCGGTCCCCCGGCCTGAACCAGCACACCGAATAGAGATGTCGGGCCCTCCACCTGAATTACCCCCGGCTTTTCGACGGCGCCCGAGACCGTCACCGGATGGCTGCGAAAATCGCTCACAAACACGGTGACCTGGGGATCTTTGACAAATTTCCTGAGCCGCGTGGAGATTTCGGCCTGCAACTGTTCCGCCGACATTCCCGATGCCGGAATTCTGCCCAAAAGGGGAAGCGTCAGGTCGCCGTCCTCCCCAACCCGCCAGGGCTTGCTGATTTCATCGACGTTGAGGGCCGTGATCGTAACCGTATCGTCGGGTCCGATCACGCCCCGCCCGAGGCTGCTGCCCAAGGCCGCAGCCGAAAGCATGGACAGGATCACTACCGTTCGCATAATGCTCGCCCGATTAGCGGAGACTCACGCTCAAGGCGTTGGAATCCCCGCGCGAATTCGACGCAACCACGCTGACAGACTGCACGGCGCCGACGTCGCCTGTGACATTGACGATAACGGACGCCGTGAACTGGCTGCCGAAACCGATGCCGGTGGCGCTCTGGAACCAGGTGCTGAATGGCGCCTCCGAATTGATACTGAGACTGGAGGTCTGAAGGTTCGCGCCCGCCGCCGCTGTGAATTGCAGGTTAAAGGTGCTGACGGATCGCGCAGTGGAGTACCCGGTGATCAGCAGCTCGAAACTGGTCGCCGTGAGCGTCCCCACCTGCACGTTCCGCAATTGCGGCGGGCCGGCCTGTACCACGACGCTCTGCGCCGGAGGCGAAGCCGGCGTGATATCGACGGAACCGATCGCGAACGACGCCGACACGTTGATGGTGCCGGCCACCGTGCCGGATTGAAACTGCACCTGTTTGGAACCGCTAAAGAGGGCGTCCGTTGTGTTGGCCGGAATGGTGAAGGCTACGGTCCGTCCGCCCGAGGCGAATTGGATATTCGGATCGTCGGAGAACGAATCGGAAGTGAACGAGAGAGTCAGGGTTCCGCTGATCGCCAGGGGATAGGGCTTGGCAAGCGATAGTCCGATCGCGGGCTGGGTCAGGGCGTTGATGCTGCCCGAGATTCCCGTGATCGACGAAGCGCCGAGCGGAGGCGGCGCGTTGCCCACTCCCTTGAGATTGACGCCGAAACTGTCGATCTGAAGAACCCCGCTGACGCTGCCCACCGTATTGGCCGTAAACCATACCAGGAACTGCAGCGACTGGCCGGGCGCGATGGTTGCGGGCAGCCCGGGCAGGGACGGCGTGGAAAAACCGGCGCCGCTGGTGCTGATCCCCGCTACGGTCGCGGGCGCGTTCCCCGTATTGCTGACCACGATCGAGATACTATTCTTGCCGCCGATATCGGTATTCGGGAACACGACGGTGCCGCCATCCGCCAGTTGCGTGCTGGCCGACCCGATGAGGCTGTTATAGACCAGGCTGGAGCCGACCGCCGTGGAACTGATCGGAATAGTGAAGCCGTCCACAATCAGGCTGCCGCTTACGGCTCCGGCGGTCTGCGGCGCAAACACTACGGTGAACGTAAGGGTTCCGCCCTTCGGAATAGTGGCCGGAAGCGGAGGCAAACCAGTGAGGCTGAGCCCGTTCCCGACAACCGTGATGTTGTTGATGGTTGCGTTCGCGTCTCCGGTGTTATCGATCCGTATGGCCGCGGTCGCCTTGCTGCCGAGGTTGGTCGAGGGAAACGTCAGGCCGGTGGCGGCGTTCAGGTTCTCGGCCTGCGTCCCGACCGTCGCCGAGTAGGAGAGGAAGGCGCCCACCGACTGCCCCTGGAGTGGGATCGCCAGGGTGGAGTCCCCGAGATTGATCGCCAGCGCCCCGGAGAACGCGCCGCGCGTGGTCGGAAGGAAATTGATGGTGAAGCGAAGATCGCTGTTCGGCGGCACTTGTGCCGGAAGCAGGCTGAGTCCCGAAATCGTGAAGCCGGCCCCGGTGATCGCAACCGATTGGACCGTCCCCGGGCCGGTCCCCGAGTTCAGCAGAATGAAGGTGGCGGTGGCCGTGGTGTTCAAGGCTGTTGCGGTAAACACGATCGGCAGATTAGCGCCGAGGGCGGTCTGGTTTCCGTTGGGATTCAGGATGTAGCTCGGGATGAAGTTGGCCTTGAGCCCGGTGCCGGTCAACAGAAAATTGAAGGAGTTAACCTGACTCCCACTCTGCAGCCCGAGGGAAAGGTTGTCGTTTGCGGGGCCGCCCGCGGTGGGCTTGAAATTGATGTTCACCAGCAGCGTGCCGCCGGGCAGCACCTGATTGTTGCTCGTGGATGCCACCGTGAACGCCGGGCCGGCGGTGGTGGCGCCGGTCAGAGTCCAAACTGAACCTGACTGGCTCTGAATGATCAGGGTAATGGTGCCGGTGGAGCCGACCGCCACGCCGGGCACCTGAATCGTGCCGTTGGCGTCGAGACCCTGCGGCGTTGGGGTCGCGGTGGTGCGGTAAGCGAACGTGAAATTCTGGGCGCTCGCCGCCGCGGCCAGTCCGAGCCACAGCGACAGTATGCCCACACGAACCCTCAATCGATCGGTTATCATGACGTCGTTTCCTCCGAACTGAACGCCCGACGTTAATTAGCTGGTACGAAGAAGATCCCGGACGTATCCGGCGAAGTATCCAGTAGAAGAAGCGGCTCCCGCCCCGGCTGATTCAATGCCAGGACCGACCCGTTCAGCCGGTCGCAGCGGTTGGCGGAGGCCGATGCCGCCAGCCATCGCACCTCCTGAGTGCCTATATCGACGATCGCCACCTTTCCTGACGCGGAGTCCGCAACACAGACCCGCTGCGCACCCGCCGAGCGCACCGCGCGCACCGACTGAAATGCCTGGGCCGCATCGGCAAGGCTCGAGACCGTGAGCGAGCCGCCAAGTCCGCGGAACAGCGTCAGGGCACCGGACGTCGCGCTACCGACGATCGCCGTGCCCGATCCGACAAAGCTGACGGCGATGGCGCCGGGGGCTTGGCCCACCCACTGCGGCGTGCCGAGCGACTTACCGTGGACCGCGAGCAGATAGACGCTTCCATCGCCCGAGACGGCGAGCACCAGCGAGCCCGTGGCATCGATCGCCGCGGCAGTTACTCCACCCGGCCACCCCGATACGTCGGCCGCCGGCAGCGCCCGGGGCTGGTCCGGCAGACCCACTACTACTTGGAGTTTGCCTTCCGCGGCGGAAGTCAGAACCAGGGCGGTTCCATCGTCGCTCAATTCCATGGCGGTCGCGGGGATCGCGCCATCGATCGCCGAAACGGCCGGCTGCTGCGCAGACAAGCCCTTCACCAGCATGGGCACCGGGGCCGCGCGGTAACCCGTAACCACGGCGTAGTCCCTGTCGCTCGAGACCGCGGCTTGGTCCACGCGGAAGCTAAGGTTCACCGCGGCCCCGAGCGCCGCGCCTCCCGGTATTCCGTTCACCGGGCGGAGGCTACGACTGCGCGCGTCCAGCACGTAGCCCGAGACCGGACCGCGCATGGCCGCGGTCTCGGCCGCCTGCGCGGCGGCAACCAGAAGCAGGATGGCGGCAAGATTCCGCATTGCCGTCTTCACCGCGGACCTCCGATAGTGACGGTCCCTGTTGAAAGCGTCGTGGGAACCGCCGCCGCGGTTGAAGTGGTGCTCGATCCGCCGCCGCCCCGCGTTGCCGCGAAGATTCCGCCTGCCGCCGCAGAGCCGACGGCCAGCAGGATCCCCAGCAGGCGTTTGTGTCCGGATTGGGTCGCGCTCTCGCCCCCCGCGAGTGTGTTGGTCTCGCGGAGTTCCGTCCGGCCGGTTTTGCCCCCGGCCGAAGCGGTCACGATGATCTGAAACGGTCCTTCCACATGATTCGGCTTAAATCCGATCGCCGAGGCCCGGCCTTCCCTATCGGTTGTGCCGACGAAGGTACGGCTGCCGTCGGCGAAGGTCGCGCTCGGGCCCATCTCTGGGACCTGAAATACCACACGGGCGTTTTCCACCGGGTTGCCGTTTTCGTCGCGCACCTCCACCACCGGGGTGTGCCCAATCCCTTTGTGAATGTCGTTGAACGCTCCCTCGCCTTCGAGGACCGTCACCTTCAGGGTCCCGTTGTCCGCACCCGAAGCGACTCCACAAAGCGCCACGCAAAACAGACCTGTCGACACCATACCGCTGAACCTTCGGATCCACATAGCGTTAAGCCGCGCCTCCATCCTTCTGCCCGTCGGGTACGGGATTGTTAGTGCCTCCCAGTACCCTTTCGATCAGGCCGCTTGCCTGTTTCAGTACCCGATCCAACTCATTCAACCGCCCGGTAAGTGTCGCCAGGTCGCCTTCGAGCGACGACTTACCCGCGCCGCCGGATTCCACGCTGGAAAGTACGGCCTCGCGCGCGAATTCCGAGATGCTGCGGGCGCCGGCGCTGACACACACGCGCCGCAGGGTTGCATACTCCTCGGGATCCAGACGGAAGGTCACCAATCTCGTCCTGCTCCTCAAAACCGACACCGGTTCTCCGTTACGCCACAGCCGAAAGGCCGGCCGCCGTCACTCCGCGGCACTCGATTCGCCCGCCGCAGCCCTCCGCGCGCACCGCTCGGCTTCACGAAGAGCAGGTTGCACCACGGCGCGATCGACCTCGACCGCCACCGATCTGCGCAGCAATTCCACCGAAAGCACGAGGCGCCATGAGTTTTTGATTTGCAGGAGAATCCCCTGAACCCCCGCGAGGGAACCCTCGCGGATTTCCACTCGCTGCCCGACTTCCAGGTACGGATAAGGCATCGCCTGCACGCCCGATTGCACAACTCTCCGGAGCGCGTCCACTTCTTCATCCCGGACGGGAGTTGGCGTACGCCCGTAGCCCACGATCGACTGGACACCGGGCGTAACCAGGATGGGAAGCCGCCTGCCGACCGGGAACCGGCAGAACAGGTATCCCGGGAACAGCGGAAGTTCCAGTTCCTTCATGCGGTCGGACCAACGGCGCTTAACGCGATAAATGGGAAGGAACTCTTCGTAGCCTTTATGGCCCAGAAGGTCGGAAACCGATCTTTCGCGCCCCGTCGCCGTTCGCACGGCAAACCATTGCGCACCGATGGCGCAGTCGTGCATCGCTCCTCCGATTTGAAATGGTAACGGCAGTGGTGGACCCGGCAGCTATCCGCGCCGGGCTCCATTTTTGCGGCATGCTACCGCCATCGGAGCCCCATTTGCCCTCTCCACCCCTGCGGGCCTGGCCGTACCAGAATTCTGTGCCGTCTCTCTGGTATTCGTAGTTTGGCTGCTTACCGGGTGGTAGTCAAGATCAACAGAATCACACTTCTCCGCGGGTTGTAAGGTGACACCCGTTCGATAAGTCAAATACAACATGACTTGCAAGGTAACTTACAACTTCGAACGATGTTTCGTTCGTGGAATGATATTTGGGCCGGCTGAAGACCGCCGGTCCCGGCGAAAAACTCGTGAGGAAAATAACCCGGCTTCGGGTCTACTTTGTTGGGGTTGATGGGGCGGCTTGCGGGATTCGAACCCGCGACATTCGGAACCACAATCCGACGCTCTACCACCTGAGCTAAAGCCGCCGCAAGTTGGATGCTTTCAATCGTATCACATCGCCCGAACAAACTGCTCAGGAGACGAACCCGGCGCGCTTCCAGAGGGCATCCACCCTGGCTTTGACATCCTGCGACATGGAGATGACGCCCGGCCACGGCCGCGTAAAGCCTTCTCCGCTCCACTTGCGCGTGGCGTCAATCCCCATCTTCGAGCCGAAGTTCGGCAGCCGGCTGGCGTGGTCGAGCGAGTCCACAGGCCCCAGCACCATCTCGATATCCCGCTGCGGATCGATGTTGTTCAGCGCCTTCCAGGCGACTTCGCGATAGTTCTGGACGTCCACGTCTTCGTCCACCACCACGATCACTTTCGAGAACATCGCCTGGCCCGTGCCCCAGATCGCATGCATCACTTTCCGTGCGTGGCCCGGGTACGACTTGCGGATCGATACCAGAATCAGGTTGTGAAACACACCCTCGGCCGGCATTGAGATATCCCGGACTTCGGGAAGCTGCATTCGCATCAGGGGCAGAAAGATCCGCTCGACGGCTTTCCCCATGTAATAGTCTTCCATCGGCGGGGGCCCTACGATCGTTGTGGCGTAAATGGGATCCTCGCGCTGCGTGATGCACGTCACATGGAATACCGGGTACTCGTCGGCCAGGGAATAGAACCCGGTGTGATCGCCGAACGGCCCCTCCGTCCGCGTCTCGCCCAATTCCACGTAGCCTTCGAGGACGATCTCCGCGTTGGCGGGCACTTCCAGATCCGAGGTCTTGCACTTCACCATCTCCACGGGGCTCTGGCGAAGGAAGCCGGAGATCATCATTTCGTCCAGATCCGGGGGGAGCGGCAGAATGGCCGAATACATCGTGGCCGGGTCCGCGCCGATCGCCACCGCGACATCCATCCGGGCTGCGCCCTGTTGCCGCATCCGGCGATAGTGCTCCGCGCCTTGCTTATGTGTTTGCCAGTGCATCCCCGCGGTGCGTTCGTCGAAGACCTGCATCCGGTACATGCCGCAGTTGCGCCTGCCCGTGTCCGGATTCTTCGAAAAAACCAGTGGCAGCGTAATAAACCGCCCGCCGTCTTCGGGCCAGCACTGCAAAATCGGGTAGTCCAGCAGGGAAAAACCGTCCGTGCGGACGACCTCCTGGCAGGCGCCTTTCGACACGATCTTCGGAAAAAATGCCCCCATTTCCGCGAGTTTCGGAAGCATTTTAAGCTTGCCGATCAGCCCCTCCGGCATGCGCATCTCCAGGAACTCCACGATGCGCGCCGCCACTTCGTCCACGTTTCCGACTTCGAGCGCGATTTCCATTTTGCGCATGGAAGCGAAACCGTTGATCAGCACCGGGACGCTATAGCCCTTCGGTTTTTCGAAAAGCAACACGGGCCCGCCTTGTTTTACGGCGCGGTCGGCGAATTCGGTGATTTCCAGGATCGGATCGACCTCGAACGGAATGCGCTTGAGTTCGTTTTGGAGTTCCAGCGCGCGAATAAATTCGCGCAGATCGCGATATGCCATACGTTATGATGTGAGTTTAATACCAATACCTCTGTAGGAGAGAGAATGTTCAACCGAGTTGCCGTCGTTACAGGCGCGAGCCGCGGAATTGGGCGGGCGATCGCCCTGACGCTCTGCCGGAGCGGCTTCAATATCGTGGTCGCCTCCCCGGAAGTCGAAAAGAACGAAGAGGTGGCCGAGGAGATCCGCGCTTGCAGCGGAGAGGCGATCACCGTCAACCTGGACGTGACCTCGCAGGAATCCGTCAAAGCGGGTTTCGCGAAGGTGCTCCAGGAGAAGAGCCGCATCGACGTGCTGGTCAACAATGCCGGGATCGCCCGCGACGGCCTCGCCGTACGGATGAAGCAATCGGACTGGGACCTCGTGCTCGACATCAACCTCAACGGTGCGTTCCAGTGCATCCAGCAGGTGCTGCCCTGTATGATGCGTAACCGCTGGGGCAGAATCGTCAATATTTCCTCGGTGGTCGGGCAGGCAGGGAGCGCCGGACAGGCGAATTACGCCGCTTCGAAAGCCGGCCTCATCGGATTGACCAAGGCCCTCGCGCAGGAAATGGCCAGCCGCGGCATTACGGTGAACGCGGTGGCGCCCGGGTATATCGCTACCGACATGACTGCCGTCCTGCCGGAAGAAGTGAAAGCGAAGATCCTGGCGTCGGTGCCGCTCGGGCGCATGGGCAAGCCGGAGGATATCGCCAACGCCGTGAAGTTCCTGACCAGCGAAGACGCCGCCTACATCACCGGCCACGTGCTGGCGGTCAACGGCGGCATGTACATGTAAGTGGCGGAGACCGGCCGATCTCTCCCGAATCGTGCGGTACGCTGGTAGTAGATGTCGGGAATCGCGGTGATTGCACTCTTTGCGGCGGCACTGCCGCATGCCGTGGTGCTGCAACCAGTAGCAAACATGTACGCCAAGCCGAGCGAAGACGCCAGCGTCGTCTCGCAGGCCATATACGGCGCCAACGTAGGGATCGTCGAACAGCAGGAAGGGTGGGCGCGCATTCAGACCGCCGACACCTACACCGGCTGGGTCCCCGCAGGCCAATTGCTCCCAGGCAAAAGCTACGCCACCGCGGGCCGGGTGGCCGAAGTCCGCAGCCTGTTTGCGCATCTCTACCGCGAAGACAGTGTCACCAGGCACGCGCCGCTGCTCACCGTCCCGTTCGAAACCAGGCTCGAAGTCGTTTCCGATAAGGACCGCTGGGCGGAGGTGAAACTGCCCGACGGCCGGATGGCCTGGGTGCAGACCGGGGATCTCGCTTTCGACCCCAAGCCCATGAGCATTCCGCAGATGGTGGAGTTCGGCAAGCGCTTCCTGGGGCTGCCCTATACCTGGGGCGGCAGTTCGAGTTATGGCTACGACTGCTCGGGCTTCACGCAGATGCTGGAGCGGCAGCGGGGTATCCTGATGCCGCGCGATGCCCAGCCGCAGGCCGACTGGAGCGGAGTGGAACCGGTGCGGCGCAAAGACCTGCAGCCCGGCGACCTGCTGTACTTCGGAAAATCGGCCACCCACATCACTCACACCGGCATGTATTTGGGCAACGATAAGTTCATCAACGCCACCACTTACAAAACCCCCATGGTGCGGATCGACGACTTGAGCGAGCCGCACTGGACGCAACTGCTGGTCGCGATGCGAAGACCCGTCGCCGCACGGCCGAGCGCCTCGGAGATGAATCGATGAATCGCAGGAGTTTTATGAAAACGGCAGCGGCGCTCCCCGCGGCTGCGGTGAAATTGCCCGCGTCAACCGGACCCGCCCTGACCGCGAAAATCGTCCGGCTGAAACTGCGGCACACCTGGACCACCACCATGTCGTCCAGCGAGTACCGCGACACGCTGCACACCACGTACGAGCGGGATGGCTTGGCCGGCCACGGCGAAGGCGCGCCCATCGTCCGCTATCACGAGGACGCCGAAAGCGCGCGCAAAGCCGTAGAATCGGTCCGCGGTCTGCTGCTCGAGGCCAATCCCATGCAGTTCGAGAAGATCATGGCCGAGGTGTTCCATCGCGTGCCCGGCGAATGGGCCGGCAAGGCGGCCATCGATATCGCGCTCATGGACTGGGTGGGACAAAAGCTCGGAATCCCGCTGTACACCTATTTCGGACTCGATCCCAATGACGCTCCGCTGACCACGTTTTCCATCGGGATCGACACCCCCGAGATCACCAAGCAGAAGACGCGCGAAGCCGCGGATTACCCGATCCTCAAAGTGAAGGTGGGTCTCTCGACCGACGAGCCGACCATCGAGGCCGTCCGCAGCGTCACCAAAAAGCCCCTGCGCGTGGACGCCAACGAAGGGTGGAAGGATAAGGAAGAAGCCGTCCGCAAGATCAACTGGCTGGAGACGCAGGGCGTCGAGTTCATCGAACAGCCGATGCCGGCGGAAATGATCGAAGAGACCCGCTGGGTGCGCAGCCGGGTACACATTCCGATCATCGCGGACGAAGCCTGCCAGCACGCGGCCGATATTCCCAAACTCAAGGAAGCCTACGACGGCGTCAACGTCAAGCTCGACAAAAGCGGCGGCTTGCTCGAAGGGCTGCGCATGATCCAGATCGCCAAAGCGCTGGGGATGAAGACCATGCTGGGGTGCATGATTTCGAGCTCCGTCTCGGTCACCGCCGCGGCGCACCTCTCGCCCCTGGTGAACTACGCCGATCTCGACGGCAACCTGCTGATCGGCAACGACCCGTTCCATGGCGTGTTGGTGGAAAAGGGCAAGCTGATCTTGCCGAAACGTCCCGGTTTGGGCCTGACGAAGGCCTAGAACGATCGACAACCCGTAGGATTTTCACGAGCGGAGGGAACGCAATCGTGGCACGGCACCGGGTGCTGATTCTCGGTGGGGGATTCGGCGGGCTCTATGCGGCGCGCAAACTGGGCCGCGCGCCTGTAGACGTCACGCTGATCGACCGCCGCAACTTCCATCTGTTCCAGCCGCTGCTTTACCAGGTGGCCACGGGCGCGCTATCCCCGGCCGACATCAGCGCTCCGCTCCGCGAAATCCTGACCAGGCGCAAAGACATTCGCGTGCTGCTGGGAGAGGTACAGGACATCGACCCGGGTTCGCGGCGGCTCACGATGCGCGACGGGGAGACGTTCGATTACGACTCCCTGATCGTCGCCACCGGGTCGAAAACCTCGTACTTCGGAAACGACCGGTGGCGCGAGTGGGCTCCCAGCCTGAAGACCGTGGAGGATGCCACCGCCATGCGCCACAAGATCCTGTACGCGTTTGAAGCAGCGGAGCGCGTGGAAGATCCGGAGTTGCGCCGCTCCTGGCTGACGTTCGTGATCGTGGGCGGCGGACCCACCGGCGTTGAGCTGGCCGGGGCTCTGGGCGAAATTGCCCGCCACACGCTGAAGGACGACTTCCGCTCGATCCGGCCCGAAGAATCGCAGATCTTCCTCCTCGACGGTTCGGACCGGGTGCTCGCGCATTACCCCGAAGACCTGTCGCGAAAGGCGCTGGATTCGCTGATCCGCCTGGGCGTGCGGGTGCGAACCGGTGTACGCGTGGTGGGCGTGGATGGGGACGGTGTCGATTTCAAAGCCCCGGATGGCCCTTCGCAGCGCCTGTCCGCGCAAACGGTGTTGTGGGCGGGTGGCGTGGTGGCAACCACCTTCGGCCGCACGCTGGCTGACCGCACCGGCGCGCAGACCGATCGCGAAGGGCGGATCCTGGTCAACCCCGATCTCACCGTGCCCGGTTATCCGGAAATTTTCGTGGTGGGCGACCTCGCCGACGCGCGGCGGCCGGACGGCACTTCCCTGCCCGGCGTGGCGCAGGTGGCGATCCAGGGCGGCGCTTATGCCGCGCACGCGATTATCGAGCGGCTGAAAGGTTCGCGCGAACTGAAGCCCTTCCACTACCGCGACAAAGGAGACCTGGCGGTGATCGGGCGCGGCGCGGCCGTTGCCAACATCTTCGGCCTGCACCTCTCCGGCTTGCCGGCGTGGCTGGTTTGGGTGTTCATTCACCTGATGTACATCGTGGAGTTTCGAAACCGCGTGCTGGTGTTCGTGCAATGGGGATTCCAGTACATCTCGTTCAGCCGGACTGCCATGCTGATCACCGGCAGTGCGGTACCGGCCTCCGTCTCGCCGGTGGCGCCCATGAAGAACACGGCCGAGGACTAACCGCTCAAACGTTCCTGACGCCGATCTCGTAGAGGTGGGCCAGCAGGTCCGCCGGGTCCTGGTAAACACGATAGGCACCGGCGCGATCCAGTTCATCCGCGCCGTAGCCGCCGGACATCAGGCCGATCCCGAGCGCGCGGGCGCGGCGTGCGGCCAGCAAGTCCCAGATGCTGTCTCCCACCACTACGGAATTTTCGATGGGCACCTTCAGTTTCGCGGCCGCGGCGAGAAAGAGATCCGGGTCCGGTTTGGCATGGCCCACCTGGTCGCGGGTGACGATCGGCACCTCCGGCGCAACCCCCAGGATCTTCAGCGACGGCGCCGCGTTTTCCGCATAGCCGCTGGTGGCGATGGCATGGGGAACTCCGGCTTCCGCCAGGCTTGCCAGCAGTTCCCGGGCGCCGGGCAGCGGCCGCACCTGCCCCGAGTATTGGCGGAAAGCTTCGCCGTGCCAGCGTTGCACGTCGGCGACCTGCTGCTCGTCGAGGTCGCGGCCGGTTTCGCGCGCCAGAGCGCTTACGAAGAGTCCGCCGCTCATGCCGATCTGGCGGTGTATCCGCCATACGGCGAGCGGCAGGCCCGCGCGCTCCAGCGCGTCGCGCCAGGCCAGCACGTGCTGGTACACGCTGTCCACCAGGGTCCCATCCAAGTCGAACAGGAAGGCGGGAGCGCCGGAGGCGTACTGGGGCTCGAAATTCATTATTTTCTATCTCCTTACACGGGTATGCCCGCTATCATAACGTTCTATGGGACAGTACCTGGCGTTTGATCTCGGCGCCGAGAGCGGCCGCGCAATCGTAGGCACCCTCTCCGGCGGCCGCCTCACGGTGGAGGAGTTGCACCGGTTTGCCAATGTTCCGGTGCGCGAAGGCTCCGCGATGTTCTGGAACTCCACTGAGCTGTGGCACGAAATGGAGAAAGGGATCGACATCGCCACGAAAGAGCGCAACCTCCGTCTCGATGGCGTGGGGGTAGATACCTGGGGGGTCGATTTCGGGCTCATCGGCGCCGACGGCGGGCTGATCGGACGCCCGCGGCACTATCGCGATCCGCGGAACCTGGCGGCCATGGAAGAACTGTTCCGGGTGGTCCCGCCGGAGGATGTGTTCTCCTACACCGGCATCCAGCACATGCAGATCAACTCGCTGGTGCAATTGTACGCGATGAAGCTGGCGAAAGACCCGGCCCTGGAACAGGCAAAATGCCTGCTGAGCATCCCCGACCTGTTCAACTATTGGCTCACCGGGGTAGCCCGTTCCGAAACCACCATCGCGAGCACCACCGAGTTCTTCAGTCCCGTGGAGATGACCTGGTGCACGGAACTCCTGAAGCGGCTCGATCTTCCGGCGGAGTTTCTCTGCCCGTTGGTGACCCCGGGGACGAAGCTCGGAACGCTGCTGGATGCGCCGCACATTCCCGTTTACGCAACCGCTGGGCACGATACGGCGGCGGCGGTGGCCGCGGTGCCGGCCAAAAAGCACGAGCACTGGTGTTACATCAGCTCCGGAACATGGTCGCTGCTGGGACTGGAACTGCATCGTCCGGTAATGGACCGGCAGGCCCAGGAGCTGAACGTCACCAACGAAGTGGGGGTGGAGGGCAAAATCCGCCTGTTGAAGAACATCGCCGGTCTGTGGCTGTTGCAGGAATGCCGCCGCTGTTGGAAGGACGCCGGAGCGGAGTACTCCTACGAGGAACTGGCGCGCATGGCCGCCCAGGCGCCCCCCTTCCGTGTCACGATCAACCCCGACGCGTTTATCGAGCCGGGGGAAATGCCTGCCCAGATCGCCGCGCATTGCCGCCGGACCGGGCAGGAGCCTCCCGCCACGCAAGCGGAATTCGCGCGTTCCATCCTGGAAAGTCTCGCGCTGCGTTACCGGCACGTCCTCGAAGGCATGGAGAAGGTGGCGGACCGCCGGGTGGAGGTGATCCACATCGTCGGGGGCGGGTCGAAGAACACGCTGCTCAACCAGTTCGTGGCGGACTGTACCGGAAGGCGCGTAATCGCCGGGCCAAGCGAAGGGACGGCGATCGGAAACATTCTGGTTCAGGCGATGGGAGCCGGCGAACTGAGCGGCCTCGACGCTATCCGGGAGGTCGTCCGGCACTCGTTCCCGCCCGTTACGGTCGAGCCGAGGCCTTCGGCCCAGTGGGACCGGGCGTACGAAAAGTACCGGAAGATCGTCGGCTAGAACAAGCGTGCTGCCCAGTCCTGTTTGACCCCGGCACGGGTTACTTAGGGCACCATGTCACATTGACCACTGACGGCCGGCGAACGATCCTACAACAGGAGACATCAATGGCTAACCCTAGCATGGCAACCTGCACGCGTCACGAAGGACACGCCCATCAGCATGGGCCGAATTGTGGACATACCGCCGTCGAGCACGATGGTCACACCGATTACCTGCACGACGGCCACATGCATCACATCCATGGCGACCACGTCGATGATCACCGCATCAACGCGGGAGACGCCAACCCCGAACGCTGCACTCCGGAACTGAATTGCGGGACTCACCAGCACGGGCCGAACTGCGGCCACGAACGCGTTCCACACGGGAATCACGAGGACTATCTGGTAAACGGGCAACTGCATCATCCCCACGGGAATCACTGCGACAACCATGGTAGGCTGGAAACGTCCGCCGCATGAGCGAACGGCAAATCCAGCTAATTAACGACGCTTTATTCGCAACTCTCATTGAACGGGCGAGGCAGTCCCCGAGGCTGCGCGTGAATCATAATTTTCACGGAAGCCCCGAGGAGAGCCCGAACCGCTTTCTCAACGTAATGGTGCGCGGAACCTACGTTACGCCGCACCGCCACACGGCGCCGCCCAAACCGGAAGCGTTTGTAGTGCTTACGGGCGAGATAGCGTTTTTCACCTTCGACGATTCCGGCGACGTCCGCACCGTCCATACCCTGGGCGGCCGGCAGCCGGGAATCGATGTCGCGGCGGGCGTGTGGCACACGCTCGCCGTGCTCTCGCCCGAGGCCGTCTGCTACGAGGTCAAACCGGGTCCCTACTCCCCCACCACCGACAAGGATTTCGCCCCATGGGCTCCCCGCGAGGGAGAGCCGGGCGCGGCGGAATACCTGAAACGGCTACTCGCTTGTGTCCCCCAGGTCTCTGGACTACTCTGAAGTCTCGGCTTCGAGAAAGACCAGACCATGTTTATCGTTGACAGCCTTCCGGTAGCCATCCTCTTTTGCATTGTCACAATGCTCGGTTGGGGGTCGTGGGCGAACACCCAGAAGCTCGCGGGTAAAGAGAAGTGGCCGTTCGAGCTGTTCTATTGGGATTACGCGATCGGCGTGTTCCTGTTTGGAATCGTGTTCGCGTTCGGGTTGGGAGGCGGCTCGACCCTGGAAAACTTCCGTTCGGCTGCTACGCCGTTCATCTGGCCGGCCCTGCTCAGCGGAGCGCTGTTCAACCTTTCGAACATTCTGCTGGTAGTAGGGATCGATGCCGCCGGAATGTCCGTGGCGTTCCCCGTGGGCGTGGGGCTCGCGCTGGTCATCGGAACCGTCGAAAGCTATCTGGCTACCCCGAAGGGCAACCCTGCGCTGCTTTTCGGCGGGATGGCGCTGATCGTGGTGGCGATGGTGCTCTCCGGAACGGCACACCGCCGCCTTCCGCATGGCGGCGGCCGGAGTCCCCTGCGAGGGCTGATCTTTTCGGCGGTGGCGGGCTGCATCATGGGTTCGTTCTATCCCCAGTTGATGCGCTCGATTTCGCCGGACTTCCGCCTGATCGCGGCGGGCACCCTGACGCCCTACACGGCGCTGGCATTTTTCGGGGTTGGCGTGCTGGCCAGCAACTTCATCTGGAACACGATCTTCCTTCGCGCCGGCGGTCTGAAATACGCCGCCTACTTTCGCGGCAGCGCGCGTCTGCACCTGATCGGGATTCTGGGCGGGTGCATCTGGATGCTGGCGCTCTGCCTCAACGTGATCGCCTCGGGCGTGGCGGGACCGGCGATCTCGTACGCGCTCGGACAGGGGGCCACCCTGGTGGCGGCGCTCTGGGGCCTGCTGATCTGGCGGGAATTCCGCACAGCGCCCGCGGGCACATCGAAATACCTGGCGCTGATGCTGGTGGGTTATGCCGCCGGGCTTGTACTGATCGGCGCGGCCACGCTGTAAGCGCGGTATTCTAGCGCTTGGTGAAAATCGAAAAAATCAATTACCAAGGGTGGCCCAACTCTTACCTCATCGCGAATGGCGAGGCGGAAGCGGTCATCACGTCCGATATCGGCCCGCGCATCATGCGCTACGGCTTCGCCGGGGGCCGGAACTTCTTCAAGGAATTTGAGGAGGGGCTGGGCAAGTCCGGAGAGCCCACCTGGCAGTTGCGCGGCGGTCACCGCATCTGGGCGGCTCCGGAAGATCCGCTCCGAACCTACGCGCCCGACAATTCCCCTGTGAAAGTCGAGATCCGCGGCCAGGTGCTCGAAGCGACGCAACCGGTGGAAGAGTTGACGGGGCTGGAAAAGCAGTTGACCGTCGAGATGGCCCCGGCCGGAACCCGCGTCACCGTCCGTCACCGCATCCGGAATGCCGGTTCAGGGCCGGTGACCGTGGCGCCGTGGGCACTCAGCATGATGGCGCCCGGCGGGGTGGGAATCCACGGATTTCCGCCGCGAGGCACCCACCCGGAAATGCTCGCCCCCAGCAATCCGCTGGTGATGTGGCCCTTCACGAACCTCTCCGACCGCCGCTGGCTGCTGCTCAAGAAGTACCTGGTGCTGCGGCAGGATCCGAACAACCCGGTGCCGCAAAAACTGGGCAGCTTTCATCCGCGCACCTGGGGAGCGTATCTGCTCCACGGCGAGCTTTTCGTGAAGCGCTGCGAGGCGCCGGGCGATCCGGGCCGGTACCCGGATTTCGGCTGCTCGTTCGAGACGTTCACGAACGCCGATATGCTGGAGATCGAAACGCTCGGCCCGCTTCGGACGCTCGCGCCCGGGGAATCGCTCAGCCACGTGGAAGAGTGGAGCCTCCACCGGAACGTCCACGTGGACGGGTGGTCGGATAGCGAGTTGGATCGCACAATCGCCCCTTTGACGGCTTCAGCCTAAGCGCTGATTTCGGAAACCTCCGGGACTTCGCGCAGCTGGCCATCAGCCGGCGGATAGATGTGGTCGGTCTTCGCCCACGCCAGGTTATCTCCCCGGCGGTACGCGGCGGCAAACTGGCGAATGGCCTGCGCCGTGGCCCAGAAGTTCACCAGGTTGCCCCAGCAGATACGCACGGGAACCCCGAACGCAAATCTCCACCCGTAGATGCGCGCGGCGCACTTCGCCCGGATGGTCATCTGAATCGCCGAAATCGCCAGATTGATCCGGCAGACCTGCAGCATCCACTCCGAAAGCACGCGCGGACCGGCCGCGATCCCCGCCAGCAGGAAGAGAAACCCAAACGGAGAGAGCAGGTTGCCGATCAGCCCTTTTCGGTCGCGAAAGAACCAGTAGAACTGCCGCCGCGGCCAGCCATGAAACTGACAGCCCTGGAGCACGATGCCCGCCACCCAACGGCTTCTCTGCCGGACTGCGCGCTGAAACGAGCGGGGAAAATATTCCCGCGTGGCGGGCAGTGTCGCGCCATCGAAATCGAGGGGAACGAATGTCTGCCGGTAACCCATGGAGTGCAGCCGGTACCCGTTCTCGTAGTCCTCCGTCAGGCAGATGGGGTCGAATACCTTTCCGCCATGCCGGCGCGCCAGGCTATCCAGCGCGGTACGTTCAAAACCCGTTCCGACTCCGTTCGACGGCAGGAAGCCGCCGAGAAACTGGCGGACCGGGATGTCTTTGGACTGGTATTCGGCAAATTCGTCGCAATATAAGCCGTGCGTCAATTCCGAGGAGCCCGTCGGCAGAGGAAGGACGGGAACCTGCACCATCTGGTACTCCCGCGACAGCCGGTTGATCACGTCCAGCGATTCGGGGTGGATCAGGTCCTCGGCATCGTGCGTCACGACTATGTCGAAATGCACGCCCTGGCGTCGCTCGAACGCCTTCATGCCGCGGTAGATCGAGTTGAGGCAGTCGCCCTTGGATGTCGGCCCTTCATGCGGGCAGTTCACCGGGTGGACGCGGGGGTGCCGGCGGGCGGCCTCGCTGACGGCCCGGATGGTGGCGGAATCATTCGGATAGACGCCGGCGAAGATTTCGTACCGGCGGTATGGAATGACCGACAGATTACGGTCGAGCATTTGGCCGATCACGGCGTCTTCGTGCCACAAAGGCACGAAGATGGCGATGCGCCGCTCGGAGATGGGCAGGTCGTGCGGCACGGCCCGGCCGTTCCGCCGTCGCGGCAGGAAAAAGTAGACCAGGCTGATCCACAGATCGTCCAAGCCGCTCACCAGGATCCAGAGCGCAACCGGGATAAGCAACACCGTCAACAGCGAATCGAATCGCACGGTAGGAACGGTTGTGCCGCAAGCGGACCGAAGCTCTCAATTAAATTCAGGCGACCAGCGTGACCCGCGTGTATATCACTTCGAAACCCATGCGCTCGTAGTTCCGCTGCGATGGGCTCCCGGGAAGGGTGGCGGCGGTCGCGGAGTCGCAACCCCGGGCAATCGCGTCACCGATCCGCGCCGCAATCAGTTCCTGGTGCAGCCCGGTGCGGCGGAAGGCAGCAATGGTGCTGTCGGCGAACAAGGTTGCCAGCCCGCTGTGGATGGCTGCGGCGGCTCCTCCGGCCGGTTCGCCCTCGCCGGCGATGGCCAGGTAGCAAAGGGCGCCGGGCATCGCGAAAATGGCTCGCCCCACGTCCATTTCGCTCTCACTCAGGTCCGCTTGGTCGAAATAGCCGCGGCCGACGGTTCGGGACCAGAGATCCGCCTCATCCGCCAACGCGACGCGGACGCGCGGCCCGGGAATCGCGGCGGCGCCGGAGAGCCGCCTGAACAGCACGTTATTGAACTCGACCGGCCGGTATCCCCGGTCCGCCAGGATCGTCAGCAACCCCGGATCGGCCAACGGACACAGATCGATCGAGACCTTGCCTCCGCGGCTGCGGAAGAACGATTCGAGCAGCCGGACCTCGCGAACGTTCACGAGCCCATCCAACCCGATCCCCAGCGTTTGCGTCAGCGGGGAATCCACACCCATGAAAATGGCGCAGCCCCCGGCTATCTCCAGAACATCCCCGCCGTCCCGCAGGCTGCACCCCCGGGCGTTGGCGGCTTCCGCGGCTTCCACGCGTCTGGCCAGGCGGACATCGGCAAAAATCATTTCTCCCCTGTGACAGTATGGCCCATGGTTGCATCATATAGGTATGGCCGTGGAAATGTTACAGATGCCCGTTATGGGAATGACTTGCGGGAATTGCGCGCGCAGCGTGGAACGGAAGCTCTCGGGGGTGCCGGGGGTGACGAAGGCGACGGTGGACCTCGCCGGGTCGAGCGCTAGTGTGGAGTACGATCCGGCGCTGGTGAAACCCGAGACGATTGCCAATGCCGTCAGGCAGCTCGGCTACGAAGTCCCGGCATGAACGTAACCACCCCGGAGCGCGTGGACCTGCCCGTTTCCGGAATGTCGTGCGCCGCCTGCGCCCGGACGATCGAGCGCACCCTCGCGGGAACCACGGGAGTGGAGCGCGTCAAGGTCAATCTGGCCACCAACACCGCCACCATCGAATACAATCCCGACCGGGTCACCCTCTCTGATTTCGTCGTTGCCATCGAGGATCTGGGGTATGGCGTTCCCGAAAAGGAAGTCCGCCCCGGCGCCGACGACCTCGGATACAGGCTGCGATTCATCGTGGCAGTGGCGTTCGCCGCCCCGGTGATGGTTTTGGGGATGCTGCACCGTCTCCCGTGGGTGCAGTTGGCGCTCGCCCTTCCGGTGGTTTTCTATGCCGGCGCTCCGTTCTACACGGGAGCCTGGAAGGCCCTGCGCCACGGCGCGGCGAACATGAACACCCTGATCGCGCTGGGCACCGGTACGGCCTTTGTTTACTCGCTGGTCGAGACCGTTCGCGGTTCCCACATGGTGTATTTTGAGGCTGCCACGGTAATCATCGCCCTGATTCTGCTGGGGCGCATGCTGGAAGCACAGGCCCGGGGACGCGCCTCGGAAGCGATCCGCCGGCTGATGGACCTCCAGCCGCCAACGGCCCGCCTGCTGCGCGAAGGAGTGGAAGTCGAGGTTCCGGTTCAAGAGGTCCGGACCGGCGACGCCGTGGTGGTCAGGCCGGGCGAGCGCATCCCGGTGGACGGTACGGTTACGGAAGGGCAATCGGCGGTTGACGAATCGATGCTGACCGGCGAAAGCCTGCCGGTGGAAAAAGCTGCCGGTGCGGCTGTATTCGCCGGCACCATCAACCGTTCGGGAAGCCTGCGCTACACCACCACGAAAGTGGGTCGCGGGACGGTGTTGCAGCAGATGGTCGAAATGGTGAAGCGGGCGCAAGGTTCGCGCGCGCCGGTGGCCCGGCTGGCGGACGTCGTCAGCGGCTATTTCACACTCGGAGTCCTCGCCGCGGCCATCCTGACCTTCGCCGTCTGGATTTTCTTTGCGCCGTTCGCCACCGCCATGGTGAACGCCGTAGCCGTCATGATCATTGCCTGCCCGTGCGCCCTGGGCCTGGCCACCCCCACCGCCATCATGGTGGGAACGGGACGCGGGGCGGAGCGCGGCATCCTGATCAAAGGCGGCGAAGCCCTCGAGATGGCGCACCGGATTACCTCCATCGTGCTCGACAAGACCGGCACAATCACCCACGGTAAACCGGAAGTGACGCGGATAGTCCCCGCCGCCGGTTTCACCGAGACGGAGGTTCTCGGGCTCGCCGCCAGCGCCGAGCGTTACTCGGAACATCCGCTGGGGCGTGCCATCGTGGAGGCCGCGGAACGGCGTGGCATCGCGCTGGAGGACAGTACCGAATTCACCGCCAGGACCGGGCTGGGCGTGCGCGCGCGGATCGGAGCACGCGTCGTCGAGGTCGGGCGGCCCGGCATCACAGTCCTGGTGGACGGAAATCCCGCCGGGTCGATCGAGATCGCGGACACCATCAAGCCCGAAGCGCGCCAATCCATCGAACGTCTGCGCCGCCTCGGGCTCGAGGTCTGGATGATCACCGGCGATCGCCGTGCCGCGGCGGAGGCGATCGCCAGGGAAGCGGGAATCGACCACGTCCTAGCCGAGGTCTTCCCGGACGGAAAGGTGGCGGAGATCAAAAAGCTCCAGGCCGCCGGCCGCGTCGCGATGGTAGGGGATGGAATTAACGACGCGCCGGCGCTGGCCCAGGCGGACCTGGGGATCGCCATGGGTTCCGGCACCGACATCGCCATGGAAGCCGGCGACATCACGCTGATGCGCGGCGACCTGAACGGCGTGCCGGAAGCGATGGAGCTTTCGCGGCGGACGATGCGTATCATTCGCCAGAACCTGTTCTGGGCCTTCGCATACAACACCATCGGTATCCCGGTCGCGGCGCTCGGCTTACTCTCGCCGATGCTGGCGTCCGCCGCCATGGCCGCATCCAGCGTGACGGTGGTGACGAACAGCCTGCGCCTGAGATAGGTCTTTTGTTTCGTTCGGCACATTTTGGCCTCGGGTCCAGTTAACATGGGTGGTTTCCTTCCTGGATAATGAGATCGGCGTATGGGAAGCGGATCCGCCCGGATTAGTGATACATCCGATCTCTCGGCCTCCTACCTCGCGGCTATCGTCGAAGCTTCCGAAGACGCCATCATCAGTAAAACGCTGGATGGCCGGGTTCTAACCTGGAACGCCGCCGCCGAGCGCATTTACGGATATACCGCCGCCGAAGCAAGGGGCCGGTCCATGGTCTTCCTCCTGCCAACGGACCGGCCCGATGAAGAAAGCGAAATTCTCGACCAGATCCGGCGCGGCATCCGCGTCGAGCACTTCGAAACCGTGCGCGTCCGGAAAGATGGCGAGGCAATCGATGTTTCCATCACGATTTCGCCGATCCGCACCGGGGACGGCGTGGTGATCGGGGCTTCCCATATCGCACGCGACATCACTGAACGCAAGAGGAGCGAGGCTTTGGTCCGCGACAGCGAAGCCAAGCTCCGCGCCTACGTGGAATCGGCTTCGCAAGGCATCGTTACGGTGGACCGCGAAGGCCGGATCGAGACCGTCAACGCGAAAGCGGAAGACATTTTCGGGTACAATCGGGCCGAACTGGCCGGCAGACCGCTCGAAATGCTGATCCCGGAAAGCCATCGCGCGGCTCACGCACAGCACCGTTCGAAATACTTCGCCAGCCCGCGCTCACGCCCGATGGGGCACGGCCTGGACCTCTCCGGCCTGCGAAAGGACGGAACCCGGTTCCCCGTGGAGATCGCACTGAGCTACATCTCCTCCGACGAGGCCGAGGCTGCCATCGCCTTCATCAACGACATCACCGAGAGGAAGCGTCTCGAGGAGCAGTTCCGCGAGACGCAGAAACTGGAGAGCCTCGGCGTCCTGGCCGGCGGGGTCGCGCACGATTTCAACAACCTGCTGACGGGAATCATCGGTAACGCCTCGCTCGCCGCCGAAGAACTGTCGCCCAATCATCCTGCGCGCGATCCGCTGCAGCGTGCCCTCGAAGCCAGCGAGCGGGCGGCCGACCTCATCAGACAGTTGCTCGCCTATGCCGGAAAAGGCAAGTACGTGGTCGAGCCGGTTTCGATCTCTTCGCTGATCCGCTCAACCGGCGCGCTCATCCAAAGCTCGATCCCCCGCACCGTCGAACTGCGGCTGGAGCTTGCGGATAATCTCCCGCCCGTCGAGGCGGATGCCACGCAGATCCGGCAACTCGTAATGAACCTGGTGATCAACGGGGCCGAGGCCGTCGGGGAAAATAGAACCGGCACCGTGATCGTAACGACCGGGGTGCGGGATCTCGATTTCGACGACCCGCAGAACGGAATCGGGCTCGGCCGGGAGCTCATTCCCGGCCGGTATGTGACCATCGAAGTACGTGACGACGGCTGCGGCATGGACAGCGCCGTCCTTGGCCGCATATTCGAGCCGTTTTTCACGACGAAATTCACCGGCCGGGGTCTCGGCCTGTCCGCCGCTCAGGGGATCGTCCGCAGCCATAAGGGAGGACTGCGGGTGGAGAGCGCGCCCGGCAATGGCACTACTTTTCTGATCTTCCTTCCCGCGCACGATATGGGGCAGGGCGCCCGCGGCGGGATGTCCGCGGGGCAGGAGCCACAAACGATCCTGATCGTCGATGATGAGCAGGTCGTCCGGCAAACGGCCAAGTCGATGCTCGAGCGGTGCGGGTATCGTGTAATCCTGGCCGAGAACGGCAAGGCGGCGGTCGATCTCTTCAGCTCCATCGCCGGCGAGGTCTCGCTGGTGATCCTGGATGTGACGATGCCGGTGATGAGCGGCGACGAGGCTCTGCGCCATCTGCAGTTGATCCAACCCGGCGTCCGGGTCCTCCTCTCGAGCGGACATAATGCCGCCGACGCCATTCGCCGCTTCGAGGGTAAGCGGCTGCTGGGGTTTATCCAAAAGCCTTACTCCGCGGCCCGCCTCGCCCAGGCCGTCAAAGCCGCCCTGCTGACCAAACAGTAGTTTTCCGGCCCGCTCCGGCCGGCCCAAGCGGCAAAGCCGGGTGATACTATATCTCCACCGCTCTGGTAAGGAGAGAAAATGAACCGAAAAGCCCGTTATGTCTTGTTGGGCCTGATTGCATCCGTAGCGCTCTGCGCTCAGGACACGCCGCCCGAAACCCCGCAACGCCAGCAGCCTCCCACGGGCGGAGGATCCGGCCGCGGCGGAGGCGCCGGCGCGAACGCAAGCGCCGAGCCGCAACCATATGAACGCGTCATCACGAAGGACGCCAAGACAAGCAAGGGTCTCTTCACGGTTCACCAGATCAAGGAACGCTACTACTACGAAATCCCGAAAACCGAGCTTGATAAAGAGCTGCTCTGGAATTCCCAGATCGCCAAAACCACCCTCGGCGCCGGCTACGGCGGCGGGCAACTGGCAACCAGAGTGGTCCGCTGGGAGCTGAAGGGCAACCGGGTGCTGCTGCGCGAGATCAACTACGGCCTGTCCGCCGACCCCCGCCAGCCGATCGCCATGGCGGTGAAGGCGGCAAACAACGACTCGATCGTGATGGCATTTCCGGTAGCGGCGTTCGCGAAGGACGGCGCACCGGTGATCGAAGTGACGCGCCTCTTCACCAGCGACGTGCAGGAGTTCAGCGCGCGCCAGCGCCTGGGCGCGACCGCGGTGGACGCCACCCGCACCTTCGTCGAACACATCGCGCCCTACCCGCAGAATGTGGAAGCCGAAGTCACCGTGACGTATACCCGCTCCGCCAACGGCGCCGCCGGCGGGCGAGGCTCGACCACCAGCGCGTTCGGCATGGGCCAGATGCGCCCCGGCAGCGCCACCGTGGTGCTGCATCACAGCATGGTCAAGCTGCCGGAAAAGCCCATGGTGCCCCGCATGTTCGACGAGCGGGTGGGCTACTTCACCACCAGCACCATGGATTTCAGCCACGACGACTACCGCGCGGAGCACGTGCGCTACATCGCCCGCTGGCGGCTCGAAAAGAAGGACCCCGGCGCCGCGGTATCCGAGCCGGTGAAGCCGATCGTGTACTACATCGACGCCGCGACTCCGGGCAAATGGGTGTCGTGGCTGATCAAGGGTGTGGAAGATTGGAACGTGGCCTTCGAGGCCGCGGGATTCAAGAACGCCATCATCGGGAAGAAGGCCCCCACACCGCAGGAAGACCCGTCCTGGAGCCCGGAGGACGTCCGCAATTCCGTGATTCGCTGGCTGCCTTCCACCACCGAGAACGCCAGCGGGCCGCATATTTCCGATCCCCGCACCGGCGAGATTCTGAATGCGGACATCCAGTTCTACCACAACGTGATGAACCTTGCCCGCGACTGGTACTTCGTGCAGGCCGGGCCGCTCGACCCGCGCGCCCGCAAATTGCCGCTGCCGGATGAGCTGATGGGGCGGCTGCTCGAATACGTCGTGTCCCACGAGGTCGGCCATACGCTAGGCTTCCAGCACAACATGAAGGCGAGTTCCATGTACCCGGCGGACAAGGTTCGCGACAAGAACTTCGTCCACACGATGGGCCACGCGCCCTCGATCATGGATTATTCGCGATTCAACTACGTGGCCCAACCCGAAGACGGCATCGACGTTGCCGACCTGGTCCCGCGCATCGGACCCTACGACATCTGGGCCACGCACTGGGGCTACGCGCCGATTCCCGGGGCAGCCACGTCCGACGACGAGAAGCCGACACTCGATCAGTGGGCGAAGGAGCAGGACGATAAGCCGTACCTGCGTTTCTCCACGTCGAATTCGAACGGCGCCGATCCCGGCGAGGAGACCGAGGCCGTCGGCGATGCCGACCCCGTCAAATCCACCGCCCTGGGGCTCAAGAACCTCGAGCGGGTCTCTAAGATGTTGATGCCCGCTACCACGTGGAAAGAGGGCGAGACCTATGACGACCTGGCGGAACTCTACGGCCGCATGATCAGCCAGTGGTCGCTGGAGATGAACCACGTCGCGGGGGTCGTGGGCGGTTTGAACAGCCAGGAGAAGGTGGTCGGCCAGGAGGGCCGCATTTTCAGCCTGATCCCGAAGGAGCGCCAGCAGGCCGCGGTGAAGTTCCTGCTCGACAACGCGTTCGTCACCCCGGGCTGGATGATCAATGAAGAAATTCTTCGCCGCATCGAGCCGGTCGGGGCAATCGACCGCATCCACACCGTGCAAAGCCGCGTCCTGACGAACCTGATGGCCAGCGCCCGGTTGGCCCGGCTGGTGGAGGAGCAGACGCTGGACGGGAACCAGGCGTACTCTCCGGTGGAGTTTCTGGACACCGTTCGCAAAGGCCTTTGGAAGGAACTGGACGCGCCGCAGGTCAGGATCGATACCTACCGGCGGGAATTGCAGCGCTCGTACCTCCAGGCCGTCAACAGCAAGCTGAACCCGCCGCCGGCGGCATCAGCCATGCCGCTTTTCCCATCGGGAGGCGCGCGCGGCGCCGTTCGCCCGCCGCAAACCGGCGACGAAAAGCCGCTATATCGCGCCGAGCTTCGCGCCTTGAATACTTCCATTACGGCCTCGCTCGCCCGTACCAGCGACGTGACGACGAAGGCGCACCTGCAGGCGGCGAAGGACGAGATCGCCAGGATTCTGGATCCGAAGTTCGCTCCTCCCGCTTCCGCTGCCGGAACTGCCGGCGGCGGGCGCGGCGTTGAATTAAGATAAGCTCTTCAGACGAGGACAATTAATGCGCAGAAGGGATTTCCTACCCGCGATTGCGGCGTCCGTGGCTGCTGCCCAGACGCCCGCGCCCCAGGCTCGCAAGGGGCGCCTGAAACAGGTGGTCACCCGCGGCGTGTTCGGCCGCGGCATGAGTCTCGAGGACAGCTGCCGCGAAGCCGCCCGCATGGGCTGCAAAGGCTACGACCTGATCGGACCCGCCGACTGGCCCACGCTCAAGAAGTACGGGCTCATCCCGACCATGTACCCGCCCGGCCCCGGCGGCAACATTCCCGAGGCGTTGAACCGCAAGGAGAATCACGAGGCGCTCGAGCCGAAGATGCACGCCGCCATCGACGAAGCCGCCGCCAACGGCGTCCCCAACATCATCACCTTCTCCGGCAACCGCAAGAGCACCCCGGATGCCGAGGGCGCCGACAACTGCGTGGCCTTCCTGAATAAAGTAAAGGCGCACGCCGAAGACAAGGGCGTCACGATCTGCATGGAGTACCTGAACAGCAAGGTCAACCACAAGGACTACATGTTCGATCACTACTACTGGGGCGTGGACGTCATGAAGCGCGTCAATTCCCCGCGGGTGAAGATCCTCTTCGACATCTACCACGCGCAGATCATGGATGGCGACATCGTGCGCAATATCCGCGACAACATCCAGTGGATCGGCCATTTTCATACCGGCGGCAACCCGGGGCGCCACGATATCGATGAAACCCAGGAGTTGAATTACCGGTTCATCGCCCAGGCCATCGCGGACCTCAATTTCACGGGCTATGTCGGCCACGAGTACTCGCCGGCGCAGGGCCGCGACCCGATCAAGAGCCTCGAGACGGCGATGAACATCTTCGACGTGTAGAGTGGGGTAGGCCTCCCGGCCTGCCCGGCGTGCAACGCGCGCCTTCCGGCACGTGGGAGGCCTCGCTACCTAAGATCGGGCCAACCATCGCTAGAATGGTTGTTTGCCCATGCTTGAAATCATCCGCCGCACCAACGCGGCACACACCAAGGTTGTTCTCTTCGATTTCGACGGCACCCTCTCCCTCGTCCGCACCGGCTGGATGCAGGTGATGATTCCGATGATGATCGAAATCCTCTCCGAACTGAAAACCGGCGAAACCGAAGACCAGTTGCGTAAGGTGGTGGAGGATTACGTCTGGCGCCTCACCGGACTTGAAACCGTCTTTCAGATGATCGAGCTCGCCGAACAGGTGAAGAAAAGGGGCGGCACGCCGCTCGATCCCCTCGTCTACAAGAAAGAGTACCTCGACCGCCTCTGGACGGTGATCCACGAGCGCGTGGAAGGGCTGCGCAGCGGAAAGTGCCCGCCCGACCGCTATTTGGTTCCCGGCGTACGCCCGCTGCTCGAGCGCCTCAAGGACCGCGGCGTCCGTCTCTACCTCGCCAGCGGCACCGATGAGATCTACATGAAAGAAGAGGCCGACCTTCTGGACGTATCGCGCTACTTCGACGGCGGCGTCTACGGAGCGGTGGACGATTTCAAAAAGTTTTCCAAACGCATTCTGGTGCAGCGCATCCTGCGGCTGCCGGAAGTGGAGGGCGGCCACCTGCTGGGCTTCGGCGACGGCTACGTGGAGATCGAAGAGGTCAAACAGGTGGGCGGCGTGGCCGTCGGGGTCGCCACCGATGAACCGGAGTGCCGCAAGCCGGACGAGTGGAAGCGGCAGCGCCTGATCGGGGTCGGCGCCGATTACATCATCCCGAACTACCTCTGCTGCGACGAACTCCTGGAGACACTTTTCGCATGAGCCGCTACGAATCGTTCGACCGCTCGCGCCTGGAAATCCGCCCCCTGGCCGAACGCACCCATGACCTTCACGTCGATCGCTGGCTGACGCTCGACGACCATGCTCCGGAATTCGAGCATCCCGACCTGGCAGCCGTCGGCGCGCGGCTGCGGTGCGCGCGCGAGGCAGGCGCCGCCCGCATCCTCATGATGGGCGCGCACGTCCTCCGCGCCGGCGTCAATCGCCACATCATCGACCTCTTGGAACGCGGCGCGATCGACCACATCGCCATGAACGGCGCCGGCGCCATCCACGATTACGAACTGGCGCGCATCGGAGCGACCACCGAAAGCGTGGACCGCTACATCCGCACGGGCGAATTCGGGCTGTGGCGGGAAACCGGCGAATTGAACGACTGGATCCGCGAAGCTGCCGCCGAGTCGCTCGGGCTGGGCGAAAACGTCGGCCGCCGGATCGAGGCCAGCGACTATCCCCATCGCGATCTCTCCGTCTTCGCTGCCGCGTATCGCTGCGGCGTGCCGGTGACGGTGCACGCAGGCGTGGGCTATGACATCATTCACGAGCACCCGAATTGCGACGGCGCCTCGCTCGGGGCCGCCAGCTACCGCGATTTCCTGATTTTCGCCCGCACAGTGGAGCGGCTCGAAGGCGGAGTGCTGCTGAATTTCGGCTCCGCCATCATGGGCCCGGAGGTCTACCTGAAAGCCCTCTCCATGTCCCGCAACGTGGCGCGGCAGTCCGGGCGCTCCATCCGGAACTTCGCCACCGCGGTGTTCGACCTCGTGCCGATCCACGGCGACTGGCGCAAGGAACTCCCCAAGACCGATCCGGGCTACTATTTCCGCCCGCACAAGACCATCCTGGTCCGCACCGTGGCGGATGGCGGCGAGAGCTTCTATTTCTGCGGACCGCACCGTGCCACGTTCCCCGCGCTATGGAGGCACCTGCGATGAACACGGCGGAGATCCTGGCCGCCATTCCGCAAGTGCGAGTGCTGGTGGTCGGGGACGTGTGCCTCGACCGCTGGTGCACGTACGACCCCGCCCTCGCGGAACCGTCCCGTGAAACCGGAATTCCGCGGATCGCGGTAGTCTCGACCGAAGTGACGCCCGGCGCCGCGGGCACCGTCGCCAACAACCTGGCGGCGCTCGGAGCGCGCGTGTCGGTCCTCGGAATGGCCGGGGGGGACGGATTCGGCTACGAACTGCGGCAGGCGCTGGGCGCGCGCGGCATTGCGTCGGATTTGCTGGTCCCCGCCCCGGGCGTCCCCACGTTCACCTATACGAAGCTGCTCAACCGCGAAACCGGCGAAGAGGACCGGCCGCGGGTGGATTTCGTGTTCACCCAGCCGCTTCCACCGGACCTCGACGGCGAACTGGTCCGGCGCTTCGAAGACGCGGCGCCCGGGTTCGACATCATCATCGTTTCCGACCAGGCCGAAACCGACCAGGGGGGAGTGGTGACACCTGCCATGCGGAACGCCGTGGGGCGGATCGCGGCCGCTCATCCCGGGGTCCTGATCTGGGTGGATTCCCGGATGCGGC
This sequence comes from Bryobacterales bacterium, assembly GCA_963796485.1. Taxonomy (GTDB): domain Bacteria; phylum Acidobacteriota; class Terriglobia; order Bryobacterales; family Bryobacteraceae; genus CAWCDJ01. The sequence continues at coordinate 1,914,071 of CAWCLV010000001.1, forward strand.
CCGAGCACTTCCGCGGAGTCATCGTCAAGCCGAATCAGCAGGAGGCCGAAGCCGCGTCCATGCGGGCGCTGGGGCGGATCGATTACCCGGAACTGCGCCGGCACATCTGCGCGCCGCTTCTGGTGGTGACCCACGGCGGCGATGGCGCGTTATTGATCGATGACCGCGGCGAGCGGTGGGTACCGACGAAAAGGGTGGAGCACCCCGTCGATATCTGTGGAGCGGGCGACAGCTTCTCCGCCGGCGCCAGCCTCGCCCTGAAAGCCACCGGCGACCCCGAAACCGCCGTCCGCTTCGGCAACCGCGTGGCCTCGGTCACGATCATGAAAAAAGGTACGGGAACGGCGTCACCCGAAGAGGTGCGGTAGAGCCGGGTTAGCCACGACCCGGATGCGACGCCCGCTGCAGGATGTGGGTCACAGGAGATCCCGTGACCCCACTTCGCAAACGGCTGCTCGAAGAGATCGAGCGCCGTAATTACACAAAAGCCCGGCATCGGGCACGTCCGACAAATACCAACTCCATCGCCTCGAGCAGAAGATCAAGCCGCCTTCGATCTCTGTCGAGATCTCCGCGCTCCGGTTCTTGTACAACGAGGTGCTGCGCCACTATGCCGGGTTCCGGAATAGCCGCGAAATCTTACGGCGTAGATGCTGCAAGCCGGGTTCCGGATGACCTGCGGCGAAAACGGGCTGGTCTGAAAATGGGCCGGGCGTTCTGCCGGCAACCCGCGCCCCTGAGTGTATTTTTTATCGCTTTAAATATCGGTGTGTAATTTTCGCCATCCACACGCGCGGTTCAAGTCGTTTAAATCGTTGTTTGCTCAGCGTGGTCCCTCGCGTGCGATGTTCGGAAACCGACATTTTCAGGAATAAACTTTTACCGCCGACAGGAGATCTTTTTCACCCTGATCATCACGACGTGACATTCAGGAATACGAACCGGATTTTCGAAATTGCAGTCACGAACAGGACGGAACTCGCGATCGCTTCGACCGAAATTCACGTCCGATTCGACGAAGGCCGGACGGCCTTCGAATAGCGCTCTGGTCATCTGAGCCTGTAGCCGGCCTGCACACGTTCTTTAGCTCCCGCAGAAGCCTCCGTCCGCCAGTTTTATAGACCTCTGAATGAAGGGCCGGCAAAGGGAAACTTCTGCCGGTCACAACGGGAGAAAATACGTGTCGACTCGATTCTTGTCCATTGCAGGTTTGTGTCTTGTCGCTTTGGCGGCACACTCAGCGGGCGCGCAAGTCCTGAGCCTTTCCTCGGCAACGGTACCGGCGGGAGGCAGCGCATCGCTCTCTCTTACGCTGGCGTCGAGCGCCGGCTCGATGGCGTCGCTACAGTGGACGATTCAGTATCCGGCGACGGGCCTCAGTTCCATTTCCGCCGTTGCCGGTCCTGCCCTGACCAGTGCGGGCAAGTCGCTCAATTGCAGCGCGAGCTCCGGCGCTTACACCTGCATCGCATACGGTGTCAACACGACTAGCATCGCCAACGGCGTGATTGCGACGGTGGCATCGACGGCATCCCAGACTACGTCACTGGGCCTGGTGAATACAATCGCGGCATCTACCACGGGAGACGCAATTCCGGTGTCCGGCAGCGGCGGGACCGTGACTGTGACTGCGACATCGTACCCGACGGTCGCCGCTCCGACGTTCAGCCCGCCGCCAGGATCGTATACGCAGCCGGTTACGATAGGCACCGCGACTCCGGGCGCCACGATCCGCTACACGCTGAATGGCAGTACTCCAACCGAGACGAATGGAACCGTGTATACCGGCGCCATCGTCTTGACTGCGGCCACGACGATCAAGGCGATCGCATATGAGACCGGCTACACCGACAGCGCCGTCAGCTCCGGCACCTATACATTTACTGCGCCGGGGACGGATCCATCGCTGGTACAGTCATTCGCGATGGAATCCGCGGTGCCTGGCAACAGCAGTCAATCGGCGGCATTCCAATCCAGCTTAAGCGCGGGAAATACGATTTTCGTATTGGCACAGTATTATGGCCCGGCGACGACCGCTACGGCGAGCGATAACTGTGGCGATGTGTTCCAGGAAATTACGGGGTCGCCCGCCGTCAACACGGCAGGGGACCAGGGCGCTGCCCATTGGTTCGCGGCTAAGAACGTGGCCGGAGGAGCCTGCACAGTGAAGGTGGCGTACGGCGCTCCGACCAATTACGGAGGCCTGGCCGTGTTCGAAGTTTCCGGTCTCGGCGGCGCCAACCTGAGCCTCGACCGGTACGCTACCGGATCGGGCAGCGGCAACACCGCTTCCGCCACGCTCACCCCGGCCCAGTCGAGCAGTTTTGCGATCGCACAGGTCTGGTCCGACGGCGGCGGCGGTTCGTCGCTGGGGGGGAACTGGACGACTCAGGAGAGGACGCGCTTCTCGACACTTTACCAAAACAACCTGGCGGGATGGCAGGTGCTCAACTCGCCGGCTGCCGTTCCGGTTTCGGTGCCCGTGGGGCCCGGCCCCTGGATCGCGATGATCGCCAATTTCTATGCGGCCGCAGGAACCGGCTCGCAGGTCGCTACTCCCACATTCAGTCCCGCCGCCGGGCCATACACGCAGCCGATCACGATCAGCACCACGACCCCGGGCGCGACCATCCGGTATACGACGGACGGCAGCACCCCAACCTCGTCGAACGGCACCATTTACACCACTCCCGTGGCCTTGAGCCTGACGTCCACCCTGAAGGCCATCGCATACGAGTCCGGCGTAAGCGATAGCTCCGTGGCAAGCGGCATCTATACCTTGAGCAACGGGACGGTCGCGCCCCCCACGTTCAGCCCGCTGCCGGGGCCGTATACGCAGCCGGTTACGATCAGCACCACGACTCCCGGCGCCACGATCCGCTACACGCTCGATGGCACTACTCCGACCGAGACGAACGGAACCGTGTATACGGGCGGCATCAGCCTGACTGCGACCACGACCATCAAGGCGATGGCATATGAGACCGGCTACCCCGATAGCGCCGTCAGTTCCGGCACCTATTCATTCGCTTCCACTTCGCCGGGAACGGGACCCTCGCTGGTACAGTCGTTCGCTGCCGAATCCTGGCTGCCTGGCAACAGCGGTCAATCGGTCGCATTCCAATCCGGCCTGGCCGCGGGGAACACGATCTTCCTATTTGCCCAGTATTACGGCCCGGCTACGACTGCTACGGCGAGCGATAGCTGTGGCGATATGTTCCAGGAAATCATGGGATCGCCCGTCGTCAACACGGGAGGGGATCGCGGCGCCGCCCACTGGTTCATGGCTGAAAACGTCGCCGGAGGAACCTGCACGGTGAAGGTGGCGTACAGCGCTCCGACGAATTACGGCGGCTTGGCCGTGTTCGAAGTTTCCGGTCTCGGCGGCGCCAACGTAACCCTTGACCGCTACGCTACCGGATCCGGGAGTGGCAACACCGCTTCCGCCACGCTCACCCCGTCCCACTCGAGCAGTTTTGCGATCACACAGGTCTGGTCCGATGGCGGCGGCGGTTCGTCGCTGGGTGGGAACTGGACGACTCAGGAGAGGACGCGCTTTTCGACGCTTTACCAGAACAACCTGGCGGGGTGGCAGGTGCTCGACTCGCCGGCTGCCGTTCCGGTTTCGGTGCCCGTCGGGTCCGGCCCCTGGATCGTGATGATCGCCAATTTCTACGCGCAATAGGGCCGAATACGGCCGGGCCGCCGCTGGACCAGTCCGGCGAGCGATCGCCCGGCCGCCCGCTCACGTCAGGCCATCGCGCCGGAGGTCCGCTTCCGTGACCGGGTCCGACCAAACCGCCTCGGGCTGCCACGCGGCGAGCGCGCTTTTCCAGACGTCGCAGTATCGAGCCAGGGCGCTCAGTTGGCGGCGGTGCTCGGGTGCCGCGGCCAGGTTCCTGGTTTCCGACGGGTCGTCGCTCAGACGGTAGAGTTCCTGGAACGGCGCGGCGGCATCCGTGTACCGGATGTACTTCCAGCGGTGCGTGCGGATTCCTTCGCTCGAAGGGATCCAGCCGTTGTAGGGGAAACGGTGCTCGAAGAAACACAATGCCCTGCCGGCCTGGTCCGGAATTCCGAGCGACGGCGCGAGGCTGCGGCCCTGCGAGTGAGACGCATTGGGAATGCCCGAAAGGTCCATCACGGTCGGATGGAGATCGACATTCATGGTCATCGCCTGCACGCGCTTTCCCCTCGAGGCCGCGGGCAGGCGGGGATCGTGAACGATCAGCGGGATGCGCAGCGATTCCTCGTGCCCGTACCACTTCCCGGCGAAGCCGTGCTCCCCGTTGAAAATTCCGTGGTCGGCAGAGTAGACAATGACGGTGTTCCCGGCCAGTCGAAGCTCTGCCAGGCTTTTGCGGATCGCACCGACCACATCGTCGATGCCGGTGATCAGCCGGTAGTAGCCTTTCATGGATGCCTGGTAAAGCTCGGGGGTCGAAAACCGTACGGCCCATCGACGGCGGTTCTCGGAGTGATGGAACGCGGCGGGAAATCGGTTGATGTCCTCGGCCCCCGCGCCGCGCGGCGGCGGAATGGTCACGTTCGCATACCGCGCTTCGGTGTCCTTCGAAGGCAGATATTGACGTGGATCTTCGTCCTGCACGTGCGGCGCCTTGAAACTGACGGAGAGGCAGAACGGCTTGCCGGCGGGAGCGCTGCGCAGAAACTCGCCCGCCTGGTCGCGCATGATGTGATTGAGATGCGGCCCCTCGGGGCCATGCGGGAAGTAGAAGCCCTGCGCCGGGAAACCCTTCCAGATATCGAAAGAATCCTCGGGCATTTTGTTGCCGACCCCGAATTTCCCGATGAATCCGGTGTGGTACCCGGCGGCGCGCAACTGAGTCCAGTAGGCCCTGGAGACCTGCGCCGGCGTGAGGGGCGTGGCGAAGTCGTCGATCTTGTGCGAGCCGGCATACTCGCCCAGCATGATGCTCGCGCGGCTGGTGCAGCAGATGGGTGTGGCAGTGAAGTGGTTGTCGAAGATCACGCCTTCGCGGGCCATGCGGTCCAGTTCGGGAGTGTGGACAATGGGATTTCCCATGCAGCCCAGAGCATCCGAACGGTGATCGTCGCCCAGCAGAACGATTATGTTCGGCGGGCGATCCGCGGCCCGGGCCGGCATGGCGGAGAGCGCGGCGAGTTCGAGCACATTGCGCCGGGAGACTTTCATGAGCAGGGGCTCCTTACCACGACAACTTTACCGCGAGTTCTTATACCGTGGGCGCCAACAACTCGAGGAAACGGCGGACTTCATCGGTGTTGTTCAATGCCCACTGGGCCAAAGTCCGCCTGGGCTCTTCGCGAACCACGACCGTGAGCCCGCGCCCCCGTAACACCCGGAAAGCGTCCTCGTCGGTCAGGTCGTCGCCAATATACAGCGGGAGCGTGGAGAGGGAATTCAGGCCGAGCACGTCGAGCAGCCAGAGCAGGGCCTTTCCCTTGTTCCATTCGATATCGGGCTGGATGTCCCAGACCTTCTTGCCCGGCGAAACGCGCAACTCACGATGGCGGGAGAGCACGCCATCCACGATACTCTTCACGGCAGCTTCGGCGCCCGGCTGCACGTTGCGGTAATGGACCGCCACCGAGAGTTTCTTGCGCTCGAGGCGGGCGCCCGGGACCACCGCCAACAAGGGCCCGACCTCGTCCTGGACCAGGTCGAGCAGCGGCAGAAACCCGCTCCCCACCTCGTGCTGGAGCTGCATTCCGGCCGGTCCGGCGATCTCGAATCCGTGGCTGCCGGCGTACGTCAGGCCTTCGATCCGCACTAAGGCGCGCAGATCGGCGAGGCCCCTCCCGCTGATCACCGCGACGGCGCAGCGGGCGGCGAGCGCTTCGATCACCTTACGAGTGTTCGCGCTCAGCAGCGCATCCTCGGGTTGAGGAACGATGGGCGTCAGGGTTCCGTCGTAATCGAGAAACACCGCCGGCCGCTTACCGGCGAGGAGCGCCCCGATCTCCTGAAAGTGCTTCAGCGCGGACGGCAGCGCGCTGCTATCGGCGTCCACTAGTTGGGGTGAGTTTGAAGAAGGGGGAAAAGGTCCGGCCACCGTCACAATCTTACCTCGGGTTGTGCCGGTGATCGGATCCGCGCCCGCTATGCTGCCCGGCGGGTGCGGACTTTGGACCACGAGGGGGTTTCGATCACCTGGACGATCAGGCTCTGACGATACTCTCGGCGACTTCCGCGAGCTTCACCGGCCGGCGTTCGTCGTAGGATCTGCGCGCCGCGATTCCCATTACTACGGGGATGCGGCCGTCTTCTCCGTTCACCGGAGTCGGTTTGTTTTGCATCACGGCCTCGACGAAGCAGCGCATCTCCGCGGCAAAGCTTTCGAGGTAGCGCTCCATGAAGAAATTGAGAGGCAGATCCTTTCGCACTTCGGCGCCGGTGCTCACCACCGCGTGGTTGGGATAGTGATTGCCGGTCGCGATCTTACCCAGGCTGCCCAGGATTTCGACTCGCTGGTCGTAGCCGTAGGCGGCCTGGCGGCAGTTGTCGATGGTCCCGATCACACCGTTGCGGAAGCGCAGAACGATCACCGCGGTATCGAGATCGCCGGCGGCGCCGATCTCCGGATCCACCATGACTCCGCCGGCAACGAAGACTTCATCCACCTCGCTCCCGATCAGGAACCGCGCCATGTCGAAATCGTGAATCGTCATATCCAGGAACATTCCGCCGGATACCTTGATGTAAGAGATGGGCGGCGGGCCCGGATCGCGGCTGATGATGTGCAACAGGCGCGGCGCTCCGATCTCTCCTGTTTCCACGGCCCGCCGCACGCGCGCAAATTCCGCGTCGAAGCGCCGGTTGAAACCGATCTGCAACTTCACCCCGGCCTGGGCCACAGCGTCCAAAGCCATGTCGATTTTCGAGAGATCGTGAGCGATCGGCTTTTCGCAGAAGATGTGCTTCCCTGCCCTGGCCGCTTGCCGGATCAACTCCGCGTGCGTGTCGGTGGAGGAGCAGATCAGGACCGCGTCGATGCGCGGATCGGAGAGAATGTCGCCGCTCGATGCCGCTACGGCCGGAATCCGGCAGCGTTCCGCGACGCGCGATGCCGCTTCGCGGTTCACGTCCGTAATGGAAACGATTTCGGCCTCTGGCAACCGGAAGGCGATGGACTCCGCATGCACCTTCCCGATTCTGCCCGCGCCGATAATGCCAACCCGAAGACGATTTGCGCTCATATGCGTCCTATGCAGTCACGGCCTTTTTGTAATTCGCTTCGATGGAGCGAAGGTATTCGCGGTTTCTGCGCGCGCTCTCTGCAGGCGAACCCATGCCGGGAAGAATGTCCTGCTCCACCAGGACGTACCCGTCGTAGCCTCTTGCTGAAAGCCAGCGCAGCACGGCAGGAAAATCGACGGAACCTTTCCCCAGTTCGCAGAAGACGCCGTGGCGCAGGGCGGTGAAATAATCCCAGCGCTCAGTGCACGCCCGCGCCGCGACACTCGGGTCGCAGTCCTTGAAATGTATGTACCAGACGCGGTCGCCATAGCGCTCCAGCGCCTCGACCACGCGCGCATGGCCTGCGCCGTAGGTGAAGTGGCCGGTGTCGAAGACCAGCCCGATCTTCGCCGGATCGGTTAGTTCAAGAAATCGCGCGATCTCGTCCGGCGTTTCGACAAACCCTGCACAGTGGTGATGGAAGACCGTCCTCAGACCGGTCTCTTCGAGAACGGCCGCCGCCAGGCGGTTCGCCCCGGCGGCGAAAACTGCCCATTCGGCCGCGCCCAGCCCGGCGCCGGCGGTGATGCGTCCAGCCATGCTGGTGCGCTCCGGGTCCGTGCCGTTGTTGTCGGCCAGCACCAGGTATGGCTGGGGGTTCGATCCCACCGCCGCCAGGAGTTTGGCGGTCTTCACCGCATTCGCAATTCCGGCCGCATGCTCGCGGCTCGTGCTTCAGCGCCACGGGGACGAACGCCCCGAGCATCACGAGACCGCGCCGCTCGAGTTCCCCTCGAAGAGCCGGGGGATCGGTGGGCATGTAGCCCCAATCGCCAAGTTCGGTTCCGGTGTAGCCCGTCGCGGCCAGTTCATCGAGCATCCGGGAGTAGCCGATCTGCTCGCCCTTGGCCTCTTCAAATTCCAGCGTGCCCCAGGAACAGGGTGCATTTCCTACCAGAAGTTTCGACATGGTCACTCTTTAGAACGTGCGGCTCCAATCGCGAGGCCAGCGCTCCACCACCACCTTGGTTTGCGTATAAAACTCGACGCCATGCCCGGCTTGCGCGTGCAGGTCGCCGAAGAAGCTTTCGCCCCATCCGCTGAACGGGAAGTACGCCATCGGCGCGGCGACCCCGACGTTGATCCCGACATTTCCGGCCTGCACTTCGTAGCGGAAGCGCCGCGCCGCCGCGCCATCGCGCGTGAACAGGCACGCCATGTTGCCGTAGCTGCGCGCATTCACCAGCCGGATCGCCTCCTCCACGGTCCCGGCGCGCATGAGGCTGAGGACCGGGCCGAAAATCTCGGTGTGCGCGATTTCTCCCTGGGGCGGCACGTTTTCGAGCACCGTCGGGAAGACGAAGAAGCCTTTCTCGTATCCCGGAACGCTGCGTCCACGACCATCCACCAGGACCTTGGCGCCTTCCTGACTGCCCTTGGCGATCAAACCCTCGATCCGCGCCTTGCTCTCGGCGGAGATCACCGGGCCCATTTCGATCCCTTTTTCCAGGCCGAAACCCACCTTGCGTTTCTCCGCCGCTTCCGCCATCCGCTTGGAAAGTTCTACGTGCGCATCGCCGACACCGATCGCGACAGACGCCGCGAGGCAGCGCTGGCCCGCGCACCCGAAAGCGGAATCGGCCAGAATTTTCGCCGTCATCTCCATATCGGCATCCGGCAGGACCACTACCGGGTTCTTCGCGCCGCCCTGGCATTGGGCACGCTTGCCCGCGGTCGATGCGCGGCTATAAATGTAGCGGGCCGTCGCGGTGGAACCGACGAAACTGATCGCGCGAATGCCGGGGTGATCGAGAATCGCGTTCACCGTCTCGCGGCCGCCGTTCACCAGTTGCGCAACGCCGGGAGGAAACCCCGCCGTTTCGAGAAGCTGAAACAGCTTCCACGAAGTCATCGGGACACGCTCCGAAGGCTTCAGCAGGAAGCAGTTGCCTGTCGCCAAAGCGTAAGGCAGGAACCAGAACGGGATCATCCCCGGAAAGTTGAACGGCGTGATAGCCGCGACAACCCCCAAGGGCTGGCGGATCATGAACTCGTCGATCCCCGGGGCGATGTCCTCGTTGTTGGTGCCCTGCATCAGCGACGGGATGCCGCACGCGGTCTCGACGTTCTCGATGGCCCGTCGCATCTCGCCCACGCTTTCGGCGTAGGTCTTACCGCACTCCTCGGTGATGGTGCGGGCCACGCAGTCGAGGTTCTCTTCCAGCAGCGCCTTGAGTTTGAAGAGCGGTTGGATGCGGTCGCCGGCCGGCCTGCGGCGCCATTCCACGAACGCCCTGGAGGCCGCTTCCACCGCGAGATCCACTTCAGCCGCCGGAGAAAGCGGCACCTCCGCCAGCGCCTGGGCCGATGCCGGATTCAAGACTTTCAAACTCTCGCGGGCGTCCGGATCGCGCCACTCGCCGTTCACGAAATTCTGCAGCCGTTCCATCATTCCGGTTTCCTCACAGGTGATAGCGTTCCTTCTGCCGGGCCTCTACGTAGCGCGCGCGCGATTCACGCACGCCGGCCATCTCCGAAACTTCGGCCACCTGCACGTCCCACCAGGATTCATACCCGGGGACGCGCACCTCGCGCTCGGTCTCGACCACAATCACCGTGGTGCGATCCATTCCCTTCGCCTTCTCCAGCGCCGCCTTGAGTTCCCCCAGGCCGTGCGCGCGGATGGCGTGCGCACCGAGGCTGCGTGCGTTGGCCTCGTAGTCGATGGGCAGGAAGTCGCCTTCCAACTGGCCCGACCCCGCGACCCGCGTCCGATACACCGTGCCAAAGCCCTGCTGTCCGAGCGACTGGCTCAAGCCGCCGATGCTCGCGTAGCCATGGTTGTCCACCAGAACGATGATGATCTTCACGCCTTCCTGCACGGAGGTGGCAATCTCGGCGGGCATCATGAGGTAAGTGCCGTCGCCGAGAAACACGTAGACTTCGCGCGAGGGGTCCGCCAGTTTCGCCCCCATCGCGCCGGGGATCTCGTAACCCATGCACGAATAGCCGTATTCCATGTGGTAGCCGTTCGGGGTGCGGGTCCGCCAGAGCTTGTGGAGATCGCCGGGGTGGCTGCCCGCCGCGGAGACCAGAACATCGCGCGGCCCGGAAGCTTCCCACATGGCGCCGATCACCTCGCTCTGCGCGGGGCGCGGCTCCATTCCGAGATGGAAGAGACGGTCCACCTCGGCTTCCCACGCCTGCTTCAGTCCGCAGATGGTCGAAGCATAGGCGTCGTCCACTTTGTATCCGGCGAGCGCCGCGGTGAGGCGTTCGACGGCCACGCGTGCATCCGCCACCACCGGAATCGCAGAAACTTTGAACGCGTCGAACTCCGCCGTGTTGATGTTGACGAACCGCACGTCGGGGTTCTGGAACGCCGTCATGGAGGCGGTGGTGAAATCGGAATAGCGGGTGCCGATTCCGATGACCAGGTCGGCATCGCGCGCCAGGCGGTTCGCCGCCAGCGTGCCGGTCGCCCCCACGGCGCCCATGCACTGCTGGTGGTCATATGCGAGCGAGCCCTTTCCGGCCTGGGTCTCCCCAATTGGAATGCCGGTGGCCGCGCAGAACTTCGCCAGCGCTTCGGACGCCTCGCTGAACAATACGCCGCCTCCCGCCACCACGAAGGGCCGCCTGCTTCCGCGGATCGCCTCGACGGCTCGCGCGAGACTCACCGAATCCGGCTCCGGACGGCGGATCAGCCACACACGTTTGCGAAACAGTTCTTCGGGGTAGTCGTAGGCTTCGGCCTGCACGTCCTGCGGCATGGCCAGCGTGACCGCGCCGCAATCCGACGGCGAGGTCAATACTCGCATGACTTCGGGCAGCGCCGTGATCAACTGCTCGGGACGGTAGATCCGGTCCCAGTAGCGCGAGACCGGCTGGAAGCAATCGTTCACGCCGATATCCTGGGTGGAGGGCGATTCCAGTTGCTGCAGCACGGGAGCCACGTTTCTTCGCGCGAAAATATCGCCGGGCAGCAGCAGCACGGGGAGCCGGTTGATGGTGGCGAGCGCCGCGCCGGTGATCATGTTGGTGGCTCCCGGGCCGATGGAAGAGGTGCAGGCGAACGCCCGCAGCCGGTTGTTCGTCTTTGCGTAGCCCGAGGCCAGATGCACCGCGGCCTGCTCGTTGCGGACCGGGATATACGGAAGGTCCGGATTTTGCTGCAACGCCTGCCCAATCCCCGCCACATTGCCATGGCCGAAGATGCCAAGGATACCGGCGAAGAACCGGTGCTCCACACCGTCCCGCTCCACATACTGATTCTTCAGGAAGCCCAATAGCGCCTGGGCCGTCGTGAGTCTTCTCGTCTTCACGGTTCTCCTCCTATCCTCTTGAACTCGCACACGCCGCGAGCCGGTTCAGGCCTGCGCCGCGCGTTCCGGCCATGGAGCCCAACGCCTGCTCGACCGTCCAGCCCTCATGAACGATTCCGGCAGCCGCCTCCGCCATGGCCAGCGGATCTTCCTGCCCGGGATAGAGCACGTTCCTGCCGACCAGCGCGCCGCGGACGTTCGCCCCCGCCTTCAGTGCCGACTCGAGTTGCCGCAGGAAGGGCGACGGATCTCCGGCCGACTCACCCCCCAACAGCAGAATCGGGAGGGTGGTCGCACGGGTCACCGTCTCATAGCTATCGCAGTACGGCAGTTTCAACCACAAATACCGGCTGCTGTCGCCGAGCGCCGACGCGACTCCGACCATGCGCGCCAGCGCCTCGGGCGTCTTGACTACCGTGTAGCCGCTGGCGGTCCGCTTCACCGGCAGCGGCTCCAGGAACATCGGCAGGTGGAGCGCGTTGCATTCGTTGATGGCCGCGACGGTTGCCAGCAGCGTGTTCCGGCAGCCGGTATCCGTCTCGTCGATGCGCAGCAGAAACTTCGCGCCGTCGAGTTTCCACTCGCGGCAGATCGCCGGGGTGGCGCCGGAAACCGGATCGTCCATCTCCCAGGCCGAGCCTGCCAAGCCGCCGCGATTGACGCTCGCGATCAGCAGTTTGTGATCGAGCAGCGTGGGCGCCCCCGCCTCGCGGAGAAAACCGTCGATCGATAGCAGGTCCTCCAGGATGTCCATCGTGGCCAGCAAGCCGTCCACACGCGGACTCGAGAGCACCCGCAGGATGCGTGCCAGGTAATCGCGGCGATCGGCCATCGCCAGGGCGTTCTCGCCGACCTTGGTGATCGACCGCGCCGGGTGATCGGCCGCGAGGATATTCAGCTTTCCGGTGGGCGCCACCTTTTGCCGGCGGAGCCGAACGTCGGCCGCGCGGAAGGCGAATTCGGGATCATTCACCCGCGTTGCCGTCAGGCGCGCGATCAAAGCGTCCGGAAGAAATTCGTGACTCGCAAACATGGAACTCAATTTCCCACCGCCTGCTTCTTCTGGCTGCTGATCATGGTCTCCACCTCGGCCAGCGCCGGCATGGCCTCGGAACAACTCAGGCGGCTGACCACGATCGCGGCCGCCGCATTTCCGTAGTGCAGGCACTCGGTCACGGTTTTCCCCGCCAGCAACGCATAGAGGAACCCCGACGCGAAGCCGTCGCCCGCCCCGATGGTCGAAAGCACTTCCACCGAATAGGGCGGCAGGAATACCGATTCGGACTTTTGCCAGACCCTGGTGCCGGACTCGCCAAGCTTGCTGACAACCATGGGGACTTGCTCACAGAGGGTAGCCGTCGCGCGGTCGAGATCCTCCTCGCCCGCCACCAGCCGCAGCTCCGGCTGGTTCCCGATCAGCACATCGATGAACGGCAGCGCCAGCCGGACCGCCTGTCCCGCTTCCGCCGCGCTGGGCCACGACATGGCGCGAAAATCCACGTCGAAGATCACGCGGCACCCGGCTTTGCGGGCGCGCTCGAGCGCCGCGTACGTCGATTCGCGCGAGGGCGAGGCGCACAGCGACGTCCCGTTCGTGATGAACATGCGGCTGTCCGCGATGTAAGCGAGGTCGGCTTCGTTCACGCGGAGCATGGTGTCCACGGCGTCATGACGGTAGAACACCTGCGGGAACCGGTCCGGGGGCGAGACTTCCGTCAGGCAGAGCGAAGGCAGGTACCCCGGCGCCCTTTGCACGTGACTGGTGTCCACATGCTCGGCTTCGAGAAAACCGACCAGAAACTCGCTCAGGCTCTCGTCGCCCAGGCAGCTGACCATGCCGACGCGCGCGCCCAGGCGCGCCAGCCCGACCGCCATATTGGCGCTGCTGCCGCCCAGGTATCGCGAAAACCGCCGCACGTGCGGCAACTTCACATTGGGCTCCTCGGAGTAAAGGTCGTATCCGATCCGCCCAAGAATGGTGACTTCCACGCGCTTATCTCCTTAGAGAAGTTAGACCAGCGGAAGCCGCGGGTCCTTGTCTTTCCATTCCTTCCGGACCCACGCGTACTCGGGATCGTCCGATGCCGCCATGGAACGCGCCGAGCCCGCCAGGGCGTTGAGGTAGTACACGTCGTAGCCGTGTGCCGCCACCACCGGGTGATAGCCTTCGGGAACCAGCACCAGTTCGCCGCTCCGGACCGTCAGGGTTTCGTCGATCCGGCGGTCGGCCGTGTACACTTTTTGAATCGCGTAGCCTTCCGGACGATTGATCCGGTAATAATAGATCTCTTCCAAATCCACTTCTCCCGGCGGGTTATGCACATCGTGCTTGTGCGGAGGATAACTGGACCAGTTGCCCGCGGGCGTATAGACTTCGACAACCAGCAGGCGGTGAGCCGGAAAGTCGGGCCCGATCATGTTATGGATCTGCCTGGTCGCGTTCCCTCCTCCGCGGATCTCCACCCCGACTTCGTCCGGGGGAACCAAGCGGGGAGGATGATGCTCTTCGGCCTTCGCGTAACACAGGGCTACGTCGCAGCAGGTCTCCGTGGAGATCACGAAATCCGTCTGGGGCGGCAGGTATAACGTGTAGGGGCGGCCGTCGAATACGTGCGCCCGCTGACCGATATTCCGCCATTCACCCCGTGAAGACTCCACCGAACACTTTCCGCCAAGAACGACGAGCGCCAGTTCACGCCCGGCCGTCTCCTCTTCATACCTTTCTCCGGCGGCCAGTTTGACGTTCGTGAATGCCAAATACTCATACCCGAAATCCGCGGTTTGACCCATGAACTGGGCCGGCCTCACCAACAGGTCTTTCCTCATTGATTCTCCTCAGGAGCTGCTGTTGACTGCCGCACGATCAACTGCCCTTCCACTCGCAGGTTGTGAGTGGAATGCGGGCCTTCGAAAATGTGCAGCAGGGTATCCATCGCCATGCGGCCCATTTGCCGCATCGGCTGCCTCACCGTGGTCAGCGGGGGCTCCAGGTATTGACTGATGTAGAGGTCGTCGAAACCGACCACCGAAATGTTCCCGGGCACGCTGAGACCGCTCGCCCGGATTTGCCGCATCGCGCCCAGCGCGGACATGTCGTTGTAGCAGAACACCGCCGTAGGCCGGTTGCGCAGGGCCAACAACTGCTCCATGGCCCGCGCGCCGCCTTCGGGCTGGCCGTCTCCATGTACTACCAGTTCCGACGAGCACTCGATACCCGCGTCTTTTAGCGCCTTCCGGTAGCCGGTGTGGCGCTCGGTGTCCGACTGGTGTCCAAAGCGGTCGCCCACGTAGGCGATACGCCGGTGTCCCAGTTGAATCAGGTGATGTGTCGCCTGAAAGCTGGCCTCCACATTGTCGATGAGCACCGAATGCACGAACTCGCTCGGATGCTGGTTATTCAGCAGGACGATCGGAACGTGCATTCTCTCCATCAGGGGAACGTAGAGCGCTCCGACGCGGGAGGAGGTCACGATGATACCGTCGACGCGCCGCTCCTCGAACGACCGCACCACCCGCACCTCGCGCTCGGGTTCCGCATTCGAATTCGCGAGGAAGACCGAATATCCGTGCTTCTCCGCCAGGTCTTCGATGCCGCCGACCACTCCGGCTACGAACGGATCGGCGATATTGGTGACCACCACACCGATGGTGCTGCTGCGGCCGGAAACGAGGCTGCGGGCCGCCGCACTGGCCCTGTACCCGGCCTTTTCCGCAATTTTGCGGATGCGGGCCGCGGTCTCGGGGCTCACCTCCAGGCTGCCGTGCAGGGCGCGGGAAACCGTCGAATGCGAGACGTGGGCGAGGCGCGCGATGTCTTTGATCGACGTGATTCGCGAGGTATGGGGGTCGTCGGGCTGGTCCAGTCCAGGCATCTTGAATGCTGAGGCCCGGCGACGAACGGCCGGGGTCGTCATGGTTCGCACACGTGTGCGCTGCCGGTTTCTGTTATGTCACGTTTTAGACGCCTTTGTCAATCGGAGCAGTTCGAACCCGCGCGATCTCAGCATAGAAAGCGAATCCGGGGAATCCGCTTCGGGGAACTTGCGAGTGGCACAGCAGGTGCTTCGAAAACGGTGCGGACATTTCCGCGGCGGAGAGGAATATGCCAGAGATATTGTCGCGAGACCCGGTTACGGAACCCCGGATCGAGCACCGGGAAGGACGGGTCGCACGCTCGATCGAGCAGCAGACGGCCAAACTTCCCAGCGATGTGTTCTTGTGGTCGGCTATCGGGTCGATGGTTGCGTCGGCGGTGCTGCAAATCATGGGGGATGAGGAGCGCTCATTGTTCGTGGGACAGTGGGCGGCGCCGTTCCTGGTTCTTGGCCTTTATAACAAAGTCGTAAAACTGAGCGGGTCGGACCGGCGATAGCCGGAACCGGTTAGCGCGGCGGCGGTGTTTCACTGTCGCCGGCGCCGGCCGGGATCTCCTCGTAAACGTCCCGAATCGGTATTAAGCTGGTTCGGGAGATACGATGACTGCCCTGCCCCTGCGGCTCGCCTTCGCCGGACTGTTCGCTCTCGCGCTGATTCAACTCGCCCAGGAAAATCGCGACGCTACGTTGACGGTACGCATCGTGGACGGCGCAACCGGCCAGCCCACGCCGGTACGAATTCACCTGGAGGACGCCCAAGGCAACCGTCCGCGCGCGCATGGCGCAGTCGCCATTTCCGAGAGTGCAATCCCGATACCCAAGCAGGCGGTAGCCGTCATGTGGGGGCAGAACGACCGCGCCGAGGGCTACGCCCTTCAGCCGGACGGTTCGTTTTACGCCGACGGCGGCTTCGAGATGCGATTGCCGCCCGGGTCCTACCGGCTGGCCGTGTCAAAGGGCTTCGAATACGTCGCACAAAAGCTCGCCCTCGACATCGCACCCGGCGCCTCCCTCAGCCGTGCGATCCGCCTGCAGCGCTGGATCGACATGCCGGCCCGCGGCTGGTATTCGTCCGACGATCACATCCACCTGCGAAGGTCGCCGGCCGACGATCCGAAGATCATGAAGTGGGTCGCCGCCGAAGACATTCACGTGGGAAACATTTTGGAAATGGGCGATTTCTGGGCTACCTACTTCTCGCAGTATGCATTCGGCGAAAAGGGACGGTATCAGGAGGGAGGCCGCATCCTTTCGCCCGGACAGGAGGAGCCCCGCACGCCCGAGATCGGCCACACAATTGCCCTCGGAGCCAGCGAGTTGGTCCGAAGCCAGCGCAACTACTACTCTTACGACCGCCTCTTCGACCGCGTCCACCAACTCGGCGGCATAGCCGGTTTCGCCCACCAGGGCTTCAGTTTTCACGCATATCGCGGCATGGTCCTGAACACTCTCCAGGGCAAAACCGATTTCCTGGAACTGGCGCAGTTCTGCGTGCCCGAGGGGCCGCTGCCGCTGGAGTATTACTATCATTTCCTGGATATGGGGTTCCGTCTCACCGCGCTGGCGGGCAGCGATTTTCCCTGGTGCGGCAACGGTGTGGCGCAGATCGGAAATGCCCGTTTCTATACGTACACGGGCGAAAAAACGCTGTCGTACAACGCCTGGTTCGCAGCCATGAAAGCCGGCCACACCTTCGCTACGACCGGGCCGATGCTGCTGCTTCGCGTGAACGGCCATCTTCCGGGCGACACACTCGATATCACCCCCGGAACCACAGTGCGAGTCACCGCCGAGGCTCTGGGACAAACGCTGAAATCGCTCGAGATCATTGGTCACGGGAAGAAACTCGCGGGCGCGGTTTCGACCAGCGACGGCCGGCGCCTCGTGGCGCAAATCGACCTGACGCCCGCGCACGGACTCTGGATCGCCGCAAAATGCGACGGCGCAGCCGGGCAGGCCGCCCACACGACCCCGGTTTACGTCACGGTCAACGGCGGGGGTTTCCAGAACCCGGAAACGGTGCGGAAGAACGTGGAGCTATCCGAAGAGTGGCTGCGCGAGATCGAAGCTGATCTCGCAAATCCTCCGCCGGGCCTGGACGCCCAGGCGCCCCGGTACCGCGCTGAACTCGAAAGGCAGATCGCGGAGGCGCGGGCGAAACTCGCGAGCCTCACACTGGAATAGCAGCACTCAACCGGCCCGGTTCCTCGCCCAGTCGATGTTGTCTTTCATGGTCTCCAGCGTCTTCTGCGGCAGAACGTCCACTTCTTCGAGTGAAAGCCGCCCCAGCACGAATGCTCCTCCCGCGCCGATCGCGCACAGCACTGCCATGAGCAGGGCGGATAACCACAGCGGGAGCACGATGTTAAGAGCTGCGATGAAAGTCGTGATCAGGCACTCCGCGGCGAGAAATCCCAGAAGACCCGCTGCCGCGAGAAGCATGCCGGCTTTCGCGCTCCGCCGCGCCTTATCGGTCACCTCGCCCGCCGCGAGTTCGACCTCATTGCGGAAAATGGTCTGCAGATCGTGCAGGATCCTCTCGAGGATCCGGCTTACGGGATGACCGTCCCCGGCAGCATCGACGCGATTTCCATCTTCTCCCGCCATTCCACCCTCCGTCTCCTATTTTCCGGAAACCGGCACCCAGTTGCGCGTGATATAGTCCACCATGGTCAGCGTCATGAGAATCAGGAACCAAAGCAGGGCTCCAGCCATGATGAGGCGGACCAGCACCTTTTCAAACAGGCCGTGCATCAACACCAGGGAAAGTATCGCAACCTGCAAGGTGGCGATGGTCAGCGCTACGAACATGCTCACCCACCCCATGTTGATGTAGGCTAGCCCCACATTCAGCCCCAGCAGCGCCATCAGCCCGACATATGCCAGGACGTAGCTCTTCGTACTTAGGATCGGTTCCGTCATACTATTTGCGAAATCCCGGAATATAGAAGATTACGTACAGGAATGACCATACGATGTCCACAAAGTGCCAGTAGAGTCCCAGAATCTCGATGGCGGTGAAATACCGTGCGTTGAACCGCCCTAAGGCGGTACGGACCGCCATCGTCGCGGCAATTCCGATGCCGATCGATAGGTGAATGGCATGCAAGCCGGTCATGCAGAAATAGAAGATGAAGAACAGTTCTTCCCCTCCGGCTTGTGGCTTGCTGGATTCAAACCAGATTCCAGGGACCTTGCGATCCAGGTAATGCAGGTAATACTCGGCGAATTTCAGCGCTAAAAACGCCAGTCCGATGGCCGCCGTCGCTATCAGGAGCCAATACGTGCGCTGCTGGCGACCCCCCGAAATGCTCTTGATCGCGAGGCTCATCGTGAGGCAACTGGTGAACAAGACCGCGGTATTCACCGTGCCTATCACAAGGGTCATCTCGCGGCTGCCCTCGAGAAAGCCCTGCGTATAATACATCCGATATACGGAATATCCGAGGAACAATCCCCCGAAGAACATGACTTCCGTCGCCATGAAGACCCACATTCCGAGGACGGCGGTATCGCGCTGGTGCTGGGGGTTTCCGAACTGTTCGCGCAGGGCGAGGGATCCGGAACTAGCCAAGCTGCAGTTCCTCCTTCATGCCCTCGTAGTCGTAGGCCTTGTGGGTAACTACCGGGGTTATCTCGAAATTGTGTTTCGGAGGCGGCGACGAGTTCTGCCACTCGAGGCCGGTGGCGCGCCAGGGATTCGGACCCGCTGACCGGCCGTACTTCCATGCCCAGGTTAGATACAGCAGCGGCAATAAGTACCCGACGCCCAAGATCGTAGCTCCGGCGGTTGATACGATGTGGAGCATCTGCCACTCCGGCGGATAGGCCGCATACCGCCGCGGCATTCCCAGCCAGCCGAGCACGAACTGGGGGAAAAATGTCAGGTTGAAACCGAGGAATATCGTCAACGCCGCGGCCTTTGCAAGGCGTTCCGGGTACATCCTGCCGCTGATCTTCGGCCACCAGTAGTGGAGGCCTCCCAGGTATCCCATCACGGCCCCACCCACCATGATGTAGTGGAAATGCGCCACCACGAAATAGGTGTCGGTGACGTGAACATCAATCCCGAGGGCTGCAACGAATAGGCCGGTCATCCCGCCGATCGTAAAGAGGCCGATGAAGCCCATGGCGTAGAGCAGCGGTGTATCCCACGAGATCGATCCTTTATAGAGCGTGGCACTCCAGTTAAACACCTTGATGGCCGAGGGAACAGCAACCGCATAGCTGAGCACCGAGAAGGTCATCGCAGAGTAGACGCTTTCTCCGGCCACAAACATATGGTGTCCCCAGACCAGGAAGCTGAGTACCGCAATCGAAATACTGGAAAATGCGATGAACACGTACCCGAATACCGTCCTGCGCGAGAACGCCGCGACTAACTCGCTGACAACCCCCATGCTCGGCAGCACCATGATATAGACCGCCGGGTGAGAGTAGAACCAGAACATGTGTTGAAAGAGGACGGGGTCGCCCCCAAGTTCCGGGCTGAAAATCCCCACCTGGAAAACCCGTTCGAAGATAATCATGAGGAGCGTGACAGCAAGTACGGGAGTGGCGAGCACCATCACTACGCTCGTGGCGTAGTGGGACCAGACAAACAACGGAAGCCTGAACCACGTCATGCCGGGCGCCCGAAGCCGGTGAATGGTCACGATGAAGTTCAGCCCCGTCATGATCGAGGAGAAGCCGACAATGAAGATCCCGACGCCGGCCGCGGTGACATAGGTCGTGGAATAGCTCGTGCTGAACGGAGTATAAAACGTCCATCCGGTATCGACCCCGCCGCGAACTAAGGCATAAATCGTCACCACCCCGCCGAGCATGAAGACGTACCAGCTGCCCAGGTTCAACTTAGGGAAGGCTACGTCTTTCGCACCGATCATCTGAGGGATGAGAAAGTTCCCCAGTGTAGTCGGGATCGAAGGGATCAGGAAGAACCACACCATGATGATCCCGTGTTCGGTGAACAGCTTGTTATATGTCTCCGGCGTCACCAGGTCGCTGGCGGGCGTCAGCAACTCGAGCCGCATCAGGAAAGCGGCGACTCCCCCGAGAACGAAGAAGAAAGTGATGGACGCCATGTACAGGAGCGCGATGCGCTTGTGATCTGTCGTCAACAGCCAGGAGAGTATCCCGTGCTCGGCGGTGAGATAGTTCGGCGTCTCTACGATTCGGACTTTCGCAATCATCGTGAATCCGGTTTCGTGTTCGAAATCGAGGTACTGCCGGGCCCCGCAATGCCGGGTTGCCGGCCGTAATCTTCGAGTGTCGTCCCGGGGCTGGACGGCTCCGCCACCTGGGCCTCGGGCCCCATCGACTTGATGTAAGACACTAATGCCAGGAGCTGCTCCTCGTTGATCTGGCCCTGAAAGTTGGGCATAATGCCCGTGAAACCCACGACTGGTCCGCCTTTGTTGCCCAGGATGCACTCGCGAATGTACGTGTCATCGGCTCGTCTGCGGATCCCGGTGCTGAGTTGTACCGTGGTGCCGTATAATCCGTGCAGGTCCGGGCCCGGGCCGTGGCCGCTGTAGTGGTGGCAGTTGGCACACCCGAACTGATGAAACAGCTTTTCGCCGGTGGAAGCCAGGGATCCTTCGCCGGCCCCCTGCTGCAGCCACACCTGATAATCGTGCGGATTCATGGCGTACACCCAACCGATCATCCCCGAGTGCTTCGTACCGCAGTACTCCGCGCAAAACAGGTGGTACTTCCCGGGTTTCGTGGCGGTGAACCAGATCGTCATGTATCGATTCGGCAAAACATCCTGCTTGGTGCGGAACGCGGGAACAAAGAAATCGTGGATCACGTCCTCCGAGATCATGGTCAATCGCACGGGCCGGCCAACTGGGATGTGCAGGGTATTGATCTCGCGGATCCCATTCGGATGTTCGATCTTCCACATCCACTGCTTGGCAACCACGTAGATGTCTATAGTGTCCGGCGGCGGCTCCTCCACGTCGAAGTAGGTCTTCGCCCCCCACCCGAACATCCCCATGAAGATGATTGCCGGAACGATGGTCCAAGTCCACTCCATCCTGTTATTGCCCGATATCTGCAGGGGGAGTTCGTCCGGATCTTTCCGGTGATACTTGACCGCGCAGTACAGAATGAAGATAGCGATCGCCACAGCCACAAACCCGCACACGGCCACCATGACCCAGAAGAAGTCATTCAACTCGGCCGCATAAACGGATGCGGTGGGCGGCAGCAGGTCGAGGGAGTTCACGCGCGCCCGCCCTCCCCTCCGGCTTTGGCCGGCGACGGCAGTTCACGTTTCCAGAAGTACGCCAATCCGCCAAGCAGCAGCAGCAGAAACAAAGCAGCCGCAACCTGCATGATCCCCAATACGGTAGCCGTGTACTTACCGGTCGTAGGGTCGTACTTACAACAGTAGAGAAGGATTTTATCCACTACGGTGCCGATGCGGTTGTGTGAAGCCTCCATCAGCCCGAGTTTCAGGTCCTTGGGCTCGAATTCGACGCCGTAGAAATATCGTGCGGCCTTTCCTTCCGGCGTGAGCACCATAATCCCCGCGGCATGGAAGAACATTTTCGTCTTCGGATCGTAACGGTAGTGGAATCCGACCGCGTCCGCGACCGCCCGTATATTGGCTTCCGTTCCGGTCAGAAAGTGCCAGCCTTCCCCCGAACCCCTGTTCCGCCCGGAGTAGAGGTCAACGATCTCCCGCCGCTTCGCCATTGCGTCCGACGGCCCCTCATTCGGGTTAATGCTGACCGCGATCACGTCGAAGTCGCGGCCCGGCACCAGTCCGAGCGGCCGCAATCCATGCACGACGCCGCGCAGAATCTGATCGCATAACATCGGGCAGGTGTAATAGACCAGCGCGAGAACCGCAGGGCGGTTTCCCAGATACCGGCCGAGATTTACCGGACGGCCGCCCTCATCGACAAACTCCGCCTTTAGCGGCACCTGCGCATTCAGGTTCTGGTCAATGCCGACACCTTTCAGGTAACCCGGCACCATGGGCTTGCTCATGTCGGACCCGCTTGCCAGGGCGGTCCCGGCGAGAGATAAAATGCCGATCAGACAAATAGCTTTCATCGCGGTTCCGGTTTCACCTTGTCTCCGAGCCCGGTATGCATGCTTCCTTCGCTCGGCGGATAGTACTCATTACCTGCGGCTTTCGCCGGAGGAATTCCCCGCTCCACGATCAGCGACATGGCCCGCTCGATCGGGATGGAGACAATCCCCTTGCTGCGATCGACCCACCGGTAGCTTTCCATCTCACCTTCCTCCCGCGCCTCGAATTCCCGCAGCGTGCGGAATTCGTGATCTTCGTTGCGAGGTATCGGAGGCTGAGGCGGCACATAGTAGAGGACCTTCGAGGGATCCTGGCCGCCGGTGCGCTCGTATTTGAAATAGCTGAACAGGGGATATATCACGACGACCGTCGCCCATAAGGCGAGTAGCACGCCCAGCCCCGCGATGAACACCCATTTGGCATTCACATCCTGAGGTTCGGCCCGGGTCGTCGGGTCGATCTCCTCGGCCGGTGCGTTCACTTCCGCCAGCGACCGCTCCGCGGTGCGGAGCACACCCGCCAGACTGCCTGCGTACAACAGGAGCCTGCTGCCCGGAAGTGACTTACTCCGATTCATGGGCCAGCGCCATCTCCAACTCCGGTGCATTCACCGGCATCAACGGGTAGCGTGGTAACTCCCGCAGAAATGCCCATAACCATATGCCGCCGATGCCGAACGGAGTTACTACGTCCATCCACTGCATTCGAAAGCCCTGTTTGTAGTAGCCCGGTATTACAATCCAGACCATGTCCATGTATTGCATCGCGAGGATGAGGACGGCTACACCGCTCAGCAGGTACGGCCTCCTCTTCAGCGGACTGCTCAGGAGCAACAACATCGGCACCAGGAACAGCAGGACGATCAGAGACACCCCGAGCCAGGCCCAGGTCGTTCCTGTCCTCGGCAGATAGTAGGAGATCTCGTCCGGCAGGTTCGCCGACCACACGATCAGGTATTGGCAGAATGCAAAGTAAGACCAGAGCATCAAGTTCGCGAATAACATCTTTCCAATGTCGTGAAAGTGATCCGGCTTGAGAACGGCGGACATCGGCTCCCGGCGGTGAAGCAGGGTGAGAACGATAATTAGAAACGCCAGTGCCGCCAGCCCTTCCGCCGCTATGAAGAGCAGTCCCCACATACTCGAGGACCATCTCGGTTCGAGCGACTCGGCCCAGTCCACGGCCGCAAAGGAGGCACTGAAGAGATAAAATACCAGGCCGCCGGCGCTCAACCTCGCCAGCCTCCTATGGCTATGGCCCGGGTGCCTGTCCTGCTCCACCGACCAGCGGTTCAGAAAGTACGCGAAGACCATCCAGCCCACCAGATAAATCGCGGCCCGGGCGAGAAAGAAGGCCGGATTCATGTAGCCGCTGCGGTGCTGTAGAACCTGACTGTGCTGCACTGCTTCCGGCCGGGCCCAGTCGTAGAGGCCGCCTAGTCCCACGCCAATCGGAATGAACAGAATCGCCAGCACCGGAAGCGTGCGCGTCGCCGCTTCCAACGTCCGGCGCGTCACCACACCCCAGGCGCCTCCGGTCAGGTAGTGAACCATGAGAAGGCCCATGGACCCGAGGGTGAGGTCGATCCAGAAAAGATAGCCGAGCAGGTAAGAATGGAAGAAATCGCGCGGGCTGAAAAAGGCCCCCGCGACCGACGCTGCTAACAGGAGCGCGCCGGCCACAAGTACAGGGAAACGCAGACGGCGGAGCTCTCTCTCCAGGCGGTCGCCCGCCTGATAAGACGGGCTCACGGCTTCGCCTCCAGCTTCGACCTTTCCGCCGGTGGAACGTCGTTGAGAGTGGTGCTGCGGCTCAACTCCAGCGCCCGGATGTACGCCACGATTGCCCAGCGGTCCCGCACACTCCTGATCTGGTACGAATAATCGGCCATTGCGCCGTACCCATTGACAATCACCGAGTACAGGTAACCCGGTGGAGCATTCTTTACGCGATCGCCATTCAGGTTCGCCGGGTGCTTGAATCCCCGCCGAGCAATCATCCCGTCGCCATCTCCAGACCGGCTATGGCACGGAGCGCAGTAGATGTCGAAGCGCTCCTGGCCGCGGTTCAACAGGGCCTGACTCACGGGCACCGGGATCACCGTCACGAACGCCCCGTTCACCGAACCCGTAGTAAGTGCGGGGTTCTCGCCGACCTCGTCCACGGCGATAGTCCCTTCGGGAATCGGACGCGCCGCCCGCCCGTCCGGGTAAAACCACGTGCGCTGGAGCGGAACGAACTTCGGCTGGTTCTGCATGTCGTAACGGCAGCCGGCACAGAACAGGGCCAGAAGACAGGCTGTCCAGTACTTACTCACTGTCGATCTCCCAGACCTTGACCGGCTCGAGCGACCGCAGAAAGGAGGCCGTGCGGGTTGGATGGAATTGTCCGTCGCGCGCTTCGATGCAGATGAAAAAGCCGTCTTCGGAGACCCGCTTGAAGCTCGGGATACGAAACAGAGGGTGGTACAGCGCGGGAAACCCCTCGAAAAAGAGCGCGCCAAAGAACGCCGCGCAGAGCGCGAAGAGAACCGCCATTTCGAACGTAATCACGGTAAACATCGGCCAACTGTTCAGCGGCCTGCCTCCGATATTCGTCGGATACACGTCTGCCGCGATGAAGTACTGCATGTAATAGCCGATGAAGCCGCCGGCCACCCCGGAGAAGAAGACCAGGGTCGGCAGCATACTCCACGCGGGAATCACTTCGTCCAGTTCTTTGATCGGATAGGGCGAGTAGCCTTCGAACCGCCGGTAGCCCGCCTCGCGGGCTGCGCGCGCGGCCGCGAGCAGCTCCCCGGCGTCCTCGAATTCCGCGGCAATTCCGTACGGCTTCGGCTTTGTCGTCACCGCACCGAGCCTCCTCCGGGCTTGGAATACGGAAGCAGTTCCCTAACTTCGTACATCGAGACAATCGGCAGCATTCGCACCAGAAGGAAGAAGACCGTCAGAAACAGACCGATCGATCCGTACAGCAGCGCGTTGTCCTCGGCTGTCGCGGCGAAGTTTGCCCAGGACGACGGCATGAAGTCGCGACTTAGGGTAGTCACCATGAGCATATAACGCTCTACCCACATCCCGATGATAATCAGAAGGGCAATCACGAATAGTCGCTTAGGGTGGGTCCGGTTCTTTTTCCACCACAACAACTGTGGAACCCCGAGCCCCAGTACTACGAATGCCCAATAGGTCCAGGCGAACGGACCCGCCCCGCGGGCATGGACTGTGTACATTTCATAAGGGTCGCCGCCGTACCACGCTGTGAATGGCTCGAAGACGTAGACATAACAGAGGATCACCGCGGTGGTCAGGATGATTTTCGCGAGATTGTTCAGGTGGCGTTCAGTGATGATGTCCTGCAACCGGAAGTTGGCACGCACTGCGATGGCCATCATCGTGACCATGCTGAGCCCGGCAAGAATCGCGCCATCCACGAAATATGGCGGAAAAATGGTGGAGTGCCAGCCGGGAAGCAGGCTGATGGCAAAGTCGAAACTCACCACCGTGTGCACCGTGAATACCAGCGGCGTAAGAATCCCCGCAAGCAGTTTGCTGGCCTTCTTCTGCAAACGCCAGTGCCGCGATGCTCCGCGCCAGCCCAGCGCCAGGACGCCGTAGATGACGTAAGTCCTCCGCGTGCGGGCGTGGTCGCGCAGCGACGCCAGGTCCGGGATCATGTCGAGGTACCAGAAAAGGACCGACGCCAGAGCGTACGTGAAGATCCCGAACACGTCCCACACAAGGGGGCTTCGAAACTGCGGCTGAATCGTCATCGTATTCGGGTACGGCAGCAGCCAGTAGAAAATCCAGACCCTGCCCAGGTGCAGCAGCGGAAACAGCCCCGCGCACGAAATACCCGACAATGTTACGGCTTCCGCCAGCCGGTTGATCGAAATCCGCCAGTCCTGGTTCGCAAGGTGCAGAATGGATGAGAGCAGCGACCCGCCCACCGCGATCTCTATCCACCAGACATAGTTCGCAATAGGGAACGCCCAGGCCACGGGAATGTTGTTTCCCATGGTGCCGATTCCGACATCCAGGAGTATGGCGACTGCCGCCGCCATCATGCAGAGCGCCGCAATCGCGAAGAGGAACCCGGCGACCCAGAACACAGGCGCGTCCGCACGCAGCGGAATCGTTCCGACCTCATGCGTAAGGCTCCGGAAGGTCACGCCGGGAGCCACCACCGGCGATTCGCCCTCTTGTCCGGGACCCGGCGGACGCGCCGCCTGGCGCTGCCTCTCCTCTACCGTCATACCTTCTCCGACAACTCGGGATTGGGGTTGCGCAGTTCCGCCAGGTAAGTGGTATGCGGCCGCGTATTCAACTCCGCTAACATCGCATAGTTCAGCTTTTGCTTCTTCAGGCGGGAAACGCGAGTCGTAGGGTTGCTCATATCGCCGAAGATGATGGCCTGGGTGGGACACACCTGCTGGCATGCCGTCTGGATTTCGCCATCCCGAATGTACCGGTCCTCATTCTGCGACCGGATCTCCGCCTCACGGATACGCTGCACGCAATAAGTGCACTTCTCCATAACGCCCCGGCTGCGAACCGATACGTCCGGGTTCCTCTGGAATTTGAGCGACTCGGTGTACCAATCGGCATACAGCAGAAAGTTGAACCGCCGGACTTTGTAAGGGCAGTTATTCGAACAGAACCGCGTGCCTACGCAGCGGTTATAGATCATGTCGTTCAACGCGTCGGAGCTGTGAAGAGTCGCTTGCACGGGGCAGACGACTTCGCAAGGCGCATCCTCGCACTGCATGCACGGCACGGGCTGATAGAGCGCCGAGGGATGCTCCCGGTCGCCGCTATAGTAGACATCCACGCGGAGCCAGTGCATCTCCCGGTTGAAAAGTTGCTGTTCCTTTCCCACCACCGGGATATTGTTCTCCGCCTGGCAGGCGATTACGCACGCCGAACAGTTCACACATGCCGTGAGGTCGATCGCCATACCCCAGCTGTATCCCGTGTATTTCCACGGCGGGTATAGCGTCTCGTCCCTTTTGGGTTCGGGGTGGATCTCCTGAACGAAATTGGGGTTCCCGCGATAGACCTCCACCGGCTTCGAAATCAGCAGATCGCGGCCTTCCAGGTCCTTGTGCATCTGCGCGGTCGCCAGAGGGTACGTGTCGCCGGTCGGGTGCAGATCCACTCCGTTCGCGTACCAGAACGCGTCCGATG
Source organism: Bryobacterales bacterium (assembly GCA_963796485.1). Lineage (GTDB taxonomy): Bacteria > Acidobacteriota > Terriglobia > Bryobacterales > Bryobacteraceae > CAWCDJ01. The sequence continues at coordinate 1,941,685 of CAWCLV010000001.1, forward strand.
TTCGGATCCGGTACGCATTGAAGCCCGCCCCGTTCCCTACGACTCCGGCGTTCTCGCGGCCGTAGCCGAGATGCACGGTGATGCTGTCGTCGGCCTCCCCCGGCGAGATCCAGACCGAGCCCTTGACGGAACGTCCGTTCAGTTTGAGTTCGACGACGTGCTGGTTCTCCAGATTGAGGCGCTTCGCCGTGGCGGGGCTTACATGGACCGCGTTATCCCAAGTCAGTTTGGTGATGTGCCGCGGCAGTTCCTGAAGCCAGGCGTTGCTGGCATATCGCCCGTCGTAGATGAAAGGGTCGGTTCGAAAGACCAGGTCCAGGCCGCCGGCCGGCGGCTGCCGGAGCAGCGGCGCTGTGTCGATCGCGCGAATTCCCGGTGTGATTGCCGGCAGCGCCGAGCCTTCGACCAGCCCCCTCCCGACGGAAGTGCGCCACCACTGCTCGAAGTCCTGCGCCTTCGCGTTATTTTGCCAGTAAGTCTGCACGATACGCTGGCTCGTCCAGTTAGTCGGCTGCAGAAGCAGGTCGAGCATCTCGAGATGCGAGTGCGAGAGATACAAAGGCAGAATCAGCGGCTGAAGGATTGTAACCGTGCCGTCGTAAGCCCGCGCATCGCTCCAGCTCTCCAGAAAATGCGTCTCGGGAATGTGCCAGTGCATCAGCCGCGCGGTCTCGTTGGGATACAGGCCGGCCTGGATCGAAAGCGGTACCTTAGAGAGCGCCTCCGCAAAAGGGATATTGGCGGGCGCGTTGTACACCGGATTGCCGCCGAGAATAAGCAATATCCGGACGTTTCCCGCCTGCATGTTCTGCACCAGTTGTTCAAGCGACGCGATCTGGTCTTCGGGCCGGACCTCCAGCGGCTCCGTGTGAATCACCGTGTTGCCGACGTTTCCCAGCGCGGCATTCATCGCATGACAGAGTGCGTGCACCTCGGGTGACTGGTTCTCGCCCGGAATGATCACCGATTTGCCCCGGTGGGATAGCAGGTCGCGGGACACCGGCCCTATCCACGCGGCATACCTCTCTGTCCCGGCTGCGCCGCCCGCCGCTCCAATTGCAGAGGCCAGTTCCGCCGCAAAGCGTCCGATCTCCGGGTACCGTAACGGCACCCGGTGGTCGGCCTTCCCGCCTGTCGAGGTCATGGTGGATTCCACGACGTAGAGCCGGTTCATTTTCGTTCCGGGCTCGCGGACCCGGCGCCCGAATGCGTAATCGCGCGCGTATCGCGTGCTCCCCGGCCCGGTAGTCAGGAAGTCCGAATCCAGCGATACAATTACCTCGGCCTGGTCCATCCGGTAAAAGGTGTGAACGTAACGCCCGAACGCCAGCAGCGACCCGCGACGCGCGGAGTGCATCCCCGCCGGATCGTACTGATACCACCGCGCTTCCGGAAACTGTCCCAGCACCTTGCCCATTTGCGAACCCAGGGAAGGCGAGACCACGGTTTCCGTGAGAATGCCGAGGCCCTTCCCATTCGCCGCGCGAATCGGCGTCAGCGCCTTCTCGAATTCCAGCATGAAAGCGTCCCACGAGTTCGGCTGGCCCTTGTTGACTATCTCTTTGGCCCGGAACGGATCGTAAAGATCCAGCACGCACGCCTGCGATAAGACGCTCGTCGCCCCCAAACTCGCAGGGTGAGCCGGGTTCCCTTCCACTTTCGTCGGCCGCCCGAGATGGCTCTCGACGATTACGCCCTGCGCAATCCCATTGACTACGTTTGCCGTGGCGTAATACTTCGGCCGGCCAGGGACCACCTTCTCCGGCGGCTCCACATAGGGCATGTAGAAGTCGGTCGGCTGCCGCGTGCAACCGGCGCCCGTCGCCAGAGCGATCGAAGCACCCATCAACTCCAGAATTCGCCGCCGCGACGGCTCGCTCAGCTCGCCCGGATCATCGGGGTGGCGCGGTTCATGCCCTTCCCCCTGCGGCGCCTGGAGCTGAACCAGATTCGGATTCTCGTTAGGTTTCATCGGTGGCAAGTCGAGCAGCTGGTTTTTCGCCGGATTCCATACGCCACGACAAGAGCGTGCCCCAGTGTCGCCTGGTCCGGGGGCGGCTTGTAGCTCATGTTGAATACTTCCGATTTCGGCCTGACATACTGTTCCGGATTCCGGTGACATTCCAGGCACCAGGACATCGTAAGACGCGGGGCTTGCCATGTTAGCGGCATATGATCCACCCTCCCATGGCAGCTTGAACAACCGATCCCTTTGTGAATGTGAATGCTATGATCGAAATAGACGTACTGCGGCAGGTTATATACCTTGGTCCATTGAATAGATCGATTACTCCGGTAACTTTGTCGAACCGGCGCAAGCGCGGGAGCCGTCGCCCACATCTGCGAGTGGCAATTCATGCAGATGGCGGTCGGCGGAATGTCCGCGAATGACGATTCCTCGACGGTTGAGTGGCAGTACCGGCAGTCCAGCCCCAGGCCGCCCACGTGGTGCTCATGGCTGAACGGAACGGGCTGTTCCCGCGGCACATCCTGCATCATTTCATACGGTGACCGCACGACTAAGAATCCGATCCACAGTACAAATGCGAACAGAAGCGCTCCCCCGGACAACGCCAGCCTGAATATCGTATTAGCGATCGGATGAAACGGCTCGGCCATTTGTCTCCAAGGGTTTGACTTATGATCGCATATAGTCGATTCGCAACCGTAGAGACAGGCCTACAAACGGTGAGGCACTCAACTTATCATCCGAGGACTGAGTATCACGGGGCACGCTGACCGCAATCTGTTTCAAATCGCACACCCCGCCGGGACATGCCTCTGCTTTAATGAAAGCTGCCCGCCCATGATACGTCACTTGTACTTTCCTAAGTCTCTTGTGCTCGGGATCATCTCGCTCGTGCTGATCTTCCAGGTCGGGCTGCTGCTGTTCGACTATTTCCAGGGCGGCGTCGAGGGTTCGATTTATCTTCCCGGCGCCGCCGGGATGAGTGAGAACCGGGCTCCGGCTCGCTGACCTTTCGCGATTTTCCCGAGTGTGCGCCACCCCGTATTGTCGTCGTGGGCCATTCTCACTCCCAACCCCTTCAACAACTCCGGAATTGCCGTGTTCAGCACAGGGTGTCCCGGCACGAAGTGCACACCCGGGAAGTTCTTGTATTGCGGCTTGGCGGCGTCATCGAAAACCACGTACGGCCCTTGCCGTACGTGCCGCTCGAACTCCGGATCCTCAACGTCTCCCACCATCACGGTCGGAGTCCCGCGGGCCTGAATGACATCCTCCAGGATTCCGCGGCGAAGCAGGAGGTCCAGTGCGCTCTTGACGTGCCCGTAGCTGCCCGCAAGCGGCAGACCTTCCTGGACGAAGAAGTTCACAGGCAAATGGCCGTGTCCTTTGTGGCCGGGCCAGGCTCGGAAAGCGACTCGTTCCAATGGGGTCCCCAGCCACACAAGCGGCTCCCTGCTGCCGGTGCCGCGTTCTTCGCCGGCCCTGGCAAAGCGCAGATGTTTCCAGTCGTGGCCCATGAGGCGCGCCACGGTCGCATCCATCGCGACCGGGTCGGAGGAAGCCAGGATGCAGCCGCACCAGCGCGGACTATTCGCAGCGGGACCGTCACCCTCCCCGCAGATCAGCGCATCGGTCACGATCAGGTCGGGCCGCGTGAGCGCCATGATATCCGCGAAGCGCTCGATGGTCTCGCGGTCGCCGACATGGTGCAGGCGCCAGTCCTGGCTCACCACGCCCATCCAAAGCTCCATCGCGCCCGAGATGACGTCGAGATAGTTGTTCTTCGCTTTGGGAGCGGCAATCACGACATCGGCTTCCAGCAGCGGAACCGGCAGGGGCACACGGTGAATCACCCTTCCTTCCGGGAGTTCCACGACGCGATTCGGAGTGGCCTCGCTGCCGGTATCGATGAGTTCCGCGCCTTCGCGTTCGGCAAACGCCGCCACGCCCGTACTCCGCATGCACTCGAGCGCAGTAGACAGGCCTTCGCCCGACTCCGCCACCTGTATTCGTGCCGCACCCGCCAGCCGCGCCAGCCGGATGATCGCCGCCACCACGAGGGGGTCGGTGGTGCACCCTTCTTCCGCGGAGCCGAAGACGCTTTGGTTCGCCTTGATGAGCACGGTTTGCCCCGGTTTCACGAAGCATTCGATCCCGCCGAGGTGCTCGAGAGCCTCCCGAACCATGGCGAGAACCTGCTCGAACGAGCGCTGTCTTTCCTCGCTGTGCACGATCGCAATGGAGGGCATATCGGACCGAACCTGCAATCTGACCGCCCACGCGTCCTCCCGCACATTCCCGCGCGGCGAGTGCTCCCCCGGTGCGCTCCGTCACCCCGCCGCCGGAGCATCGCTCGCTACACTGTTAGTTGGGAGAGAGATCCGAGGAAAAATATGCCTGAGAATCCGGAAGTCGTAGTCATCACGGGAGCGTCCGCCGGAGTCGGACGGGCCGCCGTGCGTCGTTTCGCGCGCGAGAAGGCGCACATCGGGCTCGTGGCGCGCGGTACCGATGGGCTCGAAGCCGCTCGCGCCGAAGTGGAGCAGGCCGGCGGCCGGGCCATCGTCATTCCCACCGATGTTGCCCACCCGGAGCAGGTCGAGGCAGCGGCCGAAACCGTGGAGCGGGAATTCGGTCCCATCGACATCTGGGTGAACGACGCCATGGTCACGGTGTTCGCGCCGTTCCTGGAGATCACGCCCGAGGAGTATCACCGCGCGACCGAAGTTACGTATCTCGGCTTCGTCTATGGCACCATGTCCGCCCTTAAACGGATGGTGCCGCGCAACCACGGCACCGTCGTGCAGGTCGGCTCTGCCCTTGCCTATCGCTCCATCCCGCTTCAGGCGCCGTACTGCGGAGCCAAAGCGGCTATCCGCGGCTTCACCGATTCCGTGCGGACGGAACTCCTCCACCAGAAGAGTAACGTGCACATCACGATGGTGCAGATGCCCGGGCTTAACACGCCGCAGTTCAACTGGTGCGAGAGCAAGCTTCCGAACCATCCCCAACCGGTGCCGCCGATCTTTCAGCCCGAAGTGGCCGCCGAGGCCATTTACTACGCCGCGCATCACCGGCGTCGCGAGATTTACGTGGGCAGATCGAGCGTGATGACGATCCTGGGCAACAAGATCGCGCCGAGCTTGCTCGACCTCTATCTCGCAAAAACGGGTTACCAATCGCAACAGACGGATGAACGCGTCAGCCCCGAGCGCCGCAGCAACCTGCATGAGCCCGTCCCCGGCGACCACGGCGCGCACGGTAATTTCGACTCGCGGGCAACCTCGACCAGTCCTCAGTTTTGGGCCGACACTCACCGCGGTTGGCTGGCGCTGGTCGGCATTGGCGTCGGCACGCTGGTAGGCACGGCGGTATATAGAGCGCGCTCGTGACGGAAGGGGTTGGCTATGCTCGAAAATGCGGGCCGCGAGATGGCCCGAATTCGGCCGCGAGAAGATGAGCAGTACGTCAGCCAGAGCCGCTCCGTGCTGGTCACCGGGAAGGACGGGTTCTGCCACGGCGGCAAAGACGGGCTGCGGATCTATCAGACGCGAACGATCTCCCGTTACCGGTATCTCATCGATGACGAAGAGCCCAAGCCGGTAACGCTTTCTGCCGTGCGGGAGAGCGACTGGCTCGGCTACTACATCTTCGCCCCTCCCGGAAAGAATGCGAAGCCGACCAAGCAGACGGTCGAGCTGCGCCTTTCGCGCTTTATCGGCCACGGCTTCCACGAGGAGATCGACCTCACCAACTACACCAGGGAACCGGTCACGTTCACCCTGCGCCTGGAAGCGGATGCCGATTTCGTGGACCAGAACGAAGCCGGCGAGACGACCCCCACTCCTACGGGCGAGTGTACAAAGCAGTGGCGGCGGCACGAAGGCAAATGGGAGTTGTTCTTCGACTTCCACGCCGAGCATCGCTACAACCACCAGGGCGAAAGCGGCCTCGCGCATTTTCACCAGGCGATCGCCGTTCGCGTGGAACACTCCCCCGAAACGCCGGAGTTCGACGGGAAGCGGATCTCGTTCGCGGTACGGATCGAGCCCCGCGGCACCTGGCACGCCTGCATCAACGTCGTGCCGACGGTCGGTGAACGGGTGCTCGAACCCCTCTACGGATGTCACGCGTTTCGAACCGGCTTGAATGCGTTCGAACGCAAACGCGAGACGCTGCTCGAAATCGACTTCACGCGTTTCGACACCCCCGAAAGCCAGACTCTCTCGGGGACGGTCGCGCGCACCGTCGAGCGCGCCCGCCGCGATCTCGCCTCCTTGCGGCTCCACGATCTCGACCGCGATCACGGCTGGGTCCCCGCCGCGGGCATACCCGAATACCTCGCGATCTACGGGAGAGATTGTCTCATCACGTCCTGGCAGTCCAGCCTGCTCGGTAGCTCGATGCTTCGCGGCGTTTTGCCGCTGCTCGCCTCCTTGCAGGGCCGCGAGAACAACCCATGGCGCGACGAAGAAGCGGGCAAAATGATCCACCAGGCCTCATCCGGATCTCTGCCGCTCTTGAATTACGACCCCTTCGCGCGATATTACGGCTCGCTCACCACGTCGGCGCTCTATCCGCTGGCGGTCGCCACCTTGTGGCAAATAACGGGTGACGCGGAGTTGGTCAGGCCCTTCGTCGAACCGGCACTCCGCGCCCTGCACTGGCGCGACACCGGCGCCGATCTCGACGGCGACGGCTTCGCCGAGTACCTTCGCCGCTCCGAGGGCGGCGTAAAGAACCAGGGCTGGAAGGATTCGCCCGACGCCATCGTCCACGAAGACGGGTCCCAGGTGGAAGGTCCGATCGCACCCTGCGAGGAACAAGGCTTTCAGTACATCGCGAAGGTGCGCATGGCGGAAATGCTCTGGTCGATCGGCGAGAAAGATCATGCGCGCCGCTTGTTCCAACAGGCGACCGAACTCAAGAAGCGATTCAACGAAGCATTCTGGATGGAGGATAAGGGCTTCTTCTGCCTCGGCCTGGACGGCAAGAAGAACCAGATCCGGTCGATCGCGTCCAATGCCGGACACCTCCTCGGCACCGCGATCATTGACGAGTCGCTGGTGCGCCGCACCGCCGACCGGCTCATGTCGGACGAACTCTTCAGCGGCTGGGGCGTGCGCACCCTCTCCATCCACAACCCGGCATATAACCCCTTCGATTACCAGCTTGGCAGCGTGTGGCCGGTGGAGAACGGCACTTTCGCGCTCGGTATGTTTCGCTACGGCCTGACGCATTACGTCGAACGGATCTGCCGGGTTCAGTTCGAGGCCGCCGCGCTCTTCCAGCACTACCGCCTGCCGGAGGTCTTCACGGGCCATCCGCGCGACGAGGATCACCCGATCCCCGCCGTGTATCCGGCGTCCAACTGGCCCCAGGCGTGGTCCGCCGCCGCGGTCTTCTGCTTCGTCGACGCCCTGCTCGGGCTGTTCCCGTACGCCCCCGCCCAGACGCTGGTTGTCGATCCCCATCTGCCCGAGTGGCTGCCCGAAATCACCTTGAGCAATCTCCGGATCGGTGACGCCACCGCCGGGATCCGCTTCTGGAGGAAGCCGGATGGTTCGAGCGATTACCGCGTGCAGGACGTCAAGGGGAAGCTCCACGTCGTCCGGCAGCCCAGCCCGTGGTCGTTGACCGCGAACCTTGGAGAGCGTTTCGAAGACGCCCTCCTCAGTTTGGCGCCCGGTCACTAATCGCCCGGCGCAACCGTCCGGCTGTGTACGAAATGACAGACTGGCGCCCGCCCGAGAGATAAGATTCAGCCATGGCGAACGGATCGGATGGTTTCGTGTGGCCGTTATGGAAACAGCTTGAGAAGCGCGACGTCGAGGCCCTGGGCGAGACCGCTCTCTCACCGCGCAGCGAGCACCTGGGACCGCGCACCGCGTCGGCCGACAAGGTCGTTTCTTCCATCTGTCCCTATTGCGGCGTGGGGTGCGGCCAGTTGATCTACGTCAAAGACGAAAAGATCATCGATATCGAAGGCGATCCGCGTTCGCCGATTTCGAACGGCTGCCTCTGCCCGAAGGGCGCCGCCACGTTTCAACTCGTGACCGGCTCTCACCGCGTCCACCATGTCCTCTATCGGCGTCCGCACGGCACCGCGTGGGAACAGATCCCCCTGGAACAGGCCATGGGGATGGTCGCCGAGCGCGTGAAGAATACGCGCGATAGCCATTGGGAACAAGTCGACAAAGAAGGCCAGGAAACCCGCCGCACCATGGCCATTGCCCACCTTGGCGGCGCGACGCTGGATAACGAAGAGAATTACCTGATTAAGAAACTGTTCACTTCGCTCGGCATCGTTCAGATAGAAAATCAGGCCCGTATTTGACACTCCTCCACGGTCCCCAGTTTGGGGGCTTCATTCGGTAGGGGCGGAGCGACCACGTTCCAGCAGGATCTGCAGAACGCGGATTGCATTCTCATTCAGGGTTCCAACATGGCGGAGTGCCACCCCGTGGGCTTTCGCTGGGTCATGAAGGCGAAGGAGCGCGGCGCCACTGTCATCCACGTGGACCCGCGGTTTACGCGGACCAGCGCGGTGGCCGACATTCACGTGCCCATTCGCGCCGGCAGCGACATCGCGTTTCTCGGCGGGATCATACACTACATCCTGGAGCACGAGCGCTATTTCAAAGAGTACGTCGTCAATTACACCAACGCCCCCGCAATTTTGACCGAAGAGTATCAGGACACCGAAGAGGGTGACGGAATCTTCTGCGGCTGGGAGACCGATAAGGGCGAGTACCAGCATCGCAAATGGCGCTACGAGGGTGTGGAGCCCGAAGCCGCCGCCGGCGCCCGCGAGTCTGCGTCCGGCAGCGGCAAAGAGCAGAAGAATCCGATTCGGGCGAAGCACACCGATCCTACGCTGCAGCATCCCCGGTGCGTCTTCCAGGTCCTCAAACATCACTACCGGCGATACACGCCGGAGATGGTCGAGAAGACCTGCGGCGTCCCCGCGCGCCTGCTGGAGAAAGTTGCCGATGCGTTATGCCGGAACTCCGGCCGCGAGCGCACGTCGGCGTTCTGCTATGCCGTAGGCTGGACGCAGCACACCGTAGGAGTGCAGTACATCCGCACCGCCTGTATCATCCAGTTACTACTTGGAAATATCGGGCGGCCCGGCGGCGGCATTCTTGCGCTTCGCGGGCACGCTTCCATCCAGGGCTCTACCGATATCCCGACACTCTATAACCTGCTGCCCGGCTATCTGCCCATGCCGCGCGCCAAGCACGATAAGGATTATGCGACTTACAACGAGCTGAACGAGTCCCCCTCCGGCTGGTGGGGCGAATTTCCGAAGTACTCCGCGTCTCTCCTGAAAGCCTGGTACGGCACTGCCGCCACTCGCGAGAACGATTTCTGCTTCAAGCACCTCCCCGCCATCACCGGCGATCACTCGCATATGAACACGGTGGCGGAAATGGCCGACGGTGTGGTCAAAGGCTACTTCGTCATGGGCGAAAACCCGGTGGTCGGCAGCGTGAACGGCCCGCTCCAGCGCAAGGGCCTCCGCGCGCTCGAATGGCTCGTCGTTCGTGACTTCCAACTCACCGAGACCGCCGACTTCTGGCGCGAGGCCCCGGAAATCGAACGCGGCGAGGTTCGCCCCGAAGACATCGGGACCGAGGTATTCTTCTTCCCCGCCGCCGCCCACACCGAAAAGGACGGAGCCTTCACCAACACGCAGCGACTGTTGCAGTGGCACCACAAAGCCATCGATCCTCCCGGCGACTGCCGCAGCGAACTCGACTTCATGTTTAAGCTCGGCCGGCGGCTCAAAAAGCTCTACGCCGGATCCACCGAACCGAAGGACCGCCCCATCCTCGACCTCACCTGGGACTACCCCACCAAGGGGAAACACCAGGAGCCCGATGCCGAAGCGGTGCTCAAGGAAATCAACGGCTACACCGTTGCGGACGGCAAGCCGGTGGACGGCTTCACCGACCTGAAGGACGACGGCTCTACCGCGTGCGGCTGCTGGATTTACTCCGGCGCCTACAAGAACGGCGTCAACCAGACCGCCCGCCGGAAACCGCATTGGGAGCAGAACTGGGTCGCTCCCGAGTGGGCCTGGGCGTGGCCGCATAATCGCCATCTCCTTTACAACCGCGCCTCGGCCGATCCCGAAGGCAGGCCTTGGTCCCAGCGTAAGGAATACATCTGGTGGGACGAATCGCAAAAGAAATGGACCGGCCATGACGAGCCCGATTTCGTCGAGAAGCCGCCCTCGTATCGGCCGCCGGAAGATGCCCAAGGCAAAGACACCGTTTCGGGCGTGGAGCCTTTCATCATGCAGTCCGATGGCAAGGGCTGGCTCTTCGCCCCCAGCGGGTTGCAGGATGGGCCGCTGCCCACGCACTACGAGCCGCAGGAATCGCTGATCAAGAACCCGCTCTACGGACAGCAGTGCAATCCCTCACGCATGGAGTGGATGCGGCCCGCGGACAACCCCTATCACCAACCGTACGATGACCCGCGCTTTCCGTATCTTCTAACCACTTACCGCCTGACCGAACACCACACCGCCGGCGGCATGTCCCGCTGGCTCACCTGGCTTTCCGAGTTGCAGCCGGAAGCGTTCTGCGAAGTCTCGCCCGAGTTCGCCGTTGCCGTCGGCCTGAAGAACGGCGGATGGGCGACCATTCGCACCGCTCGCGCCGAAATCGAAGCGCGCGTGCTGGTGTCACGCCGCATTCTCCCGCTCCGTTTGAACGGCAGGACCATTCACCAGATCGGCATGCCCTATCACTGGTCCAGCAAGGGACTGGTCCGCGGCGACTGCCCCAACGAACTCTTCCCCTTTGTGGCCGACCCGAACGTAGCCATCATGGAGACCAAAGCAATCTCCGTCGCCGTTGAGCCGGGCCGCCGCGGAAGGGAGCGGCGCTACGCTACCAGCGGTCCCCTGGTACCGCAGTTGCCCTCGCGCGAAAACGAGCGCGATCTGCCTCAAGCGCGGCACAAGCCGGAAACCGGACACGGACACAAGACCGAACAGACTAAAGAGGGGCACACGTAAATGGAAGCGACGCTCACCGCTGCCGAAGCCCAGGCACTCGAAAGACACGCGGCCCGCGAAGACACGCGCAACGCCTCCACGCGCAAGGGCTTCTTCACGGATACCACGCTGTGCATCGGCTGTAAGGCCTGCGAGGTCGCCTGCAAACAGTGGAACCAGCTCCCCGATGACGGCTTTCACTTCACGGGCATGTCCTACGACAACACCGTCGCGCTCGGCGCTTCCACGTGGCGGCACGTCGCTTTCATCGAGCGCCCGGTCGCGCTCGCCACGCAGGACGCCGGCGCGTTCTCGTGGCTCTTTTCGTCCGACGTCTGCAAGCACTGCGTGCGCGCCGGCTGCCTGGAGAGCTGCCCCACCGGCGCCATCGTCCGCACCGAGTTCGACAGCGTCTACGTCCAGCCCGACATCTGCAATGGCTGCGGCTACTGCGTGGTGAACTGCCCCTTCGGCGTGATCGACCGCCGCCAGGACGATGGCCGCGCGTGGAAGTGCACTCTCTGTTACGACCGTCTGAAGGATGACATGGAGCCCGCCTGCGCCAAGGCCTGCCCTACCGACTCCATCAAGTTCGGCGACCTCGAGCAGTTGCGCGCCACGGCGCAGGCTCGCGTCGATCAACTGCACGACCGGGGAATGGACGATGCCTATCTTTACGGCGCCGACGCCGCGGACCAGCCCGGAACGGAAGGGCTCAACGCCTTCTTCCTGCTGGTGGACAAGCCCGAAGCCTACAACCTGCCGCCCGACCCCGTGGCGCCCACAAAGAAGGTGAAGGAATCGTGGGCATCGTTCGCCTATGCCGCCATAGGCATGATCGCCGTCGCGGTCGGCTCCGCTTTTGTGTCGATGAAATCTTAACCATGACCGCCAACACCGATAAGCGCGTGCGGTACCCGGATACGCTCGACCCCGTTGCCACCGATGGCAGGGACGTGGACACCAACCTCGCCATTCTGACTGGCGAGGCATCTCATCAGGACGCCAAGCGCGAGGACCGGCACATCCGGGAACTCTCGCCGAGCCCCTGGGAGCACGTCCCCGAAATTACCGCCACCGATACGACTTACTACGACCGGCCGATGCTCAAGGAATCGGTCTGGAGCGTCGATATCCCGCTCTACTATTTCGTCGGCGGCGCCGCCGGCGCGGCAATGACCCTGGGTGCGTCACTGCAACTGGTCACACCGCGCGGCGGCCACGAATTGCGCCGGCTATCTTCCATCTGCCACTGGACCGGCATCGTCGGATCTACCGCAGGCGCGGCTTTCCTGATTCACGACCTGGGACGCCCTTCGCGGTTCCTCTACATGATGCGCGTCTTCCGTCCCACTTCACCCATGAACGTCGGGGTGTGGATCCTCGGGGGCGCGGCACCCAGCGCGATCCTCACGGGGCTGCTGATCAACCGCCCGGGCCCGCTCGGAGTGCTCGGTGAAATCACGGGCTATCTCGCCGGCCTCTTCGGGGCCGGGCTTTCCGGCTACACGGGCGTGCTTGTCTCGAACACGGCGATACCGGTTTTTCAGGCGTCGCGCCGCTGGATGCCGGTCCTTTTCATTGCGTCGAGCGCCGCTACCGCTGCGTCCGTGATCGACATCTTCGCGGGCAACAACAGAAGGGCGCTCCGGACCACCTGGATCTTCGGAACCGCCGGCCGTCTGGCCGAAATCGCCGCCGGCAGGCAGGTGGAACGGGCGGCATCGGCCATTCCCAAAGTGGGCGAGCCGTTCCGGGAAGGCAGGGCGGCCCTGCTCTGGAAAGCCGCCACCGTCCTGAGCGCCGCCAGTTTCGCGCTTTCGCTGGTTCCGGTGAAATCGGCCAAAAAAAGACACGTCGTCGGGTTCCTGGGGATTGCCGGGTCGTTGTGCCTGCGGTTCGCGGTTCATCATCTGGGGAATGCATCCGCGCGCGACCCGAGAGCTTCCTTCCAGCAGCAGCGCGCGCCGGAAGTGCACTGAACTGCTCGCCCCATCACATATCGCGGGACGCCGCGCTTGTGGTCTCGTCCCGCCCGGCGTCAGCATAAAAGCAGGAGCAGATCGGGGAGAAGCCTTATGCCGGATACACCCATTCCACAGGATATTCAAAACAAACCCGCCCGCGAAGTGGTGGACGATTTGATGCAGCAATCCGAGGCCGCCCTCCGGAGCACCGCCCGCGCAACCGCGGAATTACGGGAACTCACACACCGGGCCAACGAAGCTCTCGACTGGCGAACTCAAATCAACCGCCATAGCTGGCTCGCCATGGGACTGGCCATCGGTACGTCCGTTCTGGTGTTTCTCGCTTTCAGTAGAAATCGGTAGAACCAGGAAGGGGAAATGGGGGAATGGGACATCCGGCCCGGGAGCGAATCGGGCCGGATGTCGTTCTGTCGAACAAAGCTAGCGAACCTGCGAACCTGCGAAACAAGCAGCCGCGCCGCGTTTGGTACTCGAAACTTCTTGGGCGGTCTCGCCCGGATAAGACAGGAATTCGAACTCAACGGTTTCGTCGGATTCCGTGAGCCAGTTGACACCGGAACGCCGTAACTCGACCACGTCCGGAAATCCCGCCGCGGCGAAGCGCATGCGGTTTCGCGTGACGGCCAAAATGACGGCCTCCACGATGATTCCGACCGGATATCTGATCAGGGCTAACATTCTTTGCCACCCTCCTACTGGATAGTATGAGTATGCATCCGTTAACGTATACGCTCAATATTCCCCTTGGTTATGAAACGAATGGGCTGGAACCTCTGGGACTCGAGGTGGGGCAGGCCTCCCGGCTTGCCCGCGTTTGACTTTCATTTGCGAACCGGCGGGCCGGAAGGACTGCCCCACGCGGTAGCTCAGTTTCGTACGAAGCAGTCCCTTTGTGCGATGCCCATTTCCGCGGCGAGCCGAATAATGGAAGTAGCGGAGTAAATTATGAAGCTCTCAGTAAAAGCGATGGCGCTGACTTCGGGAATTCTTTGGGGCGGCTCGATGCTGACGATGGGCCTGATCAATCTCGCGTCCAGGTCTTACGCCCGCCCGTTCCTCGGCATGATGAGCAGCGTGTACCCGGGATTTCACAATTCCCGCAATCTTGCCGATGTCCTGGTCGGTGCCGGATATGGATTCGTGGACGGCGCGGCGGGCGGCGCCGTGGTCGCGCTCCTATACAACCAGCTGGCCGAGACGCGGCGCGAGCCGGAGAGAGTGGCGGAACTCCCGGCATTCGAGCGCGTCTGATATTTTGGAACCGCGGCCGGTTGCGGCGAATCGAGAACAATCGGAGGGAATGACGTGCGGGTTCTCTGCTTTTCGCTCCTCGTAACCCTGTGTCTGCCTGCCGCCGCCCAGAATTGGGGCGCCCGCGGTTCGGGCCGGCCGGCTCCTTCAAGGGGGAAAGGTAACTTCGGGTCGCCGGTTTCCCCGGTTCCCTTTTTCGGCCTGAACTACCCCTACTCGTTCGCGAACGCAATCTATAAGGCTCAGAATCCGCTATGGGGATCACTCTCCCCAAGCGCGCCGTTCGGTGTGGCTAACACCGGGGCTTCTCCGGGAGGGTTTGCGGCCGCTCCCTATTATGGCGCGGGCTTCGGCGGAGGCTTCGGCGGAGGCTTCGGCGGGGGCTTCGGCGGGGGCTTCTACCCGCAGGCCTACTACCCGCCCCCCTTCTATCCGCCGGTCCCGCTGGCGCAACCCGCTCCCAATATCACGGTGATTGCAGGGCCGCCCGCCGCCCCGCTCCCCGCACCCATCGCGATGGCGGCCCCTGCCCCTGCGGATGCTCCAGCGGCGGATTCGCGTCCCGCCGCTGCAACACGGGAGCCGGTGGCGCCCGCTGCATATCCTGCACTGCTCGCCGTGAAGGACGGCAACTTCTACTCGGTGAATCGCTATTGGGTAAAGGGCAGGACTCTGCACTTCGTGACCACCACCGGCGAGACCCTGCAGGTCCCGCTCACCAGGGTGGAACGCCTCTATCCGGCACAAAAAGCCGGGAACTGACGGCGGTCAGACCGTTGGGCTCTCGCCGGCATCGATCTGCTTGCCGATACGCATCAGCTTCACATCGTAGGCGAAATGTTTCCCGCAGTCGAGGCACACCACGTAGGTTTGCTCCCGCTGTTTTCCGGCCCGCCCCGGCGGAGTCACGGGGCGAGTGAGGCGCTTGTGCGAGCAGCGAAACAGCAGATTGATTACCGAGTCGATCACTGACAGTCCCAAGCCGGTGCGTAAGAACTACGCGCACACCGGTGCGGACCTTCACACGAGCAATTGGGAAGCCACTCGCTTCCGCGCGGCGGCGCTCCCCCCTTTGCGGGTGGCCCGGCTTCGCCCGCAAAAGACCCTTTGAACCCAAGGCCGGTTTCGCAGTAACTTACCATCAATGGCTCAGAAAATTGTCTGTCTGTCCTGCAAAAACAAGGGATGCGTGGCGAAATGCCGTTTCACCAAATTGCAGCCGCCGCCCCAAGTCCCCTCGGCCCGGAGCACGCGGTGAAGTTGTACCGGAACTCCGACGACCCTCTGCACTGGACGGTTTACGTCCCGGAATACGGCTGGTTTCGCTTCCCCGCCGCCGAAAATGGTTGGGACCGCCGCAGTTCCGACATCCACCTGAACCCCACGCGCCTTAACGAAGTGCCGTTGTGGCTCGCCTTCAACACCGGCCTGCCCGCGTCCAAAGCCGCCCGCACCCGCTGAACCCGGCTCCCGTGCCAGAATAGTGAGGGACCTCGCGACCCGCCGCCGCGCTCCATGGGGACCTTCCGCACGTCAGTCTGGTGGAACCTGATCGTCGCTGCCGATCCCGGGCTGGCGCGTTTTCGCATGGGCGCGCGGGCGTGCCTCGCCGCGGCAACCGCCGCGCTGGTCCTCACCGAAGCCGCCAAAGCGCTGCACAAGCCCATCCCGGAGGCCCTCATCGGCGTCATGATCGCGATGATCAGCGTGGTCGCCGTGAACGATCCGACGCCCAGGGCCCAGAAACTCACCATCCTGCTCCTTCCCTTTGTCGCGTCGGCAACCGTGGCCGGCGGCGTCGCGGCCGCCTCATACTCAACGTGCCTCAGCGATGTCCTCTTCATCCTGATCGTTTTTTTAGCCGTCCTGGTTCGGCCGTACGGCCCGCGCTTCCTCGGCCTCGGCTTCGCCGTGTTCCTCACGTACTACTTCGCCGTGTTCTTCCGGCCGCGCTTCGACCAGATGCCCTGGACGGCCGCCGCAATTTTCGCCGCCACCGGGATTGCCTATGTCATCCGGTTCTGGCTCGTCCCCGACCGCCCCGGCCGGATGCTCGCCCAAACTCTATCGGCATTCCGCGCGCGCCTGCGGCTGGCCCTGTTTCAGCTCGCGCGCATCGAGGGACGGGCGCCGTTTCAACGCTGGAGCCGATACAGGCTGCGCAAACACCTGGCCATCCTGAACCAGACGGCGCTGTCGCTCGAGGATCAGGCGAGGGAGGACCAAGCCTGGCGTAGCGCGGTTCTGCGCGTGGAAATGGCCGTCGAAACCCTCGCCGACGTCGCTCTCCAGACCGATACCCGCGAGGACCTCTCGCTGCACAGGGGCGAGTTGGCCCGCCTGTTCGACGCTCTCCGGGCAATGGTTCGAGGCCGCTCGGCGCCCGCTACCGCCATCGGCGTGCCGATCGATTTCCTCGCCGCCCCTGGCCTGGCGAGAATGCGCGCCGCTACCGGAGAGTTGATTCACGACCTTCACATAATCAACTCCGACCCGCCTCCCCAACCGGATAGTTCGCAGGCCGCGGCCGCCTCGACTGGCCCGTCCGGCAGCGCGACAGGCGGCCTGCGTCAGGCGGTGCAAGCCGCCACGGCGGGCACGGGCGCCCTGCTCGCCGGCCATTTGCTCTCCGACGCGCGGTGGTATTGGGCCATGATCGCGGCGTTCGTAGTCTTCAACCGCGCCACCACCGCCGATGAGACCATCGCCAGGGCGTGGCAGCGCATCCTGGGGACGGCCCTCGGCGTCCCGACGGGTCTCGTGATTGCCGAAGCCGCCGCCGGCCACACCACGATTGAGTTGCCCGTCCTGTTCGTTTGCATTTTCGGAGCGTACTATTTCCTGCGCGTGTCTTACTCCTGGACAGTCGTGTTCTTCACTACCGCGCTGGCACTGCTCTACGGACTGCTCGGAAGGTATTCGCCAGGACTGCTGGTAATCCGCCTCGAAGAGACGATGCTCGGCGCGGCCGCCGGAATACTGGCCGCCTTCTTTGTCTTTCCGTCCCGGAGCGCGGCAAAGACCGAAGCGGAAATGGCCGGCGTTCTCCGCGAGGTTGCCGGACTGCTCGAAGAGATCGCCCGGCAGGCCGCTCCCGGCGAAGAGGCGGAGCGCTACGAGAGGATCCGCGAACTCGACCGCAGCTTTCAGCAATTGTATAGCGCAGCCGCTCCGTTGACCGGCTCGCTACCCGCGCTCGGCGCGACCGGCGTCAAGCGCCGTTTCGGCAACATCTCGACCGTGGTGTACTGCGCGAGAGAACTCATGCGCGCGCTCCCGCCGCAACCCGGCCCCGAAGTGCGCCGCGCCACCGCAATGCTCGCCGCGAACTGCCGCGCCGCAGCTTACTCCCTGGTGACGCGCCGGCGCGCGCGGATCGAGCCCGTGGCGCCGGTCATTCGCAATGTTTACGATGCCCGAGGCCCCGATTCGCAAGCCGCCCCCTGGCTGGACCGCATGGACCGCGCCCTGAGGAACGCAGCCAACTAGTGTTGTGCCGTGCCGCTGTCGTCGAGAACGGCCCCAGCTATACGCGCCCTCATCCCCTGGACTGCCGCCGCGAGTTCTGCTACTACTCGGTTCATGGCCCACATCGCCATCCATTACTGCGCCTATTGAGTAACCAGCCTGTACGCCGCCCGTGTGGCGGCGCGAATCCGGCGTGAATTAATGAGGGACGTGGAGATGGTCCGCGACCGCTACGGCGTGTTCAAGGTCACGGTGGACGGCGAGACCGTGATCGCTGGCGGCGCGGCGACATTCCTGGGGATCATGCCTTCGGGCGCGAAGATCGTGGCGGCCGTGCGGGATGCGCTTAAAGGTGTACCGCACAAGAATTGAACGCAATACCGCCCCCGACAGGCAAAACATCGGGCTCTCCGTCGTTTGCTATCCTACATCGTTGAACCCGTGACCACCGAACAACCACTGCGCGAGAAACTGCGCAAGATCACGGCATTATTCGAGGGAGCCGCGACGCCCGGCGAACGCCAGGCTGCGGCGGCGGCAATCGATCGAATCCGGCAGGAGAGAGAGAAGCCGGAGATCAAGTTTTCCATGGCCGATCAATGGCAGCGGCGGCTGTTTTCGGCGCTCTGCCGGAGATACGGGCTGGAGCCGTATCGTTACAAGGGCCAGCGTTACACTACGCTGATCATCCGTGCGCCACGGTCCTTTGTGGACCGCACGCTCTGGCCGGAGTATCTGGAGTTACAGGCAGCCCTGCATTCCTACCTCAACCACGCCACGGAACGCATCATTCGAGAAGAGGTATACGGAGACGCGGGCGAAGCAAAGGAATGGACAGGATAACGACTGGATTCGATGAAGTCCGGCGTGAAGATCGTGACGGCCGTGCGCGGTAGGCTCCCCGGGGCTTGATCGTAGCGAAGTTTGAATAAGCCGTATGACTTGCACTCTGATCGCCGTAACTGTATTGCCGGTGTCCAGCACTGCCGCCGCGCAGTCCGATCCTGCCGAACGCCGACTGGAAGCCGGCCGGGACGAGATCGTTCGCCCCGTTTTTCGGAAGCCCGACCCTGTGGCCGACCGTGCGCAGAACCTGAAGGACGCGACCCGGATCTCCGAGTTAGCTGCCGCCCTGCAACAAGACTTCAAGAACTCCTCTCCCTACGTCAGTTCCGCTGACGCCGCCAGAAAGGCCGCGGAGATCGAGAAACTCATCCGCAAGATTCGCGCCCGCATGAAGTGACATGAATCTGCGCGTCGCAACGCGCCCCGGAGCCGCGCATATATTCCCGCGCGCTGCGACCGCGACTCCTTTCCCCGTTCAAGATATCGGCCAACCCAGACTACTAAACACACGTATCGCGGTAGTCCTGAATCGGCCCCTTCCCCCGGTCTGCGGCCTCTGCTACCGTGGAGCCCATGTATAAACTGATGTGTGCGCTGTTGCTTTGTTTGCCCGCCGCCTTTGCGGCCGACATCTCCGGGACGTGGCAGTTCACCGTGGAAACCAGCCAGGGCTCTGGGTCGCCGACCGTTGTGCTCAAGCAAAGCGGGGAACAACTCACCGGGACTTTCAGCAGCCAAATCTTCGGCGACGTGAAGTTGACGGGGACGGTCAAGGGCAACGCCATCGAGTTCGGCTTCGAGGGTGATGCTGGCGGCCAAACGCTGAAGGTCAGCTACAAGGGCGCCATCGAGAGCCCTACCACGATGAAGGGCACGGCAGTCTACACGGGGTTCGACGAGAAGGCGACGTGGACCGCTACCAAGAAGTGATCCAAAGGCGCTCAGGTTGCGCGCCGTGCGCCCCCGCTGGCAAGCCGATCCACTGCCAGAGAATAGTAGAGTGACCGACGAAGTCCTCCACCTTGCGCGCGTCCTCTGGGCCTACAGCCTGGTCCCCCAGGACTCGGCCCCGGCCGATGTCATCGTCGCGCGGACGGCGTGGCGCACCAGGATGATTTGCTGGCGACTTCGTGGGAGAAGACCGAAGCGGAAATGTTCGCCGATGTCGCCGTGCGTTTCGGCGTTCCCTGCGACCGCATTCTGCTCGAAGTGCGCCACCAACACGGCCGAGAATCTGGTGTTCCTACTGCTTGATGGAAATATATTAGGTGGAGGGCTCCATCGTCCTACCAACGGGACTGTGGAACGACCTGATGGAATTCCGGGGGGATGCTGGTGATGATGAGCCAGTCTTCGCATCGGGGAAGGGTGGGGGACATCTCGATAGATCTTCAGGTTCTTCGGGTCATCAAGGTAGCGGCAAAGAAGGCCGGGATCAAGATGAACGTATCGCCGCACTGGTTGCGCCACGCTCACGCCAGCCACGCATTGGACCGTGGTGCGGCCTTGAATCTGGTGCAGGTCACTCTCGGTCACGCATCGCTGTCCACCACCGGGATGTACCTACACGCAAAGCCGAATGATTCATCAGCCCGGTACTTGGCGGTCTGATGAAGAGGGGTAAAACCATTTGTAATGATCTTGGCGTGCCCCCTCGACTCTTATGCTTTAGGTTGAAACTCAGCCGACTGAGATGAACGTATGCTTTTCACAGTTACCAGCACTCCAGAACCTTGCGATGGCCGCAAGAATCTGATCTTTGGCTATGGAATTCACTGTCGGTCTACCATCCGGGCATCGACCGAACGCCGCACGGTCCACAGCCAAACTCATTCTCCGGTGGTCGGGGTCGTTCTTGCGCTGCAGTTTGTAGCCCAGACTATCGTTGTCATGGGCAGTCTTCGGATACTGGTTGCTCGGATCGAATTCGAGATCAAGCCCCATTGAAGCATTGCCTTCGGTAAGAAGGCTTTGAATCGCCATTGTGCAATGTTCATCTGTCATAAGGAACCTCCGAAGCCGTTCGGCTCTATCCTAATCATATCTTGTTGCAGTGGGTGAACATAGATGAAAATGGCCGTTTGATCGGTTCGACGCCGAGAACATCAAAACGGCTCCTTCCTCCGACAAAGGGCTGCAGCATGATTGAAAGCCTGTAGCAGCCGTTGGGCTAATGCTTCGTCATTAAAAGTCAACACAACGTGGTCGGTGATCTGAGAATCAGAACTAGTTGTAGGACCTGAAACCGAGATTGCAAGCGAGATTTCCTTTGGTCCGTTGAGTTGTAAGCGGTAGCCCATTCGCTCACCACTGACGAAAATGCCCGTTGCTGCCAGTCTGTTCATAGCAGGTGAAACAATGCCGCCAGTAAGTATACCCAACGGCAGGGTATAACGAAAGGTAGCGACGGATGGAGGGTAACCAAAGTCGTGAACTGTTGCCCGGGTCGTTGAATATCCAAATACAACCGTGCAAGAATCAAAGCTCCACACGGCAGATTGGAAGGTAGTCGAGAAATACGTTCGAGGGTCCTTCCCACCATCGTTGAACCTATTATCAGACTCTATAAAATGGACGGTTCCTAACGGGATCTTCTCTCTTAGCCACTCTAGCGTCTCTTTCAATGACGGCCCGTCGTTTGGCTGAACCTCCGACTTTGTGCCGATAAGGATTTGGCGCATTTGGTCTAACGTCATATGCTCATGCAGATTGTTCAGCAACCCACGTATGTAGTTGATCGGAATTGCGAAATTCAAGCCTTCTGTTGAGCGCAATTTAAAAGAGACAACGCCAATAGCTTGACCTTTACTGTTCACGAGTGGGCCACCGCTATTCCCCGGATTAACAGCCGCATCAGTTTGGAGAATCCTGAATCCTTCGCCGCTATCCCGCACCGAACTGAGGATGCCAGCGGTGACAGTTCCTTCGAGACCATGTGGACTCCCTACGATGACCACTGGCTCCCCGACAGTAAGGACATCGGAATCCCCGAACTCCAGAACGGGAAGATTGAAGCCAGCAATTTGCAGAATCGCAAGGTCACGGCGTTCGTCTGTTGCAAGCACAGAAACCGAATCGAAAAGCTCACCATTCGCCAACTGGACGCTGGCGGTCTTCATGTCTTTGATGACGTGAAGATTTGTCACGACCTTTCCGTCTTTGGAGACAATAAACCCGCTTCCCAACACGTCCCCGGAATCGGTCTTGCCTTGAATGACCACCACTGAAGGCGAAATCCTCTTTGCGATCTGAACGGTCGTGAGGGCGACCTGCCCAAAAGCAATGGGCACGATTAACACGGATGCGAGTACGGATTTCAGCACCTTAGCGACTCCCCCTTTGGCGGGAATGATGTGACGGGCAGGGCCACCGCTTTCGCTCTGCCCCGTTTCCCGTGGTCTTACACCATGGGTAATCCACCTTTCCCCCCCGGTCCAGATGTCGGGACGGAAAGATGATTTCGGACACAAGAGTACATTATAGTCGCTAGATCATTGACGTGGCGGATTGAGAAAGTGAGGAGAAATGGGGACCGACGGGACGTTTCCTACTGCTTGATGGAAATATATGTGGTGGAGGCGGGGGGAGTTGAAGGTTCCTATACTACTGAAAACACGTAAGTTATTGAAACATATTGCGTGCGGCAAACACCTTTGCGTGGTGCTTTTCGATAGTGTCACATCACAATTACATCAGCCCCTTTTCAGCGGCTGCGGCACCGCCGACCGCCTCAGGACCCGCTCAAGGACCCAGCTTGGAACACGGATAGTCGGCCGCTTGTCACCGGGTCCCATCAGGTGCAGGACGCCGGGCTCGTGTTGGAACTGCCGCCGTGCTTTACTCTCGCCGATGTTGAGGCTGGATCCCAACTTGGGAATTTTATACAGAGTGCTTTCCCCATTCAGGAGAGCCTCCCAGTTTTCGGGCGAATCGGCCCCGGCACCAGGTACAGCCGAACGTCGCAGGACGCGGACGAGAATGGACTGGGGCACCTGGACATCCGGGAACTGATCGCCGGGGGGTCTAAAAGATAAAACACCCGGCTCGGTCACGAAAAGCGCGCGTGCCCTACGCGCGCTGAGGCTCAACAAAGTGCAGATTTCTTGGATGCCGTACAGTTTTTCGTCCATATCTCAGCAACGCAGCACTGGGCCGCCCTACTCCACTCCTAACGCCTGCGCCAAGGCCGCCAACACATCGCGAGGGATGCCGTCCTCAGACGCCGCGCTAAACACACGTATCCCGATTGCGTCAAAACGGCCGTTACGGTGGTCCGCTCCCCCGAAGCAGGTAGGTCGAAATCTTCGATTCGATGGTACTCCAGGGCAACGGGCTTGTCAAGCTAAGTGATTGCAGAGGAACGAGATAGGTTACGATATTCTCAGCGATTATCGTAACCTATTCGCGCGCCCCTAGCGCGCCGTCCCCCTGCCCCCACGACCGTCGCCCGATGCGCCAACGTGACATGGTTCCGGCGACCGCGCCGGGACCGCATGGACGCGAGCCATGCGGACCCTCGTTCTGAATCCGCCCTTCCCCCGGTTTGCGGCCTCTGCTACCGTGGAGCCCATGTATAAACTGATGTGCGCGCTGCTGCTTTGTTTGCCCGCCGCCTTTGCGGCCGACATCTCCGGCACCTGGCAGTTCACCGTGGAGACCAGCCAAGGCTCCGGGTCGCCGACCGTTGTGCTCAAGCAAAGCGGCGAACAACTTACCGGGACTTTCAGCAGCCAAATTTTCGGCGACGTGAAGTTCACGGGGATGGTCAAGGGCAACGCCATCGAGTTCGGCTTCGAGGGTGACGCTGGCGGCCAAAGCCTGAAGGTCAGCTACAAGGGCACCATCGAGAGCCCTACCACAATGAAGGGCACGGCCGTCTACACGGGGTTCGACGACAAGGCGACGTGGACCGCTACCAAGAAGTGATCCAATCGCACGCAGAACGCGCGCCGTGCGCGCCCGCTGGCAAGCCGATCCAATGCCCGAGAATAGTAGAGTGACCGACGAAGTCCTCCAGCTTGCGCGCGTCCTCTGGGATTACAGCTTGGTCCCGCAGGAACCGGCCCCGGCCGATGTCATCGTCGCGCTCGGCACCAACGACTTGCGGGTCGCGGAGCACGCGGCCGACCTCTACCGGCGCGGATACGGCTCAACGTTGGTCTGCACGGGCGGCGTCGCGCACCAGGATGATTTGCTGGCGACTTCGTGGGAAAAGACCGAAGCCGAGATGTTCGCCGATGTCGCCGTGCGTTGCGGCGTCCCCTGCGACCGAATTCTGCTCGAAAAGCGCGCCACGAACACGGCCGAGAATCTGGTGTTCACGCGCGAGCTTCTGGCGGTGGTGGGCATCCATCCCCGGAACGTGATCGTCGCGGTCAAGCCCTTCATGCAACGCCGGGTGTGGGCGACCCTGCCCGTCAAATGGCCGAACCTGGCCGCGACGCTTTCTTCCCCGCCGCTGAGCTTGGACGATTACTTCACCGCCGAACTGCCAGCGGAGAAGGTAATCAACATCATCATGGGGGACGTGCAACGGCTGTGGGTTTATGGGCGGAGGGGCTGGTCCGTGCCGCAGTCGGCTTCAGCGGAAGTCAAGGCGGCGTTTGATCGGCTGGTTGCGCTCGGGTTCACGAAGCACCTGATTCCGGAAGAATAGCCGCCGACCCCGGAACGTACACCCTCGTTCTCCGCCGTTCCGCCCGCCGTGCCATCCGCATCGGCCGTCTCGGCAGGCTACAGTTTCAGCCGGGCTGGTTCCGCGTTCGGCCCCGCAACCTGCCATGCCAAAATAGGAGCGTGCCCGTCCGCGTCGGCAACACGGAAATCTACGGCCGGGAAGAACCCCTCCCCGCACCCGACCCCTGGATCAGGCATTTGGCCTACCTGATGGACGGCGCGATCCCGATTGGTCGCTGGTCTTTCGGGCTCGACCCGCTGATTGGGCTGATTCCCGGAATCGGCGATCTGATCGGCGCGCTGATCTCGATGGTGATCGTCGCGCGCGCCGTGCAGGCGGGAACGCCGCGCATCGCAATCGCCCGGATGATGACGAATATCGCCATCGACACCTTCGTGGGCTCCATCCCCGTGTTCGGCGACGCCTTCGACTTCGCCTTCAAGTCCAACCTCAAGAACTTGCGGATCTACGAACAATCGATCTACGACGGGCCCGCCGCTACGGCGCGACATTGGGGTTTCTTCCTCGCACTGTTCCTGGGGATTGGGGCGGCGGTCGCCGCCGTGGTGTACGGCGTCATCGTGCTGGTACGGGCGATCTGAGGCGCGCATTCGATCCGCCTCTGGCGCAGCGGGTTCCGTATCATCCGGTCGCACTTTGTGAAAGTACGTGAGTGCGAACCGCGACTCACACTCTGCTCAGCCCAAAAGCATCAATGAACAGGTCTGAAACATTGGGCTTTTCGGATAACACCCGGATGAACGCAGCTTCTATCGCGACAATCAACCTCGATTTCACGACGACCACATCGCCTTCATGCCCGCACATGCGTTCCGCCTCAAGGAGCGCGAAAATGCCGACGACCGATTCGCGTGGGCTACCGCCATCCTGAGTCGTGATCCAAACCAAACTACAGAGACTGCTCTCGTTCTTCGTATAGCGCGAACGTAATTCTTTCCGTATGAGCCGGTGACTGTCGATGTATTCGAGCATCCGGTCAGCCTCCGTGACGATGCTGTTTTCCATCCAGTCCAAGAATATTCGGGTACCTGTGCCGCCGAGGGACGGGCCCAGCAGTCGCTCCAGAATGTGCAAATAGAATGCCAGAAACTCCACTCGAAAGTCCGCCATTTCGCGAGGATCAGGCTGTATGCCTGCGGAGTTCAGTTCAGATTCCAGCGCGCTTACAAGCTCCGCCAATCGAGATAGGGCCCGCTTGCTCACTTGTCGGGCGATCCACTTCACCTTCGAGATCTTGGACCATGAATCGAACATGAACAAACAGCCTTAATGCCCTATGCGGTCTTTGGCAGGATTTCCCGTACCGTCATCCCGACGAATTCCGGGGTCTGCTCCACCGCGCCTTGGAGCACGTTCTCCCACTTGAATGCGTTCGGGCCAGTTATCAGAATCTGCCATTCCGATGACTCTTGAGGCTCATAGACCAGAACGTCCCAGTTGCCTTGTCGATCTCCGAATGCTTGTCTAACGAATCTTTGAACCGCCTCCCGCTCTGCGGGATTCGTCAGGTTGCTGCGAAACCGGATCATGTGTTCCGCTCCTTTTGCGGCGCAGATACGGGCCTGTGCTACCGCGCTAACAGGGTCATTATATCTTGATTGATTCGCGCGAGTAGTCAAATTCAAAGCGAGTTGCAGCAGCAACTGCCTTGACATCCGTACGCAATCGCATCGTCAGGTCGATCCCGGTGAGTGGAACGATTAGGTATTGCCAGGCCGAAACCTGCGGCGAAACGCTCCGGGCCGAAACGCGCGGCGCGGAAGACCTCCCAGGAAGGCCGCCGTGAGGCGGCGCGCCCCAAGGACGGTCGAGGTCGCGCCGGTCGCGCCGGAAGTTACCACTCCGAACGCACAAGCCGCGCCGGTCGCGCCGGAAGCTACCGCTCCGGAGACACAGGCCACTACAGCGTGAGTACGGCTAAAGCCGCCTACGCCACCCTGGCCCGCGCGCGCCGTACACGTAAGGGAGATCGGATTACCCTTTGCGGAATCGGCGCGGTTGGATCGCGCTTCCGACTGATACCGGCCCGATCAAACGAATTTCATTAAGATGAACCCGGCCGATACCAATCCCAAGACGGTCAACGGCCGTCTCCACGCGCGGGGACTGGAAGCGTCCCACCGAATCGTCCACGTCAGCGCAAAGCCCGCGATCATCAAAACCGATCCAAGCGCACGTAGTGAGGAACGCGCATCATTTCCCCCGAATATGAAGTGCAAAACGAAAGCCAACACCACCGCCGCGCCAAAGAAGCGCAGGTAGCGAACGAGCCTGATACGGCGGTCATGCATCTCCTGTTCGCGATGGTGCAGGGCGGTAATGCTATAAGGGCGGTAAATCCGAGATGTCGCAATGCGGTTTGGCCCACGCATAATCGCAACCTCCGCTCCATTGGACCGCAGCAATTCGAGGTCCTTCCCTCCAGTCGCGAAAAACTCGCACACGGCTCCTGCCGCCTGGAGCCCCAAGCGTCGGTTTTCCCTGCACGCCAACAGGTACTCCAGCGTCCACGGGTTCGCTAGCGCGAAACACGGTACGTATTTGCCGTGGAGCAACTGTCCGGCACCGGCGCGCAACATGAAACCGTACAGGTCGGCAAGGACTTTACGATTCGCATTCCAATTACCCAACATTAACTTGCAGTCGGCATCGTTCTCAACGAGGTCAAACAACCTGGAAAGCGCGTCTTCCCGGCCAGTACCGACAATATCCTCAACCGTCGCAACGGGAGCGGCGAGTTCACGAGAGAGTGCAAAGAGCGTCGTTGATCCGCTCCACCCCGAGATGAGCTTTGACATGCGTTTCTACTTCCAAAATGGGGAATCCCGTCGCGGTCGGTACAGGGGACCTGTCGTTTCGCGAAGACGTAGTTACTGGCGGGCAGACCTGAAGTGCCCTAGATAGGCCAAATCGTATCCTTGTTTAGGATAGCATCCGTACCCAATCTATGCTGCGGGTTCATGGACAGACGCGGCCCGCTACGTGGGGCGAACCGGCAAAGGCAGGAACTGCTTCTGTCTCTCCTCCGCTCCGTTCGGGAAGAAAAGGGCCTACACCAAACGGATCTCGCGGATGCGCTCGGCCGACCACAGTCGTTCGTAAGTAAGTACGAGGCCGGAGCCCGCCGTTTGGATTTGCTCGAATTGAAAGACGTCTGCGACGCGATAGGCGTCGAGCTAACGGACTTTGTTCGGCAGTTCGAGGTTCGATTGGACGGGCTCGCAGCCGAAAAGCGAAAGCTCAAAATACGGCGGCAACGTTAACGGTTCCGGTTCACGCCGCCCAATCCTTACACAGCACTTCCGCCTGCTCCAGCACCGTCGCCGTCGCCTTCTCCTGCTTGTCGGGCGGGTAGCCGTACTTCTTCAGGATCCGCTTCACCATCACCCGGATCTGCGCCCGCACCGATTCCTTGATCGTCCAGTCGATGCGCACGCTCTTGCGCACGGCTTCCACAAGCTCATGGGCGATCAGCCGGAGCGTCGCGTCGCCGAGCACCGCCACCGCGCTGTCGTTGACTTCGAGCGCGTCGTAGAACGCCAGTTCGTCGTCGGTCAGCCCGAGATCCTGGCCGCGCCCTTTCGCGGCGCGCATCTCCTTCGCGAGCCCGATCAGTTCCTCGATCACCTGCGCCGTTTCCACGGCCCGGTTCTGGTACTTCCGAACTGCGCCCTCCAGCATTTCGGAGAACAGCCGCGCCTTCACGAGGTTCGTCCGCGTGCGTTGCTTTAATCTCGTCGTTCAGGAGCTTCCGCAGCAGCTCAACCGCCAGATTCCGGTGCGGCATCCCGCGCACTTCGGCGAGGAACTCGTCGGAGAGGATCGAAATGTCCGGCTTCTTCAGCCCGGCCGCCGAGAACAGATCCACCACGCCGTCCGTGGAGATGGCGCGCGAAACGATCTGGCGGATAGCATGGTCCAGGTCCTCCTCCGGCTTGCCGCGGCCCGGCCGTGGACTTCAGCAACGCGGCTCGTACCGCCTGGAAGAACGCGACATCGTCGCGGATGCGGATGGCTTCGGGATCGGGCACCGCGAGCGCGAACGCCCGTGACAGATCCGTAACGGCCTTCAGGAGGCGCGGTCTTGCCGTCCTCCTGCGCCAGGATGTGTTCCATCGCGGACGGGAGGAGCCCGATCTTCTGGTGCGGCGTGCCTGTCGTCCACAGCGACCAGTCGAAGCCCGCGAACAGCCCTTCGCAGATTTCGTACTTCTCCAGCATCACGGCGACGGCCTCTTCCTTGTCGAGTGCCGTATCGCCCTTGCCGCCGCTCTCCGTGTAGGTCGCCAGGGCCGCCTTCAACTGGTCGGCGAGCCCGAGGTAATCGACGACCAGCCCGCCCGGCTTGTCCTTAAAGACGCGGTTCACGCGGGCGATGGCCTGCATCAGCCCGTGGCCGCGCATCGGCTTGTCAACGTACATCGTGTGCAGGGACGGCGCGTCGAAGCCGGTCAGCCACATGTCGCGGACGATCACGATCTTGAACGGGTCTGACCGGGGTTCTTGAACCGCTTCCGTAATTCATCGAGCCGGGGCTTGTTGCGGATGTGCTCCTGCCATTCCTCCGGGTCGGACGCCGAGCCGGTCATCACCACCTTCAGGCTGCCCTTCAGATCGTCGGCGTCGTGCCACTCCGGCCGGAGCTTCACCAGGGCGCGGTACAGGTCCACGCAGATGCGGCGGCTCATGCAGACGATCATGGCCTTGCCGTCCATCGCCTCCAGCCGCGCCTCGAAGTGCTTCACCAGGTCCTCGGCGATGAGCTCGATCCGCTTCTCCGCGCCGACCACGGCCTCCAGGGCCGCCCACTTGGTCTTAAGCCGTTCTTTCCGCTCGGTCCTCCTCCTTTCGGTGACTTCCTCGAATTCGGCATCTACCTTCGGCATCTCGGCCGGATTCAGTTCCAGCTTGGCCAGCCGGCTCTCGTAGTAGATCGGGACGGTCGCGCCGTCCTGCACGGCGCGCTGGATGTCGTAAATGCTGATGTAGTCGCCGAACACCGCCTTGGTGTTCTTGTCGCTCAGTTCGATCGGCGTTCCGGTGAAGCCGATGAACGAGGCGTTCGGGAGCGCGTCCCGCATGTGGCGCGCGAAGCCGTCGATGAAGTCGTACTGGCTCCGGTGCGCTTCGTCCGCGATCACGACGATGTTGCGCCGGTCGGAGAGCAGCGGGTAGCGGTCGCCCTTCTCCTCGGGGAAGAATTTCTGGATCGTGGTGAACACCACGCCGCCCGAGGACACGGCAAGCAGGGTTCGCGAGATCGGCCCTGCTATCCGCCTGAACCGGGTCCTGCCGGAGCATTTCGCTACAACGGGAGAACGTATCAAACAGTTGCCCGTCCAGGTCGTTGCGGTCGGTCAGCACGACGATGGTCGGGTTCTCCATCGCGGGGTGGAGGATGATCCGCCCGGCGTAGAAAACCATCGTCAGGCTCTTGCCGGAGCCCTGCGTGTGCCACACGACACCGCAGCGGCGGTCGCCATTCGGGCCGGGATGCCGCGACGGTCGCCTCGACGGCCGCGCCCACCGCGTGGAACTGGTGGTAGCCCGCGAGGATCTTAGCAAGCTGGTCTTTGGAATCGCGGTCGAACACGACGCCGTACCGGATCAGGTCCAGGAACCGACGCCGGTCGAACATGCCGCGCACCAAGACTTCCAGTTGCAGCATCGTCGTCGGGGCAAGGTCCTGACCTTCGATCGTGCGCCAGGGCATGAACCGTTCCCGGTCGGCGGTCAGCGAGCCGACGCGCGCCTCCAGGCCATCGGAAGCGACCAGGGCTTCGTTGTACGTGAAGAGGTCGGGAATCTGGAGCTTGTAGGTCTGAAGTTGGTGGAACGCTTTCCAGATCGTTGCGTCCTCGTCGGCCGGGTTTTTCAGTTCGATGACCGCCAGCGGAAGGCCGTTGACGAAGATCACGATATCCGGCCGGCGGTTGTGCTGGCCGTCGATCACGGTGAACTGGTTGACCGCGAGCCAGTCGTTCGCTTCCAGGTCCTCGAAGTCGACGAGCCGCGCCTTATCGCCCGCGATGGTTCCGTCGCCGCGCGCGTACTCCACATCCACGCCGTCCACAAGCATCCGGTGGAACGCGCGGTTGTTGGCGACCAGCGTGGGGTGCTCGGCGCGGAGTACCTTGCGGACGGCTTCCTCCTGCGCCTCGGCCGGGATTCCGGGGTTCAGGGTGCAGACGGCGGCGCGCAAGCGGCCTTCGAGCACCACCTGGTCGTAGCTGGAGCGTTCCGCCAGCATCTCGCCGGGGGCGATGTCGGGGCCGGAGGTAACGGCGTAGCCGAGCGCGCAGAACCACTCAAGGGCCGCCGATTCCAGCGCGGATTCGGCAATCATACAACGGCCTCGACGGCCTTCTCGGCGTCGCGGATCCGGATCGCGCCGGAGAGGAGCTTAGGGAGGAGGGTGTCGCGGATGGCGGCGAGGGTGCGGGCTTCCTGCGTCTTGAGGAAGCACTTGGCACTGTAATCATTGTGCGCTTTAGGTCAGCGGCGGTCACGTGGCCGAGGCCCCGTAGTTGCGGTTAAGAGAGGGTTGCGCACTACCCGGGTTAAAGGAACTAAAATCGAAGGCTCTAAGCAAGTAGTACGCGAATCGCTCGTCATTGCCGTGAAAGTCGGTTACGTAAAGGGCAGTGTTCAAAGGCCAGTAATCCACGCTCGAATAGGAAACCACTCCAAAAGAAGCACCGCTACGCCCTACCGTCACGCCGGGGCCCTTCGCTCGCGCAGTATCGTGATAGCCGGTAACCCCGAACGAGCCCAATACAGGCACATGGCCGGGCTTTCTCTCTGAGTCCGGCAAGTCATGGCCCCTCTGTAACGTAACGAAATCGCCAAGCGGGACTGTCCTCCAGCCTGCACTCGATTCCTGCACCCGATACAGGTTGGCCCGAATCTCCCGTTCCAGCCGCCTTGACTCCGCGAACTGGTCCTCCAACTTCTCCGTCAGCCGCTTCATCTTGTCCTCAAACGGCTCGCCGTCGTCCTCGACTTCCTCGGCCCCGACGTACCGCCCCGGCGTCAACACGAACCCGTGCCCCGTGATTTCCTCCGTCGTCGCCAATTTGCAGAACCCCGGTACGTCCTCGTACTTGCCCGCGCCCTTATCGCCGCGCCATGCGTGGTAGGTTCCGGCGATGCGCTCGATATCCTCGGCCGTCAAGTCCCGGTGAACGCGGTCGATCAGCGTGCCCATCTTGCGGGCGTCAATGAACAGCGTCTGCTTGCGCCGGTCGCGGAACTTCCCGTTCTTCTTGGCGCGCGCCAGAAACCACAGACACACCGGGATCTGCGTGGAGTAGAAGAGCTGGCCCGGCAGCGCGACCATGCAGTCCACAAGGTCGGCCTCGATGATCGCCTTGCGGATGTCGCCTTCGCCGGATTGGTTGCTGGACATGCTCCCGTTCGCGAGGACGAACCCGGCGATGCCGGTCGGTGCAAGGTGGTGGATGAAGTGCTGCACCCAGGCGTAATTGGCGTTCCCGGCCGGTGGCGCGCCGAATTTCCAGCGGGGGTCGTCGCGAAGTTGGTCGCCGTTCCAGTCGCTATCGTTGAACGGCGGGTTCGCCAGCACGTAATCCGCCTTCAGGTCCGGGTGCAGATCGCGGCGGAAGCTGTCGGCGTGCTCCGGTCCAAGGTGCGCTTCGATGCCCCGGATGGCGAGGTTCATCTGCGCCAGTCGCCATGTGGTCGGGTTGGATTCCTGGCCGTAGATCGCGATGTCCCCGACCCGGCCGCCGTGGGCCTCCACGAACTTTTCGCTTTGCACGAACATGCCGCCCGAGCCGCAGCAAGGATCGAACACCCGGCCCTTATACGGCGCGAGCATTTCGACCAGCACCCGCACGACGCACCGGGGCGTGTAGAACTGACCGCCTTTCTTGCCTTCCGCGCTTGCGAACTGCGACAGGAAGTACTCGTAGACCCGGCCGAGGATGTCCTTCGAACGGTTCTCCTTGTCGCCGAGCCCGATGGTGCCGATCAGGTCGATTAACTCGCCGAGCCGTTGCTTATCGAGCGCGGGGCGGGCGTAGTCCTTCGGCAGGACGCCTTTCAGGGATTTGTTGTCCCGCTCGATGGCGAGCATGGCGTCGTCAATCAGCTTGCCGATGGTCGCCTGTTTCGCCTTGCCTTGGAGATGTCCCCATCGGGCTTCTTTCGGTACCCAAAAAATGTTGGACGCCCGGTATTCGTCGGGGTCCTCCGCGTCAGCCCCTTCGGCGGCCGTCGCAACCAGGGCGGCGTGGCGTTCATCGAAGGCGTCGGATATGTACTTGAGGAAGATGAGCCCGAGCACGACGTGCTTGTACTCGGCCGCGTCCATGTTGTTGCGCATCTTGTCGGCGGCGGCCCAGAGGGTCGCCTCAAAACCGAGGTTCGCGCCGTTGCCGTTACCGTTGACCTTGGTCGGGGGTTTCTTTCCGCGTGGCATGTCGAATCGTTTATCTTAGTCGAATGCTCCGGGAGATGGGGCTGTAGCCGGAATTGGTCGCCGCTTTCTGCTACCATCATTCACCGAGGCGCGCCACATGAACCGCATCCCTCTTGCCCTTATCCTCGTAATACT
Organism: Bryobacterales bacterium; assembly: GCA_963796485.1. Classification (GTDB taxonomy): domain Bacteria; phylum Acidobacteriota; class Terriglobia; order Bryobacterales; family Bryobacteraceae; genus CAWCDJ01. The sequence continues at coordinate 1,974,493 of CAWCLV010000001.1, forward strand.
GGTGGTCCCGTTCGCCGCCGCTCGGGGCCGCACATCCAGCAGCGGGCACCGCGCAACGACATCGCATTCGGCGCGCGCGTTGAAATTCAAAGTACCAAGGACGCGGCATCGGGCTCAACGCTGCACAACCTGCACCCGCGACTCCAAAGGCCGGATCGCCCGTAGCAGGACCGCGACGCGAGACTTCCAGAAGTCGCATCCGTGCCCGTCAACCGGCAGAACGTCCGGCGCGTGCAACGGCTTCGTGATCGACCATGTGGTCCCGCTGAAGCGCGGCGGCGCGGATTCGCCGGGCAATATGCAGTGGCAAACGAAAGCGGCGGCGAAGGCGAAGGACAAGGTGGAGTGATTCTGCCGGAATGCCTTGCGCTGGCGCATCCGCTCATCTAAAAGGAGTTCAAGTTGTTAAAGAATACGGTCCCGTCAGGCTTTACAGCCCCGGACGACAACCCATTTCTGGCAATCACGCGTGATCCCCTGTCGGCCCACACACGAAAGAATCGCACGAGGTTGGTTGCGTTAGCGGGATTGTCTATGGCCGTCCGGCTAACGAATCTGCTGCCTTCCCAAGTTACCGCGTTGGGAGTCACCCTATCTGTTGCGGACCAACGGTGGTTCATCCGCTTTCTCTGGATTGCACTACTATACCTCACCATCACCTTTTTGCTTTACGCGATCCTCGACTTCTGGAGTTGGCACGCAAACCTGGAACATCACCTTTTCACATATGTAAAAGGAAACGAGGAAACCTACACCATTGGCGAAGCGGTGAAGGACGCAGACGAACTGTTGACCCGCTCTCAGTGGTGGCGGCTGCGAAAGGGGAATGTATCGCTGAAGCACCTGTTGAAAAGATATGCCGCAGGCGAGGTTAGTAGCGTGAAGCTGATTTGGGAATCGTCCCCCATCGTCGCAACGCGATTGGCACTGGATCTCGTCCTGCCCGTCATTATCTCCCTGACGGCGGTGGTAATGCTCTGGGCATGGCCGCTTGAGCCACGGCAAAGCGTAGCACCCCGGCCCGCGATAGAGCGGTCGGTTGACACGCCAGCGTCCACTCAGACAAACCGAAGATAGTGGTTCGCTCTCCCGCGGCGGGCATCAATCATTTGCGGTCCCCCCGGGCCGCCCCACTCCCCGCATGATCTCCGCATTCAACTTCTTCAGCCGCGTGAATTCGCTAATCCATTCATCCAGCGTGAGCGCGCTGAGTGTCGGTACGTTCACGGTTTTATCAAGCCAGTCGGCCGCTTCGCCGGAAGTGAAATAGAAATATCCGTCGCCCTTCACGAGCACGGCCCGGTGACCGCGCCGTTCCAGTTCGGCGTTGATGGCTTTCAGCGTGATCCGGCCCGGCACATCTTCATTATCCCGCCCGATCCGGACGGCCGAGAACCTCGCGCAATCTTACCTTGGTCGCCTGTTCGGCCGGGCTCTTGCCGCCGCCTTCCAGCCACGCAGTGAGCTTCTGCATCGGGATCTCGTGGGCCGTGCCCGGAGTTTCCACAATCACCGTGAGCCGCGTCGCCGGGCCCGGCGAGGCGTCCATGATGGCGCACCGCTCTGAACTCGGCCAGTCCAAGCGCGGCGGCTTCAAAAAGCGACCCGGCATTCACGCGCACGGAATGGGTCATGCCTTCCGTGTCCGTGAAGGAAACCCGGCACATGCGAACGTTGGGCACGGCTCTAGGATAGGCGAAGACGAGGCGAAGACGCAAGGGTACGGCCGCCAGTTCCGGCACGCCGCGTGCAGCGTATCTATCGGGACATCGCAATGGACGAGAAGGATTTCAAAAAGCACTTGCGGGATCTGGCTCACGGTGAACACCACCCGCAGGAACACGACTGGAGCGACTCGAACGTACAGAAGACCGATGAGCCGGTGAAGACGGAAAGCGGGAAGGCTACAAAGCGCGTCGTGCGCAAAGCGCGGCGAAAAGCCAGCTAAACGGCTGCCCGGTACGCCCGGCCGTCGAAGAAGTCGGCGCGCCCCTCGGCTTGGGTGTACGCCGCGTTCTTAACCTTCACCTAACTGGTTGCTTCCGGCGTGTACGGCGCGGTCGCCAGTTTCGCCACGACCCCTTCCATGTCCCGCGCGCACACCGCGTTGAACAGTTCGATCCCGGTCCCAACGACGTGATCCACGTACAACACCGGCGATGGTTGCGGCGAGATGATCCCGTGCAGGAGCCGCTTGCGGTCAAGGAGCGGCGCGGCTCGGAGATCGCGGCCGTCCAACCACAGTAGATCGAAAGCGTAAAAGTGCTGCGGGCGACGGCGTCGCATGAGGTCGTAGAACTGCGGAACGCCGGTCGCGTCCAGATGGACGATCTCGCCGTCGAGGATCGCATCGCGCACCGGGAGGGACCCAGCGATGGCGGCCGTCAGTGCCGGGAATGACTTGTACGTGTTCCCGTTCCGCGAAACCAGCCGGGCCTGGCCGCGTTCGACGTAGGCGACGGCGCGGAATCCGTCGAGTTTCGGCTCGAAGATCCAATCCGGGTGGTCGAAGGGCCCGTGCAGGCGCGCCAAGGGCATCGGTTCGATTCGGGGAGGTGCGGAATGCTGCAACTACTTTTAGTTTATCGCGCGGCCCGCGCCTTGGGTTTGCGGGCTGATGCGCGGAGCTTGCGCGCCGCACTTTCCATCGCGAGCACGTACTCCTGCGCTTCCGCCACGGCCGCCATGCACCGGGCGCACACAAGCAGGTGTTCTTCGAATGCAGCCGCGTCGGCTTCGGGCAACGTCCCCATGACGTACCCCTCGGCGGTATCCTCGGGCTCGGCCGGGCAACAAGTTGGTGCTGGTGCCACGATCCATGCGTAACAGGCGGCGCGCCATATTTCAACCAGCTATACGTCGCAATGGTTCCGGGATCGTAATGACCGTACTGCATCATCCGGCCGTCAGACCGTGGCAATATCCATCACTTGCCGCGACCAAGGAGCACGGCTCCAGCTACTGAAACAGCCCAGCGGCGTGACGTGAAGGCGAATATCGGGTATCATTGTCACCGTTCATGAATCTTCGGCCACAACGGAACCCTAACTATGAGAACTATCCTCTTCATGATGTTGGCCGCGTTTGCCTCGAAAGTTACAAGCAGCCAGATGGTCAACGATGTGGAGCGTCAACTCCAACGAAACCGCGACACGTACTTGGCCGGGCCACATACGGCGGCGGCTAAAAAACAAGCCCTGGATTATTTCGACCAGCAATGGTCATGGTTACAGTCTACGGACGGATGCGGAAGTACTTTGCTCGGCGCGTCCGGTCGAAGTTGCATCGCAGATCGTTCGCGGTCTGGGTCTTGGCCGTGGGAGCAATACTACCGCGATCCCATCGCGAACGGCCATTTTTGAACGCCTGGCGTGCGCGTCAATGTCTCCCGCACTCCTGGTGAACGGGATGACCGCACGGAGCGGCGCGACCGCCACGTTGATGGTTGGCTTTTGCCACAGTTAGCGCGCCCGCCCGGCGTCGGTCGGGCCCATTCTTGCCCCTTTAACCTCTACGTTTCGCCTACTGCGGCTTTCGAGGTGGTCGCCAGGGGGGGGTATTATAAGGGAGGAAATTGTAAGTCCACTTTTTTCAAAGAGTTTCGCCCGCGCGAACCAGTGTGGTAACTGCCTCCTTTAACTCCTATAGCCTCTACACGCCTCCCAAGAATATTTTGGGACCTACTCATTTCCTCCCTTATATACGCCCCCCCGCAGAACCCCGCACGATCACACCGAATGGCCCTGACTCGACACAGGACGCCGCAAGCATCACCAATAGTCGCAGCCGCGCGCCGAACGGCCAGCACGAAGGTCCCCAAGAGGTACCGATCAGGCCCGATTGTCCCTGAATGTCCATGATCGTCGCGGCCAGTACAGGGGGGCGGCGGCGCGCATTCCTGGGGCTTGATTCAACGGGCCAGTACGCGCGGTTTCAGGCGGCCAGGGGCCCGCGTCCGCGCCGACCGGGCGTGTGGTCCGTCCGCGTCCAACGAACGCTCCTGGAGCTTGCAGCGGGCAGGCACGGCCTGACGTATCCGCTGGTCTTGGAGATTGACCACACGGCCGCCGTGCGTTACTACGGAGTTGCGAGACGGGCGATATGGAAATCGTGGCGCATGGCTTGTGGGCCGCAGCGGCGGCGATCACCGCGAACAGATCGACCGGCGCGCGCCTTCGCGTCGGTTGGACGGTCTGGTGGGCCGCGTTTCCTGACGTACTGGCGTTCGGGCCGTCGTTCGCGGCCGGGCTGTGGCTTCGGTTTGCGGGCGGCTCCAACGCGGCGGCGAACGGTCATCTCCTTCCGCACGTCCACATTGGACTACCGCTCTATCCGGCCGCGCACAGCTTGCTGGTGTTCGCGTTGGTGTTCGGCGTGACCACGATCCTCGCGCGCCGCATCGTTTTCGAGATGCTCGGCTGGTTGCTGCACATCCTGATCGACATCCCAACCCACAGCTTCAGTTACTACGCGACGCGGTTCCTTTGGCCGATCTCGGACTTCCGCATCGACGGCGTCGCATGGTGGACGCCCTGGTTCTGGGCGGCGACGTACGGCGCGCTGGTGGTGGTTTATGTTGCGATGTGGCGGAAGGGATGGTTGCTGTGGGTTCGGTCGGTCGATGCCGGGCCATCACGAATCCCAACCGCGGCGAGCCAGGGCCGACATTGAATGGACAACGGGTTGCGCTATGGGACTTCCGCTCCGACCACCTTCAGCGCGGCCCGCGTCGGCAGGGTCGGTGTGAACTTCGTGCCGTCGAACAGGAACTCCAGACGGTAGTGCCGGATCGGCACTCGAAAGAACGCTTGCACCGCACCTGCGCGGTCTGAGTTCGCGGCCTTATAGCAGGCGTCTTGATCGTAACTGGCGTTACGCTTCTTCCCGAACGAAACCTCGATGACTAGGTCGGCGCGGCCGTCGCCGTTCAGATCGGGGTACGTGACGCGATCTATGGAGCTTTGCTGGACCTCTCCGACCGAGGCGGGCGGGCAAGCTCCAGTTGTATCAACCGCTTCGAAGATCATTTCCATCTTGCCTTCACCAGCCCCATCGAACCGCAGCAGGTAAACGAGGTCCTCCTGCTCGCCTTGGTGCGCGTCCTGGTCCCGGCAAACCGGCAGGTCCCGGCCATCCCGCGCGTGTACCTTTATGCAGCGATCCGCGATAATACCCTGGTTGTATCGAACGAGATTCCAGGAAGCAGTGGACCCGCGAAGGAGGTAAGTGCCACCAAAGTTGTAAACATGCGGCTCGCAGCCCCGGCCCGACACCAACAATTCGTCTGCGGTGCCCGAAGTGAAGTGACCGAGCGTGGCACGCTGTAGCGTCCAGACAATGCCGGTGTCGCTGGCATCACTTCTGAAGCTGGTGCCGCGCGGGCACTGGCGGCATCCGGCCGCCTTGCCATTCTTGGAAAAGGCGACCTTTCCGTCCGGGCAAATGACGTTCAGAGCCGCTATGGTCTGCTCCTGTGATGCGAATGCGGAACTCGACTCCGGTCGCGCGACTCCGGGTTGAGATTGACCTACGCAACAGGTAACCAGCAGCGTAATGCCGTAGCCTAACGGGAAGAAGATTCTCATTGCCGGGCCACCGTATCAGTCCTTCAGTTCTCTTACGAAAGTATAAGCCCCGTACAGGCTCATCACCACCACCGCCCCGATCACCACAATCGGTACGCCGGAAATGGGAACGCCCCGTGCGCCCTGCGCGGCGAACATGCACAAGATCGCGATCCCCATCGCGGCCGAGAACGTCAACAACGGCGCGGCGAACAGAAGCCCGAGCGGCATACGCTTACGAACCGCGACCGCCGTTACGATCATGCCTGGCAGAATGAACGCCAGATCCAGCACGTGGACCGGATTGACTGGCGCGCCGATCTCGGTGATGCTTTTCGGCGTCGTGCCCGAGAGTAGTGAAGGCACGATTTCCGAAAGCCACTGGACGGCGAACAGTAGTCCGAAGACGAGCAAGAGGATGCTTACCAGCCCGGTCTTCGGGTTCCCTGATAGCTGCCGTGCAATGTCGTCCCGGTTCATGTGAATCACCAAGCCGAACAGAGCGTACGCGGATAACCCAAGCACCGCCACATAAACCACGAACCAAGGCCCGAAGTGGACGAAGAAGGCGTACAGAACGTACGAGTAGACAACGTAGATCAAGAGCCCGAGCGTCACCAGGGTGGCGCGCGTGGAGCGGCGAAACGCGAAGTGCAGGGACACGAGCATCGCCGGGAAGATGAAAAACAGATTCGCGATGTCTTGCCCGATGCCTTGCGTAGCCCATGATGCAGTTTCGTGGGCGTACGTAGTCGGGAGAAAGACGCCCGCCGCGCTCGCGACGGCCATTAGGACGGCGGCGGCAAGGGAGAGAAAGATCCAGATGCGGTTGAATCCCATCGCCGAGCGTTGATCGTAACATGTGGCCTTCGGGGCGGCGCGCACGGGGTGATGTCGGACAGCGTTCCCGAACGGTTCGCGATTGGTACCTCGGGGTATTTTGGCGCGGAAAATTTGTATAGTATTTTTCGATTTGGGGTTCTTGCGTTCTGGCTTTTACCACCCATAGGCTCTCTACCACCCCCTCCCCCCGTGCGGGGTGGCCGGGTGGGTTCCCACAAGCGGGATCTCGGGGCCCGGCTCGGGGTACGGCGGCGCGGCGCGCCCTGGCTATTGCAGGGCGGTAGTATTGGTTCGTCATGAGAAACGTACCGGCCGTGCCTGATGCCGCCGCGTTCGAGGCGGCAATCCGAAATCTTTGGCGGGAAGCCGAAGCGATGGGCATGAAGTTTGTGGAGGTTCGCTCGGGAGACGTACACCGGGAACTCGGCGGCTATCCCGGCCCGAACCATCGGATGCCGGATTGCTGCCAGGTCATGCGGCGGCTCATGACGGGCACGGACTCCATTTTGGAAGCCCCGCCCAAAGGGAACGGCGCGACACTGGTCGTCCGCTACGCTTTGCCGCGCTGATGCCGTCGTCAGCTACGGCGGGTCAGAACCTTGTTAACCGCCAGGCCCCACCACTGTTTTCCGCGCCGGGGTTTGACGCCTTCCGCATTCAGTGCGGCGGCGATCCGGTCGAAGCCCATGCCGGTGGTTCGCAATTCCTTGATGCGTTCGATGATCTGCGCTTCGCCGGGCAACGTGCCGTAAGGCTTTGCCCCTTCGCAGCGGCCGGTCTTCGCCTTCATGCGCTGTCGGGCCCCGCGCAACTTCAGCACGATCATCGTCTTCTCGTACTCGGCGATTGCGCCCATCATCTGACGGAACAACTTCCGGCTCGGGTCATCCTGCAACAGGTCGGGCTCGGCCGCTGAGATCAGATCGAATCCGTGCTTCCGCAAATCCCCGAGAATGGTTTCCTGTACCATCAGGTCGCGCGCCAGCCGGTCGAGTCTCTCGATCAGCACCAGTTTGACCCCATTACCGTGCAGGGCCGTCATCATCTCGATGAACGCCGGCCGGTTCGCCAGGTCCTTCGTGCCGGAGACGCCCATCTCCCGGAACACCTGGACGATCTTGATATCGTGCTCGGCGGCGTACTTCTTGATCGCGGTTAGTTGGCGCGTGAATCCGTCGCCGTCAACCTGACCTTTCCCGCTGACTCGGAGGTAGGCGAACGCTTTGACCACGACACCAGTATCGGGCCTGCGCGAAGTTTGCGCAATAACTATTCTACGGAATAGTTGTGCACTCCGTGTTTTCAGCAACTTACCGGGAAGCGCAAAGAACAGGTAGGTCCGCGAGATCGTGCCCTACGCCAAGATCGCCTACGGCTTTTTAAACAGGGAAGGCATGTTATCGTAAGTGGCGTAGGATTCTCCCGGACAGCCGGACTGCCGACCGAAGCTCACGTCCGTCAATTTGAAGTCAAACTCTCCCTGGTTCTCAACCAAGAAGTAGACGATTAAGGGCTCGGGGATAACCCGATCGCCGATGTGCATGATCCCAACAGCGACCTGAGTGATGCCAGGACGCTCCTTGCAGGGCTGCACGAACTCATATTCACCGCTGACGTAATCGGCGTGCAGGAATTTGTGCCAGTTCACAACAGACGGCGCGGACCGCGATTGCATTTCGCCCCAGGGCCGCAACAACCACTCGTGAACGAAGTCCTGTGCCTGAAGCGCAACGGGATCAATGCGCTCGACACCTTCGGGGGCTATTCGGTAGTGCAGAACATGGGTGCGTCGAAAGCCTGCTTCCATCGCGCCGTCGGTCATCTCGACGAGCAATTCGTCGGTGGTCAGTCGTACATTTACGGCCCCGTCTATCGTGAGGCCGTGCGAGCCCGAAAAGAACAGCTCTGCGCGTTCGGAATTAGTTGCAATCCGAAACAGTCGGAAGTCCATTCCGTTCCAGACGGAAGCACATTGGACCCCATCCCATGAGACAAAAAAGACCCGGTTCCCGGATGCGTCTGGCGGGGAGAATTCGGCATCCATTATGCTATTGCCGTACTTGCTGTCGCCACGGGCATCGAGCAGGCGGGTGTGCGAGTTCGTGTCAAAACGGTAAACGAACACAACCTGGTCGGCTCCGCACGGAACAGTCACACCAGTTTGGACCAGCAGCACGCCGGGGTACTCGGCTGGCCGTAGCAATTGAAGTTCGGAGATGTCCCCGACGCGCTGGACTAATTGGGATTGCTCTATCACACCTGCTCGCCACAGTTCGGCGGTTAACTGCGATTGAAGGAGAGGAAATCGCACGTCGAGTTCTGTCGAGCTTGCAGGGAGCCGCGATTCGATCCAATCGCGTAGGATGCTTTCGTATTCGTCCAACTGTGAGCGCGTGAGTTTGCCGAAATCGTCGATTTCGTTGCCCGATGACACCGCCGTGCGAAGGCGAGCGGACGCGCCAACGAGGCTGGTCAACTCGATCTGCTGCCCGGTTAGCACGTGCGCGGCCGCGACTGTCAAAGCGACCAAGTAGCTGTAAGTTCTCATTCGCCGACCAACATTGTAGCTCTCAGACGCAAAGGTGTTTGGCCGACGAGAATAGGGCGGTGTTCGGCGAACCGTCAGGGTAGAATCGGCCGCGTTCCTGGACCCGAGAGCATCGCCCGCGCCATGAACCGCGACGCGGCCGAGATCGAGGAAGGCCGCACGCTCCGCTGTGGTCGCGACTACCTCGCCCCGAACGCCGCGTTGGGCTTGAGGAAAGGTAGCAGCGAAATCTGGCGTATATCGTTCGCGACCAAGCCGGGAATCCACACTTGATATTCGCCTCCGATGAAGTAAACGCCGGGCATAGTCTTGTCCTTTAATTGCCCAGCGGCCTTCCCGATATAACCCCAACTACCTTTAACGAGTTCGATAGCGACGGCGTTCGTCATCTTGTTCCACTGCTCGGTGACGGCTGCGCGGACACGATCATAGTCACGATCATGAACTCCGAGCCGAGCGGCGTACTCTTGCAATTCGCGGATACCTGAGCATTCGTGCCCAGTCGCGAGCTTCCGCGATAGCAAAAATTGCCACCAAGGGCTCACTCCTCTCGGCGTCGTGATGGATTGCGTCCACTTGAACAGCTTCGTGCCGGGGTTGAGCCATTCGACAACCTCCGGCTGGCCGTTAACGAATGCGCGTTGCGTGCTGGGATCGGCTATTCGAGTAAATTCGGGCGGGCGTGAAGGGTTCATAAGCCGAGATGATACCCGAAACGGCGGTTCGGCGCGACCCCATCATCTTGATTTCGGTCCCCCGAAATTCTCGCGCCGCACGGACTCCCCGCCACAATCCGATCATGTCCGGCCGCTCACGACTGGACGAACTGGTAGCCAGCTTTCCCGAGGACTCCTTGAACGTTGTTCAGGGCGCGCCAAGGCATCCGCCCCGGATCGGGCGGCGGCGGTGGTGGCGGCGGGAGCTAAAAGGCGATACGGTCGTGTTCAAAACGCATCGGTTCCACGCCGGGCATGAGCTTGTCATCGAGGAACGCTTGCGCCTGGCGGATGGCGGCGCGAAGCTGGTGTACGTCCACTCGATCACCAGGCCGGGCGGAAAGGCCGACACTCGCGACATCGGGTTCGACGTTAGGAAGGAGGGACCGGCGTGAAGACTTGGCTTACGGCTGTATCTCTCGCGCTTGCGCTCGCGGCGGCCGTGTTCAATTTGGTGTACCCGGTCTACTCCGGGTTCCACGGCGATCAACCCGCCCGCGCGACGCTTATCGATGTGAACGGCACTTGGTCCGTGGTTCCGGTGCTGTTCCCGGTCGCTGTTGCGGCCGTCGCCCTGGCGTTTCGGAAACGAGCGGTTCGGGTGGTCGCCGCGATCCTGATGGGCGCGTTCTCGCTCGTCGCGATGTCCATCGGCTTGCTATACCTGCCAGCGGCGATTGTGATGATCTTGGCGGCGTGCGTGGGGGATACGGCGCGGTTGGGGGATGCGGGTCGCTTACAGATATTAACTTTCGATTAATGTCCTTTGCGCGAGGCGATGAAGCCGCTTCCGGTAAGTCCTGCTTTTTCAACTGAATATGCTCGCAGCTCATGGAGGGGGGAGGGGTCGGCGGCGAAAATGTGGATAAATATCAGTATCATCAGGTAGTTAGGGGAAACAGCGTACCTCAAGAACGTGCAATAAACACGTCAAAAACAACGATTTTGACCCGCATCGCATTATGGATGAGGAGGTTAGCGATGCGAATCACAATTTCAAAGAAAGATATATTGCTCCACCGCAGGCATGTGTTGCTGGTGAAACTTAGCGAGATCGAACTGCAACTCTCGGATCGTTATGACAAGGGAAAGCTGCTTCAGGATTGTGCCGACGTTCAGGAGGAAATCGACGCTTGCGGGTGGCCTTCAATAGAGACTGACGTTGCGGTCTACGCCGAGCGCGCGTTTGAGGCCGACGATGAGTTGCACGCGGAGGACGGCTTTCCACCGAGAGAGCATTAGTGAATCGCTGAAACTTCCGACTGCCCCGCTCGGGGAATCCAGGGGCCAGGGCGGAACGGACGGCGCGGGACAGATCGCGGATCTAACGGCCAATGCGGCGCGATGCGCAGCGGCCCTACAGGCAAACTTCATGCCGCGCCCGCCACTACCCTGCGCCCGGCCGGGGCACGGCGTTCGGCGCGCCTGCTGGTGTGGGCCCTAATCGTGCGTACGTAAGCCGTCGCGGTCGCGTCCAAGCCGCCCGTTAACCAGTTCGCTTGCGCTTCGACGTGGATTTCGGGCTTGAGACCGAAGCCGTGCCGAGCGCACTCAGCGGCGAGCCGCTTACCGATCTCCTGCTCCGCCTGATCCACAGGTGTATCCGCATCGACTGCAACCGTAAGCGATGCGATTCGCCCGCGCTTGCCGCGCCGAATCTCGAAGATCACGTCGGCGGATATCATTTCCCGGCCAAGCTCCGAGCGCGGTTCAGTCGCTCGCCGCGCTCGTACCATTCAAACCAGCCGGGGCTGTCCTGGAGATCCGGCTCGCGCGGTAGCGGCGGCGGCAAGCGGCGGTTTCTGGCGATGGTTCGCCGCAAGGCTACGTCGGGCGGTACGAACGCGGCGGGCGGCGCGGCGTTGGATTCGGGGCACGGGGGCTCAATGGCCGGAATGGCGACGGCGCGGAACTCGGGACCAGTCACGCCTGCACCGCATTGCGCTTCGGCGCGTAAGGTTGCAGCACATCGCTCAGGCGAACACGGAGGCGACCACGGGCTCCGTAGGCCGGAATCCGGCCCGCTCGGACGGCGCGCCGGATGGTCTCCTGGCTGGTCTTGGTCATCATGGCGGCCTCGGCGATGCTGAAAAACCCCGTGCTGATGCTGCTCAGAGGGGCCAGCGTGATGCGGGCCTGGGTGCTGGTGAATGTCCTATTCGGGTCCATTTATTTCCTCCGTTTGCTCGCTCGGAATCCGCACTGATTTCAAGGCACTTAACAGTGCCGTTTTTGATTTTGAGCCCCCTATATTCCTCAATCCGCAATCCGATTCGTCGTTGCGGAAGAATAAGATACAGAGAACTCGTGCTGCATTACTGCATCATGCTGCATGTTAGTCAGAATGATTCTGACGTAGAGGAATATAGGGCAGCAGATGCAGCATCGCCTGCTGCTGCATCTGCTGCACTTGCTGCACTATGTCCCTTCTCGCGCCGAGTCGATCATCCCCGGCCGCCACGTCCTTTCCGCAGGTGGTGCCAATGCGCAGCTCTCAGCCAGAAATCTCCTTTGCTGATAGCCCCTCAGCCGGAGATGAGGGAAGAGCGTCTTCTGCGTGACCCACACGCGATGCGTCCGCAACCGCACGCCGTTCCAGATAGGGCCGTTGAGTGTGGATAGCTTCTTGAACCCGATCTTCGATAGGTAGCTCCCCAAATCCTGCTCCGAGAGTCGAGCCCCATATCGGTTCATCACGAACTGGTGCAATCGCCGGAGCCGGATAATGACGCGCCCGCCCTTCGTTGACTCGACTATGGCGTCACAGTCGTACCCCGCGCCGCCTGCCCAACCCCCAAAAACCGCTGCTACTTCCTCGGTCGGCTCCGAAAGCGACTCAACGGCTTCCGCAGCAACCTCAAGCAAGCTCTCAACCCAGTTGTGAACCATTTCATCCGCCCCGACGCCTTCGCGGATTTCCACCAGCGCAAGCAGCGCGTCCAGGCATTTCCTCCAGCCACCCGTCTTGAAGCGCGGGAGCGTCTGGCTCAACGAATCGAGAACGGCAATGCGGAAGCAGCTTTCCTTTATCAATCTGTTGGCCTTACCGATTTCAATGGAACGACCATCCCGAAGCTGGATTACAAAGAGTCCGCCTTCGGGGCCGTGTTTCACCAAGCTTTCAATCTCCATCCCGAGCGTATCCTTCAATATTTTGCGGGCCGTCCTCCGTTTGGCTTCATCGGCACGAGAAGGTTCACGGGGTCTCGCCGCACTATCGTTTTCGGCAACGCTTTCCGGCTCGCCATCAACCAAAACGATGGCGCTATCTTCTGAACCAGATTGCGCACCGGCATCGGAGCCGCATGGTTCCGGCTGGTGAGGTCCAGGTTCGTTGATTCTGGTCGCTTCCTCGACCCGTTGCAGCGGGAGAGTGTTTGCCAGACTCTCTCGGTGATGGTCTCCGATTTCCATTGCGCTCACGCCGCTGACGACCGCCTGGTGCTCTGGTTCAGCCCCATCGAGTTCAGTGGACTCGACCGCTTCGGGGTCGTCATCTGCGATTAGCACCGCCGAGGCAGCCCACGGCTCTCGCGCGGGTCGGCCGTACGCTTGCCGGACAGAGGCCGAATAGTCGCGACGTGTGTACGGTTCCACTTGGCCCTTCGTGTTTGTCGCCGGTACGAGCGACACGAAATGCGGCCCGAAGCTCCGCGCTTCGGCTTCAGGGAACCCGTTGTCGCGGAACTGGCAGGCCAGCCAGAATCCAGCGTCGTTGCGTCCGAGGCCGCCAGCGATTCTTTCAAATGCCGTCCCTATTAGAAGGTAGGGATCTACGGAATGTTCGCCTTCGGTACTGGCATCCCGCCTCGGAACCGATGGGGGAAGTGCATCCGCCTCTACCAGCGGCGCGGGGGGAGTCTTGGCGCGAGTCTGTGCCCCGCCAGAAAAAAGTGGAGATTCCTGGTCGGGTGCGTGGAGAAGCCCAAGATCGGCGCGCAGATCCTCGGGCAGGAGTTCGAGCGGGTAGGGCTCCGGGTCGCGCAACCAGCCGTATTCGCCGCGCGCCATGCGGCCCCAGACACCTACGTAGCCGCCGTCTCCCTTGCAATCCAGCCCCGGCCAGCGTGCGCCGAGCACCTTATTGCTTACGTGGTTCTGCGTCTTCACGTACCAGCCGGGATGAACAAAATCGCAATGCAGGCCACCCGATGGCGTACGCCGATGCGGGACGATTGGGCCGTCCTCCGCGATCCCAAGTTTGCGGGCCGTCTCGATACCGGCATCTCCGTCGAAGTCCACCGATATCCTACCGGAGATCGCGCCTGTAACTGCGGCAAAACCAGCAGGCTTGCAACTTATCCACACGGCAACCTCGTCGGGGGTGGGCCGCCGACCCTGGAAGGGCTTCCAGGTTGCGTTTCCCGTACCGTCTGTGGGTAGCAGACGCGACGCTGGTCTCTTGTCGTTGTTCAGGGGAATCAACCCGATTCCCCATTGAGAGGCGACGGCGGGCGTAAAGCCGTAACGCTTCATGGCTACCCCGCTCATCTCGACCTCCTGCATGATGGGTGTCTCGGCGCACCATTCAGCCCAACGTGAATTTCGCCGTCTCCACCGTACAACTCCAGCTTTCCTTCGGCCACGAGCTTGAAAATCGCGGCGCGCGTGTCTTCCTCGGGGATACCGTCTCCCTCATCGAATTTGTAAAGCATCCAATCCAGCGTCCAAGTGGAGTAGACGAAGGTGTTCAACTCGATGCGCTCGGCGAGATCCTCGATGAATTCCTGGGTGGCTTTCTCAGTCCAGGCACAGGCGTCTTGCTGTGGATCGGCCGCGACTGGCGTATCCACGTTTTCCGACTCGGCGGCCGGTTGGTGTTTTAAAATGAAGTTATCCATAAAAGTTCTCCGGCCCGGTCACGTTGGCAGCGTACCGGGCCCCAAATTTTAGTTCCTCTGGATCGGCCCGCCCGGCTGGCTTTGGATGAAATCCTGAATATCGCCCAGCTTGTAGCGGACCATCGTTCCGTTAATTTTTCGGTACGGGCATCCACGGCCCAACTGGCGTTCATGGCGCACCAGTTGGACGCTGCACCCCCGGATTCGCGCGTAGACGTGCTCGTCTACCCACGCCCACGGGACGTTTGGCACTTCGCGCAGATCGGGTAAACACCGCGTAAGCACTCGTGCCGGAGACTCAATTGGAATGGATGTGTCGGCCATAATCGGTTGCTCCTTCGCGTCTTAAGCTGCGATGGGCTACGCCGATGTGGGCCGAAAAAGAAAAAGGCCGCGAAAGGCGTGACCATCACGCAAATCGCGGCCTGACGTTTCGCCGGGCGGGAGTCCCGCCACCTGGCCTTGTACCTTGCCGTCCCCGCTACCCGTCCGTTGCTGTGTTCCGTGTCACCGGAAAGCTAGGTTCGATTCCAGGTCCTATTTTACCAATTCTTGCTAAAGGAGCAACAAGGAAACGGGGCTGAATAATGGGTGTGGACCGGAACGTGCGCGGCACTCCCGGGCCGCCAAGCTTCTCCGGCCGCCTCCCGCCCACGCCGCGACGCCGCGCCGTTCCCGGCGCGACGATCACGGCGCCAGCGATGGAGAGAATGGCGGCGCGGACCAAAGGGAGAGTTGTAGGAGGATTGGCGGTCGGGTACCGAAGCAAACTACTCGTTCATCGCGGGTTTGATCGGGACCACTTGAGCCCGGCCGGGCGTGCGCTTTGGCTCGGGGCTGTAGACACCCTGCTTGATCCACGAAGCCACCGCGGCGTCGTTTAGTTGCGTCTGGCGGGCCCGAACCCACGGCAGGTAGTGTTTCTCGGTAACTTTGATACTGGAGTGCCCCAGGATCTCCGATACCCGTTGCACCGGCATGTCGGCGAGGATGCTTTCGACTGCGAACGTGTCGCGTAGCATGTGGGGATGGCATCGCTTGGGCGCGCCGTCCGCACCCTTGAGCCCGGCCAGCTTGAACAGCTTGACGTAGCTGCGCTGCCAATTCGAGACGATTGTTTTCGGGAGCCCCGCGCCCGTCCAGAAAAAGTACCGCTCGTTGGTGTTGCCCTTCTGCGACGACGGAAGCGTGTTCATTAAGTCTGCCACGTGCGGTGGAATCGGGCAGTAGACGGGATCGCCGGTCTTGCGCTGGTACAACATGACGTTCCACAGCCCGGTCCCCTGGTCGAAGCTCAATCGATGCCGTTCCAGCGTAACCGCGTCGCGGATGCGGAGGCCGGTCCATCGCATCAGCTCTGTGAGAGCCCGGATGCGATGGCCGCCGATGACGAGTGCATTGTGCTTGTCGATGCTCGGCCGGTCGGAGTAGACGTACGTAGCGTCGATCAGCTTTTTGAATTCCTCGGGCATGAAGTAGCCGGTTTGGGTCGCCTTCACTTCGATGCGGCCGAGCCCGGACGTAATATCGGCGGCGTAGTTCCGGGGATACCAGCCGCGTCGCTCGCAAAACCAGAAGAAACCGATGACGGACCCCTGCCGCTTGGCGCGCACGAGCGTATTGACCTTCCAACTAGCCCGCCACTCGGAAACGATGGGCAGGGTGAGTTCAGACAGAAACCGGATACCCTTCCCGTCACAGAAAGAGAGCAAACTGGAAGTTTCAACCGGGATCTTGGGGCCGTTCGTGTCCTTCGGGTTGAGCTTGAACCGGCGCGCAAATATGCCCTGCTTTTTGTAGATGGCCGATTCCGAGTTGCCCCGGTCGCGGGCATCCGCGAGATAGGCATCAACGGCCGCCACGACCGTCACTTTGTCGTCGGCCGGGTCAGGCCCTTTCTCGGGCGGCGGTTGGCGTTTCAGTGTTCCCTGCTCTTCCCAACCATCGGCGATTTTTTTCGCCCGCTCCCAAACCGTCTCCTTCGTACAAGCGCGCACGAAGCCATCGAGTTTTAGCGTTCCTTCGGCGTGGATCGGACAACGGCAGCGCGTAAACGTCCGGTCGTAACGGGAGACGTGGTTTCGCTTTTGGCAATCAGCGGTGTGGATGCGAAAGCATTTAAGTGCCATGGGTGAATTCCAGGACAATTACATCACAACTACATCAGCACTTCAAACGCTATCGCAAGTCTCAGATTTTAAATGAGATTTGTATTGGTGGAGGCGGGGGGAGTTGAACCCCCGTCCGAGAAAGCCCGACGTGAAGAGAACTACGTGCGTATCCGGCTCAAAAGATTCGGCCAACCGCTTCAGAACCGGCGAGAGCGGCGGTGGCCTAGTCCGATTAGATCTCAGCCGCCGGCTCCGGACCGAAGCGTTTGGCCTATCCCGCAAAATGACGCTCACTCACCGCCGCGCGGGCTCAGCGGCTGGAGCGGCTACTTAATTAATTAAGCAGCGTATGCAAACTGCGTGTTGGCAGTTATGTTTTCCGATCGTTTTACGGGAGCTCGGAACCCGGCACGCCTCCCCACCCCGATTCAATCCCGTCGAATCCGTTGCGCCCCCAGGGTGAGTACGACATTCCCATTATAGCATCGAGGTTTATAATCGAATCATGCGTACTCGGGCCTATGGCCGCCGCTTTCTTCTGGTCCCGGCAGTCCTCTTCTGCGCTGCCGCGGTTTTCGCCGAAGCACCCATGACAAAGCTCAACATCACCGTGAAAACACAGAGCGGGCGGCCCCTCGACCGCGCCGCCGTGGTGGTGAGATTCGTCGAAGGTCACTCCGTCGTCAAGCTCGGAAAGGCCGTCCGGACCACCTACGAGGTCCGCACCAACCAGGAAGGCGTCGCCAAAATCCCTGAGATTCCTCAGGGCAAAATCCGTATCCAGGTGATTGCAAAGGGTTATCAGACGTTCGGCCAGGTCTTCGACATTACCGAACCCGAAAAGGACGTCCCCATCACCCTCAACCCGCCCCAGCAACAGTACTCGTCCCATCAATAGCCCGGTTTCCTGCCGTATTATTGAATACGGAGGACTAACCGGAGTGATCATTTTACGACGTCTGACAACTGCGGTGCTGGCGCTGCTTGCCCCGGCTTTTGCGGCCGATCAGGTTGTGCTAAAAAACGGTGACACCCTTACCGGCACCATCCTGAAGAAGGACGGCGCTGTCCTAATCCTGAAAAGCGAGTACCTCGGAGAGGTCCACATGCCCTGGTCGGCCGTGCGTACCCTCAAATCCGACCAGACCATGACCGTCGGGCTCCCGGGCGGCGAAACGGTGGCCGGCAAGGTCGAAGCCGCGGGCGAAGAATTGCAGATCGTGACGCCCGACACCCGCAAGACGGCTCCGATGTCCGGAGTCGTGACGCTCCGAAATCCCGACGAGCAAAAAGCCTGGAACCGTCTCGAACACCCGAAGCTGTACGAAGGATGGGCGGGCTTCTTCGATCTGGGCCTGGCCCTGGTGCGCGGCAACGCCCGCACCGACACTTTCTCGAACGCGTTTAACGCCAGCCGGGTTACCCACCGTGACACAATCCTCGTACATTTCAACCAGATCTACGGGACTGCGCGCGCAGACGGCGTCACCGCCACTACCGCGAGCGCCGTCCGGGGCGGCTGGTCGTACAACCGTAATCTCTCGCCGCGCCTGTTCCTGAGCACGCTGAACGATTACGAGCATGACCGCTTCCAGAATCTCGACCTGCGGTTCGTGGCCGGCGGCGGCGTCGGCGTGAATGCGGTCAAGCGGGAGCGGCTGAACGTGAGCGTGGTCGGAGGCATGGACTATTCCAGGGAAAACTTCATGAACAACCTGAGCCGCAACTCGGGCGAGGCCAACTTCGGCGACGACGTTCTGTTCAAACTGCTCGGCGGCTCGAGCCTCACCCAGTCGTTCCGGATGTTTCCCAACCTGACCGAGACCGGCGCCTACCGCTTCAACTTCGACCTGGGCACCCAGACCGCCATCAAGAAGTGGCTTGGGTGGCAGGTCAATGCCAGCGACCGGTTCCTGAGCAATCCGGTGTTCGGACGGCAGCGCAACGATCTGGTTCTCTCGACGGGGTTCCGCTTGAGCTTCGCGAAATGAAGGGGCGCCCGCTCCCACCGGAGGGAGCGGGCAGGCTCTTACGCCAAGTCGAACTTCTCCTGGTGCAACTGGGCATCGCTCTTCACCATGACGGTCCGGCCCAGAACCTCCTCCAATTCCTGAAGGTATGAGTTCTGGTTGGATTTGAGCAGCTTCGCGACTTCGGGCGAGACCCGCAGCATCACGTCCTTGCCCTCCACCGCGCGCGCGATCTTCTGCGCTTCCTGAAGGATTTCGCCCACCACGGTCTGCGGGCTCTTCACGTACCCGGCGCCTTCGCAATACGGACAGGAGGTGCACAACGTCCGCTCCAGGCTTTGCTTCACCCGCTTGCGGGTGATCGCCACCAGGCCGAAATCGTTGAACTGCAGGATCTTGTAGGGAGCGCGGTCGGCGCGCATGGCCTCTTCGAGCGCCTGCATCACCTTTTGCCGGTTCTTGCGCTCGTCCATGTCGATGAAGTCCACCACGATGATTCCGCCGAGGTCGCGCAGCCGGATCTGCCGCACGATTTCCTTGATGGCATCCGTGTTGGTCTTGACGATCGTGTCTTCCAGCCGGTTGGATTTGCCGACGAACTTGCCGGTATTGATGTCGATCGCCACCAGCGCTTCGGTCTGGTTGATCACGATGTACCCGCCCGATTTCAGCCACACCTTGGGGCGCAGCGCCTTCTCCAACTCGGCGGTGATGCCGAACTCCTCGAAGATCGGGTTGGCGCGCGTGTACATCTTCACGCGATTGACCAGCGCCGGCTGGAACCGCTGCACGAAGCGCAGCACGCTTTCGTAGACCTCCTCGTTGTCTACCCAGACGCTCTTGAACGCCGGAGTGAGCTGGTCCCGCAGAACCCGCTCCACGACGTTCAGGTCGTGATGGATCAGCGCCGGGGCCGGTTTGCGCTCGGCTTTCTGGCGCATATCGAGCCAGAGGTTGTACAGGAACATCATGTCGGCGCGCAGCTCCTCTTCGCTGCGGCCTTCCCCCGCGGTCCGCACGATGTACCCTCCCGGTATCCCGGTCCGGTGGGTCTGCAGAATCCGCTTCAGGCGGGAGCGCTCTTCGTCGCTCGGAATTTTGCGGGAGACGCCGATGTGGTCCACGGTCGGCATGTAGACCAGGAACCGGCCGGGCAGGGCGATGTGCGAAGTGATCCGCGCGCCCTTCTGCCCCAGGGGCTCCTTGGCGATCTGGACAATGATCTCCTGGCCTTCCCTCAGCAGATCGCTGATCGAGGGTGCGCTTTTTTCGGGCCGGGCCTCGGGGCGCGGCGCCTGCACGGTGCGCTGCTCCGGCGCACGGAAGTTCTGCTCGGCCGGGCGGGGTTCCTGGGGCGAGCCCTGTTGCGGCGGGCGAGCGCCTTCACCCTGCGGGCGGCCTTCCCTGCCGTCGCGTCCCCCACGGCGCCGGGTGCGCCGCGAGACGCGGTGCTGCAGGTAGCGTGGACCCTGCTCCCGCAGGGTAGCGGTCAGGCTGGTGGGTATGCGGGCCGGCTCCGGCCCTTCCTCTTCCCCGGCTTCGGATTCCGCCACGGTTTCGCCTTCCGTACCGGCTTCCAAAGCCGTCTCCGGCTCCGTGGCCTCCTCCGGTCCGGCGGCATCCACGGGGAGCGGTTCGACGTCGTCCGCGATCTCCGCCGGCTCTTCGGCAAGGCTCGATTCCACGGCTTCCGCGGTGCGGGCGGCCTCCTCGGCGACCTCGCTGGCAGCGGCCGACAGTTCCGGCTGCGGTTCCGCAGCCGGCTCCGCGGCGATCTCGGAAACCGGCTCGCCGGCGATGGCCGCCGGTGTCGGCGTGACCTGGGCGGTTTCCGCCCGCGCGTCAAGCGCCCGGGGTTCCGCCTGTTCTTCTTCCGAGCCTTCGAGTTCCGGCTCCGCGGAGGTCTCCACGGCCTCGAGCGGTTCTGCCGTGTCCTCGGGCTCTTCGCCGCCCGGGTGGGCGCCGGTGTACTTGGCCAGCGATTCGCCGGGAAGGACGAAGAAATCATCGCCCGCCGGAACGCCTGGCTCAGGCTCAGGCTCAGGCTCCCGCTCCGCAGCGGCTTCTTCCGCCGCCGCCGTGTCCTGTGCTTGTCCGGGTGAGTAGAACTTGGATTCGGGCAAGCCGTGCCGGTCGTTCTTGCCCCGGCGGCGCCTTCCCCTGCGGCCGCGGCGGTCGCGGTCGTCGCGACGGTGTTCCTGAGAAGGCGCGCCCGCCGCGGTTGCCTCGGCTGCTACAGCGGAAACCGGCGCCGCTTCCTCCACCGGGGCCACCTCAACCGGTGCGGCCGTCGCCACCGCTGCTACGGGCGGAGGCGCCTCCTGGGGCGTGCGCTCCAGTTTCAGAACCTTTTCCTCAACGCTGGTTACGATCTTGTCGTATTCTTCGTTGTCTTCGAAGAAATCCGAAACGTAAAGGAAAGCGTCCCGATCCAGGCCGATATCCACGAATGCGGATTGCATTCCAGGAAGGACACGAGTGACCTTTCCCTTGTGGATACTCCCGGCGAGGGAATATTCGTTTTCTCGTTGATGATAAACTTCGACTACCTGATCATCCTCCACGATGGCCACGCGTGTTTCGTGGCGATTCGCGGAGACTACCAGCTCCTTGGACATCTATGCCTCCCATGGAGCGTGAAGAGGCCGAACTATATGGAAGGTGGGCGCCCTGCGTGGGTTTTGCGTTCCCCGTCCCCGGGGAGTCGGACACAACTTTTTGAAAACTCACGCTGGCCGGCGGCGGAGCAGCAGTCCTCATACGCCACCGACCGGGAACCACTCCTATTACGCGGAGGGCGCTTCGGCGCCACCATTCCCGCGGGTCTCTACAGGCTCCCTTATCCTTTTCCGGGCGAGGCCTTTCGCGCCGCCGCCCGCGTTTAATTCACAAACCTTCTGAGCCGGACGTTATTCACCAGCCCCAATGCTAAGAAATTCGACCAGATACTGGATCCCCCAGCGCTCATAAAGGGAAGCGGAATCCCGGTAACCGGCATCCGTCCCACCACCATTCCCACGTTCACCAGCATATGGAACAGCAGCAGACCGGCTACACCCATACAGATGTACATCCCGGCCCTGTCTGGCGCCGCCTGCGCATTCTGGACAATGCGCATGATCATCACGAAATACAACGACAATACTACAATCACGCCCACGAATCCATGCTCTTCGGCGAACGCCGAAAAGATAAAATCCGTGTGCGGCACGGGCAAAAACCGAAGCTGCGTCTGGGTTCCCTTGGTAATGCCCTTCCCGAACATCCCGCCGGCTCCAACGGCGATCTGCGACTGGATCAACTGATATCCAGTTCCCTGCGGGTCCCGCTCGGGATCCATGAAACTCACCAGGCGCGCCTTCTGATAATCCTTCAGGAAATGCCACCCAACCGGAAGAACCAGCACCGCCACTACGGCTATGGCGGCCACATACTTCCACCGCAATCCCGCGAGAAACGCTCCCGTGATCAGGATCGCGAGATAGGTCAGCGAAGTCCCCAGGTCGGGCTGCTTCAATACCAGCCCCATGGGGATCACCACCAAGCCCGCCAGCTTTAGCATTTCCCCGATTTCCAGATCGTCCTTTTTCAAATCAGTAAGATAGCGGGCTACCAATAATATTATCACCAACTTAACAAATTCCGACACCTGGAATCGAGCACCACCTGGAAGGGGAATCCAGCGGCGCGACCCGAATACCGTGTCCCCTACCAGGTCTGTCGCCAATAGTAGAACAATAGACGATACATAGAGGAGCGGAACCTGATGCATCAATGAGTGGTAATCGACGCGGATGGCCAACCGCATTAGGAGCAGCCCCCCCGCGATATATACGATCTGCTTCCACCATGCGGAATGAAACCCGGTGTCGATGGTGGCGCTGTAGATCTGCATCACGCCGACCGCGCAAATCAGCAGCACGATGATCAGCAGCGTCCAGTCAAGATCGCGACTCGAAAGATAGCCTGACATTTATTTATTTATGGTGGCGAACGGGAGCCGCCGGCGCGTCCGCGGCGAAGTACGCCACGTCTACGGGTTGCTGCGGGGGCGGAGGCGGAGGCGGGGCCGCAGCCTCCACGACCAGGGGCAGACCTATTTCCGACATCGTCTGCAATTTCGCCTGGAGAGCCTGCTTTTGCTGCTGCAGGGCGGAAAGCCTCGCCTTCTTATCGAAATACGCCTTGATCACGTCCCGCACGACGGGCGCACCGTACTGTCCGTGCACTCCATGCTCGAACAGGCAAACGACGACGATCTCGGGGTTTTCGCGCGGCGCGAATCCTTCAAACCACGCGTTGTCCTTCATGGAGTTGGCCTTCGCGGCACCCGCGCCCTTGAGGTATTCATTGGAAGCCAGCTGGGCCGAACCGGTCTTGCCGCATACTTCGACGTTCGGCAGGCGGGCGCGGCCCCCCGTTCCGCCAGCTTCGTTCACCACGCCGTACATTCCGTCGATCACGTCCCGGACGTTCGCCGGATTCAGCGTCCAGGTCACGGGCTTTTCCAGTTTCTCGGGGTGCATTGCCAGGTGAGGCTGATACCAGGTGCCGCCCACCGCCAGTCCGCCCACGGCTCGCGCCAGTTCCAACGGGGTCACGGTGACCGCTCCCTGGCCAATCGCCACCGACGGCGTCTCACCCGCGTACCACTTCTGCCGCAGGGTCCGCAGCTTCCACTGTTCCGACGGCATCAGGCCTTCTTTCTCGTGCGGCAGATCGATTCCCGTGAGGTGCCCGAACCCGGCGATATCTCCGTAGAAGGCGATATTATTGATCCCCATCTTGCTGCCGATCGTGTAGAAGTACACGTCGCAGGAGTGGACGATCCCGGCGTGCAGCGCCACGGTTCCATGGCCGGGCTTCCACCAACAATGGAAGTAGTGACCGAAAAGCGTGACCCCGCCGGAGCAATGGACCGTGTACTTGTCGTCGATCGATCCCGATTCGAGCCCGGCCAGGGCAACGAACGGTTTGAAAGTCGAGCCGGGCGCCTGAACGGCCTGGATCGCCTTATTCATCAGCGGCTTACCCGGATTATCGACAATTTCCTTCCAGTCTGCCGGCTTGATCCGGACCGCGAACTTGTTGGGATCGAACGTCGGACGACTGACCATCGCCAGGACCTGCCCGGTCCGGGGATCGAGCGCCACCACCGCGCCGTCTTTGTGATCTACCCCGAGTTCCTTCACCCCGTTGTCCATCGCCAGTTCGGCTACGGCCTGAAGGTCGAGATCGATCGTCAACTGCAGGTCCTTGCCGGCAACGGCCGGCTTTGTTTTCAGCGTTTCCCGCACCTGCCCGCGGTTATCCACAACCACCTGGCGCTGGCCATCAACGCCGGTCAGCCAGTCGTTGTACTGCCGCTCGATGCCGAACTTTCCGACCACGGCGCCGGGGTCGTACTTGGCAAAATCGGGGGAATCGAGTTCGTCCTCGCTCACCTCACCCGTGTAGCCGATGACGTGGGCGAGCATTCCGTTCTGTGGATACAGCCTGCGCTGCGCCTGGATCAGCACCAGTTCGGGGAAGAAATCGTGGTGCGAGTCCACGAAGGACAGGTCCGCCGGAGTCAGTTCCTGTTTAATCACGATGGGAACGTACTTCGGCTGGGTCTTGAAGCGGTTCACCCGCGCGACCAGATCGTTATAATCCAGGTCCAGCCCCTGGGCGATCGGCCTGAGGTGCTCCTCCCGGAGCGATTCCCGGGCCAGGATCAGGCTGAACGAGGAGTAGTTGTCCACGATGACCCGCCCGTCGCGGTCGAGAATGCGCCCGCGTGGCGCGAGGATCGGCACGGACTTGACGCTGTTCTGCATCGCCCGCTGATCGTAGAACTGGGGATTCTGTATCTGAAGTTTCCAAAAGCCGGAAATCAGAAAGATAAAGATGATGACACCAAGATACTGAAAAATCGCGACCTTACCTGCCGCGAAGTTAGTGTCGTCGCGTAACGGAGGGTTCCCGCTGGTCTGATGCTCGAGATTTGGGTCGACCGGCGGGACAATCACAGAGAAACAGGAGCGCGCGCTCGCCTTATTCTAACGCAAACAGCGCGCCGAAGCGGGTTTCGACCTGCACCCTGTACCCCAGCCGCGTGAGCTTTGGAGCGTACTTCGCTTTCCAGGACGACGCCGCTTCCGAACCGGCTGTGACCATCAGCGCCACGAGACGCGGCCTGTCTCCCCGATCCAGATCCGCCAGCGTCACACTGCGGACGCCGGGCCGGACCGGATTTCCCGCGGCGACGACGTGTCCGGCATAGTATCCGCCGTCATCTAAACACAATGCGGCCAACTGGTTGGCTGGAGCCGCCTGAAGTGACGGTTTGAGATCGGTCCAATACTCCGTCCAGGAAATACGGTTGCGCTGCACCGCCAGGGGGCAGACGGCCACCAGCATGGCTGCGATCGCGGCAGTCCGGTATCGGGGGAGCGTCCGGATGAGCACCACCGAACCCAGGGCCGCACCCAGGATCAGGGCCAGTGGAAAAAGATTCAGCGGCAGTCTCCCGTAAAGCAGCATCAACCGGCTAGCCGTTTGAATGCCGACCAGCGGCAGCGCGTAACGCCCGAGCAGCGCGGCCAGGAGCAGTTCGCTGGCCAGGAGGATTCCGTCCACGTACCGCAGCGAGTTGAGGTTGTTCAGGATGAAGCTCAGGTCCCCCGGCGCGGCGCACGCGCTGAAGACCGACCGGAAGTACAGCAGCCAGCCGCCGAGGATCAGGATCGAGGCTAGTTCGACCGGCTTGGGCTTACCCCTTCGCCGCAGCCAGCGGAAAACCAGCCACACCGACGCGATCAGGATGGCAATCAGCGTCTCCGGGAACAGGATGCCGGCGGGCGAGACGAGATCCTTCGGCCATAGCAGCGCCCGCCACAGCCGCGGGTCGTGGAGGTTGTAGAGGATCGAGGAATACGAGAGGTCGGCTGTCCCCGGCAAATGGATCATCCCGATATTGATCTGAAAAGGATAGAACGGGCTGCCGTACCGCACCAGCGAGCGCAGGTAATAATGGCCGCTCGTCGCGACAAAAAACCCGCAGGCCACTGCCAGCGGCTTCCAACCGGCGGCGCGGAACCACAGGATCGCAGCGACCGCCAGGACCGCGAAAAAGATTCCGGTATACTTCACCGAGCCGAACGCCACCCCGAAAGCCAGCAGGGCCATATCAGTGCGGGCGAGTTTCCCGCGAGCGGCGCGTAGGACGGCCAGGATCATGAGGGCGAATCCGGCCCCGCACAGGGCGTCGTTCTTCAACGTCGGGACGCCCGAGTAATCCACCCAGTAGTGGCGCATCGTCAGCGCGCCGAAGATGGTCCAGGCCAGCACCGGATTGCGCAGCCCGAACTCGCGGCCGATCAGCCAGCCGCAGAGGGCCAGAAGGATGACCCCCTTAAGCGCCAGCAGCGGAAAGAACAGGTCGACCCTGGTGACCATCCATGTGGGGAGAAACGACAGCTCCCAAAACGCCACGTAGTTGGTGGCGAACGTGTAAGGGGTGGCGCGGTTCCCCATCCAGTCGATCAGGTAATGCAGGTAGTTGATGGAGTCGATCTCTTCGACCGGACGGAAAGCGAGCAGCACCAGCGGCGTCGCCAGCCCCGCCATCGCTGCCGGCATCCAGCGGGAAGCGGCCGGGAGTTTGATTCGCCCGCGCCAGCGGATCCCCGCGGCGGCGCAGGCGGCGGCCGCTATCCAGTAGAGTACGGGCGAGTTGATCCGCGCAAAGGAAAAAGCCCCGGCGAACGAAGCCTCCAGGGTGATCTCGAGGGCGAGCGCGGCCAGCCACTGCTCTTCCTCGCGAAACCCCAGCCCGCGTGCGGCCGCGAATGCCGCCGCGAAGAGCGCGGCTTCCCAGCACACGAACCCGGCGGCCGCGAGCAGGATGGCGGAGGCGTCCATGGGTCAGCCGTTCGGCCGGATCACGCGGTTTCCCGCAGCCGGTCGAGGAAATGGAACAGCGCCACTCCGACGAAAGCGTTCAGCAATCCCAGCATGAGCGCCCGCTGCCACTCGAAAGCCAGTTGTTGGCCGAGCAGCGCGCGCGCCAATACCCAATAGAAGAACTGATGAAAAATGTAGAAGAAGAACGCCAGCATCAGGCGGATCACGCTGTGATCCACGTCGATCCGCATCCCCACCGACGCCGCGAAGTACCCCACCAGCGTGTTCACGATGCCGTACATCCCCAGCGGGTTCTTGGACAGCGAATCCTGCGCCAGGCCGACAGCCGCGCCGATCAGCAGTCCATGGATCTGGTTGCGCCGCATGAGCGCGAAGTACACCACCACCAGCAGCGGCATCTCCACGAAGCCGAGGAACTGGAAGAACAGCGGAACGTAAACCTGGAAAAGTATGGCGGCGAGAGGGACGGCAAACAGCACCCAGGCCCGGAACTTCGAAACCTGACTTTCCCTTTGGCTGTTCATCAGGATCCGTTCGGTCGAATAACTCATTCGGGCGGTGGGCCTCCGGTTTTCCCGGCAGCCTGATTTTCGCGCCGCGCCGGAACGACGGGCTTAGCAGCAGGGGACTGCCCGCTCACAGAGCCGCGGCCGTCAGGGAGCGGGCTGGCGGGAACTGCACCCTGTTTCGGCGCAGGCTGGACGGACGCCGGCCTGGCGCCCAGGGTTTTCCCGGCAGCCTGGTTTTCGCGCTGCGCCGGAACGACGGGCTTAGCAGCAGGGGGCTGCCCGCTCACAGAGCCGCGGCCGGCAGGGAGCGGGCTGGCGGGAACTGCACCCTGTTTCGGCGCAGGCTGGACGGACGCCGGCCTGGCGCCCAGGGTTTTCCCGGCAGCCTGGTTTTCGCGCTGCGCCGGAACGGGCTTAGCTGCAGGGGGCTGCCCGCTCACAGAGCCGCGACCGTCAGGGAGCGGGCCGGCGGGAACTGCACCCTGTTTCGGCGCAGGCTGGACGGACGGCGGCGCTTTGCCGTTCACCGGCAGTTTCGTGAAATCCGGCGGCCTGGCGCCCACTCCGCTATCTCCAAAGGTGTAGTTCTCCGCCTCCCCGAGAGCCTTATACTCGCTCCGCAGCCTGTCGGCCGCGGTACCGGTCGTCGGCGCCGTCCCGGGGTTGGCGGGTTCCTGCGCGGGCGTCGGAGGCGGGGTGCCAATGTAAACCGGTTGGTGCGTGGCCGGCAAATCCGGAATATCCTGATGAACTCCGTTCAGAATGATCAGCACGTCTTCCACGCCACGCTTCATGCCCGACGGCTCGACCAGGATCTCCTTGAACGGAGTAGCCTGTTTTACGGATTTCACGACCCCGACCGGGAAACCACGCGGAAAGACGCGGTCGTCGCCGGAGGTGTAGAACATCTCGCCGGGTTCGACTTTATCCTCGTAGGGCACGTAATCGACCTTGCAGAGCGGCGTGCCCTGGCCCTTCAAAGTGCCGTGGATCTGGGTTTTCTGCGAAATTACGCCGGCGGCAAAATCCGCGTCGGTGACCAGTTCCACTTCCGAAGCCGTCGGGTAGGCGGCAATCACCTTCCCCACAATGCCATCCGGGGTGACTACCGCCATCCCGCGCATCACGCCTTCCGCGGACCCGCGTCCGACGAAAACCACCTTCGAGTTGGAGCCCGCGCCGATCCCGATGACGCTGGCGGCCAAAGTTCGCGATTGAATCTGGGCCTGGAACACCTGCAGGGCTCTCGCGCGGTCGGCGGTGGACAACTCGTTCCGCAGGAAAATGTTGTCCATCTTCAGCTGGCCGAGTTCCTGCTGCATGCGGCGGTTCTCGGCGTCGGCGTTGTGGAGCGCGATGTAGTTGCGGACCAGGCCGATGCTGCCGCTGCGCAGCCACTCCGTAACCCGGGCCACGGGGGTCACGGCGCTCACGGTCCACAGCCGGATGACGCGTACGTCCTGGTCGTTTTTAACCTGCACCGCCAACAGCACCAGTTGCCCGAAGATGACGAGCAGAAGGACCGTGATATTTCGGTACCGGTTAAGCAACGACTCCATGGCTGCGCCGAACAGGAAAGCCGGAAACGGCCCTCACTGTATCTAGTCTATCGAAATCTTGCGCAGGAGCCGGAAATCGCTCAACATTCTCCCGGTCCCCAGAACCACCGACGCCAGCGGATCGTCCGCGATCGATACGGGCAGGCCGGTCTCCTCGCGGATGCGCTTGTCGAGGTTCTTCAGCAGGGCTCCTCCGCCGGTAAGGACGATGCCGCGGTCGCTGATATCGGCGCTTAATTCGGGAGGGGTCCGTTCGAGGGCTACACGGATGGCATTGACGATGGTGGCCACACACTCCGAAAGCGACTCGCGAATTTCCGAGTCGTCGATCGAAATCGTCCGGGGAACGCCTTCGATCAGGTTGCGGCCCTTGATTTCCATGGTGAGGGGCTTATCGAGCGGGTAGGCCGACCCGACTTCGATCTTGATGGCCTCGGCCGTGCGCTCCCCGATCAGCAGGTTGTACTTCCGCTTGAGGAACTGCATCACGGCGTCGTCCATCTCATTGCCGGCCACTCGAACCGAGCGCGAATAGACGATGCCAGAGAGCGAGATGACCGCCACGTCGGTGGTGCCGCCGCCGATATCGACCACCATGTTGCCGGAGGGTTCCGTAATCGGCAAACCTGCGCCGATCGCGGCCACCATGGCCTGCTCCACCAGGTGAACTTCGCTGGCCTTGGCCCGGTAGGCCGAGTCCATCACCGCCCGCTTTTCCACCTGCGTGATCTCGCTCGGCACGCCGATGACGATCCGCGGATGGACCAGGACTTTTCGGCCGTGCGCCTTCTGAATGAAATAATTCAGCATGCGCTCTGTGACCTTGAAGTCCGCGATCACGCCGTCCTTCATCGGCTTGATGGCCACGATGTTGCCGGGGGTCCGCCCCAGCATTTCCTTGGCTTCCTTGCCGACTGCTTCGACCTCTCCAGTGTTCTTGTTGATTGCGACGATCGAGGGTTCGTTGACCACGATCCCCTTGCCTTTGGCGTAGACGAGCGTATTCGCCGTCCCCAGGTCAATCGCCAGGTCTGAGGAAAAGAGGCTGAAAAGAGAACGTAAATTCATCGATTAATGGTTCACTTCGGGAAGGGACAAGCTTCGGAGCCGGAGCGAAATCCTTTTGCATGGTAACACAACCATTTTGCCGAAGACTGTAATTCCGCCTTCGGGCACGTCCGGAAACAACAACCGAAAACGCACCGTCCGAAGCCACGGTTTCGGCCCCGACCGAAATGCGCGGAACCACACCCCGCCAGGCCGTGAATTCGGTAAAAACTAACGATACTGCCGCGGCCTTCCCACTCAGGGCAGTTCCGGGCGGGCGCTCGCAAGGATTTTCGCGATCCAGCCGGAATGCGGCAGGCTGCTCGCCGAGAGCGCCTTCAGTTCGCGTTCGACGTCGTATTCCACGCGCCGGATCTCCGGGCCGGATTTATCGACCACAAGGTACGACGCCCGGGGATCACCGTCGTACGAGAGGCTCACGCTGCCGCTGTTCGCCACAACCACGCCGGCCAGAGTGCGGATATAGGACCGGTGGATATGACCGTAGACGGCCACAGGTTTGCCGAGCGCTCCGTAGGCGGCTTCCAGATCGGCCTCGATCGCCTCCGGCGAGGGCGCGCGCCAGGTAGTCTCCGATAAGGCATGCACCAGCGCCACGGAATCGCAGGCCAGGGTTCGCGGAAGGCCCCGCATCCAGGCGAGCCGCTCTTCGCCGAGCAGTTCCCGAGTGGCGGCGGCCATCTCCTGTATAGTGGCGAGCAAAGGCTGCATCTGCGGCGACCGCTCCGCAAAATCGAGCAGCGACCGCGGCTCGAAGAGCATCTCGTCGGTATTGCCTAGGACACCCTGCCAGCCTAGCTCGCGGATGCGGTCCACGATTTCCGCCGGGCTGGAGCCGGCGTCCGCCAGGTCTCCGCCGTGCAGCACCAGGTCCGGAGAGGTTTGGCGCAGGTCGGCCAGTACTGCGTCGAACGCGGTGAGGTTCCCGTGGATGTCGGAGACGATCGCGATCCGCATCGCAGTGCAATCAATATACTGCAACCGCTGCGTGCGATGATGAAGCTTCATGGCCGCAAGCGACGAATGGCTGGAGGCGGCGAGGACCGCGATCGAGATCGAAGCCGCCTCGCTGCAGCGCGCCGCCGGGCGCCTGGACGGGGAACTGATCCGCGCGGTAGAACTGATCCTGGCGCATCCGGGGAAAGTCGTGGTCACCGGGATCGGCAAGTCGGGGCACATCGCGCGAAAGGTAGTCGCCACGCTATGCAGCACCGGCAATGCGGCCGTTTACCTGCACCCATCGGAGGCGGTCCACGGCGACGTCGGAATCTATACCCCGGGCGATCCCACCGTGCTCATCTCGAATAACGGCAGCTCCCAGGAATTGCTCGCGCTAGTCCCGCTGCTGCGAGAGTTTCGCTCTCCATTGATAGGGATTTTGGGCAACGCCGGGTCGCCGCTGGCCGAAAAGGTGGATGTATATCTGGACGCGTCCGTGGAACGGGAGGCGGACCCGGACAATCTGGCGCCGACGGCCAGCGCGGTAACGGCCCTGGCACTCGGCGACGCGCTGGCGATCGCTCTCATGCGCGCCCGCAATTTCACCCCGGAGGCATTCGGGCGGTTTCACCCGGGCGGGCAGTTGGGCCGGAACCTGAGGCTTTCCGTGCGCGAGGTCATGCACTCGGGCGACGCCGTGGCGCGAGTCTTCCCCGGAGCCTGCCTCAAAGAGGTCATCATCGAAATGACACGCTGCCCGCTTGGAGCGGCTTGCGTGCTCGATGTAGACGGCAGGCTCGCAGGGCTCATCACCGATGGCGACCTGCGCCGCGCGCTCACCACTCACGACGATATCCGGAACCTCAGCGCGGCCGACGTTATGACCGGCCGGCCGGTCTCGATCGACCCGGACGCCCGCCTCGGAGACGCGCTCGAACGGATGGAGCAGC
Organism: Bryobacterales bacterium; assembly: GCA_963796485.1. Lineage (GTDB taxonomy): Bacteria > Acidobacteriota > Terriglobia > Bryobacterales > Bryobacteraceae > CAWCDJ01. Next base: position 2,006,019 of record CAWCLV010000001.1, read on the forward strand.
GGAACTCGCAGATCTCGGTGCTGCCGGTTGTCGATGGCGCCGGCCGCGCGCTCGGTCTCATCCGCCTTCACGACATATTCCGCGGCGGACGCTGAGTTCCGGCCGGCTTAGCGATACCGATCGCCATCGTGGTGATAGTGCTCGCCGTGGTCCGTATAACCCGGGTCGGCCCAGCCAGCCACCGAGAGCGGCTGCTGGAGATCGAACTGCACCACGGCGCTTTCCGGTACGCGGACTTCCCGGCCGTTGGCCGACACTTGCGCGCCGGGCGCATTGGTTATCGTGACGACGGTTCCTACCAGACCGGAGCCTTGGTTATACTCGCGCGGCGCCATGTGAAACTGGGGCCCGGTATTGTCCACGACGTAGCGCCGGCTACCGACGGTGATCGATTCCAGGTCCAACACGAGATCGCGAGGGCCGGTCTGCCGGACGATCAGTTCCGCTTCGGCCCCTCGCGGAATAGCGAGGTCGCCGTTTCGCGCGTACACGTCACGAGCCACGTGCCCTGTATAGATTCTTCCGCGATCCGCTTGGCTTACGTCGATCGGGGAATCGGGCTGGATCGAGATCTGCGTACCAGGGACAATCGTGTCCGCCCGCGCAAATGGCTGAAGGCCAACCAAAAGGATCGGGAGCACCCAGAGAAATTTCATGCCGTCACCTCATCCGTACACCCGCAAACTCCGGGCCAGAGGCTGCCGTTTCGGACTTCGCGGTAACTCTTTCGAGCCGTTCAAACACCCACAATCCCCCATCCGGTTGCGCCGGACATCCCGGCGGGAGTATCGTCGATTCGTGACCATCACCCGACGTACTGTTCTTACCGCCATGTCCGCGGCGGCGGCTGCCCAGGCGCAGCGCCGGCGCGTCCCGAACTGGAAGCCGAAACTCGGCGTGCTGTGCGATTACTCCGATTCGAATCTGGCGTTCCTCAAGGCCCAGGGCTTCACGAGCATGCAGTTGCGGCTCGACCCCGACAAGGTGAACGACAGCGAGATCGCGCGCATCAAGGACAAGATTCAGCAATCCGGCATCTACGTCTCCGCGCTCGCCGTGGACGGCAACCACATCGACCCGGATCCGGCGCGCCGCGAGCGGCAGAACACCTACACGCTAAAGTGCCTGGACCTTTGCGGCAAGCTGGGCATCCCCAACATCGGCGGGCAGTCCGGCACCATCAAGGGCAAGCCGCTCGAAGAACAGGTAGACGAGATCGTCAAGGTCTACACGGAGAAGTATTTCCCCTCCTGCGAGCGCAATAAGGTGAGAATCCTGTGGGAACCGTACGCCGGCGGCCCGAATATCGCCACCGGCCCGGTAGGCTGGGCAGCTCTTTTCAAGGCATTCAACGACAGCCCGCACGTAGGCCTGCAATTCGATCCGTCGCACCTGGTGTGGCAGTTCATGGACCCGGTGGCCGCCGCCCGCGAGTTCGCCTCGAAGATTTATGACGTTCACCTGAAGGATACGGAGATCCTGTGGCATGTCGTAAAGCGAGCCGGTATTCAGCCCGTGAACAACGAGCGCTGGTGGCGCTTCCGCATTCCCGGATACGGTTCGGTCGATTGGAAGGGTTTCTTCTCTGTGCTCGCCGAGAACGGTTATGCGGGGGCGATGAACATCGAGAATGAAGATCAGTTCTATTACCCCGCCTATGACGGCCAGAATTTTACGGAGCAGTACAAGCGCGGCTTCGAAACCGCCCACGAGTTTCTGAAGACGCTGGTACCGCCCGTCACGGCTTGAAGCGCCAAAAGTCGTAAACTCAAAACCGGGCAGGCCTCCTGGCCAGGCCTCCTGGCCTGCCCGGTTTGAAAGCTCCCTGCCCGTCGTGGATCTGTTGCGAAGCTACGCCTTGGGCGTCGAGATCCGGATGTTCCGATAGCGCATGCCGCCGGTGTGGTCGCCCTGGATGTAGAACGGGCCGGGCTCGCCTTCGTGGCTGTCCAGCGCGCCGCCGGTCGGTCCCGGGATCTCCTGTTTATCGATCGTCAGAACGCCGTTCCGAAGAATCGTCAGGCGCCGTCCCACCAGGGTGATATCGAAGCTCTCCCACTGGCCGGGCTTGCGCGGCAGCTCCAACATGGGCGGGACAAAACTGTAGATCGCGCCCATGCTGTGGTACTTGTCTTCCGTGCCGGCGGGCTCGTACTCCACCTGTACCTCGTAGCGGCCCCGCAGATAGATGCCGCTATTGCCTTTGTCGGGACAGTTGAATTCGACGTGGAGCTTGAAATCGCTGAAGCTCCGGGTGGTGCGGATATTGGCGCCTTTCGTTTCGTTCAGGAGATCGCCGTCTTGCGCCACCCAGTGGTTGGCGGCATTGCCGATCGGTTCCCAGCCGGTCAGGTCCTTGCCGTTGAAAATCGGCTCGGGCTCGGTCCACGCCTTGGGCATCGGCCGGTCCATCTTCGGCGCGCGCACGCCGGCGAGCTGCGCGGTCACATTACCGTTGCGCTTGAGCGTCCCGGTAAACTTGTCTCCCTGGGCAGTCAGTTCCCAGGCGGCCTGCCCCAAGGTCACGGTCAGGCGGTCACCCTCCACCTTAACGTCCGAATGGTGACTCGCGCCGCCCGCCCTTGGCTGAATGAAGGCGTCCAGCTTGCCATCTTTTTCGCTCAGTTCCATCCAGTCTGGGTAAGTGTCGCGGGGCGTGGTGACGGTGATGTCCCAACGCCCGAGAAATGGGTTTTTCGAATTCTGCGCCAGTCCGAGTGACAGCAGAACGGCGGCGCCGGCGATTGGCAGGAATATGTGTTTCATGGTCAGCCATAGTTTACCCGAAAGCGCTCATAATGGGTCAGGATGCGGGCTTCGCCGATCGCACTGCTCGTCGCGACCGCGGCCTCCGGGCAGGTCATGCTGGACCCGGCGCGGCTTGGTCCGTCCATGCGCAATTTCGAGCCGGTCCCCGGAGAAAAGGTCCTCCAATGCGCGGTAGCGCCGATCCGCCCGTTGCTCAACTTCAGCTTTCGCCTGCAGGCCGGCTACGTGGTCCGGGTTCCAATGGGGCAGTATCACGGGCCGGGGCATCGCTGGGCGATCCTCACGCGGGTGACGCCCGATTCCGGCGGCGCACCCTCGTACCTGGCATCGCGCCATAGACTGCCCAATATTCCGAAAACTGATGTCGAACTGGAAATCGGCGGAGGGTTTCTGCTGGGACCGGGCAAGTATCATGTGGCGTGGCGCCTCTTCGACGACGCTGGCCGCACCTGCCGGGCAGCCTGGACGATCGACGCCAAACCGAGCCGCGCCGAGCGCAGAGTAAAACTGGCCATCGCGCCGAATACCGTTCGCGAGCTTGCCATAACCGTCGAGGCGCCGGACCCGGCGGCAAATGGCGATGCCGCTCGGTTGCCGGTCACGGTGATGCTGCACGCCGCGCCGATCTTTCCACGCAGGACGTGGCTGAATGGGCGGGATCGCATGACGCTGGTCGGCCTGCTGGCCTCCCTGGTGGAGCGACTGCCCGCGCGCTCCATCCGGGTGGTGGTGTTCAGTCTGGACCAGCAAAAGGAGATCTACCGCCGCGACAGATTCCTCCCGCGGGATCTTGCGGAAGTGGGCCGCGCGCTCGATAACCTGGAACTGGGAAAGGTCGATGTGCAGGTGCTGGAGCACCGCTATGGGCATCTCGACCTGCTGGCGAACCTCTTGCGGCGCGAGTGGAGCGAGCCCGAGCGGTCGGACGCGGTGCTCGTAATCGGACCGCAATGCCGCTTCGTCTCGAGCCCAAAGGCGAGCGCGCTGGATCGCCCGGCGCAAGGCGGCCCGCGCTACTTCTATTTCCAATACGAACCTGCGTACCGAATTGCGCAGGCGAACCTGCCGGATTCCATCGCCGGCGCCATGCACCGGGTCAAAGGAAAGACGTTGGTCATCCGGACTCCGGCCGATTTCGCGAAGGCAATCGAACAGGTGGAGCGAAAGGCTCCGGAAAACTAACGTATTGCCCGTGGCCGAACCGGACCGGCGCGGGTCAGTTTCCATGAACCCGCTTACGTACCGGGTCGGAAACTTGCATCGCGTCGCGTTAAGGTGCAGTTCTGGAAAGAATCCTTGGTGAACCGCGCGGCGATTCTGGATCAGTAAATAATTCAGGCTGCGGCGCTCGATCATACTCAGTGTCCGGTCGCCGGTTCGGCGTACGGTCTCCGATACCCGCTCGACCCAATTTCCGCGATCGTCGTATTGGTAGCGAGACAGGGTTTTCCAGTCCTGATCGCCGCCTTCTTCGAAAATGCCCCCCGTGCGCCGGTGCCGCTCTTCCACGACATCGCCCTGGTCGTTATAGACGAACGTCTTCCAGTACGTCGAAAGCCCGTAGTAGTACATCGTTTTTTCGACCAGCCGCCCGTCGACATCGTAGCGGTAAAGGTGTCGCAGATCCTCTCGGATAATGCCTTCCGCTTCGCATTCGCCCTTTTCCACCAGCCGCCCGGCAGGATCATACCGCATCAGGACGCGCCGCTCGACCACATCGTTCGGACCGTAGAACACGCGCTTCACGGGCCGGTCGCGCTCATCGAAGATCGTCAGAATCGAAGACGCCTCGACTGAAATATCAAAAACAGCTTCCACATCGACGCCGATGTTACCGCGGGGGACCGGATCCGGGTAAACGGTGGACGTCTTCCGGCCTGCCTCATCGTACTGGTAGGACTCACAAACCCGGTCGGCGCCAGTAGCAGACCGCGCCACCACGCGTTCCAGTCGTCCGAGCGCGTCGTAGTGGTAAGAAAGCAACTGTGAGGACTTGGGATCTTGGTGCTGCTTCTGCGATAGTCGTCCGTGATCATCGTAGCGGCAGACGACCGATGACTCCGAACCATCCGGGTTCCGGTCCCGCCTTTCCAGCAAGTTGCCGCCCGCCGAAAATGTCATGCTGGTGTGCACAACCCAGTGGTGGTCCGGGTACACGTAGTCACCCTCGATTTCGCACGTTTTCACCTGGCCGCGCAAGCCAAAGTGTTCCCTGTCAGTCACCGGAATCCTCCCACTTCAATTCCAGCACCATCTCGGCGAGGTCGCTACTTATATGTGCGGATATCCTAGTGTGTAGCGCGTCATTCAGAATGACGATTATGCTGGAGCTTTGTGGGGCAGGCTTCAGCCTGCGCGCCGGTTTCAACCGGCGCTGCTGCGGGCAGGACTGAAGTCCTGCGCGGGGCAGGACTGAAGTCCTGCGCGTGCTGAAGCCCGCCCCACAGCAATCCTTAATACTTCGCAGTATTTCGGACGCACTACACTAGCCAACATGTGGAAAGTGGGCTTTGCGGTATAGCACCGCCGCCGTAACCGCGTTTTAGCGCCGTTCGTCATGGTTTCGGTTGGTGCGGTGGGTATTTCCAAATCCAGCCTGGACGCTCTGGATCTCCCCAGTGGCGCCGGACCTCGAGTTTTTCACGCATCATAAGTTGATCGAGCAATTGGCCAAGAACATCGATTGCGTACTGGAGCGCAATGAACGGATCTTCGCCCCACGGTGCACGAATGCTTTCATCGCCGATGCCCAGGATCTGAATCGGGCAACGATAGTCACCTGTTGATGCTTCCCGGAACGGTTTGCCGAGGCGAACGGTGACGATGAGCGGAGTGCCGTCCGGTCTAAAGATTTCAAAATCCCGCTGGGCGATTACCTGCCCCATTTCGAGATTCTCTGCGTCTCGATGACCGGAGTGTCGCATGACCCCGATCATACTCGAACGCCATCCAGGTGAGTTGGCCACGCTGAATTCACCTGGATTATCTGGACATTGCCCAGACCTGATGGCAGATACATCAAAAGCGCGCGCCACCTCGGTGGCGAGTTGCACATCGAGCATCGAGCACACACCCGCCGAATGGAACTGCAAGAAGGCGGTTCTGCTAACGGCCGGCCTCGTTCCCCCGGTTCAACACCGAGCCCACCAACTGGCCGCGCGTCCTGACTGCCAGCTTTCGCATCAGGTAGCGCACGGCCGCTTTCACGGCGCCCTCGGTGATGCCCAACCGCTCCGCAATCGAGCGATTCGTCAGTCCGTCGCAGATACCCTGAAGAACCTGCCTGTGCCGCTCGGTGAATTCCTCTCCGGGAATCCCGCCCGGCCCGAAATACGCTTCGGCGAGCGATTCCACCACGTCGTAGCCAAACCAAACGTTCCCGTGGGCGACGGCGCGGACCGCCAGTGCGAGACATCCGGGCGGAGTGTCATGCGCGATTACGCCCGCGGCGCCCCACTTCAGGGCGCGAACGGCTTCTTCCCTTCCCGCCCGCTCCGAAATCATCAGGATCTTTACCGGCCGGGCCGCACGCTTCAATATCGCCACCAACTCACCGACCGCTCGCGACGAAACCAAAACAATATCCGCGCCGCGGCTGCCGAGCGCAGCCAGCGCCTCTTCCACGTTTCCAAACTGGCCGGCTATCTCGAAGTCAGCTTCGGATTTCAGCAAAGACCCGAGACTCTCCCGGAAGAGAATCTGGTCGTCCAGCAAAACCAACCGGATTCCGGCCAATGCCATTCCTTTCGTCACATAACAACCCCATACCTCAAGATACTGAACCCGCCCGAACCGCCTGAACAGGGGCGGGGCCGAAGGATAGCCTGCTTCAGCCAAAAGATTCGCCCGTCGTACCGGAAGATAGGGGCACGGCGGCGGTCGAGCCATGTGCACGCTCGTTCGGCATACAGAAAAAGATAGGCGCGCGGACCCGGAAAGATAGCCCGGCAGTTCAGGAATTCTTCGCTAAACTCCCAGGCAGGAGGGCTCCCACCGGCGGCGTGGAGCCACCCGCATCCCATGATCCGCGCCCTGGTAGAGTTCGCGCTAAATAACCGGTCACTGATTATCGGGCTGGCGGTCCTGCTCGTCATTTGGGGCATCGTCTCGTTCCGCAGCCTCCCCATCGAGGCTTATCCCGATGTTGCGAACAACTACGTTCAGGTCATCTCCCAGTGGCCCGGGAGAGCCGCCGAGGAAGTCGAGCAGCAGGTCACGGTCCCGCTCGAGATCGTGATGAATGGCCTGCCCCATCTTGAGCACCTGCGGTCCACCTCCCTGTTTGGGCTCTCCAGCCTGATGCTGATCTTCGACGACGCGTCAGATAACGACTGGAACCGCCAGAAGGTGCTGGAACGCCTCTCCCAGGTGACGCTGCCGGCCAACGTGCAGCCGCAGATCGGGACCGACTACAGCCCGGTCGGCCAGATCTACTGGTACACGCTAAAGAGCACCAATCCCCGCTACGAACTGATGGATCTGAAATCGCTGGAGGACTGGTACCTCGAAAAGCAGTTCAAGTCCGTCCCCAACATCGTGGATGTCGTCAGCTTTGGCGGCATCACGAAGGAATACCAGGTCCGGATCGATCCCGACAAGCTGGTGTCTTACGGGTTGAGCCTCTCCCAGGTCGAACAGCAACTCACGAACAACAACGTCAACGCGGGTGGAAGTTTCATCGAGGCGGGGACGCAGCAGATCAACGTGCGGTCGGTCGGTCTGTTCGACGACGTAGACGATATCCGCAGAACGGTCCTGAAGTCGCAGAACGGCACGCCGATCCACGTGGGCGACATCGCGACCGTGGTGCAGGGGCCGAAGATCCGTCTGGGCCAGATCGGGAAAGCCATTCACCGCGCCGACGGAGTGATCCTCGATAACAGGGATGTCGTGGAAGGCATCGTGCTGCTGCGTAAGGGAGCCGAATCCGACCAAACCCTGACCGCCATCCACGAAAAAGTAAAGGAACTGAACGACCACCTTCTGCCCCGCGGCGTGCGGATCGTTCCCTTCCTGGACCGCAGCGACCTGGTGCACTTCACTACCCACACCGTGCTGCACAACCTGACCGAGGGCATGATCCTGGTAGCGATCATTCTCTTTATCTTCCTCGGCAACCTTCGGGGCGCCCTGATCGTTACGATCACCATCCCGTTTGCGCTGCTGTTCGCATCCATCTGCCTGGATCTCCGCCATATTCCCGCCAACCTGCTCTCCCTCGGCGCTCTGGATTTCGGAATGGTCGTGGATGGGGCCGTGGTGATGGTGGAGAACATCGTGCGCCATCTTTCGCGGCCCGACGACACATCGAACCTGCCCGCCATCGAGAAGATCCGCCGCGCGGCGCACGAGGTCCAACGGCCCGTGTTCTATGCGATCGGCATCATCATCACCGCCTATATGCCGATCTTCACGCTGCAAAGCGTGGAAGGCCGCCTGTTCAAGCCAATGGCGTGGACGGTCGCGTTCGCGCTGCTTGGCGCCCTGCTGTTCTCGATGGTGCTGGCGCCGGTTCTGGCGAGCCTCCTCTTCAGGCGAACTACGAAGGAGTGGCGGAACCCGCTGCTGGTCCTGCTGACCGCGGTGTACCGGTCAGTGTTGAGGCGGGCGATCCGGTTCCGGGTGGTAACCGTAGGCTTTGCCGTGCTCTGCCTGGTCGGGGCCTTCTGGCTTGGGTCGAGCGGAGTGATCGGATCGGAATTTCTGCCGCACCTCGATGAGGGCGCCATCTGGGCGCGGGGCACGCTCGCGCCCAGCACCGGGCCCACGGAGGGCACGCGCCTCATGGATCAGGCGCGCGTTCTGCTCGCAAGTTTCCCGGAGGTCACCCAGGTGGTGTCCCAGGTGGGCAGGCCCGACGACGGCACCGATACCACCGGCTTTTTCAACACCGAATACTTTGTCGATCTGAAGCCGAAGGAGCAGTGGAGACCGGTTTTCGGGGAGGACAAAGTCCGGCTCATCGCCGCCATGGACCGCGAACTCAAGAAGGTCCCGGGTGTGCTCTGGAACTTCTCGCAGCCCATTGAAGACAACATGGAAGAAGCGGTCAGCGGCGTCAAAGGCGAACTCGCAATCAAGATCTACGGCGACGATCTCAAACTTCTGGAACACACCGGCGGCCAGGTGGTGAATGTGATGCGGCAGATCAAGGGCGTCAGCGATCTTGGACTGTTCCGCGTAATCGGCCAGCCGAATCTGAACTTCAAGGTGGACCGCGACCGGGCGGCGCGCTTCAACATCAACGTAGCCGATATCCAGGATGCCATCCAGACGGCGGTCGGCGGGAACGCAGTCAGCCAGTTGCTCCAGGGCGAGCAACGCTACGACGTGGTTCCCCGTTACGCCGCACGGTACCGCAACACCAAGGAAGCCATCGAAGATGTGCGCCTGCTCGCCCCGACCGGCGAGCGCGTTTCCCTGGCGCAACTTTGCAGGACGGACACCCTCGACGGGGCTTCCGAAATTTATCGCGAGGAAAACTCGCGCTACGTAGCGATCAAGTACAGCGTGCGCGGAAGGGACCTCGGCAGCACGGTGGAAGAAGCCATCGCGAAGGTGGGCCACTCGGTCAAACTTCCGGAAGGCTACCGCATCGACTGGGCCGGCGAATACGCGAACCAGCAGCGCTCGCAGAAGCGCCTGGCCATCGTGCTGCCGATTACCATTCTCGTCATCTTCCTTATCCTCTATATGATGTTCCACTCGTTCAAGTGGGCTAGCCTTATGCTGGCTAACATCGCCATGGCGCCGCTCGGCGGATTGCTGGCCCTGTGGATCACCGGCACGCACTTCAGTGTCTCATCCGGTGTCGGATTCCTGGCGTTGTTCGGAGTCTGCGTGCAGACCGGCGTCATCATGCTGGAGTACATCAATCAGCTTCGAACGCGCGGGCACTCGATCGCGGATGCCGCCATCGAGGGCGCGGTTCTGAGGCTGCGCCCCATCATGATGACCACCCTGGTGGCGACCCTGGGGCTGCTGCCCGCCGCGACTTCACACGCGATCGGTTCGGATTCGCAGCGGCCATTCGCCATCGTCATCGTGGGCGGGCTGATGGTCGCGATGCTGATCAACATCTTCCTGCTTCCCACGTTGTACGTATGGGTCGCCGGGGACCGCGATGTGCTTCCCGCACGCGAGGAAGCGTTCGACCAAGACGAATAGCTCCGGTCACGCGTTACAGTTCATGGCGCGGCGAATGAATTCCCAGACCTCCTTCTTGAGAAACGGCTGCATCCTCTCCTGCATCGCAGCTGGCCAGTTCTGCTGGTCGGCGTAGAGCCGGTTCAGGCCCTCGGCAATGCCGTGATCGCCGCCGATGAAGCCGACCACTAGTTCGTTCCAACGCGCGGCAAGAGCCTGCGCTTTCCGGCTCGCCGGATCTTCGCCAAGAGCTGCTTCGATGTCGTGGAAGAGCTCGTGCCACTGCTGCGTCACTTTTTCCTGCAACTCCGGAGACCAGAGCTGCTTGCGCGCTTCAACCTTTTCGCGCGCTTCCTCGCCGTAGTATTTTGCCGCCCAATCCATGTTGTCTTGCATTTCAAGCACCTCGATGATTTTGTGGAGTACGTCGGGCCCGGGATGCCGTCCTTCGGCGAGCAGCGATTCCGCGTTGCGAATCGCTGCGATCGCCTGATCCAGCATGCGGCGCCTGGCGTCGAGCGCCTTGCGTTGAGCGCGCAACGCGTCGGGGAGGGCCGGCCGGTCGCGGTCGAGCAACTTTTGGATCTGCTTCAGCGGGATGCCCAGAAACTTCAGCGCGACGAGCTGCTCCAGCCGTTCGAGTTCCCGGCTGCCGTACAGCCGGTATCCCGCGCGCGTCCGCCGCGGTTTCAAAAGTCAGAGCCGGTCGTAATGGCGCAGCGCCCTGGCGGTGACTCCCGCCAGTTCGGCGAACTGCGTCGTACGATGCATCCCGGCAGTCTCTTTCACTTCGGCTATTCCCTCCCACCACAGGATCGGGCCTGACGCAACGTCAGGGTCAAGCGTCGATTTCGATATTGTACCGGCCTCTCTCCGAGGGGAGTATTATAGGGAAAATGATTGGGATGCTACGCACCACCTGCCGCTTGGCGGCAGCGCTTTTGTTGGTTGCCTGCGCGTGGGCCTCGTCTCCGCGCTTCGGACTTCGCGACACCCAAGGCTCCGAGCACACGCCCGCCGAGTGGAACGGCAAGAAGGCGGTCCTACTGCTTTTCGTGACCACCGATTGTCCGGTCGCCAACAGCTACGTTCCGGAAATGAACCGGATCCAAGACGACTACGCCGGACGCGGAGTCCTGGTGTGGGCGGTGCAGGCCGATCCGACCGTGCCGGCGGCCGATGTCGTCCACTACGCTCACGACTATCATTATGGATTCCCGCTGGTGCTCGACCCGAGGCAGTCGCTGGTGAGCATGGCGGGCGCGACGGTCACTCCGCAAGCAGCGGTTCTCTCGCCCGAAGGGAAGGTACTCTATCTGGGACGGATCGACAACCGCGTCGCGGATTTTGGACAACTGCGATTTAAGGCCACCGTGCCGGACCTGCGGAACGCGCTCGACGAGGTTCTGGCGGGCAAACCGGTAGCGACGCCGTTCACGAAATCGATCGGTTGTGCCATCAACCGGATCAAACCGTGAGAGTCCCGTATTTTGCGATCTGCTTCGCGCTGGCGTGCATCGCGCCGGCCGCCTCGGACGAAGACGCAAAGAAACTCCCCGACGGCGCCGGCCGGGAAACCGTCGCCAAAGTTTGCATCGACTGTCACGGTTCGGCCAACTTCCGGAAAGCCAGGCTCAGCAGGGACGACTGGTCGGACAAGGTGGACGACATGGTGGAGCGAGGCGCCAAGGGCACGGATGACGAACTTGACGCGGTGATCGAATACCTGGCGAAAAACTTCGGCCCCGATTCCAAGGTGGTCGTCAACACCGCCCCATTCGAGGAACTCAAGTCCGTTCTGGGGCTCACCTTTCCGGAAGCAGAGGCGGTAGTTGCGTATAGGGACGCCAACGGAACTTTTCATTCCCTGGTGGACCTGGAGAAAGTGCCGGGCGTGGATACGAAGAAACTCGAGGCGCGGAAGGACAAACTGCAGTTTTAGCGAGTGGGGCGGCTTTCAACCCGCCCCACTGCGCGAGGCCTAATTTCGCGGCGGGCCCATCCGAAACCGCGGCGCGTCCGTTACGGTATAGTCGGCCGGGACTTGAAATAATGTCGCCGCCGGCTCCGTGCGGAGGATGTTCGTATACTTCACGACAGTATCGCCGCTCCGGGGATCGGAGCGTTTAGACATCACCACCGCCTGAAGGTCCGAAGAGTACCAGGTTTCGGTGACGATCTGCAGCGGCTGGTCATTGCCGATCTGGCCGGCGGGAATCATCGTCGTAATCCGCCTGCCGGTAGCCTGGACTCCCTCGATGGTCTGAGCGCCCAAGTCCTCGGTCTTCACGTTGGGATTGGCCTGACGGACCGCGCGCGCGCCCATCATGCCGCGGTTGAATCCGGGACCGGCTCCGGCTCCAGTTCCGGGACCGCGCCCGCCTCCGTTGGGGCCGCCGCGCCTCATCGCGGCCGAACGGGTGGCCGTGTGATTCGACGGGCTCAGCGCGTAGTTCGTCCCTGCGACAGGATCATTGATAAACACGACCGCCGGGAGGTTCGCATTGGGCGCCAGGCCATTCAGGTTCCCAAGCTGCTGCTCGCGGCGAGTCCGGCCCTCGGAATCGCGGTACACATGGGTCGTCTGCGTCCGGTGAATGTGATTCCCATCCGGCAGTGCCTGCGTGGTGTCCGTCACGATGTCCGCGGAAAACGGGGCATTCGTCACCACCCGTCCGCCCATGCCCGGCTCCGCTCCCAGGAAGCGGGCTCCTCCCATGCCGCCATGAAGGCGCGGCGGTGGCGGCTGCTGAGCCAGCATCCCCGCGCCAAACAACAGACATCCCAAAATTCCGATTCGAATCAACATAGGTCCATCTCCTAATCCGTCTGCTCTACCACGCGCACCGCCCGGGCAAGGCCATTGGGGCCGATCGCTACGTCGGCCTCGACCTGACCGGACGCCTCCCCATCGCTCAAGGGATAGCCGATTGCGATCATCGAAGAACGCGGCAACTCTACCCGGACGATGTTCACTTCTTCATCCGCCCCGATCTGCTCGGCATTCGGGAGCGTTATAAAACCCTCGGTCGCGGGAAACTCCGTCTCGCCCGCGTCAGCCGGCTGCACCGCGGCCAACTGCACCCGCGAACCACCGGACCGCGCACCGGGATGGGGCCGGGGCTGATTTCCCCGCACCAGGAAAAGGGCCATGGCGAGCGTCACTGCCGCCGCAGACGCCCACACCAGCGCGGGCCAAAACAGCGGGCGGCGCGGTACGCGCTTTGCCGTATGCGCCCGAAAAACGGTAAGGACCTTCGGCTCGATGCGCGCCGGCCCGGAAACACGGCGCCAATCCCTTGCGAGCGCGCGCAACCCTTCGGCCAGTTTCATGCGGCTTTCGGCAAACGCCCGGCAGTCGCCGCAGTCTGCGGCGTGCCGCTCAAGTTCCCCCTCGAGGGCGGCCGGCCGGTCCGGAAGCGATTCCATAAACTCTTCGCAATTCATATGACACACCTCAGGGGCTTCAAGGCCTTGATCGCGGGCCGCGCCTCGCGTTCCTGGAGTCTCTCCAGCAGGAGCCCGCGGGCGCGATGCAGGCGCGAGCGGATCGTGCCGACCGGACAGCCGAGTGCCGCGGCCGCATCGAGATAGTCGAGCTCCTCCAAATCGCAGAGGATCACTACCTCCCGGTAGCGGCGCGGTAGACCGAGGACCGCGCGACGGAGCGCTTCGACGCCTTCGCGGCGGGTGAGGTCGTCCAGAGGATTTTCCTTGCCCGCCAGAACCGGCGCCGGATTTTCTCCCTCTTCCCCTTCGAGCGCGATGTCGTATCGGTTATGGTGCAAATACCTGAGTACGAGCTTGCGCGCAATCCCGAACAGAAAACCCGAAAGGCTGCCCTTGCTGGAGTCGAACCCGGAACTGTCGAAAATTACCGCAATGAAAACTTCTTGTGTAATATCCTCGGCAACACTTGACGAACCGGCCATCTGAAGCGCAAAACGATATATGGCTGCCTGACGCTGGCGGTACAGGTCCAGAAATGCCTGTTCATCGCCGCGCCGGATCCGGGCCAGCAAGGCATCATCGCTTTTTGCCGGGAGGAGATGGCTCATGTGTTCCCATAGTATAATTCGCCTGCGATCAGGTTAAAGTTCCAGAAATTCAGGTGTCTACCTCTGTGACGGATTACGAATGCAGCGTAACAATACGGATTCCGGTCATCAGATTCATACTAGGGAAACCCTCCAAACGGGGATAGCATAGGGTAAACGGACGGTTAAAAATGTCGCCTGGGAAAGACAGCGAAGAATTAAGCACATTACGCTCCAAGCTCGCCGAACTGGAAGCGGAACTTCTGCGCCGCAAAGGGCAGGAGCGGGAAGGCGATGCCCAGTTTCGTCTCTTGACGGACTCGGCGCCTTTCATGGTCTGGATGTGCGGCGGCGACGCTCTCCGCACATACTTCAACAAAGCATGGCTGAGTTTCCGCAGCCGCGCGTTGGAGGAGGAACTTGGGAATGGCTGGATAGAGGGGGTTCAGCCGGATGACCGGGACCATTGTTTGGAAACCTACCTGAAGTCATTCAGCTCCAGGCAACCGTACCAGATGCAGTATCGCTTGCAGCGCCAATCCGGCGATTACTGCTGGGTGGAAGAATCGGGTGTTCCGCGATGCAACGCGGAGGGCGAGTTTAGCGGATACATTGGAGTCGCGCACGACCTTTCCGATCGCCGGAGGACGTCGTTCCGTCCGGATGAAGACGCGGTGCGCCTGGTTTTCGCGCTCACCGAGCGCGAGCGTCAGGTTTTGGTGTTGATCGCCAGCGGCAAATCCACGAAAGAGGCCGCGGCGGCCTTGGGCATCAGCTATAAGACCGCAGATTCCCACCGCAGCCGCATCCTCGAAAAACTCGGGGTGCATGAGACCGCGAGCATGGTTCGCTACGCAATCCGTGCCGGCTTGATCGAAGCCTGAGCCGGGCGTTGAACCTCGAAAATTCGGCGAGCAGCAACCTGGATGCGATATTTTTCCCTGCTCTCGTGTAGGCTAGGAGAGGCGAATCCCGCATCCAGGACCGATGCACACGGCTTTCATACGACAGGTAATCCAGATGGCGGCGGACAACGTCCGGCGCGACGGCGGCCCGTTCGCGGCGCTGGTGGTAAAGGACGGCATTGTCATTGCCGCCGGAGCGAATCAGGTCACCCGCACTCATGACCCTACGGCGCACGCGGAAATCGTGGCGATCCGCGAAGCGTGCCGCGTTTTGGGCGATTTCCAGTTGACCGGCTGCGATGTGTATTCGTCGTGCGAGCCGTGTCCGATGTGCCTGGGCGCTCTGTATTGGGCACGGCCCGCACGAATTTTCTTCGCCGCCACCCACGAGGACGCCGCGGCCGCCGGCTTCGACGATCAGTTGATCTATCGCGAGATCGGCCTGCCGACAGCGGATCGCACGCTTCCCACATTTCGCATTGCGGACCCGCAGGCGGTCCGGCCGTTCGACGACTGGCGGAATAAGGGCGACAAGACGGCGTACTAACAGGTCTGTAGGCTTCCGGCCTGCGCAAGCACGTAGCGCGCCTTCGGCGCGCGGGCAGGCCGGGAGACTTGGCCGGGAGGCCTACCCTACTAAGATGAGGTGTCGTCAGCGGAGGGGCCGTACATGCCGGGGACGGGCTGGTCCACCATGCGCAAGTACACGCCGAGTTGCGCGCGATGATGGATCGCATGGTTCATGACGAAAGAGCGCAGCACCGCAATCCGCGGCATGGTGAATAAGACCTTTCCCGTTTGCAGCAGCGACCACGGCTGCATCAGCGCCTGATCGGTGGCTCCGGAAATCGCGGCCCGTCCTTTCGCCACTCCACGATCGAACGTCTCGAGCAGCTCTTTCGTGGATTTGATGTCGGGCGGGCGGTACCCTGGCTGGCCTTCCGGGGCGAAATCGAGCTCGCTTTTTTCCACCGTGTCCGCGGCCCACTCGGGGATCGTTGCCAGATGGATAGCCAGATCCTTCATGTTGAACGATTTGGGGTGGGGCTTGAAATCCATGCGGTTGTCCGGGACGGCCGCCAGCATCTTGCGGGTGTTGGCCATCTCCTGATCGTATTCCGGAAGTAAGAAATCGGTAATCGGCATCTTCTGCTCCTCCACGCGAATGTAATTCGCTTTTTGTTCGCCAGACCAGGATAGAGCGGGGTACGCCGAAAATCAAGACAAAATTGCGTAACGGAATTGTGCAATTTTTCGCCTATCCGGGCTACGATGTTCCTACTCGGTAATTCCCTTATGAGAACCCGTTTGCTTGCGGCCACGTTCATCGGATTCCTGCTGTGCGGCAGCGCCTCCGCGCAGCCAGCCCATGAAGCGGCATTGAAGAATTTGCGCTTCCGATCGATCGGACCCTCAGTAATGGGGGGCAGGATCGACGATTTCGCAGTAGTGGATTCCGATCCGCGCATCATCTACGTGGCGACGGCCGCCAGCGGAATTCTGAAAAGCGTAAACGGCGGCGTGACGTGGGCGAGCATTTTCGACGACCAGACAACCGGGTCGATCGGCGATATCGCCATCGCGCCTTCCAACCCGGCGATCCTCTACGTGGGCACGGGCGAGCCGAACAATCGCCAGAGTTCTTCGTGGGGCAATGGAGTGTACAAGTCGCTCGACGGCGGCAGGACATGGCAGTTCTCCGGTCTCAAGGAGACGCACCACATCGGGCGCATCGCCGTGCACCCGGGGGATCCCAACATCGCATACGTCGCCGCGCTGGGAGACTTGTGGGGCCCGAATAGCGAGCGCGGCGTTTTCAAGACCGTAGACGGCGGCGCCACGTGGACGAAATCGCTGTACATCGACGACGACACTGGGATTTCGGATGTCGCCATAGACCCGCAAAGTCCGAACATCGTATTCGCCGCCGCATACGAACGCCGGCGCACCGTATTCGGTTACAACGGCGGGGGAACCAAGAGTGGCATGTATCGCTCACTCGACGGCGGCGCGCACTGGACCAAACTCACCAAGGGCCTGCCCTCGTCAGGCGACGTGGGCCGCTGCGCGGTGGATATCTACCGCAAGAACTCGAACATCGTCTACGTCCTCTTCGAGCACATGACGCAGGGCGGCATCTACCGCTCCGAGGACAAGGGCGAGACCTTCGTCAAGATGAGCGACACGAATCCGCGCCCATCCTATTACAGCCAGATCCGGATCGACCCGAATAACGAGAACAAAGTCTGGGTGCTGGGCGCGCCTCTCTACTTGAGCGAAGACGGCGGACGCACGTTCGCGACGAAAGAACGGGGCATCCACACCGATTTCCACGCGTTCTGGATCGACCCGGCCAACTCCGACCATGTGATGGCGGGCTCGGACGGCGGGATCACGATGAGTTGGGATAGCGGCCGTACCTGGGATTACGTCAACAATTTCCCGCTGGGGCAATTTTACGAAGTCACGTACGATTTTCAGCACCCGTACCACGTCTGCGGCGGATTGCAGGACAACAACACCTGGTGCGGGCCCTCCGCGACCCTGACTTCGCGCGGCCCCGACAACGGCGACTGGATTCAGATTTCGGGTGGCGACGGCTTCCACGCCCGCATCGACCCGAAGGACCCGGACATCGTTTACGCCGAGTCGCAGGACGGTAACGTGCAGCGCCGGGTGTTGAGCACGGGAGTGGTGAAGTCGATCCGGCCGCAGGAGGACAGCGTCACGGCTCCGCGCTACCGCTTCCAGTGGAACTCGCCGCTGATCATTTCCGCTTTCGACAACAAGACCGTCTATTACGGCGGCAATTACCTGTTCAAATCGACCGATCGCGGCGACACGTGGGAGCGGCTCGGCAATAAGGACCTGACCAACAACGAGGACCGGAACACAATGCCGATCCTGGGCAAGGTGGTGGGGAAGGATACGCTCTCCCGGAATGACGGCGTGGTGTCCTGGCCGTGCATTACGGCGATCGCGGAATCGCCCGTCAGGCCGGGCATTCTGTGGGCCGGCACGGACGACGGCAACCTTCAGGTTTCGCGGAACGGCGGCAAGACCTGGACCAACGTCGCGGGCAAAATTCCCGGCTTGAAGGGAGCGCAGAAGGACGCGTACGTCAGCCGGATCGAAGCGTCGCACAAAGAGGAAGGCACCGCCTACGTGGCGTTCGACAACCACCGCTCGGCCGACTACTCGGTGTATATCTACATGACCCGCGACTTCGGCAACTCGTGGACCCGCATCACGGAAGGCATACCGCAGGAGGCCGGCACCGTTCACGTGGTTCGCGAGGACCCGGTCAACCCGAACCTGCTGTTCGCGGGTACGGAATTCGGCCTGTACGTGACGTTCAACCGCGGCGGCCGCTGGGAGAAGATGACCAACGGGCTGCCTACGGTTCCCGTGTTCGACCTGCAGATCCACCCACGCGAGCACGACCTGATCCTGGCGACTCACGGCCGCTCGATTTACATCATGGACAACATCACGCCGCTCGAGGAAATGAGCGACGCCGTGCTGACCAGCGGACTGACGCTGTTCACGCCGCTTCCGGGCACCGAATGGCGGACCGCGAACTATAAAGGCTTCACGGGATCGCGCGAGTTCATCGGCCAGAACCCCGCGGCGGGCGTGATGGTGGACTACTACGCGAGCACCGGCGGACCCGCGCGCATCACGGTGAAAGACGCGGCGGGCAAGACCGTGCGCTCCATCAATTCACGAGCCCAGTCAGGCGTAGTCAACCGGGTGGCCTGGGACCTGCGGACGGACAATCCACTGCCCAGCGCGTTCGGGGGAAGGGGCGCGGCCGGCGGAGGTCGCGGAGGCCGCGGCGGCCAGGCGGCGGAAACGCCTGCCGGGGCCCCCGGCGAAAACCCCGGGGCGGCGGCCGGCGGAGGCGGAGGCCGGGGCTTCGGCGGCCGCGGAGGAGCGGCCATGGAAGTCGATCCGGGGCAGTACACCATCACGGTGGCACTGGCCGGAAAGACCGAGAGCAAGACAGTGGCGGTTGCGGACGATCCGCGCGTGCCGCTCTCCGAAGAAGCGCGCGAGAGGCGCAAAGCAGCCGTCGATCGGCTGATCTCGCTGGCCAAAGAAGCCACGCAGGCGCGCAACAAAATCGTCGCCATGCAGATCGCGCTGACGAACCTTACCGATGGTTGGAAACGCCCGAGTGCGCCCGACGTGCCGGCGAACGTCAAGACGGCGGCCAACCAACTCCTGGAGCGAGTGAAGCACGCCGCCACGCCGACATTCGAGGCCGAGCCCAGCGATGAGCCGCGGCTGCTCGGGTTTGCGGGTGCGCCGTTGAAGTACAACCAGCCGCCCGTCACGCAGCAGCTCACACGGCTGCTGATGACCGTCGGCAATTATCCGGATGCCCCCACGGCCAGGCAGATCACGGACATCGACCAGGCCGAGGTCGAACTGAAGGCCGGGCTGGCCGATGTGAAGAAGCTGGACGCCGAAGTTCCGAAGCTGAACAAGATGATGGCCGAGGCCGGGATCCCCTATTTCACGGTGGACCCGGACAGCGCGCCGCCGCCGGCAGGCGGCCGCGGAGGCGGCGAGCAATAGTGTAGTTCGTTAAGCTGCGGCTCGGTAAGTCAAGGGAGGGCAGGCCAGGAGGCCGGCCAGGAGGCCTGCCCCACATACCAGGCCTCCTGGCCTGCCCGACTTTGACTTTTAGGGCATACGTGAGCGCGCCACAACCGAAAGGTTGTGATTTACTGTGGAGAGCGATGCCGAATGCTTCTGTTCGCGTTGCCGCCCTCCTTTTGATTGCCGGTGCCGCGCTGGCCGCGCCGGTCCGGGTCGCCCTGGTCGGCGATTCCACGGTGGCGGATGACGGAGGTTGGGGACCGGGGTTCCGGGCCGGGTTCGGACCGCCGGTCGAGACCATCAACTTCGCGGCGAACGGACGCAGTTCGAAAAGCTTCCGCGCGGAGAAGCGCTGGGAACCGGTGCTGGCTGCGAAGCCCGACTATGTCCTGATCCAGTTCGGGCATAACGACGTGCCCGGAAAAGGCCCCGATCGCGAAACCGATGCGGCCACCACGTTCCGGCAGAACCTACTGCGATATGTGGAGGAAGCGCGCGAGGCTGGAGCGACGGCGGTGCTGGTCACCTCCATCGTGCGGCGGAATTTCGATACCGACGGCAAGCTCAAGGTCGATTCACTGGCGCCATACGTGAAAGCCGTCCGAGACCTGGCTGCGGAGCGCCACATCCCGATGATCGACCTGTACCGTCTTACGTGGGAGCAGGCGCAGGCGCTCGGCGAGAAGGGTTGCGAAGCCACCATCGGAGCGGTGGACGACCAGAGCAAGCCGGACCACACGCACCTCGCACCCAGGGGACAGGCGGTAATTGGCGCGATTGCCGCACGCCAGTTCACCGCGCTCTTCCCCGCCCTGGAGCCCTACCGGCACGAGCTGGTCAACTGGCGTCAGGCCCAGGATCAGTACCGGGAATGGTACACCACCGCCGAAGCACTTCGCGTCGCGGACAATGTCCTGCTCTATCAGCACGACAACGGGGGATGGGGCAAGAACATCGCGATGGCTCTGCCGCTCGGCGGGAAACGCCTCGAAGCGGTGCGGAAACAGAGAGCGGACACGCTGAGCACGATCGACAACGACGCGACCTACACGCAGATGAAGTATCTCGCGAAGGTCTGGAGCGCGACGCACGACGAGCGCTACTCGGACGCATTCCGACGCGGGCTCGCCTATCTGCTCCAAGCGCAGTATCCGAACGGAGGATGGCCGCAGTTCTATCCTCTCCGGCACGGCTACTGGGACCACATCACCTATAACGACGACGCCATGGTCGGCGTGCTGGAGTTGCTGCGCGCGGCGGCAGACGGGGATCCGGACTACGCGTTTCTGACGGTGGAAGAACGCGACCGGGCAAGCAAGGCCGTTCGTAACGGGATCGAGTGCATTCTGAAGACTCAGATCACGGTGGACGGCACGCTCACTGTCTGGTGCGCCCAGCACGATGAAGTAACGCTGGCGCCGGCCAAGGCGCGGAGCTACGAGTTGCCCAGCCTGAGCGGCGCCGAGAGCGTCGGAATTGTCGAGTTTCTGATGGGGGTCGAGCACCCGTCGCCGGAGATCGTTCGCAGCGTGGAAGCGGCGGTGGCGTGGTTCCGGACATCGAAGATCGAAGGGATACGGTTGGTGCCGAAGCCCGCGCCGGGAACGCCGAAGGGCACCGACATGACCGTGGTGCCGGATCCATCGGCGCCTCCCCTATGGGCGCGCTTCTATGAGATCGGGACGAATCGCCCGATCTTCTGCGGACGGGACGGCGTCGTCAAGCAGAGCCTGGCCGAAATCGAATACGAACGCCGCAATGGCTACCGGTGGTATGGGAACTGGCCCGCGCGTCTGCTCGATACGGAATACCCGGAATGGAAGGCGAAGTGGGCGCGGTAGCGGCTCACGTGATTTCCCGGCGATAGCAGTCCCAAGCTCCCAGAACCGCGAATACAAGGCTGCCTGCGACACCCAGCACCAATGCGAGCGGCTGGCGCTCCGGGATGGTGGAGTTCATCGGGAGCATCCACGGCCAGAATCTGACCAGGGAATCGTTGGCGGCGACAATGGAGACAAGGACGCCGCCCACGCCCAACCCCAAAGGCAGCGTGGAAGACCTGCTGCGGGCGCTGACCCAAACGTGAATCGCGACCAGCGCTGCGGCGCAGAGGTATAGCACGCCGAGGCGGTTGAGCAGCGGAGGCACGCTGATGGCCCCATACGGCAGTCTCGGGTAGAGCGCGTGCATGGTCACGGCGCCCAGAATCATGCCGATCACGAGGGAGGCACTGGCGATCGCAAGCAGCACCTCTGCCGAGAGCAGTTTGGCGGCATGGACGGTCCATCGCGGAAGTGGAAGCGAGTAGATCAACTTCCAGTTGTTTTCGCGGTGCTCGATGCCCTGGATCAACACCGCCAGCAGGCTGGCCAGCAGAGGGAGGAGAAAGATCGCCCACGCGGCTACGCCCTGCTCGTAAACGTGCCAGATTCCGGCCTTAATGCGCGCCGGTGGAGCCCGAAGTATGAACGTCGATTGCAGGACGACAATCAGCAGGGGCATGAGAATCGCCAGTTTCAGGGCGAGCGTACGCCGCAGTTTCATCAACTCGGCGGATATGGCATACCAGAGATCACGCACAGCACCCCTCCTCTTCGCGCGCAGTCATTTCCAGGAACATCTGCTCCAGGCTGGGCGTCCGCAGCCGCAGATGATGAACGGAGAACCCCGCGGTTACCAGAATTTCGTTTAACGCAGCGGCATCCCCGGTTCCCGAACAGCGAACCAGCATCGTTTCGGCGTCGGCCGGCTCGACGCTAAACTGCCTGGCCGCAAGCAGGCGCGCCGCATCCGCGAGACGGTTCGTGCGCACCTCGAGCGAGGGCTGGAATCGCCGCTTCAACTCCGCCATGGGTCCTTGAAACAGCAGCCTGCCCCGCTCCAGTATGCCCACGTGGGTAGCCACCTGGTTGACCTCGGTGAGCAAGTGGCTCGAGAGGAATATCGTGACGCCCTGGCGGGCGCTCAGGCCCGCGATCAGCTCGCGGATCTCGCGGATTCCGGCAGGGTCCAGCCCGTTGGTGGGTTCATCGAGAATCAATAGCTCGGGATCGCCGAGCAGCGCCATCGCGAGCCCGAGTCTCTGGCGCATGCCGAGCGAATACGTGCCAGCGAGGCGGTCCGCGTCAGACGCGAGCCTCACGGTTTCGAGCGCGCGGGCGGCATCGGCGTTCGCCCGCCCGGCGATGCGGCGCACCAGTTCGAGGTTCTCGCGCCCGGTTAGATGTCCGTAGTACGAAGGCATTTCCACGAGCGAGCCCGCGCGTCCCAGAAGGCGGCGCGCGAAAGGCTTGCCGAAGAGCCGGACCGTTCCCCGTGTAGGGCGGATCAGCCCGAGCAACATACGGATGGTCGTTGTCTTGCCTGCGCCGTTCGAGCCGAGGAACGCATACACGGCTCCGGGCTCGACAGACAGGTTGAGCCCGTCAACGACGCGCTTGTCGCCGAAGTCGCGGCCGAGCCGATCGGTTTCGATCACGGGAGTCATCACTCAGAAGGACGCTCTGCGCGGGTCTGGATTAACATCAAGGGATGCACGAACGCCTGCTCGGCCGCCGCGGATTTCTTCAGACCGCCGGCGCGGCTGCCTCTGTTGGTTTCCTCCCGCAGATCTCGACCGCACAGAACACAGCGCCGCCGCTTGCGCCGCGATTTGGCGATGGACGCGACTGGTGGTTTCAGAGGCGCTTCGGCATGTTCGTGCATTGGGGAATCTACTCCGTCCACGGTCTTCACGAGCAGGAACAGTGGCGCTACCGTGTGCCTCGCGCCGAGTACGTGAAGCTGACGCAGCAGTGGAACCCCGTAAAGTTCGACCCGAATGCCTGGCTGGACCTGGCCGCCGGCGCGGGGATGCAATACATCTGCCTGACCACCAAGCATCACGACGGCTTCTGCCTCTGGGACACGAAGCAGACCGCCTACAACACCACGAACACTCCCTACGGCAAGGACGTGCTCCGCATACTGGCGGACGCCTGCCACCGCAGGGGTGTGCCGCTGGGCCTGTACTACTCGGTGGCCGACTGGCATCAGCCGGATTATCCGAACCAGGGGCGGAGCCACGAACTGCCGCCGCAGCCGGGGGACCATTCCGACTGGATGCGCTACATGGAATTTCTGAAAGCCCAGGTGCGGGAGCTGTGCACGAACTACGGCGAGATCCGCGAGTTCTGGTGGGACATGAATGTGCCGAAGTACGTGGACCCGGGCGTCAACGACATGATCCGCAAGCTGCAGCCGAATGCCGTGATCAACAACCGCGGCTTCGACCCGGGCGATTTCGGCACGCCGGAGCGCGACACCGACACCACCGGCGAGGAGAGGCCGAGCTTCGATCATCGTACGGAGGCGTGCCAGTCCGTCGGATCCGAAAGCTGGGGCTACCGCAAAGAAGAGGATTACTATACCGACCGCCACCTGCTGCGGAGTATCGACAAATACCTGGCGCGCGACGCGAACTATCTTCTGAACGTGGGGCCGATGCCCGACGGGACGATCCCGGAGCGGCCGGCGTCGATCCTGCGGCGGATCGGGCAGTGGCACCGCGCGGTGAAGGAATCGCTGGAGGGCACGGTTCCTGCGTCTAACCTCACGGCGAACCGGAACGTCCTGCTGACGCGCCGGGGAAACACCGTGTACGTGCATCTGCACCGGGACCCGCTGACGTCGGCGGTCAAGCTGAATCCGCTGACCGTCGCGCCCCGTCGCGCCACCCTGTTGAACACCGGGCGTCCGGTGGAATTCGCAGTGGATATGGCGCCCAGCGATCATATCGAGCACAAGGCCTACCTGAGGCTGCATAACCTCCCGGTGAACGAGCTGGCAAATTCGGTGCCGGTGGTCAAACTCGAATTTGAATCTCTAGGATAAAGAAGAAGCAGCCGGAACCGGGCTGTACTATCGGTATAATTGAACTGTGCGAATCTGCGCCATTCTGGTTTTGATTTTTTCTCTCGCTGCGTGCAATCGCGGCATCCAAAGCAACGACGCGGTGCGTCAGGGTGTGATCGACCATCTGTCGAAAGCAGGCTTGAACGTCAAAGGGATGGATGTGACTCTGTCCTCCGTCCAGTTCAACGGCAAGCAGGCCGACGCCACCGTTGCGATTACGCCAAAAGGGGGCAACCCCGCGCAGGGAATGTCGATGAAGTATCATCTGGAGCAGCAGGGGAGCCAGTGGGTGGTAACCGGCAAACAGAATTCGGGTGCGAGCCCTCACGGGGCCACGGCGCCTGGAGCCATGCCCCCCGGAGGAGCGAACCCTCACGCGGGCGGCGCGATGGCCCCATCCGGAGGCGGAGCAGCAATGCCCTCCCCGGAGGACCTGCCGCCGGCCGGTAAGAAGTAGGAATGAAGCGCGTCGCAGTTTTGGGCGGTGGTCCGGCGGGTGCATTCGCCGCGGAGCAGCTTGCGTCCGCGGGCCTGTCGGTGCAACTCTTCGACGAGAAACTCGCCTGGGAGAAGCCCTGCGGCGGCGGCCTGACTTACAAAGCTTACAGCCAGTATCCCTTTCTTCTCGAGAATTCCACGCCGAAGCGCTTCGTCAGGGAAACCGTCCTGGGGGCGCCGCGAGCGGGGGAAGTTACCCTCAAACTGGAGGAACCTCTTCTCATTTATTCCCGCTTCGACCTGAACCAACTGCTGCTGGACCGCGCGGACCGGGCCGGCGCGCAGTTGGAGAAGACCCGCATTACGGAGATTTCGCGCAACGGGTCCGGGTGGAACCTGCACACGAAAACCGGGATCGCAAAGGCCGATTTCTGCGTGGTGGCCACCGGCGCGCGCAATCCGCTGCGCGACGTCGGCACGCAACTGAGGCCGGAAGACGCGATGTCCGCTCTGGGCTACTACGTTCCCGGTGAGCAGACGCGGATCGACATTCAGTTTCTGCCGCACCTCGAAGGCTACATCTGGGTGTTTCCGCGATGCGGGCATTTGTCCGTGGGAATTTGCGGGAAAGGCGAACCGGCCGCGGCGCTGCGGAAACGCCTGGAAGCGTATATGAACGAGCGCGGCATTGCCTGGAAGGGCGCATCGTTCTACAGCCATCTGCTCCCGTCGCTCGAAACCGCTGCCTGGAAGAGCAACCGCGTGGCCGGCGAGGGCTGGATGGCGGTCGGCGACGCAGCCGGTCTGGTGGACCCGATCACGGGCGAGGGCCTCTACTACGCGATTCGCTCGGCCGACCTTGCGTCGAAGGTGCTGCTTTCGGCGTCGGAAGAGCCGGAGACCTGGGTCGCCGCGTATCGCCGGCTTCTGCGGCACGATTTCACGGCCGACCTGGAACTCGGTTCGCGCCTCGCGAAGCGGGTCTTCCTGGGTCGCTACCTGTTCGGCTCGGTGCCGTCGCGGATGGTGCAGTTCACCAGGCGCAGCCCGCGGTTTTCGGCCATCATGCAGGACCTGTTTTCGGGCAAGCAGCCCTACCTCGGCCTGAAAAAACGGCTGCTGCGCAACCTGAACGGAAGCCTGTACGACATCACCATGAGCCTCGGCTTCAGCCGGCTGGTCCCGCGGAAGGCCGACGGATAGCCGGCCGGACCCATCACAGAATCATGAAGCATTCCCGATCGGAAGAGTTGTTTCGCAGGGCGCAGGAAGTGATTCCCGGCGGGGTGAACTCGCCCGTGCGCGCGTTTCGCAGCGTGGGTGGAAACCCTCTATTCATTGCGCGCGGAGAGGGGTCGCACCTCTTCGACGTGGACGGTAACGAGTTCATCGATTACGTCGGCTCGTGGGGCCCGCTGCTGCTCGGGCACCGTCATCCGGAGATCCTGGCGGCGCTTGAGCGCGCGCTCGCCCTTGGCACCAGTTTCGGAGCGCCGACCGCTCAGGAGATCGACCTGGCGGAAGCGATCCGCGACGCGGTGCCCTCCATCGAAATGGTCCGGCTGGTGAACTCCGGGACCGAAGCGACGATGTCCGCGATCCGGGTCGCGCGGGGCTTCACGGGCCGCGACCTCATCGTTAAATTCGAAGGCTGCTATCACGGGCATGTCGATTCGCTGCTGGTAAAGGCCGGTTCGGGCCTTGCCACCCTGGGGATCGCCGATACGCAGGGCGTGCCGAAGGCATTCTGCGATACCACGCTCGCGCTGCCGTACAATTCGGCGGAGGCGCTGGAGGCAGCGTTTGGCGAGCACGGCAACCGGATAGCGGCGGTCATCGTGGAACCGGTGGTGGGCAACATGGGGTGCGTGCCTCCCCTGCCCGGATACCTGGAAGCGATGCGCGCGATCACCGAGCGGTACGGCGCGTTGTTGATTTTCGACGAGGTGATGACGGGGTTCCGCGTAGCGTTCGGCGGCGCGCAGCAGCGGTATGGGATCCGGCCCGACCTAACCACGCTCGGCAAGGTGATCGGCGGCGGCCTTCCGGTGGGAGCATACGGCGGGCGGAAGGACATCATGAGCAAGGTGGCGCCGGCCGGGCCGGTGTACCAGGCAGGGACGCTCTCCGGCAACCCGCTGGCGGTCGCGGCGGGGCTCGCCATGCTGCGCCACCTGAAAGCGCATCCGGAAATCTACGATCGTCTCGAAGCTTTCGGCGCGCGGCTTGCCGCGGCGGCACCCGGGGGCATCACCGTGAACCGTGTGGGAGCGATGTTCACGTTTTTCTTCACGGATTGCCCGGTGCAGGATTTCGATTCGGCAAAGCGCAGCGACACGGCGCGTTTCGGACGCTTCTTCCGCGCCATGCTGGAACGCGGCGTGTACCTGGCGCCCTCGCAATTCGAGGCCGCCTTCCTCTCGGCGGCGCACACGGAAGAAGATATCGAGCGGACCATTGCCGCCTCTCGCGAAGCGTTCGCAGTCAGCGCCTGATTGAACGCAGCAGGCGGCGCGCGGAAAACGTCACGATCCCGAAGAACACCGCGAAGCTGATCCCGATCACCGTGAGCCTCCGCCCGGTGGAGAGTTCGCGCGCTCCCGGAAGCGGCGGCGGCGCGAAATCGAGCGAGACCCAGAGGTGCAGGCCGGCGGCGGAGTCCGAGAGATTATCCACCACCAGAACGTAGTCTCCGGGTGTCGGAATATAGGAGTGCATCTCTCCGCTCCGCCCGGGCGTGGTTTCGGCGATGATCCCGTGCGGAAGGCCGTTGCGCAGGTGTTCGAGATCGTCGCGGCGCATCAGCGCGAGACGGACGTCGCTATGCCCGCCGGCAGCATCGAAACGCGCAGATACCAGCGCGGGATTCTGTCTCAAACCGAGTTCGACGTATCGCCATTCGCGCGCGGGAATCTGGTAGACGTCGTTGACCAGATTGACTCGCGTGGAAACGGCTAACAGCAGTAAGGGGACGAATGCAACCATAGGGGAATTGGCGCGCCCGCGGGCTGACGGCCGGGCGTTGTGAGCGCGGCCCCGTCAGAACGCGGGCGCCTAAAACGTTACAATAACTACCATGAACGACAGTATGGCACACCCGCGCGGGAGCCTGGTCTCGCTCGAGTTGCCCGGCTGGAAGGCGGCCCTCGGCTGGCTTTCCGCTATCCTGATTTCGCTGCTGTTTCTGGTTTCGGGCCTCTGGAAGATCACGGACGTCCAAAGCGCGGCCATGCGGATGGCGCAAGCCAGAGTCCCCGAATCGCTCAGTCTCGCCGCCGCTCTTGCCGTGGGGATTGCGGAGACGGTGGGAGGCGTTCTTGTTTTGGTGCCGCGGTTCCGGCGGTGGGGCGCCATCCTCACCGCCGCGCTGCTGCTGGCTTTCATGATGTACATGGGATGGAACTACCAAGCCCTGCGCGGGGCCGATTGCAGTTGCTTCCCATGGGTCCAGCGTCTGGTGGGTCCCGCCTTTTTCGCGGGCGATACCGCGATGCTGCTGCTCGCGCTTTTCGCCGGCGCGTGGGCCAAACGCCCCGAAGGGCTGCGTCCGGCGCTGCTCATCTCGGGAGCGGTGGTTGTGTTCGCGCTGGTGTCGTACGGCGCGGCGACGGTGCGGCACACCGGCGTGCGCGCTCCGGCCGCCATCACGGTGGATGGCCAACCCTATTCGCTGGAACATGGCAAGTGCTTCCTGTTCTTTTTCCACCCGGAGTGTATGCACTGCCTGG
This sequence comes from Bryobacterales bacterium, assembly GCA_963796485.1. Lineage (GTDB taxonomy): Bacteria > Acidobacteriota > Terriglobia > Bryobacterales > Bryobacteraceae > CAWCDJ01. The sequence goes on from CAWCLV010000001.1 coordinate 2,034,543, forward strand.
ACTCGGCCAAACGGATGTCGCAACTGGCCTGGGGCGAAACCCGGGTCGTAGCCGTCCCCGTGGAAGAGGCGCAGTACGCGCAGGCATTTCTGGATGAATCGGGACTCAAGGCAAAGGTCACGTCTGACGTCCAGAAGCTGAAAGACGTGTTCGGATACAAGACCTATCCGTTCGGGGTGGCTCTCGAAAACGGCCGCGAAAAAGCCCCGCTCACGCAGTTCGAAGGGGACGAGCCCGCCGCCACGCTGAGGCGGCTTGGACTGGTCGAAACCAAGTGAACCTGCTCATACCCAACCTGGGCTCCACGTCGTTGAAGTTTCAGGTCCTCGAAATGCCGTCCGAGAAACTGCTGGCGAAGGGACGCCTGGAACGCGTAACGAACTACCGGGAGGCAATCGAACAGATCCGCACGGGCGAGACCCCGATCGACGCTGTGGGCCTCAAGGCGGTGCACGCCGGACCTCGCTACCGCGGCACGTTCGTGGTGGATGAGGCCGTGGTGGCGGCCCTGCGGGAGTTTCTTCCGGCGGCGCCGGCGCACAACACGATTTACCTGACGGCGATCCAGGCGTTTCGCGAGGCCATGCCCGGCGTGCCCCTGGTGGCGGCATTCGAACCGGAATTCCACGCCACCATGCCGGAGCATGCGCGGCTCTACGGCGTCCCGGGCGCGTGGCTCGATGACGGCGTTGCCAAGTACGGGTTTCACGGCGCTTCCCACCAATATGTCGCGGAGCGGGTTGCCGGAATGCTCGGGCGCCAGGGGAAACTGATCAGCTGTCATCTGGGCGGCAGTTCGTCGATGTGCGCGATCGACGGCGGCAAATCCGTCGATACGACGATGGGCTTCTCTCCGCAATCCGGGCTGGAGAACGCCACCCGGCACGGAGACCTGGACGTTTTCGCAGTGCTCTACATGATGGAACGCCACGGCTGGAGCATCGACGAGGTGCGCGAGCAGTTGGCGAAGGGCGGAGGCCTGGCGGGGCTCTCCGGGGTGGCCGGAGGCGACCTTCGAGATATCGAATCCGCCGCCGCGGCGGGAAGCCGCCGCGCGCAACTGGCGCTCGACGTTTTTGCTTATGAGGTCAGGAAGACGATCGGCGCGTTCGCAGCCGCCATGGGCGGAGTGGATGCCGTGGCCTTTACGGGCGGGATCGGCGAGAATTCCGCAAAGCTGCGCGCCCGCTGCTGCGAAGGTTTGGAGTTCCTCGGAATCCGGCTGGATGCCGCACATAATGAGTCCGGTAGCGGAGACCGGGTGGTCTCGGCCGCCGGTTCGCCCGTTACGGCGATCGCGCTGGCGACGAACGAGGAATTGATCGTTGCCCGCCGGACCTATCGCTGCCTCGCGATGGCGGCGGCAAGCTCAGGATCGTAAAGCGGGGCGGACCTCTGGTCCGCGGCCGGCGTCCACGCCGGCCTTCGGTTCAAACTCGAAAGCCGGACAGGGAGGTCCGGCGCGGACGAGGCCGTCCGCCCCACTAACAAGCTGCTCCTATGTCACCGGTCCGCCGGTCCGCGTTTTCGGAGTTTCGGTATCGTGAGTAGCCATCCATTCATCGAGTTCCTTCTGCGCCTGCTCCCGGGAGTAGCCGTAACGCTCCTGGAGGCGGCCGATGAACTTCTCGCGGTCACCTTTGATGTGCTCGAAATCGGAATCGGTCAGGTCGGCCCACTTCTGCCTGGCCGAGCCTTTCATTTGTTTCCATTTGCCTTCGATCTGGTCCCAGTTCATATTTGTCCTCGGGGATCAGATGTAGCAGTTGCCATGCCAGTGCAAGAAAGAGTTCAGTGACGAGCGTCACGAAGAAGCATCGGAACGCACGCGGTTGGGTCTGCCGATTGCACACAAAGCGGCGAGTTGAATGTATGCCGCTTGTCTACATTGTCATCGTTCTGATCATCGTGGGAATCGGGCTCTGGCTCATCAACACGTACATTCCGATGGCCTCCAGCATCAAAGCCATCTTGAACGCAGTCGTGGTGATCGCGGTGATCCTCTGGCTTCTGAGAGCCTTCGGGATCTGGGGAAATGTCATGAACTACCGCATCCATTAAAACGCGGTTCCGGCCGGACGCTCTTGCGAGCGGCCGGCCGGGGCCCATCTTCAGAATTCAAATTTCAGTGCGAGTTGCAGGTCGCGGTTGTCGCCGTTGGTCGAGGTGATTTGCCCGACCGTGGGCGAACCGATGGAGGTGTTCGGGAAGCCGAAGAACGGCGTGTTCGTCAGGTTGAACGCATCCAGCCGGAACTGAACGTTGAACCGTTCGCGCATGCGGGTGTTCTTCACGAACGAAATGTCCAGGTTACGCTGGCCGGGGCCATAAAGAACGCCGCGACCCACGTTGCCGTAAGTGTTAGGGGGCGGCGCTGCAAAGGCGGTCGGATCGAACCACAGCGCGCGGTCGGGGCTGGCGAGTTTGCCGGAACCGATCCGGTTGGGCCAGCTCGGCGCGCCATTATTCACGCCGCTCGCGAGCCCGACCGAGAAGGGACGGCCCGTCGAGATAGTGGCGATGCCGCTGACTGTCCACCCCCCGGCAACCCACCTCGCGGGACCCGTGGAGGCGTAGCGCTTACCGGCTCCGAACGGCAACTCGTAAAGGAAGTTGGCGATCAGGCGGTGTTTCACGTCGAAGCCCGATGGGCCGCGCCCGGCCGTCAGATTCGTGACAGTCTGCGGATTGCCAACCGAACCCCCGCCGCTGGCGGCCGACCCGCCGTAATCCAGGTTCTTGGAGAACGTGTAGGCTCCCAGGAATTGCAGGCCGGAGGAGAAACGGCGCTCCAGTTTGGCCGAAAGGCCGTTGTACAGCGACGAGTTCCGGGGGTCGAACAGCGTGAAGCTGCTGATATTGCTCAGCGGCTGGAGCAGGCGGCGGGATTGCTGCGTTCCGGTGCCGGGTTCCGTTTCATTGGGATTCCAGCCATACGTCAGATGGGTGCTGTGGCTGCCGGCGTATGCGATCTCGGCGACCATGTTGGACCCGAACTGCCGCTCGATGTTTAACGTCCAGGTCATCATGGAAGGAGTCTTGTTGGCGAAGCTATGCCCGAGGATGCCGACCGGGTTGGCGTTCAGGTCCGCGGTGGTCAGCGGCTTGAAAGTGGTGATCGCCGGGTACGGGTTGTTGATGGTCGGAATGACGGACCAATTGGTGGGGTTCGTCGGGATATTGCCGTATGGCGTCTGAGAGACAACGTATGGCACCTGCTCGCCCAGCATGTTGGAGCCGGACGGCATAACCGGGAAGTAGGTGATGGCATATCCGGAACGGATCACCATTTTGCCATTCCCGTGGACGTCGTAAGCCAGGCCGATACGCGGACCGATGTTCCCCTTGCGGGTCTCTTTCCCTGCCGTGTCGGAAATCCCGCCCTCGCCCGCATAGGCGAGACGGAGGTTCGTCATATCGAAATTCACGATGTGGTTCCGAAGCGCCACGTCGGGCATGAAAAGATCCCAGCGCACGCCGAGGTTGAACATGAGGCGGGGCGACACCTTAAAATCATCCTGGACGTAAAAGGAGTGGTCCTGGTTGGTCGTGTAATACGGCTCGAGCAGGATGCTTCGCCCGCTGCCCCCGCTGATGTTGCCGAGCAGCAGCGTGGCCAGGCCGGTTCCCTGCGTGTTGGTTACCGGGTCGTTCGTGAAGTTCTTACCGAATGTCATGTCGCCGCGGGGACCGCCTCCCGGAGGCCCGGTGTAGGTGGACGTCATGCGGCGGACATACCGATACCCGAATTTCACCTGGTGATGTCCAAGCGTCCAGGAGATGCCGTCTTCCAACTGCCAGTGCGTTTCGCGCGGGTTGGCCGGCAGGAACGCGGGGCCGCCGCTCAGTCCGGTGAAGTCGGTGACGTTGATTCCGGGCATGCCAGAGCTGAAATCCGAGATGTTGACTCCCAGAATGCCCAGGGAAGTCGCGGATTTGTGACCGTAATCCGACTGCTGCGTAAAGGGATTGGTCCTGGCGAAACCGCCGCGGAATTCGTTCACCAGGTTGGGACGAAACACGTGCGCTTCGTTGATCGCGAGGCCCTGGGTGGTCAACTCGGTCACCTGGGTGCCGGCGACATACGGTCCGAGGTCGAACTTGGAGGCCGCGTAGGACGGCGTCGGAAGGCAGCAATTGGCCTGCCCCTGCGGCGCGTTCAGCCGGAACCGCTCGTAGCTGTAGCGCGCGAAGAAGGTGTCCGATTGCGAAATCTGGTGATCGACGCGCGTGTTGAATCCATCGTCGTCGGTTGTGCGCGGAATGCCGATCGTATAGTTATTGAAGTTGCCGGGCGATAACGGCATCGGATAGAGGCCGGCCACATTCGCGCTGACCGGGTTGATGCGGCTCGAGGGAATCACGTTGCCCGAGAACGGATCGCGCAGGTATTGGGGGTTGCTGGTGCTGACCGGCTTGGTGGAATCGTAGCTCGGGTTCAGCCGCGTGGTCAGTGGATCGTAGATCTGGATCAGCTTGCCGCTCGCATCGGTGAAGTTCGCGAAGTTGCCCACGCGGGTTTCCGCGGTCGGCACGGTATTGACGGTGGTCTGGCCTTTGCGTTCGCGAAGGGCGAAGTAGTCCATGAAGAAGAACGTCTTGTTCTTGCCGTTGTAGATCTTCGGCAGGAACACGGGACCGCCGGCGGCTACGCCGAACTGATTTCGGCGGTAGGCGGGCTTCGCCTGAGGCGCCGCGTTGAAGTAATTGCGGGCGTCGAGTTTGTCGTTCCTCAGGAATTCGAAGGCATTGCCGTGCAGGTCGTTAGTGCCCGATTTGGTCGAGACGGAGACCACCCCGGCGCCGCGGCCGAACTCCGCCGAAAACGTTCCGGTGAGAACCTTGAATTCGCGGACGGATTCGATCGAGGGCTGCACGATGACCGTATTGAAGGTGTACTCGTTATTGTCGATGCCGTCGACCAGCCAGGCATTGGCGTTGGCCTGGCTTCCCAGGGCATTGAAGTTCGATGCCGCCCGGGGGTTGAAGGAACTGGATCCGGACAGGTTCTCGCCCGCCTGGCCTGCGGTTACATTTGGCGCAAGGTACACGAGCTGCGCGAAATTCCGTCCGTTCAGGGGAAGTTCCCTGATGGCCTTCTCGGCGATGACCTGGCCGAGTTCCGCGGTTTCGGAACGTACGAGGGGCGCGGTAGCCGTGACTTCCACGGCGGCGGTTACATCGCCGACCTGAAGGGTGAAATCGACGCGCGCCTTCTGGTCCACCTGCAATTCGAACGGTTCGCTCGCCTGCTTACGAAAGCCGGCCTTTTCCACTGTGATCTGGTAAGTGCCGGGAGTCAGGAACGGAGCGTAGTATGCGCCGTTCTCGTCGGTTTGATAATTCTGGGTGGTACCCTTGGCGGTTTCCTTGACGGTGATGCTAGCCTGCGTCACCAAGGCTCCACTGGCATCGTGAACAGTGCCAAGGATTGTGCCGGCGGTTACTTGCGCCCATAACGAGGCGCCGCTAAAGACGAGACTCAGGCAGAGGCCCGAAACCCGGGTGGATCGAGACATTTAAGACCCCCATTTACGACTTGGTATACAGGGTCCCCGGACCCTGAACGTCGGTTAATTGTATATCAGGTCTCTTTTTCTGGGAATCCCCCCAGGGGAATCTTTTGGTCACGGAGGCGGCGCGATCTGCCGCCAAACGAATCATTTCTTTTTCGAGCGACGGGATCGCGGGGCTGCGGTCGCCTGTTTCGGACGTTTCTTGGCGCCGACCTTGCCCTTTCCACCCGGCACTGTCGCAGCCTTCTTGCGGGTTCGCGGCGCGGCACGCTTCGCTTTCACGCTTGTGGTCTCACGCGACGCGGCATCGATGCCGGTGCCTTGCTCCATTTCCAATCCAAAGAGAGCGGAAAGGTCTTCACCGCCGAGGACCTTGCCGACCGCGGGCGCCTTCGTGGCTTGGGGGAGAGCCTTTCCAGCGCCTGCGATGAGTTCCTTTTCGTCCACGTTGTGCAGTCGGAAGATGAGGTCGGGCTGTTGGTCCAACCTTGCGCCGATGCCATAGAGCACGGCCGCAACATGCTTGCACATATCGGCCCAGTCGGGACAACTGCATGAGAGTTGGATTTCGCCGGGCGATGGAAAAAGGCCGGTTTTCTGACGGCAAACCCGTTCCATGACGCCCTGGGAGAGCCGGCCCTGGAGAAGTTCGATAAGGGAATCGATCGCTCCGGCGCAGTCCTTGCAGATGGACTTCCAACGCGCCTTCGCCACCGGAGCCACCTTCACCTTGACGTTGTAGACCTCCGACCCGCTGACCAGGGCTTTAATTTCGCCGGGCGCAATCTGAAGATCGATCACCGAACCGTTGCGCACATAGGTCCGCCCTCGTGGCAAACGGTTTGCAAAGTCGCTATAGCGCTCGAGATTCTCACACCAGGCCTTGCCCCAGAAAGTCTTGACGATGGCGCGGCCTTCCACCACGACGGGCGAGACCGGATGGCCCTTTTTCTTGAGTTTGGCCAACTCGCTTGCGGCTTCCCGGCGCCTCTCCGCCACGGAAACATACGGTGTCCATCCGTAAAATGCCATCGCGTCACGCCTCCTTTAGCGCCTTACTCATGTCGAGCGCCACCAGTTTGAGCAACTCGTCATCCTTCATTTCCGTCAGCAGCAGGTCGGCGCCGCCTTCCAGCAAATCCGTCGATAGCCGCCGCTTCGATTCAATAAGCTGATCGATTTTATCTTCCACGGTACCGCGGCAGACGAACTTGTGCACCAGAACATTCTTGGTTTGGCCGATGCGAAAAGCGCGGTCCGTGGCCTGGTTCTCCACCGCCGGGTTCCACCAGCGGTCGAAGTGCACCACATGCGAGGCGGCGGTCAGGTTGAGCCCTGCGCCGCCTGCCTTGAGCGAGAGAACGAAAAAGCCGACGCCTTCGTCCTCCTGAAAGCGGCGCACGATTTCCTTGCGCTGCTTTACCTCGGTCTCGCCATGGAGAACCAGTCCGGGGCGTCCGAAAACAGATCCGAGGAAAGCCGCCAGCGGAGCAATCACTTCGCGGAACTGCGTGAAGACGAGCATCTTCTCCTGCCTGGCTGCAATCACCTCCGCGATATCCCGCAATCGGGCCCATTTGCCGCTGTCGCCTTCGCCCCAGGCGCCGTCTCCCAGCCACTGCGACGGGTGATTGCAGATCTGCTTGAAGCGCATCAGAAACGACAACACCAGGCCTTTGCGTTGAATCCCCTCGGCCGCCTGAAGTTCCCTGGCCAGTTCTTTGACTGACTGCTCGTAGAGGGCCGCCTGCTTCCGGCTGAGTTGGCAAAACGCTTTCACTTCGGTCTTGTCCGGCAGGTCCGCGATCACCGTTTTATCGGTCTTCAGCCGGCGCAGAATGTACGGTCTCACCAGTTCCCGCAATGGGCCATAGGAATTGTGCGGCCGGTTCGCAAGCGCTTTGACAAAATTGGTGAACTCCTTCGACGATCCCAGCAGCCCCGGATTGACGAAGTCAAAAATGGACCAGAGATCGCCGAGGCGGTTCTCGATCGGGGTGCCGGTCAACGCGAAGCGTGCATGCGCCTTCAGCCCTTTGACGGCCCGCGTCTGCTTGGCGTTGGGATTCTTGATGGCCTGTGCCTCGTCCACGACGACCAGATGCCAGTCGGTTTCTGCGATCCATGGCATGCGGAGGAGCGAGCCGTAGCTGGTGATCACCAGGTCCACGCCGCTCAGCCGTCCGGGCGAAGGGCTCTTGAGTTCGTTGGCCGGAAGTGCGGAAGGGTGGGCAATGAGGGCCTTCAAACCAGGCGCAAAGCGTTCGATCTCCGCCGCCCAGTTCGCCAGCAGCGAAGCCGGCGCCACCAGCAGGCTCGGCTGCCGGTGACCGGAAGTTTGGCGCTTCAGGATGAGGAGCAAGGAAAGAACCTGGATCGTTTTGCCAAGTCCCATGTCGTCGGCCAGGCATGCGCCAAGACCCAGCTTCGCGAGAAGGTAAAGCCAGCGCACTCCCACCTGCTGGTACGGCCGCAACGTCGCCTTCAAGGCAATGCCCGGGTCGATCCGGGCCAAGCCCTCGGGGCTGCGGAGCCCTTTTAGCGTGTCGGCGAGCCACGGGCCGGCGACCACCTGAGACCACTCGGCGCGAACATCCGCGGAGGCATCGCCGGCCGCCACATCGGCGCCCGCGAGCAATCGAACGGCGTCCCGAAAGCCGAGTCCATTCTCCGCTGCCGTGCGCTCGATTTCGCGGAAGTGCTCCAACATGCGGCTCAGCCGTTCACGGTCCACTTCCACCCAACGGCCGCGAACCAGCGCCAGCCCATCGGATTTCTCCAACAGTTCCCGGATCTCGGCGGCGGTTAAGCGTTCGCCATCGAGCGTGACTTCCATCTGAAAATCGAGCAGCGCGTTCTGACCAAGTCCCGCCGGCGCTTTACCGCCGATCTGCGCGGACACCTGCGGGCGCGGCGGCCGGTTGGCGCGCCAGTTAGCCGGCATGCGAACCACCACCCCGGCGCTTTCGAGTTGGGGAACGTCTCTTAAGAGCTGAATCGCTTCCTGGGGCGTCCAGCGGAGCGGGTGGAAGATCTCACCCGCATCGATCAGGGTCTTCAGCCATTGACAGGTCTCCGACGCTCTCTGCACGGGAAGCAGCAGAGACAACAAGCGATCCTTGTTTGCCGCTCCCGCATATTCGCTGAGAGCTTTCCCCAATTGAAGATGCTGAGCTTTGGCATTCGCCGTCAATCGGGTGGTGTAGGTGGCCAGAAAAGCGAAAGGCGCATCGGGATCTTTGCGGTTTTCGGCTAGATTGAAGTGCACCCGGCCGACCATGTTCCACGCCGGATTCCGGCGCTTCAGAAACTCCTGCATCCCGCACTTCGACTCTGCCAGCTCGATACCGAATGCGGCATCCAGTTCCTGCCAGAGGGCGGCAAGGACCTCTGCGTTCAGATACTCGGCGCCCGTCATAGGAGGCGCCGCCAGAACCAGCCGGTCCAGCTCCGCGGCAGGCGGCGCCGCGACATGCACTTTCCGTGGCGTGGTTTCGGAATCCGTGTGCGCACAGAGGGCGGTCACGTACCACACGCCGAATTCTCTCCAGTAGGAGAAGACAGGGGGAAGCGTGGTTCCGGCTTCAGCCGCTCCGAGTTGTAGAAGACCGTGGCCCGACCCGCGCGCGAAAGCCTTCCCAAGCCGTTCTGCAAGCTCGGCTTCGAGGGGCGGGGCGTCAGGATCTTCGAGCAACGCGAGGTGGCCGTGTGGAGATAACGTTGGAGCAAGAGAAACCGGGCCCATGCAGGGGAGTCTACCAGCTTGACGGATTAGTCCGCCCGACGCAGGTGGTCGTTATGATCGCCAGTGGCCGCGTTACGGTTCCGACCGGTGTGCGCGGGGGTAGAATGATTGCTGCCATGTCCGCACCGATGGATCGGCGCACTCTTTTGACCGGCGCTCTGGCGGGATCCGCATTGAACCGCGCAGGCCGGGCGGCCTCCCCCGCCCCGAACATCCTGCACATCATGACCGATCAGCAGCAATGGGCCACCATTGCAGGCCGGTCCGAGTGCCGCACACCGAATCTGAACCGCCTCGCCGCTTCCGGCATGCTCTTCGAGCGCTCGTACACGCCTTCGGCCGTGTGCTGTCCGGCGCGGGCGATGATCCTCTCGGGCGCGTATCACTGGCATAACGGCGTCTACAATCAGGTGCATTCGCCACCCTCGGTGCACCGCGACATGAATGCGGACGTCGTACTCTATTCGCAGCGGTTGCGCGATGCCGGATACCGCCTGGGCTACGTGGGCAAATGGCACGCTTCGTATGTGCGGACTCCGCTCGATTTCGGGTTCCACGAAGTGGCAGACCTGCAGGGCTGCGATCCGAAACTCATCCGGCAGTTAAACACCAACCCGGACGGGGTTCAGCGCGAGAAGGGCCTGCGGGCCGTCCCCCGGCGGCAGATGCAGTGGCCCGGGTCGGAGCCGTTCACCATGTGGGGCTATCGCGAAGGCGCGGAAGAAGCCACGCCGGAATTCTACCGCGCCGAGTGCGCCATCCGCATGATGAAGCGTTTCGCGCGCGCGGAGAAGCCGTGGCACCTGGAGGTTCAGTTCGTCGAACCGCACGACCCCTACATGCCGCTCAAGCAGTACGTGGACCGTTACGACCCGCGGGAGATTCGCGTCCCGAAGAGCTTTTCCGAGACGTTCGAGGGCAAGCCGGGAATGCACCGGCGGGAATCCGAAAGCTGGGGCCACATCACCGACGACGACTATCGCAACGGCCGCGCACACTACTACGCATACACCGAGCAGGTGGACGCGCAGATCGGCCGCGTGCTGGACGCGCTCCGCGAAACCGGGCAGGAAGACAACACGATCGTGGTCGCCACGACGGATCACGGCGACATGGTTGGAGCGCACCGCATGTGGATCAAAGGCTGGATCCCCTACGAGGAGACGTACCGGATTCCGCTGATCGTCCGCTGGCCCGGCCACACCAAGCCCGGCAGCCGCAGCGACCGGCTGGTGCAGACCCACGATCTGGCCCACACCTACGTCGCGGCGGCGGGAGCACGGGCCATGCCGTATGCCGACGGGAAAGCACTGCAACCGCTCTTCGAGAACCCGCAGTCCGCCTCGTGGCCGGACCACATCCTCTGTGCATTTTACGGCGGCGAATATCTCTACACGCAGCGAATCGCCATCACCAACCGCTTCAAGTACGTGTTCAACGGCTTCGATATCGACGAGTGCTACGATTTCGCGGAAGATCCGGAAGAGATGCGCAATCTGGTGGCTTCGGGCGAGAAGCGGGCTTATGTGGACGACATGCGCGCCCGCCTTTACGAGTTGATGGACCGGTTTGACGACCCATACGGCGATATGAGCCGTCCTTCGGCGCCGATGCGGGGCGACCGTTATTGTGCGCCGCGCTATTTGCCGCGCGGGAAACGAATGGCTTAGGAGATTGACTTCGTTATGAACTCACGGACACACACGAAGGTTTTACTCGTCGCGGCAGGCCTCTGCGCGGCGTTGCCCGGCATGGCATCCGCGGCTGACCGCGTCAAGACAGCCAACGGAGCGGTCGAGACCACGGCGGCGCCGAAAGACGGCGTCCGCAGTTTCAAAGGCATCCCGTTCGCTGCGCCTCCTGTCGGCGATCTGCGCTGGAAAGAGCCGCAGCCGGTCAAGAACTGGAAAGGGGTGCGCACCGCCGACAAATTCGGGCCGCGGTGCATGCAGCGGACCGGGCCGGCCGCGGATTACTGGTTCCGCAGCGACGGCATGAGCGAAGACTGTCTTTACCTGAACGTCTGGACGTCGGCCAAATCAGGCCGCGAGCGTCTGCCGGTGCTGGTATACATCTTCGGCGGCGGCTTCCAGAACGGCGGCGGTTCGGAACCTCGCTATGACGGCGAGAGCATGGCCCGCAAAGGCATGGTGGCGGTCTCGCTGAACTACCGGACCAACATCTTCGGTTTCTTCTCCCATCCGGAGTTGACGAAGGAATCGCCCCACCACGCTTCCGGCAACTACGGCCTTCTGGACCAGGTCGCCGCGCTGCGGTGGGTGCAGCGGAACATCGCGGCCTTTGGCGGCGATCCGAAAAAGGTGACGATCGCCGGAGAATCGGCCGGTTCGATTTCGGTCAGCGCGCTGATGGGGTCTCCGCTCTCACGCGATCTGATCGCGGGCGCCATCGGAGAGAGCGGGGCGATGCTCTCCAGCCTGCCGGCCCGGCCGCTTCCCGACACCGAAAAGGAAGGGGTGAAGTTTGCCGAGTCGGCGGGAGCCTCCGGCCTGGCGGCGCTGCGTGCGATGACCGCCGAGCAGATCCAGGAAGCCGCTTCCAAGGCTCGGGGGATGCACTTCAGTTCGACGCTCGACGGCTACTTCCTGCCGAAACAGCTATCCGAGATCTACGCCGCCGGCGAGCAGGCGAAGGTTCCGCTGCTGGAGGGGTCCAACTCCGAAGAGCAGGGCCCGCGCGGCGTGTTGGGGACCAATGAGCCGACACCGGAAAACTTCGCGAACGGGGTACGCCGGCTCTATGGGGAACGCGCCCCCGAACTCCTGAAGGCGTTCAACCCCTCCACTCCGGAGGAAGTCACCGAAGCGGCTACCTGGCTTGCCAGCGCGCGCTTCATCGCTTACGGAACCTGGAAATGGGCGGTGGTTCAGGCCAAGACCGGCGACAAGCCCGTGTACCGCTACTTCTACGCGCATCCGCGCCCCAGGTTCCTTCCCGGGGCGCAGCCGGGAACCCCGGGCCCGGCAGCTCCCGGAGCCGTCCACTCCGCCGAGATCCAATACGTGATGGGCAACCTCGCCCTGGACCCCCGCTATGATTGGGGACCGGACGACCACAAGGTCTCCGAAATCGCGCAGACGTATTTCGCGAACTTCATCAAGACCGGAAACCCGAATGGCGCCGGGCTGCCGAACTGGCCGGCATACAACAACGACACTCACGAGTTAATGACGCTGGACGTCAACCCTCACGCCCAAAAGGAGCCGCACCTGGAGCGCTATCTGGCTCTGGATGCGCTGAACGCGAAGCAGTAGGAATCCCTGTTCCCGGCGGAAAGTACGCTAGCCTGAGGGTGTGCTTCCGCCGGGCCTAACCATCACCAACGCCGTTCTTTTCACCCTGATTTTGACACCGCTTGCCGCGTCCGCGGTGGTATCGCCGGGGCGCGGTATCCCGGAGACCCTGGCGGAAGACCGCGCCGCCAATATCCGCGACCTGCGGTACGAGCTTGCGTTCCGGATTCCCGAATCCAAGATGCAACCGCTGCATGGCACCGAAACAGTGCGGTTCGAATTGCGTGCGCCGCGCAGGGTGGTGCTCGATTTCGAGCAGAAGCGCGAGCGCATTCTATCTGTCCAGGCGGGAGGCAAGGCCGTCCCATTCGATTTCCTGGACGGACACATCATCATCCCCGCGGACGCCACCAGGGCCGGCGAGAATGCCATCCGGATCGAGTTTCGGCCGGGCGACGAATCGCTCAACCGGAATGACGACTTCCTGTACACGCTGTTTGTGCCGGCGCGTGCGCATTACGCGTTTCCCTGCTTCGACCAGCCCAGTCTGAAGGCGCGCTATTCCCTCTCCCTGGACATTCCGGCAGCCTGGCAGGTGACGGCCAACGGCGCGGAGACCGGGCGCGAAACGGCCAACGGGCGATCGGTGGTCCGTTTCGCCGAGACACAGCCGCTGCCGACCTACCTGTTCGCCTTCGCGGCGGGGCGGTTCCAGGTGGAGACGGCTGAGCGCAACGGGCGCACGTTCCGCATGTTCCACCGGGAGACCGACTCCGAAAAGGTGGCGCGCAACCGCGAGGCGATCTTCGACCTGCACGCGCGCGCCCTCGCCTGGCTCGAGGATTACACCGGCATCCCGTATCCCTGGGGCAAATTCGATTTCGTGCTGATCCCCTCCTTCCAGTTCGGCGGCATGGAGCACGCGGGCGCCATCCTCTACAACGCCTCCAGCCTCATGCTCGATCGCTCGGCGACGCAAACTCAGTTGCTCGGGCGGGCCAGCGTGATCGCCCACGAGACCTCGCACATGTGGTTCGGCGACCTGGTCACCATGCGCTGGTTCAATGACGTCTGGATGAAGGAGGTGATGGCCAACTTCATGGCCGCGAAGATCGTGAACCCGAGCTTTCCCGGGATCAACCACGATCTGCGATTCCTTCTGGCCCACTACCCCGCCGCCTACGATGTAGACCGGACTGGCGGCACGAACCCTATCCGGCAGCAACTCGGCAACCTCAACGAAGCGGGTTCGCTGTACGGCCCGATCATCTACGACAAGGCGCCGGTGGTGATGCGGCAACTGGAGATGATCGCCGGCGAACGCGGCTTCCGCGACGGCCTCCGCGATTATCTGAAGCGCTATGCCTTCGGAAACGCGACATGGCTCGACCTGGTGAACATCCTGGAAGCCCGCAACCCGGGACAGGTGGCCAACTGGAGCCACGCGTGGGTGGAAGAACGGGGACGCCCGGAGATCACGACCACCTTGACGTTGGGCTCCGGCGGCACGATTTCGAACCTGTCGCTAAGCCAGCGCGATCCGCTGGGCCGGGGGACGTTGTGGCCCCAGCGGCTGAAGGTCACCGTGGGCTTCCGCGGCAGGGTCGATCAGTACGAGATCTCGATGAACGGAGCGGTTGCAAAAATCGCGGAAGCACGAGCGAAGGCTCGCCCGCTTTACGTCATACCTAACGGCGGCGGCCTTGGGTACGGATTGTTCCGGCTCGACGCTGCGACCCTGCGGTACCTGCTCGATCACATGGAAGAGATTTCCGACCCTCTCACGCGCGGCAGCGCATGGGTCGACGTCTGGGAGAACCTCCTGGAGAAGCGCGTCCGGCCGGAGGAGTTGCTCGGACTCGCCGAACGTGCCTTGCCCGCCGAAACCGACGAGCAGAACACGCAGCGGATTCTCTCTTACGTGGTGCGGGCCTACTGGAACGAGATCCCGCCGGCTGAGAGGACGGCGAGAGCGCCGGGGTTGGAACTGCTGCTGAAGAACGGGCTGGCCGGGGCCGGCACAGCCAGCCGGAAATCGGCGTGGTTCAACGCCTTTCGCGACGTCGCACTGACGCGGGAAGGCCTGAACTGGCTGGAACGCGTATGGCATCGCGACGAAAAAGTCGAGGGCATGACTTTCGCCGAGACGGATGAAATCGACATGGCCCTGAACCTCGCCGTGCGGGAGGTGCCCGGCTGGCAGCGGATTCTGATGGAGGAACGCGATCGCATCCAAAACCCCGACCGAAAAGCGCGCTTCGAGTTCGTGATGCCGGCGCTATCGGCCGACCCTGCCGTCCGCGAGCAGGCGTTCGCGCGCCTCCGCGACATCAACAACCGCCGCCATGAACCGTGGGTGCTGGAGTCGCTGCGGTACCTGAATCATCCGCTGCGGGAAACGCAGGCGCGCGCATTCATCCGCCCGGCGCTCGAACTCCTGCCGGAGATTCAGCGGACGGGCGACATCTTCTTCCCCCAGAGGTGGATGGACGCCGCACTGAGCGGGCACCGGTCGCCGGAAGCCGCCGCGACGGTGAGGCAGTATCTGGCATCGCACCCGGAATTGACCAAACGGCTGCGATGGGTGGTGCTGGTTGCGGCCGACGATTTATTCCGGGCCGCCGCTACCGGTTCGAAGTAACTCATCGCCTCGGGCCTGTCCAGCCCGCGCCTTCATGACGCGAGTCCCATCTCACAACGCGAGTTGATAGGCACAGAACTCGGTGTCTCTCTCCCAGCCCAACTTCTCATACAACGCCTGGGCGGTCGTGTTGGTCAACTCGGTCGAGAGCACCAGCCGGATGGCGCCAACGCGTCGCGCGTAGTCTGCCGCAGCTTCCAGAAGCGCTGCCCCCGCCCCTGCGCGGCGTGCGGCGGGATCTACGAAAAGGTCATTTAGGACATAAATCCTCGCCAGCGCTCCTGACGAAAAACTAGGATACAGTTGCGTAAAGCCAATAACCGTGCCGTCCCTCACTGCAACAAAAATCACCGACTGATTGTGCTCGAAGCGGTCTATCAGGAACCTACGAACTCGATCCGGCTCACTCGGGCGTCGGTAGAACTGACGATAATCATCGAACAGTGGCGCCAGGAGATCGATGTCCAAAACGGTGGCGTATCTGACAGCGACAACAGCGTGACCTTTCTGCCCGGTATTCAAACCTGTTCCCATGCTGAATTGTACCCTCTGACGCGGATTGGCTCGCGGCATACGCCACTGCCGAAGGAAGTGCCCGAGCGCCGGCCGTTCTCAAAACGTGCGCACACGTTGCGCGCGGCGTGGTCGCCTGGTATTGTCTCGGCAGTCCGGGCGGGCGCACCACGGGCGAGCCGTCCACACGGCGACATGGAATTTCGAAACGGAGTGCTTCGAACAGAACTAGATTTCCCGCGCTCTTAGCAGATGAAGGCATGCGCGAATCCGGCTCCAGCGACGAACTGCGGTTGGTGCTGCTGGCACAAACAGACGACCGCGCGGCGATCGAGGCGCTGTTCCTCCGGGTCCAAGATAGCCTGTTGCGCTATATATCCGGGCTTGTCGGCCACGAAGCCGCGGAAGACGTTCTGCAAGACGTGTTTGTGAAAATCTGGCGTAACATTCGCTGGCTTCACCAGCCGGAACTGTTTCGCCCCTGGGCGTATCGCATTGCTAGCCGCACCTCTTTCGAATTCCTCAAGCGGGAACGTCGATGGTCGGACCAGGTTAACGCCGCCGTAATGGTGGAGGACCTTCCGGCAGCAAGCGCGGCGACGGTTCCCAAACTGCTCGCCGGATTGGATGCCCTGCTGGAGGGGCTTTCGCCGGGCAGTCGCGCCGTTCTGCTGCTGCACTATGGCCAGGATCTGCCTATTGAAGACGTTGCCGGAATTCTTGACATCAATATCGGAACTGTCAAGTCCCGGCTGGCCTACGGACTCGCGTGCCTTCGAAAAGCAACCGAAAAGAAAGGGTGAATTCCATGCCGGAACAACCGTCCGAAGCCCTCGCCAACGCTCTAAACGATATCGAGCGCCTTCGCAAAAAAAGCTTGCTAGTCACACGATTGTTGCTCTATCCATCCATTCTGTTCTTTGCGGCCGCCGTAATCACGCTGCTGTTCAGCCCGAACAAGTGGCTGGGCATCACCTGGGGGGTCATCTCCCTCTGGGCCCTGATTGCAGCGGTAGGCATAGACGGGGGGGGAACCGGGTATGCAAACACGCGGCTCATCCTCAAGGCCATCGAGGCGCTGCCCAGGAAGGAATCGTAACACCGGAGTCCACTGGAGTCCGTGTCCCGAGAAGTTTACCGCTTCGAACTGGAACGGCCGAAAAGCAATCCGGCCAGCCGCTTGCCATCGGCGACGTCCCGAACCAGGGTGTTCCGGCAGGAATAGCCCTGCCCTGCCATCGCAAGAATCAATTCCTCCTTCGGCACCAGCGCCGGGTGGCCGATCTCTACCGCTTTCGCGAGGGAAGGCGGAAGGCGCCGGCCGGGGGTGACGGCGGAACTCATACCGGGAGGGTTCTCCTGCAGGATGACCGCGCATACCGCCGGTCCGAGCGCCGCAAATGCCTGGACTCCCGGCCGCCAGTCGATGTGTTCCAGCAGCAGCGTGGCCACGAGCAGATCCGGGCCGGGTTCGATCGCCGTGTTCTCGAAATCGTCTTGCAGGATTTCGGCCTGCAACCCGCCGTGGGCGAGCCGTTCCCGCAGCCGGACCAGGAACGCCGGGTTAAGATCCGCGCAGGTCAGCCGGTACGGGCGAAACACGCTCGGGTCCACGAAATCGAACATCTGGCCGGTCCCGGCCCCGGCAATGACCACACGGCTGCCGGCCGGCAAGAGCGCCAGTTCGAGTAAGCCGCGCGTCAGTGCCGCGGCGGCCTGCGCCTGGCCGATCGACGCCATGTGCTCGTCGTAGTCGTCCGCCGTGACAATTTCGGTCCAAGCGCGGCGGAGTCCGGGATCCATCTCTCCAGGATAGTCGGGCAAAGGCCGTGAGTGAAGGCGCCTCCGGCCGTAGCTGAGAAGTAACCCTCCCTCGCGCGCCACTGCCCCGATTCCGCTCTGATGGCTCGGCATGACGCATATATCGGCAACAGTTCCGGCCAGTGGTCGCCGCCCAAGCCTACCGCGTTCGATTGCCCTGTTCCAATGCCCGTATCCGGTCTTCAAATGGCGGATGAGATGAGAAGTATTCCGCCAAGCCGCCGCTTGCCGTTGAGCCTTGGGCCAGGCGACTGAGGGCGCACACCGCCGCGCGCTGATCGAAACCGGCCGCCCCGGCCAGACGGGCCCCTTCTCGATCAGCCTCCAGTTCCATCTCCCTGGAATATCCCTTATTGAGTAACTGGCGAAGCATCAGCCCGGCTCCTGTAAGCCGCGCGGTTACGGCGTTGAGAAGTGCGCTCGCAGTCAATTGGTTCCTGGCGTGGCCTAGCAAGACATGGCCCATTTCGTGCCCGAGGAAGAAAGCGATCTCGTCATGGCGATGCTCGCACAGATCGAGCAACGGCTCCGTGATGAATACGAACCCACCCGGAAGCGCATAGGCGTTGGACACGGGGGACGCCACAACCGTGAAACGGAACTCGCGGCGAGGATCGTTTACGGCCTTCACAAGCCGCGCACCGATGTCTACAACAAGCTGCTGGCTGGAGCGGGTCGGGTTGCCCGCGAACTGCCTGGCGAACTGGCGGGCGCACTCTCGGCCGTAATCGCGCTCCGCCTCAAGCGATTCGGCTTCAGTTCCGGCGAACCAACTCCACACCCACTTAGCCTGCCGGAAGGGCTTCCGTGCGCTTCCGCCAAGCCAGGAGCCCGCACGCGGCAGGAGTTTCGCGCCGAAGAAGAGCAGCAATCCGACAATGAGTAACAACTTCAGCAACTCGGGCCCCCGCTATGCACGCTTCATCGTACCCCTGATGCCTCGGTCGATGGGGTACCGCCCTGGACCCCGGAGCCGCGCTCTGCTATTACTGGGTTCATGGCACGCATCGTCATCCACTACTGCGCGTATTGAGTAACCGGCCTGTACGCCGCCCGTGTGGCGGCGCGCTTACGCCGTGAGCTAAAGACCGACGTGGAAATGGTCCGCGACCGCTACGGCGTGTTCAAGGTCGTCGTGGACGACAACACCGTGGTGGATGGCGGCGCGGCGGCGTTCCTGGGGATCATGCCTTCGGGCGCGAAGATCGTGGCGGTGGTGCGGGAAGCGCTGGAACGGTAGCAGACGAAAGCGTGCGCTGCGCTGCACGGTGCGCTGCCATTAGTTTATGCGTTATGCTGCTACAATCGTGCGCTATGGGTCTACGATCCGTCAGCCTGCGATGCCTCGCCCTTTTGACCGCACTTTACGGCAATTCTCTCTTCGCGCAAGGTGCCGCGGTGGTCGCCTCGGGCTATACGCTGCCGGTCACCGAAGTCGCGCCCGGAGAACTTATAACCATCACCGTTGGTGGATTGGAGAAGCTCACAACCTCTTACATCACCACCGCGACGCCACCATTGCCGCTGACACTTGGCGGAGTATCCGTCACACTGCGGCAGACAGCGGAGCTTCCTCTCGATTTACCGGTGCCGTTGCTAACGCTCAGTCAGTCGGACGGCTGCGGAGGCTATTTTTTCGACGCGGCGGCAAATTGCCTCGCGACAGCAATTACGCTCGAAATCCCCTATGAGATGGCCCAGTTCCATCCGGACCTCGCCGGAACGGTTGATCGAGCCTGGCTGATCGTTCACCAGAACGGAAAGGACGCAGTCCCGTTTCGAATTACGGCTGTGACGGACCACATACACGTTTTGACTGAGTGCGACCACTTTCTTTTTCCGTGGTTCGGTGCATCGACGAGGATCCCAGCCATGTCGAGCTATGGTTACACACGCTGACGGCAGCAATGTGACCTCGACGGATCCGGCGCGTCCCGGAGAGGAAGTCGTCATTTATGCCGTGGGAATGGGGCTTCCGAGCGGGCCGGTCCAAACCGGGGATGTATCGCCCTCACCAGCCGCGACCGTGGAGCGGCCGGTCTACCTCCAATACGATTTTCGTCCCAACGCCACTCCGGCAATATCTTACTTTGGCCCCTCGGCGAATGCCGCGCTCAAACCTACCTTCGTCGGGTTGACACCCGGCCAGGTCGGACTGTACCAGATTAACGTCCAACTGCCGAGCCAGTTCCCACAAGTTGCGGAGTGCGGGACGTTTTCACCCGGATCTTCCACTTCACGAGTTAATGCCAACCTGACGATCACCCTGGGCGTGGCTGGCGGAGGTAGCGGAGGTATCAGCGGTTCCGCGTTTACGTCGTTCGACGGGGCTGGGATTTGTGTTCAGCCGCCGCAACCGGATGCCGAGTGATAAACGGGGTTACCTCAGAAAACCTCCTTGACCCGCCCAGATGTACAACCCGATCATGCCCGATCGCACCCGACTGCACGAACTGGTAGATACCTTGCCCGCCGCCGCCCTGAACGTGGCGCAAGGCGCGCTGGAGCAGTGGCAAACGCGGCCACCACAAGAACCGCCGCAAGCGCGGGCAGCGAGAGAGGAGCGACTGGGACGAATGCGCCAGGGTATCCGTCCCGGTACGGGCGGCGGCGGTGGTGGCGGCGGAAGCTACAACCTCGGGCCGGGGCGGCCGGATCGAGTACGGACGGCCCTATCCTTCGGGCTCGCAGTGGGTGGCGGCGGTATTTGAGTTGGCGTACCCGGCGATCGCGGCGCTGCTGATCGGCGGCTTCGTGTTCGTGCCCGGGACCAAAAAGACTTGAATTTGGAGGCGCGGGTCGGAGTCGAACCGACGTATAAAGGTTTTGCAGACCTTTGCCTTACCACTTGGCTACCGCGCCGGATCGAGAAAGGTCTAAAAGCAAAATAGCGCGCCGGAGCACGTAAAGTCAATCGGAGCACCGGGTTTGACATCCGCCCGTCCGTCTCCTACCATCTTCGTTACTCCTATGAAGTTTGCCACCAAAGCCGCCCTTGCCGTATTTGTCCCGGTCCTGGCGCTGACTGCCGCCGAAGTATACCGCAAGCCACCGCAGGCTGTGCTCGACGCTCTCAATGCGCCGCCGACGCCAACCCTTTCCATCAGCCCGGCCCGCACATACGCTATTCAGGGCAGTCCGGTGCGCTACCCGCCTATCGCGGAACTCAGCCAGCCCATGCTGCGCCTGGCCGGGCAGCGGATTAACCCCAAAACGAACGGCCTCCACAATGCGACGTTCAACAGTTCCCTCGTCCTCCGGAAGCTTCCCGAAGGCACCGAGATCAAAGTCGAACTGCCTCCCAACCCGAAGCTCAGCGGAGCCCGCTGGAGCCCGGATGGGGCGCACTTCGCGTTCACGAACACGACGGCGGCCGGCATCGAGCTCTGGATCGGCGACACGGCTACCGGGAAGACGCACAGGGTCGAAGGCGTCCGCATTAATGAGGTGATGGGCAGCGCTTTCGCCGGAGGCGGAGGACGCGGCGGCTTCGGAGGCGGCGGCGGACCGGTTCAGTGGCTGCCCGGCGGTAAGGGCCTCCTTATACAGATGGTGCGGCCCAACCGCGGTCCGGCGCCTCGCGAGCCCCTCGTCCCCACGGGCCCGCATGTTCAGGAAAGCCTGGGCGGCGCCGCCCCGGTCGTCACCCACGAAGACATGCTGCAGACGCCGCATGACGAGAACCTCTGGGAATACTACGCCACTTCGCAGCTCGCCAAGGTCGATCTCGCGACCGGCCACGCCGCCCCGGTGGGCAAGGCCGGAATCATCGACTCCGCCCGCATCTCCCCCGACGGCCGCTACTTCCTCGTCAGCACGATTCACCGCCCGTTCTCGTACCTGCACCAGTACCGCGAATTCCCGAAAGAGATCGAGATCTGGGACCACACCGGCAAGGTGGTCCGAAAAGTCGCCAGCCTGCCCCTGGAAGATAAAGTGCCTATCAGCGGAGTGGCGACCGGGCCGCGGAGCGCGCAGTGGCGCCCGAGTGCGCCGGCCACTGTGCTCTGGGTGGAGGCGCTGGACGGCGGCGACCTGCGGACCCGCGTGCCCCATCGCGACCGCATCGTAGCCCTGAGCGCTCCCTTCAGCGGCGAACCCCGCGAGATCTTCCAAACCGAGCAGCGCTTCGCCGGGATCCAGATGGCCGCGAAGGGCGCGATCGCCCTGGTGGACGATTCCGAGCGCCGCACGCGCCGCGTCCGGACATTCCAGATCGACCTCGATAAACCGGGCGAACCGCGCCTCATCTGGAGCCGCAACAGCCAGGACCGCTACCGCGACCCCGGCCGCCCGGTCGATACCCCGATGCCGAACGGCAGCGCCGCCATCCTGATGGACGGCGACAACCTCTACCTCACTGGGGCCGGCGCATCGCCCACCGGCGACCATCCCTTCCTGGATCGCTTCAACCTGGCGACGCTAAAATCCGAGCGCCTCTTCCGGTGCGACGACGACCATTACGAGACCGTCGTGGCGCTGCTCGACGATCATGCCGCGAAGTATCTCACCCGCCGCGAAAGCCCGACCGAGCCGCCCAACTACTTCGTGCGGACTGCTGCGGGCCAGATGGCAGCGGTCACGAAGTTCCCGGATCCGCAGCCGATCTTCCGCAAGGTCACCAAACAGCTCGTGACGTATAAGCGCGCCGACGGAGTGCCGCTCTCGTTCGACCTCTATCTGCCGCCCGACTACAAGAAGGGCACGCCACTACCGACGATCGTCTGGGCCTATCCACGCGAATTCGGCGACGCCGATACCGCGGGGCAGGTCAGCGGATCCACCAAACGCTTCACCGAGGTCACGGGCTACTCCCAGATTTTCCACGTGCTCGATGGCTTCGCCGTGCTCGACAACGCCTCGATGCCCGTGGTGGGCAACGACCCCGACACGGTGAACAATTCCTACATCGACCAGATCGTGGCCGACGCCAGAGCGGCAATCGATAAGGCCGTGGAGATGGGCGTCACCGACCGCAACCGCGTAGGCGTGGGCGGCCACAGCTACGGCGCCTTCATGACCGCCAACCTGCTGGCGCACTGCGACCTGTTCAAAGCCGGCGTGGCGGAAAGCGGCGCGCACAACCGCACGCTCACTCCGTTCGGCTTCCAAAGCGAGCGCCGCACGATCTGGCAGGCGCCAGACATCTATTTAAAGATGTCGCCGTTCATGTATGCCGATAAGATCAAGACGCCGATCCTGCTGATCCACGGAGAGGCGGACGATAACGACGGCACCTTCCCGATCCAGTCCGACCGCATGTACCAGGCGGTTCGCGGCAACGGCGGCACGGTCCGGCTCGTGTTCCTGCCGTTCGAGGCGCACGGCTACCGCGCCAAAGAGACGGTGGAGCACGTGCTCTGGGAGAAATTCGCCTGGTTCGATAAGTACGTGAAGGGCGCTCCCGCGGGCACGAACAACTAATCGCGCGCCGGCATCACCATCAGCACCAGGTGCGACGGGTGCTCACGGTCGTGGTAGATGGTCTGGGACGCCTTGAGCATCCGTGTTTCGCTGGCGATCGGTCCGCCGGTATTCAGGTTGCGGTCGAATCTCGGAAAGTTGCTGCTGGCCACCTCCAGGCGGATCCGGTGGCCTTTCAGGAACGTGTTGCCGGTGACCCCGGCATCCACTGTTATGCGGTAGACCTCTCCCGGTTTCGCCAATTCCGGATGCTCCAGGGAATTGCGGTAGCGCAAGCGGAGGATTCCATCAGTGAGATTCCGCGCGTAGCCATCCGGAGCGACGTCCACCAGTTTCGCGGTGAAATCGGTATCGCGGGCGCTCGTGGCCACGTAGAGGACGGCCTGCACCGGGCCGATCACTTCGAAGTCTTCCCGGAGCGGGTGGCTGGTGTACACCAGCACGTCCTTTCGCTGTTCGACGGGCCGCTGGTCCATGGGCCCCCAGGGGAAGATCTTCGGATTGCAGCAGACCGCTCCGCCGCGAGTGGGAACGGGGTCGTGCGGATCGAAGACATATTGGTCCCGGCCCTGGTGGCGCGGGTTGCGCTCGGTCAGGACGCCGTCGCCCGCGGCGGTATTGGCGCTGCCTTCGCCATCCAGGTAGAAGTTAGCCGGACGGGCATCGCGGGGCGGCCATTCGCGGCCCTCGAACCAGCGGTTCGAACCCATTACAAAGAGTTGCACCGGCGGCTCCGAGGCGATCCTGGTGTCTCTCCCCATCAGCCACTGGTCGAACCAGTCGAGTTGCATGCTGCGGAGCGGCACACCGGCCTCCGGCCCGAAATCCGCGTCCTTGAACCGGTACGACATGTTGTGCGGCCAGGGGCCGATCAGCACACGGTTCAATCCGTTGGTCTTGTGCAGCGCAGCATAAGCCTCCAGGTCGCTCTGCGCAAAATTGTCGTACCACCCGCCCACGGCGAAGGCCGGGACTTTGATCTTCGACAACTGCTCCCTCACGCTGATCGCTCGCCAGAAAGCGTCGAACGCGGGATGCGCGGCGGCGTCCCGGTACATCCTCGTGGTCCAGCCGGTGGCGGCAATATCCGCGGTGCGCAGCGGCAGGTGCAGGACGAACTTCGAGAAATCCGGCTGGTAACCCGGCGCTTTCATGTTCTCGGACATCCAGAGCAGGCGGTTGCCGAGCTTCATGGCGCCGCCGGTGGAATAGAAGCGGTCGCGATAGTCGTCGTAGCCGGAGACCACCGGGAAGATCGCCTTGAGGTGCGGATTCCCGGCCAGCGCGGCTTTCCACTGCACGATGCCGCGGTAAGAGCCGCCGGTCATCCCGATCTTGCCGTTGGACCATGGCTGCCGCGCGATCCAGTTCAAGGTGTCGTCGCCGTCGGCCGTTTCCTGCCGCAGCGGATCGAAGACGCCCTCCGATCCGTAGCGCCCGCGCACGTCCTGCAACACGACGGCGTAACCGTGATCCACCAGCGCCTGAAAATTCGGCGTGATCGCGGCGCCCTTCCCGTAAGGAGTGCGTTCGAGAATCACCGGGAGATGGCCGGGCTTGCCGGGCAGGAACACGTTGGCCGCCAGCTTGGCGCCGTCCCGCATCGGGATCAGCACGTGCAGGCTCCGCACCGCAGGCTGCGAAGAGGCCGCCAGGGTGGCACTGCAAAGTGTGATCAGGCGCAGGAATCGCATATCAACTCCCAATACTGTTTGGAGATGACATCCAGGCGGTGCTGCTCTCGGATGTGCGTCGCTCCCCGTTGGCCGATCGCACGCGCCACCGTGTTCATAGATGTTAGCAGAAGCATGTGCGCGGTGAGCGAATCGAATTCCGGCGGTCCCGGGGCGACCCGAAGGCACGCGTCCTCGGGAAAGCGCGCGACCTCCTCCGACTCCGTCACCAGCACCGGTTTGCCGATCCCCATCAGCCGGATGGCGATCCCGGAGGTCTCGCCCGCGGCTGGGTATCTCAGGTTAATACAGGCATCCACCGCCGCGGCAGCCGTCCAGAACGCGCGCTCGGGCAGGTGCGGCAGGCGGACCACCCCGGTTTCCTGAAGCAGCGGCTCAACCGCGCTCTCCAGGTCCGGGGACACAAACTCGCCTGCCACCAGCAGCGCCGAGCGGGTTCCGCCCCGTCTCAGTTCGCGTTGGGCTTTCAGCACCGGGACCAGCCGCTTGGATTCCCTCAGGTACCCGAATACGCCGAAAAGAAAGACGTCCGGCTCTACGCCGAGCCGCTGCCGGAAACGAACCACCTCGGCTTCGGACGGGAGCGCCGGAGGCACGAACAGGTGAGGGATCTCGACGACTTTTACGCCGGGCGCGTGCTTGCGGACGGCCTCCGCCGCGGCGGCATTGTGGACCACCACCGCGCGCGCGGTTTCCGCGGCGCGCCGCAGCATGGGGTAATCGAAGTAACGGCGGTCGGAAGCGGAACCCGCCCGCCCGCGCCATAACTCCTGCGCCAAACCACGGTGCCATTCGCCGTAGTTATAAACGAACTCTTCGATGTAAGCCTGTTCTCCGAGTTGGCCGAGCAGAAAATGGTGGAGCACGGCGTCGTGGAGCACCGCCACACCCGGCTGTTGCAATGCGCGCCGGTAAATTCCGGCATGCAGCGCGTTGTTGCCGAGGTGATAGAGAGCCACGTCGCACCGAGCGGGCGCGACCTCCACCGGTCCCAGCCGCCGCAAGCCTTCGAGCAGCGCCGCCGCGTAATCCGCCACTCCCGTTCGCGCCGGCGGGAGGGGCGCGTAAAACCCAACCGTCACGTCTTCTTACGCTTCCCGAACAAGGCCGTGCCGACGCGCACGCAAGTGGACCCTTCTTCGATGGCGGTCTCCAGGTCGTGCGACATCCCCATCGAAAGCTGCGCCAGGGCGTGCCGGTCCCCCAGTTCCCGCAGGCGGCGGAAATAGGGACGGGAGGCCTCCGAATCGTCCGACCATGGCGGCATCGTCATTAACCCCAAAAGCCGCAGGTTCGAACACTCGCGGACCGCGGCGATCAGTTCGGGCAGCGTCTCCGGATCGGCTCCGCTTTTGGCCTGCTCGCTCGAGAGCTTCACCTCCAGCATGACGTCGAGCGGCCGCCCGGCTTCGTCCAGGCGGTGCGCGAGTTTGGGCGTGTCCACCGTCTGTACCACCTGGAACAGGTCCACCGCTTTTCGCGCTTTGTTCGATTGCAGATGCCCGATGAGGTGGAAGCGGGCGCCCGCGAGCCCGGAAACCAGCGGCGCTTTGCCCTCGAACTCCTGCACGTAGTTTTCGCCGAATTCGCGCAAGCCGAGCTGGTGCGCTTCGCGGATGAAGTCGGCCGGAAACACCTTGGTCACGGCCAGCAAAAGGACCGTGGAGGGATCCCTCCCAACCCGTTCGGCAGCGGAGGCCATGCGGACGCGAACCGCCGCCAGTCGCTCCGCCAGTGTGTTCATCGAAGGCTGCACGAACCAGTATGCCATTTCCGGCGGTAAACGGAATTCCAGACCATTTGTGTGTAATGAAACCGAAACTGAGATTTGCTACTCTATTTGGCACCTTCCCCTAATTGAGGTCTGAATGAGGTTAAAAGTCGTTTTTCTGTTGTTGTGCTTCTCCGCCTGGGCGTTTGGCCAGTCGGCAGGTTTGGCTGTGATTTCCGGGGTGGTCCGGGACGCTTCCGGGGCCTCGGTCCCCAACGCCAAAGTCACGGTTTCCAATGAAACCAACGGTATGGTGCGCGAAATATCCACCAACGACGCCGGCCTGTTCACTGCGCCGGCGCTCACCCCGGCGGCAGGATACAAGGTATCCGTGCAGGTCACCGGGTTCGCCGGCTATGAGGCGCGCAACTTGGAACTCAAAGTCGGCCAGAACCTGAGCCTCGAGATCAAACTCGCGGTGGCAGAGAGCAGCACCAAGGTGGAAGTCGTCGCCGTAGCTCCGCTGGTGGAAGACACCAAGTCCGACGTTTCGGGCGTGGTCGATTCCCGGTCGATCCAGGATCTGCCGATCAACGGGCGCAGGGTGGACACCTTCGTCCTGCTGAAGCCGGGTGTGAGCAGCGACGGCAATTACGGCCTGCTCACCTTCCGCGGCGTGGCCGGGCAGAACTCTTTCCTGGTGGACGGCACGGATACCACCGAGCAGTTCTATAACGAGAATGCGGGTCGCACGCGCATCTCGGCGCAGATCTCGCAGGACGCCGTGCAGGAATTTCAGGTGGTTTCTTCCAACTACTCGGCCGAATACGGCCGCGCGATGGGCGGCATCGTCAACACGGTGACCAAGAGCGGCACCAACGATCTTCACGGCACCGCTTACTGGTTCTACCGCAGCACGGGGTTCAACGCACGCGATCCCTTCAGCACCTTCATTCCGCCGGAGAAGCGCCAGCAGGTCGGCGGTTCGGTCGGTGGGGCGATCAAGAAGGACAAGCTGTTCTACTTCCTCAACACCGAAGTGACACGGCGCAATTTCCCGATGACGTCGAGCCTCAGCACGGTGGCCGTCGATCCCACGACGCAGACCTGGAAAAGCTGCGGCGTCGCCAGCGGCAGTCAGCCCGCCGCCACCCCCGCCCAGTGCTCAGCCATCAACGCGCTCCTGCCGCGATTCTACGGGCAGATTCCGCGCGAGATCAGGCAGGAACTTTACTTCGGCAAGCTGGATTACCACTTCTCCGACCACAACTCTTTCAGCGCCAGCTTCAACTTCCTGCACGACCTGTCGCCCAACGGCATCCAGAGCGCAGTTTCCTCGACCAGCGGCTCCGCTCTGACCGGCAATGGGGACGACGCCGTAACGGTGAAGAACGGACGGCTGGTATGGACCACCGTGCCGAATTCCAGCTTTGTGAACGAGCTACGCTTCGGGCTGGCGGGCGACCGTCAGGCCGACACTTTCGACAATGGGCTGCTGGGTGGCGGCCTGGGCTTCCTCCAGGTGTCGGCAAACGGCACGCAACTCGGGCCGGCCAACTACCTGCCGCGCGTCGAGCCCAGCGAACTGCGCTACCAATTCCAGGACAATGCCACCTGGACAAAGGGCTCCCACACCATCAAGTTCGGCGCTGATATCGCGACCACGGAAGACTACGTCTACTACATCAGCAACTTTTTTGGCAGCTACAGCTACCAGACTGTCAACGCGTTTGCGCTGGACTACAGCGGGAACACCGCCGGCACCAAGTACTGGAACAGCTATTCGCAGACGTTCGGCAACGGCGCCATGGACTACAGGATGAACGACTACGGCTTCTACCTGCAAGACCAGTGGCGCGCCACCAAAAGACTGACTGTGAACTACGGCGCCCGCTACGAGTACGCGCAGTTGCCGCAGCCGGCAACCTGCAATCACGATTATCCGCTCACGTGCCACGTGCCGTCTTCGCCCACCAACCTGGCGCCGCGCCTCGGCCTGGCATACAAACTGAACGACAAGACGGTCATCCAGGGCGGCTATGGCATGTTCTATGCGCGTTTCCAGGGTGGGACCATTGACAACCTGTTCACCACCGGCAACGGCGTGTACCAGACCAGCGTTTCCCTGGCTGCGACGCAGTCCGCGCAACTGGCGGCTGGTCCGGTCTTCCCCAACACCCTCACCTCGATGCCCGCCGGCGGCAACGTCGCCGCCGCCAGCATCCAGATGCTCGCCCCCAACCTGAAGACTCCGTACTCCCAGCAGGGCAACATCGGTATCCAGCGTCAACTTGCGTCGGACATCGCTATGACCGTTTCCTACCTCTGGAGCCGCGGCGTGCAACTGTATGGCGTGCGCGACCTGAATCTGCCAACCGCCACGAGCAACTTCACCTATACAATCAACGACGCAAGCGGCAGCCCGATCGGCGCGTACACGACTCCGGTCTATACCGGCAAGCGTCCGGATACCCGATACAACACGATCGCCTACGCCGAAAACGGCGTCAACAGCTACTACAACGGGCTGGCTGTCGAGATAAATAAGCGCTTCAGCCACGGGATCCAGGCCCTGGCCTCGTACACCTGGTCGCACGAAATCGACGACGGCCAGAGCTACGGAGAGAGCACCAACAACCTGTGGCTTAGCGGCGCGTCGTACTGGCTGAACAACGGGGACTATAAGGGCGACAAGGGCAGCGGCACGCTCGATCAGCGGCACCGCCTGGCGCTCTCCTGGGTTTGGGCGCCGACGTTCACGCACCGCAGCGGCGCCTTCTACAAGTACTTCGTGAACAACTGGCAGCTATCCTCCATCACCACGATGCAGAGCGGCCACCCCTACGGCAGCACGATCGTCTACCTTTCGGATACTCCCGTTTCGGGCATGTTTTCCAACTACAGCCTGAATGGCTCCGGCCTCAGTTCCCGCGTGCCGTGGCTGCCGGTAAACAATTATTACTACCCCGCGATGTATCGGTCTGATGCGCGCCTCAGCAAGGTCATTCCGATCCGCGAACGGTGCCAGCTCTATCTCAACTTCGAAGCGTTCAATCTTGCGAACACCTGGGCGGCGACGGGCTACACCAGCAATCGGGCCTATACCGAATCGAAGGGCGTGATCACGGCGGCGCCACAAAACCTGTACATCCCGTCCGGCGCCGCGATTCCGCCAGACGGCACGGAAGCTCGCCGCATGCAGATTTCGGGCCGGTTGGTTTTTTAGACCCGGTCGGGCATCGCGGCCCTCCCCTCAAGGGCTGGCCACGGATGTAACACATCTCGGGGCAAATCTCGGGGCAGGCCGTATAAACGCGCCTGCCCTTTCCTTTCGATGCATGGTGTTAGTCTGAACTCGTGCGCAGCTTCTTTCTCTTTTTGTCGCGCCAAAAGCACTTGCGCAGGTGGATGGAAACCTCATCACTGGCTAAGCGGCTCGCCACCCGGTTTGTGGCGGGAGAGACCCTGGATCAGGCGCTGGCGGTCAGCCGGAAACTCAACTCCGAGGGCATCACTGTAACGCTGGACTGCCTTGGCGAGAGCGTCACCAGCCTCGAGGAGGCCGCCCAGGCCCGCGACGTCTACGTGGGAACGCTCTCCGCCATCCACGATTCCGGTATTCAGGGAAATGTCTCGTTGAAACTGACCCAGTTCGGACTGGATCTCTCAGCCGAACAGTGCCTGGCCAACGTCGGGATCCTGGCTTGCCGGGCCGCCGAACTCGGCAGCTTCGTCCGGGTGGATATGGAATCGAGCGAATACACCGACCGGACGCTCCACCTCGTTAGGACGCTGTTCGGCCGCCACCCGGTCGTGGGCGTTGTCATCCAGGCGTACCTGCGTCGCAGCCGCAAGGATGTCGAAGAGCTTTGCGCGCGCGGGATCCGCGTCCGGTTGTGCAAGGGCGCGTATCTCGAGCCGCCCGGGGTCGCTTTTCCCCATAAAGCCGACGTGGACCGCAACTTCGTGGAACTGATGAAGATCCTGCTGGCGAGCGGCACGTATCCGGCGATCGCCACCCACGACGAAGCCATGATCGAGGCAACCACGGCGTTCGCTGCGGAGCGGAAGATCTCCAAAGATGCCTTCGAGTTCCAGATGCTCTACGGGATTCGCCGCGATCTCCAGCGCCAATTGATCGCGGAAGGCTACCGTCTCCGCCTGTACGTGCCGTTCGGCCGCGCCTGGTACCCCTACTACATGCGGCGCCTGGCGGAGCGGCCCGCCAATGTTTTCTTCATTCTGCGGAATTTGGTTCGCCACTAACACTAACCGGGGAATCGTCCTCTTGCGCTACCGCCTGTTCATTTAGAAACTAAAGGCAGGGGAGGAGAGTCTATACGGTATGCGCTACTGGGGGTATTTCGCCGGGAAACTGGCCGTGGCCGCCGTGTCGTTATATGCCTTACTAGCGTTGCTCAACTGGTATTGGCCGCCGGAACCGGGCTTTTTCTCGTACATGCCGCCGCGATTCGCGTATGACCTCGGCTATACGCTCGCGGTCCTGCTGTGGTTTCTTCTTTGCACCGGCGCCGTCTACCTCATCATTTGGGACCAGCGCTATCGCTGCCGGGTGTGCCTGCGCCATCTGCGCATGCCCGTCGCTACCGGATCCTGGAGCCGGATGCTGCAGTTCGGCTATCCACGCATCGAATATATCTGCCCCTACGGGCACGGGACGCTAAAGGAAGAGGAGTTGCAGATCTCCGGGCTGGCCAATCCCGAGTGGACCCCGAATTCGGACGATATCTGGGAGGAACTCTGCGCAACGACCAAGGATCCGGGCGACGAATCCTGAGCGGCGTCGCGCCCTGGCGCGTCGCATTGGCGGGGTTGATCCTCGCGGGCATGGTCTTGCTGCTCGCGAGGCTCGCCCCCGTGTACTTCCGTAATTTCGAATTCCAAAATTACGTGGCTCAATTGACACGATCCGCGTCCGAGCAAGCCAAATCGGACGATCAGGTACGCCTGATGCTTCTGGATCGCGCTCACACACTGGAACTTCCGGTTCTGGCAGATAACGTGCTCATCAAGCGCTCGCCGGATGGGACGTTACAAAACCTGGATATCCGATATTTTGTGCGAGTCGATTTTCCCGGCTACACCGTCGATCTGCACTTCCACCCGGCTTCCAGTTCGCGCTAGCGCGGCAAGTCCCCCGCTCTCCCCAACATGCGAGAATCAAAGTTAGTGCCCAAGACCGTGAAGCCCGCCGGCAAGCGTGAAATGAAAGTTCGGATCCCCCGCCATTCGGGCCTCGCCCGGTTTGCCTTGGGGCCCGTCGGACGCGTCCTGATCGTCGGGGTTGCGTTGTTCGCCATCGTGGGGCTGGGCACGTTCACGTATTACTATCACAAGTACTCCC
This sequence comes from Bryobacterales bacterium, assembly GCA_963796485.1. Classification (GTDB taxonomy): domain Bacteria; phylum Acidobacteriota; class Terriglobia; order Bryobacterales; family Bryobacteraceae; genus CAWCDJ01. The sequence goes on from CAWCLV010000001.1 coordinate 2,066,227, forward strand.
AGGTAATCGACCAAAAACTGCGTTCGGGTCCTTTCGCGAACACCGCCAAAATCTTCGCCGCACCGGAAACGATAGCGGTGGGCGACCCGATCGGCGCGGCCGAAATCGCGGCCGACCTGCGGCGCGGCGGATACTCCGAGTCGCAGAGCAATCCTATCGGCTATTACCGGATGCGGCCGGATGCAATCGAAATTTTCCCGCAGGTGGAATCGTATTTCGACCAGGAAGCCGGACTCGTCAAGTTCGCCAGCGGCAAGATCTCGCAGATCGTCTCGCTGCGGGACAACACGCAGCGCAGCCAGTATCAACTCGAACCGCAGCTCATCACGAACGTCTCCGGAGTGCGCGAGAAGCGCCGGATGGTGGCATTCCGCGATATACCGCCCGTCCTGGTGCAGGCCGTCACCTCGGCCGAGGACAAGCGCTTCTTCCAGCACGCCGGGTTCGACCCGATCCGCATCATCAAGGCCGCCTATGTCGATCTCCGGGAGGGACGCAAAGACCAGGGCGCCTCGACGCTGAGCCAGCAGTTGGCCCGCATGTTCTGGCTCGACCAGCAGAAGCGATGGACCCGCAAACTGGCCGAGATGATTATCACGCTGCAGTTGGAGCAGAGGCTTTCCAAGGAAGAGATTTTCGAGGACTACGCCAACCAGATCGACTTGGGCTGGCGCGGGACCTACAACATCCGCGGCTTCGGGCAGGCGGCTGAGGTCTACCTGGGCAAGGACCTCAGCCAGATCAGCCTCCCCGAAGCCGCCGAACTCGCGGGCATGATCCAGCGCCCGGGTTATTTCGACCCGTTCCGCCATCCCGACCGCATGACGGAGCGCCGGAACATCGTCCTCAAGTTGATGAAGGAGAACGACTTCGTCAACGATCACGACTATCAACTGGCAACCGCCGCCCCGCTCACGGTGGCCAAGGGGGCCGCGCAATCGGTGGAGGCGCCCTACTTCGTGGACCTGGTGACCGACACGCTCCAGAACCAGTTCCAGGACACGGATTTCCGCTCCAACGCCTTCCGCGTTTACACCACGCTAGACATGAACCTGCAGCGCGCCGCCACGGATGCGGTCCGCGACGGCATGGAGAACGTGGACGCCCAGATCAAGAAGCAGCGGCGTTTCCGCGGCCAGAAGCCGCCGGAAGCGCAGGTCGCCCTGGTGGCGATCGATCCGCATACGGGCGAGGTCAAAGCGCTGGTCGGCGGGCGCAACTACGGCGTGAGCCAGTTGAACCACGTGATGGCGAAGCGCCAACCCGGTTCGATTTTCAAGCCGTTCGTCTATGCGGCGGCCATGGATACCGCGGTCGAAGGCGGTCCCCACATCCTGACCCCGAGCACCATGGTGCTGGACCAGCCGACCACCTTCTGGTTCGACGGCAAGCCCTATGAACCAAGCAACTTCGAGCACAAGTTCTATGGCGAGGTGACCCTGCGGGATGCCCTGGCGCACTCGCTGAATGTTGCCACCGTGAAGGTGGCCGAAATGGTCGGCTACGACAACGTGGTGGAGATGGCGAACCGGGCCGGCATGAACTACAAGATTCAACCCACCCCGGCAGTCGCCCTGGGCGCCTACGAAGTCACACCGCTTGAAGCCGCCAGTGCGTACACCATCTTCGCGAACCATGGCGATTTCATCAAAGCGAGCCTGCTGCGCTCGGTGCGTTCTCAGGAAGGCAAGACCCTCTTCAAGGACAAGGTGCAGGATAAGCAGGTGCTCGACCCGCGAGTGTCTTACTTGATGACTTCGCTGATGGAGGAAGTTCTCCGCACCGGCACCGCGGCAGGTGTTCGCGCACGCTACAACATCGATTTCCCGGCTGCTGGAAAAACCGGCACTTCGCACGACGGTTGGTTCGCGGGGTACACTTCCGAACTTCTTTGCGTGGTCTGGGTGGGGTTTGACGATAACAAGGAACTGAACCTCGAAGGCGCCCATTCGGCGGCGCCCATCTGGGCGGAATTCATGAAGCGCGCGGCCACCTACCGCGAGTATCGCGACACGAAGCCATTCGATGCGCCCGAAGGAATCGTTTCGGTCTCCATCGACCCGCAGTCCGGCATGTTGGCCACTCCCGCCTGCCCCACCACCAGGCAGGAGGTCTATATCGCGGGGACGCAGCCGGTTACCAGTTGTCCGCTGCACGGCGGAGGACGCCAGGTGACGACCGTATCGGGCTGGGAAGTGGCACAGCCTAAGCCCTCGGCCGAGGGGGACACCGCTCCGCGTATCAGCGGTTCGGAAGGCAACGGGCAGGTGCAGCCTTCCGAGCTTTCCAAACGCGCCATCCGCCAGGGCGGTCCCGCGCACGCCGTTACGGCGGCTCCTCCCGTCCCACCAGCCGCCGCGCCCAAGAAGGAGGAGAAAAAGGGCTTCTTCCGGCGTCTAATCGGTGTGTTTAAATAAAACGAAGGGGGTGGCCTTCATGCTTCCTCGATGTCTTGTGCCCGGACTCGCGATCCTGTTCGGTTCGATGATGGCTTCGGCACAGACCAGTTCCCCGTTGGACCGGGTATCACCTGCCGCACCCGCTGCCGGACGGCAGGACCCGCAACTCAAACCCGAAACCCGCGGCGACATCTTCATGGCCCGGAAGATGTACCGCGAGGCAATCGATGCCTTCCGATCCGGCTCTCCCACCGATCCCGTTCTGTGGAACAAGATCGGCATCGCCTACCACCAGATGCAGCAACTCGATAATGCCAAGAAAAGCTACGAGAAGTCGCTCAAGCTGAAGAAGGATTATATGGAGGCGATGAACAATCTCGGGACCGTGTACTACGCCCAGAAGAGCTACCGGCGATCGATCAGTTGGTATAACAAAGCGCTGAAGATCGCGCCGAACGAGTCGAAATCGGCATCCATCTACATGAACCTGGGGACTGCCTATTTCGCGCGCAAGAAGTACGACGAAGCGACTAAGGCTTACCAGGTGGCCCTGCAGATGGATCCGCAGGTCTTCGAGCGCCACGGCAATTACGGAGTGTTGCTGGAGGAGCGCACGGTCGAAGAGCGCGCGAAGTATCACTTCTATGTCGCCAAGCTGTACGCGAAAGACGGGCGTAACGAACTGGCGATCCAGTATCTGCGCAAAGCGCTCGAAGAGGGCTTCAAGGAGAAGAAACAGCTCGACGAAGTGCCTGAATTCGCCGGGCTGAAGGATCTTCCCGAGTTTAAGGAGCTCCTGGCCAGGGAACCGCGTGTTCTTTAGGGCCCCGGCGGTCGTCTGTTTCTGCATCTTCGCGATCGCGTGCAGCCGCAAGCCGGCCGAGCCATCCGTCACAAAAATGGCGGTGCTCCGCTTTGAAAACCTCGGGCCCGATCCCGCTACGGATTGGATGGGAAGGGCCTTCAGCGAGATCGTCACTTCGGAACTCTCCGGCTCGCCGTTGCTCGCCGTCATTCCTTCATCCCGGATGCACAGTTATGGAGCGGCATTCGGTATGGAGCCGGTTTCGGCCCCGGGCATCTCCGCCGAGCGTCCCCTTGCGCTGGCCCTGGGAGCTACGGCAATCCTTTATGGCGATTACGTCGCACGGCCGGGCCGGATCGACGTTCGGGTCACGATCGAGGACCCGATTACCCGGCGGATGACGCAAGTGCTTTCCGCTTCGGCGCCGGATGTGTACGATGCCGCAACGGCGCTCGCGCTCCAGATCTCCCCGTCGGTGCTTCCCTACAGCACCCGCAACACGGATGCGCTGCGTGCGTATGCCGGCGCGCTGGAGGTGCACGGTGATGCGGCGATTCCGAAACTCGAGGAGGCCATTGCGTCCGATCCGAACTTCGGCCCCGCCTACGAAATGCTCGCGGGGCTGAAGGCGCAAAGCCGGGATCTCGCCGGCGCTACCGGCGTTCTGCAATCGGCGATGGCCCGCGGGGAAGCTCTCGGAGCGTACGATCGCGCAAGGATTCGAGTCCAACTCGCCAATCTCGGCGGAGATCGTGCGCCACGGATCCAGGCGCTGACGGCGCTGACGGCGACTGCTCCGCGCGATATGGAGGCGTGGCGCTCGCTGGCCGACAATCTCATGGCCGCGCACGACTACGCGAAATCGGCGAGCGCGTACCGCAGCGCGGTCGATCTCGATCCCACCGATGTGGCGGCCTGGAACCAGCTCGGCTATGCATCCACTTATGCCGGCGATTTGCCCGCGGCCCTGACCGCTTTGCGGCGATACCGGTCGCTTCGCCCGGCCGACCCGAACCCCATCGATTCCATGGGCGACGTCAGCCTGGTTTCCGGCAAGCTCCGCGAAGCGGAAGAATACTACCTGGCGGCGGAGAAGAAGGCGCCGGGCTTCCTCAACCACGGCGACCTGTTCAAGGCGGCGATGGCGCGTCTGATGTCGGGCGACATTGCCGGAGCCGGCGTCCTGGCCAAACAATATGCCGATGCCCGCGCCGCGGCACACGATCCGCAGGCGCCGCTGCTGGTCGCGGAGTGGTCATGGCTCAGCGGACGACGGCGGCAGGCCTGCCGCGAAATGGAAGAGACAGCCGCCGGCGCCCCGCAGCCTCTCGCTGCGCGGGGCTACAGCGAGCTTTCGATCTGGTACCTGATGCTGGGTGACCGCGGGGCCGCCGCCACTGCCGCCGCAAAAGCACAGCCAACGGCGGCGGCAGCGATTCCGCGCTTCCTTCTGCAGCCTGCCGCCCCGCCTGCGGAATGGATCCGGCGCATCACGGAACTGCCGGGCCCTCCGCCGGTACATCTTCGCGAGACGCTTGTCGGCGCCGCCCTCGTATTCGACCGAAATTTTGGCGCGGCATCCCCGTTCTGGAAGGCGCTCTACGAGACCGGCGGTCCCGACGCCGATCCCACGGCCCCGGTTGCGCTCGCCTGGACACTCCTCGAAACCGGCGCCCCGCGCGATGCTGCAACGCTCCTTCGCTGGAATCCGATCCCTCCGGCTGCGGGACCGGGCGCACTGGTCTCGCTCTACTTCCCCCGCCTCTACTACCTGCGCGCCGCAGCCGGCGGCAGTAGCGAGGCGGCGAAGGCCGACTACCGCCTCTTCCTGCAGCTCTCCGGCCCGGACCCGCTGGTCTGGGGCGAAGAAGTGAAGGCACGGGCCGCCCTCCGGTAACGGCAGTCCCTAACTTTCCGGCGCATCGCCAGTCCAACCGCAGAGGAGACCGGATGCTGTTACAGGACTTGCGCTATGCGGTGCGCGCGATGCGGCGCGCCCCCGGATTCACCGCAGCGGCGGCGCTGGCGCTGGCGCTCGGAATCGGCGCCAACACCGCCGTTTTCAGTGTAGTGAACGCGGTGGTGCTGCGCCCTTTGGCGTACCGGGACCCGGACCGTCTGGTCACCCTGCTGCACGACGGCCGGAACCCGGTCGCGGTCGCGAATTACGTCGACTGGCGCGATCGTTCCCGCTCGTTTGAAGCCATGGCCGCGGCCGACTACTGGACGCCCAACCTGACCGGCGTGGACCGGCCGGAGCGCCTCTGGGGCCTGAAGGTCACCGCGAACCTTCTCCCGATGCTGGGGGTGGAACCTCTGCTCGGGCGGCTCTTCCTTCCGGGCGAGGACCAGGAAGGCAGCGAGCAGGAAGCCGTCCTGGGCTATGGGCTCTGGCAGCGCCGCTTTAACGGCGACCGCGGCATCCTGGGCAAGCTGATTACGCTAAACGGAAAAGGGTACACCGTGGTTGGGGTGATGCCCCCCGGGTTTCGCTTCGCGCCTTTTTGGGCCACTCGCGCGGAGTTGTGGGTTCCCGACGCGTTCGGCAGCCGGATCCGCGACCGCGGCGGCAACAGCCTGCGGGTCTTTGCCCGCCTCAAGCCCGGAGTTTCGCTCGAACGGGCCAGGGCCGAGGTCGCGATCATCACGGCACGTTTGGAACGGCAGTATCCCGGGACCAACCGCGATGTCGCGGTGACGCCGCTGCGCGAGAACGTCGTGGGCAAAGTGGAAACGCCGCTGCTGATCCTGCTGGGCGCGGTGGGGTTCGTGCTCCTGATCGCGTGCGCCAACGTGGCGCACATGCTGCTGGCGCGCGCGTCCGCGCGTCAAAGAGAAGTCGCGGTCCGCTGCGCCCTGGGAGCGGGCCGGGCGCGGCTCATCCGGCAGTTGCTTACCGAGAACCTCCTGCTGGCCTGCGCCGGCGGGATCCTCGGACTCCTTTTCGCGGCCTGGGGGACGCGAGCGCTCGCCTCCCTGAGCCCCGCAAGCCTGCCGAGGGTGGACTCCGTGGGGATCGATGCCCGAGTGGCGCTGTTTCTTCTGGCAGTCACCGTTTTGACCGCCCTGGCGTTCGGCCTGGCCCCGACGTTGCGGGCTTCGGATGTTAGCCTCGCCACCGCGCTTAAGGAGGGCGCGCGGGGAAGCGGTGAAGGCATCCGCCATAACCGGCTCCGCGGTTTCCTGGTCGCCTCCGAGTTTGCGCTGGCCCTCATGCTGCTGATCGGGGCCGGGCTGATGATCCGGAGTTTCTTCGCGCTGCGCTCGCTCGATCCGGGCTTCAACCCGCATCATGTGCTCTCCATGGTCGTTTCCGTCGCCGGTTCGAACGAAGCCGCAGCGGGCCGCCGGGAGGTCTTCTACCGTGAACTGCTGGATCGTGTCCGTGCGGTTCCCGGCGTTCAGTCCGCGGGCGCCATCAATCACCTGCCCCTCGCCGGCGACCTGTGGGGCTGGTCGTTCCGGATCGAGGGCCGCTCCAAGCCACGGCCCGGAGAATCGCCCGCGGGCGTCTACCGCATCATCATGCCCGGATACCTGGAAACGATGCGGATTCCGCTGATCCGGGGACGCGACATCACCGCCCGCGACGACGCCTCCGCGGGCGGGGTCGTCCTCATCAACCAACGCGCCGCCGGCCGGTACTGGCCCGGCGAAGATCCCATCGGCAAGCGCATCACCTTCGATGACCGCACCTGGCTTACGATCGCCGGGATCGTCAAAAATGCCAAGGAGGGCGATTGGGCCGGGGAGATCGAGCCGGAGGTCTACCTCGCCGCGCTTCAAAATCGCGACTTCCTCGGCGACACGGGGGCGCACTACTCGTATATCACGCTCGTCGTCCGAACCGCCGGAGACCCGGCCGGTACCGCGCCGGCTCTCAAGCAGACCGTCTGGTCCCTGGACCGGAACCTGCCGGTCTCGGAAGTTTTCACAATGGACGGAGTAGTCGCGGACGCCACGGCGGAACCGCGCTTCGAAATGCTCCTGTTGATCGTTTTCGCGGCGATCGCGTTAAGCCTGGCGGCGCTCGGCATCTACGGAGTCATGAGTTACGCGGTGGCGCGCCGCACACGGGAAATCGGCATCCGCATTTCGCTCGGCGCAGGCACCGGGGACGTGCTGCGGATGGTGGTCGGGCAAGGTATGGCCCTCGTGCTCGCGGGCGCGGTCGTCGGAATCGCCGGAGGCCTCGCGCTCTCACGGCTGATGGCGGGGATGCTCTACGGAGTGCGCCCCGGCGACCCGTTGACGCTCGGGGGCGTGGCGCTGCTGCTCGGCTTGGTGGCACTGGCCGCGACCTACATCCCGGCCCGCCGCGCCACGCGCATCGATCCGGTGAACGCGTTGCACTACGAATGACCGCCGGCGATGCCGCGGGCTTCGAGCGCCAGATGGTGCGGCTGGCCGAGGGCGAACCGGATCCGGTCGATCTCCTGCATCGGCTTGAAAAAATCCGGCTCCTCGAACGGCCAGAGGCGCGCCGCATCCGCTGTGGACCCGGAGGCTGCCAGCAGACAATTCACCGCCCGGCGCGCGGCTTCGTTGGCGGCCTCCATACAGGCGATGTCGGTGTACGTGCGGACGTAGTCGGATGCCAGGAACAGGTTCTCCAATTCGATCTGCGCCTCCGGGCGGTTCTGCAGCGAGCCCGCCGTGTTGATCATGAGGGGCTCGGCGTTGGCGGCATTGCCCGGGTTCGGAAACTCGATATCGGGATCGAGGAACCACGCCAGCAGGTTCCGGTCGTCGATCACGGTTTCGCCGCCGTCATTGAGGTGCCGTTTTAGTTCCGCCCAGACTTCGTCCTTGATCTCTTCCGCGCTCGATGCGGAGGCCGGCTTGCCGGTGAGTGTGCCGGGCGCTTCCCAATCCGAGATATCGACCGAAAGGATCCCCCGGACCGCTCCATTTCCGAAGCCGCCGAAGTCCACGTTGTTCCAGAACTGCCGCTGCGAAACGGAAGTGAGCGCCCACGGAGAGTCGAGGTACATCGCGTGCCCGTGGACCAGCGGCACATCCTGCGCCAGGTAGAATTGGATGCCGTTCATCCAGCGCGTGCTCAGCTTCTCCAGACGACCGAGCGAAGGCGCGGCGCGTTTCAGGTCTTCCGTTACGAGCGCGGTCATCGCCTCGACGGGCATCGCGCTGATGTAGTAATCGGCCGTGACCGCCTCCGCGCCCTGCTCCGTAGCAATCGACACCCCCGTGACTCGCTGCCCGGTGCATTCGATTCCGGTAACCCGGGCGCCGCGGTGGAACTCCACGCCCTTTGCCTCCAGGAACCGTGTCCACGGCGTGATCCAGACATCGTTCGTCGGGCCGCACAGAAGGCGATCGAAAACGCGGTCCGGGCAGATCAGTCCATAGAACATTTGAAGCAGGATGTAGCCAACGGTTCGGGTGCTGCTCTCTTCGGCGCGCATCGCCACCAGCGAGCGGGTCATGCCCTGCCCCAGGTACGCCTGATAATCGTGGGACATGCGAGGCGCCTCGATGAAGTCCCACCAGCGGATGCCTTCATATTCCGCGAGCCGGCGTGCTTCGCAGCTGGTCGCCAGAATCAGCAGGCGGCCGGCGAAGAAGGCGACCTCTTGGGGCGGCACGCCCAGGGGCGTCAGCAGTTCCACCAGGAAGCCGCGAAAGTCGTCCGGAGTAGCCGGAAAGCGCGCCAGCCAGGTGAGTTCGGATCTGCCGGCGCGGGCCAGCAGCATGCGCGTGGCGACGGAGAGATTGTCGAAGACATTCCCGCGCTCGCCGTAGGGAATGCGACGCATGGTGTCGGTTACATGCTTGTAGAACCCCGGGAAGAAACGGAAACCGTGCTCCCCGGGAAGATCGGCGCGGCCGCCGGTGCCCGAGTCCGGCACCGGGATGCTGCGTGCCTTGCCGCCCAGTACCGGCTTGCGTTCGTAGACGCGAATTTGGAAACCGCGCTCCGCCAGTTCGTGAGCCGCGCTCAGCCCGGCTACCCCTCCCCCGAGAATGGCGACTGTTTTTGACATCCCGCCATTCTACGCCGGTTTGCCTACACGCGCACGAACCATCCGCGGCGGTACATTACGTAAGCGATGAGGTACATCAGCAGCATGTACGTCACGGAATAGATCAGGGAGGCGTTGTACGGCGAGGCCAGCGGTGCGAAGAAGGTCTGGTAAATCCAGCCGCGGCAGTGCAAGGCCGAGAGCACCGCTTCGCCCATCTCCGAACACATGTAGACAACGATGGCGTTCATCCCCATGATCACCGCCGGCTTGACGAAACGCTGGTACCCGCGGCCGTCGATCAGCCAGACGCACATGGCGAAGATCACGAAATCCAGCCCGGCCATGAACAGCGAGAACGAACTGGTCCAGAGCTTCTTGTTGATGGGGAGCCAGTGGTTGCAGATCAGGCCGGCCGCGAGCAGCAGGTTTCCGGCAAGAAACAGCCAGGTTGTGCGCTCCGCGAGTTCCTTGCGGAGCCGCAGAATGTGTCCCGCCATGATGCCGAACAGCGCGGTGGCAATCGCCGGGAGCGTGCTGATGATGCCTTCCGGATCCCATGTCTTCGTACTCGCGTAATTGTGCGCGCCGAGAACCACCCAATCGACATAGTGCGCAAGGTTGTGCTCCACGTCCAGATTCCCCGCCCCGTAGCCGGGCACGGGAACCAGTTTCATGATCATCCAGTAGGAAGTCAGCAGGCCGGCAATCCAGAGAATCTGCCCGCGCAGCGAAGTGGTGAGATAAATCGCCGCGGCGATGGCGTAACAGATGGCGATCCGTTGCAGCACCCCCATCAGCCGGAGGGTCGAGAGATCGTAGCGGGGAAAGCCATAAAGCACCAGGCCGAGCAGGTACAGGATTGCCGCACGCCGCAACACCTGGGTATATAGCTTCATCTTGGGGATACCGGCGGCCACCCGCTTCCCGAGCGACAGCGTCATGGCCACCCCGACGATCCAGAGAAACGACGGGAACACCACGTCGGTGATGGTCCATCCGTTCCAAGCCGAGTGATTCAGAGGCCCGTAGGAGTGAGCCCCGTCGCCCGGTGAGTTGACGATCACCATGAGGGCGATGGTCGCTCCGCGGAACGCGTCGAGCGATACCAGGCGTTTAGCGGATGCGAGCGGTCCGGCCGCTTTCGCGGACGCGCTTTCGGATTTCACGGCGGTCGCTGGTTCCATTTGCCCCATCATACTCCGTTCGATTTCGACCGCGAGCGGACAAGCCGGTTTCCGCACAATCGAGAGGAGCCACGGTCCTGATTGGCCCGTATCGTGCGTCGCTAATTTGCGGGGTGGGTGATGGACATTCCGTTCAAAGATTTGATCGAGAAATCGTACAGCGAGTTTTCGGACGATGACGGCATGACGCACGCCGCGGCGCTGGCATACTACACGGTGTTTTCGCTGCCTTCGATGCTGCTGATCGTCATTTATGTAGCCGGCGTGTTTCTGGGAAGGCAGGCCGTGAGCGGCCAGATCCAAAGCCAGGCAAGCAGCACGTTCGGATCCGGAGTGGGCCACCAGATTCAACAGATGATCGTGAATGCGAATGCAACCGGCGCTGGAACCATCGCCACGATTATGGGAATCGCGGGCCTGGTCTTCGCGGCCACTACCACCTTCTCGGCGCTGCAAGACGCGCTGAATCACATGTGGGAAGTGGAGCCGGCTCAATCGGGCGTGAAGAGTATGCTCTGGAAGCGGTTGACCTCTTTCCTGATGATCATCGGAATCGCAATCGTCGTGCTGGCCTCTCTCGGCGCCACGGCCATCCTCTCCTATCTCAGCGGGAACGCCGGCCTGCCATTACCCGGCACAGTCGTCTACATCGCTGAAATCGCCATTTCCTGGCTGATCTTCGCGTTCCTCTTCGGTGCGATTTTCAAGGTGCTGCCGGACGTAGACATATCGTGGAAGGATGTGAAAGCAGGCGCCATGATCACCGCCGGGTTGTTCGTGGCCGGGAAATTTCTGATCGGCTTCTACCTGGCCCACAGCGGCACCGCGAGTTCCTTCGGCGCGGCGGGAGCGCTCGCACTTCTGCTGCTATGGACGTACTACTCGGCCATCATCTTCCTGTTCGGCGCGGAGTTCACGCAGGTGTGGGCTCACGAGCATGGCAGATCGCTGCCGCCACAGGAAGGCGCGGTCAGGGTGAAGGAGGAAAAGGTCGAGGATCCGGAGAACCGCCGCCAGCGGACCTGATAGGCGTCAGGTTCGCGGCGGCTGTTCCAAGGCAACCGTTTCGCCGGCTTTCAAGCCGGAGTTCACCGCGGTCTCCGTATTGTTCGCAAGCCCCAGATCCAGTTTGCGCTTCTCCCAGCCGGAAGCGGTCCGGACATAGGCAAAGGGCGCGTTCGCCCCGGCGTCGAAGACCGCCGTCCGCGGAATAATCGCCGCGGCCGGATGCTGGTTTACGACGATGTCGGCGCTCACCGTCAGGCTGGGGATAACGCGCGGATCGGCGCCATTCAGCCGGAGGACTACGGGTATTTTCGATACGTAGCTTTGCCTCCAGCCTTCGCTTTTCGAAACCGGCGATACGGCATAAACCGTCCCGCCGAGTTCCAGGCCGGGGTACGCGTCGAATTTCACAAGTCCCGCGGCGCCGGTCCGCAGGTCCATGACGTCCACCTGGTTGGCCACTGCTTCTACGATCATGGATCGCGGATCCACGATCTGCAGAAACGGCTGGCGGGCATGCAGTTCGTCTCCGTTCCGGACCTCCGAAAGCTCGTTGTTGCGATAGATCTCCTGCGCCACCACAAGGCCGTCGATCGGCGCCCGCATGGTCATCCGTTCCAGGTTCGTTTTCGCCTGGTTCTCTTCGAGAAAATTGGACCGGAGATCCAGGCCTTGAAACCGGAGTTGCGCGTCCATCGATTCCCGAGTAAAGGGCCTCTGCTTTAAAAGCGATTGGTAGAGCGATTCCGCTTCCTCCAGGTTCAAGCGCAGGACTTCCGCGTCCAGCCGCGGCTTGACCGGCGCGGTCTGCAGATCGAGCTTCGCCGTTTCCACGCCCGCCTTCGCCGCGCGGACCTGTTGCTCCTGTGCTTCCCGCTGAGCCGCCAGGTCGGCCGCCAACTTCCGCAGGCGGCCCTCCGAATCGACCCTGCTGGCAGTCACGTCGTCCAGGCGGTTCCGCATGTCCACCTGATCGAAAACGGCCACGATGTCGCCCGCCTTGACGTGGGTGCCCGGCTCTGCAAGTTGCTGAAGCGTGAGATGGAAATCCCGGGAACCGCCGCCGCGGCCGCGGTTGCCCCGCATAAACGGGGCGCGCAGCATGACCCCATGTTCGGCGGCGGTTGAGCCGGTGATGCGGATGGTCTGTGCAAGCACCCCCGATCGCACCTGGGCAGTCCGCACCACCGGCGGGGGCGCCGGTTGCAGGCGGCGCGAAATTCTGTAGGCCAGAGGAACCGCCGCTCCGCACAACGCCACCACGACAACAATCCACCGAAAGACCCTTCGGGATGGCGGCGCCGGCCGCAACAGTGCCATTCGCGCCGGCGCCGCACGCTCAGGAGCGGGAGATACTTGAGGCATGGCCGATGTTCAACTTGATTTTAGGTGGGCACTCCGGCGGTTCCTATCCCGAAGATAGGTGAGTTAGGCGAATAAATGGGCGGAGGTCAGGCGCGCCAGCGAACGCCGAGGTCGAGCACCTTCTTCGCGTATTCCACGCTGCGCTCCATGTGATCGCGCTGCTGGTATTGCAGAGCGGCGGTATACGGCTCGATGCCGGACCGGCCCGAGACATCCTCGATCACCATCTCCCGCTCGTACGGGCGGCCGGTTTTCGCCAGCGCCATGAACCGGGCCAGGGTGGACGCCTTGGAATCGCGGAACGGCTGCATGAACCCGGGGTCGAGGTACGCCATCTCCACCGGCGGGCGTCCGGTAATCGGCTTGATGTAGATGTAGAGCGGCGGGCATAGCTCCCGCGCCCGCTCGACGATTCGCTTGAAATCCACCACGCCGTCGCCCAGGGGCACCCACTGCACCGCCGCGCCCCGGCGCGTTTCATAGACCACGGAATCGCGAAGGTGGAACGTCACCGCGAGCGGCCCCAGCGTCTCCACCGTCTCCAGCGGGTCTTCCATGACGAAGACCGGATTGCCCGTATCGAGATAGGAACCGACGAATTCCTTACCTGCGCCCTCGATCAGCTGCCGGGTCTCCCAACAGAGCAGGTCCTTGTGGTTTTCGATCGCGATCTTCAAGCCCGCATCCATCGTCTCCGGGCGCACCGCGCGGAGAACCTTGATCATGGTTTCGATGTGCTGCGCCGGAGGGCCCGGCGGCAGATGGGCGCGGTCGCCGGCGACCAGCGTACGGACGATCGGCGATCCCATCGCCGAGGCGCGCCGCACGGCATCCCGGAGCAGTTTCACCGAGCGATCGAACTGGTCCGGCGTGCGCGGCAGTGAGGCGCCCGTACCGGTTTCGAGATGCAGCCCAAGGCGGGCGGCGGCGTCCTTCACCTCGCGCCAGTGGGCGGGGTCGTTGGTCCCGGGATCCACCGAATCCTGAAGAAACACGGCATCGAGCTTCAGGCTGGCCGCGTACTCCAGCAGCTTCAGATCGCTCCAGCGAAACGCGCGAAGGCAGTAGGTGTTGAGTCCGATGGGGATGGGGGCCACGGGCCGATCTTATCACGATGGGCAGCGGGCATCCGGGTGCGGTATCGTCTGAATCATGAAGCGCCTGTTTCTGTTGGTCCTGTCCGCCGGGCTGCTGTTCGGCGCCCAAAAAGTGGAGATTCTCCGCGACGAATATGGCGTGCCGCATATCTTCGCCGCCACGCCCGAAGGCGCGGCGTTCGGCTCGGGGTACGCGCAGGCCGAAGACCGGCTGGAGGAGATGCTGCGGAACTACCGCAAAGCCGAAGGCACCATGTCCGAGGCGTTCGGACCCGACTGGGTGCTCCACGATTACCGGCAGCGGCTGTGGCGCCATCGCCAGGTGGCCCAGGAGCACTACAAAGACCTCGACCCCCAGCTGCGGGCGATTTGCGAGGCGTTCCAGGCGGGGGTGAAGAAGTTCATGCAGGAGCACCCCGAGCAGGTTCCCGCCTGGGCGCCGAAGCTCGAACCGTGGCAGATCGTCGCCCTGGGCCGGTACATCCTCTGGGGTTGGCCCGAAGGCGAGGCCGCGGGGGATCTCAAGCGCGCCGGCATCGAACCCGACCCGGTGGCATACCACGGCTCGAACGAGATGCTGCTCGCGCCCTCCCGCACGTCGCTGCACGTGCCGTACGCCGTGGTGGATCCGCACCTGAGCTGGTACGGCGAGTTCCGCTTCTATGAGATGCGTATCTACGGGGGAGAACTGAGTTTTTCGGGTGCCGCGATCCTGGGGCTTCCCTTCCCCTCCCTCGGCCATAACCGGTACCTTTCGATCGCCATGACCACCGGCGGCCCCGATACATCGGACGTCTACGAGGAGGAAGTCAAAGACGGCAAATATCTCTTTCGCGGCCAATGGCGTCCGCTCGCAGTACGCACCGAGAGGATTGCCATCAAGACCCCGGGCGGCCTGAAGTATCAGGATGTGAAGATCGAATCGACAGCGCACGGCCCGATCGTCGCGCACAAAAACGGCAAGGCGTACGCGGTCGCGATTCCGTACGCCAACGAGTACCGGATGCTCGATTCGAGCTGGCACATCGCCATCTCGCATAACCTGACCGAAGCGAAGAAGGCGCTGGCCGATCTCCAGTTCATGGCGCAGAACATCATGATCGCAACGGTGGACGGCGACATCTACTACGTGCGCAACGGGCGCGTGCCGGTGCGTCCGGCGGGGTGCGACAGTTCGCGCCCGATGTCCGGGCCGGACGGCAAGTGCGAGTGGCAGGGGATCCATCCGTTCGACGACCTGGTGCAGATCGCGAATCCACCCCAGGGCTACATGCAGAACTGCAACGTCTCGCCGTTCGCCATGATGAAGGACTCGCCGCTGGTTCCCGAGAAGTGGTCCGCCCACCCGTACCTGTATAACGAAGGCCGCCGACTGCCGCACCAGCGCGCGGCGATGATGGTGGACCTGCTGGACGCGGCGCACAACGCCACGCCCGAGCAGATGATGGGAATCGCGTTCAACCCGCAGGTGTGGCACGCGGAGTTGTGGCAGGACCGCATACGCAAGGCCGCGCCGGATAGCGCGTTCGCCCGCCTGCTGGCGAACTGGAACCGCCGCAGCGACGCGGAATCGCGCGCCGCCCTGGGGTATTACTTCTTCAAACTTGCGCTCGGCCCGCAGACCGCCCGCGCGCTCGACCCGCCGGCCGATCTCACCAACGACGCCATTCGGACCGCGCTCGCCAAGGCCGAGCAGCGGCTGAACGGCGATTTCGCGCCGGACGCAGTATTCGGCACGCTCTTCCGCGTCGGCCGGCAGGGTGCCAACCGCACGTGGCCGGTGGGTGGCGGCACACTCTCCGAAGCCGCCATGGCCACCCCGCGCGCCATCTCGTTTGACCAGCGCGGGAAAGAAATGGTCGGGCATTCCGGCCAGACCTCGACCCAGATTGTAGTGTTGACGAAGCCGCCGCAATCGTGGATGGTGATCCCGCTCGGCGAGAGCGACCACCCGGAATCGGGACACTTCGACGATCAGGCGGAGAAGCTATTCGCCCGCAGCGTGGCAAAGCCGACTTACTTTGCGAACCGAAAGGAACTGGAGAAGCACGTCACGAAGCGGGAAGAGTTGTCGTATTGAACATATATGTTTGACCGGCTGGCGAAATACCTGTTTCGTATCGTTTTGGGCAGCCTGGTGCCCGTAATGTTTATCGGCGCTCCGCCGCAATTTGCCGAGCGCCCGTCCGCCGCCCCTCCAAAAGCCAGGCTGGATATCCATCTGGTAGGGGCTGCCCGCATCCTCAGCGATCGTCTCCGCCTCACGCCGGCCGACCCGCAACGGGTAGGCGCGGCCTGGTTCGCCCCCAAGCAGAGGGTCACCAGCGGATTTGAGGCGGAATTCCGATTCCAATTGACGGCACAGGGCGGCCTTGGGCCAGGGGCGGACGGTTTTGCATTCGTTCTCCAGAATGAAGGCCTGGACGCAATCGCCGGACGTGGTTCAGCCGGTGGTTTTGCGCTCGGCGACGGTTGGCGCGACCCTACGAAGCCGGGCATCCCGCGCAGCATCGCCGTTTTTTTCGATACATATTACAACGCGGACGGCGATGACCCTTCCGGCAACTACGTCGCGATCTGCACGAACGGGTCAATTCCACAGATGCGCTGGCCTCCCCGGCGGTTAGGGGTCGGAAAAAAGCTCAAGATTCATCTCAAGGATAAGCGGGTGCATCAGGCTCGTATCTCATACAAGCCCCCGATGATGGCTGTGTACCTGGACAACAACGAGCCGGCTCTCCGCGTGCCGGTTGACGTTTCGACGGTGGTAGACGCATCCGGGTATACCTACGTCGGGTTCACCGCATCCACCGGGAACGGCTGGGAGAATCACGACATCCTCGACTGGAGCTTCACCCCGGACGATCCAAATGTCTCTTCGGGCCTGTTCACGGTGCAATCCGATATACAGTTTCTCAAAACGGGGTGTATCGAGGGCCGAAACCTCTGCACTCCGCCGGAAGGCGTCATCGAAGAAATCGGGCCTGGACGCTACCACGTAATCCTGCCCGCCCAATTGCAGTGGGGCGCCAGTATTCCAAATCCGGACGAAAGGCCTGTCAGAATCGAAAATGCACGGGGCCTGATTTGCCAATCTCCCGGCGCCGGTAACATCCGCTGCAATGGGCCTGACGGGATTCAACGCGACAGCGTGGACCGCATCAACGTAGGCTCCGTGCTGGATCCCAATTCCAATCCCGGAAGCTTGATTGAAAAAACGGAAAAGGGGCGCACCTGGTTTTCCATCAATGGCCTGAGAGGGCGCGGGTTCACCAGGAACCAGGGCTTTTTTGAATTTGACGTGCAGTTCAATTGAGGGGTGCGCCGGCTACGGCATGCCCGCCAAGGCAAGAAGCCCGTCAATTCTCCGAGGGCTCCACAATGCTGTCGATCACCAGCGTCTCGAGCGGCCCCTTCTCTTTCTTCAGAGTCAAGCCGAGTTGATCCCGCAGCGCCGGCGCCAGGGGCGGAGCGTCGGAGTCGAACCCGGCGCCGGGAGCCTGTGCATACCGGAATTCGAAGTCGTATTTGCCCTGGAGCCCGGTTCTATCCCATACGGGCACATCCAGGGCGCGCTGCAAGACCTCCGCAAGTTCGTTGATTGCTGCCCGGCGTCCGGTTATCGCTACAAGACCTGCTTCAGGAACAGTCGCGGCAACGTAGCTATCGTCGCCCTTGGCTTCCCGAAGTTTGGAGCCTCCCTTCGCGATCGACAGCGCGTATCCCTCTACTTCTTTGGCCACCCGGTGGCATCTCATGCCGAACCGCTCCTGCAATAGCGACTGAACCATGAGGCGGATCTGGTCATCGGTCGCATTCGGCTCGAATGTCGCCTCGATTACATAGGTACGGCCGAGGTGCGCACCGGACACGCGCGTGAAATCCAGACGGTAGGCGTATCCGATCAGGTAAGCAACTTGTGTCGTCCAGCGGATCCTGCCGGGCGAGCGGTTTGGCCGCGTCGAAAAGATATCTCCACCCGGTTTGACGGACGCTATTTCGAATTGGGGCTGCGGAGAATTCTGCGCGAGGGCAGGCGCCGCGGCCAGAATGCCGGCTGCAACCGCGGACCGGAAGTATCGCCGCATGCCTCAGTATCGCGCGCCGAGGCCTCGGATGCGCCTACCCCACTTGGGCTTTCGCCGCTTTGAGCTGGCTTACGGTCTCTTTCGCTTTTTCGAGCAGCAAGGCGTGCTCCGCGGCGGCTCCCACGAAACGCATGCCGCGCTCGGCCCAGAATTTCGCCATCGCCACGCTGCGGGTCTGAATGCCCGGCACTACCCCGTGCTGTTTGCACTTTTCAATCAGCCGGTCCACCGTGGAAACCAGCAGCGGGTTTTCGAACTGGCCCGGAATTCCCAGCGCGATCGAAAGGTCGGCCGGTCCTACCATGATCACGTCCAGGCCGGGAATCGAGAGCAGTTCGTCCGCGCGCTCGATCGCGACGACGGTTTCGAACTGCACCACCCCCAGCGTGTTCCGGTTCTGATGCTCGATGATCTCGGCGAAGCCGCGCGCCTCATAGCCGATCATGGTGGGGTTCACGCCGTAGCCGCGCCTGCCCATCGGAGGGAACCGCAGCCAGCTCAGCGTTTCGGCGAGGAGCTTCGGATCCTCCACGCGGGGGAGAATGATCCCCTGCGCGCCGCAATCGAGCAGCCGAGCCACCAGCGAGTACAGAAGCTCGGCGACGCGCACGATCGGCGTGATGCCCGATTCGAGCGACGTCTTGATCATGTCGTGCACGGTCTCCAGGTCATAGGAGCCGTGCTCCATGTCGATGAACACGTAGTCGAATCCAGCCACGGCGAACGCCCGGGCGATTTCCGCCGAGCGGTACACCTGCAAACCGCAACCGAAGACCGTCTCCCCCCGGGACAGACGTTCCCGGGTCTGATTCACGCGCATGTAAAAGAGGCTCCTTTCGCCTGAAACTCGACTATAGCGTACTCGCGCTATAGTGCAGGCGAACGACGCCATCCGGAAACCGCTTCGCCGAGAGCAACTGCAACTCCAGGGTGCGGCGCGCCGGCGGAATCAGCGGAATTCCTTCGCCGATCATTATAGGAATCACGTGAATGATGAACTCGTCGATCGCCCCGGCATCGAGGAACGCTCCGATCAGGTTGGCGCCGCCCATCATCCATGCGTTCTTCCCGGGCTCCGAGCGCCAGCGGGCCAGGAACTCTTCGGGCGCCTGGTTCACGAACTCCACTCCTTCGGCCGCCTTGGCCGGTCGGTGTGTGAACACGCAATTCCGCACCGCCGCGCCGAACATGCCGGTACCGCCGAAGGCCAGAGACTGGTCGTACGTTTTTCGTCCCCACAGGATGGTATCGATGGATTTGAGGAACGCGGCCATGCCGTAGTTTCCCTTCGGCCTGGGCCGCTCCAGGAAATCGACCGAGCCGTCGGCGCGCGCGATGTAGCCGTCGGCGCTGGCCGCAATGTAGGTAACCACCTTCCGCCGGGGCTGCATAGCATCACCTCCGCCAGAGTATAATCGAACCAGAATATGACTGTCCGCTAGCCAACCCGGATCGGGGCGCCGCGCTTACGGGCGCAGTGTCTCTATCTGTGCGGCCCTCTCCCGTCCACCACAACCGGAGCAGCGAAATAGTCATGAATTCCGAACGACCGGGCGTTCCCGCCCAGTTTCTTTTAGCGTACCAACCCCATGCCGCGCGCGGCCTCATTCTGGCCCGCGTGGCCGTCTCCCAACGCGAGCGATATCACCTTCTGGCGGAAACAGAAGAGTTCGAAGCCGAACCTTCCGGCAGACTTCTGTACGAGGCCGCCGGTCCCGCGGACCTTCCGGTCACGGGCGATTGGGTGGCGGCGCGGCCCGTCGAACCGGGCCACGCCATTGTCGAAGCGGTATTGCCGCGAACCACCCTCTTTTCCCGCAGGGCCGCGGGCAGGCGCGAAGAACAGCAGCCCATCGCCGCAAACATCGATCTGGTCTTCGTGGTCTGCGGGCTCGATGGCGACTTCAACCTGCGAAGGCTCGAACGTTATCTCACGCTTGCCGTCGAGAGCGGAGGCGCGCCCGTCGTCGTCCTCAACAAAGCGGATCTCTGCGGCGACCCCGCGGCACGCTTTGCCGAGGCCGCGTCGGTATCGGGCGGAGCCCCCGTGATCGCGTGCAGCGCGGCGCAGGGGAACCTGGACGCGCTCCTCTCGTTTCTCGCTCCCGGCCGTACGGTGGCGCTGTTGGGTTCCTCGGGCGCCGGAAAGTCCACCATCGTGAACCGGCTCCTGGGCGAAGATCGCTTCCGGACCGGCGAGGTGCGCGAATCGGACAGCCGCGGCCGCCACACCACCACCCGCCGCGAATTGGTCGAACTCCCGCAGGGCGGCTCCCTGATCGACACGCCCGGCATGCGCGAATTGCAATTGTGGGCCGGCGAAGAAAGCGTGGATGCAGCGTTCGACGAAATCTCGCAACTCGCCGCGGCTTGCCATTTCCGCGATTGCTCCCATTCCGGCGAGAAGGGCTGCGCCGTCGCGGAGGCGCTTGCGCGCGGGGATCTCGACGCCGCCCGCGTCGAAAGCTACCGCAAACTTCTGGCCGAAGCGCGGCGGCACGAACGGCTTTCCGACCCGCTCGCCGCCCTCGAACACAAGCGCAAATGGAAGGCGATCCACAAGGCCGCCCGCCAGTTTCATAGGGCGCAAAGATAGGGCTGGAACACGTCGGACGTCCGTCTTGTCCTATCGCCTGCGCTGTAGGGTCCGACAGCGCGCGAGGAGTCTCAGGAAGAGCCCCGATTTTGGGCTGTAACTTCGGCGCTTGGTCTCGAATTTGCTGCGAATGAACGCGAAGGAGTCAACCACATGGGTCGCGGCCGCGCTCGTTCCCAGTCACCCCCATCCCGGGCTCGTGAGCTGGAAGTCGTCGAACAGGCATTGGACGAGTATGCGGTGATCCAACTGGATCGCGAAGGCCGGATCATCCGGTGGGACGCCTCGGCTGAGCAAATCTTCGGCTACAGCGAATCCGAGGTGAAGGGAAAATCGATAAGTTCGCTGTACCCGGATGAAGAACGGGATGCGGTCGTGGAGCAACTCCAGCGTGCAGTTCGCAACGGGATGACTGGAGCGCAACGGTGGTATGTGAGGAAGGATCGGTCAAGGTGCTGGGTTTCCGGGACCGTTCGAGTGGTAAAAGACCAGCGCGGCGAAGCGGAGAGCTTCTTCGAGATCGTTCGCGATTTTACGCAGCAGAAGCTCCAGGAACTGCGGCGCGAGGCCCTGCTTAACCACGAGCGCTCGGCGCGCGTGGAGGCGGAAAAGAGATGGAAAGGGCTGGAGGAGATCGTTGAGAATATCCCGGCGCTCATCGCGCTGATACGGTTGCCGGAGCAATCCTACGTGCTCGCCAATCGAGGGTTACGTGAATTCTCCCGAGTCGATTTGGTCGGCCGCACACTGCGGGAAGCGCATCCCGAGGTCGGCCAGGAGTTCTTCGAAACTGTCGATCGCGTGGCGAGCACTGGCCGCGCATTTGCCGCAAAGGAATGGCAGGTGCCGTTGCAGGCCGTCCATGACTCGGCCAAGGGACCGTATTTCGACGTTCTGCTGCAGCCGGTGCACAGCGAGGACGGGCGGTCTGCCGCGCTCCTGCTGTTTGCGTCCGACGTGACGCACGAGGTACGCGCGCGACACGACGCAGAACGGCTAGCCGCCATCCTGACGATCAAGCGTGAGCGTCTCGAAGCAGAAATCCGGGAGCGGAAGGAAGCTGAGCGCCTCGCGATGGAACAAGCGGCCCTGCTCGATTTGGCCCAGGATTCGATTGTCGCGCTCACACCGGATCGGATTATTGTCTTCTGGAACCATGGAGCCGAGCAGGAATACGGCTGGAAGAAAGAAGAAGCGATCGGCCGCCGCATGCATGAACTGCTGCGCACGCAATTCCCCGCTCCTTTCGACGAACTTTTCCGGGAACTGCTCGCACGCGGGGAGTGGAGCGGCGAGGTAAAGCATACCCGCCGGGATGGACGTTGCATTGAAGACCTGAGTCGCTGGGTGCTGCGCAGGCAACCAGGCATGCCCGATCTGGTTCTGCAAGTTGACCGGGACATTACGGAACGCAAACGCATGGAAGAACGGCTCCGTGAGAGTCAAAAACTGGAAAGCCTGGGCATCCTTGCCGGCGGAATTGCACACGACTTCAACAACCTCCTGACCAGCATTCTCGGCAACATTTCCTTCGCCCGGGACAGCGCTGCAACCAGGGAGGAGATCGACGAATTCCTTGCCAGGGCAGAGGAAGCCGGGCAGTTTGCAGCAGGCCTGGTCAGGCAAATGCTGGCGTTCACGGGGAAAGGACAGCTGCTGGTCGGGCCGGTCGATTTGTCTGAGGTTGCGCGCAATGCCTTTTCCCTTGTTCGCGGATCCGCCCGGTACGAAATTGAGTTCGGGTTGGACCTGGCTGACGACCTTCCGGCGATCCGGGCCGATTCGACCCAACTGCAGCAGGTCGCGATGAATCTCCTGCTCAATGCGGCGGAGGCCATCGCCGGTCCCGGCAAAGTCTTGGTACGGACGTGTGTCTCGGAGATCGATAGCGAGACTGCCGGGCTGTCGTGCGATGTCGGTCGCCTGCAACCCGGACTGGATGTCGTTCTCGAAGTGCAGGACAGCGGTACCGGAATCGAGCAAGACGTTCGCCCGAGGATCTTCGATCCGTTCTTCACTACCAAATTTCCAGGCCGGGGGATGGGACTCGCTGCCGTGGCTGGAATCGTGCGTCTACTGGGCGGAGCGATCCGGATAAGCAGCCAACCCGGTGCAGGCACGACGTTTACAGTCCTTCTTCCGACTTGCCCCGGGGAGGAGGCCGCGGAATAGAACGCGAATCGTCGATACCAGGTTGGATACTTTCCCGCACACGGGATTGATTCACTAGGATAGAGATTATATGGAAATCACCTGGCTTGGACACGGCACATTCCGCTTTCAACTCCCTTCGGGCCAAGTCATCCTGATGGACCCGTGGACCGAAGGCAACCCGGCGTATCCGAAAGGGTTCGAGATCTCGCGGGTAGACACCATCTGCGTCACGCACGGGCATTTCGATCATATTCACGACGCGGTTCCGCTGGCAAAGCGCTTCACGCCCGAAGTGGTCGGAATCTTCGAGACCTGTCAGTGGCTCGAATCGAAAGGCGTCGAGAAGACGCGCCCCATGAACAAGGGCGGCTCCCAAAAGGTGGGAGGCGTCACCGTCACGATGACGCACGCGGTGCATAGCTGCGGGATTCTCGACGACGGCAAGATCATCTACGGCGGCGAGGCAGCGGGTTACGTGCTGCGCTTCGAGGACGGCCGCGCCTTATACTTCTCCGGCGACACGAATGTGTTCAGCGATATGCAGCTCATCGAGCAGCTCTACCATCCGGAACTGGCCTTCCTCTCCATCGGGGACCTGTTCACCATGGGACCGCGCGAAGCCGCGCTGGCCTGCAAGTTTCTTAAAACGAAGCGCGTGATCCCGATGCACTTCGGCACGTTTCCGCCGCTCACCGGGCGCCCCTCCGAACTGCGCAGCCTGATCGGAGATCCCGGAAGCGAAGTCTGGGAGCTGACGCCCGGCGTGCCTGTAAACTGGTAGGTCTACTGCTTCATCCACTTCGCGATCGCTTCCACGACTTCGGGCGCGACGTGCCCGGGTTTTCGGTATTCGGCTTCGGTGCTCCTGCCGGAGCCGGTGACGAACAGGTGGTTTAGCGTGGGAAAGCTCTGGAATGCCGCGTTCCGATTTGCCTGGAGGCCGGCCTTCCAGACATCGAAATCCTTCATGGGAGTCTGAAAATCGCGCTCGCCCTGGAGGAACAGCATCCGGATCGTCAGTTTTTTGGCATCACCCACCGCATCGTAGCCCTTGAGGTCGAGCAGGTAGGGAACCGGCATCCCAAGCAGCGGCGGCGCGTCGGAATCCGCATCCTCGAGCGCCTTGACGCGCTTCACCTGCGCCTTGATGCCTTCGAGGTCTTTCGCGCCGACGCCCAGGTACTCGGCCTGGTCAACCACCTCGTCCTCGATGGGCCTCGAGTTCCCCGCGAGCACGATGAGCCCGGCCAGTTTGCCGTCCTCACTGGCGATGCGCGGAGTCACATAGCCGCCCAACCCGTGCGCCAGCACGTAGACCTTGGCCGGGTCGATCTCCTTTTGCGTCCGCATGACCCCGGCAGCCCGCGCGGCATCTTCGACGATTTCGTCGTCGATGGTATATCCGTGGATGCCCGCCATTTTGGCCCTGTACTGGCGGGTGCGCTTCTCGTAACGGAGCACCGCGATGCCTTGGGAAGCTAAGCCTTCCGCCAGGTCCTTGAAGATCTTCGTGCCGCCGGTGGTTTCGTCGCGGTCGTTAGGTCCGGAGCCGTGCACCAGGACCACGCCGGGAAACGGGCCGCTGCCGCCCGGCAGCGTGAGGGTGCCCGGCAATTTCCACTCGTCATCGCCGATGGTTACGTCACGTTCGTGGAACGAACCGGCCTTCACATACGGGGGCGCCTGCCACGGGAGTTCGCCCGGGAGCGGGAACATTCCGGCTACCAGGCCGTCGCGGTTGATGATGTAACGGAAATTGTAGTTTTTGGCCTCGAAGTGCACCGGCAGGACCACGATGGTATTCGCCCCGATCTTCTGCACCGAAGGCGCGTCAACCTCTTTCAAGGTTCCGAACTCCACGCGCAGTTTCGCGAGCGAATCTGCGGGATAGGCTTTCTGCATGTCGGCCGTGAATAGCGGCGCGAGGTCCTGGTACTTCCCGGAAAGCAGCAGGTCCAGCGCTTTGCGAGCGGTGGCCGCGGGATCCGCCGCGGTCTGCGCCATCAAAAGTCCGACCGATACGTATAAGGCAGCACTGAAATACTTCACGCTTCTATCGTACAGCGCACGGTATAATCGGCGCAGACCCCCAAAAAACACTCGGAGGAGATAGCTTATGTCTGAATACGCTCATCCGGAAGCGTTGGTGTCTACGGACTGGGTAGCCGCACGCATCAACGACCCCAAAGTGAAGGTTGTCGAAGTCGATGTCGATACCAGGGCTTACGACGAAGGGCACGTACCCGGCGCGCTGGGCTGGGCCTGGAATACGCAACTCTGCGACACCCTGCGCCGCGACATCCTCTCGAAGGAGCAGTTCGAAAACCTCATGTCGGCGTCCGGCGTAACCCCTGACACCACCCTGGTGATTTACGGCGACAACAACAACTGGTTCGCCGCGTGGGCGCTCTGGCAGGCGAAAATCTACGGGCATCGCGACGTGCGCCTGATGAACGGAGGCCGCAAAAAGTGGCTCGCCGAAGGGCGTGAACTCTCGACCGCCAACCCCGGCGTGAAACCCGCGCGTTATCAGGCGAAGGAACCCGACCTGTCGCTGCGCGCCTTTCTTCCGCAGGTTCAAAAAGCTTCTGCCGAACGGGCCGCCTCCATGGTGGACGTGCGCAGCCCCCAGGAATTCACGGGTGAAATTCTGGCGCCTCCGGGGCTTCCGGAAACCTGCCAGCGCGGAGGCCATGTGCCCGGCGCACGCAACATCCCGTGGGGCAAGGCCTGCAACGACGATGGCACCTTCAAAGCCGCCGACGAGCTGCGAACGCTCTATGCCGCCGAAGGCGTGGACGGCTCCAGGCCCGTAATTGCGTACTGCCGCATCGGCGAGCGTTCCAGCCATACGTGGTTCGTCCTGAAGTACCTTCTGGGCTTCGGCAACGTGACGAATTACGACGGCAGTTGGACGGAGTGGGGCAACTTGGTGGGTGTTCCGGTGGAGCGCGGCGCGGCGGCATCGGCAAGGAACTGACTTTGAAGGCTGAAGAATATCGGGAGCGAAAACTCGAACTGGCGGGCTGGCCGGTGAACATCTCCAGCTACCGGCTGGGGGCCGAGTGGCGTGCCAAGGCGGATAACGTCTCGCCCGGGGCCGGCCTTTGCCGGACCTCCGGGGCGACTCGCGAAGAAGCGGAAGAGAAGGCGCTCAAGCGGGCTGAGGAACTGCTGTCGCGTACGCGACGGAATGCGGTGTAGCGAGGATGCGGAGTGGGGCAGGCTTCCCGGCCTGCCTGCATTTGACTTAGCTTTCAAACCGGGCAGGCCGGGAGGCCTACCCTACTTCTTTCGGATCAGAATCTTGCCGTTGAAGGTGCTGAACGATGCTTCCGTGCCGCCGCCATTGATGGTGCCGGTAATCATGCGGTCCACGCGCACGCGGTAGCGGCCTTCGGGGGTATCGTTCGGTTCGGTGAGGTTGCCCCCGGGCGTCAGCTTCATGTCGAAATCGCTGTAGATCTCGCCGCGGTTCGCCCGCAGCTTCAGGTTGGATTTGAAATCCGCGGGAAGGGTCACGTCGATATCACCGTTGAACGAGCTGAACGAAATCGGCTTGCCGGGGTCTACGCGGTCCATCACTACCTTCACCGCCCCGTTATGCGAATCGGCCACGACGGTCCCCGAGACGTTCAGCAGATTGACCCGGCCATTGGTAGTGGAAACGTCGATCTCTCCATGAACGGCGTCGGCGGAGATCGAACCGTTGGTGGATTTCAAGCGGAGCGACGTGTTCACCGGAACCGTGATCGTGAGGTTGGCCGAAGGCGCGCCGCGCATCCGCACGTTCACGACATTGTCTTCCTCCTCCACGTCCAACCCGCCTGGCGGCAGGTCTACCCGGTGCAAGCCTTCGTACGTCCGCTGCCGCGACGGACCGCGGCTGCTGGTTTCCACGATCACCTCGTTGCCACTGTAAGTCTTTACCGTGATGGAGCCGTTGGTCAGTGACGCATCGACCAGCCGGGGCCGCGAACTGTTGCGCGCCGGCACCACGACGCGGTCGCCCGTATTCTCCTGCGCGCATGCCAGCGCGCACACGGTCAAAGTTACGCCCACGAGGGCAGATGCTCGTTTCATGGTATGGGTCCTCTATAAAGCCTTCGAATGCAGTAGAATTTCGCCGTTCAGCGTGTCGAACGTCAGCTCCGGCCCGCCGTTCCCCGCGCGTCCCGACATGCGCCGGCGGTCCGAGCGGTAAATCCATCGTCCCGTGCCGCCGGCCGCGCTGACCTGCGTGGGCCTGGCAGCGATTTCGAAATCGCTATAGATCCCGCCGTTCAGGGTGTGAAAGTTGAGGTCGGCGTTCAACGCCTGCTGAAAATAGACTTCCACTTTGCCGTTGAGCGTGTGGAACTCGGAGGCGCGCGCCGGGTTGCGGCTGAACGACACCTTCACCGGGCCGTTCAGCGTCCGCACAGTGCCCGAACCGCCCACGGCTTCCATATCGATTCCACCGTTCAGCCCGTGAATCTCGTAGTCGCCGGTGGTGCCCTTCAGGACGATATCGCCGTCGTTGATGGTCTTGAGCACCACCTCAGTAGCTACGGGAACCTGGATATCGTAATCGAACGCCACGCGGTATCCGTAGTAATCGTCTCCGCGATAGTTGACGCCGTCGCGCGACCGGAACGGTCCATCGACGTACAGCCGCACGAAGTTCCCCTGCTGCGACATGTCGAGCTTCACGTCCCGCTTTGCCGCATCCAGCGCCTCCGGCGAATCGGCGCCGGTGCGTTTCTGTGCCTTCACCTGGATCTGGCTCCCGGGGTAGCCGGTGACGTGGACATAGCCGCTGACGTTATCGACCAGCAGTCTTTGCGGCCCGGAGCCGCCGGCGACGTCGAACGATTTCTGAATCGTCTCTTCCTGGTGCTCCCGCCAGTCCCGCCCGTGATTGTGGCGCTGCGCCACCAGCAGCGCGGGAACCGCGGCCATCGCCAACCATACTCTCGCCGTCATTGCGCTCCTCCCAACTTTTCGGCCGCCGAGGCGGCACGCTGCCGGACCTCCTGGTCGACGTTGTTGTCTTGCGCGAGCTTGCGCATCGCGCCTGCCGCGCCCTTCTCGTCCAACTGCACCAGCAGGTCGATGAGGGCAACCTGCACCAGCGGCGAATCCTGCGTGGCGAGAGAGTCGGTCAATCCGCGCCGCACGCCAGGGTCGTTGGCGAACTTCGCCAGCGCATCCACCGCGGAGAGCCGCACGTTCACGTTCGAATCGTGGTTCACGGCGTGCAGCAGGGCCTGCTGCACCTGCTCGTCGGGCTGCGCAACCTGGTAGCTGTACGTCACGCCCCGCAGCCGCGCGCTGGGCGATTGCTGCTGCAGGAGCGATAGCGCAACCAGTTGCCGCAGGTTCTCTACCTGGCCCTGAAGCTGCGCCATTTCCTGGTTCGATTGCGGCGCGCGCGGGCCCGTTGCGTAGCGGCCCGTGACGATTCCGGCCACAATCAGCAGGGCGGCAAACGCCGCCTGCCACGCCGGCTGCGCCGGCCACCATCCCGCCCAGAAGCTCCGGCGTGCCGCGACGGGTTGCCGGCGATTGGCCTCCTGATAGCCTTCCTGGTACGCGTGCAGCGTCTCCAGGAAGCGGGCGCGCATGGCCGGATTCGGTTCCGGTTCCCGCATGGCTTCCATTCCTCTCCAGACCACTCCCAGTTCGGCCATCTCGGCGCGGCAGGCCGAACAGGTCTCCAGATGTTCGATCACCTTTTCCCGCGCGGCGGGGTCGAGCCGGCCCGCCAGGCACGCCGGAAACTGTTCGCGGATTCGCTCGCAGGTCATGCCCGCTCTCCTCCGAGCGCGAAAAAGCGCTCGCCCAGTTCGCGCAGGGCGCGATAAACCCTTACTTTGACCGTCCCGGTCTCGCACTTGAGAACCGAGGCGATCTCCTCGTATTTCAGGTCCAGGAAGCGGCTCATGACGAGGAGTTCCCGTTTTTCCCGCGGCAGGTCGGCCAGGGCGCGATGCAGCAGCGTGGTCTCCTGCTTCTCCTGGTACTGGCGGTCGGGCGGCGCATCGGCCGAGCGGAAGTCTGTTGCGTTTTCCGGCATTCCGACCTCGAGTTTTCGCTTTCCTGCCTGGTCCATAAAGACATTGCGCCCGATCTGGTACATCCAGGCGCGAAACGATGTTTCCGGCTGATACGTGTGCCGGTACTTCAGAATGCGGAAAAAGACTTCCTGCACCAGGTCTTCGCTGGCCGCGCGGTTGGCGGTCAGATGCATGAAATAGCGGAAAAGTCCGCGGCTATGACGGTCGAAAAGCAGTTCCAGCTTTCCGAGGTTGCCGGACCGGACTTCCTGCATTGCCTGTTCGTCTTCCACGTTTCTCCGTTTCGTAGTGCAATACTGTCCTGTCGTTAAAAGGTTACGGGAATTCCGCCCGGACGCCAAAGGGGCCCGGGAACGCGGGCCGTTGTTTCTACACCTGTGCGGCCCTGTCCACAACAAAAACCCTTATTTTCGTGTGCGCTAGCGTGCTTTCCTCTGGCAAAATAGAGGTTAACGGAAACAACGGTCCGGCGGCGCGCGATGTGCAATGGCCGGAGCAGGAATAATCCTTCGATTCAATGAGGAGTGAGTGAAGAATTTTCTAGCTTTACCCTGGTGTCTGGGGCTTTGTCTGACCTTCGGGGCCTTAACCGGCGGGGCCCAGCAAAAACAACCGGATCAGCCAACGGCGCCGCCGCCGGCCAATCCGCTGGACGTGAGGATCCAGGCGCCGCCGACCCTGCCCCCGAAAGCGCCCGATGTGCGCCAACCCGGCGAAACCGGGTACTGGGTGACGCTAGACTCGTTTTTCCCGAATAACCAGCCGGTCTTCGACAAAGGCAACGGCGCTACGTTTACCACGGCGAGCAAGACCACCCTTTCGGGGACTCCGAAGTACGCAGCCGGCGGAGAAATCGGAATCGCGATCGGGTTGCATAACGCGCTTCGCTTTACGTATTTCCAGACCAGTGGGTCGGGGAGTTTCACCGCTCCCACCGACCTGCAGATCTGGACTCAGTCTTACTCGGCCGGCACCCTGGTTTCCAACAACTACCGCCTGAAGAACGGAAAGGTCTCCTTTGACTTTCTGACCTGGCCGTACCCGGTGGAGAGCCGGCGATTTCGACTGAAAACTCTCTGGCAGGTGTCGTACACCAACATGACTACCTCCTTCGACGCTCCCAACCTCCCGCTCTACGACATCAACGGGGCCCCTCTCACGGATAGCAGCGGCAACCCGATCAGCTACGCCGGGAACGGCAGCCATTGGTTTATTTCGCCGGAGATCGGTCTGGGAGTATCGTATTTCAGCGGCCGCCACTTGCGTTTTGAAGCCAATGCAGCCGGGTTTACGATTCCGCACCACAACTCGATCTGGGACGCCGACGCGACGGCTAATATCCGGTACGGTCATGTGGAACTGCGACTCGGAGGCAAGGCCTTCCACTTCAAGACTTCCACCGGCGCCGAGTTCTTCGATCACGGGACGTATTTCGGTCCCTTCGTCGGTTTGCGCTGGCATTCGGAGTAGCCGCTTACTGGCGTGCGCGGCTCCGTAGCTTCAGTGGCTTACGGGGCCGCGACCGCCAGGGAGCGGTTTTTTGGGCGGATGCTGCCGCCCACCGGCCAGCATCCGCACTTCATCCGGAGCCAATTCCCTCCACTTGCCGATCGGCAGATCTCCGATGCGGATCGGCCCGATTGCCGTCCGCACCAGTTTGAGCACCTTGCTGCCAACCGCCTCCAGCATCCTGCGCACCTGCCGGTTTCTTCCCTCCGTGATGGTTATTTCGAGAAACGTGTGTTTGGCGCCATCCCTCAACCTGCTGACGGCGGCGGGACTGGTCGGACCGTCGTTCAGCTCCACCCCCTTGCGCAGTTGATCCAGTTGCTCGCCGGTCAGCAGCGTCGATGCCTTCACCTGGTAGGTTTTCGGGACCTTGTGTTCGGGGTTGGTGATGCGCTCCGCAAAATCCGTATCGTTGGTGAGGATCAGCAGGCCGCTGGTGTCCAGGTCGAGGCGGCCCACCGGCGAAAGCCATGTGCCGGTATCGCCCAGGAGGTCGTAGACCGTGGGGCGGCCCTCCGGATCGCGCCACGTCGTGAGGTAGCCCTTGGGTTTATACAAAAGAACGTAGAGTTTGGCGGCTGATCGTAAAGGCTTTCCATCCAACAAGATACGGTCGCGTTCGAGATCCACCCAAAAATCGGGGTTGCGGACGATTTGTCCGTTCACACGCACTCGGCCCTCGCCGACCCACCTCCGCGCGTCCGTCCGCGACCCGAGGCCTGCCTTGGAAAATACTCTTTCTAAAGTCTTTAGCGGCCTCTCATCTTTTTGACCGCTTTTCGGGCGCGCTGCCGGGCGCCGATTCCCGCGGGACCCCGATGGTAGATTTGTCATGGGTGAAAGCTTACGGACACCATTCTCATACGGGGAGCCCGCCAGTTGCTAACGCTGCGCGGCAGCGACCGTCCGCGCCGTGGGTCGGATCTAAAGGAGTTACACCTCATTTCCGACGGATCGCTGCTGATCCGCGACGGAATTCTCATCGAGGTAGGCCCCACCCGCCGAATTGAGAACCTGGTGGCCGCCCGCGGGGCAAGGGAGATCAATGCATCCGGCCGGATCGTCATGCCCGGATTCGTGGACAGTCACACCCATCTGGCGTTTCCCCCTCCCGGGGCCGGACCGGACCATGCAGAAGCCCTGCGGCTGATCCGGCGCCTCTCGGGCAAGCGATTGCGAAGCGAGATCCGCGAGTACCTCACGGCCATGGCCCGCCACGGCACCACTACCGTAGAAGTCAAGACCGGGTGCAGCCCTGACGAAGCCGCCGAGATCAAGCTGCTACGAGCTCTTTCTTCCCTCGATACCGACCCGATCGAAGTGCTCCCGACGTTTCTTCTCAGGCTGCCCGCGGACGGCGGCGCCGCGGAGATCGCCTGGGCCGTGAACGACCTGCTTCCGAAAATTCGCCGCAGGCACCTGGCGACGTCCGCCGACCTGGCCTGCAACCGCCGCCAAACCTCCGGAGACCACTGTTCGAGCTATCTTGCCGCGGCGCGCGAACTGGGGCTGATTCCCAGAGTGCATGCCTCGACGGCCGATCCATCGGCGGCGATCTCGATAGCGGTGCGGCATGGCGCCAGGAGCGTGAACGCCCCGGAGAGGGTGACGGACGTCGATGCCCAACTTCTCGCCGCCTCCCCTACGATGGTCACACTGACTCCGGGGATGGACTGCGAAGGCGCCTCCTCGCGCGTCGCTCGAAAGCTGGCCGATTGGGGGGCGGCGCTCGCCCTGGCGACGGACTTCAATCCCGGCCGGCCGGGCACGTTCAGCATGCAAACCGCGGTGGCGCTGGCGACCAACCGGATGGGCCTTTCCGTTGAGGAGGCGCTGGCGGCGGCCACCATCAACGGCGCGCATTCGCTCGGGTGCGCGGACCGAACCGGCTCGCTGGAGCCGGGGAAGGCGGCGGACCTGCTGATCATGAATGCGTCGGATTACCGCGAGCTCGCGCTGCACGTGGGAGCCAACCTGGTTCATCTCACCATGAAGAGCGGGCAGCCGATCTACACCGAGGCCGATGTCTTCGCTCCGGTGCGCCCGGCGAGGTCCCGCCCACGCCCGTGATACAGTGATACGGTCTAGGCCGATGCCTCCACTTGCTGGCGTTTACGGAGCGGTCGTCACGCCGCGGGGCAAAAAGGGCGAGATCGATTTTGGCGCCGCCTTCGAACTGATCGACCTGCTCTCGAAAGCCGGAGTGGCGGGGATCGCCCTGTTCGACAGCGCCGGCGAGTATCCCGCATTCCACCGCGACGAACGCTGCCGCCTGGTCTATCTGGCCGCGAAACGAAGCCGCGTTCCGCTGCTGGCGGGCATCGGAAGCGCATCCCTGGAGGATTCGGAGGATTTGGCGCGGTCCGCCCGCGATGCCGGCGCCGCGGCGCTATTACTGCCGCCGCCATTCTTCTTTCCGCATACCCAGCGGGAAATCCGCGACTTCTACCTTGGTTTCGCCGAGAACACGGGAACGCCGGACGACGTGTTTCTGCGGCATCCCGCGGGAGCCGGTGTCAACGGCTTCACACCCGAAACGGCCGGCGCCCTGCTTGCCTCCGCCGGTTTCGCGGGCATTGCCGAGGCCGGCGATAGCTGCCTCGGATTGGCGCGCACTTGCACACTCCTCACGGGCGACGCGTGGTTGGTTCCCGCACGGCGCGACGGCGCCTCCGGCGCGATACTGGAGACTGCCTGCGCGGTTCCGGAGCTGGCAGTCGCGCTCGACCGCGCGATCGGCGCAGGCAGACAGGCTGAGGTGGAACGGATCGAAACGCAATACCGCGAGTTTCTGGCGTGGTCGCGCCGCCTTCCGCCACTGGTCGCAATCAAGGAAGCGCTGTGCCTGCGAGGGATCAAGGTTCAGCACGGCGGAAGCGGGCGGGATCTCGATTCCTTTCGGGAGTGGTTTCGGAACTGGATCAAGCAGGCCGGGAAGCTGGCTGCCCATGGCTAAGATCGGATTCTTGTGTTGCACCCTGGCCGCCGCCACTTTGCTGGCCGCGCAAAAGGGACCGCAAGCGCTTCAGCCGGGCGCTCAGATGGCGGAGTTCGTGTCGAGCATCGACCAATCGATCCAGCCCTATGCGGTTTATGTCCCCAAGTCATTTGAGCCCGACCGGAAACACCCGCTGCTTATTACGCTGCATTCGGAGGAATCGAGCCCGCGGCTGAACCTGCGGCAGGTGTTCGGCGCGCCGGCCCGCTTCGGCGCCATCGATTCCGAGAACCTCCGCTTTTTCCCGGTTGTGCGCGATGACGGATTCGTCGTAGCGGCCCCCCTGGCACGGGGCACGATGGGCTACCAGGGGATCGCCGAGCAGGACGTATACGACGTGCTGGCCGACGTGGAGCGCCGTCTTCCGATCGATACCGACCGCGTCTATCTCACGGGCATGTCGATGGGGGGTGCCGGAGCGCTGTGGCTCGCTCTCAGGCGCCCCGACGTGTGGGCGGCGGTAGCGCCTGTATGCGCCGCATCCGCCGGAGCGGCGGAGCCTTTCGCGTCCAACGCGCTGAATCTGCCGGTCCGGCTTTTTCACGGCGATCTGGACCCGATCGTGCCGGTGCAGAATTCGCGAGCCTGGCAGCGGCGCCTGCTGGACGCGGGTGCGGCCGCGGAGTACATCGAGTATCCCGGCGTCCGGCACGATGCCTGG
Source organism: Bryobacterales bacterium (assembly GCA_963796485.1). Lineage (GTDB taxonomy): Bacteria > Acidobacteriota > Terriglobia > Bryobacterales > Bryobacteraceae > CAWCDJ01. The sequence continues at coordinate 2,100,134 of CAWCLV010000001.1, forward strand.
AATTTGGCCTACCGGAACGGCGCGATCTTCGATTGGTTCCTGAAGTTCCGGCGGGAACGCTTCCCCGCCCGCGTCCACTTCGTGACGGATTCGTATCGCTATCGCTCGGCTTATTGGGTGCGGATCGACGGCCTGACGCCCGGCGAGCGGACGTCCATCGATGCGGGCCGCGACGGAGCCAAAATCGAGATCAAGACGCAGGGCGTGGACGGCTTCACGCTCACGCTCGATCGACCGGCGGCCGCCGTCAACGTGGACGGGCAAGCCGTTCGCATCAGGCCCTCCCAAGAACTCTCGTTCACTCATGTCTCCGGACGCTGGCGGTCCGGACTGTTCCAGCCCGGCGGCAAACGGCCCGGCGTGGAAGGGCCGATCTCGGCCGCCGTTTCGGGCCGGCAGGTCTATGTCTACGGAACCGTTGGGGCCGCCACTGCCGAGGAACTCGCCGCACGGCGAAAGCAGGCTGAGCAGGCAGCGGAGTGGTCCACCTATCGCTCGCGCCTGAACCTGCTCTTTCCGGTGAAGGCGGACACCGCGGTTTCCGACGCGGACATGCAAGACTCCAGCCTGATTCTCTTCGGCAACGCCCAGACCAATTCGGTCATCGCACGGCTGGCGCCGGAACTGCCGCTGGCGCTCTCCGCAGGCGCGGCGGATTGGGGTCTGCTCTTCATCGCGCCGCAGGGAAAACGCTACGCGCTGATCAGTTCGGGGCTGCCCTGGTGGACGGGCGCGGAAGCCGCCAAGGCCGGCGGCGACCCATTCGCGCCGGCACAATACCGGCTGCTCAGCACCTTCGGAGATTACGTCCTGTTCAAGGGCTCGATCGGCAATGTGGTGGCGGAGGGTCGTTTTGACGGACACTGGAAGGTTCCCCCCGGCGCGGCCGGGAAACTCGCCGCGTCCGGGACGGTTACCGTCCATTGATATGACACCTGAAGAGTTCCGCCGCCACGGCCACCAGGCGATCGACTGGATCGCCGACTTCCTATCCGATCCCGGGCGCTACCCCGTGATACCCCCCATTAAACCGGGCCAACTGACCGATGCCCTCCCGGGCTGCGGCCCCGAGAAGGGCGAGCCAATGGAGAGGATCCTGGCCGATTTCGAGCGCCTGATCGTTCCTGCCATGACCCACTGGAACCATCCCGGGTTCCTCGCGTATTTCGCCAACTCGTCGCCGCCCGAAGGCATCCTGGGCGAGTTGTTCACGGCCGCGCTGAACGGCAACGGAATGCTCTGGAAGACCTCGCCCGCGGTGACGGAACTCGAACAGGTCGTGCTGCGGTGGCTGCGCCAGTGGAGCGGGCTGCCGGAGGACTGGTTCGGGCTCATCTACGACACCGCTTCGACGAGCAGCATGCATGCGATCGCGGCGGCGCGGCAGGCGGCCGATCCGGAATCGCGCACCAGCGGCACGTCGAGGGGCCTGGTGGTCTACACTTCCGAGCAGGCGCATTCCTCCATCGAAAAGGGCGCGATTGCGGTCGGAATCGGGCAGGACTTCGTGCGCAAGGTGCCGGTGGACCAGGAATTCCGCATGCGTCCCGAGGCGCTCGAATCGCTGATCGAGGCCGATCTCGCCGCCGGAATGAAGCCTTGCTGCGTCGCCGCGACGGTTGGGACCACATCCACCACCAGCGTGGACCCGGTCCCCGCAATTGCCGCGATCTGCGAGCGGCACGGCCTGTGGCTGCACGTGGATGCCGCATACGCTGGATCGGCGGCGGTTGCGCCCGAATTCCGCTGGGCTTTCGAGGGCTGCGAGCGGGCCGATTCGTTCGTCACCAATCCGCACAAGTGGCTGCTCACCCCGATGGATTGCAGCATCTTCTACACGCGGCGGCCGGACGTCCTGCGGCGAGCGTTCTCACTGATCCCCGAGTACCTGGAGACTGCGCAGGATCCCCGCGCCGTGAACCTGATGGACTACGGCGTTCCGCTGGGCCGCCGCTTCCGCGCGCTGAAGCTCTGGTTCGTGCTGCGGTCCTATGGACGCGAGGGTGTGGCCGCGATGATCCGCAATCACGTCGCGCTGGCGCAGGAACTGGTGCGCCAGGTGGACGAGCACCCCGATTTCGAGCGCACGGCTCCGGCTCCTTTTTCCGTGGTGTGCTTCCGCTACAAGGGGTCCGACGAACAGAACCGCCGCATTCTCGATGCGGTCAACGCGGCCGGCGAGGTATTCCTCTCGGGCACGGTGTTGCGAGGGCGGTACACGCTTCACCTGGCAGTGGGGAACCACGGCACCACGCGCACGCACGTGCAGCGCGCGTGGGAGTTGGTGCAGCAGGCGGCACAGGCCTCCCGGCCTAATGCCACATAGTTTTCCGATTTGTTTTGCGTCAGCAATCGGCGACTTCCACAGAATCCCGCGATTGTGAAAATATGTGGCGCAGGCCTCCCGGCCTGCGCGTTTCTGACTTGCTTAAGGGCCCGGGCAGGCCAGGAGGCCTACCCTACTTAAGCGCCAAAATGAAGATGCGGCGGAAGGGGAAGAGTACCTTGCCGTCCGCGCGCGGCAGGTAATACGGCCTGATGCGGCCGGTATACTCGTGAGCGAATTCGGCGCGATCCTCTTCCGTTGCGAGGGCCTGGAGAAACGGGCGCATGCCGGTGCCGCGATACCAATCCACGATTGCCTCCAGCGAGTTCATGACGTGCTGGTATTCCGTCTCCCAAAGGTCCAACCGGACAGCGAGCGGCGCCAGCAGGTCGTAATAAAAGGCCGGCTCCTCCGAGTGCCAGTCGGCCAGGCGGGCGCACTCCATGCGCGCGGCCCACTTGGGAGATGCCGCCAGGGCGCGCATCTCGTGGTGCGCCGGTGAATCCGAACTCGAAGGGATCTGGATGGCCAGTTCGCCGCCCGACCGTACCCTGTTGAACAGGCGCGGAAAAATCACCTTGTGATCCCGCACCCACTGGAGCGCGGCATTCGAGAAAACCAGGTCGAAACGGTCGCGCTCTTCCATCGCCCAGGAGGCGAGATCGCTGGCGATCCATTGCCTGCCCGGATAGCGCTCGCGCGCGGCGGCGATCATCTCGGGCGAGTTGTCGAGCCCCGTGATTGCAGCATCCGGCCAGCGCGCCGCCAGCACGGCGGTGCTGCTTCCAGGGCCGCAACCGAGGTCGATGATGGTGCGGGGCGAGGTGTTCTTTACGCGCTCCGCCAGGTCCCGGCAGGGGCGGCTGCGCTCTTCCGCAAATTGCAGATACTGCGCTGGATTCCAGGTGGCCATATCAATACCAGTATTTCGTTTGCGTGGTCCAGGGAGAATCGGGGTATCGCCTGTGCAGCAGGTCGAATGCCTGCTTCGAAAGCGGGCTGCTGGATTTGTCCGCCGAATTGCCGTAGCGAGTGGCCCGAACGGCCAGATACAACGCCTCGGGAACCCGCGGATCGCGCGGGTGCGCCTCCGCCCAGCCTATGGCGGCCGCGCAAAGATAATTCACGGAGTTGGCAGCGGCCTTGCCGAGATCATCCGCCTGACGGCTGCCTTCGGCCCGCTCCTCGTCCGAGAGAAATGGCGCGGCAACGGGAGAGGCGGGAGGGCGCAGCGTCCACCAGTTATCGCGGTATTCGTCCAGTTTGGAAACCGGCGTCAAGCGGCCCAGCCCTGAATGCAATTCCGGTGAGAAGCCGGGGTTCCGCAGCATCAGAAAAACCGCGGTGAACTGCGCGGCATCCGGATCGCTCCCGGCAAGATAAGAGCGCATGCCGCCGGCGAGTTCGGGGCGGAGGTCGATCACGCGTGTGGCGAATCCGCGGGCGGCATCGCGGTCGTGCAGCACGAGGGCGCGCACCCATCCGGCTTGCGCGATATCGGCCTGAAGATCGGGCGGGATCGCCGCACTGGAGGCGGCACCGGCCCAGAGCTTCAAAGGCACCATTCGATTCATGGGCGCGACGCTATCGTTATCGAATGCCACCGGCTTGCGGGGAGTCCGCGGACCGAAAGGCTGATCGGGAGTGCCATCCCCGTAATCGATGGCCACCGGACGACGCGTGGCGTATTGCAAGAACTCCGTCCAGTCGCGTGCCACTGCGAGCCGCTCCGCGCGCAGAAGATTGCGGGTGGATTCCGATTGCGGAACGGCGAGCGCCTCATCGGCCCACTGACGCGCGCCATCGGCATCGCCGCCCAAACGCTCCATGCGGATTCCATAATAGGTGGCGCTGGGCCAGGCCGGATCGCCCGCCGGAACCTTACGCGCGTCAGCGGTCAGCTCGGCGGCATCCGCACCCGCCGGCGCGGAAAGGGCCAGCGCGGCGATGAGCCATGGCGCGGAGTGCTCGTCCCCCCAGCGTTCCACCGCATGCTTTGCATCGCCAGCGGGGAACGTCGCCAGCCAGTCTTCGAATTCGGTTCCCGGCGGAGACTTCGGGTCACGCAGATTCCAGAGGTAGAGGAAGTCGCCGAAAGCCGGACCCAGTTTCGGACCCAACCCCGGCTTTACCATCTCCGTGGAGATCTCCTTGAGATGGGCCTGAGGCTCCAACCTCGACTGAATGTACCCGAGCAGGCTACGGGCGGCATCTTTCCAACGCCCGGGCCCCGAGCCCGCGACGACGGCATTCAACTGGTCGGCGGCGGCACGCAGCCGGGCGGGGTCCTTCCGAAGCGTAGCCTCGCGGATCATGCTTCGCGCCACCAGGTATGGCGCGGCCGGATTTGCGGTCAGCGCGCCGAAATCGCGTTCGGCCGCATCGAACCGGCCCGCGTAGAACTCGGCAGCGGCAATCTGGTACGCGCGTTCGGCTGCGAGGTCGGCATCCGTACCCGCGGGCAGAGGGGCCGGGATGTTCGGGCCGGCCGTACAATTGTCGAACACCTGGTCCTGCGCCGCCGCCCACTGCCGGACCGGAACGCTGGAGGCGCCCCAGCGCGCAGCGAGCGATTGCAGCCGGGCGGCGGCAGCGGCAAAGGCGTCGTCGAGACAGTTCGGAAAGTAGAAATAATCCTTGGGGTCGAGCGAGCGGCGCTCGGTGCCGATGAAATTGGGCGGCGGAGCCATGCCCTGCACCTGTTTTCGGGCATCCAGCCAGACAGTCGCGGGCGACACGTAGGGTCCATTGGAAGGCTGCGGGTAAATCGCCGCAGCTTCCTGCGGGTTTAGCGGCACGCCGGTCAGGGCGCGCCACGCGACAAAGAGATCGCGCGTGCGGAAGGTCGGGCGGACCACACCCAGGTCGCCGCGAGCGTATTGGGCGGGATCGAGCGGACCGCGTTCCGGCGCGAATTCCGCCTCGGGAAGAAACGGGCCGCAGCTTTCGCCGTCGCGCGGCCCGAGCCACACGGCAGCCAGCAGAACGATCACCGCGAAGCGAACCGGTTTCACCGCCACCTCCGCTCGAGCTCGAGCGCGGCCCGATAGCTTGCCCGGGTCCACGCCTGCGGGTTGAAAACGAACAGACGCCGGCCGCGCGGAACGGCGTAGGGCAATTCGTCGGTTGAGACGCCCACGCTGGCGCGGCAGAGCGGCACGCGGAAATCGTCGATCTCCCTGGGCTGGCCGGCGCCCATCCGGAAGAGCATCGGCACCGCATCCGCCACAGGCATTCCGCGAATCCACGGGTCGCCCAGGCACCAGGATGCCAGCGCCGTAATGGTCAACCTCTTGGTTGGACGCAGGCCCTCGCGAACCCGGCCAACGACCTCGCGATACCATTGGCGCTCGGAGGCCCGCGCGTCGAAATCGATTTCGAGGGCCCGGGTGCGCGGATCGTTGCCGTCTTTCAGAATCTCCTGCGCGGTCGCAGCGGCATCGGGCAGCGGCGTCCCGCCCGACTCCAGACGGAGGACCGTCATGAGCGTTGTGCGAGGCGGCACATCGAGCGGTTGCAGGCGCGGGCGCGAAACGATCGCCCCATCGCGCCATGTTACGGTGCGCGCCAGATACGCGACGCCCGCAGCGCCGGGATCGATATAGCCAAGGCGCTCAGGCCTTTCCCATGCCCACAACATCAGCCGCGGGAACCCGGGCAGCGGGTCCCTTGTCCCGCATGAGGCCAACAGGAACGTAAGCACAACGAGCGTGGGCTTCACCGGATTCCTCAACACGATCATACCCGGGAAAGTGGCCGCAGGGTCGAAGCGGATGCTATAGTGAAGCCGCTTTGCGCTGCCGTCTGCCGGTTCTCGCGCGGCTCGCCTCCGGGTTGCTCGTGGGGCAGCAACCTCCGTGCGAGACGGCCTCTCCGGCGTATGCTGTGGGCGCCCCGGGAAAGTGGCCGCAGACTCGAAGCGGATGCTATAGTGAAGCCGCTTTGCGCTGCCGTCTGCCGGTTCTCGCGTGGTTCGCCTCCGGGTTGCTCATGGGGCAGCAGCTTCCGTGCGCGACGGCGGCGTCTCCGGCGTATGCTGTGGGCGCCCCGGGAAAGTGGCCGCAGACTCGAAGCGGATGCTATAGTGAAGCCGCTTTGCGCTGCCGTCTGCCGGTTCTCGCGTGGTTCGCCTCCGGGTTGCTCATGGGGCAGCAGCTTCCGTGCGGAGCGGCGGCGTCTCCGGCGTATGCTGCCGTGGGCGCCCCGCCCGTGGTTCAGGTTTGGGATCACTCGAACTGGACACCACCGCCGTGCACGCACTGGCAACCGGCCGATTCCGTAACCCTCGTGGCCACGGCAGCCCGACTCCGCAACAGCGCCGACCTGCGGCGCCGCATCGGCGCGATCTCCAAAATGAAGGGGCTGCCCTACTGGTCTACTACGGAGAAGCGCTGGCAACCGCTGATCGTGGACTCGTCCGCGCTCGACGGGCCGGACGGGGCGCGGCGGGGGGATTTCGCGGCGGACGAACTTACCGCGGGCCGCGACCTATGGGCGGAAGAGGAGGACAACCTGCTCGGCAAGGCCGTTTACCGCATCCGCGTGCTGGAGGCCGGCGACAACCGCCTGGTGTTCGCGACCGAGAACCACACGCCGATCCGCTTCTTCGGTATTCCGGTTTTCTCTGCGGGGGAGTTGCAGTCGATCTGCTTTCTCGACCGCGAATCGAAGGACGTCTGGCGCTACTACTCGCTCGCCCGCATGGGCAAACAGGTCAGCCTGCTGATCTCAGGGCACGAAGCTTCGCTGGTAAACCGCGCGGTAGCTTCCTATCGCTTCCTGGCCGGAATCCCCGCGGACCAGGAACCCCCAGTGGCTCGCTAAACCGAGCATTCCCCAATCCGGGAGCGCCGTCACCCGCCCCTGGCCGCGAGGCGGCTTCAGCTCTTTCACCTGGAATTTCGCGTCCGCGCCCGCGACCTCCACCAGCACGTGCCCGAAGAACCAGCCGTCCTGATACCGCCCCGTCGCCCGCAAATGTCCTCCGGCGCTCGGCATCGAAAGATACGTCACTCCTTCGAGGTTGATCCGCAGTATCTGGTGAATATGTCCGGCAATCACATACTGCACGCCGTACTTCCGCGCGAGCTGGTGCAGCGGAAAATCGGTACTTTGCAAGGCGGCGCGCACAATCCACGAAGGCCGGTGCGAGATGACGAATTTCAGCGGCTGTGCGGCGTGCGCTTTCAAATCCTGCTCCAGGAAGGCCAGTTCTTCCGGTTGCAGGTCATCGGTGCGGCTGTTGTCCAGGATCGTGAAGTGCGCCTTGCCGTAATCGAAGCTGTAGTGCGACGGGTGATGCGCGTACTTGCGGAACAACTCTTCGGATCGCGCGGACCAGATATCGTGGTTGCCCGGCGTGAGGTAGAGCGGAATGCGCGCGTACGGCCTGAGCGTTTTCTCGATCGCCTTCCATTGCGCTTCGGCGGTAGCGTCGTCGGCGCCCTGGATGGTGTCGCCCACGGTGACCACGAAGGCCGGATGATCGGCCGCCGCCTCGCGCCACACCTGCTGCCACACTCCGGGCTGGGCCTCACCCGTGCGATCGCCGAGAATGGCGAAGCGGAAGGAGTCGGCGGCGAGGGCGGCGCAGCAGAACAATAAAAGCAGCGCGACGGTCTTGTAGGGTAGGCCTCCGGCCTGCCCACGCGCCGCAGGCGCGCTCCGCGCGCTTGGGCAGGCCTGGAGGCCTACCCTACTCATCTTCATCTGCCGTGAAGTAGGCGCAGTCGGGGTGATGGAATACCAGCGCGCTCACGCTGGCCTCGGGCTCCATCATCATCCCTTCCGTCAGGCTGACACCAATCTGCTCCGGCTCCAGGAGTTTCCAGATCCCCTGCTGGTCGTCGAGGTTCGGGCAGGCAGGGTACCCGAAGCTGTAGCGCTTGCCCCGGTACTTCGAGGTGAAGCGGTCGTGCATCGTCAGGGTCGGAGGATCGGGGAAGCCCCAGTCCTCTCGGATGCGGCGGTGCAGCCATTCCGCGGCGCCTTCGGCGGTTTCGATAGCCAGCGCCTGAATGGCGTGAGCCTTAAAGAACTCCCCGGCCTTCTTCCACTCTTCCGAGTGTTCCCGGACACACGCGCCGGCGGTCACCACGAACATGGCGAGATGGTCGCGCCGGCCTTCGCCCGCATCCAAAATGTAGTCGCTCAGGCAAAGACCTCCGGCGCGCCGCTGCCGCCCGAAACGGAACGTGTGGACGGGCGACTCGCCTCCCGGCGCAAACAGGTGGATGGCGTTGCCGTCGCGCTCGGCCTCGAAGAACTGCCACACGGCTTTTACCTTCAGGAACTCCGCCGCCTCGCGCTTCACGTCTTCCACGTTGTGGAACAACTCCAGCGCCTTGGGCTCGCGTTCCACAAGCCCCTTTTCGAAATTGCCCTTGTAGCCCAGGTGCCGTCCGTAAAGCATGAACGGATTGATGTAGCTCCACACCTCGGCCAGGTGCGGCACGTCGCGTACTTTGCGCTCGACGTACGGCGCGGGCGGGACAGGAATGTCCGTGCGTACTTTCGGGCTTCGCTCCGTCCCGACCGGCGCCGTCGCGACCACCGCGGGGGCGACAGCCACGGTCTCTCCAGCGGAACGATGCGCGGTCAGGACCGCCTCGCGCTGGTTCGGGTCCATCAGCCGGTTCATCAGGCTGAGCCCGGTCATCGCATCCTTGGCGTAGCAGACCGCCTCGTTGTAAGCCGGCGCGATCTTCGTGCGCGTGAACTTTTCCGAAAGGGCCGCGCCGCCGACCAGCAGCGGCACTGCGATACCAGCGTCCTTCAAATCGGTCGCGGTGATCACCATTTGCTGGGTGCTCTTCACCAGCAACCCGGAAAGCCCAACGGCGTCGGGCTTGTGCTCCTGGCAGGCGCGGATCAGTATATCGGGCGGCACCTTGATCCCCAGGTTCACCACCTCGTATCCGTTGTTCGCCAGGATGATCTCGACCAGGTTCTTGCCGATATCGTGGACGTCGCCCTTCACGGTCGCGAGCACGACTTTGCCGCGCGCCGCCGTCTCCGACTTCTCCATGAACTGTTCGAGGTGGCTCACCGCCGCCTTCATCGCTTCGGCCGATTGCAGCACCTCGGCCACGATCAGTTCGTTGTTGTTGAACAGCCGGCCGACCTCGTTCATCCCTGCCATGAGCGGGCCGTTGACGATCTCGAGCGGGGCGGCGCCTTCGGCGAGTTTGCGGTCGAGGTCGGGGATCAGCCCGTCTTTCGTCCCCTCAATAATGTAGTTGGCGAGCCGTTGATCGAGCGGCAGATCTTCCGCACGCTTTTTCTCCCGCTTACCGGTTTTGCGGAAGTGGTCGGTGATGGCCGCGATGTGCCACTGGTTGATCGCCGCCTTTTGTTGAGGCGTCTGTTCACGCCAGTCCTCGGGCGCCGTGCGCAGCATCTCATCCCCGGCATCCACCGGCGGCGAATTGAACAGCAGGCTTTCCGCCAGGCGCCGCTCCGCTTCGGGAATCGAGGCGAAGCGTTCCAACTTCTCCGCGTTCACGATCGCCAGATCCAACCCGGCCTTCGTGCAGTAATACAGGAAGACCGAGTTCACCACCTCCCGCGCCGCGGCCGGCAGACCGAACGAGATATTCGAAATCCCCAGCACCGTCTTGACGAGCGGCAGCCGTTCCTTCACCAGCCGGATGCCCTCGATGGTTTCCACTGCCGCGCCGATATAGTTGGCATCTCCGGTGGCGCAGGGGAAGACCAGCGGGTCGATAATGATGTCCTCGGGCTGGATCCCGTACTTCTCCGTAAGCAACTGGAACGAGCGCCCGGCGATCGAGACCTTGCGCTCGCGGGTGAACGCCTGCGCCTGGAGCTTGTCCTCATCGATCGAGCCCACGATCAGCGCCGCGCCATAGCGCCGGGCCACGGGGCAGATACGCTCGAACTTTTCCTCGCCGTCTTCCAGGTTGATGGAATTGATGATGCTCTTCCCCTGACACCACGTCAGCGCCAATTCGACCGCGCGCGGATCGGTGGTGTCGATCATCACCGGGGCCTTGATCTTGCGGATCAGCCGATCGTAAAAAGGTTCAATGTCCTCGAGCTCGTCGCGGTCGGTGCTTTGCAGGCAGACGTCGATGATGTGCGCCCCGTTCTTCACCTGCCGGCGCGCAATCTCGGTGGCCTCCTCCCATTTCTCCTCGGCCACCAGGTTCTTGAACAGGCGCGATCCGATGACGTTGGTGCGCTCGCCGACGATCAGCGGCCGGCTGCTCTCTTCCGCTTCCACCAGTTCGATTCCCGAGTAGTACGCGCGGTGAGCCGAAGGCTTCAAGCTCCGCGGCCGTTTGCCCTCCACCATCTGGGCGATGGCCTGGATGTGCGCGTCGGTGGTGCCGCAGCAGCCGCCGACGATATTGAGCCAGCCGTGCTCGATGAATCGCTCCAGTTGCGAAGCCAGCGTCGTCGGCGTCTCCAGGTACTTGCCTTCGTCGTTCGGCAAACCGGCGTTCGGATAGCAGGAGACCCGGACGGGCGACATCTCGGCAACCGTTCGGATGTGGTCCGTCATCAGTTCGGGGCCGGTGGCGCAGTTGAGCCCGATCGAGATCAGGTCGGCATGCGCGATGGAGGCGACGAAGGCATCGGCGGTCTGCCCCGCCAGCATGGTGCCGGTCAACTCGATGGTGCCCGAGACCATGGTGGAGATGGAACGGCCGAGTTCCCCGCGCAATTTGTCGATGGCCAGCAGCGCGGCCTTCACGCTCCGGGTATCGTTGCAGGTCTCGACCAGAAGGACGTCCACGCCGCCTTCGATCAGCCCTTTCGCCTGCTCGTAATAAGCGTCGATCAACTGCGGGAAAGTGATACCGCCGACCACGGTGATGGCTTTGGTGGTGGGCCCCATCGACCCGGCGACGAAGCGCGGCCGTGCGGCCGTCGAGAACTCGTCCGCGGCCTGGCGCGCCAGACGCGCGGCAATCACGTTCAGTTCGTAGGCGCGATCCTGCTGCCCGTACTCCCCCAGCGCAACGCGCGTGCCGTTGAAGGTGTTCGTCTCGACCATGTCGGAACCCGCGCGAAAATACGCGCGGTGAATGCCGAGGACGACGTCCGGCCGGTGAGCCAGGAGCATTTCGTTGCAGCCTTCGAGCGCCGGACCGCCGAAGTCCCCGGCCGTGAGGTGCTGCTGCTGCAACATGGTCCCCATGGCCCCGTCGAGCACGAGGACACGTTCATTCAGGATCTCGGCGAGCGCCTTTTGACGCTCTTGTGGCGTTGTCATATGAGGTTGGCTCTTTTCATCTTAAAGGAAAATTGACGGCGACCGCCGAAACACCGGGGACGAGCGGCACATCGGCCGCAGCAGTATCCTGAAGGTAATGAAATTCTCAAACATGTGCCGTATCGGGGTGGCCGTGCTAGTGCTCTGCGCTGCGCTGCCCGCAATGGCCGACACGCAGTTTCGCGTGCGCCAGATGACTCGGGATGACGTACCGCCTGGAAAGGGCCAGTGCGACATCCGGCTACAGGTCGATAACGAGGCGGAAGTCTCCGTCCGGCGCGATTCGGTATCGATTCGCACGCTCTCGGGACGGGACCCTTACGATGACGGCTCGGAGTGTAACGCTCCCCTGCCCGACCGCGACATCCAGAATTTCGGATTCCAGGTGGTGGAAACGCGGGGCGACATGCGACTGGTCCAGGAACCCTCCCGGCGTAATGGCTTTGCAGCCGTCGTGCATATCCGCGACAGTTCCGGCGGCCAGGGTCGATACCACTTCCGGCTGACCTGGGCGATGATGGGCGGCGGCGACCGGCCTCGCCGGGATTCCGACGAACGGCCGATGGGCGCACCGCCCTCTCCCGGATTCGCCTGGAACAACACCATCGATTTCCGGGGTAACGGCCGCGGGGTCGCATCCCTGAACAACAACGACCGGCGCCTCTCGAACTGCACCGTCAACATCGACCGGGGCGGGCGGATTGTGGTCAGCTTCCGCACCGAACGCAGCCAGATGGTCTTCAACGGCCGGGTGACCAGCCGCGAGGGAAACCGGCTCCGCGCGGACGTGGCGTCCGAAGACGGCCGGCTGCGCGGCCCCATGTTCGTCACGACGGGCGCCCACGACGACGTCAACAGCGTGACGTTCGAAGGCACCGACGGCCGCGACCGCATGCGGTTGAACTGGGACAGGCGCTAACCTGCCGTTCTCATCGGGTCGGTCTGGCGCGCTGGTAAACACCACGGAAGGCGGGCTTAAAAGCCCGCGCCGACTCATCTGAGCCCCCTGTCTTTCCAAGGGACTTACAAGGGTGATTTTGGCCGAGGCGAAGCTCATTTCTGTTCCATCCGCGGGGCCCGCGGGCCCGCGCTGAAGTCGGCCCGACATCATGTGGGGCAGGTTTTTGCCTGCGCGGGGCTTTAGGCCCGCTTCGGCATACGCTTGCGGCAAGCGGGCACCGACCCGATGAGAAACGCAGGTTAGTTGGAGCTTTAGCAAGTCAAAAACGCGCAGGCCGGGAGGCCTGCGCCACTCATCTGAATTCAATCCGCGCGGACCGCCTCGATCAGTTTCCGCACCTGGCGGCTCATCTCTTCCCGCGGAAAATGAACGCGCTCGCCGTGCCCGGGCAGGACCCACTCGAAAGAGTAGCGTTCCAACAGCGAAACCGACTCCACCTGTTCCCTCCAGGAGTGCCAGCACACGTCGCGCGACGCGTTCAGGCGCTGCCGCATGCGGCTCCACCAGATGTGATCCCCGGCAAATAGAAACTCATCCCGATAGAGAAGCGCGCAGTGTCCGCGCGTGTGCCCCGGGGTTGGAATCGCCAGAAAGCCGGGTGCGAGTTCCACCGGATCGAACCCATCCAGGAGCCTTTCCGCATCGGGCTGCGCCGAGCGCTCCGCCCGGTGAATGATCCTGGTCGCGCCGAAACGAGCCGCATACTTCGCCGCATCCGCCACGTCGTCGCGGTGCGTCAGGAAAATATAGCGGATGCCGCCCCGCTCGGCGAACCGCGCCGCCAGGTGCTCCACAAAGCGGGGCGAATCGATCAGCCAGTTGCCCTCCGGATGCTCTACGAAATAGGAACTGCCACCGAAGGATTTGCGCGATTGAAATCCGCAATAGAACACGCCGGGCGCAAGCATCACGGGAAAATCGCGGACCGCGTCCGCAGCGCCGCGGGTCTCCGATGTGCCGATCGAGCCGGTGGGACAAGCGACCAGCGCCCTGAGTGCCGCGCGCGTCTCTTCCCCGCCCCGTGGTTGCAGTTGCACGAATGACTGATCCCCGTTGTCGCCGAAGACCGTTGGCGCCAGTTGACGGCACGTGTCGCAATCGATGCAGGTGGCGTCTACGAAGAACGGCCCCTCCGCGTTTTCGGCAACGGCCCGCGCCCGCTCCGCCATATCTGGAGGATGCCTTGACGTGCGCGAAAGATACAGGAACCGGAAAACGAGCAGCGCGTGAGGGGATAAACACGGCCGCCGGGGAGCGGCAGAACTGGTACGGGAGAGCTCCGCATAGACGAAGTTGGGACATGGGTGCCGTTTCAGCTCCTCATCCGCAGGGCGAACCAGAACATGCCGAACAGCAGCAGTGCCACGGCGGAGACCTGCACCGGCCGGGGACCGCGAACGACTCTCCGCAGTTGCGAAAAGGCGAGTGCCAGGACCGAGAGAAGAGCCAGGTCCGCCGCCGCCGCTCCTGCCAGCACGAAACCGGGCCTGTACCCGGAGTTCACCAGGAACAGATGGAAGTACAGCCCGTGAAAGGCGCCGAGCACACCGGCGACCAGCCAGCGCGCGCCGGCTTTGGGAAGCATCAGGATCTCGACCGCGAGATAGGCCACGGTGAGCGCCGCCGCGGCTTCCACGAACCGCGGAGGCGGCTGCCAACCGGTGTGCGGCACCACCAGCACCGAAGCCGCCTGCCCCGCGATGAACATGGCGGCAAGAGCGAATAGCTCGCGGCGGCTGCGAGCGGCGAGCGCCAGCGCCGCCAGGAACAGGATCTGTGCCGCGCCTCCGAGTGCGCGCACCGCCCCCTCGCCGGCTTCCGTGAACGCCACCTCCGCGGGCGTGGGCGGCCGGAATTTCAAGGTCGCACGCGGGAACGAAATATCGAACACTCCCTGGTCGCGCTTCCCGCCCATCACGACGCGCAGCAGGTGCACGTGGTTCGGTACCGTGATGGATGCCAGCGTGCATTCCACATCGAGTTGCTCGGGCGGCGAGCGGAACTCGTAGACTGCATCGCAGATGTAGACGTCGCGAGAGGAATCCGCGCGGCAGGAACTCGAAAGCATACGGGCGCCGCCGAACACGATGTGCTCGAGCAGCGAACGCTCCGGGGCCCGCACGTGCGAAATTTCGTAGAGCGGCATGCGCAGCTTGAAATTCGCATGAGTGCCTTCGATGGTCAGATCGCCGGTGCTCATGCTGACTACGTGACCGTATGCGGCCGCAGCCAGGAATAGCAGCCAGAGCAGCCGCATCAGCGCTCAACCGGCGTAGGCGCCAACTGCGTGGAGAGGCGCGTCTTGCGGATCCGCAGGTAGAAAATCCGGATCAGCGCCAACACGGGCACCGAGAGAAATGTGCCCGGGATGCCCGCGATCTCCGCGCCCGCGAACACGCCGAAGAGCACCAGCAAAGGGTGAACCTCCACGCCTTGTCCCATCAGGTGGGGCGAAAGAATGTAGTCCTGAAACACCCTGTACGCCAGCAGGAAAATCAGCACGGCCACGACGTTCGAGCCGGCAAGCAGGCTGACGCCCAGAATGATCAGGGCCGCCGCCAGGGGGCCGATCATGGGGATGAATTCCAGCAGCCCGGCCAAAGCCGCCAGCAGCACGCCGTACGGCACACCGATAATCGAAAACCCGATACTGAAAGCGGTGAACGCCGCCAGCGAGAGCACCACCAAAGCTCGCATGTAATGGGCCAGAAGCAGGTGCACGTCTGCCATGATATCGTCCACCAGCGCGCGGTTCGGGCCGGCATCCACCAGTTCCAAAACGTGCTGCCGGATCGCTGGCCCATCTTTCAAAAAGAAGAATGCCAGGATCGGAATCACTACGATATAGATCGCATCACTGGCGATAGTCACGAACTTCACGCCGGCCCTGGTGGCCGCGCCGATGAGATTCGAATTTGTCGCGAACACGCCGGATTTCACCCTCTGGACGACCTCCGCCTTGATGCTGTTCCACAAAGCCGGAGCGTTCGGCGAGGGCGCCTCCCACTGCTGCATCATGGCGGGCAGCTTGGCTTCGAGCGATTTGGCCTGCTCCGCCACCGTGCTCCCGATCTCGAAGCCGACCAGCCCGAGGAGACCGATAAAGATGATGTAAGAGAGCCCCAGGGCAGGCGTTCGCGTGCGGGTGGGAAGATAGCGGTCCAGCAGATTGACGAGCGGGGAAATGAGATAGGCCAGCAGGACGGCGAGTATGAAAATGAACAGCGTACTGCGCGCCAGGTACACCAGGACCAAAAGCAGCACCACGAGTGCCGCGGTCCATACATATCGCGCCGCTTTGGAATCGACTCCGAGCATGCGAATGACCAATTCTAACCCGGAGTTTCGGCCGGCTGCTCCGGGATCTTCTCGATCCGGACGCGCGCGATCCGGTTGCGTTCCATCTCGATTACCGTAAACTTCCGGCCCCGGTAGGCCACGGACTGACCGATGTGCGGTATCTCGCCAAGACGGAACAGCAGGAACCCCGCCAGGGTTTCAAAGCCGGAATCGGCCGGGATCTCGATATCGTATTCGCTCTCGAGCTCGCGGATTCTAGTTGTGCCGTCCAGTTCCACTGCCCCGGTCTCTGCCTTGCGGCGGTGCTCTTTATCGTCGTATTCGTCTTCGATCCGGCCCACGATTTGTTCCAGCACGTCTTCTACCGTTAACATTCCCACGATCGTCCCGAATTCGTCCACCACCATCGCGATGTGCGAGCGGCCCTGGCGCAATTCCTCCAGCATTTGGGAAAGCGGTTTGGTCTCCGGCACCACCAGCGGATGCCGCAGTAGCCGGTTCACGCGGAAGGCGCGAGTAGAACGACCCGTGTGGATTGCCTGGCGGCGTTCCTGCCAGATGGGAAGAAGGTCTTTATAGTGGAGGACTCCGATGATCCGTTCCGGAGATCCTTCATAGACCGGCAGGCGTGAGTGTTGCTCCCGGACCATCGTCCGCAATATTGCGTCCAGGGAGGCATCCGAGGGGATCGACACGATATCGTTGCGCGGCACCATGATCTCACGGACCGAAATCGTGGCAAGGTCGAGCACCCTGTGAATCATGTCCTCCTGCGCTTCCGGGAGGTAGCCCAGGCCGCGGCTGGAACTCACAATCAGCTTTAGCTCCTCGGCCGAATGCCCGCCGCCGCGCGCGGTCGTCTTTTCGAGTGTCCGGCTGAGCACGGCGGCCGAGCGCTCGATCACAACCACGAACGGCAGCGACAGACGGTAAAACAGAACGAGCACGGGTGCCACCAGCACGGCCAGCCGGTCGGCTCTCGCAATCGCCAGGTTCTTCGGGACCACCTCGCCGATCACCACGTGAAAGTAGCTGATCACCAGGAAGGATACGATCAGGCTGGCGGCGTGAAGCAGCGGCTGGCTTGCGGGCACCGCGTGAAGGGCGGACATCAACAGGTCGTAAACCGTTCCTTCGCCGGCCCAACCCAGCCCGAGGCTGGCGAGCGTTACCCCGACCTGAGTGACGGAAAGCAGGCGGCTGGGATTGGCAAGAAGGCCCAGGGCCGCTTTCGCGCCGGCGTTGCCGTCGGCCGCCATCTGCCGCAGCCTGGAATGGCGGACCGACACCAACGCCACCTCCGCCGCAGCGAAGAAGCCGTTGACCGTGATCAACAGTACAACCAGTAGAATGCGAAACGGTGAATCGGTCACGGATCCGATCACAATTCTAGCGGAGATCCATAACCAATCGGGGGGACCTGCGTCTATACAGATAACCAACTAACTCCGTTACGTAGGTGGGCGCGCTCCAAAGTATCCCGGGAACGCGCCCCTTTTTTGTGCGCCGGTTGTAACGGAGGCGCCGCCGATTTTGCCACAAATTTCAAGCCTTTCCCGCGAACCGCGTGCGCCGATTATCATTAAGTTGACGCCCCTCCATGAGCATGCCCCTGTTTCCGCGCGCCGTCCGCTACGCGAACTACTCGATCGCCCTTTTTCTGGCCGCCGCGGCGGGCTCCCTTTTCTGGTTCGGATGGCGGCCCCTGCCGCAACGCTCGGGCACAATCCAGGCCATGGTTTCTGCGCCCGTCAGCGTGTCTTTTGATTCGGCCGGCGTGCCGCACATCCGCGCTGCCTCGGTGGAAGACGCTCTTTTCGTGCAGGGTTACGTCACCGCCCAGGACCGCCTGTTTCAGATGGATGTGCTTCGCCGCTTCAACTCCGGCGAATTGGCCGAGATCTTCGGCGCCGTGGCCATCAATGCCGACCGCGATGCCCGGCGCCTCCGGCTTCGACGCATCGCCGAGGCCGCCTACGTCGATCTTCCGCCCACCGACCGCGCCGCCTTTGCCGCTTATGCCCGCGGCGTGAATGCGTTCATGGCGGCGCATCTCGACCGGCTGCCCGTGGAATTCCGCCTCGCCGGGTACCAGCCGCGGCCGTGGAGCACCGTCGATTCCCTTCTGATCTGCATCAACATGTTCCGCGACCTTACTACTACGTGGAAAGACGAGGTTGTGAAGCGGGACATGCTGGCCGCAGGCGATCCCGCCAAGGTCAACTATCTGTTCCCGATTCGAACGGGCGCGGAGCCACAGCCCGGCTCCAATTCCTGGGCCATCGCGGGAAGCCGCACCGCCTCCGGCAAGCCTCTGCTCTCCAACGACATGCACCTGGCGATGACGCTGCCGGGGATCTGGTACATGGCGCAGCTCCAGGCTCCGGGTCTGGACGTCTCCGGCGTCGCGCTCCCCGGCGCGCCAGGCATTATCGTAGGCCACAACGAGAGGATCGCCTGGGGGATCACGAACCTCGGTTACGATGTCCAGGACCTGTATATCGAAAAGTTTGACGACCGCACCGGCCGGTACATGTTCCGCGGCCAGGTGGAACAAGCCCGCGCCGAGCGCGAGATGATCCAGGTGAAAGGGGGCCGCCCGGTCGAACTCCTAACCTGGGTGACGCGCCACGGGCCGATCTTCTACGCGGAGGGCGGGACGCGCATGGCGCTGCGCTGGGTGGTTGCCGAGCCCGGGCTGATCCAATACCCCATTCTGGACATCGACCGCGCGCAGAACTGGCAGCAGTTCACCTCCGCGCTCTCCCGCTTCCCCGGCCCCGGCTCGAACTTCGTTTACGCCGATGTGGACGGCAACATCGGCTATCACGCCGCCGGAAAATTGCCGGTCCGCCACGGGTACTCGGGGGACGTCCCGGTGGACGGCTCGTCGGGCGATTACGAGTGGGACGGTTTGATCCCGTTCGACCGGATGCCTTCCGTGTTCAACCCGCCCTCCGGAATTATCGCCACCGCCAACCAGAATCCCTTCCCGCCCGATTATCCTTACCCGGTGAATGGTAACTTCGCCTCGCCGTACCGGGTGCGGCAGATCCGCGACCTGCTCTCGGCCCGCAAAGGATGGCGCGCCGCGGACCTGCTGACGGTCCAGAAGGACGTGTACGACGGTTTTCGCCACTTCCTCGCGAAGCAGTTGATTGCCGCCTGCAAGCAGCGCCACACCGCCGGTCCGGATTTCGATACCGCCGTCGGCCTGCTGAAATCATGGAACGGCCAGATGGATCGGAAACTTGCCGCGCCGCTGATCGTCAGCCTTGCCTACGATCGCCTGCTGCCGGTTGTCGCCGAGAAGGCCGCCCCGGGCAAGGGCAAGCTCTACGGGGGCCAAATGGCCGCACCGGTCATTGAAAAGCTGCTGCGGGAACGGCCTTTGAACTGGTTCGCCGACTACAACCAGCTACTCGTTAATGCCTTGACTCAGGGGATCGAAGACGGCAAGGGCATGCAGGGGAGCCGGCTCGACCGGTGGCAGTACGGGAACTGGCTCGACGTCACCATCACCCATCCGGTGATCCATCAGGTTCCTGGGATCGGTTCGTATTTCGACATCGGTCCCGTACCCATGAGCGGCTCCAGCACGACGGTGAAACAGACCACCCGCGCTCTTGCTCCTTCGATGCGGATGAACGCCGACCTCGCCGATTGGGACCAGTCGCTGCTAAACATTCTCACCGGACAATCCGGCCAGATCCTCTCGCCTCATTACCGCGACCAGTGGTCGCCCTGGTACTACGCCACCAGTTTCCCCATGCAATTCCGAAAGGTGGCAGCGAAGACGACGCTCGAGTTCCGGCCGTAACGGCGGACGGCTACTTCTCGCCCGTTCCCAGCAGAGTTTCAAAATAAGGAGCTTCGGTTTCCCGGTGCACGATCGCCGTCTCCACCGAGCGGAAGCCGGCGGCCTTCAGGAGTTTCTCGACTTCCAGTTCGCTGAAGCCCAACCACAGGTCCGCATACATTTCGCGGGCCTCCTCGAAATGGTGCCGGTTGAGGTCGAGAACCGCGAGCTTACCCCCGGGCTTCAGGATGCGCCATGCCTCTGCCATCGCACGCTCGGGATGGACGGCGTGATGCAGCGCCTGGCTCAGGAAAGCCAGGTCCACGGTTCCGGCGCGGATGGGAACGTCTTCGAGATCGCCCAAGCGAAACTCCAGGTTGGCGATCCCGTGTTTGCGGGCCAGCTCGGAGCCGAACTCCACCATCTTTTCCGAATTGTCGATGGCGATGACCCGCTTGGCCCTCTGCGCCATCAACTGCGAAATCGTGCCTTCGCCCGCGCCGAGATCGGCGATCACCATGGGCGGCATCAGTTTGAGCAGCGCTTCGGCGATCCCCTTCCAGGAACGTCCGGGAACGTACTGTCGCCCGAACTTTCCGGCGAGTTCGTCGAAGTAGCGGCGCATGTTGTCCTGGCGCCGCCTCATGGCAAGCTTCAGGGCATCGCGGTCCTGCTCCGTTTCGGGCACTTCGGCCGCGGCTTCCCGCAGGAGGGCCATGAAGCCGGCGGGCGCTTTCAGCCGGTAAAAACTGTTCTTTCCCGTACGGCGGTCATCCACCAGGCCGGCCTGCTTCAGTTGCGCAAGGTGGGTGGAAATCTGGCTCTGGCCTTTGGCGAGGATCTCCTGCAACTCCGCAACGGACAGTTCTTCACGCTCCAGCAGCAGCAGGAGCCGGAGACGGTTCGGGTCCGCCGCCAGGCGCATCGATTTCAGAATTGACGCCATGCTCCCATCCGTTCTAATATCAATCTATCAAGATTTCTTGATATGAGGGAAGGAAAGAAATGGGCACCGCCACGTTGAACCAGACCGCTACCGATTACAAAGTCGCCGATCTTTCGCTGGCCGAGTGGGGCCGCAAGGAAATCTCCATCGCCGAGCAGGAGATGCCCGGCCTGATGGCCATCCGGCGCAAGTACACCAGCGCCAAACCGCTCGCCGGAGTTCGCATCACGGGCTCGCTGCACATGACCATTCAGACGGCCGTGCTGATCGAGACGCTGGTGGATCTGGGCGCTTCCGTACGGTGGGCGAGCTGCAACATCTTCTCCACCCAGGATCATGCCGCCGCCGCCATCGCCGCCACTAAGGTCCCGGTATTCGCCTGGAAAGGCGAGAGCCTCGAAGAGTACTGGTGGTGCACCTGGCAGGCGATCAGCCACGCGGACGGTAAAGGGCCGCAGCTCATCGTGGACGATGGCGGCGATGCCACGCTGCTGATCCACAAGGGCTACGAACTGGAAGAGGGCAGCGATTGGGTGAACACCCCGGCCGCGAGCCATGAGGAAGAGGTCATCAAGAATCTGCTGAAGCAGGTCCACGCGGAAGCACCCGCCCGGTTCCACGACATTGTGAAAGACTGGCGCGGCGTTTCCGAGGAGACGACCACGGGCGTGCACCGGCTATATAAGATGCAGGAACAGGGCAAGCTGCTGGTTCCGGCCGTCAACGTCAACGATTCCGTTACGAAATCCAAGTTCGACAATCTCTACGGCTGCCGCGAGTCGCTGGTGGATGGCATCAAGCGCGCCACGGACGTGATGGTGGCGGGCAAAGTCGCGGTGGTTTGCGGGTACGGCGACGTGGGCAAGGGCTCGGCGCATTCGCTGCGCGGGATGGGCGCGCGCGTGGTGATCACCGAGATCGACCCGATCAACGCGCTTCAGGCGGCCATGGAAGGTTTCGAAGTGACCACAGTCGAGGACACTCTCGGCCGCGGCGACATCTACGTGACGTGTACCGGCAACTGCGACATCATCACGCTGGAGCACATGCAGAAGATGAAGGACCAGGCGATTGTCTGCAATATCGGCCACTTCGACAACGAAATCCAGATGGACCGCCTGGCCGGCTCCGGAGCGACCCGGACCAACATCAAGCCGCAGGTGGACATGTTCACTTTCCCGACCGGGAACAGCATTTTCCTCCTGGCGGAAGGCCGGCTGGTGAACCTCGGCTGCGCCACGGGCCACCCCAGCTTCGTGATGAGCAACAGCTTTTCCAACCAGACGCTGGCCCAGATGGATCTTTGGGCCAATCGCGACACCTACAAGCCTGGAGTTTACACGCTGCCCAAGCGGCTGGACGAGGAAGTAGCTCGCCTGCACCTGGAGAAAATCGGGGTCAAGCTCACCAAACTTTCGCCGAAGCAGGCCGAATATCTCGGGGTGCCCGTTGAAGGTCCGTTCAAGGCGGATCATTATCGCTATTAGTGTTAAATTGATGTAATCACCGCAGGAGGACACTTGTCAGAAGCTCAGAAGTACTTATTCACGTCGGAGTCCGTCACGGAGGGCCATCCGGATAAAATTGCGGACCAGATTTCAGACGCGGTATTGGATGCCGTACTCGCGGACGACCCCACCGGGCGCGTAGCGTGCGAGGTCCTGGTGACCACCGGAACCTGCATCGTTGCCGGCGAGATCACGACCAAAACGTATGTGGATGTACAGCGGATCGCGCGCGGCACAATCGAATACGTGGGCTACAACGATGCCACTTACGGCTTCGACTCCCACACCTGCGGTGTGCACAACCTGATTCAATCGCAATCGCCCGATATCGCCATGGGCGTCGATACCGGCGGAGCGGGCGACCAGGGGCTGATGTTCGGGTTTGCCTGTGACGAAACGCCCGAACTGATGCCGCTTCCGATCATGATGGCGCACAAGCTGGTGCAGCGGCTTTCGGTGGCGCGGCGCGAAGGCATTCTCGATTTCCTCCGGCCCGACGGCAAGAGCCAGGTCAGCGTGGAGTACGTGGGGAACACGCCGAAGCGCATCGAGGCGGTGGTCATTTCCACCCAGCACTCCGCCGAGGTTTCGATCGAGGAACTGCGCGCGGAGGTGAAGAAGCACATCATCGATCCCATCGTGCCCTCGGGCATGGTCGATTCGCAGACCAAGTTTCACATCAATCCGACGGGCCGGTTTGTAGTCGGCGGACCGCACGGCGACACCGGCCTCACCGGGCGCAAAATCATCGTGGACACCTACGGCGGGATGGGCCGGCACGGCGGCGGCGCGTTCTCCGGCAAGGATCCGACGAAGGTGGACCGCTCGGCCTGCTACATGGCCCGCTACATCGCGAAGAACATCGTGGCGGCAAAGCTGGCGACCCGCTGCGAAGTGCAACTGGCGTATGCGATTGGCGTTGCCGAGCCCGTCTCGGTGACGGTGAATACGTTCGGCACGGGCGCGGTGGCGGACGATCGCTTCACCAGCCTGGTTCGCGAAAACTTCTCGCTGACGCCGCGCGGCATCATCGAAGCCCTCAACCTGCGGCGTCCCATCTACCGCAAGACGGCAGCGTTCGGGCACTTCGGCCGTACGGAAGACACCTTCACCTGGGAAGCGACGGACAAGGCCGCCGCCCTGAAGGAGCAGGCAGCAGCCGTGGCACAGGCCGCGATCAGGTAGTCCGGTTTACGAGCCGCGATGCCGAAGCGAGCGCCCGCTCGTAGACGGCATCGCGGCGCATGATCGCCAGTTCTTCCCGCATCAGCAGATAATCCGTCAGCGCCGGCAGGTTCGTGCAGTTCCGCAGCTCGTTGACGGTCACCACCAATTTTCCATCCTGCCGCTCCAGATTCACCTGAAAACCGTCACCGCCCAGTTCCGCCCGGAGCGAGGAAAGGCCGGCCCGCGGGGCTACCGAGACAGACGGCCGGACGTGAACCTCTTCGAGCACATCCGCAATCCACGCCGCCATGTACCACGCGCTAGCCTCGAACCCCGGGCTGAACCCGACCCGGATCTCCTTCAGCCCCGGCAATTTCGCCAGATACTCGCGATTCTGAAACACCTGGGAGAGGGTGGCCCGCCAGCGGGTGATCCGGGTCCATGCCAGGTCGGCAATAATCGGACCACGGCCGACAGAGTCCGCCACGCGGCGCAACGCCGCTTGGATATCGGGCATGGCACCGGTATCGACCACCACCTTGTGGGCCATCGCCGCAAGCACGTGGAATTCCGGCATAGCCGCAAGACGCGGACTGCGCGACCAGAGGATCACCGGAAGATCCGCCACCGCCAGCGGCAGCACGACCGGGGGGACATCGGCGAGCGCCGCGTCCGAGGCGCTGATCTCGATCTGCTCGCAACAAATCTGGCGCCGTTGTCCAAAGGGCATCCAGCACTGCGCATAGACACGCTCGGTCAACGCCCGCGGGCCGGATCCGCGAAGACGAACGAGAATCGTCCGGGCCGGATGCTCGGGCATCAACGCAGCCAGGGTCTCGCCCAATGTCGATACATCCTCGCTCTCTTCCGCCAAAACTACCAGGGTGAGGGAGCACGCGCGCAGCACTCCGCCGCCGCTTTCGGCCTCGCCCTGTTTGCCCAGCGTGACCCAAAGGTCGGAGAGTTGTTTCAGGATGCGGTCAGTCGCCAGCGAGCCCACTAGGGTTTCCTCCAGGCGTGGCCGCGCCGGTGCAGCATTTCGTCGGCGGCCGCCGGACCCCAGGTTCCCGCAGGGTAGTTCGGAAAGCCGAATTTGGTCTCCCGCCAGACATTCTGAATTGGCTCGACCACCGACCAACTCGCCTCCACCATGTCCTGCCGCGTGTAGAGCGTAGCGTCACCGATGATCGCATCAAGCAGCAAAGTCTCGTAGGCTGAAGGAGATCGCTCGCCAAAGCTCGTCCCATAGTTGAAGTCCATCGACACTGGCCGCAGCGTCATCCCGGCGCCTGGACGCTTCGAGAGGAACTTGAGCGAGATGCCCTCCTCCGGCTGAATGCGAACGATCAGCAGATTCGGGGCGTTGCCGTCGCCATCTTCATCTTCGAAGATCGCGAGTGGCGCCTGGTTGTACTGAATGGCGATCTCGGTGACCCGCTTCGGCAGCCGCTTGCCCGTTCGCACATAGAACGGCACGCCCGCCCAGCGCCAGTTATCCACAAAAAAAGTAACGGCCGCGTAGGTGTCGGTCTGCGATTCGGGATTCACCCCGGGCTCCTGCCGGAACCCCGGGACGTCCTCGCCGCCGATTCGCGCCGGACCGTACTGGCCGGGCACCGAGTTCAGCCGGATCTCGTCGGCCGTCATACGCTTGATGGAGCGCAGCAGCTTGGAGCGCTCGTCGCGCACCGAATCGGCGCGGAAGCTCGCGCTCGGTTCCATCGCGATCGTCGCCATCACCTGAAGCAGGTGATTCTGGATCATGTCAGCCAGCGCACCCGCTTCCTGGTAGTACGCTCCGCGCCCTTCCACGCCGATCGATTCCGCCGCGGTGATCTGCACGTGATTGACGTACCGGCGGTTCCAGAGCGGCTCGAAAATGCCGTTGCCGAAGCGGAATGCCAGGATGTTCTGGACGGTTTCCTTGCCGAGGTAGTGATCGATGCGATAGACGTCGGATTCGCGAAAGACCTGGTGCAGTTGGTCGCTCAGCTCGCGGGCACTTGCCAGGTTGTGGCCGAACGGCTTTTCGACCACCAGCCGGCGCCAGCCGTTTCCCTTCCCCAGTCCCGCGCTGCCCAAGCCCAGGGCTGCCGGCGCGTACTGGCTGGGCTGCGTCGAAAGATAGAACAGAACGTTGCCGCCGGTGTGGCGGGCCGATTCGATCTCGGAAAGCTTTTCTCCGAGTTTCCGATAAAGCTGAGGGTCGTCGATATCGCCCGGAAGATAATGCAATCCACCGGCAAACGCCTTCCAGACATCCTCGTCGAACTGGGTGTCTTCCGAAAAGCGCTTGACCGCATCGAGCATCTTCTCGCGAAATTCGTCGTCGGAAAGAGGAGTTCTCGAAATCCCGACCACGGCGAACCCGGCGGACAGCCGGCGGTCGTAGGCCAAGCGATAGAGCGCAGGCATCAGCTTGCGCTTCGTAAGGTCTCCATTGGCTCCAAAGATCACAACCACACATTCGGGCACACGACGCTCGAACCGGAGTGGATCCTGGAATGGGTTCTCCGCAATTACGGCGGGGGCAGCTTGGTCTCGCAGCATGAGATCGGGCATAAGGCGGGCGTGGACCTTCCGTCACCCGCCATTATGGCACGGTCACTGCTTGGGGATTTCGATCGTCTGATTGAGTGCAGCCAGCTTTCCCTGGGCATCTTCCACGACTACCCGCACCCGGTACAAACCGGGAGCCGCGCCCAGGGATAGCGCGCCGTTCAAGCCGCTGGCCGCCAGCCGCGGCATCGTCTCGTTGCGCAGCGCGAATTCCACCATCCCTTCCTTCGCCGCGACAATATTGCCGCCGCCATCCAACAGTGCGCCGATGAAGGTCAGAGTCTGGGTATTTCGTCCGTTTTGCCTGGCGAACTTCAAGGGGGAGACGTCCACATGGATCGCGAGCGACACTTCCCGGTCGCCTTTGTCGGACCGCGTCAGGCGAGCCGCAACCTGAATCGGGATGTCCGTTCGTACGTCCTTGGCCAATACCTGGTCGTCGATGGAGCGCGGCTGTGTGCTCGAAGTGACGTTCGCCGGCAGGAAGTAGCCCGGGCGGGCCTGGATGTAATAGCCGTTCTTTTCGCCAAGCCGCACCTTCAGCTTGTGATATTTGCCGGCGCCTTCCGCATCGGGGTGGAACGCCAGCAGATAGGCGGTCTCGGGAACGGCGGCGAGTTGGGTGAATCCGCCCGCCAGGTCGTTGCTGTTGTGAAAGAAGAGACCGCCGGTGGCGGAGGCGGCGTGCGCCATCACCGCGTTCATCGCGTCGTTGCGTGAGCCCATCGTCTGAATTTCATACGCGAAGGTCAGGACGGGGAAACCGTAGCCGCTATTGGCTTCTTCGATCGGGCGGCCAGGAGCCGCCGCCCATACGCCCTTCGCGTCCAGCGCGTTGATGACGATGCCGGTGCGGATGGCGCGGTCGATCGTGACGTCCACCTCCGGCTCCAACTCGCCCGAGAGAAAGCCCGTGGAGACCAGAAGCAGGACACGCGTCCCCGGCGCTTTTCCGAGCACCGAGAGCGCCGTATTGACGGCCGCCAGCGAGTTCAGCGAATCCCGGCGCGCCTGTTCCCATGTCCCGGAGGCTTGCGCCCGCACCGCGATGGTACTCGGATCCATGGAGGTAGGGCCGGGCGTCAGAGGGCCGCGTTTGCGGTCGTTCGGATCGACGCGCTCGCAGCCCTGCGCCTCCTGAACGGCCGCGTTCAGCGCCGACTGGTCCAGGTTGTTGGCGATCAGGTACGCCTGGTAGGGAGTGATCCGCGGGCACGATTGCAAACCGCTTTCCGAGATCCGCGGGTGGGGGCGCAGCTTGCCTATGGCCTTCGTAAGCGCCTCGGCATTGGTCGTGAAGTCGACCACCAACCCCTCAGAAGCCACCAGGACCGCCGCCTGGGCGCCCGGACCGAGGCCTTCCCGAATGAACCGCAGCGCCGCAACCACGCTCCGGCGCAGTTGGCCGGAGTCCGCGTGCATGTCGTCGAAAAAGAGCAATGTGGAGCGCTTGACTTCCGCCGGGGAACCCGGAGCGGCGGCAGCGGCGATTCCAGCCACCGTCCGCGCGACCTCGCGACTCTCCACCGAAAACGCGGCGGTCTCCCGCGGTTTGCCGTCATCGACTATTTCGAAATCGGCCTGCTTCAGCCCGGCGACTGCCCGCCCATGCCGGTCGCGCACCACGACCTCCACCTGGACCAACTTCGATTCCACCACCAGCCGCAGTTGCGGCGGTATGTAGTCGTGCGCCGAGGCGCGGACCTCATCCGACTGCGCCATGGCAGCGAGCGCACATACCGCAAGGAGCCCTAACCATTTCATAGGATCGAGCCCAGAGTAGCGCCCGGCACGCGAAAAGAAAACGTCGCGGTCAGATTTTCATGCCCAACTTATGCCGAATCGCCAGCTTCGCCATGCCGAACGGGCCGAACCGATCGTGCAAAAGTCGGAGGTAAAGCGACTTGGTATCGTCCGGCGGCAGCTTGGGCCGCTCGTTCGGAACCAGAGTCAGCGCGCCGGAGGGGCATGTAGAGACGCACAACGCGCAACCGATGCAACGCGCGCGGTCCACCACCGCTTTGCCCTCCGGGCTCGAGATGGCCTCCATCTGGCAGCGCACTTCGCAGGTTCCGCAGGACTCACATTTTTCGGCGTCCGCCACGGCGTAAAAATTCGATGTGAAAAAGTCCGCGGGCCGGTCGTGCATTCTGGCCATGCGCAACACGCCGCAGCAGCAACCGCAGCAGCAGCAGATGAACATGGGCGATTTCGTGTTTTCCGGCTGGAGCACCAGCCCTTCCTTATCGGCCTGGTCCAGCAGGTCGAGCATCTCCTCGCGGCTGATCGCCCGGCCCATGCCGGAATCCGCCGTCCAGCGGGCGGCATTCCCGATTGTCAGACAATTCTCGCGGAGCTTCGTTTGTTTGCAGCTCTCGCCCAGCAGGTCTTGCCCGTGGCGGCAGATACAGTCCATCGCGCAGAAAGGCCCGGGTGAAGATTCGATGTGCGCGCGAATCTGGTCGTAAGTGGTGACGCTCCTCTCGACCGCGATCTGCTTATTCACCGGAACGATCCGCATCTGCGTGGTCTTGCCGGTGAGGAAAGCCTTATGAAATGCCTCTTCCGCGTATTGCCGGCTGTCGCGTTCGAACTCGGGGGTCAGATTCTTCAACTGCCGCTCGTACATCCCGACGGCGAAGACCATCTTGGCATAGCGGATCTCATGCCCCAGCGGCAGGGCGAGAAGAATGCCCTTCCGCGCCATCTCGTCGAGTTTGGTTCGCAACTCCTCGAGCGGGGACTGAGGATCGAACCGTTTTTGTATGGCGGCAACCGGCTCCGGAATGGCACTCAGTTGGAGCGCAATTTCCGCCTGTTCGGGTGTGAAGAGCCGCTGCAGAATACGGATTTCCACTCCGGATTCCGTTGCCGGAAATCCAACCGGCATGCGGTCGAGGTGCTGCTGCAAGCGGCGATAGAGAGATTCGGACCTTTCGGTCTCCATTTGGATCGATTCTACACCCGTGTTATCCGCCCTGCGGCGACTTGATGGACTCGGCCTCTACATAGATGCGGTCCACTTCGGGAAACTGGTCGCGGATGGCTTTCTCGATACGATCGACCGAGTCCGTGACTTCCCTGGAATTCGCGCTTCCGGCGAACTGCAACTCGAGCGCGACCAGGACGTTGGAAGGTCCGAGATAGACAGTAACCGGGCGATTCGCACGCTCCACGGAACGGTCGGCTTCGGCTATCTCCTGGATGGCCTTGACCATTTCCGGCTCCGCGCTCTCCCCCACCAGAAGGCCCCTCACCTCATACCCGAGGAAGAAAGCTACTGCCCCCAGCAGCACGCCAATCAGAATGGAGGCGCTGCCGTCGAAATAGACGTTATGGAAGCGGTGCCCGAGGAAGACTCCCAGAAACGCGATCACGATCCCGACGATCGCGGCGGAATCCTCGAGCACCACGATGAACGCCGAGGGATCTTTGCTGCGGCGTATCGCCTGAATGATCGGAGTCTCGCCCGCCTGTTTCTTAAACTGCCGGTATCCCACCGCCAGGGAAGTGCCCTCGAATACAGTCGCCAGGGCGAGCGCGGCGTAGTTCCACGTCGGATCCTCCAGCGCTTTCGGATGGAGAACTCGCGTGATCCCTTCGTAGATCGTCACCCCGCCGCCCAATCCAAAAATCATGACCGCCACGACGAAACTCCAGAAGTACAGCTCGTGCGCATGGCCGAGCGGATGCTGCTCGTCCGGCGGCCGGCGGCTCCGCTTCATGCCGAAGAGCAGCAGAGCCTCGTTCGAGGTGTCGACGGTGGAGTGAATCCCTTCGGAGAACATGGCCGAACTGCCCGACGCCATGGCGGCGACGAACTTACTGACGGCCACGAGCAAATTGCCCGCGAGAGCGGCGACTACCGCTTTCTTCGATCCCTCAGGCACCCTACTGCTCCCTGCGCAGTACCCAACTCACCTCGCCAAGCGCCCGGCCGGCCATCGAGCGGTGTTCCAGCGTGCGGCGGGACAGCCGTACGCTCTCGCCCAGATCGCGCTCGAAATCCTCAGATAGCCGGGTGGCGATCCGCGGGTCCGCCATGGCGATATTGACTTCATCGTTGAGCGCGAACGAGCGGTGGTCGAAATTGGTGGACCCGGCGACGGCCCAAAGGCCATCCACCGTCATCAGCTTGGCGTGGATCATCGCCGGCTGATATTCGTAGACCTCCGCTCCCGCGTCCACCAGTTTGGCAGCCAGCACGCGTGCCACGCGCCGCGTCGCCTGGTGATCGCTGTGCGGGCCGGCCACCAGGATTCGCACGCGCACGTTGCGCTCGCGCATGGCGCGAATCAACGCTCTTCGGGCGCTGCGGTCCGGCACAAAGTAGGGAGTGGTGATGTCGATGGTCTTAGCGGCGCCTTCGATAAGCGTCTGAAAAAGGACGCGGGCCCGCGTCGCACCCTCGCCCGGAGTGCTGCTGACGAACAGGCAGGTGCTGCCGTCCCGCACTTCCGCGCGTGGGAAGTGGTCCGGACCGGCGATCACCTCTCCGGCCTGTTCCAGCCAGTTTCCCGAGAACACGGTGTTCAGGCCTGAGGCGGCGGCCCCCTCCAAACGCAGGACGGTATCCCGCCACGGAAGCCCCTGCTCATTCCGCAACATCCAGTGGTCGGCGAATCCGGCGCCCCCGATGAATCCGACTCTGCCATCGACTACGAGCATCTTGCGATGCGATCGGTGATTCATCTCGGGCCAGTGATTCCAATCGAGCGGATGGTACCAGCTGACACGGCCGCCGGCCTCGGCGAGGGGGCGCAGATACTCCCGGTGTGTGCTCCAACTTCCGATGGCATCGACGATCAGCCGCACCTGAACTCCGGCCCTCGCCCGGTCGCGAAGCACCTCGATGAACTGCCGTGTCACCTCGCCTTCAAGAAATTCGTAGGCTTCCAGATTCACGGTGCGTTCGGCCCGCTTTGCCGCCTCCAGTTCGGCGGGGTAGAACTGCTCGCCGTTATCGAGGACGGTGATTTGCGATCCGCGGCGAACCGTCGAATCCGTGATAGCGGCGAGGAATCCCAGGAACTCCTCCGAATCGAGAGGGCGCAGCAGTCCTGGATCGATATGATACGGCTGTACCGGTCCGAACAAACGGGCGGCCAACCTCCATCCGTGGAGGACCAGCGCCCCTGCGCCCACTGCGGCCAAACCGAGGGTGATGCCGGTTGCCCCGGCTTTGTCCTTTTTCATCTCTAAATGTTTGCGGCAACCGCCGGACCAACGTCCGGCACGCACGGTTTCGGGGGTTCACTGGTATTAGAATTGCCAACCCGCGCAATGGAGATTTCACCGCGGAGCCGGTCTTCACCTGCAATAACGGGTTTCACCGCGGAGATCCCGCTCCCTCCGAAATCTGAAGATCTGAAATCTGAAGCTCTGACTTTTCTTTTTCTCCGCGTTGCCGTCTCCGGCCTTCGCGTCTCCGCGGTGAGTGGAGTGGCAGCCTACCGTCGCGGACCGAGCTTCACCTGCAATCATGTCTTCCACCGCGGAGGCGCGGGGGCGCGGGGGCGCGGGGGCAAACGCGGAGAAGACGAGCGACGAGAAAACGCTTCGCGTCTCCGCGGTGAAGTGGCCGCTTACCGTCGCGGGCCGGTCTTCAGAGCGATCCGACGGGGGCTTCGGCGATGAGCGGCTTCCGTCTCCAGCTTTGTACCTTCGCCTGCAGGGCCGACATATAGATGTAGAACACCGGGGTCAGGTACAGCGTCACCAACTGCGAGAAGAGCAGTCCGCCGACAACCACCAGGCCGAGCGGCTGCCTGGCTTCCCCGCCGGCGCCGTAACCGAGCGCGATCGGCACCGCGCCGAGCAGCGCAGCCATCGTGGTCATCATGATCGGGCGGAAACGGATCAGGCACCCTTCGTAGATCGCCCGCTCCGGACTCAACCCCTGCTGCCGCTCGGCTTCGAGTGCGAAGTCGATCTGCATGATCGCATTCTTCTCCACGATGCCGATCAGCATGATCAAACCGACGAAGGCATAGATGTTGAGATCGATGTGGAAGATCACCAGGGTCGCCAAAGCGCCGAACCCGGCGGACGGCAGTCCGGAAAGAATCGTGATCGGGTGGATGTAGCTCTCGTACAGGATTCCCAGGACGATGTAGACCACGGCGATCGCGATGATCAGCAGGATCCAGAGATTGCCGAGGGAACTCTGGAAGGCTTTCGCAGCGCCCTGGAATTGCGTGGCTATGCCCGCGGGCAATTCCCGGTCGGCCATCTCCTGGATCGCCGAAACCGCCGAGCCCAGTGACGCGCCCGGTTTCAGGTTGAAGGAAACGGTCGCCGAGGGCATCTGCCCGTAGTGGTTGATGGTTTGCGGCCCGGTCTCCGACCGCACCTGGGCCATCGTGTCGAGCGGGACCAGGCGCCCGTTACTGTTCTTGAAATAGAGAAGCGAGAGCGCACGGGGATCGGCCTGATACTGCGGCTCGAGTTCCAGCAGCACCTTGTACTCGTTGACCGAGCCGTAGATCGTGGAGACCCACCTCGGGCCGTAAGCATCGTAGAGCGCGTTCTCGATCAGGTTCGCGTTGATCTGCATCGCCGCGGCCTTGTCGCGGTCGATCGTGACATCCACCTGCGGCGTTTCCACCGCTACGTCGCTGGTCACATCATCCAATCCCGGAACGTCGTGGAGCTGCACCGCCAGCTTCTTGGCCGACGCATACAGCAGGTCTTTGTCCGGAGACTGCATCGAAAACTGGTAAAGACTCTTGGTGATCTTGCCGCCAATCCGGATCGTCGGAGGGTTCTGGAGATAGACATTCATGCCCGGGAACACCGCAACCCTGGGGCGAAGGTCCTTGATGATCTGCTCCACGCTGAAGCTGCGCTCGTTGCGCGGCTTGAGGTGGACGACCATTTCGCCGTAATTCGGCCCCCCGAGATTGGACGCGGTAGTTCCGCCCACGCTCGCCATGAGCGACACTACATTCGGGTCTTTTGCCACAACCTCTGCGATCTTCTTCTGGTACTCCGCCATCTGGTAATACGAAGTCCCCTGCGCTGCCTCCGTATACACCTGCATCTGGTCCGTATCCTGGTCCGGGATGAAGCCCTTCGGGATGGTCACGAACATGTACAGGGTGGCGCCCAGAACGAGGAACGAAACACCCATCGTGGCAGCGCGGTACCGCAACGCCAACTGCAGCGTGCGGTCGTACGCGTGGAGCATGCCGTCAAAGAAGCGCTCCGTAACCCGGTAAAACCAGCCGTGTTTCCCCTCGTGCGCCGAGCGCAGAAAACGGCTGCAAAGCATCGGCGTCAGGGTGACCGAGACCACACCGGAAATGAGGATCGCGACGCAGATAGTTACCGCGAATTCCTTGAACAGACGCCCCAGCACTCCGCCCATGAACAACACCGGGATGAATACCGCGGCCAGCGACAGGGTCATGGAGACGATGGTGAACCCGATCTCGCCGGACCCCTTGAGAGACGCCGCGAGCGGCTGCTCGCCCATTTCGATATGGCGAACGATATTCTCGAGCATGACGATGGCATCGTCAACCACGAATCCGATGGACAGGATCAGCGCCATCATCGACAGGTTGTCGAGACTGAAGTTCAGCAGATACATCACCGCGAACGTGCCGACGATCGAGAAGGGCAGCGCCAGGCTCGGAATGATGGTGGCGGAGAAACTGCGCAGGAAGAGGAAGATCACCATCACGACCAGCCCCAGCGTCAGGACCATCGTGAACTCCACGTCCTTGTACGATTCCCGGATCGTGTCGGAGCGGTCGTAAAGGATATCCATGTTGACCGAGGGCGGCATCTCCCTGTGGAACACCGGGAGCAGGTTCTTCACTCCGTCGGTGACTTCGATCGTGTTGGTTCCAGGTTGCCGCTGGATTGCCAGCACGATCGAACGGTCGGATCCTTTGTGCGTGTAATACCAGGACGCCGTCTTATCGTCCTCCACGCTATCGATGACCTGTCCGAGTTCCTCCAGGCGCACAGGGGACCCCTGCCGGTAGGCGACCACCAGCGGCCGGTATTGCGAGGCCGTCAATAGCTGCCCGCTCGCCTGCAACGTGAAAGCCCGCTGCGGCCCGATAATCGCCCCGGTCGGCAGGTTTACATTCCAGTTCTTCAGCGCCGTTTCGATCTCGTTGATCCCGATCTGCCGCGACGCCATCGCGTGCGGATCCATCTGGACGTGGACCGAGTACTTCTGCGCGCCGAGCACCTGGACCTGCGCCACACCGGAGATCATGGAAATCCGCTGCGCAATACGAGTCTCCGCGTACTCGTCCAGTGTGTAAAGAGGCAGCGTCGGAGAGGTCAGCGCGATGTAGAGGATCGGCTGGTCCGCCGGGTTCACCTTCGTGAACGTCGGCGGCGTCGGCATCCCTTGCGGCAGCATGCGGGATGCCTGCGTGATGGCGGCCTGGACATCCACGGCGGCGCCATCCAACTTGCGGTTCAGATCGAACTCCAGCGTGATCTGGGTATTCCCGAGGGAGTTCGACGAGGTCATCGAACTCAGGCCGGCGATCATCGAAAACTGGTTCTCGAGCGGCGTCGCAACGGCGGCGGCCATGGTTTCGGGGCTCGCGCCGGGAAGACTCGCCGTCACCAGCAAAGTGGGGAGATCGACGTTCGGCAGGTCGCTGACCGCAAGCCCCCGGTACGCGACGGTTCCGAACAGCGCGATGGCTGCCATCAACAGGCTGGTTGCAATCGGCCGCTCGATGAAGCTTTGGGAAATATTCATGGAGCCTAGTCCCCCGCCTGCATGACCGGCACGGGCGCGTGCCGCGGCTTCTTCGCTCTCCAACGTTCTGCAATCGCCGCCATATATGTATAAACCACGGGCGTCAAATAAAGCGTCATTAACTGAGAAAACGCGAGGCCGCCGACAACGGCCAAGCCCAGGGGACGCCGCGATTCGCCGCCGGCGCCGTAGCCGAGGGCGATCGGCAAACCGCCCAGCAGCGCCGCCATCGTCGTCATCATGATCGGCCGGAAGCGGATCAGGCAGCCCTCGTAGATCGCATCCTTCGGGTTCTTCCCTTCCTTCCGCTCCGCTTCCAGGGCGAAATCGATCTGCATGATCGCGTTCTTCTTCACAATCCCGATCAGCATAATCAGCCCCACGAACGCATAGATGCTGAGCTCGACTTTGAACAGCAGCAGGGTCAGGAGCGCGCCGAAGCCCGCCGAAGGCAGACCGGAGAGGATCGTCAGCGGATGGACGTAGCTCTCATAGAGCACGCCCAGCACGATGTAAACCACCAGGATCGCCACCGTCAGCAGAACGCCCATGTTCTGCATGGAATCCTGAAACACTTTCGCCGTGCCCTGGAAAGATCCGGTGATCGACCCCGGCAGGCTCATCTTCGCCGCCTCCTCGATCTCGTTCGTGGCCTGTCCCAGGGACACCCCGGGACGCAGCGCGAAGGAAATAGTGACCGATGGCAACTGGCCCGAGTGCGGGATGCTCTGCGGGCCCGCGTCCGTCTTCAGGTTGGCCACCGCCTTCAGCGGGACGAGCTGCCCCGTATCGGATTTCAGGTAGATCATGTCGAGCCCGTCGGTGTGCTGCTGGTACGTGGGCAGCATCTCCAGGAGAACCCGATACTGGTTCGTCGGAGAGTAAATCGTCGAGGACAGCCGCGGCCCGAATGCGTCGTACAGGGTGTTCGAAATGTTAATCCAGTTCAGGTTGAGCGCGGCAGCGCGGTCACGGTCGATCGTGATGTTCACGCGAGGCGTCTTGATCTGCAGGTCGCTCGAGACTTCGATCAACCCGGGAAGGCGCGAGACCACGCGCTCGAATTTCGGGGCCACCGCGTACAAATCGGCCGTATCCGGCCCGTACAGCGTGTAGTCGTAGCTGCTCTTGGACATGCGGCCGCCCACGCGAATCGCCTGGGGGACCGAAAGATACGCACGCAGCCCCGGGATGTTCGAAACTTTCGGACGCAGCCGGTTTACGACATCGGTCACGGTGGCGGCGCGCTGCCGCCGGGGGATCAGGTTGACCATCATGCGGCCCGAGCTTCCGGACGCGCCGCCGAAGCCGCCGCCGGTGCTCGAATAGAAGCTTTCGATATCCGGGTCCTGCACCAGGATCCGCGAGACGCGCTCCTGGTACTTCAACATCTGGTAATAGGAGGTACCCTGCGCCGCCTCCGTGTTCACATTGAAATTGTCGTTATCCGTATCGGGGATGAAGCCTTTCGGCACAATGGTGTAAAGATAAGCCGTTGTCCCCAGCACCAGCAGGAAAAGGCCGAGCATCACCGGGCGATGGCCGAGAACCCAGCGGAGCGTCACCGCATAGGTATTCAGCATCGCGTTGAACATCCGTTCGGTGGTGCGATAAAGCAAGCCGTGCCGGGCGTCTTTGTCGGTCTCCCGCAGGAACCGGCTGCACAGCATCGGGGTGAGGCTGATCGAGACCATCCCCGAAATCAGAATGGCCGTGCAAATCGTTACCGCGAACTCTCGAAAGAGCCGGCCGAGAATTCCCGCCATGAAAAGGATCGGGATAAACACGGCCGCCAGCGAAAGGGTCATGGAGACGATGGTGAACCCGATCTCCTTTGAACCCCTCAGAGACGCTTCGAGCGGCTTTTCGCCGTGCTCCATATGGCGCACAATGTTCTCGAGCATCACGATCGCATCGTCCACCACGAAACCGACCGAGAGGATCAACGCCATCAGCGAGATGTTGTTCATGCTGAAGTTCAGCAGGTACATCACGGAGAAGGTGCCGATGATCGAAAACGGGAGCGCCATGGCGGGGATCATCGTGGCCCGCAGGTTCCGCAGGAACAGGAAGATCACCATGATGACGAGCGCCAGCGTCGCCACCATCGTGAACTGGATATCCTGGAATGCTTCGCGAATGTTCTTGGAGCGGTCGCCGCGCACGGAAAGGTGCACGGCCGGCGGTATCTCGGACTGGAACACGGGCAGCAGATCTTTGATCCGGTCGGTTACTTCGATCGTGTTGCTGCCGGGCTGGCGCATTACCGCCAGGCTCACGCCGCGGATGCCGTCTTCCCCGAATTCGCCGCCGTAAATCTTCGAAAAGTTCTTGTCGTCTTCGACACTGTCGAGAACCTTGGCCACATCGCGAAGCCGCACCGCCGCGCCGTTCTGGTACGCGACGATAAGCGGCATGTAATCGACGGCCTTCATCAACTGCCCGTTGGCAGTGATGTTGTACGATTGCTTCGGCCCGAACAGCGTTCCCGTCGGGATGTTGACGTTCCAGTTGCGGAGCGCGGCGTCCACTTCGTTGAGACCGATGCTGCGCGCGGCCAGCATGTTCGGATCCACCTGCACCCGCACGGCATATTTCGCCGAGCCGTAGACCATCACCTGCGCGACTCCATCGACCATCGAAATCCGCTGGGCCACCATGGTTTCCGCGTACTCGTCCAGGTCGGAAAGCCGCATTGTGGGCGAGGTGAGGAAGAGGCTCATGATCGGCGAATCGCCCGGATTCATCTTGCGGAAGGAGGGCGGCGTCGGCATTCCGGGCGGCAGCAGCGGCATCGCTTCGGCAATCGCGGTCTCCACGTCCACCGTCGCGCCGTCGATTTCGCGGCTCAGGTCGAACTGCAGCGTGATATTGCAGCTTCCCTGGCCGCTGTTCGAAGTCATCGAATCCAGGCCGGCAATCGTCGTAAACTGCCGTTCCAGGGGGGTCGCCACCGCCGATGCCATGGTATCCGGATTGGCGCCCGGCAGGCTCGCCGAAACCGAAATCGTGGGATAGTCGATTTGCGGCAGATCGCTGACCGGCAGGGCTCGATACGCAATGACACCGAACAGCGCAACCGCAGCCATCAGAAGACTGGTGGCGATCGGCCGGCGGATGAAATTTTCTGAGATGTTCATGCCGAGCCCCTCATTACTCTGGCCTCATTGCGAAGAAACCGGCGACTCGCGAAACGCGGAGCGCCGGATTTAGCTCTTCGGCTGCTCCCCGGGGTTGCCGCCGCGTCCTCGCCCGCCGGAGCCGCCGCGTCCGCCGCCTCGCCCGTCGCGAATGGCTACACGGCTGCCGGGAGCAAGCCGCAACTGCCCTTCGGTCACCACGGTTTCGCCCGGTTGCAGGCCCGATTCCACCACCATGTCCTGGTCCACACGGGCACCCGTGGTGATCGCACGCGAATCCACCGTGCGGTCCTGTTTGACTACATAAACAAAAGAGCCGTTCTGGCCCGCCTGCACAGCTTCGTTCGGCACCACGACGGCGTCTCGGCGCATCGTCAGCCGCAAGGTCACCCGCACGAACTGACCCGGCCAGAGCTTGTGGCCGTGATTGGGGAAAGTTCCCTTCAGCTTGATCGTCCCGGTGGTAGTGTCGACGGCATTGTCGACGAAAGTGAGCACGCCCGTTTCCTCGCCCCCCGGATCGTCCTGGGGGCGCGCGCTGACCGGAAGCTTTCCCTCTGCCATGTAGGTTTTGATGGCAGGCAGTTGGGATTCCGGAACCGCGAAGGTCACGTAAATCGGCTCCACTTCGTTGATGGTCATCAGCTCCTGGGAGTTCGCCATCACCACGTTGCCCTGCTTCACCGTCAGATTGCCGGTCCGCCCGTCGATCGGCGACCGGATGTTCGTATAACTTAGCTGAACCTGGGCGTTTTCGACCGACGCCTGGCTGGCGCCGATCGCGGCCCGAGCGCTCTCGATAGTGGCTTTGTCCGCCGCGACCGCTTGTGCGACGGCATCCGCATTGGCCCTCAACTGCTCCGCCTGATCCCGCGAAATGATCTTCTGCTCGAAAAGCTGCTGATAGCGCGTCGCCTGGGATTCCGCGTAGCGCGCCTGGGCCGAATCCCTGGCGAGATTCGCCTGAGCCTGGCCCAAAGTGGCTTGATCTCTCGAGACGTTTGCCTTGACTTGGTCCAACGCGGCTTCGAGGGGCCGCGGGTCGATCCTGAACAGCAAGTCGCCTTTCTTTACAAAGTCGCCCTCGTGGAAGTACACGTTGGTCAACTGCCCGGTGACCTGCGCTTTCACCGAAATCGTGGAGTACGCCTCCACGTTGCCGATGACCTGGATTTCCACCGGAACATTCTTCTGCGCGGCTACCGCCACCAGGACGGGAACGTCGCCGCCCCCCATCCCCTTTCGCCCGCCACGACCGCCGGGAGCGCTTGCCGCAGATGTTCCGGAATTCCCGCAGCCCGTCAGCGCGATCAACCCGATCCCGGTAAGCACCAGGAACCAAAGCAGATGCCCCTGTTTCAGGGGCTTTTTACACCGGCAGGGCATGGAAATAGACATAGATCTTTGAAGTGAAGAAGGCGCTAGGTGACATGCTATAGTTACTCGCCCCGTCAAGCAATGGCTCAAAAGAGGCAAGGAATTTGGAACCCTTTTAAAGCTTCGGTTTGGGCGCCGGGAGCTCACGCGCCACGACCGCATCGGAGAAGCCCATCCGGTTATGGCTGCCGTCGCAAAACGGCTTGTTCGCGGAATGGCCGCAGCGGCATAGGGAGATGACCTTACGCCCGGCTAAGCCGAAGGCCGCACCGGTCGGATCGAGTATCTCGAATTCACCCTCAATCCGGATTGGGCCGTTATTCATGCACGTTATTTTTGTGTCCGACATCCATCGAATCGTAACACAACAAAAGGCTTGTGCTTGTCCAAGGGAAATCCCCATTTGACAACTAAGTAAGCGCTCACTTACAATCCGGTCTGTGAATGCTACCCGGCACGCCGTGCGCATGCCCGCCACAGACCGTCGCCAACAACTGCTGGATACGGCGCTCGAGGTTTTTTCCCGCCGCGGCTTCGAAGGAGCCACGACGAAAGAAATCGCAAACGCCGCGGGCGTGAACGAGGCGGTGATTTTCCGCCACTTTCCGAATAAGCAGGCGCTCTACGCCGCCGTTCTCGACTACCTCGCCGAGTCTTCCCATGTGGAGAAATGGCTGGCCGAGGCGAAAGCGCTGAT
The DNA here is from genome assembly GCA_963796485.1 of Bryobacterales bacterium. Classification (GTDB taxonomy): domain Bacteria; phylum Acidobacteriota; class Terriglobia; order Bryobacterales; family Bryobacteraceae; genus CAWCDJ01. Next base: position 2,139,889 of record CAWCLV010000001.1, read on the forward strand.
GGAAAAGTGCGACGACGCCGGCCTGTTCCGGCTCATTGCGACGGCGATAATCGTCGCCTACCGGAAGGACCCCCGCGGCCAGCGCGTCAAGCTGTTCGCCGCCCTCGAAGGCCACGAGCAGGCATTGGCCTACTTCCGGGAGGCATCCATCCCGATTTACGAGCTCTTGAACGACTATATTTTGCGCCGGCAGCGCGAAGGTGCTATCGCCGACCTGCCGCCGGGCGTCATTCTTTCGGGGATCGCCGGAATGGCGGGGAATTACGCCATGATGACCCAGATGTGCGGGTTCGATTCCCACATCCCCGACGAAGCGGTTATCCAAGCTTTTACCCGGATCATGATGCGGGGGGTCGCCCCCTCCGCGGAGAGAACCTGAGACCCATGAAGCGATTCGCTATTCTTACCGTCGTATTATCCGCGGTCCTGGCCGCGGGCTGTACTCCGCAGAAAGAGCTGGCCGCATCCCCCGGCTCCGCTCCCACCCGTCTCACGGTCGCCACCGCTCATGCCGCGGTGCGGAACGTGCCGGCCAGCTTTGAAGAGACCGGCACATTCGAAGCCGACGAGACGTCCGACATCGCGCCCCTGGTGCCCGGCCGCGTGATTGCCACCCCCGTGAATGTCGGGGATTTCGTAAAGCTGGGCCAGGTGGTCTGCGAACTAGACCATCGCGACGCACAACTCAGGCTGGACCAGGCGCGCGCGCAACTGGACCAGTCCACCGCGGCGCTGCGCCAGTCTCAATCGCGGATCGGCTGGAGCGGCAACGGAAAGTTCGACCCGACTACTCTTCCCGAAGTGGCGGCGGCGCGGGCCAACTACGAATCCGCGCAGGCCCAGGCCCGGCAGGCGGCGGCCGATGCGAAGAGATACCAAAATCTGGTTTCGACGGGCGATGTCTCCCGCTCCGCCTATGAGAAGGTCCGCACGCAGCAGGAAACGGCGGAGGCCCAGGCCAATGCCGCCCGCCAGCAGTACGAGGCCGCCTTGAACGGCGCCCGGCAGGGCTGGGACGCGGTGCAGACCTCGCAGGCCGGGTTGGAATCCATGCGCTCCTCGCTGGCCCAGGCCGAAAAGGCGCTGGCCGATACCACCATTCACGCTCCGTTCGACGGCTTCATCACCGCCCGGCCCGTCGCGCCGGGTGAGTACGTCGCGCTATCGAATAAGATTGCCACCATCGTTCGCATCGGCACCGTCAAACTGGAACTGCAGACGCCGGAGCAGCGCGCCTCCCAGGCGAAGGTCGGGATGACGGTAATCGCTAAGGTGGCCGCTTACCCGGGCCGGAATTTCAAGGGCAAAGTTACCGCCATCAACCCCTCGGTGGACCCGAACTCGCGCATCTTCCTGGTAGAAGCCCGGTTCGAGAATTCCGGCGCGGCGCTGCGGCCCGGCATGTTCGCCACGGCGGATATCCTGCTTCCGGGCGGCGTGGACGCGGTGTTTGTGCCCCGCTCCGCCGTCCTGCGCGACAAGACCACGGATTCCTGGCAGATCTTCTCGCTCGAGAACGGCACCGCCAAAATGCATGTCGTGACAGTCGGGGATGTGGACGGCGACGCGATCCGGGTCACCTCCGGACTGCGCGGCGCCGAACTCGTCGCCACCAACCATTTGAGCGAGCTATACGACGGCGCGCCCGTCGCGGAGCAGCGGCCGTAAGGCCCGGCTGAGGACATAGCATGCACGCACTAGCCCAGCTCTGCGTAAAGCGCCCCGTTTTTGCCACGATGCTGATTCTCTCGCTCGTGGTGGTCGGAATTTTCTCCTATTTTTCGCTCGGCGTCGATCTGTTTCCGAAGGTGGACATCCCCACCGTGATGGTGATGATCGCCAACCCGGGCGCTTCGCCCGAGGAGATCGAAACCGAGATCACGAAGAAGGTGGAGGACGCGGTCAACACCATCAGCATGGTCGATGAGGTGCGGTCCACCTCGTCCGAAGGCCAATCGCTGGTCGTCATCACCTTCCTGCTCGCCAAGAACGGCGATGTCGCGGCGCAGGAGGTGCAGAATAAGGTCAACCTCGTCGTCCCCGACCTGCCGCAAACGGCCAAGCAGCCGGTGATTCAGAAGTTCGACCCCGATGCGGCCCCCATCCTCCAGATCGCCGTTTCGGCTCCGCGATCTTTGCGTGACGTCACCCTGATCGCCGACAAGCAGATCAAGCAGAAGCTGGAAAACACCAAGGGCGTCGGCGAGATCACGATCGTCGGCGGCGCCAAGCGCGAGATCCACGTGCTGGTGGATCCCGACCGCCTGCGCGCTTACGGCCTGACGGTAAACGACGTTTTCAACGCCATGCGGTCGCAGAACCTGGAACTTCCCGGCGGCAATCTCAATGCCGGCGCGAAAGAGTTCACCGTGCGCACCACCGGCAAAGTGGTGGATGTGGCGAAATTCAATGACCTTACCGTCGCCAACCGCCACGGCTCCGTAATCCGCGTCAGGGACATCGGCTACGCCGAGGATAGCTACGAAGAACCCCGCAGCGCCGCACGCCTCGACGGGGTCCCCAGCGTCACGCTGGTGGTGGCCAAGCAGTCCGGTGAAAACACGGTCGCAACGGCGGACGAAGTCAACGACCGGCTGAAGACGATTCAGGCCACGCTGCCCAAGGACGTCCACGCCCAGGTGATCAGCGACCAATCGGTCTTTATCAAGGCGGCGGTCGACAATATCAAGCGGCACCTGATTGAAGGAAGCTTCTTCGCCGCGATCATCATTTTCCTGTTCCTGGCCAACATTCGCACGACGCTGATCGCCGCCGTCGCCATTCCGACTTCCATCATCTCCACGTTCGCGCTGATGGCCGCGATGGGCTTCACGCTGAACCAGATCACCATGCTGGCGCTGACCCTGATGGTCGGGATTGTGATCGACGACGCGATTATCGTTTTGGAGAACGTCTACCGGTTCATCGAAGAGAAGGACATGCCGCCTTTCGAGGCGGCCATTCACGGCACGAAGGAGATCGGCCTCGCGGTGATGGCCACCACTCTCTCGCTGCTTGCCGTCTTCCTGCCGGTCGGATTCATGGGCGGCATTGTCGGCCGGTTCATGAGTTCCTTCGGATTCACGTCGGCCTTCGCCATCGCGGTTTCGCTGCTGGTTTCGTTCACGCTCACGCCGATGCTTTGCTCCCGCTTCCTCAAGCGGCCCGAGCACAAAGCGTCGGAGCACAGCTCCAAAGAGTCCGCCCTATTCCGTTTCCTCGACACGCACTACACCACGATGCTGCGGTGGTCGATGGCGCATCGCAAAGCGGTCCTGGCCCTGTGCGCCGGCGTGATCATCAGCATCGTGCCGCTGTTCATGTTCGTCGGCAAGAACTTTCTGCCTCAGGACGACCAGTCGCAATTCAACGTTCTGGTGCGCACTCCGGAAGGCTCCTCCCTCGCCTCGACGGCCGGCGTCGCCGAGCGGATCGCGCAGGAGGTGCGCGCCATCCCCGGCGTCAGCCACACCCTGATGACAGCGGGCGGCAGCGCCGACAAATCCGTCAACAACGCCGCGATCTACGTCAAGCTGTCCGACATCGACCAGCGCACGCTCTCGCAGCAGCAGATTATGCAGAAGGCGCGCGATCTCGTGAAGCGTTACCCCGCGGACATTCACACCGGAGTAGAACTGGTCAGCACCGTGGGTGGAAACCAGAGCAACGCCGATGTTCAGTACTACATTCAAGGGCCCGATCTCGACAAACTCGCCAAATACTCGGCCGGCCTGCTGGCCAAGATGAAAACCGTTCCCTTCCTGGTCGATCCCGACACGACGTTGCGCGCCGGCAAGCCGGAAGTGCGGTTGGATATCGACCGGGCGCGCGCCGCCGACCTGGGTGTCTCCGTTTTGGATATCGAACAGGCCCTCAATACGCTGATCGCCGGCCAGACTGCATCCACTTACAATGCGGGCGAGGACCAGTACGATGTCGTCGTCCGCGCGCAAGAGGAGTTCCGCGGCGGTGCAGCCGCCCTTGCCCGCCTGACCGTCCCATCGTCGAAGGTGGGCTCGGTAGGGCTCGACGAGGTGGTCCGGATTCACCCCGGCTCGGGACCTTCGTCGATCAACCGCATCAACCGCCAGCGCCAGGTGACGGTCACGGGCAATGTGCTGCCGGGCGGTTCGCAGGCCGCGATCCTTGCGCAGTTGAACCAGTTCAGCCAGGAATTGAATATGGATCCCGATTACCGCGCCGGGCTGACGGGCGCATCGAAAGAGCTCAGCCGTACAGGCTATTACTTCGTCCTGGCGTTCTCCCTCACTTTTATCTTCATGTACATCGTTTTGGCCGCGCAGTTCGAGTCGTTCATCCACCCGGTGACGATTCTGCTTACGCTGCCGCTGGCCATTCCTTTCGGGATCGTCTCGCTGCTGATCGCGCACCAGACGGTCAACATCTTTTCCGGCCTCGGGCTGCTGCTGCTGTTCGGCATCGTCAAGAAGAACGCTATTCTGCAGATCGATCACACCAACGGCCTCCGCGCCGGTGGAATGAAGCGTTATGACGCCATCATCCAGGCAAATCGGGACCGGCTCCGGCCCATTCTTATGACCACCATCGCACTGGTTGCCGGCATGATGCCGCTGGTCATCTCGCGCGGCACCGGAGCCGCCACCAACCGCTCCATCGGGGTGCTCGTGGTGGGCGGGCAGACGCTTTGCCTGCTGCTCACGCTGCTGGCCGTCCCGGTGTTCTACTCGATCTGGGAGGACCTCGGCGAGATCCGCCTCTTCTCCGGGATCCGCTCGCGCCTGAAGAAACTCGCCGCGGTCGGTGCCGCGCTCGGGTCGTCGTTATACGGACAGACGCCGATTCAGCCGCTGCAGGAGATCCAGGTCCAGCCGCGCATTGGCATTCAGGGCGAGACCCGCCTGACTCTTCCCGAGGTGATCGAGCGCGTGCTGGCGAACAACCCGGACCTGCGGGTCGCACGCATTCAGCGGGAGGAGGCCGGATTTGGAGTAAAGGGAGCCCAGGGGGCCTACGACCCGGTACTCGGGCTCAAGGCCTATCACACCAAGGCCGTCACGCCCGTGGCTTCGATTCTCGGTGGAACGCCCAGCGGGAAACTCACGCAGCAGGAATGGAACTACACACCGCAACTGACCGGCCTCACGCCGTTGTTCGGCGGCTCCTATTCGCTTAATTTCGTAAACTCCCGGCAAAGCACCGACAACCAGTTCAATTCCCTGAACCCGCAGTACCCGACATCGCTGAGCCTCAACTTCACCCAACCGCTCTACCGCGGGTTCAGGTATGACAGTAACCGCCACAACATCGATGTGGCGGTTCGCAACCGGCAAATGAGCTCCGAACAATTGCGCCAGCGCCTGATGGACACCGTCAACCGCGCCATCGTGGCTTACTGGGAACTGGACTTCGCGCGCCGCTATCTCGACGTCCAGAATGAGGCGGTGCAACTCGCCCGGAGGCAGTTCGAAAGCAACCGGCGGCAGGCCGAACAGGGCATCCTGGCGCCCGTGGACGTTGTTGCGGCGCAAACCCAGGTGGCGACCTTTCAGCAGGCCCTGTTCACGGCCCAGCAGGCGGTCACGCAAGCCGAGAACGCGCTCAAAGCAATGATGCTGCCCGACCGCGCAGACCGCCTGTGGGCCAATGCGATCGTCACGGAGACCCCGGAACCCGGCCGTCCGATTCTGCCGGGTCTTTCCGAAGCCGTCCAGGAGGCGCTGCGCGACCGTCCGGAACTCTCCGAGAGCGTCATCTCACTCGAGATCAATGGTCTCGATCAGCGCCTCAGCCGCGAGCAGGCGAAGCCGCGCATCGATGCTTTCGCCAACCTCAGCGCCACCGGGTTGGCGGGCATAGCGACGCCGGTCAATAACTCGATTTTTTCGCAGTTCCTGCCGGGCGGGCTTCCTCCGCTGCCTACCCTGTTCAATGGGACGTACGGGCAATCGCTGAACAATCTCTGGGGTGGAAATTTTCCGACGGCCCAGGTCGGCGTGCAATTCAGCCTTCCGCTGCGCAACCGTACGGCCGAAGCGCAGGTCGCCACTTCGATCGCCGAAGGCCGCCGCCTCCGCGCCATACGGGACCAGGTGGAAATGGCGATCGAAGCCGACGTGCGGAACTCGCTGCAAACCGCCGTTACCGCCCAGTCGCGGCTCGACGCCGCCATTCTGGCGCGCCAGTCCGCCGAGGAGCAGTACGCGAGCGAGCAGCGCCAGTTCCAGGCGGGCACGTCCACCGTGTTTCTCGTCCTGCAGCGGCAGACCGATTTCATCAATGCCCGCAGCCGCGAGGTTCAAGCCAGAACCCAGTACGCCGAAGCGCTGGCGAACGTGGATCGCGCCGCGGGCCAAACGCTGGCGGCGCAGAGGGTTTCCGTCCAGTAACACGGAGTTTACCCGAGCTGTATTGTAAACGCCTGAGCGTCGGCGCATTGTATACTGGGCTCCAAGCCACACCGGGCCAACAATGCGGAAAACCTGGCATGACGAGCGAATCGCCACCACTGGATAACCCCAACCCGTCTCAGGGAGACTTCCCTCCTCCATTTGAAGTCCTGCTTTCCGCGATGAGCGAGGGGGTCATTTACCAGGACGCATCCGGCAGAGTGGTCTTTCACAATCCCGGCGCAGCGCGGATCGTCGGCGAACCCGTATCGGAGAGCTTCCCAAGCGCGTTTCCAGCCACTGCCGAGATAGCGCCCCGCGGCGAACATCCGGCGATTGCCGCTTTGCGGACGGCTACGCCATGCACCGGTTCGATCCTGGGGGTCCGGCGCGGTGGAGGTGACGTGACCTGGATCTCCGTGAACTCCGTGCCGCTCTTTCGTCCGGGCGATCCGGCGCCCTGCGGGGTGGTGTCCACGGTCATGGACATTACCGGCTGGTACACCGAGGAACTGTCCCTGCGGGCGCGCGAAAAGGTCTTCCGGCTGCTCGTCGAGAACCAGAGCGAAGGCATCGGCATTGTGGACCAGGACGAGCGGTTCCTGCTCACGAACCATGCGGGTGACGAAATCTTCGGTGTCGCGGCGGGAACCCTCACCGGACGCTCTCTCCTCGAATTCGTCACGCCGGAAAGCCGGGAACTCATCGCCAGGGAAACCGCATCCCGGCTGGCGGGCAGGCGCAGCCGGTACGAACTGGAAATCGTTCGCGAGTGCGACGGCGCCAGGCGCACCATCCAGATCTCCGCCGCTCCCTATTTCGACGATGCGGGAAGGGTCTCGGGGACGGTCGGGGTGTTCAGCGATGTCACCAGCCGGATTGCGGTGGAGCGAGCCCTGCAGGAGAACGAGGCACGGCTGCGGCTCACGTTCGACCAGGCCCCGATCGGCGCAGCCATGGTCAGCCTCGATTTCCGCTATTTGCAGGTGAATGCGGCATTCTGCCGGATGCTCGGGTACGAGGAGAGCGAACTGGTCGGCAAGTCGGTTCTGGAGGTTACCCATCCCGAAAACGCAGCCAGAACGGAAGACAACATCAGGAAGATGGCCCAGAGTCCGATTCCGCCGCGATACGAAACCGAGAAGCGGTACCTTCGTAAAGACGGCGCCGTGGTTTGGGCCCACCTGACGGTAACCTTGCTGCGCCCCACCAATTCGCCGCCTTACCTGCTCACGATGGTGGAGGATATCACCGCCCACAAAGAGGCGGAGGCTGAAAGATCTCGCCTTCAGGCGCAGTTCCTGCAGTCACAGAAGATGGAATCCGTCGGCCGCCTCGCCGGTGGCATCGCCCACGATTTCAATAATCTCCTCACCGTAATCAACGGCTACTCCGCAACGGTGCTCGAGCTCATGAAGCCGCACGATCCGTTGCGCAGCCGCATCACCGAGATCTACAAAGCCGGAGAGCGTGCCGCCGCGCTGGTCCGGCAGTTGCTCGCTTTCAGCCGCAAGCAAGTCTTAAAGCCGGATCTGCTCGACCTGAACGAAATGCTGGCCGATATGGAGACGATGCTGCGTCCGCTGGTCGGAGAGGACGTCGAGATCGCCTGCGAACTGGCCCCCTGCCTGGAGCCGGTCGTGGCGGACCGCCATCAGATGGAGCAGGTCATCCTGAACCTCGCAGTGAATGCGCGCGATGCCATGCCGGAGGGAGGTCGGCTGTCCATCGAGACCGGGCGAACGGACTTTGAGAACGCCTGCCCGCGGTGCGGCGCCGAAGCACCCCCGGGCATGTATATCCGGGTGTCCGTCCGGGACACCGGAACCGGCATCGACGAAGCGGTCCGCCAGCATCTGTTCGAGCCGTTCTTCACCACCAAGAGCGTCGGACGCGGGACTGGGTTGGGATTGGCCACGGCACACGGGATCGTGGTTCAGAGCGGCGGCCACATCGACGTGGAGACCACAGTCGGAAAGGGAACGGCCTTTCACATCTATCTGCCGGCCGCGCCGGGCCGCCCTCCCATTGCGGCCGAGCATGTATTCGAAGCGGCACACGCCAACGAGACGATCCTGCTGGTGGAAGACCAGCCGGAAGTTCGTCAATACGTCGCGATCCTGTTGCGCGAATGCGGCTACCGGGTGATCGAGTGTCCGGACGGCGAAACGGCACTGGCGCAGTGCGGCGGGCCCATCGATCTGTTGCTCACCGATGTCGTCATGCCCAAGGTGAGCGGCACGGAACTGGCCGCCAAGGTGCGCGCGGCTCAGCCGGGGGTGCGCCTGCTGTTCATGTCCGGCTATTCGGACGAGGTGCTATCCTGGCGCAGCGACGCGCAGGGTAAAGCCAGCTTCATCCAAAAGCCTTTCACGCCGGACGCCCTGGCCGCGAAAATTCGTGAAGTCCTCAGCCGCTGATCCGGGCCTTCAGCCGGCGCTTCTCTTCACCAGCCGGATCTGGTACAGCTTGGGCCAGTATTTTCCGGTGACGAAGAGGCGGTCGCCCTTGGAGTCGTAGGCGATTCCGTTCAACACCTGCTCGGAGCCTGCGTTCCCCGGAAGGCGGTCGGAGGGTTCCAGCAGCCCGGTCAGGTCGATCCATCCGCGCACCACCCCGCTCGACGGGTCGATACGCGCGATCCGGTCCGAGTGCCACACGTTCGCGAAGATCTCGCCCTTCACCCATTCCAGTTCGTTGAGGTTGGAGACCGGCTGCCCGTCGGCGGTTACGCGGATGCGTCCCGTCTCGCGCAGCGTCTCGGGGTCCCAGAACCGGATCTCGGGCGTGCCATCGTCCATGATGACGCGCTTGCCATCGGTGGTGAGCGACCAGCCTTGGCCCGGGTACGAGAACTGGCCCTTGACGCCGAACGACCCCAGGTCGTAGACGAAACCGACCTCGGTCGTGTAGGTCAACTGGAGGAGCCGGTCTTTCCAGGCGACGATCCCTTCGCCGAAGTATGCCTCGGGAAGATCGTGCTGCTGCACCACCTCGCCGGTCTCGAGTTTCACCCTGCGGACCGACGACTGCGCTTCGAGGCCGGTCGCTTCGTAGAGATACCCGTTGAGGTAAAACAGACCTTCGGTGAACGCCCTCGGATCATGCGGATAGGCGTGGACCACCTCGTACCCGTATTCCTGTATTCCACCGGCCTCGGTGGAAGACGAGCCGCACCCGGCCAGGGCGAGTGCGGCGGCCACGATCAATAGCTTCACTGTTTCTTGGCCGGCGGCGGCGGAGTTGTCTTGTCGTTAACCACGTCGCCATAGTGAATCGTCGACTTGCCTTCGTACTTCTTGTAATCCTGGTATTTCACGATCATGCGGATGCGCTGGTTCTCTCCGCTCTTGAAGTGCAGGGTGTCGTCCGCGCGTGTGTAGGTCGGAAACCAGTACTTGCCGTCGATCTGCTCGCGGTAAGTTTCGAATTTCGGAAACTGGTTGTCTCCTCCGCGCCTGATCACGCCGACGCCCTTGCCGTAGGTCTTCACGATCTGCAGATCGCGGTCGTCCACCCAGATCTGGCCCTCGAAATAGCGCTTGCCGTTCACCAGTTTCTTGGGCTTTACGGAAAAGACGTAGGTGCCGATTTCGTCCACTTTTTCACGGCCCAGATACGCAACTTCGTATTCCGGAATTTCGGCGGTCGTCATCACGAACGGCTGGACGTTGCGCAGGTCCTGCTCGTCTTCCGGCGTCAACAGGATATTGCGCAAGGTCGGTACCGGCGCGTACACCACTTTTTCCATGCGCCGGCCTTCGGGGGTGAAAATGACGTCCTCGACGAGCTCCCATTTGCCGCCCGTCGGATTTCCGCTGGGGTCCAATTCCTCGAGTTTCACCGACTGCCGGTACGTGTAATTGTTCCGGGCTTCGGCGAACTCGGTTTCCTTGGCGGCGAACTTCTCTATAATCTGTTGCGCGTTAACGGTGTCGCCGGCGGCGGTGGCGGCGGCATCGGATCCCCACACCGGCGCGCACACCGCCAGCAGCGCGGCCGAAAGAACGATTCCTCGCATTTGACCCTCATTCGTGAGACGAACTCACTTGCCCAACAGTTTCTTTGCGACGGTCAGCAATTGAATATTGCTCGTGCCCTCGTAAATCCGCCCGATCTTCGCATCCCGGTACAGCTTCTCGACCGGATAATCCTTCGTGACCCCCACCCCTCCGTGGATCTCGATCGACTTGGAAGCAGCCTTTTCGGCCACCTCCGAGCTATAGTATTTCGCCATCGCCGCTTCCATCAGGAAGGGCATCCCGGCGTCGCGAAGCCGCGCCGCATTGTAAACCAGGAGCCGCGCCGCTTCGATCTCCGTTGCCATCTTCGCCAGTTCGAACTGAACGCCCTGAAACTCGCCGATCGTCCGGCCGAACTGCTTCCGCTCTTTGGCGTAAGCGGTCGCATGTTCCAGGGCCGCCCGGGCCAGCCCTACCATTTGGGCGCCGATCGCGATCCGTCCTTCGTTCAAGGTTTCAATCGCTATTTTATACCCCTGGCCTACCGCGCCCATTACGTTCTCGCGGGGTACGCGGCAGTTGTCCAGGATGAGTTCGCAGGTGGAGGAAGCCCGCAGCCCGAGTTTGTCCTCCTTCTTTCCCACCTGGAAACCCGGGAATTCACGTTCCACCAGGAACGCCGTTACGCCCTTGTACCCGACGACCGGATGGGCGTTGGCGAAGAGCAGAAAGAAGCCGGCCTCGGCGGCATTGGTGATCCAAAGCTTGCGCCCCGTCAACACAAAATGGTCGCCGCAATCTTCCGCACGGGTGGCCATCGCAAAGGCGTCCGATCCGGACCCCGCCTCGCTGAGCGCATAGGACGCCACGGTGTTCGCCGCCAGCCGCGGAAGATATTTGGATTTCTGCCCGGGCGTGGCCCAGCGCAACAGGGCATTGTTGCAGATGGTGTTCTGCACATCCACGATGACGCCGGCGGAGGGATCCACGGCGGACAACTCCTCCACCGCCAGAATCGCCTGGAAGAAACTGCCTCCCTGCCCGCCGTATTCCTCGGGGATTTCGATCGCCATCAGGCCCATCTCGAAGAACTGGCGGATGAGGTCTTTCCGGAACAGGCCGGCTTCGTCCATCTCACGGACATGCGGGCGAATTTCTTCTCGCGCGAACTTGCGAACGGTGGCCTGGAAGAACTGCTCTTCTTCGCTGAGGGCGGTCAGCGGCCGGCCCTCCAACTGCTCCGTTGCAGGCATATTGCGAGCTTACCCCACGGGAGCCAGACGGCGCCACTGCCGGCCCTGCGATTCGGCCACCCCGCTGTGGGTCACGTATCCCTGGTAAGTATTCACGCCCTCGCGCAACCCGGGGTGCCGTTCGCAAGCGGCTTCGAGCCCGTGGCTCGCCAGTTCCATGAGGTATGGGAAGGTCGCGTTCGTCAGCGCCAGGGTGGAAGTGTGGGGCACGGCCGCGGGCATATTCGAGACGCAATAGTGAATCACGCCGTCCACCGTGTAAACCGGTTCGGTGTGGGTGGTCGCATGCGAAGTTTCGAAGCAGCCTCCCTGGTCGATCGCGACATCCACCACCACCGCGCCTCGCTTCATGGTCGCGATCATCTCGCGGCGAACCAGTTTCGGGGCGGACGCTCCGGGGATCAGTACGGCCCCGACCACGAGGTCGGCTGTTTTCAGGTTTTCGCCGATCGTCCATGTATTGGACGCCAGCGTCACCAACTGCCCGTTGAAGATGTCGTCGAGCTCCCGCAGGCGGTTGAGGCTCCGGTCGATCATGGTGACGTGCGCACCCAGGCCCAGAGCCATTTTCGCGGCGTTGGTCCCCACGATGCCGCCGCCCAGAATCACTACGTTCGCGGGCGCTACACCCGGCACGCCGCCGAGCAGGATTCCGCGTCCTCCGTTCGGCTTCTCCAGGTATTGGGCGCCCACCTGGACCGACATGCGGCCGGCCACTTCGCTCATGGGCGTCAAAAGCGGCAGCGAGCCATCGCTTTCGACGATCGTCTCATAGGCCACGCCGTTCACCCGCGCGTCCAGCAGGCGGTCGGTCAATTGCGGAAGCGGCGCGAGGTGCAGGTAAGTAAAAAGGATCAGCCCCGGGCGGAAATAGGGATATTCCGCCGGCTGCGGCTCCTTTACTTTCACGACAAGATCGGCTTTGCCCCACACCTCGGCCGCGCTATCGAGAATATGCGCGCCGGCCTGCATGTACTCGCGGTCGGTCAGCGAACTGCCTTCGCCCGCGTGTGTCTCAACCAGAACTTCGTGCCCCGCTTCCCGCAGCGCGGTCACTCCACTCGGAACCAGCCCAACGCGGGTCTCGTGGTCTTTAATCTCCTTCGGAACGCCGACAATCATGCACGTTTCTCCGGAGATTAGCTTAGCACCACTTCAAGGTAGGGGATCCCCCTCTACCCAATCAATGACTTAGACGAATGATGGAGGCCGCCGCCATGGCCGCCACGCCGGGGTGCGAGTTCCCGAGCAGCGGGGTCAAATGGCCGATGCTCGCCGGGTTTCCGAGGTCGCCCAGCCCTTTTGCAGCCGCGATCTGGACCGCGGGGTTGTTGTCTTTGAGCGCCGTCTCGAGCACGGTTATGGAGGCAGGGTCGCCCGATTTCGCGACATACGAGGCCGCTGCCGCCCGTCCCGAGCCGCCGTGCGACCGGAGGTTCTTCGTTTGCATCGCGGCGGCCATCCCCACGCCTGCGGGCGGGAACACAAATCCGGCGGCCGTGGTCCCCCCCATCATCACGAGATTCTGCGGATGCAGCAGGTTGCTCCGGGCCTTCCGCACGGCCGTGGATTCCATTCCCGGCGTAGTCTTATCCTTTCCGTTCAGCACTGCCATCATGTACCGCTCGCCGGCCGGGTCCCCCATCTCCGTCAGCGACTTAGCCGCCGCAAACGCCACTTCCGGCTTGTCGGTAAGCGCCTTTTTCAGAGCCGGAACGGCCGACTGTGCTTTCATTTCACCCAGTGCCAGGGCGGCCGTTTGCCGCACCCGCACGGATCCGTCGTGCTGCAGCAATGCCACGACTTTTTGCACCGCCCGCTCGTTCGATCCGGGCAAAGTTGCCACGGCTTCCACCGCTTGTTCCCGATGTTCCAGCCGGTTAGCATGCAGCCCCTCGTCCAGGGCCTTCCATGCGTTGTTGATCACCGGTGCATCCGCTGCCGGCAACATCCCCGTCAGGATTGCAGCTGATAAAACGAAGTATCGGCAATTCATAACCTGGAGGCTGCATCCTTCCTGCCTCCGGATGTAAACGTACTGCGCATTCGCACCGCTGAGGGGAGAATAGAGACATGGAGCACACCGATTCCACCGCCAATGCCGGCAACCGTCGTACGGGCGCCGGGGCGGCATTCGACCTCGAGGCAGTCATCACGAAGCTGGAGAGCGAAGAAGAGGCCCGGCTTCTGCCCCTCGGATCGGTAATCGGCGACATTTGTGGCGGTCTGACCTTCACCGACGCCATTGCGGCGATTCTCGAGGCCCGCAGCCTGGGTGGCTGGCAGGAAGTGGCGGTCGCCACCGGCGAGACGTGGACCATTATTGTCCTGAACCGCTAGCCTCTTCGCGAGTTATGCTAGTGGCTTGACGCCACAATCCAACCAGGAACAGGAAAAGAAGGAGCCGCGCGTCTCCGTCGTCGTGGTTTCCCGTAACCAGGCGGCCTCGCTGGAGCGTTGTCTCGAAGCCATCGAGAAATCCGAGGGCCGTGCCGACTACCAGGTCGTGGTGGTCGATAACGGATCGACGGACGGGAGCACGCAACTGGAAGACCGCTTTCCCGACCTGCAGTGGACGAAGCTCCCGAAGAACTTCGGGATGACCAAGGCCTGGAATGTCGGCTGGCGCGCGGCCGACGCCCCGTACGTGCTCTTTCTGCACGCCGATACCGAAGTGGACCCCGCCGCCATCGCGCGGCTGGCCGGTGCCCTGGACGCCAGCAGCGAAGCCGTCGCTGCCTGCCCGCTTCTGGTCGATGAAGAAGGGCACCCCGCGCCGCAACTGGGAGATCTGCCCCCCTCGGGCCAGTGGCGTCCCGCGAATCCTCCGGGGGACCAGCCGTTCGCCGTCGATTACCCGCGCGGCGCCGCGCTGATGGCGCGCGTCTTCTACATCAAGGCAGTGCGGCAGATCGACGAGAAATACGGCCAGTTCGGCGCGGATGCCGACCTGGCGATTCAGATCCGCCGCGCCGGCCGCAAGATTCTGCTGGTTCCGGCGGCCCGCGTCCGCCACGCGGGCCGCACCTCGTACACCACCCCGGAGCGCGCCGACTTCCTTCTGGGGCGCGCGGTCTTCATCGGCAAATATCAGGGGTTCGGAGCCGGGATCGCCGCCCGCCTGGGAGCGATCTTCGGCCCTCTGTTCGGGTTCCGGTTCGGCGAGTTGCGATACACCATCGCCGGACAGAAGATCGACGGTAGCCAGGAATAGCCGGGCTGTGCCTCGCAGCCGTTTCTTCACGGGCTCCCTCGCAGCCTGTGCTAAAACCGAGAAGCCGTAAAGTCAAAACCAGGCAGGCCAGGAGGCCTGCCCCACTTGCGGAGAACGTCGATGACCTCAGGCGGCACGGTCGCTTTGGAGCCTGGCGTGCCCGCGGTCAGCTCCCATTGCCGGCCATTATGTCCTGCACCGCTTTCGCAATCTGCTGCGCGGTGTATGGCTTCTGGATGAAATCCGCGCCGGGGTAGGCGGCGCACAAGCGCCGCGCTTCCGATTCGCTGTAGCCGCTGGTGAGCAGCACTTTCAACTCCGGGCGCCGTGCTTTCAACCTGGGCAGCAGTTCGTTGCCCCCCATAACCGGCATGACTACATCGAGCACCACCGCATCGATCGCCTGACCTTCCCGCTCGAAGATGCTCCACGCCTCGCGGCCGTCTGACGCGAGCAGGACCTGGAAGCCTTTGTGCGTGAGCGCCGACCTGATCACCTGGCGAACGGTCGCCTCATCGTCCACCACAAGGACGGTACCGAGGCTCTTGCCGCCGCGCATTTCGCGTGCCGCATGCCCGTTCGCGGCGGGCAGGAATATGCGAAATGTGCTGCCGCCCCCCGGCGTGGTTTCGAGCGTCAGTCCGCCCCGCTGGGCGCGAAGGATGCCCGCGACCGCGGCAAGGCCCAAGCCCCGTCCGAAAAACTTCGTGGTGTAGAACGGGTCGAAGATTTTGGATCTCTCGCTATCCGGGATCCCCGGGCCCGTGTCGCTCACGCCGATGCACACGTAACGCCCGGGTGCCACCGGTTCGCCGATTGCGTCCACGAACGGCTGCTCCAGGTCTGTCATCGAAGTGGAGACCATGATCCGGCCGGGATTCCCTTCGCCGATGGCCTCGCCGGCGTTGATCACCAGGTTCATCAGGATCTGCTGAAACTGGCTCGGATCCATCCGGACAACGGGAAGGCGGCGCTGCACGGTCATCGCCAGTTCCACGCTGCGCGGAATGGAGAACTCGACCATGCCGCTGATTTCGTTGACTGCCTCCGAGACGTCCAAATCGGTGACTACGAACTGGCCCTGGCCTGAGTACGCCAGCAACTGCCTTGTGAGATGCGTGGCACGCTCGGCATTTCGCATCACCTGCCGGATCTGTTCGGCCGTGTTGCCTTCAACCTGGTCCAGCGCCAGGCTGGAATAACCCAGGATTCCGGTGAGCAGGTTATTGAAGTCGTGCGCGATCCCGCCCGCCAGCAACCCCACGCTTTCCAGTTTCTGCGCCTGGAGCACGCGCCTCTCGAGCTCTTTTCTTTCCGAAAGCTCGAGCACGATGCCAAGCCATCGCAGCGGCTCGCGCTGCAGCATTGTCGCGGCGACCAGGACAGGCACGCGGCTGCCGTCTTTGCGAAGGAACTCTTTCTCGAACGGTTTGCAGGCGCCCGTCTGCATCAGCTCTTCGACGCCGCGATCGTCCAGTGGAGCATACTCGCGGGGAGTCAGATCCCGCCAACTGACGAGCCCCTCCTGCAATTCCTCCCGGGTGAAGCCGATCATCTGAAGGAAAACGTCATTGGCCTCAAAAACCTTCTGCAAATCCGCCGAGGCGATGCCGATAGTGTTGGCCTCGTAGAGCCGCCGGAAGCGCTCTTCGCTTTCGCGCAGGGCCCCGACTCTTTTCTCCAAATCCGCGTTCAGCCGCTGCCGTTCTTCCAGAAGGTCGCGAACCTGCTGCTGCCGGCGCCTGGTCCGCAGCGCCATTCGCAAGCTGCTTTCGAAGATCGGAAGCCGTACGGGACGGCTGAAAAGCAGAACGTTTTCCAACTGCTCGCGCGCCTCCAAGGCCAGGCGGGACTGCTCCCCGGAGGCGGCCAGCAGAAGCACGGGTATTTCGGACCACTCCGGCTGGCCGGCCAAAGCTTCCCGCAACGCGCTTACTCCTTCGGCGCCGAGGACCTCCTCGCTGACCACCAGGACGTCCGCCCGCTCCATCACCCTGCGGCACAGGCACTCGATATCGAAACAGAGAACGGGTTCGGCCCCGGCCTCGGCGACACAGCGCGCCAGAATTCGCGCGTCACCCTCCGTGGGCACCGCAACCAACACCTGCGCCGGAGAATTACTCGCGATTCCGTTTCCCATCCTGAAGTTTCAGAAGCTGCTCGGAAGCGCCCGTGAATGTCGGAGTCCCGCTCAGCACACCCTGGAACTGGCGCAGGGGCTCCCCGATTTGGATCCCATGCGAGTCGAAGCTCAATTCCCGGATTGTATGTTCATGCTTCCCGCTACGTTTTTTGACTACTGATATGGACCGCCGCACCGCCCCCTCCGCTTCGAAAAAGCGAAGCAGCAGGACATTGTCGGTAAGATAACTGGTGTTCGCCGGAGTTTCTCCCAGGCCCAGCACGCCAGCCTGCCCGATCACCACAAACGAGCTGACACCTTGCTGGCCCAGGTAAGTGAGCAACTCGTGCATCTGGGCAACCAGGTACCGCTCCTCCGGCATCGCATGCATGTATCCATTGAGGCTATCGATCACGATGACGGCGGCGTGGTGCTGTTCCACCTCGTCCCGAATGGATTGGGCGAACTGGCCCGGGGAGAGTTCCACGGGATCAATCTGGCGGATATGCACGCGCCCCGCGGCAACGTGCGGTTCCACGTCCATGCCGAGTCCCTTCGCCCGCTGGAACGTGAGTTCCGGGCGCTCGTCGAAATTGTAAATAGCGGCGCTTTCACCGCGTTCCGCGGCAGTCAGGACGAATCGCAGTGCGGTGGAAGACTTTCCAACGCCTGCCGGCCCGATCAGGAGCGTGCTCGTGCCGACTAATATGCCCCCGTCCAGCATCGCGTCCAGCTCCGCAATTCCGCTGTGCAGAATCGCCGGCTCTTGCCGGGTACGGTGTTCCGCGGCGATCAGGCGGGGAAACACCTCCAGGCCGCCGTCCCGGATCAGGAAATCGTGGTAGCCGCCGGTGTAACCCCGGCCGCGGTATTTCCGAACCCTGAGGCGCCTCCTCGCACCCCCGTATTCGGGGGTTAATTGCTCGAGCACCAAAACCCCGTCTACAATGCTCGGCGAGCGATGCTCGAGTTTGCTGCCCTCCAATTCGTCAAGCAGCAACACCGTGCATTCGAGTGAGCCGAAATAACGCTTCAAGCTCATCAGCTCGCGGCGGTATTGCAGGGTGCTTTGCGTCATCAGCCGTATTTCGGCCAGCGAGTCGATGATCACGCAAGTCGGGTGGGCGAGTTCGATCCGGTACTTCAGATCCTTGACGACCTCGTCCAGTTCCACATCGGAAGGGTGAAACAGGGTGTACTTCGGCTCGGCGGCCTCTCCCTCGATAATCTGAACCTTCGATAAATCCCACCCGTGACTCGCGGCGATGCGCTCGATTTCGGGGCGTGTTTCCGATAACGTGACATAGACGACGGACTCGCCGTTCACGGAGGCATGCGCCGCGAAGGCCATCGCCAGCATGGTTTTCCCGGCGCCGGACTCCCCTTCGATCAGAAACATGCAGCCGCGGGCGAAATCGCCCAGGATCGCATCCAGCCCGGGTGTGCCGGTTTTGACCCCGGTCTTCACCATTTTTTCATAGCCCAAAACACAGTATATTCGGGCCGGCGGCGACTGCAACGTATTGGTTATTACCAACGTTGAAGGTCATGGGTGACGCTTTCATCCGCACATTCGTCTCGAAGCGCCAGAGTTCTTTACCATCGCGCGCATCGACGGCCGCGAAGCCTCCATTCGGCTTGCCATAGAATACGAGCCCGCCGGCCGTCGCCAGCACGCCCGACCAGGTCTTCGCCTTCGCCGCTCCCGGTTGCGCCGCCTCCCACACGATCCGGCCCGTTTCAATGTCCAGCGCACGCAGGAAACGCTGCCCCGTCTGGTCCGGATAGCCCAGCGGACTGCCGGTGCACTCCTCGAGCGCCAGGAAGTAGAACAGGCGCGTCGCGGGGCTGTACGCCGTGGAGCTCCAGTTCGCCGCGTCGTCCGGGCAGCCCCGGGGATTCGTGACTACCGGCCGGCCGTCGCTGCCGATTCCCGACGCCCAGTCGATTCTGCGCAGGAACGGCTTCGCCAGCAGGAGTTCGCCGCTGGTGCGGTCGAGGACGTAGAAGAACCCGTTGCGGTCGGCGTGCAACAGGAGCTTTCGCGGCTTGCCCCGATATTCAGCGTCCACCAGGACCGGCGGCTCCGTGGCATCGCGGTCGCGGACGTCGTGGGGCGTGAACTGGAAATGCCACTTCAGTTCGCCGGTGTGCGGGTCGAGCGCGAGGATGCAGTTGGTGAACAGGTTGTCGCCGCCGCGGTCGCGGTCGTCGCCGTCCGGGAAGGGATTGCCGGTCGGCCAGTACAGTGTGTCCGTCCCGGAGTCGTAGGACCCGGTGAGCCACGTCGATCCGCCGCCCCGCAGCGGCTCGCTGCCCTGCCAGGTCTCGGACCCGCGCTCCCCTTTGCGCGGCACGGTCCAGCGGCGCCAAAGCAGTTCACCGCTGCCGGCGCGGTAACAGGCGATGAAGCCGCGGATCCCCTCGTCGGCGCCCGCGACACCGGCGATCACGGTGTCGTTGACGATGAGAGGAGCCATGGTCCCGCCGTAATGCATCGGCTCCCCGGGCATCGTCTTCTCCCAGAGCAACTCGCCGGTTGCACGGTCGAGTGCCAGCAGGTGCGCGTTGTCGGTTACGAAGAAGACCTTGTCTTCGCGAATCGCGACGCCGCGATTCGTGCCGAGCGCCGCATCGCCGTCGAGCCCGCGGGTCTGCGGCCGCGAGTATTGCCAGATCGGGTTGCCGCTGAGGGCGTCGATCGCGAACACCTGGTTCGGGCCGGTGACGTACATCACGCCCCCGGATTCGAGCGGCGTGGTCTCGAGGCCGTAACTCGCAATCGGAAAGACCCACTTGAGGCGAAGCCCGGCGACGTTCCGCGTATCGATCTGTTTCAGCTCGCTGTAGCGGTTTGCGGTAACATCGCCGTTGTAAGTGAGCCAATCGCCCGGGGCGGGCGTCTCCCAGGTGACGCGCCTCCCGGCCGCCGCCCGCGCCGTAGTCCCCGCGTTTAACGTCCGCACGTATGCGGCGAGCGCATCCAGGTCGTCCGCGGGAAGATCGAACGCCGGCATTCCCGCTGCGGGCAGGCCGGATTGAACGATGCCGCGAATCTGCTCCGCGGGCGCACCGCTGAGATGCGGACTCCCCGCCAGTCCCGGGCCTTTTCCAGTGCCCCGCGCATCGGCGCCGTGGCATCCGGCGCAATGCTCGCGGAAGAGCCTTTTACCATCGGCTGCCGGCAACAGCGCCGGGAGAAGAAGCAGGGCGGCAAGGGCGGTCGAGCGCATTCGTGCGAGTATACATCACGGAATATGGGGCCGTTGCGCCGCTACACCTCAAGGCGCGCGGCACTACCCGTCCCGGTATCGTACACAACCAGAGTCGATGGTACGTTCACGGCGGATCCGTCCGGACCGAAGGACGCGCCCATGACGGGACCGGGATTAATCGCCATCGCCCGGCCGATCTTAGTAACTTCAAAGACGTGGTTGTGTCCGAAGCACACCACATCGAACTCGCCGGAGGCCGCGAGCAGGCGGGCGATATTGTCGTAATGGTTCACGGCAAAACGCAGGCCGCCGAAATCGCCGCGGAACAGCTCGCCATGGATATGTATGTGCTCGTAGCGGCGCGCGTTCGCGGTAATCCGGAACAGGTCGCCGTCGTTGTTGCCGAAGACCACGTGAATCGGCCGCGTGAAGCCCCGCCCCAGCTGATGAATGACGAAAGGCGAGCAGAGGTCGCCGCAGCAGATCATAAGGTCGGTATCGCGCACCGAGTCAAGCGCCGCGGCCAGCTTCCAGATGTTGTCGTGAATGTCCGAAAGGATCGCAATCCGCATAAGTTCAGGGTTTCCGCAGCTTGGACGTGAATTTCTCCCGGAACTTCGCCACCTTCGGCGATACCACGAACGTGCAGTAAGGCTGATTCGGGTTGTTCCGGAAGTACTCGTGGTGGTAGTCCTCCGCCACGTAGAACGCGGTTGCCGGCCGGACCTCGGTAACGATCGGACGCGGCCAGATCTTCTCCTCATTCAGTTCGCGGATGAAGTCCTCCGCCAGCACGCGTTGTCCCTCGTCATGGTAGAAAATTACCGAGCGGTACTGCGACCCCGTGTCGTTGCCCTGCCGGTCCCGCGAAGTCGGATCGTGGATGGCAAAGAACACCTCCAGGATCTCGCGATAGGAAGTCATCTCGGGGTCGAACGTCACCTGCACTACTTCGACATGCCCGGTCATGCCGGTGCAAACCAGCCGGTACGACGGATTCTCGGCGTGCCCTCCCATGTAGCCGGATTCGACCGAGATTACGCCCTCCATCTCGTCATAGACCGCTTCGAGGCACCAGAAGCACCCCCCGCCCAGCGTGGCTGTTTCGTTTTTGCGCATGCTCTCCTATTGAACCAGTTCCACCGTCACCGTGACACTCGCCGAAACGGTGACCGGCCCGGATTGGATCGGCGTAGACGCGGAGACGCCGGCGCCGGCCAGGGCCGTGAACGGCACCACAGTCCCGCCTTGCTGCGCCGACACGACCGGTCCGGCCTTTCCGCCCAATCCGGCGGCGATCGCTCCGGCATTGGCCAGACCTTGTTTTGCGGCACTGGTCAATGCCTGCTGCATTTGCGGGCTCGAGTCCTGCAAGCCGAACGTCACCCCGCCCAGGCTATTCGCCCCCGCCTGATTGGCCGTGTCGATCAGCGCGCCGACCAGGTTCAGGTCGAAACTGGTCACCATTACGGAGTTCGTCGCAGTATACCCGGTGATCGCGGAGGACGGCGGATTTCCATAACTCGGTGAAATCGAATACGAAATGGTCTGAACCATTCCGCTGGCGCCGAGCTTCGCTTTCAGCGCGGCGATCACCGCCGTCGTGAGGGTCGCATTCTGCTGCGCGGCTTCCTGCGCGGTAGACCCCTGAGTAACGACCGCCGCGCTAAACTGCGCCTGGTCGGGTTGCGCGCTCACCATCCCGGCGCCCTGCGCCTGTACGGTTCTTTGAGGCACGGTCTGCGCCGTAAGAGCGCCGGCCGCCACCAGCAATATCGGAACCAAATGTGCACTCCGCAACATCGTTGGCCTCCAGGTCTAACTATAATTCCACCGCAACCAATGGCGCTCATTTGAGTTTAATCAGAAGAGAGGGTTACGGATGCGCAAGTTTGTACTCGTCGCACTGATCTTTGCCGCCGGCCTCGCCACTCTGCCGGGCGTAAGCGCCCATGGCAAAAAGAAAGACGCCGGCGATGCCCGGCTCTTTTCCAGGCAGATTCCCAAGGACCAGAAGATCACGCAGGCATTGAACCGCCTCACATTCGGGCCGCGGCCCGGGGATGCGGTGCGAATCCGCTCCCTCGGCCTGAAGAAGTGGATCGACCTCCAGCTTCACTCCGATCGGATTCCCGAAAGCCCCGTTTTGACAGAGAAGCTGCGAACGCTCGATTCGCTCAGAATGTCTTCGGAGGAGTTGGTCAGGAGCTATCCCACGCCGCAGATGGTCCGTCAGATGGTGGCGGGGCGACTGCCCTTCCCCACCGACCCGGAGCGCCGCCGCATGATCGAAAAGCTCGTGGCGCGCACGGAAAAGAAGCAAGGCAGCGACTCGGCCCCGAGCGTTCCCGAGATCACACCGATCGCCGATCTCCTGACTCCGCCGCAGATCCGCCGTCTCCGAACCGGGACGCCGCAGGCACGGCTCGCCGCGTTCGAGGCCCTTCCGCCCGATAAGCAGGACGACGTCATTGCGGCATTGCCGGGGGGCATCCGGCAGGCGCTCTTCGTAATCGCGCCCCCCGATCTGCGGCGCAAGATCGAACTCACCGCCGGACCGCAGCAGGTCCTGGTGCGCGACCTCCAGGAGGGCAAACTGCTGCGCGCCGTCTACAGCAGCCGGCAGCTCGAAGAGGTCCTGACCGACTTCTGGTACAACCACTTCAACGTCTATCTCGACAAGGGCGCGGACCGCTACCTGGTCACGTCCTATGAGCGCGACGCGATCCGTCCACACGTATTGGGCAAGTTCCGCGACCTGTTGGAAGCCACCGCCAAAAGCCCCGCGATGCTCTTCTATCTCGATAACTGGCAATCGGTCACCCCCAATTTCCCGGCAATGCGCGCGCAGGCCAACCGGCCCCGCCGCGGCTTGAACGAGAACTACGGCCGCGAATTGATGGAACTGCATACGCTGGGCGTGGATGGCGGCTACACCCAGAAGGACGTCACGGAAGTGGCCCGCTGCTTTACCGGCTGGACCATCCGGCAGCCGCAGCTTGGGGGCGAGTTTACGTTCAACAAGCGGCTGCACGACGAAGGTGAGAAGACGGTGCTCGGAGTTACGATTCCGGCCGGAGGGGGGATTGAGGACGGCGAGAAGGTGCTCGATATTCTCGCGCGCCATCCCTCCACCGCGCATCACATCTCCGAAGAACTGGCGCAGCGCTTCGTGGCCGACCACCCGCCGGAATCGCTGGTCAACCGCATGGCGCAGACGTTCCTGAAGACCGGCGGCGATCTCCGGGCGGTCATGAAGACCATGCTCGATTCGAGAGAATTCTGGTCCGCCGGCGCCTACCGGACCAAGATCAAATCTCCCTTCGAACTGGTGGCCAGCGCGGTCCGCGCGGTGGACGGCGAGGTGGATTTCGCGTTCCCGCTGGCCAACCAGGTGGCGCAGCTCGGCGAGCCTTTGTACCGCAAAGTGGAACCTACCGGCTACTCCAACTTCAGCGGCGAATGGCTGAACACAGCGGGACTGCTGGCGCGGATGAACTTCGCGCTGCAGCTCGCGAATAACCGGATGCAGGGCGTGAAGGTGGCGGAGCCCGCGGGAGAACAGCCGCGCGAACTCGCATCCCTGCTCGGTTCGCCCGATTTTCAGAAGCACTGAGGTGACAGCATGACGAATCGCCGCATTTTTTTGAAGAACTCGGCTCTGGCCATGGTAGGCACCGGCGCGGCGCCCCGGTGGCTCGAACGCGCGCTCTATGCCGCGGATGCCCCGGCCCCGCGCAAGAAGATCCTCGTCGCCATCTTCCAGCGCGGCGCGGCCGACGGCCTGAACATCGTGGTGCCCCACGGCGAGAAGGCCTATTACCACCTCCGCCCCACCATCGCCGTCCCCCGGCCCGCATCCTCCGGCGACCGCCGCGAGGACTCCGCGATCGATCTCGACGGCTTCTTCGGCCTGCACCCGTCTTTGGCTCCGCTCAAGCCCATCTGGGACCAGGGGCATCTCGCCATCGTCGATGCCGCGGGCTCCCCCGACCCCACACGTTCGCACTTCGACGCCCAGGACTATATGGAGTCCGGCACGCCCGGGCTCAAAGCCACCACCGGCGGCTGGATGAATCGTGCGCTTCCGAAACAGGCCGGCAAAGCCTCACCGGTGCGCGCGGTGGCACTCGGCCCTGTGCTTCCGCGGTCTCTGGCAGGTCCAAACCCCGCGGTGGCGCTGCAAAGCATCTCCGGCTTCCAGGTGCGTGACGCGGCGGCTGCAAAACAGTTCGAAGCGATGTACGTGGATTCACCCGACCCGCGCGTGGCTTCCGCGGGACGGGAGACCTTCGAAGCCATCGCCATGCTGCAATCCGTTCAGAAGCAGCCGTACGTGCCCGCCGCCGGGTATCCGCGCGGGCGGCTTGGCGACAGCCTGAAGCAGATCGCGCAACTCATCAAAGCGGATGTCGGGATGGAATTGGCGTTCGCCGACGTCGGCGGATGGGACCACCACGTGAACGAACTGGGCCAGCGCGCCTCGGAAGGCCAGCTTGCCAACCTGCTTCGCGATTTCGGCGGATCCCTCTCGGCGTTTTGGCAGGATGTGGGCGATCGCATGGCCGATGTGGCGGTGGTCACCATGTCGGAGTTCGGCCGCACCGCGCACGAGAACGGAAATCGCGGCACCGATCACGGGCATGCGAATTGCATGTTCGTCATGGGAGGGGGGATAAACGGCGGCAAGGTCTACGGGGAATGGCCGGGACTCGAAACCGGGCAGCTCAATGAGGGGCGCGACCTCGCGCTAACCACCGATTTCCGGGATGTCCTTGGCGAACTTGTATCGAAACACCTGGGTAATCGTTCCCTGACTACCGTTTTTCCGGGTTACACCCCGCGGTTCTGCGGCTTAGTTTAGCAGCTAATCCGCTAGAATCGGGGTGAGGGGTGTGCCCGCATGCAGACCGCAGCGGAGGACCTGTACGTTGTCCTCGACGCGATCCCCGAACCCTACCTTCGCCTCGATCAGGACCTACGGATTACGCTAGCGAACCAGGCGGCGGAGACGTTTTTCCGGAAGAGCCGGAGTGAACTGCTTGGCCAGCATCTCCCTGACGCGTTTCCACCCGTCGCAGGGGACCTCCTAAAGGCGGGCATCCATCCCACGCTGACCTGCAATACCTCATCGGCATTCAGCCTGTTCGACGAGGTCCGCCGGCGCACGTATGCGATCTTCGCCAACCGCGATTCGGGCGGGGGAATCGTCGTCCGGATCACGGACGGCAGTAATCCGCAGCTGCACGAGATTCCGGAAAACCTGGCGGCCTTTTTCTTTCAGTCCTATGTCACCGAAACGGGCGATTGGGGTCTGTGTTACGTTCACGGACGATCCGCCGAAGTGTTCGGTATAGAGCCGGAGCCCCTCGATACGGCTTTCCGCCGGTTCGCCGATCGAATCGCGCCGGAGGACAAGGAACGGTTCTATTCCTCTATCCACCAGGCCGCGGTTTCCGGAAGCGACTGGAGCTTCGAAGGCAAGTTCATCAAGAGCGACGGACGCGAGCGCTACTTCCGGGGGATCGCGCGGCCAAGGCGCTCGGGCGGCGGAACGCTGTACGACGGAATCGTCCTCGATATTACGGAACAGTGGCGTGCCGAACAACAGCTCCGCGACAGCGAATTGCTCTACCGGCAGCTCTTCGAAGTGGAGTCCGACGCCCTCCTTCTTGTTGACCAGGGATCGGGCAGCATACTCGCGGTGAATGCGGCGGCGACCGAAATGTATGGTTACACGCGACTGGAGCTGCTATCCCGGAACTGCACCGAGCTCTCGGCGGAACCGGAAAAGACCCTGGCCTCTACCGGCGCGCGGGAGCCCTTTACAGCGCTGCGCTGGCATCGGAAGAAGGACGCCACGGTTTTCCCGGTAGAGATCACGAACCGGTATTTCAACCTGAAGGGCCGCCCGGTTTTTCTATCCGCCATTCGCGATCTCACGAGACGGCGCAAACTGAAGGAGGCTCTGGAGAAATCGGAGGAGAAGTTTTCCAAGGCGTTTCATAACAACCCCGCCGCGACCACGATCGTGGACCTGGACAGCGAGACCTACCTCGAGGTGAACGAGCATTTCGAAGAACTCTCAGGCTATAGCCGTGATGAGGTGGTCGGGCGGACCTGGCAGGACCGGTGTCTCTGGGTCGATCCGGACTTCCGAGACCGCACAGTGGCGCAACTGCGAAAGGAAGGCAGGGTGCAAAACTGGGAATTTGCGTTCCGCAGGAAAAGCGGCAAACTAGGGCGTGGCCTGATCTCGGCGGACTTGATCGAGATCGACGGCAAGCCCTGCGCCATAACTGCCACCGTGGACATCACCGAGCGCACCCGGCTTGAAAGCGAGCTCCGGCAGGCGCAGAAGCTCGAAAGCGTGGGACGCCTGGCCGGAGGAGTCGCCCACGATTTTAATAATCTCCTGACGGTTATCAACGGTTACACCGAGCTCATCCTTGGTTCCCTGAAACCCGAGGACCGCCTGTATGCCGCCGCGCGCGAGGTGCAGAAAGCGGGAGAGCGCGCGGCCGGCCTGACTCGCCAACTGCTGGCATTCAGCAGGAAGCAGGTGATCGAACCGAGGGCGATGGATATCAACTCTGTGGTGAACGACGCCAGCCGCATGCTCCAGCGGCTGATCGGGGAGGATATCGAACTCGTGACCAACCTGGACCCGCAGCTTGGCCTGGTGCACGCGGATCCGGACCAGATCAACCAGGTGATCATCAACCTGGCGGTGAACGCGCGCGAGGCCATGCCTGACGGGGGCACGCTCGAGATCGCAACCCGGAACGCGGAAATCGATCAGGACGCCGCAGCCGGCCATCCCGACGCTTCGCCCGGACGTTACGTACTGCTCAAGGTGAGCGATTCCGGCGAGGGCATCCCCGAGGAAATCCTGCCGAGCATCTTCGACCCGTTCTTCACGACCAGGGGACCCGGGAGAGGCACGGGACTCGGGTTGGCCACGGTTTACGGCATCGTGCGCCAGGGCTGCGGGTGGGTTCAGGTTTCGAGCCAGGTAGGCCACGGTTCGTCCTTCTCGATATATCTGCCTCGCATCGAAGCGGAGGTGGAGACCGCGCCCGTTCGCGCGGCGACGCCGGCCAGCCTCGCCGGCCGGGAAACCGTACTGGTGGTGGAAGACCAGGATGATGTGCGGACTCTGACGATCGCTATATTGACGAACTACGGATACCGGGTCTTCGAAGCGGCGAACGGAACCGAGGCGCTTCGGATTGCCGGCGAGCACGGGGACGAAATCGACCTGCTGCTAACCGACGTGATTTTGCCCGGGATCAACGGACGCGAGGTCGCCGAACGCGTGCGCGCCATGAGCCCGCGCATCAAGGTGCTGTTCACGTCCGGCTACACTGCCGATGTGATCGCGACGCGAGGCGCTCTCGGCCAGGAAGTGGCCTACCTGCCGAAACCGTTCACCGCCGAATCGCTAGGCGCAAAAATTCGTGAGGTGCTCGGCTAGCGCCCTGCGCGCCAAGCTATAATTCGGACAGGCCGTGCGGATGTGGCGAAATTGGCAGACGCGCTGGATTTAGGTTCCAGTTCCCGCGAGGGAGTGTAGGTTCAAGTCCTATCATCCGCACCAACCACGTTCTGCCGGGCAACTACTTGTTTTCCTTTCCTCGAACTTGGCACGACTGCTCCGTTCATTCGCCGGTCACCGCTACGCCGTAAAGGAGGATTCGCCGGTGGGCAGATCTCATGCTGGGGCGTTTTCCGGCAACTGGCGGTTGGGCCGGCCCGCGACTGTTCGCGTTTAGAACGTGACCCCCAGCAGAAACTCCACTTGGTTCTGATTGCTGGAAAGGCCGAGCGATGCGAACTGCTGCGCTCCCCAACGCGTGTAGCGAATCTCGGGTGAGAGGTGCAGGGAGAGAAGGTGTACGTCAAGCCCCGCCCCGGTGACGAACCCGACCACGGCTCTTTTGTTCAACTCGCGTGGTGCGGATGTAGCCGCGTTCATGGGCGGGCTGACACCGGAATTGTTGAAGTTTGTGTCAAGCCGCTCTGTGCCAGGCTCGTCAGGACTTCCCCGGCGCCTCCCCCTTCCACATAAGGCCGTACTCGTTTGGCGTGGAACCGGTATTTCACCAGCAAAGGAAACTCCCAGTCGCCTGCCGTGGTCTTGGTCATGCCTGAAGTACCAGCAAGGCTGCCACAGAGAATGCACGTGCTGAAGGTGCTGGTGTAGTTCAGGTGGCGATAAAGGGCATCAAGTTCGATCGCCAGCCCGAGTGGCAGTCTCGCTTCCACAGTGGGGCCGAAAATGTAGGGGCTGGTCATACTGGTATCGTTGCTGAACCCACCGGGGCCCGCGAAGACGGAGGTCGCATTCACCAGGTCCGAGAGCGGCACTCCGGCCTTGATTCCGAATGAAACCGGCTGCGCGACGGCCGTAGCCGCGCTGATGGTCAAAAGTAGTAGGTAGCGCATCTGATATTCACTGATCGGGCGACAAGCGGCAAAATCCTTCCAACAGCTAAGACCCGCGGACCGGCTTTTCCATTACACCTGGTTTCGGCAGGCGGTGCGATGGTACAAGCTACTTCCAGGCTTCACCCGCCAGCTAAGCGCCGTTTGCCTGAAACTAAAGGCAGGTCATTCGGCCGTGTAGTCCCCATCTCGGACCTTGGCCGCGCTTGGCCGATGGGCCCAAACCCGGCGTTCTGGACGAAAAATCTCTCCTGGTCGCCAAAAGGCGTTTACGCTTGTCGCCCGGATACCCGTTTTCGATAGGGTGATGCTTTCGAAGAACTTCTGTGCGTCAAGCCCCAACCGCCGCAGGATATCCGCAGTGCCGGGCTGTGAGGAGTGGTGCACCGTACGGGGGGATTGAGAGGCCGGCGGGCGGGTCGCCCACCCGCAGGTCGCAACGGTTCAGCCGGCGAGCGCCGTGCCGCTGCCGCCCGTAAGAACCGATTACAAGGACGCAAGCGGCCCCTCGAATTCGGCTTTTCCAGCCGTCACCCGCCGGCTGTTCGGCCAGACTTTGAAATAGTAAGTGCGGTTCTGCCTCGATTTGCATTTCAGATAACAGCTCTTCGTCTCGTCCGTATCCGCTTTCGAGTCCCAAAACTGATAATCTACAGCGCCGGAACCGCTGATGCCGTATTCTTCGATCTCCAGGCACACCATGTCGGCGAGGTTCTCGTACTGGCATCCATACGAGGGATCGTAGAATCTGCCCCCGTACGCAACTACTTTGTGGTTTTCCCACTTATAAAATCCCGAAGGCAGCGACTCGTCCACCCTCGGCCCGCTGTGCACGTTGGGGGGCAGGGAAAGCACTCCGCCGTTCGGGTGCTGCGCGACGAAGCCGACTTTATTCCCATTCACCAGCTTCCCCACATATGTTTTGACTTCTGCTTCCTGGGGCGGCACGCCGAGCCCAAACGGCGGCTGCGTAATCATCAGGGCCAGCAGCCCGACCGCGAAAGCCTGGCACTCCAACGGCGGCTGCGCAGCGTCCAAGATTTTCGGACTGCCGCACGGACCGCTTCCCGACCATTTCCAATCGTGCCGGCGTGAATACTCCACATACACCATGAAGAGACCCTCCACCTTCATGGCCATCGTATCTCCGCTCTTTACGATCGCGTTCAGGTTCTTCATGATCTGGCAGCCGGGGAGCGATGAAGAGGCAAACGCTTTTTCGGCATTCTTGATGACGTAGTCCGAGGTGCGGTAGTCCCAGACCTGACAATATGATTGAAAATCGATTTTTGTGGCCGTGATGATCCCCCCGGGCCATTATGCACGAACTGCGCACTTACGCACAACTTACTCAGGCTCTACCACGGACAGGATGGTTACGGGGGCATTGCCCTCCAGGCGGTTGTTGACGAAGAGGAAAAGAAATTCCTTGTTTTCCCTGGCGCGGCCGATCAGCACGCGCATCGATTCCCGCGCCTCGGGGTTTGGGTCCTGTACCTCTTTGTACGGCGAAAACCTGGCGACCGCTTCCTCGTAAACACGCCCGCGGCGGAGCAGGGCGCGGCAGACCTTGAAATCGGCGGTGGCCGAATCCGGAATCGCCAACTGCTCCCTCAACTCCGGCATCCTGGACCATGCGTTGTACACGTGAGCGATCCGGTGGGTGCGCAGGCACGAGAAGTAATCCTGGGCCAGGAACTCCGGATTGCGGATCTCCACGGCGTACCGGAATTCGGGCGGCAGACCGGCGAGAAACGGGTCCAGGCGGTCGAGAAATTCCGCGGGACCGCTGAATGTCCGCTTTCCGAAAGCGCCGAATTCGAAGATCAGGACTGCCGTCTTCGCGCGGTGCGGCAGCAGCGGGCGCAGAAACATCTCCCGCAGCATTGGAAGATCCAGAAACGATTCGTTCTCCAGGCCGCCCTGAGGGCCGTAGCGCGGGTGCGTAGGGAACACCTTGCAAGTGATCTGCTCCGGAACCTTGAACGCGAATTGGAAGCCCTCCGGCGTCTGCGCGAACAGGCGGTTCCAGAACTCCGGCGCCGGGAACTGGTAGAAGGCGAAATCGCCACAGACCGCCGGGAAGGTTTCGGCGTACTCCTGCAGGCATTCGGCCTCAAACGCCTTGCGCGAAAAGCGGCCGCGGGAATAGTAGCGCTCCGGCGTGTAGACTTGGCCTAGCCAGCCTTCGTATTTCCAGGAACTGCCGCCGATATAGATCCCTTGCGCGGCGAGTTCCCGAAGGCGCGTGGCTAGGCCATCGCGGTCGAAGCCGCCCGGTTCGTCGAACAGCGAACCTACCATGCCTGCGACGCGCGGAAATAGTACGGGTCCGCGCCTGCCTCGATCATCCCGCTGGGATTCAGCCGGATAAAAACGGGGGCGGCCCCGCTCGAATATCGCGAGCGCATTTCCACCTTGTGGCCGCGCTTTTCCAGGTCGGCGACTACGGAGGCGGCGGTGCGCTCATCCAGCAGAAGGCTCCCGGGGCTCATCGCATGGTTGTCGAAGCTCGACACCAGGTGCTCGGTCTGGAACCGCGGCGCCTCCACGGCCTGTTCGGCGTTCATGCCGAAATCGGTAGCGTTCAGCAGCACCTGCAAGAGGGCCTGGTCCTGGTTGTCGCCGCCGGGCGTCGAGAGCGTGATCAGGGTGTGATCCGGTCCCGTCACCAGGGTGGGGCTGAGGGTCACGCGCGGCCGTTTGCCGCCTGCGAGTTCGTTGGGATGGCCCGGCACCAGGAGGAAACTCTGCGCGCGCTGCGTCAGCGGGATGCCGGTATCGCCCGCGATCACCGGGGGCATCCACGCGCCGGAAGGCGTAATCGAAATAGCAACGCCGTCCTTGTCGATGGCGTCCACGCAGGTGGTGTCCTTGGCCAGAAGGGCGTCGGGAATTTTGTAACGGTCGATGTGCGAATAGAACGGGTGCTTGGGCGGGTTCGGCTCGACGTTGCCGGGGCGGAAATCGAGCGACGCCATCTCGCCGATCTGCTTGCGGCGCTCGGCGCCGTACTCTTTCGAAAGGAGCCGCTCCTCCGGGACCTTCACGAACTTCGGGTCCCCATAAAAGGTGTCGCGGTCGGCATAGGCCAGCTTCAGGGCCTCCACCAGCGTGTGGATGTACGGGCCGGAATTGAGCCGCATGTCGGCCAGGTTGAAGCCCTCCAGGATATTGAGGGCCTCGATCATGGAGGGGCCCTGGCTCCAGAAGCCCGGCTTGTAAATGGTGTAGCCGTGGAAGGTGGTGGAGACTGCCTCTTCGGGTTCCAGCCGGAAGGACGCCATGTCCTCGTACCGCAGCAGGCCGCCGTTCTGGCGCGAGAAGGCGTCGATCCGCCTGGCGATCTCACCGCGGTAGAAGTAATCGCGGACGGCATCGATCGCTTCCGTCCGGCCTTTGCCCGCCGCCAACGCCTTTTTCTCTACTTCCGCCATGGAGCGGAGGGTGCGCGCGAGGTCGGGCTGGCGGAAAATATCGCCCAGTTTCGGGACGCGGCCGTTCGGCAGAAACACGCGCCGCGAGGTCGGCCAGTCCTGGAGATAGCGGATGCTGCCGCCCAGGGACATCGCCCGCATTTCGTCGAGCGGGAAGCCGTCGGCTAGCTCGATCGCGGGCTCGACGGCTTCGGCAAACGACTTTGTTCCGAAGTCCCGCAGGGTCACCAGAGCCGCGTCCACCATGCCGGGCACGAGTGCCGAGAGGATGCCCGCTACCGGGACCCAATCCTTGAGGCCGCGTTCCTCCGGCGGGTCGAGAATTTCATCGGGCTGCAGCTTGTGGTGGCGGAAGAAATCGGCCGTGGCCAGTTTGGGCATGGTGCCGACCCCGGCGATGGCCCAGACCTTTCCCTCCTTGGTGCGCACGAGGATGGGAGCTTCGCCGCCCAGGCCGAAATGCGAGAATTCCACGACCGAGGCGGCCAGCATGGTGGCGATCCCGGCATCCACCGCGTTGCCTCCGCTGAAGTACATCCGCATGCCGGCTTCGGTGGCGTATTCGCTCCCGCCTGCCACCGCGCCGCGCGTGCCCCGGGAGGGCAGGCGCAGGGTCCGGTTCGAAGGTTGGCGCTGCGCCATGCCTCCCGCCGCCAACGCCAGAAGCACCAACCCCATCCTGAGTTTCATCACGATGGCTCTATTGTATGGGAATCGTCGCGCAAGGCACAGGCAGTATAATTGACTTGTCCGTGAAACCACCCGAAGCGCAGCCGCAGCCCCAGCCCGAGCGAGCGCCGGACGAAGAGCCCATGCTCTACTGTCCGCTCTGCTCCACACGCCTCACGGCGCGCAAATGCAAGCTGCTGTGCGAAACCTGCGGCTATTATATGAGCTGCGCCGATTACTACTGAGCCTCGTCATTATGTCTGAAATTCCTGCGCTGTTGGAACGTTATCGCCGCGGAGCCGAGTTGCTGGCTGTCGTGCTGACCGGTGTGTTTGGAGAGGAAGAGGATTTTGCGCCGGCGCCGGGGAAGTGGAGCGTCCGCCAGATCGTGGCGCACCTCGCCGATGCCGAACTGGTGGGCGCGCACCGCTTCCGGCAGGTGGTCGCCGAAGCGAATCCCACGCTGATTGCGTTCGACCAGGACGCGTGGACCCGGAACCTGGATTACGCGCGGCGCAAGCCGAAGCAGTCACTCGAGACATTCCGCCGGATTCGCGCGGAGAACTACGAACTTCTAAAGGGCCTGCCCGAAGAGGCTTTCGAGCGCACCGGCAATCACTCCGAAAACGGGGCAGTGACGCTGCGCCGCCTGCTCGAAGGCTATGCGGGGCACGCCGAGTCCCATGCCCGGCAGTTGCAGGATCTCCGCGAGACCTACAAGCAGGCTAAGGGCAAGAAGTAAGCCACCGGACGCAAAGGGTTACACTAATCGTTTATGCCGCAGTCCTATCCTCCTCTACAGGCGCCTCCGCGCCTTCTCTTCGGGCCCGGGCCCGGCCTGGTTGCTCCGCGTGTATACCAGGCGATGGGCCAGACTGTGGTGGGCCATCTCGATCCGTTCTTCTTCCAGGTGGCGGGCGAGATCCGTTCCCTGCTCGGGTACGCCTTCTCGACGAAGAACGACTTCAACATCGCGATTTCCGGCACCGGCAGTTCCGGCATGGAGGCCGCGGTGGCCAACTTTGCCGAGCCCGGCCGCAAGTTCGCGGTGCTCTCGAACGGATTCTTCGCCGATCGCATTGCGGAGATGGCGCGCCGCCAGGGTGCAACCGTGGCTACTCTCGCGAAGGACTGGGGGCAACCGTTCGACCCGCAGGAAGCGCGCGAATTCATCCGGCGCGAGCAGCCGCAGATGGTGGCTTTCGTGCAGGCCGAGACTTCGACCGGGATGTACAACCAGGCGAAGCCGATCTGCGAAGCGGCCCATGAAGCCGGCGCGCTGGCGATCGCCGATTGCGTAACGTCGCTCGGCGGCATGCCGGTGCTGGTGGACGAGAACGGCATCGACATCGCCTACAGTTGCACGCAGAAGGGCCTGGGCTGCCCCTCCGGCCTGGCGCCGATCACGGTTTCGGCGCGCGCGATGGAGCGGCTGAAAGGGCGCGGCGCTCCCGTGCAGTCCTGGTATCTCGACCTGACCCTGCTGGACGCATATTTCACCGGCCATAAATATCACCACACCGCTTCGGCTACGCTGTTCTACGCCCTGCGCGAAGGTCTCGCGATCATCGCCGAAGAAGGGCTCGAAGAGCGTTGCGCGCGCCACCGGAAGAATCACCAGGCCTTTGTCGCCGGAATCGAAGCGATGGGTCTCGAAATGCACGTGAAGGACCCGGCGAACCGCCTCTGGACCCTCAATACGCCTCGGGTGCCCGCCGGCGTGGACGACGCGAAAGTGCGCCAGTACCTGCTGGAAGAGCGGAATATCGAGATCGCCGGCGGCTTCGGCCCCCTGGCGGGGAAGGTCTTCCGCATCGGCGTGATGGGTTACGGCTCCACGGCGGAGAACGTAATGTTGATTCTGGAAGCGCTGGGCGCCGCGTTACGGCACGCCGGCTACACTCCGGCAGCCGACGGCAGGATCGCCGCCGACCACGCACTTACGATCTCCGCGTAGAGTTTCACAGCGTGTAGCTGTGGAAGATGTACACGTAGTTGGGTCCGACCCCGGGCGTAGTGCGCTGCAGGAACTCACCGGGGTACAACCGCCCATACCCCGCGCCGAACGTGAAGTGCCCGTACTTGTACGTGCCGAACAGGTCCGTTTCCTGGCCTACATGGTGGCCCGCGGTTCCGGCCGCCGAGCGGACGATCCCCTTGCCGGATCCGGCGTAGAGATAATCCCGCGCGCTCGCAAGCCAGGAATTGTCGTACATCAGATTCACCGCAAGGCGCCTGGTCAGGGACAGGGTCGCCACCGACTGCGTGTTGTGCAGGTTGCGCCAACCGAACAGGTCCTGGTGCCCGAATTTGTCGTGGTAGGCCCCGTATAGCTGGTCGAACGTGCCGCTGCGGGTGGGATCCGAGGGGTTCGCGGTTCCCGACGCGTACTTGTATTCCGTCGAAAAATCGAGGGTTCGCGAACCGAGATTCCACCTGCGGGAGATGCCTCCGAAAAATGCCCGGGAACTGAGGTCCGCGGCGCCGACCTTGCCATTTTGAAACGCGGTTTCCAGGCTGTATTTCCACGGGGGCGCCAGCGGTCCCGCCAGGCGGAAGCCGAACGTATTGACTTTCAAACGGTCGGTTCCGTCGGCGCGCGAACCGCCGGTGAAACCGCCGGGCGCGTTCTGGTCGCGCCGCAGAATGTACGCCTCGAGCAGGTTCTTGCCGAAAAGATTGGGAAACGCGTCGTAAGTGCCGAGGATCCGGTCGCCCAACTCGGGCCGGTTGAATTCGCCGGGCCGTATCTTCACCGGCGAGACGAGCAGGAACTCGATGCGGGCTTTCGGAAAACGCCAGTACACGCGGGCATGGTCGTAGGTGCGGGAGAGGTTGCCCCATTGGGGAGTGCCGATGAGCCGGAGTTCGCCGTAGTTCAGCATCATTCGGCCGACGGTCATGCCGAACCCGGTCTCATGGTCCGGACGCAACTCGATGTAGCCTTCCTGAAGGTCGGCCGGGTCGCGGACCGTGTTCGGAGCGTTGTCCCCGTACCACGGCGCGCGGCAATCCTGGAGCATGCCGGAAAACTTCAGCCAGGGCGCGGGAGTGTACGACAGTCCCAGGCGCGTACGGATCAGGCCGGTGGCCTTATCGGCATCGCCGAAACTGGTTGCGGTGCGGTCTTCATAGCGGCCCCGCTGCTCAAAGGTCAGTTTGAGGGTGTTGCTCGAGAATTCCGAAATAGAGTTGGATAACTGTTGTCCTGGATCCCATTGTTGGGCACCCAGAGGGCCTGCCAGACACAGTAAGACAAAGATCGGGCCGGGGAAGATTGTTCGTCGGGACGACCGCATGCGACGAACTCTACGTTAGCAGACGGCACGCAGGCCCGTTTCTGTTCACGATAGAATGCGGTCCAGGTTTTCGCCCAGGATCATTCTTGCTTCGGAACTGCCGATCCCCAACTCCATCAGGACCTGCATCTGCGTCTCAAAAATGTCGCGGTTCCAGCCCCGCGGGAAGAACGACGAATCGGAGCCGAACAGCAGCCGCTCGGGGCCGGCCACCGATAGCGCCCTGCGGAAAACCTTCTTGAGGTCCAGCCCTTCGTACCGCATCCACGAGTTGCTACTCGAGGTGTCGAGATAGACGTTCGGACACAGGTCGGCCAGCATCAGCGCCTCCCGGAAATATCCCGCACCGAAATGCGGAACAATGAAGCGGAGTTGCGGGAACCGCAGCGCCACCGCATGCAGGTCGATGGGGTTGGAGAAGCGCATGTCGAAGGGGGAGGCTAGCCCGAGTTTGCGGCGGACCCCTACCGTTAGCACGCCGCAGTGCACGAACACCGCGCATCGCAACGCCGCGGCTTTTTCGAGCAGGGCCCCGGCACGCTCATCCTGCACGGAATAGCGATGCATCGCGGGGAAGAGACAGATCGCCCTGAGCCCCTCCAGGTCGGGCGCCGCTTCCGCCAGCGGGTTCACCATCGCAAAAGGAATCAAGCGGCCGGGGAACGCGCGGGCGGCCTGCTTTACGGAGTTCTCGTCACCCGGAACGCTGGCGATGATAGCGGCCTTCGTCACCGCGTGCCGGGCCAACTCGTCCACCCATGTGCGGGCCAGAGCCGCCGGGTCTTCGGGCGGCACATCCCATCCGAGGGCCGCGCCCACTTGCGAGGCATCCCTGCAGGCCGGCGCGCCGAGCGAGGCGTAGAAAGAGTGCGAGAAGAAATGGGTGTGCGCGTCGTTGACCGCGCACTCACCCCAGGGTGTTTGCATCGGGCTTGTTCCAGTGCGTGATTCCGGCCGCGAGGGCCAGTTGCGTGAGGCCGGCGACGTTGTTCACGCCGAGCTTCTTCATCATGGTCTTCCGGTAGCTTCTGACGGTTTGCAGCCCGAGGTCGAGCAGCACCGCGATATCCTTGCTCGTCTTGCCTTCCGCCACCAGCCGCAGCACCTGCAGCTCGCGCGGAGAGAGCGATTCCAGCGGGCTGCGGTCGTGCGTCTCCAGATCGCCGCGCTGAATGCGCGTGAGCAACCGGTCGGAAACCTGAGAGCTCAGGTAGGATCCGCCGCGCGCCACCGTCCGCAGCGCGTCCACCAGTTCGCTCGAGGACGCTTTCTTGAGCACGAACGCACGGGCGCCGGAGCGGATCGCGCTCACCACGGAGTTCTCGTCGTCGTACATCGAGAGGATCACGACCTTGACGGCCGGGCAGTGCCGCAGCAACTCAGTGGTGGCTTCGACACCGTTCATTCCGGGCAGTCCGATATCCATCAGGACCAGGTCGGGGTTGGTCTTCTTGCAGAGCTGCACGGCGTCGCCGCCGTTTTCCGCCTCACCCACCACGCGGAACTCACCGCCCCTCTCCAGAATGGTCCGGACGCCGTCCCTCACCAGTTTGTGATCATCGACAAGAACAATGTCGAAAGCCATTAGTCGTCTCTTAACGGGAGTCGGAGGCTTCGGCACGAACCGTGGTGCCCGCGCCCGGATGGCTGGCAATCGCCAAGTCCAGGCCGGCCTGAGCGGCGTAGTGCTCCATGCTCAAAAAACCCAGCCCTCTGCGCCCGGACAGCAGGTTGCCCGGGTCGAATCCCCTTCCGTTATCCTTGACCTCTAAGAAAGTACCGCTACGTGAGGACTTTACCGCGATTTCAATCGCGGAGCAACCGGCATGCTGAACCGAGTTCTCGACGGCCTCCTGTGCGATATGGAATAACGCGGACGCGATATCCGGTTCGAGCTTCAACGACGGGTCCACATTCAGCCGGAGGCTCCCCGGAAAGCGCTGCCGGAGACGGGCGGCCATCCGGTCCAGGGCAGCCCGGAGGCCGGTCCGCTCCACCGCGGAAGGATTCAGCTCGTAGCTGTACTCCCGGGTCTCTTCCATGATTCCCTCGAGGACGCCCTGCATCTCCGAAATTCGTGCGCAGAGATCGGGTGAACTGGTCTCGAGGTCCATTCGGATCAGGTCCAGTTGGAGCCCCAGCGCGGTGAGATTCTGGCCGATGGAATCGTGCAGAAATTTCGAGAGAGTGTTGCGCTCGAACTCCATGGCCTTCAATGCGCCCAGCACGGAGTGCCGCAATTCCTGCTCGGCGGTGCCCCAGGGGGTAACTTCTCTCGCCACCCCGCCGGCGTAACGGATTTCGCTCTCCGCAGTCACCGGGAAAACCGAAATGTTGAAGACGCTGCTCTTGTTCCGCTCGCCGAGGTGCAGCACCTCACCCGCGAAAACGCGGCGGAGCCGCGAGTTCCAAAGGCTGCGCGCGTCCGTCCCGAGGGCCCCGCTAAGAGGCTGCCCCTCCAACTCAGCCGCCGTCCTGCCGAAAATGGGCAGGGAGTCTCCGTAGACGCGCGCGAAAACCTCTTCGCGGTCGATCAACCAGAAACACGCCGGAGTTTGCTTCAGCAGCAGTTCGGCCAGGCAGACTTCCGGCATAGGGGAGGCTAGCGCTTTCGCGCGGCCGCCTTTCGCCCGGCGGCGGCGATGTCGTGCGCTACCAGGCCGTACTTCTCGAGCAGCTCATCCGGCTCTCCGGATTCCGCGTAGCGGTCGTGGATGCCGACGAACTCCATGGGACAGGGGTGCGTCTCGGCAACCACCTGCGCCACACGCACGCCCAGGCCTCCATCCACCAGGTGCTCTTCCGCGACCACGATCGCGCCGGTTTCGGCGGCGGCTTTCGCGATGGCATCGCGGTCAATCGGCTTTACCGTGTGCATGTCGATCACGCGGGCGGAAATCCCCTCGAGTTCGAGCGATTCCGCCGCCAGCAGCGACTGCGCCACCAGCAACCCGTTGGCGATGATCGCGAGGTCCGTGCCTGCCGCGACTTCGATCGCCTTTCCGATCTCGAAAACATGCCCGGCATCATAGATCACCGGGGCCTTGGGCCGTCCGGTGCGGATGAACACGGGCCCCTTGTGGGCGGCCGCCGCGTGCACCAGGGCCTTGGTCGAAATCTCGTCGGCCGGAGCCATGACCACGAAACCCGCCAGGGAGCACGCCAGCCCGATCTCTTCGATGCTCATCTGGGAGGGGCCGTCCTCGCCGATGGAAATGCCGCTATGGGTGCCCACTACCTTGAGGTTCACATGCGGGTATGCGGCGCAGGCGCGGAGTTGTTCGAACCCCTTGTTCATGACGAACGCAGAGAAGCTGGAGACGAACGGGATTTTGCCCGCGAGAGCCATGCCGGCGCCGGCTGCCACGGCGTTCGCCTCGGCGATCCCGAACGAAAAGAAGCGGTCGGGGAACTCCTTCTGGAAGTACGTCGTCATCGTCGATTTGGACAAGTCCGCATCGCACACCACGATGTCCGGGTTGCTGCGCCCGAGTTCCACCAGCGCCCGCCCGAAGGCTTCGCGCGTGGCCGGTCCGAGTTTCACTTCGAATTTCTTTTGAGAGGTCTGCGGTTGTGACGCCATGGCTATTGCAACTCCTGAAGGGCGAGTTTCACTTGATCGGCGGTCGGCGCCGTGCCGTGGAACTTGGGATTGTTCTCCATGAACGAGACGCCCTTTCCCTTGATCGTGTGGGCCACGATACAGGTGGGCTTCCCCTTGGTGGCTTGCGCTTCGGCCAGCGCATTCTGGATGGCCGGGATATTGTGCCCGTCGATTTCGAGCGTGTGCCAGCCGAACGCGCGCCACTTCTCCGCGAGCGGCGCCACCTCCATAATGTCCTTGACGAAACCGTCGAGCTGAATCCCGTTGTAATCCACGATGGCGACAACGTTATCCACCTTGTGGAACGCTCCCGACATCGCCGCTTCCCAGATCTGGCCCTCCTGGATTTCGCCGTCTCCCATCATCACGTAGGTGCGGGAGCTGCGCTTATCCAGCTTCGCCGCCAGCCCGATGCCGATGGCCAGCGAGAGCCCTTCCCCCAGCGAACCGGTGGATGCCTCCAGCGCGTGGATGAAACGCACGTCGGGATGGCCCTGGTACACCGAGCCGTAGCGGCGGAGCGTGTTGAGCTGATCCAACGGAGTTTCGGCATAGCCGGCTTCGGCCATGACGGCATAGAGCACGGGCGCCGCGTGCCCTTTCGAGAGGATGAACCGGTCCCGATCCGGCCACGCCGGATTCTTGGGATCGATCTTCATGTGGTCGAAGTAAAGTTCGACCAGAATCTCGACCGCCGAGAGGGAGCCCCCCGGATGTCCCGACTTGGCCGCCCCAATCATCTCGACGATTTCCCGCCGCACGCGCTTGGCGATTTGCTGTAAGTCTGCTGGAGATTTAGACATGGAGAACTTTCATTTTATCGGTTCTGGGTCGGCGGAACAATCCACCGTCCTCAATCGTACCTTGTTAAAGAGAGGTGGAGGATGTATTGTGACCGTTGCGGGACCCGTCTGGACGACGCCCAGCGATTCTGTCCGACCTGCGGCAAACCCCCCGGAACCGTGCCCCTGATGCCCACGCAGGGCCGGATTGCGGGCCACGTCCGGCTGCTCGGGATTCTGTGGTTGGCGATTTCCGTCTTCCGGCTAATCCCCGGCTTTTTCCTGCTGACGTTCTTTCACCGCGGCGTATGGCATATGTTTCGTCCCGACATGCCGGATTTCGTCTTCGGCCTGATCCGGGGGGTCGGCGTGCTCCTGCTGGCCGGCGCCGTTGTCGGGATCATTGCCGGATGGGGGTTGCTGGAGCGCGAGCCGTGGGCGCGCATGCTCACCATCGTACTGGGCTTCTTCAACCTGCTCGATATGCCGTTCGGGACCGCGCTGGGCATCTACACCCTCTGGGTTCTGCTGCCGGCCCGGTCGGAAGAGGAGTACCGGCAAATCTCGCGGGTGGCTTAACGGCGAGGTGGGGCAGGCCTCCCGGCCTGCCCGGTTTTGACTTTCAATCCGGCCTAGAACCGGCCTGGCCGGGAGGCCTGCCCCACTCCGAGCGGCTTGCCCCCGGGGCTTAACTCCGGGGCCGCGCCGCTATAGAATGCGGGCATGCCCGTTCTGACCCGCCGCGACCTGCTTCGCTCCGCTGCAGCCGTCGCCACTGCCGCGCCGCTTCTCCGCGCCGCCCCCTCCAAACTCCGGATCGGTGTCACCGACTGGAACCTCCGCCTGGGCGCCGACCCCGAAGCCGTCATCCTGGCCGCGAAGCTGGGGTTCGACGGCGTCCAGATCTCCTTCGGGCGCAAAATCGAAGGCAACCAGATGCCGCTCGATAACCCCGCAATGCTCGACCGTTACCTGGCGCTCTCCGCCGCGCAGAGAATGCCGCTCGACGGCACCTGCGTAGACCGCCTCCACGATAATGGACTGAAGAGCGACCCGCTCGCCGTCAAGTGGGTGTCGGACGCCATCCGGCTCACGAAAGCGCTGCACGTCGAGGTTCTTCTGCTGCCGTTCTTCGGAAAATGGGCGATCCAGACGCCCGAGGAGCGCAACCATGTCGGCGACGTGCTGCGCGACCTCGCTCCCGAAGCCGAAAAGGCCGGCGTGATTCTCGCCCTGGAGGACACCATCTCGGCCGAAGATAACGTGCGGATCATGGAGCGCTCGCGCTCGAAGAACGTGCAGGTTTACTACGACGTTGGGAATTCGACCAACAACAAGTTCGACGTGGTGAAGGAGATCCGCTGGCTGGGCAAGGCTCGCATCTGCCAGATCCACCTGAAGGACAACCCGTACTACCTGGGCGAGGGTCCGATTTCCTTCGCGGCGGTGATGAAAGCCATCCACGACATCGGATTCACCGGGTATGCGAACCTGGAAACCGACACGATTAAGGGCAGTACGGTGGAAGCGGACATGCGGCGGAATTTGGCGTATATCCGAAAATTGGAGGCTTAATCGGAGCGACTGCCGGCGCGCTACGCCGCAACGATGTACTCGACAATCGTCTGGGGTTCGGGGACCGGTTCGCCGTCTTCCCGCATGCCGGCCAGATGCATCTGAATCGCTTTGCGCATCAGTTCTGCCGTTTCCTCAAAAGTGGCGCCGGCTGCGACACACCCCGGCAAGTCGGGAACGAGCGCGCTATAACCGGTTTCCGTCCGTTCGAAAAGAACTGCGAATCTCATTTCAACCCCGCTTGTCTCAGGATACTATTCCGCGTCTTTGGAGCAAGGTCCAAAGACGGGTGCCCGGCAATCGTGACCCGGCCTTTCTTGACGGGGTGCTTAAACTGACGATGGCTCCCCTCGCGTCGCGAACCTTCATTTCACCCCAGCAGCCGGGCGGCGGGTTTGGCGAAATAGGTCAGGATGATGCGGGCGCCGGCGCGGGTGATGGAGGTCAGGCTCTCCATCATGGCGCGCTCCTCGTCGAGCCAGCCGTTGCGGGCGGCGGCCATGATCATCGAATACTCGCCGCTCACCTGGTAGGCCGCGATCGGCACGTCGAAGCGTTCCCGCGCTTTGGCGATCAGGTCCAGGTAGGGCATCGCCGGCTTAATCATGATCATGTCGGCGCCCTCTTCCAGGTCCAGTTCGATCTCGCGCATCGCCTCGCGGCCGTTGGCGGGGTCCATCTGGTAGCTGCGGCGGTCGCCGAACTGCGGCGCGGATTCGGCGGCCTCGCGGAACGGGCCATAGAATACCGACGCGAATTTGGCCGCGTACGCCAGGACCGGGATTTTCTCGTAGCCGTTCGCGTCCAGCGCCTGGCGGATGGCCCACACACGCCCGTCCATCATGTCGGAAGGCGCAACGATGTGCGCCCCGGCGCGGGCATGCGAAAGGGCCGTTTTCGCCAGCCACTGGAGGGTTGTATCGTTATCGACATCGCCGTCCTTGATGAACCCGCAGTGGCCGTGACTCGTGTATTCGCAGTTGCATACATCGGTGATTACCAGGAGCTTCGAGGTTTCCCGGCGAATGGCCCGGATCGCCTGCTGTACGATTCCGTTCTCGTCATACGCTCCGGAAGCCATTTCGTCCTTCGTCTCGGGAAGGCCGAAGAGGATGACGCCGCCCACGCCCAGCGACTCGACCTCGGCGCATTCCTTCACCAGTTCGTCGATCGACATCTGATAATTTCCCGGCATGGCGCCGATTTCGCGCTTTACCCCTTCCCCGGGGCAGGCGAACAGCGGCAGGATGAACTGCGCGGGATCGAGATGCGTCTCGCGAACCAGGCTGCGCAGAGATTCGCTGGCCCTGAGGCGCCGTAGACGGTGAGTGGGAAATGGCATTACCCAGGATTGTAACTCGTTGCCAAGGGGGGCTTGACAACTCATCGTACGCGGTTAAAATAAACCTCATCTAAGCGTAAGGTGTATGCAGACCGCTTGTGACCACAACCGCACCCAGATCATCGCCCGGAGAGACGGCGTCGATTACGTAGAGTGCCTCGATTGCTTTCAGATCTTCGAGGCGGAAGACCTTGAACCCGTGAAAGTCGAGGAAGACGAGGAATAGCCCTCCAGCGCTTGCGTTAGCATGGAGGGGCATGCACGATCTCTCCTTCTTCCGGAACAACTTCGACGCGGTCGCAGCGCGCCTGGCGACGCGCGGTAACGCGCCGCAACTGGACCAGTTTCGCGAGC
Source organism: Bryobacterales bacterium (assembly GCA_963796485.1). Classification (GTDB taxonomy): domain Bacteria; phylum Acidobacteriota; class Terriglobia; order Bryobacterales; family Bryobacteraceae; genus CAWCDJ01. The sequence goes on from CAWCLV010000001.1 coordinate 2,183,533, forward strand.
TCGACCGCCAGCGCCGGAGCGCGATCTCCCATGCCGAACAGTTGAAGGCCCGGCGTAATGCCGAGTCGGGGGAAATCGCCAGGTTGCGGAAGGAGGGCGTAGACACCTCCGGGCGCCAGCAGCAGATGCGCGCCATCGGCGAGGAGATTTCGACCCTCGACGAGCAGGTCCGCAAGCTCGACGACGAGTTCAGGGATCTCCTGGCTGCCATCCCTAACGTTCCGCACGAATCGGTACCGGTCGGCCGGAGCGAGGAAGAGAACGTCGAGGTGCGGCGCTGGGGCACGCCGCCGCCGTTCGATTTCGAACCCAAGGCCCACTGGGACCTCGGCCCGCAGTTGGGCATTCTGGACCTGGAGCGAGCGGCGAAGATCACGGGTGCCCGCTTCGCGCTGTATTGGGACCTCGGCGCGAAGCTGGAGCGCGCGCTCGTCAACTTCATGCTCGACGTCCATACGCGCGAGCACGGCTACACCGAGGTGCTGCCGCCCTTCCTGGTGAACTCCCAGAGCCTCTTCGGCACCGGACAGCTTCCGAAGTTCAAAGAGGATCTCTTCAAGTGCGAGGACCACGATCTCTGGCTGATCCCCACCGCCGAAGTGCCGGTCACGAACATCTACCGGGATGAAACGCTGGACGCTTCCGCGCTCCCGGTCAGCCTGTGCGCCTACACCCCGTGCTTCCGCAGCGAGGCCGGGTCCTACGGCCGCGACGTCCGGGGGATCATCCGGCAGCACCAGTTTCAAAAGGTGGAACTGGTCAAGTTCACGGCGCCCGACCAGAGCTACAACGAGCACGAGAAGCTCACGGCCGATGCCGAAGACATCCTGCGCCGGCTGGGGCTCGCCTACCGCACCATCGTGCTGTGCACCGGAGATATGGGCTTCTCCTCGGCCAAAACCTACGACATCGAAGTCTGGCTTCCCGGGCAGAACGGCTATAAGGAAATCTCCTCCTGCTCGAATTTCGAGGCGTTTCAGGCACGGCGCGCCGGCATCCGATACCGGGCGGGGAAGAAGGCCGAATTGGTCCACACACTTAACGGCAGCGGCCTGGCGGTGGGGCGCACCTGGGTCGCAATCGTCGAGAACTATCAGCAAAAGGACGGCAGCGTGGTGGTCCCCGAGGCGTTGCGGCCCTACTTAAACATCGAGGTGATCCGGCCAAAGTCATGAACACCGAGCTGATCGGGGGACTGATAAGTCTCCGCTACAAGCTGTTGTGGGCCAAGACGCGTTCCCGCAACGGACGAATCGCGCTGTTCTTCTCCGGGTATCTGCTCTTCATACTGGTGGTCTCGCTCCTGGTGGCCGGCGGCTTCGGCGCCGGCATTGTGGCCGTGCGCAGCGGAAAGGCCGAACTGGTCGCGCAGATCGTGTTGGGGTCGGTCTACGTGCAGGCGCTGATCGCGAGCATCAGCCTGGGGTTCGGGATGAATTCGATCTTCTCGGACCTCGAACTGCGCCGCTACCCGGTGCGCGCCGCGGAGCGCTTCGTGGTACGACACATCATCGGGATAGTCGATCCTTTCTGGATCTTCTTCCTGGTGCTCGACCTGGGATTGGTGACCGGCCTGTACGCCTATGGCGGCACTCCGTTCGGACAGGGAATTCTGGCCGTCCTGCTGCTCTTCCTGTCGAATTACCTGCTGGCGCGCGTCATCGCAAGCTCGGTGGACCGGATGATGAAGGGCCGCTCCGGCACGATGCTGCTGACCCTCGTGATCATCTCCCTTGCGATCCTGCCCTCGCTGGTCGCCCCCGCTATCAAAAAACATCCGGAATGGATCCCGGGATTGCTGCGGGTCCTCTCGTTCACCGCCCCGTTCGGCGCGGCGGCGGCCATGGTGCGGACGGGTATGGAGGCGCTTTGGGGACTTTTGCTGCTGGTGCTTTGGATCGCGGCGATCTTCGCGGTACTGATCCTGCTCGAGAACCGCCCGCCCTCGGTCCAGCGGGCCGAATCGGGCGAGCTTTCCTGGACAAGCAACTACGAACGAGTCGCCGCGCTGTTTCCCGCCCGGGATGCCCCCTTCGTCGCGCACTGGCTTCGCTTTTACCTTCGCAACAACCGTTTTCGCGCGATGTACCTGGTCGCCTTGCCCCTGGTTACATTTTTAACGTATAGGATCTCCCAGCGCCCGGGCGACAACTCGTTGTTCGTGGCCGCGCTCGGCACCTTCCCGATCCTTACGTTTCTTGGCACCTCCCGCATGGCCGTGAACCAGTACGGGTATGTGGGCGGCGGCTTGCGCCGGTACCTGCTGCTGCCCTGCGATGCCGCCGCGAGCCTGCGCGCGGGCTCCTACGCCTCGATGCTGCTCGGTGGAGCGTGGATACCGGTGGCTGCGATCGCTTGGGCCGCCCTGGTTCCGGGTGGGCACGACCCCCGGCAGGTCGCGATGCTCGCGGGAAGCGCATTGACCGGACTTTTCATCTTTCACGGCCTGGGGCTTTGGGTCTCGATGCTTAACCCGCGTAAAGGAAATTATTACAGCAGCTTCGGAAACGATCTCTCGCTGGGCGGTAACATCGTGCTGATCGGCGGCGTGCTGGTCTCGATGTTGCTGCCGCAGGTGCTGCACAAAGTGGCCCCGGCGCTGGTAGCGCCCGGGAGCTGGTGGATCGCCCTGTTCACCGTTCTGGCGGGAATCATGTTTTTCTCGGTCTCGCTCCGCGCCGCCGGCGGCCTGTTCCGGCAGCGCCGCGAGCGCCTGCTGGCCATCGTGGAAGGAAGGGACTGAATCATGGATGCGATCCGCATTTCCAACCTGATCAAGAAATATGGGAACGTCGTGGCGGTAGACGACCTCTCGCTCGCCGTTCCAAAAGGGTCGATGTTCGGCTTTCTTGGCCCCAACGGCTCGGGCAAGAGCACCACGATCGGCTGCCTGACGGGATTGCTCGATCCCACGGCCGGAAAGATCGAGATCCTGGGCGAGCCCTTCTCGGCCGAGAGCCCGGCGCTTAAGCGCCGCATGGGCGTGATGCCCGAAACCCTGGGCCTTTTCGACCCGCTCTACGCGCAGGAGTTCCTGGCCTTCGTGGCCCGCATGTTCGGGCTGGACGAACTCACCACCCGCAAGCGTGTCGGTGAACTACTGGCCGCGCTCGAACTCACCGACAATCGCAAACCGCTTTCCGAATACAGCACGGGAATGCGCAAGCGCGTGGCGTTCGCCGCCGCGGTGATTCATTCCCCCGAAGTTCTGTTTCTGGACGAACCGTTCGAGAGCATCGACCCGGCCGGCGTGGCGCTGATGAAGCAATGGCTCCGCCGCCTGACGGAGCAGGGACGCACGGTTTTCATCACCAGCCACGTACTCGAAACCGTGGAACGGCTCTGCGACGAAGTGGCCATCATCACGCGCCCCGGCAAGCTCGTCTGGAGCGGGAACATCACCGCACTTTCGAACGAGGGAACCATCGAGTTCGACGGCAAGACCTTCCGCGCGCTCGAACCGCTTTTTCTGCACTTGACCGGAGAGCGCTACGCGGATCTAAACTGGCTCTGATGAAGCTCTACCTGAAGCCCACTTGAACGAGCTGCCGGAAAGCGAAGAGTTTGCTTCGCGAAAAAGGCGCGCAGTTCGAGGAAGTCGATCTCAACCGCGGCCTCTCCGTCGCCGAACTGGAAAAACTGATCGGAAAACGGGACTACCGCGAGTTTCTGAACAGCCGCAATGAGCTCTACCGCGAGCGCAACATGAAGGAGAGCCCGCCTCCGCGCGCCGAAGCTTTGCAGCTGATGTCGGAGAACCCCAACCTGATCAAGAGGCCGATCCTGCTAAAAGACGGCAAGATTCTGCTCGGCTACGACGCGATTGCAGTGGGGTAGGCCTCCTGGCCTGCCCGGTTTTAAACCAATTCAAAACCGCGCCGGCCAGGAGGCCCGCGCCACTTAGAGCTTCATGCGTTCCAGCTTGCGATAGAGCGTTTTGCGCTCGATGCCCAAAATCTGCGCGGCCTTGCTTTTGTTGCCGCCGGTGGCCGCCAGCACGCGCCGGATCTGCTCCTCTTCGGCATCCGCCAGCGTATCCACTGGCTTCTCACGCGATTCCATCACGGTCAGCGCTTCGTGCACGGCCTCGGCATCCACCCGGTCCGCCAGCACCACCAGGCGCTCGATCAGGTGCTGCAACTGGCGCACGTTGCCCGGCCAGGTGTAGTCCTGGAGCGCTTTCACGCCGGAATCCATCAGCTTCACGTCCCGGCTGTACCGGCCGTTGTATTTGTTGACGAAGAACCGCGCCAGCAGCGGGATGTCGTGGCGGCGGTCGCGCAGCGGCGGCATCACGATCCGGACGACGTTGAGCCGGTACCACAGGTCCAGCCGGAACTTGCCTTCGTCGGTCATCTGCTGCAGGTTGCGGTTGGTGGCGGCGATCACCCGGACGTCCACTTCCTTCGGCCGGGGGGAGCCGACCGGGCGGATCTCGCGCTCCTGCAGGAAGCGCAGGAGCTTCACCTGGAAATCGGACTCGATCTCGCCGATTTCGTCCAGAAACACCGTACCGCGATTGGCCGATTCGAAGATGCCGACACGGTCGCGGTCCGCGCCGGTGAATGCGCCGCGCATGGCGCCGAACAGCTCGCTTTCAAGCAAGGCCGGCGGAATCGCGGCGCAGTCCACCGGGACGAACGGCTGGGAAGCCCGCTGGCTGAAGGTGTGGAGCATCCGGGCCACCAGTTCCTTGCCGGTTCCGGTCTCGCCTTCGATAATCACGGTTGCAGTGGTCGGGGCCACCCGCGAGACCTTTTTATAGATCTCAACCATGGCGGGCGCCGTGCCGATCATCTGGCTTTCCGGAAGGTCCTCCTCCTCGGCTTCGTCGTCGGAGGGGACAAGCGAGGCTTCGGCCCGCTCGACCGCTTCGATCATCACGTCCAGCTCGAACGGCTTGGCGATGTAATCGAACACGCCGCCGCGCGTCGCGGCCATCACGGTTTCCATGGTGCCGCGGCCGGTCATCAGGATCACGGAGCAGCGCGGGTCGCGCTTCTTGGCGGCGTTCAGCACGTCGAGCCCGGTGCCCTCGTCCACGTAGATATCGGAGATGACGATGAGGTAGGCGCCGTCATTCAGGCGGTCGATGGCTTCTCCGGTCGTGGAAACGGCGTCCACCTCGTACCCTTTCTCTTCCAGGGCCGTCTGGATGGTGAATTGTAGTGCCGGATCGTCTTCGACTAAGAGTAGTTTTTGCATCTAGTGTTGTTCCGCGGCGGCGTGTACGCCGGCGGCCGTGGAAGCCGGCAGCACCAGGGTGAAGCAGGAACCGGCGCCCGGCTGGCTGATCACGTCGATCGTCCCCCCATGCTGTTCCACAATCTGTTGGACGATGGAGAGGCCGATTCCGGTGCCGGCTTCACCCGATTCCTCCGCCTTCCTGGTGCGGTAGAACTTGCGAAAAATCTGTTTCACTTCCTTGTGGTCCATGCCGATCCCCTGATCCTGCACGGCAATCCGGACATGACCGCCCTCGCACGACACACGCACGGTCACCTCGGTGCGCTGGGGCGAGTATTTGACTGCGTTGGTAAGCAGATTGTAGCAGGCATACTCCATCAGCTCGCGGTCGCCCGTGAGCTGGAATTGCCCGGAGACAGGTTCGAGCGTAACGGCGATATGCTTGCGTTCGGCGAGGGGCTGCACGCGGCCGGCGCACACCTCCACCAGGCCCTTGACCGAAATGGTCTCCCGCTTCAGTTCCATCTGCCCGGCCGACAGGCGTTCCACGTTCAGGAAGATCTCCACCATCCGGGCCAGGCGTTTCGATTCGGAATTGATCAGGTCCGCCACCTGCTTCCGCTTGGCCTCGGTCAGGCTATAGCGCGAGATCAGTTCGCTCGAGCCCTGAATGGCCGAAAGGGGCGTGCGCATCTCGTGCGTCACGAAGTGCATGGCCTGTTGATAGCGGGTGCGTTCCGCCTCGCTGCGGCGCAGGCTGCGGCGCACCACCAGGTGGTAGTAGGCGGCCGCCGTGATCGCACCGAACCACGCAGCCGAGGCCGACGTGGTGAACGAGAGGACGTAACCGTGGGTGAACAGCACGTACGGCGCCGCGGAAGCTGCCGCCAGGATCAGGACGGCCGCAACGTAAGCCGCCCACCCGGGCAGGTAACGGAACGCCGCACCCGAAGCCGCCACTAGCGCCAGGGCCCACAGCAACACCCAGAGCAGGTCCACGTCCCGGATGAACTGCCCGGAATTCATGGTCTCGAAGGCATCGGCATTGATCTCGATCCCGCTGGTGGGAGTGCCGTTCGAATACGGCGAGAAAAGACGGTCGTGCTCCGTCTGGGCGGTGACTCCGGCGAAGACCACTTTCCCGGCGAAGACCGCTGCGCGCGCGGGGTCTTCCAGAAGCTGCTTGACCGTGACGCGCGGAGGACGCAGCCCGGGCGGCACGAACCGCACGCGCATCAGGCGGCGTTCGCCGGACGCGGGGATCAGCGTTCCGCCGACTTGCAGGTCCGAAGGAGATTCCACCAGGTCGGCGCGGCGGCTCAGCCGGAACGCTTCGAGGGAAAGGGCCCACAGGCGCTCGCGGCCGTGCACCTCCTGCAGGGGAATGGAGCGGGTGATGGCGTCGCGCGGATCGGGTTGGGCGTGCACGTGGCCGACTGCGGCCGCGGCGGCGCGGAACTCCGGTAGCGGGTCTTCCCAGCCATCGCCTACCAGTTGGCTGGAGAGCACGAGGTTGGGGGTGCCGCGGAAGGCGCCGGCGAGTTCGGAGTCGATCGCCGGGTCGGTTCGGTTGGCGAGAATAATATCGACGGCTACGGCCTTCGGTTTGGCTGCAGCCACGAGGCGAAGAGCTTGGGCGAGCGGTTGGCGGATACCCTGCATGCCGCCGGGCAGCCAGTCGAGGGTGCGCTCGTCGATGACCAGAAGCGCCGAATCGGTAGCCCAGGATTTCGGCTGGTACCGCCTGAACATTTCGTCATAGACGGCGCTATCCCAGGGGCTTCCGAATAACCAGCTTCCGGCCACGGCGACAACATAGGCGCCGGCCAGCAGCAGGAGGTAGGACGCAGTACTCTTCCATCCTCGCTGCTTCATCCCTCCCAGTATATCGGCAGTAAGGCAGGCCGCCTACGTGGCGGCCTGCCCGATGAGCCGAGCAGAGGTACTCCAGTCGATTCTACTGGTACGAAACGAGCGCACCCATGCCCGTAAAAGCCAGGAAGTACGCGCTGTCCACATTTCCGCCGGCTGTCAGCGGCGCCTGGAAGCTGGTCGGGTTCGTCGTGGAGCCGAAGAATAAGGACCCTCCGCCCGAATTCGAACTCGCCGATACTGCCGGCAGCTGCTGCAGCACCGAACTCGGAACGCTGATTGTCCCTGCCCCCGCCGTGGTGGTGCAGATAAAGCTCCAGGTGTCCGTGACGGCACTCGCGCCGACGCCGGATGTCGTGCTCGAACTTCCGATGAGTTGCACCAGATCCGAAGCGGACCCACCAGTCCAGTTGAGCGTCAGCGGAGTGCTGCGGTTGACGTTACTGGGGAGCCCGGGGGCGCTGAGATTCAGGGGCGCCCCGAGTGCAATTGACGCACTGAACTTGCCGACGTCGGCTCCGCCGGCGCCGCTCACGGAGTAAGTCCCAGGCAGCAGGCTTACATTGAGCCCGCCGGGAATGGGAACGCCTTCTACGCCAAGGTTCAGGGAATATTGGAACGAGAGCGGGTCCTGTGTGAATAACTGGCTAGAGAGGCCGGAACCCGACGGCCCGTTCAGCGTAACCGAGCCGGCGTCGAGGCCGCCGATAAATGGCGAAGCCACTCCCGTCTGATTTGAGCTGGTAACGTGAGTTACGGTGCACGAACCCGTTGTGCTCACCTGCGTTTGTGCTTGCGACAGGGATGCCAGTTGATAGCCCGTGTAACGCGTGAACCCTCCGGTTGCGGCATCCGTCTTGGCCGTGCCAAATTGCGGTATCGTCATCGTGAACTGCGTGAGGGAAAAGTAGCCGAAAGTCTTCGAGGCGCCGGCATCGAACTGCTGAAGCTGCGAGGTCGTGAACCCGGGCTGGACGCAGGCGTTCGAGTTGGCGTCGGGCGCGATCGCAATAAATATCTGGTTGCTCAGCACGCCATCGACCGAAATCTGGAAGGGGACCGTGCAGCCGGTAGGCACGTTGGCAGGCAGTTGAACGTTGATCTGATCTTCGCCCGCGTAACCGGCTCGACCGGCGTAAGCAACCGGAACGGTCACTCCGCCGACGATCGCATTCACCTTGACTCCGTTGGCGCTGAAGTCGAACGCAGGCGAGGCCGAATTGTCGCCTCCGACCAGCGGCCCCATGCCAGTTCCCCAAGCGATCACATACTGCCCGGGGTGGGCGGGGGAAATCGTCGTGCTCTTTCCGGTTCCCGTTGTGAAGCTGTTCAGATCGACGACTCCGGACGAGATGTAGTTCTGGACCGAGCCGAGTCCGCTCCCCGAGCTGTCCTGGGTAAATAACGAGAACTTTCTCTGTTTCACCACGGTGGCAACGGGTGCGCTCGCAGATCCGTTCGTGACCGTCACGTTATAGTTACCCGGCGGTACCGTCGAAGGCAGGATGCCTGCAAGTTGGCACGTCCCGCTCGGGTTGTACGTGTAGACTAGAATCGCGTCCGTACCCCCGCCACCGGCCACTGGAGCGAACGTGATTTTGACGCCATCGGGAGAAACGGTCGGCCGCGGAGGACTGAATACATTCACGCCCTTCGGGCAGAGGTTCGAACCCTTTACGATGAAGATGCTGCCCTGCGCCAGGCTGGCTGTATTGCTCGCCGCATCCCAGACGGCCGTGATCGTAGGCGTGGTAGAAGTGCCGCCGCCGCCGCCGGTTGTGCCGCCCGTGATGATCTGGCCGCCTCCGCTAAAGTCCAGGACGATTCCGCTCGCTCCGGTCGATCCCGTACCGGCAAGGGAGGGAAATGACCCACTCGCATTCGCATAACTGCCCGTTCCTCCGGTAATGGTCGCCGATCCTGTTCCGGATCCGGCTAGGAGGTTCGGGGAGATTGTCAGCGTTCCGGTCAGGTTACCGCCGGATAACGCGATCGTGAATGTGGATTTGAGCGTCGTAATGTCGAGGGTTCCGGTGAAAGTCCCAGATCCGATGTTGGACAGGGTCGCCGTGCCCGTGGCAGTTATTGTGGCGGCGGCGCCGAAGGGCGCCGTAGCGTGCACTGTCAGGGTCGTATTCGTTGTAGCCGCTTGAGCCCCCAGGCACAGCAACAACGGCAGGGCGTAGCGAGCGATGGTTCGGGTCATAGTTTGGTCGGACTCCTCCTCTTGTGAACGCGGGAAATAGAACGCTTTTAGCTCAACCAAAGTACAGGAATTATCAAAAGAGTGGTAACTGTAGCGCAGAGTTTTGTGAGGAAACGTACCGAACTAACGCTGACTGAGTCCGCCGTCCACAGCCAGAATCTGCCCGGTGATGAAATTCGAGGCTCGGAGGAAATAGACCACCGCGTCCGCCACCTCGGCCGGAGTGCCGCCCCGTTGCGCCGGAGTGGCCGCGATCATCTGCTTTCCCCGCTCGTCGATGTCTTCAAACGGAATCACACCCGGCGCGACGGAGTTGACCGTGATCTCTGGCGCGAACGCCTTCGCCAGCGCGCTGGTCAGCATGATCACGCCGGCCTTCGACGCGCAGTAGTGGGCATGCTCCGCCCAGGGTCTTATGCCGCCGAGCGAACTGATGTTCACGATCCGGCCGCCGCCGGTCTTGCGCATCAGCCGGGCGGCATTCTGGCAGCAGAAGAAAACCGCCTTCAGGTTCACCGAGTGGATGAAGTCCCAATCCTTTTCGGTGATGTCGAGCGGGTCGAAGCGGGTGAACCGGGCGGCGTTGTTGACCAGTCCGTCGAGGCGGCCGAGGCGGTCCTCGATTTCGCGGAACATGCGGCCGATTTCGTCGACGTGCTCCAGGTTCGCGCGGAACAATTCGGCGCCCCCGCATTCGGCGGCCGTGCGGCGGGCTTCCGCTTCGGAGCGGTCGTAATGGATGGCGACGCGCGCGCCTTCCTGGGCGAGGCGCAGGGCGATGCCGCGGCCGATCCGCTTGGCCGCGCCGGTGACGAGAATAACGCGGTTGGTCATAGGGAGATTACGCGGGCGCCTCCGGCGCTGGGCAGGCCAGGAGGCCTACCCCACTGGGTACGCCAGTCTGGACGCGGGTGACGTGGGTGGGGTACGCGGGCGCCTCCGGCGCTGGGCAGGCCAGGAGGCCTACCCCACTGGGTACGCCAGTCTGGACGCGGGTGACGTGGGTGGGGTACGCGGGCGCCTCCGGCGCTGGGCAGGCCAGGAGGCCTACCCCACCGGCTAAATGGTGGGTTCGCCATGGACCTCGATATCCTCCGGTTCGATGCCTTCGAGTTTGGGCGCGGGCAAGCGGCCCGTCAAATGGGCCCAGGCCCAGAATAACGCCGTGCTGGAACTGAGCGCACCCGCCACCGCGCCGATCGTTCGCGGGTCGTAGTATTGCGATGCCACGCCCGCCGCCGCCATCGAGAGCATCATCACCGACCACTGGATGGACTCCATCGTGGAGAAGACCCTGCCGCGGAACCCATCGGGCACGATGCGCAGCAGTTGCGACATGTTCAGCACCGAACTGACCCCCACTCCGGCGCGCGAAAGCGCGATGAACACCAGCGCCCAGCGGAACTGCCGCGCCTGGCTGAAGAGGATGTACGAGCCGCCGTGCACCACGTAGCAGATGCTGATGATCCGCTTGTAATCCCGAAAGCTGATGCGCCGCCCGAGCCAGTGGGCCAGCGCGCCGCCGATCAGCAACCCCACGCCGGCGAAACCCCAGACCATCCCGAGGCCGGCGGGGCCGCGGTTGAAGACGATTTCGCCGAACACGCTGAACAGGATCTGCGCGGCGCCGCCGCCGGTCGCCCAGCCGATGTTGATCATCAGGAGCCCCAGGATCAGCGGCACGGACCGCATGTAGCCCAGGCCCTCCCGGTAATCGCGCCAGGGACGGATCACTTCGGCTTCGGTCAACGCGGCGCGCGGCGGTTGGAAGCCTCGCCCCGGCAGGAAGAGCCGCGAAATGCAAAAAGCGGAGACCAGGAACGACGCCGCATTGCCGGCGAAAGCCCAGTGGTATCCGAATGCCATCACGCTGGTGCCGCCCAGAAAAGTGCCGATCGTGAGGGTGGTCCACTGAGTGGTCTGGGTGAGCGAGTTCGCCGTGTGCAGCTCGTCTTTCGTGGCGATGCTCGGCAAAATGGCCGCGCGCCCGGCGGTGAAAAACGGCGAGGCCAGCATGAGCAGCCCGCTGAGTACGTAGAGCAGCCAGGTACCGTGGGTGTGGATCGTCAGAATAAACAGCGCGGCGATCACAGCGCGGAACAGATCGCTCGCGATCATGATGGTTTTGCGATTCAACCGGTCGAGCACCACGCCGGCCACCGGGCCGATCAGCATCGCCGGAATCGCGCGCGAAAGCATGACGCCGCTGACCACCAGCCCTGATCTCGTTTCGGCCACCGCCAGGCTGAACACCGCGATGTTGTTGAAGTGGTCGCCGATCTCGCTGACTACCTGGCCGATCCAGGTGTTGCGATAGTTGCGGTTGTGCCGCAAGAGTTCGAGGAACTCGTTCATGTGACCGGGCACTCGCGGACGAGGATGCTCCGGATGAAATCCTGGTCGAGCGCGTAGCCGAAACCGGGGTCGTCGCGTAGTTCGATGGTGCCGAGCGGCGTCGTCTCGACGGGCGGCACGATGATGTCGCGCTTCCAGTACCGCTTGCTGGCGGAGACATCGCCGGGCAGGACAAAATTCGGCAGCGAGGCCAGCGCCACGTTGTGCGCGCGTCCGACGCCCGCTTCCAGCATGCCGCCGCACCACACCGGCACACCGGCCGCCTGCGCGACGTCATGCACCCGCCTTGCCTCGCGGAACCCTCCGACACGGCCGAGTTTAATGTTGATGATCCCGCAAGCGCGCAGCCGTATGGCCTGTTCCGCCTGGTGGGCCGTGCGGATGCACTCATCCAGGCAGATGGGCGTCTGCAACTGCGCCTGGAGGGCGGCGTGGTCGATAATTTCGTCGTGCCCGAGCGGCTGTTCGATCATCATCAGGTAGAAATCGTCGAGCTGCTTGAGGTGTTGGGCGTCGGCCAGCGTGTAGGCGGAGTTGGCATCGGCCATCAGTTTGATATTCGGGAAGCGCTCGCGAACCCGGCGCACCACGTCCACGTCCCAGCCGGGCTTGATCTTCATCTTAATCCGCTGGTATCCGGCCGCCAGTGCCGTCTCGATCTTCTCGAACAGCTGCTCCACCGAGTCCTGAATGCCGATCGAAACTCCGCACGGGATCTCCCGCCGCGCGCCGGCCCCGATCTTCTTCCACAGCGGGACGCATTCCAGGCGGGCCGCCAGGTCCCACACGGCCGCCTCCAGGCCTCCGCGCGCCATGTTGTGGCCGCGGATGTGGGCGGTCAGCGGATAAACATCTTCGGGGCCCGCGATCTCTCTGCCCAGCACGCGCGGCGCGGCGTAATCGCGCAGGATGAGCCACGCGGCCTCGGTCCACTCTTCGTTATAGAACGGGTTCTCGCCGGCGGTAACTTCGCCCCAGCCGGAAGCGCCTTCGCCTTGCACTTCCACCAGGATGATGTCGCGGCTATAGGTGCGGCCGAAACTGGTCTCGAAGAAGTGAACCAGCGGCATGCGGATCTGGCGGAGGGTGATGCGTTCGATCTTCATTGCCATGGCTCCAGAAGGTAGGTTCCCTGTTCTTCCGTACGTTCGAAACCGGTGACCGCCAGACCGCGTGCGAACGCCTCCCGAAACTTCTCTGCGTTGGCTTGCTGAATGCGGCGCGCGCAATCCCGGTGGTCGGCGCGAATGCGGGCGATGTCCGCGGGGTAGCCGATGCGCTCGGCTGTTTGGCGCGAAAGGGAATCGCCCGCCAGCACGGCGCTGACTCGCGGAGAATCGAGCCACCATTCCGCGATGCACCGGTCGGTCGGCAGTCCGCCGTGCAAAGGGCTGGCGGTAACCCCGTATTGGTTTTCGCTGTAGCGCCTCACGATTACGCCCAGCCGCTCGATATTGAAAAACGCGTTCTTCAACTCCAGCGGGTCGAACGTCCACTCGATCAAGTGGATGCCGCGGCCGAGCGCTTCTTCCCGCTGCCGGAGTTTCAGCCGGCGCCCGATGCCGCGGTTGTGATATTCGGGGAGCACCCCGAGCATGTGGCTGTGCAGGTAGGATTGTCCGCCGGCCTTCACGCCCGGAATCGCGAAGCAGAAGGCGATCATTTCCGGGCCGTCGAACGCGCCGAAAACGTGGCCCCCGACTTTGCTCACCACCACCAGAAAGCGGAGGGGCAGCAGCTCGATATCGGCGAACCCCCAGATCGCCTGCTGCAGCCGGATCACGTCGCCGAACTCCTCGAGACGCTGTAACTGGCGGATCTCGATCAGCCCTTGGCTTCCTGCCACAGCGCCTCCATTTCCTCGATGTTGGAATCCTGCGGCCTCCGCCCGCGCTCAGCCAGCTTGCGTTCGATGTATCCGAAGCGTTCGCGGAATTTCGCGTTGGTCCTGCGCAGCGCCTGTTCGGGATCCACCTTCACGAAGCGGGCCAGGTTCACCAGCACGAAGAGCATGTCTCCCAGCTCGTTTTCCAGTTCGGCGGGGTCGGCCGAACGGCGCGCCTCGGCGAATTCGGCCAGTTCCTCATGCAGCTTATCGAGGACCTGCTCCGGATTTTCCCAATCGAAGCCCACTCCGGCGGCCCGGGACGCGATCTGCTGGCCTTCCACCAGCGCCGGCAGCGCCCGCGGAACGGAGTCGAGCAGCCCCGCTTCGTGTTGGCCCTTTTCCTTCTTCTCGGCGGCCTTTACCTCGCCCCAGATGCGCTTCACATCGCCGGCGGTTTCGGCGGATTCCTCGCCGAAGACGTGCGGATGGCGGCGGATGAGCTTCCGGTTAATGGCGTCCAGGCAGTCTTCGATGCGGAAGCGGCCCTCTTCGGCTCCCATCTGGGCGAAGAAAACGGCCTGCAAAAGGAAATCCCCCAGCTCTTCGGAGAGTTCGGGCCAGTCGCGGCGGTCGATGGCATCGAGCACCTCGTACGTCTCCTCGAGCGTGTACGGTTTGATGGAGTCGAAGGTCTGCTCGCGGTCCCACGGACAGCCTCCGGGGGCGCGCAGCCGCGCCATCAGATCGACCAGCTTTTGAAATTTCTCTCCGGCAGTCATGCGAGGTAGGCTTTCCCCTCAATTTAACATGTGGCTCCGTTCGGGACGGGGGTAGAATGGCGCTTATGCTGAGGCCATTGTCGAATGGGGAAGCGCGGGAGATCCGGGATTTCCTCAAAGAAGCGGGCTTCGTCCACGATACCTTTCGCCACTCTCCATGGCTGCGGGAACTGCCCAGGAGCGCGGCGGACCTGGATTACATGATCGAGAGGACGTCTGCACCGGGTGCTTTGAACGTGCTGGTCCGGCTGTTCTTTTTGGGCGCGCCGCTGGACGCGGAAACCGTGACCGGCCAGATACCGGCCGGCGTTCTCTGCGCCATGGAGCAGTCCGGAATCATACGACGGACGGGCGCGGAGATTGTCCCGAATGTGATGCTGACCCCCTGCGACGATTTCGTTTTTGCGGCGGACTCCCCGGCCCGCATGCGCGCCGGAGACTCCGAGGACCTGGTCCTCTGGCCCAACCCGACCTCGCGCCTGTTGCAGATATTCACGGCGGGTACGGCCTCCGAGACGGTGCTCGACCTGGGTTCCGGGTGCGGCATTCTCGGCATTCTGGCGGCTCCGCGCAGCCGGCACGTGACCGCGACCGACCTCAACCCGCGCGCCGGGGAATTTACGCGTTTCAACGCCTGGCTCAACGGTGCGGCAGATGTCGAAACCCTGACCGGCGACACGTTCATCCCGGTGGCCGGCCGCAAGTTCGACCTGATCATGGCCAACCCGCCGTTCTTCATCACGCCGGGCTCTTCGCAGATGTACTGCGAGAACAACATGGAACTGGACCTCTACTGCCGGCGCGTGGTCCGCGAAGCGCCCGGCTACCTGAACGAGGGCGGCTACTTCCAGGCGCTCGTGGAATGGGTGCAGGTGAAGGGGCAGCGCTGGCAGGATCGCATCGCGGAATGGGTGGAGGGCTCCGGCTGCGATGCGTGGCTGGTCCGCTCGTACGCGCGGGACGCCGCGGCTTACGCGGAAGAGCGCATTCAGACGACATGGCCCGGGCACCGGTCCTCGATCCGCTTCTCCGACTGGATGGACTACTACCGGCAGCGCGGCGTAGAAGAGGTGCACGGCGGCATCCTGGCCCTGCGGCGGCGCTCCGGCGAGAACTGGCTGAGGATGGATGAGCAGCCCGTAGATTCCACCGGCGAATTCGGAGACCTGGTGCCCCGCACCTTCGCGACCCAGGATATTCTCTCGGAGCATCCCGGCGACGACCGGTTGCTCGCCGCGAAGCCGCGGCTTCCGAAGGAGGCGCAGCTCGAGCAGGTGGCGCGCGCCTCGGGAGGCCGCTGGGCAGTGGAATCGCTCAAGCTGCAACTGACCGGTCCGGTGCCGGCTACCATGGCGCTCGACCAGGCGGTAGCCGGGTTTTTGGGACGCTGCGATGGGAACCGCAGCCTGGGGGAGTTGGTCAGCGAGCTTTCGGCCCAGGTGAAGGCGCCTTACGACGCCGTTCGCGAGCAGTGCTGCGGAGTGGTCCGGAAACTTGCGGAGCGCCGCCTGCTACATTTGGAGCGGTGAACCGAATGCTACTCTCGCGTCGCGGTCTGCTGGCCCTGGCAGGGGGCGCTTCCCTGCTCCGGGCGCAGGCCGAAACAGGCCGTCTCCGAATTCTGGTCGCGGGAGGCCACCCGGGCGACCCCGAATGCGGCTGCGGCGGGACCATCGCCCGGTATACCAGCCTGGGCCACGAAGTGACCGTCCTCTACTTGAATCGCGGAGAGGGCTATTGCGGGAGCGCGCCGCCGGATCAATGCGGCACTGTGCGCACGGCGGAAGCGCGAAAGGCGTGCGAGATCCTCAAAGCTCATCCGGTGTTTGCGACGCAGGTGGACGGCAAGGCGATCATCGACAACTCGCACTACGAGGAGTTCGGGCGCCTTTTCGACGCCCACAGGGCGGACATCGTCTTTACGCAGTGGCCGATCGACCACCACCGCGACCACCGGGCCATTTCGCTGCTGGTGCTCGATGCGTGGATGCGCGGCGGCGCGAAACCGGCGCTCTATTTTTACGAGGTCGCCGACGACACCCAGATGTTCTCCCCCGCGGAGTTCGTGGACATCTCGGGGGTGGAGACGCAGCGCCGCACGGCGTGTTACGCGCACGCATCCCAGCAGCCCGACAAATGGTATCCGCGGCAGGTGGAACTCACGCGTTTCCGCGGCGGCGAGAGCGGCTTTCCCCAGGCCGAAGGGTTTCTGCGGCACCGGGAAAGCAAACGCGGCTTTCTGCCCTGATCGCGCTCGCGCCGCCCGTAAGGTATCAATCCTCCGCAATCGCCCGCACCCTTCGTTAGATCTTTAACGACCGGGTTTTCCAGCTCGCTCAGGTTTGTGTGAACCATTTAGGTAGCACCCTCGATGGGACGCCATGGGGACAACCATTCGAACGCCGGATCCCAAGGCCTGCCGTGTGACAGCCTGGCGCGATCCGAAACGCTACGCCTGGCTGCTGGGCACGACAGTTCCGTTGATTCCATTCCTGAGCGGGTTGCTGGTGAAGGCGACCGGCTTGCGGCTGCTCTGGTGGTATGGTCCCATTTTCATGTTTGTGATCCTTCCGCCACTGGACCCGTTCATCGGGAAGGACTCGTCCAATCCTCCGGAAAGTGTGATGGCCCGCATGGAGCGGGATCGCTATTACCGGTGGTGCCTTTACCTGTTCACTCCCCTTCAGTACGCGGCGTTGTTCTGGGTATGCGCGAAGTGGAGCGCGGGAACGCTCTCAGTGGTGGATGCCCTTGGGCTTGCCATAACAGTGGGGATGGTCGGCGGGCTCGGGATCAACACCGCGCACGAACTCGGCCATAAGTCGGAGCGGGTGGAACGCTGGCTCGCCAAAATCACCCTTGCCCAAACGGGGTACGGCCATTTCTACGTCGAGCACAACCGCGGGCACCATGTACGTGTCGCCACACCGGAAGACCCGGCCTCCGCGCGGCTGGGAGAAAGCTTCTGGGCCTTCTGGCCGCGCACGGTTCTGGGGTCGCTGGCGAGCGCCTGGGACATCGAAACGCGGCGGTTGCGGCGCAAAGGCAAACCGGCGCTGTCGATAGAAAACGACATTCTGAATGCGTGGGCGATAACGGCGGCGCTGTTCGGGGTACTGATCGCGATATTCGGAGCGAAGATCGTGCCATGGCTGGCCATTCAGACGGTCCTGGGATTCAGCATGCTCGAAGTGGTGAACTACATCGAACATTATGGGCTCGCGCGGCAGAAGGGGCCCGACGGCCGCTATGAACCCTGCACGCCGCGGCACTCGTGGAACTCCGACAACATCGCGTCGAATGTCGTGCTGTACCACCTGCAGCGCCACTCGGACCACCACGCCTATCCATCGCGCCGCTACCAGGTGCTGCGAAGTTTCGAAGAGGCGCCGGAATTGCCCGCGGGATACGGCGCGATGATCATTCTCGCCCTGATCCCGCCGGTCTGGCGCCGCATCATGGACCCGAAGGTGATTGCGCATTATGGAGGGAAGGTCGCGCTCGCAAATGTGCAGCCATCGAAGCGGAAGAGATACGGTTTGAAGCCCCCTGCTACCCCTTGATCGCCCAGCGCATCATTTCCGCCAACTTCGGCGGCTTTCCCTGCATCAGGATCGCGACGCGGAAAATCCGCGACGCGGCCCAGACGGTGGCCATCGCGAACACCGCAATTCCGACCAGCCCGACCCACGGCTGCCAGGCGGGAACCCCGTTGGGAATCGCCTGCCGCAGCAGCATCAGAATCGGTGTGAACGGCGGGATCAGCGAGAGCACCGTCGCCATCATCCCGTTCGGCTGGCGGAGCACCGTAACCATCGTGAACATGGGGACGATGCAGGGGGCGAGCAGGACGATCGCCAGGTTCTGCGCGTCCTGCGGCGTGCTGCACGCGGCCCCCAGCGCCGCGGCGAAGGCGCACAGCATCACCACGTCCAGCAGCAGGTAAACGTAAAACCACGGCAGGATCGAGACAGGCAGCATGCCCGAAAGCCCCATCCCGTTCACCACCAGAATGCCGCCCGCCACGTAAAGGAACGAACTGGTCAGCGAGACGCCCACCGAGCCGAGCACGCGGCCGGCCATCAGTTCGAGCGGGGTGACCGTTCCGAGCAGCATTTCGACGATTCTCTGGCTCTTGTCCTGGGTCACGTTCTGGAGCATGGGCGCCGAGCCGATCATCACGATCATCGCCATGATCATCGCCACCGCAAATGGCACGAAGAAGCCCTCGAGTTCGCTGCGCTTGCGGGCCTCCTGGATGCGGCCGGTGGCCGGGTCGCGTTCCACCAGTCCGAGCCGCGTGATGGGAACTGACGCGGACAATCCCCGCAACCGGCTCGGGTCGATACCGAGTTCGGAAAGCCGCGCGCTACGCACCCCGTCGTTCACCGGTCCGTTCAGCCAGTTGCGCAGTTCGTCGATGCCTCCGGCGTTGGTGTAGTAGGAAACGCCGGCCTCGAGGTGGGTGTTCCCGTTGTCGTCGTCGCCCTGCTGCTCTTCGAGCGGATGCGAAGGGTGCAGCGCTTCGGGCCCGATCTCGAGAATCGCCACCAGTTCGCGGCGGCGTATGCGGTCGGAGAGGGCCAGCAGTTGCTCTTTCGGGTGTGCCTCGTCGGGAGGCGCCAGCTCGAACGAGTAGCGGGGCGCGATCTGCTGCCCGGTCTTCTTGTCGAAAAGCTCCTTGCGGTTCTTGTCGCCCGCGGCGCGGACGAGTGCGTCGCCGATCTTTCCGGTGTGGTCGATGACGGCGACGCGGCGCTCGGCGGTGTCGGGCTTGCCCTTGAACAGGGACATGGCAATGGATCCGCCGCCGAACACCACCGGCGCCACCACCAGGCCGAAGATGAACGCTTTGGTGCGGACCGTAGCGATGTAATCCCGTTTGGCAATCGTGAGAACCCTATGCGCTCGCAATCTGCGTCTCCTCTGCCGAAGGGCCGGCGATCCGGACGAAAATATCGTGCAGCGAAGGCTTCACGATCGAGAAGCTGTTTACCCGGGTGCGGCCGATGAGGTCGCGCAGGAGATCCTGCGGGTCGGCGCCGCGGCCCAGACGGATTTCCTGCACGCGGCCCAGGTCGCGCACGTGTTCGACGCCTGCAAGATCCCGCAGGCCCGCGGTACCGCCTTCGCAGGACACCCGGATCGTGTCGTCACCGAAGCGGTCCTGTATGGAGGCCAGGGTGCCGTCCAGGACTTTCCGGCCGCGGAAGATCATGCAGATGTAGTCGCACAGCGTCTCCGCCAGGTTCATGTCGTGAGTGCTCAGGATGATGGTGACGCCCCGGCTGCGGAGCTCGAGCAGGGCTTCCCGGATCAGGTCCGCGCTGACCGGGTCGAGCCCGCTGAACGGCTCGTCCAGGATGAGAAGTTTAGGCTCGGGGATCACGGCGGCGATGAACTGCACCTTCTGGCTCATCCCTTTGCTGAGAGCCTCGACCTTGTGGGACCCCCATTTCGAGAGTTCCACCTTCTCCAGCCAGTACTTCACCTCGGCGGCGGCGCTGCGCCCGGACCGCAGTTCGCCGTAGAATTCGAGCAGGGATTGCACGGTCATCTTGGGATAGAGGCCGCGCTCCTCGGGAAGATAGCCGATGAGTTCGGGGCACGAGCCCGGCTGGCGGTCGCCGAAAAGCCGGATCGAGCCGCGGTCCGGGTAGAAGATATTCACGATCATTCGCATCGTGGTGGTCTTACCCGAGCCGTTGGGGCCGATGAAGCCATAGACGGAACCCTGCGGAACCGCCAGGGAGAGGTTATCGACAGCGCTGACATCCCCGAAGGTCTTGGTTACATCCGCGATCTGTACCGTGTCCACTGGGCGAATCTTAGCAGATGGCGCCCGGCAGCGCGTCCAGATGCTCCTTGCTCGAGAACTCAGCATGCTACAGTGAGCGCGTCGGAAAACCGTATGCCCATTTCCCGCCGTGCCCTGCTGGCTTCCATGCCCGCGGCTGCCATGCCCGCGCAGATGGACGTGTCCCCCGCCTCCTTGACGCTGCGCGATAAATTTTTCGGTTGCATTGCCGCGTGTCACATCGGCTCCTCCATGGGGGCGGTCGTCGAAGGCTGGCCGTATGGCCGCATCGAAAAGGAATACGGTACGCAGGACCGCCTGCGGAGCTACCAGCATTACCGCAACGGCTGGGACCGCGCCCCCGGGACGACCGAAGACGGCGTAGAGCGCCAGAAGCTGATGATCACCGCGATCATCGAAAAGAAAGACCGGGTTAACGCCGAAGACGTGCGCGCGATCTGGCTGCGCGATATCAAGCCGGAAAGCGCCGGCATGGTGTCCGAGCCTTTCGAGGCCACGCTGCTCGCCATGGCGCGGTCCGGAATTCCCGCGCGCGACCTGGGCCGCTATTGCGACTATGCCGGCCTGAACTCCTTTGCGCGGTCGTGCCATGCCGTGGGGCTCATCAACGCAGGTGACCCGGAGGGCGCCCTGCTCGACGTGTTCGAGGTGGGGCAGCTTTATCAGACGACCGGAAGCCGTGGATTGCAGTGGGCAGCCGTGACCGCGATGAGCATCGCCGCCGCGACCCGGCCCGGCGCAACCGTGGATTCCGTACTGGAAACGCTGCACCGCGGCGCACCCGGTTGGACGATGAAGGACGCGATCCTGCGCGAGATCGACCGCGGACTGGCCCTGACGGCGCCGTGCCGCGACTTCCGCGAGATGCGCAAAGCTTTCGACTCCGTTTATAACGGCGCCGGGATGCCCTATGCAGCCTCGTACGCCAACGAAGTAGTTACGAAAGGGTTGTGCATCTTCCGCATGGTGAAGGGCGATCCGAAAGCCGCGATCGTTGCCGCAGTGAACCTCGGAAGGGATACGGATTGCCTGGCGGCCGTGGCGGGCGGAATCTCGGGGGCGCTGAGCGGCGCCTCCGCCATCCCGGCGGAATGGATCGAGCAGGTGGACCGCGCGACCGCCTTGAACCGCTACACCAATACCCAGCGGACGCTGCGGCAGCATGGGGACGGCCTCTACGATGCGTTTCGGGCCCGGCTGGAGCGCCTGAAGGCATACGCCACCCGCATGGAGACCGGCTGACGTTTCGCACCGGGTGCGCATGGCCGTGGGCCCTCCTGATAATCTAGTTGTCTATGCGAGTCGTGGCAGGAGTCGACCTTGGCGGAACCGCCATCAACTATACGCTGCTCAATGGGCAGGAGCAGTTTCTGATCGAGAATCTCTGCGAGCACCCGGCGCGGTCCAAAGAGGGGCCGGCCGTTTGCCTCGCCCAGATCGAGGAAGGCCTGGGGGTCGCCGCCAGGATGGCCGGCGTATCGCTCGAGGAGATCGTGGCGGTTGGGCTCGATACGCCCGGGCCTGCCAGTTCGACCGGCGTGCTGAGCGCACGGGGATCGACGAATTTCGTCCACGCGAACTGGGCCGGGTACGACATCCGGGCCGGTCTCGAGGCGCGGCTCGCCAGGCCGGTCTGCTACCTGAACGACGGCAACGCGGGAGCGCTCTGGGGGCACTTCACGATCTTCGGCGCGGACAGCACCCACACTTCGATTTCCGCTGTGATCGGCACCGGGCTGGGCGGCGGCGTGATTATCGAAGGCCGCGTGCTCAAGGGGAGGATGGGGTTCGGCGGGGAACTCGGCCACGTCCTGATTCCGTATCAGGGGATATCGGGGATTGCGGGCATCCGGCCGGATTGCAATTGCGGCCGGACGGGCGATCTGGAATCGCTGTGCTCCCTCACCGCCATCGAGAAGACCCTGCTGCCGTTCTTCCTGCGCTGCTACCCCGATCACGAACTGGGCAAAATGGACCGCCACCAGGCCGCGAAACTGGTCCGTGGAAGGGCCGAAAAGGGCGACCCGATGTGCCGCGAGATCTTCCGGGTGCAGGCGCGTGCGATGGGTGTCTTCTTCGACGAGATGATCAACACGTTCGATCCCGATGCCCTGATCATCGGCGGCGGCGCCATCGAGACCAGCGCCGAGTTCCAGCAGTGGTTCATCGCCGAAACCCGCGCCGGGATGCCCGGGCAGCGGGAGGAGCAGGCCGACATCCCGATCTACATCATGCCGAACGGCGACACCGCCGGCGCGCGCGGAGCGGCGATCGAAGCCCTCGGGATCGCGCGGCACAGCGGGTTGCTTTAAGCGGCGATTTCACGGCCGCGTCTGCGTGTAATCCTGCGGCGAGCTACCGTTCGCCCTTTTTCAGGTCCTCCGCGTCCGATAATAAGAATACATGCATCATTCGGTAGAGAAACCCGGCGAGAGCCGCGCGGCTGCCACGATCCGGGAGATCTTCGAATCGGGACGTCCGCTGACGTATATCCGGTCGTCCGAGGAGCAACGGGTGGCGCGCCTGCTCAGCCAGGTGGCGCGGACAATGGCCGAAAAGGAACCAGTCTCGGTGTGGACCTGGAGTCTCACCGAGGGACTGCGGCGCGACGACCGCCCGCCGGAGCCTGGCACCTACGGGCCGAGGGACGCCCTGGATTTCATCGCCGCGCACGACCGGGGCGCTGCCATTTTCCACTTGAAAGACTTTCATGAGCCGCTCCGCGACTCGGCCGAGGTGCGGCGCCGCCTGCGCGACGTCTATGCCGCCTGCCTCGACCAGCGGAAGTACCTGGTGATCACTTCTCCGGTGCGCTTCATCCCCGAGGAGGTGGCGCGAAGCCTGGTTTACGTCGATCTTCGCCCGCCGGACCGTCTCGAGCTGGCGGAATTCGTCCGTGAGCAGGCGGCGCGGATGTCGCCGGACAGTCCTCCCGATGACGAACTCCGTGCGCAGATTGCATCGGCGCTCCAGGGGCTGACGCTGGACGAAGCCCGCTACGCCCTGCGGCGGGCGGCGGCGGTGAGTCCGCGGCTCGGTCCGGAATCGCTGCCGGCCATCATGGAAGAGAAGCGGCTGCTGGTGAACCGGAGCGGCGTCATCGAGTTTATCCCCTCGGAAACCGCGCTCGGGGAAGTGGGCGGGCTGGAAGGCCTCAAGAAATGGCTTCTCGAACGCCGAAAGCTTTTCCAGATGCGGGACAGCCTGAGCGCGGAGATCGTGCCCAAGGGGCTCCTGCTGATGGGAATTCCGGGGTGCGGGAAAAGCCTGTCGGTCAAAGCCATTTCGACCTATTTCCAACTGCCGCTCTACCGCGTGGACATGGTCGAGATCTTCTCCGGCCGCCACGGGAAACCGGAGGGAGCGTTCGTATCCGCTTGCCGCCTGATGGAAGAGATGGCCCCGGCCGTGCTCTGGTTCGACGAAATCGAGATGGGGATCAACTCGGCGGAAGCCGGCGGCGAACAGGGCCGCATCTTCGCGTTCTTCCTCACCTGGATGCAGGAGAAAGCCACCGGCCTGTTTGTGGCCGCGACCGCCAACCGCATCGACCTGCTGCCGGCCGAGATGATCCGCAAAGGGCGTTTCGACGAAGTCTTCTTCGTAGACCTGCCGGGTGACGACGAGCGGATCGAGATCTTCAAGATCCATCTAAACCGGCGCGGCGTGGACGCTTCGCGATTCAACGTGGAGCAGCTCGTGAGCTTCACGAACGGCTGGGCGGGTGCGGAAATCGAACAGTGCGTGGTCTCGGCGCTGACGAAGGCCAAGCTGGCGGACCGCGATCTTACGGACCACGACCTGGTGACGGTGGCGGCGAAGATAGTGCCGCTCTCGCGAACCATGAAGGAACAGATCAACCACATCCGCGGATGGGCCTTCGAGCGGGCCATGAAGGCTTCGGCGGCCCAGGCCGGGCGCTGAGCCCGCCGCTGGCCCGGATTTCTCTGGTGAGCGGCCACGGATAAGCGGGCTTGAAAGCCGGCGCCGACTCATCTGATCCGCGTCCCCGCGGGGCCCGCGCTGAAGTCGGCCCTACACGATATGGGGCAGGTTTCAACCCGCGCGAGACTTTAGCCCCGCTGCCGGCACCGGCCCGGCCGCTAACAATTGGGAGTATTTCCTTCCGGGTCAGGCTTGGCCAGACTGGGGTAGGAGCTCCAAATGAAACAGTTCGGTCCGGTTGTGTTCCTGATAGTGACTTCTTTCGCCGGCACGGCTGCGGGACAAGCCATGGTCGGCTACGGACTGGGCGCCGCGGGCGCCGCCATCGGCACCTCACCTGCCGCGGGGATCGGAAAAACTATCGGCAAAACCTGGGAGAGCGCGGGGAAGACGACGAAGACCGCAAAGGCGGCCTCTTCGACGACCACCGGCTCCAGCGCGGCAAAAGCGAAGCCGGAAGCCGCCGTGCATCACGAGGACCTGGCCAAAATCGAAGCGGGCATCACCTATACGGACCTGGTCCGGCGCTTCGGCCGCCCTTCGATGGAGATCACCGGCGACGACGGCGCGCGCATCCTGACATACCTGGGAAAGCCGTGCGGCGCGGAGCTCGTGCTGCGGGGTGAAAAAGTCGAGTCGGTAGACATCCGCCGCTGATCAGAACAGGCGGTCCTGTTTGCGTAGCGTCCCGAACGATCCGATGTTGGCGATGCTGAACGCAACCCGGTATTGAATCTCGTTGCGGATCCCGATGTTATACCGCCGGTACTGGAAACTCAACCCGCAGCAATCCGTGTTGTAAGTGACCTGGGTGGTGGAGTATTGGATCACCGCCTTGCGGTAATCGTACACGGCGTCCACCGCGGCGTTCCACCCGCGCTTGTTGGCGTCTCCGAAGCCCACGCGGAAGCGGAACTGGTTGGCGTCCGGGGTCAGCAGCGGGTTGCTGTGCACCTCGTTGTTGCCCGCCGAGACGAAATACTTCTGCCAGCGGTAGTCCACCGAGAATGCGCTATCCACGATGGCGCGGTAGCTCGGGTCGTAGTCGGCCTGCCATTGAATGCCGAGCCCCGCGATGGGGTTCGCCCGGATTGTGGAGGCAATAGGCGAGGAACTCCGCGGGCCCACCAGAAAGGCGTAGGCCGTCAGGTCCGCGGTGGATTGGAAAATGTTCCGCTGGCCATCGATCAGCGCGCCGCCGAAGGTCGGATCGAAATAGCGCTTCTGGGCGATCTCCCAGGTAAAGACTTCCTGCACGTTATCGCCGCGCTTGGCGTAGATCCGGTTGGTCAGCGATAGCTCGAGTTCATTGGTATTGGACAGCAGGTCGGTATCGTCGAAGCGAATGAAATCGTTGAAACTGCTGCCGATTCCCGTAACGTACCGGTAAGTCGCTCGCGGTTCGATCACGTGCTTCAGCTTGTCGCCGAAAATCGTCTTCTTGTTAAAAACGCGGTAGAAACTCGGAAATACGAAATCCACCGACAAGTCGCGCGCGCTCCGCAGGTAATTCGTACCTACGACGGCCTCATGCCCATCCAGCAGAGCCTGGCCTTCCGAGTAATAAGTTTCGTGAATGCCGAAGCTGGGAACGATATGGAGCCAGTCGCCGACGTGAAACGCGGTGGTAATGTGCGGCGACAGGTTCACGCGGTTCATGAGCTGGTTCGTCTCGTATTGGGCGATCAGGTTATTGTTGCTGTCGAACACCGGGGCGGAGCGGTAAAGGAGGCCGGCCGTGGATTCCAGCGAATACCAGATCGGCAGTTTGGTGAAGAGTGCGTGATCGCGGCTGTAAAACTGGGCTTCAGGCAGCTTTCGGATGATTACGGCATCGGTGAGATAGTTCGTATTACCCGTGACCGGGTCGGTGACGGGGATTTCCGATTGTTGGAAGTTTTCCAGACGCTCCGCGACCACGTCGAACGTGTAGGTGGACCAGTCCTTGTTGATGAATCCCTTGGAATGGACCTCCGAGCCGATGGCTTCGTTGTACGATTCGGTCCACTCCTGGCGGAAACGGAACGAGGTGATGTAGTTGACCTGCCCGCTCGCGGTCCAGCCATTACCCAGGTCCGAGCGGCCTACTGCATAAATGCTCAAGCCGCTGTACTTCACGGGCGGCGGGCCGCTGCCGGGAAGTCCGCGATCCTGTACGCCGTACAAAATCATGTCGAAATCCGAACCCGCACGGGGCTTGGCCCGGAAATCGATATGGTGAGCGAAGCCGCGCTGCGTGAAGTCCTGCACGCGGTAAGTTACGTCGGTACTGCGGTTAATGGCCCAGAAATAACCGATGCCGAACATCCAGCCGCGTTGAGAGCTGTGGCCGAAATTGGGCATCAGGAACCCGCTCTTGCGCGGCTCGTCGGCCAGGGAATGGTAGAAAAAAGGCGTGTAGAAAACGGGAAAATGCCGCAGAACGTAGGTGCTGCCATGGGAGATCGCCCGGTCGTCGGGAATGATATCGAACTTGCGGCCCTTGAGCCGCCACCAGGGGTTAGGCAGCTTGCAGTTGGTCGCCCAGCCGTGATACAGGAGGTACTTCTCGCCGATCCGCTCGGCCCACTGTCCTTCGAAGTGGAACGGAGAGGTGCTGGTCAGAACTCCCGGGCGCGCGACGATTTTGGTCTGGGTTTCGCCGATGACATCGTAGAATTTGCCCCGCTCGGAGTCGGTGTTATAATCGGCGCGGCTAGCCCAGAGCTTCATATTCTTTTCGAAATTCCAGAAAAAAACGTTGCCCGTGGCGTGGACGTCTCCGGTTTCCTGGTCCCATTCGATCTGGTCGGCGCGGAAAAGCATGCGCGAGTCTTCGAATTCGGCCGGATGCCCGTGAAATCGATAGACCTGGCCATCGACTTCCTGGTTTTCCGAGACGATATTCCACTCCCCGAGGGGAATGGTCTTCGGCGGAACCGAGGGGGCCGGCACCTTTCGGACGGCAACTTCCTGGGCCTGTAGCGCGAATGCTAAAAGCAGTACAACCAACGTCCTATACGGCAAAAGATAGGTAATACTCGAAGATTTTTCGTGACAAGTGAACGCCTTTATGTTAAGAAGTTTGAGAGGACTGCTGAAGTAGTGCCTCAATCCGAAAAAGTAACACAGTTCCGAAGCCGGATGTTGCGGCTCTCAGAAGAGCTTGGAGTGAAATGACTTGCGGGTATTGTGGTTCTCGAAATGCGGAAGGTGAGCATCGCTGCCGGCGGTGTGGACGGCGGCCGGGAGATACGCTGACCGGCGAGTTCACCCTGCCGCGCCTCACGGGGGCGGCTGCTCCGCAGTTGCAGCCGCGTCAGCAGCCTGAGGCGGAAGCCGCGCCGGTTCCCCGGGCGTCCACACTGGCATACCCGGTGCAAGGGTCGCTTTTTCCAGTGCGGGCGCAGTCGAACGTGATTCCGTTCGAGGCCTATGCCCCTCCGAAGCCCGCGCCGCGCGCCAAGCCCAAGGTACAACCCGCGACGAACGCCGGCATAGGCGTGCCGCCTAAACCTACCGTTCGCCGGTCGCGGGTTCCCGATACGCAGGAGCGGTTGGATTTCCTCCCCCCGGCGCCGCCCGCGCCGCGCACCCTGGGAACCACGGTCGAAGCCGTCATCTATTGCGATGCGCCCGTAGCGACGGCGCTGCATCGCGCCGTGGCAGGCGCCTTCGACTGGGCGATGGTTTTCATCGCCTACGGCCTGTTTCTGGCCACTTTCTTTCTGATGGGCGGAGGGATTTCGCTGGATCGCCTGAACCTGATGGCCTTTGGGGGTGCGCTCCTGCTGTTGGCGTTCACCTACGGCGGCATTTTCGCATTGGCCGGGTCGGAAACGCCGGGAATGCGCTGGACACACCTCCGCCTTACGACGTTCGAAGGGTTCCGGCCCGAACTCAAGCAGCGGCTCCTGCGTTTCGCCGGGTCATGCCTCAGCCTGTGCACGGTACTGGGGCTGCTTTGGTCGCTTGTGGACGAAGAGTCCCTGACCTGGCAGGACCACATCTCCCGCACATTCCCGACACCGCGCGAAGTGGATTCCCAGGTTCTCCTGCGCCGCTAAGACCTCTCCGCCGCCCGGGCCGGGAGGTCACGGCGCCAATTCAGGATTAACGGGCAGACTTGGCCGCTCTGCGCGTCGCGGCCCACCGCTTCCGTTGCGCGGCGGCAATGCGCGCCCGTCCTTCCGCACTGACATGGTGTTTCTGCGAGGGTGCTGCCGCGCCCAGGACTGCAACGTCAGAAACTCCGGTCAACATGCCGCGAAGGCGATTGATCTGGGAATTCACAAAATCGAGTTGCTGCTGATATCCGATCAGCGCCGCCCGCAAGACTGCCGGTTCGATTGAAATCATTGAGTTTCGTGCCTTATTTTAGAATGACACCGGATGCCCGGCCGGCCCGGATCTTTTGCCCGGTTCACCGGCTGAAGCCAATGCGCTTCCACGGCGCATTATAGACTCCGGTTATACTAATCTTATTTAACCTCAAAACGACTTAGGTAGTAGGCAAATCCTGTATTTAGACACTAAATAAGGTACCGTTACTCCCACTTCTATTTTTCGGATATTGGGGGCAATTTGGGTGCGTAGCTCCGGCGGTATACGAGTATAGTCCGGCGAAACTGCATAACTGTGGTGCCGTCCTGTTTGTATCCGGTGGTGCGTATCTCGACCAGTCCCATACTCGGCCGCGACTTCGACTCCCGTTTGGACAGAACTTCGGTGCGGGCATACAGCGTGTCGCCTTCGAACACTGGAGCAGGCATCCGGACCTCGTCCCAACCCAGGTTGATCGCGTAACGCGAAATATCAGCTACGGATAAGCCGGTAATTACGGCAAGAGTGAGGGTCGAATTCACTAACACGCGTCCGAACTCCGTTTGCGCGGCATAGTAAGCATCGAAGTGGATCGGGTTTGTGTTCACGCTGAGAAGAGTGAACCACGTATTATCGGCCGCGCCGATCGTGCGGCCCAACTCATGACGAATGACCTCGCCGGGTGTGAAATCTTCGTAGCAGCGTCCGCTCACGCCGGTTCTCCCGTGCGGCTGAGCCGCCATTTTTCCAACACGACGCGGGCCATCCGGATATTTGCCGCATCGATCATGTGTCCGCCCAGCGAGGCCGCGCCGCGTCTCTCCGCGACCGCCTTCTGGTATGCGTCCACGACGACGCGCGCATGCTCCACCTCGGCCGGCGCGGGGGTGAAAGTCCGGTTCGCCGCCGTGAGTTGCGAGGGGTGAATGCACTGTTTCCCATCGAACCCCATGGCGCGCGCGATCGCGGCGGAGCGTTCGAACCCGGCGGCGTCGCGGAAAGCGGCGTACGGGCCGTCCATGGCGCGCAACCCGTTGGCGCGCGCGGCGGCCACGATGGTATGCATCGCGGCGTGCCAGCGGTGCCCTGGGTACGCGTCGTCGTGCGCGTCGAATTCGCCGATCGAGGCGAGCGGCATCTGCATGGATGCGGCATAGTCCCCGGGACCGAAAACCAGAGCTTCCAGACGCGGGGACGCCCGGGCGATCTCGCGCGCATAGAGAAAGCCGGAGGCGGTTTCGATCTGCGCCTCAATCCCGACCGGTTTCGAGAAACTCCTGGACTGTTCGATCTGCGCAAGCAGCCGGTCAACAAACGCCACGTCATCGGGCGAGCCCGCCTTCGGCAGCATGACTAAATCGATTTGATCTCCGGCCGGCTCCACGACGTCGATGAGGTCGCGATAGGCGAACCCGGTATCGAGCCCGTTGATGCGGAATATCCGCGCCCGCCTGCCGAAATCCAGCTCGCGAAAAGCGCGGACGATATTCGCGCGGGCGGCGGTTTTCTCTTCGGGCGGCACCGAATCCTCCAGGTCCAGGCAGACGGCATCGGCGTCCGATGCCGCGGCCTTCAGAATCATCGGCCAGCGGGCGGCGGGAACGAACAGCATGCTGCGGGTGAGGCGAACGGGCGGGGGCATCAGTGCGGCTCCTGGTCCTTGGCATTCAGGGAATCGAGAACTTCGCGGGTGTGCTCGCCGAGGGCCGGAACGCGGCCCATAGCGGGCGGGCAGTGTTGCAGGTTATGCGGCGGCAGCAGGGCCGGGATGGAACCTCCGGGGGAGTCCACCTGCACCCAACGCCCGCGGGCCGCCAGTTGCGGATGGGCGGCCACCGCCGCCACGTCGTTGACGGCGCTGAAGGCGATTCCGGCGGCATCGAGCATCTGCAAAACCTGGTCCGCGGTGAATTGAGAGAAGCGGCCCTCGATCATGGCTTCCAGTTCGCCGCGGCTGGCGAGCCGCCGGGCGTTGCCGCAGAAGCGCTCGTCCGCGGCGAGCGCGGGGTCCTCCATCACGGTTTCGCAGAACCGCTGCCACTCGCGCTCATTCTGGATCGAGAAATTCACCGCGCCTGTTCCGCAGTGGTAGACGCCGTACGGGACGATCATGTTGTGGCGTACGCCGCACCTCTCCGGCGGGCTGCCGGTTCCAAACCATGTGTAGAGCGGCGGCATCATCCATTCGGTGAGGCACTCGAACATGGAGATGTCGATCCGCTCGCCGCGTCCCGTTCGCTCGCGGCGGTAGAGCGCGGCGAGGATCGAGGAGTAAGCGTAGTGCCCGGAGGCGATGTCGGCGATCGAGATCCCCACCTTCGCGGGCGCGCCGGGGCTTCCGGTCATGCTGACGACGCCGGATTCCGCCTGCACCAGCATGTCATAGGCCTTGCGGTCGCGATAGGGACCGTCCGGGCCGTACCCGGAGATGCCGCACCAGATCAGGCGGGGGCGTTCCGGGGCAAGTGCGTCGTAGCCCAGCCCCAGGCGGTCCACCGCCCCGGGAGCCAGGTTATGCAGAAACACATCGGCCGACGCGACCAACTGTGCGCACGCGGCTAGTCCCGCGGGTTCTTTGAGATTCAGCGCCACGCTGCGTTTCCCGCGATTGAGCCAGGCGAAGTAAGCCGATTGGCCTCGTATCGCGTGGTCGTAGTCGCGCGCGAAGTCGCCGCCGTCGGGCCGCTCGACTTTGATCACGTCGGCACCGAGGTCGGCCATTTGCCGCGAACAAAACGGCGCGGAAACGGCCTGTTCCAGGGCCACCACGCGAATGCCTTGCAACGGTAGGGAGTCCATTCAGAAAGAGCGCGGCATGTCCAGGACATGCTCCCCAATGTAGGAAAGGATCAGGTTCGTCGAGACGGGCGCCACCTGGTAAAGACGCGTCTCGCGGAATTTTCGCTCCACGTCGTATTCGGCTGCGAAGCCGAACCCGCCGTGGGTTTGGAGGCAGACGTTAGCGGCCTCCCACGAAGCATCCGCCGCCAGCAACTTCGCCAGGTTGGCCTCCGCGCCGCAAGGGCGCCCCGCGTCGAAAAGGCGGGCGGCCTCGTACCTCATGAGGTCGGCGGCGCGGAGGTTCGCGTAGGAGCGGGCAATCGGGAATTGGACGCCCTGATTCTGCCCTATGGGCCGGCCGAAGACCACGCGGTCGCTCGAGTAACGCCTGGCCTTGTCAATAAACCACCAGCCGTCGCCGATGCACTCCGCGGCAATCAGAATGCGTTCGGCATTCCACCCGTCGAGGACGTAGCGGAACCCGCGGCCCTCTTCGCCGATCAGGTTCGCCGCGGGAATCTCGAAGTCCTCGAAATAGACCTCGTTCGTTTCGTGGTTCACCATGTTACGGATGGGGCGGAAAGTCATACCGCCGGCATGGGGCTGGCGGAGATCCACCAAAAAAAGGGAAAGCCCCTCGGTCTTCCTGGCCACCTGATCGAACGCTGTGGTGCGGGCCAGCAGCAGCATGAGATCGGAATGCTGGATGCGGGAGATCCACACTTTCTGGCCGTTCACGACGTACACCTCGCCGCGGCGCTCGGCGAACGTGCGGATGCGCGTGGTATCGGTGCCGGCACCGGACTCGGTGACCGCGAACGATTGCAGCCGCAACGCTCCGGCCGCGATCGCCGGAAGATATCGCTGCTTCTGCTCCGGCGAGCCGTGCCGAAGCAGCGCGCCCATGATGTACATCTGCGCGTGGCACGCCGAGGAGTTCGCCCCGGAGCGATTGATCTCTTCCAGAATGACCGAGGCCTCGGTGATCCCCAGGCCGCCGCCGCCGTATTCGGAGGGAATCAGCGCCGCCAGCCATCCGGCATCCGTGAGAGCGCGGACGAATTCCTCGGGATAGGCCGCTTTCTCATCGAGAGCCTGCCAGTAGCGGTTATCGAAGGAGCGGCACAATTCGCGGATGGCCTGGCGGTACTCGGCAAATTCCGTGGAGCGTGGATTGATCTCATTCAATGTTTTTCACGATAGCGCATGCGGACAGGCTTTGCGATCATCAAAGTTGTCATGATCGAGACGGGACTGGCAGGGAAAGTGGTCATCGTTACCGGCGCGGCCGCGGGAATCGGCAAGGCCACGGCGCATCGTTTTGCGCGCGAAGGATGCCGGGTGGCCGCGTGGGACGTCAACCCGGGCGCTCCGGAAGAGGGCGGCGTCTTCCAGAAGGTGGACGTCACGAACACCGCCGCCGTCGATGCCGCGGTCCGCGAAGTCCGGGAACGCTGGGGCGGAGTCCACGTCCTGGTCAACAACGCGGGAATTATCCGGGACGGACAATTGGTCAAATATAAAGACGGCGCGCTCGCCGGGTTGATGAGCGACGAGCAGTTCGATTCGGTGATCTCGGTCAACCTGAAGGGCGTGTTTCATTGCACCCGGGCGGTGGCGCCGGTGATGATCGAAGGCGGCGGCGGTGTGGTTCTGAACGCTTCCAGCATTGTCGGCATCTATGGCAACTTCGGACAGACCAATTACGTGGCCAGCAAGGCCGGCGTGATCGGGATGACGCGAGTCTGGGCGCGCGAGCTGGGAAAATACAAGATCCGGGTGAACGCGGTGACCCCCGGCTTCATCGCCACCGAAATGACCGCGGGAATGCCCGAGAAGATCCTCCAGACGATGGTCGGCCGTACGCCCCTCGGCCGTATGGGGCAGCCCGAGGATGTGGCCAACGCGTATGTCTGGCTGGCTTCCGACGGCGCGTCATTTGTGAGCGGGCAGGTGCTTGGGGTGGACGGCGGCGTAGTCACCGGGACCTAACGGCGCGAAAATAGAAGAGAGAGGATCATGTGAAACGGATCTACATCGCGAGCTATCACCAGTCGAAGTTCGGGAAGCTGATGGGCATGTCGGTGCCGCAGATCCTGAACAACGCGATCGAAGGCGCGTGCCGGGAAATCGGAGCCGAAGCCTCGGCCCTGGACGTCGGGAGCGTGGCCGCCACCTGCAATATCCCGCTGAACGAACAGGGACTGCTGGCGGGGCTGATGGCGGAAACGCCGGGGATGGAGGCCAAGCCCATCGAGGCGGTAGAGAACGCGTGCGCGTCCGGCGGCCAGGCGGTGCTCTCGGTTATCCAGAAACTTCAGGTGGGGATGGGCGACACGGGAATCGCAGTCGGGTTCGAAAAGATGCGCGATGCCGAAGGCAAGATGGATGGCAAGCTCATCGGCAAGGTGCTCGGGTATTTCTCGCACCCGGACGAGCGCGCGGGCAAGGTATTCGTGTTCCCTCACATTTTCGCCGAGGTGATGCGCGACTACATGGCGGCCTACGGGGTGACGGAGCGCGACCTCGCCGCCATCCCGGTGCAGGAGTACGCCAACGCGAAATACAACTCGTGCGCCCAGATGCAGAAGGTGCAGATCACGCTCGACCAGGCGGTTACCATCGAAGGCATCAACCGTTACGTGGTGGAGGGACTGCCGCTCAAGACGTACGATTGCTCGCAGATCACCGACGGTTACGCCGCCCTGATTCTGGCGACCGAAGAAGGCCTGGCGAAGCTCGGGCTTTCGAAGTTCGATTGTGTGGAAGTGGCCGGATGCGGCCAGGCGACCGACCCCCTTCGCAAGAACGGCCGCGACGTGCTGCACCCCAAAGGGGCCTACCGTGCGATGCAGACCGCCTATAACATGGCCGGTGCGGATCCGAAGGACGTTACGGTGGCGGAGGTCCACGACTGTTTCAGCGTGATGGGGGCGATCGGTACAGAAGTGATCGGGAAGGCCGAACCTGGCAAAGGCGCGCAGTACTGGGTGGAGGGAAAGGCGGCCCCCGGCGGCGAATGCGGGATCAACACGTCCGGCGGGTTGATTGCGAAAGGCCACCCCATCGGGGCGACCGGGATCGCGATGATCGGCTGGTCGGCGCAGCAGCTATTAGGCAAGGTTGCGCCGGAGCTTCAGGTGCGCAATCCCAAGCTGGCCGCGACGTTCAATATCGGCGGCCCGATCTGCGCCAGCGTCTGCACGGTGTTACGGTCGCCGAAGTAAGGTTCTTCGAGGCCGGGAAGAGAGCCGGGACTGGGTGGTCCGCCGGGATTCAATCCTTGTTGTCTACGAGTGTCTTGACTTTATCTTTCAGCTTGAGCCACTCAATTTGTGAGAGAATCTTCTTCCCGCATTTCAGGCCCGCGCCGCAGATAGCCGGCTCGGCGTTCTGCCAGCCCGGAACGACGTTCTGTTTGTGCGAGTGTACGTGGAGCTCCCAGGTGCACTTCTCGTCAATGTAGGCAGAAGGCGGCGGGGTGCCCCAACGCAGTTTGACCCAGCGAGTGTTAGCGAGAGTGGTGCGCCAGAAGTTCCCATCCTGATTCTGGACGACCCAGAGTTTGTCGGTGTTGGCGAGCAACGAATCCAAAGCATCCTGTAACGGCATTTGATTTAAACCCTCCTCAGATGAACCCGTCAGACGGGGGGCGGTCTCAGAGCAGTATACTTCAGCGAGACCGGGCGCTGAGTGAAAAAAGGAAGGTGGTTGGTGCGGATGATAGGACCGCCTGGTTCAGCCGGGACCCCGGTCGCGCCAATCAGGTCCTCCTGGAGATCGAACATGCCGTCGAGATGGACCTTTCCGCGTTCATCGACTTCACGGAGTTCGATGGGATGCACTGAGCTTTCGACTCGTTGGAGAGGTTGGCGTAGAGCCCTCTGGGGAAAGGGTGGTGGGCTTGACAGAACTCGAATCTGTGACCTCCTGCGTGTCAAGCAGGCGCTCTAACCAACTGAGCTACAAGCCCGTACGTGGGGTCCGAAGACCTCCAAAAACGTGGAGTCCATGTGGAGTCCAAAAAGCACGGTAGCGCCCTTGGAGTCCAAATGACGTCAAAAAACAAACGCCGTAGACCTATGAAACTACAACAAACCGATCTTACCCCTTGACGAAACTACCGTGTCAAGCAAGAGGCCCGCGCCCACTTTGCCTTTTGATATTCATCACTTATTGAGAGCCAACGGTATTTTCCATTGGACCCCAGGGTCCAAAACCATATGCATTATCATCCATTATACGGGATGCTTCACTGGGGTCCGTGGCACGCTATCACTCGAACCGTCAGTAGTTTGGAAGTATGGAGACCATTGGAAGCATTTTCGCGGTGTCGTGCGCGGCCTTGGATTCACAAGCCAAGTGTCAGAACGGTGGACCCCCTATATAGAGTGAGGGAAATTGGGGCCGCCCGGCGCGCAGAGGGCGCTCACGTTGCGCCCGGCCTGGCCGCATGGAGGGCGGCTGGCGCGCGCCCGGTGGCCAACGAGCGGACGGCAGGCTGGCCGCAATTCACCAGAGTCCGAGACGGCACCGCCCGAGTGGATCGAGCTTCCAGAAAGCGCGTCCTCCAAAGTTGATTGCTGAACCCTCCCCTTAGGGGCTTGCGAAAGTAGCCCAATCCCGCGTGCCAAAACTGACCCAGGACGTCTTCTGCTGAGTCGCTGCCAGCGGCTGTCCCGATCCGCGCAGGATTTTTTTGTGCCTGCCACTTGACGCATCTATCAGTCAGTGATATATCCTTTACTGATATGGATGCCACGCGCCAGAACACGTCCCTCTCCGAGTGCCAAAGGCAACTCCTGCCGCTGACGCCAGCGGTGTTCTTCATTCTGCTTGCACTCGCCGATTGCGAGAAACATGGGTATGCCATTATGCAGGACGTGAAGATTCTATCGGACGGGCAGGTCAATATGGGACCTGGCACCCTGTACACCACCATCCAACGCCTGCTCGACCTGGCCCTCATTGAAGAGACCACGGACTCCAAGAGGGAAGAAGGGCGCCGCCGATATTACCAGTTGACTGAGGCAGGCAAGATTCTGCTGGAGACGGAAATCGGGCGCATGCACTCGCTATTGCGTCTGGCCCGCGGAATGAACCTCAAACCGCTGGAGGCGAAATGAGAACCGTGATCCTTGCGAGCTGCCGGGTGTACCGGGTCCTGCTGTATGCCTACCCGTCGCGCCTTCGCGATGAGTTCGGGGAGGATATGTTGTCGGTGTTCGAGCAACAACTCCTGGATGCCCGCAGTACCGGAGGGTACCTGGAAGTCTGCCGGATCTGGGCGCGAGGGCTGTGGGAAACGTCGCACCTCGTCACCATCCCGCGTCCGGCGCCGGCGAGGTGCAGTATTGCCGTGACGTCGCTGCTGAGTTCCTCGGCGCTATTTCTCTTCTTCATCTGGGCGGCCGGGTTGGCGCGCCACTGCGTGAAGTAGAGTAAGTTCTCGCCATCAGTTCGGTTATTCGACGAGATAGGATTCGTGTGTCCAAAAAGGAGGGGAATAACATTGACACGAGTTGTTAGCCTCGGGGTCTTCTTTACCTTCGCGTCATGGTCATTCGGGGCCGAACCTGTGCCCCGGCTCGAACAAATCGCGGAGCAACAGATCAAGGCGCTTGGCGGCCCTGCGGCGCTGGAGAAGGCGTCCGCTCTCGTGCTCAGCGGTGACTGCAAGTCGACCGCAGAGGGGAAGAGCGGCACAATTCAGATCCTCGTAAGCTCGCCTCGCGTGACCTTCAATCTCAACGACGGTGCGCTTCGCATCGGGTTTAGCGGACATGCAGGCTGGCGGCATGTCGCGGGTCACGATCTACAGCAGCACCCCGGCCGCCAGTTCGTCGAGATCGTGACCGTTTTCGATCAGGCTCGAGTGCGCTGGTGGAAGGAGTGGTATCCCAATACGGCCGTCACCGGCATACAAAAGGTCGAAGGCCGCGATGCCTATGCGCTATCCGTAAATCCCGGCTATAAGGCGTCAGAGACGATCTTCGTCGACCAGCAAACCGGTCCTGTCGTGCGCATGGCCGCCCCGGTCCCCTATACCTACAACTTCAAGGACGTGAAGTCACTGAGTGGGATCGAAGCTGCCCAACTCGAGCCGAGGTGAGCGCGTCAATGAGTCTTCCATGGAAGTACCTGCTCCTTTGCTTCGCGCTCACCTGGATGGTATGGGTCCCGGGAACGCTGTTGCATGCCGATGTCATGATCCTGACCTTCGGTTCGGCCGGGCCGGCGTTGGCGGCAATCTGGCTCGCCCGGTCCACCGGGAAGTCGAATGTACGGCCCTCGCAACGTTTCGCTTGCTTTGCGGCCATCTGGGTGACTGCCTGGCTCGTACTCGAAATCGCACCGCCCGGTGTTGGCGGCTTGCACTGGCCCATCCGCTGGAATTCTTGGGCTATCCCGCTGGCAATGCTGCCGGCCTGGATTCTCTCTGGTGCGTGGTCGTCTGACAGCGGCATTCGTGAGTTGCTGCGGATGATGTGGACCGCGCGAAATTGGCGTTGGCCGCTGATTTCGTTTCTCGCCATTCCCGCGTACCTGCTGATCCCGGCTGCGATTGCCAGGCTTATCGGCTTGCCCCTCACCGCGCCGCCGCAACCGAATGGTCTGGCCGGGCTCGTGATTTTCGGCGCGTTGTCGTTTGCTCGAACGTTCTTGTATGCGGCATTCGAGGAACTTGGGTGGCGCGGCACTCTCCTCCGCCGGCTCGAAGACAGCCACTCTCCGTTGACTGCGAGCCTGTTCGTCTGGTTTCCCTGGATGCTTTGGCACACGCCGCTCGACCTCAGTGGTGGAGCGGCTCACACCGTCGCAGGCTGGCTCCAGATCCGCGTCATCTTCCTGATCCCCATGGCGATCCTCTTGACTTGGATCTACAACCGTTCCGGCCGAAGCCTCCTTTGCACCACCCTCTTTCACTCGGCGATGAACACATTCCCCTTTTTACTACCCTGGTCACGTCCCATGCTCGGACTAGTGTTTGTGTGGGTGATCTGGGTTGTCATCCACGATCGTATGTGGCGTCCAAACACTCTTGATGCACGGAGCCATGGTCAGAGGATCATCGGCGAAACGAAATCACGTCAGCAAGCGGCGCAATAGTCGGCGAGCTAGCGGACGATGGCTTGGATGCGAATGACGGACCGCGAGAAGGCATACGCGGAGTGGGTGCTCGACACCCAGTTTGAGGATCAGAAGCCCGCGATGTTCGGCCGCAACGTGATTACGTTCGTGGGCGACGACGGCAAGCAAGAGTTCCTGGAGGCGCTCCAGGATGAGGCGTCATACGACACCGCGTGCGGCGTCCGCTCGGTCGGCCGCAGGCTGGCCAACAAGATCAGAGAGCCCTGACGCCTGCCGCGCCGCACGGGCCGCCCGATTCTTGGGCGGCCGTTTTTTTCGTGGTACGATTGGTGTTTACGGGCTTGTAGCTCAGTTGGTTAGAGCGCCTGCTTGACACGCAGGAGGTCACAGATTCGAGTTCTGTCAAGCCCACCACTCTCTCCCTCCAATTCATACTTGCCCCGCCCTGGGGCGATTGATTCCAAAGCAAATAAAACGCTTGAAGTCGATTATGTTCTTGTGCGAGGCTGTGGTCGGCAGGAACTAGCAGCACGTGGTGCCGGGGCGGAGCGTTGACGCGCCGGGGCCAGGGAACAGCACGCAAAGGCGGCGAACAAGGCGAACGTTCCCGAGATGAAGAAGGAAACGGCGGCGTTGAGGGGCCGGTCAAATCTACACGCGGTTGCCGTCCACGACAACCGTGAACACGCCGTAGCGGTCCCTCACCATCTCCACTTCGGTCTTCAGCTCATGCCGTAGACGCGCCGGAACGACGCGGCGTGTTCGGACGCTCGCTGTGTGCGACTGCGGACATGCTTTACACGGATAGGTCCCATTCCGCACAGGTCTGAGTATCTCTGCCGGATGTGCCGATTTACCATAGCGTTAACGATTTCATCCTGCTGCCAGGCAGAAACGAGGAGAACTTGCCGTGAAGAAGGCCATCTTACTGCTGATCACCATCTGCGCTGCGCTGCTCGGCGGGTACGGCCATCGTTCCTTTTCCGTGCACGAAAAAGCCTATTACCTGGATCCGAACCAGGTCGCCTTCGTGCGCCCCGGTCTTGTCATCAAGATCACCGGCGTGAACATAGCTTCCGACGGTACAATCACGGCCAACTTCACTCTTACCGATCCCATGGGATTGCCGCTCGACATACAAGGCGTCTTTACCCCGGGGCCTATCACCGTCAGTTTCGTCGCGGCCTATATCCCGGCCGGCACAAGCGACTTTGTCGCGCTGACCTCGAGCGTCCAGACAAGTCCCATCACCGGCAACTCCGCCAATCAGCCGGCGGCCGACCGCGGGGGTACTACTTCGTCCACCGGAAACGGCACTTATACTTACACGTTCAAAACAAAGGTACCCTCCGGCTTCGACACGTCGCAGACGTTCCGGGTCGGGGCCTATGCCAGCCGTAACCTGAGTGAGTTCGACTTGGGGACTGCTTACGCCGATAACGTTTATACCTTTGTCCCCAATGGCTCCGCGGTCGTAAATACCCACGACGTGGTTGCCACCAAGAGCTGCAATCGCTGCCACGACCCTCTCGCGGCGCACGGCGGTTCGAGGCGCATTGTCCCTTTATGCATCATGTGCCATAACCCGGGCGGCAATGGCGTCCAGACGGTGGACCCGGATACGGGCAACAGCATCGATTTCAAGGTGATGGTGCACAAGATCCACATGGGCGCCAGCCTTCCCAGCGTCCTGGCGGGTACGCCCTACGAGATCATCGGCTTCAACGGGAGCGTGAACGATTTTTCGGACGTGGTGTTCCCGGCGGACACTCGCAATTGCCAGATGTGCCATCAAACCGGCGCCTATCCGCGAAAGGCCACAGTCGGTATCGCCAACGCGGCGCCGGGGTTGCCGCCGGCGCCGCTCAACGTGGACGCAAACGGAGTCGTCACGAGCGGTTCCCAGAGTTCCGACACGCCGGCGGCACCGCCTTTCCCGGGAACCGGCGACTCCACCGCCGGACCGGGCGGCGCAACGGTCGTCCCGGTCAGCGAATCGGAGTTTCTCATTCCCGGCGAGCAACCCATGCCGCCTCCGCCGGTGAATGCCAGTTGGTGGCTTACCCGTCCCAGCGCCGAAGCGTGCGGAGCCTGCCACGATAACGTCAACTTCCAAACCGGCGCGAACCACCCGGGCGGACCGGTCAATAACAGCCAGTGCGCGCAGTGCCACATCCCACAGGGAGAACTGCCGTTCGATGCATCGATTTTGGGAGGGCACGCCATCCCGCAGTGGACCCCGGGGCTCATGCCGGGCGTCGTCTTCAAACTGCTGAACGTGACTAATGGTACGGCCGGCAGTTCGCCCACCGTGACCTTCAGCATCACCGACTATGCCGGCAATCCGATCGCCCCGAGTAACATGGATTCGCTCAGTCTCTTACTTGCCGGTCCGACTTACGACTACCAGAGTGTCGTCAGTGAGAGCGCAAAAGGAGCCACCGCCGCCGGCGTGGCAGGCACTTACAGTTACACGTTTAAAGCCGCGATTCCGGCTAATGCCAGCGGCAGTTACACCATCGGCATAGAAGGATATCGCAACTTCACCGTCGAGCCCGGCACGGTGGTCGCACAAACCGTCCGCGATGTCGGCTTCAACCAGCTGTATCCGTTCTCCGTCGATGGCTCGCCGGTTGCGCCGCATGCCTATGAGAACGTGCAGCAGGACTGTAACGCCTGCCACTACCGGATTTCCGCTCATGGCACGATCCGGCAGAATGTGCAGTACTGCCTGCTGTGCCACAATCCGACGGCAACCGACGCCGCGGTGAGGCCCGCCAGCCAGAATCCGCCCCAGGGCATCGACTTCCCGGTTCTGATTCACCGGTTGCACACCGGCGCCACGGCCGAGGCAGGCGGCCAGATGACGCCGTTCGTCGTCTACGGCTTCGGCGGAAGCGCGAATGACTTCAGCAACGTCCTTTACCCGGCGTATCTCGGCGATTGCGGCAAGTGCCACGTAAACAGCTCGGACTATCCTCCGCCCCCGAGTCCGCGCATCAACGTCAACAACCCCCGGGATTTCATCAATCCCACGCCGCCCGTTACCGCCGCATGCACGGCTTGCCACACGTCGCTCGATGCCTCGTCGCATGCCCTCTCGATGACCAGTTCGCTCGGCGAGTCCTGCGCTGTCTGCCACGGCCAGGGCGCCGCCTTCAGCGTGGACAAGGTACACGCCCGCACTTTATGAACTTTATTCGCCGCCGCGCCTTCGTGTGAATCCGCCCCTGACCAGGCGCGCTAATTCCTCGAGCGCATTTCGCTCGGTCTGCTCGCGGAAAGTCGTGCGGTACCACTGCTCCACCTGCTGCATCTGCGCTTCCGCATTCGGAGCCGGATGCCGCGCCGCAAACGCGGAGATTCTCGCGGCCGCCGCGGCTTCTTTCTCCGGCTGCCGCGACTCGCGGTAGCAGAACATCGCGAGGTAGTCCTGAATCCGGTAGTCGGGATCGTACGGCGCGCCCGTTCCCAGCCGTTCCGGATACTCCCGCGAGCGCTCCAGTTGTGCAATCGCCTGCTCGTACGCGCCTTTCTTCATATCCGCCGTGGCGCCGCTCACCAGGCATTGGACGAACAGGTTGTGGATGTCGCTTTGGCCTTCGAACGGCAGAATCGTCGCATTCGCAAGGACGGCGTTGCACTCTCCGAAGCGCGCGTTCTCCAGGTAACTGCGCGCCAGCAGCACCTTGAGCGCATCCTCTTTCGGGAACTGCTTCGATGCCTCAAGCGCCAACTCCATGGCTTTCCCGTGCGTCCCGGACTCGTTGTAGAAGGTGGCCAGGTGGTACCAGGTGCGCCAATCCTTCTTGTCCAGCGAGAACGCCCGTTCGTAATCCGCCAGCGCTTTGGGTGCACTCGCGCTCTTCTCGAGAAATGCCCGCGAGATGTAAGCGGGCGCGTAGTCGGGCCGGTCGCCCCACGATTCGAACACCTTCTTTGCGTCGTCTCCGCGTTGCAGCCCCCAGTAAATCAGGCCCAGGTAATAAGCCGGCTTCCAGTCGCCCGGCCGGGCCGCCGCAGCCCACTCGAAAACCGGAATGGATTCCTCGCGAAATGGAAATACCAGATAGGGCGAGAGCGAAGACGCCCGTTCCAGCATCCGCCGGCTTTCCGCCGGAGACTTCTCACGCGAAAGGTAAGCCTGCCAGTAGCGCACGGTCG
The DNA here is from genome assembly GCA_963796485.1 of Bryobacterales bacterium. Taxonomy (GTDB): domain Bacteria; phylum Acidobacteriota; class Terriglobia; order Bryobacterales; family Bryobacteraceae; genus CAWCDJ01. The sequence continues at coordinate 2,225,862 of CAWCLV010000001.1, forward strand.
CCTGTTCCGGCGCGGCGTCCAGCACACGGAGCGCGTCGCCGTCCTGCCGCAGGTTGGCATAGTAGACCGCGATCTCCAGGTACGTCTCGTGCGGCAGTTCGCTCCGGATCATCCGACCGGAACGCGTTCAGCCTCTCCGCTCCGGGCTCCAGCAGATACTGTTCGAAGCGCGCCAGGTGATTCAGCGGATCGAACTCCAGGATCTTCGCCAGCGTCTGCTGTGCCTTGGCCGGCTCCTTCCGCAGCCGGTACACGGTGGCCAGCACCTGGAGGGTACGGATGTTGTACGCATCATAATCCAGCGAGCGCTTCAGGTAATCCTCCGCGCGGTCCAGGTTGCCTTCCGTCAGATAAATGCCGCCGATTTCGCTGAACGCGCTTGAGCGGAATTCCATCGACCGCGCCGCCCAGCCGAGCGCCTCCCTGGCGTCCACCAGGTTCCCCACACGCCGCGAGAGGATCCCGTAAATGTAATTCGCGCCCGGGTCGTACATCACGTAGTCGAGCGCCTTGCGCGCGTACTCCAGTCCTTTGGCGTATTCGGCGCGGCGGCAATAGATGCCCGCGATTCTCGTCAGCGCCCGCACGTTCGATGGGTCGCGGTCGAGGCATGCCAGGTAGTTCTGCATGGCGGAGTCGTACTTGCGTTCGCGTTCATCGCGCTCCGCCGATTGGTAAAGTCCCTCCAGGCTGCTCGTGTCGTAATTGCGGAAAGTGATGGGCCGGCTCAGGACGCCGTCCTTCGGGTCGTCCGTATACGACAGCTTGTCTCCGATGTCCACCCTCAACTCGCCCTTCTTCACGGACGCCGGCACGCGCTTCTCGTAGACCTCCATCGGTTTCAGAACGATCCGGTCGCTGAAGACCTCCTTGCCGCCGGCGCGAACCATCACCGTCTCGTCGATCTTCTGCAGCGCGCAAAAACTCAGCACCAGCGCGTCGCCCGTGTTCCGGACGTTGAGCGCGCCGTACGGCGTCGCTTTGACCATAGGCCCGATCTTCTTGTAAGGGAAGTACAACTCCTCCCAGTGGTCGGCCGAGTAAGGCGCGAACGCCGCGGTGTCGCTCTGATCCAGCAACCGGCCGGTCTGGTGTTCGATATACTGACCGTCGCTGTCGGTCAGCAGGTCTTCCCAGATGCCGCCCGCACGCGAGAGGGACCAGTGGAAGAATTTCTGCCCGGGCACTTCTTCGTGGAGCGCCCAGTGGCCGTAACCGAAATTCGAATCGTGCCAGTACCCGCCCGAAAAATCCGCGAGCTTCCCGTGGATGAAGAAACTGCCGTCGCTCAGGTTCTCGTGGTTTTTGTAAAGCGCCAGGTTCCGCCCGTCTTTGCCGGCCGGCCAGGGCTGGCTGGGCACCGAATAGTTGTGGCCGATCCACGCCGTCCCCGGGAGCACCAGTTCCAGGTCCTTGCCCGCCTTCTCCGCGACGTTCATCCACACGTAATAGGATTGGTCGAGCGGTTGCGGGTTGTACCACAGCGAGCGCGCTTCGACATAGGCCTTATCCGGCTGGATCCGGTACTCCACGCGCCATTGTGTCCGCGAGGGCAGGTCGATCGTCCCCACGAAACAGCTCACGCTCCCGTCCGGATTCCTGCGGACCAAATAGTCCACCGGTGTCGCGGTGGATGGAGCGTGGCCGATGATTCCGAAATTCGCCTCGATGCCGCCGGAGGTCCACGGGCCGCGCATGGCGATATTCCGGAACTTCAGGACGTGGTTGTAATAGATGAAAGCCTGGTTGGTGCTCTTCTCGATGGCTCCTACCAGTTTTCCGCCCACCGCCGGAAGCACGAAGGCCTCGATGTACGGGTTCTCCATCCGGACGACGTTCCACGCCTGGTCCGTTCCCGCCGCGGTGAGTTCGTCGAATGAGAAGTAAGGATAGATCCTCTGCTGAACGCCCTGCCCGCCGGGACGGGTGGGCGACGGGTTCGGCCCGCTGAACGGATAGGTTTTGATCACCTGCCGCTCCTCGCGGATGGTCGCCTGCTGCCCGAGCAGGCTGCCCGCCAAAGCGGCTGTGGCCAGGATCCCGGCCGCGCGTTTTCGGTTCATGCTACACCCCTGTAACCGGGTCCGATTCTAGCACATGCGATCCGGAACTCCCGAAGCCCCCACCTCTCGCGTTCGCCTTCGCGCGAGAACGGGTTTATGATGGCGTTCGGAAAGATGGCCCACATGATTTCTCGCCTCCACCCAGGGGAAGGTCGGGAGTTGAAAGCGATCGTTCTGGCCGCCGGAAAGCGCACCGCCAGCGCCTATCGCCCTTCCCTGATGCTCGAGTCGCTGGGCGAGCGCACCATCATCGAATGCGTCGTGCAGAACGCGATGGAACTCGTTCCCCCGGAGAGCATTTATATCGTTGCGGGCGACCGCGAACCCGAAATCCGCGACCGCCTCGGGTCCGGGTTTCATTACGTCCGCCAAAACGAACCGCTGGGCACCGGTAACGCGGTAACGCAGGTCGCGCCCTCCCTGAAAGATTTTGCCGGCGACCTCCTGATTCTGTATGGCGATACTCCCCTGCTGCGCCCGGCATCTCTTCGAGGCCTGCTCAACCGGCACCGTCTGAAGCAGTCGAGCCTGACCCTGATGGCTGCCGTGCTCGACCGCCCGCTGCCCTACGGCCGCATCATCCGCAACGCCGGCGGCCAGATCCTCGACATTATCGAAGAGACCGAGGCCTCGGCCGAAGTGCGCGAGATTCTCGAATTGAACGTAGGCGCCTACGTCTTCGATTCGAAAGTCCTCTTCCCCGCCCTCGAGCGCCTCTCCCCGTCCCCGCGCGACGGCCACTACCGCCTTACCGACAGCGTGCACGAACTCATCCGCTCCGGCCTCGTCGTCGAGAGCTACCGGGTTTACGACCCTGACGAAGTGCAAGGCATCAACAGCGCCGCCGACCTCGCCGAAGCCGGGTTCATCCTGCAAAAGCGCCTCTTCCGTCCGCGCCGCCAGGAGGAACAGGACGTCGTCACGTTCGGCACCGGCGGATGGCGCGCGGTCATCGGCGAAGGCTTCACGATGAAGAACGTGCGGCGCCTGAGTCAGGCGCTGGCCAACGAGATCACCTGGCGAGCCGTCGAAGGCCGCGGCGTCATCATCGGCTATGACCGCCGCTTTCTTTCCAGGCAGGCTGCCGAGGCCGCGGCCGAGGTCTTCGCCGGCAACAATATTCAGACCGTACTCCTGCGCGAAGACGCGCCCACGCCCCTGATCACCTACGCCACCGCTGTCCGGCATTCGGCCTACGGTCTGGCGTTCACCGCCAGCCACAACCCGCCGGAGTGGAACGGCCTCAAGGTCTTTCACGGCGATGGGTCGCTGCTGCTGGACCACGAAACGCGCCAGATCGAAAATGAGACCAATCGCCTCGGCCTCGACGACGTGGTCAAACTGGAGCTCGACGTGGCGATGCAGGCCGGAGTCGTTGAACCGGGCGATTTCACCAACCAGTATGTGGACGCGGTCGAAAAGCTGATCGACCTTGACGCCATTCGCAACGCGGCTCTCAAAGTGATCGTCGATCCCATGTACGGCGTCGGCCAGCTCACGCTCGGCATCGTACTCACCGAAGCGCGCTGCCGCGTTACGTTCATCCACGAGCGCCACAACCCGCTGTTCGGCGGCCGCTCGCCCGCACCGAATCCGGAGGCCCTGCGGCTGCTCTCCTCCACCATGCGCGACGGCGGCTACGATCTCGGCCTGGCCATGGACGGCGACGCGGACCGCATCGCCATCGTGGATGAGCATGGCGAATACATCTCCGTCAACGAAGTCCTTCTGCTGCTCTATTGGTATCTGCATGAAGTCCGCGGCGAACGCGGCGGCGTAGTGCGCAATCTGGCGACCAGCCACATGCTGGACCGCCTCGCACACCGCTTCGGCGAGGAATGCTACGAGGTTCCCGTGGGTTTCAAGCACATCGTCTCGGCGATGGTGGAGCACAACGCGCTCCTCGGAGGCGAGTCCTCCGGCGGCCTCACCATCCGGGGCCACATCCTGGGCAAAGACGGGATCTTCGCCTCTGCCCTGATCGTGGAAATGCTCGCCCGCACCGCAAAGAAGATCGGCGAATTGCGGCAGACGGTCTTTGGACTCATCGGCCGGCTTTACCAGTTGGAGGAGGCGTTTCCGGCCACACCCGAAATGCGCATCGACGTGCCGCGCCGCCTCACCGAGGCATCCCTCGCGCGCATCGGCCCCTATCCCGTCTCGAAAGTCTCCCACCTCGACGGGACCAAGATCTACCTGCAAGACGACGCCTGGCTGCTGCTCCGCTTCTCCGGCACCGAGCCGGTCCTGCGGCTGGTAGTGGAAGCCGAAAGCACGGAAAAAGCGGGGGAGCTGATGGACTGGTTCAGAAAATTTGCGACGGGAGGCGCTTAGCGGCCGCTTAACGCGGGCGTGTCCGAGATGTCCACCACGGGAGAGGTGACGATCGTCGCAAATTCCGGGTGCCGGAACTCGAGGTGCATTCCCCTGCCGATGTACGCGGGCCGCATCATCGAGCCTCCCCACGTGGAGCCTTGAAGCTCCACCAGCACCGGTTCCGGACAGTAGACCGGGTGTCCCGAAATCAGGACCTGCTTTTCGCCGCAACAGCGGATCCGGTACGATCGATTCTCCGTCCGGATTTCCAACTCCGTGCCCCGGGGGAGACGCTCCAGGTAGACTCCGCCTTCGATCTCGGAACGGATGAAATCGCGGTTGATCCTGTCGTCCAGGGCCGCATGCGGAAACCGCGGGATCCCCTCGCCTTGAGTCCGGTGCTGCACGTCAGGCTCGATTATACGATAGATAGCCGCCTCCCCCACACGATATTGCTGCAATACGGGCTTTCAAACCGGGCAGGTCAGGAGGCCTGCCCCACTCGCCCAAAATTCGCCAAGTGATTCGCGCGCTTGAGCTTTTGGCCCTATCCCTCTGTGCCGCGCGTCCTATCTTGGACTATAATCGTCTGACGATGTTACCCGCCTGAGGGGGCCGGGTGGCCGAGGATGGCAGAGGGAAAGCCCAGGCAAATCGGCAGATACGAGATCGTGGAGGAACTGGGCCGTGGCGGGTTCGGCCTGGTCTACCGCGCGCACGATCCAACTGTGGGCCGCTCCGTCGCCATCAAAGTCCTGACCCAGGCCAGCAAGGACACCCTCACGCGTTTCCGCAACGAGGCCATGGTGGCCGGCAATCTGCGGCACGAAAACCTCGTCACCGTTTACGAGTACGGAACCCACGAAAACGTTCCCTACATCGCCATGGAGTACCTCGAAGGCGAGGACCTCCACCACATCATCAGTTCGCACAAACCCCTCAGCCTGCTCGACAAGTGCAATATCATGTCCCAGGTCGCCGAAGGCTTGTACTGCGCACACAAGAACGGCGTGGTTCACCGGGACGTGAAGCCGGCCAACATCATGGTGCTGCGCGACGGCACCGTGAAGATCATGGATTTCGGCATCGCGCGGCTGATGAACGACCGCGAGGCCACCCGTCTCACCCAGCAGGGATACCTCATCGGCACGCTGCTCTATATGGCTCCGGAACAGCTTGCCGGCGCCGAGTTCGACTCGCTCTGCGACATCTTCGCGTACGGCGTCATCTTCTACGAACTGATCACCGGAAAGCACCCGTTCGACGCGCCCGACGCGCGCAGCATGATGTACAAGCTGACCTTCGAGGATCCTCGCCCGCTGAAGGAATACGCCCCCGAGATTCCCGATGCGCTGCAGCAGGTAATCTCCCGGATCATCCAGCGCGACCGCGAGATCCGGTACCAGAGCCTGAGGGAAGTTCAGTTCGATACCGAACCGATCCGCATCGATTTGCGGCGGGAGCGCGCCGCATCGCTAATGGCCCAGGCGCAGGAGCTTTCCGAAAAAACACAGCTCGATCCCGCGCTGACGGTGGTGCAGGAATGTCTCGATCTCGAACCCGGCAACCGGGCGGCCCGTGCGCTGCGGGAACAACTTCTCAAGCAGATCCGGCACCGTTCGTTGCAGCCGAGAATCGAGTCCCTGCTCGCTTCCGGCGAGGACCACCTGGCTCAGCGCCATTTCAGCGACGCCCTCCAGGCTTTCGAACTCGCCCTCAAACTCGACCGCGATAACGCCTATATTCACGGCCGCATCGAGCACGCAAAGGGTTTGCTGGAGCACGCCCGGCAGGCATCCGAACTGCTCGCCGAAGCGCGCCGCGAGTTCGAAGACCAGAACCTCACCGCGGCCTACCGCAATGCCACGGAGGCTCTGCGCCACGACCCGCAGAACCCCGAGGCGGCGGAATTCCTGAAAACCGTGCAATCCGTGGTGGAGCGCCGCCAGGCGGAACAGCGCATCGACGACGCGATTCGCAAGGCGCAGAGTCTTCTGCTGGTCCCGGCCTACGACGAGGCGATCGCCGTCCTCACCGGCTTGGCCGCCGACGCCGATTCACCCAAAGTCCGCCGCGCTCTCGAACTCGTTCGCAACGAAAAGGCCGCGCAGGAACGGAAGCAGCGGCTCAACAATGAAATGGCGAGCTCCACGAATCTCCTTCGGGAGCACCGCGTGGAGGAGGCGGCGGCCTGCCTGAAGAAGCTCCAACGCGATTACCCGGACAACAAGGAGGTCGCCCATCTTCTGGCTTACGCCCAGAAGGAGCTCGCGGCACGCGCGCGCGCCCTGGCCGTCGAAAGTGTCGTAAATGAGGCCGGCAATCTCGCCGACCTGCGCAACTTCGACGCCGCGCTCGGTATCCTCGACCAGTCGCTCAAAAAATTCCCCGGCGAAACGGCCCTCATCCGGCTCCTGGCGAATACCATGGCCGCGAAGGGAACCTGGGAGCGGCAGCAGGCGGTGCAGTCCGTCCTCGCCAAATGCGAGGCGCTCCGCGCCGAACAGCGTTTTGCAGAAGCCATCGAGGCCGTCGAAGGCACGCTCCAGATGTACACCTCCGAGCCCGCCCTGCTGAACCTGCTCGAACACCTGGAAGCTGAATGGACCGTGCAGCGGCGGAAAGAGGCGGTACGCAAAGCCAGGGAGCACGCCGAAAACCTCCTCCGCGAAGAGCAGCCGGAGAAAGCGCTCCAGCACCTCCAACAGGCACTGCTGAAGTATCCGGGCGATCCTGTCCTCGCGGCTCTCCTCGGGCGTGTCCAGGAAGAAGTCAGGGCCTTCGAGCGCGCGCGTGCCGTGGAGGGGATTTCCAAAACCGTCGCACAAGGCCTGGAGACCCGGGAGTTCGATAAGGCCCTGAGAGCTGTGGACCAGGGCCTCGAAACATGGCGCGAGGAACCAGCTCTGCTCCGGCTCCGCGCGGACGCGCTAGCGGCGAAACAGGCTTGGGACCGCCGGCAGGCCATCAGCCAGGCGGTCGCCCGCGCCCGAAAGCTGCTGGCGGACGAGCAATTCGTCGAGGCTCTTACGACGGTCGCCGCAGCCCTTGCCGATTATCCCGGCGACCCCGCCCTGACGGGCCTGCAGAATGACATCGAGCAGAGTTGGGAGGCGTACAAGCGCCGGCAGGCGATCCTGAAAATCGCGAGCGAGGCGCGAGTGCTGCTCTCCAGGGACCGGTTGGACGAGGCCGCCGCAACCCTTGAACAAGGCCTCCGCGACTACCCCGGTGAGCCGGAACTCGAAAAGCTGTCCGCGCAAACCGACGAGGCGTTGCGCGCGCGCGAGCGGAAACTGGCAATCGAACGCGCGGTTCAGGCGTCCCAGTCTCTCGCCGCCGCAAAGGAATTCGACCGCGCTCGCAGGACTCTCGAACAGGCGCTCTCGACGTACCCTGGCGAAAACTCACTCGTCCGGGAGTTGGCGTCCCTCAGGACCGCTGAAGCCGCCTGGCGCGAGCAACTCGCCGTCGAAAGCCTGCTCGAACAGACGGCGCAATTGGCCGGCGAGAGCCGGTTCGACGAGGCTCTTCAACTGCTCTCCGCCTCCGCTCTCCGCGCGCCTTCGCTCGCCGATGCTCAAAAACAGATCGAGGCCCAAAAGGCCGAACATCTGCGCCGCAAGGCCATCGCCGCCGCTGCGAGCGCGGCCACGCTGTTGCTCGACCAGGGCCGGCTCGAAGAAGCCATTCAGGTCCTCCGGAAGGGCACCACCAGCTACCCCGGAGAGAGTGAGTGGGAACCGCTGATGGCGCGCGCCCGGCGCGAAGTTGCCGCCCGCAAGCGCGCGGAAGAGATCGCACGGTTCGAGCGCGAAGCCGGCGCGCTTGCCGCCGGCAGGCAATTCGCCGAAGCCCTGGAGATGCTGGCTCGCGGACTCCAAACGTTCCCCGGCGAAAGCGCCTTGTTGAAGCTGCGCGAAACCGTCGAAGCGGATCGGGCAGGGTGGGAGCGGGAACAGGCCATCCAGAGGGCGGTCCGGAACATCGAGGACCTCGCACGGCAGGGTAACTTCGAAAAAGCTCTGCAAGCGGCCGGCGCGGCCCTCAGAGACTATGGCGAAGCGCCGCCGCTCGTCCAGCTTTCGAAGCGCGTACAGGTTGAATGGCAGGCCTGCCAGCGCACGCTCGCCGAAGCCCGGGCCATGCTCGCGGACGGCCGCTTCGAGGATGCCGCCGCTGCACTCGATCCGCTGGCGGCGCGTTTCCCGGCCGACACGGAAGTGGCCGGGCTGCTCGCCCGCGCCCGCCAACAACTGCAGTCGCAGCGCCGGCGCGAAGCCATCGAGAAAGTCGCCGCCGAAGCGCTCGCCCTGGCGGACCGTTCCGAGTTCGACCGCGCTATCGCGCTGGCCGACCGGGCCCTGAAGAACTGGCCGGGCGAAGGACGTCTCCTGGAAGTCAGGACGTCCATACTCGCCGCAAAGGAAGCTTCGCAACGCGCGCAGGCTCTCCAGGCAGCCATCGAAAAGGCCCGCAACCTTGGCCGTGAGCGGCGCTACGCCGAGGCGATCGCGGCAGCCGAGGCAGCGCTCAAACAGTATCCCGAGGACCCGGCGCTCCCCGGCCTTCTGAGCGAGTTCCAGTTTCGCCAGAGCCTCTTAAGCGCGCGCCGCCTGCTCGAATCCGGCCGGCCGGACGATGCCCTGGACCTTTTGTTGAAGTGCACGGGCGGATAGTTCTTCCGACGCCGAAGCCGCGGCGCTAATAGAGCAGGCCCGTGCCGCGATCCGCTCGGCGCGGATCGATGGGCAGGCGCGCGAAGCCCGAACCCTCATCGACGCCGGCGATTTCGACCGCGCCGTCGCCCTGCTCGAAAGCGGCCTCCGCAAATGGCCGGACGCCGCCTCCCTCCGGGAGATCCATCAGTCCGCGCTGGCGCACAAGGCGGCGTTGCAGCGGCAGCAGGCGATTGACGGTGCCGTGGATCAGTGCCGTCAGCTCGAAGGAAAGGGGCAACTCGATGCGGCGATTCGGCTCGCCGGGAAGTTCCTGGTGGACTTCCAGAACGAGCCGCCTCTCCTCGCCCTCCGCCAGCATCTCAAAGAGAAACTGGCGGACCAGGAACGCCTCCGGAAGCGGGCCCGCGACCTCAAGGAACTCCAGGAAATGCAGTCCGCGGCCGTCAAGGCGCGCACCGCCGCGGAGGCTTCGGAATTGCTCGCGCGGGCCAATCGAATCGCCGGAAAGTACCCCGGCGACCAGGAAATCCAAACCGCCGCGGCCGACCCCATCCGCCACCTGTCCGATATCGAGCGGGCGCACCAGCAGGCGGCCGACCGTTCTTTCGACGCGGCGATCGAGACCTGCGAGCGCTACCTGGCCCGGTATCCGGACCACGTCCTCTTCGGCGAACTCCAGCGCAAATCGGAACTGGGGCGGAAGGCCGCCTATCTCGAAGCGCTGCGGTTGCGAGCCGCCGCCGAGCCCGACCTCGCCAAACGCGCCGCGATTCTGGAAGAAGGTCTCCAGCGCTATCCCGGCGAGCCAGGGCTGGCTGACGAGCTTCGCTTTATCCGGAACAAACTCGGTCTTGTCGATTCGATCCTCGAAACCGCGCGCGGCTGCGAGCGCGAAGGAAAGTGGGAACGAAGCCCTCGAGCAGTGGAACAGCCTGCTCACTATTTACGACCAGTACCCGGGGCTGAAAAAGGAGATCGAACGCGTCCAGCGGGCCCGCGAAGCGGCGCGCACCGACGCCGTCGAACAGTGGGCACGCCAAGTCGAGAAGGCGCTCGGCGCCGGGGATGTCGCAACCGCCCGCAAACTCCTCGGCCAGGCCCTCTCGGAGCAACCCGGCGCGGCACGCCTGCAAACCCTCGACAGCCGCCTCCGGGAGATCGAAAGGAAAAAAGCCCGCGCCCGCGAACTGCTCGCGCAAGCGCAAGCGGCCAGCGAAAAAGGCCAGTACGCCGAATGCCAGGCGTGCCTGCGCGAGGCCTTCCAACTCGACGAGTTCGATCCGGCTTTCCGCAAACTGGTTCTGGCCCGGCTCATCGATCACGCACAGTCGGTGGTTCAGACGGACTGGCGGCAAGCGGAAACCCTGGTCATCGAGGCCGCCTCCCTTCAGCCCGGCTATGCCGCCCCCGCGGCGATGATGCGCACCATCTCCGACCGCAAGAAGGACACGGCCATTTCGGATTGCCTCGCCAGGGCAGAGCAGTTGGCGCAGCAGGGCGACTTGCGAGGCGCCCTCGCCGAACTGGAACAGGGCCTGCAAACCTATCCCAACGAGCAGAGGCTCAAGGCCCGGCATGTTGCCCTCTCCGGCGAAATCCGGAAAGCGCGCGAGACCGCCTCCGCCGAACTGCGGCGCATCGACGACTCGGGAAAGAAAGCCGCCCAGGCATCCGAGATCGAGCCGCTGCGGGTCCGCGCGACGGAAATCGCGGCGGCAAACCAGCAGGATACGGAGATTGCAACTCTCGCGGCCGGTACGATTCGCGGCCTGGAACAGCGGGCGAAAGATCTGCGCCGCGAACATCTGCGCGGGGTCGTCGCCGCGAACCGGAAACGGGTCCTGATCATCGCCGGCTCGGCCGCCGCGGTTCTCGCCGCCGCCTTCACCGTCCCGCCGCTGCTCCGAGGCCCCGCGACGATCGCGGTTAGCGTCACGACGGATGTGCCCGGCGCCTCCGTGGAGATCGGGCATGAGAAGTGCACCACCCCGAACTGCGCGCTGAAACTGGCTCCGGGAACCTATGCGGTGCGGGCCGCCAGGGATGGGTACAAGCCCTCCACGAAAGAGATCACCGTCGCGGCCGGGCAGGCGCCGGTGCAACTCACTCTGGCGCTCGAACCCCTGTCCCAACTGCTCTCGGTGAACACCAATTTCGAAAGCGGCCGGGTTTATCTCGACGGCCGTGCCGGAGACTTGCGCGACGGGCAGTTCACCGCCTCCGGCATCACACCCGGCCGCCACACCTTGCGCGTCACCAGCGGCAGTTCGGAATTTCAGGCGGAATGGAACGCCGCCGTGGGAGCCCCTCCGGAACTGCTCCGGCCGATCCAGGCCAAAGACGTCCAGGCCACCGTCGTCGCAAACGCCGGCCCGGCCGGCAGCATCGCCTGCAATTGCGGAGCGGAGCCGGTCAAAGTCGATGGATCACCCGCCGGATCGACGGCCTCGTCCGGGGCCGCCGCCCCCCTGCGCGATTTAAAAAGCGGCACCCGCCGGATCGCCATCGCCGACCGCTCCGTGGTGTTGGACATCCGGCCCGACCCGTCGCTCAACGTCTTTCTGAACCTCGATCGCAATGTCGGCGTCCTGACCGTCGAAACCGGTGAAGACCGCGCCAAGGTATTTCTGAACGACAAATTGTACAGCCGCACCACCGACCATGGAAAGCTGCGCATCCCGCTCGACATCGGAGACTACTCCATCCGCGTCGAGAAAGACGGGTTCCAGTCTCCCGCGCCGCAACAGGTCACACTGAAGAAGGGTGAAGAGAAAGCCGTGGTCTTCGCTCTAACGCGCTCTCCGGCGTACCTCGAAATTTCGGGAGCGGTTGGCGGAGCGTCCGTGAAGCTCGACGGCCAGACGGTTGGCGCTACGGATGGCAAAGGCGGATTTCGACACGACGTTTCGCCGGGACAGCACACGGTCGGGCTGTCGAAAGACGAGTACAGCCCCGTGCAGGTGACCGAGCAGTTTGCATCCGGCAAAACCGTTCAGCTCGGAGGCGCGCGCGTAGCCATGGCGAAACTCGTGAAAGCGCCGCCCCAGCCCGATCCCAAGCGGGTGGAGCAGCAGGACTGGTCGCGCATCGCCTCCAGCAACAACCCGGACGATTTCGACACGTTCGTCAGGAACCACCCCGCCGGCGGCCCACTCGTCGATCAGGCGCGCGCCCGCGCCGCCGAATTGCGGCAGCAGTCCCAGGCCAACGCCGCACGCGAGGCCGAGCAGACGGCTTGGAATAAGGTAGACCAGAACAACAAAGGACAGTTGCAGGACTACCTCTCGCATCACGGCACGGGGCAGCACGCAGAGGCCGCGCGCGCGAAGATCGCTGACCTCGATCGCCAGGCTGCGGCCGAAGCAAGCGCCGCCCAGGCCCTGAGGGAAAAGGAACAGAAGAAACTCGCCGACGAGCAGGCGGTCCTGAAAACGTTGAAGGATTTCGAGACGGCCTACAACCGAAAGGACATCGCTACCCTTCAAAAAATCTGGAGCGGCCTTCCGGCCGCAGCTTACCGCCAGCAGTTCGATGATGCCAAAGAGCTGCGCTTCCAGTTGGCGCCCACGGGACAGCCTTCCGTAACAGGCGATTCGGCGACCGTGACCTGTACCCGTAGTTTGGTCTACCGGGGGAAGATCCTGGGGGTTTTGCAGGTTTCCGAACGAGTTGCGGTCACGCTGGTTCGCAACTCGTCCGGCTGGCTGATTGGCTCGATGGAAAAAACCCGATAGCAGCGGAAGCGGCTCAGCGGGGACTCCGGATTACGCTGTACGTGGGGCAGGCCTCCTGGCCTGCCCGGTTTGAAAGCTTCCTGTCGGTCACGGTCTCAGAGCAGCAAGCCACTGAATCTACCGAGCCGCGCACACTGGTAAGCGGTGCTTTTCTACTTCCCGCCAAACGCGTATGACAGCGCAATCAGCGGCGTCACGTTCTGCCGCAGTCCTTTATTATCGAGTCGGAACAACACATCCGCACTCAGCAGGAGATTGCCGAACAGGTTGTACTTGATACCGGTGGCTCCGCTGCTGAGGCCCACGTTGTCCCTGCCCCCGCTGATCGTGCTGAGAACCTGCGATCCCGGCCCGCCTGGGATGTTCTGGGTAACATAGGTGCTCGTAAAGACCCGCGGTGCATTGAAAAGCGCCTGCCCGAGATAGTCGAACGCAAAGGTCAGCCCCTTCGTAACGCCAACATCGGCGCCCACCGTGTAAAACAGTTGCGAGGGAAGACTGCCCTTGATGGCGGGCCCATTCTGAATCACGACCGTCCCGGTCGAGTCTTCCGACACCGTAGTTCCGGTCACGTCGCCGGCGAGAATCGACTGGCCGTTCCACTGGTAGCCCAGGTTCACGTGCGGCGAGAATCGCTTGCCCACCGTCGAAATCGCAACGAAGGGCTTGATGCCGGCCGCCCCCGAACCCAGCAACTCCTGAGCATTCCCGGTCGGCGTTCGAACGTCCAACCCGAGCGCCATGCCGAAAGTCTTGCCCTGCCACACATTCCCTTTCACGCGAACGGTAACGTCCCCGACCCCCGACGCGCTGCCGTTATTCGCGTACACAGCCGAAAGGCTGTTGGGATCGGCGGTGAACTGGTGCGGGTTCGGAAATGTCCCCACGCCCGGCACCGTAAACGTGGGACCGGAAACGCGCAGGATGCCGGCGCCCGATGTGACCCCCATCCGCACCGATACCAGCGGAACCGCCACCGAAACGTCCAGCCGGTCGGTGATTCCGACCGTGCCGTAAAGCATCGTCTGGTCCATGTTCAAGTCGACATTGCTCGTCGTCTGAATCACGTCCGCCTCATACGGCTCGGATGCGCCGCCCGGCCCGGTATCCGGCACGTGTGAGAACACCGCCGGGATCTTATGCAGATCCGTTCCGTCGATGCTGCTGAACCGAAACCGCTGGTACGAAACGCCGAATGACACTTTGCCGCGGCCGATGGTTTCGGCGCGCTCGGCGTAAATCGGGCCGAAACTGGTTGTCGTGCGCACGAAAGCCCCGGCCTCGCTGCTGTACTTGTAAGTAAAGCCCGAGGACGGCGAAATAAATGGCAGGATCGCCAGTTGCGTTGCAATCGCACTGCTCAAGGTCTGGTTGAGAGTGGTTTGTGCCGACCCGATAAAGTGAGCGTAATGGGGAAACCCCGGATTCGGATACAGGCTAAGCCCGGTGGAGCCGAATAGATTCGGCAAAACGCAGCCAGGTTGGGTTTGGCGTCCCTGACATTGGCCCGTTACAACGGTCCCGGGCGTTAGCGGTTGCCCCTGGCCGTAGCAGAAAGTGGCGAAGACAGACAGCAACGAGACGGCAATCCCAGGTGGCAGACAGCGCACTGCTGAGTTTCTCATGGGCGGGATTGTATCACGTTATGGATTTTATGGATTCGTACTTCGTTTGGAGTAAGTTATAGAACCTATGGACAAATCGTTCGGGTTCGTCCCCCCGGCTCGCGTCCGGACGGGCGCTATGGTAAAACGAGCCACATGGAATACGGAAATAGCCTGCGGCGAAGGACTTTTGTGGGGAGCGCCTTTGCCGGCCTCGGCATTACTGGCCTCTACGCGCGGCCGCCCAAGCCGCAATCAGGCACCACTCCGACGCGGGTGTTCGGCAACACGGGGGTCAAGCTCAGCATTTTCGGCCAGGGCGGCGCCCGTCTGGCGCTTTTACGAAATAAGGAAGCTGCCCGGGCGCACGTTCGCCACGCGTATGACCTGGGTCTGAATTACTTCGACTGCGCACACTCGTACTGGGACGGCCATTCGGAAGAGGTCTATGGCGACGTCCTATCCGGCGTCCGCAAGAGCGTCTTCATCACGAGTAAGTGCACTCGCCGGACCAGTAAGGAAGCCGGCGACGAACTGAACCTCTCCCTCAAAGCCCTGAAAACCGACTACCTCGACCTGTGGCAGATGCACGGGATTCAGGAAAAGGAAGACGTGGACCGTATCTTCGGCCCCGGGGGCGCCATCGAAGCCTTCGAAGCCGCCAAAAAAGCGGGTAAGTGCCGCTTCTTCGGATTCACCGGCCACCACGATCCCAAGGTGCACCTTGCCATGCTCGACGCCTACGACAAGTGGGATTCCATTCTGATGCCGCTCCATGTGGCCGATCCCGCATACCTTAGCTTCGAAAAAGAGGTGCTGCCCGCCGCCGTCCGGCGCGGCATCGGAATCCAGGCCATCAAGGTTTTCGGCAACGCCTTCCTGCTGCGGGTCATGAACCCCGAAGAGTGCGTGAAATACGTCTGGAGCTTGCCGGTTCACTGCGCACCGCTGGGCGCCAGCACCACCGGCCAGCTCGACGACGACGTGCGGTTCGCGCAACGGTTCAAACCTCTCATCCCTTCGGAGATGGACGAACTCCGCAAAACCGCGATCACCGCCGGACCGGGCGGCCTCAAAGGCCCCGCCCTGGAGTATTGGAAGCGCGACGAACAGGGCCGCTAGCAGCGTAGGCCTCGGGATTCTGTGGAAGTCGCCGAGGCCCGCTCTAACGGTCGCGGCTCTGTGCAAACCGACAGCGCAGAGCCGCGACCGTGAAGTAGCGGGCCGATTGCTGCGCACGATCGACTACGGTGACGAACGCAAAACAATCGGAACACTATGTGGCGTAGGCCTCCCGGCCTGCCCAGGCGCGCCGGAGCGCGCCTTCGGCGCGTGGGCAGGCCGGATGCCTACCCAGGGCAGGCCGGAGGCCTACCCTACTGCGCCGGGATGGCGGCTTCCGACGTGAACGGCGAAGCCGGCAGCCCGGCGGAGTTGAACAGGTTGACCTCGGGAGCGTTGGCCCAACCGTACCGTACGTACTTTGGTCCTGGCACCCGCGCACTGCTCACCACCACCGTTTTTCCGTCGATCCGCGCTTCGGCATTCACGAACCGGCCGTCCTCGCCCGCCACCTCGAAGCCCCGCAGGGCACCCCCGCGCGCCACCAGGCCGCCGGCCGCGTGATCGAACCACAGGCGGATGCCCGCGCCCTCGGGAGTCGCCTGACGGTATGCCGGGCCGGAGTATTCGACGTGCTCGCCATAGGCCAGCGCCCGCGCCGCCAGCGCCAGCCGCACGCCGACGGTCTGCTTGTCCGCCGGATGGACGTTATCCGGATTGCCAATATCGATCGTCACCGCCATCGCCGTATTCGCCACCGCAAGCGCGCGGCGCTGTGCCTCCCGGATGACCGCCCACGCCTCCGTTGCGTTCGACTTGAAATTCGCGATCTGCACGAACAGGAAGGGAAAATTACCCTCGCGCCACTGCGCGCGCCAGTCGTCGATCAGCGCCGGGAAGATCCTGGCATACATCGGGGCGAACGAAAGCCGGCTGTTGGATTCGCCCTGGTACCAGATCACGCCTTTGATCGTGTACGGCAAGACCGGCGCCACCATCCCGTTGAACAGCCCCGCCGGGGCCCACGACGCCGGGTCCGGCCGCCACGGATGCGGTTGCGGAGCGCGTCCGGCCTTTCTTGCCTCCGCGTCGTCGCGCCGCTCTCCGGCCAGGATCTCCGCCGTATCCGCCTGCGACTTCATCATCTGGGCGCGCGTGGCGAACAATGGCATCAAACCGGCGTCGGAAGCGATCCCTTCCAGGCTCATCCACGCCTCGGCCACGGTCCCGCCCCAGGTCGAATCAATCAGCCCGATCGGCACGTGCTCGCGTTCCGCCAGTTCGCGCCCGAAAAAGTAGGCAGCCGCGGAGAAATTCGCAGCCGTTTCCGGATCGCACACGGTCCACGACGCGTTGACGTCGCGCAGCGGAAAATCGGCCGACTTATCCGGAATGACAAGCAGCCGGATCTGCGGCTGGTTGGCGTGCGCGATCTCTTCCGCCGAGTCTTTCAGAGGCGCGCCGGCGAACCCCTTCAGCGGCATCTCCATATTGGACTGCCCCGACGCGAACCACACGTCGCCGACCCACACGTCCTCCAAGACGATCCGGTTGCTGCCCGCCACCGTCAGTTGATAAGGACCGCCCGCGGGCTCCGGCGGCAGGTAGACACTCCAACTTCCGAGGCTATCTCCCGCCGTGTCGCGAGTGGCTCCGTGCAGCGAAACCGAGACTTTCTCTCCGGGAGCCGCCCAGCCCCAAACGTGAACCGGCATCTCGCGCTGCAGCACCATGTGGCTGCTGAGAATCCCCGGCAGCCTGGCTTCGCACCGTCCGACCGGCACGTAGCACGCAAGCAGAAGTGCCGGTCCAAGAAGTAAAGCAGTAGAGCGCATATGCATCGATTCTCGCGCACCTCGCTCCCGGGTGCCGCCCTCTTGACCTCTACTGTACTACCCGTCATAATACACCAGTGATTCCATTCCGGGTTGTTTTCCAGCCGGGCGTCTCGCTTTACGAACAGGTGGTCTACGCCGCGAAAAAGGCCCTGGTGTCCGGCCAGCTGCGGCCCGGCGACCCATTCCCTTCCGTCCGCACCCTCAGCGCGGAACTGAAGATCAACCCCAACACCGCGCACAAGGTGATCACTCATCTCCTCAACGAACACCTCCTGGAAGTTCTGCCCGGCACCGGCACGGTGGTTGCCCATCCGCCGCCCTCAACCGCCGCGGAGCGCTCCCGCCTGCTGGAAAATCAGGTGGAGCAATTGGTGGTGGAGGCCAAAAAGCTCGGCATGCGGCTGGCCGACGTCTCCGCCGCGCTGGCGCGCCACTGGGAACAGCTCGAAAGCCGGGAAGGAGACCTGGTAACCGGCGGTAAAGGAGCAAGAAGGAAGTCATGACCTGCGCGATTCGCACCTGTAATCTCTCCAAGCGCTTCCGGCGGACGCCGGTGCTGAACGGCCTGACCATGGACGTACCCGAAGGCAGCATCTATGGCCTCGTCGGGCCCAACGGCGCCGGAAAGACCACCACCATCAAGACCCTCATGAACATCTTTCCGCCGAGCGGAGGGTGGTCGGAGGTCCTGGAGACCGATTCGCGCCACCTTTCTCCGCGGCAGTTCGCACAGATCGGCTACGTCTCCGAGAACCAGGAGATGCCCGGCTGGATGACGGTCGGCTACTTCCTCGAATACCTCAGCCATTTTTATCCGACTTGGGATCGCGAGCTCGCATCTGAACTGGTGCGCCAGTTCCAGCTGCCGCTCGACCGCAAACTGCGCCACCTCTCACACGGCATGCGCATGAAAGCCGCGCTGGCCTCCTCCCTCGCCTACCGCCCGAAACTGATCGTGCTCGACGAGCCCTTCACCGGCCTCGACGCCCTCGTGCGCGACGAGTTGATCGAAGGCTTTCTGCCCCGCGCCGAGAACACCACCATCTTCATCTCCTCCCACGACCTGACCGAGATCGAAAGCTTCGCCAGCCACATCGGCTACCTCGATCATGGACGCCTGCAATTCTCCGAGGAACTCGACACTCTGAGCGGACGTTTTCGCGAGATCGTCCTGACCTTCTCTGCCGCGCCGCCGCTGCCGGCCGAATGGCCGAAGACCTGGCTCAAGCCGGAGACCAGCGCCGCGGTGATCCGCTTCATCGACACGCGGTTCGACGACGAGCGCACGCCTGAGGACGTTCGCCGCCTC
Organism: Bryobacterales bacterium; assembly: GCA_963796485.1. Taxonomy (GTDB): domain Bacteria; phylum Acidobacteriota; class Terriglobia; order Bryobacterales; family Bryobacteraceae; genus CAWCDJ01. The sequence goes on from CAWCLV010000001.1 coordinate 2,244,470, forward strand.
TTCCCGGGTTTCCACGATATGGCGGTGAACGGAATGCCGCTTCGCTCCATCTTCGTGACCCTGGCGAAAGCCGGGCGGGCGGCCGCGTGAGGATTCGCGACATGCGCCAGGTGCTCGTTATTTTCCGCAAAGACGCGTCTCACCTCTGGCCGCGCCTGCTGCCGGCCTTTGCCCTGACCGCGGTGATGGGCTGGCTCGACTCCGTCGGTTTCTCCAGCCCTCTGGAGGGACTGGTCGAAATTCTGTGGGTGCTCTCATACCTCTACGCCGGCGCATGCCTGATTCACGAGGAGACGCTCCCCGGCGACCACCAGTTCTGGCTCACGCGGCCCTATGACTGGCGCCGGCTCCTCGCCGCGAAGCTTCTCTTCCTGGCCCTCTTCGCCGCGCTCCCGCTGATGACCGCCGAGGCTGTCGCGCTCGCCGTGAACGGCCTGTCGCCGGCGCGATACGCCGCCCCGCTGCTCTCGACCGCCGCTGCGTTCGCTGGCGCGGTCGCGCTGATCGCTGCCGCACTCGCGGCCGTAACCGAAACGCTCGTCCAACTCCTCTGGGCCGTGCTGGCGCTCGCCGCCGTCGAGTCTTTCGCGGCGATTACCGGCTCGGGCTCCGGCGGTTGGATCGCAGCGGTGTCGCTGGGAGCCGTGATCGCGGCTGCCGGAATGGCCGTGTTGCTCGTGCAGTATGCCTTCCGCAAGACGCTGCTCTCGCGCGGCATCGTGGCGGGCGCGGTTCTGATCGCCGCGGCAACTCCGTATGCCGGAGCGTGGCATGCCGGGTGGATGTTGCATGCGAAGCTGTTCTCCCCGCCAGTCGAACTTCCGCAGGTCCTGGTCGCGTTCGACCCCGCCGATAGAAACCCGGTAAGCTACGCCGAAGCGTCTCGCTTTCCAGGTCCGGGCCAGGAAGGGCTGTACCTTCCGGTTCGCGTAAGCGGAATCCCGGACGGCGCCTCCGTCATTACGGAGCGAATCTCCGCCAACATCGAAACGAAGGACGGAACGCGCTGGAATTCCGGCTGGGTGCCGGCAGGAGGCCTCACCCCCGCTGGTTCCACCCGGGATCTGGATCTGATCCGCGCCGCGGGACCCGCCTGGCTCTACGTGAACGTGGACCGGAGTTTCTACCGCGCCGTCCAAGATTCTCCCGTGCAAATAGACGTCTCGCTTGCCCTGGTTCTCCTTAAGGACCGGGCCGCCGCTTCGCTGAGCGCGCCGGGACGGACCGCCCACCTACCTCAGGAGGGCATCTGCGAGTTGATTCCCGGCCCCCCACTTTCGAACGGCGTCCGGGGCGTGCGCAACCTGATCGCGTTCTGCGGCTGGCCCGGCAGCGGACCGGCCTACGCGGCACTACGCACCGGACCTTCCGAGACGCCCCTACGATATGGCAGCCAGGCGCCGCTCTGGCCCCAGGGCTCCGTCTGGCAGCGCGAGTCCGCGCTCTTCTCGGTCCGGGAAGGCGTCGATGTACGCCTGGAGACCTGGCGTGCGGCCGCCTATTTCGACCGCGACCTGACCATTCCGCAGATTCGCCTGAAAGACTATGCCGCCCCGCGGGCGACGGATCTTGAGTAAACAGCCATGCACCGAACCCTCGCCATCTTCCGGAAGGACGCCCGCCATCTTTGGCCGCAGATCTCCGTTCTGACAGCGCTCATGGCGCTCGCCGCCGTCCTCGATCCCACGTACACCCGCCATTCGACGGCCGTTTACGACTTCCTGCCCTCCTTCGCGCTTCCGGCCGCCTGCTGGCTGGTCGTGATTTCGGCGATCCACCAGGAGAGTCTGCCCGGACACGGACAGTACTGGCTGACCCGTCCCTGCTCCTGGAAAGAACTGCTGGCCGCCAAAATTTTATTTATCGCGGCGTTCGTCAACCTGCCGTTGCTCGTCTATCACGCCGGAGTGTATGCCGCTCTCGGCATCCCCATTCTGGCTCACTTGCCTGCCTTGCTTTGGCGGCAGGTCTTCTTCACCAGCTTTTACATCCTGCCCGCCGCGGCGCTGGCAGCCATCACCCGAAACCTCGGCCAAGTGGTCCTTGGCGCACTGGCCGGAGCCGCTTCCGCATGGGTGGCGGGACTCGCATTGCTGTTCCTTTCCCGGTTTCGCATCGTCGCATTCCAGGGGCTGAACGGCTCGATGCTCGGCATCACCGCCGCGGTTGTCGTCCTGGGCGCCGGGGCGGTTCTGGTTTTCGAATACGCCAGCCGCCGCACGGCGGTCGCGCGGCTGCTCACCGCCGCCGTCGCCGCGGTCCTCATGGGGATCACGATCATCGGCCCGCAGGGATTCGGCCGCGCCTCCAGCCAGCTTAGCGGGACGTCTCTCGCGCTCGACCCCGCGCCCGACCGCAAGAGCCTGATGGCGCCGAGCGTCAGGCCAGGGATCGCCGCGCTGGATATTCCTGTCCACCTGTCGAGGATCCCCAGCGGCACCGTTCTCGAACAGAGGCGGATCACCGTTTGGATCGAACTCCCCGGCGGCCGGCCTCCTCAAAAGGCGGATGGCGGACTGCACGACTTCTCCGGTGACCGCGCCTGGCTCGACGTCTTCCTCGACCGCAGTCTCCTCGATTTGGCGCAATCCGTGCCGGCAGATCTCTCCGGCTCTCTCTCGTTCGATAGGTTCGGCCGCTCCCTCAGTTACCCGCTCCCACGGGGCCGCGCGCTCGCAGTACCGGACGTCGGAGTTTGCCGCGATTCCCGGGACTCCGATGGCGCGATCGCGTTCTCTTGCTACTCCCCTGCCCCGCGCGCCGCCCTCGCCGTCGCCAATTCGAAAAGCCGCCTGAACTGGATCGTGCCGCAGGGCTCCGTCGAGCGCGGTGTCCCCACCGCCTCCGGCTTTCCGCCGCTCCAGAATTTCGTGACCCAGGTTGGGTACCGGAATTGGGCCGAGGTCGGCAATGCCCGCCTCGTTTCACTCGAACCTCTGCCGCCGGTTCGCGTGTCGTTCGAGTTCCCCGGCCTGCACCTGGCGGATTACCTGGTCCGGTGATGCCGCCTACGGAATTAGTTGATAGCTCACGAACGCCAGTCTGCGGCTGTCCGGCGACCACGAGGGCACGTTGATAGTCCCCTGCCCACCGAAGAGTTTGGCCAGGATCGTGATTTTGCGCGTCGCCACGTCCATGATCCGCAGCATTACATCCTTATTCTCCGGATGGCCGCTGACGCCTTTTTCGTAGGTCAGAAATACAATGCGCTTGCCGTCCGGCGAGATGTGCGGGAACCAGTTATTGTATTCGTCGTCCGGGGTGACCTGCTCCTGTTCGCCCCCGTCCGGCTTCATGCGCCAGATTTGCATCAAACCGCTGCGGACCGAATTAAAGTAGATGTACTTTCCGTCAGGCGAATATTCGGGCCCGTCGTCCAGCCCCTCCGCCATCGTCAGCCGCCTCTCTTCGCCGCCCGCCGCCGGGATGGTATAGATGTCGAAATTGCCGTTCCGCTCTCCGCAGAATGCCAGCGTCGCGCCGTCCGGCGACCAGCCGTGGAAATACGAAGGCGCCTTCTCCGTCACTCTCCGCGCCGGCCCGCCCCCGCTCGGGACCACGTATATCACCGACCGGTGGTCCCCCTGCGATTGGTCGCTGATCGCGATCATCGTCCCGTCGAACGAGATCGCATGATCGTTGTTCAGGCGAGTGGCGATCCCGGTATCGAGGGACTGCGGCGTCCCGCCGTCTACCGCGATGCGGTGCAACCGGCCGTCCGCATTGAACACGAGCATGTTGTCCCTGGTCCAGTTGGGTGCTTCGAACCGCCCCGGGGCGGCATAAGCGACCCGCGCGTCCGTCGAGGCGACCGTCACCGTCTCCAGCGTGCTGTACAGCTTCGGCTGCCCCGAGCCCGGGTGCACCGGGGTCACTTCCACGTTACGGAAGACCGCCGTCTCGACCGCGTCCTTGTTATGGGCGCTCACCCCGATCCCCACATAGAAAGGATCCTTCAGCGGCACCTTCATCGACCCGCCCGAGAGATGCAGGTTACCGTCCTCTCCCGTCACGTCCATGTAGAAGTAGGCCCCGATCCTGGTGATCCGCACACGCTTCGGCGCGGACAGATTCGATTGCACCTCGTGTGTCGCCGCGCCCTGCGCTTCCCGTGCCTGCAACGAAGTCAGGCCGACTCCGTGGACCGCGGCGTCCGCATAGGCCGCATCCGCGTCCAGGCTCTGGCGGATCATCAGCACGCCCTTCTTATGCGGGTCGCCTCCCGTCTCCGGGAAACTCACATCCGCCGCGATCGAAACGTCTCCCGATACCTTTTTCCAAACGTAGTGGAACGCATCCGCCGTTCCCCAGATGTTCTCGCCGCCGGCGACGATCCGGTACGTCCTGCTCCCGGCATCGTATTCCACCGAGCCCTTGTGCGAAACGGTGCCGACATCGCCGTGCCCTTCGAAGACTCCCGGCTGTGCCATCATCCACGGTGAAAACGCGACCGCCGCCGCGATCATCCGCGCGATCTTCATTTGCAATCCTCCCGACATGGTTCGAAGAGCGACGACTATACCATGCGGTGCTCTGTTCGTCTTTTCGGGAGCCGCAAGATAGAATCGTCGGTGATGATTCGGACAACCGGCTTCATAATTCTCTGTTTTGCCCTCGCAGGTTCGGCGTTCGCCCAGCCCGAGGTCATGGCCTGGGGCAACATTACCGGGCTCCGGGTGGACGGCCACCTTCTGGAACTCGGCACGAGCATGTGCGTGGCGCAGCCCGAACTCGCCGGAGTGAGTTGCACCGGGCGCGAAAAGCAGCAGAACCGCTACTCCCGCAACGGCAGGGTCGAGACCGTTTACGTGCAGATGCGGCCCGACAAGGATTTTCGCGATCCCGCGAAGCCCGAATGGGTCATGACCGCGAATGAAGTGGTCCAAGACACCGGGCCGGGCGCCGCCAAAGTCGATCTGGAGTTCACTTCTCCCTATGCCGCCGAAATCGGCGGATCTTTTCTTGGTATGGAACTTCCGGCATCCGTGTTCTCCGGGGGCTCCGTGGAACTGATCGCCCCCGAGCCCGCCGCGACCCGACGCACCTCCCTTGCCCCGGGCGGCGGCGACCAGAACGAATATCTCCGGGCTAAAGCCACCGGCGCCCGTTTCATCTCTCCTACCCGGCAGATCGAGGTCACCTTTAATGAGCCGACACTCGTGATCGTCCGTGACGACCGCCGCCAGGGCAACTACAACCTGCAGGTGCTGTTCGCCGTCATGATGGGCAGGACCACCGCCTGCCAGACCGCGAAGAATACGTTCGCTTTCAAAGTCACCGGCGAAGTGGACAGGAAGCCCGTGGAGATCACACTCGACGCGACGCGGCCCGGCCAGTTGTTCGATGGCTTCGGCGGTAACTTCCGCCTGCAGAACCCGCGCACCGATCCCCAGGTGATCGACTACTCGCTCGCAAATATGCGGGTCGCCTGGGGCCGCGTCGAAATGCCGTGGAGCATCTGGCAGCCGGAGGAAGAGGCCGACCCCCTCGCCGCGGCTCGCGCCGGCAACGTCAATCCCCGGATCCGGCAGGCCATGGAAATGGCGCAACGGCTGGCGCAAAAAGGCATGCCCGTGATCGTCAGCGCCTGGCAGGCGCCCCGATGGGCGATACTCGGCGCCACCGGCCGCGGGTTCGGACCGGGAGGCATGACGCGCCCCGCCCCGGTCTGCGGCAACATCACCATTGCCCCTACGGAGCAGGAAGGCCCCCGCGGCAATCCGCTCAATCCCGAAAAAATGGACCGCATCAAGGAGTCGATCGCCGGGTACCTGATCCTCCTTAAGGAACGATACGGCGTCGAGGCCTCGATGTTCAGCTTCAACGAGTCGGACCTGGGAATCAACGTGCGCCAGACGGGCCGCGAACACGCCGAGATGATCAAGACCTTTGGTGCGTACTTCGCAAGCAGGGGCCTGGCCACGAAACTGGCGCTCGGCGATACGTCGGACGCCAATCCCATCGATTTCATTCAACCGGCGCTGCACGATCCCGAAGCGATCCGGTACATCGGCGCAGTCGATTTCCATTCCTGGCGCGGCTGCACCGGCGACATCCTGGCCCAGTGGCGCGACGCCGCCCGCCAGTTGAACGTGCCGCTGATCGTGGCCGAGGGCAGCACCGACGCCGCCGCCTGGCGATATCCCCAGATCTTGAACGAGCAGTCCTTCGCCTTATACGAGATCAACCTGTACCTGAGGATCCTCTCCATCGCGCAGCCGAGGTCGATCCTTCAATGGCAGCTGACCGCCGACTACTCCCCCCTGGCGGGCGGCGGCATCTTCAATGACAACAGCCCGCTCCGTCCTACGCGCCGCTTCTGGAACCTCAAGCAGTTGGCCTCCACGCCGCCGCGATCGTTCGCACTTCCGGTCTCGTGCGACAAGCAGCCCAACCTGACCTGCGCCGCCTTCGGCAACATCGCGGAGGGCATCTACACCGTGCACGTCGTGAACAACGGCGCAGCCCGCGCCGCCACCGTCGCCGGGTTCCCCTCCGCCGTCAAACAGTTGCGCGTCTGGGTTACGGACGCGCAAAACGGGATGCGCCAGTCCGGCCCGATTCCCGTGACGAACGGCAAGGCCGAGATTCCGCTGCCGGCGACCAGCTATACGACCGTGATCGGCGATCCGCAGTAACTCACAGGCTGTAGATCTTCGCGACAAAGCGAGAGCAGCGGCCGCAAGGGCGCGCAGGTCTCCCCGGCCCGCCCTTTCACTTCTTAATCAAATTAATGATTAACTATTTCTTAGGTTTGGTGTTTTATCGGAATTGGCAAGGGAGGGCCCGCGATGACCTTCGACGCGCCGGTCCTGGACCGGTTTCCCTTCTTTGAGCACTTCCAGCCCAAACACCTGGAGAAGCTCGCAACCCTTGGCTCTTTCGTCCACTTCTCTACCTCACCCTGGCGAACGCCGGCAAGCATGTCTATCTGGTCGAGAAAGAGCCCACCATCGGCGGACACATGGCCAGGTTCGACAAGACCTTCCCCACGCTCGACTGCGCGGCCTGCATCCTGACCCCCAAAATGTCCGCCGTTCGCAGCCATCCCAATATCACCCTATGGACTTACTCGGAGGTTACTAAGGTCGGTGGCTATGTAGGTAACTACAAAGTAAATGTTTTGCGGAACCCGCGATATGTCGATGAAGACCTCTGCGCCGGGTGCCTCGACTGCCTCGACGCCTGCGTCTACAAGCAGGCGAAGGTGCCCGACGATTTCAACATGGGCCTGAGCAAGCGCAAGCCGATCTACATTCCGTTCCCTCAGGCCGTCCCTCAGGTCCGGTCATCGACCCCGAAACCTGTATTCAGTTCAAATCCGGTAAATGCAAGACCACCTGTATCGAGGCTTGCGGCGAACGCCGCGCCATTAACTTGAGGGCCGAGGCCAAACACGAGCAGATTGAAGTGGGAACCGTGATTCTCGCCAACGGTTTCCAGACTTTCGATGCCGCCTGCGTACCCTACTACGGTTACGGCAAATACCCCAATGTCTACACGGCGCTCGAAGTGGAACGCCTGGTGAACGCGTCCGAGCCTACGGGCGGCGAGGTAATCCTGCGGGATGGCCGAAAGCCCCGGACCGTCGGGATCATCCACTGCGTCGGCTCGCGCGACGAGAATACCCACCGCTGGTGCTCCCGCGTCTGCTGCATGTACTCCCTGAAACTCGCGCACCTCATCAAGGAACACACGGGCGCCGAAGTTTTCAACTTCTACATTGATATCCGCACTCCCGGAAAGGGCTTCGAGGAGTTCTACCAGAAGCTCCTGAACGAGCACGTGCACTTTATTCGCGGCCGCGTGGCGGAAGTGACCGACTGGGTGCTCGACCCCTCCGAGGAAGGCAGACTGGTCATCCGCGTGGAAGATACCCTCGCCGGATTTGTCCGCCGCATTCCGGTGGACATGGTGGTGCTCGCGACCGGACTCGAACCCCGCGCCGACGTGTGCTGTGTTGGGCTCGGTCTCGACGTATCCGGCGTCGATCAGCGCCAGTGCTTCGGCCGCGGCGGCGCCCGCCTGCGCCACAGTGTCCGGGATGTCTTTAGGAGCCTGGCAGCAGCCGGCCAGGAAGATGCCGTCGGTGAAGGTGTTGACGGGCGCGAGTTTGGGATGGCGTTCGAGGAAGAAGCCCTCGGTGCCACAGGTGATGTTGAACAAGCGGCGGACCTCCGGAGCGTGCCTTCGGCAGCACTCCCTTTTCAATCGAAGTGCGCGACGCGCAGGGCAACCTCCTGCACACGCTGCACCGCGATATGCATGGAAAAATTCAGCGGAGTGAGCCATGAGCGATCCCCGGACATTCTGGCTCACCGTGACCAACCTCGTTCTGGGAGCGTTGTTGCTGCTGCTAATCCTGGGCATCTTCACCGGATTCGTCTGCGATTTTGGCGCACAGCTCAAAGCCCGGCATGCCCACCTGACAGAGATCGACCGCGACATGCGCCGCCTGTTTCACGAAGCGCGCCCTCCTCGCCACCCGTGATGAGTGGAAGCACTACTGCGCTGCACATTTCGCCAGTTCCGCGGCCAGGTTCGGCGAGGGTTGTTGCAGGTCGGCGTATAGCTTCTTCGCCCTTGTAAACCACGGCATTGCCGCCGCGCAGGATCGCTCCCGGTAATAAAGGCCGATGTTGAAAACTGCATCGACCAGGGCCCGCGTTCCTACCGTCTTATCCGGCAGTTCGGCGATCATCCTCTCGCCCTCGCGGACAGCCTTCCGGAAGGATGCCTCCGCTCCGGCACGATCCCCAGCCGCCGCTTGCGCATGCCCCAGCCTCCAGCCGACCGAAACCAGCGACAGCGCCGCCCGGGCGTCGCGAGGGTCTGCCGCAGCCATCCCCGCGCGGATCGTTTCCGCTTTCCGGTACTGCTCGACCGCCTGCCCGGCCCTCTTCATGATCAGCAGGATCAGGCCCCAATCCGCGTAATCGTACGAGAGATCGAGCCGCGCGCGGCCGTTCGCGGGGTTGGCCCGAACCCGCGCTTCATCGATTGCCGCCGCGGCCTGGTATTCGGTCAATGCCTCATCGAGCGCCCCGGTCTTGATCAATAACGCTCCAAGCGATTTGTGGTCCAGCGCGATGTTCTCCGGCGGCGAACCGGCTGTGTGCGACAGGGCGCGGCGATAGTATGCGATCGCCTCCGGGTAGCGCGAAAGCCCGGTAAGGCTGCGCGCCATGGCGTATTCCGATTTCTGCAAGTCGTCGAGCAAGGCGGCGTCGTTCGGCCGCTCGCGGCGCAGGTCCTCGACCATCCGGAGCGATGCCTGCGCATGCCGCATCGTTTCCTGTTCTTCCCCGCCCAGCGATACGTATTCCCGGTCGATCAAGGCAACATCGCGGCGGATCTCGAAAGACGCGGGCTCAGCCGCCAGCGCGCTCGCGAGCAGTGCCGTGGCTTTCCCCAGGCTCTCGCGAGCATCCCCGGGCTTGCCCAGGTTCGATACTCCGCCGATCCCCTGGAGCGCCGCCACCCGGACGTACGCGTTCGCCAGGTCGCGCTGGAGCGCCGTATTGGACGATGCCTCCTTCGAAAGCGCGTCCAGGTACTCCAGGCTCCTGCGCAGCAGCAACTCCCTCGCCTTGCTTGAGCCCGCCAGGTCCTGAATCTGGTCATTCACCTCATACAGCAGCGAGTTCGCAACGCGCCGGGCCAGGTCGAACCGCCGTTCCGCCAGCGCACTCTGCCGTTGAGCCTCCCGTGCCTGCCAGAGCGCCAGCACCAGGCCGAGGGTCAGCGCGAGCGCGACGGCCCCCACCGTGCCCACCATCGCCTTGTGGCGGCGGCTGAACTTCGAGGCCCGGTACCAGAAAGTTCCGGTCCGCGCCAGCACGGGCCGGCCCTCCAGGTAGCGGCGGACATCCGCGCCGAATTCTTCCACGTGCGAATAGCGGCGCGCCGCGTCCTTTTCAAGCGCCTTCGAGACGATGTTGTCGAGATCGCCCCGCAGTTCGCGCGCCGGTACGCCGTCCTCCGCCCGGGTAGCCTCGCTGACCCGCCGCACGTCTTCCGAACACACCACGCGTTCGATCTCGGGAGGAGTCCGCGTCTCGAAGCGATGCGGGCGGGCGCCGGTCAACAGTTCGAAGAACACGGCCCCCAGGGAGTAGATGTCGGTCGCGACCGTCACCGCCTCGCCGCGCACCTGTTCCGGGCTGGCATAATCCGGGGTCAGCGGCCGCATGCCGTCCAGCGTCAGGGTAAGTGCCTCGCCGCCGGCATCCGGCGAGAGAATCTTGGCGATCCCGAAATCGAGGAGCTTGGGAGCCCCTTCGGGTGTGATCAGGATGTTCGAAGGCTTCAGATCGCGGTGGACCACCAGATTGCGGTGCGCGTGCGCCACCGCGTCGCAGACGGAAAGAAACAGGCCCAGCCGTTGGCGCAACGGGAGCCGCTTCGCATGGCAATAGTCCGTGATGGTGGAACCCTCTACCCATTCCATCACCAGGTAGGGCCGCCCCTCCGCGGTGGTCCCGCCGTCCAGCAACCGCGCGATGTTCGGGTGGTTCAGGAGAGCCAGCGCCTGCCGCTCCTGGCGAAACCGCGCCAGCAGGGGCTCCGTCTCCAAATCCCTCTTTACCAGCTTGACAGCGACCTGCTGGTGGTAATCGTCGTCCCGCACGGCGCGGTAAACCGTGCCCATTCCGCCCTGGCCCGCCCGTTCGAGGATCAGGTAGGGGCCGAGGCGGGTCCCGCTGAATTCCGGGGCAGCCGGCGTTTTGGGTTCCAGGAAGCTTCCCGATTTTTCGAGCGCCGCGAGCAGGCGTTCCACCTCCTGGCGGAGGTCGCGATCGCCGCCGCAGGTTTCCCGCAAGAAAGAATCGCGTGCGGGCGCCTCAACCGCGGCGGCGGCGTAGAGCACTTCCCGCACGCGGCTCCAACGTTCCGCGGTCATGTGCGGCCGGCCGCCGCTCCGCCCGGCCGGAACAGCCGGTCGAACAACCAGGCCTTGGCCGTGACCCAGTCCCGCTGCACTGTCGCCGTGGAAATCCCCATTGCTTCGGCTGTCTCGGCCAGCGTCAGCCCCGTGAAGAAACGCAGTTCCACCACCCGCGCCTGCTGCGGGTCGAGTTGCGCCAGACCGTTCAGCGCTTCGTCCAGCGCCAGAACGTCGAGATCGACCTGCTCCGAGGCGAACATCCCTTCGTCCAGCGTCAGCCGCGTGGCCGGTCCCCCGCGCTTGGCGGCGTGCCGGCGCCGCGCGTCGTCCAGCAGAATGCGGCGGATCAACTGCGCTGCCACGGCGAAGAAATGCAGCCGGCTCTGCCAGTGAACCCGGTTCTGGTCGATCAGCCTGAGATAGGCTTCGTGGACTAAAGCGGTCCCTTGCAGGGTGAGGCCGGGGTCCTCCGACCGCAAATGGCGTTTTGCGATTTTGCGCAGTTCTTCATAGACCAGCGGCATCAGCCGGTCGAGCGCGGTTTTATCCCCGTTGCTCCAGTCGATCAGGAGTCCGGTAACGCCAACCCCCGCCATAAGCAGCTCTTGAGCAGCGATAATAGCACAGCGCCGCTGCCGATTAGTTCGCTAACGTACCTTTCCCGAACGGTGGGTGATTGGAAGCGAGCGAGAATTGCGCGTTATAGAATGAAGCGCAGTATCGCTAAGTGAGCTGGTGTTCAGATCGGAGGGGCGCCCCTGCCGGACCGTTGCCATTCGAGCAGCGGCCAGGGGCGCCGGACACCGGCAGGATCCCCGTAGGATTATGCCGTCATCCGTCGCAGTCCGCCGCTCGCGGCGTGCGTGTGTGCATTCCGAAGAATTCTGGTCAATTCTCCGGCTTGAAAAGGTTTGACGATCAGATCGTAAGCGCCTTGCTCTAAAACTCCCAGCCAGAGGTTCTCGTCCGCCAGCCGGGCAGCCACCACCAGGGCCGCCTGAGGCTGAGTGCGCAGGGACAACTCGAGAGCCTCCCTCCAGTTGCCGTTCCGGCATTTCGTGTTGGTCAACAGGACCCGCGCCCGGGTCAATTTCAACTTCGCTTCCGCGTCCTGCAACGTATCGGCGTGGTAGACGCGAATGCCATCCGACTCCACCATGGTGGAAACCAGCTCGGCTTCGCGGACCGATGAGGTGAGATACACACAACCAAACCCAGGTTCCGGCGGTCTGGGATATCGGGGGGCCGTCTCGGGTTTGGGGTCTGCGCCAGCTTGAGTTCTTGTTTGCTTCATTACAGCGGGCATAAGGACTCCCACCTACAGGCTAGTACTTCTGAGTATCTACTCCTACAAACGAAGCCCCTTTTGGCGTGCTCAATCGCACCGAAACCGGCGAATTGCCCGCAATGGAACGGATAAACGGGGCCGGGCGGCGGTCCTCTGCGTCAGAGGGGGCCCGAATGCACTTCTTTTGCCGCCGGCCTTTCCCATTCCGCCCGAACGCGCTAGAATGATGGTTGAGTGTCGAGCCAAACGAGTGGGCGAAAGCCCACTTTTTTGTTGGATTTGACACGCCCGGAACGATGCAGCAGGTAGTGGCGTCCAAAATCGAAGAAATCGCGCAGCGGGTCGCCGAGTCCGAAGGGATGGAACTCGTGGAAGTCGAGGTCAAAGGCGGCGGAGGCGGGCATCGCCTCGTGCGGATCTCGATCGACAAACCGGAAGGCGTGACTCACGCCGACTGCGAGATGGTGTCACACCAGGTGGGCACCATTCTGGATGTGGAGGACGTAATGCCCGGCGGCCGCTACACGCTGGAAGTCAGTTCCCCCGGCCTGGAGCGGAAGCTGTCGAAACCGCAGGATTTCCGGCGGTTTCAAGGCAAAAAGGTAAAGCTCACATTGCGGGAGCCCCTTGAAGGGCGGCGGAACTGGGACGGAACGCTCACGGGGTTCGAAGACGGCGTCATCGCACTCGACGCCGGGCAGGGGAAAGTCATAAGGTTCGCGTTCGATCAGGTTCAGAAGGCGAATCTGAAGTTCGAGTGGTAGCCCGCCGGAAACACTCAATCGCGACAAAGAGGGTATCTTGGAAACGATTTTTCAGTCTATTGAAATACTGAGCAAGGAAAAGGGCATCGATCCGCAGATCGTGTTGGACGCGGTCAAAGATGCCATGCTGATCGCCGCGCGTAAACATTATCGGAGTAACGAAGATTACATCGCGGAGATGGACTCCAAGACCGGCGCGATCCGGCTGTTCGCGATCAAGAAAGCAGTGGAAGCCGTCGAGGACCCCGTACACGAGATGACATTGGCCGAGGCCCGGCGCGTGATGCCCGATGCCGAAATCGGCTCGGAAATCCGTATCCCCAAGAACACTGACGCTTTGGGCCGCATCTCCGCCCAGACCGCCAAACAGGTGATTTTTCAAAAGGTCCGCGAGGCCGAGCGCGAGACGGTTTTCAACGAGTACTCCGGCCGCACCGGCGAGTTGGTGAACTGCACGATCAAGCGCGTCGAAGGCCCGGATTACGTGCTGGATCTCGGCAAGACCGAAGCCAAACTCCCCAAAAAGGAACAGTCACGCCTGGAAAGCTACAGTGTGGGCGATCGTGTCCGCTGCGTCATCCGCCTGGTGGACAAGTCGAGCAAAGGCCCGGGCGTGCTTGTGTCGAGGGCCGCTCCGGAACTGGTGATGCGCCTGTTCGAGCAGGAGGTACCGGAAATCTACGACGGCACGGTGCAGATCCGAGGCTGCGCGCGTGAAGCCGGGGAGCGAACCAAAATCGCGGTTCAAAGCCGTGATCGCGATGTGGACAGCGTCGGGGCATGCGTCGGAATGAAAGGCATGCGCGTGCAGTCGATCATCCGTGAGCTGCGCGGCGAGAAGATCGATATCATCGAATATTCGGAAGACCCGGTGGTGTTCGCGACCCACTCGCTGAGCCCCGCCAAGGTAAGCCGCATTACGGTCGTCGATCCCCTCGAGAAGCACATGGAAGTGATAGTGGACGATTCGCAGCTCTCGCTGGCCATCGGCAAGAAGGGACAGAACGTACGTCTCGCGGCCAAGCTGCTGGGCTGGAAAATCGATATCAAGAGCGAAGAGGAGAAGCGCCAGGAGGTGGAGTCCGCCATGGCGGCCCTGGTCGCCCCGGGCGCGCCGGTGTCGGTGCTGATCGATTACGGCCTTCCGGAAAAGACGGTCGAGCGCCTGGTGGAAGCGAGCGTCGGCACGATCGAGAAACTGGGCGGCATGACGCCGGAACAACTCGAAGAGATTCAGGGCATCGACCCCGAGTCGGTGGAGCACATTCAGCAGGCCGTCAACGCGTACTACAGCCAGTTCGAGGAAGGCCAGGGTGCGGAATCGCCGGGGGAAATGGCGCCGGAACCCGTTCCCGTGGCGCCCGATTTCGCAGCGTCGGCGGGCGAAGTTGCCGAGGTGCAGGGCTCGGATACCGAGTCATTGGACGCCGAACCCGGCCCGGCGCCGTCCGAAACTGCGCCGGCCTCAACCCAAACGAACTACCCTCCGGGCACGCTCTATGATCCTGACAGCCCGGAAGAACGTTTCGAACCGGGATCGGAGCAGGCGGAAGAAGGCGAAGAAACCGGGCAGCAGTCTGGTAACATGGAAGATGCGGGTTCCCCCACTCACAATCAGTCCGAGGGATCACTGCCGGAAGGCACCCCGGGTCGGCGCGAGTAGGAGCGTCTCGTCAGATAGAAGCAGATAGTCTTTTCTATGAAGAAGATTCGGATCAACGAGCTGGCGCGGGAGTTGGAAGTGAAAGCTCACGAGATCCTCGACCGGCTACCCGAACTGGGCGTCACCGAAAAGAAGACGCATTCCAGCTCGATCGATGAAGACGTCGCCATCCGATTGCGGCGGCTCTATGGTCAGGACGTCCCGGACCTGGAGCCCGAAGAAGAGGCGACCGAGGAAGCCGGCGAGCCCGCCGGCGTCGAGAGTCCCGAAAGGGCTGCTCCCGACGCAGCGGCATCGGCTCCCGCGGAAGCGCGCACCAGGACACCCGAACCGGAGCCGGCCCTGGAACCCGCACGCCCGGACGCTGTAGAGACGCAACCCGAGGAGAAGTCCGAGCCTACGATGGCCCATCACGCACCCGTGCGGCCGCCGCTTGCGGGCAGGCCGGTTCATCCGCCAGTCGGACCGCACCAGCCATTACCCAAACCGGAACCGCCGCACCCCATGGCGCCTGCTCCACCACCACCGCCGCCCTCTCAAATGCAGCCAGTGCAAACGCCGCCTCCTTCGCAGACGCCGCCTGCCGCAGTGATTTCGCCCGGCCGTCCGACGGTTCCCGGCCCGCGCCCCATTCCCCGTCCGGCGGGTCCGCCGCGTCCCGGGCAAGTCCTTTCGGGTCCGCGGCAGCCGTTCCCGGCCAGCACCGAAACCGGCCGTCCCGCGCCGGGCAGCGCCCCGGTGAACTTCCAGCGGCAGCCGCTGGTTCCGCGCCGGCCCGAAGGCCGTCCCGGACCACCGCCGCCCAGCGCCCCATCGGGCCCTGGCTATCGCCAACCTTTGGCCGGGCAGCCCGCGGCTCGTCCCGTGGTTCCGCCCAGGCCCGATCTTGCGGCCAAGCTGACGGCCCCCAGACCTTCCATGCCGGCGGCACCGCCGTCTCCGCGCCCGGGAATTCCGAAGCCCGCGGCCACCCCGGTTCCCGGACAGCCCATTTATCGCGGGCCGATCCGCCCGGGCCAGCCGCTGGTAGCGCGCACCGGCCCCGGCCCCCGCCCCGGCGCACCGTCGCCCGGCCGGCCGGGTGGGCCGCGCCCGCAGCATCCGACGTCGCGCGGCCGCATGGAGCCGGGTCTCGCGCCGCCGCCCGTCGAACAGCCCCGCGGGGGACGCCCCGGCGACAAGCGGCCAAGCCGCCCGCAGCCGCGCGAGCGTGTCGAAGAAGAGAGAGTGCTTCGCCCGCAGCGGCGCCACGTGGAAGCCGGCCCGCCGCCGATCAACCGCGAGATCACGATTTCCGAAGGCATTACGGTCAAGGAGCTTTCCGAAAAGCTCGATGTCAAGGCCGCGCTGGTCATGAAGAAACTGATGGACCGCGGGATTTTCGTGGCCATCAACCAGACCCTCGATTCCAAGCTGGCCACCGAAGTCGCTCGCGAGTTCGGCGCGTCCACCGCCACGGTCAGCTACGAAGAAGAGGCCATGCAGGCCGTGGAGACCGCCGAAGACGCAAAGGATCTCCAGAAGCGCGGCCCGGTGGTCACCATCATGGGCCACGTGGACCATGGCAAGACCTCGCTGCTCGACGCCATCCGCGAAGCCAACGTGGCGGGGCGCGAAGCCGGCGGCATCACCCAGCACATCGGTGCTTATCAGGTGGACATGAACGGCCGCAGGATCGTCTTCATCGACACCCCCGGCCACGAAGCATTTACGCGCATGCGCGCCCGCGGCGCGAAGGTCACGGATATCGTCATCCTGGTGGTGGCGGCGGAAGATGGCGTCATGCCGCAGACGCTCGAAGCGATCGACCACGCGCGAGCCGCGAAGGTGCCGATCATCGTCGCGATCAACAAAATCGACAAGCCGGACGCCCAGCCCGAACGCATCAAGCAGCAGTTGTCCGATCGCGGCCTGCTGCCGGAAGACTGGGGTGGCGATACCGTCATGGTCCCGGTCTCCGCTAAGACCCATCAGAACCTGGATCTTCTGCTCGAGATGATTCTTCTGGTGGCCGATATGCAGGACCTGAAGGCCAACCCGGGCCGCCCGGCCATGGGCACCGTGATCGAAGCTCAGCTCGATCGCGGCCGCGGCCCGGTAGCTACCGTGCTGGTGCGCAACGGCACGCTCCAGGTGGGCGACTTCTTCATCTGCGGCTCTGTATTCGGCAAGGTCCGCGCCATGCAGAACGACCGCGGCGCGCAGATCCGCAAGGCGGAGCCTTCGACTCCGGTCGAAGTCCTCGGTCTCGAATCGCTGCCGGAAGCCGGAGACGATTTCCAGGTAGTGACCGATACCGCCAAGGCTAAGCAGATCGTCAACTTCCGCGACCAGAAGGCGCGCGAAGCGGCGCTGGCCAAGTCCAGCCGCCTGACGCTCGAACAACTGCACAAGCAGATGGAGTCGGGCGAGGTGAAGGAACTGCCGATCATCATCAAGACCGACGTGGGCGGCTCGGCCGAAGTACTTACCGAGACGCTCCAGAAGCTTTCGAACGAAAAGGTGAAGGTCCGGGTGATCCACTCCGGCGTCGGCGCCATCAACGAATCCGATGTGCTGCTGGCCTCGGCGTCGAACGCGATTATCATCGGGTTCAACGTCCGTCCGGAGCGCAAAGCGGAAGCGCTGGCCGAGCAGGAAAAGGTGGATGTCCGCCTGCACACGATCATTTACAACCTGACGGACGAGATGAAGCGCGCCATGACCGGCCTTCTCGAGCCGGTGTTTAAGGAAGTCTACAAAGGCAAGGCCGAGGTGCGCGAGACGTTCCGCATTACCAAGGTCGGCAACGTTGCCGGCTGCCAGGTCATCGACGGCTCCATCACCGGCAAATCCGAGGTACGGCTGCTGCGCGACAACGTGGTGGTTTATACCGGCAAGCTCAGCTCCCTGCGGCGGTTCAAAGACGATGTCAGCGAAGTCAGGTCCGGCCAGGAGTGCGGAATTACGCTCGAGAATTATTCGGACGTAAAACAGGGCGACGTAATCGAGGCCTTTGTAACGGAGCGCGTCGCCACCGAAGTTTTCGTCTAATGCGATGGCAGCGATCGGTGTCCTGACCCTGGAGCTGCGGCTCGAAAATTCGCACTCGCTCAAGGACAAGCGCCAGGTGCTCGAGGGTCTCAAGGCCCGCCTTCGCCACAAGTTCAATGTGTCGGTTGCCGAAATCGATCACCAGGACCTGTGGCAGCGCGCGGCCTTGTCGGCGGTGACGGTTTCCTCCGATCGCGTTTACGCGGAAAAGGTTTTGCGCGCGGTGGAAGACGAAGCCTCGGCGATGCTCGGCGGTGAACTGGCCGAGTGTACGCTCGAATGGCTGGCATAAATGGCACAGAGCCGCGACCGTGAGGAAGCGGGACGATTTTCATGGACGAACGGCGCACATTACGGGTCTCGGAAGCGGTTCGGGAAGAACTCTCCGAAATCGTCGGCTTCGAAGCCGACGACCCCCGTCTGCTGGCCGTAGAGGTGATGGACGTTTACGTGAGCACCGACGGGCGCTACGCCAACGTGAAGGTCGCCATCCGCGGCACCGAACGCGAACAGCGGGAATCCATGGCCGCCCTGGAGCACGCCAAGTCATACCTACGGCACGAGTTGGCCACCCGCCTGACCCTTAGGTATGTTCCTGATCTGCATTTCGATCAGGACCGGAACCCGGATGTGGAGAGCCGGATCGATTTTCTATTGAAACGAGCGAAAAAATCTCGTGGGCGCAACCAAAATCAGCCCTAGGCTCAAACAAATTCTGGTATGTTTGTTTCTGTCGGGAGCCGTGGCGGCGCCCGGGCCGGAACTGCTCCGCCTCGAAAAAAGCGCCGACGCGATGGGCTCG
Source organism: Bryobacterales bacterium (assembly GCA_963796485.1). GTDB lineage: Bacteria > Acidobacteriota > Terriglobia > Bryobacterales > Bryobacteraceae > CAWCDJ01. The sequence continues at coordinate 2,262,908 of CAWCLV010000001.1, forward strand.
ACCTATACGATCGAGCTGTACGGATACGACCGGGTTCGGATGGAAGCGGCAGCGGATGCCGCTTTCGATGAGGTCCGGCAGTTGGACGATCTCCTTTCGAACTACAAGCCGGACAGCGAGTGGAGCGAAGTAAACCGGCGCGCGGCGGCTGGGCCTGTGAAGATCTCGCCCGAACTGTTCCGCGTTCTTTCCGCCTGCGCCGAATACAGCCGCGAAAGCGAAGGAGCGTTCGACATCACCGTTGGGCCGCTAATGAAGGTCTGGGGGTTCTATAAGGGCACGGGCCACCTGCCCCATCGGGCCGAAGTGCAGGCGGCGATGACCAAGGTTGGCTACCGCCATATGCACCTGGACCCCAAAGCGCAGACCGTGTGGTTCGACCGTCCCGGCGTGGAAATCGATCCCGGTGGCATCGGCAAGGGCTACGCGGTGGACCGCATGGTCGAGGTCCTGCGGCGCAACGGGGTCGAGACTGCGCTCGTGGCCGGCTCCGGCTCCAGTATTTACGGGATGGGCGCCCCGCCCGACTCGCCCCAGGGTTGGCGGGTGGACATCAAAGACCCGCGGGATACCCGAAAATCCGCTGCCCAGGTTTTTCTCAAGGACATGTCGATGTCCACCTCCGGCAGTTACGAAAAGTTTTTCCGGGCGGAAGGCCGTATTTACGCCCACATTATGGACCCGCGGACCGGATATCCGGCGCAGGGCAGCGTTTCGGTTTCGGTGATCGCCCCGCGCACGCTCGACAGCGAAGCGTGGGCCAAACCGTACTTCATCAACGGCCGCCAGTGGGCGGCCCAGCACAAGCCAAAAGACTTTCGCGTGTTCTTCTGCGAAGACAGGATGGATCAGCCATGCGCGTGGCTCCAATGAGCAGCCGTTTTCTGGACGCCTGCCGCCGCCGCCCTACCGACGTCAGGCCGGTATGGTTTATGAGGCAGGCGGGCCGGTATATGAAGCAGTACCGCCAGATCCGCGAGCGGCACGGAATTCTCGAGATCTGTAAACGCCCCGACCTTGCTGCGACTGTCACGTTGCAGCCCGTCGAGATGCTGGACGTGGACGCCGCCATCATTTTCGCCGACCTGCTCCTGCCGATCGAGCCAATGGGACTGAAGCTCCGCTATGCCGCCGGCGAAGGGCCGATTATCGACAATCCGGTCCGCACCTCCGACGATATCGATTCCCTGTCCACCACCAACACGGACGACCTCGGATATGTGGGCCAGGCGATTCAGCAGGTGGTCCGCGCACTGGCCGGCAAGGTACCCGTTATCGGGTTCGTGGGCGCGCCCTTCACCATGGCCAGCTACATGATCGAAGGCGGGGCCTCGCGCAACTTCATCCGCACCAAGAGGATGATGTATAGCGACGAAACCATGTGGCGGCGCCTCATGGGCAAGATCGTGGACGTGCTGGCTCCGTTCGCCCACCTCCAGGTGGCGGCCGGCGCCCGCGCCATTCAGGTGTTCGACAGTTGGGTGGGCGCGCTCGGCTCGGACGACTACGTCCGCTTCGCCGCTCCCTACTCCCGCGCCCTGATCGAGCGCATCCGCTCCACCGGCGTTCCCGTCATCCACTTCGGCACCGGCTCTTCCGGCTTCTTCCGCGAACTGCACGCGGCGGGCGGCGACGTGATGGGCGTGGACTGGCGCATCAACATCGACCAGGCCTGGATGGACATCAGCTACCGTTCCGCCATTCAGGGCAACCTGGACCCGGTGGCCCTGTTCGCCCCGCTTCACGAACTCCGCGCGAAGGTGCAGGAGCTCCTCAAACGCACGGGCACGCGCCCGGGCCATATTTTCAATCTCGGACACGGCATTTTGCCCGAAACCCCGGTCGAAAACGTCAAAGCCGTAGTGGAGATGGTGCGGGAATTCCGGCCGTGAACCAGGCGGTCCTGCTGCTCGCTCACGGAGCGCCGGAACGGCTGGAAGATGTCGAACCGTATCTGGGTTTCGTGCGCGGCGGCAGGCCGGCCAATCCGCAAGTCACCGAAGAGGTCAGGCATCGTTACGCCGCGATCGGCGGAGGCTCTCCCCTGCTCCGCTGGACGTGCGCCCAGGCCGCGGCGCTCGAGGCGCTGCTCGGGCTCCCGGTGCACTTCGCCATGCGCAACTGGCACCCGTTCATTCAGGACGTTGTCCCGAAAATCGAAGCAAGCCGCGTGGCCGCGGTGTGCCTGGCCCCACAGTATTCCGAAATGAGTATCGGGCTCTACATGCGCAAGGTCGCCGAGAGCAACCCGCCGTTCGAGATCTCCTGGGCGCGCAGCTACCACGACGAACCGCTGCTGATCGAGGCCTTCGCCGGGCGGATCGGGAATCCGGGTTCGCGTGTCCTGTTCACCGCCCACAGCCTGCCGGAGCGCGCCCTCGCCAAGGACGACCCCTACGACCGCGAATGCCGCGCCACCGCCGCCCTCGTCGCCGCGCGCCTCGGCCTCGCCGATTGGGATTTCGCCTACCAGAGCCAGGGGATGACCGGCGACCGCTGGCTCGGCCCCAGCGTGGAATCGTGCCTCGACCGCTATGCCGCGGAAGGCCTCCGGGAAGTCACCGTCGCTCCCATCGGCTTCGTCTGCGACCATGTGGAGGTTCTCTACGACATCGACATTCTCTTCCGTGACTATGCCGCCGCGCGCGGCATCATGGTGCGCCGCCCCGAATCGCTGAACGATTCCCCTGGTTTCACGGAAGCCCTCGCCAAGGTGGTTCATAAGTGCCTGGAGTAGTCATTATCGGCGGCGGCATCTCCGGCCTTTCCTCCGCCTACTACCTCGCGAAATCCGGCGTTCCCTCCACGATCCTGGAATCGCGCCCGCGCCTCGGGGGCGTGATCCAGACGGATCGCATCGAAGGCTGCACACTCGAAGCCGGCCCCGACAGCTTCCTTTCGGCTAAACCCGCCGCGCTCGAACTGATCCGCGACCTCGGCATGTCCGCCGATGTGATCGGCTCCAACGATCATCTCCGCGTCACGTTCGTGCGCAAGGGCGGCCGTCTCGTCCCCTTGCCGGACGGCTTGATGATGATGGTGCCAACGAAAATCCTGCCGCTCATCACAACGCGCCTTTTGAGCTGGGGCACCAAGTTCCGCATGGGCATGGAACTGTTCCGCTCCCCCGCGCCTCACGCCGGCGACGAGTCTGTTGCGCAGTTCGTGGAGGAGCACTACGGCCGCGAAGCCGTCGATTATCTGGCCGAGCCCCTGCTCTCCGGCATTTACGGCGGCGAACCCACCGAACTCAGCGTCACCAGCGTGCTCCCCCGGTTTGTCGACCTCGCCGCCAGATACGGCAGCCTCACACGCGGCGTGCTGGCCGTACGGGCCAAGACCCGCCACAACGGCCAAACCGCGCCGCTGTTCCGCACCCTGAAAGGCGGGCTGGGCTCGATGGTGGAGGCGGTCACGAAGTCGATCGAAGGCCGCGCCGCATTTCGCCAGGCGCCAGCCGAAACCGTGGAGCGCACCGCGGAGGGCTTCCGCATCAAAGCCGGCGGCGATTGGATCGACGCATCCCACGTCGTGGTCGCCTGCGAGGCGCACAACGCCTCCCCACTCGTTGCCTCGCTCGATCCGCGTCTCTCCAAACTCCTCGGCGGGATCGTCTACAGTTCGTCGATGACAGTAGCGGTAGGATTCCGATCCGCCGATTTCTCCACGCCGCCGGTCGGCTTCGGCTTTCTGGTGCCCAAAAAGGAGCGCCGCCGGCTGGTTGCGTGCACCTGGGTCGGCACGAAGTTCTCGTACCGCGTCCCGGAGAACCTGATCGTCGCGCGTTGTTTCCTCGGCGGCATGGAAGACGCCGGAATCCTTTCGGAATCCGACGAGACCGTGACGGCCGCCGTGACGGAGGAGTTGCGCGACATCGCCGGGGTCACCGCCCGCCCGATCTTCACGCGGATTTCGCGCTGGCCGCGTTCCATGGCGCAGTACACTGTGGGACACCCCGCCCGCCTCGCCGAGATGCAATCTCACCTCGCCGAAATCCCCGGCCTGCACGTCGCCGGAAACGCCTACGAAGGCATCGGCATTCCCGACTGCATCCGCATGGGCAAGCGCGCCGCGGAAACCATCGCGGTGGGCCGCTGACCAGCCGGGTATAATGTTCCGAGACGCCGCGGTTCCACCCCACCACCGGCCGGCGAAACGAGGAGGGAATATGTGCGATCAGGATCATTTTGAGAAAGACCGGCAAGAGTTCGAGGCTCGCGGCCTGGTGACGCGCAAGCAATTCGGCGTCATGCTGGGAGCGGGGATTGCCATGATGCTGCCTCGCGTTGCCGACGCAGTGACGGTGACCGAATCGGACGTGACCGTAACCACGCCGGACGGCTCCGCGGATTCCTACTTCGTCCATCCGGCGAGCGGCACGGCGCCGGGCGTTGTCGTGTGGCCCGATATCTTCGGCCTGCGGCCCGCATTCCGGCAGATGGGCAAACGGCTGGCCGAATCGGGATATTCCGTGCTGGTGGTGAACCCGTTCTACCGCGTCAAGAAAGCGCCCACCGCGGAAGCTGGCGCCGCGACACCCATCCAGGACGTGATGCCCCTCGCGCGCTCCTTGAGCGAAACCACCCAGATGACCGATGCGAAGGCATTCGTGGGCTGGCTGGACGGGCAGCGGCCGGTTGCCAAAAACCGCAAGATCGGCACACAGGGTTACTGCATGGGCGGCCCGATGGCCTTTCGGACCGCGGCTGCCGTCCCGGACCGCATCGGAGCGGTGGCCACATTCCACGGCGGCGGACTCGTCACCGATCAGCCGAACAGCCCGCACCTTCAGGCCGCCAGGAGCAGGGCGCAATTCCTGATCTGCATCGCCGCCAACGACGATGCACGGTCGCCGAAGGATAAGGACGTTCTCAAGGAGACCTTCGCCAAGGCCGACCTGCATGCGGAAATCGAAGTATACGCAGGCGCCGCCCATGGTTGGTGCCCGCCGGATTCGCACGTTTACAACGAGCCGCAGGCCGAGAAGGCATGGAGCCGCCTTCTCGCGCTCTACGGAAAAGCGCTGGCCTGAAACAGGCCGTTCAAACCGCGATCTTCGGCTGATGAAACGCCCAATGCGTGTGGATGATCTTCCACCCATCCGGGGCCTTTCGATAAACCTCGGTGGTGTTCCAATGCATCGATCCTTCGCTGCCGTAACTGTCGAACCGGTACGTCAGGACCGCGACGTCACCGTCCACCTGGACGCGCGGATCGATCATCTCGAAGCGGTCGATGTGGATTTTTCCGCGGTACTGGTCGTATAGAGAGCGCAAAGCGGCGATGCCATCCAGCCTGCACTCGGTAAAGGGATCGAAGTAGGAGACATCGGCGGCGGAGAGATCGAGGAACCCATCGGGATCGCCCCGGCCCCAGCGCTCCATGGCGGCGCGCTCCATCCGGATAATCGTTCCGGCAGGATCCGGTTCGGCTGTGGTCATGCAAACAACTTTACGGGCCTGATTATCCTCTGTCAAGCCCGCTGCCTTCCGCCGCTTCGCACTGGCTTGCCTGCGCCGGCTCTTCCGTGCACAATCGTCTGTATGCGAATTGCATTGATCACTCTGGCGCCGCTCGCGGCGCTCGCCTTCCCGTTCCTGGCATCCGCCCAGGTGCCACGCAACCGCGTCCCCCAGCCCAACGAACAATGGGTGCGGCTGTTTAACGGCAAGGACCTCACCAACTGGGTCCCGGTCGGAAATGAGAAGTGGACGGTGGAAGACGGCACTATTCATGGTAAGGGCGTCACGAAAGAATACGGCTACCTGCGCACCGAAAAGGCATACAAGGATTTCTGGCTCTCCCTCCGCTTCAAGTGCGAAGAGGACGGCAACAGCGGCGTCTACTTCCACACCGAGTTCAAGCCGGGCACCGTCGAGATCACCAAGGGGATGCAGTTCGAAATCGACCGCACGCTCGACCATCACACCGGCGGCCTCTATGGCGACAACCGCGGCTGGATCGCCTGGCCTTCGCCGGAGTACGAACAGATTATGCGTCCCACCGACTGGAACGACTTCCTCATGAAGGTCGAAGGCAACCACATGGTCGGGATCCTGAACGGCGTCACCATCATCGACTTCACTGACCCGAACCCGCGATCTTCGGACGGCTGGGTCGCCCTGCAACTGCACTCGGGCGGCGAAGGCGACATGCGCTTCAAAGACGTCTACATTCGCGACCTCTCAGTGCGCTAGTCTGATCATTCTATGCGAATGCGTATTTCGGCGGCGCTCCTCTGCGCCGCCACCCTGTGCGCGGCGGCGGACTGGAAGGTCGCCGACAACCCGCTCACGACTCCGTGGACCGCGAAGGTCCGCGCTTCGGCCGCGCTGCCCGAGTACCCGCGCCCGCAGATGGTCCGTCAGAAATGGACGAACCTGAACGGCCTCTGGGACTATGCCATCGCGCCGAAAGATGCCGCCCGGCCCGATCGCTTCGACGGGCAGCTGCTGGTTCCCTACCCGGTGGAATCCGCGCTCTCCGGCGTCAAACGGCCTGTCACGCCCGCGCAGCGGCTCTGGTATCGCCGGACGTTTACCGCTCCCCGCGCGCGCCGCGGCCACCTCCTGCTGCATTTCGGCGCGGTGGACTGGCAGGCGGAAGTCCGGGTCAACGGGAAGCTCGCCGGGCGCCATGAAGGCGGCTACGACCCGTTCACGTTCGACATTACCGGCCTCCTCAAACCGGGCAAGACTCCCCAGGAGGTGACGGTGGCCGTTTGGGATCCGACGGACACGGCCCTGAACCCCCGCGGCAAGCAGGTGCTGAACCCCAACGGCATCTGGTACACCGCCGTGACTGGAATCTGGCAGACCGCCTGGCTGGAAGCGGTTCCAGCCGAATTTGTGAGCGAACTGGCGATGGTCCCGGACCTCGACGGTCGGCGGCTGCGGCTCACGGTCCGCTCCTCCGGCGATTCCGCATTCAGCGCCACCGCGCGCCTGCATGGCAAGGTAGTGGGCCGCGTCACCGGACGGACCAACCGGGAGGTCAGCCTGCCGCTGCGCGAGATCGCGCCCTGGTCCCCCGATTCGCCCACGCTCTATGACCTCGAAATCGGTGTTCAAGGCGGCGACGCCGTGCGCTCTTACTTCGGCATGCGCCAGGTCGAAATGCGCAAAGACGCCGCCGGGTTCAACCGCGTCTTCCTCAACCACAAGCCGCTTTTCCTGATCGGGCCGCTCGACCAGGGCTGGTGGCCCGACGGCCTCTACACGGCGCCCACCGACGAAGCCCTGCGCTCCGATATAGAGACGCTCAAGAAGCTCGGATTCAACATGTGCCGCAAGCACGTGAAAGTGGAGCCGGCACGCTGGTATTACTGGTGCGACAAGCTCGGCTTCCTGGTCTGGCAGGACATGCCCAGCGCCATGACGTCCGCGATTCCCAGCGGCGTTCGCAAAGGGGCCGCGGAAGACGTGAGCTTCCCGGCGGAAGCGGCCGCGTCCTGGGAACGTGAGCTTCGGGACTTGATCCACAACCTGTCGAACGCACCCAGCATCATCGTGTGGGTTCCCTTCAACGAAGGATGGGGGCAGCACGCCACCAACGACGTCCTGCGGCTGGTGAAATCGCTCGACCCCTCCCGCCTGGTGGATGGCCCCAGCGGTTGGGAAGATCGCGGCTTCGGCGACCTGAAGGACATGCACGAATACCCCGGCCCCAACATGTTCCCGGTCATGCCCGACCGCATCTCGGTGCTTGGAGAATTCGGAGGCCTCGGACTTCCGATCGAAGGCCACTTATGGTGGAACAAGCGCAACTGGGGCTACCGCAGTTTCGACGACCGCGCGAAGCTTCAGTCCGCGTACGAGGCGTTGATCCAAAAACTCGAGCCGCTGGTGAAGCAGGGTCTCGCCGCGGCCGTCTACACGCAAACCAGCGACGTGGAAGGCGAAGTGAACGGACTCATGACTTACGACCGCCAAGTGGTGAAATTCGATGAAGCGAAACTGGCCGAGCTGCACCGCCGGCTGATCGCGATGGTGGACCGCTGATGCCCCCCTTTCGCCTGGATCGACGCAACGCGCTGGTCACCGGCGGCGCGAGCGGAATCGGAGAAGCGACGTCGCGGGTTCTGGCGCTGGCCGGCGCGAAGGTGCTGATTGCCGATCTCGACCGCGCGCGGGCGGAGGCGCTTTCCGCGGAGCTGCCCGGCTCGCATGCAGTGATCCTAGACATCACCAACGAACCCGCGGTTCATGCTGCGATGGACGCCATCGACAGGCTCGATATCCTGGTTAACAACGCGGGAATCGGCATGGTCGGCAGCATCGAGGAAACCGAGCCCGGCGATTTCTCCCGTCTCTTCCGCGTCAATGTGGACGGCACGTACCTGGTGACTCGCGCGGCCATGCCCAAGCTGCTGGCGGCCTCGGGCTCCATCGTGAACATCGGCTCGGTGGCCGGCTTAGTGGGGCTCAAGCGTCGCTTCGCATACTGCGCCACAAAGGGAGCCGTGGTTGCGATGACGCGGCAGCTTGCAATTGAGTATGCGGGACGGATTCGTGTCAATTGCATTTGCCCCGGTACGGTGGACACTCCGTTCGTCGAGGCTTACCTGGAGAAGTACCACAAGCACGAAAAGGAGAAGGTGCGCGCCGAGTTGAACCAAAGGCAGCCGGTGGGACGCCTGGGACGCCCGGACGAGATCGCCCACATGGTGCTCTACCTCTGCTCTCCGGAAGCGGGTTTTGTCACCGGCTCGGTGATGACGATCGATGGCGGGTGGACCGCGGCCTGACCATCCTTGTAGGGTAGGCCTCCCGGCCTGGCCTCCTGGCCTGGCCGCGCGGAGCGCGCCTTCTTACGCTGGCGAGAGCAGTTGCTCGATGGCGCTCAGTAACTCGCCGGGTTGAAACGGCTTGCGTAAGACGCGGCAGGACGGAAACCTGGCCGCCACATCCATATCCGGCGCGGTGGCCAGATAAATCAGGGCGAGATTCGCTGCGCAGCCGACGAACGATTCCGGCTTATTCGTAATCACTACATTGGTCCGGGTAAAGTCCACGAGTTCACACGCGCGCGACGGCTCACACTCGACAACGCTGTACCCGTGGCGCGTGAGCAGAAAGCGCAGGTAGTTCCGAATGAACGGATCCTCTACCAGAATTATCGGACCAAGGTCTTCCATTGAAAGAAAGGCGGCGCAATCCCGACACAGAGCCGCGACCGTTCAGGGAGCGGGCCTCTTTCGCCATGTCGGACTTAAACCATTGTGCCGTCGAGCCGTTTCCGGCGACAATACCCCCAAATGAGAGCATTCGACAGCCGAAATGTGGGGATGCTGCGGTAAATTTCTGCAATTTCTTGGGATGCTATTCGTCTTTCGCTTGTGCCACCTGGAAATGGCTGAGCGTATCGGCGTACCGCTGCAACCCCCGGAACAGGGCCTCCGCGAGCCGCTGGCGGTAGTCCGGACGCTTGAGCAGCGCTTCTTCCCGGCTGTTGCTCAGGAACCCGATTTCCGCCAGGATGGAGGGCATATGCGCCCCGATCAGCACCACGAACGGCGCCTTCTTGACGCCGCGGTTTTTCTCGCTCGGGAAATACCGGGCAGAGAATCCGTAGAGCGAACCCTGCATTTTCGAGGCGAATTCCCGGGACTCTTCGACCTTGTCCTGAAGCGTGATCTTCTGGATGAGATCCTGCAACTCGAAAACGGACTTCTGGGAGCTGGCGTTTTCGCGCGAGGCCACGTCCAGCGCATCCCGGGCAGTGGTGAGGTTCAGGTAGTAGGTCTCCACTCCAGAGATCCTCGGCACCGGAGACGAGTTAGCGTGGATCGATAAAAACAGGTCCGCCTTTTTCTCGTTCGCCAGCGCCGTACGGCCTTCGAGCGGGATGAACGTATCGTCCGTCCGGGTGTAGATGACCTCGGCATTCATCTTTTCCTCGATCAGCTTGCCGACCCGTTGAGCGACGTCCAGCACGAGGTCTTTTTCGAGAAGCCCGTGCGGACCTTCGGTACCCTGGTCGTGCCCGCCGTGGCCCGGGTCGATGACGACGCGTCCGATCTTCAGGCCGAGCGCGCGCACGAGCGAGGTCTTACCGTCGCTAGTATGTCGGGCACCCTTGCTCAGTTCGGCAGCGGACGGGGCGGAAGGGGTCTCTGTCCTCGCGTTATCGGGCTTCGGCTTGTCCACTGCGGCCGGGCTTTCCGTCCGGGGCGAATCCGGCTTCGGAAGCGGCTTCGAGACCGGCGGCTTTGCAGCCGGCGCTTTGGCGGCGGCCGGCTTGGCCGTGTCTACTTTGGGAGCCTCTATTTTAGGAGCCTCTACCTTGGCAGTCTGCACGGGAGCGGGAGCGGCCGGAGGGCTGGTCCTGGCAGCAGCGACGGGCACCGGGGACGCGGTGGCAGGCGGCGCTTCGGATACGGTCCGGGGTGCGGGCGCGGTGGAGGCCGCCTTGCGCAGTTCGATGATCAACCGGTTCGGGTTGGCCAGCCGCGACGCGGTCACGTCGATCTCGCCATTGAGGTCCAGCACCACGCGGCTGACCTCCGGCGCATGCAGCGCCACGCGGATGCGCGAGACCAGCGGATCCCGCAGATCTTCGGTGAACGATCGCCTTCCTTCGATATACGGCCGCGCCCCCACAACGTCGAAATAGATCCGCTCCGGGTTATGCAGACGGTCGCTGCGGTACTCGAATTCTCCCGAAACCTCGATGACAATGCGGGTCACGTCGGACAGCGACCAGTGGCGTACGGCGGTGATGGAGTGGCCGGCCGCGCGACCGGGTTGCCCTGCCAGAACCGCAACCGAGAGCACCAGCCAGCCTAGCCGCTTCATACGTTGGTCTTCATTGAGAGACGTAGCGTACCGTGCCGTCCGGTTCACGAATCTCCAAAATGTGCGCCGGTCCGGTGGGGGCCGGAACGCCTCCAATAGCAGCCTGGGCTTTCGGTGCGGACGGAGCCCCTTGCCCGGACTGCATCTGCCGGCTCACGCGATTGACATAATCCTGCGTTTCGGGATATGGCGGAATGCCGCCGTATTTTGCCACCGCCTGCTCGCCGGCATTATAGGCCGCGAGCGCAAGCGGATAATTGCCGCTATATAAATCCAGAAGGTAGCGCAGATACCTGGCGCCGCCTTCGATGTTCTCCACCGGGTTGAACGCGTTGGCCACACCGAACCGCCGCGCGGTGGCCGGGATCAGTTGCATCAGCCCCAGCGCTCCCTTGGAAGAGACCGCCAGAGGGTTGTAGCCGCTTTCCACTTTGATTACGGAATGAAGGAGCTGGGGCGAAAGCGAGTGCTGCGACGCAATCATGCGAACCGCTTCGTCCAGGCTGGCAGCAGTTTCCCCCGCGGCCACAGGCATTTCCGCCGGCTTGACGGAAACCTTGTGTTCACCGGCGAATTTGGCGGTCACGAGCACGCTTCTCACCAGCTTCCCGCTGCGCGGGTCAGGACGCACGACGGTAACGACGCGCTTCGAGTGTCCCGGAAGGTCGGAACCCGACAGTGCGGCCGCCGCCAATCCCACGCACAATGATAGCCTAAAACAAATGCGCATCAAAATGTTTTGATCCCGGGTGCGCGGAGCGCCGTGAAGTTCAATGTTATCATTTCTGTGTGATGCGGGCCGAAGGCAACCGGGCAGAGGTTTCCCGGGCGGGTTTCGTGCTCGCCGGGGGCCGCAGCTCGCGGATGGGCCGCGATAAGGCATTGCTTCCGTATCGCGGCGCGACACTGGTGGAAAGCGTCGCCCGCACGGTGCGGGAGGCGGCCGGGTCGGCCTGCCTGGTAGGAAGCCCCGAGTTGTACCAGCGCCTCGATTTTCCGGCCGTTCCGGATGCATATCCCGGCGAAGGTCCGCTGGGGGGAATTCTTACGGCCCTGGCCCATTCGGCTGACGCCTGGAACCTGATCGCGGCTTGCGACATGCCCGGACTCACCGTAGATTTCCTTCGCGGCCTCTTCGATCGCGCCGAACTCGCCGCAGCGGACGTCCTCGTTCCCATGCTGCCGTCCGGTCATCTCGAGCCGCTCTGTGCGATTTATCACATCCGGGCGGCGCCCGCGCTCGAGCGCGCGTTCGCGGCGGGCGTCCGGAAGATCGCTGAGGCGTTCGAATCCGTTCGGACGTGCCGGCTGGAGGTCCCGGAATCCGCCATGTTTCATAATGTCAACACCCCTGAGGACTGGGAAGCTTATGCCGGACAATGATCCCTACCCGCACTACATCGAGTTCCGGCATGTGTATAAGACGTTCGACCACCCGGTTTTGGTCGATTCCAACTTTTACGTGAACCCGGGCGAGACCGTGGCGATCATCGGCAGGAGCGGCGTCGGAAAGTCCGTAACCCTCTCGCACATCATGGGTTTCCTCAAACCGGACAGCGGCCGCATCATTGCCGCGCACGAAGACATCACCGACATGCAAGAGGCGGAAATGCGCCGCATCCGGCGAAAGGTGACGATGGTGTTCCAGTCCGGAGCGCTGTTCGATTCCCTCACGGTAGCGGAAAATGTCCTGTTCTCACTGGAACTTAGGGAAGACTACAACGCCCGGAACAAAGAGGATGTCGTCAACGGCCTTCTCGAAATGGTGGATATCACCGCCTTCCGCGACGCCTACCCGGCGGACCTGTCCACCGGCTACAAGCGGGCGGTGGCCATCGCCCGCGCGCTGGCCGCACAGCCGCAGTGTGTCCTCTACGACGAGCCCACCACCATGGTGGACCCGATCATGTCCGACCAGGTCGGCGACCTCATGCTGCGCCTGAAACGGCAACTGAAGCTGACGTCGGTGGTGGTCACGCACGACCTCGACCTGATGTACAAGGTAGCGGACCGGGTCGTATTCCTATACGAGGGCGGAGTGATTTATTTCGGGCCGGTTTCCGAACTCTCGAAATCCACGCATCCGCACATCCGCGAATTTTTGGAACTGGACCGCGTGGTCAACGTAGAGTAGGCCTCCCGGCCTGCCCAGGGCGTGCGGAGCGCGCCTTCCGGCGCGTGCCCGGGGCCGGAGGCCTACCCTATTCCGAGGGCGCGTAATACCCCAGCCTCCACGCCGCGTGCAGCCTGGGAAAACCCTTCGGCCTGGTCACCTTCAATTTGATCTTGCGGTACTTGCCATTTCTTTCCAGGTTGCTCGGGTCGTAACCCAGCACGTACTGGCTGCGCAGGCATGACCCGATCGTCGTTGCGACGGCGGGCAGCTGTTTCAACTTGTTGACCTCGAACAGGCGGCCTCCGCTCTGCGTCGAGATCTCATTCAGCAGCGCCGAGCCGGTGAGCCTCGGGTTCCCGAAGCTCTGCATGTAGTTCTGCTCGCCGATGCCGACCGAATAAATCAGCACGTCCGATTCCCGCACGATCTCCCGCAGCTGGCCTTCCGTTATACGGCTGGAATTGTCTTCGCCGTCCGAAAGGATGACCAGCGCCTTTCGCACATTGTGCGCGTGCTTCATTTCTTCTACGCCTAGCCGCACCGCGTCGAGCAGCGCGGTCGAACCGCCCGTCTCGATCAAATTCACGCGGTCCCGGATCTCGTCCCGGTCCGAGGTCATCGGTACCGTGAGGCCTGCACGGGTGCTGAACCGCACCAGGAAGAATTCGTCCTGCGGGTTCGCGTCGGCGAGAAGCTCGCTCACCGCAGCGCGCGCCTGGTAGAGTTTGGGCTGCATGCTGTCGCTGGCATCGAAGATCAGGCCGATGGAAACCGGCGCGTCCTCGCTATCGAAATGCGTGATCGCCTGCTGTACTTTGTCTTCGTAGAGTTCGAACTGGTCCTTTTGCAGCCCCAGCACCGGCCGCCCTCTGCCATCGGTGACGGTGACCGGAATCAGCACCAGGTCGGAATGGACCAGTATGTTGGTGACCGGCTCCATGTCCCTGGATGCCGACCCCGTGTGGAGAGGCGGCGCTTGTGCCGGCGCCGATAAGCACACTCCCAATAAAAGCAGAGTGCGCGAGATATGATTGCTGAACCCTCCCACTCTTCACCCCCTGGGCAGGACGATGCCGCCGCTACGCGGAGGAGCGCAGATTCTGGGCTGCGGCGGGGTTTCATGGCGCCGCCGCCGGCCGTTTTGCGAGGCTGCGAACAGCGCTCGGTTATGATGGAAAGTTCATGACGTCTCTCGCGGCACTGCTGCGCCGGAATCACAATTACCGCAACATGTGGCTGGGGCAGGTGGTCAGCGAGACGGGTGATTACTTCAACAACATCGCGGTGTTCGCGCTGGTGATGGAGAAGTCCGGGTCCGGGCTCGTCGTCTCGGGCGTGATGCTGTCGCGCGCCATCCCCGCCGTCCTGGCCGGCCCCATCGCCGGAGTGGTGCTGGACCGTATGGACCGAAGGCGGGTCATGATCGCCAGCGACGTGGTGCGCGCAGTGGTCGCGCTGGCGTTTCTGTTGACCATTCATCAGCCCCGGCCGTGGCTGCTATATCTGCTGAGCGCCCTCCTGATGTTCGCCTCGCCGTTTTTCACCAGCGGCCGCGCGGCAATTCTGCCGACCATCGCCAGCGAGGAGGAACTGCACACAGCGAACTCGTTGACCCAGACGACGCAGTGGGCGACGCTGACCGCGGGAACGCTGCTCGCCGGTTTCAGCGCGGCCCGGTTCGGATACGCGTGGGCCTTCCTCATCAACTCGCTTTCCTTCGTTTTCTCCGCGTTCGCGATCTGGAGGATTTCCATGGCGTCGGGCTTTCGCGCTCCCCGGCGCGAAGGAGCCGCGGTCCGGCCGTGGCATGAGTATCGGGAAGGGCTGGCGTACATGCGGGGCGTGCCCCTGATGATGGGGATCGCGATGATCTCGGTGGGCTGGGCCATGGGCGGCGGGGCGGCGCAGATCCTGTTCGCCCTTTTCGGAGAACAGGTCTTCCATCGCGGCGCATCGGGCATCGGTTCCATCTGGGGCTTCGCGGGAATCGGCCTGCTGATGGGCGGGGCGCTCGGGCATATCGCGGGAAAGCGCGTAGGCTTCGCCGGATACAAACGCACCGTCACCGCCTCCTACCTGCTGCACGGCGCGGCGTACATTTTGTTCAGCCAGTTGGAATCGTACACCGCGGCGCTCGTCGCGATGCTCTTCTCCCGCGTGGGAATGGCCGTGACCTCGGTACTGAATAACTCGCAACTGCTGCGGCACACACCGGACCAGTATCGCGGACGCGTCTTCGCCACCCTCGAATCGCTGCGCTGGTCGGTGATGATCGTCTCGATGGCAGCGGCCGGGATCGCCTCGCAGTATGTGGGCCCGCGCACCATCGGCCTGGTTGCCGGCGCATTCGGCACATTGACAGCCGCCGCCTGGGGATGGGCCGACTTCCGCGGCTACCTCACCGAACCGCCCGCGAAAGCCGGCCTTGCAGGGAAGGACTCCGCTTGACACCCGCACCCGCATTTACCCGCGACGAGATCGCGAACACTTACGAAATCATCCGGCCGTACATCCGGCGCACGCCCGTGGTGGAGATGGCCGGGGAGGATTTCGGCCTGATGAACATCCGGCTGAGCCTCAAGCTGGAATTGCTTCAGCACACGGGCTCTTTCAAGACCCGCGGAGCGATGACCAACCTGCTGCTGCGCGACGTTCCGCCGGCCGGTGTGGTGGCCGCTTCGGGAGGGAACCACGGAGCGGCGGTCGCGTATGCCGCGATGAAACTCGGCAAGCCCGCGCGCATTTTTGTGCCGCGCGTTTCTTCGCCCGCCAAGATTGCCCGCATCCGGGGATATGGCGCCGACCTGGTGGTCACCGGGGAGCGCTATGACGATGCCCTCGCCGCCAGCCGGCAGTGGGCGGCGGAATCCGGCGCCCTCGGCATCCACGCCTACGAGCAGAGGGAGACGCTGCTGGGACAGGGCACCACCGGGCTCGAGTTCGAGCAGCAGGCGCCCGAACTGGATACCCTGCTGGTTGCCGTCGGCGGCGGCGGACTGATCGGCGGCATCGCGGCGTGGTATGCCGGGCGCGTGCGAATCGTTGGCGTGGAACCGGAGAAGGCCCCGACCCTGGCCCGGGCGCTCGAGGCCGGCCATCCCGTGGATGCCGAGGCGGGCGGCATCGCGGCCGATTCCCTGGCCCCGAAGCGCGTCGGCGAGATGATGTTCCCGGTCGCCCAGCGGTACGTCAGCCGGTCCTGCCTGGTGCCCGACGAGGCCATCGTGTCGGCGCAGCAGACTCTCTGGGACGTGCTGCGGATCGTGGCGGAACCGGGCGGAGCGGCCGCGCTCTCGGCGCTGCTTTCCGGAAGGTACCGCCCCGAGCCGGGGGAGAAGGTAGGGGTGCTGGTCTGCGGCGGCAACACCACTGCGGTGAATTTCGTTCCCTAAAGGCTGATGATTTCCACGGGACAGCCGATAAGAACCCGTGGAGGAACCTTGAGCGCCGGAGAGATTCACTGTTTTGGGATGGCGGGCACGGAGCCGCCGGCCCGGCTCCGGATTCTGGCTGCGGAGGACAACCCGGTTTTTCAGTCCATGCTGAAAGCGATGCTCAGCCGTTGGGGCTACGAGGTGATCATCGCCAAAGACGGAAACGAAGCGTGGAGCATCCTCGAATCCGAGAATGCCCCCCGCCTGGCACTCCTCGATTGGATGATGCCCGGCATGGATGGTGTTGAGATTTGCCGCAGAGTCCGCGCGAACGGTCGAGAACCTTACGTTTATATCGTGCTCCTGACGGCCCGCACCGAATCGCAGGACTTGGTGGAAGGCATGGAAGCGGGAGCGGACGATTACCTGAGAAAGCCGTTCCACTCCCACGAACTGCGCGTCCGGTTGCGCGCGGGAAAGCGGATCCTGGAATTGCAGCAGGAGCTTCTCCAGACCCGCGAAGCCCTGCGGGAGCAGGCTACTCACGATGGTCTTACCGGACTGTGGAACCGTTCGAGCATTCTTCAGACCTTGCGCGAAGAACTGGAACGGGGCGCGCGCGAAAACCACGGCCTTGCGGTGCTGCTGGTGGACCTGGACCGTTTCAAAGACATCAACGATACCTTCGGCCATCTCGCCGGAGATGCGGTGCTGCGGGAGACGGCGCGCCGCATGAAAGCGGCGGTACGCTGCTACGATTCGGTCGGCCGTTACGGCGGCGAGGAATTCCTGATCGTGATGCCCGGTTGCAACGGCAGCTCGTCACGGCTGCAGGCGGAGCGGATCCTGCGCGCGGTCGGCGCCGAACCCTGCATGATCGACGAAGGCCCGGTCCACATCACGTGCAGTATAGGGCTCTCTTTCCGCGATCCGGCGGCCCCCCGCGATGCGGATGCCCTGGTCCGCGAGGCCGATCTCGCCCTCTATGGAGCCAAGAATCGCGGCCGCAACCGGGTGGCGGAGTGCTCGGACGAGTCGCTCGGGCTTCCCCTGCTGGCGGGTTCCGTCGAGCGAGGCGGCTGAGACTGTAGGGTAGGCCTCCTGGCCTGCCCAGGGCGTGCGGAGCGCGCCTTCGGCGCATGGACAGGCCTACCCTACCGACTAGCGCGTCGCCATCGGGAACCGCGCAACCACCATGCATCCGCGCCAGGTTTTGTGGGGTAGGCCTCCCGGCCTGCCCAGGGCGTGCGGAGCGCGCTTTCGGCGCATGGACAGGCCTACCCTACCGACTAGCGCGTCGCCATCGGGAACCGCGCAACCACCATGCATCCGCGCCAGGTTTTGTGGGGTAGGCCTCCTGGCCTGCCCAGGGCGTGCGGAGCGCGCTTTCGGCGCATGGACAGGCCTACCCTACCGACTAGCGCGTCGCCATCGGGAACCGCGCAACCACCATGCATCCGCGCCAGGTTTTGTGGGGTAGGCCTCCTGGCCTGCCCAGGGCGTGCGGAGCGCGCCTTCGGCGCATGGACAGGCCTGCCCTACCGACTAGCGCGTCGCCATCGGGAACCGCGCGGCCACGAAGTCCGCGATTTCGGCGGTTACATAGCGCGGCGGCTTGACGAGGAACTGCGGCTTAGTGTCCCACATACCGCGCGCCACGTCCGCCCAAAGCGGAGCGTTGATGCCGCGGTCGATCACGACGAAGGCGTCGGCGCGATCCAAAAAGCGCATGCTGGAGGGCTTGAAATCCTCGCAGGAAAAATCGAGCAGCATCAAAAACACATCCGGCTGCACCAGTTCCACTACGCTGTTCGATTCGACGATGACGTTTTCGCTCTGGTCCAGAATCTTGCGAAGCGTTCCCGCGGCCCGCGCCAGTTCGCCCGAAGGCGTCCGCAGCCAGAATGACCGCTCCGCCCCCGCCGCGAAGAACCGGCCGGAGTCGGTCTCGTTCGGCTCGTATTCTTCGCTGATCGCGAAGGGATGCTCCGACCCCGGGTCGCACTCGCACGCCCCGCCATCGCGCGCGCAGACGCCGTTGCCGTATTGCGTGATCTTCACGGCCGTCCAGTGGCGGCTCCGCATTTTTCGGATCAGGCCGGCGACAACCGAGGTCTTTCCGATGTTCCTCGAGTGTCCGCCCACAACCACCAGCATTAAACTTCAGCCTCCAGTTCCGCGAGGCGCCGCTTCAGGTCGGCGACTTCCCGCCGGAGTTGCGGCAGGCGCGCCAGGTTGGCCAGTTGCTCCAGGTGCTGCTTGAGCGGCCTCGCCGGCGTGCCCCAGACGGTCTCGCCCGAGCGCACGATCTTCGACGTCAACACGCCGCATCCGGAGCCGAGCGTGGCGCGCGACTCGATCCGCGCCTTATCGCCGATCCCGACCTGACCCCCGATGATCGCGTAATCTTCCACCACCACTCCGCCTGAAAATCCGGTTTGCGCCGCCACCACCACGTGCCGGCCGATCCGGCAGTTGTGCCCCACATGCACCATGTTATCGAGTTTGGTGCCCTCTCCGATCGAGGTGACCCCCAGGGCGGCGCGGTCCACGCAGGAATTGGCCCCGATTTCCACGAAATCGCCGATCTCGACGCGGCCGACCTGCGGAAATTTGTGCCAGCGGTCGTGCTCCATCACATAGCCGAACCCGTCCGCCCCGATCACCGCCCCGGAATGAAGGATCGATCCGCGCCCGATATCCACGTTGTCATACACCGTCACGTTCGGATTCAGGATGCAGCCCTCTCCCAGGCAGACGCGTTTGCCGATGAAGCACCCGGCGCCGATGCTGACGGCGGCCCCGATGCGGCTGCCCTCGCCGATAACGGCGTGCGGCCCCACGTACACCAGAGCGCCGAGTTCCACATCCTTGCCGACCACCGCGGTCGGATGAACCCCCGGCTTCAGTTCGGCGGTCGGATACAGACGGCTGACGGCGCGCGCAAAACACGTCCGCGGCTCCGGGACGCGGATGACGGTCCGGTAGCTGGGGCTCGGCCACTCCATGGGGACCAGCAGGGCCCCGGCTGCCGATGCCTCCGCCTGGGTGGCCGCCTTGCGGCTGCCGGCGAACGAAAGATCGGAGGCTCCCGCGGCCTCGAGCGGAGCGACCCCGGTCAGTTCCTTCTCGCCGTCCCCTTCGTAAGTGGCGCCCAGCCATTCGGCCAATTCGCGAACTCGCATCCTCACATGATAACGGGTGGCGCCGTTCGCGGGCCCGGTGCAATGCCGTTAATATACAAGTTCATGGCCATCGATCCTTCCGCCGCCGTCGCCTCCACGGCGCGTATCCACCCGGAGGCCGTAATCGGCCCCTGTGCCCGCATCGGCGACTTCTGCGTGATCGAGAGCGATACGGTCATCGGCGCCGGATGCCAGCTCGAACCCTACGTCTACGTCAAGCGCTGGACCACCATGGGGGAGAACAACGAAATCTCCGCGGGGACGGTGCTCGGCACGGACCCGCTCGATAAAGGATTCACAGGCGAGCGCAGCTATTTGCGGATCGGCCGCGGCAACAAGATCCGCGAGCACTACACCATCTCGCGCGGCACGAAACCCGAATCCGCGACCGAAATCGGCGACCGCAACTACATCATGACGTCGGGCCACATCGCGCACAATTGCAAGGTGGGCAGCGACACGGTGATCGCCAGTTGCGCGCTGCTGGCGGGCTACGTGGAAATGGAGGACCAGGCGTTCATTTCGGGCGGCGTGGTGGTCCACCAGTTTTCGAAGATCGGCCGCCTGGCCATGATCGGCGGCAACACGCGGGTCAACAGCGACGTGCCGCCGTTCTTCCTGTACGCCGGCTTCAACGTGGAGGCCAAGGGGTTGAACGTGGTAGGGCTGAAGCGTGCCGGATACAAAGCGTCCGACCTGGCCACCCTGAAGAAGGCCTACCATCTGCTCTACCGGTCCGGCTTGAAACTGGAGGAGGCATTGGAGAGGATCGCGAGTGAGATCCCCACGCCGGAGACCCTGCATCTGGTCGATTTCATCCGCCGCAGTGAGCGCGGAATTTGCCGCGAGTAACGGGGGATAACCGGTATGCGTCTGGGAAACTGAATGCTTAGGGGTCTTTTTCGTCGGAGCGGCCTGGCGGCAGGAATGCTGCTGGCCGCTTTCGTAACTCCATTCACCCTGGCGGCCGCGGAGATGGCCGCCGGGGTTCCGAACTTCCATCGTGTGGACGATCACCTCTATCGCGGCGCACAGCCGAACGCCGCCGGTTTTCAATCGCTGGCGCACCTGGGCGTCAGGACCGTGGTCGATCTCCGCGACGCAGGCAAGCGGGCGGAATGGGAGAAAAACCTCGTGCGGGCCGCGGGAATGCGGTACGTCAACATCCCGCTCAGTGGCATCGAGGCACCTTCGCCGGCCAAAGTTCAGGCGATCCTGGCCCTCTTCGAGGATTCGTCCGTGAGCCCGCTCTTTATCCACTGCCGTCAGGGAGCCGACCGCACCGGGACTCTGGTTGCCTGCTACCGAATCGAGCACGACGGCTGGCAGAATCGAAAGGCTCTTCAGGAAGCGCACTCGATGGGCATGCACTGGTTCGAGTTCGCCATGAAGAATTATATTCTCAGCTTCCGCGTGAGCAGCCCGCAGCTGTGACCGCCGCCGCGAATCAGTGAGGCGTCGCCTACAACTCCGGCCCGAACGTGTAGCTCCGCCCCGCCTTCGCCTGAATCTGCTTCTCCCTGCCGGCATACCGCACTTTGACGGTCGTGCTCTCCCTGGCCGTCAGCGTGGCTTTCACCAGCTTGCCGTTGGCCCACTCGATCCCGACCTGCAGCCCGCCGCGCGCAAGCAAGCCGCTGACCTTTCCGTTCGGGAATGCCGAAGGCAGGGCGGGCAGCAGGTGGATGAAAGCCGCCTCGCCCTCCTGGACCGGGCTCAAGCTGTTCTCGGTGGCGTATGGATCCTGGCTTTGCAGCAGCATCTCCGTGATTCCCGCGGTCGCGCCGAAGTTGCCGTCGATCTGAAAGGGCGGATGCGCGTCGAAGAGGTTCGCAAACAGCCCGGCATGTGCAGGCTTGTCGGACGCCGGAGTGATCAGGTTCTGCAGGATTCTGTACGCATGGTCGCCGTCCAGGAACCGCGCCCAGAGGTTAATTTTCCAACCCATGGACCAGCCGGTGGCCGCATCGCCGCGAAAAATCAGCGATTGTCGCGCGGCTTTGAACAGTTCCGGAGTGCCGTAGGGCGTCACCAGCTCGCCCGGATAGACCGCCCAGAGATGCGAGACGTGCCGGTGCTCGTTCTTCGGGTCGTCCTTGTCCTCCATCCATTCCTGGAGCTGCCCGTAGCGGCCGATCTGCAAGGGCGCGATCTGCTTCCGCATGCCCGCGAGTTGTTCGCGGAATTCCGAATCCACCCCGAGCGTCTTGCCCGCGGCGATCACGTCGCCGAAGAGGGCACGGACGATTTCCCGATCCATCGTGGGGCCCATCACCAGGCCGCCCTGTTCCGGAGAGTTGCTCGGGCCTGTATAGAGATAGCCCGTCTTCGGGTCCCTGACCAGCGCGTCCACGAAGAACAGCGCCGCCCCTTTCATGATCGGGTAGGCCGTCTCGCGCAGGAACCGCCGGTCGCCGGTGAAAAGGTAATGCTCCCAAAGGTGGGTGGAAAGCCACGCTCCGCCGGTCTCCCAGATCCCGTGGTTCGAGGCGTTGATCGGAGCGGTGCCGCGCCACAGATCGAAATTGTGATGCAGCACCCAACCGCGAGCGCCGTATTGCTCCTTGGCCGTAATGGCGCCCGAGACGGCGAGATCCTTGAGAGCGTCGAACAGCGGCAACTGGCATTCCGAAAGGTTGGTTTCCTCCGCCGGCCAGTAGTTCATTTCGGTATTGATGTTATCGGTGTACTTGCTATCCCAGGGAGGATTGTTCGATGCGTTCCAGATGCCTTGCAGATTCGCCGGCTGCCCGCCGGGGCGGCTGGATTCGATCATGAGGTATCTTCCAAACTGAAAGACCAGGGCCACCAGCGCCGGGTCTCCGCTTTTTGCGAACGCGGCGATGCGCTCGTCGGTCGGAAGGTTCGGCGACGACCCCAAATCCAGGGTCACGCGACGAAACAGCCGCTGGTAATCGGCAATGTGCTGTTCCCGCAGCTTCTGATAGCTCTCGCCCGCGACCGCCGCCAGGGTAGCGTCCACTCGCGCTTTCGGGTCCGCCGAGACATCCTCAAAATTTCTGAAATTGGTTGCGCCGGCCAGCACGAGGGTTGTACCCTCGCGATCCGTAGAGGCATGGAGCGTTGCCTGATACCGGATCGCGCCGTCTTCGACCCGCCCCGCAATGGAATCCGAAGTCTCGACCGCGTCCTTGTGCGCGCTCTTCAATTGTGCGCGGTAGGACAGACGGGCCGGATCGCTGGCCGTGAGCCGCACCACCACCACCTTGGCCGGATAGCTGGCGAAAATCTCGCGCCGGTAATGAATCCCGCCGGAATCGAACTCCACCGAGGCGATGCCCGTCTCCAGATCCAGTTGCCGACGGTAGTTCGTAACATCACCGTCGCGGATCCCGGGAAAGTCCAGGTAGAGGTCGCCGAATGACTGGTAAGCCTTCTGGTGGAGCGGTTCGCTCATGAACT
The DNA here is from genome assembly GCA_963796485.1 of Bryobacterales bacterium. Lineage (GTDB taxonomy): Bacteria > Acidobacteriota > Terriglobia > Bryobacterales > Bryobacteraceae > CAWCDJ01. The sequence goes on from CAWCLV010000001.1 coordinate 2,285,802, forward strand.
CTTTCATGGCGAGCTCTTCGGCTTCCTTCTGCTTGCCTTCCCAGAGCAGCTTCCGGATTTCCGGCAGATACTTCGCCGCCCCGTGATGGGCGTAGTCGTGGGGCTCGCCGGTCCAAACCGTATGCTCGTTGAACTGGAGGTGCTCGCGGGCGGCGCCGCCGAACACCATCGCTCCGAGATGGCCATTGCCGACCGGCAGGGCTTCCACCCATAAATTCGCCGGCTGGCGGTACCAGAGAGTAAGAGGAGATTGGGCCGCAAGGGGAATCGCGGCCAGCAGTAAAGCTGCGGAGATTGATTTCATTTCAGCAGGGCAGGCCCGGAGGCCTGCCCCACCAGCTTAACCCTTTACCGCTACCGGGGCGAGGTCCCGGCTCGAAATCACGCGGTCGATCATGCCGTATAGAACGGCACCATCGGGTTCCATGATGTAGTCGCGATCGACATCCTTGGAGACGCGGTCTATTGTTTGACCGGTGGCGTCGGCGAGCATCGTGTTCAGGATCTCGCGCATCCGCAGAATTTCACGGGCGTAGATGTCAATATCCGCCGCCTGCCCAGCCAGACCCTGCATAGAGGGCTGGTGGATCATGATTCGGGAATTCGGCAGGCTGAAACGCTTCCCCTTGGTCCCTTTGGCCAGGAGAACGGCGGCCATGGAAGCCGCCTGCCCGACGCAGATGGTGACGATGTCGGGCCGGATAAACGCCATAGTGTCCAGAATCGCCAGGCCGGCCGTGATCGATCCGCCGGGCGAGTTGATGTAAATGGAAATGTCCTTCTCCGGATCTTCCGCTTCCAGGAAAAGGAGTTGGGCAATAATCAGATTCGCTACCTGGTCGTCGATCGGTGTGCCCAGGAAGATGATGTTTTCTTTTAGCAGCCTAGAGTAGATATCGTACGCGCGCTCACCACGGGAAGTCTGTTCGACCACCATGGGGACCAGGACTGAGTGTCCCATCGTTCCTCCGGATCAAATTGGAATTCGAGCTATGCTCTTTTTTGGGCGACCGCGCGCTTGGTTTTGCGCTGCTTCGTCAGTGCCAGGGTCTTCTTTTTCTGATCCAGCGCCTTGGCCAGGTCGGCGATCGTATTCCGCCCCAAATAATCCATGATACGCGAACGGAGGTTAATCCAGCTATCATGCATCGAACAGGGCATGTCGTCGGAGCATTCCGCAAGTCCGCTGGCGCACTGCTGATACGGCGCCAAGCCGTCTAACGCTTCGACAATGTCCAGCAGCCGGATTTCGGCCGGCTCCACCCGTAGGGCAAAACCTCCGGTCGGACCCTTGCTGGACCGCAAAAGGCCCTTTCTGGCGAGTTGTTGAAGAATCTTGGCCAAGAAGTGAGCGGGAATATCCTCCTGCTCCGCGATGTTCTTCACCATCGCGTACTTGCTATCCGGTACCTGCGCTAAATGCACAAAGGCCCGAATTGCGTACTCGGCCGAGCGCGAATAGATCATTTCTGTGCCCCCGTCTAAATCGGAGTAAGGTTTCTTCGTTATCTTAAATGGTTCCCTTGAGCGGTGCAAGCCAATTGTACGTTCTGTATAAATCAGTTGGCAGACGTCCGCTTGAGTGCCGATCCAATTAATTGGACGCGGCAGTGCCCAAAAAGGATACAAGGTAAAAATAGTGCCTGCTCCGAAGCTACGGAAAAAGCCCCTATGCCGGACCGGCGGAGGAAGCCGGCACCCGGTAGTTCCCGGCTATTTTTAGGAACGCGCCGAGTTCCGGGTCGCGGCGGGTCTCGGCTTCGAGCAGTTCCGCCACCCGCGGCGCCATCCCGACCGCAGCCTCCGTATTGAGGAACAGCGCCCGGGTACGCCGTGCCAGCACGTCTTCGACGGTCCGGGCCATCTCCTCGCGCGCGGCGCGGATCACGTGAGCGTCGGTATACGGCAGCGCGGCGTGCAGCTTTGCCGAAGCCGGCAGCGGGTCCGATGCGTGAATCGGCAGCGCTTCGGTGACGCACGGCCGGTCCGGCAGGAGCGCCAGCGTGGCCCCCTGATTGACGCAATCTTCGGCCATGCGCCGGTAGGTGGTCCACTTGCCGCCGCAAATCGTGACCATTCCGGAATTCTCGATACGAATGGTATGGTCACGGGAGAGGGCCGCCGTGTTGCCCGCGTCCCCGGCCTTGACCAGCGGGCGAATGCCGCAGAAGACGCTGAGTACGTCCGAACGCGACGGCTTCTTCGCCAGGTACAAAGCAGCGGTGCTCAAGACGAATTCGATCTCGCGTTCGGTGGCCACCGGTTCCTCCACCGCCGCCGGGATGGGTGTATCGGTCGTGCCGACCACCGTATGCCCGTGCCAGGGAATCGCGAACAGGATCCGCTTGTCACTGGTGTGGGGCACCATGATGGCGGATTCCCCGGGCAGAAACGACGAATCGAAAACCAGGTGAATTCCCTGGCTCGGCGCGATGATCGGCGCAACACCCGGTTCTGCCTTGCTCCGGAGCGAGTCTGTAAACGGCCCCGTGGCGTTGATGACCACGCGTCCGCGGACTTGCCGGGACTCGCCCGTTTCGGTGTCGATAAAATCAACACCACCGACGAATCCCTCGGAATCCGCCACGACGCCCGTGACCTCGGCATAGTTGACGAGAGTCGCGCCATGGTTGGCGGCGGTGAAAACCATGTGGATCAGCAGGCGCGCGTCGTCGAACTGTCCGTCGTAGTAGACCACCCCGCCGCGAAGGCCCTCCGTGTTGATGGTCGGCAGCCGCTCCAGCGTCTGCTCCCGGGAGAGCAGCCGCGAGGCGCCGAAACCGTACTTGCCAGCGAGCATGTCATAGAGTTTGAGGCCGATCCCGTAGAACGGCGACTCCCACCAGTCGTATGTAGGAACCACGAAGGCCAGGTTTTTGACCATATGGGGGGCGTTGCGCGCCAGCAGCCCCCGTTCCTTCAGGGCCTCCATGACGAGCGAGACGTTTCCCTGTTCGAGATATCTCACGCCGCCGTGCACCAGTTTGGTGCTGCGGCTGGAGGTGCCTTTTCCGAAATCGCCGCGTTCCAGCAGGAGAACCTCGTAGCCCCTGGCAGCGGCATCAATGGCTACACCCACTCCCGTCGCGCCGCCGCCCACGATGATCATGTCCCACGGTCCGGAATGGGCGCGAACGCGCCGTAGCATCTCGTTGCGGTCCATACCAGTAGGATAGGCCTCCCTGGCCGGTTCAGGCGAGCCCCGCTCGCCCGCTCAGGATCCCGCTTCCACGACCGGTTGCCGCAGAATGGTCTTCAGTTTGGACGGTTCCACCCGGCGTGGATCCGATAAGTAGATCTCATGATGCGCGCCGGCCGCCGTCAGCCCCTGCTTCCCGGCAAAACTCCGCATCCTTGCCAGCGTCGTGCTTTCCTTCTCGTATGGACCCACGTGCAATGCCTGCACGCACACTCCCTCGACGAGCGAGCGCAACGTAACCCGCTGAACGGCGGTTCCCTTGCCACGCTTCAGCAGTGTTTCGGCCGCCTGGCCGAGGTCCTTCTGCGTTACGAATTCGGGCGTCCGAATTGCCAACTCCCAGGGCCACTGTTCTTTATCGGCCGTGGCTCCCTCGCTGTTCAGATTCGGCCAAAAGGCTTCCAGTTTGCAAACGGCATAATCTCGTTTGCCGGCAAACTTGCGCGTCATCTTGACGGTGAACGCCATTCCATAGAGCGCGCCGATCGCATCCGTGAACTCGCTCCCTCCAGGTGCGCCTCTTCCGCTGATGCGGAGATACACGGCAGGGCGAGTCTCAACCAGCGCAGGTTTCGGCGTCGCCTTATATTCATCCTTGTTGTCCTTATAGAGATCGATTTTTTCCGCCGCAGCCATCGCTCACTTCCCCGGAGCCGTGGTAGACTCCTGCAACGGCGCATAGATGTCCGTGAGCAGTTCGTCCGCGGGCGTACTCTGCGGATCATTCACGTAAACCTCGAAGCACGGGGCGTCGCGCAGTTCCCGCCCGCTGCGCGGAATCCACTGCCCGAGAAACTCCGCGTACGTGCTCCCGAGTTTGTCGTACGGACCGGTGTGGGTGGTCATGGCATAATCGCCGCCGGCCACGTTTTGCACTCCGATTTCCCCAACCGGTTCGAAGTCCTCGCCCACCGCCAGGCAGGCGTCATAGCGAACTTTGGCGGGCGGCGTCACCTCGGGGTCGTCATGGCAGATCCCCAGCATCATCGGATTGCCTGCCAGGTATCCGTCCTTCCCCATGATCATGAGGAACCGCTCCCAGGTCTTGCCGACCTCGGGATATGGCCCGATGTGGCGCATGAAGGCGACGCGCATCGGCTTCAACTGCTTGATTTCGACTTTCATGCTTCCTCCTCGACGTAGTGTCCGAAAGCGCATGGTGACCGGCTCGCTGTAATGGACGCCTGATGGGACCGCGGCGAATTCCCGCCGCCGCGCCGATCGGAACTGCGATGGCGCGGAACCGAAGGCGGCCTTGAACGACCGCGTGAAGGCCTCGTGGCTTTCATACCCCGCACCGAGCGCCACGTTGATGATCGATGCCGAACCCAATTTGAGTTGGCCGGCGGCCCGCTCCAGGCGCAGGCGGCGTACATACTCCTTGACCGATTCCCCCACCATGCCTTTGAACACCCTGTGAAAATGGTAGGGCGAGAAGCAGGCCACTCCGGCCAGTTCTTCGAGCGATAGCGATTTATCGAGGTGCTGCTGAATGTGAACCAAAACCCGCAGTATCCGCCGCTTGTAGCCGTCAAGAGTAACCGTTCTCACGCCTTCATCCTAGACCCGCGGGGAGAGAATCCGGTTGACGATTCTTGCTGACTTGCGGGCTGCGGCCGGCGCCTCACTATAATTGCTCTTGAGACCCATGACCACCATCCCTCGCAGTTCCATCCGGCTCGCGCTCGCGGTAATTCTGGCCGCGGGCTATTCCTCCGCCCAGCGCGGAGCGCCCATACCGCAGCAACTGACGTTCACGCCTTATCACGCGTCCGGCATTTACGATGTGGGCGAAACGGTCGGCTGGACGGTCACGCCCGGTCCCGTCGAGCCTACATACCACTACAAATGGACCATTCGCCGAAATAATAGCGTGGCCCTGAGAGAGGGCAAACTGGACCTCGCCTCGGGCAAGGATAAGATCGAAATCGCCGGCGACCAGCCCGAAATGCTCTATGTGGCGATCGAGCCCGTCGAGAAGCCCGCCACCGGCGGCAACACGGGCCGCAACAACGGGCTTTATGCGGTCGGCGCCGCCGTGGCTCCAACCCGAATCGGGCTCTCCACACCGCGGCCCGCCGACTTCGATTCCTTCTGGTCCGAAAAGTTGGCCGAACAGGCGAAAACCCCGCTCCACCCCGTGCTCACGCAGGTGAAAAGCGATATCCCAGGCGTAGAGATGAACATGTTCGAACTCGATGCGCTGGGGTCCAAAGCCCACGGCTACATTGCCGGGCCGATGACACCCGGGAAGTTCCCCGCCCTCATCCTGCTGCAGTATGCGGGTGTCTACGCCTTGAACGCCGGCGCCGTTGCGAGGCGGGCCTCCGATGGCTGGCTGGTGATCGACGTGGACTCGCACGACAAACTTCCGTCCGACCCTTCCGGAGGCGTGCCGCGGAATTATCAGGCGATCGGTAACAGCGATCGCGAGACGTCTTATTTCCTGAAGATGTACCTGCGTGACTCGCGCGCTTTGGACTATCTGTTCACGCGCCCCGACTGGGACGGCAAGACAGTCGTGCTGATGGGAACGAGCATGGGCGGCCAGCAGAGCCTGGTGCTGGCGGGGTTGCGCCCCGAGAAGATTACCGCCGTCCTGGTCTGCGTCCCTTCGGGCGCCGACGTGGATGCCGATCTCCACGGCCGCAAGGCCGGGTATCCGAACTGGCCGTCGGGCGATCGGAAAGTGATGGAGACAGCGCTGTATTTCGACCCCGTCAACTTCGCCTCACGCATCAAGGCTCCGGTGGTTGCGGCCATGGGTTTCATCGACACCACGTCGCCGCCAACGGGCATCTGGACCGCGCTCAACCAGATCCCCGGCCCCAAGGAACCCCTGCCCATGATCGAATCCGAGCACAACAACCTGACTCCGCAGAAGGAGCAAAACTGGGATCTGAGGTCGGAGGAAGTGCTCGAAATTCTGTTGCGCAGCGGCCGGTTCACGCCGAACGCCGAGCAGCCGCGGTGACTACGGGTGGGACTCCTTTTTCCGGAACGTGTGCAGCCAGCCGATGACTCCCGCCGGGATATAGAGCACCTCGGGAATGGGTGTCGGGATCGCAGTCAGCAGACCCAGAATGACGGCTTTGATTCTCGCGGACTCCGGGTCGTCCCCGTACCAGTTGATCTGCGCTTTATAAACAATGTATCCCAGGACAATTCCGGCCAGCACGGAAAAGGGCAGCAGGACGCCCATCGACGCCAGGTCTCCGGCGTTCAGCATCATGTCGATCACCAGCGTCAGGAAGGCGACCCGCGGATCCAGCCCGAACGTCTGGCCGAATTTCTTGAGGGTGCGCGGTGCTTCCGGCCGCGGGACGGCACGGAAAAAGCGGGAAATCGCGGTGGAACGGCTGGGCTCCGGAGCCTCGGCCTTCGTTCCGCAATGCCAACAGAATTGGTGCGCCTCCTGAAGTGTGGCGCCGCATTTGGTGCAGAAATTCACATCCTCTCCTTCTTAAACGGAAGTGCGTCCGTTGCTAAAACCAGCATGGCACAACCACCGCAGGAAGGGGTGTGATGTATCCTTTCAGGCTGCGTCCGGGCCTCCTCATTCGGACCGCCGCGATTGAAGATCTCTTCCACCGGGGTGCCTCCTCGGCAGCAGTCGCTCAGGAATCGCACTTGGCGCGTTGCTGACACTTGCCGGGCACAGGGTCGCGGGAGGCCATGCAGGGTTGTTTCGTTTATTGTGGCGGGCCTTTTCAAGAACTGTGGCAAGAGTTTTCACTGATTCTGTGAACCTACAGCCGTAGACTGCGGACTTTGCGTGCGGCCGCGAGGTTCGATAGAGTAATCCACGATGAAACCGTTTATCGGCCGGACCCTGCTCCTGCTCGGGATTCTGGCGGCCGCCGCGCTCGCACAGGACGTGATTCCTCTTTACCCTGGACTGCCGCCGGGCTCCCAGCCGGAAAATTACCCCGAGAAACAGTACTTCTCGACGGTCTGGAAGACGGAAGTGGTGACGAACGTCACGAAGCCTTCGCTGACGGTCTTCAAACCCGCCCCGGGCGCGGGCAACGGCAGCGCAGTGGTGGTCTGCCCGGGCGGCGGATTTATGGCGCTATCCATCAACAGCGAGGGCGTCGAAGTGGCCCGCTGGCTGGCGGCGAAGGGGATGACCGCTTTTGTGTTGAAGTACCGCGTTGCCCACAGCGGCGAAGACGCCACCCAGGAATTCACGACCCTGTTTAAAGACCGCCAGAAATTCGGAGAGACGGTGGGCGCCGCGATCCCTTTGGCGGTTGCCGACGGACTCGCCGCCGTTGCCTACGTTCGCAAGCACGCGCCTCAGTGGGGGATCTCACCGGAGCGCGTGGGCATCGTCGGCTTCTCGGCCGGCGGAACAGTGGCCGCCGGCGCCGGATTTCGCTATGAGCCGGATGGCCGGCCGGCGTTTGTCGCCCCCATCTACGCCGCCGTCTCGCAGTTTAGACAAATGCCGGTACCGGCGGACGCGCCGCCGATGTTCCTCGCGGCGGCCACCGACGATTCTCTCGGCCTGGCGATGGACAGCATCGCCCTCTACACGCAATGGACCGGCGCTCACAAATCCGCCGAACTGCACATGTTCGCCAAGGGCGGCCACGGCTTCGGAATGCGAAAACAGGGCATTCCGACCGACGAATGGATCGACCGGTTCGGCGAGTGGCTCCAATTGGAAGGCTTCCTGAAGAAGTGAGGGAATTCCTGTTCGGGGCATAACGGACAACCGGATCTGAAATGTGGTAAGAGTACGGCCATGCGTTCCTTGAAATGGAGCACATCGCACGCCGTCTTCGTCACCGACATGGATGACGAACACAAGGAGATCTTCGAGGCGCTCTCCGAACTCCGAACGGCCCTGTCCGGCCAGGCTTCGCTTCTGGAAACCCTCAGATTGGCGCAGGCGTTGTCCATGCGGATCGTGGACCACTTTGCCCACGAGGAGCGTTTGATGCGGGCCGCCCGCTACGACTCCCTCCGCTGGCACAAGCAGCGGCACGATGACGCCGTCAAGCGCGCCGGCCGGTTCGTGGCGCGGATGGAGCGGGGGGACGCCGCCGCGGGTCTCGAACTGGCGGAATACCTGACATCCTGGATTCCCGATCACACCCGTGTCGCGGATATGATGTTAGCCGCCTTCCTGAGGAACCACGAACGCGGCCTCTGGAAAATCACCTTTAGCGCCGGGACCAAGCCGGCCGATGCCTGCGAATGGGTAGACGCGAACGGAGATAAGTTCGACCCAGCCAACCGGTGATCCTCCCCGGACCGCCGGTCTCGGGGATTAACGCCGGATCCCGTACTGGAGGGTGTAGTAGGTCGCCTCGAGATCCGCCAGCGGTTCTCGCAGCTTCGCCAGCTCATCCTCCACGCCGTGAATTTCCAGCCGCGTGATTTCCGAGATCTTCAACGCCTCCCGCAAAACAGCGCCGATGCTGACGACATGGGCGAGCAGCGCTTCCGCGCCGTCGTAGCCCTCCCGGCAATATGATTCATTGCCATGGAAGCTGAAGCCGTAGTAGAGGCACTCCGGCTCGGAGGCGGCGATGGAGACGAGTTGCCGGCAGAATTGCTTGAACTCATCTATCTTCCCATCGGCGACGCGGAAGTACGGGTGAATCGAGACGGTGCGGTCCTGTGTCGGCATTGTTCAATTGTACGCAGGCCCGGAGCTAACGCTCCATGCGCCGCAACACCAAGGGTGGCGGGGCCTGGCGGCCTCTGCCTCCGCCTCCAAACGAGGGATCGGTCCCATCCGGCGCTGGGCCGATTACCGGCCTCGGCCCCGTCGCGGTATTGGCCGCGCCGCTACGGCCGCCCCGCCCGGCGGGGCCGCTTCTCCGCAGTTCGATGCGGTCCGCGGTGGCCGTCCCCGAGTATGTCGCACTACCCACCCGGAAAGAGACGCCGGCGCCATCGATCTTGCCGTCTTCAATCGCCCCGCCCCCGGCGCCGCCTCCGAAACCTCCCCCGCCCGCCGATTCCAGCGATCCGGTGAGCGCATTCCCGTCCTGGCGGAACGTAAATACCATATCCCCATTGCCGCTGACCGCCGGCCGCCACAGCCCGGTGATACCCGAGCCGCCCGGCACCGTGCGCTCCCAAACGGCAGCCTGCGGCCTCAGCTTCACGGCCCTCGCAGTGATGGTTGCGGCTGCCCGCGTCAATCCCGGGGAGGTCGCTTCCACGTTCAACGCCCCCGCCGATTTCGTCCCTTGAACGATCGCCATGCACAACCCGGCAAACGCCTTGCGAGACGATCCGGGATCCGGCTCATGGTTGGCGGGGTCGCCGTTTCCGGTTCCGAGCACCTTCCCCGGGCCTGTCACCTTGAAGTCCACCTGGTTATCCGTGATGGGTACGACGCGCCCCTGCGCATCGTGGACTTCGACGGCGCACACCACCACATCCTCGCCATCCGCCGCAATCTCGTGCCGGTCCGTCCGCAGTACGAGCTTCGCCGGCGCCCCGGTGGTCTCGCGCTTCGCAGTCAGGACCTGCTGCCCGTTTTTGTAACCGCGGGCCTCGATGGCGCCGGGCGCATACTTCACGTTCCAGGCGAGGTGCTGGTCCTTTTGCACGTCCTTGGCGCCCAGGCTCTGCCCGTTGTGAAACAACTCCACGCGGTCCACATTCGAGTGAACCCAAACCGCGATCTCCTGTCCTTCCAGGCCGGGCCAGTTCCAGTGCGGGAACACGTGCAGCACAGGCTTCGCCGTCCACCACGACCGATAGTAAAAAAACGTGTCCTTCGGAAAGCCGCAGGTGTCGATGATGCCGTACTGCGAGCCGATGTTCGGCCATTGATAAGGAGAGGGCTCGCCGCGGTAGTCGAACCCTGTCCAGACGAACCCGCCGGATATGTACGGCCGCGCATCGACGAACCGCCACCAGCCTTCGGCGGATGCGCGGCCGGTAGTGGTGTACGGGTCGTAGGAACTCACCGTTCCCTTTTCACGGTCGGTGACGTAGGCCCCGCGCGTGGCGACGGCGCTGACGTTCTCGGTCCCGCAAATGGGAACATCGGGATGGCCCTTGTGGTAGGCTTCGGCCTGCGGGTCGGCATAGTTGTAGCCCATCACGTCGCAAACCGCTAGCCCGCCCCGGCCCAGGTCCCCCATCGGCGGCGGCGCGATCGTCACCGGGCGCGAGCCATCGTTCCGGATGGCGACGCGCTTCATCGAAGTCAGCAGCCGCAGCCCGATCTCCGTTGCCGAGATGCCTTCCTCGTTGCCCATCGACCACAGGAACACGCTCGGGTGGTTGCGGTCCCGGCGAACCATGTTCTCGAACTGTGCCAGCCCCTCCGGGTTCGAAGACAGCATGCGCGTTTCGTCGAGCACCAGCATCCCGAGTTCGTCGCAGGCGTTCAGCAATTCCGGGGTCGGCGGGTTGTGCGACGTGCGCAACGCGTTGCACCCCATCTCCTGGAGCTTCCGAATGCGGAAATATTGCACCGCGTCGGGCAGCGCCACGCCAATTCCGGCGTGGTCCTGGTGGTTGCAGGTGCCCTTCACCTTGACTGGCTTGCCGTTCAGGAAAAAGCCCTTCTCCGCGTCGAACTTCAGGTCGCGGATGCCGAACCGCGTCTCGTAACGGTCGGTAATCGTGCCGCCGGATTCCACTTCGGTGACGAGCTTATAAAGGTTGCGCTCTTCGAGAGACCACAGGGCCGGGTCCTTCACCGCCACCTGTTGGTCGTACCTTCGCTCGCCCCATTCGGGAATGCCTGCGGGCGCGCTCGCTGCCTTTCCGACGGCCTTGCCGGCGGGATCGACAACGGTCGAGATCACCCGCACATTCTGCCCGCCCTTGCCCTGATTTTCGACCTCCGTGCGAATCGAGATGGTCGCGTGCCCGGGCTGCACCTCGGCGCGCACGAGCGTGCCCCATTTCTTCACGTGGACCGGAGCGGCCTTGGCCAGCCAGACGTGGCGGTAGAGGCCCGCGCCCTCGTAAAACCAGCCGTCGCTGAGAGTGGCATCGACGCGGACCAGCAGCACGTTGGGTCCGCCGATAGTGGCAAAGTCGGTGAGGTCGAAACTGAACGGGTCGTAACCGCCGCCGTGCCGGCCGATATAGAAGCCGTTGAACACCACCATCGTGTCGCGGTAGGCCCCGTCGAACTCCACCGTGATCCGCCTGCCGGAGTCGGAAGCCGGAAGGTCGAAAACCCGCCTGTACCAGCCGACGCTGGTTTCCGGATAGTCGCGCCCCAGCGGATAGAAGCCTTTACTGGAGAGGGCCGGATCGTTCCGGAAGGGCAAGCCGATCACCCAGTCGTGCGGCAGGTCCACCGCCTTCCAGTCACCGTCGTCGAACGCCAGGTTGCCGGGCGAAAGGAAACCGCCGGTCTTTTGGAATCCGCCCGATCGGCCGCTGCCGAAGCCGAAGTCTTTCGCCGCGTCACCGGCGTGCCCGAAATGGAATCGCCAGCCGAAATCCAGCAGCAGGCGTTCGCGCGGCGCCGCTTTTCCGGCCGGCGTTTCGGACTGCCCGGCGTCAGCCGGAGCAGGTGCCGCGGACAACTCGAGCGGCATGGCGGCCGGAACGGCCATACCGCTTTTCAACAGGTCACGACGAGACCAGGGCTTCATAGATTCTCACTTTCGGCCCGCGACCCGGACGCCGTTCCGGTCTTCGTTGCGTCCCTATACCTGGGAGCAGGAAAGCGGGCGCAGCACGAGGCTGCTGATGTTCGAGACGGTCGGCGGGTCCAGCTTGAAGCGCGGATCGGCCGAAAGCTTCTTCCAGTCGGGGTCGGCGCCGAACTTCGCCCAGGCGTCTTCGAGCGCCGCCAGATCGGGAAAGCTGAGCATATACGTCAGGCTCGGCAGCCTCGGCCCGATGAGCGCATCGGCATAGAAAACGCCTGCGGCGCCCGCTTTCGTGAAGATGTCGAACTCGCCGTGATGGAACATCTCCACCTTGCGCACGTGGTCCATATTCGTCGGCGACACGTAAGTGCGCAAGTGGTAAATGCGCCTTTCCTTCTTCTTCGCGGTGTCAGGGACGATCAGTTTGGGATGACCCTCGAACGCACGCAGCAGCGTGCTCTCCACGGTGACGAAAGGCGGCGCGCCGGCGGGAGCGTCCCAGAAAGGCGCGGCGGCCTTCATGAACTCTGGATCCTTCGCCAGCGCCAGATCCGCGGTCACCAGCGTTTCGAGTTTGGCGGACGGCAGTAACAGGTAGTAAGCGGGCGAGTCCGGGCCGAAATAGATGGAGAAGGCCCCGACGGGTCCGATCCCCAGCCGGCCTAATGCGGGGATGAGGGCGTCGGCGAAATAGTGATCGGTGAGCCTCGTGCCCGGTCCGCTGGTCAGTTGATACCGGCGCAGATCGTAATATTCGGCATCTCGGGGTGCGGCCGCGGCCTCACCGGCCAGCGAGAGGGCGGAAGCGCCCAGCGAAGTGGAGAAAAAAGTTCGTCGATCCATGATTTTCCTCAGAGTCTATCACGCCGCCTGCTTACGCTTTGACGCCCGCGGCGGCCAGATATTCGCGCATCGTCCTGGCGTAATGCGGAAACGCGACCTCCGGCTCCTCGATCTCCGGGTGCCACCGCTTCTCCCATTCGAAGCAGTAATAGCCCCTGTACCCGTTCCCGGCGAGCACCTGCACCGTCTCCTGAACCGGAATGGTGCCGGCGCCCGTAAGCACGTACTGACGGTCCTCCTTCGGCTTTCCGGGGATGGCCACGGAGTCCTTCAAATGGGTGTGGCGCGTGTATTTACCGAGCTGCCGGTAGGTGTCGGCAGGCTTTTCGCCTTCGACGCAGGTATGGTGCGCGTCCCAGAGAAAAGCGACATTCTTCGACTTCGCGCCTTCCATGAGGGGGATGATATCCTCCCCGCGGCGGAACTCGCCGTGAGACTCGAGGATAATGGTCACGCCCGCGGGCCGGGCCGCTTCGCCGAGTTCGTGAAGCCCGTCGCTGATCCGCGCAAAGGTCACGCTTTTCTCCTCGCCCGGAACGAGCTTATTGGGAAACACCCGGACATAAGGAACGTGTAGTTCATGGGCGAGAGCGATGAAGCGGCGCGCCTCGTCCATGTGTTTGGCGCGCTTCGCCGGATCCGGCTCGTGCATCTCGGCGGAAGCGCCAAGATCGGAAATGACCAGGCCCGCGGCCGAAAGGTCCCGCAGCGTGCCTTTGATACGGGTGCCGTTGAACTCGGCGCATTTCGGCAAGTCCATCTGGTCCTGGATGCCGCGCAGCTCGAGCGCGGCGAACCCCCACTGCGACGCGTTCCGCACAATGGTGTTCCAGTCCCACTTCGGGCAACCCAAGGTGGAGACGGCGATCGGCAGCCGTCCGCCCGCCTTTGGCAAGCCGGTGGCGGGACCGGCTAACGCTGACGCGGCAGTAATCTTCAGAAGGTCGCGGCGTGTCATATCCAGATCATAAACGATAACCAGACCTTATATACTCGAAGCGTTGCCATCCGGATCCTCCAGGCACCCCGGCAGCGGCTTCGGTGCCGTTCCGCACGGAAGCGCCGGGTGGTAAAACCTGGACCAGCGATGGAGAAGCACTTCATGCAGATCAGTCGAGCGATTGTGGCCGCGGTTCTGTTTGCAGCCGCCGCCACCGGGGTTGAGGCGCAGGGGAGTCTGCGCGTCGGAGCGGCACGCGTCGATATCACGGGTCCCGCGAATCCGGCAAGTCCCGCTACCGGGAGATACGAGCACGAGCGCCTGTACCTCCGGGCGATTGTGCTGGACAACGGTTCCGCGCGCGCAGCGCTGATCGGGGCCGACCAGGGTGGGTTAGGCGAAGCCGCGTGGGTGGCCGCCTCGAAGCAGATCGCCGCCGAACTGGACTGCCCGGTGGAGAACATCATCATGTCCGCGACCCACTCGCACAGCGCCGGGATGGGCGGTCCCGGACGCGGGATGCCAGGCCGTCCCGGCGGACCCGGCGGCCGTGGTGCGGCGCCGGCCGCGAACCAGCCAGCCCCGCCGATCGTGGCTCAAATGCTGGATGCGGTCCGGCGGGCGAAGGCCGGCTTGCAGCCCGCGCGCTTCGGTTTCGGAAGCGGATTTTCCTATCTCAACGTCAACCGCGATGCCATCGATCCCGAAACACACAAATGGACACAGGCTCCGAACCTGGATGGCCCCTCCGACAAAACTGTCGCCGTGCTGAAATTCGAGACACTCGCCGGGACGCCTATCGCGGTCTACGTAAACTACGCCATGCACCCGATCAACGGCTACCTTGCCGGTTTTACCAGCGCCGACTTCCCGGGCGCGGCTTCGCGGTACATCGAGCAAGCGTTCGGTGACAAAGCCGTCGCCGTGTGGACGCAAGGGGCGTCCGGAGATCAGAATCCGCTCTATCTCCGGCCGTCTACGAATGCCCTGGCTTCGAGGGGCGGGCTGCCGGTTCCCGGAGGGGTGCCGGCACGAGAACCGGTGGAGGCGCGGATCCGCGACGGAGCGGTCCAACCGGGGCCGCTCGATCCGAAGGCCGGCGACGCTCTGGAGCGCTGGATGGAGAGCGAGGGGCAGTTACTCGGAGAGGAGGTCATACGCGTCATGACCAATATGACCCGCATGGATCCCAACCCGCGCATCCGGGGCGCACAGACGACCATCAACTGCCCTGGCCGCCGCCGCACCAATACCGGCCGTGAGGGGGAGCCGGGAACCTACGAGGACGGCGATCCGGTGAATATCCGGCTGGGCGCGCTGAGCATCGGAAATACGGCTCTCGCGACTGTAAACGCGGAGGTATACTCGGCCATCGGTCAGCGCATGAAAAGAGAGTCTCCGGTCGCCAATACCGTTATGGTGACGCTGGCGAATGGCGCCGCTAATTCGGGCTACGTCCCGAATGACGCCGCCTTTGGAGCATATACGTTCCAGGTCCTCGGGTCGCGCTTAAAGCCGGGTTGCGCCGAAACCTCGATCGCGAATGGCCTTGCGGACCTGATCCAGGCGCAAACCAAATGAGTGGGTAACCCGCGCCATCGTCTTGGATACGCGGTACTCAGCACCTAAAACGAACAGGAGATCAGAAAGAATGTCTGACCGGTACAGCAGCAAGATCGGACGCCGCGGACTGTTCAAGTCTTCGGCCGCTCTTTTGGGCGGAGCCCTCGTGGGGCAAGACGCCAAAGCCGATCCCGAGCCCCAGATCCGGAACGTCAATACCAATTCGAGCCCGTCCACGCTCAAAATCACGGACCTCCGGATAGCCACGGTGGTTAGGGGCCGCGCCGGTGGAGAGGCGCCGCGCAACCCGCGCGCCGCGGCCAACCGGCCGCCGGGAGTCCCTCAGTTTGGTTTTGGGTGCACGATCGTTCGAATCGACACCAACCAGGGCGTCTACGGACTGGGCGAAGTCCGCGACGGCGCCAGTGCGACCTACGCACTCTTTCTGAAGAGTCGCCTCCTGGGCGAGAATCCCCTCAAGCTCAATTATCTTTGGCAGAAAATCAAACAGTTCGGCGGCCATGGGCGGCAGGCGGGCGGAGTGGTTGCGATTGAAGTAGCGCTCTGGGACATCATCGGCAAAGTATATGGTGTGCCGATTTACCAGATGCTCGGCGGCAAATTTCGCGACAAGATCCGCATCTACGGCGATACCACCGAATCGAAGGACCCCAAGGTCTACGCGCAGCGTGAGAAGGAGCGCAAGGAGGTCGCGGGCCTCACCTGGCTCAAGATGGATCTGGGGATCGAGATGGTCTCCGACATCCCCGGCACCGTGACGGCCCCCTCCGGGCTTAGCCCCTGGGAATCCAGGGTCCTCCCCCATCCTTTTGTTGCTACGGAGGTGACCGATAAAGGGATCGAGAAGCTGTGCGAATACGTGGCGGCAGTGCGCGAAGCCGTCGGCATGGAGATCCCAATCTCCATGGATCACCTGGGGCACCTGGGAGTAAATTCGATTATCCGGCTGGGAAAGGCCTACGAGAAGTACAACCTGGCGTGGATGGAGGACGTGATTCCGTGGCAGTACACGGATATGCTGAAACACATCACGGAAGAAAGCCCTACTCCGATTCTCACGGGCGAAGACATCTACCTCAAAGAGGGGTTCGTCAACCTCTGTGAGAAACACGCCGTCAGCAAGATTCAGCCGGATCTCTCCACCTCAGGCGGCATCCTGGAGACCCATAAGATCGGCGAAGCTGCTTTCGAGTACGGGGTACCCATGGCGATGCACTATGCCGGCCTGCCGATTAATCAGTTCGCCAGCGTGCACTGCGCCGCCGCGACCGAGAACTTCCTGGCCCTGGAAAATCACTGGCTGGATATTCCGTGGTGGCAGGATCTGGTGGATGGCATTGAAAAGCCCCTGATCGACAAGGGTTACATGACGGTTCCGGACAAGCCGGGGCTGGGCATCACCCTCAATGAGGACGCTGTCAGGCAACACCTGGCTCCCGGCACCGGTTTCTTCGAGCCCACACCGCAGTGGGACAACGAGCGGTCGGGCGACCATCTCTGGAGCATGGCGCCGCCGCGCGCGGCAGCCAAGACAAGCCACGGATAAACACCAGGGCCCGCGTCACCGTACCGCTTTGCTCCACACTACCGCTTGCCCATATGGGGTGAGCCGTACCGGACCGACCAAGCCATAGGGTTGTACGAGTCCCCGGTTGGCAACGTCTTCATCGAGCTTTGCCAGCCGGTTGTTCAGCGTGGTTGCGACCCGCACTGCGATTGTATTGCGGCCCGCTTCGAGGTACCGCCCGATATCCGCCTCAGCGCCGATCTGGTCGATGGGGACGGATTGATTGTTGACCGTGAGAGTGAAGCTGTCGAAGATCTCGCCCAGACTCAACATCGCGCCGTTCGCCTTCGACCAACTCGACGGCAGGTCGAATTCCGTGGTGTAGGTGGCGAGGCCGGATGTGTTCTTCAATTCCGGAATCCCGGGCCAGGCCTTCAGTTCCTTCAGGTCGATTTCCACCCGCACCTTGCGCGTTTCCGCCGCCGCGGGCCCGAAAGTGGTGGCATAAGGATTCGCCGGCTGCCAGTCCTCGGCCGCCACATGCCATGCCGCGCGCGTCAGGTCCATCGGCGCCGGCACGCTGCTAATCGTGCTGCGCACCGGGCGGCGGTTGCTGAGAGTGGTGTTGTATGTCCCGGCCCTGAAAGCCCGGACCACCACTCCATACTGGTTCATGACGGCCTCGGCTGCGTCGGTCTTGATCACATACGCATCGGGAACCGCAACGCCGAACCGCTGCGGATCGTCGGTAAGTGCGATCAGGACGCCGTTATCGCGCGACAGGCGGATCCTGAGGTTCACCCGGTTCCCGCTGGTCGTATACTGCACGACGGGCGTAATTTCGCCGGACCACGCATTCAGCAGGTACGGACGTCCGCGCCCTTCCAGACTTACTTCGCGCTCCACCGGGTGACCCGTAGCGGGCTCGAAAAGAGTTCCGGGCTCGTCCGGAGGGCTTACGATTCCCTGGTTATAGAAAAAGTAGTAGTCGGTCCTGGCCGTCGCATCCTCGCGGCGGATGCTGAGCAAGGAGGAAGGCTGGGCAGGGTCCGCGG
This sequence comes from Bryobacterales bacterium, assembly GCA_963796485.1. Classification (GTDB taxonomy): domain Bacteria; phylum Acidobacteriota; class Terriglobia; order Bryobacterales; family Bryobacteraceae; genus CAWCDJ01. Next base: position 2,303,521 of record CAWCLV010000001.1, read on the forward strand.
CGGGCCGGATACCGAGGGAACGCAGTTTGTCCGGCACGCCGGCCTCGTGAGCCACCTGAGATACCGTGCGCTCGGCCATCAATTCGCGGATGCTGGTCTTTAACGCGGCGTCGTCTTCCGGGGTGTTGCCGGGCGTGCGGTCGGGAGGCGTCCCCACAATGACGACAGGCAGGCCGGCGCGCGCATAGCCGAGGATCTTGCGCGCGACCTCGACCGGCATCGATGTCTTCACCGGGGCGGTGGCCGGACCCTGTTCGCTGTCGATGATCAACACCTTATACGCAGGCCCGGCCACGGCGAGCCGATTGCCGGTGACCCGGGCCCCCGGCAGAGCCAGGATCTCCGGATTCAGATAGTCGCGCGTGTAGCCCGCCTCCGCCAGTTTCATGTCGCCCCAGTGGCGGGTCTTGTAGACCTGCGATGGCGGATAAAGATAGTTCTGCATGTAGACCGCCACGTCCGTTTTGGCATCGCCCTGCGTCAGGGCCTGCTGAATGCGCGCGAAGTAGTCGTTGTACAGGCGGGCGTCCACCCAATACGGCTCGCGCGGACCCCAGGCGTTCGAGAATCCCGCCGGGCCGAAATTGTGATAGCCCGGCCACTTCCAGCTATTGCCGTCGCGGTACGGATACACGTGGTAGACCAGCTTCGTAATGCCGCCGACGAAGCTGCGATGCATGCGGATCACGGTGTCCTGGAAGGTCTGGGCGTAGCTCTTGCCGAATGCGGCACAGCACTCGGTGGAGTACCAGGGATTTCCAGTCATATGGTTGGCCGAAGCCATGGGGAGATAGTTGTCGATCTCGTCGCCGACGAAGAGGTTCTCGTGCTCCGGCCGGTCCACCGCCGCCGCGGCCGAAAGCATGTCCGTGATGGGGATCGTCATGTTGGCCTCGCCCTCCACCTGGACGCGCAGGACGTTGTTGTACTTGCGCACCCAGGACCGCAGGGGAGCAATCTGCTTTTCCAGCCAGATGTCGCCGCGCACGGCGTAAAAATCATCGCGGACCCTGGCGGCACTACCATCATTGAAATCGAAGATCTCGCGGAACAGCGCCGGCAGGTTGGGGATCAGCGAGTAGTGGCGGCGGTTGCCGAACTCCTCCGCCATTTTGTTGGTCCAGAGTTCGTCCGGGCTGCCCCGATCGCTGGAATGGGAGTCGTAAAAGATGTCTCCCCCATTCGCTTTCAGGAGTGCTTTCACCTCCGGGGTAAGGCCGGTCTCCATGCTGTGGATCAGTTCGGCGTAGCCTTCGTCGCTAAACGGATCGGGCTGGGCGAACACGCCTCGCGACCAGAACGCGATCACCTGCCACTGCGCACCGGCTGGAGAGGAGGGAGCGGTCCATCGCAACTGGCCTGCGGTCGTACCGCCGAGGACTCCGGCCGTATTCTTGCCGGTGACCACGGACGTCAGATCGAGCGCCGAAGACCGGTCCAGTTCCGCAGGCCCGGTTTCCGGGCATGGCGACCTCATACATCGGTACGCCAGTACCGCGACCAGAGTGGCCCGCGTGGCCTGTGGACCGCCTCTTCCCCCGCGTCCGCCGGCGCCGGCCCGGCCACCCGCGGCAGGAGCGCCGCCGCGCCCGCGAGCGCCGCCGGGTGCACGACCTCCCGCGCCGCCGAAGCCGCCCCGCCCTCCCTGGGTCAACGTGGCAGGCGGCAACGGCCCTTCGAACGTGGAGGCGGCATTCACCGTCGTCTTGCCGAGGAACAGAGACTTGCGGGCGTTGTCTTCGTCAATCGAATACCCGGCCGGATTCTGTGTAGGGCCATGGCTGAGGCTTACCTTGATGCCGGCCCGGTTGGCAGCCGCCAGCAACGCCACCAGTTGGTCGTTGTCGGGAAAGGCGCCCTGTCCGACCTCGACGCCGGCAATCCCTTTCTCATAGAGTTCCTGGATTTCCGCCTCGAGTTCGGCCGGGGCCGCGGTTGCGGGCATATTCATTCGCACCCACGGCCGGTCCGCGGCCGGCGGGTGAGCGAACGTTGCCGCGGTCAAAGTCGTCACGGGGTTGAAGCGGAGCCACTCGGATCGCGCTGTCGCCGCCACCTTACCGGCTTGTCCTACGGCCGCTACCGGCAGGATCAGGAGCGCGGTCAACACCGCCATGCCAACGGTTGTTCTTTTCATGGTTCTCCACACCCGAATTGCAGCATTGGTTTCGCGATCCCCGAAAGCGCTGCAACGGGTAGGCGAAATCGAACTCGCTGAGATTTTACAGCCTGGCGCGGGCCGTTGCTGGGCGGCGGAGATGTAGTACAGGACACTCGGATACCGGTGCGCATGAAGCGGTTCGCGAACGCCGGGCGGAACGGTCACTTCCAACACTCTCACGTCGGCATTTTCGAACGGAAGCTTGTGGGTTTGCGGCGCCGCGGCGAGAGCGTCGTTCTCGGTCGTCCACCACTTATCGAAGTTACTTGTGCTCTGTCCGAGCAGGAAAGCCACGCCAAGCGCGCCGAACCATAGTGCGACCTTCACGACCCGTTTCATAATCTCTGACACTGCCTGCCTTCGTCTCTGGTTGCGCAGTTCGGTGACGAAAACTGGCAGTCTCGGGAAAAACTTATAGCGGGCCGCCGCTCAGCCGCCGATCCGTGCGGTCAGCCACGCGTGCAATCTTCCCGTCGCGCATCACGGTCTCGGCGGAGACGTGGAGCGCGGCGGCAGTCTCGCCCACGCTCGAGCCGCCGAAGTAGCGCAGCTCTACCACCCGGGCGCGGCGTTCGTCCACGCGAGCGCCCCGTTGTTCCAGACCGACATCGTCGATACCGGAATCCGCACCGGGCCGATGAGCTGGGACATCGCGCCCGACGGCCGCTTTCTCATCATCAGCCACACGTCCACCGATGCAGCCATAACGGTGGTCCTGAACCGGCGCGCAGCGGAATTGAATTGAACACTGCCATTGTCGGCTATCATCAGAAGTTATGATTAGAAGAATTTTCCTGATGGCCTGTGCCGGTGCGACGCTGCTGGCGACGGGGTTGATTGCTGCCGATACCGCTCCCAAGTCGGTGATCCATGTGATCACGATCCAATGGAAGGCGACTGCCACGCCGGCTCAGATCGAGAAAGCGATTCGGGGTGCCGAGGCGCTGCCCTCGGAGTACCCCGGCATTACGCGGGTCTGGACCAAGGCCATCAAGAAGCAGCTTCCGGAAGGCTACACGAATGTGATCGTCATGGAGTTTGCGAATGAAGACGCGCTGACGAAGTACGCCGGCAGTCCCGCGCAGAAGAAGTGGTACGAAGTGTACATGCCGATCCGGCAGGAGAGCCGCACCAGCGATATCACCAACTAAATGGCCGCGGACGGAGCAAACGGGTCGGCCGGATTACTCCATCCGCGGTCCTTCGAATCACACCGGTGCACCTACCGCGCGGCGAACGCCCGGTAAGTGCCCCGCGTCAACTGCGTCTCGAAAACGGTGTTGTTGCCCTGCGCCCTTCCCGTTAGTTCCTCGCCCGTCTCCAGGTCCTGGAGCTTCGTGATCCGGCGCGCGGTGACGAGGCGGGCCTGCACCGGGTCCGCCGCAAACGACTCGACAATGAACGTGTCGTTGTCATAAGGGAACAGGCTCACCATGGCCGGGGCGTCGAGCCGGACGTACTCGTCGCGGGCCAGCACGTCCCGGATCGCCCGGAGCACCGGCTGCGGGTAGCGGTAGAGGTCGCCCTGCGCCTGCGGGATGGTCAGCACATAGAACAGCCCCTTCGAGTACTTCGCGGAGTGCAGAACCGGCGTGCCGGAGTTCCGGTTGGGCGAGGTGAACGCCGTGACGACCTCCCAGGAATCGTTGGTATAGTAGCGGATCTCCGGAAGCAGCATATCGGCATCGAGTTTCGCGCCCTGCATGCCGCGGCCGCCGAACTCCCGCGTGGCCACGGTGCGGCCGGTGTAGTCCAGTTCCACGATGTCCTCGATTCCCTTCCCCTGCAGCGCCTTCAGCAGCCCGGACGTGATCACCACGTTACCGCCCGAGGCGAGCTGCCGCTTCATCTTGGCGACGATGTTGGGATCGAAGCGCGCCTGCTCGGTAAGGAGCACCGTGGCTTCGCCCTCCGGGAACTCCGGCACGATATCCATCGGCAGACCGAGCATCCCGAGATAGCTGGGAAGGTAATCCTCCCCGAAGGAGTGGAACGGCTTGTAGCTCTTGATACCGATGGGGCGGCCCAGCTTGCCGGCGATCCGGTCGAACCGCTCGAAGACTGGCCCGGCCAGGCTCGCGGCGCGCGAATCCGGGTCCGGTGTGCCGTCGGCTTTCTTTCCGGGCGAGTAGATGGCGCCGATGTTGAAGATGGTGATCTCGGGGGCCTTGGCAAACAGGGTCAGCCAGAGTTGCTCCTCGAAGCGGTTCGGCAGGTTCATGCCGCCCTGATCGACCCAGCCGCCGCCGTTGCCGCCGGGCTTCAGATTCTCGAAGTAGCGCATGATCGAGAAGCCGTGATACTGCTGCAGGTGCTGGTTGCCGGCGGGGTCGCGGGTTTCGGTGCCGGTGTAAATCCCGTCGAAGATCCGGGGCTCGGTCTCCAGGTTGAAGCCCAGGCCCTGGAAATGGTCGTACCAGTTCGGGTACTTGATCACGACCTTCACCTTCGGATTGACGGCCCTGGCCGGCCCGAGGATCAGGCTACGCGCCGCTTCATCCATCTGTGCCAGGCGGAATTGCGTCCAGGAGCGATTGCCCTTGGCGGCGATATCGGAGTCGGATTTGCAATCGGTGAAGAAAAAGTCGTCGAGGATGATTTCGTCGAAGTTGCGGGCGGTGTACTCCACCACCTTTTTTAACAAGGCCCGGTGTTCGGGATTGGAGTAGCAGAAGGTCTCGAACTGGTTCCGTTCGCTGACCGTGGCGGTGATGCCGCCGGCAACCTTCACCCCTTTCGAGAGGAAGAACTTCTTCGCCTGGTCCAGCGTGGCCTGATCCACAATAACGGTGTCGCGGTGCGTTTCCAGGTAGATTTTGTCCACCTTCATATGTCGGGTAACGGCGGCCCAGTGGGATTCCAGCCAGGCAGGATCTTTCATCTGCTGGGTTTCATAAACGCGCGCGTAAAGAGCGACGTTGAAATTGTCGTAATTCGGAGAGGCCGCAAGAGCGGTGAAGACGGCGCAGAGCCCCGGTATAAGAATGCGGGCGAGGCGATCTCTCATGTGGGTAGTCCTTTATGAAATGGCTGCCCGGATGACGGCGGGCGTGGGAAGAGCCGCGGAGGCGCAGATCCTGGCGATCATTATAGATTGTTGTTCATTTGATAACAAAGGGTTCGATTGTTTCCGATCCCACAATGCGATTGCGTGTTAGATATAAAACCTGGGGTAGCGGCCCAACTTTTTGCCGCACGCCGGCTATGGTAGCGTGAGGGTAGAAATTCCCAAACGTCAGCGGAGCAAAGGATATGAAGAGAGTTCTGGTCGTTGACGACGATCCGTTGTTCCTCTCGACAGTGGAACAGTTCCTGGAGTCTTCCGGCTACGAGGTTTTGCACGCGAGAGACGGCGAAGTGGCAATCCAGGTGATTGAGAAGGAACGAGGCAGAATCGATCTCGCGATCATAGACCTTTCCTTACCGAAGCTCAATGGATACGAATTGATCGGTGCCTTGACGCGCCGGCCGAACTCAGTCAAAATTCTTGCCACCAGCGGGGTCTTCGAGCACCGGCAGTTGGAGATGGCGACCGCTGTCGGCGCGCATGCGGCTCTCCGAAAGCCCCCTGCCAGGAGAGAATTGCCCCGAAGAGAGTGGCTCAAAACCATTGAGCAGTTGATCGGCGCCGCCTGACAACCCTGCCGTAGTTAAGGGGACCGCAATCATGACGAACCCTACACAGACACTCACGAATATTCTTGCGAACGAGCAGCGGATTCTCAGCGCGTGGGTCGAGCGGCAGCTGGTGGCTACAAGCCGCCGGGCGGATCTGGTGAGCGAGGCGGATCTCCGCCGGGAATCGGCCGAGTTTCTGAAAGCTTTTCGCGAAGCTCTGCAGAGCGGCGCGACGGAGAACGTCGATGGCCCGGCGTGGAGCCAGGTACGCGAACTGCTCGTCGAAATCTCCCGGGTCCGGACGCGACTGGGGTTTACGCCCTCGGAAACAGGGTCGTTCGTCCTTTCCCTGAAGCAGCCGCTCTTTGAGGAACTCCAGCGCAGTCCCTCAAACAACGGAGTCGATGCCTTCGCCGCGGAGCTTTGGCGAACCACGGTTCTGCTGGACAAACTGGCGCTGCTCACCACGGAGTATTACCAGAAGAGCCGTGAGGAAGTCATTTTCCGCCAGCAGCAGGAACTCCTGGAGCTGTCCACTCCGGTAGTGAAACTCTGGGACGGCATCCTGGCGTTGCCCCTCATCGGTACACTGGACAGCGAACGCACCCAGATCGTGATGGAGAACCTCCTGCAGCACATCGTCGATACGGGCGCGTCCATCGCGATCATCGACATTACCGGGGTGCCGACGGTCGATACGCTCGTTGCGCAGCATTTACTGAAGACGGTTTCGGCGGCCCGCCTGATGGGCGCGGACTGCATCATCAGCGGCATTCGCCCGCAGATCGCCGCCACGATCGTTCACCTGGGAGTCGATTTACGGGCGGTGATCACGAAGGCATCGCTGGCGGATGCGTTCGCCCTGGCGCTGAATCGCCTCGGGCTGCAGATCCATTCGATCGCGAGGAAGCATTCGTCGGAGACACAACTTGGAACGGATTCCGATTCTTAAGCTGCACGATTTCCTGCTGGTGAGCATCCAGGTGGATATGCACGACCAACTGGCTATTTCGCTACAGGACTCGCTTACGGAGAGCATTGTCCGGGAACGCGCGCGGGGCGTCATAGTGGACATATCGGCGCTGGACGTGGTGGATTCCTTCATTGGAAGAACGCTCGGCAATATCGCCTCCATGTCACGCATACTCGACGCGGAAACCGTCGTTGTAGGCATGCGCCCGGCCGTTGCGATCACACTGGTGGAATTGGGGCTTTCACTCCCGGGAATCCGCACCGCTTTGAACGTCGATAAGGGGATGGAAATGCTTCGGCAGGCGCGGAGACGGGGGGCGCGTGGCATCGAGAGCAATGCCCTCAGTCGGGGATGAGACCATGCCCGTCAGCACCGATAGCGAGGTGGTGATGGTGCGGCAGCGGGTGCGCGCCTGGGCCGCGCAGCTTGGCTTCAGCCTGGTGGACCAGACGAAGATGGTCACCGCCGCCAGCGAACTGGCGCGCAACGTCCTGGTTCACGGCGGTGGAGGCACGGCACGAATCCAGGCGCTCAATGAGGGGTCGCGTAAAGTCATCAAGCTTACGTTCGAAGATCGCGGCCCGGGGATCGCGGATATATCATTGGCAATGCGGGACGGGTATTCCACAAATGGCGGCCTCGGCCTGGGCTTGAGCGGCGCCAGGCGTCTCTCGAACGAGTTCGAGATTGTCTCAAAACCCGGTGAAGGAACCCGCATCACCATCACGCGATGGAGGTAGAGCTCTGTGGGAGCCGCCGCGGAAAACTCGGTTGTAGCCGTGCAGGACCAGACCCATGCGGCCGAAGCGCGCAGGGTCGCGATGCGGCTGGCCGCGTCGCTCGGTTTCGATCAAACCCTTTCCGCGAATGTGGGGCTGGTGGTTACAGAGGCGGCAAAGAATCTTCTAAAACACGCCGGCGGTGGCGAAATCCTGCTACGGGGGTGGCGGCAATACCGGGACGCCGTGGTGGAAATGCTCGCCATCGATAGAGGACCCGGGATAGCCAATCTCAGCCGCAGTTTCGAAGACGGCTACTCCACCGCGGGAACCCCTGGCAACGGCCTGGGCGCCATTTCGCGTCTCTCCACGTTCCACGATATCTACTCGCAACCCGGAATCGGCACGGTCCTGCTGGCGCAAATTCGTTTCCAGAGTTCGGCCAGGGAAGGTTTGCCTGCCCAAACTTGCTTTGGCGTAGGCGCGGTTTCGGTGCCTAAGCCCGGGGAGACGGTGTGCGGCGATGCATGGGGTTTTGAGGCCGGTCCGGACCGCCGGGCCCGCTTGATCGTTGCGGACGGTCTGGGGCACGGGCTTCTGGCGGCGGAGGCCGCCCGGGAAGCGGTCCGCGTCCATGCGGAAAACCGGCAAGAGACGGGCACCGACCTGATGCGCCACATTCACGACGCCCTCCGGCCCACCAGGGGCGCCGCCGTGGCACTGGCGGAGATCGATCCCGGCGAACATACGTTGCGCTACACCGGTATCGGGAACATCGCGGGAAAGGTCACGTCGCCTTCCGGATCCGGTCAGCACGTAGTCTCGCAGCCGGGTACGGCCGGACACGAACTGCACCGCATTATAGAGTTCCGCTATCCCTGGGAACCCGGCAGCACGCTCATCTTGTCTTCGGACGGACTCTCGACCCACTGGTCGCTCGACAGGTACCCGGGACTGGCGCACCGGCATCCCGCGTTGACCGCGGGCGTTCTTTACCGGGACTGCAGCCGTTCGCGCGATGACGCGACGGTGGTGGCCGTGAGGAACGGGAAAGGCACGCCATGAACCGGCCGATTCTCACCGTGCCGATCGAGCACGAGCAGGACGTCGTCCTGGCTCGCCAGCGTGCCAGGCAGGTGGCCGAACTGCTCGATTTCGACCGGCAAAACCAGACGCGGATTGCCACCGCCGTCTCCGAGATCGCGCGGAACGCATATCGGTATGCCGGCGGCGGCCGGACCTTATTCGCGCTGGAGGGAGAAACCGCGCCGCAAATTTTACTGATCCAAATATCGGACCAGGGGCCCGGGATTCGAGATCTGCAAAAGATTCTGGATAATCGCTACTTCTCCAAAACCGGCATGGGTCTGGGGATCCTGGGAGCGAGGCGCCTGACCGACAGGTTCGAAATTCAGTCTGCACCCGGCAAAGGCACCACCGTTTCGATGCGGCTATTGCTTCCGCACAAGGCTCAGCCGTTCCGTCCGGAGGACGTGGGTTCACTCGCAGCGAAGCTGGCACGCGACCCGCCAAACCTGATCGAGGAACTCCGCCGGCAGAATGCGGATCTTTTGGCGACCCTGGAGGAACTCCGGCAGCGGCAGGAGGAGTTGACCCGGCTCAATCGGGAACTGGAGGACACCAACCGCGGGGTCGTCGCCCTTTACGCCGAACTGGACGAGCGGGCCGACCATCTGCGCCGGGCGGACGAAATCAAGAACCGCTTCCTCTCGAACATGAGCCACGAGTTCCGGACGCCGCTCAATTCCATTCAGGCGCTGACGCGGCTTTTGCTCGAGCGCACGGACGGAGAACTGACACCGGAACAGGAAAAGCAGGTCTACTTCGTCCAGAAAGCGGCGGCGTCGCTGTCGGAACTCGTGAACGATCTGCTCGACCTGGCGAAGGTGGCCGCGGGGAAGATTGTCGTCCGGCCGGAGGATTTCGAGGTTCAGGATCTGTTCGGAGCGCTGCGCGGAATGCTCCGCCCCCTGCTGCTGAACACATCGGTCAGCCTGGTGTTCGAAGAACCCGAGAACCTGCCTCCACTCGAGACCGACGAGGCCAAGGTCTCCCAAATCCTGCGGAATTTCATCTCGAACGGATTGAAATACACCGAGCAGGGCGAGGTGCGGGTTTCGGCGAGGCTTTCTACGAGCCGCCGCGACATGGTATTCGCGGTGAGCGATACGGGGATCGGCATCGCTCTCCGCGACCAGGAACGGATCTTCCAGGAATTCGCGCAAATCGAAAATCCACTTCAGCGAAAGTCCAAGGGGACGGGACTCGGGCTGCCTCTCGCAAAAAAGCTGGCCGAAGTTTTAGGAGGATCGGTCAGCGTGCAGAGCAAACCGGGGGCGGGCTCGACCTTCACGGCCACCATCCCGCTGATCTATCGGGGTTCCGAAGCGGTCCAGAGCATCGTCTCGCCGCCGGAAGCCGCTTCGCAAGCGCCGGTTCTGTTGCTTTCGGAGGACCTGGAAACCCGGCTCCTCTATGAGAAGTTCCTACGCGGATCGCCGTTTCATGCCTCCCCCGCGCGCGGCATCGTGGAAGCAAGGCTCTCCATGGAGAAGACCCGGCCCGCGGCAGTCATTCTGGATGTGCAGCATGGCACAGGCAGCCTGCGCGACGGAAACGCGTGGGAATTCCTCCTCGAATTAAAAGGACGGGACGAGACCGCCTCCATCCCGGTGATCCTTATCTCGGAAAGCGGGGATCACGAAAAGGCGATCGCGCTGGGAGCCGATAGCTACGGCGACCGGCCCGTGGAGAGGCGCTGGCTCATCCGGCAGTTGACGAACCTGACCGGCATCAGCGGCCCGGGCAAGGTGCTCATCATCGACGACGACGAAATGTCGCGGTACCTGATCCGCCAGTTGTTTCCCGAAGGACCGGAAATCATCGAAGCCGTCAACGGCATGGACGGGTTGCGGGCCGCGCGGGACGAAGAGCCCGACGTGATTGTGCTGGATCTGGTGATGCCCGACATCAGCGGCTTCCAGGTACTGGAGCGGCTTCAGGCAGACTCCCGAACCTCGCAAATCCCGGTGATCATTTCGACTTCCCGGCTCCTGGACGAAAGTGACCGCGCGCGCCTGGGCCGCGCGGCAGCCATGCTGCTTCCAAAGTCTACGTTCTCAAACGGGACGGCGGCTCGCGAACTGCACCGCATCTGCAACGAAATCGGCCTCGAGGAGATATGGGGTCAGGCGGCGACATCGCCGCGGAGGGCCATAACGCAATGAGCGGCTTCCCCCTGGCAAGCGGCAGGAACGAAGAACGCATCCTGGTGGTGGACGACAACGATGCCGGGCGTTATGCCAAGAGCCGCATCCTGAAACAGGCAGGGTACGTCATTTCGGAAGCCGCGACCGGTCATGACGCGCTTCGTCAAGTGGTGGACGACGCTCCCGACCTGGTCCTGTTGGATGTCCGGCTGCCGGACATCGACGGCTTCGCAGTCTGCCGCCGGATCAAGGCGAATCCGGAGACAGCCCCCATCCCCATCCTGCAGACTTCCGCGGCGTACCGGGACGACCGGTCGAAGGTCGAAGGACTGGAGTGCGGCGCGGAGGCTTTCGTTACGGAGCCGGTCGAGCCATCGGTGCTTATCGCTACCATCCGATCGCTTCTCCGAATGAAGAAGGCGGAGCAGGCGGTCCGGGAGCACGCACTCGAATGGCAGGTGACCTTCGATGCCATCAGCGACGGCGTTGCGCTTACCGATTCGCGCGGCAGAATCATTCGGTCGAACTGCGCGATTGCGGCCATGCTGCAGAGGCGACCGGACGAAGTGGCCGGGGCCATTCTGGACGAACTGCTGCCCGCCGGTTCGGTCGTAGCGGGAATGCTGCGCAACCTCGGCGAGGGCCGCCGGCAACGCGCGGAAGTTGCCTCCGGCGCGCGCACTTATTCGCTGACGGTGGACCCGGTGCTGGACAGCCGCGCCGCACTTCGCGGCGCGGTGTGGATCGTTTCCGACATCACCGAACGCAAGGCCATGAACGAACGCCTGTGGCACAAGCAGAAACTGGAAAGCATCGGGCTGCTCGCCGGAGGGGTGGCGCACGACTTCAACAACATCCTTGTCGGGATTCTGGGTAACGCCAGTCTGGGGTTGGAGCGTGTGGGCGGAGATTCCAGGTTCGCGGACGAGGCATTTCGGGAAATTCTGGAAGCGGCCGAACGTGCGGCCAATCTCACCCGCCAGCTTCTTGCGTATGCCGGACGGGGAAAAGTGGTGGTTCAGCCGGTGCAACTTTCGGACCTTGTGAGCGAGATCTTGCCGCTGGTCAGGACCTCGATTCCGCGCACGGTTGAAATCGTGCTGAAGCTGGAAGACTGTTTGCCGCTCGTTAGCGCCGACCGCACACAGATCGAACAGATCCTGATGAACCTGTTGATCAACGCCGGCGAGGCGATCGGGGAGAACCCGGGAGAGATTCGGATCACCACCGGGGCGGTAGATTTCCGCGAACAACAGCAAGGCTATCTTTCCGAAGGCGAAGTGCGCGGCCGCTACGTAATGCTGGAGATCGCCGACACCGGCTGCGGTATGGACGAAGAGACGGTCCGCCAGATGTTCGACCCTTTCTTCACCACCAAATTTCTCGGCCGCGGGCTGGGGCTCTCGGCGGTGCTGGGGATCGTCCGCGGACATAACGGCGCGATTCGCGTCTCGAGCATGCCCGGCCAGGGCTCGAAGTTCGAGTTGCTGTTCCCATCATCGGAACCGCGGGATCAGAAGAAGGTCTCCCGGACCTCCGAAACCGGGGAGAAGGGTCCGTCCCTCCCCGGCACCATTCTGGTGGTGGACGACGAGCCTGTCGTGAGGAACTTCTTCCAGGCAGCATTGCAACGGCAGGGATATGAAGTCGTTCTGGCCGAAAATGGGCGCGAAGCCCTGAGCATCTATTCCGCGCAGCCCGAGCGCTTCGACCTGGTGCTGCTCGATATGGTGATGCCGGTGATGGACGGGAAGGAACTCATAGCGCGCCTCTTCGAACTGCGGCCGGACGTTCGCGTCGTGGTGACTTCGGGACAGATGGAAGATGAGGTTATGCGCAAACTCTCAGGTTGGGACATCGCCGGCTTCATCCAGAAGCCGTGCGCGACTCCCGCCCTTGTAGAGAAGGTCCGCGCTTTCCAGCAGTTCGAAACACCGGCGCCGCGAAGGTAACGAACGGTCAGGATGCCGGTGCGAGCACGCGCTCGGCCATCGCGTACTTCAAATTCTCCAGCCCCTGGCCCGTCGCGCTCGAAATTTCGAAATACGGGAGCCCGCGTTTCGCCGCGAGGTCCCGGAGTGAGGCGATGCGTTCCGGGTCCTGGGCTGCATCCATCTTGGTCGCGACGACGATCATCGGTTTCCCGGCCAGCTCTTCGCTGAAGCCCGCGAGTTCTTCCATAATCACTTCAAAATCGCGTGCCGGTTCGCGGCCGCTGGCTTCCGAAACGTCCACCAGATGAACCAGCAGGCGGGTCCTCTCGATGTGTCGGAGGAACTGCGTGCCCAGGCCCGCTCCCAGGTGCGCGCCTTCGATCAGGCCGGGGATGTCGGCCACCACGAAGCTGCGATAACCTTCCATCTGCACGACGCCCAGGTTCGGCTCGAGAGTCGTGAACGGGTAGTCGGCGATTTTGGGGCGCGCCGCCGAGATGCGTGAGATCAAGGTGGATTTGCCGGCGTTCGGATATCCGACCAGCCCCACGTCGGCGAGCAGCTTCAGTTCCAGCCGCAGCCGCTTTTCTTCGCCCGGGCGGCCGGGCTCATGCTCGGTCGGCACCTGGTGAGTGGACGAGGCGAAACGCGCGTTGCCGCGGCCGCCCTTGCCGCCGCGAGCCACCACGAAACGCTGGCCCGGCTCGGTGAAGTCCGCCAGTTTTTCGCCGGTGGCTTCGTCGTACACCACCGTGCCCACCGGGGTCGCCACTTCAATCGAGCGGCCGTCCGCGCCCGTCCGGTTGCTGCCCTCGCCGTGGCGTCCGCGCTCGGCTTTGTGCTCCGGGTTATAGCTGAACTGAAGCAGCGTATTCTGATGCTCGGTGGCCACCAGAACGACATCGCCGCCGCGCCCGCCATCGCCGCCGCTCGGGCCGCCCCGCGGGACGTACTTCTCCCTGCGGAACGCGAGGCAGCCGTTGCCGCCGTCCCCGGCCTTCACCAGAATTCTTGCTTCGTCGAGGAATAACATAGAAAAGCCGCCGGCACTTTCAGAATACCGGCGGCAATGAAAAATCGGCCCGCTTCCCTACGGTCGCGGCTCTGTTCGGGAGACTTACTCGGAAGCCGAAACGTTGACGAACTTGCCCAGGCGGCCGCGGTCTTTGAACTCGACCACGCCCGTCACTTTCGCGAAAAGGGTATCGTCTTTGCCCCAGCCGACGTTCAGGCCCGGTTTGATCTTCGTGCCGCGCTGCCGAACGATGATCGACCCGCCAGGCACCAACTGACCACCGAAAACCTTCACACCGAGCCGCTGCGCGTTGGAATCGCGCCCGTTTTTGGAACTGCCTAATCCTTTTTTATGAGCCATACGCCACCTAAACCAGAATGTCGCCGACCTTCACTTCGGTGAAGGACTGGCGATGCCCAATGGTTTTTTTGTACTGCTTTTTCCGCTTGAACTTGAAGACCAGGATTTTGTCTCCCCGGCCGTTCCCCACGATGGTCGCTTTCACGGTGCCGCCGGGGGTCAGTTCGCCGCCGTCGCTGAATGCCAGTTTGGCGGGCAGTTCGATTTCTGAGCCGACGTCACCGGCCAGCTTTTCGACGCGGAGCACATCGCCCGGGGCTACCCGGTACTGTTTTCCGCCGGTTTCAATAATCGCGTGCATTGCTATCCTCTTGTCTGGGAGCCAGAACACACGGAGTGTGTTGGAACCACTGGAGTAACCTTCAGTGTACTACAGACGGCTCAGCGGATACAATGAGACCGTGCACCGCCTGTTGTGGCCTCTTCTCCTCTCCGCCATCTCGCTGGCAGCGACCGTTCCCACAGGGCCCAACACCGGCGAACCCGCGCCGGATTTCCGCCTTGAGGATCAGGCCGGCACACCGCGGACCCTGCACTCGCTGATGGGCTCCAAGGGCCTGATGCTTGTCTTCTACCGCTCCGCCGACTGGTGACCGTTCTGCAAGGGCCAACTGGTCGAGTTGGGACAGGCTTTGCCGCAGATCCGGTCCGCGGGGCTGGGCCTGGCAGCAGTAAGCTATGACAGCATCGCCGTTCTGAAGCAGTTCTCGGCGCGCGCCGGCATCACCTTCCCGCTGCTCTCGGACGCGGATTCCGCCGTCATCCGCCGCTATGGGATTCTCAACGAAACCATCGACAAGGGCACGCCGTTCTATGGCATCCCCTACCCCGGGATTTACATACTCGACCCGGCGGGAACGGTGGTCTCGAAGTACTTCGAGGACGACTACAGGGTGCGCGACACGGCTGCCTCGATTCTGTTGCGCCAGTTCGGCGTGGAACCGAAAGAACACGGGGCCGCCTCCGGCAAGCACCTCGCGGTGACTACCGGAGCGAGCGACGTGGAAGTCCGGCCGGGCCAGCGCATCACCCTGACGGTGAACGTGCAACCGGCGCCGCGCATCCACGTTTACGCGCCGGGTGTGCAGAACTACATTCCCATCGCGCTCACGCTGGAACCGTCGAAGGCCTTTACCACCGACCCGGTCGAGTATCCGGAATCGAAGAGCCTCAAGCTGCCGGTGATCCATGAAACGGTGCCGGTGTACGACGCTCCGTTCCGGATCCTGGCTACCTTCACCCTGGCCAACAACAGCACACTCAAGCCGCTGCTCGATGCAGAGCGAAACCTGCGCATCGAGGCGGGGTTCCGCTACCAGGCGTGCGACGACCGCGAGTGTTTCATTCCCGAGACGCTGCACCTGCAGTGGACTATCCACGTGCTTCCCTTCGACCGGCAAAGAGTATCGCAAGATATCCAGCGCAAGAACTGAGGCGTTTGATAAAATCGCTCCCCATGTGGCAGAAGATCGCGCTCACGGGGGTGCTTGTTATCGTTGCGGTTCCCGCCGGAGGGCTGGGCTATCTGTATCTGCGAAAGCCCGCTCAGGCGCCGCCCCGTGACATTAAAGTGGAGATGACGCCGCAGCGCATCGAGCGGGGCCGCTACCTGTTCCAGAACGTGGCGGATTGCGACGGCTGCCATTCCCAACGGAACTTCGCGCGCATCGACGGACCGGTGGTTCCCTCCGGCCGAGGCAAAGGAACCGTATTATCGGGGCTCCTGACCAACCTGCCGGGAACCGTGGTGGCCCCCAACATTACGCCGGACCCGGACACCGGCATTGGGACCTGGACCGACGGCGAGAAGATGCGCGCCATTCGCGAAGGCGTGGACAAAGACGGGCGTGCGCTCTTCCCGATGATGCCGTATGCCGGGTTTCGGAGCATGAGCGACGAAGATGTCGAGTCGCTGGTGGCTTACATGAACACCCTCAGTCCGATCCGGAACGCACTTCCGGCGACGAAGCTTTCGTTTCCCGTCAACCTCATGATCAAGGGCGTGCCGCAACCGGTTGGCAGCGTACCGCCGCCGGATCGCGGAAACCGGGTCCAGTATGGAAAATACCTGGCCACCATCGCCGGTTGCGGGGATTGCCACACGCCCACCCAGAAAGGGCAGCCTGTCGAAGGCATGGAATTCGCGGGAGGCCAGGAGTTTCCGTCCACCCTCGGCCGCGTCTTCACGGCGAACATCACGCCGCACCCCGATACGGGCATCGGCAAATGGGACGAAGCGTTCTTCCTGAAAAAATTCGCGGATTACAAGGACTATGCGGCCGGCGGAGCGGCGCCCCCGATGACCGCGCCGGACCAGTTCACGCTGATGCCCTGGCTTACTTTCAGCGGCATGCAGCCGGAAGACCTGAGCGCCGTCTACGCCTTTCTGCGGACCGTGAAGCCGGTAGATCATCACGTCGATATCCACCCGGGATCGACGAAATAGGCTGGCCCAGCGGTCTGTGGCTCAACGGAGGCAAATTCGGGCTACTGCAGCATGGGGAACGACGTGATGCGCAGGCGCGCGGCCCCGTAGGGCACCAGCGTAATCACTTCCTCCTTCGGACGGTTGACCATCTCTTCCCTGGCGGGAAGAGTTACGGGGCTCTGCGGCGGAGGCGCGGCGCTGTCGTCCACGATCACCCATTGCGGCAAGCGAAGCCCCTTCGCCTTCAGCACCACCGGCGGATTGGCGCTGTTGAACGGCTGCGGGCCGATCGGGGTCTCCCGCACGTCGAAAGAGGACGCCGGATTGGCCATATCCACCCTCAGCCCGTAGTTCCAGGGAGACGCCGGGTAGACTTCCCAATCGGACACGGGCCCCGTCTGCCGGAGTTTGCTCCAGCTTTCCGAAATGCGCAGCGAGTAGACCAGCGGGCCGCGCTCCACCGAGACCGAGCCGTTGAAGCCGGGGACGGCACGCACCCGCATCGGGAACGTGATCTCGACGCGGTCGCCTTTCCGCCACTCTCTTTCGATCTGGTAATAGGTTCCGGCCTGAATGCCCGAAACGGCGCGGCCATTCACCAGAATCGTCGCGTCCGCGGCCCAGGCCGGAATCCGCAGGTGCAGGGGGAAGCGGATCGCGGAAGCGGGCGAGACGGCCAGGCTGATGCGGTCGCGGAACGGATAACCGGTGTCTTCGTCCACCGAGACTTCGACGCCTTTCACGACCGTGTGCACCTGGCTGGGGGCATAGGCCACGGCCGCCAAGCCGTCGTCGGCGGAGGCCATCCACAAAGAAGCGGCGAACTTGGGCCAGCCCTGGTGCAGGTTGGCGGTGCAGCAGCCGAAATTCGGCTGCAGCCCGAAGAGGTTCGATTCCGGACCGTTGGTGGACCAGTCGCGGCGGCCCAGCGAGCACAGCACCTGGTTCGGCTGCTGATCGTACTGGTGGCTCCAGAGATCGGCGGTCTGGCCGCCGGGCAGCGGGTTGTAGGCGATCTTCTCGAGGCGGTCGCCCAGCCACGCGTCGCCGAGGACGGCCGAATCGATTTCGAGCGAGAACATGGTCTCGACCACGGCGCAAAGCTCGGTCCCTTGCGAGGGATTCCGGCCGGCGAAATGTTCGTCGGCGCTGAACATTCCGTTCGGCAGGCCATCGTATCGGTCGAGCACCTCGAACATGCGCGCGGTAGCCGAGCGGTCGGCCGGGTCCCGCGAGATCAGTTCCCATAGAGCGGCGGTCTTCAGCCCCATCGCATTATTTACGCCGTGGGAACTGAGGCCGGCACGGTCGCGCGCCATCTTGCCCGGAAATGGAAAATTCTCGAACAGCTTGCGCCAGTCGAAACCCTCGCCCTTGAGTTGCCGGGCGAAATCGAGCAGGCGCGAATCGCCGTTGCGATTGTAAAGCCAGAGGACGCTGGCGAGTTCGTCCTGCCAGCGGTAGACGGCCCACTGTTTGAGCGGGTTCGCGGCGAGAGATCGCGATTGGTAGGCGAAGTACTTGTCCATTGCCGGGATGACCCGCGGGTCGCCGGTCGCTTCCTGGTATTGGGTCAGCACCTTCAGCATGATCATGATGGGCCACCAGTCGCGGTTCTTCGGCGGTCCTAGGGCGCCATCGGCAGCCTGGTGGGTGAGCGTCCATTCCACCCAGGGCCGCGCCTTGGCGATCAGCTTCGGGTCGTCCAGTAAATACGCGAGAGGCAGCAAGCCATCGAGGTAGTACGGCCCGCGCTCCCAGCCTTCGCCGGTTCCGCCCAGCCATGCGGAATCGGGCCCCACATCCGGCCAGAATTCGTCGAGATGGCCCGTGAGCCCTTGCGCCTGAAGACGCAACTGGTCGCGCAGCCAGCCTGCGGGGCGGACCGAGGTCAGGGGAAGAGGATAGAAGGCATTCGGCGCGAGCGGCGCGCGGTTTTTGACCGGCCCCGGGGCGGCGGCGCGGAGCAAGGGAGCGACGGACAGAACTGCCAGGGCAACGCTCAATCTTGAATTCATGTACAAGGCCCGATTCCTTGAGGATACGCCTTCCGCTACAATCTCGACATGAAACTGACTCGCCGCAGTGCCCTTCAACTTCTTGGCGCGGTGCCACTGGCGCGTGTTTGGGCCGCCGGCCGGCCGGTGCGGCTGGGCGGGCCGATCTTCCTCAAATCCGACGACCCGGGGGAATTGGCCCGTGAGCATCGCCGCCTAGGCTACAGCGCGGCCTATTGCCCGTCCGCCGAGACGAACCAGGCGGAGCGCATCCGCGCCATCCGCGATGCCTTCGCAAAAGAGAACGTGGCGATCGCGGAAGTCGGGGCATGGAAGAACATGCTCGACCCGGATGCCGCCGCCCGCAAGGCGAATCTGGCCTATGTGACCGAGCGCCTGGCCCTGGCCGATGCGGTGGGCGCGCGATGCTGCGTGGACATCGCGGGGTCTTTCAACCCGAAATACTGGTACGGAATGCATCCGAAGAATCTCTCTCGCGAGTTCTTCGACGCCACCGTCGAGAATTGCCGGGCGGTGATCGGCGCGGTCAAGCCCGCGCTTACGCGCTTCGCCATCGAGATGATGCCGTGGTCCATACCGGACGGACCGGATTCCTACGTGCGGCTGGTTCACGCGGTGGACCGCCCGGCATTCGCCGTCCACCTGGACGTCTGCAACGTGATCAACAGCCCCGAGCGGTTCTATAACAACAAAGCCGTTATCGAGGAGTGCTTCGCGAAGCTCGGGCGCTGGATCGTCTCGTGTCACGCCAAAGACCTGGCTTGGATCCCGGAATACAACGTCCACTTCGCGGAAGTGATCCCCGGGCGGGGCGAGCTCGATTATGCCGCTTACCTGACCCAGGTTTCGAAGCTGCCGGTGGATGCGCCGCTCATGCTGGAACACCTGAAGAACGCCCAGGAATATGACGAAGGGCGGGCGCACATCCAGAGCGTCGCCGCCAAGACCGGCATCCAACTAGCTTAGACAGGGTTGTCAGCTTTTCCGAAGGGAATCGTCAGACTTTGCGAAGGACTGCCAGCCTACCCGGGCGGCAGACTGGCGACTGAAAGGAAGGATCGCCATGATCGATGAGTACACGCGCCGGCGGCTTGAAATGCTGGAAACGCAGGTCGCAGCGCTCGCTCACAGGGTTTACCGGTTGGAACGGGGGAGCCCGACCGAGGTTGCTAGGGAAATACCTGAGGCTCCGCGGGCTGAACCAACTCCAGAGCCGGGGCCGACATTCGCGGCGCCTGAGCCCGCCACTACACCTCTTCCGTCCGACCCGGTGATCACCGTACCGGAGCCTCTGTTTGCTTCGGCTGCGGCGGCGCCCCGAAGCAGTGCCGAATGGGAGGCCGCGCTTGGCGGAAACTGGCTGAACCGGATCGGAGCCTCGGTCCTGGTGGTGGGGATCGCGCTGCTGCTCGGATATTCGTTCCGTCACATGGGACCGGCAGGGCGGGACGCCGCAGGCTGGGCGCTCGGGATCGCGATGCTAGCTGGCGGCGTGTTCTACGAGCGCCGGGAAAAGTACCGCAACTTTGCGAGAGGCCTGATCGGTGGCGGGTGGGCCGCCATCTATTTCACTGCCTACGCCATGCAGGCGCTCGATGCGGCGCGAGTCATCCACAACCCGCTTCTGGCTTCCTGTCTGCTGATGCTGGTTGCCGGGGGCATGATTCTTCACGCACTGCGATACCGCTCGGAGGCGGCGGCCGGGGTCGCCTACTTCAGCGCATTTCTCGCGCTGGCGCTCAGCGAAGCCAACGCATTTTCGCTGGTGGCGCTGTTGCCGCTGGCGGCTTCCCTGCTCTACCTGGCCCGGCGGTTCCGGTGGCGCCGGCTGGCGGTCCTGGGACTGATCGCGACCTACGTCGTGTGCGGGTCGCGCGGCGATACGGGCGCCCCATTGTGGGCGGCGCAGGCGGTTTTCGCCGTGTACTGGCTGCTTTTCGAAGGTTTCGAGATTCTGGTTCCGGGGACCTGGCTGATGCCGCTGAACGCAGCCGGATTTCTCTTCCTCTCGATTGTGAAGTGGAATGCGGATGACCCGGGTCATGTGTGGGCGTTTCTGGCCGTCACGGCCGCGGCTTACGGTGTGGCCGGAGCAGTTCGGGCTTGGCGGAACCCGGGAATTTCAGTCCGCGAGGGTAGCTGGCACGGACCGGCAACGGCAGCGGCCGGGCTCGCGGCCGCGGCGATCATGCTCCGCCTCGAACGCGCATGGGAACTGGCCGCGTTTCTCGGGGTCGGCGAACTATATTTTGCGGCGGGCCTCCGGCTGCGGGCCAAATACCTGCGTTTTTTGGCGGTCCCCCTCTTTCTTCTGGAACTGGTGTGTCTCTGTCTCGTGATTGCGCCGCGGTTCCCTGTAAGCGTATGGGCTCCGGTGGCTGCGCTCACGGCGGCGGTTTTCTACTGTAACCGCGCCCTCCATCCTGCGGACATTTTTTACAGCTATGCGGGGACCGGGGTGGCTGCACTGGTCGGCGGCGCCGAAGCGCCGGCACGCGAATGCGGACGGATCTGGTTCGCCATGGCCGGGGCTCCCTTTGTAGTGGGTTGGTGGTGCCGCCTCCAGGATTTTCGGATCCAGGCATATATGCTGGCCGGGTTGGCGGGATTCGCCACCGTGATTACCGCCCCGCACCCGCCGCTTTCGACCGCCATAGGCGCCGCTCTCAGCTACGGGCTGGCGGGTTTTGCGCTTTGGTCGCCTGAGGACCGTTTTCTGGGGCGCGAGCAAGCCCGCCTGTTCGCCGCGGCGTCCACTGCCGGCGCGGTGCTGGTGGCCATTCTGACCCGCGCGTTGCTTCCCGCCGCCTGGATCGCGCCTTCGTGGGCTTTGCAAGCGGCGTTGCTAGCCGGGTTGGTTCCGCATCTCAACCGGGCTGCCATAAGGTGGCAGGGAATCGCCGCTGCCGTCGCGGCCACACTCGGCTGCCTCGTAGTGAACCTCGCCGGACCGGTGGTCGTGCTATCCACGGCCGCGGCGATCACCTGCCTGTACGCCAGTCAATTCGCGACTCCACGCGCCGATTCTTTCCGCCTCTGGTATTCGCTCCTGGCAACGATCCTCACGGCGGCGCTCCTATACGCCAAAGTGTCGGGCAGCCTTCTGACAATCGCCTGGGGCGTACAAGGACTGGCGCTCCTCGGAGCCGGCTTCCCGCTGCGCGAGCGAGTGTTGCGGCTCTCGGGGCTGGTGCTGCTGCTCTCGTGCATCCTGAAGCTGTTCGTTCACGACCTCAGCTACCTGGACACGCTGCCTCGAATCTTCTCGTTCCTGATTCTTGGGGTGATCCTGCTGGGAGTCTCCTGGATCTACACGCGGTTCCGCGACCGGGTTCAGACCTACTTGTAAGACTCCGGCCCGGGAACCAAGCCCGGCAGTTTGGGAGCGCCTTCGAAGCTCGGGTCGAAGCGGTAGTAGATCAGATACTCGGACCGCTCGTCCCGGGCTTTCGCGAACCAGGACAGAAACTGCCGCTGGTCGCCGAGGCCGAGCGTTACCAGGGCCATGTAGATCGAAGGAACGTACCGCTGCCGCCCCAGATCCGAGAGCCTGGCGAGTTGCTCCCGGGCGGCGGCGGGGGTTCCGGCCGAAGCGTAGGCGTAACCCAGCCAGCCAATTGCGGCCGCACTGCCTTGCGAGAGGTTCACCGCGGCCTGGAACTCCGCGATGGCTGGTGCGAAATCATGCTTGCGCAGAAGCGCCATGCCGAGCGCCTGATGCGCCAGCGCGAAATCCGGCTCGAGTTCCAGCGTGGCCCGATACTGGCGAATGGCATCGTCGTATTTGCGGCCGAAGTACGAACACCAACCGATCCCCACGTTGACCGGCAGCGAGAGCGGATCCAGGCTCTGGGCACGGCGCATCTCTGCCGCTGCATCGTCCATGCGACCGGACGCGAGCAGACAGTGGGCGTGCCAGTGGTGGGCCGTGGCGTAGCCGGGGTCGCTTTGTTCGGCCCGCTGGAACTCCTTCTCGGCTCCCGCGAGGTCCCAGTCATAAGCCATCCTCACATAGGCGAGTGAACTGTGGGCCTCAGCCAAACTCCCGTCCAGTTCGAGCGCGTGCAAGGCCGCGGCTTTCGCCCGTGGCATTGCTTCGCGCGGAGGGACGGCATCGTAGAAAGTGGACGCGAGCAGTGCCCAGGAGTCCGCCAGCCCTGCATAGGCCGGTGCGTATGTGTTGTCCTTGGCGATGGCTTCGTTGAAGTAGTCCACAGCCTTCCGCAGCGCTGGTTCGGTGCGCTTGTTCCAGAAGAACCTTCCGCGCAGATACGCCTGGTACGCCTCCGGCAACACGGGGCGCACGGCAGCGGGCTCTGCCGGACCTGCCGAGACCCGGGAGACGTTGCGCGCGATGGCGGTGGCGACATCCGCCTGCAATGCGAGCACGTCCCGCAGTTCACGCTCGTAGTTGTCGCCCCACATCAGGCGGCCGGTGCGTACTTCGACGAGTTGGGCGTTGACACGGACGCGCTCGCCGGATTTCAGAACCGTTCCCTGCACGACGGCATCGACGTTTAAACGGCGGCCGATTTCGTCCAGCGATGCATTCGGCCTGAGCCGGCGGACCGAAGCCGGAGCGATCACCCGGACTCCGGTCTTCGAAAGATCGGTCGCGATCACATCCGTGACGCCTTCGGCGAAGTAATCTTCCGCTTCACCGGAGAGGCTCTTCATCGGCAGCACCGCCACAGCCCCTACTTGGAATGGCGCGCCTTTTCGGGTGGTAAGCCACGCGAGCAGCGCCACGGCTGCGAGAAGCAGCGACCCCGCGAGGATTGCCGTTCTAACCCGGCGCGTCCGGCGAGGGAGTGCCGGCGGCGGTGACGGCGAGGGTGCATTCAGCGACGCGACAAACCGGTATCCGCGCTTCGGAACCGTTTCGATGTGGGAGCCGCCCTCCGGACCGTCGCCCAGCACCTTTCGAAGAGCGGAGATGTTGCGCGCCAAGCCGCCTTCCTCGACGAAAATGTCGGGCCAGACCCGTTGCATCAGTTCGTTCTTATCGACGACGCGGCCGTGGTTCTCGAGCAGCACCAGCAGCGTGTCGGCCGCTTTCGGCGCCAGAGGCACACGCTGGCCGCCGCGGTACAGCACACGCTCGATTGCGTCGAACCGGAACGCGCCGAACTCAAACTGGCTGACGCCGGGAGCTTCCATCGCGTAGATCCGAAAACAATGGGAACGGATCAGCGGGGCGGAACCGAGCCCTCGCGAATTTTCTGCAATGCCGCCATCATCTCCTTGACCCGCTCGGGATGCCCGGCGGCCACGTTGTGTTGTTCGGCAACATCGGTCGTCAGGTCGTATAACTGCGGCTCCGGAGCGTTGCCGAGTTCCGTATTCGTGTTCTCGTTGCGCCTGGGCCCATTGCTTGGGGCGATCAATTTCCAGTCGCCTTCCACCAGTCCCAGAGACCCGGCGTGCTCGACCAGGCTTTTCCGTGCGGCTTTCGATGCGCCAACGAGCGCCGGCAGGACATTCAAGCTATCGGGTCCGCCGCCTGCGGGCACCTGCTTTCCGGTGAGAGCGGCGAAACTGGCCAGCATGTCCACCTGGCTGATCAGGGCGCCGGATCGCGAATCGGGCTTGATATGGCCGGGCCAGCGCGCCATGAACGGAACGCGGGTGCCGCCGTCGAAGATGCTGTATTTGCCGCCGCGGAACGGTCCCGCCGGACGGTGGCCGCCCAGTTTTTCGACCGCCTGGTCGCGGTACCCGTCATCGACCACCGGGCCGTTATCGCTCGAGAAGATGACCAGCGTGTCGTTGGTGAGGCCGTTCCGGTCCAACGTGGCGAGCACCTGCCCCACGGACCAGTCGAGTTCGGCGATGGCGTCGCCACGCGGTCCCATTGCGGTCTTGCCGACGAACCGGGGATTGGGCATGCGGGGCACGTGGATATCGTGCGTGGCGAAGTAGAGGAAGAAGGGGTTCGACTTGTTGCGGTCGATGAAACCCGTTGCCTTGGAGGTCAGGGTTTCCGAAATCTCTTCGTCTTTCCACAGCGCCGCTTTTCCGCCGGTCATGTGGCCGATCCGGCTGACGCCGTTGACGATGGTCTGGTCATGCCCGTGGCTCGGCTTCATCTTCAGCAACTCGGGATGGTCTTTGCCGGTCAACTCTCCGGGGAACTGGCGGGTGTAGCTGACCTGAATCGGGTCGCGCGGATCCAGATTGGCGACGCGGTGGTTCTCCACGAAAACACAGGGCACGCGATCGCCCGTCGCCGGGATCAGGAAGCAGTAGTCGAAGCCGATTTCGAGCGGGCCGGGCTTGATCTCCCCGTTCCAGTCGATGTTGCCGGACCCGAGACCGAGATGCCATTTGCCGACGGCCGCGGTCGAATAGCCCTGGCCCTTGAGGATGGACGGGATGGTGGCCGTGCCGGGCGGGATAATCAGCGCGGCATCGCCCGGCAGGACTCCCGTTCCGGGCTTGCGCCAGGCGTACTGCCCGGTGAGCAGAGAATACCGCGAGGGAGTGCACGTGGCGGACGAGGCGTGAACGTTCGTGAAGTGCAGGCCGCCGCCGGCGAGCCGGTCCAGGTTCGGCGTGTGGACGCTGGTCGCGCCGTAGCAACTGAGATCGCCGTAGCCTACGTCGTCGGCATAGATGAAAACGATGTTCGGCGGCCGCCGTGCCGGAGCGCCACGCAGCGCGCGCGCCAGGGAGAGACTGCCGGCTCCCGCGGATGCGCTCTTCAGGAAATCTCTACGAAGCATATTCAGGGTTCTCACCTCAGCCACATCGATTTTCTCACCGCGCGCGGCGTATTGTCGCGGGCCCCACTTCCGTTACGTCTATAGGATGATGTTTAAAGACGCATTATGGCCACCCTTACAGAACCTCCCGCGACTACACCGCTGGTTGAACGCCCGGCCTGGAAGGCCTTACAAGCCCACTACAGAAAAATCAGAAGAGTCCACTTGCGAAAGCTCTTCTCCGGAGACGCCGAGCGCGGACGGAGGATGACGCTGGAAGCCGAGGGTATCTACCTCGACTATTCCAAAAACCGGATTACGGATGAAACCATAACGCTGCTCCTGCAGCTTGCCGGAGAATGCGGACTGCGCGCGCGAATCGACGCCATGTTCGGCGGCGGGAAGATCAACGTCACGGAAAATCGCGCGGTGCTGCACGTGGCGCTGCGGGCGCCCAAAGACGCCGAAATCCTGGTGGACGGCAAGAACGTGGTGCCGGAGGTCCACGCGGTCCTCGACAAAATGACGCGGTTTTGCGAGCATGTCCGCGGCGGCGAATGGAAGGGCAGCACCGGCAGGCGTATCCGCAACGTGGTGAATATCGGGATCGGCGGATCGGACCTCGGGCCCGTCATGGCCTACGAAGCACTGCGGTTCTACAGCGATCGCAGCATGACGTTCCGCTTCGTTTCGAATGTGGACGGGACGGACTTCGCCGAAGCTGTTCATGATCTGGATGCCGCCGAGACGCTGTTCATCGTCTCCTCGAAGACGTTCACCACGCTCGAGACGATGACGAATGCGCACACGGCGCGCGAATGGCTTCTCTCGAAACTCGGCGGCGAGGAGGCGGCGGTCGCGAAGCACTTTGTCGCCGTCTCCACGAATGCCCGCGAAGTAGCGAAATTCGGGATCGACACCGCCAATATGTTCGAGTTCTGGGACTGGGTAGGCGGGCGCTACTCAATGGATTCGGCCATCGGTCTTTCGACCATGCTGGCGATCGGCCCCGAGCGCTTCCGCGAGATGCTGGGCGGTTTTCACCAGATGGACGAGCATTTTCGGACCGCGCCGTTCGACCGCAACCTGCCGGTTTTGATGGCGCTGCTCACCATCTGGTATACCGATTTCTTCGAGGCCGAGACCTTCGCGATCCTGCCGTACGAGCAGTACTTGAAGCGATTTCCGGCGTATCTGCAACAGCTCATGATGGAGAGCAACGGCAAGCACGTGACGCTGGCGGGTACTGGCGTGGATTACCCGACCGGACCGATCTATTGGGGCGAGCCCGGGACCAACGGGCAGCATTCGTTCTATCAACTGATCCACCAGGGGACCCGGTTCATTCCGTGCGATTTCATCGCGTTCGCCCGCGCGCTGAACCCGCTCGGGCGGCATCACGACGTGCTGATCGCCAACGTGTTCGCACAGGCGGAGGCCCTGGCTTTCGGCAAGACGGCCAAGGAAGTCCGCAAGGAAGGCACTCCGGAGTGGCTGGTGCCCCATCGTGTTTTCGAAGGGAACCGCCCGTCGAATACCCTCCTGGCGCAAGAACTGACACCCGAGACGCTGGGCAAACTGGTGGCCCTCTACGAGCACAACGCCTTTACACAGGGCGCGATCTGGAACATCGACTCTTTCGACCAGTGGGGTGTGGAGCTGGGCAAAGTGCTGGCGCAGCGCATCGTTCCCGAGCTGGAAAGCGCGGAGACGCCGGCGCTCAAGCACGACGGTTCCACAAACACGCTGATCGGGAAGTACCGGGCGCTCCGGTAGAATGCCCGCTCCCTCACCGTCAGGGAAGCGGGCCGGCTTTACTGGAAAGCCACCTGCACTTTGTTGGCGGCCTGTCCATCCACCGTGATCGTGACATCCACCTTGCCGGCGCCTTTCAGGCTGGCGGGCAGCGCTCCGACGTTGACCTGGTCGAGCCCGGCAAACGCGGGTTGCGCGCCGGCGTACTGCACCGGGAGCGTCTGGCCATTGACCGTAGCGGTAACCGACGCGATCTTGTGCCGGATGCCCGTCGCATAGAGGATCAGGTAGACGCTGTCGCCGGGCACCGAGAGGTCGATCGGCACCGGCACCCAGGCCTGCTGCGCGCTGTCATACTGCGTGGTGTCCGCGATGTCCTGGGACCCGTCGGAATGCACGCGAACGATCTGCGCGGCCGCCAAGCCGCCGCCCGCCGCGTTGGCTGCGTACAAGCCGGGACTGATCGGGCCGATGTTCACCGCTGCGCCGAGCACCGCACCGGAGGCGGTTTGCACCTGTAAGGTCGCCGGTCCCGGGGCAGTTCCCGGCGGGACCAGGAAGCTGAGCTGCGTCTGGGAAGCGTAGAAAAGCGAAGCCAGCCGTACGGTGCCGCCGCTATCGATCAGGGTTACGGAGGTCCCGCCGAGGATCGTGGGAAGCGGTGTTTGGCCCTGAGCGGCGCCGGTCGCAAGGCTCGGACTGAACACCGTCACGATCTCATCCGCGGCCAAATCCGTAGGCTGATACGACGCCGAGTTGAGTGCCGCAAACTGCGGGACGGGGGCGGAGTTACTGGCCTGGAAGTTGGTATCGCCGGAGTACTCCGCCACGATGATGTGGCCGGGCGCGTTCGGCGCCGAAGCAGTAGCCACTCCGTTCGAGAGTGCGCCCGACGCCAGAGACTGGCCCGTAGTCGCATCCACGAACTGCACCGTTCCGCTGGGGCTTCCGGCGCCCGGAGCAACCACCTTCACGGCGCCCGTGAGGGTCACCTGCGGTCCCGTACCGGACGTGCTCACGGCGGTCAGGGTGGATGCCTGCTGGACGTTCACAACAATGGTTGCCCAGGCGCTTCCATAATTGCCATCGCCGCCGAACAGGACCATGATCGTGTGGGCTCCCGGGGCCAAACCCGTCAGCGGGAAGGAAAAGGCGCCGTCCGCCAGGGTGGCTGTGCCCAATACCGTTGCGCCTTCCAGGAAGCGAACCTGTCCGGTGGGACCGGCAATGCCCGTCGTCTGTCCTGTAACCGTGCCGGACAACGTGACCGACTGCCCGAAGACGGAGGGCTGGGGAGTCGCGCTAAGCGTGGCGCTCGGACCGTATTTCGCAACCGTGATGCCGTAGATATCCGTCGCGCCGGGGTACAGAGAGTCCCCTGAATAGACAATCTGAATGTTGTGCGTACCGATGCTCAACACGACGCCGAGAGTCGCCCCGCCATTCTTCACCGTAACGGCGCCGAGGGGCGTGGTCCCATCGAAGAACTGCATGGTTCCGCCCGGCGGTATTCCGCCGGGGCCGCCCTGAATCGTCACCGTAAACATCACGGTTTGCCCGGGGCTGGGCGGATTGGGGGTGGCGGTGGTCACCAGCGTGACGGGCCTGGAACCGATGACAGCCGAAAGCGCGTTCGATGAACTGGCCAGGAAGTTGCCGTCGCCGCTGTAGGAAGCGGTAATCGAATGACTGCCGGTCGCCAGCGTCGAAGTGGAGTAACTGGCCGAGCCGCCGGTCAAAGTGACCGTGCCCAGGGTTGTCGAGCCGTCCCGGAATGTCACTGTCCCGGTCGGGACGCCGCTGCCCGGCGACGCCGGCGTGACCGTAACGGAAAAAGTGACGGTGGCGCCGACGTTCGGAGTGCCGCTCATGGCGGGAGTCGAAACCGTGGTCGAAGCCTTGTTGACCACCAGCGACAGCGGCGACGCATTGTTGTTGGCGGATCCGTCGTTAGCGTCACCGGAGTAGACGGCTGTGATGAGGTGCGTCCCTACGCCGGTAATCGCATAAGAGCCGCTTACGGCCTGGTTGGAGGCGACGGGAACGGCGGAGAAGATTTTCGTTCCATTATCGAAAAAGTCCACCGTGCCGCCGGCGTTTCCGGTGCCTGTTAAGCCGGCGGTCAGCACGACAGCCTGACCGTTGACAACCGGCGAACCCGGCGAGGACGTCACGGCGACGGCCGGCGCCGATTGCGCAATGTTCACAGACGTCGAATTGGAAGCGCCCGAGGCAAAGTCGGTGTCGCCGTTGTAAGTGGCGGTGATCGTGTGGCTGCCGGCGGACAAGCTGGCAGTGGGTATACCGGCCGCGCCGCTCGCGATCGTTCCCGAGCCCAGCACCGTCGCACCGTCGCGAAAAGTGACGGTACCGGTCGGCGTCCCGCTCCCGGGGGAAACCGCCGAGAGATTTACGCTGAAGGTCAGGGACTGCCCGAACGTCTGGGTGCCACTGACGGACGGCACGCTCACCGATGCGCCGGCCTGGTTGACCACGAGGCTCGTCGATCCGTTCGCGGCCGCGTTGTTGGTGTCGCCGCTATACGCTGCGCTGACGCTCACCGTACCCACTGCCGGAACGGTAAAAGGCCCGACCTGGGCCTGCTTGCTGCTCACCGTTGCCGTTCCAAGATCCGTCGTCCCGTACAAGAAGTGGACCGTACCGGTGGCTGCCACGGACCCGTTACTGATCGTCGCCGTAAATGTCACCTGCTGCCCGAAGACGGCGGGGGCCGCGGAAGAGGTCACGCTGACGGTGGGGCTGGTTTGGGCAATGGTTACCGACTTCGAATTGGAGGAGGCCGCGAAATTCGTGTCGCCGTTGTAGCTCGCATTGATGGTGTGGGACCCGGTGGCCAGCGCGGAAGTTGAGATACTCGCGATTCCGGAACTGAGCGTCACCGTGCCGAGCGAAGTCGCGCCGTCGGCAAACGTCACGCTTCCGGTCGGAGTCCCGGAGCCGGGGGAGTTCGCCGAGACAGTGACCGAGAAAGTCACTGAAGACCCGAAGGTCGGCGTCCCGGTCACTCCGGGAATGGAAGTCGTGGTGCCATCCTGAGTGACGGTGAGGGAAAACGGGCTGGCATTATTGTTCGCGCCGAAATTCGTGGCGTCTCCGCTGTAAACCGCCGTGATGGGATGCGGACTGCCGCTGACCGTAAATCCCGAATACGGCCCGAATGCCGCCTGGTTCGAACTGACCGAAACGGTGGAGCCGGCGATTGCAACGCCGTTATCGTAGAAAGTCACCGTGCCCGTTACGTTCAAGCCTCCGACAATCGTGGCCGTGAGAGTGACCGGCTGACCCGAAACCACCGGTGAAACCGGATTGGACGCCACCGAAATCGAATTGAAGGTGAACGTCAACTCGTTGGTCGTATAGATCTGGGTGTTGAAATTCAGGTCGCCGCTATAAGTGACGCCAACGCTATGGGTGCCCGGAAGGAACCCGACGGGGTCCGCGATTGTAGCCGTGTTCCCGGAGATCGGTTGGATGGCGCCGTAGGAGACGTTATCAATGTAAAACTGCACGAAACCGGTAGGCGTCCCGGACGTTGTGTCGAAAGTGGCAACCAGCGTCACTGCCTGGTTAGGCAGGGCAGGACTCGGCAAAATGGAAATCTGGATTACCGGGGTCGTCTTGCTGGGGTTGGCAGCGTATGCCAAAGTGGATGCAAACGCGGCGCAGACTAAGGCTTTCACACTGAGGGCGTATAAGCCTCTCATGGCTGACTCTCCTCTAAATCTTCGGAAGTGAACCGTGCCGGGAACGCGGATCAGAGCGGGCGAACCGCTTTCCTGCGTGCGATGAACAGGGCCGCGATTGCGGCCAGCGTACCTACTGCGGTGCCGGGTTCCGGTACCGCCGAGTCCAGGAGACCTAATTGATCGATGACGGTTCCCTTCGGATCGTTCACCGTCAACTGAAGCCTGGTCATCCCGGGAGCGAGAATTTGAACGAGCGCCGCATCGTTGCACGGAGCGGGGTCGTTACCCTGGTCAGGAGCGCCCAGTCCAAGGCAAGCGGCCCCCAAACCGGTAGTGACGATCTGGTAGCTCCCCAGGAGGGTATCGCTGGAATCGAAAGCCTGCAGCAAGGCGGTGAAATCGACGTTGTACGTCGAGCTGAGCTGAAAGGAAACGCCGTCGATCGGCGAACCGAAGCTCAGCATCATCTCCGACTGCGAAACAGTGCTCGTCTCGAAAACCCCCAACAGGTTGTCGCCGAAGGGGGGCGTCGAACCCGGGGTGCTCGGCGCGCCAAAGTGCCCGGCGAACGTGTATATGGGATAACCGGCTACGATTTGGGGCAGGGTCCATCCGATCGCCGGGTCCCAGGCATAATTCGTGTTGTCCACCCGGCCGATACTCATCCCGTTCGGCGAGCTGACCGTAACGCCCACCCCGCCGTAGCTCTGCGCCGTACCGCTGTACGGTCCTGTCGAGTTGGCGGCAGCGATGGCCTCGCCAAGTCCGGAATAACCTGTAGCCGCGTGCGCCGCACCCCAATCCAGATAGTCGTTCGCGGAGAAAAGCGCGCCACACGTAGTGGGGGTCAGTGCATTCAGTCCAGTTGCGGAACTACAGGTGATCGTACCTGCCTGCATCCCGAGGCACCCGCCAAGGGAAAGCAACAAGATCGCCAAATGTGAACTCTGAACAAACCGGGCTCCTAACTGTTAGAGTTTAGTACTATTTAGCCTAATTTTGCAAAGGAAACGACATACGAATAGTACTAGGTAGGTCCTAGGAATAAGGTATACACCCTATCCAGGGATCAAGACAGGAGCCGTAGAGGTTCGAACGGCGGCTAACCTCGCCGGCGGGCCTAAGTCAAATACCATCCGCCATTCACATGAATGGTCTGGCCCGTGATGTACCCGTTTCGGGCGAGCAGCACGGCTACGTCCGGAACTTCGTCAACATCTCCAAGCGGCCGACGGGAATTTTTCCCGGTTGGGCCCTGAGATCGAGGTCACCGTCTAGGGTTGCAATTCAGGCGGGGCAGTGCATGCAGTTGAGTGCCACCGTGTCCCATATCGCTCGCATAATATCGGGTAATCCCCAGCATCCCGGCCTTCAATACGGCATCGTCAACGACAATCCCTCCCACGGCGGCGGCCACAGACGGGACATTTACGATCCGCCCCCAGTGTCTCGGACGCAGCCCCGGCAGCACCCCCTGCGTCACCAGGAAGCACGATTTCAGGTTGACCGCGATCAATTCGTTCCAGTCGCGCTCGGTAATCTCCTCGATGGCTTGTGCTCTGGCAATGACCACATTGTTGACGAGAATCTCGGCAGGACCGAGTTCCCTTTCGGCGGTCGCCACGAGGCACTCAGTTTCCCGGCAATCGACACATCCGCCTGCACGCTGTGACACCTTCGGCCCGGGTTACGGATTCGTGCCGCGGTCTGCTCGGCGTGGCACTCTTGTGTGTACGCCTTCGTTCAAGCGTCATCTTGTTGGGCTCACCGGGCTGGAGCAGTACACCTGGCACTGCGGCCTCGCCGAGCTCCTGCACAGGCTCAGTCCAACAGGAGCCGGGCCACCTCTCGCCGTCGCTCGAGCTCGCCGCAGACCGACCGCGTTTCTCCGGGGCCGCCTCACCACCGAGGCCTAGTACGCCGCACGAGCACCTGCTGCTCGCGGACTCAGCAGCGAGACGGCCTGGGTGGTCAGCGAAACGGGGCGCTGGGCGGCGTCCGTCTCGACCAGACCGCCGCCGCCGGCACTCCGTCAACATGCACCACCAAGCCAGAGTGGCCACGTGCAGCGGCCGCTCGCTCAGCTGTGCCGGCGTCGATCTGGCGCGGGCCGGCGTCGGCCTCAGCTGGATCGCCGTCCGCACAGGCTCGGCGGACGCGTGCGCCTACGCGCGCCCGGCGGTGGCGGCTCCGCGTCCGCCGCTCGAGGCCCGGCCATGGTCGAGCACGATCTGGTGAGTGACTCGCGATCGTCTTCCTCCTCTTCGGCGTGCTACCTCACTATTCGAGGTCCCAGTTTAACCTGAGCACAACTACAATGTTCCAGACTCACTGCTCCCGAGTCGATCTCGTCGCCGGTTTTCGTCGACGCGCTAAACTTTGAAACCGGCATCGAGCCGGATCGCGACGCCGACAGCTGGCGATGTGGTCTCGGCGGGACTCGTCGAGGCCAGTCTGGTTGCGAGCCGACCGAGCAGGAGGCTCGGCGGACGCGCCTCCTCGCTGTGCGCGAGGCGATCCGGGACCTCGTCGTACACCGACAGCGTGAAACTGAACTCCGGGGCTCTCGAAAACCTGTGACCGAGGACGCCGGGCGCAAGGCGCACCTCGGTGTTCGGTTCATCGACGCACCCCGTCCGCTCCCCGAGGACGACGAACCTGCCGGCGCGCTCGGCCGCATCGTCGCGACGGTCGCCGAGCTCGCGCCGACCGACGAGTGGAAGCGGCTGGAGAAGCTGCCGTGACGAGCACTCCGTCGCCTTCTCGGCGGCGCGCAACCGCTCGCGGCCTGGTGGCGTTGATGGAGGTCTGCGGCAACCCAAGAACCAGGTTCGCCGCCGCCGGGCCGAGCACGGCTTAGTCCGATCCGGCTGCCGCCAGCGCAAGCTCGACAGCCTCGGTCGGCATCTGCGCGCGCTGCGTTCCTCGACGTCCAGACCAGCTGACCGAGAGACGACCGGCCGGCCGAGCGTGAGCGCGAAGGCGCCGGTCTCCGCGAGCGTGCATGTCGCAGGCCGCCGAGCCGCGGTGCGCGGCGTCGCCAGACGCCGCGACTGCAGCAGTTTCGGCCGTGGCCGATGCCGTCACGACGACGTGGTCGACCACGGGTTCGCGGCGGTGCGCGTCGCCGGGGAGGGTGCCGAAGAGATCGTCGTCCCGCCGGCGCTCTTGGCACACGTTGAACGCCGGCGGCCATGACCTCGCCGAGGCCGCCGCCGGTCACGACGGTCACCTCCTGTTCTTGGCCAGGAGCCGCCCGACCTCCTCGGCGCGCTCCTCGTGCTCCGCACCGACCTGCCGATGCGCGGGAGCTCCACCATCGGCAGAGCCTGAAGAGCGTGACGTGCTCATCCTCGGCGGCGGCTTCGCGGGCGCGTCGTAGGCTCCTGCGCGGTCGCCGGGCGACGATCGTCAGCCCAAGTCCGTGCTCTACACGCCGCTGCTGCCAGAGGCCGCGTAGGGCACGCTTGAGCCGCCGGCGCACCGACCGTCCCGCTGCGCGTGATGTGCCCTCATGCCGAGCTGCTGCTCAGGCAGGTGGAAGAACTCGGTCTCTGCAGGCGCGCACCGCGACAGCCGACGAAGAACGCTGCGCTGGCGCGACCTCGTCGTCGCGCTGGCGCGTGCCAGCCGGACCGATCCGGGCCTGTTCGGCGCGGGCTGGCCTCAAGTCGCTGGCGGATGGATCGAGCTGCGCAACCACGTCAACGGCAGCAGACTGCGCCCGGAACGGTGCGCTCGACGAAGAGGAACGGTCGCGGCGGCTGACCTTCGTCTTCGTCGGCGCCGGCTACGCGGAGTGGGGCAGCTCGGAGCTGTCCGACCTCGCCAAGACGTCGACGCTCGCTACTACCCGCGCCTGTGCAGTCGGCGCCGCGCCGCCTGGGTGCTCGTCGACGGGGCGCCGCGCTCCTCCCCGACGTCGCCGCCGCTCGGCCACTACCGCCGCCGCCAGCTCGGCGAGCGCGGATGGAAGTCACCGTCGAGACGACGCTCGCCTCGGTCTCCGCCGAAGCGGTGCTCGGCGACGGAACCCGCATCCGCGACGCGCCTCGC
The DNA here is from genome assembly GCA_963796485.1 of Bryobacterales bacterium. Lineage (GTDB taxonomy): Bacteria > Acidobacteriota > Terriglobia > Bryobacterales > Bryobacteraceae > CAWCDJ01. The sequence goes on from CAWCLV010000001.1 coordinate 2,338,199, forward strand.
TCGTCTGGACGGCGGGCGTCACGCGACCCGCTCCTGCGCGAGTGGTCGCTTCGACGAGAAGGGCCGCGTCGAGGTGGACGCGTTCCTCCGCGTGCGCGACCATGAACACGTGTGGGCGCTCGGCGACTGCGCTCATCCCCGACGCCGCGCAGCGGTGCGCCAATCGCCGACCTGCGCAGGCGCCGCTACCGCCAGGCGCGGCGCCTCGCGGAAGGACCGCCGGGACGCCCAGCCATGCGGCTCGGATGATGGGCCCGGCGGCGCGACGCTCGGCCGGCGCAGAGGGATGGCGGCCTGGGCCTGCGGCTGCACGGCTTCCTCGGCTGGTTCGTGACACAGTCGTGTCACCCTTCTCCCAGCTGCCGCTGACGTCGAAGTCCGGGTCGTCGTCGACTGGACGGTGGCCCTCTTCTCCGGCGGACATCGTCGAGCTCGGCCAGCTCGGGCATCCCGAGAACCTGAGTGGTGGTGGACGTCCGGCCGCTCGCCGGCGTATCTTCCTGCGTGAAGCAGCGGAATCCTGCTCGGCGCCATTGTCGCAGGCGTGGTGCTTCTTCCAGCTCGGCCGCAGGCGGGCGGCAGAAGTCGTCGTCCTGACCAGCGCTTGCGATGCGGGCGCGGCTGCTGGCGCTCGACTCGTCCGCTACCCGCGCTCCGAGAGGTGACGTTTCAGACGCCATCTTCGGGACTCGGCCACGACGGTAGTCTCCCGGGACGCCGTTGCGCGCGTCGACGGACGGCCCAGCCTGACGGGCCGACGATCTGGTTCCCGTTTCGGCGGGGAGCCGCAGCGGCTCTCCTTCGTGCAGGCCGCCGCAGCCGGCACCCTACGCGCGCGCGTGCTCGCGGCGGCGTAAGAACCGCCACGATCCCGACTTCCCGCCACGCCTGACGCGCCGCTCTACTCGCGCTGACGGTCACTCCACACACTGAGCCGCCGCGGCCTATCTGGCGGCGGCATGCTGAAGCTGGAGGCACGCCTGAGGCGCCCGCCTGGAGCGGCCACCTGAGCTGCTCGTCGCTCGGCTCAGCCATGAGAAGCGGTGCTGGAGCTGGTCGGCCCGGCTTCGAGAGCGCGCGCGAGCGGATGCCTCCGATGGCGAGTCGTCGGGCCGAAGGCTGGATGGCTGGGCGATAGAGCCGATCTTGGCGACCCTGCGCCTGACGGCGGTGCCGCTCCGGCGCGAGCCCCGCGAGGACGTTGCCGGCAACGGCATCGGCGGCAGCCGACGAGATGCCCGCCGCAGCGCTCGTGCTCGCGCTTCGCGCGCTTGCCGTGCTGGTGGGTAGCGCGAGTGAAGATGTGCTTCGCGCCGTGGTACGCCGCTCGTCACCGACCGCAGCGGGAGAGCGCGGCCGGCGCGAACAAGAACGAAGGCGGGGGTCGTGGCTGCCCGTGGAACGGCCGCAGCTCGACTCCCGGAGGCCGCGGATGACGCCGACGCGGCAGACCTCGAGCCGAGTGCGCGGCGTCCAGCAGCCATTCCTCGCCGCCGCGGCAGCTTCGCCTTGCGGCCTCCGGGAGCAGGCAGAGCATCAGACAGAGCAGCAGCCCTGCAGACGGGCTCTGGATTCACAGCCTAGAAACATTTCCAGCCGCAGGCAGCACTCGATCCACCGTCCTGGCATGTGTCCAGATGGCGGGGCAGGCCAGGCCCCCGTCAGGCCATGCACCCAACACACAGTTCAAGGCCGTGCCAGACTAATCTCTCATTACCCACAGCTCCCACAAAAGGTCATGCAAGCCTACCCAGAACCCTGGCCGCGCGCGCGTCCCAAACAGCAGCCCAAACTCGAGATCGGCCAAGTACAATGGCTCATCAGCCAATCAATCATCCTGCAGCGACTTCGGGCAGTGTCCTCACCATAAAGGAGAAGAGTCAGACAGCAACAGTGCCGGACACGTCAGATGACTGTGGTGAACCAACGCCAAGCAGAGCCTGGGGAGTTTGCCCGGGCTCGGCCTGGCCACCCACCCCTTCCTGAGGCCTGCAAAAAGTGCATGTCAGCAGCAGCCAGTTCCTGGCCTGATCCACTGGAAAAGTGACATCAACATGGCCCACCCAACACACAACTCATCAACATGCTGGGGTGCTGGCCCAGGCAGACGGGCAGTGCGTTCAATCTCGCAAGACCCCAAATGGTCCGCTTCTGCAAGCAGGGAGATGATGGTTCACAAGGTCACCCGAGAGCATAGATGGCGGCAATGGCAGGAGATCCCGCCATCACTCAGCAGCCTGGCTCAGGACAGTGCTCAAGCTGAGCGCGACCTGGAGAAAGCACTCGACCTCAGCAAGCTGAGTCCGGCCGGTCGGCGGCGATTCGCTGATAAGCGCGTGGTTGACGAGCGCGTTGGCAATACGTCGTCATCGACGCGTAACCAGAACACCATGCACGGCAACTAAGCGAGAACGGGCAGCGTGTCTCCGCGACGGTCAGGCTGATCGGGCCGGCCATTCCTTCGACTCATCCATCGCGCCCTCGTTGATCGCAAGGTCAGCGAACGGCGTCGGATGCGCTGGCCGAGCAGATCAAGGCCCGAAGGCTCGAAGACCGGCCTCTTCGTCGGCGGTCGCCCGGGAGTTCAGGTCGCCGCTCGGCTTGAATTCCTGCGCGCGCCAGAGCTGACGCCATGGCGACCGCATTCGCCCCACCGTTCCACTTCTGCATGTCGAGCACCGCAGCCAGACCATCTCGTCGCGCGGCTTCGCCCAAGCGCAGCACCAGCCACTCCGCCGGGTCGGCGAGCGCGGTTGGTGCCCAGACCCGGAGCGGGAAGGGCGCTCCGCCGCCGGGATCCGCCGCGTTCGCCGCTCGGGAACCTCTGGGATCAGCTGCACACGCGATCCCGTCGCTGAGGTACTCGCGCAGGAACTCCGCCGCCGGCGTGGCCCCGTTTCCCGGCAGGTTGGTGGTCTGAGCAATCCAGGTGGGCTCCTCTCGGCTCGGTGAGCCTCGCGAGGAGCGTGGGCGTCGAGCTCATCGGCGCACCCCCATGCGGCGGCGCGGAAGCGTCTCGCCGCCTCGAGCACGCCCGGCGCAAGGATCTCGCGGTCAGCGCTCCGCTCGGCCCGTCCTCGTTGTGCTCCATGAGCCAATTGCGCAGCAGCAGCATCGACCTGGACACGGGCTGCCAGAGGTCCTCACAGAAATCGCCTCGATGCGCCACAAGCCGCACTGGAGCTCGAGGTCGAAGGCGTCGCCGGCGAGCGCGAGGGTGATCCTCCACGCCCCAGTCGGTTGCGTCGGCGCGCCGATCGCCGTGCCAGCCGCTGCCCGCCTCGAGCCACTCGTCATGCGGCCACGCCGTCGTTGAAGCCTGCCGCCGCCGACGAGCCGCAGATCGCCGAGCCAGCCCCTCGGCGGCGGTGGCGACGTGGAGGCGAAGATCGCGCCGAAGCGGGAAGCCTCGTCGCTGGATCCGCCGTCGCCGTCCGGAAGCGCCTCGCCGTCGCCTTCGCGTCGAACCGATGGCGAGCCCCTCGTCCGCCGCGCCGCGCGCCTTCGGCGAGCTGGTCCAGGAGATGTGGCGCCGGCGGCCGCGCCGCCGCGCGCAGCTCGCGGGCCACGCCGCCGGTTCCGCGAGCCGTCGAGGGCAGCCGCCGCGCCGCTCGTCGGCGGACCGCGAGGCCCGGTCATGGATTCGGGGCATACGTCGGCGATGCGCTCGTGGCTGGAGCCGCTCCAGAAGTAGGCCGCCGACCAGGGTCCCGGTCCAGAGCGGCGTGTGCAGGTGGAGTTGGAGCCGCTCTCTGCGACCTGCAGCCGCCACGCGAGCGAGGTCGCGCCGCTCGCGCAGCGGCTGCGCCCGCGACCCTGTCGGCGAGTTCATGGCCGGGCGCGCGTGCTGGGCGAGGGCTACAGCGCTGCGGCGCGCAATCAGAGGAGACGTTCCCACTCCTCGATCCTCTACGGCCCGCCGGGCAGCGGCGGACACTCGCGGATCATCGCGAGGCTGGCCGACCGGAGCGGCATCGAGGAGCTGTGAGCCGTGTCGGCGACGGTAGAGGACGTGCGGGAGGTGCTGGCGCGGCGCGGCGAGCTGGAGAGGCGAAGGGCGGCCGGAGGCCGGCGACGTCTTCCTCGGCCGTCCCCCGCTTCAACGGGGGAGGGCGAGCGGGACGCGCTGTTGCAGGGCGTCGAGGTCGAGGTGACGCTGATCGGTGCGACGACGGGAGCCCGTACTACGAGGTCGACTCGGGCGGGCTCCGTCCGCGCGCAGGTGTCGGAGCTCGAGGCGCTGACCCCGGAGGAGATCGCCATCGTCGTCCGCGGGCTCGGCGAAGTCGGCGGCGAGCGTCGACGAGGTGCGCTGGAGCTGATCGCGCACCGTTCCGGCGGCGACGCGCGCGCCGCCTCGACGTCGTCGAGCTCGGCTCAGCGCCGCCGCCGCCGCCCCCGTCGCGGAGAACGTGAGGACGCCGCCGCAGCCGCTGCTGAGCAAGGCGGGCGACGAGCACTCCAGTACGCCACCCTCGGCGTTCATCGAGTCGATCGCCGGCGGCGGCCGGGACGCCGCCGTGTACTACCTGGCAGGAGCGATGCTCGAAGCCGGCGAGGATGCACGCTTCATCGCGCGGCGGATGATCGTGCTCGCCTCCGAGGACATCGGCAACGCCGACCCGCGCGCGCTCCTCGTCGCCGTCGCAGCACCTGCGCGAGGCCATCGTGAACCTGCTGGTCGGGCCCTACCAGGCACGCCTCAACCTCTCTCAGGCTGCGATCTACGCGCCCGCGCGCCGAAGTCGATTCCGACTACGTGGGGATCGAGCCGCGACGGCGGAGGTCCGAGCACGGCGCCGCGCGGCCGCCGAAGGCGTTGCGCGACGGCTCCTGGTGGAAGGAGGCGTGGGCTGGGGCACGGCCCGGCTGGTCTTGCCACCGGAGGGAGGCCGAGGGCGAGCTTCAGGAACGTACCTCCACAGCTCGAGCCAAAAATCTCCGGCAAGGATGAGGACGAGGAACAAGCAAACCCTAATCATCACCACATGAACGACAAAGATCAACCCGACGAACAGTAACACCCCAACGTCGGCAGCGACTAAACGGAAAAGGCAGCAACACGAACGACGCACAACGAAGGCAGCAGCAAAACCATCTCAAACGACCTCAAACAAGCACACATACAGCAAATCGTCGCGCATAACAACCCATACACACACATCGTTCACCCCGCACACGGAAGGCCCGCAATCACAACGCCATCCAACCCGATACCAGTAAGGCCACACAACACACGCGCCCGAAACGCCAACAAAGGCAGCAAACCATAACACACAGACACTCACAGCCCACACCAACGCAGCAAATGTACACACAAACAAAATACACATACAAACACACAACCACGACGAACGGCTCGACGAGCTCCCATACACACACAGTAAACACGCACACAACGCATCCGCAACAATCGCCACCGACTCCAACCATTGCCCAACACGAACTCACTAACCGTACAAAGACCACACAACGTGCAACCAAAGGGCAACGTTTTCTCTGCTGACCGTTACGTCTTGCTGTAGATGTTGCCGCTGTAGTGGAACGCCGCGTGCGCATATTCGTAGGCCTGCACGCAGGTGAAGGTGATGCCAAGCAGGATGGTCAGCGCCAGGCCCCATTTCAGGCCCTGCCGGTCGTTCTCCAACAGCGCGTGATGCGCCCAGGTCACCGTCGTGCCCGAGGTGAGCAGGATCAGCGTGTTAAGCAGCGGCAGGTGCCAGGGATTGAAGGTCTCGATGCCCTGCGGCGGCCAGACGCCGTGGGTGATGGCCATGCGCCCGTAATCATGCACGTCGTCGGGGAACAGCGCGGTGTTGAAATAGGCCCAGAACCAGGCGACGAAGAACATCACCTCGGAGGCGATGAACAGGATCATGCCGTAGCGGTGCGAGATCTGCACCACGCGGGTGTGGAAGCCGTCGTACTGGGCCTCGCGGATCACGTCGCGCCACCAGCCGATGAAGGTATAGAGGATGCCGACGACGCCGAGCGCCGAACACCAGCGGCGCCGCGGCGAACATGTGGTGCATCCAGGCGATGGCGCCGACCGCCATCAGGAACGCCGAGATGGAGCCGACGATCGGCCACGGGCTCGGATCGACCAGGTGGTAGTCGTGATGCTTTGGCGTGAGCGTCGGCCATCGTCGTCTCCGTTAACTTCTTTTGGTGCGGCGGCGCCGGCACCCCTGATCCCCGTTAAAGCTTGCTCGAATTCTTGTTGCGGCGCTTCCGCCACCGGCTGCTCGGCATCGGGCAGCCGGTAGAAGGTGTAGGACAGCGTGATGGTGTTGAGCGGATCCTGGTCGCGGTCGTTGATGATCTTGGGATCGACGTAGAACACCACCGTCATCTCGCGCGTCTCGCCCGGCTTCATGGTCTGCTGGGTGAAGCAGAAGCAGTTGATCTTGTCGAAATAGGCGCCGACCGTGGTCGGCGTGACATTGTACGAGGCCTGCGCGGTGATCGTGCGCGCGGCTTCGTTGATGACCTTGTAGTGGACGGTCGCCACCTCGCCGATGTGCAGCTTGATCTCGTTCTGCTCCGGCACGAACTTCCACGGCAGGCCGGGCGCGACGTTGGAATCGAAGCGAATGGTGAGCTCGCGGGCGAGCTCGTGCTTGGGCGCGATGCGGGCAACCTGCGTGGTGCCGGCAAATCCGGTGACGCTGGCAGAACATCTTGTAGAGCGGGATCGCGGCAAAGGAGGCGCCGACCATGCCGGCGACCAGAACGCCGCAGGCGGCGGCGATCAGCACGTCGCGCCGCAGCCGCCTTTTGCCGGTCGCGGGCGTCGGAATCGTTCGTCATAGCGGCCGCACCAGGACGATCGGACCCTTCACCAGGGTCATCACGTAGAACAGGATCACCAGCGCGGCGAGCGACAGCGCGATGGCGATAGAACGCGACCGCCGGGCGCGCTTCTGCGCCTCGGTGAGCACGATGCCGTCGTCTTTCGGTTCGCTGTTCATCGCGATGCCGGTACTCACGCCGCCAACCGGGCGATCAGCCCGCCCCATCCCCGCTCGACCAGCAGGACCGCAAACAGCAGGAACAGATAGAGGATCGAGAAGGCGAAAAGATGCTTGCTGGCGCGCTCGGCCGGGCGGCGCTCGCGGAACACCTGCCAGGCCAGCACCAGCATGATCGCGCCGGTGACGGCCGCGGTCAGCCCGTAGAGCGTGCCGGCATAGCCGAGCGCCCAAGGCGCAATGCCGAGCGGCACCAGGATCAGCGTGTAGCGCCAGGATCTGCCGCCGCGTCGAAGCGTCGCCGGCGACCACCGGCAGCATCGGAATGCCGGCGCGGGCGTAGTCCTCGGTGCGGTAGAGCGCCAGCGCCCAGAAATGCGGCGGCGTCCAGAAGAAGATGATCAGGAACAGCAGCACCGGCTCGAGCGACAGCGAGCCGGTCGCCGCCGCCCAGCCGATCATCGGCGGGAAGGCGCCGGCGGCGCCGCCGATGACGATGTTCTGCGGCGTCGAGCGCTTGAGCCAGACCGTGTAGATCGACGACGTAGAAGAAGATGGTGAAGGCAAGCAGCGCAGCGGCGAGCATGTTCACCAACAGGCCGAGCGTGACCACCGCAAAGCCCGCGAGCGTCAGCCCGAACGCCAGCGCCTCGCCCGGCTTGACGCGGCCCATCGGCACCGGGCGGCGCGCGTGCGCGTCATGATGGCGTCGATGTCGGCGTCGTACCACATGTTGAGCGCACCGGCGGCGCCGGCGCCGACCGCGATGCAGAGCAGCGCGGTGAAGCCGATCAACGGATGCAAGCTGCCCGGCGCGACCGCAAGGCCGACCAGCGCGGTGAAGATCACGAGCGACATCACCCGCGGCTTCATCAGCGCGACATAGTCGCCGACGCTCGCCAGGCTCGGCTCGGCAAGATCGAGCCGTGCCCCGGCGGCTATAGGACCGCGGAAGTCTGCGCCTTCGCTGACAAGCGACATTGAGGCCGAAGTCCTTATTTGATCCGCGGCAGCGTCTCGAACTGATGGAACGGCGGCGGCGAGGACAGCGTCCATTCCAGCGTCGTCGCGCCGACGCCCCACGGATTGTTGCCGGCTGCGCGCTTCTTGATGAAGGCTTCCGCCACGCCGAAGAAGAACACCAGCACGCCGAAGCCGGCGATGTAGGAGCCGAAGGACGAAACCTCGTTCCAGCCGTGGAAGGCGTCCGGATAGTCGACCGTGCGGCGCGGCATCCCGGCGAGCCCGAGGAAATGCTGCGGGAAGAAGATGATGTTGACGCCGATGAAGGTGATCCAGAAGTGCAGCTTGCCGATGGTCTCGTTGTACATGTAGCCGCTCATCTTCGGGAACCAGTAGTACCAGCCGGCGAAGATCGCGAACACCGCGCCGAGCGAGAGCACGTAGTGGAAGTGCGCGATCACGTAATAGGTGTCGTGCAGCACGCGGTCGACGCCGGCATTGGCCAGCACCACGCCGGTGACGCCGCCGACGGTGAACAGGAAGATGAAGCCGATCGCCCACAGCATCGGCGTCTTGAACTCGATCGAGCCGCCCCACATGGTGGCGATCCAGGAGAAGATCTTCACGCCGGTCGGCACCGCGATCACCATGGTGGCGGCGATGAAATAGGCCTGCGCGCCGGTCGACAGGCCGACCGTGTACATGTGATGCGCCCAGACCACGAAGCCGATGCCGCCGATCGAGACCATCGCATAGGCCATGCCGAGATAGCCGAACACCGGCTTCTTCGGAGAAGGTCGAGACGATCTGGCTGATCATGCCGAAGCCCGGCAGGATCAGGATGTAGACTTCCGGATGGCCGAAGAACCAGAACAGATGCTGGAACAGCAGCGGATCGCCGCCGCCTTCCGGATCGAAGAAGGTGGTGCCGAAATTGCGGTCGGTGAGCAGCATGGTGATGGCGCCGGCCAGCACCGGCAGCGCCAGCAGCAGCAGGAACACGGTCACCAGGATCGACCACACGAACAGCGGCATCTTGTGCAGCGTCATGCCGGGCGCGCGCATGTTGAAGATGGTGGTGATGAAGTTGATGGCGCCGAGGATCGACGACGCGCCGGCCAGATGGATCGACAGGATGACGAAGTCCATCGCCGGGCCAGGATGGCCGGTGGTCGAGAGCGGCGCGTAGATCGTCCAGCCGGTTCCGGCGCCGAGCGAGCCGGGCTCGCCTTCGACGAACATCGAGGTGAGCAGCAGCGACGAACGAGGCCGGCAGCAGCCAGAACGAGATGTTGTTCATGCGCGGGAACGCCATGTCGGGCGCCCCGATCATGAGCGGCACGAACCAGTTGCCGAAGCCGCCGATCATCGCCGGCATCACCATGAAGAAGATCATGATCAGGCCGTGCGCGGTGGCGAACACGTTGTATTCGTGCGGCGTCGGGAAGAACTGCAGGCCCGGGATTCTGCAGTTCCAGGCGGATGGCGATCGACAGCAGACCGCCGATCACGCCGGCGACCAGCGCGAAGACCAGGTACATCGTGCCGATGTCTTTGTGGTTCGTCGAATAGACGAACCGCCGCCATCCGGTCGGATGGTGTGCGTGCGTCATCGTGGGCGTCGTGTGCAGCCGCGTTGCTCGCCATCGCTGTTATCCTTCAACCTCTTATCGTTGTCGCCCGTATTATATTCTTATTTTTATATATGTCACTTCGCCTGGTCGGCCGCGGCAATCGCATTTTGTCGGCACGGTGCTGTCGTCGTCGGCGAACTTCTTCTTCGCCTGATCGAGCCAGGCGGTGTATTCCTTCTCGCTCACCACATGCACGGCGATCGGCATGAAGGCATGGTCGCGGCCGCAAAGCTGCGAGCACTGTCCGTAATACATGCCTTCGCGTTCCGCCTTGAACCAGGTCTCGTTGAGGCGGCCGGGGATGGCGTCGATCTTGATGCCGAACGAGGGCACCGAGAACGAATGGATGACGTCGGCGCCGGTGACCAGCACGCGCACCACCTTGTTGACCGGCACGACCATCTCGTTGTCGACCGCCAGCAGGCGCGGCTGGCCGGGCTTGAGGTCCTTGTCCTGCACCATCAGCGAATCGAATTCGAACTTTGCGTCCGGATAGCTGTAGCTCCAGAACCACTGCTTGCCGGTCACCTTCACGGTCAGGTCGGCGGCCGGAACCTTGAGCTGGTAGAACAGCAGGCGGAACGACGGCACCGCGATCGTCACCAGGATGAGCACCGGCACCACGGTCCAGATGATCTCGATGAAGGTGTTGTGCGTGGTGCGCGAGGGCACCGGGTTGGCGCGGGCGTTGAAGCGCACCACGACGATCGCCAGCAGCACCAGCACGAACACGGCGATGGCGGCGATCAGCCAGAGCAGGAAGTTGTGGAACCAGACGATGTCGTCCATGACCGGCGACGCCGACTGCTGCAGTCCGAGTTCCCACGGCGAGGGCTGGCCGAGGCCGGCCCATGCGACGCCGCCGGCGGCGAAAACGGTCACGCCCGTGACCACAAAAGCGATCAACCGCTTGAGCACCAGCATTGTTCTTAGCTCTCCCTCGACGCGAGATTAGGCCCTGATGAGGCCCCTTTTTGCCGCCCACCGCAGGCAGGATGTCGGCTCGGCCCCGCTGAGCACGGCGTTTTGCCACGGGCGTGGCAGCGGTTGCGGTGCGGCGGGACGGGGGGAATCCCGATCTCTCAAACCACAATTCCAGCACTGCCGCAATGCACCTTATCGCCTCTTATTTGCCTGTAACATGCGACAAACGGCTTGCCCCCAAGGGAGTTTACGCGCCGCATTTAAGCCATTACCAGGCGGCTTGGTTGATCCCGTCAGGCGGACTCGTCGGCCGGTGGCGCTCTTGCTTGACAGGGCTCCGCGGGCATGACCCAACGGGAATGAATAAAATGCTGACCGGGGAGCGATTCGCCCTCACTCAAGCGGTCGGGGCGGCGCGCGCCAAGGGATTGAACGATGGGCATTTTCGGACACGACAGGCACGCGCAGCGGGGCTGGGCATGGCTCGCGCCGCTGGCGCTCGCCGTAGCGCTTGCGGGCCTCGGCACCGAACGAGCGGCCGCCCAGGGCGCGGTCAAGTCGGTGCACAAGGATTGGCAGATCCGCTGCGATACGCCGCCCGGCGCCAAGTCCGAGCAATGCGCCCTGATCCAGAGCGTGACCGCCGAGGACCGCGCCAATGTCGGCCTGACGGTCATCGTGCTCAAGACCGCCGACCTGAAGAGCCGGCTGATGCGGGTGGTGGCGCCGCTCGGCGTGCTGCTGCCGTCCGGGCCTGGGGCTCAAGATCGACAATGCCGATATCGGCCGCGCCGGCTTCGTGCGCTGCCTGCCCAACGGCTGCATCGCCGAGGTGGTGATGGACGACGCGCTGATCGACAAGTTGCGCACCGGCAAGACCGCGACCTTCATCATTTTCCAGACGCCGGAAGAAGGCATCGGCTTTCCCGATGAGCCTTGCCGGCTTCGGCGAGGGCTACGACAAGCTGCCGTAGCGAAGCCGGATTCGCCTCGCCCACCATGCTCCTGGTCAAAACCTATCTCGATAAAAGCCCGATCCACGGAATCGGGGTCTTTGCCGGCGAGACGATCCGCAAGGACGCGAAGATTTGGCGCTTCGTCTACGGCTTCGACCGCTTTTACAACCGCCGAACGCTGGCCAAGCTGCCGAAGCAGGCCAAGGACTTCATCAAGCTGCACGGCTATCAGTGGGGCAACGAAATCCTGTTGTCGATGGACCACGATACCTTCATGAATCATTCGGACAATCGCGAACACCTATTACCATAGCGGCTACGTTCTCGCCCGCCGCACCATCCGCAAAGGCACCGAGATCACCAACGACTACCGCGCCTTCGAGGCGGCGTTCTGCGCGGCTTTTCTGAAGACGAAAAACCCATTGAAAAAATCGCGCTAGGCCCACTCCCGATTGGCCTACGCCAGTGGGCAAACCTGCGTCACATTGCACCGCGCCGCCGGCCTTGTGCCGGCGCCTGATCTCTTTACTGTTGCTCGCGGCAAGTAAGGCCGGAGCGATTGCATGTGAATATCGGTTTTGTCGGTCTCGGCGCGATGGGGCAGTTGATCGTGCCGCGCCTGATGAGCGCCGGGCATAAGCGTCACCGGCTGGAACCGCTCGCGCGACAAGGCCGAAGCCGCTGATCGAAGCGGGCATGCGCTGGGCCGAAACGCCGCGCGAGCGTGGCCGAGCAATCCGAGATCGTGTTCTCCATCGTCACCGACGCCAAGGCGGTGAAGGCGGTGGCGCTCGGCAGGACGGCATCGTCGCCGGCCTCAAGCAGGGCGGCATCTATATCGACATGAGCACGATCGAGCCGGACGAAAGCCGCGCCGTCGCCGCCGAATTCGCCAAGCGCCGGATCGATCATGCTCGACGGCCCGCTGTCCGGCTCGCCGGTGACGTCGTGCAAGGCAATGCCTCGATCATGATCGGCGGCGACGAGGCCGCTTTCGAGCGCGTCAAGCCGGTGCTGCTGGCGATCGGCCCGAAGGTGACGCGCATCGGCGGCAACGGGCTTGCCTGCCAGATGAAGATCGCGGTCAACCTGCTGCTGATGGTCGAGGTGATCTGCTTCGGCGAAGCCGTGGCGCTGGCCGAAAAAGGCGGCGTCGCCCGCGACGTCGCGCTCGATGCGATGCTCAAGAGCGTCGCCGCCTCGCCGGTGCTCGGCTATCGCGGGCCGTTCATCCTCGACGGCAAGATGCCGGAGGTGCCGCTCGCCGACGTCACGCTGCAGCAGAAGGACATGCTGCTGGCGCTCAATCTCGGCCGCACGCTGGGCTCGCCGGTGCCGCTCGCCGCCGCCGCCAACGAGATGATGAACGCCTGCCGCGGGCTCGGCATCGACGGCAACGATTTCGTGGTCGCGCATCAGGTCTATCGGCGTTTAGGAGGACAGACATGACGTCATCGGCGGAAAAATTCGGACGCGCGCTTGGGCAAGGCCGTGAAGGGCGCGGCCGACCGCGTGGAAGGAAGGCGAGCCGGCGCCGGTCATGTACCGCACCAATTTGCGCGACGTGCCCAAGGTCGAAGGCCTCAAGCGCGACGACGGCTGGGTCGACATGCAGGTGCAGTTCCTGATCGACAAGAAATCCGCCGGCGCCGACCACGTGGTCGGCTGGACCGTGCTCAAGCCCGGCGCGCGGCACGAAAACCACCGCCATCACAACTGCGACGAGTTCTTCATCGTGCTCAAGGGCAAGGGCATGATCTACACCGACCACGGCGACAAGCCGTCGAGCGAAGGCGACGTGGTCTATTCGCCGCGCGGCTGCTGGCACGGCTTCAACAACACCTCGAACGAAGACGTGGTGCTGGTCTGGGGCTGGATGGGCGCCGGCTCGATCGAGGATTCCGGCTACGAAGTGCATCCGGAGAGCCATAAGTGAGTTTCACCCTGCACCGATCTCGACAATCCGCTGATCAAACGGGGCATGACGGCGCAGCTCGCCAAGCGGCGCGCGCGCATCGCCGCCGGCGAAAAGCCGCTCGGCTGGAAAGTCGGCATCGGCGCGCCGGCGTCGCATGCAGAAGCTCGGCCTGCCGCGCCGCTGGTCGGCTATCTGATGCAGCGCGCGCTGCTGCTGTCCGGCAGCACGGTCTCGCTCGAAGGGCTACGGCAAGCCGGTGGCGGAGCCGGAGATCGCCGTGCGCATGGCGCGCGATCTTGCCGCCGGCGCGACGGCGGCCGACGCCGCCGCGGCGATCAAGGAGATCTCGCCGGCGATCGAAATCGCCGATCTCGATCCGGTCCGCCGACGCCGGACAATCTCGACGCCGTGCTCGCCGACGACATCTACCAGCGCCACGTCGTGCTTGTGCCGCAACACGCGCCGGCAGCGCCACCTCCGGCCTGACCTCGCGCCTGATCCGCCGCGGCGCGGAAGCCGCGCGCAGCGACCGATCCGGAAGCGCTGACCGGCAAGCTGCTCGATATCGTCGCCCATGTCGCCAACGTCGTGGCGGCATTCGGCGAGAAACTGTCGGCCGGCGACGTCATCATCACCGGCTCGATCACGCCGCCGGTCATTCATCGAAGCCGGACGAAACCGAGATCGCGCACGCGATCGATCCGATCGGCGAGGTCTCGGTGCGTTTTTCGCGCAACTAAAGGCGGCGGCCCTCAGCGCACGTCCAGCACCAGCTTGCCTTGCAGATGGCGGCCTTCGCTGACCTTGTGCGCCTCGGCGGCGTCGGCGAGCTTGTAGTGGTGGATCGCCGGCGGCCTGCACCGCGCCGGCGGCAAGCAGCGCCAGCATGCGCTCGAGATGGGCGCGGTCGCGTTTGACGTCGGGCTTCAGCGTCTCGACGTCGCTGCGCGGCGGCTGAAAGCCCTCCGGCGCCGGCGCGATCCACACCAGTTTGCCGCCCGGCTTGAGCACCTTGTAGCAGCCGGCGCGCACGCCGCCGCCGACGGTGTCGAACACCACGTCGCAGATCGGGCCGATCGCTGGTGAAATCTTCCTTGTTGTAGTCGATCACGCGGTCGGCGCCGAGGCCGCGCACATAGTCGAGATTGCCGGCGCTGGCGGTCGAGATCACGGTGGCGCCGATATGCTTGGCGAGTTGCACGGCGAAGCCGGCGACGCCGCCGGCGCCGCCCTGGATCAGAATGGTCTGGCCCGCTTTGAGGTGCGCGGTGTCTTCGATAGCGGTGAGCGCGGTGAGGCTGATGAGCCCGAGCGCCGCCGCCTCGGCATGGCTGAGCGAAGCAGGCTTCTTGGCGACAAGCGCGGCCTTGATCGCGAGCTTTTCCGCATAGGTGCCTTCGATGCCCGGGTCGAGCACGCCGAACACGGCATCGCCGACCTTGAGATCGGTGACGCCGGCACCGACCGCGCTGACCACGCCCGAGAAGTCGCGGCCCATAATGTGAGGGAACTGGTCGAGCTTGTAGCGGCCCTTGCCCCGCCGCACCTTGGGATCGGCGCCATTGACGGATGCCGCATGGATATCGACCACGACCTCGCCCGGTCCCGGCTTTCGGGTCCGGCGCCGTCGCCAAATTTCATCATCTCGGGCCCGCCATGGCCCATCAGCAGCATTGCTTTCATCGTGTTCCTCCACCAAGCACACTGCTTAGCAATCGCCACAAGAGATATCCATGATTCCCTGGTCCCTCCTCGATACGGCGCAAGTACCCGGCGGCGGCGAACTCCGCCTGATGCAGCGTGGCGCGGAATTCTCGATCCGGCTGGGGCGCGACGAGTTGATGAACAGTCGCCTCAGCGCCACCGAGCAGGCGCTCGCGACCATCGCTTGCGAGAAAATTCGGACCCGCAAGCGGCCAAACGCGACCAAGTATCCTGATCGGCGGATTGGGCATGGGCTTCACCTTGCGGGCCGCCCTGACCGTGCTGGGGAAGCAGGCCTGCATCGTTGTCGCCGAACTGGTGCCGGCGGTGGTGGCCTGGGCGCGCGGCCCGATGGCGAAATTGTCCGGCGACAGCCTGACCGATCCGCGCGTGCGCATCCACGAAGGTGACGTCGGCGATCTGATCCGGTCCGGCTCGATCGGCTTACGACGCGATCCTGCTCGACGTCGACAATGGGCCGCAAGGGATGACCCGCAAAGCCAATGACCGGCTGTATGACCTCAAAGGATTGCGCGCCGCCTATGCGGCGCTGCGTCCTGGCGGCGTGCTGGCGGTATGGTCGTCGGCGACCGGACGCGAAATTCACGGCGCGGCTGCGCAAGACCGGTTTTAACGTGGACGAGAATTCCCGTGCGCGCCAAGGGACCGCAAGGCGGCGCGCGGCATTTCATCTGGACCGCGACGAGGGGCGATTAGGCCCGCCCCTACCCTCGCCAAATCGCCACAGAGGCCCTATCTGATGGCTTGAGGGCGCCACCGGAGACAACTCATGGACCCAGCCATTTCCTCGCTGATCGACCGCGCCGGCCTCGACAAGGCCAAGGTGCGCCAACTGATCGGCCGCGGCCTGGACGGCGCCGACGACGGCGAATTGTTCCTGGAATACCGCCAGGCCGAGGCGCTGGTGTTCGACAACGGCCGGCTCAAGCAGGCGACCTACGACACCGCGCAAGGCTTCGGCCTGCGCGCGGTCAAGGACGAGGCGGTCGGCTATGCGCATGCCTCCGACATGTCGGAAGCCGCGCTTGCGCGCGCCGCCGAGGCGGTGCGCGCGGTCAAAGGCGGCCACAGCGGCCGTTACGCCGAGGCGCCCGGCCGCACCAACCGCAAGCTTTATGGCGACGACAATCCGCTCGGCGAGCCGGCCTTCGACGCCAAGGTGAAACTGCTGGAAGCGATCGACGCCTATGCCCGCGCCAAGGACCCGCGCGTGCGGCAGGTGACGGCGAGCGTCGCCGCCACCTGGCAGGTGGTGGAAATCCTGCGCGCCGACGGCGAGACCTATCGCGACATCCGCCCGCTGGTGCGGCTCAACGTCGTCGGCGGTGGTCGGCGACGGCGACCGGCAGGAGATCGGCAGCTACGGCTTCGGCGGCCGCGAGGGCTATCAGCGCTTCATCGAGACGCATGCCTGGCAGCACGCGGTCGACGAAGCCGTGCGCCAGGCGCTGGTCAATCTCGACGCGGTGCCGGCGCCGGCCGGCGAGATGGACGTGGTGCTCGGCTCCGGCTGGCCCGGCGTGATGCTGCACGAGGCGGTCGGCCACGGCCTCGAAGGCGACTTCAACCGCAAGAAGACGTCCGCCTTCGCCGGCCTGATGGGCCAGCAGGTCGCCGCCAAGGGCGTCACCGTGGTCGACGACGGCACCATGCAGCAGCGCCGCGGCTCGCTGTCGATCGACGACGAAGGCACGCCGACCAACCGCACCGTGCTGATCGAGGACGGCATCCTGGTCGGCTACATGCAGGACCGGCAGAACGCGCGGCTGATGAACATGAAGCCGACCGGCAACGGCCGGCGCGAAAGCCACGCCCACGTGCCGATGCCGCGCATGACCAACACCTACATGCTGGCCGGCCAGCACGACCCGCAGGAGATCATCGCCTCGGTGAAGAACGGCCTCTACGCCGTCAGCTTCGGCGGCGGCCAGGTCGACATCACCTCGGGCAAATACGTGTTCCAGTGCACCGAGGCCTACAAGATCGAGAACGGCAAGGTCGACCGCGCCGGTGAAGGGCGCCATGCTGATCGGCAACGGCCCGACCGACCTGCACCGCATCACCATGATCGGCAACGACTTCGCGCTCGATCCCGGCATCGGCACCTGCGGCAAGAACGGCCAGGGCGTGCCGGTCGGCGTCGGCCAGCCGACGCTGCGCATGGACGCATCACCGTCGGCGGCACCGCCTGATGGCCCAGACGAGCAGCGCAACGACATGCCGCAAGCAAAATCCCGCGCTCGCAAGGCTGGGCCGCGCAGCGTCGTCGATACTCGCCGGCATCGTGCTGGTGGTGATCGGCGGCCAAGGCCGCGATCGCCGAGCCGTTCTACGTGCCGTCCGGCTCGATGGAGCCGACGCTGCTGATCGGCGACGAATTGCTGGCGACGAAATTTCCCTACGGCTACGGCACGGCGTCGCTGCCGGCCTTCATCGATGCTGCCGATGACGCGCGCATATTCTGCGGCGCTGCCCAAGCGCGGCGACGTCGTCGTGTTCCGCTGGCCGGGCGACCGCTCGCAGGTCTGGGTCAAGCGCGTCATCGGCCTGCCCGGCGACCGCATCGCGCTGCGCGACGGCCGCGTGTCGATCAACGGCGACGCCGGTCGGCCTGCAGCCGGACGGCACCGGCCAGGCGGAAACCGAGGACGGCTCGCAGCGTGCCGGCGGCGCGCTTCATCGAGACGCTGCCGGGCGGCCGCAAGCACACCATCTTCAAGCTCACGCCGCTCGATCCGCTCGACAACATGGCGGAGACCGTCGTGCCGCCGGGCCATCTCTTCGTCATGGGCGACAACCGCGACAACTCCGCCGACAGCCGCGTGCCGCTGCGCGACGGCGGCGTCGGCATGCTGCCGGTGGACAATCTGGTCGGCCGCGTCGACGGCATCGTCGGCTCCTGGGATCTCGGCATGAAGCAGCCAGCCGATCTGGACCTGGCCGCGGGCTTGCGGCTGTCGCGGTTTTTCACCGCGGTGCATTAAGCGCGGATGCGCTATCGCACCACGCCCGAAATGCAGCACGGCTTGTGCCGCGGCGCGCTTGATCTTGTCCTTGAGATAGCAGCGCGCGGACGCGCCGATATAGCCGGGCCGCACATAGGTCCAGGCGCGGCAGCGGTTGTCGGCCTCGCAGGCGGCCTTGCAAGGCGCGCCCGCCGGCGTCGGGCGGCAGTCTCGAAATTGCGATAGTCGCCGCCGAGGCGGTCGATGCCGAATATTCGATGCCGCCGCGCCGCGGCTCGATCACGCCGGCGCCGCGCACGCCCGACACGCAGCAGTTGTCTTCGACGCGCGGCGGCACCTGGTTCTTCAGCCAGCAGGTGGCGAGCGCGTTGGCCGTGCGCGGATAGGAGAAGCTCCAGGCGCGGCAGCGCGCGTCGCGCTCGCAGCGCGCGGCGCAGACCGCCGGATCGCCGTTGCGGATCTGGAAGCTCAGGTAGTCGCCGCCGCGGCGGTCGTAGCCGGTCTGCGCCTGCGCCGGACCGGTCGCCGCCAAGACCGCACAACAGCGCGCCGATCGAGAATGAAACGAAACCGCATGCGCGCCGCTCGGCTTGCATTGCCGCACACTTCGCCCCGGCGGCATGCTAGCGCACTTGCAGCATCTTCGCGCAGAAATTCTGCACAAAAGAATGCGCCCGCCGGAGGGGCCAGCGGGCGCTTGAGATCCGGACCGCAGAGGGGATGATCGCGGGACCCGGATCGGGCGGCCGACGAGAGGGATCGGCCGTTTGCGTAATGTCGCGTTCAGACCGTCTGGCGCGCCGGACGGTCGGTCGCGCGGGCGGTGGAAGCCGGTCTCGACGCAGCGCGGCTGCTGCGCCGGCAGCGCGCGGACGGTGCAGGCGCCGTTCATGCGCGCGCTCGCGCAGCAGCGCGGTCGGGTCTTCCCAGAACGGCGCCGAGAAGGCGTCGCTGCAGGTCGGCGCGGGTGATGCCGATATCGGCCAGCATGTGCCGGTCGAGGCCGGCGAGCACGCGCGCCTCGCGGCGGTTGCGGCGGCGCGCGCGCAACTGCTTGAGCCAGTGCGTCAGCCAGCGCCAGCAGGCCGACGCAAAGCCGCGCGCCAAGGTCGCCGCCGGCAAGGGGCAAAACGGGGATATTTGCAGTCATTGTCAGTCTCCATTCGGTCCTACGGTTATCAGGCGGCCAAATTGGCCCCGACCGCGCGCCGCGAACCACCCGATATCCCCACCCGAATTCCTCTGGGACTGCCGGCAGCGTGCTATATGGACCAGGCCTATTGATTAGTGAAACGAATGTTTTTAATCTAACCGATCAGAGAATGGTGATATAGTCCGAGTCGGCCTGAAACGGCCACGGCCATGCGAGGACCAGTCCATGACCGCCCTGATCGACGTCGACCAATTGCGCACTTTCATCGCCATCGCCGAGACCGGCAGCTTCACCAAGGCGGCCGAGGTGGTGAACAAGACGCAGTCGGCGGTATCGATGCAGATGAAGCGGCTGGAGGAGCGCATCGAGCGGCCGATCTTCGCGCGCGACGGCCGCGCCTCCAAGCTCACCGAGGACGGCCAGCGCCTGCTCGATTACGCGCGCCGCATCGTCAAGCTCAACATCGAGACGCTCGCCGCCTTCTCCGACGCCGAACTGTCCGGCCGCGTGCGGCTCGGCGTGCCCGACGATTATGCCGACCGCTATCTGCCGGAGATCATGGCGCGCTTCTCGCGCGCCTATCCCGGCGTCGAGCTCACCGTGATCTGCGAGCCGTCGCGTCGACCTGCTCGACCGCATCGACGCCAACGAGATCGACCTCGCCATCGTCACCAATTGCGAGACCAAGCGCGCCTCGGAAACCTTCCGCCGCGAGCGGCTGCTGTGGGTGACATCGAACCGGCATCCGACGCATCTGGAGGAGCGGCTGCCGCTGGCGCTCGGCCGGCCGACCTGCTCGTGGCGGCGCATCGCCATCGAGCGGCTGGAAACGGTCGGCCGGCCCTATCGCGTGCTCTATTCGAGCTCGAACGCCGGCGCGGTCGCCGCCGCGGTGCTCGCCGGGCTCGCGGTGTCGGTGCTGCCGGAATCCGGCTTGCGGCCCGGCATGCGCGTGCTACCGCCGCGGAAGGCTTTCCCGAATTGCCGAGCCTGCCGCATCGGCCTGGTGCGCAGCGCGCATGAAAGCTCGGCGCTCGCCGACGCGCTGGCCGGGCACATCATCTCCTCGCTCGACAACTTGTCGGAAGCAGCAGGCGGCGGAGTAGCAGTCTTGTCTCGGACGCGATGCAGCGCGTCAGCGGCGCACCGCAGATCCGGGAGTTCGCAAATTCGGAATTGTAAAGGTCCCGGGCTGCAGCGCATCACTTCGTGCTGCGCACGGGATGAGTCATCAGCAAATCTCGGCGGCTGTCGCGTCGAGCACGCGCAGCAGATCGGCGGGCGCCAATTCGACCTGCAACCCGCGGCGGCCGCCATTGACGACGATGTGCGGAAACGCCAGCGCCGACTGCTCGATGAACACCCGCGCGCGCTTCTTCTGCCCGAACGGCGAGATGCCGCCGACGTGATAGCCGGTGATGCGCTCGGCCTCCGCGGCGCCGAGCATGGCGGCGCTTTTGGCGCCGGCGGCGGCGGCGAGCTTCTTCAGGTTCACCTCGCGGTCGGACGGCGCCAGCACGCAGACCACCGCATTCGCCTGCTCGCGCCATCAGCGTCTTGAGCAGCCGCGCCGGCTCGATGCCGAGCGCTTCCGCCGCCTGCATGCCGATGCGCTCGGCATTCGGATCGTAGTCGTATTCGTGCAGCGTGAAGGCGACGCCGGCTTTTTCCAGCGCAAGCGTCGCGGGCGTGGATTTGGCCATCGCCTTATCGGCCTCATGGTGAGGAGCGTCGCGAGCCGCTCGCTGGCAGACTCATACGCATATCTCCTCGAAAATCGGCTCGACCGAGCCGTTCCACTGGCCGTGGAATTTCTCCAGCAGTTCCTCCGCCGGCGTGATGCCGCGCGCGATCGCTCTCTTCCAGCGGCCGCAGATAGCGCGTCTCGTCGCGGCCGTTGCGGTCGAGATATTTGCGGCGCGCCAGCCCGCGCGTGGCAAAGCCGCAGCGTCTCCTGCGCCAGCGTCAGCACGTTGCGGCCGCCGATCTCGGCGTTGAAGCCGAGCCTGCGGCACGTCGTCGCGCAGCTTCTGCCGCTCGGCCGCGCTCCAGCCCTTGACCATGTCCCAGCAGGCGTCGAGCGCGTCGTCGTCGTAGAGCAGCCCGACCCAGATAGGCGGTGAGCGACGGCAGCCGCCGCCACGGGCCGCCGTCGGCGCCGCGCATTTCCAGATAACGCTTGAGCCGCACCTCGGGGAAGATCGTGCGACAGATGATTGGCCCAGTCGGAAATGGTCGGCCGCTCGCCCGGCAGTGCGTCGAGCTTGCCGGCGAAGAAATCGCGGAACGACTTGCCGGCGACGTCGATGTATTTGTCGCCGCGCTTGACGAAATACATCGGCACGTCGAGCGCGTAGTCGACCTAGCGCTCGAAGCCCATGCCGTCCTCGAAGGCCCAGGGCAGCATGCCGGAGCGCTCGTTGTCGGTGTCGGTCCAGATCTGCGAGCGGAACGAGAGAAAGCCGTTCGGCTTGCCTTCGGTGAACGGCGAATTGGCGAACAGCGCGGTCGCCACCGGCTGCAGCGCCAGCGACACGCGCAGCTTCTTCACCATGTCGGCTTCGGAGGAGAAGTCGAGGTTCGCCTGCACCGTGCAGGTGCGGTACATCATGTCGAGGCCGAGCGTGCCGACCTTCGGCATGTAGTGCGGTCATGATCTTGTAGCGGCCCTTGGGCATCATCGGCATGTCGGCGCGCGTCCAGTTCGGCGTCATGCCGAGGCCGAGGAAGCCGATGCCCAAAGGCTTGGCCACTTCGCGCACTTGCGCCAGATGCGCCATCAGCTCGGAGGCGGTCTGGTGCACGGTTTCGACCGGCGCGCCGGAGAGTTCGAACTGGCCGCCCGGCTCCAGCGAAATGGCGCCGCCATGGGTGACGTCGAACATGCCGATGATGTTGTCGCCCTCCATGATCGGCTCCCAGCCGAGCAGGTCGTGCATGCCCTCGAGCAGCGCGCGGATGCGCGTGCGCGCCGGCATAGGGCACCGGCCGGTGCTCCTGCACGGTGAAGGCGAATTTCTCGTGCTCGGTGCCGACGCGGAATTGCGCCTTCGGCTTGCAGCCCGCTTCGAGCCAGGCGACGAGTTCGTCGCGCGTCTCGATCGGGGTCATGTCGATCTGGTCACGAGCCATGCAAGTGTCCGGCGCAAAAAGGGCCGCGACCTTAAACATGGGAAGCGCGAAAGGGCAATGCGAGAGGCGGGTAGCTCTAGTGCGGCGCAGACGCGGCAGCACTTGATTTTGTGCCGCGTTCGTACCAGCCACGGCTGCGGTTGACGATCGCGACCACCGACAGCATGACCGGCACCTCGATCAGGACCCCGACCACGGTCGCCAGCGCGGCGCCCGAATTGAAGCCGAACAGGCTGATGGCGGCGGCGACCGCCAGCTCGAAGAAGTTGCTGGCGCCGATCAAGGCGGACGGCCCGGCGACGCAATGCTGCTCGCCGGCCAGCCGGTTGAGCAGATAGGCGAAGCCGGCGTTGAAATAGACCTGGATCAGGATCGGCACGGCGAGCAGGCCGATGACCAGCGGCTGCGCCAGGATCTGCTCGCCCTGGAAGCCGAACAGCAGCACCAGCGTCGCCAAGCAGCGCGACCAGCGACAGCGGCTGCAATTTGCCGAGGAGGCTGGCGAGCGCGGCCGCACCGCCGCGCGCCAGCACGTTGCGGCGCAGGACCTGCGCCACGATGACCGGCACCACGATATAGAGCACGACCGAGAGCACCAGCGTGCCCCACGGCACGGTGATCGCCGACAGGCCGAGCAGCAGCCCGACGATCGGCGCAAAGGCGAACACCATGATGGTGTCGTTGAGCGCCACCTGCGACAGCGTGAAATGCGGCTCGCCCTTGGTCAGGTTGCTCCACACGAACACCATCGCGGTGCACGGCGCCGCCGCCAGGATGATCAGCCCGGCGATGTAGGAGTTGATCTGGTCCGCCGGCAGATACGGCCGGAACAGATAGCCGATGAACAGCCAGCCGAGCGCGGCCATGGAAAACGGCTTCACCGCCCAGTTGATGAACAGCGTGACGCCGATGCCGCGCCAATGCTCGCGCACCTGTTCGAGCGCGGCGAAATCGATCTTGACCAGCATCGGGCACGATCATCAGCCAGATCAGCGCCGCCACCGGCAGATTGACGCTGCGCGATCTCGGCGCCGCCGATGGCGTGGAAGACGCCCGGCATGACGTGGCCGAGCGCGATGCCGGCGACGATGCAGAGCGCGACCCACAAGGTCAGATAGCGTTCAAACGTCGACATGCTGGGCCTTTTCCGTCGCGCCTTCGCTGCGCGCCGATCGCCTTGAGCCGCGTGGTCAGCACCAGGCGGTCGAGTTTCTCGAGCGGCAGCGCCAGGAACAGTTCGATGCGCCGGTTGAGCATGCGATAGGCGTCCTTGAAGGCGAGCGCGATTTCCGCCTCGCTGCCTTGCGCCGCGGCCGGATCGGGAATGCCCCAATGCGCGGTGATCGGCTGGCCCGGCCAGAGCGGACAGGCTTCGCCGGCGGCGTTGTCGCAGACGGTGAAGACGAAATCGAGATCGGGCGCGCCGGGCTGCGCGAACTCGGCCCAGGATTTCGAGCGCAGCGTCGAGACGTCGTAATTGAACTTGCGCAGCAGATCGAGCGTGTGCGGATTGACCTCGCCTTTGGGCTGGCTGCCGGCGCTGAAGGCCTTGAACTTGCCGCGGCCTTCGCGATTGAGGATCGCCTCGGCGATGATCGAGCGCGCCGAATTGCCGGTGCAGAGGAACAGCACGTTGTAGACACGGTCAGCCATTGACGGTTTCCTTTTCTGTCGGCGCGCAGCACGCGGCGTTGAAGTCTGTCGACCACCGGCGCGCAGATTTCCGGCCGGCCGCCGCAGCAATCGCGCAGCATGAAATCGATCAGGCCGCGGAAGCCGTCGAGATTGGCGCGGTAGTTCATCGAGCGGCCCTGCCGCGCCACCGCGATCAGCCCGCCGCGCATCAGCGCGGCGAGATGCGTCGACATGGTGTTGTGCGGCACCTTGCAGAATTGCGCGATGTCGCCGGCCGGCAAGCCTTGCGGATGCGCGGCGACGAGTTTGCGGAAGGCCTTCAGCCGCGTCGGCTGGGCCAGGGCGGCGAAGGCGGCTTGCGATTTCTTTGCGTCCATATGTCGAGACATATCGACATATTATGGCAACCCGGATGACGACGCGCAAGGCATGCGCCATCGCCCGTGTTCTTGACCGGCCCCGGGCAGGCCGTCGTGCTTGCCCGCCTCGGGGCCTTTCCTTTCCCCACGAACCCGAGGGGATGGAGCGCCGGGAGGCGCCAGAGGGTCTTGCGAGATCCGCGCTTGACGGCGCGAGCCCTTGCGATCGGCCAAGGTGCGCGCCCCTGCGCTCCACGGCGCGCGCTCTTCTGGCGTCAGGGCCGGCGCCTCCGGCCAGAGCCCTCGCGCTCGTGCCGTCAGCCAGCTTCTGGCGCGGGGTCGTAGTGTCCCGGGCAGAGCTTGACACCGCCCGGAGAGTGAGGCGCGTACTGTCACGCGCGCAGGCACCTCATCCGGTCACGACTTCGAGACGCCTCATGAAGCGCCCGCGCCGGACCGGACCTTCGGACTATGATCATTCTTTAGGAATTTAATCCATACCGGCCCTGACGTCAAGGTTCCTATTTCGTTCTTTCGTCCAGTCCCGCGCATGCTCTATTGGTTGCGCGCCATGCCGCAGTTTTCCCCGCATCAGGACGCCGCGCTCAAGGCCGTCGCCAACTGGCTCAAGGCCAAGCCGGGCGTCGAACGGCACGCCGCAGGTGTTCCGCCTGTTCGGCTATGCCGGCACCGGCAAGACCACGCTCGCCCGCCATCTGGCCGAACACGCCGACGGCGAGGTGAAGTTCGCCGCCTTCACCGGCAAGGCGGCCTCGCGTGATGCGCGGCAAAGGCTGCAAGGGCGCCTCCACCATCCACAGCCTGATCTACCGGGCGCGCGAGAGCGGCGAGGAAATCCCCTCGTTCGATCTGTGGGACGAGGCGCCCGCCTCCAAGGCCGAACTGATCATCATCGACGAATGCTCGATGGTCGACGCCGAGCTCGGCCGCGACCTGTTGTCGTTCGGCGTGCCGCTGCTGGTGCTGGGCGATCCGGCGCAACTGCCGCCGATCCAGGGCGGCGGCTTTTTCACCGAGGCCGAGCCGGACGTGATGCTCACCGAGGTGCACCGGCAGGCCGCAGGACAATCCGATCATCCGCCTGTCGATGGACATCCGCGCCGGCGAGTATCTCGAGCCCGGCCGCTACGGCGAGACCGAAGTGGTCGCCAAGGACGATCTCGATCCGCAGCGCGTGCTGGAGGCCGACCAGGTGCTGGTCGGGCGCAACGCCACGCGGCGCGCCTACAACATGCGCATGCGCGAGCGGCGCGGCTTCGAAGACACGATGCCGGCGGCCGGCGACAAGCTCGTTTGCCTGCGCAACAACCGCAAGAAGGGCCTGTTCAACGGCGGGCTGTGGACGGTGAAGGAGCGCGGCGCGCGCAAGGGCGGGACAAAGACCGGCATCATGACGATGCGGCTGCTGCCGGACGACGAGACGGCGACGCGCGGCGTCAAGGTTTCGGTGCGGCCGGAGTGTTTCACCGGCGGCATCGAGCAGATCGACTGGCAGCGCCGCAAGCCCTACGACGAATTCGACTACGGCTATGTGCTCACCGTGCACAAGGCGCAAGGCTCGCAATGGGACGACGTGGTGCTGTTCGACGAGAGCTTCGCGTTTCCCGACAGCCGCGAGCGCTGGCTCTACACCGGCGTCACACGGGCGGCGAAACGGCTGACGGTGGTGGTTTGATCGCCAGCGGCTTTCCGGCGCGCCAGCGGCGAGCGCCGCCAGCGCGGTGACCGTGAATGCAGCACCCGCGAGGAAGGTGCTATCGGGACCGATCGCTTCCCACAGCGCACCGGCGACCACGCTCGCCGCCAGCAGCGCGCCGCCGCTCACCAGATTGAACACACCGAAGGCAGTGCCGCGCAGTTCCGGCGGCGCAGTGTCGGCGACCAGCGCCGACAGCAGGCCCTGCGTCAGGCCCATGTGCAGGCCCCAGATCGCCACACCGATCATGATCATGGTCGCGCTGCTGCCGAGCGCCAGCACCAGATCCGCCACGATCAAAAGCGCGAAGCCAGCGATCATCAGACGATAGCGGCCGATCGAATCGGACAATGCACCCGCCGGCCAAGCCGACAGCGAATAGACCACGCCCATTACGACCATCACCACCGGCACAAGGGCGACCGGCACGCCGACCGACTGCGCGCGCAGGAGCAGGAAGGCTTCGCTGAAACGCGCCAGCGTAAAGATTGCCGCCACGCCGACGACCATCCAATAGCCGATATCGAGGCGGGCGAGATCGGCGCGTGTCAACGGCGTCTTCGCGACACGCACACCCACCGGATGGCGCGGGCTCGCGCACCCCGAATACGATGAGCGCGACCGCGACGAAGGCCGGGATCACCGCGATCCAGAACACGTGTCTGAAATTGTCGGCGAAGGCGGCCATGAATACGATCGCCAGCAGCGGCCCGAGTACCGCGCCGACGGTGTCGAGCGACTGCCGCAGGCCGAAGGCGGTGCCGCGCAGACCGACTGGCGTGAGATCGGCGATCAGCGCGTCGCGCGGCGCACCACGGATGCCCTTACCGACGCGGTCGACGAAGCGCGCCCCGATCACCCAGCCGATATTGGGGGCGAGCGGAAACACTGGCTTGGTGATCGCCGCCAGGCCATAGCCGACAACAGCCAGCCATTTGCGTTTGCCCAGATAGTCGCTGACGACACCGGAAAACATCTTGGTGATCGAAGCGGTGGCTTCGGCGATGCCTTCGATGACACCGACCTCCAGCGTTGAGGCGCCGAGGACGCTAACCAGATAAAGCGGTAGCAGCGAGTGGATCATCTCGGAGGAGACGTCCATGAACAGCGACACCAGCCCGAGCATCCAAACGCTGCCCGGAATCTCGCGCCAGCGGAACAGCGAGCGGGGCTGGCCGGTCATGACGCGTTACCTTACGCCGCCCCTCAGGGGGAAATCTTACGCCGCCTCTTTCTTCTTCTCCGGTGCGAAGCGCGAGTAGAAGGTCTCGTTCTTCTCGGCGAGGTCGAGCAGCAACTTCGACGGCGCGAAGCGATCGCCGTATTTCTTCTCCAGCTTGCGGCACATCTCGACGAATTTCTTCGTGCCCATCATGTCGATGTAAGACAACGTGCCGCCGGAGAACGGCGCAAAGCCGAAGCCAAGGATGGAGCCGACATCGGCCTCGCGCACGTCGGTGAGCACCTTTTCCTCGAAGCAGCGCGCGGTCTCCAAAGCCTGCATCGCCAAGCAGCCGGTCTTTGAGTTCCTGCACGTCGATCTTGTCCGGATCGAGCTTGGTCGGCTGCAGGTCGGCGAGGCCCGGCCACAATTTTTTCGGCCCGTTGGCCGGATAATCGTAGAAGCCCTTGCCGTTCTTGCGGCCGTAGCGCTGGCGTTTCTCGACCAGATCTTCCAGCAGAATCTTCTGGCGCGGATCGATGGCTTGCGGCCCGAGATCGGCCTCGGTCGCCTTCAGGATTTTCCAGGCGAGGTCGACCGCGACCTCGTCGTTGAGCGAGAGCGGCCCGACCGGCATGCCGGCCATGCGGCCGACATTCTCGATCATCGCCGCCGGCACGCCTTCCGCCAGCATCAGGTGGCCTTCGCGGATGTAAGTGCCGACCACGCGCGAAGTGTAGAAGCCGCGCAAGTCGTTGACGACGATCGGCGTCTTGCGGATCGCGCGCACGTAATCGAGCGCGGCGGCGAGCGCCTTGTCGCCCGTTTGCTTGCCGAGAATGATTTCGACCAGCATCATGCGGTCGACCGGCGAGAAGAAGTGGATGCCGATGAAACGCGGCGGGTCCTTGAACTCGGTGGCGAGCGAAGTAATCGGCAGCGTCGAGGTGTTGGAAGCGAAGATGACGTTGTCGCCGATGACCGCCTGGATTTTGGCGATTACCTCGGACTTTACCTTTCGGTCTTCGAACACCGCCTCGATCACCAGATCGCAGTCCTTGAGCGCGCCGTAGTCCGGCGTCGGCGTGATCAGCGAGAGCAGCCCGTCGCGCTCGGCCGACTTCATGCGGCCCTTGTTGACACGGTCGGTCAACGCCTTGTGCAAAGCCGCCTTGCCCTTGTCGGCGGTCTCCTGGTCGCGGTCGATCAGCACCACCTGTAAGTCCGGCGGCCGCGCTCACCTGCGCGATACCGGCGCCCATGAAGCCGGCGCCGACGATGCCGATCTTCTTCAGATTGGCGGCAGGCTCGGCGGCCGGGCGGCGCGCGCCTTTGTTGAGCTCCTGCATGGAGACGAACAGCGAGCGGATCATGCTGGCGGCTTCCGGCGAGCGCAGGATCTTGGCGAACCAGCGCGATTCCACGCGCAGCGCCGTGTCCATGTCGAGTTGCAGGCCCTCGTAGACCACCTGCAGAATCGCACGCGCGGCCGGATAATTGTCGTATGTCTCGCGCCGGTAGATCGCGTTGGCCGGCGGGAACACCATCATGCCGGCCTTGGAATAAACCGGCCCGCCCGGCAGCTTGAAGCCCTTCACATCCCACGGCGCCACAGCCTTGCCGCCGGCCTTGATCCAATCCTTGGCGGCTTTGATCAGGTCGGCTGGCGGCACGACATTGTCGATGAGCTTCATCGCCTTGGCGCGGTCGGTCTTGAGCTGGTCGCCCTTGAGCAGATATTGCAGCGCGTCGGCGGGCGGCAGCATGCGCGCGATGCGTTGCGTGCCGCCGGCGCCGGGGAACAGGCCGATCTTGATCTCGGGCAGGCCGAGCCGCGTCTTCGGATTGTCGGCGGCGATGCGCTGATGGCAGGCGAGCGCCAGTTCGAAGCCGCCGCCCATCGCCGTGCCGTTGAGCGCGCAGACCCACGGCTTGCCGCTGGTTTCGATGCGGCGATAGAGCTGCGACAGCTTGCGGCTCTCGTCGAAGACGTAACCGGCGGCAGCCTCCGCGCCTTTGGTCTTCACCAGGTCGGCATAGATCGCCCCCATGCGCTCCAGCATGGTGAGATCGGCGCCGCCGCAAAAGGCGTCCTTGGCGGAGGTGATCACGGCGCCCTTGATGGCGGCGTCGGCGGTCACCTTCTCGACGATGGCGTCGAGCTCCGCGATCACGTCCATGGTGATGACGTTCATGGAGCGGTCGGCCATGTCCCAGGTGACCAGCGCGATGCCGTCGGCATCGACCTCGAATTTGAAATTAGCCATTGCGGTATCCTCTAGTACGGCTCGCCGTTTTTCCTGGTGTAACGCGCACCCTTCTCGTCACGCACGACCATCATATCGATGTCCGAATAGTGCGCACGCTCAGCCGCGGCGCGCGTGCCGACCTCGATGAAGACGGCGTCGCGATCGGAGCGATTGATCAAGCAATGGCCGTTCGGCACGCCGGCCTTCCAGGCCGCCACGTCGCCGGGCTTGAGCACGGTCTCGCCGCCGTCCTCGCACATCACCACTTCGCCTTCGAGCATATAGACGAACTCATCTTCGTTCTCGTGCCAGTGGCGCTGTGATGAAGCGGCGCCCGGTTTGAGCGGTGCATAGATTGACGCCATACTGCGTGAGGCCGGCGGCCCGGCCGAGCCGCTTGCGCATACGGCCCTCGACCGCTTTGTTGAACGGCGCCGGATAGTTGGTCGAGGTGTCGAGCGGCACTTTGGCGATGTCGATCTTGGGCATTGCGGCCTAGACTCGCTCGATAATCGTCGCCGTGCCCATGCCGATGCCGATGCAGAGCGTGACCAAGCGCGGTCGACAGATCGCGCCGCTCCAGCTCGTCGAGCACCGTGCCCAGGATCATCGCGCCGGTGGCACCGAGCGGATGACCCATGGCAATGGCGCCGCCACAAACGTTCATCTTGTCGTGCGGGATGTCGAAAGCCTGCATATAGCGCAAGACCACTGAGGCGAAGGCTTCGTTGAGCTCGAACAGATCGATGTCACCAATCGCCATGCCGGCCTTCTTCAGCACCTTCTCAGTGACCGGGATCGGTCCGGTGAGCATGATCGCCGGCTCCGAGCCGATATTGGCGAAGGCCTTGATGCGCGCGCGCGGCTTCAGGCCCGCGGCCTTGCCGGCTTCCTTGCTGCCAATCAGGACTGCGGCGGCCCCGTCGACGATCCCGGACGAATTGCCCGGCGTGTGCACGTGATTGATTGCCTCGACCTCCGGATAGCGCTGCACAGCGACGGCGTCGAAGCCCGCCATTTCGCCCATCTGCACGAAGGACGGCTGCAGCGCGGCCAGCGTCTGCATGGTGGTCGACGGCCGCATGTGCTCGTCCTTGGCCAGGATGGTGAGCCCGTTGCAGTCCTTCACGGCGATCACCGAATTCTTGAAGCGGCCCTCATCCCAGGACTTGGCGGTGCGCTTCTGGCTCTCGACCGCGTAGGCATCGACGTCGTCGCGCGAGAAGCCGTATTTGGTGGCGATCAGATCGGCGGAAATTCCCTGCGGCAGGAAGTAGGTTTCGACCGCGATGGAAGGATCGACCGGCCAGGCGCCGCCGGAGGCGCCGATGCCGACGCGGCTCATGGATTCGGCGCCGCCGCCGATGGTCATCTGGTGCTGCCCCGACATCACCTCGGCAGCGGCGAAATTCACCGCGTCGAGTCCGGAGGCGCAGAAGCGGTTGATCTGGATGCCCGGCACGCCATCGCCGAAACCCGCAACCAACGCTGCAGCGCGCGCGATGTCGCCGCCCGCCTCGCCGACCGGATCGACGCAGCCCAACACGACGTCATCGATCATGCCCGGTTTGAGCTTGTTGCGGTTCTTGACCGCACCGAGCGCCTGCGCCGCGAGATTGAGCGCGGTCACTTCGTGCAAGGCCCCGTCCGCCTTGCCGCGTCCGCGCGGCGTGCGCACGTGATCGTAAATGAAAGCGTCCGGCATCGGTCTCCTCCTGCGCAGGACTAAAGACTGCGCGCGATCAACAGCTTCATGATCTCATTGGTGCCAGCGTAGATGCGCAGCACCCGCGCGTCACGGTACAGGCGCGAGATCGGGTATTCATCCATATAGCCATAGCCGCCGAACAATTGAAGGCAGCGGTCGATCACTTCGGCTTGGGTGTCGGTGAGGCGGTATTTGGCCATCGAGGCGGTGACCGTATCGAGCTTCCCCTCGACATGCTGCCCGATGCAGTGGTCGAGAAACACCTTGGCTATCGTCGTGTCGGTCTTGCAGGCGGCGAGCTCGAATTGGGTGTTCTGGAATTCGATAATCGTCTTGCCGAAGGCCTTGCGCTGCTTGACATAATCGACGGTGAGCGCGAGCGCGCGTTCCATCATCGCCACCGCATGCACGGCGACGATCAGGCGCTCCTGCGGCAATTCCTTCATGAGCTGGTAGAAGCCCTGCCCCTCCTCGGTACCCAGCAGCGCCTCGGCCGGCAGCTTCACGTCCTCGAAGAACAACTCCGAGGTGTCGGCGGAATCCATACCGAGCTTCTTAAGCTTGCGGCCGCGGCGGAAACCGGGCGCGTCGTCGGTCTCGACCACCAGCAGCGAGGTGCCTTTGGCGCCGGCTTTCGGATCGGTCTTGGCGACCACGATGATTAGATTGGCGTGCTGGCCGTTGGTGATGAAGGTTTTGGAACCGTTGAGCACGTAGCCGTTGCCGGATTTTTCCGCCTTGGTGCGCACGCCTTGCAGGTCGCTTCCGGTGCCCGGCTCGGTCATGGCGATGGCGCCGACCAATTCGCCGGTGGCGAGCTTGGGTAGCCAGCGTTTCTTTTGCTCTTCGGTGCCGTAATGCAGGATGTAGGGCGCGACGATGCCGGAATGCAGCGGCGCGCCGAAAGTATCGAAGCCGGCAAGCGAGAGCTCGCGGTTGATCACCGCCTCATGGGCGAATGTGCCGCCAGAGCCGCCATATTCTTCCGGCATCGAGGCGCAAAGCAGCCCAGCCGCGCCGGACTTGGTCCAGACATCGCGCTCGTACATGCCTTTTTCGTGCCAGCGGTCGATATGGGGGGCGAATTCATCGGCGATGAAGCGCCGCGCCTGCTCTTCGAGCAGGACGAGGTCCTCGGTCATCCACCCCGGCCGCGGAAGATTGAGGGCATCCATGTGATGATTCCCGACGTGCGTCGCACCATAGCGCGAGTGCCCGCCGGGCGCGAGGGAAGGAATCTGTCAGCCGGCGCCCAGCGCCACCGCGATATTGTAGGTAATAAAGGAGGCAATATAGGCGAGCGCCAGCATGTAGCCGAAGGTGATCGCCATCCATTTCCAGCTGCCGGTCTCGCGCTTGATCACCGCCAGCGTCGAGGCGCATTGCGGCGCGAAGATGTACCAGACCAGGATCGACAGCGCGGTCGCCAGCGACCATTGATGCGCCAGCGCCTGGCCGATCTGCTGCGGCGGCTTCCTTGCCGCCCTCGATGGCATAGACGGTGCCGAGCGCCGCGACCGCGACTTCGCGCGCCGCCATGCCGGGGATCAAGGCGACGCTGATCTGCCAGTTGAACCCGACCGGCGCCAGCACCGGCTCGAGCGCGTGGCCGAGCCACGCGGCGAGGCTGTAATCGATCGCCGGCCCGGTCGCGCCCGCCGGCGGGCGCGGGAACGAGGCAAGGAACCAGATCAGCACCATCATCGAGAAGATCGTGGTGCCGGCGCGTTGCAGGAACATCTTCGCCCGCGTGTAGAGGCCGATGAGCGACGCTGCGCGGCCGCGGCAGCTTGTAGTCCGGCAGTTCCAGCATGAAGGGCGGCGTCGGGTTGTCGCGCCAGAAGAAGAATTTGGCCAGGAACGACACGCCGAGCGCGCTGACGATGCCGGCGGCATAGAGCCCGAACATCACCAGGCCCTGCAGACTGACAAAGCCCCAGACTTGCTTGGCCGGAATGAAGGCGGAGATGATCAGCGTATAGACCGGAATGCGCGCCGAGCAGGTCATCAGCGGCGCCACCAGGATGGTCGTCAGCCGGTCGCGCGGATTGTCGATCACGCGCGTCGCCATGATGCCGGGAATGGCGCAGGCAAAGCTCGACAGCAGCGGAATGAAGGCGCGGCCGTGCAGGCCGGCGCCGCCCATGATGCGGTCCATCAGGAAGGCGGCGCGCGCCATGTAGCCGAGATCTTCCAGCAGCAGGATGAACAGGAACAGGATCAGGATCTGCGGCAGGAAGACGATGACGCTGCCGACGCCGGAGATGACGCCGTCCTGGAGGAAGCTTTGCAGCAGGCCTGTCGGGCAGCGCAGTCGTGCACGAGCGCGCCGAGCGCATCGAAGCCGGCCGATATGAGATCCATCAGCGGCTGCGCCCAGGTGAACACCGCCTGGAACATCACGAACAGGAGCGCGAGCAGGATGACGAGACCGGCCACCGGATGCAGCAGCACCGCATCGAGCCGCGTGGTCAGCGTGTCCGGCTTGTCCGGCATGCGCACGGCGGCCTTGATCAGGCGGTCGGCCTCGCGCTGGGCGGCGCGCAGGTCAGATGCCGTCGGCGCCTGCCAGCCGGTGTTCGCCTGAATGCGCGGGCATCGCAGCGGCCAGTTCGTCGAGCCGGCGCATCAGATCGTCGGTGCCGCCGCGGCGCACCGCGGCCGCGGTGATCACCGGCACGCCGAGTTCCGCCGACAATTTGTCGAGATCGATCTCGATGCCGCGCCGGCGCGCGATGTCGATCATGTTGAGGACCAGCAGCAGCGGCCGGCCGACCTGCTTGAGCTCGATCACCAGACGCAACGCCAGCCGCAGATTGGTGGCGTCGGCGACGCAGACCAGCAGGTCCGGCGCGTTTTCTGAGCGAGACGGCCGAGCACCACGTCGCGCGTCACTTCTTCGTCGGGGCTGCGCGCGCGCAGCGAATAGGTGCCGGGCAGATCGATCAGGTTGACGCTGAGCCCCGACGGCGTGCGCAGCGCGCCGCTCTTGCGCTCGACGGTGACGCCCGGATAGTTCGCGACCTTCTGCCGGCTGCCGGTGAGCGCATTGAACAGCGCGGTCTTGCCGCTGTTCGGCGTTCCGATCAGGGCGAAATGTCGGACGCTGGCTCGGCCATTGCGCTCATGATGAGGTCAGTCAGCCCGATCAGATCACCAGAATCGCCATCGCCTCGCGGCGGCGCAGCGCCACCGTGGCGGCGTTGACGCGCACCGCGATCGGATCGCGGCCGATCGCGCCCTCGTGCAGGATTTCGATGGTGGCGCCTTCGGTGAAACCGAGTTCGACCAGTCGCCGCTCGAGTTCCCCACTCGGCAAGTCGGAGGCATGATCGGCCGCGGTAATGGTGTCGATCCGGCCGCGGAATCCTTTCCGGGCCAATCCCAAGGGCGCTTTCATCGACGGCATGGCGTTTTCGCTCATAACGGCATCATCCTGCATATGCCTATGATTATCATTTCCACTTTCATCTGGATTACACCATGATCTAAATCAAGTGAAATAGTCAAAATATTTCAGTAGCTTAGAATGATTATAAGGAAGCCCCCTGCGGATTTGCGGCTGGCCGTGGCGGTGTCAGGATGCTAGGAGCGCCGCAAAGCCAGTAGCCGGGTAATTCACTGCCGTGATTCCAGCGCATACCGCCGCAGACCCGGCCAAGCCGGACCCGACCGATTCCGCGACCGCCTGGCTGCGCCTCGGCGTCGCCGTCGTGCTGAGCACGATCGGCGGCGTCGGCATGTGGTCGGTGGTGGTGGCGCTGCCCGCGATCCAGGCCGATTTCGGCGTCGACCGCGCCGACGCCTCGCTGCCCTATACGCTCACCATGCTCGGCTTTGCCGGCGGCGGCGTGGTCATGGGCAGGCTCGCCGACCGCTTCGGCATCACCGTGCCGCTGGCGCTCGGCGCCGTGGCGCTCATGCTCGGCTATGTCGCGGTCGGCCACGCCGCAACGCCTGTGGCAGGTGACGCTCGCCCATGGCCTGCTGATCGGCTTCGGCTGCTCGGCCACCTTCGGGCCGCTGATGGCCGACATGTCGCACTGGTTCGTGCGCCGGCGCGGCATCGCCGTCGCGATCGCCGCCGCCGGCAACTATCTCGCCGGCACGGTCTGGCCGCCGGTGGTGCAGCATTTCATCGCCGCGTCGGCTGGCGCGCGACCTATATCGGCATCGGCCTGTTCGTCATCGTCGACCATGCTGCCGCTGACCTATTTCATGCGGCGGCGGATGGAGGTCGCACCACACCGAAGGCGCGATGCAATCGGCGGCGCGCCGGCAGGCCGAACTGCCGTTTTCACCGGCGACGCTGCAGGTGCTGCTGTTCATCGCCGGCATCGCCTGCTGCGTGGCGATGTCGATGCCGCAGGTGCATCTCGTCGCCTATTGCGGCGATCTCGGCTACGGCGCGGCGCGCGGCGCCGAGATGCTGTCGCTGATGCTCGGCTTGCGGCATCGTCAGCCGCATCGGCCTCAGGCTTCATCGCCGACCGCATCGGCGGCGTGCGCACGCTGCTGCTCGGCTCGGTGCTGCAGGGCGTGGCGCTGTTGCTCTATCTCTTCTTCGACGGCCTCGCTTCGCTCTACGTGATCTCCGGCCTGTTCGGCCTGTTCCAGGGCGGCATCGTGCCGAGCTACGCCATCATCGTGCGCGAATATTTTTCGCCCAAGGAAGCGAGCACGCGCGTCGGGCTGGTGGTGATGGCGACCGTGCTCGGCATGGCGCTGGGCGGCTGGATGTCGGGCGCGATCTTCGATGCTCACCGGCTCCTATCAGGCGGCCTTCCTCAACGGCCTCGCCTGGAACCTGTTGAACGTGTCGATCGCGTCATGGCTGCTGCTGCGCACGCGCGGGCGACCCATGCTCGCGCGCGCCTAGAACGCCTCGTCCGGCAATTCCATCGTGCTCGCCGCGCCCGCCTGGATGCGGGCAAGATGCGTCGCCGTTTCCGGCAGCATGCGCTCCATGAAGAAGCGCGCGGTGACGAGCTTGCTCTTCATCGCAGGCGCGCCGCCGTTGCCGGATTTGGCCAGCGCGGCTTCCGCGATCCGGCACCACATGTAGCCGAGCGCCACCAGCCCGAACAAATGCATGTAATCGGTGGCGCCGGCGCCGGCATTGTCGGGCTTGGCCATGGCGTTCTGCATGAACCACATCGAGGCCTGCTGCAGATGGCCGACCGCGACGCCGAGCGGCGTCACGTAAGGCTTCATCGCCTCATTGGCGCTCTTCTCCTTGATGAAGGAGCCGACTTCGTTGAGGAACGCCATCAGCGCGCGGCCGCCGTCCTTGCCGAGCTTGCGGCCGACCAGATCGAGCGCCTGGATGCCGTTGGCGCCCTCGTAGATCATGGCGATGCGGGCGTCGCGCACGAACTGCTCCATGCCGTGCTCGGCGATGTAGCCGTGGCCGCCGAACATCTGCTGCGCCATCACCGTGTTGGCGAAGCCCTGGTCGGTGAGCACGCCTTTGACCACCGGCGTGAGCAGGCCCATGTAATCGTCGGCGCTCTGGCGCTCCTTGTCGTCCTCGGAACGACGCGCGACGTCGCCCTTGAGCGCGGTCCAAAGCACCAGCGCGCGGCCGGCCTCGTTGAAGGCGCGGATGGTCATCAGCGTGCGGCGCACGTCCGGATGCACGATGATCGGATCGGCCGCCTTGTCGGGATATTTGGCGCCGGTGAGCGCGCGGCCTTGCAGGCGCTCCTTGGCGTAGATCGCGGCGTTCTGGTAGGCGACTTCCGACTGCGCCAGGCCCTGCACGCCGACGCCGAGCCGCGCCTCGTTCATCATCGTGAACATGGCGGGCAGGCCGCGGTTCTCTTCGCCGACCAGCCAGCCGGTGGCGCCGTCATAATTCATCACGCAGGTGGAATTGGCGTGGATGCCCATCTTCTCTTCGATCGAGCCGCAGGTGACGCCGTTGCGGCGCGCCGAGCGAGCCGTCGTCCTTGACCATGATCTTGGGCACCACGAACAGCGAAATGCCCTTGGTGCCGGCCGGCGCGCCTTCGATGCGCGCGAGCACCAGATGAACGATGTTCTCGGAGAGGTCGTGCTCGCCGGCGGAGATGAAGATCTTGGTGCCGGTGATCTTGTAGCTGCCGTCGGCCTGTTTCACCGCCTTGGTGCGCAACAGGCCGAGATCCGTGCCGCAATGCGGCTCGGTGAGATTCATGGTGCCGGTCCAAGCGCCTTCCACCATCTTGGGCAGATATTTCGTCTTCAGTTCCGGCGAGGCATGCGCCAGCAGCGCGGCGATGGCGCCTTGGGTGAGGCCCGGATACATGGCGAAGGCCATGTTGGCCGAGCAGAAAATCTCGTTCACCGCCACGGTGAGCGTCGCCGGCAGGTCCTGGCCGCCGAATTCGGCCGGCACCGAGATGCCGATCCAGCCGCCCTCGACGATTTGCTTGAAGGCGTCCTTGAAGCCGGTCGGCGTGGTGACGCTGCCGTCGGCGTGGCGCGTGCAGCCTTCTTTGTCGCCGACGCGGTTGAGCGGGGTGAGCACTTCTTCGCTGAACTTGGCCGCCTCGCGCAGCACCGCTTCGACCACGTCGGGCGAAGCCTCGCCGAAGCCGGGCAGATTGCCGTAACGCTCGAAATGGAAGACGTCGTTCAACAGGAACAACGTATCGTCCACGGGCGCTTTATAGGTCGGCATCGATCCCTCCCGGCGTCCGGCGAGCGCCGTTAACCGTTCGTTAGCTATTGAGCGATGGCGCCCGCTGCAAGAACAGCCGCGGCTTTCCCCAGGTTTTGCAAGCGCGGCTGCGGCAAAGACCATCGCGTATCCGGATTACAGCCGCGTTAAGCCGGCGTCGACCGCCGGAGGCGGCAAAAACTGCCGGCTAATTCGCGGCACTTCCGCGCAATTCTTAACCCCGTGTTTACCGTGACCGGCAAAAAGTCGGTGAATGGACTGCGGACCGCATCGGTATCCACACGTTGTTAAGCCGCGCCGGTTCTCCGGAGAGCCCATGACGCTCCGTCAGCTCCACCTCGAACGTGGGTGCGAGCAATGAAATTCGGCGTTCCGTGGAGTGTGAAAGGGATCCGGCCGGAGGCGCTCCAAACCGCCGAAGAAGCCGCGCGCCGGTCCGGCATGTCGCTGGACGACTGGCTCAACTCCGTGATCGTCCAGCAAGCCGGGCAAGCGGGCGTGCCATCGCCGCCGCTCGCTGACGAAGATTTTCATGCCGGCGAGTTCGCCGCGGCGAACCATCGGCTCGACGATCGTTTGCAGCATGCCGAGCCGGCGTTCGCGCGCGCGGGGCCCACAGCCTACGCGCCGAAACGCAGCCGCAACGAGCCCGTCACAATCCGCCAGCCTATCGCCGCCACCGCCGCCGGAAATGCCGAGCGTGCGGCTGCCGCCGAGTCTCGATCGCGCCGTCGCCGAAATCGCCGCGCGCCAGCGCACGCTCAACGGCAAGCACTACCGTCGCGGCACCGGCAGCCGCAGGCCGCCGCGGAGATTCGCCGCGCCGCCGCCCCGGCCAATGCCGACGCAGAACCTGGCGGGCCTGGAAGATCAGCTGCGCAATATCACCAAGCAGATCGAGACGCTGCGCAAGCCGGGCGTCGAGCAAGCGATCAATGCCTTGCGCGAGGAACTCGGCGAGATCGGCCGTACGCTCAGCGACGCGATGCCGCGCCGCGCCCTCGAGGCCATCGAAAAGCAGATCCAGGGCCTCGACCAGCGCATCGCCGAAGGCCGCCAGGCCGGCATCGACGCTGCCGCGCTCGGCGGCATCGAGCACGGGCTTGCCGAAGTGCGCGACGCGCTGCACGGGCTGATGCCGGCGGAAAACCTGATCGGCTTCACCGACGCGGTCGCCAACCTCGCGCACAAGATCGACCTCATCGTCGCCCAGAACGACCCGGCGACGATTGCGCAGCTCGAGCGGTCCATCATCACGCTGCGCGAGATGACCAACCATATCGCCTCCAACGAGACGGTTCAGGGGCTGGCCGCCCAGGTGCAGGCGCTGGGCGAGAAGATCGAGCACATGGCCCAAGCGAGCGCCGGGACCGGCGGCGGGGCGCTCAACCATCTCGAGCAGCGCATTGCCGCTGCTCTCGGACGCACTGGCCGAGCGCGCGCAGAGCGGCCCCGCGGTGTCGCCGCGGCTGGAAGCGCTGGTGAATCTGCTCGCCGACAAGATCGAGCAGATCCAGAATTCGCGCGGCAGCGGCGACGCCTTCGGCCATCTCGAGGATCGCATCGTCAAGCTGGTGGAGAAGCTGGACGCTTCCGATTCCCGGCTCGGCCATCTGGAAGGGATCGAGCGCGGCCTGGCCGATCTGCTGGTCCACATCGAGACATGCGCGGCGAATACGGACGCCGGCGGCTACGCGCGCAAGACGCGCCGGCCGTCGACGATCTCAAGCACGATATCGCCCGCACCCAGGACGCGCTGGAAGCGGTGCATGGCACGCTCGGTCACGTGGTCGACCGCCTCGCCACGATCGAAAAGGACATCCGCGGCGAGGCGCGCCCGCTATGCTGCGCCCGACGGCGGCAGCGCGTCCATCCAGCCGGCGCTTGCCCGACGCTGCGTCCGCGATGGCGCCGCCGGCGCCACTGGCACCGCCCGCGTCGCCGTCGCATGCCGCACAGCCAGCGCAACTGCCGATCGATCCCGATCTGCCGGCCGATCAGCCGCTCGAGCCCGGCTCCGGGCCGCCGCACTTGCGCGCCAATCCGGCCGCGCGCATCGCCGCCTCGGAAGCCGCTCTCGGCGGCGCCACCGCCCGCCGCCGCGCCGGGCGGCAAATCCAGTTTCATCGCCGCCGCCCGCCGCGCCGCCCAGGCAGCGGGGCAGCAACCGAATGCCCGCGCGCCGCGCGCCGAATCCGGGCGCAGCCACGAGCCCGACGAGCACCTCCCTG
Organism: Bryobacterales bacterium; assembly: GCA_963796485.1. Classification (GTDB taxonomy): domain Bacteria; phylum Acidobacteriota; class Terriglobia; order Bryobacterales; family Bryobacteraceae; genus CAWCDJ01. The sequence continues at coordinate 2,378,266 of CAWCLV010000001.1, forward strand.
CGCGCCAAGATGATGAAGCGGGTCAAATCGCTCTTCATCGCGGCCAGCATCATCGCCATCGTGGTCGGCGCGGTGCAGATTGCCGGCAAGTTATTCGATTTCGGCAGTTCGATCGCCAAGCTGGCGGAAGCTCCGTTACAGTTCCGCCCTTGGACACCGCGAAAACCGAGCCGGCGGTCGACGCAACGGCGCCCGAGCTCGAAGCGACGGGCAGCTATTGCCGCCAAGCCGTTCGCGCCACCTGCCCCGCCGGCAATGGGACCGCTCGCACCGCCGGCACTCGAAGGCGGCGCGGTCGCAACCGTGCCGCCGCTCGGCATGAACCAGATGCCGCGCGGCGATGCCGTCATTGTTCGGTCCGCCGGTGTTCGGAGCGAAGGGCGACGTCACCGGATCGATTCCGCATCCGGCCGGCGACGGCCAAGCGGCCCGCCCGACGACGCCGCCGGGTCAGCAGCCGGCCGACCGGCTGCCGGCCGCCATCGGCGGACCCAAGCTGCGCAGCGCGGCCACGGCCGGCGATGCCGCCGCCGCCTACGAGGTGGCCGTGCGCTTCGCCGAAGGGCGCGGCGTGCCGGCCAATATGGAGGAAGCGGCGCATTGGTTCGAGCGCGCGGCCAGCAAGGGCCTGGTCGCCGGCGCAATTCCGCTATGCCAGCCTGCTGGAAAAGGGCCTGGGCGTGAAGAAGGACCTCGCCCAGGCGCGCCGGCTCTATCTCGCCGCCGCCACCAAGGGCAACAGCAAGGCGATGCACAATCTCGCCGTGCTCTATGCCGAAGGCATCGACGGCAAGCCGGACTACGCCACCGCCGTGCAATGGTTCCGCAAGGCCGCGCAGCACGGCATTGCCGACAGCCAGTACAATCTCGGCGTGCTCTGCGCGCGCGGCCTCGGCACCGACCAGGACTATGCCGAAGCCTACAAATGGTTCGCGCTCGCCGCCGCCCAAGGCGACAAGGAAGCGGCCAAGAAGCGCGACGAGATCGCCGCCCGCCTCGACCCGGCCGCGCTGGCCGCCGCCCAGCAAGCGGTCAAGAACTTCGTCGCCGAGCCGCAGCCGCAAGACGGCCGTCACCGTGCGCGAGCCGCCCGGCGGCTGGGACAATGCCGCCGGCGCGCCGGCGCAAGCCAAGCCGCGGCCGGCCAGGCCGCTGCGCGCTCGGCGCCTTCGCAGGTCGGAAAACGGTGAACAAGCGCGTCTGATCGCGCAAAAGCGTGATCGCGAGGCGCGTTCATCGCTAAGATCGCACCGACCGACGGCCCAGAGTCGCTGCTGGATCCGCATGACGCGGCGTTGACCGCAAGGTGAACCTCGCGCCGGCGCGGTCCGGTCAGCGCGCATTGGCCGCGAACGCCGGACGACGCTCTCTTGCAAATCTATCTGCCGATCGCCGACCTGCCCGTGAACATCTTCCTGGTGCTTGGGGATGGGGCTCGCGGTCGGCTTCATCTCCGGCATGTTCGGCATCGGCGGCGGCTTCCTGATGACGCCGCTGTTGATCTTCATCGGCGTCTCGCCGGCGGTGGCGGTGGCGAGCGTGGCGAGCCACATCGCCGCCTCCTCGTTTTCCGGCGCGATCAATTACTGGACAGAGCGCGCGCTCGACCTCGCGCTGGCGCTGATGCTGCTTGGCGCCGGCATCGTCGGCACCGCGACCGGCGTCTGGCTGTTCACCATGCTGCGCGCGCTCGATCAGCTCGACCTGGTGATCGGGCTTTCCTATGTGACGCTGCTGACGGTCGTCGGCGCCATCATGATCTACGAAAGCGTGCGCGCGGTCATGCGCGCGCGCCAGCGGCATGCCGGCGATCATGCGCCGGCCGGGCAGCCACACCTGGGTGCACGGGCTGCCGTTCAAGGTGCGCTTCAAGCGCTCGAAAATCTACGTGTCGGCGATTCCGGTCTGGGCCATCGGCTTCTTCATCGGCTTCATCGGCGCCATCATGGGCATCGGCGGCGGCTTCCTGCTGGTGCCGATGCTGATCTATTTCCTGCGCGTGCCGACCGCGACCGTGATCGGCACCTCGATGGTGCTCACGCTCGTCACCATGGCCTCGGCGACGGTGATGCACGCCGCCACCAACCACCTGGTCGACGCGGTGCTGGCGCTGATCCTGATGGTCGGCGGCGTGATCGGCGCGCAATTCGGCGCGCGCACCGGGCAGAAGATGCGCGGCGAACGGCTGCGCCTGCTGCTCGGCCTCCTGGTTTTCGCGGTCGGCCTGCGCTTTGCCTATGAGCTGGTGGTGCAGCCGGACGATCTTTACTCGATCCGCTACGTCGGGGGCGAATGATGCGGCGGATCGCGTTCACGCTCCTTGATGGTGCATGCTCGGCCTGCGGCGCCGCGGCCCGCCGCCGCCGAGCGGCTGGTGGTGTCGCTGTCGAACCACCGCGTGGCGATCACCTCGAATTTCGTCGGCGAGGAACTGGTGCTGTTCGGCACCATCGAGCCCGACGCCGGCAAGACCGCGCTGCGGCCGGCCTACGATCTGGTCGTCACCGTGACCGGGCCGCGCGCAGACGCTGCGCACCCGGCGCAAGGAGCGCGTGCTCGGCATCTGGGTCAATGTCGATTCGCGCGAATTCGTGCGCGTGCCGTCCTATCTCGCCATCCTGAGCAACCGGCCGGTCGGCGCAGATCGCGCCGCAGGACACCTTGCGGCGGCTGCAGATCGGGCTCGACAATTTCCTGCTGCCGCAGCGCATCGGGCCGGACATCGCCGACACCGTGCGCGACGATCCGTTCCGCGCAGGCCTTCGTGCGCCTGCAGAGCCAGCATGGCCTCTACAGCGAAATCGCCACAGCGGTGACTTTCCTTACGCCGACCGTGTTCCGCGCCGCGATTCCGCTGCCGGCCGACGTGCCGACCGGCAATTATGCGATCGACGTCAAGCTGTTCGCCGACGGCGCGATGGTGGCGCGCACCAATTCGGCGCTGGAGGTGACCAAGGCCGGCTTCGAGCAATATGTCGCCGACGCCGCGCGCGACAACGGCCTGCTCTACGGCTTCGCCACCATGCTGATGGCGCTGCTCACCGGCTGGATCGCCAGCGTGGTGTTCCGGCGGGATTGACGCGTCAATCCGGCAGACAGCGCTTGGCGGCGAAGGCATAGAGCCGGCCCTCGCCCAGCATATGCGCGGTGAAGTCGAGCGTGCCGAACAGATCGGCGAAGGCGGCGTCGCGCACGTTGAGCCCGCCGGTGAAGGCGCCGAAGGCCGGCATCACCATGCGCGTCGCGTCGGCGGCAAAGCAGCGGCGGCGATGACGGCGCGGCCGCGATGCGCGACGCGCGCCACCGGATGCAGATGGCCGGCGATCTCGCCGGCGGCGCCGCGTCGGCAGATGGCGGAAGGTCAAGGCGCCGATGGTCAGCGTTGTCTCGAACACGCCGCCGATATCCGCGGCCGGCTCGGGATCGTGATTGCCGGTGATCCAGATCCAGTCGCGGCCGCGCTGCAGCGCGCTGCAGGTTTTCGCGGTCGTCCGTCGGCAAGCCGCGCCGGGCCGCCGCCGTCATGGAAACTGTCGCCGAGCGCGACCACGCAGCGCGGCGCGTAGCGCGCGATCAGGCGCGCGAGCCGCGCCAGCGTCGCCGCGGTGTCGTAAGGCGGCAGCAACTGGCCGCGCGCGGCAAAGCTCGAGCCTTTTTCCAGATGCAGATCGGCGACGGCGAGCAGGCCCTGCTCGGGCCAATAGAGCGCGCCGGCGGGGTCGGCGATGAGAGTGACGCCGGCAATGGCGACGCTCTCGCCTCCGGTTTGGCGGCGCGCTGCGGGCAGTCAACGTCACTTCATCGCCTCCTTCACCAGTTCGTCGGCGGCTTCCGCCAGCAGCGAATCCGCCGCCTCGCCATAGACCGTCTCGCGCCCGATCTCCAGCATCACCGGAACCGCCAGCGGCGAAACATGGTCGAGCGCTTTATGGACGATTCGGCCCTTGATGCGCGAGAGCATTTCGCCGAGCCGCTTGATGTCGAGCAGGCCGGTGGCGGCGTCGGCGCGCGCCGCGCGCAGCAGGATGTGATCGGGCTGGTGCTTGCGCAGCACGTCGTAGACGAGGTCGGTGGAAATCGTGAGCTGGCGGCGCGATTTTTCCTCGCCGGGAAAGCGCCGCTCGATCAGCCCGGCGATGATGGCGCAAGTGCGGAAGGTGCGCTTCATCAGCGCCGATTCGGCGAGCCAGGCTTCCAGATCGTCGCCCAGCATGTCCTGGTCGAACAATTGGGCGAGCGAGAGATCGCCGCGCTTGATGTGCAGCGCGACGTCGCCGAGGCCCCAGACCGCCAGCGCATATTCGTTGGCGACGAAGCCGAGCGGGCGCATGCGCGCGCGCTCGAGCCGGCGCGTGAGCAGCATGCCGAGCGTCTGATGCGCGAGCCGTCCCTCGAACGGATAGCAGACCAGATAATATTTGGCGGCGCGCGGAAAGGTCTCGACCAGCAGATCGCCGGCCTTGCGGCAGCAGCGAGCGCCATTGCTGGATCTCCAGCCATTCGCGCACCTGGTCCGGCAGCGCGCGCCAGGCGTCGCTTGTCGGCCAGGATCGCGCGCACGCGCGCCGCCAGATAGGTCGAGAGCGGAAACTTGCCGCCTTCGTAGGCCGGCACTTTCGGATCGGTCGCGGTCGAGCGCGAGACATAGACCTCGTCCTCGACCAGCGCCTCGTATTTGAGGATTTCGCCGGCGAACACGAAGGTGTCGCCCAGCGAAAGCATCTCGATGAAATATTCCTCGACCTCGCCGAGCAGGCGCCCGCCGCGCGGGATCATCGGCGCCGCTCGCGCGCGAGCGCACCAGCCGCACTTTCAGCATGTCGGCTTCGACGATGGTGCCGACATTCATGCGGTAGCGCTGCGCCACGCGCGGATGGGTGATGCGCCAGCGGCCGTCCTTGCCCTGCCTGATCTTGGCGAAGCGCTCATAGGCCTTGAGCGCATAGCCGCCGGTGGCGACGAAATCGACCGCGGCGTCGAAATCGGCGCGCGCGAGCGCCGCATAGGGCGCGGCGGCGCGCACTTCGGCGTAAAGCTCGTCGGACAGAAACGGCGCGCCGACCGCGCGGCCGAGAATATGCTGCGCCAGCACGTCGAGCGCGCCGGTGCGCAAAGGCGGCGTGTCCTGCGCGTTCTCGGCGACCGCGTCGATGGCGGCGCGGCATTCCAGCACCTCGAAGCGGTTGGCCGGCACCAGCACGGCTTGCGACGGTTCGTCGAGCCGGTGATTGGAGCGGCCGATGCGCTGCATCAGCCGCGAGGCGCCCTTCGGCGCGCCGACATTGATGACCAGATCGACGTCGCCCCAGTCGACGCCGAGATCGAGCGAAGACGTGCAGACCACCGCGCGCAATTTGCCGCGCCGCCATGGCGTCCTCGACCTTGCGGCGCTGCGCGACGTCGAGCGAGCCGTGATGCAGCGCGATGGCGAGGTTGTCGTCGTTGACGCCCCACAGTTCCTGGAACAGGAATTCGGCCTGGCTGCGGGTGTTGACGAAGACCAGCGTGGTCTTGTGCCTCTTGATCAGATCGTAGATTTCGCCGAGCGCGTGGCGCGCCGAATGCCCGGCCCAGGGCAGATGCTCTTCGGTGTCGAGCATGGTGACCAAAGGCTGCGCGCCGGCCTGCGCGACGACGAGATCGGCGCGCGCCGTCGCCTGCCGGCGGCTGCGGCACCAGAAAGCGCGCAAGATCGTCGGGCTCGGCGACCGTCGCCGACAGGCCGACGGTGGTGAGCTGCGGCGCCAGTGCGAACAGCCGCGCAAGCCCGAGCGACAACAGATCGCCGCGCTTCGACGTCACCAGCGAATGCAATTCGTCGAGCACGACGCGGCGCAAGCGTGCCGAACAGATAAGGCGCGTCGGCCGAGGCGAGCAGCAGCGCGAGCTGCTCCGGCGTGGTGAGCAGAATGTCGGGCGGATAGCGGCGCTGCCGCTGGCGCTTGGAGGCGGGCGTGTCGCCGGTGCGGGTTTCCAGCCGCACAGCCAGCCCCATCTCGCGCACCGGGATTTCCAGGTTGCGCGCGATGTCGACCGCCAGAGCCTTCAGCGGCGAGATATAGAGCGTGTGCAGGCCTTGCGCGCTGCGTACCGCGCGGCCGGTCGAGACCAGCCGGCGCGGCGCCGCAGTCGCCTCATACAGCTCCACCAGCGTCGGCAGGAAGCCGGCCAGCGTCTTGCCGCCGCCGGTCGGCGCGATCAGCAGCACCGAGCGCCCGCCCTGCGCCTTGGCCAGCAGTTCGAGCTGATGCGGCGCGCGGCGCCCAGCCGCGGCCGGCAAACCAGCGCGCGAACAGGCCCGGCAAAAGCGGCGCGGCGTCGGTCCGGTCGAAGGCGGTTGCGGGTTCCATGACGCGAGTCTAAGGCATATCTAAAAAGCGTGCGCAGCATTGTGCTAGGTTCGAATCATGACCGAAGACCGGACGACCCCAGGAGAAAAACCGATGAGCAACGGCACGATAGCTAAGGTTTTCGGCGGCTCGCCGCTGGCGGTGCTGGGCCGGCTGGTGCTGGTGTCGATCCTGGTCGGCGTCGTCTGTCGGCGCTCGGCCTCGATCCGTGCGACATCATGCACAGCGTCGAGCGGCTGATCCGCACATCTGGAACATGGGCTTGGACGCCGTGCGCTGGCTGTGGCGCTATTTCCTGCTCGGCGCGGTGATCGTGATCCCGATCTGGATCATCATGCGGCTGGTCAACGCGCCGCGCGGAAAATAAGCTTTTTCAGCTCGGCCAGCTCTCCGCCGTGATGTCGGCCGCGTCCGAGCCGACCATGGAGGCGAGCGAATTGCGGTGGCCGCGCTTGAGCGCCGCCAGCAGGTCGGCCTTGATCTCCGCCACCACGCCGATGCCGCGGTAGACCAGCCCGGTGTAAAGCTGCACCAGCGTCGCGCCGGCCTTGATCTTGGCGATGGCGGTCGGGCCGGAATCGATGCCGCCGACGCCGATCAGCGGGAACGCGCCCTCGGCGCGCACGAAGGTTTCCGCCAGCATGCGGGTCGACAGCTTGAACAGCGGCCGGCCGGACAGCCCGCCCGCCTCCTTCGCCTTGTCGCGCTCGCGCAGCGAAGTCGGCCGGGCGAGTGTGGTGTTGCCGACGATCATGCCGTCGACGCGATGCTTGCGCGCGATGCCGACCGCGTCGTCGAGATCGGACAGCGTGAGATCGGGCGCGATCTTGACCAGCAGCGGCACCGGCCCCATGCGCGGACGCACGCGCTCGCGCGCGTCGAGCACGCGGGCGAGCAGATCGTCGAGCGCCTTGGCCTGCTGCAAATCGCGCAAGCCGGGCGTGTTGGGCGAGGAGACGTTGACGGTGAAATAGCTGGCCACGGCGGCGAAGGTTTCGATCAGTTTGGCGTAGTCGCCGCTGCGGTCGGCGCTGTCGCGGTTGGCGCCGATATTGACGCCGACGATGCCGCCCTCGTCGGCGCGCGCGGCCAGCCGCTTGAGCGCCGCCGCAGCGCCCTCGTTGTTGAAGCCGAGGCGGTTGATCACGCCTTCGTCGGATTCGAGCCGGAACAGGCGCGGTCGCGGATTGCCGGCCTGCGGCTGCGGGGTGACGGTGCCGACCTCGACAAAGCCGAAGCCGAGCCGCAGCAGCGCATCCGGCACCTGCGCGTTCTTGTCGAAGCCGGCCGCGATCCCGACCGGATTGGGGAAATTGAGGCCGAAGGCGCGCACGGCCAGTTCGCGCGGGTCCGCGGCCGCCCGCGGCAGCGGCATGTAGCGCAAGGCCTTGATCGCCAAGGTATGCGCGTCTTCCGGGTCGAGGGCCCGCATCAGCGGGCGGGACAGCCGGTCGAAAAATCCGATCACCATGAATTCGACCCTATCGGCGCGGGTGCGGCTTGTTCAAGGCGATCGGCCAAGGAAACTGTTGCGGGAGGGGGGCGACTCAAGGCTATAATTCCTATAACTTAGACTACAATCTCATCCGGGCCCACACCGCATGTCCCTGACACACAACCAGATCTGGAATGCCATCGACCGGCTGGCGGCCCGCGCCAAGCTGACGCCCTCCGGTCTTGCCAAGAAGGCGGGCCTCGACCCGACCACCTTCAACAAATCCAAGCGCATCACGCCGGAAGGCCGGCCGCGCTGGCCGTCGACCGAATCGGTGGCCAAGGCGCTGGCCGCCACCGGCACCAAGGTCGACACCTTCGTCAGCCTGATCACCGACAGCGGCAAGGTGGCGATCTCGAACGTGCCGCTGATCGGCTTCGCCGAGGCCGGCGCCGGCGGCTATTTCGACGACGGCGGCTTTCCGGTCGGCAAAGGCTGGGAGGAGATCGCCTTCCCCTCGGTCACCGACGAGCACGCCTACGCGCTGGAAATTTCCGGCGACTCGATGAAGCCGGCCTATCGCGACGGCGACGTCATCGTGGTGTCGCCGGCGGCGCCCGTGCGCAAGGGCGACCGCGTCGTGGTCAAGACCAAGGACGGCGAGGTGATGGTCAAGGAGCTCAAGCGCAAGAACTCCAAGAACATCGAGCTCAAATCGCTCAATGCCGAGCACCGCGACCGCACGCTGCCGATGTCCGACGTGCTGTGGGTCGCGCGCATCATCTGGGCGAGCCAGTAGTTCGCGCAGCGTACGAAATTTTTGACTGCACTTGCTCGCGACCGCCGCGTTAGTCGGCAACATAGGAGCATTCATAATGCCAAGCATCGTTCATCCGACCGCATGCGCGTGCTGCGGCGACATGCTGCGCGCGCGGTTCGACCGGCGGCGCTTTCTGCATCTGACGGCCGGCGCCGGGATGCTCGCGGCATTTCCTTCGCTCGCCTTCGGCGCGGAAGGGAATTACGACGCCATGCTGCTCACCTGCATCGATCCGCGCTTTCCCGAGCCGACCATCAAGTACATGGAACGCCGGCACATGCGTGGCAAATACAGCCAGTTCTCCTTTGCCGGCGCCTCGATCGGCGTGGTGGCGCCGGCGTTCAAGACCTGGGAGCCGGCGTTCTGGGACAATCTCGCGGCCTCGATCCAGATCCACCACATTCCAAAAGTCATCGCGATGAATCATCGCGACTGCGGCGCGGCCAAGATCGCCTATGGCGAGGCGAAAGTCGCCAATGCCAAGATCGAGACCGAGACGCACAAGGCGGCGCTGATGGAATTCAAGAAGCAGGTCGGCGAGAAGCAGCCCAAGCTCAAGGTCGAACTCGGCCTGATGGCGCTCGACGGCAAGGTGGAGATGTTCAGCTAAGCGCTACGCGCCAGCGCGCCGTCGATCATGTCGACGGTGTTCTGCAAGCCATAGACCGCGACGAAGGAGCCGAAGCGCGGGCCCTTCTCCTGGCCGAGCAGCACCTGGTAGAGCATGTTGAACCAGTCGAGCGAGACGCCCGGCTTGCCGTCCTTGGCCTTCTTCTTCTGGTCGAGGAACGGCTCGCGCCGGCCGACTTCGTAGACCACGTCCTGGATTTCCTCCGCCGTCGCCTGCGGCGGCAAATTCGACAGCGCGTCGCGCAAATCGATCAGCGCCGCGCGCTCGACGTCGCTCGGCTCGGCGGAATTTCTTCGCCGGCTGCACGAAGTCGCGGAAATAATGGATGGCGTATTCGACCTGCGCGTTGAGCGCAGGGATGCGTCTGCGGCGTCACGCCCGGGCGGTAGCGGCCGATGAAGCCCCACAGCGTCTCGGCGTTCTCCGCGTTCGACGACGACACCAGCGTCAGCAGCATGGAGAACGTCACCGGCATCTCGACCTTGGGCGGATGGCCGGAATGGATGTGCCAGACCGGATTGGACAGTTGCTGCCGCGCGTCCTGCCGCTGATAGCCGTCGAGGAATTGCTGGTATTCGTCGACGGTGCGCGGGATGACGTCGAAATAAAGCCGCTTGGCCGCCTTCGGCTCGCGGTACATGAAGCAGCGACAGGCTTTCCGGCGCAGGCATAGCGCAGCCATTCGTCGATGGTGAGGCCGTTGCCCTTCGACTTGGAAATCTTCTGCCCGTTCTCGTCGAGGAACAGTTCGTAGTTGAAGCCTTCCGGCGGCATGCCGCCGAGCGCGCGGCAGATTTCGCCCGACAGCTTGACCGAATCGATCAGGTCCTTGCCGGCCATTTCGTAATCGACGCCGAGCGCCACCCAGCGCATCGCCCAGTCCGGCTTCCATTGCAGCTTGCAGCGCCCGCCGGTGACCGGCGTGGTGACCGGCGCCTTGCGTGTCCGGGTCCTCGTAGGTGATGGTGCCGGCCTTGGCGTCGTGCGCCGTGCACCGGCACCTGCAGCACGATGCCGGTCTTCGGATCGATCGGCAGGAACGGCGAATAGGTTGCCGCGCGCTCCTCGCGCAAGCGACGGCAGCATGATCGCCATCACCTTGTCGAAGCGCTCCAGCACCTTGAGCAGCGCCTCGTCGAAGCGGCCGGACGTGTAGCAGTCGCGTCGACGACAGGAATTCGTAGTCGAAGCCGAAATGATCGAGGAAGGCGCGCAGCCGCGCATTGTTGTGCTCGCCGAAGCTCGGATGCGTGCCGAACGGATCGGGCACCTTGGTCAGCGGCTTGCCGAGATGCTTTTCCAGCATCTCCTTGTTCGGCACGTTGTCCGGCACCTTGCGCAGGCCGTCCATGTCGTCGGAGAAGGCGATCAGCCGCGTCTTGATCTTGTCGTCGGTGAGCACGCGGAAGGCGTGGCGCACCATGGTGGTGCGCGCCACCTCGCCGAAGGTGCCGATATGCGGCAGGCCGGACGGGCCGTAGCCGGTCTCGAAGATCACTTCGTCCTTGGGCTGCTTTTTCAGCCGCGCGACGATCTTGCGCGCCTCCTCGAACGGCCAGGCGTTCGAGTGCTCGGCGACCTCGCGCAAGGTTGCGGCGGTTTCGGTGACGGACATCATGATCTCCGGCGCGGACAGTAGGAATCCAGCGCGCGCACGTCAAATGTTCGATTCAAAACGGGCTGATCGGGAAATAGCTCAGCCACAGGTCGGTGAAGCGGCCTTTCTCCCACAGCTGGAACAGCGCCCAGTTGAATGCCTGCCGCAGCAGGTCGTTGCCGCGCCTGACCGCGATGCCGACGCCCTCGCCGAAAAAGCGGCTCTCCAGATACGGCCCGCCGCGGAATTCGCAGCAGCCGCCGGAATCGGTGCCGTTGAGCCAGAAGGCGAGCGAGATGCCGTCGCCGAACAGCAGATCGACCTCGCCCTTCTTCAGCGCGGCGCGCGCGGCGTCCGCGTTCGGATAAGGATGCAGTTCGGCTTCGGTGAACAAGCGCCTTCAGATAGGCCTCGTGCGCGGTGCCGGCGACCACCGCGATCTTCTTGCCTTCCAGCGCCTCCGGCCGCACGTCGTCGATGTCGGATAGTCGCGGCGCGACACGAAGCGCGCCGGCGTGCGGTAATAGGGATCGCTGAAGTCGACCTTGGCGGCGCATCTCCGGCGTCTCGGCGATGGAGGCGATCACCGCGTCGCCCTTGTTGCTGTTCAGCGACGCGATCAACGTGTCGAAGCGCCGCATCTGGACGGTGCAGGCGACCTTGATCTCCTCGCAGATCAGCCGCGCCAGATCGACGTTGAAGCCGGCGGGCGCGCCGTCCGGCCCGGCATAGTCGAACGGCGGATAGTCGGTTTCGGTGAGGAAGCGGATGATGCTGATGCGCGACAGGTCCGGCCGCTCCGGCCGCCGGCGCGGATCCCAGAAGCCGGGCACCGCCATCGGGTTGCTCGATGGCTGTCGTCGGCACCGCGGCGCGGCCGGCGGCGGATTGGCCGGCTGCGCTGCCGCCGGCGCCAACGCGACCGCGCTCAGCATGACGGCGAGCAGGACATGACGCCGCCGCGCACGCATTGACCGCAGATCAGTTCATTCGCCGCCTCGAGAACAGGAATTCGCGGCGACCATAGCATCGCAATTGCGGCGGGCCAGCCACAATCGCGGCATGGCGCAGGCGGCCTCAGGCGGCGGTCAGGTGCTTTTCGATCTCGTGGACCGGCAGCTTGACCAGATCCTTGTCCACTTCGGTGCGCACGGCGGCGCGCAGGGCGTGCGAATAGGCCGGGCGGATCATGCCGAGCGCGCGCGGCGGCGCCACCAAGATCAGCGACTTGCCTTGCCGGCGGCGACCGCGGCGTCGAGGTGCTTGAGCAAGTCCACGAGGAAGGCCTGCTCGGCCTGGTCGTGCCAGTCGGTCTGCCCGACGGCACTGCGGCGCCGTGCCCGGCCGGACTATGGGCGCGGCCCGGCTTGTCGGTGCCGAGCTCATGGGTCGCCAGATCCTTCTGCTCGTAGACCTCACGGTCTTGAGATTGGGAAACTTGGCGTCGCCGGCATTCTCCAGCACCAGCGCCTTGGCGCCGTCGCAAACCACCACCCATTCGCCACGATGGATCAATAATTCGGACATGCGACACCTCCTGAACAGGCATACAAGGCTAGACCAGACGCAACGTGATTGCGTTTGTTCTGGATCAAACGCCGTGAGACCGATTTCGTTGCAAATCAGGTTAATTGGTGCCGTCGAGCAGCCGGCGGGCGATGACCTGGGCCTGGATCTCGGCGGCGCCCTCGAAAATGTTCAGGATGCGGGCGTCGCACAGGATGCGCGAGACCGGAAATTCCAGCGCGAAGCCGTTGCCGCCGTGGATCTGCACCGCATTGTCGGCATCGGCCCAGGCGACGCGCGCGGCCAGCAGCTTGGCCATGCCGGCTTCCAGGTCGCAGCGGCGGCCGGAATCCTTTTCGCGCGCGGCGTAATAAGTGAGCTGGCGCGCGATCATGATTTCCGCCGCCATCATCGCGATCTTGTCGGCGACGCGCGGGAAGCTGACGATCGGCCCGCCGAACTGCACGCGGTTCTGCGCGTAGTCGAGCGCCCGCTCCATCGCCGCCTGCGCCACGCCGATGGCGCGCGCCGCGGTCTGGATGCGCGCCGATTCGAAGGTCTGCATGAGCTGCTTGAAGCCCAGCCCCTCGACGCCGCCGAGCAGATTTTCCGCCTTCACCTCGAAGCCGTCGAAGGCGATCTCGTATTCCTTCATGCCGCGATAGCCGAGCACCTCGATTTCGGTGCCGGTCATGCCCTGGCGCGGGAAACGGATTGTTGTCGTCGCCGCGCGGCTTTTCGGCGAGCAGCATGGACAGGCCGCGATGGCCTTTTTCATTCGGATTGGTGCGCACCAGAAGCGTCATCAGGTCGGCGCGCACCGGATGCGTGATCCAGGTCTTGTTGCCGTAGACCTTGTAGACGTCGCCCTCGCGCACCGCGCGCGTCTTCAGCGAAGCGAGATCGGAGCCGGTGTTCGGCTCGGTGAACACCGCCGTCGGCAGCACTTCGCCGGAGGCGATCTTCGGCAGCCATTTCGCCTTCTGCTCCTCGGTGCCGCCGCCAAGAATGAGCTCGGCGGCGATCTCCGAGCGCGTGCCCAAGCGAGCCGACGCCGATATAGCCGCGCGACAGTTCCTCCGACACCACGCACATGGACTCCTTGCCGAGCCCCATGCCGCCGAACTCTTCCGGGATGGTCAGCCCGAACACGCCGAGCTCGGACATCTGCGCGATGATCTCGAGCGGGATGTAGCTGTTGGTGCGGTGCCAGCCCTGCGCGTGGCCGATCACTTCGCTGTCGGCGAATTTGCGCATCTCCTCGCGGATCGATTCCAGCGTGTCGTCGAGGCCGCAGGCGCCGACGGTGGCGTTGTGGCTCGCGCGCATCAGCTCGATCAGACGGGCGCGCCGCTCCGCGGTGTTGCCGTTGGCGATCAGGCTTTCGACGTCGCGGTTGATGCGCGCCGCGACCTGCGCCGCCGACAGCCCGAGGTCGCTCGGCCGCACCAACTCGCCCTGGCTCATCGGAATGCCGCCGACGATCTGGGCGAGATATTCGCCGAGGCCGATGCGCACCAGATGTTCCTCGATCTCGCCGAAGCGTGCCGGCTGCCGTCATGCGCTCGGCGTAGGCGGCGAGCTGGCGCACCGCCTCGACATAGGTGGCGAGCCAGGCCAGCCCATGGGTGGCGCGCTGCTCGCGGTCGAACAGGCGGCCGACCGGCTGGCCTTCGACCACCACCCGCTCGCGCACCTTGGCCACCGCGTCGGCCGAGCAGGGCATCGAGCGCGGCGGTCGCCTCGCGGCTGAGGTCGACCAGATCGTGTTCGGCGGCGGGGCGGGAGGCGGCGACGGCATGGAAACCTCGGGACAGGCGATGTCTGTGGTGCCGGCTGCGATCAAGACTCTACGCGTGCAGTGCACAAAAGCAAAGTGGGCTCGGAAATTGGCGGGTTTCGCGGCCCTTCCGCCGCGTCTGGACTCCTCAAATTGCTACAAAATTAACCATTTCACGCTTTCATCACGGCGGATACCGCGCACGGCGCCCCTGCCACTCGGCGAGACTCCGAACCAGCCCATGCGCCTCGCAAATCTATCGCTTCCATTCGACCGCCTGACCGCGGCTGCTGACCTCGATGTCGGTGCGCACCCGCATCATCGTGCTGGCGCTGATCCCGGTGATCGGCTTCCTCGCCAACGGGCTCACCTATATCTCGGGCGAAGGCGATGTCGGCACCGCCTTCGAGACCGTCAAGCATTCCGCCGCGCTCGCCGACGCCAGCCGCGATTTCAAGAGCGCGATTGCGGCGCATGCGCATCATCGTCAAGGATTTCACCGCCGACCCCAGCGAAAATCTGGTGGTGAGCTTTCGAGGCAGGCGCACGCGCGCGCGCTGCAGAGCCTCGACACCATCGAGGCTTCGATCGACCGCCCGCATGCCGAAAATATCGAGGGCCTGCGCAAGGACGTCATGGCGACTGCGCGACAATTTCGACGAACTGGTGCGGGAGCAGAAGATCCTCGGCTTCGACGAAAACTCAGGGCTGCGCAACAATCTTCGCGAAGCCGGCAACGCGGTCGAGCGCATCATCAACGAGAACATGACCTGGCTGGCCGAGGCGCGATGCCAACAAATTGATGATGACGCTGCTGCTCATGCGCGATCATGAAGCCGAATACCGGCTCAACCCAACGCGAGCTGACGCGGCAGCAATTCTTCACCAGCTACAAGAAATTCACCGACACCTTCGCCAAGATCGACGGCACGCCGGAGATGAAGGACACGCTCGAGCGCGAGGTGAAGACCTATGCCGACACGTTCGCCAAGTGGATCGAAGCCTACGACCGCGTGCATCCGCTGCGCGCGCTGATCGACATCGACAGCCAGAACATGCTGCCGCGCGCCGACAAGATCATCGACGCGGGCGACGCGAAACCGCGGACGACGCATCGTCGGCCTCGACCGCGTCGCAAGGCCACACGCGCACCGGAATCATCGTCGGTCGGCATCGCCATGGTCGCGCTCGGCCTCGGCTTTTCAGCTGGCTGATCGGCCGCAGCATCACGCGCCCGCTCAACGGCCTGGCCGGCGTGATGAAGCGGCTCGCCGACGGCGACACCAGCGCGCGCATTCCGGCCACCGCACGCGCGCGACGAGATCGGCGAGATGGCGCGCACGGTGATCGTGTTCCGCGACACCATGATCGAGCGCGAAAAGCTCGCCGCCAGCCAGGCCGACGCGAGCCGCGCGCAAGCGCAGCGCAGCGACGACGATTGCGCTCACCATCGCGCAATTCAAGCATTCGGTCGAAAGCGCGCTGGCCAAGCTGCGCGCGGCCTCGCATGAAGCTCGAAATGAGCTCGAGCGACCTCAACAAGTCCGCCGACACCATGTCGAGCGGAGGCGCGCACCGCCGAACAGCGCGTCGCCGCCGCGTCCGACAACGTCACCACCGCCGCCGGTTCGGTCGAGGAACTGGCCGCCTCGATCGGCGAGATCGCCTCGCAGGCCGCGAAATCCACCGACGTCGCCGGGCGCGCGGTGTCGGAAGCCCAACGCACCGTCACCACCATGTCGGAACTCGGCAGCGCCGCCACCCGCATCGGCGAGGTGGTGGGCCTGATCCAGGCGATCGCCGGGCAGACCAATCTGCTGGCGCTCAACGCCACCATCGAGGCGGCGCGCGCCGGCGAATCCGGCAGGGGCTTTGCGGTGGTCGCTTCGGAAGTGAAATCGCTGGCCGGACAGACCGCGAAAGCGACCGAGGAGATCGCCGAGCAGATCGGCTCGATCCAATCGGCCGCCGCCGACGCGGCGCAGGCGATCGAGCAGGTCAACGCCATCATCCGCGAAATGTCGGCGATCGCCACCATGGTGGCGGCGACCGTCGATCAGCAGAATTCCGCGGTCGCCTCGATCGCGGAAGGCGTCAGCCGCGCCTCCGGCGAGGCGCGCAGCGGCGCCGAGGCGATGAGCCGGGTCGCCGGCGTCACCACCGATGCCCGCTCGACCGCCGCCGACGTCAAGGACCTCGCCGATGCGGTCGCGGTCGAGGCCGAAAGCCTGGAAGCGGAAGTGCGGCAATTCCTCACCAACGTGCAGGCGGCCTGATCTTCCTACCGCCCGCACGCGCGAGAGGTGCCAACTGCCCCTTGCAATGCGCGCCGCGATAGCCGATCTCAGGGCGACCGATATCGTGCGGGGCTTGGCGTCTTGCGCATTCTCAAACTGTCGCTGCGGATCGTGGTCGACGCCTTCCGGCATTTTCTCGCCGACGACGGCTGGGCGATCGCCAGCCACATCGCGCTGTCGACGCTGATGGCGCTGTTTCCGTTCCTGATCGTGGTCACCGCGCTCGCCGGCTTTTTCTTCGGCTCGAAGGAGCTCGCCGACGAGGCCGCGCGCATCCTGCTGGAAGCCTGGCCGCAAGGAGGTGGCCGGCCCGATCGCGCTCGACATCGCCGGCGTGCTCACCGACACGCGCGGCGACGTGCTCACCTTCGGCGTGCTGTTCGCGCTCTATTTCGCCTCCAGCGGCGTCGAGAGCCTGCGCATCGGCCTCAACCGCGCCTATGACGCGGTCGAGCCGCGGCCGTGGTGGCTGCTGCGGCTGGAATCGATCGTCTACGTGCTGGTCGGCGCGGTGGCGATCCTGGCGTTCTCGTTCCTGGTGGTGCTGGCGCCGCTGATCTGGGACAAGCTGCTGCACTACGTGCCGACGCTGGAGCCGTTCAGCGATCTCATCACCTTCGCGCGCTACGCGCGTGGCGGCGGTGGTGCTGGTGATCGCGCTGATGATCCTGCACCGCTGGCTGCCGGCCGGCCGGCGCCGCTTCGTCGAGATCGCGCCCGGCATCGTCGCCACGCTGCTGCTGTGGCTGATCAGCGGCGCCGCCTTCGGCCGCTATCTCGCCGATTACGCCTTCGCCTATGTGTCGATGTATGCGGGGCTGGCCTCGGCGATGATCGCGCTGGTGTTTCTCTATGTCTGCGCGTCGATCTTCATTTTCGGCGGCGAACTGAATTCGGTCATCGCCAAGATGCGCGCGCGAGCGAAGCGACCGCTAGCCGCCCGCCGCTTCCTGCACGTCCTCGAAGCTCTTCAGGCCCGGTCGCGGCGCGTTGACCAGCACCGCCATGTTGCCGGGCGGGTGCTGGTTCTTCCACATCTTCATGTGCGCGAGCGGGATCTTGTCCCAGGGGAACACCTCGCTCATGCACGGGTCGATGCGGCGCTCGAGCACGAAGCGGTTGGCCTGCGAGCGCCTGCTTCAGATGCGCGAAGTGCGAGCCCTGGATGCGCTTCTGCCGCATCCAGACATAGCGCGCGTCGAAGGTGATGTTGAAGCCGGTGGTGCCGGCGCAGAACACCACCATGCCGCCGCGCTTCACCACCATGGCAGGACACCGGGAAGGTCGCCTCGCCCGGATGCTCGAACACGATGTCGACGTCGCGCTTGCCGGTGATGTCCCAGATCGCCTTGCCGAAGCGGCGCGCTTCCTTGGTCCAGTCGTTGTATTCGGCCGAGTTGACCTGCGGCATCTGGCCCCAGCACTTGAATTCCTTGCGGTTGATCACGCCCTTGGCGCCGAGATTGAACACGTATTCCGCCTTCGAATTCGTCGGAGACGACGCCGATGGCGTTGGCGCCGGAGGCGGCGACCAGTTGCACGCCGAACACGCCGAGCCCGCCGGAGGCGCCCCACACCAGCACGTTGTCGCCGGGCTTGAGCGTGTGCGGCGGATGGCCGAACAGCATGCGATAGGCGGTGGCGAGCGTGAGCGTGTAGCAGGCCGACTCTTCCCAGGTCAGATGCGCGGGCTTGTGCATCAATTGCCGCGACTGCACGCGGCAGAATTGCGCGAAGGAGCCGTCCGGCGTCTCGTAACCCCAGATGCGCTGCGACGGCGACAGCAGCGGATCGCCGCCGTTGCAGTCCTCGTCGTCGCCGTCGTCCTGATTGCAGTGGACGATGACCTCGTCGCCGACCTTCCAGCGCTGCACCTTGCTGCCGACCGCCCAGACCACGCCGGAGGCGTCGGAGCCGGCGATGTGAAACGGCTGCTTGTGCACGTCGAGCGGCGAGATCGGCTGGCCGAGGCCGGCCCAGATGCCGTTGTAATTGACGCCGCCGGCCATCACCAGCAGCAGCACTTCGTCCTCGCCGATCGGCCAGGTCGGCACCACTTCGAGCTGGAACGATTTGTCCGGCGGCCCGTGGCGCTCCTTGCGGATCACCCAGGCGTGCATCTTCTCGGGCACGTGGCCGAGCGGCGGAATCTCGCCGATGCCATAGAGGTCCTTGAGCGGGGCGACGCTCTTCACCTTTGCGACGGCCGGCATCGAAGTTCTCCCTGCGCTTCAAATAGTCTGACGCAATTTATGTTGCAACGCAATATTTCGTTTAGCTTGCCTTGCCGGTATCGACGCCCTTTCGGCTTTCATGTTGAATGAGCCGGGACCGCGGCCCGATGCCGGCAATACGCCGCGCACGAAGGTCCGCGAGATCGCACCGGGAGAGAACGCCGTCATGATGGCAACGAACAGCATTATCGTCATTTTGATTATCGGCCTGATTGCCGGCTGGCTGGCCGGCAAGATCATGGGCGGCGGCTTCGGCCTGATCGGCGACATCGTTATCGGCATCATCGGCGCCTTCATCGGCGGCTGGCTGTGGATGACGTTGCATTTGCCTGTCATCGGGCCCTGGTGGCTGACGGCGATTGTCAGCGCGGTCGTCGGCGCCTGCATCCTGCTGTTCATCCTGCGCCTGATCAAACGATAGCGCCGGATTGCGCTGCCGCACGCTTGCGGAGGGCGAGGCTCGCCCTTCGCCCGAACGAACGGCCATTCCGGCGAGGGCTTCGGCCGTTCTAACTCCCACCGCTCACACGGCGCGGTAAACGCATCAGCGAACACCGCATTTCGCCAGCGACAGGCAGTACGCTGCTGAGCCGGCATGCCGGTTTTTATGGTGAGTTCCCAGCCGACGATGCCCCCGTTGCATTCGCGCGCCGATGGATTTTGCTATAATTCGGCCAAAGCGTTCGCGATAGTCCTTGCGGCCAAGGAAGCGCTTCAGGGTGGGAGCTCAAATGTTCCGGACACGCCGGTCTACTGCTGCCGTGACAGCGCTGTCGCTGATGACAGGCGCAATTTTCGCCGTGCTTTTCTCGACGGTGGGCGCGCGGGCGGAAACCTGCGAAGACGCGGTCGGGCTCGCGGTCCTGCCCTCGCCGCTGTACACCGTGGAAAGGCGCGCCTTTGCGCGTCATCTTCACCACGGAAAAGCCGCTCGACGGCGAGTTGTCGCTGATCGCGCCCGACGGCAGCGTCGCCGCCACATCGCGTGACCGGCTCGACGGGCCGCCTTATGTCTGGTTCGCCGAGGTGGCCGCGCCGGCCGCGGGGACCTGGCACGCGACGCTCACGCGCAACAACGCGCCGGCCGAGTGCGGCAAGATCACGCGCGACATCGCCGTGCGCGAGGCGAAGCCGGCGCCGCCGAGCGCGACGCCGGGCAGCCTCTGGCCGATGCGCAACTCATGGAACCGCGCGACGGAAAATCTGTTTTCCGCCTGGATCGAGAAGCTGTTCGACGCGCCGCTCGACGCGGAGCCGTCGTGGCCGGCGCTCTACAACGTGCTGCGCGACAGGTCGCGCAACGTCCTGTTCAACTCTCTGGGCCTCGGCGAAGACGAAATCCCGATGGCGCTGAAGCCCGACTGCACCGACATGGTGTATTATCTGCGCGCCTATTTCGCGTTCAAGATGGGCCTGCCGTTCGGCTATTCGAAGTGCTCGCGCGGCGGCGGCGGCACGCCGCCGAAGTGCTACCAGTGGTTCAGCATTCAGAACCCCGACGCCTCTCGTCCCGTCTCGGCCAAACAAAAAGCCACATCGGGCGAAGCTGCGGCGAAGCAACCGGGTCTGGCGGCGTCGTTCGCCCGTTATCTGCCGGTCGTCGGCGACGCCGTGCAGTCCGGCGCCGTGCGCACGCTGGCGAGCGACGACAACACCGATTTCTATACCGTGCCGCTGACGCAGGAGACGTTGCGGCCGGGAACCATCTACGCCGATCCTTACGGGCACGTGCTGATGCTGGTGCGGCGCGTGCCGCAGGTCGGCGGCGGGGCGGGCGTCTTCCTCGCCGTCGACGCCGAGCCGGACGGCTCGGTCACGCGCAAGCGCTTCTGGCGCGGCAATTTCCTGTTCGTGCACGATCCGACGCTCGGCAGCCCCGGCTTCAAGCGCTTCCGGCCGATCGTGCGCGGCGAGAACGGCGGCTTGCGGCGGCTGACCAACGCCGAAATCGCCAAGAATCCGCAATACGGCGATTTCTCGCTCGAACAGTCGAAGCTCGGCGTCGAGGACTTCTACGACCGCATGGACGAGGTGATGTCGCCGGCGCCGCTCGATCCCGTTGCGGGCGATGAAGGAGGCGATCACGTCGCTCGAAGAGCAGATCAAGACGCGCGTCACCGCGGTCGAGAACGGGCGCAAGTTCCAGAACAGCGGCAAAGGCGAGGCGGCATGCCGGACGGCCCGGCGATCTTCGAGACCACCGGCCCGTGGGAGGATTTCTCCACGCCGGCGCGCGATTTCCGCCTGCTGATCGCGATCGACGTGGTGCGCGGCTATCCGGACCGCGTGGCGCGGCGGCCCGAGCGCTACGCCATGCCGAAGGACAAGAGCGTCGCCGACGTGAAGGCCGAATTGCAGAGCGTGCTCGCCTCGGAGCTTGGCGGCGCGCAAGTTTACCTATACGCGCAGCGACGGCTCGCAGTGGACGCTGTCGCTCAAGGACGTCCTCGACCGTTCGGCGGCGCTGGAGATGTCCTACAACCCGAACGACTGCGTCGAACTGCGCTGGGCCGCGCCGGACAAGAGCGACGAGGCGTCGACGTGCAAGCGGCATGCGCCGGCGGCGCAGCGCGCCAAGATGACGAAGTACCGCACCTGGTTCCGCGAGCGGCACTGGCCGGCGCACGCTTGAGCGGCCGGCGCCTGGTGACGAAGGCTCGGATTTGTCGTCGGCACTCGCGCTGCTCGCGGGCGCGACGGCTGCTTTGGCGCAGAACGATCAGGTCAGCGCTCGACCGGCTGGTCGCCGCCTACCCGGACGCGCTCGCCGGGCACGACGGCAAAACGCTGCGCTGGCGCGACGGCACGGTCGATGCCGATCGTCCGGAAGCGGCAGGACAAGACGTTCGCGGAGCTGCTGCGGCATGCGTCCATCGCCGATCAGTTTCGCCTCCCCTACCCGCGCGGCCCGCTGCGAAAAGCCGCCGGCCGTCGATGCCGATCCGGGCCGTTTCCGCAACGCCGCCTTTTTCGAGAAGATGTACGGCGACTGCAAAAAGGGCGAGGTGTCGCCGCACCTCGTATCCATACGTCTGGCTGCCCAAGACCTGGGGTAACCAATCCGCGTCACGGCGGTGAACCATGTCGACGCGCGCTTACGCGCCGTGTCGGCGGAGATCGACGCGCTGCCCGAAAGATCAAACGCGCCGCCTACCCGATCGCCGGCACCTACAATTGCCGCGCCGTGGCGGACACCGGCCAGCCGAGCCCGCACGGCTACGGCATCGCCATCGATCTCAACACCGCGTTTTCGGATTATTGGTACTGGCGCCCGCACGGCGGCCGCATTCGTTTATCGCAACCGCATGCCGCAGGAGATCGTCGCCATCTTCGAAAAGCACGGCTTCATCTGGGGCGGAAAGTGGTACCACTTCGATACGATGCACTTCGAATATCGGCCCGAGTTGCTTGTGACGCCGTGAGATAGGCCTCAGTGCGCGCAACGCCGCAGGCGGGATTTCACACTGCGGTCTTCGGCGATCAAGCCGCGCGGACTGTGTCGAGGAAATTCGCCACTTCCGTTTCCAAGTTGCGGCTCTCGCCGGAGAGCGATTGCGCGGCCAGCAGCACCTGAGCCGACGCCTTGCCGGTTTCATCGGCGCCGTGATTGACATCGGCGATATTGGTCGCGACCTGCACGGCGCCTTGCGCCGCCTGCGCGACGTTCTTGGCGATCTCCTGGGTCGTCGAGCCCTGCGCTTCGACCGCGACGGTGATGGACGAGGCGATCTCCGATATGCGGGTGATCGTCCCGCCGATCTCCTTGATCGCCGCCACCGATTCCTTGGTCGCGTCCTGCATGCCGGAGATCTGCGTCTTGATTTCCTCGGTCGCCTTGGCGGTCTGCGTCGCCAGCATCTTGACCTCGGCGGCGACGACGGCAAAGCCCTTGCCGGCCTCGCCGGCGCGCGCCGCCTCGATGGTGGCGTTGAGCGCCAGCAGATTGGTCTGCGCGGCGATGGTGGTGATGAGCTTGACCACATCGCCGATACGGCTCGCCGCCTGCGACAGATCGTTGATGCGGCCGTCGGTCTTTTCCGCCTGCTTCACCGCCTCGGCGGCGATCATGGTCGAGGCCTGACCTGCCGGCGGATCTCGTCGATCGAGGTGCCCATCTCGCCGGCCGCCGAGGCGACCGTCTGCACGTTGGCGGAGGCCTGTTCGGAAGCGGCGGCGACAGCGGCGGATAGCTGCTGCGTCGCTTTGGCGTTCTTGGTCAAGGTGGCCGCCGCCGTTTCAAGATTGCCGGCCGCCGCCGCGACGGCACCGACGATATTGCCGACTGCGCTTTCGAATTTGTCGGCGAGCGCGCGCACCATCGTCTTTGCGCTCGGTCAGCGCCGCGGTCGGCCATCTTGTTTCGTTCCGCTTCGAGGTTTTCGAGGCGCACGAGATTGTCGCGGAAGGTGCGCGCAGCGCGCGCGGCGTCGCCGACTTCGTCGCCGCGCTCGGTAAAGGGAATAGCGACGTCGCGCTGCCCGTCCGCCAATTGCAGCAGGACGCCGGCGATAGTGTGAATAGGCCGGCCGATCGACAGGATGCCGAAGGCGCCGCCGCCCATGAGGATGACAACGACAAAAAATCCGAAGCCGATGCTGATCTGCCCCGCCTCGGTCGTGCGCGCGGCCGCTTCGGCCATGCGTTGCATCGCGAGCGCGCCGGCCGCCGAGGTGGCTTTCTCGATCAGCGCATCGATCTCGGCGCCGAACTTGCTCGCCTGCGCCAGCGGCTTGGCGATTTCGGCATATTCTTTTTTCGCCGCCGTCATTTGCTTGCCGCCGCGGCGGCGTAGTCCTTGGCCAAGGCGATAACTCTTTTCCAGCCGCGCGCGGTTTTCCGCGTCGACGCCAGTTTTGAACGCCGCATTGCAGAAAGCTGACGGCGTCGTTCATGTTGTCCTTGCAGTACGGCGAGCGCCTGTTCGCTTCGCGCTCGGAAATCGCCAGGCGAATTTCGCGCGTGCCGATCTGCATCCGCTGCAAGGCAACGCCGGCATGCAGCAGGTCGGTCGCCACCGCCTGGTCGCTGCGTCCGCGCTCGGCCTGGCGGGCGACCGACGAATTGCCGAGTTGCTGGTTGAGGATCATGCCGGCGACCAGCACGACGCCGACGCCGACGGTGATCGCCAGTTTGGTGCCGATGCGGACGTTGAGCCTCGGCAACACGGATCGGACGTCAAGCTTGAACATCGAAGCATCCATGGCGGCCAGGACGCGCTCAAACCGAACCGCTAAAGGCCCGCCAAGGGGCGCTGGGGCGGTGTTTAAGTAAGGCGGACGGAGTATGGATTTCGTTAACTTTAATCGGCATCGCGAGTTCGCTGAGCGGGGCATCCACAGCGCAGAAATGGCCTGTTAAAGCCTATGTTGCATTGCAACAAAGACTGGGCCACACTGTCGCACCGCAGGCGACCGATGCGCGACACCCAACGCGACAAGCCCTGGATCTTCCGCACCTATGCCGGCCATTCGACGGCCGCGGACTCCAACGCGCTCTATCGCAAGAACCTGGCCAAGGGGCAGACCGGCCTCTCGGTCGCCTTCGATCTGCCGACCCAGACCGGCTACGACTGCGACCACGTGCTGGCCAAGGGCGAGGTCGGCAAAGTCGGCGTGCCGGTCTGCCATCTCGGCGACATGCGCGCGCTGTTCGACGGCATTCCGCTCGACACGATGAACACCTCGATGACCATCAACGCCACCGCGGCGTGGCTGATGGCGCTCTATATCGCGGTCGCCGACGAGCAGGGCGCGCCGCGCGCCGCGCTCACCGGCACCATCCAGAACGACATCATCAAGGAATATCTGTCGCGCGGCACTTACGTGTTTCCGCCGGCGCCGTCGATGCGGCTGATCAAGGACGTGGCGATCTTCACCACGACCGAATTGCCGAAATGGAATCCGATGAACATCTGCTCCTACCACTTGCAGGAGGCGGGCGCGACGCCGGTGCAGGAGCTGGCCTTCGCGCTGGCGACCGCGGTCGCCGTGCTCGACACGGTGAAGGCGTCGGGCGAGGTGACCCAGGAAAAATTCGGCGAGGTGGTCGGGCGCATTTCGTTCTTCGTCAATGCCGGCCTGCGCTTCATCACCGAAATGTGCAAGATGCGCGCCTTCGCCGAATTGTGGGACGAGATCACGCGCGAGCGCTACGGCATCACCGACGCCAAGCAGCGGCTGTTCCGCTACGGCGTGCAGGTGAATTCGCTCGGGCCTGACCGAGCCGCAGCCGGAAAACAACGTCGCGCGCATTCTGATCGAAATGCTGGCGGTGACGCTGTCGAAGAACGCGCGCGCCCGCGCCGTGCAGCTGCCGGCCTGGAACGAGGCGCTCGGCCTGCCGCGGCCGTGGGACCAGCAATGGTCGCTGCGCATGCAGCAGATCCTCGCCTATCGAGACCGACCTGCTCGAATACGGCGACATCTTCGACGGCTCGGCCGAGATCGAGCGCAAGGTCGACGCGCTCAAGGCCGAGGCCAAGGAAGAGCTCGAGCGCATCGACGAGATGGGCGGCGCGGTGGCCGCGGTCGAGATCGGGCTACATGAAGCAGCAGCTGGTCGAATCCAACACCGCGCGGCTGGAAGCGATCGAGCGCGGCGAGCAGATCGTGGTCGGCGTCAACAAATATCTCGAAACCGAGCCCTCGCCGCTCACCGGCGGCATCGATTCGATCATGACGGTGTCGGAAGACGCCGAGCGCGACCAGATCGAGCGGCTCAAGGCCTGGCGCGCGGCGCGCGACAAGCAAGGCGGTCGCCGACGCGCTGGCCGAGCTGAAGCGCGCGGCGACGAGCGGCGGCAACATCATGCCGGCCGTCGATCGCCTGCGCCAAAGCCGGCGTCACCACCGGCGAATGGGGCTGGACGCTGCGCGAGGCGTTCGGCGAATACCGCGCGCCGACCGGCGTCGGCCGCGCCATGCGCAACGACGTCGACGGGCCTCGACGATATCCGCGCCGACGTCGACCGCGTCTCGAGGAAGCTCGGCCGCCGGCTCACCTTCCTGGTCGGCAAGCCCGGCCTCGACGGCCATTCCAACGGCGCCGAGCAGATCGCGGTGCGCGCGCGCGATGCCGGCATGCAGGTGGTCTACGAGGGCATCCGCCTGACGCCGGAGGAGATCGTCGACGCCGCGCGAAAGCAAAAGGCCCATGTCATCGGGCTGTCCGTGCTGTCGGGCAGCCACCTGCCGCTGGTGGAGGACGTGGTCGCGCGCATGAAGGAAGCCGGCCTGACGATGCCGGTGGTGGTCGGCGGCATCATCCCGCCGGAGGACGCCGCCGCGCTGGAGAAATCCGGCGTCGCCGCGGTCTATACGCCGAAGGATTTCGAACTGAACCGCATCATGTCGGACGTGGTGCGCATCGTCGAGCGGGCGAACGGCGCGAATAACGTTTGATACGTCGCCGGATTCTGCCTGTTCGCTCAAGCTTCAGCTTTGCCCATCGTTTTGGGCCTTCTCGTGCATATCCGCCGGCGTCATGCCATAGCGGCGGCGGAAGATCCGGTTGAAATAGGCGACGTCGCCAAAGCCGGCCTCGAAGGCGATCGCGGCAATGCTGCGATCGGCATGGAGCGGATTGCGCAGCATGGCGTCGGCCGCGGCCAACCGCTGCCGCAAGACAAATTCGGAAAAAGTAGTGCCTTCGGCGGCGAACAGTTGCCGGACATAGCTGACCGTGATCCCGTGGCGGCTGGCCACCCCGTGGATCGAAAAGCTGCGTTGGCGAAGATTTTCCAAAATATCGGATTTGATCGCGTGCAGGCGGGCCGCGCGTATCCCGCTGGCGCCTGCCTGGCCGGCTTTGCCGCCGGCACGCGCAGGTTTCATTTCGTCGTCGTTCACAGCCCGCTCCACCTGCCGTATTCCATCGGCTTGGATGTGTCGCGGGGACCGCGGAAAAGGTTCAAATCCAGGGCGCGGCGGCAGCCCTGTGTTGAGTTATCGCTTTTGGGCTAGCGGCGGGCGATCGTCGCCAGCGCCTGCGCCAGCTTGCTGGGGCTGACCGGCTTGACGAAATAGAAATTCATCCCGGCGGCGCGCGCGGCGGCCTCTTCACCGCCTTCGGTGCGGCCGGAAATGCCGATCACCGGCACCTGCCCGGCCTTGCCCGGCAGCGCGCGGATGCGCCGCGTCGCCTCGATGCCGTCGAGGCCGGCGAGCACGACGTCCATCAGCACGGCGTCATAGCTGCCGCGCGCGACGGCCTCGACCGCCGCCTCGCCGCTCTCGACGAAATCGACGCGGTGGCCGAGCTCGGTGAGGATCGTGTTCATCACGACGCGTCCATACGGGTTGTCCTCGGCGCAGAGGATCGACAGCATGCGCGTCGCCGTGGCGCGCACGGCGGCGCGTTCGGCTTGCGCGCTGACCTCGACGCGGTCGACCGGCACGCTGAGACGGAAACTGGTGCCGCGCCCCGGCTTGCTGGTCACGCGCAAATCGCCGCCCATGGCCTTGGCGACGCGCTTGACGAAGACCAGGCCGAGGCCGGCGCCGCCGTAGCGGCGCGCGACTCGCCTCGCTCGCCTGCGCGAACGGGCGGAACAGATTTTTAACGTCGCGCGCGGTCGATGCCGATGCCGCTGTCGGCGACGGTGAACACGAGTCGCACGCGTTTGCGGCCGGCTGGCTTGGCGCCGGCGGTGAAGACGACGGTGCCTTCATGCGGTGAACTTGACCGCGTTGTCGGCGAGGTTTTCCAGCGCCGCGCGCAGGCGCAGCGCGTCGCCGGCGACCATCGCCGGCAGATCGTCGGCGATCGCGATTTCGGCTTTGATGCCCTTGTTGCCGGCGCGCGCGGCGAGCGCGGCGCCGACCGCCTCGGCGAGGCCGCGCGGCGAGAACGGCTCGTGCCGCAACGTGAGGCCGGCGGCATCGGCCTTGACGGCATCGACGATCAGCGTGGTGAGCGCGGCGAGATGATCGGCGCCGCTCTTGATCGCCGTCCGCCCATTCGCGCTCGCGCGCGCCGAGATCGGAGGCGGCCAGCAGTTCGGCCAGCGCGACGATGCCGGTCAGCGGCGTGCGGATGTCGTGCGCGATGCCGGCGAGCGCGGCTTCCACCGCGCGCCTTTGCAAGGCAGCCCGGCGCGGCTTTGCCCGAGGCCGCTTACGCGGCCGTGTTCGACTCTTGCGCTTCGCCATCCCCCACCCCGGAGCCGACCATGCCACGGAAGCCGCGCTCAATCGAGCCCGACCAGCCGGCGGATATCGGCCGCGCGTAGCGCCTTGCGCGCGCAGTTCGCGCAAGCCCGTGGCGAGCGTCGATTTCGACAGCTTGTTGCCGTCGGCATCGAGGATCAGCCGATGGTGGTGATAGCGCGGCGCCGGCAAGCCGAGCAGCGCCTGCAGCAGCCGGTGCACGGCGGTGGCGTGGAACAGGTCGCGCCCGCGCACCACGTCGGTGACGCCCTGCGCCGCGTCGTCGACCACGACGGCGAGGTGATAGCTGGTCGGCGTGTCCTTGCGCGCCAGGATGACGTCGCCCCAGGCGGCGGGATCGGCGGCGACGGTGCCGGTTTCGCCCGCAGGGCCGGCGCCGGTTTCCTGCCAGGCAAGCGGACCGGTCGCGCCTGAGCGCCGCGGCCATGTCGAGGCGCAGCGCGTAAGGCTCGCCGGCAGCCATGCGGCGCGCGCGCTCGGCGGCGGACATGGTCTTTCGCGTCGCCCGGATAGAGCGGCGCGCCGTCGGGATCGCGCGGCCAAGGGACTTTGCCTCGCGCTCCGCCACCAGCGCGCGATCTCGGCGCGGCTTTCGAAGCTCGGATAGACCAGGCCCATGGCGTCGAGCCTGCCGAGCGCGGCGCGGTAGTCGTCGTAGTGCTCGGACTGCCGCCGCACCGGCTGCTCCCAGGCGAGGCCGAGCCAGGCCAGGTCCTCATAGATCGCCGCCTCGTATTCCGGCCGGCAGCGCGTCTCGTCGATATCCTCGATGCGCAGCAGCAGCCGCCCGCCCGCCGCGCGCGCCATATCGGCATTGAGCAGCGCCGACAGCGCATGGCCGAGATGCAGATAGCCGTTGGGCGACGGCGCGAAGCGGAAAACGGGTGGCATGGCGCTTTTCTATCTATCGTCTTGCTTGCTACACCGGATAGCGCATGACCCATTTCCTCCACACCCAGGCCGATCTGCGACGCCGGCCTGGCGCAGCTGATCCTCGCCGACCCGCGCCTTGCGCCGGTCGCCGAGAAGGCCGGCGCCTTCAGCCTGCGCCGGCGCGAGGCGGGCTTTGCCGGGCTGTGCGCCATCGTCTGCGGCCAGCAGCTGTCGACCGCGAGCGCGGCCGCGATCCGCGACCGGCTGTTCGCGGCCTTCGATCCGTTCCATCACGACACGGTGCGCCGCGCGCGCACCGACAAGCTCAAGCGGCTCGGCCTGTCGGCGCCCAAGATCAAGTCGATCCGCGAGATCGGCAAGGCGCTCGCCAAGGGCCACATCGACTTAACGCGGTCGGCAACATGGACGCCGACGCCGCACATGCCGCGCTCGACCGCGCTGCACGGCATCGGCCCGTGGACCGCCGACATTTATCTGCTGTTCTGCCTCGGCCACGCCGACGCGTTTCCCGCCGGCGATCTCGCCGTGCAGGAATCCGCGCGCATCGCCTTCGAACTTGCGCAAGCGGCCGGACGCCAAGGCGCTGACCAAGATCGCCGAGGCCTGGCGGCCCTGGCGCGGCGTGGCGGCGCATCTGCTCTGGGCTTATTATCACGCGGTGAAGCGGCGCGAGGGCATATCGCTTCAGCCGACAAGCAAGAAACCGGGGCGAAGGATAAGAAGAAGACAGCGGCGAAGAAAAAATCGGCGAAAAGGAAAAATCGAAATGGCTGAACTCGACGGCCCGCGCATCGAGCCGCGCTCGGGCAAGGCAAAACAACTTGTCGTCTTCCTGCACGGCTACGGCGCCGACGGCAACGACCTGATCGACATCGGCCGCGCCTGGCAAGGCCTGTTGCCGGACGCCGCCTTCGTCTCGCCGCACGCGCCGCGCCCCTGCGGGCAGGCGCCGGTGGGGCGCGAATGGTTTCCGCTCACGTTCCGCGATCCGAACGAGCGCTGGGTCGGCGTGCAAGCCGCGGCGCCGGTGCTCAATGCTTTTCTCGACGCCGAACTTGCGCGGCGGCAACTGCCGCCTCGGCGCTGGCGCTGGTCGGTTTTTCCCAAGGCACCATGATGGCGCTGCATGTCGGCTTGCGCCGCGCCGTGACGCCTGCCGCCATCGTCGGCTATTCCGGCATGCTGGTGGTGCCGGAGGACGTCGACCCGGAGAAATTCGCCGCCGAGATCACAGCCAGGCCGCCGGTGCTGCTGGTCCATGGCGACCAGGACGAGCTCATCCCGGTGCAGGCGCTGTTCCACGCCGCGCAGGGGCTGGCCGCGCTCGAGATGCCGGCGGAATGGCACATCTCGCCCGGCATCGGCCACGGCATCGACCAGGAAGGCCTGCGCCAGGGCGGCGAGTTCCTCGCGCGCCATTTCGCACGGGGCTAAGCCGCTTGCGGGTAACGTCCTCCGCCGACTTCACAATCCTGTCACGCTGCCCTATTACTAGCGGGCAGGCTGCGTGGCGGCGGCCTTAGGGAGGTCAGAGGAGCCTCGCTTGAACGTGCACGTATCGCCCAGCGGTTTTCCGGCGCTGGTGCTCAACGCGGATTTCCGGCCGCTGAGCTATTACCCCCTGTCGCTGTGGTCCTGGCAGGACGCGATCAAGGCGGTGTTCCTCGACCGCGTGAACATCGTCGCCAATTACGACCGCGCTGGTGCACAGCCCCAGCTTCGAGATGAAGCTGCCGAGCGTGGTGTCGCTCAAGACCTTCGTGAAGCCCTCGACGCACCCGGCCTTCACCCGGTTCAACGTGTTCCTGCGCGACCGCTTCTCCTGCCAGTATTGCGGCGACCGCGACGACCTGACCTTCGACCACCTGCTGCCGCGCTCGCGCGGCGGCCACACCACCTGGGACAACGTCGTCACCGCCTGCTCGCCCTGCAATCTGCGCAAGGGCAACCTGACGCCGGCCGAGGCCAAGATGTGGCCCTCGCAGATGCCGTTCCAGCCCACGGTGCAGCACCTGCACCGGAACGGCCGGCTGTTCCCGCCGAACTATCTGCACGAAAGCTGGCTCGATTATCTCTATTGGGACACCGAGCTGGAGCCGTAAGGCGCCGGCCGGGCCGATTCGGCCCATTTCTTTCGATCTTGCCGCGATTTGACCCGCATCAAGGCGGCATCGCGCCGTCCGCTAGCGTCCCTCGGGCTGGGGGGCGGAGGCGGAGTTCGCACATGAACAAGCCCGTCGGAATTGACACGGCGCGGATCGAGCCGGTGGCGCCCGTGGTGCTCGTGCCGAAGCCGCCCCCGACCGCTCGGCGTTCTCGAAAATTCTGGTTGGTCGGCGGGCTCGCGTCGTTTGCGGTGCTCGCCGCCATCGGCCTCATTTGGTGGCTCGCGACCGCCGAATCGCCGGCCAGCTACACTACGGCGCCGGTCACGCGCGGCGCGGTCACCCGCATGGTGACCGCCACCGGCACGGTCAACCCGGTGCTCACGATCATCGTCGGAACCTATGTGTCCGGCGTCATCCAGGACCTGCAGTTGCGACTACAATACGAAAGTAAAGATCGGCCAGGTCTGCGCCAAGATCGATCCGCGCCCCTATCAAACGGTCGTCGACCAGAACAAAGCCAATCTCGACGCTGCCAAGGCGCAGCTCGAAAAGGACAAGGCCACGCCTCGCCTACGCGCAACTCATCTACGATCGCATGGCAGGGCTGGCGAAGACCAATGCGGTTTCCAAGGATTCGCTCGATAACGCCAAGAAGCCTCCTCGATCAGGCGCAGCGCGCAGGTTGGCGTCGACGAGGCCACCATCGAGCAGCGCCAGGCCCAGCTCGCCGCCGCGCAGGTCAATCTCGACTACACCAATATCGTTTCGCCGGTGGACGGCACCGTGGTGTCGCGCAACGTCACCATGGGCCAGACGGTCGCGGCGAGCTTCCAGACGCCGACGTTGTTCCTGATCGCCACCGACCTCACCAAGATGCAGGTCGACACCAATGTCAGCGAAAGCGACATCGGCGGCATCAAGGATTGGCGACAAGGCGATCTTCACCGTCGACGCCTTTCCCAAGCGCAGCTTCGAAGGCAGCCGTCGCACAGGTGCGCCAATCGCCGCAGAACCGTGCAGAACGTGGTGACCTATGACGTCGTGGTCAGCGTCGACAATGCCGATCTGGCGCTCAAGCCCGGCATGACGGCGGCAACCCAGATCGTCATCGATCAGCGCAACGACGTATTGCGGGTGCCGAGCCAGGCGCTGCGTTATGCTCCCGCGACCGCCGGTGCATCGCGGCGGGGCGGTACGTCCGCCAAAACCGGGCAGGCGCCAGCAAGCCAGGGTCTGGGTGCTGCGCGACGGCAAGCCGGTGCGGGTCCCGGTGACCGCCGGTCTCGACGACGACACCTTCACCGAAATCGTCAAAGGCGAACTGAAGGCCGGCGACCAGGTCATCATCGCCGAACAACGCACGCAACAGCAGCAAGCCGGCGGCGCCGCGCCTGCAGATGTGACGCGGCCAACGGCCCGCGAACCGACCATGGCGGAACCGATCATCAGGCTCGAGCACGTCACGCGGACCTACCACGTCGGCGATATCGACGTGCATGCGCTGCGCGACGTCAGCCTCACCGTCGATGCCGGCGAATTCGTCGCCATCATGGGCTCCTCGGGCTCCGGCAAGTCGACGCTGATGGCGGTGCTCGGCTGCCTCGACCGGCCGAGCAGCGGGCATTATTTTTTCGAAGGCATCGACGTCGCCGGCTTGAGCGAGCCCGAGCGCGCGCGGCTGCGCAGCGAACGCCTCGGCTTCGTGTTCCAGAGCTTCAATCTGCTGTCGCGCACCAGCGCGATCGAGAACGTGGCGTTGCCGCTGTTCTACGCGGCATCCGGGCCGGCCGGCGCGGCCTCGCGCGTCGAGCGGGCGCGCGCGTCGCTCAAGCTGCTCGGGCTTGAGCGACCGCGAGCGCAACACGCCGGGCCAGCTCTCGGGCGGCCAGCAGCAGCGCGTCGCGATCGCGCGCGCGCTGATCAACGCGCCCGGCCTGCTGCTCGCCGACGAGCCGACCGGCAACCTCGATACCCGCACCTCGCACGAGATCATGGAGACGCTGACGCAGCTCAATCGCGAGCAAGGCGTCACCATCATCGTCGTCACGCACGAGTCCGACATCGCCGCCTATGCCGATCGCACCTTGACCATGCGCGACGGGCAGATCGTCTCGGACGACGCAAAATCCGAAGCCGGCAAAGACCGCCGCGCCGGCAACCGGCGGCGTGCCGATGTCGACATTCACAGCGGCCGACGCCGGCCGCCGCACGGCGCAGCAATACGCTTTCTGGGCCTTCGCGCTGATGATCATGGCCGCCGCCATGCAGGCGATCTGGCGCAACATGATGCGCTCGGCCTTGACCATGCTCGGCGTCTTCATCGGCGTCGCCGCGCTGATCGCCATGGTCGCCGTCGGCCAGGGCGCCAACGATGCGGTGCGCAAGCAGATCGAGCGGCTCGGCACCAATCTGGTGGTGGTGCTGCCGGGCGCGACGGACGGCGGGCGGCATGCGCGGCGGGATCCGGCAGCGCCTCCACGCTCACGACCAGCGACGCGCAGGCGATCCGGCGCGAGAGCACGGCCGTCAGCGAGGTCAGCTATCTCATCCGCCAGTCCGGCCAGGTTGAATACGGCAATCAGAACTGGGCCACCAGCATCCAAGGCATCAGCCCGAACTATCCGCCGATGACCAACTGGCGGATCGACGCCGGACGCGAGATTTCGCCCGACGACGAGGCGACGGCGGCGCTGGTGGTGGTGATCGGGCAGACCGTGTCGAAGCAGTTGTTCGGCGAGCAGCAGAACCCCGATCGGCGCGCTCATCCAGGTGAAGGGCGTGCCGTTGCGGGTGATCGGCGTGCTGGAGTCCAAGGGGCAAACGTCGTTCGGCCAGGACCAGGACGACCTGGTGATGGTCCCGTTCACCACCGCCGAGCGCAAAGTGCTCGGCGTGGCCGCGCCGTCCCAGGCGCAGACGCAGTTCAATTGGATCTATCCAGCGCCGCCCAACCCCTACGGCCTGCAGCCGCACCTCGCCGGCTACGTCAACCAGATTTACGTGCAGGCCGCCAATTCAGACGGACGTGCAGCCGGCGATCCGCCAGATCACCGAGATCCTCGCCCGCCGCCACCGCATCAAGCCCGGCGCCGACAACGATTTCTCCGTGCGCAACCTGAGCCAGATCGCGGAAGCCGCCGAGAGCTCGAGCCGCATCATGGCGCTGCTGCTCGCCGCCGTCGCCTCGATCTCGCTGGTGGTCGGCGGCATCGGCATCATGAACATCCTGCTGGTGTCGGTGACCGAGCGCACGCGCGAGATCGGCCTGCGCATGGCGATCGGCGCGCGCCGCCTGCATGTGCTGCTGCAGTTCCTCGCCGAGGCGGTGTTCCTGAGCGTGACCGGCGGCGTCGCCGGCATCATCATGGGCGTCGCGTTCTCCGTGGCGATCTCGTTCATCGCCGGCTGGTCGGCGCCGATCTCGGCGCACGGCGATCGCCGGCGGCTTCCTGTTCTCCGCCGCGGTCGGGATTTTCTTCGGCTACTATCCGGCGCGCAAAGCCGCGCGCCTCGATCCGATCGAGGCGCTGCGCTACGAGTAGGCTTCAGGCGCCCGGCAGCATCCGCTGCAGCACGCGGTCGCGGCGGACGAAATAATGATAGAGCGCGGCCGCCACGTGCAGGCCGACCAGCGCCAGCAGCACGTATTCGGCGAGCAGGCTGTGCACGTCGCCGGTCCAGCCCCAGCCCGGCGCGCGCGTGCGCCACCAGCTTCGGCAATTCGAGGCCGAACATGACGACCGGGAAGCCGCGCCAGGAGGCGTTGATCCAGCCCAGGATCGGCACCACGAACAGCAGCAGATAAAGCAGCCAGTGCACGATGCGCGCCGACTGCATCTGCCACGGCGGCACGCCGTCTTCCGGCGCCGGCTCGCCATGGGTCGCCCGCCAGGCCAGCCGCACGACGGCGACGGCCAGAATCAGCATGCCGATCGACAGATGCAGGTTGATCAGCGTGTCGGGCTTGGTGTCGCGCCTGATGTCCGGCATGGTCCAGGCGACGACGAACTGCACGATCAGCAGCGCCAGGATCAGCCAATGCAGCGACTTCGCCGTGCCGGTGTAGCCGGTGGTCTTGCTCATGATTTCGTTGCAACCCTTGCGGCGGAACGATTCGGCTACCTATATGCGTTCTAGACGATGATGTCGAGCCGCAAGGCTCCGTCATCGCAAGCGGCCACGAAATGACAGCGGGTGACGCCGGATGTACGCGCGCCTTCTCGTTTTCGTGGTCGTTATCATTTTTGCGGCAGCTCAGCCGCTCGCCTTCAGCCGCTCCTTGTCGTAGCCGGCGACCCGCTTGTAGCTCTCCGACAGCGCGACAAGTTCCGTCGCGGCTGATGACGTCGTCGATGTGTCTTGAACGGCTTGTCGCCGGTGCGGCGATAGACTTCCTGCAGGATGGCGTCGGGCGGCGCCTTGCGGTTGGCGAGCACCACCTCGCTGGTCGCCGGCAGGCGCTTGGCCTCGTAGGCCTTGAGCGCGGCGACCGGATCGGCGTTGGCGTGCAAGCGCGTCGGCGAGCGCGCGGCAATCGAGGATCGCCTGCGCCGCGCCATTGGCGCCGCGCGGATACATCGGATGCGCGGCGTCGCCGAGCAGCGTCAGCCGGCCGAAGCTCCAGCGCGGCAGCGGATCCTGATCGACCATCGGATATTCCAGGATGGCGTCGGCGGCGCGGATGAACTCCGGCACGTCGAGCCAGTCGAAATGCCAGTCCGCCATGGCGGGCAGGAAATCCTCCAGCCGGCCGCGCCGGTTCCAGTCGCGCGGCCTGGTATTGCGGCGTCTCGATGTCGCAGACCCAGTTGACCAGCTGGCGGCCTTGCGCGTCGATATTGTTGCGGATCGGATAGATCAAGAGCTTGGCCGGATGGTGCCAGCCGACGCGGATCATGCTGGCGCCGGACAGGATCGGCTTCCAGCGGGTGACGCCGCGCCACATGTTGATGCCGGAATATTTCGGCGGGCCTTCGTCCGGATAAAGCTGCTTGCGCAAGCACCGAATGGATGCCCTCGCAGCGCTGATCGCGACGCTGCCGCGCTGCGGCGGCAGCGGCTTGCCGTTGGCGTCCTCGAAATAGCGCGACCGCTTCGTCGCCGTCGTACTCGACGCGCGTGCACTTGTGGCCGAGGATCACCTTGTCGCGGCCGGCGCGCGCGACGAAGGCGTCGAGCAGCACCATCTGCAGATCGCCGCGATGGATGGAGAATTGCGGCACGTCGTAGCCGGCAAAGCGCCCGGCCGGCTCGCTGTAGATGTACTGGCCGAAGCGGTTGTAGAAGCAATATTCGCGCGTGGTGACCGCGACCTTGGCGAGCGCGTCTTCCAGCCCGAGCGCGCATAGTTCGCGCGAGGCATGCGGCAGGATATTGATGCCGACGCCGACCGCCTTGAGTTCGGGCGCCGCCTCGAAAATGCGGCAGGCGATGCCGGCGCGATGCAGCATCAGGCCCAGCGTCAGCCCGCCGATGCCGGCGCCGATGATGAGAACTTCCATGGTGATCGATCCTGCGACTTCCGCTTCAGTCTAGCTCGATCGCCTTGGCGCGCGAGCGACGGCCTTGGCGCCCCAGGCGGCGACGACTGCCAAGAAGAACGAGAGCGGCACGTCATAGCCGGCGAGCGAAATTCCGAGAAACCGCCAGGCCGCCTCGTCGCAGCGGACGAGACTGATGCGATTTTGCAACTGGTTCATGACAGTCTTGCGCGCGTGCCGAATTTGTTGATCGGCCCGGAGCAATCGTGCGGGCCCGGCCACCACTTCCATTCGACGCCGGCGTGATAGGCGGAAAGCCCGGTATTCCACAGCATGGCGAGCATGATCGCCACGAAGCCGAGCAGCAGCACCTTGCGCGAGGCGCCGTGCTTGGCGCCGAGCCACAGCAGCGCCGCCAGCGGAATGCTGAAATAGAACGCGATCCGCTGCTCGAGGCAGAGCGGGCACGGCAAAATCAACAGCACGTACTGGAAGAAATAGACCGTGGCGATCCCCAGCGCGCCGACTACCGCGATGGCCGCGGCGGCGGTCAGCGGCGGATCTTTGCGGGCAAGAGCGAGGTAGTCGTTCATCATGCGCACCGGATGCCGCCAATAGCGTTGTTCAATCGAGATGACAAGCGAGGCATTACGCTACGCTCGCGAGCACGCCATGCTCCAGTTGCACCCGACGGCTGCAGAATTCCGAGATTAGCAATTCCGAATGCGTCGCGAGTATGACGATCGGGGTGCGGTTGAACAGGCTTTCGATGCGCTGCCGCGCCTTCTCGCGAAACGCCGCGTCGCCCTGCCGCGCCTCATAGCTAATCGAAATTTAGACGATTAAACGCCAGCAGCCACATTGGATCCAACAGATCGTATTCTCGGCTGACGTCGGACGAAGTCCGCAACGAACTAAGTTAGCAACATCGCAAACGCTCCCGATAGCAACACGAATAACCACCAGCTATTCAGCAAATGCGACCTCCGGCCCTCCCTGGCCCTGCTGAATCTCACTTAGCCATACCTAGTGGCTCGAACCTACCATCGACTCTTTAGGCAAAGGAAGGATCGACCGCTTTCGCTACCAAAGGTATTTTAATACTATTAGCGGCATTTGTTTGGTTACCGGTAAATACCAAACAGCCAAGAGGCGGGACGATGTCCAGTCCATAGAATGATGGTAGGTCTGAACGTCAGTTCGCACGCGCGGCCAGTGGAATATTCGGCGCTGGGCAGCGCAAGCAATTCATCCACCTCTGCGTTCCATAGTCACGATAGCTTAAAAGAGCCCATGTCGGCCAACAGCGAAGTTGACAATCGGGTTCCGCAAGCGGGCATCGACGCCGCGCAGGTCGCCATCTTGATGTGCACGAAAGACGGCGCGGCGTTTCTCGACGAGCAGCTCGGGTCGATTGCGGATCAATCGCACGCGAATTGGAGCTTGTTCGTATCCGATGATGGCTCAACCGACGAGACGAGAGAAATTCTCCGGCGCTTCGCCGAGAGCCACGCGCAGAAGACCACAATCAGGAACGGTCCCGGCAAAGGCGTCTGTGCTAATTTTCTCTCGCTAGCGACCGATATGACAATTGACGCCGACTATTTTGCGTTCAGCGATCAAGACGACATATGGTACAAAAACAAACTTAACCGCGCACTGAACTGGCTCGCCACCGTCCCAGCGGACGTACCGGCGCTCTATTGCGGCCGCACCGAGCTGGTATCGGACGACGGGCGATCCTATGGTTCTCTCCGCTATTTACCCGCCCGATAGCGTTCCGCAACGCCATCATCCAGAGTCTCGGAGGGGCAATACGATGGTGTTCAATAAGGCGGCAAAGCGGCTGTTGGAGAAGTGGGCAAGCTTAAGGTCGTTCTGCATGACTGGTGGATGTACCAATTGTTCCGCGGTGGGCGGCGCATCCATACGATTCACAGCCGGCGATCAAATATCGCCAGCATCCCGACAACCTCATCGGATCGAATCGCGGCTGGCGCGCGCACCTCATTCGCATCCGCATGATGCTGAAGGGGCGTTTTCGCGACTGGAATGCGATGAATATTGCCGCACTCCAGCGCGTACCGTCCCATTTGATCCAGCGGCAAAACAGCGAGGTGTTGCAGATGTTCGCCAAAGCGCGAACGGCCTCGCTCCTGAAGCGGTTATATTACCTGAAACGGTCCGGCGTTTACCGGCAGACCTGGCTGGGCAATATCGGTCTGCTCGCGGCTACACTGCTCAAAAGGATTTGAGATGGGCACCGTTGCGTCGGCCAATACCCCATGGAATAGCCCCACCGGCAAATCGATTTTGGTGACGGGCGCGGCCGGCTTTATCGGCGCAAATTTCGTTCTCGAATGGCTCGGTCTTCACCTGTCCGCGGTCGTCAGTCTCGACAAGCTCACTTATGCAGGGAACCTTGATAATCTTGCGAGCGTCGCGAATGACTCGCGTCATCATTTTATTCATGGCGACATCGGCGATGGCGAGCTTGTTGCGGACGCGCTGAAGCGGCACCGGCCCGCTGCCGTCGTCAATTTCGCAGCCGAGTCGCATGTCGATCGTTCGATCCATGGACCCGCTGATTTCATCACGACCAACGTCGTGGGAACCTTCCGGCTATTGGAAGCAACGCGGGCGCATTACGACAGCCTCAGCGCGCCGGAAAAAGCCGCATTTCGGTTCTTGCACGTCTCAACCGACGAGGTTTTCGGCTCGCTCGGTGCCGACGAGCCGGCCTTTGCCGAGACCAGCCGTTATCTACCGAACAGCCCCTACTCGGCGACCAAGGCGGCATCCGATCATCTGGTCCGCGCCTGGTGCCATACGTTCGGGCTTCCGGTACTGATCACCAACTGCTCAAACAATTACGGCCCTTATCAGTTTCCTG
Organism: Bryobacterales bacterium; assembly: GCA_963796485.1. Lineage (GTDB taxonomy): Bacteria > Acidobacteriota > Terriglobia > Bryobacterales > Bryobacteraceae > CAWCDJ01. The sequence goes on from CAWCLV010000001.1 coordinate 2,417,458, forward strand.
AGAAACTCGTCCCCCTGATGATCCATCATGCAATGGCCGGTCTGCCGTTGCCGATCTACGGCGACGGTCGACAGCGCCGGGATTGGCTCTATGTGGTCGACCACTGTGCCGCCATCCGCGCCGTGCTTGATCGCGGGCGCATCGGCGAAACCTACAATATCGGCGGCAACTGCGAGAAAACGAACCTCGAAGTCGTTCACACTTTATGCGATATTCTCGATGCCGAGCGGCCGCGCAAAGGCGGCGGCTCGTATCGTCAGCAAATCGAATTCATAACCGATCGTCCCGGCCACGACCGGCGCTATGCGATGGACGCGGCAAAGATCGCAAGCGAGTTGGGATGGAAACCATCCGAGACGTTTGAGACGGGAATTCGCACGACGGTGCGCTGGTATCTCGACAATGCCAAATGGGTCGAGCGCTTTGTGAGCGGCTCTTATCGCGACTGGCTGCAAAAAAACTATTCCAATCGGTGAGCCTATCCTTTTGTCGTCCAAATCGAACCGGCCTTGGCAAAACTGCCGGCTCTGGTAGAGATGCAATGTTATTGGACGGCACTCAATAAAGGCCGGGATTGGTTATGCAAAAGAGGGGGCGTAAGGGCATCATCCTCGCCGGCGGCGCGGGAACCCGGTTGCATCCCGCGACACTAGCGGTGTCCAAACAATTGCTGCCGATTTTCGACAAGCCGATGATCTATTATCCACTCTCGACTCTGATGCTCGCCGACATTCGCGACATTCTGGTCATCTCCACCCCACAGGACACGCCGCGCTTTGAGAAATTGCTCGGTGACGGCAGCCAGTGGGGGCTTCGCTTCTCGTATGCCGTTCAGCCCTCGCCTAACGGGCTGGCGCAAGCCCTCATCATCGGTGCGGATTTCGTCGGCGCGGACGATGTGACTTTGATTCTCGGCGACAATGTCTTTTACGGTCACGGATTTCCGGCGCTGTTGGCAGACGCCCGTGACCGCACCAGCGGCGCGACCGTGTTCGCTTATCGCGTCAACGATCCGCAACGCTACGGCGTGATCGAGTTCGGCGCTGACCAGAATGCCATTTCGATCGAAGAAAAGCCGCACAAGCCGAAGTCGCACTATGCGGTGACGGGATTGTATTTTTTCGACAACGAAGCCGCCGACATTGCGCGGCGCATAAAACCATCCGCACGCGGCGAATTGGAAATCACCGACGTGAACCGCGCCTATCTCGCGGCCGGCAAGCTTAAGGTGGAGATTCTGGGACGCGGTTATGCCTGGCTTGATACCGGCACACATGAATTGATCCTTGAAGCCAGTCAATTCGTCGCGACTATCGAACATCGGCAAGGCGTAAAGGTCGCCTGTCCGGAGGAAATCGCATTTGGCAAGGGTTGGATCGATGCTCAGCAAGTCGTGCGAATGGCGGACTCGTTGGCCAAAACGAGCTATGGACAGTATCTCCGTCGTTTGATCCTTGACGAGCGGCAGCAATGAAGGTTGTCGACGACAGCAATCTCCGACGTGCTGCTTCTTGAGCCGACGATCTACGAAGATCCGCGCGGATTCTTTTTCGAAAGCTTCAACCATGACCGCTTCGATAGATGCCGTCGGGCGAAGCGTTGACTTCGTACAGGACAATCATTCCCGATCGGTCAAGCACGTTCTGCGCGGGCTGCACTATCAAATCCGCCGACCGCAGGGAAAGTTAGTACGCGTCGTATCGGGCGAGGTGTTCGATGTGGCGGTCGATCTGCGACGGAGTTCGCCCACGTTTGGAAAGTTTGTCAGCGGCGTGCTGTCAGCGGCAAACAAGAAGCAGCTCTGGATTCCGGAGGGATTCGCACACGGATTTCTCGTGCTGAGCGATGCGGCAGAGTTTCTCTACAAGACAACCGACTATTATGCGCCCGACGACGAGCGTTGTCTGATTTGGAACGATCCTGACATCGGAATTGACTGGCCAAAGGATGTCGATCCGATCCTGTCCGCGAAAGATCGCTTGGGACTTCCGCTCGGCAAAGTCGAGGTCTTTGCATGAGGCTGCTGGTCACGGGCGCGAACGGCCAGGTCGGATGGGAATTGAGTCGAAGTCTGATGCCGCTCGGGGATGTGGTCGCACTCGATCACCGCGGATGCGATCTTTCGCGGCCGGAACTGTTGCCGGATCTCATCCGCAGCATCAAACCTGACGTCATTGTCAATGCGGCGGCCTATACGGCGGTCGACAAGGCGGAACAAGAGGAACAAGCTCGCGACCACGGTCAACGGCACGGCCGTCGGCGTGCTGGCGGATGAGTCGCGCAAGGCCGGCATCCTGCTCTTGCACTATTCGACCGACTACGTCTTCGACGGCGCCAAACAAGCGCCGTACACCGAAGAGGATGTCCCGCATCCCATCAATGCCTATGGGCGCAGCAAATTGGCGGGGGAAACCGCCATGCGCCAGGCCGGCGGCGCTTACGTCGTCCTGCGTACGAGCTGGATCTATGCCGGACGCGGCCACAATTTCGTGCGCACGATCCTGCGACTGGCAGGCGAACGCGATGAATTGCGCATTGTCGACGACCAGGTCGGCGCGCCAACCTGGGCGCGCGACATTGCCGATGCGACGGCGCTGATCGTTCGCGCGGTTCGCCGGGAACAGGCCGCGGGCGATTTTGCGTCGGGAGTTTTCAATCTGACCACATCCGGAGCGACAAGCTGGCATGGCTTTGCCGAAGCCATTCTGGACGATGCAACGCGCCACGGCTTGCTGCAACGCGTGCCGCGCCTCACGCCGATCTCGAGCGGAGAGTATCCGACGCCAGCCTCCAGGCCGAAGAATTCCCTTCTTTCCGGCGAGCGCCTGAGCAAGCGGTTTGGCGTGGGGCTCCCCGATTGGCGGCAGGGGCTCTCGGCGTGTATCGAGGAAATGAACACCGGCAAGTAGATCCCCGCCTACGTAGCCATCCTGACCGTCCGCTGCGAGGCCCGATCAGGAGCGGCGTCAAAAGCTATTGATTTCGTTCTGTTTTTCGGTCAATTGGGGGGTGCAGTTACGCCTTCGCTGACAGACAAAAATTGCGCAGCGCCTGTGATGCCATATTGTGAGACTTGCAGCTTTGCTGCGGGAGTAGCGCATGCTCGATGCTTCGGCGAAAAATCCTCACCGCTCCGCGACCGGCGCCCCGCCGCTCGATTTTCAAGAGCATCTTGCGACTGCTCGATGCGCGCGGCCTGCTCATGCGCATCGACCGGCCGATCAACAAGGACACGCGAACTGCATCCGCTGGTGCGCTGGCAATTTCAGGGCGGGCTCGCCGAAGACGAGCGCCGCGCGTTTCTGTTCACCAACGTCGTCGATAGCGCGCGGACGGCGCTACGACATTCCGGTGGCGGTCGGCGCGCTTGCCGCCTCGCCGGAGATCTATGCGCGTCGGCATGGGCGAGCCGGTCGACGGAGATCGGCGAGGCCTGGACGCACGCCGATCGCCAACCCGATTCCGCCGGTGGTTGTCGCATCCGGCGCCTGCCAGGAGGTGGTGATCACGGGCGACGCGATCTGCTGCGAGCCGGGCGGGGGCCTGGCGCGTCTGCCGGTGCCGATCTCGACGCCCGGCTTCGACTCCGCGCCCTATCTCACCGCGACGCTGTGCATCACCCGCGATCCCGAAACCGGCGTGCGGAACATGGGCACCTATCGCGGCGCGCTGAAAGCGCACGGACCGGCTCGGCGTGCGCATGTCGTCGCGGCCCGGCGGCGCCGGCGGCTATCTGCATTGGCGGAAATATCACGAAGCGGAGCGAGCCGATGCCGTGCGCCATCGTCATCGGCTGCGCGCCGGTGGTGCTGTTCACCGGGCCGCAGAAGCTTGCCGATCGATCAGGACGAGATGGCCGTGGCGGGCGGGCTGGCCGGCGCGCCCATTCGCATGGTCAAGGCGGCGAGCGTCGATCTCGATGTGCCGGCCGATGCCGAGATCGTCATCGAGGGCCTGATCGACACCGAACTGCTCGAGCCGGAAGGGCCGTTCGGCGAAAGCCACGGCTATGTCGCGCTCGAAGACTTCAACATGTCGATGCAGGTGACCGCGATCACGCATAAGCGGGCGCCGGTCTTCGTCTCGATCATCAGCCAGGTGACGCCGAGCGAATCGAGCGTGATCAAGAAGGTCGCCTACGAGCCGATGTTCCTCGCGCATCTGCGCGATCAGCTCGGCGTCGAGGGCATCAAGGCGCGTGGTGATGCACGAGCCGCTCACCAATCTGCGCCCGGTGATCTTCCTGCAATTCGCGCGCGGCACGCGCGCGCACCGAAGTGTGGCGCGGGCTGCAGGGCGCGGCGTCGCTGCGCGCCGATTGCGGCAAGATCGTGCATCGCGGTCAGCGAGGACATCGATCCGGCCAATACCGATGCGGTGCTTCTGGTCGCTGGCCTATCGCTCCAATCCCGGCGAGGACGTGCATATCGAGCCCTATCGCTCGGCCGGCCACGGGCCGAAATCGGGCGCGCAGCGAGGATTCGACGATGCTGATCGACGCGACGCTGAAGCATCCCATGCCGCCGCTGGCGCTGCCCGCGCGCGAATTCATGGAGCACGCGCGCGACGATCTGGAAGGAGCTGGGCCTGCCGGCGCTCACGCCGCAGTCCGCCCTGGCACGGCTATTCGCTGGGCGATTGGGACGAGCGATTTGACGTCTACGCCCGCCGCGCGCTCGAGGGGCGATGGGCGGAAAGCGGCGAGGAAACATTCAAACGGCGCCGCAGCGGCGTGATCCCGGAAACGCCTACGCGCAACGTCGAAGGCGCCGGCAAGAAACCCTGAAAGTGATGGCCATCATGATCCGATTCAAACCGATTGCAGTCCTCTGTCGCCGCGCTTGCCGTCATCGCGGTGAAACCCACTAGCGCTGAGGACAATTACCCGACACGCCCGATCCGCCTCATCGTCGGCTTCGCGGCGGGATCGAGTGGCGACATCATGGCGCGCATCGTCGGCCACAAGCTCGGCGACGTGCTCAAACAGACCGTCGTCGTGGAAAACAAGCCGGGCGCGAGCAGCATGGTGGCGACCGATTACGTCACGCGCAGCGCCAAGGACGGCTACACGCTGTTGTTCGGCACCATCGCAACGACCATCAACATGACGCTGATGCCGGCCAAGGCGCCCAATGTCGAAAAGGACATGACGCCGATCATGCTCGTCGGCTCGATCCCCAATATCCTGGTGGTCAATCCAAAGCTCGGCGTGACAGACGTGAAGGGTCTCATCGCGCTCGCCAAGCAGAAGCCGGACGAATTGCTCTACGGCGCCTCCGGGCTCGGCAGCGGGCCGCATCTGGCGACCGAACTGTTCAAGCAGATGGCCGGCATCAAAATGACCGGCGTGCTCTATCCGGGCAGCGGGCAAACCGCCGTCGATCTTATCTCCGGCCGCATCCAGGTGATGTTCGCGCCGGCGCCGACGGTGCTCGGTCTGATCAAGGACGGCCGCGTCAAGGCTTTGGCGACCACCGAGGCCAAGCGCGCCAGCATTGCCCCCGATCTGCCGACGATCGCCGAAGCGGCGCTGCCCGGCTATGCCGCCGGTCTCTGGTTCGGGATCCTGGGCCCGGCCGGCATGCCGCAGCCGGTGATCGCAAAGCTATCGGAGGCGGCAAATAGTGCACTGAAGGACCCGGAGGTCCGCAAGGAACTCGCCCGGCAGGGCCTGAATGCCGGCCGGCGGCAGCCCGGACGACTTCGCGCGTTTCATCAAAAGCGAGACGGAGCGATGGGCCCGCGTCATTCATTCGATGGATGCCGCCAAGAGCAGCAAAGATGGCGCGGCGCACCCTTAACCACCCGGCGGGGTGGTCTGGCCGTCACGTGCGGCGCGGGGCTTAGAGCCCCATTAATTTCGTTATGCTTTCCGAAAGGCCGGCCAGGCATTTGG
>CAWCLV010000002.1:0-78010 GCA_963796485.1 Bryobacterales bacterium
ACTGAGCAGTCATCGACCGGAAGGCAAGGCCAGACTTATTGTCGAAATTTTGTCACCAAACGATGAAGGCCGCCGTACCAATCTGATACAACGGCTTTTGATATGGTGCGGAGAGGGGGACTTGAACCCCCACGAGATTACTCCCGCTAGCACCTCAAAGCACTTGACAGGGTTTCGCGGAGGTTCGTCGAGAGGCAACCTGTTGATAAATATCGAAGGCGGTTTCGCGGGTTAGCCCCGATTTTCGCAGGACCGTTGCAAAACCGTTGCAGGTCAGCTCGGCATGGTCTCAGCCATCGGCCTCGGCTCAGGCAAGCCGGGAGACGAGCAATGGACTACTAACCGCCCCCAGTATAAACCTACTGATTAAGAGAGCCGACCTGTCAAGTCCGTTTTGTCGCACTCGTGAGTTTTCTTGAACTTGCAGAACCAACGAGATACGTTCCGAAGTCATCAGGGCAACTGAGACCAAAGAGACACTCTGTGCTGCTGACAAAACTGCTGAAAAGAAATCGTTATGTGCGCCGACTGATAATCAATCGGTAGGTCCACCTTAACGGCGACTCTCCTAGTATTACTGTGTTAAACGTGTTTGTTCTGAGGAATTTACCGACGCGCGCGACCCATCGGCTAAATTTAGAAGCAGAGATGGCTATCGTCCGGGCAAACATCCAGACGGTTGAGGATATTTATCGGCTGATCTGGACAGCGACAGCGAGGAAACGCCCCATCGAGGCGGTCTATAAAGGGCTACTACGGCTGTTTTGTCCCCATCGACTGGGTCGGAATCGAGCCGGAGAACTGCGGGTGCTGTGTTACCAGTACGGAGGGGAAAGCGAGAGCGGATTGGAAGCACCAGGTTCGCCCGCTAACTGGCGTTGTACGGTGCCAGAAAAGTTCAGCCGAGTCCAACTTCGAGAGGACGCTTGGCGCACGGCGCCAAATCATTCCCGCCCTGCATCCTGTGTGGTCGATGCGGACATCGACGCCGAGGATTAGCCAGGCGCTTTGCACCCGCAGAAGGGACAGTGAGGTAACTGCCCGAGCAGGTGGCGGGCGATGGCAATCCTCAGCGTGGCGATGGAACTCGGGTTATGACGTTCGGGGCGAACGCGGCGACCCACGCGGACGGAAGTTCGGCGGCCACGGCGGGGCTGATAATCCAACATGGCCGGCGCGGGCAGAGGGGGAAAACGGTTCCGCTCGGCCACCAGGAACCCATAGGCTGCGATACATAAGGTGGCGTGATGGTGAAAACCACGCCAACTCCGTCCTTCATAATGTCCTAATCCCAACTCCTGCTTGAGTTCCTCGTAGTCGCGTTCGATAATCCAGCGATGTTTGGCGATCTTCACCAAAGCCCTCAACGAGGTCTTCTCCGGCAAGGAGGAAAACCAGTATTTGGTAGGTTCCGATGCTCCCTTCGGCCATTCGATCAAAAGCCATTCTTCCGGGTAAGGTTCGCTCCGCCGATAATCGCGATGTGCCGGCCGCACCCACACAGCGGCGAACCGCGAACGCAACCTCCCCTGACTGCCCTGGCGCCATCCGATCTCCTTCCAGGCAGTGGTTGGCAGATTCCGCGCCAATTCCTTCGCCGAAACCGGCTGGTGGTCGGCATCTCGCTGCAAGCGTTTGGGAGTTGCCCCACGCCCCGGTTGTCGCGGTGGGGCGGGTAGAGGTTGTCGCCCCGGTCCCCAAACTCCGGTGGCTGACTCAATGCCCACTACGTATGTCAATCCGAGTTGGGTCAGCGCATCGCGGAACGGCATGCCGTGGCCATAGCCGGCATCCGCCAGCACTACCCCTCCTGGGATCTTTTGCGCTACCGCTTGCCGGATTTGCTCCAAAGCAATCTCTGGTTTGGTTTGAAAACGGATCTCCTCGAGAACCCCGGCCTGCTGGCGACGTTCGTCATCCTGGCACCATGTTTCCGGCAGGTACAGCCGCCACGCAATCGGCAAACTCGAACTCCACGTCGCGACCGATAGGCTCACAGCTGCTTGGCAATTATCGTGTTTGCCAATTTGGCCACAATACTGCCGCGCGACGCCTACCGAATGCTTGCCCTGTTTGGGAAAGCCGGTGTCATCCACCATCCACGCCACTACAGGACCGTGTTTCTACATCGCAGGCAGCACTTCCCGCCGCACCTGAGCCAGCATCTCCTCGTCGTCCCACGGCGCATCGGCCACCAAGTGATGCAGCGACTGATGCATGCGGCGCACATTCTCCGGAGCCGGGCGAGCGGCCATCGGCTCAACACTCTTGCGTTCGCCCGGCAGCAACAGACCCATGCAGTAATTCTTCAAAGGCGTGCGCCGGTCGGCATGCCCTGCGGCTTCGGCCAGGTCCTCGATATATGCCGCAAAGCGTCTCTCCTGTGGACCTGGCCCAGAGAGGCGTGATCCCACGAAAACAATTCTACATCAACTTGTTTCTTTGGCTCGTCCGGGGAATCTGTGGGTAACTGGCTGGCTCAGCGCTGGGGTTGAGTGAGGAAACGGTAGAACTTCCGGCACGTAGAGTCGAAGGTGCGTTGCTCGTCTTCCCAGCCGTTATGGATGAGCGGCCCGCCGTCCTCGTGGATCACGTTGCGGACAAGTTGTTCGGCGGAGCTCTTTCTCAGACGAGGCTCTTCGTTCACGTCGCGGATGATCTCTCCACCGAGAAGCCACATATTGTCGACGTGGTTTTGGATGGTTCTTTTCGACAGACCGGACTCGGCGAGGTGAAGGAGGAAGGGCATGAAGTACTCCACGAGTTGGCGGCCGACAGGAAGATCCTTTTCCTCACCCATCCAACGCTCCGGCCACTCCGCCAGATCACGGCAATCGCGGCAGTATGGCAATAGCACGGCGGGCGTCAATGGGAGAGAATCGGGATTCGTCTTCATTTTCCTATCGATCCAGTCAACGCATGCGCCTTCCCAGAATTCTAAACCAGTGCCATCCCATTCCGGGATTTGTTTACGGGCGAGCCAGCTTTGCCGAAGACGCGCAAACCGTCCTCATCCCGGTCCGGCCGCGGAAACGATCCACGGCTATTTGCTCGGGCTGCCATCAACCCGCGCCCGGCTACGACCAGTCTCCCACGCCGCGACGATTTGAGTTCATCGGCTTCTGGGGCTACCTGGTTTTTCTGGTCTATTGCATGCGACGGGTCAACTGCAAGCAATGCGGAGTGCTGGTCGAAGAAGTGCCGTGGGGCATGGGGAAACACACCTCGACCAAGGTTCACATGCATTTCCTGGGGCATTGGGCGCGCAAACTGTCCTGGAAGGAAACCGCCGAAGAATTTCGCACTTCCTGGGACAAGGTCCACGACGCGGTGGCATATCTGGTCACCTGGGGGCTGGAGCATCGCGTCCTGGGAGCGATTCGCGCCATTGGGGTGGATGAGATTCAGCGCGGCAAAGGGCACAAATATCTGACCTTGGTGTATCAGATCGACCTGGGCTGTACCCGGCTGCTATGGATTGGCAAGGAACGGACCGTGAAAACCTTCCAGAAATTCTTTGCCATGATCGGCCCGGAGGTGTCGGCGAAGATCGAGTTCGTCTGCTCGGACATGTGGAAACCGTATTTGGGTGTGATCCGCGAGAAGTGTTCCCAGGCCCTCAATATCCTGGACAGGTTTCACATCGTGGCCAAGGTGAACAAGGCGCTCGACGACATCCGCTCCGCAGAAGCACGGCGCATGAAGGGGGACGGGTACGAACCGGTCCTGACCAAGTCCCGGTGGTGCCTACTCAAGCGGCCGGCAAACCTCACTGCCAACCAGAAAGTGAAACTAAAAGATCTGGTGCGCTACAACCTCCAGAGCGTTCGCGCCTATCTGCTCAAGGAAGACTTCCAGCAACTCTGGAATTACGAGTCCACCGCCTGGGCTGCCAAGTTCCTCGACCAATGGTGTCGTCAAGTGATGCGCTCGCGGATCGAGCCGATGAAGAAAGTTGCCAGGACCTTACACGCCCACCGCGAACTCATCCTCAACTATTTTCGCGCGCGGAAGGAGTTTTCCAGCGGCGTAATCGAGGGTCTAAACAACAAAGCAAAAGTCACTATGAGAAAATCATACGGGTTCCGAACCTTCCGTGTCACCGAACTGGCGCTCTATCATTCACTTGGCAAACTCCCCGAGCCGGAACTCACCCACAGATTTTTCTGACGAATCGTTTCTTTTTAACACAGTAATACTAGGTCTCAACCTTCCGGCCGTCTCACTATCCGAGGCGGGTCAGAACCGCAAGGTGTGGGTGAACTGGTTGTCTCACCCTTGGGGTCCACCCCAGTGCCCAATCGCCAGGCGACTTCTCCATTGCTGCTGACCCGCCGCACCCGAGTACGATCCGACCGCGTATCGCCATGGATTGAGAAGTCTTGCGGCGACGCGCCAAGGTGGTGAGCTTCTCGACCTCTTCAGGTGTCAGATCAAGCGGCTTCGTGAGATTCCCACTTTCTCGGCAACACCGTTGCAGAACCGTTGCCGTATTTGCCGCGATGGAGAGATGTGGCGTGCCGCCAGTTCACCGTCACTGGCGGGCGCAGGACCTTGAAAGGTTGGTTGGGATGAAAGGGGATTGAAAACACTCCCCATCGATTCACGTTCCTTAGGGCGCCATGGGATTCTGCCCCTCCACCAACCCTGCCGGATTTCGCACACCGGCGGCGGATGCGCCAGTCCCTCGCCGCTCACCTAGATGTGGGCCTCTTTCGCCGTCCACACGTGAAAGAACGCTTCGGTCCGTCTGTCGGCCGCAACCCGTACGCATTCCGTTTCCGCCGGATGAAAAACCCCCATGGCGATCGCTTCCAAGTCCGGCATCGGACGAATCTGTTCGACATCCACAGCGACTTCCCGGTATCTATCGAAACGCGAATACCGCGACGCGCACCTCCTCCCGCTCCACGTTGTGTGCACTCGGTCGCCGGCCGACGGCCCGACGGCCAATTCTCGCGGCGGCTCCACGGACCCGGCAAGCCGCATAACTGTCCGGCTAAGGAATTCGGTGAGGTGTGGCCGCTTGCGTGTTGCGCGCGCGTCGCGCCGCGCCGGATTATTCATGCAAACAAAAATGGTAAAGTGAACGCCATTGGATCTAATACTGCATGAGCGTGCCCTCTTTCCGACCCTTTCGCACGGCTGCGGCAAACAAACCGACACTCGCCGGCAGCAGGAGCGCCGCCATCGCAAGTAAGACCAGTAGAGATTTCGCCACCATCGGAACGGAGTAACCGCCCAGCATTGTGAGGCGGAGCGCGTCCAGCGAGTAAGTTAGCGGTATCAGCAGCGATACCTTCTGAAGCCAAACGGGCATTACTTGAACGGGGAAGTAAGCCCCGCCAACAATGCTTCCGAACCCGCCGAGTATCCACGTTATCGGGTCGCCCTTCTTGAGCCAGACCACTGCCGCGGCCGACAGAACACCAAATGCCACGAAGGTCATGATCGACAGGATAAGTACCACCAGGGTCGCCGGTATGTTCATGTGACTGAAATCAACGCCGAAGGCAAACGCGCCCGCCAGGAGAATCAGAAACAGTTGCACCGCCCCTGAGATGAGGCCGTAGAGGGACGACATCAGAACAACGCTCACGCAACCCGTCTGACTACTCAGCATGGCCTCGAGGCAGCCCGTCACCTGCGCAAGCCGGATCGATTCCGAAAACATTCGCAGCGTCAAGTCGAAATAGCGGGCAAACGCCAGACCGATAATGGCAAACGGGAAGTAGCGGTTGCCGACGCTGCTCAAGTGCGGAGAACTGCGCGGCGTGATCAGTTCGCTGAGAAAATGAAACAGGACCAGGAGCATCATCGATTCCACGACGCGCATCACGAAACTGGCCTTATAGCCGGATTCGATGCGGAAGTCACGCACGATGAAAGCCCAGGCCTTACATAACATCGAAATCACGCATTCACCTCACCCAAATGCCGCCGGTAATACTCCGAAAGACTGGTTCCTTCTGCAAACAGATCTTCGATGCAGTCCAAAGCCTTCAACCGCCCTGTGTCGATGATCAGCACCTTATTGCAGAGCTTGACGGCGTCCTCCAGTCGGTGCGTGGCAATGAGGAGTGTCTTGCCGGAATCCCTGTAGAGACGCGCCATGATCAGCTCAATGAGTTCATCGCAGGCCACAGGATCGAGTGCACGGGTCGGCTCATCGAGGATGAGCACCTCTGGTTCGGCAATCAGTCCGCGTGCCAGGGCCAGGCGCTGCTTCATCCCGGAACTGTACTCTCCGACCGGCTTCGCGGCCGCGGCTTCCAGTCCTACCAGTTGGACCAACTCCCGAATGCGGTTGTGCAGATCCGCACCCCGGAGATTATCCAACGCGCCGAAAAATTCGAGGTTCTGGACCCCGCTCAACCGCCAGAAGAAGCTTCGCTCCTCATTCAGGACGAACCCCACGGATCTTCGGGCCGTGGTGTTATGGTTAACTGTGTTGAAGCCGTTGACGATGATGTCACCCACGGTGGGGAATAACAGTCCCCCGATCAGCTTCAGTAATGTGGTCTTGCCGGCGCCATTGGGACCCAGCACCGCGATTCGGTCACCCTTTTGGACTGCAAAGTCGATGCCAGACAGTGCGGTGCACAGCCGCCGCGGGCGAAAAGGGTGGAGCGCCAGTTCCCGGTAGCGCTTGGTGATTGGGAACCGCATGGTAACGTCGCTGACAGAGATGATCGACGGTTCCGTTTGCGGCCCACCAACGGGGGAGGGACAGATCGTGGGATGCAGTTCTCTCATTAAGCGCCAACCCCGGTATGCTCCGCCGGCGCGCCATGTTCTGTCGGCACGCCGTCTGTGCACGCGCGAAGCAGTTGCGCAAATTCTTTTCCGTGCTCGGTCAGCATCGTAATGTGGTCACCCGGAACCCTGTAAATAATCAGGCCGCCCTTGGGAATGTGTTTCCATCCCATGTTCTTGTCGATCTGGTACTGTTTCTCATTGACGAACGATGTAATCCGGCCCGGATATGGTTTGACAGCGTGGCCGTACATGAGGCGGCGGTACCCGACCTTCGAACGATAAAACCGATCCGAGGCGGCGTTCTCCGCGCTCCACCGGGGGCTGCCCCCGAGTTTGTGCCGAATCAGATCGGAGAACGGACGCCATCGTGAACCCCTGCCCGCACGTGCGATGCCGGAAAGGACGGAAAGTATGTGCGCACCTCTTTGCCACGCAAGCCTGACATTCGCCAAAAAGGCGCGCAGCGGGGTGGGCCGTTCGGTGTCGATCAAGGCGAGCAGTCTGACTTCTTCGCCCTCCTGCAGCAGCTTTCGGGCCATCTCCAGCGCGACGACACCACCGACACAGTATCCACCCAGCAGGTAAGGCCCCTTGGGCTGCACGGCGCGCAGTTCGACCAGAAACTCTTGCGCTGCGTCGTCAACGGTCGAGTAGTCTTCCCGATTCCCCTCAATCCAGCGGGGCTTGAAGCCATACACCGGCTGGTCGGGACCGAGGTGAGGGATTATTCGCGACAGCACCAGCAGCGTGTCATCCGGACCCTGGTATCCGGCTACGAGGAAGAGGGGCGCACGGCTGCCTCTCGGCTGTGCCGGGACCAGGCACGTCCACCGCGGCGCCTCGCCGATGTAACTATAGCTTTGCGTAGCGGCGTCGTAGCGAATGTATTTCGCTAGGCCCGCAATCGTCGGCTCTAGAAAAACACAACGCAGCGGCAGATCGATCTTAAACTCGGAACGCAGCCGGCCGATCAGACGTGTGGCGGCAAGGGAGTGTCCGCCCAATTCGAAAAAGTTATCGAGGACGCCGATTTTGCCGATACCTAGCACGTCCTTCCAAATTCTCACCATCGTTCGTTCGGTGGCGTCGTCTGGCGGCACATATTCGCGTTCAACTCCGGCACGGCCTGGTTCCAACCGGCTGAGCGCCGCGCGATCAATCTTCGCGTTCGGGGTTAACGGCAAAACGTCAACCAGAACGAACGCCGATGGAATCATGTACTCAGGCAGAAGCTGCTTAAGAAACGTGCGGAGTCTATCGGGACTGAAGTGATGCCCCTCCCTAACGGCGACGCAAGCAATCAGCTGATTCCCGCCGGAGCGGTCTGCCCGCGCCACAACAGCACACCCGCGGACACTGGCGTGGGTAGCTAAGGCGGCTTCAATTCCCCCCGGTTCGACGCGGTAGCCGCGGATCTTGATCTGTTGGTCGGCCCGGCCGGCGAATTCCACAAGGCCGTCTGGGCGATACCGGCCGAGGTCACCGGTGCGGTATAGCCGGTCGCCGGCATGCTTCGTAAACGGGTTGAGGGGAAAGCGCTCTTTCGTGAGCCGTTCATCGTTGAGATAGCCCTGCGACAGGTACGGCGTCCGAACGAAGATCTCGCCCAATTCGCCGATGGCGGCGACGTTTCCGCACCCGTTCAGGATGAGGAGCTGAACGTCCGGGATGGGTTTGCCGATCGGGATAGGAAAGGCCGGGTTCGTGAGGTTATCGGCGGAGGGCAGAACCGCGGCATCGATGCGATGCCAGGCCATGGCTTGTGGAGTTTCCGTGGCGCCGTAGAAATTTACGCAGGCCACGTTCGGCGCGATGGCGGCGAGGGCGGTCACATCGCGCGAGGTCAGCAGGTCGCCGCCAAAGAAAGCGTAGCGCAGGCGCGGCAAGGACTGAAGCGGCTCGAAGCCGCCGCCCTGGGACAGCAAGGCGCCCATGGCTGGGGTAAGGTGCGCTACGGTGACCTTCCGCCCGGCGATCCAGCCGGCCAGACGCCCCGGCGCGAGAATGTCGTCGCCCTCAGGTATACAAAGGGTCGCTCCGACCGAGAGCGGTGTGAACACATCGCGCAGCAACGGGTCGTGAGCGAGACCCGAGAGCATGCTGAAGCGGTCGGTGGCCGACAGACCGAACTGCCGCACATGCCAGTCGATGAAGTGCCCTAGGGGCCGCTGGGTTCCGAGAATGCACTTGGGACGGCCGGTGGTGCCGGAAGTAAAAGTCAGATAGGCGGAGCTATCCGGGTTAGCGTGCCCGGTATGCAGGGAGCGCGATTTGAGCTCCGCAAGGTTGAAGATCCCCGGTGCGGACGGAAGCCCGAGGCGGCGGGGCCCCGCGGTTTCGGTAACGGCTGCCTCGAGGACGGGCCGCGGATCGCCGCCACCGCCAACCTCGAGGAAGGCCTTTGGACGGGCGGCGGCGACGCAATCGACCAGCCGCGCGTCCGGATACGCCGGGTCCAGGATACAGAAGGCGGCCCCCGCGCGGAGCGTCCCCAGCAACGCCGCCACGAACTGACCGCTTCGGCGCCCATAAACGGCCACGGCGTCGCCCGGCCCGACGCCGGAGTCTTGCAGCCAACCCGCCAACTTCGCGGTGAGCGCTTCCAACTGACCGTAGCTCCATTGAACGGACCTCTCTTCGATGGCGATTCGATCCGGATTGCTCAGCGCGTTCTCGACGAACTTGTCGATAACCGAACCGCTCCAGCCGGAATCGAGCGGCGCCTTGGGATCGGGGATTGCGCTCTCCATCGACGGGGTCCCGAGGTTGTACCGGCCGATGGATCCGGCCGGATCATCAGTGATCTGTTCCAACAGACCCCGGTACTGTTCGAGCAATGCGACCATCCTCTGGCTGTCGAACAGATCCGCATCGTAGAGCAGAAGCAGATCGATCCGGCCTCCCAGCTCGGTGGCGTAGACCGTGAAATCGAACTTCGGCTGCAATTCGAAATCGTGAAATCGCTCGGCAAGCACGCCCGGGATCGGAGTTCCCTGAAACTGAAGATTCAAATGATTGAAGAACACCTGAAACAGCGGTGTGCGGGTGAGGTCGCGCTCCTGCGCGAGTGCGCCCACAAGGTCCTCAAATGGGGTGTTCTGGTGCGCGTGCGCCTCGAGTACGGTGTCGCGCACCTGCTTGAGGAGTTCGGCGAAAGGCATTCCGCTCGAAACCCTCGTTCGCAGGACGACGGTTTTGACGAAGAAACCGACCACTTCCTCGATTTCGACCCGGCTACGGCCTGCCAGGGGTGTGCCCACCAATATGTCGTCCTGCCCGCTCACACGATGCAGGAGGCCATTGAAGGCAGCTAGCAGCGTCATGAACAGAGAGGCTCCCTGGCCCTGAGCGAAATGTTGCAGCCGCTCGCACAGGGCGGGCGCAATGGAGAGGGTCTCACTGGCGCCGCGGCGTGTTTGGAGCATGCGCCGGGGCCTGTCCGTCGGCAGGTCCAGGGGCGGCAGGTTTCCGCGGAGACGGTTCTTCCAATAGGCCAGGTCGGATTCGCCGGGTCCGTGTTCTATGGCCTGTTTTTGCCAGACGGCAAAATCGGCGAACTGAATGGGCAGTCCGGCTAACCGCGGGGAAGCACCTTCAATTGAGGCGGCGTAGATCGCGGTGAAATCGCGCCAGAGCACGTCGGCGGACCAGGCATCGAACACGATGTGGTGGACGGCGAGAACCAGGACATGGTCCTCTTCGGCCAGCCGCAGCACCTGAGCGCGGAAGAGCGGCCCCTCGGACAGATCGAAGGGCCGGCCTCCGAGGGCGGCCGTGAGTTGATGCGCGCGCTCTTCGCGCTCCCCGGGCGCGAATCCCGTGAGGTCGGCGACGTCGAGGGTGACCGGCGCCGGCGGCCGAATCAACTGGCTCGGCCCGCCATTCGATTCAACAAAGACGGTGCGCAGCGCTTCGTGGCGGCGAACCACCTCGGAGAGCGCTTTCTCCACGATCGCGAGATCGAGTCGTCCCCGCAGACGGACGGCCATCGGCAATATGTAGGCGACGCTTCCCGGCGAAAGCTGATCGAGAAACCAGAGCCGCAATTGCGCCGATGTGACCGGTAGCGGCCCGTCTCGCGCCACGATCGGGATGTCCGGAATCGCAGTCGGCGGCTGGACCGTGGTAGCGGCGCCCTGCGGATCGTCGGCCGGCAGCGGGCTGTTTCCATCGAGTAGGCCGGCAATCGCGCCGATGGTGGGCCGGTCGAACAACTCCGCCACCGAAAGCTCTCGCGAGAACTCCTGGCGGATGCGGCTCTGCAGGCGGACGATCAGGAGGGAATGACCGCCCAGTTCGAAGAAGTTATCGCGCACGCCAATTTCGCGGGCGTTGACGGCGGCTCCCAGGATCTCGCGCCAGAGTGCGGCCAGCCGCTTTTCGGTTGCCGACCGAGGCTCGCCCTGGCCGGTCAGCCGGTCAGATACGGCGGGAGCAGGCAGCGCCCGCCGGTCCGTCTTACCGTTTGGCGTAAGAGGGATTTCGTCGAGCTTGGATACGTAAGACGGGACCATGTAGTCGGGCAGCGTCCGCATCAAGCGGTTGCGGATCCCGTCCGGATCGAACCTCGCTTGATCTCGCAGCGCTACGTATGCGACCAGGCGTTGATCCCCAACACCGAACTCGTGCACGGTGACTGCGGTGTGACGGATCTCGGTCTGGGACTCGAGAGCCGCTTCAATCTCGCCCAACTCCACGCGGAACCCGCGAATCTTGACCTGATGATCGGCACGTCCGAGGAATTCGAGGCAGCCGTCGGGCAGCCAGCGCGCGAGGTCGCCGGTGCGATACAACCGGCCGGCAACCGCATGCGCGATGAACCGCTCGCGGGTTAGTTCGGGCCGGTTGAGGTAGCCGAGTGCCAGACCGTCTCCGCCGATGAATAATTCGCCCGGAGCACAGGGAGGCGCGAGTTGGCCGTGCTCGTCCAGGATCCAGACCTGGGTATTGGCGATGGGCCGGCCGATGGATTTGGCCTGGTCGATGGTGGTGACCCGCTGGAGCGTAGACCAGATGGTAGTTTCGGTTGGCCCGTAGGCATTCCAAAGCTCGACACCGGCCGCCAGAAATCGCTTGGCCAGATCGAGCGGAAGCGCTTCGCCGCCACAGATGACTTTGAGGCCGGGGATGCCTTGCCATCCGGACTCGAACAGCATGCGCCAGCTGGCGGGTGTCGCCTGCATGATGGTGGCTCCGCTGTCAGCGAGCAGTTTAGCGAGAGCGCGTCCGTCGGCGGTGACCGTGGTGGAGGCGATCACAGTCGTAGCGCCGGCGACCAGCGGCAGATAGATCTCGAGGCCGGCGATATCGAACGAGAGCGTGGTCACCGAGACCAGGCAGTCTCCAGCGGCGATACCGGGCTCTTCCAGCATCGAAGAGAGGAAGTTGACGACCGAGCCGTGGGTGATCTCGACGCCCTTTGGTTTGCCGGTGGATCCGGAAGTGTAGATCACGTAAGCGCGATCGCCCGGCGAGCCCCCGCTGTCCACTGGCCCGGCATCTTGCTCTGCGATGCTGTCGCGGTCCGCGTCGAGCGAGATGATGCGGGTAGCAGGATCGCATGCCAATCCATGTTTGCGGGCGTCTTCCGTGAGAATGGCGGCCATGCCCGCGTCTTCGATCATGAAGCTGAGGCGGTCGGCGGGATAGCGCGGATCGAGCGGAACGTAGGCTGCACCTGTCTTGAGTACGGCGAGGACGGCGACGACCATCCGCTCGGAACGATCCAGATGGATTCCGACCAGGGATCTGCGGTCGATTCCACGATGTTGCAGCCAGCGTGCCAGCCGATTCGACTGGACGGAAAGATCTCGATAGGTCAATTCACGGTTTTGAAAAACGACGGCCGTGGCTTCCGGCGCCGCCGCGGCGCGCTCTTCGATCCACTCGTGAATCGTGATGCCGCGCTGTGGAATGACCCTGCCCCGGCCGGCGGCAACGAGGGCGTCCCGATCCTCGCTGGAAAGGCCATCGAGATCGGAGATGCGCCGGTCGATATCGGCGGTTATCTCTTCAAGCAGCCGCTCGTAACTGCGGGCCATCCGGCGAACGGTCGATTCGTCATAGAGGTCGAGGTTGTATTCCAGGTCCAGCACCGCCGCGCCATTGATCTCGGAAACTTCAACGGTGAGATCGAGTCGCGCGGATTCCCGTTCGGGAGCGATCGGCTGGACCTTCAGCTCGCGCAGTTCGAGCGAGATCGGAGGCAGGTTCTGCAACACGAACATGACCTGGAACAGGGGCGACCGGTTGAGATCACGATGGGGTTGCAGCGCCGCTACCACCCGGTCAAACGGCACCTGCTGGTGGGCGAGCCCGCCGAGTGTCGTCTCTCTGACTCGATGCAGTAACTCGCGAATTTCCGGATTACCGGCAAGACTGGCGCGAAATGCCAGGAGATTGATGAAGAGCCCGATCGACTTGTCCCATTTGTGATGGTTGCGGCCGTTTACCACGCCGCCTATCACCAGATCCGTATGTCCGGTTAGTCTATATAGCAGGATATAGAATGCCGCGAGGAGGATGACATACAAAGTGACGCCTTCCCGGCGGGCCACCTCCCGAACTGCTGCTGTGAGCCGCGGCGGTAGCGCATACCAGATATGCCGTCCCCGATGAGATACGCCTTCCGGCCGCGGGCGATCCGTCGGGATTTCGGTGGCGACGCAGTTTTCGAGCTGCTTCTTCCAGTAGTCCAGTTCCTGCTTCAAGGGCTCGGATTCGATCGCGCTGGCTTCCCAGGCAGCGTATTCGGAATACTGAAAGACAATCTCCGGGAGCGGGGCCGGTAACTGATCGCAACATGCCGTGTACAGCGCGCTGAATTCGCCGGCAATGATGCCTAGTGACCAACCATCGGCTGCAATATGGTGGACTGCCATCACCAGCGTGTATTGCTGTCCGCCGGTGTGGATTAGGGTAGCGCGGAAGAGATTTCCGGAGGTGAGGTCGAATGGCTGCTCGGACTCCGAGCGGATTGCCTGGCGAAGAGCATCTGCCGACAAATCTGATGGCTGGCCGCTCAGGTCGAGCCGGGTCAGTCGCCATGCTGTCGGGGACGTCAGTTCGGGACAAGGGACTCCATCTACTGTGGTGATCGCGGTGCGCAGTACGCGATGGCGTCGAACGATCTCACGCAAGGCAAGGTCGAGCGCGTGCTCGTCTACCGGTCCTTCAAGACGGAGGATAAATGCGATGTTATAAGCCGAATTTTTGGGATCAAGTCTGTCAAGCCACCAGAGACGTCTCTGTCCGAAAGATAGTGCGGGCCTATTATTTGGGAAGTCTTCCGTAATCTGCGTATCGGATTTGTCTGTGCCGGCTTCCTGGAGCAAGTCCACCAGATCATCCTTCCAGATTTTCAGGTCAGTCTTAAGTTCCTCATTCAGAATCCCTTGAGACGCAGTGCAGCGGAGGCGGCCTCCTACGAGCGTTACCTCCACATTTCGCATCCGAAGCTCTGAAAGCAATTCCGTTGCACTACCGAATCGCATTGATTCTCCGTGGGTTACCATGCCCCAGCCGACCTCCCCCCGTTCGGGAGGCATCCATTTTCATCCCGCACGCTACGGCGTAAAGGCGCGCTGTAACGCGAATTCCAAGGCAGGCAAACATGCAACGCAAGTACCACTCACGATTGCCGGCGCAGATTCCGACTTGGCCCTTGACCTGCACAACTTCCCACCACGATGCGAAGTTCGAATACGGGCTGCTTCGTTGTCGCGCCACGGCCACGTCCGGAGTCTCAGGTCAGAATCTACTGCTTTCCGTTCGCGGGTGCCGGAGTATCTGCGTTTCGGGGCTGGTTCGACGCTTTCGACGAAGGGGTGGAGGTCTGCTGCATTCGACCTCCCGGGCGGGAGACCCGGCATCGCGAAGCGTCAATTTCAAATGTCGTGGATCTAGCCCAAGGCATTGCTGGGGAGATGATGGGCGGCCTCGATCGCCCGTACCTGCTGTATGGCCACAGCCTGGGGTCCCTGGTTGCGTTCGAGACGGCGCGCTTACTGCGCTCTTGGGGCGCACCCCTGCCGGAGTACCTGTTGGTTGGCGCGAGCCGCTCGCCGCAACTTCCCCGTATTCATCCTCCAATTGACCGGCACTTGAGCGACGAGGAGTTCTTTCGGGAAGTGCACCGGCGCTACGACTCGGTTCCCCGCCAGATCCTGGACGATGCGGAGATTCGAGAGCTGGTTGCTCCCGGGCTTCGCGCTGACATTCACGCCTTTGAGACTTACTGCTACCGTGAGTCGACTCCGATCGAGAGCCCCATCTGCGCGTTTGGGGGCACGATGGATCCATTTGTTTCCCCGCAGGCCCTGGATGCCTGGCGCGCCCATACAGCAGGCGCATTCACGCTCGAGATGGTGCCCGGCGGTCACCTGTTCCTGCAGACCGCGCAGGTACACATGGTGTCTTCGATCGCCCGGCTAATCGGCCGGGTCGGGCGATCCGCCTCGTCCCAAGGAGCGAATTTTGCGCGTCAAGCCTGAAGAGTGGCAGGCCAGGGAAGGGGCGGAATCCCTGACGCGCGCGCGACGGGAAGATCTGGCGATCGTTGGAATCGGCTGCCGCATACCGGGCGCCAGCACGGCGGAGGAATGGTGGACGTTGCTGACCAACGGCACCGATGCGGTCGGACAGTACCCCTTCGGCCGGGATCCGGTTCTCGATGAACTCTATCGGAACGGGGTCCGTGACGGCCGGATCGCAACTGTGTCTGGCGGGTTTCTCGAAGGTATCGATCTTTTCGACGCCGGGTTTTTTGGCATCGCTCCACGCGAGGCCGCATGCATGGACCCGCAACACCGAATGCTGCTCGAGGTAGCCTGGGAGGCCTTCGAAGAAGCCGGCATCCCCAGGGCTGCTTTCTCGGGCACGCGGTCGGGGGTGTTCGTAGGACAGTGGCTAAGCGATTACGAAACGTGCCTCTACCGGCGGTCGAGGGACCAGGAATTCTACGCCACGATCGGGACTGGCCGGTATGCGGCGGCAGGGCGGTTGTCGTTCCATTTTGATCTGCGCGGTCCGGCTTTGACCATCGATACGGCCTGCTCTTCCTCATTGGTGGCCGTACATCTGGCCTGCCGGAGTTTGTGGGACGGGGAATGCGACATGGCGCTGGCGGGCGGCGCGAACGTCATCCTGCGACCCGAAATCACGCAGATTTATTCGCGGGCGAAGATGCTTTCGCCGGGAGGGCGCTGCCGATTCGGCGATGACTCGGCGGATGGGTACGTGCGCAGCGAAGGCGCCGTGGTGGTGGTGTTGAAACGTTACTCGAATGCGCTGGCAGCGGACGACCACATCCACGCGTTGATCCGCGGCACGGCGATGAATAACGACGGGGCCAGCAACGGACTGCTGGTCATGCCCAGCCAGGACGGGCAGAAAGCCCTTTTGCGCGCGGCCCTGGCGGACGCCGGTGTCGGTGCCGGCGAGGTCGCCTACGTGGAAGCGCATGGGACCGGAACGGCGGTTGGCGATCCGATTGAACTCGAAGCGATTGGAGCGGTCCTGGGCGTGGGCCGCGAGCGTCCGTGCGCGGTGGGTTCGCTCAAGTCGAATGTCGGGCATACGGAATCGGCCGCGGGTGTCGCGGGCCTGGTCAAGGTGGCTTTATCGCTTGAGAAAGGGGCGATTCCCCCCAGCCTGCACTGCCGTGTTCCGAACGCGCGGGTGAACTGGAGTGCGCTGGGAATCCGAGTGCAAACGGAGGCGGGAGCGTGGCCGCCGGCGGCGCAGCCGGTCGCTGGAGTAACCTCGCTCGGGATCACAGGCACCAATGCTCACGTAGTGTTGCAGGCGCCGCCGTCGCAAACGTCCGCGCCGTCGCGGGCGAGCTCACCGTTTCTGCTTCCGATCTCGGGCCTGACGAGGGAGGCGCTGCGAGGACAGGCCGAGTCCTGGCTCGGATACTGCCGGGCCCTCACGGACCTGTACAGTCTCGGTTGGACGGCGGGCGTTCGACGCACGCACTTTGCGCATCGGCTGGCCATCGCCGCGAAGGACCAGAACGAATTGCTGGAGCGGCTGGAGGCGCGATTGGCCGAATTGCGCGACTCCGCGGCGCCGGCGGAATCACTTCCCGCACCGCGGGTGGTCTTTGTCTGTCCGGGACAGGGTTCGCAGTGGCTGGGCATGAGCCGCAGCCTGCTGGAGACAGAAGGCATCTTCCGGCAGCGCATGCAGGAGGTAGATGCGGTTTGCCGGCCTTATCTCGGCGATTCGCTGATTCGTCTGCTCGAGGAAGGCGATGAAGACGAGCTTCGGCGGATCGACATCATTCAGCCGGCGCTTTTCGGGATCCAGGTCTCCCTGGCCGCACTGTGGACGTGGTGGGGTGTCGCCCCGGACGCGGTCGTCGGACACAGCATGGGCGAAGTCGCGGCCGCCTGCATTGCGGGCCTGCTGACGCTTGAAGATGCCGCGAGGGTCATTTGCGAACGCAGCCGTCTGCTCCGAACGCGGAGCGGCAGGGGTGCGATGGCGCTGGTCGATCTCACAGCAGCGGAGACGGAAGAATGCCTTGCCGGGTACGAGCGCAGTCTGTCGGTGGCGGTAAGCAACAGCCCGCGCTCGACTGTGATCTCCGGAGATCCCGCCGCTCTCGATGAAGTGATGGCCGGGCTCGAGCGGCGCGGCGTGTTTTGCCGCCGGGTGCGTGTGGATGTCGCCTCGCACAGCCCGCAGGTGGATGAACTGGAGACGGGGCTGCTCGAGGCTTTGCAGACGCTCCGGCCGCAACCGGCGCAACTGCCCATGTACTCGACGGTGACCGGCGAACGGCTCAACGGGGAGGGGTGCGACGCGGCGTATTGGTTCCGTAATCTGCGGCAGACGGTGTGTTTTGGCAGCGTCGTCGCGACGTTGATGTCGAGCGGACACGACGTGTTTATCGAACTCAGTCCGCACCCGCTGCTGCTGCCCGCCGTGCAGGAGACGTTCGAAGCAGGAGGGCGCGGCTGCCTCGCGCTGCCGTCGGGGAGACGGAACGAAGCCGAACGCGGAGTGCTGCTGCAGTCGCTCGGAGCGGCCTACGAGAGAGGCCTGGACATCCGTTGGGACCGGTTGTATCCAGACCCGGGCGAAGTCCTGCCGCTACCGCGGTATTGCTGGCAAAGAGAGCGATTCTGGTTCGAGGACGTCGATGCCTCCGAAGGCGGGGAGGCTGCTCCGGCGGGCACCTGGCGCCACGTGGAAGCGGCTACCGGCGAGCACCTGTTCGAGATGGTCCTCGGCCTTTTGAGCACCCCGATGCTGGCCGATCACGAGGTGCGCGGCACCGTGGTGGTGCCCGCGGCTTTCTGGCTGGACTCGGCCGAGCGGGCCTCGCGCAAGGTTCTGAGCACACCGGGGGTTAGGTTTGAAAACTGCCGGTTTTTGCGCGCTCTGACGCTGCGGGACAACGATCGTGTCCACGTGCAACTGATTTTGAAGCGGAACCCCGGCGTGTGGAATTTCTCCGTTTTTGCGGCGAACCAGGACGAGCCAGGAAGCTGGACCCTGCACGCATCGGGAATCGTGCAGGGATTGGCCAGGCTCGACAGTGAACCAGCGGCCAGCGGGCCCGAGGCCGACATCCAGGATGCGGAGCAATTTTATGAGCGAGTCTCGCGGCTTGGCATCAGCTATGGTCCCGCTTTCCGACCGATCGAGCAGTTCTGCCGCAAGGGCGTCAAGGCGAAGGTGTGGTTGCAGTCGAAGTCGGGACAGGCAGCTCTGACCGAAGTAATCGACGGAGCACTACAGAGTTTTCTGCTCTTTGCGCCGGACGGCACAACCTGCGTCCCAAGCTCCATCGAACAGCTCGAGTACGACGGGTCGGCGATGGACGGCACAGCTCTCGTTGCGCAAGCCGAAGCCGACGATCAAACGGAACTGCGCGGCAACCTGCTGGTCAGCGACGCATGCGGAAATGTGCGGATGCGTGCTCGGGGTGTGCAATTCAAGCCGATGGCAGGTCTGGCCGGAGCGGAGCACGCGAACTGCCTTTACCGTCCGGAATGGGTCGCCGCGCCGGTGGGGCAGTCAGGCGGCGCGCGGAGCACTTGGATTCTGCTGGCCGAACCAGGCCCTCTGACCGAATCGCTCGCTGCTGTGATTCGCGCCCAGGGCGATGCCGTCATCGCCGTGCGCCCGGGCAGCGAATATCGCAGTCTGGGAGAGCAGGAATTTCAAATTCCGGTAGATGACGCGGCCTCCTATTCCCTCGTCCTCAACCGGCTTCAGGCGCGTGGCCGGCAGATCGCCGGCGTGGTCCACTTGTTGAGCGCCGAACGCACGTCTGAGCATGGAGAGGAATTCGAGGCACGCGGCGCGCTGACGCTTGCGCCCGCAGTTCAGGCTCTCGACCGGTGCGGGTCGCAGCCGATGCCTCGTCTGTTTCTGGTTACCCGCGGTACACAGCCGGCCGGGGCATCGCCGGTGAGCAATCTGCACGGGGCCGGTTTGTGGGGCGCCGGGGCGGTGGTGGCGAACGAACATCCCGGGCTGCGGTGCAAGCGGATCGATCTTGCCCCCGCTTCCTTCGCAGGCGAGTTCACGGCGCTGTGGAAGGAGCTTTCGAGCGGCGACGACGAGAGCGCGGTTGCCGTAAGGGAAGAAGGCCGGTTCGTCCTGCGCTTGCGGAGACATGCCCTGACCGGCGCCGTTCCGAGGCAGTCCAAGGCGGCGGAGAATTATCGGATAGTGCAGACCGGCGCCGGGGTGCTTGATGAGATTGGGCTGGAAGCCGCTGAACGACGAGCGCCGTGCGCGGACGAAGTCGAAGTCGAAGTTGACTCGGCCGGCCTCAATTTCATAGACGTGCTGAAGGCGATGGATCTGAATCCGACGGGAGACTCGCCTGGACCGGTGACGCTTGGAGGCGAGTTCGCCGGGGTCGTCCGCAGCGTCGGGCGCAACGCGGGTTCGTGGAAGGTGGGGGACGAAGTAGTTGGCTTCACGCCGTCCTTTCGGAGAGTCAGCTGTTTCGCGCGTTTTATCTCCCTTCCGGCGGACTGCCTGGTGAGCAAGCCGGCGGGACTCACCTTCGAGCAGGCCGCAACCCTGCCTCTGACGTTCATCACTGCCTGGCAGGCACTTTTCGGCATCGCGCAGTTGAAGCGAGGCGAACGCGTTCTGATTCACTCGGCAGCGGGGGGCGTCGGGCTGGCGGCGGTTCAACTCGCCAAACGCGCCGGGGCCGAGATCTACGCTACCGCGGGAACGGAAGAGAAGCGGTCGATGCTCCGTGCGATGGGAGTGATGGCCGTATTCGACTCCCGAACCCTCGACTTCGCCGAGGGTGTACGCGCGGCCGGTGGCGTGGACGTGGTCCTGAATTCGTTGATCGGAGAGGCCTTTCAGCGAAGCATGACACTGCTCCGGCGATATGGGCGTTTCGTGGAGATTGGCAAGCGCGTGCTGACTCGCGAGAACATCCTCGATCTGGAACTTTTCCGGGAGAATCTCTCGTTTGCGGTGCTGGACGTCGCGGCCATGGTCGAGAGCCGGCGCGAGGAAGTGCGGAGGATTCTGGCGGAGACGGTGGCGAAGGTGAACGCAGGCGAACTCGAGCCCCTTCCCTTCAAGGTGTTTTCCGCGGGCCGGGCCGCCGATGCTTTCCGCGAAATGGCCCAGGGCAATCACACCGGAAAGATTGTGCTTGCATTCGGGAGCGAGCGGGTCGGGAACATCCGCCCGCGGCCAGAGTCGATGCTGAATTCGGATGGCACCTACCTGATCAGTGGAGGCACCGGAGGCCTGGGCAAGGTGGCGGCCGCGGAACTGGCAGGCCTCGGCGCGAAGCACCTGGTCCTGCTCAGCAGGACCGGAAAGACCGCGGAACTGGCACCCGCGTTGGCGCAGATCGAGGTCCGGTGCGTCGCGGCGGACGTGACGGACCGCGCGGCGATGGCGCAGGTGTTGGCAGAGGTTCGGGCGACGATGCCGCCTCTGCGCGGCGTAATTCATGCGGCGGGGGTACTGGCGGACCGGGTGCTGCTGGAGGCCGATCGATCGCGCTTCGAGGAGGCACTGGCGCCGAAGATCCGCGGCGCCTGGAACCTGCACGAACTGACCTGCCCGGATCCACTCGAGTTCTTTGTTCTGTTTTCATCGGTGTCGGCGCTGCTTGGCACGACCGGGCAGGCGAACTACGCGGCGGGAAATTCGTTTCTGGACGCTCTAGCCGAATATCGCCGGGCGAGGGAACTCCCCGCCGTTTCAGTGAGCTGGGGGCCGTGGGCGGAGGTTGGCCTGGCGGCGGCGGAATCGAACCGCGGTGAGCGGCTCGCGTCGCAAGGCCTGGGCAGCCTGTCGCCGGCCGCCGGAGCCGCCATTTTCAGCCGGATCCTCACTTCGGCAGCGGCTCACATCGTCGCGGTGGATTTGGACGCCGGCCGGTGGGCGGAAGCCTATCCCGGGCAGCATCTCCTCGATGGACTGATTACGGCGCAGCAGCCGGCGAAGGAAGAAAGTCTCCCACGCCTTTTGGCAGCGCTGCCGGACCGGCACGCCCGGGCGGCTTTGCTTGAGACGCACCTGCGGGAGCAGATCGGGCGTGTCCTGCGCCTGGCGCCGCAACGGGTGCCGCTTGACCGGCCGTTAAAAACGCTCGGCGTAGACTCGCTGATGGCGGTGGAATTTCGCAACCGGCTGGAGCGATCGCTGGAATTGCGGCTGCCCGCGACGCTGGTCTGGAACTACCCGTCGGTGACCGCTCTGGTGGCGCACCTGGCGTCGCGATTGGGCTTGGATGCGGGTACGGCACCCGCACCGCCGCCTCCCCAGGATGAGGCTGACGATTTGAGCGCCGCGCTGTCGGCGGAGATTTTTGCGGCCGAGAGACTGTTGGGGCGGCCGTGACTCCGCCGAACACAACCCGGGACGCGCAGCTCGAGCGCGCAATCGCAGTGATTCGCGAACTCCGCCGCGAGTTGGAAGCGGTCGAAAAGGCGAAGAACGAGCCCATCGCGATCATCGGCCTCGGACTCCGGCTCCCCGGTGACTGCGACGACGCCGAATCGCTGTGGCGGTTCATGGCGAACGGTGGCGATGCAGTCACGGGCGTGCCCCCCGACCGCGAACGGCTGTGGCATGGCGCCGATCCAATCGCGCGGCACGGGGGCTTCATCCACCGGATCGACCAGTTCGACGCCGAGTTCTTCGGAATATCTCGGCGCGAGGCCGAACGGATGGACCCGCAGCAGCGCCTGATGCTGGAAGTAGTCTGGCAGGCGCTCGAAGACGCGGGGCAGGACGTGGCCAGGCTGCGCGGAAGCGCGACCGGCGCTTTCATCGGGATTCACAGCGCGAGCAGCGACTACTACCAGTTTCAAGTCGCGGCCCCGGAGCGCATCGATACTTACACGGCGACGGGAGGCGCTCACGACGTTGTTGCGGGCCGGCTAAGCTACACCTTCGATTGGCACGGGCCGAGCCTGGTAGTGAATACCGCCTGTTCGTCTTCACTGGTCGCGGTGCACCTGGCCTGTCAGGCATTGCGTTCCGGCGATTGCACGCTGGCGGTGGCAGGCGGCGTCAACCTGCTGCTCACCCCGGGTTTTTCGATGAGCGTCGTGCAGCTTGGTATGCTCTCGCCGGATGGACGCTGCAAGGCGTTCGACGAGCGGGCCAATGGCTTCGTGCGGGCCGAGGGCTGCGGAGCCGTGATCCTGAAGCACCTCCGCGATGCAATCGCCGATGAGGATCGCATTCTGGCCGTCATCCGCGGCACGGCCGTCAATCAGGACGGCCGCTCGAACGGGCTCACCGCTCCCAATGGACTGGCGCAGGAGCAGGTGATCCGTGAGGCGCTCCGGAGGGCGGGGGTGCAGCCCGAATCCATCGACTTCGTGGAAACGCACGGCACCGGCACTCCTCTGGGAGATCCGATCGAGTCGGAAGCCCTGACGTCCGTTCTGGGGGGCACTCGCGTCGGGGATACGCCGTGCTGGTTGGGATCGGTGAAGGCCAACCTGGGGCATCTCGAGGCCTGCGCGGGCGTCGCCGGGTTGATCAAGGCGGTGCTTTGCCTGGAGAAGCAGGCGGTGCCGCCGCTCGCTCATTTCCGGACACTCAATCCGCATATCCGCCTGGACGGAACGCCCTTCGTCATTCCACGTGCGATCACGCCGTGGACTCGCGGGGAGCGGCCGAGGCTGGCCGGCGTCAGTTCGTTCGGGTGGTCGGGCGTCAATGCCCATGCGGTGCTCGAAGAGGCGCCGGCATCGGTCTTGCGGACAAAGCGCGAAGGCGGAAGCCTGCTACTGGCGTTCTCCGCCCAACGGCCGGAGGTACTCCGCGAAACCGCGCAGCGCTTTCTGGATATTGTCCGCGAGAGTCCGGCTTCCATTGGCGACATATGCTACTCCGCGGCTCACCGGCGATCGCATCATGCTCACCGAATCGCGGTGGTCCGCAAATCCGCGGTGGAATTCGCGGCGGCGCTCAAGGAGTTCGTTGAGTCCGGCGAAGCTCCCGGTTTGATCCGAGGCCGCGCGATCTCCCACGCGGCTTCCCCTGCCCTGGTGTTTACCGGCCAGGGCGCGCAGTACTGGGGCATGGGACGCGAGTTGTTCCGGACGTCGGAGACGTTCCGCAAGGTCATCGAAGACTGTGCGGCGCGAGTGTCGCGGATGGCGGGGTTTGACCTGATCACGGAATTGCAGGCCGAAGAAGGCCGGTCACGTTTAGGGCAGACGAGATTCGCGCAGCCGGCGTTGTTCGCGCTGCAGGCGGGGCTGGTCGAGATGTGGAAGGACTGGGGACTCGCATACAGCGCCGCGGTCGGCCACAGCGCCGGCGAGATCGCAGCCGCCTACGCGGCAGGGATTCTCGATCTGGACGAGGCGGTTCGCATCGCCTGCGAGCGCGGCCGGATCATGCAGAGCGGCGAAGGACGGGGAGCGATGATCTCGGTCGCAGCCAGCGTCGAGACGCTGGTGCGTACGCTGCCCGGCCTCGACCGGCGAGTGGCATTTGCGGCTCTCAACGCGCCGAACAGCACGGTGCTCTCCGGGGGCCGCGACGCGATAGAAAGCGTGTCGGCCGTGCTGGCGGAAGGTGGTTTCGTCTGCCGGCGGTTGCCGGTGGCGAGCGCGTTCCACAGTCCGCACATGGATGCCTGCCGGGACGAAATGGAGCGTTCGCTCGGTGCGGTGCGGACGAGCGAAGCAAGCGTGACTTTCCTTTCGACGGTGACGGGAAATGCAGTGCGCGCCGCGGACATAGATGCCGCCTATTGGGCGCGCGGTATTCGCCAACCGGTGCGCTTCGCCGCGGCGATCCAAGCACTTCTCGAACGGAATGTTCAGGTGTTCCTGGAGGTCGGGCCTCATCCGGTGCTTTGCGCCCCGGTCGCGGAGTGCGCCGAGCAGGCCGGTCAGCGCGTGTCGGCCATCGCCACATTGCGGCGCGGCAAGGACGATTCGGAGTCACTGATGCTGGCGGCCGGCAACCTGTACGCGGCGGGCTGCCCACTGAACTGGGGGCGAATCCTGCCGGGACGGCCGGTTTCGCTGCCTGGCTATCCATTTCAGCGAAAGCGGTATTGGCTGCCGGACCTCCCGGCGATCACGCAAGAAATCAGCCGGCCCGCGATGGCAGCAAGCAAGCCTCGGAACTGGCGGTACGAGATTCAGTGGAAAGAACAGGCCGCTGCGGCGCCGGTGGAGCACGCCCGCCCCGATATGGAGGCAGCGGCGGCCGCCGGCGAAGCGGCCATGGAAACTCACCGGCGAACGCTTGGCGGAGTCGAGAACGAACGGGGCGCCGATCTCGAAAAGCTCGCCCTCGCGTACGCACGCACCGGCCTGGCGCGGATCCGGCGGAACGGTCTGAAGAAGGTTGCGCCGCATCACCAGCGGCTGCTCGAGCGGCTGGAGAGAATGGTCGGCCAGGCGCAGGAGAGCGATGACAGCCCCGAAGAACTGGCGCGGCTTCTTGTGTCACGATACCCGGGGCGGTCGGACGAATTCGAACTGCTGGCCGCGTGCGGACGGTGCCTGCCCGAGGTCGTCGCGGATGAACGGAATGCGCTCGACCTGCTGTTTCCGGGCAAGGGGCGCGCCGGAGCGGCGGAGGTGTATGCAAACTCGCCGGTGTCGTTCATCTACAACCAGGCGGTGCGTGAAGCCATCCGCGGCGCGCTCTGTGGTGGTGGCGAAGGCCGGCCGCGCGTGCTCGAAATCGGCGCCGGAACGGGCGGAGTCACCGACGTGGTTCTCGACGCGCTGCCCGCCGGCGCGGAGTACGTATGCACCGATATCTCGCGCGTGCTGGTCAGCGAAGCCGAAACCAGATTTGGCGGGCGGGGCAATCTTCGGTTCCGCGTACTCGACATCGAGGGCGATCCGCGCGCGCAGGGCTTCGAGGCATCCAGCTTCGACCTGATTCTGTGCGCGAACGTGCTGCACGCCACCGCCGATTTGCGGAAAAGCCTGGAGCACATTCGGCAGCTGCTCGCGCCGGGCGGGGTTCTGGTGCTGGTGGAAGTGGTGGCGCCGCGCCTGTGGGCGGATCTGACTTTCGGCCTGACGGAAGGGTGGTGGCGCTTCCAGGATCACGACCTGCGGCCCAACTACGCCCTGCTGAGCGAATCGCAATGGACCGGGTTGTTGAACGGGTCCGGATTCGAAGGAGCCATCGGGGTGGGCGGCGACGATTCCGTGCAGGCTGCTTTTCAGCAAAGCGTTCTATTGGCCCGCCGGCCGAGCCGCGAGGCTTCTTCGGAGTGGCTGGTCTTCGGCGGCTCCGACGAGATCTCGAACGCGGTCTTGCGCGCGATACGGGACGCGGGCGAGGGATGTACGCTTGTGGCCGCGGCCGCGATCGACAGGCGAGACAAAGGCGAATACCGGCAGGTCTGGCGCAACTTTATCTCCTCGTCTTCACAAAGACGCGGTGTGATCTTCCTCTGGGGTCCGACGCCTGCGATCGAGCCGCGCGAAGACGCGGCAGCCGATCTGATGCTGCTGGTGCAGGCAGCCGCCGAGCAGCCCGATTCCGGCTCGAGGATCTGGGTAGTGACGCATCATGCACAGGACGCTGGCGGGACGGCCGCCAATCTCGCGGCCGCTCCGATTTGGGGTCTGGGACGCGTGATCGCGTTGGAGCATCCGGCCGTCTGGGGCGGCCTGATCGACATTGCGGAGACCACGCCCGCACAGGCCGCGGCGGCGATCCTGGGCGAGGTGCGCTCGAATGCGGGGGAGGAGCAGGTCGCCATCCGAGGCCGGCAGCGCTATTTGGCTCGTCTGCAACGGACCGGCGTCGTCCAGCCGGAGCGGATGCGGCTCGATCCGGAAGGTACGTATGTGATCACGGGCGGCCTGGGGGCTGTCGGTCCCCGGGTAGCGCGCTGGCTGATCGACCGGGGCGGACGCAAGCTGGTGTTGATCAGCCGTTCGGGTATGGGAAGCGGTAGCGTGAGGGAGCGGCGGACCCAGTTGATTGAGGACATGCGGGCGAGAGGCGCGGAAGTGGAAGTGATCGCCGCCGACGCCGCGGACGCCACCGCTATGCGGCGGGCTTTCGACGACATCAGGGTCCGAGGCGGCCGGATCAAGGGCATCTGCCACGCCGCGGTGGATCTGCACCTGCAGCCGCTTCTCGACGCAACGCCTGCTACACTGAGCCGCCAGATGGCTGCAAAGGCGCAGGGCGCCTGGAACCTGCATCGTTTGTCGAGTGACCACGAGCTGGATTTCTTCCTGCTGTTCTCGTCCGCGGCGGCCGTCATCGGCGCGCGTAAAATGAGCGAGTACGCGGCGGCGAACGAGTACCTCGGCGCCCTCGCGGGGTATCGCCGGTCGCTTGGTTTGCCGGCCCTGACCGTCGATTGGGGCGCGTGGGAAGAGATTCAATCGGTTTCGGATGCCGATCGCGATTCCGTTTTTCGAGCCGGCTATCGAAGCATGCCGGAGGCCGATGCACTGCGATTGATGGAAGCAAGTCTCGCGGCCGGTGGTGCGCGCTGTCTGATCGCCGACATCGATTGGCAGACGCTCAAAGGAGCGATGGAGGCCCGCCGGGAACAGCCGTTCCTGTCCGAAATCCAGGTCCATGTGTCCGCGGAGCCGGATCCCGCGGGCCACGGTGCAGCAACACCGTCTCTGCGGGAACTGGTGGCGACGGCGAAGGACGCCTCCGAGAAGAAAGAACGAATCGAGGAGCATATCTATCGCGAGTTGCGCCGGTGCCTGGGACTCGAGCCCTCGGCTTCGATCGATCCCGAACAGGGCCTTTTCGAGATGGGCCTGGACTCTTTGATGTCGGTGCAGTTTCGGCGGGAGATCGAGTCGGCCACCGCGCTCGACCTTCCGAACACCCTGATCTTCAGCTACCCGAATGCCGCAGCTCTCACCAGGCACCTGTACGAACTGCTGGTTTCTGCCGGAACGGCGGATGAGCCCGTTGCCTTCGCTGAAGCAGTGGAAGGCGGGGACGAGGATCTGGACGGGCTGTCCGAGGCCGAACTCAATCGCCTGCTCGCGGCGGAGGTGCAGTCGTTGCCGGAGGATCTGAAGTCATGAGCGAGGGGCACGAAAGTGACTCGGCGGTGACGACACGGGACGCGCTGCTTGCGCTGCGACGCATGAAGCGGCGGCTGGAAACGGTGGAAATGGCGCGGCGGGAACCGATCGCCATTGTCGGCATGGCCTGCCGTGCGCCGGGCGCTAACGGAGTCCTGGAGTATTGGGACCTGCTCGCAGGCGGGCGATGCCCAGTGCGCGAGGTTCCCGCCGAGCGTTGGTCGGCGGAGGAGTTTTATCATCCGAAGCAGCAAGAGCCCGGGAAGACCATTTCGAAGTGGGGCGGATACATCGACGGCCCCGGTGAGTTCGATGCAAGCTTCTTCGGCATTTCCGGCCGTGAGGCCGTTCGCATGGATCCTCAGCAGCGGTGGGTCCTCGAGACGGCCTGGGAGGCGCTCGAGGACGCGGGAATCCCGGGAAGAAGTTTGCGTGAATCGAAGACCGGCGTGTTTATCGGCGTGACCACTGCCGAATATGCGCAATTGCAGAGCCGGGTGCTCGCGATCGGTGAGATCGATGCGTACGTGGTTCAGGGAAGCGCTCTCAACGCGATCGCGGGGAGGCTCTCCTATTTTCTGGGGCTTCACGGGCCGAGCATGGTGATTGACACGGCCTGCTCGTCATCGCTGGTCGCCGTGGACCGCGCCTGCCGCAGCCTGCGGGACGGCGAGGTGCCGCTGGCGATGGCCGGCGGAGTCAGTGTGATTCTGTCGCCGGAAACATCGGTTTCGGTCTCACAGTGGGGCATGCTGGCGCCCGATGGTCTCTGCAAGACGTTCGACGCGCGGGCCGATGGCTTCGTGCGCGGTGAAGGGTGCGGTGTAGTGGTGCTGAAGCGGCTCTCCGATGCGCTGGCCGCGGGTGATCGCATCCACGCGGTGATTCGCGGCAGCGCCGTCAATCAGGATGGCGCCAGCAGCGGCTTGACCGCGCCGAACGGCAAGGCCCAGGAAGCGGTGATCCGCGAAGCTCTGGCCAACGCCGGGGTGCAGCCCCACGAGGTCGGCTACATCGAAGCGCACGGCACCGGGACTTCGCTGGGCGATCCGATCGAAGTCGAAGCCCTGGGCGCGGCGCTGTGCCAGGGACGCTCCCGGCAGGACGCTCTGCTGATCGGGTCGGTGAAGACCAACATCGGGCACCTGGAGGCCGCGGCCGGCGTGGCGGGACTGATCAAGGCCGTTCTGGCGCTGGAGCATGGTCAGATTCCGGCGCACCTGCACTTCGAGCAGCCGAGCCCGCACATCCGCTGGGAACAGCTGGCGGTGCGTGTGCCGGTGCAGTTGGAGCAGTGGCACAGGCCGGCGAAGGGCCGGCGGATCGCGGGGGTGAGCTCGTTCGGGTTCAGCGGGACCAATGCGCACATTGTGCTGGAGGAAGCGCCGGAACAGGCGGTGCGGGAAGGGGGGCCGGACCGGGGGTGGCACCTGCTGCCGGTATCGGCGCGGAGCGAAGGAGCGCTGAAGGAGCAGTGCGGCCGCTACGCGGAGTGGCTGGAGCAGCATCCGGAAGCGGCGGTGGGGGACGTATGCCACACGGCGGGAGCAGGCAGGACGCACTTTCCGCATCGGGTGGCGGTGGTGGGGCGGAGCAACGCCGAACTGGCGGAGCGGCTGCGGGGATGGGGGAGGGAAGGGCGCGCGGTGGGGGTGCGAACGGGGCGAGCGGCGACCGGGGAACGGCCGAAGCTGGCGGTGCTGTTCAGCGGGCAAGGGTCGCAGTACGTGGGGATGGGGAAGGAGCTGTACGAGTCGGCGCCGGTGTTTGGTGCGGCGATCGACCGGTGCGACCAGATCCTGGGCGGCGGGTTGAAAGAGCTGTTGTGGGAGAGCGGGGAAGATCGATTGGAGCAGACGGAGCACACGCAGCCGGCGCTGTTCGCGATCGAGTACGGGCTGTGGGAAATGTGGCGCAGCTGGGGATTGGAGGCGTGGGCGGTAGGCGGGCACAGCGTCGGGGAGTATGTGGCGGCGACGGTGGCAGGGATATTCGAGCTGGAAGCGGGACTGCGACTGGTGGCGGAACGGGGCCGGCTGATGCAGGGGAGCGCGGCGGGGCGGATGGCGGCGGTGCTGGGGGAGCGCGGGGTGGTGGAGTCGGTGGCGGGGCGGCACGGGGTATCGATCGCGGCGGTGAACGGGCCGGGGAATGTAGTGATGAGCGGCGGGGCGGAGGCGATGGAAGCGGCGGTGGCGGAGTTGGGGCGGGGAGGAGTGGAGAGCCGGTGGCTGCGGGTGTCGCATGGGTTCCATTCGGCGCTGATGGAGCCGGTGCTGGATGGGTTGGAGCGGCGGGTGGCGGAAGCGGGGCCGAAGGCGCCGAAGCTGCGGATGGTGTCGAACCTGAGCGGGAGGATGGGCGGGGCGGAGATGGGGGAGGCGGGATACTGGCGGCGGCACACGCGGGAGGGGGTGGAGTACGGGGCCGGGGTGGAGGAGTTGAGGCGGCAGGGGTGCGGGGTATTTCTGGAAGTGGGGCCGGGGTCGGTGTTGACGGGATTAGGGCAAGGGATGGGATTGGGGGGGGAATGGGTGAGCACTTTGGGGCGCGGGCGCGGGGAATGGGAGCGGGTGGTGGAAGCGGCGGGGGTGTTGTATACGCAGGGAGTGGAGTGGAAGTGGGGGGAGTACGACCGGGGGTACGGGAGGCGGCGGGTGGCGCTGCCGTCGTATGCGTTCCAGCGGGAGCGGTATTGGGTAGCACCGCGGGGAGCGGGGAAGGCGCAGAGTGGGAGCCCGTGGTTGAGTGGGGCGCGGATCAACTCGGTGCTGCCGCAGGCGCAGTTCTCGCGATGGCTGAGTCCGACGCAGCCGGGGTATGTGGGGGATCACCGGGTGCAGGAGCGGGTGGTGCTGCCGGGGACGATGTATGTGGAGATGGGGCTGTCGGCGGCGCGGCAGGTGTACGGGGAGCGGGCGAGTGGGGTGGGGGCGGTGAGTTTCCGGGAGGCGCTGCTGTTCGACGAGGATGGGCGGGAAGTGGAAGTGCAGACGGTGCTGGAGCCGGAAGCGGAAGGTAGGGCGAAGTTCCGAGTGCACAGCCAGGCGGGCGGTGGGCCGTGGCGGACGCATGCGGAAGGGGAGGTCCGGCTGAGGTCGAGTGCCGGGGTTGAGTTGGAAGAGCTGGGAAAGGTGCAGGAGCGGTGCTGGGAGGAGCAGACGGCGGCGGGGTTCTACGGGGGGCTGCGGGAGCGTGGGCTGTCGTTCGGGCCGGGCTTCCAGACGTTGCAGCGGGTGTGGCGCGGGCAGGGGGAAGCTTTGGGAGAAGTGCGGCTGGGGACGGAGCGTGACGGACTGACGCCGGCGGGACTGCATCCGGTGCTGCTGGACGGGTGTCTGCAAGTGTGCGGCGCGGCGATCGGGGATGGGGAGAAGGGGCTGTACCTGCCGGTGAGCATCGAATCGGTGCGGGTGTACGGGAGCGCGGCCGAGGGCTGTTTCAGCCACGCGCGAGTGCGCCCGGCCCCTGCCGGCGGCGACACCATGACGGCGGACGTCTCGATCTATGCAAGCGATGGCGAACCGGTCGCCAGGATTGAAGGCGCGGCATTCCGCCGGATCGAGTCCCGATCGCTCGGTGAGGACCTCGTCTACGAGATGCAGTGGATCGCCGCACCAACGCCCGAAGCGTTGGAGGCGGCATCCGGCGAGTGGATTGTCGTACCTGATCACCATGGGTTAGCGCAGCCGGTCGCCGCAGCCCTCGAGCAAAAGGGCCATACCTGCCATGTGGCCGAGTCGGTCGAAGCATGCCGGGCACTGCTCGATTCCGGCGCCCGCATCGAGGGAGTCGTCTACCTGTCTGCCATCGATACGCCGGGGCCTACGGACGCAGACGATCTCCTCAGCGCGCAGCGGATGGTCCTCAACCCCACGTTGCAGCTATGCGGAAGCTTGCGAAACAGCTTGCGACCACCTGCACTCTATCTGGTCACCCGAGGAGCCCAGGCAGTGGCCCCGGGCGAGCGCGCGAATCCCCTGCAGGCGCTGCTGTGGGGTTTTGGAGCAGCGATCGCGACGGAATGCCCGGAACTCCGATGCGTGCGGATCGACCTCGACCCGGCGGCTCCGGAGGAGTCCGCGCTGTTGTCCGCGCATTTGTGCGGACAGGGTGGCGGTGAAAACCAAATCGCGTTCCGCAACGGCGGTGCGCACCTGCCCCGACTCGTCCGCCGCGCGCCGGCGGCGCCGTCCGATTCGAACCGGCGGACCTCGATCCTGCCGCCGCCATCCGGCGATCTGAGCCAGTTGGTGTACCGGAGCTCGGAACGATCCGCGCCGGCGCGCAACCAGGTCGAGATCGAGGTGCGCGCGAACGGGATCAACTTCCGCGACGTGCTCGGCGCGCTCGGAATGGATCCGGGCGCGACAGGTGAACTGGGCGGCGAGTGCGCCGGTGTGGTTGCGCGTGCCGGCGCGGGTGTATCGTCTCTTCGGCCTGGGGATGAGGTGCTGGCGTACGCTCCCGGTGGAATGAGCGACTGGGTGACGGTACCGGAAGCGTGGGTGGTGCGGAAGCCTCGCGAACTGAGCTTCGCGGAAGCAGCGGCGATGCCAATCGCCTATTTAACCGCGATCTACGGGTTGCTTCATCGCGCCCGTCTGAAGAGCGGAGAAACAGTCCTCATTCATGCAGCGACGGGCGGCGTCGGACTGGCGGCGCTGCAGATTGCGAAGGACGCCGGCGCAGTGGTGTTCGCTACCGCGGGAAGTCCGGAGAAGCGGAGCTTCGTCCGCAAGCTTGGCGCCGAGCACGTGTTCGATTCGCGGAGCACCGGATTTCAGGATGAGATCGCCCGGCTGACGGGAGGCTCCGGCGTGGATGTGGTGCTCAATTCCCTTGCAGGCGACTTCTTGCGCGCGAGCGTGGCGGGATTGTCGGAGCGCGGGCGATTTATCGAAATCGGCAAGCGGGGAATTCTCACGCACGAGGAATTCGCCGCGCTGCGGCAAAACTGCGAGTATCATCCGTTCGACCTGGGTACGGAGATTGCGAAGGACGACCGCCTTCTCCCGATGCTCTGGGGCGACTGGAGCCGTTTCGCCGGCAGCGGCATGAGGCCTCCGCGAACTACGGCATTTTCTTTCTCCGATGCACCTGCGGCCTTCAGGCTGATGGCCGGGGCAAAACATATTGGCAAACTGGTCTTATCACATCACGGACAGGCGGGCATTCGGCCGGATGGAGCTTATTGGATCAACGGGGGCTACGGGGGTGCCGGCCTCGGC
This sequence comes from Bryobacterales bacterium, assembly GCA_963796485.1. GTDB lineage: Bacteria > Acidobacteriota > Terriglobia > Bryobacterales > Bryobacteraceae > CAWCDJ01. The sequence continues at coordinate 32,510 of CAWCLV010000002.1, forward strand.
CTTTCGAAGTGGCTGGTCGATCAGGGAGCGCGGTGCGTGGTGATCAGCGGCCGACGTCCGCCGGCCGAGCCTATCGCGGAACTGGAAGAGTTGCGCGCCCGGGGCGCGGAGATCGTGGTGGCAGCCGCGGATGTCGCGTGCGCCGCGGACGTGCGCGAACTCGTGTTACGCTTTGGCACGAGCCTGCCTCCCCTGCGCGGCGTATTCCATCTGGCCGGAACGCTGCGCGACCAAGGCCTTTCGTCGCAGTCGTGGAGTTCGTTTGAGGAGGTGCTCGCGCCCAAGGTCTCGGGCACGTGGAACCTGCACGAAGCCACCCGCGGCCTGTCGCTCGAACACTTCGTGCTGTTCTCGGCCGCCGCATCGATTCTCGGTTCGGTCGGGCAAGCGAACTACAGCGCGGCGAACGGATTTCTGGATGCCTTCGCCTCGTACCGGCGATCGATGGGCTTGCCTTGTCTGGCCATCAATTGGGGAGCGTGGGCGGGCGGTGGAATGGCGGCGCGGACCAGCGATGCGTACCTCGCGCAGAGCGGTCTCCGCAGAATGGAGCCTGCCGCGGCATTGCGGGCGATGGGCAGTCTGCTGCGCGACAGCATTCCCTGGGCTGCCGTGATGGCGATCGATCCGGCGCAGATGCGCGAGCGGGCTCGCACTATGCCCGTGGTCGAGCGGATCTCGGGTTCCGTGCGGGTGCAGGGCGCTGTGCGTGAAGCCGGTGTGTCGCTCGCCGAGGCGCCTCCGCAAAAGCGGAAGGAGATCTGCGAACGGCATATTCGGGAAACGGTCCGGGAGGTACTCGGGATGGGTCAACACGTTCCGCTCGACGAGAAGCAGCCGCTGCGCGATTTGGGTATTGACTCGCTGCTTGCGATCGAACTGCGGAATCGCCTGTCGAGCTTGTTCCGCCTGAATCTGCCCTCGACTCTGGCGTTCGATTGTCCGACCACCGCCGCCATCCGGGATTACATTCACGCCGCCGTGGCCGGGGTGGACTCCGGTGCCGCCGCAAAACCGCGGACCGTTCCGCACCAGGCGACCGCGGCCATTGCCGAGATGTCCGAGGAAGAGGCCGAGGCTGAATTGCTGAAAGAACTGAGAGCGCCGGGAGCAAGAAACTGATGGGCGAGCCAGTGTTGTCTCCGATCAAACAGGCTCTGCTCGAGATTCGCGACCTCCGCCGGCAGTTGGACGAAGTGCGGAGCGCCGGGCGGGAACCCATCGCCGTAGTCGGCATGGCCGTCCGTTTTCCGTGCGCCGAGCAAGGGCTTGAGAGCTTTTGGAAGTTGTTGAGCGAAGGTCGCGACGCCGTCGAGGAGCGGCTCGCGGAGCGTTGGGATCCGGGCCAATACTACTCGCCGGGTTCGAACCTCCCGGGCCGGGCCAACACGCTTCGCGCCGGGCTTCTCCGCGACATCGACGGCTTCGACGCGGAGTTCTTCGGCATTTCCCCGAAAGAGGCCGAACAGCTTGACCCGCAACAACGCATCCTCCTCGAAGTGACCTGGGGCGCCCTCGAAAATGCGGGAATCCCGATCGAACGCCTGCACGGAAGCTCCACCGGGGTCTTTCTGGGAATCAGCAATTCGGACTATGCCCGGCTGTTGTTCGACGAACCGGCGCAGATCGACCACTACGCGAGCTCGGGGTCGGCGCTGAGCGTCGCGGCCGGCCGCCTCTCGTACGTTCTGGGTTTGCATGGGCCGGCATTGTCGATCGATACGGCTTGCTCGTCGTCGCTGGCCGCGGTGCACCTGGCGGTCGAGAGCCTGCGCCGCCGCGAATGCGGTCTGGCGCTGGCCGCCGGAGTGAACCTGATCCTGACGCCGCACATTCACGTCAATTTCTCAAGGGCCGGGATGCTCGCGCCGGACGGCAAATGCAAGACCTTCGATGCCGCGGCGGACGGCTACGTGCGCAGCGAAGGCTGCGCTACGGTGGTCCTGAAGCGGCTTCGGGATGCGGAAGCCGATGGCGACCGGATCTTCGCGGTGGTGCGCGGGTCGGCGCTCAACCACGACGGGCGCAGCAGCGGCCTGACGGTGCCGAATGCGAACGCGCAGCAGGCGGTCATTCGCGCGGCGCTCGACAACGCAGGACTGGACCCGGGCCGGATCGGCTACATCGAGGCGCACGGCACGGGTACTTCACTGGGTGACCCGATCGAGATCGGCGCGCTCGATGCCGTCTTCGGCACCGGCCGGCCGCAACCGCTCCTGGTAGGCTCGGTGAAGACGAACCTGGGACACCTGGAGGCGGCCGCCGGTCTTGCCGGCTTCGTCAAAGCCGGCCTCAGCCTTCAGCATGAGCAGATCCCGCCGCACCTGCACTTCAACGTCCGCAATCCGCTCATCGAATGGGAACGGATGCAGCTTGCGGTGCCAACCAGCCTGACGCCGTGGCCCCGTTGCGATCAGCCGCGGTATGCCGGAGTCAGCGCGTTCGGGTTCAGCGGGACCAACGCTCACCTGATCCTTGAAGAGGCTCCGCTCGCTCGCGCCCGGGACCAACGGTCCGCGGAGCGGCCGCTTCATCCGCTGACGTTGTCGGCAAGATCGGAAACGGCACTTCGCGATGTGATTGGCAAGACTCGGGACGCGATCGAGTGCATCGACGCGGAGACGCTGGCCGACTTCTGCCATACCGCCAATTGCGGGCGCTCGCATCTTCGATTTCGGGCGGCAGTCGGCGGGTCGGACCCTCGTGCCCTGGCCGATCTACTGCGAGGCGACATTCCGGTAGTCGATACGCTGCGGCGGGCGAAGCCAAAACTGGCGTTCCTGTTCGCAGGACAGGGGCCGCAATATCCTGGGATGGGCAGCGCCCTCTACCATACGGCGCCGGCCTTCCGCGAGGCGCTCGATGGTTGCGCCCGCATCCTGGAGGGCGTCCTGGACCGGCCGCTGCTCGATGTGATCTTTGGCAATGATGCGGAGGTTCTCGACGATACGCGCTACACCCAGCCGGCGCTCTTCGCCATCGAGTTCGCCCTCAGCGAACTGTGGGCCAGTTGGGGGATCCGGCCGGACGTCGTCATCGGACACAGCATGGGCGAGTTCACGGCGGCAACGGTAGCCGGCGTCTTCACGCTCGAGGAGGCCCTTGGGCTGGTTGCGGCACGCGGAGATCTGATGGCGAAGACCAAGCCGGGAGCCATGGCGGCCGTCCTGGCCCCGCCAGCAACCGTGGAAGCCGCGCTGGCAGCGTTCGCCGGCGTGGTCTCGATTGCGGCAGTGAACGGTCCGGCCAATGTGGTGATCAGCGGCGAAGCCGCGGCGGTCTCCGAGGTACTCGACGGGTTTCAGCGCAAAGGCGTCGAAGTCCGCCGCCTGCGTATCTACCGGGCGTCTCATTGCGCGTTCATGGACCCGATGCTCGATGAGTTCGAGAAGCGCGTGCGGCGAATCGAATCGCGAACCCCGTCCGTGACGCTGATTTCGAACGTCACCGGAGCGCCGGAGTACGGCGTCATGGGGCCGTCCTACTGGCGCCGGCATACGCGCGACACGGTGCGTTTCGCAGATGGCATTCGGGCAGCGGCCGCCGAGGGCGCCAACGTCTTTCTCGAAATCGGACCACATCCCGTGCTGACCGGCATGGCGTCACAGGCCATCGGAGACGCCGACGTCGCCATGCTGGCTTCGCTGCGCCGCAATTCGGACGACTGGCGCGAGATGCTGGAGAGCCTGCAATCGCTGTATACCGCGGGCGCGGATGTTGACTGGAAGGCGTTCGATGCTCCGTACCGGAGAAGGATCATCGACATTCCTACATACCCGTTCGAGCGGCGCCGCTATTGGGTGCCGGACCCGAGCCCGGACGCGGGGGTGGTGTGGCGAAGAGCCTCTTCGGCTGCGCAGCGGCAGGCGGGGCAGGTGGCGCTCGAACTCGACATCGGCCGCCTACAGTCGAGTTGGGATGCTCTGAACGATGTTGCGGCCGCGCACATCCGCCAAACGCTCTGCGAGGTCGGCGCCTTCGTGTTTCCCGTGCAGGAAACCGCCGAGAGTCTCGTGGCGCGCTGCCGCATCTCCAACATGCACCTGCGACTGATGCGGCGATGGTTGGCGCTGATGGCGTCCCTTGGCCATCTACGTCAAGAGCGCGATTCGTTTTTCGCCGAGCGTCCGCTGGAACGGCCCGACCTGGCTGTTGCCTGGAATCGAGCCGAAGCGGCCTTGAAGGACGACCCCGGCCTGCTGTCGTACGTGCGGAATTGTTGCCGGCAACTGACCGGCGTCGTAACGGGATCGGAAAGCCCGCTCGAAACGCTCTTTCCGAACGGTTCCTTCGAGATCGCCGAGGGGCTGTATGAAGGCTCCTTGACCTCGCGCTATGTCCAAGCCGTGGCAGCCGCTGCGGTGGAGAGCTTCGCGAGAACGGCGCCTCGGAACCGCCAGCTGCGCGTGCTCGAGATCGGCGCGGGAACCGGCAGTACGACGGCCCACCTGTTGGGTGTTCTCGACGGGGACCGGTCGTTCTATTGCTACACGGACGTCTCCGATGTATTTCTCGACCGGGGCCGGACCCGGTTCGGCGGGTATCCTTTCGTGATGTTTCGGCAGTTCGATCTGGAGCGCGGTCTCGAGGAGCAAGGTTTCGCCGAAGGCGGGTTCGATATTGTGGTGGCGGCAAACGTGGTCCACGCGGCGTCGGAAGTGCGGAAGGCGCTTGGCACGATTCGCGCGCTGCTGGCGCGCGGAGGTCTGCTCGTGATGATCGAGACCACCGCGCATATGGCCTGGTTCGATGTGACCACGGGGCTGATCGAAGGCTGGCAGGTGTTCGCGGATGCCGGCCGCACCGATAGCCCGCTGCTGGATGCGGCCGCCTGGAACGGCCTGTGTACCGAAACCGGCTTTGGCGAAGTTCAGTCGTACCCGGATGAGGTCTCACCGGCAGCTTGTGTCGGCCAGCGGGTGATCCTGGCGCAACGGGAAGGCGGCGTGCGATCCGACAGGCGGCCGGAAGTATACGCCGCAGTGCCGGCGACTGCTCCCGCGTTGGTGGAGAGCTCCGCAATGCGGGAGAAGCTTGCCGGCCTCGATAACGCCGAGCGCTGCGATGCCATGATCGAGTTTGTCGGCGCGCAGATCGCCGCGGTGATGCACTTCGACGGTCGTCTGCCGGATCGGCGGCAGCGCCTGATGGAGGCCGGTCTCGACTCGCTGATGGCGGTGCAACTCCGAGACCGGTTGGCGGCTGGGCTCGGCGGCATTTCGCTTCCCGCCAGCTTGATGTTCGACTATCCCACGATCGAAGCCCTGGCCGAGTGTCTTCTCGAAAAGCTGGCACTTCAGCCCGAGCTGGGGAACACTGCGCAACCCGACTCGCGGGCCAGTGAGATCGCCGACCTATCCGACGACGAGGTCCTGAAGGTGCTACTGGTCAGGCTGGATTCGCATGTCCAATGAAGCTTCGAAACAGCAGGAACTGTCCGCGATCAAGCGGGCCTACCTCGCGGTGCAGGACCTGCAGGAACGGTTGCGGGTGGCGGAGAGCCGCGGCCGGGAAGCGATTGCCGTTGTCGGGTTGGCCTGTCGATTTCCGGGTGGCGGGGAGAATCCGGGCGCCTACTGGTCCGCGCTCGCGAACGGGAATTCCGGCGTTGTCGAAATTGAAGGAAGCGGCCGAACCATCGGTGGCGACCCGACCGAATTGCGCAGGGCAGCTCTGATTCCGAACATCGACCGCTTTGATCCGCAGTTTTTCGAAATCTCGCCGCGCGAGGCGCACCGGATGGACCCGCAGCAGCGGCTGCTGCTCGAAGTCAGTTGGGAGGCGCTGGAGGAAGCGGGTATTCCTCCGACGTCACTTTACCGATCCCGGTCCGGGGTGTTCTTCGGACTGTGCAGCGGCGATTACGGGCAGATGATAGCGCAATCGGGCGACAAGTCCCTGATCGACGTCTACTACGCCTCCGGGGTGGCGCACAGCGTTGCGGCAGGACGCCTGTCGTATCTGCTTGGGCTGCAGGGCCCGAGCCTCGCCATCGACACGGCATGTTCCTCGTCGCTGGTGTCGGTGCACCTTGCCTGCCAAAGCCTGCGTCTTAGGGAGAGCGACCTTGCGCTCGCCGGCGGTGTGAACGTGATGATCACGCCGGAGGCTAGCGTCGCCTTCGCCAAGTCGCGCATGCTGGCGCCGGACGGAGTGTGCAAAGCCTTCGACGCGCGGGCCGATGGCTTCGTGCGCGGTGAAGGGTGCGGCGTAGTGGTGCTGAAGCGGCTCTCCGACGCGCTGGGCGCGGGTGATCGCATCCACGCGGTGATTCGCGGCAGCGCCGTCAATCAGGATGGCGCCAGCAGCGGCTTGACCGCGCCGAACGGCAAGGCCCAGGAAGCGGTGATCCGCGAAGCTCTGGCCAACGCCGGGGTGCAGCCCCACGAGGTCGGCTACATCGAAGCGCACGGCACCGGGACTTCGCTGGGCGATCCGATCGAAGTCGAAGCCCTGGGCGCGGCGCTGTGCCAGGGACGCTCCCGGCAGGACGCTCTGCTGATCGGGTCGGTGAAGACCAACATCGGGCACCTGGAGGCCGCGGCCGGCGTGGCGGGACTGATCAAGGCCGTTCTGGCGCTGGAGCATGGTCAGATTCCGGCGCACCTGCACTTCGAGCAGCCGAGCCCGCACATCCGCTGGGAACAGCTGGCGGTGCGTGTGCCGGTGCAGTTGGAGCAGTGGCACAGGCCGGCGAAGGGCCGGCGGATCGCGGGGGTGAGCTCGTTCGGGTTCAGCGGGACCAATGCGCACATTGTGCTGGAGGAAGCGCCGGAACAGGCGGTGCGGGAAGGGGGGCCGGACCGGGGGTGGCACCTGCTGCCGGTATCGGCGCGGAGCGAAGGAGCGCTGAAGGAGCAGTGCGGCCGCTACGCGGAGTGGCTGGAGCAGCATCCGGAAGCGGCGGTGGGGGACGTATGCCACACGGCGGGAGCAGGCAGGACGCACTTTCCGCATCGGGTGGCGGTGGTGGGGCGGAGCAACGCCGAACTGGCGGAGCGGCTGCGGGGATGGGGGAGGGAAGGGCGCGCGGTGGGGGTGCGAACGGGGCGAGCGGCGACCGGGGAACGGCCGAAGCTGGCGGTGCTGTTCAGCGGGCAAGGGTCGCAGTACGTGGGGATGGGGAAGGAGCTGTACGAGTCGGCGCCGGTGTTTGGTGCGGCGATCGACCGGTGCGACCAGATCCTGGGCGGCGGGTTGAAAGAGCTGTTGTGGGAGAGCGGGGAAGATCGATTGGAGCAGACGGAGCACACGCAGCCGGCGCTGTTCGCGATCGAGTACGGGCTGTGGGAAATGTGGCGCAGCTGGGGATTGGAGGCGTGGGCGGTAGGCGGGCACAGCGTCGGGGAGTATGTGGCGGCGACGGTGGCAGGGATATTCGAGCTGGAAGCGGGACTGCGACTGGTGGCGGAACGGGGCCGGCTGATGCAGGGGAGCGCGGCGGGGCGGATGGCGGCGGTGCTGGGGGAGCGCGGGGTGGTGGAGTCGGTGGCGGGGCGGCACGGGGTATCGATCGCGGCGGTGAACGGGCCGGGGAATGTAGTGATGAGCGGCGGGGCGGAGGCGATGGAAGCGGCGGTGGCGGAGTTGGGGCGGGGAGGAGTGGAGAGCCGGTGGCTGCGGGTGTCGCATGGGTTCCATTCGGCGCTGATGGAGCCGGTGCTGGATGGGTTGGAGCGGCGGGTGGCGGAAGCGGGGCCGAAGGCGCCGAAGCTGCGGATGGTGTCGAACCTGAGCGGGAGGATGGGCGGGGCGGAGATGGGGGAGGCGGGATACTGGCGGCGGCACACGCGGGAGGGGGTGGAGTACGGGGCCGGGGTGGAGGAGTTGAGGCGGCAGGGGTGCGGGGTATTTCTGGAAGTGGGGCCGGGGTCGGTGTTGACGGGATTAGGGCAAGGGATGGGATTGGGGGGGGAATGGGTGAGCACTTTGGGGCGCGGGCGCGGGGAATGGGAGCGGGTGGTGGAAGCGGCGGGGGTGTTGTATACGCAGGGAGTGGAGTGGAAGTGGGGGGAGTACGACCGGGGGTACGGGAGGCGGCGGGTGGCGCTGCCGTCGTATGCGTTCCAGCGGGAGCGGTATTGGGTAGCACCGCGGGGAGCGGGGAAGGCGCAGAGTGGGAGCCCGTGGTTGAGTGGGGCGCGGATCAACTCGGTGCTGCCGCAGGCGCAGTTCTCGCGATGGCTGAGTCCGACGCAGCCGGGGTATGTGGGGGATCACCGGGTGCAGGAGCGGGTGGTGCTGCCGGGGACGATGTATGTGGAGATGGGGCTGTCGGCGGCGCGGCAGGTGTACGGGGAGCGGGCGAGTGGGGTGGGGGCGGTGAGTTTCCGGGAGGCGCTGCTGTTCGACGAGGATGGGCGGGAAGTGGAAGTGCAGACGGTGCTGGAGCCGGAAGCGGAAGGTAGGGCGAAGTTCCGAGTGCACAGCCAGGCGGGCGGTGGGCCGTGGCGGACGCATGCGGAAGGGGAGGTCCGGCTGAGGTCGAGTGCCGGGGTTGAGTTGGAAGAGCTGGGAAAGGTGCAGGAGCGGTGCTGGGAGGAGCAGACGGCGGCGGGGTTCTACGGGGGGCTGCGGGAGCGTGGGCTGTCGTTCGGGCCGGGCTTCCAGACGTTGCAGCGGGTGTGGCGCGGGCAGGGGGAAGCTTTGGGAGAAGTGCGGCTGGGGACGGAGCGTGACGGACTGACGCCGGCGGGACTGCATCCGGTGCTGCTGGACGGGTGTCTGCAAGTGTGCGGCGCGGCGATCGGGGATGGGGAGAAGGGGCTGTACCTGCCGGTGAGCATCGAATCGGTGCGGGTGTACGGGAGCGCGGCCGAGGGCTGTTTCAGCCACGCGCGAGTGCGCCCGGCCCCTGCCGGCGGCGACACCATGACGGCGGACGTCTCGATCTATGATCCAGCCGGGAACCCCATCGCGGAATTGAACGAAATACGCTTCCGCGCCGTTGCATCGAGCGCCCGGGAGACCGGCGCGACGGTCGATGACAGTCTCTGCGAAGTGCGGTGGAAGCGGGAACCCTTGCCTGCGGTGTCGCTGACGGGCGTGCGGGCTGCCGCCGAGGCACAATTATCCGCGGCATTCGAACGAACGGAACTGCGCCGATACCCGGAATTCGCCGCCGATTTTGAGCAATTGTGCATCTTATACATCCAGGAGATGTGCGCCCGGCTTGGCTGGAACCTCGCACCCGTCGCCTCGATCGAGGCAAAGCAACTGCCGGCGAAACTGGGCATCCTGCCACAGCACCGCGCGCTTTTCGACAGAATGCTCCACATCCTGCAAGACGCGGGTTGGCCGGCAGTGGAGCGCCCACAAGGCGAGGCAGCCAACGTTCTGCTGCGGCGACTGATCGATGCGTACCCGACGTGCCGGCCGGAACTCGATTTTCTGGCGGCCACGGGTCCGCATCTGGCGGATGTCCTCACCGGACGGCAATACGGGCTCGAACTCCTGTTTCCGAACGGCGATCTCTCCCTTTCCGAACGCCTGTATCACGAGTCGGTTGCCGCTGTGGCATTCAACGAGACCCTGGCCGCGGCCGTGCGCGAGGCGCGCCGGGCGATGGGCGACGGCCCGGTGCACATTCTCGAAATCGGCGCCGGCACCGGTTCGGCAACGGCTCGGATCGCGCCCCTTCTGGACGAAGGCATCGAATACATCGCCACCGATGTCTCCGCGGCTTTCGCCGCAACCAAGACTCTGGAGCGCCATCCGTTCATCCAATTCCGCACGCTCGACATCGAACGGGATCCGGTTGACCAGGGTTTCACCGAGAGCAGTTTCGATTTCATCGTCGCCTCGAACGTGCTGCATGCAACGGAGGACTTGACGACCGTCCTCGGTCACGTGCGTCGCTTGCTTCGTCCCGGAGGCGTGCTCTTCCTTTTGGAAGTCGTGAAGCCCCATCCGTGGATGGATCTGACCGTGGGGCTGACTCCCGGCTGGTGGAAGTTCCGCGATCGCGAATCGCGGCCCAGCCACACCACGGCGCCGGCCGAGACCTGGCGCGTGCTGCTGGAGCACAGCGGCTTCGATCAGACTCAGGTGCTGCCAGAGGCCGGCGCACCGGGAAGCACGATCGGCAATGCGCTCATCATGGCGCGGGCGGTTCCGCCGAAGGCCGCTGATCGTCTGCACATTGTGTTCACGGACGGCGAGTCGAGCGGTCTCGTGGAGGCGCTCGAGCGGTTGGGAGAGCGCTGCGTCACTGCCACCATAAGCGAGGATCCTGCGAGCCTGCTCGAGGGCGAATGCTGTTCCCAGATCGTGGCGCACTTCCGGACCGGCGCCGAACTTGCCAGCGGCATGCCGGCGGAACAGGTACTCGACCAGGAAACGAAGCTGTGCGTCGCCGCGGCTTCTCTGGTGAAGGCGCTTGCGTCGCGACCGGACGCCGCCCGTTTCTGTGTGGTCACGGCCGGTATCGAAAGCGTGACGCCCGGACAGGCGACGCCGGCGCCGGGGGGAGGATCGGTCCTTTCGGGCGTTCTCAAAGTGGCCGCGCTCGAACACCCGGAACTGCGCTGTCTTCACATCGATCTGGATCCCCATGCAGATCCGGACGCTTCGCTGCGCGCGGTGCTGGCGGAGGTGTCGTCCAATTACGGCGAGAACCTGGTGGCGGTGCGCTCGGCCGCCCGTTACGTCCCGAGACTGGAGCGCGTGTCGCCGCGGCTGCCGGAGCCTTTCGAGATAAGGAGCGACCGGCCGGGACTCGACGGTATTGCCATCCACCCGCTCATCTCCCGCGGCCTCGCAGGCGATGAGGTGGAAATCCGCGTTCACGCCGCGGGCCTCAATTTCCGCGATCTCGCGAATGCGCTCGGCATGCGGAGCGATGCGTCGCCGATGGGCAGCGAATGCGCCGGCGTGGTGACCCGCGTAGGCGCCGATGTCTCTCGATTTCATCCCGGCGATCGCGTGGCGGCCATCGCTCCCGGCTGCTTCGGCAGTCACGCGATCGCTCGGGAGACGCTGGTCTTCGGCAAGCCCGACTCGATAAGCTTCGAAGCTGCTGCCGGATTGCTGCTGGCTCCGTTGACGGCCAGATATGCGCTGCTGGACGTGGGCCGTATGAAGGCGGGAGACCGCGTTTTAATCCACGCGGCCGCCGGAGGCGTCGGTTTGGCGGCTGTCCGCTGCGCGCAGCGCGCGGGCGCCGAAATCCTGGCCACCGCCGGTTCTGCGGAAAAGCGCGACTATCTGCGGGCGCTGGGAATCCGGCACGTCTTTGACTCGCGATCGCAGGAATTCGGCCGCCAGGCGCGCGAAGCAACCGGCGGCCGCGGAGTAGACCTGTTGCTGAATTCGCTGGCAGGCGATTTCATTCCGGCCGGTCTGGCAGCCCTCGCCGGCGGCGGCCGCTTTCTCGAAATCGGTAAGGCCGACCAGTTTGACGCAGAGAAGGCCCGCGCCATCCGTTCGGACATCCACTACCATCGCATCGATCTCGCCGGTCCCCTCGAGAACGACGCTGCCAGCCTCAGGCCTGCCCTGCAGACGCTTCTCGACGCGGCCCGGAAAGGAGATCTCGCGCCATTGCCGATGCGCGTGTTCGGCATGGAAGATGCCCAGGCGGCCTTCCGCTTCATGATGGAGGCGCGCCACGTCGGCAAGATCGTGCTGGCCAACGCTCCCGCCGAATGCCCCATCCGGCGCGACGCCGCGTACCTGGTCACGGGCGGGCTATCGGGTTTGGGACTGCTCACTGCCGAGTGGCTGGCGCGCCGCGGCGCCGGTACGCTGGTGCTGATGGGCCGTCGCGCCCCCGATGCCGGGACGCTGGCGCGCATCGACCTCATGCGAGCCGCCGGTACCTCCGTCCAAGTCTGCACCGGAGACGTAGGCAGGCGCGACGACGTGACGCGGGCCGTTCAGAGCGCGGAACAACCGCTGCGGGGCGTGTTTCACAGCGCCGGAACGCTCGACGACAGCACGCTGGTCCAGACTACAGCCGCGAAATTCGAGCGCGTCTTCCGGGCCAAGGTCGCCGGCGCCTGGAACCTGCATGAAAGTACACACGGCTGCCCGTTGGACCACTTTGTCCTCTTCTCCTCCGCGGCATCCATGCTCGGTTCGCGGGGACAAGCTAACCACGCGGCCGCCAATGCCTTCCTGGATTGGCTGGCGCATCACCGCCGCACGCAGGGAACCTGCGCCTTGAGCATCAATTGGGGAGCCTGGTCGGGCGCGGGCGCGGCGGTCCGTACCGGCGCGGCGGGAATGGCGGCGGGCAGAGGTGTCCGTCTCATCACGCCGGAGCTGGGATTCGAGACGCTCGAGCGTCTTATTAAAATGGGCGCCGTGCAGGCCGGCGTTATTCCCGCGGATTGGGACGAACTCGCGCAGAGCGCCGGCGCGCTCGGACGAACGTTGCTGAGCGAGATCAGCAAAAAGCGCAACACCGCCGCCGTGCCGCCTGAAAGCTCCTGTTTCGAGCGGTTGCAGACCCTTCCCGCCGGCCGGCAGCGGCGGGAGTTGATGTTGGAGTTGCAGCACATCGCGGCCGGTGTGCTGGGTCTGGCCGGCGGAACCACGGCCGACCCGGACCAGCCCCTCAGCGAGCTCGGGCTCGATTCACTGATGGCGCTCGAATTCCGGAACAAACTCGGCGTGGCCTTTCGCCGCGCATTCCCCGCCAGTTTGCTCTTCGATCACCCGACGCTCAATCGGCTGGCGGAGCACATTCACCTCACAATATTCCCCGCCACGGCAGCGGAACAGCCGTCCCATGGCCTCGACCTGGTCGCTGAACTTGCGGAGCTTTCCGACGAAGAAGTTGACCGGCAGTTGAACAGCAGGATGGAGGCCTAGATGAAACAGTTTCTGGAACGTATCGCCAACCTTCCGCCCAAGCGCCTGGCCCTGCTGGCTGCGCAGTTGAACGAGAAGGTGCAGGCACTCGAGCAGGCTGTGTCCCCCGGGCGCTCTCTTCCCGAACCGATCGCGATCGTGGGAATGGCCTGCCGGATGCCGGGCGGCGTCGAGAACCCGGACGGGCTCTGGCAGAAGCTGCATGACGGCTGCGACCTGGTCACGGAGATCCCGGGCGACCGTTGGAGCCTGGAGGACTGGTTCGATCCGGATGTCGATAAGCCAGGGAAAGCGGCTACGCGCTGGGGCGCATTTCTCGAAGGCGTCGATCGTTTCGACCATCGCTTCTTCGGCATTTCCCCCAAGGAAGCTGCGAGTATGGACCCGCAGCAACGCCTTCTGCTCGAGACGGTATGGGCCGCCCTGGAAGACGGCTGTCACGCCGGCTCGGGCCTTTCGCGCAGCCTTACCGGTGTATTCGTCGGCATCTGCAATTCGGACTATGCGCAGTTGCTCCTGTCGCAGCACCCCGATCAAATCGACGCCTATCTCGCATCCGGCACCGCGCACTCGATTGCCGCGGGGCGTATTGCGTATGCGTTGGGTTTGCAGGGACCCGCCATCGCCATCGATACGGCATGTTCCTCATCGCTGGTGGCTCTGCACCTGGCCTGCCAGTCGCTGCGGACCGGCGAATGCGACATGGCGATCGCCGGCGGAGTGAACGTGGTGCTGCGGCCGGAACTGACGGTGGCATTGTCGAAATCCCGCATGATGGCTCCGGACGGAAGATGCAAGCCGTTCTCCGCGCGGGCCGATGGATTCACGCGCGGCGAGGGCTGCGGCGTCGTGGTGCTGAAGCGTCTCTCCGATGCCCAGTCTCGGGACGACCGCATTCTGGCAGTGATTCGAGGATCGGCCTGCAACCAGGACGGCAGAAGCAGCGGCCTCACCGCGCCAAACGGCGCCGCGCAAGAGGTCGTCATCCGTGCTGCACTGGCCAATGCCGGAGTAGAGCCCTCGGAAATCAGCTACGTCGAAGCGCACGGAACCGGCACCGCCCTAGGCGATCCGATCGAGGTTCGCGCGTTGACGGCGGCGCTCGCGGATGGCCGTGAACCCGAAAACCGGCTGTGGATCGGATCGATCAAGGCCAATGTCGGCCACCTCGAAGCCGCCGCGGGCATTGCCGGTCTGATCAAGCTGGTGCTGGCCATGAGGCACGCGGAATTGCCGCCCCAACTCCATCTCGAGTCGCTGAGCCCTCACATCGATTGGAGCCCGGGGATCGGGGTTCCGGCTTCCCTGACGCCTTGGGAGGCCCACGGCGGGAAGCGCCTGGCGGGCCTGAGCTCGTTCGGGTTCAGCGGCACGAATGCACACTTCGTGGTGGAAGAGTACCGGGAAGAGGCGCCTCGCCCGGTGGCGGCCGACCGGCCGTTGCACATCCTGCCCCTTTCGGCGAAGACGAGCACCGCGCTCGACTCGCTGCGATCGCAGACCGCTGCCGCGCTCCGCGAACCGTTTCCCGATATTTGTTACACCATGGCGGCCGGTAGAGCGCATTTTGAGGAACGTGTCGCCATCGTGGCGGCTACCTCCGCCGAGGCCTCCCGAATCCTCGTCAACGAAGAGGATCAGTTGATTCGCGGCGAGAGCCGCCCGACCGCGCCGGAGATTGCCTTCCTGTTCACCGGACAGGGCTCGCACTACCCGGGCATGGGGCGCGAGTTGTACGATTCGTCGCCGGTGTTTCGCGCTTCCATCGATCGTTGCGCCGGGATCCTCGGCGGCAGGCTGGGAACGCCGCTCAAAGATGTGTTGTTCGCCTCGGATGACCGGCTGCTCGACCAGACCAGCCATGCTCAACCGGCCTTGTTCGCGTTCGAATTCGCGCTGGCGGAGTTGTGGCGCAGTTGGGGCATCGAGCCGTCGATTGCCGCCGGTCACAGCCTGGGCGAGTACGTGGCGGCGTGCGTCTCCGGCTTGATCGGACTCGAAGACGGGTTACGGTTGGTGGCGGAACGCGGGCGCCTGATGCAGGCCGCTCCTGCGGGAGCAATGATTTCCGCTGCCTGCCCGTTGTCGGTCGCCGGCGACGTCATCGGGCGATTCTCCGGCAGGCTCTCGGTGGCCGCGGTGAATGCTCTGAACCAGGTGGTCCTGAGCGGCGGAACCGCGGAGGTGCGGGAAGCCGTTGCGAAGCTGGCGAGCCGCGGCGTCGAGACGCGGTACCTGCCGGTTTCGCGTGCCTTCCACTCGCCGCTGATGGACCCGATTCTGGATGAGTTTGAGCGTGTGGTCAGCAGCGTTTCATTTCACCGGCTCCAGGTGCCGCTCGCATCCAACCTGACCGGAGAGATTGCCGATACCGCACAATTCTCCCGCGCCTCGTATTGGCTGGAGCATGTGCGCAAGCCCGTGCTTTTCTCGGCATCCGTCCAGGCAATCGAGCGTGCCGGCTGCCGCGTTTTCCTGGAGATCGGCCCATCACCCGTCCTATGCTCTCTCGCCCGGCAAAGCGCGCAAAACGGCGGTAATTTGTACCTGCCGTCCCTCGATCGCAAGGCCTCTCCCTGGAAGACGCTCCTGAATAGCCTGGGACGGCTCTACGTGCATGGCGCCGCGGTGGACTGGGCCGGTTTCGATGCGCCGTACGGGCGCCGTTTCGTGGCCATGCCAACCTATCCTTTCGAACGGGAACGCTGCTGGATTGCGAGCGCGGGTCCGGCCAGACGCCCGCCGGCTCACAGCGAAATGGAGGGGACGGCCGATCTGCCAGACCTGCTGGCGCGGTCCGTGTATGAAGTGGTGTGGCGGGAGATCGAAGTGCAGGAACCCGCGTCGGCGCGGCTGCCGTCGGTGCGCGAACTGGTGCGGCAATTGGACGCGAGCGCTCCGGACACCTGTCGCCAGAAAGACGCCGCGACATACGATGAGTTTCAGCCCGAGTTCGACGAGCTTTGCGTTGCCTATATCGTCGAAGCCATCGAGAAGCTGGGGTGGCGGTTGCGGGATCGCCACCCGATGACGCCCGACGTCGCCAGGGAACTGCGGGTGCTCCCGCGGCACGCGCGGCTTCTGGCCCGGATCCTCGAGATTCTGGTGCAGGAAGGCATTCTCGCGTTCGAAGCGGACCAATGGCGCGTTCTGACAGCTCCGGGCGGAGCGTCTTCGCACGACCTGGCCGCGAGGCTGCTGAACAACCAATCGAAATTCCGCGCGGAGATCCAGTTTACCTTCCAGTGCGGAACCGCTCTCGCGGAAGTGATGCGGGGGCAATTGGAGCCCCTCGACGTGCTCTTCCCCGGCGGCTCCGCCGACCTCGCAGAGGACATGTACGAGCGTTCGCCCGGCTTTCAGGTTTTTAATTCGTTGATCGCGGAGATCTTTAGCGAAATCCGCTCCCACTCTCCGGCATCTCGCACGCGCATCCTGGAGATCGGCGCCGGCACGGGATCCACTACCCGGAGCATCCTCGAGGCGCTCGAAGGGTCGGAGTTCGAATACGCGTTCACGGACGTGTCGCCGGTATTCCTGAACCGGGCGCGTACGAAATTCGCAGATCGGCCGCAGCTGCGCTACCGGAAGCTCGATATCGAACAGAGCCCGCAGCAGCAACAGTTCGAGCCCCACTCCTTCGACGTCGTCGTCGCCTCTAACGTACTGCATGCCACTAAGAGCCTTCGCGAAACCCTGGCGCACGTGAAAACGCTGCTGGCGCGCGGCGGACTGCTGGTCCTGCTGGAAGGGACCGTGCCCCAGCGGTTCGGTGACATCACCGTCGGACTCACTGAAGGCTGGTGGCGCTTCGCCGATCACGACCTGCGGCCGTCGTACCCGCTGATCTCGCGCGCGGGCTGGACTCAGCTGCTCAGCGAGGAGGGTTTTGAAGACGCCTGTGAAGCGCCGAGAAGGAATCCCGAGTTCTCGCTGCTCGATCAGCAGTGTATTTTCCTGGCACGAACTCCGTCCGGAGCCAAAGACCGGCTGCGGGTGGTGATCTCGAATAACGCCGAGGACGCGGAGCGGGTTTCGCAAGCGCTGGCGATGGGCGGTGAAACTGCGAGCCTCATTCGGACTGACGCCCTCGCCGACGCGGACGTGCTCTCGCTCGCAACCGACCTGGTATACGTTCCCGACCGGGAGCCTGCGCCGGCCGAGTGCATACTGAGCGACGCCCTGTCGCTGGTTCAGCGCTTGCTCGCGGTCGAGCAGTCCAAGCGTCCCCGGC
This sequence comes from Bryobacterales bacterium, assembly GCA_963796485.1. Taxonomy (GTDB): domain Bacteria; phylum Acidobacteriota; class Terriglobia; order Bryobacterales; family Bryobacteraceae; genus CAWCDJ01. The sequence goes on from CAWCLV010000002.1 coordinate 49,560, forward strand.
TCTGGCTTGTCACCAGGAACGCGCAGGAGGCCGGGCCGCCGCGGAGCGATTGGGAGCTTGCGCAATCCACGCTCTGGGGCTTTGCGCGAACGCTGAGCCTCGAGAATCCCGAAATCCCGGTCGTCTGCGTCGACCTGGATTCATCGTCCGAATCCACGGCGACGCTGGCACATGTCTTCGCCGATCCGCCGGCGGGCGAGCCCGCGATTGCAATTCGCGGCAAGTCCGTACTGGTCCGGCGGCTCGCCACGGCGCCGCTGGCGCGCAAGGATTACGCCATCGATCCTGGCGGCGCTTACCTGGTGACGGGGGCATTTGGCGGCCTCGGTCTCGAAGTGGCGGGGTGGCTCGTTCGGCGCGGCGGCCGGCGCCTGATTCTGATGGGCCGCAGTGCGCCTTCCGCACGGGCCGAACATGCGATGGCGGAATGGAGCCGGCAGGGAGCGGAGATCGTCGTGATCCGTGGCGACGTTGCCGACGAGAACGTGGTGCGAACCGCGATCGAGGCCGCGGGGTCCCTCTCGGCACGGCTGAAAGGTATCATCCACAGCGCCGGCGCTCTGGATGATGGCATCATCGCGCACCAGACACCGGCGCGATTCCAGCGCGTTCTGGCAGCCAAAGTGGCCGGATCGTGGAATCTCCATCGACTTTCCCTGGAAGAGCCGCTGGACTTCTTCCTGCTGTTTTCGTCCGGCTCGTCGCTCGTCGGCTCACCCGGCCAATCGAATCACAGCGCCGCCAATGCCTACTTGGATGCGCTCGCCCACTACCGCGCGGCCCTGGACCAGCCCGCGATGGCGATCAATTGGGGAGCCTGGGGCGAAGTGGGGGCAGCGACCCGCAACGCCGCCAGGGGGCGGATCGGCATCTCCGGGCTTCGCTCGATCGCCCTCACCGATGGCCTGATCGCGACAGAGAGCCTGATGTCTCTTCGCGATGCGCAGCGGGCGGTGCTGCCCATCGACTGGCCGCAATTTCACCGCAGTGCGCCTGATCTGGCGGAGTCCCGCCTGCTGTTGGAGGTGCTGCCGGAAAGCCTGAGGCTGGAGACGCGGACCACCGAGCACTCCGCCGCTCCCGACGAGGACGACGAATCGCGCCTGCGTCGCTCGATTGAGGCGGAAGTAATCCGGGTAATGGGGATGCGGCCTTCCGAGCGAATCCCTTACGATCGCTCGCTCAGCGATCTGGGCCTCGATTCCCTGATGGCGATAGATTTGAGGAATGCGTTCAGCCGTCAGCTCGGCAAGCCTTTACCTGCCTCACTGTTGTTCAATTACCCGACGATTGACCAACTCACCGTCTTTCTGCTCAGTGAAGCAGGCAATACCGCCGACGATCGGACTGTTCCGGCGGTGGACACCGCCATGGACGAAGACGAGTCCGAGCTGGCGGCCATGCTGTCGGCAAAACTGAGACAACTGAAATGAATTTGCAGACCTCCCCAACGGAACCATCGGATCGCCGCCAGCTTCTCAAGGACGCATTGACTGCGCTGGAGCGGATGGAGGAGAAACTCCGTCAAAGCGAACGCTCCAGAAACGAGCCCATTGCGATTGTCGGCATGTCGTGTCGTTTCCCCGGGGGAGCCGATACCCTCGAAGAATACTGGCGAGTGCTCGCGACCGGTGCGGATGCAACCGGCGACGTGCCCTCCAGCCGTTGGAACGTCGATCAGTTTTACTCCGCGGGCGCACCGGTTCCAGGCAAGATCTACACGCGCCGGGGCTCATTCCTCACTGCGCCGGTGGATCACTTCGACCCTACGTTTTTCGGGATCTCGCCGCGGGAGGCCAGCCGAATCGATCCACAGCACCGGTTCCTGCTCGAACTGACTTGGGAAGCGCTCGAAGACGCGGGCATTCCGCCCGCTTTGCTGGCGGGCAGCGCGACCGGCATTTATCTGGGAGTATCGACGTCGGACTACCTATACGTACAGCTCTCCCAGGGGGGTGAGCAGTGCATGGACGCGCACTTCGGAACCGGTGTGGCCCACAGCATCGCCGTCGGAAGGCTCGCTTACCTCCTCGACGTCCACGGCCCGAACTTCCCCATCGACACAGCCTGCTCTTCGTCCATGGTCGCGGTGCACTCCGCTTGCCAAAGCCTGCGGCTCGGCGAGTGCACCACGGCGATTGCGGCGGGAGTCAGTCTGATGCTCAGCCCTCACGGCGGAATCATGGCATCTAACGCACGGATGCTGGCGCCCGATGGTCTCTGCAAGACGTTCGACGCGCGTGCGGACGGGTATGTGCGCGGTGAAGGGTGCGGCGTAGTGGTGCTGAAGCGGCTCTCCGACGCGCTGGGCGCGGGTGATCGCATCCACGCGGTGATTCGCGGCAGCGCCGTCAATCAGGATGGCGCCAGCAGCGGCTTGACCGCGCCGAACGGCAAGGCCCAGGAAGCGGTGATCCGCGAAGCTCTGGCCAACGCCGGGGTGCAGCCCCACGAGGTCGGCTACATCGAAGCGCACGGCACCGGGACTTCGCTGGGCGATCCGATCGAAGTCGAAGCCCTGGGCGCGGCGCTGTGCCAGGGACGCTCCCGGCAGGACGCTCTGCTGATCGGGTCGGTGAAGACCAACATCGGGCACCTGGAGGCCGCGGCCGGCGTGGCGGGACTGATCAAGGCCGTTCTGGCGCTGGAGCATGGTCAGATTCCGGCGCACCTGCACTTCGAGCAGCCGAGCCCGCACATCCGCTGGGAACAGCTGGCGGTGCGTGTGCCGGTGCAGTTGGAGCAGTGGCACAGGCCGGCGAAGGGCCGGCGGATCGCGGGGGTGAGCTCGTTCGGGTTCAGCGGGACCAATGCGCACATTGTGCTGGAGGAAGCGCCGGAACAGGCGGTGCGGGAAGGGGGGCCGGACCGGGGGTGGCACCTGCTGCCGGTATCGGCGCGGAGCGAAGGAGCGCTGAAGGAGCAGTGCGGCCGCTACGCGGAGTGGCTGGAGCAGCATCCGGAAGCGGCGGTGGGGGACGTATGCCACACGGCGGGAGCAGGCAGGACGCACTTTCCGCATCGGGTGGCGGTGGTGGGGCGGAGCAACGCCGAACTGGCGGAGCGGCTGCGGGGATGGGGGAGGGAAGGGCGCGCGGTGGGGGTGCGAACGGGGCGAGCGGCGACCGGGGAACGGCCGAAGCTGGCGGTGCTGTTCAGCGGGCAAGGGTCGCAGTACGTGGGGATGGGGAAGGAGCTGTACGAGTCGGCGCCGGTGTTTGGTGCGGCGATCGACCGGTGCGACCAGATCCTGGGCGGCGGGTTGAAAGAGCTGTTGTGGGAGAGCGGGGAAGATCGATTGGAGCAGACGGAGCACACGCAGCCGGCGCTGTTCGCGATCGAGTACGGGCTGTGGGAAATGTGGCGCAGCTGGGGATTGGAGGCGTGGGCGGTAGGCGGGCACAGCGTCGGGGAGTATGTGGCGGCGACGGTGGCAGGGATATTCGAGCTGGAAGCGGGACTGCGACTGGTGGCGGAACGGGGCCGGCTGATGCAGGGGAGCGCGGCGGGGCGGATGGCGGCGGTGCTGGGGGAGCGCGGGGTGGTGGAGTCGGTGGCGGGGCGGCACGGGGTATCGATCGCGGCGGTGAACGGGCCGGGGAATGTAGTGATGAGCGGCGGGGCGGAGGCGATGGAAGCGGCGGTGGCGGAGTTGGGGCGGGGAGGAGTGGAGAGCCGGTGGCTGCGGGTGTCGCATGGGTTCCATTCGGCGCTGATGGAGCCGGTGCTGGATGGGTTGGAGCGGCGGGTGGCGGAAGCGGGGCCGAAGGCGCCGAAGCTGCGGATGGTGTCGAACCTGAGCGGGAGGATGGGCGGGGCGGAGATGGGGGAGGCGGGATACTGGCGGCGGCACACGCGGGAGGGGGTGGAGTACGGGGCCGGGGTGGAGGAGTTGAGGCGGCAGGGGTGCGGGGTATTTCTGGAAGTGGGGCCGGGGTCGGTGTTGACGGGATTAGGGCAAGGGATGGGATTGGGGGGGGAATGGGTGAGCACTTTGGGGCGCGGGCGCGGGGAATGGGAGCGGGTGGTGGAAGCGGCGGGGGTGTTGTATACGCAGGGAGTGGAGTGGAAGTGGGGGGAGTACGACCGGGGGTACGGGAGGCGGCGGGTGGCGCTGCCGTCGTATGCGTTCCAGCGGGAGCGGTATTGGATCAGCGAAGGGACGGGCGCCGGCCGGACTGAGGCACCGGCGGTTATCGGCTTTCCGTTGGCGGCCAAACGACTGCGCTCGCCCGCTATCGACGGTCTGGTCTTCGAGTCCGAGATCAGCGCGGACTCCCCTGAGTTTGCCGCCGGACACCGCTTTCACGACAAGATCGTGATCCCGGCGACCGCGATTCTCGAGGCCATACTGGAGGCTGCCCGCCAGATTTATTCGGAAGAACCGCTCAGCGTTTCGAACTTTCAGATCTCGGAAGCACTGATCGTCCCGGAGCACGGCCACATCCTTCTCCAGACCATCTGTTCCGACCAGAACGGCAGCTATTCCGTCTCGGTGTGCAGCTCCGAGTCGCAGGAGCCGGACGTTTGGAGAGTCCATGCGCGCGCCGTCGTCGTCGCGGCAGCCAGCGCACCGGCCGTCGCCGCTGGCACTCCCCTGTCTTCGCCGGATCGCCCGGAATCGATGACAGAAGTCGCCCAGAGCCAGTTTTATGAAGCGTTGGCAAACCAGGGTGTGGACCATGGCGAGCCCTTCCGCCGGATCACTCACATGCAGCGGAGCCACGGATTCGCGACTGCCCGGATCGAGACGTCGCCGGACCCGCAGCATCGCACCTACGTCTTCAACCCTACGGTTCTAGATTGTTGCCTGCAGGTCACCTGGGCTGCGCTGCCATCGTTCTCCCTGACCGGGCGAAGCACTCTCTACATGCCGGAGCAGATAGGTCTGGTGACCTTGCTGAAGAAGCCCGAGGGCCCACTTACTGTGAACGTCTTATTCGAGGAGGGCGACCAGGGGCCGAACACCGTTTGCGTCGATATCGACGTACTCGACCAGGACGGACAGTTCGTGATCACGCTCCGGGGTGTCACGTTCCGGAGCATGCAGGATGGCATTCTGCGGCGCTGGTGGCGGGAACGCCTGGCAGGCCACTTGTACCAGACGACGTGGATGGATCAGCCTCTGGAAGGGCGTTCGACGGCGGCGGCGGGCGGCACCTGCCTGATCCTCGCCGACGAAAGCGGCGTCGCCGAACAGGTGGGCCGACGCCTGGAGCGCGAGGGGCTGGCATGCCTGTTCGTGAGGCGGGGCGACCAGCCTTCCGAACGAAGAGATACGTTCCAGCTCAACCCGGCCCGCGTCGCGGATTCCCGCTGGCTCATCGACCGTCTGAGCTCGATTCCCGTACCGCTCCGCTACATCGTGAACCTATGGCCGATCGATGCCGGAATGCCGGCTGGGCTGGCTGATCTCGAATCTGCTCAGGAAAACGTCTGCGCGGGCACCCTGCACCTGGTGAAGGCGCTCGGCAACGCGCGATTGCCCGCGCGTCTGCGGCTGTGCCTGGTTTCCAGGAACGCCTGCCCGGTGGGCACGGTCCCGACCGCCTTTCAGCAGGCATCGATCAACGGCCTCGCCCGGGTGATAACGTTGGAGCACCCCGAACTGCAGATGGTTCACGCCGACATCGATGATTCCGCCGACGTCGCGGACCTACTGTGTCGCGAACTGCTCATTCCCAGCCGCGAGAACGTGGTGAGTTTCCGCGATGGCAAGCGTTTTGTCGAGCGGTTGGAGCGCGTCCCCTCTGCGGCCGTACTCAACCACGATTTCCGGGCGCGGGACGATGCCTCTTACCTGATAACCGGAGGCTTCGGCGCGCTCGGAATGGTGGCCGCGCAAATGTTGATCGGTCGTGGAGCCCGTCACATCGTGCTCCTGAGCCGCCGCGAGATTGGGTCCCGGGAACGCGCCGTCATTGCGGGACTCGAAGTTTCGGGGGCGATGGTGCTGGCCCTTCAGGCCGATGTCGGCAATCCTTCGGACGTCGCCCGCGCCCTGCTTCGCGTCGCTCGCGAATTCCCGCCGCTCCGGGGCATCATTCACTCGGCCGGAATTATCGAAGACGGGCTCCTGCTACAGCAGGACTGGCCATCCTTTGAGCGGGTAATGGACGCGAAGATGCGAGGCGCCTGGAATCTGCATGAGGCGACGCTCAAGCTTCCGCTCGACTTCTTCGTCCTTTTCTCATCGATTGCGTCGCTATTCGGCGCTCCGGGCCAAGGCAACTATGCCGCTGCCAACGCTTTGATGGACGGCTTCGCACACTATCGTGCGGCCCATGGCATGCCCGCGCTGAGCGTCAACTGGGGCCCCTGGGCGGAAGCGGGAATGGCGGCCGAACTCGCCGAGTCGCTCCGACGCCGCATCAGCGGCAGAGGCATCGCAGAGATCGAGCCTGCCGACGGCGCGGAATTACTGGCCATGCTGATGAGCCAGAACGGCCATGCGCAGTGCGCGGCCGTACCGATTCATTGGCCGAAACTGCTGGCGCAGGTTCCGGCGGGCTTCGAGATGCCGCTGTTCTCAACTATGTCGGTACAGGTCCGTCCCGCGGCGCCGTCGGCCGCCGGTTCGGCTGCAGGGAGCAAGGGGCCGTCGTCGGCGATCAGGGCCAACATAGGCATCGACATACCGGCGTTGCTCGAGCTCGAAGCCGGCGAACGTCGCAACAGCCTGCGGAAATGGGTCCGGTCGCAGGTGGGAATGGTGCTAGGTCTTCCGCCGGATCAGGTAGACATCGACGCCGACTTCGCCACCTTGGGCCTCGATTCCTTGCTGGCCCTCGAGGTGCGAAACCGGGTGCAGGCGATCGTTGCCAATCCGCTGCCGCCCACTACGGCGTTTGAGTATCCGTCCGTTGAAGCTCTATCGGCGTTCGTCGCGCAGCTTCTCGAACAAATTCAGGCTGAGGTGGCGGCTCGCGGCGAGGAGCAGGTCTGGATTTGAACCGAGACTGGTCCGTTGGCCGTCGTGATCCGGTGCCGCACGCCGATCCAGTACCCTTTGCACGAGTCTCGGACAAGCCATGCCCCAGCGGGGCACGAGCGAACATCGGCCGAACTGCAGCCGGGCTGATCCCGAACGGGAGCCGACCGGCATTGTCTCACGAGCGGCAATCCTGAACTCTAAGCCGAAGGCTTAGGGATGGTGTCTTTGTTATGCCCGCGGTTCGACGAACCGTCAAACCGGCCGCTCTTGAGAGCTGTTCGGCCCGTGTAAGGCGAACGTTCGCCGAACGTCCGGCGAACGGCAACTTGACAGAAACCTGACAACGACCGAACGCCAAACCGAACACTCCGAAGCCTTGCACTGCCGTGCCTTGCTGCGCGGAACTCAGACGGGCTAGTCTTCGAGGTGAAGCGGCTTGGCTGGATCGAAGCGAAAGCCGGTTTCCTCAACCTGCGGGGCCGGCTTGTGACGTTTCAGCGCCTCGATGCGCTCGCGGATTGAGGGGTCAGTACCGCGCCGCTCCGGATTTCGGCCCGCAGCGAACGCCGCCGGCGGCTCTTCCGAGCCGCTGGGCTTCACCAGAGCCGGCGTGGCGCCGTGCTTTCGTACGAAATCGTGGATCGCGCTGTGGCTGATTTCGAAGCCACAGCGCTCGACGAGAAGTTTCGCGATCTGCCGGTACGAGAAGCTCCGCCGCCGCAACTCAAGCACCAGTTCGCGATAGGGCTCCAGGCCCGACCGGATCGCCCGCTCTGGCAGGTCGTGGAGCAACGCCTGGATCTGCGGCTGGTTCAGCATCAGCTTTCCGCTTTCGTGACGACCAACTCCCGGATGCTCATACCGGTCCTCGTCGTGAAGCGCTCGGCGCGGAGCGGCTCGTTCAGTCCGACCAGGCGGTGCGCCGCGACGTCGGCCAACAACACATGCAGGCCCGCTCCTCGGACCAGGACGTCGTGTGTAGCGAAGACAAGGCGGACCTCGTCTTCACCACCCTCGGCGTAAAGGAATTGGGTCCACGGCAGGACGTAGGTCCTGCCGATCAGCACCAGTTCCAGGGAGTTCTGCTTCCCGCCCGGTTCGCCACGGTCGCTCATTATCGACTGATGCCATGCTCACGGAGCGTCCTTTCCGGCATTGGCCGACTCAAAGCCTGTAGCGGGACTGGTGAACGGTGCAACGCGGCGCGTCTCACCAGTTGGCAGGCCGCATCGAAACCCCGCCGGATTCCGCGGTCCACTTGCCCCAGGGCCTTCCGCGCCAATTCCGTGGCAGATTGTCTCGCCCCACTACGCCCGACTGAACACCGGAGAGCTTCTGCGTCGCTGGTGATCACCGAAATCCGGTCACGTCCGCGCGATGCCGCTACGTAGAACAGCTCCCGGCTCATTCCATCGGCCGACACGATCACCTCATCGACGGTCTTGCCTTGGCTGCGGTGCGCCGTCACCGCATACCCGTGTGTCATCTGCGTGTAATCCCGGGGGACCACCCGGCCGTCCTTCAAACATACGCGCCCTCCCTCATCGACATGATTGACCGTGACAATCTCACCATTGGTAGCCCGGAAGCCCGATTGGCGGCGATTCGCGGTGAGCAGCAACTGATCGCCGACGGCCACCTCGATGTTCTTCCTTTCGAACACCTCGAACGATTGGACCTGCTTCCTGGTCAGTAACCGCTCGCCGCAGTCGCCGCCCTTCACCTCCACGCCGCGAGCGTCTGCGCGGACCACTTCCACCGTTGCGTTTCGCTCGACGCCCTTGACGGCGCGGTGAAAGCTCAGTATTTGACCGGGACGGTAATTCCGCCAATCACCCTTCTGCGCGGTGGTCCACCCGAGGGCCACGTCCCGGGCGACCGAATGGGCGTCGCCCAGCAGTCCCGCCTGCTTCCGGCGTTCCCGGATCGCATCCGTCACTCTGGCGATCTCGTCGTGAGTTGCGCAGACGACCAGGACAGAACGGGTTTTGGTTCCCTGGGCTCGACCCCATGCTTCTGCAACGGCTGCTGCGCGATCACTCCAGCCGACTTCTCGGACCGCGCCGATTGCATCGAGTCGTTCGAAACCACTTTCCGGATCCCGCCGCAAGTCTTCGATGGCCGCCCGGTAACCGCGATCCGTCTGACGCTGGACCTCCCGCAGCGTCACTGATTTCAGGCGGGACTCGGTCTCCAACACTCGCAGTGCGTCTCCGGCCTCGACACTCTGGATCTGGCGAGTGTCGCCGGTAAAGACGATGCGGGCGCCGCTCCGTTGCGCCAATTCGATCAATGCGGCCATCTGTCGGCCGGATACCATGCCTGCCTCGTCGACGATGATCACGCTGTCCTTCAAACCTGACTGATTCCGCGGGTCTTGAACTAGGCGTTCGATCGACACCGCCTCCGCGAAACCGACCGCCTGCAACTCGGCGACAGCACTCATGGTCGGTGCAACCGCGACGATGTCACGGCCACCTTCGGCCAGACCGCGCCGAAGTTCCTTGAGAGTAGCGGTTTTCCCGGCGCCTGCCGCGCCGCTGATCGCAACGGCGCGATCCCGGCTTTCGAGGACGAACTCGACCGCCTTCTTCTGCTCGGGGCGCAGAGTGTCCGCAGCCACGAACTCCCGTCCTCTACCCAGAGGATCGAAACAGCCCTGATCTCGATTCACGGCCTCGATCATGTCTCGCTCTCGCTCTAAACTCTCGGCTGTCGCCACCTCGTCCCCGTGCCGAAGCAGTTGCCGCGTCGATTCGTGCGTCGCCATTCGCCCCTTCAGTTCTTCGATCCGGATCCGGCCGCGGCCGTGGCGAAGAGCCTCGGTGAGCAACTCGTGGTCGCGGGCAACGGATACACGTTCAAAAACGTGGTCCTGTGCATGCCGAAGGGACGGCGCGGCGCTCGCCGGGATAAATTCCCTTTCTGCGCCGTCTCGTCTCAACTCCGTCAGTTGACCGCTTTCCTCATTGGAGAGCCGGCTCCGCTGGCCAAGCCGAACCTCTCCCGTCGAAATCTCGATCAGCTTGTCAGCTCGGGTCTCGCGCACCAGGATGGCGACTTCGTTGTCGGTGGGCTGTCGGCCCGTTTTATCCACAAATGCGCGAATCGCATCGTCTCGTTGCTGGCTTCGCTGGCTAAATCGCGTCAGTAGTTCCTCGGACACGCCGCGGATTTCGAATCCGTTGTCGCGGCCGCGATGGTCTCGTCGGCTATCGATTTCATATCCAAGATGGAGGACCTGGGCGGCCAGAGCATTCCGGTACACCTCCGTCAGGTAGGCGCGGCGCTCGTAGATCCCGCTCGCCTGGAGCGCCTTCCATTTCGCTTCGGCGCCGTCGTAGGTCAGGTTGGCGGCCGCAGCGTGGGTGTGCAATTGCGGATCCAGTTCGCGGCTGGTGTCGTGCTCGTACACCGCAACCGCCAGATTGCCGGTCCGCCGATCGCCGTTCGCCCCGCCCTGGCGAACCCGGACGCACGAGTGATCCTCCAACTCCGCCAGAGCCACCGCAACGGCTTCCGTATGCGCGTCCCGCAGGCGCTCATCACCCCCTAGAATGGCCATCACGGAAACGGACTTGGGCGCCGAGAACGTGAAGTCGTACAGATGGCGGGCCTGGCTTTGTGTCGCCCCGTCCTTTCCAATTCGATCCGAACCCTGGCGTTGTCGAATGAACTCGCCTGTTCGCGGGTCGAGACCCTGCCGGAGCGCCTCGAAATCCTGGTCCTGTACTGGCCCCGCCAAACCGAGCATCGCCGCGCCTCGCCCCATCCACTTGCCGACCACACGCTCGCCTTCGGCATAGTAGTCGCTGTGTTGCAGGTGGCGCGCCGAGTAGCCCTTTCCGTCCGACATGGCCCGAATCGTAAGCATGAGAGATCAGTGCGGCGTTCTCGGCGTGACCTTTTGTGGGGCAGAAACGTCAGCCGGTCGAGGCTGACTTCCCGCCGTCTGGGGAGTACTGATCCACTGATCGAACAACATCCCAACCCCGAAAGCCACGACAGCCGTGAGGCTGAGCAGCGTGTAGATGGACCTGTGAAGGCTCCTGTGGAAGGACTCTGAAAGCTGTGCGGCTGCATGCTGCGCGGTGCTTGCCGCCCGCGAAACCGCACTCTCCAAGTCTGCAATCGTGCGTTTCGCCTGAGCCGCCGTGCTGCGGTGCTCATTATGAATCGTCGCCGCCATCCTGGTGAAATCCGCGACGGTGGCCTTCATCTCGGCTGCTGCGACCGTCATGGCGTGCGCCGTCTGCGGGATCGTGGAGGCGGCGAACTGTTGCCGTAGGCTCTCGTTAACCTCCCGAGCAACCAGCTCAGGACGAAGGCCCTCGGCGACGGCGACCGGCAGTTCGGCCAGCCGGTCCTCGATTACCGACCGATACTCCCCGGCCCGCTCGGCGAACCCTCGTAGCTCCTGAACCGCCTGGTTGAAGAGGGCTTCGAGCCGCACCCGCTCGGCGGTCACCTCGTCCGGCACTTGCCTCATCAGCAGCGTGAGGAATTGCATCGCCCGCAGGATGCGCAGCATCTCGTCGCTTTCGGGGAGCGAACGGCAGTGGTTCAATTCGCGGTAGTACGCCGCCCGCACGTCCGCCGGCAAATCCTGAGCGATGCGATCCACCAGGTCGGCTTCGGGATCTGCGCTCATGGCAGCAGCAACTCCTTGACTCGGTCGAACTCGGCGAACATGCGCCGGCGGTAGCTCTGGGCGCGCATCACGAGCGATGCTTTCTGAAGCTCCGGCGCTTGCGTCGCCCGATCCGCAATGCTGGCTAGTGTGACGCCGTGATTGCGCGCCGCGTTCTCCAATTCAGGGAGACGGTAGTCCATTGCGATCACCGCTGGCTGGAAGATTCGCTGGAACGCGAGCGCCTCGGTGCTTTCCCTCCAGTACCGAAAGTCGGTGTGCTGGGCAACGCTATTCTCGACGATCAGATATTGAGTTCGCTTCTGCAGCCGCGCTGCCCAAGCCAAAACGGATTCGACGCTGGCCGGATCGGAAGTGACCACGCCGATTGCGGTGAACGCGATGCCGGCTTCGGCCACATCGGGATACATCCGGTCAAACCAGTCGTGCGTCACCTGTCCGGAGCCGGCGCCCATGTCGGCGAGGATTACGGGCGCGCCGTCGACGAGTTGATCGACGAATGCGTCCAGGCCGGCCGGAGTGTGGATGTTGACCTTGGGCGCTCGGGCGCCGAAGAAGTGGGCGAGCGAGCCTCGTGCCTTGTTTTCCGAGTCTAGATCGAGTAGTTGAGCCGGAATCTCTTTGGCGTCGAACCATTCGGTCAGAGCGGTCATGAGGCTTGTCTTGCCAACCCCGCCTTTGCCGCCCATCGAAAGAATCACTCGTTTTTCCGCGGTGAGCGCGGGCACACCACGACCTTCGTTGTTCTGCTGCGGTTTCATGTCGTCCCCTCAGTCTGCGGTGGGTTGGCTACAACTCGCCGTAGACTAGTTCCAGTTCCTCCCAGAAGGGCCGCAGCTTTGGCGCGGTCAGCGCCGCCGCAATCAACCCCCTCAGGTGCTGCCACTCCTCGATTGAAAATGCCAGCGACACCCCATCGCGATGGCGCCGGAACGCCAATTCCATCGGCTTCTGGGTTGAACCCGGCACGGTATAGCCGTGGAAGTGAACGCCGTTCCAGAGGCCGCCCGCCCTCATGTACTCCAGCATCCCCGCGAACTCTCGAATCTCCGGAAACGCTCCAAGCGGATACATGACGTTCTTTTGCTCCATCGTGATGGAGAGCGAGATCTCGCCCTTGGCATTCACGTTGCCGGACAGAAGAAAGCCGCCTTGCGCGAACTGCGGCACAGATGCGATGATCACCGGATCTTCCCGCGGCGAACGTACCGGGCGATGCTCGCGCATCCAGTGCCCGCGCGCTGCCAGCCGGAACAGAGTCGGCAAGTGTGGTTCGAGCGCCCGGTTCAAGGCAATCAGGTCGGCAATCGACTCATCGCGTAAAGCGACGTAGAAGCTGCGGCCGGCGAGGAGAGGCTTACTCCCGCCGGGATCCTTGCGAAGTCCATCGATCAGTCCGGCGACAGTCTGCGGCACGAGTTCCGGATCGAGTTGGCGCTCGTTGAAGCCGGCACCTTCGGGGACACCGAAGTTTCCGAGGTAGTAGCGATCGAGCAACACTCCGCGGTCCATGCGGAGTCCGCGCACTGCAAGAAATGCGTCCAGCAGACTGATGAAGGCCGGAGCGGGCGGCGGCGCGGCATTCTGGGCAAGATCTTCGGTTGCGACCTGGATGTACTGGCTGAGAAACACCCACTCAGATCGCGCGAGTGGCTGCTTGCCCTGCCACTTCCTTCGGATGCCGAGGAGCGATGCTGTTGGATCTCGTTGAAGGTCGGCTACCTCCAGGCGAAAATCGAGCCGGTCCTCTTTGGCCGACTCCAGTAAGATCTTAGCTACGTCGGACGTAGACACGGACTCACCGCGCCCGCTCGAGAGGATTTGTTTCGAGCGCTCGAGGAACTCGCGAAGCGTATCCGAGATCCGGATAGACAACGTCTGCTGTTGCGGCTTTCGCTCCACTGCCCCAATATTCCCATGAAACTCAGTGAGTATGCAATACTGTGCTTCAATGCATTTGTATCGATACAAACTTGAGGAAACATCAGGAAGGTGGGAGGGGCTATGTTTGATGATCGGTTCGTGAGTGCGCTGGCAACGGAACTCGCCGCGAAGCTCATTCCTCAGATCGAGCAAGGGCAGTCAAAACAAGGGCCAACGGCCAGGCTGCTCACGGTGAAGGAAGCGGCGGCTTATATCGGCCGGTCAGAGCAGGCTGTCCAGCACATGATTCACAAACGGGAACTGGTTGTGGTGCGTAAGGGCCGGCGGGTGCACTTGGATCGCGGCGACCTCGACCGCTGGATCGAAACGAATAAGGTCTAGCCTTCTCCCCTACGTTCGTCTGAGTGTCCGAGGTCACGTCGGTGATTTCATCCGCCGCACGGCGCGCGAGAAAAGTGCGCCCTCCGAGCCTAGCTCCGGACCACCTTCAGCCCAGGGATCTGCTCGAAGTGGCGGATATTGCTCGTGACGACTCCAAACCCGAGTTGCAAGGCAGTCGCGGCGATCAGCAAGTCCTCGAAGGCGATCGTCACGCCGTGTGCGGCCTGGTCGCCCTCGATCCGCCCCGCGACCCTGGCGATGTCGAGGGTGACGACGTGCACCGGCACGTCGCGGATCAGTTCTTCCACGAAAGCCTGGCGGCGCTGCCGGCGCTCTTCCGTTCCGGCGCGCTGAACTCCGTGGGATGAGCTCCACAATGGTCACCACGGACAAGCCGATTTGGGTCTCTCCGTACTCGCTTCTGAACTGTTCCAGGATCTGCCGGACGGTGTGGCCTCGTCGCTCGCCGGTGATGACCGCGCTGGAGTCAAGGATCAGCCCCACGTCGGCGGGTTCCACGGCTTCCGGTCGCGCACGATCTTCCACGTCTGCCGCGAAATCCGGATCGAGCACCGGCCCTTCGCCGGATTCCTCCTCGTGGGTTTCCGCGAGTGCAATGCACTCTGAGATCGTTCGCCGCTCGGGAGCCGCGGCGCGGATAACCGCGAGAGGCTGCGCATCGCGCTCAATCACGACTTCCGTGCCGTCCTGCACACGTTGCAGAATAGCGGCGAGGTCGCGCACCGCGTCGGCTTCACTCACGCGCAGGATTCGCGGCTCCATACCTCCCATCATAGCGTTTCTCCTCCTCCGGGTGCGTCACCTCCGGCGCCTGAGTCGCGATTGGTCTCGTCCTCTCCTGATGTGCCACCAGGGGCGGCGCGGTTAGCTTTACCCGCGTCCTCTGCGGTATCTCTCCGCCGCTTCTGCATCAACTCCTCGGCTGACTGGATATCTTCGATATCGACGATGTTGTATCGGCGCTCCATCGAATCGGTGCGATGGCCGGAGATGCGCATGCGGACAACCTGGGGAACCCCGTCGCGGCGCATGTTCCGGACCGCAGTCCGGCGCAGGTCGTGGAACTTCAATTCGGGCACGCCGGCGGCGGCGCACGCCTTTCTCCAGGTGAACCGAAACTCTTTGATCGGCACTCCGTCGCGGTGGAACACGGCCGGGCAGCCATCGGCATTCTCACGCGCCCACTGCAACCAGTGGCTCATGTCTCCCTCGAGGATTGGAACCGCCCTGCTATGGCCAGTCTTCGTGTCTGCAGAACTCAGCGTGATAAAGCCCTGCTCCCAGTCCACCTGGTCCCATCGGATCGCAAGCAGCTCGCCGAGCCGGACGCCGGTGAAGTAGCTCGTCACAAACAGCGGCCTCAGGTAATCCGGCAGCGCGTCGCGAAGCAACTCGTATTGCTCGTCGGTGAGGAATCCTTGGCGAACATGCGCCTCAGCGACCATGGGGAAGTACGGGACGACTAGGATCTTCGGAGGGGTGCACTTGCGACCGAGGTTGAACGCCGTCCGGAGCATCGACAACTCCCGGTTGCAGGTCGCCTCACTTCGACCTTCCGCGAGCCGCTTGCGCCTGTATTCCTTCAGGATGGCGGTGCTCAAAGTCGCGGCTTTTCGATGCCCAAAGAACGGCCGTAGGCTGGCTTCGGCGACCAGCTTCCAGATCTTCTCCGTGGACGCCTTCACGTTATGCTTGGCGTGCTCCAGCAAATCGTCCAGGAGTTCGCCGCAGGTGACCTTGTCGGCGGCGGCGGGCCCCATCTCGCCACGGGCCTTCTTGCCCAAGAGTTGGTCCCTCAGCCGAACCGCGTCCTGCCGCTTGGTGGAACCGGAAGACTTTTGGATCTGCCGCCCGTCAGCCCAGAAGGAAACGTACCAAACCTTGCCCCGTTGGAAGATCGTGCCTGCCCCGTAGGATCGCCCCGCCATACGCCGGAATCATACCACGGGAAACCGTTGCAGACCGTTGCAAACACCGTTGCAGCCCAAACGCAAAACGAGCCGCCCATTTCGGAGCGGCTCGTAACCTATTGAAATATTTGGTGCGGAGAGGGGGACTTGAACCCCCACGAGATTGCTCCCGCTAGCACCTCAAGCTAGTGCGTCTGCCAATTCCGCCACCTCCGCAGGTTGGACTTTACTTCTTCACCGGCGCTGGCTGGGCCGGGGCTGTGTTCTCTGGAGCGGGGAGCGGGAGCGGATGGCCGCCCTGCGGCGTCACGGGCGCCGGTCGTTGCTGTACCGGAGCCGGAGCGCTCTTCGCCGGGGGATTCTTCATATCTTCAAGCACTGTCGTGCCCAGCCCCGCGTTTCTGGTGGCCAGGATTGAAAGGCCCAGCGACGTGAGCATGAAGAGCACCGCCGAAATCGTGGTCGCCTTCGACAACAGAGTTGCCGAGCCGCGCGGGCCAAACGCCGTTTGCGAACCCATGCCGCCAAACGCCCCCGCCAAGTCCGCCGCCTTCCCGCTCTGCAGCAGAATCACCACAATCAGGAACAGGCAAACCACAATATGAACCAACAAAGTCAAGATGTACATCGTAGTAAATAACCAGTATAGGAGACCGACGGGACCCCGGTCAAACGGCAGTCCGGCGAAAATCCGGTAACCCGCTCAGGTCCGTGGCCATTTCCAGGAAGCGCCGCATGCCGCGGTAGTCGTCCGGACCCAGTTCGTGGACGATATGAGCCGACAAGTACTCGCGTACCAAATCAGGCGGGAACTGGCGGCGAGAGGACTCCACCGCCACAATCTCTTCAATTCGAGCCCGGCCATAGCGGCAGGATTCACGGAATGCCTCCACGACCTCCGGCGACACCACGGCGCGGCGGCCGGCCCACACCGCGAATACCATCGGAAGGCCGGTCATCTCCACCCACTCGGCGCCCAGATCATGTACCTGGTACGGAAGTCCGGCCGGATCGATCCGCAAGGCCGGGTCCCCGATGATCAGGGCGGCATCGGACACGCTCAGCATGGCGTCGAGATCGGGGGCGTGCGGAATGCATTGCGGGCGGACGCCGTACCGGGCATCCAGAATCACCCTGGCCAACTGAACCGACGTGCGCGAACCGGAGTCTATCGCGACCGTCCGAATTTCCGGCGCTGGCCGTCGGGAAATCAGCAGAATACTCCGGACCGGGCCGTGGCAGGCGATGCCGCTGCCGGGCAGAATCTCGAGGTCCTGGCGCGTCAATTCGAAAGAAGGAACGATCCCAATGTCTGCGGCGCCCGACGCCAGTTGCTCGGCGCATCCCGACGGGACCCGGAACTCGAGGTCGAACAAACCCTGTTGGGACCCGTGTAGCATACCCCAAACTAGCGGGGCTGTGTTCAGGTAGCTGACGGCGCAAACCCTCAGCTTTTGGGGGGCATTCTGAGTCAACTCCCAGTGTATCAGGGGTGAGGATCAGGGGATCGGCCAGCGTGATGGCCAGTACCGGTGCGTATTTTCACGTCCGCCGCCGTTTGGTATCCTCATTAGGACGTTCTCCGCGTCGCGTCCTCCTGGAAACTCGATGAGACATAATCTTTTCTTGGCTTTCGGCCTGGCTATTGCCGGTGCCTCCGCGTCTTTTCCTCAGGCTCTCGTTCCGTTGAATGGAATCCCGTCCCGGATCGTGGGACATCCCCAGGCCGAGTTGCTTTCGGTTATTTCCTCGGCTCCCAACCTGGTAGAAGGAAGGGAGTTATGGGGGCCGAATGGAATTGCCCTGGATACCTCGGTGACGCCCAATATCCTCTACGTCAGCGACACGTTCAACAACCGTGTCCTGGCCTGGAAGAACGCCACGGGTTTTACCAGCGGCCAGCCGGCCGACCGGGTAATCGGCCAGCAGGACATGTACCGGACGAGCGCTCAGGGTCCGGGCCAGCAGTTTCAGACCGGCCTGAACAGCCCGACGGGGCTCGCCGTGGATTCGAATGGAAACCTGTACGTCGCGGACTCGGGCAACAACCGAATCCTGCGGTTCCCCAAACCTTTCGCAACGCAAGGCTCGCAGTTTCCCGACCTCTATATCGGCCAGCCGAACCTGAATTCCCGCTCGGCAAATTATACGGGCGCGGTAGCGGCGCAGGGGGTCGCCTTGACGTCCGCGAACTCGGCGTTCCGGGCCAGCATCACTTTCGACAGTGCCGGGAACCTCTGGGTGTCCGACCCTGGAAATCGCCGCGTGCTGCGGTTTAAGGGCTCCGACGTGGCGGCGGGCGGAGGCCCGTTGCAGGCGGATCTGGAGCTGGGACAGCTCGATTTTGTGACCGTCCAACCGGCCGTCACAACTGCCACACGCACGACGCTGAACGCCTTTGCGATTCCTTCCGCCGTGGCGTTCGATTCCAACGGCTACCTCTATGTTTCCGATGCCGACGGCACCGGCGCCCTGAGCCGGGTTCTGGTTTTCAAGCCGCCCTTCACCAGCGGAATGGCCGCTTCGCGACTGATGGGCGTATTCCCGGCCAGCCAGCCTGCGACCTCCCAGGACCAGCTGCAAAGGTCGGTTTTCGGAGAGGCGGAAGGAATCTTCTTCGCGGCCGGCAAGATCGGCATCGTGGACGATGCCTGGAGCCGCATCCTGATGTTCGACACTATCGACAAGTGGCCCGTGGACGTGAATGTGCCGCCGCAGGCGACGGCAGTAGTGGGGCAGGCGGGTTACAGTTCCATAGCGCCGAACATGGGTGTCGGATTCAACCCGGTGGCAGGCCCAGGCACTCTCTACCAGGCAACCGCCGCGGCGTTCTCTGGCAGCGACCTGTTCGTCGCCGATACCGGCAATAACCGCGTTCTGGACCTGCCGCTCATCGGCTCCACTTTCGGCCAGGCCACGCGCGTGCTAGGCCAGGATCGCTTCGACATGCGAGCCCCGAACCTGATCGAGGGGCGGGAGTTTGATTTCCTGACCGCGACCTCCGGCGGCACCGTTGCCGACGCCGGCCTGGCGATCGACCTAAGCTCCGATACACCCCATCTCTACGTATCCGACCCTTACAACAACCGGGTTCTCGGCTTCAAGGACTTCCGCACCGTCAAATACGGAGCCAAGGCGGATATCGTAATCGGCCAGAAGGATTTCAACTCCGGTCTCTGCAACCAGACGGGCGATCCGGATCACCCCGGTCCAACCACGCTATGCCGGCCCATCGGCCTGGTCGTGGACGCATCCGGCAACTTGTACGTGGCCGATTCCGGGAACGGCCGCGTTCTGCGGTTTCCGGCCCCCTTCAGCAATTCGGCCCAGCAGGCCGACCTGGTGCTGGGGCAGAGTAATTTCACGACCAAGATCACAGACCCCAGCCCCGCAACGATGTCCCAGCCGTACGGTCTGGCGTTTGCGGGAAACAACGGACTGCTGGTTTCCGATACCGCCCATAACCGGGTGCTGTTCTTCCCCTTCACGCCGGGCGTAACGTTTGTCGCGGGGCAAGATAACGGGAGGCCGGCGACCAAGGTCTTCGGCCAGCCCGACTTTTTCACGGTCACCACCGGCAACACCGACGACAAATTGAGCGCTCCGCACCACATTGCGACTGACAGTGAGGCGCGCCCCTATGTTGCCGACAGCGGAAACAACCGCGTCCTGATCTTCGACCAGATTCTCAACCTCCCGCCCACGGGCGCGCACGCTACCTTGCAACTGGGAGGCGTCACTTCGCCCAGGGGCGTGTTTGTGAATCAGGCGACCGGCGAGGTGTGGGTAGGCGATACCACCGGCACTGTCAAGAAATTTCCGAAGTATGCCTCCCTGGTGTTTAGCCAGGCATCCACGGGTTCGGTTTCGGCCCCCGGCGCCGCGCTCGCGGTGGTGCAAGACGGGTTTGGCGACCTGGCTGTGGCGGATGTCACTAACCGGGTCGCAATCTACTATCCCGGCCTCCAGGCCATTAACGGCGCCAACTTCCTGACGAACCGTCAGCTAGCTCCTGGCATGTTTGCCTCCATTTGCTCGCCCGGAAGCAACTGCGATCCCAACAGCCGGCTTGCTATCTTCGGCGCCGCCACGCAGTCCACTACATCGCTTCCGCTGGCGACCACCCTGGGCGACGTCCAGGTGCTGGTCAACGGAGTGCCCGCGCCCCTGACCTACGTATCGCCGAGCCAGATCAACTTCATCGTGCCCATGGGGACGCCCAACAGCGGAACGGCGGACCTGCAGGTGGTGCAGGCTTCCACGGGTCGTGTTCTGGCCGCGGGAATCCCGCAGATGAACGCCTACTCGCCAGGCATCTTCATGCTGGACTTTCTCAGCCGCAACCGGCAGGCGGCGGTGCTGAATCAGGACAATACGATCAACAGCACCAGTAACTGCGCGGCGCGCGGATCGTACATACAGATCTTCGCCACCGGGCAGGGCTACCTTTCCGACGCTCCACCGGATGGCTCCGCGCCTACGGGATTGGTCAACACACCCTTCACGCCGCACATGAACATCGGCGGGCAGTTCGTCGAGGAGTATGCGCGCGACGCCAGCGAACCCGCGAAGGGGCAAGAGGTCACGTTCTCCGGGCTCTCGCCGCAGTTCCCCGGCATCTGGCAGATCAACCTTTACATTCCCAAGGCTGTGGCGCCGGCCACCCAGACGCCGATCGCCATCTTCATCAACAGCCTGTCGAGCGTGGATTTCGCCTCTTCGGGCTATGTGACCACCATCTGCGTCAAGTAGCGGTCAGTGCGCCGAGCGGGCGCTGACGCGCGTGCGCTTGAGGGAGTACATGTTGCGGTCGGCTTCGTCCACTGCCTCCCTCAGCGTACGCCCCTGGGTTTCGGCGGTGCCCCAACTGAAGCTGATGGGCAGCACCCCGAAGCCGCGCACGCGGAAATCGCGCAGGCGGGCTTCGATCTCCGTCATTCGTTTTTGCGCGACGTCGCCGCGTTGGTTTTGGAAGAGCACAACGAATTCGTCGCCGCCCCAGCGGTAGGCTTCGTCCTCGTGTCGGATGGAACTCTGGAGCAGGTTGCCGATGTTGCGCAGGATCTCGTCGCCCACCAGGTGGCCGTGGCGGTCGTTGATGTCCTTGAAGTTGTCCATGTCGCACACCGCCACTACTCCCAGGAACGGCTCCGGCACTTCCATCCGGCGTGCCAGGGCCGCCTGGTTGAACAGGCCGGTGAGACGGTCGAGATCGAGGGTGTGCTTCACCTCGCGGCGTACGTAGTCGAGCTCCGCAGCCAGGTCGCGAATGCGGTCGATCTGGCTTTCACTCCACATCGCCATGGCGGAAAAGGCCAGCACGCAGTGCAGGGCGAAATCGTAGTAGGTTTCGTATTGCAGGTACCGCAGCCAGGCGGGGCGCTCTCCGAAGCTGTAAAGATAGACGAACAGGAACGCGTGTTCGATAAACACGATACCGAGAGTCAACAGGGAGAAGCGGAAGATCCGGCTGCCGACCCCCTGCTGGCGACGGAGCACGAGGAAGTTGTAAAGGTAGACGAAGCCCAGCACCAGCGCATTCGAAGTCTGATACGCCTCGATCCCGACATACCGTCCCACGGCGTAGACCAGCGCGACGAAGATCGGAAGGATCGAGATCAGCCGCAGCACGGTCCGCCACTCGCGGACGCTCGAGGCGAATCCGGCCCGCGCCGCAGCCATCAGGACGATGACGAAGGCAAACTCGAAGGTGGCAAAGGGCGCCAGCCATCCCGCCGCGCCGGTGCGGAGCATCTGGAAGCCGAAGGCCGCCGCCAGCAGCCGCAGCAGCCAGGCCACCGCCCACAGGCCGAAATACACGACGCGCGACTGGCGGTACAGAAACAGAAACACCATTCCGAACAGCAGCGCTCCGATCTCCTGCATGACGAAGGCGGTGGTGTCCGGAATGGAGGGGCTCATCCGTCAATCTCCGTTTAGCGCGTGCCGGCGCATGCCGCGGGCTTTGCCGGTGGTTTCGTCCACGTCCACGATCACGGCGTGCAACTCGGGGTTCTGGCGGGCGGGCTCCATTCTCACGGGCAGCGCCGTAAGGAACCGTTGGAGGATGATATCCGTCTGAACTCCGATTACGGAATCGTAGGGGCCGGTCATCCCGCAATCCGTCTGATAGGCCGTGCCCCCGGGAAGAATCCTCGTGTCGGCGGTGGGCACATGCGTGTGGGTGCCGACCACCGCGGAAACGCGGCCATCCAGGTACCACCCCATGGCGATCTTCTCGCTGGTCACCTCGGCATGGAAGTCCACGAATCTCACCTTGATCGAGGGGTCCAGCGAAGCCAGGATCTTGTCCGCCTCGCGAAACGGGCAATCGGTATTCGGCATGTACACACGCCCCTGCAAGTTCATTACGGCGCATTCTACACCGTTACGCGCCTGGCACACCACCAGGCCGCGGCCGGGCGCGTCCGGGTAGTTGGCGGGACGCAGCAGCCGCGGCTGGCGATTCAGGTAGTCGTAGAGTTCGCGTTTATCCCAGACGTGGTTACCGGAGGTGATTACGTCCAACCCCATGGCAAACAGGTCCTCGGCGATGGCGGGTGTGATCCCGAAGCCGCCTGCGGCATTCTCGCCGTTGGCGATCGCGATATCGATCTGGTTCGTCTCGATGATGTCCTGGAGGTGGTCGGCGACGATCCTGCGGCCGGGCGAACCGAATATGTCGCCGATAAAGAGAATGTGCATTAGCCTAGCCCTTCAAGTTAACACGCGCCCCTGAGGCGTGTGGCG
Source organism: Bryobacterales bacterium (assembly GCA_963796485.1). Classification (GTDB taxonomy): domain Bacteria; phylum Acidobacteriota; class Terriglobia; order Bryobacterales; family Bryobacteraceae; genus CAWCDJ01. The sequence goes on from CAWCLV010000002.1 coordinate 72,091, forward strand.
CACTTCTGTTATGGTCAGAATGATGCCGATGGATATGAACCATGAGAGCGCGCCAGGGCGCCGCTGGGTGCGGGTCCGGCGCGTCGATGAATGCGGATCCCTCGATGAGCTTTTCACCCATTGCCTGCCGGCCTTCGGGGGCGCCTACCTGCGGCGCATCTACCAGATTCTGGACCGCGCCATCGGGATGGGCTGTCCTTTCACGCTGGCCATCTCGGGTCCGGTGACGGTTTCCGGGCAGCACCAGGCATGGCTCCTTCCGCTGCTCGAAACCGGCTGGGTCGCGTACCTGAGCACGACCGATGCGGTCTGCTACCACGACGGCCACCGCAGCCTGGACGCCTACAAGTCGGGTGCCGTGCACGAAGTCCCGATCGCGAGCGACGACGCCGCTCTGCGCGAGGAAGGCACCATTCGGGTCACCGACATGGCCTTCGACGAAGGCGTGCTGCTGGACCAGGACCGCTTCGTCAGTGCCGTGCTCCGGCGTCCCGAGTTCCAGCGCAAAATGACCGGAACCGAGATGCGCTACCTGTTGGGCAAATTCTATGCCGGTATCGAGGAGCGCAACGGCGTAGCTCCCGGGCTCTTGGCCACCTGCTTTCGCCGCGGCATTCCGGTGTTCGTCGGGGCTCCCGGCGACGGCAGCGTGTTCCTGAACTCGATGAAGCTCTGGGCCATGAAAGAAGCCGGGTTGATCGAGGATTACGGCTTCGATCTCGATCTTCACGCCGAAGTGTACGAAGCCTGCGCCTACCATCGCTGGGGCTTGTTCGAGCATCCCGTTCACGCGCTGGCGACGTTGATCCTGGGTGGCGGCGTCCCGAAGAACTACAACCTGCAGCCCGAGCCGGCGCTAGGCCAGGTGCTGGGTCTCCCGGAAGTGCGCGGCTACCAGTTCGATGTGCAGATCGTGACCGCGCCGGTGACCGATGGCTCGCTCTCCTCTTGCCCGCCCGCCGAAGCGGTGACCTGGGGCAAGGTCGACAAAGACACCTACCTACAAACCACCGAGAGCATGCAGGCCGATTACTCGATGGTCATGCCGTTCCTGGTTAAGGCACTGCTCGACAACCGCAAGCGCTATGAGGAGATGGTGGCGGCCGAAGGCGAGGAAGTGGTGTTCGCGAGGGAATCGAAAGCCCGCGGCTATCTGCGTCCGCGCGATGGCTACCGCCTGTTCGAGCAGCGCAGGACGCTGGTCGAGCGTCTCACGGAAGACGTTCGCAAGAACCGTGAGTGGCTGCTGGAGAGCCTGAAATATCCCTTGGCGGAGTAACGGGCTCGCGGATGTTTACTATTTTCCGCCCGGTGTCCACTTCAGTCCGTTAGCGAACTCCACGCGCACCAGTCGCGTCGAGTAGCTGACGGGCTGGCCGGTTTTAGAATCGCGCGGCAACCGGCACACGCCCTGCAATGCAAGATCCTTGGTCGCTTTGACTGCCGCGGTGACTCCACACCCGAGGTTTTCAAAGCCTCCCGAAGTGAATTGCGTGTAGACTTGGAATTCGACGATTCGGTAAGGGGAGAGGTTCACAACCTCGTAAGAAAGCGATCCCCCCTGAGCCGTGACGCGGAGTTCGGCTGGGGCCTGGTCGGATTGAGCGATTGCCAGCGTCCCGAATGCCAACAACACCAAAAGGCGCACCCGATACCTCCTGGGCTCGATTATAGGCCGGAATCGGACCGGGCGGCGCCCACGCTACGCCACCTTCTTCGCCAGTTCGCTGTGCTTCCTTCCGAACGGGAAGTAGATTCCGAAGCCGATCAGCAGCCACACGAAAAAGCGCACCCATGTCTCGAGGGGCAGCGAGACCATTAGCACCAGGCAGAACCCGATCGAGATCAGCGGCAGCCAGTCTCCGCCGGGGACGCGGAACCCTCTCGGGCGGTCGGGCTGAGTCTTGCGGAGCACGATCACTCCGACTGAAACGATGATGAAGGCAAACAATGTCCCGATGTTCGCCAGGTCGGCCAGCGTGCCGATATCGAACAGGCCGGCCGGAATACCCACGAAGATCCCGGCGATCCAAGTGCTCACATGCGGTGTGCTGTAACGCGGATGCACCCTCGAAAAGAGCTTGGGCAGCAGGCCGTCGCGCGACATGGCGAACCAGATGCGCGCCTGCCCGTATTGAAACACCAGCAGCGAGGAAATCATGCCCATCAGGGCGCCGATATCCACCCATTGCCTCACGCTGTTCATGCCCAACCCCTTGAGCGCGTTCGCTACGGGCGCGGCGTTGTTCAATGTCTGCCACGGTGCGATCCCGGTGAGCACCAGCGAGACCGCGATGTAGAGCACCGCGCATACCACCAGCGTCATGATGATGCCGAACGGCAGGTCGCGCTGGGGGCGGCGGCATTCCTCGGCCGCCGTCGATACCGAATCGAAGCCGATATAGGTGAAGAAAACGATCGCAGCGCCCGTCATCACGCCCGAAAAGCCGTTGGGCAGAAAGGGATGCCAGTTAGTTGGCTTTACGGCGTGTGCCGCGCCGATCACGAACACCAGGATCGCCGCCAGCTTGATCACCACCATGGCATTGTTCGCCCCGGCGCTCTCTTTCACACCCTTAACGAGGATGTAACTGAGCACTATCAGGATCAACAGTGCCGACACGTTGAACCAAGCTCCGGTGAACTGGCCGCCCACGATCGGCGGGTTGGCGAGTTTGGCCGGCAGGTGGATGCCGAACGCGTTCTCCAGCACGTCGTTGAAGTAGGCCGAGAACCCTACCGCCACCGCCATGTTCGAGACGGCGTACTCCAGGATAAGGTCCCACCCGATGATCCATGCGATCAGTTCGCCCAGCGTCGCGTACGCATAAGTATAGGCACTGCCGGCGATCGGAATCATCGACGCCAGTTCCGCATAGCAGAGGGCCGCAAAACTGCAAGCGAACGCCGTCAGCAGGAAGGAAAGCGAGATGCCCGGTCCGGCCCCTGGCCTGCCGTGTACCGAGAGCGCCTGGGACCCGTGCATGATCAGGTCCAGCACCGGCGCGTTAAAGATGGATTGGTAGCCGCGGGTCTCACCGGCTGCTGCGGTGCCGGTGAGAATGAAGATGCCGGAGCCGATCACGGCACCGATGCCAAAGGCCGTGAGGCTCCACGGTCCCAAAGTTCGCTTCAGCTTCTTCCCCGGATCTTCCGAGGCGGCGATCAGGGCGTCGATGCTCTTGGTCCGGAAGATGCTCAAGTAGGATGGCCTCCTGGCCTGTCCAGCCGGGCGGAGACCCGGCCGCCGGCGCTTTGCGACGTTACCGCTTTCTCTGGCCCTGCACCTGGTGACGGATCTTCTTCTTCTGCGAGCCGCGAGCTACGCCGGCCGCGCGCTTGGCCTTGGGAGCCGTCTTTTTGCGCGCAACGCGCTTCAGCTTCTTGCGTTCGATCTTGTCGGTAGCGTTCTTCGTGTTCATCAGTTTCTTTTCAACCCTGCGTATTTCTCGACCAGCTTTTTCAGCCCGTAGCGAGGGAAGTTAACTGTGATCTTAGCATTTTCGCCTTCACCTTCGCGCTTGACGACCGTACCCGTCCCGTACTTGGGATGCTCCACGGTCATGCCGGTTCGCGCCACCCTGCGCGGCGCGGGCGGGGGAGCAGGCAGAGGCTTGGTGGGAAGCGGCGGGCGGGGAAGCGGAGCCGCCGGCTTGTTCTGGCCGGCAGGTTGGCCCGATCGCGGACCGTTGAACGGCATGCCGCGATCGCCGAAAAACTGCGAGATGTTCTCGATCGAATTGTAGGTCTTTCCCGTGAATGTATTGCGCTTCGCCGATTGCCGCACGTCGTACCGCTCCGCGCTCAGCTCGACTTCACCCGGCTCGTCCCGAGGCCCCATGTTGACGATCAGGTCCGCCGGCACTTCGCTCAGGAACCAGGAGGGCGTGGATCGCTCCTGTTCGCCGCCGCCGAACCGGCGCCGGTAGCGCGCCCAGGTCAGAATCAGCCGCTGTCGCGCGCGCGTCATGCCCACGTAACAGAGCCGGCGCTCCTCTTCGAGCGCCTCCTCGGAATTCATCGACCGGCTGTGCGGAAACAGACCCAATTCCATTCCGGTCAGGAACACCACGGGAAACTCCAGGCCCTTGGCGTTATGCAGCGTCATCAGGGTGACGGGCGCGCGTTCGTCGAACGCATCGGCTTCCGCCACCAGCGCGGCGTGGTCCAGGAAGTCGGAAACGCTTTCGCCGCGCTCCGCCGCCTCCGCCGCGGCGTTGACCAGCTCTTCCAGGTTCTCCAGGCGGGTCTCCGCCTCCGGTGTCTTTTCCTGCTGCAGCATGCGGCGATAGCCCGTGCGGTCGAGAATGAAGCGCACCAGGTCGGGCAGGGAAGACGTGCTGGCCACCAGCGAAAGCTCCTGCACCAGGTTGCGGAACACCACCAGCGCCGACTGCGACCGCGTGGAGAGCGCCTGGTCGTCGATGATGCCGCCGATGGCTTCCCACAAGCTGAAGCCGTGCTCCCGCGCGTAGCGTTCGATTTGCTCCACGGTAGTGCGGCCGATGCCGCGCGCCGGTGTGTTGATGACGCGCATCAAGCTCACCGAATCGGTATTCGAAACGGCCAGCTTCAGGTATGCCACCGTGTCCTTGATTTCCGAGCGTTGATAGAAGCTGAAGCCGCCGACGATGTTGTACTTGCGCCCGTAGCGCCGCAGCGCCTCTTCGATCTGCCGCGATTGGAAGTTGGTCCGGTAGAGCACCGCCACGTGATCGCCTGGATTTGAAGCCAGATGCTTTTCGGTGGTGTCGGCGATGAACAGCGCTTCATTCTCCGCGTCGAAGCCCGCATACAGGCCGAGCGGCGCTCCCGTCGCGGCATCCGTCCACAGCTTCTTCCCCTTGCGCGCCTTATTGTTTTCCACCACGGCGCCCGCCGCGGCAAGAATGTTCTTGGTCGAGCGATAATTCTGTTCCAGCCGGATGGTGCGGGCGTTGGGGAAATCATGCTCGAAATCGAGGATATTGCGGATGTCCGCCCCGCGCCAACTGTAGATCGACTGGTCCTCGTCGCCCACCACGCACACGTTGCGGTGCGCCTCGGTGAGAAGCCGCATCAACTCGTACTGGCTGCGGTTGGTGTCCTGGTACTCGTCGATCATGACGTAGCTCAGGCGGCGATTCCAGGTCTCGCGCGTGGGGTCGTCATGACGCAGAAGGCGCACAGCCTCGAGCAGGAGGTCGTCGAAATCCAGGGCGTTGGCGTTGTGCAGCGCCTTCTCGTAGTGTTCGAAAACCGCAGCCAGTTTCTCCGATTCGGGGTTGACGGCGTCCTTATAGAGATCCTGCGGCGTTTGCTTCGGGTTCTTGGCATGACTGATGCGGGAAAGAGCCGCGCGATACTGCATGAACTCTTTATCGTCCAGCCCCAGCGCCCGGTACGCCGACTTGATGATCTGGATCTGGTCCTCGTCGTCGTAAATAGTGAAGCGGCGGGTAAAGCCCGGACGGATGCGGGCGAGCGGGTCGCCGTCGCGCCGAAGCATCCGGACACAAAACGAGTGGAACGTGGATAGGTTGGGGGATGATGCGAGCGATACGCCCTCGAGCAGCGCAGAAACGCGCTCCCGCATTTCGTTGGCCGCCTTATTAGTGAAGGTCACGGCCAGAACCGCAGAGGGCGGCACATGCCGCGACGTAATGATATGCGCGATGCGATGCGTGATGACCCGGGTTTTACCGCTGCCCGCGCCGGCGAGAATGAGCAAGGGTCCTTCGGTATGGCCCACGGCTTCACGCTGCTGTGCATTAAGGCCTTCGAGAAAGTCCATGAAATGGGAACGTTTTCAGTGTAACACGCGTGCCGAGCAGTCCCGGTTGGTACTGGTAAACCGGGGTCAGCGCAACGCAACGGGCGAGCGCAGGGGTGTGCCGGGCCCGGGAGGATACAGAGCAGCCGTAATCACCACCAGCAGCAG
>CAWCLV010000003.1:0-385526 GCA_963796485.1 Bryobacterales bacterium
ATTACTCCCGATAAGTCGGTTTCTCGACGCCGAACCGGGCGACCAGGCATCTGGCCGCACAACACCGTTTTCGTGCGATTCTCGGGCTTGAACCCATCCAGCCTCCTTACCGGCGGCGCAGAGGTGCACCGGCTGTCGCTCGCGATTCCGCAGCGCCTGTGCCGCCCGCGGCGCCGCATGCACATTGGTGTTGCGATACCGGAGGATCTTCCGCACGAACAGCAGAATCTGCGGATGGCCGTCCACAGTCAAACCGTGTGCCGCGCGTCATCCATCGAAGCTCGATTCCAGGGGTGCGCCCCGGGGCCTTCGAGCGATTGTCATGAGAGCAGAAAACGAGGCCCTCCTGGTTTTCTCCGGAGCAGACGGCGCAGAGCGACCCTGGCGCGCCGGGCCCAGACCCATGCCGCCTGCGGCTTCTCTCAGAGTGTCGCAGCCAGGTGATACTTCTGAGGGTTGGCCGTGGCTGGCCCGACGTTGAGTAGGGAACATCAGCTTTCGGGTTCCCGGATTCTACCGTTTCGCCCTGACGATCAAGAGCGGAGCCGGAGTGGGCATTCCGCGGGCGCCTCTTCCGCCATTAATAAATGCCCCCGAAGACGGGTCTGAGCCATCGGGCGGCGGGCCAATGGCGGGACGCGGCCCCGCCGGTTCCGCTGGAGCGGGCCGCCGGCCGCCGCGGCCGAAGCCGCCGGTCCGCTGGAGCTCGATTTCGCTACCCTTCAGCGTTCCAGTGTAAGTCACGTTACCGGCTTTGAAGGAGATCTTCTCGCCATCGATCTTGCCGTCTTCGATCACTGTTGCCGCATCGCCGCCGCGGCCGCCGCCTTCCACGGAACCGGTGAGCGCAGCTCCGCTCTGCCGGAACGTGAAGATCTGCGTGCCTCCCCCGAAGCCGCCGAATCCGGGACCGCGCCCGACGGTCGCCGCCGGAGCGGATCTCCACAGGCCCGTGATCCCAGGGCCGGATGGAATCTCACGCTCCCAAGTCGAGACCTGCGGACGAAGGCGGACGCTCCTGGCTGAGATCGTGACACTGGCCGGCTCCAAGCCCGGCGAGTTCGCCTCCACGGTAATGTGCCCTGCCTCCTTAGTGGACTGCACGAGCGCCATACACCGTCCGGAAAATGCTTTTCGGGTACTGCCCTTGTCCGATTCGTGAGACGTAGGGTCGCCATTCCCCACGCCGGCGGCCTTTCCCTGGCCGGAGATTCGGAACGTCACCTCGTTATCGGTCACCGGTAGGGCACGCCCTTGTGCGTCCTGAACTTCCACCGCGAACATCGCGACGTCCTCGCCATCGGCTGAAATCTCCGAGCGGTCCGGAACCATTACCAGTTTCGCCGCGGGCCCGGTAGTTTCGCGCCGTGACGTCAGGACTTGCGCGCCATCTTTGAATCCACGGGCTTCCATTACGCCGGGCGCGTAGGGGACGTTCCACGCCAGGTGCGAGTCCTTCTTCATGTCCCTGGCGCCCAGGCTCCGGCCGTTCAGGAACAGTTCCACGCGATCGAGGTTCGAATAAACCCAAACCGCGATTTCCTTTCCTTCCAGACCCGGCCAGTTCCAATGCGGGAGTAGGTGCAGCACGGGTTTGCCTGTCCACCAGGCCTGGAAATAGTAGAAGCTGTCCTTGGGGAAGCCGCAGGTATCGATGATGCCGTATTGCGAGCTGATGTTGGGCCATCCATAAGGAGAAGGCTCGCCGCGGTAGTCGAACCCGGTCCAGATGAAGCCACCGGAGAGCCATGGGCGCGCATTGCAGAAGCTCCACCATCCTTCGCAGGATGCGCGACCGGTGGTGGTGTAGGGGTCGTACGAGCCGACGTAGCCGTGCTCGGGTTCCATCGCGTATATGCCGCGCGTGGCCACCGCGCTGACCTGCTCGGTGCCCATCACCGGAACCCGCGGATTCTCCTTATGGAATGCGTCGGCGGCAGGGTCGGCATAGTTATAACCCTGCACGTCGCAAGCGGAGAACCCGAACTTGCCCATGTTGTTGCCGCCGAGCGGAGCAATCGAGACCGGCCGTGAGCCGTCGTGCTCGGTGGAAACCTGCTTCATGGCCGTGAGGATCAGCAGCCCCCGATCGGTGGCCGCCGCACCTTCCTCATTGCCCATAGACCACATGAACACGCTGGGGTGATTGCGGTCGCGGCGCACCAGGTTCTCGAATTGCGCCAGGCCTTCGGGGTTCGACGACATCATGCGGGTCTCGTCGAAAACCAGCATCCCCAACTCGTCCGCGGCTTGCAGCAGTTCCGGGGTAGGCGGATTGTGCGAGGTCCGCAGCGCGTTGCAGCCCATCTCCTGCAGCTTGCGCACGCGGAAATACTGCACCGCGTCAGGCAGCGCCGCGCCCAGCCCGGCATGGTCCTGGTGGTTGCAGGTTCCTTTGAGCTTGACGGATTTGCCGTTGAGGAAGAACCCCTTCTCGCCATCGAAGGTGCAGGTGCGGATGCCGAACGTGGTTTCGTAACGGTCGGAGACTGCGCCGCCGGCTTCCACCTCCGTCACCATTTTGTATAAGTTGGGCTGCTCGAGCGACCATAGCGCGGGGGCTTTGACGATTGCCTGCTGTTCGTAAGTATGTTGAGCGCCTACCGGGATGGAAGAGGGGACGGTCACGGCTTTCGCCACCACTTTCCCGGCGGGATCGAGAATCGTCGACGTCACCCGCGCCGGCTGCTGGGCCTTGCCGTGGTTTTCCACCTCGGTCCGGATTCGCAGGGTCGCCTCGCCGGGCCGCACCTCGGTCCGGACAAGGGTGCCCCACTTTTTTACATGGACGGGGTTGGAGGTCACCAGCCAAAGGTGACGATAAATGCCGGCGCCTTCGTAGAACCATCCGTCGCTTTGCGTCGCGTCCACGCGAACCAGCAGCACATTGGGAGCGCCGGGCGCCGCGAAATCGCTCACATCGAAAGAAAAGGGATCATATCCGCCGATGTGCCGACCGATGTAGAACCCGTTGAAGATGACGGCGGCTTCGCGATACGCGCCATCGAACTCGATGGAGATCCGCTTGCCGGCCGATGATTTCGGCAGATCGAACACGCGGCGATACCATCCCACGCTGGTGGCCGGATAGGTGCGGCCGAGCGGATAGAAGCCCTTGCTGGTCAGCGTAGGGTCGTTCTGGAACGGCAGTTCCACCGCCCAGTCGTGCGGAAGATCCACCGGCTTCCAATCGCTGTCATCGAACAGGAGTGTGGAAACGGGCCCGAAATTCCCGGTTTTGGAGAAATTGCCGCGGAAGTTGAAGTCCTGCGCGGCTTCAGTGGCATGGCCGAAATGAAAGCGCCATCCGAAATCGAGCAGCAGCCGTTCGCGGGCTCCCGGCAGCGCGGCGGTTCCCCCGTGCGCAGCCTCGGCTTGCGTTTGATCCGCGCCGCTGTTCGCGGCCGTCACAGCGGCCGCCGCGGGCAATGCCAGAGTAGTCTGTAACACACTCCGGCGCGTCCAGTTCGTCATGCCCCAACCTCCACCGCACATTCTAGTTGGTGGCGCGCGCGTCGTCGACTATTTTTCGGTCTTACGACCACCAGAGAGTTACAATCGCTTCGCGGAGATGGCGCGGGACGAGCAAATTCGACGGCCAACGGTCTGGTTTTTGGGCCTTTTATTCCTTATTCCCGGCTTGTCCGCCCAATCGCCAGAGCAGATCACGATCGACTATCCCGCCGCAGGCTCCGTTTTTCCGCCGGATTTTGCGCCGCCGACGGTGATATGGCACGACGCCGGCGCCGCGACCTCCTGGGAAATGGAGATCGCATTCGGGGACGGAAAGCCGGCCATTCACCGTTCCTCGCGCGGCGAGCGCCCGAAGATTGGGGAGATCGATCCGCGTTGCGTCGCCGAAACCAATCAACCGCCGGCGCTGACATCCCGGCAGGCCGATGCGCATACCTGGAAACCAGACGCAGCCACGTGGTCCGAGATCAAACGGCGGGGATCGGCGCAGGCGGCCACGATCACGATCGCCGGGTCCGGCGGTGCGCGGGGGCAGGTCCGGATTTCCATTTCGAAGGACGCGGTGGGTGCGCCCATTTTCTACCGCGACGTTCCGCTGATGCCCTCGGAGTTGGAGAAGGGCGTGATCAAGCCAATCGTCCCCAGCGCCGTACCGCTGGTGGGCTGGAGGCTGCGCGACGTCGCGGAACCCGCGAGCCGGCTGGTGCTGGAGGGCCTGCCCACCTGCGCCAACTGCCATTCCTTTTCGCGCGACGGCAGGACGCTGGCGATGGACGTGGATGGACCGCAGAACGACAAGGGCATGTACGCCATCGCCCCGCTGGCGCCGCGTACCGTGATCCGCAGCGAGGACGTTTTCACCTGGAACGACTTCCCCGACAAGCCGCCGGGCCAGCGCACGATCGGATTTATGGCGCAGCTCTCGCCGGACGCCCGATATGCCGTGACCACCGTGAACGAGGACGTATTCGTTGCGAATTTCAAAGATTATCGCTTCCTTCAGGTGTTCTACCCGACCCGCGGGATTCTCGCCTGGTACAACCGCGCCACGGGCCGCATCCGCTCCCTCCCCGGCGCCGACAATCCGCACTTCGTTCAGACCAACGGATTCTGGACTCCCGACGGTAAGGAACTGGTGTTCGCGCGCGCGCCGGCCCGGGATGCGTATCCGAAGGGCCGCAGGATGGCGCAGTACGCGGGCGACCCGCTCGAGCCGCACATTCAATACGACCTGTACCGGGTACCGTTCAATGAAGGCAAAGGGGGGAGGCCGCAGGCGATCGCGGGTGCGTCGCACAACGGCATGAGCAACTCCTTCCCGAAGGTGTCGCCGGACGGCCGCTGGATCGTGTACGTGCAGGCGCGCAACGGCCAGTTGATGCGCCCGGACGGCCAACTTTATATCGTGCCGTTCGAGGGGGGCCGGGCCCGCCGCATGCGGTGTAACACGCCGCTGATGAACTCCTGGCACAGCTTCTCACCGAACGGGCGCTGGATGGTATTTTCCTCCAAGAGCGGCTCGCCCTATACGCAGATGTTTCTGACGCACATCGATGAGGATGGCAATGACAGTCCCGCAATCCAGATCGAGAACTCCACCGCCGCCAATCGCGCAGTCAACATCCCCGAATTTGTGAATATCCCGCGCGGCGGCCTGGACCGGATCGAAGTCCCGGCGGCGGATTTCTATCACCTGTTCGACAACGCCTGCCGTCTGGCCGAGCTGGGCCGGTTCCGGGAATCGATCGCCGAGTGGAAGCGGGCGCTGGCGATCAGCCCGGACGACGCCAAGGCGCACAATAACCTGGGGCGCGCGTACGCCGGCGCAGGCGATTTCGACGAAGCCGTGGTCCACTGGCAGAAAGCCCTGGAGATCAATCCCCGCAACTGGGAAGCGCACAACAACCTGGGAGTGGCCCTGGCTCAAAAGGGCAAGCTCGACGAAGCCATCGGACACCTGCGCCTGGCGCTGGAGGGCAAGCCCGAGTCTGCCGCCGATATTCACGGAAACCTGGGGCGCGTGCTGGCGCTGAAAGGTAAGTCGGACCAGGCCATCGCGGAGTGGCGTAAAGCGATCGAGTTGAACCCCGGTTACGCCCAGGCGTACAACGACCTGGGAACGGAGTTATCGCGGAAGGGCAGAATGGATGATGCCATATCGGTATGGCAACGCGCCACGGAGGTGGCTCCGCGGTTCGCGCCCGCGCATTTTAACCTGGGCAACGCGCTGGAAGCGCGGGGGCGGTTTCAGGCGGCGCTGGCACAGTGGCGTAGCGGCCTGGCCGTGGACCCAAACCACCTGCCCACGTTGAAGCGGACGGCATGGCTGCTGGCGACAAGCGCCGATCCCTCGCTACGCGACGGCGCAGTAGCGGTCGTCCTGGCCGAGCGGGCTGTTCGCCTCACGCCCAACCAGGAGCCGCCGGCGCTGGACATATTAGCGGCCGCTTACGCCGAGGCGGGACGGTTCCCGGAAGCCGGAGAGACCGCCAGGAGGGCGCAGCGCCTGGCCCTGGAGCAGGGCAACCAGGAACTGGCTGCCGCCATCGCCGGCAGGGCGGCCCTGTACGCGGGAAAGGCGCCGTATCGAAGCGGCCGCCTATAGATGGAAGCATCATCGGACTACGGTTTCCTGGTTGGCTTTGCCGCTGTGATTCCGGCCCGGACCAGCCCCAACGCGGTCAGGGCCCGTCTCTGCTCACCGGCAGCCGCAGCATAACACTCACTTCTCGCACGACCCGGGCAAAGGGGACATTTCTACTTTGCACAAAATGGTGACATTTCTACTTTGCGTTGACAAGCTTTACGATCACAAAAGCTACGACACAAAAGCTACGACACATTGACACCGCCACCGCTTGAGGATAAACTTGCCCGGTAATCTGGTTTTGGAGGTCTCTCGCATGGGGATTTTAACGAGAACGTTACCGGTCTTCTTGGTTGCCGCAATCGGGGTGTTTGCGCAAACAGATCGTGCGACGCTGCGCGGCACGGTTACGGATCCGGGCGGCCTGGTGGTTCCAGGGGCGCAGGTCATCATTCAGGAAAGCGGCACAAACATCGAAGCGCGCCGGCTGAATACCGATGCGAACGGGAACTATGAAGCGCCGGCGCTAAAGCCCGGCACGTATATCATCCAGGTCGATGCAGGCGGGTTCAAGAGCTTTAAGGCCGAGGACCTTTTGCTCGACGCCGGCCAGACGCGGCGCGTCGACGTCCGTCTGCAAGTCGGCACCACGACCGAGACGATCACGGTGCAAGGGGGCGCGGCGCTGATTCAGACGGACACGGGCGCCATCTCGGGCGAGCTTGACAAGAAGAAGTTTCTGGATCGCCCGCTAGTGGACGTATATCCGTCGCCGCTGGCTTTGATGACCACCACCCCGGGTATTCAGGGCAACGGGTGGAACCTGGTGATGGCCGGTGTAACCGACCGCAACAAGCAGATGTGGTCGATGGACGGCGTCGCGAACGACACGACCGGCGACCAACTCGACAACCCCGCGTTTTTCGACACGGTGCAGGTGAACGAAGTGGGCGCCGGCGCCGATTCCCCGCGCGCCACGGGGTTCAACATGATTTCCAAACGCGGCAGCAACGATTTTCACGCTTCCGCGTATTATAAGGCGGAGAACTCCGCGTTCAACGCAACGGAGACGTTCGCCCGGGCGGCCGGCTTCAAGAAGACTCCTTACATTTTGCACGAGGGCATGGCGGATGTTGCGGGCCCCATCCTGAAGAACCGCACGTTCTTCTACTTCGGCTGGGTCCACCAGATCATCCCGCTCGGATCGTTCGTCCAGCGGACCACCCCCACGCTGCAAATGCGGAATGGAGATTTCAGCCAGCTCACGACTGTTATCAAGGATCCGTTCAACGGCAACGCGCCGTTCCCGAATCAGCAGATTCCGCAGAGCCGAGTCAACGGCGTATCCCAGAAGATCATGGATGCGTATTACCCGAAGCCGAATATCGGAGGGCCGAACACCCTCACGAACAATTACGGTTTCGTTTTCCCGTACAACTCCGACCTTTATAAGGGCGACTGGCCGTTCTTACGCATCGACCACAAGCTGACGGATAAGAACAATCTGTATGTGCGGTGGATGCGCCGGCTGACGCCCTATGTTCGCCCGGGCGCGGGATTCGAGTGGTCCATCTACACGCAGAAACGCGATCACCGGCAACTGGTGGTTTCCGATACCCATGTGTTTTCACCGACCGTCGTCAACACTTTCAGCTTCGGCCGCCAGACGGACAACTTCCTCTACGGCGAACAGGAAAAGGGCATCACGCCTCTGTTCGGCGACGACGTGGTGAAGGCCATCGGGCTGCAAGGGGTCAACGCGAACAACTACCACACGATGGGCTTCCCGCAGATCAACGTGCAGAGCATGAGCCAGCTTTATAACAGCGACGGCGCGCTGAACGACCAGATGAACAACGACGGTGTGAACACTTACTCCGATACGCTGTCGTGGTCCAAAGGCAAGCACGTGCTGAAGTTCGGCGGCGAATACCGCGGGTACTGGTGGTATTCGGGCAGCGTCCCGGCCGGAACTTACGGCAATTTCAATTTCAACGGTTCCATCACAGGGAACGGATTCTCCGAGTTCCTGCTGGGCGTGCCGTATACCGCAACGCGGCTCAACCCCATTACGAACCGCGCCAGCCATGACGCGCAGGTCGGCCTGTTCATCACGGACACATTCAAGGTGACTCCGAAACTGACCCTCGATTACGGCATCCGTTGGGACTACTACGGGATCGCCACCTACGACGACGGGTTCATGTACAACTTCAACATGGCCGACGGCAAGGTAGTGGTTTCGCAGGACAATCTCGCCAAGATCAATGCGCTCTATCCGAAGAATATCCCGATCGAGGCCGGGCAGGTTGTGCCGAATCCGGATATGAAGAATATCCATCCCAGGATTTCGGCGGCCTACCGCCTGACGGATAAGATGGTGCTGCGCGGCGGCTACGGAGAGTATACCGATAGCTGGAGCTACACCCAACTCCGGCCGGGCAACAACCCCTTCCAGTTGTCTGAATCCTACAACAACGTAATCACCAACTCGACCCCGTTGTTCATGTTTCCGAACCCGTTCCCGACGAGCCTCTCCTCGGCTACGGTAGCGAGCCAGAGCGTCACGAGCCTGCCCCTGAATCCCTCGGTCGGGACCGTCCGGCAGATCAACGTGACCCTGGAGCGGGAGATCCACGATATGGGCTTCCGCCTTTCCTACATCGGCATGCGCAATACCGGGCTCCTCTACGGCACGTACAACATGAACAAGCCGCAGGCGAGCACCGCGACCTTCACGCAATCGATGCGGCCGTATAACCTGTTCAACGGCGTGAATGTGTTTGGCCAGAACGGCGCGGTCCACTACAACGCCATGCAGGTGGAAGTCCAGAAACGTATGGGCTCTTTCACCTTCAACTCCAACTTCACCTGGTCGAAGAACATGTACAACTGGGCGAATCAGGAGAACCCGTACGCCATCACCGATAAGTGGGCCCGCGACGCCAACAACCGGTCGCTTTACTGGGTAACCAACTTCAGTTGGGCCCTGCCGTTCGGCAGAAACCAGCGGTTTCTGGCAACCGCTCCGGCCTTAGTCAACGGCGTTCTGGGCGGATGGTCGATGATCTTTGTCAGCACCATGGCCACGCCGACCTATGTATCGCCGGGCTATGGCGGGTCCGATCCGTCGGGCACCAATACCGTCGGCGGGCTGCCGGATGCGATCTCGAACCCCTATGACGGAAGCGGCTACAACCGGGTCATCCAGCAGTGGTTCAATCCGGCGGCGTTCGCGGTGCCGCAAAAAGGAACTTTCGGCAACGCCAGCCCGAACAGCCTGGAAGGGTACGGCATTAACGTGCAGCACCTCAGCCTGGCCAAGACGTTCCACGTCACGGAACGTTTCAGCACTTCGTTTACGGGCGCGTTCTCGAACCTCATGAACCACCCGCATTTCCAGAACATCAACACAAATATCTCGAATCCGAATCCGGGCATGTTCACCTCCACGAGGCCGAACTATGAACCGGAGAAGACGAGCTACCGGCAGATCGATCTAAAGATCCGGTTCCAGTTCTAAAGTGGTGTTTTGAGAGGGGAGGCGCAAGCCTTCCCTCCGTTTCTTCGCTACCCTGGCTATTCAGATGCTCAAGGGCCTTTTTCTTCTCCCCGTTACCGCCGGAGTTTTCCTCGCGTTCTTTTCCGCGTCTTCCACCGTGCCGCGCGTGCAATTCGTGAATGTGGCGCGGGAAGCGGGCCTGACCTTCAAACATGAAAACGGCGCGTCCAAAGAGAAGTTGATGCCGGAGACGTTCGGCGCCGGCGTGGCGTGGATCGATTACGACAACGACGGGTATCCCGACCTGTTCTTCTCGAACGGCGCCGATTTGTCCCAAGGCAAACCATCTCCGGGGAACGCGCTGTTCCGCAATTTGAGGAACGGCAAGTTCGAAGACGTGACGGCCAAGGCGGGGGTGGGCGGCAACGGCATGTTCGCCACGGGAGTAACCGTGGGGGACTACGATAACGACGGGAATCTCGACATTTTCGTGAGCGGATACAATTCGCGCCAGCTTTTTCATAACAACGGCAACGGGACCTTTACGGATGTGACGGAGAAGTCGGGTGTGGCCGGCGGGGGCTGGAGCAGCAGCGCGGCGTGGGTGGACTACGACCGGGACGGCTACCTGGATCTGTTTGTGGTGCGGTACCTGGATTACGACATCAAGAACGCGCCCTATTGCGGTTACAAACAGGAAGGCTACCGGATGTACTGCGACCCGCAGCAGTTCGACGGCGTGCCGGCGCAGTTGTTCCACAACAACGGCAACGGAACATTCACGGACGTTTCCGTCAAAGCGGGGATCGCGAACCGGGCGGGCAAGGGGCTGGGCGTGGTGGTAGGGGATATCGACCAGGACGGCTGGCCGGACATCTTCGTCACCAACGACGGGGTGCGCAATTTTCTGTACCACAACAAGCACGACGGCACCTTCCAGGACATCGCGTACACGGCGGGCACGGGCTTCGACATGAACGGAAACGCCATGGCGGGAATGGGAACGGATATCGGCGATTACGACGGCGACGGCCTGCCGGACATGTTCTTCACGGCTTTCTCGCGGCAGTACAACATCCTCTTCCGCAACGCCGGCAAACTTACGTTCGAGGACGCGACGATGAAGGCGGGCCTGCCGACGACCATTTTGACGCTGGCGTTCGGCGCGAAGATGTTCGACTACGACAACGACGGGGACCTCGATATCTTCGCCACGAACGGGCACGTCACGGATAACGTCGAGCTGTACGACCCACAGGTGCATTACAGAGAGAGCGACTTACTTTTCGAGAACGTTGGCGGGGGCAAGTTCAAGGACGTATCGGCGGAGAGCGGGCCGGCGTTCCGCGTCAAGCACGTGGGTCGGGGCGCGGCCATCGGCGATTTCGACAACGACGGCGACCTGGATATCGCGATCGCGGACTGCGGCGGGCCGCCGCTGTTGTTTCGCAACGAGGGGGGAAACCGCAACCACTGGCTGGCGATACGGGCGCGCGGCCGGGAAAGCAACCGGTTCGGCATCGGCTCCAAGGTGTGGGTGACGGCGGGAGGCGTGAAGCAATATCGCGAGATCAACCCGACAGGCAGCTACCTGAGCACGAGCGATATGCGGCTGTATATCGGGCTGGGAGAACAGGCGGTGGCCGAGCGGGTGGAGATCGAATGGCCGCGGGGGAAGAAGCAGGTTCTCGATAACGTCCCGGCCAATCAGTTCCTGGATTTGGACGAGGCTAACGCGCGCTGAGCTTCGGGACGGTTGGAATCGAGGGCGAGGCAGCGTTCGTAGGCCTGTACGGCATCGCGCGTGTCGCCCTTAGAGTTGTAGGCGCGCCCGAATTCGAAGTAGATATCGGCCTGCAAGGTCTGGTAATACGGCGAGGTCGGAAATGTCTTGCCCTCGGGCAGCGCCTGCCGGAGGGCCGCGAGCGCTTTTTCGCCGAAGCCTTGCGCATTGAATAGCTGGGCGAGGCGGAGGTACGATTCCGAGCGTTCGG
Source organism: Bryobacterales bacterium (assembly GCA_963796485.1). Lineage (GTDB taxonomy): Bacteria > Acidobacteriota > Terriglobia > Bryobacterales > Bryobacteraceae > CAWCDJ01. The sequence continues at coordinate 11,558 of CAWCLV010000003.1, forward strand.
GATCGAGCGCGATTGCCTTGCGGCAGACGTCCTCGGCTTCGCGGTAGCGCTTGTGCCGGGTGTAAAGCGAGCCGAGGGTGAGGTACAGGTCCGTGGCCACGTAGGGGGAACGTATAGAGGCTTCCAGTTCGGTGATGGCCTCATCGTCCTTCTTCATATCCATGTAGGCGAGCGCCGCGTAGTAATGGACCGTGTTCAAGTTGGGATCGGCGGCGAGGGCCTTGCGGTGCCACTCCAGGGCGGCTTCGGGCCGGCCGAGTTTGCGCTCGGCTTCACCCATGAGAGCGAGGAAGTGGGGCACGCCGGCGTGGGTCTTGAGGGCCTCCTGGAGTTCCGTCTCAGCCTTGTCGGCGCGCCCGGTATCGAGGTAAACCTTGGCGAGATAGAAGCGGGCCCAGACGAGGCTGGGGTCGAGATCGAGGGCCTGCTGCAGCTCGGCCTTGGCTTCGGCGATCATACCGATGGAGCGCAGGGCGAGGTAGGCTTCGCCGAGGAGCATGTGGGCGGCGGCGGACTGGCCGTCGATGCCAACGGCGGTTTTGCACTCCTTGACCGCCTGTTGGGCCTGATTCTGTCGCAGGCTCTCGGAGCAGGCTTTGAGGGGAGGCATGGCTTCGGGTGTGGTCTGCGCCGCCAGGAGCAATAAGAGTGCCCAGGACAACATAATCTGATTATCGCGGAAGAGGGGGGCCGGCGGAAGGAATTCCTGTGATACTTAGCTGGGCGGCGGTTCGCCTACCGTGAGATCGTCCCCCGGTATTAGCACCGATAAGCCCGTTAGTATGGCGGCTGAGCGGCGGTCCGTGCGGTCCGATTCCGGATAGAATTGGAACGGCGTTCACGTTGCATCCTGGCGAGGGCCGGGCTGGACAGGAGGTGCCGGCATGAAAATCGGGCTTTACAGCGTTACGTACCGCGGCGTGTGGTACCGTGGCGAGGCGCTCGATGTGTTTCAACTCGTGCGACTGGCGAAACAGCAGGGCTGGGAGGGGGTGGAACTGGACACGGAGCGGCCCCATGCCGCGCCGATGGACTTGACCCCCGACGATCGTAAGCGGCTCCGCGATACCGCCGGCGAGGTTGGAATCGAGCTGTGCGCGGTCTCGCCGAATTGCGATCTGTCGAGCCCCGTGCCCGTTCAGCGCGAGGCCATGATCTGCTATCTCCGCGACTGCATCAAACTCGCGCACGATTTGGGCTCTCCCATCTGCAAAATCTTCGCCGCCTGGCGGGGAATTACCCTGTATGACGGGCTTGCCACTTACGACGATACCTACAGCTACAACCAGTACGGGTTTTGGAAACGCGACCGCCGTGAGTTCGTCCTCGCATCCATGCGCGAGCTTTGCCGCGTGGCCGAGGACTGTGGGATCGTGCTCGCCATGCAAAACCACGGTCCCGATATCGTCAACCGCTATCAGGACGTGTTATCGCTGATTGAAGAGGTCGGCTCCCCGGCGTTCCAGGCGTGCATGGATATCAACATCGAGCCGGACGCGGAATCCGCCGAACACGCGCGTGAAATGGCAACTTCCAGCGGCCGTCTGCAAGTCCATTCGCATATGAACGGGGAGTTCACGCGAGGGCCGGACGGAAAGGTGGAACTGGTGGCGGGCGGCTATTTCGATCAGCACTTCTGGGGAAGGCGGGTCGCCTATCCGGCCTATCTCGATGCGCTGGCTGCGAACGGTTACCAGGGATACGTGGACTGGGAGTTCTGCCATCCCGCATTAGAGAACGGAAAGCCCGCGGGAATCGAGTACGTCCACAATCAGACGCGCCTGGCGTTTGAATACCTCTCCTCGATCCGGGCCGCGGCCGAGGAGAAGGCGAAAGCGGCCGCGGCCGGCTAGCAGCGGCGTGAACTGGCGCTGCGGACGGTCCCGACGGCGGCTCCGGAGCCATTCGATTCCAGCTGCGCGAATCAGAACCGGCTCGCCGTCCACTAATATGAAGTGAAGGCTGCACGATGGCCAAACTGATCTACTTTACGCCGACGTCGCTGGATGGCTATATCGCGGATGACGGCAACTTCGATTGGTCGGCGCCAAGCGAGGAGGCAATTGCGTTCATCACCGATCTCCACCGCCCTATCGGCACGTATCTCTATGGACGCAAGGAGTACGAAACGATGGCGATTTGGGAGACGCCCGAGGTCATTCCCGGCTTGACGCCGGCCATGCTGGACTTCGCGCGGATCTGGCAAGCGGCCGACAAGATTGTCTACTCCAGATCGCGGGAGACCGTTTCCGCACCGAAGACGCGTCTGGAGCGGGAATTCCACCCACAGGCGGTTCGCGAGTTGAAGGCGCAATCGCCTCTCGATATTTCGGTGGCTGGTCCGACGCTCGCCGCCCACGCGATCCGGACCGGGGTCGTTGACGAGTATCATCTGCTCGTCGCGCCGACTCTGCTTGGCGGAGGCACGCGGGTCCTGCCCGCCAGCGTACGCATAAGGCTGGGTCTTCTGGACGAGCGCCGTTTTGCCAATGGAATGGTTTATCTTCGCTATCGCGCGCAGGCCTGATGGAGGGTGTCGCCGCGGGTCTAAACCCCGTAGCGACGCAGGTGGGCTCCAGGCCGCTCGCACGGTTCGCTTCGCGTGCCGCCACCCCATTACGGGCTATTCTGGAAATAGCATTTGCCCATATTCATTCCAGATTCCGAACTGACAATGACCTTTGTTCGCGCCTCCGGTCCTGGCGGCCAGAACGTCAACAAGGTTTCCACCGCCGTCCAACTGCGCTTCGATGTCGGCCAATCCCGCTCGCTTCCGGCCGACGTACGGCAGCGCCTGCTCGCGCTAGCCGGCAATCGCGCTACCGATGACGGCGTGTTGATCATCACGTCCCGCGTGCACCGGACGCAGGAGGCTAATCGAGCCGAGGCCCGGGCGCGACTGAACGAACTGATCGCCCGCGCAGAAGTCGTGCCGAAAACCCGCCGCCCCAGCCGGCCCACGCTCGGCTCCAAGGTCCGCCGGCTCACGGCAAAATCGCAACGATCCTCCTCTAAGAAACTGCGCGGCCGGCCAAAGGAAGACTGAGCCGTCTTATCCATCCCGGCGATGCTTTTATGAGAATGTCTTCGAAGGCGGGGGCAGAACTCCGGCGCTGCAGCGCGAGGCCGACTGAAGGGGTAAGTCCGCGAGTATAGGAGAATAGACGGGAGAGCCTAAATCAATGAAATTCTCTTCGTACTGCGCCGTCTCAACACTCCTGCTGGCTGGATCTCTGCCGGCGATCGCCCTCGCGGATGACACCGACCTGGCGTCGCGAGCCGGACTGCCGCTTGCGCAGACCGCAAGCCGGGGGATCATTACTCGCGATCCGTCGACGATCGTAAAATGCAAAGGCGAGTTCTGGGTCTTTTATACAGGACGCGGCATTCCTTCGTATCATTCCAAAGATCTGGTGAAGTGGGAACCCGGCCCGCCGGTGTTCCGGACGGCTCCCGAGTGGATTGCCGCGGCCGTTCCCGAGAACCGGAACATGGGCTACTGGGCTCCCGACGTGATCCACCTCGGCGATCGATATCTGCTCTACTACTCCGTCTCCAGCTTCGGCAAAATGACTTCGGCCATCGGGCTCGCAACCACGACCACTCTCGATCCAGCCGATCCCGCATATCACTGGACCGATCACGGCATCGTGGTGCAGTCACGGGAGGGCGGCGACTTCAACACAATCGATCCTTCCGTGTATTCCGATGACAACGGGACCTTGTGGCTCGCATTCGGTTCGTACTGGAGCGGGATCAAGCTCGCGCAACTCGACCCGAAAACCGGCGCGCGCCTGGCCCCCGACGCGCCGTTCTCATCGCTGGCGTACAACAAGTCGATCGAGGCGTCGTGCCTTTATAAGCACGATGGCTATTACTATCTCTTCGTCAACTGGGGTTCGTGCTGCCGCGGAGTGAACAGCACGTACAACATCCGCGTTGGACGAAGCCGCAAAGTTACCGGGCCGTACCTCGATAAAGACGGCGTCGATATGCGAACAGGCGGCGGCACTCTCGCGCTTTCCAACCAAGGACCGCTGTTTGGGCCCGGTCACGCGGGTATTCTGGTCGAGGGCCGAAAGAGCTGGTTCACCTCCGATTTTGAGGGCGATAGCCGGATGGGAGGGAAAGCAACCCTCGCTATCATGCCGCTTAGGTGGAAATCAGGCTGGCCCGAGATCGAAGTCGTCGACAAATAACGCCGGTCCGCAGCCGATCAGCGGATCCCATTGACTTCGCGATTTTCGCGAGGTCCAGGCCACAAAGCCGGCGAGCGGCTTCGGAGGAAGCGGCGGTTTCATACTGTACAAAATCGGCGCGAACGCGCATGGCGTTTGAATACCTCTCCTCGCTCCACACCGCATCCGAGGAGAAGGCGGAAGCGACCATGGCCGGCTAGCAGCCACGTGAATCTGGCGCTGACGGCATTGGCCAGTCTGGCAAGGAAGTTGCTGGAGTCAAAAGAGGAGCCCTGCAATTCGCCTTCTCAGGTGGTGACGTGCCCTTTGAATTTGGCAGAGTCTTCCGGTGGGCGCGACAGATGGTTGCTGAGCCCGGCGCCATCTGGGGATACCTCATCGCGGTGGCCGCCGTCTTCGCCGCCACGGGCGTGCGGCTTGCCTTCAATCCGGTTTTGGGCGTGGAGGCGCCGCACGTGCCTTTCGCCTTCGCGGTGATCATCGCGGCCCGGATCGGAGGGCGCGGACCTGGCTTGGCGGCAACGGCGCTCAGCGCGCTTAGCGTCGATTGGTTTTTTGTTGAGCCTTTTCATTCTATTGGCATCTCAACTCCGGAAGGTTTCTGGGCGCTCTCGCTCTTCGTGGTCACGGCTGCCCTGATTGCTCTGCTGGTCGGAAGCCTGCGCGAATCGCTCCGGCTCAGGGCGCGAGCCGCGGAGGCGCTGCGCGCCAGCCAGGCGCGCCTCGAGTTCGTCTTGCAGGCGGCGAACCTGGGCGCTTGGGATCTCGATCTCACGAGTCACATAATGTGGCGGTCTCCAGAGCACGATGCGATCTTCGGGTACCCCGCCCTACTGCCGGAATGGACGTATGAAATGTTTCTGGATCACGTTCTGCCGGAGGATCGCCTGGAAGTCGACCGCAAGATGAGGCAAGCGGTAACCGGCCGTGCCGATTTCGAAATTGAGTGTCGAATCCGCAGGGCCGACGGAGCAACGCGCTGGATCTGGGCCAAGGGCAGATCCCAGGCCGATCAGCAAGGAGGGCCGCTGCGGCTGAAAGGCATCACAAGTGACATCACCGCCCGCAAGAAGATGGAAGAAGACCTGCGACAGAGCGAGGAGCAGTTTCGAACCCTGGCCAACGCGATCCCACAGTTGTGCGGGATGGCTAACCCCGATGGATCGTTCTTCTGGGTAAACCGGCGCTGGCTTGATTACACCGGCTTGGCGCCCGAACAGTCGGTTGGATGGGGATGGCTATCGGCGCTCGATCAAGAGGCTTCGCGCAAGGCGTTGGACATCTGGCGGCAGTCCATTGCAGCCGGTGAGCGGTTGGAATCGGAGTTTTCAGTCCGCGGGGCGGACGCGGTCATCCGTCCCTTCCTGGCACGAGCGATGCCCGTGCGCGATCACGACGGCAGGGTCGCCCGCTGGTTTGCCACCTTGACCGATATCAGCGAGCAGCGCAAAACGGAGGACGCCCTGCGCAAGGCTCATAGCGACGAACTTGCCCGCAAGAAGGAATTGGAGGCGATCATGGATGCGGTGCCGGTTGCCGTGTTCGTTTCGCGCGATCCGGAGTGCCGGAAGGTCATCGGCAATCGCAGCGCATATATGCTGTTCCGGGAGCCGCCGGGAACGAATCTTTCAAAATCGCCGCCTGAGGGCGAAAGGCCGGCCGGTTGCCGGGTGATGAAGGATGGAAGGGAGCTCCCGGCGCACGAACTGCCCCTCCAGAAGGCTGCCGCCACCGGGCAGCCGGTTTACGACGTTGAGTTGGAGTTGGTGTTGGAGGATGAAAGCAGGGGCAGCATCATCGGGAATGCCGTTCCGTTTCTGGATGCCGAGGGCCGCTCCCGAGGCTCCGTCGGCGTATTCGTCGATATCACCGAACGCAAGCGGAGCGAAGAACGTCTGCGGCAGGCGCAGAAGATGGAAAGCATCGGCCTGCTCGCCGGCGGGATCGCTCACGATTTCAACAATCTCCTGACGGTGATCATCGGCAACGCGGATTGCGCGCTCCACAAGTACCCTTCCATGGAAGAAGCCCAGCACATCATCAGCGCATCGGAGCGGGCCGCAAAACTGACCGGGCAGTTGCTGGCGTATGCCGGCAAGGGCCAGTTCGTCGTCAGGACCTTCAACTTGAGCGACCTCGTGTCAAGCTCCATGCAGCTTCTGGCGGCTTCCATTCCCAAGAGAGTAGACTTGGTGTTCCATCCGTCTGAGCAGGAATTGCTGATCAAAGCCGATCCCAGCCAGATCGAGCAGATCCTTATCAATCTGGTGCTCAATGCCGGCGAAGCCATACCGCCGCGGACCGACGGCCGTGTTGAGATCGCCACCAGCACCTGCGAAGTGACGTCGGAAACAGTCCGCGCGCATGCGCCGGCGTTCGATGCCCGCGCAGGCCAGTTTGTTTGCCTGGAAGTACGAGATAACGGCTCCGGCATGGACGAGGCGACCCTGGCGCAGATATTCGATCCCTTTTTCTCGACCAAGTTCACGGGTCGCGGCCTCGGTCTGGCTGCCGTCCAGGGCATCGTACGCAGTTGCAGGGGCTTCATCGAGGCACAGAGTTCGAGCGGCGCCGGCTCGACGTTCCGCGTATTTCTGCCCGCCGCCGGCAGGAAACCTGTCGCAGAGATTCCGGCGAGCGTCCGGCCAAGCGCTTCGCGGCGGGGGGATCGCAGGCATGCTGCCATTCTCGTCGTGGAGGACGAAGAGATGGTGCGCAAATTGGCGTGCATGGCGCTGCGGAGCTACGGCTATGAGGTGCTGGAGGCCCAAAACGGGAAGGATGCGCTCGACGTGCTCGCCCGCGCTGCCCCGCTGCCCTCGCTCGTGCTCCTCGATCTCACGATGCCGGCGATGGGGGGCGAGGATTTGGCGCCTATCCTGAACCGGGATTATCCAGGTCTGCGGGTCATCGTCACCAGCGGCTACCCCGAGGAGGACGCGCGAAGAGTTTTCTCCCCAGGGGCTGTCGCCGGCTTTCTTCAGAAGCCATACACGGCGGCAGCGCTTACGGAGAAAGTGGAAGCGGCTCTCAATAGCGGTCCGAATGAGGAGGCCCCGGCCGCGGCCTGAAAGGGTGCACCCGAGTTCGCGAGACTCCGCTCAGTAGACCTTCACCAGGTCCACTCGGCGGTTCTTCTGACGGCCTTCGTCGCTGCTGTTGTCGGCGATCGGGCGGGTGTCCCCCAATCCCGCCGGGACAAGTCGGGCGATCCAACTGCAATCCATAGGCATGTTAGCCTGAGTCGGAGAATCTCGATGCACACCATGAAGTTTTGGCTGTTTCTCCTGCCGGGATTACTGTTGGCCCAATCGGCAACCGCACCCGCGCCAAGGCAGGCTACGGGTCCGCTCAAGCTGGAACCGGACAAGACCCTGGAACGAAAACTCAGCGCGGGTTCGACGGATGTCTTCGCGCTGGATTTGAAGAAGGATCAGATTGTCTCGCTCACGCTCAAGGATCAAGGCAAAGAAGTCATTCTCTCGGTGCGCGGTCCCGCAGGCGACCTGCAGCGCGCCTTTTCGTCAGAACTGGAGGCTGGCGGGCCCTGTACGTTCCTCGCTCAGCAAGCAGGCAACTGGACCCTGAAGGTCTCCGCGCGAGCCAGGGACGCCTCGGCAGCGTACTCGATTTCCGGTCTGAGGATCGCGACTCCCAAGGCCCCGGCGCCGCCTCCGCCGGACTCGGACGCGAGCCCGCGCATCGGGAAACTGGTCAATCAGGCCGGCGTGGATGCATTCTGGAAGGAGATCGGTCCCGGCGGAAGCCCGCTGGTCGAGCCCCTCAAGGACGATCCTGACAACAGGCTCGCGTCCTTTCTCTGGCGCGGCGACGCCGGAACAACGGGCGTATTCGTGTTTTATCAGCCGTGCCTGGCTGTGGATCCGGCGGATTGCCTGATGAAACATCTGGAAGGGACCGACCTTTGGTACAAGACATTCAAGATAGACCATCGCGTCCGAACCACTTACTCGCTGGCGCCTAACCCGCCGGCGTTTACCCGGCAATCCTTGCAGACGCCCGAAATTCTGGAGCAGATCCTGGTTCGGATGCAGCGAGATCCGCTGAATCCGAAGAGCATGCGCGAATCGCCCGGGGATCCGGACGTCCCCGAACATCGTGGGGTCTCCAGGCTCGAGATGCCGGACGCGCCGCCGCAGCCATGGTTGCAGAAGCGGGCCGGGGTTCCGGAGGGCAAGATCGTAGAGCAGGACTTCTCGAGCGCACTGCTGAAGAATACCCGCAAGATATCCATTTACACGCCAACCGGCTATTCGAAGGATGCAGCCCCCTACGATTTGCTACTCGTATTCGACGGCGAAACCTATATCAATGTGGTCCCTACGCCGGTGACGTTGGATAACCTGATCTCGGAAAAGAGAATCCCGCCGACGGTAGCAGTGATCATTGGGAATGCGCCAGGAGCTCGCAGCGCCGAACTCCCCTGCAACCCGGCCTTCGCCGAATTTTTGAACTCGGAACTGGTCGCCTGGGTGCGGCGCGCCTACAACGTGACGCACGATCCGCGGAGAGTGACCGTCGGCGGTTCGAGTTACGGAGGCTTGGCGGCGACTTACGCCGCTTACCAACATCCGGAGACCTTCGGCAACGTGCTGTCGCAATCGGGGTCGTATTGGTGGACCCCGCCCACCGATCCATCCAAGCCCTCCAGTTTTGCGAAAGATGTGGATCCGAGCTACGTGGCGCAGCTCTTCATCAACCGTCCACGGCTGCCGGTCCGCTTCTACCTGGACGCTGGCTCAATGGAATTGGACCTGAGCGGAAGGGGCGGGTCGATCCTGGTTCCCAACCGCCATTTCCGCGACGTGCTCCGCGCCAAGGGCTACGAGGTCTTCTACCAGGAGTTCCAGGGCGCGCACGATTACGCAAGCTGGCGCGGCACGCTTGCCGACGGCTTGATCCTGCTGACCGGCAACCCCCCGGAGGCCGCCAAACCATGAGACTCCGATCATAGGTCCGCCGTAGGCGTTCCGGTCTTGGTGGACCGCCTTGTGCTGAAACGCCCCTCCCCTTCCGCAATCGTGGCTTACCGCTCTTAGCTCCCGGCCGCGCCTGTTTTAGAATCACCAAGGTCTGGTGGAATCTCGCGAAAGCGCAAAGAAAGGCGACTTTTCTCTTATGTCCAGAATTTCTTTTGCGACCGTGCTCCTGCTCTGTGCCGCCCCGGTGGGATGGGCACAGCCGGGTGAAGCCGTCGTCCAGGTGAACGGACCAGTTCTTCCGGCGGGAACCTTACTGGGCTGCACGCTCGACGAGCCGGATTTCTCGTCCAAAACGGCGCGGCCCGGCGATCCGGTGCTCTGCCGCACTACTTCCGTCGAAATGTTCGGCCGCCAGGTGATTCCGCGAGGAGCCTACCTCTCGGCTCGTCTCCGGGATTATCGCGATCCCGGCCATTTCGTCGGCAAGGGGTGGATCCAACTGGAGTTCACCAGCCTGACGCTGCCCAGCGGAAGCTATCCCCTGAACGCCAAAGTCATCTCGGCCGGCCGCTATCGCGTGAACGGCGACGGACAAATCCGGGGCCGCGGCCACGCCACCCGGGACGCAGTGGAATGGGCGATTCCGATCCTCTGGCCCATTAAGGTTTTGACCTTGCCCGCCCGTGGTCCACGGCCGGAGTTCAAGGGCGAGACGCGCCTGGAATTGCGCCTGATGGAGGACATGATCCTTCCGGAATCCGCGGGTTCGAATTTCGGAAGGCTGAGCCCGAGATCGTCCGCTGCCCGGCCCGGAAGCTGGCTGCCCCAGACGAGCCTGACGGTGCGGCAAACCGCCACCGGGCGCCGCCTCCTCACGCTTCTCGTACTGCGGGGCGGCAGAATGTGCCTGGCCGCCGACTACTGGCTCGACAACGGAAATCTGGAATACACTACGGATGGACACACGATGCAGAGCCTGCGCCTCGATGCCCTCGATCTCTTGATGACGAAGCAACTCAACGAAGAGCGGGGTGTGGCCTTCATGCTCGCGGCGAGGACCCGGTAGCGGCAGGTAAGGATCCCCCGGGCAAAGCCGGGGGATCCTGTGTTGGTTTAGAATAGCGCCCGCAGCGGCGAGCGCGAGGGAGCGGTAAAACCCAAAGCGGTCAGAAGATCAGCTTCATAGCCAGTTGCAGCTGCCGCGATGTGCCGCCGTCGCCAGCCGGGAAGCGCGTGCCGCCGGTGATCAGGCCGAAGGTAGAAGAGCCGACCGTCGATACCGGCTGCGTGAAGTTAGTCTGGTTGAACAGGTCGAAGGCATCTACGTGTAACTCCCAGCTCAGCCGTTCACTAATCTTCGTGGTCTTCGCCAGCGACATATCGAAGTTGAAAAAGCCCGGTCCGGTAACCACATTCCGGCCGAGGTTTCCAAAACCAAGCACCGTGCCCGCGGTGGTGCCCTGGTTGACGAAGACGGTTGGGTTCTGAATGTAAGTAACCGACGTGGCGCTGCCGTTCGCAGCAGGGCTGAACCCCGTTGCGACCGGCCCGGTTACGTTCGGCCGGAGCACGGCGGCGCCGGCGAAAGAGGTATTCGATAGATGGAAGTTGATGGGGTTACCGGTCTGCGCCGTTTCGATGAGCGACACCCTCCAGCCTTCCTTCAGGCGATTGCCCTTGAACGGCAGATCGTAGATGCCGTTCAGCACGAAGCGGTCCCGCGCGTCGAAGTCCGATAAACCGCGGTCGCCGCGCAGATTATAGCTGTTCTGCACGGTCAGCCCCTGCACGTTGCGCGAATTATCGTCGATGGATTTGGAGTAAGTGTAGGACGCGTTGAACTGAAGCCCCTTGGCGAAGCGCTTCTGGGCAGTCATCCAGAGCCCGTTGTAGTTGGAGTTGCCGACGCTCTCATATACCAGGATGTTGGAGAGCGGCATGCCCGGATCGATGGGGCTGTTGGCGGCCAGGGTGCGGTACGGCCGGACGCCGCCGACCGGTTGATTGTAGTTGCGCTCCATATTGAGGTCAGACCCCTTGCTGCCGAAATAGCCGACCATCAGTCCCCAATTGTCCGCGAACTGCTGCTGGAGATTGAGATTCCACTCCGACACATACGCGTCCCTATAGCTGTGCGCGACGGAGACGGGAGAGACGCTGCCCGAAGCCAGCGGATAGGCGTTGCCGAGGGTGACGAAGGGCACGGCCGTCGAGGGCGCGAAGGAGATGGGAAACGCGTTGGGCGGATTGGAGGCAAGACCGGTCACCATGCCTACCGTGGGCTGATCCGTCATGATGGCATACGCGCTGCGGACCACGGTCTTCCCGTTCTTGAACGGATCCCAGGCGAGGCCGATGCGGGGCTGGAAGTTGAGCGCGCTCTGGTTGTAGGCCTGGCTGGGGCCGGAGCCGCCCTGTCCAACGGGTTGCAGGGTGTCCGTGGCCGGGTCGAAAACCACGAAGCGGTTTTGCGCTTCCGTGGGAGTGCCGTACCAGTCGTAGCGCAGGCCAAGGTTCACGCTGAGTGTCTGGGTCACTTTCCAGTTATCGGTGACAAACGCCCCCAGCGCGGAACCGTACGTCCGGTTCGAGCGGTTGGAGGTGTTCGCCGTGAAGCCGGTGGCCTGGTCCGCCAGAAATGCGTTGATATTCGGGAAGCTGAACGTGCCGGGCGTATACGAGAAGTTATCCGAGTTCTGGCGCCGGAACTCGCCGCCGAATTTGACGGTGTGGCGGCCATGCACCCAGCTCAGCGTATCGGAAGCGACCCCGACGTTATCGCCCCGGCCTTGCGGAAATCCGTTAATGCCGCCGAACGTGAAATTGCCGGACACATTGATCTGCGGAATTCCTATGGGCGCGGTAACGCCGCTGTTGATGCCGAAGGTGGAGGCGCTGCCGTTGTTATCGGCGACAAACGTGATGTGGATGCGGTTGAAGCCGAGCCGTGCTTCGTTCACCAGCGAGGGCGTGATGGTCCAGGTCTCGTTGACGGTGAGCAACTGGCGGTTGCCGTTGCGCTGATCGCCGCCGCCGGGGAAGCTGTTCCCGTCCGTGGAAGGCGGCTCGTTGCGCTCATCCCGCTGGATAGCGTAATAAAAATTGACGCGGTTGGCCGGTGAAAAGATATAGCTCACGTTGGCGGTGCCCTGCTCGATGTTCACGGGAGCCACGGCGGAAGCCGCGAACTGGTTGGTCCCCGAATTCGGCAGCGGAATCAGCGGCACCAGGCTCTGCACCATGGGGTCGCTCGACGACAACGCCTGGGCGCGCTGCGCGGTGGAGAGTGTAGTGGCGGAAAGCGGGACCGACTGGCGCTGGCGCAGGCCTTCGAAGCTCAGAAACGTGAAGAGCTTGTCTTTCAGGATGGCGCCGCCGCCATCGCCGCCGAACTGGTTGCGGATGAACGGCGATTGCCGGTTAGGCACGAGCGACCCCGCGGACGTGACATCCGTGGGGTTCGAAAAATTGCGGGCATCCAGGTAGCTGTTCCGCATGTATTCGTAGGCCTCGCCGTGCCACTGGTTCTCGCCGGCCCGGGTGGCGATGTTGACGATCGACCCGGAATTGCGGCCGTATTCGGCGCTGAATGTCTGGTTGTCTACCTTGAACTCCTCCACCGTGTTGATGGTGGGCTGAAAGGTGATCTGGTTCTGGTTCGGATCGCTCAGGTTGACGCCGTTGACCATGAAGTTGACGCTATCTTCCCGCGCGCCGGCCGAATTGAACGAGAAGGAGCCCTGGCCGCGAAGCGGCGCGGTCAGAAAGCCGCTCGCCGGCGGCGTGACGGAACCCGGGATCAGCAGGGCCAAATCGACAAAGTGCCTGCCGTTGAGCGGGATCTCCTGCACGGTGCGCTGATTGACGACGGACCCCACCGATACCGTAGTGGCATCGATTACGGGCGCGGTTGCGGCGACCTCCACGGTCTCCGTGGTGGCCGCTAACTTCAAGGCGAAGTCCTGCTTGACCGTGCTTCCCACGGACACTTCGAGGTTGGTCGCCGCCATGGGCTGCATGCCGGGCGACTTCACATCGACTCGATAAGTGCCGACCGGCAGGGATGGCACGAAGTAGACGCCGGCAGCGTCGGTGCTGGTAGTCCGCTGCTGGCCGGTGCCCATGCTGCGCACCGCTACCATGGCTCCCGGTACGGCCGCGCCGGTTGCATCCACTACCGTGCCCTGAATGGTGCCGGTGGACTGCGCAAATGCGAGGCTGGTTGAAAATGAAACAGCCGTTGCCAGAAATAGCAACGGCGCGGCTAAATTCTTTCGGTTAAACATTGAAACTCCCCTCTGCGAGATGTTTCCAATCTACCATCTGAAGGAAGCCGCCCGAAGAGGGGAACCACGGAAGCCACAAAGGTTTTACAAAAGCGCCCCCGCTCATTGACATCCCAGCCCCTCCCTGTAAAACTTAAGTACAGGCGAAGAAGAGGCGAACATGGGCGCGGCGGTTCTCAAACTTCAGTTCGAAGCGGTGCTGGGGGGACATCTCGACTGGCAATCCCGGCCGGAGCCGGAACGCGTACCGTCCGGGGTGCCGGAAGTGGATGCCGCCATCGGGGGGATTCCCCGCGGAGGTCTCACGGAGATATTCGGCCCGGCCTCCTCCGGCCGCACCAGCCTGATGCTCTCGATCCTGGCGGAAGCCACGGCGCGGGATGAAACCTGCGCCCTGGTGGATGCCGATGACTCGCTCGACCCGGCTTCGGCCGCGGCCGCAGGGGTGCGGCTTGCCCGGCTGGTCTGGGTGCGTTCCGCCCACAACGCCGAGCATGCCCTGAGAGCCACCGATCTGCTGATACAGGGCGGCGGTTTCGGCCTGGTCGTCATGGATTTTGGCGATACGCCGCCGGAAACGGCGCGGCGCATTTCGCTCACCTCTTGGTTCCGCCTGCGGCGCGCGGTGGAGAACACCCCTACCGTATTGCTGGCCGTGGCGCGGCGGCCGAATGCCAAAACCTGCGCCTCGCTTCAACTGGAGTGCCGGCGCGAGCGCGCGGACTGGCGGGGCGCCGGCCCCGGGCGCTTGCTGCGCACCCTACGGGTACGGGCCCAATCGACGGATCGGAGCAGGATATGTTCGCCTGTCTTCACGGCCACGGCAATCTGACCGCACTGGCCTTCGAGTTCTCCCCCACGGTGGAGCAAACCGCGCCCGATACGGTGACGCTCGACGCGGGAGGGCTCGAACGGCTGTTCGGACTCCCCCAGGACGTGGCGGCGGCGATCTCGCGGCGCGTTTCGGAAATCGGGGTAAACGCGAATCTGGCGCTCGCCGCCAACCCGGACGCGGCCATCTGCGCGGCACGCGGCTTCCGGGGGGTCAGCATCCTGCCGCAAGGCGACGAAGGCAAGTACCTGGGATCGCTGCCTCTGCGGCTCCTCTCCCCCTCGCCCGAATTGCAGGAGACGCTCGAGCGCTGGGGAATCCGCCGCTTCCAGGAACTGGCCGCGCTGCCGCCGCTGGGAATCGCCGAACGCCTCGGTCCCGAAGGCCTGCGTCTTCGCGAGCTGGCGCGCGGCGAAGCCGAACGCAAGCTGCTGCCGATGGTGGACGCGCCCGGTTTCGAAGACGAAATCGAACTGGAGTATCCGGTGGAATTGCTGGAGCCGCTGGCGTTCCTGCTCGCCCGCCTGGTCAACGGACTGGCAACGCGCCTGGCCGCCCGCGCGCTCGCCACCGACGAATTGCGGCTGCGGCTGAAGCTCGAAAACCGCGCGGCGCACGAGCGCACGCTGCGCCTGCCGGTGCCTTCGCTCGATACCAAGGCGTTTCTGAAGCTGCTGCAACTGGATCTGGAAGCGCATCCGCCGCAGGCGCCGGTGGTTCACGTTTGGCTCGGAGTGAACCCGGTGAAGCCGCAGGCGGCGCAGAGCGGCTTGTTCGTACTGGCCGCGCCCGAACCGGTGGAACTGGAGCTGACGCTGGCGAGGATTCAGGCGATCGTGGGCGAGGGGCGGGTGGGGACGCCGGAGTTGCTGGATACGCACCGGCCCGAAGGGTTTCGCATGGTTCTGGTGGGGCAGGCCTCCCGGCCTGCCCTGGGCAGGCCGGGAGGCCTGCCCCACCTGGCTCTGCGCATCTTCCGGCCGGCGCTGGGCGCGCGCGTTGCTCTTGCTGCCGGGCAGCCCAGCTTCGTTTCCGCAAATGGCATCAACGGGCGCGTGCTTGAACTTTCCGGCCCCTGGCGTACTTCGGGCGACTGGTGGACCACAGACCCCTGGTCGCGCGACGAGTGGGATATCGCGCTCTCGAACGGCGCCCTTTACCGCATCTACTGCGACCCGCGCGGCTGGTTCGTAGGGGGCAGCTATGACTGACTATGTCGAACTGCACGGTTTCAGTGGGGCAGACCTCCCGGTCTGCCCAGGGCGGGCCAGGAGGCCTGCCCCACTTAGCTTTGCGCATCTTCCGGCCGGCGCTGGCCGCCCGAGTGCTCGAACGCTCCGGCCCCCCTGGTCGCGCGACGAATGGGGGCAGCTATGACTGACTATGTCGAACTGCACGGTTTTGGTGGGGCAGACCTCCCGGTCTGCCCAGGGCAGGCCAGGAGGCCTGCCCCACTTAGCTTTGCGCATCTTCCGGCCGGCGCTGGCCGCCCGAGTGCTCGAACGCTCCGACCCCCCTGGTCGCGCGACGAATGGGGGCAGCTATGACTGACTATGTCGAGCTGCACGGTTTTGGTGGGGCAGACCTCCCGGTCTGCCCAGGGCAGGCCAGGAGGCCTGCCCCACTTAGCTTTGCGCATCTTCCGGCCGGCGCTGGCCGCCCGAGTGCTCGAACGCTCCGGCCCCCCTGGTCGCGCGACGAATGGGGGCAGCTATGACTGACTATGTCGAGCTGCACGCCCGCTCCGGCTTCAGCTTCCTCGAAGGCGCCTCCGTGCCCGAAGAACTCGCCGGCGCCTGCGCCCATTTCGGCATGCCCGCGATGGCCCTGCTCGACCGCAACGGCGTCTACGGCTCGCCGCGCTTCCACATGGCCGCGAAAAAGACCGGCATCCGCGCGCACATCGGGTCGGAGATCACCTGCACCAACGGCCTCTCCTACCCGCTGCTGGCGGAATCGCGCGAAGGCTACCGCAATCTCTGCCGCCTGGTCACCCGCATGAAGTTGCGCGCCGCGAAGGGCGAAGGCGCAGCCACACTCGAAGAGCTTGCCGAATTCTCCCGCGGCCTCATCTGCCTCACCCGCCATCCCGACGAACGCCTGCTCGATATTTTCGGACGCGGCAATGTCTACGCCGAGTTGCAGCGCCACTACCACCGCGAGGAAGAGGCCGAAAACCAGGCCATTCTGGAACGCGCGCGGCGCCTCGGCATCCCTGTGGTCGCCACCAACGGGACCGCTTACGCCACGCCCGCGCAGCGCGAACTCCTGGACGTGCTCACCTGCGTCCGCAACCACGCCACGCTCTCGACCGCCGGCCGGCTGCTGGAGCGCAACTGCGAGCGGCACGTAAAAACGCCCGCGGAAATGGCGCGCCTTTTCGCCGACATCCCCGAAGCGGTCGCACGCACGCTGGAAATTTCCGCGCGCCTGCAATTCACCCTGGAAGACCTGGGGTACGAGTTCCCGCGCTACCCCGTGCCCGAAGGCCACACGCAAATCTCGTTCCTTCGCCACCTGGCGGAAGAAGGCGCGCGCCAACGCTACCGCCCGTATCACGCCCGCGCCCGCCGGCAGATCGAGCGCGAGCTGTCCCTCATCGAAAAGCTGAAGCTGCCCGGCTATTTCCTGATCGTCTGGGACATCGTCCGCTTCTGCCGTGAGAACGACATCCTGGCGCAGGGCCGCGGGTCGGCAGCCAACAGCGCGGTGTGCTACGCCCTCCAGATCACCGCGGTGGACCCGGTGGGCATGGACCTGCTCTTCGAACGTTTCCTTTCCGAAGAACGCGGCGAGTGGCCCGACATCGATATCGACCTCCCCAGCGGCGAGAAGCGCGAGCGCGCCATCCAGTATGTCTACGAGCGCTTCGGCAAGCTGGGCGCGGCCATGACCGCCAACGTCATCACCTACCGGGGCCGCTCCGCCGCGCGCGAAGTCGGGAAGGCGCTCGGCTTCGAGGTGACATCGCTCGAACGCCTCTCGGCGCTGGTGCGCGCGTGGGAATGGAAGGATCCCAAGGACACCACCGAGCGGCAGTTCCGGGAAGCCGGGTTCGACCTGAACCACCCCCGCGTGCGCAAATTCTTCGAGCTGTATCGCATGGCGCAGGACCTGCCGCGCCATCTCGGCCAGCATTCCGGCGGCATGGTGATCTGCCAGGGCCAGCTCGATTCCGTCGTGCCGCTCGAGCCCGCCAGCATGCCCGGCCGCGTGGTGGTGCAATGGGATAAGGAAGATTGCGCCGATCTCGGCATCATCAAAGTAGACCTGCTCGGCCTGGGCATGATGGCCGTGATCGAAGACACCCTGAAGCTCATCCCGGAGATCTACGGCGAACAGGTGGACCTGGCTCACCTTCCGCCCGACGACCCGACTGTCTTCGAAGCCCTTCAAACCGCCGACACCGTCGGCATGTTCCAGGTGGAGAGCCGCGCGCAAATGGCCTCGCTCCCGCGTATGCGGCCGCGCAGGTTTTACGACATCGTGGTGCAGGTGGCGATTATCCGCCCCGGCCCGATAGTCGGCAAAATGGTGCACCCTTACCTGAACCGGCGCCAGGGCCGCGAAAAGCCGGACTGTCTGCACCCCTCGCTCGAACCCGTGCTGCAAAGAACTCTCGGGGTGCCGCTATTTCAGGAGCAGTTGCTGCGGATGGCGATGATCGCGGCCGGGTTCACCGGGGGCCAGGCCGAGGAACTGCGCCGCGCCTTCGGTTTCAAACGCTCGGAAGCGCGCATGGCCGATATCGAAGTGAAGCTGCGGGAGGGCATGGAGCGCAACGGCATCCGGGGCCAGGTGCAGGACGCCATCGTACACTCCATCACTTCATTCGCGCTCTACGGCTTCCCGGAATCGCACGCCGCCAGCTTTGCGCTGCTGGCCTACGCCAGCGCGTACCTGAAGTGCCACTATCTTGCGGCGTTCACCTGCGCCATGCTGAACAACCAGCCGATGGGCTTCTATTCGCCGGCGATTCTGATCAAAGACGCCCAGCGCCACGGCCTGCGGGTGCTGCCGGTGGACGTCTCGGAATCGGATTGGGATTGTAGGGTAGGCCTCCCGGCCTGCCCGGCTTCGGAGCGCGCCTTCGGCGCGTGGACAGGCCAGGAGGCCTATCCTACTGAGCTGCGCAGGCTCTGTGAGGAGCGGGCCGCCTTACGCCTCGGTTTGCGTTACGCCAGGGGACTCCGCGAAAACGCCGGCCGCGCCATCGTCCGCGCGCGCCCGTTTTCGAGCGTGGACGATCTCGCGCTCCGCGTCCCCCAACTGCGCAAAGACGAGATCAACCGCCTGGCGGAAATCGGCGCCCTGAACTCACTCGACCGCATCCACCGCCGCGACGCCCTTTGGCAGGCGCAGCGCGCCATCCTGCCCGTGGGGCCGCTGCTCGAGCCATTAGAAGAAAAGGGCCTGTCTTCTCCTCTAGCTGCCATGGATCATGAAGAGCGCCTGTGGGCCGATTACCGCGGCACCGGCCTGACCGTCGGCCGCCATCCCATGGCGTGGCGTCGCGCCGAAATGAACGCGCTCGGAGTGAAGCGCGCCATCGATCTGCCGCGTGTCCGCAACGGCCGCATCGTGCGGATCGCCGGATCGGTGATCGTCCGCCAGCGCCCCGGCACCGCCAACGGCTTCGTCTTCCTCAGCATGGAAGACGAAACCGGCATCATGAACGCGATCATCACGCCCGACACGTTCGACCGCTTCAAATTCGAAGTGCTGTCCGAGCCTTTTCTGCTGATCGAAGGCGTGCTCCAGAACCTGGACGGCGTGATCTCGATAAAAGCGGCAAAAATCGAGGGCTTACGCGCCGGAGCCGTGGCCGAGTCGCACGATTTTCACTGAATCCTACAGCGCCTCTTTCAGCTTCCGGCGATATTCCTCAAACGCCTTTCTACCGGCCTCCGTCAGGCGGAGCAGCGTTTGCGGCACCTTCCCGCGATATGTCTTTTCGACTTCGATATAGCCGGCCTGCTCGAGCCGCGAAAGATGGCTCGACAGCGTTCCCTTGTTCATCCCCGTCTCGCGCTGCAGGTAAAGAAAGTCGGACTTCTCGACCGCGAACAGCAGGGCAACGATCATCAGCCGTCCCGGTTCATGAATGACCCGGTCGAGTTCCGCGAGTGCCTGGACTTGCCGGTTCATTGCCTATCCTGGGCGGGAGCCTCAGTATGGCGCAGGTAGAGCCAAAAACTGATCCCGCCCGAAATCAGGAGCAGCGTGCCATAGAGAGTCATCGTCAGCAGGACGGCCCCGACCAGCTTGGCGGGAACGATGCGGAGCACCCATGAGTGGCTGGCCAGCGCGCCGACTACATCCGCGGGAAGGAAGGCGATCACCAGCGCGCCCAGTGCCATAGCCCCGGCCACCGCCCATTTCCAGCGAATCCTGGCGATGCTGCGGGCGTAGATCGCCGCGAAAGCCAGCCCGATGAGGGCGGCGGGTGTCGTCAAATCCCAGTGCCACCGGACGGCGAGGAACAAGCACGCGGACGCCGCCGCCGAAAAGACAATCGCGATTACCAGCGGAAGCCAAACCGTGTCATGCTTCCGGTACTCCACGTATCCCGTACGAGGATAAGTGATGTGCTTTTTAATCGCCTTGCTCCCGCGGTCAATGATCGTGCAGATCAACGCCACATAAATGACGAGCGTATACATCTGATTCCAGAAGGAGTGCTGAGGCGTGTGGATCTGAAGCCACTGGAGCAGCGCATACCCCAGGCACAGGAAACCGATCCCGAGTTCGCCGACCCCATCGATGTTGTAGTAAGCCTTGGGCCGATCCAGAAGATTGCCAATTTGGTCCATGCCTTTTACTCCTTCACCAACCAGTTTGCATCACCAACCTTATGGAAATCAAGCCCAGCCCTGAAAATATGAAAGATGGACTAAACTAAGCTTAGTCCTATGAAAACCGTCAACATCCATGCTGCCAAGACCCACCTCTCCAGCCTTGTGGAGCAGGCAGCCGCCGGAGAAGAGATCATCATTGCCAAAGCCGGTAAACCGGTCGCCCGGCTCGTGCCGCTCGAGAAAAAAAAGGGGGTTGCAAGCACGCTCGGCATTTGGAAGGACAAAGTCTGGATGAGCGACGACTTCGACGCGCCGCTACCCCCGGAGATTCTGCGCGGCTTCGGAGTCGATGAGTGAATCTCCTGCTGGACACTCACACGCTGATCTGGTGGCTCGAAGACAGCCCCAGACTCGGGGATCGGGCTCGTGCAGCCATCCGTCATCCCTCCGCGAATATCTTCCTCAGCGTCGTCTCGGTGTGGGAGATGTCTATCAAAACGGCAATCGGCCGTCTCAAACTCGCGGCGAACCCAGAGGATTCCGTGCCCGAACTCTTAGCCGCCGGCTTCCAGCCGCTGCCGATTCAGTTCCGCCACGCATTTGCGGTGAGGCACTTGCCGCCTCACCACAGCGACCCGTTCGACCGCATGCTCATCGCACAAGCCACATGTGAAGACCTGGCAATCCTCACGGCCGACCCCGCGTTCGCCGCTTACGGCGTCCCCACGATCGATGCCTCGCAATGATGCCTACTGAATCAGCGCGATCTCTTTGAACCACACTGTGGCGGGGCCGCCGTGGTGCTGGATGGCGATGTACCCGGTCTCCGGGCGCGGGCCGCGGTCGGGCTCGTACTGGCCTTTCTTGGGCGGAACCGGAGAGACTCCGTCGTAGTCGGTCACCAGCACGCCGTTTAACTTCACGATCGTGCGAAGTCCCTTCATGGTGATCTCCAGCGTGTTCCATTCGCCGGCGGGCTTGTACGGTCTGGCCAGCGCTTTGGTCATCGAGTACAGCACTCCGGTGCAGTGGTAATCGTCGCCGGATTCGTCGATCTGCACCTCGATCCCCTTGTTGATGGCGTCGTCTTCCGATACCGGCTTGATCGGGATCCGCGTGAAGACTCCCGAGTTGGCCACCCGGTCGGAAACCTTGTACACCACGCGCAGGGTCGCGTTGCCGATCTTCGCGCGCGTGTACCATAGGTCGTCCTCCGGGGTCGCCGGCAGACTTACCAGCAGGCCGTCCTTCACTTCGAAACCCGGATGCTGACCGGCGGGGGCGCCTTCGTGCCGCGGGATCCGCGCCCAGCCGCTGAGGTCCTTGCCGTTGAAGAGTTGCCGTTCCGCCGCCCAGCCGGGAAGCCCCAGCAGCGGCAGCAGCAGGAAAACAAGAGTCCGTTTCATAAGGCAATCATATCCCCGCGGCAGAGGTTCACGAGATCGCTGAAAACTCCGTACGCGGTCTGCGGGACGCCGGGCTCGATCGAAACCGTTCCGAAGGTGCCCATCAGGTCCGTGTGAAAGAGGATCAGGTTCGAAGTACCCGGAGTGCACGCCAGCAGGTCGGAGCGTTCGAGCACCTCGCCGCGGACCCGCAGCGAAAGGCCCGAAGTGCCGCGTTTGGCGCGGCTCACCAGCCGTATGGTCTTTCCCTCGCGGACGATCTCCTGCATACGTTCGGGCGTAATCCGGCCGATGCCCCGGGTAGAAACCTGCTGCGGGGTGGTGCGCGCGTCCATCAGGACGTTGGCGAGCGCCGCAGTCTTTGCGGCAGAGTCCCAGCCTTCCACGTCGAAGGCGCCGTCGCCTTCCGTGATTCCCATGGCCCGCGCCGCAGCCACGCCATCGGCGAAGGAGCCGCCCCGTTCCATGGTTTCGACCACCACCTTGGACGTAGAATTGAGCACCCCGGTAAAGCCCAGCACCTTCACTCCCGGAAGCGTATGCCGCCAAAGATTGAAGACCGGCGCGCCATCCATCACGGCCGATTCGAAGCGAAACCCCAACCCGGCCTGCCGCGCCTCCTCGCGTAACGCCGCATACGCATGGGCGATCGGCCCTTTGTTGGCGGTGGCCACGTGCATGCGGCGGGCGAACGCCGCCCGGATATGCGAAATCGCCGGCTCGCCGTCGGAGGGGTTAAGCGTCGTCAGTTCAACCGCGACGTCCGCCCGCGCGGCATCCAGAAACTCCTCGATCGACCCGGCGCGCGGCCCGAAGACCGGTTCCGGCGGCAGGCCGGCGGGGTCGGCAACCGTCCCGTGCCGCAGCGTATGGATGCCGGTAATCGTAAACGGGAAGTCGCGGCGTTTTTCGCGCAGCAACTGTGCCAGCGCGCGGCCGACGTTGCCAAACCCGATCAGTGCGAGCTTCAAGCCACTGATTGTAGCGTGCGAGATACCATAGAAGAAGATGCAACCAGAGCCCGGAGCCGGGCGGACGTCGCGCCTGGTACCCCACAGCCGGCTTGTTTTGATGGCCGGATTCGGGGGATTACTGCTGCTGATGGTGTTCTCCGCGTTCGACGTCATCCAGGCGCTGCAACAGATTCAGAATCAGAACGAAACGATCCGCGAAGATTTCCTGATGCGCACGCGTGTGCTGGAAAGGATCCGCGCCGATCTCTACGTTTCCGGCACCTACGTTCGCGACTACCTGATGGAGCCGGAAACGGGCAAGGCCGAAGGGCATCGCTACACGCTGCAGGAGACGCGCAGCGATATGGATCTGGAAATCCAGCGCTACCGCGCGCTCCTCGATGCCCAGGAAGAGAAGCCCTTCAACATCTTGACCACCGAGCTGGCGTCTTACTGGAGCGTCCTCGAGCCGGTGTTCCACTGGGATGCCCAAAAGCGCCGGGAGGCGGGCAACGCCTATCTGCGGGACGAGGTATTCCAGCGCCGGCGGTCGATGCTGGCCATCGCCGATCAGATCGGCGCGCTGAACGAATCGCAGCTCAACTCGGGGAAGGTTAAGGTGGAGCGGACCTTCCGGCAATCGCGGAACCGGCTCGCCCTCACCTTCGGGCTGACGATTGGGCTGGGCCTGGTCCTCGCGGCCTTCAGCATGCGCCAGATCCTGAAACTGGAGCAGGAGACGACGGTGCGCTACCGGGAAATCGTGGATGCCCGCGCTGAGTTGAAACAGCTCTCGGCGCGTCTGGTCCAGGCCCAGGAGGATGAGCGCCGCTCGATTTCGCGGGAATTGCACGACGAGGTCGGCCAATCGCTGACGGGCATCCTGGTCGAAATGGCGAACCTTTCCACCTGCATCCGTACCAACGACCTCAACGCCGTCTCGGCGAAAGCCGACGCGATCAAAGGCCTGGTAGAGGGGTCCATCGGTGTAGTGCGGAACATGGCGCTGCTGCTGCGCCCCTCCATGCTCGACGATCTCGGCCTTGTACCCGCCCTCGAATGGCAGGCCCGGGAGGTCTCGAGGCGCACGGGTTTGTGGGTCAAGATCGCAGCGGACGGCGTCTCCGAGGACTTACCCGAAGAACACAAGACGTGCGTCTACCGCATCGTGCAGGAGGCGCTTCACAACATCGTGCGCCATGCGGGCGCGCACCAGGTGACGCTCACGGTGGATCAGCAGGACCAGCACCTGGTTCTGCAGATCGAAGACGACGGCAAAGGCTTCGATGTGCGCCGCGAAAAGGGTATGGGCCTGCTCGGAATTCAGGAGAGAGTGAGCCATTTGAACGGGAGCTTCGCGGTGGAATCCCGTCCAGGACACGGCGCAATCTTGAAGGTCGCTCTACCGCTCCACGCAAAAGCAGCGAGAGGAATTGCATGAAACCTATTCGAATTCTACTGGCGGACGATCACACGGTTGTGCGAAAAGGGCTGCGGCTGTTGCTGGAAAGTGCCGGAATGAACGTGGTGGCCGATGCCGCGGACGGACGCGAAACCGTGGCCCTCTGCGAACAGCTCACACCCGACGTGGTGGTGATGGACGTGGCGATGCCGACGCTGAACGGCATCGAGGCGGCGCGCCAGATCTCGGCCAAAGTGCCGCAGGCGGCTATCGTTTTCCTGAGTATGCATTCGGACGAAGGCTACGTTCTGCGCGCCCTCAAGGCGGGAGCGCGCGCGTACCTTCTGAAGGATTCCGCGGAGCACGACCTGATCCACGCCATCCAGGCGGTCAGCGAGGGAAAGGCATTCTTCAGCCCGGCCATCAGCAAAATGCTGGTCGAGGATTACGTCCGGCAGATGCAGGAAAGAAAGGTGGAGGACAGCTACGACCTGCTGACCACGCGAGAGCGCGAGGTTCTGCAGTTGCTCGCCGAGGGCAAAGGCAACAAGGAAGTCGCCAACATCCTCAACTTGAGCCTCTATACCGTGGAAACCCACCGCAGCAATATTTTTCAGAAGCTGAACCTGCACAGCGGCGCCGAGCTGATCCTCTACGCCATTCGCAAGGGCGTGATCAGCTAATTCTGCGGGAAGCGCGATCCGGCGGGAGTGCCCTGGGGCCTTGGCGGCCTGCCGGTTCCGCCATTGCCGCGATTCGGCCTTCCCCTTCCCGAGGTCATGATCACCGTGCTGTCGATGGCGGCGGCCGCGGCCGATCCGCCGCCGGCAACGGTCACCTGGTTGACGAGAGACGAGGAAGCCGTGGGGGCTACGTTGACCTTCACGGTGACCGGCGGATAACTGGCGCCCGGGTTCAGTGCGTCCGTCCGGCTGCACGTTCTGCCGCCACTGGAGCAAGTCCAGCCGCTGCCTGCCATCCCGACCAGGGTCATCCCGGACGGGATCGTCTCCATCACCGTGATGGTCCCGCTGGTCGGCCCCTTTCCGTCGTTCGTCACGGCTATGGTGTAAGTGGCGTTCGTCTGTCCCTGCACGAAATTGCCGGCGTGAGTCGAGAAAGTGGTCAACAGCGCCGCCTGCGAAACTGTCTGCGCGCCCGCGCCGGACGTCGTGGTCGTCGCGATGCCCCGGGCGGAGGGGAATGTGCAGTCGGCAATCAAGTAACCATGGAACCCGGGGGCAGCCGGGATCGACTGGCCCGAGTTGCCGCCCGAAAGCGAGAACGAGAGTTGGCCTCCGGCGGGAATCGACGCGGAAGTCGCCGGAGAGGGCGGGCTTCCGCCGCCGGCCATGTCGCCGAAATAGGATACGGTGCACGTCCCTGGAGCCTGAGAGGTCCCGAGCGGATCCTGCGAAGTATTCGAAATCGTGATACTCGTGTCGGCGCCGCCCGAGTTCGAAGCGGCGGTGAACAACAGCGGCCTGGGGGTCGCGCTTCTCGGAGTCATGATGACTTCGGCAGTCTGGCTGTCGCCATCGGACGCCGTTCCCGCCGGATTCGTGTAGGCCCATCCCCGCGAGAGCGCAAACGGGCATACGGCGAGGACATACCCCTGAAATCCAGGGGCCAGCGCCGATAGGGTGTTCGTGTACACAGAGCCGGGAGCGATGTTCGCCGTCGAAACCGGCGGCGGGGCGTTTGTGCCGTAGAAGTTCAGGGCGCAAGCCCCCGATGCCGTCCCCGACTGGAACGGATCGGAACCCGTGTTCGCAATCGCGATCTGCGTGTCCATCCCATTCTGGTTGGTCACCGCCGGAAACAGCAGGGGCCTGGGCGTTGTATCCCGCGGAAGGCTGAGCAGTTCCGCCGTTTGCGCGAAAGACATGCTGCGCGCCCCGGGATCGCTCACAAAGCCGGTTCCCGCCGCGCCGGCAAACGCACACGAGGCGATTACATATCCGGAGAATCCGGGTGCGATGGTAGAAGCCGACGTCGTATATACGGTTCCCGGAGGAATCGCCACGGTCAACCCGGCGGCCGGAGCGTTCGCACCATAGAAGGACAGTGCGCAGAAGCCGGATGATTGCGACGTGCCGAACGCGTCGGCACTGGTGTTCGAGATGCTGATGGTGGTGTCGAGTCCGCCCTGGTTTGTGAGGAAGGGGAAAAGCAGATATTGCGGGCTTGCGGTGCTCCGCGGGAGAGTAACAATCTGCGCGTCGGTTGAGTACGCCTCTGTTCCGGAACCGACGATCCTGGCAGTTCCCCGCGCCAGCGGAAACGTGCAGTTCGCCGTGACATAGCCCTGAAAATTGGGGGCCGCCGGTATCCCGTTGGCCCCCTGGGATAGCAGGAAAACCAACTGCTTGCCCGCGGCGATCGCGTCCGAAACGCCCGTCGAAGGCGCGCCGGTCCCATAGAACCGGAACTCGCAAGTACCTGCCTGCGGGACGCTGCCGGTAGTGTCCAGCGAGGTATTGCCGATCGTAATCTGCGTATCAAACGCGCCCTGCGTGTTGACAAAGGGGAAGAGCAACCGGGTCGGGCCTACCGACGCGCGCGGCGCCGTGATGGTCTCCGCCTGTTGGGTCGTTACAGGGCCGCCTGCCGAAATTGCGGGAGCTCCCCCGCTCGCCGGAGCCGCCGGCGCCGATACCGTCACGGTGAGGGTCGCGGCCTTCGATGACCCACTGAAAATGGCGATCACGTTTACGGTCTGATTGTTCGAGGCGTTCCCCGCGGTAACGGTGAACGACGCGGCAGAGTACCCTGCCGGCACTAACGCCGATGGCGGCGTCGTGAGCACGGAATTGTCCTGGGACAGGATCACGTTCGCGCCGCCCGGAGCGGCTTTTGTCAGGCTCACCACACAGGTGCTGCTGCCGTTCGGCGCGATGGTGGACGGGCTGCAAGCGAGTGAAGACAGTGCGGCCGATGCGGCCAGCGTCACCACCGCCGCTTTGGAACTGCCGCCGGCAGCGGCCGTAACCGTGGCGGATTGATCGCTTGCAATGTTCCCCGCCGTCACGGTAAACGAGGCGGCGGCGGACCCTGCCGCCACCGTGATTGAAGCCGGAGCCGCCAGCACGGGATTGTCATCCGACAAGCTGATGATCATACCGCCGGCCGGCGCCGGGTTGGCCAGGCTCAGGGTGCAACTGCTGCTGCCGTTCGACGTGACCGTGGCCGGGCTGCATGAAAGCGAAGTCAGCGTGGCCGATGTGGCCAGCGTGAGTAGCGCGGTCTTCGAAATTCCGCCCGACACCGCCGTCACCGTCGCGGATTGAGAGCTCGCGATGCTCCCTGCCGTCAGGGTGAAGGAGACGGAAGCGGATCCCGCCGCCACCGTCGCCGAAGCCGGAGCCGTGAGCAGCGCATTGTCGCTCGACAAGCCGACGGCGAGGCCTCCGGCCGGGGCGGCCTTCGTCAGGCTGACCACACAATTGCTGGTGCCGTTCGGTACCAGGGTCGCCGGGCTGCATGACAGCGAAGACAGCGCTGCCGGCGCCGACAGAGTCACCGTGGCCGTCCTCGACGCTCCGCCGGCCGCGGCGGTCACGGTCACGGATTGGTCGCTCGTGATCGTCCCCGCCGTTACCGTGAAGGAGACGGAAGTGGATCCTGCCGGCACCGTCGCCGATGCCGGAGCGGCCAGCAGCGAGTTGTTATCGGACAAGTTGATGGTGAGCCCGCCCGCCGGGGCCGCTTTGGTCAGGCTGACCGCGCAAGTGGCGCTGCCGCTCGAACCCAGCGTCGGCGGGCTGCATGACAGCGAAGACAGCACGGCCGCCGAGGCCAGCGTCACCGTGGCCGTCTTCGACGCTCCGCCGGCCGCGGCGGTCACGGTCACGGATTGATCGCTCGTGATCGTCCCCGCCGTTACCGTGAAGGAGACGGAAGTGGATCCCGCCGGCACCGTCGCCGATGCCGGAGTGGCCAGCAGCGCATTGTTATCGGACAAGTTGATGGTGAGCCCGCCCGCCGGGGCCGCTTTGGTCAGGCTGACCGCGCAAGTGGCGCTGCCGCTCGAACCCAGCGTCGCCGGGCTGCATGACAGCGAAGACAGCACGGCCGCCGAGGCCAGCGTCACCGTGGCCGTCCTCGACGCTCCGCCGGCCCCGGCGGTCACGGTCACGGATTGATCGCTCGTGATCGTCCCCGCCGTTACCGTGAAGGAGACGGAAGTGGATCCCGCCGGCACCGTCGCCGATGCCGGAGTGGTGAGCACGGTACTGCTATCGGACAAGGCGACAGTCAGTCCGCCGGTTGGCGCGACCGCACTTAGCGTGGCCGTACACGTTGCGGAACCGCCGCTAGTGAGACCTGTAGGCGCGCAGGCCAGCGAAGTGAGTGCGGCGGCCGTACCACCAGTCCCCCCGGTGCCCGCAGCTCCCGCGGTTCCACCGGTCCCGGACACCGAAACCAATGTGCCGGCAAGGGACGCCCCAACGCTGTTGCTCAGCCCTACGGCCACCGAAGCAGCGCCCGAGGCCGCCGACAAGTTCACCGTGGCCACTACCCCGTTCGAGATGATGTTCGAGTTCATGCCGTACGCAATGCAGGTGTACGCGCCCGAAGCGGGGGCGCAGGACAAGGTCTTTCCCGCATTGGTGAGCGCAGGCCCGGGAATGGCCGAAATCGAAGCGACGGATGCCGCCGGATACGTAAACGTCCATTGGATGGCCGCCGGTTCGCCGCCTGACGGCGAAGCCAGCGTCAACGCGAGCGACGCCCCGCCGCCGGTTAGTGCGCCGGACGACAACGACAAGGAAATAATTTGCGCCTGGGAACTCCGGAGGGGAAACAGGCACAGGAGAGTAAGCACGGGCAAAATCGCGGCTCGGCCAGTAAAACGTGTCATCTCTTGTTACCGATAGGAAGGGGCCTACTTCTTGTTGAGGGTAACAATGCGGCAGATGCAGGTTCTATTCTGCAAAAGGTTAGCTCTTTTGTATCACTGAGATAGGGCGTTTACCCTATAGTTCAGTGAGCTTTATGCGGCAGGGTAGACCAGCCGGATGGCGGCGAAGACCGCCCATGCGACCGCGGCTGAGGCCGGGATGGTGAGGACCCAGGCCCACACGATGTCACGGGCGACTCCCCAGCGCACCGCCTTCATTCGCTGTACCGACCCGACGCCGGCGATCGACCCCGCCAGGCAGTGCGTCGTCGATACCGGCAGCCCCAGGTGCGTCGAGACCATAATGGCGCACGCCGCGCCGGTCTCGGCGCAGAACCCCGACCTCGGCTTGAGCGGCGTCAGCCGTCTCCCCATCGTGTGGACGATGCGCCAACCTCCGAACAGGGTCCCCAAGGCGATGGCCGTGTGCGCCGCGAAAATCACCCAGACCGGCACGTGGAAAGTCTTCAGATAGCCTGCCGTGACCAGGGTTCCCGTGATCAGTCCCATGGTCTTCTGCGCGTCGTTGGTGCCGTGCGAGAAGCTCAGCGCCGCCGCGGAGAGCAGTTGCAGCCTGCGGAAGTGCCGGTCCATCTGCTGTCGCGACCAGCGCTGGAAAATCCAGAAGACCGCCACCATCATCGCGAATGCCGCGAGCATTCCGAGCACGGGGGCGATGGCTATGAAGGCGAGGGTGGGGGGCCACTTTCCAACGATCAACGCGCGGAAGCTCGAGCCGATCCCGAATTCGAAAGCGGAACGCGCCATGGCCGCGCCCGCGAAACCGCCGATCAGGGCGTGGGAGGAACTGGTCGGCAGCCCGAACCACCAGGTAATGAGGTCCCAGGCGATCGCCCCCAGAAGGGCCGCCAGCATGACGTAGGGAGTTACCAGGTGGAGATTGACGAAGCCTTCGCCAATGGTGCCCGCCACCGCGGTCCCGAAGGTGAACGCCGAAACGAAGTTGAAAAAGGCGGCCCAGCAGACCGCCGCGCCCGGGGTCAACACGCGCGTCGAGACAATCGTCGCGATCGAATTCGCCGAGTCGTGAAAGCCGTTCAAAAAATCGAAGCAGAGCGCAATGAGGACGATGATGATGGTGAGGGTCAGGGGCGACATGAATCACCGGCGCTTGGCGCCGAGCCCATTATCGGATACCCATGTTACAAACCCGTTACCGCAGTATGCCGGTCTGGAAATCGAGATTGATTTTCTGTGTCTGGTAGTCGTAGCGCGCATTCGCATCGGAGATCTGCGCCGAGGTGAGGTTGAGCTGCGCAGTACTCAATTCCACGATGCTGGCCAGTCCGAGATCATACCGGCTCTGGGCGAGGTCCAGCGCCAGCCGCGCCTGATCCAGAAGTTCCTTGGTCAGGGCCATGCGGTCGTAAGCAGTCGTGCTGTTCAGCCACGCAATCCGGACGTCCCGGCTCACCTGGTTCTGCACGTCTTTGGCAGTTTCCGAGACGGCCCTGGCCTTCATCTCCGATGCGGTTTCGCGGGCTTTGAAAAGGCCTCCGTTGAACACTGGAATATTCACGTTGAGCCCAATGGCTCCATACCGGCTGGAAATCGTTTCGTAGCCTGCCGGAGCGAAGCCTGCCGTCCCGAGGACGCCGATGGTGGGATAGTACAGCCCGTGTTCCGCCTTGGTAAAACGCTGCTGCGCACTCTCCTGCAGCCTGAGTTCTTTCAGTTCCGGGCGGTTGTTCATCGCCTCGCGAAGCAGGTCCCCGACCGTGTCCGGAGGTCCCGCAGGCAGCGGTTCCTCCTCTACCGTGAAGCCCGACAGCCCGGGCAATCCCATCGCTTCGGCGAACGTCGCTTCCGCCGCGTGATAATCGTTTTCCGCCTGGACCTGTAGCAACTTCGCGTCGGAGAGGTTCACTTTGGCAAAACTCACATCGAGCGTGGAGCGAAGTTTACTCTGGGCCAGCGCGCTCACCTGGTCGGAGACCAACTGTCGCGCTGCGACGGTTTGGATCGCCACTTTGCGAACTGCTTCCGCGCGAAGAATGTTGAAATACGCGCGGCTGACGTTCAGCAATATCTCCGCCCTTGTGGTCTCGGTGGCCTGGTCTTGCGCCTGGGCTTGAAGCCTTGCCGACCCGACGAGATTCCCGGTGCGGCCGAAATCGGTAATCATCTGCGCCACCGTAAGGCCGGACCCGAGCCGGTTATAGACCACCGGGTTGTTGAGCCCACCCGCGGCCAGCCGGCTTCCGTTATCCGCTCCGACGCCCGTGAAACTGCCCGCGACGCTCGGCTGGTAGGCGGCCCGGTACTCGAGTGGAAGCTGGTATGCCGCCGCCGCGGTGAACTTCGCGGCCGAGAACCGCGGATTATTCTGAATCGCTTCGCGCTGCGCGTCAGCCAGGGTCAGATGCATCGGCTGCGCATCCAGGCACAGCGCCGCCGCACACATAATGAGGATATAACGCATAAGAATTAAGCTGCCTCCTGCCGGCCGTAGATCAGCACATACGCCGCCGGCACCAGGAAAACCGTGAGAGCCACCGAAACCGTCAGTCCGCCTAAGATCGCGCGCGCCAGCGGGGCGTAGGCCTCGCTGCCTTCGCCCAGTTTCAACGCCATCGGCAGAAGCCCGATGATCGTCGCCAGGGAGGTCATCAGCACCGGGCGGAGCCGCACCCGGCACGACATGGCAACCGCGGACCGGACGTCCATCCCCTCCCGCCTCAACTGACGGGCGAACTCCACGATCAGAATGCTGTTCGATACCGCGATACCCGTCAGCATAACGATTCCCATCAGCGACATCACATTCAGAGTTGTCCCCGATAGATAAAGGATCAGAATCACGCCGATGATCCCGGGCGGCACCGCCAGCAGGATGATGAGCGGGTCGATGAACGACTGAAACTGGGCGACCAGGATCAGGTAAAGCAGCAGCATCGCCAGGCACAACCCGAACCCGAACCGCGTGAAGCTTTCGAACATCCCCTGGACCATCCCGCGCAACGTTACCGTGATCCCCTCGGGCACCTGTGTATCCGCAAGTATCTTGTCGATCGACTTGGCAATGCGGCCCAGGTCTTCATTCAGCGGCCTGACATAGATATCGATCGTTCGCCGCAATTGGTAATGATCCACCTCGGTCGGCGCCTCGATCCGCTGGATGTCGCTGATGCTGTCAAGACGCGTCGACATCAGCCCTCCCGTACCTCGGAGCGGAATGGCGCGGAGGTCGTTCAGGCTCTTGACCTGCCGCTCCGGGTACTGCACCGTCAACATGTAATCGTTACCCGTTTTGGGGTCGATCCAATAGCTGGGCGCAATCATCTGGTTCGAACTCAGAGCCGTGATCAGGTTGCCAACCACTTCCCTCTGATCGAGTCCCAATTCGCTCGCGCGCGTGCGGTCGATGTTGAGGCGGAATGCCGGGTAATCGATATCCTGCGGGATGTAAACGTCCGCCACTCCGGGGATATTGCGGATCTTCGCAGCCAGCTTCACCGCTGTATCGTGGGAGCGCAACAGGTTGCTGCCCGCCAACTGCACGTCGATCGGCGCCGGAAGGCCCATATTGAGTACTGCATCCACGAGTCCGCCCGATGAGAAGTAAGTGGTCAGTTCCGGCATTTCGTTGTCCAGCCGCTCTTTAACCCGCCGCATGTACTCGAAGCTGCCGGTCTTGTGGTCCTGCTTGAGGCTCACCTGAACGAATGCCGTGGACACCCCGGAATTCGTGGTGTAGATCGAAGAGAACCCGGGCGTCGCACCGATGTTGGACACGATCATTCCGAGGTCCTCCGGCGAGACCGTGGTGCGGATCAGGTTTTCGACCTTGGCGACCTCCTGTTCGGTAATTTCGATTCGCGTGCCGGTCGGAGCCTTCACATTAATTACGAACTGACCCGCATCCGTCCTGGGGAAGAAAGAAAGGCCCAGTTGGGGATACAGCAGGAATGTCGCCCCGAAGGCCGCTCCGAAGGCGACCAGCGTCATGACCGGGCGGCGCAGAGTGACGGCGACCAGCCGGTCGTAGATCATCAAAAAGGCCTCGAACTTATGGTTGAACCAGACGTTGTACTTCTCGCCTAATGTCCGGCGCGGCTTGGGATGATCCACCGTGACATCGATTTCCGTCGCGGGCGTCCCATGGTGCGCGGGCGCCTTAATGAACCGCGCGCAGAACAGCGGAACCACGGTCATCGCCACGGCAAACGAGGCGAACAGCGAAAGGGCCACGGCCAGCGCCAGAGCGGAGAAAAGAAACCGGCTCACACCGTAAAGGAACGTCACCGGAACGAACACCACCACCGTAGTGAGCGTGGCCGCCAGCACCGGCAGCGCGACCTCTTTGCCGCCTTTCTCGGCCGCCTCGTCCGGCGGTTCCCCCATCTCCAGGTGGCGATAAATGTTCTCCAGCACCACCACGGAATTGTCGATCAGCCTCGAGAAGGCCAGAGCAAGTCCGCCCAAAACCATGCTGTTGATCGAACCGCCGCCCAGCGAAAGAGCCAGGAACGCGGCGAGCGCCGAAAGCGGAATCGAGAAGAACACCGCGAGCGTCGCCCGCATGCTCCCTAGAAACACCAGGATCATGATCGACGTCAGCAGCAGCCCGATGCCGCCTTCGTGCAGCAGTGTCTCGATGGCGGTTTTCACGAACACCGATTGGTCGAACACGACCTTGGTTACGAGGGATTTCGGCACGTCGACGAGGTGTTCCACGGCCTTCCGCATCCCGTCCACCACCGCGATCGTGTTCGTGTCCCCGCCCTGCTTGAACACGGGAGTGTAGACGGACCGCTGCCCGTCCACCCGCACGACATTGACCTGGATCTGCTGCGCGTCCTTGGCGTAGCCGATATCCGACACCCGCACCGGCGACTGTCCCACCATCTTGATCGGGACATCGTTGATCTGGCTCACCGTATCAAGCTGGCTGTTGGTGTAAATGTTGTAGTCGAGCGACCCGAGCGGAACATCGCCCGCCGGCAGGATCAGGTTGGCGTTATTGATCGCGCGCACCACATCCATCGGGCTGAGCTGGTGCGCCTCCAGCTTGTAGGGATCGGTGTAGACCATGATCTGGCGGTAGCGCCCGCCAAACGGCGGTGGGCTGCTCGATCCCGGCACGCTGCCGATCTGGTTTCGCACATTGAACTGGGCGATGTCGCGCAGTTGCGTCTCATTCAGTCCGGCACCTTTAAACGTCAGGAGGCAAACCGGAAGGCTGGAGGCATCCATCTTCAAAACGACCGGCGGCAGGGTTCCGGGGGGCAGGCGCCGCAACTGGGCCATCGCGAGGTTCGAGATGGTGGTCACTGCCGAATCCGGGTTCGTTCCGGGCTGGAAGAAGACCTTGATGATGCTGACGCCGGGCAGCGACCTGGATTCGATATGCTCGATTCCACTGCCCATGATGAACATCCGCTCGAACCTGCCGCTGATGTCGTTTTCAATCTGCTCCGGCGGCATCCCGTTGTAGAAGGTGGCCACCGCAACTACCGGGATGTTCATCGCGGGGAACATGTCCACCGGCATTTGGGCAATCGCGGCCACTCCCAGCACGGCGATCATCAGACACGCCACAACGATAAAGTATGGATTTCGTATCGCAAATCTGGACACAGACTTCTCCTGGAGCGGACCAGCGCCCGCAACCTCATTTGAAATGGAAGGCTAATTCGCTGGTTCCGCAGTGTTCGCGGCGGCCAGGACCGTCACCTTGGGCCGGACCTCCTCATGGGGCTGTAGTAGTGCCCGCCCGCTGATCACCACCAGATCGCCGTCGTTCAGACCCGATCGCACCTCCATCCGGCTGGCCGTTTGGAGGCCCAATTGGATCTTTCGCCGTTCCACCCGCTTATCAGTGGTCACTACCATCACACTGCCGGTGGACTGGTTATCGGAATCGAGATCGACTGCCGTCACGGGGACCGTCAGCACGGAGTTCCGCTGGTCGAGCGTCAGGTTCACTTCCGCATACATCCCGGGTATCAGTATGAGTGTGGGATTCGGGACGTCTACCTCGGTGTCCATCGTGCGGGTCGCCATCGAGAGCTTGTCGTCGAAGCGCGCCACGCGGCCGGGGAACGTTCTCTTGAGCGTCGGAACATTCACTTCCACGCGCTGACCGACATGCACGGTGGGCACGGCGGATTCCGGCACGGGAAGGATCAGCCGGAGGAGACTGTTTTCGGAGAGCTTCACGATGGGCATAGCCTGGGTCTGGGATGCCGTGCCCGCCTGAATCATCGATCCGGTATCGGCGTACCGCCGGGTAACCACTCCGTCGAACGGCGCCATCACTTTCGTATAAGCCATCAGGGTTTTGACCTTCTGCACCTCGGCCTTGTTGACCGCCACCTGCTGATCGGCGGCGGCAAGACCCGACCGCGCCGCCGAGACCTGAGCTTCCGCGACCAGGTCTTTGCTGTGCGAATCGTCGATCTCCTGTTGCGCGATCAAACCGGGCCTCTTCTGGGCCACCGAAGACAGCCTCTGATAAGAAATGTGCGCAATGTCATGCGCCGACTCCGCGCGCTGCAACTCGTCTTTGGCCCGCGCTACCTCGGCCTCGCTGCGCTCCACCCCGGCCGCGACCCGTTGCAGGTCGTCTTCCATTTCCGGCACCTCGAGCGTCGCCAGGAGCTGGTTTTCCCGAACCTTGTCGCCCACGTCCACATTGATATTCTTGACGTAGCCCGCAACCTTGGCCATCACGTCAACTTCCTGATACGGCTTGAACTCCGCCGTCAGGACAAGCCCCTTCGAAAGGCTATCGGTGGATACCTTTGCCACCGCAACGGTGGGGAGTTCGTGCGCGGCGGCACTTGGCGACTCGGCCTCGGTTTTCCCGCAAGACGCAAGCAGGAATGGCGCGATCAAAACCGTCAACGCGACGGCACAGTACCCCTTAGATGGTTGTGTTGGCATTAAACCCTTTGTTGCAATCTTAAGAGTTTCTGGCGCCCGCAAAGAATACCGGGATTGGGGTATTTTTATGAAGCCTTCCGGATGACCATGTCGAAACTGGTACAATCGGGGTCTGCATGGGCACACGGGTATCGCTGTTCGTTACCTGCATCGTCGATCAGCTCTTTCCGCACGTCGGTATGGCCATGACCGAAGTGCTCGAGCGGCTCGGATACGAAGTCGATTTCCCGGGGGACCAGACCTGCTGCGGGCAGCCGGCCTTTAATAGCGGCTTTCGCGAGGAGGCTCGGACCGTCGCCCGCCATTTCCTGAAGGTCTTCGAAGGCGCCGAATGCATCGTGGTGCCCTCCGGCTCGTGCACGTCCATGGTCACGCACCATTTCGAGGAGCTGTTTCAGAAAGAGCCCGAGACCCTCGAGCGGGTCCACGCCTTGAACAAGCGCATCTGGGAGTTTTCCACGTTTCTGACCGAAGCGGCCCGGGTGGAGGACGTCGGCGCCCGGTTCCCGGAAGTCGTGACCTTTCACGACGGCTGCCATGCGCTCCGCGAATTGGGGATCCGCAGCGCGCCGCGCCGCCTGCTCGCCAATGTCCGCGGCCTGGAGTTGCGCGAAATGCAGCCGGCGGAAGAGTGCTGCGGGTTCGGTGGCACCTTTGCGGTGAAGTTCGCCGAACTCTCCGGCGCCATGGCCAGGACGAAGATCGAAGCCATCCGGAACACCGGCGCCAATACCGTAGTGTCGGTCGATCCGAGCTGCCTCATGCAGATCCAGGGCGCGCTGTCACGCGAGGGCTCCACGATCCGCACCATGCACCTGGCCGAAGTCCTGGCGAGCCGCTGACCTGCCATGTCCGTCGAATTCGATTCCAAAATTCACTCGACCCTGGCCGACGCCAACCTGCAACTGGCCATCTACACCGCCACCGGACGCCTTAAGGAGAAGCGCATCGAGACTGTCGCCTCCGACGTGCTGCCGGACTACCAGGAACTCCGTACCCAGGCCAACGCCCTCAAGAAGCACGCCCTCGAGAACCTCGACTACTACCTCGAGGAGTTCGAACGCAACGTGACCGCGCGTGGCGGGAAGGTAGTCTACTGCAAGGACGCAACGGAGGTCGCCGATTTCGTGCTCGGACTGGCCCGCGAGCGCAAGGCCCACCTCGTCGTCAAATCCAAGTCCATGACCACCGAAGAGGTGGACCTGAACGAGCGCCTGGAACATCACGGCCTCGAATCGGTCGAGACCGACCTGGGCGAGTACATCCTGCAACTCGCGCACGAGCGCCCGTACCACATCGTGGCTCCCGCCCTGCACAAGACGCGCTACGACGTGGCGGAGATCTTTTCCAAAGAGCTCCACATTCCCAACGAAACGGTCATCGAGAAGCAGACCGCCATCGCCCGCGCCGTGCTGCGTGAAAAGTTCCTGGCGGCCGATATCGGGATCAGCGGCGCCAATTTCCTGGTCGCCGATTCCGGCGCGGTGGTCATTGTAGAGAACGAAGGCAACGCCAGGCTGACGACCTCCGCCCCCAAAATCCATATCGCCATTGCGGGGATCGAGAAGGTGATCCCGCGCGCCCGGGACCTTGCGACCTTTTTAAAGCTGCTGGCGCGCAGCGCCACGGGACAAGCCCTCTCCGTATATACGTCTTTCCTCAGCGGGCCGCGCCGTCCCGGGGAGATTGACGGGCCGGACGAGTTTTACGTGGTGCTGCTCGACAACGGCCGCACCAAGCTGCTGGCGGACCGGAGCAAGCGCCAGTCGCTTTACTGCATCCGTTGCGGCGCGTGCCTCAATACCTGCCCGGTCTACCGGAAGATAGGCGGCCACAGCTTTCCGTGGGTCTACTCAGGCCCGATCGGCGCCATCATTACGCCGCAGTTCATGGGCGTTTCGCACGAGCCTTCTCTGCCGTTCGCATCGAGCCTCTGCGGCGCCTGCGCCGAGGTCTGCCCGGTCAAGATCGATATCCCCAAAATTCTGCTGGAACTCCGCTCCGACGTGAAGAAGACCGAAGCGCGCGAGAAGCAGAACCGGCTGGAGAAATTCGCCTTCCGCTTTTTCGCGTGGCTCATGACTCATCCGCGGATCTATGAACTGGCCGGACGGATGGCCGCGGCGGCGGCTCCCTCGGAAAGCGGCGGCTGGATCCGCAGCCTGCCCGCATCCATGAATTTCGGCCCGGCGAAGGCCTGGACCAGCCAGCGGGACCTGCCCCCACCGCCTACGAAGAGCTTCCGCGAAATGTGGAGGCAGCGCTGATGTCGCGCGACAATATCCTCCATCGCATCCGGACCGCTGTGGGCCGCAGTTCCGATGCGCCCCCGGCCGAAGCTCCCGCCGTGCGCCTGCGCGTCCCCGAGGTCGATATGGAAGCGCGCATCGCGAGCATGATGGCGCGGGTGGAAGCGCTCGCCGGGAAAGCCTTGCGGACGTCCGATCCGCGGGGCGCGGCCGCGGCGACGATTGCCGGAAAGACTTCGGTCGCTTCGAACTCTCCGTTTCTCGCGGCGTGCGGCATCACGTCTCTGCCGTGCGTAAGGACCGGCATCACCGATCGCGAAGAACTGCGGGCGGTCTGCGCCGCGGCGGATGTCGGAATCACCAGCGCCGATTACGCCCTGGCCGATACCGGCACGCTCGTCATGCTTTCCAGCCCGGCCGAAGCCCGCCTGATCTCGCTGCTCCCTCCAGCGCACCTGGCGATCGTGCCGCGCGACCGCATCCTGACTGGCCTCGACGAGTTGTTCCAGCTGCTTCCCCGCCCCGCCGAACAGACGAGTTCGATGGTTCTGATCACCGGCCCCAGCCGCACGGCCGATATCGAACAGATCCTGGTGCGCGGCGTCCACGGTCCCGGGCAGATTACGGTGGTCATCGCGGAATAGGGATCGACCGGCAGAATCAGAGGCCCACGCCTCGTCGCACGAAAACGGTATTACAATGAGCCTTCCCCATGCCGGAGCATTCTAAATTCCTGCTCGCCGATAGCCAGGTCCCCACTGTCTGGGTGAACGTGCTGCCTTCGCTGAAAGAGCCGCTCGATCCCCCCCTGAACCCGCAGACCAAGTGTCCGCTCACGCCGCAGGACCTGCTGCCGATCTTCCCCATGGAACTGATCGAGCAGGAGTTCTCGCCCAAGCCGGAGATCGATATCCCCGGCGAAGTGCTGGACATCTACCGGCTGTGGCGCGCCACTCCTCTTTATCGTGCGCGCCGCCTCGAAAAAGCGCTGGACACTCCGGCCCACATCTATTACAAGTACGAGGGCACCAGTCCGGCGGGAAGCCACAAGCCGAACACCGCGATCGCCCAGGCTTATTACAATAAGCGCGCCGGAATGCGCCGCCTCGCCACGGAGACCGGTGCCGGACAGTGGGGCAGCGCTCTCGCGCTCGCCTGCCAGATGTTCGGCATGGAGTGCACCGTCTATATGGTGCGGATCAGCTACGACCAGAAGCCCTCCCGCCGCATGATGATGCACACGTGGGGCGCCGAGGTTTTCGCCAGCCCGAGCGACCATACCAACGCCGGCCGCGGCGTCCTTGCCGCCAGTCCCGATTCGCCCGGCAGCCTGGGCATCGCCATCAGCGAAGCCGTGGAGGATGCCGCCACGCACTCCGACACCAATTACTCGCTCGGCAGCGTGCTGAATCACGTGATGCTGCACCAGACCGTCATCGGCCAGGAAGCGAAACTGCAGATGCAACTCGCCGGCGAGGAGCCCGACGTGATCATCGGCTGCTTCGGCGGCGGCAGCAACTTCGGCGGACTGGCGCTCCCTTATGTACTCGATCGTCTGGCAGGGAAAGGACCCCGCATTCTCGCGGTGGAGCCTGCCGCCTGCCCCAGCCTGACCCGCGGCACCTACGCCTACGATTTCGGGGACACGGCCAAGCTGACCCCGCTCCTCCGTATGTACACCCTGGGTCACGATTTCGTTCCGCCCGGCATTCATGCCGGCGGTTTGCGGTACCACGGGGCGTCCCCCCTCTTGAGTCACCTCCTCCACCACCAGTGGATCGAGGCCAAGTCGTACTCGCAGGTACCAGTGTTCGAAGCCGCCCTGCAATTCTCTCGCACCGAGGGCATCCTGCCGGCCCCCGAATCCTCTCACGCCATCCGCGCCGCCATCGACGAAGCGCTGGCCGCCCGCGAGGAGGGTCGGACCCGCAACATCCTCTTTTGTTTGAGCGGTCACGGCCACTTCGACCTGTCGGCGTATGAAACGTATCTAACCGGCAGATTGCAGGACTACGCCTACGAAGGGCAGGCGTTCGTAGCCGCCGAGTAACTTCCCCGGTCGGCGCCGACTTGCTGGAAACGCATGCCGAAGCGGGGCTAAAGCCGCGCGCGGATGGAACCGAAATGAAGCCTCCGCCTCGGCCGAAATCACCCTTGTAAGTATTTGCAGACACAGGGGGCTCAGGTGAGTCGGCGCGGGTTTTCAAGCCCGCCCATCCGCGGTGCTCAGAAATTCGGGAGTAGGGTAATATCCTTATTTCCAATGGTGTATTCTTCAGGGATTCCTCTCAAGACTATTGCATCCCGAAAACTCAAGTGCTAGACTCGTTCTGGTCGGTCTAGTACTGGCTATCAGGTTCGGCGGAAATGGTATTAACAAGTATATTGATCATCGCGGTTTCATTAGTTTTGCTGGTGTACTGGTTCCGGTATACCTGCATTCTCCTGGTCCGCAATTCCACCGCCCCATCCGTTGCCGAAACCCCCAGCCGTTTTTGCATTGCCGAAGTTCAGAACGGTCTGCGCTCCGGTGAGCCGCTCGATTCGCTGCAAGTCGCGCTGCAGAAAGACTACAACTTAGTGGTCTATCTCGTCGAGCATGCAGCCGGGCTCGAGATGCAGTCCATCGAAGACCGGCTCCTGGTTTGGGACTATAAAGTCCTATCCGCCTATTACCGCCTGACGAAGCTCGCGGCTCCGCGGCAGGCGCGCAGCGCCCTCAGCGAAATGGCCGCGGTGATCGAAATTCTCGCCGGGAAACTCGTCGAACGCGCCGGCGTGCAGACCCACGCTTAACCGCGGCTTCGAGTGTGTGGTTCAGACCGGGATCCCCCGGAATGGCCTTCTTCCCTGCTCTACAATGTAAACTGTGGGACCTGAAGCTTCGCTCCAATTGGCTGCCGAGCGCCTGCAATCGGTACGCCGGGAAATCTCGAAAGTTATCGTGGGCCAGGACGACGTAGTCGAGGGTGTGCTGATCTGTCTCCTCGCCGGCGGTCACGTTCTTCTCGAAGGCGTTCCCGGCCTGGGTAAAACCACCCTGCTCCGTACCCTGGCACGCA
Source organism: Bryobacterales bacterium (assembly GCA_963796485.1). Classification (GTDB taxonomy): domain Bacteria; phylum Acidobacteriota; class Terriglobia; order Bryobacterales; family Bryobacteraceae; genus CAWCDJ01. The sequence goes on from CAWCLV010000003.1 coordinate 52,500, forward strand.
GCCTCCAACTCAAGTACTCGCGGATCCAGTTCACGCCGGACCTCATGCCGGCAGACATCGTTGGCAGCCTCATCATCGAAACCGACGAGCGCGGCGGAAAGGCGCTCCAGTTTCAACCCGGCCCGATTTTCGCCAATCTCGTGCTGGCCGACGAAATTAACCGCGCGACGCCGAAGACCCAGTCTGCCCTGCTCGAGGCAATGCAGGAGCGCACCGTCACCAGCGGGACCACCACCCACGAATTGGAGCGGCCATTCCTGGTAATGGCAACCCAGAATCCGATCGAAATGGAAGGCACCTACCCGCTGCCCGAAGCGCAGCTCGATCGCTTTCTGATGAAGATCCTGGTCACCTATCCGAACCGCGAGGAACTGAACCGCATCGTGGAGCGCACCATCCAGCGCGAGGAGCAGACACCCATTCCAGTGATGGACCGCGAAGCGATCCTCCAGGTCCGCTCGGTTTGCCGCGAGGTTTTGGTTGCGGCGCACGTTCAGGAATTCGCCGTCCAACTGGTGATGGCTACGCAGCCGGAGCAGCAGGAAGCTCACGAACTCGCCAAGAAGTACGTCCGCTACGGCAGTTCTCCCCGCGGCGCGCAGGCGCTGGTGGAGTGCGGGCGCGTGCTCGCCCTGATGCGCGGCCGCTACCACCTGGCGATCGACGACATCCAGAAGATCGCTGCCGCCGTCCTCCGCCACCGCATCATTCTGAACTTCGACGCGCATGCCGACGGCCAGACGCCGGAATCGGTCCTCACGGCCATCATCAAGGGCGTAACCTCGAAGGCCTCGGTAGCGTAGGTACGTTATGCGAGAGGCCCCGCTCCTCGACCGCGAGTTTCTCGAGAAACTCGAAAGGCTCACCATTCACTGGAAGAAGTCGTTTTCCGGTCTGGTGGGCGGGCACAACCGCTCGCGATTCGCGGGTCCCGGGCAGGAATTTCTCGACCACCGCAATTTCCACCATGGCGACGACCTCCGGGCGGTAAATTGGCGCGCCTACCTGCGCCTGGAGAAGCTGTTCCTCAAGATGTTCCAGGTGGAACCGCGCGTGCCTGTGCGATTCCTGGTGGATCTCAGCGACTCCATGGTGCTCCCCGGCGGCGGTAAGTTCGACTACGCCCGCCGGCTCACCGCGGCGCTTTGCTACATCGGCCTCGTGCGGCTCGACACTATCGAGGTCCACGGATTCACCGACCGTCTCGGGCAGCGCCTGTTTGCGACGGGCGGCCGCCACCGCTTCAACGGACTGATGGAAGGAATCGCGAACCTCAAGGCCGGCGGCGCCACCGATTATATGACGGTGGTGCGCGAGTTTATCGGCGCATACTCGCAGAGGGGATTGCTCGTCGTCATTTCCGATTTCCTGGACGATAACGGCTGCGAGCGCGCCATTCAGTACCTGGGCGATTACGGCCACGAAATGATGCTGCTGCAGCTGTGGGCCGAAGAAGATCGCGTCCCGCCGTGGACCGGGGAGTTGGACCTGCACGACGCCGAAACCGGCGCCGCCCTCAAGCTCGATTTCGACGACCAGGCGCGGGCGCGCTACACTCGCGCTTTTGACGATTACTGCGGCACGATCCAGACTCTGGCGCTCCGTAGCGGCGGCCGGTATGCCGGAGTTTGCACCGCGCAGCCACTAGAAAGCGTCATATTCGGCGAACTGATCCGCACGCGCGGAATTGCGTGAGCCTATGTTTTTCCTGAACCTCTCACTGCTGCAGTTCGTCGCCGTTTTCGGCTCCATTTCCGCTTTGGCCGTGGCGCTCTATCTGCTCGACCGCTCGCACCGCCGGCAGATCGTTTCGACCCTGCGGTTCTGGGTCGCGGCCGAGCAGCCCGCGCCTGCCGCCCGCCGGCGCCGGATCAGCCAGCCCTGGTCGCTGATCCTGCAACTCGCCGGAATGGCGCTGCTGCTGCTGGCGATTGCCGACCTGCGCTTTGGCTCCGCCGATAGCGCGACCCGCAACCACGTGCTGGTTCTCGATACTTCCGCCTGGATGGCCGCCCGCTCCGGCGATCGTACCCTGATGGACCTGGCGCGCGAACGCGCGCGGCGATACGTACGCGCGCTGCCCGCCGGCGACCGCGTGATGCTCGTGCGCGCGGACGGTTTGACCACTCCCGCCACGGCCTTCGAGCCGGACCACCGCGTGGTAGAGACCGCCATCGACGCCTCGCAACCCGGGTACACGGCCCTGAATATCGATGAAGCTCTGGCGTTCGCCCGACACATTCAGCCGGAGGGACAGGGGCGGCCCGGAGAGATTGCTTTCGTGGGCGCCGCCCGCACGGTGGAGGTGGACCCCTCGGCCCCGCCGCTTCCCCGCAACCTGCGAGTCCTGCTCGTGCCCGATGCCATCGAAAATGCCGGGCTGCGCAAGGTGGGGGTGCGCCGCTCCGTAGCTTCGCCGGACCTTTGGGAGATTTACGTTTCCGTCCACAATTACGGAAGCCGCCCGCGCAATGTCACCCTGAATCTGGATTTTGGACCGCCGGGCGATGCCGGACGGGTCGCCGGTGGTTCGCGGCGGTTGACCCTCGCTCCCGGCTCCGACCAGGAAACGACCTTTGACTACAAGACCGCTGCGGCGGGAATGATTGGAGTCACGCTCCTGCCGCACGACGCCTTCCCTGCGGACGACCACGCCGAGTTGGAACTCCCCTCCCAATCCGTTTTGCCGGTGACGGTCTATTCCGCCGAGCCGGATCTCCTGCGTCCGGTCCTCTCCGCCACGCCGAGGGTCGCCGCCGTTTATCGCAAGCCGGAAGAATACCGCCCCGGCGACCGTGGCCTGGTGATTCTCGACCGCTTCAACCCGCCCGCCCGTCCCACCGCCGATTCGCTATGGATCGCGCCTCCCGAAATGGGCTCGCCCATTCCGATCCGCACCGTGGTGGAACAGGTCCCGTTCCAGGGTTGGGACGCCGGCCTGCCCGAAACCGCCGGGCTCCGCACCAAAGATTTCAAGCTCGACAAAACGCTGGTCTTTCAGCCCTCGAACGGCGATGAACGCATCGGCGAAGTGGATGCCGGCCCCGTCATCGTCGCGCGGGCGGGAACGCCGAAAGTGGTGGTTTTCGGCTTCCACCCGGCGCTTTCCGCGATGCGCTACGAGCTGGCTACGCCCTTGCTCTTCGCCAACCTTCTGCGATGGTTCGCCCCCGGGATTTTCCGCCGCTGGGAAATCAGCGCCGGCAGCGTCGGCAATATCAAGCTGATCACCGATGAGGACACCCCGGAGAACCAGGTCAAAGTGACGGGAGCAGACGGCGCACCGTTGCCTTTCACCCTGCATGACCGCACGCTGAATTTTTTCTCCGGCGCGCCCGGCACGGTCCATGTGGACGCAGGCGACCACGAGTACCTCTACTCGCTGACGATTCCGCAACTCTGGGATACCCGCTGGGAGCCGCCCGCCACGGCGCTGAAAGGAATACCGCGGTTCCAGATCACCGCCGCGACTACGGTCGATCCCTGGCCGTGGCTCGCCCTCGCGGGAGCGCTCTGCCTGGTTGCTGAATGGATCCTCTACGGCCGTTTCCGCCGCGGAGGGCTGAGGGGCACGCTGGAGTTCCGCAGCCGGCGCCGTTCCGCCTCGGAGGTGCGCTCGTGACCTTCGAACATCCCTGGGCGCTGCTTCTGGTGCTTGTGCCCGTTGCCTGGGCCGCCTGGGAGTGGCGCGGATCGGGCCGGCGCCTTTCGCTTCTGCTTAAGGCCGGCGCTTTTGCCGCAATCGCTCTCGCCCTCGCCGTCCCGAAGATGACGGTGTTCGAAAGCAAAGTGGCGGCCGGCATCCTGGCCGACACCTCAGCCAGTATTCCAGGCAGCGACCTGCAAAACGAATCCGCATACATCGACCGCGTCGAGCGCGCACGCGGCCGGAACTGGTCCCACGTCACACCGTTCGCCCGTGGCACTCGGGGGGCCGCGAAAGATGAACGTGTAAAGAACCACTGGGCACTCCGCCATACCGCCGGCGCCCCGGCGCATAGCACGGACCTCGAGGCCGCCATCCGCGATGGGGCGGCCGGACTGCCCGCCGGCATGGTGCCGCGCCTGGTCCTGGTCTCCGACGGTCAGGAGAACCTCGGCAGCGCCGCCCGCGCCATCTGGCAGGCCCAACAACTGCACATCCCGGTGGATACGGTGCCGCTCGCGGGCCGCCCCAAACCCGGGCTTCTGCTGGATTCCGTCGCTTTTCCGGGACAGGTTTTCAGCGGCGAGCGGTTCCCCATCGACGTCACCCTGGAAGCGCCCCACGCCGGACGCGCCCAGGTGGATATGACCGCCGAAGGAAAGTCCATCGGCAGCAACCAGGTCGCGCTCATCTCGGGCGTGAACCACCTGCGCCTGCAGGCCAGCGTGAACGCGGTCGGAGCTATCGCGCTGGTCGGCCGGATCAGTGCCCCGGGCCTGGGCGAAGCACGGTTCGAAGATGCCGTCACGCTCCGCGGTCCGCACGTCCTGGTTGTCTCGCGCGATCCGGCATCGAGCGAAGAACATATCACGCGCGTCCTGCAGGCGAACCAGTTCACGGTAGACCGCGCGCCCAATGGCATTCCCGATAAGCTCGACCCCTTCCAGTTGGTCGTCATCAACAACTGGGATCTGGAATCCATCCCCCTCGCCCGCAAGACGGAGTTGGAGGATTACGTCAAGAAGGGAGGCGGGCTGGTGTGGATCGCCGGCGAGCACAACGTCTATGCCGACAGGAAGGGCCGCGAGGAAGACCCGCTGGAACGCACCCTGCCGGCGAAACTCGTTCCGCCGCGCTCGCCCGAGGGCACGGCGGTGGTGCTGATCATCGACAAATCGTCCTCCATGGAAGGGCGTAAGATCGAGCTTGCCCGCCAGGCGGCCGTCGGCGTGGTGGAAAACCTTCGCCCCATCGACTCCGTGGGGGTCCTGATCTTCGACAACTCGTTCAGCTGGGCGGTCCCGATCCGCAAGGCCGATAACCGCGCCGCAATCGAGCGCATGATCTCCGGGATTACGCCCGACGGCGGCACCCAGATCGCCCCCGCGCTGGCCGAAGCCTACCAGCGGATCCTGCCCGTGCAGGCCGTCTACAAGCATATCGTGCTGCTGACGGACGGCATTTCCGAAGAAGGCGACGCCATGGAAACCGCGCGCCTGGCGCTCTCGAACCACGTGACCATTTCGACTGTCGGGCTGGGGCAGGACGTCAACCGCGCGTTTCTCGAGAAGGTGGCCTCCGCGGCCGTGGGCAAATCGTATTTTCTCAACGACCCCTCCGGCCTCGAACAGCTTCTGCTGCGGGACGTGGAGGAACACACCGGCAATACCGCCGTGGAGCGGAATTTCAAACCGAAAATCGTGAAGCAGGCGGAAATTCTGGAAGGCGTGGACATGGAGAACGCCCCGGCCCTGCGCGGCTACATCCGTTTTCAGGCGCGCCCGACTTCCGATACGATTCTCGAGGTGGACCGCACCGACCCGCTCCTGGTGCGCTGGCAGTACGGCCTCGGCCGCGCCGCTGTGTTCACCTCGGACGCCAAGAACCGTTGGGCCATCAATTGGGTCACCTGGCCGGGATTCGACCGCTTCTGGGCCAACGTCTTTCGCGATCTGTTGCCGCACGCGCCGCAAAGCGAGACGAGCGCCGATTTCGACCCGGCCTCGAACGAACTGGTGGTGGACTACCGGCTTTCGCGCAACGTGGACGAACCCGCGACAATTCCGGACATCTACGCCTTCGGCCCTAACGGCTTTCACGCGGCGCTGAACGTGAGCAAAGTGACTGCCGGGCATTACCGCGGCAAACTGGCGATCGGCGCCAACCAGGGCCTGTTCCGCGTTCGCCCGCTGGCGGATTCCAAGGCCTTCCCCGAAGTCGGCTTCTTCCGGCAGGAAGACGAGATGCGCGAATACGGCAACAACGAGTCGCTGCTGCGCCGGATCGCCGCTTCCACCGGCGGCCATTTCAACCCCGAGCCGCGCGCCGTTTTCGACCCCGGCAGCCGCACCATCCGCACCACCATGAACCTGTGGCCCGGCCTGCTGGCGCTCGCCGTGCTCCTCAACCTGCTCGAACTGGTCCTGCGAAAATGGCGCGGGGTGCTCGAACTCCTGCACTTGGGCTCGCGGCCGGAACCCGAGCCGGTATAGGGCTCACGGCCCCGGCCGGCAGGTATTGCCGCGAACCACGTTCCAGTCCCCGGCGATTCCCGGTGCCCGCGCAATACAGCGCTGGTCCATTTTGAACCCGTCGATCTCGTTATCGACGATGGTGTTCCCCCGCGCCGGGGCCGGCCGTTCGGCGCCGCTCCCTAAATAGATGCCGCTCTCCAGCAATTCCGGCTGCCCCGCCGCGTAGTAGCAGCCGAACCGCGCGGCTTCTTCGTTACAGTGCGCCGTGTTCAGATTCAGCAAGCGGTTGCGTTCCACGTGATTCCCCGTGCCGATCACGAAAATTCCGCCGAATTTCGGCCCGTCGATCACATTCCCGATCACCCGGATATTCTCCGAGCGCATGTCGGGGTTGGTGTTGTTCATGACGATGCCGTATCCGCCGAACGGGTACGCTTCCGGCCCCGACCGGTTCACACACGTGTTCCGCAGGACGTCGCCATCGTGAAAGCCGTCGAGGTCGATGCACTTCCCATTGATCTCCTCGAACCGGTTGTTCACATATGCCGACCCGCTCACGTCGCCCGCTGTGTCGATGGCCACCGGGATCGCCCGGTTTTCCACGTCCACGTCGCTGAGCGGAAACCCGATATTGTCGCCGGTGTTCCCCTCCACACGGACCGAGGACGCGTGGCCCACCTGAATGGCATCGCGCCCGATATCGTGAAACCGGTTATCCGCGATCGCACCGCCGGCGTTGCGCGGCGACGTGTAGAGGGAATGCGTCCAGATGCCGTTCCCGCGAATCTCCGAGAGGCGGCAGCGCGTCACACGGAAATCGGTGGTCCCTTCCTCGATGAGGATGCCGCCCGTGGCGTTGTTGCGGCCCGCCGGATTGCGCCCGCCGCTCCCTTTCACGTCGCAGTCCGAGATCCGCACGGCGCGCGATGCGCTGACCAGGATGGCAAACCCGGAAACGTGCCGGACGTGCACGCGCTCCACCGTCAGGCCATCGACGCCCAAGGCCAGAATGCCATTGCCGGCGGTGAACCGCGCGAAGGGAACGTCGTATCCCGGCAACCCCCGGACCGGCCCGTCGGAGCCCTCGATCGTGAAGTCGTGCAGCCGGATGTCGCGCCCCCGGGCAACGATCGCCGCGCGCCCCGTGACCAGTCGCAGCACGGTTCCCGCCGGATCGCCGCGCACCTCGGTATCCGGGCCGACCCGCATCTCGGAATGCAGTTCCACCAGCCCGGCGGGTAGCTGAATCAGGCGGTGCCGGGGCGCAACCGCCACCAGCGCCAGCGCCGCGGCCAGCAGCGGAAGGGGCCAAAGAAACCTCATCCCACCTCGATCCCGACCGGCGCAAACTCCCGCCTGCCCAACCCGATGCGCAGTTCATGCGGGCCCTTGCCCAAGCTTTCCGGCAGCGTGAGATTGAACTCGTACCGCTGCATCAGCGGATCGGTGCAGAACGCTTCCCACTCCACAACGTTCCGCCCCGCGACGGTCGCGTGGAAATCCTGGCTGCGAACCACTTCGCTCATCGTGACCTTCACGATTCGCGATACGATCCGCAGGCCGGAAAGCAGGTCGACGCCGTCGCTCACCGCCTGAATCCGCGACACCGCGGGACCGCGCGGAATCAACCGCGTCCATACTTGCGGGCAGAGCCGGCGCCCCAGCCACGAAACGTCGATCGGGACCAGCCCACTGCGAATTCCCTGCGGCAGCATGACGTTCACCTGGGACCGTTCGCGTTCCGCCGGTCCAATATAGGCAACCCGGGCGTTCCGTCCGTCCGCCATGACCTCCATGTGGTTCAAGTCGCAATCATCCGGCAGTCGCTCGATCCAGAGCGCCAGGGAGGCCATCGGCCCCTCGGCGGGCGAAACCGCTTCGCCGGTCTGGGCGTTGCTGATGTTGCCGATCACCGCGCCGGGCACGGGCGCGATTCCGGCGAGCGACGCCGCCCATCCAATTTCGCGTTTGCGGCAGGTCATCCACATGTACTGCGTGCCCGGCTGTTCGAGCGCGAGCAATTGCAGGTCGTTCTCGCGCGCGAACGCGGCCAGTTCTTCCGGAGCGATGCGCACGCCGCTCCAGGTGTCGTACCGGCGCGCATCCTTCGGCAGCCCGTTCAACTGGCAGCGCAGCACGCCTCCCCGCTTCAGCACGCGCCGCGCCTCGCGGAGATAGTCGAATACGACCTCGCGGCTGGGGATGTGCTGGAACACCGCGTAGGAGTAAACGAAGTCGAAGCTGCCGTCCGCGAACGTCTTCAGGTCCGAGCCCGAGTTGTGGTGCGGGTGGGCATTGGGGGACCCGCGCAGCCGCTCCCTGGCCAGCCGGACCATCTCGTCCGAGATATCCACCCCGTGGATTTCGGCGAAATACCGGCTCATGGGCCGCATCAGGCGGCCGGGCCCGCAGCCGATCTCGAGCGCGGCGTCGCGGCCCGAAAAGCGCTTCAGCTCCGCGGTCAACTGCTTCACCAGGGCGGCGCCGGTGGCGAAAAACTCCTGCTCGTCCTGCTCCCGCCGGCCGAACGCAACATAGTAATTCGCATCCTCTCCGGCTCGCTGGTTCCAATCGGCGCGCATGCGCTCCAGTACTTCGCGATTCTCCATCGGTCAGTTGTTATTCTAACTTTTATGGCCTTAGCCTTTCGCCGTGTGACCTGCGCGCCGCTGTGCGATTTCGACGCCACCGCGCCCGGCGGAGTGGTGATCGGTGTCATCGGCGAGGACGGCTCCGGCAAAACGCGGCTGCTGCGGGTGGCCGCCGGCCTCGACCGGCCGGCTTCGGGCGCCGTCGAGAGCGCGGGTCCTGCCAGGTTGATCGGGCCCGGCGATGCGCTCGAGCTTTCGCCCTGCCCCGTGCTGCTGCTGGACCAGGCTCTCGCCCGGCACGACCTTTTCGTGCGCGAAGAGGCCGCCATCCGGCTCGAAGGCTTCCGCCGCGCGGGCGGAACCGCGCTGCTGGTTTCCCACGAAGAGGACCTCCTCTGCCGCCTTGCCGACGAGATCTGGTGGCTGAAAGACGGAACCCTGGCCGGCCGCGGCGACCCCGCCGAAATGCTCACCGCTTACCGGCGCCACATCGCGGCACGGGTCCGTGCCTGGGGCGCGGGCATGAACCCGCCGCTGGCACCCCGCCTGCGCAGCGGCAACGGCCAGGCGGAAATACTGGCCGTCGAAACGCTGGGCGAGGATGGCCGCGCCACGATGGTCTGGCGCAGCGGCGAACGGGCGACCGTCAGGATCACGGTGCGGTTTCAAGACGAGGTCGCCGACCCGGTGATCGGCATGATGATCCGAACCCGCATCGGCCTGAACGTCTACGGCACCAACACCGAACTGGAAAACCTGAAAATGGGCCCTTGCGCAGGCGGCGATACGCTGCAGATCAGTTTTGCCTTCCGCTGCGAGCTCTGCCCCGAGGAGTACACCTTGACAGCGGCGTCTCACGACCCGGACGGAACCTGGCACGACTGGCTGGAGGACGCAGTCGCGTTCGCCGTCAGCGATACACGGTACACGGCGGGTGTCGCGAATCTCCGCGCCACCGCTAGTTATTCACGCGGGTAGTTGCCTCTTTGGGGCGGACGTCCACGTCCCGCGCCGGACATCCACGTCCCGCGCCAGGCCGGCGTGGACGCCGGCCGCGGACCAGAAGGTCCGCCCCACTATTTTGCCTTCTACCAAGGGCTGCTACTCTTTTGCCGGGTCCGGCGTGGCTGCCGGCACCGGTTCCGTGTACACCATCGACTTGTCGAGCAGCAGGGATTGGACCCTGACCCATTTCGACCCGTCGGCGTTCTCGCGGAGCAGGGCCGTCTGTCCGAGCGCCCAGACCGTATCTTTCACGCGTACCAGCCGGCTCAGGAAATACCGGGCATCGGTACTGATCAGCTTCCAGGTCTCGCCGCCGTCGTCGCTGCGCAGAAAGCCGTCGTCGTGCGTGATCCAGCCGCGGCCGCGGGTGTCGAACGCGATCGAAGTCAGCCAGCTCTTCACCGGACTCGTCTGCACCTTCCAGGTCTCGCCGCCGTCGTCGCTCTTCAGGATCTGGCCCGCAAATCCCACGATCCAGCCGTTCCGGACATCTTTGAAGTACACCGAACTGAGGGACCAGGACGCCGCGTTGGTCTTGATCTGCTCCCAATGCGCTCCGCCATCGGCGGTTCGGAGGATGGTGCCCGCCCATCCCGTCGCCCACCCGTGCTGTTCGTCGAGGAAAAAGAGCGCTTCCAGCGTCTGCGTGGTGCCGGTAGGCTGCGGCGCCCAAGTCCTGCCGCCGTCGCCGGAGTGCAGAATCAGCCCGTTATACCCGCTGGTCCAGCCGGAATTTCCCACAAATGCCACGTCCAGCAGTTTCTCCGAGGTGCCGGATTTCCGCGCGGCCCAGGTCTTGCCGCTATCGTCGGTCGAAAGGATCGTTCCGCCATCGCCCACGGCCAGCCCGCGGCTATCGTTCAGGAACGACATTGCCCGCAGGGTCAGATTTGAGCCGACATCGCGCGAAGCCCACTTTTGACCGCCATCGGTCGTCACCCAAAGGGTCCCCTGCTCGCAGAGGGCGTAGATCTTCGCATCCGATGGCGAGGCGACGTCGCGCAGCCAGCAGGACCGGTCGGCAGCATTCTGCTGGGCCGCGAGCGGCAGGATCGAGATCGCGACCGCTACCAAGAGACGGGTCAAGCCATTCCCATTCGACATGAATCCTCCAGATGATCCGTATACATAGTATTTCGTCTGGATCGCCCGGAAGGTTACACCCCAGCGCAAATCGGAGCCGAAAAGGCGGATTTCCCCCGCCGCGAAGCCGAGAAAAGCTCTTCCCCTTGTGTTCTCGGCGTCTCGGCGTCGGTGAATCTAATTCTTGAATCGCAGCGAAATCCGGTTCTCTTTCCCGCCGTAGAGCAGTTCCAGGTCCTTCATCTTCTGCTTTTCCAACGGGAAATAGAGCAAACCGCTGACCGGCTTGTCGGTCTTGCCCTCGCGGAGGATTTTCGCGTCGAGCATTTTTTGCAACGGGTTGGCTTTGGCGTCCTGCGGGGTGGTGCCGGTGACCTTGGCTGATCCGCCCCCGTTATCGGGCCCCTTGCCGAAGCCGCCTCCCCCGCCCCCGAGGATCACGTCCGTGGTAGCGCCCGTCCATCCCGGTGAGCCCACGCCGTCGCGGTTGCTGACCGTGGTGATCACCAGGCCGCCGCTCCCGGCCACCTGGCTGGCGGCGAAAGGCTGAGCTCTCTCCCCGTCCTTGTCGGTCCGCAGAACGAAGTCGTCCCGGTCGATGACGATATCCTTCCCGTACTTGGGCTCGACTTTTACGTCGCCGACCATGTAATGTCCGCCGAGATCATTGCCGATCCACTCTTTGATCTCCTCGGGATTGATGTGCAGCGTAACGGTAATGACCAGGTCTTCATTCTCTCCCCGGGCCGTGGCGGTGATCTTTTTGGCCGCGGGAAGGACCATGACGGGCAAAAGGAACAAACAAAAAAGGCGGGCTATCATTCGTGACCCCTGAAGACGATTATACCGGCTCCACGTTACAATGAGTCTTACACCCCATTCGCCAGGAGTTTTCCCCACATGGACGAAAAAGAGCGCGCACGAGCACTGGACCTCGCTTTAGGCCAGATCGAAAAGCAGTTCGGCAAAGGTTCCATCCTGCGCCTCGGCTCGAAAGATGCCATTGTACCCGTCTCGGTGATCTCGACGGGCTCAATCTCACTGGACGCGGCGCTGGGCGTCGGCGGTTTCCCTCGGGGCCGAATCTGTGAGATCTTTGGTCCGGAATCGTCCGGTAAGACGACCATCGCGCTTCAGGTGGTCGCGGAAGCGCAGAAGAAGGGCGGGATCGCGGCGTTTATCGACGTGGAGCACGCGCTCGACCCGTCCTACGCGCGCAAACTCGGCGTGGACGTGGACAACCTGCTGGTCTCGCAGCCGGACTACGGCGAGCAGGCGCTCGAAATCACCTCCCACCTGATCGCTTCCGGCCAGATCGACGTCCTGGTGGTGGACTCGGTGGCCGCTCTCGTCCCCAAAGCCGAGCTCGATGGCGAAATGGGCGACAGCCACATGGGCTTGCAGGCGCGGCTGATGTCGCAGGCGCTCCGAAAACTCACCGGCGCCGTCAACAAATCGCGCACCTGCCTGGTTTTCATCAACCAGATCCGCGAGAAGATCGGCGTGATGTTCGGCAATCCGGAAACCACCACCGGAGGCCGGGCGCTGAAGTTCTATGCCACGGTGCGGCTCGATATCCGCAGGATCGCCGCTATCAAGGACGGCGACGCGATAGTCGGCAACCGGACCAAGGTGAAGGTGGTGAAGAACAAGGTGGCCTCTCCTTTCCGGGAGGCCGAATTCGACATCATCTACGGCGAGGGCGTCTCCAAGGAAGGCGACCTGCTCGACCTCGGTGTGGCCCAGAACATCGTCGAGAAGAGCGGTTCCTGGTTCAGCTACAAAAGCGAGCGCATCGGCCAGGGACGCGAAAACGCGCGCCAGTTCCTGAAAGATAACCAGGACATCCGGCAAACCATCGATACGGAGCTGCGCAAGGCGCTTGGCCTGGGTAGACTCGAACCGCAGACGGCCGCGGCCGCCGAAGCCCCGGTGAGCGCGCCGCCCAAACCGGCGCCCGCCCGCCGCTAAAGGCGACAGGTTCTTTTTCGATGAATGAGGAGGACCGGCAGCGCGCGATCCGCGTCAAACTGGCGCGCAGCGAACCGCACGCGGCGGCCGGCATCCCGACTGGGTTCACCGCTCTCGATGCTGTCCTAGGCACCGGCGGCTGGCCGCGCGGCGCCGTCGTGGAGCTTTACGGCCCGCCGTCGTCCGGCAAAACCTCGCTGCTTTTGAACTCCATCGCGCACCTGCAGCGCGCCGGCGCCGGAGCCGCCTGGATCGACGCCGACCACACGTTCGACGCCGCCTGGGCCTTCGAACTCGGCGTCGATCTGGAGCGCATGCCGGTGGTGCAGCCGGGGTCCGCCGAGGAGGCGCTGGGCATCGCCCAACAACTCGCCGCCTCGCGCGCGATTGACCTTCTGGTCATCGACTCGCCGGCTTCCCTGGTTCCCAGCCTCGAACTCGAAACCGCCATCGGCGATCAGAGTCCCGGGCTGCATGCCCGTGTGCTCGGCTCGGGGCTGCGAACGCTCGCTGCCGCCGCGGCCCGGAGCGCGACCGCCGTGGTGCTACTCAATCAAACACGAACGCATCGGGATGCAACCGGCGAGGAGTCCGAAACCAGTGCTGGTGGAACGGCTCTGAAACTCCAAATGGCGGTGCGGATCCGGATCGAATCCGGCGCGCCCGGCGCACGGTTGCAATTAGTGCGAAACAGGCTGGCAGAAGGTGTTCCAAACGCCGGTATCGGGTGGAAGACCGGGCGGGGATTCGTCGAAACCCCGTAAAATGGCCCTTTGGAGGGCACTGATCGCCAAAAACCCTTAAAAATCGGCCTTTTTTCGCGTAATTCTCTTTACAACATTTCACCCTTCCCGTATGATTGTTACGATTAGACGCTGGCTTTCGTGCGAAAGCGGCGTTGAGAACCTTGTTCGATGGTGATGGAACCGCGGCGCGCCCGTGCGTTGCCGCTGAATCAAACAACATTTCGACGGGAGAATCGAAAAGGAGATTTATGGCAAATCAGAGAATGACCCAGACCCAGTTGGTCAGGTCACTGGCAGAACACTGCGAGGTCAGCAATAAGACGGCCCGCGCACTCCTGGACAACCTTTCCAGCATGGCGATCACGGAAGTGAAGAAAAACGGCATGTTCGTGCTGCCCGGAATCGGCCGCCTCGTGCGCGTCGACCGGAAGGCCCGCACCGGCCGCAACCCCGCTACCGGCGAGAGCATCAAGATCCCGGCCAAGAAGGTCGTGAAGTTCCGCGTGGCGAAGGCCGCGAAGGACGCGATCGTTCCGCCGAAGAAAGCGAAGTAGCTGCGGCTTCGTCCGTAAACGCGAAAACCCCGCCGGGCCCGATCGCAGGCCGGCGGGGTTTTTATTTGCGATCTTGGAAGCGGAGGTGAAGCTTGCCCAACTTGCGGGTCAGTTCACGAAGCCCTATGCCTGCTTCTTGGTCTCGTCGTCTTCGCTCTTCAGGGCCGTCTTGAAATTACGGATCCCTTCTCCCAGGCCCTTCCCGAGGTCGCCCACCTTCTTCCCGCCGAAAAGAACGACGGCGACGATGGCGATAACGAGGATCTCGGGGGCGCCCAGACCTGCGAATCCCGCAGTCTGTATGCTTGTGGGCAACATATGGCCTCCTTTATCTTTCTCTTCATTGTAGCCGATTCGGACATCGCACGGGAGCCGGGAGCAAACTCTGTGGTCGGCGGCGGCGGATTGCGTAGGGGATAATATCACCAGCCCATGGATTTCGCGGAACAGGTCAAGACCTCGGTCGATATCGTCACGGTGGTGGGGGAGCATGTCAAACTGCGCCGCTCCGGGGCCTACCGCTACATGGGCCTATGCCCGTTCCATAACGAGAAAACGCCCTCGTTCACGGTCCACGCCACGCACCAATTTTATAAATGCTTCTCCTGCGGGGCCGGCGGCGACGTCTTCAAGTTCATCATGGAAATCGAGGGCCTCAGTTTCTACGAAGCCCTGAAGTCTTTGGCCGAGCGGCACGGCATCCCCATGCCGAAGCGCTCGCAGTATGCCGACGAGGATTCGCGGCTGCGCGGTGCCATCCTCACGATGCATGAACAGGCGGCGGAACAGTTCCAGGCCAACCTGAACGGGGCCGGCGGGGACGCAGCCCGCGCCTACCTCGCCAAACGCGGGCTCTCGCGCGACACCATCGCACAATTCGGGCTGGGGTATTCGGAGCGTTCCGGGCGCGCCCTCCTCCGCCTCTTCGAGCAGCGCGGCTTTCCCGTCGCTCAGATGGAGCAGTCCGGTTTGGTCGGCAAGCGCGAGGACGGAAGCCTCTACGACCGCTTCCGCAACCGCCTGATGTTTCCCATTCATGACAGCTCTGGCCGCATCATCGCGTTCGGCGGCAGGGCTCTGGCCGCGGACGACAACCCGAAGTACCTGAATTCCCCGGAAACGCCGATATATAAGAAGAGCTATGTGCTCTACAACCTGCATCGGGCGAAAGATGCCATCAGGAAGGAGGACCGGGTCATTCTGGTGGAAGGCTATATGGATGCGATCGGCGTCACGGCCGCCGGCTTCGGCGCGGTCGTGGCGAGTTGCGGCACCGCGCTTACCGGCCAGCAGGTGCAGGTCCTGAAGCGCCAGACGCAGAGCATCATCGTCAACTTCGATCCCGACCCGGCGGGCTCGAACGCCGCCGAACGCTCGATCTCGATTCTGCTGGGCGAGGGGATGCAGGTCCGGATTCTGGAACTCGACGCGGATCTCGACCCGGACGAATACTGTAAGGAGCGCGGCCCCGATGCCTACCGTCAACAGTTGGATGGCGCCAAAGGCTACTTCTACTGGCTGGCCGACCGCAGCCGCGCGCGTGTGAATATCCATACCACCGAGGGCCAGGTAGCCGCCCTGAAATCGCTGCTGCCGGCGGTGCAATTGATCAACGACCGTCTGGAGCGCCTCATGATCGCGGGAGACGTGGCGGCGTATCTCGGCATCGATCAGAGCCTGGTGCTCGACAGCTTCAAAAGAGCCGCCGAAGAGCGGCAGGAGAAGCGCTTCGTTGCGCCGAAGGTCCTGTTGCGGCACGACGAACGAATGCTTCTCAATGCGCTTCTCACTAAAAGCGAGATTCGCGGCGAGATCATGGAAGAACTGAAGTCGCTGGAGACCATCGCGACCTTCCCTTCACGCCGCATCTTCCAGGCGATCTTCGCGGTGGACGACGCGGGCAGCCGCCTGGGTTACGACGAGATTCACGCCCGCATCGAAGAGGCCGACCAGAACCTTCTGGCACAAGCCGTGTTGAGTGAAGACGTGCAGTACACGCGCGAGGAGGTGCTGGCGGCAGTAGAAAGCATGCGCCGGAGCGATGGGCAATATCGCCGTTCGCAATTGAAGTCGCGGGTCAAGGAACTGGAGCGGGCGGGCAACTCGCAGGAGGCTATGCGCGTCATGGAGGAACTGCGCGCGATGGAGCGAAAATAGGAGTGCACCCCCCCTGTCGAAAATCGCGCCGTGGTGTACAATGTGTTGGATTAGTCGCTGGGAGTATCGGGGCTTCAGTGGCATTGGACGACAAATACGAGGGACTCCAACGGCTCGTACAGATGGGCAAGGAGAAAGGCTACGTCCTGTACGACGAAGTGAGCGAAGTTCTGCCCGGGGATGCTCCAGGCGGAACTGAACTCGAGGACGTCCTCGCGGGCCTGGATACTGCCGGCATCGAAATTCTGGAAGAGGCGAAGGATTTCGAAAAGAAGCTCGAGGAGGGGGAGGAAATCCTCGATCTCGACCTTCCCGCGGGTCTCGGCGAAAAGGTCAATGATCCCGTCCGCATGTACCTCCGCGAGATGGGTACGGTGCCTCTTCTTACCCGTGAAGGCGAGGTCGAGATTGCGAGGCGCATCGAACGCGGCCAGCGCACGGTGCTTAAATCGCTCTCGCGAGCCCCTCTGGTGGTTCAGGAAATCATCGCCATGGGCGAGGAGGTTTCCCAGGATACCCTTCCCGCGCGCGACATCGTCCAGATTTCGGACCCTATCCTGACCGACGAACTGGTGGAAGAGAAGCGCCAGGAATTCATTAACTGCGCCGAAGAGATTTGCAGGCATTACCGCAAAGTTCTACAGTTGCGCCAAAAGCTCCAGGCCATCCCCCGGGGAATGAAGCCCAAGCAGTACCGGCACCAGCTCTGGGAGTTGGGCCGGCAGATGGTGAAGACTTCGCGGCTCGCCCGCGCGATCCGGTTTCAATCGCCGGTGATCCGGCTGTTGATCGACCGCGTGCGCGACGCGGTGGAACAACTGAAGCCGCTCGAGCGGGAAGTGTCCCGCCTGCAGAAGAGGCTGGAAACCTGGCCCGGCGCCCGCGCCGACGGCACGAAGGAACTGCGCAAGGAACAGCGCACCTTCGCCCAGCGGCTACAGACGTACGAAGAGCAGTTCGGCGCTTCGGCCACCGAACTCCGGCGCACTCTCGAGATCATCACGAAGGCGCACCAGGAAGCCGAGGCGGCGAAGAAAGAGCTCATCGAAGCCAACCTCCGGCTGGTAGTCAGCATCGCCAAGCGCTACACGAATCGCGGGCTGCAGTTTCTCGACCTCATCCAGGAAGGCAATATCGGCCTGATGAAGGCCGTGGATAAGTTCGAGTATCGCCGCGGCTACAAGTTCTCGACCTACGCCACCTGGTGGGTGCGACAGGCGATTACGCGCGCCATCGCGGACCAGGCGCGGACCATCCGCATCCCCGTCCACATGATCGAGACGATCAATAAGTTGATCCGGACATCGCGCCAGATGGTCCAGGAACTCGGCCGCGAACCAACTAACGAGGAACTCGCAAAGCGGCTGCAGTTGCCGGTGTCGAAGGTTCGCAAAGTGCTGCGGGTAGCGCAGGAGCCGATCTCGCTCGAGACGCCGATCGGCGAAGAAGAGGAATCGCACCTCGGCGACTTCATCGTGGATCAAAACGGCATCTCACCCTCGGACGCGGTGATCAACCTCAACCTGCGCGAGCAGACGGCCCAGGTGCTGAAGACGCTGACCCCCCGTGAAGAGAAGATCATCAAGATGCGTTTTGGTCTGGAAGACGGGAGCGAGCACACGCTCGAAGAGGTGGGTCAGAATTTCGCGGTGACACGCGAGCGCATCCGCCAGATCGAAGCGAAAGCACTCCGCAAATTGCGGCACCCGAGCCGCAGCCACCGCTTGCGCGCATTCCTCGAAAACGGAACGCACGGGGCATAGGTTCCCGGACGCGCTTAGAATTTACCGCCGAGACGCGAAGACGCCGAGGAGCTAAGGTATGCTCCTGCCGCGGAGGCTGAAACTGAAGTCCTCGGCGGCTCGGCGTCTCGGCGGTGAAAACAAATTACCAGCGAGGTTCGCGACGTCCGCCACCGCCACCGCCCGGCCGGCGTCCGCCACCACCGCCACCGCCACCCGCGAAACGCCCGCCGCCGCCGCCGGCACCGCCGCCAAAGCTTCGCTCCGGTTTCGGACGCGCCTCATTGACGTTGAGCGCCCGGCCGTCCATCGTGTAGCCGTTCAGGGCACTGATGGCCTGGTCCGCTTCATTTTCGTTTTCCATTTCGACGAAGGCAAACCCGCGCGAGCGGCCGGTTTCACGGTCCGTCATGATCCGGGCGCTGTTCACAGCCCCGTACCGTTCAAACAAGCTTCGGACAGCCTCTTCGGTTGCGTTGAAGTTGAGGTTGCCGACGAAGATATTTTTCACTGAAAATCCTCCAAACGATTTGAAAGCGGGCTCATCGGGGAGGGAACACAAGCGGGACGACGGTGCCGTCGCTTACAAACACTCTGCCGGACTCGCGAAGCATTCAAACGCGATTTAACTATAGCATGCAAGGTCCATAGCACAAATAGCGTTTCTTGTGGGAACGGTAGCCAAAATAACAGACCGGGAATCTACTTCCCGATACAGAATTCGGAGAAGATTCGGTTCAGAATATCGTCCGCCGTAGTCGCACCGGTAATGGCATCGATCGGACGCAACGCTGCGTATAAATCCAACAGGAGCATTTCGTGGGGAACGCCGGATTCTGCCGCGGAACGAGCCTTTTCCAACGCCGCCGCGGATTCCCTCAGTTCCCGCGCGTGGCGGATGCTGGTGATGAAGCCGCCCTCCTGTTCGAAAGCCCCGGCGGGCGCAATCGAATCGAGGATCGCCGCGCGGAGACGCCCAATCCCATCGCCCGTGAGAGCGGATACCGGGAGAGTCACTTCGGGACGCTGTTCACGCCCGGAGGGTACTAAGTCGTACTTATTCGCGACCACCAGGTGCCTGCCCTGCGAAACGGCACGCTCGATTAGTGCGCAATCTTCCGGGTCGGGGCACGATGCGTCAACGACGACTAGTGTCAGGTCCGCGTCCGCCATGGCTTGGTAAGTGCGCTCTACCCCGAGGCTCTCGACCAAGTCGGAGGACTTACGGACGCCCGCGGTATCGCAGAGCTTTACGGGAATTCCCCCAATCGAAGCTGTCTCGGAGACCAGGTCGCGCGTGGTGCCGGGAATGGGCGTGACGATCGCGCGGTCCGCTTCCAACAGCCGGTTGAAGAGGCTGCTTTTGCCGACGTTCGGCCGGCCCACGATCGCCAGCGTCAGCCCTGCCTGCACGAAGCAGCCGTATCGAAAAGTTCCGCCCAGCGTGCGAACCGCTGCCAGCACCGGGTCGATGCGCCGCCGGATCTCTTCCCCCGAGGCCACGGCCACATCGTCTTCCGCGAAATCGATTCCGGCTTCAAGCAGCGCGATGAGTTCCAGCAGTTGCTCTTTCATCGGCGCGATTCGCCGCGAAACGGACCCGCCCGCCTGCTGCGCCGCAACCCGCGCCTGATACAAAGTAGTCGCTTCGATCAGGTCGTGAACCGCCTCCGCGCGGGGCAGATCGATCCGCCCGTTCAGGTACGCCCGCAAGGTGAACTCGCCCGGTTCCGCCGGACGTGCGCCGGATTCCGCCGCGCGCTCCACCGCGTGGCGGAGCACGACGGGAGCCCCGTGGCAGGAAATCTCGACGACATCCTCGGACGTGTAGGAACGCGGAGCCTGGAAAAAGGTCGCCACGACTTCGTCTACCGCGTGCCCCTCGCGGTCCAGGAGTTGCGTGAAGTGCGCCCGCCATGGCTCCCATTGGATCGGCCCGCGCAGAATCGAATCCGCAACTTTGCGGGCGTCCGGACCCGAGAGGCGCACCACTCCCAAGCCCCCACGTCCCGGCGGGGTGGATATGGCGACGATGGTGTCGTTCAGTATCAACGCTGCTGCGAATTACCGGCGGGCGCTGCGGGTGCGCGGCGGCCCTCCGCCTCCGTGGCGCGGAGGTGGAGCATCCCGCGGCGGTTCCGGAAGGCTGGCCATACCCGCGGGATAGACCACTACCTGGCGGCTTGGTCCGCTGCCGAGGCTTTCGCTGCGCACCGCCGCTTCGCCGCGCAAAGCGAGGTGGATGACGCGCCGCTCGCGGCTGTTCATGGGATTGAAGCGGAACGGCATACCGGTGCGCTTCACTTTTTCCGCCGCCGTGGTAGCGCTCAGCCGCAGTTCCTCGATGCGCAGCAACCGGTAGTCGTTCGCGTCGAAGGAAATCCGCGAATGATCTTCGGAGGGCATGTGCAGCATTTCCATGGTGACGTGCTCGAGCGCCAGCAGCAACTCGGCGCGGTTCGAAAGCACCAGGTCCACATCGGGACCCGTAAACTTCACCACCATGTCGGGGGTTTCGAAATCGTCGTCGCCTGTATTGACGTCCCTGATCTCGAACTGAAGATGAAAACCTCCATCCTGGAGGACCGTCCGAAGAAAACCATCGATACGGGAACCGATTGAGGATACCGAGTATTTGCGATCAGTCACGAGCCTATTTCCTGCCGTTCTTCTTCTTGGGCGGTTCTACCGAGCGCGCCGCCTCCTGCGCTGTCTCGGTACGATTGAAGAATAACTGCTGCCCCATGCTTACCAGATTGCTGGTCAAGTAGTATAACACCAGGCCGCTTGGGAAATTGTAGAACATGAAACCGAAGATCAGCGGCATGAACATCATCATGCGCGCCTGGTTGGGATCCTGGTTCGGCTGCGGCGTCATCTTCTGCATGAAGAACTGGCTGGCGATCATCACTACTGGCAGAATGTGGATCGGCAGGTGCTCCGCCTGCGAGAGATCGCTCACCCACAGCCAGTTGGCGCCGCGCATCTCCACCGAAACCGTGAAGACCTTGTAAAACGCGAAGAAGAACGGAATCTGCAGCACCATCGGCACGCACCCGCCCATCGGGTTTACCCCGTGCTTCTTGTACAGCGCCATCACTTCCTGGTTCTGATCGGCCTTCCGCGGATCCGTCATCTTGAGATTTTTGTATTTCTCGTTGATGCCATCGATCTGCGGCTTGAGCGCTTGCATCTTCCGCATCGACTTCATGTTCGACAGCTTGAGCGGGAACAGGATGAAGTTGATGATGATGGTCACCACTACGATCGACCATCCGTAGTTGTGGACGAAGCTCTCGTTGAACCAGTTCACGACCAGGAAAAGAGGCTTGGCCATGAACGACAGCCACCCGAAATCCACCACCGAAACCAGCTTGGGGTTGATCTGGCTCAGCAGCTTCAGATCTTTCGGCCCCACGAACAGCGTCAATTTGTCGGGCTGTCCGGCGGAGACCGCGACGCCGGCGAAAGGCGCCGGTTTCTCCACGCCCGGCGTGAGTTCCTGATCCGCGAACGTCACCTCGTGCATGGTGGTGCCGTTCTCCGGGAGGAATACCGCCGCGAAGTACGTGTCGGCTACGCCGGCATAGGAGTAATTGCCTTCCGTGGCCACCGGGCCGCTCTTGGCGGCGCCGGCGTTCTTCTCCACCAGCTTGTTGTTCGCCACGTCGAAATACAGGGCCCGCTGGGTGCCGGAAGGATTGTTCACCGTCAGGTCGCCGAAGCCGCCCCGCCATTCCACCAGACTGAGAACGGGCTTGCCGTCGATGGTGACGCTGGTCTCCACGTGGGCCAGATAACTGTTCTTTTCGAACCGGAACGACTTGCGGACCACCGTGCGCCCGTTCGCGTATTCATACGTTACGCCGAGCCCGTCGGGATCCGGAGTCTGTTTGTACCAGGCCCAGTTCACGTCTACCCGCGGCTTCTGGTCGGGGAAGTAGAGGGAGAACGGATATCCGGATTTGGCGGAGGGATTCACCAGGTCCAGCGGCTTGTTGTCATTACCCTTATTCTTCTTGAGCAGCCAGCTCCGGACGTTCGCGCCCTGGTTGCTGAACGTGATCCGGTAAAGGTCCGTGTCGATCACAAGCGGCGGCTGCGGCGGCGCCGTGGTGACGGGAACCGCCGCGGCGGCTTCGGCGCCTTCCAGCGCCGGGGCGGCAGCCTCCGCGGGCGCTTCCTCCGCCGGCTTCTGTGCCGGAGTTGTCTCGGTGATGCTTTGCCCGCCTTTCTTCACCGCAGGCGGGGGCTGCGTCTTGAAGAAATAAGGACTCAGGAACATCACCGCGCCCATTAGCAGGAAAGCCAGCAACAGGCGCAATTCCATCGAAAATTCTTTCGGCGCCGAGCCTCCGCCCGAACCGCCGTTAACCGAGTCTGCCATTCAGGATAATTCCGTCAACTTCACTTCACCGGACTGGATCGAATCCGCCGGGTTGAAACGGATGGCATCGCGCCAACCGGCGCAACCCCATCCAGGTCCCCTTCGCCACACCGTAACGCTCGACCGCTTCACACATATATTCGGAGCAGGTTGGGTAAAAACGGCATGCGGGGGGAAGTAAGGGAGAGATAAATACCTTGTAAAGCCTCAGGCCGCGGATCAGCAGCCCCTGCAACGCGCGATGAGACGCTCCACCTCGCGCCTCAACTCCGCTATCGGGGCGTCGTAAGCTTTGCGACGTGGATTGATGACAATGGACCACTCTGGGCTCATCCGATCGAGATATTCTCGGACCACTTCGCGCATGCGACGCCGGATCCGGTTCCGAACCACCGCCTTGCCCACCGCCCGCGGGATGGTGAAGCCGATTTTTGGACCATCCGGCTGCGCTTCGCGGACAAGAAAGGCGGCAAAAAGAGGACCTGCAAGCTTGGTTCCCCCGTCGTATACCCTTCGGAAGTCTTTGGACCGCAGCAGACGAACACGTTTCGGAAAACCGGTGACGGTGATGGAAGACTACCTCTCGGAGCTTACCGTGAGCTTGTGGCGCCCGCGCGCGCGACGACGCGCAAGAACGGCCCGTCCGTTCTTGGTTTCCATCCGCGTACGGAAGCCATGGGTTTTTGCGCGGTGACGATTATTCGGTTGAAAGGTGCGTTTCGGCATTGTTGTTCAAGTTATCAGTATAAAGCAACAGGGAGTTGAGGGGCAATCAAGGCACACCATCTCCGGCGCGCCGACCGCGTGGGAACCCGCTTACGAGACCATTGTACCAAATGCGCCCGCCGGACTGCGGAGGACTTGCCGTTACATTCCGGATGCACGCAGCCTGACGCTCCAGGGGGGCCGTGGGGGATCTTCCTGAGAATCGCGGCGGCGGCGGCCGCACAGAGGCGGAAAATCAGGACCGCGCCGGCAAAGGTGAGCCAAAACAGCGAAATGCGCCTGACGTTTCCCGCCCGGAAAATAGCAAACCGGCCAAGGCGTGTCAGTTTTACTCGCGAGGGGCGCTCATCGACCCACGGCCGGAGGGGTCTGCGCCATCGACAGCAGCAGGCAAACCACCACCAGAATTGCGAGACCCGAAGCAACCAGCATGACTCCAACTCACCTCTACGCCCGCAGTGAGCAATCGCAGGGCCGAATGGAATCACTCCGATCAGGGCTCCGGCCGGCCACGCTCCGGCGCCGGCTGCGAACGCCGCCACGCCATCCCGCACTCGGCACCACCGTCTGCTTCAGCGAAATCGGCTTCGAACTCGACTGCCGGATGCTCCAACTGCTGCCGCCGCCGGGCGATTCGTAGAGTTCCCAGCGGTCGCCGGCGCTACCCTGCCCGCAGTCAATCACCAGGCTGCCCTCGTCTTTGCCCGATCAGGGCTCCGGCCGGCATGCTCCGGCGCCGACCGCGAAGGCCGCCACTGTGTTCCAACGCTGGCCCAGGCGTTCGACGTGGAAAGCCTTCGTCGCCGCGTCGGCTCTCAGGCGCCAGGGCGCACCCCCCACAAAGGCCTGCTTGAGGGAGATTGGCTTCGAACTCGACTGCCGGATGCTCCAGCTATTACCGCCGTCCGGCGATTCGTAAAGTTCCCAGCGGTCGTCGGCGCTGCCCTGCCCGCGGTCGATCACCAGGCTGCCCTCGTCTTTGCCGGTGAAAAAGAACTGCTGGACCATGCCCAGCCGGTCCTCGGCGGTGTCCGAAAATACCGGCCGCTGCCGCCAGGTTTTCCCGCCGTCGGTCGTGACCATCAGAAAAGGGTCCTGCGGCAGCGGAGAGTTGGAGTGGCCGCTCACCCAGCCCGTTTGCGGATCCAGAAACTGGATGCGGTCCAAGACCGCCCCCCGAATCCTCGGGGCGGGTTCGATCCACGTCCTGCCGCCATCCTCGCTCGCCAGCAGAACCGAATAGAGAGTAACCTCCGGGGAATGCAGGTTACCGGCCGCGACGATCCGGTCGCCCGACGCCTCGAGCGCGCTCAGTTCCAGGTAGATGGGGCAGGGCTCGTTTTGCGAGCACGTGAGCCCCGCCCACTGAATGTCGTCGTCCGTGCACCGGAACGGGAACGCGATCGGCTTACCCGCATACTCCATCACCCGAACCTGTGGAGCGGGCGCCGGCGGCGGCTCCTGCGCGGCGGCCGATACCGTCAGGCGAAAGAACACAATCAATGCGAAGGTAAGAAACTTATCCCTGTCCATGGCCCGAAAGAGCTATCCGGAAATGGCCACATAGACTATCCAAAAAAAGGCCCCCGGACGTAACGAATCTTGCACCAAACCCCGTCTTATAATTAAATCCCCGTTACGACAGCGGGCGCACTCACCCCTATCACCCAAACCGCGCCCGCTTTTTATTTCAGGGGCTCTTCAAAGAGTCCCTCGAAAAGTACCGTACTCAGGTATCGCTCTGCCGCGTCCGGCAGAATCACCACAATCGTCTTGCCCGCTAACTCCGCCTCTTTTGCCAACCGCACCGCCACCGCCGCCGCCGCACCGCAGGAAATTCCCGACATGATCCCTTCTTCCTTCGCCAGGCGCCGCGCCATCTCGATCGATTCCTCGTTCGTTACTAACTCGACCCGGTCCACCATCGACAAGTCCAAAGTGTCTGGGATGAATCCCGCGCCCACTCCCTGAATTTTGTGCGGTCCGGGACGAAGCGGCTGCCCTGACAGCTTTTGTGTGATTACGGGGCTCGAGACCGGCTCGATTCCAACCGAGACGATGTTCTTGCCCTTCGACTTCTTGATGAAACGGGAAACGCCCGTGATCGTGCCGCCGGTGCCGATTCCCGACACCAGAACATCGATGGATCCCTCCGTGTCGTCCCAGATCTCGGGGCCGGTCGTGCGGAAATGAATGTCGGGATTGGCGGGGTTCTTGAACTGCTGGAGCAGAACGTAGCGCTCCGGATCGGAGGCCACGATCTCCTCCGCCCTGGCAATCGCGCCGGCCATGCCGCCCGGGCCCTCGGTCAGGACGAGTTTCGCGCCGAGGACCTTCAGCACCTTGCGCCGCTCGATCGACATGGTCTCCGGCATCGTGAGCGTCACCGGGTAGCCTCGCGCCGCCCCTACGAAGGCCAGTGCGATCCCCGTATTGCCGCTGGTCGGCTCGATCAGTTCTTTTCCCGGCTTGAGAATGCCGCGCTTTTCCGCGTCCCAAACCATCGAGGCGCCGATCCGGCATTTCACCGAGTAAGCCGGGTTCCGGCCCTCGATCTTCGCCAGCACAGTGGCCTTCGCGCCATCCGTAACGCGGTTCAGCCGCACCAGGGGCGTGTGGCCGATACTGAATGAGTTATCTTCGTAAACTCTCAAGGTCAAATCTCCCAGTTCAGGACGAATTTGCTTTGCTTTTCCGACCATCCTCGAAGAAGGTCGGAGAACGTGGTCTTGTCGATGATTTCGGAAACCGCCTGATCCACCTGCGCCCACATATCCGTAAACGGGTTATCCGCCTTCTTCCGCTGGCGGCCTTTGCCCTGTTGCGGACCTTCCACCGAACGGAGAACCTCCCCCACCGTCAGCGCTTCCGGCGCGCGAGTGAGCAGGTATCCCCCCTCCGCGCCACGCCTCGATTCCACGAAA
This sequence comes from Bryobacterales bacterium, assembly GCA_963796485.1. Taxonomy (GTDB): domain Bacteria; phylum Acidobacteriota; class Terriglobia; order Bryobacterales; family Bryobacteraceae; genus CAWCDJ01. The sequence continues at coordinate 78,506 of CAWCLV010000003.1, forward strand.
CCGCTCTGCTTCAGGCCCGCCAGAATTAATTCGAGGAACTTTTGGGGAATCCGCTGGCGTCTAGCGATATCGGCGATTTTGACAGGTTGGCCGGGACGCTGCAAGGCGAGGTCGAAAATCGCCTGGAGCGCATATTCACCTTTTACGGAGATGTTCATTTGGGGGTGGAGGGTGAAGATCACCCAAATCCTACTAGAGATTGTAGGACAAAACAGGCGGGCACACTAAGATTGGACCCGTCAGAAGAAATCGTGGGTGGATTCGGGCTGATCGCCTTCCCGTCTCAACCAAGCCGCGAGTCGTATGCACGCCTACTCGCCGCGCAGAACCGCCATGGGGTCTGTGCGAATCGCTCTCCGCGCCGGCACCTGAATGGCGAGGAAGGTGACGCCCGCCACTGTCAGTGCGGCTCCGGCCAGGGCTAGCGGGTCCGCCGGGCTTACCCGGTAGAGGAGCACTGAGACCACCCGCGCCGCTGCTACCGCTAGGGCCGTTCCGACCGCCGCCCCAATCAACACCATCGAGAGGCCCTGCCGCAGAACCACTCTCAGCACATCGGCCGGGCGCGCTCCCATCGCCATGCGCACGCCAATCTCGTGGGAGCGGCAAGTGATTCCATACGACACCACGCCATACAGCCCCACGCCCGCAAGGAAAATCCCCAGGATCGCGAAAATCCCCAACAGGCCCGCCGCAGCCCGCCAAAGGAAGAACGCCACGCCCATCTGCTGGCGCATCGTGACCAGCGAATTCAGGGTCGCGCCGGTAACCGAATCCCGGAACGCTTTGCGCACTGATTCCACCATCGCCGCCGGATCGCCGGCCGTCTCGATTATCACGGTTCCCCCGCCGTGCGTGGGCAGGAAAAAGATCGGCGTTGGCGGTTCAAGCAGCGTCTGGTACTTGCCCGTCTCGACCACGCCGACGACTTGGCGATCCTTGCCATCTATCCGGACGAACTGGCCGATGGCGCGCCCCGCATCGCTCCAGAAACGGCGCGCCATCTGGTCATTTACGATCACGACTCCAGCGGAATCGAGTGCCGCGAACTCACGTCCGCGAAGGATCGCCGTGCCCATCGCGGTGAAGTACTCCGGGCCCACCCAATACGCGCCGATACTTACCGGTTCCTCTGTAACGCCCGGAATCGAGACCTGCTGGGGCCCTCCGCCCGAACCGCTGAGCGGCGGACTCCCGACAGAAGTGACGCGGCGCACTCCGGGAAGCGCCCTTAGCCTGCCGAGCATATCCTCGTAGGAGTTGGCTTTGGGATGCTCCGTCGCCGGCAGCAAGGTGGCAAAGAGCAGATGCCGGCCCATATCGAAACCGGGCCGAATGTGCTGTACCTGGAGGTAGCTGCCCACGAGCAGCCCTGTTAGCGACCAGTAGAAACTGCGCGCAAGCGATCTGCGCGACAATCAAACCTCCGCGGAACCACGACCTCGATCTGGTGCTGGGAGTCTCGCCTTTGAGTACCGCGGTGAGATCGGGACGGGAGACGCGCAGAGCGGGAAACAGCCCCGTGGCCAACGCGGTGACCACGGCAAGCGCCAGGAGGTAGCCAAGCATACGCGCATCCACCCGCAGCCCCAGGTCTATCGTCACCGGCAGCGACGGCAGCGCCTCGGGGATCGCCTGCATCAACACGCGCGCGAGCATGAGGCCGAGCCCGGCGGCCGCAAGCGCCAGCAGCAGGCTCTCGGCCAGCAACTGACGGAGCAGCCGCCAACGCCCCGCTCCAAGAGCCAGACGCATGGCGAACTCCCGGCGGCGCGCCTCGCCTTGGGCCAGCCGGATTCCCACCACATTCGCGCAGGCGATGAGCAGCACCAGGCTAACCAGGGAAAGTATGATGGTTCCGACCATGGCCTTCGCCCTATCGGCCGCAGGACTAAGGGATACGGCCTTAGCTCGATTGGTTGCGGGGTACTCCCTGTTGAGCTGCGCCGCGATGGCGCTCAAAGTGGTCTCGGCCTGTTGCCGGCTGACTCCGTGACGCAGGCGGAGCGCGATATCCACGATACCCTTGCCTCGCTGCGTCATACCTTCGGGCCCGCCCAATAAGCTGGCCGCGTTCATCGGAGCCCACGCATCGTTGGGAGTCAGGTGCTGGCTCGGCTGCAGGAAGTTTTGCGGAGCCACCCCCACGACATAGCACGGCTGGAATTGGATCATGATGGTCTTGCCGACGATATCGGCCGCCCCGCCGAACTTCCGCTGCCACAGCGAGTAGGTCAGCACCACCGGCGGCGCGCCTTCGAAGCGGGCATCGCTCTCCACCAGCATTCGCCCCACGGCGGCGCGCACCCCCAACACCTGGAAGTAGTTGTCGGAGACCAAATCCACGAACACCAAGTGGTTGGCGCCATTCACCTTGAGCATCACTCCGCGGCCGGAATTGGCTATGAAATCGGCCACGCCGCGACCGCGCGCCTGGTAATCGAGGAAGTCGGGATAGGATGGACTTTCCGACCTGCCCGCACGGTCGGCCTTGGGGTAGAGGAAGAATATTTCGGAGCTTCCCTGGACCGTGACCGGTCTGAGGAACATGCGGTCCACCACGCTAAACAGCGTGGCGTTGGGACCGATGGCTAGGGCCAGCGAAAGCACAGCGACCGCCGTGGCCCCGGGATTCTTGGCGAACATCCGCAGCGCATAGCGAGCGTCCTTCCAGAGATCTTCCAGCCAGCGCGTGCCACGTGCATCGCGGCACCCCTCCTTCACTTGCTCGGGGCCGCCGAGTGCTATCCGAGCCTGCCGGCGCGCCTCGCCGGGGGGAATACCGCGCGCCATCAGATCCGCAGTTTGTTGTTCGAGATGGAAGCCCAGTTCCTTCTCGAGTTGCTCCTCCAGTCTGGCCGCGCCGCCGAAGACGATTCCACCAGGTCATTCGGCGCCTCCCTCGGAAAGGCGGAGGATCAGTCCGACAGCTTCCGTCAGCCGCTGCCAACTCGCGGATTCGCTCTCCAGCCGCGCGAGGCCCTTGCGCGTGAGCCGATAGAACCTGGCTTCACGGCCGGTCTCCGTCTCCTTCCAGTCGGCGGACATCAGGCCGCGGTTTTCGAGGCGGTGCAAGGCCGGGTAGAGTGAGCCTTGCGGCACCTGGACGACGTCGCGCGAGACCTGCTGGAGGCGCTGCGCAATTGCGTATCCGTGAACCGGCCCAAGAGCTACGATCTTGAGGATCAGCAGGTCTAGCGTACCCTGCGGGAGGTCAGATTTCGGCGGCAAAGTCTACACCTCGTTCTTCTACAGCTTATCGCCGGACGTGTAGAAGTACAAGGTATCCGTACAAAGTCGCCACCCGGCATCGTGTTCGGCGACTGCGCAAGCCGAGCTTCCGACCGCCATTCGAACGTATCACCGGCCCACGGATTCCTCTGACGAGGCAAAAGAACGGGGCAGGCGATCAGGCCTGCCCCGTTTTGGGTGGACGTTCGTACTCTTTAGAAGTTGAACCGCATCGACATCTCGAGGCGCCGGTTGTTAGCGGTCGTGCCGCCGCCCGGTCCGCCGCCGAATCCGGTGAAGACGTTGGTCGGCTCGCCAAACTGCGGGGAGTTGATCATGCCGACGTAGCCGCCCGGATTAGTGTGGTTGAGGATGTTCGCCACCATCACCGAGAGCGTCACGTTGTAGCGATGCTCCGTCGTATCGCCGCCGAACCCGCCGAACCCGCCGGGGCCCATCCGCATTCCACCGCCACCGCCGCCGCCGCGCGGCCCGCCGCCGCCACCGCCGTGATATCCGCCACCACCCGGTCCACCGCCGCCCGGTCCACCCTGCATGGCGTTATTCTGTCCACGCGACCGGCCGAAGCCGAACGTGCGGCCCACGCGCATGTTGATCGAGATCATGCCCGCGCTGGTCAGGTAATCGCGCGGCAGGAAGGCGCCGGTGAGCGAGGGCGCGGTATCGAAGCAGCCGAACCCCGGAGGGCACACAATGTTTTCTCCGGGCCCGGATGCAAGCGAGGGCCGCGCGTTCTTCAGCGTGTTTCCGAAAATGTCGCGCCCCAGCGTAACGTCGTAGGGCGCTCCCGATTGCAGCGTCACAAAAGGACTGATCCGGAGCCCCAGCGGCGCCACCAGCGAACCCACCAGAACAAAGCGGTGCCTGCGTTCGAAGGCCGAGCGCGCCCAGTCGGCCGCGAAGTTGTAGGGGTCGCTCGGTGTGCTCGGAAGATCGTTCGCGATGTTATAAGAGTAGTTCCCCTGCAGCGACAGGTTGCGAGTAAACCGGGTATTGAAGTTGGCCATAACGATCTGCTGCTTCATCAGGCCGCCCGATTCGTACTCGAACAGGTTCCCCGCGTCGGCCCCGTAGGGACGAATGCCGCTTCCCGCCTGGCCGAAGACGAACGTCCCCGGCAGCGGAGTGTTGATCGGAATCGTCTGCATGCTGTGCAGAGCGCGGTTGTCCGTGAACGTCACCGACAGCGTGCTGTTGAACGGCAACTGCCTCTCCACGCCGATCGCGCTTTGCATGGAGTATGCAGCCCGCAGATTCGGGTCGATCTGGTAAACGCTGTTCTGGCTCGCGGAAAGGGTCGAAAGCGACGGGACGGCCGGGAAGAAGCTCGGATTCGTCACCGTGTAATTCAACTGGTACGTCCCGTTCAACTCCGCCGCCTGCAGGAACGTGCTCGGGCTGACACGGTCGTAGAAGATGCCGAATCCGCCGCGGACGACCGTCTTCTGGCGCCCGTTCTTGGGCGATCCCGGCGCCCATGCGAAACCGAGCCTGGGCGCCCAGTCCCCGTGGTCGTTCATGAGCGTCTGAATTTCGTACCGCATGCCCAGGCTGAGCGTGAAGTTAGGACGGATCCTCCAGTCGTCGAGCACCCAGGGCGCTACGTCCCACCGGACCATGCTGCCGTAGGGATTTCCCGCCTGAATTGTGAACTGCGAGGGCATTCCGCCGAGCGCCCGGATCTGCTGCGCCGAGTACCCCATCTGCTGGAAGAGCAGGGTACGGCGATATTGCTCGATCCCCAGGATCTGCGCGGTCACCGGATTTCCACTGGCATCCATCACAGGCTGGTTGTTCGAATCGAGCACCGGCGCGATGCCGCCGTCGAACGAGAACGCGCCGCCGAACCCTTGCGGAGATTCGTTGATGGTTCCCTCCCGGCGTGCGCGCATACCCCAGCGGATGGTATGCGGCCCGTGGGTAAACGTAGTGAGGTTTTGCAGTTCGTAGTGCGCGTTCCTCGTGTATTGGAGACCCATACCGTTTCCGCCCGCGGTGAACGCGCCGCCCACGTTGATCTGCGGCAGCAGGTTTCCATCGGACTCGTTGTAGTTCCGTGAGTACTGGAAGCGCGTCTCGTTCACCACGTGCGTGTTCAGGATTGCCGTTTCCGTCACCATTAAATTCTGCTGGCTGCCGAGGCTGTTGTACCCCATGTCGGCATACGGAGGAGGCAGCCGGTACAGGCTGATGCCGTTGTTGTCGCGCGAATTCCAGCCGTATTCGAACCGGGCCGTCAGGGTGTTGTTCGTACTCAGCTGGTAATCGACGCGCGGCGCGAGGGTGGTGCGCGTATTCGGCGTAACCACTGCCTGCTGGATGTTCTGCTGCTGTAGCGTGTTCGGATCCAGGTAGACCGCGTTCACCAGCGCATTGTCGTTCACCTGCCGCCGGTTGAAATCCAGGAAGAAGGATGTTTTCTTCCCGAGCGGCCCGCCGAAATTGCCGAAGAACATGCGGTTTGAAAAGTCCGGCTTATTCGTCGAAAACGGGTTTCGCGAGTTGAGCGCCGCATCGCTGTCATTGAACCCCAGCATCCCGCGGTAACGGTCGAAGCCCGGCTTCGTCAGGATCTCGATGCGCCCGAATCCCAGCCGGTCGAATTCCGCGGAGAACGGGTTCTGGTTGATCCGGACCTCGCGGATGGATTCCTTCGGCGGCAGTTGCCCTCCACTGAAACCGTCGATGTAGATGGACCCGCCGTTCGGACCGGCGCCCGGTCCCGCGAGCGCCTGCAGCGCGTCCGAGAGGTCGTCCGGATCGTCCGGCAGCGAGGCCAGGTCTTCGCCCTTCAGCACCAGCGCGGTGGCATTATTGTCCGCCTCCACGCTCACCGTCGGCCCGCCTTCCGCCTGCACCGTGACCTGCTGTTTCTCGGCAACCACCGCCAGTTGGATTCCCACCTGCACGGTGCCGCCCGCCGCGAGATTCACGGCCTTCGAAACAGGCGCGAATCCGGGGAAGGTCACGTTTACCGTATACTGCCCCGGCGCCAGTCCGGGAGCCGTATAGGTTCCGTCCGCCTGGGTCTGGACGGCTTTGGTCGCGCCGTTCCCTTTGATGGTAACGGTCGCAGCGGGAATGACGGCTCCGGAATCGTCCGAGAGCACGCCTTTGATCGTCCCGGGGGTTTGCGCAAGCAGGCCGGCGCAGAAAAGCATGACGGCCAGAAGTAATATAGAGACATTTCGCAAGTTGAGCATGGTTTTCCTATCCGCTTTTCGTTCAGCTCTCAATTCGTGGTTTCCCGATTCCTGTTAGTTGCCCTCTCCGCCGCCGCCCTCGCCCCCGCCACCCAGGTTCCACCCGCTCATGATGTCGCGGGTGGCGGTGGGGGCCGCGGTGAGAATTGGTTCAACGCCGGCCAGGAGCATGATCGCCGTGACCCGGTTGGGGTCGCTGCCCGCCGTAGTCGAGACCATGATGGCGTCCTTCGGTTTCAGTTCCGCAAGCTGCATTGCAGGCAGGCGGTCAAGCATGGAGTTCAGGTCTCCTCCGCGTCCCCCTCCGGGCCCCGCTGCCATGCCCGCCGGGGGACCGCCGCCCGGTCTCCCGCCCGCCATCCCTCCCGGCATCCCGCCACCGGCCCTCCCCTGCTGGCGGCCGCCGCCGCGGTAGCGCCGCGCCAGCATCGCCGCAACCTCGTCGGGCAGTTTCTTCATCGTGCTATCGGGAGTGATCCGAATGGTCAGCGCTTTCTTAGTCGCGAGATCCTTCACTTCCATCTCGCCCTTGGCAGCGTCAATCGAAACGATCGTCGCGGCCAGTTGGCGGAACGCTCCCGAGTAGATCACTTCCGCATCGATGCTCCCGTCCGCCCCGTGATTGCCCAGCACGTTGACCTGGTCCCCGGCCTGGACCTCCGCCAGCGAGCTCGGAGTGGCATCGGCGGGCTTCGGAGAATCCGGCGAATAGCGGTGCCATTTCGTTTTGTCCGAAGCCCGCACCGCCACCGGCCGCTGCCCGACTTTCACGGTGATGGTCTTGGCCGCCGGATCGATCGCTTCCACGATTCCCCTGGTCCCGCGCGCCTTCCAGTCCGCGAGTTGCTTTTGCGCCAATTGCGCCAGATCCGCCTTGGTGCGCACCACAATGGTCGTGGCCGTGAGCGGTTGCTGATCGAGCGCGCCGCGATAATAAACCACTACTTCGTCGCCATTCGAAATCGCACTCGTCTGTATCCGCGACCATTTCCGGGGGTCGGCCTCCCCGGGCAGTGCGTGCAGAATGGCGGTTTTTTCGGTCGTGGAGGCTGTGATCGACTGGCCCTTGGCGGATTCAACCGTGACATGGCCTGCCGCGGCATCGACCGCAGTCACTTTCCCTGCGAACTCCGCGCGCTGCGGCGCCGTCTGCGGCCAGCCCAACGAGGCCAGGCAGAACACACCTGCGGCAATCGACACATGAATCCCGTACGCTTTCATTTCTTCCCTCAGACGGATGTTTGAGCCTTGCTGAGAAAAGGGGCGTAGCGAAGGAGGGGCAGGTTACCGTAGGCAAAATGGCCCAAAAGGGCCAGTTCGAAAGAGGACAGAGTTTTGATCGGGTTATCGCCGGACGAGGGTTTTGCGAAGGAGGGAGTAGCCGCGGTCCCATTCGGGGAAGAGATCCACGTACTGGTATTCGCGCTGGATGGCGCGCGGGACTTTGCAATCGTCGAGCCTCACGGGAACCAGGTAAATGCTGTCCAGCGGCATGCGCCGGGCGCAATCCAGGGCGTGTCGCAATTCGGCGTGAAATCCGCCCTTGCGCGAGACGGAGCGGCTCGAAAAACACGGCACGAAGAAGTCGGCGCTCTCGATGGCATTCTCGATCGCGCGGGGCCAGTTCTGGCCGGCGATGAGCCGCCGGACGTCCATCCAGGGAGAGAACCCGGATTCGAGAAGCAGGTCGTAGAGTCGCGAGACAACGTCTATGTCGTCCCTGCCATACGCCAGGAACACGCGCGGCGGAGCGGGTGAGAACCGGAAACCTTGCGGATCGGGCGAGAAAATGCCGAGCCCCTCGATTTCCACCTCGTGCCCGGACGATACTCCGCGAATCACGAGCGCCGCGACATCTCTCGCGAATTCCAGGTCAGTCACGGTCTCGCTCCGCCTGGAAGACCAGAGCGCCGCCGGGATTCCGGGTAAACCGGCCCAGGCCGGGCAGGCTTGCCTCACCGCCTTTTCGAACATTCTCCAGGATTTGGGCTACCATGCGGTCCAACTGATCGGCGGCCTGTCCCGGCGTTACCCCTGAACGCCGCGCCAGCCGCCTGGCGATATCCGGTTTCTTCATTCCGACCTCAATTTACCAGCAGAAAATCGCGGAGCACCCCGCCGAAAAGCCTCCAGATCCGGCTAACCGCTTCAAAATGATTGCGCCGGGCCGGCACACAAAATTCGTGAAACCCCGTCACTGCCGAAATGAAGTCATTTTAATCACACCTTAAGAAGGGCTTCATGTACCGTTAGCTATGATGAGGCTGACGACTTCAGATCGTCAGCATCCAAAGGAGAAACACCATGAAGAAACTGATGACGCTGATGCTGGGCCTGACCCTGGCATTCGGTACGGTTGCCGTTTCGTTCGCCCAGAACGCCCCGACGAAGACCGAGAAGAAGAAGACCAAGAAAAAGAGCAGCAAAAAGAAGACGGAAGAGCCCAAGAAGGAAGGCTAATTCGCTTCCAGGTTTTTGCTGGGAAGCCGCGTAGAAGCCTTCCAACCTACGCGGCACTCCAGCTTTTTTTGTTCCCCCCGCTTCCCTGCCCGAAAGGCCCCTACCGCGCAGCCATCTTCAATTGCCGGATTCTCTCCTGTAACGACGACGTCCAACAGTCCGCTTGCCGTTGGGTCGCCCCTGACGCGATTAGCCCCGCGTGTATGTCGTCCGGCGTGATCCGCCCGAGATAGGGCATCAGCCATTCGATATCCGTCCGCCCGATTCCGGCTTTGATCTCGTCCGAGAATTTGCCCGAATAACCCCAGTCGATCCGCCCGGGCTGCACGTCCCGGATGAATTGCGGGGTATCGGCTGCAAAGCCAACCGAATCGCTCTGGTCGCGCCGCAACGCTCCGCCCCAGCGGCCCAGCGATGCCCCCCAGTCGAACATACTGTAGAGCAACACTGGTTGACCGTCTTCCGTGGTCCTGAAAACGCCGTTGTTCGAGTCTTGCCCGAACCGCGCGTCTTTCGCATCCCAGTTCGAGAGCAGCATCATCGCGATCTTCAGCCCGGCGAGTTCGTGAGTTCCGAGAAACGGATTGTCCGACCAGGCCCACTGGCATTTCGGCAGGAACTCCAGTTGCTTTTCACCGCGGAGTTCGAAGCGGGCGCGCGGGAAAATGCCGTCGCCGCGCATCGCGTGGCGCACCCGTCTCGGAAGGTCGGGGAGCGCCTCGACCCGGAAGTCCGCGAGGCAATACGTCGGCTCGACGACATAGCCCAACGCCGAGAGGAACCTCGACCCGAAGCACTCGGGAATCACTTCCGCGCCGAATTTGACAGACCATATGCGCCCACGCGCGTCCCGCACATTCATCTTCGGCGACCAGCCGGCGCTCTCCACTTTGATGAAGCGGAAAGGTGGCACGGGCTTCCCGGCGCATCCTCCCGGCCCGCAAATCCAATCCTGCGTATTCATGGGCGGCGGCTTGCGCCAGAGTACCTTGCGTGTTTGCGGGCCGCCGCAAACCGGGTCGGGAGGCGCGCCCTCGCAAGCGAGCACCGCGGCAAGACATAGCAGCACGGTTCTCATGGCAGGAACTTCCTGAAGAAACCGGGCAGAAATTCGCGGGCCACGTTCACTCCCACGCTTGCGCCAATCGAAACGCCGAACGATTCGGCCGCGTCGCCGGCCGAGCTCGCGCTCGCCGGCTGCCAGAGTCTGGAAATCGCGGCGCCCCCTGCCGGCCCGACCAGCGCCGATATCGAAACCGACCGCGATCCATTATCGTGCCGCGCCAGAAACGAGCTTGCGACGGCATACTTAAGACGGCGCCAAACCCCGTGCTCGCCCGACGCGAAATAACGGTTGTCCTCATCCAGCACCAGCGCCGTGCCGGCTTCGATGGTATTCCCGACGACGGTTTGCCCGTATGCGCTGCCGAGACGGTATCCATACCCTTGTGCTCCGCCCCCCCATTCTTCGGGCGAGTCCGTCCCCTGGTTAATGCCGGAGCGGAGTGCCGTGAACGCCAGAGCATGCGCGCCAAGCAGGCTGTGAAAGTACAGCGAACCCCGCTCCGTGCGGGTCAGCAGGTGATAGTCTTCCGGAAGCCGCTGCTCGCAACCCGCCGGGCATTGCCAGCCTGTAGCCGGAGAAGTCGCGGGAAGTACCGGCTGCCCTTGGAGTGCGATTAGGGGAATGATGCCCACCAGTAAGGCGGTAAAAGGCCTCATACACAAATGGTAATCAGCGCGTCCTCCGTACTACTGGCTGAAACCGCACCTCCAACCGGCAATAGCGTGCCGCGCCGCACCAGAGCCACTCCGCGCCCATGCGATGTCGTAATTGGATTAGAATTGAAACGCTTCATATGAGACAATTCGCGGTCCTTATAGCCGCGCTCGCGGGCGCCTGCCTGTGGGCGCAACCCGGCCCCGGTCGCGGCGCCCCTCCGGTTCAATCGCCCGAAGTGTCGGCGGATGGCCGCATCACTCTGCGGCTGCGCGCCCCGGGCGCGTCCCAGGTCTTCGTCAACGGATTGGGCGAGCGGCTCTCGATGCAGAAGAACGACCAGGGTGTATGGTCCGTCACCTCGGATGCGCTCAAGCCCGATATCTACACGTACTCTTTCTCCATCGATGGCGCGACCGTCAACGACCCCGCCAACCCTCTCTTCAAGACTTCTTACGGCAGCGCCGGCCAGAGCCTGGTCCACGTCCCCGGTCCGGTGGTTTGGGAACCGGGCGACGGTCCCCGCGGCGCCGTCACCCACCACTTCTATAAGTCCGCCCTGATCGGCGACAACCGCGATTATTACGTCTACACGCCGCCCAACTACGACCCGAAGCGCAAAGAAGCCTATCCCGTGCTGTTCCTGCTCCACGGGCTGGGTGACGAAGCCGGGGCCTGGCTCAACGTCGGCGCGGCCAACGTGATTCTCGACAACCTCATCAACCAAGGCAAGGCGAAGCCCATGGTCATGGTGAACACACTCGGCTACGGCACGCCCGACGGCCCGCGCGGTGCGATGGGCGCCGCGATGATTCCCACGTTCGCCCGCGCGCTGATCGAAGAAGTCCTGCCGCAGGTCGAAAAGTCGTACCACGTTTCGAAGGATCGCAACCAGCGGGCGATCGCCGGCCTCTCCATGGGCGGGGCCGAGTCCATGTATACCGGCCTGAATCATCTCGACCGCTTCGCGTGGATCGGCTCGTTCAGCGGCGCCTTCGTGATGTGGCCGCGCGCCAACCCGGCGCCGCCTCCGCAGCCCGGCGCGAACGGCCGCGGCGGGCGCGGCCCCCGCAGCATGGAAATCGCCGACTTCGAGAAGAATCTTCCGAACGCCGGCGCCAAATCCAATGCGCAGATCCGCCTGCTCTGGATTGCGTGCGGGTCCGACGATGGCCTGCTCGCGGTGAATAAGCAAGTTCAGTCCTGGCTCAAAGCGAAAAACGTTCAGTTCACTGCGCTCGAAATACCCGGCTACGCGCACGTCTGGCCCCTCTGGCGGCAAAATCTCGCCGAACTGGCCCAGCTTCTTTTTCAACCGAAAGGAGACCGTAAATGAAAACCTTCTTGACCCGTTTCGCCGCCTTGTCGATCGCGGCATTGGCCTGGCTGCCGCTGGCACCCGCCCAGGGACGCGGCCCACAGGGCCCCGTAGTGACCTCGCCTGAGGTCCAGCCTGACCGTCATGTCATCTTCCGCATCCTCGCCCCGAATGCCCAGGTTGTAAAACTTGCCGGCTCCGATATCCCCGGCAACGGCCCGGGCGCGCCCATGACGAAAGGCGACAACGGAGTCTGGGAGGTGACCATGGGGCCCATCGATCCCGGCGCGTACCGCTACAACTTCAATGTGGACGGCGTGTCCGTCATCGACCCGCGCAATCCCTCGATCAGTGAATCCAACACCAACGTCTGGAGCCTCGTCTACATCCCCGGCGCCGAGTTCATGGATACCGCCAACGTGCCGCACGGAGCGGTTGCCGCCGTCACCTACTACTCCACATCCCTGAAGCGCTTCCGCCGCATGCACGTCTACACGCCGCCGGGCTACGAAGACGGCAAGGGCAAGTTCCCCATCTTCTACCTGCTTCACGGCGCGGGCGACTGCGATGAAGCCTGGACCTCCGTCGGCCGCGCCGGTTTCATTCTCGACAACCTGATCGCCGCCAGGAAAGCCCGGCCCATGGTCATCGTCATGCCCGCCGGGCACACCACCCGCTCATTCGGCGCACGCGGAGGACGCGGCCCCGGCGGCCCCGATGAGTTCGTGCAGGATTTCGAAACCGACATCATGCCGTACGCCGAGACTCACTACCGCGTTTATACCGACCGCGGACACCGCGCCATCGCCGGCCTCTCGATGGGCGGCGGCCAGACCTTGAACATCGCCATTCCCCACCTCGACAAGTTCGCCTACATCGGCGTTTTCAGCTCGGGCGTTTTCGGCATTGTTCCGATGGGTCGCGGCAACGCCGCCGCCCCGGCGCCGGCACCTGCGCCCAGTTGGGAAGAGCAGCATAAAGCCGAGCTCGATAACGCCGCGCTCCGCAAAGGCCTGAAGCTCGTCTGGTTCAGCACCGGTAAAGACGACGGTCTGATCACCACCAGCCGCGCCACGGTAGAGATGCTGAAGAAGCACGGCTTCGAGGCGAGCTTCCAGGAGAGCGCCGGCGCTCACACGTGGATCAACTGGCGGAATTACCTCAACGAGTTCGCCCCGCAACTGTTCCAGTAAAGGGAGACTATGAGCGAGCAGATCATCTCCAACGCCTACCAGATCGCGCGGGAGCGCTACGCCGAATTCGGAGTGGACGCCGATTCCGCTCTTAGCCAGCTCGAGACCATCCCCATCTCCCTGCACTGCTGGCAGGGCGATGATGTCGGCGGTTTCGAAACACCCGGCGCCGCCCTCTCCGGAGGCGGCATTCAGGCCACGGGCAACTATCCCGGGAAGGCGCGGACCATCGACGAACTCCGCGCCGACGTCCTCAAGGCCCTCAGCCTCGTGCCCGGACGCCACCGCCTGAACCTGCACGCCTCCTATCTGGATAACGGCGGCAAATACATCGAGCGGAACGCCATCGAGCCCCGCCACTTCCAAAGCTGGATCGACTGGGCCAGGGCCAACCGCCTCGGCATGGATTTCAACCCGACCTACTTCTCACACCCGAAGGCGGCAGACGGCTTTACCCTGACGCACCCCGACCGCGCCATCCGCGAGTTCTGGATCGAGCACGGCATCGCCTGCCGCAAAATCGGCGCCGAAATGGGCCGCCAGCTCGGCACGCCCACCGTCACCAACGTCTGGATTCCCGACGGCTATAAGGACGTCCCCGCCGACCGCACCGGCCCCCGCGAGCGCCTCACCGATTCGCTCGACCGCATCTTCGCCGAGCCCATCGACGCGAAGCATCACCTCGACGCCGTCGAAGCTAAGCTGTTCGGCATCGGCGCCGAAAGCTATACCGCCGGTTCCGCGGAATATTACATGGGCTACGCCGTCTCGCGCCAGAAACTGCTCACGCTCGATGCCGGCCACTACCATCCCACCGAGGTCATCTCCGAGAAGATCTCCTCGGTTCTGATGTTCTGCCCCGGCCTGCTGCTGCACGTCAGCCGCCCCGTGCGCTGGGACAGCGACCACGTGGTGCTGCTCGACGACGAACTCCAGGCCATTGCCCGGGAACTTGTCCGCAGTGGCAAACTCCACGACCGCATCCACATCGGCCTCGATTATTTCGACGCCAGCATCAACCGCATCGCCGCCTGGGTGATCGGCACACGCAACATGCTCAAGGCCCTGCTCATGGCCCTGCTGGAGCCCAGCGCGACTCTCAAAGACGCGGAACTCCGCATGGATTACACCCGGCGCCTGGTCCTCTTCGAAGAGTTGAAGAGCCTTCCCTGGCAGGCCGTGTGGAATTACCATTGCGTGCGCAGCGGAGTCCCCGTGGGGATGGCCTGGTTCGACGTGGTCCGGCGCTACGAAAGCGACGTGCTCTCGAAACGCGCCGCCCTCGTCGCGGCCCGGTAAGCTTTATGCGCAACTACGAAAACTTCATCAACGGCCGCTTTACGCCCTCGACGGGAGACGACCGCATTGTCTGCACCAACCCGTCCACCGGCGAGACCATCTGCACCGTCCCCGACAGCACCGCGGCCGATGTCGAAACCGCCATCTCCGCCGCGCAGGCGGCGCAGAAAGGCTGGTCGAAACGCCCTGCCGTCGAACGCGCCAAAGCGCTCCGCGCCATCGCCGCCAAAATCCGCGAGAATGTGGAGCCGCTCGCCCGCCTCATCACCGAAGAGCAGGGGAAGATCCTCGGCCTGGCGCGCGTCGAGGTGGCGTTCACCGCCGACTACCTGGACTACATGGCCGAGTGGGCGCGCCGCATCGAAGGCGAGATCCTCGAAAGCGACCGCCCCGGTGAGACCATCCTTCTCTTCCGCCAACCCATCGGCGTCATCGGCGGAATTCTGCCCTGGAATTTCCCGTTTTTCCTGATTGCCCGCAAGGCCGCGCCCGCGCTGGTCACCGGCAACACCATCGTCATCAAGCCGAGCGAAGAGACCCCGCACAATGCCGTGAAATTCTGCGAGCTGATGGCACAGACGGACCTTCCGCCCGGCGTCATCAACATGGTCCACGGCCGCGGGGCCACAACCGGCCGCGCGCTTTCCTCCTCGCCGCGAATCGGCATGGTCAGCTTCACCGGGAGCGTCGAAACGGGCTCGGCCATCATGACCTCCGCCGCCGCCAACATCACCAAGGTCAATCTCGAGCTCGGCGGCAAAGCACCCGCCATCGTCATGGCCGATGCCGATCTCGACCTGGCCGTCAAAGCCGTGAAGGACTCCCGCGTCATCAATAGCGGCCAGGTCTGCAACTGCACCGAGCGCGTCTATGTTCACCGCAAGGTCGCGGACGAGTTTACCGAAAAGCTCACCGCCGCCATGCGAAGCACCCGCTTCGGCGATCCGCTGGCCGACACATCGGTCGAGTACGGGCCGCTGATCAACGAAGCCGGGTACCGCAAAGTCGAGAAGCTGGTCGCCTCCGCCGTGGCCGCCGGAGCGTCGGTCATCACCGGCGGCCGCCGCGCCGAATCCCAAGCCGGTTACTACTACGAGCCGACGGTGATTTCCGGCTGCACGCAGGAGATGGAGATCATTCGCCGCGAAGTGTTCGGCCCCGTCGCCCCCATCGTCACCTTCGACGACCTCGACCAGGCAATCGACTACGCCAACGATTCCGATTACGGGCTCACCTCTTCCATCTACACCCGCGACCTGAATGTCGCCCTGCGCGCGTGCCAGGAGATCCGCTTCGGCGAGACGTATATCAACCGCGAGAACTTCGAAGCCATGCAGGGGTTCCACGCCGGTTGGCGCAAGAGCGGGATCGGCGGCGCCGATGGCAAGCACGGCCTCTACGAATACACCCAAACCCATGTCGTCTACATGCAACGCTCTTGAAATCCTGCTCCTCGTCGCGGGGGTTGCCTGTGCCGCAGCCCCCACGACGCCTATCCCGATCTGGCCGAACGGAGCCCCGGGCGATCCCGGCGCGGGCGGCGCCGGGCACGACACCACCAGGCCCACCGACAATCTTGTCGGCGGAAAGCGCCTGATTCGTCTCGGCAACGTCAGCGCCCCGACCCTGACGATCTATCCCGCCCCGCGGGATCACAACAGGGGCGCGGCCGTGATCGTATTTCCCGGGGGCGGCTACAACATCCTGGCGATGGACCTGGAAGGCACGGAAGTCTGCGAGTGGCTCAATTCCATCGGGGTCAACTGCGCCGTGCTGAAGTACCGCGTGCCCGCGCGCCCCGGCGGCCCGCGCTACGCCGCTCCGCTCCAGGATGCGCAGCGCGCCATCGGTATGGTGCGGTCCCACGCCGAAGAGTGGGGCATCGATCCGCACCGCATCGGCGTGCTCGGGTTTTCCGCGGGAGGCCACCTTGCCGCCGCAGCCAGCACGAATTTCGACAAGCGCACCTACACTCCGGTCGACACGGCCGACCAGGCCAGTTGCCGGCCCGACTTCGCCGTCCTGATCTACCCCGCGTACCTCTCTCCCGACGAGAAGACCCTGGCGCCCGAGCTCACGGTGCGCGCCGACACCCCGCGCACGTTCCTCGTCCAGGCGGAAGACGACCCCGTTCACGTGGAAAACAGCCTGGTCTACTTCAAGGCTCTAAAGGACGCGAAAGTGCCCGCCGAGATGCACATCTTCTCAACCGGCGGGCACGGCTACGGCCTGCGTCCCACGGACCAGAAGGTCACCACCTGGCCGCAACTCGCTGCCCAGTGGATCCCAGTGAAGTAGGGTAGGCCTCCCGGCCTGCCCCTTAGCCGAGCGCAGCTCGGCCGTTTCGCCGCCGCTCGCCTACACCGTTTCCAGCGCCGCCTGCATCATCGCCCTGGCATACGCCACGCTGAACGTGATCCCGTCGTAGCCGCCGCCCCCCGGGTATCCCGGAATTCTTCCGCCCGGCGGCAGGCGATCGCGGTCGGCGTCCAAAGCCTTTGGATGCTCCGGATAAATCGTCCCTGTGTACTTGTTCCGGATCAAGGCCTTCATCACGCCGAACATGTCGTTCAACCCGGCGTCGATGAATACCTCCTGGTATTTTTCGTAAGGCTTCACCACCTGAACGTTGCGGTAATGCACGTGATTGATGCGCTTCCGGCTCGCAAAATATTCGGCCGTTTGTACCGCGTCTTCGCCCAACTCCCTGGTCACTCCGCAATCGAACGTGATCCCGTTCGCCGGGCTGTTGACGATTCCGATCAAATGCTTCCAGCCCGCCAGCGTCCCCATGATCTGCTGGGAACCGCGGCTGATCGGCGCCGGAGGATCGTTCGGGTGCAGCGCCATCCGCACGCCTGCCTTCTCCGCCGCCGGAATCGCTGCCTTCAGGAAGTACGTGATGTTGGCCCACATCTCATCCAGGTTGTGCTTGCCCTCGTTCTCGAGCGGCGGCAGGTCCCGGAACTTCACCTTTTTCGCATTCGGAAATGCGGCCAGCGTCTCGGGAGTGATCTGGCCGTTCTCGTCGCGATAGATCGGCTGCACCACCCGGCCCTGGTCGTCGATCAGCAACTCCAGATCGGCATCGAAACCCGTGTATCCGGCCCCGGCCCTCCCGATGGTCTCGTAGTACCCTTCGATGGCCCTGTGCGCATAGAAGTTGTACTCAATCACCGGCAGCCCGGCCTTACCCGCCGCCTCGATGGAAGCCAGGAGCACCTCCATATCCTTCCCGCGCTCCGGCCGCCCATAGAGGATGCTCGGCGGCACGTTGATCATCGAGTTGTACGCCACCATGCCCGCTTCTTTTGCGGTTTGGATGGCGTGGCGGATGTTTTCTTCCTTCCACGGAGCCCCGCCGCCCACACCCACGCCCAGCAGGTGAGTCACGCCGAGTTGCCGGATGCGCCGGTAGGAAGCCGCTAAATTCGTGCGATATCCGCCGGGCGTGGTCTCCGCCGTCTGCTCCGGCGCCGATTTTCCGGGAGCCAAAAAGCCGCCGAATCCTCCGAACCCGCCGCGTCCGCGGCCGCCCTGGCCCGCTTCCTGCGCGGGAGGCTGCAGTGAGGCCGGCAGCGGCCCGCCGCCGTCACCGGGCGCGAGGCAAAGCTTCGGTGTGTCCGGCCCCTCCTCGATCGGCCACTTCCTCGCCGCCGGCGCGGCCGCCGCAGTCCCGATCGACTGCGCCAAAGCTGCGCCCCCGGCTCCCTGCATCATCTGTCTTCGTGAAAATCGGAATGCCATCCTAAGGTTCTCCGTGTGCGAAAGGTCAGTTTACAACGTGGCACCGCACTGGTGGTGATCGCGTGCACTCCATGTATAATTTGAGATCGAAAGGACTCTCCATCTCATGCGGCGTGCATTGTTACTCTCTGTTTTTCTGGTTTCAGCAGTTTTCGCCCAGGAGCATTGGGTTGCGACGTGGACCACTGCGCAAACCCTGGCCCACGGACCAGTGAACCAGGCCCAGCCTCCCGCGGGACCCCAGACTCCACAGGCCATCAACCGGTTCGGCTTCCACAACCAGACCGTGCGGATGATCGTCCGCACCAGCATTCCCGGCAAACGTGTTCGCGTCACTCTGTCGAACGCGTTCGGCGCCGAACCCGTGGTCATCGGAGCGGCCCACATTGCGGTTCAAGCGAAGGACTCCGAAATCGCGCAGGGCACCGACCGGCCCCTGGCCTTCAACGGCAAACCGGGTTGCACGATCGGTCCGGGAGCGGTGATGCTAAGCGATCCCGTGGACCTCGCCGTTCCCCAGACCGGCCATCTTGCGGTCTCCCTCTACTTCCCCGAAGCGACCGGCATGCCCACCATCCATTCCACGGCGCTTCACAACACCTACGTATCCCCCGAAGGCGACGCCACCGCGAAGCCCTCGATTGCCGATGCCGTGGTGACGCAATCGTACTACTACCTCGACGGCGTGGACGTGCTGGCTCCGCCTGCCGCCGCATTGATCGTAGCCTACGGCGATTCGATCACCGACGGCGCCCGCTCGGAGAACGAAACCGACCACAGCTGGCCCGCCCTCCTCGCCGAGCGGCTGGCGAAAAACAAGAAGACGGCCGTCATCGCCGTCGCGAATATGGGGATCGGCGGGAATCGCGTGCTGCGCGACGGCGCCGGAATCAGCGCGCTCGCGCGGCTCGACCGTGATGTGATCAGCCAGCCCGGCGTGAAATGGCTGATGGTGCTCGAAGGCATCAACGACATCGGTCACGGTGCAACCGACCCCCGCGAGCCCGCCGGCGCGGAAGAGTTGATCGCAGCGCACCAGCAGATTATCGACCGCGCCCATATGCACGGCATCAAGGTGATCGGCTGCACGCTGACACCTTACGAAGGCGCCGGCTACTCACGCCCGAACGGAGAGGAAATCCGCGACGCGTTGAACAAGTGGATCCGCACCAGCGGAGCGTATGATGCCGTTGTAGATTTCGAAGCCGCCGTGCGCGATCCGCAGAACCCGAAGCGCATCCGCGCCGAATTCGACCCCGGCGATCATCTCCACCCCAACAACGCCGGCTATCAGGCAATGGCCGACGCTATCGATCTCAAGCTGTTCGCAAAGTAGCTCTACGTCGTTTCGCAGGCCGCGCGCATCGCCTCGCCGATGCGCGCGCGCTTCTCCGAGCTCAGCCTCTTTCCCTGCTCGGTGACGTAGAACACGTCGATCGCCTTGTGCGCCTGCGTGTCGATCAACACCACCTCGATGTTGCCGCCGTTCGACGAAATCGCGGAGGCCAGGTCGTAGAGCAGCCCCGGCCGGTCCTCGGCCACGATTTCGAACAGCGTGGCCCCGCTCGAGCCCTCCGAATCGTGCGAGACTTTGGCCGGGATGCGTGCCTTGCGGCTCGGCAGCGCCGGTTTCGGGCGGTTCTTCAAGAGGTCCCGCACGTCCACTTTCCCCGCGATCACCCGTTCCACCGTGGCTTGCAGGCGTTCCACCTCGCTCGGATTCAGGTCGAGCGTGCGGTTCGGATCGCCGAAAGCGAACGTGTCCAGCACCAGCCCGCGGCGGTTCGAAAATGCTTCCGCCTTGAGGATGTTCATGCCGAAGCTGGAAAGCGTTCCCGCCGTTGCCGCGAACAGCCCGGGACGGTCCTCCGCCACCAGCGTCATCTGCCACGCCGATTCGAGCTTCCGAATATCCACCGCCACACCGCGCTTGTGGCTCGCCGCCTCGAGCGCCATGTGCTCTTCGATTTCGGTATCGGTGTGGGTTCTCAAGTACCGAACCGGCAGCCCTTCCAGAAACGCCCTGCGCTCGGGCGGTCCCGAGGGCAACTCCTCGATGCGCTCGGAATCCAGCTCCCGGGTCAGCTCGTTGTAAACCATCAGGTAGAGCTGCCATAGCTGCTCTGCGCGCCAGGGACTCATGGCAGTGGGGTTCACCGCGCTGATATCCGCCCAGGTGAGCAGCGTCAACGCCTTCAGGCGCTCCACCGTTTCCACCTGGTGCGCGATGTCCCGAATGGTGGCCGGGTCATATATGTCGCGCGACTGGATGGCGGCGGAAAGGTCGAGATGCCGCCGGATCAAAAACAGCACCATGTCGCGTTCGGCAAACGGCATCTGGATTCGCGCCATGGCCGATTCGGCCAGCCGCAGCGAGCCTTCTACGTGCCCTCCGCCGAAACCCTTGCCCGAGTCATGGAAGAGCAGAGCAAAGAGCAGAACCGAGGGATCTTTGGTCTCCGCCAGCAGCTCCCGGTACGCGCCTGTGGCGTTCCAGAGGGATTCCATCGCCACCAGCGAGTGCTCGTCCACGGTGTAGCGATGATAGAAGTCGCGGACCACCAGGCACTCGATCCCGTCCAGTTCGGGGAAAATGGCCGAAATCAGATTGCTCTCATGTAAGGCCCGCGCGGCCGATGGCGCATAGGGCAACGAGAGCAGGCGGCTGAGAGCCGGCCAGATCGGGTGCGGCTCCGAGAAATACTCGCGCAGCCGCGGCAGGTGCTGCTCGATCCGCTTATCCGCTTCGAACGACGGCCGGATGTCGTGCCGGGCCATGAACTCGAACAGCCGGACCACGAGTTCCGGGTCGCTCTCCAGTTGCTGCGGCGCGCGGAAGTGAACGCGGTCGCGATGCACGCTGAAATCCGAGTTCGAGAGCCGCGAGCGCCAGTCGCGGAACTGGGCGAACAGCCCGCTCGATTGCGCCTCGTTGGCCTCCAGGGCTCGCGACGCCGCCCGGTAGATCGCCCGCGAATGCCGGTAATACTCGCGCATCCAGCGCGCCGGGTCGTGCTCGTTCCGCTCTTCCGCCATGGCATCCTGCGCCTCGAACGAGAGCACGTTGTTGTCCCGTCCGGCGCGCTGATGGAGGAAAACTCTGAGTCCGGCCAGGTACCGGAAGGCCTGCTGCAACTCCGCAGCCGGATCGGGCGTGGCAAGCCGGTTCGAATCCGCTCCGTGCAGTTGTTCCAGCCAGCAAAGCAGTTGGTAATCCCGCAAGCCTCCCGGAGTGTCCTTGACGTGCGGCTCCAGGTGGTAGAAGGTGCGGGCGTATTTCGCATGCCGGTCGCGCGTCAGGTGCGAAAGGTTGCGAACCAGCGCGCTCCGGTTGGCCTGCACGAAGCGGGGCATGCGGCGCACCAGTTCCGCGTACAAGCCGCGGTCCCCGGCCAGGTAGCGGTGGTCGAGCAGGCTGATATTCAGTTCGGTATTCGTGTCGTGTACTTCCAGGCACTCGGCCGGAGTCCGCACCGAGTGGCTCACCCGCATCCCGCAATCCCAAAGCTGCTGCAGAAACGCGGAGATCGCTTCCTTGTGGGCCGTCATGCCGCGGTCGGAGTCGAACAGCAGCAGCAGATCGACATCCGAGTGCGGAAAAAGTTGCCGGCGCCCGTAGCCGCCCACGGCCAGCAGAGCCAGCCCCGAGGGCAGCAGCAGGGGCGCGGCGGCGCTCAGTACCGCGCGGTCCACCTGCGCGGTCCGCTCGGCCAGCATAGTCACCGCATCGTAGGCCGCTACCATGGCCCCTCCCCGGAATCCCCGCGGAAGGCGCTAGAGCGCGGCTTCCCCGCGATCGTCGTTTCGAATTCGTATCGCTTCGGCAACGTCATAAACGAAAATCTTGCCGTCTCCGATCTTGCCCGTACTGGCGGCCAGCCTGAGGGTGCGAAGCACTTCGTCCAATCGCCCCGAGGAGACCACCATCTCGATCTTCATCTTGGGCAGCAGGTCCACGTTGTATTCCTGGCCGCGGTAGACCTCCTTGTGCCCCTTTTGCCGCCCGTGCCCGCGAACCTCGTAAATCGTCATGCCATCGATGCCGATGGCTTTCAGCGCCTCTTTCACTTCTTCGAGCTTGAAAGGCTGGATGATCGCTTCGATCTTCTTCATGGTCTTAAGCCTCGAATATATACCCCTCTTCGCCGTGCATGCTGAGATCCAGCCCTTCGATTTCCTGCTCCTTGCTGACCCGCAGGCCGACCGTCCGGTCGCAGATCTTGAGGATGATCAGCGTGCCGGCCACGGCCAGGGCCCAGGCGATCAGGCAGCCGATAATCTGATTGACGATCTGCCGGGGGTTCCCGTCCACCAGCCCCAGCGGAAGCACTCTGCCCGCCGCATCCTTCAGGCCGCCGTTGATGGCGCTGGTGGCGAAAACGCCGGTCAGGATCGCTCCCAGCGTGCCGCCCGAACCGTGCACGCCGAATGCGTCGAGAGAGTCGTCATACCCGAATTTCGCCTTCACCCGCGTGACCATGAAATAACAGAAGACGCCCGCGCACGCCCCGATCAGCAGCGCCGGGAACGGCTTCACAAAGCCCGATGCCGGAGTGATTGCCACCAGCCCGGCGACGCACCCCGAAATTCCGCCCAGCACGCTGGGCTTGCCGTTTTCGATCCACTCCGCCGCGAGCCAGGACAACGTGGCCGCGGCCGCTCCGAAATGCGTGGCCACGAACGCGCTGCTCGCCAGCCCCGAAGCTGCCAGCGCGGAGCCCGCGTTGAACCCGAACCAGCCGACCCACAGCAGGCAGGCTCCAATGAAGCTGAGGACCAGGTTGTGCGGCTTCATCGGCTGGCTGGGGTATCCCTGCCGCCTCCCGAGGTACAGCGCGCACACCAGCGCCGAGACTCCCGAAGTAATGTGCACCACCGTGCCGCCCGCGAAATCGAGGCAACCAATCGAACCGCCGAGGAACGCGTTCAGCAGCCCTCCCTTGCCCCAGACCATGTGGGCCATCGGGAAATACACGAAGAGGCTCCACAGCACCGTGAACAAAAGCATGGCGCTGAACTTCATGCGCTCCGCGAAGGCACCCGAGATCAGCGCCGGCGTGATGATGGCGAACATCAACTGGTAGATCATGAACGTGGACTGCGGAATGGTCCCCGCATAATCCGCGTTGGGTGCGGTTCCCACGCCGTTCAGGAACGCGTACCGGAGGTCCCCCAGGAAGGGCGTCCCCGTGCCGAATGCCAGGCTGTACCCGACCACAGCCCAGATCACGGTCACCACCGCCATGAGAATGAAGCTTTGCATCATGGTTCCCAGAACGTTCTTGCGCCTTACCAGCCCTCCGTAAAACAGGGCAAGGCCGGGACCCGTCATCATCAAAACCAGTGCTGCGCATAGCAGCATCCAGGCATTATCCCCGGCGCTTTGCGCGGACTTGGTAGCGGCTTCTAGCGAGGCAATCCTGGCCTCGGTGCTGGTCTGCGCCAGCAGCGCTGTTGGTGCCAGGAACAGGGGCACACAGCGGGCAATCCCTTGATTCATCGTGGAACCTTGTATTTGTCTATCGGTGCAGTCTGATCCATTCTCCTCTGGCCGCGGCGGCCCGTCCAAAGCGGAAGTTTCTATGGATCGGATTTGAGATTTTTATGGCGGGAGTGCGATAGCATACGGGCGCACGGCACTCAGGGATATTTCGGACGGTCCGGTCCGCTGACCGGCTGTATACTGTGAGTGTTTGAAGAGCGAATAGATGATCCGGCGACACTGCGGATGGGCGCTCGCCGCGCAGTAAATGCGCCGCGAGGGCAGGTGCCGCCGAGGACCGGCCGGGCCATGCAAGTAGCGGCCCGGCCGGTTGTTATCTTTTCCGGGTCGATTCTCCCTAAATGAAAAACCGCACCGGATCGGCCCCCAGACTTACGGGGCTGAATCCGATGCGGCTCGCCCAGGGTTTTGGGCTGGGATCCGGCGTCGGGCTTGCTGGCTATTTGAGGACACAGTTCATCCCTGATCAGGTCCGCGTCCTATTCTTCCCGATCAGAAATGCCAGAAAACTACCGCTACCTGTGATCCCCCGGAGAGATCGTGTATTCCTGAAACCGTTTGACAAAAAAACCCCTCTGCAGCAACCAACAAGGGAAGAGTAGTGAGCTAAATCTAATGCAAACACCGGCTCCCGCAAGCACGCTGTCTCTTTGGCTCACTCTTCTTCCGCCTGCCTGTTGCAGCAGAGGGCAGGTTTGAAAGTTACTTCGCCAATTCACCACCATAAATAGCAATCGGACATCCATGTGTCAATGTCTACAACCCCTTTTGGATCAAATATGTTCCACTTTTAATCGGGTTGCGGATTGTGGACGGCTGGGCAGCCGCTGTGTCGCTATGACACAATCAGGAAAATGACCCGAACCGGGGTTTTTCTGGTGCTCCTGGCTTGTTTGCTGCCCCTGGCGGCGCAGACAGGCGATAGCGAGCCCGTCACGTTATCCACAGACCATCCGAGGCTGCTTCTCCGGCCCGCCCGGCTCCGCCTCCTCCGCCGCGAACGGGAGCGGAATTCCATGCGATGGCAGCAGTTCGAGGCCCTGATTTCGGGCGGCGCCCCCATGCCGGAACCCGGCTTCGCGTTGGCGCTCGATTACCAGGTCGCCGGCAACGCCGAGTCCGGCCGAAAAGCCGTGTCGTGGGCGCTCGGCCCCGGAAACGACCTACGCCAACTTGCCCTGGTCTACGACTGGTGCCGGAACCTCCTGACCGACGCCCAGCGGCGGGACCTTGCCGGCAGGGTCGAAAAGCTGATGCTGGCGAGTTCCGCCGACGCCTCCGTACCCGCGGCGCGAACGCGGGCCATGGCCGCGATCGCCCTCTTCGACGAAGTTCCCCTGACCCCGCAGCGCGAGCTCACGGCGGTGGTCCGCGCCTGGTGGGAAGGCAAGATGGTGCCCGCGCTACGCGGTGGCCAGTCGATCGTTTCGCGGGACGACGCGTACCCGCTATTCGAACTGCTGCATGCCGTCCGCGACAACACCAACCTCGATTTGCGGGAATCCTGCGCGCAGTTCTTCAAGGATTACCCGATCGAACACATTCTGAGCTACTACCCGGCGCCGCTTCAGGGTCCCGATACCGAGTACTACATCGGCGCCGAGGCGAAGACCGGAGAGCCGGATCTGCGGCTGGCTGCCCTTTCCCGCGCCGCGGAACTGGCGATGGTGGCATTCGATACCAACGCCGCGTCCACCCAGGTAATCCAGGGCTGGCTGATGCACGACCGCTACATCCTGCACGGCACATTCGGCGCGCCCTATGAGTTCCTTTGGGCCAACCCCTATCAGCCGGGATTGAGTTACTACCACATCCCGCTGGTCTACCATAATCCGGATTTCGGCCGCCTGTTCATCCGGTCGAGTTGGGAAGACGCCGCCAAATGGTTCGGCGATTTCGATGGCGTCTCGGAAGTATTCGAGGCCGGCAAGGTCAGCCTGCTGGACACGTCCAAGCCCCTGCCGCCGCTCCCGTTGAAAGAGGCGGTAGTGTGCTTCGGGCGGCAGTCGAAAAAGTTCCAGGTCAACCTGGACGAAGAGGAAGCGGTATTCGTGGTGGGTCTTCGGCCCAAACGCACGTACCTGGTGGAGATCGACGACGAAGAGATGGACGAAGTGGTGTCGGACCCCGGCGGGATCATCCGTCTCGACCCGCCGCACGGAAAACCCGTAGGCATCCGGCTCCACGATGCGCCGCTCGCGGTGGGGCAGGCCTCCCGGCCTGCCCGCTTTTGACTTTCTTTTTGAATCCGCTCTAAAACCGCCGCGCCAGCGCTACCGCCAACAGCAGCGCCCGTTCCGTCCCCAACCATGAATCGCGCGGATCGAACGTTTCGTTCAGCGAATGCGCGCCGGTCCCGAATCCGCCGCCGCTGATCGTGATCGCCGGGATGCCCATGTTCATCGGCACGTTCGCGTCGGTCGATCCTTCGCGCAGTTCCTCCCGAATATGCAGCGTCCGCGATACTTCCATTGCGGTCTTTACGATGGGGCTGTCCGCGGGAGTCTGCCCGGCAGGCCGCAGGCCAACCAGTTCCGCCGAAACGCTGACCGGACCCCGCTGGTTCCAGCGCTGGTTCTCCTCCTCCACCGCTTCCTTCAACGCCGCGTGGAACTTGTCGTCGAGCGCCTTCAGCGAAGCTGGATCGGAGGACCGCATATCCACCTCCATCCACGCCTCGTACGGAATCGCGTTGACCGACGTGCCGCCGCCCACCCGGCCCACGTTGAAGGTGGTCTTGGGCGTCGCAGGCACCGTAAACGCATCGATTTTGGCGATGGCCCGCCCCATCGCCTGGATCGGGTTGGCCATGCCGAACGCGCCGTAACTGTGGCCGCCCGGACCCTTGAAGGTAACGCGGTACCGGTTGCTCCCCACCCCGATGTTGGCGATCCCCATCCCGGTGCCGTCCACCGAGACGAACTGATCGATCTGCCCCCTCAGGCTTTCGTGGAACAGCATCTTCATCCCGCGCAGGTCGCCCAACCCTTCCTCCCCGACGTCCGCGACGAACGTGATGGTTCCGGGCGTTTCCACGTGCCCGGCATCGAGCGCCCGGATCACCGAGAGCATCACCGCCAGGCCGCGGCAATCGTCGCCGATTCCCGGCCCTTTCATGACGGCGCCGTCGCGCGAGACCTTCACATCGGTTCCCTCGGGGAACACCGTGTCGAGGTGCGCGCTGAACACCAGGTTGGGGCGCGCCGATTTGCCCGGACGCACGCCGATCACGTTGCCCGCCGGGTCGATCCGCACCTGCTTGAGCCCAAGTTCTTCGAAAAGCCGCTTCAACTCCAGGCCGCGCTGCTGCTCGTGGAACGGCGGCGCGGGGATCTCGCAGAGCCTCGCCTGCTCTTCGAGGGACTTGGGTTCGTTTCGCCGCGAGGCTTCGATAGCCGCCGCGACGGCCGGTTGCTTCATCAGGTCCGCCGGAGACTGCGCGAAGGCGGCCGAAGCCAGCAGCGGAATCAGAACGGTGTGCATCTTCATGGATCTTTCGCCAGGATACACTGAAGATGATCAGGGCATGCATATCCCCGACGGGTATCTGAGTCCGGCTACATGCGCGGTGATGTACGCCGGGGCGGCGCCATTCTGGTACGTCGCATTGCAGCGCGTCAAACGGGCGCTGCACACGCGTCTGGTTCCGCTACTCTCGCTTTTCGCCGCATTTTCGTTCGTGGTGATGATGTTCAACCTGCCCCTGCCGGGCGGGACCACCGGGCACGCCGTCGGCGTCGGCCTGGCGGCGGTGGTGCTCGGGCCCTGGGCGGGAATGCTGGCCATCTCAATCGCGCTGATCATCCAGGCTTTCTTCTTCGGCGACGGCGGGATCACGGCCATCGGCGCCAACTGCTTCAACATGGCGATTGTGGGATCTCTGGCCGCATACGTGATCTACCGGATCCTGGCCGGACGTTCGGCAATCTCGTCGGCGCGGCGGGTGATCGCGGCCGGAATCGCCGGCTACGGCGCCATCAATCTTTCGGCTTTGTGCGCGGCCATCGAGTTCGGAATCCAGCCGATGCTCTACCGCGACGCTACCGGGGCCCCCCTGTATTGCCCGTATCCGCTCTCGGTTTCCATCCCGGCGATGATGATTGGCCACCTCACCGTGGCGGGGCTTGCGGAACTGGTGGTCTCCGCGGGCGTGGTGGCTTTTCTCCAACAGTCCGATCCCTCGCTCCTGAAGGGCACGGCTGGGGCGGTGAATGAAGCCGAAGACATGCGCCCCGCGCGGGCGGCCCTCAGGCCTCTTTGGGTGGCCTTGGGGGTCCTGATGACCCTGACTCCGCTCGGAATCCTGGCCGGCGGCACGGCCTGGGGCGAGTGGGTGGCATCGGATTTCGCAACTCCCGCGATCCGGCGGCAGATCGCCGCCGCCTCGCAACACCAGGCGCCCCCGCAAACGGCTCCCGCGGGCATCGAGAAACTGGCTTCGCTCTGGACCGCGCCGTTCGCCCGTTACGCCCCGCCGATGGTGCGAAGCGAGGCATTCGGTTACCTGCTCTCCGCCATGTTCGGCACCGGCCTGGTGGTGCTCGCAAGTCTCGGCGTCGGCCGCCTGGCGCGGGGAAGCGGCGGCGGATGAGGCATTCCGGCTTCGTCGAACATACGATGGAAGGGTTGTACGCCGCCATGGAACGCGCGGTCTATGCCGAGGCGCTGGCGGCGGGCGGCGGTCTTCTGCAACCGCTCGATCCGCGGGTGAAGGTGGTCGGCCTGGTCGCGCTCATCGTCGCGGCGGCAGTTTCCGCGCGGCTGTGGGTGATCGCCGCCATTTTGGCGCTGGCCGTGCTGCTTTCGGCCCTTTCGCGCATCTCGCTCGTGCGCATGGCGGCGCGCGTTTGGGCAGGCGCGTTCTTTTTTACCGGAACGATCGCCGCCCCGGCCCTGTTCCTGACTCCGGGAGATGCCGCCGCGCATCTGCCGGGGCTGGGGTGGACCATCACGGCGCAGGGAATCCGCACCGCGGCCTACCTGCTGCTACGCGTCGAAACCGCCGCCACCCTGGCGATCCTGCTGGTGCTGACAACTCCGTGGGCGCACGTCCTCAAAGCGCTCCGCGCGGTCCGCGCCCCGGTTGTGTTCGTGGTCATCCTGGGGATGACCTGCCGGTATATCCTGCTGATGCTGGAAACGGCGCATGAGATGTTCGAATCGCGGAAGAGCCGGACGGTGGGCTCGGCCGGAAGCGCGGAGCAGCGGCGCCAGGCCGTATCGAGCGTGGGAGTGCTGCTCGGCAAGACGTTCCAACTGAGCGGCGAGGTGTACCTGGCGATGCAATCGCGCGGCTTCCGGGGCGAGGTCTACGTGCTCGACGATTTCCGTATGGCCGCGCGCGACTGGGCGGCCCTGGCTGCTTTCGCAGGTTTGGCCGCGGCGGCAATTTGGGCGGGCCGGTGATGCTGTTCGAAGCTCAAAACGTCACGTATCACTATCAGCAGATCGCCGCGCTGAAAGAGCTGACCCTCTCGATTCCCGAGGGTAGCCGCGTGGCGCTTCTGGGGGCCAACGGGTCCGGCAAATCGACGCTGCTGCGCATGCTGGATGGCCTCTACTTCGCCGAAAGCGGCAGCCTGCGGTTCCGGGGCGAGGAACTGACCGAGCAGCGTTTCGCGGAGGAGAAGTTCTCCTGCCAATTCCGCCGGCAGGTGGGCCTTGTTTTTCAAAATCCCGACGTGCAGCTTTTCAACCCGACGGTTTTCGACGAGCTGGCGTTCGGACCCTTGCAACTTCGCTGGACGAAACCGGAGGTTCGCGACCGCGTGGCGGAGACGCTAGACCGCATGGGAATCGCCCATCTGAAGGACCGGGTTCCGCACCGCCTCTCGGGAGGAGAGAAGAAAAGGGTGGCGCTGGCCAGCGTCCTGGTGCTGGAACCCGCGGTGCTGTTGCTCGACGAGCCTACGGCCGGCCTGGACCCGCGCAGCCAGAGCCAACTGATCGATCTCCTGGTCGGTTGGGCCGGCGGCACCAAGACCGTCATCACGGCCACACACGATCTTGGAGATCTAACGGATATCGCGGACCGCTGTTTCGTGCTGGACCACGGGAGTCTGGCAGGCACGGGTACGCCCTCGGAGATACTGGGGGACCGGGAATTGCTGGAGCGGACCAACCTCGTGCACGCCCACCGCCACCGGCATCCGGCCGGGGTAGCCCACTCCCATCCGCACCTGCATCCCAACGAAACGTAATGCTTTTCACCATTTCGCCCGGGCGGCCGCCGAATATGTGAGAAACGGGCCATTTCCCGACCACCCTTCAACTTGAAGAGGATTTGCCTCACAATGGAGTTTCGGCTTATGGCCTACACGGGGAACCAGCACCTGGACGAAGACCAGGCAGATGACTACTCGATGGGTGCGCTGTCCGAATCGGAAGAAGCCCTTTGCGAGGAGCACCTTCTGGTCTGCGAAACTTGCCGCCAAAAGGTCAACGAGACGGATCAATACGTCCGGGCGATGAAGAGCGCCACGCGTGAGGAAGCCGGGAGCCTGCGCGAACGGGGCCGGGCCGCGTGGTTCGGCCTGAAGCCTGCCTGGATATTCGCCACGGCTGTGCTCCTGCTGGGGAGTGTCTCCCTTTTGAGGTACGAACCGGGTGGAAGCCCGGCCCCCGTGCGCCTCTCCGCACTCCGCGGCGCTCAGGCAAACCCCCTGGCGCCTGCCGGGAAGAATCTGCTGCTCGTCCCCGATGTGCGCGGACTCCCCCAATCCGCGGGATACCGCGTGGAGGTGGTGGACGCGGAGGGACAGGCCGTGTGGAGCGGCAGCTTCGCCGCGAGCGGGACGCAAGTGCCGCCGCAAAAGCCGGGCATTTATTTCGTGCGGATCCGCAGCTCGAACGGCGAGTTGCTGCGGGAATACGGCCTGGAAGTTTCTAAAACACCCGGCGCTTCAAACGTTCCACGGTGAACTTCGCCGTTTCCGCAATCGCCATCACGGCCATGACCCCGGCCTGTACCGGGTCCGTCACAACGAGGTCCGCGGCATCGGGCACGCTGCCCGCCATGTTGAGACTGACCACCAGCAATCCCTGGGCGCGCACCTCGCGGACCGCGGTCTCGATATCCCCGCCCATCAGCGACCCCGCCAGCACGAGCGCCCGCGCACGCGGCAGGCGCGCCACCGCGCGGACCGCATCGGCCAGTTTCTGCTCGCCGACGAGCGGGATGGTGTCCACCGAAATCAGCTCGCCGCGAATGTTGTGGCGGTCCGCTTCGGAAACCGCGCCGATCGCCACCTGGCCGACCTGCGCCCCGCCGCCCATGATGATGATCCGTTTGCCGTAAATCTTTTGCAGGTTCTTGACGATCTCTACGTCGTGGACGATCTGCAATGCGCGTAGATCGGAAACAAGGAGCTCGGGTCCGGCCGGAAGCACCACTTCAAAATAAGTGCGCGTCGCGTCCGGCCGGTTATCGAGGATCTCGACGGAGGTGATATCTCCCTCGTGCTTCGCAATCACTCCGGTCAACTGGTGCAGAACTCCGGTGCGGCCGACTGCGTGCACGACGAGCCCGATCGTCTCTGGTTCCATGGCGGTCCCTCCAGTTTAGCTTGGGGCCGCAGGGACGGTAAAAACCGCTCCCTAGCGGTGGTGTCCCACCAGGGGCAGGCCAGGAGGCCTGCCCCACTTGCGGCGCCTCCACGCTGGTAAGTGGGGCAGGCCTCCTGGCCTGCCCGGTTTGAAAGCTTCCTGTCGCTCACGGTCTCAGAGTGGTGAGTCGCTGAATCTACAGAGCCGCGCACGTTAGTAAGCGGTGTTCTTGCACTTCTACCACGCGGCTTTTAGGGCCTCTTTCACCCAAATCGACATCCGCGGCCCCCTGCCGGAGTCACCGGAGCTCGACTGAGTCATATGAACGCGGCGGCCCGCTATCAGGGCGTACAGAGGGGTGAGCCTGCGGACCCGGAGCACGGCAGATTAGAATGAAAACATGGCGCGTGCCGACGCGAGCGCCGCTGCTTCGGTAGAGCGTTTCTTCCAGTTCTCCCTGCTCGGGCTGGTGGCGAGCGGCTATCTGGCGGTGGCGGGCTCCGGGTATCTCGATACCACCACCCTCGCCCTGACCGCAGCGGGACTGCTTCTGCGCGGGCTTCTGATCTACGGGATCGTACAATTCGAGATTTCCGAGCGCGCGACGGCATTCGCTACCCTGGCCTATTCGGCCTTTTACGTACTCGATTATCTGCTGCTTTCGCGCTCGTTCCTGTGGTCCACCGTGCACCTGGTGTTTTTCCTCGCCGTCCTGAAAATCCTGACGGCGAAGACCAGCCGCGACCATGTTTACACGGCCGTGATTGCCTTCATGGAGCTGATCGCGGCGGCGATCCTGTCGGGCAACTTCAATTTCTTCCTGTTCCTCACTCTCTACCTCGTGTTCGGGATCGCCGCTCTCACCAGCGGAGAGATCCGGCGATCGATGAGCAAAGCCCAGGCAACTTCGCGCGCCGGGCTGAGACGGCTCCACCCCCGGCTGGCCGCGCTCGCCGTAAGCATCACGGCGGGCATCCTGGTTCTGACCGCGGGCCTGTTCTTCCTCTTGCCGCGCACGGCCGACGCCGCATTCTCACGTCTGATTTCGCACCGCATGCACTTGCCCGGATTTTCCAACCAGGTGAATCTGGGCGAGATCGGCGAGATCAAAACGAGTTCGCGCGCGGTCATGCACATTCGGGTTTACGGCGATGTGCCCGCGGGACTCAAGTGGCGCGGCGAGACCCTGCCGGATTTCGACGGCAAGCGCTGGTTCAACCCGAACCGCGAGCGCGACCCGGTGGAGGTCATCCAGGGAGAGGCCGAACTGGTGGCGCCGGAAGACCGGTCTCCCGGACGCCGCCTCAATTACCGGGTGGAATTCGAGGACCTGGATACCGACGCGCTCTTTTTTGCCGGGATACCCGAAACCGTGCTGCTGCATTCGAGACGTGTCTACCGTACCGGCGACGGCGGCGTCCGGCTGGGACACACGCCGCCGCCGGGTTTCCACTACGATGCCTACAGCCTGCTCGATGAGCGGCCGGAAACAGCGGGAATGCGCTACCCGGTTCCGGTCCTGCCGCTCGCCATACGGGAACGGTACCTGCAACTGCCGGAGATCGACCCGCGCATCGCCCCACTGGCCCGGCAGATGAGCGAGGGAAGCCCTTCGGACCTGGCGCGGGCGCGGGCCATCGAGTCCGGCTTGCGGTCGCACTACGGGTATACGCTTGAGCTTCCGAAAAGCGAACCGGCGGACCCGCTGGCGACGTTTCTGTTCGACCGGCGCAAGGGCCACTGCGAGTATTTCGCCTCGGCCATGACGGTGATGCTGCGATCGCTGGGAATCCCGGCGCGGCTGGCGGCCGGATTTCAAACCGGCGAATACAATCCCATCACCGAACTGTGGCTGGTCCGCGCTTCGGATGCGCACACATGGGTGGAAGCCTGGATCCCGGGACGCGGCTGGTCCACGTTCGACCCGACCCCGCCCGATCCGAACCCGCCGGCCTTCGCTTTCCTGACGCGCATCGGCTTGTACCTCGACGCCGCCGACACATTCTGGCAGCAATGGGTGGTGGGCTACGATGCGGGCCAGCAGGGCTCGCTGGCCGACCGGGTCGAGCAAGGCGTCCGCCGCGCAGGCATCCGGTGGCTGGACTCCTCGGAATGGCAGTTTGACCTGCGGCCGTCCGCTTGGTTTGCGCGCTACGGCCGGCCGGTGCTTCTGGCCCTCGGGCTGGGCCTCTGGATCTGGCTGCTGGTGCCGCGGATCGCGCGCCTGGTGCGGGTGCGCAGGCACGTGCAGCGGGTGAAACGGGGCCAGGCAAGCGTGGCGGATGCTACGCTGCTTTATGAACGCATGCTGCGCATCCTGAAGCGACACGGGTATCACAAGCCCGCCTGGTTCACACCGTCGGAGTTTGCCGCTTCCCTGCCCGCGCCCATCGGGCCTCCGGTGGCCGAGTTCACCGCCAATTACAATGCGCTGCGCTTCGGCGGCCGTGCCGAAGCCGCGCCGCGTCTTTCCATCCTGCTGGACGACCTGGAGCGCCGGGAACGGCGGACGTGACGCCCGAAGAACTGCAACGGCTGGAGACGCTCGAACAGCGCCTGGCGGAAACCGAGAAGCGCCTCGCGATGCTGGAGGCCGGAGCGCCCCGGCCGCGGCCCGCCCCCGGTCCCAGACGCCCGCTGGCGCCTGTGCCGCACCTCGAGGTCACGTTCGGCATGCACTGGCTGAGCCGGATCGCGGTGATCACGGTGGTGCTGGCGCTGGCCTTCTTCTTCGAATACGCATTCCAGAACCACTGGGTGAATGAGGGCGGGCGAGTCGCGCTGGGCCTGCTGTGCGGCGCGGCCGCATTGCTTGCCGGGGAGCGCTTCCGTCGTGCCGGTCAGCGCGCCTATGGACAGACGCTGGCATCGGCGGGAATCGCGTTCTTCTATCTCTCTTGCTGGGCCGCGTCGAGCCTGTACCATCTCATCCCGGCGGTCGTAGGCTTCGCCGCCATGGCGCTGGTGACCGCGGGCGCGGGGGCGCTGGCCGTGCGCTACGACTCCGCTGCCGCGGCGGCACTGGGATTGGGCGGGGGGTTCGTCACGCCGATGCTGCTGGGACACGCGTACGCGCCCTGGTTCGTGCTGGGCTACGCCCTGGTGCTGGATGGAGGCTCGGCTTTCGCGGCGCGTATCCGGCGCTGGCGCTGGCTCGAGGCATTGGCACTGGCCGGCACCATCACGCTCTACATCACCCAGTTGCCTGTTCCGGCGGATCAGTACGCGGCTTACGGCGCGCTGGTGGCCGGCTATTTCGCGCTGTTCGCGGCGGCCGCCTTACAGCCGGTGTTCCTGGCCGCGCAGGTGCTTGCACCCGTAGCGCTGGCAGGCATCTGGAGCCCCGAACCGGCGGGAATCCGGCTGGCCATTGCCCTCGCGGCCGCCGGAATGATCGTGGCCGACCGGCGGAAATGGACCTTCGCTCCCGCCGCCGCTTTCACGGGATTCTGGCTGGCTTACCTGTTTCCCATGAATGGGCCGCTGCCGGTGCTGCTGACGATCGCTTTCGTGCTGTTTTTCGCGTGGCCGGCGTGGAAAATTTTCGGGCGGCGCACTCCGCTGCGGGTCGAGGATCTCCTGCTGGCGACGGCGAATTCGGGGTTCTACTTCGCCGCGATGTACGTGCAACTGGAGCGGTCGAATCCCGGCGTGATCGGGTTGCTCGCAGTGGCGATCGCGGTGGCGCAAATGGGACTCTCGCGGCTGCTGTGGCCCAGGGATCGCGATGCCGGAATTCTGGCGGCAGGAATCGCGTGGGTGTTTTTGATCCTGGCGGTGCCGATCCAATTCGAGGGCTACCGGATCACCATGGTTTGGGCCGCGGAGAGCGCGGCTCTGGCGTGGGTGGGGGTCCGGTTCCGCGAAACCCGGGCGGTGACCGCGGCACTCGGCCTCTTCGGGCTGGTGATCCTCCGGCTCGCATTCGTCGACGGCAGAATGCAGACCGTCCTGCTGCTCGCGAACGAACGCTTCCTGACGGTTTCGATCGCCGCGGCGGCGCTGTTCGCGGCGGCGTGGTGGACCCGCACCGGGTGGCGGTCGGGATCTTCGTACGTGGCGGCGAATGCCGTTCTGCTGTGGGGCCTGTGCCTCGAAGCCGTGGATTGGGCGGCGCGCACAGCCGCGCCGGAAAACTATCAGAGCTTTGCGAGCGCGTCGATCTCCGTACTGGCGGGCGCCTATGCGCTGGTCCTGGTAGCAGCCGGGGCCGCGCGCGCCCACCGGCCGACGCGGCTGTTGGGGATGGGGCTCATCGCCGTCGTAGTAGCGAAGCTCTACCTCTATGACGTGTGGCTGCTGGCCCCGTTTTACCGGATGGCCGCATTCGCCATCCTCGGGCTTGTGCTGTTGGTGATCTCCTACCTGTTCCGGCCTCGCACGCGCTGAGTTACGATGCGGGAATGCTGCGCGCCGCACTGCTCCTGCTCCTCGTCCTGAACGCCGGGTGGTCACAGGGCGGACGGCCCAGGGCGCGAGACATCGGTCTGAAACCGGGCGTATTTCCTGCGGGTCGGCTCAATGCGATTACCGACGTCGCGGGGGTCAGGGTCGGGCACGCGACGCTCGTGGAAGGCGATTCGGTGCGCACGGGCGTGACCGCGATTCTGCCCGGGGATTGGAATCTCTTCCGCGAGAAGGTCCCGGGCGCCGTGTTTGTGGGGAATGCGTTCGGGAAGCTCGCCGGCTCGACGCAGGTCGAAGAACTCGGGTCCATCGAAACTCCCATCGTCCTCACCAACACGTTGAACGTCGGAACGGCCATGCAGGGCGTGATCGCCTATACCCTGGGACTCCCGGGCAACGAGCATGTGGTTTCCGTGAATGCCCTGGTTGGGGAGACCAACGACAGCGCTCTGAACGACATTCGCGGCATGCACGTGCGAAGGGAAGACGTGATCGCGGCGATTCAGGGCGCGAAGGGCGGCCCCGTTCCCGAGGGCAGCGTCGGCGCAGGCACGGGCACTGTGTGCTTCGGGTGGAAGGGTGGGATCGGCACCGCTTCCCGCAAGGCGCCGCCGGGTTATGGCGGATACACCGTGGGCGTGCTGGTGCAAACGAATTTCGGAGGCGTGCTGACGATGGGCGGCGCGCCGGTCGGGCGCGAGCTCGGCAAGTACGCCTACGCCGATGCGGACCGCGGCGACGGTTCCTGCATGATCGTGGTGGCAACGGACGCGCCGCTCACCGCGCGCGACCTGAAGCGGCTGGCGGCACGCGCGGTCTTCGGACTGGCGCGCACCGGGTCGTCATACAGCAACGGCAGCGGAGATTTCGGCATCGCATTTTCGACCTCGCCGGCAGTCAGGGTCCGGGGCGGGACGCGAGAACCCGTGCCATACGAGGCGCTCCCGACCGATGCGATTTCGCCGCTGTTCGAAATGGCGCTCGAAGCGACGGAGGAGGCGGTTTATAATTCGCTGCTGCAGGCGACGACGGTGAAGTCGCGATCCGGCACGGCGGAGGCGATCCCGGTGGAGCGGGTTCGGGAGATCTTAAAGAAGTACGGCGTGGCGAGGTGAGCGCCGTCGCGGCAAGACGTGGCGCAGCCTGCGGAAGTCGAGTGGGGCACCCCGGTCCGCCCCCGGCGCCCTCGTCTCGCTTTGCCGGCAATTCAAGCGTTTGCGATTGCGAAGAGGCCGACCAGGGGGTCGGCCGCGGACGAGGGCGTCCGCCCCACAATTTCCAGGTGTTCGGCGATGGGAACATTGGGCAAGAGTCCCTGCGCCACGCCGCCCGCTTAGCTGGTGTGGTCGTGAATGATTTTCCAGCCGGATGCGGTCTTGCGCAGGACCAGGGTGAACCGGCCGGAGGCGTCGCCGCCGCCTTCAGGGGTGCGCTTGAGGGCGAATTTGCCGATGGCGAGAGCGTAGCCTGAACCGAGCGGGCGCACTTCGATTTCGGAGAAAGTCAGGGTGCCCATCTTCTCGCGCGTGGGGTAGCCGCGCCGGTAGCGGTCGAGAATCGCCTGTGTGCCGCCGCGCGTCACCTCGCGGCCGACGAAGGTGGTCTGGGGAGAATCGTCGTAGAAGGCGGCAAAGGCGGGGAGATCCCCGCGGTTCCAGGCGGTTTCCGAATCGGACAGCACCTTTCGAACCGCGGAATCCTGCGCAAACAGCAGCGGCGCAAGACCGAGAACCAGCAGAAGGCGCAACATGGAGGGATTATAGTATGGAGGCGCGATACCGATGGCACGCTCCGATCCCTGGCCGCCGCTGCCATTGAAGGAATGGCAGTCCACCTACGACGGGGTTCACATGTGGACCCAGATCGTGGGCAAGGTGCGAATGGCGCTGGCGCACCCTCTCAACCACTGGTGGCACGTCGCCCTGTATGTAACGTCGCGCGGGCTGACCACTTCACCGGTCCCGTGCGGGTGGGGCCTTTTCGAAATGGAGTTCGACTTCCTCGAACATGAACTCCGCATCCGTACCACCGGGAACACCGGGCGGCGGCTGCCGCTGCAAGCCGAGCCGGTATCCGCATTCTACGGCCGGGTGATGAACGCGCTCGAGGAGTTGGATATCCGGGTGGAGATCTGTCCGAAGCCGCAGGAAGTGGCGGATACGACGGCGTTCGACGAAGACCACCGGCCGCGGGAGTACGACCGCGACGCCGTGAATCGCTGCTGGCGAATCCTGTCGTCCACCGCCGACACCCTCGAAGAGTTCCGCGGCCGCTTCACGGGGAAATCCAGCCCGGTGCATTTTTTCTGGGGATCCTTCGACTTGGCGCACACGCGTTTTTCGGGCCGCAAGGCGCCGCCGCGCAAGGGGGTCATCACCGGCCCGGGATACTCGCACGAGGTCATCAGCTTCGGATTCTGGCCGGGCGGGTCGGGAATCGGCGGGCCGGCGTTTTACGCATATGCGGCGCCGTCGCCGGAGGCCTTGGCGGAGGAGCGGATCGCGCCCGCGGCAGCCGGGTGGAACGCCGCGCTCGGCGAGTTCCTCCTGATGTACGACGAAGTTCGCACGTCCAGCCAGCCGAGGGCCGCCCTGATGGAGTTTCTGGACACCGCGTACGCCGCCGCGGCGAAGCGGGCGGGATGGGACCGGGCGGCGCTCGAAGCCGCGGCTGAATCAGGATAAGGCCGGCGCGCATCTAACGCGCATGAAGCGAACGGCAAACGCGCACTGGCGCGGCGATCTGAAAACCGGAAACGGCACTCTCTCGACGGCGAGCGGAGTGCTTTCCCAGACCGGGTATTCCTTTCATACGAGATTTGAGGACGGGCAGGGGACCAATCCGGAAGAACTGCTCGCGGCGGCCCATGCAGGCTGCTTTACGATGGCTCTCTCGGCGCAGCTCGCACAAGCCGGCCTGACGGCGGACAGCCTGGACACAACCTGCACGATTTCGCTCGAAAAACAGCCCGAAGGGTTCGCGATTACAGCGAGCCACCTGGAACTTCAGGCCCGGATTCCCGGCGCCACCGAGGAAGCCTTCGAAAAAGCCACCCAGGCCGCCAAAGCGGGGTGCCCGGTTTCGAAGCTGTACAAGACCAACATCACGCTGAGCGCAAAGCTGCTGTAGATTCCGTACGAGCGCCGTGACGGATCGCACGAGGGAAGAAAACGTGCAACCCGGAGCATCTATATGGCGTCACGAGGAGCGCTGCCGTGTACGCTCGTGTCCGGGCTCGTCCTGTTTACGTTGCCCTGGTTGTGGGCCGGGGATCTTGCGTCCCCGAAAGACTACGAGGGGAAGACAATCGCGGCGATTCGGTATGAGCCCGCGTCGCAGCCGGCAACGGCAAGGGACCTGAACCGTCTGCTTCCCTTCCACCCGGGAGAACCGCTGCACCTGGCGGCCGTGCGGGAGTGGATCAGGAATCTCTACTCGACAGGCGTTTACACGGACATCCAGGTGGATATGCAGCCGTCGCCGCAAGGTGTGGTGCTGGTGGCACGCACATCGGCACAATGGTTCGTCGGCCCATACGAGGTGACCGGGCGCACCAACCGCCCGCCGAACGAAGGCCAACTGGCGAATGCGACCGGACTCGAACTCGGAGCCCCGTACGACGAGGCGGATTTACAGAAGGCCGCCCACGGCATCCGCGATCTTTTTGAGCGCAACGGGTTGTACCACGCGACTGTAGATCCCACGGTCAGCCGCGACCCGGCCCACCGCGAAGTGCACCTTTCATTCACCGTCAGGGCGGGAAAACGGGGCAGGCTTACGCTCCCGGTGATCGTCGGCGATACGCGAATTCCACCTCCCGAACTGGCTCGCGCCGCCAAATACAAGGGCTGGTTCTTGTGGAAGCAGGCTACGGATTCCAACGTACAGGCGGGGCTTCGCAATATTCGTAACAAGTATGTGAAGAACGACCGGCTCACGGCGGGCGTCACGCTGGAATCCCGCAAGTACCTGCCGGCCGAGAACCGCGTGCGTCCAACCATCAGGGCGGATGGCGGCCCGAAGGTGAAGATCCTGGCGGAAGGCGCAAAGGTCTCGCAGGGGGACCTCAAAAAGTACGTTCCGGTATACCAGGCGGAAACGCTGAACCGGGACATCCTGGTGCGGGGCGTGGGCAACCTGAGGGATTATTTTCAGGACAAAGGCTACTTCGACGTCCAGATCGACTTCGACACCAGGCAGACCTCGCCGGACCTGGAGACGGTGACCTACACCATCGTGCCCGGAGTGCGGCACAAACTCGTGAAGCTCTCGATCGAGGGCAACCACTACTTCACCGACGACGAAATCAGAAGCCGCATGTTCATCCATCCCGCGGGCTTTCTCTACCTCCGTCATGGCAGATACAGCGAAGGCTTCGAGAAGCGCGACACGGATGCCATCGAAGCGGTTTACCGCGCCAACGGCTTTCGGGATGTCAACGTCACGGTGAAATCGTTCGACGACTACAAGGGGCGGAAGGGCGATGTCGCGGTGACGGTTGAGATCGAGGAGGGCCCGCAGTACCTGGTGTCGAGCCTGGAGATCACCGGAATTCGCGAGTCCGACCGGGCGATGATCCTCGCCAATATGGCGTCTATCCCGGGGCAGCCGTTCAGCGAGACGAATATCGGGGTGGACCGCGACTTCATCCTGATGCATTACCAGTCCATCGGATACCCGGAAGCCGCTTTCGATTTCCGGATACTGCCGGCAACGGTCCCGCACCAGATGTCGGTGCAGTACATCGTCACGCTCGGGCCGCGGCGCTTCGTGAGGGACGTCTTGATCACGGGACTGCACAATACGCGGCGCAGTCTGGTGACTCCGAATATTCTGCTGAAGCCGGGAGATCCGCTTTCGTGGACCGCCATGGGCGAGATGCAACGCCGGCTGTACAACCTGGGCGTCTTCGACAAGGTCGATATGGCGATCCAGAATCGCGACGGCAATACGGAGGACAAATACGTTCTCTTCAACATGGGGGAGGGCCATCGCTACTACACGGCCGTGGGACTCGGAGCCGAGATCACGCGACTCGGCGGCAGCAGCACGGACCTCAGCCAGCCAACCGGGCAGACGGCGTTCACGCCGCGCGTGAGTTTGCACGTCAGCCGGGTGAACCTCTGGGGATTGGGCCACAGCCTGAATTTGGACGGCTGGTACTCCACCGTCCAGCAGCGCGCGGGCTTAACTTACCTGGTCCGGAACTATCGCAATGTGGAAGGACGCGACCTCTCGGTGACGGGCATCTTCGAGAACACCCACGACGTCCTGACGTACACGGCCCGGCGCATCGAGGGGACAGCGCAATTGGCGCAAAAGCTGTCCAAACCGACGGCGCTGATCTTATCGTATTCCTGGAGGGATGTGCGGGTGGACCAGAGCACGCTGAAGATCAACCCGCTGCTGATTCCTCTCGAATCCCAGCCGGCGCGAGTCGCTGGGTTCGGCGCCGCGCTGCTGCAGGATCATCGGGACAACCCGGTGGACACGCACCGCGGCTACTACAACTCGGCCGACGTTCATTTGTTCGACCATTCGTTCGGGGGCAATAAAAACTTCCTGCGGATACTTTTGCGCAATTCGTATTACTTTCCGATCACGCGCAGTTCGGTCCTGGCCAGCAACACCGTATTCGGTTGGATCCGCCCGTTCGGCGTGCCGGCCGGTGTCAGCGATTTCGATTATGTCCCCCTACCGGAACGGTTTTACGGCGGAGGGATCCAATCCGACCGTGGCTTCCCGATCAACCAGGCAGGCCCCAGAGACCTGCTGACCGGCTTCCCTTTGGGCGGCAATGCGCTGTTCTTCCACCAGACGGAATATCGATTTCCGCTCATCGGCCCCAACATCACGGGCGCGGTTTTTCACGATTTCGGCAACATCTTTAGGGACATGGGGTCCTTCTCGTTCGGGGTGCACCAGAAGAGCCTGGAGGACTTCTCGTACATGGTGCACGCGGTGGGCGTCGGGCTGGGCTACCAGACCCCGCTGGGGCCGTTTCGCGTGGACCTCGCCTACAGCATCAATCCGCCGACGTTTCGCGGGCTCACGGGGACCTTTCAGCAATTGCTGTTCGGCACGGCGACCCCGACCATAACCAGCGTGAGCCACTTCCAGTTCTTCATTTCCATCGGACAGTCGTTTTGAAATGAGCATGGTTCCACTCCCGATGATCTTCGCGTCCCTGATGATCTGCGGCGCGGCGCGCCCCGCGGTAGTGGACCGCATCGCGGTGGTCGTCGGAAGCGACGTGATCACGGAGAGCGAAGTCCTCGAAGAAACGCGCATGACCGAGTTCCTGAACGGCCAGACCCTGAAACTGGAACCGGCGGAGCGGCGGGCCGCAGCCGAACGGCGGGTGGACCAGCAACTCATCCGGGACGAAATGAAAATCGGGAGCTACCCCGAACCTCGGGAGGCGAACGTGGAGGCAACCCTGACGCAATTCCGCACCCGGCGGTTTGGAGGGAGCGACGCGGCGATGCGCGCCTCGCTCCAGGCATACGGACTCACGGAAGACGAACTCAAGGCGCGCCTGCGCTGGCAACTGGCGGCGCTCCGCTTCACGAATATCCGCTTCCATGCGGGAATCCCTTCGACACCGCAACAGACCACCGCCCAGGCGAGAGACGGCAGCGTAGAGCAGCAACTGGATGCGTGGCTGAAGGAAAAGCGCGCCGGCACTAAAATCAAATTCTACGCGGAGGCGTTCCAATGAGCCGCCGGGAGAGGATTGCCTGGATCATCGCGAGCGCGGCGGTCGGACTGGCGCTTGCCGTGGTGCTTGCGGTCTTTATCGTGGTCCAGACGCCCTGGTTCCAGAACCGCGTGCGGCAGCAGATCGTGTCGTCCGTAGAGAACGCAACCGGCGGGCAGGCGGAGGTGGGCGGCTTTGCGTTCCACTGGCAGAACCTGCGGGCAACCATCCACAATTTTACGATCCACGGCAACGAGGCCGCCGGGGCGCCGCCGCTGTTTCATGCGAAGACGATTGAAGTCGGGCTGAATCTCACATCTCCTTTCCGCGGGATGGTACATATCGCATGGCTGACGGTGGATGCGCCGGAAGTGCACCTGATCGTGTACCCGGACGGGCACACAAACCTGCCGGCGCCGAAGACCAGAAGCACGACGAATCCGCTGGAGACCATCGTGAACCTCGCGGTGGGCCGCTTCGACGTGCGCAACGGCATGGTGACCGTGGCGGACCGAAAGATCGCCTTCAGCGCGACGGGCGAGAATCTACGTGCGCACTTCGACTATAACCGCGCCAATGCCGGCTACAAGGGAGCCATCGACATCTCGCCGCTGGTGCTCGCGAAAGACGGCAACCCGCCCGTGCGCGCGAACGTCAGCTTGCCGCTCACCATGCGGAAGGACCTGGTGGCACTGGATCACGGCCAGGTCATGACGACCGGTTCGCACCTGACCATCACCGGCAGTCTCGACCACCTGGCGAGTCCCGACGGGCGGGCACACATCGCGGGGCGGATCAATCTGGCGGAAGTGAAGCGGGCATTCGGACTGCAACTCCCGGCCGCCACGCAGGGGGCGCCTGCGGACGTTGATACCGATCTCACGCTGGTGATTCGGAAAGGCGCGATCGGCTTCGAGAATTCCCACCTGGTGCTGGGCAACAGCACCATGGACCTTTCGGGCATGCTCAACGAGCAAGGTCCGGACCCGGTTACGTACCACGCGAAGCTCGACCTCGCACAAATGGGGAGCCTTCTCGGCACCCAATCGAAGGCGCGCGGAACGCTGTTCGTGAACGGCGACTTTGCGCTGCGGCCCTCGGGGTACTTGCTGCACGCCACCGCCCAGGGAAAAAACATTTCATTGCAGCAGGGCAAGACGCAAATCACCGGGGTGGACCTTACTGCGAAAGCCACCGCGGTCCCCAACCGCATCGACATAGCGGCGTTGAATCTCGACGCGATGGGCGGGGTTCTGACAGGTTCGGCAATCATCCTGAACCAGCGGACATACCAACTGAAAGGGACGCTGCACCATTTCGACCTGGACCGCGTAGCCCGCGCGTTCACACCCGCGCATATCGGCTTCAGCGGCCTTTTCTCGGGACCGATCCAGGCGCACGGAGATCTCAAACACCTGGCGGATTCCGAGGTGAATGCAGACCTGAATGTCACGCCGGGACGCCGGGGCATTCCGCTTTCGGGACACGTGAAGGCGACTTATACCGGGCGTACCGGCTCGGTGACGCTTGGGCCCTCGCGATTGAGGCTGCCCCACTCGCAGATGGAACTGGCGGGTTCTATAGGAAAGCAGATCCGGGTGAAGGTAGTTTCGCGAGACC
Organism: Bryobacterales bacterium; assembly: GCA_963796485.1. GTDB lineage: Bacteria > Acidobacteriota > Terriglobia > Bryobacterales > Bryobacteraceae > CAWCDJ01. The sequence continues at coordinate 122,473 of CAWCLV010000003.1, forward strand.
TGCGCGATTTCCGCCCGCTGCTCGCGCCGCCCGTCACGCTGAACGGCGGCGCGTTGAATCTGGACGCTACCGTAACCGGCAGTCTGCTGGCGCCGCACATCGCGGGGCAGGCGGTGATCACCAACTTCCTGGTGGACCAGCGGCGGTTCGAACGGTTGACCGCGGCATTCGATGCCGGTAAGTCGGGCATATCGATCGCGAATGCCAACCTGACCCGCGGCGCGTTGACCGCGCACTTCGACGCCAATGTCGGGCTGCATGACTGGAAGCCGCTCCCGGGCGAACCGTTGCAGGCCGACGTGACGGTTCGGAACGCGGATCTGGCGGACGTACTGGCGCTCGCCGGGCAGGGATCGATTCCGGCGAGCGGCGCTCTTTCGGCGGATGCGCACATCACCGGAACGATCGGCAGCCCCACGGGCACGGTGGATTTCTCGGTGGTAAACGGGACACTCCAGGGAACCCGCTTCGATTCGATCCGCGCGAACGCGATTCTGAGCCCGCGGGCGATCGACGTGCCCACCCTGGAGTACGTGGCGGGGCTCGCGCGGCTGGAGGCGAGCGGCACCTACCAGCACGCGCTCAACCAGTTGAACAATGGAACCTTCCAGGCCCGCCTGCAAGGGAACGGGTTGCCGTTGACGCAGTTTCAGCCCATGGTCAAGCAGGTTTCGGGACTCTCGGGCATTCTCACGGTCCAAGCCGGTGTGGCGGGTTCGCTGCGGCCTTCAGCGGCGGGAACCACAGTACAACTGACAGCCTTCAATGGGGATCTCGCGGCCCGCGGACTGACGGTGGAGGGCCGGCATCTCGGCGACCTCACGGCTACGGCCAGGACGCTCGGCCAGGCGGTGAACTATACGGTGGCGTCGGACTTCGCGGGATCGAATGTACGGATCGCCGGACAGACGGCGCTCACGGGTCAGCATGAGACAACCGCCACGGCAAACATCGGCGGCCTGCCGCTCGCGCCGGTGTTGGCGGCCGCGGGAGAAACGCAACTGCCGCTGACCGGCACTGTTTCCGGCACCGCGCAGGTGAACGGAACGCTGGCGGCTCCGGTAATCCAGGCGACTGTGGACGTGACCAACGGGTCGGCGTGGGGCGAGCCGTTCCGGCGCGCGCAGGGGAGCTTCCGGTACACAGACCAACTGGTCGAGGTCAGCAATGCGCGCATCGAGAAAGACGGCTCGTATCTCACCGCCGGCGGCGCCTTCACTCATCCGGCGGGCGACTACCGCAACGGCATCGTGAGTTTCTCGCTGCGCACCAACGATATACCGCTCGCGCAGCTTCATACGCTGCAGCGGACGGGGCCGGTCGGGGGAACACTGGCGCTGGCGGCTACGGGGACGGCGACGCTGAGCGCGGGAAAGGCGCCGCGTTTTGCGGACCTGAACGCGAACCTGACCGCGAGCAACCTGACCATGAACGGGGCGCCGCTTGGCGATCTGACGGCCCGGGCGGAAACCAGGAGCAGCCAGATCCTGGTGCAAATGGCCTCGAATCTGGCTGGTTCCACGGTCCGGGGCAACGCCACGATTCAGGCGACCGGCGAGTACCCTATCAATGGACGGGTCACGTTCACAAACTTGACTTACTCCCACCTTCGTCCGTTCCTGGGCACGCCTCCCGAGCCGCTGCTGACTTCGGCAACGGGCGATATCACCGTCGCCGGGCCGCTCGCTCGTCCGGAGGCGCTGCAAGGGACGGTGGAGATTACGCAGCTCGAAGTGCGCTCGGCTCCGCAACCGGCAACCGGCATGGTTCCGCGCGTGAATGTGGATCTGCGCAACCAGGGGCCGATCCGTGCGAAGGTGGCGAACTCGGTCTTCACCATCGAGCATTTCCAGCTTGCGGGCCCGTACACAAACCTGACCTTGAGCGGCACGGCTTCGCTGGCGGCCCCACCCCGGCTGGCCCTGCGGGCAGCCGGCAGCCTGCAACTGGAGTTACTGGAAGCATTCAACCCGGATGTTTTTTCCTCGGGCAGCGTGGTGCTCGATGCGGCGATCCGCGGGACGCTCTCGCAACCGCGGGTGGCGGGCACGCTGCAATTGAAGGGAGCGTCGGTAAACGCGGTGAGTTGGCCGAACGGCATATCCAACGCGAACGGCACGATCACGTTCACGCGAACCGAAGCGATCATCCAGAACATCACGGGCCAGAGCGGCGGAGGCAAAGTCACGGTTTCGGGATACGTCGGCTACGGCGGCCCCGAAATGACGGTCCGGCTGGACGCCACGGGCACCAAGGTCTTCGTCAATTACCCGCAAAATGTGACGACCGAGGTCAATGCGCGGCTGAGCCTTACCGGAACCACGACGCGAAGCCTGCTGTCGGGAGACGTGACCATCCTGGACGTGGCCCTGCATGCCCAAACGGATATCGGCAGCATCCTCAGCGCGGCCGCCGCTCCCCGCCCGATCTCGAGCCCTTATACCGGCTTTCTGGCGAACATCCACTTCGACGTGCGGATCGTGACCGCGGCCTCGGCGCAGTTCCGCACCAGCCTCACGCAAAACTTGCAGGCGGACGCAAACCTGACCTTGCGGGGAACGCCGGATTCTCCGGGGATGCTCGGCCGGGTGGTGATCACAGAGGGGCAGGTAGTCTTCTTCGGAAACCGTTACAAGATTCAAACCGGCACCGTGTCCTTCTACAATCCGCAGAGGATCAACCCCTACGTCAATATCGACCTGGATACCATGGTTTCGGGCGTGGAGGTCACGATCAGCGTCACCGGCCCGATGGAGCGGCTGAAGCTGACGTACCGCTCGGACCCTCCGCTGGCATTCAACGATATTCTGGCGTTGCTGACTTCGGGCCAGGTAAACACCACAGACCCGGTGCTGGCGGCCCGGCAGCCGGTGGTGGAACAACAGAGCTATCAGCAGGTTGGTGCGTCGGCGCTGTTGGGGCAGGCCGTCACCAACCCCGTGGCCGGGACGTTGCAGCGCCTGTTCGGCGTGACCCAGTTGCAGATCAATCCGCAATTCGTCACCGGGTACACCACGCCCCAGACCACCGTGAGCCTGCAACAGCAGATCAATCCGGACCTGGTCTTCACCTACATGCAACTGGTGGGACAGACGAATCCGCAGATCATCCGCATGGAGTGGACCATTGACCCGCAGTGGTCCGCAGTCGCCCAGCGGGACTATAACGGTTACTTCTGGCTGGATTTCTATTACAAAAAGCGGTTCTGGTAGGTCGCCGGGTCGCTTCCCACCAGACCGGACCTGTGTCATAATCCTTGCCATGTCAGCGGCCGTAGTGAAGTTGCAGCCGAAATCCGAGGGGATTCTGACCCCCAGGAAGAAGCGGCCCAAGGAAATTGCTGTCATCACGGAATGCTGCACGGGTTGTGCCGGATCGCCCGCGTGCGTTCCATACTGTCCGGTAGCGGATTGCATGTACTGGGTGCCGGACGAGGACCATCCCCCGTTCGGACACATCGAGGTGGATGCGGTGCTGTGCATCGGATGCAAGAAGTGCACCAGCAAGGGGCCGGACGGCGCGTTTCTGGACGGCTGCCCCTGGGATGCCATCGAAATGGTACCCATAGAAGAAGTGGAGGTGATGATCGGCATGAAGATGCCGGTCTGATCTCCACGCTCGAAAAAATGGCTCTGCACATTCAGCAACGGGAACGGGAAGGGATTACTATCCTCGATCTCGACGGCAGAATTACGGTCGGCCCAGAGGCGACCGCCTTGCGAGACAAATCCGCCGCGCTCACCGGCGCGGGCATCAACAACCTGGTGCTCAACCTGGCAAAGGTTGATTACATCGACAGCACCGGGCTGGGCGCGCTGGTGATGTGCGCGAGCAACCGCCGGAAGAACGGCGGCACCGTAAAATTAGAGAACCTGAACCGCCGCAACATCGAACTGCTGGTCATGACCAAATTGGCGACCATTTTCGAGATCTTCGCTGACGAGCAGGACGCGGTGAACAGTTTCTACCCCGACCGGAAGATCAGGACATTCGATATCCTGGATTTCGTGCAGAAGATGAGGGAAGAGGAATAGCGCCCGATGGCATTGGTGGTCATCGGAGGCGTGGCAGCGGGCCTCAGCGCCGCGGCACGCGCGCGCCGCATCGACCCGCGGCGTCCCATCACAGTCCTTGAAAAAGGTCCCCTGATTTCCTACGGAGCGTGCGGCCTGCCCTACTTCGTGGAAGGGCGGGTGCGCGCCGCGCAGGACCTGGTAGTCTATACCCCGGAGTATTTCCGCAAAGAGCGCAACATCGACGTACGGACGGGCGCGCGCGCGGTGGCGATCTGCCATCCCAGGCGCGAGGTGCAACTGGAATCCGGCGAACGGGTGCGCTACGAGCGTCTGGTGATCGCGACGGGCGCGCGGTGCAGCCACGACGGAATGACGGGAGCCGGCCAGAAACACGTCTTCACGCTGCACACTCCGGGCGACGCCGAGCGCATGCGCGCGTTCCTGGCCGCGGAACGGCCGCGCCGGGCAGTGGTGGTGGGCGCGGGCTACATCGGAGTGGAAGCGGCGGACGCGCTGCGGCGAAACGGCCTGCGGGTCACGGTTCTGGAGCGCTCCACGCACGCGCTGCTGCGCGCCGATGCCGCCTTCACCGCGGCCGTGAAGAAGCAACTGGAAGATCACGGCGTGGAACTCCGGCTGGGAGTGGAGGTGCGGGAGATCGAGCCGGACCGCGTGGCGGGAGTGCCCTGCGACATGGTCGTGCTCTCGATTGGCTTCAAGCCGAACACGGAAATCGCGCGCGAGGCCGGCGTGGAGGCGGGGCGAAGCGGCGCGTTGCGCACCAACGAGCGCATGGAGACCAACCTTCATGGCGTCTACGCGGCCGGCGATTGCGCGGAAGTTACCCACCTGGTGACCGGGCGGCCCACTTACATCCCGCTCGGCACAACGGCCAACAAGACCGGGCGCGTGGCGGGCGCGAACGCGGCGGGGGCGCGCGAACGGTTCGCCGGAATCGTGGGCACCGCGATCGTTGGGATTTTCGGAAAGGGCTTCGCGACCACCGGATTGTCCGTCGAGGAGGCGCGCGCGGAAGGCTTCACGCCGGTTGCGGCGAGAGTCGAAGCGAACAGCAGGCCGGGATACTACGACGGAACCAAGACTACTGTGGAACTGGTGGCGGATCGCGGGAGCGGGCGGCTGGTCGGGGGATCGGTAATCGGCGAGGACGGCGCGGCCGGGCGGATCAACGTGATCGCGGCGGCGCTTCAGGCGCGAATGCGGCTGGAGGATTTCGAGCAGCTCGATCTCGCGTACTCCCCGCCGTTTTCACCGGTTTGGGATCCGCTGCTGGTGGCGGCGCAGCAGTTGCGAAAGGAAATGTAGCGGCTCAGTTGGATGGGGCGTAGTAGCCGGTCCGCCAATGGGCGCTGAGTTTGGGCAGGCCGCGGGGCGGCACTACACGGACGTCCACACGGTGGTAGCGGCCGTCGCGCGGCTGCGCTTTGGGAGAGTATCCGAGGATGTACCGGTTGCGGAGGTCGATCCCGATGGCGCGGGCGATGTCCGGCAACTCCGAAGCGCGCGCCGGATACATCCGTCCGCCGGTCTGTTCGCTAACGTGGCTGAGCAGACCCGGTCCGCCGTACTCCTCAGGGGTGCTGCCGCCGCCAAAAATGCCGACCGAGTAGATGAGAACATCGCTTTCCCGCACGATCTTCTGCACCTCGGCCGCATTGTAGCGGCTGTGATTGTCGCCGCCATCGGAGATGATCAGCAGGGCCTTCTTGTCCAGCTTCGACTTCCTCATCTCATGGAGCGCCAGCATGATGGCATCGAGCAGGGCGGTGGAGCCTTTCGATTTCGAGAAGGTCAACTGGTTTTCGATCTCGCCGCTGTTGCGGGTCAGGGGCACTTCGAGATGCGGGGCATCCGAGAACTCGACCAGGAAAAACTCGTCTTCTTCGTTGGCGAGTCGGAAAAACTCGCGGGCGGCCATGCGGGAACGGCGCAGCTTTTCGCCCATGCTGCCGCTGGTATCGAAAACAAGGCCGACAGCGACGGGAGCGTCGTCCATCGCGAAGGTGGTGATCTGCTGCTCGGCGCGGTCGTCGTAAATGCGAAAATTCTCACGATCCAGGCCGGTCACTGGCCGGTTGAGAGGATCGTTTACGGTCACCGGGATAAGGACGAGGGAGGTGTCCACGCGAAGAGTGGCGTGCGTCGGCCCGTCCTGGCTGGGCGCGGGCTTTTCGCGGGGCTGAATGAGAACTTGGGGGCAGAGCGACAGCGGCACGCAGACGGAGAGCGAGAGCAGCGCGAACGATCGCCGTAGGCCCATGGACTCCTCCCGAGAATATTCTACTCCGACTTCGAGCGTAGCCCCCGCGCCACAGTTGACGCCTCCGATTCACGACAAAGCCTCGGCAATACCCCGCGAACTTTGCGAGCACGGGCGGGATGTCGTGGCAGATCAACGGTGCCCGCACGCAGGATTCGTTGGTCACGTTCGACGGTGCGCCGGCGGTGCGGACACGCGCCAACACCTGGCAGCGCAACCTGAGTCCCTCGACGGATTTCGCATCTCCATTCCGGTACAACATCTTCGGGTTTGCGGTGGGCGGCCCGATCTGGGTACCAGCGAGCTGCTGAGCGCGGCCAGGCGCTCTAACGCGACATACTGGGAATATCAGCCGTTCGACCAGGGTTCAGGCGAAACCGGCAAATACTTCAACCGCCCGAATCTCGCTCCGGTTCTATTTCTGATAGGGAGCAAGCCTGTCAAGCCCGGTGAGGGCCCGACAGATTCTTGTAGATCAAGCCGGCTTTCCTCCGCAAGAGGGAAGCCGGGCTACTCTTTCAAGAACTGGCCGATGGAGCGCGTTGCCTGGCGGATCCGCTGCTCATTCTCCACCAACGCGAAGCGCACGTGTCCCTCGCCCAGCGGACCGAATCCGATTCCGGGTGAGACCGCCACCTGCGCTTTTTCGAGCAGCATCTTGGAGAACTCCAGCGAACCGGCTTCCCGGTAGCGTTCCGGCAGCGGCGCCCAGAGGAACATCGATCCGCGCGGCTTCTCTACCGGCCAACCTGCGCGGTTGAGCCCGTTCACGAGTGCATCGCGCCGCTTCTGGTACATCGCGCAAATCTTCGCGGTTTCCGCCTCGCACTCGCGCAGCGCGATGATCGACGCAATCTGAATGGGCTGGAAAACGCCGTAATCCAGGTAGCTTTTGATGCGCGCCAGAGCCGCGATCATCTTCTGGTTGCCCAGGCAGTAACCGACGCGCCATCCCGCCATGTTGTAGCTCTTCGACATGGAGAAGATCTCGACCGCGACCTCCTTCGCGCCTTCCACCTGCAGGATGCTCGGCGGCTGGTAACCGTCGAACCCCAGATCGGCGTAGGCGAAATCATGCACCACCATGGTGCCGTGTTCCCGCGCGAGCGCCACGATCTCGCGGAAGAAAGCCAGGTCCACGCACGTGGTCGTGGGGTTGTGCGGGAACGAGATCAGAAGCATCTTCGGCTTCTTGGTCGAAGTTTTATAGAGGTCGCGCAGCCGGTTCAGGAAGGTGTCCGGATCCGGCAGAGGCAGCATGCATGCCTGTCCCTCGGCCATGAGCACGCCGTACTGGTGAATCGGATATGCCGGGTTGGGCGAAACCACCGCGTCGCCGGGGCCGACCACCGCAAACAAGAGGTGGGCCAGGGCATCCTTCGCCCCGATGGTGACGATGGCTTCCTTCTCCGGATCCAGTTCCACACCGTATTTCAGGCGGTACCGGTTGGCGATCTCCTGCCGCAGGCGCGGAATCCCCTTCGACTGCGAATAGCGATGGTTCTTGGCGTTCTTCGCGGCTTCGACCAGCTTGTTGACCACCACCCTCGGGGTCGACCCGTCCGGGTTCCCCATCCCGAGGTCGATGACGTCGATCTGCGCGGCCCGTGCCTTCGCCCGCATCTCGTTGATCACCGCGAAAACATAGGGCGGCAGTTTCTGAATACGATAGAATTCTTCCGAGCTCTGGGACATTACACCCATTCTACGACGCCCGCGGGAGTCGCCCGTCCTCCTGTTGTTCCCGGTCTGCCTTCTCGCGATTCTCGGCGGCGGTGGCAGCTCTGTCGATTTCCGAATCGACTTCCGCCCCCGTGAGGATCGCGATCGCCGTCAGGTAGAACCACAGCATCAGGATCACCACCGCACCGAGCGAGCCGTAGGTCCGGTTGTAGCTGTTGTAGTAGTGCAGATAAGACCTGAAGCCAATCGAGACCAGCATCCACATGCCCACGGCCGCCAACGCCCCCGGGGTCATCCAGCGCCATTTCCATTCCTTGATATCCGGGGCAAAACGGTAGAGCAGGTGGACCGCCGTGAGAACGAAAAAAAACGCCAGCGGCCAGCGTGCGATCGCCCAAACCCAGGCAAACGTGCTTCCCACGCCGGCGCTGTTCGCCAGATAACTTCCCACCTTTCCTCCCACCAGGATGAGCCCGAGAGCCAGCGCGGTGAAGATGGCGAACAGGAACGTCAGTCCGATTGCAACCAGGCGGGACTTCCACCAGGGACGGCGGTCCTTGATGCCATAGGCGCGGTTCAGTCCATCGCTCAATGCGGCCATCCCGCTGGAGGCTGCCCAGATCGTTCCGACGATTCCCAGTGACAGCTTGCCGCCGCCGGCGCCCGACGTGATCTGGTGGAGCGTATCGACCACCAGGTGAAATGCCGAGCCCGGAAGCACGCGCCGGAAGTACTCGAGCAGGCTGTGCCGCAGGTCCGCGCTCTGGGCGAAATACCCAAAGATGTTGGTGAGCAGAATCAGCAGGGGAAACAACGCCAGCAGGAAAAAGAAGGAGAGCTCGGCCGCCTGCCCGAGGACATCGTCTTTGAGCACTCCGCTCCAGACCCGGCGGACCAATCCGCCGAAGGTCAAGCCGCGAAGATGCCAAAGCCTCCTCATCGCGTCGGGGCTACGTCCCCGGGCTGGGGTTTTCGTGCAGGTAGAGCATCCTGACGAGCACCAGCCCCGCCGCCGCCATGGGGGTGGCGAGGGCAAGCCCGAGGAATCCGAGAAGCGAGGCCATCAGCACCTGAGCGAGGATTGTCAGGGCGGGCGGCAGGAACACCGCCTTCTTCTGTACGAGCGGCGTGAGGAAGTAACCTTCCGCGATGTGCACGGCCAGGAAAAATGCCGCCACGTAAAGGACCTTCCCGGGGTCCACGGAAACGGTTACGAGCACCGTCAGCAGAAAAGCAATGAACGACCCGATGTACGGGATGAAGATCATCAAGCCCGTAAACAGCGCCAACGTGAAAACCAGGGGTATGCCGAGGAGCCACAGGCCGATCCCGGTTGCAATCCCCAGCACCGTCATCGGCACAAGCTGCCCCAGCATCCAGTGGCGCAGCGTGGTCGCGGTCTCATCGAAGACTTCCGCCGCCCTTTCACGATGGTGCTCGGGGAACAAAGACAGCAAGCCGCTCCGATAGGGCTCCGGGTTGCCCGCGACGTACGCGGCGACTACCGCGATCACAATGACGCCCCCGAGGGCCTCGACGGCTTTGAACGCAATGTTCGTAACCGTCCCAAGCAGGTTCAGGAGATTGAACGACGGCGCGCCGGCGACCAGCGACTTCCCCCAGGCGTACTGGTTGACCGTATTACGCAGATTAGTGAGGGCTTTCGGAATCACCTGGACGAGTTGCGTGACTTGCACGATCAGACGCGGCGCAAGCTGCCAGATGGCCACTCCGATGGCGCCCAGCAGGACCAGGAGGACGATCAGGTAAGCTTTCCCGTGGCTCAGCCCGGTCCGCTTCTTAAACCACCTGGTAATCGCGTCCAGTATGATTGCGCCCAGAATTCCGGCGAAGGTCAGCAGCAGAACGTAGGCCGCGAACCAGCAGATGGCGAATACCCCGATCAGGATGAGAACGACGAGAACACGCCGCGCGAAACTCTGCACGATGCTTCGCACCCCTCCCCTTACTTTTATCTTCCGGCGCAGGGCAGATTCGTGTCCGTGTCTTCGAAAACAGTGAAGCCCCATACGTGGGCGGGCGCTATGATCTAAATTTGGAGTGCTCATGATTCGTCCCACAATCGTTGCCTTAGCCTTTGCGTCGGTTCTCATCGCACAAGCACCGAAAGACAAGCCCCTGGAGGCGCTGCCCTATACACCCAGCCTCGATGTTTCTTCGATGGACCGGTCGGTGAACCCGTGCGTCGATTTCTATCACTACGCTTGCGGAAACTGGATCCGCAAGAACCCGATCCCGCCCGATCAGTCGCGTTGGGACGTGTACTCGAAGCTCACCGACGACAACCAGCACTATCTTTGGGGGCTGCTCCAACAGGCGGGCGGCAACTCGCAACGGCGCACCGCCAACGAGCAGAAGATCGGTGACTTCTTCGGCGCCTGCATGGACGAAGCCGCTGCCGACCGCGCCGGAATCGCGCCTCTCCGCGAAAGGCTCGACCGCATCGCGGCGCTTCGTTCCACCGCGCAACTGGCGCCGGTGCTCGCCCGGCTGCAACTCGAAAGTGCCGGCGACGGGCTGCTGTTCGGCTTCGATTCGAACCAGGATTTCGCCGATTCGAGCCGGGTCATCGCGTTCGCCTCGGCAGGCGGGCTGGGCCTGCCGGACCGCGACTATTACGTCAAGACCGACCCCAAGTCGGTGGAAACGCGCACGAAGTATGTCGCCCACGTGACGAAGATCTTCGAGCTTTTAGGCGATACCCCGGCCACCGCCCAAGGCGAGGCGCAGACCGTGATGGCGATCGAAACGGCGCTGGCCCAAGCTTCGCTGACCCGCGTCGAGCTCCGCGATCCTTATAAGCTGTTTCACAAGATGACGCGCGCGCAGCTCGCCGCCCTGACGCCTGCGTTCGACTGGAACGCTTACCTGGCCGTCATGGGCGAAGGCGGGCTCTCCGAGTTCAACGTGACCGAGCCGGGGTTCTTCAAGCAGGCGGAGAAGCAGTTGACGTCGAGAAGCCTCGCCGACTGGAAGACCTACCTGCGCTGGCACGTGGCTCACGCCGCGGCACCGTATCTTTCGCGCCCGTTCGTGAATGCCGATTTCGAGTTTTACAGCGCCTATCTCCGAGGCACGAAACAACTCCAGCCGCGGTGGAAGCGCTGCGTCCGGTATACCGACCGGAACCTGGGCGAGGCGCTCGGGCAGGTGTTCGTGCAGAAGACCTTCAGCTCCGCTACCAAGGCCAGCGTGGTGACGATGACGCACCAGATCCAGACCGCGATGGAGCAGGAAATCGATCACCTGACGTGGATGGACGCGGCAACCAAGAAGCGCGCCCTGGAAAAGCTGCACGCCATGGTGGACAAGATCGGCTATCCCGATAAGTGGCGGGACTACAGCTCGCTCGAGATCCGCCGCGGCGATCTTCCGGGCAACATCGAGCGTTCCGCCGAATTCGAATGGCGGAGGCAGCTCGCCAAGATCGGCAAGCCGGTGGACCGCGGGGAATGGCTGATGAGCCCGCCGACGGTGAACGCATATTACGATCCGCAGATGAACGACATCAATTTTCCGGCGGGCGTCCTCCAGCCGCCGCTCTACGATCCCAAGATGGATGCCGCGCCGAATTACGGAAACACCGGCGCGACGATCGGCCACGAGCTGACCCATGGCTTCGACGACGAGGGCCGGCAGTTCGATGCCCGCGGCAATCTCAAAGACTGGTGGAGCAAAAAGGACGGCGAGGAGTTCGTCAGCCGCACCGCGTGCGTCGAGAAGCAGTATGCCGGGTACACCGTCATTGACGACATCAAGATCAACAGCAAGCTGACGCTGGGAGAAGACGTCGCGGATTTGGGCGGCACGCTGCTGGCCTACATGGCCTGGAAAGCGGACACGCAAAACGAGCACCTGCGGCCCATGGACGGGCTGACGCCCGATCAGCGGTATTTCGTAGGCATGGCGCAGTGGGCGTGCGGCGACGAACGTCCGGAATCGAAGCGGGTCAATGCCCTGACCGATCCGCACTCGCCGGAAGAATACCGGATCAACGGCGTGGTGTCGGATATGCCGGAGTTTTCGAAGGCGTTTTCGTGCAAGGCCGGGCAAGCGATGGTAAGAGCAGACGCGTGCAGGGTGTGGTAGATCAGGTCGCGCCGGCCTCGCGGCCGGCGCGCTTCTAAAACCGGGCAGGCCGGGAGGCCTGCCCCACTTGCTATCTCATTGCGTACGAGCTGAGCACCTTCATGTAGTTCGCACGCTCGAAGGCGCCGGGCTGCGGGACGGAGTTGCGGCTCATGCTGCCCTGCATCTGTTTGATCGAGGAGTACTCATGCTCGCCCATCCAGACCAGGAGCTCCGTCGCCAGCGTATCCAGGTAGCTGATTCCCCGCTTCAATAACGCCGAGGTCATCATCGCGACGCGCGCGCCGGCCATCATGGCCTTCACCACGTCGGTGGCGCTGTGAACGCCGCCCGTCAACGCCATATCGGCCTTGACCGTACCGTAAATCACCGCGATCCAGTGGAGCCGGAGCAGCAGCTCATGGGAGTTGCTGAGGATGAGGTTCGGCACCACTTCGAGGCCTTCCAGGTCGAAGTCCGGCTGGTAGAAGCGATTGAACAGCACCAGTCCGTCCGCCCCCGCCGCATCCAGGCGCTTCGCCATATTGGCCATCGCGCTGAAGTGAGATCCCAGCTTGATCGCCACCGGGATCTTCACTTCCGCCTTGACGGCCTTCACCAGATCGATGTACTGCTGTTCGACGCGGTCGCCGGTCACATTCGGATCGACGGGGATGTAGTAGATGTTCAGCTCCAGCGCGTCCGCGCCGGCCTGCTCCATCTGTTTGGCGTAGGAGAGCCAACCGCCCTTGGTGGTCCCGTTCAGGCTCGCGATCACCGGAATCTTCACCGCCTGCTTGCACTTCACGATGTGCGTCAGGTAGGCTTCCGGCCCCATCACCCGCTGGGTCAACTCGGGGAAATGGGTGACCGCTTCGGGCGAGAGTTCCGAACCTTCGGTGATGAAGCGGTCCAGCTCATCGCTTTCGAGCTCGATCTGTTCTTCGAAAAGCGAATGCAGCACCACCGCCGAGGCGCCCGAATCTTCCAGGCGCCGGACGTTCCCCACGTCTTCGCACATCGGCGAAGCCGAGGCGACCAGCGGGTTTTTCAGTTTCAGACCAAGATACGTGGTCGAAAGGTCAATCGTTTTGCTGAGGTCGATCATTTTTTCACCTCGCCCGCTTCCTGCACGCCGTTTGCAGACTGGCGCGACATGTGTTCGTAGAGCTTCCAGCGGCTTGCTACATCCTCTTCCGCCAGTTCCAAAAGCGCCTTCGCGTGTTCCGGATTGCTCTTGGCCAGCATGGTGTAACGCGTTTCGTTGTAGACGTAGTTTTTGAGCGGCAGGGTCGGCGGACGGGAGTCGAGCTGGAAGGGGTTCCTGGCCTGCGCCGCCAGCGCCGGGTTGTAGCGGAACAGCGGCCAGTAGCCGGAGTTGACCGCCGCCTTCTGCTGCTCGCAGCCGAACGCCATATCGTAGCCGTGAGCGATGCAGTGGCTGTAAGCGATGATGATCGAGGGCCCGTCGAAGGCTTCCGCCTCGAGGAACGCCTTCACCGTGTGCATGTCGTTGCCGCCCATCGCGACCTTAGCGACATATACGCTGCCGTAGCTCATGGCGATGAGGGCGAGATCCTTCTTGCCGGACGGCTTGCCGCCCGCGGCGAACTTCGCCACCGCACCGCGCGGAGTGGATTTCGACGCCTGGCCGCCCGTATTTGAATAGACCTCGGTATCGAGCACCAGGATGTTGACGTTCCGCCCGGAAGCGATCACGTGGTCCAGGCCGCCGAAGCCGATGTCGTAGGCCCAGCCATCGCCGCCGACGATCCACACGCTCTTCTTGACCAGCGAATCGGCGATGCTGGCGAGGTCCCGCGCCTCCGCCGTGTTGAGCCCGGCGAGTTTGTCCTTCAGCTCCTTGACCCGGTCGCGCTGCGCGAAGATGCCGGGTTCGGTGGTCTGGTCCGCATTCAGAATGGCGTTCGCCAGTTCCTCGCCGATGGCGAAGCCCAGGCGGCCCACCAACTCCTTCGCGTACTCGTTCTGCTTATCGACCGCCAGCCGCATGCCGAGCCCGAACTCCGCGTTATCTTCAAACAGCGAGTTGGACCAGGCCGGCCCGCGCCCGGTTTCGTTCGTGCAGTACGGAGTGGTCGGCAGGTTGGCGCCGTAGATGGATGAGCAGCCGGTCGCGTTGGCGACCAGCATGCGGTCGCCGAACAACTGGGTCATCAACTTCACGTAAGGAGTTTCGCCGCAACCGGAGCACGCTCCCGAGAACTCGAACAGCGGCCGGAGCAGTTGGACGTCCTTGATCTGCGCCATCGAGAGCGCCTGGCGCTCGGTTTCGGGGATCTTCAGGAAGAAATCCCAGTTGGCGGCTTCGGGCTCGCGGAGCGGAGGCTGCGCCACCATGTTGATGGCCCGGTGCTTCACTTCGCTCTTGCTCTTGGCCGGGCAGACCTGCACGCAAAGGGTGCAGCCCGTGCAATCCTCGGGCGCCACCTGGAGCGTGTACTTCCGGTCTTTCATGTCCTTCCAGCGAGCCGGCACGGCCTTGAAGGTTTCCGGTTTGCCTGCCAGGTACTTTTCGTCGTACACCTTGGCGCGGATCACGGCGTGCGGGCACACCAGGACGCACTTGCCGCACTGGATGCAGAGTTCCTCGTCCCACACCGGAATCTCGAGGGCGATGTTCCGCTTCTCCCACTGCGCAGTACCGCTGGGGAAGGTGCCGTCGACCGGCATCGAGCTCACCGGGAGCTCGTCGCCATCGCCCGCCACGATCCGTGCCGTGACCTTCTGGACGAAATCGGGGGCCTCGGCCGGAACCGCCGGCCGGATGTCGAAGAGCGCCGTGATCTTGCCGGGGACCTTCACTTCATGCAGGTGATCGAGCGCCGCATCCACGGCAGCGTAGTTCTTCTGCACGACGCTTTCACCGCGCTTGCCGTAGGTCTTCTTGATGGCGTACTTGATGGCGGCGATCGCCTCTTCGCGCGGCAGCACGCCGCTGATCGCGAAGAAGCAGGTCTGCATGATGGTGTTGATGCGGCCGCCCATGCCGGTCTGCTTCCCCACCTCGTAACCGTCGATCACGTAGAATTTCAGCTTCTTCTCGAGGATCTGGCACTGCACCGTACGGGGCAGCTTGTCCCAAATCTCGTCCGCCCCGTAGGGGCTGTTCAGCAGGAACGTCGCGCCGTTCTCCGCCCACCTGAGCATATCGATCCGCTCGAGGAACGAGAACTGGTGGCAGGCCACGAAGCTGGCCTTGGTGATGAGGTAGCTGGAGTGCAGCCGCTTCGGCCCGAAGCGCAGGTGCGAAGTGGTGATGGCGCCGGACTTCTTCGAATCGTACACGAAGTAGCCCTGCGCGAAGTTTTCCGTCTCCTCGCCGATGATCTTGATGGAGTTCTTGTTTGCGCCGACGGTGCCATCCGCACCCAGGCCGTAGAACAGCGCCCGCACCGTTCCGGGAACCTCGGTGGAATACTCGGGGTCGAAGTCCAGGCTGGTGTGAGTGACGTCGTCTTTAATGCCGATGGTGAAGTGGTTCTTCGGCGAGGGCTTCGACAGTTCGTCGAACACGCCCTTGACCATAGCCGGGGTGAACTCTTTCGAGGCCAACCCGTAGCGGCCGCCGACGACCTTCCTCATCTGGTCCATTTCCACGAGGGCGGTGATGACGTCGCAATAGAGCGGCTCGCCCGTGGCGCCCGGCTCTTTGCAGCGGTCCAGGACGGCGATCGACTTGACGGAGGCAGGCAGCGCCGCGGCAAAAGCTTCCACCGGGAACGGCCGGTACAGGCGAACTTTGAGCAGGCCCACCTTCTGGCCCGCGGCCACGAGCGCTTCGACGGCTTCCTCGGCCACTTCGGCGCCTGAGCCCATCATGACGATGACGCGCTCGGCATCCCGCGCGCCGACGTAATCGAACAGGTGATACTGACGGCCCACGATTTTCGCGAACTTATCCATCGCGTTCTGCACGATGGTCGGGGTGGCCAGGTAGTAGGGGTTCGCGGCTTCACGCGCCTGGAAGTAAACGTCGGGGTTCTGCGCGGTGCCGCGGATCATCGGGCGGTCCGGCGAGAGCGCCCGGTGGCGATGCTCCATCACCAGTTCGTCGTCGATCATGCCGCGCATGTCGTCGGGCGTGAGTTGCTCGACTTTGGCTACTTCGTGCGAGGTGCGGAAGCCGTCAAAGAAGTGCAGGAACGGCACGCGCGATTCCAGGCTAGCCGCCGTGGCGATCAGCGCCATATCCATGACTTCCTGCACCGAATTCGAGGAGAGCATGCCCCAGCCCGCGGAGCGGGCGGCCATGACGTCGCTGTGGTCTCCGAAAATGGAGAGCGCATGCGCCGCCAGGGCGCGGGCGGCGATGTGGAACACCGTCGAGGTCAGCTCGCCGGCGATCTTGTACATGTTCGGGATCATCAGCAGCAAGCCCTGCGATGCCGTGAAGGTCGTGGTCAGCGAGCCGGCCTGCAGCGCGCCGTGGCAGGCGCCGGCCGCGCCGCCCTCGCTTTGCATTTCGATCACCGTCGGCACGGTGCCCCAAATATTGGTTTTGCCTTCGGCGGACCACTGGTCCGCCCATTCCCCCATGTTCGAGGAAGGAGTAATGGGATAAATAGCGATAACTTCGTTGATCTGATGGGCTACGTAAGCGGCTGCCTCGTTCCCGTCGATGGTGACTTTCGGGCGAGTAGTGGGTGAGCTGGTCAACTCTCCCCTCCTTTTATGAAATGGACTTCTTTGACAAACCATATTATAAGACCTTGATGTCGTAAAAATCTACAGTAAAGTGGACGGGCTCGAAAGCGGCGTTAGATAATCGCTTGCATGTCCCTGCGCTGCGGCGTGTTGGCCGCCACCCGAATGGTTGTGCACAAGTCGCGGCGGGAATTGCTGTTGCTGCGCGGCGAATCCGTGCTCCGCGCGTACCGGGTGGCTCTGGGGCCGAACCCCAGCGGGCCTAAAGCACGCGAGGGCGATGGCCGGACGCCGGAGGGCCGGTACGTGATCGACCGCCGCAACCCGAAGAGCGCCTATTACTTATCGCTGCATATTTCGTATCCGAATGAGGCCGACCGTGCGCAGGCGGCGGCGCTTGCGGTTGCGCCCGGCGGCGACATTATGATCCACGGCGTGCGGCCCGGAGTTCGCCACCCGGAGGACTGGACACAGGGCTGCATCGCGGTGACGAACGAGGAGATGGACGAAATCTGGAACCTGGTACCGGACGGGACGCCGATCGAGATTCATCCTTGAGGGAGTCCTGTTCGATGCCGGTGGCAGGGCGAGGTTGTGCCGGAGCCGGCGGAAGCGGCGGTTCGGGGCGTGGGTCCGCATTGCAAGCAAAGGACTTCTTGGGTTCGTTTGGCACGCCCGAGGTGCGCGAAAGCAGAAGGCGGCGGAGCGCACGGCAGTATCCGAGGTGGTGGCGCGTTTCGTAGCGGTGCAGCAGGGCAAGGCGCGGGCCGGACGCCAATTCGCCGAGCGCGACGGCGAGACGGGAGATACCGACCTCATTGGTACAGCCTTGGATGCCGGCCTGAAGCAGCCCTGTTTCCATGGCCCAGGCGCGGCGGAGGCGCCAGGAAGCGGAGGCCATTTCCTGGATGAGCGCGAGTTCCGCGTCATCTCCGGGGCTGAGGCGGGCCACGAGGAGGTCGAACATCTCCCGGAAGGAGTTGCTCGATTGCGGGTCCACGGCGACGCGTGCGGATAGAAACCCGTGGCGCAGGGCGTTGCGGGAGGAGCGGGCCTTACCCTGAGGGGTTTTGGGCCCTCGCGACCTGGCTCCGTTGGCGCGGGCGGCGAGGATGCGTTTTTCAGAAACCATAAACCGGTTACAGGATAACCCTGGATTTTAGAGGGGCTGGGACGTGGGTGTTTGATTTGAACGAGTTAGATGTCAGGAACGGTGTGATCGGGGGAGAGGGAGGCGGCAGGAATGGGGTGTGCGGGGAAAGGGGCTTCCCGGCCGCGCGGCACCGCCTACCTTCTTAACGGCACGTACTTGATGCGGCCCGGAGGGCGCTTGTTCCAATGAGCGAGGACCAACTGCGGCGGATCTTCGCGGAGGGTGAGCCTGACCGGTTGGAGGACCACTCCCGAACAGGACAGAGTGCCCAACAGGTGATCGACGCTTTGGACACCCAGGCGTTTTTCGAGTTACTGAGCTGCCATACCAGACGGAGCGCGGCGGGGTTATGGAGCGCCTGCTCAACGAGCGGCTCATCGACGAGATCGACGGGGGGCTCGGCATCCGGCGTCTCGGTGCATTGCTTCTCGCCAAGCGCATGGACGAATTCCCGGATCTCGCACGGAAGGCGCCGCGGGTTGCGGGCGCCGCTGATCGTTGCGATTATGTGGCTGATTTCCTGTCGCTTCCAATGGGGGGCTGCGAGGCTGGTTCCTCGCGGTGATCTCATCTCCAGCACCATAATGGTGATGATGACGGCGAGGACCCCATCACTGAAGGCTTCCAGACGTCCTTTGTTCATTTTTTGAGATTCCGGCCGAACCGGTGTGCTTTGGGTACTGACGAACTATACCGGATTTTTACTGCGGACCGGGATCTGGTGAGCAGCAGATGGCGCCTCGCAGTCTCGCAGCAGGACTTACCTGGACGTAACGCCGCCCACGGGTAGATTGGCCCCCGTTGCTCGATTCGGCGCCAAGGACGCATCTCAGGCTGATGGGCATCGCCCCCGCCGTCAAGTTCCAGCCTGCACCTACCTGGTCCGAGCGGCCTTCTGCCTGGCCTTCTTCTCACGCCGCGGCAGGCGGGATTTGTTCTTCTTGGGCAATGGTGGAATCTTCTTGGATTTCACTCGGGGCGCGGGTTCGGTCGCGGCTTTCTGGACCGGCGGCGCCTCGTTCGCGACTGCTTTGTCGGCCTTCTTCTTTTCGCTCACCGCGCCGCCTTCGGCGGTCTTCTTCTTGTCTGCCATAACGTCCTCTCGTCCGGTGAATTCCCGGAGATCCGTATATGAGGGTATCATCTTCCCGTAATCGACCCGGTTAGGATCCTGGAGTTCCGGCCTTCCAGTTCCTGGCCGGCTCCGCAGCGATGAGCGAACCGGCCATCCGAATAACGGTCCGCCACGTTCGTTACGGGTCGCCATCGCCGCGCAAGACTCCATTGTTCCGCCGAAGAAGGCGAAGGCGTAGGCGACTCACGAGTCCGCCGCTCCGGTTCTCATCCCGCGGGCATTGCTGCCGCCGCCTGAGGATTCTTGCCGCGGCATCCGCACCCCGGATCAGTCCTTAGATTCCGATGGCAGACTTCAACGGGGTTTGCTGTTGGACGAAGTAGGCATGGAACATGGGTTGCGAAGGGACTGTCGCCATGCCGGCATTGATCTTTACGGTAATCGGGCTGGTGAAAAGGTGGCCCGATCCGAGCGATACAACGCTGCTGTAATCGGACTTGTCCCAAGGGTCAATCAGCCAGTTCGTCCCGTCGCCGGCCCTCACGACTACAACAAGGTGTTTCGTCCACGGTGTGACGACACAGATCATCAACGGAACACCGTCCTGCAGCAACTTGTCTGCCGCCTGCGGTTGGCGCCAAACATGAACAAAGGCAAGCGGTGCTGAACGCAACGTCAGCGCAATTGGGCCTTTCCCCCAAGTTTTTATCGCCGGCACCACCTTCTCATTGAAGTTGATCCGTTTTCGTTCCTCATGACCCGTTACATCGCCCCAGGCTGCCACATGCTCGCGCTCTCCACCCATCCGGGTTGACAGTTTCATACCATCCGGGCTCCTGAGGAAGGTATTGAGGTGCGTATTCGCTTCAAAGAGTCCGATGAGTTTGCAGAGAGTGAACTTCGAAGAGGCGAAGCAACAGAGGGGACCGTCTGTGCCCTCAACTTCTCTGAATTGCCGCAGTTTGTTTTGTACAGGCGAAACTGCCTGTGCGACGGCGAGGCCGGATGCATTCATTTTTTCTCTCCTTTCGAGACAATGGAGCAAAGCACCCACTTTGACTGACCGTCCCTACTCTTACACCGGGGAACCCAATGGGAACGGAGCATATAATCCCTGAGAAACAGTGATTTGCCACCCAAAAACGTTGCAGGAAATATCGTGCGCGCCAGAAAAGGAATGTCCTCCGCTGCGGCAGAGATGCAGGTATCACGTTGCATCGCATCCTTCCGATTCCGAACTCGTGCTCAGGCAAGGTCGAACTTGAACCCAGGGGGGGCCGGCACAGCATTTTCCAATCCAAAGATGAGCATGAAATAGGGTCGCCCGACCGGAGGGAGGGCGGACACTAAAAAATGGGGAGGCCGCGCAGCGGCCGACTTCCTTTCTTTGATTTTGGGTTCAGTGAACATCGCCGTCGCCGGGGCGGTGGAAATGTGAAAATCCCGCCGCGGGATTTTCAAGGGGCGGTGGAAAGAGTGGAAAACCTGGGTTTGGTTTTCCACGCTTTCCACGGACCCGGCATTTCCACGGCCCCGCATACCAAATCTACAGCTCGCCATGCTTTACACCGGTAGCTTTCCTTCGGGTGCTGGGACGGTCGCGCGGTATTCGGCTGTGCTCCGCCCGGCCGAGGTCCCCATGGCAACCTACGATTCCGCGCTGGATTCCGGCGCCGCCAAACATCCGCAGATCGGCATGGTCGCCACCGTGCGGAACCGCCGTGCCATCGTGGCCTCCGTCGAGCCGGTGGACACAGCCAAAGGGCTGTTCCACGTCGTGCGGCTCGAGTATACCGATCTCGACGGTGTCGCGCAGGAAACGATCGTCTGGGAAATCGAGCACGGCCGCAAACTGCTGCCGCCTCATGCCCTGCCGCGCGTGCGTGAGGACGAGCCGATGCCGGCGTCCGACTTCGATGCGCTAGTGCGCTCTGCCCGTTGGAGCGCCCTGGCGCCGTTCCTGAGCCCCCAGGATCCCGGCCACCCCTCGACGACCCGGATCGCCGCTCCGTTCTTTGGCGCCGTGGAGGCCGACGATTTCCAGCTCGTTCCGCTGATCAAGGCTCTCCGAATGCCCCGCGTGTCTCTGTGCCTGGCTGACGACGTCGGGTTGGGAAAGACGGTCATGGCAGGGCTGATCCTGACCGAACTGCTGCTCCGGCGGCGCATCCGGCGGGTGCTCATTCTCTCGCCGGCCTCGCTGCGCCCGCAGTGGCGGCAGGAAATGCGCGAAAAATTCTGGCTCGATTTCGACGTGGTGGATCGCGCCGAGACCCATGCCCTTCGGAAACGAATCGGCCTGGATGCGAATCCCTGGCGCGTATTCCCGCGCGTCATCGCGTCATACCACTACCTGCGCCAGGACGACATCCGAGAGGAGTTCCTGGCCACCTGCCGCCTGGCCGACCGCGAAGAGCGCCAGCAAGCACAACTGCCCTGGGCCCTCCTGATCGTTGATGAAGCCCACAATCTGATGCTAAGCGCCTACGGCGAGGATAGCGACCTCGTCCGCATGCTGCGCGTTATCAGCCCCTAGGTTCCCTTGCCACCTTCACCTTTGACTGGTCGGTTCGCCTTCGGCTCGCCGGCACTAATCTCACGCTCTTTCTGGTTAATGAACTTCCGGTGGTGAAGCGTCCTCTTGCGGAGGGGAGTTGCTTAACCTGGCTCACCGCACGTCTCGCGATTCCCGCGCTTACTTTCGCAATAGAATGGGCGGCACTGCCGACAACAGTTGCCTCGCGTGCTCTGGCGTGGAAACGGCAATGGGCGGTTTCAAACGGCGAGCGCCATCGCCTGCGGGCGATAGCGGAAGCTGTCACCGCACATTTATCCGGCCTCTCGCAGGATGAGTTCGCCTGGATTCTGCGTGACTGCGACCGTCCGGTTAACTGGCTCGCTACCAAGCCAAATCGTCACTTCCTCGAACCGCAGGGATTCTGGCGAGTCCAAAGGGAACTGGATCCAGAACTACGCCTGACCATCCTTGCTCAGGTGGCTTTTCATGACCTGAAGCGTGTCGGCCTGGACGATTTCTTGTCCATGAACGACGGTGAGGGTTGGATGTTACCGGACCGACTCCGCCTCGCCGACTACGGCCTTGGCCATGACGACCGCGCCTGTGAGCACCAGCCCGTAGCCTCGGTCCTGGGTCCGCGGTTCTATCCCTGGCAGTGCGAGCGGTCCGCTGAGGAGAGTTGGCGGGAATGCGAACTGCACGCCGACCTGCTCCGCCGCATCGACGAGGTTACGGAAGACGACGAGGAAACCGGGGCAGCGGAGGAAAAGCATGGCGACGAGGTCCCCACCGACCTTTTCGGCAATCCACTCGAAACGGATCTGTTCGGCAATATCGTCCACAGCAAAGGAAAACGGCAGAAATAGAACAGACGACCGCGGCATCATCGGAAGGCCTGCCGAAGAGTCGGCCGCGCCCCTTGGGCCCGTGCCTTGCCCACGAAGACCGCCAAAGCTGGGCCGCTGAATCCGCATAGTCCTTTCGAGCCATATCGCTGGCGGTACTAAGATGATTGTCACGGTCAAAGCCCGCAACCGCCACTAATAACTCCCACTTACCTGGCGTTCGTTGAAAAAATATCCATTGTTTCCCGCGATGATTCGCGCTATAACTTCGTGTGGAGCAAATGGTTAACCAGATCTTAAGACTCTCATTTCTCTTAATTTCACTCTCAAACGGCCTTTTGTTTGGAACGCCGGACAGCGTTTCCGCGAAACTTCAAGCCCAATACGCAACCCTGAAGTTCGCACCGGATAAGGTCACGGCAACTCAGGTAGGCGCCATCCTCTCGGTCCAGAAGGGTGGCATTACGGCCAGTACGGCAGCCGAACTTCTGCCTTACAGCAATACGTACAAGAACGGCCGCTTCTCACACGGCTTCGGTAAGGCGCTGCTTCACAATGTTAGCCAGCTTCGGGAGATCCAGCCAGGAGACCGCGTTTATATCACCAAGCTGGATATCAAAGATTCCCGAGTCAGCTTGACGGTCGAGACCTGTACCGCCTGTGACGGGTCGATTTCGGATTTTGTTGACGCCCACAAAGCGGAGGTGACCTTCCCCTTTCCGAAAGGGTTTCTGGAATCCGCAACGTTCGAGCAGGTCCAGCAGATGATCGATGAGGTCTTCACTATCGCCGTGCCCTATATGCCGGCCGCGTCAGTCGTGGCGCCGCCGGCCGTCACCAGTTCCGAAACGGCGCCGCAGCCCGCGACCAAACCGGTCGGTATTCAACTCGGGCAAGACATAGGCCAGGTTGTCGCGGCCGTCGGTGAGCCGGACAAAGTGGTGGATCTCGGCAGCAAGAAGATTTATCTCTACAAAGATTTGAAGATCACGTTCCTGGACGGCAAGGTTGCCGATGTGCAGTAACGGGAATTTCGGAGGAATTTAAGTATGAAAACCTTTGGAGGTCGGAGCATAGGCTGTGTGGCTCGGTTCGGCGGATTAGTCGCGGCCCTGCTGTTCGTCCTTGCTACGGGAGTGAAGGGCGACGACACACGGAAGAAACAAACAAACAACCCGCCACCGGCGCGCCAACAGCAACGGGCGGCCCCACAGCAGCGGGTGCAGCAGGCGCCCCCTCGAGCGACCCAGCAAGCCCCTCAACCCGCGCGACAGCCCGCTATGAATCCTGCTCCCGCGGCGCCGCAGCAGCCGCCACGGGGAATCCCTGGGTATAACCGTACGTCGCAACCTTCCGGGCAGCCTCCGTTTGGTCGGACGCCGCCGCCGAACATGCAGCAGACCAATCCTCGCCTGGACCGTCAAGGCCAAGCGCCAATCTCCGCACCACCTGAGCGGACCGCGCCAACGGCGCAACCGCGGCAGTTCGGCCGACAGCCGGACGCTGCTCCTTCGCAGGGGCGCGCCTTCGGACGCACAGCAGAGCCTCGCAATGTTCCCGCCTACACGGCGCGCCCCAATGTCCGCGTGGAACGCGGGCCTGCCAACCGGCAGGTCGTACACGCGCCCAACGGCGCTCAGATCCACATGGATCCGCACGGAAGGGTCGCGGAAGTGCGAACCTCAAACGGTGCTGTGATCCGCCACACTCCCGACGGATTCCGCCGGGTGGAAGTGGTCAGGCCGGGCGGTCGCGTAGTGGTCGTCAGTGGGCATAACAACGGATACGTCCAGAGGACGGTTCTCGTGAAAAACCGCTCGTACGTGCAGCGAACGTATGTGGTCCGGGGAGCTGTGGTGACGCGAGTCTACCGGCCGTACGTCGTTCGCCCCGGCGTGGTAGTGAACGTCTACGCTCCCACCCGCTACTATCGCCCCTCGTATTACGCTTACGCTTACAGGCCTTGGGCCCGGCCCGTCGTCTACACGTCATGGGGTTGGGGCGGTGCGCCTTGGTACGGCTATTACGGCGGCTATTTCGCTCCTGCACCCTACTATCCGAGTCCCGCGTTCTGGCTCACCGACTATATGATGGCGGCGACTTTGGAACAGGCGTACCTCGATCATGCTGCGTCGAATCAGACCATGGCTCCCGCTTTCTCACAGGACCAGCCAGGGCTCACTCCTGACGTCAAGCAGGCTATCGCCGATGAAGTCAGCCGGCAGTTGCGCCAGGAACAGCAGGAGGCTCAGAGTTCCGGCGCAAGTGCCGATATGAACCCGTTTTCCGGTGATACGCCGCATATCTTCGTTGCCAACGCCAGCGTCGAAGCAATGATGGGCGATCAGAGTTGCGCCGTGAGCGAAGGCGACGTTCTGGAGCTGCGCGGCGCGCCGCCACTCGACGCTAACGCTGCGAACGTGCTGGTGCGCGCCAGCAAGGGCGGATGCCCACGGGGCGCAAGCGTCGCGGTCAATCTTCAGGATCTGGCCGAAATGCAGAACCACATGCGCGAAGTGATTGATCGCGGTCTCGGAGATATGCAGGGCAAGCAGGGACAGAACGGGCTGCCGGCGATCGCCAGCGACGCGGCGGCGCCGGCTAGTCCTGTAGCTTGGGCTTCACAAATCAGTGCGGATCAGGGCGCGGAAAGTGAACTGACCCAGGTGTCCGATGAGGCCGCCAGGTCGGAGCAGGAAGCTGTGAATGGGGCTTTGTTGTCAGGTTCCTCCGAGGCTGGGCCCCCCGCCGCCCGGCCGACCATTGGAACCGATTCGAGCATCGGCGATGTGCTCGCAGCATTCGGACAACCGCGGCGCACCGTAGATCTCGGCGCCAAGAAGATCTTTATCTACCGCGACGTGAAGATCACATTCCAGGACGGCAAGGTAGTAGACGTTCAGTAAAATTCGCGCCGGGCGTTGTCGGATTTTGGACGGCCGCCAACGCCCGCCGAGGAGGAAATTATGGACGAGATGTGGACAATCGCAGCGTTGCTCAGCCTCCTGGCTGGCGGCGCCGGATATCTATTCGCGAAGCGCACCGGCCGCAATCCGGTTTTGTGGAGCGTTCTAGGCGTTGCCCTGAACATTTTCGGTGTCGTTTTGATCAGCTTCGCCGCGGCCTCGACCCGTAAGAGCACCACCCGCTAGTAGAGAGGAGAGTCCGTGTTAGTTCCCATCCTGACATTTGTGCTGGGCGCGGCTACCGGTGGCCTGCTGGTGAAGCGGGAGCGCACCCCTATGCAGATCCTGGCCGCCGTCACCGGGATGGTGCTGCTGGCGTACGCGGCGCTCCTGGTATCGGACGGACTTTTCCTGTACCTGGATTATTTGGACAGTCGCAAATGGCTCGCAGGGAATCTGCTCAACATAAACCCATTGCTATTGCAGGCCCTCGCAACCGCAATGGCGCTGCTGCATTTCACGGTTGCCCCATCCATACTCTGGGCCTTCGCCTCGCTTCAGCACCGGCGCTTCGCTATTCTCACGGGTACCCTGGTGTGTGGCAGCTTACTGGCAATGTACGTCGTTTCCCCCCAGCGTTACTTCGACCCTGTCGGCAACCACCTGTACAACTTTTCGCGCGATTCCCCGAACTGTATCCATCTCTATAATGTCGAAGTGAAGTTCGATCCGAACACCGGCGCCGAACTTCGGGGCGCCGGCGGCGATATCGTCGAGGAGTACCAGCGCCAGAAGACGACGCACAGTTGCGCCGCCCCGGGCGAAGAGCCGCGCCCGCGCCCGACTTCGTTCCCGCGTCCGGTTGTCCTGCGGTTTGCCCGTCCACCGGAAGATCGTTTGAAAACTCCGCCGTTCACTCTTCCCGGGCGCAACTACAGTACACTTCCGGCACAGGGGACCAACATCTGGTCGGAATCGGTTTCGCTGGCCCCCGGCGTGACACTCCTGAAACTGGCAATCCAAGGGTGGAACGAGTCCCCCGGTTGGGTGCAGCCGGCCGTGGAGGACGCTACGTATCTCACGGATCAGGCCGGCAATCGGTACCGACTACTGGCCGACTATGGACGGTATACCGATTCGTGCCCGAGCGGCGCCGAAATACTCCGGTGCCATAAGACGCTTGCCGGCGAAGTCTATCGCTTTGAGTTGGCGTTCGAGAGCCTCGATAATGGAGCCCGACAGCTCCGGCTTTATTATTCAGGGCTAGGTGGGCCTTTCGAAGCTGCTGCGTTTACCAGCCCCATCGGTGATTGGCGGCGAAATCCCAACGCCAGCGCCGTTCCTGCTGAGGTGGTTCAATCCCAACCCGCCGTCCCGCCCCCGTCCACGCCCTCTATGCCGCAGCAGCCCGCAGCTGAGTTCGCGAGAACAGGATTCGGCCAGCCACGTTACGCCTGCTACGGCGCCGGCGCCACAATTGTGCTCTGCCCCTATATCCATCCTTTCTACTACTCTTCCCAGCATGAGCCTTCCGGGCCAAGCAGTGGTTCGGCTCGACTGGGTCGGTGCGCGTCTCTATCTTCAGCAGGGGGCGCTACCTCCGCAGTATCCACCTTCCGCCTGTTATCAGCATGTTCACGGATCGGCAGTGCTGGACTTGGTGGCCGGTCCGGATGGTTCGGTGCGTTCGGTTCAGGCTGTTCGTGGTCAGGAGCCCTTCATCAGCGCCGCGACTCGCGCCGTCCGCACCTGGCGCTTCAGCCCCGTCCACGAACGGGGCCGAGTTGCCCTATTAGCCACACGCATTCAGTTCGAATTCGGAGCGAGTAACTAGCTTCCAATCTCAAGAGAATGGCTCAGATTTTCTCCGCCGCACTGAGCCCTCGGGATTGCGGCGACGCAGATTGTGGTACTGTTGGGGCACCACCATGTCAGCCATCAATGGAGATAAAGCGCGATTCCACCGCGAGCGCAAAAGCAAGTTAGCCCGCCGCGAGCGCAGCCAGGCTTTGCGCAAGAAACTGAAGGGCCACACTCCGCCCCGCGCAACCGGGACTCAACTGTAGAGCGGGCTTCGGCGCGCGTCGCCTAGTGGCGCGCCGAGCTGAGGTCGCGCTAACAGCGTGAATCAGTCTATGCCGCGCGTGCATACTCCCGGGCAACCCAATTGACGCAATTCCGTTCCCGGTGGCTGCTCCGCGGCCGTCAGCAATGTGGCCCCCACCATGGCCGACCCGCGGCGGGCGCCTACGCAGCTTGCATCCGCCATCGAAAGCGCCCGGGCGCTTTACCTGCCTCTCTGTTAAGGTGAGCTATGCCGCCCGAAGCCGAAAATCGCTTGCAACATCGGATGCTTCAGAAGGAATACGGGAGCTTGTACCGCGCCGTAAGTGATATTCTCTTTCGGCACGACCCGATGGATCTTCGAGGGAAAGCGCAACACCGGCGACTACAATCCCGAGGTAGACGTGTTGGTGTCCCGGATCCGGGAGGCTGAAAACCCGGATGCGCTCCAGGACCTGCTAATCGAGGTATTCCGGACTGATTTCGGGGAGGAGAATTGCGGAAGCAGAGAACGGTACGCGGCTGCGGCCTCGGAAATCTGGAAGGCTTACGAGCGCCACCGTACCGCTTAGCTGCCCACCACTTATTTATATCTATACCGCTGATCAGACCGGCGCCTGGCTGCCATGCTGGACTTCAGGGATGTTCTCGCCCGGTCCTGAGCTTGCGAGTAGGAACCGTCAAAACCCTGATCGCCGTGGTCCGTCGACCAGTGAAATGCATTGTGGCGATCTGCCTCGTAGACGGTGTATTGGGCCTTATTTCCCCCTGGATCGATGAATGTATATGAATGGCTCGTCATTAATCTCCTCCCACATAGCGGTTTGTGGTTGAGCTTTTATGCCGTGCCGCCAACGGGAAGGTGCCATCGAAACAGGAAAAAGCGGTGACCGCACAGAGAGCACCAGTATGGTTGAAGAAGCCAGTGGAAAGCCGTCTCAATGGCGTTTCGGGTGTCTCCGCTTCTAAACTCGATGGATCTGCAATGGGGACAGCTCGAAGAGAACAGCCCGAATTTGGCGTGGATCATGATCCCGGGTCCTCTTTGGACGTGTTGTCTTCGGCACGTCTGGCAGGATTCACGGGTGGCGTGAAGAAATTGGCGTGGGCGTCTTTGCGGGCGCCGGACACAGCGCGGCTAACCTCCCGCGCTGCGGCCAGCTGTTCCGGCGTTCGCACGTCAGGTTCCGACAATTTCACCCGCGCTTTCGCGCGGGCGACCTGACGTTTGTGTCTCTTTTCCAGCCTTTTGTTCATACCTGGCCTATTCGCCCGGCTCTTCCACGATTCCGCAGACCATGGCCTCGGTGGTGAGCATGAGAGAGGCGATGGAAGCCGCATTTTGCAGGGCTGTGCGAGTTACCTTGGTGGGGTCGATCACGCCGGACTTCACCAGGTCTTCGTATTGTTCGGTGGAGGCGTTGAAACCAAAATTCGGGTCCTGGTGGCTCCTGATCTTTTCGACCACTACGGCGCCTTCGGTGCCGCAGTTCCGCACAATCTGCCGCACGGGCTCCTCACAGGCGCGACGAACGATAGTAACTCCGAACTGCTCGTCGCCCTCGAGCTTGAGGGACTGCAGAGCAACCGAAGCGCGCAGCAAAGCAACGCCGCCGCCGGGTACGATCCCTTCCTCGACCGCCGCCCGCGTTGCGTGGAGAGCATCTTCCACACGGGCCTTCTTTTCCTTCATCTCGGTTTCCGTCGCGGCGCCGACTTTGATGATAGAGACGCCGCCGGCCAGCTTCGCCAGCCGCTCCTGCAGTTTCTCCCGGTCGTAGTCGGAGGTGGTTTCTTCGATCTGCGCCCGGAGCTGCTTAATCCGGCCTTCGATATCCTTCTGCGATCCTGCGCCATCGATGATGGTGGCGGTGTCCTTGTCCACGGTGACGCGCTTGGCACGGCCGAGATCCTCCAGCCTGACGCCCTCCAGCTTGATGCCGGTCTCTTCCATGATGGCCTTGCCGCCGGTCAGGATGGAGATGTCTTCCAGCATTGCCTTGCGGCGGTCGCCAAACCCCGGCGCCTTCACGGCGCAGGCATTGAGCGTGCCACGCAGTTTGTTGACCACGAGCGTGGCCAGGGCTTCGCCTTCCACGTCTTCGGCGATCACCAGCAGCGGCTTACCTGCGCGCGCAATCTGCTCGAGAATCGGCAGCAGGTCCTTCATGTTGCTGATCTTCTTGTCGTAAATGAGGATGTAGGGATCTTCGAAAACGCACTCCATGCGATCGGCGTCACTCACGAAATAGGGGGAGAGGTACCCGCGATCGAATTGCATCCCGTCCACCGTCTCCAATTCGGTGGTCATGGTCTTCGATTCCTCGACCGTGATCACGCCGTCCTTGCCCACCTTTTTCATTGCCTCGGCAATGATGTTGCCGATGGTGGAGTCGCTGTTGGCGGAAATGCTGCCGACCTGGGCGATCATGTCGCCGGAGACGGGATTGGAGAGCTTTCTGACTTCCTCGACGGCAACCGCCACGGCCTTATCGATGCCGCGCTTGATGGCCATCGGATTGGCTCCCGCAGTGACCGCTTTAACGCCTTCGCGGTAAATTGCCTGGGCCAGAATTGTGGCCGTGGTCGTACCGTCCCCGGCAACGTCGGAGGTTTTGGACGCGACTTCCCGCACCATCTGGGCGCCCATGTTTTCCAGCGGGTCCTTCAACTCGATCTCTTTGGCCACGGTCACGCCATCTTTGGTGATCGTCGGCCCGCCGAATTTCTTTTCGAGAACGACATTGCGTCCACGTGGGCCAAGGGTGACCTTCACCGCGTCGGCCAGTTGGTTGACACCGCGTAGAATCGCCTGGCGGGATGCGTCACTGTACGTAATCTGGTTTGCCATAGATATTTTCCTCGTGATTCGGATTTGAATTAGCCGGCCTTCGGGAGCGACCGGGTGGCCGCATCCAGCACTGCGAAGACATCATCCTGGCGCATGATAGTGTAATCAGCGCCGTGGAGTTTGATCTCGTTGCCGGAATATTTGCCGGATAGGATGCGGTCGCCAACCTGCATGATGGTGTTAACCTCCGTTTAGACGACCTAGCGAAGGGAGTGCCGGATTCCTGGCGCCACGCTGACCGGAGCCGTGGGCTTTGTAGCCGGTCCGTACGTCGCCGAGATCGCGTCAAACGAAGTCGTCAACGCTCAACCCCTCGGCTCAGACGTTAACCATTATTGGTCAAGTGCGCTTGCTTGTCAAGCTCATCTGCGGGGGAATGGCGCCGGTTGCTTGACCAATAATGGTTAAGCAGGCAACGGGGCGCCATCGCCGCTCGATTCGTCGCTATGCCGGATGCGCCTAAGGCAGCCGGAACGGAATTTCGACTTCGACGAGCGTCTCCATCGCCTGAGGCGGATAGACCCACTGCTTGACGGCATCGCGAGCGGCGTTGACCAGCATCGGGTGGCCGTTGACGGTCTCGACCTGCTTCACCGTCCCGTCCTGTGCGATTAGAACGCGGAGGCGCACGACCCCTTGCAGCCTCACCTGTTGCGCCGCCGGAGGATAAACAGGGTCCACACGCTTGAGGGGTTCGGGGCCGTTCAGTGCTCTGTTCCCGGCAGCAGCGGCGCTTGCCCTATCTCCCTCCGTTGGGAACGGTGGGGGCGTGAAGCCAAGTTGTTCCACAGCCCGCTTCTGAAGTTGCTTTCCGTAGCCATTCAGCGAAACCAGATCTGGGCGGTCCGACGTGGAACGGTCCAGAGAGTATCCCGCGCCCCAGACCACAGCGCCGTCACCGGAATTATCCAGTTCCGACCGTGCGTGCGCTGCGAACCCGGTATCATTGTAGGGTCCTTGGCTGATCGCGGAGTCGATGATCGCCATGGCGTAGAAACTTCCCAATCCCCATTCCCGGCTCGGATCGAGTCCCGCCTTCGCTTCTCCCAGCGCTCTGCTGCGTATAGGTCTTGCCTTACCCGGTAATAAGGAATCAGATACTGAGCAGCATTCATGACAACCCTTGGATCGTTCGCGTGCGCCCTGGCCTGCTCCTGCCAAAGCTGCCCCAGGCGTTCGTCCCCGGCGATGTCCTGCAGCGGGCCTGGATTCGAGAAGACCAGGAGCACGGGGAACTTGCTCTGGTCGAACTCGGGGTGATGCTCGACGATCCAAAAGATCTGGGCATCCCGCTGCTGGACCATCGCTTTTGCCGTATAGTACTGAACCAGTTCCGCCCGCGACGCCAGATCTTCCGGGTTGGCCGCGATGGCGGCCTCCAGACGCGCGGCTTCCGCATCGCTAACAGTTTCGAATTGACCCGGCGCCGCGACGGGTACCGAAACCGGAGCCGGGGCCTGCTGCTGACCGCGCGCAGGAGACGGCTGGAGGGCGGCGGTAAGGTAAACCGCCACCGTGGCGGATGCGAGGAGCGCGGCCCGTTGCCGACGCGCCAAGCCGCGCGGAATGCGCCTCGCTTCGTCCAGTACGCGCTCGATCCTTTCCGTCACTTCGGAGGGTTTTGTCATGGCCATAGCGTCCCAATTCAAGCGGCCGCGCTGTGCGCGCACGGCGGCCGCCATGTCCAACAACGTTTGCGCGTAAGCTTCACGCGCGCCAGTCACAAGCAGGGCGGCGTCATCGCAAGCCTGTTCAGCGAGCATTGCCAGGTGCCGTTCCAGCCACCAGGCGAGCGGATTAAACCAGAAAATGCAACGGTCCAGGCCCGCAATCACGCGGATGGCCCAGTCGGCTCGGCGGATGTGCGCCCGCTCGTGGGCCAAAGCCGCTTCCAGCTTGCCCGGTTCCCACTCCCGCCATTGCGCGGGCAGAAGGATCTTCGGACTCAACCAACCCACGGTCATGGGCGACACTATCCAATCCGACTCCAGAAACTCGCCCGCTGTCCGGCTGGAGCGGACAAGCCGGCGAGTGAATAAATATCCAAGAAGGAGACGCAGTAAAAGGACTACAGCCGTCGCGGCGTATGCGAGCATCGCGAAGTCCCGCCAGTCTGTTCGCGAAACGAACTTCGGCTGAATTCGAACATCGGATGGCAACGTTTCCCAAGCGGTAGCCGAGCCGGAGGCAGGCAAACCCACAACCGGAGGCTGGGCTGTCACGGATTCGGCCGGAAGAATGCGTACATGTAGCGGGGGCAGTGCTGGAGCCAACGCGGAGGAAAGCAGCATTCCGACCGAAACCGCAGCCCATATTGCATACCGGGCGGCGGCACTCTTCGCGCTCAACAACCGTATCGCGAGCCCGCCGGCCGCGGCCAAAATCAGGGACCGCGCCGTGGCACCAGCCAGGAAAACCATTGCGTCCATTTATCCCCCTTTCGCACGATGCCTGGCGATGCGCCGCGCCAGGCGCTGCAGTTCTTGCTCGTCTACGACCCGGTTATCGATCATTCCCACCAGCAAGTGCTCGAATGAGCCGCCGAAAAAGCGATTCATAATCTGCTGGACGGCCCGCGCCGCCACGCCGCAGGGAGCTTCCGCGCCGCTGTACACGTATGTTCGCCCTTCGACATGGTGCACCGCGTAGCCTTTCTCCTCCAGTCGTTTAAGAATAGTGCGGGCAGTGGATTCCTTCATCGGATGCTTTCGCGAGAGCGCTATCCGAACGTCTTCGGCGGACGCGGAGCCGCGCTCCCATACGACTTCCATCGCAAGGTGCTCCAGGGAACTGAGAGGCTTTTTCTCGCTAAACATCGTAGCGCTACAAAATGTAGCGCTCACTCGAATACGCGTCAATAGGCGATTTTCCCGGGTGCGGTCAACTGCCCACAGGCAGCCGCGACACCGCAGTCGGAAGGCGTTGCTGACAGTTCTGCCCTGCTTGCTCGAAATGGCCGGCCGGGTGACGCTGTGCGTATCCTGCGGCCACTGATCGGGCGTCCGCCGACGATCCCGGCCATGGTTCGGCGCCCCGTTGCCCGGGAGGAATTGGAAAATGAAGAGTGGCTGCTCCTGATGGCTCAATTCAGCAACCGTGGCTGCGAACCAGTGCGCGTCGCCATTCTCGAGTTTCTCGACACAGACATCTTGCAACGTGCCGGCGGAAAACTGCGCCTCATTCCTCGATCCGATCATCGACTCAAGCGATTTGAATTTGCGGAACAAGAATGCCCACAGGCCGCCATTGAACCAGGGCTCAAACAGTTCTTAAAGGACAGGTCGCTGAGCGGCGATGTCACCGAAGAGGAAATCGCGTTTCTGAAGGCCTTGCATTTGAGAGGAAAGCGACCCTCGCCGATTTACTATTACCGGGAGTTGCAGAATCTGAGGGATCCGCTTCATTTCCTCTCTGTAGCGCAACCCGGGGAAGAGTGATCGAAGGCCGTCTTAATGCCGCGGAGATTGTGCTTAAACGCCCGGCCGATGCGCCGTGCGGCCACGATCCCTGGATCCGGGATGAATCGCCGGCCGGCAAGCAGGTCAAGAGGGTAGCCGCACCGAGATTGGACGAAGAGTGCGCTACGCTTCGAACATGAAGCGCAAGGCATACGGTTGGGGCCATGGGCTGCTGTTCTATGCCGGAGTGCAAACGGTAAGCCTGGCTTTGAATCAAGCGGCCAAATTCCTGGCCGGACGGCGGAATTCGGACAGACGGAAAGATCGCGAGTTTTATGCCCGCGAGCAACGTCTTCCCGTATTTGCTCCGCCCGGAATCGCATTCCCGGTGGTCTGGACCATCAACAGCATCTCGGCAATCGCCGGGTGCCTGCACGTTTTGAACCTGCCGCGGCACCGGAAAGGACGCGCAGAGTTCCTGCAACTGCAAGCCGCGGCATGGGCGCTCTATTCCCTGTTCCAGGCAGCCTATTTCGGGCTGCGTTCGCCCATCAACGCAGAGGTCGTCACCGTCTTGTACAGTGCGGCAACCTTCGCTTCGGCGCAGGTGTCGTTAAGAACCATGAAAGATCCGAAAGCGGCCGCTTCCCTGGCGACCACAATTGCCTGGCTGGCATTGGCGAATCCGGTGGGATTCAGCGCCGCCGCGTGGAATTACGATCCCTTCTGGAAGGTTGGGCCGTTTCTCGAGCCGAAAGCCGGATGGTTAAAATCGGCCGCGTGAAGCGGGCCGCCGGATCGCCGCCCCGCGGGGGACGGCTCAGTGCTGGACCGGAATCACCACGGGGCCGGGCGACGAGGAATCGATACTGGCCGGCGAGGTAACCCCGTTCATGGAAATCGACACGGGGTAGAGGCCAGGGGCCAGCGAGGCGAAACTCTGCGGCACCGTGAAGTTGATTTGGAATTCTCCGACCGCGACGAGCGCGGCGGCGGCCGGGACCGTGACGCCGCCCAGGGTCACCGTGACGCCGCTCAAGAGCGTGGTGGAGACCAGGGTTCCGGCCGGCGATGGAGCCAGGCCGGTGGCGAAGAGTTGCACGGTATCGCCGGGGACGGCGTTGCGGAAGAGCGCCGGACCATTCGACGGGTCGGCGGCGATCTTGCCATCCAGGAAGACGGCGGCCGCATAGTTCGTGCCGCCCAGGGTAATCGCGAAGATGCCGGGCGCGTTGACAGCGGCGGCGGCCGTCACGGTGTTGCTCACAACGCCGTTGACGACCACCTGCACCGAAGCGGTCCCGGTAATGCCGGCGGGCACCTGGAAATTCACTTGCGAGGGGCTGATGTAGTAGACGGCTGCCGGCTGGTTATTGACCTTCACTTGAACTCCGCTCAGATTCGTGGGCAGATTGCTGCCGAGGCTGGTGAAATCGGATGCGGCCCAGAGGCGCGCGGCGGTGCCGAGGTTGACGCCCTTGACCTGCGCGAAGGATCCCGGCACCAGGCCTCCTTCCGCATACGTCGCGCCGTTCGCGAGCGTGCCGGATTGCAGGGTGGGCAGCGGGGTAGGCGCGACCTTGGCGGCAAAGCCGTGGTAACAGCAGGAAGTAGTGGCGGAGGCGGTCTGGAAGGCGCCGGGGGTGGTGATCAGGTTGGGGCCGCTCGAGTTGCCGGCGACGTAGATGTTCCCGGCGGAATCGACCGCAAGTCCGGCCGGGCTCGTAGTATCGAGTCCCTTGGATCCGATGCGGGTGGAGAAGAGCAGGCTGGTGCCGGTGGGGTCAAGCTCGGCGACAAGCACCTCCTGGGAGCCGCCGGCCGGGGTTGGCTCAACGGGATTGACCATCGCGAAACCAGGTCCACCGGACTGCGCGACGATATAGATGTTCCCGTTCCCGTCCAACTGGATGGGACCGGTAAAGAAGACGGAGTCGCTGGCATCGGGCCTGGCGCCGCCCACATAAGTGGACCACAAGATGGCGGTGCCGAGCGGATTCAGTTTGGTGACGTGGGCCGCCGCGCAGGTCTGTCCGTTCGGTCCGCAAACGGTTCCAAAAGCGCCGGACATCACCGGAAAATCCTTCGAATTGGTATATCCCACTAAGTAGGAGTTGCCGGCGCTATCGATGGCGATGCCACTGAGATAGTCGCTGGTGTTTGTAGCGAGTCCACCCAGGTAGGTGGCGTAGAAGAGCGAGGCCCCGCCGGCGGAGGCGACGGGATTGAATTTCGCGACAAAGCCGCGCCAGGCTTGCAGATAGCTTCCTCCGGTTCCTAGAGGAGCGCTGGTGGGCTGGATGACGCCGGCGGTGGTTGGCAGCTTGCCGGCCTGGGTCTCGCCAATCAGATAGAAGTAGCCGTTTCGATCGACGGCGACTCCGGTGCCATACGCGCCGCCGCAGCCCGCATCGCACGCGAATCCATTCAAGTCGCCGAAGAGAGTGGAATACAGCAGCTTGGCGCCGGTGGGGTCGAACGCCGCGGCAAAGGCGTACTGGGGTGAGCGTCCGCCGGTCTTGTCTCCGCCGATTACGGCACCGCCGGTAGTAGGAAAACAGCCCTCGAAGGTATAAGACGCGGAGCAATACTGCTCCTCGTTGCCGGCGATGTAGGCCCGGCCGGCGGCATCCACCGCGATGGCGGTAGCGTAAGCGGGCCCGTACCCGCCCAGGAAGGTGGAATAGACTAAGCCGGTCCCGGCCGGATTCAGCTTGCTCACAAATGCGGATGTGTTCGAAGAGGAGTTACAGCTCGCCTGGGCGGCGGATACCCCGGTACTGTTGGGAGCCGGAGAACAGACGCGCTGGTAGGCTCCGGATGTTATGGGGAAATCGGTGGAGCTTGTCTGACCGGTGACATAAGCATTGCCATCGGAATCCACCGCGATGGCAAAGGCGCGGTCGGCGCCGTTGCCGCCCAGATACGTGGAATACACCAGCGAACTGCCATCCGGACTAAATTTGCTCACAAACGCGGAAGACCACTCCCCGGGGCGGACGCCCTGCCCTTTGGTTGGAGGCGCGCTCTGATAAGGGTTCTTGGTGGGATAGTCCGTCGAGTAAGTGCTGCCCGTGACATATACGCTGCCCGCGGTATCGACCGCGAGGCCTTGCGATACACCGACCTGAAGGCTGCCGGGACCGGTGGCAGAACCGATGGTATCGCTGCCGGTTCCGCCAAGATAGGTGGCATAGCTGAGCACCGGATCGATGACCAGCGCCCTCGAATGGTCGTAGTCGCCAAGCCGGAAGCGGACTTGGTTTTCGGCCAGGACGAAGGCCCCTTCGACGCTCACCTTTTTGCCGCCATCCATCTGGTACAGCAACGGTTTCCGGAAGACGGCGGATCCGGCGGAAGGATCCAGAATCAAATTGCCTTCCCGGTCGATGTTGGGCCGGGCGCCTTCGATCCGCCAGGCGATGAGGCTGGGATCCGCGCCGGGCGCGACGACGAAATCGTATTCCAATTGGCGCTGATTGCCGTAGAAGACCAGATCCACGCCCGGGTAGACCTGAGCGTAATCGACCTTTCCATAGGTCGGGATGCCCGAGTGCCAGTACCTCGGGTCGTTGCCGATGAAGTAGCTCACTACGCCGGGCTGGGGGGCGGCTGCTATCGCCTTGGCGAAGGCGTTCGCCTGGATCAGGCTCATGCGCAGGGTATCGACCGGCGGGATTGCGGGTGCGTCGCCTGCCGCCGGAGCCGGCGCCGGGCGCCGCTCCAGGCTCAGGGAGATGCTGCCCGGAGAGAGGAAGAGCGCGTAGCCGGGACCGCGCGAGATGAACTGGACGGTGGAGGGCGCCTGCCCGCGGTTTGGCTCGAAACTCAAGGGGACGCTCATGATCTTCGCCTGGCGGGAGATGGCCGGGGCCGCCTGCCGCACTCCGCCGCGCCGTGCCGCGGAGGCGCGCGGCCAGCCGAGACCAAGGGAGGTCGAAATAGTTGTGAGCGCCGCGATCGCCCAGAGCGCACGCGTTCGGGACCCAATCGAAGACCGTGCAGGTGCCATGCTCATGTCCTCCTGGTCAACCCGGAAACCGGCTATCCGTTCAAGAATACCCCTATCAGCCCTGTTTCTCTCTTTTTTATTTACATACATGCCGAGCGTCGCGGCCGACCGAGTCAGGTATCGGGAGGGGGATGCGGATTCGATGGTTCACGGTGGAGGCCATGCGAGTGTGCCCGCCGTCCCGTTGTCACCGGCCGCTTGAAGTGATACCGTCAAATCCGGACCGTTTTGTCCGGAAAGCGAGGATCTCGCGGATGAACCGCCACCTGGCAGTCTTCTGTTTTCTCGTCCTAACACTTGCCGGCGCGATCGGATGCGCCGGCAAACCACCAGTCAAGGCCGCCGCGCCAGATAAAATTCAGGGAAAGGCCCAGGTTTTGATCGAATCCGGAGGCGCAATGGATGCCACCCTGAACGCGGGCAGTGCCTCTTCCGTGTACATCTGGGTAGGCGTTCGCCGCTATCGCCTGTTCTTCAAAACTCCCTACGAGTTGACTCACGGCAACGAGTACATCGTCGAGGGTGTCAATGCGCAGAGAGTAATCGACGAGATCGGCGACCCCGATCAAGGCAAGAACGGCTATCCGCTGCTGTCGAGTTGCCGGCGTGTCATGACGATGGCCTGGAACAACCTGGCTTTGGACGCCATCGATCTGAACGCGCAAGCACTGCGCATCAGGGTGAACCGGTATCCCGCCCGAGCCGTATTCCTCGTGACGCGGATACAGGCCGTAAAATCGACCGAGGGCGATGCCGGTTCCTCGGCGGCAAAGAAAGACAGCAAGGAGAAGGACGTGCCCGAAGTGGACGTTCCGGCGGCGAAACAGGCTGCCCTACTCACCGCTACTCCACCCGCTCCAACCGCCCCGCTCTTCGAGCCCAAGGCGGAAAAGGTCAGCTGCGCGGTAACCATCGGCCCGGACGGGAACATCGCCGAACTGCAGACCGGCAAACAGTTATGCGAGATTGTGGACTGGTCGAAATACCATTACCAGCCGACGGTCAAAGCCGGCCACCCCGTCAAGGTCAACACGGAGGTGGAAGTCCGCTTCGAACCGATCAAGCAAGCGACATTGTGAGGTCTCAACGGTCTCACTCGCGAGGACCGAACCGCCCATCGGTTCGTCACACTGCCCGTTCCGATCGCCCGGTGTGCGACCGCTCGGGCCGCAATGCAATTATGGACTTCGCTGACCAAAGGCGAGTGCGTTTCCGATAGCCAGCCGATGTCAGCATGGGCGACTTCCGGCCCTTCCGAACCATCTTGCGATCTTGTGGTTTGCCGCCGGGCGGAATAGGTTCTCCGCCGGGCTATACTTGTCGCGTATTCACGGAAACGGGGGCCCTGCCGGCAACCGATCCTTAGGGAATTCCGGTCTGGTGGTACTGCGGCTATCCACCGAACGATGCCGCACGAGTTTTAGGAGCACGCTCCCTCTGGGGGGCTACCCGCTGCCGGGAACTCGCGACCATTCCTCTCCTCCGAACCGTGAAACCACGGCAAACAGATCCTTGGGACCGTAGGGCTTCGAAAGGTAGCCGTCCATTCCCGCTTCCAGACACCTGTCCCGCTCGCCTTCCATCGCGTGGGCAGTCACGGCGACAATGGGAAGGCGCCGGCCCCTTCCATGTTCCCGGCGGCGAATCTCCGCCAATGCCTGGAATCCATCCATTTCGGGCATCTGCAGATCCATCAGCACGAGGTCGAACCGGTTCTGATCTACCAGGTTCACCGCTTCCACTCCG
Source organism: Bryobacterales bacterium (assembly GCA_963796485.1). Taxonomy (GTDB): domain Bacteria; phylum Acidobacteriota; class Terriglobia; order Bryobacterales; family Bryobacteraceae; genus CAWCDJ01. Next base: position 161,778 of record CAWCLV010000003.1, read on the forward strand.
TTCGACGCCGTGGTTACCGAATGGCCGCTTCTCTTGAGCAACGTGGACGCCAGCATTCGATTGGTCGGGTTGTCCTCCGCTACCAGGATCGAAAGATATGCATGGTTGCTCACGTGCGCGCAGGCTAATTCAGGTGGCGGCAACTTCGCCGCCTGGGCCGGAGAGAAGTTCGCGGTGAACCAGAAGGTGCTGCCCTTCCGGGGTTGGCTCTCCAGCCAGATTCGGCCGCCCATCAGGTGCACCAACTGCGCGGAAATGCTCAATCCCAAGCCGGTCCCGCCGTATTTCCTGGTCACCGATCCGTCCACTTGCCGGAACGGCTCGAACAGGCAACTCTGACTGTCCAGAGGAACGCCAATACCCGTATCCCGGACCGCTACCTTCAAGGTGACGCAGCCGTCTCCGCCGCCTTTGCCGCTCACCTCCATCTTCACGGATCCTCGCTCGGTAAATTTGACCGCGTTGCTCAAGAGGTTGAGCAGGACTTGTCGTAGCCGCCCCGGATCGCCGGTAAGGAGGTCGGGGGTCTCGTCCCCGATATCGGTGCTCAGCGAAAGTTGTTTTCGTTGTGCTTCCGCCTGCACCATGCGTATCGTTTGTTCGACACAATCCCGCAACGAGAAGGCGATGTTTTCCAGTTCCAACTTGCCCGCTTCGATCTTCGAAAAGTCCAGGATGTCGTTGATGATTCCCAGGAGCGACTGCGCCGACGTATCCACAATTTCTAAATAGTCCCGCTGCTCTGCGCTCAATTCCGTGCGAAGGCTGAGTTGCGTAAATCCAATGATGCCGTTCATGGGAGTGCGGATCTCGTGGCTTACGTTTGCCAGAAACTCGCTCTTCACTTTGGCGGCTGCTTCCGCGGCGATCCGCGCTTCCCGCAGGTCCTCCTCCATGCGGCGCCGCTCGGTAATGTCCAGTACGAAGGCCAAATAGTGCCGCTCCTGCTGAATCTCTACTACCCGGATCCAGATCAGCGCCGTCCGCGTCCCGTCCTGGTCCCGCGATATTTCCACCTCCCTGGCATCCAGGCGACCCGTTCGTAACAATTCGTCCCGGAACTGATCCAAGGCATGTTGGTTGATTCCCGCCAGTTGGCGACGGTTATTCCCGACAAACTCGCCCTTCTCCATCTTGAGCTGTTCATCGAAGGCCAGGTTGGCATCAACCAGATGTCCCGTGGAGTCGATTAGCGCGATTCCAATCGGCCCGGCGTGGAAAATGGTCTTGAACGCTTCTTGTGCCGCCGTCCGCTCTTCCAACTCAACCCGGATCCTTCCGTGCGCTTCTTCCAGATCGGCGGTACGCTTGGCAACCATGTTGTCCAGGTCCGCCATCCGGGCCTCCGCCTGCCGCGTTACCAACCACTTCCGGCTCAGGGCATGCGCCAGTTGGATCACCTCGATATTGTCGAACGGCTTTTTCAGGATCAGCAAACTATCCGAATGCCCCAGCCGGCGGTGAATATCATTCCACGAGTAGTCGGAATATGCCGTGCAAATGACTGCTTGCAGATCGGGATTGATCTGCCGAAGCCGCGCAATCGTCTCCACCCCGTCCCATCCCGGAGGCATGCGAATATCGACGAAGGCGACGGCGTAGGGTCGTCCTTCCGCTCCCGCCCGGCGGACCATCTCCAGGCCCTCCTCGCCCTGGTATGCGGAGTCGATATCGAAGCGAACCAACTCCAAGGGTTCGGCGCCGAACAAAAGCGCCTCATCATCCTGTAGCTCGGCAATGCTTTGGCGGTCCGGCGCCAAAATCTTGCGCAGATCGTCGTGGATCGCCTCGTTGTCGTCGATGATCAGAACCCGGTGGTTTGGTTCGATCGGTGCCGGTGAATTCATGCTGTGCCTCGCTGACGTGCCCTGCTACTCGCCAGGGGTAATTCCAATTTGAAAGTCGCTCCGCGGCCTGGCCCGTCGCTTTCGGCCCAAAGAGCGCCGCCCACCTGTTTGGCGGCCAACGCCCCGGAGTGCAACCCAAAACCGTGTCCATCTTTCTTAGTGGTAAAGCCGTGCGCGAAGATCCGGGTGAGATGCTCCGGCGGCAGCCCTATCCCGGAGTCCTGCACCTCGATCCGAACCCAGTCTTCATTTTTGCGGCGGATCCGCACATGTACTACCCGATCGGCCGGCCCGGCCTGCTTGATGGCCTGCTTCGCATTCTGCAGAAGGTTGAGCAGAATCTGCAGAATCTGATGCTTGTCCGTCGGAACCGGCGGTATGTCTTCATAGCTGCGCTCGACGCGGATGTGGTGCCGCGTGAAGCCCACGTCCACGATCCGTAAGCTATCGTCTACGAGTTCGGCCAAAGAAATGTCGTCGATTAGTCCCGATACCTTGGCGTAGGTCTGTTGCGTGGCCACAATCTCCTTGATATGTCCCACGTGATCGCGGAGCAGGCGGACCTCCTGCAGCACGGCCGCGCGCTCCTTCGTGAAGTGAGCGCCGAGTTTTTCCAGGTAGGGCAAAACTCTTTGCCCCGCCGGTGTTGAATCGAGAAAGGTGGGCAGATCGGAGCGGTGTTGCGCGAGCATCTCGATTGCGGCAACCATGTGGTCGATGCGCAGCTCCTGCGTCCGGCTCTCGACCAGGTTGGTGGAGACGTTCACGCTGTTGAGCACGTTTCCCACGTTGTGGAGGACGCCTGTGGCTACCTCGGCCATGCCCGCTGCCCGCGAGAGAGTCATCAGCCGCTGCTGAGCCTCGGCCAACTCCGCGCGCGCCTCCTCCTTGGCGTTTACCTGGCTTTGCAGTTCCCTGGTCCGCTCCACCACGCGCTGCTCCAAAAACTCCTTGGCTTCCAGCAGCGCCGCCTGGGCGCGCTGCCGGGTGATCGTGGCATCCAGCATCCCCGCCGCCGTTCGAAGAGCGTCAAGTTCCGCTTCGTTCCATTCCAGCCGGCCGCCGGGGTCGTCGAACGCCAGAAATCCGAACCACTCTCCACTTACATGGATCGGCACCAGAATGCAAACCGGCCGATCGCTCGGAGCCGCGGCGCCACACTCCTCGCGTGGTCGATAGTGGACGATGTCCCCCCGGCCTAGTTGTTCGACGTGTTCGCTTATTTCGATGCCATCCGACTGTAGTTGCGAGCCTGTGCCGTTCAAATTCTGCGCCTGCCAGAGGTACTCCGCCGCGGTGCGCAGCGGAGCGTCTGGCGAGCGGTGAACCGTAAACACAGCCCCGCGGCTCGATCCGACAGCAGTGCCCAGCCGCTGAAGCATCTCGGGCACCACCAGCCGCCACTCCGCCACGGTCAAAAAACGCTGTGCCGCGAACCGCAGACTTTCCAAAATACGGTTTCGCTGCAGAATCGAATCGGCCATCGTGTTTAGCGACCCGGCCAGGCTGCCGATTTCGTCCGAGTGGGCAACCGTAGCGCGCGCTGTCAAGTCGCCGTGAGCGACTCGTTTCACCACAGACTGCAACTCGAGAATCGGTTTTACCAGATGCTTGGCATACACGACCGAGGCGATGAGGCTTAACCCTACGCACAGGACCGCGAGCATCCCTGTGCGCTGGTAAACCCGTGCCACGCTCCGGTCGTAGGAGGAGAGGGAGAGCCCCACGTGAATCCATCCCCATTGAATCGCTGAATAGTCGAAGGGGCGAGAGAAATGGAACACCCGCCGCTGGAACAGCGGAACCACCTGGATTCCGCTCGATATGCTCCGCACGCCGGGCCGCCAGGACAAGTCCAGGGTGGACGTGCGCCAGGCGCTGCGTTCCACAATTACCGAGAACCCGTCGTTTTTGGTTATTACCAGATAGTCGATTGCCTGATCGCCGGCCAGCGCGTTCACGCACTGGTCAACTACACTGCTATAGTCTTCCGAAACGGCCGCTCCTGCCGTGACCTCCTGCAAGGAGGAAGAAATCCCTTGTGCTTTGGATCTAAGCGCTTCCTGGAGGTCTTTCTTCTGTTCCGGAATGATCGCCGTAACGAAGATAGTGAGGGTGAGCAGAGTGACAAGCCAGGACAGCAACGATATTCGTAGCGCAATTCCGCCCGGTAATCGACCCACGATTCGCCGAAGCTGTAACACCTTTCGCAGTGCTCCCTTTCCTTCGTCCTCCGCCAGCCGTCGGCTCCCTGTGGACTAGCCGCGGCCCCGGCCATACCGCCGCTTGATTCGGTCCGATTCCTCAAGTAGCTCGACTGCGCTCCGGAGCACGGAGCCGTCCCTTGCGCTGAATCCACTGGTCTGGAACAACGCCAACAACTGTTTTCCGGTCGGGCTCTTTGCCAGGTTCTCCAGGGCCGATTTGAACTTTAGTTCCGCCGACGGCAGGACATCCCGATGGAATCCGAACAACGACCCGATGTACGGCGGCGATGCCGCCAATACCCGCAGCGCTTTGTTGAGTTGTGGGTTTAGCTCGCACATCGTGCTGAAGCCGGATCGTGTCACCAGACACGCATCCGACTGGCGAAAGAAAACCGGCAGTACCGTGCGCGACAGCTTCGGGTTGGCGGTAACCGCGGCGAGAAACCGGTCGCTTGGTCCGAGATTCGATGCGTTCAACAAGGTCTCGACCCAGTTCATCGCCAGACAGGTGGTTGCGCTCTTAAAGAGCCCCAACGACTTGCCCCGAAGGTCAGCCAGGCGCCGTATGGAGCTGGCACTGTTCACCAGTAACACATACTCGTAGCCGACCCCATTCACCTCCACCAGCACCACTTTGTTATCCATGTATGGAGCAAGCGGCAGGTAATCCGGCGTGGTGCACGCAACCGAGGTAACGGTTCCTTTTCGCATGCATTCGAGCAATTGAGTTGGCGTCGCGAGGAAGTTCTGCTCATAGTCGACCCGTGTGCCGACCATCGTGGATACGACATCAGCCCACGACCGCAGGGCGGCCCGTGCGTCGTTCTCGTTGACGTCGCCCAGCAATGCGGACGACGTGGCAATCCGGAATTCCAGCCCTTGGGATGCCGCGCTGGCCGCATGTGCCATCGCGGCCGCTCCAAACATCCCGCCGGCAAGCCCTGGCGCGAGTTGGAGCAAACCCCTGCGCGAGATCATTTTGGTCCTCCTCCGAGACTCTTCTGGACTTCCGTCCCCACCACCAGGTTCAGCCGGGAGAGTAGCTCCACATAGTCGAATCGGGCTTTGAAGTGCTGCGCAGACATCAGCGCTTCCATCAATTGCGATCGAATCACCTTATCGGTGTCGACCAGCTCGTCCTGGTAGGCGCGCTCGTTCAAGTCACGATTTTCGACGGCCGATCGCATGGCGACGGAAGTCGCCTGACAGGACTTAACCGCCGCAGCCAGACCGAGAAACACGTTCTTGACCTGCAGGCCAAGGCCCTCTCGCAGCAAGAATTGGCTCTCCTTCAACTGGTTTACTCTGGCGATTGCCTCACTCACCTTGTTTCGCGTCAGCATGCCGTCAAACAGCGGAAACTCGAGCCCCATACCTAAGGCCCATCCGGTCCGATTTTGCGCGGTGGACAGGCCGCTCTCCAAGCCTTCGTTCCACCATCGGTGCAGCTCTCCGGTGAGAGCCAACTTGGGATAGTACCCGCTTCGCGCCGTGGTTACGGCGCCCTCTGCCGCTCGAAGCGCCGCTTCCAATCGCTTCCAATCCGGGCTGAATCGGTAAGAACTGCTGACCAGTTCGTCCAGGTTCCCGGCATAGGGCTCGAACGGAATCTCCGAATCCGCGGGATGGACCACCGCAGTCCACGGCAAACCCACGGTGTTGGCCAGCGCGGCCTCCGCCATAGCTTCGTTCTTCTCAAGCGAAGCAACCATGGAACGTAGCGATTCCACCATGACCTGGTTGTCCAGATAGTCCGCCTTGGTGACTTTCCCGGAGCCGCTCTTATAGAGGTTTTCGGTTAGGCGCAGCGTGGTCTCCATGCGCGCCAACGTGTCCTCACCCAATCGATGCACCTGGCGAGCCAGGACCGCCCCCCAATAAATCCGCCTTACCTCATCCGCAATCTCCAGGTCCGTCCGATTCGCCTGCTCGCGCATGACGTCCACATACCCGTTGGTCTGTTCGCGAAAGCCTCTGCGCATTCCCCCGTCCCAGACCAGCCACTTCATGTCCATGGAGCCAGTGGCCAGACTGCGATCGAGTACCGTCACGTTCTGTCTCGCGATCTCGAAGTTCTGCGCCGGGCTGTTAACCGTCTGTGCCGGGATACTGACCGGCATCTGAATTTCGCTGGGCGGAAAACCCGGAAGAAACGCATTTGCCGGAATCGTGACCAGGGAGACGCCGGCCGGGATGGTTACACTCTGGGCTGGTATCTGCATGGTGCCGGACGGAAATACGAAGTTCATTGGTTGGTCCAGGAGCTGGTAGGCCGCCTTGAAATTGACCTGCGGCCAGTAGCCGGCCAGAGCCTGCCGGTGTTGCGCCTCCGCCATCGCGACCTCGAAGCGGGAGGCTGGTCTGCGATGATTCTTCGCCATGGCCATCCGCAGGCACTCTTCCAGGGGCGGGGCTGCCGCGGGTGTTACGACCGCCACGACGGGCGTTCCGGCGGCAGGAACCTGTGCTCCCGCGGACCACGCGCATGCCAGCAGAGCGGTAGCCATCGCGAGGCGTGAGAAGCAGAATGGTGATCCGTCGGACTTCATAGACCTCTTATCGATCGAAGCGGTCCGGGGTTTTATAGTACTTCCGGAATATATTGACCGTAGGGCTCAGTGTCATCGTTGGGGTTCCAGCTCAAAACGCTGCTGTCCAAGACCGGACCGGGTCCAGGGGATTGTTCCCGGTACGCTGCCAGAAGGGGAGTCGAGTGGTGTTCTCTGTTCGGCGTCCGCGCATCGCGATGGCTCGGGAGTTTGAGTCCTGGCGGGCATGATAAAGTTTCCAGCCATGAGGATGCTGCTTCTGCTGTGCCGGAGGGCAGATCCTGGCGGCCGGCCCGGCGAGGCTCGCGCGGGCCTTGAAGTCGGGGGGCATCGTCAGGGAGATTCGGATTTCTTTCCATGGTGCGGGTTGGGCCGGGGGCATAAAGCGCTGGCCCCCGCCCGTCGGGGGGCCGTAGGGGATACCTCGGAATGTGTACACGCCGCGCCGCACAAAGCCCCGAACTTTCGCCGACTGGGTTTCGGTCAGCGCCGCCGCGCTCGACGCGATCAGCGAATCGGGTTCAGGCGCCTTGGCCGGACCGGCGAAAGCGGTTTGGCGGCACGCCAGCACGCCAGCCGCTTTAAGCCATGAACGCCTTTGTATCAGCAGCTCGATCTCCTTCCGCAGGTAAGCTCACATCGGGCCCTAGTCACTGTTGTGAATTGCCGAGGATGGCGGGCATCGGAACGCCGGCATGGAAGGAGCACTGTGCGTCAATTGCGGGCACATCACTCCGAAATCACGACGGGCCGGCGGTGCGTCATGCGAGACCTCCTTCAAGATTTCCGGTACGGGGCGCGCGTCCTCCGCCGGACCCCGGCTCTGACGGCGGTCGCAGTGTTTACGCTGGCGCTCGGTATTGCCGCCGGCACGACGGTGTTTGCCTGGATCGAGGGGCTGGTCCTGCACCCGTTCCGCGGCGCCACTAATGACGGCCGACTCGCCGTCCTCGAAGCCGTGCGGGCCAACGGCATTCAGGATCCTAATGTTTTCTATGCGGACTGCCGAGGCTTCCAGGAGAGCCTCCAGAGCATTTCCGGACTGGCGCTCAAGCAACAGGCTCCGGCTTCGAAACTATTTCGACGTCCTGGGCGTAAAGCCAGTCCCGGGCCGCACTTTCAGCCGCGACGAGCAAGGCGACTTGGCCAACGGGTTCACGGCGGTGATCAGCCACGGGCTGTGGCAGCGCTATTTCCAGGGCAACCGGTCTATTCTCGGCCACACGGTACGCATTAACCGGCGCCGGGTCACCATCGTCGGCGTGGCGCCAGGGATCACGGACGCCGCTGATTCCGACTCGATCCCTCTCGGCTTCGGTACAAGGGCTGCGTCCAAACAATGGCCCGAGGCCATGCGGCAGCTCCGAAAGGCGGTTGATTTCAGATCCGGGCTCGACCCCTTCCACGATTCCGCCTTTGCGGATATGCGCGGTATGCGCCTCCCCTGGCGCAGATTCCGCATAAGGGTCAAGGTGGCTCAGCATGCCAGGAATAAGGCCCTTTGCGTTGGTTGCGAAAGTCGACTGCACGACTAGCAATGCTCCTGTAACGCTCAATCAAGCCCCTCGACTGCCGAGCTGTTGCAGCAAGGCGTCCGCGTCAAACCGATCAAGTCCGGGTATCGGGAAAGTCGCGGCGACCTCGAAGACAGCATCGTCCAACTGAGTGCCATCCTGCCACGAAGTTAGGAGCCCCTGGTCCACCAGGATCCCGAGTAATGCGCCGCGGGCCCACAAGGCAAGCAGATTCGCTTCCGGGCTGCACGCCTGGGCGAGCAGGCTGATATCAATGCCGATCAAGCCGGGTTCCGGCTGGCGGTTCCCCAAGAATTCTGCGCGTATTTTGGACATGAGTTCCCAAACACCTCGGAGATCTCCGGGGTTGACAGTCGGAATCGGCCCACCTGCGATCAACGCTGAAGGGTCCATGTCTCAGCGACCTCCGTAGAGAGTTTCGCACGGCCGGCTCGCGCCGATACTCACGGCTTGGGCCGGCCGCGGGCTGGAGGCGCGCTCCGCACGCTTTGGGCAGACCGGAGGTCTACCCTACCAAGCCATGCGGTACATTAGTGCGTTCACCATGCTGACCCGCCGCGAATTTGTCGCCTCCGCCGCCGCCCTCTGCGCCGCACAGGGGGATGCGCAAACCCCGGGACCGGGTTCCCTCGTCCTCTGGTACAAACAGCCGGCCGCGCGTTGGACCGATGCGCTGCCGATCGGCAACGGACGCCTCGGCGCGATGGTGTTCGGGGACGTGCCGGCGGAGCGGATCCAACTGAACGAAGACACCCTCTGGTCGGGCGCTCCGCGGGAGTGGAACAACCCGGAGGCCAAGCAGCACCTGGCCGAAATCCGCCGCCTGGTTTTGGAAGCGCAGGACTATGTGGGCGCCGACCGCGTTTGCCGGCAAATGCAGGGGCCGTACAACGAATCGTACGAGCCGCTTGGCGATCTGCACATCACACTCGACCACACCGGAGAAGCGTCCGCTTACCGGCGCGAACTGGACCTCGATTCGGCTGTTTCCCGCGTCACCTACCGCGCCGGACGGTTCGAATACACACGCGAAGCCTTCGCTTCCGCGCCCGGCAAAGTAATTGTCTTGCGCTTTACCACAACCGACCCAAACGGCTTTGGGATCACCGCAGCGATCGATAGCCCGTTGCGGTCCTCGTCCGAGGCATCCGACGCCGGCGTCCTGCGGCTGATCGGGAAAGCCCCGTCGCATACGGAGCCGAACTACGTGCGTTCCGCCGAACCCGTCCAGTACGACCCGGCTGACGGCAAGGGCATGCGTTTCGAGGCGCGGGTGCAGGCGATTGCCGAAAACGGAGCCGTTCGTGCGGAAGGGAACCGGCTGCGGATCGTCGGCGCGCAGAGCATCCTTTTTCTGATCGCGGCAAAGACGGGGTACCAGGGTTACGACCGGCCGCCCGCGGGCAGCGCCGCCGAGATCGCTACCGCCTGCGAGCAACAGGTCGAGGCCGCGCGGCGCCTGGGCTATGCCGCGCTGCGGGAAGCTCATATCGCCGATCACCGCCGGCTCTTCCGCCGCGTTTCGCTCGAGCTGCCGAGTTCGGGCGACCCTTTGCTCGATACGGCGGAACGCCTGCGCGCCTTCCCGGGCAAGCCCGATCCGTCGCTGGCCGCCCTGTATTTTCAGTACGGACGCTATCTCCTGATCGCCAGTTCGAGGCCGGGGAGCCAGCCCGCCAATCTGCAAGGAATCTGGAATGAAGAGGTTCGCCCGCCCTGGAGTTCCAACTGGACAGCCAATATCAACACCGAGATGAATTACTGGCCCGCCGAGACCTGCAACCTCGCCGAATGCCATGAGCCGCTGTTCGACCTGGTGGAAGGCCTGAGCAGGACCGGCGCCCGTACGGCGGCGATCAACTACGGATGCAAGGGCTGGGTTTCGCACCACAACGTGGACCTCTGGCGGCAATCCGCCCCGGTAGGCGCCTTCGGGCAGGGCGGCCCCACGTGGGCCAACTGGGAGATGAGCGGCCCCTGGTTCTGCGCGCACCTGTGGGAGCATTACGCATTCGGAGGCGATCGCGAATTTCTGCGAACGCGGGCCTATCCAGTGATGCGGTCCTCTGCGGAATTCTGCCTGGACTGGCTGATCGAACGCAAGGACGGCCGCCTGACCACCTGCCCATCGTTTTCCACCGAGAACAGCTTTAAAGGGCCGGATGGCCGCAACGCACAGACCTCGGATGGCTGCACGATGGATATGGCGCTGATTTCCGAGCTGTTTTCGAATTGCATGGAGGCCTCCCGCATCCTCGGGGCGGATTCCGATTTCGCGGCGAAGCTCAAAGCCGCCCGCGAGCGTCTGGTGCCGTACCAAACCGGCAAGCACGGCCAGTTGCAGGAGTGGTCGCACGACTTCGACGAGCCCGAACCCGGCCAGCGCCACATGTCGCACATGTACCCGCTGTACCCCGGCAGCGAAATCACGCCGCGCCGCACGCCCGAACTGGCGAAAGCCGCCCGGGTTTCCCTGGAGCGGCGCCTGGCCGCAGGAGGCGCGTACACGGGGTGGAGCCGGGCGTGGGCCATCAATTTCCAGGCCCGGCTGCTGGATGGCGATCAAGCGTGGGAGTCGGTCAGCATGCTGCTCCAGCACTCCACGGGGCCGAATCTGTTCGATACCCACCCGGCGGGAGATTCCTGGATCTTTCAGATCGACGGCAACTTCGGCGGCACGGCGGCGATTGCGGAGATGCTGCTGCAAAGCCATGACGGCGGGGTCGATTTCCTGCCGGCGCTCCCCGCAGCCTGGCCGGAGGGCAGCGTAAAGGGCTTGCGCGCCCGCGGCGGTTTGACGGTGGACCTGGCATGGGCGAAAGGGAAGGCGGTTTCCGCGGTCCTGGCCGCTTCGCTGGCCAGCGAACACTTACTGCGTCCGCCCCGCGGGCAGCGCATCTCGGGTATCCGGGGAACGCCCGCGCCCGACGGCACTCTGCTGGTCCGGCTCCAGCCCCGGCAGACTTACCGGGTGAAATTCGGCGCGGCTGATTAAATTGCTGATTAAATTTCGGTAAGGCAGCCGCCCGGCGTGAAACCGTAGGCGAACCCCGTCGTCTATATCATCGTTCCAGCCGTTTTCAGGAGCCGCATGGCACAGACGGGAGCCAGACAACATTCGCCCAGGGTCAGCGGGCAGACGATTATCGATGAGCTGATCCGCAACATGGAGCTGGGCAGGCTGGAAATGGGGTTCAGCGTTCTGCTGCCCTGCGTTTTCAGCGTGTATCTCCATCCTGACGATTACCTGCGCGTTTCCGGAGTGCAGGACCTTGTCCGCGAGGACGCGCGCCGCGCCCTCAATGCCCGGATGGCCGCGTGGAACACTTCGAAAAAGGCCTTGCTGTTCCGGCGTAAGGAGCCCCGCAAGCAGTGCCGGATCGCACAAAACGACTGGTGGATCGAGTTCTTCGCCGATACGGAAAACTCCGTACCGCCGGGCGATGTGGAAATCCACTCGGAGTTGAACGACATGCCGCAGCCGGGGTACCGCGGGGTGAAGACCACGCTGATCGGCCGCGAGCCCTCGGTGACCTCGGCGCGGGTGGAACGCGACCGCCAGAGCACGCGCCTTCAGCCCGCGCGCGTTTTCGCGGAGATTCGCTATCAGGACGATTCCGGCCCGCAGACGTTTTTCGTGACGCAGGATGAGATCCGGATCGGCAGGGGCGGTGAAGACCTGGCGCTGGAACTGCCGCTGTACACCAGCGACGAGGTCTCGCGCGAACACGTGCGGCTGCGGCGGGACGCTTCGAGCGGCGGCTTCCTGATCGTGGACAGCAGCCGCAACGGCACCTGGCTGAACGGCAAGCGACTGGAACGCGGGGTGGAACGTACGGTGCCGGATCACGCCGAGATCCGCGTGGCCGAGGCGGTGCGGCTCTCTTTCGAAATTCGGAGGTAAGGGTGACCCTGGATCAGCTCTACCGGTTCCATACGCCGTTCGTGATCGCGTTCCTGGCATTCGTGGTGGTGTTCGTCGCCGGTTCGTTCCGCGCGGAGCACCGCAAATGAACTGCGGCGCCGCTACCGATACCGGGTTGGTGAGGGAGCGGAACGAGGACCGCTACTGGGCGGACCCCGAACGCGGGGCTTTCCTGGTGGTGGACGGGCTCGGCGGACAGGCGGCCGGGGAACTCGCCGCGGAGACCGCGGTGGAAGCGATTCGCGGCTGCGCGCTCGAGACGGAAAGCGATCTCCGGAAAGCCATCGCCGAAGCGAACAATCGCATTTGCGCCCTCGCGGCGGAGCGGCCGGAATGGAGCGGCATGGCGTGCGTCCTCACCCTGGCCGTGCTGCGGGATGAGGAAGTGCTGATTGGGCACGTCGGCGATTCGCGCCTGTACCTGATCTGGAACGGGGCCATCCGGAAGCTCACGCACGACCACTCGCCGGTGGGCGAAGGCGAAGACTCCGGCGAACTCTCGGAACTGGAGGCGATGGTCCACCCGCACCGGCACGAGGTGTTCCGCGACGTGGGTTCGCGGCCGCACCAGCCGGACGATTCGGAATTCATCGACATCCTGCGGTGCCGGTTCCGCCCGGATTCCGCCATTCTGCTGTGCAGCGACGGGCTGACGGATCACCTGACGGCGGAGCGGATCCGGGAAATCGTGGAGCGGTATGCGGGCGACGCGGTGCGCGTGGCCGTGGAACTGGTAGATGCGGCGAACGCGGAGGGCGGGCGCGACAACATCACGGCGCTGTTCGTGGCCGGCAGGCGGTTTCGCGGATCGAGCGAAATCACGCGCCCGCGGGCGGCCGTACGACGCATGCGGCACCCCGGCCGGATGCTTACGGGCCGGCTGGCGTTTCTGATCTACGGGGTGCTGATCGGGATGCTGCTCTGGGCTGCGGTAAAGATGAGGGGGTGAGATGGCCGCGCCAACGCGAATCGGGCGTTACGAAATCATCCGCCGGCTGGGCCAGAGCATGACGGATGTGTACCTCGCCATCGATACGGTAGAGGACCGCAAGGTGGCGCTGAAACTCATCGCGGTGGGCGGCGATGCGATCAACCAGATGATGCTCGAAGCGGAACGCCGGGGCGCCGAACTCCACAAGCAGTTGCAGGCGCTCGATCCGCGGATGGTCGCGATCTACGAATACGGCGAACAGGACGGGTACTTCTACGTGGCGATGCAGTATGTGGAGGGGCGCAACCTGGCCGAAGTGCTGCACGCCGACCACGCCATCGACCCGATCCGCGCCGCGGCAATCGCCCTGGAGGTCTGCGAACAGTTAGGCAAGTTTCATAACTGCGAAACCGCGGTGGTGCACGGCGACATCAAGCCCTCGAACATCCACCTGGGCAAGAACGATACGGTGCGGCTGCTCGATTTCGGCATCGCCAAGACGCTGCGCCCGAACGGCGACGCCACGCTGCACCAATTCGGCAGCCCCGGATACTGCTCGCCCGAACGGCTGAGCCGGTCGCAGGTGGATGAGCAATCGGACCTGTGGGCGATGGGCGCCACGCTTTACGAGATGCTCGCCGGGGCGCCTCCCTACCAGGCGGAGAGCACGGCGAAACTCGAGCAGCTCATTCTGTCGCACAGGCCGCCGCGCCCGCTGCCGGCCCCTGTGCCGCGCGGGCTGCGCGCCATCTGCGCCAAGGCGATGGCGCCGGACCCGCGCAAACGCTACCGCACGGCGCGCGCGTTCCAGGACGACCTGCAAACATTCCTGGAGCACCGGCAGACCGTGGCCGAAGCGGAACAGCGCAGCGCGTGGGCGGCGAATGCCACGATCGAGGCGGCGCGCGCCTATTTGCGGAAGGCGACCGCGACCATGCAGCGGGCCAAGAAGCGGCTGCGCCTGGCCACGGCCGCGGCGTGGTTCGGCGCCGGCATGGGGCTGTGGATCGGCGGGAGCCTCGGCTGGCAGGTCTGGCACACCAGCGCGGCGCCGAAATCCGAGCCGCCGAAGCCGTTGGTGGCGGCCCCGCTGCTGACTCCGGCGATGTACATCGCGGAAGCGGACCGCGTGTTCAATGCTTACGCGAGCAGCGTAAACGCGTCGCTCGACGGGTTCGACTGGCAGAAGGCCGAAGTCTGCCTGGTGCGGGCCGTGGACCTGGGCGCGAATGACGATCGCACGCTCGCGAGACTTGCCTTGAGCCGCGGCTACGCCACGCTCGAAAGGCTGAGCGGCGTGCAATACTCCGAAACCGCGATGGCGCACCTGAAGCTCTACGTTCAGGGCCAGTTCGAGGACGCGGCCAGGCGGCAACCGCGCGACCCGGTTCCCCATTTGGCGCTGGCGCGGCTGTACGCCTACTCGCTGCCCAATTCGGGCAAAGCCCTGGCCGAGTTCGCGACTGCCGAGCAGTTGGGCGCCAAGCTCGGGCCGCGCGAGATCCGCCAGCAGGAGGATGCCGCCAACCTCGCCAAGCCGCCCGTGGTTCACGCGCCTGCCAGGAAGACGAAGCGGAGGACAACCAGGTGGCGGTAACCCGCAGTTGGACGGCCGCGGGGACGGCCCCGGCGGTTCTTTCGGCTTCGAAAGCGCCGCACCCGGGAGGCAGGCTGCTGTGGCTCGCCGCGGCATCGCTGCTCGTGGCGGGCGCGTTAGTGATGGTGTACGCTGCGAAATCGCAAGCGTTCGCCGGTTCGGAGCGGCTGGTCAACCTGAATGCTGTTTCGTCTTCGGAAGAGCTTTTGCCGCTGCTCGAGGCCTACCCTGACCGCGCCGAACGGGAGCGCGTCGCGCTGGCGATGTACGAAACGGTTCGGAACGCCCACCCGCTGCGCAACATCGGCGCGCTCGCGCCGCTGCGGCGCAGCGAGCACCTGCCGCTCGCCAGGCTGAAGCCGTTGATGGCCGTCCGAACGCCGCTCGAATTCCGCAAACAATTTCTCGGCTCGGCAGCGCTGTACTTCGGCGGTTTCTATCTGGTGGCTCTGGCATGGACGCTGGGCGGGTTCCGCGGAGACCGCAAGATTCTGCCGGCGCTGCACCTGCTTTCCGGTATCGGCTTGTGCCTGATGGTGAGCCTGCGAGATCCCCTGCGCGACACGCTGGAGTTCGAGAAATTCGCACTCGGCGTGTTCCTGGGATGCCTGGTGCTGGCGCTGCCGGCGCTTCATTTTTTCGATTACCGGAGGCTCTCGGACTGGTGCTACACCCCGCTCTTCGCGGCGATGGGGTTGTTCGGACTGCTGGTGGCGTTCGGCCGGGGGCCCGCCGGCAATGATGCGAAAGTGAACCTCGGCCCGTTTCAGCCGGTAGAGGCCGTCAAGATTTTGCTGGTCCTGTTCCTGGCCGGATACTTCACGCGCAATTGGGACCGGCTGCGCGACCTGCGGGAGCGACGCCTTTTCCCGCGCCTGTTCCGGCGAATCGGGCTGGCCCGGGCCGAACACATGGCTCCGGTGATGCTGGCGGTTGCGGGATCGCTGGTGCTGTTCTTCGTTCTGAAAGATCTCGGCCCGGCCCTGGTCACGTTTTTCGTGTTCCTCACGATGTTCGGCGCGGCGCGCGGGCGGCCCGGCCTGGTGGTCGCGGGCGTCGTGCTGATGGCCGGCTCGGTGGCGGCGGGTTACCATCTGGGCCAGCCGCACACGGTGGTGGAGCGCATCCACATGTGGCTTTCCCCGTGGGATAACGACGTCCGCGGCGGCGATCAATTGGCGCATGCGCTCTGGGGGTTCTCGACGGGCGGACCCTTTGGCTCCGGCCCGGGCTGGGGCGACCCGGCCATGATTCCGGCGGGCAATACGGATCTGGTGCTTCCCGCCATCGGCGAAGAGTGGGGCTTCCTGGGGGTGGCCGCGGTTTTCATCCTGTTCGGGTTCCTGGTGGCACGTTCGCTGCGCGCGTCGCTGCGGGCCGGAACGCATTACGGCTTCTTCCTGGGACTGGGGCTGACCAGCCTGATCGCCTTCGAGATGCTCCTGATCAGCGCGGGCGTCTTGGGCCTCCTGCCGCTCTCGGGAGTGGTGTCTCCGTTCCTCAGTTCGGGGAACACCGCGATGCTCGCGAACTTCCTGGTGTTCGCGGTGCTCGCGTCCATTTCGGCCGACGACCGCGGCGAGGCCGAGAAACTGCCGCACAGCATACGCCCGTTGAAGATCGTGCTGGCCGGCGCCGCGGTGGTGCTGATCGCGATGGCGGCACGCTACCAGGTGATCCAGGACCGCGATTACCTGGCGCGGGATGCGCATTCGTTCGAGGCGGACGGCGTGAAACGGCCGCAGCACAACCCGCGGCTGAATTCGATCGCCTCCGAAATTCCGCGCGGCACCATCTACGACCGAAACGGCGTCCCGCTCGCGACCAGCAGTTGGGCGGAACTCGAGAGCCACCGCGCGGAGTACGAAGCGCTCGGCATCTCGATCGACCAGGCATGCTCGCGGTTCGACACCCGCCACTACCCGTTCGGCGCGGCAACCGCTTTGGTGCTGGGCGACCTGCGCACGGGCGAGAACTTCCACGCCTCGAACAGCTCGCTGGTGGAGCACGATTCGAACCGCAAGCTACAGGGTTACGATTACGCCGAACTGGCCGGGCTGGTGCGCTACCGGCACGAGCCGGGGAACCCCGAGATCGCCCGCGTGCTGGCGCGCGACCGGAACATCCGCACGACGCTCGACATCCGCCTGCAACTGCGCGCACGGCAGATTCTCGCCACGCGACTGCACGACAAGAAGGGCTCCGTAGTGGTGATGGATGCGGCGACGGGCGACGTGCTGGCGATGGTCAGCCTGCCTGCTCCCGATCCGCCCGGAATCCGCATGGCCGCGCCCCTGCCGGACGAGTTGCTCGACCGCGCGCGTTACGGCCAGTATCCGCCGGGCTCCACATTCAAGCTGGTGACTGCGATTGCCGCGCTGAACCGCGACCCGGAACTGCGCCACCGCACGTTTCTCTGCCGCAGGCTGGCGGACGGCCGCGCCGGCAACCGGATCCCCGGATGGAACCGTCCGATCAAGGACGACATCGGCGACCATCCGCACGGGAGCCCCGACATGGAGCGCGCCATCGCCGTCTCCTGCAACGCTTATTTTGCGCAACTCGGCGTGAACGATGTCGGCGCCAAGGCTCTGGCGGATACCGCCGCGGAAATGGGGATCTCGACGGGCGATCCGGCCGAACTGCGCAAAATGCTGCCATTTGCGGCTTACGGACAGGGGCCGGTGCTGATCTCGCCTTTCAAGATGGCGCGGGTGGCCGCCACCATCGCCGCCGGGGGATTGATGCCGGAAGGCCGGTGGCAGACGGACAGCAGCAACGCGCGGAGCACGCCGCCGGTGCGGGTCATCGCGGAGCCGCAGGCGGAGTTTCTGGCGGGAGCCATGAGGCGGGTGGTGACGGAGGGCACGGGGCGGCGGGTGATGGCCGGGTCGGAGATCAGCTTCGCGGGAAAAACGGGGACCGCGCAAATGGATGTGGGGATGCCGCATTCCTGGTTCACGGGCTTCGCGCCTTACGACGGACCGCCGGCAAGACGGCTGGCGTTCGCGGTGATCGTGGAGCACGGCGGCTACGGGGCGCTGGCGGCGGCGCCGGTGGCGCGGGAAGTGATGGAGTCGGCAAAGAGTTTGGGGCTGCTATGAACATCAGCGAGTTTTTAGAGAAGTTCGGCCGGACGGTGCTGGAAGCGCCGCTGGCGACGGCACCGAAGCCGGAGGTGCCGCCGGAACTGGCGGAGATCCGGATCGCGGTGCTCGACCAGATCCGCGACAAGAGCTACCGCACGGGGGGCAGAAAAGTGTTCCCGTATGACTTGCTGCGCCTCGAAATGCGCGGCGTGGAAGAGAACCGTGCCGGTCTGTTCGCCGGGCGTTTTTTCCGCCAGTACATCGAGCAGGAGGTTCACACCTTCCTGCGCGATGCGGGCTGCCGGTTTCCGGAGACGCTGCGGGTGGAGGTTCAGGCGGCCGTTGGCCTGCCGCAGCGCGGCGAGCCGTGGCTGACGGTGGAGGCGGCCTCGCAGGAGCCCGCGCGCCCGACGCAGGCCTGCCTGGTCGGGAAGAGCCAGGAATTCCGGCTCGTCAAAGCCCGCATGAACATCGGACGGGTGCCGGACGTTTACCGCGCCGGAGGGCTGTTCCGCCGGAACGATATCGTGATCGAGGACGACACGGTGTCGCGCGAGCACGCCCACATTTTGCACGATGGGGCGACCGGGGAGTACCGCCTGTTCAATGATCGCTGGTATACGCGCGGTCCGCGTCCGGGCGAGTGCGGCATCTGGATTATGCGCAACGGCACCGGCCAGGAAGTGCATCGGGACAGCCGCGGGGCCAAGCTCGAACCGGGGGACGAGATCCGCCTGGGCGAAGCCGTGCTGGTTTTCGAATTACGGTAGCAGCGGGGCGGTTTCGGCCGGGCCCCAGAACGCGAGGGAGATCGCAATCGTGAGCACCTGTACGCCGATGACGAGCGCCACGCAAGCCGGCCAGCCTCCACGCGCCCAGAAGTGTCCCGGAACCGCGCTGCCGAACGATCCGCCGGTGTAATAGAACGTTACGTACAAGCCAACGGCAGCGGCGCGAGCTTCGCGTGCGACCGCGCCGACATAGCTGGAACTCGCGGCGTTGGCGATAAACACTCCGGTGCAGCAGAGCGCAAGACCCGCGAGCACGGCGGGAATGCTGTGGACCAGGGTCAGGGCCACGCCGCAGATGCCTCCGCTGAAAGCCATCACCAGCGCCGTTTTGTGGCCGAAGCGGTCGATGGTCCTCCCCGCATAGGGCGTGATCACTGCGCCCACCAGGTAGACCACGAAGAGCAGCGCGAGAGACTGGGTGCCCAGGCTGAAGGGCGGTGCAGCCAGGTAGAAGTTGATATACGTGAAGGTCGCAAGCAGCGTGAACAGGACGCAAAACGCGACCGCGTAGGCCGCCAGCAGTCGCGGGTTGCGCAGATGGCGGAGCATCGGCCGGATCACCGGGCCGGCCTGGCCGTGCTTGAAGCGGCGCCCCGGCGGAAGCCAGCGCCAGATCGCCACGCCGCCGAGCGCGTTCAGCAGGCCCAGCGCTACGAACGACCACCGCCATGAGAAGTGCGCGGCAACTACGGCCGCCACCATCCTTCCCGAGAACCCGCCCAGCACGGTTCCGGCGACATAAGCCGCCACCGCCGCTCCGGTGCCCGATTCCCACTCTTCGTTGATATAAGCGATGGTCACGGCGAAGATGCCGGGGGTGAAGATACCCTGCCAGAAGCGCCAGAAGATCAGCTGACTCAAACCGGCGGAAGTACCGGCGAGCAGGGTCGGCAAGGCCAGCAGGAAGGCCGAAGGGACCATCACGCGCTTGCGCCCGAGGCGGTCGGAAATGATGCCGGCAAATGGCGCAGCCAAGGCCACCGCCAGCGTGGACGCGGTGACCACCAGGCTGGTGGCGGCGGCCGATGCGCGAAACGTTTTCGCGAGATCCGGCAGTAGAGGCTGCGGCGCAAAAAGCGTGAGGAAGGCGCAAAACCCGGCGCACACCACCGCGGCGGTGCGTTTTCGCGACGGCCCGGGCAAACAGGGCGCCGCCTGTTGCGCTGGGCTGGCCATGTTTCCATTATGGCGCGTAGGCTATGCTCGAAAGAACGTGCCCGCAAGCGACCTGGCCAAGCCCCGCCGGCAACTCGGATTGTTCGACGCCACCATGATCGTGATGGGCGGGATCGTGGGCGCGGGCATCTTCGCCAACCCTTCGGAAGTGGCGCACCGCGTTCACACGCCCTTTCTCATCCTGGGCGTCTGGACGCTCGGCGGCGTGCTGGCGCTGTTCGGCGCGTTCATCTGGGCGGAACTGGCAACGCGGCTTCCGGGCGCGGGCGGTCAATATTTGTACCTGCGCGAGGCCTATCACCCCGCCGTGGCGTTCGTATACGGATGGGTGCTGCTGCTGGTGACGCAGACGGGCGGGATGGCCGCCGTGGCCATAACATTCGCCTTCTACTTCCGGCGGATGACCGGGGCCGGCTGGAGCGACCAGGCGATCGCCGCGGCCGTGCTGCTGGGGTTGACCGCCATCAACTGCCTCGGCGCCCGCGCGGGAAGTAACGTGCAGAGCGCGCTGATGCTGTTGAAGACCGGAGCGATTGCCGCGCTGGTCATTCTGGGGCTGGCGCTGGGCGGGGGTGCCGTCAACTCGGGGCCGCTGCTGGGCCAGCCTGCGTCGTTCGGTCTTCTGGGAACGATCGGCGCGGCCATGATCCCGATCGCCTTCGCCTATGGCGGATGGCAGACCGCGACCTTCGTGGCGGGCGAGATGCGCGACCCGCGGCGGGACCTCTCGCGCGGACTGGTTGCGGGCGTCGCCGGGGTGGTGCTGCTCTATCTTGCGGTGAACTTCGTGTGTCTGCGAGTGCTGGGACCAGCGGGCCTCGACGCCACCACCACTCCAGCGTCGGAAGTGATGCGGATCGCGCTCGGAGACCGCGGCGCGCAGTGGATCGCCATCGGGATCGCCGTCTCGACCCTGGGATTCCTCAGCCAGGGCATGCTCACGGCGCCGCGAGTTTACTACGCCATGGCGCGCGACGGGCTCTTTTTCGAACGCGTGGGGAGGCTCTCCCCGAAAACGGGCGCTCCGGTGCTGGCGATCGTGCTGCAAGGCATCGCCGCGACCGTGATCGCCTGCTCGGGAAAATACGGCCAGATTCTCAACTTCGAAGTTACGGTGGACTTCATCTCGTTCGGAATGACTGCGGCGGCGTTGTTCGTGTTCCGCCGGCGGCGGTCGGGCGAGGGCAGTTCCGCGACCTACAAGGCGCCGGGCCACCCGTACACGACCGGACTATTCGTGCTCGCCTGCGCCGGGATTGTGGGCAGCGCCATCGCGGCCTCTCCGGCCAACAGCGCGATCGCGCTCGGCATTCTGCTGGCGGGCATCCCCGTATATTGGTATTGGAGCCGATGAGACACAAGCATTCCGAATACATGCACTGGGCGAAGACGCAGAGCCGCGCCCGATACAACCTGGCCACCAGCGGCGTGGGCCCGTTCCCGTTGCGCGAACTGCCGGTGGATTTCTCGAAACTGGAGATCCACGGCGAGAACAGCTATGGGTACTCGCCGTTGCAAAGTGCGATCGCGGCGCGTTCCGGCGTGGATCCGGAGTGCGTCGTGGAAGCCGCGGGAACCTCGATGGCCAACCATCTGGCGATGGCGGCGGTACTGGAACCGGGCGACGAGGTGCTGATCGAGCAGCCCGCGTATGGGCCGCTGCTCGATGCCGCGCTGTACCTCGAAGCCGGCGTGAAGCGGTTCGAGCGGCGGGAGGAGAATGGCTTCACGGTAGACCCGGAGGAATTGAGGCGCGCGGTGACGCCGAAAACCCGGCTGATCGTGATCACGAACCCGCACAACCCGACCAGCGTGCTGACGCCGGAGAGCGTCTTGCGCGAGGTGGGTGAAACGGCCGCCCGGGTGGGCGCCCTGGTGCTGGTGGACGAGGTGTATCTCGATGCCGTCTACGAGAACACGCCGCGGAGTTCGTTCCACCTGGGGCCGCAGTTCCTGGTGACCAGCAGCCTGACCAAGATCTACGGGGTCAGCGGCCTGCGCTGCGGCTGGATTCTGGCCCAACCGGACATGGCCTGGCGCATGCGGCGGCTCAACGACGTGTTCGGCGCGACGCCGGTGCATCCGGGGGAACTGCTGAGCGTGGCGGCTTTCGAGCACCTGGACATTTTGCGCGAGCGGGCGAAACGGGTGGTCGATGCCGACCGCAAACTGCTCGGCGAGTTCCTGGAGGCGCATCCGGAACTCTGCGCGCCAAGGACCGAGTGGGGCACTACCTGTTTTCCGCGGCTGCCGGATGGCGACGCGGATGCGTTTTTGGAGAAGCTGCGCGGGAAGTACGAGACGTCGGTAGTGCCGGGGCGGTTCTTCGAAATTCGCAACCGGTTCCGGATCGGAATGGGCGTGAACCACGAGGTGTTCGCGGCAGGGTTGAAGCGGATCGCTAGCGCGCTGGAAATTTAGGTGGCGCAGGACTCCCGGCCTGCGCGTTTTTAAAACCGGGCCTGCCCCACTCCGATGCCGACCGCAAACTGCTCGGCGAGTTCCTGGCGGCGCATCCGGAACTCTGCGCGCCAAGGACCGAGTGGGGCACTACCTGTTTTCCGCGGCTGCCGGATGGCGACGCGGATGCGTTTTTGGAGAAGCTGCGCGGGAAGTACGAGACGTCGGTAGTGCCGGGGCGGTTCTTCGAAATTCGCAACCGGTTCCGGATCGGAATGGGCGTGAACCACGAGGTGTTCGCGACAGGGTTGAAGCGGATCGCTAGCGCGCTCGAAGTTTAGGTGGCGCAGGCCTCCCGGCCTGCGCGTTTTTAAAACCGGGCAGGCCGGGAGGCCTGCCCCACTCAAACCTTTTCGATCACTTTCATCAGGCCCGCTAAGGACGTCTCGGTGGAGTACATCTTGCCCTTGGGGTCGCGCCAGTGCGTTTCCAGCGTGAACGTCTCCTTGTAGCCGTTCTTCAGCAGCGCGCGGATCTGGCCGAGGTTGTCGAACTCGCCTTGGCCGACCGCGGTCCAGACCACCTTGCCGTCGGGCTGATGTTTATAGTCGCGCAGGTGCACGTGGAAGATGCGGGCATGGTCCATCTTGCGATATCCGTCCGGGAACGACTGCTCGCCGGATTCGCCGGCATTGTTCGGATCCCACGTGATCCCCACGTTGTTTTCCCTGACGCGTTTCAGCAGCGCGCCAGCCTGCGCGCCGGTAGCCACGTGACCGCCGCCAATGTTCTCCACGGCGAGGCGATAGCCTTTCGCCCGCCGCGCGGCTTCCCGCAGCAGTTCGTCGATGCGGGCGTAGCCGGCGTCGGAAGGCGATTCGCCTTTCCGCAGCATGAACGTGAAAACCCGGAGTTTGTCCGTGCCGAAGATCTTCGCGCGCTCCATGGCGGCGTCCAGCAGTTTCCACTGGCCGTCCAGGATTCTCTGCCCTTCGGGCGTGTCGGGCGGCAGCGGGATTTTGAAGAACCCGGTGCCTTCGATCGAGACCCGAATGCCGTTCCCGTCGAAGATCCGGGCCGCCTCGCGAACTTTCTCGACGGGCTGCGAAGTGTTGTACGGTCCCCAGATATTTCGCACCTCGGCCCACTTCAGGCCGTGCTCCTGTAGAAACTTTGCGGCCGTGAGAACGTCATCGTCGATCTCGTCGGTGGTGACTCCGAGTTTGATTTCGGATAGGGGGAGCGCGCCCAGGCGGCGGGCGAAAAGGGAAAGCGCGGATCCCGCGAGCAAGTCGCGGCGAGTGGGTCGGGGCATGCCCGCATTATAACGGAGCGATCACTCGCCGATGTCTACCACGTCGAAATGGAACCGCTCCGGCGGAAGCAGCGCGGGCGTTTGCGGGATCAGGTGCGACCACGCCTGAAAAGCGCTGCCGGCGACTGTCGAGTTCAAATAGAACAGAAACTGGCTGGAGAAGCAGTCGATCGGCGGCGGTTGGCGGAACGTAAGCCTCAGCCCCACAGCCTTTTCCAGCGCCACCCCCTGAGTGGGGACGTGCTTGTCTTCGAGGAGCGTGACAAAGCTCGCGCGGCCGGCGTGCGGCCAGACGTCCGGGTGCAGCAGTTGCCGGAGTGTCGCTTCTCCCTCGAACGTAATTTCGCACTGGCGGATCCACTCCAGCACGGAGTCGCCCCAAAGCCAGTGAGAAAGGAGGTGTTTATACTGTTCCGCGAGTTGTAAGGCCAGGTCGAATTTGCGCTGCTCCAGGACGCTCTCCTCGGCGTCGCTGGGCGCCAGCATGTCTTCGGCTTCGAGCATCACCGAATTCAGATCCGCCGTGCCTTCGGTGGCGGAGTGGACGAGCAATGGCGGAAGCTCGTGTGTTTTACTGCCGGGGATCTCGACGTATCGTTGTTCCCTCATGGCGTGTCCCTAACCCCTGTATAAATGACGTCAAAACCAGTCGCCTTTGTTTCATGTTGTAGCACAGACATTACCAATGTGAGTTAAGAAAGTTTGGATAGGCGCGATTCTGAACCTTTATGCAGCCGTTAGCAGCCGCACGGCACCGCTGCTAACAAGAGTGCGCGTGCTATGATGCCGGGTCATATGAGTGAATACGCCATCGGAGTGGATCTGGGTGGGACCAACCTGCGGGCGGCGGCGATCGATCGCTCCGGAACGATGCTCGAAGAAGATCTCGGGGCGCACGAATTTCAGCGAGGGGCGCGACGCGGTCCTGGCGGATATCGCAGGCGAGATTCTGAAACTGCGCGAGAAGTATGGCGCGGCGGGTCTGGCGGGCATCGGGGTCGGCGTGCCCGGCTTCATCCGCATGAAGGAGGGCTATCTCACGGGATCCGCCAATCTTCCCTACCTCGAAAACTTCCCCGTGCGCGACGAAATCTCGCGCCTGCTGGGCGCGCGGGTGATCCTGGAGAACGACGCCAACGCCGCCGCGCTGGGCGAGAAGTGGATGGGCGCCGGCCGCAATGTGAATGACCTGGTGCTGCTGACGCTGGGCACCGGCGTCGGCGGAGGCATTATCTCCGGCGGGCACATTGTTCGGGGGGCGGTCGGGATGGCGGGAGAATTCGGCCACATGACGGTGGTTCCGAACGGCAATCCCTGCGGCTGCGGAAACCAGGGCTGCCTGGAGAAGCACGCTTCGGCGACGGCAGTCGCCGCCATGGCACAGATGCTGCATCTCGGCGCGGGGCTTACGGCGAAGGACGTGTACGATCTGGCGCTACTGCCGGGCGAAACGGGCGACAAGGCGCGCGCGATCTGGCTGGCTTTCGGCGATGCGCTGGGGATCGCGCTGGCCACGCTGATCAACGCGTTCAATTTTCCGCTATACCTGCTCAGCGGCGGCGTCCTGGCCGCGTGGGACCTGTTCCAGCCGCGCATGATGGAAACAATCGAGCGGCGCTCGTTCACCTATCGCGTGACCAGGTGCGAAACGCAAGTGGGGCGGGCTGTGCTGGGCAGCGAGGCAGGACTCTACGGCGCGGCTTACCTGCCCTGGCTGGAGACGTAGGCGGCGACCGCCTTATCCGAAAGCGGGATCAGAATTTCCGCTTTGGCGTTCTCGGGACCGATGGACAAAGAGAGACCGGACGCGGCGCCATAGCAGATCTCCAGACGCCTGCGGACGTTCTGCAACCCCACTCCCGCGCCGCCCGTTCCCGCGCCGGCGCCGGAAGCGCTGTTTTCGACCGAAACCCGCAGCCGGTCGCCCGAGCACTCCGCATGGATGCGAACATAGCCCGGTTCACTTCGAGGGGCGACGCCGTGCTTGATCGCATTCTCGACGAGCGGCTGGATGGAAAGCACCGGGATGGGAATCTCGAGCGCGCGGTCATCCACCTGGATCTCGGTGGTCAGACGGCTACCCAACCGCAACTGCTCCACTTCGAGATAGGCCCGCACAATCCGGATTTCCTCGGCCAGCGGGACGAAGCTCCTATCCGACTGCAGGAAGTAGCGGAAGATGTCCGCGAGATTCAAGACCATCCGGCGGGCGCCGGGTGATTCGCGCGGAATCGTTCCGTATAGCGTGTTCAGGGCATTGAAGAGGAAGTGCGGATTGATCTGCGATTGCAGCGCCCGGAGTTCGGCCTGGCTCGCCAGCCGCTGCAATTCTTGCCGGCGGAGGGATTGGACTTTGCCGGCGATCTCGGCCGCGGCCTTGCCGAGCGCGTCGAGGTCGTCGCCAAGATAACGGCGGCCGCCGCGGCACCGGCCGAGCAGAATTACCGGAACGTCTCCTTCGCCCAACCGGACGGGAATGACCACCTCGGCCCACCGCGGAAGATCGGCCGCCGCCAGGCCGGAGGCCAGCACGGGGGCATGCAGCGTCGCGGCTTCGGGCAAGGCGACGACCGCCCGTTCGGCCGTGCCGACTGCCTCGGCCATCGCGGATGCCGCCCATTCCATGTACTCCCGCTCTTCGGCGAACTCCGGGGCGTTGCGGATGCGCTGGGGCAGGCCGGCGAGACTGCCCTGCCGGAAAACGGCGTGCGTCAGCCATCGCTCCACACGGCTCCGCAGCCACGCGAAGAGGACCAGAAACAGGCAGACGCTGATCAGCAGAAATGCCTCTGGCAACGGCTCGCGGCTTGCCCGTTCGACGAGCACCAGCCGGAAGGCGGCTTCGATCACGAGCCCGGTGAGAATGGCCGCCAGCAGGGCGTTCGCCAGAAAGCGCACGAAAGCATCGAGCAGCACGAAGCGGTAGTCCTGGAGCAGCACGAACAAGGCGAGCGGGATCCCGGCATGGTGGATCACCAGTTCGCCCGACCATGCCTGGTCCGCGTGGCCGGTGCCGAAGTGCAGGAACGACATGGCGAACAAGGCAAGGCACATCGATGCCGCGAGGCGCCCGCCGCCCGAGGTTCGCCAACCGCCGCGCAAAGGCAGGATCGCAACCGCGGTCAGCACCAGGAATCCGACCGTAATGACCTCCAGGGCGAGTTGGTGAAGCGACGCTCCTTCGTGGAAGACTTCCCAGAAATGCAGCGCAATCGCGACGGAACTGAGGGCATAGCCGGTCCCTACCAGGACCGGGCGGCTCTCATTCAGGGAAACCTGGAGCAGGACAGCGGGCAGGAGACTCAGGACCGAAAAACTCAGCCACGCGGTGAAGTCGAGGAACTCCGGCGGCAAAGCCGGAAACGCCAGGATCGTGAGAGATCCCAGGTTCCAAACCAACGCCAGCGCAGCCGCCAGGGCCGGCAGAGCCCTTCCGCGATTTCCCGACCACCCGCGTCCGCGGACGAGCAGCACCAGGAAGATGGCAAATATGAGCGCCCCGCCGGCGTGGCCGAGAATATTGAACAGGAGCAGGCGGTCGTGTACGTGCATATTCACCACTGGACAATCTGGCGGACGGAGTGCGCCTGCCGTTTGCTCACGATGAATTCCTGGCCGTTGCTCAGGGTGAGCAGCCACCGCTGGCTGGTGATAGGCGCCATCTTGCGGACGTGATTGACATTGACGAGCGCGTTCCGATGCACGCGCTGGAACTGCGATTCGGCAAGACGCCCGGCGATCTCCCGCAAGGTGTGGGTGGCGGTGTAGCGCCGGTGGGCGGTCATGATCCAAACCGTTTCGCGCTCCGCCTGGAACGCCAGCACATCGTCGAGGTTGAGCAGGAAATATTCCTCGCCGATGCGCCCCACAACTCTCCGGTTTCTCGGGGCGGCGGGGTTTTCCTCGATGTCGCTCAACCGCACGAGGGACTCGGCCGCCTCGTGCTTGCGGGCGAGCAGCCCGCGGGCGCGGTCGAGCGTCAATCCGAGGCGCTCCCGGCTGACGGGCTTTAGAAGGTAATCGAGCGCGCCGGCCTCGAACGCGCGGATGGCGTGCTCGTTGTAGGCGGTGACGATCACTACGATGGGGACAGGGCTTTCGGGAAGCCGGCGGATCACGTCAAAGCCGCCGAGGCCGGGCATCTGGAGGTCGAGCAGCACCAGATCGGGTTGCAAGCGTGCGATCTCCGCGAGCGCCTCCTCGCCGTTCTCCGCTTCGCCGGCTACCTGGACGCCGGGAACAATTTCCAGCTCGTCGCGGAGCACTTGCCGGGCGACCGGCTCGTCATCCACGATCAGGACCCGCAACGGCATGGACGACCGTCCGCTCACCGGCAAAACTCGCCCGCTCGTCGCCACATCCAGCCCGCGTGTCATATTCTAATCGGTCCCTAACTCCTTATGAAAGCATACTGTAGGCATCGTGAAGGTTTCCTCGCTTCTTATCCTGATGCTTCTGTGCACTCTGGCCGGAGCCCAATCCATCGGGTCGGGCACGGTAGGCGGGACGGTGCTGGACCCCTCGGGCGCGGCGATTCCCGGCGCGCCGGTGACCCTGCACAATCCCATTAACAACTACGGCCAGCAGACGGCCACGGATGCGACCGGCAAATTCCGTTTCAACAACGTGCCGATGAACTCCTACCGGCTGCAGGTGAAGTCGAACGGATTCGACCCGTTCGAGGAGAACGTAGTGGTGCAGTCGGCGGTGCCGCTTTCGCTGGATATCCGGCTCAAACTGAACGGGTCGCAGACCACCGTCAACGTGGAGGCGGGGGGCGCGGCCATCGTGGAGAACGTGCCCATAGCGCACAACGATGTGGATACCAGCATGCTCGCCACTCTGCCGACCGGTTCGCCGGGGTCCGGGCTGAGCGACGCGATTGCACTGAGCGCCCCGGGTGTGGTGGCGGATTCCAACGGCTTCTTCCACCCGCTGGGCGATCACGCGCAGACCAGTTTCTATGTGGACGGGCAGCCGATCAACGACCAGCAGAGCAAGATGTTCTCCACGCAGATGCCGGCGAACGCGTTCCAGAACATGGAACTGATCACGGGCATGGCTCAGGCCGAATTCGGCGACAAGACCAGCCTGGTGGTGGACGCCGTGACGCGTTCGGGGCTGGGAAGGAAACCCTTCGGAGAGTTCGAAGCCGGCTACGGATCCTTCGGCAACGCCACCGAGAAAGGGTCGATCGGCTGGGGAAGCAGCCGTTTCGGGAACTTCCTGGTTGTGAACGCCGACCGCTCCGGCAGGTTCCTCGATACCCCGGAGTTCTACCCGAACCACGACAAGGGCAATAACGAAACCATTTTCGACCGCGTGGATTATCAGCCCGGAGCGCACGACGCGCTCCATCTCGACCTGTTCGCCTCGCGCAACTGGTTCCAGGTTCCGAACACGTACGATCAGCCGAACCAGGATCAGCGCCAGAAGGTGGTCACCTTCAACATCGCTCCGGGGTACCAGCACACGTTCGGAGCGAGCACGCTTTTCACGGTGAATCCGTGGGTGCGGCGCGACGACGTGAATTACTATCCGAGCGGCGACCCGTTCAATGACACGCCCGCCACCCTCTCGCAGCACCGCACGCTTACGAACTGGGGTGTGCGCGCGGATCTGGCGAAGGTCGCCGGCCGTCATAACATCAAGATCGGGACCGAACTGAAGCAGACGCGCCTCGGCGAGGAGTTCACGCTCGGGATTACGGATCCCGGATTCAACCCGGTTTGCGTGAATGCGCTGGGAAATGCGGCTGGAGGCGCGGGCATCGTCGATCCGAACGCCTGCGCCGGCGCCGGTTTGACGGCCAATCCCGGCCTGCTCCCGGGCTTGGTTCCCTACGACCTGACACGCGGCGGCAGCCTCTTCCAGTTCAACCAGTCCGGCAACATCAACCAGGCGGCCGTCTATCTCCAGGACGCGATCACGTTCGGGCGCCTCATCCTGAACACGGGCCTGCGGGTGGACCGCTACGACGGCGTCACCCAGGCGACCTCCGCCGAGCCGCGGGTCGGCGTCTCGTACCAGATCAAGGCGACGGGCACGGTGGTGCGCGGGTCGGTTTCGCACACTATGGAGACGCCCTACAACGAGAATCTGTTGCTATCGAGCGCCGCGGGGGTGGGCGGGCTGGTCTCGAACGTCTTCGGCGCGTATGCCGCTCAGCCGCTGAAGCCCGGAAGCCGCAACCAGTTCAACGCCGGGTTGCAGCAGTCGCTCGGACGCTTCCTGCTGGTGGATGCCGACTATTTCTGGAAGTTCACCGATTCCGCGTACGATTTCGACGTGCTGTTCAACACGCCGGTCGCGTTCCCGATCTCGTGGCGGAAATCCAAGCTCGACGGCGTCGGCGTGCGCCTCTCGACAGTCAGCCTGCACGGGTTCCAGGCGTTCGTGAACATGGGACACACGCGGGCGCGCTTCTTCGGGCCGGAGACCGGCGGCTTAATCTTCAATTCGCCGGTGGACGCGAGTGTTTTCCGAATCGACCACGACCAGGCTTTCCAGCAGACGATGAACCTGCGGTACCAGCGGCCGAAGAACGGCCCCTGGATCGACTTCACGTGGCGGTACGATAGCGGCCTGGTGGCGGGTTCGGTGACCACGCTGCAAGATGCCCTGGGGCTGACCGGCGCGCAGCAGGCCGCGATCGGTTTTTATTGCGGAAACCAGTTGGCCGCGCCCGGCAGCCCGATCACGGCTTGCTCAGGCAATTACGGCGCCACGCGGCTCGTGATTCCGCCGGCGGGAACGGCCAATCCCGACACGAACCCGCCACGGATCGCCCCGCATCACGTTTTCGATCTGTCCGTAGGTACGGATAACCTGCTGCACACGGAGCCGGTGCACGTCACGCTGAAGGCCACGGTTTTCAATTTGTCGAACGAGGTAGCGCTTTACAACTTTCTATCGACCTTCAGCGGGACGCATTTTGTGACGCCGCGGGCATACCAGGTAAGTATGGGGTTTGTGTTTTGACTAGGGCAACGGCGACGTATCCGCCACGCACGCTGATAGCAGCATCACAATCGCTGCCGGCAGGTATAGCAAGCCGATGGACATCGCGACGAGCGAGGACCCGCCCATCAGGATCGCGGCGACTACTCGGACCACTTGTTTGCGAAACACCAGGGCCACGGCCGCAACGAGCACGGGGAACGTGACGGGAGCGACGGCCCACATCCCGTTCACTTCGATCAGCGTGGCGCGGACGGGTTGATCGCCATGGAACCCGGAGTAAACCGGATACACCAAGTCAAAGACGGCGGCTACGACCGCGAGCACGAACGATAGGAGCGCGAGCTTGGTCTTCATGGCCGTCACTCGTTCCTAACGTCGAACCCGATCTCGCGGGTATCGGCCTTTCCCCCCGGCCGGCTAATCGAGTGGACGTACACGAGTTTCGCGCCGCCATCCGCCAGCCGCAACCGCTCCTCTATGACAAGCTCATGCCCGGCGTGAAACCGGTGCGTCTCGATCACAATCGTGTCGCCGTCCCAATAACTGTAGCCTTGGTGGCCGTATTCGATCCGGCCGCCCGGCCCAAGGTTGTAGCTGCCGCCGCCACCGCCACCGCCCCCTGTGCCGGGACGGATGCCCCGGCGCAGTCTCTCCAGCTTTGCGTCGCTCGCCGCTCGCGCCCGTGGCGATTGCTGGGGCGGCCATGTCTGCCAAAGCTCCAGCGCACCCTGTGCCACTTTCACGGCGTCCTCGGGTAAGCTGTCTACGAGTTCATGAAGTCGTGTCCGGTCAGCCATGATCGGATTGTACCGGGCGCGGCTTACGTCTGCGCAACAAGGCTGCGTACACGAGAAACGAGACTGTGGACACGATTACGGATAAGGGCCAGAGAGTTTCAGTGTGGGCGAGACTGAATGCGCTTAGGCGTCCCTGCATTACAAAAAGTACGACGAAGATCAGCAGCAGTGCCAGCGGGCCCAAGGTTGCGCCTATGAGCATACGACCGGGCCAAGCTACGCGTGAAAGTAGACGCGGCGAGAGTCCGATGGCAATCGGAACGCCGACCAAAAGCCATCCAAGGACGGAAAAAATTGCGTAGAGTAAGAACATTTCCCAGGCCTGCGGCAAGGCAAGGTACGGTTCACCCATGTGGGCCTTGAGTAGCGCGCCGCGCACGCGCAAAGCATTGTAGACCAGAAAAAGCAGCAGAGCGGTATTGCCCGCAGCGAGTCCGATGGCGGCAAAAAGGAGCCGCCGGAATGGACTCACCGCGGGATTATCTGCGGCCGGATTGAAACTCACTTCACACGAACTTCTTCACGCGGCACTCGACGTCGGCGCGGAAACGGTCGATGAAGCCGAGCACGTAATCCGGGATGGAAAGAGCGGGATCGTCCACCAGCGGCGTCAGGTCCATCGCGAAATTCAGGGCCGACTCCTCATCCGTGCCGTGCGAGGCATAGTAAGTGGCATGGGCGAGGCGGCGCCCGGCGGTCGCTAAGTCGTAGCGCTTGCCGCCCGACACCTGCGAATCGAAAACGCCCACCAGCGCCGCGGCGATATTCGAACGGGCGGAAACGGGGAGCGCCTGCTTCTCGTCGTCGGAGAGCCAGTCGAGATCGCGCCAGACTTCGCAACCATAGACCTTCCTGGGCTTGTGCTCGCCCGCTGCCGCACGCAGCGCCGCGATGGCACGCAGCGTGACGCCGACGTGCGTATCGTGCTTGTCGGCAAGATTGTGCAGGTAGACCACTTCCGGCCGCGTGGCAAGCACGATCTGCTTCAGGTCGTCGATCACGGCCGTTTCTTTCGGATTCTTGACTTGCGAACTGGTGAACCCCAACTGCACCTGGCAGGCGTACTCTCCCACATAGGCCGCTTTGCGCTGCTCGATCACGCGAACTTTCTGCATTTCCTCGTCGGTGTAATCGCCATAGATGCCGGAACGAGGGCTGCCCGCGCCGTTGGTCACCACCACACCGGTGAACCACTTGTCTTTGAGGCCGAAGCACTCGGCGACGCCGTGGTACGCCATGATTTCGATATCGTCCTGGTGCGCGGAGACGCACAGGTGCGTGGTCCGCGCCATGGCCGCTTCGGGCGCGAGCCCATCGGGTACGAAGAGGTCCGCGCCAGGATTATGAAACCGCACTGAGATTTGCCTCCTTATTTTGTATGGCCGGCAGGCTCGCCGCGGCGATGGCTTGGCCGTGCCGTTTTTCTTTCTCGTCGGGAATATGAAAACGAATTCGTTCGGCCACGTCGGGGAACTCCTCGCGGAGAACGTGAGTGGCCATGGAAAGAATCAGATCGCCGCCTACGCCGGTCAGCACACGTCCCAGCACCAGAAGGTTGCGGAAATCGTAGAAATCCGCGTAAGTGGCGATGTTATAGCCGAAGTAAGTGCCGATGGTTTCGGAAATACGGAGGGCGCGGGCGTCGCCCGCCGCGGCCAGTTTCTGCACCTGTTCGAGCTTGGCCGGAAGCGGCAGTTCCGCGGGAAGTTCGATCCCGGCAGGCGCGAGCAGACGGCCCACGGCCTGCTGCGAGAAATACTGCGCGCCGACACCGGGGTCGCCCGACCATTCGTCGATCGGCGCCCTCTCGCGGTAATCCACCGGAACGAAGGCCAATTCGTTCAGCCACGTAGTGATATTGCCCTGGGGGTTCACAAAACCGGCGGCGAGGCTGCTGCCCATGGCCACACCCAGCACGGCGTTGTCGCCCAGCGCCATGGACCCGGCCAGCGCCGTGACTTCGCCGTCGTTGACCACGTCGAACGGGATCCCGCCCCAGGCGGCCTGCAGGTCGAAGAAGAGCCGGCGGATGCGGCTATCGAAGGGGCCGGGCGGGATCGAACGGTAGAGCGACCCGACACGCACTTCGTTCTCGACGTAGACGCCCGCGGCGCTGCCGCCGATGGCATCGACGCGCGGCAGGTGCGCGGCCGCGAGCTGCAACGAGTGATTGATGCCATCGAAATGGTACTGCGGATCGGTCTGTGCGCTGGGGTTCCAGGCCACCTCTTCGCTGAAGACCACCTTGCCATCGACGACCGCGGCGCACTTACGGTCGCTCGCGCCTAAGTCGAACCCGATGCGGCAGCCGTCGAGGTGCCGGCCGAGCGGTGCGGCGGCTTCCTTCTCATGCGGCGCAAAATCGTAAGGCACATTCTCGAATTCCATGGGACGGCCGTAGACGCGGCGGCCCATGAATTCGTAATCGAAGGCCCGGACGCCCGAGGGCGAATAGACGCCGCGCAGGTACTCCGCAATCCGGGGGTTGCCCGCCACGGTGACGCGCCAGCCTCCCTTCTGCCAGAGCAGGAATTTCAGCAGCCTTTCGACGTATCGCTGATTGAGCGGGATATGGGCGCCTTCGTGGGAAAGAATCGCCGTGCGGTACACGGAAACGGCGCCGCCGCCGCGTTCGAGCGCGATGGCGAGATTCTCACGGGGGCCTGCCGCCACGCGTTCGCGATACACGCGATTCCAGAGCGAGGCAGGGACAAAGTCCGGGTCCAGCACCGGACGGCAACGGGGTGAAATCTCGAGCATAATGCGATTGCAGTCTA
Organism: Bryobacterales bacterium; assembly: GCA_963796485.1. GTDB lineage: Bacteria > Acidobacteriota > Terriglobia > Bryobacterales > Bryobacteraceae > CAWCDJ01. The sequence goes on from CAWCLV010000003.1 coordinate 195,677, forward strand.
TCACCATTGTCCGCCGGATATGCCACTATAAGGTTCTATGTGGCTGGGGATCGATATCGGAACCGGAGGCACCCGGGCGCTTCTGGTGGACGCGCGCGGGGCCGTCCGCGCGGGCTATACGGCCGCGCACGAAGAGATGCGAATGGAGCGCCCGCTCTGGGCGGAGCAGCGCCCCGAAAACTGGTGGGACGCGGCCACCGAAGCGATCCGCGGCGTGCTGGCGGAGGCGGGGATTTCGGGACGCGAGATTCAAGGTGTCGGCCTCTCCGGCCAGATGCACGGCCTGGTGATCCTGGACGAAAAGCACCAGGTGATCCGGCCATCGCTGATCTGGTGCGACCAGCGCAGCCAGCCGCAGGTGGACGCGGTGAACGCCAAGATCGGCAAAGAGACAGTGCTGACGTACATCGCCAACCCGGTGCTGACCGGCTTCACTCTGCCCAAACTGCTGTGGGTGCGGGACAACGAGCCGCAAAATTTCGAGCGGGCGCGCAAGATGCTGCTGCCGAAGGATTACGTGCGCTTCAAGCTGACGGGCGAGTTCGCCTCGGAGGTGTCGGACGCGTCGGGGACGGCGGTATTCGACGTGGTGAACCGCCGCTGGTCGTGGGAGATGATGGACGCGCTGGGGCTCGACCGCTCGTTGCTGCCGGAGTGCTATGAATCGAGCGAAGTCACCGGCCTGATTTCGGCGGAAGCGGCCGCGGCCACGGGGCTCGCCCAGGGCATCCCGGTGGTGGGCGGCGGCGGCGACCAGGCATCGAGCGCCGTGGGCAACGGCATTGTGGAAGAGGGGATCGTCTCGTGCACGCTGGGCACTTCGGGCGTAGTCTTCGCCCACATGGACGATGTGGCATACGACCCGGCGGGCCGCGTCCACACGTTCTGCCACGCGGTGCGCGATAAGTGGCACGTGATGGGAGTTACGCAGGGCGCGGGCCTGAGCCTGCAATGGTTCCGCAACCAACTGGCGCCCGGAACGGGTTACGACGCCCTGACCGCCGAAGCCGCACAGTCCCCTGCCGGAGCACAGGGACTGTTCTGGCTGCCCTACCTGATGGGCGAGCGCACGCCGCACCTCGACGCCACCGCGCGCGGCGGATGGATCGGCCTGACCGCCAGCCACACCAGGGGGGACCTGATCCGCGCGGTGATCGAAGGCGTCTGCTACAGCCAGCGCGATTGCCTGGACATCATCGAAGGCTTGGGCGTGGGAGTAAGTTCGGTTCGCGCCTCGGGCGGCGGCGCCAGGAGCGCGTTCTGGCGCGGCCTGCTGGCCGGCATTCTGGACAAGCGGGTGGTGACGCTCGAAACGCAGGAAGGCTCCGCCTACGGCGCGGCGCTGCTGGCGCTGGCCGGCACGGGCGAGTACGGCTCGGTTCCTGAAGTGTGCCGCCTCGCGATTCGGGAGACCGATTCGGTTTGCGCGCCGGACTCCGAAGCGGCATTCTACGCGAAGGCCCACCGCGTGTACCAGTCTCTCTACCCCGCGCTGCGGTCGGCGTTTCAGCAGATCAGCTGCATGTGACGAGCGGGTTCAGCTTCGAAAGCGGGTCGCGGCCGCCTCACAGCGATTACGAATCAGATCCGCGACCTTCTCCGCGACGGGGTGGCGAACCGGCACCCGGAATCGCGGCCAGGACGCAAAACACTCCTCCCGCGATGCGCAGAAGTCAGCAGATTGCCGCCTCAGCCCCCTTTCAATGCGTCATCGCGTAGATGACGTAATCCACCGTGAGCCGGATCCCCATGGCGGAGTACTTCTCGGGGTAGCGCGGGTCGTCGGCCCATTCCCAGGAGTCGCCGAGGTCGCTGTTGAAGCTGATCGCGACCATTACGCGGCCTTTGTCGTCATATATGCCCATCCAGTGGGGAACCGTGCCGGCGGCGCGGTAATTCTGGCGGTTGCCGTATAGCGCCCACTGGCCGAGCACCTGGTAGCGGTCGTCAAGATCGTAAACCGTGTGGAAAATCGAATCCTTGTCCGGGATGTCCACCACCGCGCGGTCGGGGAAGATCTTACTCATAGTCTCGTCGAAGCGGGCGTACTCTTCGGGGCCCCAGAAATCATCGAGCATGAGGAAACCGCCGCGCAGGAGGAATTCGCGCACCACTTTGATCTGGGCGGGAGTGAGTTTCCAGTCGCCCATTTCTCCGGCCACCAGCCACGGCCAGTTGTAGAAATCGTCCGTATCGTCGGGGTTGACGGGCTGCTCGACCGAGCGCGCGTGGACCCGCGTCAGGCGGCGGAGGGCCTGGGCGAAGTGGCGGTCGGCCCGCGGATAATCCTGGCTCCAACTGGTGCCGCCCTGGCGCCAGTCGAACATCCCGCCGAAGCGGCGCGAGAACCGGGCGAAGCGCGCTTCGGGATGCTGCGGATACATCAGCCTGGCCTGCACCCATTCCGTCTGCTCCTGCCAGTCCGGCGGCAGCGGAATATTGTCGTACGCTTCGAGGCTGCGGTAGACGCGAAAGGGACGCTGAAAGGCGTACACGCCTCCAATCAGCGCCCCGCCGAGAATGACGACCGACCAGAAGCGCCGCTGCGCTTGCATCACGCGCCTCCGTAAGCGGTGTGAATCTGCTTCCTGATGAAATCCACGTCGTGGCGGATGGCGCCGAGCTGATCCTTGGGCTGGTAATCCACCGCGACGGAAACCGGACCGTTGAAGTGCGCGCCCGCCAGCGCAGCGAAGACCTTGCCCCACTCCACCATGCCTTCGCCGAGCGCGCAGGGGACGCGCTTCCAGGAGCCGCCTTCCTTGCTCCAGTAGAAATCGCGCAGACTCAGCATTTTGAGCCGTGGCAGCACCAGTTGCAGGGCGACATTCCAACCGCCCACGCCGCCTTCGGCGGTCGCGTATCCGGCATCGAAATCGTAGCCGACGGTGCGCGCATCCATTCCGCGAATCAACAGGTTGGTGTCCCAGATGGACTGTCCGACATTATCGCCCGCCACGTTCTGGAGCGCCATAGACATGTTGACCGCGCGCGCGAGTGACGCCAGCCCGGCGATCTCGCGCTGCACCTGCGCCAGCCGCGCCTCCACGGGTACGCCCGGCGTATACGGCCAGAGACCGGCGCGGAAGAGCGGGACGCCCATCTCGCCCGATATCGCCAGGACGTTGCGGATGGTCGGATCGGCGAGGGAGGTGTAGGCGGTGCTGATCACGGGGACGTCCAGCCCCACGCCGGTGATAGCCTCCACCGAGCGCATCATGTCCACCGAGGAGTCCTCCGGATCGACGTGGCCGCCGTGCCAGACCGTGAGATCGCAACCGTCTACGCCGAGATCGCGGAGAACCGGGCCGAGATCGTCATAAGGGATTTTGACCAGGACTTGGGAGTAGAGGCAAACGGCCGGGGTGATCCGCGGCTTCGGCCCGTTGCCGCGGCGGGATTGGGCGGCGGCGCGAGTGGCGCCGGCCGCGACGGCCGCCAGAACCTGCCTTCTCGTGAGTGCCATGAGCGCCCGGAGGACTCCCTTATTGTAGTGCAGCTACTCTTCCCGGCGTTTGCCGCCGGCGGGACCGAGCGCCTTCCGGATGACGCTTTCGCGATCGCCCTTTTCCCAATTGCGCTGGATCTGATTGTCGGTCATGCCCGCCACGCGGCCGATCAGCATGAAGGGCGGCAGCGCGTATGCCGGAGATTTCCAGCGGGACATTTCGGCCAGCGCCGGCAGCGCGCGCTCGCGGACCTGTTCGATGGCGCCGTGGCCGTCGTGGTCGGTCAGGGTGAGCAGGGCTTTGACCGCTTCCATGCGATCGCTCAACACGATGGAGTTCAACATCTCGACAAACCACGTGGGTTCGATGACGATCTTCAAATTCGGTTCGCGGGCTGCCAGTACGGCAATCGCATTGAGCGCCCTGACGGCGTTGGCGCGCACGGCTTCATCCGGATCCTGAAGGGCGAATTGCAGGTCGGCAACGATCTCCGTCTTCTTTGGGGCGTAACCGAGAATCGCGACGGCCATGGCGCGCTGGTCGGGGTCGGCAGCTTCCCGCATTACGTTCTGGAGATCGGCAAGGTGCGCGGCGGCGAAGCCGGAAAACTGCTCCTGGAACTTCCGCGCGGCGGGATCGGCCATCCGCGATTGTCCCGTGGTGAGATCCTCCGCGGCATTTCCCCGGCTGGCGGCGCGCTGTACGGCGGCCAGGAACCCGAAGTAGGCGTCCGTGATGGAGGCGGGCAGCGACGCGTTGCCCTGCGGGTCCGAACGGAAGGCCGGGTGCGGCGCTCCGCGTTCTTCGACTCCGATGAAGAGCGTGCTGGATTTGCCTTCGCAGCAGACTGCCTCGACCCGCGCCAGCACGACTTCCGGCATGCCGGCGATGCGCTCCTCCATATCGCCCTTGGAAGCCGGCAGCGCGCCTCCCGGTTGAATATGGAGTGTCGAAAGGACGCGCTCGGGCTGAGTCTTCCGCAACCCGTAGAAGTTGATGTCTCCAATGACCGGCGCCTGGGCCGCGGCGAACTGCGCAACCGCCAGCAGGGCAAGAGTGTGCTTCACGGTATTGGGACGTACGGGGGCGGTTTTGTGTTCCCCGCCCCCGCCGGAACCGGGATTCAGGCCTGCTGTTCGGCGAGAGCGCCGATCACCGGCAGCATGACCTTCTTTCCCTGGTAAGCCGCAACCAACATGTAGACCCAGAGCACGAAGAACGCCAGCCCGATCAGCGGCGACAGGAACAGCAGCGTGAAGAAGTGCAGCATCGAAAACACAACATTGATCACGATCCAGAAGCCGATCCAGGCGACGTTCAGGAAAATCGACTGGAAGGCATGGAACCGGACCGTGCGGTTCTGGTTATAGGGCGCGATCACCAGGAAGATGATCCCGGTCAGCAGGCCCAAGACGTAGCACAGCGCCGAAGCGACGTTATCGGCCATGGCTCCCGGCGCGGCGGCCGGCGCGGGACCCGCCTGATACCCGGGCTGCTGGTAACCGGGCTGCTGGAACCCTTGTTGCTGATATCCGGGCTGCTGGTAGGGCTGCTGATACCCGGGCGCCGCCTGCGGAGGCGGAGGCGGAGCCGAAGGCGCGGCTCCCGCGGCAGCCGCTGCCACGGCACTTCCACACTTCGCACAAAACTTCCCTTCGACGGGCGACCCACACGTTGCGCAAAATGCCATTGAAAATCCCCCATCCCAGACTTTACTGTCTGCTTTGATGCAAAGCAAGGCGGATTTTGTGTGGAAAGTACCTTTCGGGTCGAAAGCTAACGTCCCGGAGGGCCGCGAGCGACCCGATGGTCAGGGTCCCGTTGCGTTCTGCATGTTGGTGGGCGAGCCCTGCTCGCCTGGGGCAGGCCGGGAGGCCTAGCCTACTAACGTCCCGGGGGGCCGAGAACCAGCAGCGGGAGGGCTCCGCCGACCACCGCGCCGACGATCAGGGCCGCGTTGCCCACCCCCAGAAAAGACACGAACAGGCCGGCCAGGGAACCGATCCCGGCGCCGACCACCACAATCATGAAGCGTTTGGCCATGCGTTCCGTCAGGTAGGGTAGGCCTCCTGGCCTGCCCAGGCGAGCGGGGCTCGCCTACTTAGCATACCTCGGGGTATAAGCTGAAGGTGATGCGCGCGTGCCTTCTGGATCACCCGGGGCCGATCGAATCGCGTCCCCTCCGGCTGGCTGAAATCCCCAAACCGCGGCCCGGCCCCGGCGAGGTGCTGATCAAGGTTCATGTCTGCGGAGTCTGCCGCACCGATCTGCACGTGGCGGAGGGCGAACTGCCGCCCCGCAAATCGCCGGTCATTCCGGGACACCAGGTGGCTGGAACGGTGGAAGAACTGGGGCCGGGCGCCGCTATCCCGGTGGGCACCCGGGTCGGGGTCCCATGGCTGCATCGTACGGATGGCACTTGCGAGTACTGCCGCACCGGCCGCGAGAACCTTTGCGAGAATGCGACCTTCACCGGCTGGACGGTGGACGGAGGCTACGCCGAGTACGTCCGCGCGCCGGAAGACTTCGTTTACAGACTGCCGGAAGGGTTCAGCGATCTCCACGCGGCCCCCCTGCTTTGCGCCGGGATCATCGGCTTCCGGACTCTCCGCCTCTCGGGCGTGGCTCCCGGAGGCTCAGTCGGCATGTACGGGTTCGGCGCGGCGGCGCACGTCTGTATCCAGGTGGCGCGGCACTGGAATATTGCCGTCTATGCGTTCTCGCGGGACGAGCGCCACCGGCAACTGGCCAGAGAGTTGGGCGCGGTCTGGTTCGGCGGATCTTTCGACGAGCCGCCCGTCAAATTGGATGCCGCGCTGGTTTTTGCACCCGCCGGAGAGTTGGTTCCCGCGGCCCTGCGTGTGCTAAAACGAGGCGGAACGGTGGCGCTCGGCGGGATCCACATGAGCCCGACGCCTCCGATCGACTACGGGCTGCTGTATTACGAGCGCGTGGTCCGGAGCGTCGCGAACAACACCCGCCGGGATGGGCGGGATTTTCTGAAGATCGCGGCCGAGATTCCGATCCACACCCAGGTGCGGGAGTTTCCGCTGGAGGAAGCCAACGAAGCGTTGGACCTGCTAAAGAACGATGCGATCCGCGGCGCGGCGGTGCTGCGCGTGGCCGGCTGATCTATTTCCTGGCGGGGGCGCCGATGATGTAGACTTTGTCCGTGGGGTTGACCAGCTTCAGCCGGTCCCGAATTTCCAATTCCTGTTCGGCGGAATTATCGGAAAGCCGCTTAATGTGCTCCCGCTTGCGCTCGATCTCGCGCGCCAGGGTAGTATTCCGGACTTCCATTTCCTTGATCTGGGTTTCTTTGACCAACAGGGCGCTCACTCCCCTGGGACCTCGAAGAGTCGCTACGGCATAGCCCGCGACCACCAGGAAGGCAAGCAGGTAGGCAATTCGGGTGATGGAGGATTTCATGAAACTTGCGGCCCGGAAGATAATGTTACCATTGCTAACCGGAGTCGCTCCGCTTTTTTTCCGATGACCGATAAGATTGTCGTCTTCAGCACATGCAGCGACGAGATCGAGGCCGTGAAACTGGCTCGCAAGCTCGTCGAGGCGCGGCTCGCGGCCTGCGTAAATATAGTGCCGCGGGTGCGCAGCGTGTATCGCTGGCAGGGAGCCATGGAGGAAGCGGATGAGGCGTTGCTTGTGATCAAGTCGTCGCGGGAATTGTTCGATGAGCTTCGGCGCGAGCTGGTAGCGGCGCATTCCTACGAACTGCCCGAGGTGATCTCGATTCCGATCGTGGATGGCTCCGGAGCGTACCTGGAATGGCTCGGCCAGAACCTGAGGAGCGTGCCCGGAGAGTGAGCGATCGGATGGCGGGAATTGCCGCCGCTGGGCTGGCATTCATTTTCGACATGGACGGGGTGATCGTCGATTCCAATCCGGCTCACCGGGAATCGTGGGAGGCGTTCAACCGCCGCTATGGCATCGAGACTACGGAGGAGATGCACCAGCGGATGTACGGGAAGCGTAACGACGATATCATCCGCGATTTTTTCGGCGCGCATCTTGCGGCGGAGGAAATCGCCGCCCGGGGAGCGGCGAAAGAGGCGCTCTATCGGGAAATGATTGCGGATCGCGTCGAGGGGCTGCTCGTCCCCGGTCTACGGGATTTTCTCGAGCAACAGCGGGGAGTGCCGACGGCGCTGGCATCGAATGCCGAGCCGGCCAATATCGACTTTCTGCTGGATCGCGCGTGCTTGCGCGGCTATTTCCAGATTGTCGTGGACGGCCATCAGGTGGCCAATCCCAAGCCCGATCCGGAGATTTACCTCAAAGCCGCTGATTTATTAGGCTTTTCGGCGGCAAATTGCATCGTATTCGAGGACTCTTATTCGGGTGTCGCCGCCGCCAAAGCGGCTGGCATGAGGATAGTAGGAGTACGTACTACTCATGGCAACTTGCCAGGTACTAGTATTAACATAGATAATTTCACGAGCAGTTGTTTACGTTCATGGCTTGCTGTGCAAAAGGCAGCGTGAGAATCGCGAGGGTTTTGGCCGTAGGGCTCTGCCTGGCAGGGTCGTGCGTCAGTGTGTCCGGGCAAACCCGGCTTTCGCTGCGTGATGCCGGTGCGCGCTCGGCGCCGGACTATTCGCCCACTTATCTGAATCGCAAGGTGACGGTTCGGGGCGTCGTCAACTCCCCGCACTACCGGTTCCCGGGATACACGATTCTGGGAATCCAGGACGACCGCGCCGGGGGCGCGCTGCAATCCAACCCGGAAAGCAATCTTCTCGACAGTCTCCATCCCGGAGATGAAGTAGAGGCCACCGGAACGATCGCGAGAGTGGCCGGTATGGCGACCCTGCTGACGGATCAGGTTACGAAGGTCGGGCGGAAACCGGTGCCCACGCCCCTGGACGTTCCTCTCGAAGCCCTTACGGAATTCCATACTCTGGGCCTCCTGGTCCGGAGCGAAGGGGTGATCCGGGAGGTCGGCGAGACCAGCGCCGGTCCGTACTTTACGGTCGGGACCACCGAGAAGTACCGTCTCTTCTTCCCTCGCAAGGACCCTAAAGGCTCGGGGGAACTCGACGGCTATGCGGTGGGCGACCGTGTCCGCTTCACCGGCGTGGCGTTCCAATACTGCACGCGACCGCCGTACAACTCCAGCTTTGAGTTACTGGCAGAGCAAGCGTCCGATATCGCAATCATCGGCCGCAAGGGAGGAGGCTTCTCTCCGCCGCTCGTCATTACCGGAGCGGGGTTGCTGGTTCTGGTGGCGTTTCTTTGGTGGAACCGGGAGCGCCGCATGAAGAACCAGCGGGCACGCGTGCGGCGGACTTATCAGTTGGGCGAGGAGATTCTGAGCGCGACGTCGGTCGAGAAAGTTCTGGAGCATCTGTCGTCGGCATTACCGAGCATTCTTGCGGTTTCGCGGGTCCGCCTCCACGTGCTGAACCGGAGCGCCAAAACGCTGGAGACGGTTGCCGGCGAGTCGAGCGCCCCGGCCTCGATTTCGCTCTCGTCGCCGCCCGGCGGAACGCAGGCGGGCGCCGTGGCGTGCTTCCACTACCGCACTCTTCTGGTGATACCGGATATCGACCGCAGCCCGTTCCCCATCGGAGGGCAGGCGGCGGATACGCCGAAATCCCTGCTGTTCGTGCCGATGTTCGCGCAGGGCGAAGTGATGGGGGTTCTCGAACTCGACCAGGACGATCGCGTGCGGGACTTCACGCCGGACGAGCAGGAACTGGCACAGCACATGGGCAATCAAGCCGGTGTGGCCGTGCGGCTTCTGGAGCAGCGCTCGGTTCAGGAGCAGTTGTTCCGCACCGAGAAACTGGCCGCCGTCGGCCGGTTGATTTCGGGAGTGGTGAGCGAGCTTCAGACGCCGCTGGCGTCCATCTCCGCCCTGGCGCGGCGGCTGCTCGAAAAATCCGGCTCCGGCTCGGACGAACGGGAGATCTCGACCATTGCGGTGGAGGCCCAGAAAGCGGCGGCCATGGTTTCGCGCCTGGTCTCCTTTGCCTCGGCGGAGCAAGGCGAAGCCCGTCCGGTCTCTTTGGGAGCCCTGCTGAAAAACCTGATCGACTTCCGGGAAGGCGACTGGAAAGCATCGGGGATCAAGATTCGCGACCTGACCACCCGCGAACCGCACCACGTTTTGGGATCGCAGGGCCAACTGGAACAGGTATTTTTGAACCTGCTGGTACACGCCGAACAGTCCCTGGCAGAGGTGAACCCGAAGATTATCACCATCCGGACGAGCGTCCTGGCCAAACGGCTGCTCGTGGAGATTGCGTTCAATGCGCATCCCCAATCCTGCAAGCCGGAGGACACCGCCGCGGTTTTGGGAGTGACCCGCAGCGTGATCGCGGGGCACGGCGGAGAGGTCCGGCTGATCGAGAAGGCCAATTCCGAGCCGCGTTTCGAAGTGGAACTGCCCCTCATTGCGAAGGAGCGGGCGGGCGTAGCGCCCGGAGGCGCCCGTCCTGCCTATGAGTCGTCACGCAGCATGACGGGAATGCTGATCGAGCCCGACGACGCGGCGCAGCGGCAATTGACTACGCTTCTGGCAGCGCGCGGATTCCGCGTGGTTCCGGTGCCGGACGCCGATACCGGCCTGGAACTGGCCCATCGCATGCGTTTCGACGCGGCGTTCTGTTCCGTACGCGCTCCCGGCTTGAATTGGGTGGAGTTGTCGGAGAGGATGCACTCGCGAGTCGGAGGATTTATCCTGCTGGCCGACGGGTACGACGCGGAACTGGCGGCGGATTTCGAAGGCGACGGCTGCTTCGTTCTCTTCAAGCCGTTGCAGGAGCGCGAACTGGAGCGCATCCTGCACGCCCTCGAACCGGCAGCCTCCGCCATGAAGCACGGCGCGGCGTAAGAACGGCTGCTTTTGGCCAGGGCTTGTTCAGCGCCTGACTCACGACAGAAGCATCAGCTCGACCGGCCCACCCGCGGCGCACCCGATCCGTTTTGCCGCCGACCCCTGGTTAATCGAGACTTCGTAGTATCCGGAACTGCCGGCGATCACGAACAACTCTCCGGGACTGGTCTCGGTATAGTTGCGGGCCAGCACGGTAACCTCGCACGGCCCTACCGACATGCTGAAATTGCGCCGTTCCAGGTCCGGAAAATCTTCCTTGTGGAAGTTGGTGATGAGGTTGCCGAAATGGTCGATCTTCAGCACCTGGCCGTTCCAGGTGCGCTTGCCGCCGCGGAGAGGTTTGGTGAATGAGGGCCGCAGATAATCTTCGATCAGCTTTCCGGCGAGCGAAGGGCGTGCGCCGGCGGCGATGTGGGCCGCCGAGGGCGCGAAGATATCGCGGCCGTGGAAGGTGCGGCTGACCGGCGTTCGAAACCACCGCTCGTTCGAGATGAGCCGTATCTTGTGCTTCTCCGCGTTGTAGATCATCGAGAGCACGCCGTTATCCGGGGCGATGAAGTAGTGGCCGCCCGCCTCCATCAGGATTGGCCGCCGGGCGCTCCCCACTCCCGGATCGACCACCACCACGTGGACCGTCTTTTTCGGAAACCACTTCCACGCCTGGGCGATGACGTAGGAACCCTCGGTGATCTCGAAGGGGGTGATTTGGTGGGTGATATCCACGATCTGCGCCTGCGGGCAGATCCCCAGGATGACGCCTTTCATGGCCGCCACGTAATGGTCGGTGAGTCCGAAATCGGTGGTGAGGGTAAGAATCGCTTTGGGCATTGCTAAAATAGAGCTACGTGCAGCACTTCTATTTTGACCACAACGCCACCACACCCGTAGCTCCGGAGGTCCTGGAGGCCATGGTGTCGTGTCTCGGTCAAACGTATGGTAACGCGTCGAGCATCCACCATTTCGGCCAGGGGGCCAAACAGCGGCTGGAAACGGCGCGCCGCCAGGTGGCTTCGCTGATCCATGCGGAGCCCGGGGAAATCGTCTTCACCGCGGGAGGCACCGAGGCCGACAATCTTGCGATCCAGGGTGTGGTGCGCGCGAGCGAAGGGCCGTCCCGGCATATCGTCACCACGACGATCGAGCATCCGGCGGTTCTGGCCACGTGCATGGAACTCGAGCGCCAGGGTATTGCGCTGACCAGGGTGAAGGTACCCGCCGCGGGCGTGGTCAACGCGGACGATATCCGCCGGGCGATGCGGCCGGAAACCGTGCTGGTCTCCGTGATGCACGCCAATAACGAACTCGGGACCATTCAGCCCATCGCGGAAATCGCCCGCATCGCGCGCGACTCAGGCGCCGTGCTGCATGTGGATGGCGTGCAGGCGCTGGGAAAGATTCCCGTGGACGTGAGCGCGCTGGGCGTGGACCTCTACAGCATGAGCAGCCACAAGCTCTACGGTCCGAAGGGAATCGGCGCGCTGTACGTACGCAAGGGCACGCGGTTGGCACCGGTACTGTTCGGCGGCCACCACGAGCGCGACAAGCGTCCGGGGACCGAAAATGTGCCCGGCGCGGCGGCTTTCGGAGCGGCAGCGGAACTGGCGGGCCGCAATCTGGCGAGCGACTCCGAGCGCCTCGGAGGGCTCCGCGACCGCCTGGAGAACGCCGTGCTGGAGCGCATTCCGGGCACAGGAGTCAACGGCTCGCGCTGGAACCGCGTCCCGAACACGAGCAACATTTATTTCGACGGCATAGACGGAGAGGCCATGGTGATCGCGCTGGACCTGCGCGGCTTCGCGGTTTCCACCGGCGCGGCGTGCTCCTCGGGTGCCATCACGCCGTCCCACGTGCTGACTGCGATTGGCTTGTCGGCCGATCGCGCCCGCGCCAGCATGCGGTTCTCGCTGGGCCGGGACAATACCCCCGCGCAGGTGGATGCGCTGCTGGACGCGCTGATCGCTTCGGTTGTCCATCTGCGCCGCATTTCCGTCAATGCCTGAGCTTCCCATTGCAGTCGCGATGAGCGGCGGGGTGGATAGCTCCACGGTCGCCGCCCTGCTGGTCCGCCAGGGCCACAGCATTGTGGGCATGACGATGCAATTGTGGAACCAGCGGCGCCTGCCCGAGCTTTCGAACGAAGGCGCGACCGGCCGCTGCTGCTCGCTCGACGACGTGTACGACGCCCGCCGAGTCGCCGAGCAGATCGGCGTGCCCTACTACGTCGTCAACTTCGAACAGCAGTTCGAAGAGAAGGTGGTGAGACCATTCGTCGATGAGTACCTGGCGGGGCGCACTCCCATTCCCTGCACGCTGTGCAACAACTACATCAAGTTCGACCGCTTTTTGGAAATGGCGGACGCGGCGGGCGCGCACCTGGTGGCCACCGGTCATTATGCCCGGGTGCGGTACGACGAGCCCTCCGGCCGCTTCCAACTTCTTCGGGCAGTAGACGCCTCGAAGGACCAGACGTATTTTCTTTTCGGCCTGACGCAGGCGCAACTGGCGCGCACCATCTTTCCCCTCGGCGAGTTGACCAAGCCGGAAGTGCGCGACCTGGCGCGATCTATGGACCTCGCGGTTGCGGCCAAGGGGGATAGCCAGGAAATCTGCTTCGTGCCAAACGGCGATTACGCGGCGTTTATGAACGCGTACCTGAAAGAGGCAGGCGTCGCACCGGCTACGACACGCGGCGAGATCGTAAACACGGAGGGCCGGCGCCTGGGAGAGCACGACGGCGTCCACCATTTCACCGTTGGCCAGCGGCGCGGCCTCGGGATCGCGGCGGGGGAACCGCTCTACGTCATCTCGACCGACGCGCAATCTCAGCGCGTCACGGTCGGGAGCAACGACGACCTGCTGAAGGGCCGGTTCCTGGTGAAAGACATCAACTGGATTTCCATCGCGGGGCTTGACGGACCGCGGCTTGCGCAAGTGAAGATCCGGAACAAGCACGCCGGATCCGCCGCAACGCTGCGACCGGCCGGAGACGCCGTCGAGGTGACCTTCGACCAACCGCAGCGCGCCGTGACTCCCGGGCAGGGCGCCGTTTTCTATGACGGCGACCTGGTGCTTGGCGGCGGCTGGATCGAGTAGTGGGGCGTGAGCAGTAATTGCGCTGCTACTACTCCGAGACCGTGACCGAAGCTTTCAAACCGGGCAGGCCAGGAGGCCTGCCCCACGTACCGACGCGCGCAAGTGGGGCAGGCCTCCTGGCCTGCCCGGTTTTGACTTTAAGCCATTCCGGGAACACCGCTCCCTGCGGCGCAACCCGGCCGGGCAGAAGTTGACACGCGCCTCCGAAAGCGCTATGCCTTTTAAATCCCGATCCCAAGGATGTCTCGCATGAAGCTTGCCGCTTACGGAAGTGCGTTGCTGCTGATAGTCCTCACCGCCGGGCCAATGCCGGCGCAATCGAAGAAGAAGGCGAAGCCCGCGGCCGCCGCTGTGCAGCCCCAGAGAATGGATGAGGAGTACACGCGCCTCATCAAGGAATACCTTCAGGATCCGCGCATCACTACGGAACTGGTAGACCACATGCCGGCTTCCGAGACGGTGCCTTCGCCCCTCAAGTTCTTCGGCCGGATTCCCGGCAAACCAGGCGAGCTGACTTACGCGGAAGATATCTATCGCTATTACGAAGCGCTGGCCAAGGCCTCGCCGCGGGCGAAGTTCTGGAAGATCGGGAAGACCGAGGAGGGCCGCGACCAGGTCATCCTGGCCATCGCGGACGAGGCCACCATCCGGGATCTCGACAAATATAAGGACGACCTCGCGAAGTTGGGAGACCCGCGCAAGATTACCGAAGAGCAGGCGCAGCGGTTGATCAAGACCGGGAAGCCGCTTTACTGGGCGGCGAGCGGCATCCATTCCCCCGAAACCGGCGGACCCGAGATGCTCATCGAATTGGCTTACCGGCTGACGGTGGAAGAGACGCCGTTCGTTCAGGCAATCCGCAACAACGTCATCACGTTCATCACGCCCGTGATCGAAGTGGACGGCCGCGATAAGGAAGTCGATACCTATTACTTCAATAAGAAGCTGCCGCAGGGCGCCCCGCGGCTGCCCCTGATGTACTGGGGCAAATACGTCCAGCACGATAACAATCGCGATGGCATGGGGCAGTACCTGGCCATTACCCGCAACTTCACGCAGGCCGTGCTCGAATGGCACCCGACGGTCCTGCACGACCTCCACGAAGCGCAATCGTACCTTTACGTTTCGACGGGAACCGGGCCGTACAACCCCTCGCTCGACCCGATTCAGATCGACGAGTGGTGGCTGCTGGCGGAAACCGAAGTAATGGAAATGGCGAAACGCGGCGTCCCCGGCGTGTTCACATACGGCTTCTATGACGGCTGGGTGCCGAATTATCTTTTTTGGATCGCGCTGACGCATAACTCGTTCGGACGCTTCTATGAAGTGCAGAGCTACGGCCCGGATGTGCAGGAGAATCTCCAGTTGAGCGCGACCCAGACCAGCCGCGAGTGGTACCGGCCCAATCCGCCGCTGCCATCCATCAAGTGGGGCCCCAGGAACAACACCAACATTCAGGAATCGGCCATCCTGCTGGCGCTTCACAAGGTGGCAACCGAGCACGAGTTATATCTGGAAAACTACTGGCTGAAGAACAAACGCGCGGTCGAGAAGGGCAAGAACGGCCCGAACTACGCCTGGGTGATACCGGCGGGCCAGCGCCGCAAAGAAGACGCCGCCGACATGGTGAACGAACTGCGCCGCCAGGGCGCCGAGATCAGCGTGGCGACTTCCGCTTTCAAGGCCGGCGAGGTCTCCGTCGCGGCGGGCGACTATATCATTCGCGGCGACCAACCCTATCACACGCTGGTGGACATGTACCTCAGCGTGCAGAACTATCCGCCGGCCAATCCGCGACCCTACGACGATACCGGCTGGACGATGCAGTACATGCGCGACGTGAAGACGCTGCCGGTTTCCGACAAGTCGATTCTGGATGCTCCCATGAAGCTGCTGACGGCCGACGCCCGGGCGGCGGGAGGAGTTCAGGGCAGCGGCGGCACGCTGCTGGTGGAGCACACCAGCGACAATTCGCTGATGTCCTTCCGCTACCGGAACCAGGGTGTCCGGATGCAGATCGCGGAGGACGACTTCGACGCCGCCGGCCACCATTTCCGGGCCGGCGCCTTCGTGATTCCGAACGCCGACCGGGCACGGCTGGAACCCGAGTTGCGCGAACTGGGACTTTCCGCCTGGGCGCTCGACTCCGCTCCCGCGGTGAAAACGCATGATTCGACGATTCCGCGGATCGGCTACGTGCATTCCTGGTCGCGCACGCAGGACGAAGGCTGGGTAAGGGCGGCGCTCGACTACTACGGGGTTCCGTACACCTATTTTGCCGACCAGAAACTCCGCGAGGGCAACCTGCGCTCGAAATACGATGTGATCGTCTTTCCGCACGTGGGCGGCACCACGCAGAGCATGCTGGCGGGCATCCCCATGACGGGCGCCGTTCCGCTGCCATACAAGAAGACGCCGCAGACCCCTAACCTCGGGACGCTCGACCAGAGCGACGATATCCGCAGCGGGATGGGGCTCCTCGGGCTCGAGGAACTGGCCCGCTTCGTTCAGGAAGGCGGGACGCTGATTGTCGAAGGCTCGACCGCTTCGCTGATGGCGGACTACGCACTGGGTAGCGGCGTCACGGTGGAACACCCGCAGCAGCTTTTCGTTCGCGGGTCGATCCTGAGGGGTGTGCTGGCCGACCTGAAGAGCCCGATCGCCTATGGCTATGAGGGTAAGGATCTGCCCATCTACTTCAACCAGGACCCGGTGCTCAACGTCCCGGCCGCCACCGGAGGATTCGGAGGATTCGGAGGCTTTGGCGGGCGCGCCGGCGGTCCCGGAAGCGATCTGGGCCAGAACATGACGCCGAACGCGGTTCCCATCCACGTGGCTCCGCTGGAGCCCGGGGGTGCGCCGGCAGCCGGAGCGGCGCCGGCCGGGCGCGGCGGCGGACGGGGCGGGCGGGGAGGTGCGTTCGCCGCAGGCCCGGAGGAGCGACCTCGCGTGATCGTGAGATTTCCCTCTAACCCGAACGATATGCTGCTCTCCGGCACGCTCGCCGGGGGCGAAGCGCTGGAGAACCGCGCGGCCGCGCTAGACCTGCCGCTCGGCAAAGGGCACGTCGTCATGTTCGCGCTGCGGCCTTTCTGGCGCTGGCAGACCCAGGGGACTTTCTTCCTGGCATTCAACGCCATTCTGAACTGGGACCACCTGGACGCGGGCAAGACCGAACCGGCACGCCCGCGGAGCACCACCGCCGCGGGGCAATAGTCTCGACCGGAGCCGCGGCTCTGTGCGATCCTTAGTCACAGAGCCGCGCCCATCCGATTGGGCTGCACCTTCTCACATGGCAAGTCTCGTCAAGTCTCCCTCGATCGACCCCGCCCACACCTCTTTTCGCCTGGCCATCCGGGAATCGAAGATCCACCGGAGGGGCGTTTACGCCCTGGAACGGATCCCCGCCCGCCGCAAGGTAATCGAGTATACGGGCGAGCGCATCAGCCGCCGGGAAACCAAGCGTCGGGGACAGGGCAATATCACGTATCTCTTCACGCTGGATGATTACTGGACCATCGACGGGGCGGTGTGCGGCAGCGGGGCCGAGATCATCAACCACAGTTGCGATCCGAACCTGTATAGCTGCATTATGAGGGGCCACATTCTCTATATGAGCCGCAGGCTGATTCTTCCGGGCGAGGAGCTTACGGTGGACTACCGGTTTTCCGATAAGATCGATAATGTGAGCTGCCGTTGCGGCTCGCCGCGTTGCCGCGGCACCATCAATTTGAAAACGAAATGAAGCATACACGTTTCCTGGCGGCGTTCGGAGCCGTTTGCCTGGCCGGCGCCGCTGCCGGCCAGAGCCTTCCCGCACCCGCGAATATTTCCAGCCGCCTGACCGCGAACGACCTCCGGGCGGACGTCTCCTTCCTGGCGTCGGATACGCTGCAGGGCCGCGGAACGCCTTCGCCGGGGCTCGATGTGGCGGCCGAGTTCGTCGCCTCCGGGTTCCGCCGCGCGGGCCTCGATCCCGCCGGGGATGACGGCTACTTCCAGACCGCCGCGTTTGAGACCGTGACTCCGGTCTTCGACGGCCTCGAACTGACGCTGGAGACGGGCGGCCAGGCGGTGAAAGCAGCCAAAGGCACCTTGGGATTGATGGATGCCGCGGGCGTCGATCTGGGCCATGCCGGAGCCCTGAAAGTGCCGGGCGATCTTAGCGCGCTCGAAGGTCTCACCGCGGACCAGGTTCACGGCAAAGTGCTGATTATCGATGCCGCGAGCATGGCATTTCCCCTGCTGCGGCGGATTCCGGCGATGGCTGGAAAGCTGCATCCGGCCGCGGTCATCCTGCTTCGGACCGCCGGCTTGAACACGAATACGAATGCCCGGCTGCGGGAGGCTTCGGCGGTGGCCGTGCCGGTTCTGGCGGTCTGGGATCCGGCGATCCGCGAGGCGCTGGCCGCGGCGGCGGCCGGCCCGCTGGAGGGAACGGTATCCCTGCATGTGGCGGCTCCCCTGACGGTCGCGGCGAAGTTGAAGAACGTGGTAGGCGTGCTGCCCGGATCCGACCCGGCTCTGAAAAACTCCTACGTGCTCGTCACCGCGCATTACGACCACCTGGGCGTGCGCGGCACGGGCCCGGGCGACCACATTTACAACGGCGCCAACGACGATGCCAGCGGAACCGCATCGGTGATCGAGATCGCAAGGACTCTTGCCGCGCTCCCGTCCCGGCCGAAGCGCAGCATCGTCTTCATCGCGCTTTTCGGCGAGGAGATGGGGCTGCTTGGATCGCGCTACTATGCGGCCCACCCGATCTTCCCGCTTGCCAAAACGGTGGCCGATCTGAATCTCGAACAGATGGGCCGGATCGATGACGTGACCGGACCGCGCGTGGGCATTCTCAACGCCACCGGCTTCGACTACACCAGTCTTACCGGCGACCTGAAGACAGCCGGCGCGGCTTTCGGAATCGCCGTGGCGAAGGACGAGGCAAGCAGCGATCCGTTCTTTGCCCGCAGCGACAACCAGGCATTTGCCGACGCCGGAATTCCCGCCCACACATTGTCCGTGGGTTACGTTTTCCCCGACTATCACAAACCCGGCGACGAGTGGCAGAAGATCGATTACGAGAACATGGCCAAGGTGGACCGCGCGGTGGCTCTCGCCGTCTACCGGGTGGCGGACGCTGCCCAGGACCCGCACTGGAACACCTCCGACCCGAAGACGGAACGCTATGTGAAGGCGCATGACGGCCTGGTGCACGGCACCAGGTAGACGGCGCCTGCTGGTATCATAGTAAGTTCCCCATGCAACTGGAAAAAGTGTACGAGCCCCAGCGGTTCGAGCCGCATTGGGCCCAGTGGTGGATCGATTCCGGCCTCTTCCACGCCTCCGCCAGGAGCGCGGGACGCGTATTTTCGCTGGTCATTCCGCCGCCGAATGTGACCGGGTCGCTGCATATCGGCCACATGCTCGAACACACCGAAATCGACGTCACCGTCCGCTGGCACCGCATGCTGGGCGATAACACCCTGTGGCTGCCCGGCACCGACCACGCGGGCATCGCCACCCAGATGGTGGTGGCGCGCAAACTGGCCGAAGAGGGTATCAACTACCGCGATTTGGGCCGCGAGGAGTTCGAGAAGCGCGTCTGGGATTGGAAAGCGCAATCCGGCGACACGATTAAGAAACAGATGATCCGGCTGGGCACCAGCTGCGACTGGTCGCGCGAGCGTTTCACCCTGGATGCCGGCCTTTCCCGCGCCGTCCGCGAGGTTTTCGTCCGCCTCTATGAAAAGGGGCAGATTTACCGCGGCGAGTACATGGTTAACTGGTGCCCGAACTGCCACACCGCCATTTCCGACCTGGAAGTGGCGCACAGCGACGTTCAGGGCCACCTCTGGCACATCCGCTACCCAGTCAACGGCATGCCCGGCCGCTTCGTCACCGTAGCCACCACGCGACCGGAGACGATGCTCGGCGACACAGCCGTGGCCATCAACCCGAAAGACCAGCGGTATTTCGACTTGCACGGCAAGACGGTGCAACTGCCGCTGATGGACCGGGAGATCCCGATCATTCTGGACGACCTGGCCGACCCCGCGTTCGGTACGGGCGTGGTGAAGGTCACTCCGGCGCACGACATGAACGACTTCGAAGCGGGACGCCGCCACAACCTTCCGAAGATCCAGGTGATCGACAACAACGGCGTGATGACCGGGGCGGCGGGCGGCTACGCCGGCATCGATCGCTTCGAAGCGCGACGCCGCGTGGTGGCGGACCTCCAGGAACGCGGTGACCTGGTCAAAATCGAAGATTACGCGTTGAGCCTCGGCACCTGCCAGCGCTGCAAGACCGTGGTGGAGCCCCTGATCTCGACCCAGTGGTTCGTTAAGGCGAAGCCCCTCGCCGAAAAAGCGATCGACGCTGTGGAGACCGGCAAGATCGAGTTCATTCCCTCCAACTGGTCGAAGACTTACTTCGAGTGGATGTACAACATCCGCGACTGGTGTATCTCGCGCCAGCTGTGGTGGGGCCACCGCATCCCCGCCTGGCACTGCGGCGAATGTCACGAGATCGTGGTGGCGCGCGAAACGCCAACCACGTGCCCGCGCTGCGGGTCGAAGGCCCTCCAGCAGGACACGGACGTGCTCGACACCTGGTTCAGCTCGGCCCTGTGGCCGTTTTCGACCCTCGGCTGGCCGGACGAGACCGAGGACCTGGGCGTCTTCTACCCGACCTCCCTGCTGATCACGGGCTTCGACATCCTGTTCTTCTGGGTGGCCCGCATGGCCATGATGGGGCTGGAATTCATGGGCGACGTGCCGTTCCGCCAGGTCTACATCCACGGACTGGTGCGCGACGCCGAGCGCCAGAAGATGTCGAAGACGCGCGGGAACGTGGTGGACCCGCTGGTGGTCACGGAGAAGTACGGCACCGACGCCGTCCGCATGGCGCTGTTGCAGGGCGCCGCGCCCGGCACGGACATCGTCCTCACCGAAGAGCGCATGGAGAGCTCCCGGGCGTTCGCCAACAAGATATGGAACGCGGCCCGCTTCCTGTTCCTGAACATGGAGCGCTCGGGCGTGGAGCCCTGGGTGCCGGACGATCTCGCGAAGTTTCTCCCCGAGCCGGATCCGCTGACTCTCGATCCGCGGATCGAAGACCGCTGGATCTTCAGCCGGTTGAACAGTTGCGCGGAGCAGGTGAACCGCGCGATCGAGACCTATCGCTACCACGAAGCCGCGCAGTTGCTGTGGCACTTCTTCTGGCACGAATTCTGCGACTGGTACGTGGAGCTGAAGAAACTCCGCTTCGAGGAGGGCTCCGGACTCACCTCCGGCTGGCGCAACACGCTGGCGGCATTCGAGACCGCGCTGCGCCTGCTGCACCCGGCCATGCCGTTCCTGACCGAGGAACTGTGGCAGCGGCTCTCCGCCGACCGCCCCACACGTGCGCAATCGATCGCGGTGGCCGATTATCCGCAATACCGGCCGGAACTGGCCGACCACGAAGCCGAGCGCGAAATCGCCGTTCTGCAGGAACTGGTCAGCATGGCCCGGACTCTACGCACAGAAGCCAAACTGGATCCCAAGAAGCTCCTCCAAGGCACGGTGTACTCGCGCAACTCGGCGCTCGAAGTTGCCCGGCGGCATGCCGAAGTTATCGAGAAACTGGCGAACGTGAAGCTCGAGTTCCGGTCCGACACCGCGCCGAGAGCCGCGGCCATCCGCTCGACAGCCACGTTCGATTTGGTTCTGGAGGTGCCGCAGGCGCAGCAGGAGGCCCAGCGCAAACGTCTCGAAAAGGAACGCGAGCAGCTGGTGAAGAACATCGCGAACTCGATCCGCCAACTGGGGGACGAGACGTTCCTCAGCAAGGCGCCCGCCAAGGTGATCGGGAGCATTCGCCTGAAACTCGCGGACTACGAAGCGCAGCTTCGCAAAATCGACGACGCTCTATGACCGGGATCGTGCGCCTCGCGCTCGAAGAAGACGTCGGGCCCGGCGATATCACCACCGAGGCCTGCGTTCCCGAAGCGCAGATGGCGCGCGGGAAGTTTCTGGCGCGTGAGCCGCTGGTGGTCGCCGGGCTCGACCTTCTGCGCGAGCTTTACGACGCGCCGGTGTTTCGCAAACGCGACGGCGATGCCTGTGGCGAGGGAGACGTGATTGCCGAGGTGGCCGGCCCCGCGCGCATCCTGCTCACCCGTGAGCGCGTGGCTCTGAATTTCCTGCAACGCTTGAGCGGGGTTGCGACGCTGGCGCGCCGCTTTTCGGACGCGGTGGCCGGAACGGGGTGCCGCATCCTCGACACGCGCAAGACCACCCCCGGGATGCGGGCTTTAGAGAAAGCCGCCGCCGCCGCCGGGGGCGTCACCAATCACCGGATGGGGCTCTACGACGCCATCCTGATCAAGAACAACCACATCACGGCGGCGGGCGGAGTCCGCAACGCGATTGCGCGGACGCGCGGCGCCGGGAAACCGGTCGAGATCGAGGTCCGCACGCGCGAGGAGTTGCGCGAAGCGCTCGACTCCGGCGCGGCGCACCTGCTGCTCGACAACCTGACGCCCGCCGAAGCCGCCGGGTGGATCCGCGAGATTGGCGGCAGGGCGAAAGTGGAGCTTTCGGGCGGCATCACGCTGGAGAACGTCCGCGCCTACGCCGAAGCCGGCGCTGATTTCGTTTCCTCGGGAGCCATCACGCACTCCGCGCGCGCCAGGGACATCAGCTTCCGGCTGGAGTGGGTGTGAGCCGCCGCGTCCTCCACTTCGCCACCGTAGACTCCACGATGCGGACCGCCGCGGAACTGGAGATCGGCGACGTGGTGATTGCGGACGAGCAGACGGCTGGACAGGGCCGTCACGGGCACACCTGGCACTCCGAGCCGGGGGCGGGCCTGTACTGCTCGATCGTCCTCGAACCGGCGCCGCTCGTGACGCTGGCGCTGGGGCTCGCCACGGTGGACGCCATCGAAAAGGTGACGGGCCTCCGCTGCGACATCCGCTGGCCGAACGACGTGATGCTCGGAGACCGGAAAGTCGCGGGCATTCTGGTGCAACTGATCGGCCGCAAGGCGGTCGCCGGGATCGGCATCAATCTGAACCATACCGGTTTTCCGCCGGAGCTCGCGGGCATCGCCACCTCGCTGCGGCTTCACGCCGGGCATGAAATCTCGCGCGACGATCTGATCGCGGCACTCGTGCCGGCGGCGGACGCCATGACCGCGGAGGACACCGAGACCATCCTTCGCCTCTTCGCCCGCGCCTCGAGTTACGCGGCCGGACGCCGCGTCACCGTGGACCTGCCCGAAGGCACTATAGAAGGAACGACCGCCGGCCTCAACCGCGACGGCTTTCTGATTGTGCGGCGGGACGACGGAACCGATACCCTGATTCTTGCAGGAGGCGTACGTGCTGCTGGCTCTTGACGCAGGCAACAGCAACATCACGATTGGAGCTTTCGAAGGGCGCCGGCTGTTGAGCCACTGGCGGCTCCGCACCGTGCACGAGCAGACCGCCGACGAATGGGGCATTCTGCTGCACAACCTGTTTTCGCCGGCCGGCCTGGATATCGCCACCGTCGAAGGTATGATCATTTCGAGCGTCGTCCCGCCGATCAACGCGACACTCCGGTTCATGGCTGAACGGTACTTCCACATCGTGCCGGCGTTCGTCGGACCGAACACGGACCTGGGCCTCACCATCCGCTACGACAACCCGTACGAAGTGGGCGCCGACCGCCTGGTGAACGGCGTCGCCGGGTTCCAGAAGTACGGCGGCCCGTGCGTCGTCGTGGATATGGGGACGACGATCAATTTTGACGTGGTTTCGAAAGACGCCGAATACCTGGGCGGCGCGATCGCGGTCGGGATCGGCATCTCGATCGACGCGCTCTTCAGCAAGACGGCGCGGCTGCCGCTGGTGGATTTCCGGCCGCCGCGGAACGTCATCGGGACGAACACCGTGTCCAGCATGCGGTCGGGCCTGTACTTCGGCGCCCTCGGCATGATCGACGGAATCCTGGAACGGATGATCGACACCCTGGGCCCCGAGACGAAAACGGTGGCCACGGGCGGTCAGGCGCAATTGATCGTCAACGGTTCGCGCTATCTCAAGACCGTGGACGAGCACCTGACGCTCGAAGGCCTTCAGATGATCTGGGAACGCACGCACCCTTGCTGAACGTTTCTGCGCAAGTATTTGGCGATCACCGTGCGGCGGCTTCCGTTAGAATGAGACGTGAAAGTTCGGGAACGACGACTGGAAGTCATCACCACTATCAGCACCCCTCGAAGCCAAACGTAGTAACGATCCCAGGACGGCCGGGCGACGATGTGCCGGTCGGCACGCTTAAATCGATCCTGAAGGCGGCCGGGTTGGAGGACAGAAAATGAGTGTCAAGTTTGCTGTGGTGTTTGAGAAAGCCGAGAACAACTGGGCGGCTTACGTCCCGGATCTGCCCGGTTGCATCACGACCGGAGCGACACTGGAAGAGACGGAGGCGAATATTCGCGAGGCAATAGAGGGGCACTTGAAGACTCTCGCGGAATTCGGGGATCCCGTGCCAAAACCGACTAGTGTTGCCAAGGAGATCGACGTTTCTCCGGCGGCGTGAGTAGGCTGCGCGTCGGCGCCTGATGATCCCGGCAGCGAAGTCGCTAATCAAGAGGGCTGCATTAGGGGACGACGTGACAGTTGCGCGGTCCCTGAGGAGATACTCGCACCCTTGCTGAACTACTTCAACTACTTCACCGAAATCGAAGAGCACTTTCAGCGCGCGCGCGGCACTAGCCTGTTCCTGCTTTCGCCGCTCGACTGGGCGCTGGTGGAAAGCTGGAAAAATTCCGAGGTGCCGCTCGAAGCCGTGCTGCGCGGCATCGATGCGGCGTTCGAAAAATGGCGCAGCCGGCGGGTGAAGACGCAGATGGTGAATTCCCTGGCGTTCTGCGCCCAAGCGGTGCTCACCGAGGCGCAGATCATGGCCGGCACGATCGCCCCGCGGAAGGAAACGGCCCCACCCTTTCCCCTCGACGATCTGCGGGCCTATCTTGAACGCAATGCGGACGCGCTTTCCGATAACTACCCGGAGATCGTCGTCTCGCTGCGGAAGCTCGCGGCCGAAGTGGAACAGCATTACGGCAATCTGGAAGAGCTGGAGCAGCGCCTTACGGTGCTGGAAGAGAAGATGATCGCGATGGCGCGCACGCGGCAGACGGAGGAGGAGATGCTCGCCGGGCGCCAGGAACTCGACCGGCAGCTTCGTCCCTACCGCGGCAAGATGACCGCCGACCAGCTCACCATGCTCGAGAAGCAGTATCTGGAGCGCAACCTTCTCGAGAAGGCAAAACTGCCAAGGTTGAGCCTGTTTTACATGCGCTGAGACCGGTCGCCCGCGACGCGCGGGCCGCCTCCACCACCCAGTAGTGCTTTTATACGATTGGCAAAAGTAGTTCTGGACCCTAATATGATGAATTATGCGGCAATCGCTTTGGGGGGTGCTCCTTCTACCTATGGCTGCAGTGGTAAGCGGCCAAGGACTGCGAAGCGGTCTGCCTTCTTACACCTACACGGAAACCCCGAAGTATGACGCGGCGGCGTGGAACCAGGGCAGGGACCGCTTCCCGGACGGCGCACACCTGGTTTTGATGACCCCGCAGGGGCGGCAGGAGCTTGTCCCGGGCTTCTTCGCTTCGGCCGATGCGGCCGTCTCCTACGACGGAAGCCGCATTCTGTTCTCCGGGCGAAAGACCCGCGAGGACCCGTGGCAAATCTGGGAGACCGGCGTCTCGGGCGGTACGCCGAAGCGCGTGTCGGCGAACTCCGATTCCTGCATTCGCCCGCTGTACCTGCCCTACGGCAAAATCGCCTACACCCGCGGGACGGCGCTGGGTTCGACGATCGAAGTTCTCAAACCGGGCCGCGCCAAACCGGATGTCCTGACTCACGTGCCGGGGTGGTACCTGACGGACGACGTTCTTCGCGACGGCCGCATCCTCTTCGAATGGCTGGGCGATCTTTACACCGTATATCCGGATGGCACTGGTGTAGAGTCGGTGCGCTGCGACCATGGCCCCCGCCGTTCGGGAGCCCGCCAGATTGGGTCCGGAGATATCGTTTTCAGCGTGGCGGAAGGCCTCGCACGCTTCACTTCCGCGCTGGCTTTCCAGCAGAAACTGCCGCCGTTTGGCCTGGAGATCGCGGGCCCCGTATCTGAGATGGAACCCGGGCGCTGGCTGGCGGCGGCCCGGCCGCGGTCCGGCGGTCCATACGGAATCTACTCGCTCAACGGCGCGTCGGGCAGCATGGGCCGTTTGCCAGCTCCCGGCAGACTCAACGCCGTGGAGCCGGTCGTGGTGGCAGCCCGCGTTCCGCCCCGCGACTTTCCTTCGGCGCTCGTTCCAACCCGGACCGCCGGCAACCTCATGTGCCTCGACGTCAGGGAGTCAAAGGACCCGATCGAGGGCAAGGTCCACTCGGTCCGGTTCTACATGCTCGGGGCGGGCGGTCGTCCCGAAGTACTGGGGCAGACGGCCGTGGCATCCGACGGGTCTTTTTTCGTGGAAGTGCCGGCCGACGTTCCGGTTCGCATGGAACTGCTGGACCGTGCGGGCGCCCGCCTGCGCGGCGAGGAGCACTGGTTCTGGATGCGCCCCAGCGAGCAGCGGATTTGCGTGGGATGCCATGCGGGCCCGGAGCGCGCGCCCGAAAACAAAGTCCCGGAGATCCTGAATCAAACGCTCGACCCGGTGAAGATGCTGGGCGAATATGGACGCACGCAATGAAACTATACCTGTTGCCCCTCCTGGCCGCGGTGCTGGGCGCGCAAGAAGCGGGCCCGATCCGCTTTGAGGATGTCACGCCCCAGTCGGGCATCGCTTTCACCCATTCCTTCGGAGCGGAGCGGCTGGGATCGCTGGTGGAGAGCACGGGCGCGGGGTGCGCCTGGTTCGATTACAACGGCGACGGCAGGCCGGATCTGTTCGTAGTGAGCGGACGGCCCCTCGGCAAGGACATGCATCCGTATCCTTTGCGCCAGCCGCCGGCGGTGATGCCGCACAATCACCTCTACCGGAACGACGGCGGCGGGAAATTCACCGATGTGACCGGACAGGCCGGGCTGGAGGGCGACGGCTTCGGGTTTGCCGCGATCGCGGCCGATTTCGATAACGATGGCCGCACGGATCTGCTGGTGACCTACTACGGGCACGTCACGCTCTACCGCAACAAAGGAGACGGCACGTTCGAAGATGTCACGGCCAAAGCCGGCCTCGACGTGAAAGGCTGGGCCATCGGCGCAACCTGGCTCGATTATGACCGGGATGGCTGCGTAGACCTGTTTGTCGGCCGGTATGTGAAGTTCGACCCCACTTACCGCTCTTACTACGCCGCCGATAACTACCCCGGGCCGCTGGACTATGCCGGAGATACCAACCTGCTGTTTCACAACACCTGCCACGGAAGTTTCGTGGACGTCAGCGGGCAATCCGGCATCTCCAAACATAAAGGGCGGACCATGGGGGTCACTGCCGGCGATTTCGACGGCGACGGCTACCCGGACATTTACGTCGCCAACGATAAGACCGAAAATTTCCTGTTTCACAATCGCCGCGACGGAACGTTTGAAGAGATCGCGCTCGAGGCCGGCGCCGCGTTCGGGCAGGATGGCGAATCCACTTCCGCCATGGGTCCGGTCTTTTTCGATATGAACAACGACGGGCGCACGGACCTCTGGGTAAGCGATTCGAAATACAACCGCCTGCTGCAAAACTCCGGGAAGCTGCCGTTTACGGACGTGACGCTGCAATCGGGGATCTCGCAGCGAACCGCGCAATACACCAGTTGGGGCACGGGCGTCTTCGACTTCGATAACGACGGCTGGAAGGACATTTTCATCGTCCACGGCGGGCTCATCCACCTGATCCCGCAGGAGGATTCCGTGTTCCGCGGCGTGGGTGGCGGAAAATTCGAGGACGTCTCGACGGCCGCGGGACCGTACTTCGCGCTCAAGACCGTGGGCCGCGGCGCGTGCTTCGCCGATTTCGACGGCGACGGCAAAGTGGACGCCTACGTGATGAACCTCGGCGCGCCCGGAGTCCTGCTTCGGAATGTCTCTCCCGGTAATCGCCACTGGCTGATGATCCGGCTGGCGGGCACGAAGAGCAACCGCGACGGCATCGGCGCGAAGGTGGAGGTCGAAGCCGGAGGATTGAAACAGACGGCGGAGCGGGTCACGGGGGCCGGCTATCTGAGCCAGAACGATCCGCGCCTGCATTTCGGGCTTGGAAACCGCGCGAAAGCGGACCGCATCACGGTCACGTGGCCCAGCGGCACGCGCCAGGTTCTCGAAGGCGTTGCCGCCGACCAGGTGATTACGATCACGGAGAAATGACCATGCGGCGGGCGATTTGGGCACTGATTTTCGTCGTAGGCGCGGCTGCCGGGACCCGCTACCGGAACCCCGACGATATGGTCCTCTCGCCCGACGGAAAACGCCTCTACGTGGTGTGCAGCGGCAGCGGCGAGGTGGTAGCCATCGATACCGCCACCCGCGCTATCGCGGGGCGCGTCGCGGTCGGACAAGTTCCCCGCGGAATCGCCATCGCGCCTGACGGAAGCAGGCTTTATGTGACCAACTCGTGGTCCGACACGGTGAGCGAGGTCGATGCCGGGGCGTTTCGTGTGCTGCGAACTCTGCCGGCGGGTTTCGAACCTACGGGCATCGCCTTGGATGCCGCGCGCAACGTGCTTTATGTAGGGAACCGGCTCTCGGACGACATCTCGATCATCGACCTGACGCGTGGCGCGGATATCGAGCGCCTGGCGGGGGGACGCGGCGCGAGTTACGTTACCGCATCACCCGATGGCGCGCACTTCTACGTCAGCCATGTCTACCCGAACATCGGCCATTTTCGCGCGCCTCCGGCGTCCGAGATCACCGAGATCGATGCGCGGCATCAGGCGGTTTCCGCGCGGTTGCCTCTGAAGAATGCGGCGGGGATCTTTCACGTTGCGCTGTCGCGCGACGGGCGCATCGGCCTGGCCGCGGAGTTGCGGCCGAAAAACCTGATCCCGCTGGCGCACGTAGAGCACGGCTGGGTCTTCGGCAATTCGCTCGCGGTGTTTGGCGAGGGTATCGCCGGTGTCGTGCAGATGCCGCTGGACCAGATCGACAGTTTCTTCTCCCTTCCGTTCGGCGTCGCGATCGCGCCCGACCAGACCCGGGCCTACGTTTCCGCGAGCGGCTCGAACCAAATTCTGATCCTGGATTTACCGAAGCTGGTCGCGGCGGCGCGCTCCCCGAGAGCCTCCCGGATGGCCAACGACCTTTCCGCCTCCGCCGCATACGTCCTGGCGCGTTTGCCGGTAGGCCGCAACCCTCGCGCCGTTCAGGTCTCGGCGGACGGGAAACTGCTGTACGTCGCGAACCGTCTGGACGACACCATCACCATCGTGGATACGGCACGCGCCGCCGTGGCCGGCACCATTTCGCTCGGCGACCCCTCCCCGGCGACCGCGGAACGCCGCGGCGAACGCCTCTTTTACTCGTCCATGTACTCGTTCGGGCACCAGTTCGGCTGCGCCAACTGCCATATCGATTCGACTTTCGACGGCCTTTCCTGGGATCTCGAACCCGACGGTTTCGGCATGGACATTGTCGATAACCGGGCGCTCGAGGACATCAAAGACACGGCACCGTTCAAGTGGAACGGCACCAACCCGGACCTGCAAACGGAGTGCGGGCCGCGCACGGAACGGTTCTTTTTCCGCTCGGAGGGTTTCCGGGGAGCCAACCTGGAGGACCTCGTCGCCTACATCAAGTCGATTCCACTGCGGCCGAACCGCTACCGGCGTGCTGACGGAACCCTGACCGAGGCCCAGGAGCGCGGACGGGCGCTTTTCAACCGTACGACCCGGAAAGACGGCACCCCGATCCTCGAAATCCGGCAATGCGCCGTCTGCCATTCGGGGCCCCACCACACCGCCAACGTCCAGTTGGATGTCGATACGGGTAAGCCCTCGGACCGCTCGCCGCTGGTAGATATCCCCTCGTTGAACAATGTGGTGAACAGCGCGCCGTATCTTCACGACGGCTCGGCGCGGACGCTCGAAGAAATCTGGACTGTCTTCAACCCGCACGACATACACGGCGTAACCAACGATCTGACCAAAGATGAACTCAACGATCTCATCGAATACGTGAAAACCTTATGAAGAGCAAATCCATCCTGCTGGTTCTGCTCATGGCCGCTTCCAGCGCGGCAGCCGATCTGCCGCGGTTCCGGTGGCAAAACTTCACCGTGGAAAACGGCCTGCCCAATAACCGGGTTTACTGCGTGGCGGTGGATGGCGACAAGGTGTGGGCGGGCACCGACGACGGGCTGGCGCT
This sequence comes from Bryobacterales bacterium, assembly GCA_963796485.1. Classification (GTDB taxonomy): domain Bacteria; phylum Acidobacteriota; class Terriglobia; order Bryobacterales; family Bryobacteraceae; genus CAWCDJ01. The sequence goes on from CAWCLV010000003.1 coordinate 225,421, forward strand.
TTATCAGAACGGCCGGTGGAAGAGTTTCAACGTCGCCGACGGCCTGGCGCAGCGGGCCGTGCTCTCGCTGGCGGTCGACAAGAAGAACCACGACCTCTGGATCGGCACCATGGGCGGCCTGAACCGCTACTCGGCCGGACGATTCGACAGCTTTACCCAGCTGACCGCCGGTCTTCCGAACGACGTGGTGTACGGCGTATCGGTGCTCGGCGATTTCGTCTGGGTCGCCACCGCCGCCGGCGGAGCCCGTTTCAACACGCGGACCAAAGAATGGAGCCTCTACAACGAGAGGAACACGCCGATGTACGAAATCTGGACCTACGGCGTGACTGCGGCCGAAGACAAGGTCTACTACGCGGTTTGGGGCGGAGGGGTTCTGGAATACGACGTAAAAACCGGGCGATGGAAAGACTATAACGACCCGGACGGCGAGACCGAAATCGTGCTGTTGAAAGACCAGGGACTCATCCACGAGGTCACGACTTCGGTAAGTTATGTCAACCATATCCTGTGGGTAGCCACTTACTTCGGAGCGTCCCGTTACGACGGCCGTAACTGGCGAAATTTCCTGGACGTGGATAGCGGCCTGCCCAGTAACTTCATGAACCAGGTGAAAACGCTGGACGGAACGCGTACCTGGTTCTCGACCGACAAGGGCCTTGCGTATTACGACGGGGAGCGCTGGGCGACCTACCGGCCGGCGCTGGGCACACACACGCCCGAAATGCTGGTTCGCGAAGCGAACGGCACGGTGACGCACGTCCCGGTGCATTCCGCCCCGGCGCATAACTATGTCTTTGCCGTGGACTTTCAGAACGACGACATTTGGGTGGCTACCGCCAAAGGGATCAGCCACGGAATTCATATCTTACCCGGAGAATCCGACCGATGAATACAATCGAACTATTTGACCGGATCGCGAGCGCCACGGAAGTGAGCAAGCGCGCGATCACCAATCACTCGGTTTTGAACGAGGCGTACGCCTATGTCAAGCCGAGCTCCTTTTCGCGCGGGCTGCGCATTGACCTGGGCGACGTAGCCATTCTACTGATTTCCGGCACGGCGAGCATCGACGAGGAGGGCAAGAGCGTTCATATCGGGGACTTTCGCGCCCAGCTTCGCCGCACTTACTCGAACATTACGGGGTTACTGGAAGCGGAGGGTGCGACCTGGAAAGACATCGTCCGAACCAGCTGCTATCTGCGGGACATCGAACGCGATTACGAAGCGTTCAACGAAGAGCGGACGGCATTCTTCCTGGAGCAGGGATTGGATCCGCTACCCGCGTCCACGGGAATACAGGCGATTCTTTGCCGTCCCGAATTGCTGGTGGAAATCGAAGCGATCGCCATCATCATGGCGCCGCGCCAGGAAAAACCGTGAGATGGCGGTTGGCGGCCGCGACGCTGGTGGCGCCCGCCTGTCTTTGCGCGCAGACCCCGGCGTGCACCTGCGGAAGCCAGCCGCAGCCCGCGCCGCGCGCCCGGGTGCTCGACCCGTACGGCGGGGTGCCGGAAGATTTGCAGCCCTTCTCGAAGTTCAGCAAACCCTACTACGAGAACTACACCAAAACGCCGGAGTACAACGGAGCGGCCGCGGATGCACGAACGGTGCCCGCGGCGGAAGTCAGCGAAGTGGCCATAGGATTTCTGGGGCCGATCCGGGAGCACAAGGACGAAGCGCTCGGCCTGGCCATGCTGCACGGCGCGCAACTGGCGATCGACGAAGCCAACGCCCGCGGCGGATACTGCGGCAAGCCTTTCGCCCTGAAGATCCATAACGACGCGGCAACGTGGGGCGCATCGAGCAACGAGTTGGTCAAGATGGTTTACGACGAGAAGGTCTGGGCCATGCTCGGCTCGATCAGCAGCGATTCCACGCACATCGCGCTGCGAGTCTCGCTCCGGTCGGAACTGCCGATCGTGAACAGCGCGGCGACGGATCCGACCATTCCCGAGACGATTATTCCCTGGATTCTCACTTCGATTCAGGACGACCGCGTGCAGTCGTACACGCTGGCCCGCCGCATCTTCACCGACCTTGGATTAAAGCGCGTCGCTCTCCTCCGCGTCAACGAGCGCTACGGCAGGTTCGGCGTGCTGAAGTTCAAGGACGCCGCGCGGCGCCTCGGACATCCCGTGGTGATCGAACAAAAATTCGACCCCGCGGAGACAACCTTCAAACGGCAACTCCAGGTGATCGACGATTCGGGAGCCGATGCGATCGTGCTGTGGTGCGACTCTCCGGCGGCCGGGATGATCCTCCAAGAGATGCGGCAGTTGGGGATGAAGCAGCCGGTCTTCGGCAGCGCCCGTGTAATCGGGGACGGCCTGCTGCGGAATGCCGGCGCGGAAGCGGCCGAGGGCCTGGAAGCGGTGTATCCCTTCGATCCCAACCGCGACGACCCGGCATGGCTCGGTTTTCAGAAGCGGTTCGAAGCGGCCTATCACGCGAAGACCGATTCCTTCTCGGCCATGGCGTTCGATTCCATGAATATCCTGCTCGGAGCCATTTGCCGCGCCGGACTGAACCGGGGCGGCATCCGGAACGCATTGTACGACGTGGACAGCTATAAGGGAGTCACCGGCGAGCTGATCTTCGATCCCAACGCGAAGAACATGGCCCCGATGTATTTAGGGAAGCTGCATAACGGCCGGTGGAGTTTCCGGCACTACAGCATGCAGAAGCCATACGCGACGCTGGGCGCGGCAGGGGTGGAATATAACGGGCCGGCAGCGGCCGGCGTTGTCCGGGGACAGCGCAAAATAGGCATGTTCGGTCCGGGGGCCGCGGCCCTGGCCGCCAGCCTGAACCGGCCGGGGTATGAAGTGATCGGCGTCTCGTCCGAAACCGCCTGGGGCAAGGGTTCCGACGAACTGGTCAAAATGATCTACGACCCCGGCGTGATCGGAATCGTGGCGACCGATCGCGCGTCCGCGCACCTCGCCGAACAGATCGCGGTGAAGGCGCTGATCCCGGTGGTGGCTATCTCCAGTGACCGAACCCTGACTTCGGCCAATATCCCCTGGATCTTCCGCCTGGATGCGGGCACTCCTCCAGCGGATGCCGTGAGTTGTTTAGCTGAGGCGGATCTCGTGGCGGGCGGAAATCGGAATTCGATTCGGGCAATTCTGGCTTCCGGGAAAACGGTAGGCGGGCGATACTCTTTCAGTTCCAGCGGAGAGCTCCGCTGATACAATCCGGGGCGTAGCGAGCCGGGATTCCCTGCCCCAAACCCTACCTCTGCCCCCGTGCCCCTGTGCCCCTGTGCCCCTGTGCCCCCTGACTCCGGCCCCCGGCCCTGCTCCTCGGCCCCCGCCCTGCTCCTCGGCCCCCCGGCCCCTGCTCCCCGGCCCCCGCCCTGCTCCTCGGCCCCCGCCCTGCTCCTCGGCCCCCGCGGCCCTGCTCCTCGGCCCCCGCGGCCCTGCTCCTCGGCCCCCGCGGCCCTGCTCCTCGGCCCCCGGCACTGCTCCCCGGCCCCCGGCCCCCGGCCCTGCTCCTCGCCCCCGCGGCCCTGCTCCTCGGCCCCCGGCCCCTGCTCCTCGGCCCCCGCGGCCCTGCTCCTCGGCCCCCGGCCCCTGCTCCTCGGCCCCCGGCCCTGGCTCCCCGGCCCCCGGCCCCTGCTCCTCGGCCCCCGGCCCTGCTCCTCGGCCCCCGCGGCCCTGCTCCTCGGCCCCCGGCCCCTGCTCCTCGGCCCCCGGCCCCTGCTCCTCGGCCCCCGCGGCCCTGCTCCTCGGCCCCCGGCCCTGCTCCTCGGCCCCCGGCCCCCGGCCCTGCTCCTCGGCCCCTGCTCCTCGGCCCCCGGCCCTGCTCCTCGGCCCCCGGCCCTGCTCCTCGGCCCCCGGCCCCTGCTCCTCGGCCCCCCCCGGCCCCCGGCCCGTGCTCCTCGGCCCCCCCCGGCCCTCGGCCCCCGGCCAATAAAAAACCCCGCTGCCGAAGCAGCGGGGTTCGAGTGAAACAATGCTACCGACTTAGAAGCTGAACCGGAGCGCCAACTGAAGAGTTCTGGCGTCGCGATAGCTGCTCGCCTGCCCGAAGTTCTTGTTGCTGGCGGAAATCGCGCTGCTCGGGTTGTCAGCACTGAAACCAGTGTTGAGTCCCCAAACCTGCGCATGGTTGAACAGGTTGAACACTTCGCAGCGGAACTGCAGCTTCACGGTTTCCGTGAAGTTGAAATTCTTCACCGCGTTGACGTCCATGTTCCAGATGCCGGGCATCCGCAACGCGTTGCGTCCCAGAGTGCCGTACGTTCCATCCGCCGGACGCTGGAAAGCCGCCGGGTTGAGCCACTGGAAGCTGTTCTGGCTGGCATAGGGATCGCCGACGAGAGTCGGGTACTGGCTCCCCGCATTCGCTCCATAGAGGTTGCCGTTGGAGGTGATGTTGATCGGCATCCCGGACTGCGCCCGGAACATGCCGCTGAGTTCCCATCCGTCGATTGCCTGCTTGGCGAGTTGATTGTGCATCGTGGTCTTCGGAAGCAGGTAGACGAAGTCCACCGTTTCGACGTTCGGCTGGTCGTAGCCCGCGTTCGCCCAGTTCTGGGCAATGTTGAACGGGTTGTTGACCGCGTCCGAATCGTTGTCGACGATGTCTTTGACATTGGATCGCGTGTAGTTGAAGTTCATCGAGAAGCTGTTCGAGAAGCGCCGGCTGAGCCGGAACATCATCGCGTTGTAGCGCGAATACCCGAGAGTCTCGACGGCGTTCAGGTTGCCCCAGCCCAGATACGGATAGAGCAGGCTGGTGTAGTAGTTGACCGACTTCAACATGTTCGGATTGGTAAGGAAGGTCCCCGCTGGAATCGCGTTGATCTGCCGCTGCTGCATCAGGTGAACCGAGTGATTCCCCGAATAGGAAATGTCCAGCGTAAACTTGGCTGGCAACTCCCGCTGAACGCCCATATACCATGAGTAGATCGAGGGCATGGTATTGTCGCTCGGCCAGACGTTCATATTAGGCGGCTGGATCGGAGCGTTAGGATCGCCAACGCCGGTCTTGTTGATCGAAGCTACGTTGCCGTTGTAAACGCTACCCGACACTAGGTTGGGCCATTGCGCGCCCGCGCCGAAGTTGAAATTGTTCTGGCGAAGGCGTTCGTTGAACATACCGAAACCGCCCCGAACGGCCATCTTGCCATCCCCAAAAACGTCATAGGCGAGGCCTATGCGAGGCTGGAAGAAGTTCTTGGACGGAGAGAAGCCGGGATCCGTGCCGGAGCAGGGATCGCAAACCAGGCCCAGCGGAGACAGAGCGTTCATTGGAGCGCCGACGAGGTAGCCATTGCTCACGTTGTACGCAGGGGCCTTGCCGGCGGTGTACTTGCTGGTATCTACGGTGTACAGGGTCCACGTGCCTTCCCCGCCCGGCGTGCCGCCACGCACTTGCGTGTAGGTCGGGGTCATGTGCGAGAACCGGATGCCGTACTCGATGGTCAGGCGCCTGCTGACCTTCCAGCTGTCCTGAGCGTAGGTGTCGAGCTGCCAGAAGCGGAAATAAGGATAGATGTGGCCGCTCTGTTGGCTGTACGAGTTGAAGTTCCCCAGCATCATATTGGCGATCCCGTTGCCCGTGTCCGTGGGCAGGCTGGAGGAACTGCCGAAATTGATGTTGCCTTCCATACCCCAGTTACCGGTTTGCGACTTGAAGTCCCGGTTGTAATACATCCCGAACTTGAAGGTGTGGGATCCCTTTACCCAAGTCAGGTTCTCCGTCGCGGCATAATCCTTGCCGACATTGTGCCAGCCCGGGGCGCCGAGAGAGAAGCCGAAACCGGAATTGGTGGTGACATCCTGGACCGAATTCGTGATGTTCGTCTGCGGATAGAGCTGCGCCCAGTTGGCGCCGAGTGTGTCGCGATTCAGCGGGTTGTTACCGACGACCGAAAGCGACTGCGACTGGTGGTTGTAGGCCAGAATCGTCTCGGACGCGACGCTGGGAGTGAACGTGGTGACGAGGTTCCAAGACCAGGAGCTGCCCGGTTTCGGCCGGTACTGCGGCTGCATCGGGAACGGCTCGCCGGTCCAAATACCATTCTGAATCGTCTCGTCCTGGTAATCGTTGACCCAACGGAAGAAGCTGTTCATCTTGCTGTTGATGCTGTAGTCGATGCGCAGCATGTCCTGATTCTTCTTCAGCTGGTCGGGGTTGTTGTAGAAGTACCGGGAATAGCCCGGGTTCGGAGCGGCCGGGAGGCTGCTGTAGCCCGGAATACCCGTGTAGATCTTCAGCAGGTTGGAGCTGAGAGGCTGCCACTGCGATTGCGGTACCGTGTTGTTCGGGTAGGGAGTTCCGTTGACGATATTGCCGGCGCCGTCGCGCTGAATCGTACCCGGCTCGAAAACCGTGCCGTTCTTGAACTGGGGCGCATACTGCATGTTCGTCGAGAGCAGCCAGGGGCTGAAATTGCCGCTCAGGATCGTGGCGTTCGGAATGTCACTGTAGCCGCTGCCGGGAAGGTTGCGGCGCGTCATTTCACGGTTGTAGAAGAAGAACAACCGCTTGTCGGCCCTCGTGGAGACCTTCGGAATCGGCACCCAACCGCTGATATTGCCGCCGAACTGGTCATACCGAAGCTGGGGCTGCAGGGTGTTGCACAGCACGCACTTGGCATCGAGCGCGTTGTTCCGGAAATACTCGTACGCCGTGCCGTGGAACTTGCTCGCGCCGGACTTTGTCTGGACCGCGATCACCATGCCGGCGTTGCGTCCGTATTCGGCGTTGAAGCCGCTCTGCAGAACGCGGAATTCCGCGATGGTATCAATGCTGGCCTGCGTGTACTGCGACTGGTTATCGCCGGCGTCGATGTTCGGCGAACCGTCGAGATAAAAGTTGTTCTGCGATCCGCGGCCGCCGAGCGAATGGAACTGCGACACGTCGTTGAAGTTCACGTTAAAATCGCTCTGGGCGGCGCTGCTCATGCCCGGAATCGTGTTCATCAAGGAGGTGAAGTTCCGGCCGTTCATGGGCAACTCGGACATCTGCGTTTTGTCGACCAGATACGCTTTATCCGCCGTGTTGGTGGTGACCATCGGCGTGGCTTCCGCTTCCACGGATACCGCCTCGGTCATGTTGCCAACGGCGAGCGCCAACGTTCCGACGTCCAACTTGGAGTTGACGTCCAACGTCACATCGAGCTCGGCCTTCTTGAAGCCCGTTTTTTCGACCGTGATCCTATATCTGCCCGGCTGAATGTTGATGGCCTGGAAACGGCCTGCATCATCCGAGCTGGTTTCACGGACGGTGCCGCCCTTGGCCAAGTCGTCAATTTTGACTGAAGCCGCCGGAACGACAGCACCCGTTGCGTCTACTACGGTGCCGGTAATGTTTTGTGACTGCGCCATCACCGATGGAGCCATGACAGTAAGCAGTAACGCTAGTAGGATTGCAAGTCTAATGCAAATCCAGCGTCCTTTAGCATTCATAAATTAGCCTTCTCTCTCCGGGTTGCACACCCGACTGAGAACTTACGTGGAAATCAGTTGCGAAAAGCTAACGCTTTCGCCGGTCCTGCTGCGCGGCAAAGCAGCCGCGCACACCCCGAAGCCAAAGACTACAGCTTTTCTGTCAAAGTAATGCAAATCAATTACGAAAGCAAGGGTTCTTGGGTCTTTCCCCAGAGGTTTTCCGGACTTTCAGATTCCATAGCTCCAATGCGCAGAAAACGGGCTAAATATATGAAAATTGGAAGCTTTTTCGGGCTGGTGAGAACCTAGCGCGCACCGGCGACCGGGCCGTTTTCCGGCGCCTGGGCCTTCAGTGCGGCGTCCCGCAGTTCGCGGACCCGAGCCGTCGCGCGCCGGGCTTCAGTTTGGCGGCCGCACGCCTGAAGCGCACGGGAAAGATCGTAAAAAGCCGACGCATCGTCCGCATTTAACGTCACGGCTCTCTGGAGCAGGACGACCGCCTCGGCCGGCTTGTCCATGCGGAGTTTGGCCTTTCCCAAATAGAAGTACGGGGCCCAAAAGTCGGGCTTCACCGCCTTGGCCCGCTCGAGATAGGGAATTCCTTCCTGGTAGCGGCCTTCCTGAACCAGGAGACCGCCAAGGAAATAGCTGGCGTCCGCGTCGCCCGGACTCGCTTTCAGCGCCAGCTCCAGCTCCCGGGCCGCGTCGTCATTCCGGCGAAGGCTGATGTAGACCTTACCCAGTTCCAAATGAACGCCCGGGAAATTGGGATCGAGCTTGATTACCTGGAGAAAGGCACTCTCCGCCTGCGTAAACTGAATTGCTTCGTAGTTGGCCCGGCCGACCAGAAATTGCGCCCGCGCCGGCCCCGCCGCTTCGAACATTTGTTGGAAGATGGCCTTTGCCTTTTCCGAATCGCCGTTTTTCAAATACGCGAATCCGAGGAGGAAGAGGGCATTCTCGTCGCGCGGGGCGGCTGCGTGCAGCGTTTCCAGATCGCGGATCGCCGCCTGGATCTGGCCCGTATAGGCGCGGCAGACCGCGAGCAGCTGCCTGGCTTGCACGTGCTGCGGATTCAGTTGCACCACGCGCTCGAAATACGGCAGCGCACGGGAGTGGGCCTCCTGCTTGAAGTAGACCAGCCCCAGATTGAGAAGAATCGCCTGATCGTCCGGGCTCAAACGCAGCGCCCGCCGGTAGGCATCGAGCGCCTTATCGGAGCGGGCGGTCCGCGAATAAATCACTCCGAGATTGCCGAGCGCCGCGATATTGTCTGGTTCCTGCCGGAGAACAGCCTGAAACCCCCGTTCGGCGGACGCGTAATTCCCGGCGGTGAGGTCTCGGGCGGCGCGGTCGAAGATCTCCCTCGCCGGCTCGGCGCCCCACACAAAAAGACCGCAGAGGCACAGGCACGCAAGGGACTTCATCTCGCCCTCATTTTAACCGAACGACGGGGCGGTCCGAACCGGAGCGTCGAATTCGGGGCGACGCACCGGAGCAATTCCGCCGCGGGTTACAATACTCGACAAGGGAAAGATTTGACGGGTCTCGAAAGCGGCGCGAAGCAATGAGGCGATCGACTGTTTGGCCCCTGCTGGTCCTGTTCGGGGCCTCGGGAGCGGTATTCACGGGGCTGAGTTTCCAGGCGCCGATTCACTTCGGGTACAGGCCGATCGATTTCCGCCTCGACAGTTCGGAGACTCCGGAACGCCACGCGCCGGAAACGATGGCCGGCGGGGTCGCCGTCTTCGACTACAACAACGACGGCTACCTGGACATTTATTTCGCGAACGGAGCCGATATCGGCACGCTCAAGAAAAGTTCGCCGAAGTATTTCAACCGGCTCTTCGAGAATGACGGCCGCGGCAATTTTAAGGACGTAACCGAAAAAGCCGGACTCGCCGGCGCGGGCTTCGACAACGGCATCGCCATCGGCGATTACGACAACGACGGTTATAAAGATATCTTCGTCGGGGGAGTTCATGGCAACCGGCTCTACCACAACAACGGCAACGGCACCTTCACCGATGTCACGGTGAAGGCGGGACTCAACCGGGCGGACAAGGAGTTCGGCCCGCTCTGGTCGGTGGGCGGCGTGTGGCTCGACGTCAATCACGACGGTCTGCTGGATCTCTTCGTGGTCGACTACCTGGCCTGGGATCCCAAGACCGAGCCTGTCTGCGAGGCCGCTCCCGGCAAGCGCGATTATTGCCATCCGAAGTTCTACAAAGGGACGCCGAATCAGCTATTCCTGAACCAGGGGAACGGCACGTTCAAGGACATTTCGGTGGAATCCGGAATTCGCGCGCACCCCGGCAAGGGCATGGGAGTGGGCGTCGCGGACTTTAGCCTGGATGGCTGGATGGACATTTTCGTCTCCAACGACAAGATCTACAACTCGTTTTTTCACCACAAGGGCAGTGCGAAATTCGAGGAGACGTCGTTCGACGCCGGCGTGGCGTTGACCGAGGACGGCCAGTTTATCTCGGGTATGGGGGTTGACGCCCGGGACCTGGATAACGACGGCCTGCCCGATATCGTTTTTGTCGCGCTCGACAATGAGACCTTCCCGCTGTTCCGAAATCTCGGCAAGGGAGTCTTCGCCGACATCACCCAGAAGAGCGGGATGGCCCGCATCAGCGTGCCGATGGCCGGATACTCGCCAACCATCGCGGATTTCGATAACGATGGCTGGAAGGACATTTTCGTGACGCGGGGCCACGTGCAATCGATGGGCTATGCATCGACCGCGCCGGTGGCGCAGCCGAACACGGTGTTCCGCAATCTCGGCGGCATGAAATTCCAGGCGCTCACGGCGGAAGCCGGGCTGACCGCGCAGGCGCCAAGCCGGCACCGCGGGTCGGCGGTCGGAGACCTCAACGGAGATGGACGTCTGGACGTGGTGGTCTCCGCGCTCAGCGCGCCTGCCGAGGTTTGGATCAACGAGAGCCCGGGCGGCAACCACTGGATCGAGTTCGCCCTGGAAGGCACGAAAAGCAACCGCGACGGGATCGGCGCGCGGATCAAAGTGGTTTCCGGCGGGAGCGCGCAGTACAACCATGTTTGTTTCGCCGCCGGCTACGCCTCTTCGAGCGCCGGCCCGATCCATTTCGGCCTGGGCGCCGCCAAAACGGTGGACTCGGTGGAAATCCACTGGCCCAGCGGAATCGTTCAGGAACTGAAGAACGTGGCGGCCGACCGGATTGTCAAGGTTCGGGAGCCGGCGCAATGAGCGGCGCGCCCCGCGGAAGTCACCGTAGGCCGTTCCGTTCGGCGGGGCAGTCCGGGATGTTATAATGGGACCGTTCTGCCCAACAACCCAGGTTTTCCTTATGTTCCTTAGTGTGAGAGAGATGGAACTGCGGAAGGTCCGCTTTGAGGAGACCTTCCAGCCCGGGCAGATCGACTTTTCGGGTGAAGAACTGATTCAGGGATCCCCGCTGCAGGCTACCGGGTCGGCGGAGTTGCTGGCCCATACGGGCGGGGAGGTACGGATTCAAGGGCGCCTGGCGGTGGAGATGACCGCGGAGTGCGATCGCTGCCTGGGCCATGCGAAATTCGTCCTGAATACCGCTTTCGACCTGTTTTACCGGCCCATGAACCTCATCGCTCGCGAGGAGGAAGTGGAGATCCACGAAGGCGAGGCGGAGATCGGATTTTACCAGGGTGGCGGCATGGAACTGGAGGACATCCTCCGGGAACAGGTGCTGCTGGCTTTGCCCATGCAGAGGGTCTGCAGCGACGTCTGCAAGGGGATTTGCCCTGTTTGCGGCAAGAACCGGAATGAGACCACGTGCGATTGCAGGCTGGAAAATGCCAATGACCGCTGGGGAGCGCTCCGAGATTTAAAGTAGCCGGGAATACCCGGAATATTTCGAAAATCTAAGTGGTTGTAGAGGTAGAGAGAAATGCCGAATCCCAAACGTAGACACTCCCAGCAGCGGACGGCGACCCGCCGGGCGCACGACGCGCTGAAGCCGTCGGGCCTTTCCGAATGTCCGAATTGCCACGAGCCGAAACTGCCCCACAGGGTGTGCCCGCATTGCGGCCAGTATAAGGGACGGGAAGTAGTTGAAGTCGCGCAGGAGTAGACTGTTCCTGACATGCTCACCATTGCCGTGGACGCAATGGGCGGGGACACGGCCCCAAAGGCGGAAGTAGAGGGCGCGGTCCGAGCCGCCAGGAGTTTGGGCGTTAAAGTGATCCTGGTTGGCCAGGAGGATCTGGTCCGCCGGGAGCTGGCGTTATACGACGACCAGGCTAATCTCCCGATCGACGTGGTTCACGCACGGGAGCGCATCACCATGGAGGATAGCGCCGCAAAGGCTGTGCGCACCAAGCGCGACAGCTCGATGCGGGTGGCCTCGCGGCTGGTGCGGGACGGGCTGGCGCAGGGATTCGTATCTGCCGGGAACACCGGCGCCCTCATGGCTACGGCCAAGATGGTGCAGGGCGTGGTTCCGGGCGTGGACCGTCCGGCCCTGGCAGGCGTTTTTCCGACCGTGGTGAAGAACTCCCCCGTGGTAGTGATCGACGTGGGGGCCAACGTGGACTGCTCGCCGCGCATGCTGGCGCAGTTCGCGGTAATGGGTGAGATCTATTCGCGCATCATCCTGGCGCGTCCGCGGCCGCGCGTGGGGATCCTCTCCATCGGCGAAGAAGATCACAAAGGGAATGAAATGACGCGCTCCGCCGCGCCTCTGCTGAAGGGCCTGAACCTCAACTTCATCGGGAACGTGGAGGGAAGGGACATTTACGGCGGCACGGTGGACGTGATCGTTTGCGACGGGTTCATCGGAAACGTCGCGCTCAAAGTGAGCGAGGGCCTGGTGGAGATGTTCGGACACCTGCTGCGCGAATCGTTGAGCGAAACCATTTCCGGGAAGATCGGTTACGTGTTCGCCAAAAACGCGCTACGCGATTTCAAGAAGCGGGTGGATTACTCGGAGTACGGCGGCGCTCCGCTGCTGGGCGTCAAGGGCGTGTGCATCATCACGCACGGGCGGTCGAATGCCAACGCCGTCAAGAACGCGATCCGTGTGGCGAAGGAATTTTCCGAAGGCAACGTGAACCACCGCATCGAAGCCGAATTGAAGCTGGCCAACCCGGAGCGCGTGCCGGCAAGAACCGAGTAGGAGATTCGATGAAAGCAGTACCCGGCTGGAAGCCGGTTTTGGGCATCATCTTCGCCGGGCTGGCCTGTGCGTTCGCACAAACCGGCGGCCACGTGGCATGGACGGTCACGGCGGACCCGACGGCGGCACGGCCCGGAGGCGAGGTGCTGCTGCGATTGGCCGGCAGGATCGAGCCGGGCTGGCATCTCTACTCCGCGTCCACTCCCAACGGAATCCCGACCTCCTTTCAAACCGGCCCGGAGAACGTAGTCGAAAGCACTCGACTGCTCCAGCCTCCGCCCAAGCGGGCGTACGACAAGAATTTTCAAGCCGATACCGAGACCTACGAAGGCGACGTCACGTTTCTACTGGATGTGCGGCTGAAAAGCGACGCGCCCGCCGGCCCCGCTGAACTGACGCTCAAGGGCCGATACCAAACCTGCAATGACACCCAGTGCGTTCCTTCGCGCTGGCAGGGGACGACACAGGTGACCGTGGATGCCGCCGCGGCCGCGGCCGGCCCGGCGATTCCAGCCGGCTATGCGGAGCCGCGGGCAACAGTGGGGCCTGCCGGAGCGCCGACCGGGAACTCTGCGCCACCGCCGCAGGGGCTCGGCGCATTTCTGCTGGTGGCCTTCGGATTCGGCCTGGCTTCGATCTTCACCCCCTGCGTGTTCCCGATGATCCCGATCACGATGTCTTACTTTCTCAATCGCGAGTCGGGGGGACGTCGTGACGGCGTGGTTCAGGCGGTCGTCTTTTGCCTCGGCATCATCGTGCTGTTCTCGGGGATGGGGCTGGCGATCACCGCCATTCTCGGCCCCTTCGGCGTGGTGCAACTGGGGTCGAACCCGTGGGTCAACGGGTTCATCGCGACCCTGTTCATCGTCTTCGGCCTGAGCCTGCTGGGCGCATTCGAAATCACGATTCCGTCATCCCTCCTGACGCGGCTCAACAAAGGGTCGGAGAAGGGCGGCTTCGGCGGAACCCTGCTGATGGGGCTGACGTTTTCGCTGGCCTCGTTCGCCTGCGTGGGGCCGTTCGTCGGCACGCTGCTGGCGGCTTCGGTGGGCGGCGGCGGCACGCGGCCGCTGGCCGGAATGGTGGTGTTCGCCACCGGACTGGCGCTCCCGTTCTTTCTGCTGGCGCTCTTCCCGTCTTACCTGAAGCGATTGCCGCGCAGCGGCGGCTGGATGTCGCGCGTGAAGGTAGTGATGGGGTTCGTCATCCTCGCGGCAAGCCTGAAGTACCTTGCGAGCCTGGACCAGGTGCTGCAGTGGAACGTCATTACCCGCGATCGCTTCCTCGCGGCGTGGGTCGTGCTCTTCGGAATGGCCGGACTGTACCTGCTCGGATTCCTGCGGCTGGAGGGCATCAAGGCCGAGGAACGGCTGGGGCTGGGGCGTCTGCTCACCGGCATGGGGCTGGTGGTCTTCGCAATCACCCTGCTGCCCGGAATGTTCGGTGGAAGGCTGGGCGACCTCGACGCGTATGTTCCAGCGGCGCCCCTGACCTCGCTGGTTTCGGGCGAAGCTCCCGCGAGCGGCGGCGGACTGGTGTGGATGAAAAATCAGTACCGCGAGGCGCTGGCCAAGGCGCGCGCGGAAGGAAAACTGGTCTTCGTCAACTTCACCGGGTATGCCTGCGCCAACTGCCACTGGATGAAGGCCAACATGTTCACGAGGCCGGAGATCGCGGGCCTCATGCAGAATCTGGTGCCGGTCGATCTCTACGGGGATGGTACGGACGCGGCCTCGGAAGAGAACCAGAAGCTGGAAATGAATAAGTTCCACACGGTGGCGGAGCCCTTCTACGCCATCATGGATCCGGACGAGAACGTCATTGCGACCTTCCCCGGCCTGACCAAGGACTCGAAAGAGTTCGCGGCGTTCTTGCAAAAGGGGCAGCAGGCTCCAGCGCCCAAAACGCAGGAATCGGCCCGGGGAACGTTCCCGCAGGTCAACAGCCTCGCCGGTCCGCCGCTCGATACATCGGCCCTCAACGGCAAGATCGTGGTGATGAACTTCTGGGCCACGTGGTGCGTGCCCTGCATTCAGGAGATCCCGAGTTTCAACAAGCTGCACCAGGAGTACGGTTCCAAGGGCGTAGCCGTGGTCGGCGTTTCGATGGACGATGAGGGCGCCGAGCGGGTCAAACCGTTCCTGAAGAAGCACCCCATCGATTACACCGTGGCGTTGGGATCGGAGGCGGTTACCAGGCAGTTCGGCTTGGATGAGCTGCCGGTAACCGTGATCTTCGACCGGAGCGGGAAGCAGATCAAGCGCTTCGCCGGGTTCCTCAAAGAGGACGAACTCAAGGCCGCTATCCAGCAGGCGCTGTGATGGGGCGCGCTCTGCGCGCTGGGCCGGCCAGGAGGCCTACTGTTTCGGGCCGCCGAACGTGATGCTCGATTCCCCGGTGTACTTGTGATAATTGCGGAAATCGATAGCATTCCGGCTGCACAGGTTCGTGCCGCGCTGGCAGCTTAGTGTCTCGGCGTGCGTGGGCAGCAGATACTGCTTGGCGTCGCCTAACCGCACAAATTGATAATCCGTGGCGGATTCCACATGATCTGTCGGGAAGGCGTCCGGGAACCCGACCGCCTGCATCTCGATGCGCAGCACGCGGGCGCTTTGCGGGTCGATCCATACGGAACCCTTGTAGGCGGGCTGATAGGTCTGGGATTCCATGTGGATCTGCCAGTGCGAGTTTTCGCGCTTTACCGAGAAATCGTACAGCTTGGCGTCGAGCCCGGCGATCCGGTCGTTGCGCTGGTAGATGAAATCCGCGGAAGTCGCGGGCGAGAAGAGATCCACCAGAACCGTGCCGAACTCTCCGGTGGACCACGCCCCTCCGGTTTCGTCCAGGGTCTTTTTCGGCTTGCCGTTCACCGCGATGTTGCGGTAATCCTCTTTGCCGTTGTCATACACCACGTTCATCGTGACGATATCGAGCGGATTCCAACTGACGGGCGTCGATTGGCTGTCATACCGGGTCACCATCTCCTCGCAGACGTAGCTGGGGAGGGTCTCGGTGAAATCGAGCGCGGCATCCGTGGCGCGGCGGATCAACTGGTCCATCGGCCGCGTGTCGGTGGGAACAGTCTCGGCCCCACGCCTGATGGTGGGCTCCGACGATGCGCTGGAAGGCGGAGGCGGAGGCGGAGGCGCAGTTGCCGGAGCGGCAGACGGCGCAGTCGGGTGCACGGTATTCGAAGCCGTCTCTTCGGGCGGGGCGGTGGAGCGTTCGCGCGACTTGTCCACGACGCCGCCCCGCTTCAGCATGGGCGGACCGGGGTCGTCGGGGTCGCGCGACGGGGGAGGCGTGCGCTCGGCCGAGGGCTCGGGAGCGTCTTTCCCCCAGGTATCCACCACCGGGTCGCTCTTGTCCTTGTCTTTTTGCTTCCCCGATTCTTTACTCGATGTTGTCTCGACCGGGGCGGCTTTCTCCCAATAGACGTTCACGGCTACCAGGTCGCCCGCCTGATCCTCCGGCCCTTCGATGGAGATCTGGTCGCCCGCATTGAATTTGGGCTCTTTAATCTCGTCGCCGTTCTTGAAAAACCTGGTCTTGCCGTTCCGCCTGAAATCCAGAACGCGGTTGTCGCCCAGTTCGAGCGAGATGGTCTTTTCGTCGATATGCTTGAGCTTGCCGCGAAAGTTCGGCAGGGGCCCGGTGGTGTCTTTTTTGTTGTCTTTCGACGATTTGCCTCTCCGCGGGAGGGGGATAGGGATACCTGGGCCGGTGCCCGGGTAGCCGCCGGGGTACCCGCCGCCCGGGTAACCACCGCCGGGGTAGCCGCCGCCGGGATAGCCGCCCGGAGGGTAGCCTCCGGGATATACCTGGGCGGAAGCGACGCCCAAGGCAAATAAAGCGCAGGCATAAAGCCGGAGTCCGCGGGCGTTCAGGCAGCGAGGCAGCATTACAGGAGGGTAGATGCTTCAGGCGGCGCGGGCGTTACCTCCCCGGCTGAAAACAGTGTGGTACCAATGCCGCTGGAGCGCCCGGAGCGCGCCATGATATCCTGAACGCGGAGAACCCGTGCGTTCGCGTTCCCTTCTCCTGGTCGATTCCGATCCCGCCATCCACGAGCTCCTGGGCAGCGTTCTGAAGAGCGATGACCGACGAATTGATGACGTTTTCGACGGTAAGGAAGCTCTGGAACTGTTGCGATCCCGGCCGTGCGACCTGGTTTTTGCCGGCCAGGGGCGGAACGGGTTGGGCCCGCTGGATCTCCTGGAGCGCGTCCACGCCATCCGACCGGAGACCCGCGTGATCGTCGGGGGAGAACCCGATCGCGAAATGGTGGTCGGCGCCCTCCGGCAACAGGCCTACAGCTATTTTCACAAGCCGCTCCCGGCGGGAACGCTGGCCGACATGGTGCAGCAGGCGCTGGACGCAGAATCGTGGCGCGAGGACATCCGGGTGCTCTCCGCGCGGCCGGATTGGGTAACGCTCGAGGTCAGCTGCAAGTTGGACGTGGCTGACCGGACGACGCAGTTCCTGCGCGAATTGCAGACGGACGTGCCGGCCCAAACCAAGGACGACGTGGCAGCGGCGTTCCGCGAGTTGCTCATGAACGCGATCGAGCACGGGGCGCACTCCGACCCGGACAAAAGAGTCCGGGTAGCCCTGCTGCGGACCGGCCGGTCGCTGATCGTCCACATCGCCGACCCCGGAGCGGGCTTCTCCATCGACCTTCTGCCTCATGCGGCGATCTCCAACCCTCACAACGAGCCCACCCGCCACGTCGGGATCCGCGAGGAAGAGGGCCGGAGGCCCGGGGGGTTCGGAATTTTGATGACCCGCAACCTGGTGGACGAACTTCTCTATAATGAGCGCGGAAATGCCGTGCTTTTCGTCAAATATCTCTCATAAAAACTCGATGCCTACCCACGTATTGATTCATATTGCCCAAGTACTCAATGTGCCCCTGAAGAGCCTGGTGGCCGTGATCGGACTGCTCGACGAGGGCGCCACGGTCCCGTTTATTGCCCGCTATCGCAAGGAAGCCACGGGGAACCTCGACGAGGTGCAGATCCGGGATATTCAGGAAAAGCTCGAATACTTCCGGGAACTCGAGGAGCGGCGCGAAACCGTCCTCAAGTCCATTGAGGAGCAGGGCAAGCTCACACCCGAATTGAAGGCGAAAATCGCCGCCACGCTCGAAAAGACCGAACTGGAAGATCTGTACCTGCCCTACAAGCCGAAGCGGCGGACCAAAGCGTCGATCGCGCGGGAGAAAGGCTACGAGCCCCTGGCGCAGCTCATCTGGGATCAGAAAGAGCCGCTCGGTGAGCAGGCGGAAGAAGCGCTCGAAGGCGCGCGGCACATCATCGCGGAATGGATCAGCGAAAACGCGGCGTACCGCAAAGCCGTCCGCGCCATGATGGTGGCGGAAGGCATAGTCTCGGCGCGCGCCATCGAGGGCGTCGAGGACCCCGAGGGCAAATACCAGATGTACGCGCAGTACAGCGAGCCCGCGGCCAGGATCCCGTCCCACCGCATGCTGGCGATCCGGCGCGGCGCCAAAGAAGGCGTGCTGACGTTCGAAATCGAATTGGACGTGCAGAAGCCGGTGGCGTGGCTGCGGTCGCAGGTTGTCCGGAAGCCCGGCGAATGGACGCCGCATTTGGAAGAGGCGGTTTCGGATTCGTACCACCGGCTGCTCAATCCCTCGATCCAGACGGAAGTGCGGCTGGAGCTGAAGGACCGCTCCGACGAGGAAGCGATCAAGGTTTTTCGCGAGAACCTGGAGCACCTGCTGCTCGCTCCCCCGGCGGGCATGCTCACGGTGCTGGCGATCGACCCGGGGATCCGCACCGGCTGCAAACTGGCGGTGGTGGACGATACCGGCAAGTTTCTGGAAGACGGCGTCATTTACCCGTTCCAGCCGAGGAACGACCTGGCAGGCTCGGTGAAGACCCTGGCCTCCATGGTGGCGCGCCACAACGTGCAGGCGATTGCGATCGGCAACGGCACCGCATCGCGTGAATCGGCGGCATTCGTACAGGACTTCCTGCGGCAGGCAAACCTCTCGAAGATCTTCAGCGTGACGGTGAGCGAGTCGGGCGCGTCGGTGTACTCCGCTTCGGAAATCGCGCGGCAGGAGTTTCCGGACCTCGACCTGACGATCCGCGGGGCGATTTCGATTGCGCGGCGGCTGCAGGACCCGCTCTCGGAACTGGTGAAGGTGGATCCGAAATCGATTGGAGTGGGCCAGTACCAGCACGACGTGGACCAGCGGCGGTTGAAGCAGAGCCTGGAAGCCACCGTGGAATCGTGCGTCAACCGCGTGGGCGTGGACCTGAACACGGCGTCGTGGGCGCTGCTGCGGTACGTGGCGGGGATTACCGAGCGGACGGCCCTGAAGATTGTGGAATACCGCAACGAGCACGGAAAGTTCCGTTCGCGCGTGCAGTTGAACGCAGTTTCCGGGTTCGGACCGAAAACTTTCGAACAGGCGGCGGGATTCCTGCGCATCCGCGGAGGCGAAAACCCGCTGGATATGACCGCAGTCCATCCCGAATCGTACCGGGTGGTGGAAAAAATCGCGGCTTCGCTCGGGGTGGCCGTGAACGACCTGATCGCAAAGCCCGAGCTGGTGGAAAAGGTCAAGCTCGAGGCCTTTACCACTGAAACCGTCGGGATGTATACCCTGGGCGACATCCGCGAGGAACTGCGCAAGCCCGGACGCGACCCGCGAGACAAATTCGTGGCGCCGAAGTGGCGCGAGGACATCAAGGAGATCGCCGACCTGAAGCCCGGAATGACGCTGGAAGGCGTGGTGACGAACGTCACACGCTTCGGCGCGTTCGTGGATGTCGGCGTCCACCAGGACGGACTCGTTCACGTCAGCGAGCTTTCCCAACGCTTCGTGAAAGAGGCGAGCGAAGTCGTGAAGGCCGGACAGATCGTGAAGGTTCAGGTGTTGAGCGCGGACGCGAAGTCAAAGCGCATCGCACTTTCGATGAAGGCGCTGGAAGCGGCGCCGGCGGAACCCAAGCGGAAAAACGTGCCCAAGCCCGAACAGCGCAAGCCTTCGTTGGAAGATCAGATGTCCTCGTTGAATTCCAAATTCCGCGTGCGCTGAATCACTGCGGCGGCAAATAGAACGACGCCTGCACCGAAGTGTTCGTCCCGGCGGTGACGATTCCGGTGTCGAGGTTGGCTCCCGCCAGAGCGTGCTGCACGATGAACGAGGCGAACGAAATCCCGACAGGGCCGGGCACGATAGTTCTGGCCAGATAGTCCGGAATAGTAAACGTGCCGGCGGTGCTCTGCACATTGCAGACGATCGAAGTGGCCAGCGTCGCTCCCGTGGCGTTGACCGCGATCTGGACGTAAGTATTGGAGTCGCCGGGGCTCCACTGGAAAGTGAGCGGGCTGCCGATCGCAAAGGTAACCCCGCTGAACGCCGCGGAATTGGTCCACCGCAAAGGAGCGCCCACGCTGAAACTTCCGCTGAGGGCGCCGATATCCGTCCCACCCGCACTCGAGAAGGTGTACGTGCCGGGGAAGGGAGCCGGTGTCGGAAGAGAGAACGTATAGGTTCCGGGAGACGTGTTCGGCGCCTCGATCAGCCCGGCGGGTCCGTTGAGCCGGATCGTGCCGCCGGCGTACAAGGGGTCGGCATACGAAGGCGTCTGGCTTCCAGCCGTCACCGCAGCCTGGGATTCGTAGCACGACCCGGCGGAGGAGTGGAAGGGCACCGGCACCGTGGTCAGCCCTTGCGTGGAGTACCGGAGAAAAGTGCCGTTGAAGGACCCGGACACGGGCGGACTGAGATTCCAGAAGCCGATCGATCCCACCGAAAGGCTTCCTTTCTGCTCCAGGGTGGAAAGATCGGCGGAGCGGAAACTCAGCGGGTCGTCGCATTCGCGGTTGGGCGAGATTGCCATAGTGCCGACGTTGCTCACCAGGCCGTTGACGACCGCGGCGACCGGAACGTAGCAGCCCTGGATTCCCGCGGGGATATCGAAATCGATCTGGTCCACGCCGGCGCAGCAACTGGTCCTCCCCGCAAACCGGATGTTGGCGCTCTGCCCGCCCACATACAACTGTTGCAGGTACGGGAGAGGCCCGGGAAACGTCCCGGCCGCTTCGTCGCCGCCCGCAATGGGCCCGAGACCGGTGCCCCAGAGTGTGGCGACACCGCCGGGGTTCGCAGCGGAAATAATCGTATTCACCGGGCGCTGCGTCTGGCTGACGAAGTTTTGGATGATCGCCTGGCCGGAACCGCCCTGGTTCAGCGTGAACATACCGAACGCGCTTTTTACGATGTGGATCGACGCGGGGTTGCTCGTCAACGTGCGATACGTCAAAAACAAGGCCGCGTCGCCTTCCGGAGCATTGGAGGGCAGAATTGCCGCAACCTGGGTTGCCGAGGTATAGAGGACCGGGACATCCACGCTGTAAGACCCGGAAGTGAGGTGCACACGGGTTCCCGCGAGACCGTCGGATGTCGGCAGGGGAAAACCGTTGGCTTCGCCAGCGCGTCGGGCCCGAGATAACTTCCGTAGATCAGAAAGAGCGACCCGCGCGCGATCCCGGCATTCGCAAAACCGGGCGCCAGGTTGCTGGCGGCATTGACAACGCCGTTCGGCGAGATCGAGGGCTGGGTGGGATTTGCCGCGAAACAAACAGCGGCGCAGAGACTCGCAACAATCAGAGATCGTGGAAACATCGCCTCTCAATGTATCAATGAATACGGGAATGGGGCTGCGTGCTATCGCACACATCGGCGAAGGCCGTGCTACTATCCCGGCATGAGGATCCGAAGACCGATCTCGCGGGAGTCCGGAGAGGGCCGTATTCTGGTGGGCGGAGTGATCTCGACCGTCAGCTACGAAGTGATCACCTGGGGCACTTTCGAAGACCGGAAACTGTGCCGCAGCGATCGAAGCGGAGCCCTCGAAGGCGGGGCTGACTGGCCCTCCGGCGTGGCCGTGCTGAAGTTGCAGGACGGCGAGGAGCGGCGCATTCTCCTGCGAAAATGCGGCACCTTCGCTATCTGCGAAGCAGCGTAAACCTTTAGATCCAGTACCATAACCACAACAACCCTGGCATCGCGCGCCCAGACGTGTTAAAACTCTGATCTAGGGTGGACCGCCGGGTACTCCGGCAGCCCCCGAATAATTTGTCTGATCGGGGAGGACAAGATGAGACGGGCGGTGACGGCGGCATTGTTGTTTCTTACCGTTCTGACTGCGGCGGAGGCGCAGCAGAAGAAACGCGTAGCGGTATTGAGCTTCGATTACGCGACGGTGCGGAGCGGCGTAAGCGCCCTTTTTGGAACCGATAAGGATATCGGTAAG
The DNA here is from genome assembly GCA_963796485.1 of Bryobacterales bacterium. Classification (GTDB taxonomy): domain Bacteria; phylum Acidobacteriota; class Terriglobia; order Bryobacterales; family Bryobacteraceae; genus CAWCDJ01. Next base: position 247,258 of record CAWCLV010000003.1, read on the forward strand.
GGGATTTCCGACCTGCTGGTGGACAGGCTGGTGCAGGACGGCGTCTATTCCGTAATCGAAAGGAATCAGCTCGACAAGATTCTGGCCGAACAGAATTTTTCGAACAGCGACCGCGCCGACGCGAACACGGCCGCGAAAATCGCGCGGGTCCTGGGAGTGGATGCGATCATCATCGGCAGCATCACTCAGTTCGGCCGCGACGATAAGAAGACCGATATCGGCGGCGGCGCGCTGGGAAACGTAACGGGCCGGTTCGGGCTCGGCGGCATCCGCAAATCGCAGTCCACCGCGGTCGTGCAGATCACCGGGCGCATGATCGATACGAGTACCGCGGAGATCCTGGCCAGTTGCACGGCTAAAGGCGACTCCACACGGTCGGGCACCGGCCTACTCGGAGCGGGAGGAAGCGTCTACGGACCCGAGGCCGGCGCCGGAATCGACATGGCTTCCAGGAATTTCGCCGACACGATCATCGGCGAGGCCACCACCAAGACCGTACAGGACCTGGCGCGCCAACTGGAAGCGCGGGCCGGTTCGCTGCCCACCAACGTGGTTGCGGTGAGCGGTCTGGTGGCCGATGCCTCACCTGACGGCACGATCATCATCAACGTGGGATCGAGGGCCGGCGTGAAGGTGGGAGACCGGCTTTCCATCAAGCGCAAAGTGCGCGAGGTGCGGGATCCGGCTACCGGCAAAGTGCTGCGGGCGATCGAGGACAGCGTCGGGTCGATCACGATCACCGAAGTGGAAGAGACTTCCGCCGTCGGCAAATTCAGCGGGTCCGGCGCGGCGAAGGTCGGAGACGTAGTTTCGAACAGGTAGGTGCCAACTATGAACCTGGAGATCGGTTCGACACTCGGGGACTATCAGATCATCGGCATACTCGGCGCCGGAGGAATGGGCAGGGTATATAAGGTCCGGAACACGATTTCGGACCGCATCGAGGCGATGAAAGTGCTTCTGCCGGATCTTGCCACGGCGCCCGAACTGGCCGATCGCTTCATGCGGGAGATCAAGGTGCAGGCGAGCCTCGAGCACCCGAATATCGCGGCCTTACACACCGCCGTGCGGGTGGAGAACCAACTCCTGATGCTCATGGAATACCTGGAGGGCGTCACCCTGGAGCAGATGCTTCAGAAGAGCGGACGCCTTTCCGTCGCCGAGGCCGTCGAGTACATCCGGCAGGCACTTTCGGCACTGGACTATGCGCACCAGCGCGGCGTGGTCCACCGCGATATCAAACCGGCGAACATGATGGTGGTCCGCGGCGGCACTCTGAAGCTGATGGACTTCGGCATTGCCAAGGCAGCGGGCGACCAGCGCCTCACGATGACCGGGACGACTATGGGCTCGCTCTACTACATGTCGCCGGAGCAGATCAAAGGGGCGTCGGACCTGGATGCGCGCGCGGATCTTTACTCGCTGGGCGTTTCGCTTTACGAGCTCGTGACCGGCAAGCGGCCCTTCGACGGCGACAGCCAGTTCGCGATCATGTCGGCGCACCTGGAGAAGGACCCGGTGCCGCCGGTGTCGATCGACCCGAGTCTGCCGGAGTCGTTGAACGATATCATTCTGATGTCGGTGGCAAAGGACCCGAACCAACGGTTCCAGACGGCGGGGGCCTTCCGCAACGCGCTGGGCGCACTGGCGGCGGCCGCGGCCGCTCCGACCGCGACGCTCGCGGCCGCGGCTCCGGCAATGGCTCCGGCTCCCCCGCCCCTGGCCGCAGGGGCCTTTGCTCCCCCAGTCATGGCGCCTCCCCCCGCCGCCCCTGCGGCTGCGCGCAGCAAACGTGGGCTTTGGATGGCGATGGGCGCGGTGGCGGCAGTCCTCGCGGTCATCGGAGTGGTTCAATTTGGCCCCTGGAAGAGCAGCAAGGCGGCCCCGGAGACTGCGGTGACAACGACAACGACACCGGCGCAGGTGCCTGCGCAGCCGCCTCCCATTCAGCAACCGGCGCCCGAACCTGCCGCTACGGCTCCCCCGCAGGCCGCCAGCCAGCCGGCGGCTGCTCCGGCTCAAACGCCGCCGGTAGCTTCCCAGCCTCCGGTTGAAGCACCCGCAACGCCGCGGCAGGCGCGCCAGGCTGCTTCGAGGCCGGTCGAACGCACGGCACCGCAGCGAAACGCGGAGTCGTCTCACCCTGTTACGGCGCCGCCGGTTCAGCAGCCCGCAGCGCAGCCGCCGCCCGCCCCGCAGATGGCGCAGCCTTCAGGCCCGAGCCCCGAGATCCTGGAATTTCGCGAGCACCTCGCAATGCTGACTTCGCGCGCGGAAGGCGTCCGCACCTCGCTGCAGACGCTCAGGCGCCAGCAGGCGGCATCGGGGCTGAACCTCCGCGGCGATATGCAGGAAGCCCTGGAAATGATGAACACCTATATGCGCGGAGCCCACGACGCAATGCAGGCCGGGGACCTTCCAGCGGCAAGAGGCTACGCGGACAAAGGCGAGCGGCAGTTGGAAAAGCTCGAGAAATTCCTGAACCGCTAACCGGCATTTCTCATCGATTCGATCGGGCCCGCTGGTAAACTCCACGGACGGGCGGGCTGGAAAGCCTGAGGCAGGGCTCATTTCTGTTCCATCCGCGCCCCCGCGGGGCCCGCCCTGAAGTCGGCCCCACACCATGTGGGGCAGGTTTCAACCTGCGCAGGGCTTTAGCCCCGTTGCGGCATACGTTTGCGGCAATTCGGCACCGACCCGAGTAGAGTGCGGTCGCGGCCCGGTATGTAGCGTGGCTGAGCGGCGATCGCCAGAGCGGTCTGAAATCTTAACAGAGTTTTACGTTCCGAAAGGGCGCATGGCGTTTGCGCGGAACGTCACATCATCAGGTAAACAAAAATGGGCGCATTTAAAGGTGCAGCTATCCTGGTGGTCGATGACGATTCCAGCATCCGGCGGTTCACTTGCCTGCTGCTGAAACGGGCCACGGAAGCCGAAGTACTTGAAGCGGACAGCCCTCGGGAATCTCTGCGGATCGCACGTGCGAGTGAGAAGCCGATCCGGCTGTTGATATCCGATATCGATCTGCGCGCGGAAATCGACGGCGTGGCGCTGGCGGGCGAGATCGTGGCGATGTCCCCCGAGACCCGAGTCGTTCTGATTTCGGGCGACGATTCGCCGCGGAATAGATTGCGCCCGGAGTGGCTTTTCGTGCGCAAGCCGTTCGGTGTTTCCGAACTCATCGACGCCGTCGATTCGCTCTTTCTCCCCGGCGATTCGCTGTTGCCTGCGTTTCGATTTCCGGCCTTTTACGCCGTGCCGGCGCGGCCCTGAAGCACTACCGGCGGAACGTCAGCAAGGTTGGACCGGCTCGAAAGCCAGTTTCCCTACTTCGTCCATCGTGTGGACATAATGGAAGGTCATCTCGCCGATCTGCTCGGTCTTGAGATCTTCCTTTACGTTTACTTCGTTCTCAAACGGCAGGATCACTTCGCGGATGCCGCTGCGTTTCGCCGCAAGCACCTTTTCTTTAATGCCGCCCACGGGCAGCACCTGGCCGGTTAGCGTGATCTCCCCGGTCATGGCGAGGTTCGGGCGCACGCAGCGCTCCGTCAACATCGAAAGCAGCGCCGATGCCATGGTGATGCCGGCGGACGGCCCGTCTTTGGGAATGGCACCTGCCGGAACGTGAACATGGATGTCGCTGGTTTTGAAAAGGTCCGGGTCGATGTTGTGCTTCGTGGCATTGGCTCGAACCCAGGTCAGGGCCGCCTGCACGGATTCCTGCATCACGGGGCCGAGCTGTCCGGTCATGATGAGTCCCTTACTGCCGCCCGGCATGCGTCCGGCTTCGATGAAAAGGACGTCTCCGCCCACGGGAGTCCACGCCAGGCCGACCGCCACCCCGGCGCGGCGCGTGCGCTCCGCCAGTTCGACATCGGTTCGGAACCGCGGCGCGCCGAGGTCGGCTTCGATCTCCTGCGGCGTCACCTGGATTTTTTCGCGCTTCCCTTCGGCGATCCGCCGCGCCTGTTTACGGCAGATCGTGCCGATCTCGCGCTCGAGGCTGCGCACCCCGGCCTCCCGCGTGTAGCGGCGGATCAGATAGCGCACGGCCTCATCGCCGAACTGAACGTCCGCTTCATCCGAGAGTCCGTTTTCGATAATCTGGCGCGGAATGAGGTACCGGAACGCGATGATCGCCTTTTCGTCTTCGGTGTAGCCTTCGAGCGGGATGATCTCCATGCGGTCGCGGAGGGCGTCCGGAACCGGATCGAGGACGTTGGCGGTGGTGATGAACAGGACCTTGGAAAGATTGAACGGGACGTCCAGGTAATTGTCGCGGAAGCTGAAGTTCTGCTCCGGGTCGAGCACTTCCAGAAGGGCCGACGCGGGGTCGCCGCGGAAATCGCGCCCCAGCTTATCCACCTCGTCCAGCATGAAGACCGGGTCGTTTACGCCGGTACGGCGGAGGGCCTGGATGATCTGCCCGGGGAGCGCACCGATATAGGTGCGGCGGTGGCCTCTGATCTCGGCTTCGTCGTGCATGCCGCCCATCGAGATGCGCGCGAATTTGCGGCCGAGCGCGCGCGCGATCGACCGCCCGAGCGATGTCTTGCCGACGCCCGGAGGCCCGACGAAACACAGGATGGGCCCCTTGAGAACCGGCCGCAGTTGTAACACCGCGAGGTAATCGAGGATCCGCTCCTTCACCTTCTCGAGATCGTAATGGTCCTCGTTCAGGATCTCCGCGGCGCGGCGGACATCCACCTGCGACCCCGAAGAAACGCTCCACGGCAGGTTCGCCATCCATTCGAGATAAGTGCGCGTGACGCCGTACTCGGGCGAAGCCGGCGACATGTGGGCGAGGCGGTTCATTTCGCGAAGCGCCTCGGTCTTCACCTCGTCCGGCATTCCGGCGGCTTCGAGCTTCGCCCGCAGATCGTCCAGATCACGGGTCGAGTCGTCGCCTTCGCCGAGTTCCTTCTGAATGGCCTTCAGCTGCTCGCGCAGGTAGAACTCGCGCTGCGTCTGCGAGAGTTGGCCCTGCACCTGCGATTGGATGCGCCCGCGCAGTTCGATCAACTCGCGCTCGCGGGTGAGGTGGCGGTGCATCTCGTTGAGGCGCGCGCCACCGTCGAACATTTCGAGCAGGCGCTGCCGCTCGGGGGGGCTGAGCGAGGGCAGGTTGCCCGCGATGAAATCGGCCAGGCGCCCCGGCTCCGTAATTTGGGCCGCGGCGGCGGCCAACTCATCCGAGAGGTTCGGGCTGGCTTCCACGATCTGCTGGAAGAGTGTGATGACGTTCTGGCGCAGCGCTTCGACCACCGGAGTCATTTCCGGCTCAGTCTCGGCGACGCGCTCTACCCGCGCTTTCAAAAAAGGGTCGGTGGCTGTGTATTCGCGCGTACGGATGCGCGCAATACCTTCGGTGAACAGGAGCAGATTCTCGCGCGGCACGCGAATCACTTTGTGAATCACGCACACCGTTCCGACCTGGTACAGATCCTCCGGCTGCGGCGTCTCGACGCGCGGGTCCGTCTGCGAGATCACGGCGATCGTGCGGTTCTCGCCAAGCGATTGCAGCAGGGCCACGGAAGTAGGTCTTCCGATGGTGATCGGCAACATGGACCCGGGAAAGATCACGGTATCCCGAACGGTCAGGACCGACAGTTCTTCCAGACCCGAATTCTGTTCCGCGGAGGAAGGAATAGCTTGTTCTTCGACAGCCATGGCGTCGCTACCCTCAGTGTAGCGTTCAAGCGCTCTTCGGGTAGCAGCCCAAAACCCGCAGGAAGTCCGCAATCTCCCCTAAATGGCCAAGCGCATTCTTTGCATTGGGCGAATCCACCCGCCCTAGAAAGTCCAGATAGAAGAGATACTCGTAAGGCTTGCCCCGCAGGGGGCGGGATTCGATCTTGGTGAGGTCGAGATCCCTCAGGGCGAAAGCGCTCAGCGCGCGGAACAGCGCTCCGGGAACATTTTTGGTACTGAAGACGACGGAGGTCTTCCACTGCGTGTTGGCGGCGGCGCGCAGCGGGTGGCGGCGGGCGTAATCGGAGGTGCGCAGCAGGAAAAAACGCGTGAAGTTCTGCCGGTCGCTTTCAATCGAGCGGCGAAGAATACGGGCATCGTATATTTCGGACGCCACCTGCGAAGCGATTGCCGCCGCATCGTCGAGCCCGTCTTCGACGATCATTTTGACGCTGCCGGCCGTATCGTAGAACGGAACGCGCTCCAGGCGGGGATTCGCGGCGAAAAAATCCAGACATTGATTGAGCGCCACGGGGTGGGAAAATACGCGGCGAATTTTCGCGAATGACACGCCTTTCCGGGCGATCAGGTTATGAACGATGCGCACGCTGGTTTCGGCGACGATGGACAATTCGAAGTTTTGCAGATGATCGTAATTCTCATGGACCGATCCGGCGAGCGTGTTCTCGATGGGCACGGCGGCGCCGGCGGCGCGTCCTTCGGCGACGCTCCGGAAGACGTCTTCGAATCGCTCGCAGGGTAATACCGGAGTATCGGGTCCTACAAGCCGGCGGGCGGCTTCTTCGCTGAATGCGCCGCGCGCACCCTGAAAAGCAATCGCATTGCGGCGGCTTTTCATTGAGGGCCCTCCCAGCGGCGAACCGCGGGGTCCGCCAGCCCGATCAGGTCGAGCACTCGGTCCACGCTGTGGTCCACAATGTCCATCACGGTCTGCGGATGGTGGTAAAAGCCGGGGATTGGGGGAGCGATCACGGCGCCCATCTCGGCCAAAGCCGTCATGGTTCGCAGATGGCCAAGATGGAAGGGGCTCTCACGGACCATCAGGACCAATTTTCTCCTCTCCTTAAGCGTGACATCCGCCGCGCGGACGAGCAGGTTGTCGGTAATACCGTGGGCGATGGCGGACATGGTGTGGATTGAACAAGGGGCGATGACCATGGCGTCTATCGGATAAGAACCGCTGGCGAGGCGCGCACCAATATCACTTAAGGGGTAAGAAAACTCCGAGAGATTTTTCAGGTCCGCTGCCGTCTTTCCGGTCTCGATTAAAAGAGTTTTCTCTCCCGAGCGGGAGAGGATCAAATGGGTCTCTATGGAATTCTGTGCTTTGAGTCGTTCGAGCAGGCGAAACCCATAAATCGCACCGCTGGCCCCGGAAATTCCAACGATAATTCTCACTCCGCGCCGCCGCCTCGCATGCCTATTTTTTCAGCATTGGCCCGCTTGTTCCGGAAACGGAACAAAACGGCCCGAATCTGGTTGTGTCTAGAAGGATCTGACGCTATAATTTCCGCGGGCGATGGGTAATAGTGGCGTCCTGTAAATCCCTGCCCTGCGCCAGCGGCCGTACACCGAGGATTCTAGCATGGACCGTCCTGGAGAAAAGCTGAAGCGGGTGCGCGAAAAGCTCGGGCTCACCTACCGTGAGGTGGAGCAGGCAAGCCAGCAAATGGCGAGGAATCGGGGCAGCGACGAGTTTGCGATCGCGCTCAGCCGCCTGGCGGATATCGAAAACAAGGGGACGGTTCCGACAATTTACCGGCTCTATTCTTTGAGCGCGATTTACCGCCTCGATTTGGGGGAGGTGCTGGAATGGTACGGTGTGCCGAACCAGCTGCTGCCGGCGGATGCGTTGAGCGTGCAACTGGAGCAGACGCACGAAGTGCACTTCAAACCGCGGACGGTGTCCGTGCCGCAGTGGCTGGCGGGCGAGGCCGACCTGGCGAAAACGACCTTCCTGCCCCACCTGCTGCGGCGCTGGGGCACTCTGCCCTGGAGTTTTCTGCGAGGGCTGGATTTGCGGCAATACCGCTACGGTTTTATCGGGCTGGACGACTGGTCGATGTACCCGATTTTGCTTCCCGGCTCGCTGGTAGTAATCGACGATTCCAGGCATAAGGTCGCGCGCGGGGGTTGGGCGGATGAGTTCGACCGCCCGATCTATTTCCTGGAATCGCGAAGCGGATATTGTTGCGGCTGGTGCACGGCGTTAGAGGAGCGGCTGCTGGTTCATTCGCATCCCGCTACGCATTGTGAACCGCGGATTTTCGAATTTCCCGGCGAGATCGAAGTCATCGGACAGGTGGTCGGGGCAGCGATGAGCCTGGATGCGCGAAAGCACCGCCCGGGTCGAGCCGGATCAGTTCGAGCACCAGTTCCAGATCGGTAAGATAAAGCTGCCTCTCCACAACGCGTGCGCCGGAGGGCGCCACCGCGCCGCATTCCTTTAATGACAGGTCGCGCCGCGTGGAACTTATAAACTCGTCCAAGTCGGCCTTCTGCTCCGCGAGGCTGAAACAAAGCCATTCCGAGAAGACCTTGTAATGCGTGTGGCAGAGCATCCGGTCCGCATCTTCCAGCCCCAACAGATTGGTTAACGATTCGTGGGTGTATTTTCCCGTCAGCGCATCGCGCAACGACGCAAGATACACGATTCGCCCGAATTGGGTAGAGATCTGCGAAATGATCCGGCGGCACAGGTCGTGCGCCGGCCGACGGCTCGCTTCCGAATTGAGCGCCGAATTGAACAATGCGATGGCCCGGGTGTTCGCTTTAGATTCTACAACGCCAGTCCGGCTGGTTTCGCGTCGGCATTGGGCCGACGGCCGGTGTACTCCAGAGGAATTGGCCAAAAGTTAACGTGTTCCACATACGGAAAATTTTCAGTGGAACCCCTTATTCCGGTCCAGTCCCGGCTAGTATAGTACTAAGCTTACTTAGAAAGTTTTTTAAGAGAAAGGCACGCTCAAATGAAAAGAATCGTGATGCTCGCGCTCCTCGCTGTTACGTTCCTGGCTGCCAGCCCGGCGCGGAAGACCCAAAATCCGGCGCCGACCTGCGATCCATGCCCTTGGGTCCGCTAATACGAAAAATTTCGATTTTTCCAATCGCGGCCTGATGTTAGAATCACCACTGGGCTGGTGAGATGTCGGGCCGCGAGTTGGTATTGTTCCTTCAGGCTGTCGCGCTATTGGGATCCGCTCTGACGGCTATAAAGCTGTTCCGTTCAGGGCTATACAAGCGCTATCGGATCTTCTTCTACTATTTCCTTTTTCGTATCCCTAACGGGATTTGGTCTCTTCTGTTACCTGCCAATTCCAAGTACTATTTTTATTTCTGGGAGTTCACTGAGCCGCTATTCTGGGTTTTCCAGGTGCTGGTCGTACGTGAACTGATCGGGCTCATCCTACAGAGGCATAAGGGGTTATACACCCTTGGCAGGTGGGCCATGTACGTTGGCGTCGTAGTCTCGGTCATGCTGTCGGTGCTGAGCCTTGCGATTAAATTCACAGCGGCGACGCCGTCCCGGTCTCGCGGAGTCGCGTTCATTACGGGAACGGACCGTGGCGTGAACCTGTGCCTGGCGTTGTTCCTGATCTTCATGGTTCTATTCATCAGCCGGTATCCCGTCTCCCTCGGCCGGAATATTGTTCTGCACGCGATCCTGTTCACGACCTTCTTTCTCGGTAATTCCCTGACTGACCTTTTCCGTAGCCTATTCGGAATTCACTTATATACAACCATCGATACCGGGCTCATGGCGCTGGCAGCCGTTTGCACGTTTGGCTGGTTCTTTTTCCTGACACCCAAGGGCGAGGAAGTCGAGATGAACCTGATACCGGTTTCACCGGAGCGGGAGGATCGGATTCTGTCTCATTTGGACTCTTTGAACGCGACGCTCCTCAAGGTTGGGCGGCGTAGGTGAATTTTTGGTCCCAACTAGTACTGGTATTACCCAAACCTGGCTTGATTTATGGCAAAACCGGACCTATTCTTGAAAGGTAGCGGATCATATGACTGAGACAAATATCATCCTGAGTGGTGCCATTCTCGCCTGCCTGGCGCTGGCACTGATCCTTTTCTGGGCACTTCGCCGCGTAACGGCTTCCCGGGAGAGCCTGCCGGTGACGCCGACCTGGATCGATGAACTGTCGATTGAGCGCTACCGGCCGATGATGCGGTTGTTGGATACCGACGACGAGGCATTCCTTCGGTCTCAGCCGGGGTTCACTCCCAGGATGATTCGCCAACTCCGCTGCCAGCGCGCGCAGATGTTTCAGGGCTATCTCCGCTGCCTGAGCCTGGATTTCAACCGGATTTGCGCCGCTATTAAACTCCTTATGTTGCAATCCCGGCGGGATCGGCCGGAATTGGCGGATGCCCTGGTCCGGCAGCAGGTTTTATTCGCCTCGGGAATGCTGCTTGTGAACTGCCGGCTGCTGCTCTACCGGTTCGGCTTCGGCGGCGTGGATGTCTCCTCGCTGGTTGGGATTTTCGACGTGACCCGCGCGGAACTCCGCACCCTGGTCCCTGTTGCCGATTTTACGGCAGCCTGACCTAAAGCTTTTTCAAAACTTCTTTGGCTTTTTTAAAATCCGGGAATTTCTTTTCCGCTTCGCGGAATTCCTGCGTGTGTACTCGTCTTCTCGCTCCGTGGTGGTCTACCGGGTACCGCAGATGCAGCATTTCATGAAATAACACGTACCGCAGCGCCACGGGCGCAAGCGCGGCATTATCCAAAATTCTGCTGATAATGATGGCATTGTGCGATGGGTCGAAGTGCCCCAGCATGGTGCGTGACGGCCTCCGGCTCCAGCCGAGTTGCGGCCGCCCCATCAGCCCGTCAAAGAATTCCTGATTCAGCGAGTCGAAAAGCTCCTCCAGATTGCAGTGCTCCCCTTGCGGCCCGGATATGAACTTCCGGCCGCGGACCTGCCGGATAATTTCGGCCTGTCTGCGGACATCACGCCGGTTGAGGTAGAGCCGGTAGCGGTACGGGTACATTCGCGCCACCGGCTTGCGATAAAGCTTTCCCAGCAGAATGAACGCCAGCGCCTCCGTGACCGGCGCGGGAGCGCCCGCCAGAAGATCGCAGATGCGCACACGAATTTGCCCGTTTTCGAGACGGATGAAGCTGTCGGCATTCGCGAACCGGCAGTATTCCACTGTGAATTTGGGCACCGCCGTCCGCGGCCTCAGGAGCCGGAAAACGCGGGCATACGTCTCCTCGGGAGACTCGAAGAAAAGCGCGCTCTGCACGTTCGCGAAATCGAATAAGCCTTCAGAGTCCGCCATTCAACACTAGAGTACCGCGGGACGCGCTTTCGCCACGCAGGCGGAGTTAAATGCGATACTCTGAACCTTTAAAGGACAAACACATTGCCAAAGGCGAAAATCACTGCGCTCGGCTGCTACACTCCTCCGAATGTTCTGACGAATCAGGATCTCGAGAAGATGGTCGAGACCAGCGACCAATGGATTCTGGACCGGGTCGGAATCCGCGAACGTCATATCGCGCCGCCGGAAATGGCCACCTCCGACATGGCGATTGAGGCCGCGCGTTGCGCGCTGGCGCAGCGCGGGATCGATGCCAAAGAGGTGAACGCGATAATCATCTGCACGGTGACACCCGATATGATGTTCCCCTCGACCGCATGCCTGGTACAGAACGGGATCGGGGCGCGCGGCGCCTGGGGGTTCGATCTGATCGCGGCCTGCTCCGGCTTTGTTTATGGCCTGACCACGGCGGCCCACCTGGTGGGCTGCGGGACGCACAAGAAGGTCCTGGTGATCGGCTCCGACACGATGAGCCGGATCATCGACTACACGGACCGCGCAACCTGCGTGCTATTCGGCGACGGCGCCGGGGCCATGCTGATGGAGCCCGCCGAAGAGGGCGAGAACCTGGGGTTCATCGATTTTCAGGGCGAAGTGGACGGCTCCGGCGGCGACTATCTCAAGATGCCGGCTGGCGGAAGCCGGATGCCGGCCTCGCACGAGACGGTGGACAAACGCCTGCATTTCGTAAAGCAGGAGGGCCAGCAGGTCTTCAAGTATGCGGTACGGAAGATGCACGAAACCGCGCGCGACTTGCTGGAGCGCAACGGCTTCACCTTGGACGACTTGGCCCTGCTGGTGCCGCACCAGGCCAACCGCCGCATCATTACGGCCGCCGCCGACCGTCTGGGAATCCCGCCGGAGAAGGTTTTGATCAACATAGACCACTACGGGAACACGACGGCCGGCACCATCCCCCTCGCGACGCGCGATGCTATCCAGCAGGGCAGATTGAAGAAGGGCGACCTGGTGCTGTTCGCGGCGGTGGGCGCCGGCTACACGGTGGGCGCGAGCCTTTGGCGCTGGGCATTCTAGCGCCGCCGACTTGCGGAGACGTATGCCGCGGCGGGGCTGAAGCCCCGCGCAGGTTGAAACCTGCCCCACATGGCGTGGGGCCGACTTCAATCGGCGCGGGCCGGGGTGTCTACCGCCGGGCTTGATCGAATCGATGGGAAATCCGCGCTATCCCCAGATCGGGCCGCGGCGCGAGCGGCCACGGTAGAATAGGTTTTCGCAGTCTAATTGTATGAAACCAGCACTTCGGCGCACTTCGGCTCGGGTCGCGCTCGCAGCCTGCGTAGCCGTCACCGCGGCCCTCGTTTGCTCCCAGCCGTCTCCGCGCGAGACTGTGGGGCCGATACCGGGAGGAGGCTTCCTGCTGAACAGCGGCTGGCGCCTCGACCCGGCCGGCAGGCAGATCCCGCTCAGCACCTTCCCCATGGCCTCGGCGCTTTCGCCCGACGGCAAGTACCTGCTGGTTCTGAATGGGGGCTACCGTCCCCCGAGCATCAGCGTGATCGATACAGGGTCGGCTACCGTTGTGAGCAGCGCGCCAGTGCCGGACGGCTGGCTCGGGCTGACCTTCAATCCATCGGGCGACCGGGTCTACGTGGGCGGCGGATCGAAAGCAGCGGTCTTTGAATTCACCTTCGCCAAGGGGGCGCTCCAGGCAGCGCGTACGTTCGAAGTGGTTCCCGCCGCGCAGCGCACCGTGCGGGATTTCATCGGTGACGTGCAGTTCTCGCCCGACGGCCGGCTGCTCTACGCCGCCGACCTGTACCGCGACTCGCTGGTGGTGATCAACCCGCAGTCCGGAATGATCATTCAGCGCGTAAAGACGGGGCGGCGGCCGTACCGGATTCTGTTCCATCCCGACGGCAAATCGTTCTTCGTGAGCCACTGGGCCGACGGCACCGTGGGCCACTACGATGCGGTGGACGGAAGCCTGTTGTCCACCGTCCGGGTCGCGGCCCATCCGACCGACATGCTGTGGCGCGACGGGGGGCCGGTGGAAACCGCCCCGGAGGAGACTTCGTGGATCGCCCGGCTGTTCGTGGCCGCGGCGAATACGAATAATGTGTACGCCATCGGCGTGACGGCCTCGAAGAACCTCAGCGTGATCGAGAGCATTAACGTGTCGCTGACGCCGAGGCAGCCGTTGGGGATGACTCCCTCCGCCCTGGCTCTTAGTCCCGACAAGAAGCGGCTGTTCGTAGCCTGCTCGGACGCCAACGCGGCGGCGGTGGTGGACGTCACGATGGATCGCAGCCTGGTGGAAGGGTTCATTCCGGCGGGCTGGTATCCGACCGCGGTGAGGGTGCTGCCATCCGGGACCCTGGTGGTGCTCAACGGCAAGGGCCTGCGCTCCTACCCGAATCCGGACGGGCCGAATCCCACGAAGCGTCCCGCGGGAGTGCACCGGGAACCGGGCATCCTGCCGGGCTACGTCGGCTACATGCAGACGGGGACGGCATCCTGGATCGAGCCCTTCAAACCCGAACAACTGGACGTCTGGACGAAGCAGGAACTCGCCGATTCGCCGTACCGGGATTCGAAGCTGGACGAGACGTCGCAGTTGCCGCCGCAGATCCGGCACGTCATCTACATCGTGCGCGAGAACCGTACGTACGACCAGGTGCTCGGCGATATGAAAGAGGGTAACGGAGACCCGTCGCTGGTGCTTTTCGGCGAGCAGGTGACGCCCAACGCCCACAAGCTGGCTCGCGAATTCGTCCTGCTCGACAACTTCTATGTGAATGCCGATGTGAGCGCACAGGGGCACAACTGGTCCACCGGGGCGATCGCTCCGGATTACGTGGAGAAGCTGTGGCCCAACCAGTATGCGGGCCGGCGGAAGCTGTACGATTTCGAGGAGCAGGACCCGACCTCGATCCCTCCCGCGGGCTATCTCTGGACGAGCGCCGCCGGGGCATCTCTTTCGATGCGCAATTTCGGGTACATGGTGAACAACAAGCCTGGCCCGCCGCCACCCGGAAGCGAGCAGATCAGCGGCGTGCGCGATCCGGTTCTGGCCAGGGTGACCAACCGCCTTTACCGCGGATTCGACCTGGATTACCCCGACGTGAACCGCGCGAAGACTTTTCTGGACGAGCTGGCCGAGTACGAAAAGGGCGGGGAGATGCCCCGGATCATCTTCCTGCGTCTGGGCAACGACCACACGTCCGGGACGGCGGTCGGAAAGGTCGCGCCGCTTTCCGCCGCGGCCGATAACGATTACGCGCTGGGACAGATCGTGGAAGGGGTTTCGAAATCGAAGTTCTGGGCCAGTACGTTGATCTGCGTGCTCGAAGACGACGCCCAGAACGGGCCGGATCACGTGGATTCACACCGTTCGCCGGCGCTGCTGATTTCGCCGTACGTGAAACACCATGCGGTGGACAGCAGTATGTACAATACGGTCTCGATGGTTCGGACGATCGAGCTGATCCTCGGGCTCCACCCGATGACGCACTTCGATGCGGGCGCGCGGCCCATGACGGCGGCCTTCCAGGCTACTCCGAACCCGGCGCCATACGCCGTGGAGAAGCCGCGAATCCCATTGGACGACCGGAATCCGCCGAACGCGCCGGGAGCGGCCGCCTCCAACCGCATGAATTTCCGCGACGCCGACGAGATCGACGATAACGAGTTGAACGATGTCCTATGGCGCGCAATTCGCCGGGACACACCTCCGCCGCCGGTGCGAAGCTATTTCGGAAAGTAGCGACTGTCGATGCCAAGAATCTATCTGTGCTTTCTCTGGCACATGCACCAGCCCTTTTACAAGGACCTGATTTCGGGCGAGTACAAGCTGCCATGGACCCGCATGCACGCGCTCAAGGATTACCTCGGCATGGTCCGGATCCTCAAGGAGTTCCCGGCAATCCGGCAGACCTTCAACCTGGTCCCGTCGATGATGGTTCAGGTGGAGGAGTACGCCGCCGGCGAAGCCAACGATCCGTTTCTGAACAAAGCGCTGCAGCCGGCCGAAAGCCTTACGGACGCGGACCGCGAATTCCTCCTGCGCCATTCGTTCTACTCGGACCCGCAGAGGATGATCTACCGTTACCCGCGCTACGGAGAACTGTACGACGCCCGAAACGCGCAGAAGAACGCCTACGGCTTTTTCGGGGCGCAGGAGTTTCGGGATGTGCAGATGTGGTCGCAGCTGGCCTGGTTCGACGAGGAATTTCAATCGGGGGATCCCGAAGTTGCCGAGTGGATTCAGCGCGGCCGAAATTTCACCCTGGCGGACCAGCGCCGGATGGGGGAGAAACAGCGCGAGATCGTAAGCCGGGTGCTGCCCGCGTACCGGAAGTTGGCGCAGAGCGGCCAGGTCGAAATCTCGACGACGCCGTACTACCATCCCATCCTGCCGCTGCTGTGCGATTCGGATATCGCGTCCGTATCCCATCCGGGGGTGCCGCTGCCGCCCCGCTACCGTTATTCATCCGACGCGCAGCGGCAGTTGCAGCTCTCTCGCGAATACGTGGAGCAGCATTTCGGGGCGGCGCCCGCGGGCCTGTGGCCTTCGGAGGGCTCGGTTTCGGACGAGGTTTTCACCATCGCGGCGGACCTGGGATATCGCTGGGCGGCCACCGACAGCGGCGTGTTAAACCGGACGCTCTCGCGAGCGGTTCCCGTGGATGGACTGTACCGGTCTTACGAATGGCAGCAGCAGGGCCGCAAACTCGGGGTCCTTTTCCGCGACCATTTCATGAGCGACCTGATCGGGTTCGTGTATTCGAAGATGGACGCCGGCGCGGCAGCGGGAGATTTCCTCCGCCGTATCCGGGAGAACTGCTCGGGCATCCTGGGCTCCGGCCGCGATGCGCTGGTGCCGATTATTCTGGATGGCGAGAACGCGTGGGAGTACTACTACATGAACGGCCGGCCGTTCCTGCGGGAGCTGTACCGGCGCATTCAGGACGATTCGCAGATGCGGGCCGTCACGGTGAGCGAGGCCTTCACGCTACTGCCGCCGGAGCCGCTGAACCACATCTTCCCGGGCTCCTGGATCAATGCCAACTTCGACGTGTGGATCGGGGCGGAAGAGGATAACCAGGCCTGGACGCAGTTGTTGCGCGCCAGGCAGACTTACGAAGGCGCGACCACGGTGCCTGAAGAGCGCCGCAGGAACGCATTCGAGGAACTACTGATTGCCGAGGGCAGCGACTGGTGCTGGTGGTACGGGCCGGAGCACGATTCGGCCAACCGCATCGAGTTCGATCAGCTCTACCGGAGCCACCTGGCGAACGTCTACCGCTTCCTGCTCCTGGACCCGCCGGAGGAGTTGTCCCGGCCGATCCTCAGGATGAAGATTCCGGCGGTGCAGATCGAATCCTCCGGGGCGATCCGGCCGCGTATCGACGGTGAAGTCACTTCGTACTTCGAATGGATCGGCGCCGGAATCTACCGGGTGGACGAGCGGTCCGGCTCGATGCACGGCAAAAGGTTCGTGGTGAAGGAGGTCTATTTCGGCAGCGACGGGGACAACCTGTTCGTGCGCGCGGATTTCCATCCGGGGTATCAGCAGGAACTGCCGGGGATGCAGGCACGGATCCGCGTGACTTCGCTCGACGGCGCCCGAACCAGCGCACTCACCATTCTCTTCTCGCATGAAGGCGCGAAGGTCATAGACGAAGCGCTGGCCTGCGGGGCCATGCCGGACGCGGCGGAGTGCGCATTCATCCGGGTTCTGGAGGTGAGGGTTGCCTTGGCCCCCATGGGGATTGCGAAAGGCGCCGGCCTGAGAATTCAGCTCTCGATGTGGCAGGGCGGGCTTCCGATCGACGCCATTCCGCAGCAGGGCTGGTTGGAAATGCCCACGACCGACCCGAGGGAACTTGCGGCCTAAGACCCCTATTTTTGAGATTTCATGAGCGCTGTTCCTTGGGAGCCGCAACCGGCAGGAAGCTTGCAAACCGGGCAGGCCAGGAGGCCTGCCCCACTTGCGGCGCGTCCCGCTCGTAGGTGGGGCAGGCCTCCTGGCCTGCCCGGTTTTGACTTTAGTCAGGGCTCCCCTGCGGTCGCGGCTCAATCACTTACTGGCTTCTGGCGGTTTCTGCTAAAATACGAAAAGTTATGGCAATTCCGAATGTGAAGCGGTTCCGGCCCTTCTGCCCGACCTGCAACGACAATTTCACCCTGATGGCGGTCCTGCCCAAGGAAGCAAGCGTGGATAAGTACCTGGCGGATGCCGTGGCGCGCCACGATCACAAGGCTTTCCAGGAAGCCAAGGTGCTGCACTTCAAGGTGCGCGTCGGTCAGCAGAAGCAGAAAAAGGCCAAGTAAATTTTCGGGGCGGGCTTCCCCGCCCCACAAACCTTCCTTCGGTTCCTATCCCACCCTGGCTTGCAGCGTTCGAATCGCGCGCAGGACTTCTTTCTGCACGTCCGCATCCGGATCGTTGCTGACCTTCTGTAACGCCGTCATACTCTCTTTGTCCCCGCTGCGTGCCAGCACTCCGGCAAGCCCGATTTTTTCGTCCTTGGTGCCCGTAGTGAGCGGTGCGTACAGCGCGCCCCGCACCGACGGATCGCGCGCCAGCTCCACCAGGAACGGAAACGCGATGCCCTTGTAAGCGGAGGAGTTCAGGTTGTTGATCAGGAATTGCAGCGGGCTGAACTCGCTGATCTCGGTCTTGCCGAGCATCACCAGCGCGAAAGCCAGCGAGAGGCGCGGCTTCGGCTTACCCTCATCCTGCCAGGCCTGCTGCAGGGCAGGTAAATCGGCCGGGCTCTTGAGCCGTGCGAAACCCTCCGCGGCGGCGGCTCGAAGCTGGTCGTCCTTGTCGCTAAGGTACTGCGCATAGAGCCCGTGGCTCTGCTCTACCGGCAGCATGGCAATCGACGTCAGGGCCGCGCGCTTCACCTTGCTGTCCCGGGTCCGGTTGAGCACCTCGATCAGGCTGGGAACGGCGTCCTTGTTCTGCAACAGGCCGGTGGTCTCGATGGCCGCGATCTGCACCTTCGGATCGAGATCGTGCAGGAGGAAGCTGATCCGCGGCGCCGCGGACTCGTCGCGGATCTTCTGGAGCGCGTTCAGCGACTCGTAAAGCACCTGGCTGTCCTTCGAATGCAAGGCTTCGATGAGGTCCGGCACCGCGGCTTTACCGCGCAGGATGCCGATCGCGCGGGCGGCGTTGGCCCGGACCTCCATGCTTCCGCCGCTCCTGGCAAGCCGGCCCAACGTGGAGATCACCTCGGGGCGGACGGTGACGTAGGGGTCGATCACCTGATCGTTGGTATCGGTGAACTTGCCCTTAATGCTGCTTCCGACGCGCTTGATCGACGCTCCGAACCCGGTATCCACGTATCCGGGAAGGTAGAAATTCACGAGCCCGTCGGTGGCGCGGATCTGAACCTCGGGGTCGTTATCGCTGGTGGCCTGGATGAGCGGGTCCAGGCTATGCTGCGTTCCGATTGCGGTGAGCTGCTTTACGACTTCGACGCGGACATCGGTATCCGGGTCCTTCAACAACTCCTGGAGTTTGGGGATGGCGGAAGTTCCGCCTTTCGCGAGGTCGCGGACATCTTTCGGCCTGGTTTGAGCCGGCAGAAGAGCCGCGAAGGCAGTGACCAAGATGGCCGTCTTACAAAGGCGCATACGTTTATGCTAACGCGCCCGGGCCCCGGCCCGTTGCGTCAGCGCACGAATTCCACTTCCACCCGGTTCGGAATCAGTCCCGCTTCGTAGCCCATATCGAGCAACCGCTGCGCGGCCTGGGGCACCACGTCGCCGGCGTCTACGGTGTAGTGGTTGACGTACATGCCCACAAACTTCTCCGCGAGCCGCGGTTCCATGTCGCGGGCAAACTGCATGGCATATGCCAGGGCTTCATCGTGGTTGTCGAGAGCGTACTGAATGCTCTCGCGCATCATGCGGCAGCACTCGCTCTGGATTTCCGAATCGAGCGAGCGGAGCAGCGCGTTGGCCCCGAGCGGCAGCGGCAGGCCGAAACAGCTCTTGAACCACCGCCCGAGATCGACGATGCGGTGGAACCCCTCGCGATCATAGGTCAACTGGGCTTCGTGGATGATCAGCCCGGCATCGACGCTGCGCTCGCGCACGGCGTCCGTGATCTTGTCGAACGGCGTCACCACTGCCTCGAAATCGGGCTGGTAGAGCTTCGTCGCAAGATACGCGGTGGTCAGGGTGCCGGGGACGGCGATGCGCTTGCCCTTCAACTCCTCGGGCTCCATGGGGCGCGTGGAGATGATCATGGGGCCGTAGCCGTCACCGATGCTCGATCCGCTAGCCATCAGGACATACTTGTCGGCCACGTACGGATAGGCATGGTAGGAAATCGCGCTCAACTCGTACTGCCCCTGGATGGCTTTCCGATTGAGTGTCTCGATATCGTCGAGCACGTGGCGGAAGACCACCTTCGTCGAGCGGACCTTCTTGGTCGCAAGGCCGTAAAACATGAACGCGTCGTCAGAGTCCGGGCTGTGGGCACTGACGATCTCCCGGAGGGCTACAGTCATAGTTTGTGGAATGAACTCACTCCAGTTTACACCAGGAGACTTCGGAGACTTGAGAGGAGTTCGGAAAAAAGGGAATCTACTGCTGGTGGGCCGCGACCGCAATGAGGCCGGCAAGGAGGTTACAAAATGACGACGGGCGGCCTCCGCGGGAACATGGACTTGGGAATTCCCTTGGCGGTCATCAATTGCGCGTTAAGCGCCGTGCCCAACCATTCGGGGCACCGATGAATCCGAGCGTCCGGAAAAACCCGTGCTGCCTGTCCCATTCCCGCGGATGAGCCGCCCTCATCCTGGCCCGGCTCTATATGTCACCTCCCGCCAACCCGGGTGGGTTGGCCGCTGTGTCGCGTTGGAATCAGATTAACCGGCCCTGATTCCAAGTCCAGTGTCCCGCCGGTTGATTTTCTTGTCAAGAGTACGCAAGATACTTGTTGCACTGTTTTTCACCTTACGTGTTTCGCTATCTATTTTCGAAGAAGAAGCCGCCTCTCACCGGGGCTCCCGCCACGCGCCGGATGAAGAGCTACTCCGCGCAATCCGGCTACGTCTATCAGTACTTTTACGAGGGCCACAGGCACTTCGTTGACGGCGCTGAAGCGGGTACGGAATTCGTGTTCAGCGTTTCGGCCGACCGGAAGCAGTTCCATCCGGTAGAAGTGCTGGTTTCGCAGAGCGCGATTCAGAACTGGGAGGCTGCCCACGCCCGGCAACTTAGCTTGACGGAACGCTATGCCGTAGCCAAACTCTCGCTTTTCCAGGCGTTCGACGAGAGGGCCGAACCCGGGCTCATGCGCAACCCGGTAAGAGTCAGAAACGCGGACGTAGAAGGGATTATCGAAGCCCTCGGCCTGTAAGCGCGCGTTAGAATGAAGCGATAGTATGGCCGTGTTCGTTCCCAACCGTTGCAGGGGCAAACTGATTGTGGTGGAGGGAATCGACGGCTCCGGCAAGTCCACCCAACTGACCCTCCTGAGCCACTGGCTGCGCTCGCAGGGTTACGCAGTCGCTTTCAGCGAATGGAACTCCTCTCCGCTGGTTCGCCAGACCACGCGCCGCGGCAAAAAGAAGGAGATGTTCACCCCCACCACGTTCAGCCTGATTCACGCCACCGATTTCGCCGACCGCATGGAGAGCTATATTCTCCCCCTGGTGAAATCGGGCGCCATCGTGTGCGCCGACCGTTACGCGTACACGGCCTTTGCGCGAGACGTGGCGCGGGGCGTCAGCCGCCGGTGGGTTCGCAATCTTTACCGCTTTGCGCTCAGGCCGGATCTGAGCTTCTATTTCCGCGTGCCCCTGGAGGTCGCGCTGGGGCGGGTGCTGGGCGGGCGCGGCGCGCTCAAGTATTACGAAGCGGGAATGGATCTGGGCCTGGCACGCAACGTGGAGGAGAGCTTCCGCATTTTCCAGAGCCGCATTCTCGAGGAATACGATGCCATGGCCGGAGAGGTGGGGTTCCGTATTATCGACGCCACGCTCTCGATTGAGGATCAACAGCGGCAGATACGTCAAATCGTCACGAACGAGCTCGGGGAAAGCCTCGGGAGCGGTGTGCTGCGAGTGCCCGCCGCGGGAGAACTGAATGGCCCAACTAACACCGCTTCAGTTCTATAGTGAGCCGCTGCCGGGCGTCGACACCTCGGAGTTGCACGGCAAACTGGTCGTGATCGAGGGGCCGGATGCGGTGGGGCGCAGCACGCAAATCGCGCTTCTCCGCAGGTGGCTCGAAGAGGAAGGCCACGCCGTGCTGGATACCGGAATGGCGCGGTCGGCGCTGGCGGGCAAGGGCATCAAAATGGCGAAGGCCGGGAACACCCTGGGCCCGATTACGATGACCCTTTTCTACACGACGGATTTCGCGGACCGCCTGGAAAACGAGATTATTCCCGCCCTGCGCGCCGGTTTCGTGGTGCTGATTGACCGCTACATTTTTTCGATTATGGCGCGGGCCATCGCGCGCAACGAAGACCGCCGCTGGATCGAGCGCGTGGCGGGCTTCGCCCTGGTGCCGCACATGGTGCTCTACCTGAAGGCCCGGGTGGAAGACCTGGTGACCCGCGTGGTGATGGGCCGCGGCGCGTTCGATTTCTGGGAGAGCGGCATGGACCTGCGCTTCGGTCCCGACATGTACGAGAGCTTCACGCGATACCAGACGCGGCTCATCAAGGCGCTCGACTCGATGGCCGCGCCATACCATTTCGAAGTGATCGACGCGACCCGATCCGTGCCGGAAATTTTTCAGCAACTGCAGGAGAGGATATCGCGGCAGGTCCTGAAGAAGCCGGAGATGCGCCGTACGTCCGCGAAACAGGAGGCCTGATGGAAATCTATTTGCTGCGCCACGGGATCGCCGAGGCGGGGCGCGCGGGGCACCCCGACTCCGAACGCGCCCTCACGCAGGAGGGCCGTGAAAAGCTGCGCCGGGTGTTGAAGCGCGCGCGCATCGCGGCGGTCGAGCCGACCCTGATCCTTTCCAGCCCGTACCGGCGTGCGCTCGAGACGGCAGCGGAGGCGGTGGAAGCGCTCAAGTATCCGGGCGAGGTGGAGAAGACCGGCACGCTGGTGCCCGAGGCCTCGCCTTACGATGCCTGGGAGGAGATCCGGCAGCGAAAGGGCGAGAAGGCGATCCTGCTCGCCGGCCACGAACCCATGATGAGTTCGATGGCGGCTTTCCTGCTGGGCAGCCCCGGCGTGACGATCGATATGAAAAAGGCGGCGATGGTGCGGATCGACTGCGACCGTCTGGGCGCCCAACCGGCGGGCGCTCTGAAATGGATGCTGACGCCGGCGCTGTGCGGAGAATAAATGAACATCAAAAAAGCGACCGAACGCTATGAGCAGTGGCTGGGGCGGCAATTGCGGATTCTGGCCCCGGATCTGGAGTTGAAGCACCAGGCGATGCGGTCGGCGCCCTTTCCTTTTTTGAGGGCGACTTACTACCGCTGGGCGCAAACGTGGCCCGAAGCTTCCGGGGACGCCGCACGCGCGCCAAGAGTGCTGGCGGTGGGCGACCTGCACGTGGAGAATTTCGGAACCTGGCGGGATATCGAAGGCCGCCTGATCTGGGGGATCAACGACTTCGACGAGGCCTGCCGTTTGCCCTACACGAACGACCTGGTCCGGCTCGGCACGAGCGCGCTTTTCGCCGACATCCAATGCGACGAGAAGGAGGCCCTCGCGGCCATTCTGAAGGGCTACAGCGACGGAGTAGCCGCCGGAGGCCATCCCTTTGCCCTGGCGGAGCATCACCCCGTCCTGCGCGAAATGGCCGTGCACCGGCTCCATGAGCCCGAAAAGTACTGGGAGAAATTGCACGCGCTTCCGGAGATCAAAGAGGACGCGCCCGCAAGCGCGGTGAAGGCCATCGGGAAGATGCTGCCCGAACAGAAGATTCCGTGCCGGCTGGTGCATCGCATAGCCGGGTTGGGCAGCCTGGGACGCGAGCGGTACGTGGCGCTGGCCGAATGGCGAGGCGGCTCGATCGCGCGCGAGGCCAAGGCCCTGGCGCCGAGCGCGCAATCGTGGGCCGCGGGCGACGGCGGCGCACCCATCCTCTACCAGGAGATCATCGATACCGCAGTACGGACGCCGGATCCGTTCGTCCGGCTGCAGAAGCGGTGGATCGTGCGCAGGCTGGCGCCGGATTGTTCGCGCATCGAGCTCTCGGCGCTTCCCAAGGAGCGCGACAGCGTGCGGCTTCTACATGCGATGGGCTTCGAGACCGCCAACGTGCACCTGGGGAGCATTCGTGCACGGGCGCTGACGGCGGACCTGAAGAAGCGGCCGAAGAACTGGCTCTACCGCGCGGCGCAGTCGATGCGGAAGGCGGTTCAGGCGGATTTTGACGCGTTTCGGGGGTAAGCGGCTCGCTATAGCGTGACGCGCCGCCAGTTCTTACCCACCTGAATCAGCAGTTCCGCGGGAGGCTGCGGCAGCGCCAGATCCTTGACCTTTTCGCCGTTCACTTCCACGGCGCCGGCTTTGATCTTGCGCACGGCGTCGCTGACCGATTCGGCAAGCCCGATTTTCGGCAAGAGCTTGTCGATCCGGACGGCCCCGTCCTTCATGACGCCTTCCGGTAGAGCTGCCTGCGGAATGTCTGCCGGCAATTCCTTCTGCCGCACGACCCGGTTGAACACTTCCGCGGCGCATTCGGCATCGGCCGCTGTGTGAAAATCGGCGACGATCAGTTTGCCGAGCGCGATCTTCGCTTCCATGGGATGCAGGGCCTGCCGCATGCGCGCGATATCGGCTTCGCTGCGGTCCGTGAGCAGCAGATAGTAGCGCCACATCAGCTCGTCGCTCACCTGCATCACCTTGCGAAACATGGTTTCGGGCGGCTCGGTAATACCGATGTAGTTGCCGAGCGACTTGGACATCTTGTTGACGCCGTCCAGCCCCTCGAGAATCGGAACCGTCGCAACGATCTGCTGCGGCTGGCCGAAATCCTTCTGAATTTCGCGGCCCACCAGCAGGTTGAATTTCTGGTCGGTGCCGCCCATTTCGACGTCGGCTTCGAGCGCCACCGAATCGTAGGCCTGAGCCAGCGGGTACATCAGCTCGTGCATCGAAATCGGCGCGCCTTCTTTGTAGCGCTTGGCGAAATCGTCGCGTTCGAGAATGCGGGCCACGGTGTACTTCGAGAACAGCCGGACCACTTCCTCCCAGCGCAGTTTGGCGAGCCAGTCGCTGTTGAAGCGGACTTCGGTCTTCTCCGGATCGAGGATCTTGAACACCTGCGTTTTGTACGTCTCGGCATTCCGCTCGATGGCTTCCCGGGTCATCGGCGGGCGTGTGACGTTGCGCCCGGTCGGGTCGCCGATCATTCCGGTCATGTCGCCGATCAGGAAGATGACGGTGTGGCCGAGATCCTGAAAGTGCCGCATCTTGCGCAGCAGGACGGTGTGGCCCAGGTGCAGGTCGGGCGCGGTGGGGTCAAACCCCGCCTTGACGCGAAGCTTGCGCCCGGTCTTTTCCGATTGGACCAGGCGTTCTCGCAGATCCGCTTCGCGGATGATCTCCGCCATCCCCTTCCGCAGGTACGTCAGTTGTTCGTCAATGGTCATGGAAGCGCTTGTTTCAAATCCGCCGAGAACCGCTGCACGGCTTCGACCTGCTCCGGCGCCGCCGGCGTCTCGGAGCCGCCGTGTGAAGCGAACACCGGTTGCCCGTCCCGCCACAACAGGTACGCCAAGCCCGATTCCGTCATCACACCGGAACTCCCCACGGTAACATCCGTTCCGCGCACGTGCGCAATCGCAATGCAGTTATCGCGCGCGAAAACGCAGTACTCGGCGCCTTGGGACAACAGTTGGATGTTCAGGCTTTCGAGCCGCGCCAGAGTCTCCGGGCTCACATTTTGTAGCGGCCGAGGTCCTCGTCATTGAGTCCCTCCAGCCAGCGCCGCAGCTCTTCGTTGTTGTTGACCTTGTCGGAAACCGAGGAGGCCACCTTGGAAGATTTGAGGACGCTCTCTTCCACGTAGATCGGGCAATCGAGGCGGAGCGCCAGCGCCAGGGCATCGCTCGGCCGGGAATCGACGCTGATCAGGTCGCCGTCGCGGTCGAGCCAGATGATGGCGTAGAAAGTGTCGTCCTTGAGGTCGCTGACCACCACTTTCCGGAGGTTGGTGTTCAGCCCGAGAAGCAGGCTCTTGATGAGGTCGTGGGTCATGGGCCGGGGAGTCGCGACTTTCTCGATCTCCAGCGCGATGGCGTTGGCTTCGTACACTCCGACCCAGATCGGCAGGACGGTGCTGCCCGCCACGTCCTTGAGGATCACGATCGGCATGTTGGTCACGGGGTCCATCATCAGCCCGCGGATCTTCATCTCGACTTCCATAGCGCCCTCCCTACAATTACACCACAGTTACGCTTTCGCCCACTAAAGAGTTGGGTCCAGAGCGTGTCACCCGTACGGGTAAATACAACCCGATCAGTGAGTTGCCGTTGGCATCGGGGTGCGTAAAGTTGAGTGTGCGATTGTCGGAGGTGCGTCCGATCCATTGCCCGAGCGACTGGTGCCGGCCTTCGACCAGCACTTCGCGCACCTGTCCGATCATCTCGGCGTTGCGCCGGATCTGGATGGCGCGCTGCTTTTCCTGCAGAATCGTCAGGCGGCGCGTCTTCTCCTCTTCGGCGATGCGGTCGCCCATCTCGATGGCCGCGGTGTTGGGCCTGGGGGAGTATTTGAAACTGAACGCGGAATCGTACTGAACTTCGTCCATCAGGTCGAGCGTCTGCTGGAAGTCGTCTTCCGTCTCGCCGGGGAACCCGACGATGATATCGGTGGTGATGGAGTATTTCCGCCGCGCCGACTTCAGCCAGTCGATGCGGCGCATGTACTCGTCGCGGGTGTAGAGCCGGTCCATGGCAGCAAGCACCCGGCTCGAACCGGACTGTACCGGCAGGTGAACGTGATCGCAAATCGCGGGATTGGCATCCATGGCGTCCACGATCCGCTTGATGAAATCGCGGGGATGCGAAGTGGTGTAGCGCACGCGGCGAATACCTGGAATCCCGGCGACACGGGCGAGCAGGGCGGCAAAATCCCAACCGGCCGGCGAGGGGTCGCGGTAGCTGTTCACGTTTTGCCCGAGAAGCTGGATTTCGGTGTAGCCGCGCCCGGCCAAACCGCGCGCCTCGGCCATCACGCTTTCGCCCGTCCGGCTGCGCTCGGGTCCCCGGGTGAACGGAACCACGCAATACGCGCAGGATTTGTCGCACCCTTCGATGATCGTGATATAGGCGCGGTGCGGGTTGTCACGGCGCGTGAACGGAGTGTCGAACGTTTCATCCGTGTCCAGGCTGAGCCCGGTGACATGCCGGTTGCCGGCTTCGAGTTGGACCAGCATCTCGCCCAGCCTCGTATAACTGGCCGAACCCGCAACCAGGCTGACGTGCGGCGCGCGGTCGAAAATCTTTTCCCCCTCCTGCTGCGCCACGCAGCCGAGGACTCCGAAGATTTTGCCCTTCCCCGCCTCGCGCTTAAAATTCTGAAGCCGGCTGAACACCTTTTGCTCCGCCTTGTCCCGGATGCTGCACGTGTTGTAGAGCACCAGGGCGGCGGCTTCGGGAGTCTCCACTTGCGAATAGCCCTGCGCCAGAAGGGTGCCGACCACCTTCTCGGAATCGTGGGCATTCATCTGGCAGCCGAAGGTTTCTAAGTAGAAGGTTTTCCCAGACACTATTTCTCTATTGTAGACGGAGTCGCGATGGGGCGCTGCCGCGAGGTTGCACGCAAGCGGGGGCCGCGTGCCTCAGGGTGATAAACTGGAGGGGAATCGGAGGGCTGCCGGCATGAAATTCTTTCTGGATACTGCGAACCTGAACGAGTTGAAGAAGGGCGCCAGTTGGGGAATTGTCGATGGCGTGACGACTAACCCGTCGTTGATCGCCAAAGAAGGTAAGCCGCTGGAAGAACAGGTCCGGCTGATCTGCGACATCGTGGACGGAGATGTCAGCGCCGAAGTCGTTTCCACCGACTCCGCGAAGATGATCAGCGAAGGCCGGCGCCTGGCGAAGATCCACAAAAATATCGTGGTCAAGTGCCCGCTTACGCGGGACGGCATCATGGCCACGAAGGCCCTGAGTACGGAGGGGATCCGGGTCAATGTGACGCTGTGCTTTTCCGCTTCCCAGGCGTTGATCGCGGCGAAGGCGGGGGCGTACATCATCAGCCCGTTCGTCGGACGGATCGACGATATCAGTTGGAACGGGATGGACCTGATCCGGCAGATCGTACAGATTTACAAGAATTACGGGTATAAGACCCAAATTCTGGCGGCTTCGCTCCGCTCGCCCACGCACGTGGTGGAATCCGCCCTGGCGGGAGCCCACATCGGGACGATGCCTTTCAAAGTGTTGGATGCGCTGTTCAATCATCCGCTGACCGACAAGGGCCTGGAGCAGTTCCTGAAGGACTGGGCCAAGGTATTTCAGGAGGCGCCCGTAGCGGGATAGCTACGCCGTAAACAAACATGCCGGGGGCTCTGGCTTGGTCGTTCACGGCCGCCTATGGGGTAACCATCGGGCTTGCCGTGCTGCTTGCGGTGATCGCAGCACTGATCGGGTTTCGCGCGTGGAAGCGTTCGCGCATTCCGCCCGAGGAACGGGAGCGCGTGCGGCGGGTGCAGTTGGCCGCTGCCGGAAAGATGGGTGACGCCACCGTGGTGGAGGTGAGGGAGCAGCATCTGTTCTACGCCTACACCGTGCGGGGAGTGGAGTACACCGCTTCCCAGGATGTCAGCCTGCTGCTCGACCGGGTTCCGCCGGATTTGACCGAGGTACAGACGGTCGCCGTACGCTACGATCCGCGCAATCCCGCAAATTCCATTGTGGTGGCCGAGAATTGGAGTGGCCTGCGCGTGGGAACACCCCGGCAGCGCGCCTATTGAGACAGCCCGCGGTCGCACTCGGCGACTGCCGCCTGCGCCTCTTTGAGCCGGCGGGCGCTATCGGGAGTCTGCGGTTTCCAGTTCTTCCAGCGCATGACGTTTTTCTGAAAAGCGAGCCGGGCCCAGCCGTAGTGCCGGTTCGCCAGGAGCATCCTGCCGTATAACCGGTCGAGGTCGGAAGCGGCTTCCATGGCACCGAGCGTAGGATGGATCGGCGCCAAAAGCCGTGCCTGGACAGGCTGCGCGGCAGTGACGATCTCCGCGGCGCGATCCGCCTTGCCGCTTTCGAACAGCTTCAAAGCTTCGCGGTTCATGCCGGCCAGTTGCTCGACCGTCCGGGGGTACCACGATTCGGTGGTCGGATCGACCGCGGGCTTCGCCACAGGGGCGGGCGGCGGGGAACATCCGGCCAGAAAAATGGCGACGATCGCGGCGGAAGCGCTAGCGCATTTCCTTGCTGTTGGCCGTAGCCGGCTCGGGGCCATAGTTTTCGCGGATCACCATGGTCTGATCCGAGTAGAAAGTCTTGCTGCCGCTGCTCCCGTAGTTAACCGGGTTGGCGGTGATAACGTACCCGCCCGGAGTTCCGGTGAGGGTAAATTTGAAACCTTGCTTCTCGCCATTGGCGAGATCGTTGCCGATCAGGTCCGCGGCGTTCGGACCCGCCGCACCGCTCGCGGGCGGCCCGAGTTCGGCCAGAGACACGGCATAACGGCCGTATTGCGACTGGTACTGCACTTCCATCTGGTGAATGGTCTGAATCGCTTTGACGGCGGCAGTCTCCCGCATGTACATCTGGGTACGGTTGTACTTCGGGACGGCGATCGTGATGATGATCAAGATGATCGCGATCACGATCAGCAACTCGATCAGCGAAAAACCTCTTCGGCGCGCTCTGCGGTTGAACATACGTTTACCCTTACATTCTATGACGCCGCGGTGCCGCAAAACGTGGAGCGCCGATGAATGGGTCAGCCCTGCTTCGGGCGCTCTTTGGCAGCTTCGGCTTCGGCGTCTTCTTTGATGCGCAGCAGGTGGCTTGGTCGAGAATCGAGCGGCGCGTCTTATCGGACAACGCGTTCCATAGGCCGTCGAGGTCGTCTTCCGACATGTACGTCCGCTGCGCGGTGGTTTGCACCGTACAATCCTGGGCGATGCCCTCCAGGATATGCAGCCACCCGGTGGTCACGCCCTGCCGGTGAGCGGGGTCGATGAAGCCGATCGCGCGATGCCGCAGGTCCACATGGGTTCCGCCGGGCCGCTGCTCCAGCTTCACTTCGACGTGGTTCAGGGCCGGGCAGGACATGAACATGGGTCCGCTCAGTTCCGGCAGCACCGGCGGCTTGATCACCTGCGCGTGCCCCCCACAGATGGCCGATTCCGTTGCCGCGATCGCGGAACCCGCTCCTCAGGGCGGCGTTCTCGAGCATCTCTTCCCGCACACCGGATCGCGCATCGCCGTCTTCTTCAAAGAAGTCCTCGAATCTCATGACTCCACGGTTGGACTGTCATGAACTCCACGCGTTCTTGAAGAGATGCCTCTTGTCTGCAAGGAAAATCAGCTTACAGAGTTTGCCTTTGGTGAGTTCGGGCAGGCCCGACTGGCCAAATAGAGATCGTCAAGTATATTCACGCCGAGTTTCTCGCCCGGACTACACCGGTAAGGTGCGACTGCGGCTCCGGCGCTCTCCGGTTGCCGATTCCCATGAGGTACGCTACCCATTATGGCGTGGCGCCAACATTCAACCCGGAGGAAATCATGACTTCGACCAGAAGGAACTTCGCGAGGCATTCGCTTGCCTGTCTCGGGGCCTTAGCTGCGGGCGGACCCGCGCGAGGCCAGTCGCGGGGCCGCGGTAAGTCGAAACGCGACCTCATGATGGACGTGCTGAACCTGGGAGCGACCCCGGCCTACATCCCGGCCGCGTTCTTCATGCACTTTGGCGTGCGGGGCGATGCCGCATTGAAGGCGCATCTGAACTATTTCCGCGGCACGGAGATGGATTTCGTGAAAATCCAGTTCGATGAGCAGACGATGCCGGCCAACAGTGACATCAAGGCGCCTCGGGACTGGGCTAAAATTCCCATCTATCCCGAGAAATGGTGGGAGCCCTCGCTGTACCTCCTGAAAAGCCTGGTCCGGGAGGCGAAATCCGAGGCGTTGATCATTCAAACCCTGTATTCGCCCTACCAGATGGCCAAGCAGGTGGTGCCCTGGCAAAAACTGGTGGAGCACGTCAACCAGGACGCCGAAGCGGTTTCCCGAGGGATGGAAAACGTCACTCTTTCGCTCGTGAACTTCGTCCAGGCTGCTTCACGGGCGGGGGTGGATGGCTTCTACATGTGTTCGCAGGGCGGCGAGACCAACCGGATCGCCGATCGCACCCTCTTCAACCGCACCATCAAAGCGTACGACATGATGCTCTACAAAGAGGTCTCGCAACTCACCTCCTACAACATCATGCACCTCTGCGACTACGAGGGCTCCTATCAGGATTTCGCCCCGCGGTTTCGCGATTATCCGGGACACGTCGTCAACGTCCCGCTCTCGGCGGATGGCAAGCCTCTGTCCCTGCAACAGGCGGCCGCCATGTTCAAGCGCCCGGTCATGGGCGGGATGGAGCGCCTCGGCGTCCTGAGCACGGGCAGCCCGGAGCAGGCGAGGAGCGCCGCAATGCAAGTCCTCAAGAACGCTCCGGCGCACGTGATCCTCGGCGCCGACTGCACCGTCAGTTCCAAGACGCCGATCGAGAACCTCAGGGCGGCCATCAGAACGGCTCACGCGTTCAGGGCCTGACTTTTCATCGCCGATCGTGCGCAGCAATCGGCCCGCAGCGGCTAGGCACAGAGCCGCGACGCGTAAGGGAGCGGGCCGCAGCGGCTTCCACGGAAATCCGCGATTGTTGACCGTCGCCCTCGCTTCCCGATACGATAGGCGTTTCCCTCCCGTCAGTGGGTGAGTTGTATCAATGAACGAAGCACTGGGAAAGGCAGCCGTCGAAATGAGTTCCGCGAACGAGCAACTCGTAGCCGAGATCGCCCGTGAAGTGATCAAGCGCCTCGAGGAACGGCTCGGCCCCTTGCCCGTGAACGGCCACGCCGGCGGTGGCGAGAGCGGCGTTTTTCCGACTGTCGATGGTGCGGTGAAAGCCGCGCAGGCTGCCCAGCCCAAAGTGGCCGCGCTCAGCCTGGATGACCGCGCGCGGCTCTGCGGCGTGATTCGCCGCCTGTGCCACGACAACGCTGCCGAATGGGGACGCATTGAGCTGGAGGAGACCAAGCTCGGGCGCCTCGACCACAAGATCACCAAGCTCAAAAACATCCGGCTCACGGTGGGCGCGGAGGCCATGGGGAGCGAAGCCAAAACGGATGCCGCGGGGCTCTGCCTCATCGAGCATGCGCCCTGGGGAGTCATCGGCATGGTGCTGCCGGCCACCCACTCGGTTCCTACGATGGCGACCAACGCGATCAACATTCTCGCGGCCGGCAACACGGGCGTCTTCAGCCCGCACCCGGCCGGGGCGAACGTCGCGCGCCTGGCGCTCAAGGCGTTCAATCGCGAAATCGAACGCGAATTCGGCATCGCCGACACGCTGACCACCACCGCGGAAGCCACCATCAAAACCGCCGAGGAGATCTTCACGCACAGCGGCGTCGCGCTACTCTGTGTCACCGGCGGCCCGGGCGTCGTCAAGGCGGCCGCACGGTCCGGTAAGCGCGTCATCGCCGCCGGCCCAGGCAATCCCCCGGTCGTGATTGATGCGTCGGCCGACTTCGATGCCGCCGCCAAGGCGATCGTCGCCGGAGCGAGCTTCGACAACAATCTTCTCTGCATCGGCGAAAAGGAAGTTTTCGTGGTCGCCGCCGCGGCCGATGCATTCCTCGCCGCGATGCGGCGCGCCGGGGCCGTTCAACTCGATGCGGCCGCGATCAACCGCCTCACGAAAGCCGTTTTTCGCTTCGACGACCCCGCCGCGCACTGCGGAGCCCACGTCAAGAAAGAGTTCGTCGGCAAGGACGTGCCGGTTCTTGCGCAAGCCGCCGGCATTCAGGCGCCCGCCGGGACGGATCTGCTCTTCGGCGAAACCGAAGAGGACCACCCGTTCGTGCAGGAAGAGCAGATGATGCCGTTTCTTCCGGTGGTCCGGGTACCGGACGTGGACACCGCGATCGCCGCCTCCGTCCGCGCCGAACACGGCTACGGGCACACCGCGATCATTCACACGCGCGATGTGGAAACCGCGACCCGCATGGCGCGCGCCATGAATACCACGCTCTTCGTGCACAATGGCCCGTGCTTCGCGTCTTTGAGCGCGCCGAGCTACCTCAGCCACAGCATCGCCACTCCGACCGGAGAAGGCGTCACCACGCCCCTCACCTTCACGCGAGAGAGGCGGTACGTGATCAGCGGAGCGCTCAGAGTGCTCTAATGGATTTTGGCCCAATGACCATCGACCTTACTGGACTGAAAGTCATCACTCTCGGGGATATCGAAAGCGCCGCCCAAAAGGGCGCCCGGGAAGTCGTCACGGTGGAGAACGCCATTCTGACGCCTTCCGCAAGAGAGGCGCTGGCGGTCCGCGGAATCGGCCGGCGGAGCGCCAACGGAACAGCCACCGAGCCGGGACCGGCAGGGAGCGGGCACCCGGCATTCGATTCCGCGGAGGCCCGGGCGATCAAGGAAGAGATCTGCGCGGTCGGCAAGAAGCTCTGGCTGCGTTCGTATGTCGATGGCAACGGCGGCAACATCTCTTATCGCATCGGCCCGAACGAAGTCATCTGCACTCCCACTCTCTGCAGCAAGTACGACCTCACGCCCGAGCAACTTTGCCTGGTGGACCTCACCGGCAAGCAACTTGCCGGCGGCCGGCCCCGCACCAGCGAAATTCTGATGCACCTCGAAATCTACAAGGAGGTGCCCGAGGCGAAGGCCGTGGTCCATTGCCATCCGCCGCATGCCACGGCGTATGCCATCAGCGGCAAGGTTCCGCCCACCTGCATCATCCCCGAGTATGAGGTGTTTATCGGGAAGGTGGCGATGTCGCCTTACGAGACGCCGGGAACCAGGGAGTTCGCGCAAACCGTAATCCCGTTCGTCAAGACGCACAACAGCGTGCTTCTCTCGAACCACGGCATCGTTTGCTGGGGCGACACCGTCACCCACGCCGAGTGGTATGCCGAAGTGCTCGACACGTATTGCTGGACGCTCATGTGCGCGCAGCAAATCGGCGGCCCCACCTTCATCGGCGACAACAAGGCCGTCGATCTCCTTAAGATCAAACAGAAGCTCGGCCTGCCCGACCCGCGCCACGAAATGAAGGACTGCCAGATCTGCGACCTGCCCGACACGCCGGGCTCCATCGCCCTGACGCCGCGTCCCTGCGTGAACGGCGATTCCGGATTGAGCAGCGATGAGATGGAGCGCCTGGTGCGGGCCGTCACCGATGAAGTGCTGGCGGCCCTCTCCAGGCGCAAATAGAATCTACAGCCGTTCCAGAACCCCGGCCAGCAACCGGTAGAACGGGCCGACCGACGAGATCTTGATTCGCTCGCTCGGGCTGTGGACATCCACGATGTGCGGCCCGAACGAGATCATTTGCATCCCGGGATATTTCTCGCCGATGACTCCGCATTCCAGGCCGGCGTGCATGGCGATCAGCTCGGGCTTTGCTCCGAGCAGTTCCTGGTGAACGGCCAGGCAGGTTTTGACAATGTCGCTCGCGGGTTCCGGCTTCCAGCCCGGATAATCTCCGGACTGTTCCACGTCGAAGCCGGCCAGGCGGAATACGGTTGCGACCATGCGGGCGGCCGCTTGCTTACTGCTTTCGATCGAACTGCGCTGGCTGGTTGCGATCTCGACCTCGTCTTTGCGGGTCGCGACCGTGGCGAGGTTCGTCGATGTCTGGACCAGTCCCGGAATATCCGGGCTCATCGCGATCACCCCGTGGTGCTGGCCGGCGAGGACACTCGCGATCAGCGCGGCATCGGCTCCGTCGATGACCTGCTCCGGACGCGCGGCGCTTTCCACCGAAATACGCAAGCCGGGGTCGAACGCGCCGAGATCGGCCTTCACTTCCGCTTCATATGCGGCCAGCACGGAGCGGAGTTCCTGAGTTCGCGTGGCGCCAAGCACGACTATCGCGGATGCCTCGCGGGGAATCGCGTTTCGCTTGCTGCCGCCGTTGATTTCGGCGACTGCCAGCGGCATGCGCTCCATCGCCGCCAGGAGCGCGCGGCCGAGGATGCGAACGGCGTTGCCGCGTCCGCGATGAATGTCCACGCCCGAGTGCCCGCCGGCGAGTCCCGAAATTCTGATGCGCCATGGGTCACCGGCAGGGGCGGGATGGCGCGCGAGCTTACGCCGCGCCACGGAGTTGACGCCTCCGGCGCAGCCGATGCACAGCGTGTTTTCTTCTTCGTTGTCGAGATTCAGGAAATACCTGGATTTGAGAACTCCGCCGGGGAACTTCGTGGCTCCGGTGAGGCCGCTCTCTTCGTCGATGGTGAAGACGAACTCCAGCGGTCCATGCGCGACATTATCGCTCTCCATCACGGCCAGCGCGGCGGCCACTCCGACACCGTTGTCGGCGCCGAGGGTGGTGCCCTCCGCTCTGAGCCAGTCGCCATCGACCACCGGGCGAATCGGGTCGGTGTCGAAATTGTGGGCCGTGCCTTCGTTCTTTTCGCAGACCATATCCAGGTGCCCCTGGATTACCGCCGGGACCGCGCCCTCGCGCCCGGGACGGGCCGGCTTCCGCACCACGACGTTTCCCGCTTCGTCCTGCACGGATTCGAGGCCGTGGCGCGCGGCAACGGAGAGCACGTACTTGCGCGCCTCCGTTTCCTTTTCCGAAGCGCGGGGGATGGCGGAAAGGGCCGCGAAATGCTTCCAGACGGCCTTGGGCTCGAGTTGCTCCACAGATGTAGGCATGCTTCGCAATCATGGTAGCGAATCGCGCGGGAGCGTGCAGCATCTCAGGTGCAGGCAGTTATAATTCCAGCGAGTGAAACCGTTCGCGTGGATTCTGATTTTTGCGGCGCTGCCCGCTTCCCTGCCCGCCGCGGAGTATGCCATCGGCGCCGACCTTTCCTTCCTCAAGCAGGCGGAAGACCGCGGCACCGTCTTCAAGGAGGGGAACCTTCCCAAACCCGGGCTGGAGATCTTCAAGGAACACGGCTATAACTGGATCAGGCTCCGGCTGTTTCACACGCCCACGCAGCTTCCCAACAACCTCGAGTACACCATCGCTACGGCACAGGCCGCGAAGAAGCTGGGATTCAGATTCCTGCTCGACTACCACTATTCCGATACGTGGGCCGACCCCGGCAAGCAATTCATCCCGAAAGCCTGGGAGGGGATGCCGCACGACCGCATGGTGCAAGCCCTGTTTGAGTACACGCGCGACACCACGGCCGCCTTCCGCGATGCCGGCGTGCTGCCGGATATGGTGCAGATCGGCAACGAAATCAGCAACGGCATGTTGTGGCCGGACGCGAAACTCCCCCAGAACTGGGACAACCTGGCTGATTTTATTCGGGCGGGAATCGCGGGGTTGGAGGCGGGCAAGGGGAACCACCCCCGGCCGCGCATCATGATTCACATCGACAAGGGCGGCAACTGGGCGGCCACCAAGGCGTTCTTCGACAAGCTGAACACGTATCAAATTGATTTCGACGTAATCGGGCAGTCGTACTACCCGTGGTGGCACGGCAGCCTGAACGATCTCCGCGAGACCCTCATCCGCACGGCAAAGGAGTACCGGAAGGACATCATCGTCGTGGAGGCTGCCTACAATTGGACGCCCGGCAATTACCGGAACAAGCCTGCGCCGTTCCCCGAAAGCCCCGGAGGCCAGAAGGAGTTTTGGGACGAGGTGAACCGCATCGTGCAGGCGGTTCCGGACGGCCGCGGAACCGGCGTCTTCTGGTGGGAGCCGGCGGTCACCGGCGGGCTCGGCGCACGAGGGTTCTTCGACCGGGATGGAAACGTCCTGCCGGTAATCACGGTTTTCGACAAGTTCACGAGACATTGAAATGGCGTCACGACAGAGGACCATCAGCCGCCGGAAGCTCTTCCGGCATGCCGCCGCGACCGCGATGTTCGGGCCGCTCTTTCAAGCCACTCGGGGCTCCGCAACAGCGCAGGACCGCGTCAACCGCAACTCGGCGCCGAGCGGCCTGAAGATCACGGACATGCGCGCGTGCCGGGTCGCCGCGAACTACGACTATCCGATCATCCGGATCTATACGAACCAGGATGTCTACGGCCTGGGCGAGGTCCGCGACGCGGGGGTCGAGGGCATGGCCCTGATCCTCAAGCATCACCTGCTCGGGAAGAATCCGCTCGATATCGAAGGCGCACTACGCCCCCTGCGCCAGTTCGCAAACCACGGGCGGATGGGCGGCGGGTACAGCGCGGTAGACATGGCGCTGCACGATATCGCGGGCAAGGTCTACGGCGTGCCGGCTTACCGGCTGGTCGGTTCTAAAGTTCGCGACCGGATCCGGATCTACGCCGATACCACGGACCACAAAGACCCCAAGGTATATGCCGGGCGCATGAAGAAGCGAAAAGAGCTCGGGATCACCTATTTCAAGATGGACCTGCATTCCGACCTGGTGAAAGACCGGCCGGGCGCGCTGAACGAGCGCGGCGTGTGCACCGCCAAAGGCCTGGAATATCTGTGCGAGTACATCGCGGCGATCCGCGACGTGATTGGAGAGGGCGCGCCGCTGGCAGCCGACCATTTCGGGCCTCTGAACGTCAATGACGCCATTATGTACGCAAGGGCGTTCGAAAAATATCAGCTCTCATGGGCCGAGGACCTGGTTCCGTGGACCAACTGGCAGGGGCTGAAGGAGATTAAAGGAGCCACGACGACCCCGGTTTTGACCGGCGAAGATGTCTTCGGCCTTCGCGGCGGGTTTGACCGGCTGATCGAGAACCAGGCGGTCGATCTGATCCAGCCGGATATCGAAACGTCCGGCGGCCTGCTCGAGACGAAGCGAATCGCCGACGCGGCGGATGCCGCGGGCATCCCGGTCGCCATGCACCACGCCGGGTCTCCCGTGGGCGCTTTCGCCGGGTACCACTGCGCCGCGACTTTCCGCAACCTGGTCGCGATGGAAAACCACGCCCTCGACATGCCGTGGTGGCAGGACCTGGTCAAGGGCGTTCCGAAGCCGATCGTGGATAAAGGGTATGTGGCGGTCCCGGAGACCCCGGGCCTCGGGCTGGAGTTGAACGACGATATCGTAAGAGAGCACCTTCGGCGCCCGGGCTACTTCGAGCCGACCCCCATGTTCGACGACATGATCGTTTCGGGGTTCGCCCCCGGCGGACCGTGGCCGCACTTCGACGAGAACGGGAAGTGGTGCAATTGCGTTTCGTACCAGTGAGGCCCGCAATGCGAAACAATTGGACCCTTAAGC
The DNA here is from genome assembly GCA_963796485.1 of Bryobacterales bacterium. Taxonomy (GTDB): domain Bacteria; phylum Acidobacteriota; class Terriglobia; order Bryobacterales; family Bryobacteraceae; genus CAWCDJ01. Next base: position 284,626 of record CAWCLV010000003.1, read on the forward strand.
TGTCTTTTCTTTTGGCGGCCGCTTCGCTCGGCAACGCGGCCGACCCGATCTTCCTCCGGCGAAATCTCGTCGAGACCGCTCCCCGGCCGGACGATCTGACCGCCGGTGCGGACGGCGCCTCCTACAAACCGTTGTTCGGCGCCGGCGCGAGCGATGCGGACCAGTTGAAGAGCGTCGCACGATACGGGGAACTGACGCTGAACCCGGGTGCGTCGAGCGCCATCGTCGCGTATCCGCATGAGGAACAGATCTATTTCATCGCCGGCGGCAACGGCACCTTGATCTATGGCGATGTTAAGGTGCCGGTCCGCAAGAACGACTTCGGCTATCTGCCGGTAGGGTTGCGGCATGGCTTGGTGAATCCGTCGGCTTCGCCGCTCCACGTGATCGTCATGGGTTACCGTGTGCCGGGCGAGGTGCAAGTCGAACCGGCGCCGCGCCTGATGCTCGCCAATGCGGATGACGTGCCACTCCAGGTTCTCGGGCAGCACGGACCGACCACTCAATTCAAGCTTCTGATGGGGCTCACTTCGAGCAAGCGCGACAAACTGGCTGCGGCCTCGGTGATGAACAGTCTCTTCATCATGGATTTCGCGCGCGGCGGAACCAACATCCCGCACCATCACTCCGCGGAGGAGGAAATTTACCTCGTGCTGCGCGGCAGCGGCGAGATGGTGGCCGGGTTGGACGCAGACGGCAAGGAGATCCGGTACCCCGTTCGTGCGGGAGACGCGTTCCTCTTCAAACCCGGCACGCAGGTCGGCTACTACAGCCGCGCTCGCGAAGGGGAACCGCACGACGAGATCCTTGCGGCGCGGTCCTGGGTTCGAAAGCCTGGCGATGCCGTCCGATAGACTGGAATAAGGCAATCATGAACGTACTCATTCTCAACGCAGGAAGTTCCAGTTTGAAGTTCCAGGTCATTGCCACCGACCTGGAGAGGATCCGTGCCAATCAGGACCGGCGCATCTGTCGCGGACAGGTGGAGCGCACGGGCGGCGAGGCCATCGTCACATTCCAGACTGAAGAGAACGGACGGCAGGTCTCCACGGCGCCTCTGCGCGATGTCTCGGCAGCGCTCGACTACGTGATGCGATGGCTCTCGTCCGAACGGTCGGGAATCTCCGAGATTCAGAGCCTGGCGGACATTCACGCGGTGGGCCACCGCGTGGCGCACGGCGGCGAGATGTTCCAGCAATCGACCCTGATTACGGACGATGTGCTGAAGGGAATCGAGGAGTGCATCGACCTGGCGCCTCTGCACAATCCGAAAAACATTCTGGCGATTCGCGCGGCGCGCGAGATCTTCGGAAAGAGGATGCCGCAGGTCGCGGTATTCGATACCGCGTTTCATGCAACCATCCCGGAGCAGGCGTACCTGTATGCCCTGCCGTATCACCTGTACCGCAGGCATCGCATCCGGCGCTACGGGTTCCACGGAACGTCGCATCGCTACGTGGCCTACCGCTACCGGCTGTTGCGCGACGTGACGCGCGAGCAGACGAACATCATCACCATGCACCTTGGAAACGGCTGCTCGGCGGCCGCGATCCGCGCCGGACGTTCGGTGGACACCTCGATGGGCATGACCCCGCTCGAGGGCCTGGTGATGGGCACGCGCTGCGGCGATCTCGATCCTTCGATCGTCAACCTGATCGCCACAAAAGAAGGCATGGCGCCCCACGAAGTGGACGGCCTGCTGAACACGCAATCCGGTCTCCTCGGGATCTCGGGATTGACGAACGATATGAGGGTACTGGAGGAAGAACTGGCGCATTACGATGACCGGCGGGTGCGGCTGGCGATCGAGATTTTCTGCTACCGCGCGCGCAAGTACATCGGCGCATTTCTGGCCAGCATGGGCGGGGCGGACGCGGTAGTGTTCACGGGCGGAATCGGCGAGAATTCGGCCGAAATCCGCTCCAGGATCTGCTGCGGGATGCAGTGGGCCGGGCTGACCCTCGACGAGGAGCAGAACCGGAAGACGGTCCGGGCCGAAGGACGGATCAGCACCGAAGCGTCCACCCTGGCGGCTTATGTGATCCCGACGGACGAGGAATTGCTGATCGCGCGGGACACGGTCCGGGTGATCGAAGGGGAACCGCACCCGGCCTGAGCCGGTGGGCCCGCTCTGTTCGGTAGGGTGGGCCTTGGCCAGCCTCCTGGCCTGGCCGGTCTTTATAAAATCAGAAGCGGGCAGGCCGGGAGGCCTACCCCACCTACTCGACACAGAGCCGCGACCGTCAGGGAGCGGGCCATTCCGCGCAAGTACACTACCCCGGCGGCGGCGCAGTAGACGAAGGAGCCGGTTTCCCATCCACCGTGACCGGCTCCATCACTTCGATGCGCGTGCCGTCGGGATCGTACAAATTGGCCTGGCGTTTGCGATTGATCCCGGTTTTGCTCTCGATCTTTCGCGGATACTGCTTACGGTACGGGGTCGCCTCCAGTTTCGCGACCGCGGCGGCGACGTCGGGCACTTCGAGGCACAGATGGTGCGCCGTGCCGCGGCGATCCGGCGCGGGCGCATCCTGGAACAGCATGAACTCGATGTAGTCGTCGCCATCCGGCACCTTCAAATTCACCCAGGAAAGCACCTTGCCGTTGGAACTGCCGCGCCATGTCTCGCGGAAACCCAACACCCCGGTGTAGAATTTCATCTCGGGCTCGAGCGCGGTGACGATAATCCCGAGGTGCATCATCCGCGTGGAAATTCGCGTATCGGGCAAGTGCTTTCCGCGTTCCCGGACGGTCCAGCCGTCCGGCTCGTATTGCACGATCTCGACCGTGTGGCCCTCCGGGTCTTTGATATTGAAATTCGCATTCCCGATGCGCCCCTTGCCCACCTGTTTGGGAACAGCGACGCCGCGCGATGCCAGGTACTGCCGCATCGCCTCCGCGTTGTCCGTCTCGATCGAGATGTGGTTGAGGCGATCGGTCTTCGGCGTTTTTTCAGGGAAGAGCTCGATGTACTGCCGCTCGTTGATTTTGAAAAAGGCCATCGAGAGCGTGCCGTCCGGGTTGGAAAGCGAGTACGGTTCTTCGAAGCCGAGGAAATCGCGATAGAAAGCACGCGATTTCTCGAAATCCGCGGCGTACACCGCGATGTGCGCGACGCCGGTAATGCGCGGCCGCGGCACCTGCTGCGCGGAGAGCAGGGCGGCGGCCGCCAGGGCAATCGCCAGGACCCTCAACGCGCCTCCGCGGCTGGGGGAAGAGGCTCGTAAATCACATAAGCGAAGCGCTTGGAATCGGGCGACCACGAGTTGACGTTAATGGTCCCCTGCCCGCCGAAGAACGTGGTGACCACCTGAATTTTCGGCTGCTTGCTCAGGTGTGCGCCGGGCATCGGCATCATGCGCAGCTGAGTTCCGGGGAGCTTATCGTTATGGGTCGCGGTGCCCTTGGCGAAAGAAAGGAACAGCAGCCACTTGCGGTCTGGAGAAGGATGCGGGAACCAGTCTTCCAGTTCGTCGCTGGTGACCCGCTCGGCCTTTTGATCGCCGGGACCGGCGCCATTCGCGGGGATGCGCCACACGTCCCAGCCGCCCGCGCGGTCGGAGTTGAAGTAGATCCATTTGCCGTCGGACGAGTAGTCCGGCCCGTCGTCGTATCCGGTGTTGGAATCCAGTTGCTCCGATTCGCCGCCGGCCGCGGGAATGCGGAAAATATCGTAGTTCGCGGGCCCGCCGTTCGCTGCGGGATGCTGGTGGACGTAAGCCAGATACTTGCCGTCCGGCGACCAGCCGTGGAAGTAGCTGGGGACCTCGGAGACCATGCGGCGCACGTTCGACCCATCGGCGTTGCACACATAGACCTGGGAGCCCCGAGAGCTCGGCGAAGAGGCCGAGAATGCGATCTGCTTGCCATCGGGCGAGGGGGCGTGATCGTTATTCAGGCGGAGCGACGGATCGATGGCGATCGGCTCGGGCTTCGAATCAGCGGCATCCACCGCCAGCCGGAACAGCCGGCCGCCCGAATTGACGATCAGGTTCTTGCCGTCGGGCGACCAGTTCGGAGCTTCGAACACGGTGTCGGCCGTGTACAGAGTGCGCAAGGATTTGTCGCGCGTATCGTAGATCGTGATCTTGCTGCGGTAGCGCTGCTGGGGCGGCGCCGCGAGGCCTTCGGCGCCGTAAATCGCCATCACGGCACAGGCTGCCATGAGGCGCACAGGAATTTTGATGTTCATATGAGGTTTACTTGGAGGCCCAATAGGCCGGATGTCCCACGTACGTATCATTCTCCAGGTTCGCCAGGATAGCCCGGCGCATTTCCACGACGTCCACTTCGCCCTGCTGCTGGTAGATCACCCGGCCGCCCGGGGCAATCACCATCGTGAAGGGAACGCCGGCATCCCACTTGGCGTCGAATGCGGCCTGCATCCCGTAAGTGTCGTCCGAGGCAAACTGCAGGTTCCGGCTCGAGGCGTGCTGCGCTTGCAGCGTCTTCAGTACACCGTTCTTCTCGTCCGGGTAGTTGGTGGAGACGGTGACCAGATCGAAGTCGCGCCGCCGGAACATGCGCCAGGTCTCTTCGATGGCCGGCATTTCCGAAAGGCAGGGACCGCACCAGGTGGCCCAGAAATTCACCAGCACTACTTTGCCGGTGGGGTTGGACCGGAGCTTTTTCAACTCCGCGGCGGTGACGGGCTCCACCGCGACGGGTTCCGCCTCGATCTTCTTCGTCTCGGCCAGTTGATTGTCGATCTTCGACTTCCATTTGGTGGAGCAGCCGAAAGCCGGGGTATGGGGAACGGCGACAGGCTTACCGGCGAGCATGGCGTCCAGCGCCAGTCGCGCATCCTGAATCTTCACGATCGATTCGCGCTGGGCGTTGTCGATGCGCCCCTCGTACCGTAGCTTGCGGTCTTTGTCGAAGATGAAAACGTGCGGCGTTGCCTGCGCGCCATAGGCCTGGGCAGTCGCCTGCGTTTCGCCGTCATAAAGATAAGGGAAATTAAAGTGCCGGTAGGCGGCGCGGATCTTCATGTCGTCCAGGCTGTCGGTGACATCGGTGTAGCCCAGTTCGGAGAGCGTGACGGCTCTCGGGTCGTTCGGGTTGATGGCCACGAAGTCCACCCCCTTCGGCCCGTAGTCCGCGACGAGCTTCTTCATCCGCCCCTCGTAGAGCTGCGAGGTGGGGCAGTGGTTGCAGATAAACATCACCACCAGGATGGGCGCCTTATAATCGGCGAGCTGATGCGCCTTCCCGTCGATGCCCGGAAGTTCGAAATTGGGCGCTGGCGAGCCGATTGCGAGGATCGGATGCTGGTTGCTGGTCTGCGGCGTCAGTCGCGGCTCCTGGCCGAACGCGGCGGCACACAGGATCGGGAAAATGAGGAATGCGGGTCGGGCAACGGTCATGAAGAGGCTCCTGATTTCAGATTCATAATACCCGGAAGCGCTGCACAGTGTGACGCCCGCTACCGGATCCCTGACCTCGCGTGTTCCGCTTCGATCCGCGCATTCACGTCCGTCATTTGTTTGGTCAGGACGTCCCAAGGCGTGAAGTCGATCCTGACCACGCCGTAATTGCTGTTCTCGCCGTCGAGGCGGCGCCCCCCCTTTGGCTCGTCCCGGTACTCGAACCAATGAAAGCCGACACAACCCGGCAGGGCGGCCAGCGCTTCCACATAGTCCGTGAACCCCTTGGCGCGGTCCTCCTGCGTTGCCACGGGTTTGGCCGCGCCTTTGGTGTTCGGCAGGCCGCTATCCATGGCTTTGAAGCTGAATTCCGTGATCATCGTCGGCTTACCTGTGAGTTCATGGATGAGCTTCAAGCGATCGACCGGCGCCGCGGCATTATAGCTGTGAAAGGAAATCACGTCGAAGTATCGGCCCACGCCGCGCATTACGGAGTCGCCGGCGTAGGTGGCGAACCGGCATCCCAGCACCAGGTGGTTGGGATCGTTGCGCCGGATCGCCTCGCTGGCCACCCGCCCGTATTCCGCCGCCACCAACTCGAGGAACGCGGCTTTGTCTTCATCGGTGAGGCTGCTGGAATCGTGCCCGCGCTCCTTCAAAAGCGCAATCGCCCTGCCATGTCCAGGTGAGGAGGAAGGCATTTCGAGGTAGGCCTCCAGCAGGCTTTGTTTGGATCGCCAGTCCGCGCCCCAGCGAAGTTCGTTATCCGTGAAGTAGCCGAGCAGCCAGGGGTCGCCGGCGTGCGGCTTGCAGAACCGCTCCGCGACGCGGTCCGCCGCGGTGCGGAACTCGGAGCTGAAGTAATCCACCACGCCCCCTTTCAGCCAGAGATCGCGCCGCACGGAGGAAGCAATGCCGATCACCGGCGCATAGACAATGCCCGCCCTGTAGATCTCCTCCGCCGACCAGGCCCCCGCGGTATTGAAATTCCACGAGCGCAACTGCCCGGCTGCCATCTTCGCCCAGGCGGCTGTGTCGGCAGGCGGCTTCGGAGACGAATCCGCCTCGGGCGCGTAGTTTACGTGGTCCACGCCTTTCGAAAAGAACGCATTGCCCTCCGGCGTCACCAGCCACCACCGGCCATCGACCTGCTCGGTGTGGAAGAACCCGGTCTTCGTGCCTTTGACTTTGACCCAGCCGCCGTAGGTATCGTAGTCGCTCGATGCGGCCGCCGCGGCGCCGGCAAGCAAACCAGCGGCCGCGATTAAGGCAATTACGTTCTTCATGTTTCCCCTTTAGCGCAGATCGATCCGGTGGCCCCGGCCATCGTCCGCCAGGCGAACGACGGCGGATTTGCCGGAGTCCTTTCCGTCAACCGAAACCTGCCGCGCGCCCGAAACCGGGTGCACGGAAAACTCCAGCTCCCTTTGGGCGGTCTGGAAACTGCCTTCCGGCGCGCCGATCTCGATTCGGTCCCCTCCGTTTGCGCGGCGGAAGGTGACGCTGGTCCGGCGGAACTTCCCGCGCTCATAGTCCTGCGTGAGGCCGTCGTCCTCGTAAACCGAGGCCGCCGCTTCGCCGCGCGCATCGGGATAGATTTCGAAACGCAGCGGGTTCGCGGGCTTCTCGCCGACATAGTTCATCTCCGGACCAAGGGGAACAATCGCTCCGCCCCTCACGAACAGAGGCACGCTTTCAAGCGACGCCTCCACCCGGATCATGCGCTTTCCGTCGTGGCGGGCGCCGGTCCAGTAGTCGTACCAAACACCGGCGGGAAGATACACCAACCGGGCGGTAACGTTCGGCTTAAGAATCGGGGCGGCCAGCAGATCGTTCCCAACCATGAACTCGTCGTCGATCCCCAGCGTGTTCTCGTCCTCCTGGTAATTCAGCATCAAGGGCCGGAACAGAGGGACGCCAGTGCGGTGCGCCTCCTCGAGCGCCGTATAGAGGAACGGCAGCAAACGGTAGCGCAATTTCAGGTACTTGCGGATGATGTCTTCGTAGTACGTTCCGAATCGCCACGGCTCGTGGTCCGGCGCACTCAGTTCGGCATGGTTCCGGCAGAACGGCGTCAGGAAACCGACCTCATACCACCGCACCAGCAGTTCGGGTTCGGTGCGGCCGACAAACCCGCCGATATCCGCGCCCACGAAGGGTTCCCCGGAGAGCCCGAGCGTCATGAACATCGGCAGGCTCAGCGCCAGGGCGTCCCACGTGCTGCGGTTATCGCCCGTCCACTTCGTGGCATATCGCTGGATTCCCGCATACCCCGCGCGCGTGATCACGTACGGCCGCTGGTTCGGGAGCAGCCTCTCCAGACCTTCGTATGTCGCGCGCGCTTCGTTCAGCGCAAACACGTTCCGATTCGCGGCATAGGGTGTAAAGGCCCCGCCATCGTTGAACACCACGTCCGATTGCGATTTGCCCGTCTGATCGTTGAAATCCGAGGGCTCGTTCATGTCGTCCCAGATACCCGCCACGCCGTTTTCCGTGTAGGCGCGGTGCAGATCGCCCCACCAGCGCGCGGCGCGGTCGAGCGTATAGTCCACGAACACCGAATCGCCCGGCCAGACGCGCGCGATGTAGGTCCGGCCGTCTTTGCGCTTCAGGAAGTAGTCCCCCGCCCTGCCTTCGTTATAGGCGTAGTAGCTTTTGTCCTGGGGAGCCAACTCGGGGTGGACGGGCGCATCTTGCGCGCCTTCCGCGGGGGGCTGATACTTGATGCCCGGATCCACTATGGTCACAACTTTCACGCCTTGCGCCCGCAGACGGCCGGTGAACGCTTTGGGATCGGGAAAGCGCTGCGTGTCCCAGGTGAATGGCCTGTAAGCGTTCATGAAATGGATGTCGAGGTGCAGGACATCCAACGGCAAGTCCTCGGCACGGTACTTGCGGACCACGTCTTCCGCCACGGACTCGGGGTAATAGCTGTAACGGCTCTGCTGATTTCCCAGCGCCCACTCCGGCGGAAGCGGCATATGCCCGGTAAGGTCGGCGTAGCGCGACAGAATCTTCTTAATCGACGGTCCCTGGAAAAAGTAGTAGTTCATTTCGCCGCCTTCCGCCGAAAATGCGGCGTACTCCTGGGAACTGGCGCCGAAATCGAAATGGGTCCGGTGGCTGTTATCGAAAAAGATGCCGTACGCCTTTCCCTGCTGCCAGCCGATATAGAAAGGGATGCTCTGGTAGACGGGGTCGGTGCCCTCCGTGTAGGCGTACGTGTCCGAGTTCCACATGGTGAACTCGCCGCGGCGCTTGTCGAGACGGGTGGCCTTCTCCCCGAGGCCGTAAAAATGCTCGTCGAAGCCGAACTTTTTGACAGCGGCCACCACGCCCGATTGCGGATCGAACCGCATCGGCTGTTGGTCGGCATTGATCACATGGTGGGTCCCGGCATCTCGAAACTCGAGCAGCAGCGGCGAACGGCTGACTACCAGTTCCACTTCGGCGGTCGAGATTCGGAGCGCACCGGATTCCTCGGCGAGGTCCCACTGGGGAACGTTCCACGACGCCTTCTCGATAGCCCAGGAATGGTCCCGCGCGGGCAGTTTACGGGCGAATGCGGCGCGGACCCGAATCAGATCGGGAGCAAGTACCGAGATCCGGACTTCCGACCCGTCGTCGCAGGTTAAGTCCACGCCGGCGTCCGTTCTGGCGAAGGATACTACGGGTCCAACCGGGCGCAGTCCGCCAAGATCGATGGCTCGGACTCCGCCGGCCGCGAGCAGGGCAAAAACCACCGCCGTCACTGGTTTATGCATGATCGTCTATGGTAGCCCCGCACGCTACCGATTGACAGGCGGCGTGATACAGCGTATACAGGTGGGATTCGGTTCAGCTGCACCTCGAAAGGAGATTGAACCGTGAGTGAGGGTTCCGTGTCGCGCCGCACTTTTATCTCAACTACGGGAGTTCTTCCGGCTCTAGGGGCGGCGGACGCCCCGCTGCTCATGACATCGGACAGGATCGTCGAGTTTCTGCCGCCACCCGAAAGGGTCAGAATCCTGACGGCTACGGCTTCGTCCGTGGTGCCGCCGCCGCACTTCTCCGAAGACGAGGTCCGCACGATTCGCGGCCAAGGCAAAGATATCGAGCTGGCGATCCCGGCGAATTCGGCCGAAATGCAGCAGTTGTTGCCGGAGGTGGACGTCATCTTCGGGTCGATCAACGCGGAGATGCTGAAGGCCGCCAGGAACCTTCGCTGGCTGCAGGCTACCGAGGCCGGGATGGACCGGCTCCTGTTCCCGGAACTGGTGCAAAGCCCGGTCCCCGTGACTAACATGGCGCGCGTATTCGCTCCGGCGATCTCCGAAACGGCCATGGGGATGCTGCTCGGGCTGGCTCGCGGATTCAACCGCTATTTCTACCCTCAGTTCCAGCAGAAGCACTGGCAATTGCGGCGCGACCTGGTGGAAGTCACCGGCATGACCATGGGGATCGTCGGGATGGGCGGGATCGGTTCCGCCGTGGCCGCGAAGGCGCATTATGGGTTCGACATGCGCGTCCTGGCGGTGGACCCCAAGCCGATGCCCAAGCCGCTCTTTGTCGAGACCTTGCGCGAGCCCTCATGTCTGATGGAGATGGTTCCGCAGGTGGACGTGCTGGTAAGCGCCGCCCCGGCCACGAAAGAGACCGAAAAGCTGTTCAACGAGCACGTATTTCGCGCGATGAAGAAAACCGCCTACTTCATCAATGTTTCCCGGGGAACGCTGGTCGATTCGAGCGCGCTGGCGCATGCCCTCAAAGAAGAGTGGATTGCCGGCGCTGCGGTGGACGTGGCCGATCAGGAGCCGGCGCAAACCGACCATCCGTTCTATGGATGCCCGAACCTGATTGTGACCTGCCACTCGGCGGGGTTCTCACCCGAACGGCAGGTCCGGCTGGTGGCGCTGCTGGCCGAAAACGTCCGCCGCTATTCGAGCGGTCTGCCGCTGTTGAACGTCGTGGATAAGCACCGGGGTTACTGACCACTGGAGTGGAACATGAGACTGGCGTTTTTTGTAGCCGTTACGGGCCTGGCCGCGCTGTCGAGCGCGCCCGCCCAGCAGGCCGCCGGCGTGCGCAATCCGAAGGTTTATAACAACATCCGGCAGAAACTGGCCGCCGGGAAGCAGGTGATCGGCGGAACCCTCTCCTCGCCGGATCCGAACGTCTACTGCGCCATGGCGAACGCGGGGTATGACTTCCTCTGGATCGAGATGCAGCACAGCACCTTGACCTATGCCGATGTCGCCCACATGATCCGAAGCTGCCCGAACGCTGCCGCCGTTCCGTTCATCCGCGTGCCGGACGCCAGCGAGGGCGAAATTCAGAAGGCCACGGATATCGGCGCGCTGGGGATTATCGTTCCCACGGTGGATACCCCGGAAAAGGCCGAAGCCGCCGTGCGATGGTCCAAATACCCGCCGCAGGGAAGACGGAGCCAGGGGATGGGCCAATATGCGGCGCTCTACGGGAGCGACTACCGCAAGACCGCCAACGACAACATGATGGTCGTAATCATGATCGAAACCCCGATCGGCGTGGACAATATCGAGAAGATCGCCTCCGTTCCGGGAATCGACGTCATCTTCGCCGCCAGCACCGATCTGGGCAACTTCTCCGGAACCAGGCAGGGCGAACCGGGGTACGAGGCCATGGTCAAGCGGATTCACGACGTCACGCTGCAGCACAAAATCTGGCTGGCCGGGCCGCAAGCCTGGCGCGGTCGCCCCGGTTTCAGCTTTTTCCAGGGCGCCGGGGAGGCGCAACTGATCCGCCTCGGTGCCGAGACCAGTCTCAAGCAGCCGGCCAAACCCGCGGTGGCGGAGACCGAAGGCGCGGAAAAGCATTGAGATTCTCGGCAATGGCCCGGTCCAGCCGCACGGATGGTACCAGGGCGCGGGGAGGGGGCTGTTTTTTGCGCGCAATTTGTCCGATAGTATGAGCGAGGACATCGCTTCATGGGAATAGCGCAGGAACTCCAGCCGGATTTCGGGTATTACCGGCGGTTGGTGACCGCCGGGGTAGATGGCATCGCTTCCGCCCGGCGCGACGCCGGCGGCCGGGTTCTTGATCCGCCCCTGCAGAACGTGGTCTGGATGCCCGCCGCCATCGGGGTGGCTCTTGGCGTCGGCAGCGCATGGTTCGTCAAGAGACGTTCCGGCCCCACCGCTTTCTTGGGCGGCGTGCTGGGCGGAATGCTCGGCTGCGGGGCTGCGCTGGCATGGGCGTCGCGCGCGTTTGTCGGCCCGGCGACGCGCAGCGCGGTTCGGCAGGTAACCGGAGCCCGCGACGAACACTGGCTGGCGGCGCACCCGATCGACTACGCCTGAGGCACCGCCTCGAGCGCCTTTAAACTCGCCACCGGAGTGCGGCTATCGGCCCAGGAAACCAGTCCCGGCACCAGCGCCAGCGATACGGAGGAGTGCTGCGGCCGGACTCGCACCGTGTAGCCGTGCAGGCCGCTGCGCGGGCACCCTGCCTCCACTGTAAACAGCTGTTCTCCCTGTGATTTCGAGCCCGCCGCAGCCATCGGGAAGACCGTAGCCCCCTCGATTTCGCGGGCCGCGTTCAGTTTCCCCAGGTAAAGTTCGACCGCGACATCGCCCGGGTCCAACCCGCCCAGTTGCACGGACGCCCGCACCTTCACTCTGGCCCCGACTTTCATCTCAGTGCCACCCGTCTGCTCGACGCGGTTGATCCGGACGTTCGCCCATTCGCGACGGACGTGTGCGAGCCAGGCGGCCACGGAACGCGCGCGCTCGGCGCCATCCGAATCGAGTTTCTGGAAAGCAACGTGCGCCTCCAGGTAGAACCGCCGCCCGTATTCGCTCACCATGCGGTGGGTATTCACGAAATGGCAGAGGTTGGTGATGGAGGCTTTCATCCGCTCTACCCATTTTCGCGGGAGGCGGTCGGCGCCGCGGTTGTAGAACGTCGGGACAACATCGCGTTCCAGCAGGTCATAGAGAGCCCCCGCTTCCACTTCATCGCGGTAGCCGGCGTCCGAATACGTTTCCCCTCGCCCGATAGCCCACCCGATCGAGGGGGGATTCGCCGGGTCGCGCCACACCTCGTCCCACCAGCCGTCCGGCGTGCTCAGGTTCAGCGCGCCGTTGGCGGCGGCTTTCATCCCGCTGGTTCCGCTGGCTTCGTTGGGCCGGGCGGGGGTATTCAGCCAAACGTCCACGCCCTGAACCAGGTAACGGGCGACCGACATATCGTAATCTTCCAGGAACACGATCCGCCGCCCCAATTCCGGGTCACGCGAGAGTTGGGTCACCTGCCGGATCAGTTCCTTCCCGGCGTCGTCGCGCGGGTGTGCTTTTCCGGCGAAGATCAGTTGTACGGGCCGTAACTCGTCCATGAGGATGCGCTTAAGTCGCGGCAGGTCGTGGAAAATCAGGGTAGCCCGCTTGTAGGTGGCGAAGCGGCGTCCAAAACCGATCGTCAGGGCATCGGGATCCAGAATCTCCTCGGCGGCGTCGATTTCGAATTGAGGAGCGCCGCGGCGGATCCGCTGTTCCCGTACCCGGCGCCGGCTCCAGGACACCAGGCGCTCGCGCCGCAGTTCGTGAGTTCGCCACAACTCCTCCGCCGGGATGGCTTGCACGCGGCCCCAAACGTCGCTATTGGCCGGCTCTTCCCTCCAGTCTGGACCAAGGTAACGGTCGTAGAGGCGCTTGATTTCGAGGGAGGTCCAGCTTTGAAAATGCACTCCGTTTGTGACGTGCCCGATGGGAACCTCGTCCACCGGCATGCCCGGCCAAAGCTTCTGCCACATCGCCCGGCTGACTTCGCCGTGAAGCTTGCTCACGGCGTTTGCGTGCGAGGCAAACCGGAGTGCCAGAACCGTCATGCAAAACTCGCCCTGGCCCGCTTCCGGCCGGCCCAGGTCCAGGAACTGCTCCCGCGCGATCCCCAGGCTGCTGGTGTATGCGCCGAAGTAACGGTCCATCAGTTCCGGCGAGAAGTAATCGTGTCCCGCCTCGACAGGGGTATGGGTCGTGAAAACCGTTTCGGCGGACGCAAGCACCCTCGCCTCCGCAAAAGACAACTTGCGGGAACGCATGAGGCTGCGAGTCCTTTCGAGCACCAGGAAGGCGGAGTGGCCTTCGTTGATGTGGTACACGTCCGGATCGAGATTCATCGCCTCGAGCGCCCGGTAGCCGCCGATCCCGAGCAGAATCTCCTGCTTCAGCCGCATCTCCCGGTCGCCGCCATACAACTGGTCGGTGATCTCCCGATCCTCGGGCGCGTTCATCTCCAGGTTGCTGTCGAGAAGGAAGAGAGGAACACGCCCAACCTGCGCGCGCCAGACCTGGGCGTAAACGGGGCGTCCGGGGAATTGCACATCGACCAGCAAAGGATGCTTGTCGCCGCCCAGTACGGGGGACAGCGGGAGATTGTGAAAATCGTTGTCCTCATAGGCTTCCTGCTGCCATCCGGCCTGGTTGAGATACTGCCGGAAATAGCCCTGTTGGTAGAGAAGCCCGACTCCGGCCAGTGGTATGCCGAGGTCGCTCGCCGATTTCAGATGATCGCCCGCGAGCATCCCTAAGCCGCCCGCAAAAATCGAAAGCGACTCGGTCAGCCCGAATTCGGCGGAGAAGTACGCCACCGAGCAACTCGTCTCGCTCCCTCCACAAATCCTGCCGAACCAATGATGCTTGCCTGCCAGATACCCGGCCAGATCCGTGCTGACTCGCCGGAGATGGTCCAGAAACGCGTCATTCATGGAAGCCTTCTCCAGCACCTCCTGTTCGATTGTGCCCAGCATCCGCACGGGGTTGTGGCCACAGGCCTCCCAGAGATCGCGATCGAGCCTGCGGAACAACTCGATCGCATCATGACTCCAGGACCACCGGAGATTGTAGGCGATATCGCGCAATCCCTCGATGGCTGGCGGCAGGGAGGGGAGGATGCTCAGGATCTGTATGGGGTGTGCGTTCGGCAAGCGAAACTCCGATTCCCTATTCTGGACCCATTAACCGGCGAATAACAGTTGTCACCGAGCTAAAGTCTCCGCCGAGACTAAAAAAACTGCTGTGCGTTTCGCAACGTGTTCGACATGGATATCCGATTGCGGCTACCAAAAGGGGACCGGCCATGCTGATATATCTTACGCTCCTGGCCGTGCTTCTGATCGTTGCCGCAATCGCCGCTATCGCCAATTCCCGGCGGTCGGGGTTACAGCGCTCGGAAGAGCTGTTCGGATTGGGTCACGATCCGTACGGCCGGGAGCACGGCGGGCGGAAAGAGGGGAAACGCGCCACTGGCGCAGAGGTGGGGAGGCTCACGACTGGAAGGCTCACGGGCGAGCAGCTTTGCGGCTTCCGGCAAGGCTGGCGGTCGGTCCGCGAACACTTTGCGGATGACCCCAAGGCCGGCGTCGTTCTTGCCGATTTACTGATCTCAGACTTGATCCGAAACTGCGAGGCCAGTGAAAGCGCCCGCGAGCGTCAGATGTTTCATCACGCACTCCGCCAGATCAGAGCCAAATACCGAGCCGCTCACGACGCCGTGTTCCGGAACGAGCATGCCCCGGGGGATCCGCACGAGATGGAGCGGGCAATGGATCTGTTTGGCAGTATCTTCGAGGACCTGGTTGGCGATTCCGAGACCATGTCGCCCGAAACTCGACCCTGAACCAAGCGGACGCGACGCGGACGACCGGCCCCGGCACGCCCGGTTTCTCTCGCGGGCGCTCGCGACGTGGGCGACCGGCCCCGGCACGCCCGGTTTCTCTCGCGGGCGCTCGCGACGCGGGCGACCGGCCCCGGCACGCCCGGTTCCTCTCGCGGGCGCTCGCGACGCGGGCGACCGGCCCCGGCACGCCCGGTTCCTCTCGCCGGCGAACGCGGCGCGGGCGACCGGCCCCCGCACGCCCGGTTCCTCTCGCGGACGCTCGCGAGGCCGGCGACCGGCCCACGCACGACGGGTTCCTCTCGCGGGCGCTCGCGACCGGCCCCCGCACGCCCGGTTCCTCTCGCGGACGCTCGCGAGGCCGGCGACCGGCCCACGCACGCCGGGTTCCTCTCGCGGGCGCTCGCGACCGGCCCCCGCACGCCCGGTTTCTCTCGCCGGCGAACGCGACGCGGGCGACCGGCCCCCGCACGCCCGGTTTCTCTCGCCGGCGAACGCGATGCGGGCGACCGGCCCCCGCACGCCCGGTTTCTCTCGCCGGCGAACGCGACGCGGGCGACCGGCCCCGGCACGACGGGTTTCTCTCGCCGGCGAACGCGACGCGGGCGACCCGCCCCGGCACGACGGGTTTCTCTCGCCGGCGAACGCGACGCGGGCGACCGGCCCCGGCACGACGGGTTTCTCTCGCCGGCGGACGCGACGCGGGCGACCGGCCCCCGCACGCCCGGTTTCTCTCGCGGGCGAACGCGACGCCGGCGACCGGCCCCGGTTTCTCTCACGGGCGCTCGCGATGCGGGCGACCAGCCCCGGCACGCCGGGTTCCTCTCGCGGGCGCTCGCGACGCGGGTTCGTCCGGGATCGAAGTGACGAAACCTCCCCGTGGGATCTGCTTAGCCCGCCTTGGATGTTCTGGCCTTGCCGCCCTTCAACTCGAGTTCCGCCTCGAACCAGTCTTCCTGGGCCGATCCGATAGGACAGCCTCTTTCCTGCCACAGCGCATAAGCGCGCGCGGCGATCTCAGCTTCGGTAACATTGCTCGCTGTTGTCACCTCGCTCAGATATTCCGCGTCACTCCTGACGTTCTGCTTGGAATCGATCTTCAATGCTCGACCTGCCATGATTACGGTTCCTTTCCTGCGCGTTTGACGGCACTCTTCTGAAGTACCACATCCGGGGCGAAAACAGCGCTCCTTGCGGGGAGGGCGCCGTGACGACCGATACAGCAACCGATTTGCAGTTGGATGTTCTTCGTTATCTCGAAAATTTCGGCTTGCGACGGCACCTTTTTCGGCACGGATCCTCCACAATATTCAAGCGATCTGCAGTAGGTTATCGTCCTCTCCGGGAGAGTTCCCCAGTGGCTGCGGCAGCCCCTCGGGGATACGCAAACGCGGCTCGTTGCGGAGGTCCAGGTAAAGTTTTCGCCGCAGCAACGATTCGGGGAAATGCGCCAAACGTGCGATCGGGTACTGTATGGCGCGCCCGAAGAGCTTCCGCCCCAGCGAGTAGTAGTAGATCGGGATTCCGAGGGAAAACAGACTCGTGCGCTGCGGCCGCAGAAAATCCAGGTTATAACGCCAGCACGTAAAGAAGAACTCCCATTGCAGTTCCGTTAAGCGTGGAAGTTTAGCGGCCTGGGATTTGCCGAGGCGTGTGTCTTCCAGCGGTGTGAAGAGGGTAGGGACCACACACCATTTCGCGTTCTTCGGCGCGTGCAGCAGGTCCAGGCTCTGCTTCATGTCGGCATCGGTCTCGCCCGGCAGGCCGATGATGAAGGTGCAGAATGGAAACCAGTTCCAGCGGTTGAGGATTTCCATGCCCTTAAGCACCACGTCGGGCCACTGCTCCGGACGGAAGGGGTAAGCCTTCCCCTTCATGTACTGCCGGAACAAACGCACGGAGCCGGTCTCGAGGCCGATGAACAAACTCTGGTAGCGCTTCTCCGGATGCGTGGAGCGGGGGTGCCGCCGGTGAGCGCGTCCCACGCCGACCGGCGTAAGCCTCTCGATCAGTGTCGGGTCGGTCACAACCGGCGCCATCGTGGCGTGTGACATCGAAAGGTACTCCACGCCCGGCATCGAAGTCACCGACTCGAACAGTTTCACCATGGCGGCTGCATTGGTGGCGAACTTAGGCCCCTGCTCGTAAAGAAACATATCTTCGGTGGTCAGCAGGATGTTACCGGCGCCGCCGGCAACGTTGATGCGGACGTTCTTCAGGATCTGCTCCATCGGAATGCTCTGTCAGCGCCGCGCCGCGATCCCGCAGAACTGGCATCCGCGGCCGCAGCCGCGAGTGATTTCCACCACCCCCAGAGTGGAGCGCCCGCACCTCGTGGGGATACTCTCCAGTGCCGGGCTGTGTCCTTCGACAGTGGGAGGCAATGGCTCGCCCTTCACGGCGGCGCGGAACAGCGGCAGCACCAGGCCCTCCGCTTCCCCGTCCACAAGGCAGTCGATTCCGTATTCGCCTTGCACTCCCGCGCGCCTGATCTGCCAGGCTCCGGGTCCGCCCGCAATGATGCGCAGGTGGTCCCGGTGCCGGGAAAGAGCGGGGTGCGACATCATCTCCCGAAACTCTCGGGCATTCAGGCACTCCGTTTGCGGACCCGCGAGCTGTGCGTAAACCGCGGCGGCGAAAGTGATCCCCATCGGATTGTGGGCGTGCACGCCGATGACGCGCGTGGACGAGCCAACAAACTTTTCCAATTCGGAGGGATAACAGACGGCGATTTCCTCGTCCCGAAACTCACGAAGCAGCAGGGCCTCCACTACTCGCAGGCCATTCGGAACATATTTCGCCTGGCCGTCCGCTTCGAGTTCGTTCGCCCCCAGTTTGCCGGCCAGAAGAGTCCTCGCATACTTTGCCGGAACTGTCGCGAAAAGCATTTGAATCCAGGGGTCGCTTCCGTACTCACAGGATTCGGAGCGCGTGGCTACCAATACTATCTTTCGGCCCAAGAGCGGTTCTGAGAATGAGGTCGACATAGTTACCTGGTCCCTCCAAGCACTCGCAAGATGGCGTCCTTACGAATAGGTGGCCGGCGCACAAACACCGGACCGACCTGTGGATAAGGAGATGTACCGCCCCGTGTGCCCGTGGCGGCGTGCGCCAGTTCTCAAAGATGGCGGTTGTAGCGCGGCACCCCGGCGCAACACGCCGGAGCCGCACCATCCCGCATCACCGTCGAATGGCGTCCAAATTCGCCGATCCCAATGTCCGGAATGTCCCCCCTACCCCCCTTCTGGCAGCCGCATACGTTGACAGATCCGGCGGGTCAAAGGCAAGCTGGATCTTAGTAACTGCCCGCCACCTTCCCGTGCGATGTGCGTTCTGTGTAAACGGGAAGGACGGCGGTCATAGGTAAGACTTCAGGGGGCCGAACCTCGAAAAAGGGCGGTAGCACGCCCTAAGTCCCCGATTAGACTGAGTAGCGTTTCGACTTCAGGTGATCTTATGAGCGGTATCTGCGGCATCCTACAGCGAGACGGTGGAGCGGTTCGTGCACTGGCGATCCAAGGCATGCTTCGCCAGATTCGCCATCGCGGGCCAGACCACGAAGGAACCTGGTGCGAGGGCGCGGTGGGCCTGGGCCACTGTATGCTGTACGTCACGCCGGAATCGCTCTCCGAGACCTTGCCGCTGGTATCGGCCGACAGCGTTTATGCCATCACCGCCGATGCCCGCATCGACAACCGCTCCGAACTGTGCGACGAACTGGCTCTGCGCGGCAACGAACCGGACTCCCAGCTGATACTCGCCGCTTACGTCAAGTGGGGCAACGATTGCCCCAGGCACCTACTGGGAGATTTTGCTTTCGCCATTTGGGATGGCGCCCGCCGCCAGGTTTTCTGCGCGTGCGATCCCATGGGCGTCAAGGGACTGTATTACCACCTGTCTCCGGGCGCATTCCATTTCGCCTCGGAAGTGAAGGCTCTGCTCGTCCTTCCCGAGGTTCCCTGCCGCCTGAACGAAATGCGCATAGCCGAATACCTGGTGACCCTGTTCGAAGACCGGACCGCCACGTTTTACCGCGACATTCTGCACTTGCCGGGCGGACACTCCCTCGTGGTCACGATGGAGCGGGCCGATGTCCAGCGGTATTGGACTTTGGACGCGACTCGCGAACTGCGCCTGAAGTCGGATGAAGAATACGTGGAGGCTTTCCGCGATATCTTAACCGAGGCAGTCCGGTGCCGCACGCGCAGCGCATTCCCGGTCGGCAGTTCCCTCAGCGGCGGGCTGGATTCCTCTTCGGTGGCGTGCCTGGCGCGAACGGTTCTGCCCGCCGCCGCCGGACCCCTGCACACGTTCTCTCTCATCTTTCCGGACTTGCCGGCCGAAGACCGGCGGGTGATCGACGAGCGGCCTTACATGCAGGCCGTTCTCGACAGGGGAGGCTACGACCCGCATTTCATTCATGCGGACCGGATCAGCCCGATGTGGCAGGCCGACCGGATTCATCACCATCTCGATTTCCCGAACTGTGCGCCGAATCTGTACCTCCACTGGGCGATGTTCGACTGTGCGCACCAGAACGGCGTGCGCGTTTTCCTCGACGGCTTCGATGGGGACGGCGCTGTCTCTCACGGCTTCGAACGCCTGCTGGAACTTGCGCTCGGCCTGCGCTGGAAGACCCTCTGGCGAGAGATTTCGTCGTTGTCCCAGGGGCAGTTGAAAGGGATCCGGCCTAAGCGAATCCTCAAGGAATACTGCCTGAAGCCGGCCGCTCCGCGCTGGGCTTACCTGATGCTGCACATGCTGCGGGGCCGTCACCGGGAGGCACTCTCGCAGAACGTGCTGATCAGCCGGGACCTGAAACGCCGCACCGATATCGAGCGGCGGGCGCGCACGATGCTCCGCGAACAATACGGCTGGAACGTTCGCCGCTCCGCCAGGGAATACCATCGGAACACCATCGGCCAGGCGCTCTACTCATTTACCCTGGAGGTTGCCGATAAGGCGGCAGCCGCATTCGAGTTGGAAGCCCGCTACCCGTTTTTCGACCGCCGGGTCATCGAGTTCTGCCTGTCGCTGCCGGTCGCGCAGAAACTCGGAAACGGGTGGAACCGCCTGATCCTCCGGCGTGCCATGGGCGGCATCCTTCCTCCCGAAATTCAGTGGCGCCCGAATAAGGGGAACCTCAGCCCGAACTTCCACCGGAGGCTCCTGGATTTCGAGCGGGACAGGTTGGACCAGATCACTCTCACCGATTCGCCCGCGCTGGCGGCCTACGTCGATACCGCCGCCATGCGAGACGTCTACCGCGAATACCAGAAGAATCACGTCCGCAGTAAGGGCGAGTCGATACAGCTTTTCGCCGCCGTGAACCTGGCACTCTGGCTGCGCTCCAGAGGGTTCGCTTCGTAGCCGCACACGCGGCCAGGCGCCAGGACTCACAGGGCAAATTCTGCCGCCGCCCGGATCCCCTCCGGCCGGTTGGGGAAAGGAGGAGAGCCAATGACCGAACAAACCAAGAAACAGTGGATACAGCCCCAGTTGCAGGTACTTGGGGACGTCGAAACGCTGACGCTCGTGACCGGCAAAGTGAAGAACTTTGGCGGAGCCGACGGTTACATCCTCGAGAACGTCTCGATCAGCGGTTAACAGACGGGGGGGGCGGCATCCTGTTCGCCCGGCGGATGCCGCTACCTCCATGTTGGCCCTTCAGGTGCAATCAGGTATGCCCTGAGTAAGTCGTCCGGGTAGAAGTAACATGAATCAGGCATGGTTTGCGCTCCGGGTCAAAAGTAATAGGGAAAGAGTCACGGCTACCAGTCTGGCGGGAAAGGGCTATGAAGTTTTCCTTCCGGAATGCAGAAGGCCGTTGTTTCCCGGCTATCTGTTTTGCCGGTTCGACATCAATGACCGCCTTCCGGTGGTAAGCGCTCCCGGAATCCTGCACATCGTCGGCTTGGGAAAGCAGCCCGTACCGGTTGACGAAGCCGAGCTGGAGTCCTTGCGGATCGTTGTCCGGGCCGGCCTGCCGGTGCGCCCCGGAACGGAATACGTCGTGGGGCAGCAAATCCGGATCGATCGGGGGCCCCTTGCCGGCGCTTCCGGGATAGTAACCGGCTTGGGCCCGCAGTATCTGTTAGTCACGATTTCCCTGCTGCAGCGCTCGGTTTCCGTCGCACTGGAGCGGGACTGGATTGCGCCAGACACACCAGCGCCGGAGATATGCCTGCATAAGGCACAGCCGGCGGCCGTCAACCGGAACGCCTAGTAAGATCGACTAAGATCGAACCTCTATGAAGAAGTTATATTACGTTTTGATCATTGCAGCTATCGGCACTCTCTGTGCATCGGACAAGTCTGAAAGTTACGTCCTGGGCCCGGGAGATTCGATATCGGTGCAGGTGGACGGCCTGCCGGAGTTTGGCAACACACCCCACCGGATCGATGCCGACGGAACGGTTGGTCTCCCGCTGTTGGGTCGCATGCGGGCCGAAGGGCTCACCCTGGCCAGGTTCGAAGCTAGCATCGCAACTTCGCTGAAGAGCCAGGTACTGGATCCCCGGGTCGTCGCCAGCGTCACTCAATTCAGGAACGAGCCCGTCTCTGTGATCGGCGCGGTGAACAACCCCGGCACCCAGGATCTGACGGGGCCCAAAACTTTGTTCGACGTCCTGGCCGCGGCCGGAGGACCCAAGCAGGATGCCGGCGAGACCGTAACCATTACCAGGCAACTGGGGGAGGGGAAGCTCCAACTGCCGAATGCAACCTCGGACCCTGTCACCGGACGTTCAACCGCCGTCGTCAGCTTGCGTGACCTGGTGGATCTTCGCAGCCCGGCGGCCAATATCGCCGTGCGCCCCTACGATCAAATCGCGGTGCCTCGGGCGTCCGTGGTTTACGTGATCGGCAACGTGAGAAAGGCCGGCGGCTTTACCCTTACCCAGGGCAGCTCGATGTCCGCGCTCGAGGCGCTCTCCCTTGCCGAAGGACTGTCCCAGAACGCGTCGCCAAAAGGCGCCCGGATTCTCCGCAAGCAGGGCGGAACCCGAGTACAGATCCCCGTCAACTTAAAGAAGATACTCGACGGCAAAAGCAAGGACGTCCAACTTACCGCGGACGACATCCTCTTTGTGCCCGACAACCTCTCCCGCAAGATTACGACCCGGACTCTCGAAGTTGCGTTAAACACGATTTCGGGCGTCGTGATCTGGAGAGGACTTTAGGTCCGCACCGGCAGCATAAGCGAAGCATTTGGCAAACCGAGGGAATCCCAATGCGAAGTACCGGTGTAACGCGCCGAGGCCCGAGCTTTCACCTGGTCCATCTTGCTCTGGACCTGGGCGCCCTGAGTCTTGCGTGGTGGCTTACGGCCGAGTTGAGGATCTTTCTCAACCCGTTTATGAGTACGGCGATCCCGCGCGAAGCCATTCACCACGTGGCGCCCCGGCCTTTGGCCCTGCTCGCCTTGTGGCTGGCCGCATCGTTCTGGTTGAAGAGCTATCGGGACCGGAACGATTCGTCGATGGTGGCCGAGTTATTCCATGTCGCGGAATCGGCGGTCGTGTTTTGTGCCCTGGCCATCACGTTCACCTTCTTCTTCCGGCAGATGGGCGCCGACTTTTCGAGGTCGTTCGTGCTGATTCTGGCGCCCGTCACCTTCCTGTGCCTGCTCGGCGCCCTGGCGGTGGCCGGCTGGGTTGCGCCAAGGCTTCGCCGCCGGCTGCCGGCCGCACAGCGAGTGGCGATTGTCGGACTGGAGGACGAAGCCGGCGACGTCATTGCCGCAATCTCCGGGGCGCCGGACGACGAACTCGCCTTCTGCGGGCTGATTCTTCCGGAGCATTCGGCCGAACGGGTTACGGCCGCAGCCGGGTCGTGCGATGCAAGCTGTCCGGCTCCCGCTCCGAAGGTGCTCGGAACCACCCGGGAACTGGCGCAGTTGATCAACCGCGAATGCCTGGACCGCATCATCATGGCCAGCGAGTCGCTGAGCGACTACGAACTGGAGCACTGCGGAGTGGTCACCCGGCGGATGGGTGTCACGGTCAGCCGTCCGCTCCGGCGCACCGGCTCGGGAGTGACGGTGACCTGTCAACAGGAGTACGGCCTTCACCTCATCGATGTCGAGGCGATTCGGTTCTCACGCTGGCAGGAAGTGTTGAAGCGGGCGATCGATGCGGCTCTTTCGCTCGTCCTGATTACGCTTCTGCTGCCGCTCATAGCGGTTCTGGCCTGCCTGGTCCGGCTGACCTCGAAGGGGCCGGTCTTCTTCAAGTCGCAGCGCGTGGGGAAAGGCGGCCGCTACTTCACTTTCTGGAAATTCCGATCGATGTATACCGGGGGGCCAGGCCGGCGGGAACTGGCCCGCTGGAACGAGGGTTCGGGTCATCTCTTCAAAATCCGGCGCGACCCCAGGGTCACGCCGCTGGGTCGGTTCATGCGAAGGTTCAGCCTCGATGAGTTGCCGCAGCTTTTCAACGTGCTCGCGGGAGATATGAGCCTCGTCGGACCGCGACCGCTCCCGGCGGAGGATCTGGATCAGGACGGAATGAGCCGCCACTTTGCCAAATGGGCCGAGCAGCGATCCCTGGTCCACCCGGGCATCACCGGGTTGTGGCAGATCAACGGTCGGAGCGAGGTACCGTTCGCCCGAATGATGGATCTCGACCTGGAGTATGTCCGCACCTGGTCCGTAGCCCTGGACCTGAGGATTCTGATCCAGACGCCGCTGGCGGTCCTCTCCGGCCGCGGCGCGTATTGAGTCACTACTATGTCGAGATCCGATCGCGACAGGCCTGATAAGCGGGACGTAGCCGGTGTGGGCATCAGCACCACGTCGTACGAAGAGGTAGTCGCGTACTGCCGGAAGTGGGTCGATGCCCGCCGCAATGGAACTGCGGGGGCCGCCCGCTATATCTGCGTCACCTCGGTACACGGCGTGGTGACGGCGCGCGGCGACTCCGAAATCCGCCGCATTCTCAACGGGGCCGATATCGCCACGCCGGACGGCATGCCGCTGGTGTGGGCTCTGCGCTCGTTCGGAGCGAAGCGGCAGCAGAGAGTCTACGGACCGGAACTGATGCTGCGGCTCTGCGATGACGCGGCGCGACACGGGCATCGCATCTTTCTTTACGGGGGAACCGCGGAGAGTCTCGCCGCATTGTGCGCGCAGCTCCGCTCCCGGTTTCCGTCGTTGCTCATCGCCGGGACCTACGCGCCGCCGTTCCGCGATCTGACGGCCGGGGAAGACCAACTCGTGGACGGGCTGATCCGGGAATCCGGCGCCGATATCGTGTTCGCCGGCATCAGCACTCCGCGGCAGGAGCGCTGGATGGTTGCGCGCCGCCTGAGCCTCGCGGGCGTGGTGATGGTGGGAGTCGGCGCGGCTTTCGATTTTCATGCCGGGCGGGTGCGGCAGGCGCCGGCCTGGGTGCAGCGGAACGGGCTCGAATGGCTGTTCCGGCTGGCGATGGAACCGCGCCGTTTATGGAGGCGCTATTGCCTGGTGACTCCGCGATTTCTGCCCCTGTGGGCCAGGCAGTTCCTGTCGGAAAGAAACGCGCGCAGCGCCGCGGCAGGCAGACGATGACCAGGCGAATTCTTCTGATCCACAACCTGTACCAGCAAGCCGGAGGCGAGGACCGCGTGGTGGAAGCCGAGGCCGAGATGCTCTCGAAACAAGGGCACCAGGTCTTTCTTTACACCGACGACAACGATCGCATCCCGCAGGCAGGGAGATTCTCCACCGCCCTGCAGACGATCTGGAGCCGCTGCTCGTATTCCCGGATTCTCGCGCTCTTGCGCGAAAACGCGATCGAGCTGTGTCATTTTCACAATACGTTTCCGTTGATTTCGCCGGCGGCGTACTATGCCGCGCGGAGACTGCGGGTCCCCGTGGTACAGACCCTGCACAATTACCGGATCCTGTGCGCAAATGCCCTGCTGATGCGAAACGGCCGGATCTGCGAAGACTGCGTGGGCCGGCGCATCCTCTGGCCGGGGGCCGCGCGCAAGTGCTACCGCGAAAGCTACCAGGCAAGCGCGGTCGCCGCCCTGGCCATCAGTACGCATCACCTGCTGGGCACCTGGACCCGCTCGGTGGATCGCTATATCGCCCTCACGGAGTTCGCGCGCAGAAAGTTCATCGAGGGCGGCTTGCCCGCGGAAAAACTTGCGATCAAGGCCAATTTCGTGGACCCCGACCCCGGACCGGGGAATGGCGAGGGGGGCTACGTTCTGTTTGTCGGCCGCCTGTCCCCGGAGAAGGGCATCCGGACGCTGCTCGAGGCGTGGGACCGCAACCCCGAATGCGTGCCCCTGCGGATCGCCGGAAGCGGGCCGCTGGCCGGGGAAGTGGAGGCGGCCGCCGCGCGCAACTCCAATGTCCGCTGGCTGGGCGAGATCAGCAGGCCCGAAGTATTGGAGCAGATGCGAGGCGCGCGGCTGCTGATCTGTCCATCCACGTGGTACGAAAGCTTCGGGCTGATTATCGTCGAGGCATTCGCGACGGGGCTTCCGGTAATCGCCAGCAATCTGGGAGCGCTCGCGGAGTTGATCAAGGTCGGGTACACCGGTCTGCTGTTCAAGCCGGGCGATTCCGAAGACCTGATGGCGAAACTGCGATGGGCTTTGAGCCGGCCCGATCGGATCCGCGCCATGAGAACGCACGCCAGGGCGCAGTACGAGACCCGGTACACTGCGGCCAGAAACTACGAAACCCTGATGTCCATTTACGACAGCGTGCTCGCGCCGCCGCCGTTTGCGCAATTGCCAACACGGCGCCTGGGGTTAAGCCAGTGACACCGCTCACTTCGCCTGAAATCGAACTGCTGCTGGCCTGCGTGCGGCGAAGCCCGGCGCCCGGAGACATCGAACACGCCCGCGGATTGTTGAACGGCCGCCTGGACTGGGACCGCGTCCTCTTCGAAACAAGCCGGCACGCCGTCCTGCCGCTGCTCTGCCGGGGGCTACAGAATCTCGACCCGCCGCCCGAAATTGCCGAATTGCTTCGGGAAGCGTGCCGCCGTTCGCAGCGCCGCAACCTGGCGGTGACCGCGGAACTGCTCAGAGTGCTGCGGGGGCTCGAGGCCGCCGGCGTCCCGGCGGTTCCCTTCAAAGGGCCCGTGCTCGCCGCGCTGGCATACGGAGACCTCTCCCTGCGGACCTACGGCGACCTCGATCTGCTGGTGCGGGAACGGGATCTCCGGCGGGCGCGGGAAGCGCTCATCGCGGAGGGCTACGTCCCCGAGTTCACCTTCACGCCTTCCCAGGAAACCGCGTACATCCGGACGGAGTGCGCGCTGCAGGTCCGGCATCCGCGCCGCGACGTGGTCATCGAGTTGCACTGGCTCCTCACCGAGCGCTACCTTTCGATCCAACTGCCGGTCGAGCGTTTTTGGGAGCGGCTCGAACCGGTGGCCCTCGGCGGCAGAACGGTGCCGGCGTTTGCACCGGAGGACCTGCTGCTGTACCTCTTCGTGCACGGGAGCAAGCACCGTTGGGAACGGCTGGAATGGGTTTGCTCGCTCGCCGAACTGATTGCGTCCCACCCCTCCATCGACTGGAACGCGGTGAGCCGGCGGGCTTGCCAGGCCGGCATCGCGCGCCTGCTGCATCTCGGACTGCTGCTCTGCGCGCGGCTGCTCGGTTTGGAAATCCCCGAAGCCGTCCGTGAGGAGATCAGGAAGGACCGCGGCGTCGGCGCGCTGGCCGCAGAACTCGCAGCGGCTATGTTCCAGCCGGAGGACCGGGCGCGGCGCAACCGCGGCGGCTGGTATCTGTACCTGCTGCGCTCGCGAGAACGGTGGCGAGACCGCGCAAGGGTCGTGCTGTTCTCGTGCGTGAGGCAGCCTCACCCCTGTTCGGAGGAACTGGTGAAGCTGCCGCCCCGGCTGTCGTTTCTTTATTTTCTGTTTCGGCCCGCCCGCCTGATGAGCGCCTCGGTAGCGGCGGCGTGCCGCTACTGCGCGCATCGCGCGCGGCCGGAGAAGCGGAAACAAACACAAACCGTATGCACCCGTTAAGACGAACCGCTGAAGCCGTGATACCCGCCGTTCTGCCGGCGCGCACATCCGCCGTGCTGCTGGCGATGACGGACCGCTATGCGCAATACCGGCGCTACCGCCGGTCCGATTCTCCCGCGGCCACCCGCCGGATCGAAGAAGGCTTGGGCTTGCAGGTCCGGGGCGGCCCTTTCCGCGGCATGATCTATCCGCGGGCCAACGCCTATTCGCGGCACTCCATCCCCAAGCTGCTCGGGTGCTATGAGGAGGAACTGCACCCGTGGCTGGCGCGGTTCCTCGCCGACCCGGGTTACCGCCGCTTCGTGGACATCGGCTCGGCGGAAGGCTACTACAGCGTCGGCTTTGCCATGGCTGCCCGCCGTCCCGTCTACGCATTCGAGATCGAGCCCTTCGAAAGACGATACACGCGCCTCATGGCCAGGGCCAACGGCGTGGATGAACTGGTCACCCTGAGCGGCTGGTGCTCGCCCGCCGGCCTTCGCGCGCTGTGCGCGGATCGCAGCTTTGTGCTTTGCGATTGCGAAGGCTACGAGAGCGTCTTGTTTACTCCCGACGTGGCCACGGCCCTCAGGCATACCGACCTCATCGTGGAATTGCACCGTGTGGGGAGCGCGCAAACGCTGGATGCCGTTGTGGAGCGATTCTCCCCGACGCACGAAATTCACCTGGTTACTTCCCGCGAGCGCCGCGCCGCGAGCTACCCGGAACTGGCCGCGCTCGCGATCGCCGAAGATCGCTTCGTCAGCGAATTCAGGCAAAGCGGGCAGCAGTGGGCCGTCATCATGTCCCGGGAGCATCTTCAGGCTCCCGGCACGGTCCCAAGCAAATCGTAGAGATTACGGAGGAACAGTTCGATGCAATCGTCCCATTCGTGGTTGACCCCACCGGATCCCCCGGGCGGACCCTATCCACTCTCCCGCCTGGAAGCCAAGGTGGAGGACCTGATCGCCAACCTGGAAAGCCCCGCCGCCCCCACCGCGGCTCCTGCCCAACCGGCGGGTGTGATGTTCTACTTGCGGGCGTTGAGGTCCCGCGCGCTGTTGCTTTGCGCGTGCGCGTTGATCCCGGCGCTGGCCGGCTGGTGGCTCGCCCTGCACCAGCAGAAAATCTATCAGGCGCGTACCACGCTGGAGTTGCTGGAACCGGGCGGCACGTTGAACGTCCGCAATCTCTCCAGCAGCGGCCGCATGTTCGGCGGAGATACATACATCGAGACCCAGGTGGCCAAGCTGCGCAGCACGAGCCTGCTCAAGACGGCGCTGGGCAGGCTCGAAAGCGAAACGGTCGGGGGCAGTGCCGCACAGTCCGTCATTTCGGGGGCGGCGTTCCGTGCTGCGCCGCCGAAGGACGGCATCACGGACGCCGAAGTTCGCAAAACCCTGAACAACATGGACGTCTGGCCCATACGCGGCACCAGCCTGGTCGGAATCAGCTATGACTCACCCGATCCGCATCTGGCGGCGCGCTTCGTCAACATCCTGACGGACGAGTATATCCGCACCGACATGGACGCGCGCGCGGCAAACGCCGAGCAAACCCGCGCCTGGCTGCAGAAAGAGCTGGAGGACGCCAAGGCCAAACTGGAAATTTCCGAAGCCCACCTCCAGAAGTATGCCAACTCTTCGGGGCTGCTTTACACGTCACCGAAGGGAAACGTGGGCGAGGGCTCGGAAGACAAGCTCCAGTACATCGCGCAGCAACTCTCGGAATCGCAGGCCAAACGGGCAGCCCTCGAGGCCCGCTACGATGTGGCAGCTACCAGGCCTCCCGGCGCGCCCGTGACCGAAGAGGATAACGCGGTGCTGCAGAGTATCCAGGCGAAACTGCTGGATCTCCAGCGGGAACGCGCTTCGCTCGCCAGCCGCTTCACGCCCCAGTATTCCAAGTACCACGAAGTGAACGCCGAGATCGCCCAGTTGCAGGCCAGCCAGGCGAAAGAATACAACCGGTGGCTCGCGCAATTGCACCAGCAGTACGAGACCGAGCAGCGGCATGAGGATCTCCTCCAGTCGGCCTACCGGCAGCAAGCCTCTCTTGTGAGCAGCGAGGCCGTCAAATCCATCCATTACAACGTCCTCCGGCGCGAGGTCGAAACCAACCGCAATCTTTATGAATCCCTGCTGGGCGGTATGAAGGAAGCAGGCGTCAATGCCGCGGCCCGCGTGAGCAATGCGCGCGTGGTGGACCCCGCCACGCCGCCCAGCCGCCCGTACAGGCCGAATCCGGTGCGCAATTCGGCGATCGGCCTGATCTCGGGCCTGCTGCTGGGAATGGCGTTCGTGCTGGTCAGCGAAACCGGCGACCGCAGGGTGAAAGGCCCCGGCGTCGCGCCGACCTATCTCAACCTTCCCGAGCTGGGCGTCATCCCTTCGGTCAATCCCCAACTGCTGCCGGCTGCCCGCACCGAAGTCGTAGCCACTACCCATACTTCCGGCCTGCGCCGCTATTTTCTGAGAGGCTCGGCGGAAGCGGGTCCTGTTGCGGACGCATTCCACACGGCGGTCACCTCGCTGTTCATGTCGGGCCGTAACCCGCAACCACCGGGCGTGGTCGTCGTCAGCAGCGCCATGGCGCACGAAGGCAAGAGCACGGTGGCAGGCAACCTGGGCCTGATGGCCGCGCAGATAGGCAAGCGGGTATGCCTCATCGACGGCGACATGCGCAACGCGAAATTGCATCACATGTACAAGGTCTCGAATGAACGCGGCCTTACCAGTCTCCTGATGCAAGAGGATCCGCTGGAGACGGCGAGCATCCTCGCCACGGTCCAGCCCACCACCGTGGACCGCCTGTACCTCCTGCCCGGAGGGCCTGCCAACAGCCACCTGCTGCCGCTGCTGCATTCCGAGCGCATGGCGGAAATCGTGACCGGCCTGCGCGACCAGTTCGACCTCATCCTGATCGATACGCCTCCTGTGCTGGCGTTCTCGGATGCCCGCGTCTTCGGCAGGCTGGCGGACGCGGTGATCCTGGTGGTGCGCTCCGGAGTCACCAGCCGGAACCTCGCCCTGGCCGCAAAGATGCGCTTCATGGAAGCCGGCCTGCCGGTGATCGGCACGATACTCAATGGCTGGAACCGCAAGCAGGCGGGCTACGACTACGATGAGACCGCCTACCGCTATTAACGCGGCCGCAGTCTCTTTCGCCGGCGTTCCCGAAATGGCCCGGCTGCGCAAGTGGCTTCGGAGCGGACTGCTTGCGCTGGCCGACCAGGGACTGATCTCCGGCTCGAACTTCGCCCTCGGGATCTGCCTCGCGCGGTTCGCGGGGCCGGAATCCTACGGGGCCTACATGCTCCTGTTCGCGTCGTTTCTACTGATCGCCAACATGTACCAGGCACTAGTCCTCGAGCCGCCGAACGTGCTGGCATTTTCTTTGTTCCCCGGGCGCAACGACCGGTACCTGCGAATCGTGCTCGCGATGCACGTTCTATTCACGGTGGTCTTCGCCGTCGCGGGGCTCGCGCTTTTGTGGGCCGCTCCGGCTCTCGGAATCCGGGGCTTGCTCGCAAACGCACTGGCAGGGCTGCTGATCGCGGCCCCGTGCACCTTGTTGTACTGGCTGGCCCGTTCCTTTGCCTATCTCGAGTTCGCGCCGGCCGCCGCCGTGAAGGGATCCGTGCTCTATTGCGGGGTCCTGGCGCTCTGTGTCTTCGCCGCGTTCCGGTCGGGCGGGCTGACTCCGAAACTGGTTTTCGGATGCGTGGCGGCAGCGTCGGCCGCGGCCTCTTTACGGCTGCTCGTTCCCCGCGTGCCCTGGGGCCCCGCGGAATCCGGCGAGCCTGATCTCGGAACAGTTTGGGGCCGCCACTGGAATTATGGGCGATGGGGCCTCGGCTCCGTTGGCCTGTCCTGGGCGCAGACGAACAGTATCTCGTTCATCAGCGGCTCGCTCCTGGGACTCCGCGAAGTCGGCGGATTAAACGCGCTCGTGGCGGTTCTGCTGCCCATGTTCCAGGTGCTCACGTCGGCCACGCGGCTCTCCCTGCCGAGGATCGCTCAAATCTACACGGCTCACGGCATAACGGCGACCCGGCGTCCGGTGATCCGGGTCGCGGTAGTGCTCGTCGCCCTCGCCTCCGCGTACGCCGCGGCGGTCTCGGTGCTCCACAACACGGTCTTCCACCATCTGTATGGAACGCGGTTCATGCCGTATGCCTGGCTGCTGCCGTTCATCAGTCTCCACGTGGTCGCGTGGGCCGGGATCACCGCGTGCGACATCGGTTTCAATTCGATCCAGGCTCCGCACGCTTCCTTCCGGATCAAGCTCCTGATGGTCGCCGTTATGATACCCGTCAACGTCCTGGTCACGTGGCGGTTCGGTTTGCCCGGCGCGGTGATCGGCGTACCCGCTTTCAGTACCCTCACCGCGATTCTGATGGGCATGAAGTTGAGGTCGGTTTGGCTGCGGGCAGAAGCCGGAGTGGAGGACATTCGCTAATGTCGTCCGCATCCAATCGAACCACGGCCCTGGTCTGGTGCAGCAGCGTGGACCCGGCGGGCGGAATGGAACGGGTCGCCCTGAATATAGCGAACGGCCTGGCGGGCGCGGGGTGGCGCGTGCTGCTGGCCGGCCCGTTTTCACGCGCGCCGCTGCTGCGCCGTGCCATCCGCCCGGAGATCGAGTTCTTCGATTCCCCTCCGGACAAATCGATCGCATCGCTCTGGCGCACCACCCGTTTCCTGAGCCGCATTGTCCGGCAGCGGCAGGTGGACGTGATCTCGGCCCATGGTTCGGTGTTCCCGATTCTACCCGTGCGCGTGCCGGTGGTCTGGACGGAGCACGATGTTCGTTACGGCGGGCGGGAAATGTTGCGCGGCATTCGCGGCCTCGCCTGGCGCCGGGTGCGCGCCCGTTTGCGGCAGGGTCATTGGCGCCTGGTCGCCGTCTCGCGCCACGTCCACAACGAAGTCTGCCACAAACTCGACCTTCCGGAAAGCTCGGGACGCGTGATCTATAACGGCCTGCCCAACGCCGAAGCGCTCCGATCGCTGCCGGCTCCAAAAGTCACTCCGCCCTACCAGATCGGCTTCCTGGGACGTCTCGTGCCGTCCAAGCGCCCGCTCGATGTCTTCGAACTGAGCCGGATTCTCAACCGCATGGGCGTGGACCACGTCTGGCACGTTTTCGGCGACGGGGTGCTGCTGCCGGAGATGCGGACCGCCGCCGCCGGCGACGGCCACTCGGTCGTGTTGCACGGGCTTGTGGAGAGCGCGCAGGAGGCGTTCTCCCGGATCGACCTCCTGGCGTTTCTGGCTCGCGGCGAGCAGGAGGGCCTCGGGATGGTGCTGCTGGAGGCGATCACGGCAAAACGACTGGTCGTCGCCTGGGATGCCGGCTGTATCCGCGAGGTCCTTGCCGGCAGGGGCGTGCTGGTTCATCCCGCGCAGTCGCTCGAAGCATTCGCCGGCGCGATCGCCTCCACACTGCGCCAGGGCCGCCCGCCCGGCACGGAACAGGACGACCGCTGGGGCGAGGCCCGCATGATCGCCGACTACGACGCGATTCTGAGCGAAGCGATTCGCTCCCGCGCCCGGGGTGCGAAATGACGAACCGATTGAAGTTGCCCTGGGGGTGCAGGTTCCTGCTGGCTTACCTGGCCGCCATCACGATCATCGGCAAGGGCCCCACCTACCTGGGATTTCCGCCCTTCTATTGGGGCGAGATCACCCTCGCGCTCTCGCTGGCCCTCATTCTGCCCTGGGCCAGAAAATCCGGCGTCATGCCCGACCATCGCCTCCTGAATTTCACCATCGCGGCGTTCATGGGCCTGGGCGCGGTTCTGACCGCGATTTCGTATCCCCGCTGGAGGCTGGACGCCCTGCGCGACGCAGCCATCTGGTACTACGGATTTTTCTACTTTGTCGGGCTGGCGCTGGCCGCGCGCGAAGAGATCGCCGGCCGGTTTTGGGAGTGGCTGCGGATCTTTTGGATTGTTTCCCTTGTGTGGAACACCGCGAACCTGCTCACCCATGGACGGCTTTCGTTCTACGGCCCGGTCATCCCCTGGCGCGGCGTGCCGCTGTTCTTCAACTCGGTACATGAAGCCGGCGAGCACCTGGCGCTGGGCGCGCTGATCGTACTCTGCACCACGACGCTCTTCAGAAAACCCCTATGGCGCGTCCTGCTCGTCCCGATTGCACTGCTCGCGCTGGGGCTGTTCGTCATCGCCCAGGGACGCGGAATGCGGATCGGCATCGCTTCCGGCGTGCTGGCGGTGATGCTCCTCGGCCTGGCGCGCCGCAGGTCGCACCTTCAGATCCGCCTGCTTACGTTGTGCGTAGCGGCGGTGCCCGTGCTCGCGCTGGCATCGGTCGTGTATGCCGACCGGCTGGTCACCCTCGCGCACCTCGACCGTTTCGAGGATGCCGACCCCATCGACCCGACCGGCACCGCAAACTGGCGCATGGTCTGGTGGGAGTACCTCTATGCGGCGGTGATGAAGAACGACCCGGCGTTCGGTCTGGGTTTCGGCGAGAGCCTCAGCGCCTACCACCCGCTCCTGCGGCGTTTGCAGGGGGACTTCGTGGTCCGCTCGCCGCATAACTTCAACATGACGGTGTTCTCGCGGATGGGCCTGGCGGGCGTGTCTCTTTGGGCTCTCGTTCTTGTGATCGGTATCGGAGGGCTGTTCCGCCGCGTGTGGTGCGGCACGGCCCGCGGGCAGCCGTACTCGGTCGAGCGCCTGGACGAACTGACGTTCTGGATTCTGATGCTGGTCACAACCGTTGTGAACAGTTCTTTCGGCGTGCTGATGGAAGGGCCGGTTCTGGGAATCTGGTTCTGGTTCGCCCTCGGCTTCGCCAGCGGCCGCGCCTCCACACCGGGCGCCGTGCCCGCGCGCCGCCAACTCAAACTTCGCAGGCCGGGCGTCCCGGCCTCCCCGCGCGCAGTAGGCGCGTTTCGCTAAACGACTATTCCTGGAGGGTTACTAATGACGAAAGTCCTGATTACCGGCGCCGGTGGTTTCATCGGCCATCATCTGACGAAGTACCTGGTCTCGAGAGGTTATTGGGTTCGGGGTGTGGATATTAAGCGTCCCGAGTACGAAGCCAGCCCGGCGCACGAATTCCAATTGCTCGACCTGACCAGGTGGGAGAACTGCGTAACCGCCACCAGCGGCATCGAAGAGGTGTATGCCCTGGCCGCGAACATGGGTGGAATCGGCTTCATCGAAGCGAATAAAGCGGTGATCGTTCGCGACAATACGCTCATCAACCTGCACACTCTGGAAGCCGCGCGAGAGAACCGGTGCAGCCGTCTTCTCTTCACCTCGAGCGCCTGCATCTACCCCGGCTATCTGCAGAGGAAAGCCGATGTCACGCCGCTGCGGGAGGAGAATGCGTACCCGGCCGACGCCGAAGACGGCTACGGCTGGGAGAAGTTGTATATCGAACGGGCGTGCCGCCATTACCGGGAGGATTTCGGCGTAGACACGCGAATCGTCCGCTTCCACAATATTTACGGGCCGCTCGGCACCTACGCCGGAGGGCGCGAAAAGAGCCCGGCCGCCATCTGCCGCAAAGTGGCGCTGGCGCGCGACGGCGGCGAAATCGAAGTCTGGGGAGACGGCAACCAGACCCGTTCGTACTGCTACATCGACGACTGCGTGGAGGGCATCTACCGCCTCATGCGCAGCGCCTACCTGGACCCGCTGAACCTCGGGCAGGACCGCGTCGTTTCCATCAATCAGCTGGTGGACATGGTGGCTGAAATCGCCGGGAAGCGCATCGTGAAGCGGCACAACCTCAGCGCCCCCCAGGGAGTGCGCGGCCGGAACAGCGACAACACGCGACTGCGAAGCGTCCTGGGTTGGGAACCGGGGATCCCGCTCGAAGACGGACTGCGCCAGACGTATGCCTGGATTGAGGCGCAGTTGACCCGGAGCGCCCTCACGGCGGCCTGAGCGCAAAGCCATGACTGAAGCGCTTCGGCGTCTCGCCGGACGCCCCGATTTCCGGCGGAACCCGGCGAAAGCCCTTGCCAAACGCCTGGCCTGGCACGTTCGCTGGCTGGCCACTTCGCGTCCCGCGACGCTGCGAATGAAAGACGGGCTCTCCATCGCCGCACCGAAAGGGGCGGTGGGGGCCCTCATCTACTATCTTGGAAATTCGGAGCCCGAAACGGCCCGGTTCCTGGAACGGTTCCTTAAGCCCGGGATGGTCTTCTTCGATGTCGGGGCGAATATCGGCGAGTTCACGCTGCTCGCTTCCCGGCGGGTGGCCCCGCATGGATCCGTGCATGCCTTCGAGGCCCAGCCCGATACGTTCGCCCTGCTCGAACGGAACTGCGCCTCGAACCGCGCGGTCAACGTCAGGCGCAACGCCTGCGCCGTTTCCGATAGCGACGGCGAGACCGACTTCGATGTCTGCGCCGAGCCGGCTATGTCGTCGATCGCCGCCGCGCCCGATCTGCCGCGAAAACGCCTGGCAAGGATCCGCGTCCCCACCGTTTCGCTCGACACCTACTGCCGGCGCGAGCGCGTCTGGCCCGACCTCATCAAGATCGACGTGGAGGGCGCCGAGTCGTTGGTGCTGTGCGGAGCCGCCGATCTCCTGGCCCGGCCCTCGGCCCCCGTCCTCATCTTCGAGTGCCTGCCCGAAACCTACTCGCGCTTCGGTTGCGCGGAGGAGGACGTGACCGGATACCTGCGGTCCTTCGGTTATGAGGTCCGGCCGGTGACCGGCAGCTATAACCGGATCGCGCGAAAACCATAGGCCTAAAGTCAGAACCGGGCGGGCCGGGAGGCCTGCCCCACTTGCAGCGCGTCCAGGCTGGTAAGTGGGGCGGGCCCCCCGGCCTGCCCGGTTTGAAAGCTTCCTGTCCAAAGGGAAATGTGGAGCAGAGCTCAACAAACCATGTCCATATCGGTGGTGATGACGGTCTTTAACGGGCAGCGATTCCTCGCGGATGCGATCCGGAGCGTCCTTGCCCAGACCATGCGCAACTTCGAGTTGATCGTGGTGGACGACGGTTCCACCGACGCATCCCCGGCGATACTCCGACAATTCGCGTCGCGCGATCCGCGAATTCGCGTGCTCCGGCAGGAGAACGGCGGCGTGCCCAAAGCGGCGAATGCCGGGATCCGGGCGGCACGCTACCAGTGGATCGCGCGCAGCGACGCCGATGATCGCATGCTGCCCCATCGCCTGGAGCGGCAGTGGGCGTTTCTCGGGGACCACGCGGGGAACGACGTCCTGTGCAGTTACTGCTACTTCATCGACGCCTCGGGAAAGCGCATCGGTTCTTCGGCGCGCCCGCTGGAATTGGAGCGCGGCAGGCGCGAGTTCCGGCCCTCCCTGTTTCTGGAATTGACGAACTCGACCGTGCTGATGCGGAAAGAGGCGTTCTTCGGAGCCGGCGGCTATCGGGACCTTGCGTATGCCGAGGATCGCGATCTCTGGGGCCGGCTCGCCACCGCCGGATGTCGCATGGCGTGCCAGCCCGAGTTCCTGGAGGAGTTCCGCCTGCACGGCGGTTGCTTAACCATGCGGAACGCGTCGCTGCAGCATGAGTTGTGCGGTTGGATCGACCTGAACGTCGTTCGCCGGCTGCAGGGCATGCCGGAGTTGACCCTCCCGGAGTTCCGCCAATGGCGCCGGAACCAACCGCTGCGGGCGCGCCTGCGCGACAGGCGCAACTTCGGCGCCCTGCATACGTTCAAGAGAGCCTCGCGACATTACGGAGAGCGGCGGTACGGCCGCTGCGCCCTGAACATCGCGGCGGCCGTGTGCCTGGACCCGGCGCACATTTTCAGCCGGGTCATCTCAAGGTTGCGGGGCGGCGAACCGCAACCGCCTGCGATGACACAGGCCAACCGTAATTAGCGGGCGGACGGCTCACCGCAAGCGGAGCCGGGTCGGGAAGCGGCAGCACGTTGTCGATGGTGCCGTTAGGCTCCTGGCCCGCTGCACGGAAACCATCCCAGGTGAGGCCGCCACCCCACGCGAACTGGTACTGCGTGGGATCGGAGAAGTGGTACGCGTTATAGTCGAACACGTTGTTTCCGTTCGTCATTACCGCCTGATTCCAGTCCGCCACCAGGCCGGTTGCGCCCTGCGGGCTTTGCCGCGTGATGATCACGTTGTGATGGATGTAGTTGTTGATCGCCAGGTGCGGACCGAACTGTCCGGAGCCCCGGTTTTGCTGGATGATCCCGATCGCGTTGCCCTGCGTCGGCGCCACATCGACGGTGTTTTCGTAAACCTGCACATTGCTCGAGTTCTGGATCAGAATTTGCGCTCCCCACATCCACCATCCGCCATTCGGAATGTAGTTGTAGCGGGCGGTGTTGTACCGGATCGTGGCGTTGTAGCTGATCTCGTATTGGATTCCCGGGCCGCCCCAATTGTTTTCGACGAGGTTGTGCTCGATCAGGGTGTTGTTGCAGTCGATGTCGGCCCAAAGTCCCGGCCCGTTGTTGTGGTGCGAGTGGTTGCCCCGCAGTACGAGCCCGGTGGACCCTGCGAATTTCGCGCCGCCCGCCTCCCAGGTGATGTCAAATCCGGCCCAGTTGTTGTAGCTGATCTCGTTATTTTCCACGAGCAGGTTGGCGCCCACGCCGCCGATCCCTTTTTGGCCGTTATCGTGAACGAAGTTCCCGGCCGCCTGGCCGCCATCGCCTAGCGTGATTCCCGTCCCGTGGTTCCATCGCACCTCGTTGTTCAGCACCTTCCAGTTGGCACCCGGGCTCTGGTCGCCGATGGCTCCGAACTGGGCGGGAACAGCGTACTTATCGACTACCAACCCCTGGACGGTGACGTTCGAGGCCGGTCCGGAGAACGCGCTGCGCGCCGTGCTGATCTCAACGGTGTGGCCGGACGGGTCGTCGGCGAAGTACACAACCTGGTTGGCGTAATCGAAAAACCACGTTCCCGGCGCGACCTGGCTGATATCGCCGACATGCAGCAGCGGCCGGCCATCGAAAAACAGATCCTCGGGGTGCATGCACCGGGGGTGCGCCTGGTCGCAGGAACCGTTGAGCTGGCCCTGCTGGATCTGCCCCGTGGCCGCGAACAGGGTTCCCATCGGGGTGAAGGAAGTCAGCAGTTGCGCTCCGCTGAGGATGGCCCCGGGTTGGCCGGTGAACGTGTCCCAACTCTTGGGTTGAATCGACTGCAGCCGGTAGATGCCGGGTTGCAGTACGAACGTCGTGTTTTCGGGATACGCGTTCACCGCCTGCTGGATGTTGTCACCGGGAGAGAGTGTGACCGGGTTCTGAAATGCCCCGAGAGGCGAGGCTATAAAAAAGACCGCACAAGCACTGGAGACAGTTCGCCTGGAGAAATAGAAACGTGGAGACTTCAAAGGTAAAAGTCCTTTCAAAATCGCCTGAGGTCCTCGGGGTTGAGTCCTGAAGAGTGTCGGGTATCGACCTCAGAACTGTACCTTAGCGCGCTTTCATGGTTGTCGGCAAACGCACCAATCACTTCAGCGCGTTGACGACATTGAAGAAGGAGGATTCGCCTCCGGGCGGGGGCAGAAGGTTGTCGAGGGTTCCGTGGAGTTCCTGCCCCAATTGCCGGAAGCCGTCCCAGGTGTAGCCCTGTCCCCAGGCCCACTGGTACTGAGCTACGTCGCTGACATGGTAAATATTGTAATCAAACCGGTTATTGCCGTTCGTGAGGACGTCTTGGCCCCAGTCCGCGACCAGCCCGGTGGCGCCCTGCGGGCTGCGGCGGGTGATGATCACGTTGTTGTGGATATAGTTGTTCGTGGCGAGGTGCGCGCCATACGGCCCGGAGCCGCGGTTCTGTTGGACGATGCCGATCGCGTTCCCGTCCGCCGGGAGAACATCCACCGTATTTCCATAGACTTCCACGTTGCTGGAGTTCTGGATGAGAATCTGCGCTCCCCACATCCACCAGCCGCCGTTGGGAATGTAGTTGTAGCGGACCGCATTGTAGCGGATCACGGCGTTGTAGCTGATCTCGTACTGGATCCCCGGACCGCCGTAGTTGCTGGTTACGGTGTTGCCCTCGATCAGCGTGTTATTGCAATCCACATCGGCCCAGAGCCCGGGCCCGTTGTTATCGTGGGACTTGTTCCCCCTCAGGACGAGCCCCGTAGTGGCCGCAAATTTCGCCCCGCCCGCTTCCCAGGCGATGTCAAAACCGGCGTAGTTGTTATAGGCGATCTCGTTATCCTGCGCGAGAAGGTTGGCTCCCACGCCGCCGATCCCCTTTTGCCCGTTGTTGTGTACGTAATTCTCGATGGCCTGGCTGCCGCTCCCGAGGGTGATCCCCGTCCCGTGGTTCCAGCGGACCTCGTTGTTGCTGACGGTCCAACCGGGTCCCGGGTATTGATCGCCGATTGCCCCAAACTGGGCCGGTATCGCGTATTTCTCGATCACCATGCCCTTGATCGTCACCTCGCTCGCCGGTCCCCAGAAGGCGCTGCGCGCGGTTCCGATTTCAACCGTATGTCCGGTCGGATCGTCCGCGAAGTACACCGCGTGATTGATGTAGTCGAAGAACCAGGTGCCGCTGGTGACTGCGGCAGTGCTGCCCACGTGCAGCAAAGGCCGGCCGTCGAAGAAGAGGTCTTCGGGGTACATGCACTGCGGGTGGGCCGCGTCGCAGGATCCGTTCAACTGGCCCTGCTGGGTCTGCCCGGCCGCCACCCAGAGATTGCCGCTGCGTGCGAAAGTAGTGAGAACCCGTGCGCCATTCAGGATCGCCCCGGGCTGACCGATAAAAGAGTCTCCGTTCTTCGGCTGAACCGATTGCAGCCGGTAGACGCCCGGCTGGAGGACAAACGTCGTGCCCTGGGGGCTGGAATTGACCACCTGCTGGATGTCGTTCCCTGGGGAGATGACGACTTGGGCCTGCAATCCCTGTAAGGGCAGACCCAGAAAAAGCAAAGTGCAGAATCCTGTGGACCTCATCGGTTCCTTTCGTTCCCCGTTTCGAGTGCCGGGAGAGTAGGGGATAAACCCATATCTAACTCCGCGACTCCTTTGTACGCAACTTCACAAAAGTGCTCTGTTCGAGGCCTAACCAAAGTTAATCGCGCTGCTCGGGAGAATTCCTCCAAATGCGATATAAGTCACTTATTTTCAGTTATCTGGGCTGGTAGTCTGAAGCCTGGAGCTGACATGCGGGAAGCTTTGGAGCAGCGTTTGATCCGCCCGGCCGCGGACGCCGTTTCGTGCGAACTGAGGGGGGAAACCGTGATCCTCGA
Organism: Bryobacterales bacterium; assembly: GCA_963796485.1. Taxonomy (GTDB): domain Bacteria; phylum Acidobacteriota; class Terriglobia; order Bryobacterales; family Bryobacteraceae; genus CAWCDJ01. The sequence goes on from CAWCLV010000003.1 coordinate 324,785, forward strand.
CATGGTCTCGGGCCGCTACTTTGCGCTCGATCCGGTCGGCACCACCATTTGGGAGTGGATTCAGCAGCCCTGCACCTTGGCAGCGCTTTGCGAACGGCTGGTGGGCGAGTACGAGGTAGACCGGGAAACCTGCCGCCAGGATGTTTCCAGGCTCCTGGAGCAACTGGTGGAAAACGGCTTGATTCAACTCGATGACGCGAACTGACAACCGCGCCGCACCGCCGCGCCGCCCGAGGACCCGCCGGGAATACGGCCTGCTGCTACAAGCTCTGGCGGCGATCACGGTCGCCCGGATCGGCTTATTGCTGGTCTCGCTTGCCCGTGTCCGCCGCATGATTCATGGCCTGGTGCAAAGCGGGCGCCCGCTGCCGGCAAATAGCCAGTGCACGCCCGAGCAAGTCGTCCGGGCCGCGGTATCGGCGGGAATCCACTCGCCGGTCGGGACCACTTGCCTCGCCACCGCAATCGTCGCCCAGGCCATGCTCCAGCGGCACGGCCACGATGCCCGGCTTCGACTGGGCGTGCGGCGAAGCAGCACCGGCGCGTTTGCGGCGCACGCGTGGCTGGAGCGCGAAGGCAGAGTAGTGGTCGGCGGCGCCCCCGCCGAAATCGCCACTTATACGCCGCTGCCGGAAATGGAGCACCTGATCCGATGACTGCCGGACAAGCCGCTACCTCCGCCGTCTACGAATACGGCGCCTACAACCTGAACATTCGCTCGCATATCGAACTTCCCGACTTCCCTTCTCCGCGCGGAGGAGAGGACTTCGAGATCCGGCTGGAGTCGTGGCCCGGCGTCCCCGGGACCCGTTCGATCTCCTGGCAGGAGGAGCCCGATTTCGAAGCGCGTTTCGACTATCCGGGGCTGGCCCGGTTCGTGGTGCGCGCCGGCCGCGAAGTGATCATCAGCGCGGCGCCGGAAGGCGATCCGGAAATCTTCCGCCTCTACGTGCAAGGCATGATGCTGGCGGCTGCTTTGTATCAGCGCGGCCTCTTCGTGCTCCATTCGAGTGTGGTGGATCTGGGTGGGTATGCGATTGGGTTCACCGGGATGGTGGGCGCCGGAAAATCGACCCTGGCCACCGCCTTCCGCGCGCGCGGCTACAAGATCCTGGCCGATGACAACGCCGCGATCGACGTGGGGCAGGCCTCCCGGCCTGCCCAATTCGACAAAATTGAAAACGGGCAGGCGGGGAGGCCTGCCCCGCCTTCCGCGCCGCGTGTATGGCCGGCCTTTCCGAGCCTCAGGGTCTATCCGGCGGTGGCCCGGTCCCTCGGTTTCGGACCGTCCGCGCTTCGCCCCGTGCACGTTTCGCAGGTCAAGCAAGCCCATGCCGTCGCCGACGCGTTTTCGCCTGGGCCCCTGCCGCTCGGCGCGGTGTACGTGCTCGACCGCGATTTCGAGGGCCCACCGCGCCGGATTCAGGCTGTGGAGAGCATGAAGGAGTTGATCCGCCACTCCGTTCCAACGCGATGGGGCGTTGCCGGGAACGCGCGGCACCTCCGGCTGTGCGCGCGCCTTGCGGGAAAGGTCCCCTTGTTTCGCATCGGGACCTTTCGGGCGCTGGCGGAGATACCCGGCATTGCGTCGAGCGTGGAGCAGCACGCCGCCAGTCTCTAACGTCCCTTTCTCATCGGGCCGGTGCCGACTTGCCGCAAACGTATGCCGCAAGCGGGGCTAAAGCCCCGTGCAGGTTGAAACCTGCCCCACATGGCGTGGGGCCGACTTAAGTCGGCGCGGGCTTTCAAGCCCGCCGGCCCGATCGAATCGGGAAATCCGAGTCAGGCAGGTCTTATGGCATTCCAACCGCTACTGTGGTTCGCCCTCGTGTTCTTCGGCCCACGCGCCGGGGACTATCTCGCTACCCTCCACCGGCCCCTGGCTCTGCGCGGCTCCGGCGTAACCCTTCGCTGCAAGCCGGGAGAGCAAATGTTCAAGGATTTCGACGGTGACGCCGTACAAATCACCGGCCGCGACATCACCATCGAAAACTGCCCCATCGATGGCGGCGGCAGCGCGCATCGGGGCAACCTGATCACCATCGCTAATGCCCAGGGCGTGGTCATCCGTAACTGCAAGCTGACCGGCGCCTCCGGGATTGCAGTGGCCATCTACCGCTCTTCGGATGTCCACCTCACGGGCAACACGTTTTCCGGCAATCTGGGCAGCGCGGTCTTCGCGCAGGACGGCCTGGACGGCATCGAGATCGCATCCAACACCATCGACACCTCGTCGGCCGCCCATCCCGGAATCGACACCATTGGCGTGCACACCTACCAGGACGGCGGGACTGCCACCAACATCAGCATCCACGACAATCACATCGTGCATGGCGGCGACAATTTCGCGATCGAAGTCGGCGCGTTTGGCGCAAAGTCCGTGGCGCCCGACCACGTGACCTCGGAGAACAACTCGATCACGATGGCCGGAGATTCGAACGGCGCGTTCTCGTATTCCACGCTCAATTCCGGTTCGGTCTCCGGCAACCGGATCGACGCCGGCGGGCACCATGTCCGGATCGGCGCGGTGGAACTGGTGAACACGACAGGCGTGGTGGTGGCGAACAACGTCCTGACCGGAACCCCGCCCCGAACCGCCTACACGGTTTCGATCAACGGCAGCAGCCGGAACGTTTTCAAGGACAATGTCTTCGAAGGCGGCATCTACATCGGCACCAGCAGGCCGGAATCGCCCGACGTCGTCGGCAACGTAATCGAGGGCAACACCCTCACTGCAATGCCCGGCGCGGTGCTCAACCGGGGCCTGATCTGGTTCCAGTGCAATACGTTCCACGGCTCGGTGAGCCGCAACGTGGTGCGCTCCAACGTTCTCCGCGGCAACGCCTCCGGCCCCGCCGTGCTCTTCGAGAACGACTACTGGCAGGACGGAGCCCGGGTCGATGCGAACGAAGCCTCGTCCAACCGGATCAGCGGCAGCAGCGGCAAGATCGGGATCGGGCCGCACGTCACCAACACGAAACTCAACTGAGATCCCACTTTCGGACATCAAAACCCGAAACCGCACGTCGCCGCCGGGCGTTGGCCGAGAAGAATCCGTCATTTAGCGTGGACTGTGCGGTGCATTATCCACGGGCATGAGCACGCTTTTCGAAGATCTTCGGTGCGGATTCCGAATTCTCCGGGCCAGTCCGGGGTTGACTGTGACGGCCATCTTCACGCTGGCGCTCGGGATCGCGGCGAATACGACCGTCTTCGGCTGGATCGACCAGGTGCTGCTCAACCCGATCCCGGGAGTGACGCGGGGCAGCGAACTCGCCTCGATCGAAACAGTCTCACCGCAGGGTGGGCTTCAGAACACCGCGTACCGCGATTACCGCGATTATCGAGACGCGCTGACCCAGGTTTCGGGAGTTGCCGCATCCCTGCTAAACGTTTTCACCGCCGGTGACGAACAGAGCCCCCGCCTGATTTGGGGCGAATACGTGTCCCCGAATTACTTCTCCGTGATGGGTGTAAAGGCCGAATTCGGCCGCACCTTTCTCCCTGGAGAAGTCCGCGATACGCCCGGTGGACCGCCCGTGGCAATCATCAGCGACCGGTTCTGGCGGAAAACGTTCGACCGCAACCCTCGCGTGATCGGCAGAACCGTGCGGGTGAACCGGCTGGAGATGACGATCGTGGGCGTGCTCCCGCCCGAATTTCACGGAACCGTGCCCGGGCTGGCGCTGGAGATCTGGCTCCCGGTTTCGCTCGCGCCGCAGCTGAACGGCCAGGGTCCGTGGCTGCTGGAAGACCGCGGCCAACGCCAGTTCTGGCTCACCGCCCGGCTCCTCCCGGGGGTCCGGATGGAGCAGGCGCGGGCCGAAATCGAAACCTGCGCGCGGCGGATGGCGCAGGCGAATCCCGCGAGCAGCCACAATTTCGGCGCAACCTTGCTGCCCGTCTGGAAGGGCCACAACGGCGCCCAGGGGCTGCTGCGGACCCCCTTGCAGATTCTGATGGCCGTCTGCCTGGTGATGTTCCTCATCGTGGGTGCGAACGTTGCGAATCTGCAGCTCGCGCGGGGAGCCGTCCGGCAAAAAGAGTTCAGTATCCGGCTCGCGCTCGGCGCCCCGCCATCGCGCCTCATCCGGCAGCTGCTTACGGAGAGCCTCCTGCTGGCGCTGGCCGGCGCGGTGGCAGGTTCCATGCTCGCCATGTGGTCCGGCGATGCGCTGGTCTGGCTGCTGCCTCCCACCAATCTGCCCGTGGCATTCACCCTTAGCCTGAACTGGCGGATTCTGACCTTCACGATTCTCCTGTGTGTCGCGGCCGCCGTGCTCACCGGGCTCGCGCCGGCGCTGCATGCGATCCGCACCAGCATCAACGATCACCTGAAAGAGAACGGCCGCGGAACCACCGCGAGCGCCGGCGTTCGAAGGACACGCGGGCTCCTGGTGACCGCCGAGGTGGCGCTCGCCCTGGTGGCCATCGTGGGCACCGGACTGATCTCCCGCAGCTTCTACGCCGCCCGGGCAATCGATCCCGGCATGGACGTCCACAATGTGGCCATGGCCAAATACTACGTCGAGACGTTCTGCCATACCCGCGAGGAGCGCCAGCAGTTTTCCCTGAGGCTGGCGGACCGGCTCCGCGCGATCCCCGGCGTGACGGCCGCCGGCTATTCCACCTTCATTCCGCTCGAGTTCGGCGAAGGCAGCGACACGGAGATTCAGGTGCAGGGATACTCGCCGGCGTCGGGCGAAACCGTCCGCGTGCCGCTCACCAGCGTATCCCCCGGCTACTTCGATGCGCTGCGTATCCCGATTCTGGAAGGCCGCGACTTCCGCGAGCAGGATGACCGCAAGGCCGCCCCCGTCGTGATCGTGAACCAGGCGTTCGCCCGGCATTACTTCGGCAACGGCCCGGTCCTGGGCCGGAAACTCCGCGGAGGCGGACCGTGGTGCACCGTGGTCGGCGTGGTTCGCGACGCCAAATATCGCCTCTTGACGGAGGCTCCGACGCCTTTTATCTACACCCCCGCCCGCCAGGTGGGCGGAGGCGAATTCTGGGTGGCATTTTTCGTTCGGACCGCGGGCCCCGTGGGAAATCTGCGGCCGGCGCTCCTCCGCGAAGCGGCCGCGGTCAATCCCGCAACCCGGGGCAGCGAGTTCGTACCCTACGAGGAATGGATCGGCGCTTCGCTCTACCCGCAGCGCGTGGCGGCCACACTGCTTGGCGTCGTGGGGACGATCTCGCTCCTGCTATCCGCGATCGGCTTGTACAGCGTCCTGGCCTTTACGGTCAGCCAGCGCATGCACGAATTCGGGATCCGGATCGCCCTCGGCGCGCGGCCCATCCATGTGCTCGGCACTATGATCAAACAGGGAGTGCTGCTCACCGCGGCCGGATTAGGAGCAGGCTTGTTGATCGCTCTCGCCTCGATGCGGTTCGTCGAGGGGTTCCTCCCGAATCTGAGAATCGCCGACCCGCAGGTGTTCGCGATGGCGACCCTGATCCTCATGTTCGTGGCGCTGCTCGCCAGTTATCTCCCGGCGAGGCGCGCCACTAAGGTGGATCCGATGACCGCGCTCCGCCGGGACTAAGCGATCACGCTTTCGCCAAAGCATCCGCGTGAAGCTGGATTTTCCGGATCGCCCCGGCGATTCTGTCCATCGACTCGCGAGAGGCCAGCAGCATCGTCTGCACGAACCAGACGGCCTCTTCGCAGAGCCGGTCGTTCTCCGGGCAGCGGTTCCGCGCCTCGAAGGCCGCGATCTCTTTACCGGAGTAGATTCGCTGGTAACCGCGCGATTGCAGCGCCTCCTTCAGGAACGGCTGCGTGTTCAGCGGGCTGTATCCACCCGACGCGGGAATGCCTTCGGCGGCCAGCGCTTTCAGGAAAGCCGCCCGTGGCAGGCCCGCAAAGCGGTCCCTCTCGTACCGGAACATATACAGGTGGTACGCGTTGCGGGTGCATCCCTCGTACATCCGTTCCGGCGCGATGCCGGGTATCTCCTTCAGCACCGAAGTCAAATACGATGCGTTTGCGGTGCGGGTCCGGGCCTGCGCTTCGATGCGGGTCATCTGTGCCATCAGCAGCGCGGCCTGAAACTCCGTCATCCGCAAGTTGCAGCCACTGGTCCGGTAAGCGAAATTGCCGGGTAGGGGCCGGGTGCCGCTGCCGTTGTTGTGGAATACGTAGCAGCGCTCGCGAAGGTCTTCATCGTCGGTCAGGATGGCGCCGCCTTCCCCGGAATTCAGATTCTTGGAGGCCTGGAAACTGAAGCAGCCGGCTTTGCCGAACGTCCCGACTTTTCTCCCGCGCCACTCGGCCAGGTGCGCCTGGCAGGCGTCTTCGAGCACCGGGACGCCGTGGCGCGCGGCCGTCGCCAGAATGGCATCCAGGTCGCAAACGTTCCCGCCGAGGTGCACCGGAATGATCGCCCGCGTGCGCGGCGTGATGGCGGCGTCGAGTTTCCGGGCGTCCATCTGGAACGTCTCTGGGTCGGTATCGACGAACACCGGCAGCGCGTACTGGCGCAGCACGGCGTTCACCGTGGCGACGAACGTATACGGCGGCACGATGACTTCGTCGCCGGGCTCGATCCCCATGGCGTTCAGGCTGGTGAAGAGCGCGCTGGTTCCGTTGGCCGTGGCGAGACAGGTCTTCGCTCCCGTCAGTTCAGCATAAGCCTGTTCGAACCGCGCGACGGCTTTGCCGTTGCCGCGGTACCAGCGGCCGCTGCGCAGCGTTTCGAGAATCGCCCGTTCCTCCGTCTGGCCGATCACCGGCCAGGAGGGGAACGGCTCGGGGTGCGCTTTCGCGCCGCCGAGCAGGGCGGGGCGGTCCCCTGCGGTATCCGCGGAGAGGGCCGCCCCGGCCAGGGGTGCGGCTGCCAGGAACGATCGTCGGGTCGGGCGCATAAATCCCCCTTTCGTGCCATGCACGATATAAACTTATACCCAACAGAGCTGCGATGAGAACCCTCATTTTGCTTTTGCTCTCCGCGGCCGGCCTATCCGGCGCGGGTCTGAGGGCCGGAGCCGGGCGCGTGGACATCACGCCGGCCGGTCCCATCTGGATGTCCGGATATGCCGCCCGCACACACCCGTCCGATGGAGTGTTGCTGCGGCTTTGGGCCAAAGCGCTTGCCATCGAAAGCGGGCCGGGAAAGCGGATCGTCATCGTCACCGCGGATGTGGTCGGGTTTCCGCGCGAGGTGGCCGACGAGGTCGCTTTCCGCGCGAAGAAGCAGTACGGGCTGGAGCGGTCGCAACTCCTGATCAACGCCAGCCATACCCACACCGGCCCGGTGGTCTGGTCGAACCTGGACAACCTGACGGTCTTTCCGCCGGCCGAGCAGGCGAAACTGGTCGAATACCAGCACGTCTTCTCGGACGCACTGGTCAAGGCCGTTGGCGCGGCCATCGCCGACCTGGCGCCCGCCACGGTGGAGTACGGCGGGGGCTCGGCCGCATTCGCCGCGAATCGCAGGCAATCCACAGCTACCGGCGTGAAGATCGGGATCGACCCGAACGGGCCCGTGGATCACAGCGTCCCTATCCTGAAGATCACCGGAGCCGGCGGCAAGCTGCGCGCCGTGCTCTTCGGCTATGCGTGCCATAACACGACGCTGACCCAGGATACTTACCAACTGAGCGGCGACTGGGCCGGATTTGCGTCGGCGGAACTCGAGAGCCGGCATCCCGGCACGACCGCACTCTTCCTCGAACTGTGCGGCGCGGACCAGAACCCCAACCCGCGCGGCACGGTGGAACTGGCGCGGCAGCACGGCGAGGCCATGGCCGCGGAGGTGGACCGCGTAATCTCCGCGCGCATGACGCCGGTAGCCGGGCCGGTCCGCTCCGCCTTCCGCCTCACGGTTCTCCAGTTGGCCCCGCGCACCCGCCAGGGCCTGGAAGCGGAGTTGCAGAGCAAGGTGGCGGCGCAGGCACGCCGCGCGCGGATGATGCTGACGGCCCTTGACGCCGGCAAGACCATCGACCGCATCGACTACCCCGTGCAGGCCGTTCGCTTCGGCCGCGCGCTGACCCTGGTGGCCCTCGGCGGCGAAGTAGTGGTGGACTACGACCTGCGCATCCACCGCGAGTACCCCGGCGAGCCGCTCATCGCGGCCGGATATTCGAACGACGTCATGTGCTACATTCCGACCGCGCGGGTGCTCCGCGAGGGCGGCTACGAACCGGTGGACAGCATGATCTACTACGGGCAGTCCGGACCGTTCGCCGGCGATGTGGAAGACCGTGTGATGGCGGCGGTGCACCGCGTCATGAAGGACGTGGGGCGCTAAACTCAATCGGCAAAGGAGGTCTCTCCCATGGATCGCAGAACTTTCCTGGCAACCGCCGCCGCGGCGGGCCTGACTGGCGCGAGTGCTTCCCCGCAACTGGCGGTGGACGGCGGAACTCCGGTTCGTTCCCAACCGCTCGGGACCGCCAACTGGGGTCCGCTGTACTATGACGACAAGGAACAGACGCAGCTTTCGCAGGTTCTCGAAAGCCGCAAGCCGTTCCGCTTCGCCAACCCGCTCGACAAGTCGAAGGTGGCGATCTTCGAAAACGAATACGCCGCGCGCATGCAGATGAAGTACGCGCTGGCGGTGACCTCCGGGACAGCGGCTCTTCACGTTGCCATGGCGGCACTCGAGGTGGGCCCCGGAGACGAGGTCATCATTCCCGCGTGGACCTGGTACTCGTGCTATTCCGCGGTGATCCAGGTAGGCGCGCTCCCGGTTTTTGCCGAGATCGACGAGTCGTTCAACATCGATCCCGCGGATATCGAGCGCCACATCACGCCGCAGACCCGGGCGATCATGGCGGTCCACCTGCAAGGCAACCCCGCCGATATGGACCCGATCCTCGCTCTCGCCCGCAAGCACAATCTCAAGGTGCTGGAAGACTCCAGCCAGAGCGTGGGCGCCAGCTATAAGGGCCGCCCGCTCGGCTCAATGGGCGATATCGCGATCTACAGCCTGCAACAGAGCAAGACGATTACCGCCGGAGAGGGCGGCGCGGTGGTGACCAACGATCCGTATCTCTTCGAGCGCGCCGTCCGCTTCCACGACGTCACCGTGCGCCGCGACTTTCCCGCCAAACTGCACTACATGCCGGGACTGAACTACCGGATGAACGAGTTCACCGGCGGCGTTCTGCTGGCGCAATTACGAAAGCTGGATACGATCATCGGCGACGTGCGGCGCAACGCGCGCCGCGTCTACGAAGGCGTCCAGGACCTCCCCGGCGTCCACCTGCGCCGTTTGCCCGACCCGGCGGGCGAACTCGGCACCGGCATTTTCCTGGGCTTCCGCTCCGCTGAGGAATGCAAGCGATACTCCCAGGCAATGAAGGCGGAGGGCGTTCCCGTATCCGGGCCGAACGGCTCGATCGCCCTTCCCATCGTTCCGGAAATCGAGCAGAAGGTCACGGCGATCCCCAGGTGGCCCTCGTTCGCCTCGGAGCGCGGCCAATCGATCCGCTATGGCCGCGAGTGCTGCCCGCGAACCATCGACATCCTCGGCCGTTTTGCCGGCGTCATGATGGGGCCGAAGTACACGAAGCGCGATACCGACGACGCCGTCGCTGCGATTCGCAAGGTTTACCCGGCGATTATGCGCGCCTGAAACGGCGCAGCGGGCGCCGCCTATTTCGCGCTCAGCAGGTTGGCGAACAACCGGTAAGCGCCCGGCACGCCCGCCGGCAACTGCCGGAACCACGAATACGACGTGAAGATGTAAACGCCCTTTCCGTAGTGCGTCCACAACTCGCCGCCTTCGAGAGGCTTTTCGCCGGGGTCGCCCGACGAGAGCACCGTCTGGTAGCGGGGGTCCCAGTGGGTCGCGAACAGCAGGCCCCTTTCCTGCACCCAGCCTTCGAAGTCTTTCCCGGTGATCTGGTTCGGCGTATGGAGGAGCGGGCTATCCGGATGTGGAAAGGTCACGGGCGCTTGCTCCACCGTTACGCGGTAGGCGTTGCTGCCCGGAATCGTGATGGGGTACGGCCCGATATTCGATTCGGGAATGTTCGACTGGTTCTGCCCGCCGGGCCCACCGCGCGCGCCTTCGCCGCTCTGGTACTGCACCACGTAAGTGCCGCCGTTGCGCACGTAATCCATCAGGCGCGGCTGGCTGGCCTTCACGTCCGGGCGCACGCTGTACGCGCGGATTCCCGCCACGATCGCGTCGAAACGCGACAGATCGCCCTGCTCGAGGTCGGACGGGCTGAGCAGTGTGACGTCCAACCCTATCTGCCGGAGCGCATCCGGCATCTCGTCGCCGGCGCCCATGATGTAGCCGATCTTGTGCGCGGTGACTTTGATGTCCGCGCGCACCAGGTTCAGCTCCGACGCCGGAAAGACCGCCTGCGTGGGAATGTGCGGGTACTCGATCAGCTCCATCCCGACCGCCACCTCGCGCCCGCCGATGGTGGCGACCGCCGGCATGGCCGCGTCGCTTGCCCCCGCCGGCGGCGTCACCGTGAAGTGCAGTTCCTGCTGTTCGCCGCTCACCGCGACCTGGAACGGCTGCGACCTCGGCTCGACCTTCCAGCCCGGCGGCGGATCGAGGCGCAACTCGCCCGCGGCTTTCGCGATGTTGGCCTTCACCGCCACCTGCACACTCCGCGGCCCTGCCGTGGGGAAGATGGTGTGGGGGGCGGAGCGCTCCACGGAGACCGGTGGAACGATCAGCACCGGCCGGTCGCGCTCGCCCTGCGCGCGGTCCGCATAACGGTAGTGCACCGGGCAGAGCAGTTCGATGGGCGTCCCGTCCACCGAGAGCAGCAGGCGCACGTGCACGGCGGGCGGGTTCTGCGGAAGCCCGATCAACTGTTGATCGTCCACGGAATAAGCGTCGCCTACCGGCGGCTTGACCAGCCAGTACGGCTGCGAATAAGGTTCGGTGGCAGGAACGGTGCGGCTGAATGCGACGGACGCGCTCTGGTTGTACCCGAGGTTGGCCGGCTTGACATCGAGCGGCGCCTGGAACATACCTTCTACCTGGCCTCCCTCGAACGTCACCTGCGAATGCGAGCGGTTGAGAACCGTCGTGGTGAACGCCATGGGGGACCCGGGGATGAACTCGGGCGCGTGCGCCTGCGCGTCGGCCCAGATCCCGGCGCACATGGAAACGGTCTCATCCAGTTCCGCCAGTTTCTCTTTTGCGCGCGGATCCGGGATCGCCGCGATCAATGTCCGCACCTTGAGCAGCAGCGGAATCGTTCGGTCCGGATGCTCCGGCTCGAAAGTGCGGATCGCCTCCGCGAGATCCGCGGCGATGGCCGGTCCGGGCTGCGGGAAACGGCCCGCCCAGGAAGTATCGATTCCCTCGAAAAGATCGTTCGCCGCGGGGGCCCCCTCCACCAGTTCGAACGGAGTGACCGAGGCGCCCGGGCGGCGCATCGCGCCCGTCCCCTGGCTGTGATGCATGCTGCGGCTCAGCACCGCGATCTCTTCGTACGAATACCCGAGGACCGGATTAAACTGCCCGGTTTCCGCCTCGCCCGCCTTGGGCGGAGCCTTTGCCGGCTGGACGCCGCCGCGCCCGCCGAAGTAATTGGCGTGGACCAGACGCTTGGGCTGCCACGGCTGAACGTAGCGAAGCTGTTCGGGGAAGCGCTTGGGGTCGCCCGCGGCATCGAAGGCCTCCCGTCCCAGAATGGCCGAAGCCTGGTGCTGGCCGTGGCCGTCGCGCGGCGTGCCGCTGAAGCACAGGATCACCGCGTCCGGCTGAAATCTGCGGATGATCCAGACGACATCGGAGAGGATGCGTTCGTGGCCCCATTTCTGCATGGTCTCGGAGGCTGTTTTCGTGAAACCGAAATCGATCGCGCGGGTGAAAAATTGTTCGGCGCCATCGATCCGGCGCGCATCCCGCAGTTCCTGCGTCCGAATGATCCCCAGTTCGGGACCCTGTTCGGAACCGATCAGATTCTGCCCGCCCTCGCCCCGGGTGAGCGAAAGATAAGCAGTTCGCATATGCCGGCCTCGTGCGAAATATGCCAGCACGGCTGTGCGTTCGTCGTCAGGATGGGCCGCGATCATCAGCACCCTGCCCAGTTCGTTCAGGCTGCGAAGAGACTGTTCGACCTCCGGTGTTCCGGAGAACGGCCGCTGCGCGGCCAGTGGTGAGGACGCCAGCAAGAATAAAGCAACAGTCAGGAACCTGGCAAGGGGATTGCTCGTCCGAGTCATTGGTAGAACCATTCTACGATGCGAGTTAGAGTGCCGCGAATCGTGAGTTAGAGACCGAACCTGGGAGTGGTTTGGGAGGGGTCCATGAGAGCTGTGCGCGCCGTAGGCGGCTTCGTTTCCGCTCTTCGTAATTCTCGGAATTTGCCTTCGCGCCTGCGAAGGCCCCAGCCCCCACCCGGTCCGCCTAAAATCGGGATTGCCCTCGGCGGTGGTTTCGCCCGTGGAATTGCCCATGCCGGCGTGCTCTCGGTCCTTGAGCAAAGCCAGATTCCCATTTACTGCGTCGCCGGCGTCAGCGCGGGGTCAATCGTTGCCGCGGCTTATGCCAGCGGCGCCACGCCCGGGGAGATTGCCGCCGCCGGATGCGCCATGCGTTTCGGCGACATCGCGCGCTGGAGCCTCTGCCGGATGGGGTTTGTCGTCAGCGAGCGGATGAAGCACTTTCTCGAGAAGCTGCTGAAACGCTATCGCTTCGAAGAGATGCGAATGCCGCTCGGCGTGGTCGCCACCGACCTCTCGTCCGGCGAACCGGTCGAGTTCCGCGATTCCGGCGACGTCTTCCTGCCGATTCGCGCCAGTTGCTCTTATCCCGGCCTCTTTCAGCCGGTCCGATGCGAAGACCGGTTGCTGGTCGATGGCGCCATGAGCACGGAAATCCCGGCCGCCCTGGTCCGCAGATTGGGGGCCACGCACGTCCTCTCGGTGCACCTGCCGGCGCAGGACCGCGCCTTTCCGTCGAACGTTTTTCAGGTGGTGAACCGCTGCTTTCAGATCATGCAGATCCGTACCGAGAGCTCCTGGCGCGGGCAGAGCGACCTGGTGATAGCGCCGGACGTGCGGTCGATCGAATGGGACGGCTTCGGCTGCGGTCCCGACTTGCTGAAGGCGGGCGAGGCCGCGGCGGCGTTGGCCATTCCGCACATCCGGAAATGGCTGAACGGAGAGCATGTCGAGGCTTTGGTGCGCAGCCCGGAATGGCTTCCCGCCAGGCAGGGTTAAAATGATGACTTGCGCTCGGACCTGGTTCCCCTGACCCTGCTTGCCGCTTTTGCGGCCGCGGCCCAACAGCCCTCTCGCACGGACACGATCATCGTTACCGGCACTTTCGAGCCGATGACGCTCGAGGAGATCGACCGCGCCATCCGCGTGCTGCCGGTGCGCGGCAACACGCTGCTCTTCGATACTCTGGCCGACGTGCTGCGCCTCGATCCCTCGCTCGACCTTCAGGAGCGGGCCCCCGGCGGCGTGCAAACCGACCTCTCGATCCGCGGCTCCAACTTCGGCGAGACCCTCGTCCTGTTGAATGGCCAGCGATTGAACGACGTCCAATCCGGCCACCACAACATGGATATCCCGGTTCCGCTGGATTCGATCTCACGCGTCGAAGTGATGCGCGGGTCAGGCTCCACGCTGTACGGCTCGGATGCCGCCGCCGGGGTCATCAACATCATCACCACCCCTCCGGAAGGCCTGGAACTCCGACTGCGCACGGCGATCGGAAACTTCGGGACCAACCAGGAGCGCGGCTCCATCGCCGCCGGGTCCGCCAAAATCTCGGAACAACTCACCTTCGCGCGCGACTTCTCCTCCGGCTTCATGCCCGACCGCGACTACCGCAATCTCCAATTGGGTTCCACCACGCATTTTTCCTCCGGCTGGGGCGCAAGCGACCTGACGCTCGCCTATATGGACCATCCCTTCGGAGCCGACCAGTTCTACGGGCCCTACAATTCGTGGGAGGACACCAAGACCTGGTTTGCGGGAATGCAGCAGGCGTTCGGCGAACGCACCAGCGCGTCGTTCAGCTACCGCCGGCACAGCGACCTGTTCGTGCTCTTTCGCGACCAGCCCGACGTTTTTGCGAACCACCATGCGGACGAAAGCTGGCAGGCCGATCTCCGGCGCCGCGAACCGCTCTCCGCGAACACCACCGTGTTCTACGGCGTCGAGGCGATCCACGAGTCCATCGTCAGCAATAACCTGGGCGACCACGCCCGCAGCCGGGCCGCGGCCTACGGCGCGGTGGATTTTCGCGCGCTCCACCGGTTCTCCCTGACGCTTTCCGCCCGCGAGGAGGTATACCGCAGTTTCTCAGGGGAGTTCAGCCCCACCATCGCGGGTGGCTTCTGGATCTCACCGAAACTGAAATTGCGCGCTTCCGCCAGCCGCGCGTTCCGCGTCCCCAGCTATACGGACCTCTACTATAACGACCCTGCCAATACCGGCAATCCCAACCTGCGCCCGGAACGCGTCTGGGCATACGAAGGCGGGCTCGATTGGGTCCCGGCCTCGAGGCTGCGCGGGGAACTCACTATTTTCGAACGCCGCGAGCGCGACGGCATCGACTACTATCGCTCCTCGCCCACGGATCTCTGGCGCGCCTTGAACATCCAGAGCCTCGATTTTACGGGCGTGGAGGCATCCCTCAGAGTGGATGCGCGCAAAGCCGGCACCCTCGACCTCAGCTACACCGGATTGCGGGGGGCGCAGGACACCATCCCGGTCGGTTACACCAAGTACACGTTCAACTACCCCGTGCACTCCGCCGTTGCGGCCTGGCAGGCAACCCTGGGTTCCGGGTTCATCGTGCGCACGCGGATCGGGATGCTCGACCGCCGCGCCCGGGATCCCTACGCGCTCTGGGACTTCTATACGGGCTTCGTGCGTTGGCGCGTCCACCCGTTCCTTCAGTTCGCCAATATCACCGGAACCTCCTACCAGGAAGTTCTCGGCGTGCCGATGCCTGGACGGACGATCATCGGCGGTGTGGAGTGGGTCCTCCGCCGCCACTGAGGGAACTGGCAAAGCACGTGGCGCGAACACTCGTGTCTGCCGCGCCCCGGCTCATCGGGGCTCCTGGCGTTGACCCTCGACCTTACTTTTTCAGCTTGAGATTGATGACAGCCTGTTTCTTCGAGTCGAAGGAACTCAGCGTCTTGGTGTCGCTCGACTGGCCCTTCGATTCGGCCCTGACTTCGTAATCCCGGTCGGGGCTCAGGCCGTGGAAGTAGTAGTTCCCCTGCGGTTGGGTAATGAACGAGCGGATTTGCAGGGTTTTCATGTCCTTCAACTGCACCACCGCGCCGGGCACGGGTGCGTCTGCGGTCGAACTGACCACGCCCTCGAGACTGCGCGTCGGGGGCTCCCGCTTCTTCTGCCCGAAGGCGGTTGTTGCCACCGCCAGCATCAACGTCAGCGTAACCAGCGTCCAAAACCAGCGCATTGCCGCCTCCCTAGTCCTCGACGGGAGAAGTGGCTGTTCCGTTACGTTCATTGCGGGCTCTATTCTCTCCAATTCTCGTCCGACTCTTCTTCCTCTTCTTCGACGAAGCCGTCTTCTTCCTCGTCTTCCTCTTCAAGTTCTTCCGCCGACTCCAGCTCCAGCGGGTCGGTGCCAACCACCTTCAAGGCCGCGCCGCACTCATCGCAGCTGATGGTGTCGCCTTCATCGACGTCTTCTTCATCTACGTCGATCTTGCCTTCGCACACCGGGCATTCCACCATGAAAATTTCCTCCCAAATTACTACTCATATACGAGAGACCAGCCGAATTGCAATACCGCCACCGGGGATTGCGGGGAGATTTATTTCCCCGCCTGCTTGGCGAGCCGCCGGCGTGTGGTCGCCGGTACGATCCCCTTCAGCCGGAGGTACGTGAACATCTGGGAACGGTGTGTCAGTTCGTGCTCTTTCAAAAATTGCAGCATTTCCAGACGGGTGACCCGCTGGCCATCGAAACGCGTCATCATGTGAGCAAAAAACTCGGGCGGTTGCGCCGCCAGCCCGGCCGTCCGGAGCTCGATCGAATCCCGCAAAGCCGCTGCCAGAGCATCCCGCCCGGCGTCCGCCGGGATCCCCGGCGAGTGCCGCCGCATCTTTTCCCGGAAATCCGGAGTCGCGAAATTGTCTTCTCCGGCCAGCAGCAGCCCGCAAAACGCGTGCCCCGCCTCTAGAATATGGCGCGCCAGTTCGCGAAACGTCATCAGATCGGGCGTCGGCCGATAATCCAGGTCCTCGGAAGGGAAGTCCTCCAGGGCGGTCGCCGTGTCCTGGCGAATGGCCTTCCACGATTCCAGCACATGATCCAGTCTGACCATGACCACATTGTACCCGCCAAAAGCGGAGCCCGGCGTTTCACTATAATGAAAATATCCATGCACCAGACACTGAACGAGAGGGTTGTGGATCTCGATCCACGCGAGACAGCAGAGTGGGTAGAAGCGCTGGACCAGGTAATCGACGACGCAGGCGAAGACCGGGCCGCCTATCTGGTGGAACAGCTCCTCGAACGGGCACGCCTCAACGGTGTGGAGTTGCCCGTTCAGATCAACACTCCGTACGTGAATACCATCCGTCCCGAGGATGAAGTGCCGTACCCCGGCGACCGTGCCATGGAGCGGCGCATCAAGAGCCTCATCCGGTGGAACGCCATGGCCATGGTAGTGCGCCAGAATAAGTACGATCCCGGAATCGGCGGCCATATCTCCACCTACGCCTCGCTGGCGACGCTGCTGGAAGTCGGCTTCAACCACTTCTTCCACGCCACCTACGGCGATCAGCCGGGCGACCTGGTCTATTTCCAGGGCCACGCATCGCCGGGAGTTTATGCCCGCGCCTACCTCGAGGGCCGCCTGACCGAAGAGCACCTCAAGAACTTCCGGCACGAGCTGCGCGAACACCCCGGTCTGTCCTCTTACCCACACCCCTGGCTGATGCCCGAGTTCTGGCGCTTCCCGACCGTCTCGATGGGGATCGGCCCGATCAACGCCATCTACCAGGCCCGCTTCATGCGGTACCTGGAGAACCGCCAGATGATCCCGCCGACCCCGCGCCACATCTGGGCGTTCCTCGGCGATGGCGAGATGGATGAACCGGAGTCCCTGGGCTCGCTCACACTGGCATCGCGCGAGAAGCTTGACAACCTGGTTTTCGTCATCAATTGCAATCTGCAGCGCCTGGACGGCCCGGTGCGCGGCAACGGCAAGGTGATCCAGGAACTCGAGGCGGCGTTCCGCGGCGCGGGTTGGAATGTGCTCAAGGTGATCTGGGGCGAGGATTGGGATTCCCTCCTGGAGCGCGACAAAACCGGCCTGTTGCAGAAACGCATGGGCGAAGTGGTGGATGGCGAGTTCCAGACGTACATCACCAAAGACGGCGCGTACGTCCGCAAGAACTTCTTCGGCAAGTACCCCGAGCTGCTCGACCTGGTATCCCACCTGAGCGACGACGAGTTGCTGCACCTGCGCCGCGGCGGCCACGATCCCCGCAAGGTATACAACGCCTACAAGGCGGCTATCGATACCAAGGGCCGCCCCACCCTGATCCTGGCCCACACCATCAAGGGCTACGGATTGGGCGAGGCCGGCGAAGGCCGCAACATCACCCACCAGCAGAAGAAACTCAACGAGCAGGAGATCGCCCACTTCCGCTCGCGCTTCGAGATTCCAATCCCGGATGAGGCCGCGCGGAACGCAGCGTTCTACCGCCCGCCGTCCGACAGCCCGGAGATCGCCTATCTGCACGAACGCCGCCGCCAGTTGGGCGGGTACATGCCGAGCCGCTCCACGCCGGCCAGCCGCATCCAGGCCCCGCCGCTCGAGCATTTCAAGGAATCGCTCGAAGGTTCATCCGGCCGCGAGGTGTCGAGCACGATGGCCTTTGTTCGCGTCCTGACGCTCCTCATGAAGGACCCGCAGATCGGCAAACGCGTGGTCCCGATCATCCCGGACGAGGCTCGCACCTTCGGTATGGAATCGCTGTTCCGGCAGTTCGGCATCTACGCCAGCCAGGGGCAGCTTTACAAACCGCACGATGCCGAAATGTTCCTGTATTACAAGGAGTCGAAGGACGGCCAGATTCTGGAGGAAGGCATCACCGAAGCCGGCTCCATGGCATCGTTTACGGCCGCCGGCGCCGCCTATGTGAATTACCGGGTGGAGATGATCCCGTTCTTCATCTACTACTCGATGTTCGGCTTCCAGCGCATCGGCGACCTGATCTGGGCCTTCGGGGACGCCCGCGGCAAGGGTTTTCTCTGCGGCGGCACGGCCGGGCGCACTACGCTTGCGGGCGAGGGATTGCAGCACCAGGACGGCCACAGCATCGTTCTGGCGAGCACCGTCCCGACCTGCGTCACCTACGACCCGGCGTTCGCCTACGAGATCGCCATCATCGTGCAGGACGGCATCCGGCGCATGTACCAGGAGCAGGAAGACCGCTTCTACTACCTCGCGCTCTATAACGAAAACTACCCCATGCCTGCCATGCCGGCGGGGGTAAAGCCGGAGGACGTGCTCAGCGGGATTTACAGGTACCAGGCCGCGGAGAACGGGCCGGCGAAGGTCCAGTTGTTCGGCAGCGGCCCGATCCTGAACGAGGCCTTGCGCGCCCAGCAGATCCTGGCCGAAAAGTATCAGGTGCCGGCGGACGTGTGGAGCGTGACGAGCTACAACGAACTGCGGCGCGACGCCCTTTCGGTGGAGCGATGGAACCGGCTGCACCCGGACCAGCCTGCCCGCAGTCCGCACATCGTGCGGGTTCTGGAGGGCGCGCAGGGGCCGATCGTCGCCGCCAGCGACTACATGAAAGTGGTGCCGGACCAGGTGGCGCCGTGGCTTCCGGGCAGGCTCGAATCGCTCGGCACCGACGGTTTCGGACGGAGCGATAACCGCGAGTATCTCCGCAAGCATTTCGAGATCAACGCGGAATCGATCGTCACGGCGGCGCTCTCCCGCCTCGCCCGCGACGGCCAGTACGACGCGTCGAAAGCAGCGGCCGCCTTCGCCGAGCTCGGGGTAAATACCGAAGGCAGCGATCCCGCCCGAGCCTAGCCGTATGCACATCGGCCAGCGAGTCGCCGCCGCCGGCATGATCGTCAGCGGCGCGCTCGCCGTCGTAAAGATCTGGGCAGGACTGGCGGGCCATTCCAATGCGGTTCTGGCAGACGGCCTGGAATCGGCGGGCGACGTTTTCTCGTCCGGCCTGGTCTTGCTGGCCCTGACCCTGGCAGCCAAGCCGGCCGATGCGGACCATCCGTACGGCCACGGCCGTGTGGAGATCCTGACCGGGCTGTTGATCGGGATGGTGCTGACCGCGACCGGTACCTTGATCTCCTATGGCTCGATCCAGCGGATCGGGCTTCCCCGCCCCGAAGTCGCTGCTTATGTCGTTTGGCCCCTCGTCGCCTCGCTTGTAGCGAAATCCGTGCTCGCCATCGTCAAGTTCCGGTACGGCCGCAGAATTCAAAGCGACGCGCTACGGGCGGACGCCTGGAACGACACCATGGATACGCTTTCCGCGACCGTCGCGCTGGTCGCCGTCGGTCTGGCGCTGATTTCTCCCGACCGCTTCCGCGAGGCGGACAGCATCGGCGGATTTGCGATAGGGCTGATCATCGTCGGCGTGGGCGTCCGCATCGCTTATGACACCGCTCTGCAACTGATGGACACGATGCCCGGCGAAGTCCTGATGAACCAGATCCGGGAGACGGCCGCGACCATTCCGGGCGCCCGCGGCGTGGAAAAATGCTATGCGCGAAAGACCGGCCTCCGATACCACGTGGACCTGCACCTGGAAGTCGATCCGCAAATGACGGTCCGGCAGTCGCACCAACTCGCGCACGAGGTGCAGCAGCGCATTCTGGAACGCCTGGACTGGGTGGCGGACGTGCTCGTGCACGTCGAGCCTGCTCCCTGACCCGGCTGCAGTTTTAGCGGCAGGAACTGGCTCCCGTCATCCAACTGGCAACCATGCGCGACTAACTCTTCGCAATCGCAGACAGATCGCCGGCACTGCCTCCTTGAACACGCTCTGGTGTTCGTTTTGGTCACTCATTTTGAGCCGGCAGTGTTCGCAGGTGACACCCTCCCCAGGCGACACCGTGGGCCGGCGGCACGTGCGAATACTTCCCGACCGCTGCTGGTATCGTTTTTTACCTGTGGACTAAATAGGCAAGGGCTTCGTCTTTGCTCTTATGCCTGTTACTCATGCTCCCCGAGCCATTGCAGTGCGCGGAGGCCGGGCAGAAAGCAATACTCACCTCCCCTTGTCACAACAAACCGAGACAATCCCTTGAGGCGCATAGGAAGTGGACGCCTCGGGAAACTAAAGGCATCTGCGCCGCTGATCGCTCCCGCGACGGGATCTTTCGTGGCGCCTCCTCCGAAGAAGCTGCCGTCGTTCATCCACTCCGATTGCACAAACTCGAACTGGCGCCCGATATTGGCTCCCACAAAAGCGAAGATCAATCCTCGCTCCAAGCCATCGTCTTCAAGAACTCCCTCCGGAAGCACCGGTCCATAGGAGGTTCCACGGCGGATCATCCGGTGGATGCGAACGACACCCGCCACATCCGCATCGCGTGGGTTCATCCGGCGAATGTGGGAGCCGCAGGGTGTCTGATAGCCGATCGCATCGTCTTCCCTAAAGAGGAAGGCGTTATTTCGCCGTGGGTCTGCACCGAGCTCCGAGTCATCGTGCATCGGACATAAGGCGAGGGGCGCGCCGCCGCGCCAACGTCCCATCATCTTCGCGGCCACGAGTTCTTCGTCTTCGGGTCCGGAGGAGTTCGCCTTCAGATATTGGCGAAACGCGGCAACCCGCTGGTGCAGTTTGCGAAAGACCACGTAACTTCCGTTACGTCCCAAGACGTCCGGCTGCGGTATGGCCTGCACACCTCCCATCTCGTCCGGGTAGCCTAGAACGAACTCGCCCGGCATCAGGGGCCGTTCGTGGGGATTGCTGCTCGGAATACCCGACCCTTCAATCGCGGGATGACTGATCCCGTCCCTGAATCCAAAAGCTTCTGCTTGAGTTGGCAGGGCATGACAGTTCTGTCGCCAGATCGCGGTGATGCCGGAGATCTTCTGGTACTCCTGACGCGCTCGTGCGAGCGCCGCTTCCAGCCGCTCCGTATCCGGAGCAATGGCAGTGAGCACGACGTGGACGTCACTGGACCCGAGCGGCTTCTCCCAATGCTCGGGGCTGCTTTGGCCCGTGTCTCCCAAGACTCTCGCGCGGGCAGCCATGCCCTGTTGAAACTCCGGAGAAAAGCTATCGAGAGATGCTTGCGGCACACCCAATGCTTTAAGGCCCTGAAAACTCAGTGCCACGCTCACCCAGGTATCGCCCGCCGGGCTCTCCGGGTGTGCAGCCGATGCCACCACCGGGCGGATGCGGCGCATCAATTCCCGCCCGGCCTGGCGTTCATCAATACGAAACAGCACATACGTTGCCGCATACGGAGAGGGCCTGGGCCGCAACACCCCGCTTTGAATGGCATCGAGTTCGAGCATCAGTCCCATCGCCTCCTCTCCCACCCCAAATGTGCCGGCTCCTAAAAGCCGATCGACGCGACAACCTGCAACGAATTTCCCTGAAAGGTCGCCCGGTCCGCGAACTCCTTGAAGTACTTGAACCCAATGCTGGTCCGCCTTGGTAAGACGGCAAGCACCGCGAAACCGAGGGCGTTGATCGCATACCGCTCCTCGGAAGCGGCCACGCTGATGCCGGGCCCGGTCCTCGCGGTGGTCTGCCGCTGCTCATAGCCGGCGAGGCCTCCTTGCAACTGGAACCGCCGCGTGCGGGCCAGTGAATACATGAGCGAATAGTCCAGGTCGAAAGTCTCGCCCGGATGCACGCCAGTGCCCTCCTGTACGGTGTGAAATTCGTACATCTGAAAGGCGGACAGTGAGAGATTTTTGCTCCCGGTCAGGTAAAACGTCTGTCCGGAAGACAGCGCATGGGTCCAATAACCCGAACCGACATTGTCGTTCGCTCCCGCGCTGAATCGCCCGGTCGGCGCGAGGAAACCATACATCACGCGAACCGCGGCCCTGCGCCAGGACCAACCCAGGATGACGGGCAGATAATACGAGTCCGCAAATCCGCTGCCCCCGCTGAGGTTGCCTTGAAGATCGGAAGTCAGATCGTTGCTCGAGAAAGGCAGGCTGGCCGACGCGGAGTACCGGCCCCCCAGTATGCTCTCTCGGCTCACCCAGGTGATGGTGTTCATGTCCAGAATTACAGAGTTAGTTCCTGTGACCGGCAGCGTTCGGCCTTCGTTGTCCTTGGCCTCATCTCGGGTGTAAACAAGAAACTGGTTCGAATACGTGAAGCTGGATTCTGGCATGACGCCGGAATTTATGGCGCTCATGCCGAGTGGATAGACGCCCCGATTCTGAGCACGCGACGGGATTGTCATACAGACGCAAGCAGCCGCGAGGACCGGCAGCACGCAGCCGCGCCAGTGGATTCTGCCAATCACCTGGTAGCGATGTTCTTCCAGAAGTTCTCCAGGCTTTCGTCGCCCCCGAACAGGGTGGTGAAAATCGTGGAGTCGGCCAGAAGAATGTCCCCGGCCCTGTCCCCGGCGGGCGGTATCCAAAGAAACATATTGAACTCTTTGTTTCCCGCCTGCACGAACGGATGGGGCCTGGAGACATCCACCGGTTGACGGGCCAACACGTGGATCGCCTTCGGATCGTCTGTCGTGACCGCATAATGCGGCAAATGCATATGGAAGTTGAAGGTGGGAACGCCGGTGAGCCAGCCGCGGGTATCCAGATCCTTGGCCGTCTTGAGCGGAACGGGCTGGTTCGTTCCCTGAACCGTGGCCGGGCGGAGACCCCAACGGTTTTCGACCGGCACACCGAGCCCCTTCATCAAAGATCGCGTGTACTTGCCGAAGCGCTGCTGCCGGGGCACCAGGGGGTCGCCATGATGCGCGTACTCCATGGCGCGCACCTTCAGATCGGCGGAACTGCCGACGTCATGATGAGGTCCAATGATGACGCAGGTTCCTTCGCGGCGGAGAAACTCCCGGACTGCTTCAATCTCTTCCGGGGCGGCCTCCTGTTCGGTAACCATGTGATCCAACCCGAAGACCATGAGCGTGTCGGTGTCGCCGAGGATCCGCTCGTCCAGTGGCAGTTTCTGGCCGGCCTGATCGATCCGCTGAAAGACTGCGACTTCCGACCCGGTGACAGCCCCGACGACCTCCTGGAATCTCACGATCGACAGATGGAACAGCTCCAGTGTTCCAGCGATGCCCTGGAGAAACATCTTTTCCGAAAACTCCACCGTTTCGTAAGCAGGCCACACTACCCGGCGAACCTCCGTCATCGTCGAGAAGCGATTGTCCAGCTCCGTCGGATCCCGGTTGGCTTCCCAGGGATAGCTCCAGGCCCAATAGACGCTGAAACGCCGCTTGCCTGGGGTGTAGCTTCGGGGCGTGTGCAGGTGATTATAAGTTCTGGCTGAGCCGTTTGGCTGACTCATCAATCGACTCCTTTCCGGCTGCCGCGATACGGCGCAACCCATCGAACGCCGCGTACTTGTAGGCATACGCATAGGTCGGCGTTGCCATAGACATATTTGCAATCGTGTTCAGCGTGCCACCGCACCGGATGACCATCTGGCCGATCCCGACAATCTCCGAGGCGATGTCGCCGATGCAATGGACTCCCGAGCAGCGTTCGGTTCTCTCTCTGAAAAATCAGCTTCAGCAGCCCACCCCGGCCGGCAATCGCGCCTCGCGGCGTGCTTCCCAGATCCGCCCGGCCTACTTCATAGTTGAGACCCCGTTCCCGGCATTGCTCTTCGGTCAGACCCGCACCCGAGGCTTCCGGCATCCCATAGACCGCTGAAACCGGAGCCGGATCGACGGTTCCTTCGAAAGGAATGCCGAAAGCATGACAGACTGCGGCTCGTCCCTGTTCCATGGCTACGGAAGCGAGAGTGGGCCCAAGAACGTCGCCCGCCGCGTAGATGCCCTGCACCGTGGTCCGAAAATTCCTGTCGACGGTGATTCGTCCGCGGGAGTCACGGCTGATCCCGACGGCTTCCAGGCCGAGGCCTTCCGTATTGGCAGCCCGTCCCGCCGCGAACAGAACCGTGTCCGGGTAGAGCGTTTGCCGGGTGGATAGCTTCACCTCCAGCCTACCGTCTCTTGGTTCGACGCTCTCTACAGTGGACGCGAAATAGGCGGTAATGCCCCACTTGCGGAACAGGTCTTCCATGCCTTCGGAGACTTCGCAGTCCATTGCCGGGATCAGCCGGCTTCCGAGGTCGGCTATGGCAACCTTTGCGCCGAGAGCATGACAGATAGTGGCGAACTCCACGCCAACCGGCCCGCCACCCACAATGACGATATCTTGAGGAGGGCGCCCGCGATACAGGATCGTATCCGTATCGCAGACACCCGGAATGTCGAATGAAATGTTCTTAGGCCGGCGCGGCCGCGACCCCGTTGCAATCAGGATCATCTTCGCATGGAGCGTGCGGTGCTCGCCATTGCCGCCTGCGACCCTGACGGCGCCGTCCGGCTGGAAGGACGCCTCACCTTCGATGTAGTCGACGCGATTCCTGGCGATGTTCTCGGCCGTCGCTTTTTGGAGCTGGCCGCAAACTTCCCACGTCCGCTTGCGGATGACGTCGATGGCAACCTCTGGTGGCGCCGCGGTCCGCAAACCGTAGATGCCACCTTCGCAGAGCCCGGAAAAATAGAGCGCTGCCTCTCGCAGTGTTTTGGTCGGCACTCCGCCGGTGGTGGTTACTGTTCCACCCGCCCGCGACTTTTCAATCACGGCCGAACGGTGGCCAAAGAAAGCGGCCAATTCGGCCGCGCTTTCTCCAGCGGGACCGGAGCCGATCGCGACGAATTCATACTCATCCGTCATCGCGAAGTTCCTTGCTCTTCCGAACTCACTGCATCTGGTCGAGCGCTTCCGAAAAGGCTTTCTTGAGCCTCAGGGCCTTCTTGATCTCATCGGCGGTGACGTACGGATACTCGCCGTATTCCAGGAAACTGGGACACTGATGCTCACGAACGAATTTGATGAACGCCGGCACATTGGTCTTCCAATCCTCTGGAAAGCCTTCCAGGTTCTCGAATGTGGTCGAGATACCGCTCTTGGTGAACAGCGCCACTGCGTCGTCGGTATACTTGTCGAAGTCGGTGTCGAAGATACCCTGGTACATAAAGTAGGTGTCTTTGCCGATATCGAAAAGCACCCATCGCAGGTAGTGAAGTTTAAGGGGCGCCAGGAAATAAGGATCAGCCTCCAGGGCCTTTTCAAGCGTCTTTCCGTATTCACGGATCACCTGCTCTCTGCCCGGCTTGATCTTGGCGATGATCGTGAAGCCGTGACATGCGGGCGTTCTCGGGAATACAGGCCCGTATTTTCCCTGCTCTAACTTGAAATATCCCTCTTTAGGGATCGCCAGCGCCTGCGGCTTGGTCCAATCATTTCCTTCTGGCAGAGCCACTGCGGATGTCCTCCAGATTTTCGATGTTTCCAACTCCAGCCGGTCGCAGTTCTTGGGGGACCGTTCTTGATTTGCCGGCCTCCGGCGGTGGCCATCGTACGCCTGAAGTTCCCGTCCCAGGACACACAAAAGGCACGGGTGTGAAGATCTTCGCCATCCGCCCCTGCCAGGCAGTATCCTGCGCCTGCCAGCAGCATCCTTCAAGGTGGCCTCCGTGAAAGGCGATAGGAGCAGGTTCGTGAACGAGATCTTTGCAAGAGTTTGGCAGAACCTCTACGCCCGATTGACGGGGCCGATGAACCTGCGGTTTATCATACAGCCCACAGTTGCAGCGATCCTCGCGATTCGTGCCGGGCTGCACGACGCTCGTCAAGATCGGCCGGCTTTCCTCTGGGCGGTTCTCTGGAACCCGGCCCACCGGCGCGAATTGTTGCGGCAGGGGTGGAAGGACGTGGGAAAGGTCTTCGTCCTCGCCACGACTCTCGACGTGATCTACCAACTCGTCGTTCACCGGGGGGTCTACATCCTGGAAATGCTGATTACGGCAGTGACCTTGGCAATCCTCCCCTATATTCTGGTTCGCGGCCCAATCAACCGCATCGCAAAATTGGTGCTCGCCGCCAGATCTCCCAAGGAGTAACGACCGATGCAATATATTACTCACGCACGGTCTCGATCCGGCTGCTGCGATTGGGATTGAATCGTCAATCGGTTGGGCCCGCCGACGGCCGCGGCAGGCCTCCGAGGGCACCCCACGAACGGCTGACGCCCGGGGCAACGGCGCGGGCAAACGCCGAAGGAATCAGATGATCGACACCCCAAGCACCGCGGGCCATACCCCGCATATCGGGCACTGCTCCGCATATCGGGGAATACAAAACCCAGGTACCGCTTGACACCAGATCCGAGCCGAAGGACTGTTCCTCGGAGTCGCGCCCGCGTTCCGCTGCTGATTCGAGCGCCCGTACTTCAGGTGTTACTCGGCCTTACCTCCTAGACTTCGACCTCCCAGTTTTCTGGGGTTTGGCCTGGTGAGTCGCACTGCCGGAGCGGTGCGCACTGCCAGAGTGTACGACAGTCGTCCCGCTCCCGCCAGTGGCCCCCGCGGCGGCTCCAAATGCAGCACCAGCTGCCGCACCTCTCGCCACCGGGTGGGTGTTGTGTTGCTCCTCGGCTGGTGGCGGTTGCTCGGCGGGCGGCGGTTGCTCGGCTGCTGGGGGTTGCTGCGCTGGCGGTGGTGTTTGCGATGACGCTTGCGGCGCCATCGCAGTCGTGACGGCCAACGCCGTCACAAGAAGTATGAGTGTTTTTAGGGCTTTCATTCGGCCTCCTATTAGGCTCCTCTGTTCCGGCAGCGATGCGTCCGGCGAGGCCCGATTCAATTATGGTGCTTCCTGCTTGTTGTGAGCTGCATTGTCGGGACAATTCCACATACTATAGAGAAGAAATTGTTGCGGCCCTTGATGCTGCACGGCAAGAGCACATCAAAGTTCCAAGGCGTATTGAAGCGTACCGAATGGCCTACCTGCAAAGATCCACTCAGGATACGGGAGCCTCGCTCCACACTAGTCCCACCGGTGAGGGCGCGCCGCGGGCAGCGCACCGGTTCGACCAGCACCTTGCACAGGCGCGTTCCAGGCGATCGGCCCCCCGATGAACTCGTCTAACACGTAGAGATCGCGGCCCTCAGTCCACGGGCTGTGCTCCTTTAGTGAGTCATGCCGACGGGTCCCTGGTGGATTTTGAATCACCCGGTTAGATGTGTGACGGCGGGGATTCCGGCAGCTACGCCGCTTAACTGACTGGTTACAACGCCGCCGGTCAGGCATCGCCGGGATCGCCGAGCAGATTACCAAGCCGGTCCAGCCGCCGCTCCCAAAGCGTACGGCGTTCCTCTAGCCACTGCGCCGCAACCGCCAGCCCTTTGGGCTCGATCCGGCAGGTCCGGATCCTGCCGATTTTTTCCGTGCGGACGAGGCCGCTTTCTTCCAACACCTGCAGGTGTTGAACGATTGCGGCCACGGTCAATTCGAGCGGCTCCGCCAGGCGGGAAACGGAGACAGGCGCCTGGCTCAGTTTTTCCAGGATCGCCCGGCGGGTTGGATCGCCCAAAGCGTGGAACACGCGGTCGATCTGCTTTTGGTTGCGAGGCATGCGCCGTTCAGCGGGCCAACGCAACTGCCAGGCTCTCGAGCAGTTTGCGCCATCCTTCTTCCCGCATCTGCGCGCCGTCGGCACCCTCGAAATATGCACCCTGCTCGGTGAAGATGAGGTCGGTGCACTCGCCCGCCGGCATCAATTCGAAAGTGGCGAGCGATGCCGAAATGCGCTTGTCACCCAGCGCCATGGTATAGGCAAGCGCCACCCGCCGGCCGGGCACGATGTCCAGATAGGTCGTCTCATTCGTCATGACGACTCCCGGAAACCGGCTGCCCTCTTTGAAGCGGGAACTGGTGGTCTCGCGGCCACCGATACGAAAGTCCATTTCGAACTTTTCAGTGGTCATCCCTCTGTTTTCGACAAACCAGCGGCGTTTCAGCTCTGGCGTAGATAGCGCAGCGAATACGCGTTCCGGGCTTGCGGGATAGCTGCGCTCGATCACGAATGTGCCGTGAGTGACGGATCGTCTTTCCATTGCTTTCTCCTCCATTTAACTTAAGCAGACGCTTAAGTATTTCACGGCGCGGGCGGATAGTCAAGCGAATACTTAACTAATTTCGCTGTTATCGCGCCAGCCAGAAGAGCGGCGCCAGCCCCGCAACAGCAAGGGCCGCGAGCAGGCTGAAGCTCTGGATCCCGGTCGTGCGATCCGACAGCGTGTAGGCGTAAATACCCTTCACGAGGTTGTTACTGGCAGCGGCGATCAGAATCGCGGAAGAGGCAACCGCCAGCGTTGTGGCCGCACCACCCGCCTGGGTCATCCCCATGATGAACGGGTCCACGTCGGTGACGCCCATCAGGGTGGCCAGAGAGTAGACCCCGACACTCCCCAGATATTTCACGACCAGTTGCGTGGCGACCAGCATCGCGAGGAAGAGCGCGGCGAAAATGAAGGCGGCACGCAATTCGAGCGGGTTCTTCGGCTCAAACTCGCGAGCCACGGGACCACTGTACGGGTCCGGCAGGCGCGTCCAGATAAAGCCCGCAATCAGCGCCGCGGCAGCCAGCGCCAGGAATGGAAGGCCGAGCGCCATAATCAGTCGCCTGTTGAAGAGACTCACGAGCGCGGCCAGCCTCAGGTACATCATGCCGGAAGCGATGAGGGTCGCTCCGGCGAATAGCCGCGGCCGTTTCTCGCGCGGCGCGCGCCTTGCCAGGACAACGGTAGTGACCGTGGAGGAATACGCGCCGCCCAACAATGCGGCCAGCAAAACACCGCCCTGCCCTTTCGTCACTTTCTGAATGACGTAACTGCCGTACGAGACCGTGCTCACCGCCACCACCACGAGCCACGCCTTGGCAGGATTGATTTGGAAGGGGCCGAATTCCTGGTTCGGCACTACCGGCAGGATCACGGCCGTCAGCAACAGAAACTTGGTGAAGCTGAGAATTTCCTCCGGGGCGATCCGCGTGGTGAGCCCTTCCAGGGTCGTCTTCAGTTCCAACAGCAGCATGCTGGCGACGGTCAGGGTAGTGGCGATCCAGAATTGCTCGCGATATACCAGGGCAGCCGCTACATAGGTCGTCAGCGCCGACATCTCCGAGGTAATCCCGGCGAACGGCGAACTCTGGACCTTGTGCTGGTACGAGAACATCAGGAAGACGGCGACCACCGCAAACCCCACCATCACCGGCAGGATCTGCCCGCCCGCAAGGAATGAGACGGCATACGCGATCAGGCCGATCAGCGGGAACGTACGCACCCCGCCGAACAGATGAGCCTCCTTCGCGGCCTTATGCTCCTCCCGCTCCAGTCCCGTCAGGAACGACAGGAACAGCACCAGCAGGATTTTGGCTCCCTCCGGGGGGAGTAACCGGTAAAGGTCGATCAGCATAATCGCGCTTCGAAGGAGGCAGGCTGCAAGGGTCTATTCTTTGTGAGTGTCCGTGGAGGACAGCCTTTCCAGTTTGACGTTCGAGAAGCTGACGGTGGCCAGCCCGTCGGGCTGGTGCGCACAAACCCCGATCCCCACGTAGACCGGGCCGCTCAGAACGATATCGGAGTTGGCGAACGGCGTCAATTTTCCGTCCGCAGAGCCGGTGAGAGCCGTGAAGCGGTTCCCCGATCGGACGATCCGGAGCCGGGTGGAGCGCTCGGTCGCCGTAACGTCAGCCGTCTTGCCGCCGGCGGTGGCCCGGTACTGCAGCGTAATGTGTCCGTCCGCGTGGATCGCGATATCGGCGTACGGAGACCCGGGCTCCAGGCTCTGGCGAAAGATCAGAACGGCCTTTTCCAGGGGACCGAGCGTCTCCGCAGGAAAGTGGACATCGGCCGTCAGCGCCGCGTCGCCGGAAAGCCGAACCCAGGTGAAGTGGAACGCATCGGCATCGCCCCACATATCGGCGCCGCCGCCCGTCAGGCGGTAGGCATCACCAGCCTGCTCGTAAACGGATGAGCCGGGCTGTGTTGCTCCAACATCCGAGGAGCCGGAAAAGATGCCGTGCGGTCCCCCCGTCTGCTGCGCCGAGGCGCACGAGACGGCGAGCGCCGCCGGAAGGATGAGTTCGAAAAGAGAGTGGAAGTTCATAAATCGATCAGCATGATACGATCCCACAGCGCTCATTCCGGAACAAGCCCCTATCAGCCTGTGGTCCGGATTCATTCGCCGGATGGAACGGGCAGGCCAGGAGTCCTGCCCCACTTGCGGCGCGTCCACGCTGGTAGGTGGGGCAGGCCTCCTGGCCTGCTCGCTTTGAAAGCCTCCTGTGGTCACGGTCTCAGAGTATCCGAGATGACGCCGACGATGGTGCGCACAGATCTATTCTGACGCTCCGAGCGCATCGCCGCAGGCGTGTGCAACATCCAAAACAGCATGAATTTGGAATTGGCGGGGAAATCCGCGCTGGTCAGCGGGTCCACGGCGGGAATTGGCCTGGCAATCGCCGCCTCGCTCGCGGCGGAAGGCGCGAAGGTCATCGTCAACGGCCGGACGCAAGAACGGGTCGATCAGGCCATGAAGCGGAGCAAGGCGGCGCACGGGATCGCGGCCGATCTCGGCACCGAAGCCGGAGCCCGCACCGTAATCGAGCGATTTCCCGACGTGGACATCCTGGTGAATAACCTGGGGATCTTCGAGCCGAAGCCATTCGAGAACATCTCGGATGACGACTGGCGCCATTTTTTCGAAGTGAACGTGCTCAGCGGCGTGCGCCTTAGCCGCCACTACATAGAGCGGATGAGGCTGAGAAACTGGGGCCGCATCGTGTTCATCTCGAGCGAATCGGCGCTCCAGATCCCGGCGGAGATGATTCACTACGGCATGACCAAAACTGCCCAACTCGCGGTGTCGCGCGGGCTGGCCGAGACCACCGCCGGAACCGCCATCACCGTGAACAGCGTGCTCCCGGGGCCGACGGCATCAGAGGGTGTCTCCGGTTTCGTGGAGGACCTTGCGCGCGGGCAGGGGGTTGACCGCGCCGTGGTCGAGCGGGAGTTCTTCCGGAAGGCGCGCCCGTCATCCCTGCTTCAGCGGTTCTCCACACCGGAGGAAGTGGCGGCGCTGGTCGCTTTCGTGTGCAGCCCGCTGGCCGCGGCGATCAACGGGGCGGCCCTGCGCGTGGACGGAGGAGTGGCCCGGTCGGTCATCTAATATCGGGCCTCAACGCGCCGCCGTGAATTCGTACGCGCCGGATTTCAGGCTGTATACCGCCTTGCCATTCTCGTATTTGACGAGGCTCACGCCGTTCGCGTGGCTCGCGATTTTGCCGCCTTCCCTGACGGATTCCGGCGAAGCCGCCGGCAGGTAGAGCGTGGCCGTCGTGTTGGCGGGAACGGTCGCCCGGTAGAGGAGCGACTTTCCGTCCGTTTTCCACGCGCTGCTGATCCTGCCGTACATGGAATCGTAGTAGCCCTCGGCCGAGGTTATGGTGCCGGTGGGATCGGGCTCCGGCTGCAAAATGAACTGCCGAAAGCCGGGCTCATCCCGCTCGATGCCGAGCGAATAAGCCATCATCCATTGCCCGACCGCGCCGAACGAGTAGTGGTTGAACGAGTTCATGCTGTTGTTGCCGCCGAACCCTTTCTCCACCGTGTAGCCATTCAACCGCTCCCAGATCGAGGTCGCTCCCTGGTCGATGGCGTAAAGCCACGACGGGTATTGCTCGTTCTCCAGCAACCGGTAGGCCAGCTCGCTCAGGCCGTTGTCCGAGAGGGCCTTGCTGATCCAGGACGTGCCGATGAATCCGGTCATCAGCGAGTCCTTCGGGCGCATGGACCCGTCGTCGTCCTTGTTCTCCCGCGACACGGTCTCCTCTAGGTTCCTGGCCATTTGCGGAACGCTCGCGCTTTCGAACAAGTTCATACCCAGCCCGACCGCGTAAGAGGTTTGCGTATCGGCAATGCGGAATTCCGGAGCCGCCGCCGGCGCCGCTCCACGACCCCCTCCGAACCCGCCGCGTCCGCCGCCCGTGGCAAGCGTCTTCTGGCCGGCGTTCACAAAAGTCTTATTGAAGAATGCCTTCCGCTGTTCGTAGAGCGTGCGATACTTCGCCGCATCGCCCGGCTTGTCCAGGATCTCCGCCACCTGCGCCATGATCCCCAGGTCGTAGGCATGATAGGCGGTCGCCAGGTAGGCCGACCCCAGCGCGTTGTTCTGCGGCCCCAGCCAGTCGCCCAACTGCGCGTCAGAACTGAGCCCCGTCTTCGGATCGAGGGTGGTCTCGAGATAGTCGATATAGGCGGCCATCGCGGGGTAATGCCGCTCCAGCAGGCCGGCATCGTCGTACTGCTGGTACGCTTCCCACGGCACTACGATTCCCGCGCTTCCCCAGAGGACGCCGCCGAAACCGCCCCCGACCGGCGCCACGTCGGTGAACCTTCCGTTGGCCCCCTGCACGTCGCGCATCGCATACATGTGGCGCGTCAGGAACTGGTCGGCATTCGAAACGTAAGTCGCGGTGCGGGAGAACACGTTGATGTCCCCAGACCACCCCATTCGCTCATTGCGTTGCGGGCAGTCCGTCGGGATCGTCAGGAAGTTGTCCACATTGGACCACACCAGGTTCGACCACAGCCGGTTCACCTTCTCGCTCGAGGTTTTATAACTGGCCGTCAACTCCCGTACGGAGCTGATCACGACTGCCTGCACAGCCTCGAGCGGGAGCGGCTTGTCGATCCCCGTGATTTCGATGTACTGATACCCGTGCGAAGTAAACCGGGGCTGGTATACCTGTCGTCCCGCTTTCATGGTGTAGACGTCCTGGCTCAATGCGGCGCGATAGTTCTCCGTCATGATCATGCCGACGTTCTTCCCCGATTTTTCGAGGTCGGGGTAGAGCATCTCCGAATAACGCAGCGTGAGTCTGCCGCCGGGCCGCCCACTCGCGATCGTGATTCTGGGGACGCCGACCGAATTCTGCCCCATGTTGTAGACGTAGACACCGGGACGCACTTCCTTCACGCTCTTCGCCGTGAGGGTGCGAAACACTCCCGCACTGTTGCCGATCTGCCCGACCAGCGCGAGTTTCTCGTAATTGAACGGCGTTCCCGGCGATCCCCCGCGGCCTGCCTCGACGCCCATGAACGCGGTGCCTTCGAGCGGCACCACCGCGGCATTCTTCCACTTGCTGTCGTTGTAAGCCGCCGTATTCCATCCTTCTACCGCGCGCTCTTTGGCGGCATCGTAGATTTCGCCGAAGTCCAGGCTGCCGTAGACCACCGGGCCGGTGCCGTAATACTTCCACGTACGGGGATTGGTGGTGACGATGTCCGATGTGCCGTCCTTGTACCTGATCACCAGCTTCGCCAGTAGCGACTGCCGGTCGCCAAAGTGGTTCCAAATGTTGCCGAAGCTCAGCAATCCGCTCCACCAACCCTCGCCCAGCATCGCGCCGATCGCATTCTTGCCGGATTTGAGCATCCCGCCGACGTCGTACGTCTGGTACATCTGCGTGACGTTGTACTGGGTGAGCCCCGGATTATAGTAATCGTCTCCGATACGCTTGCCGTTCAGGAACAGTTCGTAAATGCCGCGCGCGGTGACGTAGAGGCGCGCGCTTTCCACGGCCTTCGAAGCCTGGAACGTGGTGCGCAGCATCGGGGTCGAGTTCCGGCTCGGATTCCGAACCAGAAAAATGCCTTTCTCCCCGCCCGCCAGGACGTAGCGGCCGCCGGTTACCGAGAACCCGCTCCCGGGCGCTGCATGGCCGGCATAGATCCCGCGATAGGAGCCGGCCAGGTCCTCATGAAACAGGATATTGTTCGGGACGCGGCTGTTGCGGACGGTCACATCGCGGAACGAGGCGGACTGGCCAGGCCCCACCGAAAACCCGATATCGCAAAGCATCCCCAACGGAATGTAGTTGCCGCCCGAGCCCACCGGATTGAGATTCACCGAGTTGGCTCCGCCGCCTCGTCCTCCGGGTCCGCCCCGGCCCGCGCCGGCGGTCGACGGTGTCGCGCCACTCGTAAAGGATGTATTCCCGTCGATTGAAATCGCGATCTGTCCGAACGCGCTGCGGAACTCGACTGCGTGTTCCGCGTTCTTATTGGCGCTGTTGATCACCCCCGTCGAAATGTCGAAGGTGCGCAGCGGGCGGGATGGGTCGTCGGTATCCTTGTACCCGGCACGGTACACGTGAAGCAACGCTTTGCCGTCCGGAGTGCCGTTGACGCCGGAGATATCGAGTTCGAGCTTGATGTAGCTCTGGTCTTTGGCGTTCTCCACCTGGTAGATATTCTTGTACTTGTCCATCAGCCGGGAATCGTTCGCGCCGTAGACAAAGCTCGCCCGGCTGCTGCCCGGTGCGATCGTCACCGCATACCGCACGTCGAAGATCGCCAGGTACGGCGAATAGAGCACCAGGTCTTCGCTGCCTCCCCCGATCCACTGCGCGCCGCCCCAGGCGCTCGACTCGGGAGCGGGATCCATCAGTCCGCTCTCGAACCAGGAACTCGCAGCCAGTTTCGCCCCGGCCTGATCCCAGACCGCGACCGTCCAGGAATACCGCGTGGCGGCTTCGAGCGGGCTCCCGGCGTAGCGGATCGCCAGCGAATGAGGGCTTTCCGTCCGCTTGGAATCCCATACCAGCGCGCCCTTGGGATCCTTCACTTCGATCTGATAAGCCGTCTGGGCATACCCGCGCTCCCCGGCCGTCGTGGCCATCTGCCAACTGAACCGCGGCACTGCGACGTCGATCCCCACCGGCGTCGTCCTATATTCCACTTGCAGGTTCCGAATCACGGCGGCGGCGTTCGCCTGCGCCAGGCTGCACAACACGATCGATACTGCGGTCAGAGTTCGCTTCATCACTGCGATTACCTCGCATGGCCTGGTACCACTACCGGCCGTAACTCAGCCCAAAACCGAATTTGAACAGCGGATCTTCCATGTCGAACGGAACATCGGCCGCCTGCGCCATCACCGAGGGCATGTCGCTCGGAAGGTCAAAGGGCAGTTTACCGGCGGGCCTGGCCTTTCCGAAGACGACATCCAGCAGCGCCGCATCGCTGGCTCCGAAAGCTCCGAAGACGCCCGCCACGCTGTCGATGAACTCGGTGAGGATGACCGGCTTATCCATGTTCACGACCACGATTGTGGGAGTGCCCGACGCCACCACGCTGCGGATGCCTTCCAGCACCTTCCAGTTCGCCGCATTGCCGTAGGCCAGCGTGATCCCATAGGTCGCGACAGGGGGCGGAGGCGCCGGAGTGGACCCGCGCCCGCCGCCGCCCGCGAATGCCCCGCCGTAGGGATATGTGGTTGCCGGGCTGGCCACCCGCAGAATGGCGATATCGGCCCCCTTGGGGTCGTCAACAACGGTCCCGAACTTCGCCGCCTCTTCGCGGGCGATGCCTTCCACGTAAATCTTCTTACCTGCCGCGGCCGGCAGCACGCGGTCGGCATTCTTCAGCAGGACCGTGGACCGCACCTGCGCGGAATACCCGGCGGCCAGGAACGGCTCGCTCGCCACTGTGGCCTTCGCCTTCTCCGGATCCACGTAGGGATCCTCGAAGAGGCCCATCAGGAAGGCGGGCCGGAGAATCCGCCGCGCCGCCATGTCCACAACGGCCATCGGGATCCCGCCATCCTTCACGCTGGACAGGATGACGCTGGGGTCGTTGTCCCCGCCGATCTGGTCCACGCCCGCCAGCACGATCATCTTCTGCCGGTCTTTCTCCGAAAGTTTCTCGACGCCCCAGGGCATATTGCGCAGCCAGTCCGTCACCACCAGCCCCTGGAAGCCGAGTTTCTCCCGCAGCAGACCGTTGATCATGGCTTTCGAGAAGTTGATGCCCACCGTGTCCTTGCCCACGGGGATGAAGTAGCCGCCCATCATGCCGCCGGTGCCCGCGTCGAGCGCTGCGCGGAAGGGAATCAGGTGGTAGTCGAACTGGTTGCCCGGATAGATGGCCCACTTGCCGTAGTTATTGTGCCCGTCGTAGCCGTCTTTCACCGGACCGTCGCCCGGGAAGTGCTTGGTCACGGTCATGACGCTCTCGGGACCGAGTTGCCTGCCCTGAAAGCCTTCCACGAACGCCTTGATGAGAGTCGCGTTCAGGTTCGCATCCTCGCCGAACGTGCCGCTGATCCGGTTCCAGCGCGGTTCGGTGGTAGTGTCGGCCATCGGGCCGAGCAGGCACCGGATGCCCATCGCCCGCAATTCCGTCGCGGCGATCTTTGCGAACTGCCGCACCAGTTCCGGATCGCGCGCGGCAGCCAGCCCCAACTCGTCGGGCCACTGCGAAATGAGGGGCTTTCCTGATCCGCCGCGGCCCGGGCCGTTCCGCGGGTCGGTACTGAAGACGATCGGGATTCCTAATCGGCTGGCCTCGGCCATCTCCTGCAGCCCGTTGTGGAACTTCGCGGTGATATCGGGGGCCTCGCCCGCGTTCGGCCGGACCAGGATGTAGCGGATGTTCCGCTCCGTGATCAACTGGCTGGGGTTGGCGCTGCCCATGGGCTCGACGTGGTTCTGGTTGGCGCGGCCCTGAAACGCCCGGTTTCCGTTTGCGGAGCGGCCGCCGCGGCCCGGACCGCCACGCCCGCCGGCCGCGGGCATACCGAGGACCTCGCCGTTTGGACCCGTGAAGCCGGCGAGAGAGGAGTGGATCATCAGGCCCGTCTTCTCTTCCACCGTCATTTGCGAAACGAGATCCGCAATGCGCTCGTCGACGGGTAGGCGCCAATCCTCATAGCGGTCTACTTTGCCGTTCTTGTTCAGGTCCCGGAACCGGAGTCCGTCCCTGGTGATTACCTGCGCCTTGCGGGCTTCGATCTTCGGCTGGCCGGCCGCCGGCAAAAGCAGGGTGGGCGCCATGCATGCCGTCGCGATCCAAGATTTCCAGGTCATGTGATCTTCAATCTTACACGCGCGTCGGCAAGTTCCCAATGGGAAATTCCGGGGCTATTTCGGAGAATCCCAGATGACGTGCCACGATCGAATTTCATTGGCGTTCAGGACGACCCGGTCCCGCGCATTTCTTCATGGCGCCGTGCACGGCAGCCTCGAGCACGTAGGAGCCATCCGGCAAGAGCGAGAAGGCATAGGTGCCAATTTCGTCCGTGGTGGTTTCGCGGCGGGTGTCTCCCGTTACCGAGATCAGCGCGATCCTGGTGTTCCGGACAGGTTCACCGGCTCTCGAAGTAACATCCGGGAATTGCGGGCCATTGGTGGATCCGGCATGGCAGTTCCGACCGGGACACATCGCTTCCAATCGTCGTGAACCTGGCGACCAGCCTGGAGAACCGCAATAAGGACGTGAACGCGCAACTCTACTGGGATGCGGGCCATGGCGCGGACGAGGATCCGGAAGATTTCATCGTCTGGATCGGCAGGACTACCGGGTTCGCGGCCCGGAATTAGCACCGCTGTCGCGCCTTCGCGCCGGGCACGAGTCCGTGGCCGTGAACCGTGTGTTATTGGCCCGCCGCTACGGCGCGCGGTAGGGCTGGTTCGCCGGCGCTGGTTTCAGCGGCGGAAACACCTGGCTGTGGCCGTTCAGAACCTGGTCTGCGGCCAGCGCGAGAAACATAAAGTTCGAAGAGCCGCCGCCAAGGACGTATTCCATCTGCTGCCAGAGGTACCCGAATTCCTTCAGTTCGGGAAAATCGGGGCGGATGAGGGCCGTGCCGCTCACCACGCCTCCCGGAATGTAAGTGGAATCCGCGCGGTTGAAGCCGTAGGCGATGGTCGCGGAACGAGCTCCGACACCGGACGCGAACGACGCCGTGTTCGAACCGGGATGCACGCCCAGAATGAAGTTCAGCGCGTTGAGCATATAGTCGGCGGTGACTACATCGGGGAAGGCCTGGTGCAGATAGAACTGCTGTACTCCGAACCGCTGGATGTCCCAGCCCGCGCCCCAGATGTAGGGCGTGTAGGGAACGCCGAATGGCGAGTCCGTGGACTGCTTCCGTTCCATGGCGGTGAAATCGCGGCGCACCGCTTCCCGCAGATCGCTGGTGAACGCGTCATCGTGAAGCGAAGCGGCGATGGGCGCAATCGCCCACGCAAGCCTGGCGGAAGCGGCTACAATTTTAGCCCGGCCATCGAGGATCTCCTTGCGATAGGCTTCCCCGCCGGTGGTCTTCCAGAGCTGTGCGGCGGCGGTCATGCGACCGTCGAAAGCTTTCGAGGGATCGGTCTCCGCGCGCCAAAGAGCTTCCGCGGTATCGACGCATTCGCGCGCCATCGCAGGGTTTTCGGCCTTAAGCACACGGCCCGCGGCAGCTAGCGCGGCAATCGCCTTGTACTCGCGCCCGGGGTTCTGTTCGGTGAAAACCCAGCGGTCGTCGGGCTTGCCGGATTCGGCGCCGGCGCGCTCTTCGGGCTTCATCGACGGATTGAAGCGGAGGTTGTCCGTCGCGTTGGCCGGGTCGCCGAGAAGAACGTACTGCTCGAGGGTCGCCTCCTGAATCCCGCGATATACGCGGCCCATCGAACGGTAGCCGCCCAGAATGCTGAGGATGCCGTGCTCGATTTGCTGCAGCGCGTCGGCTTTGCCATCGGGCACGTGGATCTGTGTGCGCAGGGTGGTCTCATCGACCGTGGTGTCGTCGTAGTCGAGGTGGAAATTCTCGTAGGCGCTGGCCAGGATCGAGACCTCGTCGGCTTGTGATTCGATGCGCAGATCGGCATCGCCCGCGTCGTGCCAGCCGCCGCGATCCAGCCCCGGAACGGTTTGGCCGGGCTGATACTTCGTCAGGGTGGAAGGCCCCTGCGAGTAGCCGTCGAACTGGTTGTGGCTGGTCGGCGACATCCGCGCATCGTCCAGATGGCAGGCGCCATGCCACACCAGGTACTGCTGTTCGACTCGCATGTGGCACATCTGCGCGGGCAGGAAATACTCCAGGACCGGCTGCCAGACGCCCCGCTGGTAAACATCCGGTGCGATCCGGAAAGGCTGGGAGACGCTACTTCCAAAGGCCACCTGGTACATCCCGGGCTGATCGACCTTCGAGAAGTCGAAGCGGGCGTACTTGTACCGGAGGAACTCCCCCCACGCAGCCGGAGACGCGGCAAGGACCTCGCGCACCCCGCCGGCGGGTTCGATCCGCAACAGGCGCGCCGGAACGGTGATTGCATCCTCGCGGTCCAGTTCGATGATGGCGACCTTTTTCTGCGCCGGGTGATAGCCGATCTGGCTCACGTGAACCACCGGCTGGTACTTCCACCCGGGAATTGCGTGCGGCGTAATCACCCATTCGACGGCGCTTTTCGTGGCGCCGGCGGCAACCAGGGAGCGAACCACGAACCACCCGTTGTTCCGCTTGGAGCGGGCGTCCAGAAGTTCCAGGTTGCCGGTCTTCGATTCGACGATCATGCGCTGGCCGTCTGTTTCGGGAGCAATTGAAAGGCGGGCTCCGGCCGCCAGGGGCACCGGCTGCACTTCGCCGGCAGGGTCCCGGGTTTCCGGACCATTAGGCTGATGCGGGAAGATGCCGGCCGTGTTGCCCAGATGCCAGGTCTTGCCAAAAAGATCGTTCGGGAAGAGCTCGAAATTGAACCCCACCTTGCCGATGAACGCCGCGGGGATCGGCTTGTCGAGGTCCACGGTGACGCGGATGGAGTCTCCCTCGCCCCGTACCGTCACCTTGTACGTGAAGTTGAGATCCGGGTAGTCGATCGGGTTGAAACCGACCCTGTTTTTCGTGGCGTCGGGGTAGGCCAGCGTCGTCGTAATCGTGTTCGATGCCGCATCGACGCTGCGCGCGACCTGCGCCGGCATCGGCTGGAACTGCCCCGGGGCCGGTTCGAGGCGAATATCGCCGTTGGTGGCGACGCGCACGCCGTTTTGAATAATCGAGACGCCGCCCTGGTGGCCATCCGGATAGATATCCTGGAAAGCCATGACGTTGATCCCGGGAGCCTCGAAATACTGCTTCTTGTTCAGTTTGAGGCCGGAGTTCTGGGCGCTCAGGGCCGGAATGAAAATGAGAGCGAGAAAGATATAGACGATGGCGTAGCGGCAGCGCGTTGCGCGACCCCGCCCCTCACCGAGGGGCAGCCAGGCGTATGAAGTACGATTCGGTTCGGACATTTCGATTTGAGACCTGATTGTCTGCGAACCGTAACTTTATCACTTGGCAGCCTGCGGCAAAACCGCTCCCCAGCGGTGTCCCCGGAATGGCATCGTTATTTCGCGATAAGCCGTAAAGTCGAAACCGGGCAGGCCAGGAGGCCTGCCCCACTTGCGGCGCGTCCACGCTGGTAAGTGGGGCAGGCCTCCTGGCCTGCCCGGTTGTCACTGAATCTACTGAGCCGCGTACGTTAGTAAGCGGTGTTTTTGATTTCTACGACGGGCTCCTACGCGGGTTCCGGGAGTTCGTAGCCCTTGCGCCGCGGCCGGCTGAGGCGGTCGTTGGCCTGGGCGTCTCCCGTGAAACGTTCGGTTTCCGGGTCCCACTCGAGCTTCCGTCCCAATTCGCGCGTGATGTTCACGATGTGGCAGATGCTGATGGAGCGGTGCCCGATTTCGACGTCCGCCACCGGCAATTTGCGGCTCCGCATCGAGTCCAGCCAGTCCTGCAGGTGATACCTGGCCTGCCACAGGGCCACATCGTCACGCCATTTCCGGACCTCTTCGGGCGGAGGAAGTTGCTTGATCAGGTTCGGCGGGTCCGTACGGAAATTATTCCGCACGATCTCAATTCGCCCTTTCTCGCCGACAAACATCGCGCCGCCCTGGAGTTCGCCGGCATCGGGCATTTCCAGCCGCACTTCCACACCGCTGGCATACCGCCACGAGACGGCGCCCCTCGGGCCATCCGCCAAAGGCCGGAATTCCACGGGGCCGGTGGTATCCGTACCGAGCGCGGCCTGAATCTGGTCGATGCCATGCGCGCCCCAGTTGGTCATCTCGCCCCCGGAGTAATCCCAATACCTCATCCAGTGCGAGAAAAGCTCCGGGTTGAACGCTCGCGACGCCGCCTGCCCGAGCCACATGTCCCAATTCAACCCGGCCGGCACCGGTTCCGCCGGCATTTCGCCCAGGCGCACCGGCTCGGGGTAATTCACGCCCAGCACCAGGCGAATACGGCCCAGACCGCCGCTCTTCACGAACTCGCAGGCCAGCCGGTTCATGGCCATGGAGCGCTGCTGGCTCCCCACCTGCAGGATGCGGTTGTATTTGCGCACCGCGCGTACCAGCGCGCGCCCCTCCGTTACATAAAGGGACAGAGGCTTTTCGGCGTACACGTCCTT
Organism: Bryobacterales bacterium; assembly: GCA_963796485.1. Lineage (GTDB taxonomy): Bacteria > Acidobacteriota > Terriglobia > Bryobacterales > Bryobacteraceae > CAWCDJ01. The sequence continues at coordinate 366,006 of CAWCLV010000003.1, forward strand.
GCCGGCCTGAACGGCGTGCATCGCGCACAGCACCCGGGCGTGATCGTTGGTCCCCACGATCACGCCATCGATATCCTTCTGGTCCAGCAGTTCGCGGTGATCGTCATAGATTCGCCAGTTCGCCTTACGGCGGGCCGCCGCGTCCTCCGAGCGCTTCCGATAGCAATCGGCCACGGCGACGACCTCGGCGCCTTCCGGCAACTGGTCGATCAGCAGATTGCTCCGGTTGCCGACCCCGATGACGCCAACCCGGATCCTGTCGTTCGCAGCCCGCGCGCGCCGCGGCAGGAGCAAAGGGAAAATGCCGGCCGCGGTGAATGCCCGCCTGGAAACCTTTGGGTTCATCGGATTCCTCACTTGTGAAACCAGTACAGCAGAATGCCGTAACCGACGCCGGCGGGGTCGCTGGTTCTGGCCGTCTGGAAGGCCATAAACCGGCCGTCGGTGGAAACCACCGGATTCGATGCCTTCCCGCCTTCGTAATCGTTGAAATGTGTGAGCCGGACGAAGTCCTTGCCCGTACCGTCGAGTTTCAACTTCCAGATATCGATATTGCCGGCGCCGTGGTTCCCGCCAAGTTCGTTCACCTGGCGATCGCCCTCCACGCAGGTGTATTGGCCGCCGGGAAAGATGCCCTCGGGCTCGTTGTAAGTACCGGGCGCCTTCGAAAAATTCGTGACCTCGCCCGATTTCAGGTCGATGCCCATCACGGATGCCAGCCCCTTCGGCTGGTAGCACGTGAAGATCATTTTCGTATCGTTGTCATAGAAGTCCTGGGCTTCGAGCACGCAGCTCCGGTCTTTGCTCTCGTACACGGTCCGCTGGTTTGCCAGCCGGGCCGACCCTCCGGAGAGTTCGACATCGGCGACGATGAGGCGCGACGCTCCATCCGCAACGTCCGGCGCCTGTTCGTGCGTCTGCGAAAAAGCGATCTTCAGGCTCTTCTTCGATATCGCGGCGCCCTCGCTCATCTTCTGGTCGAGACGGGCCGGCTTTGCGCCCGGCTCCCTGCCGAGAAACCAAAGCTCGTTATCGCGGCCGCGGCTCGTGCGAATGTCCTGGAAATGTTCGGGACCGATCAGGATGTAGTCGCCGGTCGCGAGGTGCATCACCCGCAGAAACGCGGCTCCAGGCACGTTGCAGGTGAGGCAGCGGATCGCGCGCGTCTCCAGGTCGATCACCATCGCGTCCCCGAAGCTCTTCGCCATGAAAGCGACGCGCCGGTTATCGGGCGAGATGTCGGCGCGCTCTCCGAAATGCGTCAGGGCCTCGATGTTCGGCGGGAGATGATCCAATTCGCTCCCCGGTCTGCGCTGCGCCGCGAGGGGCAGAGCCAGGATCGCAAGGACGAGCGCTGTCTTCATGACCGAATCGTATAACAAATACCTTAGCGAGGTGGCGCGGATCACTGATTGTCGAACCCCGGCAGCGGCGGCTTCACATCCAGCCGCAATTCCTTCATCCGCCGTCCGTGCATGTCACCCAGCCACGAATCCAGGTAGCGTTTGTTCAGGTCTATGGTGGCAATGGCCGCATCGCCGGGCTTCAAAGCCACGGCGAGGCGTTCGCCGTCCGGATCCATCACGTAGGTCGGGTGATCGTAGCCGGAGGCGATCAGGAACACACTGTTTTCGATGGCACGAGCTTTCGCCAGGGTCTCATCCCCGCCCCAGATGGGCATCAGGATCACCTCGGCTCCTTTGGTTGCCAGCGCTCGAGCCGGATCGGCAAAGAAAACGTCGTAACAGATCATCATCCCCACCGTGCCGAAATCCGTGCGGAAAACCGGGTAATCGCTTCCGGGCGTCAGCCCTGCCTCCACCTCCTCGCGCGGCAGATAAACCTTGCGATACTTCCCGGCAACGTTCCCCGCGCGGTCGATCAGCACGGCGGTGTTGTAGATGGCCGGCCCTTCGCGCTCGTAGATTCCGGCAACCACGTAGGACGACCGCCGGCGCGCCAGTTCGCCCAGGCGCCCCGTGGTGGGGCCTGGAATCGGTTCGGCGACTTCCGCGTATGGCTTGCCGGTGCCGACTACCGTGATTCCTTCCGGCAGCAGGATGATATCGGTTTTCCCATGCACCGCCGCGTCCACAGCGTCGATGAACTGCGTCACGCTCTCGGCCGCCGATCGCGTGTGCTCGGGCTTCAAGTTGATGGAAGCCACATTCACTTTCCGCGGGCCGGGATCGGAAATCTGGTCCAGTGAAATATCGTCCCACCAGAGGGTCCCTGAGGGCGCGTTCGAGAGATACAGCTGAATCACCACCGCCGCTGCTTTTTCAGGCGCCTTCGCCTCCAGCAACAACCTGGTCCAGCCGCCTTCGCGGGTTGCCCGCCAGGCGTAGTCGGGCTGGCCCGCGCGGCCGCCGGGTGGCGGTGCGCCAGTCCAGGCGCGCCACCACCTGCCAGGATTCACAGTTCACCGCTTCGCCGTGATAATACGCCGCGAAACGGTACCACTCGCCCGGCGCCACGCCCGTAACGCGCCGCTCCCACCCGCCGTGCTCCGCCAGGTTGCTGTTGCCCGAGATGGCGAGAGATCCGCGGCTGGTGTGCCCGCGCAGCGGATCGACGAAGACGCGCGGCGTGGTCTCCGGACGGGCGCTCCACGCCGCCCATCCGGCCGGCTTTCCATCATTCGCCGCTACAAACGCGGACTCATGGATGTGCAGCGACGCGGCGGCCGCCGCTCCGCAGAGCATCAGTGCGATTGCCAGTCCTCTCATGTGAGGTCCACCGTTTCCTTTTTCAACCCAACTTGTAGGGTGCCCGGTACTCGTAGCTCAGCCAGCGGTTTGCGCCGGCATTGTTCGTGAAACGCTCGTTGCGCGCGTCCCATTCCAGGAACGTGCGCTGCTTGTGGGCAATATTGCCGATGAGCGTGGCGCTGGTCGAAAGATGCCCCGTCAGAATATCGGCATTGCATTTGCCCCGGGTCTTGATGCAATCGAGAAAATTGCGCGCGTGCGCTGTCGTATCCGAACCCGAGCCGCCTTTCACGCTCCGGGGCTCGATCGCCACGCGGCTCGAAGCATTGGCGGCGCCCCCGTGGCTGCGATCCAGGGGATTGCCGTACCCTTTGCCGAGATCATAGCCGATATGCGCCTCGGTGATCCTCTCGGGTACGACCTCCCAGCTGTTGTTGCGCACGTACATGGTTCCCTTGGTTCCGCGCAGCTCGATTTCGCAACTCGGGCCGCTTCCCGCCGCCCGGTTGGCGTTGTACTGCTCGAAAACCACCAGCGTCCCGTCAAACTCCCACAGCACCTGGAGAGTGTCGGGAATCTCGCGATTATCGTTGATGCCCGCGAACTTCCCGCCGATGGCGGTGACGGCGCGCGGCGCATCCTGTCCCAGAAACCAGCGGATCACATCCACGTAATGCACGCCGAAATTCGTCAGCTGCCCGCCCGAGTAGTTGTAGAACCACCGGAAATTGTAAAACTCGCGATTGGAATTGTAGGGCACCTTGGGCGCCGGCCCGAGCCATTGATCCCACTCCCACTCGCTCGGCGGCGGGGTGTCGGGCGCGGCACCCAGCCCGTTCGGCCATTCGTTGCTGAGGTGAAAACAGCGGGCTGCCGTGACGTGCCCGATGCCGCCGCCCTGGATGAACTCCGCCGCCTCGCGGTAGGCCTTCCACGAACGGCGGTTCGTTCCCACCTGGACAACACGCCCGCTGCTGCCCGCAGTCTCCACCATTTTGCGCCCCTCCACCACCGTGAGGCTCAGCGGCTTTTCCACGTAAACGTCCTTGCCTGCCTTGCACGCATCGACGAACATCAGGGCGTGCCAGTGGTCCGGCGTGGCGATCACCACGGCATCCACCGCTTTGTCGTCCAGGAGCTTTTTGTATTCCTTGTACCGGTTAGGATTGGCACGCGACTTCCGCACCGCCAGATCCATGTAATCGTCACGAAGGTCGCAGACCGCCACGGTCTGCGCATCGCCGTGCTCCAGGAAGGCGTCGTGAACCTGGTCGCCCCGGTTTCCCAGTCCAATGTATCCGATCCCGACCCGGTCGTTTGCGCCTGCAATGCGGGAGTAGCTGAGCGCCGTCAGCATGCCCGCTCCGCTTGCAAAATCACGTCTCGTCAGTTCGCTCATGGCAGCAGCACCTTCGCAAATAGTAACCGGGTTCTCCGTTCCCGGCTACCCCATGCTCCTGAGGAGCTGCCGCCCTTTTCGCCGTCCGCCTCTTCTGCCATACTGTGCACCATGACCCGTCGTGAAGCACTCGCTTTGCCGCTGGCCGCCGCGGCGCTCCCCGCCGGCGCACAGTCCAGCCCCCGGTTCGTGAAGGGAATCTGCTCGATCATTTTTCCCGCGGAAATGCCTCGGGCGGAGTGCTTCGCCCGGGCCAAGTCCGCCGGCTTCGATGCGATCGAGTTGGCGGTCGGCGCCGATCTGCCGCTCGACATCAGCCACGACGATGCCCGCCGGCTGGCCGATGCCGCCGAAAAGGCGGGAATCCGCATCGCGACCCTCTGGGTATCCGAGCCTCTCCACCGGAATCCGTTGAATGCGCCCGACCCGGCCATTCGCGCCCGCGGCGTCGAGGCGATTCGCCAGGCGATTTCCGTCGCGACCGATCTGCATTGCGGGGCGCTGCTGCTCTACGCGGTCCGGCTCGGCAACGGCCCCAAACTCGAGGTCGGCTCGCAAGAAACCTGGGACCGCTATACGGCGGAGTTGAAGAAGCTGTTGCCCGACGCGGAGCGTGCCAGGGTGCTGCTCGATCCCGAAAACGTCTGGAACAAGTTCCTGCTCAGCCCGCTCGAAATGCGGGCCTTCGTGGACCAGTTCCACAGTCCCTGGGTGGGCAGCCATTTCGACGCCGGGAACGTGATGCAGTACGGCTATCCCGAAGATTGGATTCTCACGCTGGGGCAGCGGATCAAGCGCGTTCACGTCAAGGACTACAAGCTCAGCACGCGCGGCGAGCAGGGCCGGTTCGCGGACCTCTGGGAGGGCGACGTCAATTGGAAGGCGGTGATGGCCGCCCTGGTGAAAGTCGGTTACAGTGGGCCCGTAGCCCCGGAGATCGGCTATAACCGGAACCAGCCGGACCAGTTGAAGCAGGTTTCCGCCGCACTGGACAGGATTCTCGCCCTGGCCTGATTAGGTTGGAAAAAGCGCACAGGCGCGCAGCGTGCAAGCCGCCCATGAGGGGATCCCGTAGTGAGCCTGGGCTGGACGGCCGGCAATTACTGGCTGACGCGCGCCGTTTACCAAAGCGGCCTGGCTCTCGTCTACCTGATCGCATTCCTGAATGCCGTGAACCAGTTCAAGCCGCTGCTCGGCGAACGCGGCCTGCTCCCGGTGCCGTTGTGGATCCGGCGCGTGCCGTTCCGCGCATCCCCCAGCCTGTTCTATCTGGCTCCGAAGAATTGGGCGTTCACCTCCGCCGCCTGGCTCGGGGTGGCACTTTCCTGCCTGGCCCTGACCGGAACTGCCGAACGCTTCTCGACAGGCGTCTCCGCGGCGATCTGGGGCCTGCTCTGGGTACTGTATCTTTCGTTCGTGAACGTGGGCCAGACCTTTTACGCTTTCGGCTGGGAATCCCTCCTGCTCGAAGCGGGTTTTTACAGCATCTTTCTGGGGAGCTTCACGGTTGCCCCCCAGATGGCGATGATTGTCCTGCTGCGGTGGCTCTGCTTTCGTGTGATGTTCGGCGCCGGACTGATCAAGTTGCGCGGCGATCCCTGCTGGCGGGACATGACCTGTCTCGATTACCACTACCAGACGCAGCCCATGCCGAACCCGTTGAGCTGGTACTTCCATTGGGGGCCGGCGTGGACGCGCCGCGCGGGAGTCTGGGTGAACCACTTCGCGGAACTGGCAGCGCCATTCGGATACTTCCTGCCGCAGCCGGCTGCCTCGGTGGCGGGTATCGTGACGATCGCCTTCCAGGGTCTCATTATGGCGAGCGGAAATCTGTCGTGGCTCAACCTGTTGACCATTGTGCTCGCTATCCCCGCGTTGGACGACCGGGTCCTCCGCGTGGTGATCCCGGTAGCAACGCCGCCCTTATTCACTCCGTCGCTCGCGCACCAGGTCATCGTGGTTTTGCTCTCGCTGATGGTGGCGGCGCTCAGTATCCGGCCGATTGCGAACATGCGCTCGCCGCAACAGGTGATGAATACCAGCTTCAACCCGTTGCACCTGGTGGGAACTTACGGAGCATTCGGCGGAATCACCCGGACAAGGCACGAAGTGGTGGTCAAGGGCAGCAGCGATCCGTTTCCAGGCGGCGCGACCCAGTGGCGCGAGTACGAATTCCGCGGCAAGCCGACAGCCACCGGCCGCCGGCCGCCTCAAATCGCGCCTTACCATCTCCGGCTCGACTGGCTGATGTGGTTCGCAGCTATGAGCGACTACTCGCGCCACGCGTGGTTCGTTCGTTTTCTGGGCAAACTGCTTGAGGGAGATCGCGAGACACTCAGCCTGCTGCGCTCCAATCCATTCCCCGGCCGTCCGCCGCGATTCGTTCGGGCGGACCTTTACCGCTACGAGTTCACTTCCCCGGAAGAGCGCCTGCGTACCGGAAACTGGTGGAAGCGGCAGTATGCAGGCTTATACTTCCCGGAGATTTCGCTGGAGGAAGTTGGATTGCGTCACCATTAATGGAGTACGGCAAATAAAATAAACGATCTCACCGCTGCAGGCACGGCTTGACCAAGTCCTCCAGCCCGGAATGGCGTTCACCTACGAGTACGACTACGGTTCGACGACCGAACTCAACATGAAGGTCCCCGGTCTCAGGAACGGGAAGACGAAGCAGGGCGCAGTCGAACTACTGGCGCGAAATGATGCCCCCAAGATCGCCTGCGAGAAGTGCGGCCACCAGCCCGCAACGCAAATCTGCGCCGAATGCGTAAACGAAGGCGAAGGATGGCTTTGCGAGAGCTGCGCCGAAAATCACGACTGCGGGACGGAAATGTGCTTGCCGGTCGTAAATTCTCCCCGCGCCGGCGTATGCGCGTATGCCGGCTAGCCAACCCAAAAGCACCGCTTACTAGCGTGCGGCGGCTCGGTGGATTACGCTTGTGAGACGAGTATCGAAGACTTATCACGCGGTAGCACTAGGCTGTGCGAGGCATCGCCGCGACGTCCGCAATTACGGCGAACAGCTCCGCCGGTCGAAAAGGCTTTGGCAGGTAGCCGTCCATCCCGGCAGCCAGGCAACGCTCGCGATCGCCGGCCATCGCGTGAGCCGTCATAGCGACAATCGGCACACGTGAGATTTTCCCCGCTTCGTTCGATCGGATTGCCGCCGTGGCCTGAAATCCGTCCATCCCGGGCATCTGTACGTCCATCAAAATGACGTCGAACTGTTCCCGCCCGATTGCTTCTAAGGCGGACTCGCCACTCTCCGAAATGGCGATGGAATGGCCCTGCTTTTCCAACATCCGCGATGCGACCATCCGATTGACGGGATTGTCTTCCACAAGCAGAATGCGCATTCGCCGCGCAGGCTCCTGCGAGCGCTCCTCCGCGGGCTTCGCCGGTTCCCGAACGGTGTCGGGTTGATACGGTACGGCGAATTCGAACAGGCTCCCCTCGCCCGGCGCGCTTTTTACCTGTATGCTCCCGCCCATCAACTGAATGAGCTGCGCCGAAATGGTCAGCCCTAAACCGCTTCCTCCGTACCTCCGGGTAATGGATCCGTCCGCCTGGGTAAATGCCTCGAAGATCTGCTGCTGCTTATCGAGCGGGATGCCGATTCCGGTGTCGCGCACGCTGAAACGCAACGTTGGCGGCTCGTTCTCCGAATGCAAGGAAATCTCAATGTGCCCCGATTCGGTGAATTTGATAGCGTTCCCCAGGAGATTCAACAATACCTGTCTCAGGCGCAGGGGGTCCGCAATCACGGTTTCCGGAAGTTCTCGCGCACAGTGGACGCGAATCGACAGGCCCTTCGCGCGGGCATTGACTTCGAGTAGCTGGGCGGCCTCTATCACCAACGCACGCGCGTTGAACGATATCCGGTCGATTCGCATCTTCCCTGCCTCGATTCGGGACAGGTCCAGGATGTCGTTCAGCAACCCCATCAGCGAGTCCGCGGAACTCTGGACGATTCTCAAAAACTCGCGCTGCTCGGGTTCGCGGGCCAGATCGAGCGCGATCTGAGTCATGCCGATGATTCCGTTCATCGGCGTGCGGATCTCGTGGCTCATGTTGGCGAGGAACTCACTCCTGGCGCGGCTGGCAGCGCCAGCGGCCTCCTCCGCCTGGCGCCGGATCTGGATCTCCGCTTGAAGCTCCCGCGTGCGCTCGTCCACGTGCCACGCCAACTCGGCCTGCCGCACCTGAAAGATCCGGGTCCGCCTGCGCAGCGCAAAGGCAGTGGCGCCGATGGCAACCGAACCCAGCGCAGGCCAGAACCAGAAGACCTCATAGAAATGCGGCTGGATGGTCAACTCGAAACGGCCGCCCTCGAGGTTCCAGAACCCGTCGCTGTTGCAGGCAATGACGCGGAACTTATAGGAGCCCGCCGGAAGATTCGTATAGTAAGCAACGCGGCGGGTATCGGCTTCCACCCACTCGCGATCGAACCCCTCCATCCGGTACCTGAACTTCACGCGTTGAGGCGCACGGAAGTTCAACGCGGTGTAGTCGATCTCCAGGTTGCGGTATCCCGCGGGAAGTGTCAGACCCTTATCGGCGGGAAAGTAAGTGCCGTTTGCCACAATTCGTTCGACGTAGACGGACGGGGGGTGCCGGTTTACCAGGAGGTGTTCCGGATCGACGACGGACACGCCGCCGTAGGTAGCGAACCAGAAACGGCCATCCCGGGTACGCAGGGCAGGAGGCTTGGCATCATAATTGATCTCGCTGCTTTTCAGTCCGTCAAGGCTCGCATAAACGACCGTGGGAATGCGATGCAACTGTCCCGAATCGAAGCGGTCGATGTCATCCATCGAGACGCGGTAAATGCCTTTCCGGCAGGTCAGCCAGAGGTTGCGATGTCCGTCCTGCAAAATCGAGAAGACCTGATTGTCCGGCAGGCCCTGCGGGCGGCCATAGTGGGTGGCCCGGCTTTGGGTAAACCGGTACAGCCCTTCCGTTCGCGATCCGACCCATAAGGAATCGCGGTCATCTGCCCAGAGGGCAAGGATCGAATCGTCGCGTATTGAGTTCCGGCTGCTGCCGAGGATTTCAAACTTTCCCGCGGTTCGTTTGGCCAAACCGTCGGACGTGGCCACCCACATGTTGCCAAGATGGTCGAAAGCGACCGCCCGCACCGAGTTCGACGGCAAACCGTCGGCCGTCGTATAAGTGCGGCGGCGCACTCCGCCCGCGATTTCCACCAGACCGTCGTCGAATCCAAGCCACACCGGGCCGTCCGGAGCTTTTGCCGCACTTCGAATCGGTCCGGAGAAATCGAGTTGCCGCACGACGTCTGCCCCCGTGCCGGAGACGCGAAGCTCCCGGAAGTGCTGCGCCTTGCCGGATCGAAGCCCGGCCCAAAGGTTGCCTGCGCCATCGAAAATCAAGGGGGAGAGGCTGTCGTGCTCTGCCAGCCCCACCACGCGGTCGCAGGTGATGGAGCCATCCTGCAATCGATTGAGCCAGCCCTCGGCCGTGCCGATCCAGACTGCTCCGTTTTCGCCTTCCGCCATGGACCAGATCAGGCCATTCGACAGTCCGTCCTGACGCCCATAAGTTGTGAACGGATCGTCCTTGAGCCTGTTCAAGCCGGCTCCGGCCGTGCCGAGCCAGAGGTTCCCTTCGCGATCTTCAAAGATCGCGCGGACGATGTCTCCGCTTAGCCCGGACGAGGAATCATATTGGCTGAAACGGCCATCCCGATAGCGGCTGATTCCGCCGCCGTCCGTGCCGACCCAGAGGTTCCCATCGCGGTCGCCCCTCAGCGCCAGGACGGCATCACCGACCCGAATGTTGCCGACTTCGAGATGCTGGCTCTTCGCGCCCGATAGATGGATGAGTCCGTGGTCTTTCGTCCCCACCCACATTGATCCGTCCCGGTCCGGCCATAGGGCAACTACCCTTCTGTACGACTCCCCGATCCTTACCGGCGCCGGACCACCGATTCCGTTATAGCGAACCAACCCCTGACCATCGGTTCCAATCCACATCGAGCCGGAGGTGTCTTCGGTGATGGCTCTGATATGTCCTACCCGCATGTCCCGCCGAATCCGGAGGGAGTGCGGGTTTTCGGCACTGACGCGCAGCAATCCCTTTTCCTGCGTGCCGACCCAAACCACGCCATCCCGATCCTCGAAAATAGCCCGAACGCTGGCGCCTGACCAGACCGCGACCAGCCCGCCCCGAAGCGACCAGCGATAGAGGCCATCCATATCTCCGCTCCCGATCCACAGGGACCCGTCCCGCGAGGCGCAGAGGGCCAGGATGTGCCCGTGCTTCAGAACACTGTTCGTGGGATCAAAGACCGTAAAGTGCTCGCCGTCAAAGCGGGCCAACCCCGCTTGCGTACCCAACCAGAGATATCCATCTCGGGTCTGGGCAATCGCCCTCACGGAGTCCTGCGGCAACCCGTCGGCGGCATCCCAAACCTTGTGACTATAGTGGGCGATCGGCCTGCGGGGATCCAGCCCTCTCGAGGGAGATGCCAGGGCGGCTATCACCAGCGCGACACGCCAGACGAGCCTGAACCCCGGACCCGGCAAGCGCCTCATCTGCTCCACGAACGGCTTATCGGCCGGAATCCGGGGTTCTCCGCCCCGTGAGTGCCGTTTTGCGGTCCCCGGCGATTGCGGCGCGCAGAAATACCCCGCCGCCGGCCGGTGGCGGACCATAAGATCAGCGTTGCGCCCAGTATTGGCGGCGCGCTTCGACCACAAGGCCCTGTTGCCTGGCCTTCAATTGAATGGTGCGAAATCCGGAAAGGGTGACCGGCTTGTCCGACACGTAGCCGAGGTTGTACTGGCTGCGGAGTTCCGCTTGCAGAATTTCGAAGATGCGATCCAGCGGCTGTTTCTTTGAAACCTCAAAAAAACTACCGCCCGTTTCGTTCGATATCTTTTCCAGGACGTGCCGGCCGTCGCGGCCCCCGAAAGCTCCGTAAAATCCAGGGTCGGAGTACAGGATGGAATAGATGAGCGTGTCGGCGCGCTGGGCCGCCTCTACGGCATCCTCGAGCGTGCCGTAGCTGCCGAAGTCCACGCCGTCGGAGAGCACGATGAGAGCTTTCCGACCGGTCCGCTTTTTCATCACGTCGCCGGACGCCCGGGCCACAGCATCGTACAGCAGAGTGCCGCCGCCCTGCTGCATCTGCAATTGCCGCACAGTCTCCGTATCCACATAGGCCAGCGCGTCATCGAGTTTGCCGACCGAGGACGTGAGCGGCTGGCGCATCCGGACGGCGCTATCGAACTGCATGATGAACACCTGGTCTTTTTCTTCGCGGATGACCTGATCCAGAAAGCGCATACTGGCGCCACGCTCGGCGTCCAGCACGCGCTGCTGGCTGCCGCTTGTATCCACCATCAGGCCGATGGTCAGCGGCAAATCACTCTCCCGCGAAAAATAGCGGATGGTTTGGGGGCGGCCGTCTTCGGCGAGTGAAAAATCGTCCTGGCCGAGACTGTTGACGAGCGCTCCCGTCTTGTTCCGCACGGTGGCCAGGACGTTCACCACCTTCACATCCGTGGAAAAGACCGTCCCCTCCTGGCCGCGGGCCAGCCGGATGCCGCCGAGAGCCGCCGCGGCCTGAAGAACCTCGCGCCTGGTGAAACCATGCCGCATTCTTTTCAGGTTACACGCCGCCACAGACAAACCGGCCTCGCAGCAGGACCCGGACGCGCGCGTTTCACCTCCCGATTACCAGTCCACTACGGACCCGTCGTCCGGATCGAAGCGGGGCCTGTATTCTCTGGGCTCGCCGACTTGCGCCCGCAGTTTGTCTTCGTCGATCGTGATGCCCAGGCCGGGATCGGTGAGTAGCGGCCGGTGCCCATTGCGGACCGGCGGCAGCGGCTTGGCGAGGAGATCCGAATAATTCGCGTCGCCATTCTCCTGAATCAGGAAGTTCGGAATGGAAGCGGCCACCTGGTAGCTGGCGGCCAGCGAGCACGGCCCCTGCGGATTGTGCGGCGCAATCGGCGTATAGTACGCTTCCGCCATTCCCGCAATCAGCCTGAGCTCGGTGATGCCTCCGGCGTAGCACACGTCCGGCTGGAGAATCATCGCAGCATGCTTCTCGAGGATCTCCCTAAATCCGAATTTCGTGAAGATTCGTTCGCCGGTGGCCAGCGGAATATGCGTCTTTTTGGCAAGCTCGGCCATGATATCCACGTTCAGCGGCTGCACGATCTCTTCGTAAAAGAACGGCTGGTACGGCTCGAGGGCCTTGATGAGGAGCATCGCGGTCGGCGGCTCCACGGCGCCGTGGAAGTCAATCGCGATATCGACGCCCTGGCCGTACCGCTGGCGGAGAGCCTTGAAGTTATCTACTACCGCATCGACGAACTTCGGCCCCTCCACGTACTTCATCGGCGCCCGTCCGCCGCCGTTCGGCCCCACCTTCATGGCGTTGACGCCGGTCTCTTCACTCACTCTTCCATAGACCCGGATCCGGTCCCGGGTCGGGCCGCCCAGAAGTTTGTAAACCGGAACGCCGTAGGCCTTCCCCTTGATGTCCCAAAGCGCCTGATCGATGCCGCTGGAAATCGCAGTCTTGATCGGACCGCCCCGGTAGAAGGCGCCGCGGTGAATCGCCTGCCAAAGATAGACCACGCGACAGGGATCCTGGCCCACGAGGAAGCGGCCGACCTCCTGTGCGCCTGCCGCGCACGCCCTGGCGTCATCCTTCAACATCTCACCCCATCCGACAATTCCGGCATCGGTCGAGATCTTGACGAAGACCCACGAATTCTTCAGAACGAAGGTCTCCACCTTGGTGATTTTGATGTTGTCTTTGGGGCTGACCGGGGCGTCAGGGCTCGGCTCGGCGCTCATTACCGCGTCCAGGCCCAGCAGTGCGCCGGCGCCGATCAGTCCCTGAATCGTGGAGCGGCGATCTAATTCAGACATAAGGGAACACCTCTTTCGTATGCATATCTTCTTCTTCCGTCTTTCGCGCGGATCGGGTTCTACTCGAGTGTGGCAACCCGGCTCACTCCACGATAACCGAAAATGTCGCGCGCGCTTTCCGGGCGGAATTCTGCCGGCGCAACCATGGCTGACGCGATTGGCGTTACGCTTAATGTCGCGAGGGATAAACGGAACGGCTATTCCGCGGTGCCGGTTGCCTCGCAGACTTGCAAGCGCCTGACTGGGATGTTCGAGTCCGGCGGGAGGGAGAAGCATGGCGGAGCTGAACCTGGAGAATGCGGTTCCGATGCGTTGGCCGAGCGGTCCGCTGGAGATTGCCCGGCGCGAAAAGAGTGAGGGCTTCGGTGCGCGTGCGCGACAGGCGTTGCAGCGCTGGCATGAACCGGCAGCGCTCGAAATCCTGCGCAACACCCCCATCGATTGTTTGGTCATCAGCTGGGCCGCCGGCCTGCCCGCCGATGCGGAGCAGTGGCGCAGCGCCGCCGCGCTCGTCGAGGCTGCAAGCCGCCGGGGGGTGGCGGTGGTCGGATTACTTGAAGGGACCGCAAATCACCAGCAGGCCCTTGCCGCTGCTAAGACCGCAGGGTTGGCCGCAGTCGCCGTGCGAGGATTCCAGGGAAGCGCCGATATCCCTGTGATCATCTGGAGCGCGCGCGAAGACGTGCCCTGGGATTCCCGGGCTCCGGCCGTTGCCATTTCCGGCAACGTCTGGCCCGGCGTCAACCCAACCCAGGGCGGCGGCGCCGCCGATGCCGGACCCACGAGTCTCCCCTGGCTCGATTCCAACGGCTGGTACATCCAGTTGGCCCGCGCGCGGCTGAGCGCGCCGCTCTGGATTGTCTTCGACCCGCCGGGCAAGGGCGCGGTTTTTTCCTCCCAGAGCTATGCCAATGCAATCACGGATTCCGAAGTTGCCGGTGGGCGCTGGCTGATTTCGCTGGACGATGATTTCCGCGCCTCGCTGGCCGAAGGCGCCGGTTCGGTGCTCCAATCCTGGAAACAGATTGCCGCTACCGCGCGCTTTTTCCGTGACCGTGCGGGATGGAGGTCTTACCGGTCGCTGGGCCTGGTAGGTGTGATCTCGGATTTCAACGGCGCCGATTTCGAGATGAGCGGCGAGCTTCTCAACCTCATGGCGCGGCGCGACCTGCTCTTCCGCGTCGTCTGGAAATCGCAGGCTGCCGCGCAGCCATTCACCGGCTTGAAAGCTCTTCTTTACACCGATGCCGCCGCGCCCGACGCGGCACTGCGCCGCAAGCTGACGGAATTCGTCGAGCGGGGTGGTTTGCTCGTGACCGGGGCGGGGTGGGGCGCGCAGGGGAAGCCGGTACCGACCGATTTCCCAACCCAATTCGAGGTTCGCGCCTTGGGCAGGGGCCGCCTTGCGGTCGCCCGGCAGCCACTGTCCGATCCTTACCAGGTCGCCGTCGATACGCAGTTCCTGCTCAGCCACCGGTATGATCTGGTCAAGATTTATAACGCGCCCAGTTCCGGGTGCACCCGCTTCACCGCGGCCGCGGATGGCCGTAAGGCGCTGCTGCAATGCGTGAGTTACGCGGACGGCGGGCGGGGCGGTAGCGGGCTGCGTACCATCTGGGTTCGCGAACAATTCGCAAAAGCACGGCTCTGGAGCATCGGAAATGAACCCGTTGCCCTCAGCGCGGAGCCTTCCGAAGAATTCACGGGCCTGGAATACCAGGTGCCTGCCGCCGCGCCGCGATCATACCTGGCGCTGCAATTTGACACTTAGATTGGAGGGGAAAGAGATGACATTGAATCGCCGGGAATTTGCCGAACGGTTGGGAGCCGCGGCACTGGCAATGGCGCAGCCTCTGCGGCTGCGCGCGTCCGCGCCCACTGCGCCTGTGGCAGTTGCGCGCTGCAAGAGCTACGGGCCGGAGTTTCTCACCGCCACTGAAAAAATGTTCGACCGGTTGGGCGGTATCGGACGGCTCGTAAAGGGTAAAACGGTCACCATCAAAGTCAACCTGACCGGGGGCGAGAACGTCCGGCTGGGTTACCTTCCGATGGGGCGCTCCTGCTGGAGCCATCCGCGCACGGTCGGCGCGGTCATCCACCTGCTGGACAAGGCGGGCGCGCGCCGTATTCGCGTAGTCGAAGGCGCGTGGGTCTGGCCTGCGTCGCTCGAAGAGTTTATGTACAAGGCAGGGTGGGATCCCAACCTGTTGCTTGGCGCCGCACCTCGCGTAGAGCTGCTCAACACCAACATGCCCTATAAAGGCGCAAAGCCATACACCCGTTTTCCGGTGGCGCACACCGGCCACATCTTCCCGGCATTCGATTTGAGTACGGCGTACGCAGAGTCCGACGTGCTGGTTTCCATGACCAAGCTCAAGGAACATGGCACCGCCGGAGTCACCCTCTCCATCAAGAACCTGTTCGGCATCACGCCGACGACCATCTACGGCAACAAGGTCCCGGCGGACGAACCGGCCCCGGTTCCATACGGCGGGCGCCAGGAGATCGGGCACAACGGAAGCCGGCAGCCGCCGAAGAGTTCGCCTCCGGAAAAGGATCCCACTACGCCGCGCCAGGCAGGCTACAGAATTCCACGCATAGTCGCAGACCTTTCCGCGGCGACTACGCCCGGCCTCGAAATCATTGAAGGGATCGAAACCATCGCCGGCGCCGAACTTCCGAGGCCCGGTACCACCGTAGCGGTCAGCCCGGGAATTCTGGTGGCCGGCACCAATCCTGTGAGCACCGACGCCGTCGCCATGGCGCTGATGGGCTTCGACCCCATGGCGGACCGTGGTACCGCGCCGTTTGAGACCTGCGACAACACCCTTCGTCTGGCCGAAGAGTTGGGCGTGGGCACACGCGACCTGGGGCGCATCGAAGTGGTAGGGGGAACCATCAAGGAGATGGCTTTCAAGTTCCGCGACTATGGCGGGCCTCGCCAGTTCCGCCGGCCGGCCGGGCGCCGGGGCTAGGAGAACCGTTATGGATAGACGATCGGCATTGGGAATGATCGCCGGAGGCGCGGCGGCCGTATTCACCGGCGAGCGCCGCCTGCCGGCTCAAGAGAGGGCGGCAAGAGCGGTGGGAGGCATGCCTCCGCCCAAAATCAAAGACGTGAGCGTGATCGCTACGCAGCCCGCGGGGGCGCGGCTGAGCGTAGTCAAAATCGTGACCGATCAGGACGGCCTCTACGGATACGGCTGCGCCACATTCACGCAGCGTGCCGAACTGGTCAACCTGGCGGTGGAGAAATATCTGAAGCCGCTTCTCATCGGCAAGCCCACCGACCGGATCGAGGATACGTGGCAGATGTGCTACGACAGCTCCTACTGGCGCAACGGCCCGGTGCTCAACAACGCGATCAGCGGGGTGGATGAGGCACTGTGGGATATCAAGGGCCGCCAGGCGGGAATGCCCGTCTACGATCTTTGGGGCGGCAAATGCCGGGAGGCTGCGCAGATGTTCGCCAACGCCGGCGGCGCCGAGCCTGAAGACGTGGTGCAAGGCGTACGGCAGGCCATGGCGCGCGGCTATAAACACGTGCGTGTGAGCGCGGGCGTCCGTGGCGGCCGCGGCGGAAACGGCGCCCCCCAGCCTCAAAGCGCCGGCCGGGGATCTGCCGACCGCGGCTTGCATGAAGGTCCGGTCTTCGACCGCGGGCCCGCCCTGCGCCGCATGCTCGCCGTCTTCGAGGCCTGCCGCAAAGAACTCGGCTTCGAGGTGGAACTGATGCATGACATGCACGAACGCTATGAGCCCCGCCAGGCCATTCAGTTCGTTAAAGATTGCGAGCAGTTCAAACTGTACTTCCTCGAGGATCCTCTCTCGCCCGAGGACAACGACTGGTTCCGCGAAATGCGATCCCAATCGACCACTCCCATCGCCATGGGCGAACTGTTCAACAGCCCGCACGAGTGGACGCCCCTGATCACCGGGCGCCTGATCGATTTCATCCGCTGCCACGTCTCGCAGGTAGGCGGCGTCAGCGTGGCGCGCAAGATCGCGATGCTCGCAGAGCCCTTCGGCGTCAAAACCGCATGGCACGGCCCGGGCGACGTTTCTCCCGTCGGCCACACCGCCCAGCTGCATCTCGATCTCGCCAGCTACAATTTTGGCATCCAGGAGGGCGGCCTGATCGGCGGCATCTCCGCGGAGATGTTCAAAGGTTGCGCCACTTTCAAAGACGGTTACCTGTGGGCCAGCGCCGCGCCTGGGTGGGGTATCGAAGTGGATGAAAAACTCGCCGCCAAGTACCCATACGGCGTGAACGAGCGGGGAGAGCAAGGGCGTCTGAATGGAGGTTGGGGTGACCTGCGGCTGACGGATGGAACCGTCATCAAACAGTGAGTTCGGGCTCGTGCGGACCACGGTCCGGAGTCTCCCGGTCCAGACTCTCCCGGTCCAGAGTCAGAGACGCGCAGAAGGGGGGTGCGCGCGCCTTGCCCGTACAGGGTGGCGGCGCAGGAAAGGAATCGCGATGAAGGTCCCGCAGGCATTCGTGACGATGATTCTGGCGGCTACGTGGGCTCTGGGCGCCTCCGGCCCGGTGGTGGATGTGACGGGCGGCAAGATACAGGGGCGTTACCTCGGCGCGGAAGGCGCGGTCTTCCAGGGAGTACCCTTCGCTCAGCCGCCGGCGGGCCCGCTGCGCTGGCGCGAGCCCCACCCCGTGCAGCCCTGGCGCGGTGTGCGCGATGCGACAAAGTACGGCGCACCTTGCGCGCAGATAGCCGCCGGCTGGAACGATCGCGCCGCCGCGCTCGGCAGCGAGGACTGCCTCACGCTCAACATCTGGAACGCCGAGTGGCCCCCCAAGTCAAAGCAGGCGGTGATGGTCTGGATCCACGGAGGCGCCAACATGGGCGGATCGGCGTTGGGTGCGGGCGGCATCGAGCCGCCCTTCGACGGTGAGCCGCTGGCGCGCCGCGGCGTGGTGGTGGTGACGGTGCAGTACCGGCTCGGCGTGTTCGGGTTCATCGGGCACCCCGAGTTGACGGCTGAGTCTGCGCACCACGCCTCGGGCAACTATGGTCTGCTCGACCTCATTGCCGCGCTGCACTGGGTACACGACAACATTGCGGGCTTCGGCGGAGATCCGGCTCGGGTAACTATTTTCGGCCAGTCAGCCGGGGCGATGAACACCGGCCTCCTGATGGTCTCGCCGCTGGCGCGCGGGCTGTTTCAACGCGCCATCGCCGAGAGCGGCACAGTGATGATCGGGGGACGGCGGACAGCCACCGCGTCACAGGCCGAACACGCCGGCGTGGTGCTCGCCAAAAAGCTCAACGCTCCCGCGACCAACGCGCTGTCCTACCTGCGTTCCCTCTCCACTCAGCAGATCCTGAAGGCATCGCCGCCTTACATGGGCGCAAGCGACGGCAGGCCTGAGCCCAGCATCGACGGCTATGCGGTAACGGAGGGGCCGGACGAGAGCTTCCGGGCAGGCCGCCAGGCTCCGGTGCCGTTCCTTATCGGGAATAACGGCCGCGAGTTCGAGTTCAGCGGTGACGCTTCCGCGCTCAAGCGAGCGGTGTCGGAGTTCTACGGACCACTCGCACCGCAGGCCCTCGCGCTTTACGGGTTGACTGGTGCTGCTACCGCCAAGAGCTATCCACCCTACGGCGGCGCCGGATCTCAGTACAGCACGGACCTGGCGTTCCGATGCCCGGGCACGCTGATCGCTGCCGAAAACGCCGCGCACTTCGCCACGTATCAATACGAATTCACGGCCGGGCCCGCGGCAACCGGCGTACCCCACTCGGGCGAGTTGCAATACGTCTTCGGCAGGCGCGGCGTTAAGGAGAGCGCCGACCCGGATCCGCGCCGCACCTCCGAAGTGCAGGGCTACTGGGTCAACTTCGCGCGGACCGGCGATCCCAACGGCGGCGGGTTGCCGCCGTGGCCCCGCTACGGGCCGGGTGGACGCGCCTACCTCGAATTCACCACCGCCGGCCCGGTAGTCAAACACAACCTGCGCCAGGCAATCTGCGCGCTATTCAGCGAGACTATGAACGCGCACCGTTAGCGAGCTACGCGATTTGACGGCAGAGAGCGTTCCACCAACTGCGGCCGCAGTGCGGAGTTTTGCCCATTTCACCGCCTGCATCCACCGCTCGGGCATCGAAGGATGTCGCATGGGGCTTTCGACTGCAATCCACGATTGGCCGCGCCCTTAGCCTCACGGGCCGACACATGGGTGAGGCGATTTGACAAGGCGATTTGACAGTGTCTCTCGGGCTTTGATTTAATGAAGGGACAACACGTTGCTCCTCAGTAGCTCAATGGTAGAGCATTCGGCTGTTAACCGAAGGGTTGTAGGTTCGAGTCCTACCTGAGGAGCCAATTTAAGTCCTTTAGTTCCAAGCAACTCCCAGAAAACACAAGGCGTTACAAGAGATTGCGCCATTTCGTGCGCGCGTGTGGGAATTCCCCACGTTTACCCGATTTTCCCCACCTTTCCCGGGTCGAGTCCCACCAAAGTCCCACCAGTCCTTT
>CAWCLV010000004.1:0-1589254 GCA_963796485.1 Bryobacterales bacterium
GATCTCTACCACCTTCAACTGCTTCCGCAACGTGGCGACCGGCATTCGGAGCTTGCCGCACCGCGTCTGGATCAACCTGAGGTGCCAGTCCTGCTGAATGGGATCGAGCCGGCCAACCTCCGACAGGATCGGATTGAGCAACCGGCTGAGATCACCGTCAGGCACCTCGGTGCTCAGTTTCGAGATCGCCAGTTCGAGCGGGGTCTGAGCGGCCGCGAGGATGGCTTCGAAGTCGGGCCGCCGTCTTGCCGGACGCGAAGAACTCGTTGACATCGATCTTCGCATCGGCCATCAACGCGTCGGCCTCGGCGCTGCCGCCAGGCAGACTGGCGAGCGCCTCGCGCGCGGCCTGCTGCTTTTTGCCATGAGGTAAGACGGCCACCCGGGTGGCGATTCCGTGCTGTGCCAGGATGCGCGCCGTTTTCAGCGCGCCTTGCATTCCGGCCTCAGAAACCTCGTTGTCCTGGCAGATATAGACGGTCTTCACGCCGGCGAGTTTCGGCAGCAGCCGTTCCCAATCGGCCTCGCGGATCTGCACCGTCACCGGCGACACCACCGGGAATCCGTGCTCCATCAGGGAAATGCAGTCCGTAACACCTTCGGTGATGATGACCCGCTCGGGCCGTGCAAGCAGCACATCCTCGTTGTAGAGGACGTCGTTCCGGATGTATGGCGAAACGTGGCTGTTGTTTCGATCGTTGTGGATCGCCAGCTTCTTGTACTTCGACTTTTCCCATTCGTGATCCGGTGTCCAAGGCGTGCTCCGTCCGATCATGAAGACGACGTGCCCGCGACTCCAATATGGGAAGACGATCCGGCCATCGAAGAACGGGACCAGCCCGTCCTGCGCGGTGGGCCGGAAGACGGAGGTGGCCGCCAGTTCGCGCATGGTGAAGGCGCCCGGCCCGTCCATCAATGTGCGCGCTACGCTGGGCAGGCCATTCTCCGCATACCCGATCTGGAGCCGGCTGACAGTCTCCTCGCTGATTCCGTATTTCTCCCGAAACCAGGCGAGGACTTCCGGATTCCCGACCAGGCGCTGGTGATACGAGTCTGCAAACGCGGTCAGCGCCTCACGTACGCGAAGCGCGAGGTGGTGAGCTTCCTCGGCCTGTTCCGGGCTGCCCGAAGCGAGCTTCGACAGCGGCGGCAGCCGAACCCGTGCCGCCAGGAAGTCGCGCGCCTGCCGGTGGGAGTCCGGCATGGAGCCAGACTGCCCGCGGGTGACTCCGCCGAACCGGACGAACTCGACCAACTGCAGCACATCGCCGCCGGTGCCACAGGCGTGGCAAAACCAGCCCTGCTTGTCGAGCCAGACGTGAAGCGAACGGTGCGACTGGCTCCGGTGGTTCGGGCAGTCGCAGAACAGGGTCTGCCGCGATTCCTGCGTAATGCGGTCGCCGAGGAGTTCGCGGGCGATCTCGCCGATGTCTATATCGGTCACCTGCCGGTAGTAAGTGTGGACGTCTACCGGAGGCGCAGTCACTGCCGTGTCTCCGGGTGGAGAAGGAACGAGAGGAAAGTGTTTCGGCGGTCCACCTGGCGTTTGGCGGCACAGTTGTCGATGCCCCACCGGTCCCCGAGAAGAATCACGGAGTCTTTCGCGCGCGTTACCGCGGTGTACAGCAGATTGCGGTGGTGCATGAAGAAGTGCGACTTATGGGCGATCACGACCGCGCAGGGAAATTCCGATCCCTGCACTTTGTGAATCGACGTCGCATAGGCCAACTGGATATTGCCGAGCGCATCGCTGCTACTCTTGATTTTTACTCGCCGGCCATCGAAATCGATGGAAAGACTGCCGTCCTTCGTGGCGTCAATCACGACGCCCATCGCGCCGTTCATGACGCCCAATTCGTAGTCGTTCTTCGTCTGGATCACCTTGTCGCCCGGATATGGCCGCGCGCGATGCCCAGCTTCGACGGTAGCCACATCGACGCCGAACAACTTTTGCTGCAAGAGTCGCTGCAACTCGATATTCAACTCCACTGTGCCGAGCGGGCCTTTGTGCGTCGGCGTGAGCACCTGAACCTCGCGAATCAGGTCGTAGCCGAGCCGTTCCTGCAGCACTTCCTCGAAGAGGAGCAGCAGCATGCGCCGCACATCCTCGCGGTCCGTGAATTTGTCGATGACGTACCAAGGCCGACGCGCGCCGACGAACGAATCCGACGTGGGCCGCACCTCGCCGGTGAGGTGCCTCCGCCCGTTCCCGCGTCAGAGCAAAGGGCGTCTTGCCGCCGAAATCGGTGCACTTTGGAATTACCCGCTGAGGCCAGAGATGCGGAATTAGCGAGGGGATCGGGTGGCATACTTTTCGCCACAGCTATCGGTCGTGGCTGGATGAGATTGGGGCGTTCAATGGGAGTCCAAAAGGAGTTGATGCGCCACGCAAGTATCCAGACCACGATGAATATTTACGGCAAGGCCATGACAGAGAGCAAGCGTCAGGCCCATGGCAAAGTCGTTGAGATGGTCCTGAAGCCCATGAAAATAAGGGAAATCCCGGACCACAAGACGGCGGATCAGGTTATTGGGAGTTAATGGGAGTTTTTGGTTGGCTCGTGATTCCTTGCAATCCAGCATATCGCTGTGCCTCGTGGATGTCTGACCGAAACCCTGGCTCTGCTCGAAGCCCATAAAATCCGGCCCGAGGTTCGGGACGAACGATACGCCGGTGCCGCGATTGAAGCGGAGTTCCAGGGTCAGCTTCGGCCGTTCCAGGAGGAAGCGGTGTGGCGCTTCCGTTTCTTGAGATGCCGCTCGAGTTTCAGAGTCGCATCGTGAAGCGTCTTGCAGATGCAGATCTGGAGGTCCCGTTCACCAAAATGGCGCATTCCGTTCTGGCCTTCCCAAACCGGCCAATTCCTAAGGCCCGTAGAACGAAGGGCGTTCACGATTGCGATGTCGCAGGAGTTTAGATGCTAAGCAGGGCGGCGTCGCCTCCCGCTTGCAGTAAATCGTTCAACACCGAAATAAAGAGTCCTCCAGGGCCTTCGAGGACCCTGGAGGACAGTAGTTCATGAAGTGCTCCGGCACAATCAGTGCGCGGGCGCCGGAACAGTCGGTCCGCTCCACAGGTTTCCACGGAACTCACGCAACCGGATTCCGAGGGCAATCTGCAGAACGCCGAAAACGAAAGCGTAAGCGCCAATCCATAGAGCGACCACCAGCGCTCCGGCCGCCGGTACGGCCAGGATCAGGACTCCGAATATAATGGAAGCGATCCCGCCCAAGACCAGCAGCCACTCGCCGGAAATGTACTCCCTGAGCCGGATCGCCGCGGCGACTTCAAAGCCGCCGGTCACGATAGCCCAAGCTCCGATGACGATTACGAGCCCCAGCACCGTGATGGCAGGCCAGAGCACGGTTACGGCGCACGCTCCAATTCCCGCGATACCTTCGATGATCAGGGCGGCCCACCGCTCGTGCCTCGCCGCGGCGCGCACCGCACCCACGATGCTCATGACACCGTCGATCAGCGCATAGCCGGCGAATAGAAAGACCAGAGCGATGAGCGTAATGCCAGGCCAAAAGAAAGTAATTACGCCGAAGGCGATCCCTACCAGCCCTCGAACCACCAGGGACCACCAGTTTCTCGCTAATGCAACTCCCATAACTACGCCACCTTTTCCGGCGTCTTCTGCCCGGTCTGAGCACTTTGCTCACGTTGCGAAGAGCCCTCAATTGGAATCTCGCGCCGCTGCGCTTTCTTTTCCAGGGGAACCCTGATCTCGAGAACACCGTTGTCGAATTTGGCTTTAGCCTGGTCTACGTTAGCTCCCTCCGGAAGCGGGATGCTCCGATAGAACCGCCCGTAACGACGCTCGGTCAGGTGGATGCCGCCTTCACCTTGCTTTTCCTGCTCGAATTTGCGCTCTCCTTGCAATACGATCGATTCACCTGTGACCTCGAGCTTGACGTCTTCGGGCTTTACGCCTGGCAGTTCCGCCCGGACGATGAAATCGCCCTGGGTCTCCGCGACCTCAACTACTGGCGCCCAAGCGATGCGTTCCTCTTCGGTCGCTCCCGCGGATCGGGCCAGCATGCGGTCCATTTCCTCCGACATTCGGCGCATTAACGAATATGGGCCCATGCCCAAAAGGTCGGCGGGTCCGATCGACACGCGAAGCGGATAGCCGCCGGCGCGTTCCGGCGCCTGGTGCTCATCATTTTTTACTCTCGCCATGATGTTTCCCTCCCGGCCGGCGTTCGACGGAATTCCAGCGCACGGGTCCACCGCAATACTGAAAGTCCGCGCCGGCAATCTTGTATAGTGCATATCCAGTGCCAGACGGGCCACCCGGCAGTAGCCGAAGTTCCCGAGAGGTTTACGCTACCCGAAGCACGATCTTGCCGAGCACGTGTCCCTGTTCGATTCGCTGATGGGCCTTGGCCGCCTCGGCCAGATTGAATTTGGCGGCTATCGGCGCCTGCAGCCGGGATGCTTCCACTGCCATGTTCAGAGCTTCGAACTCGCGAATGCCGGGGACAGCATCGTAGGACGACACGTGAATCCCCTTGCGCTCCTCCGGAACCGGCTCCACGCCGTTCGGCCATGCGGCCCGACCTCCTGGCCGGAGCGCATTCAGGCATTGCTCCAGGCTGTCGCCGCCGGCAAACGCCAGAACGGCATCAATCCCGTTGGGAGCAAATGACCGTGAAGCACGTGCGATATCGCCGTGACGGCCATCCACGGCGGCATCGGCGCCAAGCTTCCGCACGAGAGCCTGCCCATCCTCCCCGGATGCGGTTGCCAGCACCCGGGCGCCCCGCAGTTTTGCGAACTGGATCGCCAAAGTTCCAACACCGCCCGAGCCGCCATGGATGATCACGCTTTCATCTCTGCGGAGCTTGAGGACGTCGTCGATTCCCTGGAGTGCGGTCAAGCCCGTTGTCGCGATTGCGCCAGCTTCGTGCAGGTCCAGATTCTTGGGAATTACCGCCGTCTTATCGGCATCGACCGCAACATACTGCGCGTAGAATCCGCCCTTCGGATTCGCAAAGCTGTATGCGTAAACCGAATCGCCAATCTGGAAGCGCCGGATGTGCGAACCCATGGCAACGACTTTTCCGGATCCGTCGGTACCCGGCACCAGCGGAAATGTGATGCCTTCCAGCGGGATCTCGCCGGCCCGCATTTCGGCGTCCCAGATTCCGACGCCCGCGGTGTCGATCTCGATCAGAACTTCGCCGCTGCCGAGTTCCGGTAGCGCCAGCTTGTGAGGTGAAAGCACCTCCGGCCCGCCAAAGCGGTCGCATGCCGCTGCCAGCATCGTTTCCGGAATCGGCTCGCCGGTTTTCGCGGCGCCCGGCTTCTCTTTTGTTTTGACAGCCATAGTTTTATCCCCCCGCCAGGTATCTATGCACGAAGGCCACCGCCATCGCGCCTTCGCCAACTGCGGACGCGCACCGCTTGATCGACCCGTGGCGCACATCGCCGGCCGCGAAGACTCCGGGCATACTGGTCTCCAGGTAATACGGCGGCCGGTCCAGCGGCCATTTCTCGGGTGGATTTTGCCCATGCGATAGATCGGGCCCGGTAATCAGGTAGCCGGCTTCATCGCGCTTAATGCCGACTTCCTCCGCCCATTCCGTACGCGGAACTCCTCCGATGCAGACGAAGAGCCAGTGAGTCGCAAAGCGCTTCTGCTCTCCGGTGAGCTGGTTCCTAACGATGATCGCTTCGAGCATGGAATCTCCTTCGAGCGCCGTGACTTCACTGTTGGTCAGCACTCGGACCCTGTGCGACGATTGGATGCGGTCGAGCAGGTACTGCGAAATGGTTTCCTTCAGAGATGCACCCCGGACCACGATCGTCACGCTTCTCACGACACGCGAAAAATGCATAGCCGCCTGGCCGGCCGAATTGCCGCCGCCGACAATATAGATATCGTCGGTAGGTCTGCAAAGCGCCGCCTCGCTCGCTCCGGCCCCGTAGTAGAGGCCGGCTCCCAGCAGCTTTTCGTCACCAGGAACGTTAAGCCTGCGGTAATCGACACCGGTCGCACAGATCGTCGCCCTGGCGACAATCTTGGTGCCGTCCGCCAGATAGCCGACTCCCTTTCCGGGCATGAACTCGCCACGGACACCTTCGCGCCCGATCAGAAGTTCAGCTCCGAAACGGCAAGCCTGTTCGCGCGCGCGTTCCGCCAGTTCCGCGCCGCTGATTCCGCTGGGAAAACCGAGATAATTCTCGATTCTGGTGGTGCTCCCAGCCTGCCCGCCCACGGTCCACCGCTCCACCACCACAGTGGCGAGGCCTTCCGATGCCCCGTAGACAGCGGCGCTCAGGCCGGCTGGGCCGGCGCCATAGATCGCCAGGTCATACTCTGACCGCGAGGGGTCGCGGAACCAACCCAGTTTCTCGAGAATCTGCCGGATCGTCGGACATTCCAGACGGGTTCCGTCCGGGAATACACAGACGGGGAGACGGCTATCCTGCACTCCGGATACGGCCGCTAGAGCGCGGGCCTGCTCGTCGTTCCTAAGCTCAACCCATTGAAAGGGGACATCGCTCCGATGGAGGAAGTCCCTGATCATGTAACCGAGGGGAGATCCGGCGGTCCCGAAGATCTTGACCCTCTCAGCGTTTCGCTTTTCCTCTGGCATCATTCTCTTTGGTGCAGTTTCGATACCGATGTCGAAAGCAAGCCGGGACTACCTGGTGGCAAGGTAAGTGCGACTTGCAATTGTGAGGAGCACCTGGCCATGGAGAGCCTTGCGCTGAATAAGTATCGCCTCGAGAGAGCCGCGGGGCTGGTGGTGGGAATCCCGATCGGCATAGTGCTCGGCCCGCTTATCTTTACTCCTCTCGGAGTTCCCATTGTCGCGGCCGCGTCATTCGGGTGCGCCGCGGGAGCGGTGGTGGGCTATTTCCTGGCGAGCCTGCTGGTCTACAAGCAGAAGGCAGCGATCAATCACGAAATCGAGAGTGCCGCCTCTGCGGTGCGGAGGGAAGCGAGACTGCCGGACACAATTGGGATCCACGTGCAAGACGCCCGAATCATTCTCGATGGATCGGTTGCGAACGAGGCCCAAAGGCTGGAAGCGGAGCGGGTCATGTCGACCATCCCTGGAGTGCTTGGAGTGATCAACCGGATCCGTTTCGACCCGCAGCTAGCCGCTTAGTAGGCAACTCGTAGCTGCCAGCGCCCAACACTGCGCACGGTCCGGCGCAGTCAGGTCCCGGACCGCGCGCGCAATGGCTCCTCTTAGGGAACGATCGTGATGTTATTTTCAACTCCGGAGACGCCCGGCGCTGCCCACGCGGCCCGTTCCGCATCCTGCTTCTCGGCCCAGGATCGGACAGTCCCGTACAGCTTTACCGTACCGCCTTGCACCTCGACGTTGATACGTCGCGCGTCCAACTCCGCGTTCCGGCGCAGGGCTTCCTCAATTCTGGTCTTGATGTTGGTGGCACTCGCGCTCGGCTTCACGGCAATGTTGTTAGTGACGCCGATTATGCCCCTCAATTTCTTGACTGAGGTCTCAGCCAGTTCCTTTTGGTACTGCCAGTCCACGGTTCCTTCGAGGGTCACCCACCCGTTTCTTATCGTCGCCTTGATTTTGTCGGCAGGCAGGCTGACGTGGTTCTTGATCTCCTGCATCACCTCTTGGGCTATTTCGGGGTCGGTTCGCGTCCATGTCGACTTGACTTCAATGTCGTTCGCGACTGCCCGCACTCCGTATACTCTCTTTGCCGCTTGTTCTGCGGCGTCCTTCTCCCAATAGCTGTGAACAAAGCCAGAAAGTGTCACGATGCCGTCCTTCGCTGCTACGGCAATTTCGTCCGGAGCGGTGATCTGTGGATCCCACTTCAACTCGGCGACCACCGCCTCGCGAATCGATGAATCAGTTCGCGGAGGCGTCTCGACTAATGTAGCCATCAATCATCTCCTTCGGTGACCTTAATTGGAAATCGATCAGGTCAAGTGAGGGGCTGCAGATCAGCTTCCACAGCAAGGTTGCGATTTCCAGGTCATTTCTTCACCTGTTGCCTGATTTCACCGGGCGCTGCCGCACGCCTGTTTGGCGCAAGGGTACCGCGCCAGCGTGAAACGGCGTCTACCGGCAGACGCCGCTGTTGGCCCTTTGGCCACGGCCAACGGGATCATTGCTTTGGGGGTGGCTGCATCTCCCGGCGGAGGTCTTCCAGCACGGCGCCGGGTTGTGAATGGAGTTCCTTGTGGAAGTGACGGAGAGCCGCCCCTACTACGTCGCGGTGGTGCAGGTTCGCATCGATTCCGTATCGATCCTTAAGCTCACGCCAGAGGCGGTGCACGAGTTCGATATCCGAGTACCGCAACCGGGGTGTATGCGGCCCGAGTGAGAATACCAGGGACTCACCCGCCCCGTCCGGGACAACCTCGACGATTAAAGGCACGCGCTGCGGCAGTTGTTCCCAAGCGCGCCCAAGCCGGAGGGCCACCTCGTCGGGTGTGAGACCCGCGGGCTGCCGCACGACGATGCGCGACGACTGGAGTTTCTGGGCGGTGTGCACGACGGCACAATAGTGATCCCTGGCCGGGACCGCGAGGAGCGTTACGGGCTTGCCTGCTTTCTCGGCTACCGCTACCACTCTCGTGAATACTTCCAACTCGCGGCTGGCGCAGATCTGGTTGACGTCGAGCGGGTGCTCGGCCGAGGCGGTCTGCGCCAGCCGGTGTACCACCAGGACGATGACATCTTCTTTTTCCGTATCGGTCTCGTCGAGCACACGGGACACGTGGTCCAGCCGGCCGGCGTCAGGCGCGTAGACGAGAATGTTGCCCTCACGCACGTGCAGCGCCTCCGTCGACAGTTCGGCGGGCTCTTCGAACCGAAATTTCTCAAAATCACACCGCGTCTTCTCGCGGCCGCCGCGGTTTTTGCGCTCCGAGTAAAGGAACAGCAGGAAGAACGCCGCGGTAAATGTGGAGCCCGCGATAGTTGCGGTCTTCTTGGTCAGGAGGTTGATCACAGCCAGCGTAAAGAGGAAGAGCGTAATCAGGATTAGACCTACGGGAAGTTCCTTGCCGCGCACCCGGAGGTTGAGCGGGACTCTCCACGGGCGCGGCTCCGGGCGCCGGTAGCGAAGCACCAGTACACCCAGCGACTTCATCGTAAAGCTCCAGATGACCCCGAAGGCGTAGGCCTCGCCGAGAAGCAGCACGTTACCCCGGCTCAACAGGATCGTGGCAATCTGAAGGAGCACGATGAGGTTCAGGATCCGCGACGTGGTTCCGTAGCTGGGGTGAGGTTTGCGGAACCAATCCGGCAGCACGCCATCCTCGGCCACCCGGTTGAGGACGCCGTTCGACCCCACGATCGCGGTATTCACAGCGCCCGCGAGGATCAGAATCCCAACAAGGACCACGAACGCGTGGAACAGGAGCTTCAGCGCGGGCGGGCCGACGAGAACCATAGAGAGCCCGCCGATCAGGTTATCCAGATACCTGGCGCGTTCGGCGTCGGGAATCAGCATCACGGCGAAGAACGCTACCGACGTCGTAAACACGAGTGCGTACAGGATCACGACCATGCTCGTGCGCTTGAGGTTCTTTAGCTTGGGGGCTTCGAGTTCACGGTAGACCTGCGCCATGGTTTCGAAGCCGCTCATCGCGAGCAGCGAATGCCCGAGTCCAACCATCCAGGCAATCGCGGTGATATTGGCCGCCGCAGTGCCTTCGAGCCAACCTAGCGAATCCGGGCCGAAGTGCAGATTTTGCCTTGTGGGCAGTGGCACCGGCTGAAATCCATGTTTCCACATCGTCAGCAGGCACCAGGCGATCAGAATCACGACCATCACGGTAGTGATCTGCATGATCCGCAGAGCCTTCCCGCTCGCCTCCTGCATTCCGACGGTGTTTTCGAACCAGAAGTAGACTGTGGCAAGCAGCGCAAACACGACGGCCACTACCCGCGCCGGCACGTGCCAAGGCTGGTTCAGATAGGCGGCGATATCGTTGAGGAACCCCGCCAGGTAGAGGCCCGCGCTGACGCCGCTGATAGGGCCCGTCAGCACGTAGTCGAACATCAGCGCCGATACTGAGAGCTTGGCGGCCGTCGGCCCGAGGGCGTCATGGACGACGCGGTACACACCTCCCCGGACAAACATGCTGGAGCTTTCCAGGTATATCGCCCGGATTGCAAAACCGAACAGCATGACCCCGAGGATGAACCAGGGGGCGGGCCTCCCTATGGTGCTCTCGGCAATCCCCCCGGCATAGTAGGCCGATGACGCAAGATCGCTCAACACGATTGCCGCGGCGCGCCAGAAGCTGATGAAGCTCAGCATGACGGTAGTCGCTACGACCACCTTCGTCTTGGTAGATAGTTCCGAGATGGCTCACCGCCCCTCAGGCAATCGCCGGGATCAGAACGGCCGCCACGCACGGCCCCCCGTGCGGATCATATCGTCGGCCGAACGAGGCCCTTCGGAGCCGGCCGCGTACCGGTCAGGTTCGCCGCCCTGTCCCGCTGCCCACGCGTCCAGAATTGGTTGAATCACAGCCCACCCGGCCTCGATCATGTCCGCTCGCTTGAATAGGGACGCATCGCCGATCATGGCATCGTATAGAAGCGTTTCGTACCCGGTCCGGTGCTCCACTCGAAAGTGTTCGCTGTAATCGAAGTCCATCCGCACGGTCGTGGTCTCGATCACCGGGCCCGGCACCTTGCCTTCAAATTCAAGGCAGATGTTCTCCTGGGGTTGGATTCCCAGCACCAGCGAGTTTGCCCGCGGGGGCGATGCCCCGGTACGGCGGAACAATTCCAGCGGAGCATTGCGAAACTGAACCACAATTCGGGTATTCCGCCGGTGCAGCCGTTTGCCGGTCCGTAGATAGAAGGGGACGCCCGCCCACCTCCAGTTATCCACCGCCATCTTCAGGGCGACGTAAGTTTCCGTCTGTGAGTTCGGGTCCACATACGGCTCCTCGCGGTATGCAGCGACCATCGCCTCGCTAACCATCCCCTCCGTATACTGCCCCCGTACCACGCAGGCAACACACTCCTCCGGCCGGATGGGAGGCACCGCCTCCAACACTTTGACCTGCTCGTTCTGGAGGGCGTTAGGGGAGAAAGAAGCCGGCGGCTCCATGGCCGTCAACGCCAATAGCTGGACCAGGTGATTGGGCGCCATATCCCGCAGCGCCCCGGTGTGGTCGTAATACCGGCCGCGCCGCTCTACACCGACCGATTCCGCAACCGTGATCTGAATGTGGTCGATGTAACGGCGGTTCCAGACCGGCTCGAAGATGCCGTTCGCGAAGCGTAATACCAGGATATTTTGAACGGTCTCTTTGCCCAGATAGTGATCGATCCGGTAGATCTGATCGTCGTGGACTACCTTCAGGAGCGACGCATTCAGGGCACGCGCCGACTCCAGGTCATGGCCGAAAGGCTTTTCGATGATGATGCGGCGCCAGTGCCCCGATTGGTCGAGCAGGTTTTCGGCTGCCAGATGCTTCACCAGCGGCAAAAAGAACTCGGGCGCCGTGGCGAGGTAGAAAAGGTAATTGCCGCCCACGCGCTCTGTGCGGTCTACCTCCTCGAGGACCGAGTGCAGTTTGTGCCATCCGGACGGGGATTCAAAATCCGACGATACGTAGCGCAACCGGGTGACCAGCCAGCGTACAGTTTCGAAATTGCACTCGCTACCGCAGGCATCCCTAAGATCACTCTCCAGCGTTTGACGAAGCTCCTCCTCGCCGATGTCCGAAAGCGCGAACCCGACAAGCGTAAAGTGCTCGGAGAGAAGTCCCTGCGCCGCCAGGTTGTATAGCGCCGGCAGCAAAAGCCGCTTTGACAGATCGCCGGTAATCCCGAAAATCACCATGGCGCAAGGCCCGGCGGGCTTCGGGCCATGCGTCCGTATCTCCCGTACCAGTGTGTTGTCGATGGCAGTTGCCATGGTCACCTCGCATAGAACGTTTGTCGTGCCCTATCTACTCGCCCTCGTTGCCGCTCATGGGAAGCCTTGTTGTTGGCAAGTTGCCTTCTGGCGATTGTGGCGTGGGGTCCGTTCCGATGACGCCACCCTTCGGGTGAAGCCGGATTCCCGAGAAGCGCAGCACGGCGCCGAGCGTGAGCATGAATGCGCAGACCACCAAGAGTTGTGGCCAGTCAACGTGAAGGGCTCCCCGCAAAATGACTTCGCGCAGCGTGCTGACTATTCCGACCTCGACCATAGTGGCCACGGAAACGCGGTGCTCGTCGAGGTAAATGAGCATCAGGCGGAACAATTCCAGGAGCACGAGGATGAAGAGAATCTCACCGATAACCAGCGAGAAGTCGGTCCCTCCGAACACCGCTCGCGCCAGGTCGACCAGCTTGACACCCATGATGACGAACAACAGCAGGCACAGCCCCGAGACAATAAGATCCTGCGTGAATTCCAGATACTTCCTTTGTACCGGATGTCTGCGCACTAGAGCATTCATCACCAGTCCTGACATTTCAACTGCACAGCCACTGCCAAGGGAGTGGCGCACTATCGGCGAACCGGCAGTAACTCCCGGGCGTCGAAACGCGATTCGGTAGCGAGTTTCTCGAACAGCTCCCTTTCTTTTGAACTCAACCTTGGCGGAATCACTATTTTGATCTTCACGTAAAGATCGCTACGCCCTCCACCGCGCCGGTTCAAGCCCTGGCCGCGCAGCCGGAGCCGCCGGCCGCCTTGCGTTCCCGCCGGAACGGTCATCTCGACTGTCCCGTCGAGAGTTGGAACCCGAACTCGCGCCCCGAGCGCGGCTTCCCAGGGAGCTACCGGAAGTTCTACTTCCATGTCGCCACTTTCCGTCACGTGGAAAAGAGAATGCGGTTCGAGGCGGACGTGAAGGCGCAGATCCCCCGGAGGACCACCGTTTATGCCGGGCTCGCCCTGACCGGCCAAGCGGATAATCGAGCCATCGTGCACGCCTGGCGGGATGGTGACCTCCAGCGATTTCGGCCGGCGAACCACACCCGAACCGCGGCAGGTAGGACACGTTCTGCCATCTTTGGCGCCGGTTCCACCGCAAGTGGGACAAGTTTCGGCCGCTTCGAGGCTGATGCGCCGCGTGACGCCGTGATGCGCCTCTTCGAGCGTAAGCGGGACTTCGGCATCAATCGTCTCGCCCTTGCTCCGAAACGCGGCGCCGCCCCTGCCGGCCGCGCCGGCGCGCCTGCCGAATACGCTTTCGAAGAAATCGCCGAAACCAGTCTGACCGCCGGCGCCGAAGATATCGCCGAAATCCCGAGAATCGGCTCGCCCGCCGGTCTCCCAACCGGGCGGAGGTGTGAACTCGGAACCAGCTTGCCAGTTCGGACCCAACTCGTCATACTTCTTACGCTTTTCGGGGTCTGATAGCACCTGGTAAGCTTCGTTGATCTCCTTGAATTTCTCTTCAGCCGCCTTGTCGTTCTTATTGACGTCCGGATGATACTTACGCGCCAACTTGCGGTACTCTTTTCGGATCTCGTCATCAGATGCCGTTCGCGGGACGCCCAGCACCTCGTAATAGTCCTTGAATTTGACCGCCACGGCAGACCATCCGTTACTGCGCCACCCGGACCCGCGCAGGCCGGAGCAATTCGCCGCCGGAGCGGTACCCGCGCTGCACCTCCTCGGCTACCGTGCCCGCCGGGTATTCGCTGCTTTCCACGCCTGCGATTGCTTCGTGTACCGCGGGATCAAAAGGCTCGCCCACGGCCTTCACTGGCTTCACGCCTTGCGCGTCCAGTAAGTGCAGCAGCCTTCGATAGACCGCCTGGATACCTTCGGCGACAGAGGACGGCGCATCCGCGAGGTACGGCAGCGCCCGCTCGAAACCATCGAGCACTTCGAGCAGGGGAAGAATGACACTACGCTTGTCGGCCGCGGCTGTCTGCGCGCGGTCGCGTTCTACGCGGCGCCGATAGTTTTCGAAATCGGCAAGCGCCCGGAGGTACATCTCATGTTCGCGGCGCACGTCCGCTTTCAGTTGCTCAAGCCCCGCCTCCGGCTCGGAAGTTGCGACGTTGTTTTCTTGTTCCATGTGCTACCCCGCGCGCCTGAACTCCGCGTCAATTACGTCTTCCGAGCCCGGCTCCTTGCCTTGCGGCTGTGGTTCCCCTGTGCCCGCGGCAGACGGCTGCGCGGACCGAGCGGCAGTCAGCCCGTAGGCAATCTGTTGCAAGTCGCTCGAAAGCTGCCGAAGACGCGCCACATCCGGTGGATTACTTTTCACCAAAGATCGAGTCTCGGCAATCAATTGCTCGGCGCGCGCTCTTTCGTTGGCGGGCGCCCGGCTGCCCAGTTCGCGCAACTGCCTTTCGACCTGGTATGCGATCGAGTCGGCGTGGTTCGCCACTTCGATCTCTTCGCGGCGGCGCTTATCCTCATCGGAGTGCGCCTCGGCATCCTTGATCATGCGGTCGATCTCGTCTTTCGAAAGCTGAGTCGATCCGCTAATCGTGATCTTCTGTTCCTTCGCGGTGTCCTTGTCCTTTGCGGTAACGGTCAGGATGCCGTTCGCATCGGTGTCGAACGTGACTTCGATTTGCGGGGCTCCACGTGGAGCGGGCCGGATGCCCTCCAGGCGAAACGTGCCAAGCGTCCTGTTTTCGCGGGCAAGCTCGCGCTCACCTTGGAGGACCTTGACGTCCACCGCGGTCTGGTTGTCTTCCGCCGTGGAGAAGACCTCGGATTTCCGAACAGGTATCGTGGTGTTTCGCTCGATCAGCTTCGTCATGACCCCGCCCATGGTCTCGAGGCCGAGCGAGAGCGGCGTCACATCGAGCAGGACAACACCCTGGACCTCTCCGGCCAGCACGCCGGCTTGGATTGCCGCCCCGACCGCGACCACCTCATCCGGATTGACGGACTGATTCGGCTCCTTGCCGCCGGTGAGCCTTCTCACCAATGCCTGAACAGCGGGCATTCGGGTTGCGCCGCCGACCAGTATGACCTCGGCGATGTCGCGCTCGGTAATCTTCGCGTCAGCAAGAGCCTGTTTTACCGGCCCGACGCAGCGCTCGACCAGGTCGGCCGTGAGTTGCTCGAACTTCGCGCGCGTAATTTTCATCTCCAGGTGCTTCGGTCCGGTTGCGTCCGCCGTGATAAACGGTAGGCTAACGGTGGTCTCGACGGTTCCCGAGAGTTCCACTTTGGCTTTTTCCGCCGCTTCCGTAAGCCGCTGCAGCGCCTGCCGGTCTTTTCTGAGATCGATCCCCTGGTTCCGCAGGAACTCCTCGGCCATCCAATCCACCAAACGCTTATCGAAGTCGTCGCCTCCCAGGTGAGTGTCACCGGAAGTGGAGCGGACTTCGAAGACACCTTCGCCCACGTCCAGAATCGAAACGTCAAACGTTCCGCCGCCGAGATCGAAAACCATAATGGTTTCGTTCTTCTTTTTGTCGAGACCGTAAGCCAGTGCCGCGGCGGTCGGCTCATTGATGATTCTGAGTACGTTCAAACCCGCGATCTTGCCGGCGTCCTTGGTAGCCTGCCGTTGCGCGTCATTAAAATACGCTGGAACGGTAACTACAGCATCCGTGACCTTCTCCCCCAGGTACTTCGCGGCATCGTCGGCAAGGCGCCGTAAAATGAGCGCCGAGATCTCTTCGGCGGAGTACTCCTTCCCCATAATGAGGAAGCGGACGGCGTCGTTGGGCCCGGAAACTACGCGATAGGGTACGTTCTTGATTTCCGATTGAACTTCGGAGTAGCGTCGCCCGATGAAGCGCTTGGCCGAATAAATGGTGTTCTCCGGGTTCAGGACGGCCTGGCGCTTAGCAAGCTGGCCGACCAGCCGCTCGCCTGCCTGAGTGAAGGCGACCACAGATGGCGTCAAACGGCTGCCCTCGCTATTGACGATGACGATTGGCTTGCCTCCCTCCATGACCGACACGACCGAGTTCGTGGTTCCAAGGTCGATTCCTACTGCCTTTGCCATTGTGAACTCCTCTCCCGGCTACTCATCGGGATCCGCAGGTCACGTTGAACGCCGGTTCCTCAAGGATGTTTAGTGCAGATGGGGCACCACTGCGCTTGGAGCGACGGAAATAAGCATAACGAGTTGCCTGTCAACAACTGACCCAGCCCGGCGAATCCCCGCACTGCGTCTCTGCCTAGCACTCGACACCGGCCATCCACGCATCGACGGGCCGAACCGAATCAACAGAAATCGATTTATGATGGACTGGCGTGTTAGCTGCAAGCATTTGGGATCGGGGCTCGGCCCACCGGAGGTGACTTATGGCTGAATCGCAGCTGATCCGTTGCAGCGAGTGTGGCGCGATCAATCGAGTGCCAACCGAAAAGGTTGAACAGGGCCTCGAGCCGGTTTGCGGGCGCTGCAAAAAGGCGCTATCTGTCGGAGCAAAGCTGGCGGACGTAACCGACGCCACGTTCCCCGCGGAAGTTGAGCGGTCGCCCTTACCGGTCTTGTTGGATCTATGGGCGCCCTGGTGCGGTCCGTGCCGCTTCTTGTCCCCTATCGTAGAGGACTTGGCGTCGGAATTAGCCGGACGAATGCGAGTGGCGAAACTCAATGTCGACCAGAATCCGGTGACCGCGGCGCGCTTCAACATCCAGAGCATTCCGTCCCTGCTGGTGCTGAAGGGAGGCCGCGAAGCCGGCCGCATCGTCGGCTTGCAGCCGAAAGGGGAGATCCTCCGGCAGGTCGAGAGGATGATCGCTTGAACGCGGCTCGCCCGAGCCCGGAATGGAGGCAAATGACTTATGGCAGTAAGACTGAACCGAAAGGCGTTTGAACAAGCCAAAGCGCTAATTCTGGAAGGACAACACGTCTACGACGAACGGGACGCCTGGAGCGAGCACCGGCCCTCCGCGGCAGCCGAAAACGATTTCATTCGCGCGCACGGAATCGATGCATACGCGAAGTGGTACTTGGGGATTGACGATGAAAAGCCCGCCGACAGTAAGGGCGCGTATGAGTTTCCATACGGAGACTTCAAGAACGTTCACCGGTGCGGAATTCTCTCGGCCGAGAGCCGGGCGGCACAGTACAAGCACGAAGACATCGTCAGCGCCGTAGCCCACTTACACGGCATGCTCGAGGCGCATAAGCCACCCACTGGCGTTCGTTCCTCCGCCCCTCGGCGCTGACTCGCGCAACCGGAACGCTACGATCTTCGATTTTTCGCCTCGGCCGGCGGCAAGGCATATTCTTCCGGTCTGCTCAGTTCCAAGATGGTGCGGCTACCGTCGGTCGCCTCCAGCTCCAGCACGGCGCCTGTGGTTTCACCCGGTGCTAGCGCCCGAATGATGGTTACGCCGTGGACGCCATGGGTCAGGTGATCGTCCGGTGTCGATCCAAAGGTGATCCACGCGGCCGACTCGCGGTCTTTTACGTCGGCAGCAACCCCGTCGAACGGCTTGTTTTCAGTTTCTACCTGGTAGTTAACCTCAGGCCCGAGGACATCGAGACGGGCGTGTGCGCCGCGGTTTTCCCTGGTGAATTCCGTCAGGAATAGGTTCCATTGATCGCGCGGAACTTCCACTGTGTTCCGCTGTGTGGTCGTTTTAGTATCGTTCATGGTTAAACCTCAAAGTGCAGTTTTCAAGTGGTTCTGCGCGCTCAGGATTAGCTTCCCTTGAGAGCGGATCCAGGCTTCGCGAGCATACTTCTCTCGTCTCCGGCTTCTCTAAAGCTGCAGCCGGCCGCCGCGAGTTTCTTGCGCAGAGACTCGCGCCCTTCGGTTAGCCAGCGTTCCACTTCCTGCCTCGGCCTGGCAAGAGCTTGCTCAAGTGCCCGCCCGGACAAACCGAGCACATATCGAAGGATCAAAGCCCGCCGGTGTTCTTTCGGCAGCGCTTTTAATGCAGCCCTCACGCACTTCCTCAATTCGAGCCTCTCCAATTCCTCTTCCGGTGAAGGCGCCTCAATATCGGGAATCGCATCTTCGGGCTTCAAATCTTCATCTGGTTGGTAGAAGTCCAGAATGTCTTCGGATAGCGCTGACCCTTCTTCGCCGGGAGGGGTCTCGGGAATGTCTTCTTGCACGGACAGCCTGCGGCTTCTTTTCGCCCATTTGATTTCTGCTTCGATCTCCTGAATGGCGTAGCGGATCAGCCGGCCGGGGATCGCCTCGGAATCCGGATTGGGTTCTTTGGCGAACTGGTTGTATGCTCGAATCAGCACGGCATCGACGATGTCCTCTGCCGCGACCTCGCCCACGGCCAAGTCCCCTCGTGCTTGGGCATGAATCAGCACATGCCCAACGAAATCCCTGAGCTTCTGAATATGCGGGCTGACCAGACGAAAGAACCGGGAAGCCTCGCTCTTTTCGAACGCAGGTTCTTCCTCGTTTGCGGCACGCTGCCGCTCGCCTCCCGCGGACGGCTCTTCGGCTGCCGGCGCGGCTTTCTGCCAATGAAGTTCGTAGCGCCTGGCAAGACGCTTCCACCACTGTTCTCCGCGGAAGGCGGCTTTGTATGCCTCCACTTCGCGGTCGATTTCCGCAAAGACCGCGCGCACGGCGGCAGTAAGGTCGTGGCTTTCTTTTTTAGCACTGAGCACCTTCCCCGGAACGGTCAAGGTGACCGTAACCCGAAAGAGGCTGTGCGCAGGCGTCGGGTCCACTACGAATCGCAGGAAGAGCGCTTCGGGTGGGAAGGCCTGGAGTTTCCTCTCAATCCGCCTAATGAGATCTTCCACCAGGGACTGCGCTTCTTCCTTTCGCTCGACGCCTTTGAACTCCAGAGCGCGATGCATGATTTGCCTTCGCCTCGGAAGCCGCACCCGGCATGCCAATCGTTGCTCCACAGTGTCCGATCGCTCGGTTGCCGAGGCTCGGCGAAAAATCCCGTCCGGAAGGCGCCGGCAATTCCCATCCAAAAATCGATGGCTAGACGAGCTGTGCCTAAATATCGACGTCGGCCAGCAGCCGGTTTTCGACTTCTGCGACTCCGGGAATCGCCCAAGCCGCCTCCTCCGCGTCGTGTGCTTCGGTCCAGGATCGAACCTGCCTTCCAGGATGACGCGCGAATCGGATACATGCACTTCAATCCCAAGGGAATCCAACTCGGCGGCACTGCGCAGGGCGTCTTCGATTGCTTGTCTCACTTCATCGGGGTTAGCTGTTCCAGCCGCCGGGCGCAGCCGGATGTAGTTTTCGACGCTTCGGATTCCCGGTATGCCGGACAGGGCTCGTGCGGTTTGCAGGCGTTGGAAGTAATTGTCGACCTCCCCCCGCAAAACCACTCGTCCCCGGTCGACTTCGACCTGAATCGTCTGCCGGCCAGTGTCCAACTGAGATCAATTCGTGGCGGATCGCCTCGGCGAGTTGGCGGTCGCGGCGTCGTTGCACGGTCAAACGCGCGGCACGCCCAACGGCGAAGCCGCAGATTCCTCCGACCACACAACCTAATGTCGCCGCGGCAGGAAAGCCGATGGGGAACACAATCGGTCCTATGACTGCGCCAACCCCCAGCCCGATTATCGTCGCCAGCAACTCCAGCAGTGCTTTCGTTTCCGACGTGTCGCTCACCCCACAGTCCTCGGGATCAGTATCTGCAGGCGCGTTTCCATCGGCAACTTGCCGGCCGTTGATTGGTATAGAGCCTGCAGTGCGTATGAATGCGTGGGGCGCGATGACCGCCCGCAAGAGAACGGCGAGGACGAGGAGTCACTATGGGGAGCACGCTCGAAACACCGGCAAGAACGGATGATGCCATCCGTGAGGACGTTTTATCGGAACTGAAATGGGATCCCAAGATCACTTCCCCCGATATCGCGGTGGCAGTGAAGGATGGCGTGGTTACTCTGTCCGGATTCGTGCCCAGCTATTGGGAGAAAGTTGCGGCCGAGATCGCCGCGAAACAAGTATACGGCGTTAAAGGCCTCGCCAACGACATCGAGGTGAAGCTGTCGTCCACGCGGACGGACCCGGAAATCGCACGGGACGCTGTTCATGAACTCGAAAGTCACGTCAGCATCCCGCACGACCGAATCAAAGTCACCGTGAAGGACAGCTGGGTGACCCTCGATGGCGATGTGGACTGGAATTATCAGAAGACGCTGGCCGAAGCCGCGGTAAGGAATGTGAAAGGCGTCGTCGGTGTCATTGACAACATCGAGGTAAAACCGAGGACCACCCCGACGGAGATCAAGAGCAAAATCGAAGAAGCGCTGAAGCGAAGCGCCGAACTTGATGCCCGGCGGATTAACGTGGATGTTGAGTGGGATACGATCAGGCTCTCCGGCAGTGTCCGGTCCTGGGCCGAAAAGCAGGAGGCCGAACGCGCCGCATGGTCCGCACCCGGCGTTTCGCGAGTGGAGAACTACATAACGATTGCGCCATAGCTACGACGAGATGAGCGATGTGCCGACCACCTTTCCAACACCTAACGGCGGGTGCCATCCCCTTTGGGCCCTGGGCCAGTTCGCGCTAGTTGAAGGCAGCATACGGGAGAATCCGCAATTGGAATCTCCGGTTTCCACTTCGCGGTGAATCCGCAGGATCGAGGGCGCGCGGGCCGTGTGCAGACTACCGAGCCGGCGAAGGCCCCCTTTTTCGCCTGTCGCGAGTCCCGTATACTTGGCGTTTCGGCTCTCTGCGGCGCCGCGTGGCCTCGCACCTCTTATGCCAATCGACATGGTGATCCCGCAGTCATACGATTACCGCATCGTCGCACTTTCGGTGTTTGTCTCGCTGCTGGCAGCGTACGCCGCTCGCGATTTAATGGAGCAGGTCAGGGGAGCCACGGGGCGGGCTTGGTGGCGTTGGCTGGTTGGCGCTGCGATCGTCGACGGAATCGGCACATGGTCCATGCACTATACCGGAATGTTGGCGTTTCATTTAACGATTCCGGTGTTCTATCACTGGCCGACAGTCGTGCTGTCATACATGGTGAGCGTTGCCGGCTCTGCTGCCGCGCTTGCAATCATCAGCCGGGGCTCCAGGAGATGGTGGAGAACCGTAGCTGCCAGCGTTTGCCTCGGCGGGGTGGGAATCTCAGGGTTGCATTTCACCGCGATGATGGCAATGCGACAGCAGGCGGTCCATCAATATGCGATTTCCCTTGGCTTGCTCTCCGTGGTTCTGGGAATTGCGATCTCACTAGGTGGACTCGTGGTTGTTGACGCTCCGGAGCAGCGTTCACTGCAACGTTACGGGGGCCCTCTCCTCCGGGGCGCGGCGAACCCGGTAATGCATTACACGGCGATGGCATCCATCACTTTTTTCGCCACTCGTCAGGCGCCGGACTTGTCTCAGACCGTGAGCATCGAGACGTTGGGAATTCTTGGCCTCAGTATCGTCCCGGTGATGGTCCTTGTGGTTGGGTTGCTGACCTCCTTTGTGGGGCGTCTGCAGCGGCAGCGTGCCTTGTTGGATCATCTCTTCGAGCAGGCGCCGCAAGCCATTGCCCTCATGGATGCGCAAGGTCGAGTGATCCGCGTGAACCAGGAGTTCACACGTCTTTTTGGCTACACCCCTCAGGAGGCTGTCGGGCGGCGCATCAAGGAGTTGATCGTACCGGAGGAGTCGGGAGGCGAATTTGAAGGACGCTCGGCATCGGTGGCGCGCGGCCAGCGAGTCGAGGGCGAGGTGCTTCGGCAACGTAAGGATGGCAGCCGGTTGTACGCACTTGCGGCGAGCGTGCCCGTATCGATCCCTGATGGACAGATTGCTGTCTATGATGCCCACTTAGACGTCACCAAGAGGAAGGAGGCGGAAGCCGCTCTGCAGACTCTCTCAGTTCGCTTGCTGGCGGTCCAGGAAGCGGAGCGCCAGCACCTGGCTCGTGAACTGCATGACGAGATCGGCCAGTTGCTGACCGGTCTTCGCCTGCTGTTGAAGCCGAATAGCGGTTGGCCTGCAGATCCGGCCAAAACCCGGTTCGACCAGGCCCGAGGCATTGTGGATGACCTTCTCGGCAAAGTCCGCAGACTCTCATTCGACTTGCGGCCGGCCGACCTCGACCAACTTGGCCTGCTTCCGGCTCTCCTGGCGTTTTTCGAACGGTTCACTGAACAAACCGGTGTGCTCGTGGATTTCAAACACAAAGGAGTGGAAGGGCGCTTTGCCCCTGAAGTGGAGACCGGCGCCTATCGCATCGTACAGGAGGCGTTGACCAACGTTGCCCGACATGCGGGCGTGGCCGGGGCGATCGTCCGAGTCTGGTCCGATAGAGAGATGCTGAACCTGCAGATCGAAGATGCGGGTCGCGGTTTCGATTCGGAAGGAGCGCTGATGGCCCTGCGGACCAGAGGTCTGATTGGTATGCAGGAGCGTGCGATCCTGTTAGGTGGGAGCATGACGATCGAATCTCGCCCAGGCTCTGGAACAACGATCACCGTCGAACTGCCGATCGGTAATCAGGGACCGGAACGGGGGATCTAGAGACGCTCATTACGTCGGCATGACCCTTTTGACCAAGGAGATTAAAGTGGTATCCGTCGTATTAGCGGACGATCATGCGGTAGTTCGCCGGGGCCTGCAGGCGTTGTTGGAGTCCGAGCCGGATTTCTCGATCGTGGGAGTTGCCGCGGACGGCTTGGAAACCGTCCGGATAGTGGAGCGATGGAAACCCGACGTTCTGGTTCTCGATCTGATGATGCCAGGACTCAGCGGGCTGGAAGCGTTACGGATCCTCCGTGAACGGTCGCCGCGGAGCCGCGTGGTAATCCTGTCGATCTATAGCAGCGTCGCATTCGTCACACAAGCACTCCAGCTTGGCGCGACAGGCTACGTACTCAAGGGCTGCACCGAAGAAAACCTGCTCCGTGCCGTGAGGGACGCAGCGGCAGGCAGACGGTTCCTCAGTCCTCCGGTTACCGAAATCGCGATTCAGGCATACATCGATCAATCCAAGACGGGTCCATTCGATCCCCACGATACGCTGACCCCGCGGCAGCGCGAGGTGCTTCAGATGGTGGCTGAGGGGAGAACGAACGGCGAGGTTGCCGAATGTCTTCATATCAGTCCTCGAACTGTTGAGAATCATCGCGCCACGTTGATGCAAAAGCTCGGCATCCAGAATCAGACCGAACTGATTCGCCACGCCATGCGCCATGGCCTGATCCCTCCCGAGGATGCATCGTGAAATCTAGGCCGCATTTTTGAGTACGTTCCCGGATAGCAATCGAAGATAAGCGTCGCTAGGATCGGGACTAGACCGTCCGCCCCGCCCGCGAATACGGCATGCGTACGGCTCGCGGGCGCATGCTCTTCGATACAACCTTCGTTGAATCCGTGCCAGAGGACGCGTTGTCGTTCCTTGTGAAGGTCCTTCAGTCGTCCACCGAGTGCTCCATCATCGGTGAGGGTCCGGAAGAGAGAATCCTCCTCTGGAACGAGGGTGCGCGGCGGCTCTATGGTTATGAGCCGGAAGAAGCCTTCGGCAGGAAGGTGGCGGATCTTCTCGATACCGCCGAAGACATCGACGCCGGCCAGCCGTCGAAGATCAGGGAACAGGCGTTTCGTTCCGGCAAGTGGGAAGGGTTGCTGACGCGAGTACGCAAGAATGGATCGCGGTTCCTGGCGCGAGTAGTCGTTACACCGCGATTCGACACACAGGGAAGGCACGCCGGCTATCTGCTGATCTCGAAGGATGTGGCCGGTGAGGTTCCCGCGGGGGAGGCGGAAGAGAAGTTCCGAGGACTGCTGGAATCGGCGCCAGACGCCATGATGGTGGTCAGCGCGGACGGAAGCATCATCGTCGTCAACTCGCAGACCGAGAAACTGTTCGGCTACTCGCGCGAGGAATTGATCGGGCGCCCCGTGGAATTTCTCGTGCCGGAACGCTTCCGGTCTGCTCATCCAGAACATCGCCTAAGGTACTCCGGGGAGCCGCGTGTCCGGCCGATGGGGGCCGGCCGTGAGTTATATGGCTTGGGCCGCGACGGCCGCGAATTTCCGGTGGAAATCAGCCTCAGTCCGTTAACTGGCGAAGGCCGGCATTACGTGATCTGCGCTGTTCGTGATGTGACCTATCGGAAACGGGCTGAGGAGAAGTTCCGCGGATTGCTGGAGTCGGCGCCGGATGCAATGGTGATCGTCAATCAGGGCGGGCAGATCGTATTGGTGAACTCGCAGGTTGAGAAGCTCTTCGGATACGCCCGGGGGGAGCTGCTCGGCCAGCGCGTGGAGATGCTGGTTCCGGAGCGCTTCCGCCATAGACATCCATCCTGCCGCGCGGGCTATTTCCAGGAGCCGCGTGTGCGTCCGATGGGAGGCGGTCTCGACTTGTGTGGCCTGCGCAAAGACGGAAGCGAGTTCCCCGTGGAGATCAGTCTCAGCCCGATCGAGACCGAGGAAGGGATTCTGATCAGCAGTTCGATACGCGACGTTACCGAGCGGAAGCGATTCGAAAACA
The DNA here is from genome assembly GCA_963796485.1 of Bryobacterales bacterium. GTDB lineage: Bacteria > Acidobacteriota > Terriglobia > Bryobacterales > Bryobacteraceae > CAWCDJ01. The sequence continues at coordinate 24,287 of CAWCLV010000004.1, forward strand.
CCCTCCGGGAGAAGAACCTGGAACTGGAGAATGCCAGCCGCGCGAAAGATCGGTTTCTGGCCAGCATGAGCCACGAATTGCGCACGCCGCTCAATGCGATCCTCGGTTTCACCGGCACGCTTCTCATGCTGCTGCCGGGTCCACTTCTTCGCGAACAAGAGAAGCATCTGCGCACCGTGCAGGCCAGCGCCAGACACCTTCTCTCGCTGATCAACGACCTGCTGGACTTGGCCAAAATCGAATCCGGCAAGGTGGAAATCAACCCGGAGATCGTGGAGTGCCGCGGGGTGGTGGAGGAGGTGGCCACCGCGTTACAGCCGGCGGCGGAAGCCAAGCGACTCCGGTTTGAGGTCAGCGTTTTCCCGCCGGACCTCGCTGTGCGGGCAGATCGCCGCGCGCTGAGTCAGATCCTTCTCAACCTTACCGGCAATGCAATAAAGTTCACGGAGTGTGGGTGCGTCTCCCTCCACGTAGGCGGGCAGGAGACCGATGATCGAGCCCCAATCAGATTCACAGTCTCCGATACGGGGGTTGGGATTCGCGTCGAAGACCAGGCCAAGCTGTTCCAGGCGTTCACGCAAGTAGACACTCCGCAGGGGCGGCGCCAGGAAGGTACCGGCCTCGGCCTGCACCTCAGCCGCAAACTTGCCGAGCTGCTGGGCGGGCATATCGTTCTTCAAAGCGAGCACGGAAAGGGCAGCACGTTCACGCTGGTCTTGGACAGGGCATAACCAGTGGGCGCGCGGATTCTCATCGTGGAAGACAATCCGGCAAATCTGGAGCTCATGAGCTATCTCCTGAGCGCCTACGGGCACAAAGTTCTTGCCGCGGAGAGTGGCCGTGAAGGCTTGCAGATCGCGGCCCGCGAGAACCCGGACCTGATCGTATGCGATGTGCAGTTGCCGGACATCGATGGGTTCGAAGTTGCCCGCTGGGTGAAGAGCCACCCGCAACTTCGTGCTATTCCGCTGGTGGCGGTAACAGCGTTGGCGATGGTCGGGGATCGAGATCGCGTGCTGGCGGCAGGCTGCGACGGCTATCTGTCGAAGCCCATCGACCCGGAAGCTTTCGTTCGGCAGATGGAGAGCTTCCTGCCAGCCGCACAGCATACCGCTATCCCTCAATGGGTGGCGGCCGAGAGCGCACCCGCGCGCGCCGCCACTGCAAGCGGCTCCCGGTTTCTGTGCCGGCCGCTCGAACCGGAGCTGCTCCTCGCCGAAATCCAAGCCTGCCTTGTCGGGAAAGGGACCGACTAACGGTGGCGACTATCCTGATCGTCGACGACCGCGAGGCTAATCGCGAGTATCTGCTGACCTTGCTCGGCTATGGGGGGCACAGGCTTCTGGTGGCTGCCGACGGCGCGGAGGCACTTCAGATCGCAAGAGTTGAGCGGCCGGAGCTCGTGATTGCCGACGTTCTGATGCCCACCATGGACGGATATGAGCTGGCGCTTAAGATCCGCACAGACCCAGTTATCGGGCAGACACCCGTGATCTTCTGCACCGGGCATTATCACGAACGGGAAGCGCGGGCGCTCTCCCGGGACTGCGGGGTCTCCAGCGTAATCATTAAGCCCGCAGAACCACAAGTGATCTTGGACGCCGTCGCAGCTGCCCTCGGCTCGGCCGCATCCCCAGTAGCAGCCCCCAAGCCGGACCAGTTCGATCGCGAGCACCTGCGCCTGTTGACCGACAAACTGTCGGAAAAGGCCGAGGACTTGAGAGCCACCAACGAGCGGCTTTCGGCCCTGATCGACTTGAACCTGCAGCTCGGATCGGAGCTCGATCCTCACCGACTCCTGCAAGGTTTCGGACGCGCGGCGCGAGAGATCATCGGCGCGCGGTATGCGGTTACCGGAATTTTGGATGAGGATGGGACGCGCTTTCGTTCATTGTTCACAAACGGGATGGATGCCGAGACAGCGGCGCGCCTCGGCTCGCCCGATCCGCGGACAGATATTTTGAAGACGATCCTGTGGGAGAGCCGCTCGGTTTGTTTGCAAAATCCGGGTGGCGATCCGGCTGCGCTCGGTTTCTCTCCGTCGCATCCGCCGGTCCATGAATTCCTGGGAGTGCCGATAGCTTCGCCAACCAGGGTCTACGGGTACATTGGCCTAATCGATAAAGTGGGACTGGAGGAATTCAGCAAGGAAGACGAACGTTTGGCATTCATCCTGGCAGCGCAAGTGGGCCGAATCTATCAGAATGGCAGCTTCTATGCCGACGTGTTGGCCCACGCCTCGAACCTGGAGAGGGAGATAGCCGCTCGCAGCCAAACGGAAGAAGCCCTCGCCGAGCGAGTTCGATATGGATCGCTGGTTGCGGAGGTGGGCGCCATCCTGACCAGAAACGACCCGCCGGCGGTAATGCTGCAACTATGCTCCGAGGCCCTGGTACGGCGCTTGGATGCCGCTTTAGCTCGCGTCTGGACGATGAATCCGCCGGACGGCACTCTGGTGCTCCAGGCGAGCGCCGGCCTGGACATTCAAATCGACGGCGCTGACCGCCTCCTGGCGTTCGCTAACATCGATTTAATCGCTCGGGAGCGGAAACCGCATTTCACTAATGACGTGCTGAGCGATTCTATGGTCCACGATAAAGAGTGGGCAACGCGCGAGCGCATAACCGCTTTCGCCGGATATCCGCTGATCGTAGAGGACCGCTTAGGAGGCGTAGTGGTGGTCTTCTCGCGCCAACCGTTCAATCCGGAGACACTCGATGCGATCGGTTCGGCGGCTCAAGAGATCGCCCTGCGTATCGAACACCAGCACGCAGAACGAGCTCTTCGCGAGCGCGAGGAACACATCCGGCTACTCCTCGATTCGACAGCGGAGGCAATCTACGGGATCGACCTGCAGGGAGTGTGCACGTTCGCCAACTCCGCTTGCGCGCGCCTCCTCGGATACGCAGGCGCCAGCTATTTTACTGGCCGCAACATGCATGAACTGATCCATCATACGCGTGCGGACGGCACGGCATATGCCGTCGAAGAATGCAGCATTTATCGGGCATTCCGACGCGACGAGGCTTGTCATGTTCAGGATGAGGTCCTTTGGCGTGCGGACGGCTCCTGCTTTCCCGCTGAGTATTGGTCCCACCCCATACGCCGCGACGGAGAAGTGGTCGGTTGTGTTGTAACGTTTCTGGACATCACCGAACGCAGACAACTCGAAGCGCAATTCCGGCAGGCCCAGCAGCGGTTACGGCACATCGTGGTCTCCAGCCCGGCGGTGCTCTTCACGCTGACGATCGCAGGCGACGAAGTGCAAGGTATCAGTTGGGCAAGCGATAACCTGATGCAAATCTTCGGATACCGGCCGGAGGTAGCGGTCGGCTCCGACTGGTGGATGTCGTGCGTCCATGCGGATGACGTGGAGCAGGTGAGATCGCAAACCCAGGCGGACCTGTTTTCGCGCGGCCACACCACGCACGAGTACCGATTCCGGCACGCGGACGGCAGTTATCGCTGGACACGATGCGAGATCCGCCTGATGCGCGACGAAACCGGCGCTTCATCGGAGGCCGTGGGCGCATGGTCCGACATCACCGAGCGAAAGCGTGGCGAAGACGAACAGTCCAGACTTCGGGAGCAACTGCAGCAGGCTCAGAAACTGGAAAGTGTCGGTCGACTTGCGGGAGGGGTTGCACATGATTTCAATAACCTGCTTACGGTCATCAATGGGTACAGCGGACTGCTACTCAAGAAGATCCCGCCAGAGGATCCAATTCGCGAAAGCATTGACGAGATTAACACAGCCGGGCAGCGTGCTGCGGCCTTAACCCAACAACTGCTGCTCTTGAGCCGCAAACAGGTTGTCCAGTCCAGACCGGTGAACCTCAACGATGTCGTCATCGAGGTCGAAAAAATGCTTCGCAGGGTCATCGGCGAGGACATCCTGATTGAATCCGTTCTGAATCCATCATTGGGGCCGGTGCTGGCAGATCCAGGGCAGTTACACCAGGTGCTCATGAATCTCGCGGTCAACGCTCGCGACGCGATGCCGAGCGGCGGAAAGCTCCTGATCGAAACCAACAACGTAATTCTGGATGCCGGCTATTCAGAGGGGCACGCGGGTGTGGAGCCAGGCGGTTATGTCCAACTGAAGATAAGCGACACTGGAATCGGCATGACGCAGGATCTTATGTCCCACCTCTTTGAGCCATTCTTCACTACCAAGATGCGTGGGGAAGGTACTGGCCTCGGCTTAGCGACCGTATACGGGATCGTCAAGCAAAGTGGAGGGACCATCTGGGTCTACAGCGAACCTGGTGACGGGACAACCTTCACTATCTACCTCCCGCGGATCGATGAGGCTATCAGGCCGCCGGCCAAGCCTGAAACTGCGCCTATCACCCTGCGGGGCGCCGAAACAGTGCTGGTGGTAGAGGACCAGGAACAGGTCCGGCGCATGGCTGTCCGGGTCCTGCGGGAATACGGATATAGAGTGCTCGAAGCGGGCAATCCGGGGGAGGCGCTGCTGCACTGCGAGCGTTATGCGGGACCGATCCACTTGATGCTGACGGACGTTGTCATGCCTGGTATGACCGGACCGGAATTGGTCGATCGGATCAAGCCGCTCCGCCCGTCGGTCGAAGTCCTCTTCATGTCCGGATACAGCGAACGCGCGATCACTCATCATCGAAACCTGGATCTGGCAGGTGATCTTCTCGAAAAGCCGTTTTCTGCCGAGTCGCTGGCGATCAGAGTGAGGGAAGTGCTTGGCCCGCCCCGTCACGGGGGCACAATCCTGGTAGTCGATGATGAACCCGGAGTGCGCCACTTTGTTCGAAAAGTCCTGACGGGCGTAGGTTACCAGGTGCTTGAAGCGGACGACGGTCGGGAGGCACTCCGCTTCATCGAGGGCACAGATATCGACCTGATGATCACCGACCTCGCGATGCCCGGGCAGGAGGGAATAGAAACGATAGTGCGCCTTCGCCGGAACCGGCCTCAACTCAGGATCGTCGCGATGTCGGGACGATTCCCGGATATGCTGCACGGAGCTGAAATCCTGGGGGCCCGTGCCTCGATTGAAAAGCCCATCCAAGCGGAGGAGTTGCTGAACGTTGTGCGAAGCGTGATGTTGGACCGGGAAAGTCCGTAGTCGTAAAGCAATCTGAATTGGAGGCGCTTAAAAAGTGTTCGACTCTGGGAAGACCCGACCCTATATCTTGTTGGTCGATGATGATCGGCAAATCGTTCGACTGATGAAAGCAGCGCTGGAGAAAGCTGGGTTTCATGTCGTCGATACGACATCGGGAAAGGCAGCGATGGGCATAATTGAGCAGCAGCTGCCCGACCTTCTGATTCTGGACTTGAACATGCCTGAACCGGACGGCTTCGATATTCTCAAGATCGAGCGTAGCCAATTCCCTTACTTGAGAATTCTCGTGATCTCCGGATACTTAAAGGGAGCGCTCCTGGACGCCGCAAAATTGGTCGGCGCGTTCGCAACGATACAGAAGCCGTTCTCACCCGAAGCGCTAATCGTGAAAGTCCGAGATGTGCTTGGGATGTGAGACGGGCCCTGAACTAGTGGATGCTGTAATCCTTTCCCAATGGCTGGCCGCCGATAGGCGCGAATTTAAAACATAAGGTTTATCTGCGTTCGCCCGCAGTCCAGAACTAGAGCATCGGAAGTTCCCGGGGCGGCGGGCCAAGAGGAAAAGCCTTGTCGATGCGGTCGACCTCGATGTCGGTCAGCCTCAGATCTCCGGCTCGCGCGTTCTCTTCGACGTGTTCCGGGTTGGACGACTTCGGAATAGCGAAGACCGCGTTCCGGCGCAGGAGGAATCGCAGGGCCACCTGCCGTGGAGTGGCATTATGATCTTCAGCAATTTGTTTCAGCAGCCGGCCTCCGGGCGTCCGCGGGCTCGGAAACTGGCCGTGGCCGAAGGGACTATACGCCACCATCGCGGCGCCATGACGTTCACACCAGGGGAGCACGGCGTGCTCAACCGCGCGTTCCTCCAGGTGATACAAGACCTGATTACATATGGGGCCGTCCCCGTCCGTTATGGCATCCAGTTCTTCCAAGTCGTCCACGTCGAAGTTGCTGACTCCCCAGGCCAGGATTTTACCGTCGCGCTTCAATTCCTCGAAGGCGGCCACGGTGTCCACAAGCGGGTGCTGCCCTCGCCAGTGCAGCAGGTAGCAGTCCAGGTAGTCGGTGCGCAGATGGGCCAGCGATCGCTCACAAGCCGCCACCGTCCCACGGCGGGATGCATTCGACGGCAGGACCTTGGAGACGAGGTACACTTCATCCCGCCTGCCTGCAATCGCTCCTGAAATCCACTCCTCAGCGGTTCCGGAAAGATACATTTCGGCAGTATCGATGTGAGTCGCACCCAGGTCGATCCCGCGGCGGAGGGCGGCAACTGCCACCTCGCGATCGTCGTTTTCGCTGTACCAGGTCCCCTGTCCGATAACGGGGACCTGCCGCTTCGTAGAGTCGAACCAACGTAGTTCCATCAGAGAACCCGCCTTATCGGGACGCCCATGCCCGTGAACAACTCGATCACGGTGCGATTCGAAACCGGAAGACCACTCGACATGTTGAGCATGACGAATGTACCGGTGCACCTGAACAGCCACTACTGGTTGAGTCGCAGCTGCAAAGAATCAGCGCGCTCGCCGCTCAAGCTGCGTCTATGCGCAGACAGCAGAATCCGTCGCTAGACGGGGCCGGCATCAGTCGTGGCTGACGGCCCCAACAGACCGAGCAAGGCGGCACTCAATCTGCTGTAGGGAAGCATGTACCGGGATCGTATTCAACCTGATGTCGTAGCCAGGATGCCTTTATGACTTGGGAACAATTCAGGAAACACGTGCGCAAGCTTGTGCACGGCCGCCATAATGTGCAGGAACACGACTGGGACGACACTTCGAGTGTTCGCATACTCGATGAAGTCCCGCGCGGAGTCTCGTCAACCACTCCCAGCCATCAGGCGAGACGCCGGAAACGATCGTAGTAGTTTAGGCTGCAATCTGCACCGGCCAATTGGACAAGGCTGCGCACGGCCCGGCGTGAAATGCGCGCAGGTTACAGCTTGGCGAACGAGGTCAGTCACAACCGATCGCGTCGTGGCCGCTGTGCGTCAGCCTTCCGCCGGCGCCAGTTCCTTCTCCAGAGGCTCAAATACCAGAGCCTCGGTAGTGAGCATCAGGCTGGCAATCGAAGCGGCGTTTTGCAAGGCCGTACGGGTGACCTTTGTCGGGTCGATCACACCTTCCGCGATCAGATCTCCGTAATGTCCCGTCTCCGCGTTGAATCCGTAACTCGGCTCGTTCTGCGCGAGCACATGCTCGACAACGATTGCACCCTCGGCTCCGGCATTCGCCGCAATCTGGCGAATTGGTTCCTCGGCCGCTCTGCGGACAATATTGGAGCCGAGTTGTTCATCTCCCGCGAATTTTGCGGAATCGAGTACAGATGCGGCGCGAAGCAGGGCAACCCCTCCGCCGGGAAGGACTCCTTCCTCCACAGCAGCTCGCGTCGCGTGCAAAGCGTCTTCGACTCGTGCTTTCTTCTCCTTCAGGTCTGTCTCGGTAGCCGATCCTACGCGAATAACGGCGACTCCGCCGACGAGCTTGGCCAGGCGCTCTTGCAGTTTTTCCCGGTCATAATCGGAGGTAGTTTCCTGGATCTGAGCGCGGAGTTGCCGGATCCGTCGGTCGATTGCCTGCCGGTCGCCTGCGCCACCCACAATCGTAGTTTTATCTTTATCGATGGTTACGCGCTGGGCCCGGCCCAGGTTTTCGAGGCGAATTCGATCCAGCGTCATTCCCGTTTCGGCGAGAATTGCTTTGCCGCCGGTCAGAACGGCCAGATCCTGCAGCATTTCCCTGCGCCGGTCACCGAATCCCGGCGCTTTGACCGCAGCGGCCGTCATAATGCCGCGCAACTTGTTGACCACGAGAGTCGCCAAAGCTTCATCATGCACGTCCTCGGCGATGATCAACAGGGGCCTGCCTGACCGTACGACGTTCTCCAAAAGGGGAACCAAGTCATTCAAACCGCTGATTTTCTTTTCGTAGATCGGAATGTACGGATCGGTGAGCACTACTTCCATTCGTTCCGGGTCGGTCACAAAGTAGGGGGATACGTAACCGCGGTCGAACTGCATCCCTTCGACAGTCTCGAGTTCGGTCGTAATCGTCCTGGACTCCTCAACTGTAATGACGCCGTCCTTGCCGACTTTCTTCATTGCCTCGGCTATGATGTTGCCGATCTCCGGGTCGCCGTTTGCCGGTACCGTGCCAACCTGAGTGATGGCTTCGCCGGAAACCGGGCGACTGCTGCGGCGAAGTTCGCTCACCACCATCTCGACCGCCCGGTCGATCCCTCGCTTAATCGCGACCGCGTTGGAGCCGGCGACGACGGACTTCGATCCGTCGGCGAGAATTGCATGCGCGAGAATGGTTGCGGTCGTGGTGCCGTCACCGGCATCGTCTGAGGTCTTGCCTGCCACCTCCCGGACCATTCGGGCTCCGACATTCTCTGCCGGATCCGGAAGGTCGAACTCCTTGGCGACCGTCACGCCGTCTTTGGTGATCGCCGGTCCACCGAGTTTCTTCCCGACGACTACATTGCGGCCCTTCGGACCCAGAGTCACTCTTACTGCATCGGCCAGTTTACCGGCTCCACGCAAGAGCGCCTGGCGCGAGGCTTCGTCGAATAGAATTTCTTTTGCCATGGATCGTTCCTCACGCAGCCTTCCTGCCCTCGGCGCTCTCGTCCAGTATTCCAAGGACCTCGTCCTCGCGGAGCATCAGATAGTCTTCTCCGCCTAGGACTACATCGGTTCCGGAGTACTTGCCAAAAAGGATTTCGTCGCCCACGTGGACATCCAGTGGGATCACGCGTCCGTCGTTCGTACGCCGGCCTGTGCCGACGGCTGCAACTCGACCGCGCTGTGGTTTTTCTTTGGCAGTGTCGGGTATGACAATGCCTCCAGCGAGTGTTTCCCGTTCTTCGACACGCTGCGCCAGCAGACGGTCATGCAACGGTCTGATTGTCATGGTTGAGCCTCTCGGCCGTCTAGGTGTGCAATCAAATCGCCATCAAACGCCCGCAAGAACTTTGGAACGGCGACTGCAAATGTCGAATAGGGGCCAAGGGAGTGATCCGAATACGTCAGAGCAAAGGTCGTGTGATGGAGTTGGTTTGCGCTTATCGGACCCGTCTTGTTCCACAGCAGCTTTCCTGCTGCCGCAACGTACCGGGCATTGCTAAAGTTGAAAACCGGCTGCGCATCGAATCGTGATGTCAGGTCATCGTCGAAATCGACGGCGGCCTGTCTAACCCTTGACTTCAGGGTCTCAAAGCGAGTATGTTCCCGATCGGAGATACAGTGCCACGCCGGCAGCCGCCAATTGCTGTGTGGTTGCTCATATTCGTGAACGCGCTCGTATTCCTGGTCGAGCTGAGAATGCCGCCCGATACTCTGCAGCGGCTCTTCTACTTGTTCGGAATCGTGCCTGCGCGGTATACAAACCCCGCATGGGCGCGCGTGATGGGACTTCCGCCAGACGATTTCTGGCCTTTTCTGACCAACATGTTCCTGCATGGGGGCTGGCTTCATATCCTCGCAAATATGTGGACCCTGTGGATCTTCGGTGACAACGTCGAAGACCGTATGGGCCACTGGCGTTTCGTGATCTTCTATCTGCTATGCGGATTGGCCGCCGACCTGGTGCACATATGGGCCAACCCGGATTCGACGCTGCCGGCTTTCGGCGCGTCGGGGGCGATAGCAGGTGTGCTCGGCGCCTACCTCTTCCTTTTCCCACGCGCGCGCGTCATCGCGGTGGTCCCGCTCTTCATTTTTCCGTTCTTCTTCGAATTGCCCGCCGTGGTCTTTCTCGGGATTTGGTTTCTCACTCAGGTCTTCAGCGGCACGCTTTCACTGGCTGCCGGAGTGGCGGGAGGAGTGGCTTGGTGGGCGCACGTGGGCGGCTTTGGGGCCGGAGTCCTGCTGCACTTTCTTTTCGTCAAACGGCGCGGCGCTTACCGCCGGCCTTCCCGTGACGAGTATGGAATCGAAAGCGCATGGGTTCCGGCAAGGCACTGGAGGCACGTCAGATGACGGCTGGAGACTTGTTTTGGCTCTTTTTCATCTTCACCGCACTTCAGCCGGTCCTGAAGCAGCGTCTGCTCGAATCGTCCCGTCAGCGTCTGATTGCGTCCATCGAGCGCAGGCGGAAGTCGCGCGTAATCCTGTTGGTGCACCGGCAGGAGACCATGAGCTTGCTCGGGTTTCCCGTATACCGGTATATTGACGTCAACGATTCCGAAGAGGTGCTGCGGGCCATTCACCTCACCGACCCGCAGGTTCCGCTCGACATCGTACTGCATACTCCGGGCGGCCTGGTGCTGGCCTCCACGCAGATCGCCCGCGCGATCAACAAGCACAAAGGCAAGGTCACCGTGTTTGTGCCGCACTATGCGATGTCCGGGGGCACTTTGATTGCCCTTGCTGCGAGCGAGATCGTGATGAGCGAATATGCCGTGCTCGGCCCCGTGGACCCGCAACTCGGCACGTATCCCGCGGCATCAATCCTCAAAGCAGTCGGGCGCAAACCCGTGGAGAGAGTCCGCGACGATACGCTCATTCTGGCAGACCAGGCGGAGAAAGCCATGTCCCAGTTATCCCAAACCGTTCGCGAGTTGCTTTCCGGCAAGTGTCCGGCGGAGAAGGCCGATGAACTCACCCGGTTGCTCTCCTCGGGCACCTGGACGCATGATCACCCGATCACGTACGAGGACGCAAAGGCTTTCGGACTTCCTGTGCGTTCCGACATCCCCGAAGAAATGATCGATTTGATGGGTCTGTATCCTCAACCCGTTCGCCGGCAGCCAGGCGTCGAGTATCTTCCGCGACGGAGGCATCTCGAAGATCTACGCTGACGCCGGGAAACGGCAGTCGGGATAGCAAGGGTGCGCCCTGCTGGGTAACGCCACGTAGTCAAGCAACCCAGGGCGGGAGTTCTATCACGAAATACTCCGCCATTGCCGCAAGGAGAGGTTCATAGCGGCTCCGCACGTCGCAGAGTCTTTCCCAAGCATCGCCATCGGCCAGGCAGAGTCCGACTCGCGATAGTTGTTCCATTACGGTACGAAAGGCGGCTACCGACAAGTCATTAGGCTTGATCGGAAGTGCTCCGGCGCAGAGATCGGTTCGTCAGAAAAACTCGTGGGTTGATTCGGGCTCGGGCAATTTGTCACGTGAGGATAGAGCGCGAGTTCGAGGCAACGGAAGGTGCGGAACCCGTAGGATTGTCCGGCGACAATTAGATTTACCGTCGTAGGAAAGAATAGTTGACGCCGGACATAGGATTTTCTCATGGTGACTTTGGCTTTGTTGTTCAGACCCTCGACGACGCCGCTGGAAAGCAGGTTCTGAGCGCCGAAATAGTTGAGGATCAGTTCGCGGTGCTGGCGCAGTGAGCGGGCAATTTTCTTCATCGGCGCACCGCGGGAGCGCATCACCTGCCGCAGCGGCGTTGACGCTGGCGCGAAGTCGCTGGGGACAGTGGCATGGCGTAGTGGAACCACGCGAGAGCCGGCAACTGGAGAGTAACTCGAACCTGCAACTACTGGGTTAACAACGAACCGGAGGACTCCTGATCATGCCGGATCGAACAGGCCATTTTTCCCAATTCCAAAAGCCGGAAGTAGGTCGGCATTCCGGCTCTTCGGCTTGAGGTGCTAGCGGGCGGTCCTCAGATCCGAGAACTCGGGAGGGTGCGTGCCCATCAGCATAGGCGAGCTCCCATCTTACAAGCTAGAAGTCATTGTCAAGCGGATTTGTGAGAATTTTTCAGGTCATCAAGTTCAGAAATCCCGACTTCCTGCCCTTTTCCGAATTCCGGCGGTTTGAGCTGAAAAAAACGGGTGTACTCTGCTGGTGTAGGGCCGCAACGTTGCTTGCTGCCCGGATCGCAGGCCACGCAGGTTCCCGCGCACGGCCGAGCGAACACCGATCCCGAATCTAGATACTAGGGCGCAAGCCTACAGCGCCTCTGCAGCGAATTCCGGGACCTAAACTATTCCGCTACCGACCGCCGAGACCGGCCTCGCATGAAATGGCCAGGCCACTTCGGCATTGATCCGTAGCCTGCATTTCCGAGAACAGACCCAATGACCCAACAACTCTTCCCGCAGACTCTCCACGCAATCCCACCGTTTCAAGACCCCGAATTCGAGCCGAACACGAGCTTTGAACCAGTTCTGGACACCAACGAAGCAGCCGGGCTGCTGAAGATCCACCCGAAAACTCTCCAGCGGATGGCCAGATCAGGGCACGTCCCCGCGTTCCGTATCGGCGATCTTTGGAGGTTCCGCGCGTCCGAACTGGACGAGTGGCTCCGTTCTGAAGTATGCTGCAAGCGCCACTCGTGCCGTAACTGACGAAAGGAGACTTCGTTGTTTACGCGCATACGATGTCAGAACGGGACTTTGAAGGTCAAGGAACGCAAGAAAGGAGAGAAGGTTTGGGAGTTCCGGTTTTACGAAGCGGATACCCGTGGCCAGCGACAACGGCGAGCCGTTACCGTGGGCTCCCTGGAGGATTACCCTACGGAATCGGCGGCGAGGAGATCGCCTTCGGTTCAATCGATCCTGTTAAGGATCAACTCGGATCCAGCTCTCGCGCTCCCGGTGGTCGCGGAGTTCGGGGCCGTGATCGCCAGATACGAGCAGGAAGAAATGCCTGAAAGGTATTCCACTCAGGCCGCGTACCGATCCATCATCACAAACTACATTCGGCCGCGTTGGGGAAACGTTGCGCTCAAGATGGTAAAGCCGATGGCGGTGGAAGACTGGCTGAGGGCACTCAAACTCGCTCCGAAGACAAGAAGCCACATACGGAGTCTGATGCACACCATATTTCAGTGTGCTGAACGGTGGGAACTGACCGACAGCAACCCCATCAAGCTTGTTCGAGTCCGGGGAGGAACGAAGCGGCTCGATGCCCCGGTCGTGTTGAGTCCGGCCCAGTTCCTGAAAATCGCCCCACTGATGGCAGAACCCTATCGGACGGCTGTGATAATCGCCGGCAGCTTGGGACTTCGGGCCAGCGAAATATTCGCTTTACGCTGGTCGGATTTTGATTTCGCCAACTTCCGACTGCTCGTGCAGCGAAGCGTCGTCCACGGTCGGGTGGACGACGTCAAGACCGAATATTCACGGGATTGGGTTCCTCTGGATCCTGCTTTGGTAGAGGTTCTCCAGCAACATCAGCGTCGATGCTATCGCACGCCGGAAGGCTGGCTCTTCGCAAATCCGGTGACGCGCAGGCCCTATCACCAAGACTGCATTCAGAAAAACCACCTTCGTCCGGCTGGCATCAAGGCCGGAATTAGCGAGGGGATCGGGTGGCATACTTTTCGCCACAGCTATCGGTCGTGGCTGGATGAGATTGGGGCGCCAATGGGAGTCCAAAAGGAGTTGATGCGCCACGCAAGTATCCAGACCACGATGAATATTTACGGCAAGGCCATGACAGAGAGCAAGCGTCAGGCCCATGGCAAAGTCGTTGAGATGGTCCTAAAGCCCATGAAAATAAGGGAAACCCCGGACCTCAAGACGGCGGATCAGGTTATTGGGAGTTAATGGGAGTTTTTGGTTGGCTCGTGATTCCTTGCAACCGATTGAAAAGATTTGGTTGCGGGGGTAGGATTTGAACCTACGACCTTTGGGTTATGAGACGCCAGTCTCTCGGTCACCTCGCGCGACAAACAAAACGACTTACGACCCTAGATTCTGAAATTACCCTGAAATTGGTGTCGGATTGGTGTGACTCACTTCTTGGCCGCTTTTAGCTTGTCGCGTCGCGCGTATTCCTCCAGGAACAATCGGGCGAAGCCCCTGGCCACGCGCCGGATCATCAGCGCAGAACCAGGCACCGAGAGAAGCCCGAGGATTCGGTCGTCCATAAGATCGCCGCTGCGGGGGACGTGCAGGACGGCATTGCGGCAGAGGCGAAGCGCCGGCGACAGCGTATCGATCTCCGCGCGGAACGGCCCGCGCAGGTCAATGCACCTTCCCTCCTTGGGATCGAGTAACGCCTCGATCACTGCCCACAGAAGGCCGTACCAGACAAGCATGAATCCGAACTGCTTCGTGGCAAGCATTCCGGCCCCCATCTTCAGCAACTCGGCTTCCTGGAGATTGCCGATCAGGCTTTCGAAGACCTCGCGGTGCTGGTTCGCCCACATCCAGTGTCGATGCAGAAGAAGGAGATCTTCGTTTGGCCTCCCAGTGAGCGGAGCATGGGCGGTGGAAGTCGCCCAATCCTGCGGGCTGTAATCGTCTGGGTCCATCCGCCCACTTTAGCGAACCCGAGCCCGCCCCGCGGGAGCTAAGGCGCTACGGTTGCCGCTGGCTGTTCCCGCTCTGCGGCGAGGCGCTCCCGTTCGGCCGCGCGCCTCCGCTCCACGGCCACCAGGGCGTTGCGCTTCGCCTCGGTGCGAATATGGGCGTACCGGGAGAGCATCTGGCGCGATACGTGACCTGCGATCTCCATAATCGTTTCGTCGCCCGCGCCCGACTCGGCCAGTTCCGTGATCAGCGTGTGGCGGTTGTCGTGCCAGCGCCCGGAGACGCCTGCCTTCTGGCGCGCGTACTGGTCCAGGCCGTCTTCAGGGTCGTAATCGGCTATGGTAGGGTCCTTCGGGAACCGGCCGCCCCCGGGAACAGGAACCACTCCGGCTTGGGATCGCCAAAGCGCGCGGCGTACCAGCGCGTGTGGTCCACCAACGCTTCCAGCACGGTGCCGTTCAACGGGATCGTGCGCCCAGTCCCGGCGTCGGTCTTGGCGCTTGCCCACCGTCAGGATCTGCTTGTCGAAGTCGATCTGGCGCCCAGGTCAGGTTCTTGATCTCGGCGTCCCGCATGCCACAGTTCAGCGCGAGCACCAGCGCGGGGTAGATCGAAGGCGAACCGCACTGGCTTGCTCGCCCTTTGCGGGACTTCTCGCCCCGTGGCTTGGCGATCGCACGCTGAGCGCGCCGCCATGGTGGACTCGGTGCGCGACAGCCAGCATGCGCTCCTGCTCGTCGACCGAGAACGCCTTGCCCAGGCGATGGATCGGTTTTCAGCTTCAGGGCCTTCTCGCGCCGCAACCGGGACCGGATCAGATCGCCCTGGTCCCCGCAGAGGCGCAGTAGGAAGGCGACCTCCTCGTTGACGGTCTTGGGCGCCGCCTTAGCGGTGAGGCGGTCGGTCTGGTAGCGCTTCACGATCCTAGGAGTTATCTCGACCACGAGGCGGGTCTCCCAGGAGCTCGACCACGCGCTTGAGCTTGTACTCGGCGAACGTGGGCGCCCGGTGCTTTGCCTTGTACGCCTCGAGAAACTCGTCGGCCGCCTCCTTGATCGTCTTGCGGCCCTGCGCGCGCTCCTCCTGCTGGACCGACTTCGCTATAGCCCGACTCGAGCCGCATGCGCACATCGCGTTCGACCTTCTCGGCGGCCTGCTTCGAGGTCTTGCCCGTGGTCGCCTTATAGCGGCGCCCGTCCAGGATGAAATTGTAGTGATAGTACTTCCCGATTTGGAAAACGCTCATTATGCCGTGTCCTTCTGGTGTTCTCCTACTCCATTTGCTCCCAAGGCTGAAAAACGCCAAGCTCGCGGCCGAGCTTTTCCAGGTCCACGTACACGCGCCCCACTCCCTGCGAGACGGACTTCTGTGGTTCGCCTGGGGTTCCATCATCAACGGTGAAGTAGTCACCAACCTCATCCGCCTGCCGTTGACTTCGCGCTGCCCGAAGGACCTCGGGATTCGGTTGTTGTCGCAGTTTGCGGTTGATCCGAGTGATTACGGCCCGCTTGCTGATCGTGAGTTTCTGCGTCTGGTTTTTCTTCATGGCACGAGTATATGGGGGTTTGTAAACAAAGGTTGATGTGCGTTTGCGTAGACGTGCATTTATGTAGTTGCTAAGTGCGCCTCGTACACGCGAGCCTTGTCGGTCGCGCGCCGCGTGCTCGTCACCGTCAGACCGGCCCGCTTCGGGACCACGCTGATGAAACCGCGCACGGTGTGCGGCAACCAGCCAGTCGCCGTCCGGATTTCGTCGAGCGTCGCGCCTCCCTCGCGCTGGATCATGGACAGGACGTTCGCCTTGGCCGTTCCCTCGCGCGTCGCTCTCGGCACGAATGGCTCGACAGCGGGCCTAGCGGCCTTCTTGGATGGAGATCGCCTATTCCGGTCGGCGGCGGCGGGCGCCTTCTTCTTTCCCTTCGTGGTTGCTTTTCGCATCTGCTTATCTCCTTGCATGACCATTCATCACTCTGGTTGGCCACACGATCAAGTGAAATCTCGGCGCCGGCGGCAGTCCCTTGAGGTTGAAGACGATTACAATTGGGAACGAGGCGCGCGTGCCGAAACTCAAGAACGATGCAATCGGATCGACTGACCTGATCGAGTTCCTGGAGACGTCTTCGGACTTTGCGTTCGAGCTCGCCTGCGTCGAACGCATTTCACAGCTTGGATATCGCTGCCAGCACGGAGGGTCGTACACCGACCCCGTCACCAAGAAGGCGCGGCAATTCGATATTCGCGCTCAGATAGATGATCGCCAGCAACTGCTGCGGGTTCGGTGCGCCATCGAGTGCAAGAACCTCACGGAGTCCTTTCCGCTGCTCGTGATGTGCGTTCCCCGACCGCGGGAAGAGAGCTTCCACGAACTGGTCTTCGCCTTCGAGTCCACCAGCGCGCCGCAGAAGAGCATGGTGGACGTCCCGGCTTTTCGCAAAGTCTGCCAGGTCATTCGTATCGAAAACGGCCTCTCTGAGTACAAGGCCCGGTCACCCGTAGGCAAGAGCCTCGCGCAGGTAGGGCGGGCCAACGACCGAACGCTGGTTGCCAACGACGCCGAGGTATTCGAGAAATGGTCTCAGGCTTTGTCCTCCGCGAGTGACCTCGCAGACGAAGCGACCTGGGATGGCGAGAACCACAAGACCACATTCATTTCCCTGGTCCTTCCGATCCTGGTGGTGCCCAATGGGACACTCTGGGAAGTCGATTACTGCGAAAACGGCGAGAGGAACGGCGACCCAGTCAAGGTTGATCGATGCAGCTTTTTCGTAGGGCGCGAGTACGAAGCCGGCGACAGGATGAGGGGTGCCCAGTTGACCATCTCCCATCTTGAATTCGTCACCCTCTCAGGGCTGGAGGCGCTGACCAAGTCCATCGCTGGCAACGCATTTTTCCCGCCTATCGAAACGATCGAGAAACTACTGAAACTGCAGAGTAAATAGCCTGCTGCCTTGCAGCGGGGCCGCGCCCCCGGCCCGTGGCCTTAGTGTTCTAGCCGTACCCCCGGTTGCCTTGCGGCCCGTGCAGGCGCATACTCTGGCTGGAAGATGGCCACGGAGCACATCACGGACGGCGATCTTGAGCTATTCGCCCTCGGGCGGCTGCCCGAGTCGGCCTGCGCTGTGGCAGAGGAGCATCTGCTCGTGTGCGCGGATTGCCGAGAACGCCTCAACGGTTGGGACGATTACGTGCGCGCCATGCGGTCGGCTTGTCGGCGGATTGGTCGGGCCAGGCGGCGCACACTGACTTAGGACGGAAAGATCAGCGCCAACCTACCTCGTCTCCGTGAAACAGCCATAGGGCCACGGCGCTCAGTGCCCAGGCCGTAAGGCCAACGTAGACCGGCCAGAGCGACCCCGAAAAGAACCCGACGAGAAAGGCGATTGGCTGACCGCCGAACCAGGTTAAGAAGAACACCCCGAGCCAGTCGCGGTGCGCGAAATCCGAATTGCGGATGCGCTGAAGCCTCTTTTTCATCGCCGACCTATTGATTGTAGCCACCCGCGCGGCGTGGCGCACCCGATGAGGTCTGCGGGATGCCCTGATCCGCTTGTATACAAATCCGCAAAGCCACTTGTATCTTGTGATGTTAAAAGGATTTAACGGTCTTTTTCACCTTAAAAAGTGCGAAAAAATACCGGTCGAAGTGACTAAGTAGTTTGCAAACCAAAATGCAGGCAACCACCACAGCAGTTCTACAGGACAAGCGCACCCAGACTCACGCGCGTTTCGCCCTCGCCGCAGAGCTACGGATGCAAGCCAGTACGATAGCAGCGATGCCCGACCGGCTTCGCCGCGCCGCCGAGAAGGGCGGCAGCAGTGGTTTTCACGCCGAGCTTCGCCGACAGGCGAAGGAATTGAAGACGATGACTTGGCGGCTCCAGGAGAAGGCCGCTTGATGGCGGCGCAGGCTGCGGCGCGGGGCACGCAGTGCCCCCGCTGCGGGATGCGAGGCAGGCACGCCGATGCCAGGGCGTGCATCGACGCGCTACGCGACCAAGTCGCGGTTCTCGGTCTGCGTCGGGAAGGCGCGCCAGCCGCGCGCCTGGAACCAGTGGGTAACGGCGGCCGGTTTCCGCGCGCCGACAACCGCTTCGTGCTTCTGGATGGCCAGCGCCTGATCCTGGCCGATGCCGCCCGGAGCCTTGGGCTGTCGGTATCGGCCCTGCACTTCAGGCTTCTGCGTCGGGTTGGGCATGCCGACTACGGCTGCGTCGATGTGCGCGAGGTGGGCGCCGACCGTCTGAAGCCCAGGGCATGCCGTGGCGTCTATTGCGCCGCGCCAGCGTAAACGCCCGACGTCCGCGCACAGGCCCGCCGTGTTCGCGCATCCCGCGCCGGGTGGTAGGACTGGACCACCATGGCGCGGGACGCGCCCGACCGCCTATTCCGGCGCGCGCCCGCCTGAAGGCGCCCCAGCCATCTCCTGGTAGAGTTTCTCGTTGACCTCCACCACGCACATTGCGGCCTCCGAGAGGCGCACGGCGGTCTGCCCCATTTCCGTAAGCGCCTCCGACATAGCAGTCAGATGCGCCACTAGGTCCTCGGTCGTCACCCGCTTTTCGACGACCAACTTGTGTTTGAGCTCGGCGATAGCTCGCCTCGCCTTTGCCAATACGGCAGCGGATTCCTCTTGCACGTTATCGTTCTTCAATCGCTTTCTCCTTTTCTACGAAACCACCAGCCCAGGTTGCTGCATCGTGGCCGAGTTCTGCAGGCGACCGTCGCTGGCCGCCGCCGCGCTCGACCACTGCGACTGCACATACCCAGGCGTGACCGTACTGGCGATCCGGCCCTCAAGAAGATCCGCCGCCGATTGGCCGTTGACGTTCAGCACAACGGTCGATGGCGCGCTGGGGTAGTTCTGGGTTGCGTAACCGCCCAACGTGGGAAGCCCGCCCCCAGCAATCGTATACGGCGTCCCGTTCACGTAGCTCGCCTGCTGGTACAGCCTTCCGTTCTGCTCGGCGAGGCTACCCGATTGCGGCGTCGTCGCCGATAGCGGCATGTGCTGCCCCGTGGCCTCCGAATACAGCATCAGCATCTTTCGGACGTCCGGATCGCGTACGGCCACGCCGACGTTTCCGGCGTACTTCTGCTGCGCGATACCGACGATCTGCTTTGCCATCGAGGTATCGATGCTGATCGAGTAGATTTGCTTGGCGAGGCGCTTCGCCTGGTTCTCGGGCGACTCCACCCCCGCCAGCTTCTCGCCCAGGCCGACCAGGAAGCCCACGCCGCCGCCGATGGCAGCACCGAGCCAACCGCCCTGCTGGAAGCCAATAGCGGCCCCCCCTGCGGTCCCCATGGCTATCCCACCCCACGTGCCGCGGCTCGACCCGAGCAGGCCCTGCTGGGCCAGCATCGAGCCTCCCGCGAAGAGCGCCGCGCCTGCCACGCCGTTCACGCCCGTTATCTTCCCGGTGTTGGAATCTTCGATATCACTGCCATCCGGCCCCGCGCCAACCCCGGATACTTTGGCGCGGTTGAGTCCTCCCCAATTCATGGACTTGAAATTCTTCAGCATCCCGGTGATGCCGCCCACCATGCTTCCACCGCCCGCGGAGCCACCGCCGACGAACGGCGGCGTCCCTACGCCAGCACGATAGGCGGCCCAGGCCGGGTCGGACGACGGTGAGCTTCCCCCGCCCAGGATGCCCCCCAGCGGCGCCCCACCGCCGCCGGCGTTGCGATCCCAACCGCCGCCCAAAATCGAAGGAAGAGAGAACCCACCGGCGCCGCCGCCCGCTACTGCTGGGGCCGAGATGCCCGGAACCGAGATACCGCCCGGAAGTCCGGCCGGCGCGGCGATCGCCGGGACTCCCATGCCCGTAACCCCAGCGAGTATCGCCGTGAGCGCGGCGACTGCGGCCGAGTTCTGCATCGTGGCGCTCGTGTTGAGGTCCGTCGATGCCTTGATTGGGTCCTGCTTCCCCCCGCCGAAGACGCCTTTGAAGATGCCCGCGATTCCACCCTGGCCGTCGCTCCCATGAATAATCGGGTCCAGCACCTTGGCGGTCATGTTGCCCAGCCCCTCGGTGATGGGCTTCAGGATAGCCGAGTGAATCGTTCCACCGAGTTGCTTGGGGAACTCTCCCGGTTTGGTGAGCAGGGTGTTCCACAAGCTGGACGACGCCTTCGCCGTCGCTTCGAAGCCGGCCTTGCGCAGTTCGAGCACTTTTTGCTCGTATTCCAGGCCGGCGTCCTGCCTCTCTTTTTCGAGGGTGAGACGCTCCTTCTCCATGTCGTAGAGCCAGGAATGCGACTGCTTGAGAGCATACTCCTGCTGGGCGGCGCCCACGCGAACCGAAAGCTGATCGCGGAGCGTGGAGAGTTCGTCTCCTGGCATTCCGGCCGCGCCGATAACCCGAGCGCGGCCCGCAGCCCCAGAGCGGATCATCGAAATCTGCGCCTCGTCGCGCTTCCGGGCTTCTTCCTGGGCCTTCTTCACCTGCTCTTTGAAGTCGGTGATAAACCGCTTGGTGCCTTCATCCAGGGTTTTGTAAACCTCGTCCCACTTTTTTGCGGCATATTCCGCTGCCTTCAGTTCCATCTGGCGGTTCTGCTTGTCGGCCTCGGCCTGCTCCTTCGCAAGCTCGCGGTTAGCTGCCGCATACGCGGGACCGCTGACGGCGTCCGGGTTGGCCCCTTTGCGGATGACCTCATGCAATTCCGTGAGGATCTTCTCGACCGGGCCCATCTCGATTTCGGTCATCCGTTTGATGAAGCCTTGCTCCAACTCGCGAGTCGATGCGGCAGTTTCCGCAATACCCTGCTTGCCGCGAAGGGAGGCGTTCTGCGTCTGGAGCTTGTAGGACTGGTCCAGGAGATTAATCTCGCGAATCGCAGCGTTCAGGGTATCGATGACCCCGGTCTGGTCGGTGAGCATGTTCTCGAGGTGCAGGCCGGCGGGAAGCTTGCCACGGACATCACCCCCCATCGCCCTACGGACATCTTCGTAGCCGACGCCTTCGAACCCCTTGCCTTGCTGGTACGCCTGGGCAAACTCAGCCTGCCGCAGGCGCTGGTTCATGTACTCCCGGCCGCGCGCCAGGACCTGCGAAGGATCGCCCTTCGCTTCGGCCGCCTTGTACAGTTCGGCGCTCAGCCCGCCAAAGCCAGACTTCCCGATCAGGTACTCTCCGATATCGCGCGTGTCCTGCCTGCCGCCGACGATCTGCGCGAAGGTTCCCGGAGCGTTCTTGGTGATCAATTCCGCGAACGACCGCACCGCCTTGTCCATCTTTTCCGCGAGGCTCTGGGCCGCCACGTCGGCCTCCAGGATCGCCGCGAGAAGCTTGTTTTCGGGCTTGTTCTCCAGCTTCGCAATGGCGTTTTCGAGCTTCGTGTTGGTCAGCGCCAGTTCGGCGTTCGCCAGCTTCTGCTCATCGGTGAACCGCTGGAACTCACCCGCCGCGCGCTCCGCTGCCTCGTTCATCTCCTCGACGGCGCGGTGTAGTTCGATCATCTTTTTGATGACCTCGTAGATCACCGCGACCAGCGCGATAACCGCGACCGCCTTGAAGGCTGAGTCCAGCGCCTGGCCGACGCCTGGCAGCATGGTAATGAAGCCACGGATGTGGCGCGGGATGCTGACCCCGATTTCTTCGCCCATCAAGGCCAGCGCCGCCTTAGCCTCATGCGCGGAGGCACCCATCTTCCCGGCGCCTCCCGCCCCCTCCGACTCCGCAGCGATCATCTTGGCGTAGGAGGCGGTTACGCGTTCGACCATGCCCTGCTCATCTCCCAGCTTTTTGATGATGCGGTCGCGCTCGGCGGTCAGGCGCTCCACGCCAGATTTGCCGTACGCGGCCGCCTGCTTCTCGATAGACTGCGTGAGCCGCTCGAGCGAAGTGCGCGATCGGTCGTTGACCTTGAGCAGCATGTCGGCCATGCGCTCTGCGGCCTTCTGGACGCGCTCGTTCGCCCCAACCCCGCCCTTCTCGAAGCTCTCGACGGCCGTGTTCATCTGCTTGATGGCCGCCATTACCGAGCGGGGGTCCACATCAAACTGAATAGACTCCTGGTCAGGCATTACCCTCTCCCCCTTTCTGCCGCGCTGTGCGGCCCGTGTCCTTGTTGGCACCCGCGGCGATAAAGCTCCAGCGAGATAGCCCGCTGGGTCGCGGGATCGCGCCGAAAGAAGATCCCCTGCAGCCGGCGCAGATCGTCCGTCGCCAGCATGTTTATTTGCATCCCCTGAAATTCGCCCGTTGGAACCACAGACCGCGTGCGAGCCCGGACGACCGGCCCGCCATCCCTCAACCCGATGTGCATAAACTCCCTGTCCCCTCAAATCCCGGTTCATCGCCTTCCCATCGCCGGAAAGATGAGCGAACCGCACGATTTCGCTTGCTTCCTGTTCGAACCTGATCGATGAATCGTCATGCAATATGACGTTCCCGAACAGCCCCCTCTTCAACAAGACCGCCAGCCAATGCCGACTGGTCGGAGCTCGCGGCGGTCGCGCCCGCGCCCGGAACCTGCGCCTTCGGCATGCGGCCCGGACAGCCACACCGCCACCCGCGCCCCCAGTACCGGAAGAGGACTTCGAGACCGCCCACGAAGCCAGCCTGCTGCTCGATGAGCAGTTCCCGCACCTGCGCGCTGCGTTCGCTCCGCGCCAAACTACGCGCGAGCAATTGCTGAAGCTCCTCCGACAACCGGGCGGCGCCAGCACCGACCAGATGGTCGTCGCGCTGGGCATGGACCGCCCGTACGTGTGCAGGTCGTTCCGGTCCATCGCTGGGCGGGCGGTTCGAATCTCCCGGTTGGTTCGGGCCGATGGCACGCGCGTCTACGTTGCCCGGTAGGCGCTAACGGCTTCCTGGGCGTTTTCGAAGCTTCCTGGCGAGCCTTCGGTCTTTGCGGACCTTTTCTCTCCGCGACAGTTCGGCCATGATGGCGCCCTGGACGGGGCCGCTAACGAACCTGAACTCGCTCCTGGTCGCAATCAGTTCTTCATGGCTGAGGTTGGTGATCACGCATCCCTGATACTTCCCCCACGGGACGACGGATGGGCGAGGCTTATTCCTGGTGTTGTCCATGATGTTCGGGTGATTCCGTTCCGATCAAAAAAGCCCACACAGCGGCGGGCTGGAAGCGGGCGAGCACGGCGGCCACACGCGACCCGTACGCACCCCCTGGGGAGGAACCCCGCTGCCGGGGAAAGGAGACCCAGGAGGTGCGGCGCCCTGCAAAGGCGTGTTACTTGAGGCGCAGGATCTCCAGTTCGAGCTCCCGGTGATACAAATTGAGGCGGGCTTGGCTCACCCCCGGCGCGCGCGCTCCCGCTGAGAGCGTCGTCGTTCCGAAGTCGGCCGGTATCGGAGCGAGGCTGATCTCGAACGGCCTCCACTTCGTCGCCGTCCGAAGCACCAGCGCGCCAGCCGTGTTCCGCTGATCGCTGGCCTCGAGGATCTCGACTCCCATCGAAAACTTGTTGACGATTCGGTCCTTGATGTCCTGCCACAGTCCGTCGAGCGCCGGCCTGCGGCCGGTTTGCTCGGTGGACCGCTTGAACCGCAACGTGGCCTTATACAACCCGCCGTCGACCCACGCTCGATCGACGCGTCCCTTCTGGTCCTCGACGCCTTGCATCCAGTGGTTGTCGCAAACCGGCGCCCCGTTGTTCAGCAGCGAGAGGTCCGCGCCGGCGGCGTCCAACCGCATCTTGTAGGCGCGGCCTTCCGTCCAGCTATAGCGGTCGACGTCGACGCCGGTGTACCAGACCACGTCCACGGTGCGCTGCTCGTCGTTGATGGTCTGCGGCGCGACCTGGGCCCCGAGCGCCTGGCGCCCGGCCGCCTCCCACTGGCGCAGGAAGTCCGCTGTGAGTCCGTGCTCGTTTTCAGAATTGGGCATGACGATGTCCTCTCTCCTACAGGCCGTTGTGGGCCAGGATACCGGCGACCTCGGCCCGGTTGAGGTCGCCGCGGCGCTCGATCTCTTCGGCGAGGTCGATAATTGCGAGCCAATGCTGATCGACCATCTGCCTGACCTTCCCCCGAAACGCGCGGTATACCGCGAGTGCGGATTTCCAAGTAGGGGCATCACCGCCCAGCGCCCAGCAGAGTCCCCCGGCGATCTTGGTGTCCCGCAACACAGGCGTCTGTACGTCGGATCGCGGTTGGTAATCGGGCACAAACGTGCTGACGCAGACTCCAAGCGGCATTCTCGGTTCGGGACTCTGGACCACGTACACCCGCTGGACGAAGAACTCCGTCGCGGTTGCGACCACGGCATGCCCCGCTTCGTGAAATGCGGTCAACTCCTTGTCGGATCGGAGGCGGCGCCACCCTGGGCCGCTCCCTCGAGTGGCCCGCTCCATCGCGATGTTTCCGGCGAGCGAGATAGCCAACCGCCCCTCACAGAACTTCCGATAGTCCGCGACGGTCGTCACTCGCCCACCTCGGCGGTGAACGACGCGTCGTAACCGATGGAATTGGAGTTCGGGAACGAGACGCTGGAATCCGCCGTATCGAGCCTCCCGTCGCGCCAGGAGATTCGGTACTGCCGCCTGCGCGGTACAACATCCCCGACCGTGAATCCCGAAAGCACACCGCCCGAGACCGCCCTATCGCCCTTCGACAGTAGTTCCGGGTGCTCGCGCTCGATCTTCGCCTCGACCGCCGCCGCCCACTTTTCGATCACGAACGCCGCCGGCGTCAACGCCTCCGGGTTCTGAAACTCATCGGAATTCAGCACGGCCTCCACGGTCGGTTTGTTCAGAACGTAGGAGGAATGGATCTCGCGCTCCCCCAGCGCCGCGGCCTTCTGCTCGAGGTCCTTAGCCTCGCTCAGTAGAGCGCGCGAGCGCGGGACCAGGAAGGCGGCGCCGATATCGGCCCACGCTTCGAACGGGTTGCACTCTGCAAGCGGGGTTCCAGTGCTCAGGCTGTCGTGCCAACCGTCGTTGCGCTGCGCAAGCAGGATGCTGGCGTCGTAGGTCACGCCTTGGAGTTGTGCCAACTTCGCCAAGTGGGGCCTGCACTGCTCCAGAATCTCGCTGGCCTCTTTGCGTAATTTCTGGGAGGTCGCACGGTGCTCGTTGGCCTCGATGTCCCAGGATCTGCGGATGGCGTCCTGCCGTTGCCGCCGCGCCACATCGATGGCCCTCTCAACCACGCGCGCCTCGGCCTGGGCCTGCAGGATGCCGCCGGCGGCATCTCGAATACTGCCGCCGTCCATCACGGACGCGCCAGCGGATCTCTCCAGGTCCGCGACCAGGGCCAGACTCTGGCGCCGCTGCTTGGTAAGGTCCCCTTCTATCACGAACAGGCGCGCGACTTCCGCCTTGGCAGCCGCAACGGGCGCCAGGGGCTGTTCCTTCCGGTTAATCATCTGTCGTCTCCTTGTCCTTGCTCCCCAGTGCCTACCAGGTCCATTGCCGCCGCGGCGGTTCGCATCGCTCGACCACTCTCGCGGGATTCAGCGGGTTATTGGGATGGTCGAGGCTAATCCAACCGCTGTCGTCGGGACGGCGGCGCGGCTCCGCTGCCTCGTTCGCGGCCCGCATGGCCTCCCGAAACTGCTGGCGCCGATACGCCCACGCGGGCGAGATGGCGGCAATAAGGCGGTCAATCCAATTCATCGCTTCCTCCTGAAACCTGAAACCTGAAACCTCACCGGGTCTAGGAGAATGACCCGTTCAACCGAACGCGCCCGGTTGTAGCGGCATCGTCAGGAAGCGGCAGGATTCCCACGCCGACCAGGACGTTGCTCGCCGCAGTCTTGGTGATCACCTTGGCCGTGTCGTCCCAATAGATCCGAGCACCCTCCGTCCAGGCCGTGCCCTCTCCCGTCGCGCGGGGCAGGTCAAACACGCCCGCGATAGCCCACTCGCCCTGCTCGCCGTTGGCCACATCCAGCGCGGCCACGCCAAACATCGACCCGATCAGCGCGCCCTCGCCTGCGTTCCGGTCGTAGGGGGACGTGGCATTGAGCTCGTCGCCGCCCTGCACAAAGTTCGTCATTTCGCTTCTCCTCCTGTTGGCAATTGAAACTGCTGAAACCGAATCTGAAACCCCGAAAATCAACCTGACCACTAGTGAGCCCGAGCTACCTTTCCACCCCTTCGCCCCGATTCGCCAGGGAGGACCCGTGCTCGCCGCCGGCTATGATTCGGCCACGTGCGCGCACGTGGTAGCCACGGTGCGCCCGCCCGCCGCGAGGTGGGCCTCCGCTACCAGTCGGCCAGCCGGCGCAACGTGGGGCGCGGCGCGCGCAACGGCGAGCGTTATCGCCGAACGACCACAGGGCGCCGACACGCCGTGCGCCGCCCTCCCCGCTATTCCCCGCCCACTCCCCATTGCCATGGAACTCGTAAGTCTTTATATAAGAGGAGGTTTCCCCACTTCCCCCGCTTCCCCACGTGGTCAGGTGTTTGTTTTTGATTTCTCCCATATATAGGGGGCCGAAATCCGCGCTACACACCGTCCCACCCACGTGGCGCTGCCCACACGTTGATGCGTGGCTTGCCCTTCGAGTCCTCTTTGCCCTCAAGGTCGCGGGGCGCGAAGCCCAGCTTGCGCAGCCGCTGGCCAGCCTCGCGGAACGTGAGCCGAACGCCGTGCTTTAGGTGGATCGCAGCCAGCAGGCCGCCGAGGTGGACCAGCAAGCGCCCGTCGTGGTTCTGAAACGCCCAGGCTCCAGACTTCTGCTGGTCCCGTATGATTGCCGCCAACCCGAATCGGTCGCGCTCGTCGATGTCGAGGACGGCGGTATCTCGCAACCGGGACCGCAGCATCCAGTCCATTTCCATCTGCTCGGGGGCAGCCTCGACCGGTGCCGGCCCCGCGCATTTGAAGATCGCCGACGCGATCTTGTCCCACTGCGGCTGCTTGAACGGCGGTATGACGTCGGTCGTGGCGTCACTGATCGCCGCCTTCACCTGCCTGTGGTTGAGGACGGCCGCTGTCGTCCCCAGGTCAACCTTGTGGCCTGAGCGCAGTTCCAACTGAAACGTCCCGCCGTTACCGCCGAACTTCACGATTCGCACGATCTCGATACCGAGCGCGCGGTTCAACGCGGAGATGAGGTCGGGCCGGTTTACCGGCTCCGCGGCGGCGCGACCGCTTTGAGCCGAGGTGCCTGCCTTCGCCTTCCCAAGGACCTCAGCGTAGTAGCTGCCGTCCAGGTTCAAGGATTCTATCCAGCGGGCGCGATGTGCGATGAGCAGGTCGACGACGTCCTGGTCCAGCCACCCGTCCCGAACGGCGCATTCGGCCAGCACTAAGTCGTAGCTACCAGCACTTTGGTCGGGAAGGTCGCGCCGTGTGTGCTCCCAGGCGCGCTTGAAGTCACGGTCCTCGCAAGAGCGAATGAAAGGGTCGAACGGAGGCTGTGCGTCGGCGCGGAATACAAGCGCCGCCCCGCTACGCACGTACTCGATCGCGGCCTGGGCTACTTGAGCGGTCGTGTTCATTTACGCTGCATCCTCGTCGGCGTGGGCCAGAAAGTAGAGCCAGGCCGGCAGACCGCTGATGTCCTGGCGTTGACCGTCAGCCCCGACCGGCCACTCTCCCGCCTCGAGCTTCACGAGCACCTGGAGTGCGTCCCGAATCTCGCTTCGGCTCGGCAGGGGAAAGGGCATTGCCGCCAGTTCGTATTGCAGGCGGGCTATCGGGTCTGCGTCGTCTGGAGGCGTCCCGACATAGACGACTTGGAACGGCACAGGCTGGCCCTGCGCTATACTCATGGCTGGTTGCATTCGGTTTTAGGCCCGTGCACGCTGGCCGGCGCGCACGGGCTTTCGCGTTATATGGGCTTGCGCCTGGGGCGCGAGTCGTTGGGCAGTGTCAGGCGGGGCGCGCGGCGTGCGCCGCGAGTCCGGGGATCAGCGCGCCGAATAGATGACGCAGCCTTGCGCCTTCGGCACGTTCAACTTCGCTCAGTCCGGGGTCCGAATGGCTGAGCACGTTCGCGCGCCTGACCGATTCCTCCATGGCGGCCCGTGCTGCGTGGGCCACGTTACCGGGATCGGTTAGCGACGCGAGGGGGATCGGGCGGCCGGTTTGACCGCTCGGTTCGTAGGTAATCACAACACGAAGACGACCTTTTGGCATTTCTACTCCTTGCAACCTTTCCCCTCTACATTTCTATGTACCCGGTGTCCGGGTTTTTGGGGACATTTTCCTTTCAGGACCGCCGCTATATCTGGCATGCGCCTGTGGACGTTTCGATAAGCAGCCTGCAATCGAAGGCGCTCTTCCGCGTCTCGCGCTTCCTCTTCGAGTATCTGCGCCCTGGTAAGGCCATCAGCCCGTGCTTCCAGGATGGAGACTTCAACCTCGCTGAGACCAGCCCGTTTTCCGACCGAAGCCCAGTCCACGCACGGGTACCCGTCGTAGGGGTCGATCATCATCAACGGAGGGTCCACCCGTTCGTATGGGCTTTCGTCGTCATCGTCAGTGGCGTCGGGGTCCACTGGCGGGGCGACGCCCGCCGCAGAGCGGATGCGGGTTGTGCCATCCAGGATACGTGCGTAGGCGCCGTCATCGCTCTCCGCGCCCATCAGGCACGAGACCGGGATCGGCCCTTTCACCTCAGCCAGCCCCATCCGCTTCGCTTGGCGATACGTGGTTCCTCGAAGGTATTTGCCGACGTCTCGTGCGTCACGCCAGTTCGTCTGTCCCAGCGCCCTTGCAAGCGCCGGCTGGTAGAACAATGGCAACCCCAGCCACGCGAGCGCCTCCCTCCAGTCGGCCTCGGCTCGCTCAAACGGCGTCGTGGAGATTCGATCGATGAGCTTATGAAACTCGTCCATCGGCCACCTCCCGCGGGCTCTCCGCAGCCGGTTCGTGGTGGGGCGCGCCACGCCTGCCGACGTCG
The DNA here is from genome assembly GCA_963796485.1 of Bryobacterales bacterium. GTDB lineage: Bacteria > Acidobacteriota > Terriglobia > Bryobacterales > Bryobacteraceae > CAWCDJ01. Next base: position 53,440 of record CAWCLV010000004.1, read on the forward strand.
GCGCCGACAGCGCGCACGTCGACGTCTCGGTAGTTTGGGTCTTGGGTAAGGTCCAGCAGACGGCGGTGCAGCGTGGATGGCTCTATGCCCAGCCTGTGAGCGGTTTGGGTCAGCGAGAGGCGCTCGCCATCCAGGATCACCCAGCGCACGTTAGCCGCGGCGCGCGCCGCCCGCGCCGACCTGGGACGCTGCAGCCCGAGCTTCTCGCGTAGTTCCTCCTCGCGGAGTTGGAGTCGGCCAAGCACGTCGCGCAAAGCATCGATGCACTCCAGCCAGCCCGCGTGCCTGCCTCGCAATTCACAGCGCGGACAAACCTCCGTGGGGGCCACGACCGGCCCCAGGAGCCGAGGAACAACCTCGAGCTCCTTGCCCGATAGGGTTTCGGCGGGCTTCACGCGACCGCCTGCTGCGCCGGTTTCTTCACCTTCGCCTTCCGTGGGCGTTGTGCAGGCGCTGACGGTTGCGACTCCAGGAAGGCGAAAATATCGGCCATCTTGTACCTAATGGACGATCCATTGATTCTCCTGAACCGGCATCCAATGCCTTCCACTCGTTCCCGCTGGATCGTCTTGACGCTGCAGCCACGGATCGCGGCGTAGATGCGTTCATCGACCCAGGCCCAGGGGACGGGCTGTATTTGGGTGAGGTCGACAGGGGTGCGGTCGGATCTGCGGGCTGGCGGTTGCGCCTGTTCGCCCACGGGAATCGAAACGTTCGTTGCCATCGAAGAGCCTCGCGATTTGGGCTCGGTGGGCGACGACCGCCACGAAGGCGGTGTCGCGCTCACCGGCTGCGAATCGCGGCCCGCTGTTTCGCCTGCGCCACAGGGTATCCTGCGCGCTACCAGCCTGGTTCCTTGCCGTTCGGTCCCAGGTCCGCGCCGCAGCAGGCTGCGGGCTTGCGCCGGGGTTCCGGACGATCCGCTCCTCGAATATTACCCGAGCGTGTAGCGCAATTCCCTGAACGTCTTTGCGTATCCCCAGGCTTACCCGAATGCCTGTCATTCCGCGTTGCCGACTGCGCTTTGCGTTCGCAAAGGATTGGTGTGGAATTGGTGTGACTAGGATTCGGAAGGGTGGGTAAAACCGGGGGAATTCAGGGAAGGGGCGAGGTCGGTGGCTGCGCGTGGTCACACGGCCCGTAACCGTTTGATTTTGGAAGGGGAACTTTGAAAATAGGCGGGTTAGGTTTGGTTGCGGGGGTAGGATTTGAACCTACGACCTTTGGGTTATGAGCCCAACGAGCTACCAGACTGCTCCACCCCGCAACCACATCGTAACGCACGACTCGTCGCGGGTCAAATCTTGACGGCAGAATTCTTTACGTCGAAAATATCCACAAGGCCGGCCGGCGCCTAGACCACGAAATACCGGAGCACTCGCCCGTCTTGAAACTCCGGGCTCCGATACCTCCCGGTGGACCTTCGGCCGGCGTTGGCGTTCTACGATCTCCCGCCGGACCCGCTCCGTCGCGGTGGCCGTGAGGGCGAGTACCGAACGTTCGCCGGGAAACCATCGGTGTGAGCTTTCGGTACAGTAGTGGCCGGAGCCTCCCGCTTTCGCCACGGAAGGCCGTGGGTACAATAAGGTTGTGCGCCGCTTGGTACTTACGGGGCTTTTTGCGTTCGTGTCCGTTCTTTCCGCCCAGAGTCCGTTCTTTCCTCTGAAGGAGGTCCGGGCCGGAATGCACGGCGTGGGCCGCACGATCTTCAACGGCAACCGAATCGAGGAGTTTCAGGTCGAGATTCTCGGTGTGCTCGATAACTTCGGCCCCAAGGAATCGCTGATCCTGGCGCGTCTTTCGGGCGGGCCGCTGGAACATACCGGCGTGATGCAGGGAATGAGCGGCAGCCCCGTTTACATCGATGGCAAACTCGCGGGCGCCGTTGCCATGGCATTTCCTTTTGCCAAGGACCCGATCGCGGGCATCCGCCCCATCGAGGAAATGGTGCGGCCGGCAAACACGCTGGTCGCGGCCGCGAAGCGCCCCGCCATCGATCTGGCCGCGGCCGACCTGACCCGGCCAATTTCCCGGCCAAGGTCAGTGATGACCGGCGAAGAGCGGCTGATCGATATCGCTACGCCCATTTCCTTCGGCGGATTCACGCAGGCCACCCTCGACGCCTTCGCTCCGCAGTTGCGGCCGCTCGGGCTCGAACCGCGGCAGGCCGTCAGTGGCGGCTCGAAGGTCGATCCCTCCGCCCTGGGCAACCCGGCCGACATCAAGCCCGGCTCGATGATCAGCGTGCAGCTCCTCTCCGGCGATTTCAGCGTGGCCGCCGATGGCACCGTCACCTATATCGATGGCAGCCGCATCTATGCCTTCGGCCATCGCTTTCTGGATATCGGCGCCACTTCCCTGCCCTTCGCCCGCTCCGAAGTCGTCACCCTGATCCCGAACCTCAACGCGTCGTTCAAGCTCACCACGGCGCGCGAATGGATGGGCACCATCAGCGAGGATCGGGATACGGCCATTTCGGGTCACCTCGGCCGCCGCGCCACGCTGGTGCCGATCTCCATCGCCGTGCGCCGCGGCGCCAAACCGGTGGAAACTTACCGGCTGCAGATGGTGAACGATCCGCTGCTCTCGCCGCTGCTCTTGCAGATGGCCGTGTTCTCCGCCATCGACGCCACGGAGCGCACGGTCGGGGCGGCCACGGTGCGGATCACGGGAGAAGTTGAATTCCAGAACGGGCCGGCGCCCATCCAGCTCGACAATATGTTCTCCGGCGAAAACGGTTCGGCCATGCAGGTTTCGCTCTCCGCCTCCGTCCCCCTGGCTTACGTAATGCAGAGCGGCTTCCGCACGCTCGACCTGAAGAAGGTGGCAATCCGGATCGACTCGTACGACCAGAAGAAGCAGCTTTCGATCGATAGCGTCATTGCGTCGCGGCGCGAGGCGCGTCCCGGCGATAAGCTTCAACTGAATGTCCTGCTGGCGGGAGAGAACGGCGCCGAAGTAACGCGGCAGGTCAATTACACGGTACCGGCAGGGATGGAACCCGGCACCCTTTACTTCACGGTCGCCGATGCGAACACCGCCAACCTCTCGGACTTCCGCCAGATCCTGACCGCCACGCCGCGCACCCCTTCGCAAATCATCACCACGGTGAACAGCCTGCATCCGAACACCAAGGCGTACATTCGCGTGTGGCGCGCCGACCCGGCTTTCCAACTGGAGGGCGCAGACCTGCCGGATCCTCCGGCGTCGATCGCCATGATCCTCTCCGGCTCGCAATCGACGCTGGCCGGCGTGACGCAGACTCGCAATTCGAAAATCGGAGAAATGGAAATTGACGGAGGTGACATGGTCATCTCCGGCGTCAAAACCGTTCAGGTGGAAATAAAGGAATGACCGGCTCCATGCGCCAGTTCACGCGGCCCGCCGCGATTGCGGGAGTGTTGCTCGCCGCCGCCGCACCCGCCCTATTTTCGAGCGGCACCACGTCGTGGGAGATGAACTCCTACCAGGATTTCGTGCGCGGGCGATTCGAAGGCATGTCGCTCAGCCGCGAAGGCCGCCTCTCGCTCGCGCCAAAAGTCGAGACCGTTTTCACGTCCGACCAGCCCGTAATCTGGGCGGTGGCGCAGGGTCCCGACAAATCGCTCTACGCGGCCACCGGCCACCGCGGGCGCGTTTACCGGATCGATAAGAGCGGCAAGTCTTCCGTGCTCTGGGCCGCCGATCAGCCGGAGGTATTCGCCATCGCCGTGGATACCCGCGGGGCGGTGTACGCGGGCACCTCGCCGGACGGCAAGGTCTACCGCATCGAAGACGGCAAGGCCACGGAGTATTTCAATCCCAAGGCGCGCTACATCTGGGCGCTCGCGGGAGCCCCGGATGGCAGTCTCTACGTGGGTACGGGGGATCAGGGGAAGATTTACCGGGTGACCGCACCGGGCCAGGGCGAACTCTATTACGATACGGGCCAGTCTCATATCACCAGCCTGGCCATGGATTCCGAGGGACGGCTGCTCGCCGGCACGGAGCCCAACGGAATTCTCTACCGCATTTCGGCCAAGGACAAGGCATTCGTTCTCTACGATGCCAGCCTGCCGGAGATTCGCGCCATCGTTCCCATGCCGGACGGGACGGTTTACGCCGCGGCACTCGGCGGGTCGATCGCCAGGCGCGCTGCCAGTGCCGCGCAAGCCGCGCAGGCCGCCGGCGGCGGCGGAGCCGGCGTAGCCACCGCAACCACCATTACGGTCGAGGCCCAGGCCGGACCGGGCGGCGACCTGAAGCCCTCCGAAGTGAAGCCCCAACCGCCGCCGGTAACACCCACCCCGCAAGTCACCACGCAGTTCAACCCGGTGGTGGATGTGAGCGGCGTCGATAAGTCCGCCGTCTATCGCATCAACCCGGATAACACGGTCGAAACGCTGTGGAGTTCCAAGGAAGAGAACGTTTACGACGTGCTCGCGCTGGAGCGCCAAATCCTATTTTCCACCGACGAGAATGGCCGGATCTACGGACTCTCGCCCGACCGCCGCGTAACTCTGGTGACCGAAACCAACGAGGGCGAAACCACGCGCCTGCTGCCTTCCGATCATTCCGTCCTCGCGGCCACCGGCAATTTGGGGCGCATTTTCCGGCTGGGCGAGAAGCCCGGCCCCGCCGGTTCGTTCGAAGCGCCGCCGCATGATTCCGGCACCGCCTCGCGGTGGGGCAGCCTGGCATGGCGCGCCGACCTCCCCACCAATTGCACCCTGACGTTCCGCACGCGCGCCGGCAACTCCGCCAAGCCCGACCGCACGTGGAGCGATTGGTCGTTGCCGCTGTCCAATCCATCCGGATCGCCGATCGCGAGTCCCAACGCACGCTACATCCAGTGGAAGGCCGAAATGACCGGCAAGGAAGGCGCTACCCCGCTGCTCAACAGCGTGACGCTGGCCTATCTTCCGCAGAACTCGCCGCCGGTGGTGAAGAGCATCAACGTGGTGATGCAGGCAGTAGCTGCCGCGCAGGCGGTGAGGGCGCCCACTGTGTCGTCCGCCTACAGCGTGACCGTGAGCGATGGCGGCGATTCCAACGCGGCGGCCGCGGCCGGCACGCCGACGCAGACGCTGACGCGCGCCTCCACCCAGCAGATCACGATTGTATGGACGGCCGAGGACCCGGACAATGACCGGCTCGTTTACAGCGTGTATTTCCGGCCCGAGGACGAAACGCAGTGGATGCCGCTCAAGAGCGGACTGCACGAAAACTCCATCACGTTCGATGGAGACATTCTCGCCGACGGCAAATACTATTTCCGGGTGGTGGCCTCCGACCGCGAGGCGAACCCGCCCTCGAGCGCGCGCGAGGCTCAGTTGCTCAGCGCTCCCATCATGATCGACAACACGCCGCCCGTGGTAACCATCGGAAGCGTGAAATTTGCGAACGGGTCGGCGCACGTTGAATTCGAGGCAGCCGATGGTGCTTCGCCGCTGCGCCGCTGCGAGTACTCGCTCGACGCCGCCAGTTGGATTCCCGTGGCATCCGCGGACGGCGTGATCGACTCGCTGCGCGAGAAGTTCACGCTGGACCTCACCGGCCTGGCTTCCGGCGAGCACCTTCTGGTGATCCGCGCCGCCGACAGCGCAAACAATACCGGGCTGGCGAAGGTCGTACTGAAGTAGCCGGACTTGCGTGATAGACTTGGCGCATTCAGTCGGAGGGTCACTATGCGTTCTCGACCGGCATTGTTTTTGCTCGCCTGCAGCCTTACGGGAGTCTTATTCGCGGCGGAGCCGGCGCCTTCCCCCGCCCTGCTGGTGTTGTCGAAGAGCGACCTGACGCTGGCGATTGTCGACCCAACCACGTTGAAGGTGGTCGCGCGGATGCCGTCCGGGCCCGACCCGCATGAAGTGGCGGCATCGTCGGACGGCCGTTTCGCCTATATCTCGAATTACGGCTTCGGCCGCTACAGCACGATCACGGTGGTGGACCTGGAGGCGCAGAAAACGGTGCGCGCCATCGACCTTGGCCCGCTTCACGGACCGCACGGGCTGGATTATGCCGGCGGAAAGCTCTACTTCACGGCGGAAGCGAACAAAGTCATCGGCACGTACGACCCCGCGACCGGGAAGATCGATTGGATCATGGGAACGGGGCAGGACCGCACTCACATGGTCTGGGTCTCGCCGGACCTGAACCGCATCGTCACTTCGAACGTCAACTCGGCTACGATGAGCGTTCTCGATAAGACCGTGGGCGAAGGCCCGGGACGCGGCGGGCGCGGCCCCGCCGGACCGCCGATGCCGAACTGGTCCGCCACGGTGATTCCGGTGGGGCGCGGCGCCGAAGGGTTCGACGTCTCGCCCGACCATAGGGAACTCTGGGCCGCCAACGCCCAGGATGGAACCGTCTCGGTGATCGATCTGACTACCCGCAAAGTGGCGGCCACGCTCAGCGTGGATGTGAACGGCGCGAACCGGCTGAAGTTCACGCCCGACGGCAAGCGCGTGTTCGTTTCCTGCCTCGGCGGGCCGAATCTGGTGATTCTGGATGTGGAGCGCCGCGCCGTGGTGAAGCGGATCAGGATCGGCCGCGGCGCCGCCGGAATTCAAATGCAGCCGGACGGCAAACGTGCGTTTGTGGCGTGCACCCCGGACAATTCGGTCGCGGTGATCGACCTGAACTCGCTCACGGTGGCGAATCGCTTCGATGCCGGGGGCGGGCCGGACGGCATGGCCTGGGCGGTGCGGAACTGAAGGGAATTACACCGGCACGCCCGCCATCCGGGCGATCGCCAGTGCATTCGCTTCTTTCGTGACCCCGGGTTTCAGGCGGTAGTCGAAATCCATCGGATCGGTGCCGTTTCGCGAACCCATGTGGACGTTCGTGCCGCCTAAGCCATCGTCCGCGATCTCGCCGAGTGCCAGGTCGTGGGTCGAGAGCGCGCCAATCGCGCCCCGCGAGATGAGCGTCCGGATCACGGCTTCGGCCGCAACGCGCCGGTCGCGCGAATTCGTCCCGCTGAAAATCTCGTCGATCAGGAAGAGAACGGGCCTGCCCTTCCCCGTCAATTCGATGGCTTCCCGCAGCCGGTCCACCTCGGCCAGAAACTTGGACTTTCCGTTCAACAGAGAATCCACCAGGGACATCGAGGCGCAGATCGCGAGCGGAGAAATCTGCAGCGCCTCCGCTCGCACGGGTGCGCCCGCCAGCGCGAGGATCGCATTCAGCCCGACGGCCCGGAGAAGCGTGCTCTTGCCGGACATATTGGAGCCGCTGATCACGTAGAACCGCGACGCGCTATTCAGCTCCACATCGTTGCGCACGCACGATGCGTGAGGCAGAAGCGGATGTCCGATGGCGCGAGCCTCGACGCGGGCGGGCCCCTCCGCGATTTCCGGAAACACGTGATCGGGGTTCTCATAGCAGAAGTTCGCCAGTGAGTTCAGCGCTTCAAACTCGGCCCACGCATCGAGCCACACCGCCAGGGCGGCGCCGTGGCGGATGCGCCACTCCTCCACCGCCGCGCAGACCTGAGTTCCGAGCATCAGGACCAGGCCCGGCAGATAGAACCACTCTTTGTGCCGCTCGTCGAGAACCCTGAGGAGCACTTCCAGACGCTTCATCGAACCCGCCGACCCGCGCGCCTGCGCCGCGAGCACAGCGAGCTTCGTTGACGAGAAGCGCCGGCGCTCGATCAGTTCCAGCCCTTCGCGAATGACGCCGGTTTCGCCGGCGAGCACCCGTAATGAAACAATGGCGCGATTGACTCTCCGGCGCACGACGAGTCCGGCCGCCGCGTGGCCCGCGGCGACCGGCGCCAGCAGTTTCGCCACGGCGACCCAGGGAAGCAGTCCCAATAGCCCGCATGCGATCACGCCCGCCGCGATGGCGGACGTCAGCAGAATGGCAAAACGAAACCACGCCGGAAATGGCGCCGGCGGTTCGGCCAGCCACCGCGCGAACGTCTCCCGGTGCGACTCCGAAACCTGCGAAGAGCCGAGTAGCTCGATGTCTTCCCGAAGCCCCACGCAACCCCGCAACTCGCGCACCGCTTGCTGGCGGGCAAGAATCTCTCCGGCCGGCGCCGGTTCCAGCAGATAGCGGGCAAGGCCCTGCCGGCCCACGCCAGTGCGCGAAATGGAGAGTAACTCGAAGAGCGAGCCTTCGCCGAACAGGTTCAGGTCGCGAGCGTACAGGTGCCCCGGCGAAGCGAACTCTTCACCGGAATCGCCTCTCCCCGGCCAATCGCTTTCGAGCCGCGCGACGGCCCTGGTATAGAACCGTTTCAGCCGCCACGCGCGATAGCCGGCTCGCCTCGACCTCGCGAAAATCCGCGCGGCGAAGACCGCCCCCGCGGCGGTAAGCAGGGGCCACGCAAACGGGATCTCCTTCTTGAGCGCGTAGATTCCGAGGACGACGAACAGAAATGCCCCGGCGCTGAGCGCTGTCCGCGCAACAAGCTGGACGGACTGCGTCCGCGCGAGCGTTGCTCCGATTTCGCGGAGGCGGCGTTCGTACCCGGCCGGCACTTCGTCCCTGGTCACGCCACCATGATAAGTGATGGCGCTCCCGCACTACGTCCGATCTCCTCTCAGGACATCGCTTCGGCCACGACCTTCCTCAGTTCGCGGTCCGGATCCTCCTTGAGCCGGCACTCCCTGTCGAAGACCATCACCGGTCCGTTCGCGGCGCTAAACTTCGGCCAGTTCGGCAGGCCGGAATGGTTCGGGTCGCCCTTCCTGGCGAAATTGATCCAGGCATCGCTGACCTTGGCCGCCAGCGCTCTCGCTTCAGGACCGCCTCCGGTCGCAAATGCCGATACGTCTGAGTTGTTGAACACGAACGGGATCTCGCTGCAATGGAACGCACGCGGGCGCCCGTCCAGAATGGGCGTCTGCCACGCGAACAGGTACATGTAGGCGGGAGCCGCGTTCCGCGCCGCCTTTCGCTCCGCCTGCGTCACGGCGTTGATCCGCACGCTGAACATGCGGGAAAGCAACTCCACCGGCCTGACGTTCGGATAAGCCTTGCGATATGCCGCGACCACGGTCTCCGTCTTGTCGAGGTAGCGCTCCGCCGCGCGCTTCTTCATCCCGGCTTCCGTCATCGATTCCAACTCGGGTTGCGTCATGCTCGGCGACTGCTCGTTGAGAACCGTGCCGATCAGCATGGGGACCGCGTCGGAGAGTTCCGGCGCATCGGGGTCGAAGGGGTGGCGGGTGACGATCTTGCCGTCCACCACAGGCCCAAAGCTCAGGCGGGGCGCCACTCCGCGGCGAGCCGGCATACCGGGACCGCCCGGTGCCGGATTCGGCTCGAGCTTTTTCAGTGCCGCAGCCTGCGCCTCGAGGAGGCGCGAGTACGGAACCGTCTGGATCCTGTCGAGGGTGGCCTTGCTCAAGCCGAGTTCCGCGACGACAGCGGCGGCCAGTTTGGCGTTGCGTTCCGGGTCGCCCAGCCGCAGCGTGGAACCGCTTTGCACTACCGCTCTATGGAAGAGTCCCTTGGCCATGGGCATCGAGAGAAGCGTGCTGACCTTGCCTCCGCCGCCGGACTGGCCGAAGATGGTGACGTTGCCGGGGTCGCCGCCGAAGGCCGCGATGTTGTCGCGCGTCCACTCGAGGGCCGTTACAAGGTCGAGCACGCCCGCGTTCATGGAGGAGGCGTACTTCGGCCCGTATGCGGCGAGGTTCATGTAGCCCAGGATGTTCAGCCGGTGGTTCAGGCTGACTACGACGACGTCGCCGCGGCGGCTGAGGTTTTCGCCGTTATAGGCCGGCTGCTCCTGTCCCGAGCCGGCCGCCCAACCGCCACCGTGCAGCCACACCATGACCGGCCGCTTTTTGCCGTCGGCGAGGCCGGGGGTCCAGACATTCGCTCGCAGACAATCCTCACCCGGCTGACCGTCGTCCCACTGAAAGAGGAATGCGCCCTCGTCACTCTGCCAGCCGGTGCGCGGGGCCTGCGGACAGGTTGGGCCGTAGTACTTCGAACTGCGGACACCCGTCCAGGGCTGCGGCTTGGCCGGCGGCAGAAAGCGGGCGGAACCGGCCGCCGATGCGGCATAGGGGATCCCTTTGAACGTATGGATTCCGTTCCTGGTGAAACCGCCGACCTTACCAGCGGACGTTTCCGCGATCGGGCTGGAAGCGCTGGAGGCTATCGAAACCCCTTCCTCAGCTGCGGCAACGCTCCCGCTGCCGGTTCCACAACCGGAGGCGAGCAGCGACGTGCCGCCCGCCAGAGCGGCGGCGCCCCGTAGCAGGGCCCGCCGGTCGAATTCCTTCGCCGTCCTCTTCTCGTGTTCGCTCATGATCGACTCCTGGCGCGGGGCCGTTCCTGGCTCAGCCTCGCAGGTACCGGTTGAAAAACGCGAGCGTCCGCTGCCATGCCAGTTTGGCGGCAGGTTCGTCGTACCGCGGTGTCGTATCGTTGTGGAAGCCGTGCTGCGCTCCCTCGTAAACGTAGCCCTGGCAGGTGATGTGATTTGCCTTCAGGGCTTCTTCGTAGGCGGGCCAGCCCGATGTGAGGCGGGTGTCCATGGACGCATAGTGTAACAGGAGCGCAGCCTTGATTTTGGGTACCTCGGCCGCGGCGGGCTGGGCCCCGTAGAAGGCCACCGCTGCCGCAAGATCGCTGCCCATGCGCACCGCCAGCGTGTTGGCAATGCCGCCGCCGAAGCAAAAGCCCACCACGCCGATTTTGCCGGTGCAGTCCGGCAGCGCCTTCAACCATCGTGCCGCCGCAACGAAGTCCTCGGTCATCTTCGCGCGGTCCACGTTCCGAAATGCCGCCGCGCCCTTTTCGTCGTCGCCCGGATAACCGCCCACGCTGGTCAAACCGTCGGGCGCGAACGCAATATAATTCTCCGTGCCGAGCCGGCGAGCCACATCCTCGATGTACGGATTCAGGCCGCGATTCTCGTGCACCACCAGCACGCCGGGCAGTTTGCCGGCAGCCTTTGCCGGACGCACGAGGTATCCGCGGATACTGCCATCGCCTTGCGGAGATGGGACCGTAACATATTCCATCTTGAGGCGGCTGTCGTCCTTCGCGACCTGTTGCGCCCACGCGTAGTTCGGGCGCAGACTTTCCCAAATGGCTGCAGCTGTCAGCCCACCCACCGCGAAGTTTTTCGCTCCCTCGAGAAAGCCGCGGCGGTCCAACTCGCCGTGCACATAGCGGTCGAACAGGTCGAGCAGTTCCTGCGGGTAATCGCTTGCTCTCTTTCGTTCCATGATTCGTCCTCCTCCAAGTTTGATAGGCCGGCGCCCCCCGTTCGAGCGCCGGCAATCGCGATATATAGAAGATACCGCTCTTTTTTCGGCGCGCCATGCCGGCGCCGGCGGGGGCTAGAATCGAAGCAGTGCACAGAAGCGTTCGGCGCTACCTGCTTCTCGCCGCGGGCGGGCTTCTCCTCGCGGCGGGATTCGCCCGGGCGGGCGATCCTCTGGATGGACTGCCGGCAGGCGAACAGTGGGTCTCGCATTTGACGGGCGACCTGCTGCCTTTTTGGACGATGCCGGCGGCGCTCGGCAGTCCGATAGGGGCGTTTCCCTCAGTCCGCTGCGACGACGGCACGCTCCTCGACTACAAGCATCCGTGTCCGCCGATCGCGGGGAACTCCTACTTACTGACGCCCTACCAGTATCTGGTTTCGGTATCCCGGCAGACTTACGGATACGGTATCGCTTTTCATCTTACTGGCGATCCTAAGTACCTGGGGTATATGAAAGCGGGGATCGACTACATCCGGCAGAACGCGGTGGACCGCAGCGGAGGCGGTATGTTCACCATGCTGGACTCGAGCAGCCATACCTGGGGACCGGTTCGCGAGTTCCGGAACCCGCAGGAGCTGGGATACGGGCTGCTGGGGCTGGCCTTTTACTACTACCTGACGCGCGACGAACAGGTATTGCCCGACATCCTCGCAGTCCGGAAATACATCGCCGACACTTATTGGAACCCATCGCTCGGGGCCATGCAGTGGATGCTGCTGAATAACGGAAGCGAGCCGTTCGATCAAAAGCAGTTAGTCGCTGACCTGGACCAGATGAACACTTACCTGGTGTTACTCGCGCCGATTCTGCCGGAACCGCAGGCGACCGAATGGAAACAAGAGCTCGCGCGCCTGTCACGCTCCATGTTGGGGGTGTATTATTCGCCGGCCGATAACCTGCTGTTTACGACGGCGAACGCGCCGCCGAATACGAATGTCGCCACGGCCGGCGTGGATTACGGACACACCAGTAAGGGTCTCTGGATGATGCGCTGGACCGGACTGATGAGCACCGATGCCGGACTGGCGGCATTTGCCGGATGGGCGGGCCGGCGCCACCTGGACCGCTCGTTTTGTCCGGACGACGGATCGTGGGCCGGGGGCGTACTGGCGGGCGGGCAGACGGACAAAAACAAGAACTGGTGGGTTTACGCCGAACTGGATGAGTTGGCCGGCACGCTGGCGCTGGACGACCCGAACGCAGGCCGCTATCTTCCGCAGACGACCGCTTACTGGTTCCAATACTTCGTGGACCGGCAGTACGGCGGGGTTTGGAACGGTGTTAATTACGGCTCGAACACTCCCCAGAAGGACTACCCGAAAGCCTGGGCGTGGAAAAGCGCGTACCACTCGTTCGAGCATGCGCTGGTCGGCTATATCACTTCGCAGTACCTGCACGGGCAGCCGGCCGCGCTGCACTATTCTTTTCAGAAAGCGGTGGACCCGGCGGTCATCCACCCCTACTACTTCCCGGGAACGGTGCAGTCGATCGAGACCGCGACCGATGCCGCGGGGACCATGTACCAGACGGTGAGTTTCTCGAAACCGGCTGCGGCGGCGGCTTCGCAGCTACAGGTGACTTCGGGCGCGAGTTTCCTGGCGGTACCCGCAGCGGCGGGGTCGATCGCATCCGCGTTCGGCGCGCACCTCGCAACCGGGACGCCGGCAGACGGCACTACCGTCGCGGTGAGAGACTCGACCGGTACGGAGCGCAACGCGCAACTCTACTACGTTTCGGCGCAGCAAGTGAATTTCGTGGTACCGGACGCGACGGCGAGCGGAACCGCGACCGTGACGGTCACAACCAAAGACGGGGCGCAAACGACGGGAACCGTGCAGATCGCGGCGGTTTCGCCCGGCCTGTTCGAATTGAACACCGGGACGGCGCTCGCGGCAGCCAACGTGGTGCGAGTGGACGCGGATTCCGCGCAGTGGATCGAGAGCGTGTACGAGGTGGGAGACGCGGGGGATGTAGAGGCGCTGCCGGTCGATCTCGGGCCGGCGACGGACCAGGTCTACCTGACGCTCTGGGGCACGGGGATTGCGAAGGCGAAGTCCGTATCCGCGACGGTGGGCGGGCTGGACGTGAGCGTCTTCTATTGGGGACCGCAGAGCGGCGCGTCCGGGGCAACGGTGGCGGGACTCGACCAAATCAACATCGGTCCGCTCCCGCGGGTGCTGGCGGGGCGCGGGCGCGCGAACATTATCGTGGCGGCGGACGGGCAGACCGCCAACCCGGTACAGGTTGTCATGCGGTAGCACGCGCGCGCCTCCGGCGCGATGGGCAGGCCGGGACTGCCCGGACCGGGCACGGCCCGGAGCGATTTCGTCGCGAAAACCCGACACCGAGCCGTGACCGCAGTGAGCGGTTTCCGCCAGGCTCTGAGCGCGCCTCCGGCGCGATGGGCAGGCCGGGAGGCCTACCCTATTGAAGGGCGCTTGCGCGCGAAGGCGGTGGCCTGCTCGAAGGCGTGCGCGAGCTGCAGCACGCTGAAATCCGCTTTGTGGCGGCCGACAATTTGCAGGCCGACGGGGAGGCCTTCCGGCGTGAATCCGGCAGGTACCGAGGCCGCGGGATTTCCGGTGGCCGAGATGTACCAGCAGGATTTCATCCAGTCGATGTAGTTGTCGAACTGCACGCCCGCGATTTCGGTGGGATACGGCGTCTCGACATCGAATGGGGGCAGTTGCGAGGTCGGCAGAACGAAGTAATCGTACCGCTCAAGGAATGCCTGAAACTGACGCCACAGGTGCACATGCGCGGCTTCCGCGCGGCTGAGGTCCGCGCCGGTGAGACGCAGCCCTTCCTCGATCTCGCCTCTCAGCGTGTCCTTGAAGCCATCCGGGTGTTGGCGTAAGAGCGGTCCGTAGGCGGTCGCGGAGTTCCACGCGCGCAGGATGCGGAACCCAACCTCAGCGGGAGCGAAGACGGGTTCGGCCTGCTCAGCGATGCAGCCAAGCGATTCGAAGGTGGCGCGATGCGCGTCCACGACGGAGCGCACGCGGGGGTCGAACGGCACGCCGCCGAGATCCTTGAACCAGGCGATCCGCACGCCCTTGAAGCTGCGGTCGAGGGGCCGCGCGAAAAGTTCGCCGGGCTCCTCGATGGAGAGCGGATCGCGGGGGTCGGGACCGGCAATGGCGCTGAACACGAAGGCAAGATCGGCAAACGACCGGCCCAGGCAGCCCGAGGTGCTCAGGGTGGACCAGCCGAGAGATGCCTTCGGGTTCGGCACGCGGCCGACCGAGGGGCGGAACCCGGCGACATTGCAGAACGCGGCAGGATTGCGGAGAGAGCCGCCCATATCGGAACCGCTGGCGACGGGGACAAGGCCGCAGGCGAGCGCGACGGCAGCGCCGCCGGAGGATCCGCCGCAGGTCTTGCGCAAGTCGTAGGGATTGCGGGTAGCGCCGAAAACCTTATTGAACGTTTGCGAACCGGCGCCGAATTCGGGGGTATTGGTTTTGCCGAGGGTGATGGCGCCGGCCCGGGCCATTCGTTCGACCACGAGGTCGTCGGCTGCGGGAATGTTGTCCTGGAAGAGCGGCGATCCGAAGGTGGTGCGGATGCCGCGGGTTTCCATGAGGTCCTTATGCGCCACCGGGAGGCCATGCAGCGGCCCGAGTTTTTCGCCGCGCGCCTGCATCTCATCGGCCGCGGCCGCGGCGGCGGAAGCCATCTCGGGAACGAGGGTCACGATGGCGTTGACCTTCGGGTTCACTCGCTCGATCTGCTTGAGGTGCTCGGCCAGAGCTTCGCGCGCGGAGAGTTTCTTCGCGCGGATCAGGCGCGACATTTCGACGGCGCTCGTGAAACATAATGCAGGCGCGGCTGTCTGCGCATTCAGGGCGCCGGCAGTTAGAGACGCGGCCGTCAGGGTGTTGAGGGCCTCGCGGCGGGTGAGGTCGGGCATTGGTGTCATGCTATCACCGGCCCGGCCTCGGGACCTACTGCCCTACCCGGCCCTACTCGGCCCGCAGCGTCTTCGCCGGGTCCAACCTCAGAATTCGGAGCGCCGGCGCGAGGCTCGCAGCGGCCGCGACGGCCAGCAGCACGGCGGCGGTGATAACGAACGTAGCGGGGTCGTTCGGGCGCACACCCCAAACCAGGTGTTCGAGGTAGCGCACTGCGCCGAGCGAGAGCACATACCCCGCGGCGACACCCGCCAGGGAGAGCAGCAGTCCGGGTTTCATCGCATTGCCGATGGTTTGGCCGGCGGTCGCTCCCAGCGCCATGCGAATACCGAATTCGTGGGTCCGCTGCGCTACGGATTGCGAGATCAGGCCATACAGTCCGATGGCGGCCAGCAGCAGCGCGAGGCCGGCCAGAGTGGAGAAGAGCGCCGCGTGATAGCGCTGGTCCCGCGTGATGTCGGCCTGAAGGTCGGCGATGGTTTGAAATTTGGCGACGGGCAGCAAAGGATCCACTGCGGCGACCGCCGCCTGTACCTGGGCCTCGACACTGCCGGGCGCGCCGCCGGACCGGATCACCCACCGCGGAGAAAACCAAGTGTGCACCACCTGGAGAAAACCGTCGGAGGTCTGGGCCGCCGGTATATATAAGGTGGGTTCGACGGAAATGGGGCCGTACGGTCCCAGGCCGCTGTGCTGCTGAACGTCGCCGACTACACCGACCACTTCGACCGGGGTGGTCTCGAGCGCCAGGTGGCGGCCTACGGGTTCCATGCCCTTGAAGTATTTGGCGGCGAAGGACTCGCTGACAATCGCCACCTTGGCGCTTTGCGGCGTATCGGAATCGCGGAAATCGCGGCCGGCCAGCAGGCGGATCCGCATGGTCTCGAAGTAGCCGGGGGTCGAGTAAACCACCTCGGCCGGGTGCCCCTGCGGCTCGGGCGGATCGAGCACGCGGAAGCCGTCGTTCAGCGGGCGCTCATACGGCAGCGTCAGCGCCACGGCCGCCGATTGCACACCAGGAATGCGCCGCACCCGTTCGAGGGTGCGCGTGAAGAGGCGGTTCACGTCGGCTACGGTCTTGTAGCGGGCATCCTGCAGCGACACCTGCGCGGTCAGGACGTGGTGCGGGTCGAACCCGGGGTTAAGTCCGTTCAGATAGGAGAGCGTGCGCACCAGAAGCCCGGCGCTGACGAGGAGAACCAAGCTCAGGGCCACCTCGCAGGAAACCAGACCGGTGCGCCACCACCGCCTCCGGCCGCCCGAAACGCCGCGGCCTCCTTCCACCAGGACGGAGCGGATGTCCAGGCGGCTGGCGGCCAGCGCGGGCAGCACGCCGAAGAGCAGGCTGGTGAAGATTGCGATCCCCATCATGGCGGCGAGTACCCTGCCATCGATCGCAATAGGCCGCCAGCCTTCAAAGCTCCCGGCGCCGAGGCGTTTCAGCCAGCCGAGCACGGCGGCGCCGATCCCCACGCCGAGAATCCCTCCCGCTACCGCGAGCAGCAGGCTCTCCATCTGCAACTGGCGAATAATCGCCGCGCGGCCTCCGCCCAGCGCCATGCGGGTGGCGATCTCCCTGCCCCGGACCGAGGATCGCGCCAGCATTAGGCCGGCGACGTTCACGCAGCCGATCAGCAGGACGACGAGGACCGCAGCCCAAGTAATGAGCAGTTCGCTCCGCATCTCGGACGTGAGGCCGGTCTGGAGCGGCTCGATCCGCTGCTCGATCATGCTGGCGCCGCGCCAGCCGCTACCTTTCAGCAAACCGGGGCTGAGCGCCTTGAGCTCATCGGATGCCGAAGCCCAGGTGGCCGCGGGCCGGATGCGGGCAACCACGCCGTAGTTCTGACCGGCTCCCTCGCCGGTGCGCGAAGGACGGAGCGGCGTCCAGACATCCACGGCGGAGGTGCTGCGAAAATCGCGTGGCATCACCCCCACCACGGTGTAGGGCTCGCCACGCAGGTTGATGGAGCGGCCGACGGCGCCAGGGTCGCCCTGAAAGACCCGCTGCCAGAGGCCGTAGCTCAGGACCACCACGGCGGGTCCGCCGCGGACGTCTTCCTCGCGGGTGAACTCGCGCCCGATCTCCGGGGGGACCTTGAGAACGCGAAAGAAGCCGGCCGAAACGCGCTGCTGACGGATGAACTCGGAGCGGCCGCGCCGGTTGAAATTGGCGCCGCTGTCGCGGGAAAACGCGGCAACGTCAAGCTGCGCGGCGTGGTCGCGCACGCCTTCGTAAAGCGCGCCGGTTTGGGATTCCTCGATGCCCTGGCGGCCCTCCTGGCGCCAGGCGGTGATGACCATGGCCAGACGGCCGGGGTCGGGGTAGGGAGCGGGGCGGAGCAGGACCGCATCCAGAACACTGAAGATGGCGGTGTTCGCGCCGATGCAGAGACCCAGGGTCAGCAAGACCGCCGCCGTAAAGCCGGGGCTCTTCCGCAGCAGGCGTAGCGCGAACCGGGCGTCGTGGGCGAGCGTCATTATGCAATTCAAGACGCAGGCCGGCCGAAAAGGTTCGCTACATCATGTAGCCGCCGGCGGTCATAATTCGGAAACCGGCAGGCGCGTCCAGCACCTCGCGAGTTTTGCCTGCGAGGATCCCCATGGTGAAGGGGCGCGGCATGAAACTGAACCCCTTCTGGGCGGCAATGCGGCTGGCCAGGCGGACGTAATCGGAGTCGGCCAGGAAGAGCACCTTAAGCGCGGGATCCTTCTGGCGCAGCATGTCGGCCAGTTCATGGCCGTTGACCCGGTTCATGAGCGTCTCGGCAAGAAGCAGGTCCACGGGGCCGTCGAACTCGTCGTAAATCTTCAGCGCCTCCATGGCGTTGTGGGCCTCGAGCACCCGGTATCCCTGTTTGCGCAGCATGAATGCCGCAAGCGCGCGTGTTTCCGGTTCCGGTTCCACCAGGAGCACGGTTTCCGTGCCACGGGGAACGGTTCTGTCGTTTGTCGAAGCCATAACGGATTGAATTCTATTGCGATCCAAAGCACCATTCAAGGGGTGTGCCCCAAGCTGCGTTCATGGGCCCACAGGTGATTGCCGTCCACTGTATTTGTGCATACAGCCTGCCGGGCCAACGTGTCCTTCCGCACGGCGAATCGCGCAGCGCATCGGTACTCTGAACCAAGGGCGAACGGCGACTCGCCCTTCCACTCCTGCGCTGTTTCCGTGGGTCTAGATTACTGGAAGGAGTCGTGTACATGATGATGCAAGCGAAATCCGAAAACACCCTCTCTGCTTTGCTGATTGGTGATTACAAACAGGATAGGCCGCTCGTACACGAAGTCTTCCGGAAGCTCGAGTGGAAGCTCTTCGAGGCTGCCGACCGCCGCAGGGCGCTGCGGTGCCTCGACAACAACCCCGTCCATGTGGTGCTGGCGGAAAGCGATCTGCCCCACTGGAACTGGCGCCGGGTGTTCCGGGATCTCCGGAAACGCAGCCATCCTCCGCAGTTGATCGTCACCTCCCGCACGGCCGATGACTATCTCTGGTCGGAGGTCCTCAACATCGGGGGCTTCGACGTGCTGCCGCAGCCGCTCGAGGAGGAGGAACTGGAGCGCGTGGTTGCCTCGGCGCGACGTCACTATGGGATTCCTCCACGGCGCGCGGAACAGCCGACCGTAAAATACGCTGCCGGCGTGGCCTGAGGGAGGGTTCGAGCCGGGCTTGGGCAGGCCAGGAGGCCTACCCTGCTAAAAATACTCCAGGATCTGCTTGACACGGTTTCACCCCATCGCTTCGTGTTATCCCTCGTAACCCCAACGCGCTGCATATAGATATAATTCTTGACGCTACACTATATATTGGGGCAAGATTACGAAGGTGTTTCCACACGGAGGAACCCCCCAGAAGGAGAATCGTATGGGTAAGCTCTCAGTCGAGTTAAGTGCGAGCATAGAAACGTTGAAGACAAAGGCGAAAGACCAGCAACCCGGGATCTCTTTCCCGCGCTACTTTACGGCGCGGGTGGAATCCGGCAAAACCCCATACGATGAAGTCCGGTGGGAGACCCGGACGGCCTCGATCGGCAACGACAAGGGCTCCGTGATTTTCGAGCAGCGGGATGTGGAGGTCCCGGCCGACTGGTCGCAGACCGCCACCAATATCGTCGCCAGTAAATACTTCTACGGAAAACTGGGCTCCCCCGAGCGGGAAAGCAGCGTGGCTCAACTGGTGGAACGCGTGGTGGATACGATCGCCGGCTGGGGTAAAAAGGACGGCTATTTCGCCAGCGACACCGACGCGGAGAACTTCCGGCTGGACCTGGCGCACCTGATGCTGACGCAGAAGGCGTGCTTCAACTCGCCGGTTTGGTTCAACGTGGGGGTGAAAGAGACCCGCGGCTACGGCTGGATTTACGACAAGACCGCCGACCGGGTAATGAAGCTTGAATCCGGCGTGCTCCGGCCGCAGTGCTCGGCCTGCTTCATCGTTTCCGTCAAGGACTCCCTGGAGTCCATTCTGGATCTGGCGAAGACCGAGGGAATGCTGTTCAAGTGGGGCTCAGGCACGGGGACAAACCTGTCGGCCATCCGCGAAGAAGACGCAGTTCTTTCCGGCGGCGGGCGCGCTTCCGGTCCGCTCTCATTCATGAAGGGATTCGACGCCTTCGCGGGCGTCATCAAATCGGGTGGAAAGACCCGGCGCGCGGCCAAGATGGTCATCCTCAATGTGGATCATCCCGACGTCGAGAAATTCATCTGGTGCAAGGCGAAAGAGGAGAAGAAAGCCTACACCCTGGTGGAGGCGGGGTACGACGCTTCGCTCGACGGGGAGGCTTACGGCTCGATTTTCTTCCAGAACGCCAACAACTCCGTGCGCGCCACCGACGATTTTATGGAAGGCGTGGTGAGCGACAGCGACTGGTGGACGAAAGCGGTAGCGGGCGGACAGCCGGTCAAGCGGTATAAAGCCCGCGACCTGATGCATCAGATCGCCGAAGCGACGCACCAGTGCGGCGATCCGGGCATGCAATTCGACACCACCGTGAACCGCTGGCACCCGTGCAAGAACACGGCGCGGATCAACGCCTCCAACCCGTGCTCGGAGTACATGTTCCTGGACGATTCGGCGTGCAACCTCTCCTCGCTGAACCTGATGAAGTTCGTCGGGCCGAACGGGCAATTCGACGTAGAGGCGTTCCGGCACGCGGTCGATACCATGATCGTGGCGCAGGAGATCATCGTCGATAACGCCAGCTATCCCACGCAGAGGATCGGCGAGAACTCGCACAACTTCCGCCCGCTGGGGCTCGGTTTCGCCAATCTCGGCGCGCTGCTGATGTCGATGGGAGTTCCGTACGACAGCGACCAGGGGCGCGACATGGCGGGCGCCATCACGGCCGTGATGTGCGGCCAGGCATACCTGACCAGCTCGCGGATCTCCGGGGCCGCCGGCCCCTTCCCCGGATACGCGCCGAACGAGAGCCCGTTCCTCGAAGTGATCCGGATGCATCGCGACTCGGTGACCCACATCAACCGGCATAACGTGCCGGCGGCTTTGTACCATGGGGCGCAGCAGTGCTGGGACGACGCTTACGAATCGGGACGGCGGCACGGCTACCGGAACGCGCAGGTGACGGTGATCGCGCCCACGGGGACCATCGGGTTCATGATGGACTGCGATACCACGGGGATCGAGCCCGACCTGGCGCTGATCAAATACAAGAAACTGGTGGGCGGCGGCGTGATCAAGATCGTCAACAACACCGTCCCGGCGGCGCTGATCAAGCTTGGCTACTCGCCGGACCAGGTGGAGAAGATTGTCAGCCACATCGACGCTACCGGCACCATCGAAGGCGCTCCTCAACTGAAGCCGGAGCACTTGGCCGTGTTCGATTGCAGTTTCCGGCCGCAAAACGGCGCCCGTTCGATCCACTACATGGGGCACGTCCGGATGATGGCGGCGGTGCAGCCGTTCATTTCGGGCGCGATTTCGAAGACCATCAACATGCCCGAGGAATCGACCGTAGACGACGTCATGGCCGCCTATACCGAGAGCTGGAAGCTCGGGCTCAAGGCGGTGGCCATCTACCGCGATAACTCGAAGAAGGTGCAGCCGCTGAGTTCCGGCTCGGGCAAGTCCGAAAAGAAGAGCGCGCCCGCCGCGGCGGTGGAGAAGGTGGTGTACCGTCCGGTGCGGCGCAAGCTGCCGGACGAGCGCCGCTCGATCACGCACAAGTTCTCGATCGGCGGCCACGAGGGCTACATCACGGTCGGCATGTACGACGACGGGGCGCCGGGCGAAATCTTCATCACCATGGCCAAGGAAGGCTCCACCATTTCCGGGCTGATGGATGCGTTCGCCACGGCGGTCAGCTTCAACCTGCAATACGGCGTGCCTTTGAAGTTCCTGGTGGACAAGTTCGCGCACGTGCGGTTCGAGCCGAGCGGCTGGACGGGGAACCAGCAGATTCCGTACGCCAAGTCGATCATGGACTACATCTTCCGCTGGCTCGGTGCAAAGTTCCTGGGCGAAGAGTATGCCATTACGGAGGCCGGTGAAAGTACCACCCTGCGGCCCACCGAACCCAGCCCCCAACAGGAGCTGCCTTTCGCTCCGGTGACGGCCGACGCTCCCCTGTGCGCCGAATGCGGCTCGATCATGACGCGCAACGGCAGCTGTTACAAGTGCGGCAACTGCGGCGGCACCAGCGGCTGCAGCTAGCCCGCACTGTCGAAAACGCGCGCAAGCCATATCACGGCGGGGCGGCCAACAAACTGGACACAGAGCGGGCCCTGCCGACGAGCGGCTGCAGCTAAACCCTTGGATTTTGCATTCGTTAAATAGCGCCCGTCCGTGAGCGCGTGCGGGCGCTATGATGGCTTCAGCAACGGAGGGAAAAGAACCGTGGCTGACGAGCTACAATCCGCGGAAAACCCGCACAACCTCGAAATCGAACTGGAAAAGGCCCGCGTTTCGAGCGCCCGTCTTCTGGAAAACCTCGCCTCGAAATTGCGCGGCACGCCGGCTGTACGCGATGCCACAACGCGGATTACGCGTGCGGCACGGTACGTGCACGACAGTTCCGTGAAGGACATGACCGCGGAGTTGAGCCGTATTGTTCGGGAACGCCCGGTCACCTCCATACTGGTCGCAGCAGCCGCGGGCTTTCTGGCCGCGTCGACGTTGCGCCGCCTTTGAGGGGGAGGAAGTCGCATGGCAGAGGAAATTCTGATCGAACGGCAGGAGGAGCGCTCGGCCACCACGATACTCGAGTCGATTGTTCAGGAACTGGGGTTCATCATCCGGTCGGAGATCGAGTTGGCCAGGACCGAGTTGTCGGAGAAGGCCGCCAAAGCCGGGAAGAGCGCCGGAATGCTTGGAGCCGCGGCGGTCGGGGGCCTATTGGCGGCGATGGCGGCAGTCACGACTTTGATAGCGGTACTGGCCATCGTGATCCCGGTTTGGGCGGGCGCCCTGATCATGACGTTCCTGTTGGGCATTGTTGCATTCGCCGCGTTCTCGGCGGGGCGGAAGAAGCTGAAAGAAGTGAACCCGGTTCCGGAACGGACCGCGAGAACTCTGAAGGAAGATGTCGAATGGGCAAAACACCGAGCGAAATAGAGACCGATATCGTCCGTGCGCGAGACCGCCTGGGAGA
Organism: Bryobacterales bacterium; assembly: GCA_963796485.1. GTDB lineage: Bacteria > Acidobacteriota > Terriglobia > Bryobacterales > Bryobacteraceae > CAWCDJ01. Next base: position 76,183 of record CAWCLV010000004.1, read on the forward strand.
AAATCTGAACGCTTTGGAACAGCAGATCCGGCAGACGGTGGACTGGCGCTCGCGCTTCCGGCAAAACCCCATGCCATTCGTGGGGGCCGCTTTCGGGGTGGGCGCTCTCATCGGCCTGTTCACTGTACCATCCAGGCCGAAGTGCGTGGAGCGCCGCGTCGATCGCTATGTCATCCAGCGCTAGGGCAATTTTTCGATCGACGGAACCAGTTCGCCCGTGAGGCGCAGCACGTTCCAGCGTGCGCGCTCCACGGCGTACTGGGCGTCGTAAAATGCGATCCACTTCCGATTCTCGGTGATGCGGGCCTGCTCGAGATCGCGCAAGGCGAGCCGCCCTTCCTGCATCTGGGCTAAATCCACTGAAAGTTCTTCCCGCGCGACTTCGAGGTCGAGGCGGGCGACTTCGGCGCCGGTTTCGGTCGTTTTAGCATCGCGGAACGATTGCTGCAAGGCAGCCGACAGGCGGTTCCGCGTGTCTCTCAATTGGATGCGGAGGCGGGCAATATCGAGTTCCGCCTGCGCCGATTGGGCCGCCACGCCCGGCCCGGTAAGGACCGGCAGTTGGAAAGCGACGCCAATCTCGCCGTTGTTGCGCTGGAAAGACCGGAAATAATCTTCGTAGTGATTGAACTTGGCGAACAGGCCGTACTGCGCAATCAGATCGACCCGGGGGAGCCGCGCCGCACGAGCACCGCGCAATTCGAGCTGTTTGGCACTGACTTGCGATTCCAGGCGGCGCAGATCCATATTGGACGAGAGCGCCGATTCCATAGCTTGTGATTCGGAAATTGGCAGGACGGGTGCAGGCCGTTCATCCGGAGCCGGAACCACGCGGTCTTCCGCCGGGAAACCGAGAGCCAGGGCGAGCGAAGTTTCGGCGGTCTCGCGATCTCCCTCGAGGTTCTCCGCCAGCGCCTGCGCCGCGGCGACCTGATACGCGGCGGTCTTCTGCGCCAGCGGCAACGCCCGGCCCTCCTGCACCTGTGCTTTCACGGTGTCGAGCACCTTCGCCTGGCTGTCCGCATCTTTTCGGGCCAGTTCGCCGACCTTGGCCGCCCGCTCGGCATCCAGGAACAGGGACGCAACGCGATACGCGACCTCATCGCGCTTCGCACCGACGCCGTAAGTGGCGCCACGCGCATTTTCCTTAGCCTCCGCAACCACGTAGCTCTGGGGACGATTGAACAGGTATTGCGCCGCCTGCGCCTGGACGATACTGGGCGCGGAGCCTTCGATACTGAGCGGGAAGCCGTTGCTATAGGCGAGGCCGCTTCCCACGCCGATGCGGGGCCTGAACGGATCCCTGGCGAGGCGAATGGCCTGGCTCGCCTTATCCGCATCGAGGCGGGCGAGGGTGATATCGGGATTCTGTTTCATGGCGAGCTCGACCGCCTGGCGGAGCGTCATGCGGTAAGACTCGGCGTGCAGAAAAGCGGAAAAAACGAACAGAAGGACGACTGCTCGGGACATAATTCAATTCTAGCCGCCAGCAGCCGCCGGCTCAGTAAAGTCCTTTGACGATTCCGCCATCCACGGCGATGGACGTTCCCGTGATGTAACTGGCGCGCTCGGAGGCGAGGAACACTACCAGATCGGCGAACTCCTCGGGCTTGCCGATGCGCCGCAGCGGGGCCTGGGCCGCCCAGCGGCTCTCGACCTCTTCCGCGGGGACGCCTTCGCGCTCACCCATTCGCCGGGCCAGGGACAGCAGGCGGTCCGTCGCGGTGTACCCCGGGCACACGTTGTTCACCAGGATGTTGTACGGCCCGTATTCATTGGAGAGCGATTTCACCAATCCGCTGACGGCGGAGCGAACGGCATTGGAGAGGATCAACCCGTCCACCGGCTGCTTCACGGTCATCGACGTGATTGCGAGGAAGCGGCCCCACCGGCGCTGCTGCATGAGCGGCAGCGTCTCCCTGGCGAAGTAAACGGTGCTCATCAGGTTCAGGTCGGCGGCGGCGTGCCATTCCTCCACGCTGATCTCCGAGAACAACTTCGAGGGCGGACCTCCGGCGTTCGCCACACAGATATCGACGCGGCCGAAGCGCTCGGCCACCGCGGCTACGAAGCTGCGGACTTCGTCGTAGGAGGTTACGTCGAACGCCCGGGTCATCACCTCGGCGCCGGTTTGGCGCTGGATCTCACCGGCGGCGGCACAGAGGGTGGATTCTGTGCGCGCGCAGAGCGCGAGTTTCGCGCCTTCCCGGGCAAGCCCCAGGGCGACCGCTTTTCCGAGCCCCTGGCTCGATGCGGCTACAATCGCGACGCGGTCCTTAAGACCGAGGTCCATCGGTTTCGCCTCTCCGCAGGTAGTCGTCATCCTTCTTCAGCCAGTCGTGCCGGATCGGGCTGAAGATATCGAGATCGAGGGTGTCTTCGAGGGCCACGGCGCGATGCGGCACGTTGGACGGAATGCGCAGCACCTGGCCGGCGTTGACGACCACCTCGCGGCCTTCCAACTCGAATTTCAGCGCGCCTTCCAGGATGTAGGTGATCTGTTCGCTCTCGTGGTGGTGTTCCGGCACCACCGCGCCCTTCGCCAGAAACACCTGCGCGACCATCGCCTTCTCTCCCGAGATGATCTTGCGGCCGATGTGCTCGCTCATCACTTCCTTTTCCATCTGGTCCCAAGTGTAATGTTCCATGCCCTGACATTGTACACGGCGGGCGCACGTATAATGATGGAAATCAGGAGGTCTCGATGTCGGTTAGGATCGCGCTGGCGGCCGCGGTGTGTTGTGCCGCGGCGTGGGCCGCCGGGCCCTGGAAGACGGCCGGAGCGCCGCCCGTCTCGTGGCAGCGGGACCGCGTGGCGGACCTGGCCGCCCGGCGCAGGGCCGTGATGGACAGGCTCGGGCCGAACGCGGTGCTGCTCCTCTATGCCGCCGAACCGCGCAACTATGCCGGCGACGTGGACTGGCCCTACCGGCAGGAAAACAATTTCTTCTACCTTACCGGAATCTCGCAGGAAGGCAGCGCCTTCGTGCTGATCGCCGGCGCGGAGCGACCCCGCCAGATCCTCTTCGTGCCGCCGTCCAACCCGGCGCGCGAGAACTGGACCGGGCACATCCTCACGCACGAAGAGGCGCGGCAGATATCGGGAATCGACGAGGTCCTGGACACGCGGCAACTGGACCGCTTCCTCTCCCTGCTGTTTCCTTCGGCCAAAGAGGTCCTCGGCGACAGCGCGGGCCCGGTGATTCCGGAGGACGCCGCTGCGCACCTCCCGGCGCGACCGCAGCTTTTCATGATGACGCGCGGCAGCGTGCAGGAGTACCGCCGCGAGCAGGAATTGGGAAAAAAGCTGGCGGCGCTGGCGCAGCCGGTCGCAGTGAAGGACGCAAGTACGATGTTCAGCAGCGTGCGGCAGGTGAAGTCGCAGCGCGAGATCGAGATCCTCCGGTATGCGGAAGAGATTACCGCCGAGGGCTTTCAGCGCGCCTACACGCTCGCCGTACCGGGGACGCCGGAATACGAAATTCAGGCGCAGTTCGAACTCACGTTCCTGAGGCGGAACGGGCACTGGGGATACCCGTGCATCGTTGCTTCGGGCGTGAACGCCACCACGCTGCACTACGACACGAACAAATCCACCATGCAAGGCGGAGACCTGCTGCTGATGGACGATGCCGCGGAATTCGATGGATATAGCGCGGACGTCACCCGCACCATCCCGGTCAGTGGGAGATTTTCGCGGGAGCAGGCGGAGATCTACCGCCTGGTGTGGGAAGCGCAGCAAGCGGGCATCCGCATGGCCCTGCCGGGCCACACTTCCGCGGGAGACGCGACCTCAATGCAGGGCGCGGCGAACGAAGTTTTCAAGCAGGGGCTGTTCCGGCTGGGCTTGATCACCGATTCAAGCAGCGACCGGCAACTGCGCATCTGGTTCAACCACGGGATCAGCCACGGCATCGGCCTGAACGTGCACGACCCCGGCGGCCGGGAGCTGCAGCCGGGCATGGTGGTGACGGTCGAGCCCGGGTTGTACTTCCGGCCGGACGCGCTCGACAACCTGCCGAAGACGCCCGAAAACGAGAAGTTCATCGCGGCAGTCCGCCCCGCATTCGAGAAGTACAAAGGGATCGGCGTGCGGATCGAAGACGACGTGCTGATCACCAGCGGGCGGCCGGAGATTCTATCCACCGCCGTTCCCTCGAAACTGGAGGACGTGGAAGCCTCCATCGCACGCTTCCGGAAGGCCCTGAAGACGAACCCTCTCCCATGAACCCGATCGACCTTGCCAGTTTCGCGGGCCTTACCGCGATGGTGCTGCTAACGGTAAACCTGTTGCTCGGGTTGCTGGTGGCTACGAATTACAATTTCGAGCGGGAGTGGCCTCACCGGAAACTGCCCGTTCCGTTATTCCGCATTCACAACTGGACGGCCTACGCCGCGATCTCCGTGGCGATTTTGCATCCGTCGCTCCTGCTGTTCGTGGCACAGCCGAAGTTCTATCTGAGGGATATCGTGTTTCCGCTTTGGTCGGAGGGCCAGACTCTTTACAACTGCCTGGGAGCGGTGACGCTGTACAGCTTTCTGCTGGTGGTGGTGACTTCGTACTTCCGGCCGCGCCTGCGGCACCGGCCCTGGAAGAAGCTGCACTACACCGCGTATCTGGGCGCGGCATTTCTGTACGTGCACGGCACGCTGATCGACCCAAACCTGAAAGGCCGGCCGACGGATTTTCTGGATGGGGAAAAGCTGCTGGTGGAGGGCTGTTTCCTGCTGGTGGTAGTTACAGCCGTGTGGAGATGGCGGCGGGGGAATGAGAAGCAGAGGTTTGTGAAGAAGAAAGTGGGGCAGGCATCCTTGCCTGCCCGGTCTTAAATCGGGCAGGCAAGGATGCCTGCCCCACTAATTAGCCGCTCATCGAGGCGAGGAACTCGCCGTTGCTGCGGGTCTTACTGAGCTTGTCCAACAGCAGTTCCATCGTCTCCACGGGCGAGAGGGGGTTCAGAACCTTGCGCAGAATCCACACGCGGTTCAACTCCTCCTTCGGGAGCAGCAGTTCTTCCTTTCGCGTCCCGCTCTTGTTGATGTCGATGGCGGGGAAGACACGCTTGTCCACGAGTTTGCGCTCGAGGTGGATTTCCATGTTGCCGGTGCCCTTGAACTCTTCGAAAATCACGTCGTCCATGCGGCTGCCGGTATCGATCAGGGCGGTGGCGATGATGGTCAGCGACCCGCCTTCCTCGATGTTTCGCGCCGCGCCGAAAAAGCGCTTCGGCCGTTGCAGGGCGTTCGAATCCACGCCGCCCGAGAGCACCTTGCCGGATGGCGGCACGATGGTGTTGTAAGCGCGCGCCAGGCGCGTGATGGAATCGAGCAGGATGACCACGTCGCGCTTGTGCTCGACCAGCCGTTTGGCCTTCTCGATAACCATTTCGGCCACCTGTACGTGGCGCGTGGCCGGCTCATCGAAGGTCGAGCTGATGACCTCGCCGCGGACGCTGCGCTGCATGTCGGTGACTTCTTCAGGACGCTCGTCGATCAGCAGCACGATCAGCGTGACTTCGGGGTGATTGGCCGTGATCGAGTTGGCGATCGACTGCAGCAGCATCGTCTTGCCGGTGCGCGGCGGCGATACGATCAGGCCGCGCTGGCCCTTGCCGATGGGAGTCAGCAGGTCCATCACACGCCCGGAATAGTTGTCGCGCACGGTTTCGAGCTTGAGCCGCTGATTGGGATAGAGCGGCGTCAGGTTGTCGAAGAAGATCTTGTTGCGGGCTTCCTCGGGCGGCTCGAAATTGATGGCATCGACCTTGATCAGCGCGAAATACCGCTCGCCTTCCTTGGGCGGGCGAATCTGGCCGGAGATGGTGTCGCCGGTACGCAGGTCGAAACGGCGGATCTGCGAGGGCGAAACGTAAACGTCGTCCGGGCCGGGAAGGTAGTTATACTCGGGGGCGCGCAGGAAGCCGAAGCCGTCGGGCAGGCATTCGAGCACGCCTTCGGAGAAGATGAGGCCGCTCTTTTCCGCCTGCGTTTGGAGAATCTTGAAGATCAACTCCTGCTTGCGGAGGCCGGCGGCGCCGGCGATGTTCATGTCTTTGGCTACCTGGTTGAGCTTCTGGATGCTCATGTCTTTCAGTTCGACCAGGTCGAGCGTCGGGGTGCCGTTCTTGACGCTCTGGGCGGCCTGCTGTTTGCGGCGGGCCGACCCGGGGTGGTCCGTCGGCAAAATCACCGGCACTTCGGTGGGTGGTACTTCCACGGCGGGCGGCGGCGGGGCCACGGCGGGCGGCGGGGCTGCTGCGGCCGGAGGCGGAACGACGGCCGTTTTGGCGGCGCGTTCCGGTTTCTCGACGTGCGGCTTTTCGGCGGGCGCGACGGCTTTATCCGGTTTTTCGGCCTTCTCCGTTTCGGAAACGGGGGCTCCGGCAGTCTCGCGGGTATTCGTTTTTTCGGTGGGCTTTTCTGTCTTGTCCTGCGGCGGGGTGGTACCTACCGTAGTCGCGGTGTTTTCGTTATTGCTTGCCAAATTTCCCTCACTCCCCGGCCGGTAACGGCCGAGAACGGCAGCGGCTCCACACCCTCCTGGCGGAGGGCGCGCAAACCGTGCTCTTGCTCAGATTGATTCAACTTATCGAATTTCGTAGCGATTACCAGGTATTTCCTGCCATGATGTTCGAGCCAGCGCTTCAGCTCGAGGTCTTTGTCCATCCATCCGCGGCGGGCATCGAGGATCAGGCAGGAGAGCTCCAGGGTATCCCGATTGTTCAGATATTCTTCTACCAGCTTTTTCCATTCCAGCAGGTGGGCGGGCGGCACCCGGGCATATCCATACCCCGGGAGATCGACGAAATAAAACGAACCGTCAATCCGATAAAAGTTGATCGTTTGCGTTCGACCCGGCGTACTGCTGGTAAAGGCCAGCCTCTTTTGCCCCGTCAGCGCATTAAGAAGACTGGATTTCCCAACATTGCTTCTCCCCAGAAATGCGATCTCAGGCAACCGGTCGGAGGGGAACATCGACGGCCGTCCGGCGCTTACGACAAATTCGGATGTCAACGAACCTGCCCGGTACGGGCCGGGAATGCCCGGCCCTCTAAATTCATTAGTGCGCCCGGGTTTCTTCAGCCGGCTGAACCTCGACACCCGGCGCCGGCATGGGCAGCGCGACCAACTCGCGCTCGAGCGCAACCTTCAACACTTCGTCCATGGAATCGACGAAGTGCAGTTTCATGGTCTTTTTGATGGCATCCGGGATATCCGGAAGGTCCTTCTCGTTTTCCCGGGGCATGATCGCTTCCAGGATGCCGTGGCGATGCGCCGCCATCAATTTCTCTTTCAGGCCGCCGATCGGCAGCACCTTTCCGCGCAGCGTGATTTCGCCGGTCATGGCGACATCGCCGCGCACGGGAATCCTTGTGAGGGCACTGCAAATCGTGGTCGCCAGGGTGATCCCGGCCGACGGGCCGTCCTTCGGGATCGCTCCCTCGGGAATGTGAATATGAACGTCCAGGTTCCGGTAAAAATCGCGAGGCAGGCCAAACTGGTGCGCCCGCGAGCGGATGTAGCTCATGGCCGCCTGCGCCGATTCCTGCATCACCTCACCCAGCTTGCCGGTAATCGTCAGCTTCCCCTTGCCTTCCATCAGCGTGCATTCCACTGTGAGGATCTGCCCGCCGACTTCCGTCCACGCCAACCCGGTGGCCGCGCCGATATCGTTCTTCTTTTCCGCCTCCAGATCGCGGAACCGCCAGGGACCCAGGAGGTCCGGCAGCTTGGCTCCGTTGATCTGTGCCTTCGTAAGCGGCTTTTTATCCTTCTCGCCCTGCTGGTTCACCACCTGCCGCGCGATCTTCCGGCACACGTTGCCGATCTCGCGCTCCAGGTTCCGCACCCCGGCCTCACGGGTGTAATACTGAATCAGCCCGTTCAATCCCGTATCTTCAAACTCGATCCGGTCCTTCGAAAGCCCGGTAGCTTCCATCTGCTTGCGCACCAGGAAGCGTTTGGCGATCTCCATCTTCTCCAGCTCGGTGTAGCCGGACAGCCGGATTACTTCCATGCGGTCCTGCAGGGCCGGCGGGATAGTGTGGAGAACGTTGGCCGTGGCGATGAAGAAGACCTGGCTGAGATCATACTCCACATCCAGGTAATGGTCAATGAACATGAAGTTCTGCTCGGGGTCGAGGACTTCGAGCAGGGCGGCTGACGGGTCGCCGCGGAAATCCATGGACATCTTGTCCACTTCATCCAGCATGAACACGGGGTTACGCGTTCCCGCCTTCTTCATCATCTGGATGACCTGGCCGGGGAGCGCGCCGATGTACGTCCGGCGGTGGCCGCGGATCTCGGCCTCGTCACGCACGCCGCCGAGCGACATACGCACGAACTTGCGCCCCGTGGCTTTGGCGATGGACATACCGAGCGACGTCTTGCCGACGCCCGGAGGTCCGACGAAGCACAGGATCGAGCCCTTGGGGTTCTTCACCAGGCGGCGAACCGCCAGGAACTCCAGGATGCGCTCCTTGATCTTATCGAGGCCGTAGTGGTCGGCTTCGAGCACCTGCTCGGCGAACTTGAGGTCGCGGATTTCCTTGGATTTCTTTTTCCACGGCACGGCCAGCAGCCAGTCGAGGTAGTTCCGCGAGACCGTGGACTCGGCGGACATGGGCGGCATGTTCTCCAGGCGCTTCAACTCGGCCGTGGCCTTGTCGAGCGCGTCCTGGGTCATGCCGGCGCTCTCGATGCGCTTCTTCAGCTCGTCGATTTCGCTCTTCTCGCCGCGCCCCAGTTCCTTCTGGATGGCCTTGATCTTCTCGTTGAGGTAGTACTCTTTCTGGGCCTTTTCCATCTGCCGCTTGACGCGCCCCTGGATGGTGCGGTCCACATTGAGTTTCTCGATCTCGATGTCGAGCATCTCGGCGACGCGCGTGAGGCGGTCGATCGGGTCGAAGATTTCGAGCAGTTCCTGCTTCTCTTCGATGGTGAGCTGCAGGTTGGCTCCCACGGTGTCGGCCAGTTTGCCCGGATCGTCCACCCGGATGGCCGCAATCATGGTCTCGTAATTGAGATTCTGACTGAGCTTGACGTACTGCTCGAAGAGGCCCGTTACACGGCTGATGAGGGCATCGAGTTGTGCGCCGGTTTCGATTTTATACGAGGCGGTGCGAACCACGGCCCGGAAAAAACCCTCGTCGTCGTTGACCGACACCACCTTACCGCGCTCTACCCCCTCAACGAGGACTTTGATATTGCCGTCGGGCAGCTTGAGGCTCTGGACAATATTGACGATCGTACCTACATTGTAGATTTCGTTGGGTTTGGGTTCGTCGATGGAAGCGTCGTGCTGGGTGGCCAGAAAAATTTTCTTGTCCCCCGCCATGGCTTCTTCCAGTGCCCGAACACTCGATTCGCGGCCCACCACAAACGGTGTCATCATGTACGGAAAGATGACCACGTCGCGGATAGGCATCATCGGCAGACGCTTTGTATCGGATTTTTCCTTCGAAGTAAGCATTGTTCTCCCCAGGGCAGATCCTGCGGCCCTGGTCCCCAGGCACGCGGTATCTAGTGGAAGACCGGCGATGGTTGCGTTGACCCCGGTTGGGAGGCTAACCGGCCTTTTCTAATATTGTAAGACTGATTTTCTGGGCCAGCACCATCTCTTTGGTGACCTGGAACTCACGAACCTTCTTGTAGGAAGGCAGGTAGTACATCAGATCGAGCATCAAATCTTCGAGAATCATGCGCAAACCGCGCGCCCCCACCTTACGCTCCATGGCCAGATCGGCGATCGCCTCGAGGGCATCGTCGCTGAACTTGAGGCGTACGTTCTCGAATTCAAACAACTTCTGATACTGCTTGACAATCGCGTTCTTCGGCCGCATCAGGATCTGGATCAAAGCCGACCGGTCCAGGTCTTCGAGTATCGCCGTAACCGGCAGGCGCCCGATGAATTCCGGAATGAAGCCGAACTTGATGAGATCGACCGGCTGCACATGCGAGAGCAGGTCGATATCCCGCCGGCCGCTGATTCCGGAGAGCTTAGTGCCCTTCTCCTCCTCCTGCAAAAAGCCCATCGACTTCTTGCCGGAACGCCGCGCGATCACTTTCTCCAGCCCGACAAACGCACCACCGCAGATGAACAGGATGTTGGTGGTATCGACCGGAGTGAACTCCTGGTGCGGGTGTTTCCGTCCGCCCTGCGGCGGGACGTTGGCAACCGTACCTTCGAGAATCTTCAGGAGCGCCTGCTGGACGCCCTCGCCCGAAACGTCGCGGGTAATGGAGGGGTTTTCGTCCTTGCGGCAGATCTTGTCGATCTCGTCGATGTAGATGATTCCCTGCTGGCACTTCTGGACGTCCCCGTCAGCCGCCTGGAGGAGCTTGAGAATGATGTTCTCGACATCCTCGCCGACGTAGCCGGCTTCCGTCAGGGTGGTGGCATCGACAATAGCGAAGGGCACATCGAGGATCTTCGCCAAGGTCTGGGCCATCAGGGTTTTACCCGTGCCGGTGGGGCCGATCAGGAGAATGTTGGACTTCTGCAGTTCGACCTCGGAGTTCCGCATGCGGTTCATGTGGATCCGCTTGCAGTGGTTGTACACCGCGACCGCCAACTTCTTCTTCGTAGCTTCCTGGCCGATTACGTATTGGTCCAGGAACTCCTTCACTTCCAACGGCTTAGGAATTTTGTTGGGGGTTCCGGAAGGGGGTTCGACCTTGTCGTCTTCCAGAATCGAGTTACATACGGCGATGCATTCATCGCAGATGTAGGCGCGAGGATAGTCGCTCGGCGAGGAGATGAGCTTTCCGACCACGTCCTGGCTCTTGTGGCAAAACGAACACCGCAAAGCATCATCAGATCCGGCACGCTTCACGCAGTTTTCTCCTCTTCCGCCATAGGCCTCGTCCGGGTCAATACAACTACCCGGTAGCCCCCGGGGTAGGGACCATGAATCATTTTCGTTCCCATTATCACCTGAATAGATTTCTTAAGCAATGTACTCAACGGCTGGAGGGGCGGCGAGCGGTACCTGCCATACCAAAGAAAACGGGGATTTCCCGGGTGTCAAGCAGTTTTCCGCGCATGCTCAAACAGGAAGTTGAGCGTTTTCTCCGTTTGAATGTGGCTTGCAATACGGCCCATGGTACCGTCCTTCTCGAAACGCATTTGAACGGCGCCGAGGGGTTCCCGGTTCTGCCGCGCAATGCGCTCCACTTCTTTATCAACCTCGTCCCTGGTGGCTCCGATGGCCTCTCGGTCGGCAATCCGGGACAGCAGCATCGAGGCTTTGACTTCGCGAACGGCTTTATCGCGCTGGCTCTCCTTGACCTTCTTCCAGTCGAGGTTCAGCTTCCGGGGGTCCACCCCTTCGCCCGCCATGGCGCGCAGGCTCTGTTCGACGCGATTCTGGATCTGCCGTTCTATGAAGACCTCGGGGACGGGAAAATCGTGGCGGTCCACCAACTGGTCGACAATCTTGTTCTTGGCTTCCTGCTGGGATTCGAACTGCCGCTGCGAAAGAATCGACTTGCGGATCGCCTCGCGCAGTTCGTCCATGTTCCGGTAATCGCCCAGATCCTGTGCGAACTCGTCGTTCAGTTCCGGAAGCTCCTTGCGCCGGATGCCTTTGACGGTGGCGTGGAACGTGATGGTTTTTCCGGCCAGGCGGGCCGCGCCATAGTCTTCGGGGTATCCGACTTCAAACTCTTTTTCGTCGCCAGGGGTAAGTCCGCGCAGATTGTTGCTGAAGGCCTCGAACGTGTCGGCGCCGCCGATCTCGAGGACCATCTCCTCCTGCTTGACGGGCTCGCCTTCCACGCCGGACACGCTTTCGAGCGCTACCACGGCGTGGTCGCCGTCTTCGATCGGCCGCGGATCGACGTTGACGTACTCGGCTTTGGTCTCCCGAAGCTCGGCGAGGCGCTTATCGATATCCTCGTCGCTGACGTCCGGATCGTGGTAGTGGACTTCGACGTCCTTGTAGTCGCCGAGTTCGATCGGCGGCACTACCTCGAACTCCGCCTTGAAGCTAAGCGGCTCGCCATCGTGGAAATGAACATCGCGGATATCGGGACGACCGACCACATCGAGATTCTCGGCTGCGAACTGCTGCTGCAGGCGCTTGGGGATAAGGCTTTCCAACACCTGCTGCCGGATGTCGCCGGCGAACTGCTTGCGGATTAATGAGGCGGGAGCTTTGCCGGGCCGGAAGCCCGGGAGTTTGGCGCGCTTCTGAATGTCGGCGGTCACCCGGCCGGTTTCGCTCTCCACTTCGTCAACGGGAATGGAAAGCTCCAGCGAATGCCTGCAACCCTCTACTAGAGCCAAATGGATTTACCTCAGGAAAGATGTGATGGCTTAAACTTCATCATACCACGTACAATGGGTCTATCCGCGATCCCCGGGGCGCGTCCCAGGGGGGACTGCGGCTCTGCGCCGGCCTATCGATGCACCTGGATTTTCAAACCGCCATTCTGGATGTGCTACTGCTGTGGATTCTCACCGCACCGCACGAGTTCGCCCATGCCTGGATCGCCACCAGACTGGGAGACGATACACCCCGAAAAGAGGGGCGCGTCACGCTGTTTCCGCTGGCGCATGTGGATTGGATCGGGACGGCGCTCCTGCCTTTCGTCACCTCTCTGCTGGGGGCCGGATTTTTGGGCTGGGGCAAGCCGGTACGCACCGAGACGGGGAAACTGCGCGGCGGGCTGAACGGGCTGGCGCTGGTTGCGCTGGCGGGTCCGGCGAGCAACGTGGTCATGGCGGTGATCCTGGCGGCTGTCGCCATCGGTACCCTACACGTGCTGCCGTCGCTCTCGGCGTTCGCGATCCAGGGCGTTCGGCTGAGCATCTACCTGGCGCTTTTCAACTTTCTCCCTGTGCCCCCGCTCGACGGGTCCAAACTCCTGCTGGCCGCCCGGGTTCCGATGATCGTCTACATGGAACTGGCGCGTTTCGGTTTCATGCTCCTGATCGTGGCCATGGTGAGCACGAGGCTCGGATACTGGCTGAACGCCTGGAGCGATGCCGGGGCCCTGGCCATCTTTCACCTGCTGCGATGAGTTAAGGTGAAAGGAACCATGAACTCCGCTTGCATCGCTATCGCCACGTCCGATGGCACGACTGTAGCCGGCCACCTGGCGCGGGCTGCCTCGTTTCTCGTGATCGAGATCGAGGACGGCCGCGTCGTTTCGACGGCCCGCCGGGACCGCGGCACCGACCAGTGTGGCAGCCACAAGACATTCACGGAGCTACTGGCCGGGTGCAACGCCGTGATTTGCGGCGGGATCAGCGAAGCCGCGGAGAACCTGCTGGCGGCACACGGGACGCGAAGCATCGTCCTGGCAGCGGCTACGGGGACGCAGCAGGCGCTGGAGGGTTACCTGGCCGGTACGCTGGCGACGACACCCCTGCGAGCCTGTCTTTGCCACTGAGCCATCAGGATGTCGCCCGCTGCCCGGACTCCCGGGTTGCCGCGGCGGCGGAATCCGACTTGTCGCCGCCGGCACCCACCGCGGGCAGCACGACGGTGAACTTAGTGCCCCTCCCGGGAATGCTGTCTACCGCGATGCTGCCGTGGTGCGCCCGGATGATTCCCATGACGGCGGCGAGCCCGAGCCCGCGTCCCGTGAACTTCGTGGTAAAGAACGGATCGAAGATTCGTTCCCGGTCCGCCTCGCTGATCCCGCAGCCGCTATCGGTCACTTGCAGCAGCACCTCCCAGCGCTCCCCGTTTTGACGGCTGGAAGTGGCGAACGTCACCACGCCCCGGTCCAACTCGATGGACTCCGCGGCATTCTGCCCCAGGTTGAAGATGAGTTGCTGGATCTGGGACCGATCCGCGTGGACGACGGGCAGGTCGATCTCCAGTTGCGAACGGAATTCCACGTTGCGCGGAAAGGAGCCATGGAGCAGAGGAATGATCTCCGTGACCTGGGCGGAAAGATCGAGCTTCTCGATTACGAACTGCCCTTTGCCGGCGTAGGCCAGCATTTGGCGAACCAGGACAGCGGCCCGCTGGCTGGCCTGAATGATTTCCACGATCCGGTCCCGCACCGGAGAGCCGGCGGTGAGTTCCTCCAGGACCAGACCGGCGTTGCCCATGATGTCCGTAAGCAAGTTGTTGAAATCGTGGGCCACCCCGCCGGCGAGGACTCCCAGGCTCTCCAGTTTCTGGGCTTGGCGCAACTGCTCCTCGAAAACTTTCCTCTCGCTGATGTCGCGGGCGATTTGGGAGATCCCGGCGATCTCTCCGGAGGCGTCCCGAATCGGCGAAACCGTCAGGGAGACTTGAATTCTGCGGCCATCTTTCCGCATCCGCTCCGTTTCGAACTGCTTCATGCTGCCGCCACGCAGGATCTGGGCGGCAATTTCCGCCTCCTCGTCCGGGCGGTCCTTCGGGGCGAGTATGCCGGGTCGTCCGATGACCTCGGCGGCGGTGTAGCCGAAGATCTCTTCGGCGGCCCGGTTCCAACTCTGAACGCGGCCTTCCAGGTCCTTCGAGATTACGGCGTCGGCGGAGGACTCGACGATGGCCCGCAATTGAGCGGAGAGGCGCCCCTCACGCGCGCGGCTGGTGGCTTCATCCTCGCCCAGAAGCGTGGCGTGGTCGCGGGCGCGGCCCCATGCGCCGGTGACGTAGATGGCAAGAATCGAGAGTGCGGAATACACGCCCCAAACGAAAGGATCATGGCTATGGCTAACCGCGATGACCCCCGCTCCACCGGCGATTGCGGTGAGTATTCCGGGGCCGATTCCGAAGAACCGGGTGGAGGCCACCATCAGCGGGTAAACGACGGCGAATCCCAGGCGCCGCCCGAAATCGGCAGCAAGCACCCACCAGACGAGCATAGACGCGGCCGCGCAGCCGAGCGCACCGGCGTATCGTAAGAGGGGGGAACTTCGCGGCAGAAGGAGTCGAGGCATGACCGAAACTGAAGCCTTCCGCGTATGATAACCCGGAACGGCCCCATTCGTGCGGTAAATTACAGGTTTGTTTCCCCCTGGAAATCACCGGATAGCGGGCATCTCGTGGCGGAAGTCGCCCTGAAAAGTCTCTCCAAAGATGCCGAGGATCTCTTCGTGGAACAAGCCGTTGGAGGCTAGAAGATGCTCGGACGCGGTGACGCTGTGCGGTACGCCCCGCATATCGGACACCCGGCCTCCCGCCTCCTGAACCAGCAGAACTCCGGCCGCCATATCCCACGGTTTCAGGCCGAATTCCCAGAAGAAGTCGAGACGCCCGGAGGCCACGTAGGCAAGGTCGAGAGCCGCAGAACCGGTGCGCCGCACTCCGTGCGAAGCCATCGCCAACTGATAGTAGAAGTGAATGTTGACGTTGTAGTGGCGCTTGCGGCTGGGGAAGCCGGTCGAGGCGAGACTGTCGGCCAGCCGTTTCGTGGGCGAGGCGTGCAGGCGGCGGTTGTTGAGGTAGGCGCCCGCCCCGCGTTCGGCGGTGAACATCTCCTGCCGGAGGGGGTCGTAAATCACTCCGGCGATCATTTCGCCTGCGCGCTCCAAGCCGAGCGTCACATTGAAAAACGGGAAGCTGTGGGCGAAATTCGTGGTGCCGTCCAGCGGATCGACGAACCAGCGGTATTCGGAGGACTGGTCCGTCCCTCCGCCCTCTTCGGCAACCACGGTGTGCGAGGGGAAGTACGACCGGAGGCGCTCGACGACCAGCTTTTCCGAGGCACGGTCGGCTTCGGTAACCAGGTCGAATTCGCCTTTGAGTTCAAACGCCACCCGGCGCTCGAAGTAGTTGGCCAGCAGCGCGCCCGCTTCACGCGCGATATCCACAGCGGTTTCCAGAAATTGCATTGAGTTTTCGAGCCGTGCCGCGGAGGAGGCTAAGCCTTATGCCACATAGCGCCGCAACCGGCCCGATCCCTGACGGTCGCGGGCCGCAGATAGTGAAAAAGTATGTGGCATTTGGGCTAAGCCTCTTCCTGCAAGTACTTGATATCGTGCTTGAAGATAAAAAGATTCGGCTCGCCATGGCGGGTCAGGCGGATGAAGGATTGATCGTAGTACTCGATCACTCCGACGACCTCCTCGCCGTCCTCGAGCTTGACGCGGACAGGGACGGCGCTCTCGATCAGCTGTTTGAGATACTTCGCCTCTTCAAACGTCTGTTCGGGAGCCCGCGGGGATTTTCCACCTTGTTGTGGCGTAGTCACTCCTGTTCGTTCTTCTTTCTTTCCGGAACCGACGAAATCTGGCCTCCGGAAGGTGCCGAATCGCTCTCTGCCTCCCCATAATAGCCGTTACGCGCCGAGACCCGCAATTCGGGAGACTTTACCCGGACCTGCAGGCTGTGGAAGCGGTCCCTGGTCAGGGGCACATTATGGGGATAGAAACCAAGCACGTACTGGGTCCGCAGCTCGCTGAGCAGGTCGGCGAAAGCCTTGTCGAGCTCCGCGCTGCCCGAGGGGAGGAACGTGCGGCCGCCGGTGCGCTCGGCCATGATGGTGAGCGCGTGCTCCCCGCCGATATTGCGTCCGGCATCGTTGGTGATCGGGATCACCACAACCGGGTAGATGACTGCATCGGAGATCTGGACCGCTTCCAGGGCCTGTTTCAGGTCCCGGGAGCTGGTGGTTTCGCCGCCATCGGTGATGACGACAATCACCTTCCTGCCTTCCCGGGCTTCGAGCGAGCGGCCGGCGTAATAAATCGCGTCATAAAGCGAGGTTCCGGCCTCGCCCTTGAGGTTTTTCAGGAGGGATTTGAGCCGCGTTTCGAGCGCCTGGTGGTTGTGGGTGAACCGCTGCTGCTCGGTGATGTCGTAATTGAAGGAGTAGAGCGCCACCGAATCCTCGGGGCGGCCTTCGGTCAGCAGGACGTGGAGGAAGCGGGCGGCGGACTCCGTCTCGTATTTCAGGTCTTTCGCGGTGGACCCGCTGGTATCGATGAGCAGGGCGACCGAGAGCGGCTGGTCCGCCTGCCGGGCGAAGACAGCGACATCCTGCCGGGCCCCATTATCGTAGATTTCGAAATCGTTCTTGCCGAGCGTGCCGACCAGGGCGCCGGAGTTGTTGCGCACCGTCGCGATCACGTGGACGAGGTTCACGTTGACGCGAATCACGGTATCCTGCGCCGGCAGGACGACGGCAAACGCCAGGCCGGCGGCGAGCTTAACCAGCGACGGGGACATGACCGGCCCACTCTCCTTCGACCCAGACCTCGCCGTCGGCGAAATGCTCCTTCTTCCAGATGGGGACGGTCTTCTTGAGGCGGTCGATACCCTCCCGCGCTGCTTCGAAGGCGGCGGCGCGGTGCGGGGATGTAACGAGGACCACCACGCTGGTCTCGCCCACCAGGATGCGGCCGAGGCGGTGCACGATGGCGATGCGCGAAATCGGATGCGAACTCGCGATTTCGGAGCCGATGCGCTCCATCATCTTCAACGCCATCGCCTCGTAACACTCGTAATCCAGGCAGAGCGTGGGGCGGCCGCCGGTATTGTTCCTGACCGTGCCTTCGAAGGTGATGACGGCGCCCTCGGCGCCGGTCAGGAGGCGGGCGGCGAGGGCGCGGGCGTCGATGGCGCTCCGCGTCAGGGCAAAGTAGTTGCCGGAGTTCGTCCGGACGGCGTCGCGATCCGAACCGCCGCTCACGGGCGGCAGGAACGCAACTTCATCGCCCTCCTCCAAAACCGCGGAGGGCTCCGCAAACTCCTGATTCCTGGCCATCACGATGCTCGGGGCGAGCTCCCGGAGCCTGGGATGGCTGGCGGCATAGGCATCGAAAACGGAGCGCAGGTTCGCTCCAGGCGCAACCTCACGGTGTTCGCCGGCGCGCCCCACCACATCCTTCAGCATCCCGAAAAACAGCACTCGCACTTGCATTGTGGGTCGGTAACTTCCAGTCTAACAGACGGTTCCGGACCGACCTCCGTTGCGGCGGGTTACAATGCGGAGTTCCGAAAATGATCACTGCCGAAACCCGAGTTCGTGTGCGATACGCCGAAACCGACCAGATGGGTGTGGTTTACTATGCCAACTACCTGGTCTGGATGGAAGTGGCCCGGGTGGAGTTGTGCAAGGCCTGCGGTTTCAATTACCGCGACATGGAGCAGGACGACGGTATTCTGCTGGCGGTGGCGGAGGCCAACTGCCGGTACGCTTCGCCGGCACGGTTCGACGACGAGGTGGTCATCAGGACGTGGATCGAGCGCGCCGGCAGCCGCATGGCCACCTTCGCATATGAAATGTGCAGCGCCTGCGACGGCCGGAAGATCGCCACAGGCTTCACGCGGCACGTGTTTCTTACCAGAGACTTACGGCCGGCGAAGCTGCCCAGAAAATATTACGGGTATTTCGGACTCGACGGCTGATCTCAGGCAACCGCCTTGCCCTTGAGGTACGGCACGTACTCCTGGTCCGACCGCTGGATATGGTTTTGCAGCCAATCCCTGAGGAAATGCAACAACTGTACCGTCATCGCTACCTTTCCCGCCCGGAAATCCGCCTGAAACTGAAAAACCCGGGCGGTCAGCTGTTCGTGCTCCACCTTATGCACCGCCAGACCGGGGTAGTCGTTAAGCCGCATCAGCCGTTCTTCATGGGCGAAGTGACTTGCCGTGTACTGGACCAGACGATCCAGCGTGCGCCCCACGGCGGCCTTCCCTTGGCCAGTGGACATCGCCACGTAGAGCTCTTCCGCGGCGGCGAACAACGTTTGGTGTTGGGCGTCCACACTGCCGACACCGGTGCCATACTTACTTTGCCACTCGAACATGTCATATATATCGGCCGGAAACGCCAAAGGCCCCAGTCCGCTGGCGCGCCTGCCCGCTCCCCCGCGGTCGCGGCTCTGCGCTGTCAAACGTACGCCACAGATCCGCGACCGACTCGCCCCGGAGGGATACGGAATCGGGCACTGCGGAAACCGCGCAGGTTAGAATGAAAGTATGCGCATCCTTCTTTTTAGCGGCAAAGGAGGCGTAGGGAAGACCAGTCTTGCCGCAGCCACCGGCCTGCAACTCGCCCGCCTGGGATACCGAACGCTTGTCATGAGCGTGGACCCGGCGCACAGCCTGGCCGATTCCTTCGATTTCGAAACCAGCCTTTTTCATGGCAGGACCGGCGACCCCTACGCGATCAACGACCACCTTGCCATACACGAAGTCAATATCCAGCAGGAGATCAAACGCCACTGGCGGGAGATCTCGGCATATGTCATCTCGGTATTGCGGACCACCGGCATCAGCGACGTGGAAGCCGAGGAACTGGCGATCCTTCCGGGCATGGAAGAGCTGAGCGCCATGATGTACGTGAACCAGTTCCGGCGTGAAAACCGGTACGACGTGATCGTTCTCGATTGCGCTCCGACGGCCGAATCCATGCGCTTCGTCAGCATGCCCACAACCCTCGAGTGGTACATGAAGCACATCTTCCCGTTCCAGCGGGGGATTTTGAAAGCCGTCCGGCCGCTCGCCAACCGGGTTTCGCCGGTGGAACTGCCGACGGACAACTACTTCGTCAACATCCAGGACCTGTTCGGAAAACTCGAAGGCATTCCCGAACTGCTGGAAGATCCGCGAGTCACCAGCGTCCGCCTGGTAACCAACCCCGAACGCATGGTTTTGCGCGAGACGCAGCGCGCGTTCGTATACTTTTCGCTCCACGGGCTGACGGTGGACGGGGTCATTGTGAACCGCGTGCTGCCGAGCGAAGTGACCGACGCCTATTTCGAGGAGTGGCGGACTTCGCAGGCGAAGGTCTTGCAGGAGATCGAAACGTACTTCGCCCCGATTACCGCGAAGCGTGTGCCGCTCTTCACCCATGAGGTGCTGGGACGCGAGCGGCTGGAAGACCTCGCAAGGTCGCTGTACGCCGAAGACGAGGACCCTTCGGCGGTGACCCGGACCGAGGCTCCCTATACTTTCGCCAAGCGGGACAGTCACTACGAAGTGCAGCTGCGGCTGCCTTTCGCGGCCAAGGGCGAAGTCGGGCTATTTAAGAAGGGCGATGAGCTGGTGGTCGAAATCGGAACGCTGCGCCGGCACATCGGCCTGCCGACTTCGATGGCCAGCCTGACGCCGAGTAAAGCGAGATTGGAGAACAAGATTCTGACCGTCGAGATGAGGGAGGTTTGATATGGAACAAAAGAACGCGAATGAGCAAGAGGCTCCGCGCCAGGCGGGGTGCTTCGTGTGCACGACCGCTGTTCCGATGCTGGAACGGCTATGGTCGCAGGGGGTCCGCGATCATTTCCGGAACTCCCGGATCGAGTTTCTGAAGGGGATTCGCACCCTGATCGACGACCGGATCTCGCATCTTGCGAGTCACGAGTCCAAAGGGACGCACGTCCCGGTGGAATAGGGGCCATCGCGATCGCCGGATTCCGAGGGGGGCGGACCTCCGGTCCGCGCGGGACGTCCACGTACCGCTTTGCCGAAGCGGGGCTGAAGCCCCGCGCCGGTTGAAACCTGACCTACATGATCGGGCTAACGCGCGATCAGGTCGGCGATCGCTTTCACGAGTTGACCGGCGGTGTACGGCTTCTGAATGAATGCGGCTCCCGGGTAAGCCGCGCAGAGGCGCCTCGCTTCGGACTCGCTGTACCCGCTGGTCAGCAGTACCCGGATGTCCGCCCTGCGCTCCCTTAAGCGCGGGAGCAGATCCTTGGCTCCCATCACCGGCATCACCACATCGAGCACCACCGCATCGATTCCCCCCGGCTCCCGGTCGGAAACCGACAGTGCCTCGCGCCCGTCCGAAGCGACCAGGACGCGGTAGCTCTCCTTGCTGAGAGCGGCCTGGATGAAATCCCGGACGGTAGCCTCATCGTCCACCACCAGCACCGTCCCGCGCGTGGCGGACTCCTCCTTTTCGACCTCGGGCGCACCGCGATCCACCACCGGAAGAAAGACGGAAAAACTGCTCCCCCGCCCCGGGCTGCTATCCACCGTGATGGCGCCGTTGGCCGACCGCACAATGCCCGCCACCGCCGCCAGGCCCAAACCCCTGCCGGTGAATTTTGTGCTGAAGAACGGGTCGAAGATCTTCGACTTCATCTCGCCGTCGATTCCGCTGCCGGTGTCGCTGACCTGGATCCGGACATAGCGCCCCGGTCCGATCTCCTCTCCCGTCGCGTCCACAAACGAACTGGAGATGTCCGCCATCGAGGTCGCCACCGCAACCCTGCCCGGGTTGCCCTCTCCGATCGCTTCGCCGGCGTTGATCACGAGGTTCATCAGGATCTGGTGCAACTGGCTGGGGTCCATCCTCACCGATGGAAGCCGCCGCTGCACGTTCACGGAAAGCTGCACGCTTTTAGGAATCGAAAACTCCACCAGGCCGGCCATTTCGTTAACGGCCTGGGACACGTCGAGATCCCGGACGACGAACTGCCCTTTGCCGGAGTAGGCGAGCAACTGGCTGGTGAGATGGGCGGCCCTTTCCGCACTGGCGATGACGTCTTTGATCCGCTCCTGCTGGGCGCTGCCGACGTCCTCCAGGACCAGGCTCGCATTGCCCATGATGCCCACCAGCAGGTTATTGAAATCGTGGGCGATCCCGCCCGCAAGCAGGCCGATGCTCTCCAGTTTCTGTGTCTGCCGGAGCCGTTCCTCGTTTCGCCTGCGCTCGGTCATATCGAGGAACGCGCCGACCGCGCCGCGCGGCCGCCCATTCTCGCCGAACAGGGGAACGGCGTCACCGATCAGGTAACGGGAACTGCCGTCTTCGAACACCACCTCGAATTCGCAGTTCCGGACCGGGCGGCCCGTCAATGCGGCACTTTGCACGGGCAGTTCGTGCGGCGGGATTTCGTGTCCATTCCTCATAATCCTGAAAGCGCGCGGTTTCTCGCCGTGGGGAGCGGACTTGGAGAGATTGCTGCCGTAGGGCATCCGCAGCAGGTCGTAAGTCATTCGATTCCCGGAAAGGTAGCGGCAGTCGGGATTTCGGGCGATGAAAACGGCGATCGGGACGGCTTCCATCACCGCCTGCAGTTCGGCCGCGCGGGCCCTCTCGCGGGCGTCGCTTTCCCGTAGTTCTTCGATGGAGCGGTGCAATCTCTCCTCGACGCGCTTGCGCTCCGTGGTATCGATGTTGAAGCCGATAATCCGGACCGGCGTGCCGGTCTCATCCCGCAGAACCTTGCCCCGCGCTTCGATCCAGCGGACTTCACCGGTATCCCGGCGGCAAATTCGGAATTCAATGGTCCCTTCTTCCGATGGAATCCAGGCATTGAGGGGCGATGCCGCACGGTCACGGTCTTCGGGCAAAACCCATTCGAGCCAGTCCTCCATGCGTACCTCCGACCCGCGGGCGGGGAACCCGTAGAGCCGCTGGAGCCCCTCGGACCACACTGCGTGGTTGGTCTTGAGGTCCAGGTCGAAGCTGCCCGCGCCGGCGATTTGCTGAGTCCCGGTCAACAGGTCGCGGCTTTCGCGCAACTGCTGTTCCGCCCGCTTTAAAGCGGTCACATCGACGGTTGCGCTGAGCGCTCCGGAAATCGCGCCCGCCTCATCCCGGATGGGAACGACGTTCTGCAGGACCTTGATGCGCGAACCGTCCGGCCGCTCGACAATCGCCTCGGCATTGCGGAACTCGCGGCCTTCGGCGAGCGCCCGCAGGACCGGCGTCTCGGCATGGGGGAGCGGCGTGCCGTCGGGGCGATACAGGCGCAACGAGCCGCAGTAACGTTCGCCCGCGTCGATATCGGGCCGTCTCCCCCACATCTCGGCCGCGCGGTCGTTGTAAAACGTCAGGCAGCCGTCCCGGTCCGTCGAATACACCCCGACCGGCATGATATCGACGAGTGTTTTGAACCGTCGCTCCGCGCGGCAGCGCTCGGCGACCTCGCGTTCGAGGTGCTCCCGCAGATGCCATTCGGTGTCATAGAGGCGGCCCCCCACGCGGTCCGCGGCCGCTCCCGAGGTGTCCGGCCGCTCTTCGCGGGTGCGAAGCAGTTCGCGCAGGGTGGCCAAGTCCAGGACGACGACGCTCGAATCGGATTCGGAGCCGCCTGCGAGGGCGAGAAGTTCCTCCGGAGTCGCGGCTTCCCGCGCCTCCAGCTCCGCATCGCGCAGAATACGACTGATTCTCTCCCGGACGGACGTAGACATCGGCTAAGGGGTCACGCCCGCTCCCTACCCGGAGCAGCGGTCCGCGACACACGGTTCGGCTGGGGACAGGCGAAGAATTGTGAGGTTCCTCTGCTTCCACGCTAGCATACGCGAAATGCGCGATTCGTCCAGGAACAGACACACCGGGAAGAGCGAACCGCGAATGGCGCGAAAACACACCTAACGCGAGTCGCTTATCCCTTGAGATCGAGCGAGCGGGTGAAACGAACGGCGGGGTTCTCGCGCAGTTGCGCCAGGACCGGCTCCGAGACCAGGCCATCGGTCGAAACCACGGCAACGGCTTCGAGCGGCTCGCCCGAAGCGCCCGCGCCTTCCCGGCGGCCCAGTGAGAAGTTCGCGATATTGATCGCATTCCTCCCGAACACCGTGCCGACGTGCCCGATGACACCGGGGACGTCCTGGTTCTTCATGAACACCAGGCATCCGGAGAGGCCGACTTCGCAGAAGATTCCGTCCACCTGAGTGAGCCGCGGTTTGCCCAGGAATACAGCTCCTTCCACCGACGTCACGCCGTGATCGGTTTCGAGTTCGACGCGGATGGAATCGGTGTGCACCGCGCGGGGTTCGTGCGTCTGCGACACGTCCCACCCGCGCTGGCCCGCGAGTTGTAGGGCATTCACGAGGTTGACCCGGCGGTCGGTGGAGCGGCTGAGCAGGCCGGCGAGCGCGGAGTTGCGGAGCAGGTTCGTATTGTTGCCGGCGATCTTGCCGAAATACATCAGGCGAACGCGCGCGGGGTTGCCGATCGCAATGTGGGCGGCGAAGGTGCCCAGCCGCTCGGAAAGCTCGACGTAGGGACCGAGGGCGCGGTACTCCTCCGGTGAGAGCGGCGGCATATTGACGGCGTTGATGGCGACCCCGCTTTTCAAGTATTCGACTACCTGCTCGGCGATCCTGATCCCGACGATCTCCTGGGCTTCCTCGGTGGACCCGCCGATATGCGGGGTAGCGAGGACGGCATCCGAGCAGAAGAGCGGATTATCGGCCGTCACGGGCTCTTTCGCAAAAACGTCGAGGGAGGCGTCGGCCACCTTTCCGGAGCGGATGGCCTCATCGAGCGCGGCCTCGTCGATCAACTCGCCGCGCGCGCAGTTGACGATCCGGACGCCGTTCTTCATGGCGGCGAACGCCTCGCGGGAGAGCATGCCCTGCGTCTCCGGCGTAGCGGCCACGTGCAGCGTGATGTAGTCCGCCGCGGCGTAGAGGGCGCACAGGTCCACGAGTTCGGTTCCCAGGTCCTGCGCGATTTTGGAGGTGACGTACGGGTCGTGCGCCACGATCCGCATTTCGAACGCGCGGGCCCGCTTGACCACTTCCCGGCCGATGCTGCCCAGCCCGATGATGCCCAGCGTTTTTCCGCGGAGCTCGTTGCCGAGGAACTTCTTCTTCTCCCATTTGCCGGCGCGGGTGGAAGCGTTGGCTTGGGGGATGTGGCGTGCCATGGCCAGCATCAGCGCAAGGGTGTGCTCGGCAACCGAGATGGCGTTGCCGCCGGGCGTGTTCATGACGAGCACGCCGGCCGCGGTGGCGGCGTCCAGATCCACGTTATCCACGCCGACCCCGGCCCGTCCGATGACGCGGAGCCTGGGGGCTTTCTCGAGCACCGCCTGGGTCACCTGCACGGCGCTGCGCACCAGAAGCGCGTCGGCTTCGGCCAGGTGTTTGGCGTATTCCTTGGGGTTCGAGAGGATCGTGTTCCAGCCGGGCTGCGATTGAAACAATTCGATCCCGGCGGGCGCGAGAGGCTCGGCTATCAGTATGTTCATAGGCTTGGGGGGAGGGGCCGGAGTTTGCCCGGTGCGCGTTTGACACAGAGCCGCGACCGTGAGGGAGCGGGCATTTTCGTTACGCGTTGACGGTTTGCGGCTGTGCGGCAGCCTGCTGATACACTTCCTGGACGGCGGCGACTCCCGAGCCGTAGGCCACCGGGAAGCCGTTGGCGTTGAGAATGATTTCGAGACCCGCGACTACCGCGAACAGGTCGGCAAAGTCGAAGTATCCCAGGTGGGCGATGCGGAAAATCTGCCCCTTCATGGAGCCCTGGCCGTTGGCGATGATGGCGCCGAACCGGCTGCGGAATTCCTTCACGATGACGGAGGAATCCAGTCCCGCCGGAGCCTTTACCGCGGTGACCGACGAGCCCGGCGACGCGGCCGAGAACAATTCCAACCCGAGTTTCTGAACGGCGGTCCGGGTCGCCAGGGCAAGCAGTTGTGCGTTCGCGATCAACTGCGCCATGCCGAGCTGCTTCACGTACTTCAGAGCTTCGGCCAGCGCCAGGATCAGGGCAGTGGACGGGGTCCAGCTCGATTCACCGGCGTCCCCACTCTTCTTTTCCTTTTTAAAGTTAAAGTAGAAATGAGGCAGCGTGGCGGTATCGGCCAGCTTCCAGGCCTTGGGACTGATGGAAAGAAACGCCAGCCCCGGCGGGATCATGAAGGCCTTTTGCGACCCGCCGATCACCACGTCGAGTCCCCACCCGTCGATATCCAGCGGCATGGTGCCGAGGCCGGTGATGGCGTCCACCACGAGGATGGCGCTGGTTTTCTTTACGGCCGCGGCGATCGCCCGAACATCGTGGGCCGCCCCGGTGGAGGTTTCGGAAGCCTGAATAAAGACGGCCTTGGCGGCGGGTTCGGCGGCCAGCGCCTCTTCCACCTGCCGGGGCGCTACCACCTGCCCGTACGGGACGGTCAAGACGTTGGCTTCGAGGCCATAGGCTTTGGCGATTTCGGCCCAGCGCTCGCCGAACTTGCCGGCGACGCAGACGATGACCTTGTCGCCCCGCGAGAGCAGGTTCGAAACGGTGGCGTCCATGGCGCCGGTGCCCGAGGCACAGAACATCAGGACGTCGTTGGCGGTTGCCATCACCTCTTTGAGATCCGCCAGGCAGGAACGGTAGGCCTTGCGGAAATCCTCGGTGCGGTGGTGGATGTCCGACGCCATCATGGCGTGCAGTGCGGGCGGATAAAGAGGGGTCGGACCAGGCGTGAGAAGGCGTTGCTTTCGGATATACATCTTGAGTTTAGTCCTTTAGAATAGCAAACAACATGCCACTGATTGACCAGGTACAGCAGGACATGGTTGCGGCCATGAAGAGCAGGCAGGAGGCGCGGTTGAGCGCCTTGCGGATGATCAAGGCCGCCCTCATGAAGGCCAAGGTGGATTCTCCCAAGCCGCTGGACGAAGCGGCGGAGATGCAGATTTTGAAATCCCTGATCAAGCAGCGGGTGGACGCCGCCGAGATGTTCCGGCAGGCCGGGCGCGCCGAACAGGCAGCGAAGGAAGAGGCCGAAAAGGCGCTGATCGAAACGTACCTTCCCGCCGCCGCGTCCCCTGAGGATATAGACACCGCGATTGACGAAGCCCTGGCGGAAACGGGGATAACGTCGCTCAAACAGATGGGTGTCGTCATGAAAGCCGCCCAATCCAGGCTGCGTGGGAAAACCGTGGACGGAAAAGCGCTGAGTGATAAAGTGAGGTCGAGATTGCAATGACCCCCACCGACGAACAAAAGAAATTCCGGTCCTACGTGCCGGATAAAACGGACCTGCGGGAGTTCACTCTTCGCGCGGTGCTGCTGGGCCTGGTGATGACCGTGATCCTCGGCGCCGCCAACCTGTACCTGGGCCTGCGCGCCGGGATGACCATTGCGGCGACGTACCCCGCCGCGGTGATCGGGATGGCGATCCTGCGACTGATGAACGGTTCGATCCTCGAAGAGAACATTGCCCGTACCATCGGCTCGATCGGGGAATCCGTGGCGGCCGGCGCGGTGTTCACGATTCCGGCATTCGTGCTGGCCGGAGTCTGGCCGGAGTTCGACCTGGCCAACGGCTACTGGAAATCGGTGGCGCTGATGGCGGTCGGCGGGACACTGGGTATCCTCTTCGTGACGCTGCTGCGGCGCGTGATGGTGGAAGACCCCGACCTGCCGTTTCCGGAATCGGTGGCGGCCTCGGAAATTCACAAGGCCGGACAGCAGGGCTCCAAGGCGGCGAAGATCCTTTTCGCCAATATGGGCCTGGGCGCGGGGGTTTACTTCCTGGGGGCCATCAACTTTTTCGCCGCCAGCAAGGAGTTCGTGGTGAAGGTCGGCGACCTGGGACGGAGCATGGTGAAACTGACCCACGCTCCGGGGGCACCCACTGTGCCGGCGGGCGCGATGTCGAGCTTCTCGGCGCCGGCAATCAGCCCGGCATACCTCGGGGTCGGCTACATCATCGGGCCTCGTCTGGGAGCGCTGAACTTCGCCGGCGGCGTATTCGCCTGGGGACTGCTGGTGCCGCTGCTCGCGTTCTTCCTGGGTCCGCAACTCGCGCCCAATGTGCACGGGGACGCGGGATGGGCCGGCGTCGCGGGCGCCATCTGGTATCACATCGTTCGCCCCATCGCCGTGGGTGGGATGCTGGTAGGAGCCTCCTTCACGCTGTTCCGGATGCGCAAGAGCCTGGGAATCGGGATGAAGCGCGCGGTGGCCGACCTGAAGAAGTCCGCGGCCGCGCACGAGAGCACCACCCGCACCCAGCGCGACCTGAGCAGCAAGACCGTATTCGGCGGCCTCGGCGTCGTCTTCATTTGCATGATCGCCCTGTACTTCTACTTCGCGGGCGCGATCGGCGGGGCCGTGGTGGCGGCGCTCGTCATGATCGTCCTGGGGTTCTTTTTCGCGGCGGTTTCCGGGAACCTGGTCGGCATGATCGGGTCGTCCAACAACCCGGTCTCCGGCCTCACGCTCTGCACCCTGGTGGTGGCGGCGCTGCTGATGATCGCGATGGGCTTACGCGGGAACGCCGGGATTGCGGCGGTTCTGGGCGTGGCGGCGGTGGTTTGCGTCTCCTCCGCGGTGGCGGGCGAGATGCTCCAGGACCTGAAGGCGGGGCACATTCTGGGCGGCACTCCCTCCAAGATGCAGATCGGCGATCTGATGGGCATCGTGGTGGCCAGTATGGCGCTGTTTTTCCCGCTGATGTGGCTGCACCGCGCCTACACCTTCGGCAGCCCGCAGCTCCCGGCACCGCAGGCAGGCCTGATGGCTTCGCTGGCACAGGGAATCGTGGGCGGCAACATGGCCTGGCCGCTGGTGGTGGTCGGGATTCTTATGGGATTCGGGCTGATCCTGGTCGAAGTAAAAAGCCCCATGCTGTTTTCGGTGGGGATGTATCTGCCGCTCGAGACCACGTTCGCGATTTTCGTGGGCGGCATCTTCCGCTGGCTGACGGACAAGCGCCGCGACCGTGGGAACTTCAACGACGCGCAGAAGGCCCGCATCGAGAATGCCGGCGTCCTGACCGCTTCCGGGCTGATCGCCGGCGAGGCGCTTTGCGGTTTGGTGGTGGCAGGATTCCGCGCAGCCGAAAAATCCAAGGGACATGCCATCCTGCCGGACCTGACGTGGGCCGGCACTCCGTGGCTGGCGCTTGTAGTGCTGATCGGGCTGGCGGTGCTGATGGTGCGGCTGCCGCTGCGTAATGCCGGCAGGCCGGACGAGCCCGCGCCGCCCACGGCAATTATGTGAAATCCGAAGTGAACAACTGAGACTGGAGCGTTCATGAACTACTATCAGGAGCACAAGTCCGACTTCCTGGAAGGCTTCAAGGCCTTCCTTCGCATTCCCAGCATCAGCACGCTTTCCGAACACAAGCCGGATATCCGCCGCGCCGCCGAGTTCGCCATGAACCACTTGAAGGCGGCGGGCATGACCACGGCCGAACTCATCGAAGGCGAGGGCAATCCGCTGGTTTACGCGGAATGGCTCAACGCGCCCGGCAAGCCGACGATCCTGTTCTACGGGCACTACGACGTACAGCCGCCCGAACCGCTGGACGAGTGGAAATCCCCGCCCTTCGATCCCGAGGTGCGCGGCGACGACATTTTCGCGCGCGGGGCCTGCGACGACAAGGGGCAGGTCCTCATCCAGATGAACGCCGTCGAGGCGCTGCTCAAAACCACCGGCAAACTGCCGGTGAACGTGAAGTTCCTGCTGGAGGGCGAAGAGGAAACCGGCGGGGAGCACATCGAGGGGTATGTGAAAAGCCGCCCGCCGCGTCTGAAAGCCGACGCAGCGGTGGTCTGCGACACCGAGATGTTCGCGCCCGACCTGCCCACCATCTGCGTGGGCCTGCGCGGGCTGGTCTACTATGAGCTGTTCGTGGAAGGCGCGAACCACGACCTGCATTCGGGCGTGTACGGCGGCGCGGCGCCGAACCCGATCCAGGCGATCGCCGAGATCATCACGGCGCTCAAAGACCGCGACGGCCGCATTAAGATTCCCGGCTTCTACGACCGCGTCGTTCCGCCCAGCGAGAAGGAACGTGCGGCGTGGGCGCGGCTTCCCTTCGACGAGAAGGAGTACACGGAGAAGGAAATGGGCGCGAAGGAGCTGGTGGGCGAGCCCGGAGTGCCCCTGCTGGAGCGGGTTTGGGCGCGGCCCACGCTCGAGGTGCATGGAATTCGCGGCGGGTTCATTGGCGAAGGCGCCAAGACCGTGATTCCGGCCCGCGCCGTGGCCAAGAT
This sequence comes from Bryobacterales bacterium, assembly GCA_963796485.1. Taxonomy (GTDB): domain Bacteria; phylum Acidobacteriota; class Terriglobia; order Bryobacterales; family Bryobacteraceae; genus CAWCDJ01. Next base: position 105,765 of record CAWCLV010000004.1, read on the forward strand.
CAGCACCCGGTTGGTAGCCGATCAGCGGATCGAGGAAGCCATCGAGCAGACCAAAGCGGCGGTAAAGGCCGCATGCCCGAAGGGCGTCACGGCGGAACTGAAGGTGGTGCACTCGGGCGCGCCGTCGCTGACCAATCCCGACAATCCGTTCATCCACGCCGCCGCCGAAGCGCTGAAGGACAGCTTCGGGAAGGAGACGGTCTACATCCGGTCGGGCGGGTCGATCCCGATCGTCGGGGTATTCGACAAGTACCTCGGGATTCCCAGCGTCATGATGGGGTTCGGACTGCCGGACGATAACCTGCACGCGCCCAACGAGAAGTTTCACCTGCCGAATTTCTACCGCGGGATCGAAACGGTCGCGCGGTATCTGGAACTGCTGGGGAAGTAGAAGCGGTCGCAGGAACCGGGGCGGCCCGCTACTTCGGATTGACGCGGAAATCGTCGAAATACGTGACCGCGTCGGCGGTTGTGCTGAGCCCGACTTTACCCGGCCCGGGGAACGTCTTGTCCTGACCCTCAACGATGCGCCGGTGGTCTACGTAGACCTGAAACCGATCGCCGCGGGCGGAGACCTTCAAAATGGACCAGGCGTTTTTCGGCACCGGGTGCTTCACGGCGGAAACCAGCGGAACCCGCCGGCCGTTTTCGACTTTGTAGACGTCGATGGTGTCGTTCGCCGCGTTGGCGCGGGCCATGTAGTAGTTATTCGGATTCTGGTAGCGCCACACTACACCGCCGCCCGGGTTCTCCCGGCCGGACACGGGCTTCAGGCGGACGCTGATGTCGCCATTCTTCACGTCGAGGGTGTTGAGAATCGCCAGTGGTGTCCGGTGGTTGTCGCCGCTCTGGTTGGATACCTGGGCCAGAACATAAGGCTGCGTCGGGGCGGTGTGGTCTTTCAGAATCTCCCACTTTGGCGGGGCTCCGCTGTTGGTCATCGCCGCAGTCCAGCCCTGCGGCATTTTACCGATGGTGGAAGTGTCGAAGTTGATGATCTTGCCGGAGGAAGCAACCAGCCCGAGGGAAATCAGGAAACCCAATGCTCTCATGATAGGCGGCCGCGTGACGCTGCGGCGTTTGTACACCCTTACCTTCCTCATTTGTAACATGATTTCGCGCGATCGAGACGTCGGGAGGGTTCGAGGACTGTGAATCAGGACCGGGTTCGCTGGCGCCATGTGTGAACCAGCGTAGCTATCAGAATCACGGCGCCTCCGGCCAGCGACCAGCCGCGCGGGCGTTCTCCGTGAACCAGCCAGGTCCATACCGGGTTCAATGCCGGTTCGGTGATCAGCAGGGTCGTCGCCTCGAATACCGGAACGTGCCGCAGGCCGTTCGTCAGCAGGACGTAGGCAAGGCCGATTTGCGCCGCCCCCAGATAGAGGATGACGCTCAGGTCGGTGCCGCTGATGGAATCGCGCGGGCAGGGCCAGCGGCAGCGTGCAGGCGCATGCCAGGATATTTCCCATGGCCACGGTGGAAATCGCTGGATTTCCCTTTTTCCCGCGCGCCAGCCAGCGCAGTCCCGCCAGCGTCAGCGCATAGGTGATTCCGCTGGCCGCTCCGAGTATGTTTCCCAGGTGGGGGTCCGGGGCGGTGGCGCTGCGGGCTTCCGCTCCGATGAAGAACACGCCGATGCCGCACGCCACCACGGCCATGTACGAGACGTCCTGCCGCCGCACCGGTTCGTGGAGCAGCAGGGGGCCCAGCAGCAGCAGGTAGAGCGGCGCTCCCGATTGCAGAAAAATGGCGTTGGCCGACGTGGTCAGCCGGTTCGCCAGGACGAACAGGATCAGTGTGGCGGCGTAAGCACCCGCCACCGGGACCATGCGCCACGACCAGCGGCGCGACTGCGGCAGCACCAGGAGAAGCACCACGGCCGCCACGCCGCTCCTGGCGCACGCCACCTGCCATCCGGTCAGGCTGACCGCTTTGATGGCGGCTCCGCCGGTAGAAAACAGGAGAGCGGCGGCCAGCAATTGGATCCGGTGAAGAACGGGTGAGGAGTCGGTCGCGGATTGCAAGGGCCACCATACCACGAGTAGGGTAGGCTTCCATGGCCTGCCCAGCGCGCGGAGCGCGCCTTTCACAAGCGCTGGATTTTGTGGAAGTCGCTGCGGTTGCTTAATCCCATAGCGCGGTTTCCAGATTTCATATTTGCGGCTAACTTCCGTATTACCAAAGTGGTAGTAGAGAATACCACAGCCATCGCCCAAGTTTTAATGGGATTGCCCTTGGGCCACTCATCCCCTGTTTCCGTTCTGTAATCAACGATTTCCGAAATGTTCGATTTTGGCCACCAATTTGCAAAGAGGGTAACCGAGTCTTTTTTTGGTTTTATGGAGTAAGAGGTATTCACCTCTTCTTCGTTGCTAGAGGGGAGCGGTGTGCCATACAGGCCGCTGATTCGAAGCGCACTCAGAGGGACAGAAGTCCCCAAAACGAAAAACGCACGGCTTTTCCTACACAGGAGTTCTCTATGCGCAAACCTGATTGTCTATTTGGACTATGGAAGGGGGCGCTGACCGCCCTTCTGCTTTTGCTCCTCGCCGCGAGCGGTCTGATCGCTCAAACTGAAACCGCACAACTTTCGGGCGTCGTTACGGATCCTACAGGAGCGGTGGTGCCTAACGCCAAGGTCACCGTGAAGAGCGTCGAAACGGGGGTAAACCGCGTAGTGAACACCTCCGCCAGCGGCGTCTACGCGTTTCCGGATCTGCGGCCCGGCAGCTATGATCTGACCGTCACCTCCCAGGGGTTCTCCACCACCAAGGGCCGGGTGACTCTGACTGTCGGCGCCCGAACCAACCAGGATTTCAAATTGGAAGTGGGCCAGACGAGCACGGTCGTCGAAGTGGAAGAGAATGCCGCTACCGTAAACACGGTCTCGCAGACGCTCGGTTCCACGGTGACTTCGGCCGAAGTTTTGCAGTTACCGACAATTTCGCGCGACCCATATGCCCTCGTGGGCACCGTCGGCAACGTCTTCGAGCTCGGACCCGTCCGGCCGCGGCGTGGGTTATGCCATCAATGGACAGCGCTCCTCCGGCACGAACGTCATGCTGGACGGCACGGCGAATAACGACGAGTTCACCGCATCCGCCGGCCAGCGGGTGCCGCTCGATTCCGTGCAGGAATTCAGCGTCCTCACCAACAACTTCACCGCCGAGTTCGGCCGCGCTTCGGCCGGCATCGTGAACGTCGCCACGAAGTCGGGCACGAACGATTATCACGGCGCCGCGTACTGGTTCGGCCGCTATTCCAAGCTGGCGTCCAACGATTTCAACGACAACGCCAACGGCATTCCAAAATCGGTTTTCACGCGCAACCAGTTCGGGTATTCGATCGGCGGGCCGGTTCTGCCGAAACTCAAGAATAAGCTCTTTTTCTTTAACAACACCGAATGGATCCGCGTTCGCAGCAATGCGTACTCGGACGTGCTGGTCCCCACGCCGCAGTTGATTGCGCTCTCCGCTCCAGCCACACAGACGTTCTTCAAGCAGTTCGGCGGGCTGCGCACCGGCCTGGTGAATCTGGGCACGTACACGAAGGGCGACCTGACCTCGCGCGGCGTTTCGCTGTGCCCGGCAGGCGGCGCGTGCGCCGGTCTGCCCGACAGCACCCCCATGTTCAATCGCGTGGCCTACGGCTTCCCGTCGGATTCCGGCGGCGGCTCCCCGCAGAACACTTACATGACGGTGGGCCGCGTGGACTACAACCTGTCGGACAAGACGCAAATGTACGTCCGGTATTCCCTCTCGAACGAACTGGACTTCGCGGGCAGCGTCAGCAACAGCCCCTACGCCGGGTACGATTCGCCGAACACTCAGGTCAACAACAGCATCCTCTATTCGCTGACTCGCTCGTTCTCGCCGACGTTCATTTCGCAGTCCAAGGTGGACTTCAACCGCTTCAATAACCAGCAGCCGTTCGGTTCCGCCTACCCGAGTCCGACGCTCTACCTGGGAAGCGCCACCGTGGCCACTTCAATCCTGGGGAACGACGTTGCCCTTCCGGGCTACGATCCTTACACGCCGGGCAACTCTATTCCGTTCGGCGGACCGCAGAACTTCGTCGAGTTGTATCAGGACTTCTCCAAGGTCTGGGGCAATCACACGATCAAATTCGGCGCGAATTTCACTTATTTGCGCGACAACCGCACTTTTGGCGCCTATGAGACCGCGGTGGAAGCCCTCGGCAACAAGCTTTCGACGGGTATGGAGAACTTCCTGCAGGGCCAGGTCTACCAGTTCCAGGCAGCGATCGACCCGCAAGGCAAGTTCCCATGCGCCAGCGCCGCCAACCCGACGCCGGGTTGCACGGTCAACCTGCCTGTAGGCGCACCCAACTTCAGCCGCAGCAACCGCTACAAGGAATACGGCCTCTACGCCGAGGACGCCTGGAGAATCACCGAGCGCCTGACCTTGAACTACGGCCTGCGCTGGGAAATCTTCGGCCCGCAGCACAATAAAGATGCCTCGCTCGATTCCAACTTCTACCTGGGTTCCGGCAGCAACGTCTACCAGCAGATCGCGGCCGGCCAGGTCGATACAGTGCCCAACAGCCCGATCGGCTCTCTGTGGAACACCGCTTACACGAACTTCGGACCGCGCATCGGCATTGCCTATGACCTGTTCGGCGACGGCAAAACCAGCCTTCGCGGCGGCTACGGACGCTACTTTGAACGGAACTTCGGGAACGTGACCTTCAACGTGATCCAGAATCCGCCGAACTACGCGGTGGTGTCGCTCTATGCGGGATCCGACCTGCCCACGATCCCGATCTCCACCAGCAATGCCGGACCGCTCGCCGGGAATAGCGGCAGCAAGGCTCTTCCGGCCGTTTCGCTGCGCGCGGTCAATCCCAATATCAAGACCGCGTATGTCGATTCGGTCAGCGCCGCCCTGGAGCATCGCTTCGGCGATAAGATCATCACCGCCCTGGAGTACAGCATGTCGCGCGGCCAGAACCAGTACAGCATCGCCAACATCAACGAAACAGGCTCCGGCAACTTCTACCTCGGGGTGCCCTGCACGCCCGGAACCGACGGCAATCCCGGCACCTGCACCAGCCGCATCCGGAGCACGCAGTATTCGAGCATCAACTTCCGCACCAACGGCGGAACCTCGAGCTACGACGCCATGAACCTGCGGCTCGACTGGCGCGGCAAGTACGGCCTCAACCTGCGCGCCAACTACACCTGGTCGCACGCGATCGACGATCTGAGCGACGTGTTCAGTTCCTCGGGCAACCAGTTCAACCTCGGCGGACTCGATGCCTTCAACCCCGCCCAGGACCGGGGCAACTCGTATTACGACATGCGGCAGCGCCTGACGTTCTCGGGCATCTGGAACATACCGTACAAGGCCAACAGCTCTTTCGGAAAGTATGCGCTCCAGGGGTGGTCGATCGACCCCATCTTCACAATCCACTCGGGCTCGCCGTATTCCTTGTTCGACTGCACCAACGGCTATAACGTCTGCCCGTACGCCATGTTCAACGGCCCTGCCCCCTCCATGCCGAATGCGGCTTTGACGCCGACCGCGACGCCGAACAACTTCGTCTATTACAACTACACCAACCTGCTGCCGACCTCCTGGTACAACCCGAAGACCGGGATCTCCGACTTCGGACCGTACCCGAGCAGCATGATCGGCCGCAACTTCTTCTATGGTCCCGGGGCCTGGAATCTCGACCTGGCGATCCACAAGACCATTCCGGTTGGGGAAAAGCTGAAAGCGCAGCTCCGGCTGGAAGGCTACAACTTCTTCAACCACCCGAACCTGGCGATCAACGGCGGGGACGCGGATGTTTCGTCCGCCTCCTACATGGACGCCTACTACACCGGCCGCCGCTTCTTCCAGGTCGCTCTCCGGTTCGACTTCTGATCCCGGTTCGGACAAAACAACCTGTTTGACTCAGGGGCGCCCTTCGGGGCGCCTTTTTCTGTAGATTTTCTCAGCACCACCCCCTCCTGGTTCTACTGTCGTTGTCGAATTTTTCCTTTCCAAATGTAATTTTGTAGTTTTAAGACTTTAAACTCTGTGATAATCTTGACTAAACCTGAAGAGGTAGTCACACCTGTTCTGTAATGGGTGAGGTGTCCGGCCATCGGACTAGCTTGTCCGACGGTGGACCCATGTTCCCGGGGTGGGCCCCGCATCTTTTTCTGGAGGCACAAATGTATCGGATAGTTAGTTGCGGTACGCAGAGAGCATGGCGGCTCCTGTTGCCATTATTACTGATCTCGCTACTTGCACTGCCGGCCCTGTTTGCACAGGAGACCACGGCAGGCTTGCAGGGGACGGTAAAGGATCCGAGCGGCGCGGGGATTGCGAAAGCGTCGGTCGAAGTCACCAGCCCGGCGCTGATCGGCATCAAGAAAATGGATACCGACGCAGTCGGTGCTTACCGGTTTGCGAACCTGCCCCCCGGCATCTACACAGTTACGGTAACTGCTACCGGTTTCCGGACTTATAGGGCGGCCAACATCGAGTTGCAGGTAGGCCACCTCCCCACGGTGGAGGTCCGGATGGAAATCGGCGCGGTCGCGGAGACGGTCGAGGTTTCTGCCCAGTCGGCGGCAATCGACCCGACGCAGAGCAAAGTGCAGACCAACATCTCGGCCACGAACCTGATGGACCTGCCGACGCAGAGCCTCTCGTTCCAGAGCGTCATCCAATTTGCTCCGGGCGCCCGCTTCGAGCCGCTGCCAGAACGCGCAAACCAGCGGCAACGACGCCAACAATGGATACCAGATCAATGGCGCCAGCAACTCGGAGAACTCCTACCTGGTGGAAGGGCAGGAGACGGCGTCGATTGTTCGACGGGCGATCCGCACGCTAACGTGCCGATGGACTTCATCCAGGAAGTGCAGGTGAAGACGAACGGCTTCGAAGCGGAGTACGGCGGCGCTCTGGGCGGCGTGGTGAACGTCATTCCAAAAGAGCGGCTCCAACGAGTGGCATGGCAGCGTCTTCACGTATTACAGGGAGACCGATTCAACGCCGCGCCCAACCCAACCGTCAGTTGCGGAATCCGCAGTTCCCCGCCAATCTCGGCGGCGCGCCGCGGCTGGACCAGCCCGGCGAAGACTTATTATCCAGTCAAGGACCACAGCCGGACCGTGGATCCCGGCTTCACGCTGGGCGGCCCGATGATCAAGGACCGGCTGTGGTTATTCATCTCCGGCGCGCCCGGATTTCAACAATTGCGGCGCACGGTGAATTTCGCTCCGGCCGGTTCGGCCGTGGGTCCGCGGACCTTCAACCAGGACACAACACCTACAATTCGATGGCGCGCCTGGACTTCCTGGCAACCGCAGAAAATCCGCCTGCACGGCTCCTGGCAGTACGGCTATCCACGCGGCAAGCGGGACTTCTCTGCCGCAGGCGGATGATGTTCATGGCCAGTACAACTCTGCCTCGACCACGAATCCGGACAACTTGAACTGCGGCATCGGCTATGTCGCGCCCAGCGTGATGTACAACACGGGCGCGGACATCACGCATCACGCCCAGCTTGATCGCCACCACCCGGTTCGGCTACTTCTACTTACAACTATCAGAGACCCGCGGCTTGCCCACCGGCATCCGTTACACGCTACATCGATACCAATTACAGCTATGCCACCGGAAATGCCCCGGCGTTGGCGGGCACTAAGGCGCTGAACGGAACAGTGCTTCCGTCGCAATACGTGAATGCGACCGGCTGGAGCCAACATCGGCGTGAACACCGCGACCGCTATACGATATCTTTCGGCGCTACACCTTCAACCAGGACATGGCGTATTTCCGGAACTTGCTGGGAACTCACAACATGAAGTTCGGCTACGGCTTCAAGCACGGACTCAGACGACACTCTGCAGGACGTTTACAACACGCGGATGTGTACGTCGGGTACAACGTTCCAGTACGCTCCCACCACTACCAACGGGCAGGCTCGCTGCGGGCGATCGAGGCGCAGAACCTGTCGAATTACGGTGCGGCCGGCGGAAACTGCGGACGGGACGGCATGCCAGGGGCTGTGGGGTACGGTGAACATTCGCGATTGATTGCGGCCAGCGGCAAAGTGGGCGACTGGAATCACTCCTTCTACGCTCAGGACGCCTGGACCGTCGGGAAAAGGGCCTAACCCTGAACATCGGCCTCCGGCTGGATAAGGAGAACCTGCCCTCCTACAACAGCCTGCCGGGTTTCAACGGCATCAGCTTCGGTTGGGGCGAAAAAGTGGCTCCCCGCCTGGGCGCGGCTTACGACGTACTGCATAACGGGAAGCTCAAGGTCTATGGCAGCTTCGGGTACTTCTACGACATTATGAAGTACCAATTGCCGCGCGGCAGCTTCGGCGGCGATTACTGGCATGACTGCGTGTATGCGCTGGATTCCCCAACTTCAACCGGATCATCCCGCAGCGCGATTCGCAGGGCCACTACTGCCCGCTCGGCGGCGGCAGTGTGCCTGCCGTCGGGAGTTTCCCGGACGATGCGCTTCATCGAGAACGTCGATTACCGCGCGCCTGTCGAACGACCCGAACCGATTGGCTCTCTGGGCGCGACGGGCCTGATAGATCCCAATCTCAAGCCGATGAAGCAGCATGTCATCACCATCGGCGCCGCCTGGGAACTCAGCACACGATCTCGTGTTCGAGCCGGTTTACACGCGCTCCCGACTGGACCGAACGATCGAGGATGCCGGCACCATCACGCAGGACGGCGAAGTCTACTACATCACGAATCCAGGTTTCGGCATGAACGCGACCGTGCCGAACTGCAACGGCTGCCCTCCGAATACCAAGGCCATCCGGAACTACGACGGCATGGAACTCCGCCTGACCAAGAGGTTCAGCAACCAGTGGTTCGGCGTAATTCTCGTACACCTATAGCCGCCTGTACGGCAACTACGACGGCCTGACCTCCACTGATGTCAGCGACGGCGGCATCGGCCGCAACGGCGCCAATTCCGACCGTGCGTTTGACGAGCCGTTCATGTCGTTCAACGCGCATGGCCAGGATGTCTCCGGCCCGCTTCCTACGGACCGCCCCAACACGATCAAAGGGCAAGGTCTACTATAACTTAAGTGGAGGAAATTCAATACGGTGGTCGGCCTTTTCCAGCAGATCTACTCCGGCACGCCTCTCAGCAGCTACATCAGCGTTTGGGGCACTCCGGTGTTCGTGGAAGGCCGCGGGAAGTATGTGCCGCTTAACCCGCGATCCCGCGACGGGAACTGGATCGCGGGGCACCCCGACTGATGCTCGCACGCCGCGGTTCACGCAGTCGGATCTCAGCGCTTCCAGGATTTCCACATCAGCAAGAGCAATGAGAGACTGATTGCTCGCGTGGGAGCCGACTGTTTTAACTGCTTCAACCAGCATAGCGTGACCATCGTCAACCAGAACATGATCCGCACATCGGGCATCAACCCGGCTATCTGCGGGACGGCGGGCACGAACTGCACGGCGATCGGCGCGGCCAATGCCGGCTTCGACTACGGCGCAATGATGACCAAAGGCTACGACTACCTCGGGCTGGCGAACTCGCAAGGCCGGACGCTGAGTACCCTTTATGGCCAGCCGCAAGCATGGCAGAACCCGCGTACGATGCGCTTCCAGGTACGCGTCACTTTCTAACGAAAGATAAAGGAAGTATCAGTGGGGCAGGCCTCCGGGCCTGCCCTTTTTTTGTGTCTTAGCAGCGGCCAGACACCGATCACCGCCATATGCAATCGCGATTTGCCCGGCAGGTACGGACAGGTGAACTGAGCCTTCCGGAAGTTCTGCAGGCAGGCTTCACACAGGATCATGCCGAGCAGGGGTGAGGACCAGGAGATGCTCCGCTGCGGGCCTCCCCGGCGCGCGCCGTAAAACTGACGTGGTCCACAGCGGCGAAGCCTGCGAATCGCAAGGAGACATTCCGCAACTCGAGCATGTGGATAGGCACTCCGCCTGGCGGCGGTAAGTTCCCGAAGGGTGAGGACTGCGAGGAACGGGCAGGCCGGGAAAGCCTGCCCCGCATTTCTTTGGGATTAACGCATCTTTGCCGCTTCGTCTTTGATCAGCTGCGCATTGGTCCATGCCCTCTGCGCATACGGTCCCGGAATCGCTGCCGAAGCCTGGCTGTACTTCGCTGCGTCCAGCATCTTGGCCTTATCGAGCGTCATCTTGCCGAGTTGGTAGTCCGCAAGGCCAAGGTAGAACAGCGCCGTGCCGTTCATCGCCGGATTGTCTTTCAGGTTCGGAAGCGCCGCACGCAGGCTCTTGTCCGCCTCGATGTACTTGCCCTTCTCGGCCGCGATGACCCCCACGATCCAGCGTCCCCGCGTCAGGACACTCGGTGGACTTCTTCTCCCACGTCGGCCGCCGGCATTCCTTCCGGCTTCGGATGGCGGCTCATCACCGTGACCAGCCTGCTGGCATAGGAATACGCGCGGTCCGTCTGATTCTTCTGAAGGGCATAGTCCGCCAGCACCATCAGCAGGTCTTCGTTTTCCGGGAAGTGCGTCAGCGCCTTGGCCGCCACTTCCGGCACCTTCGCGGCCGGCGCCGGTTTTGGTCAGGGCCACCATATACGGCCCGTAGGCTTCATCCAAATACTTGCTTTTCGGGTTCTGCGCTTCGAGCGTCTGCACCAGGTCGATCATTTCGGCCGACTCCGACTTGCAGGGCCGCCGCCCCCAACGCGTATTCGCACTGCGTCTCGACATTTTTGAGGTAGGCGACGCGGTCCTTCCAGGCCGCTTTCGCCTCTTCGATGTCTGGCGCGGGCTCTGCCTCGGCCTTCCGCGCCATCGCTATTGTTTCCACCGCCAGTTTCTTCACCTGCGCGGTATTCTTGCTCGCCGATGCCTCCTTCAGGCTGGCGAGACTCTTATCCAGATCGTCGCCCGTCTGGGCCCAACTCCGGGGTCCCACCAGCGCGACCGCTGCAAAAACCGGCAGCCAATAAAGCAGTTTCATACCGACCAACCTCCTTCAGGGAACCGGCTCGATACTACTACAAATTTACGGAGTTGTGAATCCTGTTATCTCGTTATATACGCACGGTATACTGGGGCTAGCCGTGCTGGTTTTCCGGGTATACGCGCCTTTACTGGCTGCCGCCATCGGCTGGAACCTGCTGGAGGGTACAGATCCCGTTTTTGTGTGGATTGCCGCGCCCGCAGCCGGCCTGATGCTCTGGAGCCTGCTGGAGTACCTGATCCACCGGATGGTGTTCCATCGCCTCGCGCCCCATTGGGAGCACCACGCGGAGCCGACTGATCCCCGCTATATCTTTGCCCCGCTGTGGCTTTCGCTCTCCTCTTCGGCCGTGCTGTGGACCCTGTTCCGGCTGGTCACCGGCTCCTGGCGGGTGGGAGCGCTGGTACAGGCCGGGGTGGTGGCGGGCTACCTCGCGTATGAGGGCGTGCACCTTTGGATTCATAGTCAGAGCAAGGGTGGAGCGCTGCTGACCGCTCTCAGGAAGCACCATTATTATCATCACTTTGCGGATGATACGAAGAACTACGGAGTGACCACTTCGCTGTGGGACCGGGTTTTCGGCTCGCTGCCGGGATAAGCAAGGCGCGCTCCGCGCGCTGGGCAGGCCAGGAGGCCTACCCCACCGCCTCAGAAGCGTGGTACGAACTGCGTACCAGCGGACCTGATTCCACGTGCGAAAAGCCCATCTCGTATCCGGCGCGGCGAAAGTCCTCGAACTCCGCGGGCGTGACGTACCGCACGATGGGCAGGTGCCTGGGCGAAGGGCGCAGGTACTGGCCGAGCGTGAGGATCTCCACCTGGTGCGCCCGCAAATCGCGCATGACCTGCAAGACTTCGTCCGGCCGCTCGCCCAACCCCAGCATGAGGCCGCTCTTCGTGGGGGTGCCGGGCGCGATCTGTTTCGCCGATTCCAGTACGTCGAGTGAGCGCTCGTAGCGCGCGCCGAGCCGCACCTGCCGGTAGAGCCGGGGCACGGTTTCGGTATTGTGATTCAGTACGTCGGGGCGGGCCTCCATGACGATCCGGACCGCGTCGCGGCTGCCCTGAAAATCGGGAATCAAAATCTCCACGCCGCAGCCCGGAACGCGCTCCCGGATCGCGCGGATGGTCATCGCGAACAGCTCGGCTCCGCCGTCTTCCCGGTCGTCGCGGTTCACACTGGTGATCACCGCGAATTTCAGGCCCATGGCCTCCACCGCCTCGGCCACCCGCTGCGGCTCGTCGTAATCCACCGGCAGGGGCGCGCCTTTCTGCACGGCGCAGAACCCGCAGCGCCGGGTGCAGACGTTCCCCAGGATCATGAAGGTGGCGGTGCGGTGGTTCCAGCACTCGCCCACATTCGGGCAGGCGGCGCTTTCGCAGACCGTGTGCAGCCGGAGACGCTCGATCAAACCCTTGAGGTCGCGGTAGTTCTCGCCGGCAGGCGCGGGAGCGCGAAGCCACGCGGGACGCTTGGGTTGGGAATCGATGGAGACCAGCACTAACTCTATTATGAACTATGCCTTGGCGCGGCCGATGTTGGGGGACGAAACGCCCACGCGCTCGGCGGCCTTGCAGAGGTTCTCCCAGTTGCCCTCGGCGATGGGAATCCCGTTCTGCCTGCGCTCGGCTTCAATCCGCCACTCCGGATCACCCGCCACCAGGACCTCGTCGTAGCCCGGCGCGGTTGGGGTGGACTTCATCAATCCGACCAGCGTTTCGACGCGGGCCGTGAACTCCGCAACGGGCATGAACCGGGCGATATCGATGGCGATGAAGGTCTGGCTGACGCGGACCTTTTTGCCGCGGAAGCGGATGCCGCCGACTTCGGTGGACATTGCGCCTCCGCCGAGCACCGCGCACAGAATTTCCACCATCATCCCGAGCCCGCTCCCTTTATAGCCGCCCAGGGGCATGAGCATGCCCTTGTAGGCCTCCTGGGTGTCGGTGGTGGGATTGCCTTCGGAGTTGAAAGCCCAACCGGCTGGGATTTCGGGCTGGCCGTTAAGAAAGGCCTTGAAGATCTTACCGGCCGCTACCGTGGTGGTGGCCATATCCAGCAGCCACGGCCCGGGCAGCGCCATGCAGATCGGGTTCGTTCCTACACGGCCTTCCCTGCCCTGCCATGGCGGGACGATCGGCGAAGCATTGCACAGGACGATACCGATCTGGTTGGCCGCCCGCATCTTCTGCGCCCACCAGGCAGCCGCGCCGAAGTGGTTCGACTCGCGCGCCACCACCATGGCGATTCCCTGGGAGGCGGCGATCCGCACGGCATGGCGGCAGCAGATATCCGCGATCCACTGCCCGATGCCGTTCTGGCCGTCGAACATCAGGCAGGAACCGGATTCGGAGATCACCCGGCCATCGGTGTGCGGGTCCATTTCCCCGGCGAGCAGTTGGTCCACGTAAAACGGCAGCAATTGCATGCCGTGGGAATCCACGCCGCGGAGGTTGGCGGCGACCAGGCAGGACACGGCGACCTCGGCCTTGCCGGCGGGGACGCCCGCCCCGATCAGAATGTCTCCGGCAAACCGGGTGAGTTGGGCAACGGAAATCAGGGGCATGAAACTACAGGTTAGCAAGTGGCGCAGGCCTCCCGGCCTGCGCGCCTTTACCAACGTCAAAACCGCGCAGACCGGGAGGTCTGCGCCACAGATTTACTGCCGGAGGCTAACCTTCTCCGCGCTGGGGAAGTCCTTCGGCACTTTCTGTGTGACCTTCCCTGTTGCGGCCCATTCGGTTCCGCGGGCAAACGTGACGATGAACCCGACGCACTGCATCGCGGCGGGGTCGTGGCCCAGCGTGGTATGGAAAACCCGGCCTTTCCCGTAGGTGAGCGCCATCAGCATCGGCTCGTCATGGCCCGTGCCGCGGTTGGCGGGGTCCGACCAGCCGGTGGCAAGCACGTGCATGTTTGCCCCGGGACCGCGCATTTTGCTGTAAAGCTCGTCCGACGCGTGCATCCACTTCTCCGGCAGGCCCCGGGCGATGGGGTGCTTCGTGTCGCGCATCACCATGACGAAGGGGGTGCGGGCGCCGTGGTTGCCGGCCGGGCCGGGCGCCGGGTTGGAAACCAGTTTGCCGTCCTGAAAATACCAGTAGGGGCCGGAGTTTTCGTTGCGTCCCAACCAGCCGCCGATCCCGATCATCAGGTTGTAGGCTTTCCACTCGGGGAATGCATTGTCGGCGGCGTGGTAGGAAACGAATCCGCCGCCGGCGCTCATGTACTCCTCGAAAGAGGTTTTGACCTCTTCCGGCCACTTGCTGCCGGTGGGGAACTCATTGTAGTTGGAAACCACAACGGCGTATTTTTTGAATTCGGGCCGGAAACCGCTGAAATCGCCGTCTTTGGGGGGTGCGGTGAGGACATCCACCGTAAAGCGCCCGGAGTCTTCCAGGATTTTCTTCAGCACCGGAGTCGTATGCTTCCAGTCGTGGTTGTTCTGACCATCGATGATCAGGGCGTGTATGCGGGGCGCGGCCGGCCCCAACTGCGCCAGGAGCGCCATTCCAGCAACAAAAAGGACGTGTCTCATGGTCGATACCAAGGGAATTGTACCGCTCCGCAAATTACTGCAATAGCGGGTTTTCATTTCGCGGGAACTTTCCCGCCGCCCGGAGTGTCTATTGCTTTGCAAGGGTATCAATTTTTGGTAGCTTTGAAGTCAGGCTGAATGTGAGGCTGCCGTGGCGACTTCAATTCTGGAATTGAGCACGGAACGGGCGGCGGACGCGGGAGCGGAGATCGACGATCTCCGACTGATCGAGTCCCTGCGCCAAGGGTGCGAATGCGGTTACGAAGAGCTGCTCGGCCGGTTCCAGCAACCGGTCTATAACCTGGCTCTTCGGCTGCTGAACGACCAGTCCGAGGCGTGCGACGTGGTTCAGGAAGTGTTCCTGAAAGTATTCCGGAATATTGGGAGCTTTCGCGGGCAGAGCACGTTAAAGACCTGGATATACCGGATTACGGTGAATGAGGCCCACAATGCGCGGCGCTGGTTTTTCCGGCATCGCCGGCAGGAAGTGGAGCTCGACACCGATCCCGAGGAATCGCGTAATTGGAAGGAGACCATCGCAGACCGGGGCCGCACCCCATTTGACGCAGCGTTCGACAGCGAACAGCACGTCATGATTCAGGCGGCTCTTGAAAAGATCAATCCGATTTTCCGCGAGGCCGTTGTGCTCAGGGATATTGCCGACCTGGCCTATGACGAAATTGCGGAGATTCTGGGTGTTTCCCTGGGAACGGTTAAGTCCCGAATCCTGCGAGGGCGCGAAGCCTTGCGGGACGAGCTCGCGGGGAGCCTGAAAGACAGGCCGGCCCTTCGACTGGTGCCGAAGACGGCAGAGTGAATTATGAGCTGTGATAAGGTGCATGATCTGATCTCTTCATTCCTTGACGGAGCGGTTCCGACCAGGGAGCGGGAGAGGCTATCGGCGCACATCCAGTCCTGCAGAGAGTGCGGCGCCTACCTGGATTCCGTCCAGGGCATGCGCTCAGCGCTTCTCCAAATGGACCATGCTCCGGTTCCCACGGCCCTGTCCGCAAACCTGCGGGTAATGGCATCTCACGAGCGCGCTCGCCAGTTGGCCCGGGTGAGCATGTCCGCGCGGATGGTTTCCTGGCGCAACCGCGCCCAACTGGCCTTCGACAACATGATGCGGCCTTTCGCCCTGCCGTTCGCAGGCGGGCTGCTTTCGGCTTTGGTCGCTTTCGGCACCCTGGTCCCGACATTGACCTTCCAGCATGCGTTAGCAGACCAGTCCCTGTTCACCTATCCTTATGGAGAAGTCGTGGCGCTCGGGGTGAACGGAACCAACATGACGGAGTCGGTGGGCGACATCCCGCGAATCGTGCGGGGAGACGAATCCGATATTCCCGCGGATGCCAACGTCGTCGATCTGGTGATCGACGAGAATGGCCGCGTCAGCGACTGGTCGCTGGCGAGCGGGCAACTGACTCCCGATCTGCAGAGCATCATCATGCTCTCGCAGTTCAAGCCCGCCACCTATCTGGGGCTGCCTACCTGGGGCCGCGTGAAAGTCGTGCAGGCGCCTCTGCCGCGACGGCTTCGCAGCTAAGCTTCCGGGTGGCTCGCCAGAGACTGGGACAACATTTTCTCGTTCAGAATTCCGCGCTCGAGCGGATCGCGGCGGCGGTGTGTCCCGAACGCTGCGAACTCGCGATCGAGATCGGCCCCGGCCGGGGCGCCCTCACCACAAAGCTTCTGGAGCGGGCCGGCCGTGTGGTCGCCATCGAAATCGACGCCGCCCTGGTGGAGCATCTGCGGCATAAATTCGCCGGCGACCCCCGGCTGGAGATTGTGCACGCGGACGTCCTGGGGACGGACCTGTCGCGGTGGGGGCGCGCGCCCATTGCAGGCAACCTGCCTTACTACATCACCTCGCCGATTCTCGAAAAGGTGAGCCGCCTCGATTTCGCGCGCGCGGTATTCCTGGTTCAGAAGGAAGTGGCGGAGCGGCTTGCGGCGCGGCCGGGGACGCGCGACTATGGTTTCCTGACGGTGCAGACCGCCCTCCGGGCGAATGTGCGGCTGCTGTTCGAGGTGCGGCCGGGGGCGTTCCGGCCTCCTCCCAAAGTGGATTCGGCGGTGGTGCTGCTGGAGCCGCGGGCGGACGATCCCGGGCTCCCGGATGTCGATGATTTCGTGCGGTTCGCGGGGCAGTGTTTCCGGCAAAAGCGCAAAACCATCCGCAACAATCTGGCGCCGCTGTACGACACGGCCGGCTGGCCGGAATCCGGGATGCGCGCCGAGCAGCTTTCGCTCGAGCAGCTTATCGAGATGTACCGTCGAGCACGCTGACCGGGCCTCGCGGGCACTTCAATTGCACTTCATTGGGGAATGAGGATTTTGCATTTGGCTCTCTTGCCGGCCGTCGGGGTCTCCCTCGCAATGGCCGGCGGAGGACGCCCCGTCGTGAATCAAGCCAGGGACCGCGGCCGCACGACCGTCCAAGGCGTGACGATGCCCCTCGCGGAACAGCAGCGCGCGATGCTGGCGACAACCCGCGAGTTCACAGGCATGCTGATCGATGCCGGTTGCAAGGACCGGTCCTTCTACAATCTCAGTCTTCCGCCCGAGTCTCTCTCCACAGCGATCGCTCCAGCAGCCGGCGCCAATAAGAATGCGCCGGGCGGCGAGTCCGCCTTCGGCATCAGCGTATCGCCACAGACGCTTCAGCAGGAGCGGGCGGACATCATGCCTCACCAGGTCCCGGACATGGTCACCCGGCAGATGGATCCCACGTGCGCGATCAACGCGCAGACCACGGGGTTCGCTTTACTGCTCTCGAGCGGAAGGCTTCTCAATCTCGACGCGGGCGGCAATACGTATGTGTGGCAAGCCGTGCAGGGCACGCAGCAGGGCCGCGCGATGCTGAACGGCAAGGGCCCCGGACTGAAGCCTTGGGCCAGGGTGCGGGGCTACATCGACGGCAGCACGCTGGTGATTCCGAAACCGGCAGTGGAGGTCGCGGCAAACGCGCCCGCGCCCCGCGGATCAGCCACACGCCGCCGCTAGTCCTATAGACTGTGGAAAGCGCTGGACCAGGGGTACTCTGCCTCCGATCCGGCGAGCCCGGCAGAGGGGTGTAGAATGAGCGGTTCATGCCCTCTCACGGGACGTTCCTTATTTTGCTCACGGTTGCCTCGATCGCGTTTCTTCTGGTCCTGATCCTGGTCGTGAAGCTGCACGCTTTCGTGGCGCTGCTGCTCACGTCGATGGCGATGGGGCTGGCGGCGGGCATGGCCCCGGAGAAGGTGCTGAAGTCCATTCAGAGCGGCTTCGGCGAGTCGCTCGGGTTCATCGCCGTGGTGGTCGGGCTCGGGGCGATCATCGGAAGATTCATCGAGCAATCCGGCGGTGGAATCGCGCTGGCCGACTGGCTGCTGGCACGTTTCGGCAAAGACCGCGCCGCGTGGGCCATGCTCGTTGCAGCGTTTCTGGTGGGCTTGCCGATTTTCTTCGAAGTCGGGTTTATCATTCTGGTGCCGCTGATCTGGAGCCTGGCTAGGGAGACCAAACGGTCGCTGTTGTTCTACGGCATTCCGATGGCCGCCGCGCTGACCATCACGCATTCGCTGGTGCCTCCTCACCCCGCCCCCGCCGCGGCGTCGCAACTGCTCGGCGGCGACCTGGCGCACACCATTCTGTACGGCATCGCGATCTCGATCCCGATGGCAATCGTCTCGGGCATCTATTACGGCGGGTGGATCGCGAAGAGAATCCACGTGCCGGTGCCCGAGATCGCGGTGTCCTCGATGGCCCGCAAGGAGAGCGACCAGCCTGCGCCGCCGCTGCCGATGATCGTGCTGCTGCTGCTCCTGCCGGTGCTGCTGATTTTCGGAGCGACCCTTGCCACCCTGTGGAAGGTGCCGCTTCGCGGCGCAGCCGTGTTCATCGGGCATCCGTTTACGGCGCTGGCGGTGACCGCGCTGGTGACGCTCTACTGCCTGGGCTTCCGCCGCGGCGTGTCGCGCGACAGCGCCTTCAAACTCGCCACCGAATCGCTCGCGCCGATGGGCGCGCTGCTGTGCATTATCGGCGGCGGCGGCGCGTTCAAACAGATCATCGTGGATTCGGGCGCGGGCAGTTACATCGGCAAGGTGCTGATCACTTCCTCGCTCTCGCCTCTGCTGGTGGTGTACGCGATCGCCACCGCGATGCGCCTGGCGCAGGGTTCGGCGACGGTGGCCATCATCACCGCCGCGGGAATTGCGGCGCCGATCGTCAAAGGCATCCCGGGCTACAGCCCGGACCTGATCGTTCTGGCGCTGTGCTGCGGCGGCATGGCGTTCTCGCACGTCAACGACTCCGGCTTCTGGGTGGTGAACCAGTATTTCGGGATGACCGTATCGCAGACGCTGCGATCCTGGACGGCGATGAAAATCATCGCGTCGATTGTCGGAATCACGATCGTGATGATCGCCCAGGCACTGGTACGATAGCAAGAGGATGCGACTGTACGACATGGAGCCGGGTCCGGACTGCCCCGAGGTGGTCCGGATGATCGTGGAAATTCCGAAGAACTCCAGCAACAAGTACGAGTACGACGGGGAACTCGAGGTTTTTCGTCTCGACCGCGCGCTCTACTCGCCGCTGCACTACCCGGGCGACTACGGGTTTATTCCCGGTACGCTCGCGGAAGATGGCGACCCGTTGGACGTGATCACGATGGTGGATGAGCCCAGCTACCCCGGCGTCCTCATCTATGTGCGTCCCGTGGGCTATCTCAAGATGATGGACCAGGACGAGCCGGACCAGAAGATTCTCGCGGTTCCCAACAGCAACCCGCGATTCGACCAGATCCACACGATCGACCAGGTGTTTCCGCATAAGCTGCGGGAGATCGAGCACTTCTTCACGATCTACAAGGAGCTCGAAGGCAAGCGCACCGAGATGCGAGGCTGGCACGGCCCGCGTGAAGCGCGCGAACTGATCCGGCGCTTCCGGGAAGGGTACCTGCGGGCACACCAGCAGGTAACGCCTGCCGGGCTATCATAAGAATGTGCGGCGGCCCGGCTGGCGAATTCCCTCGTGGCTGGTCCCGGTTCTTGGTTACGCGGTGTCCGCGATCTGCCTTCTGTGGGTTCTCCACGGCTATCCGATCCATGAACTGCTCCCGACGATCCGCTCCCTCGACTTTCGCTGGGTCTTCCTGGCGGTCGGGTTCGACCTCTCGGTCTATCTGGCGCACGCCTGGAGATGGAACACGCTGCTCGGGCCGGTGGCGCGGCTTGGTTTCTGGCGCACGACGCAGGCCATTTACATCGGGCTGTTCGCCAACGAGGTGCTGCCTCTCCGCACCGGAGAACTGATCCGGTGCTACCTGCTGGCGCACTGGAACAATCTTCGGATTTCACTGAGCTTTGCTTCGGCGGCGGTCGAACGCCTGATCGACGGCCTGTTCATGTTGACCGCGTTTCTGCTGACCGCCAGTTTCGTTCGGGGAGTTCCCGAGAAGCTCATGATCCTGGTGCAGGCACTGGGCGTTCTGTTGATCCTCGGCGTTGCGGTGCTGATCTGGGTGGTGCGGCGCAAGCAGCAAGCCCATGCGGCCATTCGTCAAAGCAGGTGGGCCTCCACGCTGCGGCACGTGATCGAAGGCCTGCACCTCATGGGGAACAAGCGCACCCTGGGGATCACCACCCTGATCAGCGGGTTATATCTGCTGCTGGAAGTGCTGTCGGTCTGGGCCCTGATGAAGGCCTACGGCCTGGACCTCTCCTTCTGGGTAGCGGGCGGCGTGCTGGCCATCGTGCGTTTCGGGACGGTCATTCCGAATGCCCCAGGCAACGTGGGGCTGTTTCAAGTGGCGACCGTGCTGGCGCTCGGCCTGTTCGACGTGGAAAAGAATGACGCCAAGACGTTCTCGTTCATCATGTTCTTCGTGATGACTCTGCCACTGCTGGTGGGCGGTGCGGTCGCAACCGCGCTGACCGGGTTAAACCTGGAGGAACTGCGTCACCGGGCCCGGAATTTCAGCGACATGCCGGAATAGCTTCACTCCGGAACTTCGAACGTGAACAGGCGGCCGCCGAGCCGGCGCAGGATGGCGGCCGCGTCGAGCACCGGGAGCCGTCGAAAACACATGGAAATAACCCCTCAGCTATAATTAACGCATGTTGACGCCCACTGAAAAGATATGGCATAACGGCCGGTTCATCAAATGGGAGGAAGCGACCATTCACGTCCTTTCCCATGTGGTTAATTACGGCAGTTCGGTTTTCGAGGGGATCCGCTGTTACGCGACTCCCGCGGGTCCCGCGGTATTCCGCCTTCGCGAACACGTCCGCCGCATGGTGGATTCCGCGAAGATCTACCGCATGGATCTCGATTATCCGGCAGAAACGCTGGCCGAGGCGATGCTGGAACTCGTACGCGTCAACAAGATGGAGTCCTGCTACATCCGCCCGATCGCCTTTCGCGGATATGGCGAAATCGGCGTGAACGGAATGAAGAACCCGATCGACGTGTATATCGCCTGCTGGAACTGGGGCAAATACCTCGGCGACGAAGCGCTGGCCGAAGGCGTGGACGTCTGTGTCTCGAGCTGGACCCGGCTGGCGCCGAACACCCTGCCGTCGCTGGCGAAAGCCGGCGCCAACTACATGAACTCACAGCTCATGAAGATGGAGGCGGTGATCAACGGCTACACCGAAGGCATCGCGCTCGACAGCAACGGCTACGTGAGCGAGGGCTCGGGCGAGAACATCTTCCTGGTACGCGATGGCAAGATCCTGACGCCGCCGCTCGGCGCGTCGGTGCTGCCGGGCATCACGCGGGATGCGATTCTCACGCTGGCGAAGGCTATCGGGATTCCGGTAGTGGAGACGATCGTTCCGCGCGAAATGCTGTACATCGCGGATGAAGTGTTCTTCTCCGGAACCGCGGCGGAGATCACGCCGATCCGTTCGATCGACCGGATCACGATCGGCAAAGGCCGGCGCGGACCGGTGGCGGAAGCGCTACAGCACGAGTTTTTCGGAATCATCGAAGGCAGGAAACCCGACGAGCACGGTTGGTTATCGCATGTGCACGCGGGCCAGACAGCGGGAGTGAAGTAGGTTTACAACAGGAGGACTGCGCGACTTCGGACGGCCACCTCCCCCGAGATTCGCCTCCTTGCCGCGCAGCCACCTAATGGACTCTCCTTTTTTAGCGCGAGAGGGCGCGGGAACGCCACAGCGAATTTCGGCGTTCCGACTCTTTTCAACAGGTTTTTTGCTCATAAGGAATCGCTACTTACCGGCATTGCGGTGTGGCAAAGTTGTGAATAAAACAGAGTAGCCATGAAATGTTCGGGGATCGACGCTCCGCGCAGATACGATTCGAAGTTGATTCCGCTATTTCTGTTCGCCGCCGGTTGTATCACGACCGCGCTGCAGTTTCCCACGGTTCGCCTGGGGCATGGATACGAGACGCTGGCGATCGCCCGCTATCTTGCCGGGCATGGAGAGTTCGCGAATCCCTTCAACCCGCACCTCACCGGTCCAAGCGCCTGGGCTCCGCCGCTCTATCCGGCGTTCCTGGCGCTGCTGATACGCATTTTCGGCGACTCCGCGGCGTTCGCGCTGGCGATCGATGCGGTCGCCATAGGAGTTCACGGGCTACATGCCGCGCTACTGCCTTCGGTTTCCCATCTCTTTTTCGGGGATCGCCGCCCCGGAATTTGCGCCGGCGTGGTGATGATCGTGCTGCCGGTTTTCTTCCTCTTTCCGCAGTACGAAATCATGTACGTCGGGACCGGCTTGCTGTTGTTCTGCCTGTGGTTCAATCGCCTGCTTCTTTCCGGGGGAATGGCAGCGGGGTTCGGCGCCGGTCTCGGGATCGGTTCGCTGGCCCTCTTGAACCCTGCTTCGATTACGGTCTCGGTTTTGTGGGCGGCCTACGCTGTCTGGCGGCATCGCCCGGCGCATCTCCTCCGTTTCGTCTGCTGCGGCTCGGTGGCGGCGGTGATTACCCTGATGCCCTGGACGTTGCGTAATTACCGGCAATTTCATGAGCTGTTTTTCGTCCGCGACAATATGGGCCTGGAGCTGTATATTGCGAATAATGATCTTGCCGAAGGCAGCTTCGCCCTGAACGAGTTGAACGGTACTCATCGTAAGTTGCACCCCGGCCTTTCGGAGACCGAAAACCGGGCATGCGCAACGCTTGGTGAAGCCGAGTATTGCAGGCAGAGGGGAGCAATGGCATTGAATTGGATCCACCATCATCCCAGGCGTTTCGCGGTCCTTACGGCCACGCGCCTACGCATGTTCTGGTTCCCCAATAGGGATGGGTTTCCGTACTATGCGTACTCTATTGCCTTCGTCACGATTCTCGCGGTCCTCGGAATGCTGCTCCTCGCGTCGCGGAGGGAACCCCCCGTGATCTTCTTCGTATCGGCTTCGCTGGTATTTCCTCTGCTGTATTGCATCGTGCAGTCCGATCCTCGTTATCGAACGCCGTTCCGGTGGATTCCGCTTCTCGCAGCCGGGTACTTCCTCGCTAATCTTCAGAGATACGTGCCGCGCCTGGTGGGCGGGAAAGTATGACTACTTCGGGTATCGACGCGCTGACCGGCCGCCATGTAGAAGTGGAATTCGGGCGGACCATCACCGGTGTCCGAGAGATTCCCGGAGCGGCCGCGAGCCGGCTGGCGCCGGGCTGGATCGATCTTCAGGTGAACGGCTTCGCGGGCGTGGACTACAATGATCCGCGGACTTCCCGCGAACAGGTTGTCTGCTCGATTTGCACCCTGTTCGCCTGCGGCGTGACCCGTTTCTATCCCACCGTGATCACGGGATCTCCGGAGCGGATGGAATCGGCCCTGCGCAATCTCGCGCGCGTGGAGAGTGAGGCGATCGAAGGATTCCACGTCGAAGGGCCGCACATTTCGGCGCAAGATGGCCCCCGTGGCGCACATCCGCGCGAGTGGGTGCGGAGGCCCGATTACGACGAGTTTCTGCGCTGGCAGGACGCAACTGGCGGGCGGGTGCGGATCGTGACGTTATCACCGGCGTGGCCCGAAGCCCCGCGCTATATCGAACGGGTGGTGGACGCGGGCGTGGTCGCGTCGATCGGGCACACGGACGCAAGCCCGGCGCAGATTGCGGATGCCGTGGCGGCGGGAGCGACACTCTCGACGCATCTCGGCAACGGCGCGCATTCGCTTCTGCCGCGGCATCCGAACTACATCTGGGAACAACTCGCGGAAGACCGCCTGACGGCCGGCTTCATCGTGGACGGGATTCATCTCCCCGCGAGTTTCGTGAAGGTTGCGCTTCGCGCCAAGGGTGTGTCGCGATCCGTGCTGGTGACGGACGCAGCCACCCCGGCGGCGGCGGCGCCCGGGCGCTACCGGCTAGGCGAACTGGACGTGGAGCTCACACCGGAGGGACGCGTGGTGCTCGCGGGGACCGACAGGCTGGCGGGCAGCGCGCTTCGCATGGAACAAGGGGTGGAGAACCTGATGCGCTTGGCCGGTCTATCGCTTGCGGATGCGGTGCGGATGGCCACGGTGAATCCGGCGCGGGCAGGGCGTGTGCCGGAGCGTTCGCGGGGGTTGGTCGAGGGCGATCGCGGCGACCTGGTGCAGTTCCGATACGACGAGAAAGCGATAAAGATCGAAGTGACGGGAACGTGGATTTCCGGCGAAAAAGTCTATCCGTGAGGACGGAAACCACAGAGCCGGGACCGTGAGGCAGCGGGCCGGCCCGACTCCCTTACGGTCGCGGCTCTGTGTGAAACGACGCGCGTTTTAGCTGGGCGGCGACCTTCGTCATGCTTCCCGGCGAGAGTCCCTGAGGACGAATGCCGCCGCTTCTTGCGTTACCCCGGATTCGGGCCGTTGTGGCAGCTATAGCAGCCGATGATCGTGCCCCGCGGGAACGACTTGTTCGCCATCGTCCGGTCAGCCTGCGTCTTAGACAGGATCGTCCCCCGGTAATCGGTTCCGTGACACGCCTGGCACGCGGTGGCGCCCCCGGATTCGGCGACATGCTGGTGCTGGCTGACCCAGGCGGTCCCGATCGGGTGCAAGCCGTGCGGGCCGCCGTTCGTGGTCGTGGGCACCGTGTTGTGGCACGCCGAGCACTCCGCAATCATGCCGACATGCCCTTGCAGATTCAGGCTCTGCGCGTTGTCGTTGGAGATCGGGGTCGCATACTCGGCGTGAGTGGAGTTGTGGCACGCCTCGCACTGCAGGCCGCCGTGGCCTGCCGAAAATCGGTAAAGCGAAAGCCCTGCCGCCGGCGTGTTGGCGTTGGTCGCGAAAGTCTGGTCCGCCGCGGCACGAACGGTCGTGCCGCTCGAGAAGACCGAGTTGTAAACGATCTGCCCGTTGTTATTCGTGGCCGTCCCGGTGTGGCAGCTCTGGCACGCGGGTTCTTCCAACCACCCCTGGCGCCCTGCCGCCGCCACCGTCGCAATCGATCCGTGGCAGCCCTGGCACTCGATCTGGTTCGCGCCGGTACTGGTTTTCAGAACCCCCATCGCACCCCGCAGGCACTGCGTGTTCGGCCCGGGGTGGCACAGATAGCAGCTTTCCCGAGTGGTCTCGTTACCCATGGTCACACCGCTGTTAGGGTTGACCACCGTGGCATGCAGGCTGTGCATGGAAGTCGTGAGCGGTGGTATTCCGCTCACGCCGGCAATCCCGAGCGCATTCGACGCGTGGCAGTTGTCGCACAAAACAGGCTTGATCGAAACGGTCGCTTCGAGCCCCGAGGTACTGTAGCCGAACAGCGGAGCGGCTCTCTGGAAGAGCGGGGAGCTCTTGAACCGGTCGTCATGCTTTCTCAGAATATTCAGCTTGGCGTCTTTCGCCGGATCCGGGTTATTGACCCAACCGCCCGCCGGTTGCGCGGCATTCGAGACCGAAGTGGAAGAATGGCAGACGGCGCAACTCATTTCATCCGAAGTCGGCAACACGATGTCGGTAGTCGCGACCACTGTTCCGGAGGAGTTCCTGGCGACGAGCCGCATCATCGGAAAATAGTTCGGGGCCGTGCCGGAATCCGGATAGGGCATGAGCGGTATCCCTTCGGCCAGCCACGTATTGTCCGTGGAACTGAAGTTCATGGTTTGCGGCACATTGCCGGAGCCGGGCATGGCATAGCCCTTCAGCCCGACATCCGGATTCAGCGCGCCGTATCCCAGCGCCGCCGCGAATTGCCAGAAGTTAGTCTTCAGCTTGGACGACGTGTTCAGAGTATTAGTCAGCGGATCGTTGATCGCCTGGTAAGTTACCGTATAACCCGTTGCCGACTTAATCAGATTCCCCGCTGAGTCCACCAGGTGCGCGTGGATGGTGTTATACGGAGGCAGCACTGCGAAAATGCTATAGTCTTTGCCGTCGAAACAGTGCATGCCCAGATCGTTCCATCCG
The DNA here is from genome assembly GCA_963796485.1 of Bryobacterales bacterium. Taxonomy (GTDB): domain Bacteria; phylum Acidobacteriota; class Terriglobia; order Bryobacterales; family Bryobacteraceae; genus CAWCDJ01. The sequence goes on from CAWCLV010000004.1 coordinate 131,626, forward strand.
ACGAGCTTGTAATTGGAACTGCTCGGAGGCGGCGTGCTGCCGGATGTACTTACAACGAAAGTGACCGGCACGGTGCGCGCGCCGCCACCGGCCGGAGTAATTGTGACAGAACCGCTGTAAGTGGCGGCCGAGAGCCCGCTCTGGTGGGCCGAAACGGCGATCGTCTGGTTGGTCGCGAGAGAGCCGGAGGGCGTAATCTGGAGCCACGTCCTGCCGTTGCTCTGGCCGGATGCGGACGCGGTAAAGGCCAGCCGGCTCGATGCGGTGATCGAAAGGCTCTGCGGAGACGGGTCGCTTCCATTGACTACCGCGCTGAACGAGAGCGCGGTTGGGCTGATGTTCAGCGACGGCGCCGCCGCCACTGTCAGGTTGACGGGAACGGTGATCCGGGTGCGGCTCGATACCACGATGGAGGCGGAGTAAGTTCCCGCCGCGAGCCCCGCGGGGTTCACCGAGACCGTCAATTGCTGGTTGGTGGTGAGAGTGCCCGTGGGCGCGACCGCCAGCCATGTTCCGTTCCGGGATGAATAGGAAACCGTGGCCGTGAATCTTACCCGCGACGAAGAGTTGACGCTCAGGGTTTGCGATGTCGGGGCCGCGGCGTTTTGAATTGCATTGAAATTCAGTCCCGTGGGCGTTACGGCCAGCGCGCCGCCACGTTCCTGAGACCACGCCGCGGGTGCAACCGCCAGCGCGGTGAAAAGACTAAAACACAAGAGAAGCCTTCGTTTCGTCCGCATAAAAAAACGCTCCGTTCTCTCGATCTGCGGGGTGCCGGCGATAGACGCAGGCGCACACATAGTGCGTGCGGGATCAAAGGAACCCCTCCGCCACCGGGCAACCAGCCCTCGCCGCGCAGGTTCTGCACAGCCTGGTATCCGGGATTTGCCCTGACAATCGGCTGCGGATGAACATCCGTGCCGTGTTTCTTACGACGAGCCGGCCGTAAGAAAGGAGCCAGAACGCGATTCGTGTGACGCGTCCAGTGCACATGGAGTTCCAGAAGCTCCTCTGCCTCCTTTTGTTGTTTTTCCCGACAACCGGAGAAAGAAACACTTACGGAGGTTATCAGGCGTTTCACGTAGTCGAACTTAGTTGTGTGGGTAAATAGTGCAGGATCGAGGGCGGGATGCGTTCATTTTTTCCGCAATATGTCGGGCGGCCCATGGAGGCCGCCCGACTTGGACCGAGGGTCGATTACTTCGTCAGCGAGCCATCCGGCTTGACCGCAACCTCGTGCGACTTCCCGCCCTTCATGTAAGCCGCTTCGTAGCTTGTTACGCCTTTTTCATTAACGGTCTCGACGCGAGTGACTTTGGCCCCGGCAGCCTTCTTTTCGATCGCAGCCCGTGCCGCGGCGGGAATCGCGTCCATCGAAGTCTGTTCCTCCACCACGAGGAGGTTGCCCTTTGTATCCACGTTGATGTCGCGACTCTTGCCGTTGACCGTGGTCTCTATTTCATACTGCGGTACTCCGTCTTCGGTCTCCCGGGAAATGCCCTTGATGTGAGCCCCCTTCGTCTGTTCCTGGACGGCCTTTTGCACAGCCGGAGGCAGGTCCTTGAACTCGACCTTTTTTTCGGCCGAGAACCCGAGTGAGGAAATACCGAGCGCGGCAAGAAAGACAATCAAATTCCGTTTCATAAGTGCTCCTTGGTGAAACTCTAGCAGGACAACCTGAAAATCCCGTGAAAACGTTCAGGCCCCGGGCAGACAGCGAGAACTGCGAGCCGGCGCCCGGCGTACTCTGCACGCGGATTTCGGAGCCGTGCCCGGGCGCGATTGCCTGCGCGATGGAGAGGCCGAGTCCGAAGCCTTCGCCGGCACGCGCGGCGTCGGCGCGAGCCACCGTGAGCAGCGAATCGGTATCGGCCGGGGTCCGTATCAGGGCGAGCGGTGTGCGCAGTTCGTGGGATGCGTCGTAAACCGGCGCATTCGCTGCACGGAATTGTCGAGCCGCTGCAACAACTGGTTCCACGTCCCGGCCATTCGCCGCAGTTCGTCTCCCGTTCGGGGCGCGCTCGAGTGACTCCGCTGCGAGCACGGTGTGCGGAGCTCCCGCCGCTTGAATGCCGGCCGTTGATGGCGGCGGAATAGTGATCCGCGGTTCCCGCCGGATTTACCGGGTAGCCGATGCCCCGGATTGTCCGGATGAGGCGCGGCTGCCCAAACCGGCCCACTTTTGACCGGAGCAGGCGGACAAAGGCGCCCCAGGGTGTTGCTTTCGATGTCGGGATCTCCACTCCAAACCCCGTTGATCAGGGCATCGCGGGTGACGACGCGCCCGGCGTTGCGCGGCAGGGTCAGCGCGGTCGGCCGTCGCGGGCGACCCTGAAGCCGTCCACGCCGGGCAGCATCACGACTGGTCCGTCGAACGCCGAAGTTACGGCGTCACCCTCTTCCGTGAGGCCGTGGGATAGCAAGTTCGCCATGAAGATTCTCTACGAGGGGAAAACCTGGGAGGACTGGGAGGGACTTCGGGCCAGACCGGTTCGGCCGAGTTGCCGCCCGTCCTGGCCCGAAACAGAAGAAATCTGGAAAGAGAATTACGCCTGGAATGAGCTGCCGCAACCGCAAGTGGATTTCACGTGCGGATTGTTGAACTTAAAGCCCGCGCCCTCCAGCGTCTCCACATAATCGACCTCGGCGCCGTCCAAATAAAGCAGGCTGGCCTGATCGACGAAGACCTTGAGCCCGTCGTAGCTGTACGTCTTGTCGAGCATATTCGGCTGGTTCTCGAAAGCCATCGAATAGCTGAACCCAGAGCAGCCTCCGCCTACCACCGCGATCCGCAGACCGACGGGAGAGGGGTCCTGGGTCGACATAATTTCTTTCACTTTGCCGACCGCTTTTTCGGTAAGTTGCACCATGCTTTTTCAACTCCTAAAATTCGTACTGAGAGGCTGATCCATTCCGAACGGCGGACCGGATCGCTCCACTTCTCAACATTATAGATGCGGATGGCGGCTTCCGGGTCGCGTCAAAAGAGGACTTTCGGCGGCACTCCCGGAACCGCCGTGGTAAAGTTCGTAATAGAAGGCGAAACAAGTGTGTGTAACCGGGAATAGGCTGTGCGCGTCGGAAACGGTGTATGGGAACACTGGGCAGCGCACTCACGATCCCCGCTTTCGGAAGCAAGGCAGCGGCAAAGTCTAGAGTGGATTACGAGAACACCCCGGAAGGTTCCCTGGTCCGGCGGGCTCAGGCCGGGGACGAAACAGCGTTCCGAGAAATCGTCGAGCGCTATCAATCCAAAGTTTTTTCCATCATCCATGGCATCGTACGCCAGCGGAATGACGTCGAAGACATTGCACAGCAAGTGTTTGCGAAGGTCTACCTTTCCATCAAGAGCTTCGACTTCCGCAGCTCCCTGATCACCTGGATCTACAAAATCACCGTCAATGAGTGCTTCGATTACCTTCGCAAGCGCAAGGTTCGCAAGCTGGTGTACGAGAGCGACCTCAGCGAAGACGAGGCACGGCGGGTGGAGAACACCGAGCCGAACATTGACCGTCAGACGCCGGCCGACACCAGCCTGGCCAGCCGGGATTACGTGCTGAAACTCCTCTCCCGGGTATCCGAGGAGGAGCGTATGCTGTTGATGATGAAGGAAGTAGAAGGCTTTTCGGTAGAGGAACTCGCGGAGCGGACAGGCATGAACGAGAACACCATCAAGGTGAAGCTTTTCCGCGCCCGGCAGAAGCTGGTCAAGGCCGCGCAGCGGCTGGAACGGACTCCCGGCCTGGTTGCCGGCTGATTTTTGCTGATTGGGACCCGGAATCGGGCGCGCCGGAAACGGCAACAGACCCGAAACGGGCAGGTAAATGGCGTGATATTTTACTTGGGTAAGGGAAGAAACGTATGCACGCGGTAGTGATTCAGAGCCTCGAGGATTACCTGGCCGACGCGCTGGAACCGGCGGCTCAGCGGGAATTCGAGGCGCACCTGAACATCTGCACATCGTGCCGCGAAGAAATCCGCAGCATGCAGGAAGTCTCGCAGATGTTTCTGACGTTACGGTCCGAAGAGGATCTCGAAGCTTCAGGCAGTTTCTACGCAGGCGTGTTGCAGTGCGTGGAAGCGCAGAAGCCCGAACCGTCGTTAGCCGGCCTGTTCAACCTGGACCTGGTGTTTGCGCGGCGCCTGGTTTTCGCCTCGCTGCTGACACTGGCGGTGCTGGGCAGCTATCTGGTCTCGCGCGAGGCCAATTACGCTCCGGGCTTCTCGCCGGAGGCGGTAATGGCGCAGCAGGAATCGCCTGCCTTCGACAACGGTCCCGCCCAGGAGAACATGCTCGTTACCCTCACGGCCTATGACCACTAAGTTGATGGAGCGCGCCTCCCTCAGCCGGTCGTGGGACCCGAAGGTGGCGTGCGCCGTGCTTTTCGGGTTGGTGTTCCTGTGCGGCGCTGTAGCCGGAGCACTGGTGATGGATTTCGGCATCCACCGCCGGGCTCGCGTACCCGCATTCGACACTCCCGCGGGCAAGGCTGCGTATTTCGAGCGAATCCAGAAAGAATTGGATCTGACGCCCGCCCAATCCGAGCAGATTCAGTCGGTACTGAACGATTTTTGGCAGTATTACCGCACCGTGCTCAGCGACAGCAAGCAAAGAGTGGAGCAACTACTGAACGACGAGCAGCGGAAAAAATTCGAGCAGTTGCTTCAGCAGCAGCAGCCGCACTGATCGATCCGCGCCCCGCCTGAGTTGACACCCCGATCCGCGCCCGTGGAAAATGGGCTACACCATGAGTTCTCTTCGTTTCCAGTTGTTCCCGGCGGCCGCGGCGCTTGTTTTATCGCTCGGCGGTTGCGCGGAGCGGAGCCTTCCCGTTCAGACATATGCGATGGGGGACAAGGTTTTCGTCGGCCATCTGGCCTACACGATTCTAGAGACTCAGTGGCTCACCCAACTGGGAGAGGGCGCCGCCGCCCGCATTCCGCAGAATCGCTTTTTCCTGGTCCGCGCCAGCATTGTCAACGGCGGCGGTTCGGAGGTGGTGGCGCCCACCCTGTCGATCGAGAACGATCGCGGAACCGTCTACCCGGAGTTGAGCAGCGGCGACGGCGTTCCGCGGTGGATCGGCTATCTGCGGCAGATCAAGCCGGCGGATTCGGCGCAGGGCAACCTGGTGTTCGATGCCCCGCCCGGACACTACAAGCTGCGGGTACTGGACGAGGACTCCAATAACGCCGCCTTGATCGACATTCCACTCTCCTTCAATCCGGAAATGCCGGACATGCCGGTCCCCGGCGACATGAAGAAACAGTGATCGCCGCGGCTTCCCGCACTCCGCATCTTCGCTACTGCCGTTAGAATAAAACTATGTGGGCCCTTGCGGTGGCGCTCCTTCTGTTACAGACGCCCGATTATGGATCCGAAGGGCTGAAGGCTCTGGACGAGGGGAAGTATCAGGCGGCCGCCGAGGCCTTCCAAAAAGCCGTGTCAGCGGACCCCAAGGACTATAGCGCCCATTTCAACCTGGCCTTCGCCTACTCCATGCTGCACCGGGATGCCGAAGGTATCGCGGAATACCACATCACGCTGGAACTCAAGCCCGGCCTTTACGAAGCCGAATTGAACGCCGGGATTCTGTTGCTTCGGGGCAAGAAAGCCGCCGAGGCACGGCCGCTGCTGGAGAGCGCGGCGGAAAAGAAGCCGGCCGAGTTCCGGCCGGTGTACTACGCCGCGGAAGCGGAACTGGAGACCGGGGCACTGGACAAGGCCGAAGCCGGCTACCATCAGGCGCTGCAATTGAACCCCAAATCGGCGGATGCCGAATTGGGACTGGCCCACGCGCTGGCGCGCGGCAACCGGCTGTCGGAAGCCGCGCCGCACTTCGGGCAGGCCGCGGATCTGGATCCGAAGCTCAGGAGCTACCTGCTGGAATTGGCGGAAATGTACGAAACGGCAAAGCAGCCCGCCCAGGCGATCGCGATTTACCGCGAATTTCCGGACAATCCCGTCGCTCAGGAGCATCTGGGAGAGCTGCTGCTCGAAAACAAGCAGTACGCCGACGCCATTCCGCGCCTGGAAGCGGCGTACGCCAAAAGCCCGACCCAGGGCAACCGGACCGGTTTGGCAATGGCGTACATCTTCAGCGGACGGCAGGAAAAGGCGATTCCGCTGCTCGAACAGTCCGCGGCCGCCGAGCCGTCGAATGCGGAGTTGCGCCTGGTCTATGCCCGGGCCCTTCGCGACCGCAAGCAGTATCAGGCTGCGGCGGGCCAGTTCCTGGCGGCGGCGAAGCTGAAACCGGGCGAGGCACGGATCTGGAGCGAACTCGGCAGCGTGCTGTACCTGGCGGAAGCATACCAACCAGCGCTGGCGGCGTTCGACCGCGCCCGCGAGCTGGGAGAAAACACGGCCGGCACCTGGTTCCTCCGCGCGATCATTCTGGATAAGCTCCGGCAGATCAAACCGGCTCTCGAGGCATACCGGCAGTTTCTCTCGATGAGCGACGGTAAAAACCCGGACCAGGAGTTCCAGGCGCGGCAGCGGGCGCGAATCTTACAGAACGATCTGGAGAGACGTTGATGCGGATCATGCTGGGCATGGCGGCGCTCTTGGCGCTCGGGCTGGCGGCGACCAGCGTGCTTTCCGCCGATCTCCAGAAAGCCATGGCGGAGCCGAATCTCGAGAAGCGGTCGAAGCTGGCTCTCGACAACGCGGATGCCGCCTACCAGGCCGCGCGCGCCGATTACGAGAAGGGAGACGCCGCGCACCTGACCGCCGACATCAAGGAAATCGAGGATTCGGTGCAACTGGCGTACAACTCCCTGATCGATACCGGAAAGGATCCGCGCAAGCACCCGAAATGGTTCAAGAAGGCCGAGATCGATACGCGCGACCTGTTGCGGCGCCTGGACGCCTTTCAGAGGGACATGAGCTTCGAAGACCGGCCGGTGCTCGATAAGCTGATCGCGCGGGTGCAGAAAATCCACGACGATCTGCTGCTCGGGCTGATGGAGGGCAAACCGAAATGAAAAGTCTTCTGTGTTGTCTGCTGGTGGCATTGCCGCTGGCGGCTCAAGTGCATCGCGATTTCCTGACCTCGGACGAGGTCGATCAGATCCGCGAAGCCCAGGAACCCAACGAACGCGTAGCGCTCTACGCCAAATTCGCGAAGGACCGCGTGGACCTGGTAAAGAGCCTGGCTTCCAAGGATAAGCCGGGGAGGTCCGCCCTGATCCACGACGCTCTGGACGACTACGCGAAAATACTCGACTCGATCGACGACGTGACGGATGAAGCGCTCGCCCGCCAGGTCGATATGCAAAAAGGCCTCGCGGCGGTGGCAGCCATGGAACGGCAGTCCCTGCCGGTTCTGCAAAAGGTGCAGAACGGCCAGCCGAAGGACCTCGACCGCTACGATTTCGTCCTGAAGACCGCGATCGAGACCACGAGCGACAGCCTGGACGCCGCGACAGGCGATTTGGGCAAGCGCACAAGAGCGGTGGAAGCGCGCGACGCGAAGGAGAAGCGCGAAGTCGAATCGTCCATGACTCCGGAGGAACGAGCCAACAAGCAGGCCGAAGACAAGAAAACGGCCGCCAGCACCCCGAATCAGGAGCAGAAACGCAAGCCGCCGACGCTCATGCGGCCGGGCGAAAAAAAACCGGACCAGAACTAAAAGACGTAGCTGACTGTCACGGCCGGCGCGAAATCATATTGCCAGCCGCGGATCACGGTGGGGCGCAGCACTCGAAACAGGTCACCAGGCGTGGGCGCCATGTAGACATGGAAATCGAAGCGCAAACGCAGGCGGCGGTTCACGTCGCACTGAACGCCTGCGCCCACACTGATCAGCGGTTCTACCTCGGTTCCCCTGGCAATCACAGCGATAGTCTGGAGGGGTTGGCCGACCACCGCGGCATCCGTGCTGGTGTAAATTTCGGCCCCGCCTCCCCCCGCAATGTAGGGGCGGAGCTTCCTTTCCCTGCGCCTGAGGTGGACCAGCAGATCGTAATAGAGCAGGTTCGTGTATCCGCCGGCACTGACCTTGATGCCTGGAGCGGTCAACTGCGGTCCCCCCACTCTGTAAAGCCAGCGGACTTCGCCGCCGATGTACTCATATGGGTCTTCGCCGAAGATGGCGCCGCCCACGAAACCCGGCTTAAAACCGGCATTCACCGACCCGGACGGGCTCCGGATGGATGCATCGTGATCCCAGGCGTACCCGGCCACCGCGCCGATTTCAAACGGCTGTGCCAGACAAGCACGCGAAAAGACGATAGCCAGCGAAAATCCCCAAATCCATGCTGAACGCATAAGCCATCCTTGTGTTCAGGCGTACCGCGACGCCGTTACGAATTCGTTCCGGCAGTAGTGCCGGATGCCTTTTCCGGGCCGAACACCGTACCTGCCACGCGGTGGGCGAGGCGCGAGGCCCGGCGCCGCACACGTCGTGAAATCGAAGCCGCCCCGGCCGGCGCGGCCAGCCAGTCGGACGAGATCTGCTGAAGCTCCCGAATCGCCATCGTCATTTCATGCCACGGCACCGGCTGCGGCGCCGGCGCTTCTCCGAGCCGCAGCAGCAGGCCCACGAACTGCGGCCTCGGCGCCAGGTTCATGCAAACGATCTCGAACCCCAGAGAGCGGAACAGCGACGGCGCGAACGGCAGCGGAATCCAGTGGCAGTGGTCCACCTTGCTGACCGTCTGGGGATGCCCCGTGGTCCGGCACAGTTCGAAGAAATCGAGGAAGTCGCAGAAGAACAGGCCGCCCGGCGCGAGCAGCCGCCGGATCTTCGCGAACGTGCCTTTAAGGTCATGAAGGTGTTCGATCGTGCGGCACAGGAGAACCATATCGAACCGCTCTTCGGTGTCCCAGGTCTCGGCGGAGCCGACGATTCCGCGCAAGCCCAGCCGGCAGGCCGCCTCGATTTCGTCCGCCGAAGGATCGAGTACGGTTGCGTCCACACCCAGCCGTTTCTTCAGCTCGCAGGCAACCTCCCCCGAACTGCCGCCGATATCGAGAAGCCGCGCGGGAGACTGCCGCGGCAGCCGGCCCTCGAGAAAACGCACCAGGTTCGAGGCATACTGTGCCTGGTCTGCCTGCAGGTCGCGCATCGTCGCCACCGAACCCGCAAAGGCGGAAGTGATCCGGCGGTAGGCTCCGTCATGGTAGAACGACGCGTAGCCCTCGGCAGAGAACCGGTCGGCCAGGTAGATCAACCCGCAATTCACGCACATCACCGTTCGAAGCGGCAGGCCGTAGCGGTCGTGCAGCCCCAGCAGGCAACTGTTCGAGGAGCCGCAGAGGTTGCAGCATGCAACGGACTCCCTTGGGCCGCCGGAGAGTTTGTGCAACTCCGGGCGGCAGCGCGAACGCCGGATTTCCAACTCGGACGGGCCAATCAGAAAGGGCCGGACACTGCGGGAAGGCTGCGTATTTCTGGACATGGCAAGCTGGCGGAAGCCCCGACTGCCCCAGTATAAAGCGGTTTTTTCGAAGTCGTCGCCCCGCGGCCCGGCGCATCGGACAGAAGCTCACACTAGCCCGGATTTCTTCTGGCCCCGGCATACGTTTGCGGCAAGCCGGCGCCGGCCCGCTGAGAAGTGCGGGCTGCGCCAAGGCTACGTCTGTTTTTCGAGTTGCAGGGTGATGGTGCCGATCGTGAATTGCAGCCGGACCCGGATCTGGACCGGCAGTTTGCGGCGATCGTCGGTGAGCCAGACGTTCAGGTGCGCGGAGCGGCGGTACAGGACGTTGTCGAACAGGAAAATCTCGTAGCGGATAGTGTGAAAAGTTCCGGCCGGGGTACTGATGTCTTCCCTCTGCTGCGACTCCACCTTTGCGACGACGCTCTTCTTGCCGTCGCTGATGGGGACCTGTGTCGATTCGCCCGGTTCGAGATTCAGGGTGCGGAGGTAATAAAGCCCGCCGACCACATCGTGGACGCACGGCGGAGTTTCGATCTCCTTCGAAAGGATGACCGAGTTCCGCGCACGATCGCGCTCGACGTAGTTGGCCTTGCGGCCGGCGGAGTCGAACGTGATGCGCGTCTCCCTTTGCCGGCTGCCTTCCTGCGAGACGCTGTGCACGTTCTGGACGCACAGCGAGGAATTGAGGAGAGCGAGGTAATCGTCTTCGACCCTAAACAGCTTCGAGACCATCCCCACGGACTCCACCCGCAAATTGACGCGCGATGCCTCGCCTGGGGGGTCGGAACGAAAATCGAGCGTGGCTTTGCCGGCCGAGATGAGCCGCCATTCGATGTTGTATTGCAGGGACTCACGTTCGGGCAGGTTCCCCCCCAGCGACAGGGATGCCATTGGAACCAACAACATAGCTAGGAGCGCCTTCCGGAACATGAAGTGCCAGTGTCTCAGATCGGTGAACACCTGCGCAAATCGCGCGGCGGCGTGCGCAATCCCCGAACGCAGGATAGAATGGTCGTTCCATGAGAGTCGGCATGATCGGGACTGGCGCGATTTCGCACAAACACGCGCAGGTCTACAAAAAAATCGGATTCGAGCTTACGGTTTGCACGGACATCTTCGAGCCCTCCGGAAAAAAATTCGCGGACCAGTACGGTGCGGAATTTGTCCGGACCTACGAAGAGGTTTGCCGCCACCCGAAAGTGGACTACGTGGACGTGTGCACGTTCCCCGACTTCCGGATGCAGCCCATCGAAATCTGCGCCCAGACGAAAAAGCACGTCCAGGTGCAGAAGCCGATCGCCACGAATCTCGAAACGGCGCGACAGATGATCGAGACGGCGAGGCGGGCGGGCATTCAGCTCGGCGTGGTCAGCCAGCACCGGTTCGATGACGCCAGTTTGTTCCTCTCCAAAGCGATTGCCGCGGGCCGCCTGGGGAAACTGCTGCAGGCCGATTGCTACGTGAAGTGGCACCGCTCCGCCGAGTATTATTCCCGACCCATCAAGGGCAGCTGGCAAACCGAAGGCGGCGGAGCCTTGATCAACCAGGCGATCCACCAATTGGACATCCTCCGCTCGATGGCGGGGCCGGTGCGCGAGGTATTCGGCGTGTGGCAACTGGGCGCGCTGCACAAGATCGAATCCGAAGACGTGGTGAATGCCGTGATGCGATACGCCAACGGCGCGACCGGCGTGATCCAGGCGTCTACCGCCTTCTGGCCCGGCTATCCGGAGCGCACCGAGTTTCACGGAACCAAGGGCACCGCGGTGATCACGGGCGATAAGCTGACCACCTGGGACGTGGAGAACGACCAGGGCGAGCCGGCCCCGGTGGAGCGCGAAGTCGCGTCGGGCGCTTCGGACCCCATGGCCATCTCGCTCGAACCGTTCGAGCGGCAGTTCCTGGATTTCGCCGACGCCATCGCCAAGGGGCGTAAGCCGCTGGTGGCCGGCGAGGAAGGCTACCAGGCGCTGGAACTCGTGGACGCGGTTTACCGCTCCTGCCGCACGGGACAAAAAGTGGTGCTCGGGGCAGAGGGCGCTTCACACTGATCGGGAGGGAACCATGCGGTTCCGAAAAGGGTACTGCTTCGCGGCGGCCGGCGCGATGGCGCTGGCTGCCTGGGCCACCAGCCGTCCGGACGACATCCTGTTTGAAAAGAGGATGATCGATCCGGGAGCGAGCGAGACGGTGGCGATAGCCGATATCGACGGCGACGGCCGGCCCGATATCGTCTCCGGCGAATACTGGTATCAAGCGCCGAACTGGACGAAGCACCGGTTTCGCGAGATCAATTTCACCAACAATTACGTGGACGATTTCAGCGACCTGCCGCTGGACGTCAACGGCGACGGCAGAGTCGATATCGTCAGCTGCTCGTGGTTCAGCCGCCGCCTCTACTGGAGCGAGAACCCCGGAAAGCAGGGCGCGATCTGGAAGGACCACCCCATGGAGACCAGGTTCCCGGTGGAATTTGCCTTCCTGGTGGATTTGGACAACGACGGCAAGGCGAGAGATGTCCTGCCGGAATTTGGCGACACCAAGGCCCCGCTGACCTGGTACGAGCCGCGAGGCGGTGAGTTCGTGGCCCACGTGGTGTCGGACCACTCTTACGGCCACGGAATCGGCGCAGGCGACGTAAACGGAGACGGCAGGAACGACATTCTCACGCCGCAAGGCTGGTTCGAGGCGCCTGCCGACCCGCGCTCCGGAAGCTGGACTTTCCACCAGGACTTTCAACTGGGGGACGTCGGATTCATGCACGTGCTGGACATCAACGGCGACGGAAGGCCCGACATCGTGACTTCCATGGCCCACAATTACGGCATCTTCTGGCTGGAGCGGAAGGCCGATGGAAGCTGGGCGAAGCACATGATCGACGACAGCTGGTCGCAGCCGCATTCGCTGATTGTGGCCGACCTCAACGGAGACGGGCAGCCGGACCTCGTTACCGGGAAGCGCTTCATGGCGCACAATGGCAACGATCCCGGCGAGCGGGAGCCGCTGGGGATCTACTGGTACGAGCATTTCAAGACGCAATCGGGATCGATCGAATGGGTCAAGCACCTGATCGACTACGGTTCGCGGGCCGGCGCGGGAATGCAGGTGACGGTGGCGCGAATCGAGCCTGGCCCGTCCCCGGACGTGATCGCCGCGGGCAAGTCGGGACTCTTCCTGTTTCGCCGCGCGAAGCCGGGCGCGGGCTCCAACTGACTTTGACTGCGGCGATACAAGCAATTACCGTGAGGTAATGAAACTGCGACTGCCGCAACTGGCGCTGCTTGCGCTGACGGCCGGAATCGCCGCTGCCCCTGCGATCATCCGGCCGGGTGAAGTCTGGCCCGACGACCGCGGCCGGCACATTCAGGCACACGGCGGCGGGATCGTCAAGCTGCGAGATACCTGGTTCTGGTTCGGCGAGGACCGTTCGCAGGGGCTCGACCCCGCACGGCGCTTCGTGGGCTGTTACTCCTCGAAAGACCTGGTGAACTGGAAATTCCGCCGGCAGATCGCGTTCTCCGACCCGGAGAACCTCGGCACCGGATGGGTCCTCGAGCGCCCGAAAGTTTTTTACAACGGGAAGACGAAGAAGTTCGTGATGTACATGCACCTCGACGACGCGCGCTACCGCTACGCCCGAGTCGCGGTGGCGGTCTCCGACCAGGTTGATGGCGATTACCGTTATGTCAAAAGCTTCCGCCCCCTGGACCACGAGAGCCGGGACATCGGGCAGTTCATCGACGACGATGGTTCGGCCTACCTGATCTTCGAGGACCGCCCGGTCAAAGGCTTCCACATCGCGCAACTCTCGGACGACTACATGAACGTGGAGAAGGACGTCTGCCTGATTCAGGCGCCGCTCGAAGGTGGAGCCGTGGTGCATTACCAGGGGCTGTACTATGCGCTCGGCTCGGCACTCACTGGATGGCGGCCGAATCCCAACAAGTACGCCACCGCACCGCGGCTCGAAGGGCCGTGGTCGGAATTCAAAGACATCGCCGCACCGGAAACGAACACGTACGGATCGCAATCCACAATGCTGATCAAGGTCGCCGGCAGGAAGCAGACCGCCGTCATCTTCATGGGCGACCTGTGGAAACCGCGCACCCAGTGGGACTCGCGCTATCTCTGGATGCCGGTGGAGATCGGCGGCGGAGCCCTGCGGCTCCCCGCGCCGACGCCTTGGACCCTGGACGTGAAGAGCGGGACAGCCCGCATTGTGCCGTAGAAAGCCAGCGGTTCACGCCGCCTGAAAACGTGCCAAACTCAGATCCGAAAGGGGAACACACAATGGAACTGGGAATGGTCGGCCTGGGCCGGATGGGCGCCAACATGGTGCGGCGGCTGGTTCGGGACGGCCACCGGTGTATAGGCTTCGACACGTCTGCGAGAGCGGTCGAGACCATCGGGCAGGAGGGCGCCGAGGGTGCCGCCGGCCTGGATGATTTGGCACGAAAGCTGAAAACTCCGCGGGCTCTGTGGCTGATGGTGCCGGCAGCGGTAGTGGATTCGACCATTGCGCAGATCGTTCCGCTGCTCAGCCCCGGGGACATCCTGATCGACGGCGGCAACTCGTATTACGTAGACGATATTCGCCGCGCCCGGGAACTGGCCGGGAAGTCGATCCACTATGTGGACGTGGGAACCAGCGGCGGAGTATGGGGACTGGAGCGCGGCTACTGCATGATGATCGGGGGCGAGAGCGAAACGGTGCGCCACCTGGACCCGATCTTCCGGACGCTGGCGCCCGGGCCGGGCAATATCCCGCGCACCGACGGCCGAACCGGCCCGGAGAGCACGGCAGAGTACGGTTACCTGCATTGCGGCCCTAACGGCGCCGGGCATTTCGTCAAGATGGTTCACAATGGAATCGAGTACGGGGTGATGGCCGCCTATGCGGAAGGGCTCGGCGTCCTGCGGGACGCGAATATCGGGAAAAAGCCCCACACGGCCGACGCGGAAACCACGCCGCTTCGCCATGCCGGAAACTACCAGTTCGATTTCGACCTGGCGGACGTCGCCGAAGTGTGGCGGCGCGGCAGCGTGATCGCCTCGTGGCTGCTCGACCTGACCGCCGCCGCGCTGGCGAAGGATCCGGACCTCGCGCAATTCAAGGGACATGTTTCCGATTCCGGAGAAGGGCGCTGGACGATCAAAGCGGCGATCGATGAGGCCGTCCCGGTCCCCGTGCTTTCGGCCGCCCTCTACCAGCGCTTCAGTTCGCGGGGCGAATCCGATTACCAGGACAAGCTGCTCTCAGCGATGCGCTACGAATTCGGCGGGCATACCGAAAAGATCATGACCAGGTAAACGGGAGGAGCCATGAAAGTCGAAGTTCACGCCGATCCGGACTCGGTGGCGCGGCGCGCGGCGGAAGCGATCGCCGCGGCCGCGCGGGACGCCGTCGTAGCGCGAGGCCGCTTCCTGATGGCGGTCAGCGGTGGACGCACGCCCTGGATGATGCTGCGAGCGCTGGCGCACCGGGACGTTCCCTGGCACGACATCCATGTATTCCAGGTGGATGAACGCGTCGCTCCTCCCGGCCACGCCGACCGGAACCTTACGCATTTGACGGAAAGCCTGCTCGAACACGCGCCGCTCGCCCCGGAGCAGATCCACGCCATGCCGGTGGATGCTTCGGACCTGGAAGCCGGCGCCGCCGAGTACGCGGCAACCTTACACTCAGTGGCGGGAAACCCGCCGGTGTTGGATTTGGTGCACCTGGGACTTGGGCCGGACGGCCATACGGCGTCCCTGGTGCCGGGCGACCCGGTCCTCGATGTCATGGATGCGGACGTCGCGGTAACAGGCGCCTACCAGAACAGGCGCCGCATGACCCTGACGTATCCGGTGCTGAACCGCGCGAGAACCATCCTCTGGGTGGTGACCGGCGGCGAGAAAATGGACATGCTTCGACGCCTGCGCGAAGGCGACCGGTCTATTCCGGCCGGCCGGGTGGAATCGGAGAACGCGCTGGTGCTGGCGGACCGCGACGCCGTGGGACAATCAGGCCAGCCGCAGGGATCAGTTATCGCGTAAGGCCGGACCCGGGATGGGCAGGTAAATCTCGAAAACGCTGCCTCGCCCGGGCTCGCTCTGAATGCGGATTGAGCCGTTATGGCCCTGAACGATTCCTTCCACCGCGGAGAGGCCGAGCCCGCGCCCCATAAACTTCGTCGTGAAGAAAGGCTCGAATGCGCGGGAACGGGTCATTTCGTCCATTCCGCAGCCGGTATCGCTTGCGGTTACCAGAAGGTACCCGCCGCGCGCAATGCGTCTTGCACCAGGCTGCGCGCCGGCGGCCAGTTCTTCCGGGAGTACAACGACGCGCAACTCCAACAGCACGGTCCCGGTGTGATGGCCCACCGCTTCGAGCGCGTTCTCGGCGAGGTTCATGACCATCTGCCGCATCAAAGCCGGATCCGCCCGGAAGACCGGTACGGCCGGGGGAACAAAAACAGCCAGTTCGATCGCGGGCGGAACCGAAGGGAGCAGCCGCGCGGCTGTTTCCCGAATGATTTTTCCTAAATCGACCTCTTCCACGACGAACTTTGCCTGTCCGGTGTACGCCAGCAACTGACTCGTGAGGTCCGCCCCTCGTCGGGCGGCATCATGAACCATCTTGAGGAAGGACTGTGCCGCATGGGTCTCCGGAAGCGATTCACGCACGATGCTGGTTCCGCCAAGGACTACGGCAAGAAGGTTATTGAAATCGTGTGCCACGCCGGCCGCCAATGTGCCGACGCTTTCCATTTTGCGCGGATCGTGGCCGAGCTCTGATTCAGCCGTAGCTTCGAAGCTCTTTGAACTCCGGCATGGCCAGTCCGCCGCCCGCCCGTCCCCGAGGTCCCGAAGCGTGCCAAGAAACCCTTGTACCTCACCTGTGGCGGACAGCGATGGCAGCGCCGAACTGCGCAACCGCTGCACGCTGCCGGGACGTTTGGCCACCCGGTACTCGCAATGAAACACGGAGCCTAAGGCAACCGCCGTCCTCCACTCGTCCTCGACGCGCCTGCGGTCGTCCGGGTGGATCGCGGCGAGCCACGCTTCCACGCTTGCCTGGCCCCCGGGAATGCCCGTGAGCCGGGACCAGGTTTCGTTGACATAGCGGTACCGGCCTGCCGAATCGGTGGAGAAGAGCCCCAGGCCCGAAAGCTGCACGAGTTCGCAAAAATCGGCCAACTCCAGGCCGCACTCCGTCTGAGGCTCCGGGCGTTCTCGCTGCGGCTGACCGAACTGCCGTCGCGTGGTCGCTTCCATGGGTGTGAAGTCCATCGAGTGTCCCCTCTCACTGCTGGTGTTGGCAACTGATGGGGATGCACTCAGCAATGGGATGACCAAAAGGAGAGGATGTGCCACGCAGGATGATGCGGGATTGAGGCAGCGCACAAGTGTACAAGCGGTACCCAGAGCGTCGCAAAACTCCGCAGACGCCAAGAACTATTCGCCGGACTCCGCCTCGCTTCCGCGTTCACCTAAGGCACGGTAGAGCGTGGCGCGGTTAATCCCCAGAATCTTCGCCGCGCGTGCCTTGTTTCCGCGCACCGATTCGAGCACCCTGAGGCAATAGCGCCGGTGCACTTCTTCAAGAGGCACCATTTCTTCAACGGCCCGCTCGACCTCGCGCCCGGCATCCGTTTCGGTCCTGGACGCAGCCTCGCGGACATAGTCCGGAAAGTCGCACACATCAATCCGTTCGTTGGACACCATCATGCACGCTTCGCTGAGCACATTCTCCAGCTCGCGAATATTCCCGGGCCATGCATACCGGGAGAGGAGAGCCTGGGCGCGGGGCGTAAGTCCGCGAACTCGTTTTCCGTACTCGGCGGCGAACCGTTCGGTGAAGTGCCTCGATAGCAGCGGAAGATCCTCCTTGCGATCGGCAAGCCGGGGAAGCTTGATCTCGACGCGGGAGAGGCGATAGAAAAGATCCTCCCGAAATCTCCCCTCCGCCGCCATCTTCCGCAGGTCCCGGTGGGTCGCGGCGATGATCCGCACGTCCACCTTTCGAATTGCCAGCGATCCGACACGCTGGATTTCCTGGTTTTGCAGGGCTCGCAGAAGCTTGGCCTGGGTGGACAGCGGCATATCGCCGATCTCATCCAGAAACAGCGAACCGCCATCGGCGTGTTCCATCAGCCCGGGTTTGTCCTGGGTAGCGCCGGTAAAGGCTCCCTTCACGTGTCCGAACAGCTCGCTCTCGAACAGCGTTTCTACCACCGCGGACGAGTTGCACACAACCAGACGGTTGGCCGCCACGGGACTGAGGCGGTGCAGTGACGTAGCGGCAAGCTCCTTCCCCGTGCCGGTGGCGCCGGTGATCAATGCGCTGCGGAAGTGCGGCGCCACCCGGCGAATCCGCGCGAACACATCCATCATGGCCGGACTACGCCCCACCATGCCCTGGAACTGCGCGGCCCGCAGGAGTTCGTCGTCGAGTTCCATCACCTTTTGACGGCGGCGGGCTTCCAACGCAAGCTTACCCACGCGCCGGGCGAGGTCCTCGACCGAAATCGGTTTTGTGATGTAATCGCATGCGCCGTTTTGAATGGCCTCAACGGCAGCGTCGGTGGAATAGTGCCCCGTAATCAGGATGACGTCGGTCTCCGGGCAGGCTTCGCTGATCCGCCGCAGAAGGTCCATTCCATTCAGGCCGGGCATGAACAGATCCAGAAGCACGATTTCCGGGCGACAGCGGAGAATCAGATCGAGGCCGCGGGCGGGGTCGGATTCCGTCAGGATCTCCGTCCCCTCTTCCTCCAGCGCGGCGCGGACAAGATCGAGCGCCGCCGGATCATCGTCTACCGCCACTAATTTCAATGTTGTTCGCTCAGAAACCATTCGGCATCGCTCCGTTCGATTCCACCAGCAGATAGCCGCGGACCAGGCGCTCGAGTTCCAGCCCATCGATCGGCTTCGTGATGTATGCATTGAAGCCGGCCCGGATGGCCTTCTCGCGGTCGCCGCGCATGGCGAAGGCCGTCACCGCCACAACCGGCAGAGCCTGGAAACGAGCATCCGCTCTCAGCCGGGCGAGGGTGGCAAATCCGTCCAGCACGGGCATCTGGATGTCGATCAGCACAAGGTCCGGCGGCGATTCCGAAATTGACTCGAGAGCGCTCTTCCCGTCCTGCGCTTGCAGGAATTGGAAATCGGGGGATTCCAGCACCTCGCAAATCAGCTCACGGCTCACCGGATTGTCGTCTACCACTAAAATCGTTTTCATCAGCGCCCAGCCGCCCTCACGCAGTCTGCTGTTCTGTCTGTTCCGTTTTGTCCGGCAGCATGAAGCTGAAACGGCTGCCTTTGCCCGGTTCGCTCACGAGCCAGATTCTGCCGCCATGCAGTTCGACCAGGCGCTTCGTGATGGCGAGCCCCAGACCGGCTCCCTCCTTGATTCCCTTGGTCGTGGGCCCGGCCTGGTGGAACTCATTAAAAATCGCGCTTTGCTGTTCGACGGGGATCCCCATCCCGGTGTCGCTGACCGAAACCAGCACGCCATTGGGGGCGGCGGAACACTCCACCGCGACGTCACCCTTCTCCGGCGTGAACTTCACGGCATTGCTCAACAGATTGAAGAGAATTTGTTTGAAACGGATCCGCTCGGCATAGATCACCTGCTCCGGGCTTGCGGTCGTCGAAAGGCGGATTGCCTTGTTCACCGCCAGGGGTGTAATCACCGAAAGCACCTCTTCGAGCGCCGCCGATACCAGGAACTCCTGCGGCTCCAACTCCACCCGGCCGGCTTCGATCTTCGATAGATCGAGGATGTCGTTGATGAGTTGCAGCAGGTGCCGGGCGGCTTCCTGAACGTGACGTACGAAGTGCTGATTCTTTTCGCTCAGGCTCCCGTTTTTTCCGCGTGCCAGGAGATCGGAAAAGCCGATGATCGCGTTCAGCGGAGTTCGCAGCTCATGGCTCATGCTCGCCAGGAATTCGCTCTTCAGCCGGTTGGCGCGTTCCACTTCCTGGTTGCGCACCGCCAACTCCCGATTCACCTGATCGAGCTCGGCGGTGCGTTCGCTTACCCGCCGTTCGAGATCGCTGTTCAAGCGCCGGATTTCCTGCTCGGCGGCTTTGCGCTCCGTGATGTCCTGAGTGATGCCGGCCACGCGATAGACCGCTCCCGCGCCGTCTCGAATGGGAAAGCCCCGGTCCCATACCCAGCGCTCCGTAGCGTCCGGCCATAGAACCCGGAATTCGCCCGTAAATGCCTCGCCGCGGGAGGCGCTTTCGAAGCAGGACTTCGCCTTCGCACGGTCTGCCGGGTGCACCCACTCGAGGAGCGAAGAGGCCGGCTTCCCGGAGATGCCGGCGCAGGGACGCCCCCAGAGACCTTCGAAGGCCGGGCTGACGTACAGAATCCGAGTCGATGTCGCATCCGTCAGCCAGAACACTTCCTGTACGTTCTCGGCCATCTGCCGGAAGCGCTCCTCGCTTTCCCGCAGCGCCCGCTCGGATTGCCTCGCCTTCGTGATGTCCATCGAATAGCCGATCATGCCGAAAGGCGTTCCTTCGCGGTCCCGCTGCAGCGAGAGCGCAAGGTGAGCGTAAAACTCCTCGCCCGATTTCCTGTGCATCCGGACTTCGACGTCATGGGCGCCCGTTTCCAGAAGGGGACGGATCACTCCGCCTTGCAGGAACGCGTGGTCTTCCTCAGAATAGAGAAACGAAATCTGGCGGCCGAGCACTTCCTCCCGGGAATAACCCATCAGGATCTCCGCGCCTTTGTTCCAGCTGGTTACGTTCCCTTCCATGTCGGTGGAGACGATGGCATCATGCACCTGATCGATGATTTGGCCCTGTTTTCGCAGAGCCTCTTCCGCCCGCTCGCGGTGGGCCTCTCGCTTTATGTTCGTCAAGGCGAAACCGAGATCCGACGTAACCTCGTTGAGCAAAGCGCTCACTCCGAGTTGGAACACATCCCGCTCACTGCTGTACAGCCCGAAAAGGCCCGCCCATTCTCCCTCCATGAAAACCGGCAATACCGCTGCACTGCGGTAGCCGCGTTGCAGCGCGCCGGCGCGCCAGGGCCAATCGCCGGCCTCGCTCTCGAGGTCGTTGGAAAACAGAGGCGCACCGTCCTTCAAGCGAGCCAGGGAGGACTCGAACAGGCTGCCATCCGGCAAGTCCACCGGGGCTGGAACCGGCTGGGCGGAGGCATTCCATGCGGACGAGACGATTGCGCCGGTTTCGGCCGATACCATTCCGATCCAGGCGAAGTCGAACAGGCCCTGGTTTGCCGCGATGCGGCACACTTCGTGTAGTAGGGCGGACTCTTCACGGGCATGCACAATCGCCTGATTGGTCTGGCTCAGGAGCGCGTACAAGCGGTTGGAATGCAGCAACTGCGATTCGGATGCGCGGCGCCGCCAGATCTCGCGCATCAAGCTGAAACATACGGCTCCCAGGATCACAAAGCTGAGCAGCGACCCGGCCGACATCGTGCGCAGAGATATCGCCGCATCCGCCTGGGCCCTGTCGGTCCTGATCTTCAACAGCCGCTTTTCATGGTCCTTGATCCGGCCGACCGCGCCGCGCACCTGGTCGGATATCTCGTTTCCCTGGCCGGACAAAAAAGCATCCATCGCGGCCCCGATTTTTCCTGCGCGGCGGAGTTCGATCTTCTCCGTCTCCACCCGCAGTTTTTCTCGAATAGGCTTGGTGATCTCGCCGAGCAGGCGCAGCTGGTCCGGATCATCCGCCAACAAGCGTGGAAGTCTTGCGAAAGTTTGCTCGAGCCCGTCAGCCGCGGTTTGCCGCACCGAAAGATATCGCCCATCCCCGGACATGACGAAGCCACGGGTCGCGCTTTCGGTTTGAAGCAGGTTGGCAAGAACGCTGTCCAACTGCTCCAGCACCTCATGAGTGTGGTCCACCCGCTGCTGGATAGCGGTCATCTCCAAGGTGCTGCGATACGAAACGAAGCCGATGCCCGTTAACACGGCCAAAGCCACGCCGAAGGCTCCGACCAACAGCTTGTCCATGGCTTTCACTTGATTGGATTTTCGCACCGTAGCACACACAGCGCCACGGCCATTTCCGTTGTGTCTGTACGCGAATGCGAAAACGTGTGCTGTTTTCAGCATTCCCCGCGGCGCAGGCTGTTCGATATCTCGGCAGTGTGACGCAAAACGAGTCACTCGCCTCGCGCGGTACCCGCCGCACCGGGCATTTCCCGCAATGGTAACGGGCTTGCAAATAAGTCAATTCGTCGGGCCCATGCCACAGCAAAACGTAGCCGTCCTGGTTTTTGCCGATCGTGAGGAAGCTAAGGAGGCTTGGTCAACGCTCTCCGTTGCCGGATTCGATAAGGCCTCGCTTTCGCTGGTCTGCCGGAAGAGTCTGCCGGTGGAAACATCCGAGCCATGCGGGGTGTTCTCTCTTCCCGAGGTGGGGGATATCTTCGTCCTGGGTCCGATGGAGGCGTGGCTGATCGCTGCCATGGCGAATGCAACGATGTTCGGCGAACTCAGCGCTTTTGGCGCGGGCTTGTACACGATCGGCGTCAGCACGCGGATGGCGAGAGTCTACGAAGGGGAACTTCGGGCGAACAAGTGTCTGCTCATCGCCCACGGCTCCGCCGAAAATGTGAGCCGGGCGATCCGTGTCCTCGGCAGGTCCGGTATCGCAGTTCCGGAATCGTCAGCATAGCCCAAAGCGAGTCGTCTGCCGGAAACGCTTACAGCCCGCGTGCAACTGGGTTATCATGACCCACAATGAAGATTTCCAGACGTGCCTTTGCCGCATCCGTCGCGGGGGCGCCCTTCATCCTGCGCGGCCAACCGCAGGCGTTGCGGGCGCGGGTGAAGATCGATACCGAGCGCGTGGTGGGCGAGATCAGCCCGCTGATTTACGGCAACTTCATCGAGCACCTCGGGCGGTGCATCGATGGCGGGGTGTTCGAAGAGCACTCGGCCCTTTCCGATGCCAATGGATACCGCAAGGACGTTCTGGATGCCGCGCGGAAAATGAATGTCACGCTGCTGCGCTGGCCGGGCGGCAACTTTTCCTCGAACTATCACTGGCGCGACGGAATCGGGCCGCGGGACGCCCGCCCGCCGCGACTCGAAATGGCGTGGGGCACGGTGGAGAGCAACCGCTTCGGCACGCACGAGTTTCTCAACTACTCCGAAATGGCCGGCGCACAGCCGTATATCTGCGCCAACCTCGGCACCGGCACGTGGACCGAGGCGCAGCAATGGGTGGAGTACTGCAACTCTTCCGAAGATACCGCCATGACGCGTCTGCGTAAGCAGAACGGGCGCGCGGCGCCGTGGAAAGTGACGTATTGGGGCCTCGGGAACGAGATGGACGGGCCCTGGCAGATGGGGCATCGCAGCGCCGAAGACTACGGCAAGTTCGCGCTCGAAGCTGCCAAGCTGATGAAGTGGACGGACCCGAACGTGAAGCTGATCGCCGCCGGCTCCTCCAATTTCGGCCCGGGCTCGGACTGGACTTCGTGGAACCGCACGGTGCTCGAATTCCTCAGCCAGCACGCGGACTTTCTCTCGCTGCACATGTACGTGGGGAACCCGAAGAACGATTTCGGCGACTTTCTGGCGAGTTCCGTCGAACTGGATTCGCGGCTCAAGACCACGGAAGGGATCATCGACGCAGCACTTTCCGGGCAGCCGGGGCGCCGTCGAATTCACATCGCATGGGACGAATGGAATGTCTGGTATCGCGCCCGCGGCCCGCAGGAGAGGGGGCGGCGCATTCTGGAGGAGCGCTACAACCTCGAAGACGCCCTCGTCGTGGCCACCTTCCTCAACTCGTTCGTCAACCACGCGCATACCGTCAAAATCGCCAACATGGCGCAACTGGTGAACGTGATCGCTCCCATCTTCACGAGCGAAACGGGGATGTTCCTGCAGACCATTTACTACCCGCTTCAGTTGTTCGCCAACCATTCGAAAGGGAAGGCGCTGGAGTTGTTCGTGGAGAGTCCGAAATACAAATGCGCCCGCTTCGACGATGTGCCGTACCTCGATGTTTCGGCCGCGGAAGATCACGGCACGCTGGTCATCAACGCCGTGAACCGCCATCCGTCGCAACCGCTCCAGGCGGCATTCGAACTGGAGGATAAGCAGTTCTCCGGCGCGGTCTCCGTATCCGAAGTGAACGGACCGGATATCAAGGCGGAGAACGACTTCGGCAAAGACCACCGTGCGCGCGACGGAACGCACCGTTTCCGCGGACGGAAAGACGCTCCGCTGCACCCTGCCGCCGCACTCTTATTCCATGCTGAAGACGCGGGTATCCTGAACACGGCGGGGTAACCCGAGTCGCGGTTGAGACGGCCTTGCCCTTGCTACCCTGAAAGCAGGGGAAACCAAGGGGAGGGGCTCATGCCGCGACCAGTGTTGCTTGCCGTAGACGATGACCCCGATGTGCTGAGGGCTGTCGAGCGGGACCTCAGAAAACAATACAGCGATCGTTACCGGGTGCTTTCGGCCGATTCGGGTTCCGGCGCCCTGGACGTTCTGGCGCGACTGTCGCAACGGGGCGAGCCCGTTGCACTACTGGTGGCGGATTACCGGATGCCGCAGATGAACGGCATCGAGTTCCTGACGGCTGCGATCCGCCAGTTTCCCGACGTGCGCCGCGTTCTGCTCACGGCGTATGCGGACACCGAGGCTGCCATCTCGGCGATCAACGTGGTCAAGCTCGATCACTACCTGCTGAAGCCCTGGGATCCCCCGGACAACAACCTTTACCCGGTGCTAGACGATCTGCTCGATGAATGGTCTGCGTCGTACCGCCCGCCGTTCGACGGGATACGGCTGGTCGGAACCCGGTGGTCGCCGCGTTCCTATGAGATCCGCGAGTTCCTGGCGCGCAACCAGGTTCCCTATCAGTGGATGGATGCGGAGGACGGAACCCATAGCCCGGAGGCCGCCAAGACCCTGGAACTCATTGGAGACGCGAAATCCACTTTGCCGGTGGTGGTGCTGACGGACGGGACGGTGCTGGTGCAACCGGAAGTGGGCGAACTGGCCGACCGGATCGGGCTGCGCACCCGGCCGAAGACGGACTTTTTCGACCTGGTGATTGTCGGGGGCGGCCCGGCAGGTCTGGCGGCCGGGGTGTACGGAGCCTCGGAGGGACTGAAGAGTGTGATCGTGGAGCGGGAGGCTCCCGGCGGGCAGGCCGGCCTCAGTTCGCGCATCGAAAACTACCTGGGTTTTCCCTCCGGCCTCAGCGGCAACGATCTGGCTCGGCGCGCGGTGACGCAGGCCCGGAGATTCGGAGCGGAGATCATTGCGCCGCAGGAGGTGGACCGGATCCGGCTCAAGGACCGGTACAAGATTGTCACCATGCGCGACGGCTCCGAACTCTCGTGCCACGCGCTGGTGATCTCGACGGGCGTGCAGTGGCGGAAGCTGGATGTTCCGGGGATCGAACGGCTGCAGGGCGCGGGCGTGTACTACGGCGCGGGATCGACCGAGGCCCTCTCCTGCCGTGACGAGGACGTCTACGTGGTCGGCGGGGCAAACTCGGCGGGCCAGGCTGCGATGAACTTCTCGCGGTACGCCAGGCAGGTAGTGATGCTGGTTCGCGGCGAGAGCCTGGCGGCCAGCATGTCGCAATATCTCATCGACGATATCGCCCAGACGCCCGGCATTCGCGTGGAGTGCGGCACTCAACTGGTGGCGGTGCACGGCGAGGAAAGGCTGGAAGCGATTTCGGTTACCTGCGGGCACTCGGGAACCGTGCAGAAACTGCCCGCCAGCGCGCTCTTCGTGTTCATCGGAGCGGCGCCTCGCACCGACTGGCTCGCTGGCGTGGTGGAGCGGGACGAGCGCGGCTTCATCCTGACCGGCCCCGACCTGGTGGTTCAGGGCAGGCCCCCTCGCGGGTGGCCGCTGTCGCGCGCACCCTACCTGCTGGAGACCAGCGTGCCGGGAATTTTTGCCGTGGGAGATGTGCGCCACGGATCGATTAAGCGGGTGGCATCCAGCGTGGGCGAAGGCTCGATCGCGGTGCAGTTCGTTCACCGCTACCTGGCGGAGGCCTGAGATGGAACCGGCTCCCACACCCACACTCGCCGAACGATTGAAATCGGTTCCGGTCTTTGCGGAATTGGCTCCGGAAGATCTCGACTGGCTTGCGTCCCGGATGGAGATCAAACACTTCGAACCGGGTGACGTAGTGCTCGCAGAAGGGTCGCCCGCGGACCGCATGGTGGTCATCCTGGAGGGCGAGGCCCAAATTCAACGCGAAAACGGGGTTGGCGACGGCCGGACCTATTCCGCGCACGCGGGACAACTGACCGGCATGCTGCCTTTTTCGCGGCTCACCAAATTCCCTCTGAGCACGCGCGCGATGACCGCGTCCACTGTGGCGTTTCTGCATGTCTCGCATTTCCAGGAGATGCTCGAACGGCTGCCGCAGTTAGGGCAGCGGCTGGTGGGCGTGCTCTCCGACCGTATCCGCGAGTCCACCCGGTCGGACCAGCAGAGAGAGAAACTGATGGCGCTCGGCAAGCTCTCGGCCGGGTTGGCGCACGAGCTCAACAACCCGGCCGCCGCGGTCCGGAACGCCGCGACGGGGCTGCAGCAGGCGGTCTCGACCTTGCGGGGCGCGAGCCTCCGTCTGGGCCAGCGTGCGCCCTCGGCGGAGGACCGCGTATTTCTGGCGCAACTGGAATGCGACTGGCCGAAGCTTCATCCTCTGGAGGCGCTCGATTCTCTCGAACGGAGCGACCGAGAAGAGCTGGTCGGAGACTGGCTGCAAGCCCGCGGCGTTTCGAACGCGCGGCAACTGGCGCCGGACCTGGTGGACGCAGGCTGCGACCTCGACACGCTGCGCGGACTGGCGGAGCGGTTCGGCGAAGCCCTCGGGGATGCGATCACGCACCTGGCGGCGTCGTTGAGCGTGAGCCGGATGGTGGAGCAGATCGAGCGCGGAACCACGCGGATCTCCGACCTGGTCCGCGCCATCAAGCAGTACTCCTACATGGACCAGTCTCCGCAGCAGGAGATCGACGTGCACGACGCGCTCGAGAACACGCTGATCATGCTGCACTATCGCCTGAAGCACGGCACCACGGTGGTGCGCGAGTACGACCGCTCCATCCCGCGCATTTGCGGCCACGGCAGCGAGCTCAACCAGGTGTGGACGAACCTCATCGATAACGCGATCGACGCGATGGGCGGAAAGGGCGAACTGCTGGTGCGCACGGCGGCGGAGTTCGAGCGCGTGCTGGTGGAAGTCCGCGACAGCGGCATGGGGATCGCCCCCGAGATTCGGGATCGCATTTTCGAGCCGTTCTTCACCACCAAGCCGGTGGGCGAGGGCACCGGGCTCGGCCTCGATACGGTCTACCGCATCGTTCAGAAACACCATGGCGAGGTACAGGTGGAATCGCGCCCGGGGAGGACTTCGTTCTTCGTGCGGTTGCCCTTTGCCCAGGAGCCGAAATGCGGCAAATAGTGCCATGTGCGATTCTGATTCTCTATGGAACTGAAGCTCGTGCCGCTCGAAATTCCCGAAGGCGGAAACCTGATCCTGGGCCAGACCCACTTCATCAAGTCGGTCGAGGACATCTACGAAGCCATAGTCAACACCGTCCCGCAGATGAAATTCGGCGTGGCGTTCAACGAGGCGTCGGGTCCCTGCCTCACGCGCGCAGACGGTAACGACGACGCGCTCAAGGCGCTCGCCGTCCGCAACGCCTCGGCGCTGGCCGCCGGGCACATCTTTGTCGTCGCGATGCAGGAAGGCTACCCGATCAACGTCCTGGGCAGGATCAAAGACGTGCCGGAAGTCTGCTCCATCTTCTGCGCCACGGCGAACCCGGTGCAGGCGGTGGTAGCGGAGAGCGAACAGGGACGCGGGGTGCTGGGCGTGATCGATGGAGAGCGCCCCAAGGGCGTGGAGACAGCGGAAGACGTGGAAAAGCGCCGCGGATTTCTGAGGATAATCGGGTACAAGCGCTGACCGGGTCGCGCGGTTTTACTTCCCCAGATCGATCCCGAGCTTCTTCAGCTCTTCCGAGTAGTAGCGCCTGTGGAGCAGGTCCCACTCCTCGGTGCCTTCGGGGATCTCGCGCTTCTGGGTGCGGATTTTCTGCCGCGCGGCACGGTCCACCTTGTCCTCAGCCGTCAGCAACTCGGTCATGACGCGGACGATTTCGAGCCGCACCGCGTTGGTGTCCTTATTTTTCAGGCGAAGATCCCGGCTCTTGCGCAGCATCTCCACCAGTTTGTGGGACATATCGGTGACCTTGTCGCGCGACAGTTTCATCGGATCGCCAGTGTCCCGCCCGGATGCCCGGATCACCTTGCGCTGGGAGATCATGGTGTTCTTGATGCGGCGGAACATGTCCTGATAGCTCACGCCTTCGCGCCGCATGTATTCGCTGTACTGGCTGAGCAGGTCGCGGACTTCGTCGTTCAAGCGGTCTTCTACCGCGAGTTCTTCCGTGATCACTTCGTTGATCCGCTCGGTAACGACGTCGGGGTTCGAGGTCTCGATGACACCCGGGCTCAGCTTTTTCACGAGTTGTCGCGAAAGATAAGCTACGAATTCTCTGGCAAGCAGCATTCTGTAAGGGGCGAAATGGTAGTTTATCATGGACTTGCCCCGACCGGCCCGGACGAACCCCCGTTGTTGCTGCTAGAATGGAGGTTATCCACTCCCTGGGAGGAACAGCCTAACTTGAATACTGCGATCCTGGCCCTGGAAGACGGCACAGTCTTCGAGGGCAGGTGTTTTGGTGCGCCCACAGAGCGGTCCGGCGAGGTGGTTTTCAACACCGCCCTCACCGGATACCAGGAAGTATTCACCGACCCTTCGTACTCCGGCCAGATTGTCGTCCTCACCAATCCCCAGATCGGCAACTATGGCACCAGTTCCGAGGATAACGAAGCGCTCCGTCCTTATATCGAAGGGCTTGCGGTGCGCGAGTTCTCCGCCATAGCCAGCAACTGGCGGTCCGACGACGAAGCCGACGACTTCCTCAAAAAAGCGGGAATTCCCGTAATCGATGACCTCGACACCCGCGCGCTCGTCCGCCACCTGCGGACCCGGGGCGTCATGCGCGGCGTGCTCTCCACGACCGAAAAGGACACCTCCAAACTGGTCGCGAAAGCCCGCTCGATCCCCACGATGGCCGGGCTCGACCTGGCCAGCCGCGTCTCGACCCCCTCCAGTTACGTGTGGACGAAGCCCGTCGACGCCTGCTCGCCTTCGGAAATCGTCCCCCGGCCGCCGGAGCCGCGCTTCCACGTGGTGGCATACGATTTCGGTATCAAGCACAACATTCTGCGCCGCCTGGTGCAGTCGGGCTGCCGTGTCACGGTGGTGCCCGCGCTGACCTCCGCGGAGGACGTGCTGGCGCTGAACCCGGACGGCATTTTCCTCTCCAACGGTCCAGGCGACCCGGAGCCCCTCCACGCGCAGGTGGCCAACATCCGCAAACTAATCGGGAGAAAGCCGGTTTTCGGCATCTGCCTGGGCCACCAGTTGCTGGGGCTGGCGGTCGGCGGTAAAACGTACAAACTCAAGTTCGGCCACCGCGGAGCCAACCACCCCGTGCGCAACGAGCTCACGAAGCGGGTGGAAATCACCTCCCACAATCACGGTTTCGCGGTGGACCCGGACTCGCTGAACCTGAACGACATCGAACTCACCCACGTGAACCTGAACGACCAGACGCTCGAAGGCTTCCGCCATCGCAACCACCCGGTTTTCTGCGTCCAATACCATCCCGAGGCCGCGCCCGGGCCGCACGATTCGCACTACCTCTTCGAGGATTTTGTGAAGCTCATGAGCGAGGAGCGCCGCTGATGCCGCGCCGCAACGATCTCCACCGCATCCTGATCATCGGCTCCGGCCCGATCATCATCGGACAGGCCTGCGAATTCGACTACTCCGGCACCCAGGCCGCCAAGGCCCTGCGCGCCGATGGCTACGAAGTCGTGCTCGTCAACTCGAACCCGGCAACGATCATGACGGATCCAGAGCTGGCCGACAGGACCTACGTCGAGCCGCTCACGGCGCCCTACCTCGAAGAGATCATCCGCCGCGAGCGCCCGGACGCGCTGCTTTCGACGGTCGGCGGGCAAACGGCCCTCAACCTCTCGGTGGAACTGGCTGAGCGCGGCGTGCTCGAAAAGTACGGCGTGGAACTGATCGGCGCCAAAATCGACGCCATCAAGAAAGCCGAAGACCGGCTGCTTTTCAAAGACGCCATGCGCAAAATCGGGCTGGAGACGCCGCAATCCCAGCTCATCAACAGCATCAAAGGCGGGTTGGAGTTCGCCGCCCGGATCGGCTATCCCTGCATCCTGCGGCCCAGTTTCACCATGGGCGGCACCGGCGGCGGCATCGCCTACAACCAGGAAGATTTGGCCGAGATCCTGGAGCGCGGCATCGCCCTTTCGCCGGTGCACGAAGTCCTCATGGAGGAGAGCGCCCTCGGCTGGAAGGAATACGAGCTGGAGGTGATGCGCGACCTCGCCGACAACTGCATCATCATCTGCTCCATCGAAAATTTCGACCCCATGGGGGTCCACACCGGCGATTCCATCACGGTGGCGCCCGCCCAGACCCTCACCGACCGCGAATACCAGATGATGCGCGACGGCGCCCTGCGCTGCCTGCGCGAGATCGGCGTGGATACCGGCGGCTCCAACGTGCAGTTCGCCATCAACCCGGCCGACGGGCGCATGGTGATCATCGAGATGAACCCGCGCGTTTCCCGCAGTTCGGCCCTGGCATCGAAGGCAACCGGGTTCCCCATCGCCAAGATCGCGGCCAAGCTCGCCGTCGGCTACCGGCTCGACGAGATCCCCAACGACATCACCCGGAAGACGCCCGCCTGCTTCGAGCCGACCATCGACTACGTCGTCGTCAAGATCCCCAAGTGGGCCTTCGAGAAGTTCCCCGGGGCTGACCCGACCCTCGGCACCCAGATGAAGTCTGTCGGCGAGGTGATGGCCATCGGCCGCACCTTCAAACAGGCGCTCTGGAAGGGCATGCGGAGCCTCGAAACCGGCAAAGCCTTCGGCACGGAAAAGTACGACCCGGCGCTGATCTCCCAAAAGCTGATCACGCCCACGCCCGACCGCCTGAACTACATCCGCTTCGCACTCTCGCAGGGCTACAGCGTCGCCGATATCCACGAGCTCACCGCGATCGACCCCTGGTTCCTCGAGCAGATGAAAGAGGTGGTCGAGTTCGAGGCCCGGGTTGCGCAGACCTCCTGGCCGGCGCAGGCCACGGCGGAACTATTCCGCCGCGCCAAACGCTACGGCATCTCCGACGTGCAGCTCGCGCGCAACTGGGGCGTGGAGGAGATCACGGTCCGGAACCGCCGCAAGGAATTGGGCGTCCGCGCCGTCTTCAGCCGCGTGGATACCTGCGCCGCGGAGTTCGAAAGCTTCACCCCCTACCTTTACTCCAACTACGAATCGGCGTGCGAGGCCGACCCGGTGGATCGCAAGAAGGTCATGATTCTCGGCAGCGGTCCCAACCGGATCGGGCAGGGAATCGAATTCGACTACTGCTGCTGCCACGCGTCGTTCGCGCTTCAGGAGATGGGCGTCGAGTCGATCATGGTCAACTGCAACCCGGAGACCGTCTCGACCGATTACGACACCAGCGATCGCCTCTACTTCGAGCCGCTTACCCTGGAAAACGTCCTCAACGTCTACGACACCGAGAAGCCCGACGGCGTCATCGTGCAGTTCGGCGGCCAGACGCCGTTGAACCTGGCGCTGCCGCTGAAACGCCTCGGAGTGCCGATCATCGGCACCGACCCTTCGGACATTGACCTCGCCGAGGACCGCAAGCTGTTCGGGAAACTGCTCGACGAGCTGAAGATTCCCTGTCCCGCCAACGGCACCGCGACCAGCGTGGAAGAAGCCTGCGAGGTGGCCCGCCGCATCGGCTACCCGGTGCTGGTGCGCCCCAGCTACGTGCTCGGCGGACGCGCCATGGTCATCGCCTACGACGAGGAGATGATCCGGCAGTACATGCGCGAAGCCGTGACCTTCTCGCAGGAGCGTCCCGTGCTGGTAGACCGCTTCCTGGAGGATGCCACGGAGGTTGACGTGGATGCCCTGGGCGATGGCGACGAGGTGCTGATCGCCGGCATTATGGAGCACATCGAGGAAGCCGGCGTCCACTCGGGCGACAGTTCCTGCGTGCTGCCCGCGCAATCCCTGAAGGCGGAAACGCTCCGCACCATCGAGGACTACACCGTTCGCCTCGCCAAGGCGCTCCGCGTGATCGGCCTGATGAACGTGCAGTATGCCATCCAGAATGGCACCGTGTACGTGCTCGAGGTGAATCCGCGGGCTTCCCGAACGGTTCCGTACGTCAGCAAGGCCACGGGCGTGGCGCTGCCCAAAATCGCGGTCGGGCTGATGTGGGGCCGCAAGCTGCGCGACTATGGCCTGGCGCAGGGCAAGCTCCCGGTGGCCCAGAATTTCGTGAAATCGCCGGTGTTTCCGTTCAACAAGTTTCCCGGGGTGGACCCGGCGCTCGGGCCTGAAATGCGCAGTACGGGCGAGGTCATGGGCGTGGGGATGAATTTCGGCGAAGCCTTCCTGAAGGCGCAGATCAGCGCCGGGAGCCAGTTACCCGAATCCGGCACCGTGTTCGTCAGCGTCAACGATCATCACAAGCCGGAGGCAGTGGATGTGGCGCGCCGCTTTGCCGCGCTTGGCTTCAAACTGGTGGCCACCCGCGGTACGGCTGCCGCCCTGCGCAACGCCGGGCTCGAGTGCAAGACCATCTTCAAGGTCAACGAGGGCCGTCCCAACGCTGTGGACCTGCTAAAGGCCGGTTCCATCCATCTGGCGGTCTACACCACCGCCGGGGCACCCGCCTTTTTCGACGAGAAGGCGATCCGCCGTGCCGCGGTGACCTACCGCGTCCCCTGCATCACCACCATGAGCGGCGCGCGAGCCGCGGCCGATGCCGTGGCAGCCCGCGTGCGCGACCCCATCCGCGTCTGGAACCTCCAGGAAATTCACGCACCAAAGAAAACGGTAGCCCGGTAGGGTAGGCCTCCCGGCCTGCCCACGCGCCGAAGGCGCTCAAATTTGACGCCTACCTGCATTCCTCATCAATTCGATGAATGACGGCCATACGCCCGCCAGCGCGGCTATAGCGATCAGCACAAAAGCAGGAATGGCCATCCCGACCGGCACGTGGCTATGTCCGCCATCGGGCCCGCTGGTAAACGCCACGGATGGGCGCGCTTGAAAGCCCGCGCCGACTCGAAGTCGGCCCCACACCATGTGGGGCAGGTTTCAACCTGCGCGGCGCTTTAGCCCCGCTGCGGCATACGTTTGCGGCAAAGAAATGCAGGCTAACGAAAAAACCCGGCGGAAGCATTAGCTCCGCCGGGCCGCGTCGTTCGAGATTGACCCTGTATTGGTAACTTCCTGGTCCCCTTCTTATCGGGGAATTATCAATATACCAGACTTCTTCTACTGAACCGTAGCCTTCTTGATATAGTCCAGCCGCGGGAACTTGCTGGTCAGGTAGTCGTTGCCCTGAGCCTGGATCTGAGACGGATCGGGCCCCTCTCCCCCGGCCGGCGACATCTCCCCGTAGCCGCTATAGAAACTCTCGACCACGTCCATTCCCGAAGTCACTTTTCCGATGGGCGCGAAACCCTGCGTGTCGAGCATGTTGTTGTCCTTCATGTTGATGAACAACTGCGTGGACCGCGTATTGGGGCCCGCCGTGGCGAAGGTAACCGCGCCCCGGACATTGTGCTCCTTCACCGGGTCGTCCGGGAAATTCGCGTTCGACCACAACTGGTTGGCCTTGGGGTCCCCGCTGATCCCGAACTGGACCACAAACCTGGGGAGCACCCGGAAGAAGCGGTCGCCATCGAAGAACCCGGTCTTCACCAGCGTGTAGAACTGGTCCGCGCCCCGGGGCGCCCAATCGCGGTGGACTTCGATCACCACCGGCCCTTTCGACGTGTCCAGGTTCACCTGGAAAACCTCAGGCGCCGTCTCCTGTTTCGTCGCCTCCTTCCTGGCTTCCGCACTCTTCGATTCGGAAGCGGAAGAGCAGCCAAGCATCGCGGCACACGCGGCCGCTGCGAAAATCAAACCGAAACGTTTTCGCGTCATTGATCCCAGTATGCCATGCTGGAATCAACCCCACCATGGCGCCCTACGACGAGTTCGCGTGGTTCTACAACCGGTATTGGAACGAAGACTTCCACAGCCTCGCTTTCCCCATACTGGAGAGGATCTGGCTGCCGCACCTGCCGGCCAGGGCGAGCATCCTCGACGTTTGTTGTGGTACCGGCTATCTCGCCGGCCTCCTGGCCGAGCGGCGATTCCGCGTCACCGGGCTGGACGTTTCGCCGGCCATGATCGGCTACGCCAAACAGAACGTTCCCGCCGCGGAGTTTCTGGTTGGGGACGCTGCCGCAAGCCGCATTCCCGGTCCCTTCGACGGCGCTGTCTCCACCTTCGACAGTCTGAATCACATCCTGGAATACCGCGATTTGAAATCCGCGTTTCGCAACATCGCGGGTTCGCTCGCTCCCGGCGGGCTGTTTGCGTTCGACATGCTGCTCGAAGAGGCCTACCAGACCAGTTGGGGCGAGGCATTCGCGCTGGTGCGGGAAGACCACGTCCTCACCATCACCGGGTCAGCCTTTGACTTCCGCTCGCGAATGGCGCGATGTACGGTCACCATGTTCCGGCTGCTGGATGAGTCATGGCGCCGTTCGGACGTCGTGGTCTACGAACGCTGTTATTCGCCCGGCGAGATCGAACGCGCTCTGCGGGAGGCCGGCTTCGATGAAATCGCGTGCTACGACGCCGGCGATATGGGGATGGAAGGCGAGCAGGGGGAAGGGCGAACCTTCTTCCTGGCTACCCGGACATAGGAGAATCGCCTAGGATACGCCGGCGTGCAGCCGGCGATAGTTTCTGATGTAGGCACCCATCATGCGATCGCTTAATCCCGTGTGGTCCTTCAGCCAGACGGCCAGAAAATCCAGCAGCGCCGTCATGGCCTGCGAGTCGCCCGCGTTGATCTCCGCCGCGTACTTTTTGATGCGCTTGCGCACGGTATCATGCTGTTTTTTGTGCCAATCGAGCAAGGGGTAGTGTGCGGAGCGCATCAGCCGCTCTTCGTGCCGGAAGTGCTCCTCGGCGTCGGCAACCAATTCGCTCAGCAGTGTTTGAGCCGGTTCTCCACCATTGCCCGCGGAGGTAACGGCACGCAACTCCTCCGCCACGCGAAAAACATTGCGGTGCTCGGCATCCAACTCCGGAACAAATACTTCGTTCTTCTTGTTCCACTTGAAGGGCTGCATGCAGCCATTCTAGCGCATTCCGGATATTGAGAACCGAATTGAGCTATTGGCTGACGGTCTCCGCCTCTTGCGGAGCGGGCTGCTTATGCTTGCATTCGGGATTCGGGCACTGCCACACCGCTCCCGCCTTCAGCCATTTCTCGATCATGTACGGGCTCCCACATTCCGGACATTTCTCCGGTACGGGCTTGCCCCATGCTACGAACTTGCAATCCGGATAACGGTTGCAGCCATAGAACGTCTTGCCCTTGCGTGAGCGGCGTTCGATGATTTCGCCTTCGGAACACTCCGGGCACTTCACCCCGATGGTCTTCTGCTTCACGTACTTGCAGTTCGGATAGTTGCCGCACGCCGTAAACTCGCCGAAACGGCCGCTTTTCAGTACGAGGTTGCTTCCGCATTGCGGACACTTTTCTTCCAGCGGCTGATCGGGTTTCTTCTGCGGCCCGCCGATCTGCTTCGTCGTCTTGCAGTCGGGGTAGCCCGTGCACGCGAAGAACGTCCCGAAACGGCCCTTTTTCAGGACCATCGGGCGCCCGCAGTTCTCGCAGTACTCTTCTTCGCCCTGCTCCGCCCAATCCACCTTGTCGACATCCGGCAGGTCGACCGTCAGCTCGCGCGTATACGTGCACAGTTCGGGTTTCGTCTGCCACGTCACCGCCGGACCAGCCGGCGTGTCCTCTACCCGCACGTCGTAGAACTTCGGAATCTGGGACTGCCGCGCGACCATCTTCTCAATGCGGCCCTGCAGAAACGCCTTATCTTTCGCCTGGCGCTCGGCCGCCGCCTCGTCGATCTTCTTCAGCTCCTTGGGCACGTTCCGCACTTCGACGTCGATCGGATGAAGGCGCCACCCGTCCTCCCCGCTCCAGTCGATCGTATAGCCCGGATGCTTCGCCCGCAGCTTCTCGATTCGCTTCCGGCGCTCCGCCGCGACCCGCTCCTGCCGCTTCGACGCCTCCTGCTGCACTTTGCCGAAATCCGCCTCCAGCGCCCGCGGCGGGAAGTCCGGATACCCCGTGCACGCCAGGAAGCTGCCGTGCTTGCCCCACTTGATCACCAGCGGCTTGCCGCACTTCTCGCACGTCAAATCGGTGGGTTTCTCCATCCGCTTGACGTCGGGCATGTTGCCCTCGGCGTGCTTCAGGTCTTTGTCGAAGCGGTCGTAAAACTCCGACATCGCCGCGCGCCAGTCCAGCTTGCCGTCGCCGATTTCATCGAGTTCCTCTTCCATCCGCGCCGTGTACTTCACGTCGAAGATGTCGTCAAAGCTCTCGATCAGCAGGTCCGTCACTACCATGCCCAGCTCGGTGGGGACGAAGCGGCCGGCGTCCTTCTTCACATACTCGCGTTCCTGGATGGTGGAGAGAATGGAAGCATACGTCGAGGGCCGTCCGACGCCATCCGCCTCCAGGCGCTTAACCAGCGTGGCTTCGTTGTAGCGCGGCGGCGGCTCGGTGAAATGCTGATCGGCCCGCAGTCCCTTCAGCCGCAGATGCTCCCCGGCGGTGACCGCCGGAAGCCGGTGTTTCAGCTCCTCGTCTTCCTCATCGGTCTGGTCTTTGCCTTCCTGGTAGACCTTCAGAAAACCTTCGAACTTCAGAACGGAACCGGTGGCGCGGAACGTGTAATCCACTCCGTTCCTGCCTTTGGCCGACACGTCTATGGTGGTCTGGTCGAACAGCGCCGGCATCATCTGGCACGCTACGAAGCGGTTCCAGATCAGCCGGTACAGCTTCATCTCGTCTTCGCCCAGGTACTTCTCCACCACTTCCGGAGTGAAGGCCATCGAAGTGGGCCGGATCGCCTCGTGGGCGTCCTGCGCTCCCTTCTTCGACCGGTAGACGATTGGCGACTCGGGAAGAAACGGCTTGCCGTAGCGCTCCACGACGAAGTCACGCACGTCGCGGATGGCGTCGTCGGAGACACGCGTGGAATCCGTGCGCATGTAGGTGATCAGACCCACCGCGCCTTCCTTGCCGATCTCCACGCCTTCGTACAGCCGCTGCGCCAGCATCATGGTGCGCTTTACGCTGAACCGCAGTTTGCGCGCGGACTCCTGCTGCAGCGTGGAAGTAATGAACGGGGCCACCGGGTTGCGCTTCTTCTCGCGCGTGGCCACCGATTTCACCACGTAATCCACACCGTCCAGGGCAGCCAGCACCGCATCGGACGATTCCTTGTTCCCGACCTCCGACGCCTCGTCGCCGATCCTGAACAGGCGGGCGGAAAGCAGCGGCGGCTTTTTGGCGTTCAGGTCCGCATCGATCGTCCAGTATTCCTTCGGAACGAACGCCCGGACCTCCCGTTCACGCTCGACGATCAGCCGGAGCGCAACGGTTTGCACGCGGCCGGCCGAAAGTCCGCGGCGCACTTTGTCCCATAAAAGGGGCGAGATCTTATAGCCCACCAACCGGTCGAGCACCCGGCGCGCCTGCTGCGCGTCCACGAGGTGATTATCGACCTGGCCCGGTTTCTCGAAGGCCTTCTCAATCGCCCGCTTCGTGATCTCGTTGAACATCACCCGGTAAATTCGCGGGCCACCCTTCTTGCCGTCCCGCAGTTCTTCCTGCAGGTGATAACAGATCGCCTCTCCCTCGCGGTCAGGATCGGCCGCGAGATACACGTCCTCCACATTCTTCGCCGCGTGCTTGAGTTCGGCGATGAGCTTGCGTTTTCCTTCGATGACCTCGTATCGCGGCTCGAAACCGTGCTCGACGTCGACCGCCAGGTCGCGCTTGGGAAGATCTTTGATATGACCGAGCGAAGCCTTTACGATGTACTGCTTGCCCAGGTATTTATTGATGGTCTTCGCCTTTGCAGGCGATTCCACGATTACCAGAGCTTTTGCCATATGAAACTTTCAGAGTCGCGGCGTCCTCTCGAAACGCCAGAATGATGCGAAATACCCAGATGACGTTACCACACTTTAACAAAGTTCTTGCCGGGCAGTTGCTTGACCAGCCCCAGCATTTCCAGTTCGAACAGTGCGGCGATTACTTCGGAAGGGGAGATATCTTCCAGCTTTTCAACCAGATCGTCCAAATGTACGGCGCAGTCCACCGGCAACGATTCAAGAACCTTTCGCGAGACTGCACTGAACTGTGAACCCGCGCCCCCGGACTCTCCCGGACCGGCATTAAATAGTGATGCCGTGCCATTCTCCGGAGTTTCGGCGTTTTGTCCCAGCAGCAATTTCCGCGTCTTCTCTATTAGATGCCGCCTGGATTCGGGAGGAAGCTCCAGCACCACGTCGTTCCAATCCTGAACGATATGGGCTCCCTGCTTTATCAGCAAGTTAGGTCCCCAACTCAGCTTCGAAGTAATGTTCCCCGGGACCGCGAACACCTCCCGGCCCTGGTCCATCGCGAGCTTTGCCGTGATGGCCGAGCCGCTATACTGGGCGCCTTCCACCACCAGCACTCCGATGCTGAGTCCACTGATGATGCGGTTGCGGATCGGGAAGTTCTGGGGAAATGCGGTGGAGCCCATGGGGAACTCCGAAACGATCAGGCCGGCCCCCGCAATCTCCGCTGCCAGCCTCCGATTCTCCGAAGGATATACCACATCGACCCCGCAGCCCAGAACGGCGACAGTCTCGCCGCCCGCTTTTAGCGCTCCTTTATGGGCGGCGGTATCGATCCCCCGCGCCATCCCGCTCACAATCGCCAGCCCCGCATGCGCCAGGTCCGCCGAAAGCCGCTCCGCCACCGCAACGCCATACGGAGTGGGCCGCCGCGTGCCCACCACTCCCAGCGACAACGATTGCAGCAATTCCAACCGGCCGCGCGCGAACAGCACCGGCGGAGGATCGTAGATGTCCTTCAGGCTCGAAGGATAGCGCGGGTCGCCCATCGTCACCAGTGCAGCCCCCGCTTCCGCCATCTTTTCCTGTTGCGTTACCGCGTCTTCGAACGTGCAGCCGCTGGCAATCGACTGCGCGACGGCTCCGCTCAGGCCTGCCGATTCCAGCTCCGTCCGCGATGCGCGAAAGATCGCCTGCGGCGTGTGGAACCGGTCCAGAAGCTTGCGGGACGTTCGGGCGCCGAGACCGGGAACGAGCTTGAAGGCCAGCCAGTGAAGTTCCTCTTCCCGGCTGAGAACAGGCGAAGACATGGAGCGGAGCGTTTCGATTCCCACCGTAGCACACATCGGCGGGAGCACGACGCGGCGTTATACCAATCCCGCTAAACTGGTGGTTACGCATGAAGCGCGATGCATCGTTCTTTGAAGACCGTGAAGCGGTCCTCGTGTATATTGCCAAAAAGCTCAGGGAAGCGATTCGCCTCGAAGCGCTGTTCACCACGGCGGGCCTGGACTTCGGTGTGGAAGCGGACGAGTACCAGGGCGGTGTAATTTTTCGCGGCACACGGGCGGGTGCGTTTTTCTACGTTCTGCCCGACTCCGTGCCGGCCGCGCACGAACTTCTCCGGCAGAACGGCTTAGTTCCGTACGAAGAAAAACCGGAACGGGCCTGACCGCGCCGGCATCCCTGTAACAGCCTGACATTGGTATCCCGTATGCACGGTACCGGGCGATGCGTCTCCGGGCGGCGTACTGGCTGATCGATTTCGGCCTGTTGCTGGTGTTGTGGTTCCTCTTCGTCTCCAGACTGCAATGGAGCGAAGCCTGGGTCGGGCTTGCCGCCGCCGCTCTCGGCGCGGGCGCAACCGAAGCCGTGCGTCGAACCGAACACCCGCGCTTCTTTCCCCATCTCTCGTGGATCCTCCTGTTTCGTCGCCTCCCGGTCCAGATTCTCTCGGACTCCTGGGCCGTCACCAAGAAGCTCGGGCGGATGATGTTCCGGGGCGATCGGGGAACCGGCCGGTTTATCACAATGCCGTTCCGCGCCGGAGGCGGCGGCCCTCGCGCGATTGCCCGCCGCGCGCTCGCCATCGTCTACGGCAGCCTCTCGCCGGATTCCATCGTGGTCTCGATCAATCGCGCGCATAACCGGCTGGTGGTTCACCTTCTCACCGGCAACCAAGTTCCCCAAATCCTGCAAACCCTGGAGCGGGAACAATGAGCTGCTGGTGGATGGCCGCGCTCGCCATGACCGTGTTACTGATCCCGTGCGCCGCGGCGTGTCTGCGCGGAGGCCCGGTAGACCGGCTGGTCGCCCTCGAAGCGGCCGGAGTGATCGCGCCTCTGATCCTGCTGCTGATCGCCGAAGCCATGGGCCGCCAGCCGTTCGCCGATCTCGGGCTCGCGCTGGCGCTGCTCAGCTTCGCGGGAGGTTTGGTATTCGCCCGCTTCCTGGAGAGGTGGATGTGAACGTCGCGATCGACATTCTGCTGGCGCTGGCCTCACTCTCCGTCGCGGTAACGGCGCTCGGAGTGCTATTCTCCCGCGACCCCTACCAGCGGCTTCACTTCCTGGCGCCGGCCGCCGCGATTGGAACGGTGTGCGTCATGGTCGCGATTCTGCTGCGCGAGTCCTTCGATCAGATCGGCATCAAGACTGCGATCGCCGGGGCCGTGCTCTTCCTGATGAACCCCGTCCTGACCCACG
Source organism: Bryobacterales bacterium (assembly GCA_963796485.1). GTDB lineage: Bacteria > Acidobacteriota > Terriglobia > Bryobacterales > Bryobacteraceae > CAWCDJ01. Next base: position 171,833 of record CAWCLV010000004.1, read on the forward strand.
CCACGGCGCGCGCCGCCAAACTCCAGGAGCGTTCCGATGCTGAAGGAGGGCCGGGAGCATGATCGCGCTGCAGGCGCTGATACTCGCCATGATCGCCGCCGGCGGCGCGGCCGTAGTGCTGACCCGCGACCCGCTGCGGCAGGCCATTGTAGCCAGCTTCTATGGGATCCTGCTGGCCCTGATGTTCTTCCTGTTCCAGGCGCCGGACGTTGCCCTCTCCCAGATCACCATCGGCGCGGTAGCGCTTCCCCTGATGATTCTGCTCGCGCTCTCGAAAATGCGGCGGAGAACGGAGCGCAACCGGTGACCACCGCCCGGCTGCCCCTGTTTCTGGTGTCCTGCGCCGCGTTCACCGCAGTCTTGGGTTCGGGCCTGGTGGCGCTGCACCCGTTTGGTGATGCCGGTCCGCCCGCTTCGACCTACGGCGACCTGGCGAACACTCTGGCCGTAAACGAACGGCACATCACCGACGCCGTCACGGCCGTGAACTTCGACATCCGGGGCTTCGACACGCTGGGTGAGGAGTTCATCCTCTTCGCGAGCGTAATGGGAGTGACGCTCCTGCTGCGGCACCATCCCGATGAGCGGCATGCACGGGCGCGGGACCTCGCGCCCGGACGCCGCGTGCCGCGGGCCAGCGACGCGGTGCGGATCCTTTCGGTTTCGCTCGGCGGCCCGATCGTGGTATTCGGGCTGTACATCGTCTCGCACGGGCAGGTCTCGCCCGGCGGCGGGTTTCAGGGAGGCGTCATCCTTGCCACCGCGCCGCTCATGATCTACCTCGCCGGGGAGTTCCGCCGGTTGCGCAGAATTATTCCGCCGCTGCTGGTCGAGACCGCCGAAGCGATGGGGGCCGGAGGCTATGCGGTAATTGGCGGCGCCGCCCTGCTGATGAATGAACCCTTCCTCTACAATTACCTGCCCTTGGGAAAGCCGGGCGATGTGTTCTCCGGGGGCGCCGTGGCCGTCCTCGATGTGGCGGTCGGGCTTGCGGTAGCGGGAGGTTTCGTGGTCCTGCTGAAGGCTTTCCTCGACAAGGTCCTTCTGAGGAGCGACCCGGTTTGAGCCACCTTCCCTATCTGGTCGCTGCCTGGCTCTTCGCGGTAGGTCTCTACGGCGTGGTCACCAGCCGCCACCTGGTGCACCTCGTCATCTGCCTCACCGTGATGCAGTCCGCAACTTACGTGGTGCTGCTGACGATCGGCTACCGCGCCGGAGCATCCGCCCCTGTATTTGTCGATGTCCCATCCGGGACGCGGGTGGTCGATCCGATCGTGCAGGCCCTGATGCTCACCGACATCGTCGTTCAGGTGACCGTGACGGCGCTTCTCCTGGCTTTGGCGGTGCAGGCGCATGAGCGCACCGGCAGGAGCGATCCGAACGACCTCGGAATCCTGCGGGGGTGATCAGTGCCGGCGCCGCCGATTCCCGTCGCGCTCCCGCTCCTCACCGCCGCGGTTCTCGCCGCGCTGAACCGGCACATTCCACGCGCCATTGCGTTCGCCGTGGCCATCGCCGTTGTGATTGCGGTCGGGGCTTCGGCCGCCGTGCTCCTCTCAAAAGCAGGAGGCGAGCCGCAGGTCTACTGGTTCGGCGCGTGGACCCCGCGAACCGGTTTCCCCGTGGGTGTCGCGTTCGTGATCGACCGCGCCGGGGCGGCGCTTGTGCTGGTAGCCTCGCTCCTCACCGCCGCCTCGCTGGTCTTCTCCACCGCGTACTTCGACACGGTGGGCACGCTCTACCACGTGCTCATGCTGGTCTTTCTCGGCGCCATGAGCGGCTTCAGCGAAACCGGCGACCTGTTCAACCTCTTCGTCTTCTTCGAATTGATGGGCGCCGCGGCGTATCCCCTGTGCGGATACAAATCGGAAGAACCGGGACCCGTGCAGGGCGCCCTGAATTTCGCCGTCACCAACACCATCGGCGCGTTTCTGATCATGATGGGGATCGCCCTCCTGTACGGACGTACCGGCGCACTGAACATGGCCGGGATCGGGCGTGCGCTGGCCCACGACACCAGCCCGCTTCCTGCCGTGGCTCTGGCGCTTCTGTTCTCAGGGTTCTTGATCAAAGCGGCAATCGTGCCTTTCCATTTCTGGCTTGCCGACGCACACGCGGTGGCGCCCGCGCCGGTGTGCGTTCTGCTGTCCGGCATCATGGTGGAACTCGGCCTCTACGCCGTTGCCCGAACTTACTGGACGATCTTCTCGGGGGTCTTCGGCCCGCACCAGGGCGTCATCCGCGACCTGCTGGCCGTCTTCGGTGTGGCCACCGCCTTGATCGCCGCCATCCTGTGTTTCGCGCAGCGGAATTTCAAGCGCCTGCTGGCGTTTTCGACCATCAGCCACATGGGAATCATCCTCCTGGGGGTTGCTCAACTGACGGCGCTCGGGCTCGCCGGAGCGTTCATCTATGGAATAGGCCATGCGTTCGCGAAAGGAGCCTTGTTCCTTGCCGCCGGGATTCTCCTGCACCGGAAGCGCAGCGTGGACGAGATCGACCTTGCGGCGAGCGCCCGGCGAATGCGCTGGACCGGAGCGCTGGTCATCGCCGGCGCCGCGGCTCTCGCGGGTGTCCCGCCCTTCGGCACATTTCGTGGCGCATTCATGATGAGCGATTCGGGAGAGGCGATCGGCTACGGATGGATGCAGTGGGTCGTGTTCGCCGCCGCCGCCATCACATCCGCGGCGATTTTTCGCTTCGCCGGCAGGGTATTCCTGGGTATGGGGCCGGCGGCCGAGGAGCCAGCCGCCGCGGGTCCGAACCTGCCGGAGAAGCCCGATACCACAGGCGGACATAGCCACGTGCCGGTCGGGATGGCTATTCCTGCTTTTGTGCTGATCGCCATAGCCGCGCTGGCGGGCGTATGGCCGTCATTCAATCGCTCGACCGCTGCCGAAGCGCTTCGTTTCATCGACCGTGCCGGATACGCAGCCCACGTGCTCGGCGGGGCGCCGTTCCCCTTACCCCCGGCCCCCCCATCGCATTTCCCGGGCTCCGAAATTGTGAAAGGCTTCGCTATCGCGGCGCTTGCAATTTTCATCGCCTGGGCCACCCTATGTTCGGGCCGCGCCCGGCGGATGTTCGGCGAGTCAGCCTTCGTCGCTCGCCCGCTCCGTTTCCTGCGCGGGCTACACAGCGGCCTTCTGCCCGATTACGTCACCTGGATTGTCGCGGGCGCCGCAGTCCTGAGTGCGAGCGCATGGGCCTGGCTGCGGTGAGTGGCTCCTCGTACAGAAACTGGCCCCCGGGTTTCGTTAGACTGAGAGGGCCAGAGAATCCGGCGAGACGCGCCGGCGCGGTGAGAACGACTGCTATGCGTGCACACCCTGATCTGATCCGCCGTCTGGAGCAAGCTCGTGAGAACACCGACGATTTGTTCCGGCTGGTCCAACCCGACGCTCTTTATGAAAGGCCGATTCCGGAGCGTCACCGCATCCTCTTCTACCTGGGCCATCTCGAAGCGTTCGATTGGAACCTGATCGCGCGCTACGCCCTCGACGTGCCGGCATTTCATCCGGAATTCGACCGGCTGTTTGCTTTCGGCATCGATCCTCCTCCCGGAAAGCTTCCCGAAGACCAGCCTTCGGACTGGCCGCAGCCAGGCGAGGTGGAGCAATACAATCGCCGCGTCCGCGGAACGCTCGCGCCGCTCCTGGAGGAAACCCCGGAGCAACTTCTGCACGTCGCGATCGAGCACCGCCTGATGCATGCGGAGACCCTCGGGTACATCCTGCATCATTTGCCCTATAGCCGGAAGGCCGCGCTTCCGCAGTCCGCTGCGCCGTCCTGTCCGGCGCCGGTTCCGGGCATGATCGAAGTGCCCGCCGGCACGGCACGCCTCGGCCGCACGGCGCCCGAAGGCTTCGGCTGGGATAACGAGTTCGAGGCCCAGGAAATCGAAGTGCCGGGATTCGCCATAGGCAAATATAAAGTGACCAACCGTGAGTATCTGGACTTCGTCCGCGAGGGAGCCGCTCCGCCGTTCTTCTGGGTGCAGCGTGACGGCGAGTGGCACTGTCGCGGAATGTTCGAAGAGTTTCCGCTGCCCCTCGATTGGCCGGTTTACGCGACACATACGGAAGCGGAGGCTTACGCCCGCTGGCGCGGCAAATCGCTTCCCACCGAGCCTCAGTTCCACCGCGCCGCCTGCGGTGCCGCGAGTTCCGCCAATCTCGATTTCCGCCGCTGGGATCCTGTACCGGTCACCGCCGACGAGCAGAACCGGCGCGTTCCGCAGCAACTCACCGGCAATGGATGGGAATGGACCTCCACCGTCTTCGCGCCGTTCCCCGGCTTCGAACCGTTTCCCTTTTACCGCAACTATTCCGAGCCGTTCTTCGACGGCCGGCACTACGTTCTGAAAGGAGCTTCCCCCCGCACCGCCGGGTGCTTTCTGCGATCGTCGTTCCGCAACTGGTTCCGGCCATCGTACCCCTACATCTATTCCACCTTCCGGCTGGCGGAATCCTGATGTACGCCCGGGCGCTCGACAACGAGTTTGCGCGCGAGGTGCGGATGGGGCTCACGCGCACCGACCAGAAAACGCTCCCCTGCCGCTATTTCTACGATGAGCTGGGCTCCGCGCTTTTCGAAGCGATCACCTGCCTTCCGGAGTACGGCCTGACCCGCGCCGATGCGCGCCTCCTCGAGAGCTATGCGGCCGACCTCGTGAATCTGCTGACCGGAAAGCTCATCACCGCGGAATTGGGCAGCGGCAGCGGTTCGAAAACCAGGGCCGTGCTCGAACAAATCCGCAAGCGGCAGCCGGTGGCGTACTATCCCATCGATATCTCGGGCACTGCGCTGGCAAGGTGCGCGCAGGATCTGGCCCCGCTTGGCGCGGTTCTGCCCATCGAAGCCAGCTACCTCGATGGCGTGCGGACCGTAGTGGCGCGGCGCAAGCCCGGCGAAACGCTGCTGCTGCTCTTCCTCGGCAGCACCATCGGCAATTTCGATCCGGAAGCCGCCCGTGACTTCCTGCTGGCCCTGCGGGTCGCACTCTCCCCGGGAGACGCGCTGTTGCTGGGCACAGACCTCGTAAAGCCGGAGCAGGATCTGCTTGCGGCTTACGACGACCCGACCGGCGTGACTGCCGCCTTCAACCTGAACCTGCTGGGGCGCATGAACCGGGAACTCGGCGCCGATTTCGATCTGCACCAGTTCCAGCACGTGGTCCGCTACAGCGAGCCGGAGCAGCGCATCGAGATGCACCTGCGCTCGCGTGTGTACCAGATCGCCAGCATTCGCGGCGCGGACCTGATCGTGGATTTCGCCGCGGGCGAGACCATCCTCACCGAGTCCTGCCACAAATTCCGCCCCGAACAGGTCTGCACGATGGCCCGCAGAACCGGATTTCGCCTCGCCGCGCAGTGGGTGGATGAGCAGTGGCCGTTCGCGGAGAACCTGCTGATCGCGGTCTGAGCGGTTGTCCCTTCACCCGCACGCATGTTACCGTATGAATTAAAGATTTCGGCCTCTCAATCCACCTCATAGAAGGAGAATTCATATGCCTCTCGTCTCGATGCGACAACTCCTCGACGAAGCCGCCAAGGGCGGTTACGGCGTCGGCGCGTTTAACGTCAACAACATGGAGCAGATCCAGTCGATCATGGAAGCGGCTCGCGAAACCAAGTCGCCCGTGATCGTGCAGGCCAGCCGCGGTGCGCGCGCCTACTCGCAGGATCGGTTTCTCTATTACCTGATGCTGGCCGCCACGGAAGTCTACCCGGAGATTCCCACGGTTCTGCACCTCGACCACGGCAACAGCGTCGAGACTTGTAAGAGCGCCATCGAGATGGGCTTCACCTCGGTGATGATGGACGGCTCGTTGATGGCCGATGGAAAGACCCCGTCGTCATTTGAGTACAACGTTCAGGTAACCCGTGAAGTGGTGGAACTGGCCCATTCCAAGGGCGTCACGGTGGAAGGTGAAATCGGCTGCCTCGGAGGTATTGAAGACGGCCACGGCGCCGGTCTCGACGGCCTCAGCCACCTCACCGATCCCGCCCAGGCCGAGGAGTTCGTGAAGCAGACGGGCCTCGATGCTCTCGCCATCGCGATCGGCACCAGCCACGGCGCATACAAGTTCTCCAGCAAGCCCAGCGGTGAGACGCTCAAGATGGATCGCCTGATCGAGATCCACAAGCGGCTGCCCAATGTGCACCTCGTGATGCACGGCTCCTCCAGCGTACCGAAGGAGCTGCAGGACATCATCAACCAGTACGGCGGAAAGCTGAAGCCGACGTGGGGCGTGCCGGTCGAAGAGATTCAACTCGGCATCAAGAACGGCGTGCGCAAGATCAACGTGGATACCGACAATCGTCTCGCCATCACCGGCGCCATTCGCAAGGTGTTCATGGAGACGCCCGAGAAGTTCGATCCGCGCGACTACATGAAGCCCGCCCGCGACGCCATGAAGAAGGTCGTCGCCCAGCGGATGACGCAGTTCGGCCAGGCCGGCCACGTCGGCGATTACACACCGACTCCGCTCGCCGAAATGGCAAAGCGTTACGCAGACCGGAAAGTCAGCGCGTAATAGCGTTTGTTTCAAACCGAGCCGCGACCGTGAGAGGAAGCGGGCGGCCCGCTCCCTCTCACGGTCGCGGCTCGGTGGATTTCGTCTCACGGATGCGTAAGGAAGCGGGCCGGCCCGCTCCCTCAGTAGTGCCGGATTCCGTCACATCAAGCGGAAATTGACCTCGATTGTCGCCGCCACGGTGACAGGCTGTCCGTCCATCGTGCCCGGCCGGAACGTCCACTGCTCCACCGCTTCGATGGCTTTCTCGTCCAGGCCCATTCCCAGCCCTTTCTTGACGCTGACGTTGTGCGCGAAACCGTCGGGGCCGATTTCGACATACAGCAGCACGGTACCGGCGAACTTCGCTGCCCTGGCTTCCTCGGTGTACGAGGGTTCGACTTTGTGGAGCAGCATGGGGGCGGTGACTCCGCCGCCCACACGATGTGCGGCACTCCCCGGCGCGACGGATTTTTGCGTCAACTCCGCGATGCGGGCACGGTAGATGTCGCGCGCCTGCTGCTCGTATTGGTCCGCTTCGGCGTTCCGGTTCTGCTGGCGCAACTGCATGGCATAGAGTTGCATCGTGGTGGCGGCCGTCGAAGAGTTGGCCGTCTGCAGGGTGAGTGCCCGCTTGTAAAGGGGTTCGACCTCAGCAAAGTCGGCCCCTTGCTTCACTTTGACGGCGGCCCATGCATAGAGCGCATTGCCGGCGTCCGGACCGTTCGGGTTGGAGTTGAACGCGCGTTCGTAGAAGCCTTCGGCGGCCGGCAGATTGTTCAGCCCTTCTGCCGCGCGCCCCAGATACAACAGAGCCCGAACAACAACTGGAGAGTCTCCAAGAGAAGCCGCCTTCGCATAGAGCGCTTCCGCTTCGGCTGACTGGTGATTCTTAGCCGCCTGGTCGCCCTGCTTGACGAGGTTCGCCGCGTCGGCGGGCGATTGCTGCGCACGGACCGCCGCCAATGGTGCGATCAGAACCACCGCAGCCACGGCGGCGAGGGCCGGGGCGGTGCGCCGAACCGTGCGGCGGTTCACCCCGGAATCGAGGATCGCAAGCAGGCGGCCTTCCAGTTGGGACGGGCGGGCCATCGCAATGGCGGCCGATGCCACGCGGTCCGGGGCCTGCATGCCACGCGCGATCTCCAAAAGGTGCGCGGCGTAGTCCGACGCACGCGCGCCGGAGGCGAGCACCAGGTCGTCGGCGGCACGCTCGCGTTCCTTGAGAAACTCCCGCCAGGCGACCCACGCCAGCGGGTTCCACCAGTGCAGCACAAGAGCGAGGCGCGCCAGCAGATTGGTGGCGAGATCGCCGCGCTCGACATGGGCAAGTTCGTGACGGATCACGATGGCACGGCGCTCTTCGGTCCATTGGGCGGCTTCGGAGGGAAGCAGAATGGCGGGACGGACGATTCCCACGACCATGGGCATTCGGCCCGGGCCGGCATCGAGAACCGGGACGCCCGCACGCGTCAACACTCGGGACGAGCGGCGCAGCCAGGCAAGCGCAATCCACGACACCAGCATCCGCACGAGCCCGAAAACCGCGCCCGCGGCCCAGAACAGAATCAGCCACGGCCGTACGTCGAAACCAGCGGCGACGGGCTGTGTGATCGGCTTCCCGCCGGCCGCCAGAGCGCCGGAAGCCGGCGAGGCTGTCGTTGACACCCGGAACATCAGCCCGGGGTCGAGGATCGCGGCGGGCGCGTGCACCGGGAGCGACGGAAGCCCGATCGAAAGGAGCGGCAGGGCCAGAAGCGCCACAACCGCGGCGGTCCAGACCAGATGGCGCAATGCCGCGGAACGGCCGCGCAGTAGCCAGGCCGCGACATAAGCGGCCCCCAGGATGAGAGTTCCCTTCCAGGCCGAAGCCGCCAGCAACGCGTACAGATTCGACATTTATTTGCCCTCCTTTTTGGCCTTCTCGATCATTTCCGACATGCGGTCCAGTTCTTCCCGGGTCAGGCGGGAAGCGGAAACATCCAGCAGCGCCGCCACGATCTGCTCGGGCGAACCGGAAAAAAACGTGTCCAAAACGTGTTTGACGGCGGATCGCTTGGCCTTGTCGCGCGCAACCGTGGGGAGGTAGACATACTTCAGCCCTTCCTCCTGGTGGCGCACGTGGCCTTTCTCCTCCAACACCCGCAGCATGGCCCGAACGGCGGAATAACCGGGAGCGTCTTCCATGGTCTCGCGAACCTCGGACGCCGAGGCTTTGCCGCGCCGGTAGAGGATGTCCATGATCTGCCGCTCCCTTCGGCTGAGTTGCCCGATCGCGCTCATCGCCGCACCTCCTGCTGAATTTCTAGCACCATGCTAGAAAATTAGCATTGCCCGATGTGGGTGTCAAGGGATAAATCGCCTCGCGGGTAGGTATGCGGGGCAGGCCTCCCTGGGCCGGGCCTACTCGACCGGCAGGTCCCGAGGTCCGCGCAGAATGTATTTCGCGATCTGCACTGCGAAATCGGTGCTGGCGGCAATAAGTAGGGTAGGCCTCCTGGCCTGCCCATCGCTTGTAAATTCAAAAGCGGGCAGGCCGGGAGGCCTACCCCACCGCGCTTCGGGTTATTTCCGTCTACGATTCCGCAAACGTTATGGACGGCACCGCCGCCGCTTGCACCGCCGACCAGCATACCCCGTCGTCCTCCGGTCAGGCCGCCGCCCGGATTGGGAAACACGCTTCATTCGCCCGAGTGTAGGTTTTTTTCCAGCGCGTACCCTTACAATGTTTCTGAATGCCCCAATTCGACGTGGTTGGCGTGGGACTGAACGCCACCGATACCTTACTGGTCGTGCCGCACTTCCCGGCTTACGCGGGTAAAGTGCCTTTTCAGGAAGAGATGCTCAGTCCGGGCGGACAGGTGGCCAGCGCCATGGTGGCGTGCGCGCGCCTCGGCTTGCGGACCAAATATATCGGCGCGGTCGGCGACGACGAGCGCGGCCGCATCCAGATGGAGAGCCTGCGCGGGACGGGGATCAACCTGGACCACGTGCAGCAGCGGCGCAACTGCCCGAACCAATCGGCCTACATCATCGTGGACCGCTCCACCGGCGAAAGAACGGTTCTCTGGCGTCGCCCGGAGTGTCTGCGGATCGACCCGGAGGAGATCACAGCCGAACAGATTACGTGCGCGCGGTTGCTGCACATCGACGGGCACGATACCGCGGCGGTGGCGCACGCGGCGGCTTTGGCCAAGTCCCATGGGATCCCCGTCACGGTCGATGTGGATACCATCTATCACGGTTTCGACCAGGTGCTGCCCAACATCGATTACCTGATTGCCAGTTCGGAGTTCCCCACGGCGTGGACCGGGGTGAACGACCCGTTTCTGGCGCTCGAAACCATGCAGAACGAGTACGGGATGAAGGTGGCGGCGATGACCCTGGGCGCCCACGGGTCGATGGCGCGGATGGACGGGCGCTACTACTATTCACCCGCCTTCGTGGTGAACTGCCTGGACACCACAGGCGCGGGTGACGTGTTCCACGGGGCCTTTTGCTATGCTGTTTTGCAGGGAATGCCGATGGGAGAGGCCCTGGAGTTCTCCAACGCGATGGCAGCCCTGAACTGCACGGCAGTAGGCGCCCGGGGCGGCATTCGGGGCCTGCCGGAAATCCGCGCACTGGTGGCAAAAGCGGAACGCAGGTCGCATCCGGAATTCGCCGCGCGCGCCGCAGCCGCCAGTTAAGCAGTAAGCAGATGATCCCCATAAAGGCTACAGAGCCCAGCTACACGAAGCCGGTGATTACGGTGATTCTGATCGTAATCAACCTGGCGATCTACCTGCACGAATTCACGCTGGGCATGGTGGATCCCTTCGCTCTGAACCGGTTTATCGCGCATTACGCGCTGCGCCCGGCCTATTTCCACCCCATCACGCTGCTCACCTCCATGTTCCTGCACGGGGGCTGGATGCACGTGCTGGGAAACATGCTGTTTCTCTGGGTTTTCGGCAACAACGTCGAGGACATCCTGGGGCACTGGAAGTACCTCGCCTTCTATCTCGTGTGCGGGATGGCGGCGGGAATGGCCCAGATGCTGATCGATCCGGCGTCGCGCGTGCCGATGCTCGGGGCATCCGGCGCGATTGCCGGGGTGATGGGGGCTTACCTGGCGAAGTTTCCACGCTCGCGCGTACTCATGCTGACCTGGTTTCTCCTCATTTTTACGTTCGAACTGCCGGCATGGCTCATGCTCATCTACTGGTTCGGCCTGCAATTATTCGGCGGTTTCGGGAGCCTGAGTTCGGCGGCGCAGGGCGGGACCGCGTTTTTCGCGCACGTCGGCGGATTTATCGCCGGGATCGGGCTGATTTTCGCCATGGGGACGCGCCGGCGCTACCGGCCCCGTCACAACGTGTACTGGGAATGAAGCCCCTGGTAACCCTCTACACGCGCTCCGGCTGCTGCCTGTGCGACGAGGCGAAAAAGGTCCTGGCCGAAGCGCGGCGCTACGCCGATTTCGACTACGAGGAATTCGACATCGATGCCGGCCCGGAGCTTCGCCGGCTCTACAATGATGAGGTGCCGGTGATTGCGATCAACGCGCGGAAAGCGTTCAAGTACAAGGTGGAGTTGAAGGAGTTTCTGAGGCGCCTGGAGGCGCGGAGATGAGCCTGGACGTGCTGGCGATCGCGGCGCACCCCGACGACGTCGAAATGACCTGCGGCGGCACGCTCATCCGCATGTCCGACTCGGGCTACCGCACGGGCGTACTCGACCTGACGGCGGGAGATATGGGCACGCGCGGAACTCCGGAGACCCGTATCGCGGAATCCGAAGCCGCCGGGAAACACATGGCCCTGGCGTGGCGCGGGAACCTGCGGATGCCGGACGCGAAACTCGAAAACACCCTCGAAGCGCGCACGGCACTGGCCCTGAAGATCCGGGAATTGCAGCCGAGAACCGTGATCCTGCCCTACTGGCAGGCGCGGCATCCGGACCACTACCGCTGCGCGGAGATCGGCTTCGAGGCCTGCTTCCTCGCCGGATTGCGCAAGCTCGATGCCAACTCGGAGCCGTTCCGCCCGGCGAAGATTCTATACGCCAGCCTGTACGCCGACGTAAGGCCGTCGTTCATCGTGGACATCAGCGCCCAGTTCGACCGGCGCATGCAGGCGCTGCTCAGCTACGCCTCCCAGTATGGCGAGGCAGGCGAAGGAGCCTCGCTGTTCCCGGACGAGGTGGAAATCCGCGAGCGGCTGGGCGCGGTGGCCCGTTTTTACGGGCACCAGATCGGGGTCAGGTACGGCGAGCCCTTTGTCATCAAGGAACAGATCCGGATCGACGATATTGTGACCATGCCGGTGCGCTCCATTTGATATATTCGGATATTCAATGTCCGCCGATCATCCCCTCGCCCGCCTGGACCGACAGGAACTATTGTGGCTCGCCGGAATCCTCAAAGATGCCTGTCGCGAACGTCTCGAGAAAAACCTGGTGAGCCAGGCGTTTGAAGAACGGCTGTACCGCCGGGGACCCGTCGAAGGGCGGCTGGACCCCAGGCCTTTCCTAAAGATCTGGGAGCCGCGCTACCGCAAATTTCTGGATGTCGCCACCGAGTTGCAGGCGATGCTGGACGCGGAAGATGCGCGGGCAGTGGCGGAGTCTCTGAAGCCGGCGGTCGAGATCTCGCGGCACGGGCCGGCATCGGTGAAACTTTCGGAGACCGCGGGCGGGCGGCGGCGGTCGCGGTCCCGCTGAACGATTCACGGACGGTCTAGAAGCCCGCGAATGGTTTCGGCCCACTCGCGTTTTTTTTCGGCGTCCTGCGCGGCTTCTGCGCCCACCTCGGAAGCCAGCTTTTCATCGAGGATGGCGGCTTGTTCCAAGGTGACCAGCGCCCCCCAGAGCGCTCGCTCGACGGCCTCCTTGTTTTCGGCAGCGATGGCCAGCGGTGAGTAGGCATGGCCGACGATGCATCGGAACTCGACGATTCTTCCCTGACGTTCGTGCCAGATGGGTCCTCCGCATTCCGGGCACGCCATTTCCATAAGCTGGCGCTTTAGCGATTCTTCAGTTTCCACGCCGGCACGCTCCGTTGCCGGAAGTTCCGCGATCAGGGCCGGTATGCGCTCCAGCGGCACGACGTGATCCACCTCGACGTGTGCGATGGCGTTCGCGGGCATCTCGGGATGGATGGCGGTCGAGGGATCCTGGACGATCGTTACCCCGCCGCGCCGTTTGATTTCGGCCAGGCCCGCGGTACCGTCGTCCATAAAGCCCGTCAGAATCACGCCCGCGACCCGGCCGCGGTAGGTGTGGGCGGCGGATCGGAACAGGGGATTGATGGCGGGGCGCGTGTTGTTCTCCCTCGGTCCGTGCGAGAGACGGATTTTGTCGCCCGACAGCAGCATGTGGCAATCGGGCGGAGCGAGATAGAGCATGCGGTGCTGGATGGTTTCCCCGTCCACCGGGTGCTTGGAGGGGAGGCGGCCGGCGCGGTTGAGAATCGCCGGCAAGTCGCTGTGCCCGTCGATCCCGGCGCCGATATGCAGGACCGCGAAAAGCGCCGCGTCGAGATTGGGCGGCAGGCCGGCTGCGATCACCCGAAGAGCTTGCACGCCTCCTGCCGAGGCGCCGATCACGATAATGTCCGATTTGGGCACAGAGCGTTCCAGCTATCAGTGTGGCAAGGCCCGTTCGCCGCCGCCGTGACCGCGGACCCCGAAGCGCCGAAGCGCGGACGCGAGTGTCCGAAAAGGTACGGGAAACCCTGGCCCGCTGCGGCGTCAAGTCTACGCTCTGAGTTTTCCGGCGGCGCCCGTCCCGTGACCCCTATCGGGTTGACGACTGCAATACGCCCTGGATCTGGTAATTCAGATCGAGCCCGCTGTCGCGCAAAACCACCAGCGCAAAAGCGCCCAGCACGTCCGCCGCGCTGAACGCGCAATGGCCGTAGCTGAAGACCGGGAGGCTGGTCCGCTCGAAGAGATCGCCGGCGACCAGCGTTTTCGCTGTATAGAGCGGCTCGTGCCAGTAGGGAATTACAGGATCGCCCGTGGTGTGGAGAGTGATCAGCGGTATCTGTAACCGCCCGGAAGTCTCGTAGTGAGCGGCTACGGCCGCGAGTGCCGCAGGGGTAGCTGTGTAACGCTTCACCCGGAAGTTCAACAAAATGTCGTTCGACGACCCGAAATACAGCCGGCTGTGATTGTCGAAGGGCTGGCCGCCCAGCGTCGCGTTCGCGTCCGCTGTGCCAAATACGTTGTACCACAGGGCGCCGAGGATGGTTTCGACGACGGTCGCCGGATCGCTGGTCACCGGCGCCTTCATTACCTTGAGCAGTTGGGCCGTCGCAGCGGGCTGCGCGGCGAGCAGTTGGGTGATTTTGGGGACGTAAACGGTATACCAGTCCGCAATCACCTCCGGGTCGATATCGATTGCCGTGCCACGGATCGCACCGGGGAAGAAGTAATCGAAGATCACGCGGAAATCGCCGAAGTAGTTGATCTGTGCCTGAAAGTTGCCGATCGGCCCGCAGGCGGCCCCCGCGGAGTTGTAGACCCCGGGCAGTTGCTCGGCCGAAAGTGCGGTGACCAGGCCCCCTTCGGAGGCGCCGATCAGGTACACACGCTTCGGTTTGAGCGTGGGATCGAGAATATTCTGCACCAGATCGCGCGTGTCGTTGACCCCCTGAACGATCGCCAGGCCATTCTTACTGAAGCTGGAGGCGGCGAAGGCATAGCCGAGTTCATTGAAGGTCCCCGGCAGCGAAAGGCCGCCGATGGTCAGCTGATCCTGGGGAACGGCGATGGGCGAACCCGGCGCGACGTAGCCGTGCGCGAACACGACAAGGTCCCCATTCCAGCAACCGCTTTCCGGCTGGTACAAAACATAGACTGCTCCGCTGGACTGGGTTCCCGTGGTGAGGTTGCTCTGGACGCAGGCCGCGGAACACAAGCCGACGAGAGCGGAAAGAAGAACAGCAATTCGGGAGATACGCATACCAGCTCCTTTCGACAATGGGAGGATTCTATCAACTCCGCCCTGCGAACCGAACCGGTCGCTGTTCGGGAGAACACATTCGCCAGCGGGAGTAGAATACGGCCATGCTGCAGGACGTTCGTCTCGGGTTCCGCCTGCTCCGATCGAGACCCTGGTTCGCCTTGGCGGCGATTGTTCCCCTGGCGCTTGCGGTCGCTATCGGGATGGCCGCGCTCACGCTGGCAGACGCGGTCCTGTTTCGCCCGATGGGCCTGCGCGACGCCAACTCGCTCGCCGCGATCTACGGCTACTCGCGTTCGAAAGCGCGGTATCTCTCCAACTCGATGCCGGATTACCGGGACCTCGGGTCGATCCCCGGAGCCGTCTCCTCCGCCGCGGCGTTCGTGCGGCTTCCGCTTGCCTGTGAAGCCGGAGGAGAGACCATGCGGGCCGCCGCCGAGATCGCCACGGGCGACTATTTCCGGACGCTGGGAGTAACGCCGGCCGCTGGCCGTGTGTTCGGCAGCGGCGATGACCGGCCGGGGGCGCCGCCGGTCGCCGTGATCAGCTATGCGCTCTGGCAGAGCAGGTTCGAGCGGAGCGCCTCGACCATAGGGGCCACCATCCGGCTGGCCGGTGTGCCGGTGACGGTAGTCGGGGTGATGCCGCGCGACTTTGCCGGAACGCTGCTCGATTGGGGCGAGCCCCCGGCGGTATGGCTGCCGATGGCGATGCTGCCGCGCGTTTCCCCGCCCTTCGCCACGCTGGACTACCGGAACCGCCGCGATATGCGGTGGCTCATGATGATAGGGCGGCTGAAACCGGGCACCACGCTGCCGGCGCTTCAGGCGGCGCTGGACGTGCTCCAGAAACGGCTGGCGTCCTCTTATCCGAAGACCTACGCCGACGCCGTGTTCGTCGCTTTGCCCGCGCAAAAAGCCCGCTTCTTTCCGGCTTACCGGGAAGCCGCGGTACGGTACATGTCGCTGCTCGCCTGCGTTGCCGGAGCCGTGCTGCTGATCTCCTGCTTTAACCTGATGAACCTTCTTTTGGGACTCGCGGCGGCGCGGGAGCGGGAACTGGCCACCCGGCTGGCGCTGGGCGCCGGACGCGGCAGGATGTTCCGGCAGGCCATCGCGGAAGCCTTCGCGCTGACGCTGCCCGCCATCGCGATCAGCGTGCCGCTGGGGCTCTGGATGACGAAAGGGATGGGGGCCTTCGGGCGGATTTCGATCGTGTCGCTGAACCTCAACCTCACGCCGGACCTGCGCGCGGTGGCGTGGAGCGCGGCCGGTGCGCTGGCAATCGGGATGACCACCGGCGGACTCTCCGCCATCAGGGCCTCACGGCTCGACCTGGTCAACGGACTACGCGGAGCGGGCGCGCGACCGATTTTCCCGCGGCTGGCAGGCATCGGGCTGCGCGACCTCTTCGTCGGATCGCAGGTAGCGTGCGCCATGGCCGTGATGATTGCCGCCGCGACGCTGTCGGGAAGCCTGGCCGCATGGCAGACCCGCCGGTTGGGCTTCGACTCTTCGCGGACGCTGCTGGCCACGGTCGATACCAGCGGGTCGCCGGGCGCCGCTGATCGGGTCTGCCGTGACTTGCTGGACGGCTTGCGGCGGGGCCGTTTTCCGGAGGCGGCTTTGATATGGTCGGCACTGCCGGGCAATATTCGCTGGACCAGAGAATTCGCCGTCCCGGGCGCCGCGGGGCCGCAGGAGATCGAGGGCAACGTGGTTTCGGACGGGTATTTCGAAACGGCCCGCATGCCGCTCGAAGCGGGCCGCGGGTTCCTGCCTTCCGACAACGAAAGCGCACCGCCCGCGATTGTCGTGAACCGCAGCGCGGCGGAGCTCTTATGGCCGCACGAGAACCCGCTGGGCCGGAGCGTGAAAATCACGGGCGAATCCGCCGCGCGGCAGGTGGTCGGAGTGGCGGCGGACGCGCAATATCATCCGCTTTCGGAAGCCCGCATTCCCTATTTCTTTCTGCCGATGGCCCAGGCGATCCGGCCGGAGTTCACGGTTCTGGTGCGGACATCCGGGCCGCCGCTCCCGCTGGCTCCGGCGCTGCGGCAGACGTTGGCGCGGGTGGCGCCGCGCGAACCCCTGCTCGACATGCGCACGGGGGAGGAACAGGTGGCGGCGGGCGCACTTCAGATCCGGGTGGCTGCGCTGGCCTGCGGCCTTCTGGCGGGGGCCGGCACCCTGCTCGCGCTGGGCGGACTGTTCGCAATCACCGCCTGGAGGGTGGCGGAGCGGCGCCGCGAGATCGCGATCCGGGTAGCATTGGGGGCCGGAAACCGGCGCGTGCTCTCGTCCCTGGCCGCTCGCGCGTTCGCGGCCGGCGGTTTCGGGGGCGCATGCGGGCTCCTCTGTTCGATGTGGACCGTGCGGCTGATTCGGACGTCGATCGCCGGCGTGATCGCACCCGGGGCGGCGGTCTATGCCGTTTGCACGGGGCTGCTCATTGGGCTTTTGCTCGCGGCTTGCGTGCTGCCGGCCCGGCAGGCGCTGCGAATCGATCCGGCATCGCTGCTGCGCGTCCAGTGACTCGGGCCGGCAAGTTATCATTAGAATTAATGTCATTGATTCTCGACGGGAATCGCGTGCGCGATGAGATCAAGAACGAACTGCGGCCCCGGGTGACCGCGATCGCCGCGCAGGGAAGGCCGCCCGGACTCGCAGTGGTTCTGGTGGGGAACAATCCGGCCTCGGAGATTTACGTTCGCAACAAGATTAAATCCTGCCATGACCTCGGGATCTACTCGGAGTCGGTGACGCCACCGGACACGGTCTCGACGGAGGAACTGCTGGCCATCGTGGAGCATTTGAATTCGCGCCACGATATCGACGGCATCCTGGTACAGCTTCCGCTGCCTGCACAGGTGGACACCAAGCGGATTCTGCTGGCCGTCGCGCCCGAGAAGGACGTGGACGGGTTTCACCCCATGAATGTCGGGAAACTGGTGGCCGGCCTGCCGGGGCCCCGCGCCTGCACTCCGGCGGGCATTATAGAAATCCTGAAGCGCTACCGGATCCCCATCGCGGGGAAACGCGCCGTGGTAGTGGGCCGCAGCGACATCGTGGGGAAACCCGTGGCGATGCTGCTGCTGCACGAGCACGCCACCGTCACGATCTGCCACTCGAAGACGCCGGACCTGGCGGCGGTGTGCCGCGAGGGTGAAATCCTGGTCGCGGCCATGGGGCGGCCGGCCGCGATTACCGCGGAATATATCCGGCCCGGCGCGACGGTGATCGACGTCGGCACCACCAGGGTCGAAAATCGAGAGCAGGTGGCGCGTATTTTCCGCAATTCCGCGGAAAAGCTGGCGGCTTTCGATAAACGCGGGAACGTGCTGGTGGGCGACGTCCATCCGCTGGATATGGCGGAAAAGGCCGCCGCCTACACGCCGGTGCCGGGCGGGGTCGGGCCCCTGACCATCGCCATGCTGATGGTGAACACGGTGGCATCGGCGGAGCGCCGGTCGGCCGCATGCTGAAGGTGGGACTTACGGGCGGTCTTGCCTGCGGAAAGTCCTTCGTGGGCGAAGCGCTTGCCGGCTACGGTTGCCTGCTGATCCAGGCGGACGAACTGGGGCACGAGGTGCTGGCCCCCGGGGGCGAGGCGTACGAAGAGGTCGTTCGGGAATTCGGGACGTCGATTCTGCGGCCGGAGGGTGGGATCGACCGCAAAGCCCTGGCGGCGCAGGTATTCGGCGACGCCGCGCGGCTCGAGCGGCTGAACAGCCTGGTGCACCCCCCGGTTTTACGGCGGGAGGACGAGTTGATCGCCGAGTGGGCCCGGCGGCAACCGGACGGGATTGTCGTGGTGGAGGCTGCCATTCTGATTGAAACCGGCAGCTACAAGCGGTTCGACAAGATCATCCTCGTGACCTGCCGGGAGGAGCAGCAGGTGGAGCGCGCGCTGCGGCGCGAGGGTGCGTCGAACGCCGATATCCAGGCCAGGCTGACGCGGCAAATGCCGCTGGCCGAGAAACGAAAATTCGCCGATTTCGTCATAGATACATCTGGAGAGAAAGAAGACACCCTGCGGCAGACCCGTGCCGTGTACGAAGTCTTACGGAGAATCGAATCATGAGAGTTTTGCGACCCTTTGCCCTGGCGGCAGCACTGGTCACGGTGTTTCTCTACCTTACCTCCGCGTCGCGATGGGACGTGGGCAGCATTCTGAGGCCGGTGCACAACGCGGAGCGGCTCTGGACCGAACCCGCCTCGGCGGCCACGACGGGCGGCTATACATCCGATGAGCAGAACAATATCGACATTTACCGCGCCGCCAAAGATGCGACCGTGAGCATCACGTCGATCGTGGTGCAGGAAGACTGGTTCTGGGGGACCTCCCAGGGCAAAGGCGCCGGATCGGGATTCATCATCAACTCGAACGGCCAGATCCTGACGAATTACCACGTGGTGCGCGGAACCGCGCAGCTGACCGTCACCCTGGCGGACAAAAAGACGTATAAAGCGGTTCCCCTCGGGGTGGATCCGCGCAACGACCTGGCGCTGATCAAAATCGACGCCGGGCGCAAACTGCCGGCGCTCCGGTTGGGCGACTCGGAGAACCTGGTGGTCGGGCAGAAGGTGCTGGCCATCGGCAATCCCTTCAATTTCGGCGGCACGCTTACCACGGGGGTCGTGAGTTCCCTGGACCGCAGCATCGAAACGGAAGAGGAACGGCTGGAAGGCATGATCCAGACGGACGCGGCGATTAATCCCGGCAACAGCGGCGGTCCGCTGCTCGATTCGCACGGAAATGTGATCGGGATCAACACGGCGATTTACGGGCCTCAAGGAAATATCGGGCTCGGATTTGCGCTGCCCATCAACCGGGCGAAGGGGATGCTGGACGAGTTCACGCGAAACGGCCAGATTTCACGTCCCGTTCTGGGAATCAGCGCGCTGCCGGTGTTCGGAGATCTGGCGGAGATGCTGAACCTCCCGGCGGAGGGACTGCTGATTCAGAGGGTGGAGCCCGGCTCTCCCGCGGCGGAATACGGCCTGCGGGGGCCGACGCGGCGCGTGATTGTTTCGAATTATCCGATTGGAATCGGCGGCGACCTGATAACGGACATTGACGGCCAGCCGGTCCAGGGTAATGAAACGCTGCAGCGCATCATGAGCCGTAAGCGGGGCGGAGAGTGGCTGACAATGACGCTCTACCGCGGCGCCCGGAAACAGGAAGTCAGGGTGAAACTGGGCTCGGCTCCGCAACGTTTGTAGCGGATAATCCGGAAAAAAGCGCAAAGGGCCGGAGATCCCCATGGATCCCCGGCCCTTTTTCGATTTATCGGCGGTGTTTACGCTACGGCGGTGCCCTTGGTCGCGCTCGCGGCGTTGACTTTGTTCTTGCTGCCTGGCGGCCGCCCGCGGCGCTTCGTAGTGACTTCCGCCATCCAGGCCGGCGGCCGTCCGCGGCGGCGCCCGCGTCCGCGCGCCAGGCGCTCGAGGCTCAGGATTGCCTCTTCAATTTGCTGGCGCTCATCGCGCAGATCCGAAAGGATTTTACTTACGTCCATCACTTTTGCCCTCCCGGCCGTGACTGCCGGTTTGCAGGACACGTGGCCGAATGGACACTGCTTTCGAGTGTCTGACTCAATTTTCCTCCCATTCCGCGCGAATTTCAATAGAAAGCCGGAAAAACAAACGCCCCTAATTGCGCGTGTCCGTACGGAACGTGCGAACTAGTACGAGGCCGTGTTATCAGGCGGCTCGTTTATTTTTCCAATAAAAATAGAAGGGCAGACCCAAGATAATCAAGGCAATGCCCATCAAAGATTCGCGCGGCGAGTCAATTAATGTGGAAAGTACTAAAACGGCCGCTACCATCACAAAAACGGCAGGCACCCAGGGATAACCTATAGTGCGGTAGGGCCGCGGCAGGTCCGGTCGTTTCCTGCGGAGGACGATCACCGCGGCGGTAGTCATGCCGTAGAGAATCCAACTGGCGAAAATCACGTACGTGAAAAGCTGGTCGTAGCGGCCGGAAAGAACCAGCAATGCGGCCCACGCGCTCAGGGCGAGAATCGAAACGGACGGCGTGTGGTAGCGCGGGTGAACGCGTTCGATCGCGCGGAAGAAATAGCCGTCGCGCGCCGCGGCATACGGCACCCGCGAACCAGAGAGGATGGAACCATTCAGAGCGGCGAAAATGCTGATCATGGCGGCGATCGAGACCGCGCCGGCGCCGCCGTTGCCCATGACGCGGCGCATCATTTCCGCCGCCACGCGCGGGGTAGCGCCGATTTCCGGCGCCGTGAGTACGTGAAAATACGCGCTATTTGCCAATAAATAGATCCCGATAACCGAAATCGTTCCCCAGATCAGAGCGCGCGGCAAATTGCGCTGGGGCTGGCGGACCTCCGAGGCGACCATGCTCACGTTATTCCATCCGTCGTACGCCCAGAGCGCCGCCACCAGTGCCGCAAAGAAGCCGGCAAACGTTAAGGGCGCCACCGGAGCGGCGGCGGCAACCGCGGAGTGGGCTGAGCCGAATGCCAGTCCGGCGATGATAACAAAGGCGATAAGCGCCACTTTTACGCCCGTCACGGCAACCTGGACATCACCGCCGATTTTCACCCCGAAGTAGTTGAGCCAGGCCAGAGAGAGAATCAGGGCCATGGCGAACAGCTGCCCGTAGCGGAGTTCGAGAGGACCGCCGTGCGGTCCGAGCGGCAGCGGAACACGGTAGAAAACACGGTCCAAAGTAGGAAAAAAATTCGTTAAATAATAGAAAAATCCGGTCGCCAGCGTCGCAATCGAGCCGCTTTTCGCCACCCACATCTGCGTCCAACCATACAAAAAGCCCCACAGCGGGCCGTACGCCTCGCGGAGGTAGACATATTCACCGCCCGCCTCCGGCATGGCGGCCGCCAGTTCGGAGTAGCTCAGCGCTCCGGCCAGGGAAAGCAGGCCTCCGAAGACCCAGACAAAGAAAACCATCGTGGGCGTGCCGACGCGCTGCACCATCGCCTGCGGCACTAGAAAAATGCCGCTGCCGATCACGGTGCCGACCACGATCGACGCGGCGGCCCAGGTACCCAGGTCTCGCTTCAGTTCATTGCGGGGGGAGGTTTTTTCCATTAATGGCCTAATGAGACCCAAGATGCGGCGCGTCGCTGCCGGGTTCCGGGAGCTTTTCGAAGAGCGATGCCAGGAGCCCCACGCCGAAGGTTACCACCGTCCCGATCAGGACATACCAGGTCCACGCGATAGGGGTCGCGAAATGGACGTAGATGACGGTGGTCAAGCCGCAGATCACACCGGCGATAGCGGAGGCTTCTCCCGGTTTTTTCGTGAGGACTCCCAGCAGGAATACGCCGAGCAGCGCGCCGAAGGGGATGGAACCGATGGTCAGACCGGCTTCCAGCACCGAGCGCGAATGCCGGGCGCCGATGGCAATCGCCAGCAGCACGACGCCCCAGGCGATCGTGGCCCAACGGGCGATCCGCATCGCACGAGCTTCGCTCATTTCGCGGGAGCGCGCCCGGACAAAATCGACCACGGTGGTCGAAGCGAGGGAGTTGAGCGCGGCGCTCAGATTCGCCATGGCGGCGGCGAGTATGGCCGCGGTCACGAGCCCGGCGACGCCCCTCGGCAGGCTGTTCCAGATAAATTGGGGATAAATGCGGTCGGTCTGCAGCGGAGCCGGACGGCCGGTATCGCGATAGTGGACCCACAGCAGGACTCCGATCAGCAGGAAAAGGGTGAATTGCACGAGAACGACTATCCAGCTTCCGAACAGCGCAATGCGGCTCTGCTCCTCGTTGCGGGCGCTGAGGAGGCGCTGCACCATGAGCTGGTCGGTGCCGTGGCTGGCCATCGTCAGGAAGCAGCCCCCCAGGAGACCGGCCCAGAAGGTGTACGTTTGGGAGAAGAAAGCCATGCTCGGCGCGAATTGGAAGTGGAAGACCGTGAATTTCCCGGCCGCCCCGGCAACCGCGGCAACGTGAGCCCAGCCGCCGTGGATCTGGCCGAGAATCACGAAAAAGCTGACCAGGGCGCCGGCGACGTAGAGGGCCATCTGTACTACGTCGGTCCAGATGACGGCGGTCATGCCACCCTCGAAAGTGTAGAACAGGGTCAACACGACAATCAAAACAATCGAAGGGATTTCACCGGTTCCGAGAACGATCGAGATGACCAGCGATATCGCGAACACGCGTACCCCTTCGGCCAGCGCGCGCGTCACAAGAAATATTGAGGCGGTGAGTTTCCGGATCCGTTCGCCGAACCTGCGCCGCATCAGTTCATAAGCCGTGAACATTTCGCCGCGGAAATATTGCGGCAGGAAAATGGCGGAAATGACGATGCGTGCCAGAAGGTATCCCAGCACCAACTGCAGGAAACCCATATCACCGGTGAAAGCCAACGCAGGGGTACCAACGATGGTCAGGGTACTCGTTTCCGCGGAGACGATGGAGAGGCCGATCGCCCACCATGGTGCGGAGCGGCCACCCAGGAAGTAATCGCGAAGGCTCTTGCTGCCCGTGCGGAAGTGGGCGCCGAACCAGGTGATCGCGACCAGGTAGATCAGGATGACCGAAAGATCCAGGTATCGCATGGAGGGAAGACTTCCAGGATAGCGTTGATCTGATATGATTTGGGATTCGGAACCAGACGGTCGCGAGCGGAGTCGAATGAGTTGCGCCGCGAAAGTGGTTTGGCTATACTCCGCAAGTGTCCACGGCGGCACGCCAGGGACGCCTACGCCCAGTCGACAGCGGAAAATTGCGACAGCGGAGCCGGAATTAGGCAGGAGGCGCACGTGCATAGAGGCAATCGGATGATGGGAAGAATGGCGGCCATCGCCGCTATCGGCGCGATCGTTTTCGCCGGCGCCGCCCGGCAGGCAAACGCACAGGGTACAGCCAAACCCGAGAAGAAATATAAAGATCAGGGCGAGTACACGGTCTTTAACGACGTGGTTAAGGACGTCAACGGCAACAACTTTACGAAGGCCGTAACGGACCTGGATACGTGGACTCAGAAGTACCCGCAAACGGATTTCGCAAACGAGCGGACGTACTATTACCTCCGGGCCTATAGCGGCTCGAATCAGCCGGCGAAAGTGCTCGAAATCGCCTCACAGTTGATGCAGAAGGAAATCAAGTCCACCTATTCTCCTTTCGACGCGCTCAATATCTACGCCTTGTCGGCGTACAGCATCCGGCAGTTGCCAAACGCCACGCCGGAACAGTTGGGTATCGGCGAAAAGGCGGCCAAGGAAGGGCTGGATTTCGTTCCGACGTATTTCGTGGCTGCCAACAAGCCGGCGGCGGCCAGCGAAGATCAGTGGAACCAGGCCAAGGCGAAAGTCGAGTCCGACATGCGCGCCGCCCTGTTATTCGTGGCGATGCTGCCGGGAACTCAGGCGCAAAACAAGAAGGATTACGAAGGGGCCGAGGCGGCATTTACGAAAGCGCTTCAGCAATACCCGGATTGCCCGCAGATCGCCTTCGCGCTCGGCGGGGCGCAGATCGCCCAGCGGAAGCCGGAGAAAGCGCCCGCGGCCATCTATGAAGTGGCCCGCGCCGCGGCTCTCGATGCCGGCAAGTGGGGGCCGGACGCAGCAGCCACCAACAAAACCGCGGCCGCCTACCTCGACAAGGTCTACACTTCCTACCACGGCCCCGACGCCGAGGGACTGCAGCAGTTGAAGCAGCTCGCGGTGCAATCTCCTTTACCGCCCGCCGATTTCAAAATCAAGACGGCTTCCGAGGTCGCGGCCGAAAAAGAGAAAGAGTTCATGGAGAAGAATCCGCAACTGGCGCTCTGGATGTCGATCAAGAGACAACTGGCGGATACAAATGGCGACCAATATTACGAATCGACCATGAAAGGAACGGAAATCGCAGGGCAAAATGGAAGCAAGGCGTTGAAAGGTACAGTCATCGACGCGAAGCCTGCGTGCCGCTCCAAAGAGCTGGTAGTGGCGATCTCGGATGCTCAGCACGCGGAAGTCACGCTGAAACTGGATGCCGCTCTGACGGGTAAACCGCAGGCGGGAGGTCAGATTCAGTTCGACGGAGCGCCTTCGGCATTCACCAAAGATCCTTTCATGCTGACGATGGATACGGAAAAGGGAAAGATCGACGGATTACAGATGGAAGCGTGCGCACCCCCGAGGGTCGGGGTGAAAAAAGCCGCCGGCAAGAAAAAGTAGATAATCAGGCACGGAGAACCGGCGGCTTCGGCCGCCGGTTCCACTTTTGGGGGTTCTTTCGTGGTTCGCAAACTAATCAATCAAACAATCGATCAGATACTGGAGAGTGTCGCGGTTACGGCCGTCATTGGCGCCTTCGTTCTGACAGGCGCGGCACCGTTCCTTCAGGCCCAGGCTGCCGCCCCGTCTTCGGGACAGCCTGCGGCCGCTGCCAAGACCAAGAAGGTCAAGGACCAGGGCGAGTACGACATTTATAACCAGGCAATCAAGGACGCCAACACTCCGCAAAAAGAGATTCAGGATCTCGACACCTGGACACAAAAGTACCCGGACTCGGACTACAAAGACGACCGGCTGTACATGTACATGCTGGCCTACAGCAAAATGAACCCTGCCCAGCCCGCCAAAGTCCTGGACTACGGCAAGCAGTTGATGGACAAAGGCCTCGATACGGTCTTCCCCGGCAAGGACGGCGGACTAAGCAAGCTGAACGTACTCTACCAGGTGGCGTGGAACGCGGCCGCCATGCCCAATGCCAGCGCGGATCAGTTAGCGCAGGGAGAACAGGCGGCCAAGGAACTGCTGGAGTTCGCGCCGAAATATTTCGTCTCCGAGAACAAGCCGGCGCCGACCACGGACGCGCAATGGGCTGCCGCCCGCGCCGATATCGAGAAGCGCGCGAAGACGGCGCTCGGGGCGATTGCGTTAGTACCCGGCAACCAGGCCATGGCGAAGAATCCGAAGGACTGCGCGGCGGCGGAGGCAGCTTACACCAAAGCGCTTTCCCTCTACCCGGACCTTGCGTCGATCTCGTACAATCTCGGCACGGCCCTGGCCTGCGAAGCGCGCAGCCAGCCTGACAAGGCGACCGACCTCGGCCCCCGGGCGATTTACGAGTTCGTGCGCGCCTCGGTGGTGGATCCGAGCCTCGGCGGCACCACGGACCCGAAGAAGATTACGGACTACGCCTCGAGCGCGTACAACACGTACCACGGCACCACGGACGGGCTTGACCAGCTGAAAGAACTGGCCAAGACTTCGCCGCTGCCGCCCGCCGGGTTCAGCATCGAGACTGCCTCGGCAGTCGCCGCCCGCAAGCAGAAGGAATTCACGCAGGACCATCCGCAATACGCTCTTTGGATGGGGATCAAAGGCCAGCTCTCGGACACCAACGGGCAGCAGTACTTCGAGGGGCAGCTCAAAGATGCGGACGTGCACGGTGAAAGCGGCCGCGCCCTCAGGGGCATAATCGTAGAAGGAAAACCGGCATGCCGGTCGAAGGAACTGGTGGTGGCGATCAGCGACCCGACCAAGCCTGGCGTTACGGGCATCCCGGAGATCACGCTAAAGCTGGAGGCGCCGCTCACGGGCAAGCCGGTGGCGGGCGAAATCGAGTTCGATGGAATTCCCCGCGCGTTCACGCGCGACCCGTTCATGCTGACGATGGAAAGCAACAAGGATAAGATCACCGGCCTGAAGACCGATCCGTGCGCACCTGCCCATCCGGCCGTCCGGAAGCGCACTACCCACAAAAAGAAGTAGCCGCCGTTTCACGGAGGCGGCGCAGGCCGCAAGGCCTACGCCGCCGGTCTACGTGCGTTCCGGAAGGCAGACGGTGCACGAGGTCGACGCGCGGGTATTCGTCAACGCCAGGCTGAAGAAAAAGCGTTCCAGCGGGCTCATCGACTTTCCCGCCCCCAGTTGCTCAAAATGCCGCTGGAAACTCTGGGCGGAATCGACAATCCGGCCATAGAGCGGCGCCGTTTTCGGCACGGCCAGCAGCAGGCCGAGCGCCAGGAAGCCCGTAATGGCAGCTCGCCGGATCATCGCACCAGTTAAGACGGCCGGAAGCACGGAAAGGTTAGCGCCTCGCGAAAATTGCCCGGCGGACCATTTCCACGCTACTGATGTGGCGGCAGTTACAGGCCGAATCGATTCGAGTCCGGCGGCATCTGATACAATCGGGTTTAAGGGTTGTTACCCGTTTTCTCACAAGCAATATGCCGCTTTACGATTATCGGTGTCACAAATGTGGCGAAACGTTTGAGGTGAGGCAGAAATTCTCCGACGAGCTCCTGACGGTGCATGAGGGCTGCGGCGGTGAGTTGGAGCGGTTGATTTCCGCTCCTGCGCTCCAGTTCAAGGGTACAGGCTGGTACGTGACGGATTACGGCCGGAACGGGAAGTTGCCTTCTTCTTCTTCTTCCAACGGGAAGTCCGAGTCCAAGAGCGAGTCCGCCAAATCCGAAAGCAAATCCGAAAGCAAAACCGAAAGCAAACCGGCGCCGGCCAAATCCTCCGACTAGCTCGCGGAAGCCTGGGGGACGTCCGCCCGCAGAGTTTCGCGCCTCAGATTATTCGCCCAACGTTGAAAAATGGAATCCGTGCGGGCAGGAAGTGCCTGCATCACGCGGCCCTGGGTCCGGAAATCGTACCGTTCGACCGTGCAGGCGATGAGGCCGGACCGGCTGCGGACCAGGTGGCCATAGGTCACCAGGCGAACCGCGCAACTGCTATCGAGCAGGACGGGCCAACTGATCGAAAGTTCCACCAGGCAGCCAGGCGGGAGATCGTGATCCAGCCGAAAGGCGACGCCGCCGCTTCCGATGTTTACAGTTCTGCCGAGCCCTTGCTCGACGACACGCTGGTCGCTCAACACCTTGTATCGGAGTTCGCGCTGCAACGGGAATCTGGATTTGCTTCTCCGGTCTTTCGATTTTTCGAGGAAGGGCTTCGTCTTGGTCATGGTTGCCAGTTCTTTCTTTGCCATCGCGACCTGATCAATTGCATTTGTGCGTCCAGAAAGCTCCGCGTTTCAAATCTTTAGTTTGCCGGCTGGCGGCGGCGTCTCTGTACATCGCGTGGACACAGTATCCGATTCGGGATGTACAGCCGGTTGACAGTTTGGTTCAGGGATGATGACAGGCTCCATGCACTCGCACACGCCATGATACGCTGGGGTTCGAATCCCATGAAGAAGCTCCTGGTTCTGCTCTGCCTGGCGGCCAGCCTGATCGCCGCCACCCCCAAGAAACCCAAACTGGTGGTCGCGATCGTCATCGACCAGTTCCGCTACGATTACCTGACCCGGTTCCGCGCCGAGTATCACGCCGGCTTTGAACGGCTGCTGACCCAGGGCGCCGTCTTTACGAACGCCCGGTACATTCACTTCCCGACGGTGACCGCGGTCGGGCACAGCACATTCCTGACGGGCGCGACGCCGTCGCTCAGCGGGATCGTGGGGAACGACTGGTACGATTTTGGCGAGCATAAGCAGGTCACGAGCGTCAGCGACAACGGCACCACGCTGCTGGGCGGAACCGGAGAGGGGTCCTCGCCGCACCGCCTGCTGGTCAGCACGGTGGGCGATGAACTGAAGATGTGGGATGCCCGGAAATCGAAGGTAGTCGGCGTTTCGCTTAAGGACCGTGCGGCTATCCTGCCGGCCGGCCACATGGCAAACGGCGCGTACTGGTTCGACCCGAAGAGCGGCAACTTCGTGAGCAGTACGTACTACTTCCCCGACCTGCCGGGCTGGGCCAAGGACTTCAACAGCACCCAGCCGGCGGCAAAATACCGCGGCTTTACGTGGCTGAATCACAAACTACCGGAAGATCTCAACGCTCTTTACCCGGCACTCGAGACCAGCCCGGTGGGGAATGAACTGGTCGAGAAGTTCGCGGAAGCGGCGCTGAGAGCCGAACAACTGGGAAAACACGACGTTCCGGATGTGCTTGCGGTGAGCTTCTCTTCGAACGATTACGTCGGCCATCGATACGGCACCTACTCGCCCGAGGAGCACGAAGTGACGCTGCAGACCGACGCGGCGCTCGGCAGGCTTTTTGAAGCGATCGATCGCCAGGTCGGGCTCGAAAACACCCTAATCGTCCTGACCGGCGATCACGGCGTAGCTCCCTCGGCGGCGGAAGATGCAGCCAACCACATGCCGGGCGGCCGCATGGCTCCGGGCGCCGTCCGCGATGCGGTTCAGGCGGCCCTGGTAAAGAAGTACGGCGACGGGAACTGGATCCTGGGGAGCTCGGATCTGCAACTCTACTTGAATCGCGACTTCATCTCGACGAAAAATCTGGACCTCGCCGAAGTGGAACGCGTTGCCGCGGCGGCGGCGATGCAGGTGCCGCATATCGCACGGGTCTACACGCGCTCGCAATTGGCGGCCGGTGCGCTTCCGAACGACGCCGTGACGCGCCTGATCGAGAACGGGTTCAACCTCGAGCGATCGCCCGATCTCGAATTTGTCCCCGAACCCTACTGGCTTTTCACCACGAGCACGGCGACGCACGGGTCTCCTTACGGCTACGACAATCACGTTCCGGTTGTCTTTCTGGGCAGCGGCATAAGGCCGGGGCGCTACGATGGCACCATCGCGGTGAACGACATCGCCCCAACCCTGGCGACGATCCTCGAAGTGGAGACTCCCAGCGGCTCCGTCGGACGGGTTCTCACCGAGATGTTCGGCCAATAGCCACCGCGCGGTCTTCACGGCGCTGTAGAATCATACGATATGGAGCGCGAGACCCCGCCATCCATCGCCGAGACGGTCGCGGTCGGAGCGGACGCGATTTCGTCCCTCACCTCTTCTTCCTCGTCGCTCGCCGACGAGGGGCGCTTTGCCCCGGGAACGCTGCTGGGCGGGCGCTATCGCATCATCGGACTGCTGGGCCGCGGCGGGATGGGCGAGGTCTACCGCGCCACAGATCTCACGCTGGGGCAGCCGGTCGCGTTGAAGTTCCTGCCCGAAGAGGCCAGCCGGAACCCGAGACTGCTCGAGCGCTTCCACGGGGAAGTGCGAGTGGCGCGTCTGGTGTCGCATCCCAATGTTTGCCGGGTGTACGACATCGGCGAGGTCGAAGGAATGCCGTACCTTTCCATGGAGTACGTGGACGGCGAGGACCTGGCGTCGCTGCTGACCCGGATCGGCCGCCTACCGGCGGATAAAGCAATCGAGACCGCACGCAAACTGTGCGCGGGCATCGCCGCGGCCCATGACCGGGGCGTTATCCACCGCGATCTGAAGCCGCAGAACATCATGATCAACAAGCGGGGCGAAGTGGTGATCATGGATTTCGGGCTGGCGGCAATCGCGGATCAGCTTTCCGGCGCCGAGGCGCGCAACGGGACGCCCGCCTACATGTCGCCGGAGCAGCTTCGCGGGAACCGGCGTGACCGCGCGCAGCGACATCTATTCGCTCGGGCTGGTTCTGTACGAGCTGTTTACCGGAAAGCGCCCCTACGACGCAAAATCGCTCCAGCAGTTGATGGACCTCCAGGACTCGGTCCACCTGACGAGCATGACCTCGATTGCGTCGGATATCGAGCCCGAAGTGGAGAAGGTCGTCCGGCGCTGCCTGGACCCGGACCCGATGAAGCGGCCGCCATCAGCCGTGGCCGTCATGCTTTCGCTGCCGGGCGGAGATCCGCTCGCGGCCGCGCTGGCAGCCGGCGAAACGCCGTCCCCCGAGATGGTGGCCGAGCACGGGAAGACGGAGGGAATGGCGCTCCGCTACTCCGTCCCGTGTCTGGCGCTGGTGATCGCGGCTTTGTTTGCGACGCCGGCGATGAACTACCGGACGCGCGCCATGTTTCACGCGCCGCTCGATTTCGCGCCCGACGTTCTGGCGCACCAATCGCGCGAGATCGCCGCCGCCTTTGGATATACGCGCAAACCGCAGGATTCCGCCCTCTGGCTCAACTACCGCCTGGATCTGCTGCAATACCTGAGGGCACGAAAAGGCCCAAAACACTGGGACGAGTGGCTGGCGGCCGAAGCGCCGATCGTTTCCGAGTACCGCGAAAGCCTTGCGCCGCTGGTGGCTGCGCCGTACGGAGAAGTCGCAGCCGACAACCCCGCACCGACCGAGCCGGGCATGGTGCAGGTGCGGCTGGACGGCAATGGTAAGCTCCTGTCGTTCGCGGGCCGCCCCTACGATTCCGGACCCGAGTTCCCCCAGCCGGTCGCACCCGAGGCCGTGTTCCGAGCCGCGGGCGTGGACTTGGCGACGTTTCAGGAAGTCGCTCCGAGCGGGGTGCCTCTCTACGCTTCCGACCAGGTGCGTGCGTGGAAGGGTCCGCATCCGAAAATCCCGAACACCGGGATGACGATGAGGATCGCATGGTGGAAGGGCCGGGTCACGGACGTGGCAGTGACGTTCCCCTTCACCGGCGGGGGCACGGCGAATGCGGGCTCCACGGCGATCCGGAACATCAACGACGTTTTATCGTGGATCGGGCTTGCCCTATGCGCGGTGTTCGTTACACTCCTGGCACGGCGCAATTGGCGGCTTGGGCGCACCGACCGTAAGGGGGCCTTGCGGCTCGCCGTCGTGCAATTCGTGCTCAGCGCGCTGGCCTGGCTGGGGCGAGTTCACCTGGTTCCGAACGACAGCATGACCGGGCTGGTCGGGAACAGCCTGGCGGGCTGGCTGCTTTCCGCCGCCATCACCTGGCTGGTCTACCTGGCGCTCGAACCCGCGGTGCGGGCCCGGTGGCCGCATTCCATCGTGACCTGGAACCGGCTGCTCGCGGGCCGCTGGCAGGACTCTCAAGTCGGCGCGCACGTTCTGATCGGCGCTGCCGTAGGAAGCACGATGTGGATCGGCTTCCATATTTTGGGTATTCTGCTGTCGCCCACCGATAGCCTGACCGAGGGCGGTTGGCTGGCCAACACTTTGGGGACGCTCCCCTGGATCGGGGTCTCCGCGACCATAATCGGGAACGCGATGCGGGTCAGCATCCTCGGATTTTTCGGCATCTTCGGCCTGCGCAGGCTGGTTCGAAAAGATTGGATTGCGGCCATCGTCGCGGCGGTGCTTTTCACCCTCCTCGAAGGCGAAGTGGTCCAATCCCAGAACTGGCAAGTGATGGTTGCGATCTATCTCGTCATCTATACGGTCCTGATCTTCGTACTTCTCCGCTTCGGCCTGGTCTCGACGATGGCGGCAATCGTCTTCGTCAACGGTTCGAGCGCCATTACCATCGGCCTGGACTGGCGCGCATGGTATGTGCCCTACGGGTTTGCGACACTGCTGATGCTGCTCGGCATCGTGCTGTTTGCTTTCTGGCGCTCGTTGGGAACCCGTGAACTGGTGGGCGACGAGGGCTCGCCTGGATAGCCGGGCGGCGTGCCGCTGACTTTACTTCACCCCTCCGGATTTCATAATCTCGGAGGGTGTCGTTCACCGCACCCGCACTTCGCACGCGCTTTCGCAGCCGCCGCACCCTGAAGTTCACCGAATCGGTGATTCGCGAGATGACTCGCCTCGCGCTGCGGCACGGCGCCATCAACCTGGCGCAGGGCTTCCCGGACTTCCCCGCCCCGGAAGCCCTGAAACAAGCCGCCGCCGAAGCCATCGCGGCCGACGTCAACCAGTATGCGATCACCTGGGGCGCCAAGCCGTTTCGGGATGCGATCGCCGCCAAGTATCTTGGGACGTATGGCATGGAGTTCGACCCGGAACGCGAGATCACGGTCTGCTGCGGCGCTACCGAAGGCATGATCGCCTCCATGATGGCGGTGCTCGACCCCGGTGACGAGGTGGTGTTGTTCGAGCCTTTTTACGAAAACTACGGTCCGGACACCCAACTGTGCGGGGCGGAAGCGAAGTACGTGGCATTGCGCCCGCCGGAGTGGACGTTCGACCGCGACGAGTTGCGGCGCGCGTTCAGTCACCGCACCAAGGCCATCATCCTGAACACGCCGAACAATCCCACCGGGAAAGTTTTCCGCCGCGAAGAACTCGAGTACATTGCCGGCCTGTGCCAGGAATTCGATGCCCTGGCCATCACGGACGAGATTTACGAGCACATCCTCTATGACGGCGCCGTTCACATCCCGATCTCGTCGCTGCCCGGTATGCGGGAGCGGTCGATCCTGGTGAACAGCATGAGTAAGACGTACTCAGTGACCGGGTGGCGTGTCGGCTGGGTGCTCGCCGCGCCGGATCTGACGGACTCCATTCGCAAGGTGCACGACTTCCTGACGGTGGGGGCGGCCGCGCCCCTGCAGCAGGCGGGCGTGACCGCGCTGGCGTGGGGCCGCGATTATTACGAGCGCCTCGCTGCCGAGTATGACGGGCGCAGGCGGCACATCATGGAGACCCTGGAAACCGTGGGGCTGCGGGTCATCGCCCCGCGAGGGGCTTACTATGTCGTGGCGGACATTACGGGATCGGGTTTCACGGACGATCTCTCATTCGTCCGTAGCCTGATTGAAAACTTCGGCGTGGCGTGCGTGCCGGGGTCGTCCTTTTTCGCACGGGCGGCCGGGGGTGCAAACCTGGTTCGCTTTTGTTTTTGCAAGAAATATGAGACGCTGGAATCAGCTAGGCGTAATATCCTAAAGTTGAAATTCGGCTAGCTTGCCGGGACCGCCGGCGAGAAAATAGCGATGCTTCCAGAGTTTTTACTGCCGGAGACTACGGTCCGCGATGTCGGTACCAGTCCGGAACTCAACCTTGGCGAACAGCAAGGTGGTACCTTAATCCTGACCCTCGGAATCACCAGGATTATCGAGCAAGAGAGCATCGACATTTCTATTTGGGGTTCCGCCGATGGCACGGACTGGGGCACCAAACCGCTGGCCACCTTCCCCCAGAAATTCTACTGCGGCACCTACCAGATCGTCCTGGACCTCTCCGAAAGGCCGGAACTCAAGTACCTGCGCGCGAAGTGGCAGATGAACCGCTGGGGAAAGGGCGACCCCAAGCCGCTCTTCACGATTTATCTTTTCGTACAGGCCATGTCCCAGCGGCTGACCGCCGTCGGCGCTTAGTCCCGCGATTCCTTATACATCGAAAGCAGCATGACTACCGGTGTTTTCGCCACGATGCCATGCGTCAGTTTCGGCGGCATGTAGACGAAGCTTCCTCCGGTCGCCTGGTGCACATCTGTCCCGAGAGTGAGCGAGGCTTCTCCCTTGACGAAATAGAGCGACGCAGCCATGGGCGCGGTGTGGGCGGAAAGCTCCTGGCCCGCGGCGAACCCGAAAATCAGAATCTTCACGTGGTCGTCGTTGTAGAGTGTGCGGCTGAGGATCCCATTTTCCGGGATCTGCGCTTCGGTTTCCAGGTTGGGGAAGAGGCGGTACATTTCGCTCATAGTCTTAGTGTGGCGCAGGCCGGAATGGAATCCGGTGACCGGGGTCACCTGCTATCTTAGAAATATCCGCTGTCATGATTACCCGTGAAGAAGCGCTCGACCTGTTTCGCTCCGATGACCTGATCGGGATCGGGATGGAAGCCGACTCCCTCCGCCGCAAATGGCACCCGGAGGGCATCGTCTCGTACATCATCGACCGCAACATCAATTACACGAACTTCTGCACCGAGTACTGCAGTTTCTGCGCGTTTTACCGGCCGATGGGCCATGCCGAAGGATACGTGCTGCCGAACGAGGTGGTTTATCAGAAGATTCAGGAGACCCTCGACCTCGGGGGCACGGGTGTGTTGATGCAAGGCGGGCTGCATCCGGATCTCAAAATCGAGTGGTACGAGGATCTGTTCCGCGGGATCAAGCAGCGGTTTCCGATTCACCTGCACTGCCTTTCGGCGCCTGAGGTGACGAACATCGCCGAGGTCAGCGGCTTGAGCCTGCGCGATACGATCGCGCGGTTACGCGATGCCGGGCTCGATTCGATTCCCGGCGGCGGGGCGGAAGTTCTGGACGACGCGGTGCGTCACCGCATCAGCCGGCTGAAGTGCTCCGTGCAGGACTGGGTCGACGTCCACCGTACGGCGCACCAGTTGGGCATGCGCACCACCGCCACCATGATGTTCGGCTGCGGTGAGACGATTGAGCAGCGGATGAACCACCTGGAACTCGTCCGCAATTTGCAGGAAGAAACGGGCGGGTTCACGGCCTTTATCCCGTGGACTTTCCAGCGCGAGAATACGTCCCTGGGCCGTTTCGTGAAAGAAGAGGCGACCGCGGTGGAGTATTTGCAGACGCTCGCGATTTCCCGGATTTACCTGCACAACATCGAAAACGTGCAAAGCTCGTGGGTGACCCAGGGGCTGAAGACGTGCCAGCTCGGCCTGCGCTTCGGCGGCAACGATGTAGGCAGCATCATGATCGAGGAGAACGTGGTGTCCGCCGCCGGAGCCCACCATCGCGCAAGCGAGGAGGAACTCCGGCGGATGATTCGCGATGCCGGTTTCGTGCCGAAGCAGCGGGACACGCTCTACCGGACGTATTTTTTGAATTGAAGTAGGGTAGGCCTCCCGGCCTGCCCGCTTATTGCCGCCGGCACCGATTTCGCGGTGCAGATCGCGACACACATTCTGCGCAGACCTCGGGACCTGCTGGGCGAGTGGGGCAGGCCTCCCGGCCTGCCCGCTTCTGACTTTATTAGCACCGGGCAGGTCAGGAGGCCTACCCACTTACACCTTGGACTCCTTCCATTTGCCGCGGCGGAACAAGACTACACCGAGCACGGCCAGCACCGATTCCGCGGTGCAGATCGCGATATACACTCCGCGCGGACCCATCCCCACGCTTCTCGCCAGCCAGAGCGCGAGCGGGATCTGAAACAACCAGTAGCAGAACAGGTTCATCCACGTGGGCGTTTTCGAATCGCCCGCGCCGTTGAAGGCCTGCTCCATAGTCATGCCCCACGCGTAAAACGGGTATCCGAGGCTCACCAGTTGCAGGCAGGAGACACCCATCGCAATCACCTGCCAGTCGCCGGTGAATCGTGAAACGATCGGCCTGGCCAGCGTGAAGAACACGATCCCGATCAGCGTCAGAAATGCCATATTGTAGACGCCGGCCAGCCACACGGCTCGCTCGGAGCGATCCGGCTTATTGGCGCCGAGGTTCTGGCCCACCAGCGTTGCGGCCGCGCTGCAAATGCCCCATGACGGCATCAGCGCGAACAGGATCACGCGAATCGAAAGCGTATACCCGGCCACCGCCGCGCTCCCGAACATGGCATTGATTCGCGCCAGACTGACCCAACTGGCGGTGGAGATGAAGTACTGCGCGATGGTCGTGCCGCCCAGCCGCAGCATCCGTCCGAGCACGGCCCAATCGACACGCAGATGCCGGCGCGCGACCGTCACGCGGCCGTTTCCGCGGAACAGGACCGCCAGTTGGAAGAGCACGCCGATACTGCGGCCGGTGGTGGTAGCCACGGCTGCGCCGGTGAGCCCCAGCTTCGGGAACCCGAAAAAGCCGTAGATCAGGCAGGGGTCGAGCGCCAGGTTGACCAGGTTGGCCAGCCAGAGAGTACGCATCGCAAACACCGGGTCTCCCGCGCCGCGGAACACGCCGTTGATCAGGAACAGCAGCAGAATGCACGCGTTGCCGCCGAGCATGATGCGGGCATAGTGCGAGCCGACAGCCACCACCGCTGGCGACGCATCCATGAGGCGCAGGAGCTGCGGCGCATAGAGAATGCCGCAGACGCCGGTCACGGCGGCGATGGCAAGCCCGCAGAAGATCGCCTGCACGGCCGCCACCGAGGCGCCTTCCTTGTCCTTTTCGCCGATACGCCGCGCCACGATGGCGGTAGCGGCCATGCTCAAACCGGCGGCGATGCTGAAGATCATGACGATCAGCGACTCGGTGAGCCCGACCGCCGCCAAGGCGTCCGCCCCCAGTTTTGCCACCCAGAAGGCATCCACCAGGCCGAAGGTGGATTCCATCCCCATCTCGAGAACCGTGGGGATCGCGAGCAGCGCGATGCCGCGCGTGAGGCTGCCTTCGGTGAAATCCTGCGAAGTCCCCGCCAGGGCCTCACGTAGAATGCGCCGCCAGGAAGTAGATGACGCTGCCTCCGCAGTGCCTTGCATACAAGACCTTTCTGTTGTCGCTTGGGTGGATACACTGCGTTCCGGAAAGGGTCCGGAGCGCGATTCCTCTACGGAAGGAATTCAGATGGTCGAAGAGGCATGTGGCCGTTGCCGGCGGCAAACTCTCCGACTACCGAATCGAGAGGCGTACGATGACGGGGCTGCTAAACATGGGACTACCTACTTGTGGAGCAATCCTAGCATAATAGCAGCATGATTTCCAGAAGGTCCTTTCTTCAGGCCGGCTCGGTAGCCGCCACCTTGTGCGCCCGCGGACGCGCACGCCAGTTGGAGGCATTCGGAGCAGCCCTTTATACCGTGCGCACGATCCTGCCGGACAAGCCCGCGGAAACCCTGCGCGCGATCGACGCTATGGGCTACAAGGAGGTGGAGGCCACGTTTGCCTTGCTGGATACGGTCTCTACCGCCCTCAAAGGCACCAGTCTCAAGCCGGCAAGCGTACATCTCGATTCGAAAGTGGTAACCCAGGGGACGCCCGAAGAATTGCGCCGTGCGGCGGATCAGGTGAAGCAGAAAGGTTTTGAGTTCGCCGTGTTCCCATACCTTCCGCCCAATGAGCGCGGCGGGCTGGACGCGATCAGAAGGCTAGCCGCCAAACTGAATGCGGCCGGGAAGACTTGCCAGGAAGCCGGGCTGAAGTTCTGCTACCACAACCACGCATTCGAGTTTCAGCCGGTCGGCGACACCATCCCTTTCCATGTGCTGCTCGACGAGACGGACCCGAAACTGGTGGGCATCGAAATGGACTGCTTCTGGGTGAGCGTGGCCGGCCACGATCCGGTGGAGATCCTCTCGCACCACCCCGACCGCATCGCCATGCTGCACCTGAAGGACAAGCCGAAAGGGTTCCCGGTTCAGTACAACGAATCCGTTCCCGGGGCAACGTTCAAAGAAGTAGGCAACGGTTCGATGGACTGGGCGAAGATCCTGGACGCGGGCGCGAAAGCCGGCGTTCGCCACTACTTCGTCGAGCAGGACCAGACGCCTGGTAATCCCCTGACCAGTTTGAAGGAGAGCGCGGCTTACCTCTCCAAGCTGAACTTCTGAACGTGTATTATTTGCCACAGTTTCATGTAAACTGAATTTACACTGTCCGATTCCGTGACGAATCGCGTAAAGGCTCGTCCATATGCACAGGTAGAAGTTGGGAGCACGGTAAGCCGAACAGTCCGCAACCGTTTATGGCCCAGGACGCAGCCGGAGCGATCGGCGCCCGAGTGAGTTCCCAAGTGGACTCGCTGATTCGGGCGGCACAGCGCGGCGACCAGGACGCTTTTGAGCAACTGGTCCGCACCTACGACCAGAGTGTGCTTCGGCTGGCCATGAACCTGCTTCGGTCGCCGGAAGATGCCAGGGACGTGTATCAGGAGGCTTTCCTTCGGGTATATCGGAACCTGCACACCTTCCGGTTCGATTGCAGCTTTCATACCTGGCTGTATCGCATCGTCACCAACATCTGCCTGGACCAACTGCGGAAACGCAAGGTGCGCAAGGAGGAACCCTCGGTGGTGGAGACGCCGGACGGCCCGGTGGACCGCATGGACGGATTCGAGGAAGAAGCCGCCGAAGCCGATCCCGAGCGCAGCATGTGGAACCGGCAGTTGAAGCAGAAAATCGATAACGCGCTCGGGGACCTGACGCCCCGGGAACGGATGGTTTTCGAGCTGAGGCACTACCAGGGACTGCGCCTCCGCAACATCGGCGAGATGTTGGGCACCACGGAAGAGGCTGCCAAAAACTGCCTGTTCCGCGCGACTCAGAAGATGCGATCCGTTCTGGGAGACTTTGTATGAATTGCGATTCGGTTTCGAAACTGATTCCGCTTTACTTCTACGGGGAACTGCCGCCGGAAGAGGAAGACCGGCTCGAAGAGCACCTGGACCAATGCACCGTTTGCACGGGCGAGCTGCAGAAGCAGCGGGTACTGGCGGCGGCGCTTGACCGGCGGCAGGCGGAACCCCCGCAATTTCTGCTGGAGGATTGCCGGTCGGACCTGATGGCGGCGGTCCAGGGCGGGGCTCCGCGCGTTGCACGGCCGTCGAAGGGCCCGTGGACGCTCTTCCTGGAAGCCCTGGATTCGACGTTCGGCGGCCTGGTCCGCCTGCGGCTACCGGCGGGAGCGGTGGCACTGATCGCAATCGGCTTTTTCGCGGCGAGATTCGTTGGAACCAATCCTTTCCCCGCCTCCCCCGCCTCCCTGGCTTCCGCACTTCCCTCCGACGACGTTTTCTCCACGGTTCGCTCCGTAAGGCCGGATGCCTCGGGCGGCGTGCAGATCACGTTCGACGAGACCCGCCGCCGGGAAATCTCGGGCCGGACGGACGACCGGAACATTCAGCGGCTGTTACTGGCGGCCGCGCATGAGGACAACCCGGCGGTCCGGGTGGAATCGGTGGATTTGCTGAAGAATCGCGCGGGCGACGCCACGGAAGTGCGTGACGCGCTGCTGAATGCGGTGGCGCACGATACCAACCCGGGGGTCCGCCTGAAGGCCCTGGAGGGTTTGAAGCCGCTGGCCGGAGACCCGGATGTCCGCAAAACGCTTTCGAGCGTACTGATGGCCGACGACAATCCCGCCGTGCGTATGCAGGTGGTGGACCTGCTGGTAGCGCACCGCGATGACACCGTAGTCGGCATGATGCAGGGATTGGTGCAGAGGGAAGACAACCGTTCGGTGCGCCTGAAGCTGGAAAAGGCGCTGAAGGACATGAATGCATCGATCGGCACATTCTAGCGGGGCGGGCCTCCTGGCCTGCCCTCTTTTATTTTCGGGGCTGATTTCCGCCGCTTTCGGCCAGGCGCCCGTGACGTGCGCCAACGGCCGGTGCGTGGGAGTCTTTCAAGGCTCTGCGCCGGGCGCGGCGCGGGTCCGGATCAACGCCCACGGCCCGGTGACGCTGCAGGGCGGCGCGTCCCAAAATGTCTCCTACTGGATCAAGGTAACGGTCAGCGGCCGTACCGACACAGCCGCCCGCCGGATGCTGGAAAGTTACCGCGTGCGCATCGAACCGCAGGACGGCTGGACCGTCCTTACCGCGCCGGGCGGGCCGGCGATGACGGAGATGACCGTGCGCGCGCCGCGACTCGCCGCGGCGATGGTCGCGACGTCGGAGGGCGCCGTCAAGGCGACGGAAATCGACGGCAACCTCGAAATCGATTCCGCGGGCGGCGAACTGACGGTGGACCGCATCGGAGGCGACTGCAGGCTGATCACGGGCGGCGGAGACGTCTCCGTTGGACAAGTCGGCGCCGGCCTGCACTGCTCCACGGGAGCGGGCCGGATCACCGTACGGTCGGTCAGGGGCCAGGCGGTGCTCGAAACCCAGGGCGGCGATATCGTGGCGGATCAGGCGGGCGCTTCGGTGCGGGCCGAAACGGCCGGCGGTGGAATTCATATTGGCAGCGCGGCCGGCGCCGTTACGGCCATATCCGGCGGCGGGCGGATCGTGGTGGAGAAGGCGGGAGGCGTGGTCACGCTGCGCAACCTGGCGGGCCCGGTGCAAGTCGGTTCGGCTGCGGGCGTCCGCTGTGAGAGCGTGAGCGGGGGCGTGCGCATCGCCAGGGTGGCCGGCCCGATCCGCGTCTCTACGACGATGGGGAGCATCGTCGCCAGCCTGTTCGGTAACCTCTCCGATTCGTTTCTGGCGACCGCCAATGGTGACATCACGGTGCTGATTCCGTCTAACTTAGGTGTAACGATCCAGGCCCAGAACAACATGGCGGACACGCTGCGGCGCATTGTTTCCGATTTCCCGGCCGTACCGGTGCGACGGGAGGGAACCCGCGTCATCGCGGAAGGATCCTTGAACGGCGGCGGGCCGCTGCTGCAGATTTCGGGCATGGGCGGAACGATCTTTATCAAAAGACAACCATAGAGGTTTCCCATGAAAATATTTTTGGCAATCGGCACGACCCTGTTAGCGGCCGGCACGATCCTGCCGGGAGCGCTGGCGCAAGTCCGCGTGGCTCCCCGGCCGAGGGTGGCCGCGACGGTTTCGGCCGACTCCCCCTACCTGGGCATCGGCGTTCAGGACATCGATTCCCAGCGCGCCACGGCGCTCAAGTTGAAAGACGTTCGCGGCGCGGAAGTGACCACGGTGAACGAGAACGGACCGGCGGCGAAAGCCGGCATCAAGGACGGGGACGTCGTGTTGGAGTACAACGGCGAGCCGGTTGAAGGCAGGGATCAACTGTCGCGCATGGTGCGAGAAACGCCGGTCGGCAGGCAGGTGAAGGTGGGGGTGTGGCGGAACGGAGCCATCGAAACCGTGACCGTCACCATCGAAGCCAGGCCGGGCGTCCGGATGTTTAGCGGCGGCGGCGACGGTGACTGGAACATGCCCGAGTTTACGATGCCCGACATGCGAAACTTCCGCATGCCGGAAATGGAGATTCCGCATTTCCAGATGCTCTACCCCACACCACTGCTCGGCATCCAGGGCGAACCGCTCGGCAGTGAGCAGCAACTGGCGGACTTTTTCGGAGTGAAAGACGGCATTCTGGTGAAGAGCGTCAACCGGAACTCCGCGGCGGAGAAAGCGGGAATCAAGGCGGGCGACGTGA
Organism: Bryobacterales bacterium; assembly: GCA_963796485.1. Taxonomy (GTDB): domain Bacteria; phylum Acidobacteriota; class Terriglobia; order Bryobacterales; family Bryobacteraceae; genus CAWCDJ01. Next base: position 212,858 of record CAWCLV010000004.1, read on the forward strand.
TCGTGAGAATCGACGACACGCGGGTCAACACTACGCAGGAAATCACGCAACGCTCTCCGCGCCAACCGCTCCAAAAAGGTCTTCACGGTGACGGTGGTGCGCAATCGGAAAGAGATGCCGCTGAGCGTGACCATCGATCAGGGGGCCGCGCCGGGCGCGGTGCACGCCCACAACTATTTCCTACAGCTTCCGGCCGACGATCGCGTAATCTAGAGCGCCAAAGAACGCTTCCCGGACATCTTCCGGCAGCGAGGCCAGCGAAGGCATCGACTCGACCGCGGGCGACAGCCTTCGCACCTCGATAGTCCCCACCCCGAACTCTTCCAGATAGAACGCCAGCAAGGGATGCGGCACCGGCCGCGCGTGCGTCGGGTCCAGGTAGAAGTGAGTGGCGAAAATGGCGAGGCATTCCGGGTTGGGCGTCTCGATCGCGATCACACCGTTGCGCTGGAGGCGCGACGCGGCAAGCTTGATCATCTCCGGAAGTCGCTCGGGCGGAAGATGTTCGACCACCTGCGAGCAGAAGATGCCGTCGAGCGACGCCTCAGGCAGGTTCTCCAGGTAAACGAACAGATCGGCGGACTCGGCGTCGAGGCCCTTGTGCCGGCAGAGGGCGATCGACTCGCCGCTGAAATCGACGCCGCGGGCGGGCACGCCGGCGGTGCGCATCATTTCGAGGAACTCGCCGCGGCCGCAGCCAAGATCGAGCACCTCGCGGCAGCTCTGGAAATACGGCAGGTAGAACTGCTGGCCGGCTTTGACGTACTCTTCGGAGCCGCGGAAACGCTCGGCGAAGCGGGCGTAGTCGAAAGGTAGCGGGGCAGGGCTCGCGGCCCGCTCATGCGTGCTTTCGGGGCGGGCCGGGAGACCTGCTCCGCTGACTGAGGCGCGCTGGCGGATCGTCTTCAGTTCGGAGTAGATCAGGCGTTCGTATTCGAGGCGGACGCGCTCCAGGTCCGCCCACAGGCGTTTCTGAATTTCGCTGCCGCTGCGCTCGAGCGCCGCCGTGAATTCCTGGTGCTGCCCGCGGATGGCATCCCGATGGTTTGCCTCCATTAGATTGGTGCGGTGCTGGAAGGCGCCCTGCAGTTCGGCGACGCTGCGCAGGAACTGAATTTCGCTGCGCTCCAGATTGCGCTCCCATTCGACACGCCAGTGGTCCCAGTGGCTGCGGATGTCGCGGGACTCGAGGGCCGCGGTGCCGAACTCGTTCAACAGGCGGTTGTTCTCCGTGAGCGCCTCGACCAGGGCGTCCATGCAGTCCATCAGCTTGCGGTTGAACTCCACCTGCTCGCGCACGTGCCAGTCGAGAACGCGCGAGACGAAGCGCTTCCAGCTTTGCACCAGCGAGTTGACGAGGCCGCCCGACCGCGGATTCACGGTCCCGATGGCAGCCACTTTGCCCAGGGCCGCGTCGCGCGCGTGAATGAGCGGCATCAGGTCGGGCAGCGGGATAGCCGCTTCCGCCGACCCGGGCTGCGGATTTCGCGAGCGAACCCTCTCCCGCACCTCGCGAATGATGGCGATCAGCTCAGCGCTTTCCACGTTTCCGGCTCCAATTGGCGGTCACGATGGTCCCCAGCCCGCCTCGTGGCGCGAAATCCCCGATGACGGTGGCGGACTTCGGATTTGCCGCCTTGACCACATCCTGTAGCACGCGGTTTACCACGTTTTCCTGGAAAATCCCCAGATTGCGGTAGGCCAGCAGGTACATTTTGTAGGACTTCAGCTCCAGGCAACTCCGGTCGGGCACGTACCGCAGCACCAGCTTGCCGAAATCGGGCAGCGCGGTTTTAGGGCACACCGAGGTGAACTCGGGGATGACGATCTCGATTTCATAATCGGCGTACTGGTTCGGCCAGGTTTCGATTTCGGGCAGTTCGGCGTGGACGCCGGCCCGTGCATGTTCGTCTGTGTAGGCGCGTTTCATTCCAAGGCTTTCGAAAGGAGGTCCAAAAAGAGGCCGACATCGGTCACCACGCCGACTGCCTGCCCCGTGCCGCGGTCGCTGACTTTGGTGGCCACCGCCGGGTTGATGTCCACACACACGATTTTGACCCAGCTCGGCAGCATGTTGCCGGTGGCGATGGAGTGCAGCATGGATCCCAGACAGAGCACCAGGCCGGCGCCCTTGAGTTCGCGGGCGTAGGCGTCCTGCGCGGCGTTCATATCGGTGATGGTGTCGGGCAGGGGCCCGTCGTCGCGCAGGCTCCCCGCCAGCACGAAAGCCACCCCGGCCTTGACGCACTCATAGAGTGCGCCCGAGGCGAGCCGGCCCGACTCCACCGCCTGCTTCACGGAACCCGCGCGATAAATGGCGTTGATGGCCCGCATGTGGTTACGATGGCCGTGCTCCTCCTGGCGTCCGTCGGCGAGGCGTATCCCCAGGGAGGTGCCGAACAAGGCGGCCTCGACGTCGTGTACGCCGAGTGCGTTGCCCGAGAGCACCGCCTGGACCCATCCGCCGCGGATCAGAGCCGAGAGGCCGGCAACTCCGCCGGTGTGCACCACCACGGGCCCGGCGACAACCACCACCTTCTGCTTCGACTCGCGGATCTGGCGCACCAGCGCGGCGGTCTGCCGCACGGCCGTTTCCACCTGGCGTTCGGAAGAGATGCCATTCGACATGAACGCAAATGCGAGCCGGTCGCGTTCCTTCGATTCCGGCACCACGCGGATGCCGCGCAGCCCGACCACGATGGAATCGCCCTTCCGCAGGTCGCGGAGGCGTCGGCACTCGGCGCGATCGCCGCTGACCACGACCATGGCGTCCATCCGCTGATTTGCCACTTCGACCCACTTCTGCCCGATCCGCACGAAGGTGCGATGGTTGGTGGTGGAGTAGAAATCCTCCGGGGCGCACCGGTCGCGCTCGACTTCGCGCAGCGTGGCATCGCCGGAATCGGCGGGCGAGCAGCCAAGCTCGAGCAGGTCGTTCAGGAGCTTCTCCATGGAGCCGTCGTCGGGCGCCTCCACCTTGAGCCGGAGATAGGAGGGATCGCTGTTGGTCCGGCCGATGCGGAACTGCTCCACTTCGAACCGGCCGTGATGCTCCACGACCTTGTCGAAGATGTTCTCCATGATATGGGAATCGATCAGGTGGCCTTCGGCCTCGACCACTTCCTGGATTGGCATACGAACTACTATTGTACGGTGCCGGCGGAGGCGGCAACCTCGTCCAACAGTTCGAGCAAGTCGCGGGCCCGCACGGGCTTGGCGATGTAGCTGTCCATCCCGGCGCCCAGGAAGAAATCGCGATCGCCTTGCATGGCGTGGGCGGTCATGGCGATGATCGGCGTATGCCTGCCGGTGCCCTGCTCGGCGCGACGGATGGCCGCGGTTGCTTCGCAACCGGTCATTTCGGGCATTTGGATGTCCATGAGGACCACGTCGAAGGATGCCGAGGTCCAGGCTTCGAGCGCCTGCCTGCCGTTACCCGCAAGGGTCACGGAGTGGCCGTGCTTTTCCAGGACCGTGCGCACGATCTGTTGATTGACGGGGTGGTCCTCGGCAACCAGAACGCAGAGGGAACGGCGACATGGACCGGTGTTCCGGGACGCCGCCACCGCATGCGGTTCGGTTTCCGGCGCGGCCGCCGCCCGAATCGAAAAGCGGAAGCAACTCCCCTTTCCGGGCCGGCTTTCGACCTCGATCGTGCCGCCCATCAGCGCAACCAACTTCGCGGAAATGCTCAGCCCGAGTCCGGTGCCGCCAAAGCGGCGGGTCATCGATCCGTCGGCTTGCGCGAAAGGCTCGAAGATCGCCTGCTGCTTACCCGGAGGGATACCGATGCCGGTGTCGCTGACCGAAAACTCCAGCTCGGAGACGTGATCTTCCGGGTTTCGGGCCGACACTCGAACCTCCACGGATCCACTCTCCGTGAACTTGACCGCATTCCCAACCAGGTTGAGGAGAATCTGCCGCAGGCGAAGCGGGTCGCTCACCAGCGACTTGGGAATACCCGGAGCCACTTCCACCCTGAAAGCGAGGCCCTTCTGCGCGGCCCTTAGGGCCAGCGGCCGGAGCATTTCCTCGATGTGGGGCCGGATCTGGAAAGTCACCGGATCCAGGTCGAGTTTGCCGGCCTCGATCTTCGAGAAATCCAGGATGTCGTTGATGATGGTCAGCAGGGATTCCGCAGAACTCCGGACAGTGGCCAGGTACTCCCGCTGCTCCGCGGTGAGCGGCGTTTCGAGAGCCAGTTCGGTCATTCCGAGGATCCCGTTCATCGGTGTGCGGATCTCGTGGCTGACGTTGGCCAGGAATTCGCTTTTGAAACGGCTGGCCTCTTCCGCGCGGTCCTTCGCCCTTTTCAGCTGCGCGTTGACGCGGCGCAGTTCGGCCGTACGCGCCAGCACTTCCTGCTCCAGGCTCTCGCGGTGCTGTTGAAGTTCCTGGTCGCGGCTCTGGATGGTGGCGAGCATCTCATTGAACCCGTCGATCAGGCTGCCGAGCTCGTCGTCGCTCGACTTGTGCGCGCGGATGCCGTAGTTCTTCAGAACGGCTACGGCCTTGGCCGTCTGAACCAGGTGGATGACGGGATTGGCGATGACTTGCCGCAGCCTTGCCCCGATCACGTATGCGGCCCCGGCCGCCAGCAGCATCACGGCCAGCAAGACCTCGATGGAGAGTTTCAGCCGGGTCATCACCTCGCGCGGATCGGACCCGATTCGGATCCAGCCCAGAAACTGGCCCCGGAGGACGATCCGGCGGGCAACCACGAGCCTGCCGTTCCGGAACTCGCTGCTGTCCCGAACGGGCGCGGGCTCGCCGCTGTCCGGCTCATCCGGGCGCAGGTATTGCGCGAACACCGTGCCGGACGTAGTGAAGATATCGGCGCTGACCACGTCCGGCCGGGTTTCCAGGACGCGCAACAAATCGAGGGCGGCGACATGATCGTCGAAGATCAGCGGCGCGGTGGAGTTCTCGGCGATCATCCCCGCCAGGGTCTCCGCCTCGGTCCGCACCGATCTGCGGGTGGAGGCGATCTCCCACAAGGCCAGCGCCGAACATGCTACCAGCAGCGCCGACGCCACCGTCAGCATGATGACGCCCTGAAGCTTCTTCGCGAGAGTGAGACGCGGGATCATCGGGAGCCCGTAACGGCGCTGCCGCGCATGACAGAGCCGAGATTCAGCAGTTTCGAGCTGAGGTGCAGGCTGGAACGCTCGGCGGGCTCCAGGTTGATCTCCAGATGAATGCGCTCGCCTTCCAGGCGCAGGTTGATCATGCCGCCGTCTTCGCAGAACTCGGGAACGTCCCCCACGGTGAGAGTCGCGCTCCCCCTCAGGCGCTCGAAAATGAGCGGCAGCCTCGTCCTTTCCGAAGCACTGACGAAGACAATTTCACAGGTTCCAACAGCCTGTCCCTTTTTGAAGCGGAGAACTTGAAAAGCGCGCCCGTTGACTGACTTTCCCGCGACCATGCGGTCGAGATCGGCGCCGAAAGGATCCTGCCCGATGATCCCGATGCACAGGCGGCCCGCCGCCGGTTGATGCGGCCATTCGACAAAGCTCGCGAATTTGTACAGGAATGCGGCTTTCAGTTCATATTCGGCGGCGGTCTGTGCGGACAAAGGTCCCAGCAGGAGCACGACGATGCCGAGCGCCCGAGCGAGACGCGCACCTGGGGCCGCCGAGATGGGGTTCTGGATCAGAATGTCCACTGGACTCTTCCGTAGACACTCCGCTCGGCCTCGGTTCCCGCGAGCCTGTTTTGATCCGGGAACTGTTGAGTCCCCGGGCGCAGCAGGTTCTGTCCTCCCAGGCTGACCTCAATCGATTCGCCGAACCTGCGGGCAGCACGCAGATCCAGCCTGGCGTAGCCCCCAATGTTTGTTCCGGCGAGGGGACCCGTCCATGCAAGCCATTGATCGAGTTGCAAACGCTCCGTCAGGTTTACAAGGGAGCGCATTCCGGCCATCTGGCGGGGCGCCATGGCCGGAAGCGCGACGACCGCGCCATCGAGAGACCCGGGTCCCCGCCGGAGCTCAATGTTCAGGTAGGAGTAGGATGGCGCCAGCCTCCACCGCGGAGAGACATGCCAGCTCAACGCCAATTCGCCGCCCGAACTCCGCCCGGTGGCAAGGTTCGCGTAGTGCCATGGCACGTTCACCACCGCGGGACTTCCGGGCAGCATTTCCGGCGTGCCCGGCTCGATCGTAGCGAGCCGCCCGTAGTACGTCACGAAAGATGCAAAATCGAGCGACAGGGCCGGCGAAAGCTGGGCGCGGTATCCGAGTTCGAAATCGCGCGATGTTTCCGCCTGAAACGCCGGATCGCCGTTCAGCCAGATCGTCTCGATTGTGTTTGCATCGAGCGGGAAGCTGGCCAGCTCAACGGAAATCGCCGTATCGACCTGGGCCGGCTGCCGGATGGACCGGCTCACCGCCGCCCAGAAAGTCTGGCGCGCTGAAGGCGTCCACACGAGCCGGAGGCTCGGTTCGACATTGAACCCGACGTAGGAATTGTGCTCGACCCTCGCCCCGACCGTCAGCCCGAAATCCGTTCCCAAACGGATTTCGTCCTGGAGGAAACCGCTGTAGAGGTGGTCGGTGCGGGATGGCGGCGTGAACGACGCCAGCGGACCGGCGGCGCTCGACACCGTCGTCCGGTATCCACCGCCCCAAACCAGGTCGTGCCCGGCCCCTAACGTTCGGTGGTTCTGAAAATCGAAATCGAGGGTCCGCATTGCCTCCCGCGTCCCGAACTCGGACCGGTGATAGGTATCGACGTAGCTCTGGACCTGCCATTCCGAGCCGCTGTCCAGAGTGTGCGTCCACTTCGCAAGCAAGTCGCCTCCGCCCGCGCCGGTTTGAGCCGCCTGGAGGCGGTTGAACGGAGTATCGAGAAAGGACGTCAACGCCATATCGCCCTCGCGATTCGAGAATGCCTCGCCCTGGAGCATCACGCTATCCCGCGCCGAAGGCCGGAAATCCGAACGGAAGCCGCCATGGATCCTGGTCCACCCGTCGGCAGCACTCGCCCCGTCGCCCAGCCGGGATGCGCCGCCGTGTCCGTAATTTGCAAAAGCCCGGTATGCGCCGCGCTTCCCTGCCGTTCCCCCGTACTGCAGGGTGTCGCTGGCATAGATCTCCGAGCCCCCGACCGCAGTGGCGAGGCCGCCCTGCGTGGCCGCCGCCGGCTTCGTAATGATATTGATGACGCCGTTGACGGCGTTGGCGCCCCATGTGGACGCGCCCGGGCCGCGGATCACCTCGATGCGCTCGATATCTTCGAGCGGCATATCCAGATGGTCCCAATAGACGCCCGAGAATGCGGGCGTGTATACCGAACGCCCGTCCACCAGCACCAACACTTTGTTGGAGTAGCGGGAATTAAAGCCGCGGATCGTAATGGCCCAGGTGTTGGCATTGATCTGCGCCACATCCACCCCGGGGGCCATGCGCAGCAGATCGGGCAGGCTCAACGCTCCGGAACGGCGTATATCCTCGGGACCGATCACAAACACGGCCGCGGCGGTCTTCGAAAGCGCCTGCGCCTTTTTCGACACGGTGGTAACCCGGGTTTCGAGCAGTTGTTCCAAGCTGGCGTCCGCCAACCCACCCTGCCCCCAAGCCGGAAAACCAACGAGTAGCAATGTCCAGATGCACCGCCGCACGTGTTCCTTATCGGCAGCGGAAGCGACGTTGTTTAGAGGAAGGTCACTTTTCCGCCAGCCAGGCCAGGAAGAGACCGTCCGGCTCCACGTCTTCCCAGTACGAAATAAAACGGCTGCTGACCGTGCGGCAGTGCCGTCCGAGCAACTCTTCCAGTTCTTTCCGGGTGAACCACTTTTCCCATTCCGGGGTATCCAGCCGGCCCCACTGCTCCGCGTTTTTGTCAATCACGGCGATCCGGCCGCCCGGTTTGACCACGCGGCAGAGCTCGCTCACCGCGCGGGCGACCTCCACGGCGTGCTCCAGCGACTCGGTAGCATACGCGGCATCGAAGAAGCCGTCCTCGAACGGCAGATCGGTCATGGAACCCGCGCGCGTCGGAATTTCCGGGGGCACGAAGCGGAGCATCTCCTCGGAGATGTCCAGCCCCCAGATTTCCGCCTCGGGAACCTGCTGTTTGAAAACGCGGGCGAAGCGGCCCTTTCCGCAGCCTGCGTCGAGCACGCGCCGGCCGCGCAGGTCGCCCAAATGGGCGCGAATCAACTGAACGTGGTAGATGCGGGGATCGATGGTGGAGGGAAAATGCTCCTCGTCGCGGGAAGCCTCGTCGAACGATTTCCGAATCCGCTCCCGCAACTCCGGAGTGAGGTGGGGCGGGCCCTGCGGCGCGCCCCGCTTCGAAAAAAGACGCTTCCAATGCAAGCTATGCCCGTGTGAGGAAAATCGGCAGGCCCAGCTTGCGGTCGTAATACGGGCGGTAACGTTCCGTGTTGTACATGGTTTCGACCTCGACTCTCCGCGGCCCCAGTTTGGGGTCGGGAATCGGCGCCATGACGTAGCACCCGTTGCTGATCGCAGTCATCAGGCCGTGCTTGCCTTCCTCGACGGCGTCCATCGCCATGCCGGCGAAGGTGGCGGCCACCATGCGGTCCACGAAATCCGGGCTGCCGGAACGCAGGTCGTAGGTCAGGTCGCTGACAATCGTTTCCTCGCCGGTCTTGGCCTTGATCTCGTTGCTCAGGTCCTCGGCCACGCTCATCTTCTTGCGATGCCCGAAAGCATCCGGCTCACCGTACTCCTTCACGGCGTAGCCTTCCCATTCCGCGCCTTCGGAAAGCACGCAGAGCGAGTAGTTGCTGGGGTTGTTCTTCTTATCGACGACCAGCAGATCGATCAGTTTCGGCAGGCTGACTTTGTACTCGGGGATGCAGCACCGCACGGAGGTAACGTATGCCGTGTAGAGCGCGGTGTAGCCGGCATCGCGCCCGAACACGCGGAAAATGCCGATGCGCTCGTGCGAACCGACGGTCGTGCGCTGCCGCTCGATGGCGTCCATGGCGCGGGTGATGGCCGTCGAAAAGCCGATGCAGTACTCCGTGTTCCGGACATCGTTGTCCATCGTCTTGGGAACGGCGATCACCTTCATGCCGTGCCGGTCGAGTTCCGCGGCATAGCTCAGGGTATCGTCGCCGCCGATGGCGATCAGGTAATCGAGGCCGAGAGTTTCGATGTTCTTCTTGACCGCGGTGGTCACGTCGAACACCGTCGAAGTGACGCCCTTTTTCGTGCTTTCCTTCTTGGGGAAGTCCTGGCCTTCGAGAACCGGAGGCAGCTTCTTCATCTTCGAAGGGTTGGTGCGCGAACTGTGCAGGTACGTGCCGCCCGTCCGATCGATGGTGCGCGTGTTCTCGCGATTCAGCGGAAGCACGTAGCGGGAACGGCTGGCGGGATCGCGCAAATCGACATGCGTAAGCCCCTCCCATCCGCGCCGGATGCCGATCACCTCGCAGCCGATTTCGCTGCCACGGTATACCACCGTCTTGATTACGCTATTCAGGCCCGGCACATCTCCGCCGCCCGTAAGAATACCGATCCGCTTCGCAGCCATGAATGACTCCTTAGAATTGGGGGTGCTTTCAGATTAGGAACTCTCATTATAAACGCTTCACCGCGGAGGCGCAGAGAACGCGGAGGAAAACTTCCTCTGCGCCCTTTGCGCCTTCTAAGAGACACTTTCGGCCGCTGCCTATGCCTGCGTGACGGGGGTCGGAATGTAACCGACAACGCGGTTTTTGGGCTTGTCTGATGAACCGCAGCCGGGCTCGTTGCCGATTCGGAAGGCGTAGATCTCCTGCGATGGCCGGAAAGATCCTGCCAGCAGGCCGACCGCGTGGAGGTACTGCAGCCATGCCGAGTAGCAAACTTCCCCCACCAGGCCGGCCGAATCCGCCAGTCAGATGCTCCGCGGTTAATCTTCAGTCCCCCGCTCGACGTATAATTGAGTTCATGGATATACGTCCTTTGCACGATCGCGTCCTTGTGAGACGCTTGGAAGAAGGCGAGCAGCGCCGCGGCGGGATTATTATTCCCGATACTGCGAAGGAGAAGCCCCAGCAGGCCGAAGTGGTCGCCGTCGGCGCGGGCAAAATCCTGGAGTCCGGCGAACGGGCCGGGATGGGCGTGGAAGCCGGCCAGCGGATTCTGTTCGGGAAATACTCCGGCGCGGATATTAAAGTCGGAGGCGAAGAGTACCTTATCCTGCGCGAAGACGAGATCCTCGGCGTCCTCGAGTAGGTGTGGTAATCTTGTGTTTTAAACCACCATTCCAGGAGTACCACTAGATGTTTTCACGGACGGCCCTCAGGCCTTCACTGGTCTGCCTCGCCCTCTTCGCATTTTCCCAGATCGCCCCGGCGCAGACCAAAGTGGCGGTCATCAACCTGCAAAAAGCGGTTTTCGATTCCGCCGAGATCAAGAAGGCGGATGCCGAGATGCAGGCCAAGTTCAAACCACGGCAGGACGCCATCGAGCAACTGCAAAAGGATATCGCCACCCTTTCGCAGCAACTGCAGACCGCCCAGGGCAAGCTGTCGGCTCAGGCCGAAGCGGATCTTACAGCCCAAGGCCAGCAGAAGCAGCGGAACCTCCAGCGCATGCAGGACGACCTGCAGGCCGATGCCACCTCTTTCCGCAATGACATTCTCTCCAAGAGTTCGGAGAAGATGACGGCGATCGTCAAGAAGATCGCCGAAGAGAAGGGCGTCGATATGGTGGTAGATACCTCCACGACGTTGTACTTCAAACCCGCGATGGATCTCACGGCGGAAACTACCGCGGCCTATGATAAGGCCTACCCCGTGAAGTAATCTGCAGTTGGGAGGGAGATGGCAGGCTATCTCGATCAATACGGCGCCGGTGTAGAACAGCGGATTCGCATCATCAAGACTGTGGTGGTCTCGGTGGTCGCGGTCCTTGTTGTCGGCGGCGCCCTGATGTTCATGTTCCACAATTACCGCCAGGAGCGGCAGGTGAAGCACTTCTTCTCGCTCCTGGAGGCGCACGACTACCAATCCGCCTACGACATGTGGGTACGCAGCGACAGCGACCGCAAAGGGTATCCCTTCTCGTCTTTCATGCAGGACTGGGGACCGCAGAGCAGCCACAAGGACGTAACCGACTACCGGATCGCCCGTAGCCGGTCGTGCGGTTCGGGCGTCATCCTCACGGTGGATTTCGGGAAGGACCCGCAGGAAAAACTCTGGGTGCAGCGTGACGACCTGACCATCGGGTTTTCACCGCTGCCAGGTTGCCCTGCGCCCCGCTGAGCCGCGGTGCGAGAATGAAGAAAGAGGCCGGCAGCACTCCCGGCCTGGAGCGAGAACATAATAATGGGAACAGTGACAGCAGGTCTGGAAGGCGTTGTCGCCGGCGAGTCCGAGATTTGTTACATCGACGGCTATCAGGGGATTCTCAGCTACCGCGGTTATAACATTCACACCCTGGCGGATCACGCTACGTTCGAGGAAGTGATCTTCCTGCTTTGGAACGGATGGCTACCCAAGAAGGGGGAGCTCGAGCAGATCAGGAAGGATCTGGTCGCCGCCCGCGAGCTGCCCGGCCAGGTAGTAGACTTTCTGCGATCGGTGCCGAACGGGGTTTCCATGGACGTGCTGCGCACAGCCGTATCGATGCTAGGCATCTACGATCCGGAAGCGCAGGACATGTCGGCCGAGGCGAACCACCGTAAAGCGGTCCGGCTGATGTCGCACACGGCGGCCATCGTCACCACGTTCGACCGGCTGCGAAAGGGCAACCCGATCGTCCCGCCGGACCCTGGGCTGGGGTTTTCCGCCAACTTCCTTTACACCCTCACCGGCAAGCGTCCGGACGACGTGATGGAGCGCGCGTTCGACGTAGCGATGATCCTGCACGCGGATCACGAGTTGAACGCTTCCACGTTCGCCGCGCGCGTGACGGCGGCCACGCTTTCGGATATTTATTCGTCGGTCACCAGCGGCATCGGGGCGCTGAAGGGGCCGCTGCACGGCGGCGCGAACCAGGACGTGATCAAGTGGCTGCTGAATCTGGGCGACGAGGAAGAAGCGGTTGAGCGGGTGAAAAACACGCTGGCGCGCAAGGTCAAGATCCCGGGCTTCGGACACCGCGTGTACCGCACCGAAGACCCTCGCGCCACGCACCTGCGCGTGCTTTCCGAAGAACTCGGCAAACGCACCGGGCATGAGAAGCTGTACCGGCTCTCGAAGCGCATGGAAGAGACCGTGAAGTCGGTGAAGGGTCTCGACCCGAACGTGGACTTCTACTCGGCCTCCGCGTACTACTCGCTCGGCATTCCGATCGACATCTACACCCCGATTTTCGCGGTCAGCCGCATGTCGGGTTGGACCGCGCACGTGCTCGAACAATATCGCAATAACCGGCTGATCCGCCCTCGCGCGGAATATAAAGGCAACCCGGACGGGCAGACCTGGATTCCACTGGCGGAACGCTGATATGGACGAACGGGCATACTACACGGAGTCCGAGGCAACCAAGCCGGCAACGTTGCATTGCCCCTACTGCCGAAGTTCCGAGACCTACGATTTGCGATGGGCGGTCCGCAAGAAAAAGGACCGCCTGCCGGGAGGGGCCGACGAGCGCGACCGCGCCAAATTCGCCAAGGCGCAGAGCTACATGGTGCTGATGGACGACAAGGTGGCGTGCAAGAATCTCCGCTGCCGCAAACGCTTCGACATCAGCGGCGTCAAGACCATGGCCTTCCTGTAGCCCGGCACGCAGCACTACACTATCGGCATGAGTAACCGTCCGGCGTTCGTCCTGGTGGGCGGGTTCCTCGGGGCGGGCAAGACCAGCCTGATTCTAGCGGCATCGCGGGTGCTCGCCGGCCGGGGGTTGCGCGCCGCCGCCATCCTCAACGACCAGGGCGACGAACTGGTGGATACCCGCCTTGCCCTGGAGCACCGGCTTGCCGCGGACCAGGTGTCCGGCGGATGCTTCTGCTGCCGCTTTTCCGACCTCATCGAAGCCGCGGACCGCCTGAAAGCGTACGAGCCGGATGTGATCTTCGCCGAGGCCGTGGGGAGTTGCACCGACCTTGCCGCGACGGTGCTGCGGCCCCTCATCGAAGACTATGGCAGCCGCTTCGAGGCGGCACCGCTGACCGTCGTGGTGGACCCGGCAACGGCGGCGGCATCGCTCGATCCGGACCTGGAATTTCTGTTCCGCAACCAGATCGCCGAAGCCGACATTCTGTGCTGCTCGAAAGCGGACCTTGGCCTTCCAGCGCTGCCCGGCGCGCGCCAACTGAGCGCACGGACCGGCGAAGGCGTGGCGGAATGGCTCGACGAGGTGCTTTCCGGCGGCTGCACGCCGAGTACGAGGCTACTGGACCTCGATTATGCGCGGTACGCGCAGGCCGAGGCCGCGCTGGCATGGATGAACTGCCGCGCGATTGTGCGGCCGCGCGAAGCCGTTTCCGCGCCTATGCTGGTCGGGCCGCTTATCGAGCGCATCGACCGCGACCTGACGGCGGCCGGAATTCGAATCGTGCACCTGAAGTTCATCGACCAGACGCCCGAGGGCTTTCTCAAGGTCGCGCTCTGCGGGAACGGGCGCGAACCGGAACCGGAAGGCGCGCTCGACGCGTCACCGGCCGGCGCTCACGAGTTACTGCTGAACCTGCGGGCCGCCGGCGACCCGGAGGGATTGCGGCGCCTGGTAGAAAGCGCGTTTGCGGACCTGCCGGGAACGGTTGACTGGCGGTCGATGCAGTGCTTCCGTCCGAGCGCCCCGCGTCCCGAACGCCCGGTAGGGTAGGCCAGGAGGCTTGTGGCCCACTCGACCGGCATGTCGCGAGCTGCACTGCGGAAGTGGGGCAGGCCTCCTGGCCTGCCCGGTTTTTATAACGTCAGAAGCGGGCAGGCCGGGAGGCCTGCCCCACCGACCGGCAGGGCATGGCGATTGAATGAACCTGTTTCTGCTACGGCTGTTTCGATCCCGCGGTCCGCGCACTCGGCGCTGGCGGCAATCAGTGGGGCAGGCCTCCTGCCAGGGTACGCTTGGGCAGGCCAAGGAGGCCTACCCTACCGGAACAGTAGCTCGGCGCCGCGCTGAATTGCCGCGGCACTGACCGCTCCGCCTAATGCCGACAGGAACGCGGGGGCTGCGCCGCGGCGCTTCCATTCTTCGTGCACCGCGTGATACCCGAGGTAGAACAGCCACCCCGCGGTGATGCCGAGCGGGTACATGATCCACTTCGTGCCCAGGTACGGTCCCATCCCGAGGCCGACCACTCCGCCGATCAGCGTCGTGCCTTCGGCCAGCACGCACCACGCCAACGCGTTCGTCCGCTTGGGGACGGATGCGCGAAGAATACCCCCCAGCGCGATTCCTTCGGGCACCTTGTGGAGCGCCACCGCCAGCGGTACCGCCACTTTCAACCCGAGCGGCACGGCCAGTTGCACGGTGGCGACGCTCCAGCCGTCTAGGAAGCTGTGCATCGCCGCAGCCCCGATCAGGGGGGCCGCGAAGCCGTGCAACTCGGTCGCGCAGGACTTGTGATCGTGGTCGTGCGAACAGGTGGGGCAGACCGGGTAGACAAAGTGGTTTACGAGAAGAAGTACCGCATACCCAACGACGAAAAGCGCCAGGCTGAGCCCCCATCCGAGTTCCACCGCCAGTTCCGGCAAGAGTCCAAATAAGGGAACCGCCAGCAGTACACCTGCCGCGAACGGCACCACCAGGCGGGCCCCGCGATACGCCCCCGTCATGCGGAGACCGAGCGCCGCGCCCCCCACGCCGACTATCGTAGCCAGCAGGGGCGCAACGATGTTAGGGGACTCGAACCAGTGGAACAAGTCTATACTGTAGCATCGGGGCATCCCTCGATCCGTACGTTCGAGACCACCTACCGCCGTTTGACAAGGTTAAGCCGGTCTCCGTATCATAAAGATTCAAGTAGTTTTCCATAATGGCGCTTGCTTACAGTGCGCCCTTCCGCCCAATGGCAACTGAGTACGTCTGTCTGATCTGGGACAAAACAATATGATCAAAGTGGAAGGTCTAACCAAGCGGTACGCGAGTACTGTCGCGGTAGACAATATCTCCTTCGAAGTGGAGAAGGGGCAAATCGTGGGGTTTCTGGGGCCAAACGGCGCCGGAAAGACCACCACGATGCGCGTCCTGACCTGCTTCCTCCCGCCAACGTCGGGCACGGCCAATGTGGCCGGGTTCGACGTCCTCGAAAACCCCATGGAGGTGAAGAAGCGTATCGGCTACCTCCCCGAAACCCCTCCGCTGTACCCGGAAATGGAAGTGGCCGAGTACCTGAACTTCACCGGCCAGTTGAAGGGCATTTCATCCGGCGACATCAAGCGCCGCGTGGATGATGTGCTCCAGCGGTGCGCGATCGGGGACGTCCGCGCCAAGCTGATCGCCAAGCTCTCCAAAGGCTACCGGCAGCGTGTGGGGCTGGCCCAGGCGATCATTCACAACCCCGACGTGCTGATCCTGGACGAGCCGACTTCCGGTCTCGACCCGAAACAGATCATCGAAATCCGCGAGCTGCTGAAGTCGCTGGCCGGAGATCACACGATCATCCTCAGCACCCACATCCTTTCGGAAGTGGAGCACTCCTGCGAGCGCGTCATCATCATCAGCCAGGGACGGCTGGTGGCGATCGATTCGGTGACGAACCTGACGAACCGCCTGCGCGGATCCGAAGCGGTGGCGCTCGAAGTGGACGTGGCCGACGGCAGGCCGGCACAGGCGGAAGTACAGCAACGGCTGGAGCAGGTCTCGGGCGTCAGCCGCGTAATGATGAAGGATTCCAAGGACGGGCGCCTGCAATTCGAGGTGGAGAGCCTGCAGGGACGGCAGATTCGCGCCGACCTGGCGCGGACCGTCGTCAATTCGGGATGGAATCTGAGTGAACTGCGCGCGGTCGGGCTGAGCCTGGAAGACATCTTCCTGCAACTGACCACCGCCGAGCAGAAAGACCAAGCCAAAACAGAAGGAGCGGTGCGGTGAAGAACATACTCCTCATCTGCCGGAAAGAACTTAAGAGTTATTTTGCGTCGCCGATCGCATATATCCTGATGGCCTTCTTTGGCCTGATTTTCGGATTCGGCTTCTACACGGCGACCCGCGATATGGTGCGCTTCAGCTTTCAGGCGCAAATGTCGGGACAGCCGGCCACCATGAATGTGAACGAGCAGATCATCCGGCCGCTTCTGGGGTTCGCCTCCACGGTGGCGCTGTTCCTGATCCCGATGATCACGATGCGCACCTTCGCCGAGGAAAAGAACCGCGGCACGATCGAACTGCTGCTGACGTCGCCTATCACCGATTCGCAGATCATTCTGGGAAAGTGGCTCGGCGCGATGCTGCTTTACCTCTGCGTGCTGGCCATGTCGATGATTAACGTGGCGATGCTGTTCGCGTGGGGCAAGCCGGACCTGCAGCCGGTGCTGGTGGCATACCTGGGGCTGATTCTCCAGGGCGGCTGCCTGCTGGCCGTCGGGGTGTTCATTTCGACCACTACCAAGAACCAGATCATCGCGGGCGGCGTCACATTCTTTGTGTGCCTGCTGCTTTGGCTGTTGAGCTGGTTCACGGCATTCGACAGCACCGCGACGGCGCAAGTGGTGAATTACCTTTCGATCGTCACCCACTTCGAGAACTTCAGCAAGGGCGTGCTCGATTCGAAAGACGTGGTGTTTTATCTTTCCATGATTTTCTTCCCGCTTTTTATTACTTCGAGGGCGATGGAATCGCTGCGGTGGAGGGCGTAACATGTCGCACGAATGGATGAAAACCCGTCAGACCAAGTACGGCGCTTACGCCACCGTGTACATCCTGGTGGTGGTCGCCGTGCTGGGCGCAGTCAACTTCCTCGCCAACCGCTACGACAAGAGTTACGACTCGACCGCCAACAAGCAGTTCAGCCTCTCCGACCAGACCGTCAAAGTGGTCAAGAACCTCAAGAACGACGTGAGGATGTACTACTTCGACGATGCCACCCGGTTTCCCCAGGCGCGCGACCTGCTGGACCGCTACGCCGCGATTTCCCCCAAGCTGCACGTGGATTATATCGACCCGGTGAAGAAGCCGCAGCAGGCGAAGGCCGACGGCTACCGCCGCGATGTCCAGATCCTCGTCGATAGCGGGCAGAAGAAGGAAGAGGCCAAGAGCCTTTCCGAAGAAGAGATCACCGGAGCCCTGATCCGCTCGCTCAAGACCGGCACACGCAACGCCTGCTTCGTAACAGGCAGCGGCGAGCGCAGCATCGACGATACGGAGCGCAGCGGCTACTCCGCTGTGAAGGACGCGATCGAGCACAGCAACTACAAAGTCCGCTCGGTCAACCTGCTGACCTCCGGAGCACAGGCCCCGGCGAACGCCGCTCCGGGCGCGGCACCGGCCGCGGGCAAGATCGAGGTTCCCTCGGATTGCACCCTGCTGGTGGTCGCAGGCCCGCAGCACGAATACGTGCAGCCGGAAGTGGACGCCATCAAGACCTACGTCGAGAACGGCGGCAAGGCCATGTTCCTGTTGGACCCCGCCCTCAACCTCGGCCGCAACCCCATCGAGGACAACAAGACCCTCGACGCCATGCTGGCCGGCTGGGGCGTGACGCTGCAGAAGGACCTGGCGCTCGATACCAGCGGCATCGGCCAGATTTTCGGACTGGGACCGGAAGTGCCCCTGGTGAGCAGCTACGATTCGCACCCGATCGTGGACCAGATGAAGGACGTCGCCACGGCGTTCCCGCTCTCCCGCACGCTGGACGTGAAGAACGGGGACAAGACGACGGTCAGCAAGCTGTTCGCCACGGCTGACAACAGCTACGCGACCAGCAACCTGAGTTCGGGCAGCATCAAAATCGACCCCAAAACAGATAAGAAGGGCCCCCTGACCCTGGCCGCGGCCGGCACGTACAACGGCAAGACGCCGGGACGGTTCGTGGTCGTCGGCAGCTCCATGTGGGCGGGCAACGGTTTCCTCCGTTTCAACGGCAACCGCGACCTGCTGCTCAACATGGTCAACTGGCTGAACGCGGACGAAGACCTGATTTCGATCCGCCCGAAAGCTCCGGATGACCGGCCATTGAACATCAGCGCGCAGAAGCTGAACATGGTCTTCTGGCTGAGCATCGTGATCTTCCCGCTCGGCGTTGTGGGCTTCGGCATGGCCACGTGGTGGAAAAGGAGATAAGCCGTGAAGTTGAACGGCCTCACCGTTGCAGTCGCAGTGCTGGCGGTGCTCGGCGGGCTCGTCTGGTGGTCGAATAAACGCCAGGCGGCCGCCGGGAGCACCACCGACAAAACCACCAAGCTGCTCACGATTCCGGAAGATCAGTTCCAGGACATCCGGATCAAAAAAGTGACCGGCGAAGTGATCGAACTGGATAAACAGGACGGGAAGTGGAAGCTCACCCAGCCGCAGCAACTTCCCGCCGACCAGGACGCCGTCTCATCGATCGTCACCAACCTCTCGGCTTTGAATGCCGATTCGGTGGTCGATGAGAAAGCCACGGATTTCAAACCGTACGGCCTGGGCGATCCGACCCTCGACATTACGGTCAAGCTGAAGAACGGCAAGACCAGCGAGGTGTTGATCGGCGACGATACGCCCACGGGCTCCGGTGCGTACGCAAAAGTGCCGGGCAGCCCGAAGGTTGTGACCATCGCCTCCTTCGTGAAGTCCACGCTCGATAAACGCCCGGACGACCTGCGCGATAAGCGCCTGCTCACCTTCGACCAGGACAAACTGACTCGCGTCGAATTGCAGGCCAAGGGGCAGGCCCTCGAGTTCGGGAAAGACGCGCAGAACGAATGGCAGATCGTGAAGCCCCGGCCGCTCCGGGCGGACAGCTCCTCCGTTTCGGCATTGGTCGATAAGCTGCGCGATGCAAAGATGGATCTGACCGCCGCCGACGATCCCGCAAAGAAGTGGGGCGCCGCTGTGAAGGTGGCGACCGCCACTTTAACGGATTCCGGCGGGAACCAGAGCATCGAGATCCGCAAGGATAAAGACAAGAACTATTACGCCAAGAGCACCGCGGTTGCCGGCATTTTCAAGACGTCGGCAGACGTGGGCGATGCGCTCGACAAGAGCCTGGACGACTTCCGCAACAAGAAGATTTTCGATTTCGGCTTCAGCGACCCCGGCAAGGTGGAGCTGAAAAGCGCCGCGTACACCAAGAGCGGCGACAAGTGGATGTCCGGATCGAAGACGATGGACAACGCCACAGTCCAGAGCCTGATTGACAAGCTGCGCGACCTGACCGCCACGAAGTTCGTGGACCATGGCGCGGGCGAGCCGGTCTTCGAGGCCACCGTGACCTCCAACAGCGGCAAGCGGGTCGAGAAGGTTGCGATCCGCAAGCAGGGGACCCAGTATTTCGCGCAACGCGAGGGCGAGCCGAGCATCTATGAACTGGACGGCAAGTCCGTGGACGACTTGCAGAAAGCCGCCGGTGACGTAAAAGAGGCCGCCGCACCACCCGCAAAGAAGAAATAGCCGCCGGCTTTTTGCACAGAGCCGCGACCGTAAGGGAGCGGGCCGGCCCCGGAGCTCGAAATGGATGGTCTGCTCACCGACCTATACGAACTGACGATGGCCGCCGGCTTCTACGAGGCCGGCAAGGCCGATGAGAAGGCCACCTTCGAACTCGCATTCCGGCGCCTGCCCGCGAACCGCAACTATCTGCTGGCGGCGGGCCTGCAACAGGCGGTCGATTATCTCCTGAACCTGCGATTTACAGGTGAGGAAATCGAGTACCTGCGCGGGCTCCCGCAGCTCCGAAACGTCTCCCCCGGCTTCTTCGATTACCTGCGCGCCTTCCGGTTCACGGGGGACGTGTTCGCGATGCTCGAGGGCACGCCCGCTTTGGCGGGGGAGCCGGTCCTGATCATCCGGGCGCCGATCATCGAGGCGCAGATTCCGGAAACCTGGCTGCTTTCCATGCTCGGCTTTCAGACCATGATTGCGAGCAAAGCGGCCCGAACGGTCGAAGCCGCCGCCGGACGGAGCGTCATCGAATTCGGCACCCGCCGCGCGCATGCGCCGCAGGCCGGAGTGCTGGGCGCCCGCGCCGCCTACATCGGCGGCTGCGCCGGTACCAGCAATACGCTCGCGGGTTTCCGCTATGGCATTCCCGTGATGGGCACCGCGGCCCATTCCTGGGTGATGTCTTTCGCCTGCGAGCAGGAAGCGTTCCGGAAGCTCCAACGCGTGCTGCGCGAATCCACCGTCCAACTGATCGATACCTACGACACGCTGGAAGGCGCGCGCCACGCGGCATCGCTCGGCCAGCCGTTGTGGGGCGTCCGTCTCGACAGCGGCGACTTCCCCACGCTGGCCCGGCAGGTCCGCGGCATCCTGGACGAAGCCGGGTTGCGCGACGCCAAAATCATGTTGAGCGGCGACCTGGACGAGTACCGGATCCGGGAACTCGTGTCGGCCGGCACGCCGGTAGACTCTTTCGGGGTCGGAACGCAGCTGGCCACCTCGGGCGACGCCCCCTCCATGAGCGCCATCTATAAGCTGGTGGAACTGGACATCAGCGGCATCAAGCGGTTCACCGCGAAGTACAGCGACGACAAGCCGTCCTACCCCGGCGCCAAGCAGGTCTTTCGCGCGCCGCACCGCGACGTCATCGCGCGCTCGGGTGAGTGCGGCCAGGGCGAAGCGCTGCTGCGCCCCGTGATCCTGGGCGGAAAGCTGGTGGAACCCCTACCTTCGCTCGAACAGTCGCGGGCGCGGGCAGCAGAGGCGATCTCGCGGCTCTCGCCCACTTTGCGACAATTGGAAACAGGAGAGCCGTGGCCGGTGATTCATAGCCGCGAACTGCGCGACCTGACCGAGCGCACCCGCCACAACCTGCTGGGATGAGCACCGTCTTTTTCGATATCGATTCGCAGTTGGATTTTCTCTACCCCGCCGGCGCCCTCTACGTGCCCGGCGCGGAAAGAGTGGTCCCTGCCATAGCGGCGCTGAACCGCTTCGCGGCATCCGCCGGTATCCCGGTGGTCTCGACTACCGACGCCCACAGGGAGGACGACCCCGAATTCAAGGTGTGGCCGCATCACTGCGTCGCGGGCGCCTGGGGACAGCGGAAAGCCGAGGCTACGCTGCTCGACGGCCGCATCGTGGTGCCCAACCGCGAGTGCATCCTGCGCGTGGAAGGCGCGCGGCAGATCGTCGTCGAGAAGCAGACGGTGGATGTGTTCCAGGCCCCCAACCTGCTCCGGGTCACCGACCTGCTGGGCGCCCGGCACTGCGTGGTCTATGGAGTGGTGACCGAGATCTGCGTCCTCTACGCCGCGCGCGGCTTGCTGCGGACGGGCCGCTCGGTTACAGTCGTGGCGGACGCGATCGCCGAACTGGACGCCGCCAACTCGAAAAAAGCCCTCGACGAGATCCGGGCCGCCGGCGCCGTGGTGGCGAATGTCAGCGCGGTTTGCGCGCGATAACCTCGAAATTGCTGCCCAGATTGCGGAGCGTTCCGATCCGCAGAATGCAATCGTCCACCCGCCGCGCCGCGCCGTAGCCCGCCGCCCAGCCGGGGAATAGCCCGGCCAGCGGAGAGGAACCGAAATCGTAGACCTCCATGCTCGTCTCAAAACCGGCCTGCCGGAAGAGTTCGCCGGTAGCCCGCGGATCGAGTTCCCGCTCGTCGGGCGTCTGGTATCTCTTCATGAGTCCGGGGATGATGGCGCGGCCCACGCGGCCGGAGAGGCGGTTCCGGCTGGGATCGAGCGAGTAAAAGGCGCCGCCCGGCGCGAGGGATTCGCTCACCTCGCCCGGAAGGGCGGCGAGCGCATCGTCCGAGAGGTGGTGGAGAAAAAAGATCGCGATCACCGCGTCGAAGATCCCCTCTACGCGGCTGCCCTGCTCGAAGCGCGCGTTCCGGATTCCCAGCTTCGCGGCGTCGGCGCGCGCCTGCCGCACGGCCGCGGGAGAGAGATCGACGCCGGCCACTTCCGCCACAAGTGGGGCAAGCAGCAGCTCCGTATCGCCGATCCCACAGCCCAAGCTCAGGACGCGCGACCCCGGTCCGCAGCCGGTCAGCCGCAGAATCCGGTCCGCCATGTGGCGCCTGAGGGCGCGCACCGCAGGGCGGGCGAAATGTTTCTGGGCGAAGCCGGAGTAGAGCTTCTCGTGGTATTCGAGCTCGCGCTCGAGAACTCCCATCAGGCGGTTTTCCGGGGCTGGCGGCGCAGGAAGGCCCAGGTGGTCAACGCCATGGAGCCCGCGAGCAAGCTGCCGTCGCGGAGCAGGGTCTTCCAGGAGATAATATCGTCCGTGCCGCCGAAACACCCGCAGTTGATCGCCATGCCCTTGATGTCCGCGCGGATCATCAGCACGAAGAAGGTCAGCAGCATCAGGGTTGCCGCCGTCGCGCCCACACGCAGCCACCGGCCGGTTACCAGGAGAACCCCGATCGCCAGTTCCACCCATGGCACGCTGCGGGCGACGAGTTCGACCATCCCGAGCGGCAGAAGCTGGTACTGGCTGATCGCCAGCGCGAACAACTCCCAGGGATCTTTCAGCTTCACGTAAGCGGCGTAAATGAAGACACCGCCCAGAATGACGCGAAGGGCAACGGCGGCCCAGCGAATTCGGCTATTTGAGTAATCCATCGATCAGGGACCGGAGGAGAAGATAGTTATCGGGACCTGGCCCGGCAAAAGCATACTGGCGGTCGCCCCGCTTGATCAGCAGGGTCGGGGTCTGGTTCACGCGCTGGGCCATCGCGGAATCGTAATCGTGCTGCACCTCGCCCGTGACGCTGGCGTCGTTGGCGAGCGCATACACTTTTTTCTGCTCGGCCGGGGACAGAACGGCGGCTACGGCCTCCCAGACCTTTCCGGTCTCGCCCCAGTTCGCCTGATTGCGAAAAAGGGCATCCGCCACCGCCTGATATTTGCCCACCCTGGCCGCGGCCGTCGCCAGATTCGCCGCCTGCCGCGAGAACCGGTGGTCCGGAATGTTCAGCGGAAACTCACGGGGAATCACGCACACTTTTCCAGGAACCACGTAATCCCGCATGATGGTCGGTAATAAGCTCTGGTGGAAGTTCCGGCAGGCGGGGCACTCGAAGTCGCTGTAAACCTCGATTTGTACCGGGGCCGCGGGGTTGCCGAGTATCTTGCCTTGGTCGAAATCGCCCAGTGACGCAGCCAGGCACGGGACCATGGCCGCCAGGGCAAGAGCGTGAAACTTCATATTTTTCATTCTAAATAAAAGCCGGTCACTTCAGCATGCCGCTAATGAGCGATTTCAGGAAACCGTAGTTGAGTTCCTGCGAGGGAATGGGGTACCGCTTCGACCCGCTGGTCACGATGATCGTCGGCGTGGCGTTTATGCCCGCCGCGACGCCCTCGTCGTACTCTCGCTGAACCTCCGCCCGGACTGCCGGCGTCTTGGCCAGTTCCTGCACCTTCTTCTGCTCGGTGGGGGTCAGGGCCGACGCCACCGTCTGCCAGACGCTCCCATTGATTGCCCAGGTTCCCTGGTTCGCCCACAGCGCCCCCGCGACCTCCGCGTAGCGCCCGATGCGGGCCGCGGCCGTGGCATACTCGGCCGCCTGGCGCGCGTAGGGATGGTATGGTCCGCTGAGTGGGAAGGTGCGGTTGATCAGGTACACCTTACCCGGCACCACGTAGTCCTTCACGAGTTGCGGGACCACCTCTTCCTCGAAAGCCTTGCAGTGCGGGCAGTCGAAGGAGCTGAACACTTCGATCTTGACAGGGGCCGTAGGCGAGCCCATCGCCTTCCCCTTATCGACCTCGGGAACCCCGGCCAGGCAGGGAAGCACTATCAGGAGTGCGGCGGCAACAACCCTCATCCCTTCATTCTACTGATTTATGGGCGGCCCAGCGTTACAGTCGCTGCCAAAACCACGGAATAACGGCTCGCGGCGAGCGGCTTGCTCTCGGCCCTTACGGCTGCGAGACCAACTCTACCCGGCGGTTGCGGGCGCGGCCCTCTTCGGCTTCGTTCGAAGCGACCGGAGCGAACGGTCCCGCCCCGTGCGGCGCCATGCGGTTGGCGGCAATGCCGCGCGCCACCAGCGATTTCACCACTGACGCCGCCCGCGCCGAGGAGAGCGCCATGTTGCTCTCCACCGACCCTACCGTATCCGTATGCCCGACAATCCACACCTTGAGCGCGGGGTTCGCTTGCAGCAGCGCGGTCAACTCTTTCAGCGCCGGCCCGGATTCCGGCTTGATCTCCGACTTGCCGGTATCGAAGAAGATGCCCGGGGCCTCGACGTGTCCGTTGGCCTTTAACCCGCTCTGCAGCGCGGCGGCGTCCGCCACTACGTCCTGCTTCATAGCCTGCCGCTCGATGATGTGCAGTTCGTAGTCCCGGCCATCGTTGAAGGCTTCCACCGCCACCCAGGTCTCCGTGCCGTCCTTAACTATTCGAATGGCGACGCGCCGGACATCTTCGGAGAGCACTTGGCCGCCGATCTTCCTCGCGGCGGCTTCGTAGTTGCGCACGATCTGGAGAAAACCGGGCGGCGTGCCCGCGGCTTCATCGTACGAGTAGGCGTAAAACAGGTGGCGCCCTTCCACCTGCTGCGTCCCGTTCTTCCCCGTGAACGCATAAGCGTCGAAGGCCTTCTCGACGAACGAGTCCCGGGAAGCCAGGTAGTAGTGCGGCATCCGCGTGAACAACGCCGGATCCTGGTAGCCCTGGTAGTCCTTCATTTGCGCGGAAGCGACCACGCAGGCCAAAATCGGCAACAAACCGATAACAATGGGTCTCATATTCCTGGTTCGAGTTCCTCTCGAAGGCATTATGGCAGGCTACGGCACGGCGATGGGGCGGCCGGTGCGCTACAGAGAAGTGGAGCAGCATGCACCCCGGTCGCGTTCGCCGCCGGCGATGGTGGGGCAGGGGGTTCGCCTGCCAAGGCGGGCGAAGCTCGCCGCGCCTCCGGCGGCCTCCGGCAACTTGGCGTATGACCACGCCGGCCTTACTGCCGCAAAAGAGAGAACCCGCGAGTCGCCGCTGCCACGCCGCACGCCCCTACAGAAATGCCTGCACCAGTTGCTGCTGCACGGTCTTAAGGCTGGAGTGGGCCGAATCGAGTTCGCTCACTTTTTGGCGGAGGGTGCGCAGGAGGCGGGCGCGTTCCACGCCGCTCCGCACCACCAGCAGAAGCTGCTGGTTGTCCCACGGCTTCTCCAAATATTGGAACAGGGAGACGCGGTTGATCGCTTCGATGGCGCTCGACTTATCGGCATGTCCGGTGAGCAGCACCCGGCTGCTCTCGGGTTGCAGCTCCTTCACCCGGCTCAGCAGTTGGATTCCGTTCATGCCCGGCATCAGGTAATCCGAAACCACCACGTCGATCCGGTTCCGCGCGGCGAACCGCACCGCTTCCTCCGGATTTTGAAAAGCGTGGATCTGGTAGTCCGTTTCCAATTCCAGGAATGCCTGAATGCTTTCGACGACTATCGTTTCGTCATCGACCAGCATGATGCATGGTTTGGGATGCCCGTTCTGGTTCACGGCCTAACTCCTTGTCTGGCGCACGGGGATTCGAACGTGAAAGGTAGTGCCCGCGCCGGGTTTGCTTTCGAAGCTGATCGAGCCACCGTGCCGCTCCTCTACCACTTCCTTCGCAATTGAGAGTCCGATCCCAATTCCCTCCCCTAACGGCTTTGTAGTGAACCCCACCTCAAACGCGCGCGCCTGCTCCTCGGGACTCATCCCGCGGCCGGTATCGGCGATCGAAACGTGCACCCAGCCGTTCTCGACCCTGCTCCGTATCGTGATTCTGCCTTCGCCGTCGATGGCTTGACACGCGTTGACCAGCAGGTTCAGAAATACCTGGTTGAGCGCCTGCGGGAAGCATTCCACGACGGCGAGGTCTTCCAGCTCGGTTTCCACCACTACGCGGCTGCCGAACTCGGCGTGCGCCAGGTTGACGGTATCGCGCAACTGTTCGCTCAGGTTGACGCACCGCCGGTCCCCGGTATCCACCCTGACGAAGCTCTTCAGCCCGCGGATGACGGAGCGGATCCGCTCGCAGGCGATGCGGTCCACCGCCACGAGGCTCCGGCTCGCGTCGATAATCCGGCGGGCCTTCTCCATCGATTCCGGCGACCCGTCCTGCAAGAGCGCGTCCACATTCTCCAGCGCGCGCGTAAGGACCTCGTTATTCGAAAAGATCGATCCCAGGGGCGAATTGATCTCGTGGATGATGCCCGCCAGCAGCCTCCCGGCGGCCGCCATCTGGTGTAAGTCCGTAACCGGCGAGCTCATTGCTCCACCAGCTTTCGGAAGCGCCGCACCAGGGTCGAGAAGATGGCCGAAGTGATTTCGCTGTTATCCGAGAGCAGATCGTAGAAGTCCTCGCGCAGAATGCGCAGCAGGCGCGTATCGTCTATGGCTTTCGCGGTGAGCGGCATGGGGTCGTCGTCCTCGAACAGCGCCCACGCGCCGAGCACTTCGTTCGGCCGCACGGTCGCCAGCACATCCTTGTCGCGGCTGAGTTCCACCGAACCCTCGATCACGACGAAGAGGGCATCGAGCGGCTGACCGGCCTTGAAAATCACGCGGCCGGGAGCATAGGACACCTCTTTGGCGATCGAACCGATGCGCGCGAGCTGCTCGGAGGTGAGGTTCGCCATCAGGTCCACGCCTTCGAGCGCAATCACTTTTTCAACAATGTTCAATCCCGACACGTTCATTCCTCACTCATGCCGCCAGGGCGGCCCCGGCGCGGCGCGCGACCTCCGCCACCTCCGTCTGGGCCTCGGCCGCGGCTTCCGCTATTTCGGGCGCCAGGTCATAAAGTTTCAGTTCGCCGGCGGCTGATATGGCGCACGCCACCAGCCACGGATCCCGGGACCGGATCAGTTCGCGGATGGCATCTTCCGCATTCAGCGGCGGGAGGCCGAAGAGGCGGAGGCCCAGCTCCGGGAGGTTCTCCGGAGAGTCCAGCAGCGGCAGGAGGAAGCGCTTGAGATTCCGGTCCATGGTGTTGTCCAGAAACTCCAGCGCGGCCGTGGCCTGCTCCTGCCGGCGGCGCGAAACGGCCAGCCAGGCGGCATAAATCTCCTTGGGCGGATAGCGCAGCCCGAGCAGCCGGAACAACCGCTCCAGGGTGCACATCAGCCTCTCGTCGATGGTGCGCGCCAGCAGTTGCGTGGCGCACCGCTCGCCGTTTCTGCGCTCGCGGAACGGCAGAAGGGCGGCATTCAGCTGGTAGTAGTAGCGGGCCTCATCCAAGATCCGCTCCGTTACGAACGCGTCGTCGAAGTTGAGCGCGGGCGCCGCCTCCCGCAGATGATTCAGCGCCTTCAGGACGGCCGCGCGAATGGAGAGTTCCTGGTGCCCGGCCGCCGCCAGCAGAACGTCCACGGAGCGCTGGTGGGAAATTCGTTTCAACACGCGCGGTACCTGCCGCCGCGCAGCGATTGGATGCGCATCGTCGATCAGGACATCGGAGAGCGTTCCGCAGATCCAGGGTCCATAGCGGGCGAGCGCCTCGACCGCCGCTCCGCGCAGTTTGGGATTGGCGAGACAATCGATGAGAGGAAACAGGTACACGCGGCCGCGGAGTTCGCCGGCACAGACGCAAGCCTGGCGAGCCACCTCGGAGCACGGGTCCGCCAGCAGGCTGTGCAGCACCTCTGTCTCGTGGTCGCCGCGAACCGCAACCGCCAGGGCGGCGGCCGCGCGGCGAGCCGGCTGCGCGGATGCGGCGGCGCGTTCCAGCCACTCGCCCGTAATCAGCTCCGAGGCCAGGTCGCCGTCGGAACGCAGCGCGTCGAGGGTCGCGCGCAGGCGTTCGGGAGCGTCGCCCTCCAGCGCCGCCGCGGCAATCCGGCTGCGCTCCGGCGACACCCTCACAAGATAGAACACGGCCGCACCGGCGGCTCCGCCGCTGCTCTCCAGTTCTCCGCTGGCCGCATTTAGAAGATCCGGGAGGCCGCGCGAGGCCGCCAACTCGAAGATCCTGGCCCGCATCTCGGGCAGGCTGCTCCGGACCAGGCTGATCAGCAGCGGGCGCAGGCGGTACCCCGGAGTTTCGGCCAGCAGCCTTAAAGCGTAGACGGCCTGGCGCGCATTCTCCCCGGCCGCCGTCGTTTCGAGCATCCGGACGGTGGCGGGATCGTCTACCGCAATGCGCGCCGTATCGAAATCCAGCCGGCGCGATTCGAACCGCCGCCGGATACTTGCAACGTACTCTTTCCGGGCGATATGCGACAGGTAGATCCACGGCAGGCACAGCACCGTAACCACGACCGCAATCCCGCGCACTCCGAGGTGCAGCGAGGTGGCGGTCAGCAGCAACAAGAGCACGCCGGCGATGCCCCGCGACGCGCGGTCCACGCAGATATCGATGAACGCTTTCACCCGGTTCCGCAGAGCCTGCGGCAGCGGCATGTAGAGGAGCTCCATCCCCGTGCGGTTCAGAGTGTAGCGGGTAGACGCCTCCGTCAATCTCACGGCGCCCGCCGAAAAAGCGCCCGGCGCAACCACGGTCGCGATCGAAGATAGCGCCACGGCTACCGGCGAGACCTTCAGGGTTCCGCCAACGCCGTAGCGCCTGACGATGAAGGACGTAAGGAACAACTGGAAAATCAGTTCCGCGACGTTCAGATAGAGCCCGTAGAACTGCCCGAAGAAGGCCGTCAGGTTATCGCCGCGGTACACCGCCGCCGCGGTCACCTGAAACTGGTACTCGACGAGCGTATCGACGAGATACATCGAGACCATGATCCCCACAATGACCTGAAGGTGCCGGATCCGAACCACGTCCTTCACCATGCCGGAGAAGCTGAATTCGGTCTCCTGCTCATCGCCGGCCCGCGCGGTTTTGACGGAACCGGCGGAGGCGGAGATGGAGAGCCGGTAAGCGCCGTACGCGAGAATCACCATTCCGGCGCTGGCCAGCAGCAGGTTGCGCGTGCCCAGCAGGAGCGCGGTCATGTGCGTGAACTCGCCACCGAACGCGGCGCCCAGCACCATCCCGACGCCGAGCAGGGGATAGATGCGCTTGGCCTCACGAGCATCGAAAATGTTGCTGGCCACCAGCCAGCCCTGCGAAACCAGGACGATGCTGAACAGGCTGACGAAGATGTTGAGCACGTAGACCATCCAGGGCATTCCGATGAGCGCCCAGATGCCGCACAGCGCCGCAGTGGAGACGGACATGGTCCAGAGGACCGCCGATCGCAACGATGTTCGGGCGGCCAGCCGGCTGTACAGGTAGGCGAAGATGCCTCCGAAGGCGGCGATCAGGATGTAGAGCCAGGGAAGTTTATCCGCGTCGAACCGCGTGAGAAACATCGATCGCGAAACCGGTTTTAGGATGTAGTAGGCAAAAAGCACACAAAGGAGGTAAAGAAACATGGACCAGGTGCGAAGATATTCACCGGGCCGGATATCGAAAAGCCTTCTTTGCGCCACGCGGAAGACGTTCATTTTCCGATGGAAGGTTTGTGCAATTGGCACGCCAGTTTCACGTCGCACCGGGTGCTGTCCATCACGATCGCGCTGCCTGGCTGGTTTTCGTGACGCGCATCACACGTCCTTCATCGCGCAATGAAACGTGATTTAATTTAGTAAACCTTTTTACAGGTTTAGCTCGCTCGAACGAAGGAGTGCTCATGTTAGGAAAACTGCTGGCCGCGGGGCTGCTGGCTTCGCTGGCGTTCGCCCAAGGCGGCCGAAGCCGCGGCGGCGGGATGGGCGGCGACGAAAGCGGCATGCCGGAGATTCGCCGTGCCCAGCCGACCAAGGCCCAGGTTCTGGCCGACAAGCTCAAGTTGGACAAGGATCAAAGGCAGGAGTTGCAAAACATCCTCATGGCCGCGGTCGAGGAAGTAAATCCTCTGCGAAACCAGATGGGCCAGGCGCGCGTGCAGATGGCCGGCGCGCTGATCGAAGGCAAAGGCGAAGGCGCGATTAAACAGGCGCAGGACGCATATGGCGCTCTTGCCGCGCAGTTGGCGGGTGTGGAGGCGAAGACGTTCGCCAAGGTCTACGCCTTGCTGAAGCCGAACCAGCAATCCCGCGCGACACAAAACTACGACCTGCTGGCCGAACTCTTCGAACAATCCGGAGGCCGCGGGCGCGGTGCGTCGGGCGGCGGGGCGGGCCAAGGGCGCGGCGAACGCGAACGGTAGCGGGAGAGAAGGAGATCATATGCGACTTTTATTGGCTGGCTTTCTTTTCACGGCGGTCGCTTTGGCGCAAGGCGGCATGGGCGGCGGTGGCGGCATGGGCGAAGGCGGCGGCATGGGCGGTGGCGGAGGCCGCAACGGCGGCGGCATGTCGGTCCCCAACCTGGGCCCATCCAGGCCCAACCGCCTCGAGACGATGTCCGAAATTCTGAAGCTCAACAAGGACCAGAAGAAAGAGGTCAAGTCCATCATGGACGAAGGCCAGAAGCAGGCAGTGCCCTTGCAGTCGGAGCTGAAGAAGAACCGCGAGCAGATCGCCGAAGCTGTGGCGTCCGGGAAGAGCCAGGACGAGATCGGCCCGGCCTTGAAGACCTATGCGGAGACCGAAGCCCGCATGGCACGCGTGGAACTGGAAGCCTTCGTTAAGATTTACAAACTTCTCGACACCGAACAGAGGCCGCGGGGCAGCGGCGTGTTTCAGATGATGGGGGGTATTTTCGCGGGCAAGAACTGGAACGAATCGTAACAGAGCCGACCCGCAACAGCGGCTGGCGCACCTGAAAATTGCGCAGCACCTCTTCGACGGTAGGATCCGGATCCAGCTTCCGCCCTCCCGCGCCCGTCGGCCAGGCGCCACATCCAGAGGTCGTCGCCCTCGTCGTGAGCGTCTGCACCAGGATCGCCATCGCATCCAGGTTGAACAGCGAATAGCCGTACGGCTTGGTGCGGCGCAATTCCAGCGGGACGCGGCCATCCCCGGCTTCCTGCGCGCAACTTCCACCAGGTGCAGCGTGTCGATGATCCCAATGCCCCGCCCGGTGTACCGGCCCTGAATGGCCTGCGCATATTGCAGGTTCGGATTCACGCGGGTCGCTTCGTCGATGAACCACGCGCGCAGATGCTTCAAACCTTGCCCCGAATACCGGCGGTCTGCGGTGATCTTGCAGGCCGCCGCCAAAGCCGGGACGATCAGGAGGGACCGCCGGGATTCTCAGGGTCGGGCCACCAGTAGTCGCCCTCGGAGAAGAAATCGTGAGTGCCGCCGGCGCTGCGCGGAGAACCGGAGGCGGTCACGGTTACCGGTTCTTCGTGAAGGTAGCGGCCGGCGGCTTTGAGCACGCGCGGCGGCTCGATTGCAGTGAGGTCGAACTTCCCGGCGGCCCGCCCGGCACTTGCCAGCGAAAAGGCGACGGCCGTCCCGAGAAATTCCCTCCGTCTCATCACCGGTCAGCGCGTTCGCGCCGTCATCAGCGTGCGATACGGCTTTCCGACTTCCTGCGCATCCACCACGGCCACCGCGGCCACGTGCACGATGTCGTTCACTTCCGAACCGCGCTGCAGCACGTGTACCGGCTTCGAAAGCCCCGTGAGCAGCGGTCCGATCAGTTCCGCGCCGCCGATCCGCTGCAGCAGCTTGTAGGCAATGTTGCCCGCTTCCAGGTTCGGGAACACCAGCACGTTCGCTCCACCCTTGAGGGTGCTGAACGGGTAGGTCTCCTCGATGATATGCGGCGCCACCGCCGTATCGGCCTGCATTTCGCCGTCGATCATCAGGCCGGGCGCGCGCTGCCGGACAAGATCCACCGCGTGCCGGACTTTCTCCGAAAGAGGATGCCGCGTGCTCCCGAAATTGGAGAACGAGAGCATGGCCACGCGCGGCTCCTGGTTGAAGCGGCGGGCCTTTTCCGCCGCCATGATGGCGATTTCGGCCAGATCCTCGGCGGTCGGCTCGATATTCACCGTCGCATCCGCCAGGAAGTAGATGTCGCCTTTCGCGGTGATCAGCACGTAGACGCCCGCGACCCGGCGCAGTTCCGGCCGCAGGTCGATCACCTCGAGCGCCGGCCGGATCGTGTCCGGGTAGTGCGTCGTGAGCCCGCCTATGATGGCGTCCGCATCCCCCAGCCGCACCATCATGCTGCCGAAGGTCGTTGGGTTCAGAAGCGCCTGTGCGGCTTCGTTACGGGTCACGCCCTTGCGCTGGCGGAGGCTGTAAAACTCCTCCACGTATTCTTCCAGCCGCGCATGTTTCGCCGGCTCGATGATCTGAATTCCGTTGAGGTGCAGCCGCAACTCGGAAATCCTGGCCCGGATATTGACCTCCCGGCCCAGCAGAATCGGGATGGCGATCTTTTCATCGAGCAGGATCTGGCAGGCGCGGAGGATCTTGCCTTCCTCGCCTTCCGTGAACACGATGCGCTTGGGCTGCTTCTGCGCCTTGTTGATCATGCTCCGCATCATCATGTTGGCCTTGCCCAGCCGCCGTTCGAGTTCTTCCCGGTACTGCTTGAGTTCGACCGGCTGCTGCGCGACGCCCGTCTCCATGGCGGCCTGCGCCACCGCGGAAGCTTCATAGATGAGCACACGCGGATCGAAGGGCTTGGGGATGATGTATTCGCGGCCGAACTCCAGGCGCTCCACGCCGTAGGCGCGCAGCACGGAATCGGGCACGTCTTCCTTGGCCAAAGACGCCAGCGCGCGGGTGGCGGCGAGTTTCATCTCGTCGTTGATCGTGGTGGCGCGTACATCGAGCGCCCCGCGGAAGATGAACGGGAACCCGAGAACATTGTTCACCTGGTTGGGGGTATCCGAGCGGCCCGTGGCCACGATCGCGTCCGGACGCGCGGCGAGCGCTACGTCGTAGGCGATTTCGGGATCCGGGTTCGCCAGCGCGAAAATCACCGGGTGCGGAGCCATCCCCTGCACCATTTCGGCGGTCACACAACCCGCGCTTGAAAGCCCGAAGAACACGTCCGCTCCAACCAGGGCCTCGGTGAGGTTCCGGGCGCTGGTCTTCGAGGCGAAACGTGCCTTGTAGGGGTTCATGCCCTCCTTGCGGCCTTCATAGATGACGCCCTTGGTGTCGCACATCACGATGTTTTCCAACCGGACGCCCAGTTTGACATAGTGCGAGGCGCAGGAGATCGCACTGGCGCCCGCGCCGCTGAACACCACTTTGATCTGCTCGATGTTCTTGCCCGTCAGCTCCAGGGCGTTCAGCAGGCCGGCGCCGGAAATAATCGCCGTGCCGTGCTGGTCGTCGTGGAACACCGGAATTTTCATCGTTTTGCGCAGCTCTTCCTCGATGAGGAAGCACTCCGGCGCCTTGATGTCTTCCAGGTTGATTCCGCCGAAAGTCGGCTCGAGAATCTGGCACGTGCGGATCACTTCCTCCGCCTTTTCGGTGTTGAGTTCGATATCGAAAACGTCGATATCGGCAAAGCGCTTGAACAGGACCGCCTTGCCTTCCATCACCGGTTTGCCCGCCAGTGCGCCGATGTTGCCCAGCCCCAGGACCGCCGTGCCGTTACTGATAACGGCAACCAGGTTTCCCTTGGCGGTGTACTTGTAGGCAAGGCCCGGATCGCGCTGGATCTCCAGGCACGGAACGGCGACGCCGGGAGTGTAGGCAAGGCTGAGATCTCGCTGGGTACGGCAGGGCTTGGTAGGGTTGACCTCCACTTTCCCCGCGGGCGATGTGGAATGGTATTCCAGGGCATCCTCAGGACGGATCTTCATGTGCGTTACCTTTCAAGGACCAGGATATCCGATTGGCCCAATTTCGGAGTCAAGCTCCGTTTTAACACGCCGCGCGACCTCACCGGTACAGCCGGCGGTATACATCCGCATTGCGCAGCACGGCCTGCACGTAATCGCGGGTTTCGGTAAAAGGGATGGTTTCGACGAACTCCGCCGGCTCCCGGTACGTGTTCCAGGCGATCCATTCGGCGGCACGGTTCGGACCTGCGTTGTACGCCGCGAGTGTCTGCTCCACCTTGCCGTTGTTCTGGTCCAGCATGGAACGCAACACGGAAGAGCCGATGTTGAGGTTGACCGCGGGCTCGAGCAGCGACCGGCTACTGAACCGCCGGACGCCCGCCTTCCGCGCAAACAGCTTGCCGGTGGAAGGCCGGACCTGTGTCAGGCCATACGCGTTGGCGTGGGAAACGGCATTCGGGTCGAATTCCGATTCCTGCCGGATAAGACCGGCCAGAAGGAACGGGTCGATCCGCTGCTGGCGGGCATATCGCTCCAGTTCCCTGCGGTAGGGCAGCGGGAAGAGCAACTCCCATAGTTTTCGCGGCGCCCGGTCGAGCGGCATCCGGAGATTGTCGGGCGCCATCGCCTTCATGATTCTTACGCCCTGGGCCGGCGAGTCGGCATTGGACGCCATCTCCAGTCCCAGAAGCACCGGCTGGCCGTCGTCCCGCACGCCAAACCGGAGTTCCCCGTCGGCCAGGTCGATCAATCCGGCGGTTCGCAGCAGGCGGGAGCGGTCGATCCGCACGGTGGTCGCACGGGTCGGGGCAGCGGGCAGGGAGGCCGGCTCGGGAAATCGGATGCCCGCGGCGAACTGCCCGGCTTCGGGTGACGACCCGGCCGAGGCCACGTCCGGATTCTGCAGCCGCTCGCGCGCAAGCATCCCGTAGTACGTATTGGGAAACGCGGCCGCCAGCCGCCGGTAAAAAGCCCGTGCGGCGCCATACTCACCGCGGCGTTCCGATTGCCGGCTCAGAAAATACAGAGCCGCCGGCGCGGTGGCATGGGCCGGGTACCGGACCAGGTGCTCGCGAAGCAGATCCTCCGCGTTCCGTTCACCCTGCATGTAGGCGTGGAAGGTGATCTTCCAGTGGCAGAGCCCGGCCGTGGAGGACTCGGGAAAGTCCTCGTAGACAGCACGATACAGCGGAAGATAGGCATCCGGCTGGTTGACGATCAGGAATCTCCCGGCGGCGGACGCCAGCGACCTCAACCGCCAGTTCGATTTCGGATAGCGACGCGCGAGTTCTTCGAGCGCCGACTGAATCCCGGCGTCGTTTGCGGCGCGCCGGCTGCTCTCTTCCAGATAGTACAGGCGCTCGGCATCGGCCTCCGGGTCGAGGCTGTCCAGCCCGCGCAGGTACTGCGTGGCGGAAGTCAGCTTCCCTCCGAGGAGTTCCGCCGCTCCCATCCTAACCCGTGCCTGGTCGCGCTCCACGCCCGACAGTTCGCCCGGCAGCGCAGCGTATTCGGCGCGGGCGCGGTCGTATTCGCGCGCTTCCATGAGGCGCCCCGCCCGCCGGAACAAATCCGCCGCTGCCGGGGCCGGGTACGCCGAACCCATCAAACTTTTGAGAGCCGCCAGCGCGGCGGTGGCCCGGTCAGATGCCGGACCGGCCGCGCGGTCGAAGTAAACTTTCTGGTAATACCCGGCGGCGTGAGGAAGGTCGTTGGCCGCCTGATAGGCGCCGGCGAGCGCGAGGTCGCCATCCGGCTGCGGCAGCTCCGCATAGTGTTCGCGCAAAAACCGGACTGCCTCGAGGGGCTGCGCGGCAAGCGAACGCCCTTCCAGCAGCCAGGACCGGGCAGCCATCGGAGACTTGGGTGTCCCGGCCCGCACGGCATCCAGGTCGCGATGCACGTCCGCCGGATTGTTGGTCTCGGCCAGCGCGGCCGCCAGGTAATACTGCGCGTAATCCGCGACCAGCGGGAGCTTTCCATCCACTTGCTTGAGCTGCGCGATGGCACCGGGATAGTCCTTCTGCTCGTACGCGGCCACACCCAGTGCAAGCCGTGCCAGCAGCCCGGCTCTGTCCTTACTATGGGCCGCGGCATAGGCTGCGACCGCCGCGCGGTGCGCGGGCGTCGGCGATTGCCGCAACGCGCGCACCATGGCTGCAAGATTCGTGGGAGCGGCGGGTTTCGCCGGTACGCGGCGCTTCGCGGGCGCGGGGGCCGCGACAGCGAGTGCCGCCAAGCCTGCTGCGAGCAGGACCTTAAACCAGGGGACCAGGGTATTCCTTGCCGAGTAATTCCGGATCATCGTTGGCCAGCGTGCGGACGAGTTCGAGATGGAGGTAATCGACCATGCTGGGGCAGGCCGCGAAGAAAAGTCGCTGAAATTCGCCGCGCGAGCGGTCGATGTTCCTGCGGAAAGCCCCGTAAAGGTCGCGATCGGCGCGGCCCGACTGCACCGCCTCGGGCTCGTGCAGCCGCATTTCCGCGACCTGGACCCTGGCGAACCGCTGGGCCCGGAGATGCACCTGTTGTTCCTCGCTGGACAGGCTGTCCCAGGAAGACTTCGGCTTCGCCGCGGGAGGTTCGATCTGCACCAGCGGCGCCGGCGGAGGTGGTTCCAGACTGCTGCGAATCGCCGATGCCAGTTGTGCGAGGATCTCCAACGCCGGTCCTTGCACATCGCCCCACACATAAAGGAGGGCCGCGACACGCTCCCGGACGATCACGGGAAAGACGGAGACCCGGCTATCCGGCGGGTGCGCCAGTAAATCGATCAGCTGCGGCGACACTTCGCCCGGAATGGCGGCCGCGATCACCGGCTCGCGCGTTTGCACCGCGCCGGCAAGGGCGGCGGCAGACGCCAGCGGGATGCGCAAGCCGGAAAACTTCTCTACGGTTTCTTCCGCCGCGCCCCGCATCCTGACCCCTGCCGCGGCTTCCGCTTCGATTGCAAACAAAGCCGCTCCCGCCGCGAAGCAGCAGGATGCGTCCACAAGCGTGGCGTCTAGCTCTTCCGCGTCCGGAGCCAGGCGCATGCGCCGCACGGCCTGGTTCAACTGGTCCGCGAACTCCTGCCGGACCCGCTCGCGAGCCTGCGCAAACAGGTGTTCCGCTTCGGTAGACAGTTGCTGGAGACGATCTTCAAAAAGCCGGCGCAGAGCTGTCAGTGGCGCGCTGGATGCCATTTCTGTTGATATTCTAACAGGTACCGTCCCCCGACCCAGCCCCTCACGCTTAGAATTCGATATATGGAATCGCTGAAGAATCGGATAGCCGTGGTTACCGGCGGTACACGCGGAATCGGGCGCGCAATCGCGGAGCGGCTTTTGCGCGAAGGGGCCCGGGTGGCAATCTGCGGGCGGACGGAAGAGTCCACGCGCCGTGCGGGGCAGGAACTCGCATCGCTCGGGACTGTGCTGGCGCATGCGGCGGATGTCACCGACATCGAGCAGGTCCGGCGCTTCTTTGAAGCGGTGGACCGCGAGTTCGGCGGCTTGGACATCCTGGTGAACAATGCCGGAGCGGGGAAGTTCCGGAAGGTCGCCGAAATGACTCTGGAAGAATGGCGCTCCAACATCGACTTGAACCTGAACGCACCTTTTTACTGCTCGCGCGAGGCGCTGGCGCGGTTCCTCAAGCACGGTGGCGGGTTCATCGTGAACATTTCGAGCCTGGCGGGAAAGAATGCATTCAGCGGCGGAGCCGGGTATTGCTCCGCGAAGTCCGGCCTTAACGCATTCAGCGAATGCCTGCTGCTCGATCACCGCAACGACAACGTCCGCGTCAGCTACATCCTGCCCGGCAGCGTGGATACGGGATTCGGCGCGGATTCGGGCCGGAGATCCGGGGATACCAGTTGGATGATACGTCCGGAAGATGTCGCAGATGCTGTATTTGCGGCCTTGCAGATGCCCTCACATACCATGGTCAGCCGTATTGAAATGCGCCCTTCCCGTCCTAAGTCGTGAGAGGATACACGGAATTTTCGAACGGTCTCCGCCAATAAGGGATAGTGCTGGCTGTGGTACTCCAGTTGCAGATTTAAGGTTGAAATGACGTTGATGGGACATCGCACCGAGAGGGGGAGGGGCAATATGGGGCGGCTATGCAAACAACTGGACCCGACGCAGACCGGGTACGACGCGGAAAAACTAGACACGGACTTGCGCAAGCGAATCGTCGGGCAGGAAGAGGCCATCCAGCAAATCATTAACATTTACCAAACGCACCTTGCGGGAATGTCCAGCCCCGGCAGGCCTATTGGCAACTTTTTGTTCCTGGGCCCGACGGGATCCGGTAAGACCCGCATCGTCGAAGCGACCGCGGAAAGCCTCGTGGGCGACGGACGCGCCGTAATTAAGATCGATTGCGCCGAGTTTCAACACAGCCACGAAATCGCGAAGCTGATTGGCTCGCCTCCGGGATACCTGGGGCACCGGGAAACACACCCGCTGCTGAGCCAGGAAGTGCTCAACCAATATCACACCGAGAAAATCAAGTTGAGCTTCGTTCTCTTCGACGAGATCGAAAAGGCCAGCGACGCGCTTTGGAACCTGCTGTTGGGAATTCTGGACAAGGCAAATCTCACACTGGGCGACAACCGCCGTGTCGATTTCTCGCGCGCCATGATTTTCATGACGAGCAATCTGGGCGCGTGCGAAATGAGCTCGATTCTCCGTCCGAATCTGGGCTTCGCCGCCTGTGAAATCGATCGCCAGCGGGCCGCCGGCATCGTGGACGATAAACTCACGGACAAGATTTCCCGTGCGGGTGTGGAAGCCGCGCGGCGCAAATTCACGCCGGAATTCATGAACCGGATCGACAAGACGGTGGTCTTCCACCCGCTGGGCGAAAACGAACTGCGGAAGATCCTCACGCTGGAATTGAACATCGTGCAGCAACGTGTGTTCAGTTCCGCCAATGGGGCTCCCTTCGTGTTCTCACTCACGGACGGCGCTCGCGACTACCTGCTGCGCGAGGGGACGGATCTGAAATACGGAGCACGGCACCTGAAGAGAGCGATCGACCGGAACCTGGTCCATCCGCTTTCCAACCTGATCGCTACCGAACAGGTGCGCGGGGGTGATCTGATCCGGATCGATTTCGACATACAACTGAACCGGCTCACGTTCTTCAAGGAAGCCGAGGACATGCCGGCCTATGCCATGGTGCAGATGGTGGACACGTCCATTTCTCCACCGGTCGGGGCATATTCGGCGAACACGGCAGCGGAACAGCCACGCGCGGCAAATGCCAGGAGTACCCGCAGGTAACCTCGAGTGCGTGGCGGGAAGCCCCGTTTCCGCCACGCACGTTTTGGTACAATTCGGCTGCTAGTGAAACCAGCCGAGCAGCAAGATACCCGCCTCATGCGGGCGATGTTCCACACGGTCGCCCCCCGATATAATTTCATTACCCGCGCATTCTCGTACGGAATGGACAAGCGGTGGAAGAAGCTGGGCGTCGTACGCGCGCACCTTCCCCGAAATCCGACGGTACTCGATCTGGCATCCGGAACCGGCGATTTTTCCAAGCTGGTAGGCCAGGTTTACCCGGGCGCCCGGGCGGTGGCGGTGGATCTCACCTACCGTATGCTGGAACTCGCACGGCAGCAGGGCGTCGAGCGCGCGGTCTGCGCCGATGCCGGTAAACTACCCTTCGCAGACGCGTCCTTCGATTCGGTCTTCATCGGTTACGGGCTCCGGAACTTTCCCCACCTCGATGCGACCCTCCGCGAAATTGCCCGGGTCACCCGTCCGGGAGGGCTGCTGGTCAGCCTCGATTTCTTTCTCCCCGCCAATGCGCTGGCGCGAAGACTTTACCTGGGATATTTGTATGCGCAGGGCACGTTCTGGGGTTTCGTGCTGCACCGGCGCCCGCGAATCTATACCTATATTCCGGACTCCCTGAAGTCGTTCGTGTCGATCGAAGACTTTTCATCGCGGCTGCGCTCGCTCGGGTACAAGCAACTGGAGGTACGGAGGTACATCCTGGGCGGGATCGGACTCCACTGGGCAGCCAAGGGTCAAAACGGCAAATCCAGTTCGTTATGAAAGAGAAGCTGCGGGGACGCGATTTTCGCTTCATCGCCATCTGCGCGTTGCTGCTGGGCGGAACGGTCTGGTTCTCCGTACTGAATTTCCACCGCGCCTTCCCCGAGGCGTCCATCGATTTCCGCGTCAACCGGGACGAAGGTGAAGCACTCGCCGGCCGCTTCCTGGCTTCCGAGGGTTACCGGACCGCCGATTTTCGCGAAGCCTCCAGTTTCACCTACGACGACGACGCCAAGACCTTCCTCGAGCGCGAAGCGGGACTCGAACAGGCAAACAAAATCATGAGCACCCGCGTCCACCTCTGGCGCTGGTCCTACCGCTGGTTCCGCCCGCTTCAGAAAGAAGAGTACCGCGCCGACGTAACCCCGCAAGGCGTGCTGGCGGGATTCGGCCACGAAATCGCCGAGGATGCCCCGCGGCCCGCGATCGATGCCGCGCCGGCCCGCGCCAGGGCGGAAGCGTTTCTGCGGGCCCGGGTTCAAAGGGACCCCGCTTCGCTCGATTTCGTCGAAGTTTCCGAGGTGGTGCGGCCGCACCGCGTGGATCGCGTTTTCACGTGGAAGGAGCGCGATTTCAATCTCCACGACGCCACCAACCGGGTTGAAATTTCGATGCTCGGGAGCGAGGTCGGCGGATACCGCGAGTACCTGAAAGTGCCGGACCAGTGGAAGCGCGATTACCAGCGGCTGCGGTCGAAAAACGAAGTGGCTTCTACGGTGGATTCGGCGGCCCTGGTGCTGATGCTCGTCGGCCTCATCGTGGTGATCGTGATCCGCGTGCGGAAGCACGACATCCGCTGGCACCAGGCCGCGTGGGTTGGCGGCATCGGGATGGCGCTTTCGTTTTGCTCCACCCTCAATCAGTTGCCGCTCGAGCAGTTCAACTATCCCACCACCGATTCCTACGCCAGTTTTATGATGCGCCAGCTTCTTCAGGGCGTGGTCTCGGCGCTGGGCGCGGGAGGGCTTCTCTTCGTACTGGCGGCTGCCGCCGAGCCGCTTTACCGCGAGGCTTTCCCGGAGCGGATCTCCCTCGGCAACCTCTTCCTGCTGCGGGGGCTGAGAACCAGGCGCTTCCTGCTGGGCTGCATCCTGGGAATCACGCTCACCGGAATCTTCATCGCCTATCAGACCGGCTTTTACATGGTCGCCTACCGCTTCGGCGCGTGGTCGCCCGCCGACGTGCCGTACAGCGACCTGCTCAACACGAAGTTTCCCTGGGCGTTCGTCCTGTTCGGCGGCTTTCTGCCGGCCGTCTCGGAAGAGTTTCTGTTCCGCATGTTCGGCATCCCGTTCGCGCGGAAACTGGTGCGCTCCACTGCCGTTGCCATCGTGATCGCCGGGTTCGTCTGGGGCTTCGGGCACGCGGCGTATCCGCAGCAGCCTTTCTACATTCGCGGAGTCGAAGTGGGAATCGGCGGAGTGGTGCTCGGCTTGGTGATGCTCCGCTGGGGCATCCTGCCTACGCTGGTCTGGCACTACTCGGTGGACGCGATGTACAGCGCCATGCTGCTGTTCCGGTCGCATAGCCTGTACTTCAAGCTCTCGGGCGCAGCCAGCGCCGGGTTCGTGGTGCTGCCGGTAATCATCGCGCTCGTAGCGTATTGGAAGCGCGGCGGCTTCGAGCCGGAGACGGGGTTGTTGAATGGCGACGAGCCGGCTCCGCTGGAAGTGCCCGCCGAACCGCAAATCGAAACGCCCGTGGAAGCCGCTTCCACCCAGCCTCTGAGTGCGAGAACGCGATGGGCGGCCGCGGGCCTCGCCGTTTTGGGAATCGCCGCGCTCGCCATTCCCGTCCAGCGGTTCGGGGCGAGTCCGCGATATGCCATCGGCGAGGGACAGGCGCGTGCCGCGGCGGACGCGTTTCTGCGCACCCGTCATCTCGACCCTTCGGCGTTTCGCCAGGTCACCTTCCCCGATGCGCACTCCGGCGGTGACGACAGTTTGGCTGCCAAGTACTTCCTGGAGCATGGATCGGTAGCAACCGCTTCGGCTTTGTTCCAGGCGAACCGTCCCGTGCAGCACTGGGTGACGCGATACTTCAAGTCGCTCGATAAGGAAGAGGCGATCGTCTCGGTGCAGCCGGAAAGCGGCCGGATTCTGGCCTGGGATCACACCCTGCCCGAGGACCGTCCGGGCGCGGACCTGCCTGAAGACACCGCGCGCGCCATTGCCGCGACTTTCGCCGGCGGGTTGGGCCTGAATCCCGCGGCCATGGACCTGAAGGAAAGCAACTCGGAAAAGAAGAAGGCGCGCCGCGATTACACCTTCGTCTGGGAGGCGCGCACTGGAGATCCGCGCAATCTCGCGGATGGGCGCTACCGCCTGGAGGTCGAAGTGGCGGGCGACCAGGCATCCTCGATGCGCTCCTATTGGCATCTTCCGGAAGCGTTCACGCGGCGCCGGTCGCAGCAGAACTTCATTTCGATTCCGGTGATGGCGATTCGATTCGGCCTGCTCTCCACCGGCGTGGTGGCGGGCATCTGGCTGCTCCTCGGCAAAATCCGCAAAGGACAGGTGCCGTGGCGCAGGGTGATGCGCATCGCAATTCCGGTGACGCTGCTGACGGCGGTAGGCCCGCTGCTTTCCATGAAATTGATGCTCCAGGGCTACAACACGGCCATCCCGCTGGCAACGTACGAAGCAATGACGTATCTGATCGTGGCCATGTCGGTGGTGTTCGGTTTCGTCCTGGTGGGCGGCGCCGCGGCCTTGATTTGCGCCTACTATCCGGACGCTACGGCCATGCTGCGGGCCGGCAACCGCCGGCAAGCCGGGCGCGACGCGCTAGCCGCCCTGACAGCCGCGGCGGGGCTTGCGCTGCTCTCGCGCCAGTTGCAACTGCTGATGCTGGGCCGCTTTCCCGGGGCCGCTTTGTTCTCGATCGGCAGCCCGGACCTGCTCGTCAGCGCGGTTCCGGCCCTGGCCGCGGTTTCCGGAGCGATCCGCTCCGTCCTGATTTTCGGAGCGGCGCTGGCGGCGGCCGTCCTGGTCGTCTCGGGCTTGCGCAACCGCTGGATGGTCGCCGCTTTGGCTGCGGTGGCGCCGTTCCTGCTGCTTCCGCTCGATATCCGCACGCCGGGCGAGTTCGCGCTGCAATACACGCTCGCGGCTCTCAGCCTCACGGCCACCGTTGTGCTCTGCCGTTACTTTGCCCGCGCCAATTACCTGGCGTATGCGCTGATCCTGTGGCTGCTCGCGCTGCGCGCCCCGCTGGGCGATCTTCTCGGGAACCCGTACCCGGCTTACCAGATTCAGGGCATCGTATTGGCGTT
This sequence comes from Bryobacterales bacterium, assembly GCA_963796485.1. GTDB lineage: Bacteria > Acidobacteriota > Terriglobia > Bryobacterales > Bryobacteraceae > CAWCDJ01. Next base: position 255,758 of record CAWCLV010000004.1, read on the forward strand.
CGCCGGCCTGGGCGCGGTGACGTGGGCCATTCTCCCGGCATTCAGGAAAGAACCAGGACAACCGCTCCCTGCAGTCGCGGCTCAGTAACTCTTACATTACCGAGCCTTCAAACCGGGCAGGCCGGGAGGCCCGCCCCACTTACCAGCATGGACGCTCACAAAACAACCGAGCGGATTTTCCCAACCCCGAATCCGCCGCGTGAGCGTAGCCGAAGCGCATCCTGGTAAGATAGCCTGCGCGTGACTTCACCGACCTCGACCGCCGCCGGCGGTGCTCGCGACCATCGTGCGGCGCTTCTCGCCGGATACCTGGGCTGGACCCTCGACGCATTCGACTTCTTCCTGGTCGTCTCCTGTCTGACGGCGATCGGCCGCGAGTTTCACAAGACCGATTCGGAAATGGCCCTCACCCTGACGGCCACCCTGGCTTTCCGCCCGGTCGGCGCTTTCCTCTTCGGGCTCATGGCCGACCGCTACGGACGGCGGCTGCCCCTGATGCTCGATCTGCTGTTTTATGCCGTGATCGAAATCCTCTCCGGCCTCGCCCCGAACTACACCACGTTTGTGATTTTGCGTGCGCTGTTCGGTATCGGGATGGGCGGCGAGTGGGGCGTCGGCGCGTCTCTCGCGATGGAAAAGGTCCCTCCCCGCTTGCGCGGCGTGCTCTCGGGCTTTCTCCAGCAGGGCTATGCCATGGGGTTCCTGCTGGCGTCGGTCTGCAACATTCTGCTGTTCAACCGCTTCGGATGGAGGCCGCTCTTTTTCATCGGAGGTTTGCCCGCGATACTGGCCATATTCGTGCGGCTGCGGGTCAAAGAATCGGAAGTGTGGCAGAAGACCCGCCACGAAACATGGGGCGAACTGGGCCGCGCCATTCTCTCCCACTGGAAAACGTTTCTCTATATGGTGTTCCTGATGACCGCGATGAACCTCGCATCGCACGGCACGCAGGACCTCTACCCGACATTTCTCGAACGCCAGCGCGGCTTCCACGTAGCGGGCAGGAACGCGCTCAGCGCCTTTTCCATGGTGGGCGCCATCATCGGCGGAACACTGTGCGGGCTCTTCTCCGACCGCTTCGGCCGCCGCCGCATCATGGTGATTGCGCTGGTGGCCGCAATTTTTGTAATTCCGATCTGGGCCTGGGCCCCGTCGCTCTCCCTGCTGGTTGCGGGCGCGTTCCTGATGCAGTTCCTGGTGCAGGGCGCGTGGGGCGTGGTCCCCGCGCACCTTTCGGAACTGTCGCCGGATTCCGTACGCGGTTTCCTGCCGGGCTTTGGATATCAGGTAGGCGTGCTGCTCAGCAGCCTGGTTCCCTATTTCGAAACCGGCCTCGCCAAACGAACCGATTATGCCGTCGCGATGTCGGTCACCGCTGCCTCCGTTTTCCTGCTGGCCGCGGTTGCGACGGCGGTCGGCCCGGAGAAGCGCGCCGTCCGCTTCGGCGGGTGAGATCGCTCGCAGCGCTATAATCCGGTTTCGCATGCCGCCCTCGACCTCCGGAAAGAGCGCCGAACAAACCCGCGACGCGATCGAGGCTTTCCTCAAAAGTTGCCGGCAGCCGGCCCTGCTCGAGCCCGGCGAAGAACTGCTGCCAATCGCCGCCGACAACCTTACCCTCGACTTGCGGGGCGCGCGCCTCACGCTCCAGGCGTGGGATCGCACGCGCAACATCACCAGGCGTGTCTCGGGCGTGGCCGCGTCCACCGCGGCCCGGCTGGAACTACTGGTGGAGCGCTTCGCAAAACGCGAAGGCCGGCTCTTTCTGCTGGACCTGGGGCGCCGCTCCGGCGCCGACATGGGAAGCCGCAGTTCGCGGCTGGTTTTTCGCGAGCGATTCCGCCTTTTTCTACGCCGCCAGTTCCCGGATTCGACGTTAGCGGAATTGAGCTCGGAACCGAACCTCGAGTTCAGCCTCTCGCCGGCTTACCCGAGAGGCTTCCTGCGCCACGGCCGCCAAGCCTACGCAGCGATGGCATGCCCGCCCGGGGGCGACCCCGCGGCGATGCTCTCGTTCGGGCTGATCTGGCTCGACTACCTGCGCAAGCGCGAGCGCCGTGTGGCCGTCGAGGGGCTTGCGTTGTACGTGCCTGCCGGAAGCGCCCGCCCCGTTGCGCTCCGCGTGCTGTGCCTGGACCCGGCGGCCGCCCGCTTCGACCTCTTCACGTACACCGAAGAAGACTTCGTGGAATGCGTGGACCCGCGCGACCACGGCAATCTCGACACGAAACTCGAGCCCTGCCGCGGGCCCGATCCGCACGATTCCGCCGCGTGGCGGTCGATCCTGGCGCTGCCGGACGTGGAGTGTGTGCCGAAACACGACGGCCGCTCCAGCCTGCGGGTGCGCGGCGTGGAGTTCGCCGAGATGGCCGGCGGCTCGCTGCGCTTCGGCCTGAAAGAGCGGACTCCCGCCTCCGAGCATCATGCCGCGGAGATCGAACGGCTGGTCGAAGAGCTGGCGCGAATGCGTACACCGGATCTTCCCGACCGCGAGCACCCGCTCTACCGGCACGCGCCGGAAGCCTGGCTCGAATCGCAGGTGCGCGCGGACATCGAAACGGTGGACGCGGCATTGCTCCGCTACCCTATTCACGGGCAGGTGCCCGCATTCGCGGGAGGCGACCGCGGCGTGCTCGATTTACTGGCCGTAGACCGGCATGGACGGCTTGCGGTGATCGAACTGAAAGCCACCGCCGATCTCCACCTTCCATTGCAGGCGATCGACTACTGGATCCGCGTGGCATGGCACCTGGAACGCGGCGAGTTTTCGGCCCGCGGATACTTCCCCGGTACTGAATTGCGGACCGAGCCGCCACGCCTCCTGCTGGTAGCTCCCGCACTCGAATTTCATCCAACTACGGAAACGATTCTGAGTTTTTTAGCACCTCGTATCGATGTGGTGCGGATTGGGGTAGGGGTAGAATGGCGAAAGGAGCTTCACGTCATGTTCCGCCTCAGCGGCGCGAAGCGGCCCGGTCTCTAGGATCTATGCTGAAATACGTCAAACAGGCACGCGCAGCGATTTCCATGCTCAATCCGGAGGAGGTCCGGAACCGCTCGGACCGGGAACTCGAGGTCGGGCTGGTGGCGTCTACCGACGTGGGTTACACGGAGATGGAAGATTTCCTCGTGCCGGCCGCCGTTCCGAATGATCTCCGCACGAGACTGCGGTCCAGGATACACCGCGCCAGCGGGCCTATGGCGCCTTCCAGCGTAGACCTGGTGTTCTACGAACACGGGATTCTGCCCCCGGAAGGCGCATTTGCGTTCAACCGGCTGAATCCGGCGGAGACGGTCTCGGCGGTGATCCACCAACATGAAGAGCTCACGCTGCCGCTAGCCGCGCAATTTCCAGTCTTCCGGAAAGCCGTGGTGGAGCAGGTGATCCAGGCGATTGCCCGCGAGAACGCGCTTTTCGCCGTAGCCACCGCGTTGCCCAACGTTGTGCCGAACCTGATCGAACTCCCGTGGGCGTTCGGAGAGTTTGCGTCCGATACGGCGTTTCTCACGGCCAACCAGGTCCGTATGGCGTTTCTGATCGCGGCGGCCTGCGGCAAAGAGGTCGGGTTTTCGCACCAGCGGATGGAGATCGCTTCGATTGTGGCCGGCGCATTCGGCTGGCGCGCGCTGGCCCGCGAACTGGCCGGGAAAATTCCCCTGGGCGGCGGCCTGATCCCCAAGGGAGCCATCGCGTATGCCGGCACCGTTGCCGTCGGCAAAGGGCTCGAGTATTATCACCACGCAAACCGTTCGTATACCCGGCAGCAGCGCGAGCGCGTCTACAGGGAATCACTGGAGCAAGGCAGAGCGATTGCCCAGTCATTCGATACCGATCGCCCGTAAACGATTTCGGCGCGTCGTGCGTCGTACAATTTAGGGAGGAGAAACGGAGAGTTATGCGCCTGATCTCTATCGGAATTGTATTCACGCTGGCCGCGGTCTGTTTCGGTGACACGATTACGCTTAAGAGCGGCCGCGTGATCAACGGGACTTATCTGGGCGGCACGTCCCGGCAGGTACGGCTGGATGCGGGTGATCGCATCGAGACGCTGGATGTCTCGGATATATCGAAAATCGAATTCAGCAGCGCTCCCATGCAGCCTGCGCCTCCGCCTGCGCCTCCCCCCGAACCACGCCCGATACTGCGGCGGAGTGAGAACGTGATGAACCCCGACTCCGCTCCGCCGCCCCCGCCGCGCATGGCCCGCAGTTCGGTGGAACTTCCCGCGGGGACCAATATCGTGGTGCGGCTGATCGACGGAGTGGATTCGGATTCTGCACGCCCGGGCCAGACTTTCTCGGCCAGCCTGGATGAACCGATCATGCTGGGTGGAGAATATATCGTTCCGCGCGGCGCCGATGCGACGCTGAAACTGGTGGACGCCAAGGACTCCGGAAAACTCACCGGACGCGCCGAACTCACGCTCGACCTCCAGTCCATCCGCGTGAACGGCCAGATGGTGGACGTCAACTCGCAGACCGTCTCTCGTGAGAGCGATTCGCGCGGCAACCGCACGGCCAAGGTGGCCGGCGGAACCGCCGCGGTGGGTGCGATCATCGGTGCGATCGCCGGCGGCGGCAAGGGTGCCGCGATCGGCGCGGTGGCCGGTGGAGCCGCCGGAGCCGGCGCCGAGGTCGTCACCAAGGGCCAGCGCGTGAAGATCCCCTCGGAAACGCGGCTGACCTTCGTTCTGGACACGCCCGTCCGCCTATGACGGGCCGCGAAGTTGCACTGGTAACTGGCGCGAGCCGCGGGATCGGCCGCGCCATTGCAACCGAGCTTGCAAAGACCCACCAGGTAATCGGAACTTATCGCGGACGGCTCGATGCGGCCGAACAACTTCGCAAAGAAACAGGCAGCGAAATCTTTCCGTGCGACCTGGCCTCACGCCAGGACCGCGAAGCGCTCCTGAATTTCGTTGACGAGCGCTTTGGAAAGCTCGACCTGCTGGTGAACAATGCCGGCATGGCGCCGCGCGAACGCCCCGACCTTCTCGAAGCCACCGAAGAGAGTTTCGACGAACTGATTGCCGCCAATCTGAAAGGACCGCATTTTCTGACCCAGCACGCCGCGCGCGGGATGGCCGCCCGCAGCCAGGGCCGCATCGTCTTCATCACTTCGATCTCTTCCTACACGGCATCGGTCAATCGCGGCGAGTACTGCATCTCGAAAGCCGGGCTCAGCATGTCGGTGGCGCTCTATGCCCAGCGTCTTGCCGCCTGCGGGGTGAAAGTATTCGAGATCCGGCCGGGCATCATCCGCACGGACATGATCGCCAAAGTCGAGCAGGTGTACGAGGAGAAGATCGCCGCGGGCCTGCTGCCGCAGCGCCGGATGGGCGAAGGGTCAGACGTTGCGAAAGCCGTTCGCGCCATCGCCGACGGCTTACTCGACTATTGCACCGGCCAGGTGATCAACGTGGACGGCGGCTTCCACTTGCGAAGCCTGTAGGGTAGGCCTACCCTACCGCAAAACGTACAACTCCAAATCCTGCGCCGCGTCTCTTCCCTGCTCCACCTCGATCACTTTCCCCTGATCCATATCCCCAGGCTCCGGCTCCTGAAAGTCGAACGAGCTGAGCACCCGGTACGTCCCCGGCGCGAGGCCCGCAAAATAATACCGGCCGTTCACGTCGGTGCGGGTTGCGCGCACGTCGAGCAGCCGCTTCCTCCGCACCGGGTCCCATGCCTCGAGAAAAACCGGCGCGCCGGCGACGGCGTCCTGCCCGTTGCCGCTCACCACACCATGAACCGCGCCGGGACCGGGCGCCAGCACGAACTTCACGGCGGTGCGGTTCGTCAGCACCACCTCGTTCCAGCCATCCGGCCGGCCGCGATCGACCGGATTGCCGCCCGGAGCGCGGAAGTCCGCAGCATAGTAGTTGGCAGTCGGCGGCATCATGAGTTCCCAACGGCCCGGTTGCAGCGGCGTGCAGCCCCGGTCCAGTTTCAGCTTGACCGGCTTCCCGGCCCCAAACGGCTCGCGCTTTCGCGCCAGAACGGAATAGCCGCGGGAATCGACTGCCTGCCCTTTACCGTCTTCGAACGTGAAGCACACTTCGGGAAACGGCATGAGATTGACGCGCAGTTCCGTAGCGTCGGATTCGAGTGGCAGCTGCATCCAGGCGCCGTTCCTGCCGCTTCCAAACCGCCGGTCCGAGGGCGCTTCGGCGTACAGTTCGTAGTGTCCCGGCGCCATCGGTTTGAACTCGAACGCGCCGCTGCCATCGGACAGTGTGTACTCGGGCCCAAGGTCAGACGTCAGCGTGAGCGTAACCTGCACCGGCGGAAAAGTGTAGGCCCTGCCGCCGACGCGCAGGAGCCTTCCCGGCGCCGGCCGCACGTTGGCGTCGTTGGTCTGCTCGTCCAGTCGCACCTCGACCGCCTGGGCATCCTCCACGCGGCTGGCCTCTTTGGCAAAAGTCGGCAGGTATCCGCCTTCTTCGTATTGCTCCGCCGCTGTCCGGATGAAATACGAGCCCGGCTCCAGGCCCCAGATACGATATGCGCCGCGATCGTCGGTGATCGCACGTCCGGCAATCTCGGGCGGATGCATGCTGCGATAGGCGATCACATCGTGTTCCGGCAGCCCGACGTCGTTCTCATCCACGACAGTTCCGGCAATCGACCCGTACCGCAGCAGCCGGATGTCCAGAAAGGTGGTCGCGGTGTCCTCCAGCACGATGGGGATGCCGGACGCCTTCCAGCGCTTCTGGCCGTGTTGAAACGGAGCGAACCCGCGCCGCGAAGCCGACACCAGATAGGTGCCGCCCGGCACGGTCGAAAACTCGAACGCGCCATAAGCGTTGGTGCGCACGGCCTGGGCGGTGCCTTTGGAGCCGGCGACGGGCTCGGCCACGACCAGCGCCCGGGCCAGCGGCCTGCCGGTCTGGTTTTCAAGTACCACGCCGCGGATCGTCGCCGCCTGGATAGTCGAAACGGCGAGCGCCGCGAGCAGATATTTCGTCATAGGCGCCTGACCGAATGACGCAGGGCCAGCCCGAAAAGTGCAGGGAAAATCAGAGGTGATACAGCATCATGTAGACGACGACACCGGTCACGCTGACGTAGAGCCAGATCGGCAGCGTCCACTTCGCGATCCGCCGGTGCTTGTCGTATTTCGCGGCGAGCCCGCGGCGCAATGTGATGATCGCCAGCACCGGCACTGTCGCTGCGAGCACCGTGTGGGTGCCCAGAATACTCAGGTAGACCGTCCGAATGGCGCCCGTCTTCGGGAATCGCACGGACCCTACCTGCGCGTGGTAAACCAGGTAGCCCACCAGGAAAAGGCACGATGTGATGAACGCCGCCGTCATCACCTTGCGGTGCGTCTCGATCCGCTTCCGCCGGATCAGCATATATCCCCACACCAGCAGCACAGCCGCCGTGGCGTTGAGAATGGCGTTAATCGTGGGCAGGACCGGGGTCATGATTGCTCGGAGTGCAACTGCCGGATATCGTGCATCAGCTTGGCCATGAAGCCATCTTCGCCGGTGGTGTAGTAGCCGCGGATCTGGCCCTTGCCGTCCATCAGGACGAAGCGGGTGCTGTGGGTCATGCTGCCGTCCACGGAATTCAATTTGAAGCTGTGCAGCCCCAGGTCGTTCAGCTTGGCCTGGTCGCCGGTGAGGAAAAACCAGCGGCCCGGCTCCGGCTGGAAGTGCTTCGCATACTCCGCCAGCACCGGCGGCGTATCGTGCGCCGGATCCACCGTGAAGGAAACAAACCGCACACCGGAAAGCTCTCCGTCCGTTTGGCTCTGGATCCGGTGCATGGTCGCGCTCATCATCGGGCACGGACCCTGGCAGGTGGTGTAGATGAAATCCGCCACCCAGATATGCCCCGCCAGCGCCTTACTATCAAACGGCTTCCCATCCTGCGCCGTGAGTTGAAATCCCGCCACCTGCCCCATCACCGGCAGCGGTGTCGGCCTGACACACGCCGCCAAAAGGATCGCGACCGCCACAACCATCCCGGCCCCCAGCCTCATGCTGCGCTTCTTGTAGCCTTCTGGGCCGCCATCATGCCGCTCGCCAGCAGCAGCACCAGCCCGAAGGCGGCGGTTACGGCCAGGCTCTCCACTGTGCCGGGGGCCGCAGGCAATTGCAGAGTGTTGTTCAACAGGGAGACCGAATAGGTCAGCGGATTGATCCACATGATCGCCTTCACCCACCCGTGCGCCGTGGCCATCGGGAACAACGCCCCGGAGACCATCCACATCGGCATCAACAGCAGGGTCATGATCGCGTGGAAACCGGCGCTCGATTCCATGCGCCAGGCGATCACGAACCCCAGCCCGGTCAGCGTGAACGAGATCAGCAGGATCGCTGCCACGACCGGTAGAAAATCCATCAGCGGAAGACTCACGCCCGCCAGGGGCGCGAACGCCAGAAAAATCAGTCCTTGAATCCATGCCAGTGTTGCGGCGCCCATAATCTTTCCCAACACCATGCTGGTGCGGGGCGCCGGAGAGACCAGCATGGAAAGAAGGAAGCCCTCGCGGCGGTCCTCGATGATCGAAATCGTCGAGAAGATCGCCGAAAACATGACGGTCAGGACCAGCGCTCCCGCGTAGAAGCGCGCCAGGTCGTTCGAACCGTAACCGATCAACAGCCAGAAAACCAGCGGCGAGGCCACGACGCCCAGCACACGGCTTTTCTGGCGCCAGAACCGGATCAACTCGCGCTGCCAGAGCGTGGCGGCAGGCAGGAAGAAGTTACTCAATGCCGGCTCCTGTTTCACGAACGAAGACGTCTTCGAGAGTCGGCTTGTGCAGCCCCACGGATTCGATCGCGCCGGGGAACGCCTCCACCACCTCCGCGATGAAGCGGTGGCCGCTCTGCATTTCCACGCGCACCTGCCCGTCCACCAGGGTGGGTTTGATACCGAAGTGCTGCTCGATCCCCGCCGCCAACGCCGTAGTGTCGGCCGATTCGAGCACTACGACATCGCCGCCGATCCCCGACCGCAATTCCGCCGGGCTGCCGTGCGCCACGATATTCCCCTGATGCAACAGCACCAGGCGGTCGCAGCGGTCGGCCTCTTCCAGAATGTGGGTGGTCAGCAAAATGGTCACGCCTTCGCGTTCGCGCAATTCTTCGACGTGGCGCGAAAGGTCGCGGCGCGCCGCCGGGTCGAGCCCGGTGGAGGCTTCGTCCATCAGCAGGACCTGCGGACGGTGCAGCAGGGCCTTGGCGATTTCCACGCGCCGCCGAAGGCCGCCGGAGAGCGTTTCGACGATGTCCCTGCGCCGGTCCGCGAGCCCCAGGCTCTTCATCGCAAATTCCATTCGCTCGCGGAGCTTCGCGCCGCTCAGGCCGTGAAGGTGCCCCTGCGCCCGCAGGTTTTCCTCCACCGTGAGCGCCCTGTCGAGGCTTTGCGTCTGGAACACCACGCCGACAGTGCGGCGGACGCTCGCCGGATCGCGCGCGACATCGTGGCCGGCGATGATCGCGCGGCCTTCCGTGGGAACCATCATCGTGGAAAGAATGCGGAACAGCGTGGACTTGCCGCCGCCGTTCGGCCCCAGCAGGCCGAAGATCTCGCCCTTTTTCACCTCGAACGAGACTTTGGAGAGCGCGAAGCGGTCCCCGTATCGGTGCGTCAGGTTTTCTATTTGAATCACAGGCCAGGCCTATCTATGAGCATAAGCCCGTAGATCAGCGGCAGGTACAGCACGGAGGTCAACAGGACGGTCCGCGCGCGGGCCGTACTGCGCTCCAGCGCAACCCGCACACCCGAGTACAAAAACCACAGGCCTAAAATGGATGCTCCAATCAGGTAGACGCGCCCCGTCATGCCGAGGATTCCGGGAAAGAGACTCACCGGAATCAGCGCGATGCCGTAAAGCACAATCTGGCGCGCCGTCGAGCGGCCATCGGGCTCCACCACCGGCAGCATGCGAATGCCCGCCTTGGCGTAGTCTTCCTTGTACATCCATGCGATGGAATAAAAGTGGGGAAACTGCCAGAGGAACAGGATGGCGCCCAGCACCAGCGATTCGCGGTCGATCGATCCCGCCGCGGCCGCATAGCCGATCAGCGGCGGCATCGCGCCCGGAATCGCGCCCACGGTAGTGGACCACCACGTCCGCTGCTTCATCGGCGTGTACAGGAAAAGGTAGGAGCTCAGCGTGAACGCCCCGATCAGCGCCGAAACCAGGTTCACCCCCAGCCACAACGCGAAGAAACCGGCCACCGAAAGCGCCGCGCCGAAGATCAGCGCGCTACCCGGGGTCATCCTGCCGGATGGCAGCGGCCGCATCGCGGTCCGGCGCATTTTGCGGTCCGCTTCCCGCTCGTACCACTGGTTCAGCGCGGCGGTGCCGGAAGCCAAAAGCCCGGTCCCGATGATCGTGAACAGCAGCGAAAAATACGGAACGTGTTTGAGGAACTCCCACCAGTTGCTTCTGCCGGGAAGTCCGAAGAAATAGCCGATCCCCGTGCTCATCAGGATGAGCCAGGTAATCCGCGGCTTGGTTAATTCAAGGTAATCGCGCATCAGGCGACCACCATTCCTCCGTGTGCCAACTCAGCCTCCATTGGGTGCGTCTGCCTTGAAACCATTGCCAGAACTACGGCCGCCCCGAATGCCAGCGACCCGGCCGCCACATGCGCCACCGTAAACCAGACCATCATCGGCATGGGCTGCGGAGCATCGGCCGTGGCCACGCGAGCCATATAAGCGCCGATGCCGAGAAATACCTGGGAAAAGGTGAGGGAAAGAAGCGCCATCGCCGCCCGCCGCATCCTCGCGTCATCCATGTGTTCCATCAGGATCGAAAGCCCGGCCCACATCACCAAAACCGTAGCCACCGCCGCGCCGGCCATATGCGGCACCACGCCAACTACGCCGTGCCGTACCGCCGCGCCCAAAACCGCTTGCCCCAACAGCCCCGCCGCGGCCATCAGCGGCGCAAGCCTCCAGACCTGCCCGGCTTTAGCCGGCTCGACGGTCATCGCTACCAGCAGCCCGAAACACAATTCCGCAAGGCAGGCATGAGCGATCACCAGCGCTCTGGGATCGACCATCCTTACCACCAGCCCGCCCAAAACCGCCTGGGCCAGGACGGCAGCCACGGCCAGCCACGCCAGCTTACGGCGCGACCAGATCGCCAGAACTACGCTGAGAATCGCAACAGCCAGGGCCAACAGACGATGGCCAAACTCGAAGCGAATGCCGCCTTCCAGCGGCGGAATGAGTTTTCCCCACGCCAGCGGCCAGTCCGGTATCGAGAGGCCGACGTCGTTGCTGGTGACCAATCCGCCGGCAACCACCAGCAGAAAGGCGCACACCGCGACCGCCACCGTAAACCGGCGCAGCCAATGATTCCCCATAGGTTACAGATGCATCCGAACCGGGGAAGGCTTCCTCGAACCTAACCCCTGAAATCCCTACCCCTTGAATGAAAAATCCACAGTTTTGCTCTCCTTGGCTCCAACGGTAACCTGCTGGTCTTGAGTGCCGTACTTCTCATGCCAGGTTTCCACAGTGTATGTTCCAGGAGGCAGTCCCTTTATTGTAAACGTTCCATCGTCGCCCGTCACGGCGAAGAAGGGGTGGGACACCACTCCTATGTAGGACCGCATCCACGGATGGATGTTGCATTTCACCGGGATCATCACTTCCTGGCGGGGGAAAGACTGCATTTTCGCTTCGCTCCCCGGGGGCTGCGACTCGTTCCACTCCTGGTTCGTCTGCGGCATGGGGTGGATGTTGTGGTTGGTGGGGTCGCTGTTCTTGATCTGGATGTTCTGTCCCGCCATCACGCCGATCACGTGCGGCCGGTACATGCACCCGTTCTGATCGAGTTCCACGGCCGCGGTGGGCACCTGCCAGTTCTTATCAGGCAGTCCGGCCTTGATCCACACGAACGCATACTTCACCGTGCCGTTGTCGTTGACAACCACTTGTTCCGATTTCTGCGGCGCCGAGGCGTGTGCCTTGGTGCACACCGGGTTGGCCGACATATCGATGGTCTTCATAACCGGCTTGGGACCATCCAGCGAAACTTTGCCGGTGATGGTGCCGCCGTTGACTTCGTCCGGCACTGCCGCCGCGCCGCCGCCCGCCGATGCGTCCGCCGATTTGGGCGCTTCGGTCTTCGTATCGCTGCCGCCGCATCCCGCCAGCGCCAGCACGCAAGCCAAACCCGCTCCGATCCAAATCTTCTTCATCTCTGAGAGCCTCCTTTGAAATTTACCCTCTGCCGTGCACTATTGCCCCGCGCCGCCGGCGCGCAGCCGCGCCAGTTCTTCCGGCGTGAACTGGAACATGTACCGCACCAGCAGGTCCGCGTGGTCTTTCTGGTAACCGTTAAAGCTGGCCGGGACCGGCCCCGCAAATACCCAGTGCGCGCCCTCCTGACGGAAGAGGCCGGAAGGCATGGCGGTCCCCGGCGCCATCATCGCCGGATCCAGCATCCATCGCCTGGTCCAACCCGGTTTCAAGCGCTCCCTCGCTACCGTGAAGTTGGGAGCGGTGGCGTGGGAGTCGTGCTTCGGGTCTCCCGTCATGTGGCACTTCAGGCAGGGCGCCCCTTCGCTGGTAAACAGCGCGCGCGCCATGTTGCGCTCCTGGTCCGTCAGCGGATCGAGCTGCTGCGCGATGAACGGTTCCGCCTGCGAAGAGAGCGCCTCGAAGAAGCGCACCAGCTTTTGGATCTCGCCGTCGGAGAAGCTGAACGTCGGCATTCGCGCGTGCAGGTACTGGCGCACGCCGTCGCGATTCGTGTCCGTGTCGCTCAGCGCCGGATTGTTGAGAAACCGCATCAGCCAGTCCGGCCGGACGCGCGCACCCTCGCCGATCAGCGTGGGCGGCTTCTGATCCTTCCAGTCCGGATCCTGGTACCGGCGTAGCGTCTCGAGCACCGTGGTCTGCCCCACGTGCACCTTGTGGCAGCCCATGCAGTTGTACTTACGAACCACCCACCACCCGTCGATGATGTCCTGCCGCTGATCGGTAGGCGCGTAGAAATAACGCGCCGGCACGGTCGCATCCACCGAGCCTTCGAGGAAGGTGGTGAGTTCGTCGATCTCGGGCTTCGACAGGTTGAAGTTCGGCATCTTCAGCCGGTCCTGCTTGGCTTTCTCCTTGCCCTGGTCGTAGACGGCCGGGTCCGCCAGTTTGTGTTCGAAGAAGCCCTTGTGCGTTAACCAGCCTTCGTCTTCGGCCTTGTGCCCGAGCAGCGCGAAATCCAGGCGCTCGATGGGCTTCGACCCTTCCTTCGTCAGCTCCGTGCCGATCCGCTGCTCCTCTTCGAGCCCGGCGATCTCGTGGCACCCCGCGCAGCCGTAAAACCGGACCAGAGCCAAGCCCTGCGCCTTCAGCCTGGGGTCGTCCAGGTAATCGGCATTGGCGTAGGTCGCGCCGGCGTGTTTGCGGGTCATCAGGTAGCTGGCGATATCGCGCGCCTCATCCTCCGTGAGCCGCAGGCTGGGCATCGGGGTCATCTGCTGAACCTGGAGTTCGTGACCGTCATTGGGGCACCTGGAATGTTCCAGGTCGAAAACGAACGGCAGCCCGTGGCGCTGGTAATCTTCCGCCGTCAGGTCCTTCTTCTCGAACGCGCAGTAGGGCAGCGTCCGCTGCCGCGGATTGTGGACCCAGCGCACCAGGTAATCGTAGTTGGCCTTTTCGCCTTCGCGGCTCAGGTTGGCGGCGAAGGTGCCGCCCTCTTTCTGCGCGCCCTCGCCCATGGAGTGGCAGGCCATGCAGCCTCGTGTCTCGAAATCTTCCTGCCCTTTGACCGGGTCGCCCGGCTTCTGCTGCGGCAGCGTGCCCTGCACGCCGGATTGCCAGATGAACGCGGCGATCGCGCGGATGTCGCCGTCGTCCAGACGGAACGTCGGCATCTTGGTGCCCTCGCGCCAGGCGTGCGGATCCTTCAGCCACACCGGGATCCACTCCTTGCGCAGTTTCATCCGGACTTCCTTCAGGCTCGGCCCGACCTTCTTCTCCTCGCGCACCAGGCTGCGGGCGCGGATATCGAACTGCTCGATCTGCGAGTCGATCCCGCTCGACCGCACCTTCAGGTTGTTCGCATCCTGGTAGAGCTTCTGCGCCTCTTGATTGCTCTTGGCCTTGTCGCCCTTCTGCACGTCGAAACCGGCTTCGCGCAGCCATGCGGCCTTCTGCTGCTCGAGCTGCCGGATCTGCTGATTGACCGACGACATCTCGTCCGCGTCGCGGTCGAACCCCTCGTAGCGATGGCACGCCATGCAGCCGCGCAGCCGGAAAATTTCGCGGCCGGCGTTCAGCGTGTCCGCCTTCTCGGTAACGATCTCGCGCGCGTGGCACTGCTGGCAGCCGGCCTCGATATTCTCCTTGTGGTGCAGGGGCCAGAGCCAGTGTTCGTTATAGCCGTGCGCGTTGGTCACGCTATTGATCGCGACGCCGTTTCCGCCGTGGCACGGCGTGCAGCCGAATTTCTCCGGGTCGTGGATCGCGAGCAACTCCTTGTCCGGATGGCTCGTATAGACTTCGTTACCGCCCATCGCGGCCGCCGTCAGCATGACCGGCTCACGGGTGCCCAGGTGGCACGATTCGCAGCGATCCACCAGGTCTACATCCTTGACGTGGATCTGGCGGATGCGGATATCGAACTTGTCGAGCGAATTCTGCACCGCCTGGATGGTCTCGCTGCTGGTATCGGCAATGCGGTCCGAGAGATACTTGTCGCGCTTCGCCCGCAGGTCGGTGGCGTCTTTCATCAGCACGACGCGGCTCTCCAGCAGTTCGGCCTTGCGCGCCTTCCAGGCCTGGAGCTGGTTGTTCATGTCGTCGAACTTCATGGGCCGCTTGTCGCTCTCCCCGGGCAGCGCGACTTTGTGGACCTCGGCCTTCAACTCTACGATCTGCTTGCGGAGCGAGTCCTTGCGGCTTTCGCTGTGGGTGGTCTCGATCTCGTACGTCAGCGCCCCCACATGGCTGCGCACCTCCTGAAAGGGATCGTTGAGCGCCAGGATTTTGGGCACCAGTTCCTGGTTGACTTCCTTGTCGATGGCCGTGGCGCGCGGCATGGCCGCCTTCTCCGCGGCCTGCATCTGCGCATCGAGCCGCCGGTACTCCGGCGATGCCTTGATCTGCCGCTCCACCCCGGCCTCGCCCAGTTTGGCATTCTCGAGGTACTTCGAGTACAGCTTTTCGAACCTTGCCTGATAGCCCTTCCACGGGCGGATGCCGTACATTTCGTCGTACAGCCCCCAGATCATCGCCAGCACGAGAATCGCCGACCAGATGAACAACGGCCTGCTCAACGATGAGTGGACAACCGGGTCCTTCTCTTGATCGCTCATATATTGAACCAGGGGGTTACCCAAACGTACTTGATCCGGAACAGCAGCCGCGCCAAAATCTTCACCGGCAGCGACAGCATCACAATCAGAAAGAACTGCATCACCGCGTACTGCAGGACGCTCATGCGGGCCACGATCTTGCGGTTGAACGGCGTGCGCGTCATCAGCTTGTGGATCAGCATCCCCGCGGCCGTGCCGTACAGCCCGACCACCACTGCGCCGAAGATGATTTTGCCCGCGCGCCCCGTGATCCCGAAGATATCCGGCAGGTCGCGGTTCACCTCGAAGATCAGCCGGTTATGGTCCCATGTGGTTCCCGGCCAAAACCACATCCATCCAGGGCCGCGGACCATCGTCCCGATCACGATCATCGAGACCCACAGCACGATGAAGCCGAAAATGAACGTGAGGATGGCGTACTTCCGCTGCTTGAACGTGTAATAGCCGTTGCCGAGCGGGTTGGCGTCGATATACGGAATCACCATCAGCCCGATGATGATGAGCGAAGGCATCACCACGCCCGCCATCCACGGGTCGAAATACACCAGCATTTCCTGGAGCCCCAGAAAATACCAGGGCGCCTTGGCGGGGTTCATCGTCAGCGTCGGGTTGGAGGGTTCCTCCAGCGGCGCGTTCAGGGCGATGGACCAAACCAGCAGGATTACCGTGACGATGATGGCCGCCAGGAACTCGATGCGCAGCAGGTACGGCCAGACATGCACCTCGCGCGCCCATTCGGGCCGCCAGGGCTGCGTCTTGCGGTGGTGCGTCTTTGCCATGACCGGATCGGCCTCGAGCTGCGCGATCAGGCGGTCGTTGGCGAACGATTGCCGCAGCGCGTACCAGGTATAGAAAGGCACCACGAAGAGCAGCAGCACGATCGGCACGTTATCCGGCGTGCTGACGATGGTCCATAGCTGATGGAAATCCATAAAGGCTCCTGGTTAGTGGGGCAGGCCTCCTGGCCTGCCCGGTTTGGAATTCGAACGCAAAACCAGGCAGGCCGGGAGGCCTGCCCCACTGTTCGTCATATCTTCCTCGGCTCTTTGATCTCGCTTTCCAGCACCATCGGCGACGGTCCCGAAATCCCGCCGTCTTTCCGCACGCGCCAGAAGTGCACCACCATGAACGAGGAGGCCAGAATCGGGATGGCTACGCAGTGCCAGATGTACGCCCGCAGCAGCGCGTTCGAATCCACGATCGACCCGCCCAGCAGGCCGAAGCGCACGTCATTGAACGGCGTCATTCCGAGTTGCGGGCCGAACGGACCCGCGTGCCCCAGCAGCGGCGTCGCGCGCGCCATGTTCGTCCCCACCGTGACGGCCCAGAACCCCAGCTGATCGTCGGGCAGCAGGTAGCCGGTAAAACTCAGCAGCAGCGTCAGCACCAGCAGGATCACTCCGATCACCCAGTTGAATTCGCGCGGCTTCTTGTACGACCCCGTCAGGAACACGCGGAACATGTGCAGTTCCACCATGATCACCATCAGGTGGGCGCCCCACCGGTGCATGTTCCGCAGCAGCTTACCGAACGGAACGTCGTTTTCCAGGTAGAGGATGTCGCGAAACGCCACGACCTTCGAGGGGTGATAGTAGAACATCAGCAGCGTACCCGTGAACACCAGCGTGATGTAGACGTAGAACGTCATGCCGCCCATGCCCCACGTGTAGTTGTAGGAGACGGCATCGCGGTTGATCTTGGCCGGATGCAGGTGCAGGAAAACGTTGCTGAGCACGCCGAGCGCGCGGCTGCGCGGTGTCTCGTCGTGCTTCACGCGCAGCACCGATTTCCAGACGTCGGTCTTCTCGGGCGCCTTGATGGTCTCCTTCAGTTCCTCCACCGCGCGCGCCTGAACGGCTTTGGCGCCTGCGAGTACGGCGGCAACTTTGCCATCGCCGCTTCCGTTGCCGTGGCCGTTGCCTCCGCCGGTTCCGGATGCGCCCGTCGATGCGGGGGGCCCGCTGTGTCCATTCGTCTCAGCCATGATGCAACCTCACACCCGGAGGATGGCGCCGGGGTCGCCGAATTGGGAGCGTTCGCCTTTCGGCCAGGAGTACAGATGGCTCAGATCCACCACGATCTGGCCTTGGGGATCGACCTCCACGTGCGCGCGGTCCATGGGACGGGGCGCGGGGCCTTCGAAGTTGACGCCCTCCGAATCGTAACCGCTGCCGTGGCACGGGCACTTGAACTTGTTCTCGGCGGGTTTCCAGTCGGGCGTGCAGCCCAGGTGAGTGCAGACGGCGTAGATCACGAAGATCCCCTCCGTGTTGCGCACCACCCAGATGCGGAACTGATTTTGAAATTTGGTGTCGACGCCGAACCCGAAGTCGGACGGGTAGCCGATACGGAACTTCGTCTTCGGCTCGTAGAGAGCGCGCGGGAAGAAGAACCGCAGAAACATCAGGAAATTCACGCCCAGCGTGCCGAGCACGGCCGCCATGACGAAGCGCCGGCGGCGCGCGATGACTTTGGATTCGTCGGTGTCGGCGGCCTTGGAAAAGAGCGCTTTGAGTGCCTGGACCAGAGACGGTTTCGGTTGAGGCTCCGGCGCCACCGTCCCAGCGGGCTCTGTTGTGGTATTCGCCATCTTGTCCCCATGGCCGGGTAACCCGGCCTTTCCCTCTGAGTGCCGATACCAGAGCCGGCATGCACTGACTGCGGGGACGGGCAAGACATCCGGCTCACATCCGTGAGCACGCCCGATTTTCCTGGGATGAAGTGGCCCGTGGGGCGCCTGAAGCTGAGCCCTAACCCCTTACCATGTCCCTCGCATTCCGCATCCGCATCCTCTGGATTTATTCAGACGGTATTCTATACCAGAATTCCGGATTTGCAAGCTGGGTGGGCGAAAATTTGTCGCTCCACATTCATTCGGAAACTCCCTGCCATCCGGCGGTTTCTAACCTACCAGCGCCATGGACAGCTTTTTGCAGGATCTTCGGTACGGCTTCCGGATGCTGCTCCGGACCCCGTCCATCAGCGGCCTGGCCATCCTGGCCCTGGCCCTCGGAATCGGAGCGAATTCCGCCATGTTCAGCGTGGTGTATGCCGTCCTGCTGCGCCCGTTGCCCATCAGCGATGCGGACCGCGTGGTCGCTATCCGGTCGTTCAACCCGAAATTCAACATCCCGCCCATCAATCCGAGCTATAGCGTGTTTGGGAACTGGCGCAAGCAGGCGGCCTCCTTCGACCGGATGGCGGCCTCGTCTTCTTCGGTCGCCGCCCTGGAACTGGACCGTTCGCGCCGGAACGTCACGTTCTGGCGGGTGACCGCCGGGTTCTTCCCGATGATGGGGGTGCAGCCGTCTACCGGCCGCGTCTTCACCAGTGAGGAGGACCTGCCCGGCGCGCCGCGCATCGCGATGATCAGTGATGCGGTTTGGACGCGCGACTTCGGCCGGAACCCCGCCGCTGTCGGCAAAACGCTGCGGCTGGATGGCGAGATCTACACCATTATCGGAGTCGCGCCCTCCGGGTTCCACATCGACGGGAAACCCGCTGATATCTATGCGCCGATTGCCCAGGACCCCGCTGACCGCAAGCACTACCTCGCCGTTACGGCATATGCCCGGCTGAAACCCGGCGTGACGATCGCCCAGGCTCAGTCCGAAATGGATGCCGTCGCCAAGGCCCTCGATACGCGCAACGCCGGTTGGAAAGCGCGCGTGCTCGGCCTGCGCGAATCGATGGCGCAGGATATCCGGCTCAGCTTGCTGGTGCTCTCGGGGGCCGTAGCGCTGGTGCTGCTGATCGCCTGCGCGAATATCGCGAGCATGCTGCTGGCGCGGTCGAGCACTCGCCGGCGCGAGCTCGCGGTGCGCGCCGCCTTGGGCGCTCCGCGGGGCCGCCTGGTGCGCCAGTTTCTGACGGAGAGCGCTCTGCTCGGGGTGTTGGGCGGAGTCGCGGGGCTGGGCCTCGCGGCATGGTCTATGCGCCTGATCCCCCTGCTCGAAAACGCGCGCCTGCCTAACCTGCTGCTCGATGCCCGTGTCGATCCGGTGGTCCTCGGATTCACGCTCCTGGTATCGCTTGCTACCGGACTGGCATTCGGGATCGCGCCGGCGTTCTCGAGCGTTCCGTTGCACGTGAACGAGACTCTCCAAACGTCCACTCGCACCGGCCGCAGCCGCGGCACGAAACGGATGTGGAATACCCTGGTGGTCAGCGAAACCGCCCTCGCGCTGGTCCTCATGATCGGCGCCACCCTGCTCATCCGAAGCTTCTTCTACCTGCGGGACTCCGCACCCGGTTTTCACGTCGATGGCCTGCTTACCGTCCCCCTCACGGCCGCGCGCGGCCAGGACGCGGCTGCATTCTACGACCAGGCGCTCGCAAAAGTGCGCGCCATCCCCGGCGTTTCGCACGTCACCGTGGCGAGTTGCCTCCCGCTCGACGGCGACTTCCGCGCGATGAGCCTGCCGCTCGAAGGCCACCAATATAACCGGCCTCAGGATTGGCCCATCCTCTGGAACCGTGCCGTGAGTGAAGACTACTTCCGCACGCTGGGAATCCCCCTGCGGCGCGGGCGCGTATTTGCCCGGCAGGACGCCGCGGGCGCCGCAAAAGTCGCCATCATCAACGAAGCTATGGCCAAGCGGTTCTGGCCCGGCGAAAACCCGGTCGGCAAACATATGGGGACTCCGGGCCGCGAGTACTTCGAGATCGTGGGCGTAGTCGGAGACGTGCGCCACCAGGATGCGACTAAAGAGGGCCTGCCCGAGGTCTTCTTCCCTGCGCGCCAGGCCCTGCCTCCTTCGGTCACGGTCGCAGTGCGGGTCGACCCCGCGGTCGCCCGTAACCCCATGCGGCTGGGGCCGGCGGTTGCCAAGGCGCTTGCCTCCATGAGCGGTGCCGCGTCCCCGCCCCCCGTCAAGGAACTGTTGGCGACGGCGTCCGACCGCCTCGCGCCCAAGCGGCTCACCACGGGCGTGATCACGGTTTTCGCGTCCCTCGCGCTCCTGCTGGCGGCCACCGGCATTTACGGTGTTTTGTCGTTCACGGTGGCGCAGCGAACCCACGAAATCGGAGTACGGATGGCCCTCGGGGCCGAGCGCCGGGGCGTGCGCCGGCTCGTGGTCGGCGAGGCGGCGACGGTAGCGATGGCGGGTATCGGGATCGGTCTTGCCGGCTCGCTCGCGCTCTCGCGCGTCCTGCGCACCCTGCTCTATGGGGTCAGCCCGACCGACCCGGGCGTCTTCGCCGCCGTGTCCTGCACCCTGCTCGGAGTGGCCATGATCGCGGCGTGGATACCCGCGTGGCGCGCATCCCGGGTAGACCCTGTAGTCGCGCTTCGTCACGAATGAGGAACATTCAAATTCGGATATGCGTATCCGGAATCATGACGATGACGCGTTCCGCGTTCCTTCTGACTCTGGCGGGCGCCGCCCGCGCCTCCGCCGATGAGCGGCCGCCGTTCAAGGTCTACGACCGCCAGGAGTTCGCGGTCCCGGACTTCGAGGCGGACGGCTACATACTCGATATCGGGGGAGGCGGCGAAGGCATCATCGGCCGCATGAAGCCGCGACAGGTTGTCGCCATCGATCTTTTCAAGCGGGAACTGCTCGAGGCGCCCCCCGGGCCGCTGAAGATCGTCATGGACGCCACGGACCTGAAGTTCCTCGATGGCTCGTTCGACACCGTCACGGCGTTCTTCTCGCTCATGTACATGAAGCCGGAGGTGCAGAAGAAGGTTTTCGCCGAGGCCGCGCGGGTTTTGCGTCCGGGAGGCCGCTGGCTGATCTGGGATGTCGTGGTTCCCGTCGCGTCCGATGCCCAAACCCAGGGGCCCGCGTTCCGTTTCCTGTTCAAGCTGCCGAAAGAAACGGTCCAGACCGGCTACGGCACGTTCTGGCCCGAACATCCGCTGGACCTGGCCTGGTACCGCGGGCTGGCGGAGGGAGCCGGATTCCGGGTGGCTGCCGCCAAAGAAGAGGGTTCGGGCTTCCGCATCCTCTCGATGGAACTGCGAAAGTAGGCGGCTACCGCCCGATCAGGACGCTCACGCCGGCCGGTTGCACGCTCAACTGCTCGATCCGGTGCCCGAGCTGGAACGGACGGCCCACCGCGGCGTCCGGATAGAGCGGCAGCAGCACGTTCTGGATCAGGAAATCCAGCGCGCCGCCGTCGATTGTCATGCCGGAGATCTGCACCTGCTGGACATCGACCGTCGCCTGTCCCCTGGCGGAACGGATCCGGGCAGTCACGCTGACGGGGCGCTCCCCGTTCAGGAGCGTGGATAGCAGCCACCCAGGCTCGACCCCCTGCCCCTGCCGGAGTTTCACGAAATCGACCATTGCCGTGCCGCTAGCCACTCCCGGCCCGACCAGCTGCAATCGGGGATTCCGGACCCCGGGCGGCAGTTCGTGCTGCGCGAACGCCAACAGTTCGCCCGGCGTGAGTTCCACCCGCGTTCCGGGCTGTAGCCGCTCGCTCTCGATCTGGTCCAACTTCTTCCTGGCCGAAAGATAATAGGTATCGGCCACGGCCGGCAGCAGGACTGCCAGCAGAAGCGCTATCCCCAAGTAACGTCTTTGCCGCACAAGGAATAGACGATGCAGACTGGCCAATCGTTGCTTTTTCGGGGCAAAGCACCCACAGACTGTGGAAAGTCGCCCAGGTGACCTTTCGACTGGCGCTGCGATCCAGAAAACGTCTGGAGGAAAACAAAAGAGTTAGACCCGCGGCCCTCCATGTGCATCTAGTTTTTCGGAGTTTTTTATGCCGGTTCAGCTGGTGTGGATCATTGGAGGCCTCGTCGTCCTCCTCCTCGTCGGGCGCCTGGTGGGTTCGTGGTTCAAATATCGTGGCCAGCGGGTGGTTAATTGCCCGGAAAACCACCGCCCCGCCGGCGTCGTTGTCGATGCCGGACATGCCGCGTTGACCGCTCTCGGCAAACCGCCGGAACTACGGCTTGCCTCCTGTTCCCGCTGGCCGGAGCGCGCCGGCTGCGGGCAACAGTGCCTCGCGCAAATCGAGGGCTCGCCGGAAGACTGCCTGGTCCGCAACATCCTCGCGAAATGGTACGAGGGCAAAGATTGCGCCACCTGCGGCCGTCCCATCGGCGAGATCGAGTGGACCGGAGCTAAGCCGGCCCTGCAAAAAGCCGATCAGTCGTTTGTGGAATGGGCACAGGTTCCCGCGGAGACGCTACAGGAGACCCTCGCGGACGCGAAGCCGGTCTGCTTCGCCTGCTATATGGCGAACAGGCTCGTGCGGGAACATCCCGATCTGGCAGTAGACCGGACCCGGCCGATTCCACACTAGGAGTCGTCAGACCATGAAGTTCTGGCTCTTTTGCCTGATGCTGGGAGTTCTGCCCGGCTTCGGCAAAGACAGACCGGAGGATCCGGTCGCCGTCACCCTGTACACCAAGTTCGAATCCGAAGTCCCCCTCGAAATCAAAGCCGCCATCCAGCAGGAAGTGGGATCGATCATGGAGCCCATCGGGCTCGCCT
Source organism: Bryobacterales bacterium (assembly GCA_963796485.1). Taxonomy (GTDB): domain Bacteria; phylum Acidobacteriota; class Terriglobia; order Bryobacterales; family Bryobacteraceae; genus CAWCDJ01. The sequence goes on from CAWCLV010000004.1 coordinate 278,511, forward strand.
TCGAATGGCGCAACCTCTCCCAGGCCAACGGTTCGGATGTTTCCGTGGAACTGGCCGTCATCACGTTCAAGGGCAGCTGCGATACGTCCGCTCCGGACCACCAAATCGCCAACCCGGGAGCCTTGGGCTGGACCCACGTCAGCGACGGCGTGATTCTGCCCTTCAGCGACGTGGATTGCGACCGGATCCGCGGTTTCCTGCATAGTGCCCTGCTCCAGCGGGCTCCCAGCGCCAGGTATGAACTGTTCGGCCGCGCGGTGGGCCGCGTGCTGGCGCATGAGCTGTACCATATTTTCGCCAATACCGGGCGCCACGGCTCCTGCGGCGTCGGCAAGGCGGCGTATTCGGTCAAAGAACTACTCTCTCCTGATTTCCGATTCGAGGATCGGGAAAGCGAAGTGATGCGGGCGCGAACCCGCATCCACTCGGACGGCGTTTCCGGAGTCGCCGGCGGATCCTAAAGCCGGGTACATCCGCTCGCGGAGGAGGTTCGAGACCAGCGGGCGGTACGATATAGGATTGACCCTGCCGACGGCTGACAAAAATCGTATCCAGGGCGCTTCGAGCGAGGTCGTACGCGACATTAACCGCCGGATTGTACTCAACCTGATCCGGACGCGGCACCCCATCTCGCGGGCCGACCTCGCCCGGGTTTCCGGGCTCCAGCGCAGCACGATCTCTTTGATTGTCGAACAATTGATCGAGGAGAAGTGGGTGATCGAAGGCCCCACGGGCCGGCTGCCCCGCGGCAGGCGGCCGACGTTTCTCCGGCTCAACGATAAGCGGGCGATCATCGGAGTCGATATCCGCCCTTCCCAGACCACCGTCGCGCTCGCCGATGCGAACGGCAAATTCCTCTCGCAGGAGGCGATGCCCACGGAAGCGGAGCCGGGGGCCGCGCTTGCCTCGATCATCGAACGCATCGAGCGGCTGAAGCGCGGTTGCCAGGGCCGGAAGATCGAAGGCGTCGGCGTCAGCCTGCCGGGGCGGTATGACGAGCGCACGGACCGCCTGGTGTTCGCGCCGAACCTGAAGTGGCGCGATGCGGATATCCGCAACCCGATCGCCAAGGCCACGGGCCTCGAAGTCGAACTGGAAAATGCCGCGAACGCGTGCGCCCTGGCGGCCGTCTGGTTCGGCAACATGGAAGATTGCCGGAACCTGGTCGCGGTGACCGTCTCGGAGGGAATCGGCGTCGGCATTCTGGCCAACGGCAAACTGGTTCGCGGAGAGCATGGCATGGCCGGGGAGTTCGGCCACGTGCCGCTGGCTCCCGACGGCCCGCTTTGCGGGTGCGGCGGCCGCGGCTGCTGGGAAGTATTCGCGTCCAATCGCGCGGCGCTGCGCTACTACCTCGAATCCGGTCCGGAAGCCGGCGGGCTCACCTTCCCCGGCCTGCTTAGCCGCGCCGACCAGGGCGACCGCCGCGCGGCGCAGGCCATCGAGACCATGGCGCACTACCTGGGCCGCGGCATGCGCATGATCGTAGCCGGGCTAGCCCCCGACCGCATTCTGGTGGTCGGCGACCTGACCCGTTCCTGGCACCGGTTCGGCGCGATTATCGAGTCCGAGGTGCAGGACCAGGCCCTCCCCGGCTCTCCCCCGCCGCGCCTTATCCCCGCCTATGAGGACGGCATGGCTCGGCTGCGCGGAACCGTGGCGCTGGTGCTCCAGAAGCACTTCAGCGCGTAGCCGGAAAGTGGGGTAGGCCTCCTGGCCTGCCCGGTGTTTAAAAGGTCAAGAACGGGCAGGCCGGGAGGCCTACCCCACTTATTCGACTACGTGTTTCTCGCAATCTGCACAAGCGTAAGCGGGCCAGGCCCTCCGGCCTGCCCACCTTCCGAAAGCGCGCTCCGCTCTGGGCAAGATCCTCTATTTCGACCGCCTGTTGATGATTTCCTGCACCTGCTCCCGAGCGACGGGCAGCTTATCGATGTTGTCCCGCAGCCACTGCGTGAAGTCGCGCTCGATCGGCTCGGACCACCGCGCGTCGATCTGCCCCGCCGTGTACTTCCCTTCGCGAAGCCGCTGGTGGCCGAAGTGGTCGCGCAGTTGCGTGATCTCCGAATCCTGCACCACCCTCTCGGCCAACTGCGGCGGAATAAAGATCACGCCGCCGTCGCGCCCAAGCACCACGTCGCCGGGCACCACTGTCGCGTGACCGATGCGGATCGGCGTATTGATCCCGATCATCGTCGAGTTCATCCGATCGCCGGCGGAGAGGTTGCTGAAGTGGTGCGAGGGATCGTAGTAGCGTACAAACGCGATGAAATTATCCAGCTCCTTCAGTCCGTTGATGTCGCGCACGGCGCCGTCGTAGACGATGCCGTTGCCGGTCTTCGCATAGATCGCGTTGCCGACATTGTCGCCGATCGACGGCCCGTCCACCTTGAGGCCGAAGTGGTCGCAAACGTAGACGTCCTGCTGCTGGAGCATATCCACCGGCCACGCATTCTGCCCTCCGATGCGGCCGTCCACCTTGCCCTGCGCTGCGATCACGCGGTGGATATCCGGACGCCCCGGCAGCCACTGCGCGGTCAGTGCGCGGCCTACCAGCACTTTGTCGGGATGAATCACGAACCAGCCGTCTTCGTACTGATTCCCGTATCCGGCCTGCTTGACGACGGCCCACGCCTCTTCGAGCGTGACGGTCTTCATTCGCTTGAGGATGCCGTCCGGCACACGTGGACGCCCATCCGCGAACCGCTCGCCTTTCCATTCCGGCGTGTACTTGATCAGCAGTTCCTTCGTCAGGATTCCCGGCTGCGCCGAAGCGGCCGCGGCTAGAAGAATCGCCGGCACAATCGTTCTCGAAATAGTTCTCATCGTGTATCCCTTAGCCCCGCTGGACCGGCTCGAACCACGGTGTTCCGGGCACCTGGGCCTTGCGCGCCGCTTCGTCGTTCATTTCGACGCCGATGCCCGCCCTCTCCGGGAGCGTGATGAAGCCATTCTGGATGATTTCGCCTTCCTTCACCCAGTTGCGCCAGAGGTCGCGCGAATCAATCCAGTGCCATTCCTGCACAAGAAAATTGGGGATGGCGGCGCACACCTGGGCAGTGGCCATCATGCCGACCGGGGAAGTGACGGCATGCGGGGCCACGGGCACGTAATACGCGTGCGCCATATCGGCGATCTTCCGCGCCTCGAGCAGCCCGCCCGTCTTCTGGAAGTCGGGCATGATGATGTCCGCCGCCCGCTTTTCGAGTAGTTCGCGGAAGCCCCACCGCATGTAGATGTTCTCGCCGCAGCAAATCGGCGTGCTGGTGGTCGCGCGAATATCGCGCATGGCGTCGATGTTCTCCGCCGGAACCGGCTCTTCCAGCCACATCAGCTTGAAGGGCTCCACCTCTTTGGCGACCCGCTTGCCCGTGGTGGCGTCATAGCGACCGTGCATATCTACCGCGAGATCGATGTTCTTCGGGTAATGCTCCCGCGTGAACGCAATCTTCCCGACCATGTGCTCGACTTCGCCGTTGGAGGCGGTCCAGTTCACGCGGTCGAAGCGCGCGGGGTCCGTGGCGTCGTCTATATCGATCTTGGCCGCGGTGAAGCCCATTTCCTGGATCTCGCGGATGCGCGCGAGCGAACGTTCGTTGCCCGGGATCATCTCCCGGCTTCCCGAATCGCAGTAAACGCGGACGCGGTCGCGAACCTTGCCGCCCAGCAACTGGTAAACGGGCACGCCCAGCGCCTTGCCGGCGATGTCCCAAAGCGCTATCTCGACCCCCGTGAGCGCGGTGACATACTGTCCGGACTGCGCGCCGGCGAAGATGCCGGAGGTCCGGATGCGCTCGAACGCGGCCTCTATGTTGAGTGGATCCTGGCCCACCAGCATCCGCGAGAACGAACGGATCAGCGGCACGTTGCCCTGGGCCGCGTCGGTCGATTCGCCTTGGCCAATGATGCCCTGGTCCGTATAGATGCGCACATGAACCTGATACCCGTGTACGCGCACCTCGGCGGTCCGAATTTCCGTGATCTTCAGTTTGGGACGGCGGTAAGGCGAAGCGGCCGACTGTGCGGCTTCGGACAATGACGACAGACCCAGCATTCCGGCCAGTGGCATGGCGGAACTTTTTTGTAGAAAGGACCTTCGGCTCGAGCGGCTCATAAATTGTTTCGGTTTTGAACTATATATCACCCGCGACAGGCGGTCAAGGGATCCGCGCTTGAACAATTCTCTGGACCTCGCCGCCGGTTTTCTGATATATACATCGCAAGTTGTCTCAACGATCGGAGGGGATTCGGATGAGAAGGTCTTTCTTGTGGGTGATCTTTTTGCTGAGCGGCATTGCGGCGCCCGTATTCGCACAGACATTCGGCGAGATCACGGGACGGGTCGGCGATGCCAGCGGTGCCGGAGTTCCGGCGGCGGTCCTGACGCTCACCAACGTCAACACAAACGCAATTCGTTCGACGGCCAGCACCGATTCGGGAGTGTATACCTTTCCTTCGCTGCCGCCCGGAACTTACAACCTGAAAGCCGAACATCCCGGGTTCAAGACCGCAGCTTCCAATGGCGTGGAAGTGCAGGTGCAGCAAACGGTGCGCCTCGATCTCACGCTTCAGCTCGGACAGGTCTCGGAATCGATCGAAGTCTCGGCGGAAGCCGACATGCTGCAGGCCGAAAACGGAACCGTGGGCACGGTGATCGATAACAAGGGGATCAAAGAACTGCCGCTCAACGGCCGGCAGTACCTCAACCTCGTCGCCCTCTCCTCCAACGTGAACACGCTCGCGCCCTCCGCGGGTCAGGCGGGATCGCGCCAGGGCGGCGACCGCGCGTCGGAATCCATTTCGGCGGCCGGGCAGCGGATCATGTTCGACTATTTCACCCTCGACGGAGTGAGCAATACCGATCCGAACTTCAACACCTATGTGGTGATGCCTTCGATCGACGCCCTCCAGGAGTTCAAGGTGCAGACCGGGATCTATCCCGCGGAGTTCGGGCATGAGGCCACGCAGATCAACGTTCTGACGAAATCCGGCGGGAACGATTATCACGGCGCGCTGTTCGAGTTCCTGCGCAACGACCACATGGATGCCCTGCCCTATTCGTTCACCTCCAAGCAGCAGGCGAAGCAGCCTTTCAAGTGGAACGATTTCGGCTTCGAAGCCGACGGCCCGGTGCGCATTCCCAAACTGTTCAACGGCCGCAACCGGCTCTTCTTCATGGCCAATTACGAGGCATTTCGGCGCCGGCAGAATTCGCAAAGCATCTACAGCGTTCCCACCGCGGCCATGCTCACCGGCGACTTCAGCGGGCTCGGCACCACGATCTATGACCCGACGACGAAGAACCCGTTTCCGGGAAACGCGATCCCGACGAACCGGATCGACCCGATCTCGAAGAAGCTGCTCAACTACTACAATTCCGCCAATGTGCCGGGGGCCGGGCTGACCAGCAACTACGTGCAGTCCAACGCTTCGCCGCAAAACCGCGACGGCTTTGTGTTGCGGATGGACTTCGTGGAATCCTCCAAATCCCAATGGTTCGGCCGGTACAGTTGGGGCGACGAGAACCAGTCGTCGCAGGGGCTGAATCTCTCCGGAAGCAAGATTCTGACGAACTACGAGCAATACGTCGGCTCCAACACCCGTACGCTGCGGCCGACCCTCGTCAACGAGGCGCGTTTCGGCTACAACCGTTTCTTCAACTCGATCGGTACCTTCCTGGCGTTCAATACGGACGTCATCAGTTCCCTCGGAATCAACGGGTTTTCCGGCGGACCGTCGGTCACGTGGGGCATTCCGAACATCGTGTTCCAGGGCGACGGCTTCAGCTCCATCGGCGACAGCACCGACGGGCCCTACGCCAACTCCAACAACTCCCTGCAGTTCATGGACAACCTCTCCTGGATTCACGGCCGGCACACGTTCAAGTTCGGCGGCGAGTTTATGCGGCAGAACTACAACCAGGTCGGCAACCAGTTCTCGCGCGGACAGTTTACGTTCCAGCCGAACGCGACACAAAGCGCGAGTCTGACCGGCGGCGACGCGTTCGCGGAGTTTCTGCTGGGCGACCTGTACCAGTCCGAAGTCGCGGTGGGGATTGCCAACGCGACCTTCCAGCGCAATGCCTGGTCCGCCTACGTGGACGATACCTGGAAAGCGACCGGTAAACTGACGGTCGCGATGGGCTTGCGATACGAACTGACGCCGCCGTTCCTCGACACCAAGGGCGATTTGTTCACGGTATATCTGCCGCACATCGATTTCGTTGCGAACGCTCCGCAAGCCGACTACCCCTATTTCGTCAGGCAGGGCAACTGCACCGATCCCTACGCCGGAATCGGCGTGGTCTGGACCCAGACCAGGGCGGCGTGCAGCAACGGCCTGCTGAACGATCGCCTGATGAAGACCGAATACAAGGACTTCGCGCCGCGTCTGAGCGTTTCGTATTCGCCCGATTCCAAGTGGGTGTTCCGCACAGGGTTCGGCATGTTCTACAACCAGGACATTGGGAACGCCATTTTCGACATGGCGCGGAACATTGCCGGCCGCCTGCGCATCAACTCGAACGTCGGCACGCCCACCATTTTCTGGAACAACGCCGCGCCGGGCGGCAACGGGGCGAAAGCGCAATTGCCGCCGCCATACGCATTCGTGGCCGCCTATTCGCACCGGACCCCGTACACGATGGAGTACCTGTTCAACGTGCAGCGGCAGCTTTCGGGGAACTGGGTGGTGGAAGCCGGCTATCTCGGCTCCCTCAGCCGCCATTTGTTTGGCTTCCAGAACGCGAACAGCGCGATACCCGGCACCGTGGGAAGCGCACTCTCCCGCACTCCCTTCTCTAACTTCGGCGTGATCCAGTTGGTGGCGGACGGCGGAACCGCGAACTACAACTCCGCCAGTCTGAAGCTGACCCGGCGATTCACGGCGGGCATGAGCCTGACCAGTTCCTACACGTTTGCCAAATCTCTCGACGACACCAGCGGCATCCGCACGCAGGGCTATGACACCCTTTTCCCGCAGAACAGCGATTGCATCGCGTGCGAACGCGGGTATTCCTCGTTCGACACGCGGCACCGGCTGGTGACCTCGGTGGTTTACGACCTGCCGGTCGGGAAGAACCGCGCGCTGAAGGTGAACAACCGGTTCGCGAGCGCGGTCGCCGGCGGATGGGAGGTCGGCGGCATCTGGACGGTCCAGAGCGGCCTTCCGCAAGTGATCACGATCGGCGGCGTGGACCGCTCGGGAACCGGAAACGGCTATGATCGCCCGAACGCCACCCTGGCGAGCAGCGGCTATACGGCAAATCCGATCCCTGCCCGCTGGTACGATCCGGCGGCCTTCGTCGAAGCCCCGGCGGGCACCTACGGCAATGTCGGACGCGACACGATGGTCGGGCCGGGCATCTTCGCGTTGGACTTCGACGCGCACAAGGAGTTCCACATGCCGTTCAGCGAACGCCATGTGCTCCAGTTCCGCTTCGAAGCGTTCAACGTGCTGAACCACCCCGTGTGGTCGGCGCCGAACGGCAACATCCTGGCCGGCGCCGCCTTTCCGGGCCAACCCGGAACCAACGCGCACCAGGGCTTCGGCGTGATCAGCGGGACGACCGTGCCGATGCGCCAGTTGCAGATGGCGTTGAAATACTCGTTCTGATTCGCGGTGATGCGGGGTCGTTTCGCGGACCCGCTTCTTGCAGGGTTCATGGGATTGGAGGCGGGCGCCCGGAGGCTAGTCTTTAGCAACAGGCCGGCGAAGCCGGCGAGCACACTGCGGGTCCGCGGCGAAGGGGCCGGAACTCCGGGGCGAGAATTCAGCGCGATAGGCACACTCCCAACCCGTACATACAGGCGCACCGTTAACACGAAGATCCGCGTGCCCTATGTCTTCAACTGGACAGACGCGGGAATCCGAAACGGGTTACGGCGATCTGATAGCCCAACCCGGCCGGTTCCGGCGGCCCTGCTGTACGCTTCATGGCATAATCGGGCTTGGTGTTTAGAGCGGCTAAACGATGGATTTAAATCAACTCCGCATTCTGCTGGCGGTGGTGGAGACTTCGAGCGTCACCCGCGCGGCGGAGAGGGTCGGGCTTTCCCCGGGAGCAGTGAGCCAGCAGATGCACGCACTCTCCCAAAGGCTGCGGACGGAACTCTTCGTGAAATCGGGCAAGCGCATCGTGCCGACGCCGGGAGCGCTGCGGCTGGCGGTGCATGCTTCGGCGGTGTTGCAGCAGGTGCGGATCGCCGAACGGGAATTCGAAAATGAGGCAGGCGCGGACACGCGGCCGTTCCACTTCGCGACCGGCGCGACCACGCTGATCTACCGGCTCGGGCCGCCGCTCCGTCAGATCAGGAAACGATTCCCCGAAACGGAAATGCACGTGACCGTCGCCGCGACGGAGGAGATTCTGGAAGGCGTTCACATGCGGCGGTTCGACCTGGGCCTGCTTTCGCTTCCGGTTCCCGAAAACCACGTCAGCCTGATGCCCCTCTATGAAGAGGAACTCCTGGGCTTGCGGCCCGCCCAGCGCGAGAGCTCGGGCGGGAAGGTCGTATCGCTCCAACCGGAGGAATTGAAAGACAAGCCCTTCCTGCTGTACCCCAGGCGGAGCAACATGCGGACCGTCATCGACCAGTTCTTTCACAGCGTGGGACTCAGCCCGCACGTAGTCATGGAGGCGGACGATACGGAGGTGATTAAGCGGCTGGTGGAGTCTGGTTTTGGATACGCGATCCTGCCGGAGCATGCGCTGCGGCGGCAAAACCGGTTCTTCGAGCTCTTCCGTATCGCGGGGCACCGGCTGGCGCGCCGGCAGGCACTGGCGATGCCGCGAACGGAGTTCCCGCGCACGCTGACGCTCTCCGTGGCGAGAGTAATTCAATCGGCGCTGGCATAATAGTTTCATGGCGGCGTGGCGCACCAACAAGCTTCTCGGGCAGGGAGCGCAGGCTGCCGGATTCCGGCTCCAACGCCTGGAAGGCGCGGAAGTGCAGCTCCACGAATTGACGGCAAGCGGCCCCGTACTGCTGGTTTTTTACAAAATCACCTGCCCGGTGTGCCAGATGACGCTTCCGTTCCTGGAACGCATGCACACGGCCGGGAGGCTGTCGATCGTCGCGATCTCGCAGAACGATGCCGGCGACACCCGGGAGTTCAACCGGCACTTTGGCATTTCGATTCCGACGCTGCTGGACAGTGAAGATGCCGGCTTTCCGGCGAGCAACGCCTACGGGATCTCAAGCGTGCCGACGATGTTCCTGGTGGAGCGGGACGGGACCGTGGCGCAGGCGATCGAGGGCTGGCAGAAGGCGGAAATCGAGAGGCTGGGCACGCTGGCGGGCGTGCAGCCGTTCCGGCCGGATGACAACGTTCCGCAGTGGAAAGCCGGCTGAGGGTCGAGAAACTAGGTTCCCGGTCGGGAGCCGGACCGCTGCGCTTCAGCGTGATTTGCGTTTCAGGCTAAAGGCTTGCCAGTACGCCTCGACGATGCCTTCGGCGAGGGGCATCGGGTCTTCGGAGGTCCTCCGAAGGAAGACGTACCAGTACATCACCGGACCCAGCAGCAGGGCCAGGGACAGGTCTACATTGATCGCCGGAGAGATCTCGCCTTTTTCGATCGCCTGTCTCAGCAGGCGGCGCAGTTCGCGGCGCGGCGGCTCCATCACCATCCTCCGCCAGGCCATGGCGAACGCCGGGTTCGCGCCGGAGTAGGCCATCAGGTGGGGCTTAATCTTCTCGCTCATCCCGACGTCTTCCGACGGGCGGTGGGCAAGCACATCGATGATGTCGCGTTTTGCGTTGCCGGTGTCGAACGCGGGCCTGGCCTGCAGCCCGAAGACGACCGAGAGCATCTCCAGGAGCAAGGCTTCCTTGTCGGCCCAATGTTTGTAGATGGTGGCCTTGCTCACACCCGATTTCCGGGCGATGGCATCCATGCTGGTCGCGTCGATGCCGCGCTCCGCCACCAGTTCCAGGGCGGCGCGCAAGACCTTGCCGTGTGCGCTTGCGCTGGGCGTTCGCGCCATCGTCAGACCTGTATCTTCGAGAAGCAGTAACTGCCCATATAGAGAAAGACGATAGCCAGAATGACGAGTATGGCAGCGTCGAGCGCGGCTCCGAAATGCGAAACACCGATGAGCGTGGTCCGCAGGCCATCGACACCGTAGGACAGGGGATCGAGCGTCGTGATGGTGGCCAGAACGCGGGGCAGGTGGTCGAGTGGGAACAGGGCGCCCGAAAGGAAGAAGATCGGCATCACCAGGAAGTTCATGATCAACTGGAAGCCCTGAATGTTCTCGAGAAGGGAGCCGATGGCGGTGCCGAGGGCCGAGAACAGGCAGGCAATCAACGCCATGAAGAGAAACGCCGCGGGGAGAAGGCGGAGGTCGGCAACCCGAAACCCGGCGATGAAACAGACGATCGCGACCAGGACACCCTGGCACATCGCCACGGTGGCCCCGCCCAGGGTGCGTCCCAGCATCACGTAGATGCGCGGCACCGGCGCGACCAGCGTCTCTTTGAGGAACCCGAACTGGCGGTCCCACAAGAGCCCGATGCCGGAGAACATGGAGCTGAACAGCACGGTCATGGCGATGATACCGGGCGCCACGAACTGAACGTAGCTTCCCTGCCCCGCTTTTTGAAAGACGGGACCGAGCCCGAATCCGAGTGCGACGAGATAGAGCACCGGCTGCGCCAGAGAGGCGAACACCTGGGCTCGCGAGCGGATGTAGCGGCGCAACTCGCGCAGCCAGAGGATATAAATGGCGCTCACCGGCGATTCCCCCACATTTTGGCGATCTGCCGTAAGCGGTCCGCCGAGGAGGCGGATTCTTCCCTGATGGTCGAACCCGTCAAGGCCAGAAAGGCATCCTCGAGGGACTCGGATCCGGTCCTCTCCTTCAACTCCTGCGGCGTGCCCTGCGCGACAATTTTGCCGTGGTCGATAATGGCGACGCGCTGGGCGACGCGATCCGCTTCGTCCATGTAATGAGTGGTGAGAAACACGGTTACGCCTTCGCTTTGGTTCAGGTGCCTGACGTGAGTCCAGAGCTGGTTGCGGGTCTGCGGATCGAGCCCGAGAGTCGGTTCGTCGAGGAAGAGGACCTTGGGAGTGTGGAGCAGCGCACGAGCGATTTCGAGGCGGCGCTTCATGCCTCCCGAAAACAGCTTCACCTGTTCGTTGCGGCGGTCCCAGAGCTCGAAGAGGCCGAGGAGCCGCTCGATGCGCTCGGCCCGCGTCTTGCGAGGCACGTGGTAGAACACGGCGTGCAGTTCCATATTCTCCCAGCCGGTCATGTCGCCATCGAGGCTGGGGTCCTGGAACACGATGCCGAACCGCTTGCGGACTTCGTGAGGATGCGTCGCCGGGTCGATGCCGTCGATCCGCAGCTTGCCGGATGTCGGGCGCAGCAGCGTGGTCAGCATCTTGATGGTCGTGGTCTTACCCGCGCCGTTCGGGCCGAGGAAGGCGAAGATCTCGCCGGGGGCCACTTCGAAAGAGACGTGATCGACAGCCGTGAACTCGCCGAAGGTCTTCACCAGGTCGGTGACTCGGATCATGCGTGAAACGGGCCTCCCTAATGAATACTAAACGGTTCAGTTTAGTTTTGTCAAGAGGCGATTGTTGCTGAGCCACCAGCCGAAAGCGATCAGGCCTACGGCGAGGCCTGCTTCCACTCCATAGCGGAGTACGGCGGAAGGATGGATCATCCCGACGGCGACGGGATCGGTGAGGACCATTTCGCCTCCTACTTTGCCGAGAATGCCGGCGCCCAAAAAGATGGTGGCGGGGTATCGGTCCATGACCCTGGCCAGCAGGTTGCTCGACAGGACCACGAACGGGATGCTCAGGCCCAGGCCGAACAGGATCAGGTACACATTGCCCTTGGAAGCGCCGGCGATGGCGAGAATGTTATCCGTGGACATCGTCAGGTCAGCGAGCACGATGTACCAGATGGCATGCCAGAAGCGCTTCGAAGATGGGGCGGCGTCGGGAGGGTCGCTGGCATCGCGAAGCACCTTGACGGCGATCCAGAGCACCAGAACTCCTCCGGCCAGCTGCAGGTAAGGAATCTCGAGGAGCCTCGCGGCGGCGACGGTCAGGGCTACCCGGAGCACCACGGCCGCCGCGGCGCCGCAGACCAGGCCCAGGCGGCGCTCGCGGGCGGGAAGCGCTTTCACCGCCATGGCGATGACGAGGGCATTGTCACCGGCCAGCAGAAGGTCGATAAAGACGATGGAAAAAATGGCTACGACGATGTGCACGTGATGCGTCCGATCCAGGTCCTGGTACGGCGGAAGTAATTCTGTGCCGTACGCACATCCCTGAGGATCTGGGATTTCAACTCTTCAGGGCTGTTGAACCGGCGCTCGTCACGAATGCGGCGCAGAAACTCCACGCGAATACTCTTCGGCGTTCCGTCCTCCAGAGGATCGAGCAGGAAAGTCTCGACCGAGAGCTCCTCGCTTTTTCCGAAGGTCGGGCGGTAGCCGATATTGGTTATCGAATTCCACTGGCGAGGGCCGGCAAGATCGCTGGTGCGCGTGATGTAGACGCCGCGCTCGGGGATCAATCCGGCCGCGGGGGCCAGGTTCAAAGTGGGGACGGTTTGCTTCGAACCCACGCCGCGCCCAGGTACCACCTCGCCTGCGAGCGCGAAGGGCCGCTGGAGCAAACGCGCGGCCAGGCTCACGTTGCCTTCGCGGACGAGACTCCGGATCCCGCTGCTGCTCACGACGCGGCCGCGGCAGGCTACCGCCCCGACAATCTCCGTTTCGAAACCGTAACGCGAACCGAGTTGCCGGAGCACTTCGACGTTGCCTGCCTGGCGGTGCCCAAAACGGAAATTATCGCCCACCAGCACGGCCCGCGCACCGAGCCGCTCGACGAGCAGCGTGCGGACGAACTCCTCGGGGGAGAGTTGGGCCAATTCGCGGGTGAACGGAAGAATCAGGACCTGTTCGATGCCCTCCTCGCGCATTAATTCGACCCGCCGTTCGGGGGTCGTCATGAGCTGCGGAGAGCGCTCGGGAGCCACAACCGTAGTCGGATGCGGATGGAAAGTGAGCACCGAGGGCTTCCATCCTTGTGCGGCGGCCAACCCGACGAGGCGGCGGAGAATCCGCCGGTGGCCGTAATGCACGCCATCGAAATTGCCGATGGTGAGGGCGCTCGGACCGAATCCGCCGGGAACCTCATCGAGGCTGCGATAGATCCGGATGCTCACGCCGCCGCCTCTACGGAAATTTGCAGGCCGTCGTAGGCCAACCGGATATTGGATGGCAGAAGGCTCTCCGCGCGCTCGTGGCCCAGGTCGTGGGAGATGTGCGTAAAGTAGGCGCGCCGCGGTTCGAGAGTTGCCACGGTTTTCGAAGACTGGTCCACGGTGGAATGCGTGGGGTGCGGTTTATAGCGGAGCGCGTCCAGGAAAAGCACATCGAGACCGCGCAGCTGATCCATCGAGGCTTCGGGAATGTCGCTGTGGTCCGTGAGGTAGGCCGCGGCGCCAAACCGGAACCCGAGGATCGTCTGGCGGCCGTGCATTACCGGCACCGGCTCAAACCGCAGGCCGAAGATGTCGAACGGGCCCTCGATCATGCGCGCATCGACCTTCGGCACATTGCTCTGCTTCGCCAATCCGTCGAACACGTAGGGAAAGCTGCGCTGCACGGCGGCCATGGTCTCCGGCGCGGCGTAGATCGGAATTGGGTCCTTCTGCCGAAAGTTGAAGGGCCGCACGTCATCGAGCCCCATGATGTGATCGGCGTGCGCGTGGGTATAGACGATGGCGTCGAGCCGGGCGAGCTTGGCGCGGAGGGCCTGGATGCGGAAATCCGGCGTGGTGTCGATCAGGATGTGCCGCTCGTCGAAGGTGATAAGGATGGAAGGCCGGAGGCGGTTATCACGCGGGTCGGTCGAGGTGCACACGGCACAATGGCAGCCGATGGTGGGCACACCGACACTGGTACCTGATCCGAACACCGTGATCGTCAACCGGGGGGCCGGCATTCAGGCTTTCTGGGACTCCGCCTTTTCCTGTTCCCCGGAGACCTGGATGAAGCGGAAACGCAGTTCCGTCAACGAATTCTCCAGGTAGCGCTGCTCTTCGATCGTGAGATTGCCTTTAGTCTTTTCGAGGAGAACGGCCATCAGGTCGATAGTGTGACGGGCCATCGCCAGCTCCGGCTTGGGCTTCTCCTCCTCGCCGAAGTGCATCAGACCAAGCTGCATTTCGGCTTGCGCCCGCAACGAGAGCACGATGAAGGTCAAGGATGGCGGCGGCAGCGGGATGTCGAAGTCAAACTGCCCCGATTCGTTTTTTTCCACGTCGCTCATTGACTTCTATTTTACAACCCGGGCAGGGTCCTCGTTGATTTCCAGGTGAAAGACGTCGGGCCGGGCGTAGTGGCCGGCGACGTCGAGATCGAACTTGCCCTCGGCGATCTCGCCGGGGTCGAGGTCGGCGGTCAGGATGCACTCGCCCTCGCGGACCGGTCCGGCCAGCACCTGTCCGAGCGGGCCGACGATGAGGCTGCCGCCGCCGATCGAGCCGGCGACGTACTGACAGGCGGAGAGGACGAAGCACCGGCCTTCGAGCGCGATGTGGCGCATGGTGACGGTCCAGGTTTCACGATCGTCCACCGTGGGAGCGCAGTAGAAGCCGACACCCTTGGCGTACATGGCGGCGCGCAGGAGCGGCATGTAGTTTTCCCAACAGATCACAGCGCCGATTTTGCCGAATCCGGTTTCGATGGCCGGGAGCGTCGAGCCGTCGCCGAAGCCCCAGATGAGCCGCTCCATTCCCGTGGGCATGAGCTTACGATGTTTGCCCGCGAGCGTGCCGTCCGGGGCGAAAAACAAGACGGTGCAGTATAAGGTTCCGCCTTCGCGCTCGATGACTCCGATCACCAGCCAGAGGCTGTGTTCCCGCGCGGCTTCGCCCAGGCGCGCGGTGGCGGGACCGGGTACTTCGATCGCCCCCTCATAGTATTGGCGGAACAACTTGCGCCCTTCGGGGGTGCGGGACCCGACGCGCGCGCCAAAGTCGGCGCCCTTGGGGTAGCCGCCGATGAACGCCTCCGGGAATACCGCCAGGCGCGCGCCGGCCGCCGACGCTTCGGCCGCAAGAACCTGCGCCTTGGCGAGAGTCCGCTCCGTGTCGTACAGAATCGAACCGGCCTGTACGACAGCCACTCGAACCGATGTCATGATTGACTCTCGATCACGTACTCTTCGTAAACCGGGCCGGCGATGACGATGCGGCCGGGTAAAACGGCCAGCCGGTTGACGGCGGGGAGAAACCGGCCGGGGTGCGAAAAATGCGCGAGCACGTCGGCGACCGGAATGCCGCCGCGCACGCGGCATTGCTGCTGCGTCCAATCGTGCTCCACCGCTAATCCCTGTCCAACCAGGAACCGGAGCACGGAGTTTGCAGCCGCGAGTCCGGCATCGGGGTCCTGCACGCCGAGCCCGAGCCACTCCGTCACCAGGCGGTACGTGAAGCCCCACAACGGCGCCCCGGGCAGGTCGATTGACGGGAAGAGCACTTCGGCCGCAACACCGGGGACGGGGCGCAGGCAGTGCCGCTGGGGGTCGGTCAGAACGCCGATTGGAATCCAGAGGGCCTCGGCGGCCTCGCGCGGATCGGGGATGACGGGGAGCTGATCGTCGATCCGGAACACGAACGGCGCCACCACGAGATACGGACCGACGCGGCGGCGCGCCACGGTCAGGTCCAGCGCCGTTTCCATTTGGTCGCGGCGAAGGCGTATGCCGCACTCTTCTTCCAGTTCGCGGAGCGCCGTCTGCAGCAGGTCGAGATCGCCGGAATCACGTCTTCCGCCGGGGAGCGACCAGTGGCCGGACCAGGAATCGCCCTCGCGCTCAGCGCGCCGCATCAGCAGGACCGACGATTCAGGCCAGGACGCCTGAACGATCGCAACCGCCGCCTCCGGTTCGCCCATGGGCACGCTCGGCCCCTAGGCAGTGCCGGATTTCCGGGAGGCCTTCCGGCGCACAGAGGACACCGGCTTGCGGCGGGTGCGCCCGTTTCCGATGGCGTACTCGACGATTTTCCGCTGCAGCGTATTCCGGTGAATGCCCAACTGTTTGCTGGCCAGGCACTGGTTGCCGCCGCTCTTCTCGAGAGCCTGTTGAATCATGCTCTTTTCGAGGATCCCGATAGCCTCCTGCATGAAAATGTTTGCTTCCAGAAGGCGGCCCACCAGCCCGTCAAATTTTTCCTTCATCGTTTCCCTTTCCAGCAGGCAGCCTGTGCCTTCCGTCCTCGACCGCCTTGTCCCAGGCGGATTTAACCTGTCCGTAGGTCTTGTGAAAGCCTTCTCTCAGTTCATGCGGGGCTACGCCCGCAACCACGCGCGCGGCATCCACGACGTACGGAGCCATTCGGGAGTGCACCACCGAGGCGGGAGGCTGATCTTCCGACCGAAATGCCATGATACCCATAATCAGCGCCACCGAGACCAGCACTCCCCGAAGAATTCCGAATACCGCCCCCAGCGCGTGGTCCACAAAGGAGAGCCCGGTTACCCGAAGAAACTTTCCGATGGCGAAGCTGACGAAACTTCCGAGCATCAGGACAAAGCAAAATACGATGAAAAAGGCGGCAAAGTTCGCGATGCCCCGGGAACTGAGATAAGGCTGCAGCATCCCCGAAACCGAGCCGTAAAACCAGACGCCCAGCAGCAGCGCCAGAACCACGGAGACCAGCCCGACCACTTCACGCGAAAGCCCTTTCCGAAAACTGGTGGCTACGGAGACCGCCAGGATGAACAACAGTACGAGGTCCAGCCAGTTCATAGCTCGCGTCCGGTAAGAACGCGGTAGGCCTGGCGATACTTCTCCCCGGTCTTCGCGGCCACCTCGGCGGGCAGCCCCGGTGCCGGCGGCTGCTTGTTCCAATGGATCGATTCCAGGTAGTCGCGCACGTACTGCTTATCGAACGAAAACTGCGGCCCGCCGGGCTTGTAGGTGTCGGCAGGCCAGAACCGGGAGGAATCGGGCGTGAGCACTTCGTCTCCCAGCACCAGTTGATCGCCCACGAAACCGAACTCGAACTTGGTATCGGCGATGATGATGCCCTTGGTCTCGGCGTACTTCGAGGCGCGGGCGTAGATGTCCAGCGTGAGATCGCGCAAGCGCTTCGCGAGATCTTCGCCGATCAGCGAAACCACGTGCTCGAAGGACACATTCTCGTCGTGCCCGGACTGCGCCTTGGTGGCTGGCGTGAAGATGGGTTCGGACAGTTTGTCGCTTTCCCTAAGTCCGGCGGGCAGGGGGATGCCGCAGACGGTACCCTGCTGCTGGTACTCTTTCCAGCCCGAGCCCGAAAGGTAGCCGCGCGCCACGCATTCGATTTCGATCATGTCGGCGCGCTTCACCAGCATGGAGCGGCCTTCGATCTGGCCGGCATATTGCGGAAGGGGCTGGGGGTAGTCGCCCACCTGCGCGGTAAGGAAATGCGTGGGGGTCACATCGCGCAGGAAGTCGAACCAGAAGATGGACAGTTGCGTGAGCACCCTGCCCTTATCCGGAATCCCGGTGGCCAGGATGTAGTCGAAAGCGGAGATGCGATCGGTGGCAACAATCAGCAGCTTGCCGCCAATGCTGTACACATCGCGAACCTTGCCGCGGCCGTGGAGGTCAACGCCCGGAAGGTTGGTTTCAAGTATGACTGGATGGTCGGTGGCGTTCACGTTGCCTTCAGAGATCAATCGGGGGAGTAAATCAAAATGATAACCCGCCCAGCAGGATTGTCAATGCTGACGAATTGAATATGCCTATTTGAAGTCCTAATGGGGCGCGGAGAAACACCTCAGAATGAGGGATTCATCGCCGCGTTCCGGGCGGCCCGGTCCCATCGCGACAATTATCCGACATCGACTTCGATGGGGAGGATGTGATGGATGGCGTAGTTCTGATAATCGTCGTCGCGGGCGCCGGGCTGCCGGCGGCCGGCGGTGTCGGTCGCACGCGAGAGGAGAGTGTAGCGGCCCTTTCGCGACGGGACTTGCCAGGAGAAGTCCCAACGGCTCCAGGCAAAGCGGCTTACGGGATCGATCAGGCGTGCATCGCCCCAGGTCTCGCCGCCATCGGTACTGACTTCGACCCTGTCGATTTCCGACTCGCCCGCCCAGGCGGCGCCCACAATCCGGCAGACCGAGCCGGCGGGGATTGACTCGTGCAGCACGGGCCGCGCGATCATCGACTTCACGCGCATTTCAAAGAGCGGGCGCCGGACGGGAAGGCCGGTGGAACCGCGGTCCCAGTACGCATACTCGGTGGTCTGCCAATAGCCCTGGAACGGCTGGTCGAGTACTCGCACCTTGGAGAGCCACTTGACCGAGGCCATGCCGTAATAGCCAGGGACCACGGCGCGAACGGGAAAGCCGTGCTCCGGGAGCAGATCGCGGCCATTCATCTGAAAGGCGAGGAGCACTTCGTCGCGGCGCGCTTTCTCGAGCGGGATGCTGCGCGCAAAAGAAATGCGGCCCGGGGGCTTAGGCGAGGGCTCGCCTGTTAATTCGCCCTGGTCCGCGCCTTCGAGCAAGACTTCGACGGCGCCGGCCCCGGGTTTGGCGCGATCGAGCAGTGCGGCGAGCGAAACGCCCGTCCAAGTGGCAGTACTCACCGCGCCCAGATGCCAGGCAACCCCGCTCTGCCGCGGGACGAGGAACGTACGGCTGTTGCCCGCGCACTCCAAAGTGGCGGTGATGCTGCGGGAGGGCAGCGCGCGAAGTTCGTCCAGGCCGATTTCGAAAGGCCGGGCGACGCATCCTTCGACCAGGATCCGGTGAGACCGGGAGATCTCCGGAATGGGGAAGTGGTTTCGCACATAGAACAAATCGGCGGACGTGCGAAAATTCTCAACGAGCGCTTCAGCGGGCGATTCCAGATTGAGCGGATCGCCGAGACGTTCGATCCGGGAGGCGTGCCGGGGAGTATCGCCGATTTTCACAATTACCAGAATCGCCTGCCATCCTGAAGCCTGCAAGTAAAATCGAGATATGACCGATCCCGAACTGCTGGCTCACATCTCCGGCCTGCCGCATGCCCGGAGTAATTTCAAACACCTGGTTCGGGAGCTGGGCGCCCGCGGAACGAAACGGGTGGAACTGGAAACCGCACTCGCGCGGCTTACGGAGCGCGGCGACCTGATCGAACTGCGTTCGGGACAATTTGTGGTAACCGCCCGCAGCCGTGAATACACTATCGGGCGGTTGAACATGCACCGCGACGGCTATGGGTTCGTGATCCCGGAACGGCCGGTAGCAGGCCTCGCCGGAGACGTTTTCATTCCGCCGGATTCGGCCGAAAAGGCGATGCACGGGGACAGGGTGCTGGCGCGAATTGCGCGGATCGAAGCCGGCGGGCGCGCGGATGGCGAGATCGTCAAGATCCTGAAGCGCGCCAATCCGACGGTGGTGGGCGAGTTTCGGGTCGGGCGGCGCGGACAATACGTTGTGCCCCACGACGACCGCATCCGGCAATGGATCGACATTCCCGAAGGCCTGGAATTCCCCCCGCCGGAACAGTCGGTGGACCGCATCGGGGTGAAACCCGTACAGGTTTCTTCTATCGGCGAACTGGACGGGATGGTGGTGAACGTCGAGTTGCTCGAATTCCCGGAGAAGGGCGAGGGACCGGTAGGACGGGTGATCGAGATTCTGGGCAACCCCGACGATTTCGGCGTGGATGTGGAGATCGTCATCCGCAAACACCATCTGCCGAACCGGTTTCCTCCGGAAGTGGTGGACCAGGCACAAGCCGTACCGCTGGTCATCACCGCGAAAGAGATCGCGGGGCGCCGGGATTTCCGGGCGATGGATATCGTCACAATCGACGGCGAAACGGCGCGTGACTTCGACGATGCCGTGTGGGTGGACCGCGGTCCGAACGGCAACTACCTGCTCCACGTACACATCGCCGACGTGAGCCACTACGTAGCGCCCGGAACGCCGATCGACGTGGAAGCGCGGCTGCGCGGCACCAGCGTCTACTTCCCGGACCGCGCGATTCCGATGCTGCCTTTCGAGCTCTCGACGAATATCTGCTCGCTGAACCCGAACGTAGACCGGCTGGTGCTCTCGGCGCTGCTGGAAATCGACCACCAGGGAGAGATCGCACGGCAGGAGTTCACGGCAGGCGTGATTTGCAGCAAAGAGCGGATGACGTACACCAGCGTCCACCTGCTGCTGGAAGGCGACGAAGCGCTGCGCGAGCGCTACCGCCCGCTGGTGGCGCGGTTCGAACTGATGCGCGAACTGGCCGACGTGCTGAACCGGAAGCGCGTGCGGCGCGGCTCGATCGACTTTGATCTTCCGGAGCCGCTCATCGAATTCGACGAGTTCGGCGCGATGACCGGGGTCACGCGGGCGCCACGGAATATCGCGCACCGGATCATCGAGGAGTTCATGCTGGCCGCCAACGAAGCGGTGGCGTCGCACCTGGAAAACACGCTCGCGGCGTCCATCTACCGGATCCACGAGAAGCCGGACCCGAAGCGCGTGATGGATTTCGAGGAGGTGGCGGCGCATTTCGGCGTGTCATTGGGAAGCGGTGTGACCGCGCGGAGGCTCGCCTACACAGACCGGCGGCGCGACGGCTCGAAGAAACGCCGCGAGATCACGCTGGCGGACTCTTCCGGCGGCTTAAGTTCGCGCAATTACCAGCGGCTGGTGGCGAAGATCGAAGGGAAACCCGAGGAGCGGATTCTCAGCTACCTGATGCTGCGTTCGCTGAAACAGGCTCGGTACAGCACGGAAAACGTGGGGCATTTCGCGCTCGCCGCCGGCACGTACACGCATTTCACATCTCCGATCCGCCGCTACCCCGACCTGGCGGTGCACCGGCTACTCCGCGCGGAACTCCTCGGGCAAACCGATCAGGCGGCGGGCGAAACCGAGTTGAGCGAGATCGCGGAGGAATCGTCGCAATCGGAGCGGCGCGCGGCCGATGCGGAACGCGAGCTCGTGGAGTGGAAGAAAGTCCGCTTCATGGCGGACCGGGTGGGGCAGGAATTCGCCGGCCTGGCGATCAGCGTAACGAAGTACGGCGTGTTCGTGGAATTGACCGATCTTTTCGTGGAGGGTTTGGTCCCGATCGACACCCTGCCGGGGGACCAGTACACGTACCAGGAGAGCGTTCACAAAATCGTGGGCAAACGGTCGCGGCGGGAATTCGCGATCGGCGACCAGGTACGCGTGTTCCTGGACCGTGTAGACGCCAACGAGCGCAAGCTGCAGTTCGCGCTGGTGGAGGAGACGGGCAAGCGGCCGGCACGTTCGCGAAAGCGGCCCGCCTGGTGATGGCCAGGGCGCTGTTCCATGATCTCGCGACGATACACTGAGGAGATGGCGCGAACAGACGAGGTCTGGAAAGAATCTTCCCTGGCGGCGACTTACCTGGAGGGCGTGCGAGCGGCGATCCCTCTGGCCCAGGAACAGATCGATGTGATGCTGCGGCTGATCGCGGCGTGCGGCCGGCCCATCCGCCGGGTGCTCGATTTAGGGTGCGGCGACGGCGTGCTGGCGGGCGCCATTCTCGATCGCCATCCGGAGGCCGACGCGGTCCTCGCCGATTTCTCCGAACCGATGCTCGATGCGGCTCGAAAACGGCTCGCAGCCCGGCACGGCACCGCGCGTTTCGTGAAAACCGATTATGGAGATGCAGGCTGGGTATCCGCCGTGCGGGATTTCGGGCCGTTCGACGCGGTGGTGTCCGGGTATTCGATCCACCATCAACCGGATTGCCGGAAGCGGGAAGTATATGCCGAGATCTTCCGGCTTATGGAGCCGGGAGGCATTTTTCTGAACGTGGAGCATGTCTCGTCGCCGTCCGAATGGATCACTTCCTTGAACGATGAGCTGTTCGTCGATTACCTGCACCGGTTTCATCGCGAGAAATCCCGCTCCGAGGTGGCGGCGACATACTACCACCGCCCCGACAAGTCGGCCAACATCCTGGCGCCCATGGAGTCGCAGTGCCAGTGGCTGCGCGAGGTCGGATTCCACGATGTCGATTGCTTTCTGAAAATCTTCGAGCTCGCCGTATTCGGCGGGCGCAAGCCGTAGCAGCTCAGAGCAGGTTCCCGGCGGCATCGTAAGGCAGTGTGCGCGGGTTTTCCTCGACCGTGACCGACCCATCCTTGCGCACCTCTTCGATGAGCGACTCGGAGATCCACATTTCGGACAATTCGGCGGTGTTGCGGATGCGGCATACCCGCGCATCCATCCCGCCCAGCGCGGAGTACATGCCGACCTCGATGGCATCGCGGTCATTATCCAGGGCCAGGGGAAACGGACCTTCGCGGGTCGTGTTATCCGGCTCGGTAGCAGTTAGTAAGTTGACGTAAGTGACCGCCTGATCGTAGACATCGAGAACGCGCCGGGTCGTAAAATCGACCAATCCCAGGCCCATGCCATTACCCAGCGACGGACTGGTGAGCGAGAGCGCGACGATCCGCTTGATGTCAGGGCGGTGCGGCCCTTTGCCGGTGGCACGGTAATGGCCTATCACGTTGAGATCCATGCCGCTTCCCGAAACTGTTTTGCCAATTTCGTCCGCAATCAGCAGATCCAGCTTTTCGAACGGCAGCTTTGCCAGATAAGTCCTGGCCACTTTCAACAGGCGCTGGTCGGATTCGAGAAATGCCTCATAGGTAGGGGGCACAACCTCCACGATGACGGGCCGGCGGTAGCCGTTTTCCACGACGGCAACTCCGAAAAGAATCTTGGCTTGCCCCAGCACGACCTGCGAAACATACCGTACCGAATCCCACAGCCCATGGCTGTGCGCCTGTTCGGCGCCCTTCTGCTTACCGAGCCCGATGGTGGTCATCTTCAGAAGACCGGATGCCAGCCCTTCCGCGGATTCCGGGTGAGTCTTAGTGCGTCCCAGGACGATGATCCCGTCCGCCTCGGCGGCCAGCTTATCCAGGTGCGCGATGGCTTTGTTCTTCGCCTGACCAAGCGCCAGCGTCTCCATGGTGGCGCGCACGGGGGCGCCGACGGACTCTTCGGTGACGCCCAGCAGGCGAAGGATTTCGGTCTGCCCTTCGGCGACGGCTCCTCCGTGGCTACCCATGGCAGGGATGATGAACGGCTCCCCGCCCGCTTCTTTCACCGCGTCCACAATCCCTCCGAGCAGTTCGAGCAAGCCCCCCAAACCGCGACTCCCGGCGGTGATCGCGATGCGGGCGCCCGGGCTGACCTTCTGGCGCAATCCGAGGTGCAGCAATTGTTGGCGAACCTCACGGCGGGGGTCCGTCACATGCGCATCCGGAAGCGCGCGACGGATGCGAGCCATGGCGGGCGCCGGGCGGCGCGGGAAATCGAGGTGCGGCCTCATCGCACCAGATCCTCCAGACGGCTTTGAAACGGCGTCAGCACCTCGACGCCGCTCTCGGTCACTCCGACCATGTCGCAGTGGCGCACACCGCCGAAACCTTCGAAGTAGAGCGCCGGTTCCACGTTGAAGACCATGCCGCTTTCGAGGCGGTCCGGAGAGTTGGAATCCACCCGCGGGAGAGCGTGTTGGTCAATCGCATTGAAACCAACGCCGTGGCCCGTACCGTGCTTGAAGGCCGAAGCGACGCCGTGCGAGCGCATCACGTCACGCGCGGCGGCGTCCACGTCGGAGGCCTTGACGCCCGGCGCGATGCGGTCCAAAGCGGCGCGCCGCGCTTCGAAGACCCAGTCATAGATGCGGCACTGGCGGTCGCCCGCCGGCTCCATGCAGTAGGTGCGGGTGATGTCGGTCCAGTAACCATCCGCATGGGAATTGCAGTGGACCAGGGCCAGGTCGGCCACTTCGATCTCCCTGGCGCGCGACCTGGCGTAGGCGCCCCATGCCTTCGCCGAGTTCACACCCGACATGCACGAGACCTCGCCGGCGGCGCGTTCGACGCCCTCGAAGCCCGTCCCCACCGTGGTGAGCGGGCTTTCGAAATGCGCCGCGGCTTCGGTTTCCTTGAGCCCCGGCGCGAGAGATTTCCGGCCCAGTTCAAAGGCGATCGCAGCGATGCGGCAGGCGCGCCGCAATCGGTCCAACTCGATCGGGGTCAGGACGGCTTTCATGCGGCTCAGCAACTGGTCGGCCGGACGGAGGTTTGCGCCATCGAGGACGCTCAGCAGCGCCTCGCTATAGAGGTGCATGGATATGTACGAGGCGGGCTCGTAGCACTCGCCGCATTGGAAGCCGATCACTTTGCCATGGAGGTGAAAATTCTCCGAGAGCCGGCGCCGGACTTCTCCGCTGTCGCCGGACTTCATCGTGACCATGTGGTCGGCGCAGCACTCGGCAAGGTCCTGCTCGTCTTCCGGAACCAGCAGCAGCACTTCGCAGTCCCGGGTCGCCAGCGCGACCGAGGTCCCAACCACCGGAAAGTATCCCGTCAGCAGCAGGACGTCGGCGGGCAGCGTGCAAACCAGCGCGTCGAGCCCCGTCTCCTTCATGCCGGCTTGAAGGCGTTCAATTCGTTCCACATCGCGAGCCATTGGCTGGGGCTTCCTCTTCCCGTTGGTATGGTTGCAGGGAGAGGGCCAAACGGTGGGTTTTTTGGAACTGCCGGCCGGGCTAGTGTGCGGATAGCGACATCTGGATGCGCGACCGGTACTCGCGGGCTTTTTCCAGAATCGCGGCGGAATCGAGCGTGAGAATTTTCCCATCCCGCACGACGGGGCGGCCGTTGACCATCACGTCGCGAACGTCTTCCGCCTTGAGCGCGTAAACGATTTGTGAAATGGGGTCGTACATCGGCACGGCATTCGGCCTGTCGAGACGAATGGTGATCAGGTCGGCGCGTTTGCCGGATTCGAGAGAACCGATTTCCTTCTCCATGCCCAGAACACGGGCCCCGAGGATCGTCGCCATATCGAGTGCCTGGGCCGCCGGGAGGACCTGCGGGTCGAGCGCAGTCACTTTCTGCAGCATGGCGGCTAAATCCATTTCTTCGAAGAGATTGAAATCGTTGTTGCTGCCGGCGGGCCCGTCGGGGCCAAGGCCAACCGGGATTCCGAGCGCGAGCATTTTGACTATGGGCGCCACGCCGCTGCCCAGTTTCATATTGCTGGTGGGGCAGTGCGCCACCCCCACGCCGCGCTGCTTGAGGATCCGCATATCGGCGTCATTCACCCAGACGCAGTGCGCGGCCACCGTTCGGCCGGTGAGGACGCCCAGGCTATCCAGCACCCCGGTGGGAGTCATGTGGCGGGCCGCGAGCGTATCGTCGTACTCCTTCTTCGTCTCCGCGAGGTGGATCACCAGCGGTGCGCCGAAGCGGTTGGCCAGGGCGCGTGCGGCGCGGAGGGTTTCATCGGAGTTGGTGTAGAGAGCGTGCGGCGCCACCGCCGGGACTACCAGCGGATCGTTGCGGAAGCGCTCCAGATAGCGCGCGGTGAGAGCGAGCGCATCGGCGGGAGTCTTGGCATCGGGTACCGGAAAGCCGATGATGGTCTCGCCCAGAACGCCGCGCATCCCGGCCTCTTTGGCGACCTCCGCCACCACGTCCTCGAAGTAATACATGTCGGTGAAGGTGGTGGTGCCGCCCAGTAACATTTCGAGACAGCCCAGGCGGGTGCCCCAGCGCACGAACTCGGGAGATACGTTCTTCGCTTCGGCGGGGAAGATGTACTTTTCCAGCCAGTCCTGAAGCTTGCGATCGTCGGCGATGCCGCGGAACAGCGACATGGCCGCGTGGGTGTGGGTATTGACCAACCCCGGAGTAATGATGGCATCGGGCCGGTCGAGCCGCTGTTTCGGCTGGTAGCGGGCGTCGATTTCAGCCTTTGTACCGATGGCCAGAATGCGGTCGCCGCTAATGGCCACGGCGCCATTCTCGATCACCCGATGCTGGGGGTTCTCGGTGATGACATACCGGGCGCTCCAGATCCAATCGGCCGGTTCGGCCAGAAGGGCGGAGACGAAAAAGAGGACGAGGCTAAAGATACGAAACATCGAAAGGCTTCGGGAACAGGTCTTTGAGTTGATAGGTTGCGGTTTTGCCCCGCGGGTTGCCCATGAGGATCTCGATATCGCCGCAAAACTCCCAGAGGATCTGGCGGCAGGCGCCGCAGGGCGGGGTCAGTTCTTCGGTATCGGCCACGATCGCGATCCGCCGGAAGGTATGGACACCTTCGGAGATGGCCTTGAAGACGGCCACCCGTTCGGCGCAAACCGTGAGACCGTAGGTGGCGTTTTCGACGTTGCAGCCAGTGTGAATGCCGCCCTCGCTGTCTTCGATGGCCGCTCCGACCTTGAACTTGGAGAAGGGCGCGAACGCGTTTTCCCGCACGGCGAGCGCCGCGGAAAGGAGCGGGTCGCTCACACAGCCTCCGCGAGGCGCGGCAGTAAGGCCTTGAGATACCGCACGAGGGTGTCGCGCACCATGGCGCCGGTTTCCAGAACTTCCTGGTGATTGATCTTTTGCGGCAGGATGCCCGCGGCCATGTTGGTGACGCAGGAAATCCCGACCACCTTAATCCCCATGTGGTTGGCCACGATCACTTCGGGGACGGTGGACATCCCGACAACATCGGCGCCGATGGTCCGGAGGAAGCGGATCTCCGCCGGAGTCTCGTAGGAAGGCCCGAGCATCGCCGCGTAGACGCCTTCACTCAGGGGGATACACAACTCGGCGGCAACCTGCCTGGCGATATCGCGCAGGCAGCGGGGGTACGCGTCGGACATGTCCGGAAAGCGCGGGCCGAGAGCGTCGTCATTGGGCCCTGCCAGGGGATTGCAGCCTTGCAGGTTGATGTGATCGGAGATCAGCACGAGGCCCCCGCGCTCCAGCGAGAGGTTGATGCCGCCGGCGGCGTTGGTGAACACGATGGACTTCACGCCCATGCGTCCCAAAACGCGCACTCCGAAAGTTGCCTGCGCCGGGGTGTTGCCTTCGTAAAGGTGGGCGCGCCCGGACATTGCAGCTACAACCACATCGCGCAGTTTGCCGAAGATCAGTTTGCCGGCGTGGCCCACCGCAGTCGAGACCGGCCAGCCGGGAATTTCGGGGTATGGAATTTCGACTCGGTCGTCCAACTCTTCGGCGAAAGCCCCCAATCCGCTACCGAGGACCACGCCGACCGACGGGCGGAGGCTGGTGCGGGTTTCGATCGAGCGCGACGCCTGCTCGATCACAGCAGCATCCCGGCAATGCATGCCGACATGAAATTGGCCATGGTGCCCGCGGCCACCGCGCGCAGGCCCAGGCGCGCCAGATCGGACTTGCGGTTAGGAGCCAAAGCGCCGATACCGCCGATCTGAATCGCGATGGAGCTGAAATTGGCGAAGCCGCACAGGGCGTAGGTGGCGATGGTAAACGAACGCGGATCGAGGCCGGCTTTCATGGGGCCGAGTTTCAGGAACGCGACGAATTCGTTGAGCACCAGGCGGGTACCCAGGAGGTCGCCGATGGTGGAGGCGTCCTTCCAGGGCACGCCCAACAGCCAGGCAATGGGAGCGAAGACGATGCCGAAGATCTTTTCGAGCGAGGAGGGCAGCCAGCCCATGCCGGGCAGGTTGTGAATTCCGCCGAGGATTCCGTTCACCATCGCGATCAGCGCGAGAAACGCGATCAGCATTCCGGCGATGTTGAGAGCGAGGTGCAACCCGTCTCCGGCGCCCTGGGCGGCCGCATCGATCACGTTGACGGCGGTCTTTTCGGTTTTGATCTCCACCCTGCCGGCGGTAAACGGCTTCCCGGTCTCGGGGATGAAAATTTTGGACAGCATGATGGTGGCAGGCGCCGTCATGATGACGGCCGTCAGCAAATGCTGGATCTCCACGTGGGCAATTTTGACGTAGGCGGCCATCACCGAACCGGAGACGTGGGCCATGCCGCTCGCCATGATGGTGAACAACTCGGACTCGGTCAGCCCGGCGAGGAAGGGGCGAATCGTCAGGGGCGCTTCCGTCTGGCCCATGAAGATGCTGGCGGCCACGTTCAGCGATTCGGCGCCGCTGACGCCCATGACTTTTTGCATCCCGATCGCCATGCCGCGCACAATCCACTGCATGACCCCGAGGTAATACAGAATCGAGAAGAACGAGGCGATGAAGATTACGATCGGCAGCACCTGGAAGGCGAAGATGACGCCATAGGGACCGGTGCCGCGGCCCAACTGGTCTCCAAACACGAATGCACTGCCCGCCTCGGTATAGGAAAGCATCGCATTCACGCCGGCGCCGATCCACTGGAAGATCTTGCCGACATCGGTTTTCAGGATGAGAACGGCGAGCGCGAACTGGAGTCCCAGGCCCCAGCCGATGATCCGCAGCTTCACCGCGCGCTTGTGAGTCGAGAACAGCCAGGCCGCACCCAAAATGACCAAGAGCCCCAGCAGCCCGGTGAACCGGCCCATTAGACTCCTACGACTTCCAGGATCAGATTGCGCTCGTCGGGCTTCTGCGAGGAGATGCGGAACGCGTCTTCCACCATTTCGGCGGCTTCTTCAACGCGATCTTCCTTCGTGTAATAGACACGGCACAGCACGGAGCCGGCATCCACCTTTTCGCCGGCCTTGACTTCAAGAATGATGCCGACCGCCGGGTCGATGGAATCTTCCTTCTTGTCGCGGCCCGCGCCGATCATATTCGACGCAATACCGATGTCGCCGGCGTCGATGGACGTGACGTAGCCGGAACGCGGCGACGCAATCTCGCGCATACCCGTGGCATTGGGCAGCAATTCGAACTTATCCAGGGCCTGCGCGTTGCCGCCTTGCGCCGTAACCACCTGCTTGAGCTTCTTATAGCCCGAACCATCCACAAGGTGCTGCTCGGCAATGCGGCGCGCCTCTTCGAGGGTGGCCGCCTTCTTGCCGAGGTGGATCATGTGCGCCGCCAATTCGAGCGAGAGCTTCGTGAGATCGTCGGGGCCGGCGTTCTGAAGAGTCTGGGAAGCCTCCATGATTTCGAGCGCGTTGCCGATCGCATAGCCAAGAGGCTGGTTCATGTCGGTGATGAGCGCGCGGACTTTCTTGTCCATGCGGCGCCCGATGGCCACCATCGTCTGGGCCAGCCTGCGCGCGTCCACCTGCTTCTTCATGAAGGCGCCATTGCCGACCTTGACGTCGAGAATCAGGGCATCGACGCCTTCCGCCAGCTTCTTGGACATGATGGACGACGAGATCAGCGGAATCGATTCGACGGTTCCGGTGACATCGCGGAGTGCGTACAGCTTCCGGTCGGCGGGCGCAAGGCGCTCACTCTGGCCGATGAAGCAGAGACCGATTTCCGACAACTGCTTGCGGAAGTCGTCCGCGCTCAGGTCGGTCCGGAAGCCGGGGATCGATTCGAGTTTGTCGAGCGTACCGCCGGTGTGGCCGAGCGAACGTCCTGAAATCATGGGGACGATTACGCCCGCGGCCGCAGCCAGTGGAGCGGCAATGAAACTGGTCTTATCGCCTACGCCGCCGGTGGAGTGCTTATCGACTTTGAGACCGGGAATCTCTGAGAGATCCACGGTATCGCCGGACCGCAGCATGAATTCGGTAAGCCGGCCGACTTCGCGGTCGGTCATACCGGAAAAGTAGACGGCCATCAGGAAGGCCGACATCTGGTAGTCCGGGATGTCGCCCCGCGTGTATCCTTCTACCAAAAACTCGATCTCCTCTGGAGCGAGTTCCTCACCGTCGCGTTTCCGCTGGATCAAGTCAACTGTGCGCATTATGAGAAGATTAGCGTAGCACCCCAAAAGGTTGAAAGTAAAGGGGATCGTTAGGAAAAGTGGACTTCCCGGGAAAACGCCGGGCCGCGATTCGAAATCACGACCCGGCCGGGGGAGCGAAATCAGAGGCTCGCGAGTTGGGCGATGGCCGAAGAGCTGAGTGCCTGATTATCGATTCGCACGTTGTCCAGGGACCCGGTGAAGGGCTGTCCAAAGTACGGGAAAGGAGGCGTTCCGATCCACAAAGGCAGGCCGGAAGAGGCCGCTACCGTGACCATCGGACTGGTGGAGCGGAGCGTTCCGTCCACGTAGAACTGGACGTTTTGCCCCATATTGACGACCACGGCGATGTGGTGCCACTGGCCGTCGTTGATGGGCGTGGTACCGGCGGCGTCGCGGGCGCCCGGCGTGTTATTGCCCCCAACCCGCAGGTCGATGACGCCGGATGGCAGGGTCTTGAGCATGTAGCCGGTTTCCGTGCCGCCGGCGTCGTAGGTGCCGAGGAAATCCTCGGTACGGCTGTTATTGGTCGTCTTGATCCAGCCGGAAAGGGTCATGCTGTTGACCAGTTGGAGCTTGGAACTGAACGGCACCGCGACCAGGCTGTTGGAACCGTTGAAGCTGAACGCCTGGTTGCTGTGGCCGGTCACGATGGAGACGTTGGAGAAGGTCCCGATCAGGCCGTCACCGGAATCATCCTTCACGGATGAGCCGACGATGTCGGCGGAATCGAAGGACCAGAAGCCGGCGGAACCAGCGGCGGCGGAAGTGACCGAACCACTGGAAGTTCCGCCGGACCCCGTCGAGGTTCCGCCGGACCCGGTCGTTCCGCCGGAAGTGGTGGTTCCCGAGGACGTTCCGGTGGTCCCCGCGATCTGGGCGATGGCCGAGGCGCTGAGCGCCTGGTTATCGACGCGCACGCTGTCGATGCTGCCGGTGAACGGCGCGCCGAAGTAGCCGAATGGCGGACAGCCGATCCAGAGCGGCATCGAATTCGCTGCGGCGACGGTGGCCATGGGCTGCGTCGAGCTCAGGCTGCCGTCGATATAGAACTGCACGTTCTGCCCGAGATTGATCACGACCGCCACATGGTGCCACTGGCCGTCGTTGATCGGCTTGATGTCGGCGAGGTCGCGCGTGCCGGAGACGTTGTTCCCGCCCACGCGGAGGCCGACCGCGCCTGAAGGAAGGGTCTTTACGATATACCCCCATTCGCTGGCCGTGGCGTCGTAGTTCCCCAGGAAGTTCTCGGTCCGGCTGTTGTTGGTGGTTCTAATCCAGGCGGAAAGCGTCATGCTGTTCAGCAACTGGTACTTGTTGCTATAGGCGGCAGTAACGACACTGTTGCTGCCGTTGAAGCTCAGGGCCTGGTTGACCTCACCCGTGACGGACGAAACGTTGGACATCACGCCGTTCAGGTTGTTGCCGGACGTATCCTGCGCGATGGAACCGGAAATATTGGCCGTATCGAAAGACCAGAACGCGACCGGCCCGCCGGAGGGCGGGGGCGTGGATGTGCCGCCGCCTGACGGACTCGCCGCCGGGTTCAGCGTGATGGTGGCGCTCGCCGACCGGGTGCTATCCGCCTGGCTGGTAGCGGTCACCGTAACATTCTGCTGGGTGGAGATGGAGGACGGCGCCGTGTACATGCCGCTCGAACTCACGCTGCCTGCGGCCGGGCTGACGGACCAGGTTACCGCGGTATTGCCGCTCCCCGACACCGATGCCGTGCACTGCTGGGTTTGATTAGCGGTGAGGCTTGCCGTGGACGGGCTTACCGAAACGGCGACCGTTGCCGGGGGAGGGGGAGGGTTTGAGCCGCCGGCCACCGTCCCGGTGGGCAGAAGCACGAACATATTGAACTCCGCGGAAGTGTGAGGCGGAGCCGTGAAGTTGGCCCCGGGAGTAACCGCCGAGAGATTCATCGGCAGGACGACGGACGAACCGTTGTACGTTCCCGTAAGGACGGGTGAACCGAAGAAGTTCTGAACGTCGCGGATTTCGAACGGAGTTCCGACCGGGAGTCCGGCGCCCGAGAGATCCACCGGGACCGAAGAGTTCTTGTCCCAGTTCATCACGGTGATGTTGGCGCGGCCCGGTTCGTACTTGTTTGGCCTGACGAGCACGTTGACGCCGGTGGGGTTGTGGCCGTAGACCGCGCTGCCGCTATCGACGCCGCTCGGAGGGGCGCTGTTGTAATAGGTGTTGCCGCTCCAGTTCGTGAATCCGACGCTCGAGACGGACATCGGACCGGTGACGACGTTGCCGGTGAAAACGGTGGATTGCCAGCCGGCGATCTGCATCGTGACGTAGCCGGTCGGAGTGGCGCCGATCCAGAAGTTGTTCTGCATGGTCAGATCGAGATTCGATCCGTCCATGAACTGGTTGTAGCCGGTTTCCGCGGGCGCGGCGTCCAGCGGGTTGTAGGCCACGCTGTTCTGGAAGACGATATCCTGCTTGGGAACACCGCCTCCGCCTTCGACCAGGTAATTGTCTACGCGATGACCGCCGGGCAGGCCGCTGTTGACCATCACGTCACCCACGAAGTGAAGGTGGTTGATCGCCACGCCGCCGTATGCCTGCATGCCGATGTCGAAAGCGTTGTACCCGAGGTTGTCCTGGACGAGTTTTACCGTGGAACCGGTGTTCTGCTCGTAAAGGTTGTGGCCATGCCCCCGGTCGCAACTGCTGGCCCACCCGTTGTTGAACAGAATGTTGCCGTAATCCTCGGTGCCGCTTGCCTCCTGCTGGTCCGCAACGCCGTTGGCGACATCGTGAATCACCATATTGATCAACTTGACGCCCACGGTCCCCTGCGTGAAATAGACACCGTCGGAAACCTTGATCGACGGGAAGGAGCCGCACTCGCTGGTGGAGCGGGTCCAGTTATTATTGGTGATTTCAAAACCCCAATACCAGGTGTAACTGCCGTAAACGCCGAGGCCGCCGTTTAGGGTGGCCCGTTCGCCGGGATACTGCCGGACGATTACCGGCTGGCTAGAGTTACCCGCAATGGAGCAACTCAGAGTATTCATTCCGCCGGAGCCGTAGACCCCGCCGCGGAGCCAGACGGTGTCGCCGGGCTGGATCGCGGAAGCCGGAGCGCACGCCGTTTGCAGATCCCAGGGACTCCCGATGGAGCCGTTTCCGCCGGATGAACCGCTCGGGGAAATGTAGTAGTTTGACGCTAGGGACAATGCCGGACAACTGAGGAACGCCACTAAAGCAAGGCAGAGGCGATTAGATGGATTCAGTCTCAAGGTACAACCCTCCTATCCTATTTCCAGACCTGAAATGCTTAAATACTCTTACTCTCTTCGAGAGACACAACGCCTCTCGCGTGTTGTTACCCGTTCCTGGTGGGATGAACGAAGAAGCGAGTGCAGGTCCCGGGTGCTTCTTCGGTTCGAGCTACGGAGCCGCCGCAGGAGAAGTGGAGCCGCTCGAATGTCAAAGTTATCACATGGAGGTGAATCTGTACCAATAAAAACATCTGCAAAGAACTAAAAACAATCGTACTTACCTAACTTTGGTTAGTATTTCAAGGCAGAGGCAAACAGGTGTATTCGCTTCTGTCGCTGAAAAAGCTCCACGATGTATTCGCGCCGGGGGACGGGGCGTATTTGAATGACGGCCGGGATGGCGCCGGGGGCAGCCGGGCCATGCTGTTACGATAGATGCCATGACCCCCAATCAACCGGGCCAGATGCCCCCCAAGTTGCCTATCGCCGGTGTCAAGAACCTGATCGCCGTCGGCTCCGGAAAGGGCGGTGTCGGAAAGACCACGGTAGCGGTCAACCTGGCAGTCGGGCTCGCCTCGCTCGGCTACCGGACCGGTCTCATGGACGCCGATGTCTACGGGCCGAACGTCCCCCTGATGATGGGGATCAACCGCACGCCGATGGCATACGGCGAGCGGATTCAGCCGCTCGAGCAGTTCGGCGTGAAACTGATGTCCATGGGCTTTTTGAGCCCTGGCGACAAGCCGCTCGTCTGGCGCGGGCCGATGCTCCACAGCGTCGTCCAGCAGTTCCTTCGCGGCGTGGACTGGGGCGATCTGGACTACCTGGTGGTCGATCTGCCGCCCGGCACCGGCGACGTCCAGCTTTCCCTGATTCAGACGGCGCCGCTGACGGGCGCGATCGTGGTGACGACGCCGTCGGACGTATCCCTCGAGGATGCGCGCAAGGCGATCCACATGTTCCACCAGGTGCGGGTGCCGGTGCTCGGCATTGTGGAAAACATGAGCTTCCTCAACTGCCCGCACTGCCACGAGCGGATCGATGTTTTCAGCTACGGCGGCGGGCGGCGGACGGCCGAGGAGATGAAGGTTCACTTCCTGGCGGAACTCCCTTTGGACCCGCAGGTCAGGGTCGGCGGCGATACGGGGAAGCCGATCGTGCTGGTTAAAGGGGAGGGCGAACCCTTTTTGGAACTGGCCAGGAACGCGGTGGGGCGCGTCGAGGAAGTATCCAAAGAGGAAGGGCCCAAAATCGAAATCGGCGAATGAGCCCGGGGGGGATGCCGCGCGCCGCGGGAGGAGTAAAGCGCCCTGTTAGAATGAGGCGATGGCGGACAACCCCACTGAAGGCAAGCCTCTCGAAACCTTCGAATCGTGCCTCGGCGAACTGGAGAAGGTCGTCAAGGAACTGGAAGCAGGCGACCTTTCGCTGGAGCGTTCGCTGGAACTATTCGAACGCGGCATGCACCTGAGCGAAAGCTGCCGCCGGCAGCTGGAGGAGGCGGAAAGCCGCGTCGAGATCCTGGTCCGCAAGGAAGGAAAGCTGACGGCAGAGCCGTTCCGCCCGGAAAAATCCTGATCGCATGAACCTGCGCGACTATCTCGCCCGGCAACAGAAACTGGTGGATTCGGAACTCGACCGCCTGGTTCCTCCGGAAACGACGCCCCCGGAGACCATTCATCGCGCCATGCGCTACAGCCTGTTCGCCGGCGGCAAGCGCATCCGGCCGATCCTCTGCATCGAAGCGGCCAATACGGTTTCCGATTCGCCGGAGGGCGTGGCGGCGTGCGCCTGCTCACTGGAGCTGATCCACACCTACTCGCTAATCCACGACGACCTGCCGGCGCTCGACAACGACGATTACCGCCGCGGAAAGCTCACCAACCACAAGGTATTCGGCGATGCCATGGCGATTCTCGCCGGCGATGCGCTGCTTACGCTGGCGTTCGAAGTGCTCGCGAAGCTGACGGTGGCGGCGGATCGCAAAGCACGGCTGATTGCCGAACTGGCAACCGCATCGGGGACGGTTGGCGGCATGATCGGCGGGCAGGTGGCCGATCTCGAAGGCGAAGGCAAGACGCCAAACCCGGAACTACTGGAATCGATTCATCGTGCCAAGACGGGCGCCCTTCTGCGGGCCAGCCTGCGTCTGGGGGCGATCTACGCCGGGGCCTCCGAGAGCCGGCATGAGGCGCTCTCCTGCTACGGTGAACACGTCGGGCTGGCGTTCCAGATCGTGGACGACATCCTGGACGTGGAAGAGTCGTCCGAGGCGCTCGGCAAGACCGCGGGAAAAGACGCGCAGCAACACAAGATCACCTTCCCCGCCGTGTACGGGCTGGAGATGTCCCGGCGCATGG
The DNA here is from genome assembly GCA_963796485.1 of Bryobacterales bacterium. Classification (GTDB taxonomy): domain Bacteria; phylum Acidobacteriota; class Terriglobia; order Bryobacterales; family Bryobacteraceae; genus CAWCDJ01. The sequence continues at coordinate 313,764 of CAWCLV010000004.1, forward strand.
CCGAGGAGGAGTGCGCCCGCGCGCACCAGGTTCTGGAACCATTCGGGCAGCGCGCCGTCCGCCTGCACGAGCTGGCCGACCTGATCGTCCAGCGCAAGTCATGATGCGCGCCCGATGAAACTGCGGCTCGATCGCCTCCTGGTGGACCGCGGCCTGGTGGAGTCCCGCGAAAAAGCCCAGGCGTTGATCATGGCGGGAGAGGTAATGGTGGCGGGCCAGAAAGTCACGAAACCCGGGCACGCGGTGAATTCCGAAAGTGCCGTCGAGCTTCTCGCCCGCCCTCCCTATGTCAGTCGCGGCGGCCTCAAGCTGGCGGAAGCCCTGCGTCATTTCTCGATCGACGTTTCGGGAAAAGTCTGCATGGACATAGGCTCCTCTACCGGAGGCTTCACCGACGCGCTGCTGCAAGCGGGCGCCGCGCGGGTTCACGACGTGGACGTCGGAGCCGGGCAGTTGGCCTGGAGTCTGCGAACGGACTCGCGGGTGGTGCTGCACGAGGGAATCAACGCCCGTGAACTCCAGCCCGCGGAGATCGGCGAAGCCGTAGACCTGATCACCTGCGATGTCAGCTTCATTTCGGTTACCCTCATTATTCCGGCGGCGGTTCCGCTGTTACAGCCCGGAGGGCAAATGGTTATACTGATCAAACCGCAGTTCGAAGTGGGCAGAGGCCAGGTCGGGAAAGGCGGAATCGTACGCGATCCCGCGCTCCATCAGGCTGCTTGCGACCGGGTGACCCAGACCGTGCGGCATTTCGGATTCGAAACGGAAATTATCGACAGCCCGATTCTGGGCGCCGAAGGGAACAGGGAATTTCTTCTCTATGCCCATCATTAAAACCGTCGGGATCATTTCCAAACCCAACTCGGAGGCGGCCGGGACGGTTGTGCCGACGCTCATCGAGTGGCTGCACGGCCGCGGAATCCACGTAAGGATCGACGAAGACACGGCCTATTATGCCGGCGGAGTGGCCGGCATGCTGCGGTCGGAGGTGCCCGAGGGCTGCGATCTGATGATCGTGCTGGGCGGCGACGGCACGCTGCTCTCGGCGGCGCGGGCCATCGGACGGCGGGAGATTCCGCTCTTTCCGGTGAACCTCGGCGGCTTGGGATTCCTGACGGCGATCACCGTCGATGAATTCTATCCGCAGTTGGAGCGAGCCCTCTGCGGCGAGCACCGGATCGCCAAGCGCAAGCTGCTCACCACCGAGGTATTGCGGAACGACACGGCGATTTTCAGTATGGACGCGCTGAACGACGCGGTCCTTACCAAAGGTTCCATTGCCCGTATGATCGACCTGGAAACCTACGTCGATTCGCAGTACGTTTGTTCCTACAAGGCCGACGGGCTGATCATCTCTACGCCCACCGGCTCCACGGCCTACTCGCTTTCGGCGGGCGGGCCGATTATTTTCCCCTCCGTCCCTGCCATCTGCATCACCCCGATTTGCCCGCACATGCTGACCAACCGCCCGGTGCTGGTTCCGGAAACGAGCGTCATCCGCATCATTTCGCACGGCCCGGACGAGAGCGTGTACCTGACGATCGACGGCCAGGTGGGCACGCCGATTCAGGAAAAAGACACGGTAGTCTGCCGCAGTTCCCCTTATTCCCTGCTGCTGGTGCGGCCTCCCAGGATGATGTTCTTCGACGTGCTCCGGCAAAAGCTCAAGTGGGGCGAACGATGAAGCGTTTGTCGCTGACCTCGTGGATTTTCATCGGCATGGTGGCGGGAGTGGCGCTGGGGGTTGCGGTACCCGGCTTCGCGAAGCAACTGGGCCCGATCAGCACCGTCTTCCTGCGTTTGATCCGCTCGATCATCGCGCCCCTGATCTTCGCCACGCTGGTCTCGGGCGTGGCGGGCGGGGGCGACATGAAGCAAATGGGGCGCGTGGGCGGGAAGGCGATTCTGTATTTCGAGATCGTCACCACGCTGGCGCTGTTCCTGGGGCTCGCGGCCGTGAACCTGGTGCAGCCGGGCCTGGGTGTGCCGATTCAGCGGACGTCGGCGGAAGTCGCGCTGGCGCAGGCCCCCGCCACGTTTGCCACCGTGCTGGAACACATCTTTCCGGCGAGCCTGATCGACGCAATGGCGCGCAACGACGTGTTGCAGGTGGTGGTATTCGCGTTCCTGTTCGGCGCGGCATGCGCGGCCATCGGCGCCAAAGCGCAGCCCGTGGTCGCCTTTTGCAATTCGCTCGCCGAGGTGATGTTCCGGTACACGAAGTACGTGATGTATCTGGCGCCGCTCGGAGTCGGAGCGGCCATTGCGGTAACGGTCGGGACCAAGGGCGTGGGGGTGCTGTTGGGGCTGAGCAAGCTCATCGTCACCATGTACGTGGCTTCGGCGCTCTGCATCGTGTTCATCCTGGGGCCGGCGCTGCCGCTGTTGCGCATCCCCTTCCGGCGCTTCTACCGCGCGGTTCGCGAACCGTTCCTGATCGCATTTTCCACGGCATCGAGCGAGGCGGCGCTGCCGCTGGCGCTCGAGAACATGGAAGAGGCCGGGGTTCCGAAGCACATTGTGGGCTTCGTGATCCCGACCGGGTACAGCTTCAACCTGGTGGGCAGCACCTTATACTTATCCCTGGCTTCGGTTTTCGTGGCGCAGGCCGCGGGCGTGCGGCTTTCGTTCGGCGAGCAGTTGCTGATGATGCTTACCCTGATGCTCACCAGCAAGGGCGTCGCCGGAGTGCCGCGTGCCGCGCTGGTGATTCTGGCGGGCACCCTGGCGACGTTTCACCTGCCGATGGAAGGCGCGGCCGTGCTGCTCGGGGTGGACGCGATTCTGGACATGGCGCGGACGGCCATCAACGTATTGGGCAACTGCCTGGCAAGTGCGGTGGTCGCACGCTGGGAAGGCTACAAGCTGGGTTAAGAGCAGAACACGCATCCATGCCGCGACGGCATACGACATCGTGCCGTAGATGCGGGCTGACGCTGGCGTGAACCGGCCCGCTCTGTCGTAGACGCGCGCATCGCTGCCCATCCCATGGCCCCAATCCTGATTCCCACCCGGCATTCCGCATACTGGGGAGACGATCTACGGGTGCGCCTTTTAGCGTTTCTTCCTGGCACTGAGCGCCACGCGGCTGTGATGCCGGCCGTAGCCGAAGTAAATCACCAGCCCGATGATCAGCCAGATGATGAGCCGCAGCCAGGTATCGAACGGAAGGCTGGCCATCAGCATCATCGAGATCAGGATGCCGAGGATCGGCACCACCGGAACCAGCGGCGTCTTGAACGGGCGCGGCAGGTCAGGCTCCTTGCGGCGGAGGATCCAGACACCGGCGCAAACGATCACGAACGCCAGCAGGGTGCCGATACTGACCAACTCCCCCAGGATGCCGATGGGAATCAGCGCCGCAAAGAACGCCACGAAAATGCCGACGGTGATGGAAGAGATATAGGGAGTGCGGAATTTGTGGTGCACCTTGCCGGCCCACGCGGGCAGCAGGCCATCGCGCGACATCGAGAAGAAAACGCGCGACTGGCCGAGCAGCATCACCAGCATCACGGTACTGAGGCCGAGGATGGTGCCGATCAGCACGAGGAACTCGCCCCATTGGACCCCGGTGGCTTCCATGCCGACGGCGACCGGAGCGGCGACATTCAACTGCGGATACTTCACGACGCCCGTGAGCAGACCGGCCGTCGCGATGTAAAGAATCGTGCAGACCACGAGCGACCCGAGGATTCCGACCGGCATGTCTTTCTGCGGGTTCTTAGCCTCCTGAGCGGCGGTGGAAACGGCATCGAATCCGATATAGGCGAAGAAAATGACCGCTGCCCCGCGCCCCACGCCGGACCATCCGTATTTTCCGAACTCCCCGGCGTTGGGCGGCACGAAGGGCGTCCAGTTGGCAACCGTCTGTCCCCAATGGCCCGCCACGTAAACCGAGGCGACCCCGATAAACACCAGCACGGTCCCGACTTTGATGAACACGATGATGGTGTTGATGGTGGCGGATTCCTGAATTCCGATTACCAGAACCGTCGTGACAAGGCAGATTGCCAGGAAGGCTATCAGGTTGAAAAGGCCGGTGGCATGGGGCAGCGCGGAAGTATCGACACCGCCGGGAACCGTAGCGGCAGCGCGCCAGAGGCCGTTATAGAAGATGAGGTGCGCCCCGGGTGTGGCGATCAGTTGCGGAGGAAGCGCAATTCCGATGCGCTGGCATAACTGAATGACGTTGGCGCTCCAGCCGGATGCGACCGTGGCCGCGCCGAAGGCGTATTCCAGGATCAGGTCCCACCCGATGATCCAGGCGACCAGCTCGCCGAGAGTCGCGTAACCGTAAGTGTAGGCCGAACCGGCGATGGGGATCAGGGACGCGAATTCCGCGTAGCATAAACCGGCGAACACGCAGCCGACCCCGGCGAGGACAAACGAGAGAACGATTGCCGGACCGGCATACTGGGCCGCGGCGGACCCGGTGAGCACGAAGATCCCGGCCCCGATGATCGCCCCGATCCCGAGAGCCACGAGGTTCGTGACGCCGAGCACGCGTTTGAGCGAGTTTTCGCCCTCCTGCCCCGCTTCGTCGAGGATCATGTTGAGGGGCTTACGGATCAGAATACTGGCCATTTTAAGTGATAACCGACGTGAAGTATAACACCCTGCCCGAGCACCGCGCACCGAACTGCTTCCACTAAGGGCCACGGGCTTGGCGTTAGAGTGGAAGGAAGAGGAATTCGCCTTGATACGATTGACGTTCGCAGCCGCACTTTTGGTTTCCGCCGTTTTGGGTCAAGTCCCGAACGGGAATCAAACTCCGAAGCCGGCGCCGAAGCCGACCGCGGAAAGAAAAGCCGCATCCCCTCCCAAGCCCGTAGAGCCGAAAACGGGGGCGATTTCGCCGATGGAAGAGAGCCCGCTGCGGTTCGACGTGAAATTGCTGGACCGGTCGGTGGATCCGTGCCGGAACTTTTATCAGTTCACCTGCGGCACCTGGATGAAGGATAACCCGATCCCGCCGGATCAGTCGCGGTGGGGGCGGTTCTCCGAACTCCAGGAGCGCAATCGCGAGATCCTGCGCCGCATCCTCGAGGTGGCGGCAGTGCCCAACGTGAACCGCGACCCGATCACGTCGAAGATCGGCGATTACTACACCGCGTGCATGAACGTGTCGGAGATCGATGCCAAGGGGCTCAAGCCGCTCGACGCCGAACTTCAGCGGATCCGCGACCTGAAGGATACAAACGAGCTCGCGGCCGAAGTAGCGCACATGCACGATCGCGGGATGTCGGCGTTTTTCGATTTCAGCTCCGGACCTGACTTCAAGAATTCGAAAGAGAACATCGCGCAGTTGGACCAGGGCGGCCTGGGGCTTCCCGATCGCGACTACTACCTGAAGACCGATCCCAAATCAGTCGAGATCCGGCAGAAGTACGTGGCGCACGTGCAGCGCACATTCGAACTTGCGGGCTACGCACCGGACCGGGCCAAGGCCGCCGCGAACACGGTGTTGCGGCTGGAAACGGAACTGGCCAAGGTCTCGCTCGACCGGGTTTCGCAGCGCGACCCGGAAAAGGTGTATCACAAAATGACCCGGCAGGAACTGGAAGCCCTCGGTACCGGCTTCCGCTGGAGCGCGTATTTCCGCGACGCCGGAACGCCGCCGTTTCAAAGCCTGAATGTCTCCTGGCCGGACTTCATCAAGGGGATGGACGCGGAAATCCGCGGCACGCCCCTGAACGATTGGAAAACGTATCTCACCTGGCACCTTCTGCATTCCGAAGCTCGCATGCTGCCGACGCCGTTCGTGGAGGAGAACTTCAATTTTTACGGCAAAACGTTGACCGGCGCCAAAGAAATGCGCCCGCGCTGGAAGCGGTGCGTGGATTTCACGGACAGCCAGTTGGGCGAGGCGTTGGGACAGAAGTACGTCGAGCTCACCTTCGGCCCCGAGGGCAAGGCGCGAACGCTGGAGATGGTGCACTCCCTGGAAAAAGCCTTGGGCGAGGATATCCAGGGACTCTCGTGGATGTCTCCGGCCACCAAGCAGCAGGCCGTGGTCAAGTTGCACGCCATCACCGATAAGATCGGCTACCCCAACAAGTGGCGCGACTATTCGAGCGTGGTGATCAGGCGCAACGACGCCCTGGGCAACGACGACCGCGCCGCGGCGTTCGAGGTGCACCGGCAGATCAACAAAATCGGCAAGCCTGTGGACCCGCAGGAGTGGGAGATGACGCCGCCTACGGTCAACGCCTATTACGACCCGCTGACCAACAGCATCAATTTCCCGGCCGGGATTCTGCAGCCGCCGTTCTTCGATAAGAAAATAGACAATGCCGTGAATTACGGCGGGATCGGGATGGTGATCGGGCACGAACTGACGCACGGGTTCGACGACGAAGGCCGCCAGTTCGACGCCCAGGGCAACCTGCACGACTGGTGGACGCCGGAGGATGCCAAACGCTTCAACGAGCGCGAGGCCTGCATTGACAAGGAGTATTCGTCTTTCACGGTCGCGCCCGACGTGCACGTGAACGGCAAGCTGACCCTGGGCGAGAATACCGCGGACAACGGCGGACTTCGCGTGGCCCTGAAAGCGCTCCACAACACGGAGGCAGGCCACCCGGGACCGGACATCGACGGGTTTACGCCGGATCAACGCGTGTTCCTCTCGTTCGGCCAGGTCTGGTGCACAAACGAGCGTCCCGAGGCGCTGCGCCTTCAGGTGCAGACAGACCCCCACTCGCCGCCCGAGTTCCGCGTCAACGGGGTGGTGCAGAACATGCCGGAGTTCCAGAAGGCGTTTTCATGCAAGGCCGGGGCGGCCATGGTGAGCCCGAACGCCTGCCACGTCTGGTAGCCGCCGGAAAAAGCCTTTACCGAGACGCAGAGAACGCAGAGAACGCGCGGAAAAAACAAATCAAAATGCAGTTTTCGGTTTTTCTCTGCGCTTCCTCCGCGTTCTCTGCGTCTCGGCGGTGAATTCTTGGCTTATTTCCTCAACGCATGACATGCCGCGGCGGATTACAATCGCAGTGTGATTTCATCGACTGTGAAAGTTCCGAATGGCGGGGATCTTGTCCGGCCTGAGCGGTAAGAATGTCCTGATCACCGGCGCCGGCCGCGGCGTCGGCAAGCGCCTGGCCCTCGGCTTTGCCCAAGCCGGCGCACGGGTGGGATTGCTGGCACGCAGCCCCGGCGAACTCGATCTCGCCAAGATGGAAATCGAACAGGCAGGCGGCAGCGCGCTCCGTTTGCGGGCGGATGTCCGCGACCTGGAGGAGTTGTCGGCGGCGGCAGACCGCATGTGCGTCGTCTTCGGCAGCGTGGATGTGCTGGTTGCGGCCGCGGGCGTCCAGGGACCGGTCGGGCCTTTGCTGACGACCAAGCCCAAGGCCTGGAGCGAGACGCTGGAGATCAACCTGATCGGTACTATGAACTCCTGCCGCGCCGTGCTCCCGGGAATGATTCAACGCCGCTCGGGGAAGATCATCCTGATCGCGGGCGGCGGGTCCAGCAAAGCACGCCCGAACTTCACCGCCTATGCGGCGTCGAAAGCCGCCGTGGTGCGGTTTGCCGAGTGCCTGGCGGCGGAGGTGCTGGACGATAACGTCCAGGTGAATTCGATCTCGCCCGGCGGCGCGTATACTCATATGACGGATGAGATCCTGCACGCGGGCGAGGAGCGGGCCGGCGAGAGGGAAATCGCCGACGCCGAACAGGTGCGGCTCACCGGCGGCGTGGCAGCCGAAAAGCAGATTCAACTGGCGCTGTTTCTGGCGTCGGAGCGCTCCAACCACATCAGCGGCAAACTGCTTCACGTGCAGGACGACTGGAAACGTTTCGAGCGCGAGAACATGAAGGCGGAACTGTTCACGCTACGCCGGGTACAGAAGATCTAATGCCGGATGACCGCATCCCGAGGCGAACGCTTGCGGGCCTGTTGTTCGGCACCCTGGCCGTGGGCGGCGGGCTGGCGGGCGCCCTGAGGATGCTGTTCCGCACGCCGGACCGCGACGCCAGGGAAGTGGTCCTGGCGGCGCAAGGCGTGCTGCGGCAGCGCCTTCCACAGGGCGTCGATGTCCGTTTCGCTCCCGTGAAGGACACCCGGACCGAACCAAAAGGCAACGACCTCTACGTGGTGACCGGGTGGCTCGAAATCAGGACACCCCGAGGCGAGCAGGAGACCTTCGACTACTCGTGCGTCATGCTTCTCCTGGCAGGCGGGCACTGGGTCTCGGAGAAAGTCGAAATCGTGCCGCGTCCGTAGAGGGCCATGCTAGCCAGAACTGGAGGGGGCTAGACTGACCGCCGCTTCGACTTGGTGGGCCCTGACGCCTACTTCTGAAAGCGCGTTGTTCGGGAGCAATCCGGACACACATGTCCGACATGGGGACTTTTCGTCCAACTGGCGCCAGCGGGCGACCTTTCGTCGGACTCCGCAACTAATTAGACCGGATCTGCCGCCCAAGGCCCTCGACCAGTGTCCGTATATCTTCTTGAAGGGCTTGAAACGCCGGGAGGACGTCGAGGCTGGAGTAATCATCAATATGCATCGGTATCAGGCGCACGCGCTCGGGTACTCGCAGTCGTGCGCGACGGCGGGCGTTGAGGCCGCTCGCGGCAACCAATGCGTCGCGGAGCACTCTCTTTGGGTCAGGAAGATCCTCCAGCCGGCGAATGTCAGGCAAATTGAGGCCCATCGCGCCGTTCGGATTTCCCGCCGCGCAACGGATCGCCGTCTCATACGGTAGCAGCCACGCTTCAGTCATGCGAACCGGCACAACCGGTACGTGCCGGATCTCAGCCCAATGCAATGCGTTGGCAATCTCCGCACGCCGCAGGCCCGCATCTTGTCCTTCGGCATCGCGGTGAACGAAGAGCGCGTCGCACGGATACAGGTCAACTGCCATCCTCAAGCGGTCCTGGGTGTCCCGCCTCCGGGGAATGCGACCCAAGTCCACCCATTGTTCCACAACAGACGTCACACCGTGCCGCTTGAGCGACCAAGTAATTACGGCCAAAAGGACGGCGTCAGAAGTACCATCCGCAATCAGCGTGTATGTCACTCGGCGATCTCGGCAAATGGGATTCGGTACTGCTTGAGATCCTCCCGGTCGATGACGCGGCGAGGCCGTCTCGGATCCGGCGCGTCTTGCTCCCGCGCCTTACCGTCCCACCCATCACCTCCGGTGAGTGCCACCGGATTCAGATATGCCAGTAACCGCCCTCTGGATATCGGCTTTAGGGTTCCTGTTTTCGCGCGCCAGGTGCCATCCAGACACCGCAGTTGAAGCGCCTTGAACGACAGTCGGCCGCGGCTGACGTCGATGGGTTCAGCCATCACGAGGCTGTCGTCGGGAACCTGCATCACGACAGACGGAGAATGGGTGTTGACTATGACTTGGCGAAGTTGTTGGCCAGCGCCAGCGGATTGTTCCTGGGAATCCGTAGTCAAGTCGTGCAGGAGCTGGATCATGGCCGGTATCCGCTCTGGGTGAATCCCATTTTCCGGCTCCTCCATACATATGACGCCACGGGAATCCGGATCTATTGAAAGAACCGTAAGTGCAAGGAAGCGAAGAGTACCATCTGACAGGGCACGTGCAGGGTAGGCGGTCCCATCGCGCCCTTTTGCATAGATGGTCAAGAGTTGCCGGCGTTCATCACGATCCACGTAGATCGACCGGACATCATCAATCAGCTGGGCGAGGCGGTTCGCAACCTCGGCGTACACAGCCGCGGAGTCTACGCCGGGTTCGCTTGATGCATTCGCCAAGTGAAACAACGTTGCCGGGAGGTGGGCACCACTTGAGGCGAGTTCGACCGGAGCAGTGAAGTTGTCGGGCTCGCGTAAAGAAGAGGGCTCAAGCTGCAGCAACCGCCATGATTGCATTTCGCGTTTCACAAGGGTTGCCGTGGGCGATTCAGCCGAATTAGCGGCCGATAAAACGGTGCGCGGCAGATTTGCTGCGCGAAGCTTCTGCGGCTTCCCGCTGCTGCCTCCGTCCTGGTGGACATTGATCACCCGTTCGGGGCCATCGCCCTGGGTCGATATGTATTTCGGGGTCCGGCGCTCGTTCTTGACGACCCTGTTCCGCCAAGCGCGCGACGGGCCGAATGGGAGGTGCCGCGCGGCCTCGCCGAGCGTTATATGCTTCAGATCCTCCTTCACGAGTTCCAACGAGCCAAGCGCGCGCCCGCTTTCATCAGACCTGTAACGGAGACTCACGGCGTACTGGACGAACGTCGCCGTCGCCTTAGCCTCCTGCCCAAGATCGTCCGCACCGTGGTCAGGAATGATCATCTCAGCTTCGAAGGACATCTCTTCGTCGAAATGATCTCCAACGTGGTGAAACAGACCTCTGATGTCCCCCGTCTTGCTCCCCTGGTCTCTGACCGAGAGAGCTGCGTCTAGGAGTGGCCTATCGGCAAGGGCACTCAAGAACACGATTGCATCCAGCAGATTCGATTTGCCAACGCCGTTCGCACCCGCGATGCACGTGAACGGACCGAAGCTAACGTCCACGTCAACGAGGTTCTTGAAGCCGGACACACGAAGCCGAGTCAACATTTTCTGACCTTAATCTATACTGACATAACCTCGCCCAGGCATCTGCGGCTTCAACATCCCCGCCAAGCGCGTTCGGGATCGTTCCCCTGAGGCCCGGGGCCATCAACTTACCGTATCACGCGCTACTCGCGGATCTGCCCGCCGATCCCGAGCGAATCGTCGGCAACCCTTCCGCAGCACCATTCAGGGTCTCGGCTCGGTCCCGATACGGTCGTTTGCCGCCGATGAGATCCGCTGGGTGCAACCGAGGTACCGCTCCGTGGTCTGCACGGAGACGTGGCCAAGAAGGAACTGAATCTGCTCCAGTTCGCCCCCGACTGCGCGGCAGAGGCGAGCGCAACTCCTTCGGGGATCGCGGGGCGCGAGTTTGCTGACGCCGATCTTGGCGGCGAATTCCTTCACGACATGCCAGACGAGCTTTTCCGTTACCGCTTCGCTCCAAACTTGCCCTGTGCTACTCACCCGCCGGAAAAGGCCGCCCGCGCTGATTCCTGCGGCCGTTATCCAGTCATCCAATAGGCCATGAACCCAATCCGGGACGGGAATAGTCCGAACGTGACCACCCTTTCCGCGCAGGTCCACGATTGCCCAATGCTCGTCGCGCTGCTGGATATGGCCAACGGTCAAGCTGGCGAGTTCATGCCGACGCAGTCCGCAAGCGATCAGGAGGGCCAGCAGTGCCCGATCACGCTTGCCCTTCATGCGCCCCTGGTTGGGTGCCTGCCAGAGTGCTTGGCCCTGCTCGGCGCTCAACCAGTGCAAGATCGGCGCAGAGGAGACCGCAGTCCGCGGCCTCGTACGCCAAGACGGCGCCGCTCCAAGGCGAAGGTTGATGGTGCCAGGTGCGAGATTGCGGGTCTCCAGATGCATTCGGTATCGGATGACCACGGTTTTGCTGAACGACAGACGCGGCTCGGAGTAGTACCACTCCACGAATTCGTCGATGGCATGGCGGTATCCCCGCTGGGCATCAGGGCACGATAAGCTGCTGAGAACGGCGGACTTCGCGACTTCGAGGTCCGGCAACCGCAGGACCGATTTGGCCGCCCTCCCTTTGACTTTTCTCCGGTGCTTCTGCTGCATGACCCGTGACCTCCACCGCCACGAGTCGATCGTGCACCCGGGCGGGGCAAGCACAGTCCGGTTTGCGCGTGACTCGGGAGCAATCGAGAGCAGGCGCCTTTAATTGTACGGAAGGACGACAACTCGAACAGGTGGATCCGCTTCGAGTGGCCGATCCGCGCAGAAACCGCGCCGTAAGTCTGCTGGTGGCGCGACCATCGCATCGCATCGCTTCGCTTGTTTCGTGAACGCGCCTTCAGAGTTGCTTTGAGGAATGGAGCGGGCCAAAACGTAAAGAGGCGTTTCAGGTTTTTCGTGCGTGGTCCGTTACACGGCATGGCGCCGCGAAGGTGCCCGGCGTTCGGGAATTGTGCGGTATTCCGGCCCGCCGGGCCCGAGAGGCTAATTCCCTCTACGTATACGCCTTGTCTCCGCCGACCTGCGAATCCCAATACGTCGTAGGATCGGTGAAGAACTCACCCTGCCTGCAGAGGGAGCGCATCGCTTCTTCATTGACTTTGATGCCCAGGCCCGGCCCCGTCGGAACGGGGATGTAACCCTTAACCACGAGGTCCCCTTTGTCGGTCAGGTCTTTGTGCCAGGCTGGCTGCGGCTGGTGCCATTCCATGGCGAGGAAGTTTTGGCAGGCGGCTATCGCGTGCACGCCGGCTGCGTAGCCGATCGGGGTAGCGTTGCTGTGGACCATCATCCCCACCGAATACTTGGCCGCCATGTCGGAGGTCTTCTTCAATTCGAGACAGCCGCCGATCACAAGGTGATCCGGGTGGATATAATCGACTGCACGCGCCTGGCAAAGCGGCTCGAGCGATTCCATCAGGTAGGCGTCTTCGCCGGTCAAGGTGGACACCCTGATCGAATTGGTGATGAGCTTCCACTCCTCGACCCGGAACCACGGAACCATGTCTTCCAAAGTCGAGGGAGTGACCCTCTCCAGCGCGTTGGCCAGCTTGATGAGGCTTTTCGCGGTGAGGTGCCCGAAATGGTCGTGACCCATGGGAACGTCGCCGGCGTCGCCCATGGCCTCCTTAATGGCAGCGACATGGTCGGCTACGAGTTCAGCTCCCTTGTCGCTGATCTCGAATCCCTGATGGTAGTTCTCGGGGCCTTCCCCCGGCTCCCCGTTATACCCTGCCGGCGCAAACATCGTGCCCCGCTTGCCCTGGAGGATGCGAGCTACGCCCAGATCATACTTGAGCATCGTGAACCCAGCGGCGACGCGCTCCCTATAATCGGCGGCGATATCTGCAATGGAGTTCGAGCGCGGGTCACCCTCGCTGTACAGGCGAACCTTGTCGCGAAATTTCCCGCCAAGCATCTGATAGATCGGCACGCCATAAGCTTTGCCGGCCAGATCCCACAACGCGTTCTCAATCGCGTTGACGCCGCTCCCCTGGCGGTTATATGCGCCATGGATCTTGATCTTGCGGAAGATCTTGTCAACGTTGCAGGGATTCTCGCCGAGCACTCGGGTCTTATGCATCAGCACGTAGTTCGGCTGGGGGCCGTCCCCAATCGTCTGGCCGTAACCCGAAATTCCCTGATTGGTATCGATTCGGACGACGATCGTGCCGCCCGATGCCGCTCCCGCGCCGGGAGTCGCAGGAGGCAGCGGTGCCCTGCCGCCGCCGCGGCCGCCCATCCGACCCTGGCCTCCCGGCCCTCTCAGCACGGCGATGCGCATGTCAGTGACTTTCAAGTCCGACGGAATTGAATTCCGGTTGACATTCTGGGGATAAGCTTCGAGGTCAGCCAAGAGGCCAAGCCCCGCGGCCGCCGCACCCGTGCCTAGAAGCAAACGTCGCCCAATTGCGTTTTCATTTGTAGACATTTACTCTTACTCTCCTTTTCGCCACCAAAACCTACTCGCGTCTGGAACCGGTTTATTCTCTCATCACATAAGGTATCCGAAATTGAATCTCGAAGCAGATGCTCGCCCGCCCCGAGGTTCAATCCTACCAGTACAGCTTCGCCGGCTCAATTACGCTGGTGTTCGCAAGTGGCGTCGGCCTCTGCCTTAAACAGCCTCACTCGCGCGGTGAGCGGCGCTTCGAGCGGCCGCGGCGAGGGACGGAAGATCAAGGACGCGCTGCTCGCGCGAGAAACGGTGGTACAGGTGGACGACTTCGCCGGCCGGGCGGCGCTTCTGCCGGCAGAGATTCCTGCGTCGCGGGAACCCGGTCTGCGGCTCAATCCGCAACTGCGGCGAATTCCGGCCGAAATGCGAGCGGATCGTATTTCGATGACGTGCTGCGCGATACACGGTGCTACGGCATTGAGAACACCACCGGGAAAGTGCGCCGGCCGGGCGCTGTTCGACGAAGACGCGACGCCGTGCGCACCGAGCGTATTGTCGGCAAACGGGAAGTTGAGGTCTGCCGGCGAAACACGCTGCAGGGCGGCGCTGCAACCGGGTTGAGCAGGCGGCGACAGGCCGGCGCCGGACCCGAACACCCGACCAGCCGGCAGCGAGCTACAGAAGTTTCCGCAACTCCAGCGTGACGGTGCGGACCTCGCCGCCGCGCTCGATCAGCAGCGTGCATTTCCGGCCGTCACGCGAAAGCTCCTCCTGAACCATCAGCGGCGAGAGGCGGATGACGGGGACTCCATCGATCGCGACGAGAAGATCGGATTCCCGAACGCCCGCATCGAACGCCGGTGTATTCGGAATGACCTGGAAAATGCGGTGGACGTCCGGGCGCGCGGTGCGCTCGACACGGATGCCCGAAGCGTCGAACAGGGACGGATCCTGAACGTGGCGGTTCGCCTCGAAGATCGCCTGGCTGCGGCCGAAGTCGAAGAAGATCCGGAAGCGGCGTAGAAATTCGACGCCGATCAAGCCATCCGGTTCGGAGGTGCCTCCGAAGCCGCGGGCCGGAAAGCGCCGGATGACCGGGTTTTCCACCCGAAGGGGGCCCACGGAGAAGCGGGGCACGCGGGTGGCGTAGAGCCCGATACTGTCCGGCACCCACTTGAGACCGCGGTCGAGCAGGCGCGTCCGTTGGGCGAAGGAGTGGCTCAGGTACAGGATGCTGCCGGCCGAACCGGTGTCGAGGACGAACCGCCCTTCGACCGTTTCCCCGCCCGGTAACAGCAGCGATCCCGCGACGTAGGGGTTGGTCGCGGCGACCGTAAAGGGCACGGCGGCGCCGGCGCCGCGATAGGCGAACGCTCCCGCGTCGTGCAGCCGGAGCGCGGGAGTCTCATAATCGAACTCAACCACGTAGCGCGCCAGCGTGGCGAGTCCAAGAATGCCGTCCTTGCCGAGCGGCTTCTGCTTGATTACGAATTCCTGGTCGTTGAGGCGCAGGCCGGGAAGGTCGGCGTTCGCGCGGGCTCGCAGGTCGGGTTCGGCGGAGCCATCCGCCGGGCCGGCACTCGTGCCGTAGGCAGTCGGCTGCATACCCACGCCCATGGCTTTCCCGATATCGATGAAGAGGAGCGCTCCCCCGCCCCCGCTATCCACTTCGAACCACAAAGGGGCGGAGCCGTTGATCCGCACGGGGATTTGGATCTGGTGGAAGTCGTTGAGGCGGGCGGGCAGGGTGATCGGCGAGGCGTCCGCGCTCCAGAGGGGAGTAGCGAGGGCCGCCAGGACCGATCTCCGGGTCAGACGGAGGCCCGTTTCAGTTGTCCGCATGCCGCATAGATATCCAGACCGCGCGGCTTCCGCACGAAGCACGGGATTCCGCGGCGCACGATCTGCTGGAACGAGTGTACACGCTCGGGATCGGGAGTTTCGAACGGAATCTCGGGTCCGGGGTTGAGAGCGATGAGGTTCACCTTGCAGTTCAGGTTCGCCAGCAGTTTGTGAACGCGGCGGGCATCGGCGTCGGAGTCATTGACTCCCTTGAGCAGAACGTACTCGAACGTCAGCTTTTCCCAGGGGCGCAAGGGATACGCCTTGCACGCCTCGAGCAGGTCCGCGAGGTGATACTTGCGCGTGATCGGCATGAGCTCGCGCCGGACCTCTTCGGTGGACGCGTTCAGGGAAATCGCCAGTTTGGGGCGGATTTCCTCGCGGCCGAGTTCCGCGATCTTGGGAGTGATCCCGACAGTGGATATCGTAATGCGGCGGGGTGAAAGGCCGAAACCTTCCGGATCGAGCAGGATGCGGGTCGCCTTGAGGACGTTCGGGAGATTCAGCAGGGGCTCGCCCTGGCCCATCATCACGATGTTGATGCGGCCGGAATCACGCCGCAGCCCGTTCTCACGAGCCGCCAGGAGCACTTGGCCGACGATCTCCCCGGCGGTCAGGCTCCGCTCCAGGCCGAGAAGGGCGGTCATGCAGAATTTGCAATCCACCGGGCAGCCGACCTGGCTGGAAATACAGAGCGTGTCGCGCTCGCCTTCGGGCATCAGGACCGTTTCCACGGTCCGGTTATCCCCAAGCCGCAGAAGGTACCGGCGCGTGCCGTCGGCCGATTCGTAAACCCGTGCGATCTCCGGCAGGCCGAGGCTGTGGCCGGCTCCCAGGGATTCGCGTGTGCTGGCCGGAAGCGCCGTGATTTGAACGAGTTCCGAAACACCGGATTGGTACAGCCCGTGATAAAGCTGCTTCGCCCGGTAGCCCGGCTGATCGGGGCCGAGAGCTTCGCGGAGGTCCGCGAGGTCCATGCCCACGAGTGGTTGGGACATCCAATCCCAGTTTAGCGGATTGGCGCCCGAGACCCGAAGGGTGTTACAAAAAGAACAGGACCTTCCGGATTTCTCCAAATGACATTACCCATTGCCCCCGCGCGCGATATTGAAATTACTACGCTGGCGAACGGCGTCCGCATCATCACGGAGACCATGCCGCACGTGCGGTCGGTTTCGGTGGGGATCTGGATCGGCACCGGGTCGCGGCGAGAAACCGGCGAACAGAACGGCATCTCGCATTTCATCGAGCACATGCTGTTCAAGGGCACGGAGAACCGGTCGGCCGAGGACATCGCGCGGTCGGTGGATTCGATCGGCGGCAATCTCGATGCCTTCACCGCCAAGGAACTGGTCTGCTTCAACACGAAGGTTCTCGACGAGCATCTCTCGCAGGCTTTCGACGTACTCGCGGACCTGGTGCTGCATCCGCTCTTCCGGGACGAGGATATCGAGAAGGAAAAAGGCGTCATCCTCGAAGAGATCAAGATGGAAGCGGATAGCCCCGATTACCTCGTCCACGAAATCTTCTCTTCGAACTTCTGGAAGGACCACCCGCTGGGCAAGCCGATTCTGGGCACGCCGCAGTCGGTGAAGCGGTTCGACCGCGACGTGATCCGCAGCTACTATGCAAGCGTGTACGAGCCTTCGAACCTGATGGTGACGGCGGCGGGAAACCTGACACACGAGCGCCTGGTGGCATTGGTGGAACAGCACTTTCGCACTCTCGAACCGGGCCCGCCTGCCCCGCCCGACCAGACGCCGAGCACGCACGCGCGGATCGCGCTTCGGAACAAGAAGGCTCTGGAACAGGTCCATGTTTGCCTGGGGGTGCCTTCGTACCCGCTGCCGCACCACGAGCGCTTCGCCTGCTACGTATTGAATACGCTGCTCGGCGGCGGCATGAGCTCGCGGCTTTTTCAGAACATCCGCGAGCGGCAGGGCCTGGCGTACGCGGTCTTCTCCGAGTTGAACCCCTACCGCGATACCGGATGCCTGGCCATTTATGCAGGCACTTCGATCGAATCGGCCCGGCAGGTGGTGGAGTCGATCACCAAAGAGTTCCGGCAACTGAAGCAACAGCCCGTGCCGGACGAGGAACTCCGGCGCGCCAAGGACCATCTGAAGGGCTCGCTGATGCTCAGCCTGGAATCCACCGCCAGCCGCATGTCGAACCTGGCACGGCAGGAGATGTACTTCAACCGGTTCTTCACGCTGGACGAACTGGTGGAAAGCATCGAATCGGTTACCGCCGACGACGTGCAGCGGATTTCGCAGACTTTCTTCGATCCCAAACAGATCGCCCTCACGGTGCTGGGCAACCTGGACGAGTTCAAGATCGGCCGGGACGACCTGGCCTGCTGAGGATCTGCGCTTCGAAAACCGAAAGCCGGGCGCGAGGGTCCCGCCAGGCGCGCGGACCGAGCAGGCTCTTGCGTGCCAGGGCTGCCAGGAAGTCCTCCGCGGTCCAATCCCGTCCGTCAGCCACTTGAGGTAAGAGCAGCCCGGCTCTTGCGCCGATTTCGAGCAGCCCGCCATCGCGCCCGCAACAGAACCGCGAGGGGTCGCCCAGGCGCCGCAACGGCGTGAGGATGGAAATCTCTATATCCACCGCTCCGCTGGAGAGAGCGGCCGGGCCGAACCGGGGATCGTCGAGCGCGGCGGCCAGTGCCATCCCGGGTGTGTCGGCTGCCAGAGACGTTCGCCCGGTTGCATTCCCCACACAACCGAGCAGCTCGCCGTCGCGGTGGAGGCTCACGAACACCCCGCGGCGGGCCTCGAGTGCCGGCGAGCCTTTCACCGGAACCGGCTCACGCCTTCGCGAAACCCGCAGCAAAGAGAGCGTGCGCTCGGCGCTGTCGAGAAGCGCCGCAGCATCCGACTCGTCAAGGCAGAACGCCTCGCGGGGGTAGATCGCCAGCGCGGCGTAACTGACGGAGTGCCGGAAGTCGCTCCCGATCTCGCCGGAGGTCCGGTAATCGAGGACTTCCAGAAAAGCCCGGCCGGAAGTTAGCCGGTCGAGCGTTGCGAGCAGCAGAGCGATCGGATCGACCCCGCAAACAGTGGCGCGGGAGGTGGCGATGCTCTTCTGGAACAGGGCCGGATCGATGCTGCCCACCGCATGGATGCACTCGAAATCCAATTCGTGCAGGCGCGAAGCCGTCTTCCGGTCCTCGGGAAACGGCACGTAGCCGAACTGCGGGCCGTAGTGCGTGAAATCGGAAGACGCCAGAAAGACAGTGCCCGGCCGCCAATGGGCAGCCAGTTTACCGGCCCACTCCGCACGCTCGGCGGCACTCATCGACCCCACGTACAGACCCGTCACAGCCGCGGAGGGAGCGGCCCTTTGCAGAAACGGAATCTGAATTTCGAACGAATGGTCGCAAAGGCAGGCCTCCGGGGCGGCCGGAAAATCCAGCGGCTCGAGCGGCAGCGGACCGAGTGGCGTCCGGATCACGGATACGTCGGGAACCGCCACTCCCCGCAACCCGCCCCGGTGGGGAAATGCCAGGACGATGATCCGTTCCGGCCTCTGCCTCTCGATTTCGCGATAGACCGCGGCCGAGACCGCTCCAGACCATTGCGGCGCGGCATGGGGAACGACGAACCCCAGAGCACCTGAGGGGGTGGCGGCGGAAATCGGGCGAGCGAAACAGGCGTCCAGGAGCTTTTCCAGTTCGGCAGCCCTCTCCGGGTACCACGTGCCGGCGTACGGCGAGATATGCGCTGCTGCCATGGATTAGCCGCAGCGGATGTGCAGCAGGTCGGCTTGGGGGGTGGACGTCCCGCAGTGGTCCCGCCAGACACCCGGAATCGCGGTCCCGCAATCCGGACACGCGCCGCGCGAGAGGCGGTTCTCGACAACGCGGAAGCCGCGCCGGCGAATCACGGTGCCCCCGCATGCGGGGCACCGCGTATTTTCGAACCCGGCTGTCAGTCCCGGGAGATTGCCCGCATAGACATAATGAAGACCCGCGGCGCGGCCGATCTCCACCGCACGGAGAAGCGTCTCCGGCGGCGTATCCTCGGGATCGGTCATTTTGTAATCTTTGTGGAATGCCGTGACGTGCCAGGGGATTTTGGGGGAAATGCCGGTTAGAAATCCGGCGATATTTCGCAATTCCTCGTCGGAATCGTTGAAACCCGGGATGACCAGGGTAACGATTTCGAGCCAGAAACCCATCTCGAAGATCCGCCGGATAGAGTCGAGGACCGGACCGATGCGGGCGCCAAGTTCGTGGTACCGGCGGTCATCGAAGCTCTTCAGGTCCACCTTATAGAGATCGACCCAGGGCCGGATGTATGCGAGCACCTCCGGAGTGGCGTTGCCGTTGGAGACGAACCCGGTGGTCAACCCGGCGGCCCTGGCTTCCCGAAAAACGCGGACCGCCCATTCGGCCGTAATCAGCGGTTCGTTATAGGTGCTGATAATGGACGCAGCGCCCTGCCGCCGGGCGAACCGGACCAGTTCCGCCGGGGTGGTGCGGCGAAAGTCGAGCGACGACCGAAAATCCCGCAGGGCTTGGGAAGAAACCCAGTTCTGGCAATAGCCGCAGTGGAGGTCGCACCCCAGCATCCCGAAGCTGAGCGCGGAGGAACCCGGAAGGGCGTGGAAAAACGGCTTCTTCTCAACGGGGTCGCAGTGCAGCGCGTTGACGTACCCGTCGGGCGCGTAGAGTGTGCCGGCGCGGTTGAAGCGCACCTTGCAGACCCCGGCGAACCCGGCGGGAATGGGGCAGCGGTGGCCGCAGGCGAAACACTCGATCCGGTTCCCGTCGCGTACCCGGTAGAGGTGAGCCTCCCGCGTCTCCCCGGCAAGCTGTTCAGCGAGAGTGGGCATTACGCGACCCTTATGATAACTCTGAAGGTCTGCGGGGTGACAATCGCGAGATTCTGTAGAAGGCGGCCCGGTCATTGCTGCGCTCGATCAACCATGGAGGTCTGCCCCATAGGTACTAGTACCCCAGGGACCGGCTTTTCCGGGGTAATCGCCGCCAATTCCTTGACGTACTGTGATTTATCCTCTACCCTTTGAAGTGTTCCGGGAAAATGATCGCCTTGTTTTTCAGGGATTTACCGAAAATTCATAGGTTTCTAATGCTCAAAAAGCTGCTGCTTTCGCTCTCACTCGCGTTCTTATTGCTTCCTGCCGCATTCGGGTCCCAGCTTTGCACTTCTTTCACGCCGACCGTAACTGGTGCGGGCGTGATGCAGTATTCCCAGACCGGTACGGTCTGTAGTGTTAACGGGATCCAGTTAACCGATCTGAGCTACGTATGGGATTACAACCCCACCACCACCGATCCGGGATTGATCACGGTTTCGATCGACACTTCCATACCGAACCAGTGGCGCGTGGTTCTGACCGCGGCAAATGGCTGGAACCAGGAAGGGAACGGCGTAAGCAACGTCGATTTGTCGACGTTGTTCACGATCGTGCCGTCGCTCCCGAACATTGTGGGCGCGCAATTGAATGTTGCGGGAACGGTTGGCTGGGATCCGGCCACGTCGCCCACAAGCGGAGGCTTTACGGGCGAGGTCCAAGCCGGCGATAGCTTTACAGCGGGTGGCTACCCGGGACAGAACTCATCTACTATCGCAGACCCGTCCAACCCGAATGTCAACGGGAACCCGCAACCGTTCGACGAATACGGCGGGTATGTTCCCTATGTGGCGCCGACGATCGGGACAGGCAGCACAACCACAAGTCTCGATTCGAAGAAAGACATCCTCCTGTTGTCGGGAGACAATGCCGGCGACACGTCGTCCGTCACGCAGATCAACCAGATTTACTATTTCAGTTCGCCCGTCCCCGAGCCGTTTACGGCGGGGATGGCGGGAGCAGGGCTGCTGGTGATCTCTCTGGCGCTCCGCCGGAAGCGCAAGGCATAGGGCCACGACCAAAATGAAAAAAGCGATTCTCCTGATCGTAATATCACTGGCGATTTCGTCATTCGCCAGCGCCAGCCCGATCAGTTGCATTGGTATCAACCTGCAGACTGCGCTCGCTCAGGGATCGAGCGGATGCAGCCTCGATAACCTGACACTGGTCTTTTTGAGCTACAGTTACACGGCACAAAACGGAACCGTACCCGGGAACACCACCGGCTCCGACGTGCTCTTCATTCAGCAGCCAGGGCACCCGGATTCGTTCAGTTTTCAGACGGCCGACTGGACCACCCGCGGCAACGCTACCAATTCTCTGCTTTCCCAGGTACGGACGATCGATATCGTCTACAGCGTACAGACCATGCCCAGTTCAGACCTGATCACCGGCGCTGCTGCCGATGCATCGTATACAGGGCTCGCGACGCTATCCACTACATGCAGTGCTGGATGCGGTTCGGTGATTGACTTCAGCAGTGGCGCCCTGACTGCGATGGGACCCCTCCCAGGCCCGATCACGATTACGAACCACCTCGTTTTGGGCAGCACATCCAGCAGTTCGAGTGCTCACGTTTCGATTCTGACCAACGCTTTCCAGGTGGCTCCTTCGACAGTCCCCGAGCCGGGAACCACGGTGCTGATTGGGGGCGGGGTTCTCCTCCTCGGCGTCGGGCTGGCCCGCCACAGACACTCCGCAAGGAACTGATCCCTTGCGACGGCCTATCTTTCGCCAAGGCGTACACTAGCGTCAGATGGCCCCTGTTGACGATTCCCCCCCGACACTGCTGGACCGGCGATGGACGCGGATTGCGGCCATCGCATTCGCCTTTCTCCTCACTGCGCTCGTCCTCGGCGGCTTGTACTACTTTCAGCGCGCCGGATCGAGACCGTCCGAAGACCCCGTCGCGATCGCCCAAAGCCTGATTTTGCAGCAGCTTCCGGAGGGATCCACACCGCATTTCAACCCGCCGGAATGGACCCAGATCCGGCAGCTTGGACGGAAATACGTGATTTCGGGGTGGTTGCAGACCGTCAGCCGCGAGGGAGAAGTCGTAGCGCTGAACTACCGGGTGGAATTGCTGGACGGTCCGCAAGGTTGGAGCGCGGAACACGTCGATTTGACCGTTCAATAAAACCAACGGCCGGAGGCGAACCCCCGGCCGTTGACGCTTATCTTAGAGCGAAGCACTGCTCTACGCAGTGCGCATGGCTTCGGACTTGTCACCCGAGATCGCAGCCTGGGCGGCCGCGAGGCGGGCGATCGGCACACGGTAAGGAGAGCAGGAAACGTAGTTCATGCCCACCCGGTAGCAGAACTGCACCGAGTTCGGCTCGCCGCCGTGCTCGCCGCAGATGCCGATTTCCAGTTCGGGACGGGCCTTGCGGCCCTTTTCCACCGCCATCTTGACCAACTGTCCGACGCCTTCCTGGTCGAGTACGGCGAACGGATCGTTGGCGAAGATCTTCTTGTCCTGGTAGTCCTTCTGGAACTTCGTATAGTCGTCGCGGGAAAGACCCATGGTCGTCTGGGTCAGGTCGTTGGTACCGAAGCTGAAGAACTCGGCTTCGGCGGCGACGGAATCGGCGGTCAGTGCCGCGCGCGGAATTTCGATCATGGTGCCGACCATGTACTTCAGGTTCTTCATGCCGGCCTTGGCGAGAACTTCTTCCGCCACCTTGACCACGATCTTCTTCTGGTCGTCCAGTTCCTTGACGCCGCCGATGAGCGGAATCATGACTTCGGGAATGACCTTCTTACCCTTCTTGGCCACCTGTACGGCGGCTTCGAAGATGGCCCGGGCCTGCATCTCGGTAATCTCGGGATAGGTGACGCCGAGACGGCAACCGCGGTGGCCGAGCATGGGGTTGAACTCATGCAGCTCTTCGACACGGTGCAGCAGATCGGGCAGCACGGTCTTGAGGGTCTTCACTTCGGCGCCGAACCGCTGGTACTTGGCAACCAGTTCCTTCTTTTTCTTGATATCGGCGTAGGGAAGAATGGCGACATCGACCATGAGGTCTTCGCGCTTCGGAAGGAACTCATGGAGCGGCGGATCGAGGGTGCGGATGACCACCGGGAAACCGTCCATTGCGTCGAACAGGCCGGCGAAATCCTTCCGCTGGAACGGCAGGAGCTTGGCCAGCGCCTTGCGGCGGGTCTTTTCGTCGCGGGCGAGAATCATGGCCTGCATGTGCTCGATGCGGTCCTCGGCGAAGAACATGTGCTCGGTGCGGCAGAGGCCGATGCCCTCGGCGCCGAACTTGCGGGCGGCCTTGGCGTCACGCGGGATATCCGCATTGGCGCGCACGCCGAAATCGCCGCGGAACTCGTCGGCCCATTCCATAAAGCTGGCGAGAACTCCGGAGCTGGGGTCGGCATCGATGGTGTTGGCCTTGCCGGCGAAAACTTCGCCGGTGGAACCGTCGAGGGACAGCCAGTCGCCTTCCTTGAGCGTCATGGGCTTACCCTTCACAGTGACGACGACTTCCTTCTTGTGCTCGCTCACGGTGAAAGCTTCGGCGCCGGCGACGCAGGGGATGCCCATACCGCGGCAGACCACGGCAGCGTGGCTGGTCATGCCGCCGCGCGACGTGAGAATGCCCTTTGCCACTTCCATACCGTGAATGTCGTCCGGTACGGTCTCTTTGCGGACCAGAATGACCGGAGCTTTCGCGGACTTCAGGACGGCTTCATCGGCGGTGAATACGATGGTGCCCACCGCGGCGCCCGGGGACGCCGGGAGGCCCTTGGCCAGCAACCCGAGCGACCTCTTCGAAGCGGGGTCGAGAACCGGGTGCAGAAGCTGGTCGAGCTGCTGCGGATCGACGCGCAGAATGGCTTCTTCCTTGTTGATGAGCCCTTCCTGGACCATTTCGACGGCGATGCGAATGGCGGCCGGACCGGTGCGCTTGCCGTTGCGGGTCTGCAGCATGTACAGCGTGCCGTCCTGCACGGTGTACTCGAAATCCTGGATGTCGCGGTAGTGCGTCTCGAGCATCGTGGTGATTTCGCGAAGCTGGTTGTAAACCGCCGCGTTCCACTTTTCGAGCTCGGCGATCTCGTGGGGCGTGCGGATGCCGGCCACCACGTCCTCGCCTTGCGCGTTCTCGAGGAACTCGCCGTAGAAGACCTTCTCGCCGGTGGCGGGGTTGCGGGTGAACCCGACGCCGGTGGCGGAGGTTTCGCCGAGGTTGCCGAAGACCATCGCCTGCACGTTGACGGCAGTGCCGAGGTCGTCGGGAATCTGGTTCATCTTGCGGTAGTGAATGGCGCGGTTATTGAACCAGGACCCGAACACGGCGTCGCGGGCGCCCTGCAGCTGTACCATGGCATCCTGCGGGAAGGGCTTGCCGGTCTTCTTCTGCACCAGCTTCTTGTAGCCGGCGATCACTTCCTGCAGGTCCTTCGCGGTAAGCTCGGTATCGAGCTTGGCCTTCGCCTTCTTCTTCTGGCCATCGAAGATCTCGTCGAAATCGTGCTTCGATACCTCGAGCACGACGTTGCCGTACATCTGAATGAAGCGGCGATAGCAGTCGTAGGCGAAACGCGGGTTGTTGCTCTTGGCTGCGAGCGCCTTCACGGTCTCATCGTTGAGCCCGAGGTTCAGGATGGTATCCATCATGCCGGGCATAGAGAACTTGGCGCCGGAACGGACACTGACGAGCAGCGGGTTGTTAACGTCGCCGAGTTTCTGCCCCATGCGCTCTTCGAGCAAGCGCAGCGCCTCGATCATCTGCTCGTGAATCTCCGCCGGGACTGCGTTCTTGCTCTGGAAGTAGAGGTTGCAAACTTCCGTGGAGATCGTAAACCCCGGAGGCACCGGCAGTTTGGCCCGGCACATCTCGGCGAGCCCGGCGCCTTTGCCACCGAGCGTATCTTTCATTTTTCCGTCCCCGTCGGCGGTTCCGTTGCCGAACGAGTAGACATACTTCTTCATGCTTTGCTCCTATGAATGAGTAACAATTTCGGAAAAGTCCGCTACTTTGGAAAACTCCTGGCGCAACGTGTGAAGCAGCGTCAGACGGTTTTGCCGGACACGAGCGTCCGGCGCGTTGACCAATACCTTATCGAAAAACAGGTCGACCTTGGGACGAAGCCGCGAGATGACGTTCTCGATCGGCTGGCCCGCAATACGGCGGTATTCCTCGTAGAGATTTATCTCGGGCCCGGGTTCGAGCAGGGACTCGTCGACTGTTTCCCCCCCTCGAATTTGGCCTGTTCGAGAATGTTGCGAATGCGTTTGAAACTGGCGGCCAGAGGCTCGAAATCGGGCGAGGACCGCAGGTTCCGGATCCGTTCGAGACGCGCTTCGAGATCGACGAGATTGCTCCAGCCGGCGGTAGCGGTCATCGCGGCGTTCACTTCGTCGTATGCGAAGCCGCGGATATCGCGGAAGTAGAAGCGGACGCGGTCTTCGAAGAAGGATTGCAGTTCGTGGTCGCCGCCGAGCAGATCGACCAGCGGCAGCTCGAGTTTGCCCTCCACCAGGATTTTTACGACGCCCTGGGCGGCGCGGCGCAGGGCGAACGGATCTCGCGAGCCCGACGGAATCAGGCCGACGCGGAAGCAACCCCGCAAGGTATCGAGCTTGTCGGCAAGCGCGACGGTCTGGCCGGTGCGGTTGCGGGGAATCGAATCCTCCATGCTCTCCGGCTTATAGTGGTCGTAGATGGCCTGCCAGACGGGCTCCGGCTCGCCCTGGACGCGGGCATAGAGGCCGCCCACCACGCCCTGGAGTTCCGTGAATTCCTTCACCAGTTCGGTGGTGAGATCGCACTTGGCAAGTTCCGCGCCGCGGACCGCGTGCGCGTCTCCTCCGAGCTCCTTCACCAGTGCCATCATGCGCTCCGCTTTCTCGAGGTAGGAGCCAAGCTGGGCCTGGAACGTCACGTGCGCCAGGTCCGCCTTGCGGGCGGCAAGGGTCTTCTTCTGATCGGCGTCCCAGAAAAACCGCGCGTCGTTGAACCGTGCGCGCAGAACGCGCTCGTTGCCCCGCCGGACGAAACCCTGGGGGTCGGACGGGATATTCATGACCGCGACGAACCGGGGCGCGAGCTTCCCTTCGGCGTCTTCGACCGAGAAGTACTTCTGGTGGTGCCGCATCACGGTAATCAGCACTTCCTCGGGCAGTTCCAGAAACTGCGGATCGAAGCTGCCGGTGATGGGGGTCGGATATTCCGTGAGGTAGACCAGGGTCTCGAGCAGGGCGTTATCCGGTTTGACCCGCACGCCGGCCAGTTCGTTCATGATCTTCTCGCGGCGCTCGCCGGAGGAGAGGATGACGTAGTGGTCGCGGAGCCGCTGCTCGTAATCGGCGGGGGTGATGGCGATTTCGCGGGCGCCCAAACGGCGATGCCCGGCGGTCAGCGCACCGGAGCGGACGCCGGCCAGCTCAAACGGGATGATCTCTTCACCGAGCAGCGCTGCAATCCAGCGTATCGGGCGGATGAAGCGCGGGCCGCCTTTGCCGGTCCAGTACATCGTCTTCGGGAAGTAGATTTGGAGAATCAGGCCGGGGAGGGAGCCGGCTAGAATATCCTTGACCGCGCGGCCCGGCAGCTTTTTCGTGAAGGTGTAGTATTCGCCCTTCGGGGTGGATTCGACGGCGAGTTCTTCCGGCTTGATCCCCTGCTTCCGTGCGAAGCCGGCGACGGCCTGCGGCGGCGCGGATTTGGCCGGCCCGAGAACGCGCTCTTCACTATCGGGCTGGCGGGCGGGAAGACCTTCGGCCCGCAGGACCAGGCGGCGCGGAGTAGCGTCCAGAGTCACGAAATCGTGCGCGATTTCCAGCTTTTCGAATAGCAGCCGCAGGTTTTCGAGCGCCGTGGGAATCATCCAATCGGGAATCTCTTCGGTCCCGATCTCGAACAGGAAAGGCAGGCTCACTGGGCCACCTCCTGCGCGATCCCGCTCTGTTGCTGATCGGCCCATGCCTGCGCGACACCGACGGCCAGCTTACGCACCCGCTGAATCACCCCGACCCGCTCCGTGACGCTGATCGCGCCGCGGGCATCGAGCGTATTGAAAACATTGGAGCACTTCAGCACCTGGTCGTAGGCGGGGAGAAGCGGGAAGCGGTTTTTCGCGGGCGATTTGGGATCGTACAGCCGGAGCAGCCGGGAGGCCTCCCCTTCATGCAGGTCGAAGAGCTTCCAGAGAGTCTCGACGTCGGCCATCTCGAAGTTGTAAACCGAGTACTGCAGCTCGTCGTTGTAGCGCACGTCGCCGTAGGAGACGCCGGGAGCCCACTCGATGTCGTAGACGCTGTCTTTCACCTGCAGGAAAGCCGTGAGGCGTTCGAGCCCGTAGGTGATTTCGGCGGGAACGACATCCAGATCGATGCCGCCGCACTGCTGGAAATAGGTGAATTGAGTGATTTCGAGGCCGTCGAGCATGACCTGCCACCCGATGCCCCAGGCGCCGAGCGTAGGGGCCTCCCAGTTGTCCTCTTCAAATTTGATGTCATGCGCCTTGAGGTCGATTCCTATGGCCTCGAGGCTGCCGAGATACTGCTCGATCACGTCGGCGGGCGAGGGTTTCAGGATGACCTGAAGCTGCGAATGTTTGAAAAGGCGGTTGGGGTTATCGCCATAGCGGCCATCGGCCGGACGGCGGCTGGGCTGGATGTAGGCAACGCGGTAAGGCCGCGGCCCGAGCACGCGCAGGAAGGTCTCCGGGCACATAGTGCCGGCCCCGACCTCCACATCGTAAGGCTCCTGAATGATGCATCCCCGGTCCGCCCAGTACTGCTTCAGCTTGAAGATGATCTCTTGAAAAGACTGCATTCTGTTTTAAATATACGGACCGGATTCATCCGATCCCTGCTCCAGGAGCGGCGCCGTCACCAGTTTCCGCTCGGCATGCGATTCGATCTGCTGAATCAGGAATCGCCGCAAATCGGCCGCCGTGGCTGGTCCCCATGGGGCACCCGAAAGCTCCGCAGGCGACCTGCGCAACATTTCGGCCGCCGCCGTGCGGGATTCCGAACCCAGCTCCCAACTATTTCCGGCTCCCAGGATCCGGCGGCAGTCGCCGCAGATAAGCCCGGCCCTGCCCCGGCTGAAAAACGCCCGTTCGGGAGTCTCCGGATCGTTCAGCAGGCTGCCGCATCCGAGACAAACGTTCAACTCCGGCAGCCACCCCGAAAGCCGGACCGCCCACAGCGAAAAATACGTTACGGCCCGCCACACATCGCCGCCTTCCGCCGCGCGCAGACGCTCCAGCACCGCGAGCAGAAGACGGAAAAACTTCTCGCTCGGCTCCGCGGAGGGAAGCAACTGCTCCGAGACTTCCGCGAAGTAGTCCAGCGCTACTCCGGCCCAGTAATCGGAAACCAGGCTGAATTGGGAACGAATCAATTCGCAGGAATCCAGATTCACCAGCTCGCGATTTTCGCGCTGGAAGTACGCCATTCTCACGTGCGAAAGCCGCTCGAGCCCGGATCCGAAAGGGCTTTTCGGACGCCGCGCCCGTTTGGCCACGCCGCGTAACATGCCCTGGTCCCGCGTGAAGAAACTGACGACGAGGTCCGCCTCCTTGAGCGGGTAAGTTCGTAAAACCAGAGCTTCGCTGACACGCGTCGGCACACGTGGAAATTTCAGAGTATCACAGATGAAAAACACGGGTTTACGCTGCCCGCTACCTTACGGCGCCGGCCTCGGCCTCATCGCCGCGTGCGCTGCAATCGGCCCGCGACCGTGAGGGAGCGGGCACTTTACGCGCGCGGGCTATTCGTCGGAGGGCTCTTCCGGAGGCTCGAAACTATCGAGCAGCTCGGGGTTTTTGGCGAAGCGCTTGAGAACGCGCACGATATCGCCGGTCTTGAAACCGGCACGCAGCAGGCGGCGATAAGCCGCGGCGAGATCCTTATCCTCCTGAAACAGGGAGTCGCGGGAGGCCAGGCGATACTTGCGGCGGACCCATTCCTCGATGAGCGCCTGCTCGTTGACGTCCTGGTAGACATCGCGTACCGTGCGTTCCGCGAGGGCCGGCGCGACGCGGTGCTGGCGCAAATCGCGCACCACGCGGTTCGGGCCGAAACGATCGTTGGAGAGGCGGGACGCGGCGAACCCTTCCGCGTACCGGCGGTCGTCGAGATAGCCGTACTCCTTGAGGCGGGAGAGCACACCATCGACATCCGAAAGCTGTTCCGCGCGGCGGCGGAGTTTCTCGCGAAGCTCACCCGTCGAGTGGGCGCGGCCGCCCAGAATTTTCAGTGCGTAGCCCCACAATGCCGCGGCATCGAGGCGGCGGGCTTTGGGTTGCTCCATGAATCGCCTATCTATAGCGGAGTATACTGGAAACGGTTGAGCTATACGGCTTTCGGGTCGATGCGAAGGCCAATCTTCAGGAGGAAAAGATGGACAAGAGTGGTCTTTCGAGCTTTTTATTGGGACTTGGCGTCGGCGTGGGGATAGGCATGCTGTTTGCTCCCAAGTCCGGCGAGGAGACCCGTGATCTCATCAAGAACAAGGCTGGCGAGGGCACGGACTTTCTCAAGCAGCGCAGCACCGAGTTGAAGCAGAACGCCAACGAGTGGGTGGATCGCGGAAAAGAGGCGATCAATCGCCAGCGCGACAACCTCTCGGACGCGATGGAAGCGGGCCGGCAGGCTTATCGCGACACCGTGGGGCGCGAGACCCCTCCTCCGGCGGAAGGCCCGGCTCATTCGTAATCGCAGCCAGGTAGAAAGTTTCGGGATCGTACATTCATGACAGACGAGTGGTTTCGCATCGCAGTCGCCGCCGGAGTACTGATGGCGGCGCTCGCCTTTGTGGTGCAGGCCATTATAGTGATCGCGCTCTACCGCAGCTTCCGCAAGACACAAGCGAAGGTCAGGGAGTTGGCCGAGGGGGCCGGGCCGATCATCCAGAAGTTCGGGCCGTTGATGGATAAGGCAGCCCCGACCCTGGAGAGGGCCGGACCGATGCTGGAGCGCGCGAGTGCCACGTTGGAAAAAGTGGGGCCGGTGCTCGAAAAGAGCGGCCCCATGATGGCCAGCATCGAGAAGACTGCTGCCCGGGCAGAAGTACTCCTGGCGACCGTGAACCGGATTGCCGAAGAGAATCGGCCTCGTGTGGCGGAGGTCTCCGGGGAAGTCGCGGAGATCGCGCGTTCGGGGCGGTTGCAGGTCGAGAAACTGGGCGAGTTTTTGACGGATGCGGGGGAGCGCGCCCGCACGCGACTGGAGCAGATCGACGATACCGTGAGCACCACCGTTCAGCAGGTGGAAGTAGCGGGCGAGACGGTCAAAAAAGCCGTCATGCGGCCGGTCATCGAGGTGAACGGGCTGGCGGCAGGGATTTCCGCGGTGGTATCTACGCTGGTGAAGGGGCGCAAGTCCAGCGTGGCATCGGCGACGCAGGACGAGGAAATGTTTATTTAGCGGGGAGGCCGCGGCGTCGCAGCGAGAAACGTCACGGCGTTGCGCGAGCCCGGCAGAGGCGGTCGAGGATGCCGGCCCATTCGGGAGTGTCCGGCGGGCGTTCCACGGCAATCCAATCCAAATTTTGAGTGTCGAGGCGGTGCAGCGTCTCATAGAGGACCGCGGCGTACCCGAGCGCATCGGCAGGCATCTCTTTGCCGATCCGCAGCCATGCGCCGGTACCTTCCGGGGGACGATCGCCCGGGGTCAGCAGGTAAAGCGGGGTGGCGGGGCGATAGTGGCGGACGTGCATGCCGGGAGAGGGATGCGCAACTTCCGACGGCGCGCCGGCGACGGCGATCGGGCCGATCAGCGCTTCCATCTCGGGCTGCGGAATCACGCCGGGGCGCAGGAGCAGGGGTTCCTCGACGAGGGACAGGACCGTGGATTCAATCCCCACCGTGGCAGGGCTTCCCTCCAGCACGTAATCCGCAATCTCTTCGGGGACGTGCTCCGCGGTGGTGGGGGACAACTCGGTGAACCGGTTGGCGCTCGGCGCGGCAATGGGAACCCCGGCGGCCCGGATCAGCGCCAGGGCGACCGGGTGTGACGGCATGCGCAGGCCGACGGTTCCGAGACCCGCCGTGACGATGTCCGGAATGGAAGAGGCCTTGGGCAGCACCAGGGTCAGAGGGCCGGGCCAGTAGCGCCGGCTGAGAACCTCGGCCGCCTCGGGCCAACTGCGGGCGAGCCTTTTCGCCATTTCCACCGAATCCACGTGCACGATGAGCGGGCTGGTGCGCGGGCGGCGTTTGGCGACGAAGATGCGCTCGACCGCCGCCGGATCCAGGGCGTTGGCCCCCAGTCCGTAGACGGTCTCGGTGGGGAATGCGACCAGGCGTCCGGCACGAATCAGCGCCGCAGCGCGCTCGATGCTCACTCCGGGCTCTCGTCCTTGTCGTCGCCCGCAATCTTGCCGGTTTTGCGCCAGACCAGATACGCGTGTATCAGCGGTTCGAGATCGCCATCGAGGACACGATCCACATCGCCGATGGCGAGTTTGCTGCGCAGGTCCTTCACCAGCCGGTAGGGCGCGAGCACGTAGTTCCGGATCTGGCTGCCGAAGTTGATCTCGAGCTTGGAGTCCTCGGTCTTACGCGATTCCTCGCGCTTTTTGTCCATTTCGAATTCATACATCCGGGCGCGCAGCTGCTTGAAGGCGCTGTCGCGGTTCTTATGCTGCGAGCGCTCGTTTTGGCACTGCACGACGATCCCGGTGGGGAAATGGGTGATGCGGACGGCGGAATCCGTCATATTGACGTGCTGGCCGCCGGCGCCGGACGCGCGGAACGTATCGATGCGGAGGTCGTCGAGCTTGATATCGATTTTGATCTCGTCATCGACCTGGGGAAAAACGAAGACCGACGCAAACGAGGTATGGCGCCGGGCATTGGCATCGAAGGGCGAAATGCGGACCAGGCGATGCACGCCGATTTCCGACTGCAACAGCCCGAAGGCATTTTCCCCGTTGACCTCGAAGGTAGCCGACTTGATGCCGGCGCCCTCCCCCTCGAGCCGGTCGGTGATGACGGCCTGGAAGCCGTTGCGCTCCGACCATCGTAAATACATGCGGAGCAGCATCTCGGCCCAGTCCTGGCTCTCGGTGCCGCCGGCGCCGGGGTGAATCGTGACGATTGCGCTCCGGGCGTCGTTATCTCCGGATAGCAGCATGGCGGTTTCCAGGCTTTCCAGCAACTCGCCGTAGGCTTTCAGGTCGCGGGTGATATCCGCGCTGACGTCCTCGCCCTCGCGGGCGAGCTCGAACAGCGTGTCGAGGTCGTCGGTCATCGCGCGCACGCGGTCGTCGCTGGCGATCGCCTGTTCCAGGCGCTTCCGCGCCTGCATGATCTTCTGGCTCTTCTCGGGCTGGCTCCAGAAGTCGGGCGCGGAGATCTGCTCCTCGGACTTGGCTAGCTGCTGTTTCTGCGCAGGAGCGTCAAAGATACCTCCGCACGGCCAGGGCCTGGTCGCGGAGGGGCTGATAGGAGCGTTCAAGTTCTTCGACTGTCATGGGATCAATCCAATTCTAACAAATACCCCTTTTTGCCTACATTCCAGGCGCGGGTCCGGCCGATCCCGGTGGACACCCCCTCGGCTTCGTGGATGTGGCCGCAGAAGAAGTACTCGGGCTGGCGCTTCTCTATGAAGTCGCGGACCGCACGAGATCCGGCGTGGAGACCGGGGCGTATCTCGTCCAGCACGGTTCCATATGGCGGGGCGTGGCAGATCAGAACCAGCGGCGAGAGTTCGGCAAAGCGTTCCAGCCGTTCGGCAATCTGGGGCTCGCTGTATTCCCCCGGGGTTTCGAACGGAGTAGGGCTCGAGTAGCCCAGCCCGGCGATTGTCCAGCGGCCCACCTGGATCTGGCGCTGGTGGAAGTCGTGGAGCCCGTGCATCGCGCACATTTCGGAGATCTGGGAAGCGGATTCGTGGTTCCCGGGGAGGACGTAGACCTTATCGCCGCGGGATTTAAGGATTTCACCGCAGCGGTCGAGGCCGCGGCCCCAACTCACCTGGTCGCCTGCGGCAAAATAGTAATCGGCCTCCACGCGCAGCAGGGTCTCGAGCGTCTTCCAATTGTTGTGGATATCCGAAAAGATCAGCAGCTTCAAAAGAAGATAGTAACGCAGGAAGGATATGGGAGAATACGACACCGAGCTTTCGAAAATCGTAGCGGAGTTGAACCGCGCGGCGCCAAGCCAGAAGCCAGCGGCCATCCGGGGTTCGCAAGTAACAGCCTCCCTTGACCATGTGCTACAGGGGGCCTCTGCCCGAAACGCTTCCGACGTGGTGCTGATCGCGGGGGCGCCCGTCATGCTGCGGATCAATGGCGCGCTGGTGACCGGAGCGGGGCCGGCGCTCGACGGCGAGGACGTCCGAAGCCTGGTACTGCCGCTCCTCGAACCGTGGCAGGCAGAGGAACTGCAGAAGAAGCGCTCGGTGGACCTGAGCTTCGTCCGGGAAGGGCTGGGCCGGTTTCGCATCAACATCCACCACCAGCGGGGGACGGTGGCGGCGAGCATCCGGCTGCTGCCCTCTAAGATCCCGAGCCTGGAATCGCTGCACCTGCCGGCTTCCCTGGCCAGGCTGGCGGACCGCCGGCAGGGCTTCGTGCTGGTCACGGGCCAGACCGGCTGCGGAAAATCCTCGACGCTCGCGGCGCTCATCGACCTGGTGAATACCAAGCGCGCGGCTCACGTGGTCACGATCGAAGACCCCATCGAGTACCAGCATGCGAACCGGAGTTCGATCATCGAGCAAATCGAAGTGGGGCGCGACACGCCGGATTTCGGCGTGACCCTGCGCAGCATCATGCGGCAGACGCCAGACGTGATCCTGGTGGGTGAAATGCGGGATGCCGAAACCATGGCGACGGCGCTTACGGCGGCCGAAACGGGCCACCTGGTGCTTTCGACACTTCACACCAACGACGCCATACAAGCCGTCGGGCGGATCCTCGATTCGTTCCCCGCCGCCAACCAGCCGCAGATCCGGCAGCAGCTTTCGCTGGCCCTGGCGGCCGTGATCGCACAGCAACTGGTACCCGGGATTGACGGCAGCTCCCGCTGGCCGGCCACCGAGATCATGGTGGCCACGGACGCGGTTCGCGCGCTGATCCGCAAGGGCGACGATCATCAACTGCGGTCGCAGATCTCGGTCGGCAAGGCCGAGGGCATGATGACGATCGAGCAGTCGCTGGCGGAGCTGGTGCGGATGGGGCGGATCACCCGCGAGACGGCGTACGCGCACTGCTACCGCAACGACGACCTGCAGCGCTACCTGGGGTGAATGAAGACCCCGGTTTGGACCGGCGGGTTGTGCAGATCGAGCGCCTCCACATCGGCTTGCGCGAGGTCTTCGAACTGGAGCCAGTTGAACGGCGAATTCGCAAACGCCGTCCAGCGGCGCCACGCCCATACTGCCGCCAGCGACAACAGCGAGCAGAAGACCGCGAACCCCCGCGGGTTAGCCAGGGCGACGTACTCCATCTGTACCGAGAAGCTCGCCACACCGAGGAACAGAAGGCCATAGACTCCCAGTTTCACGTGCAGGTTCGACTTGCCGGGAAGGTAGGAGCAGGCGAAAGGAATCTTGCGGAACTGGTCGAGCGAGCGATGTACCAGGACGACCGCGGCAATCGCCAGGACAAGGACGTGCTGCGCGGCGGGGAGCGCGGGCCAAATCAGAAAATAGACTGCGGCGCTGCCGAGCCACACCGGGAGGACGGTGACCGCGAACAGCGATTTCCGGACGGCGGAGAAGTATGCGGCGGGCGATTGCACCGCGGTGAGCCGGAACACCCAGTTGGCCCGAAGCGAGACGGGCAGCGAAAAGATCGCGCGCGCACCCACCACGGCGAAACAGAGCAACACCAGGCCACCCATCAGCAAGGGTACGTTCGGCAGGTTCCAATGGGTTCCGAGGGTTCGGGTGTAGCGGTCGGTGGAGCCGTACAGCAGGTCCCGGCCGTAGGCGAAGGCGATGGCAAGACCGATGCCGGCATAAGCGGCCAGGAACAGACGATGCTGGCGGCTGCGGGCGACCGTCCGGGCGGTGAACAGGACGATGGCGCGGTCGATCGGGCGGCGCAGAATCAACAAGGCGAGGCTCTGGCTGCGACGGGGGCGCCCGGAGGGAAGAATGTCCGGCTGTTCCACAATCTTGCGGATACTTCGGCCGTACGCAAGAGCGAACGTGAGCGCCGCAACCCCCGCGGCACCGAACAGCGCTTTTAGAGCGCGCGCGGCAAGCGGGTGGGCCGGCACCGCGCCGCTGAGTTGCTGCTGCAGTCCGAAAAACCACGACGAGGGCAGCCAGGAAACCGCACCGGGGGGTTTGAGGAAGAACGCCGCGAGAATCACGAAAAACGCGGCGAGCTGCAGGAAGCTGGAGAGCCGCAGGAAGTAGCGGTAGGGCAGAAGCTGTGCGGCAAGGCCCTGAAGCGCGAGCAGCGCGGCACAAACGAATGCGCCGGCGGCGGCCATGGCCAGCCAGTAGCCGGCAAACGACCGGAGCGCCGCGAGCCAGCCGCCCTCTCCGGGAAGCGCGAGAAACGGAAACGAGAATCCGGTGAAGATATTGAGGACGAAAATGGCGACACCGAGCGCGGTCGCAATGGCTGCCACCTTCGCCAGAAAAATGGACCGGGTGCGCACCGGAAGCAGGCCGAGGATCAGGCAATCGCGGCGGTCCGGCAGAATGGTGTTCCACGCCAGGACGGCGAACAGGCCGGCCACCGCCATCGTGGACGCAACCAGGAATTCAAACTCGCTGCGCACGGCGATGCGGAGTTGCTCGGGGGGAATCTCTGCCAGGAGATATTTCGGGCCGGCAAAAATCAGGAAGCTGAAATTGAAGGCCGCCAGCATGGCGGCGAACTGGACGAGCAGTTTCTGCATGTCGCCATGGGCGGAGAGGACGTCGAGATCGACAATCCGGCGGAGAAAATCGCGGTACAGGATCAGGAACTGACGGCGCTGGTCGGGCACGTTAGGCCTCCATGCACTGGAGAAACTGCTGCGCGATGCCGGCCGTATCCTGTTCAAGGGCGAGTTGCGCGAAGATGCCCTCCAGGGTCGGAAGCGACATCAGGGTGCGGAGCCGCTCGATGGAGTCGTTGGCGACCACGCGCCCTTTGTGCAGAATGATGACGCGGGCGGAAACGCGCTCGACGGTTTCGAGCTCATGCGAGCTGAAGATAACGGTCTTGCCGCGCGCGGCGAGCTCGCGGATCAGTTCGCGAAGGACCAGGGCGGAACTGACGTCGAGGCCGGAAAACGGTTCGTCGAGGAGGATGAGATCCGGATTGTGAAGCAGGGCGGCGGCAAGCAGCACCTTCTGGCGCATGCCCTTGGAATAGGAGGAGATGGGGACGTAGCGGTCTTCGTGCAGATTGAGCAGCCGCAAAAAACCGTCGATCTTACCGGCCAGGATCCGTTGCGGCATGCCGCGGAGTTCGCCGACCATCTGCAGATACTCGGCGCCGGTGAGGTGCGGATAAAGTTGGGGCTCTTCGGGCACGTAGCCGAGCCGCTGCCTGTAGCGAATCGGGTCGAGCTGGATGCGCTCGCCATCGAAGAGGATCTCGCCTTCGGTGGGCTCGATCAGGCCGGTGATCATCTTCAGGGTGGTCGACTTGCCGGAGCCGTTCGGTCCGAGGTAGCCGGTGACTTCGCCGCGGTGGGCGACAAAACTGACGTCCTTCACCGCGGCGGTCGCGGGGTACCGCTTCGTCACATTGCGGAGTTCGAGCATTTACGCTCCTGTCCGGCGGGCCAGATTGCGCCACCAGAACACGAAAAAGATGACGGCGGCGAACAGGCCGGCCGCCGTAAGTGCGGCGAGGCGCATGATTCCGAGCAGTTCGGGATTTGCCGTGGGAACTTCTGCGACAGGCCGAGACTGCCCGATGCGAAACATCAAAGCGCCCCCGATGGTCACCTGGAACAAGGCGCCGGCGAAGGCGGCGAAAAACTTCCAATACCCCGAGCGGAGAAACCACTGGCGCAGGAGAGAGACGATGCCGTCCGCGAACAGGGGAGCGAGGCCCCCGGTTTGCGCGGATTCGTCGAAGATCCAGAGCATCTCGCCCGCGAACTCGCGGCGGAACGGCGCCGGATGCAGCCAAAGGAGAGAGCGATAGATCGCGCGCGTCATGAGGCCCTCCGCGGTGCGGTTCGAAGGTGAACGTGTGCTTCGCGAACGAGGCTATCGAGGCGTTCGACCTCGGCCGCGAGCACGCCGCGGCCGGCCGAGGTAAGCCGGTAGTAATGGCGCCGGGGGTCGTCGCCCGGGCCGGGACCGGGAGCTTCCTCAACCAGTCCCTGGGAGGTGAGCCTCTGGAGGTTGTCGTAGAGCGTGCCGGGGCCGAGTTTGTACCGGCCGTCGGACTGGCGGGCCACTTCCTGCATGATGCCGTAGCCATGCCGGTCCTCCGCGGCGAGGGAGAGCAGGATGTGGAGCGTCGCCGGCGATAGGGGCAAGTAGGGGCTGAAATCTTCCCGGATCATACGGATTCCGTTATATCGGAATCCGAGTGATGTGTCAATCGGGGAATGACGGGGCGGATTTCCCCCCTTGACTGTATCGCTTATCTAGTACACTATGTTTCTAGATGAGCGCCACAAGCCAATCCGGAAAGATCGCGTTCCGGCTGGATCTGCACAGCGGAGTGCCGGTTTACCGCCAGCTGATCGACCAGGTGCTGGGCGGAATCGCCGCGGGCGTCCTGCGCGGCGGAGACCAACTTCCCACCGTGCGGCAGGTGGCGGTGGATCTGCAGATCAACCCGAATACCGTGGTCCGCGCCTACCGGGAACTGGAAATCCGCGGCGCGCTCGAAACACAACAGGGCACCGGCACGTTCGTGAGCTACCGGAAGATTGAGCGCGACGACGTGGAGCGGCGCCGGCAGCTCACGCAACTGGTGAACGAACTGGTGGCACGCGCGGGGGCCGGCGGGTTCACCGTGAAGGACCTGATCGAACAATTGAACGACCTGCAAACCGAGTCGATGAAAGCGAGGAAATGACGCCATGAAACCCGATTTCTCCCAGATGCGGCTGAGCAGCGTGGGGGTCAGCCTGCGGATCGTGTGCGCGGGCTGCGGAGCCGGTGTTTTCGCGTTGACCGGGCACCCGGCGGCGCTGATCGCCGGAATTGCCGTGGGCCTGTACTTTCTATTTGCGATCCGGGTGGCCGACCAGTGGGAAAAAGTGGCAGTGCTGCGGTTCGGCCGGTACGTAGGGTTGCGGGGACCCGGCTTGTTTCACATGGTGCCGGTGATGGATTCGCTCAGCCGTTACGTGGACCAGCGAGTCCGGGTGGAAAGCGTCTCGGCGGAATCCACACTGACCAGGGATACGGTGCCGGTGAATGTGGACGCCATCGTGTTCTGGATGATCTGGAACCCCGAGAAATCGATTCTGGAAGGGCAGGATTTCTGCCAGGCGATCACGCTCAGCGCGCAGACGGCGCTGCGGGAATCGATCGGCCGGCACGAACTGCACCAGATGGTGGCGGAGCGGGAGATGCTCGGCCGGGAACTGCAGCGCATTCTGGACGAGAAGACGAGCCCGTGGGGGATCACGGTGCAATCGGTGGAGATCCGCGACGTGCAGATTCCGCTGGCGCTGCAGGACGCGATGTCGCGCCAGGCGCAGGCGGAGCGGGAACGGCAGGCCCGCATCATCCTGGGGCAGGCGGAGACGGAGATCGCCGAGAAGTTCTCGAGGGCGGCACTGACCTACCAGGACAATCCGGTTGCGCTTCACCTGAGGGCGATGAACATGCTCTATGAGGCGATCAAGGAGCGCGGTTCGATGGTGATCGTGCCCTCTTCGGCGGTGGAGACGATGGGACTCGGCGGAACTTTGGCGACGGCCTCACTGGGCGGCGCGAAAGCACAATGATGGCGCCCGGGAACCGTAGCGTAACTCACAACCGCGCAGGCGCGCGTTACTCGAACGCCCGGAAACGCGTGCTAAAGCGTTACGATAGATACATGCGTTTTATCACCCTCACACTGTCACTGGCGATGGGAATCGCGCCCCTGTTCGCGGCGACGGAGCTTACCAAGACAAACGAACGGCTGGACGACTCCGCATCTCTGTTTAAGGAGATCATGGGCGCGCCCGACAAGTCGATTCCGCAAGACCTTCTGGACAAATCCGCGTGCATCGTCCTGGTTCCGGGACTGAAGAAAGGCGCCTTCGTTTTCGGCGGCAAGTTCGGCCGCGGGTTCGCGGTCTGCCGCGCCTCCGGCGGTCAGGGATGGGGTCCGCCGGCGGCCATTCGCATTGAGGGCGGGAGCGTCGGATTCCAGATCGGCGTATCCTCCAGCGATGTGATTCTGCTGATCATGAATGAGCGCGGAATGAAGAAGCTCACCACCAGCAAGTTCACTATCGGCGCGGACGCGACCGCCGCGGCGGGTCCCGTGGGCCGCAACGCGACAGCGCAAACGGACGCCTTCATGACGGCCGAGATCCTCTCGTGGTCCCGCTCGCGCGGGGCTTTCGCGGGTGTTTCGCTCGACGGTGCGACTCTGCGGAACGATCTGGACGAGAACCACGCGCTTTACGGCAAGGACTGGACCAGCAAGCAGATCCTGGGCAGCGGGGCTCAAGCGCCGCCTGCCGCCCAGAAACTGCTCTCGATACTGAACAAGTACTCCCCGAAAGAAACGAAATAGGCGGTTCGCGCCGCCTCAGAGCGTCTGGGTCACTTTGCTGAGCGTGCGCGGACGGTCGGGATCGAGCCCCTTCTGCGCGGCGAGGCTCGCTGCGAACAACTGGGCCGGGATGATGTAGGGGATTGGTGTCAGCACCTCTTTCACCCGGCGCGGCAGGCGGATGATGCGGGTTGCGTAATTTGACGCTTCCGTATTGCCCGAGTCCGTGATGGCCACGATTTCCGCGCTCAGACTCTGGAGCTTTTGCAGCGTTTCGCTGATCGAGGGCCAGGTCGGACCGGGGGGCGCAAACGCGAAAACCGGGAAGCGCGCCTCTACCAGGGCGATAGGACCGTGCATGAAATCGGCGGAGGAAAACCGCTCGGCCACGACGTAACAGGTCTCCATCAGTTTGAGCGCAAATTCCAGGGCGTTGGCGTAGTTCAGCCCGCGTCCCACCACCACGGCATTCCGCATGAAGCAGTAGCGGCCGGAAAGATTGTTCACTTCGTCTTCCAGGGTCAGCGCGGCCTCGGTGGCTTCGGGCACGCGCTCGAGGTCCGACATACTCACTCCGCCCCCGAGGGCGTAGGCCAGTAGATAGAGAATGAGCACCTGGCCGGTGTAGGTCTTGGTGGCGGCCACGCTCTTCTCTTTCCCGGCGCGAACCAGGAAGACATGCTCGGCGAGGCGCGCGAGAGAACTGTCGCGCTCGTTGGTGATCCCCAGGGTCAGGGCGCCGTCGCGGCGCGCGCGTTCGAGCACGAGGTTGGTGTCGGTCGATTCGCCGGACTGGGAGATCGCAACCACGAGCGTGTCGCGGTAGTCGATCCGGGCATCGTAGAGAGTGCTGACGGAGGGAGCCGCCATGGAGACCGGAATCCCGGTCGTGATCTCCAGCAGGTAGCGCCCGAAGGTGGCGGCATTATCCGAGGTGCCGCGGGCAACAAGAACCACGAGCCTGGGCCGGTTCTTTTCCACACGGCGGCGGAATCTCTCGATGTTCCGCCTCTCGCCCGCAAGGGTGCGCTCAAGCGCTTCCGGCTGCTGCCGGATCTCTTCCAACATCCGCGACATAGACTACCCACGATATCAGGCGGCGGGGAAGATCAGAACTGCGTCATCGGGCGCGTATCGGTTCCGACCAGAAATGTGCGGGCGACGGCCTCCGAGGGAGGCGGTGTGAGCAGGTGCGGGCGGATAAGGATGAGCACCTCGTGCCGCTCGTGATCGCGCTCGCGCGTGCCGAAGATCGGGCCCACGTATGGGATCGCCGAGAGCCCTGGAATGCCGGCCAGCTGGTGCGCTTCCTGCGTGCTGAGCAGGCCGGAAATCGCGGCCCAGTCGCCAAATGAGAGGCGCGAGGCGGATTTGAGGGTGCGGCTGGCTATGATCGGGATGCCGTTGAGGGCCTGCCCGGCAAGCACCTTGAACTCGGCGTCGATATCGAGACTTACTTCGCGGCGGTCATGCACCCTGGGGGTGACCTT
This sequence comes from Bryobacterales bacterium, assembly GCA_963796485.1. GTDB lineage: Bacteria > Acidobacteriota > Terriglobia > Bryobacterales > Bryobacteraceae > CAWCDJ01. The sequence goes on from CAWCLV010000004.1 coordinate 354,990, forward strand.
CAAGCTGACGCCGAGGTCTTCAAATGTGAAAGAGGGGGTGGGCGTGTAGTAGGAAGAGGAACCCTGGGTGAAACTCTGCGGCCCGAAGTACCCGGATGTCATGATCGGATACTTGTCGCCCACGTGCAAGGTTGCGGCCTGCCCGTCCATCGAGCGCACCTGGCTTTCCAGGAGCGTATTGCCATCGGTGTTCGACATCTGCGCAACGATGGTCGAATTCATGATGCCGATACCGATGAGGCTCAGGCCGCCTCCGGCCGTCAGGAACCCGGCGATGTTCGAAGGGACAGCGATTGGATTGTTCATCCAGGTGGTAAGAGCCTGGATTGGGAAACTGGTGGGGAAGGTGACTCCGTAGGTGAGCATGTCGTTCCGCGTGACTTCCAGGAACTTCATTTCGATCAACACCTGTGCCCGCTGGCGAATGAGATCTTCCAGCATGGCCCGGGCGGGGATGACTTTCGACATCGGGCCGCGCAGAATGACGGTATTGTTCTGGGTATCGAAGGCGACCCGTTGGATGGCGAACGTCTGCTGGACCGCGGTCACTACGGCCGTGAAATCCTGCTGGCTGGGCATATTGTCGAGATGCGCCTCCACCGCGACGTTCGGCTCGAGGTCGGTCCGCTTCTGCGGAGTGTCCCGGGCGACCAGGAAAAGCTTGGGCGTCATCGGTATCAGGAACGAGGCAGTGGAGGCTTCCAGGGCACGGAGCGCGATGCGGTAATCGGCATCGGTCAGCACGAAATGGAAGGGGCGGACGGGTTGGTAGTCGCCATCGAAGACGCATTGGAGCCCGTACGCTTTGGCAACGTCTTCCCAAAGTTTTCGCGAGTCGCCGCGCAGATCGAAATCACGGGTGCCGGGCACGGCGGCGAGTTCCGCCGGGGGGAGGGGCTTGCGCGCCTCGCGGCGGTCCTGAGCGCTGGCATCCGGGATGCGGCGTTTCGGCGCGGGCTGCCCCTTGCCCTCCTGCTCGAGGGGAATGAAGTCGGACGGAACGCCGAGTTCGAAAGCCGCCCCGCCGTTCGCGGTACCGGCCGTCTTGCCGTCGCTGGTGACTCCAAGGGTTTTCGCTTCGAACAAAGCGCGGGATTGGACCGCCTTGGCGCGAAGCCAGTACTCCTGGTTGTTGGGCTCGAGCGCGGCGGCTTCGGAGTACATGAGGTACGCCTGCACCATGCGGCCGGCCTTTTCGGCCTTGCTGCCCTTCTGGAACAGGTCCGCAGCGGACTGGCCCGCGGCCGCCAGATAGCCGGCAAAAAGCAGGCAGAGGATTGCCGTACGTGTCCGCACATAGAGTTGACGTCCGTATGAAAGGGAGCGTGCAGCGAAATCGTGTGAGAATCTGGGGAGGAGAGACGAATGACCTTGCCGATCCTCCGCCACCTCTGGAACGACCCAATGAAAGTGGTGTGGCCGCTCATTATTTTCGCGGTGACGCTGTTGATCGGCTCCATCGTCCGGCGGGTGACCCTGCGGGCGTTGCGCGCATGGACCTCGCGGACGGGCAGCAAGGCAGGCCTCATCCTGACGGATGCCCTGCGGGGACCGATCCTGATGTGGACCGTCATCCTCGGGGCGCATCTCGCCATCGAGGGATCGAGCCTGCCGGAGCGGTACACCTCGTGGACGGCCAAGTGTCTGCTGATTCTCTGGTTCCTGTCGCTGACGCTGATCGGGATGCGGATCGCCGGAAACCTGGTGCGGCATTACGGCGCGCAGGTCCCTGGGGCGCTCCCGGTCACGACGTTGACCCAGAACCTGGCGCAACTCGGGGTTTTCATCCTCGGGGTGGTGCTCATCCTGGGGGCGCTCGACGTGAAGATCACGCCGATCCTCACGGCCTTGGGCGTCGGCGGCCTGGCCGTCGCGCTGGCCTTGCAGGATACGCTTTCGAACCTCTTCGGCGGGTTCTACGTGGCGGTGGCGGGGCAGGTCCGGCTGGGGGATTACATCCGGCTGAACAGCGGAGAGGAGGGATACGTGACGGACATCGGGTGGCGCAGCACGTCGGTGCGGGCGCTGGCCAATAACGTGATCCTCATCCCGAATTCCAAGCTGGCGCAGGCGGTGGTGACCAACTTTCACCTGCCGGAGAAGAGGATGGGAGTCAGCCTGCAGGTAGGGGTGGAGTACGATTCGGACCCCGACCAGGTGGAGCGCGTGCTGCTGGACATTGCGAAGAAGGGCGCGACGGATATTCCAGGATTGCTGGCGGACCCGCCGGCCGCGGTGACCTTCGATCCGGGGTTCGGGGATTCGTCCCTGGGGTTCACGCTCGGGTTTCAGGTGGCGGAATTCTCCAACCAATATCGTGTGCGGCACGAGTTGCGCAAGCGCATCCTGCTGCGATTCCGGGAAGAGGGGATCGGCATGCCCTTCCCGACGCGCACCGTGTATCTGGCGGGAAACCAGGGTAACTCCGAACCCGGGAAGCAATTTCGGGCATCCGGAGGATCACAGGGTTAAATCGACTCAAGGAATTTTCGCCCGCACTTGCGCACTTCGAAATCGTCTGTTAATCTAGACAAGTCAGCCGCTTCCAGACCGAAGTTCTGGTCGGAACAACCGAAAATTTTTCCGGCTTACCTTAGTGCTTGTAAACAGCGCTTGGAGGAAATGCCGGGCCAAGTTTCGAGGCCTGCAATCGATCCTGGTATTTCGATAATGCCAGGATAGGTTCGCGCAGATCATTGACAATCTGGTTGGATGCAGTAAAGAAGAACTCGTCAGAACTCTGAGTAAACCGGAGCGATTGATTAAAACTCATTATTTCAAATGAGAGTTTGATCCCGGCTCAGAATCAACGCTGGCGGCGCGCTTAACACATGCAAGTCGAACGAGAAAGTGGAGCAATCCATGAGTAAAGTGGCGTACGGGTGAGTAACACGTGGGTAATCTACCTCTTAGTGGGGAATAACCCTGGGAAACCGGGGCTAATACCGCATAAGCTCGAGAGAGGAAAGCAGCAATGCGCTGAGAGAGGAGCCCGCGGCCGATTAGCTAGTTGGCAGGGTAAGAGCCTACCAAGGCAGAGATCGGTAGCCGGCCTGAGAGGGCACACGGCCACACTGGCACTGAAACACGGGCCAGACTCCTACGGGAGGCAGCAGTGGGGAATCTTGCACAATGGGGGCAACCCTGATGCAGCGACGCCGCGTGAGCGATGAAGCCCTTCGGGGTGTAAAGCTCTTTCGGCAGGGAAGATAGTGACGGTACCTGCAGAAGCAGCTGCGGCTAACTACGTGCCAGCAGCCGCGGTAATACGTAGGCAGCGAGCGTTGTTCGGAGTTACTGGGCGTAAAGGGTGTGTAGGCGGTTGTTTAAGTTTGGTGTGAAATCTCCCGGCTCAACTGGGAGGGTGCGCCGAATACTGAATGACTAGAGTGCGGGAGAGGAGAGTGGAATTCCTGGTGTAGCGGTGAAATGCGTAGATATCAGGAGGAACACCGGTGGTGTAGACGGCTCTCTGGACCGTAACTGACGCTGAGACACGAAAGCGTGGGTAGCAAACAGGATTAGATACCCTGGTAGTCCACGCCCTAAACGATGCATATTTGGTGTGGGCAGTTCATTCTGTCCGTGCCGGAGCTAACGCGTTAAATATGCCGCCTGGGGAGTACAGTCGCAAGGCTGAAACTCAAAGGAATTGACGGGGGCCCGCACAAGCGGTGGAGCATGTGGTTTAATTCGACGCAACGCGAAGAACCTTACCTGGGCTCGAACGGCCGGTTAACGGCGGTGGAAACATCGCTACCCCGCAAGGGGGTCCGGTCGAGGTGCTGCATGGCTGTCGTCAGCTCGTGTCGTGAGATGTTGGGTTAAGTCCCGCAACGAGCGCAACCCTTGTCCTGTGTTGCCATCATTCAGTTGGGAACTCGCAGGAGACCGCCAGGGATAACCTGGAGGAAGGTGGGGATGACGTCAAGTCCTCATGGCCTTTATGTCCAGGGCTACACACGTGCTACAATGGACGGTACAAAGCGCAGCTAACCCGCGAGGGGGAGCCAATCGCAAAAAACCGTTCTCAGTTCGGATTGCAGGCTGCAACCCGCCTGCATGAAGCTGGAATCGCTAGTAATGGCAGATCAGCACGCTGCCGTGAATACGTTCCCGGGCCTTGTACACACCGCCCGTCACATCACGAAAGTGGATTGTACTAGAAGTCTGCAGGCTGACCCGCAAGGGGAGCAGCGGCCCAAGGTATGATTCATGATTGGGGTGAAGTCGTAACAAGGTAGCCGTAGGAGAACCTGCGGCTGGATCACCTCCTTTCTAAGAGAGAACGTGGGTGGAGTTTCCGAAAAAAGTGTCCTGTTGAGTGTACACGGGGCCGATAGTAGGAGACAGCCGTTCCACTCCAAACCGCCATCGGAACTTCGGTTTTGGTGGTGAGCCCGTTCCGGATCTCCACTTAGAGTATATGTGAGTTTTTCCGAAGCGGCCGGGGGGCTGGACCCTCTGGTCTCTGCATCCAACTGGCCTCGATTAGAATCCCTGGAGGGCCTCGCGGCCCTCTGAAGTTCTGGGGCTGTAGCTCAGCTGGGAGAGCGCCTGATTTGCATTCAGGAGGTCGCCGGTTCGATCCCGACCAGCTCCACCAGTGTGCGGCGCGGAAGCAGCCGGGCACCTGGGCCTGTAGCTCAGATGGCTAGAGCGCACCCCTGATAAGGGTGAGGTCGGTGGTTCAATTCCACCCAGGCCCACCAACCAAAAGGACAAGGGAACCATTCATCAGCAGTTAGTAGAGCCGGGGAAAGAACCGGCTGTACTGATTGCTGAGGCAATCGAGATCTTTGACAACTGAATATTTGACGGGCATATAAACACAAGAATGTAAGCGCGAGAAAGTAGCGTGCACAAGTGTTGTGTGTGAAGTAGATTTTATGGTCAAGCTACTAAGAGCGTGTGTGTGGATGCCTTGGCGCAAGTAGGCGAAGAAGGACGTGGTCAGCTGCGATAAGCTTCGGGGAGCCGCTCACAGGCTGTGATCCGGAGATGTCCGAATGGGGAAACCCAACGGGTGCGAACACCCGTTACCGTCATCTGAATATATAGGGTGGCGGAGCGAACCGGGGGAAGTGAACCATCTCAGTACCCCGAGGAGAAGAAAACAACCGTGATTCCGAGAGTAGTGGCGAGCGAAATCGGAGGAGCCTAAACCAGGCGATTCGAAAGGAGAGCCTGGGGTTGCAGGGCCACAATAATCAGATGGCCTCTGAGTAAAATCAGAGATCATCCGGTTAAAGGGTGGAAGAAAAGTATTAATCGAACGGTCTGGAAAGGCCGGCCATAGAGCGTGACAGCCGCGTAGGTGAAAATGCAATTCTCTACTCAGTGGTTCCTAAGTAGGGCGGGGCACGTGGAACCCTGCTTGAATCTGCCGGGACCATCCGGCAAGGCTAAATACTCACTTGCGACCGATAGTGAACCAGTACCGTGAGGGAAAGGTGAAAAGAACCCCTGCGAGGGGAGTGAAATAGTACCTGAAACCACACGCTTACAAGCAGTTGGAGGGCTATGCTCCGCAAGGAGAATGCCTGACATCGTGCCTATTGCATAATGAGCTGGCTAGTTATTCTCAGTGGCAAGGTTAAGCGCAAGCGAGCCGAAGCGAAAGCGAGTCTGAACAGGGCGATGGAGTCGCTGGGAATAGACGCGAAGCGGGATGATCTACCCTTGGCCAGGATGAAGGCCGTGTAACAGCGGCTGGAGGTCCGAACCAGTGTTGGTTGAAAACAGCTTGGATGAGCTGAGGGTAGGGGTGAAAGGCTAATCAAATTCCGTGATAGCTCGTTCTCTCCGAAATAGCTTTAGGGCTAGCCTCTCGTGGTCCGTCGCGGTGGTAGAGAACTGATTGGACTAGGGGCCTTCCCAGGTTACCGAATCCAACCAAACTGCGAATGCCGTGAATGTGTAGCGAGGGAGTCAGACAGTGGGGGCTAAGCTTCATTGTCGAAAGGGAAACAGCCCAGACCGTCAACTAAGGTCCCCAAATTCATGCTCAGTGGGAAAGGAAGTCGGGACGCTCAGACAGCCAGGAGGTTGGCTTAGAAGCAGCCATCCTTTAAAGAAAGCGTAATAGCTCACTGGTCGAGCGGCTCGGTGCCGACAATATAACGGGGCTCAAGCATGGTACCGAAGTTACGGATTCGTAGCAATACGAATGGTAGGAGAGCGTTCTCAACAGCTGTGAAGATCTATCGAAAGAAGGGTTGGAGCGTTGAGAAGTGACTCTGCCAGCATAAGTAGCGAGAAACCAGGTGCGAACCCTGGTCGCCGTAAGTCTAAGGATTCCTGAGAAAGGTTAATCCGCTCAGGGTTAGTCGGAGCCTAACGCGAGGCCGAAAGGCGTAGCGGATGGACAGCAGGTTAATATTCCTGCACTACCTTGTTTCGATCAAGACCGAAGGGGGGACGCGGACCGTAAGCTCTGGTGCGCAATGGTTACAAACCAGAGTGAAGGGAGATCCGGATAGGCAAATCCGCCGGGTCGTCCGCCAGGAAAAGCCTCTAAGGAGAAGCAAGGTATCCGTACCACAAACCGACACAGGTGGACGAGAAGAATATTCTAAGGCGCTCGGGTGATGGTAGGTTCAGGAACTAGGCACATTAGCTCCGTAACTTCGGGAGAAGGAGTGCCCACCTAAGACGTGGGTCGCAGTGAATTGTCTCAGGCGACTGTTTAACAAAAACACAGGTCTCTGCAAAGTCGAAAACGACGTATAGGGGCTGACGCCTGCCCGGTGCCGGAAGGTTAAAGGGAGAGGTCAGCGCAAGCGAAGCTTTGAACTGAAGCCCCGGTGAACGGCGGCCGTAACTATAACGGTCCTAAGGTAGCGAAATTCCTTGTCGGGTAAGTTCCGACCTGCACGAATGGCGTAACGATCTGAGAACTGTCTTAACCTGCCGCCCGGCGAACTTGTGGTCCCGGTGAAGACGCCGGGTGCCCGCCACTAGACGGAAAGACCCCGTGCACCTTTACTATACCCTTTCATGGAACTATGGGGCGATCTGCGCAGGATAGGTGGGAGGCTTTGAACCCGGGTTCTCGGACTCGGGGGAGCCAACGGTGAGATACCACCCTGATCGTTCTGTGGTTCTAACCTCCATCCGTAATCCGGATGAGGGACAGTGGAAGGCGGGTAGTTTGACTGGGGCGGTCGCCTCCTAAACGGTAACGGAGGCGCGCGAAGCTTGGTTCAGGCGGCTTGGAAATCCGCCGACGAGTGCAAAAGCATAAACCAGGTTAACTGCGAGACCAACAAGTCGAGCAGATACGAAAGTAGGCTTTAGTGATCCGGTGGTTCTGTATGGAAGGGCCATCGCTCAACGGATAAAAGGTACGCCGGGGATAACAGGCTGATCGGAGTCAAGAGTTCACATCGACGCTCCGGTTTGGCACCTCGATGTCGGCTCATCGCATCCTGGGGGTGTAGAAGCTCCCAAGGGTTAGGCTGTTCGCCTATTAAAGCGGTACGTGAGCTGGGTTCAGAACGTCGCGAGACAGTTCGGTCCCTATCTGTGGTGGGCGTAGGAGATTTGAGGGGGCCTGCCCTTAGTACGAGAGGACCGGGGTGGACGAACCTCTTGTGATCCAGTTGTCCCGCCAGGGGCATCGCTGGGTAGCGAAGTTCGGTCAGGATAAACGCTGAACGCATATAAGCGTGAAACCTTCCCCAAGATGAGATCTCCCAAGCGCAAGCTAAGAAGGGCACTGGTAGACTACCAGTTTGATAGGACGGATGTGTAAGCGTGGCAACACGTTGAGCTTACCGTTACTAATTGCCCGTTCGGCTTGACCATAAAATACTACTGCACACACAACAGTGTGCGCTCTTTCCAACGCCGGCCCGTCAAATATTCGGATCCTCAAAACCCTTTCTGGGTGACCCTAGCGAGGAGGACCCACCCGTTCCCTTCCCGAACACGGTAGTTAAGCTCCTCAGCCCCGATGGTACTGCACAGGCAACTGTGTGGGAGAGTAGGAAGTCGCCCGGTTTATTCCTAAAACGCCCCGGCCCTCACCATGGTCCGGGGCTTTTTGCGTTCGGGGGTATATACTGTCCCTCGATGCGACGCTATCTCCTCCTCGTGGCCGCCACGGCCGCCTGCTTTGCCCAAGCCCCTCCCCTTCAGGAATTGATCGACGCCGCCCGCGGCGGCCCATCCGCCCCCGGCCTCAAGGACCGGATCACCGCCACCCTTTCGGCGCGCGGCGGAACGGCCGTTTGGGGGCAGGACTATTTATTCGTGGCCGACTCCCCTGCCCCGGTCGCCATTTCGATCGACGGCCAGCCGGCCGAGCCGATGACCCAGGTCTCCGGCTCGAACTTCTGGATGCTGCTTACTAAGATGCGGACCGGCGTCACGCACTCGTATCAGTACTACGCGGACGGAAAGCCGCTCGGCGCGCGCGGCGATGCCGTGGGCTATAACCCCGACTCCTACGAAAAGCCCGGCGTCCCCAAGGGCAAAGTCGGCGGGAAGCACACGATCGTCAGCAAAATTTACGACGGCATGAAGGCCGATTACTGGGTCTACGCCTCGCCGGGCGTCGATCCGAACGTGCCTGCCGCCCTGATGGTGTGGCAGGACGGCCAGGGACTGGTCGGCGAATATTCGCGAATTCGCCTGTTCACCGTCACCGAAAACCTCCTCAATCAGAAACTGATCCCGCCGATGGTGCACGTCATGATCGCGCCCGGCACTTCGCCCGGGGGGCGCGCCATGCGCTCCATCGAATACGACACCATGAGCGACCGCTACGCCCGTTTCCTGATGGAAGAGGTGCTTCGGGAGGTCGAGAAGACCTACAAACTCCGCCAGGATGCCTACAGCCGCGCGATCGCCGGCGAATCCTCGGGCGGCATCTGCGCCTTCAACGTCGCCTGGCTGATGCCGGACACGTTCAGCCGCGTGCACTCGGCGGTCGGCAGTTTCACCTCCATCCAATGGCATCCGGAGGAGAAACTCGACGGCGGCAACCTGTTCCCGTTCATGGTTCGCAAACAGCCCAAGCGCAACATCCGCATGTGGATGAGCGATGGCTCCGACGACCTGGAAAACACCCACGGCTCATGGCCCATGCAAAGCATCCAGATGGCCAACTCGCTGAAACTCCGGGGCTACGATTTTCACTTTCGATTCGGCACCGCGGCCCACGGCGGAGCTCAGGCGTCGCTGGACCTGCCCGAGTCGCTGACCTGGCTCTGGCGCGGCTACGACCCCGCGAAAACCAGCCAGCAGTATGAGATGGAGCCCGCCGAACAGCAGAAGCCGCTCTTCCGCGTGACGATTTCCAATCGCGACGCATGGTAGCCGGCGCGAGAACCGCTAAACTTAGGGTAAGAGAATGAGAACTTTTACCATTGCGGTGATCGCGGGCGACGGCGTCGGAAAAGAAGTCGTGCCGCAGAGCAAGTGCGTGCTCGAGCGGGTCGCCAAAAAGCATGACGTAAGCTTCGCGTTCCAGGACTTCGAGTGGGGCGCGGACCACTTCTTCCGCTGGGGAAGAATGATGCCGGCAGGGGCCATCGACCTCCTGCAGCCCTGCGACGCCATCCTGCTCGGCGCCGTGGGACACCCCGAAATCCCCGACCACACCACGCTGAACGGCCTGCTTTTGCCGATCCGCCGCGCCTTCGATCAGTACGCCAATGTGCGCCCGGCATATCTCTACCCGGGCGTGCGCTCGCCGCTCGCCGGCAAGAACGGCGGCGACATCGATTTCGTCGTGGTCCGCGAGAACACCGAGGGCGAATACACGCAGGTGGGCGGCTTCGTTTACCATGACCAGCCGGAAGAGGTCGCCATCCAGACCTCCGTTTTCACTCGCCGCGGCATCGAGCGGATCGTGCGCTTCGCATTCGAGCTGGCGGTGAAGCGCAACAAGAAGAAACGCGTCACCTCGATCACGAAGTCCAACGCCCAGGGCTTCAGCATGGTCCTGTGGGATCGCGCGTTTCGCGACGTCGCCTCCGAGTTCCCCGATGTTGAAACCGAATCGCTGCTGGTGGATGCCGCCGCCATGAACTTCATCCGCCGCCCGGAGAGCTTCGACGTGGTGGTGGGCTCGAACCTTTTTGCCGACATCCTGAGCGACATTTCGGCGATCATTATCGGCAGCATGGGCCTGGCCGCCAGCGCCAACCTGGACCCGCTCCGACGCTTCCCCTCCATGTTCGAGCCCGTGCACGGATCCGCGCCGGATATCGCGGGCAAGGGCCTGGTCAACCCGCTGGCGATGATCCTGAGCGCCGCGATGATGCTGGACCACCTCGAAATGACCGAAGCCTCGCGGGAAGTGGATGCCGCCGTGGCCGCGGTGCTGGCGGAGGGCAAGATCCGCACACCCGACCTCGGCGGCAAGAGCAGCACCGAAGAAGTGACGGCCGCGATCCTGGAGAAACTGGCGTAGGTGGCAGAGCAATCGGGCAGTGGACATGCCTTCCTGGTGGCCGCGGGGATTTTCCTCACCCGCATCTTCGGGCTGGTGCGGCAGCGCGTCTTCGCGCATTACTTCGGCATCGAGTCGGAGGCCGCGGATGCCTTCATGGGCGCGTTCCGCATCCCCAACTTCCTGCGCAATATGGTGGGGGAAGGCGTGCTTTCCGCGTCTTTCATACCGGTCTACGCACGGCTGCTGGCGCAAAAGGACGAGGACGAGGCCGGGCGCGTGGCGGGGGCGGTGGCCGCGATCCTGACCCTGATCGTCTCTGCGGTGGTGCTCCTGGGCGTGCTGGCGACGCCTCTGTTCGTGGACGTAATTGTGCCGGGATTCCACGGCGAGACGCGCGTGCTGACCATCAAGCTGGTGCGGATTCTGTTCGTGGGCAGCGGCTTCCTGGTGCTTTCCGCGTGGTGCCTGGGGATCCTGAACAGCCACCGCAAGTTCTTCCTCTCTTACACGGCGCCGGTGATCTGGAACCTCACCATGATCGCGACCATGGTGGCGTTCGGGCGGCGCATGAGCATCAACTCGCTGGCGGTGGCGCTGGCGTGGGGATCGGCGCTGGGCGGGCTGCTGCAGTTCCTGGTGCAACTGCCGGCGGTGCTGCGGGTGGCGCCGCGGATCGTGGCCGGGATGTCGGAGCACGTGCGCGAGGTGGCGCGAAACTTCGTTCCGGTTTTCACGACCCGCGGGGTAGTGCAGATCAGCGGGTACGTGGACGTGTGGCTGGCGAGTTTTCTGCCGCTGGGCTCGGTGGCCGGCCTGAGCACGGCCCAGATCGTGTACATGCTGCCGATCAGCCTGTTCGGGATGTCCGTGGCGGACGCGGAACTGCCGGAAATGTCGGGGGCGATGGACGACCATGAGTACCTGAACCGGAGGCTGAACCGCGGGCTGCGGCAGATCGCGTTCTTCGTGGTCCCCTCGGCGATGGCGTTCCTGGCGCTAGGCGGGGTGATCGCGGCGCTGCTGTTCCAGACGGGGCGGTTCAGCCACGCGGATTCGCTGTTCGTGTGGGCGATCCTGGCTGGATCATCGGTGGGGCTCCTGGCGCAGACGCTGGGTCGGCTGTACTCCTCGACTTACTACGCACTGCGGGACACGCGGACGCCGCTGCGGTTCGCCATCGTGCGGGTGGCGCTGACCACGAGCCTCGGGTACCTGTTCGCGATGCCGCTGCCGCGCTGGCTGGGAATCGACCCGAGGTGGGGCGCGGCGGGGCTGACTGCCTCGGCGGGGCTGGCGGGCTGGGTGGAGTTCAGCCTGCTGCGGCGGGCGCTCAACCGTCGGATCGGGCGCACGGGGCTGCCGGTGTCGCTGGTGGCGCGGCTATGGGCGGCCGCGGCGGCGGCGGCGGCCGCAGGATGGGCGGTAAAGCTGGCGATCGGAGCCCAGGGGAAGTACGTGACCGGGGCGCTGGTGCTCGGCGCGTTCGGCGTCGTCTACCTGGGAGGCGCGCTGGCGCTGGGAGTTAACGAAGCCAGCGGGTCATTGCGAAGACTGCTACGGCGTTAGTAGCTCAGGGTCCCGGTCCGCGGCTGCTCTTCGGGACTGGGCAGGTACAGCGTCTTGCAGTGCTCGCAGCGATAGATTTCGGCGTCTTTGCCGAATTTCTGCGCTACCTCGTCACCGAAGAAGAACCAGCGTTTCAGGTGTCCGGCGCACATTTTGCCCTTCGCGTCCTTTTCGTTGCAGGCCCGCATCCGGGGGATCCGCCGCTTGACCTTGGTTCCATCGCTGAGGGTATCGACCAGCTCCGCCACGGGAACGGGCTTGTCGGAAACCGCGTATTTCGGGTTTGCCATAGAGAGAACGTCGAGTATATCAGGCTGCGGGAAGCTCCATCTCGACCTCCAGGCCAGGCTCCGCATTTCGCGCCCGGATGCTCCCCTTGTGCAGCTCGATCGAACGCCGCGCGATCGAGAGGCCGAGCCCGATGCCGCCGCTCGAACGGTTCCGGTCCTTCTCCACGCGGTAGAAGGCGTCGAACAGGTGCGGGAGTGCGTCGTCGGGCACGCCGGAACCGTGGTCCCGAACTCTCACCACGGCGCAATGATCGCTCCGGCGCAGCGAAACGTCGATGCTCGATTCGCGCGGGGAGTAGCGAATGGCATTCCGAATCACGTTTTCGATGGCGCGATGGAGAAGTTCCGGGTCGCCCTGAACCGCCGCGGGCTCTTTCGCATCGAGCGTCAGCGAGCAGCCGTGCGCCTTGGCTTCGATCCGGGAATCCTCCACAATCTGCTGAACCAGTTCATCCAGCCGCAGGGGTTCACGGTGCAAAAGGTTGGGATCGCCCTCCGCGCGGGTCACCTGCAGCAACTGGCTCACCAGCGAATTCAAGCGGTCGGATTCCTTCTGGATGCGATTCAGGGAAGAGTCGAGGTTCTCGCCCGACCGCGCCAGTTCGATCGCCACTCCCAGGCGCGCCAGGGGCGAGCGGAGTTCGTGGGAGATGTCGAGCAGCAGCCTGCGCTCCGCGGCCAACAGGGTTTCGATGCGGTCCGCCATGCGGTCGAACGTGTTCGCCAGCTGGCCGAGTTCGTCGCGGCGTGTGGATGCGGCGCGGGCCGAGAGGTCGCCACGCCCGAAGCGCTCCACCGCGCGCTGCAGTTTCCGCACCGGCTGGGTCAGGTGAAATGCCAGCCAATAGCACAGCAGAATGGCCGCCCCCAGAATGAAAACGTGATCGGGCTTGAGAAACCAGGGCCCGGGGCTCTGGCGCGGCACGATGAAGAAGAACCAGTAACGCCCGTCTTCGGCCATTCGCGCCATCATGTTGTCGCTCAGCCGGAAGATGGAAAACGGGGCGCTCGCCCGGGCGCGGCGGATGAGGCTGGAGCGGTCCTGTCCGGTCGCGAGGTCCCGTCCCTGGGCGTCGGTGAGAATGCCTCTGGCGCCATAGATCCGCCGGAGGTTTCCCAGAAATTCGAGCAAAGCGGGGCGGCCGCCCGACTCGTAGGTCGCCTGCGCCTCCGCCAGTTGAAAGCTCACCAGCCGCGCCCCAGGCGACTGGTCGCTCGACATGTCGTTGACGCCGAGCGCCGAAATAAAGGCGGAGCCGATCACCGTGATCGCAACGGTGCACCAGAACCAAAGCAGAATCTTCGCGAAGAGCGTTCTCATTCGAAGCGGGCGTCCTCGGGCGTCCGGCAGAACTGATAGCCGACGCCGCGAATGGTCTTGATCAGCGAATCTCCGTTGGCGAGTTTCTTACGCAGATGGCTGATGTGCATGTCGATCGAGCGGTCGAACGCAGTCGCCTTGCGATTGTAGAAGTTCTCCATTAACGCGTCGCGGGAGAGCACACGGCCGGCGGAGCGCATCAGCATTTCCAGGATGTCGAATTCGAACGTCGTCAGCTCCACGCGTTTTCCGTTGCTCGTGACGTCGCGGGTCCCGGCGTCGAGAGACACGCCGTTGACATCGATTCGCGCCGAGCCGGGTTCGGGGCGAGCCTCGTAACGGCGGAGAATCGCCCGGATCCGGGCCGCCAGCTCGCGGGGGTTAAACGGTTTGGGCAGGTAGTCGTCGGCTCCCAGTTCCAAGCCCACGATGCGGTCGACATCCTCGCCGCGCGCGGTCAGCATGATCACCGGCACCCTGCTTTTTTGACGCAGGCGGCGCAGGATTTCGAAGCCGTCGATGCCCGGCAGCATCACGTCGAGCACCACCAGATCCACACCCGGCTGTGCGGCTTTTTCCAGCCCGTGGAACCCTTCGTGCTCAAACTCTACTGTGAAGCCTTCCCGGGTGAGGAATTCGCCCATGAGGGAACAGAGTTCGGCATCATCGTCGACCAGTAGAATCTTCACGGCTCGAATTTACCACGCCGGGGACGGTACCGTTGTAAGCCTTTCGAGCAGCTTCGTAAGGCTTTGTAAAGCCCCTGCTTCCCGGGCGTCAGCACCGGGCTGCGGCAGGCTTTACGCAGGTGAAACGAGGATTTACGGAGATTTACCGCTCGCACATATTGGATTGAATCCCAGATCGTAGATTCGGTATTGAGGTGACACAACCCATGAAGCACAACCTTTGGACGATCGCACTCGGAGCCGTGATGGCAGCAGGCATGGCCTTTGCCCAGACGGCGCCTGTCAGGCCGCACGCCAACCGCGCCGTTACCGGTCAGCAATCCCCCCGGGCCAGGATGCATCAGCAGATGATGCAGGAATTGAACCTGACGCCGCAACAAAAGGCGGAAGCCAAGACCATCTTCAGCGGCGCCTGGCAGAACTCGAAGCCCATTTTCGACCAGCTACGGCAAAACAACGCAGCGCTGGCGATGGCCGTGAGGAATAACGACCAGGCCAAAATACAGCAGCTTTCGGCTGAACAGGGCAGGCTTCGCGGTCAATTAGTGCAGAGCCACGAAACGGCTATGGCGAAATTCTACCAGACCCTGAATCCGCAGCAGCGCGCGAAGGCCGACCAGTTGCAGGCGCAGGCCCAGACTCGAATGCAGCAGCGTTTTAACCAGATGGAACAGCGGCATATGAACGGAAACACCACCTCCGGCGAATAAACACCGCACGGTCCCCTGAACTCCCCCGCTTCCTGAATGGGCTGCCGTTCCGTTCAGGAAGCGGACTTTTTCTGAATCCCGCCGCCCGGCTCACCCTTGGGCTGTATCCCTGTTTCCAAACCGTAACTCCCGCCTCTGTTACAATACGGGCAATCAGAATTTACCGGAACGGGGTCGGTTCCCAACTGCCAGAACGGGAGACCCCCCCGGCGGCTTATGGATTTCGACCAACTCCATACTTTTCTGGAAATTGTGCGGCTCAAGAGCTTTTCGAAAGCCGCGCAAACCTGCTATCGAACGCAGCCGGCGATCAGCGCCCAGGTTCGCCAGCTGGAGCAGGAGCTTCGAGCGGAGTTGTTCGAGCGATTCGGCAGCCGGATTTCGCTGACCACCGCGGGTAAAATCTTCGGCGGGTATGCCGAGCAGATGCTCGAACTACGCCGCAGGGCACAGGATTCCATAGCTGAGCTGGAGAGCAACCCCAGGGGAGAATTGGTGATCGCCGCCAACGAAGCCACCTGCATCTACGTGCTCCCGACCGTGTTTTCCCGGTTTCGCCAGCTTTTTCCCGCGGTGCAATTGCAGGTCAACCGCTCCTACGGCGGACGGGTGGTGGAAGCGGTTCTCGACAATTCGGCGGATTTTGGCCTGACGCAACTGCCGGTTAATGAAAAGCGCCTGGAGATGGTGCACGTCCACGAGGACGAAATCAAGCTGATCGTCCCCTCGGGACACCCGCTTTCGAAGAAGACGTCGGTAACTCCGAAGGATCTCACCGACTACTTTTTGGTGCTGCCGCAACAGGGCAAAACGCGGGCGCGCCTGAACACCTGGCTCGAAATGGTCGAAGAAGAGATTCACATTTCGATGGAGCTCGATTCCACCGAGATGATGAAACGGTTCGTCATCGCCGGAATGGGGATCAGTTTTCTGGCGGCTTCGAACTGCCGGGAGGAAGTCGCATCCGGCAAACTGCGGCTGATTTCCCTCGCGCCGGAGCCGATGATCCGCCGCCTTGGGTTAATCTATCGGAAGGACAAAGCCCTGTCCAAGGCCGCCCTGGGGTTCATCCAGACCGTGCTCGACAATGTCGGAGACGGGACGGGGCACAAACCTGGAGCACCGAAGGCCGTAGCCCAATGACGTGTCAGCGCTGCCGCAAGAACATCGATGCCGACGCCGCCCGGTGCCCCTATTGCGGTCATCCGAACTCCGAAACGTGGGAACTGTACCAGACTTCGACCGTGCTCATCGCCGCGGGCAGAACGCGCAGCGTCTACCGGTCGGTGGAAGAAGTGCCCCAGGCATTGCGAAACCGGCTGGTGAAATCGACGAACTCCAGTAACTCGGCGACCATTCTGATTGCCGACCGCCGCGGAAGGCAGGAGATCGCTCGCGCCATGCGGAGCCTTCCCGGGCCTTCGCAACGGCGGCTGATGCGGTCGATCCTGGGCGCGGCGGGTTCCCGCGAGTTGCCGGAGTGGTTGACCCCGGCGCGCCGGCGCGCCATTATCGGAGCCGTTGTTTTGGCTGCGGCGGCCGTCATCGGCATGGTCTTCACCCACACCTGGTAGCAGCCGCAGTTATAATTTCGCCCCGCCTGACCGATAACTGTTCTATGGAGCAGCGACGTGAACCCCGCTTTGAAGCAGACCAGCCGGTCCAATTGACCGTCCTTGGCGCCAACGGAGGTCTGATTCCGGCCCGGGTCAGAAATGTCTCGGGGCGCGGCCTGGGTTTGGAGACCACCACTCCCGTCGAACCGGGCGCGGCCCTGAAGATCGAGGTTGCCGATTCCATTATCCTGGCGGAAGCGGTGTTCTGCCGCGAAAACGGGGACAAATACTTCGTGGGCGTTGCCCTGGAGCAGGTGCTTACCGGCCTTGCCGGGCTCGGCAAAATCCTCCAGCAGTATCAGGATGAGCCTTCCCAAGCGCGCTTGTAGGCAGACGGACGGGCGACCGGCCGCCTGAGTTATCCTGGAGTTCCTATGAACCGCAGAGCGGTGGTCTTCGGGGCCGCCGGCCAACTCGGGCTGGAACTGGTCCAGGAACTCAAGGCAAGGCACTACAACCTGACTGCATGCGACCGCAGTCAGGTGGATATTTCGGACGCGTCCGCGGTCGAACAGGTGCTTGCCCAAATCGATGCGGAAGTGGTGTTCAACGCCGCCGCCTACAACCAGGTGGATGTGGCGGAGAAGGAGCCTCTCGCCGCCTTTCAGGTGAACGCGCTGGCGGTGCGCAACCTGGCGGTGGCATGCCGGCAGATCGATGCCAGGCTGGTGCACTTTTCCACCGACTACGTTTTTGACGGCATGGCTCGTCATCCCTATGTGGAAGACGACGCCACACATCCCCTCGGGGCCTACGCCGTCTCGAAGTTAGCCGGCGAACTCTACGCCCAGGCCTATCTCGACCGGGTGCTGATCGTCCGCACGTCCGGCGTATTTGGACCGGGCGGCCTCGCCACGGCACGCGGAAACTTCGTGGAAGTCATGCTGCGGCTTGCCCGAAAAGGGGAACCGATCCGCGTGGTGCAGGACCACGTGGCGTCGCCGGCCTTCGCACCGGCGCTGGCCGCCCGCACAATCGATCTCGTCGAACAAGACCAATCCGGCGTTGTCCACATTGGAGGAGGCACGCCGGTCTCCTGGTTTCAGTTTGCCCGGATGATCTTCGAAGCCGCCGGCCTGGAACCCATGCTGCTCGCCACCAGCGAGCGTGAATACCGCACTCCCGCCCGCAGACCGAAGTACTCGGCGCTGTCGAATGCGAAAATGGAACGCCTCGGGCTCAAACCGATGCCTCCGTTGAAGGAAGCGCTGGAAGCGTATTTCGAGCGCAGGCCGGCTAGCGCGCATCGGGCCTGATGGCGTAATAGCCTTTGCGCGCCTGGGCCTTCAGATCCTTGCTGGAGAGCTTGATGTCGATCTTCCGGTAGCTGCCGTCTTTCGCATCGTTGACAGGGGTGTAGCCGATGGCGTACTGGCTGCGCATCTCTTCCTGCAATTCCTTGAATACCTCGTCGAGCGTGTGTTTGCGGTCTACACGGTACATGTGGCCGCCGGTTTCGTCCGACATCTTCTTCAGTGCCCCTTCCCCGCCCCCGCCGCCGAGCGTGATGCCGTAACCAAACCCCCCGTAGGCGCCCGGATCGGAGTAGTCGATGCTGTAGATCACGGCGTCGGACTTCTGGGCCGCTTCGACCGCCTGGTTGATCGAAAGCCGGCTGCCCTCGTCCACCCCGTCGGTAATGATCACGATCACTTTGCGGCCAACCTCGGTTTTCAGCTTTTCATTGGCGGCCAGGTAAACGGCATCGTACAGGACCGTACCGCGGGGTTGCCCAGCCGTGGGTACGGGTCCCGGGCCGATCCCGCTGACTCCCGAATTCACCCTCAACTGGGAAAGGCCATCGCTCAGGAGCCGCGGGCTTCCGGTGTAATCCTGCAACAACTCGGCATCCTCGCCGAAGCTGATCAGGAACGCTTCGTCCTTCTTACGAAGGACCTGTGAAAAGAACTGCGATGCCGCATTGCGTTCGATTTCGATCAGGTTGCGCTGGCTGCCGCTCACGTCGACCAGCAAGCCGATCGTCAGGGGCAGATCCGTTTCCTTCGTGAAGTACTTGATTTCCTGCGGTTTACCATCCTCGAGAATGGTAAAGTCCTTCTTCTCGAGGTTTGGAACCAGCGCTCCGTGTTTGTCGCGTACGGACGCGAGGATGTTGACGACATCGACGTCCACCTTGATAGGGGCGGGGAGGTCCTGGTCGGCAGGCTTGGTCAGTTGAACCTGCGCGGAAAGCGCAGCGGCAAGGGCAAGAACAAGAATCATTCGCATCCCGGTACAATAGGGGTGACGTATCCCCCTGAGCAATTGTTTCACGATGCAGGAAGCCATCCGCCACCTCAAGCAGTCCGACCCCATTCTATCGGAGATCATCGAAAAGGTCGGCGAGTACGCCATCCGATTTCGCGACCCGGACTTTGAGACGCTGGTCAAATCGATCGTGTACCAGCAACTCAGCGGGCGCGTGGCGAGCGTGATTTTCGAGCGCCTCGCCAAGGCGGCGGGCGGCACCGTCACGCCGGAGAGCATCCTGAAACTCCGCCCTTCCCGCATGCGGACCCTGGGGCTTTCGACGCAAAAAACGGCTTACATTCGCGACCTGGCGCGGCATATACGCGACGGCAACGTGGTTTTCGACGAATTGCTCGCACTGAGCGACCAGGAAGTGATCGACCGGTTGACCGAGGTCAAGGGCATCGGCGTCTGGACCGTGCACATGTTTCTGATCTTCGCCCTGCGCCGCACCGACATTTTACCGACGGGCGACCTTGGAATCCGGAACGCCATCCGCAAAGCGTATGGCCTCGCCGAACTCCCTTCCCCGGCTGAAATGGAGAGGATGGCGGACCGCTGGCGGCCGTACTGCACCGTGGCCAGTTGGTATCTCTGGCGCAGCCTGGAACCCAACGCAAATCTCTAGGGCTCGCCGACAAATACATTAAATTTTTTCCACAATTTGTCGGGCATTCCGACGTTCCAGATATAATCGGAAGCGAATATTAGGATTTTCAGGTGTTTTATCCTGGAAGTCAAAAAGGAGAACGCGAATGCGCGCACTGAAGCTGATTGTTCCCGCGACGTTGCTTATGGCTGGTTTTATGCTTTGCACGACGGCCTCTTACGGCAAGCCGGAATACCTGAAGAAAGAAGGCGTGAAATCCTGCACCACCTGCCACTCCAAGATGGAAGCCAAGGAAAACATGCCTAAGAACCTCAATGCGACCGGAAAGTGCTACGCGGCGAACGGCCACTCGTTAGCCAAGTGCAAGCAATAGCCGGATAAGGATCCGGGCCTGCTCCCTCACGGTCGCGGCTCTGAGGGAGCGGGCCGTCTTTTGTATCCTTACAAGGTTAAGAAGAGTAGCTGCGGTCCCAGCCCGCCAATTCCTCCGCCAACTGATTCCTCACCGTCAGAAATTGCGGGTTGTCGTATTGGTTGGAGGACTCCTCGGGGTCTGCCCTGACATCGTACAACTCACCCGGCCCCTTCCCCTGATCCCGCGAAACGAGCCTGTACCGTTCGATCCTCGCCATGCCGGTTTCCCGGAACTGGCTGAACACCGTGGTGCGCCAGGGCTGTTTCTTGGGCAGCGGCCTGCCGGTCACCAGAAGCGCGTAACTGCGGCCACAGAGTTTCGCTCCCGGGGCGGCAATGCCCAGAAGCTCGCAAAGGGACGGCAGCAGGTCGTAAGTGCTGACCAGCTCGGGACGGGAAGACTGAGCGGGAACCCGGCCCGGCCACACCCAAAGCAGCGGCGTTTCCACCGATTCGCGGTACATGTTCGGCGGATCCGAAGCCTCTCCGGCGTCCCACAGGCCGTGCCGCCCGAGCAGCGCGCCGCAGGTCGAGGTGAAAATCACCAGAGTCGTATCCGTAAGTCCGCGCGCGGCCACCCGCGAAAAGACGGACTGCACCTGGTCGTCCAGGGCCGTGATGGCGGCAGCCGCTTTCCGCTGGCTGGCGAGGCGATCGGCCAGCATTTCCCTGCCCTTCGCCGCGTTGGCCGCAGCCGCGCCCCGCCCGAAACTGTCGAGTGTGGCGGATGCGTACAGATCCACATATTTCTTCGCCACGCCTTCGTACGGCGCACGCAGACTGTCAAAATGGACCTGAAGAAAAAAGGGCTTTCCGGCGGTCTGCGCATCGAGGAACGTGATAGCGGCTTCGGGACCGGCCGCCTGGCAGGAGTACCCTCCGCCACCCAGGAGCGAGGCCAGCGTGGGAGCGCCGGCGGGCGCCGTTGCCCCGCCGGTGAGTTGCATGGGGGTAACACCGGTCAGGATGGTGGCGAGGCTGGGGCCCGGAACGGGCACGCAGACATTGTGCCGCTCGAACCGGGTGCCCATCTGGGCCAGGCGGTCGAGATTCGGCGTGCGAACGTCCTTGTTACCGTACGCACCCAATGCCCAGGAGGGAAGACGGTCGGACGTAATCAGGAGAACGCTGGGACGTTCGGCGGGCTTTTTTGCGGCCGGCGCGAGACGGGTCCCCAGAATCGGCCCAGCCAGGCTGCCAAAGAAGAAATGACGGCGGGAAAGCATAATACGAAACTCAAGTATAGAATGCGGCGCGGGTCCTACGCCCGGGGCGGCGGGTCCGGAACCCTGGAACACCTGATCCCGGGAAGGGTTGTTGAACTGAGGCGTGCCGCATTATAGTTGGGTCAGGCGAATGAATCTTCCGAACTCGTTGACGATTCTCCGGATATTTTTCGTACCATTGCTGGTCGCGGCACTGGTGGAGGAGAAGCTCGGCTTCCACCTCGGCTCGGTCTTCGTTTCGAACGAGTGGTTGGCATTGGCGATTTTCCTGGCGGCGGCCGGTACCGATCTGCTCGACGGATATCTCGCCCGGCGCTGGAAGCAGGTGACCACGATCGGCACGTTGTTGGACCCGATCGCGGATAAGCTTCTGATTTCCGCCGCGCTGATCTCGCTGGTGCAGATTCGGGTATTGCCAGGCTGGATGGCTATCCTGATCGTCGGCCGGGAATTCGGGGTGACCGGCCTGCGCAGCATCGCGGCAGCGGAGGGATACACGATCAAGGCCAGCGACCTCGGCAAGACGAAGATGTTCGCGCAGGTCGTGGCGATCTCGGTCATGCTGCTGAGCGCGAGGCATCAGGCGATGCGAATGCCGGGCCTGGTGCTCATGTGGGCGGTGATTTTCTTCGCGCTGATCTCGGCCGTCAGCTACTTCCGCAAATTCTGGCGCAAGGTAGATCAGCGAGTCAAAACCCGCCGCCGGAGAGAGCTATTGGTCCTGGAACGCCGCAGGCAGCGGGAACTTCGTCACAGGGGGTCGAGCGGCAGCGAAGGCTTGGGTAATGCGACGATCTGGAAGCCGCCCGAAGTAAACTGAACCGTGCGGATCTGACCCTCGGGGCCGACCGGGCCGATTGGCTTTCCATTGAACGTGATCGCAGCACCGCCTGCGTTTCCCACGCGAACCACCAGCGTTTCTTTCGCCTCGACGCTGCGTTTCTCGTTCGGTTGCAGGGTACCCGAGAAGATGTACTTCCCGTCCGCCCTGGCGGAGACCCAAACCGCTTCGGTCGCCGAGATTTCCACCTTCACCGCGGCATCCGGCACGGAATTCACCGGGGCAGGGGCCGATGCGTCCGCGGTGTCCGGAGCAGGGCGGTTTGCGGAAGACGCCGCAGCTACCGCGGATTCCGTGGCCTGCTGGGTCGCGGTGCCGCCCTGTGGCGGCTGCTGCGGCTGCTGCGGCGACCCCTGCGCGGGCGTTCCCGCGGCCGGCTCCGCTGAAGCCGGCGGCGGCGCCGTGGCCTGCTGGGCTGGAACTGGCGCGGCGGGCGCGGGGAGATGCACGGCCGCCACCACCGGCGGCTTTTCGGCGGCTGCCTGGGCGTTCCGCCGGCTCCGCTGCCAGAAGGTGTAGACGCCCGAGCAAATCAGCATCACGACAACCATCAGCGCGAGTGCGGGAAGGCTCGACCCCCAATTGAAGCTTCGATCCCCGACTCTGTGCCATTCCTCGACGCGAGGCAGTGAAATGTCCACCGGCGGAAGAGAGTGTGGACCCACGGTGGCCGGCGAGGCAAGGGGGTCCGCCGCCTGCCTGACCCGGGCCGCATATTCCTCACCGTCCAGGCCGAGATAAGACGCGTACTGCCGGACAAAGCTCTTCGCGAAGACACCCCCGGGAAGCTTCTCGAAGTGTTCGTCCTCGATCGCTTCCAGGAATCGCGACGAAATCTTCAGTTCCCGCGAAATCTGTTCGAGTTTGAGATTGCGCCTCAGGCGTTCCTGGCGCAACGTCTCGCCGATGGAGGTCATACAGGTGGTCTTCCTAGGGCCCTTACGCTATCTTACTACGCGGTATTTTGGTCCCATGGAGATTCATAGAAACGTGTACGCAGACGAGCCAAACGGGCGCGGCACAGCCCCGGCTTGCTAGCATATTCGGTTGATCTCCGTCGTGGTAGTGAACTGGAACCGCAAAGCCCTGCTGCGCGCCTGTCTGGAATCGCTCAGGAGCCAGAGGAATGTGGAATTCGAAACGATTGTCGTGGATAATGGCTCCGCGGACGGTTCGGCGGACCTTGCCGAACGGGAGTTCGGAGCGCTGGTGATCCGCAACCGGGAAAACCGCGGCTTCTGCGCGGCGAACAACCAGGGAATCGCGGCCGCGCGCGGCGAGTTCATCGCGCTCCTCAACAACGACGCCGAGGCCGGGCCGGATTGGCTTGCGGCGCTTCACCGCGCCTGCACGCAAGCGCCCGACATCGGGATGGTAGCGAGCAAAGTTCTGGTGTGGGAGGATCCCGCGCGAATCGATAAGGTCGGTCACCTGATCTTTCCGGACGGCCAGAACCGGGGGCGCGGCACGGGCGCGCTCGACCGCGGCCAGTTCGACCGCGAGGAGGATGCGCTCTGGCCGGACGGGTGCGCCGCCATGTACCGGAGCGAGATGCTGGCCGAGATCGGCGGCTTCGATGAAGACTTCTTCGCTTACGGAGACGATGCCGAGCTCGGACTGCGCGCCCGGATCGCCGGATGGCGCTGCACCTACACGCCGCACGCCGTGGTGCGGCACCATCGGGGGTCCACTATGGGGAAGGGCTCGCCGGAGCGGCTGGTGCTGATTGAGCGCAATCGCCTGCTGCTCGCTCTCAAGCTGTTTCCGTGGAGCCTTCTGTGGCTTAACCCGGTCTTTTTCGTGGTGCGGCTGGCGGCGGGCGCCGCGGCGGCGGGACGCAACTCGGGCGATGCCGCGCACTTCCCCGGGCTGCGCGGCAAGTGGTCGATCGCCTGGGCGCTCGCGCGCGGGCACTGGAGCGCCGTCATGATGGCCCCCCTCATGCTGCGCAAAAGGAGAGAGATGCGGAAATTGCGCCGGCTTTCACCCGGCGATGTGCGCCGCCTGATCCTGGCTCACCGTTTGCCCCTGAGGGACGTGGCATGAGCGCCTGCCTGATCTGCGGCTCGGAACAGCAGGGCCGCCTGTTCCGCGCATCGGACCGGCTGTACCACACCACTGATCGCGAATTCGACGTGGTGCGATGCGTGAAGTGCGGGCTGGTGCGGCTGGATCCGCTTCCGGAACCGGGAGAATTGAAAGCCTACTACCCGGAGAACTACTGGTTCGCGCCCGATGAGAGCGCGGCCAGCCGGATGGAGGAATTCTACCGGCGGCTGGTCTTGCGCGATCACGTGAATTTCGTGCAGCGGGCGCTGCGGAGTTCGCGCGCCCGGGGGCCGCTGCTCGACGTCGGCTGCGGCGGCGGCTTGTTTCTCGGGATGATGCGGGAACGCGGCTTCCGCGTGCTCGGCCTCGATTTCTCGCCCGATGCGGCGCGGATCGCGTGGCAGCGGCACCGGGCGCCGTCCGTCTGCGCGATGCTCGAGGATGCGCCGTTTCGCGAAGGGCGCGTCGCCGGCATCACGATGTTCCATGTGCTCGAACACCTCTACGACCCGCGGGCGTACCTCACCGCCGCACACCGCCTGCTGGCGCCGGATGGGCGGTTGATCGTACAGGTCCCCAACGCAGCCTGCTGGCAGTTCCGGCTGCTCGGGCGTGCCTGGAACGGAGTGGATGTGCCGCGGCACCTTTTCGATTTCCGCGACCGCGATGTGGAGATGCTGCTGAACCACTGCAAGTTCGAGGTCCTGCGGCGCAAGTACTTTTCGCTGCGCGATAACCCCGCCGGGCTGGCCAGCAGCCTGGCTCCGGGGCTCGACCCCATGGCGCGGCGCGTCCGCCGCATTCCCGAATCGGCGGGCGCGCGAATGGCCAAAGACCTGGCTTACCTCGCCCTCGTAGCGGGGTCGCTGCCGTTCGCTGCGCTCGAGGCCCTCTTCCGCGCCGGTTCCACCGTGATGATCGAGGCGCGCCCGCGATGAAGTACACCGGGCTCGCCTATCGCCTGCCCCGGCCGCTGCGGCGCCACATCCTGTATTTCGAAGCCGTGATCGAGGACTCGGTGGCGGCTTTCGCGGCGAAGTTGCCGAAAGGCAGCCGGGTGCTGGACGCCGGAGCGGGCGAGGGCCAATACAAAGTCCGCTTCGCCGGCCACCGGTACTGTGGCGTAGACCTTGCGGTGGGCGATGCCGGCTGGGATTACAGCCGGCTCGACGCCGTGGCCGATCTCGAGGCTCTTCCCTTCCCGCCCGGGACGTTCGAGGCTGCCGTTCACATCGTGACCATCGAGCACCTGAAGGAGCCGGCGTGCGCGCTGGCCGAAATTGCCCGCACGCTCGCGCCCGGCGGCCTGCTGCTGGTGGCGGCTCCGCACGAGTGGGAGGTGCACCAGGCGCCGCACGACTATTTCCGCTACACGCGCTACGGCCTCCAGCACCTGCTCGAGAAGAGCGGCTGCGAAGTGGTCGAGATGCGCGCGGCGGGCGGTTATTTCCGCCTGCTCGCGAGACGCCTGCTCAACGGGTTACAATTCTTTACTGGCGGTATTCGCTGGCTGTTTTTCGTGCCCGCCGCGATGCTGCTGGTCCCTCCCGCGCTGATCCTGCCCTGGCTGGATTTTCTGGACCGGGATCGGAATTTCACGCTCGGATATCTCTGCACGGCTAGAAAGCGGACAACTGACTTTGGACGGAGTAATCGTAGTCGATAAGCCGGAAGGCTGGACCTCGCACGATGTGGTGAACAAAATGCGCCGCATCGCAAACAGCAAAAGAGTGGGGCACCTGGGAACCCTCGACCCCATCGCCACCGGCGTTCTGCCGCTGGTGATCGGCCGCGCCACGCGCCTGGCGCAGTTCTATACCAGGAGCGACAAGATCTATGAGGGTATCGTACGCTTCGGCTGGTCTACCGACACGTACGATCGCGCCGGCGTCGTAATCGGCCAACAGACAGAACCGGTGCTCGACCGCGATGCCCTGGAAGCGGTGCTGGAGCGTTTCCGCGGTGAATTTCTGCAAACCCCTCCGCCGGTGTCCGCCAAGAAAGTGGATGGGCAGCGGGCCTACGAACTGGCGCGCAAATCGGTGATCGTCGAACTCCCTCCGGTACCGGTGCAAGTCTACGAGCTGGTGATCCTGGGGATGGAAGGGCCCGAAGTGCGGCTGCGGGCGCATTGCTCGGGCGGCACCTACATGCGTTCGATCGCGCACGACGCCGGACAGGCGCTGGGCTGCGGCGCGCACTTGCGCGAGTTGCGGCGGACGGCGAGCGGCGAGTTCGAAATCCAGCAGGCGCGCACCCTGGAACAACTGCAATCGCTGGCTGCGGACGAGCGGCTGTTGGATGCCCTGGTAGCGCCGGCTAACATGCTGCCGCGCCTGCCCAACGTATTCGTGGACGACCTGACGGTGGCGCAAATCCGCAATGGCAGAAACTTCCCGGCTTCGCCGTTTCGGTCACAGCCGGCCTCGAAATATGTGAAGGCGATCGACCGGCAGGGGAGTCTTGTGGCGATGGGCGAAATCGTGCTCCCGAACCTCTATCATCCCCTGGTCGTGCTGTAAGTGGGGCAGGCCTCCCGGCCTGCCCGGTTTTGAAGTTACTCACATTCAAAAGCGGGCAGGCCGGGAGGCCTGCCCCACAACTGCGATCAACTCCTGGGTGCGGGAGGTGTCCGCATCCTCCAAATGCACCGCATCGAAGCCATCCACGTCCGCGGCGTCGGCCATCGCCACATAATCCACCGTTCGCAAGCCGGCCAGCAGCTCGGCGCGCGCGCGTCGGGGCAGCAACTCGGGGATGGCGGGCAGAACGAGCGCCAGGAGCGGGCGGCCGGGCACGCGGAGGCGTTCCAACTCCTTCACGAAATCGGCGCGAAGAACAGTGCTCGCGGTGGCGACGACCGTGAGCGGGTTGCCGAGCCGGCGGGCGGCATCCAGGGTCAGGATCTTGCTTCTTGTGTCCATTGCAGGAAGGCGGCAGAATAGACGATTTCGGAAGTAACACGGGTCATGCAGCGGTGGTCGGTGGGGCACTCGCGCAGCAGGCAGGGACTGCACTCGGCGTGCTCGCGCACTACCTGTGCCAGGGGGCCGGTAGGACCCGTCGTCGTATCGTCGGTCGAGCCGAAAATCGCGACAGTCGGGACGCCCAGCGCGGAAGCCACGTGCATGCCGCCGGAGTCGTTGGTCAGAAACAGGCGGCACGCAGCCGCGATCTCAATGAACTCGCGAAGGGTGGTCTCGCCGGCCAGGTTGCGCACCTGGAAACCGGCGCGCTCGAGCGGCGCCGCCACCGATTCGCACAGCGGGCGCTCCCCGGCTGACCCGAAGAGCAGCACCGGCACACCCGGAAACCTCGCCGCTGTTTCGGCGAAACGCTCGGGCAGCCAGCGCTTGGCGTTCCCGTAGGCCGCACCGGGGCTGATTCCGAGCGGAGCGGAGTTGATCCCCAATGCAATGAGATGCGCCATCCCGGCCTGGCGCGCGGCACCGATTCCATCCAGCCGGATGGAGTCACACGCCGGGAAGCTCTCCATGAGGCCTGCGCGGCGCAGCAGTTCCAGGTAATAGAAGCGCTCGTGCCGCGGAATCTCGCCCGGTTCCGGAACCGGGACAGCTTGCGTGAGCAACAACCCGCGCCCGTCGCGGTTGTAGCCGATGCGTTCGGGGATCCCCGCCATCCAGGCCATCAGGGCGGCATCGAAGGCGTTTTGCAGCAGGATGGCGGCATCGAAGCGCTCCGCCCGTAGTTGCGCGGCAAACTCGCGTTTCCCGGCCAGGTCTTTCTGCGCCGTATACGGGATCACTTGGTCGATGCAGGTTTCGCGGGCATAGAGGTCCGCCACCCAGGGACGGGCGACAACGGCTACGCGGGCACGCGGAAAGACTTCGCGGACGCTCCGGATGGCAGGCAGTGACATCACCGCATCCCCCAGCCAGTTCGTGGCGCGCACCATAACTCGCGAGACGGAGAATGGGTTCACTGTCTACAGCATAACAGTGGACATCGAAGTGCCACCTCAAGGGTGATGAAGTACAAAGTCACATTCCGGAAGCGGTTTACACCGGAAGGCGAGCCCGCGGACGATCCCAAGTCGCTGGTCTCCCCCGAGGACGGCGTGGTCGAGGATGCCGAGTTCATCGAGATCCTGGAACCGGCCGGATTGGGAGTAGCCGAAGACCTGAACGAGGGCACCGGCTCCCAGGAAAGCAACGACAACGGATTCCTCGGCCTGGGTACGGAGACCTGGGTTTACGACGTTGCTGAAGGCCGCGAGTCGGAGTTCATCGCGGCGCTGGCGGAAAGCCGCGTGGTCCTGGATTTCGAAGAGATTCCGGACGAATCCCTGACCACTTGACCCCTCCTGCTACCCTGAAAGTATGGGTTTTCGGTTGGTGGTCAATTACCGGCCGCGGGGTGACCAGGAAAACGCGATTGCCGAGTTGATCCGGGGGATACGCGAGGGGGAACAACACCAGGTGCTGCTCGGCGTAACCGGGTCGGGGAAGACGTTCACCATGGCCAAAGTGATCGAGGCGATAGGCCGCCCGTCGCTGGTTTTGGCTCATAACAAGACTCTGGCCGCGCAGTTGTATCACGAGTTCAAGTCCTTCTTCCCGGAGAACGCGGTCGAGTATTTCGTCAGCTACTACGACTATTACCAGCCGGAGGCGTACATCCCTTCGAGCGACGTCTACATCGAGAAAGAAGCCACCATCAACGACGAGTTGGACAAGCTGCGGCTCTCGGCCACGAAGTCGCTCTTCGAACGGCGCGATTGCGTGATCGTAGCGAGTGTGAGCTGCATCTACGGCCTGGGTTCGCCCGAGGCGTACTATGGCATGCTGCTGATGCTGGAAAAGGGCCAGAAGATCTCGCGCAACCAGATTCTGGCGAAGCTGGTGGACATCCTCTACGAACGCAATGATGCCGATTTCCGGCGCGGCACCTTCCGGGTGCGCGGCGACGTCATCGAAGTTTACCCGACCTACGACGATTACGCCTACCGGATCGAGCTCTGGGGCGACGAAGTGGAGAGCCTCTCGCAAATCGACCCGCTCCTCGGGCAGGTCAAGCAGACGTATACGCGGCTGCCGATTTATCCCAAGACGCACTACGTGATGAGCGAGGAGACCCGGTGCCACGCCATGGAGAGCATCCGGACGGAGCTGGACTGGTGGCACAAGGAACTCGAAAAGCAGGGCAAGCAGATCGAGGCGCAGCGGTTGTTCCAGCGGACCATGTTCGATCTCGAAATGATTAAGGAGATCGGCTACTGCCATGGGATCGAGAACTACTCGCGGCACTTTTCGGGACGGCTGCCCGGCGAGGCGCCGCCGACGCTGCTCGATTATCTGCCGCACGATTCGCTGATCTTCCTCGACGAGAGCCACCAGACGGTCCCGCAGTTGCACGGGATGTATCACGGCGACCGGTCTCGAAAAGAAGTGCTCGTGGGCCACGGCTTCCGCATGCCGAGCGCGCTCGATAACCGCCCGCTGACGTTCGAGGAGTTCGAACACAGGGTGAACCAGTTGGTCTACGTTTCGGCGACCCCGGGGCCGTACGAACTGACCAAGGCCGCGGGCGTGGTGGTGGAGCAGATCATCCGGCCGACCGGCCTGCTCGACCCGAGCGTCGAAATCCGGCCGGTGAAGGGCCAGGTGGACGACCTGTTGGGCGAAATCCGCAAGCGCGTGGACGCCAACCAGCGGGTGCTGGTGACGACCCTCACCAAGCGGATGTCGGAGGACCTGGCGGAATACTACTCCGAAGTGGGGGTGCGCTGCCGCTACCTGCATTCCGAGGTGAGCACGCTCGACCGCATCAAGATCCTGCGCGACCTGCGGCGCGGCGAATTCGACGTGCTGATCGGGATCAACCTGCTGCGCGAGGGCCTCGACCTGCCCGAGGTTTCGCTGGTGGCGATTCTGGATGCCGACAAAGAAGGCTTCCTGCGATCTTCGGGCTCGCTCCTTCAGACCATCGGCCGCGCGGCAAGGCATGTCGAAGGCCATGCCGTGCTTTATGCCGACGTGATGACCGACAGCATGCGGAGGGCGCTTGACGAAACCGCGCGCCGCCGCGTGACGCAGGTTGCGTACAACGAGCAGCACAACATCGTGCCGCAATCGATCGTCAAACCGATCGACATGAGTTTGGTAGCGGTGGCGGAGGGCGACTACGTAACGGTGCCCCTCGAAAGCGACGAGGAAGCCGAGAACCTGACGCCGGAGCAGCGCCAGCGATTTATCGGAGAACTGGAAGAGCGGATGCGAGAGGCCGCGCGGAAGTTCGAGTTCGAGAAGGCCGCTCAGTTGAGAGACCGGGTGAAAGCGCTGCGGCAGCCGGCGGCGGTGTGAGGCGGAAGGCGATCTTCGGTCCTCTTTGAAATTACATCGCCTTGAAAGTGCTCGGAATGCGGATCGTCGTCAGCTTCGAGGATGCTGCGTAAAGGAGTTCGGCGTCGAAGCACACGCGCCGATGAGGCTGGCGATGCAGGCTTCGCATCTCGATCTGATTGCGGCCTCGGCTCCCTCTGCCAGCCACTTCGATTTGAGTCAAGGCCAGGTAAAACGGGCTTATCGAACTTTGGCCTGGAATTGCCGGTTGCGGGGTGCATCTACTTCAATTCGTCTCCACGAGCCGGCGGCTTCCCTCGCCCGGCGCGTTTCAACAGCCGCTTCGCCTTTGCCACGTCGCCCTTGCGGCCCCGCTCGCGAAAATAGTCCTCGGTCCGCAGGGCTGATAGCTTTTCAGCCACCGCGACATTGATGAACTGGTTCAAGGCGACGCCTTCCGATTCCGACACTCGCCGCGCCTCATCCAAGAGAAACTCTTGCAAAGGCAAAGCCACATTACTTCTTCTCATGCTTTTGTACCTGCTTCCATGCTGCGCCTGGCCGAAGCACGCGGATCCCGAATTCGCGGGCGCCGTCCGCGAGATGGCGCGTGTTGAACTTAACCAGCCAGTCCGCATTTCCGTTCACCGCCGTCTCCAGCACCATCTCGTCGGCGGGGTCCTTCAACCGCGGACGCTAAAGAAACCGCAACGCAACTGGGGTCGCGACTTTCGCCACGGCGTCAAGCACCGCATTCACTTCGCCGGCGGCGAGGCCGATGGCGAGGAGGTGTTCCGGCCTGGTGAGCACGGCTTCGTATTCGATCATCGGTCCGACAGCCGCCGAGAAGTTCCGGCGGTCCGGCCCTTCGTTCGCTAGAACACGGATTATGCCGCCAAAATCGACTAAGGCCGCCGCCCGTCCTCGCCGCGCCAGGGCGGAGGTTCAACGGGAATTTGAAGAGGTTCAGGCGCAAGTCGAAAGCCAGCGCGAGATCGACGCGAAGGCCGAAGAGACTGCCCGCATCCGCGAAAGCGAAATTCGTCAGTCCGTGGACGGCGTCACCGTCGAAGGCGTGGTGCAGCGCATCTCCGGATTGGGGCTGGAGGTCTCCAAAGCCCTCTCCGAACTCTCCGGAAAGCTTACCGCCGAAGTGCAGATGCTCGAATCGCTGCGCGAGGCCGTGGCCCTGAGCGGACGGAGTTGGAGAGGCTTCACAAGATCGACGTCGCGGTGACCGCGCTCGACCAGATGGTCCGCGACTACGCCCGGCAGAAGCAGGAGTTGGAGTCGGAAATCGCTTCCGGTCGCGAAGCGTGGGAGGCCGAAACCGCGCGTCTCGAACGCGAGCGCAAAGAGCAGGAAGAGAATCTCAGGAAGCAGCGGCAGCGCGAAACCGAGGATTACGAGTACAAGAAGAACCTGGAGCGCAAGAAGGAACAGGACAAGTACGACGAAGCCATTCGCCTCCGGGAGCGAAAGGACCAGGAAAAGCAGGAAGCCCTGGAGAAGGGCTGGCAACAGCGCGAGGCGGCGATCCACGAGCGCGAGGAAGAAGTGGCCCGGCTACGGAAAGAAGCGGAGGGGCTGCCGGAGCGGATCGATAGGGAGACCCGCGCCGCCGCCGAGAAGGCCGCCCGCGAAACGGAAGCCCGATTCGAGCAGCAGTTTCTTGTTCTGCGGAAGGACGCCGAAACCGAGAAGCGCGTCGCCGCCCTTCAGGTGAAGACGCTGGAGGAACTCGTCGCGCGGCAGTCCGCGCAGGTCGCGGCACTCGAAAAACAGCTCGCCGAGGCCAAGCAGCAGGTGCAGGATATCGCCGTGAAGGCCATCGAAGGCGCCTCCGGGGCGAAGGCGCTCTCCCATATCAACCAGATCGCCATGGAGCAGGCCAAGAATCGTCCGCAGGGGTAACGGCCGCGCAACCCCGAAAAGGGGACCATGGCAAGCGCCGGCGCTGTAGCGGCCATGGGGGAAGCGCTATTGCTTCTCTGACTTGGCAGCCGGCGCCGGGATCACGGGTGCGGGCATATTGGAGGCCGGCAGCATTCCGGCCCTGACCACTTTCGCGCTCTCGATGCCAATTGCGCGGTTCAGCGAAACCTCAACGCCCGATCCGATATCGAACCGGACGTCGCTGCCGCGAGCCAACAACCCGATCAGCGTGCCTGCGGCGATCCCGGAAAGTCCGCCCACGCCGAACCCGCGAAAACTGCCGCTCGCGGCGCCTGCGAGGGCGCCAATCTGCCCGCCGGTGGCCGCCGCTTCGCCCATCCGCTTGAGGTCCGCGCCTTTCTCCGGGTTGTGAGTCACGGTCCCCGGTTCTTTCACGCCGGACTCCCCACCTCCGGGTACCTGTTCCACCGCGGCCGCCAATTGCAGGGTGTAACCGTTGTCGTAGATCAGCGTAGTGAGATGAAACTGCAATTCCGCCCGGCCCTTGATCCGGCCGGCCCGCTTGGATTCATCGACCACGCCTTTCACGTAGGTGCCCGCGGGGATCATGATGACATCGTTCACGACTATCGGAAACGTCGTCTGCGCGTAGATGGGGTCTCCGGGGCGCGCATTTTCCGTGGAAACGGCTTGCCGCAATTGGATCGGAATTTTCGTGCCCGCCGGAACTACCCAGAGGCCATTCAGGCGTTCCTGCTGCCGGTCCGGTGCTTGGGGGTTTGCCGGCACTTCGGTCCGTTGCTTGAGCCGCGGCGGTTCAACGGGCGACTGGACGGGAAGGTCCTGGCACAGGGCCGCCACGGAAAATAGAACAACAAGAGGGCCGACGGGGGTTCGCGTCATACTGCTCCGATTCCGGTACTACGTCCCCGCCAAAGGCACGGTTGCGCAGGCGATTCCCCTTCGGCCCGGAAAATCGCGCGGCGTGGGTAAAACACGCACCTTTTAACCTGACGGATAGCGCTCCAGCACCGCTCCCGATTTGTCATAATGAAAACAAGCTCGGTAGTGGCGCCATTATGCGGGAATGCCCCGAGGCGAGGAGCGATTCTCTGCCGGTTAACCAGGTTTCGGAGTTGTCACCCATTTGACAACGAACCACCAATCCCGGTAGGCTGAATAGTTTGAAACAATAATAGCTGGAGACGTGTGTTCAATGAGTACCGAGTTTCCCTCCAAGAACGGCATCGAACGTCAGTGGCACATTATCGACGGCCAGGACGTAGTTCTGGGCAAGCTTGCCAGCAAGGCAGCTATGCTGCTGATGGGCAAGACTAAACCCTCCTACACGCCGTTCATGGATACCGGCGATCACGTGATCGTCATCAATGCCGGCAAGATCCGGCTTACCGGCCGGAAAGAAGAGAGCAAGGTCTACCATCATTTCACCGGGTATCCGGGGGGATTGGTGGAAACGAGCTTCAAGCGGATGCGCGAGACCCGGCCCAGCCGGATCGTGGAAGAAGCCATTCGCGGGATGCTTCCGAAGACCAAGCTCGGCAAGCAGATGTTCCGGAAATTGAAGGTCTATGCGGGTGACCGGCATCCGCACGCGGCGCAGAAACCCGCCGCGCTGGCCGTGAAATAGTCGAGGAAGGCGAGTTTAGTGGCAGCGACGATGGTGCAATATTTGGGTACGGGCCGCCGCAAGAAGTCGGTGGTTCGAGTATTTCTTCGTCCCGGCAAGGGTGAGATCCAGGTAAACGGCCGCGCGTTCGAGAATTTTTTCCCCACCGAGAGCGCGCGGGCAATCGTTCGGCAGCCGCTGGCGGCCACCGAAACGATGGAAAAGTTCGACCTGGTGCTTCTCGCCGACGGCGGCGGTGTCGCCGGCCAGGCGGGCGCGGCCCGTTTGGGCATTGCCAGGGCACTGGTGGAGTTCAACGCGGAGCTCCGGGGCCGGCTCAAAAAGCTGGGTTTCCTGACCCGCGATCCGCGCGCGCATGAGCGGAAGAAGTATGGGCAAAAAGGTGCGCGCAAGCGGTTCCAGTTCTCCAAGCGTTAAACAAGATCCAACAACGCGGGGCCGGGCTCTCCCGGCCCCGAAGTGCGTTCTGTCAACCGGTCTTCCGTCTCGCTATCGCGGCGTAAATCTCGCTTTGGACCGCGCGGCGGCGGCGTGACACGGATAGGAAGGCCATAACGAGAGGTTTCCCCCTCTCCACTGATTCGAGGAGGTAGTTTGCCTGCAATATCCATGAAGGAATTGCTCGAAGCCGGCGTTCACTTCGGGCACCAGACCAAGCGCTGGAATCCGAAGATGAAAGAATACATCTTCGGCGAACGCAACGGAATTTACATCATCGACCTTCAGAAGACCCTGAAGATGTTCAAAGACGCCGCCCGGTTCGTGGGCGAAATGGCCGCGCAGGGCAAGAACGTGCTCTTCGTGGGCACTAAGCGCCAGGCACAGGAAGCCATCGCCGAAGAGGCCAAGCGCTGCCAGATGTACTACGTGAACCAGCGCTGGCTGGGCGGACTGCTCACCAACATGGCCACGGTGCAGAAGTCGATCAAGCGCCTTAAGGAACTGGAAGCCATGGCGTCCGTCGAAGGCGGGTACGCCGGCCGGCCGAAGAAGGAAATTATCCGGCTCGAGCGCGAACGGAAGCACCTGGACCAGAATCTGGCCGGCATCAAAGACATGCCGGGGCTGCCGGACGTGCTGTTCGTGATCGACTCGAACAAGGAAGCCATTGCGGTTAAGGAAGCGCGCCGCCTCGGGATCCCCGTCGTGGCTATCGTCGATACCAATTGCGACCCCGATGAAGTGGATTGCGTAATTCCGGGCAACGACGACGCACTGCGCGCGATCCGGCTGTTCGCGAGCAAGATCGCGGACGCGGTGGTCGAGGGTCGATCTCTCGCAACCGAGCACGATTTCGCAGCCGACAAGATCGTGGAAGAAGAAACCCCGTCTGAGGAAGGCATGCTGGAATACACGGAGTACGTGGATCCCAAGTACGCCGAGAAGATCATGGCGGAGAGTTTGAGCATGGAGGATGAACCGGCCGCGTCTCCGCGCAAGGGCCCGGCATCCGAGACCGCCGAACCCACGCCCGAGCCGGTCGTGACAGAGGGCGGACACTAGAAAACCTACCCGTTCCCACACGGACGCGGCTCTGTGCCGCCACCGTGTGGGAGCGCGCATTCTAAAGGAATAAGAAACAGAGTTATGGCGGAGATTACCGCGGCACTAGTAAAAGACCTGCGCGAGCGCACCGGCGCGGGCATGATGGAGTGCAAAAAAGCGCTCGTCGAGGCCAAAGGCGACATCGGCGACGCGGAAGTGCTCCTGCGTAAATGGGGCCTGTCTTCGGCCGGGAAGAAGGCCGGGCGCGTGACGAAGCAGGGGCTGATCGGCAGCTACATTCACGCGGGCGGGCAGTTGGGCGTGATGGTCGAAGTCAATTGCGAGTCCGACTTCGTGGCCCGCACCGACGAGTTCAAGGAATTGGTCCACGACGTCGCGATGCACATCGCGGCGGCCGACCCGCGCTATCTGCGCCGGGAAGACGTTCCCACCGAGGTTCTGGATAAGGAGCGGGAGATCGCCCGCGCCCGCGCCCTGAATGAGGGCAAGCCGGAGAAGGTGCTCGAGAAGATTGTCGAAGGCCGGCTCAACAAGTTCTATGAAGAGGTCTGCCTGCTCGAACAGCCGTTCGTGAAGGAAGCGACGCTGACCATCGACCAGCTCGTCAAAACGAAGATCTCGAAGCTGAAGGAGAACATCGGGATCGCCCGCTTCACGCGCTTCAAGGTCGGCGATGTGGCAGCGGCGGAAGCCGGGGGCGAGCAGGCGGCAGCCCAGTAAATGGCCCGCTACAACCGCCTTCTGCTGAAACTGAGCGGCGAAGTCCTGGCCGGGGGCGCTCCGTTCGGAATCAGCGCCGAACGGGTGAACAGTCTGGCGAAGGAAGTGGCGGACGTAGCGGCAACCGGCGTTCAGATTGGAGTCGTGGTTGGCGGCGGCAACATCTTCCGGGGCGTCGCCGCCGCCGCGCAGAACATGGACCGGGTCACGGCGGACCACATGGGCATGCTGGCCACGGTCATCAATTCACTGGCTTTCTCGGATGCCCTGGAGCAGATCGGCGTGCCCACCCGGGTGATGAGCGCCATCGAAATGCACCAGGTTGCCGAACCCTACATCCGGCGCCGGGCCATCCGGCACCTGGAAAAAGGGCGTATCGCCATCTTCGCCGCGGGCACCTCGAATCCCTATTTTTCCACCGATACCGCCGCCACCCTCAGAGCCCTGGAGATCAAGGCCGACGTGATCGCCAAAGCCACCCGGGTGGATGGCGTCTACGACAAAGATCCCTTGAAATTTGCGGACGCGGTGAAATACGAGACCGTATCGTACCTGAACGTGCTCTCGAACGGCCTCGGCGTCATGGACGCAACCGCCGTGGCGATGTGCCGCGATAACAAGCTCCCCATCCTGGTTTTCAACCTCACCACTCCCGGCAACATTATGCGCATTGCCATGGGCGAACAGGTTGGAACCGTCATTCGATAGCGTCCCGTTACCGGGCCACCAGCCTGAGAAAGGGACCGGCACGGAAGATCGTCAAACCGAGTGAGCCGCAAACGACGTAAGCGCCAGCCCATAGCGGGCGCCTGCCTCGCCATCCTCAGCACCACCCAGGCGAGCAGGACACTGTCCACCCTCATGAATGCGTACGCTTCGGCCATGATTGGGGCTGCTGGACGCAACCGCCAGCCAGGATGACAGACGGAAAAACGATTAGCGTATCCTCCTTCCAGCCGCCTTCCCGAAATTCCCGGTAAACGGTCTTCGCGAACCAGAAGAATGCCCCAAGAAGACACAGGCACGCGGCCAGATCCAGTGATTCGAGAAGAACGTTGAGAGGCGGCGAGACGGCTCTCGGCAACGGCTGAAAGAGCCGGGCGACTTGCGGCCACACCGGGACGGAAAGCAGGCTCAAGCTGGTCGTGGCCGGTGTGCGCGACGCGCAAAAGGCAAACCAACCGAACGAGGGGAGCGCCGTAGATGCCGTCCAGAGCACGCGGCGGTATTCTCGCCGCATCAGGAATGCGAGCCCCACCCCGGCGCTTACCAGGAGCCCGGATTCCCGCACCAGCGGGAGAAGAGTCAAAAGAACCAGGCATGCCCGCCAACGCCCGCGCTGGAACAGCCATAGGGCGGCGAAGAAACCGGCCACGGCCGGACCATCGACCACCATGCGGTCGGTGGAGGCGACAACCGCGGGGATCAGCGCGAACAACGCCAGTGCCGCCGCGGGGGAGACATGTTCCTCCGCGAGGCGCAAAAAGCAGACAGCTCCAAATGCGAGGACAACATCCACTAAGCCGATGTAGAACAGATCGACGGCACCCGGGTTCCCGGCCGCAAACAGCGCGGCAAGCGCGGGCATCAGAATCCGACGCGAGCGATATTGCGGATCGTCCAGGTATTTCCAGTACTGTTTACGCCCGAGGGGGTCGTGAGCGATAACCCGGTATTCCTGCCCGTCGTATCCAAAGCTCCGGGGGTATTGAAAACTGCCCTGCAATTCCGGAGGCAGCGGCAGTTGGTCACCGGCGAAGAAGAGGCCGGCGGGGTCGCCGCGCGTCGAGGTGATACAGTAGAATCCCTGCCAGGCTATTGTAACCAGCAGAAAGGCCCAGAAGGATACCAGGGCAATATACGGGCCGGTCCTCCGGTATGCGCTGGACATCACAGAGAGTCTAACAGCCGTGCATGGATGTACGCAGCCACCCATCACCTTACGTATAATCGTTACTTGGAACGTGTGCTATGAAAACAGAACAACAAGCAGCACCGAGCGGTCAGACATTCAACTCCCTGAAAGAGGTTGAATCGAACCTGAGAACGCGGATGGAGAAGGCCGTCAGCGACCTGCAGCACGAAATGGCTTCCATTCGGACCGGGCGCGCCTCCCTGGGGATTTTAGACCACATTCGTGTGGATTATTACGGCACGCCCACCCCCCTGAACCAACTTGCGAACCTGCACGTCCCGGAGCCTTCGCTGATCACGATTCAGCCATGGGATGTCTCCCAGATCGGGCCGATCGAGAAGGCGATCCGGACCTCGGACCTGGGATTGAACCCCGCCAACGACGGCAAGGTCATCCGCCTGCCGATCCCGCCCCTGACGGAAGAGCGGCGGAAGGACCTGGTGAAGAAACTCCATGGCGCCGCCGAACACCACCGCGTTTCGGTGAGGAATGTCCGCCGCGACGGCAACGAAGCGGTGAAGAAGCTGATGAAGGACAAGAAGATCACCGAAGACGACGAGAAGCGGGGGCTTGACGAGATCCAGAAGGTCACGGATTCGTACATGCAGAAAATCGACCAGGCCGCGAAAACCAAGGAAAAAGAGATCCTCGAGATTCGCTGATTCTCGGAACATTTATGGCTTGGTACACGGTGCGAGTGCCGGCATCAAGCGCCAATCTGGGGCCCGGCTTCGACGCACTCGGCCTGGCACTTGGCGTGTATCTGACATGCCGCTTTCGCCGAAGCGAGAGGCTCCTGATTTCGGCGGCGGGCCGCGATGCCGGGCAAATCTCCCTCGGGCAGGACAATCTGATCTGGCAGACGGCGCGTACGGTGGCCGGAAGCATCGGAACCGGGATGCCGCCGATCGAACTGGAAATCCGCAACGACATCCCGCTCGGCAAGGGGATGGGCTCGAGCGCGGCGGCACTCACGGCCGGTGTGGTCATTGCCGATCAACTGCTCGACCTTCATTGGAAACCGCTGCGAATCCTCGACGAAGCGGCGCGGCTCGAAGGACACCCGGATAACGTCGCGCCGTGTACGCTGGGTTCGATCGTAGCGAGCGCCATCGATTCGGGGGGCGTCACGCGCGCCGTCCGACTGGACTTTCCACAGCGTTTCGGCCTGGCCGTAGTGGTGCCGGATTTCGACCTTCCGACTTCGAAGGCGCGTGCCGTGCTGCCCGAGAGCTACAGCCGCGCCGACGCGGTTTTTAATGTGCAGCGCGCAGCCCTTCTGATTGCCGCCCTGGCCTCCGGCTCGACAGCGGCTTTCCCGGCGGCGCTCGAAGACCGGTTTCACCAGCCTTACCGGGAGGCCCTGGTGCCCGGATTGCACGAGATTCTCAAGCTGCGTGCGCCAGGTTTGCTGGGATGCACGCTGAGCGGCGCGGGGCCTTCGATCCTGGTGTTTTACGAGCGCGGTTACGAAACCGTGTGCGACCTCGTCCGGCAGATCTTCCGGCTGAAGGGCCACGAGTCGGAAACGCTGCACGCAAACATCGCGCCCTGCGGATTTGAGTTGGCGGAAGAGACATAGGCCGCGGTCCTCCGAGGCCACAGAGCCGCGCGCGTTAGCGAGCGGGCGGCGTTCAGGTTCACGCGAGGGCTATTCCACGACTTCGAGTTCCACCCAACCCGGCAGCGTGGCCGGCTTGTTGTTGAGGAACACGATGCGGCGCGTCTTGGGGAACGGCAGATTGCTGGCCAGCGCGCGGTTGTACAGCGCAAACTGCTGCAGAATCTGGCGGTATTCGGGATTGGTCGTATCCAGCCAGGCGCTCTTGGCCGTCAACCCGCCGCCCCACCCGAGGCATAGCAGGCAGGCGCCACGTTCACGGGCGGCGGCGAGCCGCTGCTCCAGTTCCGTCAGGCTCTGATCCAGCAGGTTGAGGCCGGTCCAGGATGCGTACTGGCGTTGCAGCATCAATAAGCCGGCAGCGTAAATGTTGGCCGCCTCGAAAATGCGACCCCGGCTCAGTTCGGGCCAGCGGATCGAGCGGCGCACTTCGGGCTGAAGGAAGAACGACTTTTCCTCCCATTTGCCTTCAAAAACGGTGCCGGGAGTCGCCATCTCCGCAAAAGCGGGGGTGCTCTCTTCGGGACGCATGCCATCGACCGCGCCCCTCGGGCTCTGCTTCCAGCCGAGCGCCAGGGCACTGCCGCGAGGCTGCAACGTGGACGTCCGCAGGAGATAAATCTTGAATTGCGAGACCGCCACCGTGGAGGAATCGCCGGCGCTCACGAAGCGCATGCGGTTCGATCCGGCGGGTCCGAGAGCCTGCTCTTCCACGATCTCCGCGGGCCGGCGCGGAAGGCGCTCGCCCTGCACGCGCCCCAGCACGTCCTGGAGCATGCCGTCACGCCAATTGGCAAAGACCATCCCGGTACGCAATCCGCCTTTGATGGCGGCGCCGGGCAGATATGGGCCGGACGGTCCCGAAGAGAAAGTCGGGATGTGCAGGCTCTCGCCCGACGCGCGGTTCCAATAGGCGGAGGAGGCGGGGTTTTCGAACGGCACCCGGCGGCCGGCGAAATTCTGGGCGAAGCCGCCCCAGGACGCGAAATCGAGCTTCTCGGCCTTCTTCAACTGCGCCAGGTAGCCTTCCAGGCGCGGCCCTTTGGCCAGCAGCCGGAAGATCCGCCACTGGTCGAGCACATTGACGTGATCTTTCCAGACCATGTAGTCGATGGGGCTCAATTTGCGGCCGTCGCCCACCAGCAGGGGAGTCAACGTCGTGAGGCGGTACTGCATCACTCCACCTCCGGAAGCGGAATCGAGAGCGCAAACCCGGATCGGAAAACCGGGTGGGCGAACCCATCCGGAGCCACATCGGGCGCCGCGCCGCGAGGGTTGCTCGATGCCACCAGCACCGATCCCTCGGCAACCATCTGCAACTGTTTCTTCAGATCGCCCGATCCGGCGGGACTTTCGATGCGGCCACCGCGGGCGAGCAAGGCGTAATCGCCGCGCTCCCAATCGACCGTATCCGATGCGCCCGGAGCAAACAGCGAAAGCAGCCAGTGGGCTTTGTCAGGAGCCGGGGTTCCTGGGTCCGGGGGCGGCGCTTCGGCCAACGGTTCGGCGGAAGATCCGGCGGAAGATCCGGCGGAAGGTTCGGCGGAAGATTCGGTGGACTCTTCGGAAGCCGGTTCGGCGGCTACAGGTTCAGGTTCAGGCGCAGGGGCAGGCTCGACCGGTTCCCCGGCCCCCGGCCCCGGGCTCCCGTCCCGCGCCATAATCATCTCCGGAAGCGAGCCTTCGAGGAACTCCGGCGTTTCCGAACGGCCCCATCCGCGCGAACGCTCGCCGCCGAAGCCGGTATCGGCAAGCAGGCGGAAAGCGGCTTTGACGGGCTCCTGCCAGCGGTCGCGGGCGGCATCGTCCACGAACGAGACCGCTACCCACAACCCGGCACCCGGACGGAATTCCATGCAGGCCGTGGAATGCCGGTCGCTGGCCCCAGTCAGCCTATCGACACCGGCGGCCCATCGCACGGAAGTGCGAAACGGACCCAACCGCCCCGCGGGCACCAGACATTCGCTCGGGCCGTCCACCGACCAGTCGTCCGGGCCGAGAGTCTGGCCCGAAAGAAGCGCCTGTACGATTCCCAGCGGCACGAACCGCGCGCTTTTCCAGCGCACTCGCGCCGATATCAGCGCGGGCGAGGAGGGCGGCCAGATCGTCCGCGGCGGAACGATGAACCCGATGTCGTCCAAAAATGGAAAACACGAACTGAAGCACACGGCCGGCTCGGCGCTGCGGGCAGTCGCATCCAGCCATGCGTCCAGTCCGCCCATCAGGGCCATGGCAGACGTAACGGCCGAATATAACGAGTCGCTGTGGTAGATCACATCGACCTGGTTTCGGGCTCCCGAATCCGGGCCGATACGCCAAGGCCCGGCCGGACGCAGCTTGACAACCAATCCGGGGTTCATTACTCCTCTTTCAGGAAGGAGAAGGCAGCTTCGGTAACGGCGGACTGAATGTCGCCAAGGGTCGCACCGGCGGCGATCTCTTTCTCGGGAGCGCCCGCAGCGTAATGATTTTTGCTCCGCCAGACCAGCCGCAGGCTGGAAAAACGCACCCTGCCGCTGCCCCGCGAGCCGCCACCGCCCAAAGCGTCGTCTTCGAGAAGACGCAACCCCTCCAGCACCCGCAGGAGCAGAGGAGCGTCTTCTTCGCACAGCACGTCGATCACGAACCGGGCGCGGAACCGCGCGCCGGCCGGTACGCGTTCGAGCGTCCGCGGGTTCGCCTGGGACGTGATGCGGTCGATGGCGTTCTCGCTCTTCACTTCCGTCAACTCGTCGTCGAGGTTCTCGCGCATCTGCGGCGTGATGCTCTCGGGATCGAGCGGGGCGTCAAACACCGCCAGCCGCGCGGGAGTGGCCTGGCTGGTCTCGAGCGTTTCGCCCTGCACCCGCTCCATGCGCCCCGGATTGCGCCCGAACAGCAGGCAGATTTCGTCATCGGGGCGGTCGCTCTGGTGAATGCGCACTTCCTGCCCCTTACGGCGGGAAAGAAAGACCAGTTCCGTAGGGACGGCCAGCCCGGAGGACTGCTCGAGCAAGGAACGGATCTTGCCGCGCAGCGAACTGCCGGGCACATAGGGCCGGCCGAAAGCGTCCTTAACCACCGGATTGTCGGAACCGCCGATCTCCAGCGAACCCTTGCCGGCACCCACGTGCAGGCCGGTTTCGCAGTGCAATTCGCCTTCGAGAATCAGCTTCCCGATGAGTTTCAGCTCGGTTTGGGAGGTGTGTGCGCTCATGCTTTACTCGTTGTAGGCCACGATGGCCTCAAAAAGATCCTTGAACCGCTCGTAACCGCGGATATCGTTCTTGCGCGTCACCTGGAGCAGCAGTTTTTCGAGCTGGTCGAGGCTGCGCAGCCCGTGACGGGCAATGGTGTAGGCCAGGCGCGCGCGCAACATGACAAATTCGTGCTGGCGCTCGCCTTCGGGTGTCCGCACGGCGCGCCGCACGGAGCTGTAAAGCCGCCGCAACTGGCTCTTGGTGCCCGAATCCATGTCGCGCATGCGGCTGACGATGGAATGGGCCTGATTGTCCAGGTACAGGGAATCGCTGATCAGTTTTTCGAGCTCGATTTCGGGAGGCCCCTCGGGCCGGCCGCGGTCGAAGCGGCGGTCTCCACGGTCGCCGCGCTCTCCCCGTTCGCCACGCTCGCCGGCCGGGCGATCGCCACGCGGCGGACCCCCCGGACCCCCCGGACCCCGGCTTTCGCGCGGGGGACGGTTTTCCTTCCGTTGCTCCTGCTCTTGTGCCATGTGCTAAACCTCGGTTACCAATCTGGCCCATTCCAGGGCCACCAGCCCCGCGGGCCGCAGCTTCACTTCCGCAGTCTTACGCCCCACAAGTTCGCTGATCAGGTGCGTGCGCAGCTTTTGAAATTCCCGGTCGCGGGTGCCGCTGAGAATCCGGTTGAAACGGCGGTGGAAGCGCCACGTGCGCTGAACCTCGCTGATGCCCTCGTTGTAGGCTTCACGGCGGTAAAAACTGCGGAGTTGATACAAAAACTGACGCGACATGCGGAAATCGTGAATCAGGCGCGTCACGGTATCTTTCAGTTCGGCGGCGTCCGCCAAGTGCCGCCATTCGAGGATCCGGCCCAGCAGATAAATGCAGTCCTTATCCGCCGATTTGGCCAGGTCCAGGTTCCGCCCAGCCTCTTCATACACCGAGGAAAGCGGGTAATACGTTTCGGGGGCAAGGGCGATGGCCATGGAAATGGTCTTGCCTTCCGGGCCGGGATACTCCTTGAGATTCTCTTCCGTAAAGCGGTGGAACAGGCGCTGCACTTCGCGGGCGAGCGCAATCAGCGCATCCCAGGAACCGTAGACCGCGAAATCGTCGCCGCCTGAATAGATGATGCTGACTTTGCGCCAGAATTCGGGCAGCGAGCAGAGCACCTCGAGTTCCCCGGCGAAGAACTGCTTGTAGAGCACCGAGAGAGGCACGTGCTCTTCGATGCTGTGGACCCGGCGCAAACGCACGCTGAAATTATCGACGTCGCCCCGCAGCACGCCCCAGATGGAGCGGCCCTGCGCACGGCGCGCCAGCGTCTGCACCGGCGCTACGGTTTTGCCGTCGTCGGAGGGAGCCGCGTGGCGGGCCAACATGATCCCGTCCGGCGACAGGTTCGAACTCAGGGTCCAGCTATACTTTCCCTCGCCGGCTACGACCTTCCCGGGATTTTCCGGAGACCAGCCGATCTTGGATGCTTCGCGCACCTTGGCGCCCAGTTCCCTACCGAAATAGCTGTCGGCATCGGAGAGATTCGTGCGCGTGAAAGGCAGGAACGCGGCGGAAACGGAGGCGCCCGCGAGCGGCGCGTTGCGCTTCCTCTCGAGATCCTCGTTCATTCGCCTGCGGATCACGGCCCAATCGCCGAGGTTATCCGTAACTCCCCAGACCAGCCGCGCATAGCCGCCGCTCAGTTCGGAAATCTGGCGCGCCGCCGC
The DNA here is from genome assembly GCA_963796485.1 of Bryobacterales bacterium. Lineage (GTDB taxonomy): Bacteria > Acidobacteriota > Terriglobia > Bryobacterales > Bryobacteraceae > CAWCDJ01. The sequence goes on from CAWCLV010000004.1 coordinate 399,491, forward strand.
GTCCAGGAAATTGTCGGCGGCTTCGCGCACCTCGCCGGGCAATACGACCAGGAACTGTCCGCCGCCGCTCGAGCCGAGCAGGATACGTGCGAGCCCCAGTTCAGCCAGAAGGGCGCGCGGCAGCACTTCGCACAGGAGGGTTATCCACTGCGACCGGCCGGCCAAAAGGTCTTCGCCCGCCGAGCGCGCGGAACGGCTCTCAGCGGGACCGGCCAGGAGGAACTCCTCCGTGCCCAGGATTTTTCCTTGCAGCAGGATCTGTTCGGGCATCGAACCAGAAAAGCCTTGAGAACCCCTAACTTTAGCACAGAATCTTGAGAACAACAGCGGAGCCAGGCAACCTGATTTCTATGGCTTTCATCCATCGAATTGCGCTATTCGCGGCGATTGCTGCGATGTCGTTCGCCGCCGAGCCCCGCCCTGTAGCGCATCAACGTCCCGCTCCCCCCAAGGCAACGGGGGCCTCCCGACTGCCGGATTCGCAGATCGAGACAGTGATTCGCGCCAAACTCGCCAAGTCCAAAATCGGGGCGGACGGCTTCACCGTAAAGGTCCAGGGGGGAGTAGCCATCTGGCAGGGGCGCACGGACGTGCTGCAGCACAAGGGCGCCGCCACGCGGATGGCGAAAAGCGCCGGAGCGGTCGCGGTGGATAACCGCATCCAGATCAGCGATGCGGCGCGCAAGCGGGCATCCGCCAACCTGGAGCAGGGCCGCAGGCGGGTCCAGGTGAGGCGCGGAGAGCCGCGTTCGCAGAGCCGCTGATGCCGCATGATAAACTGAGAAAATCTCAGACCCAGTCATGAAATTCCTCACGGTTTTTGCACTCTTGTGTGTCTCCCTTCTCCGGGCCCAGACCGCTGCCCCGCCGCCCGCGCCGGCACTGCCGGCCATTCCCGACGATACAGTGGTCGCCGTGTTCGATGATGGCGTGAAGTTCACGATGGCCGACTTCAAGAAGATCTACGCGATTTTGCCTCCCCAAAACCAGCAGATGGCCCTGCGTGACCGCAAAACCTTCCTGCACCAGTGGGCGTTGATGCGGAAGCTCTCTCAAATGGCCGAGCAGAAAAAACTGGACGAGGAAAGCCCGACCAGGGAAGCCCTGAATTACAGCCGGATGATGGTTTTGTGGCAGGCCATGGTGAACAACGTGGTCTCCTCCACCACGGTCGAACCCGCCGAGATCGTCAAGTACTACGACGTGAACAAGGAGAAGTACAAGCAGGTGCGCGTCAAGGCCATCTATATCGGCTTCGGAGGTTCGGGCGTCAAGCGGACCGAGGAAGAGGCCAAAGCCAAAACGGAGAAACTGCTGGCGGAGATCCGGGGCGGCGCCGACTTCCTGAAACTGGTCCAAGAGGACTCCGAGGACGAGACATCCAAGGCCAAGAGTGGCGAACTCGCGGTCTTCCGGCCTTCGGACAATATCCCGGACGCCATTCGCTCGACCGTCTTCTCTCTCAAAGAGGGCCAGGTCTCCGAGCCGATCCGGCAGCCGAACGGCTACTATCTGCTGCGCGCCGACCAGGTTACCTACCGGTCCCTCTCAGAGGTGCGCGACGAGATCTTTTCGCAACTGAAGCAGGAACGCTACGCGAAGTGGTTCGCGGACGAGAATGCCAACACCAAGGTGGAGTACCCGAGCCCCGCGTTCGTCAGCGACATTCCCCAGGCCGCCGCGCACAAGTAGAGGTGAGGCGCCGTACATCGCGCACGAAATTGCACATTTGCTGATGAGGCCAAATGATGCGCAAAGGCGGCAACGGAGCCCCGGACCGCGTTTACCGGAAGCCTCATAATTTTCTGTTTGCGACAGGCATCGAGAACAGCTACCCGGTAGTCACCGCGCCCGGCGGCGGGGATCTGCGGGTGGACGAAATGGCCAAGTGCCGCCATTACGAGCTCTGGAAAGAAGACTTCCGGCTGGTGAGGGAACTGGGGCTCGAATACCTCCGCTACGGGCCCCCGTATTACCGGGAGCACCTGGGGCCGGAACGTTACGACTGGGACTTCGCCGACGCGACGTTCGCCGAATTGCGGCGGCTCGGCATCGTTCCCATCGTCGATCTCTGCCATTTTGGCGTACCCGACTGGGCCGGGAATTTCCAGAACCCCGACTGGCCCGCTCTTTTCGCGCAGTACGCGGGCGCCTTTGCGAGCCGATTTCCGTGGGTCCGTTTCTACACACCAGTCAATGAAATCTTCGTGACGGCGACGTTTTCCGGCCAGTACGGCTGGTGGAACGAGCGGCTGCAATCCGACCGCGCCTTCGTCACCGCCCTGAAGAACCTGGCGGAAGCCAACCTCCTGGCGGAGGGGGCCATTTTGGAAGCCCAGCCGAATGCGCTCTTCATTCAAAGCGAATCTTCCGAGTATTTCCATGCCACGGACCCCGGCGCGCACGGCCGCGCCGCAAACCTGAATCACAAGCGCTTTCTTTCGCTCGACCTCTCTTATGGCCACGACGTGCGCGGCGTCATGTACGAGTACCTCATGGACAACGGCATGACGCGCGACGAGTATCACTGGTTCCTCGATAAAGCCGCAACCTTACGGCCGTACTGCGTGATGGGGAACGACTACTACGCCAGTAACGAACACCTCGTCCCGGATCACGGCCACATCCGGCCGGCCGGCGAGATTTTCGGATATTACGTGATTACGCGCCAGTATTTCGAGCGATACCATCTCCCCGTCATGCACACGGAAACCAATCTCGGCGATGCCGAGCGCGCTCCCGGCTGGTTGTGGAAAGAGTGGGCCAACATGGTGCGGCTCAAGGACGACGGCGTCCCGATCATCGGCTTCACCTGGTACAGCCTGACCGACCAGGTGGATTGGGATTCTACACTTCGCCAAAACAACGGCCACGTCAACCCGCTGGGCCTCTACGACCTCGACCGGAAGATCCGGCCCGTCGGCAAGGCATATAAAAAGCTGGTCCGGGAGTGGCGGGACATTCTTCCCACCGAAAGCATCTGCATTCATAACGTGGACCCCGATGAGCTCTCCAGTCCCGACCCGGAATTGCTCACCTGGGGCGGCGACCAGTAGCGAGACCTGCCATACTGCGGAGAGCCCGATGCGCTCGGTCGGTACAGCATTAACTATGTTCGTGCTGATCGCACTGTTCTGGGAGAGTTCGGAAGTCCGGCGTCCGCCGGGAGTCCTGGTCCCGGAGGAACCCGCGCAAGAGGCGATTCAGCGGCCGATCCCTGGGAAGCGCGCGGATCCAGGGCTGGACACACCACCCGCGTCTCGAGAGTGGACCCGGGAACTGATCATGCGCAAGGTGCGGGGATGGCTAATCCCGTACATTCGGTCTCGGCTATTCCCTGGAGACTTCCATCCGGTAACCGCCTACCTGTTCGTGGAGTATAAATGCAACATCGACTGCTGGTACTGCTGGTCGTTTAATAACAAGGTCAAGGGAATGACCGAAGACGCAGCGCGGCGGTCCATCGATTGGCTGCACGATCACGGGTGCCGCGTGCTGGCGCTCATGGGCGGAGAGCCGTTGCTGCGCCCCCAATTCGCACACAAGGTTGTATATTACGCCGCAAAGAAGGGTTTCTGGATCTATATCGCCACTAATGGCCGGCTACTGCGGCCCGATGTGACGGACAGGCTAGCCGATGCCGGAACAGCAGTGTTCAATTTCGCCCTCGACGCGTGGGATGAAATACCCGGTCTGCCCAAAGCGCTCGTGCCGGCCCAAAAGAACCTGGAGTACCCCATCCGGAAACAGTACGGATACGGGTACATGGTCTTCTTCAACATGAATATCTGCAGAAACAATCTGCAGGATATCCGGCGACTCACCGAGTCTGCGCGCGAGCATCGCCTCGCCACCGATTACCACCTGAATGAAACCCCCATGATCGAGCAGGACGGCCATTTCAAGCACCTCAATGAAAACCCGACTTACATCCGTCGGGAAGACTGGCGTGCGGTGGACGACCTTGTCGATTGGCTGATTGCGAAAAACAAGGCGGGGTACCAAATGGTGAACTCGGTGCCCCGGCTGCAGGAAATGAAGGCATTCCTGCGGATGGCCTCCGGCGTCGATCTCCGGCGGACGGGGTGGAATGGAGACGGCACCGGTTCCGCGGATCGCGGCGAGGATGGGCTATCGCGCATGCCGGGAGTCTCGCGCGGCGAAGACGGCGGGCTTCGTTTCGCGGAATGGAATTGCCGCGCGGGGCTGAACAACGTGATCATCCGGACCGACGGAACCCTAGGGCCGTGTTTCCCGATGTACGCCGCCACCTACGATTGGGGCACCATCGACGGCCACAAGTTCGATCGCGGGCAGTTGAGCGAGATGAAAAAGACGTGCCGGCAGCATTGTTTTTCCACCCTGAATCACAATCTCAGCTTCTGCTATAACGATGCCCGCGTGATGAAGTGGCTTTGGAAGCAGGCGCGAAACGGCTTCAAGAGCGGCGTGCGGAGTTTCGACGACTAGCTAAGTCAGCAGGCAATCGGCGACTACGTGGCAGCAGGCACGAGTGCCTCCACGCTATATCCAAACCGCTTCGTATTGTCCAGGTAACGGACCCACGCCGGCTCGAAGCAGTAGACCGTGCAGCGCAGGATGGCCGCTTCAAAACGGGCGCTCAGTTGAAAGTGCCGCTTATAGGAGTCCACGATCTTCTCCCGGCGAGCGGGGTCCGAAACGATAGAAACCGAGCCTCGCAACTGGACGCCCCGGATCTTCCGCCAGTCGCTGGTCTCGCGATACACGGATACGGCGGCTCGCGGATCCCGCCCGAGGTTGCGGCTGTGCCGGCTCTTCGGGTCGGAAAGCCAGAACAGTCGCAGCCCGTCACCGTAAAGATAGAATAGCGGCGCCGCGTGGGGAGCGTTGTCCCCGTCCGCGGTGGAGAGCGTGAGGGTGCTCTGGCTTTTCAGCAACCGCGCGGCGGCCTGTAAAGGGCTTCGTTCCATCCGGGCTCTCCTCCCGTGAGGGTACACCACCCGTTAAGATAATAGGGAATGCCGCCTCTCATTTCCCGCCTCCGCAGCCAGGGGTTGCCCCGTTGAAAGAACTGCCGTCGCGGGCGGCCTGGGGGCTGCTTTGGGTGCTCGTATTTTCCCTGCCGTGGGAGAAGAGCCTGTGGATTCCTCAGGTGGGGACCATCTCGCAACTCCTGGGAATTGCAGCGTTCGCGGCCTGGGCTGTAGAAGCAGGTCGCCGGCGCTCGCTCCGGCGGCCGAACGCGGTGTTGATTGCCGCCGCGCTGCTGGCAACATGGTTCGCCGCGACGTATTTCTGGAGCCTCGACCCGCCTGCCACGCTCGTCCGCATCAGGACTTTCGCGGAGCTGACGGCCTTGCTTTGGCTGATATGGGACCAGTGCCGCGGCGCTGCGCGGCAGCGGCAATTGCTGGCGGCTTACGTGTTCGGCTCCGCCGCCGCCTCGGCAATCGCCTTCTGGCGCTACACGCATCACCAGCAAACCTACTATCTTCGTTATGCTGCGACAGGCTTCGATCCAAACGATTTCGGCCTGGTGCTGGCGCTTGCGGTGGCGCCCGCGCTTTACCTGATGCGGCGCGAACCCGGGAGGCTGCGCTGGCTCGCTACGGCCGCCCTGGCCGCCGTCATCCCGGCGATCCTGCTCACGGCTTCCCGCACCGCGATGGTGGCCGCTTTCGTGGCGTTGATTTTTGCGTTGGTCACTTGGCGGCAAGCGGATCTTGTCTACCGGGTGACTGCGGGACTGGCGATTGCGGGACTCGCTTTGGGGCCGGTGCTGCTGGCGCCGGCCGCCCAACGGACGCGGCTGCAAACGCTCCCGGCGGAACTGAATCGCGGCACGTTTCACGGCCGCACGGTGATCTGGAAAACCGGGCTGAAGGTCTTCCAGCACCACCCCGTCCGGGGCGTGGGTTCCGGCGCGTACCCGAAGGCGGTGGAACCATGGCTGGGGCGGCCGGGAGTCCCCGGCGCGCAGTACGTCGCGCACAACACCTTCCTCTCCGTGCTGGTGGAAACCGGAGTCGTCGGATTCGCTCTATTTACGTTGCTCTGCGCCCTCCTGGTCGTGTTCATCGTCTCGATGCCGGTGCCCGAACGGGTGCTCTGGGCGGTAATGGCAGCGGTATGGGTCACCGGCGTCTCCACCCTGACCTGGGAACAATACAAGCCGACGTGGTTGATCATGGCGCTGATCATGACGGAGTGGGCGCGGTCTTATTGGCCGGCACACGAAAAATCGTGAAGATCCGGGTTCTCGAAGTTCTGGCCTCGCTGCGCAGGGCCGGCGCGGAACGGATGGCAGTCTCGCTCGCCTGCGGACTCGACCGGAGCCGGTTCGAAACGGAAGTCGTGTCGCTCTACGATGCGTTCCCCGAGGGATTCGAAGCGGAACTCGAAGGCGGCGGAGTCCCGGTGCGGCACCTGGGCAAGCACCGCGGGCTGGACCTGAGAATGGCGCCCCGGCTGGTGCGCACGGTCCGCGGCTTCCGGCCGGATATCGTTCATACCCACTCTTACGTGATGCGCTACACCCTCCCCGCCTGGCTTGTGACGGGCCGGCGGCACATGGTTCACACGGTCCACAACCTGGCGATGAGGGAGGTGGACGGGTTCGGGCGGCTGATCCACCGCGCCGCGTTTCGTGCCGGAGCGGCGGCTATCGCGGTTTCGAACGAGGTGGCGCAATCCTTCCGGGAGGTCTACGGAGCGGACCCCGCCGCGGTGATCCCCAACGGGGTGGACCTGGACCGCTTCGGCCGTGCTCCGGGAGACTGGCGGCGCCGCAACGGCTTCAGCGATGACGATGGGCTGATTGTATCGGTGGCCCGCCTGGAACCGCAGAAGAATCCATTGCGGCTGATCGAAGCGTTCGCACGCGGGCTCGGAGCCGGCGCCCATTGGCGCCTGCTGATTGCGGGCGACGGCAGCCTGCGCCGCAGCGCGGCCGAACACGCGGCCCGGATCGGCATCGGCGCCCGCGTGCATTTCCTCGGCGTGCGCGCCGACGTCCCGGAAGTGCTGGCCGCGTGCGATGTGTTCGCTTTAGCAGCCGATTGGGAAGGCAGCCCGATGGCGGTGATCGAAGCCATGGCCTCCGGCCTGCCGGTTGTGGCAACCGCGGTGGGCGGCGTGCCCGAACTCGTGGAACACTGCGTGAGCGGATTACTGGTGAAGCCGGGGGACGCCGCGGGGCTCGCCGAATCGCTGGCGGCACTGGCCCGCGACAGGGAGCGGCGCACCGGGTTCGGAAGATGCGCCCGCGAGCGCGCCGCGAAGTTCAGCGTGCATACGATGATCGAATCTTACGCACGCCTGTTCGAAACCATGGCAGGTGGACGGCCATGACCCGGGTGGTCCTGTTCACGACGAACCTCGCGCGCGGCGGCGCGGAGATGCAAGTCGCGCAACTCGCCGGCCGTCTGCGGGCGCGCGGCTGGGATGTGCATGTCGTGTCTCTGCTGAAACCGAGCGCGCTTGAAGAGGAACTGCGCGCGGCGGGCGTCCCGGTGTGGTCGCTCGATATGGCCGGGAAGCCGCTGCGGTTAGGATCATTGGTGCCGTTGCTCAACCGGATCAAACCGCAGATCGTGCACGCGCACTTGTTTCACGCCAACATGGCCGCGCGCATGGTGCGGCTGATCTGCCCGGTGCCGGTCGTGATCTCGACCATTCACAGCCTGGCCGAGAGCAGCCGGCGCTCGCACCGCATCCGGGGGCGAGACTGGCTCTATCGAATGACGGACCGGCTTTCGGATGCCGTGGTCTGCGTCTCGCAGGCGGTCGCGGAGCGGCACGTGTCGGCGGGCGCGGTATCGCGCCGGCGAGTCCGCGTGATTCCCAACGGAGTGGACACAGCGATCTTCCGGCCGGATGCCGCAAGGCGCGCGGAGACCCGGTCAGCCCTGGGGCTCGGCGATGAGTTTGCGTGGCTCGCCGCCGGGCGGCTGATGTGGAAGAAGAATTACCCGCTGATGCTGCAAGCCGCCGCCCGGCTGGCAGGATGCGCGCTGCTGATCGCAGGCGATGGCCCCGACGCTGCGGCGCTGCGGGAGCTATCGACGAAGTTGGGGCTGAATACGCGCTTCCTGGGGCCAAGGGAGGACATCCCCGGGCTGATGAACGCTTGCGACGGCTTCGTTATGTCATCGGCCGTCGAAGGCCTGCCCATGGCGTTGCTCGAAGCCGCGGCCAGCGGACTGTCTCAGGTGGCAGTCGGGGTCGGCGGCGTCGCGGACGCGATCGTCCACGAACGAACCGGGTATGTGGTTCCGGCACCTGGAGATCCCGAGAGTTTGGGCGCGGCGATGGCACGACTCGCCGGCCTGCCGGCACACGAGCGTGCCGCCATCTCCGGCGCGGCGCGCGAGCACGCGGTTCAGACGTTCGATCTCAGCGTCGTGGTGGATCAATGGGAGCGGCTTTACGAAGACCTGCTGCATGCGGAAGCCGTCTCCAACGGTGAGGCTTAGCCTGTGCCGCCGCTCGATGTGACGAACCGTTTCGTGCTCGATTTCTGCCTTCGGGCGGCGCATGAAACTCCGGGCGCGCGGGTGCTCGATTTCGGATGCGGAGCAGGGCGTCTGGTGGCTGCCGCGAAGGCGGCCGGCATCGACATGCGCGGCGCGGACGTTTATTACGGAGGCTCGCAAACCCGCGCCGAGGCTGCGGCGGCAGGTCTTCTGGGCACTGCTATCATTGAAATTTCAGGCGGCAGGATCGGCTTTCCGGAAAGCTATTTCGACCTGGTGGTGAATAACCAGGTAATGGAGCATATAGAGGACCTGGAAGGAACCCTAAGGGAAATTCACCGTGTTTTGAAGCCGGGCGGCCGCGTGCTGAGCATCTTCCCGTCGCGCGATGTCTTCCGTGAGGGACACATCGGGATTCCGTTTTCGCACTGGTTCCCCCAGGGCTCGCGAATCCGCTTCTATTACACTTGGATGTTGCGCAGTATGGGCCTGGGAACGTGGAAAGAGCAGGCGCCGACGGCCCGCCGGTGGGCGGCCGACAAGTTGGCGTGGATCGACCGGTACACACGCTATCGCACGCGGCGGGAAATCTTCGGGGCATTCGATCGCTACTTCCGAAACGAAATGCGCGAATCCGACTACATCCGGTTCCGGCTGCTCGACCGGCCCGGAAGAGCGCGGGTCGCAGCGGCGCTCGAGTTTCCACCCGCCGCGGCGGCATCGCGCGCTCTCTTCCGAAAATTGGCGTTCCTGGTAATTCTCTCGCGGAAGGAAGCGGCGTGAAGATCGCGTACCTCATCACGCGGGCCGATGCCGTAGGCGGAGCGAGCATCCACGTACGCGACCTGGCGCGCGCGATGCTCGACCGTGGCCATGAAGTTCTCGTGCTGCTGGGCGGAAACGGTCCGGTATCCGAACAAATGGCCAAGTCCGCTGTTCCCTGCCGGAACCTCGAGTTCCTGAGGCGTGACATACATCCGGTACGCGATTGGCGGGCCATTAACGAAGTGACCAGGACGCTGCGCGATTTCCGGCCCGACCTGCTCTCGACCCATACGGCCAAAGCCGGGTGGGTGGGACGCGCGTCCTGCGCGCGGCTTGGCATCCCGGCCGTCTACACGCCGCACGGCTGGGTGATCGGCACCCGCATCTCCGCCGTGTCGGGAGTGGTTTTCACGGCCGCGGAGCGGATTGCGGCCCGCTGGTGCCGCGCGATCGTCTGCGTGTGCGAATACGAAAAGCGGCTCGCGTTGGAGAAGCGCGTAGCCCCGGCCGAGCGGCTTTTCGTGGTCCACAACGGCGTTCGCGATATTCCCTGTGAGCAGCGCGCCGAACCGGGACGGATTCCCGTCCGTATCTGTTCCGTGGCGCGTTTCGAATCGCCCAAGGATCACGCCACGCTGCTGAGGGCCTGTGCCCTGCTGCCGGGGCGCGCCTGGCAACTCGACCTGGTTGGCGATGGACCGCTCGAGCCGGGGATCCGGCGGCTGGCCGCCACCCTGGGCATTGCGCAAAATGTAAATTTTTGTGGCTACCGCAAAGATCCGGCGGAGGTTTTGCGAGACGCTCAGATCTTCGCGCTCTCTTCGCGGTCCGAGGCATTCCCGCGCAGCGTTCTTGAGGCAATGCGCGCGGAACTCCCTGTAGTAGCGTCGGATGTGGGCGGGGTGCGCGAGGCGGTGGAACACGGCGTCAACGGACTGATTGTGCCCGCCGGGGATGCACCGGGTTTTTCCGCGGCACTGACCAGCCTCATAGCGGACCCCGCTCTCCGGAAACGCCTGGGCGCTGCGGGCCGTCTTAATTTCGAAAGACGGTTCGATCTGGAATTCATGGTCGTGAACACAGAGAGTGTGTATGCTGCCGTGTTGGATAAAAAAACGCCGGTGAGGAGAATAGCCTGACGTGGACTGGTCCTGGGGCACAGCTTCGCTGATCGAATCCGCGCCGCATCTCTGCGCAAGCGCTCTGTTTTCGCGCAGAAATCAAGCCGTGAAGCGAGTGCTCGAGGTGGCAATTGCCGCGATGCTGCTGATGCTTGCACTGCCCATCGCGGCAGTGATCGCGATTGCGATCGTCCTCGAAACGCGGGGGCCGGTATTTTTCGGCCACACACGCATCGGCCGGAACCAGCGCCGCTTTCGGGTATGGAAATTCCGCTCGATGGTGGCGAATGCGGATGCCGCGCTTCAAAAATACCTGTCCGAACATCCGGAGCGCCGCGCGGAGTGGCGGTACAGCCACAAGTTGAAGCAGGACCCGCGCGTGACCCGCGTCGGGCGGCTGCTGCGCCGGTCGAGTCTCGACGAGCTGCCGCAGCTTTGGAACGTGCTGCGCGGAGACATGAGCCTGATCGGGCCGCGGCCGATCGTGGAGGAAGAGATGGCGAAATACGGCCCGGCGATCTCTCTCTACCAACAGGTTCTTCCAGGATTGACCGGCCTGTGGCAGGTTTCAGGCCGCGCCGACACCAGCTATCTTCGCCGCGTGGATCTCGACTGCGAGTACATCCGCCGCTGGAGCTTCCGCATGGATTTGAAGATTCTTTGGACGACCGTACGTGTGGTCCTGTATGGGCACGGCGCCTACTGATGCAATCAGGCGGCGGTTTGAAGTATAAACTGTAGACGTCATGAACCGTCGCAATTTTCTGATGAATGCCGCCGCGGGAACCGGCGCTTTGCTTTGGAGCGCCGAGATCGCTTCGGCAGCCCCGGACTGGAAACGGCAGGTTGGGCTCGAACTTTACACCGTCCGCGACCTGACTGCCAAGGATTATGAGGGTACGGTGGCCAAGGTCGCCGAGATCGGCTACAAGGAGGTCGAGCCGGCCACCGATTACGCCAAGATGGCGCCGAAGCAGTTTCGAGCCATGCTCGACCGCTACGGCCTGAGCGCGCCGAGCACTCACGTTGGGGCGACCGACGGGCCGGACCTGGAGCAACAACTCGAGGGCTTCCAGATCATGGGCATCAAGTACACCGAGATCCGCAGCGCCAGCCCGACTGCACCCGCAGGCCGGGGCCGTGGCGGCCAACGTCCCGCGGAAACCGAAGAGTCCGTCAAGCGCACCGCCGCGGAAATCAACCGCCACGGCGGGATCGCGAAAAAGTTCGGCATGAAGATGCTGATCCACAATCACACGATGGAATTCGAGCCTCTCGCAGGCAGCAAACGGCGGCCTTACGACGTCCTGCTGGCCGAGACGGACCCGGCGCTCGTCGCCATGCAGCTCGATATCGGCTGGGCGTCGGTGGCCGGTCAGAATGTTCTCGAGATGTTCCACAAGAACCCAGGCCGGTTCGAGTTGTGGCACGTCAAAGACGCGCGCGGCATCAAGCTGATGAACGCGGATATGAACGAAGCCGAGCGGATGCGCGCCGCTACGCTGGTGCCGGTCGGAGAAGGCGAAGTGGACTACAAAACGATCTTCGCGAACGCCGGGCTGGCGGGCATGAAGCACTACTGCGTCGAGCAGGACAATGCCGCCGATTGGGGCGATTCGGTGGCGGCGGCCCGCGTGAGCTACCGGAATATCGTCAAGATGCTGGGGTAGCCCATGACTTCCACTCACTCCCGCCGGAGCGTCCTGCTGGGCGCGCTCGGGCTGCCGGGCGCGGCATTCGCCCAACGCGGTGTCAGCCGGGTCTCCGGCGTCGGCGTCAGGCTCGGCCTGAATGCCTATTCGTTCAACGCTCCCCTGCGAGACGGCAGCATGACGCTGGCCGGCGTGGTGGATTACTGCGCCGAGCACGGCATTTCCGCCGTGGACCCTACCGGGTATTACTTTCCCGGGTACCCCAAGGTCCCGACCGACCAGTACATCTACAGCCTGAAACGCCGCGCTTTTCTCAATGGCGTGACGCTCAGCGGGACCGGCGTGCGGAACGACTTCGCCGTCACCAACCCAGAGACGCGCCGCAAAGACGTGCAACTGGTGAAGGACTGGATCGAGGTCGCCGCCAAACTCGGCGCGCCGGTGATCCGCGTGTTCTCGGGGGTCAAACACCCGGAGGGCTACAGCTTCGACCAGGTGACGGAGTGGATGGTCCCCCTGTTTCGCGAGTGCGCGAACTACGCCGGCAAGTACGGCGTCATCGTGGGGCTCCAGAACCACAACGATTTCGTGAAGACCGCGGACCAGGCGATCCGGATCATCAACGCGGTGGATTCCGAATGGTTCGGCTCGATCCTGGACATAGGCAGTTTGCGGACCGGCGACCCCTACGAGGAGATCGCCAAACTGATCCCCTATGCCGTTTCCTGGCAGCTCAAGGAAAACGTCGGTTACGGGACGAAGGAGGTCCCGACCGACCTCGCCAAGGTGAAGGCGATTATCGATCGCCACGGCTATCGGGGCTTTCTGCCGGTGGAGACACTCGGCGCGGGCGACCCGCGGGTGAAAGTCGCGGCGTTCATCGAAAAGGCGCGGAAAGTTTTCGGCTAAAGTTAGTGGCGCGGACCTCCCGGTCTGCGCTCTTTTCAATACCGGGCATCGTGACTGCGTGTCCCGCAGCGCGGCTACCTCGAACGCGCGGAACTTTCCGGTCTGCCCGGCGCACCGAAGGCGCGCTCCGCGCGCCTGGGCAGGCCAGGAGGCCTACCCCACTGGGCTACACGGCTGAGCGGAGCGTGGTCGTGATCTGCTGATGGGTTTAGTGCTAAACGGCCGCGCCGCGGCTCAACTCGACGCCGCGAGTGCTCACGGCGTATTTCGCGAGCATGCACGGGTTCTCCCAACCGGGGAAGGTCGACGGGTTGCGGAGATAGTCGAAGAAACGAATCGCCACCTGCGCGAAGTGCGCTTCATGGCCGACGCGATAAACGTCCGGAATCGTGACCCGCACGCGCAATCCCTGAGGCTCGAGCGAAACGCCCGGGTATTCCGCCGCGATCGCCGCAATACGCCTCTCGAGCGCGCCCGGAACTGACGGATCCTGCGGGACGACGTACAGCTCCGGACGGTAATTCTCCTCTTCGCCCTGCCGCACTTCGACCCGCGACTTCGTCCCGCGATAAATGGCCAGGTGCGTGTCGCCGCCGCCCGCGGGGGCTTCCCAGCGCCATAGCACGTCGAGTTTCGCGTGAATGCCCCGGAGCGCGTAGGACACTTGCGTGTTGCAGTAGTAATCGAGAGCGGGCCCGGGCTCGCCGGTGACTTGCCGGAACTGTTCGGCCGTCATGGCGGTGGGCCAACGTCTGGCGGCGAGAATCCTCAGGTCGTTCAAATGATCGAGCGCCTGCTCCGGGAAGAGTGTCCACTGGATCAGGTCCACCAGGTGGGTTCCGACATCGGCCAGCGCTTCGCCCTGCTCCTCGACGTCGAAGAACCACACCGGGCGCAGGTTCGGGCTTCCGGCCACCATCTTCAGGATGTGGTGCACGCTTTCCATGTAGACGGCTGGTTCCTCTTCGGCGCCCTCGACGATCGTGCCGAAGACATCGGGATCGTTCACCAGGACCTTCTTCAGCATCGAGGTGATCTCGTGCCGCTCGGTCATGATGTCATACGCGATCAGACCGCGGCGTTCGGCCAGGGCCAGCGCCTGTTCCAGCGCGGGGAGATTCTGCGGGCGGATGACCCACGGCTTATCCGCAAGCACGTGAAGGCCGGCTTCGAGTGCGGCCCGAATGTAGCCGATCTTGGCGCGGTTGCGCCCGGAGAGAACCACGATGTTGCCCGGGCGTTCGGCTTTCATGCGCTCGAGAAAATCGGGCGAGGCGTGTACGTCCACTTCCCACGAGGTTGGATTCCGGGGGCGTTCGTTGAACCGGGCAACGCGGTTCAGGTGCGCGGCGAGATCGGTCCCGAGCGGGGCGTAGACGGCCGTGCGGGTGGCGACACCGGCGTACATTTCTTTTTGGATCAGGGCGGCGTGAAAGTGGCCGGGGTCGAGGGTGATCAGGCGGAATTGGTCGTGCATGCTGAGACTAGCTTAACTGACTGGCTTTAATGAAAACACACGCGCCTTCGGCGCGGCGGGCAGGCCAGGAGGCCTACCCCACTGTGAGTTTGCCGCCTTCGATGCAGTGGTGCGAGCCGGCGGGAACATTGCGGAACTCCTGCTTTGCGCCGCTGGGCCACTCGATTTCGAGGCGTGAGACCTGTGTGCGCCGTCCCAGGCCGAAGGTCAGGGTCAGTTCCGACTGCGAAAGGTAGCTCGAACCGCTGCGAACACGGCGCATTTGCGTGCCTTCGGAATCGTACACCCGGGCCACCGCGCCGATGGCGTCACGGTTCGACCTGGTCCCGGTAAGCCGGAGCCGCAGCGCGCGGTTTCCGGAAGTCAGGTCGTTGCGGTAAAGGTAGGCCGGCCCCTGGTTGGTCGTGACCAGCAGGTCGAGGTCGCCGTCGCGGTCGTAGTCGCCGTAGGCAAGGCCGCGGGCGACTTTGGGCTGCGCGAAGGCGGCGCCGGCCTGCGACGCCACATCGCGGAAACCCTTCTTGCCGACGTTCAGAAACAGGTGCGGCGGCTGCGCGTACCCTACATTGCCGCGAATTCGCCGCACGGTTTCGTCGATGTGCCCGTTTACGGCCACAAGATCCAGCCAGCCGTCCAGGTCGATGTCGAGGAATGCGCAGCCGAAGCCGAGGCTGGATCGCGAGGCCTGGCCGACCCCGGTCTTCTCCGCCACGTCGGTGAATCCGGCCTGAGTGGCGCGGTAGAGCGCGATCATTTCGTTGTCGAAATTGGTGATCGCGATGCCCTCGGCACCGGAATTCTCGAAATCTCCGGCATCGATCCCCATTCCCGCGCGAGCTTTCCCGTCGTCGCTGAACGCCACGCCCGCGCGCACCGCCACCTCCTCGAACGTGCCGTTGCGTTGGTTGCGGTAAAGCTTATTCGGCTGCGTGTCGTTAGCAATCAGCAGGTCGGGCCAGCCATCGTGGTCGTAATCCAGCATGGCCGCGCCGAGCGATTTCGAGCTGGTATCGAAGATGCCGCTGCGCGCCGTGACGTCCTCGAAGGTGCCGTTGCCGCGGTTGCGGAACAGCCAGCAGGTCTCGCCGTGATACGCCTCCGGAGTGCAGTACGACTTGCGCTTTCCGTCCACGCTGCAAAACACGTCGTGCTCCGGCGACCATTTGACGTAGTTGCAGACAAGCAGGTCGAGCAGACCGTCGCGGTCGTAGTCGAACCAGAGCGCGGACATGCTGAAGGCGCTCCGCCCGCCGAGCCCGGCTTTCTCCGTCACATCCACGAAGCGTCCCTTCCCGTTGTTCTGGAAGAGGCGGTTCTGGCCGACGGCGGTGATCAGCAGGTCGGGAAAGCCGTCGTTGTTATAATCGCCGACCGCCACGCCCATGCCGTACATTTCGATCGCCAGGCCGGCGCGCTCGGTCACGTCGGTGAACGTTCCGTTGCGGTTGTTGCGGTAGAGCCGCAGCGTGTCTTTGGGCCCGGAACGGCCGGGCCAGTTGGTGCCGTTCACCAGCAGGATGTCGAGCCAGCCGTCGCCATCGTAGTCGAGGAACGCGCAGCCCGGCCCCATCGTTTCCGGCAGGTACTTGGCTCCGAAGGCCCCGCTGTTGTGTCGGAAGCGCAGCCCCGCGGCCGCGCTCACGTCGGCTAACTGAAAGCCCAGTCCGCCGGGAGCGGAGGCGAACGCGGGCGCGGCGCCGAGAAGAAAAGTCCGCCGGGTCACGCGATACTGACCAGCCCCTGGCGGATGGCGTAGACCACCAGTTCCGCCGTATTATGGATCCCCAGCGCCTGCATGATATTGGCCCGGTGCACCGCCACCGTGTTCGCGCTCAACCCGAGCACCGCGGCGATTTCCTTGTTCGACTTGCCGTGCACGATCAGTTGCAGCACCTCGAGTTCCCTGGTAGTGAGTTGCGGCAGTTGGGCGTCGGGCGCGAAAGCCGACGGGTCCAGCCTCGGATCGAGCACCCGCTCACCGGCCGCCACCTTCTTGACGGCGCTCACCATTTCCAGATCCATCGCGTTTTTGAGCAGGTAGCCGTGCGCTCCCGCTTCCAAACAGGTTCGGACGTAAGAGGCCTCCGAATGCATGCTGAGGATCAGGATCGCGGTCTCGGGCGCCGACTTCAGAATTTGCCGCGCCGCGACCGCGCCGTTCATACTGGGCAGCGCGAAATCCATCACCACCACGCGCGGCCGCAACTGCGCCGCCAACTCCACGGCCTGGTGACCGTCTTCGGCCTCGCCGACGACCCGGATCTCGGGATCGTCCTCCAGAAGCCGGCGGAATCCACGGCGCACCAGGCTGTGGTCGTCCACCAGAAGTACGGTAATGCTAGGCTCCGGCATGGCTCTCCTGTGCGGCTGTCGGGACCAGGAGCCGGACCCTGGCTCCCCGGCCCGCATGCCCCTCGATCTCGAGATGTCCTTTTACGAGTTCGGCCCGCTCGCGCATGGAAATCAGGCCCATTCCCTTCCCCTCGGCAGCGTCGAACCCCACTCCCTCGTCTTCCACTTCGAGCACCACCGCTTCCGGCAAATAGCGCAGACGCACGGCTGCCCGCTTGGATTTGGAATGCTTCGCGACGTTGTTCAAGGCTTCCTGCATGACCCGGTAGAGATGAATGGTCACCCCGCGGTCCAGTTCACGTACCGTTCCGGACTTCTCAAATTGTATGGTAATCCCGGTCTGCTTTTCGAAGGCCGGCAAATACTGATCCACCGCGCTCTCCAGTCCGATCTCGTCGAGGATCACGGGATGCAGGGCGTGAGAGAGGGTGCGAACCTTTTCGAGCGTCGTCTGGACGATCTCCTGCACCTCGCGGAGATCGGCGCGCAGAGACTCGGGATCCTGCGACAGCCTGCGGCCCGTCCGCTGGAGCATCGTGCCGATGGCCGTCAGGATCTGGCCGAAATCGTCGTGAAGTTCGCGGGAAATGGAGCGGAACGCGCTCTCCTGCATCGAGATCAACTGGCGCGCGAGTTCGCTGCGCCGCTCGGATTGCGCGGCCTCCTCCAGGAACAGCCGCCGGTTGTACTGCACCAGGTAGAGGCTGGTGAAAAGGATCAACACCAGCATGGCCGCCACGAAGACGTAGAGGTTGCGCGCGGCGCCGGTATAGACTGCCTGTACGCTGGCGGCGGCTTCCTGCTCGGTTTCGTTGTTCTGGACCAGCAACCGCGCCACCGCCGTGGTCAGGGCCTCCTGCCGCGCCTCGAGCGACAGCCGGATCAGCGACCGCGCCTCGGTCTCCTGCCCCTGTTGCGCCATCGCAAACATACGATCCACCGCGTCCCAGAGTTGTGCGACGGAGGTCTTGATGTAGGTCCGCTGCTCCGTGTCGCCGCCGGCGGAAAACAAAGCGGTCTCCCGGGCAATCGCGTCGTCGAGATCGGTCCGGATCCGCTGCATCTGCGATTTCCACGCGGTGAGCGGATAGGGCTCCGTACCCTCCGTCATGTCGCGCATCGCCAGGGCCAGGGAGTTGAGGTCGTTCTGGATGCGCAACAGCAGCAGGGAATCGGCACGGTTTCGGTCGATGGTATCGGCCTGGAGATGTTCCAGGCTGCGCAACTGCACAACCGTGAACCCCGAATAGAGCCCCACGGCCGTCAGCGTAATCGCCAGCCCTGCAAGCAACCGGGTTGTGGGTGATCTTCCCTGTGAAAGGCGCATAACGGAAGGGCCCGTGGGTCCTCTAATATATTCCTATTATTGCTGGATTTCTCTCCTGAGATATATCCTGTCAGACATTCCGAGCCGCCGCCGGTGCACACTAGAGGGATATGGGTAATCGTCTGCAGCGTTTGATCTGGATCTCTGCGGCAGTGTCTGGTTCCGTCGCGCTGGTCCTGTTTGCGCAAAGCGCCAGGCGCGACGACGCGGAGTTGTGGCGCCACCGCAATCTGGGCAAGGCGTTCTACGAGAACCCCACCACGCAGGCGCAGGCGGTTACGGAGTTCCGCAAGGCGCTGGACATCGCCCCCGATTCCGTCCGCGAGATCGTGAACTACGGGCTCGCCCTGCTGCGCGCGGGAGACGCGAAGACCGGAATCGCCGAGTTGCAGAAGGCGCAGAAACTCGATCCGAAGCTGCCGCACACTTGGTTTAACCTCGGGATCACCTATAAAAACCAGGGCGACCTCGATGCCGCCCTCGTGCAGTTCCGGGAGATGGCGCGCCTGGTGCCCAATGAGCCCGCCACGCACTACCAGATGGGCACGATCCTCAAGGCCCAGGGCAACCCGCAGGCCGCCCTCAAGCAGTTCGAGATCGCGCGCGATCTCGACCCCTTGCTCGCCGCTCCGCACTTTCAGCTTTTCGGAATGTACCGGCAGATGCAGCGCCCGGCGGATGCCGCGAAAGAGCTTCGCGTGTTCCAGCAGTTGAAAAAATCGCAGGAGGGCGCCGCCGTCCCGGAAGACATGGCCTGGAGCTGGTACGCCGAGATTTACGATCCGGCGGACGCCTTGCCCGCCGCAAGTCCCGCGCCGCCGGTCTACCGCAGCCAGCGCCTTGGCGAGAAATTCACGGGCGCCGTCGCGCTCAGCCTCGATGGCGGACCCCGCGCCAGCCTGATCGCATGGTCGCCCGCGCGCGTCGCCGTGTTCCGCAATGGTGCAACACCGGTGACGGATTCCGGCCTCGAGGGCTTGCGCGATGTAGTCTCCATCGCTCCCGGCGATTTCGATAACGACGGCTTTCCGGATCTCGCCGTGCTCACCACGCAGCGCGCGATGCTGTATCGAAACGTCAACGGAAAATTCAAGAAGCAGGCCGACCTCGCCGCGGGCTCGTTCCGCCAGGCAGTCTGGCTCGACTACGATCACGATTACGATCTCGACCTCTTCCTTTTCGGCGACAATTCCAAACTGCTTCGGAATAACGGCCAGGCAGGATTCGGCGATGAGACCGCGCGCTTTCCGTTCGCCGCCGGACACGCCTTGACCGCCGTCCCGTTCGATCTCGAACCGGATACGCCGGGTTTCGACCTCGTGGCTTCCTACCAGAACCGCGCCGGTGTTCTCTACCGCGACCGTCTGGCGGGGAACTACCAGGCGATCGACCTGAAAGAGTTGCCCGCGGGATCGGCGCTCCTGCCGGCTGAGGACCTCAACCATGACGGCCGCACCGATCTGGCCGCCGAACCGCCGCTCGTCCTGCTGAACCACGCCGGCGGCTTCCAGCCTGCGCCCGCCGCGAAACTCCCCGCCGCGGTTTCGGCCGATTTCGAAGGCAACGGGCGGCTCGACCGCATCTCGCTCGCGGGTGACGGCACACTGAGCGTCGATCGCGACGTGACACCCGACTACGGCAACTGGATCGAGATCGCACTCAAGGGCGTGAAGAACCTGAAGTCCCCGATCGGCGCCAAAGTCGAGGTGAAATCCGGAACGAGCTATCAGAAACAGACCTGGGCCGGGCTTCCGCTGGTTTTCCGGCTGGGCAGCCGGACGCAGGTGGATACCGTCCGCATCACCTGGCCGAACGGCCTGATCCAGAACGAAATGAACCAGCCCATCAATAAGCTGGTGACCATTGAGGAAGCGCAGCGGCTTTCCGGCTCGTGCCCCATGATCTTCACCTGGAACGGCAAGCGCTACCAGTTCATCACCGACGTGCTCGGTGTCGCTCCGCTGGGCGCCAGTTCGGGCGACGGCCGTTATTTCCCGGTCGATCACGACGAGTACGTCTCGATTCCCGGCGAAGCGCTTCAGGAACGCGACGGCGGGTATGACGTCCGGATCACGGAGGAACTGCACGAGGTCTCCTACATCGACCAGGTGCGGCTACAGGCCGTGGACCATCCGGCGAACATCGGGATCGTCACCAACGAGAAGTTCAAATCGCCGCCGTTCCCCGAGTTCCGCCTGTTCGGCGTGGATCGCCCCGTGTATCCCGTATCCGCCCGCGATCAGAAGGGGGCGGATGTCCTGCCCGCTCTGCTGCACCGCGATGCGAAGTACCCCGATTCGTTCCGGCGCGATGCCGCCGGCGTCGCGGAGTCCCACACGCTCGATCTGGATTTCGGGAAAGCCGCACCCGGAAACCACGCCGCGCTGGTTCTCTACGGATGGGTCGATTGGGCGGACGGCAGCACCTTCCTCTCCGCGATGGAGGCGCACAAGGACCTGACCTTCCCATACCTCCAGGTCAAGGATGCCGCCGGAAATTGGAAGACGGTGGTCGAAGACATGGGGATCCCTTCCGGCAAGCCCAAGCCGATGGCGGTGGATCTGAGCGGGAAGTTTCTCTCCGCGTCGCGCGAAGTCCGCATCGTGACCAACCTGTGCGTGTACTGGGACGAGGCATTCCTGGTCGAAAACGATGCGCCGCCACCGGCACGCCTGACCACGCTTCCCTCGCTTGCCGGCGACCTGCATTTCCGCGGCTTCTCGCGCCCGACCATCGACCCGCAGCGGAAACAGCCGGAACAGTTCGACTATCAGACCGTGAGCTTCACCTCGTCGTGGAACCCGACTTCCGGCAAGTACACCCGCTACGGCGACGTGAACACGCTTCTGCAGGAACCGGACGATCGCATGGTACTGATGGGCTCGGGCGACGAAATCCGTCTGCGCTTCGACGCCCGGAACCTGCCGCCGTTGCCGGCCGGGTGGAAGCGCGATTTTCTGCTTCTGGTGGATGGCTGGGCCAAAGACGCGGACGCGAACACGGCCTTTTCCCAAACCGTACTGCCGCTGCCCTTCCACGGAATGAGCAGCTATCCTTATCCCGCGGGCGAGCACTATCCGCAGGACAGACTTCACGAGGAATACCAGCGCCAATACAATACGCGCCCGGCCCTGAGACTGATCCGGTCTCTTGCGCCAACCGGGCCTGAAACGACCCCATGAAACGATACGTCCCCTATGCCCTGGGTTTTCTGATCGTCAACAGCGCGTACCTGGCCGCATTCGCACAGGCCAGCATTTTTTATGAAGCCAACGTCCTGCTGCACCTCGGCGTGGGACTTCTGCTCGCCGGTTTGGCCATCCGCTGGGCGCCGCGCTACCCGCGCGAATGCGGCGCGTTCGTTGCCGCCGCAATTCCGGCGGTGTATCTCACGGTGGCCGGCAACACTTTGCAGCACCGGTGGGTGCTCTGGCTGCATATCGCGCTGGCACTGACCGCGGTAGCGTTGATCGGTTGGCGCGTGTTCGGCGCCGGCCGCTACCGGGCGGCCTTTGCCGTGTGCGTCTCCCTAATGGTGCTGCTGCCCGCAACCGCCGCGCTCTGGCGCACGGTGCGGCCCGACCCCGACAACTTCATCGTGAACCCGGTCAGCCCGCCGCTTTCGATGGACCGGGAAGGCGCAGGCGCACAGTCGCCGTTCGCGCCCTCCTCGGCGCAGACCAACACCGGGAAGATCATCCCTTCGAACTTCTTCATGGATTCGGAAACCTGCGGCCAGTGCCACAAGGATATCTACGAACAGTGGAAAAGCTCGATGCACCACTTCGCGTCGTTCAATAACCAGTTCTACCGGAAAGCCATCGAGTACATGCAGGACACCGTCGGGACACGGCCGAGTAAGTGGTGCGCCGGGTGCCACGATCACGCCGTTTTCTTCAACGGACGCTTCGACCGGCCGATCAAGGAACAGATCGACACGGAGGAGGCTCACGCGGGCCTGGGCTGCATGTCGTGCCACGCCATCGTGCACGTGGATAGCAGCATGGGGAACGGAGATTTCCGGGTGGAGTATCCGCCGCTGCATGAGCTCGCCTCGAGCCACAATCGCGTGATCCGCGCGGCGGATTATTTCCTGACGTACCTGAACCCCAAGCCGCACAAAGCGACCTTCCTCAAGCCGTTCATGACCCGGCAGTCGTCCGAGTTCTGTTCCGCGTGCCACAAGGTCCACCTGGATGTCCCGGTGAACGATTACCGCTGGCTGCGCGGCTTCAACGAGTACGATAACTGGCAGGCGAGCGGTGTCTCGGGGCAGGGTGCGCGGTCGTTCTACTATCCGGCGAAAAGCCAGGCATGCGCCGATTGCCACATGCCGCTGATCAACTCGCAGGATCCGGGAAACCACGACGGCAAGGTGCACTCGCACCGCTTCGCCGCGGCCAACACGGCTGTCCCGTATGCCAACCAGGACGCCGCGCAGCTCAAAGCGACGGAAGACTTTCTGAAGTCGGGCTTTGTTTCCGTGGATATCTTTGCCGCGTCTCCGGCGGGCGGCCGTAAAGGGACGGAGATGCCGCGGCGCAGCGACACCGTTCAGGCCAGTTCCACGTTCGCGGTGGGCGAGGAAGCGGAGCAGTCCGGCGCAGCCGTGATTCGCGATGTGGGCAAGGTCGCGGCGCCGATCGAAACCGCCACGCTTGAGCCGGGCAGCACCGTGCGGGTGGACGTCGTGGTGCGCACGCGCAAGGTCGGGCACTTCTTCCCCGGCGGCACGGTGGACGCGTTCGACACCTGGCTCGAACTGCAGGCGAAGGACGCCGACGGCCGCCTGATCTTCTGGAGCGGCGACGTCACCGGCAACGGCAAGGGACCGGTGGAGCCGGGAGCGCATTTCTATAAGTCGTACCAGCTCGACGCCCAGGGGAACCCGATCAACAAGCGCAACGCGTGGCAGGCGCGCAGCCTGCTGTATGTCCGGCTGATCCCGCCCGGCGCCGCCGACGTGGCGCATTACCTGGTGAAGGTGCCTAAGCAGGCGCGCGGCCCGATTCGCTTCCTCGCCAAGCTGAATTACCGCAAATTCGCGTGGTACTACACGCAGTTCGCCTATGCCGGAGTGCCGAAACCGGGGCAGGACCGTTCGCTCATCGGTCCCGATCACAACGGGCTGGAATACGACTTCGATCCGCGAGCGGTTCCCGCCAATGTGTCCGGGAACGTGCGCGGATGCATCCCGGACTTCCCCATTGTCACGCTGGCGAAATCCGAAGTGTCGATTCCGCTCGGGCACCCTGACTGGACGCCCGTGGTTCGCAAGCAGGACCGCGAACGGTGGAACGATTGGGGCATCGGCCTGCTGCTTCAGGGCGACCTCAAAGGCGCGGAGTACGCGTTTCAGAAAGTCACGGAAGCCGAGCCCGGCTACGCCGACGGATGGCTGAACGTGGCCAGGGCGCTGGTCCAGGAAGGCGAAACCGACGCCGCCAAACCGTACCTTGCGAAAGCCGAGGCGATCGCTCCGCAGTTCGGCCGCATCTGGTTTTTCAAAGCGGCGGTGCAGAAGGCCGACGGCGATTACGACGGTGCGCTGCAATCGCTCGAGCGCGTCCGCGGGCAGTACCCGAGGGACCGGGTGGTGCTGAACCAGATCGCCCGCATTCTCTTTCTCAAGCGCCGCTATGGCCAGGCGGTGGATGCACTGAAGCAGGTAGCGGGCGTAGACCCCGAGGATGTGCAGATGCACTATACCTGGATGCTGTGCGCGCGCGGCCTGGGCGATACCGCGGCCGCCACCCGCGAAGAGAAGCTGTTCCGCCGCTTTAAGGCCGAAGAATCGTCGCAGTCCATCACGGCCCTAAGGCGCGCCGTGAGCCCCGAAGACAACAACGAGCGGCAGCCGATCCACGATCACGAGAGCGCCGTACCCGGGGATTTCCGATGACAATCCGGCACCTTGCCCTTGCCACGCCAACAATCTGCGCCGCACTGATCGCGGCCACGCTGCCCTCCACGCCCATTCAGTTCACCGACGTGACCGCCCGCGCTGGCATCCATTTCACGCACAACGCGGGACGCGCGGGCAAGAAGTACCTCCCGGAAACGCTCGGGGCCGGATGCGCGTTCTTCGATGCCGATGGAGACGGCTGGCCGGATATCCTGCTGATCAACAGCAAGGACTGGACCCCGCGCGGCCGCAAAACCATCGCCGCACTCTATCGCAACAATCACAACGGCACGTTCACAAACATCACCGCAGGCAGCGGCCTGGATATCGAAATGTACGGGCTTGGAGTCGCCATCGCCGATTACGATAACGACGGCCGTGACGACGTCTACATCACGGCGCTGGGCGGCGACCACCTGTTCCACAACGAAGGCAACGGGAAGTTCCGCGACGTCACCCGCGACTCCGGCATCCACAACGCGAGTTTCGGAACCAGCGCCGCCTGGTTCGACTACGACCGCGACGGCAAGCTCGACCTGTTCGTCGCCAACTACGTGCAGTGGGACCCGGCGCACGACCTTTCGTGCTCTCTGGATGGGTCTACAAAGTCGTACTGCACCCCCGAATCCTACAAGGGCACGGCATCCCGGCTCTACCACAATCTGGGCAACGGCAAGTTTGAAGAAGTCGCGGCCAAGGCAGGGCTTGGCGATCCCACGAGTAAGTCGCTCGGTGTGACGGTGCTCGACTACAACGGCGACGGCTGGCCCGACCTCTTCGTGTCAAACGACACGCAGCCGAACAAGCTCTACCGCAACAACCGCAACGGCACCTTCACCGAAGAAGGCATGACCGCCGGAGTGGCATACGGCGAGGATGGCGTGGCCCGCGGCGCGATGGGCGTGGACGCCGGCGATTACGACGGCAGCGGCCGCCCGGCCCTGCTGGTGGGAAACTTTTCGAACCAGATGCTGGGCCTATATCACAACGAGGGCAACGGGCTGTTCGTGGACGAGGCGCCCACCTCCACCGTCGGCCGTGCCAGCCTGTTGACCTTGGCGTTCGGCGTGTTCTTCTTCGATTACGATCTCGACGGCCGTCCGGACATCCTGGCCGCCAACGGCCACATCGAAGACGAGATCGGCCGGGTGCAGCCCAAGGTGAGTTACCGCGAAGCGCCGCTGCTGTTCCGCAATCTGGGCGGGCGGAAGTTCGAGAACGTCTCGAAGACGGTCGGCGCGGATTTCACCCGCCCCATGGTGGCGCGGGGCGCCGCGTACGCCGATTTCGATCGCGACGGCGACCTCGACGTGCTGATCTCGACCAACAACGGCCCGGCGTATCTCTTCCGGAACGACGGCGGAAACCGGAACCACTGGCTTTGCCTGCGGCTGGTGGGGTCGAAATCGAACCGGGACGGTATCGGCGCCGTGGTGCGGGTGACCGGCCCTTCGGGCAAGCAGTGGAACATGGTCCGCAGCGGCTCCAGTTACTGCTCGCAGAGCGACCTCGCGCTGACCTTCGGGCTGGGCACAGACAACGCCGCGACCGTCGAGATCGACTGGCCCAGCGGCACGAAACAGCAACTGGGAAAGGTCATCGCCAACCAGTTCCTCAAAGTGGACGAATCGCGCGGCATCCTCGGGCACTAATGCCATCATGTTAAAAATAGGAAATTGTGAAGCGCGAGAGAGCAAATGCAGCAAAGCCTTCAAAGCCCTTGCCCACCGGGCGTCCGGGCTGGACCAGGCACCTGCTGCCGCTCGCCATCCTGGCGGGAGCGGTCCTGCTGGTCTACTCGAATTCGCTCGATGCGCCGCTTCTGCTGGATAACGAAGCAATCATCCTCAAGGACGCGCGCGTCCATAGCGTGTCGCCGGTGCAGCTTCACCGGATTCTTGTAGGGCAGTACTGGGAAGATGCGCCGACCGGGCTCTACCGCCCCCTGACCACGCTCAGCTACCTGTTCAACTACACCGTCCTCGGAAACGGGGCCAACCCCGAGGGATACCACTGGATCAACCTCGCCCTCCACATCGCCAATGTGATCCTGGTGTACGCGCTGGGCCTCGCGATTTTCGAACAGATCCCGATCGCGCTGTTCCTGGCGGCGCTTTGGGGACTCCACCCCCTGCAGACGGAATCCGTGACCAACGTGGTGGGACGAGCAGATTTGGTGTCCGCCTTCGGGGTGCTTGCGGCCCTGCTGTGCCATCGCCGGGCGTTCCGTGAAACCGGGTGGCGCAAAGCCGCGTGGCTGGCGGGCCTGGCGCTCGCGATGACTGCCGGGATGTTCTCGAAGGAGAGCGCCATCGTGGCCATCGCGGTTCTTGTCGCCTTCGATTTCACCTTTGACCGGAAATCATCGTGGCGCGCGCGGCTGCCGGGATATGCAGCCACGGTGCTCCCGTGTCTCGTCTATCTGGTCTGCCGCGCCGTGGTCCTGGCGAACTTGCCGGTGCTGGCAACGCAATTCGGCGACAATCCGCTGCTCGGCGCGGGCTTCTGGACGGCCCGGATGTCGGCCGTCAAAGTGATTGGGCACTACGTTCTTCTCTGGTTGTGGCCGGCGAGTCTCTCGTACGATTACAGCTATAACCAGATACCGCTTTTCCGCTGGAACGACTGGGCGGCGATCCTGGCTCTGGCCGGATGCCTCGCCGCAGTTTTTGCGGCATGGAGGAACAGAACGCGGCACAAGCCGTTGTTCTTTGCGGTGGCGTTCTTCTTCGTCACGCTCTCTCCGGTTTCGAATCTCCTGCTGCGGATCGGCAGCATCATGGCGGAACGGTTTCTCTACCTGCCGTCGCTGGCGTTTGCGATCCTGGCTGTGTACGGCCTTCTGGCATTGCGCGAAAAGCGCGCCCAGGCCGCGGGAGTTGCCGCGCTCGTCATTCTGCTGGCTGCGTCCGCCCGAACGTGGGCTCGCAACAGCGACTATGCGGACCCCCAGCGCTTCTGGCGGAGCGCGGTTGAGGCGGCTCCGGGGAGCTACAAGACCCATCTGAACGCAGCCGCCCACCCGCCCCCCGTCAGCGGCGCGGATTGGGACCGTTCGCTCGAAGAAATGCACCGCACGCTGGCGATTCTCGATGGCCTGCCGGACACTGCGAACGTGCCGATGGCGTACCGCAACGCCGGCGACCTCTACCGGCTCATGGGAGAAAGGGTGGCTTCCGGCAGCGCGACTGGGAGCAACGCCGCCGGCACGAGCGCGGATTCCTGGTACCGGCAGTCGCTCGCCGCGCTCCTGCGCAGCCGGAGGATCGAGCTTGCCTGGAGCGCCCGCTATCGCGCGGAGAACCCGAAGTGGAGCGCGCGCGGCCTCACCTCCATTCCATCCGCGCTTTACCTGTCGCTGGGCCGGACCTACCGGCGGCTCGGAGACTTGCCCGATGCGGTCGAGTCGTTCGAGAAAGGCCATCAACTGGGTTCCGATCCCGACCTCCTGCAGGAAATGGCCGGCGCCTACAGGGATTCCGGACAACCCCATAAGGCCGCCCTCGCCCTGGTCGAGGCGCTGGCCGTGGATCCGAACCGCACACAGATCAACAATGAACTGCTGAACTTGTACCAACAGGTGGATCCGCAAGGCTGTGCCGTCAGCCGGGACGGCGCGTCGCTCAGCCTCAACGTGGAGTGTCCGCTGGTCCACAACGACATCTGCGCCGCCTCGAGCAACGTCGAACAGAATTACCTTCGCCGCGGGAAAGACTACGAGGCGGCAGCCATCCGGCGGATCGCCGCGACCGAACTCGGCTGCCGCGCCGGCAACTGAACTGACACCTCACCGCCGCGATAACCGGCCGGCGTCATCTGCGCCGCGTCGCCGTGGGAAGGACTACGAGGCGGCAGCCATCGGGTGGGTCGCCGCGGACGAACTCAGTCACGGCCCGGTCTTGGATTACGCTCGAACCACGCTCTTACTGAGCCGCGACCGCCGGGAGCGAGACATCGCCCTACGATCGCGAATCGCCCGGCGCCGATTCGTCCACTACTTCGATCGCGTCCACGCAGGCATAGTTGCGGACCGGGTGCAGCCAGAGTTCCAGCTTGCCCTGGGCATCGGGTTCGAGCCCGTGACCCGTGAAGGCGACCGCCCGGTGACTTCCGTGCGCCTCCTTAAAGATGTCGAACGCCCGCCGCAAGAGGATGCCGTTGGCCGCGATATCGAACAGGCGACTGCCGGCACCGCCGCCTGCCGCGGCTCCCGGACCGAACCAGGCTTCGGCGAAGTACAGCGTGACACCGTACCGTCCCGGCGGAACCGGGATCGCGTAGCGCAAATTACCGAAGCGCTCGCCGCGGAAAAGCTCCGGATCTCCCGTGGTCTCCACCGGTTGCGTCCGCACCACTAACTGGCCGCCGCTCACGTAACGGTCCGGCTCCCAGGCGCGTCCCTCTTTGTCGGTATATCCGTGATCCCGCGAGACGATCCGGACCGGCCGCAGCCTTCCCGGGATCCCGGGCGTGATCTCGATCGCGTTCACGAACGCGGGATTCGTATTTTTTTCAAACCTCAGATGCAATTTGCCGTCCGCCGCCGGCGTGACGTCTTTGAACACACGAATATCCGCGGCGGTCGGCCCAACCTCGCCGATCACGTCAAAATCGTGTAGGGTCATTTTCCCGTTGAGGGAGATATCGAAGAGCCGGCTGGTCTCGCCGCCGCCCCCGGCATTACCGTCGCCGTAAAGCGTCTCGGCAAAATAGAGGCGGAGTTCGTAAACGCCCGGCGCCAGCGGGATGTCGTAGCTGAAATCGCCCTCCCGCCGGGTTTGGTACAGCCGGGGCTCGCGGGTGCCGGCGATGGGCCGATCTCCGGAGTCGAATACCGAGCCGCCGTGATAGTACCGGTCGCTCTCCCAGACGCGCCCCGAACGGTCCGTGTATCGACCGCCGTCCAGCCCGGCGAGCAGCCGCACCTCCTGCGACCCCGGCGCCGCGACCGGCACCAGGACCGGCCGCCCGGGTGAGCCTTGCGCTTGCACGCCCGGGCTTGCGTAATGGATGACGGCAGCGCCTGCGCTCAGGACAAACAGGATTCCCGCGGCAAGTGCCGAACTTCGCCAACTCCGCTGTTTCCGGACCGGCGGAAGAAGCGGGGCCGCGGTCTCATCCGGCAGCCCGGAAGCCGGGGCTTCGGGAACGGTCGAAGGGACTACTGCCGGCAGTTCGGCGCCATGCCCGTTCTCGGGGACGGCAGGCTCCTGCGGCACGAAACGCGGAGCGTACTGTCCGGACGGAATTTCCAGCCGGAGTTTGTGCAGGGCGCCGCCGGTCGCGTAATAATCCCGCAGCCGCTTCCGTAGCCGGTGCGCCTCAACCCGCACGATGGAATCGCGCTTCTGGTCGAAATCCGGCGAACGGCCGAGCGCATCCACCGCAATGCTGTACTCCTTGATCTCGTTGGTCGCGCCGTCGAAGTACTTGCCGCAGACGTACCTGAGCAAGTGCTCCAGGTTCGGCGCGCGTTCGAAAATGCCGGAACTCAAAATCGTTTCCAGCTCGTGTTTTTCCAACTCGCGTTTTACGGCCGCGAGACTAACGTCCGAGTGCGTCATATCCCCTGCCGAGGCTTGCAGAAGTATATACGCATCGCGCTTAACCGTCAACAGGGTTAACGCTGCATTTACGGGAATGTTAACAGTCTGTCCGCACGGCGGAAGTAACGCCCGTTAAGGCAGGAAGTGCACCGTGGTCGACGTCTGGGCGACGGTCGCTCCCTGTTTCGCCGTGGCGCGCAGTTCGTAAGTGCCGGGCGGGATCGCCGTAGTCGGAATGGTCATCAGGTACGGGATTCGACCGCGCGCGTCGGCCTCCGGCAGTTGCATGGGTACGTTGGCCAGCACCTTCCCGTTTTGCAGAAACTGAATCTCGACCGTGGGGTGGGCAGAGATGGAAGGCTCCTGGTAAACCGTAAAAAAGAGCCGCAAAACAGGAATGGCGGCCTTGGAGATATCCGTTTCGAGAGTCGGCGTAACGCTGCCCCCTTGAAATTGAAACGGCTCGTCCGGATTCAGGCCCTTGGCATTCGGAGTATACGAGTGCATCACCGTCAGCGATGAAATCCCGACACCCTTCCCGGCGGGGCGCACTTCGAAGGCCGACCGCTCCACGCCGGTCTTGCCGGTCTCGCGGTCCATCACGGCGGATTCCAACGTGTATTTTCCGGGCGGGATTGTTACCGTTTCCTTATCGACGAAGTTACCGAGCTTCAACTGCTCCGCCGAAACGTGGAAGGAGCGGTCGCGCGAGAACTGCTGGACCACGGCTCCGCTGGGGTCTTTGACCAGTGCGGCCAGGGAACAGTGCACGTCGAACGCCTTTTGCTGAGCGTCGGCCTTCCCCTGGAGCGAACGCAGCGGCACCTCCACCAGCAGCGCCACGTCGGTTCCGGACGGCTTCGGCTCCAGCAGCACAGCACCCGCGCGGAAGCCCACATCCTGGAGGGGTTTGCCCTCTGAGATCGCCTTCAAGAGCGGCAATTCGAAGGGTTGCAGCCCCGCCGCGCGCGCTTCGGGCGGCAGAGCGAAATACCCGTTCCGGGCGTGAATCACGAGATTCTTGCGGCTCGTGCCGACGCTCAGCTTGCGAAAGCTCCCGTCGTAGTTCTTGATTTCCGGGCTGAATGACAGCTCGTAGTAACTCGCAATCTCTTCGTTGACCTGGCGAAGCGGCGTGCGAAGGTCGTTGCTGTCGCCGATGAGAAACCCGCCGGTAGCCTCGGCCAAATCGCGTATCGCGAGTTGGGTATTGGCGCGTCCGGAAATCTCGGCGTTATCGGACGCCATGATCTCGTCCTTGGTGGTGGCGCCTTCGGTTCGGTTGACGGTGGTATGGCTGGCGCCCGCCGCGCCGTTCAGCATTCCCGTCGCTCCGGAATTTTGCGAGGAAATCATGACGCCGCGCGTATCCACGGAATAGAACGTGACATTCGACCGGTTGGCCAGGCTGGTGAGCGCCTGAAATGGCGCGTCCAGCTCCGGCGTCAGAAACATCCCATAAGTGAAATACAGGACCGACTTCCTTCCGGGCATGGATTGCAAGCCCTGCACCAGCGACTTCAGCGCCGTCAGCGTCAGCCGGGTGCCCTGGCCCACCACGTTCGCGTCCATGCGAAGCATATCGAGCATGACCGACGCCAGCTTGGCGTCCAGGGCCTGCGCGCCGTTGCTCACCGGCTGCGCCGCCGCCTGACCGGCCGCCGCGCGGATATCGCTGTCCTGGTTCACGCCGCTTGCCACCGTGCGCTTGAGCTCCGAAAGGATCGCGTCCGATTCGGAAACGAGCTTCGGACCGCCAAGACCCTGTGTGGCATGGTCGATCGCTTGAGCGAGCTTGTCCTTATCGGCCGTGAACGGCTGGAGAACCGAGAGCTGCGTGTCGATCACAACCACGGAATAGAACACATTGGCGCCCTGCTCTCCTTTAATCAAGTCGAGCGCCGCGCTTCGGGCGAGCCGCCGCTGGTCAGGCGCGGGCATCGCTTCAAAAGCCAGGGTGACCAGCCGGAGCTGTTGCAGCGGATTGAGGTTGGTCGTCGCGCCGGAAGGGGCGACCGCCTCCGCGCCGCGCACCAGCCGGAAGCTGGTGATTGTTTGTTTCGTCCCGGCATCGGTGACCGTAAGTTCATCCGGCTTGAGATCCATCACCGGCTTACCCTTCTTATCGCGGACCACGATATCCAGAACTACCTCTTCCGCGTTCGCCTTAACGAGCGGCGTCTGCGGCGTCTGCGGCGTCTGCTGGGCCGAAGCCAGGGCGCAGAGCAAAGCCAGCGGGCGAATCCCGATTTTCATGCGGAGTCTCCTATTTCTCGTTGGTGAGGCGTTTGAATTCTCCGAGTTCGCGAGTTGCGTCGGCTTTACGCCCCAGCCGCAGGTAGGCGGTCCCCAAGCTGTAGCGGGCATCGGGGTTCCGCGGAGCAAGTTTTACCGCTCGTCCCAACTCGACCACGGCTTTCGCCGCCTCGTCTTTGGCAAGCAGCACACGGCCCAATTCCAGGTGGGTCGAAAAATCGTTCGGAGCGGCCTGGACCGCGCGGTCCGCGAATTCAAGCGCGGACGCGGTGTCTTCGCGCTTCAGGTAAATGGCCGTCAGGCTTACCAGCGCCAGAACGTGGTTCGGAGCCAGTTGCAGCGTCTTCCTGATTTCCCGAATGCCGCGATCCGAATCCTGCATATTCAGGAAAGCGCCGAACCGGAAGTGAACGTTCGGCTCGGAATCGTATTGCGCAGCCAGCTCTTCGAATTTCTTGATCGCCGTTTGGTAATCCATCTCCATCCCGGAAGACATGGCATCGCCGAGTTTGTAAACCAGGTCGCGCTGGGGTTCCGGAACCTCGGCGGGGAGCCACGGCATCCGCAGTCCGGCGATTCCGGCGGCCACGATGCTCTCCGGCGATTTGTGATCCACGCGCGTGAGTTCGGTAAGTGCCGTAATGGCTTCTTCGAACCGCCCCGCCTTGGTCAGGAGCAGGGCATAATGCAGGCGCGCCGAGTGCGCCAGTTCCGGCGGCTCCTCAAACCTGAGGTGGTCCACACGGGCGAAGCTGTCGAGTGCGGAATCGTAGCTCTTCAGCCGGTATTCGCAAAGCCCCGCCATGGTCCAGGCCGGGGCGCTCTCCGGCTTCACTTCGGCCATGTGGTGGAAGATCGCGGCGCAGTCCGAATAGCGATCGAGATCGTAGGCTATTGAACCCGCGCTCCAGAGGCCGTCCTCCCACTCCGGCTTCAAAGCCAGTGCTTCGCGGTAAAGGTTCAACGCCTTTTCCAACTGTTTGGAATTGCGGGCGGCCTCGGCCTGGCGCGACAGAGCCTCGAAGGAGGGTGGGGAAGCCTGGTCAGCGACAAACATCATGAGGGCCAACACGGGGAGCAGCACTAGGAACTCTGAACCCCCTTGCCTTCGACAATCGTGATATACCGGTCCACCGGCAGATCCGTGAAGCGCTCGATTTTCCCGCTGGGCAGCGGCCAGTGGATCTCGAGCGAATCCAATTGCGCCGCAGTGCCGGTCCCCAACACCTCGCGCGGATCGTGCGCCGAGAGATAGCTGCCGCCGCCGTTTTTCGCTCGCGAATGCTTCACCCCCCCGGCTGTCCACGTCAATCGCGCGCCGACTGCGTCGCGGTTGCATGTGGTCCCCACCAGCTTTACGCCCAGCCAGTGGTTCCCGGCGCCGGCATTGTTGTGCAGTAGCACGGGCGGCCCGCCGTTATTCCCGATCAGTACGTCCACGCGGCCGTCGTTATCGTAATCGCCGATTGCCATGCCACGGGCTGCAAACGCCTTCCCAAACACCGGTCCGGATTCCGCGCTGACGTTGTGCAGCATGCCCTTCTCCTGGTGGAACAGCAGCAGCGGCTCGCGGAATCTCACCTGCTGCGAATAGTTGTCGATCATGTCGTCGGGGTGGCCGTTGGCCAGGAACAGGTCAAGCGCCCCGTCGTTGTCGTAGTCGAAGAATCGCAGCCCCCAGCCGCTCAACAGGCGGGTGGCCTGCGCCACGCCGTTCGAGAATGCCACATCCCGAAAACTCTCGTTCCGGTTGTTGCGGTAGAGCGAGAACATCTCCTGGTCCACGTTGGCGACAAACAAATCCTGCCATCCGTCGCCGTCGAAATCCGCCGCGTCCACCCCCATCCCGGAGCGCGGGCGGCCGTCGTCGCTGAAGCCCACCTCGGCCGCGAGCGCGATCTCCTCCCACCGGGTCTTGCCCTTCGCATCGGGCCCGCGGTTTACATAGAGGTAGTTCTGCACCGTGTCGTTCGCTACGAACAGGTCCATCCGTCCGTCGTTGTTGATGTCCGCGGCGACTGCGCCCAGCCCCTTGCCGAGGGACTTCTGGATATCGGTGCCCCACCCGACCTCGGTGAAGGTGCCGTCTCCGTTGTTGTGGAACAACAGGCTTGCGGTGGGCTTGAAGACGCGCGGAATGCAGTAGAACTTACGGCCGAGTTTGTTGTCGCCGCACGAAAAATGGCTCTCCTTTCCGTAGTCCACGAAGCTGCAGACGAACAGGTCCAGGCGGCCGTCGTTATCGAAATCGAACCAGACGGCGCTGGTGCTCCAGTGGCCGTCGAACGCCTTGGCGCCCAGCCCGGCTTTCTCGCTGACGTCGGTGAAGGTCCCGTCTCCGTTATTGCGGTACAGGATCGGGCGCCCGTAAGCGGTGACGAAGATATCGGGATAGCCGTCGTTGTTGTAATCGCCCACCGCCACCCCCATTCCGAACGTGCCGCCCGCGACGCCGGCTTTCTCCGTGACGTCCGTGAACGTGCCGTCGCGGTTGTTCCTGTAGAGCGCGTTGCGGATCGGCTTCTTCGGGGTGAAGAAATCGGTGGGGCCGCTGTTGACCAGGTAAATGTCCATCCAACCGTCGTTGTCGTAATCCAGAAACGCACAGCCGGGGCCCATGGTCTCCGGCAGATAGTGTTCGGCGGAAGCGGCGTTGTCGTGGACCCAGGTGATGCCGCTTCGCCCGGGGGAGACTTCCTCGAACGTCGGACGCACCGGTAGCGTCGCGCCGCGAAGCAGCGCTGCCCCTACCCCTCCCGCGAGCAAAAAGTGACGGCGGCTGAGATCGTGTTTGGGCATGGCGATATCTTCAATTCGGGTACGGCTGGCCGGCTCGCACCACGCGGATCTGATGATCCGTGAATTTGGCGTGAGCGCCGGGAAGATCGAGTTTCGGCATGTGGCAGTTCACGCAATTGATTTTGGCTACGGGGCAGGGCTTCGCCTTCGCGCCGGAAGAGTGGCAGGCCCCGCACTTCGCATCGTAGGAGGATGCCGTGCGCACTACGGCCGCGTGCGGGTCGTGGCAGGCGGTGCACCGGATGCGCGTCTCCGTCGCGTCATAGCATTTGCTGTTCGCAAGGCGGTACGGCTGAAATCGAACGTTGTTCACGCCCAGCGGCCCGTGCATGGCGATTTGCGACCACGTCCGGTGGCACCGCCCGCACAACTCGGACATCTCTTCCGCGCTCAGTTGGCCGAGACGCGGCATCTTCGCCTCCGCCACGTTCCCGGCGCGGACTGCCGCTACATGTTTCGCCGCCGGGCCATGACAGGCTTCGCAGTCCACTCCCGGCCGCAGCGTTTCCAGGTTGAGGCGGTCCTGCGCCACGCCTCCCGTCGAGTGGCAGCCGAAACAATCGCGCGCCCCCGCCACGTCCATGCGCCGACCGGCCGCTTCCAGAGCGTCGCTCACCCGGCTTCCCTGGGCACCCATCGTGAGATCGAGCCCGCCGGCCGCTTCGAAAAAACTCACCCGGCTTTCATAGAAAGCGCCGTCCCGTTCGAAGACGTAGGTCTGCCCGGCCCTCCCGCGTCCGAACGCCCACAGAAGAGGGACCGTGATCTGCTGCCCGTTGCCCGTGACCGTCAACGTGCTGCCGTCACCCTGTCGCGTGATGCGGTACCGGTATTCGCCGAGCTGAAAGCTTAAATCCGGATGCTCTTTCAGAATTTCGCAGGCGGCCGCCGGCGCCAGCGCACCTGCCATCGGCGTTGCCTGGTAATGCGTGTACTGCTCGCGGTGGCATTCCGCGCAGACCGCGCCGCCGGAGTACGGCGATGCCGCGCGCGCCACCAGCGGAAGCAGTAGCCAGAGCGGCCTCACGGCACCCTGGCTCCCGGTTCCGCGGCTTGCTTGGCCGCATTCAGTTTGAGCACGATCGCCCGTTCGCGGTCGCCGTCTTCCTTGCGCTTCAGGCGATAGTAGACCGTCGCCAACGAGACGTGGGCCTCCACGAATTGCGGCGATTCCTTCGTGAGCCGCTCCAGCGCCATGCGGGCTTCTTCCACCTTGCCCAACATCAGGTCGATGGTCGCCAGTTGATACCGGACTCCGGGATCGTTCGGCCGCACCATCAGGGCGCGATCGAACCGTTGGACCGCGCCGGCGAAGTCCTGGTCTTCCTTCAGGAGCACACCGAGTTGCAGGTTGGAGAGAAAATCGTTGGGGTTCGATTCCAACTCCTTGCGGAACGCGACGGCGGCGCCGGGCGTGTCGCCCGTGGCGAGTAGGGCCAAGCCGTAATACGAGTACAGGTCGGGAACGGTGGGGTTTAGTTCCACCGCTTTCTTGAGGTCCTCGAGCGCGCCGGAGAAGTCCTGGACGTTGATCTTGGCGGCCCCCATCATCAGCCGCGCTTCGGCCGAATCGCCGTCGCGAAGAATGCGATCGACCAGCACCTGCCCGCGCGTGGCCTGGTTGTCGCGGATGAGCGCCGTCCCGAGCAGGTAGATCACCGCCTTGTCGTTGGGCGCCTGCTTCTCGAGCGGCGTCAGAAGTTCGATCACCTTTTTGTTCTCGCCCAGGCGCAGGTCGCAATCGGCCAGCAGGTATACCGCCTGGCTGTTACCCGGCTCTTGCTTCAGGACCTTTTCCAGTTCCGCGGCGGCCTCGCCGACCCGGGACGTCTTGTAGTACGCCAGCGCGAGATTGAGCCGGACCGGAGTGTTCGCCGGATCCTTCTTCAATGCCCGCCCATACTCAACCGTCGCTTCTTCGTAGTGCCCGGATCGCGATAGCGCCGCGCCGAGATTGGAGAGGGCGATGATATTTTCGGGATTCTGCTTGAGGTAAGCGCGGTACTCCCGGATGGCGCCTTCGACGTCGCCCGCCTGGTGAAGTTCGATGGCGTGCCGCAGGATCGCTTCCGTGCCGCCCGCCGGCTGCGGCGAGGCTGCCGCGCCGATAGCGGCCAGCGCCAGCGTCAGTATCCACGCTTTACCTGGAGCCGCCATGGTTACCCCTTCCGGACAGGATCTCGCGAAGCGACGCCTCGAACTCCGCCGGATGGAAATCCTGCTCGCCGAGACGGCTATCGAAAGCCACGCGGCCGTCCCTTCCGACGATGTACACGCGGCTCGGCCAGGCACTGTACGCTTTCTCCGCCGCGCCGTCCATGCCATCCACCACCACGGAAGTAAAGGGCAGGCTGAGTTTTCGAACACAGAGCTCCGCATGCGCCCGCTTTTCCTGGAAGGAGCGGGCCGGCGGGAGGTCGATCCCGTCCTTTTGGTTGATCGTGCTCTGCCAATCGCCTTCCGCGTGAGCTTCCTTTATATAGACCAGCCGGAAATCGGCCCGGTCGTGGAACTCCGTCCAGGCTTTCTTCAGCTCCGCCGCGGAATACCTGAGCTTCGGGCAGGTATAGCTGCCGAATACCAGCACCGTCGGTTTCGCGGGCCTCGCAACTTCCAATTGCGCAATGGCAGGCGCGGGCGCCCCTACTGGAACGCCCGGATCGGCGCTGCCCGCGGCGTGGAATCCGTGTTCGAGGGCGGCGCGCGCCTCGGCCGACGTGGGCCGCAGTTCCACGGCGCGTTCGAGAAGGGGCCGCGCTTCGTCCGCCTTGCCGCGCTCGGAGAGGATGGCGGCGAGCTGAAAATTCGCGTCGAAATCGTTCGGGTTCAGCGCCAGTTCCCTGCGGAACGCTTCGGCCGCGCTATCGGCATCCCCGGTGAAGAGAAGCGCCCGCCCGTAATAAGACTGGAGGGAAAGTATCCGGGGATTCAGCGCGGCCGCCTTCCCCAGTTCCTGGACCGCCGCCGGGTAGTTGCCGTCCATGAAGAGGGCCGACCCGAGCAGAAAATGCCCTTCGGCCGAATCTCCCCGGCGGAGAATCCGGTCCACGTAGACTTGCCCTTCGGCCGGATGCCCGCCGCGGATCAGCGCCATTCCCAGCTCATAGTCCAAGGCGTCCTGCTCCTCCGGGCTGACCGTCAGGGGCTTCAGCAACTCGATAGCGAGGGAAAATTTTCCGGTCTGCAGATAGCAGTCGCCCAGCAGTAGCGCCACGCGCGGCTCGCCCGGATGGGCGTCGTGTATCGCGCGGAATTCGGAAATCGCCTCCGGCAGTTGCGCGGATTTGTAGTAGGCCAGCCCGAGGTTCAAACGAACCCGGTCCGCCGCCTCGGGTGCAGCGAGTTTCATGGCAGCCCGGTATTGCTCGATCGCCTCCTGGAACCGCCCCAGCCCGGCGAGCACCACGCCGTAGTTGGCGCGGATCTCGAACCGGTTCGGTTCGGCGGCTGCGCAAGCCTGGTATTCCCGTGCCGCGGGCTCCAATTCCCCCGCCTGGTGAAGTTGCATCGCGCGGTCAAGGGCACACCGGGAGCCCGGTGTCTGCGCACCACACCCCAGAGCTAACGCCAGCCAAAGACTACACCGGAACACTTCGGACTTCCCCCTCCCAGCAGGAGAATTCTATCACCAACCGGCCGTTCGTTTAATCCCGCCGCCTTCGGAATCAAAGACTTACGACTCCGATTCGGCGTTAACCAGCCGTTAACCAGCGTCGTTAACGGCCCCTTGCGTTACCGGTTGGACGGAAGCCGGAAACCGGCGATTTCCTGAGGCCGGGCGTATTCTGCTGATTCGGGGGAAGTTCCCGGCCGCCGGCGGACTTTGGAGAACGTCCGAAGTTACCAGCGGAAGCCAAATCGTCCCGTTCACGGCAAGTTGGCGGATTAGCCTTTTTTCCTGCGATTAGTAGCTTTATATTAGACCCACGTCCGCAAGAGGGGTTGCGGAACGCTCAATTTGGAGGGCTGGGTTCGAATGAAGCATCAATTCCAGAAATGGCCGCTTTGGCTGACCGCTCTGGCGGTTTTGGCCCTGACAGCGGGGAGCCTATTGGCGCAAGGCATCTACGCGACACTCACGGGCGTGGTGTCGGATCCTTCGCAAGCCTTGATCGCGGGGGCGAAGGTCACGCTCACCGAGACGGCGTCCGGTTCGGTGCGCACTACGGTCACCAACAGCGACGGCTACTTCACCTTTGCCTCCGTCCCGGTAGGTAGCTACGACCTCAAGATCGAATTAAAGGGTTTCGACATCTATAAGGTCTCCGGGGTCCAGATGAGCGGTGGCGAGAAGCGTAACATCAACGCCACTATGAAGGTCGGAACCACCTCGGAAACGGTGGAAGTCACCAGCAGCGCCGATACCATCGTACCCGTCGACTCAGGCGAAAAATCGGCCACCCTGACGACGAAGGAACTCCAGAGCTACGTCTCGGTCGGCAGCAACGCCGCCGAATTCATCAAGATTATGCCTGGGTTCGGCATCCAGAACGGCACGTCGAACAAGTCGAACTACACCGGTGAGACGATAGGGATCAATGCCAACGGCGATGCCGGCAGCCAGAGCCCTCTGAATAACGCCTTCTCGTATAACGGGCTGCCGAGCAACTCGCTCGACATCACGGCCGATGGCGCCCACGTCTCGGACCCCGGCTGCAACTGCGACACCCCGGTGAACCCCAATTCCGACATGGTGGAAGAGTTCAAGGTCATGACCTCGAACTTCAGCGCCGAGAACCAGAAAGGGCCCGCGGTGGTGACCTCGGTGGCGAAATCCGGCGGTAAGGATTTCCACGGTTCGGGGTTCTTCTATGCCCGCAATTACGCGATGAACGCCAACGACGCGCTGTTCAACGCCAGCGCTCAGCAGCGCCCCGAGAACAAGTACTACTACCCCGGGTTTACCATCGGCGGCCCGGTTCTGATCCCTCACAGCAATTTCAACAAGAACCGGAACAAGCTCTTCTTCTTCACCGGGCTCGAGTACTTCTACCAGACTCTCGATACCGGCCTTCTCCGCGCCACGGTGCCCACGGACGGCATGATCAACGGGAACTTCTCTCCGACGGAGCTTGCCAAGCTGGGTAACATCACGGCGTCCGGCGGACCTCCGGGACAACTGAACGCGGCGGCGCTACAGCAGGCCCCCGGCGGGATTTTCCCCAGTTCGTTGCTCGACCCCAACATGCAGGCCCTGATGAAGCTCTACCCGCGGCCGAACGCCGATTCGAATGCGACCGGCGGATTCAATTACGTGCAGGCGGAGACCTTCAACCAGAACAACAGCCAGTGGATGTCGCGCGTGGACTACAGCATCAGCGACAACACGAAATTGTTCGTCCGGTATAACCTCCAGCGCGAAACCCAGCTATTCCCGGTCGGCCTGTGGTGGCGCAACGGCGGTCAAGTGCCGTATCCGACGCCGGTCGAAGGCAAGAACCGGTCCGACTCGATTTCAGCTTCCCTGACCCACGTCTTCAACCCGAGCATGACCAACGAGTTCGTGTTCGGCTACACCTTCATCGGTTTCCCGAACGTCTTCCAGGATCCCTCGAAAGTGGATCGCACGAAGGTCGGGTACAACTATAAGGGCCTGTTCAAGAATGGCGTCAATCAAATCCCGGCGTTTGGCGGATGGGGTGGCGGCGAAGCGGCTCTCGTCTTCAATCCGGGCGGCTTCGAAGTGGGTGGCACTTCGGCCGGTCTGTACGCCAACAAGTACATGCCGAGCGCCAGCGACACGATTACGAAGGTCGCGGGCACCCACACCATCAAGGCCGGAGTTTTCTGGGAATGGATTCGCAACGCGCAGCCCGCGAACAACTACACCAACGGGTTCCTGGAATTCAATGTCGGCAACCCCAACTCGCTGGGCAATGCTTACGCTGACCTCTTAAGCGGAACGCTCAACTCTTACCAGGAGACTTCGTTCAACCGGGTGAACGACATCGCTTACAGCACGTATGAGGGCTTCGTTCAGGACTCGTGGAAGGCGACCCGGCGTTTGACGCTCGAGTTCGGCATCCGCATGACGCACTTCCAGCCTTGGGTGGACCGGTTGGGGTACGGATACTCGATATTCGACTACTCGAAGTACAGCCCAACTTGCACTCCGCTTCAGTACTGCGGTTTCGAGTGGAACAAACGGAATTCGAGCGTGCCGGTCGGCGGATTCCCGACGCGGGCCCTCTTCTACCAACCCCGCTTCGGTATGGCTTATGACGTCTTCGGCAGCGGCAAGACGGTTCTCCGCGGCGGCTGGGGCCGGTACTACTACCACTCCGGCCAGTTCACGAACGGGCTGGACGTTTCCGCCGGTGTGGTCAGCCGCAACCTCGGAGCAAATGTGGACGGGGTCCCGGTCATCGCGAAAAATCTCGACACCCTGAACGTTGCCGATCAGGCATCCAGCCCGTCGGCAGTCGATAGTAAGGACGACCGGCAGCCATACACCGATAGCTACAGCTTCACGGTGTCGCGTCGATTGCCGTGGGCGAGCCTTCTGGAAGTGGCTTATGTAGGTAACTCCAGCCGTGACCTCCCGATCACCTCGGGGGCCGGATCCAACATCAATTTGGTTCCGATCGGCGCGATGCTCAACCAGGGCGTGGACCCCAACAGTTTGACGGCGGACAATTTCCGTCCGCTGAAGGGGTTCTCCGCACTGAACCTGGCTACGAACAAGGCGTACGCCAACTACAACGCTCTGCAAATGACGTGGGTCCGCACCAAGGGCCGGTATACAGTCAATGCGAACTACACGTACGGCAAGGCGATGGGCATCGTCAACCCCACGCTCGACCAGTACAACCTGGCCAACGATTATGGCGTGCAGCCTACCAATCGTACCCACATTTTCAACATGGCCTACTCGGTCGAGATGGGGAACTTCACGAGACAGAAGCTTGTCGGCGGGTTCGTTAATGGCTGGCAGGTTTCCGGCATCCTCCAACTCGAAAGCGGCGCCAACCTCGCCGGCTTCAGCAGCGGGCAGACCAGCGGCAGTAATTTCGGGATGAACCTCAATGGAGCGAAAGTTCCCGGCACCAATTACAACATCAGCAATGTATCCCTGCTGGGAACGAGCGACATCCAGCTCAACCCGATCCTGACGTGCAATCCGACTTCGAACCTCGGACCGAATCAGTACGTCAATCCGAGCTGCTTCTCGTTCCCGACCGCAATTGGAGAGAACGGGGGCAGCGTCCTTCCGCCAATGTACGGCCCCGGTTTCTTCAACTGGGATATGGGGCTCTTCAAGAACTTCCAGATCTCGGAATCGAAGAAGCTCCAGCTCCGGCTGAATGGCTACAACTTCCTCAACCATCCGCTCTGGTCGTTCAACGGGAGCGACCTGACACTCGGGTTCGATCCGAACACCGGCAAGGTCAACACCCCGCTTTTCGGCACCGTGATCAACAAGCAGGGCCACCGGGTGGTGCAAGTCGCGATCAAGTTTTTCTTCTGATAAGGAGCGACCCTGTCAAGCCTTGTGAGAGCCTGACAGATTCCGGTAAGATCAAGCCGGCTTTCCTCCGCGGGAGGGAAGCCGGCTTTTTTGTCTCGGCAACCGCTGGGGACGTTGTGGAATTCGGGACCGGTCACGTTCTGATGGGCTTCGCGACTGGCTTGCTGCTCGTTATCGCGCTGCCTCCCAGCGCCAGTCATCATGCGCCGCGACTCCGCCGCCGATCATCGGGCCGGAGCAGGCCGCACCGAAAAAATCGATGTTGACGAAAGCGGAACCAGCAGGGCGCCAGCAATGAAAAGTCCCTCCGCCGTGAAGAACAGCACTCTCTGGCGAAACCGCTGGATCACGTCGCCGGCGAACATCGCCCCGAATGCGTAGCCGGCAGTTGCCAGCCCGAAGATCACTCCGATGGCCGTCCGCGACGCGGCCAATTCGGTACTGACTTCCCGCCTGTACAGAGGGAACGCCGTGGTGATGACGATGAACGGCGAAAGAGCCAGGATCGCGATGCCGAGCGACATAGCGTAACTTTCTTTGAACGGCCGCGGAAACCCGCCTTGACTCTCATTCCGGTCGGGCATTGATCTCAGGTTACCGATACATGAATCGGCGGCACGGTAGCCGCGGCCACAGAAGCCGGCGGGCCGGAGTTGAGGGTGTGAGATCGGACCCTGGAAACGTGCGTGCCCCCTCCCGATTGCAATGCACAACATCGAAGACATTTTGAACGACCTCATCTCGACGTGCCGTGACAGCGAAGAAGGATTCGGCAAAGCGGCAAAGGGCGTCCACGACCAGAATCTGCGAAACCGGTTCCTCGGTATCGAGACACAGCGGAGCCGGTTTGCCGGCGAGCTGGCGGCACGGCTCGAGAGCCTTGGCGGTACGCCGGCTGTTTCCGGCCACCAAAGCGGGATTCAGCATCGCGGATGGCGGGAACTCGAAACCCGCGTCCGTCCCAAGGACGATGCATCGTTTCTCGCGGACTGCGAAAACGGCGAAGAGAATACACTCCGGCATTACGAAACAGCGCTTACCCGCGATCTTCCGCCGCAGATCCGGCCTGTAATCGACCGGCAGCGGCTCGCGGTGCAGGAAGCTCTGCTGGAGCTTCGCACGCTGGAGCAGGTGCGCAAAGCCGGATAGATACGCAGGCGTGACGAGGCTATACGAGCATTCATTGCGCAAACTTAACTTCACCTTGACCACGTTTCATTGCTAATCTAGTAGTTAATCGGAGGAACAGAGGGCTGTGACTAGAAACATCGATGTCACCGAACTGATCCTGCGGGACGCACACCAAAGTCTCATGGCCACGAGGATGGCCCTCGAGGACATGGTCCCGGCATGCGAAGACCTGGACAAAGCAGGTTACTGGTCAGTGGAGTGTTGGGGCGGCGCAACTTTCGACGCCTGTATCCGTTTTCTGAACGAAGACCCGTGGGAGCGGCTGCGAACCTTTCGCAAATTGATGCCGAACACGCGTCTTCAGATGCTGCTGCGCGGACAAAACCTGCTCGGCTACCGTCACTATGAAGACACCGTGGTTGACCGTTTTGTGGACAAAGCGTCCGAGAACGGAATGGACGTATTTCGGATA
The DNA here is from genome assembly GCA_963796485.1 of Bryobacterales bacterium. Taxonomy (GTDB): domain Bacteria; phylum Acidobacteriota; class Terriglobia; order Bryobacterales; family Bryobacteraceae; genus CAWCDJ01. The sequence continues at coordinate 443,127 of CAWCLV010000004.1, forward strand.
TTCGACGCCTTAAACGATATCCGCAACCTGAGGCGCGCCGTTGCCGCCGTCCGGCGTAATGGAAAGCACGCCCAGGGGACCGTGTGTTACACCATCAGCCCGCTGCACACTATTACCGGGTTTGTCGAAATGGCGGAGCGCCTGATGGACCTCGGCTGCGATTCCATCTGCATCAAGGACATGGCGGCATTGCTCAAGCCGCAACCGGCGTACGACCTTGTAAGAGGAATCAAAGAGGCGCTCGGCGATGTACGGGTGCACGTCCACGTGCACGCCACAACAGGCGTGACGATGGTCAGCCTCATGAAAGCCATCGAAGCCGGAGCCGATTGTGTGGATACATCCATCAGTTCTCTCAGCCTGGGTCCGGGGCATAATCCAACAGAGAGCCTGGTCGAGATGCTGGAAGGAACCCCTTTCACGACCAGCCTGGATAAGTCACGGCTCCTTAACATCAAGCAATACTTCAATAAGGTCCGGCCGCGTTACCGCGAGTTTCTTTCGAACATTACCGGGGTCGAGACCGAGATTTTCGAAAGCCAGATACCGGGCGGCATGATCTCCAACATGGAGAGCCAGTTGAAGCAGCAGGGCGCCGGCGACCGCATGCAGGACGTGCTTGCCGAAGTGCCGCGTGTGCGGAAGGACGCCGGCTATCCGCCGCTGGTCACGCCCAGCAGCCAGATTGTCGGCACCCAGGCCGTGTTCAACGTGGTGATGGGTCGATACAAAGTTTTGACGGGCGAGTTCGCGGACCTGATGCTCGGGTATTACGGCGCTACGATCGCGCAGCGGGACCGGCACCTGATCGAACTTGCCTCCAAGCAGACCAAAAAGAACCCGATCGACACAAGGCCCGCCGATCTGCTCAAACCGGAGTGGCAGGAATTGCGCTCCGGCGCGCTCGAACTGGAAGGGTGCAACGGATCCGACGAGGACGTTCTCACTTACTCTATGTTCCCGCAGGTCGCGCCGAGATTCTTCAAAACCAGAGCCGAAGGCCCCAAAAACCTGGGCAAGGACCCCGAACGTCCGGCGGCGGCAGCCCCGGCGCAGGTTCCTGAACCCGCGGATAAGTCCGTGCGCAACCCCGTTTCGTACGACGTTACGCTGAACGGCAAAAAGCACCGGGTCACGGTTTCGCCGGCGTAAGCCGGAACGCTATCACAGGGAGCGGAGATGGCCACAGAGAGCATACAGGCGAAGCTTACGGAATTGAACCAGCGGCGCGAGCGATTGCTGGAGGGCGGCGGAAAAGAGCGTCTCGAAAAGCACCGGAAGTCGGGAAAACTGACCGCTCGCGAGAGGGTCGATGCGCTGGTGGACCCGGATAGCTTTCAGGAAACGGGGCTGTTCGCCGAACACCGCGCGACGTTGTTCGGCATGGCCGGCAAGAGCATGCCGGCGGATGGAGTGATCACCGGCGCGGCCTCGGTCGATGGACGGCTGGTGCACCTGGCCAGCCAGGATTTCACCGTGGCGGGCGGTTCCGCCGGAGAGGTCCACTCCATCAAGGTCGCCGAGATCATGATGCAGGCGCTGAAGACCGGATCGCCGTTCGTGTTCATCAACGATTCGGGCGGCGCACGCGTGCAGGAGGGCATCGATTCGCTCTCCGGCTACGGCAAGGTTTTCTACACAAACACGATGTTGTCCGGCGCTGTGCCGCAGATCTCGCTGATTTGCGGCCCCTGCGCGGGCGGCGCGGCTTACAGCCCGGCGTTGACGGATTTCATCATTCAGACCCGGCAGGCCCAGATGTTCATCACCGGGCCGCAGGTCATCAAGCAGGTAACCGGCGAGACCGTCACCGCGGAGCAGCTGGGCGGACCCGAGGCCCACATGACCAGCTCGGGCGTCATTCACTTCATCGCGGAAGACGATCACCATGCGGTGCTGCTCGCCAAGCGGCTGCTCAGTTTCCTGCCCTCGAACAATCTGGAGGATCCGCCGCGGATGGAAGGCGACCGCCAGGTCGATCCCAACCCGGCGCTCGAAGAGGCCGTTCCTGTAGAAACCCGGAAGGCATACGATGTCCGCAACGTGATCACCGGGGTAGTGGACTTCGGCGATTTCTTCGAGGTGCAATCCGGCTATGCGGCAAACATCGTGGTGGGATTCGCGAGGGTGATGGGCCGCACCATCGGTGTGATCGCGAACCAGCCGGCGGTACAGGCGGGCGTGCTGGATATCGACGCTTCGAACAAGGCGTCGCGCTTCATCCGGTTCTGCAACGCCTTCAATATTCCGCTGCTGACGTTCGTCGATGTTCCCGGATTCCTTCCCGGCGTGCAGCAGGAACACGCCGGTATCATCCGGCATGGCGCGAAGATGCTGTTCACCTACTCGGCGGCCACGGTGCCGAAGATTACGGTGATTCTCCGTAAAGCGTACGGCGGGGCGTATCTCGCCATGTGCGGGAAGGATCTGGGCGCAGACCGCGTGTTCGCGTGGCCCACTGCCGAAGTGGCGGTGATGGGCGCGGAAGGCGCCTCCGAGATTGTCTTCCGCAAGGAAATTCAGGAGGCCGAAGACAAACCGGCCAAGCGCCAGGAGTTGATCGAGCACTATCGAAAGGTGTTCTCGAATCCTTACGTGGCGGCGGGGCGGCGGCTCGTAGACGACGTCATCGAACCCTCGGCGACGCGGCGTCATGTCGCCCAGGCGCTCGAGTACCTCCAAACCAAGCGCGAGCTGCGTCCGCCCAAGAAACACGGGCTGATGCCGCTCTGAGGCAGTCAATATGGTGCAACGAGACACAAGCGCTATTCTCGAGACCCTCGATCAAATCCGCGCGCAGCTCGCGGAACTGACGAACCGGGTGGCACGGCTGGAACATGGGGCCCCCAGGCAGCGGCCATCCCAACCCGAGCCGGCCGTGACGGAAGAACCCGTTAAGCCGGTGGCAGTAGAGGAGCCTGCCGAGCCGATCAGCGAAGAAATCCTGCTGGCGATTTCTGCCGGTGTGGCGGCATTTCTGGGTGAACGCGTCCGGATCCGGCAGATCCGGGTGCTCAGCTCGCCGGCCTGGGCGCAGCAGGGACGCGTCTGGATTCAGGCATCTCATCGATTGTATTAGGGAGCACCGTGAAGCTCAGGATCACAGTTGACCAGAAGACTTACGAAGTCGACGTAGAGGCGATTGAGCCGGAGGCGCGCAGCGCTCCACCGCGGGGATACGCGGTGGAGCCGGCGCCGGTCCGCATACCGGGGGCCGCGGCTGCAACCGCCGCAACGGCCGCGCCCGCCGGTACGGCGGCGCCGGTGAATGAGGATAAAGTGTGCCGCAGCCCGGTGGCGGGAATCGTCGTCCGGCTCGTTGCCCGGCCAGGGCAGAAAATCCAGGCGGGTGACAACCTGCTGGTGCTCGAAGCCATGAAGATGGAGACCAATATCACTTCGCCGGTCGGCGGAAACGTGTCGGCGATTCGAGTGAACCCGGGAGACGCCGTTCAGGTGGGCCAGGTGGTCGTGGAGTTCGAATAAAAAATGGATACCGAAATTCAGCAGGTGCCGGGGTTTCTATTTGTCGATCACGTTGCGGTGTCGGTCCCGCCGGGCGACCTCGACGCGCATGTCCGCGCGTATGAGGTCCTGGGTTTTCAGGAGGTCCATCGCGAAGATGTGCTCGGAACCGACCAGGTGCGCGAGGTGCTGCTGCGTATCGGCGATGGTCCGAACCTGTTGCAGTTGCTCACGCCGCTGAGTCCGGCGTCTCCGGTTGCCAAACAGATCGAGAAAAACGGCGGCCGCGGCGGACTGGCGCACGTCGCCCTGCGCGTAGCGGATGCCCGCAAGGCGTTCGACTACATGAAGGAGCACGGGTTCAGGATCATCGACGCGGCGCCCCGCAAAGGATCGCGCGGCACTACCGTCTTTTTCGTTCACCCCAAGAGCAGCGAGGGCGCGGCATTCGGCTATCTGATGGAGGTAGTGCAGGAGGGCGGCGTTGCCTGATATCGCGGAAGGAACCGAAGTCCTGCGGCTGCGCGACGATTTCCCGCCGGTGTCCACCGAAGCCTGGGAAGCCGCCATTCATAAAGACCTGAAAGGCGCTGACTACGAAAAGCGCCTGGTGTGGCGGAGCGACGCCGGGATCCCGGTGCGTCCCTACTACCGCGCCGAAGATCTCGCCGGACTGGCGCCGCAGCTTCAGAGCGCGCCGGGCGAGTTTCCGTTCGTGCGCGGGGGCGGGAAAGCCTTTGAGATCGCGCAGGAAGTGGCGCCGCGGCCCGAGGCCGTACGGGCCGATTTCCTGCACGAGGCCGGCGCCGACGCGGTACAGGAACTCGGTTACGCCCTGGCCGAAGGCGTCGAGCGGCTGGCCGCCCTCGCCGTTATCCGTAAGTCGGTGGACCGCGCGGCAGGCGAGATCGAGTTCGTCTTCGCAGCGGGCTCCACCTTCTTCTTCGAGATCGCGAAACTGCGTGCGGCGCGGCTCCTCTGGGCGCAGGCGGTGTCGGCATTCGGACCGGAGCAGGACTCCGCGTGCCTGATGCACATTCACGTCCGGACGTCGCGTTTGAACAAGAGCCTGTACGACCGCTACACCAATCTGCTGCGCGCCACCACCGAGGCACTATCGGCGGCGATCGGAGGCTGCGACCGGCTGACCGTGGAACCCTTCGGATTCGACGAGCACCTCGCGGCGAACCTGCAACGGATCCTGAAGGAAGAGGCCCACGTTGACGTCCCGGCCGACCCGGGTGGCGGCTCTTATTTCCTGGAAGTGCTCACGGATTCGCTCGCCCGCGAAGCCTGGCAACTCTTCCAGCAGGTGGAAGCGGAAGGCGGCTACAGCGCGGCCGTGAACTCGGGCTCGGTGAAACAGGCGCTGGCGAAATCGCGCGCGGAGCGCGAAAAGGCCGTAGCTTCCCGCCGCCGCACGCTTGTCGGCGTGAACAACTACCCCGACCTCGGCGAAAAGACCACCGACGTCGAACCGCCCTCCGGCGGGGAGGATCGCTTCCCCACCTTCCGGCTGGCGGAGTCTTTCGAGAAGATTCGCGAGCGCACGGCACGGCACGCGCGTGCGACCGGGCGCTATCCGCGCGTGCTGCTGTTGAAGCGCGGCGACCAGAAGATGCGGATGGCGAGGGCCAATTTCAGCCAGAATTTTTTCGGGTGCGCGGGGTTCGACATCGAAGACGGCGAGAGCTGCGAGGGCACCTCGGCGGACCTGATCGTGCTGTGCAGTTCCGATTCGGAGTACCTCGATTTCGCGAAGGAGGTTTGCCCGAAGGTTCAGGTCCCGGTGATCGTCGCGGGGAACCCGAAAGACCAGGCAGACGCGCTGCGGGCGGCGGGAGTGCAGGGGTTCGTCCACGTTCTCAGCGATGCCGTTCAAACCCTTACCGGCTGGCAGAACCGGCTGGGGATGAGGGACTAACGATGAAGCCGGACTTTTCCAAAATCGACTACCGGCCGGCGACACGGCCCGAGCGCCAGTCCAGGGATGGCGTTGCTCCCGTCTGGATGACGGCGGAGCGGATTCCCGTGAACGATTACTACACGGCCGCCGACCTCGCCGCGATGGAACACCTGGAGTACGCCGCCGGCGTGCCTCCTTTCCTGCGCGGGCCCTATTCGGCGATGTACGCGATGCAGCCGTGGACCATCCGGCAGTATGCCGGCTTTTCGACGGCCGAGGAATCGAACGCGTTCTACCGGCGGAATCTCGCGGCGGGACAGAAGGGGCTCTCGGTGGCGTTCGACCTCGCCACGCACCGCGGCTACGATTCCGACAACGAGCGCGTGTCCGGTGACGTCGGCAAGGCGGGAGTGGCGATCGATTCGGTGGAGGATATGAAAATCCTCTTCCACCAGATCCCGCTCGACCAGATGTCAGTTTCGATGACCATGAACGGCGCGGTGCTGCCCGTAATGGCGTTCTATATCGTAGCGGCGGAAGAGCAGGGGGTCGCTCCGGAGAAACTCAGCGGAACCATCCAGAACGACGTTCTGAAAGAGTTCATGGTCCGCAACACCTACATCTACCCGCCGGCGCCGTCCATGAAGATCGTCGGCGACATTTTCCGCTACTCCGCCGCGCACATGCCGAAGTTCAACTGTATTTCGATCAGCGGCTACCACATGCAGGAGGCCGGCGCCACTGCGGATATCGAACTGGGGTACACGCTGGCGGACGGCCTGGAGTACGTCCGGACGGGGATCGCCGCGGGATTGGACATCGACGCGTTCGCACCGCGCCTGAGCTTCTTCTGGGGGATCGGCATGAATTACTTCATGGAGATCGCGAAGCTCCGGGCGGCCCGGGTACTGTGGGCGAAGCTGATCCGCGGATTCAACCCGAAGAATCCCAAATCCATGGCGCTGCGCACGCACTGCCAGACTTCGGGCTGGAGCCTCACCGCGCAGGATGTGTTCAACAACGTGGTGCGCACCTCGGTGGAAGCACTCGCCGCGGTCCTGGGGCACACGCAGTCGCTCCACACCAACGCGCTCGACGAGGCGATTGCACTGCCCACGGATTTCTCGGCGCGGATCGCGCGGAATACCCAGATCTACCTGCAGGAAGAGACCGGCATCACGCGCGTGGTGGATCCCTTCGGCGGAAGCTACTACGTCGAGAAACTCACGCACGAGTTGATGCACAAGGCCTGGCACCACATCCAGGAAGTCGAAACCCTCGGCGGTATGACCGCGGCGATCGAGACCGGGATTCCGAAGATGCGGATCGAGGAGGCGGCCGCGCGGCGGCAGGCGCGGATCGACTCCGGGCGCGAGGTGATCGTCGGGGTCAACAAGTACCAAACCGATCGCGCGGAAGAGATCGAAGTTCTCGAGGTGGATAACGGGGCGGTCCGCGAATCGCAGATCCGAAGGCTCGAAGAGGTGAAGCGGTCGCGCGACCAGAGACAGGTCGAGCAGGCGCTGGAGGCGCTCACGAACTGCGCCCGCACCGGCGAAGGCAACCTGCTGGAGCTTTCCGTCCGCGCGGCACGGGCCCGTGCTACGCTGGGCGAGATCTCCATGGCTCTCGAGAAGGTCTTCGGGCGATACACGGCCGTGAACCGCACCATCTCCGGGGTCTATTCATCGGAGACCGAAGACGATCCGCGGTTCCGCGCCGCCCGGCAGCGTGCCGGGGAGTTTGCCGCCGCTGAGGGCCGGCGGCCCAGGATTATGGTCGCCAAGTTGGGCCAGGACGGCCACGACCGCGGCGCCAAGGTGATCGCCACCGCTTTCGCCGATCTCGGTTTCGACGTGGACGTCGGCCCTCTGTTCCAGACGCCGCGCGAAGCCGCGCGCATGGCCGCCGAAAACGATGTCCACGTGCTTGGAGTCTCCAGCCTGGCCGGAGGACATAAGACCCTGGTTCCCGAAGTGCTGAAGGAATTGGGCCGGCTCGGCCGCGGCGATATCCTGGTCTACGTCGGCGGGGTCGTGCCGCCGAAGGACTACGAGTACCTGCGGCAGGCGGGCGTTGCGGGCGTGTTCGGCCCGGGCAGCCCGATCCCGGATTGCGCCCAGACGATTCTGGAGGCCTTGATGAGCAGCGTTCGTGCAACGTAGGGCCGGCGAAGCAGTCTCGGCAACGCGCGGCCGCCTTCCGCTGGACCGCTACATCGAGGGTGTGCGAAGCGGCGACCGCGTGACCCTGGCCCGCGCCATCACGCTGGTCGAAAGCGACCTCCCGGAGGATATCGGCTTGGCCGCGCGACTGCTGGAGGCGCTGCTGCCCCACACCGGCAAATCGCGGCGCATCGGGATCACCGGTGTGCCGGGCGCGGGTAAGAGCACCTTCATGGATACGCTCGGGATGTACCTCGTGCAGGAGCACGGTGAAAAGCTGGCCGTGCTGAGCGTCGATCCCGCGAGCCCCATCTCGGGCGGAAGCATCTTGGGGGATAAGACCAGGATGGAGCGGCTCTGCCTGGAGGAGAACGCATTCATCCGGCCGTCTTCCTCACGGGGACAACTCGGCGGTGTGGCGCCGCGTACCCGCGAAGCGGTGCTTCTCTGCGAGGCGGCCGGGTACTCGAACGTGATGATCGAGACGGTGGGGGTCGGCCAGTCGGAGACCGCGGTACGCTCGATGTCCGACTTCTTCCTGCTGCTGCTGATTCCCGGCGCGGGCGACGAGTTGCAGGGCACCAAGCGCGGCATCATCGAGATGGTGGACGCCATCGCGATCAACAAGGCCGACGGCGAGAACAAGCGCAGGGCCGAGCGCGCCCGCGTGGAGTACTCCAGCGCGCTGCACCTCTTCCCCGCCCCGGCGTCCGGGTGGACGCCGCGTGTGGTCACCTGCTCGGCCGTAACCGGCGAAGGTGTCCGCGAGATCTGGAGCATGATTCTGGAGCACCGCCAACACTTCGAAGCCACCGGGCACCTGGCGGAACTCCGCTCGCGGCAGTCGCTCCAGTGGATGCGGGAACTCGTGTTCCTCGGGCTCGAACAAGAGTTGCGGAGGAACCGCGGCGTGGCCCGCCGGCTCGCGGATCTCGAAGAAGATGTCCGGCGGGGCCGCACTACCGCATTTGCCGCCAGCCGCGAGTTGCTGGCCCTGTTCCGCGGCGAGAACTGAGTGCGGGCCCGGAAGAGGCTCGCATTTCAAGTGGGGTAGGCCTCCGGCCTGCCCGGTTTGGACTTTGCCTTTATCGCGAATCATATCGTTCCGTAGAAACCGCTCGCATGTCCTCAAAAGCTGGCACCGTAATTGCACTTTCCGAAATTGGAGTATTTTTCGGAAAGGACCGCAAATGAATCTCTTCAAAAAATGGGGCGCGGCGATCGCCACAACTGCGTTTCTAGCGTGTTGCACCGCCGTCGGGCATTCCGAACCGGCCCGAAGCTACGCTTCCGCGGCCACGGTCCGCCAGACACAACGGGAACTCAAAGCAGAGGGATATTATCACGGCAGAATCGATGGCATCGCGGGTCCGCAAACGCGAGGCGCGCTCAGGCAATACCAGCGGGATAACGCCTTGCCGGTCACCGGGCGTCTGACCGCTTCCACCGCGAACCGCCTGGGTGCCAACCGGCCTTCGAACGAGTCGCAATCCGCCGGCAACTCGGTCACGGGTGAGTATAGTCATGCGGGACACGCGGTTGCCGGCGGCACAACCGGCATGGTCCACCAGATGCAGCAAGGGAACGTCGGGAGCGGCGTCGCCCAGTTTGGAACTGGGGTAAAGAACGGCGCCGTCTCTGTTGGAAAAGGCACAGCCCACGGAGCCGAGAAGGCCTATCGGGGCGTGAAAAAGGCGATCCCCCACTAACAATTGAGCCGAATCGCGGCCGCGCCGCTCTTCGGCAGGCTGCCGCGGGATGAATGTAGACCTCTGGTACATCGGACTGGGAGTTTTGTTTGCCGGAATCGCGGTCAGCGGTACGCTGATCGAACGGCTTCCGGCAAGCACCGCTCTTGTGTATTTTTTTGTCGGGCTCGCGCTCGGGAGGCAATGGCTGAACCTGCTTCCGTTGAGCCCTACGAGCGACACGGTATTTCTGGAACGCGCGGCCGAAATCGCGGTTCTGGTATCGCTCTTCACGGCGGGCCTGAAACTTCGGGTCCGGCTCGGGGATAAACGCTGGGCAGGAGCCTTCCGCCTCGCTTTCCCCTCAATGTGGGTAACCGTCCTGCTCTCCGCCTTGGCCGGACACTTCCTGTTCGGGCTCTGTCCCGGGGTCTCCGTGCTGCTTGGCGCGATGCTGGCGCCGACCGATCCGGTACTGGCCTCCGAGGTCGAAGTAACTAGTCCGTTCGATGAGAACCGCCTTCGTTTTGCGATCACCGGCGAAGCGGGGATGAACGACGGGTCCGCATTTCCATTTCTCCTCCTGGGACTCGGCGTATTGCGGACGGGCAGTTTCGGCGCGGTATTCGGAAGCTGGCTCGGCCTTCATTTCATTTACGCGACCGTCGCTGGAATCGGCCTCGGAGCACTCGCGGGCAAACTGTTCGGGCACTATATTCTGCACCTTCGAATCGTCCACGGGCACGCGCTGGGCTATAACGATTTCCTCGCTCTCGGCCTCATAGGGGTCACCTTCGGCACCGTGCAACTCTGCCAGGCCAACGGTTTCCTGGCCGTATTCGCAGCGGGTTACGGCCTGCGATATGTCGAGATGAGCCAGAGCCGGGATACCAATGAAGATTCCATCGCCCTTCCACTAGGACAGCGCGCACGAGACGAGATTGCCCGCAGCCAGGATCGCGGCCCGGTGTATATGACCGCCACGATGCTCGAGTTCAACAAACACTACGAGCGCATTACGGAGTTCGCCCTCGTCATCATGATCGGCGCGATGTTCACCTTTTCCATGGTGACGCTTCAGAGCGGTTTTTTCACCGCGCTGCTATTCCTGGTCATTCGTCCGCTTGGCGTCAATCTGGGCTTATTGCGCTCCGGCGCGAACGCCCTCGAGCGCGGACTGGTCTCCTGGTTCGGGATGCGGGGCGTCGGCTCGCTTTACTATCTGCTTTACGCGCTGAATCACGGCCTCGCGGGACCGCAAGCGAAGCTGCTCGTGGATTTCGTCTTCACCGCGATCATGGTATCGATCGTGCTCCACGGCGTCACCGCGACTTTGTTGAAGCCCCTGGTCTGCAGGGCCGGAGGTTCCGAGCCCTGTTAACCCGCCCGGAAGGGCTGGAAAAGCTCCGTCGTGAAATAGCGCTCCATGCGGTCCGGAAGCACCGTCACGATCGTTTCGCCTGCGAAAGATTCCGCAGCCATCATCGCGGCGCGGTAGTTCAGGCCCGAACTCGGGCCCACCGGGAAACCCATGCGAATCAACTCGCGGGTGGTTTCGATGGCTTCCTCATCCGATACCTCAACCGTACTCATGCCGGGCAGGTCGGACTCACGAAACAGCCCGGAGGCGCACTCCATCACTCCGGGGATCCGGCAACTGAAGCTGCAACACTCCTGCTCGCGTGTTTTGCCGAGGTCCACCGGACGGGCCAGGAAAGCCCGCGGAACCAGTCCTCGGGTGGTGCAGCCCCGCCGCAATCCCAGAAGGGTGCCGCCCGTCCCTACGCCGCTGACCACGGCATCCACTGTGCCTCCGGGAATCTGCGCGAGGATTTCGCGGGCGGTTCCGAACTCATGCGCTTCGGCATTTTCGGGATTCGCGAACTGGTGCGGCAGAAATGCGCCCAACTCGGCGCCCAGGCGCTCCGACTCGGCGATGCAGCCGGCAATGCCCGCGTCCCGGCTGCTGAAGTGTACCGTCCCTCCGTAGGCGCGGATCATGAGCGACCGTTCGTTGCTGATGCCCTCCGGCACCACCGCGATGAAACGCAGACCGAGCTGGCTACACACCAAGGCCATCGCGATGCTGGTCGAACCGCTGGACGCTTCGATTACGATATCTCCAGCCTGGACCTTTCCGCGTTCGTACGCATTTCCGAGGATGTACCGGGCGATCCGGTCCTTGGTGGACCCGCTGGGATTCAGGAATTCCAGCTTGCACCAGATCTGCCGCGAGCTGGACGAAATCCGAATCGGAATCAGCGGCGTGGCCGGCAGGTCGGCCGGATACCGGTTCACAGCAGCAACGGCCGGGTAGTTCGCGATGGAAGAACTCACGTCCCCGATTCTAACTTAAGTAATGTAGCGGTTGAGCTCCGGTCAGTTCAGCGCTGCTCTTCGCTCTCCCGATGCGCCGCCAATTGAAAGCGCTCGGCGAGTAGGTCCTGGAGCATCAGGTTCAGTTGCGGAACCCCGCGGGAAGCCGATCGTAAGCGTCACAGCTTAAGCCGGCTACGATCATCCGCATACATTACTTTCCCCAATTCATATCCGCGAACTTCAAATACTGCTCCCAGTCGTACGCCGTCACATCGTGCTTGCCGGTCCGAATGTGGTACGCCACCGACTGCCCCATCACCGGATGCTCCACCGCCGGCATTTCGTCCGACGGCAGACCTTTCCTGCCGAGCAGTTTCCAAACCCGGCCGGCATCGTATGCTCCCAGGAACTCGCCGCGCGGATCCGACCAGCGGTCGCCTTCGGCGCTCGCCACGTACAGCGCCCGCGGCGCGATCAGCCCCAGCAGGAAGTGGGAATCGAAGGGCATCTCGTCCTCGCGTCCGTTATACTTCCGGAAATTGGCGCAGAACCAGTAGGGGAAATGCGCATTGAGATCCTTCGTGCGCTCTCCGTAATCGCGCCGGCTGATCGCCGCTCCGCCCTCCCCGGATTCGTTCGAAATCACCAGCGAAAAGCGGGTGTCCTGCGCACCGGCCCAGATCGCCGTCTTCCCCAATCGCGAGTGGCCGAACACCGCCACGTGCTCCGCATCCACGGCGGGGTCCGTTTCCAGGTAATCCATGGCGCGGCTAAGCGCCCAGGCCCACGCCGAAATCGCGCCCCACTCGCCGGCCGCCGGCCCGGTCTGCCCGGGCTTGAAGAAAAGCGGCCGCACACCGTATTTCATGCCGCCATCGAAATCCGGCTCGATGTCGCCGTAATACATCACGGCCAGGCCGTACCCGTGCTCCAGAATCCGATCGACCTGCCACTGTTGCAAGTGCGTCCCGCGCGATTTCTCCTGGCCCGGCTGCTTCACGCCCCGAACCCACTCGTCGCCCAGCGGGACGCCCGGGTCGTTCGCCACGCTTTGGATCGGCGCAAACGAGAGCCCGAGCACCACCGGCACCGCGCCCTTCGCGGCAGCCGGTAAATACAGGAGCAACCGCGCCCTCGGCTCCGCGCTCCTGCCGCCGAAATAGATCGTCACGATCTTCCGCGTCGCCTTGCCGCCCAGCGCCTGCCGGTCCACCGACCCCACGTCCCACGCCAGTTTGGCCGGCCTCGCCGGACTGCGGCCGAAGACCTCGCTCCGGTACATTTCCAGGATCTGGCTTCTCCGCTTCTCCCATCCGGTGCGGTCTTTCACTCCGGCCAAAACGTCCGGCAGCGTGTACTTCGGAACGCGGGCTTCGTCGTAGATCACGTCCGGCGTTTGCGCACCCAGGCGCAAACCGGCAGCCAGCAAAACCAGCACGGCGGTCTTCATGGTTCCATCTCCGTACCCGATTGTAATTCGCCACGCGCTACAATCGCAGAGGCTTTGGGAGGCACATTGAAGCTCACCGTCCTTTGTGCGTTCCTGTTAGGAACCGTCTTGCCGGCGCCCGCTCAGGCGCCCCGGCCAAAATTGCAAGCCCTGATCATCACCGGCCAGAACGGCCACGACTGGCGCGCCACAACCCCGGTGCTCCGCAGTCTGCTCGAACAGAGCGGCCGTTTCGAGGTCCGCATCACCGAGGAATTCCGCGGTGCCGGTCCGGAAACGCTGGCCCCCTACGACGTCGTGATCCTGAATTATTACGAAAAGAAGCAGCCGGATTTGAAGTGGGGAGAGCGCGCCGAAAACGCCCTCGTGAACTACGTTCGGAGTGGAAAAGGCCTGGTCGTATACCACTTCTCCACGGCGGCGTTCGAAGGCTGGACCGAATTCGAGAAGATGTGCGCCGGCAACTGGCGTCCGAATTTCGGCCACCACTCCGCCCGCCACGATTTCAAGGTGGAGGTCACCGACCGCGAGCACCCCATCACGCGCGGCCTTGCCGCATCCTATCCCCAGCCGAACGATGAGCTTTACGCCAACCTCAAGTGGCAGCCGGCCGGAACGTATCACGTCCTCGCCACCGCCTGGGACGACCATACGCTCTACAAACCCGGCGAGAAGCAGCCGATCCCCGGCCCCGGCGCCAACGAGCCGATGCTTTGGACGGTGGATTATGGCAAAGGCCGCGTTTTCATCGACGCCCTCGGTCATGACCCGGACGCCATGAAGAGCGAAATCTTCGTCAAATCGCTGATCCGCGGCACCGAGTGGGCAGCAACCGGAACCGTCACGGTCCAATAGCTGCGCTGCGGCCGGCGACGGCCGGCAAATCAACGGAACAGGGCGGCACGCCGACTTCCCGGCCCAGCCACTGTTACAGTAAATCTTTCACCGATATTCGAAAGGGTCCTCCATGGCAATTGGCTCAGCAGGCACCACCCGTGTTTTGAACTCCAGTCTGGAACGGAAAATCATGAGCGCCGACGAAGCTGCGGCTCTCATCCGTTCCGGCGAACAGATCGGCATGAGCGGCTTCACCGGGTCGGGTTATCCCAAGGCCGTTCCTATCGCGCTGGCTCGCCGCATTGCAGACGCCAATTTCCGCGGCCAGAAGTTTCAGGTCAGCGTCTTCACCGGCGCTTCCACCGGTCCCGAGCTCGACGGAGCGCTGGCTATGGCGGGAGGCATTCATCTGCGTCTTCCGTATCAATCGGACCCCGAAACCCGCAAGCGTATCAATGCGGGCGAAATGGATTACATGGATATTCACCTCAGCCATGTCGCTCAGTTCGTTGAGTATGGATTTCTGGGCAAGCTCGATGTCGCGCTGATCGAGGTCGCTGCTGTGCTGGAGGACGGACGAGTCGTGCCGAGTTCGTCCATCGGCAACAACAAGACTTGGATCGATCAGGCGGAGCGCGTAATCCTCGAGGTGAACTCGTGGCAGCCGGCTGCGTTGGAGGGCATGCATGACATCTACTACGGTCTCGAGCCGCCGCCGAATCGCGCGCCGATTCCTCTGGTGCGTCCCGGCCAGCGCATTGGCACGCCTTACCTCCAGGTTCCTCCCGAAAAGGTAGTGGCTATCGTGCTCACCGATTCTCCCGACCGCAATAGCGCCTTCAAAGCGCCGGACCAGGCTTCCAAACGCATCGCTGGTCACATACTGGAATTCCTCAACTGGGAAGTTCAGAAGGGCCGTATGCCGGCGAATCTGCTCCCCCTGCAATCCGGCGTCGGCAACATCGCCAACGCGGTTTTGTTCGGGCTTGAGGAAGGCCCGTTTGAGAACCTGACCGCCTACACGGAAGTCATTCAAGACGGTATGGTTCGTCTCCTCAAGTCAGGCAAGGTAACGTCGGCTTCGGCCACCGCCTTCTCCCTGAGTCCCGAAATGCTGGCTGAAGTGAATGCCGATATGGCGAGTTATCGGGACCGCATCATTCTCCGCCCGCAGGAGATCTCCAATCATCCCGAGATCATTCGCCGCCTCGGCGTAATTGCCATGAACGGGATGATCGAGGCCGACATATATGGCAACGTCAACTCCACGCACGTGATGGGATCGCGCATCCAGAACGGCATCGGCGGCTCCGGTGACTTCGCGCGCAACGGATACCTCTCGATCTTTATGGCGCCCTCCACCGCGCAGGGCGGGACCATTTCGACCATCGTGCCGATGGTGTCGCACGTGGACCACACCGAGCATGACGTGCAGGTCATTGTGACGGAGTACGGGTTGGCCGACCTGCGCGGATTGTCGCCGCGTCAACGTGCGCACCTCATCATCGAGAAGTGCTCCAATCCGGACTACAAGAGCCTGTTGCTCGATTATCTGGCCCGGTCGGAGCGCCTGTCGTATGGGAAACATACGCCACACCTGCTGACTGAATCGCTGGGCTGGCATGCCCGTTATCTGCGAAGCGGACACATGCGTCCCCGAGTGGACTGATGCAACCACAAGCAATCCCAACGAGGCCTTAGACTTTCCGACCCTCAATCTTGCCCTCAGCAAGGGGGGCCCAATTGGGGAAGCGGGCACTACCTTCGGGGCAAGAATGTATCTGTAGACGCGATCAACACTCTCGGCCCTAATCTCCCGGGCGCCTCCAACGGGACCGGCTGGATAATGGTGGCTTGCGGGGTCCGAACCCAGCAGAGCCCGCATTTCAATCGAGTACACGGTATCCCACGTGGTGATACTTGCTCTACAGGGATTTAGGGGAGACGTGTGAGATTAGAATTGAAACTGGCACTGTCCGCGATACCGCTCCTGTTCGCGGGTCTTGGCGCCAGCCAGACCGAGCAGCGCCCAAAGCCCTTTTTCTCAGTCGCACTCACTCCAGAACGCACGCAGGCCCGAATAGGTTCGCCGATGCACCTGAAAATGACTATGACGAATACCTCGGACCACGATCTCCGGTTCACCGTGAGGGTCTTGCAAGCCAAAGACCTGAACTACGCGCCCGTGAACGCGCGTCAAGTGGATATTCAACTCCTTGATAGCAAAGGACATTTTGTGCCGCTGACCCCGTATGGCAGGGCGGTGCGCGGCCAATGTGGCGAGTGCGGCGGTGGAGGCACTTTAGGAGACCTCAGGCCTGGCGAGAGCCTCAACGAAGAGGTAGACCTCAGCAGGGAATTCGACATTACGAAACCCGGCAGGTATACCGTCCGTGCACAACAATTAGATGAAGCCAGCAAGCTGCAAGTAAGATCAGATCCAGTGACAGTTACGCTCAAAAAATATGGCCGGTAGGCAATTCGGCAGCGAAACCCCGAAACGGGCGCAGCCAAGACAGCGATCGTCACCGAAATTGTTGAAATTGTTCCCTCGTTCAAACGCCCATGCCGCCATCCCAGAAGCGATAGACTGAAACCATGGCCCGGAAGGCGAGTGTCGTTATCGAGAAGGATGAGCACGGCTTCTACGCCTGGTGCCCCGAACTGAAGGGATGCCAGTCGCAGGGTGATTCCCTGGAAGAGGCTGTGGCGAACATCAGAGAGGCGATCGAACTCTACCTTGAAACGCTGCCAAGCGACGAACGTGATACTCTCCTCAGCCGCGAAATTCTAACCACCACCGTTGAAGTGAATGCCTAAGCTGCCTCGGTGGACGGCAGTCGAGGCAGAACGCGCCCTGCTCGGGGCCGGGTTCGAGTTGCTCCGGTCCAAGGGCAGCCATCGAATCTATGGCAAGGGGCCCCGGCGAGTCACCGTCCCATTCCACGCAGGCGCAGTGCTGCACCCAAAGATCGTCAAGCAAGTACTCGAGACGATTGAAGAAGCTGGTCAAAACACCACGGCAGAGCAATAGCTCCTGGTAAACGCTCTGGGGTCAGCCCGCTCCAATTTGGCGCTCTTTCCCCGATCCGCGGAAGCAATTGGCCCGCGACCGCAAACGATCCAACAACCGAGCTGCCGTTCTACGCCAGCTTCAGGTTCGTATCCGCCTTGATCTCAAGGCCGGCGAACTCGCCGCGGCGCAGTTTGGGAAATGCGGCGGCGATCATCGCGGCGTTGTCGGTGGCAAGGCCGGGGAGGGGAAAACGGGGGGGAAACGGGTCAGCCTGAACTGTGGAAAACGGGAAAACGGGTCAGCCTGAACTGAGCGATTTCGTTGAGGCAGTCCGATTAGTCCCACAAACGCCGTAGGGTCCGCCACTCCATTTGCGGATTTTTCCCCGATCCGCGGAACCAATTGGTGCGCGACCGCGAACGTCACGGTCCAAGAACCGAGTTGCCGTTCTACGCCGTGATCATCGCTCGGCGCTGCTGCGCCGCCAAATCCCAAAATCCACCGCAAATCGCAGCAATCAGATGGCAAAGGCCGCGCGGACCCGTGCCTTCACGGATTCCCAATCGCGGACGCTGAGATGGCCGATTACCGTCAATTCCGAGCAATGGGTCGTCAACACGTACGCGCGGAAGCAGGATTCTGCGCGGAGTCCTGCGGATCGCCAGTCCAGGAGGATGTAGTCTGTTGTGCCCGGCGCCTTAGGGACTTCGTGGTGAGAATTCCGACCAGCACATCTGGGCGCTCAGCGAGATACATGGCGCTCGCAATCACCACGACCTGGCGGACCTTGGTCTCCTGGGCGCCGACCAGGACACCGACCACGACATCTCCGGGCCTCAATCCCGGTCCTCGGATTCCTCAGCTTCGAGACGCCGCAGCGATGCGGCCCTGAATTCATTCAGGTCTTCATCGGACCAGGAATCGGACCAGTCGATCATCCGGTTCGGCGCGAGTTCGGCTAACCGTTGCGCGAGCGCGGATAATTCTATCGCCGTGTCCGGAGGCAGGCGGCGAAAGGCATCTACCAACGACGCTTCTCGCTCGTTTAGCTGCATTTCCATATCCTGTACCCAGTATAGCGGCGTCTACGCCAGCGTCAGGTTCGCTTCCGCCTTGATCTCCAGCCCGGCGAACTCGCCGCGGCGCAGTTTGGGAAACGCCGCCGCCGCGATCATCGCCGCGTTATCCGTGGAAAGCCCGGGCGAAGGAAAGTGCACCGGATAAGGCAACCTCGCCGCCTGCGCCGCGGCCCGCAGCCCCGAATTGCAGGCCACGCCCCCGGAGATGACCAGGCTCGCCGCGCCGATCGCCTCCGCGGCCGCCGCCGCCCGCGTCAACAATTCGTTGATGACCGCGTGCTGAAACGAAGCCAATAGTCCCAGGGTCGCCGGAGGTGTCACCGCCAGCCAGTCCTCGACCGAAGGCGACGCCTTTTCCCGCCGCAGCGCCTTGCGGACTTCGATTTCGGCACCCATATCGCGGGCCTGCACCCATCGCAGGACGGCCGTCTTCAGCCCGCTGAAGCTGAAATCGAGCAGGTTCCCCTTCATCTTGGCGAAGGTGAAACGGACCGCCAGGGGGTCGCCGTAGGGCGCCAGGCGGTCGATCACCGGTCCTCCGGGGTATCCGAACCCGAGCAGTTTGCCGACTTTGTCGAACGCCTCGCCCGCCGCATCGTCCCGCGTTCTTCCCAGCAGCCGGTAGGTGAAATCCTCGCACACCTCGAACAGGTGGGTATGCCCCCCGCTGACCACCAGAGCCAAGGCCGGGAAGGCCACCGGCGTTCCCGCCTTCCGCGCCTCCAGAATCACCGCGTGGATGTGCCCTTCGATATGGTTCACGGCAATCAGCGGCAGCCCCTTGGCAAAACAAAGCGATTTGGCGTACGTCAGGCCGACCAGGAGCGACCCCACCAGCCCCGGCCCCACCGTCGCCGCGATCGCCGCCAGATCGTCCAGGCGTGTACCGGAACGCTCCAACGCCTCGCGCACCACCGGTACGATCGCTCGCAGATGCTCCCGCGAGGCCAGTTCCGGCACTACGCCGCCGTACTTTCCGTGAGTGTCCATCTGCGACGCCACCACCGACGCCAGCACGGTTTCGCCGTTCTCCACCACCGCCGCGGCCGTTTCGTCGCAGGAAGATTCGATTGCCAGAATGCGCACTAGCTCTTATTCTCCCATTCGAGCAGCCGTTCCAGCGGGGTAGCGGTCGGGCGGGCGCCGCGGCGGGCGCCGAAGTTCAATAGGGCGGAGGCTTTCCAGGCACAGCGCTGGGCGGCGCCCTGCAAGTCCAGCAGCAGCGGACGGGCCGGATGGCCGGGCTCCAGGGCCGCTATGGAACCGGTAACGCTGCTCATGATGACGGTCAGCTCGTCGTTGAAATCGTGCGCGGCCGCGGCGGCGACGGCCGAAGCACGATCGGCACGGGTTAGTCTTTCCACAAGCGCAGAATAAACCCGCATCTGGTGCGCTCCCGTGCCCATTGACCCGTAAGGTTTTAGCTATCACCAGTTTAAAATTTCCGAAACCGTGTGACCGGAACGCGGAAGGGCGTCCGACCGTCACATAGTACAATGAAAGGCAACTGGAGTTGTTGATCCAAATGAAGATCCGAACCGCTGCGCTGATCCTGGGGATCGCGGCAGCATCGTTCCCTGTATTTGCAGTTGACACCAACCTTTCCCGTCCCGTCGCAGGCAAAGTGGACATCATGCCGCTGAAAGACGTCAAGCCCGGCATGAAAGCCGTCGCCTGGACCGTCTTTCAAGGGACGACACCCGAACCGGTACCCATCGAAATCATCGGACGCCTGAAAAACGTCTGGGGGCCGAATCAGGACATCATCCTCGGCAAAATGGGGGGTAAAGCTACCCGTACCAATGTCGCCGGCGGAATGAGCGGCAGCCCCGTCTATATCGACGGCAAGCTGGTCGGCGCGGTGGCCCTGCGGCTAAGCGTGTTTTCCCCGGATGCCATCTGTGGAATCACCCCGATCGAGCTGATGCTCGAAATTAACGACCTGGATAAGTCGCGCCCGGAAAATGCCCGCACCCCGGATAAAGTGGCGCGCAAGAGCGAAGTCTCGGTACCCGGCGAACTGCTCGGCCAGCCGGTCTCCGCCGGCTCCGGTTCGTCTTTCGCGAACATCCAGACGATGGTGCCCATCGAATCGCCCCTGGTCTTCTCCGGGTTCAACGAAGGTGCGCTCCAGCAGTTCGGCCCGATCTTCCAGCAAATGGGCGTAGCCGCCGTTCAGAGCGGCGCCGCCGGCTCCGAGTTGCGCGGCAGCAAGCCCGTGGCGGGCTGGCAGAAGTCTCTGAATCCCGGCGACACCGTGGCCGGGGTCCTGGTCGATGGCGATATGAGCGTCACCGGGATCGGCACCGTCACGTATAACGACGGCAAGCGGATCCTGGCATTCGGCCATCCTTTCTTCAACCTCGGCCCGGTGGATATGCCGATGGCCAAGGGCGAGGTGCTGATGACCCTGGCCTCCGCCTTCCAGCCGAACAAGATGGCGAATGCCACCGATATCGTCGGCGCGCTCCACCAGGATCGCCACAGCGGAATCATGGGCGTGCTGGGAAGCACCGCCGATATGGTCCCGGTCACCGTGCGGGTGCGGTCGCTCAATCACCAGGAAGCGGTCGTCAAAGAGAAGGATTTCCACTTCAACGTCTTCGTGCATCAGAAGTGGACGCCCTATCTGATGATGCTGACCCTCTACAACTCCATCTCGGAACTGAACGAGTTCTCCGACGAGGCCACCTACCGGCTTTCCGGGCACGTAAACTTGAACGGCCAGCCCAACATCTCGCTCACCACCATGCAGGCCTCCGGCGAAATGCCGATGCCCGCGCCCATGATGCTCGCCGGGTGGTGGGGCGACAAGTTCAACCGGCTCTATCTGAACAACGTGAAGACGCCGGACCTGAAGAGCGTGGACGCCACCGTAGACCTGATCCCCGAACGCCGCGTAGCCACTATCGAGAACGCCTGGGTGCCTGACCCCGACGTGCGGCCCGGAGACGAAGTCCCCGTCAAAGTGATGCTGCGCCCCTACCGCGGCGAGCCCATTCAACGGCAGTTCACCATCAAGATCCCCGCCGGGATCGGGAAGGGCGATCACCGCATCGTGCTGAGCGATGCCGATACCGTCAACCGCATGCAGAACATGGCGGGCATGATGAACCACTTCCTCGATCTACCCGAGACGGTCTCTCTGCTGAATCAGGAACGCACCAATAACAAGCTGTACATTTCCCTGGTGGACAAGAGCCCAACGGCTTACTACGACGATAAAACGCTGCCGAGCCTGCCGTCCTCGGTGCTGAACGTCATGCAAGCCGGCAGGGCGCCAAACCAGTCGCTCTTCACCTCGCCCGAAACGGCTTCCGAGCAGATGGCTCTGCCGTTCGATTACGTCGTGACGGGCAGCTATTCGCTGCAAATCCACGTTAAGTAAGAAGTAGGCGGCCTAGAAACATCAATGAGAAAAACGCTTCGCTGGCTGCCGCTGGCCTTCGCCACGGTAGCCTTGTTTGCGGGCGAAACCCGCACCTGGACACAGTCCGACTATTCCGATTTTGAAAATGGCGTCATCAAGAACCTTTCGGTCCGCAGCGACGGCCTGCTGACGCTCGCGCCGCGGTCGCACGAACTCTTCGACACGTCCGCGCCCTACCTCTGGGCCCTCGCCCAGGATTCCAAGGGGAACCTCTACGCCGGCGGGGGGACCTCCGCCAAGTTGTACCGGATCCAGCCCGACGGCAAGGGCAAAGTCCTGGCCGATCTCGATGCGCTCGAAATCCATGCCATCGCCGTCGATTCCGAGGACCGCATCTACGCCGCGACTTCCCCCGACGGCAAGGTCTACCGCATCACCGGAAACGCCAAGCCCGAGGTGTTCTATTCCCCCAAGCAGAAGTACATCTGGGCCATGGCCTTCGACAGCAAGGGGAACCTGTTCGTCGCCACCGGCGATCAGGGCGAGATCCACAAGGTCACCCCGGACGGCAAAGGGTCGGTCTTCTTCAAAACCGATGAGACCCACGTCCGCTCCATGGCCGTCGATTCCAAGGACGACCTGATTGTCGGCACCGACCCGGGCGGCCTTGTGCTGCGCGTCACCCCCTCCGGCGAAGGCTTCGTGCTCTACCAGATGCCCAAGCGGGAGGTCACCTCGGTCGCCGTCGCGAAGGACGGCACCATTTACGCCGCCGCCGTAGGCACCAAGCAGGCGTCCCTGCCCGGGGCGGTATCCGCGCCCGTGCAGCAGGTTTCCACTCCCACCACGGTAGCGGCGCCCGGGGCCACCATAACGGTTACTCCGCAGCGCGCCATCGCGCCGCCGCCGGCCTCCATCTCCACGCCCGCCGGTGTGCGCGGCGGAAGCGACGTCTACCGCATCGAACCCAACGGCAACCCGCACCAGGTCTGGAGCCATTCGCAGGACGTGGTTTACGCGATCGGCTTCGATAGCTCCGGCCGCGTGCTGCTGGGTGCCGGCAATAAGGGGACCATCTACCGGATCGAGTCGCCCACGCGCTACACCTCGCTGCTCACCATGCCCGCCACCCAAATCACGGCCTTCCAGCAGGGGCATAACGGCCACCTTTATGCCGCCACCGGCAACGTCGGCAAGATCTACGACATCGGCCCCGGCCTGGAACATCAGGGCACGCTCGAAAGCGACGTCTTCGATTCCAATATGTATTCTCTTTGGGGACGCCTCAGCTTCGAGGCCAACCTGAACGGCGGCGAAGTCGGCTTAGAGACGCGCAGCGGAAATCTCGATCAGCCGCAGAAGAACTGGAGCCCCTGGTCGGCCGCCATCACCAACGGCAAGGGCGGCCGGATCGCCGCACCCGCCGCGCGGTTCGTACAATGGCGCGCCACCCTGACCGCGGCGGGCACCGGCCATTCCCCCGAACTCGAATCGGTGGATGTGGCCTACCTTCCGAAGAACGTGGAGCCGAGCATCACCACGGTCGAGATTACGCCTCCCAATTATCGTTTCCCGCCGCCTCTCGCACCCATTCTCGCGGCCACCCAGAACCTGAACCTGCCGCCGCTCGGAAAGCGGACCTCCAGCATGGCGCCTGTCTTTTCGATCGACAGCAACACCACTCCCTCGATGCAGCCGGCCAAGGGCTACATCGGAGTGCGCTGGCTCGCCTCCGATCCGAATGGCGACACCCTGGTCTACAAAGTCGAGATCCGCGGCGTGAAGGAAACCGAATGGAAGCCGCTCAAGGAGAAAGTCAGCGAGAAGTACGTCTCCTGGGATTCCACGGCCTTCCCCGACGGCGAATACCGCCTGCGCATCACGGCTTCCGACGCCCCGAGCAACCCGCCCGGCGATGCTCTCGAATCGCAGGCCGTGAGCGATCCGTTCCTCATCGACAACACACCGCCCGCCATCACCAACATGACCGCCGCTCGTAACGGCGGCAAAATTCAGTTGAAGTGGCACGCGGCGGACGCGCTGAACAACGTCACCAACGCGGAGTACTCGCTCGATGGCGGCGACTGGACCGTAGTCGCTCCCGTCACCCGCCTTTCGGACGCGCCCCAACTCGATTACGATCTCGGCGTCGATGCCGGCCCCGGCGAGCACACCGTCGCCATTCGCGTGCAGGACGACTACGACAACGTCGCCACCGCCAAATCCGTCGTAAAGTAAGTAGGTAGGGTAGGCCTCCGGGCCTGCCCTCACCAATCATGCCGATCCGCTCCACCCAAACCGAAATCCGCGTCCATTCGACCCCGGAAGGAGCGGGCGCGGCCGGCGCGCAGATCGCCGCCGCCGTCATCCGCAACGAAATGGCGCGTAAGGGCAAAGCGGCCGTGATCTTCGCCTCCGCCGTCTCCCAGGATCCGTTCCTCGCCGCGCTGCGGGTCGCGGATATCGACTGGCCCCGCCTCACCGCCTTCCACATGGATGAGTATGCCGGCATGAGCGAGCGCCACCCCGCCTCGTTCCGCCGCTTCCTGCGCGAACGCCTCTTCGATTGCGTGCCCGCGGCCACCTTCCACGGTCTGAACGCCGAGGCGGCCGATCTCGAAGCCGAGTGCGATCGCTACGCCGCGCTACTGCGGGAGGCCCAGCCCTGCCTCGTTGTGATGGGAATTGGCGAAAATGGCCACCTGGCTTTTATCGACCCGCCCGTCTGCCGGTTCGACGAGCCCCGCGACGTCCGCGTGGTCGATCTCGATGACGTCTGCCGCATGCAGCAGGTGCATGATGGCGCGTTCCCCTCGATCGACGACGTCCCCAAGCGGGCGCTCTCGCTCACCGTGCCGCTCTTCCTCCGGATCCCCCGGGCAGTCGTCTTCGTCAACGGCGAACGCAAAAGTGCCGCCGTCCGCGCCGCCCTCGAGGGACCGATTGCGGAATCGTGCCCGGCGTCGGCCCTGCGCCGCCACCCCTCCGCCACGCTCTTTCTGGATCGGGCCGCGGCGTCGCTTCTCGCCTGACCGCCGCCCGCGGAGCCCGCTTGACGGACTACCGCCGGCAGTACTCCGGATACAGCTTTTGCATGCAATCCGGGCATATACCGTGGGTGAACGTCATTTCGGAATGGGCCTGAATGTAGCTCTCCATCTGTTGCCAGCCGCCCTTCTCGTTGAAGATCCGCTTGCAGGAAGCGCAAATCGAAACCAGCCCGCTTAACACCTTTACCTTCTCGAGCGCGGCCTGGAGTTGCACAGCCATTCGCTCCCTCTCCATGGCATGCCGTTTCAGCGGAGTGACATCGAAGTAAGCCCCCCTGAGCCCCGCGATGCCCTGCCGCCGCCCGCGGATCGGCTCCAACATGACATCGAGATAATGCCGGCTGCCCTGCAGAGTCACTTGCGTCTCGTCGCGGGCGCCCACGCCGTTCTGTAGAACCCTCCGCTTCACGGCCGACAGGCGGGACGCCTCTTTTCGATCGAAGATCGCCTGATCGCTCTGACCGATATACTCCTGCCCGATCCATTGGGCTATCGACGAATAGATCCAGGAGTATCGGAGCTGCCGGTCCTGGTTGAAGACGACCACGGGCATGTTCGATAGGGCAATCCGGAAGAGCGCCTCGCTATCGCGCAAAGCTGTTTCGGTCCGCTTGAGCTCGGACATATCCCGTATCGCCACCACCCCGATTCTCCCGGTTTCGGTCTCGATCGGACTCAGGCTGATATCGATCGGAAACTCCGTCCGGTCCTTGCGCCGCCCCCAAAACTCTCTTCCCTCGTCCATAGCGCGCCGCTTTGGGTGTTCGAAGAATTCGGAGCGATGCCCGCGATGCACGGCCCGAAAGCGCTGCGGCATCAGCATTTCGACTCTTTTGCCCAGCAGTTCCTCTCGCGCATATCCAAACATCTCCTCGGTCCGGACGTTGACTTGGCGAATTCTGCCGTTTGAACCAGCGACAAGCATCGCGTCCGGCGCCGCCTCCAGGAGGAACTGCAAGTAGTATTCGGGCAGGGCTAACCTGCTCAGACCGGTAGCGCCCACACTTGGAGGATTCCGCCGCCGGGCGTGGGGGCTCCCGGGAACGGTGAATTTTCGAAAGGGCTGCAGCGCGTTATGATACTGTAACTTCCGCGGCTCATAATAGAACCATTCCTATGTTCGCCAAAATGACACGACTCGCCTGCATTCTCGCGATCCCCTTGTTGTTCCCGGTCATCCGCGCGGAAGACAAGGTCGTCGGCGGCCCCTATGCCGTGAATGTAGGCCAGAGAACCGCGACTGTCGTCTGGATCGTGCAGAGCACCCAGATCACCCTCGGCAAAGAACCCGGGAAAGCAGAGAAGACGAGCCCGGTGCTACACGCCGAGAAGGTCCACTTCTCCGGACTGCAGCCGGGAACGAAGTATTACTACGACACCACGGGGCGCGAGGACGGCAAAGGGAGCTTCCAGACCGCACCCGCCGCGGGCAAAGCCGCTCCCTTTCAGTTCGTCGTTTTCGGCGATACCCGCACGCGCCACGACGTTCACCGCAGAGTCATCGCCGCCATTCTGAAATACTCCTCGCCCGATTTCGTTCTCCACACCGGCGACCTGGTTGCCGACGGCGCGGATTCCGCGCAATGGCCCGTCTTCTTCGACATCGAACGCGAGCTCCTGCGCAAGGCGGCCTTTTTCCCGGCCCTGGGCAACCACGAGCGGAACGATTCGCAGTTTTACGAATTTTTCGGAGTCTCCACGCCGTATTACTCCTTCAATTGGGGGAATGCCCATTTCATCGTGCTGAATAGCGACATAGGGAATGCCGCATCCAGCGCGGCCGCTCGCGAAACCTTCTGGACCGAACAGACCCGCTGGCTTGAGGAAGACCTGAAGAACAGCCAGTCCGCCGATTTCCGGTTCGTCATGTGCCACCATCCACCGATCACCGCGGTCACTCGGCGCCAGGGCGCGAACCCGCAAATGACCGCCCTCATCCCGCTCTTCGAAAAATACAAGCTGACGGCCGGCTTCTTCGGCCACGATCATAACTATCAACACTATCTCCAGAACGGAATTCACTACTTCATTACGGGTGGCGGCGGAGCCCCGCTCTACGATGTGGATAAGCCGCCCGCCGGGATCACCCGGAAGGTTGTCAGCGCGGAAAACTTCGTAACGGTCCAGGTGGATGGCAAAAAACTGCGGATCGAAGCGAAACTCCTCGACGGCTCCCCGATCGACGTTACGGAAATCGGCCGCTAGCGCCGGCCTACTGAACTGAATTCAGGTACGCCGTCAGGTTGGCCACTTCCTTCGCATTGGCAAACATCGGCCACGCCACGCCCGCCTGCTTCATGCGGTGGAACATCTGCGGGCCGTGCAGCCAGAGCGCGGAGATGATCGCCACTTCCGAGTACTTGCGGGCCTGCCCCGGTAGTTGCGGCGCGCCGTTCGCTCCCGAAAGGTGGCACGTCGCGCATCGCCGCGTCTGGAACACCTGCTTCCCGGCTGCGATATCGCCGCCGGGATAGACGAATTGCCGCATCCAGAGGAAGCTCAGCAGTTGCCGCATCTCTTCCGGGCTGAGCGTGGGCGGAGTCTGGGCCATCCGCGGAGCGTGATTCCACATGTCGACCGCGATCTCCGTCAGGGTCATGCTGTGCAGCCGGTCTTCGAGCGCCAGTTGGCCTTTGTGGCAGTTGGCGCAGCCTTTGTCGTGGAAAATCTTCTCGCCCCCCGCCCCGCTGGTATTCGAAAACCTCGCTTCCAGCCCCGCCGTTTCCGGCAGCGATCGCAAGTAGGCCAGGATATTCTCCAACTCGTCCGCGGTGAGCGACTGCCACTCCAGGTTTCGCCGTGCGAACGCCTGCCGCATGTGGAAACTGTGATTCCACATCTGCTGGGCCAGCAGGATCGGGTCCGCCAGCGACTCCCATTGGTTCACCGGAGGCGCGCCCTCGGCCTTCGAATCTATAATCCCGTGGCAGGTGGCGCAGTGCTTGCCCGTAAACGTCCTCTGCCCCTCGGCAGCGTCGCCTGGTTTCTCGAAGAAACGCGCCGAGTAGAAAAACGCGAACAGGTCGGCGGCCGCCTGCGGGCTGAGTTGCGGCTTCTTAATCCCCGCCGCCTCCATCGCCGCCCACATCACGGGCGCGTGGTTCCACATGGTGCTCGCCAGGTACGCCGGCGAGTAGTTGCGCGGCACGGCCCGCCCCAGGTCGACTCCGATTTTTCCGCCCTTCCCGTTCACCGCATGGCAGCGGACGCATTGCTCCGCCGTGAATAATTTGGCGCCGCGGGCGGAATCGCCGGGGATCACTGGAAGTTCCGCGCCCCACAGCGGCAGCGCGAGAAGCCCCACGAAGACAATAGACATGTACCAGGGCATCGCTGCGGAAGTATGACAGCACCGCGCGCAGCCGTCAAGTGCCCGGATGCGGCTGCTATAGTGGACGATGACCCATGGGCCGCATCCGCGTTTTACCCGATCAGGTCGCCAATAAAATCGCTGCCGGAGAGGTGGTGGAGCGTCCCGCTTCGGTCGTCAAGGAGCTGCTCGAAGAATTCGCTCGACGCCGCGGCTTCCAGCCTGCGGATCGAAGTGGAATCCGGTGGGCGGCGCCTCATTCGCATCGTGGACGATGGCTGCGGCATGCTGCGCGACGATGCGCTGCTCGCTTTCGAGCGCCACGCCACCAGCAAGCTGCGCGACGTCAAAGACCTGCTCTCCATCGCCACCCTCGGCTTTCGCGGCGAAGCGCTGCCGTCCATCGCGTCCGTCTCGCGGCTGCTGCTCGAAACCCGGTCGCCCGAAGAAACTACCGGCACCCGCATCGAGATCGCAGGCGGACGCATGTTGCGCTGCGACGAAGCCGCACTCGGCGGCGGAACCGCCATTACCGTCCGCGACCTTTTCTTCAACGTGCCCGCGCGCAAAAAGTTTCTCCGCACCGACCAGACGGAGCTGGCGCACGTGGCATCGCTCGTCACGCATTACAGCCTGGCGCACCCCGGCAAAACCTTCCACCTCACCAGCGGCCCCACCGAGTTGCTCCACGTAACGCCCGTCGCCACCCTCGAAGAGCGTGTCTACCAGGTGTTCGGGAGCCAGGTCCTCGAAGAGCTGGTCGAAATCGGCGAGCGCGAAAAGGAGTTGCTCGTGCCCCCGCCCTCCGTGGCTCCCTCGCAAGGCGTGGCCGAATACCAGAAAGAACCGGACGAGCCCCCGTCCCGCACCTTCCGGCTGAATGGCTTCTTCTCGCGGCCCCAGGTTCAAAAGGGAAACCGCAATTCGATCTACATTTTCGTCAACGGCCGGCTGATTCGCGACCGCCTCCTGCTGCACGCGCTCTCCTCGGCGTATCACAACCTGATGCCGCCCTCCGCCTACCCGTTCGCGCTCCTCTTCCTGGAGTGCGACCCGGAAGAGGTGGACGTCAACGTTCACCCTTCGAAGACCGAGGTCCGCTTCCGCCACGGTTCGTTCGTCCACGATTTCGTGCGCGACACCATCCGCGAGCGCCTCATGGAAACGCGGCCCGCGCCCACGTTTTCGCCCGCCGCCCGCCCGGCCCCGACTCCGCAGCCCGGCGCCGCGCTGCCGTACTCGGAATTCAGCCAGATGATCGAAAACCAGGCGCCCGCGGACGCCAGCATCATGCCCGATCAGCCCGCGCCGCCGCCCTCGCTCGCACCCACACCCGAAGCCGCCCTGCCTGAGTTCGCGCTCCGCGCCGGCGCCCCGCCCGCCCCGCGTCTCGATTTCACCGCTCCGCCCATCGAAGTGGCCCCCGGCCCTCCCCCTTCGGGCAAGCTGATGCGCCACCTCGATGCGCACGGCGAGTTCCCGCCCGAAGCCATCCCGCCGCCCGAGATGTCGCTCTCGGTGCTTTCGGAACTGCGCCCGCTCGGCCAGATCCACGAGAGCTTCATCATTGCCGCCGGCCGCGACGGCCTGTGGATCATCGACCAGCACGTCGCCCACGAGCGCATTCTCTTCGAGCAGGTCATGAAGCAGCGCTCGGCCGGCCGCGTCGAGATGCAGCGCCTGTTGATGCCGCTGATCGTGCAACTCACCGCCGAGCAGCAGATCGACTACGCGCGGATCGCCGACGAACTGCACGCCTCCGGCTTCGAGACCGAACCCTTTGGCAACCGGACCATCGCCATCAAGGCCGCCCCCGCCAATGTGGGCGGCGCCGACCTCGAAAAGATCCTCTACGAGATCCTCGAAATCGCCGAAGAGGAACTCCGCGGCGCATCCCTCGACGACCTCCGGCGCAATATCTGCGCCTCCATCGCCTGCCGCGCCGCCATCAAGATCAACACCCGCCTGGATGTCGCCAAGATGGAATGGCTGCTCCGGACGCTCGCGCAAACCGATTGCCCCATGAGTTGCCCCCACGGCCGCCCCATCGCCATGCACTACTCCACGCGGGAGATCCTGAAGGCCTTCCACCGGATCTGAGGCGTTATCATTCGACGCTGATACCGCCATATAATCGAAGGACCATGCGCAACTATCTGCTCGTCAGTGGTGGTCTCGGTGTGCTGCTCGGCCTCATGGCGCCCGTGGCCTCTGCCCAGGCCGGGAATTCGGCGCCGCCTGCCGGCTTCACCAGCCTCTTCGATGGCAAGGATTTGTCTGGATGGCGCGGCCGGCCCGGCGGAGGAGGCGTGTTCAGCCCGTATGTCGAAGCAGCGTTCACGCCGGAAGAGCGCGCAGCGAAAAAGGCCGAGTGGAACGCCGACCGGGACTTGCACTGGCGCGCGGATCCCGCCAAAGGCGAACTCGTCTCCGACGGAAAGGGCGTTCACCTCACCACGGAGAAGGCATATCGCGATTTCGAGTTCCGCGTGGACTGGATGCTCACGCAGCAGTGCGGCGATTCCGGCGTGTACCTCCGCGACTATCCGCAGGTACAGATCTGGGATCCCGCGTGCGCGCACGAGCTGCGGAACGGAGCCGGCAAAGGCTCCGGCGGCCTCTGGAACGATAACGCCGACAACCCAGGCAAATATCCGCTGGTAAAAGCGGACAACCCGATCGGGCAGTGGAACAGCCTGGCCATCAAAATGGTCGGCACCCGCGTATGGGTCAAGCTGAACGGGAAAGACGTGGTGGTGGGCCAGGTGCTCGACAACTTCTTCGATCGCTCAAAGCCCGTGCTGCCGGCCGGATCCATCGAGTTGCAGACGCACGGCTCCGAAGTGCGCTTCCGCAACGTATACGTCCGTGACATCCCGGAATCCGAAGGGAAGGCGCTGCTCGCCGCGCTCGGCAGCGCGCGCTGATCGAACCGGCCTGTCGGGAATTCCCGATCAGGCGTTCACGGCTTCGGGAGTCTCTTCGGTTGCCGCAACTTTCATCGGCAGAATGCCGGCTTCCTGATTTCCGTCGATATCGAGAAGCTCGCGGAAGGCGCCCTCGATCGTCCGAACGGCATTGCTCAATTCATGGAGCCAGATGCCCCAGAACTGCTCGATCGAAGGAACCTCCCTGGTTTGACGAATCTCGCGCTGGATGCCTTTCCGCAGCGAGGGAAGGTCAAAACCGCGCAGCATGGCGGCCCCGACATCGGTGAGATTGATCCGGTCGTTCACATCGACACAGAAAAGTTCCTTGCGGAACGTGCGCTCTCCGCCATCCTTGCCCGTGAACGACACACGCTCCTGGAACGTGATCGCACCCGAAAGAACTTTGGCGTCGTGCGTCATGTGCAGTAGCGTGGTCGCGGTGGTGGGGGCCTTCACATTGATGGGCGGGCTCGTGTCGTGCAGCCGGACCTGCGCGGGGCCGGAGATGCCGACCCAGAAATCGCTCGCCAGTTGAGTCATCGAAAAGTAATTGGCGACAATGGCCTCCAGTTCCCGGTCTTCGAGCTTTTCGATCTCCTTTGCCTGGAAACGCGCGGCTTCCTCAGAGCGTTTGACGAACTCGCCCTGATACTGCGTGCCCTCATGCAACCGGTTGAGAATTTCCGCGGTCCAGTTCGGGTGACTATAGGTCCAGCCGACCGGGACGATCTCGGCGCCTAACTGTTGCAGCCGTACAACCAGCGCGTGGATCAGCTTCTTATTGCTGCTCTCGATGTAGACCCGGCCTTCGTTGAAGTCCAGCAGCACCGGAACCTGTTTGCGTACGGCGGCCGTGATACCGAGCGTCTCCTGGTCAACAGACTTCTTGTCGATCGCCTGCAGAAACCGGTAAGGCCGCTCCAGCAGGACATAGGAACGCTGCTCCTTGATGGAGGCCAGATCGCTGACGTCCTTCCATTCATTCGAGACGGCCCATAATCCATACCAGGGCATTGTGGCGTGAAGCTGGAACTGCGCGGCGGTGAACCCATAGCCCGCCGACTCCAGAACCTCTGCGGGAAGCGTGTGATCGGAACCTGCCTCGTGTTCCGTGATCGCAAACTGCGCGAGCGCCTCCTGGTGCTCTAAACCGGTGGGGTGCTCTTCGTCCAGGCGGGGAGCCCGGAAAGGATTGATTCCGAGCGCATCGCAACTGAATTGCCGCGTCACCGCGGAGGCGGCTAACTGCGAACAACCCGCCATCTCCGCCCGGTTTTCCAGGCTTGCTTTAAAGTTTTCGAGTGACTCTTTCGCGAGCCCGACGATGGCCCAGGTACCGCGTCCAAACATGCGCACTTCCTGTCTTTGTTCTATTGAGGATCGATCCACACCTGAAGCTCGCAGCGCGAGGAACCGGCCGGCTGGAATAGCGGAAAGTCCGGCCCCGGAAATCGGACCCGTGCCCCCACGGCTTGGCGGTTGACGCCTGAACTCCCAACCTTTTTACCACGGCGCGGCGTGCGGCGGGTGGCCTCCGCGGAACTTGAGCCGGGAATGCCATACTTGTCTTTTATGGCATCCCTGATTGACGCGATCGACGTGAAGCGAAGGACCCGTTTCGAATTGGACGGCACTCCGTATTCCTGCCTGGAAGCCGAAGTGAACACGCCCACCGCGCGCGGCGGACAAACGCTGGTGCGCCTGAAGATGCGGAACCTGCTCACCAACGCCGTTTTCGACAGAACGTTCAAGGCCGGCGAAAAGTTCAAAGATCCGGACCTTCAGACCGTCTCGGCGTCGTATCTCTACAACGACGGCGCCGCGTTTCACTTCATGGACCAGGAGACGTTTGAAACGCTCAGCCTCGACCGTACGGTGATGGGAAATGCAGTGGACTTTCTGACCGAAGGTCTCATCATCGGGTTGCTCAAACACAACGGCAACCCGATCGGCGTGGAGTTGCCCGCCAACGTCACCCTGAAAATCGCGTTCACGGAACCGGGCGTGCGCGGCGATTCGTCGAGCGGCAGCGTCACCAAGCCGGCACGGCTGGAAACGGGGCTGGAGATCCGGGTGCCTCTTTTCATTAAGGAAGGCGAGATGGTGAAGGTCTCCACCGAGACCGGCGAGTTCGCGGGACGGGCCTGACTTAAAAAGCTAGCCGGCCCGCTTGCCGCTCGCTCGCCGGGGCTTCGGCTTGCTCTTGCCCTCCAGATTCAGCGCCACCGCCGCGCGGATAAGATCCTTCAGCGCCGCCTCATCGACCTTGCCGCCTGCGTGAATGTCGATGGCGCGCCTGACATTCCCCTCGAGGCTGGAGTTGAATAGACCTGCCGGATCCTTCAACGCAGCCCCCCTGGCGAATGTCATCTTGACGACGTCCTTGTAGGTCTCTCCCGTGCAGACGATGCCGCTGTGAGACCAGACGGGCGTCCCCCTCCACTTCCATTCCTCGACGATCTCCGGGTCTGCCTCGTGTACGATCTCGCGGACTTTTGCGAGCATCTTCCCGCGCCAGTCCCCAAGCTCCTTGATCTTCTCGTCGATTCGTGCGGACGCAGATTCCACCGCGACGGGCTTTTTCATCTACAGCTCCATTTTCTCCGATCTATTGTAAGTGCGCGTTCGCCGGCGTGGCCTGCAGGCGGCGCCAGAAGAAGTACGAAAGCCCCCAGAGCACTCCGGTCGCCGCCGCCCAGCGCCAGACCTCCGGGCCATCGCCCACCGAGAGGTGTGCAATCAGCGCCGAGGCGAGGTTGATGGCGAAGCCGGCGTAGGCCCACTCCTTGAGCCGCGCCGGCACCGGCGCAAGCACCAGCACCACGCCGAGGAATTTGGCCCAGGAGAGTTCCACCCGGAAGTAGGCGGGGAAGCCGAGGTGAATGAACGCCTCCGCCACCTGCGGCAGGCGCAGTTGCGCGTAGGCGGTGAAGCTCATCTGCAGGCAGAAGAGCGCGGTGACCGTCCAATAAATGATGGTCCCGGCTTTTGGGGTGATCTTGGCGGCGGCGAAGGCCGGCTTCTGCACGGTCGCTTCCATGGCGTTCTTTCCTCCTGCGCTTCTGCGCTGCAACGCTTCCGGCGTTGGGCTACCAACCGGGTGTCTCAACGCCGAACTGCTTGGCGTACTCGGCGTTCAATCGCTTCCAGCCGCCGAACTTCATGGCGTCGGCGCCGGCGATCCGTCCAATCGGATCACCCACAAGGAACCGGTCGAGGACGTCGAAGCAGATGTGCCAGCCCGCGGCGCCCCACGAGATGAAGCGGCGGTCGATCTTGTGCCACAACGTGAGACGCGTGCCTCCGCCAGAGGGTTCGAGCTCCCACCGCGTATCGTTGTACTCGAGCACCTTGGGAGCGTCGGCGCGCGTCACTTTTGTTTCGGTAACCTGCGGCGTTCCCACCCACGTGAGCTTCACCGTGGTGCCGGCCGTACCCAGGCTGCCATCGGCCTCGAAGGGCGCCCACTCGCGCAAATGCGCCGGGTCGGTAAGCGCCTGCCAGACTTTTTCCGGCGGCTGTCGCAGTTCCCTCACCAGAATCAGCGTCCACTTCTCTCCGTCTTTTTGGATCTGCGCTATACGCGCCGGACCCGGTTCGTATTGTTCGCGGTCGGTCATCTGCCTTCTCCTTGTCTTCTGCGGCGCGCCCTCAGTTCGCGGCCTTGCGCACGATGGCGGAAAGCCTGGCCCCGGTCGCGTCGTCCAGCGCCGCGAAGTACCACGCGGATCCAATGAGCTGGTGCGGCGCGCCCTCGTCGGGAGTGAGGTTCGCCTCCTGGGTGAAGCCGAACGTCATGTATTTCTTGTCCGCGCGGAAGAAGCAGACGGTCTTGCCGTCCTTCGCGTAAGCCGGCATGCCATACCACAAGCTCGGCTGGAGCGCCGGCGCGCTGCGCAAAATGAGTGCGTGGAGGCGCTCGCCCATGGCGCGGAAGGGCTCCGGCATCGCGGCGATCTTCGCAAGCACCGCGGCCTCGCCCTCGGCCTTCCCGGCGCGCGGACCGGGGCGCGCGGCGGTCTCCTTCGCCGCCCTCTTCTCAGGCATAGGGCCTCCGCACGCCGGTCCCGCTCGCCGAACCCGGCGCGTACTGCTCGCGATCGCTCATCTTCTTCTCCGTGTCTTACTTTTCGTTGGTGCGGATCGATCCATGCGGTCCAGATGCCGTTCGAGAGCGTCAACGTGAGCGGACCAGAACCGGCGGAACGGAGCCAGCCAGGCATCCACCTCCTCCAGCGGTTCAGGTCTCAGCCGGTAGAGACGGCGCTGTGCGTCCACCGTGGATTCCACGATTCCGGCATCCCGCAGCACTCGCAGGTGCTTGGACACGGCCGGCTGCGACATACCGAGCTGACGCTCGATCTCTCCCACCGACTGTTGTGACAGGACCAGCAGGCTCAATATCGCGCGGCGATTCGGCTCCGCAATGATTTCGAAAACAGACTCCACCCTATTGATATACTCCGCAAGGCATATACCTGTCAAGGCATATCGAAGGGCGGCCGCAAGCCTCGACGGCGATCTCGAATACGTATCCACCGATCGATCATTCCCGATCCGCGGATCGAGAACCGGCGCCGGGGTCGGACGGCCATCGCTAAGGCGTCACTTCAATTGCACGAGCATCGTGCGGCGGCACCACGCGGCATACGGCAGACCCTCCGGGTGGTCTGGCGTTACAAACGCAATCACCGGACCGGCTGCGTGTAGGAAATGCGCGAATCCGTCGGCGACTGGACACGCTTGCAGATCCACCTCCCGCCCTGCCTGTTCCATCGCGCAGGACTCGACCCGATCCAGCGCCAGGCCGCACCGGTCTCCACCCTCATGCAGCAACCGGCTGCTCCCTGCCGGCCACGCAAATCCGTAGAAGGGGCACCTCGCGACTCGCTGCTGCCTCGTGGGATGGGATTCGTCTATGCCCGATTTCATATGGAACCAAGACGGTTTTGGGGAAGGCCCCAACGGGCTACTGTCACTTCCCCCGGATCATCGGGTTTCGAAGCCCTCGGCAAGTAACAGCCTCCGCTAGCCCGTCGGGGCTGATAGCACGCTTTAGGTCATCCTGCGCTCGTCCTCACGGCAGGCGGAGCTACGAGGGGGTCATGTAACCGTTAAGTAACGCTGTAAAGCCATGGCTGAAAAGGGCTTTTAGTTGTGCTACGCTTCAAGACAAAATACGGCGGTACAGGGCGCCGCCCACGCAAAAGACGTTCCGCTGGACGCCGGGAGACGCATCCAAGGTGTTCAAGCGGCCTGGGAAGGGACGTGCAAGGATGGATTCGGGCGATAGCCGGACGGACGCCGCCGGCAAGCGTGCCGGCCGTGATCTTGTCTCGCCCGACGAATTGGAGCGGGAACTCGGGAGAATCCTCGCCAGCCAGACGTTCGCGAAATCACGCCGGCTTCAGGACCTTCTCCGCTTCACCGTGGAGCGAATCAAGACCGGCCGCACCGACACCATTAAGGAATATCTTCTCGCGGTAGAGGTCTTCGACCGAAAGCCTTCTTTTGACCCGCGCTTCGATTCCATTGTTCGCGTCCAGGCCTCCCGGTTAAGGGAAAAACTGGACAAATACTATGCCACCGAAGGGCGCGAAGACGATATTCTGATCGCCGTTCCCAAGGGAGCGTACATTCCGGCCGTGCAACGCCGCCGCCAACTTCACCCGGGCGCTTACCATCGCCGCTGGCTTTGGCTGGCCGGCGCAGCCTTGTTCTCCGTGGCGCTGCTGGGGTTTGCGATCCTGCGGCCGCTGACCCCGGGTCGGCGTCCACCGGTTCTCCGGCGCCTGACCAGCGATGCCGGGTTTACCGGCTATCCGGCAATTTCGCAAGACGGCAAATGGATCGCCTTCGCATCGGACAGAACCGGCGCGGGCCGCTTCGACGTGTGGGTCGCGCCGGCGGCGGATGCCTCCTCGGCCCGGCGGTTGACCGATGACGATTCGAACGATTACGAACCCGCATTTTCGCCGGACAACCGGCACATCGTGTACCGGTCGGATCGCGCAGGCGGCGGGATCTACATGATCCCGGTGGCGGGCGGCCAACCCAGGCTGATTGCCGCCCACGGACGGCGGCCCCGTTTCTCGCCCGACGGCTCACGGATCCTGTATTGGGAGCGGGACGAGACCTGGGGCCCGGGCCGGATCTTCACCGTGCCATCCACCGGCGGCGATCCGGCCGAACTGGTGCCTGATTTCGCCGATGCCCACTACCCGGTTTGGTCCCCGGACGGCTCGGAAGTCCTGTTCTGCGGGACCAGGAATCCCGATCGGCAATCGGCGGGTCACGATTGGTGGGTGCTGAAACTCTCATCGGGTGAGGTGAAAAAAACCGGTGCCGCGGACATCCTGTCGCGCGCGGTGCCGCCGGCCGGGCGGCGGCTTGCCGGGCTTTCGGCGGATGTCCTCGGCGTTCCCGGAGGCTGGGTCGAGGGGCGCATCATCTTCTCAACGCGGCTGGGAGACAGCGAGAACCTGTGGGAATTCCGGATTACGCCCGATCGGCGAATCGCTTCGGTGCCGCGGCGCCTGACCTTCGGCGCCGACATGGAGGCGCAGCCCTCCGTCTCGGCGAACCGCGTGGCCTTCGTCAGCGGCTCGCTCAATATCAATCTCTGGATGAGTCCGGCGGACCCCAATCGCGGCCGGCTGCTCGAAGTTCCCCATCGCATTACCAATGACGCGGGACCGTTCGCCCTCAGTCCGTCCGTGTCCTCCGATGGCGGCAAGCTCGCTTTTATCTCCACCCGTGCCGGTTCGCGAGACGTCTGGTTCAGGGATCTCGCCACCGAACGCGACCTCCGCTTGACACCCACGGCTGCCGTGGAGGAAGGATACCCAAGCCTGTCGGCGGATGGCTCGCAGGTGGCCTACCGGGTCATCGAAGATCCGAAGCAGGCAATTTACCTGACGAATACCAGGGGCGGCTCTCCCCGCAAAATCTGCGGCAACTGCGGTCTCCCCACCGGCTGGTCGCGTGACGGCCGCTGGCTGCTTTTCGAGCCGGGCGCACGGATACCGGGGATCGGCCTGCTGGACGTGTCTTCGGGGTCGGCCAGGGAAATTGCGGTGCATGCGACGTACAAGCTTCACAGCGCGAGATTCTCGCCCGACGCTCGCTGGGTAGCTTTCCACGCCGAAACGGGGCGTTTCACGCGGCGCATCTACGTCGCCCGGCTGCAAGGGGAAACGCTGGGAGGCGAATCGCAGTGGCTTCCCATTACCGGCGGCACGGATGTGGACATCGCCCCCGCGTGGTCGCCCGATGGCAACCTGCTTTATTTCATCTCCGAACGCGACGGCTTTCGGTGCATCTGGGCGCAGCGGCTCGATCCCGGTAGCAAGATGCCCGTCGATCCACCATTTGCCGTCCAGCATTTCCATACCGGCGCCCGCGCTTTGCTGACGAGTTTCCGGGCGAACCCGGCGCAAGTCGGCCTTTCGGCTTCGGATCGGGGGATCGTTTACAGCCTTGAGGAACTTCGTGGGAACATCTGGACCATGGAGATGCAGTGAACCGCCCCAAGAGCAACTGGCGGGAGCGTCGCCGGGGTCCGAATCGACCTGCGGAGACCGGGTGTTCCAGGAACAATCCCCGCCGGCGCAGCACGGATTGCCGAAATTACAATCCTCGCGGCAGTCGGCGTCAGTCCCTGATCCACCCCGCGCTTTTCAGCATGTGGACCTGTTCACGCTGGCGATAATAGATCAATGTGCCTGCGCAAAGATGCGCCGCAGCCCCCGCAACTCAAATGGCTCCTCGATTCCGACCCGGCCATCCGTTGGCAGGTCATGAGGGACCTTGCCGGTGAAGCCTCCAGCGCCGTTGCAGCCGCGCGGTCGCGCGTCGCCTCGGAAGGGTGGGGCGCCCGGCTGCTCGCCCTTCAGGGTCCGGACGGCAACTGGGGTGACGGCGCCTCCACGCCGAAGTGGCAGGCTACGCTGTACACCCTTCTGCTCCTGCGGGACATGGGCCTCGACCCGGGAAGCGAGCAGGCCCGGAGGGCCGTGCGCCTCGTCCGCGACAAGGTTACCTGGGGGCCGGAATTCGGCGATGCACCGTTCTTCGAGGGTGAGGTTGAGCCCTGCATTAACGGTGGGGTTCTCGCGCTAGGCGGCTATTTCGGTGCGGCCGGCAGCCGGCTGGCCGATCGGCTCCTCGGCCAGCAGCTTGCCGACGGCGGCTGGAACTGCGAAGCTCCGAAAAGTCGACGGTCCTCCTTCCACACCACCATCTGCGTCCTCGAAGGATTACTGGAGTTCGAGAAGGCCAAGGGCGCCACCGCTGCGGTGACCGAAGCCCGAACTCGGGGACAGGAGTATCTCCTGGAGCGTCGCATGTTCAGGAAGCGGTCAACCGGCGAGGTGATAGACAGAAAGTGGATGCGCTTCTCGTTTCCGGCCACCTGGCACTACGACGTCCTGCGGGGCCTCCACTATCTGCGCAGCGCCGGCGTTCATCCGGACGAACGCGTTCGCGAAGCCGTCGAACTGGTAGCGACGGCCCCGCAGCAGGACGGACGATGGCCGCTCCAATATCCCCACCCCGATCCGCCCCGTTGGTGGCGTTATCCGATCAACTTCCAAATGGAGGGTGGAGAAGGCGAACCCAGCCGCTGGAACACCCTACGCGCTCTCCGGGTCCTGCGTTGGTACAACGACTCGACGTGGTAGCTGTCCTGCCTGCCCCCTCCGGAGAGGCAAAATCGCACACCCTTTGCAAATTCCGGTTAGGCCCAGGGATCCGCCCTAAGGTTGTGCATCGCGATGCCGATATATAGTCTACTCGGAAAAGGGCAGGGGACATCGCATCAGAGGGCGTATGCAGCCATGCGGCGCCGGTGCATTCGGCCAGCCAAACCTGAGCCGGCCGGCGGACTCCATCAAGTGAGGCGGGTGTCCTCGAATGCCAGGTGCGTCTTGCCGGTGGCGGGATTGGTAAGCAGCACGGGATAAACGGCAAACGCGGCGCCCAAATGTTCTTCGGTGAGCACGTCCCGCGTCAGGCCATCGGCGAGGATGCGGCCGTCGTGAAGCATCAGAAGGCGATCGGCAAACTGTGCGGCCAGATTCAGGTCGTGCACCACGCCCACCACCACGACATCCTTTTGCGATGCGAAGGCTCGTACTTTCTGCATGAAATCCAGCTGGTGGCGAATATCGAGGAAAGTCAGTGGTTCGTCGAGGAAGAGGAGGCGGGTGGCCCCCTCCAGAGGACGCCAGATCTGCGCGAGCACACGGGCGAACTGTACCCGCTGCTTCTCCCCGCCGCTGAGCGTGCCATAGCTGCGATCGGCCAACTCCGCCACGTCGAAGAAGCGCATCACCTCCTCGCAAACGTGGAGGTCGCTTGCGCCCGGACGCGCCGTGAAGTGTGGATAGCGCCCCATTAGGACCAGCTCGCGCACGGGAAGAGAAAATGCGACCTCGACCGCCTGGGACAGGACGGCCCGGCAGTACGCCAGCTCGCGCTCCTTCCGGTGCGCCACGTCATCGCCGTCGTACAGAACATGCCCCTCGGCCGGTCGCAGCAGCCGGGCCAGCAGACGGATGAGGGTGGATTTGCCTGCGCCGTTCGGGCCGATGATGAGGTGCAGGCGCCCAGGTTCAAAACAGACGGAGACGCGGTCGATCAGCGTGCGGCGTCCGGCCCGAAAGAGGAGATTGGTTGCAGTCAGCATGACTCAGGAAAGATAATCCCGGCCGTGGAGCAGAGAAAGAAAGATGGGGACCCCGACGACCGCCGTCACGATGCCGATCGGCAGTTCGGCCGGACGCAGCGATACCCGCGCAATGAGATCGGCAACGCTTAGAAGTATGCCGCCCAGGAACGCACTGCCGGGAATAAGGAATCGATTGTCGGGACCGCGAATGATCCGTAGAATATGCGGAACGATCAGCCCGACGAAGCTGATCACGCCCGTGAATGCCGTTGCCACCGCCACCATCAACACGTTGATCGTGAGAACCGTCCACTTCAGGCGCCGGACGTTGACACCGAGCGCTACGGCTTCGTCTTCGCCGATCATGAGCGCGTTCAGCGGCTTTGCAAGCATGATCGCCGGCACGAGTCCGCCGATTGTAGCCGCGCCGACGACGAGCACCGAATTCCAGTCGGCGCCCGAGAGAGTGCCGAGATTCCAATAGATAATCGAACGGGCGGCCGGGTCGCGCGCCACATAGGACAGAAACCCGATGCCGCTCATGAAGAGCGCGTTGATCGCCAACCCGGTGAGCAAGAGACGAAGTATGGAGCTACGGCCTTCGTTCCTGGTGTGCGCCAGCGCGAAGACCGCGTAGGTTGAGAGCACGCCGCCGGCACATGCGGCGAAGGGCAGAGTCCAGCCGCCCAGATTGACCTTGAGGAGCGCGCCGAAGACATAAAAGAGGGCCGCTCCAAAAGCCGCGCCGCTCGAAGTACCCACCAGGCCAGGTTCGACAATCGGGTTCCGAAATAGCGCCTGCATCAGCGTACCGCCCACTCCGAGACAGGCCCCAACCAGCAGGCACAGGATGGCTCGCGGAACGCGCAGCTCAATGAAGATTCTCTGGTCGAGCGGCAGGTCGGTTCGCCCCGATAGCTTGCCCCACGCGGCGGAAACCATCTCATGCGCGGAAAAGTCCATTGCCCCGTAACGGATGGACGCGATGGCGATCGCGACCATGAGCAGGAACAACAGCGCCAGGCCCCGGCGGTCTGTCCGGAGCACCTTCATTGATGAATGAGCTTCGCCAGTTCGATGATGCTCTCTCCCGTCTGCGGACCGAAGTACATCAGCTCATGTTCGGGCACGCGGTAAATGCGGTTGTTCCGGGCGGCGTCGGTTTCGGCGACACCCGGCAGCGTTTTTGCCTGTTCCATCGAGCCGAGCCGGTCGAACCCGTATTCGGTCATGAGGATGATTTCGGGATTGCTCTTGGCGATGATCTCGGGTGAAGCCATCCGCTGCATGCCGCTCCGCTCGATGGCCATCCGCCCGCCGGCCAGCTCGACCATCCTGCCCGCGGTGCTCGCATCTCCACCGCCGCCGTTGCCGACGAGAAGGTAAACGTTCGAGGCGCGTCCGAAATGAATGATGGCGACCCGCGGAGTGGTGTGGTAGTTTCTCACTGCGGCCGCCGCCGCCCCCATTTCGCGGTCCATCTGAGCGCACAGATCGTCGGCCCGCTTCTCCTCATGAAAGAAGGCGCCCATTTCGCGGAGAAGCGCCTGGGTCCCCGCGACCGAATTGTTTTTCGCCTGGAAGCTCTTCATGGGGACGTGGATGGCCTCGAGTTGGCGGACCACGTTGTCGGGGCCGATGTTGTTGTCGTGAATGATGACCGTGGGATGGAGCGAGAGAATGCCTTCGGCGCTGAGGGCGCGGTGATATCCGACCGTGGGAAGCTTCTTGATCTGTGGAGGATAGGTGCTCGAGTAATCGACGCCGACAAGATTCGCCTGCGCGCCCAGCGCGTAGATGATCTCGTTATAAGCTTGGCCAATGCACACAATACGCTGCGGCCCCGCCGCATCGCCGCCCTGCGCTTTGAAGCGGGCGCAGGCCGGCAGCAGGCAGAGCAGCACGAAGGGAGCGACGAGTCCGAAGCGATGCATACGAAGTATCAGCATACAACCTATAGCGAGCGAGGCAGGGAGACCGGTCTCGGATATGCCGCGGAAGCGATTGCCGGCCTGTCCCGAATTGCTCCCGGTTTGCACGCCGCCCGGACACGGACCCCGGATCCGCGATGCCCGGCCGGCTCCTGTTTTCAGGCCACCCGGGCCGGCGTTGCTTCCCGTCTGCCCGGCGGGCGGATGGTGGTGTTACCGTGGACGGTCGGAGGTGGCGCCTGAGCGTGGGAGGGAAACGGAGCCGGCGGCGCCCATAGAGCAGATCCCGCGCAGCCCGCGGTAGCTGCGCAGCCTGGGGGACACGAACAATGAAACGGATATTCGCCGTGATGGCGGCAGCGCTCGCGTTGGCGGGGGCGCAGAGCGCACCAGGCCCGGGCTGGAAGCATTTATCGACCGCGACGGGCGACATGCCGGTGCCGAACCCCGGCACCGAGCAGTGCTCCGCCACCGTGTTCGACATCGACCGGGACGGCATCAACGACTTCGTGATCACCGAGCGCACGGCGGCGCCGGGGGTGGTGTGGTACCGCCGGTCGGCTAAGGGCTGGACACGGTACGTGCTGGAGTCCTCGCCGGTGCACATAGAGGCGGGGGCTACGTTTTTCGACGTGGACGGGGACGGCGACCTGGACTTCGTCGCGGCCGGAGACTGGCAGTCGAACGAGGTCTGGTGGTGGGAGAACCCCTACCCGTCCTACGATCCGGCAACGCCATGGAAGCGGCACGTGATCAAGAACAGCGGCGGGAAGAAGCACCACGACTTGCTGGCCGCCAACCTCGACGGCGACGGCAAGACGGATCTGGTGTTCTGGAACCAGAATGCGCACCAGCTGCTGATCGCGCGGCCGCCGGCCGATCCGCGGACCTCCGGCCCCTGGCCGCTGACCGAAGTCTATGGGTACGCAACATCGAGCCAGCCGGAGCAGCGGGGCCTGGCAGCGTCGTTCAAAGGGATCAACGAACATGAAGGGCTGGCGGCCGCCGATATCGATGGGGACGGCAAGGTGGACCTGGTCGGCGGCGGTCACTGGTTCCGCAACCTGGGAGGCGGGCACTTCGAGGCGAACCCGATCGATCCGGGTTACACCTTCTCGCGGGCGGCGGCGGGACGGCTGCTGACCGGAGAAAAGCGGGCGCAGGCGGTATTCGTGATCGGCGACGGGGAAGGGCCGTTGATGTGGTACGACCTGGTAAAAGGCACGTGGATGGCGCACAAGATCGCCGACCTGAAATACGCGCACAACCTGCAACTGGTGGATTTCAATCACGACGGCAACCTGGACATCTTCACCGCGGAGCAGCGCCTGGACTGCGCCAATCCGGGTTCGCGGATCATGGTCTTCCTGGGTGACGGCAAAGGCAATTTCAAGCCGCAGGTGATCGCCACCGGCTACGATGCGCACGAGTCGCGGATGGCCGACCTGGACGGCAACGGCACGCTCGACATCCTGGTGAAGCCCTACAACTGCGGCACCCCGCGTCTCGACATCCTGCTGCAGAACGCCCGCTGAGAGCGGCACTCCGGCCCGCGACGCCGTATAAGGTCTGGTTCATTAACAAGGCCGACTGGCGAACCCCTTACAGTCAAGGCATCGTCGCATCTGCTCTTGGACTGACTTTCGAAACGCCGTTCTGATCGGACCAAAGATGGAGCGCGCCGCTGACAAGAGGCGCGCAAAGCGCTTCGCGCTACGCTGTATGATGGATTCTTCTGCTTCGCAGGACTCCGATGGACTCGTCTCTTTTTCGACTGCGGCGGG
Source organism: Bryobacterales bacterium (assembly GCA_963796485.1). Taxonomy (GTDB): domain Bacteria; phylum Acidobacteriota; class Terriglobia; order Bryobacterales; family Bryobacteraceae; genus CAWCDJ01. The sequence continues at coordinate 487,097 of CAWCLV010000004.1, forward strand.
CGCTTGAGAGCGGCCGAGCCGTCTTCTTCGTCGGCTCAGGCCTAAGCTCGAGCACGTCCTTGCGTTACCCGAATTGGCAGAAGCTGGTTAGAGATCTATATGTCTACTGTACCGGCACGAAGCACATCCCGTTTAAAGACGACGAGAGAGCCGATGTGCTCAGGTTCATAAACAGTGACCGCCTGACCGATGCAGCTGAGTTACTCATAGCTAAGCTAAAGCGGGAGTCCGCCCGGCATCTGGTCGCATCCTATCTGCGAGATACGTTCGCCAAAATCCGTCAACAATCTGGAATAGACCCGGTTTATGATCAGCTCGTTCGCCTCCGTAATGTCGCATATGTAACGACGAATTACGATAGTGAAATCCTGGACCATTGGACCTCGGCACATCGACAGTCGATCGCCGAGTTCACCTGGAATTCCACCAACCTGTTCGAGAGTTCGTCCCGCAACGAATTCATTATGTACGCGCATGGCCGCGCCGTTGCGACGCAGTCGGAAGAAATTGTCCTGGCACGGAGCGACTTTGACCGAATCGTCGGAAACACTCCGTTCCAACACTGGTTGAGGTGGCTATTTACCGCAAGAACCGTGATTTTTGCCGGTTATTCCGTGTCGGATCCGGACATTCAGGGCGTCCTGGAATTCGTTCGAGCCAATACCCCTGGCGGCGAGCAAAGGCCGTATTGGTTGGTGGCTCGGGAAGGCGCGGGATCGGCTCTCGCACGGGAGGTCGTTACGGCCCGCTTTGGTTTGGAGTTTTTGCTCTACGAAAAGATAGATGATCAACATCGGGGGCTGCAGACCTGCTTGCAGGACTTGTTCGAGTCGGTGGAGGTGATCCAAAGAAGAAAAGCCGACTCCTCCTACATCGTCGCCCGCCTGGCGTCTCCGGATGATCGAAACGCTTTGCGAGACCTGTTTGCACGAGCCTTCCCGTCCGCGCTTGAAGGCGTCGTCTTTTACGGAAGCGGCATGCGCTCGTCTGGTCCGCCGCACGATATTGATGTCCTGCTCGTCACGACGGACGACGTGAGCGCCGACGTTCAGCAGTGGCTTCGAGCCCCGATCGGGTCCATGCGGTTGGTTGTTGCGGAGTGTGAGCGGCTTTTTGGCGCCCCCTTGCACCTCGAGGTGTTGTCCGTTTCGGATTTCTTTATTCGATATACGGCCGGGGATCCGCTGGTCGCGTCCATGGTCATTGATGGATTTGACCTTCTGGACCGCGAGCCTTTCCACTCCTGCCGCGCGATTGCATTGGCAAATCCGGTTCTGTCCAGGGATCGCCTGGTTCGATTTTTACGGTTCCAGCGTAACACGCGCTTGATACGAGATATGGCCTATGAGGAACACCAATCCCTGCACGGGTGGGCGTCTCTCTCCGGCTTGGCTCTATCCACCTTGCAGTGCGCGCTCGCCCTCAGCGGCGCCGAGGAGTGGCGGTTAAGCGATTCCGCCCGGCTGGCGCGCATCCCGTACCTCTTTTCCGAGTCGTCCAGGCTGTATGCAGGGCACTCGTTCCTCAAACAGGCCGAGGCTATCGAAACAAGCTACAGGCAGCGCAATGATCGACCGCTGTATGAGATTCCGCGGGCTGCCTACGAGGACCTCTGGGATTCGCTTGCCTCGTTTGACAACGACTACATCGAGAGTCGCTTGCCCTCTCCCCCTGTCAACCTGCCGCTGCCTTTATTCTCCCCCGGCTTCCAGAAGGCCGGGCCGGGCTCCGGGAATCCATCGGAATACCGGCAATCAATGAAGGAACGGACGTTACTGGACGAAAGTGCGCCGGTGATCAGTACGGCGCGACGACACGCGATGAACCTTGGGGAGGCGTTTGAACGGGATATCTACAACTTGGTTAGCGTGCGCGCTTTGAGAAACCCGGAAGATCCGGACAACCCGTTCGATGATGAACCCGAGCTGGGCGATCCGATCATGGAGGAGCTCCTGCGCGCTGCGAGTCTGCCCCTGTTTGAGTTGATTGCTTGCTTGCGCCGCGCCCGTCGCATTTAAGTGCCCGCTGGCGCAACCCCCGCACGCGCTACGCTGCCGGATCTACTTTACACTCGGGCTGTCGTCGGCTTTGAGATCGCCGAGAGCGTATTGAATTCCCGCCAGCATATGGGCAACGAACGGGCGCTCGTAGTACACCTTCTCATCGTGACCGTGACCTTCGTAGAACACGCGGCCATTGCCCACGCGCTGAATATAGCTCAACGCGTAGTCGCCATCGGTACGCCTGGTGGCCGCCGGCTCTTTGGCCTTGTCTTCCGCGCTCATTTTGGCATAGTTGACGCTCGTGAGCACGTGAACCCGCTTTCGGCTGAATGAGTCCTGTGCAAACGTGTAAGTCTCATCGACGATCTCGAAGCCGCGCGGCGGGAACATCGCGGTGAGGGGACTGTGCGGATCGTCCACCTTCACGGCGATCAGCGTCGGGTAGGGCCAGTGGAATTTGAAGAATCCGCCGATCATCTGGTTGAACTCGGGCCATGTGCCGTCCGGCGCGGCGCCATTGGTATGGTAGCTGTCGGTAGCGGCATGGATTCCGGCCAAGCCCTTCCCCCCTTTGACGAAATCCAGGAGCGCCTGCCTGCGAACGTCCGTCACCGCCTTGTCATTCGGGTCATCCAGGAACGCGCCGGTGGTGCTGTCCAGGAAGATGGCGTCGTACTGCTTCAGGTTTTCAGGCGTGATGCTGGCCGCGTCGTAGGTGATGGTGGTCATCCAGGCGCCGGTCTTGTCTCCCAGGTATTCCACCATCTTCGCCGCCAGAGGAATGGAAGTGTGAACCCAACCGACCGCCCGGGCGAGAACCAGCACCCGGCGCAGGCTCAGGGGCGTGGCGTAGGGTTTGTCCGGCAGCGCGGCCATCATGGCCGAGATGTCGGCGGGATTCGCAAACTGTCTTTGCGGACAGCCGCGGCTGAACCCCCCGCTGAATCCTTCCGGCGCACAAGTCGCAGGTCTCGCGGCGATACCCGGCTGCTGCGCGAATCCCGCGGAGCCGACCCACGCCACGCCGATCAACATCACGCCGATTCCCAGCGCCTTCGTTTTCATATGTGGATGTCCTTCCCCGAAAGACGTAATTATATCCCCGTCCAGTTGAAAAGAACGAATCCGCCGGTCCGCCGGCCCCGCAGTCGCCCTCCGCCGGTCATTATCAACAGACGCTCATCCCCCCGTTTCACCCGGCTTCGGACGGACGAGCCTTCATTCATTGCAAGGGCCGCCCCGCTTGTTGAACCCACTTGGAACGCCATGCCGGCGCCTCGAACGGGTCAGCGAAGTACTGCGTCTCGTGAACCACCTTGCCGTTCCCGAATTCCATGATGCTGTCGCCCGCCGCCGAAGCGGACCAGGGCCTCTCCAGCGCCTCAGCCGCCTTTCGCGATGAACCCGGGGATGCCGGTCCCCGTCACCGGATTGAACCTCTGTCGCGTCTGGATGGCGTTGATCTCTTCCATCGCATCCGCGGGAAGAGCGGAGAGGTTGAAATTCTCCCTGGCGCGATCTGGAGTCTTCGGCGTCGTCAGAACAGCAGTCCCACGCTGTACCGCCCACGCAAGCAGTACCTGGGCGGGAGTCTTGTTGACGCGCAGTGCAATCGCAAGGATCACTGGATCTTTCAGCACCCCCGGCCTGATCCCATGGCCCAGCGGTGCAAAGGCGAGCATCACGAGCCCGTTGCGCTTGCAGAATTCCAGGATTTCGGGTTGCGGCAGATAGGGGTGGGACTCCACCTGGACTACGGCCGGTTTGATTTTTGCCGCCTCAAAGACCTCCCCCAGTTGGTCGAGGTTCACGTCCGACAAGCCGATTGCCTTGCATTTGCCGCCGCCTGCAAGGGTCTCCATCGCCCTCCAGGTGTCCATCAGACTGATGCCCTCATCATAAATCACATTGCCGTTTCGATCCCTGGGATCCTGGTTGTCCCCCGGCCGAAAGGCATAAGGGGTGTGGATCAGGTAGAGATCGATGTAATCCACTTGCAGCCTGTTACGGCTCGACTCAAACGCAGGCTGGACACGCTCCGCGCGGTGATTGTTGTTCCACAGTTTCGTGGTGATGAACAAGTCTTCGCGGGTGATCGAGCCGGCCTGGATGGCTTCCCGAATCGCCTCCCCCACCTGCTCTTCGTTTCCGTATCGTTCCGCGCAATCGAAATGGCGGAACCCCGCCTCCAGCGCGGTCCTGGTGGCATTTCTTGTCTCGGTTGCATCGGGTATCAAAGTGCCGAATCCCAATGCCGGCATTGTGCCTGGCCCTCCGCGAAGCGGCAGCTCGCGGTATCTCAGGCTGTCGAATTGCTTCATGATCCTCCTCCCGCCGGCTACAGTCATCCGTATCAAACTCCCTGTACGGTAAAGGAAAGTGCACGCTGCATGCCAGCTCAAACTGCGCCGGGGCGCCATGTTTGGGGCCGTCTTACCGCACGCTTTCGAACAAACCTAAGTCGGGCAGGCGATCCAACAATTTCTGGAAGAAGACGTGCTCGCGTGTTGGGTATCTCCATCGCGAGAACGTTCGGCGCGTAGAGGGAGGTTATTACGGCTACATACGATGCCATCATTATCGGGACGGGTCAGGCGGGTCCACCTCTGGCCCGGCGCCTGTCGGCAGCGGGAATGAGAGTCGCCATCGTCGAGCGGAATTTATTTGGCGGCACCTGCGTCAACACGGGCTGCATCCCCACGAAAACGATGGTCGCCAGCGCCTATGTTGCGCACTTGGCCAAACGGGCGCTGGACTTCGGCGTCCAAACGAGCGGTCAAGTGACGGCCGACATGAGAGCGGTGAAGGCCAGGAAGGATGCAATTTCCGGGCGCCACAGGATCGCTGTCGAGCAGTGGCTGAAGAGCCTGCAAAACTGCACGATCTATCGCGGCCACGCCCGCTTCGAATCGCCGCGAAAGATAAGTGTCGGATCGGAAGAGCTCACGGCCGAACGGATCTTCATCAACGTTGGCGCACGCGCTACCGTACCTCCCCTGCCCGGACTCGATCAAATCGCTTACCTCACGAACAGCTCGATGATGCGCGTCGACTTTCTTCCAAAGCATCTGATCATCGTGGGTGGCAGCTATGTCGGCCTCGAATTCGGTCAGATGTTCCGGCGCTTTGGGAGCGAGGTCACAATCATCGAGAGGGGAAGCCGGCTGGCCGGGAAGGAGGACGAAGATGTGTCTTCGACGATTCGGGAAATCCTGGAGCGCGAAGGAGTCAACGTTCGACTGGGCGCGAACTGCATCAAATTCTCGACGCGTCCCGGCGAAATCATCGCGCACTCGGACTGCGGCAACGGGCCTCTTGAAGTGAGCGGAACACATGTTCTGCTTGCGGTAGGGCGGCGGCCGAACACGGACGATCTCGGCTTGGACAAGGCAGGGGTCGCCCGTGACAAGCATGGATACATCCCGGTTGACGACCAGTTGCGCACCAGTGCTGCGGGTATCTGGGCGCTTGGGGATTGCAACGGCAAGGGCGCTTTCACGCATACTTCCTATAACGATTTCGAAATTGTCGCGGCGAATCTCCTCGATCGCGATCCCCGCCGCGTGAGCGATCGCATTACCGCGTATGCGTTGTATATCGACCCTCCGCTCGGGCGTGCTGGAATGACCGAGGCGGAAGTCCGCGAAAGCGGCCGGCCTGCCCTGATCGCCACGCGTCCCATGACCAAAGTCGCGCGTGCCGAAGAGAAAGGCGAGACGCAAGGGTTTATGAAGGTCATTGTTGACGCGAATACGCACCGGATTCTGGGGGCGGCTATTCTTGGCGCCGGCGGCGACGAAGTCATCCATTCGATTCTGGACGTCATGTATGCCAAGGCCCCCTATACCGTCGTCCAACGGGCGGTGCACATCCATCCAACGGTTTCTGAGCTGGTCCCGACTATGCTCGGCGACCTGCAGCCGCTCTCCTCAAGGCCCGCTTCGCTTGCGCCGGCGGCGTAAGGCCGCTTCGGCGCTGAAGCTCGAGTCCGGCCTCGCCTCGGTGCTGCGCGAGACAGCCGCGCAATGTCGCCGATCGAACGTTGGCCTGACGCGTCGCAAAAGAACGCTTTCGATGTTTGCCCCCGCACATGCAAACGGCGAGCTTCGCATGGCTTCCGTTGTTTGCAATGGCCCGCGTCTTGCTCTGTTCAAGTTGCCCCTCCAGGTTCTGAGAGTCGAAGAAAAGGAGATAAAACATGAGAACGCTCATGGTGCTGACATCCCACGATCAACTGGGCGACACTGGCCGCAAGACCGGCTTCTGGCTTGAGGAATTCGCGGCCCCCTACTTTGTGTTCAGGGATGCTGGTGTCGAGTTGACTCTGGCCTCGCCGAAAGGCGGGCAGCCCCCGATCGATCCAAAGAGCGATGAGCCGGGAAATCAGACGCCCGCGATGGAGCGCTTCAAGCAGGACCAGACGGCGCAACAGGCGCTTGCCCACACCGTCAAGCTTGCCGGCATGAGGGCGGAAGATTTCGACACCATATTCTACGTGGGTGGGCACGGCCCCATGTGGGACCTCGTCGATAATCCCGATTCAATCGCCTTGATCGAGTCTTTTTACAATTCCGGCAAGCCGGTCGCCGCGGTCTGTCATTCACCGGCTGTGCTCCATCGGGTGACCTACAACGGTGCTCCGATTGTGAAGGGTAAGCACGTGACGGGTTTCTCGAACACCGAAGAGGAAGCCGTTCACCTCACCCATGTTGTGCCGTTCCTGGTCGAGGATGAGTTGAAAAGGCTGGGCGGCCTCTATGAGAAAGCCGCGGATTGGGAGGTCTGTGCGATCACCGATGGCCGTCTCGTTACCGGACAGAATCCGGCATCGTCGACGGCCGCAGCCCAGGCGCTTCTGAAGCTGGTCTTGCGGAAAGCTGCTTAGGCAGATCTTCTGCAAGTTGGCGATATCGCCGCCTTGGCCGGCGGAGATCCCCTGCGGATCATCCGAAGCCTAACGAACGTCAGGACGCTTATATGTCAGGCAGAAACACAGCAACAGCAATGGTCACCGGACCACGGCAAGGTGTTGGTAAGGTTCGCGCCCACCAGCCAGGCCAAGCCGCTTTCAGCTCGGTCCTGCCCGAAGACATCGACTGGAAGCGCTTCCCGGCATTCCCGCCTTCGGTCCGCCTTGCTGTCGTCGTCGGTCAACCTTCAGCGCCCGGCCCCTATGTGATCAGGGTCAAAGTGCCCTCCGGCGTAAAGCTGATGCCGCACAAACACCCGGAGGATCGAGTCTACACGGTAATGTCCGGCGTGTTCTATATCGGCCTGGGCGACCGGTTTGATGGCGATAAGGTGGAGGCCTATCCGCCCGGCAGCGTCATCGTTCTGCCCGGCGACACGTTCCACTTCCACTGGGCAAAATCCGGTGAGTACGTAACGCAAGTGACGGCGATTGGGCCTCTCGGCATTGAGTACATGAACTCCAAGGACGATCCGAGAAATAAGCGCTCTTTGGAAGAAGGAAGAAGCTAAGAAGTCATCTCCAGGTTCCAGTGCACGCAGACACATGTTGCCGATGGTGCGACGGCCCCCACGGTCTTGCGGGGACTGTGATTCCAGGGGGCGGCCGCCTTGCACGATGCTTCAATTGGGCCGCGATCCTTAGATCGCGGAAACGGCGGACGTCGAAGCGGCCGTGGATGTGGCGATCGAGCTTCAATTGGGCCGCGATCCTTAGATCGCGGAAACATCCGGGTTGGGAATGCAAGCACCCGAGATTGGCCCGCTTCAATTGGGCCGCGATCCTTAGATCGCGGAAACGCCGTAGGGGACCGTCAGCGAGGCCGCGGTAACATTCGCTTCAATTGGGCCGCGATCCTTAGATCGCGGAAACGTCAGCGCCGTCGTCTGCTCCCGCGACGCCTTCAGGCTTCAATTGGGCCGCGATCCTTAGATCGCGGAAACGAGCAGGGCAAGTGGTACGGCCGAGACGCGGGCTGCGGGCTTCAATTGGGCCGCGATCCTTAGATCGCGGAAACGGCGCGGACCTGAACGATGAACTGGACCATCCAGCAGCTTCAATTGGGCCGCGATCCTTAGATCGCGGAAACAGGGTCGCCAACCGAATGCGGCCGGAGGCTACAGCTTGCTTCAATTGGGCCGCGATCCTTAGATCGCGGAAACTCGAGGACAAGCGTAGCATACACATAACATGCTTGTGCTTCAATTGGGCCGCGATCCTTAGATCGCGGAAACACTCCGACCCGCGCCTCAGCTCCCAAGATACTAATTCGCTTCAATTGGGCCGCGATCCTTAGATCGCGGAAACCTGCCAGCATATTCCCTGGACCGCCTGAGTCAGACGTAGCTTCAATTGGGCCGCGATCCTTAGATCGCGGAAACAGCAATGCCGACAGTGCCCCAGATATGTTAACGGTCATCAGAAAACGTAGATTTCTGGACGTCCGCCGGCAGCGCTGCGGCCGCCCGGCGGAGCTTGAGGCGAAGGTAATCGAGGTATCCCTCGGGGACGGGATGGGTCTGGAGTTCCTCGATGACCGGACGGAAGTAGGCCAGGGATCGGATTGGGGCGAGTCGCGGGACCTCTGCGGGACGGATCAGGCGGCGTAAGGACCCGAGCAGCAGAGCGCTCTCCACAGCGGGCAGCGGCACGCCGTCATCGTGAAGGCGACGGGCGAGCCATTGGTCCGACACGCTGGCGCGCAGCGGGGTGTCCGGAAGATCGACGTAGAGCGTAAGCACGGCGGCGACGTAGGCGGCCGCATTGCCAGGGTCGTTCATTTCTTCCTCCGGCGGGCCGCGGTCTCCTGTTCGCTTTCACGGACCCGGTAGCTGTCACCTTCGAGCTTGGTTACGTCGGCATGGTGCAGGAGACGGTCCAACAGAGTTACGATGCAGGCGGCGTTGGGAAAGACTTCATTCCACTCTTTGAAAGGTCGATTGGTTGTAAGAATCACCGACTTACGTTCGTAGCGCCGGTTGATCACCTCATAGAGCAAGTCGGCCGACTTGTCGTCGAAGGACAAGTAGCCTACCTCGTCCACGCACAGGAGTCCCACGTTGGCGTAAGTGCGCAGCTTACGCTGGCGGCCTTCGGGGCTTTGGCGATGGAGTTCCTCCAGGAGCGAAGCCGCGGAACGGAACAGGACGGAGTGGCCCGCCAGCACGGCGGCATGGCAGATGTTCTGGGCGATCATGGTCTTGCCCAGACCATTCGTGCCGACCAGAATCAGGTTGCGGCCCTCGGTCAGGAAGTCCAACGTAAGAGCCCGTTCCACGACGTCGCGTTCGATCTTTTTGGGCCAGGACCAGTCGAAGTCGGCCATGGGCTTGAACTTCTTGATCTCCGCCAGCCGCAACCGCCGCTCCAGGCTGCGATGGGCGCGTTCGGCGGCTTCGGTCTGCGCCAACTGCTCCAGGACCTGGCGCGGAGACCAGCGCAGTTTGGCGGCGCGCGCCAGAAAGTCATCCAACTCGCCGGGAACGGCGCGCAAGCCGATCTGCTCCAGTTGCGCGGGCAGGCTATGACTCGGCATCGTCATCATGCGGGCGGGCGAGTTCATCGTAGGTCTCCAGATCGTGGGGGCGGACCTCGATCGCTTGGGCTTCCGGATGGCGGCTGAGATCGACCGCCGGCAACGGCGCGGAGCGATGCTGTCGCCGCAACAGGAAAGCCACCGAGGAGGCGCGCGGCGTGTCCCGTTCCAAGGCTTCCTTCACCGCACGGCGCAAAGCGGCGGCGCCGTACAGATCCAGCAGTCGGAGCAGTTGCGCGGTCTGACTGCCGGCCGATTCGCCGGCGGCGAAAGCGCGCTCCAGCAGGGACTCGCTTTCCGGAACCGCGACCGCCAGCCGGCCTCCGCGGGTGGCGTGGAGCGCCTTGCGTTTGGTCCGCAGCAACGCTTCTTCATGCGCCGGGTCCGCGACCACGCGCTGCCGGTCGTACGAGCGCCGGTGACAGGCGATCTCCGCCGCGCCATCCAGGATGCGCACGTGGGTATCGGAGGCCGCTAGAGTGAGCGGCCGCCCCACGGCCTCCGGCGGGATGGAATAGTCGTTGAGATCGAAACGCACATAGATGGTCTTGCGAGACTGGGCCTCCACGATCCGATCCGTATGGAAGGGATGGAGGGGAAGCGGCAGCAGCCGCGGCTGTTCCTCGGCGAACGTCTGGGCCACGGTGCGTGAGCCGTCGTCCGGCCACGGGCGCTGGTGCGCCACTTCATCCCGCCACTCAATCGCCTGCCGGTTGCATTCCTCCAGCGTGGTGAAGGTCCGGCCGGCCCAGAACGAATCGCGCACGAAACGAATGGCCCGTTCCACGCGCCCCTTCTGATTTCCCGCGCGAACCTGACAGGGACGCGGCGCGAAATGATAATGCGCGGCGAGTTCCAGCAGCCGCGGGTTGAAATGCACCTGGTCGCCGCGACGTTCCAGGACGGCGCTGCGGAGATTGTCGTAGAGGAGGATTCGGGGCGCCCCCGACCAGGCGGCGAAGGCGCGCACGTGGCCCCGCAGGAAGTTCTCCATGGTCTGATCGAAGAAGAACTCCAGATACAGCGCCCGCGACCAGGACAAGGTCATCACGAAGCAGGACAACTGGCGGCGAGCCCGGCCCACCAGCACCGACCCAAAGTAGGCCCAGTCCACCTGCCCTTGCTCGGCCGGAAAGACCTGCAGCCGCAGGAAGGCTTCCCGCGGCTGCGGGCGCAACCGCGCCACCACGCGCCGCAACTGCTCGACGCTGCCGGCGTACCCGCGATCCCGGATCATGCGGTAGAGGCGCGTGGCGCGCAACCGGGGATGCTGCTCCAGCGTCTCGCGCACAAACGGCAGATACGGATCGACAATGGACGGCCGCAGTGGCTCGGCATGCTGGAAACGCTCCACTTCAACGGCGCGCCGCACCGCGTCGGGATGGACGTTCAGGGCTTGCGCAATCGTGCCGATCTTCCAGTGCTCGGCATAGAAATAGCGGCGAATCTGTACGCGGGTTTCGGGCGGGATCATGCAGGCTCACCTTCGTCGTGAAATGTCGGCGAAAGGATCGACGAAACGGCCGACGCGGCCACAGATCGCGCAGCGCAGCCAAAAGCCGGGGCGCTCTCCCGGCCAGCCGGGAAGAGAAAACCGCGGCGGGACGGTTGCCGGCGTTGTGATCGTTTCTCCACAGCCGCATGGTGCCGGAGAAATGACCGAAAGGGAAGATTGATCCGTCACGCGAGGCCGGCAGTGGCGTTGGCGGTAGGCGCGTTGCCGGTCGCGATGATCGAGGCGGCCTTCTAAACTTCGCTGGTGCCGGCGGTTGGCGGCACGGCGCTGCTGGCGCCGGGCCTCCGCGCGGCAAGCTGCACAGCAATAGCACTGCCCGCGATCGCAATGTGTACAAATCCAGAACACCGTCTGGCATCCTCGGCCGCGGCAAACGCGCTGCCTGAGAACCACTTCTCCATGAGCCTCCATCCGCCCACGCAGGCGGACTTTGACAATGGCAACGGCTCATGCCAGGGTAGAACCAGCTTCGATGGTGGCCTTCTTCTGAAGGTTGCCAAGCCAGAACCCCGCTGCTTCGAACGGCGGGGTTCTTTACCGCCTTCCAAGCCACAATACAAGTTTTCGCTGGAATGTTTTGACGCTGACGATTGACGGATGACTGCGCCTTCGGCGCCGATGATGTCGTTGGCGCCCTCTACGCCGGCGAAAGACTCAGAAAACTACGTTTTCTGATGACCGATAACACCAGATAGCGGCAGACGTGCTTCAATTGGGCCGCGATCCTTAGATCGCGGAAACGCCCTTGATGTGCTTGAACTGCTCGACTTCGGCGCAGCTTCAATTGGGCCGCGATCCTTAGATCGCGGAAACGTGGTCGTTCTCGAACTTGCGCTTCTCGTTCTGGTCGTGCTTCAATTGGGCCGCGATCCTTAGATCGCGGAAACCAGAAGGCCGAAGCGGCAGCAAACGCGCTGACCGAGCTTCAATTGGGCCGCGATCCTTAGATCGCGGAAACGGCTCGTCAAGGAGGCGCCCCGCCTCGCGGGTGCGGCTTCAATTGGGCCGCGATCCTTAGATCGCGGAAACGTTCGTGCCGGCGAGCGGAAATCCTGCACGTGTACAAGCTTCAATTGGGCCGCGATCCTTAGATCGCGGAAACAGAGACCGTGCGCGAAATGTGCCATCCGGGATGGGAAGCTTCAATTGGGCCGCGATCCTTAGATCGCGGAAACGATCTGCCCGGAACTGCTGAAACTCCTGATCGGTCTTGCTTCAATTGGGCCGCGATCCTTAGATCGCGGAAACCCGCATTTCGCGCCCCGGCAGTTATACGGGTCTTGGTGCTTCAATTGGGCCGCGATCCTTAGATCGCGGAAACTGGCGGCGTACGCGGTGATCTGCGACCGGCTGAACCAGCTTCAATTGGGCCGCGATCCTTAGATCGCGGAAACAAGATAAGGAAGATCACGGTAGGCGGGGCCTACACGGCTTCAATTGGGCCGCGATCCTTAGATCGCGGAAACTCAAAGAGTGAATCGCTGTACCGCCCAATCTGGTTGCTTCAATTGGGCCGCGATCCTTAGATCGCGGAAACATCCACAGAACGGAGTGAAGCCGGATGAACTGAAGTGCTTCAATTGGGCCGCGATCCTTAGATCGCGGAAACGCCAATCCCCACCCACAAAGGTAGGTAGGAGCATTGCTTCAATTGGGCCGCGATCCTTAGATCGCGGAAACGAATCCGGCGCCAAGCGTACCGAGTGGCGCTGGCGGCTTCAATTGGGCCGCGATCCTTAGATCGCGGAAACTCCCGCGGCTCGATTCGGACGCCAGAGCGTGTTTGCGCTTCAATTGGGCCGCGATCCTTAGATCGCGGAAACCGTGATCGCGGCGCGGGCGCAGAATCCGAATACTGCGCTTCAATTGGGCCGCGATCCTTAGATCGCGGAAACGAGCATCCGTGCGGCGGCAGAGCCAAAGGGCGGCAGGCTTCAATTGGGCCGCGATCCTTAGATCGCGGAAACGGTGGAGCGGGCGGCGGGCTGGGCGCCGCCAGCCCCAGCTTCAATTGGGCCGCGATCCTTAGATCGCGGAAACGGGCGGTGATTGTCTCGCAGTTCCTCCGTACAGGATGGCTTCAATTGGGCCGCGATCCTTAGATCGCGGAAACGATCCCAGTAGGTGAGACCCACGGCCAACGCTGCGCTTCAATTGGGCCGCGATCCTTAGATCGCGGAAACATGCGACAAGCTACACATCAAGCTACACATAATCAAGGTCTTTCGGTGCTTCAATTGGGCCGCGATCCTTAGATCGCGGAAACCTTGCGCAGTTCATCCGGCGTGAAACCGATTGCCTCGCTTCAATTGGGCCGCGATCCTTAGATCGCGGAAACACCGCAAAAGATTATGAATGAAATCGCCACTCAACATGCTTCAATTGGGCCGCGATCCTTAGATCGCGGAAACGCGCGTCGGCTCATGGCGCGAACTGGCGAAACAGGCGGCTTCAATTGGGCCGCGATCCTTAGATCGCGGAAACTTTGCCGCTCGGTCGCATACGTGACAGAAACCCCGAGCTTCAATTGGGCCGCGATCCTTAGATCGCGGAAACGACAGCTGCCGGCACCGGCGACGAGAGTGTTTGATTACGCTTCAATTGGGCCGCGATCCTTAGATCGCGGAAACGCATCGGCTGTACGCCTGCGATGAACGGCGCTCAGGTGCTTCAATTGGGCCGCGATCCTTAGATCGCGGAAACTCTCCGGCCGACATGCTGGCGGTGATCGTCTGCGAGCTTCAATTGGGCCGCGATCCTTAGATCGCGGAAACAACCGGCGATACGATGTCATTCTCCGGATGCAGAGACGGCTTCAATTGGGCCGCGATCCTTAGATCGCGGAAACCAAGAATCAGATCGAGGCGGGCAAGCAGGCGGCGGAGCTTCAATTGGGCCGCGATCCTTAGATCGCGGAAACGCGAAACGAACCGGCCGAAAGGATGACGATGTCGCGTGCTTCAATTGGGCCGCGATCCTTAGATCGCGGAAACGCGAAGATGGCGGCCTGCCTGAGTCTCTCTGTTACGGCTTCAATTGGGCCGCGATCCTTAGATCGCGGAAACGCGCCCTCGGCTTTTGAAGCGCACGGCGGCTCGCTCGCTTCAATTGGGCCGCGATCCTTAGATCGCGGAAACCGGCATCCTTCGCTGTGATCTGCTGGCGGGCCTCCTGCTTCAATTGGGCCGCGATCCTTAGATCGCGGAAACATTGTGGCGAAGTTGCGCGGGATTCACGCCGGGTACGCTTCAATTGGGCCGCGATCCTTAGATCGCGGAAACTGGCGGATTCGAAAGCGCCTGACGCCGGCTCTCCGCGCTTCAATTGGGCCGCGATCCTTAGATCGCGGAAACGCCACTCGGTACGCTTGGCGCCGGATTCGATGGCGCGGCTTCAATTGGGCCGCGATCCTTAGATCGCGGAAACGGTCCTATTGGCCGAGCACGACAGCCAGCTCTACGTGCTTCAATTGGGCCGCGATCCTTAGATCGCGGAAACCACCTCTCGCGGCTTTCGCCACGGTGCGGGACGTGGTGCTTCAATTGGGCCGCGATCCTTAGATCGCGGAAACCAGGCGTCGGACGCGCAACTGGAGAGCGTCTACCGGCTTCAATTGGGCCGCGATCCTTAGATCGCGGAAACAGCGCAGGTGGCGCTGCAGAAGGCGCGGCTGACGGCGCTTCAATTGGGCCGCGATCCTTAGATCGCGGAAACGCCGGGAGCAGGTCATTCAGCTAATCCCGCCAGACCGGCTTCAATTGGGCCGCGATCCTTAGATCGCGGAAACGGTTCCCCGAGTCAGCTACTGCTTAACCCGGCGCTCCTGGCTTCAATTGGGCCGCGATCCTTAGATCGCGGAAACATAGGATCCAGCATGACGGCTTCAATTGGGCCGCGATCCTTAGATCGCGGAACGGAGTAATGCGATCTTTCGAGAGCTTCAATTGGGCCGCGATCCTTAGATCGCGGAAACAGTTTTGACGGTGATCGCAGCATTCGATCGTACCGGCTTCAATTGGGCCGCGATCCTTAGATCGCGGAAACCCGCCGCTTCGACTAATGCGAGCTGCGATCTCGGCTAGCTTCAATTGGGCCGCGATCCTTAGATCGCGGAAACGACCATGTCGGGCCAAACCAGAAGAAAGACTAAGGAAGCTTCAATTGGGCCGCGATCCTTAGATCGCGGAAACGGGGCAGGCGGCGCCGGGAGGGCCGGAACAATGAGCGCTTCAATTGGGCCGCGATCCTTAGATCGCGGAAACGACCGCGCAGGGCGACATCGGCGCGGCGAACTCCTGGCTTCAATTGGGCCGCGATCCTTAGATCGCGGAAACGAAGTCCTCGGACTACAGCTGCATCCCGCTCTGCCGCTTCAATTGGGCCGCGATCCTTAGATCGCGGAAACGCCGGGAAGCGGTTGACCTACGCGAGGTTGATCCAATGCTTCAATTGGGCCGCGATCCTTAGATCGCGGAAACGGGCGCAGGCCTGCAGCTGGCCAGCTCAAGCAGCAGGCTTCAATTGGGCCGCGATCCTTAGATCGCGGAAACCTGCAAACTGCGGGGTAACGGTCTGGTACGGAGGATCGCTTCAATTGGGCCGCGATCCTTAGATCGCGGAAACGCACGTCGGGATGGCTCTGGTGACGACGGCGGGGATGCTTCAATTGGGCCGCGATCCTTAGATCGCGGAAACCCCGCTACCGCTCCGGTCATGCGGGATGCGGCGGAGGCTTCAATTGGGCCGCGATCCTTAGATCGCGGAAACGTTCAGGCTACACTCTGTAATCACTACATGTATGCACAGCTTCAATTGGGCCGCGATCCTTAGATCGCGGAAACAGCCCTCTCTCTATCCTATTCTGTTTTCAATGACCTCGGAGGCCCGACGCGAGCGCCCTGCCCTCTCGCCCCGAACCTCCGTTCCAAGTCATGCCCTTACACTCCCAACATGCCCGTTTTCAAACCTTTACGTTCTCGCGAGCGTACCCGCCCATTCCGCCGCTGACCTGCCGCTCGAATGCTCATCGTGTCACAAAAACCGGATACACCCCGATCTCACCATCAATCACCCGCGCCAGTAGCCTCGCCTGTATCTCCAACAGCCTTCGATAGCTCACCCGATAATCAAACAGCGGATGCGTCACCAGAGTATCCATCCTCAGTTCGTACGCCCGGAAGAATCCCTTTCTCCCGCTCGCCGTCAGCGCCACCGATCCCCCGACACGCACAAAATCCCGCGTCGTCACCATGCCCGTGTTGATGGCCGTCAGCACCACGGAATCCACAATCAACGGCCGGAATGGCTCCATCAAATCCAACGCCAGGGCAGGACGGCCGAACCGCGGCTGATGATAGTAGCCCACATACGGATCGAATCCCACCGCGTAACACGTCACTGTCAGATCCTTCGCCAGCAGGCTGTACCCAAGGGACAGCATGGCGTTCACCGGGTCGCGCGCCGGCCGCCGGTTCCTTCCCGCGAAATCGAAACGGAACCCTTCCTCGTCTCCACCCTCGAGCTTGATCATTCCGGCAAAGTCTCCGAAGTACAGCCTCGCCGCATTGCCCTCGATTCCCAGCAACTCTTCGAGCGACTTCGCCTCCTGCGCTCGTTCCGCCATCTCCTTCAACGCCGTCAGCGTCGCCTGCCGCGGCTCGATATGGTTTCGCTGCAGTAACGTTCTCTGGTTGCGAATTTTCCCCTCGACCAGCCTCCGCGCCAGCGACCGCGCGAAATACTCTTCTTCGGCCAGCCTGAACTGCGCTCGCCGCAGAAAGACGTTCCTCTGGTTCAATCCCGTCGTGATCCCGTAAAACCACCCGCCCATCGAGAAGTAGCAGATCGGCACTCCCGCCTCGCACAGCCCTTGCACAGCCTGCGTCGAAATCTGGACATTGCCCATCAGGTTCACCTGGCAGATCTCCCCCACGCGGATCTCCTGCACCACCGCTTCCTTCTCGCGCGCCTGCAGCACCGCGCCGGACTTCCCCAGCCGCAATCCCTGGCTGTTCAGATATACCGGCCGCAGTTCGCTCCGCGGCGTCACCAGCGACCGGACCTCTCTCTTTACCGGCTTGCGCTTCGGAGTGTCGAATAGAGAAAGTTGTCGCGGATTCTCCCACTCCGGTTCTCCGGCGGCAAGGGTCTCGTCCGGCATGCAGATTCCCGCCAGCGAACAGCCCGCGCACTTCGGCGAATCAACCAGCGGCGCCGGAATCTCACCCGCCTCCGCCGTCTGCCACGCCGCGCGGATCAGGCCCTCGGTCTCCGCAATCGCGGCGTCATCGAAAGGTACCCGGACCCGCTGCCCTGTCTTCCGGTAGTAGACGATGCCCTCGTCGCAGCGGTATCCGTTTTCCCGCAGCACGATCCCCTGCACTGCCAGTTGCGCCCGATCCGCCGGCCACAGTTCCAGGCCCTTCGGACCCTCCCGCGGCCGCCCGTGTTTGTAATCGACCGGGGTAACCACGCCGCCCTCCGCTTCCACCAGATCCATCTTGGCGATCGTGCGCAGCGGTTCGCTCGAAAGTGTCACCGAACGCGAATGAATCGATTGCGGCAGGTCCGCCGGCGCCGGCAGCGCGTTCGTCTTCTCGTCCACGTGCTGATGCTGGATGGCCCCCTCGACCGTATCGACGCTTTCAGCGAACAGGCCTTCCACCCACTCATAGAAAAACAGCCGTGGACAGTAGGCGAATTCGTTGACCATCCGGGCCGGAAGGTAATCCGGCAGAGCCCGTTCGTCCGGCGCGGGTGCAGGCAATGCGCCCATAGGACCTCCTCAAACGATGATGCACGGTGCATCGAGCGCCGTGTAGGGTTTGCCAAGTGCCGTGATTACACGGTCGCCCCGGCCCTCGGCCGGACCGAGATTCACGAATAACACCTGGTCTTCTTTATGCTGGATCACGCCCCCCAACTCGGCCTTGCACCGGGCAAGGTCGAGCGGGGTCAACTGGCATTCGAATACCGAATATTGCAAATGGTCCCCGTATCCGCGCATGATCTGGAAGACCTTGCGCAGCCGCTTCTCGTCGCAAATGTCGTAACAGACAAGGTAGGAAGAACGCATAGGATCAGGCTGGGCGGAATTGCCCAAGGCCAAAATGGCACCCATACCCAAGGGCAATCGGCCCTGTTACGTTTCCGGAGAACTCGATTTCAAAGCCGTACCCTGGTCTGACCAGGTCGTCTCTTCGGTTTCGGCGAAACTCGGTCCAACGAAACGAGTGGCCGTTGGATCGTGTGCGGTCGATGGCTTTGACCCGGACCGGCGCCTCAATGCAGCGGTTTCCACACTCCCGCGCTAACTCACCGGCAACCCACTCACCTATTGGACCTCTGCCACGCCGATGATGGCGGGGTGGGATGAACGGGGTGCTGCTGACAAACTGATTTGCCGCCGGAAAGAGATCCTCAAGCGTTCCCCACTTGACTGGCACGCAATGGATTTCCGGCCTGCCCTCACTCTGATAGAGCGACTGCAACCGGTCCAGTGCGCGGGTCTCGATCTCATCGAAAGGCTCCTGACACGCTATCAGCAAATGATCAAGCCGGCCGTCGCCGCCGTGATCGATATCTACCGGCAGTATATACGCGTGCCTATGTCCATTCAGCGGCCGCCCCTGCGGATCCTTGCCGCTGAACTTCCGCGACACGTGTTCGGGCCCTCCCGCCAGATTCTTGTGCGCCCCCATCAGCCGGGACCGTACTTGCTCCGCGATCTCCAAAGTGGCCGTGACCATGGGCAAAACTTTACAGTCGAAGGCATAGAGCACGCACTGGATCCGCTCAGGCCGTCTGGACCGCCGCGCCACCGGGCTTACTCTAAGGCACCCCTCCGGCAGGGAATAATCTGTAAATCCCATGGCCGGAGGACTGCTCCATCGGGAACGAAGCAGCGCGCCCGTTGAACATGCGAGGGCGTCGAGCCACGATCCTCCTGGAACCTCCCCCGGCGGCCGCGGCGTCGCCACTTGCGCAATTTCACCGCGATCATCCCCTTCAACCCATGGCGTGCAGTTCCAATCAATGGCGGTCACACCCGTCAAGACTCGTGCGGACACCCAGGACTCGGATCGACCCAGATAGTTCATCAGGGAAAGCAACTCATCCAGATCCGCAGCCTGCTGGTCGTTAAGTGTTACCTCAGGCCAGCCGGCCAGCACCGCGTCCCGACGATCGATACTGACGAACGCATCGAAAATGAGTGTTCGGTCAGTCGCAGTCATTTCATTCTTGCTCAGGAACGAGCGCGTGTGCGACGTTGACGCCCGGGGCAAGCGGAAGCATGGCGCCGCCGCAAGCGGCGCGAGCAATTGCTCAACCCGGCTTTCACTCCATTCCGGACGCTTTCGCTTCCAAGCGTCAATCAGAGCCCTCAAGATCCGGTATGGCGATGGGGGCCATTCGGGGACGCCTTCATTAACGTGCCGGCCCCATCCCGTCGCATGGTACCGGCCCGCTGGAAACTCCAATTGAATAACGAGCATCGCTACACCTGTGCTGCTGCGGCTCTTGGCGTTTCTTCCTTGCGCACAACTTTGATCGTGATGGGAGTAATTGCCGGAGTGGCAAAGAGTTCGGCGTCCGCGCACTCCTTGATCAGCCGCGCGACCTCCATTGTTAAACTCTGCTCCGCTGGGAACGTAAAATCCGCCGGCATGATCCGCATCGCAGGCGTAGTCTTGAAATCGCAAGCCGTTCGAAGGCGTAGCCCTGCACTAAGGAAACGTCTGATCTTCAGCAGCGAAAGTGCGATCAACAGATCCTGGGCGCACGGCGCTAGCCCATAGCCGTTTACTAGGGCAAGGTCGATATTGAAGTATGCGGTAATCCTTGAGGCAGTGTATTCCGTGCGTCCATACGGCACGTTACCGTATACGTTCTTGTCGTATTCGGCCGCGCGGATCTTACCGGTAGGATCGATGGGGTTATTCTTGACTCCACCTGAGACAGCCTCTTGCACGTTCTCGGCCTCGATGAAACCGCTCACTATCCGCGGTAGCCGCACTCGGCCATCCCCCAGATTCGCCATGAATACTCCATGAATCAGAGAATTTGGATCGCGAGCAAATACCGAGTGCGAAATCGCATTCCAATCGAGAGGCTGTCCTTCTGCGTACTTCGCATCCTTTGCGAACTTGTCGCGGAAGGTCTTATCGGAAATGATATAGGGAGAATTGATTCGATGCGCTTCGACCAGTGAACTGGTTTCAGCTTCGGTCGCTCCGGTTAGTTTGGCTCTGACGTACGGCAGACCGTCGAACTCCTTGCGCAAACCGATTCCATCCACGCACGTCAATTCCAGCCGGTTGGCCATGGATTGAGCCGATTCGACCAGCAGCATTCGCGTTCCGTCATGCCGCTGATACACCGCCGCGCCGATATCCGCAAATCCGGTCGGCTGAAAGCGGTCTCCCTGAATAGGCAAGAGATCCTGCTCGATGAGCAGTCGCGCTACGCTCTTTAGTGGTTCAAACATGATTTTCTTTCTCCAAGACAAGGTACCTTCTAAGATCCCCTTGGCGAACTGGCAGTAACAGCGCGGCCGCCATTCGCGTCCCATCACCGTCTCGCTCGAACGGGATGTTCGGCAACCCCAATCCGGAAACTCTGCACCGTCGCGCCGCGATGGAGCACGCTTCCTCGATCCGGCCGGCACACAGCAGTGGCACAATTGCGCCTTCGGCCCGGACCACCACTCGTGTCCCGCCGGACGCCTCTAGTTCGTCCGGCAGGAATAGGTGCTTCAGTAGCGCCCACGATCGCGGTACAATTGCGCTTCGGGAGGGAATCCGCCAAACGGTAGCGAGATCCCCCCTCGCCGCGGCCATGGACGAGTGCTTCCAGTCAATCAGGCCCATCCCGAACAACAGCGCCTCGACCATGTCGTCGTCTACGCCTCCGTGGATAAACGCGGAGACGTCCTCCACCGTCAATTGAAATTCAGCCCGTAGCGGATTCGTCTCGCAGCCCAATCGCTCCGCGTCCATGATGCGGCGCCTCAACAGGCCCGCAAGTCGGCTACATAGACTGTTTCCCACCCAGGCTCGCTGGCCGTTCCCATTCGCCCATTTCCAAATTGCCAACGGATCTATGGGGGCGAGATTGGCGCGCAAGGGCCCAACCTTTTCCGTGGCTCTTATAGAGGCCAGCGCCGCCGCGGCCCGAAACTCAATGGTCCCGTCGTCTGCCTCCTGCAGCCACCGCGGCGTCAGCCCGCTCAAGGGACGCGTGAGTCTGGGTTCTCTCCCTGGATCCCGCACCGCGAAGTACCGCTCCATGCGTCCTACTGCCGCCAGTACGCGCTTCATCCAAACAGCGCCGCTTTCGTGAACTAACGAGTCAAAGAGTGCGGTATCGATGGCGCGCCGGTATTCGAGAAATCCTTGAGGCACTGTCTGGCCCGCCTTGCTCTTGAACCGGTCGAGGTTCTCCAGTAAAGGGTTCAGTTCCTGCAGGAGATCCGTCTCCCGCCGGTCTTGCACAGAAAACGTCCCGGCGGGCAGGGCTACATAACTATCGCCTCGGCGCTTCAGGAGGTTATATCTGACGAAACCAGTGATCCCTCGGTCTATTCCTATCGAACTCGCCGCCTCCGCGAACTGGATTGCATCGGAGGCAGCCTTTCGGCCGATCTCTGCTCTACCTTCACGGAGGAGGGTGCGGAGTTCTTCAAACACGCACGGGCGGTTCCAAAGCGGCATCCATATCTCCGCCCGTGCTCCGGATTCATCGGTATCGCTCGCCGAGCCGTAACCGACGGCGCGCGCATCCACGGTAAACGGGCTGCACGCATGCCGGCCCGCCGCCACGGCCTGCCTCCTGCCAACTCCGCTGGCCCATGCGACCGCCCCTTCGATCGAGAGGGCAAAATTCCAAAAGTTCGTCGGAAAATCCTTGGTTTCGATTCCTGGGCCCTGGTTATAGCCGCCAGCACGCCCGGGGTCGTGCTGTCCCACGGAGCTGAACTCCAGACCGGCCGACTCCTCCCCAAATAATGCATTCCGAAGGAGCGAAGCCGAATTCGGATTCCCGGACAGCAGCAGGTTCGCGGTACGCTCCATGAAGGCATTGGTGTACTCCAGCCGTCCCTCATTACCCGCGGTTCCCAGCATAGGGGGATAGTCCAACTTTGTTTCCGACGTCATCACGACCGCCGCATCCACCCAATCCACGGCGCGGTCGCTCAGACGGTTTCGGCAGGCCAGCACAATCTGTTCCTTACCACCGGCTCTCGCGATCTTCTTGGCCTCTGTCCGCAGTTTGGCGGCTGCCTTGAGGAGTACATCGATCTTCACAGCTTCCTGTCTGGGTCTGACGGACTTCCACTCCCGAATCCTGTCGACGGTCAAAGCCTCAACACTCCCCCCGGGCACTGAGTAGCCGGCGGCTCCGTCAATGCCTGTCCGGGTCATTCCAATCAGTTCCAGTAACTTCTCCTGTTGACGCCCCTTCTTCTGCTCTGCTTCCACTTGAACCCGTTCCAGCATGAGCCCAATGGTCAAGTCGCCTGATGGCATTTCCGGAAACCCCTGGATGGCGCGAATAGTCTCCCGGTAGTCTCGAAACCTATCAGAGGCGCTCTGCAATATTGCAGCGATCCCTTCCTGGCGGTCACCTTCATAAAATCCGCTACCCGAGTTCCACGGCGCCACGATCGGGGTTGGGCTATAGGATTCGAGAAAAAAATCGACGATTTCATCCCGGCCCAAATTCGATGTGAGGCAGAAACAAACGGGATCCCAATATCCCTTTGCATTGGGATCGATCTGTTCAGAGACCAGCCGGAATGCGGCGAGCGCCTTCAGATACCCGGCCATTGGCTGGGATGTGCACCCGGTAAGCCTTACCGTTGCCATTGGAGGACCTCCTTGGGCGACGCGCTGGCGCGTTCGTCCGCCGCGCGCATCAGCGCTTCCAGATAAGCCAGCCGGAAAACACCCACCTGATCCCGCAATTGGGTCATCCTCGCGACCCAGGATGGTCCATCGCCGTTTTCGCCCAGCAGCATCGTCTCTAAATCGAGAGTCATCTCTGGAACATCGATCCCCAGTTTCGTCTCAAACGCAGGCAGGGAGTCCCCTTCGTGGATACCGCGCGCAAATCGGGCATTCCGTTCTCGGGGCTTTCTTTCGCCAGGTATAGCGCGGATCGAGAGCCGGACCTTGCCATGGTGACATGCAGCCAGATAAACCGTCAGGTCCGGCATTCCCAACTTCAACAGCGCAAGCGCGCTGGCGAGTTCGTGTCGAAAGTAGCTTCTCTTGTGACGCCCCTTGGTCTTTGATTTCGCCAGCAAGACGCTCTCCGGCCAGCCTCCTCGCACGGTTTCCTGAAATGTCTGGTGTGCTTTGCCAATATCATGCGCCGCTGCCGCGATCAACAACTCTTCTCGGAATGCCTCGACTTCAACTCCGGCCAGTCCCTCCACAATGGCTGTGGCCTGTTCATGGACCTCCCGCAAGTGGGCCGTCAGTTCCTGATCGTAATCGTGGAAGGAAAGTGGATCATCGGACATACCCTCCTGTTTAGCTCCTGCCTCTTGCGCCATCGCATTCACTTCGTGCCAGTTCGCGGGGTCCCACCCGCGCAAGGGATCATAGCCCCCACTCCTCCGGTCAAGCACCAAAATCATTCCCGGCCGGAGGTCCTTCACATCCGCAAGTTCCCATCGTTCATTACCGACGGAATCCCAATACCACGCACACCGTCTCGCCTTGCCCTTGGTTCCGTCCAGGAAGTCTTTGAATTCGCCAATTGGAGCAGGGCATAACTCATCGGCCGTAGGCCTCGGACTCTCGCGGAGCGGACCGTCCGCCGTAACATCCCGCCATGCCACGAATACATCGCGATCCGGGCCGCTGCGGACGAACCGGGAGATGTCGATATCGAACCCTGAAAGATCTCTCGTAGTGTCGAACAGGTCCACGATGTCGCGCATCCGCACTACAGGTACGGCGAGATCAAGATGGGGTAACGGTTTAAGATTCTTTGGCGATGCGGACGTGAGATCGCTTAAAATCGTGCGCGCCTGCGCCAATTCCTTCGGTTCGTACGGGGCCGCCATCTCCGCGTGTTGCCCTTCCGTCAACTCAACGGCCGCCGCAAACCGTGCTTGCTTAGCCGTCAGCGGTCGATCGACCCAGAATATCCGCGCCCCTACAGCCTTGCCGTCGCGGTTACAGCGGCCAAATCGCTGCACCATGCTGCTGTACGGCGCCAAGTCGCTGACCATCAGCGAGGAACTAATGTCAACCCCCGCCTCAATCACCTGGGTCGCAACCAAAATGCGGCCGGCTTCGGGAATCGGCGAATTGAGCAGCACAGCCCATTCCTTCCGCTCGGCTCCGCGAAACCGCGAGTGCAGCAACCGGATATCGGGCTGTGCTCCCGTATACGCCCGCAGCAGGGCATCATACGTTTCCCGCGCACGTACCACGCGGTTCAGCACCACCAGGGTTTGCGTGCCAGCTTCGTGTTCTTTGACAATGAATTCCGCCAAGCCCACCGGTAGACAGCAGGCTTCCGGCGCCACCTGAACCTGCTTCGTAGCGTTCAGGCGATCCGCGAGATGCTTTTCGCTCTCGTCTTCGCTGGTCAGCCTCGTCACCGGCATGGATTCGGCAGTTCTTGCAAAGTCCACACTTTTCAGAGATTCGGGATCAAGGGTCGCCGACATCCAGATCGATGGGCACTTCCCGAACACTTTGAATTCCGGCCGGAGTGCGGCCAACTGCGTAGAGGTTGGTAGACCCGCGCCCATCAACTGAATCTCGTCAAGCACCCAGAGGCAGTCATTGTTGAGAAGTCCGAAAGATATCGGCCAGCGATACCGTTTCATGGCGTAGCCGCGATTCAGGGCCGCGCTCAGGAGTAGATCCTGGGTACCGACGATAATTGCCTCATCCTCAGGCCGGATGTCCCAATTCCGGTCTATTTCGCCGGCGAGCATCGCGTAAACGCCAGTGGAGAGACCTAGCCGCGATTTCCAGACACGGATGTTCGCAAGTGCCTGCTCAACGAGCGTTCGCATGGGCTGACAAAGAATTAGCCGGCGCGGCGTATTTTCCCTATCTACTCCGCGACGGTAAAGCCAGCTCAACACGACGGCAGCAGTCTTTCCGGCACCTGTGGGGATTTCCAACGCCCGATTCTGAACCGGCTCTGCCGCCAGTTTCGTCTGGTACGGATACGGGCGGTATCCAGTTGCTACCTCGAAGAGTTCGTGGAATGTCATTGTAAGTGAAACGTCAGCGGGCTAGCCCGAATAGTCGCCGACTTTAGAGTTAATATCTGGCGACTCTTTTATTTGTGAAAGGTCTGACAGCGGCGTTTCAGAAAATTCGGATCTACCTTTCCGAAAACCTCCTTCTGAATAGCAGATTGCGCACTCGAATGCCAGGTCTTCGGAATCACGCGCATCACGCAGGGCCGAGGCCGCATTTTTCTCTTGGATTTCCGCACTCCGAAGCAACCAGCCGCAATTCGCGAAGCTGGGCCGCGGCCTGCGCGGCGCGGTCGTTATTGTGCTTCTCCTCGGCGCGGCGCCGCAACTCCCGCCGCCTGGTGGTTTCGAAATGGCGTCCCTTCGCAGTCGGGGACCATGCCCATTTCGGGTTGGGGTTGTTCATGCCATGGGCCTGAGTCGAAATCGTGCTCCAGCAGCAGGCAAAACGGCGAGAGAATTCGCAAGCCATTTTGATAGCCATATCTGAAATCCCAAAGTGCTCTGCCGCCAGCACCTTCTCAAACACTTTCCAGAATTACTGCCCCTTTTTCTCCAACAACTTACCCCCATCCCTCCCCGGCCGCGCCCCAACTCGATGCTACCCTCGGACTGCGATATCGGCCGTCGCCCCCATCGCCCGCTCTTTGACATCCGAAGATGCCCCCCAACACCCTTCCCTCCCCCGGGCGCCGCGCACGCCCGGGGCGCACCCCGTGCGCGCCAAACGAACCTAGTCCCAAAAACGGACACTCGGGCCCCGAACCCCGCTCAATCCCCCGCCCGCTTCTTCTCTTTCAGCCGGCGGATCTCCTCCAGCCGCTCGCCGATCCGCTTCTCCAGGCCGCGCTCCGTCGGGTAGTAATACCGCCGCCCGGCCAGCGAGGGCGGCAGGCACTCCATGCCCGGAACCGCGTCCTCCACCTTGTGCGCGTGCTCGTACCCTTCCCCGTACCCCCAGTTTTTCATGAGCCGCGTCGACGCGTTCCGCAGGTTCATCGGCACCGGCTCCGCGCTCGTCTTCTCCACGTCCTCGTGCAGCGCGCCCATCGCCCGGTACGCGGCGTCCGATTTCGGCGCGACGCATAAATAAATCGCCACTTGCGCCAGCGCCAGGTCGCCTTCCGGAATCCCCAGGAAATGTACCGCCTGCATCGCCGCCACCGCCTGTTCCAGCGCCCGCGGATCCGCCAGGCTGATATCTTCGATCGACATCCGGATCAGCCGCCGCGCAATGTACATCCGGTCCTCGCCCGCTTCCAGCATCCGCGTCAGCCAGTAGAGCGCCGCGTCCACGTCGCTCGACCGCACCGATTTGTGCAGCGCTGAAATCAGGTTGAAGTGCTCTTCCCCGCCCTTGTCGTAGAGCAGCACCTTGCGCTGCATCGCGTCCTGAACCGCCGCCTCGCTCAGTGCCCCCGCCGACGCCGCAGCCGCCGATTCCAGCGTGTTGTACGCCTGCCGCGCGTCCCCGTTCGAGTAAATCGCGATCTGCTCCAGCAACTCCGGGCTCGCTGTGAGCCCGATCACCGGCAGCGCCCGCTCCAGCAGCGTCACGATCTCCGGCACTGTCAGCCCGCGCAACGCGTAAACCCGCGAACGCGAAAGCAGCGCCGAGATTACTTCGAACGACGGGTTCTCCGTGGTCGCGCCGATCAGGATGATATCGCCCCGTTCCACGTAGGGCAGAAACGCGTCCTGCTGGGCCTTGTTGAAGCGGTGGATCTCGTCGATAAACAGGATCGTCCGCTTGCCCAACCGCCGCAGGCGCTCCGCATCCGCCATCACCGCCTTGATCTCTTTAATCCCGCTCAGCACCGCGCTGAACGGAATGAACTCGCACCGCGTCACGCCCGCGATCAGCTTCGCCAGCGTGGTCTTCCCTACCCCCGGAGGCCCCCACAGAATGATCGAAGTCAGCTCGTCCCGTTCGATCTGGCGACGCAGCGGCTTCCCCGGCCCCAGAATGTGCTCCTGCCCGATGTAATCCTCCAGCCGCTCGGGACGCATCCGCTCCGCCAGCGGGCGTTTGCTGTCCGGGCGCTCCGGCTCGCGTGGCGGCGTGTCGTCGAAGAGGCTCACGTCCGCAGCGTCCTCTGGCGCCGAGCTTCGTACAGCAGAATGCCCGCCGCTACCGCCGCGTTCAGCGATTCCACCGCCACCGTGGGGATCGAGAGGTCGAGCGCCGCCGACCGCAGTTCCTCGCCCACCCCGTGCGCTTCGTTGCCGATCACCAGCCCGCACGGGCCGCGCAGGTCCACTTCCTCCAGCGTGCGGACCACCGCCCCCGGCCGCGCCGGCACCCCCGCGTACAACTCCACCCGGTGCTGTTGCAGCGCGGCGCGCGCCAGCGCCGGGTCGATCCCGTGCAGGAACGGCAGCCGGAACAGCGACCCCGCCGACGCCCGCAGCGTCTTCGGGTTGTACGGGCTCACCGACCCCTTCAGAAACAGCGCGCCCGTCCCGCCGAACGCCTCCGTGGTCCGCACGATCGTGCCGGCGTTGCCCGGATCCTGCATGCCGTCCAGCACCACCACCAGCGCCTTGCCCCGGAATAGCTGCTCCAGGTTCCAGCACGGCGGCTTCACCAGCGCGATCACTCCCTGGCTTGCCTCCGTCCCCGAAAGCCCCTCGAGCAGGTTGTCGGGCAGCACCACCACCTTGGTGCCGGTGAGATTGCGCACGTGCCTCTCGGCGGCCGTGCGCACCGATTCCGCCGCCAGCACGGTCTTCACTTCGCAATCGCTGCGCAGCGCCTCTTCCAGCAGGTGAAACGTTTCCGCCACGCACAGCCCCTGTTCCGTGAGCACGCCCCGGACGATGGCGCGCCGCACATCCTTGAGCAGCGGATTGGCGGCACTCGTAATCGTCTCGGCTTTCGGCATCTGATTACAATAAAGTTAGCTGAACGATCAGAATAGCGCACGTGAAACGGCTTTTTTGGAATGCGGTGGTGATCGCGGTGACCGTGCTGATCGTCTGGATCGCCTCGCTGGCGGTGCGGATCGAGCAGCAGTCTTCGGTTGACGAGGCCCGGCCCGCGGATGTCATCCTGGTGCTGGGCGCGGCGGAATACCGCGGCCGCCCTTCGCCTGTCTTGAAGGCGAGGTTGGACCACGCGCTCGAGCTCTATCGCCGCGGCCTCGCCCCCCAACTCCTCACCACCGGCGGCGCCGGAGGCGATCCCGTTTTCACCGAGGGCGGGGTCGGGCGCGCCTACCTCATCGGCCACGGCGTACCGTCCGAAGCCATCATCGTGGAAACGGAAGCCGAAAGCACCGTGGAATCCACCTCCATGGCCGCCGAAATCATGCGCCGCATGGGGCTCCATTCCGTCATCGTGGTCAGCGACGGTTACCACATCTACCGCGTCAAGAAGATGCTCGAATCTTCGCAGATCCGGGTCTACGGGTCGCCGCGCAAAGAGCACCACCCCGAACCGATGCACGAGCGCTGGAACTACGTGAAACAGGCGATCGGCTACATCCTCTGGCGCACCGGCCTCGCGGTTTAACCGAGAGGGCCCGCGCGGCTTAAGCCGTTCGACGGAATCCGCGGCCCACCGCCATGCGGTAAATTGCGAGGATTATGACCGCGCCGATAATCGACGCGATGAACCCCGCACTTTGATCCGGCCCGTAGAAACCGAGCAGCCTGCCGATGACACGGGCCACCACGGCGCCCGCCACGCCGAGTAGCATCGTGATGAAAATCCCTCCGGGATCGCGGCCCGGCATGACGAGCTTGGCCAAAGCGCCGACGATCAATCCTATAATCAGCGTCCATATCAGGTGCATGTTATTGCCTCCGCACAGATCCTTGCAGAGAATGATCCCGGCCCGCTCGCGCGGATTCACTTTCTTTCAGGGCGTGGCGTAGACCAGATAAGAGGCGTTCTCGAATACCGCCGGACTCGCCAGGCGGTCGCGCGGCTGCAGCACCACGTACGAAATCCCCAACTCCCGGTACGGTTTGATATCGGCCGGACGGAAGTCGCCCGCCATCGTCTTCTCCCACCGCCACCACCACAGTTCGCCGAACCCCCGGATGTAGTTCACCTGCCCGCCGGCTTTCCAGTCCACGTACACGGCGCGATCCGCCTCGGACCGGAATATGCCGGGCGCCAGGTTGCGGCCGGCATCGGGGAACAGGAACACCGCGTCTTTCGGCGTCGAACTTCGCGCCCACGTCGAAAGCTGCTCGAGTTCCGGGGTGTGGAGCCGCGGATAATTGACCACGCCGCCCAGCAGCGGGATGGCGAAGTATGCCGCCGCGGCCACCACGATCCCGTACTTCCGCGCAAACGCCGTCGCGATCGCCAGCGCCGCCACCACCGCCGCGATTTTCAGGTGGAGCGGTTCGGTGACGATCGGTTGCGCCGCGATCAGGTATGCCGCGGCAAACCAGGCGACCGCTTCGAAATACCGGCTCTTGCTCACGCACTTCACCGCCGCCGCGGCGCAGAGGAACTGCACGGCGACGGTGACAAACAACAGTGCGCGCATCGGCTGAAGTTGCGGCACGATCCTGAATCCCAGGGACTCCAGCAGCAGCCAGGACGCCGGCATGCTCAAAATCCCCAGTGCCGCCAGGAGCAGCAATTGTGCCCGCAATTCGAACTTCATTTCGCTCTTCAGGCGCACCGCCGCCCCCAACGCCGCGGCGAAACAAATCAGGTAGTGAATCACGGTCCGCGCCGGCCAGGTGGAGATCCAAAGGTACGAGGACCGCCTCACCTGCAGCATGCGATCGAAGTCCGTGATCCGCGAGAACAGATCGATCGCCGGCGCCGCTTTGAAATGGGCAATCACGGCGAACACCGCGATTCCGGCCGCCAGTGCCCAGAAGACCCGGTACCGCCGCGTAACCGCCAAAACAAACGCCAGCGCCAGCCAGACCGGGACCGCCGTGGGCGGATGCAGCAGGAATGCGGCCACCGAGACCCAGGCCGCGGCCCAGAACCGCCCGCGCGAGGCCAACCCGATCGCGAGCAGCAAAAGCGGCACCGCGAACGCGCGCGGCGTCGGCTCGTATTCGATGCTGAGGACCTGCGGCCCGTTCACCGTCGCGCCGAGCGAGACGATCGCCGCGATCAGCAGCGAAGGCCACATCGCGAACCCGATCGATTCCGCCATCAGGTACAGGCCCCAGATGCCCAGCGCGCGGGTGGCGATTTGCAGCGCCTCCAGGATTTCGCGAAAACCGAGCCCGGTAAGCCGGTGCAGCCCCACGGCTACGTCGTCGTAAATCGTGAACGCCGCCTGCGGGTTCTCCACCAGCATGTCGTGGCCCAGCACGGACGGGTCCGCGCGGTGCTCCAGCAGCGGCGCGTAAATCTGCGTGTCCTGCTGAAGCCAGGTATGTCCAGGGAACTGGAAGAAGGTCAGGAGCGCAAGCGCGGCGATCGCGGCCCCGGGCGCAAACCGGTTCATGGAGCCGGCGTCTTCTCCAACTGCTGCTTCGTCCACAGCCGGTTCGGGTTCAACTGCAAGGACTTTTCGAAAGCCTGGCGCGCTTCTGCCTGTTTATTCAGCTTGCGCAGCGCCACTCCCAGCCAGAGGTGCGCTTCCGCATCCTTGGGGTCGAGCGAGATTGCTTTGCGGAAGTCCGCCACCGCCCGTTCCGGACCGCCTCCCAGGGCGGGCGGCAGGTAGTAGTTCCCGACGCCGTGCGCCACGTACATCGATGCCGATTTCGGGGCCAACTCGACCGCCTTATCCACGGCATCGCGGGCTTTGGCGCCGTAACTCAGGCCGCTCATCAGGTCCGTAACCGCCTGGCCGTAAAGCGTGCCCAACACCCGGTAGTATTCGGCATTTTTCGGGTTGAGGGCGACCGCCCGTTCCGCCGGTTTAATGCCCTGCTCGGCGACGCGGCGCGCCTGTTTGCGGTCGTGCCGCTCGATCGTGACCTCGGCCAGGTAGGAGCACGCCAGGGCGGCGCGGTACTGGACCGCGGCATCGTCGGGCGCCTTAGCGGCGGCAGCCGTATCTTCGGAGACCCTGGCCGTCAGTTCCGCGGTATCCTGCCGGTCCAGGGCGCTGTCGAGTCCGGTGCCGCCGGCAACCAGAAAGCCGGCCATCAGCAATGCCGTTGTCGTCATCATCAGTCAACCTACAGTGCCGCCACGCGCCGGTGCACGAGCAGGAAGTAAAGGGCCAGAAGAACCAACACCATGCCGTTCACTGCCAGCACCAGCGGAGCGGTAAATAGGGGGACGAGCAATCCCGTCAACAGGTTTCCCATCGGCATGCCCCCGCGAAACGCGAAACTATAGGCGCTCATCACGCGGCCGCGCATTTCGTTCGTCACGATCAGCTGAACCAGCGAGTTCACCATGGTGAAGACCGCGATCATCGACACCCCGGAAAGAAAGAGCAGGATGTAGCTCACCACCAGCGACTTGGAAACCGAGAAACCGGCGATGGCCGCTCCCAGGCAGATCAGCATCGTGAGCGCCACCCGCCCTTTGTTGTGCACGTCCCCCAGCCAGGCCACGATCAGGGCCCCGCAGACCGAGCCGATCCCCATCACCGAGAGAAACGTAGTGAAGGTTTCGGGCCCCTTGTGGAAAATGTCCTTCGCGAAAACGATCAGAAAGGTCCGGAACGGCGTGCCCAGGAAGGTCATGCAGAAGGCCAGGAACATCAATGCTTCCATCGCGCCCTGCTTGCGGATGAACCGGAACCCTTCTTTCATGCTGGTGAAAATGCTCTCCTTCGTGGGTTGCGGGATAAACCGCACGCGCAGCATGGAAAGCGACAGAATGGGCGCCAGAAACGAAAGCCCGTTCAGCCCGAAGCACCAGGCATCCCCGAGTTTCACCAGGGCCAACCCGCCCAGGGTCGGGCCGATCACGGTGGCGATGTTGAACTGAATGGAGGTGAGCGCGATGGCGTTCGGCATGTCCTCTTTTTCCACCAGGGTCGGAATGAGCGCCTGGTAGGCGGGGCCGCCGAAGGCCTGGGCGAAGCCGGTAACGAAAGAGAGGCAAAGGATGTGCCAGATCTGCACCACGTTGAAGATCACCAGCAGCGTGAGGGTAAACGCGGTCGCCATCTGGGTCCACTGCGACCCGAGCAGGAGACGCCGCCGTTCGACCCGGTCGGCCAGCACTCCGCCAAACAGGGAGAACAGAAAAATGGGGATACCGGCAAGGAACGTGTCCAACCCCAACAGGAACGCGGAGTTGCTGAGCTTGTATACCAGCCAGCTCTGCGCCACGATCTGCATCCAGGTGCCGATGCTGGAGGTGCACGCCCCGCACCAGATGAGCCGGAAGTCGCGATATTGAAACGCTTTGAAGACCCTGCGAAGCACAGTGGTAGTTGGGGCGGACGGTCCCGCAGCATCGTCGCGCGAGCTCTCGAAGCTTGAATTGTACCAGCTTCGGCCTGCCGAAGTTGCGAAGTGCGCTGTAGTATACTTGGCGCTTCGTAGAGCTTCAAATCCGATAAGGAGAGGCCATGTTGCCAGATTATCTTTCGAAAGCCATACCCAACCCGAAAGCGAACCGCGCTCCGTGGTATGCCAATACCGCTCCGACCTACGCGGGCATTTTTCTATGGGTGGCTTTTTACAACCAGATAGCGGGGGGAACGCTCCAGCATGGCGGGTTAGGCCTTTGCCTGGCGGCCTTGTTGGTGGCCGGGCTACTCTGCTACTTCCTCTATTACCGGGTGCCCGCCATGCTCGGCATGCAGACCGGCTACCCGCTGTACGTGGTGGGCAGTTCGACCTTCGGAACCGCCGGCGGCTATGTCATGCCCGGCCTCCTGATGGGCTTGTTGCAAATCGGCTGGTTCGCGGTCGCGACCTCGGTTGCGACGGAGTTCATCCTCAAGGGCGTAGGCTCGAATGCGGGCCCGGGGTCGATGCCCTTCATCGCCGTGGGCGTGATGTGGGGTCTGGCGTTCTCGTTCGCCGGGGCCAAGGGTATCCAATATGTTGCGAAGATCGCGACGTTCCTGAACTTCGTGCCCCTGCTGATGCTGCTGGTCGTGGTGTTCCAGACGGCGGGCGGGGTTGCGAACTATACTCCTCCGGCGGCCCAGCAGGACTCGTTCGGGGCATTCACCGGCATGCTGGCGCTGGTCATTGGCTTTTTCGCCACCGCGGGCGCGGCGGGAGCCGACTTCGGCATCAACTCGCGAAATGAGAGCGACGTCAAGTGGGGCGGCCTGGTCGGGATTTCCCTGGCGGCGCTGCTCGCCGGTGGCCTGCCGCTCATTGCGATCGCGGGCGCCCACGGCTTGGGCTTGAGCCAGGGTTGGGACTACTCCAGCGTGATTCAGGGTATCGGCGGGCCGATCGGCTCCGCCATGTTCCTGCTGTTCGCCGTGGCCTCCGTGCCATCCAGTTGCTTCTGCGCTTTCATCGCCGGGAACAGCTTCAACACCATGATCCCGAGCGTGCCCCGGGTTGCCTCCACCATGGCGGCCGCGGCAGTCGGCATCATCCTGGCAGTCACCGGCGTGGCCGCAAACCTCATCGGCTTCTTCACCATCGTCGGCGCCTCTTTTGGCCCGATCTGCGGCGCGATGGCGGCGGATTACCTGCTTTCCGGCAGGCGTTGGGCGGGCCCGCGCCAGGGCTTGAATATCGCCGGGTACGGCTCATGGCTGGTCGGCTTCATCGTCGGCATCCTGCCGTTCCTGCCGATCCCGGCGAACGTGGTCCCGTACACTCAACCGGCGGTGCTCTACAGCTTCTTCACGGGCTTTATCGTGTACGCCGTACTGGCGAAGGCCGGGCTGCAACCCAAGGTAGTGCAGATGCCCAAGGGCGTGGCAGCGTAAACTAGCCCTTAGGGCATGTCTGTCTTCGGTGCGGTTCTCCTGTTCTTTGCAGTAAGCCAGCTGTATTGGGCGGTGCGCGGTTACGTGGTGTTGTCGCGCCTTGTTCCCGACTTCGGGAAACGGCTCGTCGCCTTCGTTGCGGCGCTCGCCGCTTACGGCTGGCTTTTGTTGTACAACCTGGACTCTTTTGGGCGGAGAGGCACGCCGGTCCACCTCACACTCAGGGAGGCGCTCTTCGCCGCGCCCTTTCTGGTGTGGATGGCCGCTTCGACCGTCGGGTTCATGGTGGCGATCATAGTGGCGCCGCTGCGGCTTTTGGGACGACGGCGGCGGGTTCGATCCGAAGCGCCCGAGAAACCCGGGCGGCGGCATTTTCTGGAGCGTACCGCCACGGTCGCGGTGGCCACTCCCTTTGTTGCCGGGGCCTACGGCCTGCTCTACGGCCGGCTGAACCTCGAGACCCCCGAACAGCCGGTTCGCCTGGCACATTTACCGAAAGCGTTCGACGGCTTCCGCATCGCCCAGCTTTCGGACATTCACATCGGGCCGTTCATGACCGCGGACGAGATCCGCAAGTACGTGGCGATCGCCAACGCGCTGAAACCGGACCTCATCGTGCTGACGGGTGACTACGTAACGTTCGACCCCAACACCCAGCGGCCCGTGGTGGATGCGCTCTCCGGCCTGAAGGCGCCTTACGGGGTCTATGGCTGCCTGGGCAATCACGACGCCTGGGCGCGGGTGGAGGATTCGATTACCGCGCTGTTCCGGCAGACGGGTACCCGGATGTTGCGCGGCGAAGCTGTACCGATCGTGAGCAACGGCGAAAGCCTGAACCTGATCGGCGTGGATTTTCAGAGCAGCCACCGCTTCGGCCCATCGCCGGCCGTACCGAACCTGCTGGGAAATATCGAGGGCCTGGTCGTGCGCGACCGGGTCAACATTCTGCTCAGCCACAACCCCGACACGTTCGACCGCGCGGCGGGGATGGGAATCGATTTGAGCATGGCCGGCCACACGCACGGAGGCCAGGCGGCGCTTGAATTCATCAGCCCGGAACTGGCGCCGAGCCGACTGGTTACGCCTTACGTGGCCGGGCTGTTCCATAAGCCGGGCGGGCAACTCTACGTGAACCGCGGGATCGGCACGATCTTCGTTCCCATCCGGATCGGCGCCCCTCCGGAAATCACCGTGTACAAACTGGTCCGGGCGTGAAACGCGGCGGAACACTCTCGCTTGCCGAGGCCCGGCGGCTGGCGCTGGCCGGACAGGGCTTCGATCGGGAACGGCCGCGGCGGCCGACCGTGCGTCATCTGCGGGACACCATCCGGCGCCTCGGGCTGTTGCAGATCGATTGCGTAAACGTGGTGTGCGCGGCCCATTACATGGTGCCGTTTTCCCGCTTGGGTCCCTACGACCGCGCGGCCTTCGACCGGCTCGTCTACCGCAGCGGCGAGTTCGCGGAACACTGGGCACACGAGATCTCGATTGTTCCCGTCGAAAGCTGGCCGCTGCTCCGCTATCGCCGCGAGACGGACCGGGTGAGGCCGTGGGGCTTCGCCAAGGTGCTCGAGGAAAGGGCCGAGTATGCCGCGTGGGCGCTGGAAGAGGTGAGGCGGCGGGGTCCGCTCGCCGCGGACGATCTCCCCGCGCCGGATGGTTGCCGTGGCCGGATACCGGGGGCGTGGATCGGAACCGTGGCGCGAGGCGTGCTGGAAGCGCATTTTTTGCGGGGCGCCCTCGCGGCCGCCGGGCGGCGGAGAGATTTTTCGCGGCTGTACGACCTCTCGGAACGGCTCATCGCCCGGGATCACCTGTGCCGGCAGGTGGACTACGATTCCGGACGGCGGGCCCTGCTGCTCCAGGCCGCGCGGGCGCATGGGGTCGGCACCGCGAAGGATCTGGCCGACTACTTCCGGATGCCTGTTTCCGACGCCAAGCCACGGCTGCGGGAGTTGGTAGACTCGGGCGACCTCGAAGAGGCCCGGGTCGAAACCTGGCGTGAGCCGGCATATCTCGACCCGAACCTCCGGGCGCCGCGCAAAGTCGAGGCGTCCGCGCTGCTCTCTCCATTCGATCCGCTGATCTGGTGCCGGCCGCGAGTCGCCCGGCTGTTCGGCTTTGAGTACCGCGTCGAGATTTTCGTACCCCCGGAGAAGAGGCAGTACGGTTTTTACGTGCTCCCGTTTCTGCTGGGCGACCGGCTCGTCGCACGCGTGGACCTCAAAGCCGACCGGGTCAACGGCCGCCTGAAGGTGCTCGGTAAATGGTTCGAAGGCCGGCGTACCGCGGCGGTAGCCGGCGCCCTAACCGCCGAACTACGGGTACTGGGGGAGTGGCTGGAACTCAAGCCCTCGTAATTTTATTGCGCTGAAACGCGGTCTCGCTTAAAATCACTTCCATCTCAGAGCGTCTGGAGGATCGTATGATGTACACGGTCTCGGAGGGTGACTGCCTGAGCAGTATCGCGTACGAACACGGCTTTGCCGACTGGAAAACCATCTACAACGACGACCGGAATCAGGCGTTTCGGCGCTGTTGTCCGGACCCCAATATCGTTCAGCCCGGGCTGCAACTCTACATCCCTGAACTGACCCTGAAGGAAGAGACGCGGGCGACCGGGCAGCAGCACGTCTTCGAAAAGAAGATCGCACCGGTGTTCCTGCGGGTCGTTCTCCTCGATCAGGACCACCAACCGCTGGCAAATGCCGCTTACAAATTGGAGGCCGACAGCTTATCGCTGGAAGGCCAAACCGGCGGGGACGGACTGCTGGAACAGCGGATCCCGCAGTCCACGAGTAAAGCCCGTCTGAGCGTCAGCCTCACGGCGGCAGACGGACCCACCGGTTACACCTGGGACCTGCGGCTGGGCGCCCTGGACCCCAAGTCCAGCATGACCGGCATTCAGGCAAGGCTGAACAACCTGGGGTACAACACGGGACCCGTGGACGGAATTCAAGGTCCGCGAACCACCGAGGCGATCCGCGATTTCCAGGAGAAATACAAATTGGACGTGGACGGCGTGGCGGGGCCGATCACCCAGGGAAAGCTCGTGGAGGTGCACGGATGCTGAACGGTAACGGCGACTCGCCGATGGTGGGCCGCGAAGCGCGCGTGGCGCGTGCCGCGGATGGACGTCCGATCAGGAACGCGCTGGCGCTGCCCAAGGGCTGCATCATCGTGATCGACGAACTGGGCCGGCCGCTCAAGCAGTTTGCGGTAACCATGAGCATCAACGGCAAGCCGGCGCGCCAGGCCACGACGGACGATTACGGCAAAATCTACCCACTCGCGGCGGAGAACGACGAGGTGAAGATCGATGTAGCCGAAGGGCATGAATCGGGGGCCGGCGATTCCATCGCGACCGCGTCCGGCCAGCATTTCGAACGCGGCGGCGACGGGCCGCGCGGGCGCTGACGGAGTGAGCATATGGCGGAACGCATCCTCTACTCGGACCCGGCGACTTCGCGCGATCTGACTTCCCTGCCGTACGAAGAACTGGGGGCGGTGGATAACGGCGTGTGGCTGGCGTGCCCGGACGATACCCTGGGATCCCTCGCCGAACGGCGGCCGCCGGTATTCTTGTACTTCCATCGCCACGAATACGACGTCGCGATGTCCGGACTCAGCCCGACGCGCATCCAGGAAGTGATCCGAAAACGCCGCGACGAATGGGCGCCCCAGGCCAAGAGCCTGATCCAGTGGACGCTGTTCGAAGGCGAACGGGCAGCGCTCGAAGGTGCGCTTGGTTTCCAGGGCGGCCGCGTGGAGAGTGCCGCCGTGGAGCGGCCGCTCAGGCTGCTCCAAAGGATGGCCGGGCTGGAGCGGTACCAGAGCGTGCCCGCGAAAGCGATGGCGATGACGGTGCTGCAGGGGGAGGCGATGCTGCTGGCGAACGTGAAATCGGCGCTCGAAAACAGCGTGGGAACTCCCGACGACCGGAACCTGCTTTCCATCCATCGCGACCGGCGGCAGGCGTGGGCGGGGCAGGTAGCCCGGGCCGCGGTCGAGTTGGGCGCGAAGGAATTCGAAAACACGCTGCCCTTCGCCGATCCGTCGCGGGCGGTATTCGTACATCCCGTGAACGAAGCCTTCGAGAAGGCGCTCGCCAGGGGCGGAGAGCCCGCGGCGCGCTGGCGGGACGGCCTGGTGTTCGTCGCCCCCGAACGCAAACTCGAAGAACTCCGGCAGCCGAAGCGTTCGGTGGAAGTGCTGTATGCCGCCTCGGGCGAGTTCTACGACAGCCTCGAAACATTGACGCAGGCGCAACTGCACCGCGATTTCGCGGCACGGTCCGGACGTACGCCGCAGGCCGCGCGCGAAGACACCCTGGGACATATCGACAAACTGCACCTGCACCAGATCCTGCTGAAGCGGGAACTGTGCGCGCGCGCCGAGGCGGCGAGGGCTTGCGAGTTTGCGGGTTTCGAGACCATGATCCACGACGACACGCTGCTGCTCGGATACTCGCTGGCGCGCACCCGGACCTTCAGCCGGAGCCAGGGTATGGAAGAACTGGCCCCGGCGGCGCTCTTTCAGACGGGCTGGAGCACGGTGGCGGCGGATCTATCCGCCTTCGGGAAACTCGCGCCGAGATACTGGCCCGCGATGACGCCGGGCTTGCAGGAACTCGAACGGGTTCAAAACGGATTGAGCTAATCGATTGAGGACGGCTGTTTATGGCGCATGATGACCACTATCACGTTCATTCCGATCCCGGGTTGCCCCCGCCCCCGCTGGTCGGACCTCCTGCTCCCCCGCCCTCCAACGCGACCATCACGATGACGGTGCCTCGAAACACGGCCGCCGCGGGTACGGTGACGATGGACTTCTACAGCCTCGAACGCGACCTGGCGCAGTTGCGCAGGGATGCCTCCGCGAAGGGGATTCTGAGCGCCAACGACGTAGCGGACATCGGCACCACGAACGGCCCCAACCCCAAGAAGATGTTGTCGCTGGTCATTGGAGGCAACCTTGCGCCGGGGACAGCCCCAAAGGTGCTGATTGTCGGGTGCCATCACGCACGGGAATGGATCTCGGTCGAGGTGCCGTACCTGCTCGCCGAGTACCTGGTGAGCAAATACGATCCGAGTCCGGGAGTGCCCCCGAACGATACCGCGGCGCCGGGAACCGTAAACGGGCAGGCACAGCGGATCAAGCACCTGGTGGGGAACCGCGAACTCTGGTTCGTCCCGATGCTGAACGCGGAAGGGCACGACCACACCATTCGGACCAGCCGGAAATGGCGGCCGAACCGGTTCACCAATGCATTCCCGGCCGGGGCCACGATCACGGCGCCGCAACTCGGCGGCGGGACCCGCACCATCACGGTTCCGCCCGGCACCTCCTGCACCGGAGTGGACGTGAACCGCAACTACAACACGTCCACCTGGGGGCAGGAAACGACCGATGCCGGACGGCTGACCACCAGCCGCGACCCGAAAGACCAGGGCGACGACAGTTCCTTCGGAGGCCAGATCTTCTGCGGGATGTCGGGCGAGTCGGAGAAGGAGAC
This sequence comes from Bryobacterales bacterium, assembly GCA_963796485.1. Lineage (GTDB taxonomy): Bacteria > Acidobacteriota > Terriglobia > Bryobacterales > Bryobacteraceae > CAWCDJ01. The sequence continues at coordinate 526,667 of CAWCLV010000004.1, forward strand.
CGCGGCCATCGCCGCCTTGATTCGGGCGCAGAATTTTAAAAGCGTGATCAGTTACCACAACTTCTCGGAGGTCATTCTCGCGCCGGATGCTACATTCACGGATGCCTTCACGAAAACTGTCGGGGAGGGCATGAAGGACCTGATGGCCGAAAGAGGAATCACTTACGGCTTTGAATCGGCGGCGGGACTTTATCCTACGACCGGAGATACGCTGGACTATTACATCGAAAAAGTCCCGGGCAAGCGCCCGAGCTACACCATCGAGGTTTCTCCGCCGCAGGCGCCTGCGAACGGGGACCACATTTTCAGCGGGCTGCCGGAGAGCGAGATCCGGCGGGTATTTCAGCAGAACCTGGCGGCGGCTCTGGCCGCGATCAATTGCGCGGGATTCGGGTCCGCCCCCAGCGGAACGACGATTACGGTCCGGCTGGGCGCCCCACCATGGGTGGTGACGGTGGTCCCGAACTGCTGGAACCGCTTCAAGGGATGGGACCCGACGATTTGAGCGGCATTTGCGGCGAAGTGCCGAGGCGCCGATTCCTGGGACAACTCGCGTGCATCGCCCTCCCGGGCTGCGCCGCCGGGCAGCAGCGCCCGGGGAGACTCATGTCATCGCGAATCATCTACGCGGCGAACGGCGCCGGCGGCACGGCCGTTCGCGACTGCGAAGAACTGGGCAGGGTGGACGGAGGGGCGTGGCTGGCGTGCGGCGACGAAGCACTGCGGGCGATGGCGGAACGGCAGAGCCCAGCCTTCCTCTACTTTCACAGGCGGGAATACGAGACAGCAGTCGAGGGCCTTGCCCCGGCGGAGATCAGGGACGTCGTCCGGCGCCGCCGCGACCAATGGGCGCCGCAGGCGAAGGGCTACGTTCTTTCCGCACTCTTCGATGAAGAACGGGCCGCATTAGAAGGAGCGCTTCAAGCCGGGAACGCGGAGCGGCCGCTCAAGCTGTTGCAGCGAATGGCCGGCCTGGAGCGATACCGGAGCACGCCCGCCAAAGCGATGGCGGTTACGATGGCGCAGGGCGAGGCGTTGCTATTGGCAGTATTGAAATCCGCACTCCAAGCCGGCAGCACCCCCGAAGACCGAAGACTGCTCGTGGTCCATCGCGACCGGCGGCAGTCCTGGTCTGGAGAGGTGACACGTGCGGCAGCAGCGCTGGGCGCGAAGGAGCTGGAGAACACGGTGCCGTTCGCCGATCCGACACGGGCGGTTTTCGCGCATCCGGCCGGTCGCGATCTGGAAAGAGCGCTGAGCGGAGAAGCTTCGGCGCGGTGGCGCGACGGCCTGGTGTTCGTTACCGCGGAACGCCGGTTCGAGGAACTCCGCCGGCAGAAGCGTTCGATTGAAGTACTCTACGCGGACCCCGGCGAATTCTATGACAGCCTGGAGGCGCTGACACAGCCGCAACTTCACCGGGATTTCGCGGCACGTCTCGGCCGCCCGGCCGTAGCCGCGCGTCTGGACGCCCTTGGATATATCGACAGGCTGCACTTGCATCAGATCCTGATGAAACGGGAATTTTGCGGGAGGGCGGACGCCGCCAGGGTGTGTGCGCAGGCTGGTTTCAACGGGATGATCCGCGAGGAAGCGGTGCTGCTCGGGCGCTCGCTGGCCTACACCCGGACCTTCAGCCGCAGCCAGCGGATGGACGGACTCGCTCCCGCCGCGTTGTTAGAGGCGGCGGACCACGCCGTGGCGGCGGATCTATGGCTGTTCGGCGAAGTGGCGCACCGGTATTGGCCAAATATCGCGCCGGACCTGCAGGAACTCGAAAAACTGCGGCAATCCGGTTAGCTCAACCGAGTTTCACGGAGAGCATCGAAACCGAGCCTCCGTCCACGCCTTCGACCGGGAATGATACCGAATCCTGCGGTTGGCGCGCCGCGAGCACGTAGAGCAGCGGCAGGAAGTGGTCAGGCGTGGGGATCGATAGATGCGCCTCGCGGCCCAGAGTTTCATAGCCGACGAGGGGCTTATGCTCGCCGGCGACGATCATGGCGCGCGCCTGCTCCTCGAAGCGCACGGCCCAGTCGAACGGCTCGACGATGTGGCGGCCCCAGGCATATGCGTGCAGGTTATGGACGAGGTTGCCGCTGCCGAGAATCAGCACTCCCTCGCCGCGCAGCGGCGCGAGGCGGCTGGCGGTTTCGTAATGGAAACCGGCGGGCTGCGTTTCGTCGATGCTGAGCTGCACCACCGGGATGCCGGCATCCGGGTACATGTGGCAAAGCACGGACCAGGCGCCGTGATCGAGACCCCATGAGGTATCCATGTGGACGGGCACGGGCGCCAGCAGTTGCTGGACGCGCCGCGCGAGTTCGGGATCGCCCGGCGCGGGGTAGTTCACCTGGTAGAGTTCGCGCGGGAATCCGCCGAAATCGTGGATAGTGCGCGGCGCTGTGGAAACGGTGACACCGGTGTGCGGAATAAACCAGTGCGCCGAGATACAGAGAATCGCTTTCGGCCGCGGGATGCTCCGGCCGAGAGCGTTCCATCCCACCGTGTAGGCGTTCTGCTCCAGGGCATTCATCGGATTGCCGTGGCCGAGAAAAAGGGAAGGCATCAGGCTGGGCATAGGCGGTCCGTTTCCCGAACGAAGCTTCCCCCGTAGGATGGCACAGATCGTTGAACGTGGCGCTTGTCTTCCTGAGTGCAAGGTTGTACTACGGGGTCATGCGAGCGATCCTGTGCTTCAGCCTGATGCTGGCGCCGCTTTTCGCCGCGACGCCCTTCTGGGCGCCCCGCGTGCCACCGCAGGCGCATTACTCGGTCGAGGTGACTTACTCGCCCGATACCCAGCGGCTCGAGGGAAACGAGCGCATCCGGTTTCGCAACGACACGGGCCGGCCGATCGGCCGCATCGTGCTCCAGTGGTTCGGAGACGTACTACGGGTTCGTCACGGCAGCGTTGCGCTGTCGCGGGCGCCGGGCTCGCAAAGCACAAACCTGTTCGATCTGCCTCGCGACCTCGAGCCCGGGTCGGAACTGGAACTGGCGATCGAGTTCGGCGCGGCGTGGAAACTCAATGCGCAGTGGAGCGCGATCACCTCCTACCTGAGCCCACGGCTCTGGTGGGGGTTCGGCACCCGGGACGAGTACGAAGTCCGGGTGAAGGCGCCTGAAGGGTACGCGGTGGGGGCCAGCGGACGCTACGATCCGGCGACCGGCGTGTATCGCGCCGAACGGGCCCGCGTATTCGGACTCTTCCTCGGAAAAGGGTACGAAACGTCCGAAGCGGATGCGGGCGGCGTCCAAGTGAGGGCCGTTTTCACGCCGCAGGGCAAGCCGTGCGCCGGTTTGCTGCTGAAAACCGCGGTGGACGCGATCGGCTTCTACCGCGAACGGTTCGGGATGTATCCTCACCGGTCGTTGACGATCGTGCCGGGGCAGGACTATCCCGCAGGCGGCTATCCGCCGGCTACCGCGCTGGTCGTGGTGCACGGGCAGCAGCGGATGGCCGAACGGCCCGAAGGATTCTGGCGATGGATTACGGCGCATGAGATCGGACATATGTACTGGGGGAATTACGTGCTTGCCCAAGGGTCCGATTCGCTCTCCTGGCTGATGATCGGGATGGGCATCCACACGGACCGGGAATACCGCCGAGCCCGCGGGATCAAAGGCGCCGGAAACCTGGAATCGAATTACGTCAGCGGCGTCATCGCGGGCCGCGACACCACGATGGATATCACCGATGAACAGGAGCGGGCGATCGAGTGGGACTTCGACAACATGGTGACGCACGGGAAGAGCGCCGCCCTTCTGGATGCGCTCGAATCGGTGATCGGAGCGCAGACCTTTGACGGGCTCTACCGCCGGTGCCTGAGGGAATACGCCGGAAAGCAGCTCGGGTGGCGCGAGTTCCAGAGGCTGGCGGAGATCGAGAGCGGGCAGGATCTCGACTGGTTCTTCGAAGCCTGGGCCCGTTCGTCCGACAGTGCCGCGTACCGCGTGGCAGGGCGGGAGTGCGCGCCGGCGGACGCCGGCGTCGAGTGCACAGTCCGGGTGGAGCGCACCGGGCTAATGCGCATGCCGGTCACGGTGGCCGCGCGATTCGAAGACGGATCGGAACAGCGGGCGGCCACCGAGCGGCTTGCCAACGTGGACGAGTTGCGGTTCCGGGCGAGGTCGCCGCTGCAACACGTAGTGATCGAGCCGGACCGCGCCGTGGCGCTGGCGGAGGCGCCATCCGCACGGGCGAACATTTTGATATCGAAGATCCGCGACCTGCCATGGACGGGCTCGTCGGAAGACCCGCTCAGCCTGTGGCAACAGGCCCGCGAATTGAAACTCGAAGAGGAAGGAACGCGGTTCAAGCTGGCGATGCTGCTCTACGATTCGCGCCACTACGCGGAATCCCTCGAGGCCATGAAACAACTGGAAGGCACGGGAAACCGTTTCGCGGCGCTGGTTTGGGAGGGCCATCTGCTGGATCTTCTGGGCCGCCGGGAAGAGGCCGTGGGGCGGTATCAGGAGGCGCTGAAGGTGCCGGGTTCCCCCAGTATGCAGCACGGCCAGTACGGCATGACGATCAACAGGGCGTGGGTGGAGGAGCGCCTGAAGACTCCCTTCACGCGGAAGTGAGTACGGCACCGGGCTTGCCGCGGGGGTTCGGGCGTGCTATCAAGCTGAGTAGGTTTCATGCGCACTATGGCCTCGTACCGCGAGGCGCTCGCCGTCGCGGTGCGCTCGATGCTTGGCGCGAAGCTGCGCAGCTTTCTCACATTGCTGGGGGTAATCCTCGCCACCGCAACCCTGATCCTGGTGATGTCGCTGGTTCACGGAATGGACGTGTATGTGGCCAGCGAGGTCTCCGATATGGGGGTGGATGGGTTTCAGGTGCAGCGGATCCCGCTGCTCGGCGATTTCGACCCCAAGAAGATGATCGAACTGGAGAAGAAGAACCCCAAGCTGACGTCCGATGAGTTCGTGTTCCTGAAGAGCCACGCCGACCTGGTGCGGGAATTAGGCATGCAGGCGAGCCGCAGCGTGAATGTGCACTACAAGAACCAGCACCTGGATTCGGTGGACCTTTCCGGTGTGACCCCGAATATCGCGGTGATCTCGGACATCGGGGTTGCCTCGGGACGCTTCATCACGGAGATCGAAAGCGAGCGGCACATGAGCGTGGCGTTCATCGGGGAGGACGTGCGGACGCGGTTCTTCCTGGACCGCGAGCCGGTAGGAAAAACGATCATGCTCGACGGCACGCCTTTCCAGGTGATCGGCACGGCGGCCAAGCGCGGGTCGGTGTTCGGATTTTCCCGGGACAACTTCGTGATGATTCCCATCGGGACGTTTTTCAAGGTCTTCGGCGCGCGTCCGGAACTGAGCTTCAACGGACTGGCGCTGGACCGCGACCGACTGGCCGACGCGCAAGACGAGGTGCGAGCGCTGCTCCGGGCGCATCGAAAACTGCGCCCGAACCAGGAGGACAATTTCGGACTGCTGGCCTCCGCGACGCTGATGGAGCTTTGGGACCGCCTGACGAAAGTGCTGGCCACGATGGCGGTCGGGATCGTTTCGGTGTTCATGGTGGTGGGCGGGGTCGTGATCATGAACATCATGCTGGCGGTGGTGACGGAGCGAACGTACGAGATCGGAATCCGCAAGGCGGTGGGCGCGAAGCAGGCGGACATCATGCGGCAGTTCCTGATCGAATCCTCGCTGCTTTCAGCCACCGGAGGGCTGATCGGCGTGGCCATAGCGTGGCTGCTGACGCTGGCGGTGCGGGTGGGGATTTCGATGCCGATGGCGGTACCACCCTCGGCGGTGGTCATGGGGGTCGGGATCACCGGACTGGTCGGGCTCTTTTTCGGCGTCTATCCGGCGCGAAGGGCGGCAAGGCTCGACCCGATTCACGCCTTGAGGTGGGAAAGATGACCCTATTCGAGATCGGTTCTTCGGCAAGCATGGCGCTCGCAACGGTGCGGGAGCACAAAACGCGCAGCCTGTTGACGGTACTCGGGGTGATCATCGGGACCGGCACGGTGATCGCGGTGGGCTCGATCATTACGGGGGTCAACGGCGTGATCACCGATATGACGCGGTCTTTCGGTCCGGAGACCGTCTTTGCGTTTCAGTTCAACATCGGTTTCCGCGGCACGATCTCGGCCGAGGAATGGAAGCGAAAGCCATTCACGTGGGAGCAATCGCGCGACCTGGCGGAGCGCTGCCCCTCGGTGGAACACGTGTCTCCCTATCTCTTCAGTCCGAACACCTTCGGACGCGGAGGGTGGGTGGACCGGGCGAAGTATGGCAGCAAGGATCTCTACAACATCGAATTCGCGGGCACGGAAGAGGGCTACGTCGAAGGCGGCTCGAACAAAATCCTGTGGGGCCGGTTTTTTACCGACGAGGAGAACCGGACGCGCCGGCCGGTGGTGGTGATCGGCGAACACGTTTACAAAACGCTTTTCCAGGCGGGCGACCCGGTGGGCAAGGTCATCGAGGTGGACGGCCACGAGTTGGAAGTAGTGGGCGTGATCGGGCAGACGCTGGGCTTCCCGGGGCAGGAGGACCGGCGGGTTCTGCTGCCGTACTTCACGATGCACAAGATGTTTCCCAGCGCGAAGCAGATGATGTTCGTGATCATCGCGCAAAAGGGCAAGGTGGAGCGCGCGATCGACGAAGCGGAGGTCGCGTTCCGGCAGATGCGGAAGACTCCGCCCAACAAGCCCGACGATTTCTGGCTATCGACGGGAAGCCAGATGCTGGAGGACTTCCACCGCATCACTTCCACGGTGGCGATCGTGATGGTGGCGCTGAGTTCCATCGGGCTCCTGGTGGGCGGCATCGGAGTGATGAACATCATGCTTGTCTCGGTTACGGAACGGACCAGGGAAATCGGGATCCGGAAAGCGGTGGGGGCGAGGAAGTCCGATATCGTGGTCCAGTTCCTGACCGAGGCGGTGGTGTTGACGGGTCTGGGCGGACTGCTCGGGATGACGCTGGGGTACCTGATTTCACTGGTGTTCCGCATCGCGTTCCCGAACCTGCCGACGTCGGTGCCAGTGTGGGCGGCGGCGCTGGGCGTTTGCGTCAGCGTGGGGGTGGGGCTGTTCTTCGGGACGTGGCCGGCGATGAAAGCGGCGCGGCTGGATCCGGTAGTGGCGTTGCAGTACGAGTGAAGATAGCCTCGTCGGAGAATCTGTGGGGCACCGAGGCGCTACGATGGCGGTCGGAAGCTCGGCTCGCGAACCGTATGCGTCATAGCGCGGCTTCGGCGCTTTGCTGTTCGTAGTCAGTTGCCTCCCGAATCAGTTGGCCCTCTCCGGTAAATGTTACGCCGTCAGCGAGGAGCTATAGTCCGACGGCAGATATCAGCGTCGCGCGTTTTACGACCTGGTTGCCCCAGAAGTCGGTGATCGCGCGCAATTGCAAGTTCAGTAAACGGTACACGTAAAGCAAGGAGCTATCTTCTCCAAGATGGGTCATCATCAAGAGGTGCATCGATTTGTGCGACACAATCTCGCCTTGGGCGTCGCGTTGCTGGTAGGGGCATCAGGCTATGGACAACTTCCAAAGTCCGGGGCCTTGTCTGCGCAGGATGAGCGGTCGTTTAGAACGGAGTTGTCAAGGCTTGAACGACTGTCGGTGACCACGCCCGATAAGGCAACGGTTGATTACGCCATAGCTCGCACGTGGGCGGCCGGGCAGCAATGGCCAGAGGTAATTCAGTGGCTTAGGCATCTCGACCCGAAAAGCGGGATTGATCCGTCGAAAGATCGGATCTTCGCTAGCCTTCGCGGAACGGCGGAATTCGAGGAAGTAGTCAAAACACTTCGGGAAGCAACCACTCCAGTCTCAAACAGTAGGCAGGCATTCCGTGTCGCCGAGGGTGACCTCGCGCCTGAAAGCGTGGCATACGATCCGGGCGCCAAGATATTCTACTTCGGCAGCCTCAGAAAAGGGAAAGTAGTTCGCTGTTCACCCGAAGGGGCCTGTGGGGACTTCTTGACAGGGATGGGAACGATTCTGGGCCTCAAGGTCCATGGCAGGAATCTTTGGCTCTTAAACAACTCCGATCAACAGTCGGATGTCATGATCTACGAGCTCGAGACGGGGCGTTTCGTCGGGAAGCACTCGGTTGGGGCCGGACACCTTTTCAACGATCTCGTGATCTCCCCCAGCGGGGAAGCGTTCTTCACCGATACACGCGTCGGTGCGGTCTGGCGCCTTGCGCCAGGCGCGCAGGAGTTGGAACTGCTGCCCGGCCGCTTCGAGTCTGCAAATGGAATCGCGATATCTCCAGACGCAAGGCGGTTGTACGTTTCCACGTTTCCGGACGGAGTAACTGTGTTCGATTTGCGAACGCACATGGCCTCAGCCCTGTCACGGCCCGCCGGGTTGTGTTTAGCAAACGTGGATGGATTGTATTTCTACCGCGGTGATTTGATCGCCATCCAGAACGGGATCATGGCCCCGCGAGTTATCCGAATTGTTTTGGCGCGCGATGAGGAATCTGCCGCACGGTTCGACGTCCTGGAGCGAGGTAACCCGCTCTTTGAAGGCGTAACAACCGGGGTCGTTGTCGGGAAAAGCTTCTACTACATGGCAAACATTCAGGACGACAGGACCACTGACTTCAGGCCGATTTCTGTGTTGGCGCTCACTCTCTGACTGGTTGGATAGCACCGATCAACGGCGTAGCGTTTACGAATCCACATGAGCGAGAAGTCTTGTCGGACTGTGGCCAGCAGTCGGGAGGTTCAGCGGTGGGTCCCGGCTGGTCGCCCAGCGTTACCGATTCCGCAGTTGTCTGAGGCCGGTTGTGGTAGAGGTTCACCGCCGAGAGAAGGACTATTACGTGGAGGCGTGGCGGCCGGCGGTTTCCATGGTGTCGGAACCGACGCCGTCGGCGGGGATCCTGATGGTGAAACGGGTGCCGCGGCCGGGGGTACTGTCCACCGAGATTTTGCCTTTGTGCGCCTTGACTATCCACGCGACGAAGCTCAGGCCGAGGCCCAAACCCTGTTCGGGGCCGGCGGCGGAGCCGGATCCGGGGACGCGATAGAAGCGGTCAAAAATGTGCGGCAGCGACTCGGTCGGGATGCCCCGGCCGGTATCTTCGACGATGATCTCCACATGATCGGCGCCGCGCCGCGCTTCGACCCGCACATCCCCGCCGCGCGGGGTGAACTTGATGGCGTTCGACAGCAGGTTGGTCAGCATGCGCTCGATCTGGACCCGGTCCACCAGGGCCGGGCACTCGCCTGTAAGGTTGGCGGTCAAATGAATACCGGCTTCCTCGGCGGGAATCTGGAACTGGTCCACCTGGTCGTGAATGAGCTCGCCGAGGTTCAGGCGTGATTTCTGGAGCACCAGTTGTCCGGATTCGGCCTGCGAGAGGAGCAGGAGGGCGCGCACGATCTGGGAAAGACGGTCGATGTCCTGCAACGCGTTGAAGATGGCTTCGCGATACTGGTCGGTGCTTTGCGCCGTAAAGAGCGCGACTTCGAGCTGCCCGCGAATGGCGGTGATCGGAGTACGCAGCTCGTGGGAAACGTCGGCCGAGAACTGCTTCATCTGCTGGAACGAGGCCTCGAGCCGCTCGATCATGCGGTTGAAGGTGAGGATGAGGTAATCGAGCTCGTCGCCGGCCTGGCGCATGGGAATGCGGAGGCTCAGGTTGGAGCCGCTGATGCGCTGCGCGGTCCGGGTCACTTCGCTCACGGGCGCGAGGGCGCGGCCCGCCATGAACCAGCCCAGCAGGGAGCCCAAAATGAGCGCCCCCGGGATGATCGCGAGATAGACCCAGGTGAACTCGCGCAGGATCTTGGTAGTCTGGCCCAGGGGCACGCCGATGGCGACGTAAAAGGGCGGGCCGTGGCGTTCCCCGTACACGATTCCCGAACGGATCTGGAACCATTCTCCCTTGGAGTTCTTACGTTCCGACCAGAAAGGTTTGGTTTTCGTTTCCGCGACGGCCTGCTGCACGCGGGCGCGAATCGCCTGGCGATTGAGCCCGATGTTCTCGTAGGAAGTGGAGATCTCGGGAGCCTTGGTGACCTGGTTGAGAATGACTTTGCCCTCGGCATCAGTGATGACGTAGACCTTCTGGATGTCGAGGACGATGGTGGTTTCGTCGGGATCCTCGTCGTCGTAATACCAGGCGGCGGCGTACTTTCCGAGGTCGGGATCCGTGTCGATGCGCAGGTAGCCCTTCATGGCGGCCCATTCCTGCTCGAGGGTGTCCTGCACTTCGCGGGTCTGGACGGTTTCAAGGCGCTGGCGGAAAAGGCCCGCCACGCCGATCAGCAGGATGGCAAAAAAGAGCGCATAACTGGCGGTCAGGCGGAAGCGCAAGCCCCGCGAGAACCGCACCAGATCGCGCCTGCGAATCACGTCACACCTGCCGTTCGGCGGCCACCTCGCCGGGCCGGTCGGCCGGCCTCTCGGGGGCGTCGATCATATAGCCGATGCCGCGCACCGTCTGAATGAGCTTTTGCGGGAAGCGGTCGTCGATCTTGCTGCGCAGGTGGCGGATGTAGACGTCCACGATGTTGGTGAGGCCGTCGTAATCCATATCCCAAACATGTTCGACGATCATGGTGCGGCTGAGCGGACGGCCGCGGTTGCGCATCATGTACTCGAGGATGCCGAACTCCTTGGGGGCGAGGTCGATGGTCTCCGGGCCGCGAGTGACCTTGCGGCGGATGCAGTCGAGCGTGAGGTCGGAGACCTGAAGCCGCTCGGGGGTCGGCTGGCCGCGGCGCAGAAGCGCGCGGACGCGGGCCAGGAACTCGACAAAGGCAAAGGGCTTGACGAGGTAATCGTCGGCCCCCTGCTCGAGACCCTTGACGCGATCTTCCAGCGCGCCGCGGGCGCTGAGGATCAGCACGGGCGGACCGGCTTTCCGGTTGCGGATCTTCTCGAGGACGAGCATTCCATCCATATCGGGAAGTCCGAGGTCCAACACCACGAGATCGTAATCGGTGGTATGGATCTGATCCAACGCGGCGGCGCCGGTGGGAGCGGCATCGACGGCGTACCCGGCTCCCTCCAATCCGCGGCACAGAAAGTCGGCGATTCGCTTTTCGTCCTCGACGACCAGAATACGCATTAGCTTCAGCTTATCGCATAGGGCTGTTTTCCGGGGCGCGGGCGGGATGGCCCGCTCCCTCACGGTCGCGGCTCTGTGTGAGGGGTACGTGGAAACTAGACGCCCCAGAGGTAGTCGTCGTCCTTTTTGACGGCTTCGCGGCCGCAATCGAGGGCCTTGAGATCCATCTGGAACCAGCGGTCGCTTTTGATTAAACGGCGGAGAGCGCCTACAACCCGCTCCTGGTCCAGGAGGCCGGCTGCTTCGAGGAGCGAGCCCAGCATCACGATGTTGGCGACTTTGGAACCGCCCAACTGGTCGGCCATTTCGGTGAACGGGCGGGCGACGATCCGGACGTCGGGACGCGAGCAGTCTTCCGGAAGGGCCGCTCCGTTATAGAGGACGAGGCCGCCGGGCTCCACGGCCGGCAGGAACTTCCGGAGCGACGGCTCGTTCATCGCCAGAAGCACGTTGGGGCGGGAGACCAGGGGCGAATCGATGGGGTTGGTGGAAAGGCGGACGTGGCAGTTGGAAGTGCCGGAGCGCATCTCCGGGCCGTAGGATGGCAGCCACGAAACCTCGTAGCCGGATTCCAGGCCTGCTTCGGCGAGAACCTCACCGAGCATGAGCACGCCCTGGCCGCCGAAGCCGGCGACTTTGATACGCATGTCGAGGTCGGGGGTGAGGGAGGTGGAGGTGGCTTGGTACGGGCCCGCTCCCTCACGGTCGCGGCTCTGTGAGAGGCCGAGGATGGCGGGGAGGGCGTCCAGTGCGGGGGGAGGGGGGGGCGCGGGGCGCGGCTGGGCGTCTTTGGAACGGTCGCGGTAGTTGGCCACGCCGAAGACGGACGCCATCTCTTCACGCACAAAGGTCTGGGCTTCGAGAGGCTGCATTTTCCAGATGGTGGGGCAAGGCGAGAGGATCTCGACAAAGGAGAAGCCCAAGCCCTTCACCTGGTTTTCGACGGCGCGGCGGATGACCTTGGCCGCCTGCATGATCTGCTTGTTGTTGCCGAGGGCGACACGCTCGATGTAGACGGGCGCTTCGAGCGAGTTCAGAAGCTCGCACATGTGGATGGGGAAGCCCTCGCTGGCGGCCGTCCGGCCGAAAGGGGAGGTGGTGGTCTTCTTCGTGAGCGGAGTGGTGGGGGCCATCTGGCCGCCGGTCATGCCGTAGATGCCGTTGTTGACGAACAAGACGGTGATGCCTTCGCCGCGATTGGCGGCGTGTACGATTTCGGCGGTGCCGATGGCTGCGAGGTCGCCATCGCCCTGATAGCCGATTACGATGCTTTCCGGACGGCTGCGCTTCAGGGCGGTGGCGGCGGCGGGGGCGCGCCCGTGGGCTACCTGCACATTGCCGACATCGAAATAGTAGTAGGCGAAGACCGAACAGCCGACGGGGCTGACGAGGATGGTGCGGTCCTGAATGCCCAGCGCATCGATGGCTTCCGCCAGCAACTTGTGGACGATCCCATGACCGCAGCCGGGGCAGTAGTGCGTCTGGTGCTGCAACTCCGCCTTCCGTTCATAGTGGTCGTAGAAGGAAGCGGGCTTTTCATGAATGACGGTGTAGCTAGCCATGGATCAGAACCTCCTCGGGCCGCAGGCAGCTTGCGAAACGGTGCTCGATAAAGCTTCCCACCTCTTCGGCGGATGGGACGTTGCCGCCGACTCGGCTGTAGAACTCCACCGGGCAGCGCCCTTCGAGCGCCAGCCGGACGTCGTCGCGCAACTGACCCGTGCTCATTTCGACGACGGCGAAGGCTTTCGCGCGGCGGCTGACGGTCCGCACCGCTTCGACCGGGAAGGGGTAGAGGGTGATCGGCCGCAGCAGCCCCAGGGCCATCCCGTGAGCCCGCGCCTCCTCCACGACGGCTTTGAGGACGCGGCCCACGATTCCGTATCCCACCAGCACGATTTCCGCGTCTTCGGTGCGCCAGCACTCGCAGCGGGCGATCTCGCGCTCGGCGCGCTGATATTTGGCCTCGAGTTTCCGGACGTGGCGTTCCATGATGTCGGGCTCGAGGTAGATGGAGCTGATGAGGTTCTTGCGGGTTGCGGCGGTTCCCGTGACCGACCAGGCGGGAGCGGCAGGCAGCGGCCGCGGCGGGGCGAATGCCACGGGCTCCATCATCTGGCCGATGTAGCCGTCCGCCAGGACCACCACGGGATTGCGGTACTCGTCGGCCAGGTCGAACGCCCAAGTGGTCAGGTCGGCCATTTCCTGGACGGAATCCGGCGCCACGACGAGGGTACGGTAGTTGCCGTGCCCGCCGCCTTTGACGATCTGGTTGTAATCGCCCTGCTCGGGAGCGATGTTCCCGAGACCCGGACCGGCGCGCATGACGTCGGCCACCACGCAGGGCAGCTCGGCGCCCGCCAGATAGCTGAAGCCTTCCTGCATCAGGCTGATTCCGGGGCCGCTCGAGGCAGTCATGGCACGGATACCGGCGGAGGCCCCGCCGTACAGCATGTTGATAGCGGCCACTTCGCTCTCCGCCTGGACGAAGACGCCCCCGGCCTGCGGCAAATAGAGCGCGGCGGCCTCGGCGATCTCGCTGGCGGGCGTGATCGGATAGCCGTAAAACCCGCGGCAACCGGCCAGGACCGCGGCCTTGACGATGGCCTCGTTTCCCTTGGTGAGCTGTTTCTGCATGACGCCTCCTAGGCAGCGACTCTCAGCACCTTGATCCCGCCGGGCTCAGGGCAGGCGAAGAAGCAGATCCCGCAACCGGTGCAGCCGGCGCCCAGGTATTCCACCGGGTGATACCCGTAATGGTTGAGCCGCTCTGCGAGCTTCAGCACCTTTGGCGGGCAGGCTTCTACACAGAGCCCGCAGCCCTTGCATTCTTCGGAATTCAGCTCGACCAGACCCCGGTCAGGCTTCGTACTCACCGCCATCGTGCTGCCTCCTAAAGAGCACCACCTTCAAGTTGGTGCTACCTGTCCGTAGTATAGTTCCAAGATAACCGGATCTACAATGGCTTTTCCACCGGAGATTTTGAGCCCGCCTTCAGGCTATCTTCATCCTGCTATACTCGGCTTCTAGTTTTGTTGTGAATGTGCCGCTTATGTCGCACCCGACGAATCCACCCGTCCGACTGAAGGACATTGCGCGCGACCTGAACGTATCGGTAATGACAGTATCGAAAGTCGTTCGGGGCTGCGCCGATGTAGGGGCGGAGACGCGCAGCCGGGTGATGGCGCGGATCAAAGAGTTAAACTATCAGCCGAATTGGGTGGCGCGCAGCCTGGCCGCGCGGCGCACCTTCATGATCGGGCTGATCGTTCCCGACCTGATGCATTCGTTTTTCGCGGAGATCGCCAAGGGGGTCTCGGCGGCGCTGCGCCCGCTGGGCTACGACGTGGTGATCTTCAATTCGGAAGAAGACGCCTCGGCCGAGGTCAGCGAAATCGATCGTTTGCTGGGGCGGCAGGTGGACGGGCTGATCCTGGCGTCGGCGGAGGAACCCGGGAACACGGAGGGTTTCGCCCGGATCGAAGCGCGCGGCGTGCCGTATGTGCTGATCGACCGGCGGTTTCCGGACGTCCAGGCGTCGTATGTAGGAGCCGATGACGAAGCGATCGGCCGGTTGGCAACGAACCACCTGATCGAACGCGGGTGCCGCCGCATCGCCCACATCGCCGGACGGTCGATCGGACCGGGCTCCGGGCGTTACGAGGGCTACCGGGAGGCCTTGGCTGCGGCGGGGATACCGGCGCCGGACTCGTATGTGGTCCACGCCTCCGACGACGCGAGCGGATACGAGGCGGCACTACGGCTGCTGGAACTCGATCCGCGGCCGGACGGCATCTTCGGATACAACGACCCCACGGCGGCCGGGGCGATGAAGGCCATCCTCGAGAAGGGGATCGCGATTCCGGGTGAAATCAAGATGATCGGCGTCGGGAACGTGCATTATTCCGACCTGCTGCGCGTGCCGCTTTCGACGATCGACCAAAGCAGCACCGCAATCGGGCAACAGGCGGCGGACCTGCTCACGAAGGCGATCGGGGCCAAGCGCAAACGTCCCCTGAAGACCGTCATCGTGGAACCGCGGCTGATCGTTCGGGAATCAACAAGATAGGCCGGATTGGCCACATCTCCCGAAACTCATAGCCTGTTTCCCGAAACCCATACCGTACAGAACCCGTCCTACGGAGTGTAGCCAAAAGCACTCTGCACTCAAAAGGGAATCAATGTCTGTGACTCGAGCTGTCCCCGCGCTCGACCGCGTCTACGCGGAGCGCGTTAACCCGCAATGGGTCCGGCTCCTCAATCTGCTTGAAATGAACGTGTCCTACGACCGGTGCGCCGGCGTGGAACTGTTCACGGCGGATGGCCGCCGCATTCTCGATTTTCTCTCGGGGTATTGCGTCCACAACACCGGGCACAACCATCCGCAGATCATCGCCGCATTGAAGGACGAACTCGACCGGAGCGGTCCGGCGATGCTGCAAAGCCATGTGCCCGAAACCGCGGGGCAACTGGCGGAGACACTGATCGAGCGCGCCGGCGGCCGCCTGCGCCGCGCCGCTTTCTGCAGTTCGGGCAGCGAAGGCGTCGAAACCGCAATCAAGTTTTCCCGCGCCTACACACGGCGCAGCGGGCTGCTCTATGCCGAGAAGGCATTCCACGGGCTGACGTGCGGCGCGCTTTCGCTAATGAGCGACCCGTTCTGGAGCGAGGGGTTCGGCCCCATGCTGCCGGGGACGGAAGGCGTCCCGTTCGGTTCGATCGAAGCGCTGGAGGAGCGTCTCTCGACGCGGCAGTTTGCGGCGTACATCGTAGAGCCGATCCAGGCGGAAGCCGGGATTCAGGTGCCGCGGGCCGAATACCTGCAAACCGCACAGGCGCTGTGCAAGCGGTACGGAACGTTGTTCGTGCTGGATGAAGTCCAGACGGGCATGTACCGGACCGGGCGGTTTCTGGCGGGTCACCGGTTCGGCCTGGACCCGGATATGGTGATCCTCGCAAAAGCGCTTTCGGGCGGCCTTGTGCCCGTCGGCGCGGTGCTCATGACGGAAGCGATCTCCGACGCCGTTTACAGCTCGCTGAAACGCGCGATCGTGCACACTTCCACGTACAGCGAGAACGGCCTGGCGATGCGCGCCGGCCTCGCCACACTCGAGGTGATGGACCGCGAGTCATTGGGCGCGCGCGGCGAAGCGATGGGTGGCGAACTACGGGAGCGGCTGCGGGAGGCGCTGGCCCCTTACGAAATGGTGAAAGAAATTCGCGGAGCGGGCATGCTTTCCGGAATCGAGTTCACCGCGCCCCGGCAACTGCGGTTGCGTGTGGCGTTCGAAGGCTTCCGGCGGATCCATGCCGGGATGTTCGGCCAGATCATGGTGATGCGGCTCTTCCGCGACCACGATATCCTCACACAGGTCTGCGGAAACAACTTCATGGTTTTAAAAGTTGCGCCGCCGCTGGTGGTGAGCGAAGAACAGTTGGACCGTTTTGTTACAGCTATCCGCGAAACCGTCGATCGTGCGCACACGTCGGCTTCTTTCTGGAGTGAAGCGCTGGGCTTGGCGCGGCGAGCTGTAAACATCTAGCAACCACAATTTACTAACTCATGAAGCACAGCCTTTTATTATTCTTGTGCGCGGCTTCCTCCGCGCTGGCAACCGTGCATCCGCAACCGGCAACGCTGCTTGACGAAGGCTACCGGCAGATGTACAACCTGCAATTCACCGCGGCCCACGAGACTTTTCACACTTGGCAAGAACAGCATCCGGCAGATCCCATGGGACCGGCATCGGACGCCGCGGCCTATCTGTTTAGCGAATTCGACCGGCTTCACATTCTGCAATCGGAGTTTTTCACACACGATGAGCATTTCGTCACGGATCACAAACTCTCGCCCGATCCGGTTTTGAAACAGGAATTCGATGCGGCGCTCGACAAGGCGCGGCGCCTCGCGAGCGCGAACCCGAACGACAAAAACTCGCAATTCGCCTTCATTCTGCAAAGTGGTTTGCGATCCGACTGGCTGGCGCTGATCGAGAAGAAATACAGCTCTTCGTTTCAGGAAATGAAGGCGGGACGGACCGCCGCGGAGCGCCTGCTCAAGACGGACCCGCAGTTTTACGACGCATGGCTGGCGGTAGGAGTGGAGAACTACATGTTGAGCGTCAAATCGGCACCGGTACGGTGGTTCCTGCGAATGGCAGGAGGCCAGACGGACAAGGCGACGGGCATCCAAAAGCTCACGCTTACGGCGGAGAAGGGCCGCTACTTTGCTCCCTTCGCGCGTCTTCTTCTGGGTGTGGCTGCCCTGCGCGATAACAATGTTCCAAAGGCCAGGGCAATTCTGGCCGGGCTGACCCACGAATTCCCGCAGAATCCGCTTTACCGGCAGGAACTCGCGCGTCTGGAACTGCCCGCATCCGGAGCGCAACATTGAACAGACCACTCCCCGGTACCACGGATGTTTTCGTGATCGGGGGCGGGCCGGCCGGATTGGCCGCCGCCATCGCCGCCCGCCAGCGCGGCTTCGATGTGACAGTAGCCGATTGCGCGGTGCCGCCGATCGACAAAGCTTGCGGTGAAGGCATCATGCCGGACGGCGTGGAATCGGCACGCACGCTGGGGCTGGACCTTTCGGCGGCCGGATATCCGTTCCGCGGAATCCGGTTCGCGGAAGGCGGCCGCACGGTCGAGGCGGAATTCCCGAACGGCACCGGCTATGGCCTGCGGCGCACGGTGCTGCACGAAATGATGGTGGCCCGCGCCGGCGAGGCCGGCGTCCGGCTGGCTTACGGAACGCGCATCACAGGACTCGAACAGGGCGGCGTAATGACCCAGGATGGCCTGGTGCGGGCGCGCTGGATCGTGGGGGCGGACGGCGGGCGTTCCGCCGTGCGGCACTGGGCCGGCCTCGATGCATGCCGGCGCGACACGCGGCGCTTTGGGTTCCGCAGGCATTACCGCGTGGCCCCGTGGAGCGAGCACATGGAGATTCACTGGGGCGAAGGCTGCCAGATCTATGTGACACCCATTTCGGCTTGCGAGGTGTGCGTGGTACTGATTTCGCGCGACCAGCGGTTGCGGCTGGACGAAGCGCTGCCACGATTTCCGGAAGTGATGTGGCGCCTGGCGGCGGGCGAGGCGGCCACGCTGGAACGGGGCGGCGTCTCGGCCTCGCGGCAGCTCAGAGCCGTCTACAGGGACAACGTGGCGCTGGTCGGGGACGCGTCGGGTTCGGTGGACGCAATTACGGGCGAGGGCCTGTGCCTGCTGTTCCAACACGCCCTCGCGGTGGCGGATGCGCTGGAAAGAGGGGACCTCGCGCAGTACCAGGAAGCGCACCGGAAAATCGGCCGCAGGCCGGCCTTTATGGCCGATTTCATGCTGCTGCTGGAGCACGGCGGGCTTCGCCGGCGGGCGATCGGGGCGATGGTGGCGCGGCCGTCGCTGTTCTCGGGGATGCTGGCGATGCATGTCGGCACTCTGTCTGTTTCTAAATTCATAAGCACTACTCTGGCATTCGGATGGGGGGTTTTGACGCTATGAAAACGATGCTGTCGCGATTCGCTCTTGTTCCACTGGGTTGTGCCGTTCTGCTGGCAGCCGGAACCCCGGTTCAGGAGCAGAAGGCGCTGGAAATCGACCCGGCGTCCACGCAGGTGGAATTCACGCTGGGCGACGTGCTGCACACGGTACACGGCAAATTCGCCCTCAAACGGGGCACCATGCGCTTCGATCCGGCAACCGGAAAAGCTTCGGGCGAACTGGTGGTGGATGCAGCGAGCGGGGATAGCGGAAGTTCGGCGCGCGACCGCCGGATGCGCAGCAACATCCTCGAAGCGGGCAAGTTTCCGGAGATCGTGTTCCGGCCCGACCAGGTGATCGGCAAGGTGGCCGAGCAGGGCGGTTCGAAAGTCCAGGTTCACGGGGTCTTCTCGATTCACGGCGCGAACCACGAAATCGTGATGCCGATGGACGTTCAAGCGGCCAACGGCCAATACGCGGCTACCGCGCACTTCGACGTCCCCTACGTGAAATGGGGGATGAAGAACCCCAGCACACTATTTTTGCGAGTCAACGACACGGTGCAGATCAGCATCCGCACGCTGGCCCGTCCTTCCAACACTCCGGTTTCACAACTTCGATAAGGACGCTTGCGATGGCCGCTCGCTCAGGCTTGCGACTTTTTGGCGCGGCGCTCCTGCTGGGGAGCGCCCTCGCATTCGCGGGAGTCTCGGTGGATGTGGCGGTGACCGACCCGGCCCGCCATCCGGTAGCCGGAGCCCGCCTGGAATTGAAGTCCGGGACGACGGTGGTCGGGTCCGCGGTGACCGATGCCGCGGGGCACGCGACTTTTTCGAACGTGAACCCCGGGCATTACGACCTCACGGCGGCGAAGGACGGCTTCGAGGAAGCGCAGCAGGCTGCCGTGGATGTTGCCGAACCGGGGCCCGCGTCCATCGAATTCCAGATGACGCCGGCGCTTGCCCGGAAGGAGAGCATCCAGGTAACGGACAAGGTTGCGCCGGTCGAACAGGGGGGCTCGCCGCCGAGCGAACTGCCGGCCGCGCTGGTGAAACAGCTCCCCGGCCGGCCGCGGACGGTGGCGGATGCGTTGCCGCTGGTGCCCGGAGTGGTGCGCGCACCGAACGGCGGCTTGATTATGTCGGCCGCGGGCGAGCACCGCAGCGCGCTGATCGTGAATTCGGCGGATGTGACCGACCCGGCGACGGGCCAGTTCGGCCTGACGGTTCCGATCGACAGCGTGGAGAAGCTGGACGTGTACCAGACGCCGTTCCTGGCGGAGTACGGCCGGTTCACCGCGGGGCTTGTCTCGGTGGAGACCCGGCGCGGCGGAGACAAGTGGAAATGGGAGCTGAACGACCCGTTCCCCGATTTCCGCATCCGCAGCTATCACCTGCGGGGGCTGGCCGACGCGACGCCGCGGGTTAACGTGGAAGGTCCGATCATCCCCGGCAAGCTATATTTCTCCGAGGGGTTCGAATACGAAGTCCGCAAGACCGAAGTTTTCGAGCTGCCGTTCCCCTACAACCAGAAGAAGACGGAAGGGGTCAACTCTTTCGCGCAGCTCGACTGGATTGCTTCCGACAAGCAGACGGCGACGGCGACGCTTCATATTGCCCCGCAGCGGCTGGAGTACGCGAACATGACCTACTTCAACCCGCTGCCCACTTCGCCGGACGCGAACACGAATAATTACACCGTGACGCTGGCGGACCGGCTGGTGCTCTGGGGCGGGCTGCTCGAGAACACGCTTTCGGCCACGCGTTTCGACGCGCGGGTATGGGGGCAGGGCAACCAGGACCTGACGATCGCGCCGGGGGGCAATACTGGGAACTACTTCGCGCAGCAGAACCGCAACGCTTCGCGCCTGAGCTGGGCTCCGGTGATGAGTTTCGCCTCGGTGAACTGGCTGGGCGTGCACAATATCAAGACCGGCGCCGGATTTGCGGAGAGCTCGGATAACGGCGACGTGACCGAGCATCCAATCAACATTCTGAACGGCGGCAACCAACTGCTGCAGCGGATCACTTTCGCCGGGGGGCAGCCGTTTCGCGCCTGGGACACCGAGTACAGCGTCTTCGGACAGGACCACTGGATGATCTCACCGCGGCTCTCGGTGGATCTGGGGGTGCGTGCCGAATCGCAGGCGGTAACCGAGAGCTTCCGCCTGGCGCCGCGCGTGGGAGTGGCCTGGAACCCCTTCTCCGGCCTGGGGACGGTAGTGCGGGCCGGCTTCGGATTTTTCTACGACCGTGTGCCGCTCAACGTCTATGCCTTCGGCCGCTACCCGAGTCCGGTCATCACCACGTATGGCCCGGACGGCGCGATGCTCGGGACGCCGGTGACTTACCAGAACGCGTTGGGTACGGTCACCGGCGAAGCGCCGTTTATTTTTCAGGAGCAGGGACCGGGCAACTTCTCGCCGCGGAGTTCCACCGGAAGCGTCCGGATCGAGCAGCCGCTCACACCGCGCTTGCGGCTGCGCGTGGGATACATGCAGAACGAGTCTACGGGACTCGTCTTAATGAATCCGATCGCGCCAATCCTGCCCGGCGGCACGGGAACCGACCTGCTTTCGGGGACCGGACACTCGCGCTACCATCAGTTCGAAGTGACGGCGCGATTACGATTGCGGGCCGACCGCCAGGTGTTTTTCTCGTACGTCCGCAGCCGCGCCCGCGGCGATTTGAACGACTTCGCCAGCTATCTCGGCACATTCCCGGTTCCGCTGATTCGCCCGAACCAGTTCGGCAATCTGCCGACGGACCTGCCGAACCGGTTTCTCGCCTGGGGCGTGCTGCAACTCCCGAAGGGGTTCCGCATCGCGCCGATGGTCGAGTACCGCAACGGGTTCCCATATGTAGTGACCGATGCCGCGCAACAATACGTCGGCGTCCCCAACCTGAACCGCTATCCGAACTTCTTCTCGCTCGATGCGCGCTTTTCGAAGGACATCAAGGTCAGCCCGAAATACACGGTGCGCCTCTCCCTGAGCACGTACAACCTGACCGATCACTACAACCCGGAGGCGTTCCATGGAAACATCGCCGACCCCGCGTATGGTCTGTTCTTCGGCCAGCGAGGGCGTTTCTACACAGGCGATTTCGACGTTCTCTTCTAAGCTTCGGGATTCCGCCGCGCTGCTGCTGATCGCGTTCGCCGCCGTGCTGGTACACGGCTATCACCTGGGGGCCGACGATGCCGCGATCTATGTCCCCGCGGTAAAGAAGGTCGCCGATCCGGCTCTCTACCCGTTCGGATCGGAATTCTTTCTTTCGCACGCCCATCTCTCGTTGTTTTCGAACATCGTGGGGGACTCCGCAAAAATTACTGGTCTGTCGGCGGATACCGCGATTTTTCTCTGGCATATCGCGGGCATATTGCTGCTGCTGGCGGCGTGCTGGAAACTGGCGGGCGTATGCTTCGAAAACCGGCACGCCCGATGGGCGGCGGTGGCGACGGTGGCGGCGGCATTGAGCGTGCCGGTGGCGGGCACGGCGCTGGTGGTGATGGATCCCTACCTGACCGCACGATCGCTTTCCACGCCGGCGACGGTGTTCGCGATCGCCTGTTACCTGATGGGGCAACGCAGACGTGCATTGGCGTGGCTGGTGCTTGCGGGCCTGGTGCACGTGCAGATGGCGATGTACGCGGTGGTCCTGATGGGATGCCTGGAACTGGTGCGGCGCCGGCGAGAAACGGTCTTCGCGGCGCTGCCGTTCGTGTTTCCGTTTCGACCGGCGAGCGGGCCCGCGGGCGAGGCTCTCCACTCGCGAACTTACTTTTTCCTGTACAACTGGGCGTGGTACGAATGGATCGGGGCCGCGGCGCCGCTGGCGATTCTGGCGTGGTTGAGCGCGGCGAACCCGAAGGGCGCCACCCTGGCGTTTCGCTCATTGGCGCGCACGCTGGTCTGGTTCGGCCTGCTGTTCGCGGCGGGAGGCATGGTTCTCTCGAGTTCGGTATACCTCGAGAACTACACGCGCCTGCAACCGATGCGGGCTTTTCAACTACTCTACGCAATCTTCTTCGTGCTGCTGGGCGGGCTTCTCGGCGAGTACGTGCTGCAGCGCGTCCGCTGGCGATGGCTTGCAATCATGGCGCCGCTGGCGGCCGGGATGTGGTTTGCGCAGCAGGCGGCATACCCGGCCAGTCCACATGTGGAATGGCCCGGCATGGCATACCGGAACAGTTGGGACCAGGCGTTCCTGTGGATCCGGCAGAACACGCCCAAGGACGCGGTGTTCGCGCTCGATCCGGATTACATGATGCAGCCCGGAGAAGATCAGCATGGTTTCCGGGCGGTCGCGGAGCGCAGCGTTCTGGCGGACGACGTGAAAGATAGCGGCGCGGTGTCGCTGTTTCCGCAACTGGCGAAGGACTGGAATGACGAGTCGCAGTCCCAGCACGGGTGGTCTCATTTTCGCGCCGCCGATTTCCGCAGGCTGGCGCAGGAGTACCCCGTCCGGTGGGTAGTGGTGCAGAGTCCCGGACCGCCAGGGCTGTTGTGCCCGTACAGCAACACGGCATTGGCGGTTTGCCGGATCGACGGATCGGACGCTCCAGGGACGAACAGATGATCGACCGTTGGTTCGGACGACTCTGCGGTACCCGGTAGCCGGCCGAAGGACTCGACCTCACAGTTGGGACGATGCCCGACAGGGCATGACGGCGCAACCGCGCCTATACTCGAAACAGGGAATGCCCTCGGACAACAGGTCCGCCCGGCGCTCCGACCTGGAGAATCTTCCGCCGGCCGAGTTGTTCACCCGCCTGGGAACAACCCCCGCCGGGCTCAGCGGCGCCGAAGCCGCAGAGCGGCTCGCAACGTATGGGTCCAACGAGCTGACCGAAGAGAAGGTCAATCCCTTCCTGAAGTTTCTTTCGTATTTTTGGGGCCCGATCGCGTGGATGATCGAGGCCGCCGCGATTCTCTCGGCCCTGGTTCACCATTGGGAGGACCTGATCATCATCGTGGTCCTGCTGCTGGGCAACGGCGCGGTGGGCTTTTGGGAAGAGTACCAGGCCGGCAATGCGATCGCCGCGCTGAAAGCGCAGCTTGCGCTGCAGGCGCGGGTCCGGCGCGACGGCGCGTGGAAGCCGATCGCGGCAAGAGATCTTGTGCCGGGCGATGTGGTGCGCTTGCGGCTGGGGGACGTCATTCCGGCGGACGCCAGGCTGATCGACGGCGGTCCGGTCGAGATCGACCAGTCGGCGTTGACCGGCGAATCCCTGCCGGTGGAACGCACGAAGGGGGCGTCGGTCTACTCGGGGTCGGTGCTGAAGCAGGGCGAGGCGGGCGCGGTGGTATACGGCACTGGAAGCAACACTTTCTTCGGCCGCACCGCAAGCCTGGTCCAGGAAGCCCACACGGTGAGCCATTTCCAGCGCGCGGTTCTGAAGATCGGCAATTTCCTGATCGTGACCGCAATCGCTCTGGTCATCCTCATCCTGACAGCCGCGCTGCTTCGCGGCGACAACATGAGCGTGACGCTGGAGTTCGCCCTGGTTCTGACCGTGGCCGCGATACCGGTTGCCATGCCGGCGGTGCTCTCGGTGACGATGGCGGTCGGGGCGCGAGCATTGGCGGCGAAGCAGGCGATCGTCGCACGACTGGCTTCCATCGAGGAACTGGCGGGGATGGACGTCCTCTGCTCGGACAAGACCGGCACGCTCACCGAGAACAAGCTCACGCTGGGCGACCCGTTCGTGCTCGGCACGAACCGGGCGGCGGACGTGATCCAGAGCGCGGCGCTGGCTTCCCGCGCCGAGAATGCGGACGCCATCGACCTGGCGGTGCTTGGCGGCCTGCCATCGGACACACCACTAAAGAATTTCGAGGTGCAGGATTTTCGGCCGTTCGACCCGGTGCGCAAGAGGACGGAGGCAACGGTACGCGGGCCGGACGGCAAGGTGTTTCGCGTGGCCAAAGGAGCGCCCCAGGTGATCCTGGGGATGGCGGAAGAAAAAGCCGCCGTCGCCACGGCTGTGAACGACACCGTCAACCGTTTCGCGAAACGCGGCTTTCGTTCGCTGGGGGTGGCGCGCGCGGAGGGTGACGGCCCATGGCACATGCTCGGTGTGCTGCCCCTGTTCGACCCGCCGCGCAGCGATTCCCGGGAGACCATCGCCACCGCGCGGCGCATGGGGATCGCGGTCAAGATGGTGACGGGCGACCAGGTGGCGATTGCGAAGGAGATCGCCGGGCAGTTGGACCTCGGGACGAACATCCTGGAAGCCGGCATCCTCGACGAAGCCAGCCACGCAGAGGGAGGGCAGATCGCGCAGGAGATCGAGCGCGCCGACGGCTTCGCGCAGGTCTTTCCGGAACACAAATTTTACATCGTGGAGGAGCTGCAGAAGCGCAACCACATTGTCGGGATGACCGGAGACGGCGTGAACGACGCTCCCGCATTGAAGAAAGCCGATGCCGGAATCGCGGTCACCGGGGCGACGGATGCGGCCCGCGCGGCGGCCGCCATCGTGCTGCTTTCGCCGGGACTCAGCGTGATTATCGACGCGATCAAGGAGAGCCGGAAAATTTTTCAGCGCATGAACAGCTACGCGACGTACCGGATCGCGGAGACCATCCGGGTGCTGGTGTTCATGACGCTCTCGATCCTGGTGTTCAACTTCTACCCGGTGACCGCCGCGATGATTGTGCTGCTGGCATTGCTGAACGACGGACCGATCCTGGCCATCGCATACGACAAGGTCCGCTATTCGGAGAAGCCGGAAGCCTGGAACATGGGGCTGGTGCTGGGGATCTCTTCGGTGTTGGGAATCGCCGGCGTGGTCGCGTCATTCGGCCTGTTCTACATGGCCGAAGCGCTGTTTCACCTGTCGCGGGACGTCGTTCAGACGTTCATGTTTTTGAAACTGGCGGTGGCCGGCCACCTGACAATTTTCGTGACGCGCACCCGGGGCCCATTCTGGTCCATCAAGCCCGCGCCGCTTCTGTTGTGGAGCGCCGTCGCGACGAAGCTGCTCGCCACCACGGCGGCGGTGTATGGCTTCCTGATGACGCCGATCTCCTGGAAATGGGCGCTGCTGGTGTGGGGCTACGCGCTGGTGTGGTTCGCGGTGAACGACCGGCTCAAGCTGGCAGCTTACAAATTCTTCGATGCGCGGCACCAGCGGTCTCCCGCGACGGCGCAGCGACAGCAGTGACGAGACTTCAGGCTTCCGTGCGGCGGATTTCGAAGAAGCGGCGGAGCAGCTCGACACACTCGGGGGCGAGTACCCCTTCCACCACTTCCAGCCGGTGGTTGAGGATGTCGGAATCCGCCAGTTGGAACTTACTGCGGACGCCGCCGAAGCGTAAGTCGCGCACACCGAAGACCAGGCGGTCGATGCGGGCGGCGACGAGTGCGCCGGCGCACATGACGCAGGGCTCGAGCGTACAAAAAAGCGTACCGCCGGAGAGGCGATAATTCCCGATCTTCGCGGCGGCCGCGCGAATGGCGAGAATTTCGGCATGGGCGGTGGGGTCATTCCTGGAAATCGGCGCGTTCCAGGCACTTCCGGCGATCTCGCCACCGATGACGACGACGGCCCCGACGGGAACCTCCCCGGCAAGGCCGCCCTCCTTCGCCAGGCGGAGAGCCTCCTCCATCATGCGCTCGTCCGGAGTCATCCCCCATGGTAGTTCGAAAGCGGTGCCTTTTGCGCCGTTCCGCGTCAGAATGTTATCGGATGCCTCAGACTACGGATCGTCTGGATTCCTGGAAGGAGATTGCCGCATACCTGAAGCGGGGCGCCCGAACGGTGCAGCGCTGGGAGCGGGAGGAGAGCCTCCCGGTGCACCGGTTGAAGCACGAGAAGCTCGGCTCCGTATTCGCCTATCGATCGGAACTGGACGCGTGGTGGGCACGGCGGGGCACAGTGTTGCAAAGCCATCCGGCGTCGACCGTCGCGGTGCTGCCGCTGGCCGACCTCAGTCCGGACAAGGACCAGCAATATTTCTGCGAAGGCATGGCGGAAGAGCTGACTGCCGCCCTGGGGCGATTGCCGGGAGTCCAGGTGGCCTCGCGCACGGCGTTGGTCCAGGCGGCGGGACAAGCAGCGGGCTGCCGGGAGATCGGCAGGCGGCTGGCGGTGGGTAGCTTACTGGAAGGCAGCGTACGAAAGTCGGGCAGCCGGGTGCGGATTGCGGTGCGGCTCACCGACGCGGAGAAGGGCTTTCAACTTTGGTCGGCGCAGTACGACCGCGATCTACAGGAAATTCTTGCGGTGCAGGACGACATCGCCAAACGCGTCGCGGAAGCGCTGGGGAGGAAGCTGGCGACTCCGCCGGAGAACCCGGCAGAGGCGCGAGAGTGCTATCGAAGAGGGCGCGACTATTATTACCAGTACAGCCCCGCGTCGGTAGAGTGCGCTCTCCAACTGTTTCTGCGGGCAATGGAGAGCGATCCCGCGGCGCCCGAAGGCTACGCCGGACTCGCGGATTGCTGGTCATACCTGTATCTCTATTCCGAACGCAACGACGCCCTGCGGGAACAGGCCGAGTGGGCCAGCGAAAGGGCGGTGGAACTGGATGCCGGCTGCGGGCAGGCGCAGGCTTCACGCGGGCTGGCGCTCTCGCTGGGCGGCCGCGGCGCGGAAGCGGAAGAGGCTTTCGAAACGGCTCTCCGGCTGGAGCCCGGGCTGTTTGAAGCGAACTACTTTTACGCCCGCCACGCTTTCGCGCAGGGGCAGTCGACGAAAGCCGCCCAGTTGTTCGAGCAATCGATGGCGGCCCGCCCGGAGGATTACCAACCGCCGCTGCTGATCGGGCAGGTGTACGACCGGCTCGAAAGGGGAGACGACGCCCGGGCGGCGCGGCGCAAGGGAGTGGACCTGGCAAAGCGGCACCTGAGGATGTACCCGGACGACGCGCGCGGTCTCTACATGATGGCTAACGGGCTTGTGGCGCTAGGCGAACGCGAACGGGGGCGGGAGGCCGCCGAGCGGGCGCTGAATATCCGGCCCGGCGACCCCATGCTGCTCTACAACGTAGGCTGCATCTTCTCGATGCTGGGGCTGGGAGAAGCGGCCCTGGACTGTCTGGCCAAGGCCGCGGCCGGCGGGTTGAAGCAGAGGGGCTGGTACGAAAACGACGGTGATCTCGATCCACTTCGTACGCATCCGCGTTTTCAGGAACTGCTGAGCACGTTGGTTTGAGCAGGCATCAGCGGGGAAGCAGGACGACACCGATCGCGGCTCGGTTTACTGCTTAGCGCATCATTACGCTCTCGGTCCCGGCGGAGCCGCCGCCAGTCGCTCGAGCCAGCTCGATTTCAGCTTTGGACGTCTTCACTTCGTGACCCTCGTGCTCCCCGTTGGCCCAGACTCCACGCAGCACGAGCCGGTTTCCATATTTCGCGAAGGTCAGCAGGCCGCCTTCCGAACCGGTGCGCTGCCTCGATACGAATGCCCCCTTGAGTTGGACGCGATAGATCGCATTCTCGGCGATGGGGTGAATGTCGACGAGGTCGAACTGCGGATCGAGTCTGAACAGGTAATCGCCGGCCGGCAAAGTCCGGTCTCCAGCGAGGAAGGCAAAGGGCACGTTGACCCGCATGAGGTGGCGATCCTGCGCATTCGCGGTGGCGGCCATAGTGGTTGCGAGCAGTCCGGCCGCGGCGATGAGACCAAGCTTGAAACTCAGAGTTTTCATTGTGAAATCCTTTCCGGCGTTGTCCGCCATCTGCTCAGACGGCGCACCTCGAGAAAGAGAACTCGCAAATGCGCGCCACGCGTAACGCGGCGCGGTTTGGCGCAGTTTGGCGAGGGTAGCGAGCGGCAATGAGAGCTTGCGGGCTAGTGGCGGAAGTGGCGCAGGCCGGTGAAGACCATGGCGACGCCCAAGCGGTCGGCGGCGGCGATGACATCGCCATCGTGCACGGAACCGCCGGGCTGGATGAAGGCGGTGGCGCCATTCTGCGCGGCTACCTCGACGCCATCGGGGAACGGGAAGAAAGCGTCTGAAGCCACCACGGTGCCGGCAAGGGGCAGGACGGCTTTCATGGCGCCTAGCTTCGCGGAATCGACGCGGCTCATCTGGCCCGCCCCGACGCCGACGACCTGCCCGGCGCGCGCGTAGACGATGGCGTTGGACTTGACGTGCTTGGCGACCTTCCAGCCGAACTCGAGCGCGATCCACTCCTCTTCGGTGGGGGCGCGCTTGGTTTTGACGGCCAGCCTGGAACGATCGAGCGTGAGCTGGTCGGCGGTCTGCGCGAGGTAGCCTCCGGTGATGGACTTGACCACCAGGCGGTCCAGGCCGGGCGCGACCCGCAGCAGGCGAAGGTTCTTTTTAGCCCCGAGAAGGGATAGGGCTTCGGGCGAATAATCGGGAGCGGCAATGGCTTCGATGAACGTCTTGGCGATCTCGCGCGCGGTCTCCTCATCCATCGGACGGTTGAGGCCGATGACGCCGCCGTACGCCGAAATGGGGTCGCCCGCGTAGGCCCGGCGGTAGGCTTCGGCGAGGGTCGTGTCCTCAGCGCAGCCGCACGGGTTGGTGTGCTTGATGACCACGGCGGCCGGATTGGAAAACTCGCAGGCGAGTTGCCAGGCGGCGTCGAGATCCACCAGGTTGTTGTAGGAGAGCTCCTTGCCTTGCAGTTGTGGAGCGCCTGCGATGCCGGCGCCGGGCTTGCCGTAGAGCGCCGCGGACTGGTGCGGGTTCTCGCCGTAACGCAGATCCATGATTTTGGGCGCGCGCAGGGCGAGGTCGAGCGGGAGAGCGCCTTCGTGATCCACTCGTTCCAGGCGGGCGCTGATGGCGGAATCGTAGTCGGCGGTGGTGCGGAAGGCTTTCTTGGCGAGGCGCCACCGGGTTTCGGGAGACAGATCGCCGGCGCCTTTTTGCAACTCTTCGAGGATGGCGGGATAGTCGCCGGGAGAGACCACGATCGCGACATCCTGATAATTTTTAGCGGCGGCGCGGATCATGGTGGGGCCGCCGATATCGATGTTCTCGATGAGCTCTTCGAGGCGCGCGCCGGCTTTGGCGGCGACTTCCTCGAAGCGGTAGAGATTCACCACCACCATGTCGATGGGGGCGATTCCGTGTTCCACGAGCGCCAGCATGTGCTCTTCGCGGCTGCGAATGGCAAGAATGCCGCCGGCGATTTTCGGGTGGAGCGTCTTGACGCGCCCGTCCAGCATTTCAGGGAAGCCGGTGAGGTCGGAGACGTCGCGGACGGGAACGCCGGATTCGCGGATCATGCGCGCGGTGCCGCCGGTGGAGACGATTTCGGCGCCGAGCTCGCTCAGGCCGCGAGCGAAATCGATGACGCCGGTTTTATCGGTGACACTGATGAGGACGCGTTGGATTTTGGGCATCTAAACGGAGCGTAACACGCGAAACGAACATCTACGCGCCTTCGGCGCGATGGGCAGGCCGGGAGGCCTACCCTACTGGGCGCACTCGCCGCGGCCGAGTTGGACGGAGTAGGCGATCTCATCGCCCCAGTCCTGGTACAGCTCGGGGAAAAGCTCTGCGGGCTTGGCGAGATCGGCGGTCAGCGTGCGGAAGGTTTCCACCTTCTGCCGCATGACGTAGGCGCGGAAGGTCTCGCCGGGCTGGCGGTTGGCCAGGAAGTGATCGAGAACGCGCACGACGGCTTCGGGCGCGAGGCGTGCGGGAATCGACTGAACGGCGAGACCGAAGCGCATGATCCCCTGTTCGTCGTAGCCGCCGCCGAGCAGCATCTGGTAGTAGGGCAGTTCCCTGCCCTCGATCCGGCGGGCGTTGCCGTAAAAACCGATATCTCCGATCCAATGGTGGCCGCACGCATTGGGGCAGCCGCTGGCCTTGATGGTGAAGCCGCGGACCTGCGGATCGTCATAAGCGCGCACCGCTTGCTGAAGGGCGGCACCGAGGTTCATGGTCTTGGTGAGCGCAAGATTGCAGGAGTACGCACCCGGGCAGGTGAGCACATCGATGATGCGGCGCGCGCCGGATTCGGCCAGGCCGAGTTCAGCGAACGCGGCGTATACCTGGGGCACGCGGGCCAGCGGAATGTAGGCGAGAACGAAATTCTGGTCGATGCCGACGCGGACCAGGCCATCGCCGGCAGTGGAGGAGATGCGCGCGATTCCGCGAAGCTGGGCGGCGGTGACGTTGCCCTGGTCGATCCGGACGATTACGGCCGCGTAGCCGGTCTGGCGCTGCTCGACGACGTTGCTCTCGAGCCAGGCATCATACGCGGGGTCTTCGGAACGGTGCGCCTGAAGCACGGGCAGCAGCGCGCCATCGCCCAGAGGCTGCGGTTGGGATTGATAACCGCCGAAGCCCTGGGGAACCATCTCCGGCCAGGCAATCCCGCCATTGGTCAGGATGTCCTGGTATTCCTTCTCGATCTGCTCCTTCAGCCATTCAATGCCGCGCTCGCGCATGACGAACTTCATGCGGGCCTTGTTCTTGTTCTGGCGGTTGCCGTAGCGGTTGAAAACGCGGATGACGGCTTCGGCGCGATTGAGCAGCCGTTCCTCGGGGAGGAACTCGTCGAGCAACTGCGCTTCGGTCGGCAGGGGGCCGAGGCCACCGCCGATCACCACCCGGAAGCCGCGCTTGCCGTCACGGACCACCGCGCGCAGGCCGACATCGTGAATCGCGCCCTGAATGCAATCGCGCGAGGAGCAGCCATCGAAGGCGAACTTGAATTTGCGGGGGAGATTGCCCGTCAGGTCTTTCCGGAGCAAGGCGTACGCGAGCTTTTGGGCGTACGGGCGGACGTCGAACACTTCGTCGTGGGCGATCCCCGACCAGGGGCAGGCGGTGACGTTGCGGACGGTGTTATAGCAGGCCTCGCGGTTGGTCAGGCCGGCATCGGCGAGCACGTGCATGAGGTCGGCCACGCGGCTCAGCGGGACGAAGTGGTACTGCATGTTCTGGCGGGTGGTGAGGTGGCCCCGGCCGCCGCCGAACTCGTCGGCGACGCGCGCCAACTGCTCGATCTGCGCCGCAGTGGCGAGGCCGCTCGGAATCTTGCAGCGTACCATCTGGACGCCGGGCTGGCGCTGGCCGTAAATTCCGTGTTTCAGGCGGTATGGGCGGAACTCGGCTTCGGGGATTTCGCCCGCCAGGAATGCCGCTGCCTTGAGGCGGAAAGTTTCGATCTCCTGACGAACTACGCGATCATGTTCAATTTCAAAATCCTGGGGAGAATTGACGACGTCCTGAGCAAGAGTTCCCATAATCACCTCATTCTCTATCGATATTTAGATGTTACCCCGAAACCGAATGAATTTCAAAGGGCCAGCCGCACGGCCTGGTATCCGCACATGCCGTGCACCCCACCTCCGGGCGGCGTGGAAGCGGAGCAAAGGAAGACGCCCGCGACGGGGGTCCGATATAACAACCGCGTGGGCCGGAGGAACAACTGTGCGAGGCTCATGGCTCCGCCTCCGATGTCGCCGCCGACCAGGTTGGGGTTTTCGCGTTCGAGTTGGGCGGGGCCCATCGTATGGCGGGCGAGGATGCGCGAGTGGAAGCCGGGGGCGAAGCGCTCGATCTGATTCTCGACGGCCGCTGTCATATCCTCCGTGGATCCCTGGGGCACGTGGCAGTAAGCCCAGGCGGTGTGTTTGGCTGCTGGAGCGCGGGTCGGGTCAAACAAGCTCGTCTGAGCGAGGAGGACAAATGGAGGCCCCCGGTGCGACGACTCCCAACTGGCGATCTCCTCCAGTGTACCCCCGAGGTGAACGGTTCCGGCGAGCGCGCATTCGGGGGCGCGCCAGGGGATCGGGGCATTGAGCGCCCAATCGAGTTTGAAGACGCCGGGGCCATAGCGGAAGGCCTGGAGTTGGCGCAGGAACCACGGCGGGAAGCGGTCGCGGCCGATCGCCGCCAGCTGATGCGGACCGATGTCGCACATGAGTATCCCGGTTTCGGGGAGTGAGATGACCCGCGATTCGGTCCGGATTTCGCCGCCGAGCGATGTCAGATAGGCGGCGAGCGCATCGGCGAGGCGCTGCGAACCGCCGCGCGGGAAGGGCCATCCGCCGGCATGTCCGCAGATCCCCAGAACCAGGCCAATGGCGGCACTGGCCGCGGCTTCGAGCGGCATGACGGCGTGCGCGGACAAACCGGCAAAAAGCGCCCGGGCGCGGGCTCCGCGAAAGTGCGATTCCGCCAGACCGCGGGCCGAGCGGATGGCGTGGAGGCCGAAACGCGCCATTGCCAGCGGATGCCGGGGGACTTGCAGGGGCGCGAGGACATCGTGGCGGAGACCCGGCCAGGCGGCGGCGAGCGGGGCGAACAGGCCGTGCCAGGCGGGGCCGTCGCCTTCGAGACCGGCGGCGGTACGGGAGACGGAGCGGTCCAACAGAACAGCCGTTCCATCGTCGAGGGGATGCGCCAGGGGAACGGCCGGGTGGATCCATTCCAGACCGTGAGCGGCGAGCGGGAACTGCTCGAAACACGGCGAGGCCACGGCCATGGGGTGCACGGAGGAGCAGACGTCGTGGAGGAACCCGGGCAGAGTCAATTCGGCGGAACGCGCTCCGCCGCCGATGCGGGAAGCGGCTTCGTGAACCGTGACGGCGTATCCGGCACGGGCCAGCAGAATGGCCGCCGAGAGGCCGTTCGGCCCCGAGCCGATTACAAACGCGCGGGCTTTCGCCGAAGGAGCCAACCTTGGTTATTGTAAAAGAGATGCAGAAGAAACGTCTCGGCAACAGTGATATGGAGTTGACGCCGATCGGCGTCGGTGCGTGGGCGATGGGCGGCGGCGGATGGGCGTTTGCCTGGGGTCCGCAGGACGACAGCGAATCGGTCGAAGCGATCCACACGGCGCTCGACCGCGGCGTGAACTGGATCGACACGGCGGCGGTGTACGGGCTCGGACATTCCGAAGAGGTGGTGGCCCGGGCGCTCGATGGACGCGCCAACAAGCCGTATGTGTTCACGAAGTGCGAGCGCAACTGGGACGAGAATCGCAAAATCTATTCCAGCCTGAAGGCCGATTCTGTCCGGCGCGAATGCGAGAACAGCCTGCGGCGGTTGAAGCTGGACGCGATCGATCTGTACCAGATCCACTGGCCCGATCCGGAGCAGGACCTCGAAGAGGGGTGGACCACGCTGGCCGAGTTGCAGAGGGAGGGCAAGGTCCGCTGGATCGGCGTTTCGAATTTCAATGTGCAGCAGATGGAGCGGTGCCGCAAGATCGCGCCGATCACCTCGCTGCAGCCGCCGTACTCCGCAGTATCGCCGGAAGTCGAGGCCGATGTTTTGCCGTATTGCCAGAAGCACGGGATCGGCGTGATCGTTTACTCGCCGATGAAATCCGGGCTGCTGACCGGGAAGATGACGAAGGAGCGGGTGGCGGCGTTTCCGGAGGACGATTTCCGGCGGCGCGCGCTGGCGTTCCAGGAGCCGAACCTGACGCGCAACCTGGAACTGGCGGACCTCATGAAAGCGATTGGGGCGCGTCATGGGCGCAGCGCGGGCGAAGTGGCGATTGCATGGACGCTGCGGCACCCGGCGGTGACGGCGGCGATTGTGGGGATGCGGTCGGCCGAGCAGGCTAAGGGCGTGACGGGCGCGCTCGATTTCCGGCTGAGCCCGGCGGAAGTCGAGGAGATCGAGAGCTTCCGGGCGGCGGCTTCGGCGCGGTGACGAAAAGGGGCCGGCCCGCGGTCGCGGCTCCGTGGCGGACGGTTTACAGAGAGCCGCGCGCGTAAGCAAGCGGGCCGGCTCAGCGGGCCTACCCTACTTTCCCTGGAGTCTTTTCTGCCCCACGCGAGTCGAGACGGCCCGCAACCCACGCAATGCTGAGGCGGCCAATCGCGTCTTCATCCTCTTTGGCGGGCCGCCGGGGCTCACGGCCGGGCTCCTTACGGTCGCGGCTCAGTGTGAGAGATGAAATGCCCGCCTACGAGCACCGCAGCGCCCGCGACGGTGCGATTGTGGCGGCACGGCGCGCCGGGATCAACGTGGCCAGCAGCGCGACCGCCGACAAAATCACCGGGACGAGCAAAAACGTCATCAGGTCGTCGGCCTTTACCCCGAACAGAAGCGACGCCAGCACGCGCGTCAGCGCATAGGCCAGCGCGACACCGAGCACGGCGCCGGTCCCGACCAGTTTCATCCCGCTCTTCAGGACCATGCCCATCATGTTCGTGCGCGCCGCCCCCAGGGCCATTCGGATCCCGATCTCCTGAGTCCGCTGCTCCACCGAATACGACATGAGGCCGTATACCCCGATCGCCGCAAGGATCAGCGCGATGCCGGCGAAAATCGAAAGCAGCAGCATGTTGAAGTTCTGCCGCGCCAGGCTCCGGGCAATCACCTCTTCCATGGTGCGTTCGTTGGAGAGGGGCAGCGCCCGGTCCACCGAGGCAAACTCGCGCTCGATCGCAACCCGCAGGTTGGATGGGGGAGCGGCGGTCCGGATCGCCCACGAAAGCGGCAGCGCCGAGTTTACCAGTGCGGTGAAGCCGTCCGGCGACTGCGCCTGGGGAATGTACATCACGCCCTCGTTTTCGCTTCCCAGCCCTGTTTCCCGTACCGTGCCGACCACGCCCACGACCTGCCGCGGAGGATCCTCAAACTCGGGGCCCAATCCCTTGCCGATGGTGATCACCTGCCCCACCGGGTCGTCTTTGGGCCAGTATTTTTTGGCCATGGCATCGTTGATCAGGACCACGCGGGCGCTGTTCGCCGTATCCGTGTCGCGAAAGGCGCGGCCCCGCAGCACGGGGACTCGGAAAACGTC
The DNA here is from genome assembly GCA_963796485.1 of Bryobacterales bacterium. Taxonomy (GTDB): domain Bacteria; phylum Acidobacteriota; class Terriglobia; order Bryobacterales; family Bryobacteraceae; genus CAWCDJ01. The sequence goes on from CAWCLV010000004.1 coordinate 561,929, forward strand.
GAAATAGCGCGGCGACACCGACCGCCATTGCTCGTCGCCGTTGTACTGATTCCCCTTGGATGGCGCCTTGCCGGCGATATTGAACGGCAGATCCACCCCGCCCTGCACCGGCAGCATGATGGTGGCGGCGGCTGCCTGCACGCCCGGAAGGCTTTCGATGCGTCTGGTGACTTCCGTAATCAGCCGGTCTTCTTTTGCGGTGCTCGAGTAGGGGGCGCCGGATAACGAGGTCTGGACGGTCAGTACGTTGTGCGCGTCGAACCCCGGATTCACCGACCGCAGTCCCACGAACGTCCGGATCAGCAGGGCGGCGCCGGTGAGCAGCACCACCGCCAGAGCGATTTCGGAGATCACCAGCACCGAGCGCGCCCGGTTCTGGCGCCGGCCAGTCCCCGACCGGTTGCTGGCTTCCTTCAACGTGGATGCCACGTCGGGGTTGGAGATTTGCAGGGCCGGGAAGATGCCGAAAACGATGCCCGTCGCCAACGCCACCGCCAGGGTGAACGCCGCCACCCGCCAGTCCAGCAGAGGAATGGCGGAGTGCAGCGCGTCCGCGTCGGTAATCCGGGGAATGTTCCCGGGAGCCAGCAGCAACAGCCCGCGCACGCCCCAGGCGCCCAGTGCGAACCCCAGAAACCCGCCCGCGCCGGCCAGCATGACGCTTTCGGTGAGCAACTGCCGGATGACCCGCGAACGGCTCGCGCCCATGGCTGCCCGGATCGCCAGCTCCCGCTGCCGCACTCCCGCGCGAGCCAGCAGTAGATTCGCGACATTGGCGCAGGCGATCAGCAGCACGAACAGAACCGCGCCCAGCAGCACCAGGAGAGCCGTGCGCACCTGCGGGCCCACGATAGCCTCGGCCATCGGCACCACGCCTACCGATTCGTTTTTATCCATCCACTTCGGGTTCGCCGCGCGGAACCGCTCGCCCACTACCTTCATCTCGGCCTGGGCCTGCGGGACCGTGACGCCCGGTTTCAGCCGGCCGGCGATCCGCAGATAGTGCCCCTGGTTGGTGCTGTTCGGATCGGCCTGCTGCGGCAGCCAGACGTCGGAGGGCGGATCGGGCTGGAACCATTTCGGCAGCACGCCGATCACGGTATACGGCTGGCCGTTCAATTTGATGTTCGAGCCGATGGCGTTCGAGCTGCCGGCCAGTTGCGATTGCCACAGGCCATAGCTGATTACCGCGACCGGCGGGCCGTTCGGAACGTCCTCCGCCGCGGTGTAGGTCCGGCCGAGAATCGGAGCCACGCCGAAAACCTGGAAATAGCCGTCCGACGCATGGAGCGTTTTCACCTGCGGCGGATGGTCCCCCGACCCGAAGGACACGCCGGGGCCGTCGAGGCCGAACAGCGTCATGCTTTCGAACGCGCGGTTCTGGCGCCACGCCATGTACTTCGGGATGGAATTCGAAAAGCCGACTCCGTCGCTGCCGAAAGTGCGCCCCAACTGCATGATGCGATCGGGCTGCGGGTAGGGAAGCGGCTCGAGCAGCACCGAGTTCACCACCGTAAAGATCGCGGTATTGGCGCCGATCCCCAGGGCGAGGGCGGCCAGCGCCACGGCTGTGAACCCGGGATTGGTGCGCAGCATGCGTGCGGCGTAACGGATATCGGCGGCGAAGTTTGCCATGTCCAGGAGTACGAACGGCAAGCAGCGAAAGTTTACATTATTACGCTTTGCGTAGGGCTTTCCTCTTGACAATAGTCGTTATAACAAATATTATGGACTCATGAGCGGCAAACTGGCGTCCGAAATCCGGCAGTCGAAACCATTCGCATCCGTGGAAGAAGAGGCGTTCCTGAATCTCGGCCGGACGTTCCAGTTCCTTCAGGAAAAGGCCGCTGCACTGTTGAAGGATTACCAGCTTACGCCGTCGCAGTATAACGTTCTCCGTATTCTGCGGGGCGCGGGACCGGAGGGTTTGACCTGCTCGCAGGCATCCGAGCGCATGTTGTCGCCGGACCCCGATATGACCCGGCTGCTGGACCGGATGGAAGCGCGCCAGTTGATCGAACGCGAGCGCAGCCGCGAGGATCGCCGCGTGGTCATCACCCGGATCACCGGGGCGGGGTTGGATCTCACGGCCGAAATCGACCGGCCGCTCAACGAACTGTTTAACCGGCTGATGGGTCCGGTCGGGAAAGGCCGGCTGAAGGATCTGATCGACACACTGGAACTATTGAGGGAGGCGGCCGGCTAATGCCGGGCGCATTGAGAACAGTATCAGGAGGGAGCACATGTCACAAATCACGTATCAAATCGATTCGAGCCATTCCGCGGCGCACTTCAGCGTGCGTCACATGATGATCGCCAACGTCAGGGGAGAGTTCACGAAAGTGTCGGGGACCATCGTCTACGACCCGGAGAACCCGACCGGTTCGACCGTCGAGGCGACCATCGACGCCTCATCCATCGCGACCCGCGACGAGCAGAGGGACGGGCACCTGCGCAGCCCGGACTTCCTGGATGTGGCGAAATTTCCGGTTTTGACGTTCCGCAGCAGGAAGATCTCCGGCGAACGCGGCGCTTGGAAAATCGCCGGCGACCTCACCATCCGCGGCGTCACGCGGGAAGTGACGCTCGACGTGGAAGGGCCTACGTCCGAAGCCCGCGACCCCTGGGGCGGCTCCAGAATCGGGGCGACCGCGACCGCCAGGATCAATCGTAAGGATTTCGGCCTCACCTGGAACACCGCGCTCGAAACGGGCGGCGTGCTGGTGGGCGACGAGGTCAAAATCACGCTGGACCTGGAAGGCGTGCGCCAGGCGCAACAGGCCCCGGCCCGGTAACTTCCGCGGGAATGTAATGACCGGGCAGGCCAGGAGGCCGGCAGGCGGTCCCTCCGGGGGGCCTTCAGCGCGGGCCCCGCGAGGACGCCGATGGAACACAAATGAGCCCCCCGCCTCGGCCAAAATCACCCCTGTAAGTATTTACAAATACAGGGGGCTCAGATGGGCCGGCGCGGGCTTCCAAGCCCGCCATCCGTGGCAGGCTCGGGGCAATCACACGGGCAGCGAGTTCTGCCGGAAGATCTCCTGCCAGACTTGCGGAAAAGCGCTGGACGGGTCCTGCACTTGTAGAAATGCGGTCCCGTCCGGCAGACTGTTTCGAATTCCTTCCGAGTCCTGCTCCGTCTCCGGAACCACCAGCGAAATCAGCCCGGCCGAAAGCGCAACCCGCAGGGCCGGGCGAAGATCGCCACTCCCCTCGATCACCACCACGTGGCACCCGCGTTCGAAGAGTTCCCGCTCCAGTTCGTGCGCCGTCCGGTGCTCGCGCGCCGGCAGACAGATCACCAGCGGCGGATGTCCACTGGCGCGCCGGCGCTCTTCCGACGTGACCCGCCCGGAACGCCGGGCGTCCGATTTCGGCGCCGAGATCATTCCGGCACCCAGCGTTTCGTTGGAGATCGGGTCGATCAGAATGAATGCGCCGGTTGCCCGGTTCTTACGATATGGGTCGAAGAAAATCGGGTGCTGCGTTTCCAGAGACACCGTGCCGATCTCGTTCAGATGTAGCAGGCCCGCCTTGACGCGGGCATTTACTACTTGTGTCGTGTGCTTGAGCAGGTAAGACCGGTTCGGCTCGAGAGGCTTGTCGTTCATCCAGACCATGCCTGCCTCGAAGCGCCTCCCGGCATGCGGTTGGTCCTCCGGTTTTACCAGCATGTCGCCGCGGCTGACGTCGATTTCCTCCTCCAGGCAGATGGTGACGGACATCGGCGCGAACGCCTCTTCGAGTTCACCGTCCCAGGTGACGAGGGAGTGAACGCGGCTGGTTCGGCCCGACGGAAGCACGCGGACAGTGTCGCCCCGGCGGATGACCCCCGACGCGATCTGCCCGGCAAAGCCCCGGAAATCCAGGTCCGGACGGATCACTGCCTGCACGGGGAAGCGGAAGTCCTTTAGATTTCGGTCGTTGGCGATGGGCACCGTTTCCAGGTGCTGCAGCAGGCTGGGGCCGTCGTACCACGGCGTCCGCTGGCTGCGGTGCACGACATTATCCCCCTCCAGTGCGCTAATGGGGATGAACTGGAGGTCGCGGGCGCCCAACTCTCTGGCGAGGGTCTCCATTTCGGCCCGGATGCCTTCGAACACCTCCCGGCTGAAGCCGACCAGGTCCATCTTATTGACAGCTACTACAAGATGCGGAATTCCGAGTAGCGTGGCGATCTGCGCGTGCCGCCGGGATTGCGGGAGCACCCCGAGACGGGCATCCACCAGGATGACCGCCAGGTTCGCGGTCGAGGCGCCGGTCGCCATATTGCGGGTATACTGCTCGTGTCCGGGAGTATCGGCGATGATGAACTTGCGGCGGGGCGTTGAGAAGTAGCGATATGCTACATCTATAGTAATTCCCTGCTCGCGCTCGGCCCGCAGGCCGTCGGTGACCAGCGAGAGATCCAGGCCATTAGTCGTCTGGTTGCGCGTCGCTTTGCGGATGGAAGCCAGTTGGTCTTCGTAAACACCCTTGGAATCGTAAAGGAGCCGCCCGATGAGGGTGGACTTGCCGTCGTCCACGCTACCCGCGGTAGTGAACCGCAGCAGCTCGGTTTCCGACGACGCCAGCAGCCATTCCTCGGCATTCCATTCAGCAACCGCCGCAGCCATTAGAAGTAGCCCTCCCGTTTCTTGAGTTCCATGGACCCGTCCTGGTCGTGATCGATGATCCGGTTCTCCCGCTCCGACCGCCGGAACCCGATCATCTCCTCAATGATCTTGGGGACGGTATCGGCCTCGGAGCGGATCGCGCCGGTGCAGTAGGTGCAGCCGAGCGAACGCATGCGGCACATCACCATCTGCGGTTCCTCCCCCGGCAACCGCGGGATGTTGTGCTCCAACGGGAGCAGCGAATCGCCGCGCACCAGCACCGGCCGCGGTTTCGCGAAGTAAAGCGGCACCACCGGGATGCTTTCGACGTGAATGTAGTGCCACACGTCCAACTCGGTCCAGTTGGAAAGCGGGAAGACGCGGATGCTCTCACCCTTGTCGATTCTACCGTTGTAGAGATTCCAGAGCTCGGGGCGCTGATTCTTGGGGTCCCACTGGCCGAACGAGTCGCGGAAGGAGTAGACCCGCTCTTTCGCGCGGGACTTTTCCTCGTCGCGCCGCGCCCCGCCGAAGGCAGCATCGAAACCGCCCTGCTCCAGCGCATCGAGCAGCGCCCGGGTCTTCAGCAGGCCGCAGCATTTCTGGGTCCCCAGCCGGAAAGGGCTCGCGCCTTCCTGGATCGCCCGCGTGTTCGTGTGCACTATCAGCCGGGCGCCGATCGACGCGCAGAACCGGTCGCGGAACTCGATCATTTCCTGGAACTTGTATGTCGTATCGATGTGCAGCAGGGAGAACGGGATCGGTCCGGGGTGGAAGGCCTTCTGGGCCAGCCGCACCATCACCGAGGAATCCTTGCCGATGGAGTACAGCATCACCGGCCGTTGGAATTCGGCGGCGACTTCCCTGATGATGTGAATGCTTTCCGCTTCCAGGGCTCGTAGGTGCGTCAACGTGCGGTCAGGCATGCTAGAGTTCCTGCTGAACGGATATCAGGATATCACGTAATCATGATCAAGTCTATCTGGATAGTCGTGATTGCCGCGTCGGCGGTATTCGCGCAGGACGGTGCCATTTCCGCGGCCCGCATCCGGGAACATACGAAATTCCTCTCGAGCGACCTCCTGGAAGGCCGCGGCGTCGGCGTGCGCGGCGGGGACCTCGCCACCGAATACATTGCCACGCAGTTGGCGCTGGCCGGGGCGCAACCTGCCGGCGACAACGGAACCTATTTTCAGAACGTCCCGCTGGTAGGCGTGGAGACGCAGCCGGCGGCCACGTTATCCGCCGCCGTGTCCGGCAAGAGTGTCGATTTCCGCTGGCTCGACGACTTCGTCGGAGTCAACCCCTCGCAAAAAGAAATGGACCGGTTCGAAGGCGACGTGGTCTTTGTCGGCCACGGCATCACCGCACCCGAGTGGAAGTGGGACGACTACAAGGGCGTGGACGTCGCCGGCAAGATTTTGCTCATTTTCACCAACGAGCCTCCCTCGGACGACCCCAGGTTTTTCGATGGCCGCGCGCTCACTTATTACGGCCGCTGGACCTACAAGTATGAGGAAGCGCTGCGCCGCGGCGCCAAGGGCGCAATCATCATCCACACCACTCCGACCGCGAGCTACGGATGGAATGTGGTGCGCAACTCGTGGGGCCGCGAGACTCCCTTCCTGAAGCTCGGGCCGAACGAAAAGGCCCTCTCGTTCCAGGGATGGATCACGCGGGAGGCGGGCGACCGCATGCTGGCGCTGGCCGGCAGGTCTGTCGATGAACTGCTGGCCGCGGCGGACAAGCCGGATTTCAAGCCGGTCGATCTGCGGATTCGGGTCAGCGGCGCAATGCCGTCCAAGGTGCGCGAAATGCAAACGCGCAATGTCGCGGCAATCGTCCCGGGCAGCGACGCCAAACTGAAGGACGAAGCCGTCATTTTCAGCGCGCACTGGGACCACCTGGGGATCGGCACCCCGGTCAACGGCGATGCCATTTATAACGGCGCGATCGACAATGCCACCGGCTGCGCCGTCCTGTTGGAGTTGGCGCACGCCTGGGCGCAGCTTGAGCCGAAGCCCAGGCGTTCTGCGCTGTTTCTCGCCGTAACCGCGGAAGAGGGGGGACTCAAAGGATCGGAATATTATGCCGTGCACCCGCTGATTCCAGCCGCCAAGACCGCTCTCGACCTGAATTACGACGCGCTGTACCCGTGGGGGCGCGCGAAAGACGTGGTCCTGACGGGGGCCGAGCGCACTTCCGTCTGGCCGCTCGCGCAGCAGATGGCGGCGCGCATGAATCTCGCGATCTCTCCGGATGATGCGCCGGAAGCGGGGCACTACTTCCGGTCGGACCACTTTTCGTTTGCGCACGCCGGCATCCCGGCGTTTTCGATCGGCCACGCCACGGAATTCGCGGGCAAGCCCGAAGGCTTCGGCCTGAAAGCCTACCAGGAGTACAACAGCAAGCACTATCATCAGCCGTCGGACGAGTTTCAGGCGGATTGGGATTTTACGGCTTTGCGCCAGGCGGCGGAATACGGCTTTTTGCTGGGGCGGGACGTGGCGAACCAGGAGAAGCTGCCGGGCTGGCGGCCCGGAGACGCGTTCCACCGGTAGGCCTGTGGTACGCTTTCAGGAAGCGGAGGGCAAAATTTTGAATCGGAAAATACTCATCGTGAGCGTTTCGGCTCTGGCCGCCATGGCGGTTTGGGCCCAGGCACCAAGGACGCCGGGCAAGGCCTCGATGCTCCACCCGGAAATGACTGTGGGCAGCGGCACCTGGAGCAAGCCCGCCGCCGTGATCGGCGTCAAGCCGGAACAGCCATGGACTGCCACGACCATCGCGGCGGGCGTCGATAAGAAGCCCCAGCCCGGACACGTCATCACCAGGGTCGGCGAGATCGTGGATTTCTCCTGCTACATTCAACTGGGCAAGCACGGTGAGAAGCACCGGTCCTGCGGCCAGAAATGCGTACAGAACGGGCAGCCGATCGGCCTGCTAACCGAGAACGGCACACTATACATGCTGATGCCCGAAGAGCACGATCCCCGGCGCGACGGCGGCGTGGACGCGAGAGCTTCCGCCTCCGAGCACATGGGCCACATCGTCCAGGTAAGCGGCACGGAAGCTTCGGTCAACGGATATCACGCCATCTACGTCCAGGGCCTGACGAAGTAATTCAAAAACACCTCCTGGATCTTAGCGAGCGGCGACCGCACGCCAGGGGGTGCGCCGCAGCAGGCGCGAGTGCGTGCGCCAGATAGTTTTCACAATCGCGGGATTCTGTGGAAGCCGCTGAGGCCCGCTTCCTAACGGTCGCGGCTCTGCGCGAACCGCCACAGAGCGGCGTCCGTCAGGGAGCGGGCCGAGTGCAGCGCACGATCCCTGCGGTGACGAACGCGCGGGCGAACCGGTCTACGGCAGCCGCACCACCGAGAAGTTTCGGAGCGTGAGCGTATCGCCCGGCTGCGTCAGCTTGCCTGCGAAGTCGATAGTAATGCCGCCGGCCCACGCATCCGAAGAGGATGCCACTGCGGCGGCAAAGGGCAGAACCGTGCCCCAGGATTCGGCGCTCCACTTCGCGCCGGCCGCGAGAAGTGCCGCGCCGGCCCGGCCCGCAGCCAGCACGTCTCCGGCTGCTGCGTCGCGGTGCAGCACAGTCGTGCTTCCCCAATGAATTTCGAAGCTGAACCCCGCGGCCGTGCCCGCGTGTTCAAAATCAAAGCGGATCTCGACACGGTCGCCGGGAGTCAACAGTCCCGCCGGTATGGAGCAGGCCCCGAGACTGGCTAAGCTCGCCGTGTTGGTCGCGGCGCCGATTCCGCTGCACAGCACCTGGGGGGCGGGGTATAACGAAGAACTGCTATCGTCCGATCCCGACTGCCGGTAAGAAGCCAGCAGCGTGTCGCCGGGTTGAGGCACCGCGCCCGAAACAAACTGGACGGTGCGGCCGGTGATGTTGAAATCGAAGCCCGCCTTCTGAAGCAGGCCGTTCCGGTATAGAGTCAGGCTTGTCAGCGGTTCGGGAGTCGCGGTGAGCGAGAACGTGGAATTGGCTCCATCGACAACGCCGGAGAGAACGTCCGCGTCCACGAAAGACGGCGGTTGCACTCCGCAAGGTCCGGATGTGCCGTCTACCCGGACGCAATCCGAGTTGCTGCCGGTGACGGATTCGATCGCGCCGCCCGCGTTGACCAGGGCCACGCGGCCAGCTGCGTAGCCCGGCCCTTTGATCGGCCGGGCGCCGAGATCGGCGACAAGGCCCACGATGTCCGTTTCCTGAGAGGTGGTGCCGCCGGTCGTGGTATCCGCGGCCGAATTGCCGGTTGCGCCGGCCACCCTTACGTCGCGCAGCCGGACTGCCTGGCCGCTGGAGGGAACCGACCAGGTTTCCTGAAACTGGATCCGGCCATCGCTGTTATAAGTCACCTGATAGTAGGTTGCGGGAGTGCTGGTTGTCGTAGGCACGAGTTGCACGCGCAGGTTGCCATCCACCACTTTGACGGTGGTGCTCTGGGTCACGATCGCCGAGTTGTCCATCGCCTGAAAACTGTTCCAGGTGATGGTCAGCGAGCCGTTGAAACGGGTGCCGTCTGCTTTGTAGAGAACGTCCTGAACGGTCGTGAGCGGCGGCGCGGCAACCGCGGCAGCCGCGGCCAGGACGCCGGCGAGAAATAGTCGGGAACGCATTTTGCCTCCGGAAAAGAAAAAGCCCGTGCCGGAATGGGCACGGGCGTTGGGGGAAAGTTCTTACCGTCCACAGTTTAGCGTCGGGACTCGCCGCCGGACGCGGTTCCGGAGGGCCCACCACGGCGCAAGCCTAAGAAAACAGGCGGTCCGCCGACCAATAGAAAAATCGCGAAGCGCCGTGACCGACGCCTGGGCTAGTGCAGGGGAAGCTCGAAGTAAAAGAGTTGCTTGCCGGTTCCCGCTTCCGTCAACCCGTTCAGATAAATGGTCGAACCGGTCTGTAGCCCCGTCTGGAAATAGAAGAAACCGCTGGCGCTTTGGCCGGGGGGAAGCATCCCTGCGGAAAACGAGCGCCCCTCGATCTCCCAGGCATCGAGCGGATTCTTTTTCCCTTTCAAAGCTTTGATCTTGCCGGCGGGGCCGGGCATCATATTGGGCCGCTGCGGCCCCCGCAGGTATCGGACGTCACGGGCGGGCGTCGCCTCGACGCGGCTATTGCCGGGCCCGACGTACTCGGCGGTCATCTTGTCCAGCCGGATGCTCTTGTTCCCGTCGTTTTGAATCACCACCAGCACCGGAAGAATGCCGTATTGATACGGGTTGAGCTTGCCGAAGGCCACGCTGACCTTCTCGCCGGAGTCGTAAGGCTCGGCTCCGATCGTGACCTGCTCATTGGTTTGGTGATTCTTGAAGCTGGCCGCGGGCGCGGCGCGGAAAGGCGCGTCCTTGTCCGCGGCGAACGCCGCCGCTATACTCAATAGAAGAACCAAACGTTTGAAAACAAAAGGCATTTATTTTCTCTATCGACTTCTCCAGGCGTTTGGGCTGCCTGTCCTGTTTTTGTATTTCGTCTTCCGTGGCGTGCGGAACCGGAGGTACTGGCAATCCCTGCCGCAGCGCTTCGGATTCCTACCTTCCTCGTTTAGACAGACCGGCCCGGGCGCAATCTGGTTGCATGCAGTTTCGGTCGGCGAAGTATTGTCGTCCATGGAACTGCTGCGTCGCCTCCGCGCGGAGTTTCCGAACAGCCGCCTGTTCGTTTCGGCCTCCACGCCGGCAGGGCGAGCCACGGCGGCTGAAAAGCTGCACGGGCTGGCCGACGGCGTCTTCTACGCGCCGGTCGATTACGTTTTCGCCGTTCGGCGTGTGTTGCGAACCCTGCGGCCGTCAGTCGTAATCGTGGCCGAAACCGAGATCTGGCCGAACCTGTTTCGGGAAACGAAGCGGACGGGCGCGGCCCTCGCACTGGTCAACGGCAGGATTTCCGACCGGGCCTTTCCGCGTTATCTGCCCTTCCGCCGGTTCTTCGCCTCCGTCCTCCCCCATGCCGATTCGATCCTGGTGCAAACCGATGCCATCCGCAAACGGTTTATGGCTCTGGGCGCGCCCGATGAGCGAACCCGCACCAGCGGCAACTTCAAGTACGATTTTGACCCGCGCCCCGCTCCGCCAAACTCGCCCGTCCTCGCATTGATCGCGAAAACGGGACCCGGCCCGGTCTGGATCGCGGCCAGCACCATGCCTCCGGCGGACGCGGGCGACCTGGATGAAGACGACGCCGTGATTGCGGCATACCAGGAACTGGCGCCCCGGCATCCCGGCCTGCTCTTCATCCTGGTGCCGCGCAAGCCGGAGCGCTTCGATGCGGCCGCGCGCAGGCTGGAGGCGGCCGGGATCTCTTACGTGCGCAGGACGGCGCTCGACGCGCAGGCTCGGGAGCGCCCGTTCGTGCTGCTGCTCGATACCATCGGCGAATTGGGCGGGCTGTTCGCGGCCGCGGACGTGGTCTTCATGGGAGGTTCGCTCGCGCGGCGCGGCGGGCATAACACGCTTGAGCCGGCGCTCTTCGCCAAGCCTGTCGTCACCGGACCGCACATGGAGAATTTCCAGGCGATCGACGACGAATTTCGCGCAGCCGGCGCCTCCGTGCGGATTGAAAACGCTTCCGAATTGGCGGGCGCGGTGGACCGGCTGCTCGCTGATCCGGCACTCGCTTCTGAAATCGGCCGCCGCGCTCTTGCCTGCGCGGAAGAACGCCGCGGGGCGACGGCGCGCGCCGTCGAAGAGATCCGCCAACTCCACCGCGCCCACATTCCGCGGTACCGGCCTGCGATGCCCTGGTATGCCACGGCGTGGCTGCTCTCGCGGGTCTGGCTGGCCGGGGGGCGCAGGAAGCAGGCGTCCGGGCTCCACGCCCGCCGCAAACTCGATGCCCCTGTGATTTCCGTCGGAAATCTCACGATGGGCGGTACCGGCAAGACGCCGTGCGTCTTGCGCCTGGCGGAACTGGCGGCCGGGCGCGGGCTGCGTCCGGGTATTCTGACCCGGGGCTACGGACGCGGCACGCTGGAAAAGAACCTCGTCGTGGCGCCCGGCTCCGCGGTTTGCGCCGAATATTCCGGGGACGAACCGCAGATCTTCATCCGCTCGGGAGTGGCCGCGGTCGGCATCGGCGCCGACCGGTTCTCCACGGGCAATCTGCTGCTGGAGAAGTTCGGAGTCGACATCCTGCTGCTGGACGACGGCTTTCAGCATTGGAAACTGGCACGCGATATCGATATTGTTTTGATCGACGCCTTGAACCCGCTCTCGGGCGGCGGCATTTTTCCGGTCGGACGGCTGCGTGAACCGGTGCAATCGCTGGCGCGTGCGGATATCATCCTGATCACCCGCAGCCGCTTTTCCGACCTGGCGCCGGCGCTGGAGCAAATGGCTGCCCGGTTGAATCCGAACGCTCCGGTGTTCCGCGCGGGGGTCGAGCCGCGCGCATGGATAGAGCTTCGCACCGGGCAAAAATATCCTCCGCGGGAACCCCCGTTCGATCGCGCCGCGGCGTTTTGCGGTGTCGGAAATCCGCACTCATTCCGCAGAACCCTCGCCGCGCTAGGGGTGGAACCGGCGGAGTTTATGGAGTTCGGCGACCATCACCGCTACCGCGTGCATGAAATGCGGCGCATCGCGCGAACCGCCCAGGCGCGCCGCGCGACGGCGCTGGTGACCACCGAAAAGGATGCCGTCAACCTGTGCGAAGCCTGCGAGGATCTGACCGCGCCGCTCCCGATCTACTGGCTGCAGATCGGGATGGAGATCGAGCGCGAGGACGAGTTCGTGCGGGAGATCGAAGACAGGTTAAACCGCCGCGCCGGGGCGCAGGGGAAATCATAAGAGATTCTCCCTGCGTCCCGGCGGCGCGGCGGCGAAATCAGAAGTTCACAATGGACGCAAAGCCCGCGGGATCCAGACTCGCCCCGCCCACCAGCACGCCGTCGATTTCCGGCTGCCCCATTAGCGTTCTGGCGTTGTCCGGCTTCACGCTGCCGCCGTACAGGATACGAACCGCGTCGGCCGCTTCCTTGCCGAACTTCTCGCGGACCTGCGCGCGGATCACGCGATGCGCATCGGCCGCGATCTCGGGCGTGGCGGTCTTCCCGGTGCCGATGGCCCAAACCGGCTCATAGGCGATTACGATCTTCGCAAACTGCTGCGGCGTCAGCCCCGCGATGCCTTTCTGGAACTGGCTGACCAGCAGCGCTTCCGTTCTGCCGCTCTCGCGCTCTTCCAGGCGCTCGCCCACGCAGACGATCGGCGTCAGCCCGAATTCGAGCGCGGACTGCGTGCGCTTCAGCACCGTCTCGTCGGTTTCGCAGAAGTACTGGCGGCGCTCGCTATGGCCGACAATCGCGTGGCTAACGCCCACGGCGTTGAGCATCGGCCCGGAGATCTCGCCCGTGAATGCGCCTTCTTTGGCCCAGGCGATGTTCTGCGCGCCCACCTGAATGCGGCTGCCCTTAACGGCGCCAACGGCCGCGGCGAGGTTCGTGAAAGGAGGACAGATCACGACTTCGCAGTGTTCGGACTTCTCGACCAGCGGCCGGAATTTCTCGAAGAATGCAGTAGTTTCCGCGGGCGTCTTGTACATCTTCCAATTGCCCGCCATGACTGGTTTTCTCATAGGATTTGCGGTAAGAAACTGGTGCCTTGCCCGATCGCGGTGCCGAAGTTGGCGGCGACGGTCTGGCCGATATCGGAGAGCGACGCGCGCACCCCGAGGTTGACGTTGGGCCGCACCGACGGTCCGGTGGCGACCAGGGGAACGTACTCGCGTGTGTGGTCGGTCCCCGGAACGCAGGGGTCGCAGCCGTGGTCGGCGGTGAAAATGGCGAGGTCGCCCGGCGCCAGCGCCGCCTCGAAACACGGCAGCCACGCGTCGAACTCTTCGAGCGCCGCGCCGTAGCCGGCGATATCGTTGCGATGCCCGTATTGCTGGTCGAAATCCACCAGGTTGACGAAGATCAGGCCGGATGGCGAAGTCTCGATCGCCTCCAGTGTTTTCGCCATGCCCTCGGCGTTGTTCTTCGTCTTTGACGACTGTCCGATGCCGCGGCCCAGAAACACGTCGAAGATCTTGCCCACGCTGTGCACCGGAACGCCGCGGCTCTCCAATTGATCGAGCAGCATCCCTTTCGGAGGCGGCACGGCGTAGTCGTGCCGATTGGCGGTGCGGGTAAAACTGCCGGCGGAACCGGTGAACGGCCGCGCGATCACGCGCCCCACCTCGTGCGGGCCGCGCAGGATGTCGCGCGCGATTTCGCAGATCCGGTAAAGCTCCCAAAGCGGAATCACTTCTTCGTGCGCGGCCACCTGAAACACGCTATCGGCGGAGGTGTAAACAATGGGCGACCCCGTACGCATGTGCTCGGCGCCCAACTCCTGGATGATTTCCGTCCCGGAGGCCGGCTTGTTGCCGAGCGAACCGCGGCCGGTCCGGCGTTCGAACTCGGTCATGATCTCCGGCGGAAACCCGTTCGGATAGAGGGGAAACGGCTTGGCGAGATGAATTCCGACCATCTCCCAGTGGCCCGTGGTCGTATCCTTGCCGGGCGATGCCAGGGCGCAGCGTCCAAAGGAACCGGCGGGCAGTTCCGCAGCGGGAATTCCCGCGAGCGGCTTGATATTGCCGATCCCCAGCCGCGCGAAGTTCGGCAGCCGCAGGCCGCGAAGCCGGGCGATGTTGCCCAACGTGTCCGCGCCCGGGGGATCGCCGAACCCGGCGGCGTCCGGCATGGCGCCGATCCCTACACTGTCAAGCACAATCCAGATTACGCGCTGAAACACAAACCTCGACTGTAACATGCCGCCCGAAAATCAGATGCCGCGTAACCCCACGCCGATTTCGGAGTCCTGATATCTTATAGAGCATATGGCGGAGCTGCACGAAGCTATCGTCGCCGGGAACGCGAAAGCGGCGGTGGAAGCCACAAAGCAGGCCCTGGCGGCCGGAACGGACGCGCTGGAGCTGGTGAATCGGGAAATGGTGCCGGCCATGGATGAAGTGGGCCGGCTTTTCGAATGCGAGGAGTACTTCGTTCCGGAGTTGCTGCTCGCCGCGCGCGCCATGAAGGGCTCGCTCGAGATTCTGCGCCCCCTGCTTGCCGCCAGCGGCGCCCAGCCGGCGGGCCGCGTGGCCATCGGCACCGTGAAGGGCGACCTCCACGATATCGGCAAGAACCTGGTCGGAGCAATGCTCGAAGGCGCCGGTTTCGAGGTGATCGATCTGGGCGCGGACGTTTCCGCCGAACGATTCGTGGAAGCGGTGCGGGTCCAGCACGTGGGTGTCATCTGCCTTTCGGCGCTGCTGACGGTGACCATGCCTTCCATGAAAGCCACCATCGACGCTCTTCGGGAGGCGGGAGTGCGCGACCGCGTGAAAGTACTGGTAGGCGGCGCGCCGGTGACCCAGCGCTTCGCCGAGCAGATCGGCGCGGACGGTTTCGGCGAGAACGCCACGGCGGCGGTGGCGCTGGCGCGGCGGATGTCGGGCGCGGCATGAGGCTCAGGCTCATCTCCTGCGAAGTGCTCACCCGCGAGATGTGGTTCGCGGCCGCGCGTTCTCCGCACCAGATCGATGCCGAGTTCCTACCCAAGGGCTTGCACGACCTTGGTGCCAATGCCATGCGCGAGCGCCTGCAGGGGCTCCTCGACCGGCAGTCCGATGTGGCGCACGATGCCACGCTGCTCGGCTACGGACTCTGCGGTACGGGCGTCGCGGGCCTGACCGCCGTCAAAACCCAACTGGTGATACCCCGCGCGCATGACTGCATCGCGCTGCTGATGGGCAGCCGCGAGCGGTACCAGAATTACTTCGAAGAAAACCCCGGCGTCTACTTCCGCTCCACGGGCTGGCTGGAACGGGGCGAAGAGCAGGACCAGGAGACCCTGGCCGCGATTCGCGACCGCACCGGCTCGGGCCAGACTCTGGAACGCCTCATCGAACGCTACGGCGAGGACAACGGCCGCTACCTCTATGACGAGTTGACTGCGTACCGGCGGACCTACCGGCAGATCAGCTACATCTCGACCGGTGTGGAACCGGACGGCAGCTTCGAGGAGCGCGCGCGCCAGGAAGCCGCCTCGCACAACTGGAAATTCGAGTGCATTGCGGGCAGCCTCGAACTGTTCGAGAAGCTGGTGTTCGGCCAATGGGACGAGCGGGATTTTCTGGTGGTCCCGCCCGGATGGCGAATCACGGCGACCTATGACCGGGACGTGATCGGCATGGAGCCGGCCGCATGACCGGGCGCGAGCGGGTAGAGGCCATGCTGCGCGGAGAGGCGCCCGATCATCTGCCCCTCATGCCCATCACGATGATGCGGGCGGCCGAGCAGATCGGAGCCAGGTATCGCGATTATGCCGGCGACCACCGCGTGCTGGCGGAGGCGCAGGTCGCGACTGCCGAAGCCTTCGGGTTCGACTACGTTTCGGCCATCTCCGACCCGGCCCGCGAGGCCAGCGACCTCGGCGCCGCCATCCAGTGGTTCGACAATCAGCCGCCGGCGGTGATCGAAGAGCGTGCGCTGCTTGCCGAAAAAAGCCGCCTGGCCAGGTTGACGGTGCCCGACCCCTCGGCGGGCCGTCGCATGTCCGACCGCGTGGAAGCGGTACGGCTGCTGCGCCAGCGCGCGGGCTCCCACTTGATTGTCGAAGGCTGGGTGGAAGGCCCCTGCGCCATGAGCGCCGACCTGCGCGGAGTGAACACCCTGATGCTGGATTTCTTCGACGACCCCGCTTTCGTGCGCGACCTGTTCGCCTTCACGGTGGAGATGGAAATCCGGTTCGCCCGCGCACAGATCGAGGCGGGCGCGGATCTGATCGGCGTGGGGGATGCGGCGGCATCGCTGATCGGGCCTCAGTTTTATACCGAGTTCGTCCAACCATTCGAGTGCCGGCTCGTACGCGCGATTCAGGAATCGGGCGCCCGCGTCCGGCTGCACATCTGCGGCAAGACCCGGCGCCTCTATCGCGGTATGGGGGCGGCCGGGGCGGAGATCGTCGATCTCGATTTCATGAACCCGATGGATGAAGCGCGGCAGCAGATGGGGCCGGCACAAGTGTTGCTGGGGAATCTCGACCCCGTTCGCGTGATGCGCGACGGCACGCCCGAAGAGGTGGAAGCCGGGTTCGCGGCGTGCCACAGGCAGTCGGGGCCGCGGTACATCGTCGGCGCGGGTTGCGAACTTCCGGCGGGCACTCCGGCGTGCAATATCGAAGCCGCGGCGCGGTACGCGCGGTCGCACTGAGATGCGCGTATCCGCCGATCCCGGCACGAAGCTCGAATCCATTCTCGCCGCGCGCGGCATGGAGTTTCCGTGCGGCGGCGCCGGCATCTGCCGCGGCTGCCGCGTGCGGGTGCTGGAAGGGCGGCTGGCCATCACGGCCGAGATGCAGCAGGTTTTCAGCGAGGCCGAACTGCGCGACGGCTGGCGCCTGGCCTGCTGCTCGGTGGTCGAGGGCCCCCTGGTTTTGGAGATCCCGCAATGGGACACGCCGGTTCTGAGCGACGACACTCCGCTCGCGTTCGAACCTGCCGAGGGAATCGGCATCGCGATCGACCTCGGCACCACGACTCTGGTCGCGCAATCCGTGGATCTGCGGAGCGGCGCGGTGCTCGGCGTGGAGACCGGGCTCAACCCGCAGGCGGCGCACGGCGCGGACGTGATGACGCGGATCGAATTCGCGCTGTCGGGCGGCGCGGCGGAACTGGCGCACTCGATCCGCGAATGCCTCGGCGGCATGATTGCGTGCCTGCCTGGACACGCGGACGCGCACACGGTGCTGCTCGCGGGCAATACGGCGATGCACCACCTCTTTTGCGGGATCGACGTGACTCCGCTGGCCGCCGTGCCGTTCCGCCCGTCGAACGATGGCGAACAGGTGCTGGCCGTTCCCGAACTCGGGTGGCGCCTGCCGGAAGCAGCGGCCGTCCGTTTCCTGCCGTGCCTCGGCGGCTTCGTCGGCTCCGACCTGCTCGCCGGCATCCTCGCCACCGGGATTCACAAAAGTACGGAGTTACGCGCGCTCATCGACCTCGGGACCAACGGCGAGATCGTGCTGGGGAAAGCCGGGCGGATTTTGTGCGCCTCCGCTGCGGCCGGCCCGGCGTTCGAGGCGGGACGCATCCGCATGGGCATGCGTGCCGCTGCCGGCGCGATCTCTCACGTGGTGGTGCGCGGCGGAGCTTTCGAGTGCCGCACCGTCGGCGATGGGCCGCCGCAGGGCATCTGCGGCAGCGGCCTGGTGGACGCCGTGGCGGCAGGCCTCGAATCGGGAGCCATTCTGCCGAACGGCCGCCTGGCCGGAGGCCGGCGCGAGCTTGAATTGTCCGGCCCCGTGCGGATTACCCAGCAGGACATTCGCGAGCTGCAGTTGGCCAAGGGCGCGATCGCCGCGGGACTGCGGCTCCTGGCCGAGCGCTGGGGCGCGAGCCTCGAGGAAATCCAGACGGTCTACCTGGCCGGCGCATTCGGAAATTACGTGCGCATGGAGAGCGCCCGCCGCATCGGCCTGCTGGAAGTCGCGCCCGAGCGCGTAGTCCCCTCCGGCAATACGGCGTTGCGCGGCGCGAAAATGGCGTTGCTGGGCCAGGCGGCCGAGATCCGCGCAATCACCGGGCACGTGCCGCTCGCGGAAGATCCGCGTTTTCAGGACACGTTCGTGGAGTGCTTGAGCCTCAGCCACCGGGAGAGCTTGGTTGAAAAGAATTCTTAATCGACGGTAGGCGGTCGCCTGATCAGCGGACTTGAAACCCGACAACGACGATCGCGCCGCAACCAATAGTATGCAGCGCAACCTTCGCCCTGGGAACGAGAGCGGCCAGAACGCGCAACCGGTTCGTGGCCGCACAGAGGATCAGGATGAACAGCTTGCGCCCGCGCAGGTTCTGTTGATTTGGCATGTTCTGATCGACCGTGATCAGCACGTCAAATCCTCCGGCCTCTGCCGAATCGAGGAGTCGGCCGTTTTTCAATCCAGCGAATCCGGCAAACCTCGCGGTTTCACACGTATGTTCGGAAAACGAGACAGCCGCTCATCGACGCATTCGTCGAACAGCAGTTTCATGAGGCGCGTGCGAGCAACAGTTCCTTTGCTTCTTCCAGCGCCTCGATAGCGAGAGAGCGCGAAACAGTGGGGAACCCTTCCAGAAAATCTTCAAGTGTTTCGCCACCCTCCAGGTATTCGAAGAGAGTCTGAACCGGCACCCGTGTCCCACGGAATATAGGCGTGCCATGCATCGTTTCCGGGTCTCGTGTGATCGCCGCCACAATCCCATTGTCTCCCAGTCGCGACATCGTGTGCGCTTTTGCGCCGCTCGTATTATCCTGGCGACGCATCACTTTACCCCGCCCCTCAATTTTCGGTCGGTTTTCTTTCAGCGCGATCAACGACCAGGTGTTCGACCGGTGCGTTCATCTTCTTTAAGTCGAGGCCGTAGATCCTCAACGAACGCATTACCGTTCCGCCTCCAGGATCCGAGGCGTATTCCGCGGGACGGGGCGACTGAGCGTTTCCACTGGAAGCCGGTCCCTCCTGAGAAACGTTCAGTCCAAACATCGACAACGGAATATCGAGGGCGATGTCATACTCCCCATTGATGCCCGTCATGTCCACAACTGGCCGGCTCCCACCGGCACCGAAATTCATCAGAAAGCGCGCCAAATCAGCCATCGTTACCCACTTCGCATCGAATCGGACCGAGGA
Organism: Bryobacterales bacterium; assembly: GCA_963796485.1. GTDB lineage: Bacteria > Acidobacteriota > Terriglobia > Bryobacterales > Bryobacteraceae > CAWCDJ01. Next base: position 581,194 of record CAWCLV010000004.1, read on the forward strand.
AGTGGCTTCATTGACCGTGAAGGTGACGGCGACGTTCCCCATCATTCCGCCAAATGGGCTGTCTTGCTTCTTTGTCGTGGTCGCTTGACCATGTCTTTGTGGACCGCCGCCGGCGCTATCCCCGGAGTTCGGCCGTGCTCTTGAGGGCGATTCTGTCAATTTAGGGCCTTTCTGTCCCACGACCAGCGCCACGACGGGCCCTTCCCGGGATTCGCGATGTAGGGCTAACTTGAAGCGCTCTTCCAACATCGATTGCAGCATAAGACGGGCATCTTCCACCCGGGAGCCCGCCGGCATTTTGGCCGCGATGTCGAAGCGGTCTTTCAGAAACCAAGCGGGGCAGACAATCTGGAAGGGCATTACCCGATACGCCTCTGCAACCAGTTGTCGCAGCGTCATGAAGGTGTATTTTGCCGTATTCCCTTGTATCTGCGGGCCAATCTTGATGCGCCCCGACATAGCCAACTGCCCGACTTGGCCGGGATCGATACCCGTAGGCTTGACAGATGCCACCTCGAATTCCGGGTGGGGCGCCTGCTGTGCGTTACAGGCGAAGACCAGCAGGGCGCTGGCCAGCAGAGCGTCCCGGATGTCCCTGGAGGGAGCGTACATTTCCGGACTTCTATCTCCGGTTCAATTCGACGCCGCGTCCGGTCCGATTGTTCCAGGCTCATTCATCCGTGGTAGCGCCTCAAGCGCTAAAAACTTAACAGCAAATGCCAGATGTAAAGATACGCGAAGCCTTCGAGATCGTCCCACACGGCGCGGACAATCTCCGGGTCTCCGAGGATCGCCGGCATCTCCTTCAGCTTTTCTTCGAACGGAAAGCAAATGCCGGGCGCCAGTCCCGACGGTCGCGCCGCTGGCGCGTTGCCCTCGCATCGAGCCGTCGCCGTCACGGAGCGGGCAGCCGACGAAGCCGAACGATAAACCCCGTACTCGAGGGTCGCGTCCGTCATCGCGCGCAGGTTCTCTATGGTGGCGTCGTTCTGTAGTATCGCCCCTGCATCCATGATGAAGCCGCCGTCCGCGCCCAGCGTTTCGATGAGTCCACGGCAGTGCGCCTTCACTTCATCCGCTGTGCCGAACGCCAGCAGCACATTCGGCACGCCGCCGCTCAGGCAGAAGCGGCCGCCGAGCGCGCGGTGTGCCTTCGCCGGGTCGGTCCGGTCCAGGTGGAAGATCATGCTGCCGGAAGGCAATTCGGCGAAACGTTCCAGGTGCGCGTCCCACTTGCCTTCGGCGTACATCAGCACCTGCGTCCCCTGGGCCCAGAGCGCGTCGAAGATGGGGCGCAGGGTCGGCCAGTAGATCGTCTCGAAGTGATTGCGCGAGATGAACGGCGTGCAACCGCGGTGCATCCAGATGGGCACCGGCAGCTGCCGCTCCGGGTCCGCGCCGGTAAGCGCCATGTGCGCCAGGTGCGGCATCAGCGCTTCGCAGGCCTGCAGAACCTTCTCCGGAATCTCCATCAGGTCGAACGCCAGCGCCACGTATCCGCGAAGCTTATCCGCCAGGATGTCGAGCGGCGCTTTCAGCATTCCGCAGATCGAGGATGGAGTGCCGCACTCGCGGCGCATGCGCTCCACCTGTGGCCCGAAGGCCGAAAAGTAGTTGAGCATGCCCATCGCGCTCTTCACGAGCGCCAGGTTGTTGCGGTACCGGTCCCGCCCGCCGATCTCGGTGGAGACGCGCGGCAGCCACGTCTCGTAAAGGAAGCGCACCGGGTCTTCGATCAGCGCATCGTACTCCTCGCGCTTCATGAAGGCGGCCTGTTCGGAAGGCTCGCGGTACTGAAACGCCACGTCCGGCCCGACGTGGATCCCCGGCACGCCGTAATAGCGCAGACCGGCCGCCTCGGTGAGGCCCGTCCACACGTAGACCATGTTGGGCACGACGGCGTCCCACTCGAAATCCCGGCAGCACCGGATTACCGCTTCGAACGCCTTGCGGTAATCGTGCGTCACTTCCTGGCAGGTGAACCCGGCGTACCGGGCGGTGATCTCCGCGGCGAAGGGCCGCAGCGGGACCCGGTCCGGAGTGCCGTTGCGCATGGCCGTCACGTATCGGCCCAGGCGCTCGGCGTAGAGTTCCTCCGCCGGTTTTACCAGCGGAGCGGCAAGTTGACTTCCCATCGTTCGGTGGAGGCCATCATGGCGTCCCATGTCACGGTTTGTTCCTGGTAGGCCGCGGTGCGGCCCAGGATCGCCGTAAGATTGCTCTCCACGGCAACCGGAGCGTTGTTGATGAGCGTGCCCCCGCGCACGGCGTCGATAAACGTTTTGATGTTGGTGATGCAGCCTCCGGTGAAGGTGTCATCCTTCTCGGCGCCGGCCCAGTTCCGTTCCTTCTGATCGCTCACGATCCGCACCAGCCCGCCATAATGCGTATCGGCTGTGCCGTGCACCCCCGTGCAGCGCACGCACAGGTCGCTGAACCCGCCGTTCAACTGGTGCGAGCTGAAGGTTGCGTGCACACCGCCCGGATACCAGTAAGTGATCGCGAAATGATCGTAGGCATCGCCGAGTGTATTGGCCGTGCCGGACCAGTCGGTGCGGCCGCCGGTCCCGGCCGCTTGTGTGGGGTGGCTGCCGAGATACCAGTTGGCCATATCGATTACGTGGATATTCTGCTCCACGATGATGTCGCCGCTGAGCGCGCGGTCGCCGAACCACGTCATCATGCGGACGAGCCCCGGGTCCAGGTGCGAATCCGGATCCTTCCAGGGGCGGTTCGCAAAGTAGAACACCTGCGCCAGCGCGGGCTTGCCAATGTCTCCCCGCTGGATGCGTTGCACCGCCTCCTGAAACACGGGGCGGGCGCGGCTTTGGAAATCCACCCAGAAGCTGAGATTTTTCGACTGGGCTTTGCGGCCGGTTGCCAGAAAATCTTTGCTCGAAGGCACATCCACGGCGATCGGCTTGGCGCAGTAGACGTGCTTGCCCGCGTCTACGGCCGCCGCCGCCTGCGCCGCGTGAAAGTAAGTCGGGGTCATGATGACCACGCCATCGACCTGCGAGTTCGCCAGTTCCCGGGAAGCGTCCGGGCCATAGTAAGCCTTCGCCGGGTCCACCTTCAGCTTCGCGCGGGTGGATTCGAGGCGGGATTTGATGACATCCGCGGCGGCCACGAAGCGGGCGCCCGAATGCTCGATAAAGAGCGGCGCGATCCAGTTGCCCCGGCCGCCGCAGCCCACCAGCCCCAGTTCGACCGTGGAGTTGGCTTGCGATCCGAATACCGTTTCGGGCCGCAGAAGCAGCAGGCCCCCGGCGGCTCTAAGCAAGCCGCGGCGCTCGATCCCGTCATCCGGCATAGGCTAATTCTTTTTGCCTCCCAGGATTCCTTTTAGCAGACTTCCCGCGGCTTTCATACCTACGTCTTTCGCTTTTTCCGAAACTATCGCTTTCACGTCGGCATGGAACGCAGGGTCGGCGGAGGTCCCGGTCACGGAAAACGGGATGTTCTCTTTGCTCACCAGGGCCATGGCTCCGGACGTGTGCAGCTTCGCGCTCATCTTGAAATCGAGCGCATTGGCGGGGCTGACCTGTCCGGCGCCCGCCAGCTCGCCGATGTCGGGAACATTGAGCTGGATCTGCTGCGCGTCGATGCCGCCGCCTTCCATTTTCAGATGCGCGCTGAAGTTTTGAATCTGCGTGTCCGGGCTCTGCTTCATTCCGGCCAGCGATTGGATCACCGACATCTTGCGTCCCAGGCTGAAATTCGCGAGCGTCGCATTGGTCAGCGCCACCGAGCCCGCGGTGACCAGCTTCGTTGCGGGTCCTTCGATCGCGAGTTTGACGTCGGCGGTGCCGCCCTGGAGCGAAGATCCGGCGGGAAGCGCGATCCCCAGCACGGGCAGCATGGCCGCCAGTTCCGGAACGGGCATCGACGGTCCCGCGAGGTTGAGGTGTAGGACGGGCGATTCACCAGCCGCCGAGTAAGTCCCGGTAAGGTGGGCCACCGCGGCGCCGACATGAATATCCCCGCGGCTCAGGCGGCCGGCCCGCGTTTTCAGGTCATGGCTCGCGGCGAAATCCAGCTCCAGGACGCGCGCGGCAGGCGTGCCCTTCGCCGAGAGCTTCAGCTTTTCTGCCTTCAGCTTGCCGTCCACGCCGGCGTTACGTCCGTCCGATTTTGCCGTGCCATCGAACGAAACCAGGCCGGCCATACCCGGAATGAACTCTGTCCATCCCGAGCCGGCGAGATTCAACTGGTTTACCGACAGGCTGGCCTCGAGCGGAGTGTCGGCGATATCGGCTGCGCCGAGCGGTCCTATCTGCCCCTTCAGTTCGATCGAGCCGCCGCCGGCGACCTTGGCCGTCATCGTAAATGGAAACGCGGTGGTGCTCGAGAAATCGTGGACCTCTGCGTTTACGGGGTCGAGAACCAGCGGCTTCGAGCGGCCGCTCTTTGCTACCACAAACTGTCCCCCGGAAATGCGGATCAACTGCACCGCGAAGGCCATCGGCTTGCCGGAGTCCGTAGCCGGCGGAGCCGCGGGTTGAGTGTTGGCGGGCTTCGCTCCGAGATGCGAAAAATTCCACTCGCCGGATGCGTCCTGGGTCAGCCGTATCTGAGGCTGGTCCAGCACGATCCCCGTCACGTTCAGCTTTTTCGACGTGATGAGCGGCCAGAGTTCCACCTGCACTTTGAGCGACTTCGCCTGGACGAAGGGCGTTTTGGCGTAGGCCGGGTCGTCGGCAATCGAGAGGTCGGAGGCCGTTACACCTCCCGAAAGCAGTGACAGTTGGAGATCGCCGACGTGAACTTCCCGGCCCAGCGCCTGACTCAGCTTTGCTTCGAGCATCGGCCGGAAACTGTTGGCATCGACCAGAAACGGAATAGCCACGGCGGCGACCACGACGAGCGCCACCACGACGAGGATGACACGAACCAAGCGTCTCATGATCTTCGAGTGTACAACCGGCAACAGTGGTGTGGTTCGCGCTTTGTTGTATTGGGGTTGCGGTAAAGAGATGAGGTGGGCCAAGGATCTGCTCCTGCTCACGTGGACCGCCGGCACGCTCGATGGTCTCAGCTACTTGAGCGGCCACGTATTTACGGCCAACATGACGGGGAATACGGTGCTGCTGGGTCTTCACGCCGTCCAGGGGCAGTTGGGGCCATCCCTCCACAACCTGGCGGCGCTATGTGCGTTTTTATCCGGATGTTTTGCCGGGTCGCTGATCCTTGACGAGACAACGCCTTCCAAAACCGGTTCGAATCTGATGCTGGCGGCGAGCATCGAACTCCCGCTGCTGCTCGCGTTTGCGGGACTCTGGCTCGAAGGCCGCCATACCCATTCCCTCGGCTACGCCACCATCGCGCTGGCGGCCGTGGCACTGGGAATTCAGAGCGTAGCCGTGAAGCGGCTGAAGATCCGCGGCGTTGCAACCACGTTCATTACCGGGACCGTCACGGAGAGCGTGAGCGAGACGGCGAGGGCCATCGTCAAACGCCGCAGGACAGGCAGATGGCCGCGGGGCTCCTTGGATGCCGCGGTTTTGGCTGCCATGTTCGCCATCTACCTGTTGGCTGCCGCCACGGCCGGTTATCTTTCGCTGCACGTGCCCGTGGCCGCGGCCTTCCTGAGCGTACCGACGCTGGCGGCGGTGATTTTTCGCAACCGCTGACAGCCCGCCTGACACGGCGTGCCGGGTTAGGGAACGGGCGCTTTCGAGCCACGAGTATTCGTGACCCAGGGAGAGCCGGCAATGCACCGCGGAGCCGCGAAGGCGCGGAGAAGACAACGCGGAGAGAAATGAAGTCGGATTTGAGATCCCGGAGGGAGCGGAGCTATCGGGACAGTGTACGCGTCTCCGGGGTTCAGTGAGCAGCGACCGGTTACTGAAGGGTGCTCAACGTTTGCCGGGCCCGCTCCGATTTGGAGTAGGCGTTGGGGTCGTGTTCCAGCGCCCCCTTCGGAAGCCACTCCCACAAGTGCCCCAGGTCCTGGCGTACCAGGTCGAGGTAAAACGGGGGAAGCTCGGCGCTCTCCTGCTCGAAAAACGCGACAAACTGCCGGTCGGTCTCGATCCGTTGCCGGATGTCCTTGTGATACCGCAGCCTCCCGAAGCCCTCGGTCGATACTGCCCGCACCAGGTTCATGGCCCGAGGCGTCAGCCCCGGGGTCGCCCGGAACCGCCGGAATATCGCATTCCACGAGAACGAATACCGCGTCAGATCGATGACGTGGTCGTAAAACTCCAGCCAGGAGTAATTCTTCGGCCGCACGTTCATCGCCTGGTTGTTGTTCAGAAAATGGAACGGAAACGGCAGCACGCGCTCTTCGCGCTGGTAATCCAGATTCAGCGGCGTGGCGCGGCCAAACGCCGTGAGCAGCGAATACCCGGGAAAAGCGCCCGGCGCAAGGTCCAGAAACCGCTTCGTGAGTTCAAACGGTTCGTCCCCTTCGTCGGTGTCGAGTCCCAGTACGAAGTTGGTTTGCACGTAAGGGATGTAGCGCAAAATCAAGTTGACATGCTCGGCCACCTGCCGGACCTTGTCCATCCCCACCTGCGCGCCGGTCTTCGACTTATTGCCGAGGTCGAACCACGATTCGATGCCCGGCAGGACGCCTTTGAAGCCATTTTGCTTCAGCCGCTTCAGGTGCGGTTCCGAGAGCAGCGAGAGGCTGCTTTCGGCGATGAAGTCGATGCGGCCCGCGGGCACGGATCGCTCGATCACATCCATGCAATCGTTGAACCGCACACCGAAATTAGGGTCATGCCAGCCGACCATCGGCCGCTTGAACTTCGTCAGCAGGAACTTGAGATCCTCCTGGATGCCGTCGTAGTCCATCGCCTGATACGGCACCGCCGCATCGATGCAGAAGCTGCACGTGTAAGGGCACCCCAGGCTGGCGAGCATGGGGACCAGCTTGAGATACGGCGCTTTCCGCAAGGTGGGCTCGATGAACTGCCAGCGTTCGCGCACGCCCGGAAGTGTTGCCGGCTGCTGCGCCGCCGCAAGGTGCACCCCGGAGGGCCGGTGTTCGGAGCAGTCCCGCAGAAGGTCGAGAAGCGCCGCCCGGTCGGTGAAGCCCAGGACGTAATCGAAGTACTTCAGGGCGTCTTCGGGGTAACAGCGCGCGTGCGGTCCGCCGATCGCGGTAACCGCGCCCCGCGAGCGGAATAGATTGCTTAGTGCGTACGCGGTGTGGGCGGCCTCCGTGAATGCGCCGATGAAGACCAGGTCCACCTTGTCCGGTAGCTCCCGGAGCAGATCTTCAAAACCCGTGTAGCAGATGAAATCGACGTCGTGTCCCGCCTCCCTGCACCAGACGCCGATAACTTGCGGCATGATGCTGGCAAGGTTGGGATTCATTACGCGGGCATAGAGAGCATCGGTCGGTCCCCTCGAGACAATATCGATGATCCCTATTTGCAGTTTTCTCATCCGGAGCCCAGCGTCATCCCAGCGCAACAGCTACTCTCCGAGTTTAGGACATTCCGGCGGGCGCTTATTGCTGGAGAGGGAGGAACTCTAACGAAATACCGCCGGTTCCGGTGCGTGTTAGTACATTGCGGGCTGCTGTTGCGTCATGCAGTGCAGCGCGCCGAGTCCCCAGATCAACTCCGTGCAGTTGATGCCGGTAACTTCGCGATCCGGAAAGCATCGAGCCAGCTTGTTCAGTGCGATGCGATCGTTCGGGTCGTTGAATGTCGGAACCAGCACCAGTCCGTTGGCGATGTAGAAATTGGCGTAGCTCGCGGGAAGCCGCTGTCCGGAGAAGACGAGCGGCCGCGGCATCGGTAACTTCACCACTCGCAAGCCGGCGGCGCGCAGGATCGCCGCATTCTCGCGCAGCAGCTCGAAATTCGGATCGGTGCGGTCGGCCTCGGAAGCCAGCACCACGGTATCCGCCGAGACGAACCGCGCCAGGTCGTCCACGTGTCCATGGGTGTCGTCGCCGGCAATGCCGTTGCGCAGCCAGATCACCTTGCGGATCCCCAGGTAATTGCGCAGATGACGCTCGATCCCGCCGCGCTCCATCCCCGGATTGCGCGCCTGCACGGGGCTGAGCAGGCATTCCTCGGTGGTCAGCAGCAGGCCGGCGCCGTTGACGTCGATGCTGCCGCCCTCCAGCACCAGATTCACCTGCCACACCGGACGCTTCACGTGCCGCGCGATGAAATCCGGAACCTGCGCATCGAGCTCGAAATCCGGGTACTTCGCCCAGGCATTGAACCGCCAGCACGTGAGCGCCGTTTCGCCGCGCCGGTTCCGCACGAACAGGGGGCCCGTGTCGCGCGTCCACACGCGGTTGGTCGCGCAGCAGAGCAGTTCCACCGCATCCATCGCCGCGCCCGCCTTTCGAAGCACGCGCCGCGCCTCTACCCCTGCGGCTTCATCCCGTACCAGAATCCGGACCCGTTCGACGGCGCTCAGCTTGCGCACGATTTCGGCGTAGACCCAGGGGATCGGCGCGAAACGGCCGGGCCAGTCGCTGCGGTTGTGCGGCCAGGCGAGCCACGTGGCTTCGTGCGGCTCCCACTCGGCGGGCATGCGGAAGCCCAGTGCGCGCGGGGTGCCGGATTTCAATCGATCACCCGGTTGACGATAGGCGCGTACGCGTCGATGCGGCGGTCGCGGAGGAACGGCCAGTTGCGGCGCACTTCCTCGATCCGGCGGGGATCGCATTCCACGATCAGCGTTTCTTCGCGGTCATGCGAGCCTTCGGCCAGCACCACGCCGAAGGGGTCGGCCACGAACGACCCGCCCCAGAACTCCAGCCCGTTTTCCGGCGGACCCTCGTACCCCACGCGGTTCACCGAGGCCACATACAGCCCGTTGGCGATGGCGTGTGAGCGCTGAATGGTGCGCCAGGCATCGTGCTGCGCCGCCCCGTACTGTGCCTTCTCCGATGGATGCCAGCCGATGGCCGTGGGATAGAACAGCACCTGCGCCCCGCCCAGCGCGGCCAGCCGGGCAGCCTCCGGATACCACTGGTCCCAGCAGACCAGGGCGGCTATCCGCCCGAAACGCGTGTCGAAACAGCGGAAGCCAAGGTCGCCCGGAGTGAAGTAATACTTCTCGTAGTAGAGCGGATCGTCCGGGATGTGCATCTTGCGGTAAATGCCCAGCAGTTCGCCGCCCGCATCGACGATCAGCGCGGTGTTGTGATACACGCCCGCCGTGCGGCGCTCGAAAATCGATCCGACAATCACCACGTTCAGTTCCGCCGCCAGTTTCGAGAACGCCTCGCTGGTCGGCCCCGGAATGGGCTCGGCGAGGTCGAAGAGATCGGCATTCTCTTCCCGGCAGAAGTACTGCGAGCGGAAGAGTTCCTGCACGCTGACGATCTGCGCCCCGCGGCCGGCGGCTTCCCGAATCCGCCACATCGCCTTCGCGAGGTTCTCGTTGGGATCCTTGGAGCAGGCCATCTGGATCAGGCCCACACGGAATTTGTCGCGCTGCACAAGACCATTGTAACGACGTATCATTACGTTTGATCTACAAGGCTCTGGTACTGTTCGACATAGATGGTACGCTGGTCCGCCGCGCCGGGCCGCACCACCGTCAGGCGCTGGTCTACGGGATCCGAAAGGTCATGGGACTCGAGACCACCACCGAAGGCATCCCGGTCCAGGGCATGCTCGACCCCGACATTCTGGCCATCATGATGCGTTGCGCGGGTGCGTCGCGGATTCAGATTCGCGATGCCATGCCGGAAGTGTGTCGTGCGGCGGAACGGTTCTACCTGCGCGCCTGTCCGGCGCTCCACGACAAGCACTGCCCCGGAGTCAGGCCGGTGCTCGAAAAACTGACCCGGCGCGGGGCGCTCCTGGGATTAGTCACGGGCAACCTGACGCGTATCGGGTGGCGGAAACTCGACCGCGCGGGGCTCAAAGAGTTCTTCCGGTTCGGCGCCTTCGGCGAGATGGCCGGCACCCGGGCAGGCCTGGCGCGCCTGGCCATCCGCGACGCACGCAGCCGCGGCTGGATCGCCCGCGGTGTGCCGGTTTCGCTGGTCGGGGACGCGCCCGCCGATATCCGTGCGGCGCGCGCGAACCGCATCCGCTCGATCTCGGTGCAAACCGGCATCACGCCTCCCGCGGAACTCGAAGCCGAGCAGCCGGATATCGTCCTGCGCGATCTCCGGGCCTTGCGAATCCGTATGATTGAGTACCTCTGACGCACTAAGTAACCCACCAAATTTCAGTACTTCAAAACACGGTGATTGTGACAACATAGAACGACAGGTCACGATCATGTTCCGGACTCTTGCGGTTATCGCTCTTCTCTCCGGCGCCTCCCCAGCACAACAGTATGTGATGTCGACTCTGGCCGGGGGAATGGCTCCCCTCACGCCGGCGGTCGCGACGGGCGTTTCCATCGGCGATCCCCCGCGGGTTGCCGTCGGGCCGGCGGGCAGTTTTTACTTCGGCAGCCTGCACTGCATCTTCAAGGTGGATTCGACCGGCACTCTGACCCGCGTTGCGGGCACCGGCCGTTCCGGAATATCGGGCGACGGCGGCCCGGCTCTGAACGCGCAACTCCAGTTCCCGGACGGCATCGCCTTCGATCCAGCGGGGAACCTCTACTTCACGGAGCGCGACGCCAACGTGATCCGCCGGATCTCCAGCGCGGGAATCATCACCACGTTTGCGGGCACTGGCACGGCGGGCTACGCCGGCGATGGCGGCGCGGCGATTGCCGCCCAATTCAACGGACCCACGGGGTTGACTTTCGATCGCGCGGGCAACCTGTTCGTGGCCGATACCGGCAACAACATGGTGCGCCGGATCGCGCCGGACGGCACGGTCGCGAAGGTTGCCGGCAGCGGCTACGCAGGGTACGGCGGCGACGGCGCTCCAGCCATAAGCGCCGGTCTCAACGAGCCCGAAGGTGTCGCGGTGGACGCCTCCGGTTACCTCTATATCGCGGACACGTTCAACAACCGGGTACGCCGGGTGGCCGCCGATGGCAGCATCGCCACGTTCGTCGCCAACGGCTATCCCGGCTTTTCCGGCGATGGCGGTCCGGCCGCCGGCGCAACCCTGTTCTTCCCGACGGATGTGGCCGTCGATGCCGCGGGAAGCTTGTACATCGCCGACCTGGGCGATAGCCGCATCCGGAAAGTCGCGGCCGGCATCATCACCACGATTGCCGGCGGCACCGCCCTCGCCCCCGCGGCGGATGGCTTCGCCGCCACTTCGATCCGGCTGAGCGGGCCCACCGGCCTGGCTGTAGACGCCGCGGGCAACGTTTACATCGCCGAGGGTTCGATCGGTTCCGGATCCGGGCTGACCGAAGGGGATTATCGGATCTGGCGGGTTTCGACCAACGGCATGCTCGCGAGCGTAGCGGGCGATGGATTGAACAGCTTCTCGGGAGATGCCGCTTCCGCATCCCGCGCGCAATTGAATACGCCCTCCGGGATGGCGCTCGATGCGGCGGGCAATCTCTACTTCGCGGATACGATGAATCACCGGGTCCGCCGCATTTCGCCGGGCGGAACCATCGCCACGGTTGCCGGCAACGCGCTGCCCGGATTTTCCGGAGATGGCGGCCCCGCGACGTTAGCCGAGCTCAACACCCCCACGGCGGTCGCGGTCGATCCGCAAGGCAATCTCTACATTGCGGATTCCGGCAATAACCGCGTACGCAAGGTGACCACTGACGGCACCGTCACTACCTTCGCCGGGAACGGAAACGCGGCGCTCTTCGGAGACGGCGGCCCGGCCTTGGCCGCGGCGTTGCACGGCCCGCGCGGTGTCGCGTTCGACGCGGCGGGCAACCTGTATATTGCCGACACGCAAAACCACTGCGTCCGCATGGTGGATCCGAATGGCCAGATCAGCACCGTTGTGCCGTCGCTCAACGCCCCGCGGGCGGTGGCAGTCGCTCCCAACGGGATTCTGTACGTTTCAGACGACGGCATCCGGGTGATTGCGAAGGGGGTAACTGGAATCCTGGGCGGGACGGACAAGCTCCAGCCGCCGGCGCTCGCCGTGGATTCCGCCGGAAATGTGTATTACACCACCGGCAACCAGGTGCAGCAGGTTTCCGCGAACGGCGCACCCAGTCTGGTCGCCGGTGCGGGCTCGTGCTGCTATGCCGGTGATGGCGGCCCGGCTTCGGCGGCCCTGCTCAACCAGCCCTCCGGCCTGGCAGTGGATCCGGCGGGTAACGTCTACATCGCGGATACCGGAAACAATGCGATCCGCGTGGCTTACCTGACCGCCTCCGGTTCCTTCATCCGCGGCGTAACGAACGGCGCGAGCAATGTTTCCGGCGCCGCGGCGCCCGGTGAAGTCGTCACCATCTACGGAGGCGGCCTCGGCCCCGCGCAATTGGCCCAATTCGTTGCGGCCGGCGGCATGGTGCCCGAGAGTCTGGCCGGGACCACGGTCCTCTTCAACGGCATCGCGGCTCCAGTCCTTTATACGGAGGCGGACCAGGTGGCTGCGGTCGTGCCGTATGGCGTCACCGGCTCACAGGTGTCGATCGTCGTCCAGTATCAGGGCCAGTCCACCGCCGCCTTTCCGGTATCACTTGCCGCATCGGCGCCGGGCCTGTTCACCGCCGACACATCCGGTAGCGGCCAGGCGCTCGCGATCAACCAGGATGGCACCATCAACAGTCCCGCTCATCCCGCCGCCGCGGGCTCCGTTCTGACTTTGTTCGCGACAGGCGGGGGACAGACGACCCCTGCCGGCGTCGATGGCTTGATCGCGTCCTCGTCCGTGCCGCAACCGGCGCTGCCTCTGGCGGTCTCGGTCGGCGGTCAGCCCGCCGCCGTACAGTTCGCGGGAGGGTCGGCCGGCGAGGTAGCGGGTGTGATGCGCGTCGATGTGCAACTTCCTTCAGGCGTGTCCGGCACGGTGCCGGTGGTTCTCACCGTGGGCTACGCATCGAGCCCCGGAGGCGTGACGGTCGCGATCGGGCAGTAATCAGCTCTGAAACGAGAACTGCCCCGACATCCTGGCTAGCTTCAACACCTTGTACGCGGGCACGTTGAGGCCGCACAGCACCACCTTTGCGGATTTCTCGCTCGCTTTGGCCGCTAGCTGTTCCATGGCGCGAAGGACCGGCGCCTCGATCCGCGCTACCGCGGCGAAATCCAGCTCGAGTTCCCCGCCGCTGTCGAGCCTCTCCATGGCTCGCTCGAACAGCGGGTCGGCCGCGCCCTCAAGCTGTGGCCATTGAATATTTGCCATATCTCACCTCGCTCCCAGGGCTCCGGCGGACGCGTCCGCCGCCACGCCCATTCCGCGGCCTTCGTAGGCCTTTCGGAATAACTCGATCAACTCGCTCAGCAGCGGCATACGCGGGTTGGAGCGCCAGGACGGGTCGTCGAACGCTATGGCGGCCAGGTCTGGCAGGGCGCGCTCGTACTCCTCGCGGGAGATCCCCAGTTCGGCGATCGAGCGCGGCATCGCTACCTCGTCCAACAGCCGTTCCACCGCTTCCACCAGCTTCTCCACCTTCTCGGGAACGGTTTCGCCGCCCAAGCCGAGCAGGTCCGCCATCATGGCGTACTTCTTGTGCGCGTTGTATCCGCGCTGGTTGGGGGACGGCATGAACTTCGTGGGCACGGCCGCGTTGAACGCGATCACATGCGGCAGCATCAGCGCGTTCGCCCGGCCGTGCGAAACCCCAAACCGGGCGCCGAACGCGTGCGCGAGCGCGTGATTCACGCCCACCGAGGCGTTCGAAAACGCCAGCGCCGCGATGCACGCGGCATTGTGCATCATGCTGCGCGCCTCCACATCCTGCGGGTGGCGGTAGGCGACCGGCAGGTACCGCAAGACCATCCGGACCGCCTGCATCGCGTTCGAATCGGTATAGGGCGAAGCGTAGATCGAGACCCCGGCTTCGAGCGCATGCGTCAGGCAGTCGATCCCCGTGTCGGCCGTGAGGCTCTTCGGCATCGACATGACGAATTGCGGATCGACGATCGCCACGTCCGGCGTCAGCGAGTAATCCGCGAGCGTCACCTTCCGCCCGCGCTCCTTATCGAGCATGACGGCGAAAGGCGTCACCTCGCTCCCGGTGCCGCTGGTGGTCGAAATCGCAATCAGGCGCATGTGGTTGACCTTGTCGGTCGGGAACTGCACCACGCGCTTGCGGATATCCAGGAACGGCGCCGCGAGTTCCTCCAGATCGGCATCGGGCGACTGGTAGCGGAGCTTCATGATCTTCGCCGCATCGATCACCGAACCGCCGCCCAGCGCGATGATCTGGTCCGCCTTGTAAGCGTTGAGCGCCTCGAGCCCCTGTTCGATCACCTTGCGCTCCGGTTCCGCGTCCGGAATCCTGATGACTCGCGCGAAACTTTCGGCGGGAATGGACCGCCGGACAATGTCTACCAGGCCGATCTGTTCCAGCAGAGCGCTGGTGACGATGACGGTGGAGCGCGAAGGAAACTGCCGCAGATTCTCCACGGCATTCATGTTGAAGTAGATCTGATTCGGGACACGGAACCACATGTGGGTTTGGGTCCTCCGGGCCAGCCGTTTGACGTTGAGGTAATGAAAGACGTTGACGTTATCGGTGGTGCTGTTGCCGCCGCCGGTGCCGCAGCCGAACGAGAACGTCGGAACCATGTCGTTGTACACGCCGCCCAGCGCTCCGATCGAGCCCGGGGAGTTCACGATGATCCGGCCCGCATTAATTACTTCGCCGAACCTGCGGATGATCTCGTCGTTTCGGGAGAAGATGACGGCCGTGTGCCCCAGGCCGTACTGGTGGTTGATATCCACGCAAATCCGGAGCGCTTCCTCCACCGACCAGGAACGGTAAACCGACAGCACCGGGCACAGCTTTTCGGCCGAGAGCGGATGTTCGCGTCCCGTTCCCCGAATCGGCGCGATCAGCAGTTTCGTATCGGGAGCGACTTTGAGGCCGATTACCCGCGCGATATCGGTCGCCTTCTGACCCACCGCGATCGGCCGCATGAACCCCGTCTCCGGGTCGATTACGGTGTGGCCCAGCAGTTCGGTCTCTTTCTCGTCGCAGATGTGGGCGCCGAGTTCCGCGAACCGGGTCAGCACCTGGTCGTAAATCTCGTGATCGATCACCACCGTCTGCTCGGAGGCGCAGATCGTGCCATTGTCGAAGGTCTTCGAGGTGATGATGTCCACCACCGCCATTTCGACGTCGGCGGTCTTCTCCAGGTAGACCGGCGTGTTGCCGGGACCGACACCCAAAGCCGGCTTGCCCGAACTGTATGCCGCCTTCACCACTCCCGGCCCGCCGGTGGCATCGATCAGGCTGACGTCCTTGTGATGCATCAGGTAGGCGTTGTCGAGGAGAGTAGGCGACTCCAGGCAGCTGAAGACTCCTTCCGGAGCGCCGTGCCGGACGGCCGTCTCGTACATGATCCGGACGGCTTCGGAACAGCACCGCCATGCCCTGGGGTGCGGGCCGAAGATCGCCGCGTTCCGGGTCTTGATCGCCATGATGCATTTGAAGAGCACCGTGGAGGTGGGGTTCGTCACCGGCAACAGCGAGAAAATCAGGCCGATCGGTTCGGCGAACTCTACCAGGCCCCGTTCCGGAACCTCGCCGATGATCCCGACCGTCCGCTTGTCCCGGACGTAGTTGTAAACGAACTCGGTGGCCACCATATTCTTGATGGCCTTATCCTCCATGAGTCCGATCTTGGTTTCCTCGATCGCCAGCCGTGCCAGGTGCTGCGCCTGGTCCAGGCCGGCCAGCACCATCGCCTTCACGATGCGATCCACGTCTTCCTGGGTGTATTGGGTAAAGACGGCGGCGGCGGTCCTGCCCTGCCGTACCAATTCCTCGAGGTAAGCAGTCCGGTCCGCGCCCAGGCTTGAAGAAGTCTCTGCCACGTATTCCTCCGCGCCCGCGAATGATTCGGCAGCAGGATCCGGATATTCAGACCCTGGCCGCCGAAAACAGTATAACCCCCCGCTTCGAAGGACGTTTCGCGATCTGGATGCTGGGATACAAACCTCGATGCAACCGCATCGAGACGGAGTCGCCTTAACCGCGGAGCCGCGAAGGCGCGGAGGAAAACGCGGAGAAGGAGATGAAGAACGAGAAAACTGTTTTGAGATCACGGAGCGAGCGGAGATGCGTGCACGATCCCGCTATCTCCGTTCCCTCGGCGATCGCAAATCCGGGCTTGTTTCTCTCCGCGTTGTCTTCTCCGCGCCTTCGCGGCTCCGCGGTAAATTGCCAGCCGCCTTGCGGTTACTGCCTCCGCCGCCGCCCTTCGCCCGCCGCGCCAGAGGTTGCGCCGAACCCGATGAAGCCGGTCCGCGTGGCGCTGCCGTCGTCGAAGACGGCGTACTCGGCCGGCGCCTCGGCGTGGATCGCCTTCACCGTACTCAGTGCGTCGTTTCCGGCGACCACCAGAACCATATGCGTTGCGTCCACCGGGTTCTTCGCCGCCAGCACCAACGCATTCCTTTCGGATGCGAAGGTTTCACCGTCGATCTGGAAGCTGGCTCCTTCGAACTTCAGCCCCAGCTTGTCCGACCACGCGGCCAGCGCGGAGTTCGCCTCCGGGCGGCCGACGAAGATCACATCCCGCCCGCGCAATACCGAATCGGTCGCTTCGAAATCCTTATAGACCGGCACCCGGCTTTGATACTGGTCGAAGAACTGCGACTGAAGCCGCTCGGCGGCGTAGCGGTTCGCGCCCGCTTCGCGCACCGTGCCGTAGACGATTGCGGCCGTCGCCAGCCTCCTCCCGATATCGCTCGTGAGATACGCCGGACCGTCCCCCGGTTCGGGGACCTCGAATTTGGCATGCGCCTCTTCGAGGAACGACTTCGCTGCAACGGTCTTCGTGGTGTTAGCGCGGAAATACGCGTCCATCAGTTTCAGAAACGAGTCGTCGCCCATCTTGCGGCGAAGCGCGTCCAGGAACAGCACTCCCCGGGCTTCCTGCAGGCGGACGCGGGTGGCCTCGTTCTCGGGCCCGAGTTGCAAGCCGCGGTACATGGCGCGCCGGGCGTTCATCGCCTTTTCAACGTCGTCCGACTGAAGCACCTGGTGATAAGCGGCCGCACCGGCAGCCAGCCAGATGTCGGCGTCCGAAGAGGGCAGCACGTAGCCCGTCCAAAGGCGGTCCTTCAGAGACGCTCCCGCCTTTGCGGCACCCCGCTTTTTGGCGGCTTCGGAAGCTTTTTGCGCGAGCGCCGCCGGAGCTTCACCCTGGAGCAGATAGTAGCCCGAAGGGTACAGGCCGGCATTTCCCGAGTAGCCGGTACGTGCGCCGCCGGCCCATTCGGTCTGGTTCGGGCGGCCGATTTCTGCCCACACCATCATCCGGTTCGCCATGTCGGCCGTCGCCACCTTCGCGTCCATCGTGGACATTGCCACCAGGGGCGCGGTCCGGAAAGCCGTGAAGGCGAACTGTTCGTCGATCCGGCCCTTGTACCTGCCGTAGAAATCCTGCCACGCCAGGTCGCGCGGCATCGGAACGTAAGGGGCGAACTCCGGCGTGCCGTGCGGGTCGGGCATGGTTTCGAGCCGCACCGCCAGGTCCTTAGCGTTGTTGTCGCCCCAGTAGAAACCGGGGGTGCCGCCAAACCAGTCGCCTTTCGAACTGCGCCAGAGCCGGGTATGATTCGTGCCGAGTTCGTACATCGCGATCTCGTTGGTCTTGCCGTCGCCGATCAGCCACTCATTCGTGTAGAGGCCGTTGTTGCGGGCTCCAAGCCGGGACACCACATCGTCGATCGACGCGGCGTACTGAATCGCCATACGTGCCCGGAAAGCCACCGGCGTACCCTGGGCGTTGAATGGAGTTTGGCGGATGGTGGTCTCGGTGAGGACGATCCCGGCATCGTTCTGGTACCAGTCCGTGCCGCTTTCGATCCCGCCCGGGTAGCTCTGGATGAGCATGCGATGGCCGGACTCGGGCTTGATGTCGAGCATCACGTTGGTCTGCTCGGCCAGCGTGAGCGGCCACCACGTCACATGGCCGATCACCATTTTGCCGTCGCGAGTGGCCGGGCCGGTGGCGGCGAAGGCGCTGCAATGCTCCATCACGGTATCGTGCTTCGGGGCATAAGCGGGCTTCTCGAACGTGAAATTCTCCAGGCCGGTGGGCGTGGAGTTCATGGCGGAGCGCAATTCGCCGAGTTCCACCGTTGTGTTGGCCACCGCGATATCGATCAGATCGATCCGGCGGTTCTGCCAGCGGGCGCCCGCGTCCGAAGCGCCGTCGGCGATCCCACGCATTTCTTCCAGAATTTCGCGATCGAAGCCGCGCAGGAACAAGGCGTCGACGCTCGTCCGATAACTGCTCCAATCGTCCGGCGAACCCAGGTCGGCGGCGCAGCGGGCGAGGTATTCGGGGATCTCGCGCGCCATCAGGTGTCCGTGCTGATAACCGCGTTCGTACGGTTTGCCCTCGATATGGAGGTAGATCCATCCGGCGGCGGGGTAACGGTAGGCGGGCCCAAACGTTTCCACGGCATCGCGAACCGGCCATCCACCCCGCGCCGAAACTTCGTCCAGGCTCACGCCTTCGAACCACGCCTTACCGTGAAAGGCGCCGCCGTCGCCGACCGTCAAAAGAACCTCGTCTTTCGCGCGGGTGGCGACGAAGCGCAGCGTCAGGCGCGTCCATGGCTCGGTTCCGCCGAGGGAAGCCGAATGCACATCGTAGGGCATCGACGCCATGGTCAGCGTCGCGCCGGTGGCAATCGGCGAGCGGTCGAGATCCCGCACTTCCAGGTCTTCGGTTCGCACCCAGCCGCTCAACTCATAGCTCTTGCCGATGGTCAGGGCCACGGGCGCGAACCGCACCGCGGCGTCGGGCGCCGTGGCGGCAGGTTCGATGCGCAGGGATTTTCGCTTGGCGTGCATCACGGCCGGGTCGGGCGCGGCGGACCCGCGGATCACGGCAAAAGATGCAGGCTGATCGATGGACGCCTGGTAAAGCGGCCCGGCAGCCTGGGCGATGGCCGCCACAGCAAAACAGCAAACCACACGCAGCATGGGAACCCTCCTGATCAGTTAGGATACCGGGTTTGTGTGGTTTGCGGGGCGGCGGTTCCGCCGCTCAACCGCCGGGAATCGGATTTAGAACCGGCCTCCCAGGCTGCCCCTGGGCGTGGGCGCCGTGGTGCTCGGGGTTGCCATCGGAGCCCGTGTCGCCGGAGTGGTCATCGGAGCCATTGTGCCAATTGTGCCTGGCCCAACCTGGTGCAGCGCGGGAAGTCCCTGTTCCCTCGTCTGGTTCATGGTCCGGGTTCGGTTGGCACTGCCGAGCCTGCCGGGGGTGGTCCGCCGGGTGCTGCGGTTGAGTGGGGTGATCGCCTGCCTGCCCAACTGGCTGGGAGTAGCGGACCCCGGAACGCTTCGGCCCGTGGCACCGGTTCTGGCCCCCAGGGTTTGGCCCCAGGCCGCGGGCAGAACGGCCGCGACCGCGAAAGTAAGGATCAGTGCAATTCTTTTCATAACTGACAGCCCTCAACTGTCCGGAAGAGCGGCGGATGCCCGTGCAGGAAAACCGCCGCCAATTTCAGGCTAGCGAGCCGGTTACCAAGATTGTGTGTAAGACCGCACGCGCCGGCGGAATCGGACGGGAGGCGGGAATGTCGCGGGGGTGAAGGGCGTTCTGGAAAAAAATAAGGCGGATCTGAAGCTTCCCCCTCCAGAAGCTTCAGACCCGCCCCAGTCTAGCGTAAGACTTTCCAAATGAGAAACAGCATCCCGGCAGCGAATCCCGCACCGGCCTGATATTCCTGATTCTTTAGATACAGCCGGAACCGAAAAGGATTCGGCGATTTTTGAGGAAGCGGAGTCAGTCGCGGGATAAGAGCCGGCACGTGCTTCGCGTAACCCGCATAGTCCGGGAAAAGACGGCGAAGATGCTGCTCCTCGAGTTCGATCACGGGAAGATACACCAGCAGAAAGACGGCCGCGAAGAGAACCGCCAGACCGGCACTGCGGGAGGCGATAGCCAGGCCCGCCGCCACCAGCAAAGTGCCGGCGTATAGCGGGTTTCGGAGGTGCGCGTACGGCCCTCCGGAAGCGAGCTGCTGGTTTTTGGCGAGACACCCGGCCGCCCAGCCGCGCAGAAGGAGACCCGCGAGCGAAACCGGGACTCCCCAGGCGAGCGACCGCGGGCCCGGCTCCGAGAACCACGCAAAAACGGCGACCAGCAGGAAGCCGCTCGGTACCCGGAGCTTCGCCACGAAATCGGCATAAGGTTTAGGAAAGGAAATCATCAGACGGCGCACCCGGCGTGCGGAAGACGTTCGCGGATCACGGCGCGCAAGGCCTCGAAAGCTTCGCCGGGCGAGATACTTCGCATGCTCTCGTCGATGATATCCCCGCGCCGGTATGTGGTGACTGCCAAGGGGCTCCGCAACACCTTGAAGGTGCTTCCATACGGCCCGTTGCGGGCCGGGTCCGTGGGCCCGAACAGGCCGACACCGGGCTTCCCCAGCGCTGCCGCGAGGTGAAGCGGTCCGCTGTCCACCCCCAGCACCGCCGTTGCCCGCCTGGTGGCGTCGATCAGGCCCGGCAGTCCGGAAGAATGGCGAATGCTTCCCTCGAACGATGGGATTTCGGCGCCGGGAGGCAGATTCAAAACCAGCGGCATACCCAAATCCCTGAGCAGGGTTGCCGCCAGCAGCCGGTACGATTCCGCCGGCCACTGCTTGGAGCGCCAGCCCGCCAGAGGCGAGGCCAGGATGAAATCTCCCGAAGGCAGTTCGCCTTCGGGTCGGCCCGCGGGGAGCGGGAACGTGCGGGTCAGCGCGGTGGCCCCGGCGGCGGCGGCCAGGTCCAGGTTGCGGTCCACTATGTGGATAGACCGGCTGATGGTCTTGTTCGAATAGAAGAACGCCGCGGCGCGCTCGCGCACCTGTGTGTAGTGGAAGCCGAAAATGCGGGAGGGATGCGCGGCACTGGCGGCAATCGCGGATTTGATCAGCCCCTGGAAATCGACTGCGAAATCGTACTGCCGCCCGCGCAGCTCGCGCCAGCTTCGGTAGACTCCGCCGGGCGAACTTCGGTCGAGGAGCAGGACACGGTCTAGGAACGGATTATTCTCCAGCAGCGGCGCCCACCTGGGCTCCACCAGCCACGTCAGATCGCACCCCGGATAGCTGTTTTTGAGGGAGGCGGCGGCGGGTAGGGCATGGATGATGTCGCCCATCGCACCGAGCCGGACTACCAGGATCCGGCTGCCAGCAGGTTTGCCGGAAATAAGCATCGCGGAATACAAAGTCTAGCATGCGCGCCATCGGTTTCCGGGGTGCCCCGCGGGCCCAAACGGGGTTGCACCATCCCCGTTTGTCTACTGATAAGATAAAGATTATACATGCTGAAGCGCTTTATCCTGTGGGACTATCCGCGCGGGGGCTGGCAGTACGACGTGATGGTGGGGATTATACTTGGCTTTATTTTCCTCACGCCCCGCGAGTGGTTCCGCGATCAGCCGCGTATTTGGAAGCCCAGCAGCATCGCGATGCTTCCCACAGAGCACGGTACCTCCGCCTTCTTCGTAAACGCCGAGACCCTGGCGAATATCCCCGAGAACCTGCGTGTGAGCCGATTGACGCGGGAACTTCAAAAATTGACGAGCAACCGCCGCCTGACGGTGACGCGCGTCGAGCCGATTCTCGATTCGGAAGGTGAGTTACAGGGATACATGGCGTTTTCCCGGCCTTAGAGGTTGTACCCACCGCACATTCAGCATTCGTATGACGGATAGGAGTAGCTAAAACAGGATGTTACGGTCTCGCCTGCTGTTGTTTTTTTTGTGCGCGGCCGCGGCGCTCGCGGCGGATAACCCGCTCCAGGCGACTTTCGCGCGAATGGATTCCGTTGCCGACGGTTTCAAAGGACTCAAAGCGAACATCCGGCGTGTGTCGCACCTCGACGTGATCAATGACGATACCGTCGAGAACGGCACCATTCTGGTCCGCCGCACCAACCCAAAGGACCTGAAAATGCTGCTGGATATCCAGTCTCCGCCGAACCCCCTGAAGGCGTACATCGGCGGCGGGAAGGTGCAGGTGTTCTACCCGAATTCCAATCTGGTGCAGGAGTATGAGTTCGGCAAGGCGCGCAGTATGCGCGACCAGTTGATGTCGCTGGCCTTCGGAAGCAGTTCCAAAGACCTGGTAACTTTTTACCGTGTTCGTCTCGTCGGTGAGGATAAGGCGGCCGGACAGAATGCAACCGCCATTGAACTGACGCCCAAGGACAAGGAACTGGCCGCCCATTTTCCCAAGATCGATTTGTGGATCGCCGATGCCTCCGGAAACATCCTGCAACAGAAGATGTACCAGCCGGGTGGCGATTACATGATGATGACCTACACGGATATTCATCTGATGCCCGTTCCGGAATCCTCCGTCAAGCTGGACGTTCCCAAAAACGCACGCTGGGAAAGACCGCAGAAGTAAACGCGAACGATGGCGACCAAGACCAGCACATACCGGCTGCAATACCTGGACTGGCTGCGCGGAATCGGGGCCCTGATCATGCTTCAGGGACACGTCTTCGATTCCTTCCTCCGCAGCGATCTGCGCCCCGGTGGAGCTTATGTCTTTTCGCAGTTCGCCGGGGGCATGCCGCCCGCCATCTTCCTCTTTTTAACCGGCGTCACGCTTTCGTTTCTCATGGACAGCACGGAACGCAAGGGCATGCCGCCGGTGCGGCGCGTAGTCCATGCGTTCCGCCGCTGCGGTTACCTGTTCTTCCTCGCCTTTGCGTTCCGCCTCCAGATGTTCGTGTTCGGGTTTCCGGCGCAGTGGACCGACCTGCTGAAGGTGGACATCCTCAACTGCATGGGTTTCGCCATGGCCGTAATGTCGGTGATGGCGATGCTGCGGACGCTCGATCGGGCCCGCTGGTGCGCCATCGCGGGACTTGCCATTGCGTTTGCCTCGCCGCTGGTTTCGCAACTGGACACATCGTTCCTCCCCTCGCTACTGCGCGATTATCTGGTGCCCGACCACCGCTTCTTCAGTTTCTTTCCATGGGCCGCTTACCTCGCCTTCGGAATGAGCGCCGGAAGCATCATCCGCGCCGTACCCCACGAGAACATCGAGCGGGTGATGCAGTGGGTCGCGATCGTCGGCGGCGTCCTGATCCTCTCCTGCGAGTACTTCTCCAGCCTGCCGTTTTCGCTTTACGGGAAATCCGATTACTGGCTGAACAGCCCCGCGCAGATCCTCACCAAGCAGGGGGTCACTCTTCTGATCCTGGCGTTTGCGTTCCTCTGGACGCGCTACGCGGCGGGGCCGGGCTGGAGCTGGGTCCGGCAGTTCGGCACCACGTCACTCCTGGTGTACTGGGTGCACATCGAACTGGTCTACGGGCGCTGGCTTTGGTTCTTCAAGAGCAGCCTGACGGTGGGACAGACAGTGGCCGCCGCGGCTGCCGTCATTCTGCTGATGCTGGCGCTCTCCGCGGTACGGACCAACTGGCCCCGGCTCTCCGCCGCGCTGGCCGACATGGGCTGGTGGTTCGGCCGCGGAGCCGAGCGCGTTCCGGGCGATTAGATTAGTAGCGTTACGGAAGCTTTCGAACCGGGCAGGCCGGGAGGCCGCGCTACACGAACTTTCTTAACGCCAGCACCGCGTTCAACCCGCCAAAAGCAAACGAGTTCGAAAGCGCATACTCCACCTGCTGCTCTCTGGCGTGGTTCGGTATGAAGTCCAGGTCGCACTGCGGGTCCGGCTCGGTGTAGTTGGCGGTCGGAGGTAGAATTCCGTCGCGGAGCGCCGAAACCGTTGCCAGGCACTCCAGCGCCGCTGCGGCACCCAGTGCGTGGCCGTGCATCGACTTGGTGGAACTGATCGCCAGGCGATCCGCATAATCGCCGAATACGGTGCGAATAGCCGAGCTTTCGCTCGAGTCGTTGGCGGGTGTGGCCGTTCCGTGCGCGTTGATGTAGCCGATCTGTTCCGGGCGAAGTCCGCTGTCCCGCAGGGCGGAGCGCATCGCCCGGGCCGCGCCTTCGGCGGATGGCTGCGTGATGTGGCAGGCGTCGGCGGACATGCCGAAGCCCACAATCTCGGCGAGGATCGTGGCCCCCCGCGCCAAAGCCGCCTCCAGCGGTTCCAGCACGAACATAGCGGAGCCCTCTCCCAATATCATCCCGCGGCGGTCCTTCGAAAAAGGCCGGCAGGTCTCGGGCGAAACCACCCGCATGGCCTCCCATGCTTTCAGGATCCCGAAACTGAACGGGGCCTCGCTTCCGCCCGTCAACGCGAGATCCGTCTGGCCCGATCGCACCATCCAATAGGCCTGCCCGATGGCGTGAGCAGCCGAGGAACACGCCGTCGAAATGGTGAATGCCGGCCCGGTGATTCCAAACTCCATCGAAATATGGCTCGCGCCCGCGTTTGCCATAGTCTTAGGGATGGTGAGCGGGTGGACGCGGTTACGGCTGAACTTATAGACTTCCTGGAATCCGATGTCCTCGGTGCTCTGGCCGCCGACGCATGAACCGGTGATGATCGCCGCCGTCTCCCGCAACTCCGGCGTCCACTCGACCCCGGCGCACTGAACGGCTTCGCGCGCCGCGATCACCGCGAACTGGGCGAACCGGTCGATGAAGTCCGCGCGGCGGTCGTCGAAGTACGGCTGGTGCGAGTATCCCTTGACCTCGGCGCCGTTCTGGAACCGGATCAGGCTCATGTCGCAGGATTCGATCGGCCCGATTCCCGGCCGTCCGCAGCGGAGAGATTCTATAAACTCCGTCGTGTTCCGGCCGATGGCGCAGATCACTCCTGCGCCGGTGATGGCAACGCGCCGCATCGCTACTGGCTCGCTGCCTGATCGGACTTCGCGGTGACCAGTTTCTCGATGCCCTCGCACATTTGCCGGACGTTTCGAACGTGCCGGACCTCGTCATCGGGGATACTGACGTCGAATTCGTTTTCCAGCGCGAAGAGGATCTCCACGGCGTCCATGGAATCGATTCCAAGCTGCTGGAACTCGCTGTCGATCGTGACGGTCTCCAGGGGAATCCGCTTGGAAGCGGCAATCACCTTCAAGACCCGTTGGATTAAATCGTCGGACATAATAATCGGCTAATTGTCTCGAACCGGTAGCCCTGGTCCAGCAGCCTCGGGATTAGCCGCTGAATCGCCTCGAGAGTCACGCCCGTATCCGGCCTGACCTGGAGTTCGCGTCCATCATGAAGACACAGAATAGCGCCCTTGCTGATTTTGCGGAGAATCCGTTCGACGACCTCTTCAACTCCCAGACTCCAATCATAGCCGATTGCAGTCCACATCACGCCGCCCAGGCCCAGGCGGCGCTGCGCCGTCCCGAGCCCGAACCAGCGGACGCCGAACGGGGCGCGGAACCAGATTGGCTGGGCGCCCGTGTGCCGGCCGATCGCTTCCTGCGCCCGGCGCAGGTCGGATTCCATAAAGCCGGTCGAGCGAAAGCAAAACAGCGGGTGCGAGTAGCTGTGGTTCCCGATCTCGTGGCCTGCATCGCGCACGGCGCGGGCGATTCCCGGCAACCGATCTACGTTGGCGCCCACCTGAAAGAACGTGGCGGGGACGCCATAACGGCGCAGGACCTCGAGAATCGCCGGTGTTCCCTCGCTCGGGCCGTCATCGAAGGTCAGGGCCAGCAGCGGACGATCCCGCGGCCCTCGCCATGTCGAGGGTCCGAACACCGCGGCGGAGCGGCCCCGGACGGCCCATGCGAGGAATCCGGCGGCACCCGCTGCTGCTATCCCTGTGGTGGCCAACAGCTTCATGAAATTCCATTGTAAACACCCGGAGGTAAACAGCGCCCTCCTCCGCATCCCGCTAAAACTGCTTGCGGTAGTAAAAGTCCATTCCGAAAACGCCGTTCTCTTCCCGCAGCGCGACCACCGACCACTGCTTGCTTAACGTCCACTCGACGCGCACCACCAGCGGGTTGCTGCTGGTCACGTTGGTGATGTAGGTGAACGTAATGTCCGGCGTGATCTGCTGTTCCAGGGTCAGGCGCGCCTGGGGGTTGTTTTCCACGCCGGGCAGCGTGGGGTCGATGCGCAGTTTGCTGACTCCGAAAAACCGCTGCAGACGCCCTGCTACCGGACTGGCGATCGCCTGCCCTAACAGGGCCGAGGCGCCGGTCTGCTGCCACGTGTTCGGGGCCGTGGCCTGTTGGGCCAGCAGCGTCGGGTCGGAGGTCGGGGTGTGTCCCGTGGCGAGCAGGGCCACGATCTCGCTGAATTGTAGAGGCGGATCGGAGCGCGGCGTGAGATTCAGCTTGTTCAGAGGGCCGCTCACCGTAAGCGTGATATCGATGCCGCGCGCCTTGGTCTCCAGGTCTACATCCAGAATGGGCTCCACCTTCAGCGGATTGTAAAAGGAGACAGAACCCTGGCTGACGTTGAACCGGCTGCCGTAAAAGATGACCTGCCCGTGGGTGACGTTCACGCGGCCCAGCAGGGCCGGATTCGTAGCGGTGCCGCGCAGCCGCAGGTTGGCTTCGACCTGCAAATCCTGGGTCAGCGAACTCTCGAACTGGATGTCCGGCGAGGTGGTGATCTGGATGTCGAAATTGAGTCCGCCCAGCAAGCCGGTGCGCGCCGACGGCGTCTGCACGGGTTCCGCCGATTGCGCGATCAACGAACTGAAGTCCGACCGTATATTGAACCCGGTGCGCAGGATCGTGATCGAGCCCGAGAGATTGCTGTGGTCTGTGGTCCCGGTGAATCGCAGGTTGGCGTTGGCGACCGTGCTGACCCCTTCCGGATACCGAACCCGCACCGCGTTGGCCGTAGCGCGTACGTGAAACACCAGCGGGCCGCCGGCATAACTGGCGAACCCGGCGAGTTCGATCTTGCCGCCGCCGGTTTCGCCGCTGAAATTCTGGATGGTGGCCCGGTCGCCCGTGAACAGGATCAAGCCGTTGGCTCCCGAAATCCCGTTCGGAAGATCCACCACGCTGAAGGCGGCGTTCTGAAACTCCATCCGGCCGCTGATCTGAGGTTTGGCAAAATCGCCGCGTACCGTGGCGTCGGTGGAAACTATCCCGGCGGCTTCGAGGTTGCGATCGAAATCGTGAACGATGTTCAGGTCCACTCGCCCGCCGATCCGCAGGTCGAGCGGATTTTTCTGGTCGAGCCGCGCCTTTCCGGTTACGGTAATGTCGGTGGCGGTGCCGGCAAGGTGAGCGCTCTCGATGGTGACGACGGAATTGGCCAGCGTCGCGACGATAGGGCCGGAATTCCGCAGCCCCACGGACGCCGGAACACCGGAATCCGCGGAGGGTACGATGTTGAGCTTGGGAAGGCGCAACTCCGCTTTCAGCAGCGCCGGCTTCGTCGCGGGTCCGGTCACGCGAATCTGGCCGTCCGCCGATCCGGAGAAGCGGCCGGCCATCGACGCCGGAAGCCAGGGGCGCAACTGGTCGAAATCGAAACTGGCAACCGTGATCGTGGCGGCGCCGGGGTAATCGCCTTCCATTTTCCACTGCCCCTCGCCGTGGACCGCCGAATCCGCGAGATTCGCGTCGATCGTCGCCTTCAGCACATCGCCCTGGGAATGCGCAGCCACATGCGCGCTGCCGAGCGACTGCCCGTTCAACGCCAGCCTGTCTCCGGTACCGTCCGCCTCCAGCGATGCCAGCCGGAGGCTGGTTTTGCCGCCCTGCGAGAGAACCTCGACATCGCCCGCCGCTTTCACAAGAACGCTCCCCTGCAGTCCGGGGCGTGCCTTGGCCAGGGTTGCGATCCGCGCGATCGCCATGGTGTTGGTTTCCACCTGGAAATGAAGCCGGCCGGAGTCGAACTGCGCCGCCGGGTGGCGGTAAGCCGCCGCTGTCCGGATTAGAATGTCCCCGCCCCGGATCACGCCGGAGGACAGTTCGGCCGCGGTGGCCGTGTACGTCAGGTGGCCCGTGAAACGGTCGAACGGTTCTTCCTGAAAGGCGCCTTTGACGGCGTCGAAATCGCCCGATGCCAAGGGGGACGCCACTGTCCCGGAGAACTGGGCCGTGGCGCTGAGTCGCCCCGTCGCCTGGACCTGGGCCGCCCCGGCGAGAGTCAGCAGGTCGGGGATGGCCGCGTTCTGGAGATTGGCGTTGCCGAAGATCTGGCTGCTGTCCCCGGGTTTCCACTGCGCCAGCGAGAGCGCGCCATTGAAGTGCGCCCGAACGCTCTTCCACACAGCCGTGCCGTTATCGATCCGGACGTTCTCGGGCGACGCCATCACGGACCCCTCGAGCGAATCGATGTCCCGCCCCGAAAGGCGGAAATGGCTGGCCGTGAGGCGGCCCGCCACGCGCGGTTGGTCCAGGTTCCCGGTCACGCCGCCGTCGAACGTAATTCTGCCTCCCGTGGACAGAGACACCGGGAACGACGCGGCATTCTGCCCCACCGCCGGCAGCAGGTCGTTGAGATCGCCCGTTTCGAGCCGTACCCGCATGTTCTGGTCGAGGACACCCGAGAAGTTCGCGCGCGATGCCGGCAGAACCAGCGACGAGCGGCCGAAATCGAGCGCGCCGGTTCGGGCGGAGTAGCGTGCGTTGATCTCGCCGTGAACCGGCGCGCCGTCCCCCTCCGGACCAATGGTCAGGCCGGCGCTCAACTCCAGGTCCTTCGCCCGGCTCAGCGAGCCTTCGACCTTGATCTCGCCCGAGGCCTGCGCGTTCCAGGGGATCGGTTCGCGGCTGTAGACGGCAACCGCGCGTTTCGCCTGCACTCCCGAGATCCGGCCGCTCACCGAAAACCGGTCGAGATCGCGCGCGGTCGCGTTCCCGCGAAACTCTCCGTTGAGGACCTGGAGTGCGACGCCGGCGAGCGTCAGATCATTCGGGCGAATCGTTATTGTCGATATGCTGCCCGAGGCCGGCACGCGGTCGAGTTTTCCCAGGTAGCTGCCGGCCACCCGCGCCCGCGAGATGCGCACCGCATCGCCCGTCACGGCGAGCGTTCCTTCCAGGCTGCAATCGCGCAGGCGCACCGAGGAATCGCGATAGTTCACTCCCGACACCCGGAGTGCTCCCCCCGCCGAGTAGCCCGCGGCTTCGCTCCAGGCGGTTTCGCCCGCGGCCCGCACCCGGCCGCCTTCGAGGCCCTTGAGCCGCAGCACGCGCGCTGCATCGGCCACCGCCAGGCGCAAGTCGTAACGCAGTTTCGCGCCGGGCGCTGCCAGGTTATCCACGCTTCCGGAAAAAGCGAGCCGGGAATCGCCGCTCGCCAGGGTTGCCGCTTCGATCCCGACCCGGTTCCGTTCGAGCGAGAACGCGAGATCGACGTTGACGGGAACGGGGGAGTGTCCAGCCCAGTTCAGTTCGAGCGGCTGGAGCGAGAGCCGGCCCCGGTATCGCGGAGCCGCCGCATCATAAGCCAGGTTTGCGTTCAGATTGCGGCCTTGCGCCTCGAACGCGGTTTTGCCGCGATTCTCGACTTCAACAAGGCCGTTCTTGACGCTGAAGCGGCCGATCGCCAGCTTGAGCAGCGCTTCCGACGGGTCGCCGGCGCCCCCGATCTTCGGCCCGGGTATGTTGGTGCTTCCGTCCGGCGCCACGATCAGGTAAATGCGGGGCGCCGTAATCTTCGAGCGACTGCAGGTTGATGTCGCGCGCCGCGACCGACACGATTTTCAAGCCCACCGCGATCTCCGATGCCCGGAACAGCGGAGGTTTGCCGGCCGCCTCCTTCCCGTGCAGGACGAAGTTGCGAGCCCGCGCGCGCAAGCTGGTCCATTCGAACCGGATCTGCCCGATTTGCGCACGGCCGCCCGTGGCCGATTCCACCGCCGCCACGATGCGTTCGCGGACCAGCTCGCTGAACCAGCGACTGCGGAGCACGAGCGGAATGGCTGCGGCCGCCATCAGCAGCAGCGCGGCGACCCCGCCCGCGATCCACTTCAGGCGCGTGCGGGTCACTGGAAGGCCTCCTCGTGATAGATCACGGCGGTACGGCCGCGGGCCTCCTTCAACCAGCGGTCCGTTTCCTCGTCGGTTCTCTGCCCCGTCAGGGTTCGCTCGATCTGGTCGCGATACTCATCGAGCGTAACCGCCTGTCCCGGATGCGCGGCCCGGGCCGCCGGTGCGACCACCTGCTCGAAATACGTCTTCACCTCCTGGTCGGTCACCTGCACTGCCGGCCGGAAGCGATCGTCCACGAACAGCAGCAGGGTTCGCTGCCACAGCAATTCGTTGCGTATCGCCGCGTCAGAGATTTGATAACCCCGTAGAGCGTCCTCATACGCTGCGGGGTCGGGGTATTTTTTCATGAGCTGCGCCACGACGGCGTCTACTTGCGAAGGTTTTGGCAGAGGATAGCGGCTGCTCTCCATTTCATGCCGGATGAGTTTCTGCTCCACCATCCGGTCAGCCGTCGAGCGGCGATTGGCGACGCTGAAATCCGGCTTGGAGCCTTGCAGGAAGGCGAGCACGCGAATCTCCCGGTCGATATCGCTGGTCGTGATCACCTGCGCGCCAACCGACACCGCGATCCGGTCGATGATGTCCGCCCGCGCCGATAGAGCGGCAGCCAGCAGCAGGGCGACTGACCGAATTGGGCGGGCGCAGCTCAAAACGTTTGTCCGATCGAAATAAAGAACTGAAAGTGGCTGACTCGCTGTACGGTGCACTGGTTCGGCACGCCGGCAGGCGGTGAGCAGGGGTTCACCCCCGCGTTGATCAGGTCCTGCTGCGTGCCGGAATAGCCGTAGAACGACGGCGGATTGATGCTGTAAGCGAGGTCGGCGCGAACCGGCCCGATCGGCGTGCGGTAGCGCAGGCCGAAGCCGGCGGCGTGCACCATGTAATCGAGGTCGCGCAGGTTCGGCTGGTTTACTTTGAACGTGAATTTGCTGATGTCGGAAAACACGTTCCCCATATCGTGAAAGAACACGCCGCTGATATTCTCTCCGACCAGCGGGAACCGCAACTCCGTCTGGTTGAAAAACAGCGCTGTGCCACCGAGCGGAAACCCGGTGTTCGGATCGCGCGGACCCGCCTGGTATTCGGGGAAGCCGCGATGGGAAGTGCTGCCGCCGCCGAAGAGCCGTTCCGAGAGCGGGATCGCCTCCAGCGGGTCGCCGGCGTAATTGAACGCATACAAGTCGCCGAACTGCGTCATGCGCGCCAGTACGACCCTCTTCCCCAGCGGATGGTACGTCGCATTCCGCACCAGCAGCCGGGTGTAATCGCGTTGAGACCCGAAGATGTGGTCGGCCAGTCCGACGTCGAGGGTGTTGAAAATTCCGCGGTGCGGGTCGAGAGGGTCGTCCCGCCGGTCCTGCACCAGGTTGAACGCGAACATTCCGACCAGGGCGGGCTGGGTCACCTGCGGAATCAGGAACGGCGTCACCTTGAGATCGCTGACGCCCACCCGCCGGTACGTGTAGCGGTAAAAGAGCGTCGTGACCTTGTTCAACCGCTGGGTGACCTGGAGCGAGCCTTCCTCGCGGCGGGAACTGAAGGTATTGATGTCGCGTGAATCGTCGTACAGGCCGGTGATCGAAAACGTGAGGTTTTCCCGATTGTAAAAGCGGGGCCACGAATACGTCAGGAGTCCGCGCTGTTCGAGAGTCGATACCCGCGTCCGCAGACTGATGCTGTGGGTCAGCCCCCAAAGGTTGTTTCGCGTAATATCGATGGAAACTCGCGGCGAAAAACCGGCGCCGCCCGCGGGCGAATCGAAGCACGTCTGGCATCCCTGGCCGATCCGGCCGAGTTCCGCTCCAAAGCCCAGCGCCAGGGAATAGCGCCGCGCTTCCTCCAGGTCGTAAAGCACGTACTTCCGGTCGCCCTCGCCGTCCGGATTCTGAATGGCGGCATCCACGCGCGCAAAAACGCCGAGGCTGTACAGCCGTCTCTGAATGTCGGTGATGGCTGTCGGGGAAAGCGGGTCGCCGGGGTTGAGCGTGATGTTCCGGTTAATCAGGTTCGTGCGCGTGACCCTGTTTCCGGTGATGAGCACCTGCCGCACGAACTGCTGCTGGCCTTCATGCACCACGTAATGCAAGTCCACCCGGTTGGGCTGCGCCGCGGGAGTGTAGTTCCATTCGAACGTAGCGCGGGGGAAACCCTTGTCGAAGTATTGTGCCAGGATGGCATCGCGATCCACCGCCACGCTGAACTCGCTGAAAGGCTGTCCGGCCGCCGAACCCAACTGGGCCAGCACCTGGTCCCGGTTCAGCCGCTCGATCCCATCCACACGCAGACTGCCGATGAAGTACTGGGGGCCTTCGGTGACCTGAATGATTACGGCGATCTCGCCCCGTTTATCGAGGTAATTATCCACCACCCGGTGCTCCACCTTCACGTTCCGGAACCCGTTCGATTCATAAAGGCTGCGGATCGAGCTCTCGTCCCGGGCCAGCAGGTCTTCGCTGTAGCGGCCGTGGCGGAACTGGAGCAGGTTGGCCGTCTGCAGGTACATCCGCTCGCGGATCGTCTCCGAGGGGAAGTAGCTGTTCCCTGTGATC
Source organism: Bryobacterales bacterium (assembly GCA_963796485.1). Taxonomy (GTDB): domain Bacteria; phylum Acidobacteriota; class Terriglobia; order Bryobacterales; family Bryobacteraceae; genus CAWCDJ01. The sequence continues at coordinate 613,551 of CAWCLV010000004.1, forward strand.
TGGATGGATACCAGCTTGTGCCGTTCGCCGGTGTTGATCAGGTAGTCGATCCCGGCCTTGTCGTTAACGACGTTCTGCTCTTTGAATTCGACCTCGGCATCGAAGTAGCCCTGGGATTGGAAGTAGTCGCGCAGGTTGTGGGCGCCCTCCACCAGCAAATCGTGATCTACCGCGTGCTCTTCGTACACGGGTACGTAACGCTGGAGCGTTTTCTGCGACAGCCTGGCGCCGACGCTTTGGATTTCGATGCGCGGTCCCGCGTCGATCTGGAGAGTCGGAATGGCGGAATTCGTGTCGGCGTCGTACTGTACGTTTTCCAGGCTGATCCGGGCTTCCAGGCGGTTGGATTTCCGGTAAAGGGTGCGCACGCCTTCGAGGCCCTGGCGGACCCGCGTCTGGGTCATGGGCTTCCAGGTGTGGATCAGCCACCGCCGGAATTTGGTGGCGCGCAGGATCTTCTCCTGGTCGATCTTCAGATCGCCCTTCAGCACAGGTGTGGCGAACCGCGCACGGGGTCCGGCGTCCACGTCGAACCGGACATTCACCTGCTCATAGTCCTTGTCGGTCTCCCAATCGAACACGGGGTTGACCCGGCTGAGGAAGAGTCCGTTGCTTTCGAGCAGCCGCTTCTGGTTTTCGATACCGTCCTGGAGTTTCCGATCGGTGAAGGAGCCCCCGAGGTCCAATTGGGACGCATTCTGCATCTGTCCGGCGTTGGGCGATCCGGAGAGGCGGCCGGTTACGCTCAGGTCGCCGGTAAACCAGCTGTTCTTAGTGATGAAAACAATCGCGCACCCGTTGCGGTAGGCCTGCGCATCCACCTGAATATCGGCATAGCGGCCGGTGGCGAAGAGGCGCTCGATACTGGCCCGCACCACGGCGATATCCAGAGGCGCGTCCATTTTCAACGGCAGGATCTCGTGGAGCTCGGCAGCGTCCAGCGGCTGACGGCGCGGCTCGAACTGAATGTTGCGGACAGGCAAACCCTCGTACTTCTGGTATTGGGCGAGGAGGACGGAGGGCGCCGCCAGGGCCAGAAGATAAAGAAGACACGTGGTGTGCAGCCGCCGCACCAATCTCATAATAACGTAAGGATCCAAAAGCAACTTTGCTACCATCGAGTTCATGAACTCGGCCGAGCGCGAGCGCTACTCGCGGCAGATCCTTTTTTCCGGGATCGGAGAAGCCGGCCAGGAGGAGTTGCTTCGGTCGCATGCGGTGATCGTGGGCTGCGGCGCGTTGGGCAGTTTTCAGGCAGCCGCCCTGGCGCGCGCCGGGGCCGGCCGCATCACGATTATCGATCGCGATTACGTGGAGCCTTCGAACCTGCACCGGCAATGGCTGTTCGAAGAATCCGACGCGGCGCAGGCGCTCCCCAAGGCCGCCGCTGCCGAGCGGCGCCTCAAATCCGTCAACTCGTCCATTTCGGTGCGCGGCGTAGTCGCCGACCTGACTTCTGAAAATGCCGCGGAACTGCTTGGCGGAGCCGCGGTAGTGCTGGACGGTACGGATAATTTCGACACCCGCTATCTGATTAACGATTTCGCGATCAGTTCCGGCACCCCCTGGATCTATGGCGGCGCCGTCGGGAGCTATGGCCTCGCGATGCCGGTCCTGCCCGGGCGTTCGGCGTGCTTTCGCTGCATCTATCCGGAGCCTCCGGCGGGCGTGCAGCCGACCTGCGAGACGGCCGGAGTTTTGAATGTGATCATCTCCGCCGTGGCCTCCTTTCAAGTGGCGGACGCATTGAAAATAATGGCCGGGAAGGCCGATTCGGTGCGTCCCCGGATCACCACCCTGGACCTGTGGGACGGCCGGATTCGCCAGATCGACACTCCGCCGCCCGATCGGGAATGCCCGGCGTGCGCCCGACGGGAGTTCCCCTACCTCGCTGAAACGCGTCCCGGTCCGGCGACCCTCTGCGGCCGCAACGCGGTGCAGATTCAGGGACGGCCGGGGCCGCTAGATCTAAAGGAGTTAAGGCTTCGGCTGGAGCCTCTGGGCCCGGTACGCGCGAACGAATACGCCCTCCGCTTTACGGCCGCACCGTACGAAATCACCATATTCCCGGACGGCCGCGCGATCGTCAAAGGCACCAGCGACACCGGGACGGCGAGAAGCCTCTACGCACGGTATGTGGGGGCGTAGTTACGAAACCCCCGCAAGGGCCTTTGTGGGGCGAACGTCCTCGTCCGCGGCCGGACCTCTGGTCGGCTGGCCCGACCTGGAGGTCGGGCCGCGGGCGGTGGACGCCCGCCCCACATCCAGCAGAGCCGCGACCGTAAGGAAGCGGTTTCCCTATATAATCAGTGATAGTGTCCCGCCCGGTACGGCCGCGGCGCGGGAAGGAGTAACGGTTTTCCATGCAATCTCGACGTAATTTCATAGGCAGGGTGGCTACCGGGCTGGCCGGAACTTTGGCCGCTTCCAACGTGCTCGGCGCGAACGACCGCGTTCGCATCGGGATCATCGGCCCCGGCGCGCGCGGGTCGGAAATCCTGCGCGAGGCGGTGAGCCTGCCCAACGTCGAATGCGTGGGCGCGGCTGACGTTTACACCCGCCGCCTGGAAGAAGTAAAGACCATCGCGCCGGCCGTGAAGACCTACCTGGATTACCGGCACCTGCTCGACGATCAAAGTATCGACGCGGTCCTGATCGCCACCCCGCAGCACCTGCATTGCGAGCATTTCACGGCGGCGCTCGATGCCGGGAAGCACGTCTATCAGGAAAAGACGATGGCGTTCAATGTGGCCCACGCCAAGAGGATGCGGGCGGCGGTAGAACACGCGGGCGCCCGGCGCGCCGTGCAGGTGGGGCACCAGTGGACCTCCTACGGGCACGTCTCGGATGCGTTGAGTTTTCTCAAACCGGAATTGACCGGCAGGATCACGTCCATCGAAGCCCGCATGTACCGGAATACGCCGCACGGGAAGCCGCAATGGTCCCGCCAGGTCTACCCGGACATGGCGGCCGAAAACATCGTCTGGAAGGCCTTCCTGGGAGAGGCGCCGCAGCGCCCGTTCGACGCCAACCGGTACATCAACTGGCGTTTCTTCTGGGATTACTCGGGCGGCAATGTCTATGAGAACATGTGCCACCAGGTGGCTTTCTGGTACAAAGTCCTCGGCCTGAAAATTCCGCGGCAAGCCACCATGACCGGCGGCCTGTACCTGTGGAAAGACGGCCGCGAGGTTCCCGATACCATGAGCGTCTCGCTGGTGCAGGAAGAGGAACTGCTCTTCAACTGGACATCGAGCTTCGGCAACGACAAGCTGGGGGTGTCCGAAGATGTCCTGGGCGACAATGGCACCGTTTCCCACACCCCGCAAAGCATCCGCTACACTCCGCAGAAGGTGAACCGGAAGGATGCCAACGAAATGACCGGCACCACCCGCAACGAGCGCGCCGCGCACATGCAGAACTTCCTCGATTGCGTCCGCGACCCGAACCGGCAGCCCAACTGCCCGTTCGAGCTCGGCTATCGCGTGGCCATCGCCTGCCGCATGGCCGTGGAAAGCTACCGGCAGGGTCGTACGGTGCGCTGGGACGCGGGGAAAGAAGAGATCGTCTAGGGAGTCCTCCTATGGACTTCGAATACACACCTGAACAACTGCAACTTCGCAGGGAGGTCCGCGAGTTCGCGGAGGCCGAAATCGGGCCGCACGTCATGGAGTGGGACGAAGCCCAGAGTTTCCCGCTGGACGTGATCCGCAAACTCGGCACTTTGGGCTACATGGGCGCGATCTTCCCCGAGGAACTCGGCGGAGCCGGTCTGGGCTACATCGAGTATTCCATTCTGATCGAGGAACTTTCGCGCGTGGACGGCTCCGTCGGAATCATCGTGGCCGCCCATACCTCTCTTTGCTCCAACCATATTTACAAGGCAGGGAACGACGAACAGCGGCGGCGCTATCTGCCGAAACTGGCTTCGGGCGAGTGGATTGGCTCCTGGTCCCTCACCGAGCCGGAAGCCGGGTCCGATGCCGCCGGAACCCGTACCACGGCCGTGCAGGATGACAGTTGCTGGGTGCTCAACGGCGCCAAGACCTTCACCACGAATGCCCATTATGCCGATGTCTGCGTGGCGATGGCCGTCACCGACCGCGCGGCGGCGCAGCACGGGATCTCGGCGTTCGTCATCGAGAAAGACACCCCCGGATTCCGTCCCGGCAAGAAGGAAAACAAGCTCGGGCTGCGCGCCAGCGCCACCGGTGAGGTGATCTTCGAAAATTGCCGGCTGGGGACGCAGCAGTTGCTCGGCCACCTGAACGAAGGCTTCGTAGACAGCCTGAAAGTCTTGGACGGCGGCCGGATTTCGATCGCCGCGCTCTCCATCGGGATGGCGCAGGGGGCTTACGATGCGGCGCTGCGCTATTCCAAGCTGCGCAAGCAGTTCGGGCGCCCCATTTCGGAGTTCCAAGCGATCCAGCACAAGCTGGTGGACATGGCGCTGGACCTTGACGCCGCGCGCCTGCTGAACTACCGCGCCGCGTGGATGCTCGATCACGGCATGCGCGTGACGCGCGAATCCGCAATGTCCAAGCTGTTCGCTTCCGAAGCCGCGGTGCGCATCGCCAACGAGGCCGTGCAGATTCACGGCGGCTATGGTTTCATCAAAGACTATCCCGTGGAGAAGTTCTATCGCGACGTGAAGCTCTGCACCATCGGGGAAGGCACCAGCGAAATCCAGCGGCTGGTGATCGCGCGGCAACTCCTCAAGAACTGATGAGCATCGGGGAGCGAGTGTTGGCCCGCATGGCAACGGGCATCGAGAACCGCGACCCGCACGCACTCGCGGCCCTCGAGGCACTCGAACCCGGCCACGGGCGCATCGTCGGGATTACCGGGTCGCCTGGCGCGGGGAAGAGCACACTGGTGGACGCGCTGGTGGCCGAGTTGCGCCGCCGGGGCCTCACCGTCGCGGTGATCGCGATCGACCCCAGCAGCCGCATTTCGGGCGGCGCCATCCTCGGCGACCGCATCCGCATGCAGCGGCATCACGCCGATCCCGGAATCTTCATCCGTTCCATGGCGACTCGCGGATCGACCGGAGGACTCGCCCGCGCCACAGCCGAAATGGCGCGGCTGATGAGCGCGGCCGGCAAGGATTATGTGATCATCGAAACCGTGGGAGTGGGGCAGGACGAGGTGGAGATCGCCTCACTGGCCCAAATCACGGTCGTGGTGCTGGTGCCCGGAATGGGTGACGACGTTCAGGCCCTCAAGGCCGGGATCATGGAAATCGCGGACGTGTTCGCCATCAACAAGGCCGACCTGCCCGGCGCCGACCGTGTCGAGCAGGATCTACGGGCGATGTTGAGCCTGGGAGATGGGAAGCAGCCCGCCATCGTCAAAACTGTGGCGACGGACGGAACGGGAATTCGGGAACTCGCGGCGGCAGTCGGGGCGGGCCAGGAGGCCTCCCTTACGGAGAGGTGACATTGAAAGCGCAAATCGGAATCATCGGCGGTAGCGGGCTTTATTCCATGCCCGGTTTTGAAGTTGAGGAGGAGGCGCATATCGACACGCCGTTCGGCCCGCCCTCGGACAACCTGGTGCTCGGCTGTCTCGCCGGAAAGCCGGTGGCATTTCTGGCGCGGCATGGACGCGGGCATCGCATTTCACCCTCGGAGCTGAACTTCCGCGCCAACATCTACGCCATGAAATCGCTCGGCGTAGAGCGGATCATTTCGCTGAGCGCGGTCGGTTCGCTGAAGGAGGAACACAAGCCGCTCGATTTCGTGCTGCCCGATCAGTTCTTCGACCGCACCCGCGGACGCGTCTCCACCTTCTTCGGCGAGGGGCTGGTGGCGCACATCAGCTTCGCCGACCCGGTCTGCCCGCAGATGTCCGATGTGCTGGAGCGGGCCTGCGCTTCGGCTGGAGTGCACGCGAACCGCGGCGGCACGTATCTCTGCATGGAAGGACCCGCGTTCTCCACCAAGGCGGAGTCCAACGTCTATCGCAGTTGGGGCATGGACGTGATCGGCATGACCAACCTGCAGGAGGCCAAGCTGGCGCGCGAGGCGGAGATCTGTTACGTGACGGTCGCGATGGTGACCGATTACGATTGCTGGCATGCAGATCACGACGCCGTGACCGTCAACGACATCATCGCCAACCTGGTGAAGAACGCGGAGAACGCCTGCCGTGTAGTCGCAGCGGCGGTGGCGGCGATGCCCGCAAAACACACCTGCCAGTGCGGGTCGGCGCTCTCGCACGCCATCCTCACCGATCGCAGCCTTGTTCCGGAGCCCATCCGCCGGAAGCTGGGGATCCTGATTGAGAAGTACTTCGTGTAGCCGGATCGCCGGCGAAGTCCTGGAACAGGCGATTGCCGGGCGGCCTCCCAAGGAACTGCCCCTGGAACTCGTCGAGGAGCAGTGCGGCAGGGCGCTGTTCGGGATCCTTGTGGAAGGGCTGGCCGACCGCTTCGAGCCGGCGCTGTGCGAGACCTACGTTCATCTCTTCTCGCAGGCGGTGGCCGCGGTCTGCGACGGTGTGGACGCGGGGGAACTGCTCGCGCACTATCGCCGGGTGCGCACCGTCCGCAAGATCGAGGGCCGGCCGCAACGCGTCTTCGTGCTCTCCCGTGTGACCCTGGGCGCGGACGTCGCCGTGACCAGCGTGATGCTCGCCGCCGCCAAAGAGCGGTTCCCCGATGCCCTTATATTTTTTACCGGGCCGCGTAAAAACTACGAGCTCTTCGCCGCCGATCCGCGCGTGCGGCACGCTCCCGTGGAGTACCGGCGCGGCAGCCTGCGTGAAAGGCTGGCGGCGTGGGGTGAGTTGAAAGCGCTGCTGGATGCCCCGGACGCGGTCGTGATCGATCCCGATTCGCGCCTCACGCAATTGGGTGTCCTGCCGGTTTGTGCGGAGGACCGCCACTACCTCTTCGAGAGCCGGGCCTACGGCGGAGACGGCAGCGACAATCTGCCCGAACTGGCGGCGAGGTGGGCCGGCGAGACGTTCGGCGTTCCTGGCGCCAGGCCGTATGTCGCCCTGCCGCCGGGACCGGCGCGTTCCACGGGGATTGCGGTAAGCCTTGGTGTCGGAGAGAATCCCGCGAAGCGTATTCCGGATCCGTTCGAAGAACAATTGCTGAAGCTCCTGTCCGGAACGGGCCGCCCGCTCACGATCGATCGCGGCGCCGGGGGCGACGAGGCGGACCGCGTCGCCCGCGCGGTGGAACGGGCCGGTGTCCACGCGCAGTTCTGGGACGGAAGCTTCGCGGGGTTTGCCGGGATCATCGCCGCGAGCAGCCTCTACGTGGGCTACGATTCGGCCGGCCAGCACGTGGCGGCAGCTTGCGGCGTCCCGCTGGTGACGGTCTTCGCCGGATTCCCCGTGCCGCGAATGTTCGATCGCTGGCGGCCGTGCGGCCCGAACTGCGAGGTGCTCCGTGTGGACCGGCCGGATGCCGGGGAGACGCTCGCACGGGTGCGGCGCGCGGTTACACTGTGAGTTTGGACAACCTGGAACAGGCACGGGAATGGGTTCGGCAGGCGCAGTCGGTGGCCGTATTGACCGGCGCCGGGATTTCCGCCGAGAGTGGGATCCCGACCTTCCGCGGCGCGGGAGGTCTCTGGAGGGAGTTCAAACCGGAGGACCTTGCGACACCCGAAGCGTTCGCGCGCGATCCGAAGCTCGTCTGGGAATGGTACGACTACCGCCGCGGCCTGGTCGCCAACGCGGTTCCCAATGCAGCGCACAAAGCGCTGGTGAAACTGGAAATCCGCAAGCCCCGTTTCACGCTCATCACGCAGAATGTGGACGGCTTGCACGATATAGCCGGGAGCGGCAAAATGCTGAAGCTGCACGGCGACATCTGGCGCATGCGCTGCACCGCCTGCGGCGCGAATTTTCCGAACCGCCGCGTGCCGCTGCCCCGCATTCCCCCGCACTGCGCCTGCGGAGGACTGGCGCGACCCGGCGTGGTCTGGTTCGGCGAGCCGCTCCCCGAAGGCATGATGAAAGAGGCCGAGCACGCCGCATCCGGCGCCGAGGTCTTTCTGGTGATCGGAACCTCGGCGGTTGTGTATCCGGCCGCGAGCCTGATCCCCTACGCCAAGCAGGCCGGGGCGCGCGTGATCGAAATCAACACCGAGCCGACCGCCGCCACGGCAATCGTAGATTTTGCGCTGCACGGCCCCGCGGCGGAGTTGCTGCCGGCCCTTCTGTAGCGACCGGCTCACATCGCGTCTTTGACGCAGCGGAACCCTACCGTCCCGGACCGGTCCTTCGAGGGCGCGATCAGCAGATACTTCCCGTGCTCGGTCAGCTTGTAGGCCGAAGGGAAATACCATCGCGAGCCGGAAGGCCGGTAGTAGCCGCCGCCGCGCAGGATGCCGGCGCGGGTGTGCTCATCCAAAAACTCGTCCGTCCATTGCCAGACGTTCCCGGTCAGGTCCATGACGCCAAACGGGCTCGCACCTTTCGGGAACGCGTCAACCGCGGTCGGGCCCCGCAACTCGCGCCCGTGTTCCTGCGGCGAAACGCACTCGTCGCACCAGCCATCGCCCCACGGGTAGGTGCGGCCGTCGAGACCCTGGGCTGCGTATTGCCACTCCCATTCGTGCGGCAGTCGCTTGCCCGCCCACTTTGCGAACGCGCGCGCATCTTCGAGCGAAACCCAGGTCACCGGGCGGTTGTCCCACCCTCCGGGATACAGGCCGTCTTTCCAATCCTTCAGGAAATTGTGATCGTCTTCCGGATGGTAATGCGAGGCCTTGAGAAATTCGGCGAATTGGCGGTTCGTCACCGGGTACTTGTCGATGTAGAACGCGCCGATGCTCATCGTATGGCTGTGATGGCGGCGCGGCGAGTCTTCCCACGGGTACTGCACGTCCACCCCAATGTCGTCGCCCCCTTCGATTTCGATCCCTTCCACCGTGAAGCGGTATTCCGAGGCAGCCGGTATCTTTACCATCCCCTCGGGCGCCTGCGCGGCGCGCGGTGCCGGGTCGATCGCCGCGATCTGCTGCGGAAGCATACGCCACTCTTTTGGAAATGAAGACAGCGGCCGTGCGTTGAGCGCCCGCATCTCGTTCAGGAAGGCTGACAGGCTCGCATCGGCGGCTTCCGGCTGCGCGAGCACGGCGCCGAAGCCGTGAGCTTCCATCGGGAACGCCAGCGGCAGCTGCAATTCAACGCCATGCCACAGGTCGAAGTAGTGCATCCCCGGTTGTGCGGGTAGATCGAACTGCTTCCCTTCGATGTTGTACGCAGCCCGGTTCACGATGGTCCACAGTGTGCGGTTCCCGCGCGGCCACTTACTGGCGAAGACGCCGTCCTGCACGGTGGGCGTGTGCGGCTCCCAGTCCGGGCTAGTCAGAAACTCCGCGAACCGCCGCTCGATTTTCGCCACCCTCCGGATGGCCTCCGCGTCGCGCCCGGTAATGCCGTTCCAGATGCCCCAGATGTTTTCCCATGTCTCGTACCCGGCGCCGTTGAAGAATGCGGCCTGCAAATTGTCCGTCTTGTCCTTGTTCCAGCGGTCGCACACGTTTACCATGTGGCGGGTCTCCAGCCATTTGCCCCGGCTGATCATCGGAACGAGCGGGTACTTCCAGTAGCCCCAGCTCATGTTGTCCCAGTTCAGCATTTCGTCGCTGTCCGGGTAGCCTTCCGGTTCGAACACCAGCGGGTGCCCGGCCGCATCGGAAGCCACGCGATACGCACGCGGCACCCCGCCGAACGTGTCCCCGTTTACGCCGTCCGCCCCGATCTCCTTCATCAGCGCCGCGAGCGTTTCGGGAAAGCTGCGCGGCTCGGCACGCGTGCCCATGTCCCAGGGCATCTCGGGGAACAGCACCCGGACACCGCGGCGGTGAAAGTCCGCCACCATCTGTTTGAGCCCGGGGATTCCGCCCGGCATGTCGCGCAGCAGGTCGTAGCGGTTGCGGTTGTCGATCCCGATATTCGGGTAGACCGGCCAGAGAAGAATGCTGTCGATGCCGCCGTAGCGTTTGTCGAGGTCGTCGAGGTACCGGTCCACCGTGTACCGCCGCGCCGCGGGATCGTAGAAGTAGCGATCTTCCACCATGGCTTGCGGCTGCATGAAACTGCTCTGCGCCCACTGCAAATCGGGGCGTTCGTATGCCTCGCCGCTCAGCCCGGCACGCACGCGGCGCTCGGCCCGCCAGTGCTGCACCTCTCGAAGCCACTCCGCAGTCTCAGCCTTCGACGGCGGCCCCGGCAACTGCTGCCCTTGCGGCGGATACTTCGTGTCCTGTGCACACAGCACGAACGCGGCGGCCATCGCGGCCGCGGCTAGTCTTCTCATCGCCCGGTTCTCCTGTAGGTAGGGTAGGCCTCCTGGCCTGCCCGCGCGCCGGGAGGCGCGCTTCGCGCGCTTGGGCAGGCCAGGAGGCCTACCCTACTCTGAAACACACCAGTGTACCGCCCCGCAAATGGCCACTACACCGTGGCTGCGCCGGCGGCGGCACGTTTCAGGACGAAGCGGGCGACGGGCTTGCCTGCTTCCGTCCGCACGAAATAGTTCAGGGCGGAGGGCAGCGTGCACCTGCCGAGCAGCGTCGTATTTCCCGCGAGCCGCAGGTCGCACTGGAGCGGCGTCTCGATACCGCCGAGCTTAAAGCTCGCCGTGCCGCCGCGGAACGAGGCATGGAACAGCACCGGGCTGACCTGGTTGAGCAGCGTGGTCTCGGGCGTGGCGACGAAGATCAGATGGCCGTCCCACTCTCCCTCCACCTGCCCCGGTTGCGGTACGACGGCTCGCGAGTCGGTGAAGATCAGGTCGTGGTCGGGGATCGACATGTTTTCGAACGGGTAGTTCTGCCGCGCCATGACGAACGCGGCGAACTCGAGACCATTCGGAAAAGTCCCCAGGTGCATCACGCCGATCGCGTTTTGATCGTCGATGACCTTGATGGTGTCGTACACCATCTGGTAGGGCGCGTTGGTGTAATTGAGCAGCAGCACCGGATCGCCCTTCTTGAAATAGCGCCGGTTGTCGTCCGGGTATTCGATCTGGCGTACCTGCGGCAAGCCCGGCAGAGCCGCCATCTCGTAATTGACCACGTAGCCCGCGGCAACGCCGTTTTCGATCCGGTCGAAGCGCTTCCAGAAACTGCCGCCCGCAAAAATGCGGCCCGCGGCTTCCCCGCCGGCTCCGAGCATGCTGGTCCGCACCTTCTCTTCCCATCCAAGGAGCGAATCCTCCGCGAACGAGCCCTTCCAGAAGGAGTCGCGGAAAATGCGCTGCTTCTCCCAGTCGATGGTCACGGTGCCGCGGTTCAGCAATTGATCGAGCGCGCGCGTGGGGGTGTCGTGCAGGATGTTCTGGAGTTCCGCGCCTGGCCGCGTGCTGAAATAGTCGGGCGTTTCGGCGCCGCGCAACACCTCGGCCCGCACGTCCTGCGCGAGATAGGTGGAGCCGAGGGCGAGCGGATCGTACTCCCGCGCGACGAACTGCGCGGTGAATCCGACGAACCGCATGCGCGCCTGGAATTGCGTCACCGGATCGTCCGTGCCCGTGACCTGGAACGACGCCAGGAAACCCGCCAGGTTCCCCAGGGCGGCCCAATCCTCGAAGGTGCGGAATTTGAGGAGTCCCGTGCCGGTCTCCGCCCCGGAGGCCATTTCGATGACGCGGCAGTGGAGCGTCGTGTAATCCTCCAGAATCTCGCCGATCACCTGCGCCGTGGCGGCCGAGTCGCGCTGCATGTACTTGGTGCCATCCAGGGCATACCGCCGGCCGGCGGGCGTTTGAAACTCGATGTGGTAGTTCATCTCCGCTTCGCGGGTGGCCGGGTTGATCCGCAGATAGTGGAAGCGGCTGGCGCTGTCGTCGATGGCGAACGCGACGGGCCCCTGTCCTTCGAACTGCCCAAAGGAGATCTTTCCGCGGATCTGCGCTTCGTGTTCATAGCCATCCACGAATTCGTTGACATCGCGAATCACCAGCCGGGCGTCGAAACTGCATGTCACGGCGGAGCCCCCCGCGGGCGTGTACGTGCCGGTCATCTGCTCGTCGAAGCTCATGCCGATCCCATCGGGCAATTGCGCATCGAGGAACGGCTTGAACAGCGTATTCTCCGGCATCTCCTTTTCGGCGGCCCGGGTCAGCGTGTAGTAGAAGCCGAAGTTGCCGTCCGCCTCGGCATGGAACAGCCCGAGCGAGGAGTCGCCGATCACTGAGGCCAGTCCGGGGGGAAGCGGCGCGATGTACTTGCCCACCAGGAAGTCGCTCGAGACCTTGCGGATCTCGTCGTGGAAGGGCGTGAAATCGTTGAGCTGGAAATGGTCCTTCAGAAAACTCGGGACCACCAGCCCTTCCATCAGCCCCATCAGCAGATAGTGGGCTTCCATCCGGCCACCGGGCTTCGATTCGAACTGAAGCCACGCCACTCCGCCCGCACGGTTGGCATTCGAGACGGCGTCCATGCGCCAGACCCCTTCGAGGTCCGCGGCAGCCGGCACCGCGCCGCCGGCGTAGAGCGTGGCATGATCGTCGGCGGTCATCTGCTGGAAACCGTAACGCCGCGACATCGCGAAAGTGACCATGCGCGCCCCGTTCGGATACGAACCCAGGTACACGCGCCCGATCAGCAGATCGTCGTTGATGAGTTTGAAAATATCGTAGAAGCCCTGCCAGGGCGGGTCGAGGTAGCGCAGCAGGAGGTAGCGCCCGGCTTCGAGCGTCCCCGTCGCCTTCTCCAGGTTGATCTCTTCAAGGCTGTTGTTCGCGCGGATCCGGCCGTCCGTGTCGCTGGTGACGCCCTTGTAGCGGCCGCCGTCCTTGGAAAACTGCTTCCGGAAGCCGGTGAAGATGGCCGAGGACATCGCGTTCAGCACGTGTCCCTGCGGGAAGAACCCCTTCCAGAAGGCGTCGTTGCGGATCGTCTCGTGAACGACGTCGATAGCCGGCGGCCCGCCCCCATTGAGGATGCGATCGATGGGCAGCGTCGCCGAGCGCCGGAAGAGCGCTTCGAGTTGGCCTTCGTTGTAAGCGATCACGTCGAGCGGGTCGATCCCCGCCATGCTGACCGGAGGCGCGGGCTTCGGATACGCTTCGCCCCCCAATTCGCGGATCTTGAATTCGGCGAAACGCTCCGTCAGCGCGCTGATCGTCAGGAACGGGTTCACCCCCAGGGCGCTCGGCATCACCGACCCATCGGACACGTACAGGCCCTCGTGTACGCTGCCGTCTCCGGCAAACACGCGGCCGTAAATGTCCACCGCGCCCTGAAGATAGTCTTCGCCCATGGGGCAGCCCCCGAGCGGGTGGGCGGTGATCAGGTGCCCGATTTTGAACACGCTCCACGTGGGGTTGGAGATGAAGTTGCCGCGCAGGGCGTGCGCGTGCCGCCGCAACTCTTCGTTCATCCGGGTGAAGATCTGCTGCTGCCCGGCGCGGTCCCAGGAGACGTGAATGCGGCCGTCGGACTCGTACCACGGCGCATCGAACAGGATCGTGCCGCGCGCGTTGTCCTGCCCCATCACAAGATACAGCATGGAATGGTTCATCGCCCCATTCGGATCGTGCGCGGCGGCCGTGGGGTCCAGGTCGCGCAAAAACCGCGCCCGCTGCGCGTCTTCGTTTCCGGTCACCGTATCCTGGCCGCGGATGGCGCCGAAGATCGCTTTGGCGCCGCCGAGGTAAGCGTTGGGGAAAGAGAAATCTTCGAACGCGATACGCTGCGCCTCCGGGAGGCCGCCGTTATAGCGCACGATCCCAACGATGTTGGGCCCCGGCGCCGGCGAATCTCCCGCGGCCGGCGCCTGCCGATAGGGGTACCCGAGCACGTCGGTTTCGTAGTCGCCGTTGTAAGCCAGCCCGAAGAAATCGCCGTTGCCGTTGAAGCGTGTGCCCAGCGCCGGAGAAACGGAAAGGCCGCGCGCTTCGGAGCGCAGCAGAATCTCGGCGGAATTGAGCGAACCGGCCGACAAGATGACGTTCGCCGCGGCGATCCGAAACTTCTCGTCGTCCTTCGCTTTCACCACGTGACGCCCGCACACGAACCAGCCGCCTTCCGGCCGCTTTTCGATCCACTCCACCTTGGTTTGCGTCAGGATGGCGGCTCCGGCCTTCTGCGCCACCGGCAGGTAATTCATGTAAAGGGTATTCTTCGCGCGCACGTTGCATCCCGTGACGCAGTTCCCGCAGCCGTTGCACGGTTCCTGGTGAACCCCGTGCTGATTGTCGCCGGACGGCGCGAAGTTCACCACGATGTCCACCGGCTTCACGGACATCCCGAGTTCCTTCGCGCGCCGGTCCAGAGCCTTCACTTTGGGTAGTTCGAGCGCATGAGGGTGCGGATTGGCGCCGAGCATTCCATGCGCGCGCTGGTAATACGGCAGCAGCGTATCGTAGGTGATCGCCGAGGGCCAGCCGAACTGTTCGAAGACCTCACGGTCCGGCAAAATCGCGACGTTCGCGTTGATCAAAGACGTGCCCCCCAGGCCCGAACCTTTGATCACCGAAATATCCGTGTAGTTCAGCAGTTCGTAGAGACCCAGCGGATTGGGATCGCCCCGGGTCGCCCCGATCACGTCGCCCAGCGTCTCGGGAAACGTGCCCGGTTCCCATTCCCGCCCGCGCTCCAGAATGCAGATGGATGGTTTGGGGTCCAGGTTTGCGGTCGCGAGGCGCGCGGCGGTGATCGCGCCGCCGTATCCGGACCCGATGATGACTACGTCGTACGCGGTCTTATGTCGTTCCCAGGGTGTCGATAGCATTTCGGTCCTCCGCTTTCGTGTTACGCCGAGGGCGCCACGGCCTCGGCTTCGGCCAGCAGGTCGCGGAAGAAATCGTTCATCAGCCGGTTCTTCGGATCGTAGGTCTTGCGGGCGGCCGCGAACTTTTTGACCCGATCGCCCAACGCCTTCTGGGCTTGCGCCCGCGTCAGGCGCGGCGTCTGGTTGGGCAGCGGTATGCCGCCCTGGTCGCTGCAAAACTGGTTGTAATCGTCGAGGAACTTTTCCCACCCGGGGTTCGCCGTGGAGACCGGATCGATCGTCATCACGTCGCCGTCGTACGAGTAAGAGAACAGCGATTTCTGATCTTTCGAAATCCAATACCCGACGTACAGCATGTTGGTTCTGTACCCGGTGGTTTCGTAGTACTTCCGCGCCCATGCGAAATGTTGGCGCAGAACCTCCGGATAGGTCTCGACCGGAAACGCCCACAGGCTGAACGTGTATTTGCTGTCGCCGGCCGTCGGAGGATAGCGGATGATCTGGTCCGTCGCGACCGTGTTCTCGCTCTTTACGAGATTCTCCAGGTTGAAGCGCCACAGCCCGCTGATCCCATCGATGATCTTGTACCGCACTGCCGGAATCGCCACATCGCGTTCCGTCTGCGCACAGATCAGGGGCCCGGAGGTGGCCCACATGTAATTGCGCAAGGGCCATACGTGCCCGTCGGGCTCGCCCGCCGCCCCCGGATTATATTTTCGAAACTCCACGGTAATCAGGTTCTCGAAGGGGAACATGTAGTACATCATCGAGTAACCCAGTTGTTTCAACTCGGGCAGCTTAGCCACGAAGTCGTCCAGAGAAAATGTCTTATGATGTACCGCCATCGCTTGAATCGGCCGGACCTGGAACGTCGCTTCGTACACGATTCCGAACAGCCCGTAGCTGCTCCGCACCAGTTGCATCAGTTCCGGCTGGTCTTCCGTGACTTCCAGCAGGTCGCCGGACGGCAGAACCATCTTGATTCGCGTGATGTAAGATCCCACCTGCCCGTACTCGCCGGGCATCGATGCGTCTTTTGTCCCCGCGCACGCCGCGCTACCCACGGAAAGGCTTCCGATCTCGGTGTTCACATAAAACTGCAGATTGCGTTTTTGCAGTTCTTTCGCGATGTCGATGTAAATGGCGCCGCCTTCGGCCGTGACGTAGTCGGGGCCGATCTCCACGAGGCGGTTCAGCCCGGACATCCGGATCAGCGTGCCGGAGTCCGCGGCGCCGCACCGCGTCGTGGAATGGTTCGAGCCCACCGCCCGCACCGGAGCAGGATACCGGCTGGGATCCTTCAATATGGCGGCGATCTCGCCCACCGACTTGACGTCCACTACGACTTGCGGACGAGAGACGAGGTCCCCAAACCAATTGGTGATATTTGTCACAGAAAGCCTCCGCTGGCGCGCTCTTTCCCCTTGTGGCGCGCGTCGGATCATTTTACACCAACGTGCCCGCACTCCAATGAAGCATTTCACCGCTAGCGTGCAAGCCGGACGGCACCGCGCCCGCCGTACAATTCTGAAGTAGGAGCAGCGTTATGAGAATCGGTTTATGGCGGGCCGTAGGAATCATTCTGATTGCCGGTGCTGCGAGTGCTGCCGGTCCGGCCGCCCCGGTTGTCTTTCGGGGCAAGACTCTCTTTAGCATCCGCGAAGGAGTAGGAGCGTTCTCGCAGCAGGAGCGGGCGCAGGCGATCGTGACCCGGATGGAGCGCCTGGTGAAAAGCGACGCGCAGATCCGTGTTGCGCCCGACCAGTCCGGCGCTCTCGGGACGGAGATCGATGCCGGGGGGGTTCCCTTGCTGGTCGTCACCGATGAAGACGCACGGGCCGCCGGCAGGCCGCGCAGGGAACTGGCGGCGGATTATGCCCGCAACATGCAGGCGGCGCTCGACGTCTCGCGGGAGGCGCACGGAATCCGGAGATTGCTGCTCGATTTTCTGATGGCCGTCTGCCTGGTGGCGCTGCTTTTTATCGTTCTCAAGATCCAGCGGATTCTCTACCGGAGATTCCGGGCGCACCTGCATCGTTGGCGCGGCACCCGGATTCGCGGCCTTCGCATCCAGAACGTGGAACTGCTCTCCGCGCAGAGGATCACCCGGGCACTGCTCGCCGCGACGAGGCTGGCGCAAACCCTGACCGTTGTGCTCGTTTTCTATCTCTTCCTTTTGCTGCTGCTTTGGATCATGCCAGAGACCCGCGGCATCTCGACGACTCTGCTGGCGTACATTCTGACGACCTTCGGTTCCCTATGGCACGCGGTCGCCTCGGCCGCGCCCGGATTATTCACCATCGCCATCATCGCCGTGACCACCTGGTACGTACTGAAGCTCTGCCGCTTCCTGTTTCGACAGGTGGAGGAAGGCAACATCGCGGTCCCCGGTTTCTACAAGGAATGGGCCGATCCCACCTATAAACTCGTCCGCATCATGGTGCTGGCGTTTGCGGCGGTCGTGGCCTTCCCCTACGTGCCCGGGGGCGAGTCTCCCGCGTTTCGGGGCGTGTCCATCTTCTTCGGTCTTCTCGTTTCTCTGGGGTCGGCGGGCGCGGTTGGGAATATCGTGGCCGGTGTCCTGCTCACCTACACCCGCGCGTTTCAGGTGGGAGACCGCGTCCGGATCGCGGACACCCTGGGCGACATCACGGAACGCACGCTGCTCGCCACGCGCCTGCGCACCATCAAGAACGAAGATGTCACCGTTCCGAATTCGCTGGTGCTCTCGGGACAGATTACCAATTTCAGCGTGGGCAGCCGGGGAGGCGCCCTGATCCTGCACACCAGTGTCACGATCGGTTATGACGCTTCCTGGCGCCAGATTCACCAGTTGCTGATTGCCGCCGCCGCGCGTACGGACCGGATCCTCGCCGAGCCGAAACCGTTCGTCCTGCAAACTGCCCTGAACGATTTCTACGTGGAGTACCAGATCAACGTCTACACGGCCGAGGCCGCGGCAATGATGCAGATTTACAGCGACCTGCACCAGAATATTCAGGACGAGTTCAACAACGCCGGCGTGGAGATCTGTTCCCCGCACTTCGCCGCGCTGCGCGACGCCAACCGGATCGCGATTCCCGACGACTACATCCCGAAAGACTACAGCGCACCGGCATTCCGGGTTTCGAACGGCGAGAAAGCCGGGGTGAGGGGAGCCTGAAAAGCAAAAAAGCGCGGCCCCTTGCGGAGCCGCGCGAGTCGGGGATTGGAGGATTTAAACTGCGACGAACATCGTGTTTCCGCCGCGGTTCACGAGCAGCAGCGGATCTTTGCCGCCGTTATGCACGGCTGCTTCAAACTCGGCCCGGTTCCGCACCGGTTTCCGGTTGACTTCCTGGATCACGTCGCCCGGGTGCAGTCCCGAGTCGGCCGCCGGGCTCGACGGATCCACATTGGTGACCACCACGCCCGAAGTGCTCGGCGGCAGGCCGAGCTGGTGCGCGGTGTCGGGCGTCAGATTGTCCACGGAGACGCCGGCCAGCGCGTTCTGGTCGTCGCCCTGGCTGCTGGTCGCATCCGCCTGCTGCGTCGGCAACTCGGCCAGGCGAACGTCCATCGGAATGTTCTGCCCGTTGCGCAGCACATTGAGTTTCACGCTGGTGCCGGGGGCCATCATCGAAATGCTCATGCGGAGTTCGTTGGCGTCCGTAACCGCCCTGCCGTTCACGTCGAGAATAATGTCCCCCTTCTGGATTCCGGCATGCTGGGCGGGGCTATCGGAACTGACATCGCCCACCAGGGCGCCGTGAGACTCCTGCACGTTGAACGCCTTCGCGATCGCCGGCGTGACGTCCTGCGGCACGATTCCGAGATACGCCCGGACCACCTTTCCGTTCTTGAGGAGCTGGTCCATCACTTCGCGGGCGAGATTCACCGGGACGGCGAAGCCGATCCCCTGGTTCCCGTCCGAGCCGTGCGCGATGATCGCGGTGTTGATGCCGACCAGTTCGCCGCGGTCGTTGATCAGCGCGCCGCCGGAGTTGCCCGGATTGATGGGCGCATCCGTCTGGATGAAGTCTTCGTAGTCTTCGATCCCCAGGTTCGTCCGGCCCTTGGCGCTCACGATCCCCATCGTCACCGTCTCGCCCACACCGAACGGGTTGCCGATGGCGAGAGCATAATCGCCCACGTCCACCTTGGAAGAGTCGCCGATGGTGATGGCCGGCAGCGTCCCCGCATCCACTTTCAGGACCGCAATATCCGTATGCGGATCCGTGCCCACCACGCGGGCCGTGAACTCGCGCTTATCGGAGAGCGTCACCTTGATATCGGTGGCGCCGTCCACCACGTGGTTATTGGTCAGAATATAGCCTTCCGGGCTGACGATCACGCCCGATCCCAGGCTCTGCTCTTTCTCAGATCGCGCGTGGCCCTGCGGAACATCGCCGCCGAAGAACTGCTGAAAGAACGGATCCATCCCGGGTCCCATCCCGGTTTGCACTTTCACTACTTTCGATGACGAGATATTCACGACTTCGGGCAGCACTCGCTTGACTACCGGTGCGAAGCCGTCATGGCTCCCGCTCTCCGCCGGATTCGCAAAGTGGAATGTCGCCGGAACGTTATGCGCTACGATGCGGTCGGCCCGCGCAATTCCATAACCGGCAACCAAAACGAAAGCAACTGCAATGGCGGCACCAGTCGGGCGTCCGCCTGAAAAAAACTTTTTCAATGTAACCTCCTCCTTGTCGCGTCAAACCCAGCCGGGCCGAAATGGCCGTCTGCCGCCGGGCGCCGCGTCCTTGTCCATTTATACAGATGCGCGAAAGGCCCCTGAAGTTTATCCCCGGAACACACTATTCTCATGTACCGTGGACAGGGTATGGACACACATCCTAAAAAGTGGGGCGGACCTCCGGTCCGCGGCCGGCGTCCACGCCGGCCTTTCGCGGCGCACGCGAAGACCGGACCTGAAGGTCCGGCGCGGACGGGACGCCGGCCCCACCAGGATCAAGACACGTCAGGAAATAATGCCTTTGCGAACCGCATAGAGGATCAGTTCGGGGACGCTGTGCAGTCCCAGCTTCTGCAGGATGTGGGTGCGGTGCGTTTCCACAGTGGTCAGGCTCACGTTCAGAAGCGAGGCCACCTCTTTATTGGTGCGTCCTTCGGCCACGAGTTGCAGTACCTCGCGCTCGCGGTCCGTCAGCAGGTCGTAACTGTCGTCGAGGCCGCGCCGGTCCAACTGACGCACGTAATCTTCCTGTAGCAGGCGGCTGACCTTGCGCGTAAGATACGAACGCCCCTGCGCCACGGAACGGATCGCCTCGATCACATCCGAACGCAGCGAGTCTTTGAGGAGATAGCCTTTGGCGCCTGCCTTCAGCGACCGCAGAACGTAGCTTTCGTCCTGGTGCATGCTGAGGATCACGACCGCCGTATCCGGGCAACTGGCCACAATGCGCCGGGTCGCTTCGATCCCATTCATGTTGGGCATGGCGATGTCCATCACGACCACGTCCGGGTTCTGTTCCTCGGCCATGCGCACGCTGTCGCGTCCATCGGCTGCTTCCGCGACAACGGTCATATCGGGCTGCCGCTCCAGCAGCGCTCGCAGTCCGTCCCGAACGACGGTGTGATCGTCAGCCAGCAACACGCGAATAGGCATTATTTCCGTTCGTCTGCGCCAGTTCCACTACCGGCAATTCGACGCGGATGACGGTCCCGCGTCCGAGTTGCGAATCGATCTCGATCTTGCCCCCGAGGCGCCGCACCCGCTCCTCCATTCCGAGGAGCCCGAGGCCGCGGACAAAGCGGGTATCGAAACCCGTGCCGTCGTCCCTCACCGAGCACCGCACCCGGTCCGCCTCGCGGCGCACTTCCACCTCGATGGTGCGCGCGCTGGCATGGCGTGCCGAGTTATTAATCGCCTCCTGAACCAGCCGGTAAATGGTGGTCTTGTGCTCGTCGGGAAGATCGTCCGCCTCGTCGTCCGCCGAGACCACCACATTCAAGCCGGTCCGCTTGGTCGCTTCGCGGGCGTGCCAGTTGAGCGCCGGCACCAGCCCGAAATCGTCGAGCATCGAAGGCCGCAGCAGCAGGGCCAGGTCGCGCACCTGGTTGACCGTCCGCTCCGCCACGCCGCGCAACGCGGTCAGGTGCTCCCGCGCCTCGGCGGCGTCGGCTGCACATTCCGCGCTCTCGGCATCCATGAGAATCGCCGACAGCGATTGCCCGATCTCGTCGTGCAGCTCGCGGGCCAGGGTCCGGCGCTCGTTCTCCTGCGCCCGTACGAGCTTGGCGGAGAGTTCCTGCAGGTCCGCTCGCGCGCGTGCGTTCTCGTCGAGACGCCGCTCCAGTTCGCGCTCCAGGCGCAGGGTATGGCTGATCGTGAGCATCGCCAGCAGGATGCCGCCGAGGAGCGTGATCCCGAAAGTGATGAGGAGCGACCGGCGAAGCCCGTCGGACGCGGCGGTCATTTGCTCCTCCGCCCGCGCCAGGCTGCGCTCGTTCGCGACGCTGATCCGGTCCGCCACCGTCAGCATGGCATTCCGCCGCGGGATCATCTCGTCGTAAAAGAACGAATCGCGCAGTTGGCTTCGCTGCTCCGGGGTCCAGTCCATCGTCCGGTCGAGAACCGTCCAATACGCCTCGATCTCCGTCTTGAGGGCGGCAAATGTCTGCCGGCCGTCCGGTTCCACGTTGTGGGAAAAGGAGTCGAGAGCGGCGTAGCTCTCGCGCTCCAGCGTGGTCAGGCGGGCTGATTGGGCCGCCGCGCCCGAGGGATCCGGGGAAAGCAGGAAATCGCGCACGTACGTCCCCGAAAGATAAATATGCGAGCGAATCTGGTCCAGCACGCCCTCGCGATATAAGAACGTCTTCCGGATCCGTGTTTCGTCCTGGCGGACGTGGTCGAAGGAGAGAAGCGTGCCGACGCCCGCCGCCGCAATCGAAATCAGCAGGCCGCCGAAGCCAAGCCACAATACAAGCCACGGCGCCCGGCGCCGGTATTCGCCGGACTGCGGCAACCAGGCGGGACGACGGACTTTGGGCAACTCCACACCTTAGTGTAGTCAAACCGGCGGGCCGTAAGAATCCTGTCCTAACAGGATAGTTTTTGAGTCCGCGACAGCCGATAAATAATTTATAGGAGGTTTTCTATGAAAAGATCTCGCGACCTGGTCATGGTTGCCGTCGCGACTATTTTGACGATCGGGGCGGGATGCGCCAAGAAGAAGGTGGCTGCCGCTACGCCACCCCCGGCCCCCGAACCGACACGCTCAGCGCCGGCCGCGCCCATGAGAGCGACGACTCCGCGCCAGCGCGAGACGCCCGTCGTAGCGTCTACGCCGCAATCCAGGTACCCGGACGCTAAAACGCGAGCCCGGATCGACGAATTGCTGGCCCGCATCGAAGACGCCTACTTCGACTACGATAAGCACACGCTCCGTCCGGATGCTATCCAGGCGCTGCAGTCGGACTCCACGGAGTTGCGGGACATCCTTAAGGACTATCCCGATTATAAGTTGACCATCGAAGGTCACTGCGATGAACGTGGTTCGGCTGAGTACAACATGGCGCTTGGGGAACAGCGCGCCGACTCCGCCAAAGACTATCTCGTCGGGATCGGCATACCGAGCGACCAGCTCCACACGGTCAGCTACGGCAAAGAAAAGCCGATTTGCGACGGCCATGACGAGGCGTGCTGGCAGAAGAACCGCCGCATTCACATCGTCGCCATGGCGCAGGCTCAGTAACAGGCTCCTTGGATGTAGGGCAGACGAACTCCTCACTCCGTGCTGCCCTTTTTTTATTTTATTTGTAGTCCGATCCGCCGAACGTGAGAGAACCCACCAAGTAGCCCCTTTGAGTACCGGGTCGGGCCGCTGGTACCCGTATAATAAAATCGTCGGGGAAATAATGGGCATGCGCCTCGAATATCCGCAGTCGCCGCCGGTTCCAGAATAACCCCAGGGGGAAATAATCCATGCCAGGCGCGCCCTCGGTATCCCACACTGTACCCAAAGCCACCATCCTGGCCGTGGATGACGATCAGGCCGTGCTCGGCCTCATCCAGCAGACTCTGACGGGTGCCGGTTACGAGGTCCTCCTCGCCGATAGCGGCCGGGGTGCACTGGAAGTTTATGACCGGTTTGGGGCCCCGATTCACCTCCTGCTGGCCGATGTGATCATGCCCGACCTTACCGGCCCGGTCGTGGCGCAGCGATTGCGCTCCCGCCAGCCGGAGCTGCCTGTCCTGTTTATCTCCGGTTTTCACGACGCGGATATGGTGCAGAGATTCGTTACGGATAAGGGGTTCGCTCTGCTCCCGAAGCCGTTTACGATTGCCGCTTTATTGCGCGTCGTCCAGGAATCGCTCGAAGTGATCTCCGGCGCTAATCGGCGACCTTAACGAGCTGCTTGCCGATGTTCTTCCCCTCGAACATGCCCGTAAACGCGCGGGGCGCATTCTCGAGCCCCTGCATGATATCTTCGCGGTAGTGGATCCGGTTTTCCCGCAGCCATGTGCCGAGCTGCCGCAGCCCTTCTTCGTACCGGTCGGCGAACTGCGAAACCAAAAAGCCTTCCGCCTTGGCCTGCTTGACCACCAGTTGACCCAGCCATCGCGGTCCCAGCTCGGGCTTCTCCGCGTTGTACTGCGAAATCTGTCCGCACACCGCAATGCGGCCGCGCGTGTTGATCAGGCTAATGGCTGCGTCGGTAATCGGGCCCCCCACATTGTCGAAGTAAATATCGATGCCGTTCGGACACAGTTCCCGGAGCTTCGCGGCGTAGTTGGTTTCGGTCTTGTAGTTGAAACCGTCGTTGAACCCGAGGTCCTGCGTGATAAAGCGGATCTTCTCGTCGCTTCCGGCGATGCCGACGGCGCGGCACCGCTTGATCCGCGCGATCTGCCCGACGATCGATCCCACGGCGCCCGCCGCCGCCGACACCACCACCGTCTCGCCCGGTTGCGGATGGCAGATATCCAGCAGGCCGAAATAAGCGGTGAGGCCCGGCATCCCCAGCACATCCAGGGCGGTGCTCACCGGCGCGACCTCGGGGTCTATCTTGCGGAGCGCCTTGGCCGGAGCTACGGCATACTCCTGCCACCCCAGCATGCCTTCCACAATGTCGCCGGTGGCAATCCTCGGGTCGTTCGACTCCACCACCCGCCCGACGCCTCCCCCCACCATCACTTCACCCGGATTCACCGGTTTCGCATACAAGGTCTTCCCGCTGATCAGCCCGCGCATGTAAGGGTCTACCGAGAGGTACATGGAGCGAATCAGCGCCTCCCCGGAACCCGCCTTCGGAACGGGCGTCTCAACCAGCCGGAAGTCGGACTCCTTGGGGAGACCGGTCGGCCGCGAAGCCAGCGTTATCTGGTGATTCACCGTGGACATCGTTTTCAGACTAGCACCGGACCGCAAATCGACGGCGTGATTACCCGCACGCGCGCCATTTGGCGTGGTCTTTCCCGCGCCCATCTGCGGCGCGCCCGGAGCACTGTGCTACTCGTATAAGATCGAACTTTATGAAGGTTCCAGCGCTTCTCCTCTGTGCCGCCGCCGGGCTCGTCGCGGCCGACTATACCGCCGAAGGCAAACTCTGGTGGTCGCATATCGAGTTTCTGGCAAGCGACCGCTTGCAGGGCCGCAACCTCGGCACGGACGGACTGGAACTCGCCGTCAAGTACGTGGAAGGCCAGTTCGAGAAACTCGGGCTTCAGCCGGCCGGCGTTCAGGGCTACCGGCAGCCCGTGCGATTCCTGACCCGCGAACTCATCCCGTCCGAGTGCAGCCTGTCCCTGGTCCGAAACGGCCGGGCGGAGCCGCTGGCCCTCGGCCAGGACGCGAATCTCAGCAGCCGTGCCGACCTGGCGCCCTCGCTCGAGGCCCCCATGGTTTTTGTAGGATACGGCATGTCCGTGCCCGAGGCCCATTTCGACGAACTCCAGGGCATGGATCTGCGGGGCAAAATAGCGGTCTACGTGAACGCTGCCGGGCCCCTTCATGCCAGCGGGAACGTGAAATCGCACTATTCCTCCGGCGTGGAGCGCTGGGCCGCCCTCCGGCGCGCGGGAGCGGTCGGGTTCGCCTCCATACCGAATCCCAGGCCGAACGCGCCGTCGGGAGCGCCTGCCGGCCGTGGAGGCCGCGGCGGCGCACCGCCGCAACCTGTCTTGAGCGTGATTCTGGCGGACCCCGCGCTTCAGGAATCCGCGGGCGAGCAGATCGCCCTCACCATCTCGCGCAACGGCGCCCCGAAATTCTTCGAGGGCAGCGGCCACACTTTCGAGGAGATTGAGAAACTGGCCGCCGCCACTCAACCTCTTCCGCACTTCCCTCTGGCATTTTCCCTGCGCGCCAAAACCGCCGTCAAAAATGGGACCCTCGAGGCGGCGAACCTGGCCGCATTGCTGCCCGGCTCCGACGCCCGCCTCAAGAACGAGTACGTCGTCATGTCCGCCCACGTCGATCATCTGGGGGTGGGGCGCCCGGTCAATGGTGATGCGGTGTACAACGGGGCGATGGACGACGCTTCGGGCATCGCCTCGGTGCTCGAGATTGCCAGGCTGATGAAGGAATCGGGCGTCAGGCCGAAGCGCTCGGTGCTGTTCCTTGCCGTCACCGCCGAGGAAAAGGGCGAACTCGGATCCCGCTACTTCGCCGCGCATCCCACGGTCCCGGCGAAACAGATCGTCGCCGACATTAATCTCGATATGTTCCTGCCGCTCTACCCGCTCAAGGTCATCGAGGTGCAAGGACTGGCCGAATCCACCCTCGGCGACGACGTCCGCTCGGCGGCGAAGAAACTCGGAGTCGATGTGCAGACCGACCGCGAACCGGAACAGAACCGCTTCATCCGCAGCGATCAGTACAGCTTCATTCGCGAAGGCATTCCCTCGCTCGCCTTCAAGTTCGGCTATGAATCCGGGTCCCCGGACGAGACCACCCGGCGCGTCTGGGTTCGCGACCGCTATCACAAGCCTTCCGACGATCTGGCGCAACCCGTCGATACCGCGGCGGCGGCGAAATTCGATCGCGTCATCGAGTCGCTGCTCGTACGCGTGGCGGATGAGTCGCGGCGCCCCGGGTGGAAGTCCGACAGCTTCTTCCGTCGCTTCGCCAGGTAGGGATAGACCTCCTCGTCCGCCCATTCGTTATACTTCGGGAATGCTCCGTTTTTTGCGCGTTCCGGCGCTGGCCTTGTGTTCTCTGTCCCTGGCATTTGCCGCCTCTTACAATTCCAAGCTCTTCTCCGAGATGCAATGGCGCTCCATCGGGCCGCTGCGCGGAGGCCGGACGCGTTCCGCCGCGGGCGTACCCGGCCAGCCGAATGTGTTCTACATCGGTGTCTGCAACGGCGGAGTCTGGAAGACCAACGATTACGGCCGCACGTGGAGCCCCATCTTTGACGGGCAGCCCACCGGTTCGATCGGCGCGGTCGCGGTGGCTCCGTCGGACCCCAATGTCCTATACGTAGGCAGCGGCGAAGGCTTGCAGCGCCCCGATCTTTCCACCGGAGACGGAATCTATAAATCGACCGACGCGGGGAAGACGTGGACACATCTCGGTCTCCGTGACGGCCAGCAGATTCCCCAGATCGCGATCGACCCGCGCAACCCCGACCGCCTGTTCGTTGCGGTCCTCGGCCATCCTTACGGGCCCAATCCGGAGCGGGGCCTGTATCGTTCGACCGACGGCGGCCGGACCTTTGAAAAGGTGCTCGGGAAAGACGACAACACCGGCGCCAACGACGTGAAAATCGATCCCTCGAACCCCGAAGTCGTCTACGCCGCTCTTTGGGAAGCTCGCCAGGGCCCCTGGGAGAACAGTTCGTGGGGCGGCCCCGGCGGCGGCATCTTCAAATCAACCGACGGCGGCACCACCTGGCGGCCGCTCACCCACGGCATGGCCTCGGGCGCGGACGGGTTTGTGCAGGCCAATATCGCCATCTCCGCCGCCAATCCGAACCGCCTCTATGCCTCGGTGGCCGTCAGCCGCGGCAGCGGCATCTACCGCTCCGACGACGCCGGCGAGCACTGGGTCCGCGCCACCACCGATCCGCGCCCCGCGCAGCGCATCGGCGGCGGCGACGTTTCCGTGCCGCTGCCCGATCCGAAGAACCCCGACGTAGTCTATGTCGCCAGCGTCGTTACCTGGAAGTCCACCGACGCCGGAAAGACCTGGACCGGCATTCGCGGCGCGCCCGGCGGCGACGACTACCAGGGCGGTTGGATCAATCCCGAGAATCCACGAATTATTCTTCTGGTGAGCGATCAGGGCTCCATTGTCACGGTCAACGGCGGCGAAACCTGGAGTTCCTGGTACAACCAGCCGACCGCGCAGATGTACCACGCCAACGCCGACAACGCCTTCCCGTACAGGGTGTGCAGCGGTCAGCAGGAAAGCGGCTCGGCCTGCGTGGCCAGCCGCGGCAACGACGGCGAAATCACGTTTCGCGAGTGGCACCCCGTGGGAGTCGAAGAGTACGGCTACGCCGTGCCCGACCCGCTCAACCCCGATCTGGTTTACGGCGGCAAACTGACGCGCTACGACCGCCGCACCGGCCAGGTGGCGAACGTCGCTCCCAAGCCCATCCGCTCGGCGGATTTCCGTACCGTGCGCACCGCGCCCGTGGTGTTCTCGCAAGCCGACCCCCACGTTCTCTTCTTCGCCGCAAACACCGTCTGGAAAACGCGCGACGGCGGGCAAAGCTGGCAGCAGGTCAGCCCCGACCTCACCCGCAAAACCTGGGAGCAGCCCGCCAGCATCGGCAAGTATCGTGAGGAAGTGTCGGCCAAGCCCGCGCAGCGCGGCGTGATCTACACCGTGGCGCCCTCGCCGCTCGATATCAACCGGATCTGGGCGGGCACCGACGATGGCTTGATTCAGACCACCGCCGATGGCGGACTGCACTGGAAGAACGTAACCCCGACCGAGATCGGCCCCTGGATGAAGGTCTCGATCGTGGATGCCGGACACTTCGACGCGCTTACCGCCTACGCCGCCATCAACACGCTGCGGCTCGACGATCTCCAGCCGCACATCTTTCGCACGCACGATGGCGGCAAGACCTGGAGCGAGATCGTCAAAGGCCTTCCTCCCGGCGCGCCTGTGGACGCCGTTCGGGAAGACCCGAAAAAGAAGGGCCTGCTGTTCGCATCGACCGAGCGCGCGGTCTACGTCTCGTTCGACGATGGCGACAACTGGCAGTCGCTGCGCCTGAACATGCCGGCCAGTTCCGTGCGCGACATCATCGTCAAAGACGACGACCTCGTCGCCGCCACCCACGGCCGCGGCTTCTGGATTCTCGACGACATCACGCCGCTGCGCCAGATCGATGCCGATGTGGCGTCCGCCCCCGCCCACCTCTACAAGCCCGAAACCGCGATCCGCGTGCGCTGGGACATGAATACCGATACGCCGCTGCCGCCCGACGAACCCGCATCCAGGAATCCACCGGACGGCGCGATCTTCGATTACTACCTGGCCGCCTCGCCATCGAGCCCGGTGACGCTGGAGATCCACGACTCCGCCGGCGCGCTCGTTCGCCGCTATTCCAGCGACGATGCGGAGCCGCCGGTCGATCCCATGCTGGCCATCCCCGCCTATTGGGTGAGGCCGGCCCAAAGCCTTCCGAATGCTCCCGGAATGCACCGCTTCCTCTGGGACATGCACTACACCCCGATTGCCGGCGGAGGCGGACGCGGAGGCGGCTATGCCATGCAGGCGATCGCGCACGATACGCCGCTTTCGATCAACTCCATCTGGGCGGCGCCCGGGCGCTACACCGTGAAACTGACGGTGGACGGCAAGAGCTATATGCAGCCGTTGACCCTAAAGATGGATCCGCGCGTGAAAACGCCGCCCCTCGGGTTGCAGCAGCAGTTCACGCTGTCCAAGGCGATCTATGGCGACCTCCTCGCGGCGGAAAAGACTATGGAAGAGATCCGGACTGCCCGCCAAAAACTGGCCGGCGCGCCGGGCGGCGCTGAACTGGACCGAAAATCCCAGGCCATCGAAGGCTCCACCGGAGGCGGGCGCGGGGGCCGCGGCTTCGTCGCGGCGGGCCCCGACACCATCGCCAGCGTCACCGGTGCGCTGAATACCCTGATGCGAACGCTCGAATCCGCCGACGCGACTCCGACCGTGCAACTCGTCGCCGCCGTCAGTTCGCGCCGCGCCGCGCTCGCAAAACTGACTCAGGAGTGGAGAACGCTCCAGGCAAGCCTAAAGTAGGGTCGTCGTGCGCAGCAATCGGCCCGCTTCCTCACGGGAGCGGGCCGCAGCGACTTCCACGGAACCCCGCGATTGTGAAAACCCCCTGGCCTGCCCCTGCCTCACTTGACGCGCGTCAGATCGATCTTCGCCTTAATCGTCCCGCCGTCGGGATTGGTAGCAACTACGTCCCCTTTCAGGTGCTCGCCCTCCAGCACCATGCTCAGCTTGTAAACCGGCCCGTCCGGGGTCGGCACTTCGGCAGTGACCTTCGTGCCTTCGACCTTTCCTTTATCGATCGGAATCTGCTGGTTTTCGTCCGGACCAGCGGTTCCGGTGAGTGCAGCCCCGGTCTGTTTCAGGATCATGTACGCGCCCGACGCGTCGCGCCCGTCCGGCAATAGCGTGCCGGACCATTTGCCGCTGATGTCGTCTGCCAGTCCCAGGCCGGCCAGCAGAAGGATGCATGCCAGTAGTCTCATTCGACTCCTCTCGGAAGGCCAGACGAAAATCCGCTGGAAAAGTTCAGAAAACCTCGGTTGTCGCCCGGCTCTCACCCACGCCGTTCACCGGGCCCCCCGGAGAGAGTGAGCCAGATTCAGTCCGGCGCATGCGAAAATATTAGTAGGTGATCGTACTAGACGGTATTCTCTACGCGGCGGCTTTAGCCGGGGCCGGGGGCTTGGTATGGTGGCTCCTGAGCCCGTGGTTCGCGATTCCACTGTGGCTGCTCGCGGTCTTCTGCCTGTACTTTTTCCGCGATCCCGAGCGCGTCATCCCCTCGGGTCCGGTCGCGGTCGCTCCCGCTGACGGCAAAGTAGTTGCCGTCAAACCCGAGAGCCCCACCCTCCAGCGCATCAGTATTTTTTTGAACATCTTCGACGTGCACGTCAACCGCACTCCGATCGCCGGCTCCATCGCCGACGTGAAATATCAGCCCGGCGCCTTTCACGTCGCCAGCTTAGAAGCGTGCTCCACCCAGAACGAGCAGAACGTGGTGACGGTGGATGGAGACGGAACACGCGTCGTCTTCAAGCAGATCGCCGGGTTGATCGCCCGGCGAATCGTATTCCGGCGCAAGCCGGGCGACCACGTCGCTCTCGGCGAACGGATCGGCCTCATCAAATTCGGCTCGCGCGTTGACGTGCTGTTCGGCCCGGAGTGGGAGATCGTCGTTCAACCGGGCCAGCGCGTTGTCGCCGGATCGAGCGTGATCGCCCGCCGCTCCGATAGGGGAGGCACCGGTGGGGCTTAGGGAACGCCTGGTTGATCCGCGCTCGCCCGACCACCGGCCCCGGCGTGCGGCGTACGCGCTGCCTACTCTCTTCACCGCGGGGAACATTTTCCTGGGGTATATCTCGATTCTCCGCTCCTTCAAGGGCGCCATGCTGGCCGCTTCCGGGGCCGCGGGCGCTCCCGAGCACTTCGCCATCGCCGCCAAAGCGATTGGTTTCGCGGTGTTTCTGGATGGGCTGGACGGGCGCATCGCCCGCATGACCAACACCACCAGCGATTTCGGCCGGGAAATGGATTCGCTCGCCGATGTGGTCAGCTTCGGAATGGCCCCCGCCGTCCTGGCGTTCGCGTGGGGCGTGCAGTTCATCGACCCGAGCCTCGGCGAGCCGGTGCTGCGCCAGTTGTTCAACGCCGGCTACTTCATCGCATTTCTGTTTCTGCTGTGCGGCGCCGCGCGTCTGGCGCGGTTCAACATTCAGAAGAACCCGGTCCCCAAGAACCCCGGGCGGCCCGACCGCAAGTATTTCGTCGGCTTGCCGATTCCGGCGGCTGCGGCTATGGTGGCGGCTGTGGTGTTTGCCTCCGATGCGGTGCCGATCGCATGGTGGCCCCTGTCCGTGCTGTGGCTGGCGCTGTTGGCCCTGCTGGGCTTCCTCATGGTCAGCACCTGGCGTTACTACAGCTTCAAAGGGATCAATCTCAGCAAGCCGCACACGCCGTTGATCATCATTGTGATCGGCGGATTCATTTACGCCATCTGGAACTGGCCGCAGCCGGTCTTCCTGGCCATGGCGACCTGCTATGTCGGCAGCGGCATCGTCATCCGGATCGGCGGAATCGTGCGGCGCCGCTTCCGCCACGTGCACCCATCTCAAACCCCGGAGCATCAGGTTGGCTGATTCCAAGAACATCGCGCTGGTCGGCAGCGAAACACTGCTCGGTAGAGAGATCCGCGACATCGTCGCGACGGGGGCTCCCGGTCTGACCCTACGCCTGATCGCCGCCCAGGGCGAGGAGGCCGGACTCCTCACTCGAGTCGGGGACGAACCCACGCTGGTCGGGGGTCTGAACGCCGCGAGCCTTTCCGGTGCGCGTGCCGTGATCCTTGCCGGTCCTGCCGAGTCCAGCCGGAAGGCCCTGAAACTGGAGGGCGACCCGCCGGACGCCGCGATCATCGACCTCACTTTTCAGGCCGAAGACCGGCCCGATGCCCGGCTCCGTGCGCCATCCGTGGAGTCTGAAACGGACGAGGCCGAATCGGCCGTCCACGTCATCGCCCACCCGGCCGCCATCGCCCTGGCGCTCTTTCTGCGGCGGCTGCATGCCGGCGACCCGATCCGCAACTCCGTCATCCAGATCTTCGCGCCCGCCAGCGAGCATGGCGCGAAAGGGGTCGAGGAACTCCAGCAGCAGACCATTTCGTTGCTCTCCTTCAAGAGCCTGCCGCAAGCCATTTTCGACTCGCAGCTCAGCTTCAACATGCTGGCGCGTTATGGCGAGGAGGCCCCGGTGCAGCTCGAAAGCGCCGAGTTGCTGATCGAGCGCCATCTGGCCACCCTGCTTGACCTCCCCGGCGAGGGCGAAGCTCCGCCGATGCCGTCGCTGCGCCTGCTTCAGGCGCCGGTGTATCACGGCTACAGCTTTTCCGCTTGGGTGGAATTCGAGGACAGTCCGGATGTTCAGATGCTCGAAAGCCACCTGGCTATGGATCAGATCGAAGTGCGGGGCGAAGACACCGGGCCCCCGACGAACGTGAGCCAGGCCGGGCAGGGCGGCATCGCTGTCGGCGCGATCCTCCCGGATCGCAACAACGCCGATGCCTGCTGGTTCTGGCTCGTGGCCGACAACCTCCGGCTGGCCGCTGAAAACGCCGTCGCTGTTGCGCGGCAGCTGGTATGAGGCGTCTGGCGGCGGCCGCGCTGGCACTCTTCAGCGCCGGATGTGGCTATCACGTGGGCGGCCACGCGGCCCTGATGCCGAAAACCGTGAAGACGATCGCCATCCCCGCGTTCGGCAACATGAGCACCCGGAACAAACTCCCCGTTCTTCTCGCAGCCGATATTACCCGCGAGTTCAATACACGCACGCGCTTCCGGATCGTGGCCGATCCAAGCCAGGCGGACGCCGTCCTCAACGGCGCCATTGTTAATCTTGCGAACTATCCCACCATCTTCGATCCGGCTTCCGGCCGCGCCACGGGCGTGCAGGTGGTGGTGAATGTCCAGTTGAAACTCACCGAGCGGGCCACCGGGAAGGTGCTTTTCTACCGTCCGGGCGCCGAGTTCCGGGAGCGGTACGAGATCACCACCGATCCGCAGTCCTATTTCGACGAAAGCGATACCGCTATGAGCCGCTTGAGCCAGGACGTAGCGCGCAGCATCGTGACAGCCATCCTGGAGGACTTTTGACACCCTCCCAGTTGCTCTCCCGCGTCAAGCGGAACGAGCTGCCCCCGGCTGTGCTGCTTCTGGGCACGGAAGGTTACGAGCGCAGGCGCCTCAAGAATGCCCTGTTCGCCACCGTTCCGGAGAACGCGATAGCGCAGCACGATCTCAGCGAGCTGACGCTGGCCGAAATCCTCGACGATGCGCGTTCGCTCTCGCTCTTCGCGTCCGACCGGCTCATCTGGATCGTGAATGCCGAAGCGGCGCTGCCCCGCGGCCGGGCGGCGGCGGATGACGAGGACGGCGAATCGGGCGGCGCCGGCGATTCCGCTCCGCTCAACGAGTACCTGAAAGACCCCACACCCGGCGTGGTCATCGTGTTCGAGGCCAGCCGCTTCGATTTCGAGGGCGACGACAAGCGCAAGCAGGAACGCGTCCGCAAATTCTACGCGGCCATCCGCGAAGTCGTCGAACTGCGGCGCTTCTCGAACCACGAGGCGCGCCAGGAAGCCGAATCGCTGGTGCGGGCCGCCGGTTTCCGAATCGACCCTGCCGCGCTGGACCTGCTGGTGGAGGCGCTCGGCGCGGATATCGCCCGCATCAGCGTGGAAATCGAGAAGCTCTCGTTATTTGCCGCGGGCCGCCAGGTAGGCGTGGACGATATCGCCGTGCTGGTTCCCGACGCGCGCTCCACCAACATCTTCGCGCTGGTCAACGCGCTCGGACGACGCGACCGCGCCCGCTCATTGGAAATCCTGGATACGCTGACCAGGGAAGGAGAGTACTTGCCGCTCGCACTGGCGTTTCTCTCGACGCAGTTCCGCATGGCGCTGGTTGCCCGCGAAGCCGGTCTCAAAAGTATGCAGCAGGTTCAGGGACACTTCACCCGGATGGGTGTTCCGATGTGGGGATCGCGTGCCGAACAGATCTGGAGCACCGTGAGCAAATTCAACACGGGCCAGCTCCAGCGCGCGATGAAACTGATTTACGAAGCCGACAAAGGTCTCCGTGACGCGCGCCCGGACGACCGCATCGTCATGGAACAATTCATCCTGCAGTTAGTAAGGTAGGCCTCCCGGCCTGCCCAGCCGAGCGAAGCTCGGCCGTCGCTCAGCCGCAGACTTACGCCGCCGGTGCCGCGAGCGCCTTCACCTTGACGTGCAGCTTCGACTTGTACCGCGCAGCCGTATTCTGCTTAATAATGCCGTTCTTTGCCGAGCGGTCGATCAGCGAAAACGTCTGGGGCAGCAGTTGCGCCGCCGCATTAGCGTCCTTGCTGAGGATCGCCCGCCGCATGGCGCGAATCTGGTGCCGCAGGCGGGTCTTGCTCTTCCGATTGAATGCCGTTCGACGCTCGGTCTCGCGCATCCGCTTGATCGCGGAAACAGTGTTTGCCATCTTTTGCTAAAGCTAATCCTTACAGAGTATTCGAGTTTCCAGGATAGCGCAGTTCGCAGCCGCCCCGCAACGCCGCTAGTAGCCGGCGAGCCAGGCTGCCAGCGCCAACAGCACGACAGCGCCGCCGACTACCGCCAGCCACGCTTGACCCGGCAGCCATTCGCGCCGGGTGTCATCCCAATAAACCGGATGGGCGCCCAATCCTAGGTGAAACCGCTCGATGCCGCGCTTCAGGCCGGCGGCCGGACCTCGTAAAAGCCCAAGCGCAATCAGCCCGAATCCGGCTACGACGGCCATCAGGATTTCTCTTGGCGGCACGTTCCGATTATAAGCCCCCGGACCATTACCCGATCCCGATATCGCCCTTCCACGTGGTCTCCCGCCCCGTGTAGATCGCCATCCGCCCGAGCAGCGCGACGCACGTGCTCAGCGCCGACCGTTCTACCGCGTTCTCGGGGTTGTTCGTGAGAATTCGGGTCAGGAAGTTGTCGATCGCGTCCATCGTGATGTCGCGCTTGGTCGGCATGTCCTCGGGCTTGCCCTGCCCCTTGTAGTGCACCATTCTCGCGCGCGACGTCGTGATCGTTCCCTTCGTCCCCGTGAACTCCTCGCCGATCTTGTTGTACCCGCGCGGCGTCAGCTGGTTCGCCTCGAAATTCACGAAATAGCCGTTCGGCCATTCGTAAATGACACTGAGGTTGTCCAGGATATCCATGCTCTTGCGGACCTTCTTGTTGCCGCGCCCTACGGCCTTCAGCGGCAGCCCGCCCAGGAACCAGTGCAGGACGTCCAGGTTGTGGCAATCCTGCTCGACGATGATGTCGCCCGAGTATTCCTTGTAGCAGAACCAGTTCCGCAGTTTCTCCACCTGCGGGTCGGAGAACGGCCGCCGGGTGAACGGATCGTTCGCAATCCAATAGGCGCGCGCATTCACCACTTCGCCGATCTCGCCTGCCTGGATTCGCTTGTACGCTTCCAGGTATTCCGGCCCGTACCGCTGCTGGTAGCCGAAAGCGATGGTCTTCGACGGGTCGGCCTTTTTCGCGGCGGCCATCACTCGCTTCACCCCCGGTACGTCCACTCCGGCAGGCTTCTCGCAGTAAACGTTTTTCTTCGCCTGGATCGCCGCCTCGAGCATCCGCGGATGTTCGAACGGCGGGGTGGCGATGAACACCGCGTCGATATCGGGATCGGCCAGCAGCTTTTCGAAATCCGTAAACTTCTTGGTAGACGTGGTCTTGATGGTGGTTTCCGAGCGGTCGAACTGATCCGGAAACTTGTCGCACATCGCAGTGATGCGCGCCCGCGGATCGGCGTTGACGATGCTCGCGTCATAGGATCCGCGGCCGCCACAACCGATCAGGCCCACGGATAATTGAGAATTCGCCTGGCTGCCTCGAACGGCCTCCGGGGCGACAATCGTGAAAGCGCTGGCTGCGGCGGCGGCGCCAGACTGCAGGAAACTGCGGCGGGAGTGGGAGTTCGTCATGCCTTCCTCACGCCAGATTATATGTCACGGCACGTTTGAGATGAACCGGTACGCCGCGGTGACCCAATAAAAAGCCATGTCGATCCGCAGCCAGTCGCAGCTCCAGAAACTCCGCCTCATCGGCCGTATCGTGCGGATGGCGCTCGACCGCGCCGCCGCCGCAGTGCGTCCCGGCGTCACCACGGCGGAACTTGCGGCGGTCGCCGCCCGCGTCCTGAACGAGCGGGGTGCGGAAGCGGCGCCTCCGAAAATCTACAATTTTCCCGGCGCGCTTTGTATCAGCGTGAACGATGAAGCGATACATGGGATCCCCGGATCCCGAATCATCGAAGCGGGCGATCTCGTCAAGCTGGACTTGGTAGCCGAAAAGGATGGCTATTTCGCGGATGCCGCAGTCACCGTTCCGGCCGGCGATGCGTCCGCCCTTGCCGCCGCCCTCGTACGCTGCGCCGAGGCCGCATTTCAGCAGGGCGCGCGTGCCGCACGGGCGGGAAACCGGGTCTACGATATCGGCCGCGCCGTAGAGCACGAGACTCGGCGCTGCGGTTTCCAGGTGATGCGCGAGTTCTGCGGCCACGGCGTGGGCCGAAGCATCCACGAACCGCCCAGCATCCCGAACTATCACGATGCGCGTTTCCGGCAGCGCCTCACCGAAGGGCTGGTGATCACGATCGAGCCGATCATCTCCGCCGGCTCCGGTACCGGCTATATCACCAAAGACGGTTGGAGCGTGCGCACGGCAGATCGCAGCCTGGCGGCGCACTACGAGCACACACTGGTGATTACCGCGGCTGAGCCGATTCTACTCACTGCCGCCTAGTGAAAGGTTGACGTTAGTCGCCGCCGCCTGGAGGCGGAGGTGGTGCTCCCGGGCTCGTAGGAGCGGGCGGAGCGCCCGGTGCGGTGGTCGAGCCACCGTTGCCGGTCTTGCCCTTGTCTCCTTGGGCGCCGCCGGTCGAGGGCCCCGTGCCACCACCGCCCGGCCCCGGAATTGCGCCCGCCTGCCGATTCAGCAGTACCTGGTAGACCGTGTCGCGCACCACCCGGAGGGCGTTGCGCATCAGGTTGCCCTTGTCGATCTGGTGTCCGAGCAGCGGCTGCCCTTTAAAAACGGTGATCGTGTCGCCTGGGCCAAGCAGGACTGCAGACCCCGGAGCGGTCACATTGCGAACCGCCACCGAGCCTTCGTCCACCGCAACGTCGGTGGTGCCGTCGTCGTCCCGAACCACCACGTCGAATACCGTGCCGCGGACCGAGATCACCGCCGTCGGCGTCGTGACGTTATTGGGATTCGGCACGCCGGGAGCGTGCTGGATGAAAACCTTGACGCGCCCGATCCAAAGGTTCAGGATGTGGCGCCAGTCGCCCATCGTTTCCCGAAACACCACTTTCGAGTTGGCGTAAACTTCGAAAGTGCTGCCGTCCGAGAGCACCTGGAAGCGTACGAAGCTATCCGGGCCAGTGACGATCATCTGCTGCGGCCGCACCGTGCTTCCCACGCTCAACGCTGAGAAGGAACCGGACTCGAGGGTGGAAACTTGCCCGACCCGTTCGACAACCTTGGCTGCCGCGTCGGTCTGGGCACGGAGCGGAGCCAGGCATACAAATAGCGCGAATGTCGTAAGCAGCCAGCGCTTAGTCCGCTTGAGCATCAAGTTCCGCAAAATGCACCTGCCCATTTCAAACCCGGGGGTCCGAAACCATGGCCGGAGCCAGACTCTCAAAGTCTAGCACCAAAACTGCTTCGCAAATAGAGGTCCGACATTAACTTTCGACAACAAATCTTATGAATTCAGCAAGTTGGTGGCGGGATCCCAGAGGACTTGCGGTAAAATGAGACTCAGTCGTGTGGCATAAGGGAACAGCGCGTGGAGCGCTCTGGCTCTTGCTCGTGGTGGCAATTTCGGCCTCGGGCCAGACCTCCTCGGACTGGCGGAAGGTCGGCGGTTCCGCAGTGGAGTTGTCCCTGGCCGCTCCTGCGACCGGTCCCGTAGAGACAGTCTGGTTCAGTGGAAACGGCTCCACCCTCTTCGCGAAGACCCGGTCCGGCATCGTTTTCCAGACTACCGATTTCGAAACCTGGGTTCCGGCTCAGGACGCGGCCCCCGCGCCCTCTCCCGTCTCCGCCACCGCAGCCCGGCTGCCCGAATCCGGCGCCCGGGTGATCGCCGGCAACCGGTTTCATATCTACGCCTTAGGGAACCAGCTGTTCCGTTCGGACGATGGCGGCCACACCTGGGCGAACCTTACGGCCTTCAAATCCGAGTCAGTCGTCGGCCCCGGGCAGAACAGCGTGGCTGTCGCTCCTAACGACGAGAATCAGATCGTCCTCGCAAACGAATTCGGTGTCTGGCGCTCGCGCGATGGGGGACTTTCCTGGAGCGGGCTCAACCAGTTCCTTCCCAACCTGGCGGTCCGGCGGATCCTTTCCACGCCTTCCGGAACTGCCGGCATCCGTATCCTGGCCGGCGCCTTCGGTGCCCTGGAGCTGCCGCCCGGCGCTCCGGTCTGGCAACCCGCCCCGAACGTGACGGATACCGACGCGGCGCTTCTCCAAAAGTATTCGCCCCTGGTGGGAGCCCGCCTCTCTTCCGTGGCTCAGAACGGCAATACCGTTTATCTCGGGTCCGCCGACGCCCGCATCTGGGTGTCCGCCGACGGCGGCGCGACGTTTCGCGCCACCGTGATGCCCGCGGAAGTCTCCGGCGCGGTGGAGCGGATCTTCGTGGATCCCGCCCAGCCGTGGGTCGCTCTGGCGGCATTGAGCGGCAAAGGGCCGCACGTGCTTCGAACCACGAACTACGGCAATTTCTGGGACAGGCTGGACGGCAATCTCCCGGACGTACCGGCCCATTCCGTCACGGCGGACCGGGCCGCCGGCGCGGTCTACGTCGCTACGGACCGGGGAGTTTTCTGGGCGAATGCCGATCTCGAGAATGCCAGCACCACCCCGGTAAACTGGACGAGCCTTTCCGGTACGCTGCCGCCTGCGCGCGCCATGGATGTGGCGCTCGACCCGGCGGGCGTTCAGTTATACGCGGCCCTCGACGGCTATGGCGTCTACGCGACGGCCGCTCCGCACCGTCTCCAGACTCTGCGGATCGTGAGTGCGGGCGATTTCAGTGCTCGCCCCGCCGCTCCCGGGTCGCTCCTGAGCGTCATCGGCGGGCGCGTCAATTCGGTGAAAGGCGGCGATCTGGATTACCCTGTGCTCGCCGCATCGGACGCCGAATCCCAAATCCAGGTCCCGTTTGAAGCCACCGGATCGAGCGTGGCCCTCTCGCTCGAAACCTCCGGGGGAACCGTGAGGCGGCAGCTCGCGCTGCAGCCGGTTTCGCCCGCCATCATTGTGGGCCGCGACGGCGCCCCCATGCTTTGGGATTCCGAAACCGGGCTGCCTCTCGACATCCGCAACGGCGCCCACTCGAACGGAAAATTGCAGATCTGGGCCACCGGCCTCGGACGGGTCAACCCCGACTGGCCGACCGGTCTGGCCGCGCCGCTCGAGAACCCTCCGGCGGTCGTCGCCTCCATCAAGGTCTATCTCGATGGCGCCCCGGTCACGGTAACTCGCGCGACTCTCGTACCGGGATACGTCGGCTTTTACCTGATCGAGGTGCAGCTTCCCCTGGTGCTCAATTCCGGGACGTCGGAGCTGTACATCAGTGCCGACAGCCAGCCGAGCAACAAAGTACCTTTGACGGTCGAGTAAGCTACAGCGCTTCGAGGCTTATTGCCGCAGAAGGCAACCAGGTTCATCCATCGCAGTCAAGTGGGGCGGCCTCCTGGCCTGCCCCACTTTTGACTTATCAACACCGGGCAGGCCGGAGGCCTGCCCACTTACTGTCTCAGATCGCCACCTACACTCGGCGCGGATCGCGGCAATAAATTCATCCAATCGACAACGGCCTCCTGGCCTGCCCGCTTTTGACTTATCAGCACCGGGCAGGCCGGAGGCCTGCCCACTTACTGGCTCAGATCGCGACTACTCTCCGCGCAGGCCGCGGCAACAGGTTCATCCAATCGACAAGCGGCCTCCTGGCCTGCTGCCTATTGCCGCAGAACCTCGATCGCTTTCTCAATCTGGCGGTCGTGGCCGGCCAGAAAATCCGCCGGGCCGTTGTCCACCCAGATGTCGGGCTGCACGCCGAAGTTCTCCATGTTCTCGCCGCGGACGGTGAAGACGCCCGAGCCCGGGGTGCGGATCTGCGACCCGTCCAGCAGCCCGAAAGCGCCGGTGCCGATCACGGCGCCCATCGTCGGGACGCCGATGATCTTGCCGAGCCCCAGTGCCCGGAAGCCGTCGGGGAACATCTCGGCGTCGCTCGCCGAACGCTCGTTCTGTAATACCGCCATCGGCCCGTAGAAGGTATGCACGGGGCGAGGCACATCCACCGAATCGCGGCCGCGCGTCAGTTGGTACTGCTTTCGCTGGTTGAGGATTTCCAGCAGTTCCTGGTCGATGCCGCCGCCGCCGTTGAACCGCTCATCGATGATCAGCGCTTTCTTATCGCGGTTTTCAATCAGGTCCTCTTGAAATTTCTGGAGTGAGGGTGCGTCCATGGCGCGGATGTGCAGATAACCGATCTGCCCGTTCGTCAGCTTCTCCACCATCTTCTCGCGCCCGTAGACCCAGTTCTCGTATTCGAGGTTGCCCTGCGCCAGCGTGGAAAGCGGCTCGAGTTCCACCGTCCATGCCCCTTCCGTCGAGGCGGCGGAGTTCACCAGGAAGTCCAGTTTGCGGCCGGGAAGAACGTTGAAGAGCTGCCAGTAGTTCTCCGTGGTCTTCAGTTGCTTTCCGTTCACCGCCAGGATGAAGTTGCCAGGAGCCAGCTTGACGTACTCCTTATCCGCCGGGCCCTTTCGCGTGATCGCCGCAACCTTGTAGTATCCCGATGCGTCCGGTTCCATTTCGAACCCCGGGTATCGCGTCTGGATCCGCTCCTCCGAGGGCGCCTGGCCAGGAAGTTGGCCGCCGCCGGTAATCCCCGTGTGCGAAGCGTCCAATTCGCCGATCATCTCCATCACCACGTTGTGCAACTCGTCCGTATCAACGACGTGCGGCAGCAGCGACTCGTATTTGTCCTTCGCCGCGGCCCAGTTCACGCCGTGCATTTTCGGATCGTAGAAGCGGTTCTTCATCACACGCCACGCCTCTTCGAAGACCTGCCTTCGCTCGGCCGGCCGGTCGATCACCATCCGCACCGTAAACGTGATGCGCCTGGGGGCCGCTGCGGGAGCCGCACCCGCGGCAGTGGTCGCAGTTGGGGCACCGCCCCGGCCTCCGCGGCCGCTTGTCCCGGCAGTGGCGCCGTTTTCGCTTGTGTTGATCGCAGGCACCGAAACGGCGTAGATGCCGCCGCCCTGCAACATATAAATGGTCCGCCCGTCGCGCGACCACTGCGGTTCATTGAACCCGCCGAAGAAGCCGCCGCGACCGCGTCCGCCGCGGCCGGCTTCGGTGGGGATGGTCGTATTCAGGCGCTGCATGTGCGTGCCGTCTTCGGCAATCACGTAAAGGGCCGGGCCACCGGCGCCCTCGGCCGGCGCGGCTCCGGGGGCGCCGCTCATCGCCATGAAGGCGTAGGTCTTACTATCGGGTGCGGGAACTACCAGGCTCACCGAGGCAGGCAGGGTAGTCAGTTTTTGGATACGCCGCTCCATATCGTCCCATTCGATCTTCACCGCGACATTCTGCGTCGGCCGCGAACCGGCCCCCGCGCCCCGTCCGCCGCGGCCGGCCGCTGCTTCCTCGTTCAGCGCAGCCATGGCCTGGGCTTCCGTATTGATCTCATGGTCGTCGGGCGCTTTCTCGATCCGAGTCAGCGAGAGCGCATAAAGCTGGCTGGGCGTGCCTCGGAAGCCCTGCGAAGCCATGGCCGGCAGGCCAACGCCGCCGACGAACAGAAGTTTTCTGCCGTCCGGCGTCCACTTCGCCCCTTGGGCAATCTGGAACTGGTCGGAGGAGATCATGTGCTCCTGCCCGTCCGCCAGGTTCTTCACATAAACGTGCGTGCGCAGCAGGTCGTCGGGCTTCGAATACGAAATCCACTTGCCGTCCGGGGAGAATTGCGGATTCGCCACGTTCCCCGCATCCGCCGAGGCCACTACGTCGGTCTTCCCGCTTTCGATATCCACGCGCCGCAGCTTGTGGTCGGAGCCGCTCCACATCAGCGACTTCGAATCCGGCGCCCAAACCAGGCTCGACTTGTCGCAGTCCACGTCGCTCACCTGCTTCTGCGTTTTGCCGGGTTCGTCGCCCAGAAACACTTCCTGCCGCCCCGTCCGGTCGGAGACGAAGGCGATCCATTTCCCGTCAGGCGACCACCGCGGGTCCTGCTCGCGCCACGGAGTTTCCGAAACCCGCTGCGGCTCGCCGCGGTCCGTCGCGATCGTGAAGATCTCTCCGTGCGCCACAATCGCCGCGCGGCGGTTCGAGGGCGAGAGGTGGAAGCCCTCCGCCTCGTTGTTGATCGTGACCAGTTCGGTGTCGTTCTCCTTCACGTCCGACCGGATATCGATGCGGATCTCCGTGCTCTTGCCGCTGGCCGTATCGAGCTTCCAAAGCCCGAAATTATCTTCGTAGACGATCACCTTTCCATCGGCCGAGATGCTCGGGAAGTACAGGTTGCCGTCTTCGTGGTGCGTCACCTGCACGGGCTTGCCGCCCTTTTCCGATATCTTCCAGATGTTGTTAATGCTCTTCATCGCCTCGGGGCCGCCGAACTTGATGTTCTTCTCGTTCGGCGTGCGGTCGGAGACGAAGTAAATCTCGCCGCTGTTGCCGTACATGGGCCACAGCCAGTTGCCCTTGTAATCGTCCTGCCCGCTGACCTTCGTGTAGGTCCTGCCCGCGACATCCATCACCCAGAGATCCGCCGCGTACGCGCCGCGGTAATGCTTCCGCGACCACACCGAGGGATGCCGCATGAACGCCATCTTTTTCCCGTCAGGCGAATAGCTTCCGGACGCGCCCCAATCCGTGGGAACGGGCTGCTCCGCGCCGCCTTCGAGCGGCACCTCGAACAGCGTCGCCACCGTGGGGAATGCGCCCTTGCCGCGCACCGAAGAAAAAAGCACCTTCCTGCCGTCGGCCGTCCAGCCGGCCACCGTGTCGTTGGCGCTGTGGAAGGTCAGTTGCCTCGGCTTCCCGCCGGCCGCCGGAATCACGTAAACGTCGTCGTTGCCCTCGCGGTTCGAGGAGAACGCGATCCACTGTCCATCCGGCGAAAATCGCGGATAGACATCGCGGGCCGTATTATCCGTCAGGCGGCGCACGTCGGTGCCGTTTTCGCTGGCGATCCAGATGTCGCCCAGATAGCTGAAGGCGACCTTGCCCCTGGAGTATGCCGGGTGGCGAAGCAGTTTTACTTGAGCCTGCGAAATTGCGGGCACAAACAGAAGAGTGGCGGCGAGCAGGGCTCTGCGGATCATTGATAACCTCTCAATCCGGTTGAATGGATACAGAGATCTTAATCCGCCGCGCCCCGCGAAGCAAACGGGACCGCCTGGATCGGGACCGCCTGGATCAGTCCGCGATCAGGCGGATCGACCCCACTCCGCCGTTCACAGTCACGTGGACCGTGACCTTCGCGGTGCCGTAAGCGTCATTGACATACCGGCCGCCCTCTTCCTTGCGCAGTCCGCTGGCGTGGATATCGCCGATGCCGCCGTGCGCGTCGGCCACGATCCCCACATCGGCCGGCAGGCGCACGGTCGCCTCCCCTACGCCTCCATTGATCCTCACGTCGTAACTCTGCTTCGGCATGCCGCGCAGATCCATCTCGACCTTGCCGACCCCCATGTCCACGCTGACGCTGCGCAGCGAAAGGCTGCCCAGGTCGAGCTTGGATTCTCCGGCGCCGAAATGCACCGAGAGGTCCAGCGGCACGTCGCGGTTGAGCAGCAGATCCCAGCGGTATTCGGTGTGGCCGAAGTTGGCGTGGTGGGTTTCGGGCTGCCGGATGGTCAAGTCGCCGCGCCCGTTTGCCGTGCTGTAATCCACCACCGGTTTCCACGAGGGCACGCTGTAGCCGAAATCGGCCCGAACGAGTTTATCGGTACCGCCTCCCACGGTTAACTGGCCGACCCCCATCACCAGGTTCAGCCGCAGGGTCTCGACCTTGTCCCGGTCGAACGAACTGAATTCGTGGTGGGTCGGCCCGGCGGTTTCCACTACACAGCCGGCCAGGGGGAGGATCGTCAAGGCCAGCAGCAGGGATTTGGCAGTCATGCGGTCTCCTTCTATCGAAAGAGACTTACGCCGCGGCGCCCGGATTTGTTCCGCCGATCCGATTCAGACGCGGATTCCGCACATTTCCGCGAATCGCAGCTCGGTGGCGCGCACCCGCCCGGCCACAACCTGCAGGCAGCGGCCGAGAACTTCGCAGCCCAGCCTCGAATCCTCGCGGCACTTCGCCTTCAAGGCCGAACCGTCGAACCGCAGCGCGGTCGTCAGTTCCCTCGCGCGGACCTGAAACAGGGTGTCCTGTTGATTCAGCAGGGCCGACCAGCCGAAAACCTGGCCCGGTCCCACCGCTTCCACTAAAACCGCGTAGCGGGGAGTCCGCAGTTCCACGGCTACACTTCCGGATAGCAGGAGATAGAAGAAGGTAGACCGCTGGCCATCTTCCAATACGATGTCGTTCTCCTGGAATTCCACCTCGCCCGCTATCCCCGCCAACGCGGCAAACTGTTCCTCGGATAATCCTCGCAGGAACGCGTGCTCCCGAAGGACATCCCCCACCTTGAGCGCCAAATCGCCCTCCTAATGATGAAAATCACGCTATCGACGGATCAGAACTGTCGAAAAATGCCGCGTTGTGAGCAGAGGAAGCAATCTGGTTACCAGAA
This sequence comes from Bryobacterales bacterium, assembly GCA_963796485.1. Lineage (GTDB taxonomy): Bacteria > Acidobacteriota > Terriglobia > Bryobacterales > Bryobacteraceae > CAWCDJ01. Next base: position 657,785 of record CAWCLV010000004.1, read on the forward strand.
ATAGGCCGGCACATTCGTCAGGGGTTCTTCTGGCCCTTCCGCGACCTTGGTCTGGTCAGCTTTTGAGCGACGGGAGATCCCGGGGAAGGCCGGTATCCTGCAATTCCACACAAGCGCCGGCCTTTTCTTCTACCACGCGGCTGGGCTCTGGCAGAACTGTGCCAGGAGGTAGCCGATCCTCCGGTTTGGGTAGCGGTGGCGCCAGACGACTGCGTCGAAAAGCGCCGTGAACGCCATCATGTAAATCATCGAGGCGAGCGCGCTGAACTGAATCACGAGTTCGTCGTGTCCCACGGCAATACCATCCTTCAAATTGGCGATCCCGTCCGGGCCGCCGCCGGAACGTCCGCGTCGAACGTGCCGGGGGCGGCCAGGGGCTTCATCTTTTCGAGCACCCGCCGGATATCGGTGCAAATCCGCGTTTCCCTTCGTTTGCGGGCGGCATTTCCACTCACCGCCGCCAGGATGATGACGGCGAGGATCGCCGGCGGGACCAGAATAGTCAAGAACACTTCGTCAAACCTCCTCGGGGTGAACGCCTGCCTGGCTTCGGGCCGGCGCCTCGCCCGGTTCTCGTGCCCGAATCCATCTTCCGGCGTCCCGGGCGACAACGAAAGGACTGCTCGTACCAGTGCGGTGCGGGGCCTACCAGGGACCTGTGGTCCGAGAGTTTCCCGGATGTTTCCCGGCCGCGGGATAACGTTGACGTTGCGAATTTCGACTTCTTCGCCGGAGTAAATGTGCGGGAAAATGTCCGAATGCGAATATCCGGCTCCCGTCTACTCGCCGTGGCGCTCCTGCTCGCCGTTTTCTCGAACGGTTTCGCCCGCGCGCAATCCCGAAGGAGGAGGGCCTCCTCGCCGGGGCAGTTTTCGTATTACCTCCTGGTGCTGTCCTACGCGCCGGATTTTTGCGACCAGCCGCAGGGCAACAAGAGCGCGCGCGAGTGCGGCTCCGGCCGGCGCGTCGGCTTTGTCGTGCACGGACTCTGGCCACAGGGAGAAAACTCGCGCGGTCCGGAGCGGTGTGCTCCCGCGAGTCCCGTCTCGAGCGCCATCGTCCAGGTGACCCTGCATTACATCCCGACCGAATCGCTCATCCAGCATGAGTGGGTGGATCACGGAACGTGCAGCGGACTCACCGCGGCGGGGTATTTTGCGGACCTCCGCAAAGCGCGCGACTCCGTAACCCTACCCGCCGCCTTCGGCCAGCCGGATCGGAAACTGCAACTGACGCCCGCGGAGGTGGAGTCGCAACTCGCGGCCGCGAATCCCTCATTTCCGCGCAGCGCTTTCCGCACTTCCTGCTACCGGGATGGCGAACTCGAGGAAATCAGGGTCTGCCTGAATAAAGATCTCTCGCCCCGCGCCTGCGGTTCGAGCGCCGACGAGTGCGCCGCGCCCACCGTCACGTTGCTGCCTGTTCGCTGAGACGCCCCCGGGCGGAACCGTCCGCTGGTGACTTCCGTGCTGTCCCGAGGATGTGCTTAACGGGGGTCCCAGGGATGAAACGGCGCACGCGTACATTTTCTGTCGGGTTCGGGCTGCTGGCATCGGCGGTGCTGTTCCTGCAATTGGGGTTTACCATACGCGGCGGCGGCCCCACCGGCGTGCTGGAACACGACACGCTATTCACGGTTTACGGCCGCGGCTTCGGCGTGGCGCCGATCCTCGGGAGATTGGGGACGTTTAGCGGCTTTTCCGACATGGAAAGCCATATTCAGCACCCCTGGGTCAGCGAAATCGATTCACTGAACGGGCCCAAGGGCGTGAAAATCGGAATCGAGCTCATCTACGCCATGGGCATTCCGTGCGGCCACTCCTCCAACTGCCTGGACTGCCTGGGGCGCAATATCGTGACCAAATACATCGAGTCCGCCGCCGCTCGGGGCTGGGTCGTTGTCCTGGATACGCAGTTGGGCAGGTCCGATCCGGTGACCCAGGTGCAGCGCATGATCGACGACGGATACCTGAAATACGACAATGTTCACGTCGCCATCGATCCCGAATTTCACGTAGTGCCGGGGCACTCCAATCCCGGAATCCCCATTGGATCGGTGGAGGCCTCGCAGATCAACGACGTGCAGAAGATCCTCAACGACTATGTTTCCTCGAAAGGGCTGCACACGAAGAAGATCCTCATCGTGCACCAGTTCAACCAGGGCATGATCCGCAATAAGTCGAGCCTGCAAACCTACGCCAACGTCGAACTCGTCATCAATGCAGACGGGCTCGGTACCCCGCAAGCAAAAGTGCAGAAGTACAACTCGATGACCTCGGCGCGGCGGTATCCTTCCATCCGGTTTCGGGGCATCAAAGTCTTCTACAAGGACCCTGGCGAGCACGCCGGCCATTTCGACAAGCCGCCCATGACCATGCCGGAGGTCTTCGGGGTTACACCGATTCCCGGCTGTCTTCACATGGACTACAAACCCAGCGTCGTCATAATCGCCTGAGTTAGCCGGTGCTGAAAAGGCCCGCGCCCCGCATCATTCAATCGACACGGGCGCGGGCAACGTCAAACTCTGCGCGCCAGTTTAGCGATCAGACTGATCAGTAACAGAGCGACAAATATGTAGAAAAGAATCTTCAGCGCGGCGATCGCCAGCCCCCACCCCACGCCGGCAAAGATGATCGCCAGAACGAGAAATAAAAGGATCCAAGCCATATCGATTGTTCCTTTACATCCATCGAAGGCCAACCGCCCCCGCCAATCTTGCTCAAGGCATGCCTGACCTACACCTTCCATTGAGCAATCGTGGTTCCCAAGCAGGTAAACATTCCCCGCAGCCGCGACCGCAGCCCAATCGATTTCCGGGTGGCGTTCCTTAAGTTCTGATGTACAGCTTCAGCCTGGGGTATTCGAAAATCCCCATCGGACGGCGGTCGTCGAGTTCCACTAGCACGTCCACGTCGCTCGCCTCTGTGGCCTCCCCGCGCGCGACGGAACCGAAGACGGCGGCATGCGACACGCCGAACCGGCGCAGCTCACTTTCATGGCTGCGTAGCGCTGTAAGCACGCCGTCGAGCGTGGTGTTGACGAGCACGAGTTTACAAAACCTGTGGCCACCGAAAATCCAGCGCTATGTTCTTAGAAAGGTTTGAATTGTGTTTCTGGTGAGCGCGGTAGGAATCGAACCTACAACCTAGTGATTAAGAGTCCGGCGGAACGTCGTCCATGGCGTATCACGGTGTCTATAACGTGTATGTAATCAACAACTTTGGAGGAGGCTTCGTTCACCAGGAACACGGAGTGCACCAGAGCATTTCCTGTTGGCTGTCAGATTGGCTGTCAAATTTCGGTCGGGATCGGTGGCAACTTCAGGCCGAACCTGCTCAGCGCCGTACAGCCGTCGCAGAGCATAATCCTGTGGTTATCACACCCCCTCAGTAGGATCTGCGGACCAGGACAGCCTTTGCCTTGGAGTAACCGTAATTGTCTTCGTTTTGGGATCAAAGCTCTGCACGACATAATCTCGGAGAGGATCACCATACCAGAGGACTTTGAATCCCTCCCTCCCTAGAATGTTCAACGCCGGGTCACTTTCGTCGCACAAAGCTGTGAAAGTGAGAGTATTGGCGCGCACCGGAAAAGACATTTTCTGATCGTTGAAAGTGAGTATTGCTTTTTGATATTGCATAATCTAGGATACCGCTTCTTTCCAGCTAAGTGCAATAGAATCTGACAGATATGAAATACGTTTGTCAACATTTCGGAGGATGGCCGCCAAGGCCCAGCCGATCCGGTAGTTCGCGCACGACGCAGCCCGCGCCCGGCCCGAACGTGGCCAGACGTTTTTCTTTCAGACCCGCTCTGCCATTGAATTCGCCCGCAACTCATGGCCGGATATCACCCAGCCACGCATGGCAACGGCGTCACCTGGGCCAAGCCCAATAACTTCCACTAGGAAAAGCATGAGGCTTAAAGGCGATGGCTTACCGATTGTCGTGATCCCATCTTTCAATTGCGGCAACTAACCAGTCTCGAACGCTACCTCTCGGGTTGCGCTCTCGCTCATATCCGATCAGCCTCTCGACCACCATTTCGTCCCAGAGGCATTTGATGAGGAGGGTTCTCCGCAATGCGAGATCATCGTTCGCTTGTTGCTGTTGTCCGAAGTTCGGTGTCGTGTGAGGCGCATCCGCCAAGCCCCTTGGACCCTCAGGCAATGACGGACAGTGATGGCCTTCAACTGGTTGGTTCAAAGCCCAAAGCAAGCCGCAACCAGCTGCTAGTGCCAAGCCAAACTGGGCAAGGAAGTTAGGCCAGTCCAGCCCAGTAGCGGCCTGATAGTGAAGGTCCTGCGATCGACCGCCCCCGTTCTGTTCCACTCCGCCGCAAATGCCTGCGCCCATTTCTTAGCCAAGAGATCTGCCCTGGCCTGTTGCGGTAGCGGAAGCTTGTCGAGTCCTGAGCGGAGAGATTCCACGCTGGTGGCGGCGTAAAAGGTGACCCATGCGTCCGACTTCACTTTATTGGGGACATCGAGTGGGTCGAGAACCCCAGTAATGTCTGGCTGGTCCGCCTTTAACTCTAGAGGGAACTCGGGCCAATTTCGGTTGCCCCCGGACCCGGGTCCTCAGACCAGCTTTCGACCGATGTAGGATAGATATCGAAAACAAAGCCCCGCAATCGTGTAACCTTTAGCGCCTGCCATCCATTTCCCGGAACATCTGCGCCTACCATTCTCGATGTGGTTTTGACGCAGGGCGGATAGATACATTCTAACAAGAAAGCTAACAACGTGAGCCAAAGGCCAACGCGCCGTGCCGACCGAGACTACCAAACAAGGGCAACCGCATAAGAGTGGAAGTCGGGCTGCGCGCCCGCATTTCCCTGTCCCGAAAATCAAAGCGTTCTATCTATGACACCGGACCTGGTTACCTCAGACTTCGGCTCAATAGTAGCCTGCCGTGATCCTAAACGCAAAACTCTCCAAAGGGAAGCCGCCGCACTCTTCCGCCTGAACATTCGCCCGCTTGTGGCGCACCGCATCGCGCTGGCAGACGAATAAAAGAGGCGCGATGGACTATCTGGCTGAAGCACGGGCCATTCGGTCTGGGTAGATGTTCCATGCTTCCCATCGGCTTATTGCTGTACTGTAAGCAGGACTGGGGGTGTTTGGCTGTAATAGACGGTCGCTATGAGGTTATAGTCGCCATCGGGTAGAGACGGGGGAACCTGAATCGCAACCTGATACAGACCCGCTGCACCAGGGGTCAACGCTGCGCCATATACCATGGCTGTTCGACCGCCGATTGTGACCGAGACCGGATTCGCGCTGCTATAAATCGTGCCCGACGGAATGACGGTTCCCATTGGGGCAAGTGGACTCGTGGGACCGAAACCGGTACCCCACAGAATCAGAATGTCGCCGGGCTTTGCTGGTACCGTAACTGTACCAGGAATGGTGCCGTTCTTGACAGCGTAACTAAAGTCCTGCCGAGTAGCGACAGGATAGCCACCCGGCCAGAGAAAAAATGCGGGTTGCAGCAATTCAAAGCCGCCGCAACGCCGTAATCCCATACCGTAAACGCATTGCTTCCGCCGGATGGCCTGTAGACAGTAACGGTCCAGGGCTGGCCCCATTCGCCGCTGCTCACATACGGTTCCGGCAAATTCGGACACAAGAAATTGATCTGATTCGGGCTGACGTAAGCAATGTATGCCATCACTGGCAGACCCCAGCCTGACTGCAACTGTACGCTGACACCATCCAAGCTCGTTGGGAGGTTGCCGTTCACGATGGCGTTGGACCATGTGTCCGTCGTGGGGGAGAGACTCGTTCCTTGGATCGTAATCCAGGTGTCTGACGTGATGCTGGTCTGGAAGGTGACACCATTGACCAAAGCACTGCCGGGTCGGAAACTGGCCCCATTCACGACCGCCGAAATCACCGACGCAATAGTTCCCGCTCCGGGTGATCGTGTGAACACCCAGGCCGCCCCGCGCCGCCGTTGTCGCCGGGACCGCCGAGGATGGCAGTGTTCCCATCCCCCGACAGCGCTGCCGAGGAGCCTTGGTAGTCCGCTTGCCCATTTGCGCCATCGCCGATTAGCATTCCCCCCTGTTGACCCCACGCGCTTGCCGCCACACGAGTAAACAACCATGCCGCGCCAGCACCGCCATTAGCTTCCGGACCGCCGATTATTGCTGTGTTCCCGTCCCCCGATAGCGCTACGGATTGGCCTTGGAGCGTTCGCCCTGCCGCGCCACTGCCGACCAGTTTCGGTCCTTGCTGGGTCCAGGTCCCGCCGCCACGCGTGAACACCCATGCCGCCCCAACGTTGCCGTTATCGCAGTAACCACCGACGATGGCCGTGTTTCCGTCTCCCGATAGCCCCACTGAAATGCCCTGCTCAACATACCGCTGCGCATTCCCGACGGCACCTGTACCAACCAACTTCGAGCCTTGCTGGGTCCAAGCGCCATTACTCCGGGCAAACACCCATGCCGCGCCGACAAAGCTGTTATCGTTGATCCCGCCCAGAATGGCGGTGTTCCCATCCTGGGATAGGGCCACGGAACCGCCAACTATTGCGACGTAAGGGCCAGCGCCATCCTTGCCGACTAGCCTCTGGCCTTGCTGTGTCCAGTTCCCACCGATCCGAGTGAACACCCAGGCTGCAACGGCTGGATAGCCGTTCGCATCAATGCCGATACCGCCGACAATCGCCGTATTTCCATCCGCCCCTAGCGCCACCGATTGGCCTTGGACTGAACCCTTGAACGCACCGCTTCCGACCAGCTTAGAACCCTGCTGGGGCCAGCCCCCGCATTACGGGTGAAGATCCATACTGCGCCAGCACCGTTGCTGTCGCCAGGCCCGCCAACAATGGCCGTGTTCCCGTCCGCCGCTAGCGCAACCGAGGCACCTTGGCCTTGCGCACAGTATGTGCAACCTGCTTGCCCGGTGGCACCACTCCCGACCAACTTCGAGCCTTGCTGTGCCCACATCCCGCCACTGCGGGTGAACACCCAAGCCGCCCCGATGTTACCGTTATCGCCCGGACCGCCGATGATGGCCGTGTTTCCATCCCCCGACAACGCCAATGAGGAACCTTGGCCAGTTTGCCCGACTACACCATTGCCCACAAGTTTCGATCCTTGCTGGGCAAATTGCCCTTGCGCTGGCACGAGAAAAAACGTGCCCGCTAGAATGATCCGAAGGAAAGCCCATCGAATCACTTTACGAAGCCGGAAGCGAACAGTTTTCATAGGTGATAGTGCTTGTTACAGGATTGTCAGACCACGCCGCATTATGACCACCATTTTTCTCATGCCGCATCATCGTCCTGGCGAATCGCATTATCGCACCCTCTGGTCTTAAACGGAACCAGCGTTCGCGTATTTGAACCGGGGGGAGGGTAACGGGCGGCATCCTCCGAAGCGGCGGACGCGCTGGATCACAACCTCCTGCCCTGGCGGTCCGGCGAGTTCGGCCTGCGACTCTTTCGTCAGGAAGTCCCGACCCCCACCTTGGGTGGCGATACCAGCAACAACCAGATCGGAACGCTGAATCGAGCGAACGGGCCGGGGCAGGCAAGACCGGGGTGAAACGAATGCTACTGAAGGGCCGCACGCCGGTTTAATAGCGCGCAGGTTCGATTCGCGTTACCTGAACGCCCACCGGGGAACGAGAACGGCATCCCGTGTTGTTACGGACGCCGATGTGCCGAACGCCGCCGTGCCCGGCGCGCCGCCCGAGAACCACGTACCGCTGACTGAACATTGACTTGCCGGAGTCTCTGCTGGGCATGGCTGTGCGACCCTACCGAAATCGCGCCAGGCCCGTGCCGTATTCTGTACAATGGACCAGCAAGATTGGTGATGCGGAACGTTAACCGAGCGCGTCGCAGCCGCCCCGTTACGAAAGAACAACGGGAGGCCCTGATCTGCGAAGCGGTGTATGAGGCATTGGTGACGGGCGAGGTCCCGGAGTCATTCGCGAAACCGCACCTGCGAAACAAAGTCTTTGGAGTCCTTGGTGGATTATCAACAAGCCAGAGGCAGGCCCTTCGCGAATCGATCGAGGCCGATCGAGCTAGGCTTACCGGGTGTTCCCAGAAGCGCACCGCGAGAATAAACCTCAAGGGCATCGAGAGGGGGATCAGAGGGCCTATCGACGGCCCTGCAAAATCCGGGACTCACGGCGCTCCGACCAGACTGCTTGATTGGAGCACTTGGTGTTCTGCACGCCCGTCGGAACACCGCTCGACCCTGCAAATACGCTGAAGAGGTTCCACCGCCTACTGGCTTCGGCTGGACTTCCGAAACGCCGGATTCACGACCTGCGCCACACCTGTGCAAGCCTCCTGGCCGCGCAGGGAACCCCGCTACGGACCATCATGGAGATCCTTGGACACTCGCAAATCAGCCTTACCGCCAATCTCTACACTCACATTGCGGAAGCCGTGCAGGCGGAGGCGTTGAACAAGATGGATGCGGTCTTAAAGCCCTTGGCTGTCAACTTGGCTGTCAAAGGACCCAACGCGGTTTGAATTGTGTTTCTGGTGAGCGCGGTAGGAATCGAACCTACAACCTAGTGATTAAGAGTCACTTGCTCTGCCAATTGAGCTACGCGCCCGTTCGGGATGGCTGTACTGGAAGCTTGGCGCGTGATCCTTCCGCGCGCCAAACCCGATTATAGCATTCCGCGCCCGATTGTCACGCGGGCGGGGCCGATTCCGGAGGAAGCGCCGCCGCCGCCAGCTGCGCGATGTCCAGTAGCTTCGGAGGGCTCTCGGTGAACGTTCCGAGCGCGTCCCGGAACATCGTCTGGCAGAACGGGCAGGCGGTGCCGATCACTCCGGCCCCGGTTCCCACCAGTTCCTGCGCCCGCTCCACGTTCACGCGCTTGCCCTCTTCCTCACCGAGGAACATCTGGCCGCCGCCGGCGCCGCAGCAGAACGAGCGCTCCCGAGACCGGCCCGCTTCCACCGTCTCCCCGTACCGCGCCACCACCGCTCTCGGCTCCTCGTAAACCTGCCGGTACCGGCCCAGATAGCACGGGTCGTGATACACCACCGTTTCACCCTTCCCGGCCGGAGCCGGCAGTTTGGCCCCCAGCCGCGCCAGGAGTTCGCTGTGATGTTCGATCTCGAAGGTGGCGCCGGCCTCCTTCCAGTCCGTCCCAATCGTGCGGACACAGTGCGGGCAGATCGAAACCATCTTTCCCACGTTGGCCGCGCGCAGGGTTTCGATGTTCGCCTCCGCCACCTGCGTGAACGCCAGGTCGTTCCCGAGCCGGCGGGCCGGGTCGCCCGTGCACTTCTCTTTTCGCAGCACCCCGAACGTCACCCCGGTGTGCCGCAAGACCCGCGCCAGCGCCAGCACGATCTCGCGGCCCTGCGGGTCGTAGGAGCCCATGCACCCCAGCCATAGGCAGTATTCCTGCGTGCCGTCGTAGTAGGGCAGCTGGTTCTTCTCGATGAACTTCTGGCGCTCGGAGGAGGCGAACCCCAGCGAGTTGCCGTTGCGCTCCAGGTTGAGGAACAGCTTGGTGCCGTGCTCGTCTTCCCACTGGCCCGTATTCACCGCGCCGCGCCGCAATCCAATGATCACCGGAAGATGCTGGATCCCCACCGGGCACTGAAACTCGCAGCCTCCGCACGTCGTGCATTCGAACGCCGCCTTCTCCGAAATGTGCTTCGCGAGCAGCGGCTCCTCCGACCCGGTGCCGTGGACCTTCAAATATCCGCGCAGGCCCAGGATGATTTCCTTAGGGTTCAAAACCTTGCCGGTGTTAAACGCCGGGCAGTGCTCGGTGCATCGCCCGCACTCCACGCAACTGAACGCCTGGAGCGCGTCGATCCTCGTGACGTCCTTGCCCGTCGTGAGTCCGAAATCCTCGTCGCCGGAAAGCGGCGGAATCGCGCTGAACCCTTCGCGCTTCAGAAATACCGTGAAGGGGCTGATCGCCAGGTGAAGATGTTTAGTCTCCGGGATCAGCGGCAGAAACGCCGCCAGGCACAGAGTGTGCAGCCACCACAAGACGTGCCCGGCGGTGCCGCCGTCGCCGTACCACCACCCGCCGAGGTAGGTCACCATCAGCGCGAAAATCAGGAAGGCGATGACGCCGGATTCGGGCGAGACCTCTCCCAGCCAGCGCGGTCTTACAAAGAAGCGTCTGACGAAGAGCCCCGCAATCGCCACCGCCACCGCCACCGCCCATGCCGCGACGAATAGAAAATAGATGCGCCCGAACGCGCCTTCAGGAGACAGAAACGGGACGCCGAATCCCACCGCGACGTGGTTGACTGTAATGAGCGCAAACACACAAAAGCCCCAGAAAACGAAGGCATGTGCCAGCCCCGGCAGCGGCCGTTGCCAGATCACCTTCCCTTGCAGCATCACTTCCCACAGGAACTTTCGAACCCGAGGTCCCACAGGGGAAACCTGGTAACCCGGGGTCTCCCGAGCCGACCGGATCACCTTCAGTATGCTTTCGAACCTTCGCCAGAACAACGCCAGCGAAGCGAGCAGGACCAAGGCGAACACTGCCCGTTCCACCCATGATGCGTCCGTCATGTTAGTTACTCGAATTGAATGTAGCATGGCCGGGCGCCAACGGACTCCGCGTACAATGGACAGGGGAGTCATACTTGCGCATTGTCGTTTCCGGCGCCGCCGGGTTCATCGGCTCGCATTTTTGTGAGCGCCTCTTGGCCGAAGGCCACACGGTGGTTGCGTTGGATAACCTCCTCACCGGCCGCCGTACGAATCTCGATCACCTGCGGGCCGACTCCCGTTTTGAATTCATCGAGCAGGACATCGTCCAGCCATTCCGGATCGAAGGCCAGGTAGATGCGGTCGTGAACCTCGCCTCGCCGGCCAGCCCCAAAGATTACCTGGAGCATCCCATCGAAACGCTCGACGTGGGTTCGCTTGGTTCCCGCCGCATGCTCGAACTGGCCCTGGAGAAGGGCGCGCGTTTCCTGCTGTCCTCCACTTCGGAATGCTATGGCGATCCGCTCGTCCATCCCCAGGTCGAAACCTATTGGGGCAACGTCAACCCGGTGGGCCCGCGTTCCTGCTATGACGAAAGCAAGCGCTTCGCCGAGGCGCTCACCATGGCCTATCACCGGAAGCATGGCGTGGCCACCAACATCGCGCGGATCTTCAACACGTACGGCCCGCGGATGAAGTTGAACGATGGCCGCATCGTTCCGGCGTTCCTGGACCAGGCATTGCGCGGAGATCCCATCACGGTCTTCGGCGATGGAACTCAGACGCGGAGTTTCTGCTACGTGAACGACCTGGTCGATGGCCTCTACCGGCTGATGCACTCCTCCGAGCGCGACCCCGTCAACCTCGGCAACCCTGTCGAGCTGACCGTCCTCGAGTTCGCCGAGGCAATCCGTTCCCTCACCGGCAGCCGCTCCGAGATCGTCTTCCGCCCGCTCCCGCAGGACGATCCCCGGCAGCGAAAACCGGACATCTCGAAAGCCCGCCGCCTTTTGGGATGGGAGCCGCAAGTGCCCCTCGAAGAGGGACTGCGCCTCACCGCGGAGTACTTTCGCGGCATCCACACTACTGCCGCCTGAGCGCCGCCAATATCGATCGCGGTTCGCCGTCATCTTTTGGTGTTACGAAATTCAACTGGAGGACACTATCGAATAATGAAGCGTCCGGGTGGGAGGTCGAGACCGAACATGGACAAGCATAACGCCCGCAGGTTCCTGAAGCAGCGGTGGTCCCGGCCCGAGGATCTGGAGGTTTACCGTGCTCAACTGAGAGCCTTCCGAAAGAAGTTCGGCAGGGAAATGGGCCCGGACGATCCGTTTTTCTTTGACCCCGACGCCGATACCCCCCGGTTTCGCAGCCCCAGCGATGTCCACGTCGCGTTGGATCTTCTGGCGATGTTGATGGCCGATGCCGGTGTGGACGCATCCGCTATTTACGCCTTCAAGAGGACCGGAGGACTTTTCCCGACCGAAGACTCGCGGTTCTCCCCGGAAGAACTGCGCCAATGGAGCGCAGCCCTGGACGAATACCACGAGAAACTACGGATGACCGGGACCAACTGACGGACTTTCGCTACACTGGGGGAAGCGCCCGGGTGGCGAAACAGGCAGACGCAAAGGACTTAAAATCTCCCCAAGCCCCGTTTCGCCATTTCTTCGTAACCCCTTAATTTTCCCGCTACTTACAAGAAATCACACCACTTAACACCAATTCACTGAATACGGCTGAGAACGCTAGAGAAAGCCTGAAATGCAGGGGGTGGGTACAATTTCCGATACAGTTGCTCCTAAGAGTTTAGGAGATACGGCCGTCTTCACTCGGTGGACTTTCAGTTGACTATCAACCCTTGACAGTGGCCGGATTCGTGGGTATTCACCCTACTAAAATTCTCGTTGCGGATTACGGAACAGTGATCCATAATCAAAGAGGAGCACAAATGAACTTCAGCACACCGAGATACAAAAACGCGCAGGCGACCGCGGTAGCCGATGTTGACACGCCGACGCTACAGCGATGGATTGTCGCGGGACACTTCAAGCAGGACGCGCGAGAACAGGGCAGGGGCTATGACAGGCTCTACAACGGATACGATATCGCGCAACTCGCCCTTCTGAAGCGTCTCACCGGATTCATGCCGGTTTCTATCGCTTCAAAGCTCGCTCGACACTTAATTGAGCAATTCCAGAACGGAGGCGGCCCGGAAGCATTCAGCAATCAAAAGCAGCTCATCGGTGCGGATGCAGTCGTAGCCATTAAGAAGGCTTCTGGTGCGGAAGAATGGGAGCACGCCGACACGAACGGCTATTGGTTCCGGTTCTTCGACCTGGGCGGAAACGATTCCGCTTTTGATGTACGCCAATGGGCCAGCGGATACCCGACCATGATTTTATCGGTGGCGGACTTCTTGGGGGACATTGAGCGGCGGCTGGAAGAGATCCCGGAGACCGGCGATTGACTGCACCCGACGAAGCACAAGAGGCCCGCGGGGGTGAGCCCCGGGGCAACCCGAAATGGGCACGGATCACGAATCCGGCTCAAAACGGGTCTCCGCTAATTCGGCGCAAGGACGCTGATCGGCTGGTATCCCTCAATCGTGCGCAGTGGATAGCCTCGGATCAACTGCGGCTCATCGAATCTCACCCCGCGAACCGGATCGCGTGCGCGGAAGCGTCGGCCGGATATCTCCGCGCGGCGGCGCGCATGATCCAGCGACCCGAGGAACTGCGCCATATACCCGTTCTCTTTCCCGTGCTGGTCCTGACGAACAGATCACGTCGTCCCTAAACAGTCCCCCTCAATGCTGCACGCTGAACAAACCCACGGCATGAACGCGGGCGCCGGAAGTGTGCCCGCTCGCCTGCATGATGAGCGGTACGCAGCGGCATATACGGGTTTATCGCTCTCCACGCTTCGCAGGATGCGACACAAGCGGGTGACGGGATGCGGAGGGCCGGAAGCTGGCCCTGCCTTCATCCTTATCCTCTCCAGCGTGCGTTACGACCAGATGGACCTTGACCGCTGGATAGAGGCACTTCCGCGGGCGGGCGGTGCGGCATGAGTAGCGCCGAGAAGGCGAAGCCCGATTTCATCATCGTACCGGGGAACGTGCTGCGCGACTCCGTAATCAGCCCATCGGCAAAATTGGCGTATGGCCGACTCCGCTTCTACGAGGGGGAGGACAAGCGGATATTCATGAAGCACGACACCCTCGGCGCGGAAATTCGCCTATCGAACCGTCAGGTGCGCAACGTGCTTGCGGAATTGCGCGCGGCGGGATGGCTGGACTGGAAGCGCGGGAGGACGACATGCTTCTACACCCTCCACCAGGAGCGGCAAAAAACCGAGGAACAGGCCCGGGCGGACGTGCGGAAGCTTCGGTCAGATCGGCAACATAGTGCCGATCTAGATAGGCAGGATAGTGCCGAACAAGATCGGCAACATAGTGCCACTGAGATCGGCAACATAGTGCCGACAGAAAAGAATATAGAAGATCATCATCAGAAGAGAAAATCTAAAAAGGTTTTCGCCAAGGCTTCAACAGTAGTGGAAGCCCGGGGAGAAGACCGAACACCAAAACCTTTTTCTTCTAAAACTTCTGATGATGAAAAACCCAAAACCCCGGTGGTGTACGCAACACCCGAACTCGAACTGCGGGACATCTACCGGCGGAAGACCGGCGAAGAGATCGCACCCGCAGTCGAACGTCGGATCTGGGAAGCGCTGGAACTCCAGGGCGTACCGAAAGCGCAGTTCTTGGAAGAGTTGCGGAAGCACACGGGGAACGCATGGAAGAACCCGGCCGGCTTCCTAACGAACTTCGCGCGGCGCATCAAGTCGAACACCACACCCGAGCAACCTGCACCCGAGATAGTCGAACCACCCGAACCACCAAAGACAGAGCACGGGAACTGCTCGGTCTGTAAGGGTGTGGGGTACCTGAGATGGGACACAACACCGCGGCAATACTGCACGTGCCGCATGGGGCGCGACCTGGAGCGGATGGATGAGCGCATTGCGCGGGAAGCCGAAGAGATGAAGGCGTTTGATGCGGCGGTGGCAATGGCGCGCCGGCTGAACGAGGGCAAAGAGCAGAGCACGGAGGCAATTGCATGAGGACTAACACAGAGGATCTGATGCGCGGGCCGAAAGGCTGCTGGCGCAGCGTCAACGTGGCGGCGCCGTGTGACGTGTGCGGGCGCTATTCGACCGTGACGCACACCCCAATGGATCGGATGCACCTGCACTACTGCGCGCAGCACTGCCAAGCCTGCAACCCGGCGGCGCTTGACTATGAGCGCGTTGCGCTGGCACTGGGACGGTGAAGGCGTCCAGGGGTACTAGGGGGTTTGCCCTAGCACTCTGGCGACCGTGCGGGTACCTTTCCACAAACAAAACTGTACCGAGACCATATGGGGGCAGCCATGAGCACACCGAAAGCACCAAAGCACTTCAGCGTGAAGGCCCGGAAGTTGTGGCGGACGATTCACGATCAGTACGAACTTGAAGTCGAATCCGCGGAATTGTTGCGCGTGGCGCTGGAAAACCTCGATTTGGCGGACCGTGCGCGAGAATTGCTGCGCACCGAGGGCCTGGTAGTGGACGGGCGAGAAACACGCGGCTTCTGATGCCGTGAAACTGCACGACGGAATGTTTTTGCGGGCGCTTCGGCAACTCGGGTTAGACGTTATTGCGCCCGGGCCGATTGGACGGCCGGCGGGGAGGTAAATCATGCCGAGAGTAAAGCGAAAGGGCCACACAAAACGGAGCGGGGTTCCGCTAACGGAATGGACGCGGGCCGAATTGCGGGCAGAACTACGCAAGGCGGCGCCCGTTTCCGCGACGACGGGACAGCCGAACCAGTGGGCAAAATTCAAACGCGATGGAGAAATTCAGCGCGAGTTGGAGCGGCGCGGCAAAGAGGCGAAGAATGCAAAACGAATCGAATGAAACCCGAATCGAGCGGCTGTTATCGGACGGGCGGGACCGGCGCAACTGGGTGTTACTTCTCCAGGCGCGCGCGGCCCTTCTCGAAGAGGCGGACGCGACGGTAAAAGGGGCGGCGGCCGCGGGCCGCGGCTTCACGGAAGACGAACAGCGGCAAGTATCCAGCTATCTGCGGAGGGCCGCGGATATCGAGCGGGAAGTATCCGACATACGGGCCGCGTTTGAAAAGAACGCGCAGAACGCGCACCCTGTTTCCCGGGCCATCTGATCCCGGGCGGGTTCAGTTTTGGCATTCCAGGCGGATGCCGGGACTGAACAGACAATCACAGCGGCGCTTCTCTCGGTGGCAGGTGCCCCAAGAGAGTGCGGCGCGAAACGTCCGAGCCATGACGTAAAAGCGGCTCCAGGATCGCGGCGCGAAGTGCCAGAGGGCACACGCCGTAGATCGGGCATCGTTTCGGGTTCGAGGCCGGCTCGTTTCGATGCACGGTGGGCACTGCCACGAAAAATCCTCAAGAGGTGATTCTAATGAACCACATCGAAGAACTCCGCACGCGGATGGAAGCCTACGGCGCCACTGCGCGAAAAATCATTGATCGGGCCGAGGCAGAAAAACGGCAGTTGACTCCTGCCGAGCGGCGGGACCTCGACGGCCTGGTAACGAAAACTCAAAGCCTGGAAGCCCTCGTCCGGTCTCACGATCAGATTCACGGCCTCATGGACGCGAACGCTAAAACGGCATTCGGCGCCGTGACGGCCACGCTTCGCAACCCGATCATGTTCGGGGAAACGCGGGCCTATCGCTCCGATGAACTGGTCGGGCCGGTAGCGTACGACGGCCCGGGCCTCGGCGCCTGGATTCGCGGCATGGTCACGGGGAGTTGGGCGCCCGAACATCGCGCCCTTGCCGAATCGCAGGGAACCTCGGGCGGGTTTTTGGTTCCCTCGCCTTTGGCCGGCTTCGCTATCGACCTCGCGCGCGCTAAATCCGTGGTCGTCAATGCGGGCGCTCTCACGCTTCCGATGGAGAACGCTACGCTCGACATTCCGCGGCTCTTGGCCGATCCGACGTGTGCATGGCGCAATGAGAACGACGATATCGCCACGGGTGATCCGAACTTCGGGCAAACCCGACTGGTGGTACGCTCACTGGCGACCTTAGTTCAGATCCCCAACGAACTACTGGAGGATTCGACTATGGCCGATGGCGTAATCACGAACGCGATCACGCAGGCGATGGCCGTTGCACTCGATAGCGCCGCCTTGATGGGGCCTGGAAACCAGAACCAACCCCTCGGCATCGTGAACCAGACCGGCGTTCAAACCTACTCACTCGGCACGGACGGTGCGGCCCTGACGGACTTCTCTCCGTTTGTTCAGGCGGCGGGCCTGATTACGGCGGCGAACGGTCCCGCGGATGGCCTCTCGATGATCGTGAGCACCCGCGACGATACCACGCTGAACGGTCTGCAAGACACGCTGCATCAGCCGTTGCGTATGCCTGACGTCGTGGCGCGCATGAAACGCGGCGTTACCTCGAAGATCCCCACGACCTTAACGCAGGGCAACTCGAACAAGGCGAGTTTCGCCATCGTAGCCGATATGAGCCAAGTGGCGATCGGCGTACGGCAGCAGTTCACGCTCGAAATCTCCCGCGAAGCTGGCGACGCCTTCAAAAAGAATCAGACCTGGGTCCGGGCGATCCTCCGCGCGGACTTGGCGCTGCTTCAGTCCAAGTGGATCACGGTGGTTCAGGGCATCACGGCCTAAGAGGCTTTTCCTGCCCGTCCCGCGGCCTGACGGGTGGGGGTGTTGTCGGGGGAACGAGAGCCCCCGGCGACGCTCTTCGATGGGCCGCTACTCCTGTAATGGGGCGCATCCTTGGGGGACGCGCCCCACTTTTTTCAGATTCAAAGAGCAAAAAACATGCCAACGAAAAAGCCAAAATCCAAGCGGCCGGCGAAAGCCGCGCCTTGCGCCAAAGCAACCGAGACCCCAGAACAACGGGCGGTACGGTACTGCCAAAATCCGACAATCCAAATGCTCACGATCCGAGTCGAGAAATCGTAATGCCCGGAAAAGTCGCCAATCACGGCCCAATCAGCACGACCACGATCAACACGGTATTGGACTCTATGCCGGTTGACCCGAAAGTTCAGGGCGTGGCGTGGTACCTGCTCGATAAGGACGGGGCCACGTACTACGATTCCGGTATCACCCCGGTTCAACCTGCCTACACATTGAAAGTCCTGACACCCTCCACGGTCCAGGATTTCGTACTCTACGCCTGCGGTTCGGACGGGAAAAACATCAACCCGCTCGTGCCTGGAATCACGCCATGCGCGGTCGTGACTCTGGGAGCGAATGGTGGCACAGTGGACCCCGGCCAACTCGTACGGGACGCCCTCGGCCCCGGCCTGGACGTTGATGCAGACGGCAACCTGCACGTTCCCGTTGCGGGCGGCATCACTCACGATGCGGACGGCAATGTCATATTCAACCCCGGCAACGGCCTGAAGACTAACCCGGACGGGAAAATCGTAATCCAGAACGGCTCGACGTTCAGTTTCGACGGCAGCGGGAACCTACTGCTGAACACGGGCAACGGTGTCACGCTCGATGCCGGTGGGAACGTGATCGTCAAGGCGTCGGGCGGTCTCACGTTTAACGCAGGCGGCACATTGGTCCCCAACTTCGGTTACAACGTCGGGACCAATGCGAGCGGTCAAATCGTGGTTCCGCCGTCATCGCTGGGCCTCGTGGAATTCGGCGGTGCGTACCAGCCATACGGCTTCTATTTCGGTCTGCCATCGCCCTACGATACGAGCGTTCCGAAGTTGATCGTCAACACGGTCGATTGGAAGGTCTACCGCAACACGGGCGGCGCGTGGAGCAAGGCGACGGACCCCGCAGACCTGATTGCAGGGACCATCACGGCGCTCGTGAGCATGATTTCGCCGGTGATTTCGGGGGGAGTATTACCGGAGCCACGCTCACGCTGAACCTGAACGGCTCGACGGTCACAATCAACAATGCGTATGATACGCGACTGCTTGGATACCCTGGCCTGAAGATCGCAAACAACTCCTACCCCGATAGGCGCATTTGTATTGTCGATGATGGCCTGTGGGGAATCGACCAAAACAATACCGTCCGCTTCCAGTTGTTCACGGATGGAACATTGCATCTGTTCGACGCAGGCGGCGTGCAGCGGGTTAGCCTCGATGGCCTCAATGGGCAAGTCATCGTGACGGGCCTCGGGGTGAAGGTGAACGGGACTTATCTCAATGTTCCATAGAGCGCTACTGACAATTGGGGCGGCGCTGTCGCTGTTGGCGGCACCTGCCCAGGCCCCGGACGCTATCGTCACGGCCAACAATAATTACGACCCGTGGGTATTCGATTCCTACGGTCTGAAGGTCTCCAGTGTGACAAATCCGCAGCGTGTCATCGTGTTGAAAGATGGCATCTGGGGGATCGACGATCAGAACCGCATCCGGTTCCAGTTATTCGTTGATGGCACGATCCATTTGTTCAACGATCAGCACAGGGAAACAGTTTCAATTGACGGTCTCAACGGTCAAATTTTGGTTAACGGAAAGCCGGTAGGAGGATGCAATTGAACGGACAGACCAACGCACCCGACGCGCTTGACGCGCTCATGCAGGGCAAGACGCCAGAGGAGATTATCACCGCGATTCGCCAGCGGTCGGAACTGAAGAACCGCACGGCGCAGGCGGACATTCCCGCGCCACCCGTGCAACCCGAAGACCAGTGGCGGGCGCGGGCGGCCTGGCTCCTCGATGGGCAACCGATCCACGGCGAACTCAAGACATTTTACGGGCCAGCGTACCGTGCCCTCAAGGCAGGGGATCAAGCGGAATACTCCCGGCAGCGGGACCTTCTCATGAAGGCCCTGTTTACCATCTTCGGGCCGGTGGAATAGCCCACCGCGGGCGCGGCTCTCCAGGGGTGGTGCAGCCGTGCCCGCGTTTTTTTCAGCACCGAGGCCAATATGAAAATTTCCAGATCGGAATGCCACTTGGCGCAGTTCATCAGTTGCAGGTGCGATAGGTGCGGCCGGTGGCCGGAACATGCGCACATGCCCGCAAAGTTGCACGGGTGGTTCTGTGAGCGGTGCTGTCCGGTGTGCGGGGAATCAGGGAATAAAAAAGGGCACCGTCCGCGAACGGTGCCCGGGTGGGGAAAACAAGTGGAGCCCTACGATACCGGCGCGGCGGCGCGCGTCGACGCCAAAACCTTGCGGATGAGCTCCGGGTACATCTCGCCGAAATAGCCCAGCAGGTCCTCTATCCCTTCAGATGAGGTCTTGAACTCCCTCAGGTGCCATTCGATGTCGCTGAGATCAAGTCCTTCCTCCCTAAAGTGGGAACCCAGCAGGCCGATGATGAAGGTCTCTGCCGGGGTGGTGCAGCCACGATTTCTCTCCATGACCTCCAGGAACTGCGCGACCTCTTGCAGTTCAAGTGCGGACGTTAAGGACCTCAGCCGCTCTTTGATGCGATCCGTCAGCCGGAGTCGAAGCGCCGTCTCCTTATCTGGCGACAGCTTGTAGGTATCCGTACGGAGGATGTCCGTCTCCGGTGGGGTTTCGATCTTGACTGGCTCGGCGGCCGGCAGGGGGGTGGAGGTGGGTTTCGTGCGTTGCTTCATTTCCTGTCAAGTCCTTTTCTGAACCCCTTGCTATTCGTGCCGCATCGGGTTCACAATGACAATAAGCTAATACGCTTTAGCTTGTCAATAGGCAAATCGGCAAAACCGCTTTAGCTTATAGGCATGAAGGAAAACATGGTGCACAAGGTCATGAGCGAGATGGGGCGCAAGGGCGGCAAGGTCGGCGGTAAGCGGTCCCTGGAAACGATGACCCCCGAGGAACGCACGGCCCGGGCGAAGAAGGCCGCGGCGAAGTCGGCGGAAGTTCGGGCAAAGAAGGCAGCGAAAAAACGGAAGGCATAGGACGATGGCAGTCTACAAGCGCGGAAACGTCTACTGGTACAAGTTCGTCTGGAATGGCGAACTGATCCAAAAGAGCACGAAACTGCGGAACATGCGCGAGGCCGAAAAGATCGAGGCGGCGAAACGCACGGCCCTTGCTAAAGGCGAAGTCGGGATCAAAGAGAAGCCTACGAGCCCGACGCTGGCCGACTTCGCGCCGAAGTTCACCGCGGCAATCGAGACTACCTGCGCAGAGAAGCCGGCTACGATCACGTTCTACAAGGCCAAGCTAAAGCCCCTCGTGAAGCACCTGGGAGACCTTCGGCTCGATGAAATCGAGGAAGGCCCAATCGAGCAATACACGCAAATGAGGGCCAAGGTTAAATCGCGGCGCAAGCGGGCGCTTTCCCCCGCATCGGTCAACCGGGAGCTAGCCACGCTGCGCAGGCTGCTACGGCTGGCCCATGAATGGAAGATGCTGGATCGCGTTCCACGAATCCACCTGCTACGCGGCGAACAGCAACGGGAGTTCACCTTGAACCGTCAACAGGAGACGCTGTATCTGGATTCGGCTCAAGGCGACTTGCGCGATGTGGCGGCGCTACTGATCGACACTGGCCTGAGAATCCGCGAATGCCTCACCCTGGAATGGGGAGACGTGCGGCTCGATCCCGCGGAGGGCGCGCAGCACGGCTACCTCACGGTACGGCGGAAGAACTCGAAGAACTCGAAATCCAGGAACGTGCCACTGACGGCCCGGGTGGTGGACGTTCTCAAGCGGCGGAATCCCGCGGCGCGCGGTCTGGTGTTCCATCGGGCTCGGCGGGGAGCCGCTATACCAGACCTGGCTGAATCAGCAGCACGCGGCCCTGCGCACACTCCTGAAGATGCCGGCAGACTTCGTGCTGCATTCCTTCCGGCACACCTTTGGAACGCGATTAGGCGAGACGGGCGCCGACGCATTTACTATCATGAAGCTGATGGGCCACAGCACAGTGACGGTCTCGCAGCGGTACGTGCATCCTTCCCCCGAAGCGATGGAGCGAGCGGTCTCGCGGATGGAGGCGTACAACACCGGGACGCAAAAGGTGGGTACAATTTCCGATACAGTGGACATCGCGGATTTAGCTGTAAAGTCGCAAGTGGTTTAGATTCAATGCGCCCGGGTGGCGAAACAGGCAGACGCAAAGGACTTAAAATCCTTTTCCCGGCAACGGGAGTGCGGGTTCGATTCCCGCCCCGGGCACCACTCGAAAAACAGCTTGCCGGTCGCGGCGAACTCGTAGTCGAGACACCTGCGGCCGTCTCTTTCTTCGCAGCGCGTCAGGGCCACCACCACTAACTAACTTGAACCGCGGAAGTGCAGGGGATCCCTCGTACTCTGCAGGATCCGGTAGTAATAGAGCGGAAGCGGCCGCCTGTCTTTGAATCGAAGGCTCCCGAGAAATTCGATTTCGTCGTCCGTGGCATCGCCGCTCAGAAAAGGATCTTTGAGGAACTCCTCCAGGCCAGGCTCTATTTCAAAGGGCCGTTCCGGTTCCCGCTCGACAAAATCAAACCGCTTCAGGTGCCCCGCCGCGAGATTACGGTTTAGGACGATGTCGATGCCGAACGTCTCCAGGTCAATGTCCCACGATTCCAGCAGCGGGTCGAGAAACGAAATGCAATTCTCCGCCGTAACGTGGAAGACGTCGGTGTCCAGAAACTCGAGGATCGTGACGCGCATCTGCTCGTAGCCCAGCCCGCTGAGCTGCGCCACCGAGTTCAGCCATTTCTCGCTGTCCAGTCCTTCTCTCGCGACTCTTTTGGCCACGTCCAACAACTTCTGTGTGACCAGGCGTTCCAGCGCGCCGAAAGGTTCCTTGGCGAAGATGTCTCGTATTTGCGGTTGCTTATCGGGCTCGCATTTACAGAGAATCAACTCCCGGAACGCCTTGAACAGTGGTTCAGGCGGGTCCGCAATTTTCTTCTTCAGCTCCTCCTTCCGCTGAAGGTCTGCCAGCCTCGAAAGTTCGCCGTCAGGGAGCTTTAAGAACTTCTCAATTCTGTCGTAAATGTCGGTCCGGCCAGGCGCCGGAGGAGCTTTTTTCCGCGCGAGCAACTGTGAGACATACGATTCGGTGACTTGCGCTGCAACAGCAAGCTCTCTTTGCTCAATGCCGAGTTCCTTCAGACGATGCCTGATCACTAAAGAAATTTCCAATGTCCGGCTCCCAGTCGTGCTTAACTGATGAAAGTAAAGCAACAAGACCTAATATGGCACGCTTACCTTGACAAGTAAACATACTTAACCGAGAATAGTTAATGCGTGGGCGCTCTCATGCGAAGCCGCAAACGATCTGAACTAAGCCGGCTCCACTGCGATCGAAACATATGAAACGCATAAACTTCCCAGTCACTGTTGAAGAACTTAGGCTTTTGGCCAGCCTGGCGTCGGACCAGCTATTCCGGAGGCAGTTCATCGACCCGAGAATGCCCGGCTATAAGGGCAGCCCGGAAGAGGTGGACCTCGGGAAAGCGCTGGTCTCCCGCATGCGGCTGATCATCGACGAGGGCACCCGGCATCCTACCGCGGCACTGGTGCAGCGCCAACCCTCAAAACGAAGTGAGGTCGTATGAAGAACATCTTCATTGGCAATTTGAATTCCGGTACGACATCCGAGGCAATCCGCTCGCTTTTTGAGCAGCTTGGAACCGTTCACGGAATCAATTTGATGACAGACAAAGACACTGGCCAGTCCCGAGGATTCGCTTTCGTCGAGATGACGGAAGTCGAAGCGGGCCACGCCATCGCTGCTTTGGATGGCAGAGTCGTGGATGGACAGACGGTCGAGGTCAGGGAGGGGCGTCCCAAACTGCACCGGGGCCCGTTCCGGCACGCTGAAGCACCGCAACCGCCAGAGCATCCAACGGCTTAGTGGACGGCCTTCAACGAGTACGTCGGGTGTGGTTGGGCAACTTTCGATCTGGACATCGTGAAAGGGAAAATAGAAGTGTCAATTACTAGACTCCGAGTCAAGGAAGCTTTCACTGCTACGCTGGTGGCTACACGCCGGCGTGAAGCGTTTGCCCCTGGAGAGTTGATCGTCGTCGTCGATGGATCGGAATTGCCGTCCGAGTCGCGGTTTATCCGGCTCAATGGCCTCCGGCCGAGCCGGGGTGTCGAGTGCCGATACACGATCACGTCGGCTGAGTTGGGCGAAAAGACCGAAGTAGCCAAACGCCCCTAAATAAAAAAACCCGCCCTCCCGGCGCCAGCCGAAAGAGCGGGTCTTGGTCGTTACTGTCCCGAACCTACGCCTTCCAGTTTGGAGCCCATCCCTTGCGGTAGACGGGCTTCACGTACTTGTTGGCTTCGTTGCTGTTGGTGAACCGCAACTTCACCGGATCCCACTCCAGCTTGCCGTCCACCCGGAGCGAAATCACGGCCATCACGATCCACTCCGTGAACGGACCGGCCACCGAGAAGTTCGAGCACGCCGCTTCACCGCCCTTGGCCGCGCGGATCCAGTCGCGATAATGCCCGGGCGACCGCGTCAGCAACTCCGGCGGGAAGCGGTAATCCTTCATCTTCGCCACCGGCAGCAGCCGCGTGTCTTCGCCGTAGGTTCCGGTCGTGATCATGCCCTTATCGCCGACGAAGAGGCTGCCATCCGGCGACGGCATACGCAGTTCCTGGCCGGATTCCTTGGCCGTCTCCATCATCTTTTCGAACTCTTCGTAATTGAAGACGTCGCCCACATAGCCGGTCTGAGGCGGTGGGGGCATGGGCGGCCGTTGTGCCGGCGCCTGGCCCTGTCCGCGTCCTCCGCGTCCACGCCCTGCGTACATCATCCGGCGTGCGGACGGAATGTCGCCGATCATCTCGCCTTCGGGCACGCCGTCGATCTTCGGCATCTGCTTCAGACCGTCGTACCAGTAGAGCGTCACCGGAGGCATCGACCCGCGCGCGGGGAACTCGAACTTGATCGTCGAGCTCTTCGGGAACATGAAGCTGCTGACGCCTTCCTTCTTGATGCATTCCACGCTCGTCGGCGCGCCCAGCCGCAGCGCCAGGTTCGGAGCTCCCAGGATGTGGCAGGCCATGTCGCCCAGTGCGCCGCATCCGAAATCGAAGAAGCCGCGCCAGTTGAACGGATTATAGAAGTAGCCGCCGAAATTGTTCGGATAGCCGGCCCCGCCGGAGGTGTACGGCCGAGGCTCCGACGCGCCGGTCCACAGATCCCAGTCCAGCGTTTCCGGCACCGGCGTCGGCGCCGGGATTTCCGTGAGCCCCTGCGGCCAGATCGGACGGTCCGTCCAGGCATGCACCGTGCGGACATCGCCGATTTCGCCGGCCCAGATCATTTCGGCGCACTGCCGCGTGCCTTCGTTCGAGTAGCCCTGGTTGCCCATCTGCGTCGCGACTCTGTATTTCGCGGCTGCGTCGGTCAGCATGCGCGCTTCCCAGATGGTGTGGGTCAGCGGTTTTTGCACGTACACATGCTTGCCGCGTTCCATGCAGGCCATTGCCGTTACCGCGTGCATGAAATCCGGAACCGTGCAGATCACGGCGTCGATGTTGCCGCTCTCTTTATCCAGCATTTTCCGGAAATCTTTGTACTTCGGCGGCTTTTCGAAAGCCTTGTAAATGTTGGCGGCCTGCCGGTCGTCCACGTCGCACAGCGCTACGATGTTTTCTGTAGCGCCGCAGCCGCGAATGTCGCTGGCCGCTTTGCCGCCGGCGCCGATCGAAGCGATATTCAGTTTTTCGTTAGGAGATTTATAGCCCAGCGCCTTGAGCGAGGGCGTACTGCCAAAACCCCCGGTGGGGACGGCCCCTGCCAGCAGGCTGCCAAAGAAGAAATGTCGTCGCGATATTGCCATATTGGATACACCTCGTGGTGTTCAAATTGTTGGCGTGTCCCCCCGGCTGATGGTTACCACCTGGAGCTTTTCGACCCGGCACGCGTATGACGCCCATTGTATCGCTATCGGGAAAGCGTGGCGCACGCAATCGGATCCGCTTCTATGGATACGGAAACCACGCCGGTTCGATGGCGGCTTCGTCTCCGCTTGCTTCGCCAATCCGCTCGATCAGCCGCTTGCGCAGTTCGGCCGCGATTTCGCGGTGCGTCGCGCGCCCCGCGAGATTCACCTGCTGGAACGGGTCGGCATAGTTGTCGTACATCATGTATTCCACGTAGCGCGCGGCCGATCGCGCGGCTTTCCATCCCGGCTGCTTCGGAGCCATTGCCGCGTATGTGTATTGCGGGGTGCGCAGGCCGCGGCCCGTCACGAATTCCGCCATTTCGAAATACGTTTCGTTGCGCCAGCCTTCCGTCTTCCGATCGAGCAGCGGCAGAACGCTGCGCCCCTGCATGGAGGAAGGCACCGGAACGCCCGCGGCCGTGAGCAGCGATGGGGTGAGGTCCACCTGGCTCACTAATTCCGGGATCTCGATCCCGCGGTTGAAGCCCGGTCCCTCGATAATCAGCGGAACGTGAATCGAACTTTCGTGCGGGCTGCGTTTGTATTCCGAGTTGCGCGTCTTGAAGTGGCACCCGTGGTCGCTCAGGAACACCAGGATCGTGTTCTTCGCCAGCCCCGTTTCGGCCAGTGTCTTGCGGACCGTGCCCACCGTCTCGTCCATTTTTGCGACGCACGCGAAATAGTCGGAGAGCTGGCTCGGCCAGGAGCCGGGAAGCGGACGGAGATCCGGCGGGATGAACGGATTGGCGTAGCGGTTCTTGAATTCCTTCGGCGGGTCGAACGTGTCCGAATCGTTCTGGTGATGCACTTCCAGATACGAAAGCGTCAGCAGAAACGGCTGTTTGACCGAGCGCAGGAATTTCTGCGCCCGCTCCGTCATGAAATCCGTGCGGTACTGGCCGGACCAATGGATGGGCTTGCCATCGTTATCGAACAGGTTGCCTTCGTACGCGTGTGAGGTCCATTCCAGTTCGTTGGAGCCTTCCCACAGGTCCAGGAACCCGCCGCGTTCGGACGGCTTCACCGGGCCGTGCTGCTCGCGGGGCACTTTGGGATCGCTGGTGCCCAGGTGCCATTTGCCGATGTAGTTCGCCGAGTAGCCCGTGCTTCGCAGCGACTTCGCGAGCGTGTTGGCGTCTTCGGGCAGCGCGAGGGCGTTGCGCCATACGCCGTGCCTGCTGGGGTACTGGCTGGTGAAAATGCTTCCACGGGCCGGCGCGCATACCGGCTGCGCGCAGTAAGCCGAGCGGAACAGCACGCCGCCCGCGGCCATGCGGTCGAGATTCGGCGTGAGGTTCATCGGGTTCATGCCCAATGCTCCGATGCAGTCGCCACGGAACTGGTCGGAAATGATGATGACGATATTGGGCCGGTTGGCCGTGGCCGCGCTCTGGGCCATTGCGGCGGGCGCCGCCGCCATGCCCGCCAGCCAGTTGCGTCGTGTGGTCTCCATTTTGTTCCCCGAACGTCACACCATATCGCAGATCGGGCCCGTGCGATAGCATGGCGACATGCTATCCCGCAGAGAATTGCTCGGCGCCGCCGCTGTTTCCGCCGCCGCCCAGACCCGCGTACCCGCCGCCCGCCGTCCGAATTGCATCGTACTCCTCGCCGACGACCTCGGCTGTCACGACGTGGGCGCATGGGGCGCGGCCGACCTCAAAACGCCGAATATCGACGCCCTCGCCGCCGGCGGCGCCCGCTTCACCAACTGGTATGCGGCCGCTCCCGTTTGCGCACCCTCGCGCGGAGCCCTTCTTACCGGGAGGTACCCGCTGCGCAACGGTGTCGCCGATAACGGCGCGCCCCTGCGCCCGTCCGAGCAGACCATCGCCGCCCTGCTCCAGCCCGCGGGCTATGCCACTGCGGCGTTCGGCAAGTGGCACCTCGGCTCCACGCCGGAAACCGTGCCGAACGCGCACGGGTTCGACCGCTACTTCGGTTTTCATTCCGGCTGTTTCGATTACTACTCGCACCGCTACTATTGGGGCGAGCCGCGCACAGTGAACTACCACGACCTCTGGCGCGATCGCACCGAAATCTTCGAAGACGGCCAGTACTCCACCGAGTTGTTTGCCCGCGAAGCCGTTCGTTTCGTCCGCGACAACCGGTCGCAGCCGTTTTTCCTTTATTCCGCGTTCAACGCGCCGCATTATCCGATGCACGCTCCCGCGAAGTACAAAGAGCGCTTTCCCGGGCTCGCTCCCGAGCGCCAGACCTACGCCGCGATGATCGCTGCCCTGGACGATGCCGTAGGGGAAGTCGTGCGCACGCTGCGCGAAAACCGGCTGCTCGACAACACCCTCATCTTCTTCACGGGCGACAACGGCGCCACTCGTGAAGCCCGCGCCGGCCTCGACCAGAAGCCCGCCACCGCCGGCAATAACGCCCCGTTCCGCGGCAATAAATTCAGCGCGTTCGATGGTGGAATGCACGTGCCAATGGTCCAGCACTGGCCGGGAGTGATCCCCGCCGGCCGCACCGTCACGGAAATCGGCAGCCATCTCGATATCCTGCCTACCATCTGCAATGCCGCCGGCGTGCCACTCCCCGCGGACCGCGTCCACGACGGCTTCGACGCGCTGCCGCTTTCCCGCGACCGCGCAAAATCCCGGCACGATGCCATCTTCTGGTCGCAGGGCGGCCAGTTGGCCGTGCGCCGCGGCGAATGGAAACTGGTGAAGAACGGAAAGACCTACGACGGCACGCCCGAAGGCAACCGTCCGCTGACGGGCGACGATGCGCTGTTCCTCTCGAATCTCGCGCAGGATCCCGGCGAGTCCACAAATCTCCGGCACCAAAATCCGCAACTCACCGACGAGCTAGACACCCTGATGAGCCGCTGGTTGGAACGCGTCCGCGAACCCTAATGGCCGGGCGCTCCTGCCGCGAGCGCCGGTCCCGCGGCCAACTTGATTTGTTTCCCGCTAATCGTTAACTCCGCCGGCGCCGCGCTGCCGCCCGCCAGGAACATGGCCACCATTCCCCATGGCTTGCCGAACTGCTCGTGCGATTTTCCGGCCACATCGCGAAGGTCGCTCGCCAGTTGTTCGCGCAATTCAGGGTTCTTCGCGATCTGCGCCAGGACAGCCCCCGTCTTGCACATGGTGTCCGCCCACCATTGAATTGCCAGGTAATCGGCCCCGATCACCTCGGCTTGGACCGGCGGAAATAACTGCCGGAAACTCGGTGGCCCCAGTTTCGTCATCTGGTTCCAAAGCGCATCGTCGGTCGCGGGTTTCAGCCGGAAACGGTCGTCGCCGTTCGGTAGGACCAGCAACCGGATCGCCTGGCGCCCCGCCGCTTCGTATTCCGCGTGGCTGCGCGGCGTGCCGTCCGGATGCAAAAACAGCGCATGCGACCGCGCGTCGTCGTAGCGGGTTTCGGCCAGCAGACAGCAACGTCCGAAGTCGTTGCCCGCGGCGGGAATTTCCGGCCCGTTGAGCCCGAGCGCGCCCGCGATTGCAGCCGCGTCCTGCAGGTCCGCCCGGCGAGTCTTGCCGTAAAGCCGGTAGAACACGTGGCAGCTGCTCAATTCGGGAGGAGCCAACACCAGCTTGCTGCCCCGGTACGCCGCCGTGATCAGAAAGCTTTCGGCCATCAGCGAGTGCAGCTTGTCTTCGTCCGCTCCGAAGTTCGACGACGCCGTCTGAATCCGCGACGCCGTAGCCCGATCGACGATCACCAGGTCTCCGGTGGATTCCGTAAACGTGACCTTGCTCTCCAGCGCCAGCCGTGAGACCGACCCGAAATTGAAGATCCCCAGCAGGTTGATCTTCCAGGCGAAGCGCCGCTCGCTCATCTTCGACTGCATGCTGCGGATCTCAGTCACCCCGGCGGCTTGCGCCATGTCGCTCAGATCGCCCGCCAGCGCCCTGCCTATCGCCGTTTTCGCCGCCGCGTCCAACGCCGCGCAATCCACTTCATAAAGGAACATCGCCTCTTCCGAGTGGAGCGCCCCCAGTTCCGCTTCGAGCGCCACCTGAAGATTCCGGTTCACGGCCGCAGTTACGGCTTTCTCGGCCTCGTGCCGCTGGTCTTCCGGCAGCCCGCGGAGATCGGCTTTGGAATCCGCGCTGAGGGCTTTGATCACCTCTGGAAACAGGTCCGTGCCCGCCGCCTCGGTGCTGAGCCCGGCCGAGGCGGAGACGCTGACTCCGAAGTCCGATTCCTTCTTGCGATACCAGGCCAGCCGCGCCTTCCCGGCCGCCACTTTGTGCGCCCGCACCTCGTATGCGGAGGAAATTGCCCACGCGGCGCCCACCGTCACGCTCGCGGTCCCGTTGACCGAGAGAGCCGGCAACGGACTGGGCAGCGTCGCCGCCGCCAGCGGGTTGGCGATGGCCAGCAGATTGGCCTTCGCCGAAAACTTCAGGCTGCCGTTGCCCTTGATCGTGACCACCGCCCCAGGCGGCAGCGCATC
This sequence comes from Bryobacterales bacterium, assembly GCA_963796485.1. Classification (GTDB taxonomy): domain Bacteria; phylum Acidobacteriota; class Terriglobia; order Bryobacterales; family Bryobacteraceae; genus CAWCDJ01. The sequence goes on from CAWCLV010000004.1 coordinate 687,546, forward strand.
CAAATCGTCCGCCGATACCGGGATGATGAATTCGCCGATGCACGTGCGCAGCACGTCCAACACGGGCGGCCCGTCACCCGCCGGAAACGGCCGGAAGGATTCGATCGCCATCCCCCCGCCCGCGTTGATGCCGAATGTGAACTCCCCGCTCGTGGACGCACCCGCGCTGACGTTCGCATTGAAGCCGAGCGCGGCGTAGCACGTCCCGTCCGGGATTTTGAGCTCTTCGCCGAAATCTTCCGCCCCGAAGAGCAGGGAATGCTCGCCCTCCCCCCGCATCAGGCGGAACGAGATGCCCGCGTTCGCCCCGATGTTCAATAAGGGAACGCCGGTTCCCAGCGACACCGGCTCTTTGAACGCCAGACCGGCGTTGAGCGACCGGATCGACGGATCGGACAGCTTCAGCGTCTGCAGTTGGGAGATGGGCGTTCCGTTGAGAAGCATTTCGGCGGCGCCCCGCGCGTAGGTCAGCCATGCGGAGGTCGATCCGAGCTGCGCGTCGACGGTTGCTCCCAGTTGGTCCGTTATCTTAATCGTCGCCATCGTTCACCTCACAGTGGGGCAGGCCTCCTGGCCGGCCTCCTGGCCGGGCCTCCTGGCCTGCCCACGCGCCCGAAGGCGCGCTCCGCACTCCTACTGAATCGTATACAGCGGGTCGAATTCCGGAACACCCGCGCGCCGGCCCGCCATCCACCGCAGCACGTAGACCTGCCGCGGGTCCGTGAGTCCGCCGCTCAGGCGATTGGGAATCACCTCCAGGATCGCGTGCGCGCCCAGGTCCTTGTAGTAGTCGATATCCGGTTCGACCTTCACGCATTGGACTCCGTTGATGGTCTCGCGGACATCCTCGTGGAACGTCAACTGCACGTTCGCCTCGCCGAACTGCACCTGCTTGTAGCTGCTGGTAGCGCCCGGGTGGAAAAGGCTGCTGGCGGCTTCGGGCGCGAACAGCCCCTGCTCGGCCGCGCGCCGCGTCTGGTTCACCAGTTCGGCGTCGGCGAAACCGAAGAAGCGGTCCTGGGCCATGGTGTCGTCCCAGATCAGTTGTTGGAAGTAGTCGAGCGGCGTTCCGATGGGCAGGTGGATCTGCTCCATTGCGGTGGTGATGTTCAGCAAGGCGGCCACCGCGGCCCCGTGGTCTTCCACCAGGTCGCTATAGCGGTCGTGTGCGGCATCCGGCGAGGCGGCTCCCGCGGCCAGCACCCTTGCCAGCACCGGCCGTTTGTCCTGGATAGTGTGCCACCCGGCGCCGGCGAAATTGAAACCGGCCTCTTTCCCCAGCAGCATCAAATCCACGTGCGGCTCGATATTCGGCGCCACCCGGACCGGCGTGAATCCGGCCTGCAGGTATCCGTTGGCCCAGGCCAGTACCGTGTACTGGTCGCCGAAATTGTTGAAGAAGGCCAGATCCTTCACGCGGCACGATGGTCCCTTTACGAAATCGCGAAAAGCCTGTTTCTGGTTGCCGTCGGTCAGCGTGTACAGGACTTCCACGCCCGCGGCCAGCGGCTTTCGCGACCCGTCGAAAACGTTGATGGAAATGGCGCAAGGCGCCGGGGCGATACTCGGAAAAGCCATCGGTCCTCCCGGTTGAAATGAGCTTGTGGAGATGATATCCCATCGGCGCGCCGGAAACACCACCAAAGTTGTGTGTTCGTCCGCGGGAGAAAGCGCTTTCACCGCGTCCGCCGAAACCTGATAAAACTATCTGCATGGCAGAAACTGTCACCGGGCGCCGGGAGTTCTTGAAAGCCGCGGGAGGCGCCGCCCTCACCTCGGCCCTGTTCACCGGCACCGTGAAGGGTGCCAACGACAAGGTCAATGTCGCATTTATCGGGACCGGCCGCATGGGGTCCGGCAACATCGGCTATGCCGCCAAAGTGCCCGGCTTCCAGATTGTCGCGGTCTGCGATGTCTACCAGCCCGCCCTCGAACGCGCGCAGGCACAAGCCCGCCGCCTCGGCTTCGACGGCGTGAAAGCGGTAAAGGATTTCCGCGAGATCCTGGCCGACAAGTCGATCGACGCCGTTTCCATCGCTACCCCCGACCACTGGCACGCCTACCTGACCGTGGAAGCCTGTAAGGCCGGCAAAGACGTCTGGGTCGAAAAACCCTCCTGCGTGTACGTGGAGGAAGGTCAGAAGATGGTCGAGGCCGCGCGCAAGTACAAGCGCGTCGTGCAGGCAGGGACCATGCAGCGCTCCGGCCCGTTCTTTCAGAAGGCCCGCGAAATCGTCAAATCCGGCGACCTCGGCGACATCAGCTTCTGCCGCACGTTTCAGGCCGGAACCACTCCCAAGGACGGCTTCGGCAACCCGCCCGATTCCGCACCGCCGGCCGGGCTCGATTGGGACCTCTGGCTGGGCCCGGCCCCCAAGCGTCCCTTCAATGCCAACCGCTGGGGAGTGGGCGAAGATCGCTGGTCCACCTTCCGCTATTTCTGGGACTACGCCGGCGGCGCCATGACCGATTGGGGCGTCCACCTGATGGATATCGTGCAGTTCGCCTTCGACGAGGCGATGCCCGTCTCGGTGGCGGCGCAAGGAGGCAAGTTCTACGTCTCCGACAACACCGAAACGCCCGACACCATGCTGGTGACGTACCGCTACCCGGGCTTTGTCGGGTCCTACGAGAGCCGCACCGCCAACCCGTTCCCGATGTACAACGACACCTACGGCACATCGTTCCACGGCACCAAGGCGACTTTAATGGTGAACCGCGGCGGCTACTGGATTTTCCCCAACGAGAAGGGCAAAGAACCAATCTCCGAAACCAGGCGCGAACTATCGGAAATGAACGTCCGCCACTGGAACAACTTCCTGGAGTGCCTGCGCTCGCGCCAGAAGCCCATAAGCGATATCGAGACGTGCGTCCGCACCACTACCACCTGCATTCTGGCCAATCTCGCCCTGCGCCACGGCATGACCCTCGATTGGGATGAGAAAGCGTTTACTGTAAAGCAGCACGAAGCAAAGCAATACCTGAAAGCAAAATATCGAGCCCCATGGAAACTGGAGGTCTAAGAAGACAAATGAAATGGTTTCATTTCTGCGCTGCCGCGTTGCTGTGCACAGCGGCTGGCGCCCAAACCCTGACCGGCACCTGGATTGGTCCGGCGACAACCGCCGATAACGGGCTGACGATGAAAGTCGCCATCACGCAGGAGAGCGGCGGCAAAATCACCGGCTATGTTCTTTCCCCCCGATCGACCGACGCCATCGTCGATGGCAAGGTCGAAGGAAACAACGTCACGTTCGAAGCGGAGCGTCCCGGCCGCAACGGCACCCAGAAGGTGACCTACACCGCCGTCCTCGAAGGCGGCAAGCTGAAATTGACGATGCCGATGTTCGGCGGCCGCGGTCCCATGCCGGGCGCCCCCGGCCGGGGTGCTGCTGCGGGTCCGGGCCGGGCCGGAGGTCCGCCGCCCGGAATGCCGCCTCGCCAGCCGCAGGTGTTCGAGCTTTCGCGCGTTTCCACCGCGGCTCCGGGGCCTATGCCGGCCGCCGCCGCGCCGATCTCGCTGCCTATGCCCTCCGCGGTCCGTTCCAACGGCCTCGCCAAGACCCCGCCCATGGGCTGGAACAGTTGGAACAAGTTCCGCAACCAGGTCAGCGACAAAATGGTGCGTGAAATCGCCGACGCCATGGTACGCACCGGCATGCGCGATGCCGGCTACATCTACGTCAATATCGACGACACCTGGGAATCCGCCGAACGCGACGCCCAGGGCAATATCCAAACCAACAACAAGTTCCCGGATATGAAAGCGCTCTCCGACTACGTCCACAGCAAGGGTCTGAAACTGGGCATCTATTCGTCGCCTGGCCCACGGACCTGCGCCGGCTATCTCGGCAGCTTCCAGCACGAAGCACAGGATGCCAAGATGTACGCCAAGTGGGGCATCGATTACCTCAAGTACGACTGGTGCAGCGCCCGCGGCGTATATGATGAAACCCAAACCACGATGACCGCGGCCTACGCCAAGATGGGCCAGGCGCTGCTCGAGTCCGGCCGGCCGATCGTCTACAGCCTCTGCCAGTACGGCATGCACGACGTGGGCGAGTGGGGCGGCATGGTGGGCGGCAACCTGTGGCGCACCACCGGCGACATCAGCGACCGCTGGCAGTCCATGTCCAACATCGGGTTCAACCTTCAGCCCGGCCGGGAGAAGTACGCCAAGGTCGGCAACTGGAATGACCCCGACATGCTCGAGGTCGGCAACGGCGGCATGACCGACGAAGAGTACCGCACGCATATGAGCCTGTGGTGCATCCTTGCCTCCCCGCTGCTCGCCGGTAATGACATTCGCGACATGTCGAAGAGCATCTCCGACATCCTGATGAACAAGGAAGTCATCGCCGTCAATCAGGACAAACTCGGCAAGCAGGGCGTCCAGGTGGCGAAGGACGGCGACCTGCAGGTATGGGCCAAGCCGCTGGCCGACGGCGGTTACGCGGTTGGGATGTTCAACCTGGGAGCGGCCCCCGCGAAGGTCACCGCCAAGTGGAGCGACATCGGCGTGAAGGGCTCGCACAAGGTCCGAAACCTGTGGAAACACGAGGATCTGGGAAAGTTGGCGGACCAGTACGTCGCCGAAGTCCCATCCCACGGCGTCGTAATGCTGAAGATCGCGAAGTAATCGGAGTGGGGCAGGCCTCCCGGCCTGCCCGGTTTTGACTTTAAGGACTGCAACTTCCAAAGCGGGCAGGCCGGGAGGCCTGCCCCACCAAGCTGCCTCACAACTTGCTCTGAATCCTGTCCTTGATCCAGTGCTCGTCCCACCACTCCCGCGGATTGATCTGGACTCCATCCAACTGCATCCCGAAGTGAACGTGCACGCCTCCCGCGAGGCCCGTCTCCCCGGCGATCCCCATCTTCTGCCCCTTCTTCACCATGTCGCCGACCTTGACATCGATCTCGCGCATGTGGCCGTAGATCGACTGCAGCCCGTAGCCGTGATCGATCACGACGCAGTTGCCGTAAATCCCCAGGTCCGAGGCCCAAACGATTCGTCCGTCGTTCGCCGCCATCACCGGCCCGTTCGCCACATCCGAAAGGTCGAACCCCAGGTGCACCTGCTGGTCCACTTTCTTGCCGTGGTAAATGTAATTCCGGACGTCGGCGAAATCGGCCTCCTCCTTGCCCCAGTGCAGGAACGGCCCGTTCCATAGCACCTTCTCTTCGGTCTTGAGACGAAGATCCGCCAGTTGCTGGTTGTTCTTCCTCCGCAGTTCGCCGTTGATCTTGAGGAAGCGGCTGAGCATGTCGGGGCCGGGCGCCAGTTGCCCCGTCGGATCGACCGAGTTAACCAGCTTCTGCATGAGCTGGTCGGATAAGTCGAAATCGCGCACGCGGAACTTCTTCGGGAATACCTTGAACCAGAAGTTCGCGGTGGCCGTGGTTCCCGCGATATTGCTCGCGTAGGCCACAGGAGTCACGTCGGGCGGCAGATCCCAAGGGTAGGCGAACATGGCGAAACGCTGGTTCGCGGGTTTGCCCGGCAGCGGAAAACTGCGGAACGTGTACTTGCCCACCCGTACTCCGGCCTCGTTCCACGATCCCGAAGTCGTCAGGTCCACCAGTTCCATGCCGCCCTGGTTGATATAGTGCTGCGCGTCGTCGGGAATTATGCGCGGGGCGCTGAGAACCACGTTCACCTCTTTGTTCAGCGTGTCTGTGGATCCGCGCAGGTCGTTCGAGACCGCCTCGATGACCAGTTGCGCCTTGCCCTCTTTAAGCGCCGCGGCCTTGCTCTTGCCGGCGTCGAACGTGACAGTCCGAGGCGCGGCGCTCCTGCGCCACCACAACCGCGTGGAAGGCTGGTGTTGTTCGTAGACCGGGTACTGCTGCCCGTTCTGTTCGACATACGCGTTCACGGCGCGAACGCCGTGCGGATTCGTGAGCACCACCGTAACCGGCGTGCTGATGCCGATGGTCTGGACGGCCGGCGTCACATCGAGCGCCGTGTGTCCGGACATCACCAGCAGAGAAATAGTCGCGGCAACCGCGAGAACAACCAGAATGAGAATCGCTTTCACTTTTTTACCCAGGAATCGAGCCAGTCGATAAAGGTTTGGTACCAGAGGACGCTGTTCTGCGGCTTCAGAATCCAGTGGCCTTCATCCGGAAATACCAGCAGTTTGGAGGGCACCTTCTGCATCTGCAGCGCCGTGAACAATTGCAGCCCCTGTGTATACGGTACACGGAAATCAAGCTCGCCGTGAATCACCAGCGTCGGCGTATGGAAATCCCTCACATAATGGCTGGGAGACCACTTGGCGTACTCGTCGGGATTGTCCCAGGGAGTCCCTCCGAATTCCCAGAGCGGGAACCACAGCTCCTCGGTCGCGCCGAATTCGCTCGGCAGGTCGTAAACACCGGAGTGCGTAATCAGCGCCTTGAATTTCTGGGTGTGGCCCAGCATCCAGTCGATCATGTATCCACCGTACGAGCCGCCGGCCGCCACCATGCGGTTCGTGTCGGTATAAGGGAAGTTGCTGCCGACGTAGTCCGTGACGGCCATGATGTCGTCGAACGCCTTCCCGCCCCAGTCGTTGTTGATCTCGTCGATGAACTTCTGGCCGTAGCCCGTGGAGCCGCGCGGGTTGGGTTCCACTACGACGTATCCCGCGGCGGCGAAGACCTGCGCGTTCCAGCGATACGTCCAGCTATGGCCCCACGCGCCTTCGGGACCGCCGTGAATCAGGAACAGGACCGGATACTTCCGGCTTGCCTGGAAGCCCGGAGGCTTCACCATAAACGTATGGATGCGCGCGCCGTCCGGTGCGTTCGCCCAAAATTCTTCCAGCGGTGTGAGCTGGTACGAATTCAAAACCGCGTCGTTCAGGTGCGACAGCGCAACCGGCGCCCCGCCGGTGGACGAAACGCGGAAGATCTCCGTGGGCGCAACGCCCGACATCGCGGTGTAGACCATCGTCTTGCTATCGCGCGTCAACTGCATATCGTCGAGCTCGTTGTCGCCGCTCGCGACACTGCGCGACGCGCCGCCCGTCACCGCGATCCAGTTGATGGCCTGCCGCCCGCGATCCTCCGTGGTGTAGAACAGCGCCGCCGAGTCGGGGCTCCACGCGAAGCTGTTGACCCACCGGTCCAGGTTCTCCGTGAGATTGGTAACCGTGCCGGTAGCCCGCTCCAGCACCAGCAGGCGCCAGCGGTCGCTCTCGTATCCCGGGCGGAACTGCGCGCGGTAGGCGATGTATTTGCCGTCCGGCGAATACTGCGGGCTCGCATCCGCTCCGGGGTTGGTGGTGACCTGCCGGGTCTCGCCGCCGCCGATAGGCACCACGAACAGGTCGGAGTTGGTGCTCACCGCCGGAACCGGGTCCGACCTCTTGGCGTAGCAGACCTCCTTCCCGTCGGGCGAGATGGAATAATCGTCCGGTCCGCCCAGCGAGAACGGCGGCACATCGCGGTCGCCGGGCGTGAGATCGCGGACTCCGCTGCCTTCCGTCCCGACCACCATCAGGTGCGTGCGCCGCTTGGATTGCCATTGCGTCCAGTGGCGATAAAGAAGATCGGTGTATACGCGTGCGTGCACCTTGGACGTCTCCTCCGCATCCAGTTTCTTCTGGTTGCAGGCGTTATCCGCTCCGCAATCGGGGTAGACATCGCTCGTGAACAGCAGGCTCTTGCCGTCGGGCGAATAGAGGACGCCGTCGGCTCCGCCGGCGAAATTGGTGACCGCCCGCGGATGCCCGCCGTCGGCGTCCATCATCCAGATCTGGGCCGTGCCGGTACGGTCCGAGACGAACGCGATGCTTTTCGAATCGGGAGACCAGCGGGCGCGCTGGTTGGAATCCCCTTCATGAGTGATCTGCCGCGGGGGGCGCCTCCCTCCAACGGAACAATCCAGATCTGCTGCGGCTTCTTATTGGCCGCCACGTCCACCGTCTGCACGGTAAACGTGACCCAGCGGGCATCCGGAGAGATTTGCGGATCGGAGATCCGCTTCAGTTCCATCAGTGCGTTGACGTCGAACGGACGCTTCTGCGCGAAGAGCATCGCGGCGGAAGCGAGCAGCAAGAGAAGGCTGCGGCGCATATACCCGATTGTATCGGACAGCGGGCCGCAGCCGTCTGGATCGGAGTGAATTATGGCAGTTTTGCGGCCAGGGCGGTGGCCAGCGCCGCCGCGTCCTGTCCGTCGGCCACGTTCGCGTAGCCGGCCACGAACCGGCCCTTGCGGAAAATACAGATCCGGCCGAGATACTGGTCCGTCGCCAGGAACGCTTCGTCGCCGATCGACGCAGGTTTCGTATTGCCGAACCGGGTTCGCAGCTTTTCCATCACGGCGGCGCCGCCGTCATCCTGCACCACGAACGCCTTCCCGAACTCGTACTGTCCCACGTAGCCGCGCTTCAGCACGCGAATCCCGAGGACGCTCTCGGGTACCAGCCGCAGCGATTGCAGCTTCTCTTTGGCGAACCAGGCGAGAGCCGGCGGCGGCGTGGTGGAGCCGTCCACCGCCTTCTCGAGCGCCGCGGCCCACTGCTGCAGAATCGCGGTGTAATCGCCTTCCGGATTCGCGGCGATCTCCACGTACCATTTCCCCTTGCTGAAGATCAGACGGCGCGGCACGATCTGTCCGCCCATTCCGAGCTTCGCCTGGGGCTGCCGCGGGTCGCGCGTGGACGAGAACATCCCGAACGACGAATCGTCATCGCCGAAATCGGAAATATCGATCACCAGCGTGACCCCGTCCTTCTCGCACGCCACCCCGTGCATGTTCTGAAACCCGTAAATCAGGTACCCTTCGGCGTTGCCGTCCATGTACTCGAAGAGGTTGTCCGCCTCGTACGAGCGGGCCTCGCCCTTTTGCGCCCAACCGGGGACCAGTCCGCAGGAGGGCGCGGCGGCGCCCGCCAGTCCGCAGGCCAGCAGGATCGCCGCGCCGCACCGGATTAACATGCAAACAACTCCTGGGCCCGCGACATCCGCTGGGCTACCTTGACGCCGTAGGGGCACTGCACCGTGCACACCGGGCAATCGCCGCACTTGGCCGAGGCGTGCTCCGGCGCCAGTTGCAGGTACCGTTCCCGCCCCAATGCGAACTGGCCATAGCCGTCGGCATACGTCAGGAACCTCAGCACGTCCGCCACCGGGAGTCCCTTGCTGCATGAGCCGTCGCACTCGCCGCACATCCGGCAATACAGCGGCTGGATCCGCTCCAGGTGCGCGCTGAGGATCTTCTGGTCCGTGTCGCCGAATGGCTGCGACATGGCGCGGAGGTTATCCTCCAACTGGTCCACGTCCGTCATGCTGGGAACCGTGGTGTGGACGTTCGGATTGCGCAGCACCCATTTCAGTGCCGACGTCAACGCGCCCTCGCGGCTCAACCTGGTGTAATTAGGATCGCCCGGCCGCGCGCGGCGCAGGCCGCCGGCCATCACCTTCATGGCGACGATGCCCTTCCCTGCGGCCGCGGCTTCCGCGATCACGTCGTTCATGAACGGATCCATGGTGAAGTTGTAACTCGTCAGGATCACGTCCACGTTCGGGTTCTTCGCCAGCCACGGCATCAATTCCTTCTGCCCGCCGTGCGTGCTCACTCCCACGAAGCGGGTTTTCCCGGCCTTCTTCGCGGTAAGCAGCGCATCCATCAGGTCGTCGCTCACCTGGGAAGGCGAGCCCTTGCCGTGCAGGTACCAGATGTCCACGTGGTCCACGCCCAGTTCTTTCAGGCTGGTGTCCATCTGGGCCAGGCACTCTTCGCGTGTCCGCCCTTCGGTCTTCGTCGAGAGGGTGATCTCGTTGCGCTTCTTCTTCAACGCCGCGCCCACCATGCGCTCGTTGTTCCCGCCCCCGTAACTGCGGGCGCTATCGAAATACGTGATTCCGAGATCCGCCGCGCGTTCGATCACGCTGCCGTCCGAGGTGATCATGCAGCCGAACCCCAGGGTGGTCACCTTGAGGCCGGTCTTGCCGAGCGTTTTGTATTGAAATTTCGGCGCCGGAGGCAGCCCGCGGGCGGGCGTCTGCGGTGCGTTCTGTTCGGTGGAGCGTGTGGCGGAAGCAGCGGCCGGCAATGCCAGCCCCGCGGCCAGGAAGTTGCGGCGGGAAGAAGAGCTTTTCACGAAGACCTCCCAAATTTCAGACTACAGGGTTCTAGATTCCTATTGTAATTTGGTGGGCCCGCATCGTGCCACTCCGTTTTTCTTTCCTCCCGCCTCTTCGCGACGTTCCCCCCACAGAGCCGGTAGAGTAGGAGAGGACCGAAGAGGTGCCTCTCCCCTCGTCGAACGCGGGTTTACCGGGGGCGGCGCCAGGAGCGAAAGTCGGGCGGCACCACGAGCAGCAGCACGAGCGAGAGGGCCCCGAGCGACCAGTAGATGGCGTCGAGGGGCCGTCCGTAAATCGTATGGTGCAGCAGGCGGTCCAGAACCTGGCTCGTCCCCGACTCCGGCGTCCGGGGCGAACCTCGCAAACCGCTCTCCGCTACGTTCAGCGGGCAGACCAGGCCAACAAAATCTTCAAACAGCACGATCCAGATCGCGAGGAAGTGGGCCAGCCGGAACCAGAAATTGCGCACCCGGTTCCAATGCCGGAACGCGCCGGCGACAATCGCCGCCGATCCGAGCACGACAAAAACGAAGTATAGAAGGTGCACGACGGCGACAAAATTGGCCAGAACCTGCACGGAATTGTACCCGCTGTTTCCGAGTGCACGTCTGCCTCCGCGCGCGCACGCCGTTGTGCGGTCCCAAACTTCCGGCTACGGCATCCCGGCCGTTTCCAGCGCATACCGCAAAGCCTGAAGCTTTTCCGGCGAACCCTGGAAGAGGTTCGGCGGGAACTTGCGGTAGCTCAGCATCTGGCTGTAGATCGTGCCCTCCATGTTGGTGTTCAAGGCAAGCCCGGCCATGTACTGGAGCCGCAGGTTACCATCGCGGTTGATGACGGCATCGGTGAGCCAGGGCCGCAGGTCCGACATCTGCCCGGCATAAGTGGAAAGCAGGGCGGGAATCGATTGGAACCCTACCTCGTAGAGCGACTGCGCCACCCGGCGATGATCCGGGCGCGCCAGCCGCTCCTGGATGGAATCCACGTCGATCTTCATGGGCTCCAGCCCGCCCATCACCACCGAGTCGTAACCGCCGTTGTTTTCGTTGCCCCAAACGGTGCCGTCGGGGAACACGTCAAAAAATGTCGCAATCTCGCTCTTCACCGTAGCCGTGTCGCTCTCGTAGAGCGGCACCCACTGGGTAACCAGTCCGCCGGGGTTGAGGTGCTGTTTGACCAATTCGAAATACTCTTTGGAATAGAGCGTCGCGCTGCCCTTTACCCAGGGATGAATCGGGTCGGAAGTGATGATGTCGAACTTCTCGTTGGTGGTCAGGATGTAGTGGCGCGCGTCGTCATACACGATCTGCACCCGCGGATCGTGCATCACGTCGTAGTTCTCTTTGCCGAAGTATTTGGTCGCGGTGGGTGGAATCAGCGGCTCCATCTCGCAGATCACGATACGCCGCACCTCAGGGTACGTAACGAATGTCCCCGCCGTGACCCCCGCGCCGAAGCCGACGATCAGCACCGATTTCGGATCGCGGTGGAAGAGCGCCGGCATGTGGCCCAGCATGCGTTGCAGCCGCATGTCGTAAGGCTCCGTGGAGGCTTCGACCTTGCCGCTGACGTGGAACTGCACCGCGCCGTCGTCCCAGGTCGAGATGGCGATCGAGGAGTTGATGCCCTCGCCCGAGTACAGGATTTTGGTGTGGCTCATCGAGGTCATGATGCGGCGCCCATACGCGATGAGCACGGGCGGCACCCCCGAAACGTGCGTCACCAGGACGGCCGCGACCACGAGTGAAGCAGCCAGCCCGCCGGCGCCGTAAACGGTGCGCGCCGCGCTCACGATCGGCATCAGGATCAGCACCGCCGCAATCGCGGTCAGTACGATGAGGACGCGCTCGCAGCCCTGCGTTCCGATCCACGGCACCAGGACCAGGCTGAAGCTGAGCGCCCCCGCTATGGCGCCGCCGGTATTCGCCGCATAAATTCCGCCCACCAGTTGCGCGGAATCCTTCTGCTCCGGCGCCGCGGCGGCAAGGGCCAGCGGAAAACTCGCCCCCCACAGCAAAGCCGGCGGAAGAATGGCCCAGAGGCAGCGCACCAGGTCAATCTGAAACGTGAACCAGGGGCTTGTGGAAATCAGCGAATTGACCGGCCAGTACGGCAGCGAATCCGAGAGCATGAATGCCGACCACCCGATGGCCCCCACCAGGGCGAGCTGGCAGCAGCCGAAGGCGAGCCGCGGCTTGCTCGACCGTGCCGCCAGCGAGCCGAATCCGCTGCCCAATCCGATGCCCACCAGGAAGACCGCAAGGATGATGGAGAACGTGTAGACCGTCGCCCCCAGCATGAGGCCGAGCAGGCGGGTCCAGATGACCTCGGCGCCGAGGGCGCACGCGCCGGACATGGCGATGGCGGCGTAGATGGGCCAGGGGGCCCGCCCGCTTACGGCTGCCGGTTCATGAGAAGCCGGCGCGGGATCGCTGTCGCGCGCGATCTTCATACTCGCGAACCCCACTGCCACGTTCAGCGCGGCGGCAACGAAGGTGGCGGTCGCCATGTCGAACTCGCGAAGCAGGTAGAAGCCCGCCAGCAGGCACCCGAACACGGCCCCGACCGTGTTGCCGCCGTAAAGGAATCCCAACCAAGAGATACCTTCCGGACTGCTCTCGATCCACCGCGCCGCGGCGGGCAGCGAGGCGCCCATCAGGAAGGTCGGGGGGACCAGGCAAAGTGCGCAGACCAGGGATCGCAACAGGATGGCGGGCATGCCGTGCCCCACTGCCGCCGCATAGACTCCGTCCACGAGCGGCATCCCGAAGAGAACCAGCAGGCCGCAAACGCCGATCCCGAATTCCACCAGCGCATAGACCCGCAGCGGGTGCCGGTTCCGGGCGAAGCTCAATCTCGGGAGCGCCAGGCTGCCCAGGCACAACCCGCCCATGAACGTTGCCAGCAGCACGCCGAGCGAGATCGCGCTCGACCCGATCACCAGTTGCAGCAACTGGTACCAGACAATTTCATAAATCAGCGCGGAGCAGCCGCTTCCGGCAAAAAGCAGAAGCAGCACCGGCAGATACCGGCGCGCCCCGGAGGGTTCTAGGGTCGGAACTGGTGTGGTCATGCTGAGCCCGGTGTAGCTATGGCGTCCTGTGCGTTATATTACGTTACCGCGGTTCGGGCACGGTTGGGCGCGGGTACACCTTCCCCAGCGCTTCCTGGTATTCGCCGAAGAGCGCGTGGATGCCGTCGAACTCGCGCTTCACCGCCGCCCGGTAGTCGGGGTGGGTGGCGAAATCGAACAGCAGTGCGGCCATGGATTCGGCATCCACCACGAAGCCGTGATGCCCGATTTCCGCCGCATGGTGGTGCGCGCGGCGTTGAAGACCCCGGCCTGATACATATCCGTCTTGGCCACCGGCGGCATCATCTCCTCGCCGGGTGTTCCGAATACCACTACGCTGCCGGGTGCGTGCGAGCGCTCCAGGTACTCCGCCATCGCGACCGCCGCAGCGCCACGAACGCCGTCGGCAGGTTGGCCACCCCGACCGTCACTTCGAAGTTGTGCTTCCGCAGGTAATCCACCAGGATTCCTACCGAGCGCTTCTCCTCGAAGCCGATTTCCGGGCGCCTGGTGATGTCGTCACCCATGGCGAGCAGTTCCGTGTCCATGAGTTGTTTGGCCCGCGCGGTGACCTGGTCGCGCTCGGCGTTCGAGGCGCTCAAGCGCTCCACCCAGCCCGGAACGTCGAGCGATTTTTCGAGGGTCGCCATCTTCCGGAGAACGTCCTTGGCCGCATCCCGCTCCGTAGGCGTTTCCTGGGCGAAAACGGCCGCGACGAAAAGCGCGGCACATGCAAGCATTTTCATGAGTACCTATTATGCTGGTACTTCATGGTGGAAACAATTCAATGGACCGATGCCGGAGTGGTCATGATCGACCAGACCCGCCTGCCGCTCGAGGAGACGTTCGTCACCTGCCGCACCTATGAAGAGGTCGCGACGGCGATTAAAGACATGATCATCCGCGGCGCCCCGGCCATCGGCGTGGCCGCCGCGATGGGGGTCGCCCTGGGCGTGCTGCATGCCTCCGAGGCCGATCTCGATGGGCAGGTGGAAACCATCTGCGACACGCTGGCCCGCACGCGGCCGACGGCGGTCAATCTCTTCTGGGCCATCGACCGCATGAAGCGTCTCTACGCCGGGCTGCGCGGCCGCCCGCTCGGCGAGATCCGAAGCCGCCTGGTGGAAGAAGCCAAACTAGTGAAGGAAGAGGATATCGCGATCTGCCGCGCCATCGGCCGCAACGGCGCTCCGTTGGTGCCGTCCGCGAAAACCGTCCTCACGCATTGCAATGCGGGCGCCCTGGCGACCGCGGGCTACGGCACCGCGCTCGGGGTCATCCGCGCCGCCGTGGAGTGCGGGAAAGGCATCGACGTCTTCGCCGACGAGACGCGGCCGTTCCTTCAGGGCGCGAGGCTCACCGTTTGGGAGCTGCAGCAGGACGGCATCCCCACCACCCTGATCACCGACAACATGGCCGGCCATTTCATGAAGTCCGGCCGCATCGGCTGCGTGGTGGTGGGGGCGGACCGGATCGCCGCGAACGGAGACGTGGCCAACAAGGTGGGAACGTACTCGGTCGCCGTGCTTGCCAAGGAGAACCACGTCCCGTTCTATGTGGCCGCCCCGATCTCCACGCTCGACCTGACGCTCGCCTCGGGCGACCTGATCCCCATCGAGCAGCGACCAGCCGCCGAGGTAACTCACGTCTTCGGGCACGCCGTGGCACCCGCGGGAACGGCGGTCCAGAACCCGGCCTTCGATGTGACCCCGGCGCGCTACGTCTCCGCGATCATCACGGAAAAAGGGGTCGCGCAGGCGCCGTACGAGGAGTCGTTGAAGCGGTTGGCCGCGTCCTGACGTAGTGTGTCAGGCAGAATGCGGATTATCGAAAGGTTGCGGCAACTGCTGGTTATTTCGTGATAAGCCCTAAAGTCAAACCGGGCAGGCCAGCTTCCTGTCGGTCACGGATGGAATAATCAACTCTGATACCCTGAAATCATCGAGGGATCAACTATGGAGCCATTCCGTTTTCACGTTTTCCTTTGCGATCAGCAGAAACCCGAAGGCGTGCCGTGCTGTTCCGCTCGCGGCTCGGTCAGAGTGATCGAAGCCATGCGGCGCGAGGTTCAATCGCACGGGTTGGACGACGAAGTACAGATCACCACCTGCGGCTCTATCGGGCTGTGCGAGAACGGGCCGAACGTCATCGTCTACCCGGAGGGCGTCTGGTATTCCGGAGTGCGGCCCGAGGACGTCCCGGAAATCGTGGCGTCCCACTTCCAGCGCGGCGTTCCCGTCGCGCGCCTCGCCCGGACGGACGCGGCCGCTCTTCGTTCGGAGGTGATCGCCAACCGCGATAAGATGCGGCGGGCGCTCCGCGCGAAGCAAGCCTCCGGAGCTCTTCCGGACGACCTCAACGACCGTATTCGCGCCTTCCAGGAAAGCCGCGCCATCCTGACCGCGCTCGAACTCGACGCGTTCACGGCAGCCGGCGAAGGACGAACGGCGGAAGCGGTGGCCGGCTCCATCGGGACGGACGCGCGCGCCACCGAAATGCTGCTCAACGCGCTCACCGCGATGGGTCTCCTCGCCAAGCAGGACGGCCTCTTCCGCAACACTCCGGTCTCGGCCCGATTTTTCACGGCCGGCTCCCCCGATAACGCCAGGCCGGCCCTGCTGCACGCCGCCCACTTGTGGGTTCGGTGGTCGAACCTTACGGAATCCGTGAAAGCGGGCACGGCCGTGGCGGCTCCCGACGTACCGGCGCGCGGGCTGGATTGGACGGAAGCCTTCATTGCCGCCATGCACCGGAACGCCGGCGAGCGCGCGCCGCTCGTAGTGCAAGCCGTAGGCGCATCCGGGGTCCGTCGCATGCTGGACGTGGGCGGCGGATCCGGAGCATACTCCATCGCGTTCGCGCAGGCGGAGCCCGGGTTGAAGTCCGAAATTCTGGACATGGCGGACGTCGTGCCGATTGCGCAGCGGCATATCGAGAAAGCCGGTGTGTCCGGCCGCGTTTCGCTGCGGGTCGGCGACCTGCGCTCCGGTCCCCTGGGCGAGAACTACGATCTCGTGTTTATTTCCGCTATTTGCCACATGCTCGGTCCCGGATGAGAATCGCGACCTTTTGCGTCGCTGGCATCGGCGCTGGCGCCCGGCGGCAGGATCGTGATTCAGGATTTCATCCTCGAACCCGATAAGGCATCTCCCAAATTTGCTGCGCTGTTCGCATTGAATATGCTGGTCGGCACAAAGTCCGGAGACAGCTACAGCGAAGAGGAGTACTCCCGCTGGCTCGGGGACACCGGCTTCCGCGACATTCGCCGCGTGCGCCTGCCGGGACCTGCCGGATTGATGATCGCGTCGCGCCCATGATTTCCGGCCCTCGCGCCAACCCGGTCCGGCTCAGCCTTGCTGCAGCGGTCACGCTTGCCCTGAGCGCGGCGGGTGCGGGCGGACCGGGTCCCGCGGCGGCCGCGTCTGCTGCGATCACGATCGACTATCCGGAAGAAGGCTCGATTTTCCCGCCTGAGATCACCCCGCCCATGTTTCTGTGGCGCGATGACGCGAAAGCGAGCGCGGCGTGGAACATCGAGATTTCGTTTCAGGATGGATCGCCCGCGATTCACACCGCGTCGAAAGGTCCGCGCCCGGGCATCGGAAGTAATCGACCCCGACTGCGTCGCGGACACGAACGAGCCGCCGAAACTGCCTCCGAAAGAGGCCGACGGCGCATAGTTGGACTCCCGAGCCCGCGACGTGGGCTGCCATCAAGCGCCACTCGATTCGCGGCGCCACCGTGACCATCTCCGGCTACGCCGCCGGGAATCCCAGTAGCGCGATCTCGCAAGGCAGCGGCCCGGATTTCGACCTCCCGCGACCCTGTGGGCGCCCCGATCTTCTATCGCGACGTGCCGTTGATGCCCTCGGAAGTGGAACGCGGGGTGATCAAGCCGCTCGCGGCCGGCGCCATTCCCCTGGTCGCCTGGCGCCTGCGCAATATCGCCGAACCCTCGAGCCGCGTGGTCATGCACGACCTTCCGGTCTGCGCCAACTGCCATTCCTTCTCCGCCGACGGCAAAACCATGGGGATGGACATGGACGGCCTTCAGAATAACCGCGGCCTGTACATCCTTGCCCGCGTCGCGCGCGAGATGTCCATCCGCAAGCAGGACATGATCCAGTGGAGCACCGCCGCGGGAGCTTTGAAAGGCAGCGTGCGGGTGGGATTCATGTCCCAGGTCTCTCCCGACGGGCAGTTTGTGGTCACTACCTTGAACCCGGCGCAGGCGTCCGGCGCGCGCGACGCGCCCAGCAATTACTACGTGGCGAACTTCAAGGATTACCGCTTTCTCCAGGTGTTCTACCCCACGCGCGGCGTCTTGAACTGGTACAGCAAAACCACGGGAATCCTTCAGCCTCTGCCGGGAGCCGACGATCCCCGGTTCGTGCAGATGGGCGCGGTCTGGAGCCCCGATGGCAAGTACCTCGTATTCGCCCGTGCCGCGGCCCGCGACCCCGAGAAACCGGGCGTGCCGCCGGCCCGCTTCGCCAACGATCCCAACGAACTCCCCATGCAGTATGACCTCTACCGCATCCCGTTCCGCAATGGAAAGGGCGGCCGGGCGGAACCGCTCGCGGGCGCCGGGCAAAACGGCATGAGCAATTCCTTTCCCAAGGTCTCCCCGGACGGGCGGTGGATCGTGTTCGTGAAATCGCGGAACGGCCTGCTGATGCGGCCCGACAGCCAGTTGTACATCGTGCCCGCGGCCGGCGGCGAGGCCAGGCGCATGCGCTGCAACACGGCGCTCATGAACTCGTGGCACAGCTTCTCTCCGAATAGCCGCTGGCTGGTGTTTTCCTCCAAAAGCCGCTCGCCCTATACCCAGATGTACCTGACCCACATCGACGAGCAGGGCAACGACAGCCCGGCCATCCTTATCGACAACGCCACGGCGGCGAATCGCGCGGTGAACCTGCCGGAGTTCGTGAATCTGCCGCCCGATGGGTTGGAGAAGATCGGCGGGCCGGCGCTGGAGTATTACCAACTGGTCAACAGCGCGACGTATCTCCAGAAACGGGGGCGGTACGCGGAATCGGCGGCAGTGTGGGCGAAAGTGCTGGCAATCGAACCCGACGACTCGCAGGCGCACGCCGGCCTCGGCAAAGCGCTCCTCATGACCGGCCATCGCGAAGAGGCGGGCACGCATCTCCAGAAGGCGGAAGAACTCAGGCTGAAAGCGGCGGTGGCGGACCGGCCCGGCGACCCCGCGGCGCTCCACAATTTCGTCCGCATGCTGCTCGATCGGGGACGCGTTGCGGAAGCGGCGGCAAGCCTGAAGAAGGCGGAAGAACTCCAGCCCTCGTCGGCCGCGATCCATTGCGATCTGGCAGCGGCGCTTCTGGGGCAGGGCAAGCTGGATGACGCCCTCGCCGAAGCGCGCAGAGGCGTGGCTCTCGATCCGCGATCCGCGGCCGGCCGCTACACGCTCGGCCTGGTGCTCGAGAAAACAGGCGACAAAGCCGGGGCTCTCCGCGAATGGCGGGAGGCTCTGAAAATCGACCCGCAATACCGTGAAGCTCACGATCGCCTCGCCGCCGCCGTCTATGCCAACGGCCAGGTAGCCGAGGCGCTCGCCCACTGGCGCGAAGGCGCCAATGACGCAGCCTCGTTACGGCAGCAGGCATGGGTGCTCGCGACCGGCCCGGATCCGTCGCTCCGCAACGGGCAGGACGCGACCGCGCTGGCGGTTCGCGCCGTTCAACTTTCCGAAGGCAAAGATGCGGCAGTCTGGGACACCCTGGCGGCGGCGTACGCCGAAGCTGGGAAGTTCGCGGACGCCGTGTTGACGGCCCGCAGGGCGCTGGCCATCGCGGAGCAGAGCCGGGGGGATCTCGCGGACGCAATTCGCAAGCGGATCGCGCTCTACGGCAAAGAACTCCCGTTTCGCGACACGCTGCCGCGCCCCGGGACCGCTCGGGGCGCGGGTCGAGATTAGTCTCGACCCTTGCAGGCAAGAGTGCCTGCGCCACACACACTCGTGTGTGCGCTTGTGGATCGGGCTACAACGTGCCCTTAGGCGCGCTGAGCAGTGCGATAAAGAAGAATCCGTTGTAGGACGCGTGCATCAGAGCCGAGGCTTTCACCGAGCCCGTCGAATGGCGGACCCATCCGAAGGCCGCGCCGGCCAGCGTCACCAATACACCGTGCCGCCAGGAGTAACCGTATTCGGGCAGGTGCAGGAGCCCGAACGGGATGGCCGCGGCCAGGATGCCGGGAACCACTCCCAGCGATCTCACCAGCAGCGGCTGCAGCAGCCCGCGGAATGCCAGCTCCTCGCAAATCGGCCCGATCGTCACCCCGAAAATTCCCACCAGAAAAACGGCCGTCCTCTGGTGGAGCAACTGCATCATCGGGTTGTTGGTATTGGGAGTCTGGATCAGCAGCCCGAAGAAATTAACGGCGAGCGCAGTGGCAAAGCCGAGCAGGACCAGCGCTGCAATCGGCCTGTGCATGTCGCTCCAGCCCACCGAACGGAGGAACGGCCGGTCGTAATGCACGCGGAAGATCAGGATGAACGAGCCGAATAAAAACAGATATCCCGCCGATTGGCCCACCAGCAGCTCCATTACCGAGCCGACCGGCCGCATGTGTATGATCTGCAGGAAAAAGATAAGCGTTTTTGCCAGCGCGAAACCGGCGATCATGCAGGGAATCGTCAGGCCCGCAAAGAACAGGATGTCGGAGTACCCCCAGAATGGATACCGCTCTTCCGGCGGAGCGGGCGCCGGGGGCTCGGCCGGCGGCTGCGGAGGTTCCGGCGGCAACTCCGGGTACGGGCCGTCGCTCACGAGTCTCTCTCGACCAGCGCCGCCGCCAGCAGCGGAACCATCAGCTCATGGTGGCCCGTAATCGCGTATCCGGCGCCGCCGGCGCGCGCGTGCGGCCGTTCGACCACGTTGACTCGCGGACGGTAGTGCTGGAAGAAGTCGAAATTCGCGGTGGTGAAACCGGCCAGCGGGTATCCCAGGTTGCGTACCGCGGAAACCGCCTTCAGGAAAACTTCCGGCAGCACGACCGCCGACCCTACGTTGAGGTACACGCCGCCATCGTCCAGCCCCCGGATGCACGAGCAGAGCAGCCGGAAATCGCGGTGCGACGCCTCTCCGATCGCGGCGCCTTCCGCCGCCGGATGCGTGTGGGGCGTATCGGTCCCTACCGCCACATGGACCGTGACCGGAATGCCCTGCCGGTACGCCTGAAGCAGCAGGCTGCATCCGGCGAATTGCGGCGAGCCGATCAGTTCCAAACGGCTGCCCAGGGCCTCGCCCATCCCGAGTTCTTCGAGGCATCCGGCGCTGATCGCGCGGTTCATTTCCCGCCCGGTCTCTTCGGCGGATCCAAAACGGCCGTCGGGCAGGACGGCCTCCACGTCCTCGCTGGTGTGGCCGGCAAGCGCGATTTCGAAATCGTGGATGGCGGCCGACCCGTTCATCGCGAACGCGGTCGCATAACCGCGGCGCATCAGATCCGCCAGCACGGGCGCGAGGCCGCACTTGATGACGTGGCCGCCCAGGCCCCAGATGATGGCGCGGCGCCGTTCGCGCGCGGCGGCCAGCGCGTCCACCACGGCGCGGAACGAATCGCCCGCCAGGATGCGCGGCAGAGAGTCCAGCCAGCCCGCAATCCCCGACCCGCTGGAATATGCCGACGCGAAGTCCGCCGTCTTCACCTTGCCGCCGCGCTCCGCCAGCCCGACGGTTTTAAGGCCCGCGAAATCGAGCGGCCGCTCCGAGTATTTGCTCATGCCGCCCTCCCGTTCCCCAGCACCTTGCGCAACGCTTCGGCCGTGTAGCTCTTCTTCGAGCGGACCACCTGCTCGGGCGTCCCGGTGGCGACCACACGCCCGCCGTATTCGCCGCCATCCGGCCCCAGGTCGATCAGCCAGTCGGCCGTCTTGATCACGTCCAGGTTGTGCTCGATCACCACCACCGTGTTGCCCAGCTCCACCAGGCGCTGCAACACGTCGAGCAGCTTGCGGACATCGTCGAAGTGCAGCCCGGTGGTGGGCTCGTCCAGCAGGTAGAAGGTGCGCCCCGTCTGGCGCTTGCTCAGTTCCTTGGCGAGCTTGATGCGCTGCGCCTCGCCGCCCGAAAGCGTGGTGGAGGATTGCCCCAGGTGGACGTATCCCAGGCCCACATCGTAGAGGGTCTGCAACTTGGCGCGAATCTGCGGCAGGTTTTCCATCAGGGGCAGCGCCTCCTCCACGGTAGCATCGAGAAGGTCGGCAATCGAGTATCCCTTGAACTTTACCTGGAGCGTCTCGCGATTGTAGCGCCGCCCGCGGCAGACGTCGCACGTGACGTAGACGTCCGGCAGGAAGTTCATTTCGATGCGCTTGAGCCCGTCGCCCTGGCACGCTTCGCAGCGGCCGCCCTTCACGTTGAAGCTGAACCGCCCCGGCTTGTAGCCGCGCTCCCGCGATTCGGGCAGCATGGCGTAAAGATCGCGGATCGGCGTGAACAGACCGGTGTAGGTGGCGGGGTTGGAGCGCGGCGTGCGCCCGATCGGCGCCTGGTCGATGCGGATCACCTTGTCCAGCAGGCCGATCCCCTCGATGGAATCGTGCGCCCCGGGCTCATCGTGCGAGCCGTAGATCTCCCGCGCCAGCGAACGGTACAGAATCTCGTTCACCAGCGTCGATTTGCCGCTGCCCGAAACGCCCGTGACCACGGTGAGCAGCCCCAGCGGCACCTCCACGTCGATGTCTTTCAGGTTGTGCTCCCGCGCCCCGCGAATGACGAGCTTCTTCTCGCCGGGAGCCCGCCGCGATTCCGGTATCGCGATCTGCATCGCCCCCGAAAGGTATCGCCCCGTGAGGGAATTCGGGTTCCGGGCGATTTCCCCGGGCTCTCCCGAAGCCACCAGTTCGCCGCCGAGCCTGCCGGCTCCGGGACCGAGATCGATGACGTAATCGGCGCGCTCGATCGTTTCCGCGTCGTGCTCCACCACGAGCACCGTGTTGCCCATATCGCGCAACTGCGTCAACGTCTCGAGCAGCCTTCCATTATCGCGCGGGTGCAGCCCGATCGAAGGCTCGTCGAGCACGTAGAGGACGCCCCGCAGCTTGGAGCCGATCTGCGTTGCCAGCCGGATCCGCTGCGCCTCCCCGCCCGAGAGTGTCGCCGCCGAGCGCTCCAGGCTCAGGTAATCGAGCCCCACCGACGACAGGAACTCCAGCCGCCGCCGGATTTCCTCCACCACGCGCCCCGCGATCTGCGTCTCGCGCTCGTTGAATTCCCAGTTGCGCGCCGTCACCAGCGCGCGCGCCACCGAAAGGGCCGTGAACTCGGCGATCGAGAATTTCTTTACCCGCACCGCCAGGCTGGCCGGCTTCAGCCGTTTGCCCCGGCACGCCGGGCACTCCACCGGGGACATGTAGTCGGTGAGCCATTCGCGGTAGGAGTCCGTGCTGGAATCGTAGCTCTGCTGCAGGATCTCGAGCAGCCCCGCCGAACCGTTGGCGCCCTCGAGCAGCACGGTCCTCGCCTTCGCCGGAAGCTCCTCGTAAGGCTTCTTGAGATTAATTCGGGCCTGGCGCGACAATTCCTGCAACTGCTGCTGCATGTACCAGGAGTTGGCACCCGGGCCGAGCCCGCCATCGAGCAGCGGCTTGGAGGGGTCCACGATCACCTTCGCCGGGTCGAACGACCAGATGCTGCCCAACCCGTGGCATTCCCCGCAGGCGCCGTAGGGGCTATTGAACGAGAACGACCGCGGCTCGAGCTGCGGAATACTGGTGCCACATTCGGTGCAGGCCAGTTTTTGCGAGTACAGCCGCTCGTCCCCGTTCACCACGACGATCAGCACCAGCCCGTTCGCCAGTTTCGTCGCCGTGTCGATCGACGCCTCCAGGCGCTTCTCGATTCCCGACTTCACCAGCAGCCGGTCTACCACCACCTCGATCGTGTGATTCCGGCGCCTGTCGAGCACGATTTCCTCATCGAGCGATCGCAGCACGCCATCGATGCGCGCCCGCACGAATCCCTGCCGCGCCAGTTTCTCCAGGTCTTTTTTGTACTCGCCCTTGCGGCCGCGCACCACCGGCGCCATCACCATGATGCGGTCTTCCGGCTTGAGCGCCACCACGTGCTGGAGAATCTGCTCCGTGGTCTGCCGGGAGATCTCGTTGCCGCATAGCGGGCAATGCGGCACGCCGATCGACGAATACAGGACCCGCAGATAATCGTAAATCTCGGTGATCGTCCCCACCGTGGACCGCGGGCTGCGGCTGGTGGTCTTCTGCTCGATGGAAATCGCGGGGCTGAGGCCGTCGATCGAGTCCACGTCCGGCCGCTCCATCTGGTCGAGAAACTGGCGCGCGTACGTGGAGAGCGTTTCCACGTACCGGCGCTGCCCCTCGGCGTAGATCGTGTCGAAGGCCAGCGACGATTTGCCTGAGCCGCTCAGCCCGGTAATGACCGTAAGGGCGTTCCGCGGAATCTCGACATCGATGTTCTTCAGATTGTGCTGGCGGGCGCCATGCACTGTGATGCGGTCCAGCATTATGGGTTTTGGAGCGAAAGGTTAACTTATTATTGTCACCCGGCTTGTTCATCGAGCGCAAATTGCGTTTAATAATACGTCTGATGGTTCCATGTATCGAGTGCGGCGGAAAGCTGAAACGCGTGCATCGCACTTTGATGCAACGGTTTAGCTTGTTGGCGGTGTTCGAGTGCGCCGATTGCCAGCAACGGATGTCGATTCCACGCAGGTACCAGTACCATCTCGGCCAGGACGCCCGCTGCCCTCATTGCGGCACCACCCGCCTGACCAGGCTCAAGGCCCGGGACGGCATCGATCCGATGGAATCCGGCGTGCTGAACCTCTGGGAACGGTGGTCCAGCGGCAGGCTTTTCCACTGCTGCTTTTGCCGGATCCAGTTTTATGACCGCAGGCCCCTCGCGCCGCGCGTTCCTATCGAGCCTCAAGACCCCGCCGAGCCGGTCAAGACCCCACAGGGTACGGCCATATCGGGTGAGTGAAGAGGCCCCCATCCACCCACAGCGTCTGACCCGAAATGAACTCGCCCCCTTCGCCTGCAAGAAATGCCACGGCGCGCGCAACGTCTACGGGCTGCCCGACCCGGCGGAGGGGGGTCAGCGCGGCCCAGGTGCCCGCGTAATCCGAGGCTTCCCGTTTCGTCCGTTCGATCTCGATGGCGCCCGGCGCCACGCAGTTCACGGCGATCCCGTACTTCCCCAACTCCACGGCCGCGACCTTCGTGAACATCTCGATCCCGCCCTTGCTGGCGGTATAGCTGACCAGGTTGGGAAAAGGCACCTTGTTGCACCCGGATCCGATATTGATGATCCGACCCCCTCCGGCCGTGCGCATGTGCCTGGCCGCCAGTTGCGTGCACAGGAAACAGCCCTTCAGATTGGTGGCGATTACCCGGTCCCACTCCGATTCCTGGAGCTCCAGCAGCGGCTTCCACACCTGCGTTCCGGCGTTGTTGACCAGGATGTCCAGGCGCCCAAACCGGTCCAGCGTTTCGCGGAACATGCGCTCCACGTCTGGCGAACATCCGACGTCCGCCTGCACCGGAAAAGCCGCACGCCCGAGTCTTACGATCTCCGCGGCAGTAGCCTCGGCCCCCTCCCTGTCCGAATGGTAGTTGACCGCCACATCGCACCCCGAGCGGGCCAATTCGAGCGCGATCCCCTTGCCGACTCCCTTGCTGCCGCCGGTGACCAGCGCGATTTTGGATTCAAGCGGAAGAGCCATTCCCGTAGAATACTAGTTTGTCCGTTGCTTTTGTGACGTTTCAGGCGGAAAGCGGCGATGCCGGCAGGAGGCTCGACCACGTGCTTCAGGGCCGGTTCCCGGAGTTCAGCCGGGCGCGCATCCAGGAGTGGATCAAGGCCGGGCGCGTCCTGGTGAACGGCCAGGCGCAGCGGCCCTCGCACACGGTTCACGGCGGCGAGACCATCGAGATGGAACCGGCCGCGCCGGCTCCGCTCAACGCTTCTCCCGAAGCCATTCCACTCCACGTCCTTTACGAGGACGAGGATCTCGTCGCCATCGACAAGCCGGCCGGCATGGTGGTCCACGCCGGCGCCGGGGTCCACTCCGGCACGCTGGTCAATGCGCTGCTGCACCGCTTCGGCCAACTCTCGGGTGTCGGCGGTCCGCTGCGGCCGGGAATCGTCCACAGGCTCGACCGCTACACCAGCGGGGTCCTCCTCGTCGCCAAGAACGACCGCGCTCACCAGAACCTGGCGGCGCAATTCTCCGGCCGCAGCGTCGAGAAGACCTACCTCGCGCTGGTTCACGGCGCGGTGAAAGCCGAGAGCGGCCGGATCGAGCGGCCGATCGCGCGCGATCCCGTCCACCGCACCCGCATGACCGCGCGGCTGAACCAGGGGCGCGCCGCCTGGTCCGAATACCGCGTGCAGCGCCGTTTCCCGGGGTTCACGCTGCTCGAAGTCCGCATCGGCACCGGACGCACCCACCAGATCCGCGTGCACCTCTCGAGCATCGGCCACCCCGTCGCCGGCGATACGCTGTACGGTGCGGCCCGTCAAGCCGAGCCCCGCTTCTTCCTGCATGCGCATCGCATTCGTTTCCGGCGTCCCTCGGACGGCGCACCTCTGGAAATCGTCTCGCCGCTTCCGGAAGATCTCGAAGCCTGGTTGACGCGCTTGTAGGGTAGGCCTCCCTGCCCTGCCCAAGCGCGCGCAGCGCGCCTCGTGGCGCGTGGGCAGGCGGCGAGGCCTACCCTACTTGCCGGCACCGTTATAATCGAGACATGAAGATTTGGGCTGCCACGATTGTGGCCGGCGCGCTCGGCTTCGCCGTATGGGCCGCCGAACAGAATCCTCCGCAGACTCGGAAACCGGTTCCACAGGATCAGGAAGGCGAACCCACCCGGATTCAGGTCGACGTCACGCGCGTGAACATGCTGTTCACCGTCACCGACAAGAAGGGCCGCTTCGTCACGGACCTGACCAAGGGCGATTTCGAAATTCTGGAAGGCAAGAAGGCGCAAAACGTCCTGGAGTTCAACGCGGAAAGCAATCTGCCGTTGCGCCTGGGCATCCTCATCGATACCAGCAACAGCATCCGCGACCGCTTCAAGTTCGAGCAGGAAGCCGCCAGCGAATTTCTCAAGACCGTCATCCACGAGGAACACGACAAGGCGATGATCGTCAGCTTCGACAGTTCCACCGAACTGGTCGCCGACCTCGTCTCGGATACCGAAAAGCTGGACACCGCCATTCGCGAGTTGCGTCCCGGCGGCGGCACGGCCCTTTACGACGCCATTTACTACGCCTGCCGCGACAAGCTCACGCAGGACCAGCCCAGCTATAAATTCCGGCGGGCGATCGTCATCGTCAGCGACGGCGATGACAACCAGAGCCGCTTTACGCGCGACCAGGCGCTCGAGATGGCGGAGAAAGCCGACGTCGTGATCTACGCCATTTCGACCAACATTTCCCGCATCGAGTCGGATGGCGACAAAGTGCTGCGGTACCTCACGTCGGAAACCGGAGGCCGCGCCTTTTTCCCCTTCAAGGTGGAAGACCTGGAGGTTTCGTTCGACAACATCGCCAACGAGCTTCGCCACCAGTACAACATCTCGTACCGGCCCGAGCCGCTGGTCGCCGACGGGGCGTTTCACCGCATTGACCTGCGCGTGCGCGGACGAAAAGAGCTGATCGTCCACGCTCGCAAAGGCTACTACGCTCCGGACAAGATGTAGCGGGTGCTCACCATCCGCCCCGGAGCAGCCGAAGATCTCGCGGCCGTGGCTGCCATTCAGAAGGCCAGCCCCGAAGCGGCAGCCTGGAACCCGGGAGAATACCTGCCCTATGGTTTCCTCGTAGCGCTCGATCAGGGGGTAATCGCCGGGTTCCTGGTGACACGGTCGGTAGGGGATGGTGAGTACGAAGTTTTGAACCTCGCCGTATCCCCCGAATTCCGCCGCCGGGGAGTTGCCCGGGATCTTTTAAACACGTGGCTCTCCGGGATTTCAGGAGACATTTTCCTGGAGGTTCGAGCCTCCAACCAAGATGCGCAGAAGTTCTATAACCACATGGGCTTTCAGCAGGTTAGCACTAGGTCAAACTACTACCAGCACCCCCCCGAGCCGGCTATTGTCATGAAGTTTCATTCATGTTAAGGTGGCGGATAGACGGTAGTACCGTTTGTGATCAGACACAAAGAGACGAGATTACCCACCGAGCCTTGTTTCCGAACCAATCGACTCGGCGCGGCAACCTGATTGGGAGGAATTGCCCCATATGGAACGGAACGCACAGGAAGAATTGAAAGCGCATCTGATGGCATCAAACGAAGAATACCAGCGGCTGGCTACCCAGCACTCAGCGTTTGCCCGACAGCTGGACGCGCTTGAATCGCTTCCCCACCTGTCTGAGGAGGAGCAGTTGGAAGAGACGCGGTTGAAGAAGCTGAAACTTCGTTTGAAAGATCAGATGGAAGCGATCGTGAGCCACTACCGGTCTCAACAGGTCGCCTGACCATCAGGTGCGCTGAAAACTGTGGTAATCGCAAACCCGGTCGGCTTCGGTCGATCGGGTTCTTCATTTGGAGCATGGATTTCGACCCTCCCGACGAGCCCGTTCGCATTCCGATCACCGACGTCTTCGACCTCCATAGCGTTCCTCCACGGGACGTGCAGGGAGTCGTTGAGGAATACCTCGCCGAGGCGCACCGCCTGGGCTTGAAGGAGCTGCGCATCATTCACGGGCGCGGCATCGGCGTCCAGCGCGAGATGGTCCGCTCGATTCTCGCGCGCACTCCTTTCGTCCAGAGTTTTCGGGACGCCCCGCCCGAAGCCGGAGGCTGGGGAGCCACCATCGTCAGTTTGCGCTGAGCTTGCGTTTCTCATCGGGTCAGTCCCGACTGCCGCAAACGTATGCCGCAGCGGGGCTGCCTAAAGCCCCGCGCAGGTTAAGACCTGCCCCACATGGTGTGGGGCCGACTTCAATCGGCGCGGGCTTTTAAGCCCGCCCGTCCACGAATCGATGAAAAACCCGCGCTCAGGTTCCCGGGAAGCATGTTTGCTTTTTCACACCGTTACACAGAGAATGATGAGGAACATACTCTGGGGAGAGACGATGCGGGTATCCGGGAAGTCTGCAATATTACTTTGTCTGCTCTGGGTTTTCGGCGGGCCATCTTTACTGTTCGGCCAGGGGACCATCACGAGCGTGACCGGAGCGTCCCCTGCCGGGCCCGTCACAGGCATAACGTCTGGCACGGACATCTCAGGATTTACGCTGACGCTCGCCGGCACGTTCCACACGAGTTCCCAGACCAACAACATTGCCTATGTGCGCTGGTTGAACCCCGCGGCGCAACAGGATTTTTCTTTTAGCGTGGACGGAGAGCCGCCCTATGATCTGCTCTCGACGTCCCAGTATCAGATCACACTGAACGTCCCTTCCACTCTGTTCAACTTCGACGTGCCAGTAACATCGCAACAAACCGTTCAGATCATCGAATACGAATATGACAGCACGGGCCAGAACCTCCTGCCATCGAACACGGCCACCTTTTACATCAATCCGCAGCCAGGCACGATCAATTACACCCTCCCTGGCGGCGCTGTCAGCGTTCCGTACACATCGACCCCGCTCGAATCCGGCGGCACCGGCCCTTTCACCACTGCGCTGCTGAGTGACGGCCCGCTGCCGCCCGGCGCCAAAATTCAAAATACATCCGACAATACGAGTTTCCTGGTGGTCGGAACTCCGACCACGGCAGGCAGCTACTACTTCGCGCTGACGGTCACCGACGCCTGGGGGAATATAGACAATTATTCTTCCCATTCGATCACCATCTACCCGCTGCCCGTGATCAGTCCGCCGCTTGCGCCTTCGGGCGTGGGTACAGGAAGCTCGTATGTTGCCCTAAGCATCAACGGACAGGGCTTCGTGACACCGGTTTATGGCGAGGGCTATACTCCTGGCTCCGATGTCACCTGGTCCGCGGGCGGCGCCACGGTCGATCTCGCCTCGTACGTGACTGTGGTCAGTCCCACGCTGATTCAGGTATACATCCCGTCGAACCTCCTGACCACCCCGGTAACCGCATTGATCCGGGTGGTTCAGCCAAACGGCACGGCGTCCAATGCGGTTCCTTTTCTCGTCAGCCAGCCGGTGGTTTTGTCTGTTAACCCCGCATCCGTGCCGGTCGGAAGCCCGTCATTCACCCTGACGATCAACGGCGCCTATTTCTCGAACGTGACGGATAATCAGCTGAGCGCGTCCGCGCCGGGCGCTCAGCCCCGGGTCATCTCTTCCCCGGGTCCGCGGGTCCAGGCGCCCCAGGTCTTGTTCGGCAACACCGCGCTCGCCACCACGTTCGTGAACTCGAACACGCTTACGGCCAGCGTTCCGGCCGCCCTGGTGGCGGCGCCAGGCACTTATCCAATCAGCGTCGTCAACCCCGGAGGCGGCTCGTCCGCTCCGTTCGCGTTGACGGTCTTCGTTCCCATACCTCCGCTCCAGATTTCGGGGGGATCGCTGCCCAACGGGACGGTGGGCGTTCCGTATTCGGCCGGCATTTCCGCGGGCGGCGGCACACCCGGGTACACCTTCTCGGCCGCGGGCGGGAGCGTGCCGCCAGGATTGGCCGTATCTTCGGACGGGACCCTCGCGGGCACGCCCACGCTGGCCGGACCGTACCGCTTCACCGTCCAGGTGACCGACTCCAAAGGCGTCAACACTTCCGCCGCCTTCTCGGTGACGATTGTGCCTCCGCCGGTCGTCCTCAGCGGTACGCTTGGCGACCTGGCCCTGGGCACTGCCGTCGCCGCGAAGTTCAGCGCGACGGGCGGCGTTCCTCCCTACGTGTTCTCAGCGACAGGCGCTCTGCCCTCCGGCACGACTTTTTCGAACGCGACTATCACCGGCACCACGAATTCGGTTGGCACGTTTACGTTCACCATCTCCGTAACCGACAGCGCCAACACCACCGTCTCCAAAGCATTTACCGTCAAGGTGGCGGTCGGGCCCGTCACGGTTAGCGGCACGCTGGCGGACGGCCAGGTGAGCGTCCCGTACACCGGACAGGTCAGCGCTACCGGCGGCCAACCGCCGTACAAGTTTTCCGTGACAGGCCTGCCGGCGGGTGTTTCGCCCGGCGCCAACGGCCAGATCGGCGGGACCCCCACCACGGTGGGGACCTACACCGTGGGGGTGACCGCCACCGACTCCGCCGGGGCCACCGGCTCTCATAGTTTTACGGTGAACATCACCGCCGCACCCCTCGCCGTCAGCACTTCGTCTCTCGGCGATGGCTTCCTCGGCGTGGCGTACTCTTCGAGCGTCGCCGCGACCGGAGGCGTACCGCCGTATACGTGGACTTTCGGCGGTCTTCCCGATGGCGTGGCGGGCTCGTCCGGCGGTGTCCTGAGCGGCACTCCCACGAAACCCGGCGCCTTCCAGGTCACAGCTTCCGTTGCGGATTCCAAGGGCGGCAAGACCAGCCGGCAATTTACGGTCAACATCACGAACGCGCCGCTGTCGGTTAGCGGCTCACTGCCGAACGGCGTCGTGGGCACTCCCGTATCCGGTTCCGTCTCCGCCACCGGCGGGGTGCCGCCGTATCAATTCTCCGCGAGCGGGCTCCCCAGCGGCGTCAGTATGAGTTTGGCAGGCGCGCTTTCGGGTTCGCCGGCGGCGGCCGGCACGTTTTCGGTTGCCGTCGCCGTGAAGGACAGCACCGGCGCCGGCGCGAACAAATCGCTTTCGATGACCGTGACCCTGCCCTCGCCTCCGGGCAGCAATTTCGGCAACCTGCCGAACAGCAGCAACCCCGGGAGCCAGGCTCAGGTCCCGGTGACGCTCAGCAGTACTTATCCCGTGGATGTCACGGTCGATCTGACCCTGACGTTCGCGCCGGATTCCGGTCCGGACGATCCCTCGGTACAGTTCTCTACAGGCGGCCGGACGGCGCAGCAGATCATTCCCGCCGGGTCCACCACGAGCCCGACTCAAATCGGAGTGCAAACCGGCACCGTCGCCGGCCTGATCACCATCACTGCGCACCTGACAGCCGCGGGACAGGATATTTCGGGAACACCGGTCCCCACCCGGACCATCCGCGTGAACGCGACCGCGCCCGTGATCACCAGCGTCACCGCGACCCGGAACAGCACGGGCTTCACCGTGACGGTCGTGGGGTTCGCCAGTTCCAGGGAGATGGCTCAGGCGGTCTTCCAGTTCACCGCCGCCAGCGGAACCACTCTCTCCAGCAGTTCCGCGACGGTTCCGATCGACACCATCTTCAGCGGCTGGTATCAGAGTTCGGCTTCGTCGCCCTTCGGCAGCCAGTTCACCTACACACAACCGTTCACGGTTTCGGGAGGGGCGCAGTCCATCGTTTCGGTGAGCGTGACGTTGGTCAATAAGGTCGGCGCCTCCGCCGCGGTGTCGGCGAACTTACAATAGCCGGCCTCCGCCCGGATCCGCCGTGCGCAATCGCGCGGCAACCGCGCCCGGCTTGTCCGAAGATGCAAGCCATGAGGCCAAATATCGGGAAGGGATTCGCCGCGGGGATGATCGGCGGGCTGTTCGCATCCTGGGTGATGGGGCACTCGCAAAAATACATCAAGCAGGCGAAAGAGAAGGCGGAGCAGGCCGCCCCGGCCGTCGAGCGGGTGTTGGAATGGCGCGCGGCGGAATCTGCGCCTTCCGAAGAGGAGTCCGCAACCGTAAAGGCGGCGACCCTGGTCTCCACCCGGGTGTTCGGGCGCGAAATTCCGGAAGAACGCAGGAAGGCCGCTGGAGAGGCCGTGCATTACGCATTCGGCGCGTTCTCCGGCGGTATCTACGGAGCGCTGGCGGAATACCTCCCCGAAGCCAAAGCCGGAATGGGCTCTATTTTCGGCACCGCGCTCTGGGCGCTTTCCGACGAGTTGGCGGTTCCGCTGGCCGGCTGGGCCGGCCCCCCGCAGCAATACCAGGTGGGAGTGCACGCCTCGGCCCTCGCCGCCCATCTGGTGTACGGCGTCTCGACCGAGTTGGTGCGCGGGTTGCTGCGCAGCGGCGTGCTGGCGCGATGATCGTAGTTAGCGGTGCGCCAGCGTCGCGGCTTCCCACCGGGGCGCGACTTTCTTGATCCGCGCCACCGCTTCCATCAGGTTCTCGAGCGAAGTGGCGTAGCTGAAGCGGATATACCCGTCGCCGTACTCGCCGAAGCACCCGCCCGTCAGGCACGATACGCCGGCCTCATAAAGCAGGTAATCGGCCAGTTCCCGCGAATCCATGCCGGTCTCCCGAACGTTGGCAAAAGCGTAGAAGGCGCCGCCCGGAACCGCGCAGCGAAAGCCCGGGATCTGGTTCAGCCCGCGGCAGATCGCATCGCGCCGCCGGCGGAACTCCGCCACCATCGCGGTGACGCAATCCTGGGGCCCGGTGAGCGCCGCAATACCGGCGCGCTGCGTGAAGCTCGCGGTGCAGGAATTCGAGTTCACCATCAGCTTGTTGACCGCGTCCACCAGCCAGACCGGCATCACGCCGTATCCCATGCGCCAGCCCGTCATGGCGTAGGTCTTCGAGAAGCCGTCGAGGATGATGGTTTTCTCCAGCATCCCCGGGAAGCTGGCGATCGAGACCGGCGGCTCGCCGTAGTAGATCCGCGAGTAGATTTCGTCGCTGAGCACGATCACATCGCGGTCGCGCAGCATTTCCGCGATGGCCTGCAAGTCGCCGGGCGGGATTGTGCCGCCGGTCGGATTTTGCGGCGAGTTCAGGACCACCATCCTGGTGCGGTCCGTGAGGCGGTCGCGAAAGAGGTTGAGGTCGAACGAAAAGCCGCGCTCCTCTTCGAGCGGCATCGGCACCGGAGTAGCGCCGGTGAAACGGATCATCGACTCATAAATCGGGAACCCCGGGTTCGGATAGATCACCTCATCGCCCGGTTCGAGCAGAGCCAGCATCGGGAAGAAAATGATCGGCTTTCCACCCGGCACGACGGAAACGTGTTCCGGCCCTACTTCGACACCGCGCGTCCGGCGGACCTCCGCCGCGATGGCCTCGCGCAACTCGGGAAGGCCCTGCGTGGGCCCATAATGCGTCCAGCCCTCATCGAGCGCCCGCTTGGCCGCCTCGATGATGTGGGGAGGTGTCGGAAAATCCGGTTCGCCGATTTCCAGGTGAACCACACTGCGGCCCTGCGCCTCCAAAGCGCGTGCGCGGACCAGAACTTCAAAGGCGGATTCGACTCCGATACGAGTCATTCGTTCAGCAAGTTTCATCGCGGTACACCTGAATCAGAGACTAGCACCACCTCACTGTTGTGGTGAGGCAGGCCGCATCAACCCAAGCTTATCAGGTATCACAAAAGCCCGCGACAAGTATGCTGGTAGAATAAGCCTTGTACATATAGCTTTTCGTTTCCACGTTTTCCAGGTTTCGGCGTCATCTTGAATAGAACCTGTGAGAACCGCGGTATATAGCAGGATGAGTGAAGCCCTCGAACCGGGCCTGGAACTCCAGGAGCGGCAAAACAGGTTTGTTTCCGAGCACTTACGGAGAATCTTCGTGCAGATTTACCGGGTGGTGCGGAATGTGGCGGATGCCCAGGACCTGACGCAGGAGGTCTTCATCAAGGCCCTCCAGCACCAGCACCAGCTAAAAGACGAACAAAAGGCGGCCCACTGGCTGTCGAGAATCGCAACAAATACCGCGATCGACTTCGTCCGCCGCAGCGGCCGCGCGACATTCTGCGAAATCGAAGATGCCCCGGAAGGTCATTCGGACACCCCGGAGCAAATCCTCCTGCGGTCCGAACAACGCAATTATCTGGAAGATGGTTTGCGCCTTCTGAGCGAGCGGGAGCGGGCTGCTCTCATGCTTCGCGACGTGGAAGGGCTGCCGGCGGAAGAAGTGGCGAGCATTTTGAATTGCTCCAAAGCTACCGTCCGCTCGCATATTGCGAACGGGCGGACGAAGTTCCGCCGCTACATGGAAAGAAGAAAGCGGTAACGCGATGAAGCACCCGAACCAGGCAACCTTGGCATTGCACGCGGGTGAAGATTTAGGATTCTTCGCACGGTGGCGGATCAACCGTCATCTTGCCGTCTGCGAGCAGTGCCGCGATGAGCTCGGCGATTTCGAAGCCCTGCGGGAGATCCTTCCGGACCTCAGCGAAATCCCGGAAATCCCGTGGAACCGGCTGGCGGGAGAGATGAGAGCGAACATCCGGCTGGGGCTGGAAGCCGGTGAGTGCGTGCGGTCCGAAGCTCCGCCGCTTCGGGAACACCCGCTGTTCACCGGCGCGCGCACGGCGGTCGCCCTCGCCAGCGTCGTGGTTTTACTGGTGACCGGTTTTATGCTGGAGCGCCCGGTTCCGGCCCCGGTAGACGAAGGCTCGGTGGTGCAGGCCACCGCCAATGGAATCCAGGTTCGCCGCGGAAGAGATGCGCTGCGGATCATGAACAACGGTGCGCGGAACGTCACTTATTCGCCGGATGCCCAGGGAGGCATGAGGGCTCGCTACGTGGATCCGGAAACCGGCTACGTAACGATCAATAACGTATATGCGGAGTAGGATTTGGGGGCTCGCGGCCGTAGCCTTGGCGGGCGCGGTCGGCCTGTTTGCGCAGGACACTCCACTGGCAAGCAGTTCGGTGACGCTGAATCTTCCGGGCAACTCGCCGGTCACGCTGCTCTCGCTTTCCACCGACCAGTCGCGCACCACGGCGCGCGGCGCCGCGATGGTGCTCGACCTCCACATGGCCCTGACGCTCCGCAACGGCAGCCAGAACCGCATCCACGGCATCACCCTGCGCGTGGTTTCGCAGGAAGTGGCCATGGGCGGCAGGGGCTCGGTGACCATTCCCAGCATGAACGTGGGTCCGGGCGATGCCTTTCCCGTCCGCATCGACATGCAGCTGGTGCGGCCGACCCAGATCGCCGGCGGGCCGCTGGTCCGTGTGGACCTCGACGGCGTGCTATTTCAGGATCTCTCGTTCTACGGTCCGGACCGCCTCAACTCCCGCCGCTATCTGACCGCCTGCGAATTGGAAGCGCAGCGCGACCGCGATTACTTCCGGCGCGTGCTGGCGCAGTCGGGGCCGCAGGGATTGCAGCGGGCCATGCTCGAGAGCATCGACCGGCAGCAGAAGCTTTCCCCGCTGACCGTCAAGGTTCGACGCGGCTCTTCGGTCACCAGTGCCGGCCTCGCGCCGGAGCACCCCGCGCAGTTTGCGTTCCTGCAGTTCCCGGATTCTCCGGTGCAGCCGGTGGATGGCTGGGCCAGGGTGGCGGGGAACGAAGCCAGTACGCCCCAGATCGAAGTCCGGAACCGTTCCGCCAAACCCGTTAAGTACGTGGAGCTCGGATGGGTGGTGAGCGATCAGAACGGCCGCGAATACCTGGCCGGCTCCTTGCCCTCTTCCGCGCCGAACCTGGTACTTTCACCCGGGCAGGCCGCCCGCGTTTTACAGGACACTACCCTCAGTTTCTCGAGCAGCGGGCAGCCGGTGAACATCCGCAAAATGACCGGCTTCATCAATCAGGTGGAGTTCGCGGACGGTAAGGTGTGGGTGCCGAACCGCCAGAACCTGGACGATCCCCTGCTCCGCAAAACGCTCGCTCCCTCGGCGGAGGAGCAGCGCCTCGCCGACCTCTACCGCCGCAAGGGCCTCCAAGCCCTGGTCGAAGAATTGAAGAAGTATTAATTGCTTACCGGAGTCGCCACCATTTACACTGGCGTTGCCGGACTTTCCGTATGGCAAGCCGCCCAGACCTGGATCGAAGCCTAGACGCCACGCGCGCCGACCGCAGTTTCTATGGCCACCCGCGCGGGTTGGCGACTCTGTTTTTTACAGAGATGTGGGAGCGCTTCTGCTATTACGGCATGCGCGCCATCCTCATTCTCTTCATGACCGCTCCGGCATCCACCGGCGGCCTGGCGTTCGGGGTTGCCAAAGCGGGTGCGGTTTACGGCTTCTACACTGCGATGGTGTATCTCCTGAGCCTTCCTGGGGGCTGGGTCGCGGACCGCATCACCGGGCAGCGGCGGGCCGTGCTCTACGGCGGAATCCTCATCGCGGCCGGTGAACTCTGCCTCACGGGCCCGGGTTCGACATTCTTCTACGCCGGCATCATCCTGCTGATGCTCGGCACCGGCATGCTCAAGCCGAACGTGAGCACGATCGTCGGACAACTCTACGCCCCGGGCGACACGCGGCGCGACGCGGGATTCTCGATTTTCTACATGGGAATCAACGTCGGCGCGCTCATCGCTCCCCTGATATGCGGCTATCTCGGCCAACGGGTCAGTTGGAGGCTGGGATTCGCGGCGGCCGGATTCGCCATGATCGCGGGCCTGGTTCAATACGTCTTGGGTGGGAAGTATCTTGGCTCCGCGGGTGTGGAACCGTCGCACGCCGGGGACCCCGAGCAAGACCGGCGCCAAAAGCGCGTAGCCGGACGCGCGGCGGTGGCAGTCGTCGGCGTGGTGGGGCTATTCGCGATTCTGGGAAACACCGGCGTGCTGCCGATTACGGCCGAGTGGGTCTCGAACGCGCTCGGCTTTACGCTCGTGCTGATCACGTTGGGCGTCTTTTCCTGGCTGCTGCTCGGAAAGGGCTGGTCCCACGAAGAGCGAAAACGCTCCGGCGCCATCCTCGTGCTCTTCCTGGGCTCGGCACTGTTCTGGTCCATGTTCGAACAGGCCGGCTCGTCGCTGAACCTTTTCGCGCAGCGCAACACCAGCTGCAATGTTCTGGGATTCAGCTTCCCCGCGAGCTGGTTTCAGTTCGTCCAGCCGTTTTTCGTCGTGACTCTGGCGCCTGTGTTCGCCTGGATCTGGGGCAGGCTCGGCAGCAAGGAGCCTCCCAGCCCCGCCAAGTTCGCGATGGGACTGATCTCCGGGACCGTGGCATTCCTGATTCTCGTCCCGGCGGCGACGCGGTCCGGCCACGGCGCGCTGGTCTCGATGTGGTGGTTGATCTTCACCTACCTGTTCCTCTCTATCGGGGAACTCTGTCTCAGCCCGGTCGGATTGAGCGCCATGACCAAGCTCGCCCCGGCGCGGGTAGGCGGGTTCATGATGGGCGTGTGGTTCCTCTCGATCAGCATCGGCGATTTCCTGGCCGGGCGCGCGGCCTCGGTCTATGAATCGATGCCCCTGCCGCAGTTATTCGGCACCGTGGCGGCCTTCGGCCTCGGCGCCACGGTGGTAATCGCGCTGCTCATCAAACCGACCGTGCGGCTCATGTCCGGAGTCAAATAAACGCCGCGATGGCCGCCTGTCCCAACGCGATTCCGCCGTCGTTCGGCGGCACTTTCGAGTGCAGGAATACCTCGAAGCCGTTCCGCCGCAGACCCGACACCGCGCGCGAAACCAGCAGCACATTCTGGAAGGTCCCGCCGCTTAAACACACGCGCTTGAGCCCCGATTCCCGCCGGATCCTCAAGCACGTTTCGACAATGGCCGCCGCAATCGTGTTGTGGAAGCGCGCGGCGATACGGCCCGCTCCCTCACGGTCGCGGCTCTGTGATTCGGAGCGGGCAATCGCCTCGATCATCGGCCGGAAGTCGATCGCCTCCCGCTCGTACGCAAATGGATACGCGTCTTCCACCGCCGGGTCCGCAATCATCTCCAGTTCGATCGCCGCCTGCCCCTCGAAGTTCACTTCGTGCCGCAGCCCGATCATCGATGCCACCGCGTCGAACAGCCGTCCGCACGAACTCGTCGGCACCGTGTTCAACTTGCGCTCGATCATCTGCCGGACAATCCGCTCGCGCGGCTCCGCTAAAGCCTCCGCGCCGAACGTGTCCATGCGATAGCTGGCCGCCATCCGCCAGGGCGCGCGGATCGCCGCGTCGCCGCCCGGCAGCGGCACGTACCGGAAGTGCGCGCGGCGTTCGAACCCGCCGTATCCGCCCGCGAAGAATTCCCCGCCCCAAATGGCGCCGTCGTGGCCGTAGCCTGTGCCATCGAACGCGACCCCGATCACTTCGCCATCGAGCCCGTTCTCCAGCATGCAGCTCGCGATGTGCGCCTCGTGATGCTGCACCGCGATCTTCGGCAGGTCGAGCCCGAGGGCGTAGCGCGTGCTGAGATATTGCGGGTGCAGATCGTGGACCACCGCGCGCGGCTCCACGCGGAACAGCTTCTTCAAATTCGCGAGCGTCTCCTCGAAGAACACCAGCGTCTCGTAGTTCTCCAGATCGCCGATATGCTGGCTGAGGATGGCGTGCCGGCCCTTGGTCAGGCAGAACGCGTTCTTCAGTTCGCCGCCGCATGCCAGGAGTTCGGGCACTTCGCGGCCGAGATCCATCACCTCCGGCGCGAACCCGCGGGAACGGCGCAGCACGCGCTCGGCGCCCTCGAAGACCCGCACCACGGAATCGTCCACCCGCATGTAAATGTCGCGGTTGTGCAGCAGGAACCAGTCCGCTACTCCGTTCAATCGCGCCTGCGCTTCGTCGTTCGAAACCACGATCGGCTCTTCGCTCAGGTTGCCGCTGGTCATCACCAGCACGTCATAGGGAGCGCCCTCGAACAGCAGGTGGTGCAGCGGCGTATAGGGCAGCATCACCCCGAGCGTGCGATTGTTGGGCGCCACCGCGGGAATGCTTTCGACGCGCCCGCAGGATAACCACGGGGTGCCGCGGGCTTTCGAGCGCGGCGCGGTCGCGGTCCGTCACCGCACAGAGCGCTTCCACCGCCGCGAGGTCGCGCGCCATTA
Organism: Bryobacterales bacterium; assembly: GCA_963796485.1. Lineage (GTDB taxonomy): Bacteria > Acidobacteriota > Terriglobia > Bryobacterales > Bryobacteraceae > CAWCDJ01. Next base: position 726,379 of record CAWCLV010000004.1, read on the forward strand.
GCGCAAACGGCTTATCGCTGCGCCGCTTGCGCCGGCGGAGTTGCTCCACGGATGCCGCATTGCGGGCGTCGCATGCGAGGTGGAACCCGCCGAGCCCCTTGATCGCCAGGATCTCGCCCGCGGCGAGCCGCTGCCGCGCTTCCGCGACTTCCGCCGAAAGCGAAGGCCCGCAAACCGGGCAGGCATTCGGCTGCGCGTGAAAGCGCCGGTCGCCCGGGTCTTCGTATTCCCGGCGGCACTCGGCGCACATCGTGAAACCGGCCATCGTGGTCTTGGGCCGGTCGTAGGGGATGTCGTTGATGATGGTGTACCGCGGGCCGCAGTTGGTGCAGTTGGTGAACGCGTACCCGTAGCGGCGGTTCGAAGGATCGGTGAAATCGAGCCGGCAGGCCTCGCAGGTCGCCACGTCCGGCGAGATCAGCGCAAATTCGCCCGTGACCGCGAGGCTTTCGCGAATCGCGAAATCGCACTCTCCGAGCGGCGCCGCTTCCGTGATTTCGGAACTCTGGATCCAGGCGAGCGGCGGCGTATCGCTCACGATGCGGCGGGCGAACTCGTCCACCGCCGGGCCATCCCCCTCCGCCTCGGCCGTGAGCCCGGCGGAGGAGTTGAGCACGTACCCGCCCAGCCCCAGTTCGCGGGCCAGGTTGTAGACGAAGGGCCGGAAGCCGACGCCCTGCACGATTCCGCGCAGGTGAATCCGGACGCGGCGGCGCGGCCCTTCCGCCATCAGCGCTGCACTCGGCCGGAGCCGCCGCCCTTCAACAGCGCGTTCACTTCATCGACGGTCACGCGGTTGAAATCGCCCGGCACCGAGTGCTTCAGGCAGCTTGCCGCCACGGCGAAATCGAGCGCCTGCTGGTGCGTCGCCAGCTTCCGGTAGCCGTAAATCAGGCCGCCCGCGAAGCTGTCGCCGCCGCCCACGCGGTCCACGATGTGGGTGATCTCATAGTGCCGGCTCATCAGGAATTCGCTGCGGTCGTTCAGGCATGCGGACCAGCCGTTGTGCGACGCGCTCTTCGATTCGCGCAGCGTGATGGCGATCGCCTCGAGGTTGCCGAATTCGCCGAGCACCTTGTCGGTCAGCTTGCGGTACTGATCGCGATCGAGTTCGCCCGAGTGCACGTCCACGTCGGCCTGAATCCCGAGCGCCATCTGCACGTCCTCTTCGTTCGCAATCGCGATGGCGACAGACTTGATCAACTCGCGCATCACCTCGGTTGCGGGTTTGCCCCACTTCCACAGGTTCTTGCGGTAATTGAGGTCGCAGGAAACCTTCAGCCCCAAATCCTTCGCGCGGCACACCGCTTCGAGCGCGAGGTCGGCGGCGGACTTGCTGATGGCCGGCGTGATTCCGGTAACGTGGAACCAGCCGGCGCCCTGGAACGCGGCCTTCCAATCGATATCGCCCGGCTTCGCCAGCGCGATTGCGCTGTTGTCGCGGTCATAAATCACCTTGGAAGGACGCTGGTTGGCGCCGCCTTCCAGATAATAGATGCCCAGTCGTCCCTTGCCGCGGACAATCTTCGAGGTATCCACGCCGAAACGGCGCAATTCGCCGATCGCGGCATCGGCGATCGGGTTCGAAGGCATGACCGTCACAAAGGCGGCCGGCAGCCCGAAATTGGCAAGCGCGACGGCCACATTGGCTTCGCCGCCACCGAACGTGGCCACGAATTGGGGGGTTTGCAGGAAGCGCTCCAGTCCCGGCGGCGCGAGACGGAGCATCAGTTCACCGAAGGTTACGATCTGGTCAGACATAGTGGCGTAAAGTCTAGCTTAGCGAACAGCACGGCCCGGTGCGAGCCGCGACTTTGCAAGCGCTATCATATACAATCGGCTTGACCTCAGGAAGGAGAGCTTGACCATGTCGTTCCGCCCCACACGGCGCCAGTTCGCTCGAACCGCGGCCGCCGCTTCCCTGACCGCCCTGCTGCCGCGCGGCGTTTTCAGCGCGCCTGCCGCCGCAAAGAAGGCCGTCATCCATGCGGACCAGGAGATCGGCACCGTCCGCCCCGAGTTTCATTCGCACTTCGCCGAGCACCTCGGCTCCTGCACCTACGGCGGCATCTGGGTGGGGAAGAATTCGCCCGTGCCGAACGTCAACGGCTTCCGCAAAGCGACGGTCGATTATCTCAAAGCGCTCGGCGTTCCCGTCCTTCGCTGGCCCGGCGGCTGCTTCGCGGACGACTACCACTGGCGCGACGGCATCGGCTCCGCGGCGAAGCGCCCGAAGCGTGTCAATATCCACTGGGGCCAATACACGGAGGACAACAGCTTCGGCACTCACGAGTTCGTCGAGTTCTGCCGGATGATCGGCGCCGAACCCTACTTCGCCGCCAATGTCGGGACCGGCTCGCCTGAAGAGATGCGCGATTGGATGGAATACTGCAACTACCCCAAGGGCAGCACGCTTTCCGACGAGCGCGCCGCCAACGGGTCGTCCGAGCCGTTCAAGATCAAGTACTGGGGCATCGGCAACGAACTCTGGGGATGCGGCGGCGCCATGCGCCCCGAGCAGGCCGCCACCGAGTACCGGCACTTCGCCAACTACGCCACTAACTTCGGCGGCACGCAAATGTTCCTGGTGGGCTGCGGCCCTAACGGCAACGACGCCCGCTGGACCCGCGGCTTCATGGAGACCCTTGCCAACTACCGCATGCACGGCTACTCCATGCACTTCTACGAAAACGGGGTCCGCCCGCCGCAGGAGTTCACACCGGAAACCATGTACCAGCAGTTCAACATTTTTCCGCGGGTGGAGCAGTCGCTGATCGAACAGCGCACGCTGCTCGACACCTACGACTCGGCGCGGCGGATCGGCCTGATCCTCGACGAGTGGGGCGTCTGGGACCGCATTCCGCGCAGCGACGAAGATCGCTACGGCCGCCTCTGGCAGCAGGCCACCATGCGCAGCGCGGTGGGCGCCGCCCTCGGTCTCGACATCTTCAATCGCCAGGCCGAGAAGCTCTACATGTGCAACATCGCGCAACTGGTGAACGTGCTGCAGTCGGTGCTGTTGACCGACGGGACTGAAGGCCGAAACTGCGTCCGGACCACCAATTATTGGGCGTTCATGCTTTATAAAGCGCACCGCTCCAAGGCCGCGGTGAAAGTGGAATACGACGGCTATAAACTCCCGGTCGCACCGGCCGGACGAGGGGGACGCGGCGGCACTCCGCAGGCCGGAGCCTCCTTCCGAGCTATCGCTTTCCGCCTCGCGTCAGGGTTCAGAGCTGGTAGTGTCGCTGGTGAATCCGCGGCATGACACCGAAATGCAGGTGGATTGCGAACTCCGCGGCGTCTCTGCCCGCGGCGGTAAAGCGGAGGTTCTGCACGATTCGGATCTCAACGCCTACAACAGCTTCGACAATCCCGACCGGATTACGCCGAAGCCGCACGAGATCTCGGCCGAAGGCAGCCGCCTCCGCGTGACGCTGCCGCCCTTATCCATCGTGACTGCCACACTGCAAGTAGGGTAGGCCTCCTGGCCTGCCCCTCGGCAATCACGCGATCTTCCATGGCTTGCGGTACCGCCGCATGACATAGTCGTTCGCGCGCGTCTTCCCGGTGAAGCGCTCGCGCTCGTCATCCCAATAGAGCCGCTCGCCCGTGCGGAACGCGATGTTCGCCATGAGCGCGCTTTTCGTCAGACGGTGCCCGTACTCGATATCGCACGTGGTCCGCTGCCGGGACTTGATGGCGTTCAAAAACTCGCGGATGTGCCCCGGCGAATCCGGAATGCTCGGCGGGGGCGGCTGGAACGCCTCGTCGCGCTTGCCCTTGACGTAGACTTCGTAGCGGTCGTAGTTGACCACGAGCGTCGCCTTCGAGCCCTCGAAAATCACGCTGTTTCCCATCGACGCAAACCCGGGCCGCCCCTGTGGGTGCAGGGTCCACGTGAGGATCAGCTTGTTCGGAAACTCGCACGTCACCGCGAGGATATCGGGCGTCTCGGCCAGGTCGTCCACGCCCCAGCGCCCTCCGGCGGCCGACACGCTCTTCGGCGCCTTCAGGTCCAGCGCCCAGTAGGCGACGTCCGTGTAGTGGCACCAGAAATCGACCAGGTAGCCGCCCGAGTAATCCCAAAAGTAGCGATACGTAAAATGCGAACGCAGCGGGTTGTAAGGTCGTCTGGGCGCGGGCCCCAGCCAGAACTCGTAGTCGAGTTCGGGCGGCGGCGCGCTGTCGTCAGGCTTTCCGAGCGAGCGGTCCCCCGTGGCGAGCGAGCAATCGACCCGGTGAATATCGCCCAGGGCGCCCGAGCGGACAATTTCGACGACGCGGCGATAAGTGGGCCGGTCATTGTGGATGTGGTTGCCCATTTGCGTGATGCGCTTGTGCCGGAGCGCCGCATTGACCATGGCCCGGCCTTCGCCGATGGAGTACGAGAGCGGCTTCTCGACGAAGACGTCTTTTCCGGCTTGGCAGGCCTGGACCACCGGCAGCGCGTGCCAGTGATCGGGCGTCGCGATCATGACGGCATCCAAGTCCTTGCTCTCCAGAAGCTTGCGGAAATCGTGGAACTTCGCCGGCACGTGCCCCTGCGCTTTCTCCACCAGCGCCGACGCGCGATCGAGGTGCGTGCTGTCGAGATCGCAGACCGCCGCGGCGTTCACGTCCGACTGCCGCATGAATTCGTTCAGCCGCGACGTGCCCTGCCCGCCGAGTCCGATGAAGCCGACCTGGATACGGTCGCTCGCCGGTACGGCCCTCGCGGCTTTCGGCGCGGCCGACAGGGCGACACCCGCCGCGGCCATTTGCATGAAGGTCCTTCTGCTGGTTTCGCTCATCAGCAGCCAGCCTATGCCACGGCGCCGGCGCGCGCAAGTGGACGCGCGCCGCCGCATTCGGGCAGAATAGGTCGTGCATGGCAAGATTTCTCGCGATCCACGCACACCCTGACGATGTAGAGATCCTGGCCGGAGGAACCGTGGCCATGTTGGCGGGCCTCGGCCACGAGATCGTGATCGCCACCATGACCCCCGGCGATTGCGGCACGCGGGATTACCCCCCGGACGAAATCGCCGCGATCCGCCGCAAGGAGGCCGCCGCCGCGGCGGCGATCATCGGCGCCAACTATCTATGCGTCGAATTCCGCGACCTGGCGATCTTCAATGACGACGCATCCCGCCGCCGCGTCACCGAGGTCCTGCGCCAAACGCAGCCGCAAATTGTGCTCACGGCCTCGCCCTCCGACTATCATTGCGACCACGAAGCCGCAAGCATCCTGGTCCGCGACGCCTGTTTCGCCGCCCCCGCGCCCAACTACCGGACGGGCGGCGACGCGCCCAGGCTGGAAGCGATCCCGCATCTGTACTACATCGACCCCGTAGGCGGCGTGCAGACCGATGGAACCCTGGTGCGCCCGGATTTCATCGTAAACGTAGAGACCACGTTCGACACCAAGCGCCGCATGCTGGCCGAGCACGCCAGCCAGCGCAAGTGGCTTCAGCAGCACCACGGCACCGACGACTACATCGAAATGATGGCCCAATGGACCAGAAGCCGCGGCCAACTGGCGGGAGTCGCGTACGGCGAAGGCTTCCGGCATTATCGCGGACACCCCTACCCCGAGACCCCGCTGCTGGAAGAGATCCTGGCCGAATTCTTGCGCCCGGTGGCGATTGGCCGGGGCGAGGCGATTTAGCAGGCTGCTGAAAAATGGCCTCGGGCGGAATTCGGTGTCCTTCCCGTCGCTTCTCTCAGAAGCCGCATAGCGCGTCCTGCGGCCGTCCCCGTAGGGGTCGGAGGAAATGGGTCGGTGGAGGAAATGGGTCGGAGGAAATGGGGAGGAAATGGAGGGAAATGGGTCGAGGGAAATGGGTCGGCCTGAACTGCGCGATTTTCGGTGAGCCGCATCGTTGAGGAATTCGCGCGGTTCAGGCTGACCCGTTTTCTCCCCGTTTTCTCCCGTATGATCCTGATAAGGGGTCCTTCTTCCGAGAAAAAGCCGCCATCCCCATCGTTCCCGTGCGGAGCGACATGCTGACATCCGCAGCCAGATCTTCATCTGTGATCTCTCCCAACTCGAACAGATAGGGAGCACCGCCAATGCTGCAACTGATGTCGGGCAGCGGGGGAGTTTCATTCTTGGAGGTTCCGCTATCGACATTAAGACTCGCCGCCGCCGCGAATCCAGTGAAGGCGTTCATTTCCGCCAACTCTTTTCTGGTGCCACTTGGCAGCGAGTAGTACGCTTTCCGCTTCTGCTCCGGGGTCATTTGGATGTCCCTCCCTCGATCCGACCGCGACATTTCTGTGCACGAAACTCGCGCGGCGGCGTCAGGTTTCCGGACAAAATCGCAGTGAGCCGCCGGCCAACCCGAACACCACCGATTTCGGCTACGTGCCCTTCCACTAGAGTGCCGGCTGGGAGCGCCACTCGATCGAAAACGTAAACCGGATCTACTATCCTTCCGCGGACCGACTGGCCCACGCGGTGGATGCCGGCACGGCTTTCAAGAGCCACTCGAAGAGGAACGCCGGCCGGAACTACTGCGCCTTCCCGGGCCGGCGCTGCCGCCGCAATTGCCAACACAACTAGCCATTCACGCATCCGGGCCTTCTCCTGTTCAGGCGGTGACTCTCCAGTTATCGCGTGTGGCGCGACGCCCGCCGTGCGGCAGCGGACACGCGATTTGCGGCCCGCCGCCCCCGTCCTGCCGGTTGACGCCGGGCTTCCGTTGCGGCTGCAATAGCGGATTTAACTGCCGCATCGATGTCCAACGTCACCTGCTCGGTCTCGGCATCCGGCGTGAGAATATCCACGTAGTCGTTGCCGGTGGTGATGCCCGACGGAATCTGTGCGTTGATCTGGTACAGTCCGGCGGCGTTGCCTGGAACCACTCCCGCGAACTGAATATTCGGCGACGAAGAGCCATCGAAATAGACCTGAAGATCACTGCTGTTGTAGATGTCAGCCACGTTAAGAGGCTGGCCGGTGGACGAAGACGGGATTCCGTCGGTGAGCGACGGCGTAACCGAACCGAGACCCGTGAGAAACAACATCGGCACGTCTCCGACATTGGCGGGATTGCCCGCGCCGACTACATTGTACCTACCGTTTTGGTTGATTTCGGCCGCGGCCGCACCAAAGCCATTCTGTCCGATGGCGAAGACGCCGGGAGCAGTGTAGTTGGTATACATGTAGACAAGCTGCGAGGACGCGCCGTTGTTCTGCGCTTCGAAGACGGCGTACGGCGTGAGGTCCGGGCTGGCGGCGTAGGGCACTACCAGCGTAATCTGCGTCGGGCTGACCGAGAGCAGAGGGGCGGCAACGCCATTTACCAGAACGCGGCTGTTGGCGAGTGTCGTGGGCAGTGGAAAGCTGGTGGCCTGGGCCGAACCCGACGACAAATTCGACCCGAATACAGTGACGATTTCCTGTGGCGCCACCGGATTAGTCGCCGGTGCGAAACTGGCCGCGTTGACGATGCCCAGCGGGTTCAGTGTGACGGCGGTTGGACTGGGCGTCGGAAATCTGATGGCGAGACCGGCCACGACGGAATAGAAATTCCCGGCGCCCAGCGCCAGCACCACCTGTCCATTTGCTCCCAGCCAGTACTGGTCGCCATCTCCCGGCGTAAAGCTGCCATTCGCCTGGACGTTGGCACTCCAGCCGGAGGTCAGATCTTCCACCGGATATCCGTTCGCATTGAGGCGCAGGTGGCTGGTGTAAAGGCCTTGCCCGGTGGCGTGTACGGATCCGAAAAATGCATCGGGCAGACTTGCGGCCTGGCTGGTCCACACGGAGTTGTCGGCCTCCAGTCCGCCCAGAAAATAGCTACCTTCAAACGAGGCGTTGGACGGCGACGAAATAGCCGGTGACGCTAGCAACAGATCGTAGCCGCCGGGAGACCCGCCCACCAGCAGGCTGCCGTCCGCCGAGACCAGGAACGACTGCGTTCCGCCGATCAGCTGGTTGGATGCCGCGGCGCCAAAATCGATGCTGCCCGCGGCCGCTGAAAGAGCATACGTCACGCTGGGGATGGTTTGGGTTTTCAGGCTCGGGTTGTTGGTCGCGCTGCCCGCCGCCGTCACCGCGCCGAACCCTCCGGCTCCATCGGCTTGAAGCGCCATGTACGCCTGGCGGGCCTCGCCGGCGGCCGCCTGCGGCAGGTCCAAATAGACGGCATTGTAGGCGCCCTTTAGGCTCGCGTTCGAGGCGCCGGAACCGAGAGGGATGCCCACCATAATGTCGAGCACCGGATCTGGGCCTTCCGTTGCGCTTGCGGTGAAAGCATTCGGTCCCGCCGACCCGACGCCGCCGAAAGCGAAGGTGACGGCGTTCGATGGGAACGCGCCTGTCAGCGCGAAACTGCCAATCCGGAGGAAACCGTTAACGGCTACCCCATAGGTGCCGCTGAAGGAGGCGCTCTGTGTGCCCGTCTTCGAGGCCGAATCGGTCAGCTGGCCGCTGAAGGTATAGTTTCCAGCGCCATCGAAGGTGGCTATGCCGACAACACCGATCGCCTCTCCGATAGCACCCTGCGCGCTCAGATTCCGGAGCGCAACCTCGCGCACGAAATACTGTCCTTTGAGCGTTGCGTTCGAGCTGTTATCGAACGGATAACTTTGCGCGGTCAGGGTGGAAGCAAACAGCCCCGCCAGCACCAGAGTCCGGCTGAACGGCCGTGTTCGAAGGAATGTCATCGTGATCTCCTGTTGTGCCGGCCGATCTGCGGAACTCACTTTGCCGCCTTTTCCGGGTTAAGCAATTGCTCGCGATTCTGGCGCATGTCCAGTCCCGTGGGCGCGGCCGGATAAAGCTTGTTACCCATCAGCCCTTTCCAGAGGATGCGATTGAAATCGCCGGGATTGAGGAGATCGGCATCGTCGAAATCCAATCCCTTCGTGGCCCGCGCCCAGTAGCGCGCCCCGTGCGTCGACTTGGGGATGCTGCGGTCGGCCCGCCTGTGCGGCGTGATCGGCAGTTGCGTCCGATAGAGAAGCGGCGACGGAGTGGCGGTGAAACTCCACGGGCTGGGCGTGGTGTTGAAGATATCGGCCATGGGACGCGCCAGAGCGTCGTTCAGGTTCATTGGGGGCAAGCCCAAAACTTCTTCCATCGTGCGAATGAAGTCGAGGGTGTTATAGGACGTGGAGACCACTGCACCCTGCTTCACGTAAGCGCCCGCCACGAACGCGATGCTGCGGTGGGAGTCCATGTGATCGCCGCCGTCCTGCGCATCGTCTTCCACAACGAAGATCAAAGTATTATTGGCATACTTACTGTTCGCGATCTTCTGAATGAGCAAGCCGACCGCATAATCGTTGTCGGCCACCATTAGTTCGGGAGTGTTCACGCCGTCAATCGCCGTATCAAAGTTCCCGGTGTGATCGTGCATGAAGCGGACCAGACTTAACGAGGCGAGGCCTCCGTGGATGGCCGGTTCGCCCACCGTGGGCCGGGCCCGCCGTTCGTTGGCGTCGAAGTCCCGCTCCCACTCCGTGAAACGCCAAAAATCAGGCAGGTTGTTGTCGAAGCCGCGGAAGTATGGATCGGTGAAGTTGGTGAGTGCAATATTGGTGGGAAAGGCCACCTGCGTACTGGTTGCGGCGGGGTTGCGCAACACGGGAATGGTGTTAGTGGTGGTGGAATACAGCGTCCCGTCGATGAAGAAACCATAGTTGCGGACGGTGAGATTCTCCCTGAAAGCGTTATCCCACAAGAAGCCCGTGTTGACCTCGTTGTTGGGTCCGTCGGGAGCCGCCACATCTGCCGGGCCCGGCAGTACGTCGGGATCCGAAGATGTGAACACGTCATTGGCGATGCGTCCGGCGACGGTCGGAATGGAGACGTTTACGTTGCGATTCAAGCCTTCCGATTCGATGCCGAAGGCGCGGTACCCGTAAGTTACCGGCCATTCTTTTTGCACGACGTCGGGAGCCTGCGCCGAAGTGCTCCACAGCCACCCGTCGAAGCTCACCTCGGCGGTGTCCATAAAGTTGTCGAGCGTGACGAACGTTCGCGCCAGGTTGTGCTGATTCGGCGTGACAGTCTGTCCGAACACAGCCAGGCTGGGATCGCCGTTGCCGACGGGCAAGTCGCCCAGGATCTGGTCGTAGGTCCGGTTTTCCTTGAGGACGAAGATCACGTGCTGGATGCCCTGGCGCACGGCCGCCATCACTGCCTTGTCCTGGTCGCTCTCGACGTAGGCGAAGCGGTTATTGGTGGCCACCTGCTGAGTCAGTGACGCGAGGTCGCTCCCGCCGGGGCGCGGAAAGCTCTGGAGCCCGGCTTTGACCAACTGGGGATTATAGGTGTTGGTCGCAGCACAGGTAGCTACTCCCGGAGGTCCGTAGCCGCCGTAGCAATAGTCGCCATTGGCGCCCGTCGGCGACTTACCGTTGATTACGTGCACCATACTGCCGTCACTGTTGAAACTTACTGAATTCGGATACCAGCCGGTCGGAATTAGTGCAATCACATGGTCGTTCGCATTGCTCCCATTGAGCTCGATTACCGAAACGCAGTTCAGATTTCCGTCGGTAACATAGAGTTGCTTCTCGTCAGGCGACAACGTGACGCTGTTCGGATTCGCGCCCTTATATCCTTTTATGGCCAGCGTGGACGGCAATAGTGGTGCCACCACGGGAATGCTCTCTAGCACCACGTTGTTCGTGGTGTCGATGACGTCCACCGTATCCGCCTGATCGTCGGCGACGTACAGCAGAGTCTGCGCAGCGTTCAACGTCATCTTGTTCGGCTGACCCTTCACCTTGATGCGGGTCGTTACTCCCAGGGTCCCGCCCAGGCTGACGACGTCGATCTCGCGGTCGCGGACGCTCGAGACATAGGCCACGGCGTTTGACCCGGTGCCCTTAATAGCCGCCCAGAACGGGTACTCGCCTCCCGCAACGCCGGGTTGCGGGTTGACGGCACTCTTGCCGGGCCGCAGATCGATTCCCGGTATCGCCGGGTCGGGTCCCGGCACCGGCTTCCAGTTATGAAGGCCGCCGGTGAACGCTGAGATTGAATCGTTGTAGTAGTTCGCCGCCACCAGCGTCTGCCCGTCCGAGGAGATGGCGATGCCGGCCACGCAGGGATAGACGCCTACCTGGCTGTTGACCTCAGTGGCGCCGTTCGGAACGATATTCAAGCCATTGCCCAGCTTGTGACCCAACGGAAGCGCTCCCTGAACTGTCCAGACACCTTCCGGGTTCGGCGCCACCACGAACAACAGGTCCGCTGCGCAGCCCGAGGCGTAAAATGCCGAACCGGAGGGATCCCATACGATCCCCTGGTAGGTTGTCGGAAGCTGCACGACTTGCTTCTGGACAGGGATGGGTCTTGAGATGTCGTAAATGAAGACGTACTCGTTCGAGTACGATGTATTCCACGGATTAATGCCCGTTGGCGGCTGTACCGTGCTGGTGTCGAAGCGGTTATAGCCGCTGGTCATCACCAGCATGGTTTTGTGTCCCGGTTCCGGACTCACCACGGAGGTGACCGCATTGGAGGCGAGCCATTTGTCCGCGGGAGCGGACAGGCCGGGATTCAGCGTCTGGTGCACGGCCCCTTGCGGTGCAAGCGGTGTGATCTGCTGGCCCATGTTGGGCAATTGCTGCGGCTGCTGCGCCAGGGCCAGCGCCATAGACGCGGCCAGCGCGAACGGGAAGAGAGTTTTCATAGTGTTGATTCCTCTGGGTAGGCGGCACGCCTTAATTCATCAGGTCCACCGACTGTGGTTCGAGGACTTGCTTTGAGATCCTCACAAAATCGCTCAGGCGACAGTCGAAGGTGGGGTTGCTGGCGCTGCATCCGGGTATGAACACCGGAGCGCTGGCCGGAGGCGCGGCCAGAGTCAGCGCAGTCCGATTGCGCAACTGGTCGAGCGTCTGTCCGACATACGAGGCTCGGATAATGTATTCGCCGGTCCGCAGGGACTGGCGAAGTTCCAAAACGATCGCCCCTCCCGGAGAGCAGGTGTTGGGTTCATAGCCAGGCAGTATCCAATTCAGGTGATAAAGCGAGGCGAATGAAGTCAGGTTGGTATCGGAAGCGATCAGAACAATGATTTTGGTCGATGGAGTTCCCAGTGAACCCGTCACAGAGTTTCCGGTAGCTGCCTGAACCATGGATCGCATTACGTGCGAGGCCACATTGGAACCGATTTTTCCCGCGAGATACGGCGTTCCGTCGTAGAGATCGAGAAGCAGGTTGTACATGCGGGAGAGTTGGCTGATTTGAGCAGCGTTCAACTGTCCCCAGCCGACGCTCGACGCCGGCAGTCCGTCGGCGTACTGCATTAGAAAAGGATCGATAGCATAGACGACTTGTGACAGTCCTCCGAAATTGACGGGTGTCCCGGGCGCTCCGAGGGTGGCGTCCATCGGTATCGCCGTAACGTCGATTTTGTTGGTCGGAGGCTGGGGCAGCGGAGACTGCCCTGGAGAATACCCGAACAGGGTAGCGCGAATGAGCGACAACTCGGCAGAGTAGGCGGCGCTCAACGATTCTCCGCTGCCGCCCACGCGACCCTGAACCGCCGTCAGCGCCTTACGCAAGTCGACCTGTGCAACGCCGGCGCCGATCGGGTCAAACAGCGGATCGCTTTCCGCAGGTCCGTAATAATCGACATTCACGCTGGCCCCGGGAAGCACTCCGGCCGCGAGGGCTTTCGCCGTGTCGATGGTTCGCTCGATCACGTTGGCCCGGAAGTAGACGAGGTTGGCGTCGGCCGCGTCGTTGCCGGTCAGCAGTCCCTCTTGAGTGAGCCGGAGGCGGTAGTAGCCGCCAAGCAGCGTCTCCAGCGTTTTGCCGTTGGGGGTGAGGATGCCGGGCCCGGAAACACCGAAGTCGGGGTAAGGCTGAGCGGATACGGTGTCGAGAAAACTGGCCGGGGCCACTCCGGATCGCACGCTATGTCGGCCGTAGATGATTACCTGCTTGAGCTGTGTATCGTCGACGGCCTGAGCCGTGAGAAGGGCGCCGCAGCAGAAGGCCAGCGCGACTGCCCGGATCGTGAGTTTCTTCATCTGTTGTTTACCAGCACCTTTTTGCCTGTTTAATCTCATAAGTCCAACGGGTCAATTCACCAGGTCGGCGGAACGGGGATCGATGATTTGGCTCGCCACGCGCAAGAACCGCGCGAGAGGGCAATCGAAAGTGGCGTTGCCGGCACTGCAGCCGGGGACGGAGAGCGGGGCGATGGCCGGCGGCGCTTCGAGCGTCAACGGGGTTCGATTGCGCAACTGATCGAGCGTCTGGGCGATGTAGGAGGCCCGGACGATGTACTCACCGGTGCTCTGCGACTGGCGAAGTTCAAACACCACGGCGCCCCCGGGGGCACAAAAGTCGGGCGGATAGCCCGGCAGGACCCAGTCCAACTGGAACAGGCCGGCAAACCCGGCGACATTGGCGTCCGAAGCGAACAACACGATCGCCTTGGACGACGGAGTTCCGAGCGAGCCAGCCGTCACCTTTCCGGTGGCGGCTTGAAGCACCGTGCGCACCACGTGCGAGGCAACGTTGGAACTCTGCACCTTGCCCAGATAAGGAGTCCGGAACCCCAGATCGAGTCCCAGGGTGTGCAGCCGCATTGTCTGGCTGACGCCGGCGGCGGATAACTGGCCCCAACCGACCGCGTCAGCCGGCATGCCATCCGCGTACTCCATTAAGAAAGGATCAACAGCAGCCGCCACTGACGCCAGCCCGGTGAAGCCGACGTATTGTCCGGTCACAGCCACATCGATGGGAATCGCCGTAATGTCCACCATGTCATTGGGCGTTTCAGGAGCCGGAGCCTGGCCGGGGGAGTAGTTGAACAACAGCGAGCGCGTCAGGCCATATTCCGCGGCGTAGGCGGAAGCCAGCGACCTGGAGTCGCCGCCGAGGCGTCCCATCACGGCCGCCTCCCCCTTTCGCGGATCGAACTGCGCGACGCCCGCGCCCACCGCATCGAACAACGGATCGGCGGCATGTTGATATTGAGTGATGTTGGCGCCGGCAGCCGGAAGAAGGCCGGCCGCGAAGGCTTGCGCGGTGGGTTTGGTGGTGGTCTCCGCGCCGTTCGCCCTGATGTAGACGAAGGCGGCATCGGCCGCGTCGTTACCAGTGAGAAGGTGCTCCCTGGTGAGCCACAGACGATAGTAGCCGCCGAGAATGGTCTCCGCGGCAATCCCGTTGCTGGTCACAAGTCCCGGAGCGATGCCAAAATCCGGGTACGGCCGCTTGGAATAGCGGTTGAGGGTGCTGTTTGGCGTTGTGGGAGAACGCACACCGTGGCGGCTGAAGATCACAACCTGCTCGAGCCGTGTATCGTCCGCGGTCTGCGCGGGGAGCAAGCAACCCCAGCAGAGCGCAAAGCAGGTGGGCAGCAAAAGACGATTCATCATGGTTGCTCAGTTCACGAGGTCCGCCGATTGCGAGTCGATAGCCTGGTTGACCATACGCACGAACCTGGCTAGGGGGCAATCGAAGGTGGCGTTGGAGGGATCGCAGCCGGGGACCAGGACGGGCGCTCTCCCGGGGGGCTCGCTGAGAGTCAACGGCGTCAAATTGCGCAACTGGTCCATGGTCTGCGCGACATACGAGGTTCGGACAACGTACTCGCCGCTGCTCTGCGACTGCCGCAGTTCAAAGACGATGGCGCCGCCCGGAGCGAGGACGTCGTTCTGGTAGCCGGGCTGCAACCAATCGAGATGGAGCAGTCCGGCAAAGCCGGCCATATTGGTGTTGGCCGCGATCACCACGACGGCCTTAGACGAGGGAGTTCCCAATGCGCCGGCCATCGCGTTTCCGGTGGCGGCCTGCACCAGGGTGCGCACCACGTGCGACGCCATGTTCGAAGTCAGCGTGCGAGCCATGTAGGGGGTCTTGTATTCGAGATCGAGAACCAGGTTGTATAGTCGAAACGTCTGGCTGATGCCGTCGGCTGTCAACTGACCCCAACCCACATCGGAGGCAGGCAATCCATCCGCATACTCCATTACGAACGGATCGATGGCATAGACGACCGACGCAAAGCCGCCCAGGTTTACCGGCGTGGCGGCAGTGCCCGCGGTAAGGTCGATGGGCAGTGTCGTGACGTCCACCACCTGATTCGGGGCCACCGGCGCAGGCGTCAAGCCGGCGGAGTAGTTGAGCAGAATCGAGCGTGTGAGGGCCAGCTCTGACGCGTAGGCCGAGGTTAGCGATTGTGCGTTCCCGCCCAGGCGTCCGTTCATGGCCGCCACCGCTTTGTGCCCGTTGAATATCGCGACTCCGGCGCCCACCGGATCGAAGAGCGGGTCCGATACTCCAGCCGCGTAGGCGTTGACCTTAAGCGTCGCCGCCGGAAGCAGGCCGGCCGCGAAGGCCTTGGCGGTGTCGCTGATCAGCGGGGTACCGGTGGCCCGGACATACATAAACGTTGCATCCGCCGCATCGTTGCCGGTCAGTAATCCCTCCTGCGTCATCCAGAGACGGAAATAGCTGCCGAGGAGGATCTCGTTAGCGCGGCCGTTGGTGGTCAGGACGGAGGGGCCGGGGTTGGCAACGCCGGCAACGTTGAATGCGGGGAACGGCAGCGCGGAAAAATGGTTCAGGGCGCTGTTCGGCACAACCGGAGTTCGAACTCCGTGGCGGCCGAAGATAATCACCTGCTTCAGCGTTGTGTCATCGACGGACTGCGCTGCCGCGAGGCTCCCGCACAGAGCAGCGAGAGTGATGAGAGAGCGAGAATGGGTTTTCATGGTCCGGCTTACTCGTCCACAATCGAGAAAAGCGTGTACTCCGTGATCTTCTCGGCGGACAGGTGCGGCCGCAAATGCTTTTCCTTCTTGGCGGACAACTCCGGTACCTCTTTAAAGTCTCCGCGCATGAAGACCAGGCTGACCAGTTCGTTGCCGGCCGTGTTTTCCAGAACGTAGCTGTTGCGGGTGAATTCGTCGTTGGCGAGGTGGGGGAAAACGACATCCCGCAGGGCGCGCTTGGCGTCTTCCATTTTTCCGGGCTTCACCTTACGCGACATGACCACCACCTTGTCGCCCACCTGGGGTACGAGACTCTCATCGTTAGTTAGAACGAGCGTGTGATCCACTACCCACCGCGTTTTGGTGGAATGAGCTTTCATTCCCTCCACCACGACACCGGCGTGTGGTTGCGAGTTGACGTCCGTTTTGCCCCAAAAGGAAACCACGAGGATCTCATTCTCTTTCTCGTTGACCAGAAAATAGTCGTCCGCGGCCATGTTGTCCGCCTTCAGGCGCGCCATGAGCGTGTCGCGGAAAAAGGCCTGTGCTTGAACCATGTGCCCCGGCTTTATGGCATGATGCCAAATCTTGACCGGTTCACCCACCCGCGGTTGGAAGTCGGCTGCGCTGACTGTTCGGGCTGGCACGGCCAAATAAAACAGCCCGGCTAGACCGATCATGGTACTCGTTTTCAATCGCATTGTTTACCTTTGCTACTGCGGCGATGTCTGACCCTGGAGTAAGTCGTGCACGCTCTGGTATAACGACGTATCCTGAACGGCAAAGAACAGTCCGCCGCGGCCGTTCTGGCTGGTCCCGCACTGGGGCGCCGAGAGAGAGCCCTGCTGGTTCATGTCGCCGAAAATGACGTAAGCCGGTCTTGGATTGCCAAACCGGCAGCCCCCATGGGGCCGGCACTCCCACGCCATCTCAACGTCGCCGGTCTCGGGCTGCCAACTTCTGGGAGAGGGTCTGCCGCCCAAGCGCCCTGGAATCGAAATGCCGATCTTGGCGTGATTGCCATCCGGCTTCGGGTTGCCTTCGAATCCCAGCGTCATGCCCAGCCACGTTCCCGTTGTTGCGATCTCAACGGCGCCCGGCGCGCCAAGAGAGGCGTCCCAGCAGGAGATGGGCGTGGCAGCCGTGGTGGTTGGAATCGCCGGATCGCTCCACCACGACGCCACTCGCAGCGCCTCACCGCCGAGCAGCGAAGAGACCATCTGCCATGGCGGAACGTTCAAATCGGATGGCTTTGAGATTAACACCACGCCGCTGGATAACCTGGCTGTCAGCGGAGTCTTACTGGTAGACACACCGCCTAGCCCACGGACCAGTTCCTGAATATCGGCTGGCCCTCCGTTGTTGACGATCTGGAGTTTCGTGGGATCGGTAACGACGCTCGCGTTGGCCAGCGCCTGCAGCACGCTCACGACATCCGACTTACTAAGCCTCAGCGCGAAGAAATGCTGGCTGACCAGGACATTGTCGTCGAGTATGCACCCAAGCGTGTTGCCGTCGGTCTCGCGCGGATAACTCGAACTGCCGGAAGCGGGCCAGCTCGGGGTGGAGACCTGGAGCACCATCCCATCTCCGTTGTCATTCCACGCGAGCATGCCCTTGGAATGGCCGGCGGGCGCAAAAGCAGTGGCAATCGGATCTCCGTAAAACTGGTCGTTCCACAGTACGTAGTAGAACTTGCCGTTGTACACCTGGTCGAAGGTGGCGCCGAGCGGATCGGTGGTGGTATCTCCGGCGCATCCGCCGCCCTGCCGCAGAGTGCCATCCAGGCTGCTCGCAAAGGCGAACTGCTGTCCGTAGCTTTTATACGGCTGGACCGACCCGCCAAACAAGCAGGTCCTCTGCGCGCCGCCGCAATCCGGATATGTCTGGGTATTGAATTTGAAGACAAACCACCAGTCCACCGGCTGGCCGTTCGCTAAAAGCGGAACCGGGGCAGACGCATCCTGCGCCTCCAACCGTCCAATCCCACACACGGCGAGCGCGCATAGCAACAGGCGCAGCAACTCTCTCCGCTTCACAAAATGGAGTGACACTTGTCAGATTTCCTCTCTTCATTTCACCGACACCTCAGAGCGGCAGGCTCCCAGCCCGCTTCTACGGGCATGCAAGAACCTGCCTGCTCCGAGCCTTGGTCAAAAGGAGAACTTCTACTTAGCTATGGTCAGCACGGGATTAGCAAGCGTCCATGTAAAGGTGCTGGTGGGCGAGGTTATGGTCTGGTCTTCCTCAATGTGGTCAATGTATCTTGCCACCCAAGAGTAGCTACCCGAACTAATTGCAAATGGGTCTGACCCCAGGTCCAAAGTAACGGTGGCAGTGCAACTATCGAAGGCTTTGGTTCCACAAGGTGTGCTTGATACCTGGGCGCCAACAGGATTGCCCGTGCTGTCGACAAGCTGTTGGCTTATAGACAATGATTGCCAGAATGGCTGCTGGACGGCTGTGGGATTCCCGCTCGTCGCCTTTACCGTGGTCAGTGCGGCGTTCGCGAAGCTCAGCCACGAGGTTTTCACCTTTGTGAATCCGGGGGGCATCGTTATCTGGAACGGCGCCGATAATGTGGCGTTGATGTTGTTCGTTGCCGACTTGGACGAGCCGGTTGTCTGATACGCCACTTTTAGAGCCAAGGTGACGGGCGATGGGCCCCAGGCCTGGGGCAAGTAATAAACAGCTGGTTCGTTATCTTTGGTGTAGTTCACGACGGCTTTCGACGTCCACTTGACATTGTTCGCACCGAAGGCCAAGAGGCCGAGCGTTCCCTCCACCGAGCTGAAACTACCGAACTGGACCGCCCCGGATGTGCCTGCCGGCACACTGACAGAGGTAGTCGGATCATATGTGGCAACGGTCAGGCCGGCACTGCCCCGTAATGTCGAAGTGCTATCCACAACATACGAACCGTTACTCACGGCGTTGGCAGCCAACGGCGCCAGTCGGCGTACCGTCCACTGGAATTGAGGCGTGCCCACCGCGACTCCGTTTAAGTTCTGGTAGGTAAAATATGGCCATTCCCCCGTCACTGCTCCGCCCGAGATATACCGCGGATCCGTCACCGGGCCCGTGAGGGTTTGTTCGTAGAGTTGTTTGGACGGGGTTGGGCACACGACCCCGACCACGCAAAGTGCTCGCCCTGCGCCGGATGCGAGTGGCGTCTCGCCATTGGCATAGAAGACTCGCCCGACAACGCCCTGCGACGGCCAAGGCGGGTTAGAGTAGCCCTGTTGTGGAGCCGTTTGGTAATACTGCCCAGCCAACCCCGCGACGACGAAATCGGCTCGTCCTAGAAGCTGGCCGGCGTCGGAAGACGCGAAGCTAGCCCAGCCTGTGACGCCGTCGGCAGCCCTGTAGAGCGCGATCAGTTCAGCCACCCGGAGAAACGCTTCGGTTTCCAGATTGATGTTCTGCACCATCCCCGTCATGAAGCGCTGAGCATCCGTGTTCTGCCCCAGGCCCTGTTTCCTGAGGACTCCATAGGCCTCAACTCTCGCTGCCATGAGTTGGGCCTGGTCTCCCATCGCCTGCAGGAAGAACGCCTCCACGGGCTTGTAAACCTGGCCGTAGAGATCGCAGGTAGAGGCCGTCACATCGCTGGCGCATGGCGTAGTTGCCAGAACCGTGTGCATATAGGCGACCAGTCCATTGGGGTTGCTACTCGAGGTGACCAGTCCGCTGGTGATCCCGGTGTAGATCAGGTTGAGATAATTGAGGGCGGACTCGCCGCCATCCGTGAAAATGGCCGGCGTGTAACCGCCAAGCACCTGCTCTGCCCACCAGAGCGGAAAGTCGCCGTACTGCGTGGCTGTGCCGGGCGCAGTGACGTAGATTCCCTTGAAGGTGGCCAACTTAGCGGCGCTCACCGGATTGCTTTCCTCCGGGCAGTCGATGGTTGTCGCCGTGCATCCCGCAAGCACCCGGCGAGCCCACTCGCGCGACGGCGCATTATAGGAATCTGTGTAATTGGCTTGCAGCCAGACTTTTGCGTTGGCCAGGGGCTGCCCCAGCACGGCATTGCTCACGGTAAAGCCCGACAGGCCTGCAACTTGCTTTTCCACCGTATCGACCTCATCGGAGACGGCGGTGACGTCGGTGATCAGAATGTTTAGTTTGGTGTCGACCTGCGTAAGCTGCGCGGACATGTCGGGAGCGCCCGGGTCGAGCGCTTTTTCAAGCAGCCCGAACCCGCCGGACATCGAATCCCCGATTCCAGCAACCCAATTGTCTTCGGCAAAAGCCGCCGCGCCCTTGCACACTTCAGCCAGCGTTTCACTTATCTGCGCGAGCCAACTCATGGCGTTTTGATCCGCGGAACTCCCGGTTGCCGTTACTGCCGCTCTTGTCTCCAGCTTTTCCAGCTTCGGCTCAGCGGTTTTGTCGAAAGCGGTGGCGCTGGTATTGGCAGCCGCGGCCACGGTCGCATCGGCGCGCACATCAAGAGCCACCGTGGTATGGATCCAGTACGCCTGCCCCGGTTGAAACGGCTGACCTGGAGCGAGAACGCTCGACTGGGAACCCTGCGTCGAAGTGATGTCCTGATCGATCCAACCCATCTCGATTGCGGTGGACAGGCTGATTGGGCTGCCGGAAGCGTAAAGCTTGAAGTCGTTCCATTGAATGCCGGACTCGAACGGTACGCCGAACAGGTGCCATCCCGGCGAGATGTGCTTGGTCATCGAGGTTAGAAAGCTGTAAGGTTGACCCTTCACCAGCAGCGTGACCGGGGTCTGCGAGTACAACCAGAACCCATGGCCGAGACCGGCCGGAGCCTGATCGGAGGGAACCCAGGACTGGGTGTCCGAACTCCAACCGTAAAACAGCGGATCCCCTGGCGGCAGTCCGATAAATGCATCCACTCCAAGTCCCGGTCCCGTGTTGACCGGACTTGAAATGAGACTGGCGCCCGCCGGAAGATTCAACGGATAGACGTGGGACGCATTTGGAGTGACCTGCCCGAAGGCCAGGCCGGAAAACAGGGCACAAACGGTAAGCGAGAGTTGTAGATAACGACGTTTCATAACTTCCTACAGAGGCGGTGCAGCAAATCCTTGTTTATGTGTGCCTGGCACCTGCAAGTCTTTGGTCATCTCGAAAGGCTCATCGGTAGGCGGGACGCTCGACGGACCTTGGCGTGGGCGCGATTGGCAGCGCCTGCAATTTCTGTCCTGGCGAATACCGCCGCCTTAAAACTCCGGGAGGGTGACGTGGCTGCCCAAAAACGACGTTCACGCTCGGCTTCGGATAGTGCCGCGGGGCGTGAAGGCCTGCACTGCAAGAGTGGACGCCGGTAGCGTCGGCTGGAGCGCTTGCGATCCTGGATCAAAACGGCGTCGCAATGCCGAACTCGAGAGCGTCCTGTGCTGAAAAGCAGTCGGAGACCCTTGGTAACTGAATAGGAAGGTCGCACAGTTCGCTGTTCGAGGCCGTCGCGTTTCATGCCTGTTTCCTAAGTGCCATACGCTGGCTTTTCTCTCAATTGTTTTCGGCGGTTCGGACGGAGGGTCGGTTGCTCTTGTGAAGCGGATGACCTGCTTCGGCGGATACCTTGCATCGGGCGGGGTAGCCTTTTTCGCTTTGCCAGCACTGGAGCGGACTGATTGTGCAGGTGGGCGGCGACCACGGCCAGTGCTTCCCGTTTGCCTGTGACAGATAGTCCTGCACTTTGTACAACACTGAAAGGGGAACGGTCGCCCCGTTCTGTTGTGGTGAGAGGCTTTCCTGGATCAGTTTGTTGATATACGACTGGTTTATGTCCCCCTTCAGGGCACCCGAGGCGCGATCCAAATTCAACCGTCCGACGAAATCCTTGATTTCCGGTGGAACATTCTCACCCAACGGATCTGCGTCGATATCCCATCCTGCGGCTTTCACCACCGCTTTATCCGAAGTGGTGAGCGTGTCGAGGTACGAATAGCAGTTCGGAGGTCGCACCGGGCGCGGAAGCTCTATGCTGTCCGAGGAGAGCGTAACGGCGTCAGTCGGGAACTCCGCATTGGAGATGTTGGTCGCGGAATCTGTTCGAGCGGAGTGGGTAGCCCTATCCGCTTTGGTGACGTAGTAGTCCTGAAGCTGCTTAAAATACCCGTTCACTGGAGAAGTGGACATAGCTGTCCGATTAACTGCACTCCACGTTCCACCACGAACAGAGAGGCAGCATCTTGCGGGAGACAATGAGCGTTACACCGCGCCAGGGAC
Organism: Bryobacterales bacterium; assembly: GCA_963796485.1. Taxonomy (GTDB): domain Bacteria; phylum Acidobacteriota; class Terriglobia; order Bryobacterales; family Bryobacteraceae; genus CAWCDJ01. The sequence goes on from CAWCLV010000004.1 coordinate 748,270, forward strand.
TTTTCTGCAATGACGCGCTCGGCGCGAAACGTCACGTTTTCGTCGTCCGTGTCAATTATTTGCCGCCAACGGTGTGGAACCCGACCTGTCACCACGTTTCGAAAAATGGCGTCGGTATCTGAGCGGTACGCCAACCGCCCCCACCGTCAAAGGGGGGACCGACCCCATCGGCGCGGCCATCGAATCGACCGCGCGAAAGAGGGAGGAGAAAGCGCCGTAGATGCCGCGAGGATTGAGCGGAAACAGGGCAAGGCTCAATCAGGAGCGTGCGGGCATGGCTGAGCACCCCCGTGCTCGCTCGTGGCCCCCATGAAGGCCGATTTCAGCATAATGGGATGGCATTCGCGCGTAATTCCTTCGCGGTCTCGCGCCGTTCGTGGTTCGGTCGGGCTTGAGGCTGTTTTAAAAACGTTTGGCGAGACGCGGCATACTGGCACGGGAAACAAAGGCAAGAGTGAGCACGCGGGACAAAGGACAGGACACGGAGAATCAGCTTGCCCAACTGCGGGAGTTTGCCCGCAGTTCCAAAAGCTCTTTCAGGATGCCTCACAGCGCAAGGTCGATACGGTTCTCTTCTGGAGTCTTGATCGTTTCAGCCGTGAGGGAGTTCTTGAGACGTTGAACCACCTTCAACGGCCTTTCGTCCTAATGGCGTCGGGTATCGGAGCTTCACTGAGCAGTACCTGGATTCGTGCGGGATCTTCAAAGACGCCGTGCTGAGCATCCTTGCGACCATCGCCAAACAGGAACGCATTCGGCTGAGTGAGCGCACGATTGCGGGCCTGGAGAACGCACGCAAGCAAGGAAGGGTCGGCGGTCGCCCGCGTGTCGTGGTCAACCACGCGAAGGTCGTAGAGATGGACGCGGATGGAATGACCATGCGGGAGATTGCAGACGACCTGGGCATCAGTGCCGCGTCCGTGTGCCGCATCCTGAAGGGCAACGCCACGGCAGCGTGAGCGCGAATGCGGCGGTGAGGTGACAAAACGGCGCGAAGGTGACAACCGAACCGCCCAACGGCGACCAAAGCGCCAAATCATCGTGACAGCCATCCTACTGAGCCTCAAGCGAATTCGATAAACCGCCTCAACGCCATAAACGGCATTATGTGCTGTTTTTGTAGCACGTATCCCTTTTCCCTCGTTCTGCATACCCGCCGTCTCCGATTCGCCAGTGTCCAGTCCCGACTACTCCCGCCGAACGGTTTGGAATTAAAACGGGGACGGACGCGGGGAACCGCAAGATTCCTGCCTGTAGAGCCTATGGAACCGCCTTCGGCGCGGTCAGATCGAAAGAGGGGAAAAGGTGGAATGGGCTTGCCCCCGCAATTGGCGTAGAGCCGGAAGGTTTGGGATTGGGGCTTGCCCCCGCAATTGGCGTAGAGCCGTGGAATGGAGGTCGAAGCGATCAAAAATCTATTAAATCTGCCCGATAGATGCCCTATTGGATGCACCTTTTTTGGTCTTGTGCTTTTGGCTTAACTTCTTAGTTTTCAATATGGTCGGGGCGGGGCGATTTGAACGCCCGACCCCCTGCGCCCAAGGCAGGTGCGCTACCAGGCTGCGCTACGCCCCGACATTCGTTGCTCCTTTGATTTTAGACTACTTCCCCACTCCCCGTCGCTACCGAAACAGCAGCGGCGCATATTCCGCCAGGTACTTCCGCCAGACCGTATAGTTGTGGACACCGTCCGTGGGGTGGAAAACATGCCGCACCCGATATTTCGCCAGCAGGTCCGCCAGCGCATTCGAACGCACGAACAGCGAATCCTGCCGCCCGCACCCGATCCACAACGTCTTCAGCCGCGCATTGGTTCCCCCGGCATCTTTCAGCAGCCCCGCGAAGCGCGTCTCGAAATCCGCCGGGACCGCGCCCGAAAAGGATGCCACGGCGCTGAACATGTCCAGGTGGCCGAGACCGATCTTTAGCGATTGACCGCCGCCCATCGAGAGTCCCGCGATCGCACGGTTTTCCCGACCGGGGGCCACACGGTACCGGCTCTCTACCGTCGGAATCACATCCTTCAGCAGGTAATCCTCAAATAAGACATCGTTGGCCACTCCACCCGGCGGAACCGGCTCGCCGAACGGCGTGGCGTGTCCGAATGGCATCACCACAATCATCGGCACGGCCTTGTTCCCGGCCAGCAGGTTGTCCATCACGAAGTTAGCGTTGCCCGCCATCGTCCAGCCCGCGGCCGTGTCGTTGGAGCCGTGCAGCAGGTAGAGCACGGGGTACCGGCGCGCCGTCCTGGCATACTCCGGCGGCGTGTAGATCCAGATCGCGCGCGTCTCTCCGTGGATCGCACTGGATTTTTCCCAGTTGATCTCGACCGTTCCGTGGGGCACGTCGCAAGGTTCCCAGAAGGCCGGGCGCTCGTCCGCCACCTCCACTAAACTGGCCGATGTCCGGGCGCGCAGTTTGATCTTCGGGTTGACCGGGTCAGGAGTCGCCACGCCGTCCACCGTGAAGGAATAGATGTAAATGCTCGGTTCGAAGGGGCCGAGCGTGATGCTCCAGACGCCGCGCTCGTCCTTGCCGAGTTTGGGAGGCGGCGTCGAACCCAGCCAGTCGCCCGTCAGGGTCACCTCCGATGCTTTCGGCGCGAAAATGCGAAACGTGACGTGACGGTCCGCCGAGACTTCGGGAGATTTCAGCGTGTCATTCGGTGTCGGAGCCCGCCGCGCCTGCTGCCCCGCTGCGCCCGCCGCCAGCACCACGGCGCAAGCCCACGGCATGTATTTCGTCATCGGCCGCCTTCCCGAAAGATCTTCTGCGCAAACTCCGCCAGCGCATGCCGCCAAACCTTCCATTCGTGGATTCCCGGGGTCGGATACCAGGCGTACTGAATGCCGTGCTCCTTCAGCCTGGTCCCTAAGTCGAGCTGCCCGGGGTACCGCGGATCCTCGGTCCCGCAGCTCAGAAACAGCAGCTTCAGCTTTCGGTTGACCTCGTCCGGATGGTCGAGAAACCCGGGCAGGTAGTTCTCCAGGTTGAACTCCGCATCGCTCACCAGCCCCGAACTGAACTCACCCACCCAGGCAAACAGGTCCATGTGTTTCAGCCCCATCGTGAATGCCTGGCCCCCGCCCATCGAAAGGCCGGTGATCGCCCGGTTCTCGCGGCCCGGCGCCACGCGGTACGTTCTGTCGATCATCGGAATGATGTCGACCAGAAGTTCCCGGGTGAGCAGTTCGATGCCCTCCGCCGAACTCCCTCCCGCCCAACTGCCGTCGGTATCTCCGTTGGGCATCACGATCATCATGGGGACCGCTTTGCCCCGCGCAATCAAATTGTCCAGAATCACCCCGGCGCGCCCCGTATCGCTCCAGTTCTCTTCCGTGTCCCCGCTCCCGTGCCGCAAATAGAGGACCGGGAACCGGCGGGCCGGCTCGCTGTCATACTGCGGCGGCGTGTAGACGTAGAGCTTCCGCGTTTTCTTCAAGGGCGTGGACAGATAGGCGCGGATTCCCAGGGCGCCGTGCGGCACGTTTTGCAACTCGTCGAACCGCGGCGGATTCCCCGGCACTTCCACAGTGCTCGCGTCCAGCGCCCGCCCGTTTTTGAGGTTCGGGTTCAGCGGGTCCAAAATCCGCACGCCATCCACTACGAAGTTGTACTGGTAGATCTCCGGCTCCACCGGGCCGGCGGTCGCGCTCCAGACGCCGGCGGCATCCTTAGCCATCGGCTTGGACCCCGAGAACAGCAGCAGCACCTGCGCAGCCTGCGGCGCGCGAAGGCGGAACACGATCATGCGGTCCGGATTCACCTCCGGGGAGACCAGGCGCGGCTGCGCGGATCTCCCCCCGGTGGGATGGTACGTATTCTTAGGGCGCGCCGGACCCTGGGCCTGCAGAAGCCATCCGCAGGCCGCAAACACGAAGACGAGCCTGGTCATGATCGCACTCGATCATACCGCCGTTCCTATATCGATGGAGGCCCCGGCCGCGAACGTCAGGGATCAGTAGAGCTTCACCAGGTCTACCCGCCGGTTCTTCTGCTTCCCGGCATCGTCGGTGTTTGGCGCGACCGGGCGGCTGTCGCCAAAACCCGCGGAGACCAGTCGCGATTCTTCAATGCCGTGGCCGCCTAGCCACGTTATCACCGATTGCGCGCGCTGGCGCGACAACGTCAGATTCATGGCCGGGGCGCCCACATTATCCGTGTGGCCCGCCACCACCATGGCCCACGAAGGATTCGCCTGAAGCAGCTTGGCCATTTCGGTCAGCGCCGGCTCGGAATCGGGGCGAATCGCGGATTTGCCCGTATCGAAATTGATTCCGTAAACGCTGACGCGTCCTGTCTGATTAATCTGCTGCGCCCATCCGTCCGCGTTCGCGGTCATCACCTGTTCCATCTGCTTCTGCTTGACCGTAATCAGCTCGTAGGCATCCCCCAGCACGGAGAGCCTGACCCATTGGGGACCCTTCTGTGCCGTCAGGTAGAAGCGGGAGCCGGGCCCATAGACGTATGTGTAGAAGACGTTGAATCCCGCGTTCTTGAGAGCGCCTTCGGTGTTTCTCCCCAATTCCACCGGTGACTTTTCTTTGGGGCAGCGATAGCTGGTGGACTCGAATTGCCCTTCGATCTGATGCCCTCGCTCACTCTGGCTTCTGGGCATTTCGGCCACATTGTAGTCTTTGGTGTCGCAGCGAACGATGACGCACCCCGGCATCCGGCTCACCACTTTACTTTCAAAACACCCTTTACTATCCGCCTGAACAGGCGCCTGCGCCCATGCGGCGATCGAACCCGCCGCCAGGCAAAGCAACATTAGTCTCACCCGGGCACCATCCTAACATTTGCCCGTTTCGTTGTAACGGCACTGCGGGCAAGCCTCACCGCCCGCGGCGCCCAGTATAATTGGGTCATTGTACCCTCACGAACCAAAGGCGCCAGCCGATATCTTTCGCCTGATCGCGAATAACCTGACCGAAATGGTCATGGCTTACGACATGAACCGGAGGCTTGTCTATGTCAACCCGGCCGTCGAAACGCTGACGGGCTATTCCATCCAGGAACTCGAAAGGGACAACTTCATCTGCTGGGTTCACCCCGAAGACCAGGCACGAATGCTGGCCCGCTGGGACACCCTGTTCCAGGGCAAGTCGTATCACGAAGAGGAATACCGCCTGGTCACGAAGGACGGCCGCGTCAAATGGGCGGTCGCCTCCTGGGCGCCGATTCTCGACGATAACGGCCGCCAGGTGGGCGTGCAGGGGCGCGAGTTCGACATCACCCCGCGCAAATTGGCGGAAACCACGCTGCGCCACTCCGAGGAGAAACTCCGCGCCGACACGCAGCGCTATCGCACCATCTTCGAAGACTCGCCCTTCCCGATGTGGGAAGAGGATTTTTCGGAGGTCAAGCGCTACCTCGGTTCGCTCGCGGCCGCAGGCATCCCCGACATGCGGCAGCATCTGGTCGCGAATCGAAACGCCGTAGAGGAGTGTCTGCACCGCGTTCGCCTTCTGGACGTAAACCGCGCCGCCAGAGATTTCTACGGGGCGTCTTCAAAAGAGGAACTGGTTGGCGGGCTCGCGCGTATTTTCGACGAAGCGGCGTTTGACACCTTCCGCGATGAGATCGCCGCCCTGTACGAGAACGCAACCCCGTACCAGGTCGAGTTTGCGGTCCGAACCCTCGGCGGCGAGGAGCGGCTCGTCGATATGATCGTCTCCATCGTCGATTCGGCCCGGCATGACTGGTCGCGCGTGATCGTGTCCTTCTTCGACGTTACAGACCGCAAGCGGCTGGAAGAGCAGATCGTACAATCGCAAAAGATGGAAAGCCTCGGCCGGATGGCCGGCGGAATCGCGCACGACTTCAACAACCTGCTCACCGTCATCAACGGCTACACGGACTGGATGCTTCAGGACATGAAGCCGGGCAACCCTTTCCGCGAGCGCATGGAGAAAGTGCGCGGCGCCGGAGAGCGTTGCGCCGAACTCACCAGGCAGTTGCTCGCCTTCAGCCGCAAACACATCGCCAAGCGCTCCCGGCTCGATCTGAACCGTATCATCGAGGAGTCGCTGGATGTCATGGGCCACGTGCTCGGCGACGATATCCGCATCTGCCCGCGCCTCGCCGCCGCGCCGGCCATCATCGAGGCGGAACGCAGCCAGATGGTGCAGGTAGTGATGAATCTGGCGCTGAATGCCCGGGAAGCGATGCCCGGCGGGGGCACCCTGACGATTGAAACGCGCAGCGGCGGCGACCCGCCCGAAGTCGTACTGGAGGTCCGCGACACTGGACACGGCATGGACGAGACCACCCGGCGCCACCTCTTCGAACCTTTCTTCACCACAAAAAAAGGCGCAAACAACACCGGGCTCGGATTGGCGATCGTGTTCGGCGTAGTGAATCACAGCGGCGGGCGTATCGAGGTAGAGAGCCGGCCGGGTGAAGGCGCCGTTTTTCGGGTTTACCTGCCGGCGATTGACGCCGCTCAGGAAACGGAATCCACGCGTTCCCCCGAAGAGCCCGCTCACCGCGGCGCCGGCACTGTGCTGGTGGTGGATGATCGCGAAGACGTTCGCACGTTGACCTGCCACATGCTGCGGGAGTTGGGCTACGAACCCGTTCCGGCAGCGAGCGGCCCAGAGGCAATCGCCATTGCGCGGAACCGGCAGAGCCCGATTCCGCTGCTGCTCACGGACGTCGTGATGCCCGAAATGAACGGGCATGAATTAGCGGGCGAACTGCTGCGGCTTTACCCCGCCATGAAAGCAATTCTGATGTCCGGGTATGCGGACCGCGTTCCCACCGGCGCCGGCACGCTCCAGGCGTCCAGGGCCTACCTGCAAAAGCCGTTCACGATGGCGCAACTGGTCGACATCCTCCGGCAGGTCGAAAAGGAATAGCGCCCGCCCTTAATTCGGCAGCCCGTGGCTGCTCTGGTAGTGCTCTTTCAGCAGGTCGCGCCCGAAATCGCCTTTGAAATCGCGCCACACGCTGTGGATGTGGTTGGCGTGATCCTGGGTGTCGTCGAACTCCACCAGAAAATCGGGCGACTGGATGCGGTAATAATGCGGCTCGCGCGTTTCGATCCCGCCCGCCCAGGCGAACCACAGGTTATCTCCCGCCTTCCTCGCCTGCTCCTTGCGGAACCCGGCCAGCTCTTCCGCCATGTTGTCGCAATAGACGTTCAGGAGGTCTTCGAATTTCGCCCGCTGCGCCGGCGTCAGCGCCGAAAACTGAATCCCGCTGGGCTGTCCTTCGAGTGCCGCCTGCCGCGAGTGCTCCGTCAGGATATCGGCCGGCGCCTTCACGGCCACAATGGCCGTCTTGCGCTGCTCTTCGGTCAGGGAATGAATCAGGTCGTGGCCCAGGTCTTCTTCCTTCGCCAGGGCGCGCAGTCCCTTGCGCCTGCCTTGCAGCACCTCCGCGGGATTCGCCCCGAAGAAACTCGGCGCGCCGATGACCTTGCCGTCCACAATCGTGAAATTCTGGCTGATGTGATGCCCGTCGATGCGGTACGCCCACGTCCCCGTCTCCGAAGGCTCGCCGAACACGCTGAAGAAGTAGCCGTCGGAATCGCGATGAAACTGCCCGGCCGGTTCCATCGAGCCGAGCACTTCGTCCAGGCTCATGATCGTCACGGCTTTGATGTAGCCTGCCTGGCTTAAGCCGGCGCTGAGCAGCGCCATCGCCAGTTTGCGCTGGCCCGGGGTCATTTCGCGGAGCGGCAGCCCCTTGCGCGGCACCGGCGTATAGAACCAGTTGAGCCGCTCTTCGTCCTCGAGCTTGAAGAGCGCGCGGTCGCGCTGCTCGGGATAGAGCGAATTCACGAACGCGGTCGCGGCGGCGGACATCGTCGGCACGGTTGCCGTCCGGGAGTAGGCCGCAGCCAGAAGCGCGGCGGCCGAAGCGACCAGGGCCAGGCGCAGCGCAACGCCGTTCTTCAATGGAAGTAGCATCCGAATTCCCCTCCGGTGTCAGGGTTGATTATCCGTGAATCGGCTGCGCCAGGCAAGTGCGTGGTTGTTCCATTCCGGTCATGCGGGTATTATGAGGGTTCGCCACAGCTAAACCGAGTCGAACCGACATCATGTCGAATCCCTTTCGAGGACGAATCCGCTGGGCGCTGATCGGGTGGATGTTCGCCATCAGTGCCATCGCTTATCTGGACCGCGTGAACATCTCCATTGCCGCGTCGTCCATTCAGAAGGAGTACGGGCTAGACAACATCCAGCTGGGCTGGATCTTCAGCGCGTTCGTCGCCGGGTATGCGCTTTTCCAGGTGCCGGGCGGGCGTTTGGCCGATCGTTTCGGTCCGCGGCTCATCCTGGGCTTGGGCACCGTGTGGTGGGCTGTTTTCACGTCGTTGACCGTGGTTGTCCCCGCGGGCGCCGCGGCTCTGGTGATGCTGCTCTGCGTGCGGTTTTCTCTCGGCTTGGGCGAGGCCGTCGTCTATCCGGCGTCGAACCGTCTGGTGGCCACGTGGATGCCTTCGCAGGAACGGGGCGTGGCGAACGGCATTATCTTCGCCGGCGTGGGAGCGGGCGCGGGGCTCGCGCCGCCGCTGATCGCGTACATTATGATGCACTACGGCTGGCGCGAGTCGTTCCTGGTCAGCGCGGTGCTGGGACTCGCGGCGGGAGTGGTCTGGTTTCTTCTGGCGCGCGACCGCCCGGAAGATCACCCCTGGGTAGACCAGCAGGAGCAGCGCTATATCGAAGCCGGGCTGCCCGTGCCCATCGCTCCGACGGGTAAAGCCAAAGCTCTCCCGTGGCGAGCCATCCTGGGGAGCAAAGACATCGTCGCGCTCAGTTGGAGCTACTTCACCTACGGCTACGTGGCCTACATTTTCTTCACCTGGTTTTTCATTTACCTGAACAAGGTGCGCGGGCTCGATCTGAAGTCGAGTTCCTATTACGGAATGCTGCCGTTCATCGCCATGGCGATCTGCTCGCCGCTCGGTGGATGGATCAGCGACCGTCTCACGCTGCGGTACGGAAAGCGGATCGGCCGCTGCGGCGTCGCGGGTGTGAGCATTGCGCTGGCCGCGGCGTTTATCGCGCTGGCAACGCAGGCGGCGGACCCGCGGGTCGCGACGTTTGTGCTGGCCGGGGGCGCCGGCGCGCTGTATCTTTCGGCTAGTTCCTTCTGGTCGGTAACCGCCGACCTGGGCGGCACTTCCGCCGGAACCGTTTCCGGCTTCATGAACATGTGCAACCAGAGTGCCGGCGCGCTGACCGCCTCGCTCACGCCGCTGATTGCCGCGCACCTGGGATGGACGGCCTCCTTTATGACGGCCGCGGTCCTCTGCCTGACCGGCGCCGTGGCGTGGCTGGCGGTGGATCCGTCGCGCGCGCTGGCGCGGGAAGACGCGGTCGCCGCCGTCCGGCATTGACGACATCTTTACAGAGAAACCACTCATGGCAAGATTTCCCCGATTGAAAGTCCTGAACACGATGGTCGAGACCGGCGTGGTGCCGGTATTCTACGACCCGAGCCTCGAAGTGGCTCGCGAAGTGGCCGCGGCCTGCATGGCCGGCGGCGTTCCGCTGTTGGAGTTCACCAACCGCGGCGACCATGCCTGGGAAGTGTTCACCGAGCTGGAGCGCTATTGCGCGCGCGAATTGCCCGGTTTGATTCTGGGCGTCGGTTCGGTGGTTGACCCGGGAACCGCGTCGCTGTACATCAACTGCGGCGCCAACTTCGTGGTAGGACCGGTGCTGAATCCGGATGTCGCGCGTGCGTGCAATCGCCGCAAGATTCCCTACTCGCCCGGCTGCGGCAGCGCATCGGAAATCTCGCAGGCGGAAGAACTCGGCTGTGAAATCGTCAAGATTTTCCCCGGCAAGGAAGTCGGTGGACCGGGCTTTGTGAAGGCCGTCAAGGGGCCGTGCCCGTGGGTGTCCATTATGCCGACCGGCGGCGTGGAGAGCACGGAAGCCTCGCTCAGCGCATGGTTTGGCGCGGGCGTGGCATGCGTCGGGATGGGTTCCAACCTGGTCACGAAGGAACTGCTCAAGGCGAAAGATTACCAGGGCGTCACGGCAAATGTGCGCGCCACACGCGAACTCATCCGAAAGATCCGGGGAGAGCAATGAAAGAGATCTGCGACCGCTACTTGAAGCTGTACACAGGCGCCATCGCCGATATCCTCGATAAGCGCGGCTTGCGCGACCAGGTGCTGCCGCGCTACGTCGTGCCTTTCACCACTGCGAACCGCGTCGCCGGACCGGCGTTCACCGGACAGGGCTACCCCTCGGCCAGCACGAAAAACGACGATACCCAGACCCGTTTGGACATGCTGGACAGCATCAGACCCGGCACGATCTCGGTATGGGCGTGCGGCGGGAGCACCGTCTGCGCCCACTGGGGCGAAATCATGTCCACCGCCGCGCGCGAGCGTGGCTGCACCGGGGCGGTACTCGATGGCGGCGTGCGCGACCTGGATTTCATCAACGCGATGAATTACCCGGTGTTCGCGCAGTTCAGGTCCGCTGCCAGCTCCATCGGACGCTGGGACATTAAGCAATACCAGGTGCCGGTCCGGATCGGCGCCACCGTGATCCACCCCGACGATTTCGTTTTTGGCGATATCGATGGCGTGGTGATCGTTCCCGCCGAACTCACGCTCGAAGTGCTGGAAGCGGCGGAAGACATCTACCAGCGCGAAAAAGGCATGCGCGAAGAACTGCGCAGCGGCGTTTCAATCAAGCAGGCGTACGCCAAGTACGGCTCGCTATAGCGACAAATCGCACGCTGGCAACCGGATTGCACCTTGATCGTGCAAATGTCCAGCATTCAGACTTTGCACCGGATTCCCCTACAACTGCTTGAGGACAAGGCCACGCAGTTGCGGATCGACAGCGTTCTTGCGACCACCGAAGCCGGAAGCGGCCATCCGACCAGCTGCGCCTCGGCGGCGGACATCGCTTCCGTGCTTTTTTACGCGGTGATGCGTTTCGATCCGCGGAACCCGCGCAATCCGAACAGCGATGTGTTCGTGCTCTCGAAGGGCCACGCGGCGCCCCTGCTTTATGCGGCGTGGGCCGAGGCCGGAGCGTTTCCCCGCGAAAGGCTGTTGACCCTGCGCAAGATCGATTCCGACCTGGAAGGCCACCCCACGCCGCGACTGCCGTTCGTGGACGTGGCCACCGGCTCGCTGGGACAAGGCCTCTCGGCTGCTGTCGGCATTGCCTATGATGGGTCCAAATTTCGCCACTCCGATCAGCGGGTTTACGTTCTGATGGGCGACGGCGAATCGGCGGAGGGCTCGGTTTGGGAAGCCGCGCAGTGGGCGTCGTACCGCCATCTCGGCAATCTCTGCGCGACCATCGACATCAATCGCCTGGGGCAGAGCCAGCCGACTATGCTGCAGCACGATCTGGACACGTACCGCCGGCGCTGGGAAGCCTTCGGCTGGCAGGCAATCGCGGTGGATGGTCACGACATCCCCGAGTTGCTCGCTGCCTATGAGCAGGCGGCCGACACCAGCGACCGTCCAACCGTAGTTCTGGCCCGCACGTTGAAAGGCAAAGGGCTCGGTGATGTGGAAGGAAAGGAGCACTGGCATGGGAAGCCTCTCGACCGCGAGACCGCAAACCGCGTAGTCGCCGAGTTGAAGCGGCACCTGAGCGGCGGCGGGGAAGAATGGGAACCAAACCTGCCGGCGGCCGCTCCCCGAACCGGGAACGCGGCGCCTGCGCGCGCTTCCGAGGCCAAACCGCCGTATCAGCCGGGCGGAAAGGAAGCGGCCACACGAAAGGGGTTCGGAGACGGCCTGGCCGCCCTGGGCGCCGCCGACCCGCGCGTGGTGGTGGTGGACGGGGACGTGGAGAACTCCACCTACACCGAGGAATTCGCCAAAGCTGCGCCCGACCGCTTCCTCGAAGGGTACATCGCCGAACAGAACATGGTGGGCATGGCGATGGGGCTGGCGGCGCGCGGGCACGTGGCATTCGCCTCGACCTTCGCGTGCTTCTTCACCAGGGCTGCCGACTTCATCCGCATGGCCGCCATCAGCGACCTGGACGTGAAGTTCGTCGGGACCCACGCAGGCATCTCGATCGGGGAGGACGGCCCGTCACAAATGGGCCTCGAAGACCTCGCACTGATGTGCGCGGAGCCGAATTTCACGGTGCTCTATCCTTCCGACGCCACGAGCGCGTGGCGCGCCACATGGATGATCGCGGGCCGGCCCGGTCCGTGCTACCTGCGCGCGGGCAGACCGGCAGGTCCGATCCTGTACGGGCCGGACGAGGAATTCGCTATCGGCAAGTGCAAGGTACTGCGGCGAAGCGATCGCGATCGCGCCCTGATCGTCGCCGCCGGGGTGACCGTCGCGGAAGCCCTGCGCGCGCACGATGAACTGAAAAAGAAGGGCATCCCTGTCCGCGTCATCGATCTCTTCAGTGTGCAGCCGCTGGACCGCACGGAGTTGACCGCATCCGCCCGCCATGTGGGCGGCCTCGTGGTCACGGTGGAAGACCATTACGAGCACGGCGGCATCGGCGATGCCGTGTTTGCCGCACTCTCCCGCGAGAAGATCACCGGCTACAAGCTGGCGGTCCGCGAAATCCCGCGAAGCGGGAAGCCCGCCGAGCTGCTGAGCCGGTACGGGATCGATTCGCAGCACATCGTCGAGACGGTCCTGAAGGCGCTGGCGTAGAGAGCTGGCGTGGCAACCGCCCGTCGCATACCGCCTTCCGGGCCGCGACCAAACCCTAAAGTCAAAACCCGGCAGGCCGGTTTGAAAGCTCCTTGTGGTGTTTCCTCACTAACGCTACTGCACCAGCATCACGGGCGCCTGCCAGAACGCCGCCTTTTGCGATTCGGGGTTGAGGACCGTCACCTGGCAGGTGTACCGTCCGGTGGGCAGCTTTTCGAGCCCCAGGTTGAAGCGCAGGGGCACGGTTTTCAGCCGGCTCGCCGTAGCCTCGGCCACCGGCACGGGTGGAGTCTCGAATGCCTTCACGCGGCCCCGGTAGAACGTGACGAACGCCACCAGCGGCTGCACCGTCTGGGCACCGGGCTGGTATGCCTGCAGGTAGACGTACATGTCCCGCGCGCGGCTGAATACGCGGGTCACGCTGGGGATCAGCTTCTGCCCGTCCTGCACCAACGGGTTGGCCGACTGTTCCTTATCTTTGCCCGCGGTGTAGAGCGCCTCACGGAGGTCCACCCGCTGGCTGCTCAACACCACGGAGCTGATCGGAATCCGCTTCTCTTCCTTGTTCAGGTTGGGGATCACGAACTTGGCCTGGTAAGTGCCGATCCGGCCTGTCTCGTCGTCCCGCGCCAGCACCTTGATGGTATAAGTGCCGGGCAGCAGGGTGTAGCCGGTGTCGTACTCGATCGGCCGCCTGGATAACTCCGCCGCGGTCTCCCCGCCGAGCTTGATATCCACCTTGTCGCGGATGTTCTGGATGGTAGTGCCGTACTCGTCTTTAATCTCCCCGATGAAATCGATCAACGTGCGCTCCGCCCCGCCTTTGCGCGCACGCGCCAACTCGCTGCCCGGAACCTTCATGACGACGGGCACGTAGTACTCGGCGCGGTTCAACTGGAAATAGTTCACTTCCAGCGCGATGGTCAGCTCCGTGATGGGATCTTCGAGCATCAGAGCATCTTCAAGCTGACGCTCCTTATCGGCCGATGTGAACTTCGTGAACTCCTTGCCCGCGAAGTAGCCCTGGCGGTAATCCAGCCTGGCGGTCACATCTTTGACCGCGATGCGGATCCTCCGGAACTTCCCATCGAGCGCGGAATTGCTCGTGTAATACCCGATGATGTAGTAGTCGGTGAAGGCCTTCTGGGCCTGCACGATCCCCACCGCCAGGTCGTTGACATCCAGCAGCGCTTTGCCCCCGGTATCCGCGGCCAGCCCGTAGAGTGTGTCCTGGGAGCGCTGGAACCCGCCCATGATCGCCATCGCCGCGCCGCCGGTGTACATGGCGAGGCCGCCGGGCGCGCCGTGAGTTGCATCGCCGAGCGGCGCCTGCGCGACCAGGCCCCGCGCATCCACGGTGAAGAGCGCGACATTCGCCCGGATCGCCGCATTGACGGTAGCGCGCAACTGCGCCTGGTTATCCACGCCGTTCAGGCGCAGGCCGCTGGCGAAGTAAATGAGCGCCTTCTTCTCGTTCAGGTGCCCCAGCATGGTCGCGGCGGTTTGCAGAGCCGATAGCTGGCGGTCGGTGTTGAAGATATTGAACTCGCTGTCGTCCTGCCCGAACGCCGCGCCGGTATCCGCGGAGCTATCGTCATCCGCACCTTCATCCAGACCCTGCTCGGCGAGGATCATCTTTTCGAGCGAATTCAGCAGGCGCTCGCGATCGTCGGTGAAGTCCTCGATGACCTTGACCGCCCCGCTGTTGAACTCCATCATGGCGACCAGGTCGGCGGAGGTCATCTGTTTTTGGATGAACTTCTGCGCGGCGGCCATGGCGCGCAACTGGTCCGGCACCGGCATGGAGGTCATGTCGAAGTACAGCACCAGCAGGCGGCGGTTCCGATAGTGAAGGTCCCCGGGGGCCTCAGGCGCGATCTGCGTCCGGGTCACGGGAGGCGCTTTGGGCTGCCCGATCGGCGGCGCCGCGGCGACGGAGCCCACCGGCGGCTCGGCTACCTCCGAGAGCCGCTGATATTCGAACAATTTGATGTCCTGCGGTAGGCCGTTTTCCGTGACGGTGAAGTCTTTGGCGGTCAGGCCGGCGACGGTGTTTCCGCTCTTGTCCTTGACGGTTACCACTTCGACCACCAGTTGGGAACTGGCCTGGAACTTCACGACGCCGTTATCCGCCTGCTGCGCCGACAGTGTAACGAGCGCCAAAAGAAATGCCGCGGTGATCCATCGCATGGTCAGAACCTCACCCGAAAGGTAGTGCGCAGGGCCCGCATCGCGTTGGCCGTGGCGGGAAGGCCGAACTGCGCGCTCTCAACATTGGCGACCCAGGAAGGATAGGTAACGTGGTTCAGGGCATTCGTGGCGTCCACCCGCAGATCGGCATTCCAGCGGTCGCCCAAACGAAACGTGCGCGAAATGGATGCGTTGAGACTGAATTGCGAGGGCCCGGTGATCGAGTTGCGGCCCGCGTTGCCCCACTGCCCGGAAGCGGGCGCGGCGAAAGCCTGCGGATTGAGATTCAGGCCGCCCGGCGCATCGTAAAGATTCGCGCCGGTGTAATCGGGCCGGATGCTCCCCGTCATTCCCGTGCCCTGCACCGCCGAAGGATACACGGGCGTAAGCGGGAGGCCGGAACCGGCGGCGATCTGCGTCGTGAAGGTCCAATCTTTCGAGAGCGCGCCCTTCCAACCGCCCAGCAGCGTTCCTCCGGCAATGCCCATCCCGGTGGTGTACTGAACCGTCGCATTCAAAAGGTGGCGCTGGTCGAACGGCGAGAGGCCGCGCTCGGCTCCGAGGTTGAGCCAGTCCTGCGCGATCACGCTACCGCCCTGGCCGCGGCCGCCCAGGGCCGCATCGTCGATCGCCTTGGCGAACGTGTATTGCAGGGTGGCGGTGAAGCCGCTGCGCAGTCTGCGACGCAACTGGAATTGGCCGGCTTCCCGGGTCGAGTTGCCGTTCGAAGCCTCGTAGATGAACCCCGAAGGACAGGCGGGGCACGGATTGGCGGCGCCCGCCGGCCACGTATTCGGCAGGAACTCCTGGCGTGCGCGTGTGCCCTTGCTGCCCAGGTAAGTGGCGGTGGCGACCAGGCCGCCGGGGAAATCGCGCTGCACCGAAAGCTGCCAGTTTTGCGAATAGCCGACGCGGAAATTGGGATCGACCGCGAACGTGTTGGTGGTCGCCGAAGGCGGCGCGTAAAAGCCGTTCGCCAGCGTCAGCGGGTACGCGCCGCTGTTCGCCACGCTCAAGCTCTTCGAAAGCGGAGACTGCTGCGCCATCTGCTCGGCGATCGAGAGATACACAGAGGTGTCGTAGTAGATGCCGTAGCCGCCGCGAATAACCAGCGACGACGCCAGCAGCGGATGCCAGGCGAAACCGATGCGCGGTTCAAAGCCGTGCTTGTCCGGCGAGAGCAGCGAGTCGGGGTAGCGCGCCCCCGTCAACGGCCCGGCCGCCGAGTTGGCAAGCACCGGGGCGATGGCGCCGAACCCGCCCGCGATGTCGAGGTTCACGAGCCTTCCATAGAGTTCCGTCATCGGCGAGCCGTAATCCCACCGCATTCCGGCGTTCAGCGTGAAGCCGGGCCCCACGCGCCAGTCGTCCGTAAAGTACGCGTCGTATGTCGCCGCACGGAAGTACTTGTCCGCGTTGCCGTAGGCGATGGCGCTGGTATCGGGGATCCCCAACAGGAAGCCGGCGAAATCGGAACCGGCCGCCGCGCCCGTGAAGGTGAACGTGCCCCGCGGGTTCTGCTGCGAGAGCAGGTTGAACTGTTGCCGGCGGTAATCCGTCCCGAACGTGAGGGTGTGGGAGTTCCGCACCCAGAGGATGGAATAAGTGATGCCGGTGGTCTGGTTGCGGGTCAGCGAGGATACCGCATCGGTGAGGGGCGTGATGCCACTGGTGAAGTTCAAATTCGGCGGCCCCCAGTTCGAAGCCTCCTGGTTGTTGCCCGTGATGCCGGCGTCTCCCGAAACATTTACGCTGTTCGCGAAGAACGGCATGGTGCGGACGGTCTGGCGGCTGTACTGCAAGTTGACGTTCTGGAAGATGCGCTGCGTGAAGCGGTGCATCCAGTTCACGGCAGTGTTGGTCCCGAGACTGCTGCCCGTGTCCTCAAACCCGAAGATGCTCGGGCTGTCGCTGCGGACGCTCTGAAACGCGAAGCTTCCGGAGAGCTGATTCGTCTTCCCCGCGCTCTTGTTCCACCGCGATTGCAGGTTGTCCTGGTGGGTATTGCTCACCAGCGGCACCTGGTAGTTATAGCCGGCGCCGGATTGGAAATTCGGCTGCGGATAGAATCCGAGCAGCGCATTCGCCTGCGGGCTGATCCGGTTCTGCGGGATCACATTGCCCGGAAACGGCGCTCCGGTCGAGGGGTCGATCACGGGCGTGCTAAAAATGCCTTTGCGTTGCAGCGCGTCGGGCATGAGGCCCGATTGCGTGCCGGCATCGCTGTTCCGCACCCACTGGTAGTTGACGAAAATATTCGGGCCATTGCGCGGCAGAAGGTGCGGGATCTTCAACGGGCCGCCGAACGATGCGACCCCCATCACGTGGCTGAAGGACGGCTTCGGGGTATCCTGCCCGGTGAGGGAGTAGGGCCGCGCATCGAAGGCCGAATCGCCGACGTTCATTCCGATGCCGCCGGTGTAGAGGGAACGCGGGCCCCTGCGGAAGTTGCCGAAGGCCGCCGCCTGCGCAAAAGGCGAGGCCGCGCCGTTGTTCACGCTGCCGTTGATGAGGAAGCCGTCCTCGGCGTTCTGCTTCATCTCGCCGGTATCGCTGTCGTCGAGCTTGGCGGCATCCGTCGAGGCCTTCAGGCCGGTGCGCTGGAAACCCGGCTGCGTGGATTGCGCCTGCGACCCAGCCTGCTGCGCGGCCTTGCCCTTCTCGCCCTTGCGTTTGGCCGGAGGCGCCGCGACGGCGACGGACGCGGCCGGCGGGGGCGCGGGTGACGGAGCCGGTGCGTTGGCCGTGATCTCGGCCATCGGCAACATCTTCAGCTCCCACAAACCGGGCGGCGCATTGGGAGCCACCGCCACCTCCCGCTCGATCGGCGCGAAGCACTGCATTTCGATGCGGATGTTCCAGTTGCCGTCGGGCAGGTCGGGGAACGTGTAGATCCCCTGCGGATCGGTAACGGCCGAGAACCGCTTATCTCCCTGGGTAGCGGTCACGGCGGCGCCCGGCACGGGAAGCCCGCCGAAGGTCACCTGCCCGCGGTGCTCGGCGGCAATCAACCCGAAGACCGTCAGCCACACGAGCGCAAGGTATCGAAACATCGCCCCTAGTTCTCCGTTGGGATCTTGTCCCCGCTATCCACCACGATCATATCGAGCGGAGTCTTGCGCGGCTCGAGTTTGAGTCCCAACTGCTCCTGAACGGCGGTAAAGAGAGAGGGTCCGGACGATTCCGGCGGCGGCGCGCCATCCCCGCCTTCGCCCCTCACCGCCATTTTCATCCCCGGCATTCCGATGCTGGAATCCGGCGCAAACTCCAGGGTGCAATCGTACGCACCTTTCAATCCGGTCATATCCAACACCGGACGCCCGATCAGGTTAGCGAGCAGATTGGAGAAGGCGCCGAGATCCATACCGCTTGCCTCGATTTTGCCGGGCCTCATCATCATCATGCCACCGCGTTTCAATCCTGCCTGGCCCCCGGGAGGCAGTGCGTCGGCCGCCGGCTTCAGCTTCGGCCCGCCCTTCGCCACAACCAGGGCATACGCGGGCATCTCCTTATTCTCGCGGTGGACCGTGAGGTGGAACCTCTCGGAGAGCAGATTCTGAAGCATCAATTGGACCGTCTCTTTCGGCGTATCGCTGGGCATGGTCGCGGTCACGTCGTAGCGCTCCGACTCGATCCACCCGGGGCCGGAGACCTGGTAGTCCTTTACGCCGTAGGCGCGGGTGACCAGTTGCTTGAAGCTGGCATTCCGGTAATTGATCCTCCCGGGGTCGCCGCCCATGGAAACGCGAAACCCGGGACCGGTCTGAGGGGCCGCCGGTTTGATCGAAGCCGCTTCAAACGAAGGCGTCTGCGCGCCGGCCGGCAGGAACGCCCCGAGCAGCGCCGCCGCAACCACAATCTGTTTCATCCGATGAGACTCCCTCGTGTCATTAACGCCGCGGGATTGCAGAATATGACGAAATCGGCCGTAAATCGTTTGGCTCGGCGGCTAGTTCTCGGTGGGCGTCTTTTCCGCCCGATCGACCACGACCATCGGCACCACCATTTTGCGAGACTCCAGTTTCAACCCCAGTTCTTCCTGGAGCGCCGTCGCGATCAGGGACAGCGGGTCGGGGGGGCCGTCGCCCGATTGCGGCATGTACCTGGCAATATTGACGGTGAGGTCGTAGCTTCCCTTGAGCCCCGTCTCATCGATCACCGGCGCATGGAAGAATCTTTCCAGCAGGTCGATTAACTCCGGCATGCGCCCCCGCTGGACGGTGACGGTGAGGCGCGCGCGGTCGGGCTGAATACTCGACGCCCCCTGGGTGGTCGATTCGTGGACCTTCGGCCCGCCTTTCGCCGGCACCAGCGCGTAAGCCGACATTTCCTTGCTCTGGCGGTGAGACTCGACCTTGAACCGGTCGGCCAGGAGAGCCTGCATCATGGTCCGGAGATCGTCCTCCGGCACGGAGCCGCTCGCTTTCGCGACGATGTCGAAACGCTCCGAAGATAGCCAGTCCGGCGCCGTGACCTGATACTCCATCACGTGGTAGGCCCAGCCGACACACGATTTCAGGCTGACGTTGCGCATCATGACGCTGTCCGGAGATGTATGAATCGACTCCCGCCGGCCGGCCGCCTGGCTGGTCCGGATGGACGCGACATCAAACGATAGCGTGGCCGCACCGGCCCCCGAGATGAGCGTCGCGACCGCCAGTAATCTTCCCAGCATGAGTCCCCCTGAAGATGACGAACCGTAAACCAAAAGTTTAACGCCGCTGTACAATGCCCATGGAGGAGACACCTTGTTTACCGCCACCGCCAACCTGCTCATACCGGCCACCGTGACCGGGTCTTTCCCGCGCCCCCGCTGGTTCGACGTTTCGATGTGGGGCAGGCCGCTCGACACTTGCATGTTGGACGTCCGCTTCCGGGAGAAGTTCCAGGACGCCCTGGCGGTCGTGATCAGCGACCAGGAACGCGCCGGCCTCGACATCCTCAACCATGGCGACTTCCACGTGGACGAGGACCTCGCCGGCCGCGCGTGGCACCACTACCCGCTGCAGCGCTGGGCGGGATTCGAGGGCGACCACCTGCAACCGGAGGAAACCACGGCGCCCTGGCTGCACTACCCGCCGGGAACCCTGCTCAACGAGATTTATACGGGGTGGCGCTGGCCGCACGTGGTGGATAAGATCGAACATCGCCCGCTGGACTACCCGAAACTGTGGCGGCTGGCGCAGGGCAAGACGCCGAAGCCGGTGAAATTCGGAACCTGCTGCTCGCAGGTGATGGCGCTGTTCCTCGACATCCACACACCGAAGTACAAAGACAAGCGCCAGGTGATCTGGGACATGGCGGAGGCCATGAACAAGGAACTGCTGGCCCTTCGCGACGCCGGCTGCCGGTGCATACAGATCGAGGAGCCGACGTTCCACTTTATGGCGAACACATACGGCAAGGACCACGCCGAAGTGAAATTCATGATCGACGCGTTCAACCGCGAGGTGCAGGGCCTGGACGACGTCGAACTGTGGATCCACACCTGTTGGGGGAACCCGAACATGCAGCGCGTGATGGAGGACACCAGCTATGCGAACTCGATCGAAATCTATCTGGAGCGGTGCCGCGGCGACGTGTGGACGGTCGAGATGAAAGACCGCAATCGCAGAGACCTGGAACTCTTCGAACCGTTTAAACACGACCTTAAGAAGAAGGTCGCGATCGGGGTGGTGAGCCATAGGGTACTGCAAGCCGACCGCCCGGAAGAAGTGGCCGCGGAAATCCGCGCGGCATTGAAGTACATTCCGCCGGACCGGCTGATTGCCTCGAGCGACTGCGGCTTCGGCCGGCAGGGCTGCAATCGCGAAATCGCGTTTTACAAAGCCGCGGCGATTGCGCAGGGAGCGAACATCGTGCGGCGTGAACTCGGGCTCCCGGAAACGCGGATCCCCGCGGCCGACCCCATGCTGCAACTGGACGTCGTACCGGGCCGGACGATGGCGAAAAGCAGCGAGATCAGTTAGCGCCCGGAGGGCCTTCATTTGTTTTCAAGGCCCGCGTAAATCACCGGCAGACGGTTACTTGATAGTAAAACTCGGGCGCCGTGCCGTGTCCGACCCACTGGAGCGCGGTGCGCTGCCATCCCGTGTAGCGCTCGTAGAATGCGTCGGAGCGCAGGCGGTTGTGGCAGACGCCGGCCTCCACCGAGGTCAGCCATTTCCCGGGAGAGAGGTCGCGAGTGTTCCGCACGAACCACACCGCGGCGGGTGGCGCCAGCACGCTTGCCTGGGCCGCCAGTTGTGCCGATTCCGGATAGGCGGTGAGCGAGTTACCGAGGTAATACTGAATCCCTGTGTAGTCCGCGTCGTACGGGTCGATCAGGATTACATCGCGCGGCGAAGCATTCAGCTTGAGATGGTTGGCCACTTCGCGCAGCGGAGCCGTATAGCCGAGATTCGCGAAGTTCTCGCGGCGGAAATACAGCGCGGTGGACGAAACGAACGAAGCCAGGATTGCGGCCGTCACCACGCGCCTCATGAGCACGCCGCAACGCGAAATTCCGAGCGCCACGGCGAGCGTCAGGAATGGCAATAGCCACAGCAGCCGGGCGCCCACGAACGGCCAGGTGACCCATCTGGAGGCGCCCACGTAGGCAACGGCCGCAACCAGAAAGAGGAGCGGCCGCAAAGACGGTCCCAGCGTCCGCAGGCGGCACCCCCGCAACGCCAGGATAAGCATCACCGGAACCAGCACCAGGGACAGCGGAAAGAAAGACTCCCCGACGGTCAGGGAGGTCAGCCCGAAGGCGATCTTCAGCCACTGCTCGGTCACAAGGCTGCCGGTGAGCACGTAATGCGACTGAAAGGCGGCCGCCTTTCCCCAGGTGTGTATTGCCGCGCTGAACGCCGGGAGCCAGGGCGCGTATAACGCCGCCGTGGCCGCGCAGAACCAGAAAACCCGCGCAAACCCCAGACGCCGCCACGCGGTGGCGGAAAACCCGATCAGCACCGCAATCCCGGGCAGGTAGTGCGTATAGAGCAGCAAGGTGGCGGCCACGAAGACCGGCACCCCGCGGCGCATAGTGAGGTTCGGCTCCCGCAGCCAGCGCCAGATCATCGCGATCGCCAGCAGGGTCACCGCGGTCTGCATGCTGTAGGAGCGCGCCATGCGCCCGTAGAGCAAGAGGGACGGAGAAAAGGCGAAAAGGAGAAGCGCCAGCCATCGGCTGCGGGGCCTGAGATGGCGCAGCCAGAAGTGGTCGAACAGGAACGTGGCCAGCAGCGTCATTATGGCGGAAAATGCCCGCAGCGCAGCGATGCCGGTCCAGGGCAGCGGAAGCCGCGCCCAGGCGTGCAGCAGGATGGCATAGAGAGGAGGATGGATATCCGCATTCGAGGCGATCCAGAGAATGCCGCCGATGGGATGCGCCACGGTCTGCAGAGTGAAGACCTCGTCGCCCCAGGCAGGCAGGAGACCCAGGTTCCAGAACAGCAGAACCGCCTGACAGCAGAGGACGACGAAAACCGGCGAGATACGAAGCTTTGTGGCGGGGGGCGTCTGTTTACCGGACAATTGCGCTCCAACTCGCCCAATCGAGGTCGAGGTCATAGGTGAGAATCCGGCTCCGCCGCGCATGGCCCGCGCGAGAGACCCGAACCAGCGCGCATGGCCCGCGCGAGAGACCCGAACCAGCCGGAGCGTTCCACGGCCCGCGCCCTCGACGGGCGCCCCTGCCGTTCCTGGTAAAGTGTGCCGAAGCCCGCCCAGTAGTAGCCCAGTACGAACAGCAGCAGGAAAGGCGTCCCCAGGTAGTTGAAGGTCTGGAGGGCAAGTACCGCCATTGCCAGAAAGTAGGTTCCCACGAGGATTTCGAGATAGGGTAGCCAGCCGCTGCGGCGCCGGTACCTATCGGCCGGCAGCCTGGCGGTCCGCCCGCCCAACGCGTACTTGGGGGTTCGCACGAACGCAGTCTCGATCCCGAACAGCGCCTCGAAGACCGCTCGTGTGTTGATGATGGTCAGCCCCACTCCCGCCGCGATCAACATCGGCAGCATCAGCGCGCTCCGCGTCCAACTCTCAGGCTCCACTTCGCGCCGCGCCACCACGTAGAACACCAGGACCGAGACGAAAGTGGCCATGAACAGCGGCAGATCGAGAAACACCAACTGCCACGGGGCCGCGTCAAACCGCACGATCATGACCGGCAGCATCAGCGCCGACGCCACGACCGTCAACGGATAGCAAATATTCCGCGTGAGATGGAGAAGAGCCTCGGCCTTGACGCGTTTGGGAATGTCCGCCCTCAGAACCGCCGGCAGCAGCTTCCATGCCACCTGGGTGAGCCCCTTGGCCCAGCGCGATTGCTGCACCTGGAAGCCGTGCATTTCCGTGGGCAACTCAGAGGGGCAAGGGAGGTCCGGCAGGTAAACGAACCGCCATCCCCTGAGCTGCGCGCGGTAGCTCAGGTCCGTATCCTCGGCCAGGGTGTCGTGATGCCATCCCCCGGCCTCCACGATCATCTGCTTGCGCAGAATGCCGGCCGTACCGTTGAAGTTGAAAAACAGTCCGGCGCTCGAGCGGGCGCCGTGCTCCAGAATGAAATGGCCGTCCAGCAGCATGGCTTCCACTTCCGTGAGGATGCTGTGGTCCCGGTTCAAGTAGCTCCAGCGCGTCTGCACGGCTCCTACGGTGGGGTCGGCGAATAGAGGCACCGTCCGCATCAGGAAATCCGGCGGCGGGCAGAAATCCGCGTCGAAAATCGCCACCAGGCGGCCGGTGGCGGTCTCGAGACCTGCCTGGAGCGCCCCCGCTTTGTAACCGTGACGGTTCGCGCGGTGGTGGTACTCGATGGGGCATCCCAGCGCGCGATAGCGCTCCACCAGCGCCGCGGCGGTGGACGCCGTGTCGTCGGCGGAATCGTCGAGCACCTGGATCTGAAGCAGCTCCCTGGGGTACTCGATTTTTACCACTTCATCGACCAGCCGCTCCACCACGTACCGCTCGTTGTATAGCGGAAGCTGTATGGTTACAGGAGGAAGCTCTCCGCAGCGTGGCAGCGGCGCGGCGGGGGCGCTCTTCCGGTATTTGAAATAGGCGTGGATCAATATGTAACGATGAAAACCGTAAATGGCAAGGACGATCAGGATTGTGAAGTACGGAATCAGCATGGCCCAGTCGAACCAAGCTAGCTGGTGAAGCCCGGTGAACGGTGTTTGGGCGAGCAGTTTAGGAAGGACCCAGTGGATGCCGAAACGAGGCGCTACCAATCCCAGGGCTATGATCATGGCTTGAAAGTGAGACTATAGTAACATCGTTTGCGGCATGGCTTAGCGGCATCGGCAGACCACCCCCGAGCAGAATTAAGCAAAACAAAACCGGCGAGGTGTGTTGTTGCGATACCTGGGAGGCGTTCAAGGTGGAAGTGGATGCGCGGGTCCGCCGGGCGGTGCAGGCGGACGGGATGAGCGTCAGGCGGCCCGGGAGTTCGGGCTGTCGCGCAAAGACGATTAGCGCCTCTAAGTGCCGTGCCTCCCGACCTTCCCACTTACTCCGCCCCGGGCCGCCGGACCCTAATTCCCGGTAGGCGTCTTTTCCACGCTGTCGACGACCAGGAGATCCACCGGTCCCTTGCGCGATTCGAGCTTGAGGCCGAGTTGCTCCTGAATGGCCGTAAATATGGTGGGACCGGAGTCGTTCGAGTCGCGCGGAGCCTCGGCCGGATTGCCTCCGCCCGATCCCGGCGGCGGAGCCTTGGGCCCGGGCGCCATGCCTTCGGGAGAGAAGTCGAGCACGACGTCGTAAGTTCCCGTAAGTCCCGTTCTATCGATGACCGGGCGGCCCAGGGCCATTCCGAGAATATCGACGAGGCGAGCCATGGTCAGGGCATCGCCCTGCATGCGCATGCGACCGTTGACCGTCGCCTGGATGCCCACCTGGCCGTGCGGCGTTCTCAGGAAGCCGTCCTTGTCCCTCGGGGGAGAGCCGGGCGGAGGGCCGCCCGCACGTTCGGCCGGCGCTGCCGCGGTCTGGGCTGCTTCTTTCATCCTGACTCCGCTCTTGGCCACCACTAACTCGTAGATCGGGGCCTCCCTGCTCTCCTTGTGCAACTTCAGCTTGAAACGGTCCTCCAGCAGGTTCTGGAGCATCGTCCTGGCATCTTCCCTGGTGGCGCCGCCGGGGACCTTGGCGATGACGTCGAAGCGCTGGCTATCCATCCAGGAGGGGCCGGAGACCTGGAAGCTCTGCACTTCATAGGCGCGCATGATCAGCATTCTCAGGGGCATATTGCTGAACCGGATCCGGCCGGGATCGGGAGTTCCCGGACCGCCGCCCCCGCCCATCTGGATCCGGCCCATAGTTTGCGGAGCGGCCGGTTTGATGGAGGCTACTTCGAAAGTGAGTTTCGGGTTGGGCTGCTGCCCCATGGCGATGGACGCGCAGAGGAGCACGGCGGCGCTGGTCATACGGAACATAGCGGTTTCTCCTGCATTTTGAAAAGCGCCAATCTGAAAACGATGGCCGGGCCCGGTTTGTGACAGCGGGTTCAGCCGCGATCGCTGCACGAATTTCAGAATGCACGATTTGAGAACCGGTTCGTGGTCCGGCGGGTCGTTCCAGCGCGATGACATCGGGCCGGGCTGCGGAACTCCACTGATGAGGCGAGGCGAGATCCGGCTGGCCCGGCCCGGTCCAGGGGAAGGCCATGAACCAAAAGGGCGGCGTCCGGTCCCGATCGCGGAAGAGTTCCTGGAGAGGAAAATCGAAAAGGGCTGCTGTTCCAACCCCCGGCGTAGGATCCGGGCGTTAAGTCCGCTCGCGAGACTTCAAGACGCCAAGCTCCTGGAGCTTATTCTCATATTTCTGCTGCTCCTTCATGGCCTCCAGAATCAAAGCATCTCCTTCGGGCCACGATCCACCAGGGTTCTGACGGAGCCATTCATCACGGTCACGAACGCGATTTACGACTTCACAAGCCGCTCTCGCATACGCAGCGAAGATTTCGTCTTTCGTTTCAGCCTCAGACTGCTTGACCTTCTCGAACCTGGGCATGACACATTATAGGCTCAACTACTCAAGACCGCGCCCGTACTGCCGTCGGCACAAGCCTGGGTCCCGCTACGCCCGAGGACGGATGAGCGGGGGACCGTCTACCATCCTGTTCGGCCGGGTGTGAACGGGACGTCCCCGAATTACCCCGAAAGTGCAGCCGGCCATGGTTTTTCCGGACAAGCAGAGAGCCAGACATAGCGACCAACCCTGATGTGCGCTCCCGAAGCGAAGGGGGAGGACTGCCGTCGCCAGGCTTGACGCCAGTCGCTTTCAGAAATGCCGGATATTGAGGACTGCACATAGCTCGTCGTGGTGAACGGCCCTTTGGAAGTACCAGCGCGGCAGACGGTTGATTTACGCTCGGTCACCCTACAAGTTGTCCCACTCGCGTTGCGGTGTCAGAACTTTCTATTTCCGCGCCGGCGCGTGGTCGAAGCTGATCGCCCGAGTCACTTTCCAGACGCCATTCTGGTTGCGCCACAAGGTTACGAACTTGGCCCCGCCGACGCCCTCCTCGGGGCGCCCGGGATGGTGAAAGCGATGCACGCCGATCTCCACCGCTCCGTATCCCTTCAATGGGTACACCTCCAGGGACCCCGGCACCAGGGTCCGGGTCACCTTGCCGCAGATGTTCTGCCGGATCGCGGCAAGGAACAGGTCTTTGCCCACCGACAACCCCGTCTGGTCATGATAAAACTCGAGGTCATCCGACACCATCGCACCAAGTGCCTTCAGGTCGCAACGGTTATAGGCGTCGAAGAGCTGTCTATCCAGAGATTCCACCGTTTTAAAGAGAGTTGGGGACGGTTCATTGGACTGCGCCCGGAGGGGCCAGCAATTGAGAACCAGGATGAGCAGCGAATACAGGTGCAGCGATCTCTTCAAGCGCATAGGAAGCCTTCCACGTTCGTCTTGAGTTCCTACGCATCGCCTGTCGCAGTAGTTCCGTAGAAATGGTAGAAACGGGTCAGCATGGAGGACCGGGCATCTCTGGCAAAATCGCTTCTTCGCTTGAGAAACGCGTAGAAACGGGTCAGCCTGGACTGCGTGATCTTTCTGAGAATGTGTGTCCCGGTACTGCACTACCAGAAATGCCCAGACGGAATCGGTGCATTCTGCCCGACGTTGCCTGCCACATCACCCAGAGAGGAGTAGATCGCCGCGAGACCTTCTCGTCCAGTACAGACCGCCTCACCTATCTCCGCCTCCTTCGGGACAACCTTCCAGACGCGCAAGTCGCTCTCTTGGGCTTCTGCCTGATGAGCAATCACGTTCATCTCATCGCCGTTCCGCAACGGGAGGATTCCCTGGCCATCCTCCTGCGCCGCGTTCACGGCCGCTACGCGCAGTACTACAATACGCGGTCCGGGAGGACCGGGCATCTCTGGCAAAATCGCTTCTTCGCTTGCGTGCTCGACGAGAGCCATCTCTGGAGCGCTCTGGCGTATGTGGATCGAAACCCGGTCCGCGCCGGCATGGTCGGACAGGCCGGGGATTTCCGCTGGTCCAGCGCCGCCGCCCATCTTTCCGGAAATGACGCGGCCAGCGTCCTCGACATGGACTGGTGGCGACGCCAAGCGCGCGGCGCGGACTGGGATGCCATGCTCCGTGATGAGGATGCCGAGGCGGAATTGCGTCTGCGCGGATGCACTTACGCCGGCCGTCCCTTCGGAGAGGAGGCCTTCGTGAAAGAAATGTCCGCCCGGTTCGGACGCTATTGGACTCGCGGGCGGCCGAAGAAGCAGGCGTCCACCGTGGAATCCGCCGGCCCCGGCAAACAACTGGACTTTTTCGAAAATTACGAAAATTAAAAATCGCGCAGTTCAGGCTGACCCGTTTTAAAATGCGTTTTAAAATGCGGCTGTCCCCCCTATGAGGATCGATAAGTGGCTTTGGGCGGCGCGGTTCTTTAAGACACGGTCCATCGCGGCCAGGGCCTGCGAGCTGGGCAGGATTCAATCGAACGAACAACCGGCGAAGCCGGCGCGCGAGGTCCGCGCCGGAGACATGCTCAAGATCAAAAATGACAGCGGCGAGTTTCAGGTGGAAGTTCTGGGTCTCAGCGAACTCCGCGGACCGGCGGCGCTTGCGCAAACCCTGTACCGCGAGACGGATGCGAGCCGGGAACGGCGGCTGAAACTGGCGGAAGAGAGGAAGGCCATGCCGGATTTCGAGCGCTCGCGGGAAGGCCGGCCCACCAAACGGGACCGGCGCGAACTCTCCCGCCTTCGCGGCAGAGGGTAGTCCGGTTCACAAGCCCGGGCTCCGGGCGTCACACCGTTTTAAAGCAGGAAGGTTCCTGACCGCATCCGAAGTGGTAGCGCGCGGCGCAGGGGCGTAGTGTCTCCGATCAGAATCGCACGATCCAGAATATGGTTTTGGCCGACCGTTTTCGCAGCCGTTGCGGGCGCGGGGCTCTTATTTGTGCTGGCGAAAGGGGCGAACCGGGGCGCGCAACCCGCGACACGGCCGCAGGCTCACGCTGTACCGGTTGCGGTGGTCCAGGCAGCCAGCGCCAACGTGCCCGTCTACTACATCGGCCTCGGATCCGTAATCCCCTACTTCACCGTTACGATACACACGCGTGTGGACGGGCAGTTGATGTCCGTACATTACAAAGAGGGCGAGTACGTGAAGGCGGGCGACCTGCTGGCGCAGATCGACCCGCGGCCGTTCCAGGTGCAACTGGAGCAGGCGAAGGCGCAGTATCAGCACGACCAGGCGGCACTCGCCAATGCGCGTATCGATTTGAAACGCTATGCGGCGCTCGTCAAAAGCGGCGCCGTTCCGTCACAGCAGTACGAGACTCAAATCGCGACGGTGGACCAGGACGAAGCCCAACTCAAGATCGACCAAGCCTCGATCGACAGCGCGAACCTGCAACTGGTCTACTGCCTCATCACCGCGCCGGTGAACGGCAGAATCGGACTGCGGCTGGTGGACCCGGGAAACATCGTCCACGCCAGCGACACTTCGGGCCTGATGGTCATCACACAGATGCAGCCGGTCACGGTGATCTTTTCGCTGCCGCAAAACGAGTTGCTGCCGGTGGCCGCGCGCCAGAGGTCGGGGAAGGTTCTGCGCGTGGATGCGCTCAGCCGCGACCTCTCGCGGGTTCTCGCCTCCGGCCATCTTCTGGCGGTGGACAACCAGATGAACCAGAGCACCGGGACCGGGAATCTTCGCGCGGTTTTCGACAATCGCGATTCCGCGCTGTTTCCGAATGAATTCGTGAACGCCCGGGTGCGGCTGACCGTGCTGCACCGGCAGGTAGTCGTACCCTCGGTGGCGGTGCAGCACAGCCCGCAGGGCGCGTTCGTGTGGAACGTGGCGGACAATGCCGCCTCGGTGCGGCCGGTGACGGTGGGGATTGTCGAGGGCACCAGGACGTCGATCGCCGGTGGACTGAAGGCGGGGGAAACGGTGGTGGTTGACGGCTTTGAAAACCTGCAACCCGGAAGCAGGGTCGTGGTTCGGCCCGGGCTGCCCGCGGCGGAGGCCGTAGAGTGAATCCGTCGCGGATCTTCATTCTGCGGCCGGTGGCAACCGCGCTGCTGATGGCGGCGGTCATCCTGGCGGGCGTGGCCGCGTTTCGGGAACTGCCCGTATCCGCGCTGCCCGAAGTGGAGTACCCCACGATACAGGTGCAGACGTTTTACCCGGGCGCGGGCCCCGAGGTGATGGCCACGTCGGTAACCGCGCCACTGGAGCGCCAGTTCGGGCAGACCCCGGGACTCGACGAGATGACGTCGGTCAGCTCATTCGGCAATTCCACCATCACCCTTCAGTTCACACTCGCGACCGACATCGACGTCGCCGAACAGGAAGTGCAGGCGGCGATCAATGCGGCCGCTACATATCTTCCGCGGGACCTGCCGTCGCCGCCGATCTACAACAAGACGAATCCGGCGGACGCTCCCATCCTCACTCTGGCGTTGACGTCGCCCACGCTGCCGCTGCCCAAAGTGGAAGACCTGGCCGATACTCGCCTGGCGCAGAAGATCTCGCAGGCGCCCGGGGTGGGGCTGGTCAGCATCAGCGGCGGCCAGCGCCCGGCCGTTCGCGTGCAGGCGAATCCCACGCAACTGGCATCGTTCGGCATGAGCCTGGAGGACCTCAGGACCGCGCTGGGCTCGGCCAATGTCGATCAGGCCAAGGGCAGCTTCGACGGCCCGCAGCAGGCCTGGACGATTGTCGCCAACGACCAGCTTCTCTCGGCCGGCCAGTACCGCAATATCGTGGTCGCTTACCGGAACGGAGGCCCGGTGCGGCTCTCGGATGTGGCGCGCGTCGTGGACGGCACCGAAAACACGCGCCAAGCCGCGTGGATGAATCTCACGCCCGCGGTGATTCTCAATATCCGGCGGCAGCCCGGGACCAATACCATCCGGGTGGTGAACGGCATCGAACGGATTCTGCCCGGGCTCCAGTCTTCCCTTCCCGCCAGCGTGAGGCTCTCGGTCATCGCGAACCAGACCACCTCGATCCGGGCGTCGGTGCGCGACGTGGAATATGAACTACTGCTGACCATCGGACTTGTGGTGCTGGTGATTTTCCTGTTCCTGCGCAGCGCCTCGGCCACGGTGATCCCAAGCGTCGCGGTGCCGCTGTCGCTGGTCGGCACGTTCGGGGTGATGTACCTTCTGGGCTACAGCCTCGACAATCTTTCGCTGATGGCGCTGACGATCTCGACGGGTTTCGTGGTGGACGACGCCATCGTGATGATCGAAAACATCAGCCGCTACATCGAAATGGGGGACCGCCCGTTGCAGGCGGCCTTGAAGGGCTCGGCGGAGATCGGGTTCACGATTGTCTCGCTGACCGTTTCGCTGATCGCGGTGCTGATCCCGCTGCTCTTCATGGGCGACATCATCGGACGCCTGTTTCGGGAGTTCGCCGTCACCCTGGCGGTCACCATCATGATGTCGGCGTTCGTCTCCCTGACGCTGACGCCGATGATGTGCTCGCGCCTGCTGCGCCCCATTTCGGCCCGCCGCCCGGGACGGTTTCACCGGCGTTCGGAGGCGTTCTTCGACCGCATTCTTCAGGTCTACGGCAGGGCGCTGCGCGTGGTCCTCAGACATCAGCCGGAGACCGTCGGAGTTGCGGTGGCGGCGCTGGCTTGCACGATTGCGCTGTTCTGGGTGGTGCCCAAGGGCTTCTTTCCGGTGCAGGACACGGGGCAGATTCTGGGCATCTCCCAGGCGCCGCAGAGCATTTCCTTCGCGGCCATGGAGCGGCGGCAAAAAGAACTCGCGGCCGTGATTTTGAAGGACCCCGCGGTGGAGAACCTGGCTTCGTTCATCGGGGTGGACGGCACCAACCTCACGCCGAATACAGGCCGCATCCAGATCACGCTGAAGCCACTCCGCGAGCGGCACGCAGACGCCCGGGAGATCATCCGGCGCCTGCAGCCCGAACTGGCGCGGGTGTTGGGGATTCAACTCTACATGCAGCCCGTGCAGGACCTGACCGTGGAGAACCGGGTCAGCGCCACCCAATACCAGTATTCTCTCGAAGCCCCCACCGCGGCCTTGCTGGACCAGTGGGCTCCCCGGCTGCTCTCGGGACTGACGAAACTTCCGGAGCTGCGGGACGTCACATCGGACCGGCTGGACAGCGGCCTCGGGGTGCTGCTCGATATCGACCGCGACACGGCGGGCCGCCTCGGGATCACTCCGCAGGTAATCGACGACACGCTGTACGACGCTTTCGGCGAGCGCCAAATCTCCACCATCTTCACGCAGCTCAACCAGTACCACGTGGTGCTCGAAACGCAGCCGCGCTGGCAAGAATTCGCGGAATCCCTCAACAATATCTACCTGCCGGCCAACAACGGGCAGAGCCCCCTGCGGGAAAGCGTATCGGCGAGGCGCGTCTCCGTGCCGATCGCGATCAACCACCTGGGCCAGTTCCCCGCCGTCACGCTTTCCTTCAACCTGCCGCCCCGGACTTCGCTCGGAGAGGCGGTAAACGCAGTGCGCACCGCGGCGCGGCAGACCGGCATGCCGGATTCGATCGCCGGCCGCTTCCAGGGCACGGCGCAGGCGTTCGAGTCGGCGCTGCAGCACGAGCCGGTGCTGATTCTGGCCGCCATCCTCTGCGTGTACATCGTGCTCGGGGTGCTTTACGAGAGCTTCATTCACCCGATCACGATTCTTTCCACGCTGCCCTCGGCGGGCGTAGGCGGGCTGATTGCGCTGATGCTGGCGCGCGAGGATTTCGGCGTGATCGCGCTCATCGGCATGATCCTGCTGATCGGCATCGTGAAGAAGAACGCGATCATGATGATCGACTTCGCGCTGGAGGCGCAGCGGGTGGAGGGCAAAGCTTCGGAGGACGCCATCTACCAGGCATCGCTGCTCCGCTTCCGCCCCATCATGATGACCACGATGGCCGCGCTGTTGGGCGCGGTCCCCCTCGCGCTGGGCACGGGGATGGGCTCGGAGCTGCGCCGCCCCCTCGGAATCACGATCATCGGCGGCCTGCTGCTGAGCCAGCTGCTGACGCTGTTCACGACTCCGGTGATCTACCTTCAATTCGAAAAGCTGAGCGCGAACCTGCGGAGGCGGCGGAGGTCAGGCGCGATGCAGCTTCCGCTGCCGCTCGGAGAACCGGAATGAACCTCTCCGAGCCATTCATCCGCCGTCCGGTGGCGACAACGCTCCTGACGGCGGCACTGGCGCTCGGCGGCGTCATCGGGTTCCTGCTGCTGCCCGTCTCGGCGCTGCCCGACGTGGAGTTTCCGACCATCCAGGTGAGCGCGGGCCTGCCCGGCGCAAGTCCGGAAACGATGGCTTCTTCGGTGGCGACTCCGCTCGAGCGCCAGTTCGGCCGCATCGCCGGCCTCACCGACATGACCTCGACCAGCTACCTGGGCTCGAGCATTATCGTGCTGCAATTCGATCTGAGCCGCAATATCGATGGCGCCGCGCGCGATGTGCAGGCAGCCATCAACGCCGCTCGCACATACTTGCCCACCAGCCTGCCGAGTGCGCCGCAATATCGAAAGGTCAACCCGGCGAGCGCGCCCATCCTGATCCTGGCGCTGACGTCGGATACGGTCGATCAGGCGCAGCTGTACGATCTCGCCTCTTCCGTGCTGGAACAAAAGATCGCGCAACTCAGCGGAGTGGGGCAGGTGTTCGCGGGCGGAAGTTCTCTGCCGGCGGTCCGGGTGGAGTTGAATCCTACGATCGTGAACCGCTACGGGCTCGGACTGCAACAGGTGAGCAGTTTCCTCCAGACGGCGAATGCGAACCGCCCTAAAGGCCAGGTCGCATCCGGCAATACGGCATACGAATTGAGGACCACGGACCAGTTGCTCAAGGCGGCGCAGTATAAGCCGCTGGTCGTCGCCTACCAGAACGGCGCTCCGGTTCGCCTCGCCGACCTCGGGCAGGTCGAAGACTCGGTGGAGGACCTCCGTAACGCGGGCCTCGCCGACGGCAAGCCCGCCGTGCTGCTGGTTGTTTTTCGGCAGCCCGGCGCCAACGTCATCAAGACGGTGGACGGGGTGAAAGCGATGCTGCCGCAGCTCCGGGCCTCCATCCCCGCCGCGGCCAACCTGGGGGTGATGATCGATCTGAGCACTACGATCCGGGCATCAGTCCGGGAAATGGAATACACGCTGTTGATCTCCATCGCTCTCGTGGTCCTGGTGGTTTTCCTGTTTCTG
Source organism: Bryobacterales bacterium (assembly GCA_963796485.1). GTDB lineage: Bacteria > Acidobacteriota > Terriglobia > Bryobacterales > Bryobacteraceae > CAWCDJ01. The sequence continues at coordinate 781,758 of CAWCLV010000004.1, forward strand.
CGGAACGCGTGGTCCACTCTGATCCCGAGCGTGGTGGCGCCGCTCTCGCTGCTGGGCGCGCTGGGCGTCATGTACCTGGCGGGCTACAGCCTCGACAATCTCTCGCTCATGGCCCTCGCCATCTCCACCGGGTTCGTGGTGGACGACGCCATCGTAGTGATCGAGAACATTGCGCGGCACCTGGAGCAAGGACTGACTCCTTTCGCGGCGGCGTTGCGGGGAACGCAGGAGGTCGGATTTGCGGTGCTGGCGATCAGTACCTCGCTGGTTGCGGTCTTCATCCCCATGCTGTTGATGGGCGGGATCGTGGGCCGGCTGTTCCGCGAGTTCGCGGTGACGCTCTCGGCGACGATCCTGGTCTCGATGGTGGTCTCGCTCACCGCCACCCCGATGATGAGCGCCCGCTTCCTGCGGCGGCAAAGGAGCGACGGGTGGTTTTACCGTTCGGGCGAAAGGGCGTTCGACTGGGTGCGCGATGTCTACGCCAGGGCGCTCCGAATGGTGCTGCGCCACCCGGGACCCACCCTCGCTGTCTTCCTCGGCACGGTCGCACTGACGGTCTATCTCTTCGCCGTGATCCCCAAAGGTTTCTTCCCCGAGCAGGACACCGGGCGCATGATGGGAATCGTTCAAGCCCGGCAGGACATCTCGTTTCAGGCGATGCGGCAGAAGGTGGCGTTCTTCGACAATGCGGTACGCTCGGACCCCGCGGTGGATCACGTGGTCGCATTCACGGGAGGCTCCGGCGGGTCGAACATAGGCCGGATGTTCGTTTCGCTCAAGGACCTGAGCGTGCGCAAAACCGGCGTGGACACGGTTATGGCGCGCATCCAGCGGAAGACCGCGAACGTCCCCGGGGCGGCACTCTATATGCTGGCGATTCAGGATATCCGCGCCGGCGGGCGCCTCACCGGCGCGGAATACCAGTTCACGCTGACGAGCCAGGACCTGGATCTGCTGACGGACTGGGGACCGAAGATCCTGAAGCGCCTGCGGACCATCCCGATGCTTACGAGCGTCAACAGCGACCTGGAGAACAGCGGGATGGCCACAAGGGTCATGATCGATCGCGACACCGCTTCGCAGCTTCAGATTTCGGCCCAGGCCATCGACGATGCGCTCTACGACGCGTTCGGGCAGCGCCAGGTCTCGACCATGTACACGCCCCTGAATCAGTACCACGTGGTGATGGAAGTGGCGCCCCCGTACTGGCAGTCTCCCGACACGCTCAAGATCATTTACGTGGGCACGGGCCCGAATGTGGTGCCGCTGTCAGCCCTGGCCCACTTCGGGGTGTCCACGACACCGATCGTGGTAAACCACCAGGGACAGTTCCCCTCGGTGACCATTTCGTTCAACCTGCGGCCGGGGTTTTCGCTGGGTCAGGCCGTGGATAAGATCGACGCCGTGACCGCCGGGATGGGGATGCCGGCCGCGATCCATCGCGGCTTCACGGGAACGGCCGAGATCTTCCAGGCTTCCGTGGCAAACGAGCCGATGTTGATCGCGATGGCGCTGATCGCGGTCTATATCGTGCTCGGGATCCTGTACGAGAGCCTGGTGCACCCGCTGACGATCCTCTCCACGCTTCCCTCGGCGGGCGCCGGCGCGCTGCTGGCGCTGTTGCTGTTCCATATGGAATTGAGCGTGATCGCGGTCATCGGTATGCTTCTGCTGATCGGCATCGTGAAGAAGAACGCCATCCTCATGATCGATTTCGCCTTGCAGGCCGAGCGGCGCGACGGGATGACCTCCAGGGATGCCATTTACCAGGCGTGCCTGCTGCGCTTCCGGCCCATCACGATGACGACGATGGCCGCGCTGCTGGGTGCGCTGCCGCTGGCTATCGGGATGGGCACGGGAGCGGAGTTGCGGCGCCCGCTTGGCATTTCCATCGCCGGCGGCCTGATCCTGAGCCAGATGCAAACGCTTTTCACGACCCCGGTGGTGTATCTGTACCTCGACCGGGCACGGCTTTGGTTTCTGCGCCGGCGGCAAACCGTTCCCGCGGAAGCGCGCCCGGCGACCTGGTGAGCGATGCGGAATCGGGGCGCGGCCTTACTTCTATCCTTGTGCCTGGCGGGCTGCAGCGTGGGCCCGAAATATCACCGGCCCTCCGCGCCGGTGCCGCCCGCGTATAAGGAAAAGCCGCCGGCGAACAGCATGTGGAAGAAAGCGCATCCGGACGACGGCGCGCTGCGCCTGGACTGGTGGACGGAATTCGGCGACGCGCGCCTGAACGATCTGGAGAGAAAGGTCCCGATCGCGAACCAGAACGTGCAGCAGGCAGAAGCTGCGTTCCGCCAGGCACGCGCCCTGGTCGCCTTCAACCGGGCACAATATTACCCGCAGATCGGCACCGGGCCGAGTATTTCGGTAGCCCAGGGGTCAGGCACACTGGGGTCGGGCGCCATCTCGAGCAGCACCTCCACCGCGGGTTCCGCCGGGCGGATTGCTTTTTACAACCTCCCGTTCACCGTGTCCTGGCAGCCCAACTTCTGGGGGAGCATCAGCCTGGCAGTAGACAATTCCGTGTACCTGGCCCAGGCAAGCGCCGCGCAGGTCCAGAATATCCTGCTCAGCATGCAGGCCGACCTGGCAACGGACTACTTCTCGATGGAGTCCATCAACATGCAGGAGACACTCTTCCGGGAGACGATCGCGGCTTACGAAACGGACCTGCGGCTGACGCAACTGCGGTTCGAGTTCGGCATCGCATCCATCGGCGACGTAGCCGCCGCACAGGCGCAACTGGAGGCCACACGCGCGGCATTGACGGACCTGGCGATCTCCCGGGAGCAGTTTGCCAATGCCATTGCCGTGCTGACAGGAGTTCCTCCGGACGAATTGAAGCTGGGTCCCGGCAAGATCACCGGCGCGCCCCCGGCAATTCCGGCGGGTTTACCCTCGCAACTGCTCGAACGGAGGCCCGATATTGCGGAATTCGAACGCAACGTGGCCGCCGCCAACGCCCAAGTCGGGCTGGCGCGAGTCGCCTATTTCCCCGCCGTCACCTTGAGCGCGACCGGCGGATTCGAGAGCACCAGCATCAGCAAATGGCTGACATGGCCGAGCCACTTCTGGTCGGCCGGGGTCGGGGTAAGCGAGACACTCCTCGACTTCGGCCGCCGCCACGCCCAGGTAGGCGAAGCCAAAGCCGCGTATGACCAGACGGTGGCGACCTACCGCCAGACCGTGCTGACGGCATTTCAGGAGGTGGATGACGCCCTGGCGGCGCTGCGCGAGTTGGAAGTCGAGGAGGCGCAGCAGGCAGCCGCCGTAAAAGCCGCGAATCAGTCGGCCCGGGTGGCGGAACTGCAATACAAATCGGGAACGGTCGCCTATCTCAACGTGATCACGGCACAGGCCATCGAGCTCGCCGATGAGCGGGCGCTGGTGCAGATCCAGGGCAGAAGATACACGTCCACCGTGCAACTGATTCTGGCATTGGGAGGGGGCTGGAACGTCCTGCGGCTTCCTCCGCCATCCGTCATCAAGAAACCTCACTGACGGCGCGGCCCGGCCTTCACCGGTTGACTGCGTATAGCCAGCCTTCCCATTCGGGGCGGGCGCTATAGTCTTCCGAAACCTGAATCACGCGCGCGCCGGCTTTTTCGACTTCCCTGATGACGTTTTCACGGGGAACTCCGCCCATATACATGAATGCCGGCTCGCACAGTAAACGCCGGCGCAGGCGATTCACTCTGTACCCGAACCGGCTGAACACCGATGGCGACCGCAAACGCGAGGGCAACTGAAACAGCGCCAGGCCCGAAGGGCGCAGGACACGCGCAAACTCGCGCACGTAGCCGAGCGCATTGCGAGCGCCCACGTGCTGGAGAACAATCCGGGAGTAAACGAAATCGAAGGAGCCGTCCGGAAACTGGCGGAGGTGTTTATCCGGGTTGAGGAGATAAGCGCAACGGTCGCCATGCCGGTTGTATTGCCGTGCGAGTTCAATCATGGCCGGCGAAATATCTACGCCGGTGACGCGATCGAAGAATCCGGCCAGAGCCTGGGTGAGACGGCCGACACCGCAGCCGAAATCGAGGGCGGTGCGGCATTCCGCCGGGTAACCGAGAGCCCTGGCAGTGTCCATCGCAGCCGAAATTTCTCTAACACCGGTTGCAAAGAACTCGCCGGCATCCCAGCCACCACTGCGCTTGGCGGGGTCCGTCAGGATGGCCCATAAAGGATCGCTTGCGGCCAGACGGTTCCAATCTTCCTTGAGTCTGCTCGCCTTCACAAACTGAGACTTTAACACGCAGAGGATTTCGAACACTCGCCGGCGCGTGCCGGTTTCCGCAGCCAGAGGTAACAATGGTTTCCGAGACGGCGCGCTCCGGGCGAGCGCAGCAGGAGGAGATCGAGATAGCGGAACGGGAACAGGGTCCACCCGAGCAGTCCGTGCGCCAGCCCGCGCCACCATCTCCACGGCAGCAGCCCTTTCCAGAATTCGATGGTGAATAGCAGCAGGGTGGCGGCGGGACCGGTTCTCCACCCTTCGGCAACCACCTCCATGCCGCGCGCCAGTTCCTTCAGTCCGTCCAGCGTGAAGCGGCGATAATCCATGGGGTATTCGTGGAAGGGATGGCAGAACGGCGTCACCAGGTGGAGGTAGCCGCCGGGGGCGAGGACGCGCTCGAGTTCGCGCATCGCCTGTTCCGGGCAGCGCACGTGCTCGAGCACGGCGTCGCACTCCACCCTTTGAAACAGCGCATCACGGAACGGAAGCTGGTGGGCGTCGGCGGCGACGTGGACGCCGGGAACGGCGAAGAGATCGAGGTTGACGTAACCCTCCACCGCACGGCCGGCCCCACCCACGTAGAGGTTCCAGCGGCCCAGGGGAAAGCCCGTGGGCTCGCGCGGATTCATGACGAAGGGCGCGGGCGGCTCGAGGGCGCGCCGTAAACGGTCCGGCCAGCGCGCCGACGCCCGCTTCCGGTAGAGCCGCTCTAACGATTCCACGGTTAGTTCTGCTTCGGAAGCATCTTGACACTGCCCGGCAGCGTAAAGAGATCGTCCGTCAGATCCTGATTCACCGCCACTGAATCCGCGTACATCTCGAAAGTTTTCTCCCCGTTGCGCTCGCGGCGCGTGTCGAACGGCCATTTGACGCCGCCGCCGACGTCGCGGTACTTGGCCCAGATCGTGACCTCGGTGTCGAAATCCTTGAACTGCTCGTTTCGGCGTTTGTAGACCTGGCGTACCGGCAGCTTGTTCATCTGGTCGAAATAAACCGTGACCGTATGGTTGTCGGCGTCCGTGATGTCCACGATCTCCACGGGGCGATTTTCCCAAAAATCCGAGCCTTGGGAATACAACGTGAGCCCCGGTTCCTTCAGCCGCTGGCGCAAAATGTAGAAGACGTTTCGCAGCGTGGAGTCTTTGTAATTGGTGTAGCGCTGGTCGTCGAGGGGCCTTGCCCCGCGGAAGGTGACCTCCCAGCCTCCGTCTTCATTGAACAGGACCGCTCCGTCCGCGCCCTCTTTGCCGAAGGACTCGCGTTCGCGAACAGCCAGTTCTCCGGGTTTGCTTGATGGCACGACGTACCGGGTGTAGATTTTGGCCAGCGAGAGGCCGCTCAACTGCATCCGGTAGAACGAATAGGCGCGCCCGCTCTCGACGCGGTCCTGCATGTGCAGAAAAGCGTCCCCTCCCAGCGCCTGCAAGGCCTCATCGATCACGCGCTTCCCGCGTTGTTCGGCGGTTTCCGCCGCAAACGATGCCGGCACCATGGACGCCAGCAGAACGAAAACTGCAAACTTCATTGCCGCCTCTGTAAATCCTCGAGCTTCAATCCCTGGTTCACTTTGATATCGTTCACCACCACGTCGGCAAATTTCCTGCCGCCTTGCATGATAGTCACGGCGAACGGAACCCTGACGCCGGCGACATCGCGGAAATCCGTCCAGGTCTCCTGGATCGGAAGCGCGGGGCCCGAGGCCGTCGCAGACTGGTAGTACACGCGGCTCGGCAAACCGCTCTGCGGGTCTACCTCCACACGGACCACGTCGCCCGACTTGCCACTGATCTCGAGGGTGTGATCGTCGAGAGCGTTGACGGTCCGGTTCGGGTCGCGGTCGCTCAGCAGGAGCCTCCAGTAAACGCGAAACAGGTCCGACTGGACCTGCTTCAACTGGGGACCCGCGAGCGGGCCGCTGCCGCCGGGGGTCGCGAACCACGCCATCTCGGGGTCATAAAACGCGGTGATTCGCCCCTGGGGCAACTCGCTTTCCTGCCGGAAGTGGCCGGGGTCGAGCCAGCGGTCGGTTTCCTTCAGCTTCATGCCGCCGGCCGCCGGAGAGAGCGTCAATTGCGATACCTCGGTCGAATCCTTGATGGAAGCGAGACGATCGGCCCCGCCCACTGCCTTTTGAATTCGCTCCAGCAACTGCCGGCCGCGCTCCATGGAGCCGGCATCGGCTTTCGCGGCCTCCACTTTCGGCTCCGGAATGGTCAGGTCGAGCGTGGCGACCTTACTCCCGAGAGTGTCCAGCGGCTTGCCGAAATTCGCGGGATTCCCCGCCGCCACGATCGCGAGTTTCGCCGGATCGATGCGTTCTTTGGCGACGCGCAGCACATCCGCGCGCGTCACCGAAGCCAGCGCCTTCTGATACTGCTGGATGAAATCGGCGGGATATCCGTAGTACTGATACGTGAGCATGCGCCCAAGGGTCTTGGCCTTCGTGTCGAACGCGAACACGATGCTGTTCAGGGCGGTCTGCTTGGCCGTCTCCAGCTCCTCTTCGGTGACTTCGGTGGTGCGGATGCGGTCGAGTTCTTCGCGAATCGCCTGGATTGTCTCCACCGTGGAAAACGACTTGGTGCTGCCCGAGATGGTGAACAGCCCGGGGTGGTCGTAGTTGGCCCCCCAATCGGCACTGATATCGTAAGCCGCGCCCATCTGCGTGCGGACGCGCCGTACGAGCCGGCTCTGGAAGCCGCCGCCGAGGATGTCGGCCATGATCGCCAGGGCCGGGTAGTCCTTATCGCGAAGTTCGCCCCCCAATTCGCCGATGGAGAAGAAAGTCTGGGTGACGTCTTTTTTTACGGCGAGGAAAGTTCCCGCGGGCGCGCTGCCCGAAACCTTCGGAAAGGCGGGGACGGGCGGCTGCTTGACGGTCCAGTCCGCGAAGAGCGATTCGAGCCGGGATTTCATGGCGCCCGCGTCGAAATCGCCGCGGATGGCGAGCATCACGTTGGCGGGGAAGAAATACCGGTGATAGAACTGTTCGAGATCGGCGCGCGAGATGTGGTCGAGCGTGGCGTATTCGATTTGCCATCCATAGGGTGTGTCTTTCCCATAGAGCAGGTCGGCGAATTCGCGCCCGGCGACTTCGCCCGCGCTGTCGTTGCGCCGCGCGATGCTGCTGCGAAGCTGGGTTTCCGCGAGGTCGATCCGGTCCTGCCGGAATTCCGGCGCGGTGAGCACGTCCTTGAACGTCGCCAGGACCTCCGGAGCGTTCTCCTTGAGGCTGGAAAAGGAAACCGAACCGGAGGTCTCTCCGATTCCGGTCTCCACGCTGGCGGCGATGTCCTCCAGTTGGCGGTCGAGCTCGTCGCCGGTCTTGGCCGTGGTGCCGCCGGTCCGCATGACCATCCCGGTGACGGTGGCCAGGCCGACCTTATCCGCGGGATCGAACAGGTTGCCGGTGCGCACCAGGGCGGTGCCGTTGACGATCGGCAGTTCGTGATCTTCCAGCAGGAAGACGCGCATCCCGTTGGCGAGCGTAAAGGTCTCGACTTTCGGGATCTGCACTTGCCGCAGCGGAGGAAACTTCAGGTCTTTGTACGACGGTTCCGCGGGTGCGGCGGCCGGTTTTCGGGCCGGAACCCGTTTCGCGGGCGCCGCGGTCTGCGCCACGAGGGGAGCGGCCGCGAGGATAAGAATTGCGGCGATGCGTCTCACCGGGCCCTCCCTGCCGGAGCCGAAGCGTCCGGAATGAGATAGGTCAAGGTGCGGTTGGTGCTGGTGAAGTATTTGGCGGCCACTCTTTGGACATCCGCCCCTGTGACCTTATTGAGGTCGTCGATCTGCGTGAACAGCTTGCGCCAGTCGCCATAGTTCATGTAGGCGGTGGCCAGCAGTTCGGCGAGCCCGGAGTTATTCGCCAGCCGGCGAATCACCGATGCGCGCACCTGGGTCTTGGCGCGGCTCAATTCCTCGGCGTCCGGGGGATGGGCTTCGAAGCGCGCCAGAAGGTCGTCGAGGGCCTTCACGTTCTCGGCGGTAGTGTGTCCGAGCGAAGGCACCAGGAAGAAGACGAAGAGATTCGGGTACTTGCTGCCCGGAAAGCCGGACGCGGACTCGGCGTCGAGGGCGAGTTTTTTGTCCTGCACGAGTTCCTTGTACATCAGGCCGGTCCGCCCGCCGGAAAGAATCAGGTTGACGACGTCGAATACGGGATCGTCTTTATCGTATTGATCCGGCCGTTTGTAGCCGATGATCTCGAGCGGCTGCGAGGGGGAGACCACCTCGGCCTGCTTCGGACCGGGTTGCGGCGGCTCCTGCGTATGCACGAGCGGCGGACGGGGGTGTGCCGCCATGGGGCCGAAGTACTTCTCGGCCAGGCGTTTCGCTTCCGCCGGGTCGACGTCACCCACGATTGTCATGACCATGTTCGAGGGCACGTAGTACTTCGCAAAAAACGCTTCGGCTTCGCCGCGCCGCAGGCCGGAAATATCGCTCGGCCAGCCGCCGGCCGGGTTGCGGTACGGGTGCGCCATGAAGGCGGTAGCCGCAAACGTCTGGAGCAGCTTGCCCTGGGGGCTGGATTCCACCCGCATCCGGTTCTCTTCCATGACCACGTCCCGCTCTTTGTAGAACTCGCGATAGACGGGATGCAGGAACCTCTGCGATTCCATCAGAAACCAAAGCTCCAGGCGGTTCGAGGGCAGGCTGTAAAAGTACTCCGTGGCGTCCGGGCCGGTGCTGGCGTTCAGGCCGGCGGCGCCGTTTTCCTCGAGGACCCTGGTGTATTCATTGGGCCTGACGAATGCCTGGGCGCGGTCGATCATGATTTTGACCTGCGACTCCAGGTAGGTCAGGCGCGCTTCGTCCGCTTTGGGCCCCTTGTTGCGTTCCGCCTGAAGGTTGTCGTAGGCGGTCTCGATGGCATTGAGGGCCGGCTTTTCGGCGGGCCAGTCGCGGGTACCGATGGTATCCGTTCCCTTGAAGGCCATGTGCTCGAACATGTGGGCGAGCCCGGTTTCGCCGGAAGGGTCGTCCACGGAGCCGGCATTCACATACGTATGGAACGAGACCACGGGAGCTTCATGTCTTTCGGCAACAATGAAATGTAAACCATTGGGAAGGGTGAATTCGGTGACTTTTTTTTCGAATTCTTTGAGATCCTGTGCCGTCAGGAGGAAAGGCAGCAGCACCAGGCCGCTGAAAACACGTACACTTCTCACGTTCCGCTTGTTTCTCCTACTTCTCTGAGGATAGCAGGCACTCCGGTTCCGCAACCGGGGGTACGCTATCTATCGTAGAACACCCGGTACTCTATAAGTACTGTTACACCTTCCCAGCAGGCACTCAAGGCTTGCATACTGGCACTTGGCAAGAATTGTCGAGATGAGTGCATCCGATCAAATTCAAGAAGTGGGCATTGGGGGCGAGCGAAGGGCGGACCGCAGGTACTCCCTTTACCTGGATTTGCGGTGGCGGTTGATCCGCCGGCGCAAAGTGCTGGAGACAGGCATCGGCCGCACGATCGATCTATCGAGCGGCGGCATCCTCTTCGACGCGGGGCGCCATCTTCCCGCGGGTCTGAACATCGAGCTTTCGATTACCTGGCCGGCGCTGCTCCACAACGTGGCCCCGATGCAACTGACGGTCAACGGGCGGATCGTCCGGGCAGTGGGGGAACGCATCGCGCTGCGGATCGCGCAGCACGAGTTCCGAACCAGCGGCGCCCCCATCAATCCCAGTGCGATGGTCTCCTCGGAGGTGCCGCGAATGTTCGTCACCGCGAGCACCGCTTCCGCTTTTCGGAAATTTCACTAAAAGCGGGGCTAAAGCCCCGCGCAGGTTGAAACCTGCCCCACATGGCTAAACCGCCGCGTCAGCGGGCGCGCCGTACCTCACCCACTTCGACCACCGGAATTTCCGGCGGGGGTTCGGGCTTTGGGGGCTTCCGGTCGAGCACCATATTGATGAACTCGTCCCGTGCCTTGGCCTGCCGGTGCGCCTGGCCGTTTTCCACGGCCGCCCATTCCTCGGCCGTAATCTCCTGCACGGCGGGCAGGTATTTCTGGAAGTAGTTCCGCAGCCGCTCCTGTACCGGCTTGAAAGCCGAATGGTACATCAGGAACAGCACTTCGTCGGGTTGAGCGCCGGTGACCAGGTGGTAGACATGGGACGGCTTGCGGATTCGCGGCGCACGGAGCGCAGCTTCGAGTTTCTTCGAGCGGGCTTCGAGTTTCTGCCACAGATCCACTTCCGGCTTGGCTAATTCCACCGCTTTGACCAGCGCCTGTCTTTCCTTGGGGCCGAAGTTCTCCATAAGGGCAAACAGGAATGGCCCGAAGCGGGCGGCCCGGGAGACGGCATCGTCCGGCAGAAGGCGCGCGAGTTTTTCCATTTTGGCCACTCCCGCGAGGTTCAGTTTCGGGCCGCTGAGGAACGGCGAAAAGAGGGCCAGCAGGCCGGCGGTTTCCAGGTCCTTGAGAATGTCGGAGGGGTTGTCTTCGAGACCGATACGCTTCAACTCCTCGCCGAGGGTGCGGGGAGGAATCGAGGTTTCGACACCGGCTTCGCGGGCGTTGGCGAATTGCGATTGTGTGCGCTCCTCGACAACGAATCCCAGGCGGGCGCGGAAACGAATCAGCCGCAGCAGCCGGGATGGATCGTCGTAAAACCCGTACGGTTGGACGGAACGAAGTTCCCGGCGCTCGATATCCGCCAGCCCGTTCATCGGGTCCAGCAGCAGTCCGCGGGAGGCCTTGTTGAGGGAAAGCGCGATGGCGTTGCACGTGAAGTCGCGGCCCCGGAGGTCCTCCTGGATAGTGGCGGCCGTGACCTGAGGTTTGGCTCCGGGACGCGCGCGCTTTTCCTGCCGCGACATCGCGATCTGGGTAGTCACGCCGCTGGGGAACGCCAGTTCCATGGATTTCCGGTTCTCATCCGTGGAAACGGCGGTGGCGCCGGTACGCTCACAGACGCTCCTGGCCAGTTTCAAAGCCGCCCCTTCGACAACGAAGTCCAGGTCGCGCACATGAAACCCGGCCAGCATGTCGCGCATGGCCCCGCCGGTCACGAAGAGGTTGACATTGGCCGCCGCGGCGGCCTGCTGCACTTCCTCCACGGCCCGGTTTTGGTCAGGGCTCAGGTGGCTCTCCAGCATGTAGATGTAATCGCTCATCGCATGCGCCCTTCCATCTCCCAAATTGGCACCGGCCCGAAAGCCGGAACGAGTGCCCAGCAGCCTGGAGGTCAGGCCCTGGGGTGATGCTTTTCTACCGTGCTCCGAAGTCTCGACCGCAGCACATGGGTATAGATCTGGGTAGTCGAGATATCGGCGTGGCCCAACATCACCTGGACGCTTCGCAGATCCGCGCCACCTTCCAGCAGGTGGGTGGCGAAACTATGGCGAAGCACATGGGGAGTCAAACCTTGGAAAATGCCGGCTTTCCGGCCGTAGCCGGCGAGCAATTTCCAAAAACCCTGGCGGGTAAGACAACCGCCCCGAGCCGTCACGAACAGGTAACGGCTGGCCCTGGATTTGAGCAGATCCGGACGGCCCCGCTCCAGGTAATCCCTAACGGCGCCGATCGCCGCCATGCCAACGGGAACGATTCGCTGCTTGTTCCCCTTGCCGGTGGTCCGCAGGACTCCCACTTCGAGGTTGAGGTCTCCCACCCCGAGCCGGCAAAGCTCGGAAACCCGCAACCCGGTGGCATAGAGCAACTCCAGCATAGCGCGATCCCTCAGGCCATTCGGCCGCAGAGGGTCCGGAGCCTGGATGAGCATCTCAATCTCCTGCGAATTCAAAAACTTAGGGATCGTCTGCCACTGCTTGGGGCTGTGCAGATGCTCCGTCGGATCCTCGCCGAGAAAACCCTCCCGCAGGAGGAAGGCGTAATAATTGCGAAGGGTGGTGAGGTGGCGGGCCACCGACCGGGGGCTCAATCCGCCCTGGTACAGAAGATCGAGGTATTGGCGCAGGTCGCCTGTGGCCGGAAAACCCGGCCGCTTCCCCCAAAAGGAGCTAAACCTCGATAAATCAGAGGAATAGGCTTCCAGGGAACAAGCTGAAAGGCCCTTCTCGATACGACAGAAGTCGAGGAAGCCGGTAATAGCACCGGAAACCGCCGCCGAATCTGCCGCAAGCGCGTCAGGCATCGAGCCAATGATACAATAAGCGCCTAAATGTTTGAAACATAGCAACAGCGAAGAGGTAACATTTGGCCGCCTCCACTACCAAAAAGGCGATCCTCAGGCGGTACGAGAAAGAGCCCCTGGCGGGGTACCTGAACCCGGTATCCTTCCTGCAACCTACGGGTGTAGAACTACTCTCGGCGGAGGGCAACGTCGTCACCGTTCCTTATCACGACATCAAATTGGTGGCCTTCGTTCGGGAGTTTTCCGGCGGGGGCGAGCCGGACCGGCGCTTATTCGCCACCCGCCCCAAGATGTCCGGCCTGTGGGTGAGCCTGGCGTTCCGCGACGGCGAGGTGATGGAGGGCGTCATGCCCAATGACCTGCTGCAGGTCGAGCCGCACGGAATCACCGTGACCCCTCCCGATTCTTTCGGCAATAATCAGAGATTTTTCGTGCCGCGCGAGTCGCTCCGGGCGGTAGAGGTTTTGGGGGTGGTGGGCAGCCCGCTGAACCGCAGGAAAGCAAAGGGAGCGCCGAAAGAACAGATCGGGCTCTTCGATGAGTAGTAAAAAAGACGTTGGAGTATACTGGGGTTTAATACAAAACAGTCTCGTTGGAGGTTCTATGAAGCTTCGCAATCTGGCCCTCGCGGCTGCCGGGATGGTTTTCCTGGCACTCACCTCTTTCGCGCAGATCACGACGATCGAAGGGGATGTGAAGGGCGTCGATGGAAAGCCCCTCGAAAAGGCTGAAATCAACATCACTCGCACGGATATAAAGGGCAGTTACAAGACCAAGACCAACAAGAAGGGCCATTTTCTGTACATGGGCCTTCCGATGGGCATGTACACCATCGAGTGCTTTGTCGATGGCAAAAAGGTCGACACCGTGAACGGCGTTCGGACCCGCCCTGGAGACCCCATCCCGGTGAATTTCGACCTGAAGAATTCCGCGGCGACGCAGTCTGCGCATAATGCGGAGATGCAGAAGGCCATGGAAACGGGCCAGATGTCCAAGGAACTCGAACGCAGCCTGACGCCGGAGCAGAAGGCCGCGATGGAGAAGCAGATCAAAGACCAGTCCGAAAAGATGAAGAAGAACCACGAGTTGAACGATGCGTTCAACGCGGGTATGGACGCTCTTAAGGCCAAGCAGTACGATACGGCGGTCGCTTCGTTCCTCAAGGCTTCGGAACTCGACGCAACCCAGCAGGCGGTGTGGGCGAACCTCGGCGAGGCGTACATCCAGGTGGCCGGGACCAAGACGGGAGCCGAGCATGACGATGCCGTGGCGAAATCGCTGGCGGCCTACCAGAAGGCGATCGAACTGAAACCGGACGATCCCGCCAGCCACAACAACTATGCCCTGGCACTGGCGAAGGCCAACAAGTTCGAAGACATGCAGGCGGAGTTGAAAAAAGCCGCCGATCTCGACCCGACCAACGGCGGGAAGTACTACTACAACCTGGGAGCGCTGCTGGTGAATTCCGGGAAAAACACCGAAGCCGGCGAAGCATTCAAGAAGGCGATCGAACTGACCCCGACCTACGCGGACGCCTATTACCAGTACGGCGTGACCCTGGTGGGTAAGGCGGCGATCGGCGCGGACGGCAAGGTCAACCCGGTTCCCGGCACCGCCGAGGCATTCCAGAAATATCTGGAACTGCAGCCCACCGGCCCCTTCGCGCAGTCGGCGAAGGACATGCTGGCCACGCTGGGAAGCGCGGTGGAAGTCAAGTTTCAGGATCCGAACGCCAAGCAAACCAAGAAGTCGAAGAAGAAGTAAGCTAGAAGTAGCGGGCGGGGGCGCAACGCTCCCGCCCCGAACTCATGATTCGTTTCTTTATTCTGCGGTTCGTCCTTCCCCTGCTGCTTTTCCTTCTATTGCGCTCCGTTCTCAAAGGAATTTTCGGAGGAATGCAAGCGCCTCGCCGCGCTCCGCAGCCGCAAGTCCCCGCGGGCGGGGAATTGAGAAGAGACCCGGTGTGCGGAACGTACGTCTCGACGGTGACCGGGATCACCTCGAAATCGCACGGAGAGGTTGTGTACTTCTGCTCGGAGGAGTGCAGGAAAAAGTTCGTGTAGCCCGGACTCGATCAGATCATCACCAGGCCTTTGCGAATTCCGATGGTGACGGCTTCAGTGCGGGTGGAAGCCCCCAGCTTTCCCAGCAACGAGGCTACGTGGAACTTCACGGTGTGCTCGGAAATCCCGAGTTTCCAGGCGATTGCCTTATTGGCCGCGCCATCGGCCAACATGCGCAAGACCTCCAGTTCCCGCGCGGTCAGCGAAGGCGATCCGGAGGAGACGGGCGCCGGATGGCTCGAGCCCAGAAGCCCGTCCAATTCGCGGGGATCGATCGCAGCCAGACCGGCCGCGGCAGCCTCCAACGCCGCCAGGATCTCGGCCGCCGAAGCGTTCTGCGGCAGGATCGCGCGGACGCCGGCGCGCACGGCTTCCGCGGTCCACGGTTCGCCCGTCAGGAGCACCACCGCGGCTTCCGAAACGGGCAGGTCGTCCAGGGGAACGGCCGCCAGGACCACATCCGGCCGCAGCGTTTCCAATTGCGAGTAGTCGGGGAACGAGCCCAAAACCCGCACGCCCGGGCTGGAGGCCGCCAATGCCTCCAGCCCGGCGCGCACGACCGCGGACTCGGCCGCGATCAGCAGGCGCATTATGCCGCCTCCGCGCGAGCCGCCAGCCGGACGTGCGTCTCCCGCACGCGGGTATAGTCTCCGCCCCTGAAGAACCGTACGCGGATTGCCTCCCTCCCGGATTCGAGAGCATCGCTGAGATCGTCGAACGACCCCAGGATGACGTCCCCCGGCCCGAGGGAGGCTCCGGCCGCAGCGCCGCCCGGCTGGACCTCGAGGAGCATCAAGCCATAGGGCACGGGACGCAGCACCACCCCGAGCGACGGCCGGGGACCCTGCGCGAGAAGTTGCACCGCCGAATTCGACGGAATCGCGACCCCCAACCCGTTCACGATGGCCGTGTTGATCCCGACCACCCTCCCCTCGGCGTCGGCCAGCGGACCTCCCGAGTTCCCCGGCGCGAGCCGGACGCCGGCACGGATCCAACTCTGCCGGCCCATGCCCGGTAGCGGTCCGAAGGAATGCACGACTCCGGTCGATAGCGCTCCGGCGAAGCCCAACGGGCTGCCGATCGCGATCACGAGTTCGCCGGGACGCAGGGCGTCCGAATCGCCGTGGCGGGCTGGCTCCAGGTCTCCGGGCGGAACCCGGAGCACGGCCAAATCGCGGCGCGGATCGCGCGACGTGACGAGTGCTTCCAGTTTGCGCCCGTCCCACAGCTCTACACCGGCCCGATCGGAGCGGGCGACGTGGGCATTGGTCAGGACGATACCCTTGGCATCCCAGATTATGCCCGAGCCGCCGCCGCGATGCCCCTTCGGAAACACCTGGACGGTGGAGCGGCGGAGGCGCTCGGAAACTTCGCCAAATCCTCGCATGTCATCCTCTCCGCGGCCGTTCCCCCACGTTGATGGCGATTTTGCGGGACTCGCCGCCACGCAGGAACAGAGCCTCGACCGCCTGTCCCGGCGCCCGTCCGTCCAGAGCCGACTGGATATCGCCCGTGTCGTTCACCGCGGAGCCCCCGAGTTCCACCAGGATGTCCCCGATCAGCACGCCGGCCTGAGCCGCCGGACCGCCGGGTTCGAGCGAGAGCACAATCAGGCCTTTCTGATGATCGGGCAACTCGACGGGTTGCAGCCCCACCCCGAGGTACCCGCGAGCTACCCGGCCGCGAGCCAGAATTTCATCGAGGACACGGTCGATGGTGGATGCGGGAATCGCCAGGCCGGCGATCCGCGAGAGGGCGGAAGTGGCGATCCCGATCGCCTCGCCATTGGTATTGACTACC
Organism: Bryobacterales bacterium; assembly: GCA_963796485.1. Lineage (GTDB taxonomy): Bacteria > Acidobacteriota > Terriglobia > Bryobacterales > Bryobacteraceae > CAWCDJ01. The sequence continues at coordinate 797,970 of CAWCLV010000004.1, forward strand.
GGACCGCCGGAAGATCCGGGATAGAGGGTCAGGTCAAGCCGGATGTAGCGGTCGAGACGTCCGCCGCGCCAGGTGCGCCACTCGCCGCTGACGGCGCTGACGATCCCCATGGTCGCATTGACGCCCGAGTTTTCGGAACGGCCGAGCGCAAGCGCCAGGTGGCCGGGCGCCGGGTCGGCCGGCGCGTGCGGAATGGCGGGCGCGGCGGATTCCACTTTGAGCACGGCCAGATCGGTGCCGGCATCGCTGCCGGCGAGCACCGCGCCCGCGGCGGACCCGTCGGGCAAGGTCACGGTGATCTCCTCTTCCCGCCGGATGGTGTGCTCGGCTGTGACGATGACGCCGGGGCGCCAGAAAACACCGCTCGATGCGAAGCGCGGCCGTGCGTGGACCGCCACCACCGATGGCCCGGCGCGTTGGACAATTGCCGCGAGTTCGGTCGAAAGCGCGGCCAGTTCGTTTGCCATGAAAGCCTCCTGCTGATCCCAGGATGCCGCGGGCGAGATGAGCCGCACATCGGCCGTTCGGGCAGGCACGGGACCGCTCGAACGGCTAGCTCAGGAGCCCGTGGTAGAAGTCCGAAAACACCGCTCCTGGTGGCGCAGGCCTCCTGGCCTGCGCGGTTCTAAAAAACTAAACTCAAAGGCGACAGGCCGGGCGACAGGCCGGGAGGCAGACCGGGAGGCAGACCGGGCGACAGGCCGGGCGACAGGCCGGGCGACAGGCCGGGCGACAGACCGGGAGGCAGGCCGGGAGGCAGACCGGGCGGCAGACCGGGAGGCAGACCGGGAGGCAGGCCGGGCGACAGGCCGGGAGGCAGACCGGGAGGCAGACCGGGCGGCAGACCGGGCGGCAGACCGGGAGGCAGACCGGGAGGCAGGCCGGGCGACAGGCCGGGAGGCAGACCGGGAGGCAGACCGGGCGGCAGACCGGGAGGCAGACCGGGAGGCAGGCCGGGCGACAGGCCGGGAGGCAGACCGGGAGGCAGACCGGGAGGCAGGCCGGGCGACAGGCCGGGAGGCAGGCCGGGAGGCAGACCGGGCGACAGGCCGGGAGGCAGACCGGGAGGCAGGCCGGGAGGCAGACCGGGAGGCAGACCGGGCGACAGGCCGGGAGGCAGGCCGGGAGGCAGACCGGGCGACAGGCCGGGAGGCAGGCCGGGAGGCAGGCCGGGAGGCAGACCGGGAGGCAGGCCGGGAGGCAGGCCGGGAGGCAGACCGGGCGACAGGCCGGGAGGCAGACCGGGAGGCAGGCCGGGAGGCAGACCGGGAGGCAGACCGGGAGGCAGACCGGGAGGCAGACCGGGCGGCAGACCGGGAGGCAGACCGGGCGACAGGCCGGGAGGCAGGCCGGGAGGCAGACCGGGCGACAGGCCGGGAGGCAGGCCGGGAGGCAGGCCGGGAGGCAGACCGGGAGGCAGGCCGGGCGACAGGCCGGGAGGCAGGCCGGGAGGCAGACCGGGAGGCAGACCGGGAGGCAGACCGGGAGGCAGGCCGGGAGGCAGACCGGGAGGCAGGCCGGGCGACAGGCCGGGAGGCAGACCGGGAGGCAGACCGGGAGGCAGACCGGGCGACAGGCCGGGAGGCAGACCGGGCGACAGGCCGGGAGGCCTACCCTACTAAAAGCTGTAGCGGAGGCGCAGCAGGGCGAACGAGTTCCGTTGATACTGGCCGAGGAAGTCGCCGTCGAAACCGCGAATCACGGCGAATCCGGCGGTCGCGCGCCAGTGCTGCCCGAAGGCTTGAGTGTACTCGGGTTTGAAGTACATGCCCCGCCCGTTCTGCCGGATGACGGTTTCGAAATCGAGCGAGCGATTGGTGTCGATGGTGTATCCGGCGTGCGCCACTACCGAACGCGTCAGGCCGCGCGCGGGCGAAAACGCCGAAGCCGTGCCGTGTTCCGTGATGAACTGCCCGGCGTATCCGGCGACGAACGTCCATTCGCCGACCTGGCGTTCCAACTGCAACACCCAAAGTCCGTAGTGATCGGCTTCGGGCGTGGACGAAGTAAAGTACGCCGCTTCCGCCTTGACGGTGACGAGCGCGAGCGGCGCCGCGATGTCTCCACCGTACATCCGCATCTGCGGATAGGACCGGGTGAGATCGGCCCGCAGCGGCGCCGCCTCGAGTTGGCCGCGATAGAGCGGGAGGTTGTCGTACCCGTTGTAAAACGAGAACGAATACTCGGCCTTCGAGCCGACGTGGTTCCAACGGGCGCCGGCTTGCGGTCCGCCCGGGAATGCGGCCGGCTGTTCGGCGATCGGAATCCCCTGCGGCAGGACGGCCCATCGCTGATCGAGAAGAGGGACCCGGCTCGGCGTGAAGCGCGGCTCAAACACCACGTCGATGGTATCGGACTGGGTGCCGTACGTCACGCGCGCCGCCGTGATGCCGAGGAAATCGTTATCCACCACATTGAGGAAATCGCGCGGCGCGAAGCGGTCGGTCGGGTTCAGCACGTCGGTTTTGCCCCAACGCACGAACTGCTTCCCGATCTCGACCGTCAGCCTGTCCCGCGAGTAAATGGCGCTGAAGCGGCGAAGCGCGAGCAGGGGCCGGCGCGCGCCCCGGTCCCACCACGAAAAGCCGCCGTCGCGATCGGTCTGGAGGTGGGTATCGATCCCGGCATCGAGCCCCGCGGCGAAGCGCAGGTTCGGGGTCGCTTTGAAAAACGCCTCGTAGCGGAACAGGGCTTCCCCGATGGCGCGGCCCGAATCGTTCCGGGCGGCTTGAGGGTAGAAGTAGCCGGATGTTTCCCAGATAGCCGCGCCCCGTGAAGTTCTGCGCCGCGGCGGTTACCGCCAGCAAGAGGAGCGCGAACCTCATTGCTCGCGCCGCAGGGCCTGGACCGTAAAGTCGTCATCCTTCATCGGCGTGTCGTACTGCAGCTTTTCGATGCGGAGCACGGTGCGGCTGTTGCGCCGGAGGTCGGTCATGTCGAGCAGGCGCGCGGTCCAGATGTTCTGGACGTTCTGCAGATCCGATTCCCGGAGTCGCCGTACGAGTTGTTCCTTGACGAAATTTTCGTACTGGACGGGGACGTAATTATCTTTACGGATCCACATGCGGGTGAGGGTGTACTGCGAGGACTTCCCTTCGCGCGGCCGCGCCTCGATCCGCCAGCAGGCGCCGCCGTCGATCGGCTCTTCACCGGTTAGTTTGTAGTCGTACTGGTTTACGTCGCGCTCTTCCAGGTCCTCGAAGCTGAAATCCGTTCCGAAGAAGCGGGTGGAGCGGTCCTGCAAGGCGATGCGGCGATCGCGTCCGATGGCAGGCGTCCACATCCACTGGTCGGAAGAGCGGTCCGGGTGATTGACCACGAGGAGCGCGACGCCTTTGACCTCGGCGGGCGAGGTGAAGCGGATAATCGACTTGCTGTCACCGTAGGAGCCGATGCGGTCGTAGGTCCAGGACTTCTTCGAGCCGCTTGTTGTTGGCGGCGATCACTTCGAGCACGCCCTCGTACCGCTCGGAATTGGCGCGGCCGCGGCGCTGCGATTCCTGGACGATCTGCCGGGCATCCTGGGCGGCGAGAGGCAGTATGCAAAAAAGCAGGGGAAAGATTACGGCCGAGACGACGAGACTCCGATTTGTGGTCTTACTCATATTCCAAAGCCTCAACTAATGACGTTCGCACGGCGGTTTCGGCGGGGAGCACGGCGCTGGCGAATGCGGCGGCAAGGATCACGGGCACCAGGATCGCCATGATCGAGAAAGGAAACTGGTAGGACATTGCCATCCCGGTCAGGTCCACCTGAATCGCCTGGATTTCGTAGTAAAGGTTCAGGGCTCCGGTCGCGGCGCCCAGAACCAGGCCGATCATCCCCATGGCGAGCGCTTCCATCCACACGGTACCGCGAATCTGGGCGCGCAGGCCGCCGACGGCACGCAGTACGCCGAGTTCGCGCCGCCGGTCCGAAATCGAGACGGTCAGTGTGTTGACGATGCCCAGGACGGCCACGGCCACGGCGACCAGCACCTGCAAATAGGTCAGCCCGAACCACTGGTTCGTGACCCGCTCCACGTAGTTGCGAACGTCGCGATTCAGCAGAACGAACATGCGCCGCCGGTCACCAAAGTGATCGACGATTTCGCGCCGGGCGTCCTCGGGCTTAACGCCGCGTTTGAGGTACACGCGAAAAACGTCCACCGAGTCGTCCCGAAACCACCGGATGAACACGCGGCGGTCCAGAAACACGGTGCCGAGCTGGTTGGACATGTCCCGGATGACTCCCACCACCGGGAGCTTCAGTGTGCCGGAGGGAGTCGGGAGTTCGAGCCATTGGCCGAGGTGCAGCCGCGCGAGATTCGCGAGGTTCTCGGCGATGATCGCGCCCTGGCCGGAGGCCGAGAGACGGTTCATGGTGTCCCGATCGCCCTCGACGATGTGGCGATGGATGCGCGAGGCCACTTTATCCATCTCGATTCCGATGACCATCACGGGAAGATTGCGGTACTCGACCCGCACGGTTCGGACGCACTGCACCTGATCGATTCCCGGAACCTTCTCCAATTCCGGGAGCATGGCGGCGGGAAAGTGGAAGTCGCGCGCGGCAAGAGATCCGGAGGTGGAGACAAACAGGTCGGGGTTCAACGTGTTGGTGATCCACTCTTCGATGGTTTCGATGCTGGCGCGGGCGACGCCGCCCTGCCCGATGACAAGGGCGAGGGAGAGCATGAGTGCGGCGACGGTGGCGGAAGTCCGGCGCGGCGCCTGGATCAGGCTATCCGCGGCGAGCGATCCTTCAACCGGGCGGATCCACTTCATGGGCCGGCGCAGCAGGCGCGCGAGCTCCAGCGAAAGATACGGAGTCAGTAGAAGCGCTGCGAAAACCATCAGGAGATAGCCCAGATAGAACGCAGGCCGGTACGCGGCCACTACGAGGCAGACCAGCGAGCCCGCGGCGGCGACGAGGGCGAGGCGGCGGCGGACCCGGCTTTCTCCGGTTCCCAACACCTGGTACTTGCCCTTCTGCAACGCCTGCACGGGCTCCACGCGCGCCGCATTGCGGGCCGGGATGAAGGCCGCCACCATGCTCATCAGGACGCCCAGGCAGAGGGCGAGGAGGAGAAAACCCGGGTTGAGGATGACCTCGCCGATGTTGGTGGTCACTCCGAAAATGTCCGCCAGCATGGTGCCCGTGAGTCCGGTCAGGCTGCGCGCAAAGGCCAGCCCGAGCCCCACGCCCGCGGCCGAACCGATCAGCCCGGCGGCGGCGCTCTCCCACAGGAAGAGGGTCCGGATCTGCCTGCGCGTGGCGCCGAGGGCACGCAGAATACCGATTTCGCTCCGGCGCTGGGTAACTGCGATCGAGAACGAGTTATAGATGATGAACATCCCGATGAACAGAGCAAAGGCGCTCGAGATGCTCATCGCCAGGGTATAAACCCCCAGCAGGGATGCGAACTGGCGGCCGCGCCCGGAGGGCGGCTCGACCGTGAAGGTTGGACCGAGAGCCTTGCTCAACGCTGCCTGGCCCTGTTCCAGCGGCACGCCTTCTTTTAAGCCGACGTCGATGCGGTCGAAGAGGCGGCCCCGCCCGAAAACCTTCTGGGCCGCGTAGATGTCCATGATGCCGAGATTGCCGCCGAAGGCTTGCGCCATCCCGCCGGTTTTCAAAATGCCGCGGACGCTGAACTGCTTCGGGCCGTCCATGGTCTCGAACGTAATTTTGCTGCCGGCGTGCAGCCCGTTGCGGCCGGCAAACTCGCGGGTGAGGATGAGGGAGTCGGGCTGCGCCAGGAAGACCAGCGGGTCATCGACCACGTCCTGCTCGCCGCTATCGAAATCATAGTCCCGCAGGCTGCGATCCCCGGTCATATCGACGGCCAGGATGAGGAGCCTGCCCTGGCCGGGAAGGCCGGTATCGACCGAAGCCTCGATGACCGGCGCCGCGGCACGGACTTCCGGCACGGCCTCGACGCGCTCGAGCACGTCTTCGCCGAACCCGGAATCGCCGGCACTCACCTGCAACTGGGTCTTGCCGGCAATGCGGTCCACCGTCTGATTGAAAGCGCCGAGGACCGACTGGTCGGCGGTCCGCATGCCGACCAGGAGAGCCACCCCGAGGACGATTCCGGCGGTCGTCAGGACCGAACGCAGCAGGTGCTTTCGAACATAGGGCCACGTGATCAGGCGCAGGAGCCTCATCGGCGGGCATCTCCGGCGATGCGCGCATCCCGCAGAGTGACGGTGCGGGGACAACTGGCGGCGACGGCCGGATCGTGAGTGACTATCAGGACGGTGGAGGAGAGCCGTTCGTGCAGATCGTGAATGAGCGCGAGAATCTCGGTCCCGGTCTTGCTGTCCAGGTTGCCGGTCGGTTCGTCGGCCAGCAGCACAGGGGGGTAAAAGGCCAGGGCCCGCGCGATGGCTACGCGCTGCCGTTCGCCTCCGGAGAGTTCGTCGGGGAGGTGATCGAGCCGGCTTCCGAGTTGAACCAGTTGCAGCAGTTCGGTGGCCCGTTTCTCGATCTCGCGGCGCGGCATGCCCTTCAGGTGAAGCGGCAGGGAGACATTTTCTACACACGTAAGACTTGGCAGGAGGTTGAAGAACTGGAAGATGAAGCCGATTTTGTCGCGGCGGAGGATCGTCAGGTCGTCATCGGAAAGCGCGGCGATGGGGCTTCCGTCAATTCGGATCTCACCGGAGGAAGGGCGGTCGAGGCCGCCGATCAGGTTCAGCAAGGTGGATTTTCCGGAGCCGGATGGACCCACGATGGCAACCATCTCGCCCCGCCCGATCTCCAGTTTTACGCTATCGAGAGCGAGCACCCGACGCTTACCGTTGTAGTACTTGGACACGTCCCTAATGGAGATCATTCGAATATCCGATCATATTACGGTTGCGGTTGTTCTCTGAAAAGCCCAGGGGTTTCCTCAAAAGCACCCCTGACGTAACCAGGGCGTGATGGTCCTATGGGTACCAGTACTTGAGTTTGGGATTCGACTATCCTAATTTAAGAGAGGCAGCATGCGGGCACTGTGTTTTGCAGTTTACAGCGCGATCCTGGTAGCACCCACATTGTGGGGAAGCACCATTTACAACACCAGTGCGTCGCTTCCGGTCTCGTGGACGGCGAACGGCGGCTCGAATATCACCTATACCCTGACTTCCGGATTGTTGGGCGGCTTCTCTAGCTACGGCTTCAACAATTCGGTGAGCACCGTTACGGATCCCACCGTATTCACCATGACCTTGGACTACGGTGCACTGGCGGGCCAATCTATAAGCGCGGCCACAATGAACCTTTCGAGTTCGCTAATCGCCGCGGCAGCACCGACTTACACCGCAAGCTACCAGGGTGTCCTGCATGGGGCCAACCCCGTCTTTTCGGGCAGCCCGACGGGAGTATTCGTCAGCATCGTCGGCACCCTGAGCGGAACCAAGACCATTAAGCTGACGTCTGCAACGAACTACAATCTTCTGCCGTTTTTCGCGGCTGATCTGCAGGCAGGAAATTCGTTGAAGATCAGTATTACGCTGGCCGATGTTTTCTCGGCAACGCTCCCGAGCACCTCCGGCTGGTGGTTAGATACCGCCACCTACACCAGTTTTTCCCAGCGCGTGACCGGTACGTTCTTAGTGTCGAGCAACGTCACACACCATGCTCCGGGAACCCCGGAACCAGCCACGCTTCTGATCGCGGGCGGCGGGTTGTTATTGCTCTCGGTGTTGGGACGAAAACCGAAAAAGTCTCTACCGACCCAGGGATAATCCGGTACGCGCCCGCACTTTGACGTCCAAACCCCTCTGCGCAGCCTTGTAGCCACGGTAAACCCAGGGTCTTGTAAGTCCCGGTACTTGAGTTTGCGAGTTCGCTCACATATGCTTGTTAAGGACGCGGATGCGACGATTCTGCTTTGCCATATTCGGTGCTTTGATGGTTGCGCCAGCGCTTCTGGCAAGCACGATATACGACACCAGTGCGTCGGCACCCTTTTCCTACACTGCGAGTGCCACATACCAGGTAGTTTCCAATGGGCAGAGGATTACGAGTCAGGGATTTACCACGGCGACTACTTCAACGGATCCGGCCACGCTGACGTTGACGTTGAATTATGGTGCGCTAGCCGGGACCGTTATTTCGAGCGCCACGCTGGATCTTTCCAGAGTATTGAGTGCCGGGTCCCTGAATACCACGAGGACCCTGAGCCATAGCCTCAACCGCACCCACACGGTCGGAAGCGACCCCGTGTTTTCGTCCGCAGCCACGGGAATTTTCGTTAGCATCGTCGGCACCCTCGGCGGAACTCATACCGTGAACCTGGCGAACGCGACCAACTATAACCTGCTGCCATTTTTCCTCAGCGACCTCGAAGCAGGCAATCCGCTGGTGATCCATTTATCCTTGAGCGACGTTTTCTCGACGACCTCACTGGCGAGCGGCGCGTGGAGGAGCGAGACTGCCACCTATAAGCTGTCGCAACTCGTGAAAGGAACGTTTTCGGCCTCGACGAGCGTGCTCTACACCCCTGCAATCAGTTCGGCCCCGGAGCCAGCCACACTCCTGCTTTCAGGCGTGGGCTTGGTTTTACTCTCGATCTGCGGCAAGAAATTCAGAAATAGTTAGTATCCGAGTCACAGCCTGCTGCGGGTGTGAGGCGATCTGGCCTCCAGGCGGACGCGTAGCCGCCACGGCAAACGGGTGACCCAGGATACAAACGCGCGGTACTTCCAGCCTGGGATCACGAACAGTTTGCCGGCGTCGAGCCCCGCAAGAGACGCATCCACGACATCGGTAGCGCTCATCCAGAGCCAGCGCGGGATTACACCGCGATCCATCCCGAGCACATCGTGGAATTCGGTATGGGTGAAGCCCGGGCACAGCGCCTGGACCTTGACGTTTAACCCCTTGCTGCGCAGATCCAGATAGACGCCCTCGGTGAAGGCGTTGATCCAGGACTTGGTGGCGCAATAGCTGACATTCCCGGGACTGCGCACGAAGGCGGCGACTGAGGAAACATTGATAATCCCGCCCCGGTTGCGCGGGACCATACCTTGGAGCGCGGCATGGGTGAGCCGCAGGATGGCATCGATGTGCACCCGGTGCATGCGCGCCTGCTCTTCGAAATTCGCCTCGAAGAACCGTCCGCGCGTGCCGAAGCCGGCGTTATTCACCAGCAACTCCAGGCGCGGTTCCGCCGCGAGGCGCGCGGCAACGCGCTCCAGATCGCCTGGCGAGGCGAGATCGGCGGCCATGGGCTCGGTCTCGACCGCGAGTTCCGCGGCCATTTTCTCCAGGCGGTCGCGGCGGCGCGCGATGAGCAGCAGGTCGTATCCGCGGGCGGCCAGTTTTTGCGCGAAAGTCGCGCCGATTCCGGCGGAGGCGCCGGTGATCGCAGCCAGGGGTCTGGGCATGGCGCGATTGTAGCGCTCCGGCCCCCGGCAGTACACTGCTATCCTCTAATTTATGCTTAGTGAGAAATTGCGCGAATTCGGGGTGGTGGGCGCCGGCGGGGCCGGGTTCCCCACCTACGTGAAGGCGCAATCTCAAATCGAATTCCTGATCGCCAACGGCGCCGAGTGCGAGCCGCTGATCCACAAGGACGCGGAACTCATGAAGCATTTTCCCGCGGAGATCCTGGCCGGCATGGGACTCATGATGGACGCCACCTGCGCGAAGCAGGGAAAGTTCGGCGTTAAGAGCAAGAATGCGGAGTCGATCGAAGCGCTCGAGCACGAACTCCGCGACAGCCGGATCGAATTCGTAAAGCTGGGCGATTTTTACCCCTCGGGCGACGAGTACGAACTGGTGTACACGGCCACTGGGCGGCTGATTCCGCCGGCGGGGATCCCGCTCAACGTGGGTTGCGTGGTGAGCAACGTCGAGACGCTCTACAACGTGAGCCTGGCCGAACAGGGCAAACCGGTGACGGAGAAGTTCCTTTCGGTTTGCGGGGCGGTCGCCGAGGCGAAATCCTTCTGGGCCCCTGTGGGGACGCCCTTTCGCGACCTGATCGCGATGGCCGGCGGCGCCACGGCGGCGGATTTCGGCGTGTTCATCAGCGGCATCATGATGGGGACGCTTACGTTCGATCTGGACGACGTGGTCACGAAGACCACCGGCGGGCTGATCGTGCTGCCCCGCGACCATTACCTGATGACGCGGCGAACGCGGTCGCAGCCGGAGATGGCCCACATCGGCAAGTCGGCGTGCGACCAGTGCAGCTACTGCACCGAGTTCTGCCCGCGATACCTGCTGGGCTACGAGGTGATGCCCCACAAGGTGATGCGCAGCCTTGGGTTCACCATGACGGGCGGCGACGTCTGGAACCAGTGGTCGGAATTGTGCTGCGGCTGCGGGATCTGCACCCTTTACGCGTGCCCGGAGGACCTCTACCCCAAGGAGGCGTGCGACGACGGGAAGGCGGACCGGCGAGCGGCGGGGCTGAAATTCGTGCAGCAGAAGCCGGTGCAGGTGCACCCGATGAAGGAATACCGGCGCGTTCCGCTGTCGCAATTGCGCAAGCGGCTGCAGATCGAAGAGTACGAACGCGAGGCGCCTTTCCGGCAGCCGGAGTGCAAGCCGGCCCGGGTCCGCCTCAAGATGAAGCAGCATGCCGGCCAGGCGGCGGTTCCCGCGGTGCAGCCAGGAAAGCGCGTCAAAAAGGGGCAGGTGCTGGGCCGGATCGAGGAAGGAAAGCTGGGGGCGAACGTGCATTCCAGCATCGACGGCAAGGTGGCGTCGGTGACCCCGGAATGCGTGGAGATCGTGGCGTAAGAGATGGCAAAAAATTCGATCGGACTCATTGAACTGACCAGCATCGCGGCGGGCTACCAGGCCTGCGACGCGATGTTGAAGACGTCGAACGTGGACCTGCTGCTTTCGCGCTCCATTTGCTCGGGGAAGTACATGGTGATGGTGCAGGGCGACGTGGCGGCGGTGCAGGCGGCGGTTGCGGCGGGCGTCAGCGCAGGACACTTCTCGGTGATCGACTCGTTCGTGATTCCCAACCTGCACGAAGCGGTGTTTCCGGCGATCGCCGGGAATTCGAAGGTGGAGACGCTGGAAGCGCTGGGGATCGTGGAATCGTTCTCGGTGGCCTCGCTGATCGAGGGCGCGGACGCGGCTGTAAAAGCGGCGAACGTGGAATTGATCGAGATCCGGCTGGCGATGGCGCTGGGCGGCAAAGCGTTCGTGACGCTCACGGGAAATGTGGCGGCGGTGCAGAGCGCGGTGGATGCGGGTGCCCAGGTGGTCGGGCAAAAAGGTATGCTGGTGAACAAGGTAGTGATTCCGCATCCCCGGCCCGAACTGCTGACGGAGATGATCTGAGGGCGCGCGGGAACGCGGTAAAATGAGCAATACTGTGATGGACCAGCATCGTTTGTACCCGGCCGTTTTCGCATGCGCCCTGCTGTTGTGCGGACCGGCAATGCCCCAGACCCAGCGGCCGCCTCAGGCAGTCAAACCCGCCAACCCGCAGGAAGAACCCCCAACCAGGATTCGCGTCTCGGTAAACGAAGTCGTGGTGCCGGTGACCGTCACCGACGATAAGGGGAGGTTTGTTTCGAACCTCGTGGCGAAGGATTTCCGGATTCTGGACGAAGGCAAGCCGCAGCATATCGAATTTTTCAGCCATGCCGAGAAGCAGCCGGTGGTCGTCGGGTTCCTGGTGGACCTCAGCAACTCCACGCGCATCCACTGGGCCAAGTACGAAGAGGCGGTCGAGGAACTGGTGCTGGACCTGCTTCCCGGAGATCCGCGCTTCGCGGGCTACCTGATCGGCTACTCGAACGAGGCGGAACTGGCGGTGAACACCACGTCGGATCCGGAGAAGATTGCGGACCGCGTCCGGAAAATGAAGCCCGGCGGCGGAGCGGCGCTCTTCGACGCCATTTACAAGGCGTGCACCACGCGTTCGTTGATCCACGGGGAACCTTACGAGCCGCGGCGCGTGATCATCATCGTGGGCGACGGGCACGACAGCGCCAGCAAGCACACCGAGGCGGAAGTGCTGGAACTGGCGCAGAGGAACATGGTGACGATTTACGGGATGAGCACCACGGCCTTCGGGTTCGCCAACGAAGACCGCGACGTGCTGGAGCGTCTCACGACGCGCACCGGCGGCCATGTGGAATACCCGCTGGACGACCCCTACAAGGACGTTTCGGGATATCTTTCGAACCCGCAGGACGCGGGCAATTACGCCCTGACGGTGGGGACGGGCGCCTATGCGGCGCAGCTTTCGGCGGGCATCATCAAATCGGTATCGTCGCTGCTGGGCGAGATCACCACGCAGTACGTGCTGCGTTTTGTGCCGGACGTGGACCAGGAAGCCAAGCCGAAGGTGTTTCGGAATATCAGGGTAGAGGTTCCATCGCTGCCGACCGTGAAAATTCACGCCCGCGACGGGTATTACCCGAACCCGGTTTCCGGCGCCCCGGCGGCGGCCGGCGGGCAATAAAGAACGCCCGGTGGTTTTCCCAACTCTGCCGATAAGCAAGGTAGGATAGGTGTTGGTCTAGCATGCCGGCTCCCGTTATACCCATTTCCGGGCGGCGCCAGGGTACGTATGTGCTCCTGGAAGCGGCTTTGCCGGGCCGCGCTCCGCGAAACATCGGCGTGCTGCTGGTGGACCCGGAAGGCGCGCGCGGATGGCTCCGCATGCGCGGCGAATATGGCGATATCGCCGATCCGGAAGATGCGGAGGTCCTGGAAGGGTTGGCGCAGGCAATCCGCGACGGAATGGAAGAGGCGGGCGCGGAGGCGTATCTCGCTGCGCTCGAAGATTCGCTTTCGAATGCGGTGCGGGTCAGCGAACGGCAGGCGGTAAACGTGGACGCCTTCACCCGGGCGCTGGATCAGCTCTACCGGGAGCATGTCGAGGACGTCCCGGTGGAACCGTTCCGCACGCATATTCCCCTCTTTAGTTTGCGGGCGGCGGCGGGCAGGCTCGGGGAAGAGATGCAGGCCGAGGAAGAGGATTGGGTGCGCGCGCCCGAGGGGATGCGGCTCGAACCGGGAATGTTCGTCGCGCACGTGGTGGGGCGGTCGATGGAGCCGCGGATTCCGGACGGCAGCCTCAATCTGTTCCGGCTGCACCCGGCGGGCTCGCGGCAGAATAAAATCCTGCTGATCGAGCGGTTCGGGGCCTTTGACGATTCGGCGCGCTACACGATCAAGCGCTACACCAGCGTTAAACGGCACACGGGCGAGGACGAGTGGGTGCACGAACGCATTCGCCTGGAGCCGCTCAACCCGGAATTCGAAGCGTGGGACGTGGAGCCGCAGGATTTCGCGGTGGTTGCCGAGTGGCTGCGCGTAATCGAGTGAAGCGGCCGCCTTTTTCGAAACTCCTGATCGATTGGTACATGGCCGGGCATCGCGACCTGCCGTGGCGCCGCACGGCGGATCCCTACCGCGTCTGGGTTTCCGAAATCATGCTGCAGCAGACCCGCGCGCAGGCGGTGATCCCCTATTACGAGCGATTCCTGGCCCGCTTTCCCAACGTCGAAGCGCTCGCTGCCGCGGCAGAGGACGAGGTGCTGGCGTTATGGAGCGGCCTCGGGTACTACTCGCGGGCACGGAACCTGCGGCACGCGGCGATAGAGATTGCGGCATGCAGCGGGTTCCCGGCAACCTATGACGGGATCAGGGCATTGCCGGGAATCGGCGACTACACGGCAGCCGCCATCGCCAGCATCGCGTTCGGACTTCCCCAGGCGGTGCTCGATGGCAACGTGCTCCGGGTTGTGGCGCGGGTGGAGAACGATCCGGCCGATATCGGCTGGAGCCGCACCCGGGAGCGCTTTCGAGCGATCGCCCAGGGGTGGCTCGAGGAACGGAAGCCGGGGGCGTTCAACCAGGCGCTGATGGAACTGGGGGCAACCGTTTGCCTGCCGAGGAAGCCGTTGTGCCTGTTGTGTCCGCTGCGGGCGTACTGCGGCGCTGCTTCGGAAGGCACGGCCGCGCAACTCCCGGTAAAGCTAGGGAAGAAAAAGCCGGTAAAGGTTGCGGGAGTGTTGCTGGTCGTCCGCGAGAAAGGCCGCGTGCTGCTACGGCAGAGGGACGGGGCGGAGCGGCGGATGGCCGGTTTCTGGGACCTGCCTGCGCTCGAGGATCTGCCGGAAACGAAACCGGGCCGGAGTCTGGGCGAAATTCGCCACACCATCACGCATCACCATTACACGCTCGAAGTGAGGCTGGCGCGGGCAAAGGCCGCGGGCCCACGGTTTGGCTGGTTCGCGCCGGACGAACTGGACCGGATCCCCTTGAGCACCACGGCGCGGAAAGGCCTGCGGCTGGCCGGCATCTGTTAAGGGTCTGTTCGCCTTTCGTAAAACCTGCCGGATTAACGACACTTCACGAAATCCATCGAGTAAACTCCAACTCAAGACGTGTTTAGAGTTGAGAGGGGTTTCATGGAGAGGAAACGGAAGCGGTTGGTTGCCAAGGCGGCGCTGATTCTGGGCGTCATCCCGGTTTTGATTTGGGCGCATGAGTATGGGCCCGATGCCGGCTATTCGGGAGTGCCCAAGGAACTGGGGACCTGCCTGAGCGCGCAGTGCCATGTCGGCACGCTGAACGGTTCGGGCGGAGGCGTCAGCGTCGCATTTCCCAACGGCACAACGTACGTACCGGGGGTGAAGCAGCATCTGGTGGTCACGATTTCCGATTCCGCGGCGACGCAACAGGCCTGGGGTTTTCAGCTCACGGCCCGCACGTCGGGGAACACGGCCGCCATGGCGGGCAGTTTCGCTTCGACGGACGCCGACACGCTGGTTATGTGCGCCAGCGCCAATCTTTTCACGGAGCAGGAGATGGATTTCGGCGCTCCGAATCCGCAGACCTGCCCGGCAAATATGCCGCTCTCCTATATGGAGCACAGTCTTGCCGGGTATCAGGCGAACCTGCACAAGACCGGGTCGGCGAGCTACGAATTCGACTGGACGCCACCTTCGACGGACGCGGGCAGCGTGGTCTTTTACGTGGCTGCCAACGCGGGGCCTCTGGCGCTGACGCAGAACAACGCACACGTGTATACGGCCACGTTCACGCTCACAGCGGCGACGAGCAGCGGACCACCGCCGGCGATTAGCGCGGGCGGGGTGGTGAACGGCGCAAGTTTTCAGCCGGGGATCGTTCCGGGCTCCTGGATTTCGATTCAGGGATCCCATCTTTCGCCGGCGACGGATACCTGGGACCAGGCCATCGTCAATGGAAACTTACCTACGAGGCTGGATGGGGTCAGTGTCTCGGTAGGGGGCAAACCCGCGTACATTTACTACATCAGCGACCAGCAGATCAACGTCTTGGCTCCGGATGCCGGCACCGGCACGATGGCGGTGACGGTTTCCACTCCTTCGGGGACCAGCGCGGCGATCTCGGCGAACGCCCAGACGGCGGCACCCGCATTTTTCCTCTGGGCCGGCCAGTACGCAGTCGCGACCCGCCAGAACTATTCGCTCGCCGTCAAGAATGGAACCTTCGCCGGCGCAACCACCTTGCCGGCAAAGCCGGGCGACGTGCTGATCCTGTGGGGGACGGGCTTCGGGCCGACGAATCCCGCAGCCCCGATCGGGGTGCAGGTGCCTTCCGACAAGTTGTATTCGACCGCCGGCGATGTCACGGTCACGATCGGCAATTTACCAGCAACGGTGTACGGCGCGGCGCTCGCCCCCGGTTTCGCCGGCCTATACCAGATCGCGATACAGGTGCCCACGAATGCGCCGGATGGCGATCTGCCGATCGTGGCGAGCATCGATGGGGTGCCGTCACCCGGCAACGTCACGCTGACGGTGCAGCATTAGTTCAGATCGCGGTCCCGGCGCGGCAGGTCCGCTAGTTGGCGGTGGATGACGGCTTGGTCCCGGGGGCGGACGGCGGTGCGGCGGATTCGGCGGCCGGCGCACGGCGTCCGAAAACCCTGGTGAAGGCCCGGCGCAAGATGTTGTGCTTTTTGGGCTGAACCGGTTCGCCGACCTGTTCGGCTTCCGAGGGCGCGACTGCCGCGGGAAGCTCGGCGTGCGGGGCGTGCGAAGGTAGTGCCGGGGCCGGACCGGGATCCGCCGGAAGCGCCGGGTGCGTCGCCGCCAACTTCTCGGGCTGGGGCGCAGGCTTCACCGGCGAGGTGAATGCGACCGAGGGCTCCTCGGCCTGCGGCTTGGTCTTCCTGGGTATGCGGCGTGCCGGACGCGGACGGGCGGCGGAAGGCACGGGGGCGACGCCGGGCGCGGCATCGGTAGCGGCATCCGGCGCGGCCGGTGCCTTTACCTCCACGACAACAGGGGGCGGCGGCGGAACATCTAAGGGCGCCGGAGCAGCCGGGCGCGCGGACGATTGCGCGGACGGCACGGGGCGGTGCCCCACCCAGGCTCCTAACGCGCAAAGAGCGAGCGTCACGACTGCGGCAGCGGTTCCCGCCGCGACCTTTGCGGTTCGCGTCGCGGCCTTCCGGGGCCTGCTTAGGGCCACGACGGGCGCGGCCATCGCTCCTTCCAGCGCGGCACGGAATTCGGCGGCCGTCTGGAACCGGCGGAGGGGGTCCTTTTCAAGCGACTTCAGAATAACGGCGTTCAAAGCCAGGCCGATCGACGGTTGAAGTTTGACCGGCGGCACGGGTGCGGTGTTCCGATGCGCCAGCATCACGGCGAAACCATTGGTCCCCGAAAACGGAGGCTTCCCCGCGACCGCTTCGTACAGGACGACCCCGGTGGAGTAAACATCGCTGCGCGCGTCGGCCGGCGCTTCCCCGGTCACCTGTTCGGGGGACATGTAGCAAGGGGTCCCGAGATTCTCCCCGGAGGTGGTGATGCGGGCGGTGTTGGGAAGCTGCGCGAGGCCGAAATCCGTGAGCTTCACGGTGCCGTTTTCAGTGATCAGGATGTTGTCGGGCTTGATATCGCGATGGACGATGCCCAGCCGTTGGGCGCAGCCGAGCCCATCGAGGACCGCCAGGATATGGGCCGCAGCGGCAGCGGGCTCCAGTGGCCCGGACTGGAGAAGGGTGCGCAGCGACTTGCCCCTGACGAATTCCATTGCCAGCGCCAGGCCCCATGGCGTGCGGAACGCGCCGTAGACAGTCGCGATGTTGGGGTGTTGGATGCTGGCCTGGGCCTGGATCTCGCGAAGAAAGCGCTGCTCTTCGTCGGAACAAGAGGTGCCGGCATCGAGCATAAGCTTGACGGCGTCAACCCGCCGGGTGATGGAATGCTCGGCCTCGAAAACGACCCCGTAGGCGCCTTTGCCGATTCGCGAGAGGATGACATACTCGCCGAGTTGTGTCCCGACTTCCAGGTTCATACGCGAGTTTCCTGCGCACGGCCCGGCAGCGGTACCGCGGGGGACAGACGGACGGCTGCCGCCTGATCCAAGCCTCAGTCATTGTAGCGGGTGGGACCGGAGCGATCAATTCGACCGATGATAACCGAAGAAATGCAACTAACGTTAATAGCGGGAGTCAAAAGGCCGCTTGCTAACTACTTTCTGGCGCAAAATTCCTTTTTTTCAGCGGGAACTGTCACCAGCGCGCGGTGGTAGGATCGACGAAAATGCCCGGCGGTCGTCCCGCCGGGCATTCAAGTAGCTGATGTTTCGGTATTAAAAAAAATCAGTTTTTGCGCTCCGATACCACGACACCGATGTGGTGGAGATTGTCGGCGATCACTCCGAGTCCGACCCACCGCTGCATGCCGGCGTCTCCTTTATAGAGGCATCGCCTCAATCCGTGTCGTCGCTTCAGAACACTGATGCGGCCCTCGCAGCCGGTCCTCCATTTCTGTCCTTGCTTGAACCATCGCTTCTTTTGCTCCCGCTTCCGTTCAGCGCTCTTCGTGCTGCGGTTGGGAACGCAGACGCGCTTCACTCCTTGTTCGTGCGCTTCCGTTTCATTGGCAGCGGAGTAGAATGCGGCGTCACCCGCAACCAGCCTGGGCGTGCATCCCAATTGCTCCTTGTGCGACTCGATCGCCGGAATCAATAACGCCGAGTCGTACGGCCGCGTCGCATACACCTCGAATGAAGTGACGATCTGATTTTCGCCTTCTTGGATTTTGACCATTTTGCCGAACTCGGTGGGCTTGCTTGCCTTACCCTTACGAATCACCTCGGTGCTCGGCTCGAAGATGCTGACGAGTTTCTCCGCCACATGCGTGTCGCCACCGAAGACCCGCGCACGGGCTTGCTGCATCACCTGCTTCACCCTCGGCGCCATCGTGTCCAGCTCTTTCCGCAAACCTTCGAGGGCGGCTTGCTGAAAGACATCGCGAGACATTTTCACCCCCGTCGCGATCTCGTGCGAGAAGCGCTTCGCCTGTCCCACCACTCGCGAGACAGACGCCAGCAGTTTTTCGTATCCCTTCTGCAATCGCTCTTTGCCCGCCCCGCCTTTGCTGCGTGCGGCCCGTCCAATCTCCAAAATCCGGTGCTTCACGCTGCGGCTGCGATCCCGCAGCTTGGCCCCGCCATCGCTAGCGAGGGCGGCGATCCGCTTCATCGCGCGGGTCAGAACGCGCACCCCGTCTCCGAGCAAACTGCTGTCGGTCGGATAGTGGATATTGGTTTCCACGACGGTCGTGTCGATGCGCATCTTACGGCCCTCCACGACCTTCTTCTCTTGCGCGATTGCTACAACCCTCTTGTGGATGTTCTCAATCACCTCTGGTCCCAAAGCCAGCGCCCACTTGTTCATGACGGTGTCGTCTGGAACCTTACCGCCACCGATACGAGTGAAGGCGCGGTAGACCAAGTTGGCACGTACTTCGCGCTCCACTACTTCGTAGCTCCAGTTCCTGATGTGCTTGAGCAGGAGCACTCGCAGAACGATTTCGGCCGGCGTCCCCCGCCGCCCCCGGGTTCGACTCTTGGGGCTTCGCTTGGACAATGCCTCGTACACCATGCTCAGCAGTTGATCGTCGTCCAGGACGTGATCAGCGGGCCGCATCCAGTCCTCCCACAGGTCAGTGATCTCCTCGTCAATCAGACCTTCGGCGAAGCTGAGTTGCGCGCGGCGAGCATCAATCACGAGGCACGCTCCTGCGTGGCACTGTTACGGGGGTCTTCTTTTCGTGCTGCCATTCCCGTCGCAGTTGTTCGCGATTCAGGGCGGCGAGGGAACACCCGATTCTCCAGAACGCAGCCCAGGCCCGCTGAGCCTGACGGGCGGCATTGGCATGCTCTGACGGGACATACAAAGCCTTACTCTTACCGTCTGCGCGATAGGTGATGTATAAATGCGGACCGTGCAGGCGCTCAGGATCGCGTCGGCAAATGCAACGTGGATTCCCGCAGCGGCGAGACGTCTCTGAGAGGCCGCCTTGGACCATCCTTTCGGTGGTCTGCAGGAGCCGTTTGATCAGCTGCTCTCGCCTACTCTTCATTTAATAGTAAGATACGGCGGTCTGGTATTCACGTCAAGAGAAAAATGACAGGAACTATCAGAAATGTTCTGGCGCGCCAGTTCGTACGAACCCGCAGAAAGTTGGGACCTGCCGGATTGACGCCGAACGGTTTAACCGATCACTTTTGCGCCAGAAAGTAACTAACGTGCACGGCTCCCAAGGAGCAGCGCTCCGTAACGCCGCTGAGCCGCGACCAAATGCCCTAAAGTCAAAGCCGGGCAGGCCAGGAGGCCTGCCCCACGTGCGGCGGGTGCACGCTAGTAAGTGGGGCAGGCCTCCCGGCCTGGCCTCCCGGCCCATAGGCGCTAACTTAAGGATTGATATCCTTTAATGAACGCGCTACACTCGGTCTATGCCGCCTCTCGATGAGGATTGGAATCTACTGCTCGGCTTATTGCCCCTGAGTGGCAGCAAGAGGCCGTCTTGAGTGGCGCCTGCGAGCGACTGCGTGGTTTTAGCAGCGTTTCGGCCCTGCTTCGTACGCTGCTGTTGCATGTGGGTATCGGATACTCGCTGCGCGAAACCGTCGTGCGGGCCAAGGCGGCGGGCATTGCGGAAGTTTCCGATGTGGCGCTGATGAAGCGATTGCAAAAGGCCGAAGGCTGGCTGCATGGTCTGTGCGTGTCCCTGTTGCGCGAAAACGGATGGGAAATGCCGCTCGAAACGCACGGGTACAACGTGCGGGCGCTGGACGGAACGTTGATCAAGGAACCGGGCCGAAGCGGGTCGTTGTGGCGGATTCATTACAGCGTCCGCATTCCCAGTTTGATTTGCGACCACCTGGAACTAACCCCGACCAAGGGTGCCGGGACCGGAGAAACGCTGGGGCGATTTGCCGCCGCCGCCGGGGATCTGGTGTTAGCCGATCGGGGATTTTGCAAGCCGAGCGGGGTGGAAGCACTGCAGCAACAGGGGGCTGCGGTAATGGTCCGGCTAAACACCTCGGCTCTGCCTTTGTTTGGTGCAGACGGCTCCCGGTTTGCGCTGGCCGAGGAGATCGGCAAACTGCAAGAGGTCGGGAGGGAGAGCGAATGGCCGGTTTGGGTTCAAGGAGCCCACGGCCGCATCGCCGGCCGACTGTGTGCCATTCGCAAGAGTGAGGAGGCCGGCAGGCGGGCCCTCCGGCAGATCGAGCGGAAAGCGCAACAAGGAGGGCCGAAACCGAAGCCGGAGACACTGCAGTACGCCCGTTACGTGATGGTGTTTACCACCGTACCGGCCGCTACCTTCAACAGCGCGGAAGTGCTGGAGTGGTATCGAGTCCGCTGGCAGATCGAACTGGTTTTCAAGCGCCTGAAGACCCTGGCGGGCTTGGGCGCACTGCCCAAGCAAGCCGACCAGAGCGCGCGGGCTTGGCTGTACGGAAAGCTGCTGGTGGCGCTGCTTGGGCAAAAACTGGAACACCTTGGACGCGATATTTCCCCCTGGGGCTACCGAATCCCGGAAGCATGGCGATGGCAGCGCGTGGCGGGTTTTTAGCTTCACGCTACATGCGGTACAACAGGCTATCGAACCAGGTATTCCCCTCCGTAGCGTGCTCGACCACTGGAACCAATTGGAGGTAGACCTGCGGGAACGCACGCGACGTCGGGTACCACGGATTAACGTTCTTTCATCGTTAAGTTAGCGCCTATGGGCCTCCCGGCCTGCCCGGTTTGGAAGGTTCGAACAGCGCTGTTTAGCGCGAAATCAGCGGGTGCGTCGTAATGATTTCCGGCAGCGCCGGTCTTGGCGCCGAATCGCTGGCGAAGTACCGTTCCTCGGAGAGTTTGCGGTAAAAAGCCCCGGCCACACCGGCGGCGAAGGGTCCGCTGAACGCTCTGCTGCCCGCCAGCATCACCACAACTACAAGCTGGTGGTACTGGCTCTCGTTGAACGATCCGAACCAGCCCATGTGGTTCGAAGTGGGGAAATCCGTGCAGGTACCGGTCTTGCCGAGGATCGGTTCGTTGGGATCGAAGTTGGCGCGCCGTGCCGTGCCGTAATCCACCGCACCGCGCATCCCTTCCTTCAGGTCGGCGATACCCTTGGGATCGAGCTCCAGTGTCCGCTTGACCTTGGGCGTCAGTTGATCGATCGCTTCCTGAGATCGCGGATACTGCAGGTAATAGAGCGTGCCGTTATTGACGATGGCCGTGAGCAGACCGGTCAATTCCAGCGGCGTCATCAGGAAACCCTCGCCGAAACTGGTCATCAAGCCCACGCCGCCGTACTTCGGAGGCTCGGCCGCGATCGTGCCGGACTGCTCGCCGGGGATATCCAGGCCGGCCTTCTCGCCCAGGCCGAGCATCTGCGCGTAATGCGTGACGCGCTCGAATCCCAGCCGATTACCGAGCACCGCAAAGTACTGATTGTTCGAGTGAGCGATTGCGTTGGTCAGGTTGAAGCTGGTGTAGCGGCTGGTGCGGATAAAGGTATCGCGGTCCACGATGTGCTCCGTCAGGGCCGCCAGGGAAGTGACGAGCTTGATGGTCGAACAGGGGATGAACCCGCTCTTCAGCGCCAGTTTCTGGTTGACGATGGTGAGGATGCGCCCGGTGGACGGATCGGCCACGACGACGCTGCCGCTCATGTTGCCGAGCGCCGCGACGGCCGCCCGGCGGATCACCAGATCGTCGCCATCCGTGATATCGCCCTCGGTCGGATCGACACGCGGAATGGCCGCCCGTTTCTTCGACTTCGCGGGCCTCCGGGATATCCTCCGTTTGGCCGATCTCGCGCTGCTGTTTGCCGCCGCAAACGCGCCCGGGTCGTTACCAACCAGACCCAGAATCAGCGGAATAAAAATAAGTCCTTTAAGACCCTTCATTCGCCCCTACAACTGTACGAATTCAAACAGCAGGCTAACATATTATCGGCGAACTCGAAAGAACGAGTCAATTAGAGAGACGCCCATTTTCCGGTCGCACAGCTAAAAAATCGTCAGAAATTCCCCGGGACTGTATGGCGCAACCCCTTTTTTAGGATCCCCGCCCGGCACGCCGCCGGGGAATGGTCAACGATTGCCAGCCTTCCGAGGCAAAATGCTTCGCCATTAGAACGATCTGGCCGGTGTGGTACGAATAATGAGCCATTTGCCGGTTGATCGCCTGCATGACGGAATGGGGTTCGGCGCGGATGGTCACAGCCCGGCCGAGATCGGCATCGGTGAGCGGGGCGAGCGCGGTGAAGACGCATTGCCAGCCGGCTTCCCACATGGCCATCAATTCCTGCCTGGTGGACGGGGCATCTTCGAATTCGCCGTCGCGGCGGCGGTCGGGCTTTTCGCCGTCGGTGGTCAGAAAATCCGTCCATCGCGATCGCATATTGCCGGCCATGTGTTTGGCAATAATCGCGATGGAGTTCATTTCGCCATCCAGGGTGGCATACAGGTCGCGGTCGGAAACCTGCTCCATCGCCCTTTCGGCAAGGCTCTTGTAGTTTCGGAATACCTGGAGCGCGTCCGCGAGATAAGACGTAGTGAACTCGTGCGGCATGCCTCCTATTCTTACGCACGTTCCCGCGCACGCTACAATGAAATTTCCAAACATGATCGACGACTCGATAAAGGAACTGGAGTCCCGTTCCCTGGAGCGGATTGCCTCCGCGGCGACCGCCGAGGAACTGGAAGCGGTCCGCGTGGATGCCCTGGGGCGTAAGAGCGGGCTCACACAGTTCAGCAGGGAGATGGGCAAACTCGCGCCGGATGAGCGCGCGCGCATCGGCAAGCTGCTCAACGCGGCCAAGCAAAAGCTGGAAACGGAGCTGGCATCGAAGAAGCGCTCTTTCGAGGAAGCCGCGCTGCGGGAACGGCTGGACGCCGAGTGGCTCGACCTGACGCTGCCAACTCCGGGCGCGCGCCGCGGCCACCTGCACCCGATCACCCGCATCCAGCGGGAACTCGAGGAGCTGTTCCGCTCACTCGGGTTCGCCGTGCTGGACGGCCCCGAAGTGGAAACCGAGTATCACAACTTCGACGCGCTGAACATCCCGCCCGACCACCCGGCTCGCGACATGCAGGATACCTTCTGGCTGGAAGGCGGCAACCTTCTGCGCACCCACACTTCGCCGGTGCAGGTACGCGGAATGGAGCGCCTCGGCCCTCCGTTGCGCATGATCGCGCCCGGCCGCGCGTTTCGCAACGAGAGCGTGGACGCCTCCCACGAGCACACGTTCTATCAACTGGAAGGGATGATGGTGGATCGGGATGTGTCCGTCGCGCACCTGATCTACTTCATGAAAACGCTGCTGGGCTCGATTTTCGGCCGGGAGGTCACGGTGCGGCTGCGGCCCGGGTATTTCCCGTTCGTGGAGCCGGGGTTCGAGCTCGATATCCAGTGCCTGATCTGCGGCGGCGAGGGCTGCCCGGTGTGCAAGCAGAGCGGCTGGGTGGAATTGCTGCCCTGCGGCCTGGTGAACCCGAACGTGCTGCGGATGAGCGGCATCGACCCCGAGGAATGGAACGGGTTTGCGTTCGGCCTGGGGCTGACGCGCCTGGTGATGATGCGCTATGCCATCGACGACATCCGCCAGTTGCAGGGCGGAGACCTTAGATTCCTGGAGCAGTTCTAGCCTTGAAATTCTCGTACAACTGGATTCGCGAACTCGTCGCAGACCTGGACTACGCGCCGGGGCCGCTCGAGAAGCTGATTACGATGAAGACCGCCGAGTGCGAGGGCATCGAAATGGCCGGCTCGATGCTGGAGCGCGCCTGTGCGGCGCGCGTCGAATCGGTGGAGCCGATCGAGGGCAGCCATAACGTCAAGGCGACGGTGGATGCCGGGCGCTACGGGCGCAAAACAGTGGTCTGCGGAGCGCCGAACTGCCGGGTGGGCGTGGTGAGCGCGTATGTTCCGATCGGCAGCAAGATCATCCACGGCGTGGAGAGCGACGGCATGCTGGCGAGCGCCGCGGAACTGGGGATCAGCCGCGACCATGCGGGCATCGTCGAACTGGATTCGCAGGTCGGCGCACCGCTGGCGGGCTGCGTGCCGGACAGCATTATCGAAATCGACAACAAGTCGATCACGCACCGGCCGGACCTTTGGGGCCACCACGGCATGGCTCGCGAAGTGGCGGCGATCCTCGGCAAGAAGCTGAAGGATCCCGCGAAGCTCACGCTGCTGCCGAAAGGCGCCGCGTCGATCAAGGTACGGATCGAAGATTTCACGCTTTGTCCGCGATACAGCGCGCTGGTTTTCGAAAACGTAAAAGTGCAGCCGTCACCGCTATGGCTGCAATACCGGCTGACCGCGATCGGGCTGAACCCCATCAACAATATCGTCGATCTGACGAACTTCGTGATGGCCGAACTCGCCCAGCCGATGCACGCCTTCGACGCGGACCTGCTGAAGGGCGACACGATTTTCGTCCGACCCGCGAGAGCGGGCGAGCATTTCCGCGCCCTCAACGACGAGGAGTATACGCTCGATCCCTCGAACCTGGTCATCGCGGACGCGGGCGGCGCCATCGCGCTGGCGGGCGTGATCGGCGGCGGGGACAGCGCGATCGGCGAGGGTACCACACGCGTGGTTTTCGAGAGCGCGAATTTCCAGGCGTCTTCGGTCCGCAAGACATCGTCTGCGATCAAACTCAGGACGGACGCGTCCATGCGCTTCGAAAAAGCGCAGGACCCGGTGAACACGCTGCGCGGCCTGGCACGCGCGGTGGAACTGCTGCAAGAGCTTTCGCCGGGGATCCGTATTTCAGGCGGAGTGGCGGACGAGAAGACCGATTTGAC
Source organism: Bryobacterales bacterium (assembly GCA_963796485.1). Classification (GTDB taxonomy): domain Bacteria; phylum Acidobacteriota; class Terriglobia; order Bryobacterales; family Bryobacteraceae; genus CAWCDJ01. Next base: position 823,033 of record CAWCLV010000004.1, read on the forward strand.
GCTGCCGCCGCCAATCGACCTCCCGCTCGACTGGCTGGAGCGAAAGCTCGGCCGTTCGATTGCGGCGGCGGAAGTGCGCGACATCCTGGAACGGCTGGAGTTCGGCGTAACGGAAACGAAGTCGAGGGTGTTTTCGGTGGCGGTTCCTTCCTGGCGCGCCACCAAGGACATCTCGATCAAAGACGACCTGGTGGAAGAGGTTGGACGGATGGTGGGGTACGGCTCCATTACGCCAAAACCGCCGCTGCTGCCCGCCACGGTGCCTCCGGCGAACCCGGAGCGCAAATTCCAGCACGAGCTGCGGGACCTGTTCGTGGACCTGGGATTCACCGAAGTCTACAACTACTCGTTCATCAGCGAAGACGCGGCGCTGGCATTCGGGTTCGACCCGGCGGCGCAGGTGCGCGTCGCCAACCCGATCGCTTCCGACCAGGCGCTGCTGCGCAGTTCCCTGCTGCCGGGCATCTGGATGAACGTCGTGGAGAACGCCAAACATCACGAGTCGTTCCGGCTGTTCGAGATCGGCCTGGAAATCCAAAAGCGTTACGAAGGGCTGCCCGACGAAGATCCGCACCTGGTGGCCGCGATCTACGAACGGCAGGGCGGAGGCGAGACGGGCCTCTTCGAGATTAAGCGCGCGGCGGAGTGCCTGCTCCCCGGGGCGCAGGTGATCGCGGCGGAAGCCGCGCCTTACGAACACCCGGCGCGAGCGGCGGAAGTGGACTGGCGCGGCGAACGGGTAGGACGCATCTTCGAGTTGCATCCCTCGCTGATAGAGACCGGCCGCGCGGCGGTCCTCGATCTCGATTTGCGGCGCATCGAGAAGCTCGGCACGGCGGATCTGAAATATACGCCGGTCCGCCGCTTCCCGTCGAGCGCGTTCGATCTTTCGGTCATCACGGGCATGCGCGAGCCGGCCGGAAAGCTCCAGGCGAGCCTGGCTCCGTTTGCCGGGCCGCTGCTGGAATCGATCGTGTTCCTGCGGCAGTATTCGGGGCCGCCGCTCGAAACAGGACAGAAGAGCGTGTCTTTCCGGGTGACCGTCGGATCGGCGGAGCGAACGCTTTCTTCCGACGAGGTAAGCCGGATTCGTGACGCCCTGATCGAGGGCATGCGGGCGCTCGGCTACGACCTCCGGGTGTGAGCACCCGGCGGACCAGGCCCGGCGGATGGGTACCGCGAAAACGCGGACCCTGCCGTTGGTGCGGTGGCGTAGTTCCTCCCCGGCGCTACACGTTCTGCAGCGCTGCCTGCGTCCACCAGTGGAAACTGCGAACGGACCCGGGCTACCTTCGCGAGCAGGTATTCGAACGCGACCGCGGCGTCTGCGCCGTTTGCGGACTGGACACCGAGGCCTTGCGCAAGAACAAGCGCAAGCTCGATTACGCCGCGCGCCGGCGGTTCGAAAACGAGTGGGGCGGCCGGCGCAACCTTTGGGACGCGGACCATATCCTGCCGGTGGTCGAGGGTGGAGGCGAGTGCGACCTTTCCAACATTCGAACGCTGTGTCTGAACTGTCACCGTGCCACGACGGCGGACCTGCGGAAGAGGATTTCGAAGCGGCCATAACGAGCAAGACGGAACACCCGGCGCAAGGTTCGAACCGGCGCTAAAAACCAGTATGTGTCTCCGGTGGCACGAGTGAGGTGTCTCGCGCACTGGAACACGGGGTGCTGTTACTGCGTGTGGAGGTGAAGTTATGGCGGAAGAGATCGAAGTCACTCGAGAGATTCCTTCCCGTACTCTTGTGCGGGAAAGAGCGGAAAGAGTGAGCGACGTCGGGACCCGCGTAAACTGGGGTGCAATCTGGGCCGGCACGATGGTCGCGCTCGGCATGGAAACCTTATTCGCATTGTTCGGGTTCTTTATCGGCTTCAACATGTTCAACGTGAACGCTGCGAACCCGTGGAGCGGGATGAGCGTCTGGGCCTTTGTGTGGTATCTCGTGACCGCGGGGTGGTCCGGATTCTTCGGTGCGTGGTGCGCCGCGCGGCTCTCGGGATTTGCAATTCCCCGCGTCGGCATTCTGCATGGCATCACGGTCTGGGGCATATCGACCGTCGCAACGCTGCTGGTAGTGGTCACCGGCGTATTCAGCCTGCTTCGGGCGGGTGTCGCGCTGGCGCTGACCAACCCGGCCGCCACGGGAGGCAATCTCGTGGTATCGCCTCAGGGCGTGGCGAACACTATTTCCGAATACTCCGGTATTTTCTGGGGAGGAGTTTTCCTCGGCTTTTTGACAGCAATTCTGGGCGGCTGGTTGGGCCGCAGAAACCTGCAGAGCGCCGAAGTTCAGGAAGCGCCGGGCGGACCGTCGCGATTGGCGGCTTAATCGCCAGGATGGGAGGTCAACGCGGAGACGTGCATCGCGGCGGCGGAGGCGGTGCCTTCCAGGTTGTAACCGCCTTCGAGTGCGGATACCAGCCGGCCGCCGGCATAGCGGTTAGCTAATTCCATTACGGTCGCGGTGAGGTCCGAGAAGTCCTCATCCGTCAGGGTGAACCGTCCGAGAAGATCGCCGGTTCGGGAATCGAAACCGGACGAAATAAGGACGAACTCGGGCCGAAATCGATCCATGATGGGAGCCAGGGAGTTCTGCACGGCCCCCAGAATCTCGGCACGGCCGGAACCCGCCGGAAGCGGGAAATTCATGGTCGTGCCGAGACCGGGGCCGTCTCCGGTCTCGTTAGCGCGTCCGGTACCGGGGTAGAGCGGCCATTGATGGGTGCTGAAGAAGAACACGCCCGGGTCCCGGTAAAAAATCTCCTGCGTACCGTTTCCATGGTGCACGTCCCAATCGACGATCAGCACGCGTTCCACCCTATATTGCCGCTGGGCGTAGCGCGCCGCAATGGCGACGTTGTTAAAGATGCAGAAGCCCATTCCCCGGCAGGCCGCGGCGTGATGCCCGGGCGGACGGGCGACGCAGAAAGCGTTTCCGGCCTGGCCCGAGAAGACCGCGTCAACGGCATTGAGCAAGCCTCCGGCGGCATGCAGCGCCGCATCCCAGGATGCGGAAGCGATATCGGTATCCCCCGTCGAGAGATACGAACGGCCGGCTTTGATTTCGCTCCGGACAAGCTGAATGTACTCGCGCGTGTGGCACAGCGCGAGTTCGTCCTCGGTGGCCGCGCGCGGCCCCAGGACGGGAAGCCCGAACCGGTTCAAGCTATTCAGGACGGCGTCGAAACGCTCCGGGCGTTCGGGATGGCCCGCCCGTTCCGCCAGGTGTTCCCGGCAGACAGGGTCGGCGGACAGGACGGTGGTCGGCATTCTTATACCCCTGAATCGCGGGATTCGGTGGAAGTCGCTGTGGGCCGATTGCTGCGCATGATCGACTTCGGCGCCGAATGCGCGGCGTCGGTGATCGGAAAACTATGTGGCATTATACTCACACCCCCCGGCGATTGCCATAAAGATCGATGTGCAGGCGCGGGCTGAAGCGGAAGCCCTCCTGCTTGCAAATTTCGGCCAGCCAGATGCCGCGCTCGCGGAGGCGGTCGGGATCGACGCCTTCCGGCATGAGGATGACGCGGCCCGGATCGGCGTCGAGGTCCCCGCACACCGTTCGGACCTCTTCCAGATCTTCCGGCCGCGCCACCACGAATTTGAGTTGATACTGGTATCGCCCCATCAATTCCAGCAGAACATCCGGCTGAATGCGAAGGCGCTGGTGCTGTGCCGCGAACGGACCCTCGGGAGTGGAGTTCGCCAGCTTGGGGCTGATGCTCATCAGGTCGCACGCCACCGGGCGCGATACGGTGCCCGCGGTTTCGACGGTAATGTGAAAACCGGCATCGCGGAGTTGCTGGGTGAGAGGCACGATCTCGGGGGCGATCATCGGTTCGCCTCCGGTGACGACGGCGTGGCGCGCGGGATGCGCGCGCGCTTCGTCCAAAATTCGGTCGAGCGCCAAATCCACACCTTCGGGCTGCCACGACGTATACGGCGTATCGCACCACGAGCAGCGCAGGTTGCAGCCGGAGGTGCGGATGAAGAACGACGGCACGCCGATGAGCGAGCCCTCGCCCTGCACCGAGTAAAAGAGTTCAGCGATCTTCAAGGCCCGCCTCTTCGAACCCCTTGCGCCGCAGCAGGCAGGCATCGCACTGACCGCAGGGACGCCCCCCGGGATCGGGGTCGTAGCAACTGAAGGTCAGCCCGAAATCGAGCCCTAGTTCGTGCGCTTTGCTCACGATTTCCGCCTTGGTGAGATGCAGCAGCGGGGTATGGATCCGCAGGTCCGTGCGGCCTTCCACCCCGGCCTTGGTCGCCAGGTTTGCCATCCGCTGATAAGCTTCGATGTACTCGGGACGGCAGTCCGGGTATCCCGAATAGTCGAGCGCGTTGACGCCGATGAAAATGTCGGAGCTTTCCAGAACCTCGGCCCAGGCAAGCGCAAATGAGAGAAAGATCGTGTTGCGCGCCGGAACGTAGGTCACCGGAATGCCCGAGCCCATTTCGGCTGCGGAACGGGATTTGGGCACGGCAATGTCGCTGGTGAGGGCCGAGCCTCCGAAGGCATCGAGGCCGATCTTCGCGACCAGGTGGCGCTCCGCGCCGAGCGCGGCCGCAATGCGCGCGGCGGCTTCGAGTTCGATCTTGTGCCGCTGGCCGTAATCGAACGAGAGCGCGTAGCAGGCGTATCCTTCGCGGCGGGCCAGCGCCAGGCAGGTGGAGGAATCGAGGCCTCCGCTGAGGAGGCAGACAGCTTTGTTCGGGGAAGCGGGCACAGTGGATCCTCTCTAATTGTAGCGGCCCGCGGGAATCCCTTGCCCCGGAACAGGCTGGGCGCGGGGCCGTCCAGTAAAGTAAGCAGCGAAAATCACCCTGGCCAGTAACTTTAACGACGCGCTCATCGAGCGAGTGCGTCCCTACCCCGTGGACGAATTGTTCGGCAAGCTGTCGGCCGACGCTACCGGCGGCGGCCGCGCTTCCTACCAGATCGTCAACATCGGCCGGCGCCGCGTGGCCGAACATGTCCGCGCTGCCCGGGCTGCCGGAATCCGTTTCAACTACCTGCTCAACGGCGCCTGCCTGGACAACCGGGAGTTCACGCGACAGGGGCAGAAGGAAATCCGGTCGCTGCTGGACTGGCTGAGCGAGATCGGAGTAGAGGCGGTAACCCTCAGCTCTCCGTTCCTGCTGCGGATCGTGAAGGAATGTTATCCCCACCTGCGGACGCGAATCTCGGTATTCGCATGCGTGGACCACGTGCGCAAGGCGCGCATGTGGCAGGACCTGGGCGCCGATTCGCTGGTGCTGGACAGCCTGCTGGTGAACCGCGAATTCCGGCTGCTGAAGGCCATCCGGCAGAACGTCAGTCTGGAACTGGAACTGATGGTGAACAACTCCTGCCTGAGTTCCTGCGCCTTCTCGCACTACCACATGAACACCCTGGCCCACGCCAGCCAGAGCAACCACCCGTCGCGAGGTTTTTTCATCGACTGGTGCTTTCTGCGCTGCACGATGATGAAACTCAGGAACCCGGTGGACTACATCCGCTCGGAGTGGATCCGGCCGGAGGACCTGCACCTCTACGAGGGCTTTGGCTACGAGCGTTTCAAGGTCACCGAGCGCGGGGCGCCCACCGACGTGCTGGTGGCGCGCGTGAAGGCCTACACCGAGCGCCGGTACGACGGCAACCTGCTCGACCTGGTGCAGCCGTACGGCTTCTCCAAGGCGGTCGCGGCGAAGGAAAGCAGCCGGGAAGCATGGTGGCGGCTTCGGCGCATGCTCCGCCCGTTCCTGGTGGACTTGCGCCGGCTGTGGAACCTGAAGAAGCTCACCGAGGAGCGGGGCATGCTACAGCACCACGACGGCCCGCCGCCGGTGTACATCGATAACCGGAAACTCGACGGTTTCATGGACCGGCTCGCGAACAAGGGGTGCAAAGACGTGGATTGCGAAGCCTGCCGTTACTGCCACCAATGGGCGGAGCGGTCCGTGGCAATCGACGAGCAATACCGCGAACGCTGCTCGCAGCTATACGAACAGGTGTTCGATGACCTGCATAGCGGGCGGATGTGGGGCGTGGACCGGCCCGGGCGCGATTGGCCGGTTGAGATTGCGACGGAACATAACGCCTGAGCTATCTGCACGGGCCGTTGGGAACGCCGGCCCAGCCGCGCCCCGGCTCGCCGGACATGAGCAGCATGTTCGCCAATGCGTCCGGTGAGAAGCGTGAGACGCGGCATCCGCCGCGATGTCACTTGCGTGTTCTTCTGGCAAGGCACTCCGCGCCCTTCACCGCTCCAGTTTCGGACATTTCTATCCGAGCGCCAACCGAGGCCGCCGGAGGCCGGCGATTCCCCAACCGGACGGAAATTCAGGGCCACTCGGCAAATGGGCGCCGTCTACTTTGCGGGCTGGCCTTGCCCGGGAGGGTATTCGACTGGGTTTGTTTTGAGCCACTGGAAGCCCTTGATGTACTGCCGCCCGTTTTGCTTCAAGACACGCATCCCGATGGTTGCGCTATCCGGGATGAAGTCAAGCGCCCAATCGTTGTCCTGCGGTCCCGGCGTGTCGCTCCGGACGATCCCCAAGGAAATTCTCGGACCGGCTTCATCATCCATCATGAGCGACGGCTTGTTCCACAAATCGGTATATAACCGCATCCGGGTTGTGCCGTCGGTCCCGCGCAGGGTCAGAAATGGGCCGTCGCCTTGCACTCCTAACGCCAGCATCTGGTTTTGCATCTGCTTTAGCGATGGGTGTGATTCCGGCTTCCCTGCCGGCATTTCTCGCGAAAAGTGATTGCCGAACGCCAGGATTACGTATTCGTTCTGTCCAATCCCCCAATACGAAAGCACGTTGTCTTTCTCGTCCACCAACTCGAAGGCGCGCGCACGAATCACCCGCGGAGTTGATTCCCGGGCCTGCAACTGCGTAAGCCGGGCGCCAGCGATACCGCCTGCAAAGCCGGCAGCCAAGGCCACGAGAACAAGATAGAGTTGCTTCATAGTTGTTACCATGTTGCCGCATTTGCCCGGCACGAACCGGGAGTGTTAGCGGGATTCTCGGGCGTACATCGGCAGTCAGCGCCGATCCAGGTTGAGATCGTGTGGGTTTTGTTCTCGTCCCTCCACAGGTGGTTGTCGACGGTGAAGTACGAACTCCCAAATACTGCGTCGTCAGCCCATCTACCATAGGCATGGATGAGCGTTTCGGGCATTAGGGTGAACTTGGGATACAGACCCCCGAAGAAGCCAGGTTTGAGCAATACCGCCGTGTGTTGAGTTTCCCCCATGTTTATGGTTGCAGATGTAATTTGACCAAGATACGCTTCCCATACTACTCGTCAAAAAGGGCCCGGGAGAAGCAGATCCGCATGACCAATTACTACGACCTCGGCAACCCGGTTGTTGCCGCAGCGACGATCTCTTCTGTTACCGCTGGCGAGGTCCACGACTCTAGAACGTTAGCGCCGGATCGTCCGTCCGTACGGCTGCCGCTCACGTTCAGGACAGTAACAATCAGGTAAACTCCAGTCTCGGTTCCGCCCAGTGGCAAGGGTTCATGGCTTCTCAATTGTGCGAGTGTTTTTGCTGACCCCAACCATGGGATTGCAAGCGCCGGATTGCCCAGGAATCTCCGGCATATTAATCAGATTTATCGTGGTTCCGTTTGTAACAGCCATTCCAACTACTGGCTGATCGTTACCGTTCCACGCAATCCAAGACAGCAAAATGCCCATATCATTGTTTGCAATCATATAGGTTGGTACGCTGAATACTTCAGAGTATTCCGATGTAATATCTGCGACCCGGAGGTCGTCGTAGCCGCCGGACGTGGATATTCGCAGCAATCTTAGGTGGCCAAGGGTAGTGATACCTAGCCCCCGATAGGCGTACGGCACATAGGCGTAGCCATCACCTGCGATGACTATCTCACCCAAACCAACACATTCCATATCCGATGGTATGTTGACTGCCACGCTAAACTTCTGGGTACCGGTTATCGGGTCAATTCAGACGACCGTATCAGGCCCAGAGTCAAAGTCCCTTTGGGTGGCGAAGACGGTTCCATCGGGATGTATTCCAACACCAAGCACTCCTACGTTTCCGCTTGGGACATATGCAGGGTAGGGCTGCCCTGTTGTCCCATCCCATTTAATGGTTGAACCCGAAGAGCTGCTGTTATCGATGCCAACCACCCCTCCTTGGAAATCCGGCACAACGGGCCACACCATGCCCACGTCCACCCCCCAAGCAGTGGAGCCATCGCTTGTCACGGCCTGGACAGTGCCATCTCCCTGGAATGCGAATACGTCCGCGACGCCGCTCGAACTCGGCACGGCCGGCACAATCGAGTAGACGCCTGATCCGTTTCCTGGATTCGACCATGCATCGTGCCCATGGGTAGCACTCCGGCAGAAACGGTTATATCTGCGGAGGCGTCGCCGGCAGTGATAGTCGCTTTTCCAGCCGAAACTCCTGTGAGTAGTGGTGGATCATCAGCCGACAGCTGTACGACGTTCGGAGCGGTTGATGCCCACGTCAAGCCCTTTACGATTTGACTGGCCGAATTGAGCGCTTGAATCGTACGCGAATCTCCCACCACTAAGTTGAGCACATTGGGTGCGAGTGCAATATTGCTGCCGGACCGGGGTCGCACCGCGCCGACTCCGTGGGGCACTAAGCCGCCTCTTTGCGCTCCGAGCACACCGCTCGTTCCCGTCGATACTTTCCCCATCCAACATCGAAAGGTACTGCATTCGACCAGACTCCGTCTTGACGGACCCGGATCTTTCCAAAAGTTGCATTGCGGGCGGCGGTGGCGTTGATCCGTGTGTCACTCCAACTCACCACCCTACCGAAGGCCGTCCCCAGCCAGACCGCTCCCTTCCCCTGCACGGGGCCAAACCCGAAACCTACGACCACGACCTGTACTCCGCCCGCAGCAATTTTACACGATGCGCCAACAATGTGGGATACTTGGCTAGCATTTCCACCGGCAGCTACAACCAGCGTTATAGCGGCGACCCATTCTAATGAACTGGTATTACGTTTCAACGACATACGTCTCAACCTCCTCCGTTGGAGCTGTTTCGCCCGGAATCCACATAATGATGAACGACCGAGACTGGCGTTTCCAAATGCGACCCACCGCCGCGAGGCCCTCAAATTCGGATATAAGGTTCTAGTAATACTAATACTTGAATAACGTAACGCGGCTGGTTTTCTGTGTCAACAACGAATAGTACAGGAGTTCCCCGAAGTTTCAGCCCTCCCAGCCGAGGGTCGGCTCCAGTTGTAAGCTGGCCGGTGGCGCTTCCGGTGGGCTGAGGGTCGCTTGTGAGAGAATCTGCCGAATTCCGTCGGCCAAGGCGTAGAACCGGAAGGGCGGAATCCCGAAAAACCGCTGCGAGATGATCAGCAGCTTCTCGCACAGAATCCGCAGCTTCATCTGCTGCCCCAGAAACGTCGCCGCAAAGCAAGCCGTGGCTGTCACCAGGATCACCAGGTTCTTTCGGAGGAATCGGCCCAGCCTGACCTGCGCAATTTTTGCTCATCCGCGAAGAAGGCCAGTTGTTTGCCCGGGCCGGCGGATTCCGCGGCGGACGCCTGCTTCTTCGGCCGCCTGCGTGTCCAGTAGCGTCCGAAATTCGGGGCCGGATGGAAGTTTCTCCGGGAATTTCGTTCCGGCCCGCCCGTATGCATTTGTGGCCCGCCTTGCTGCCGGATGGAGGCACATGCGTACTTTATAATTGTAGCGGCCAGTGCGAATCCGATTCCTCACCTCCACCCCGCTCGATATACGGCGCGGGAGCGGCACGTACGTGGGAATTCACGTCCTGGCGCGGGCGCTCCAAAAACTGGGACACCGGGTGGAGTACGAGACGGCCCGGATTGAACTGCCCGTCTACACTGCCCAGCGGCTGCTTTTCAATCGCCGGCTGCGGCCTTCGGCGGAGTTCGACCTGACCGTGGGATTCGATATGGACGGCTATAGGATCGCCGCAAGAGAGCCGGGGCACGTGGCTTCACTCAAAGGGGTAATCGCGGACGAGGTGCGATTCGAGAGCGGGTTCACCCGAATCACGATGGGGATCCAGGCGCGGTGCGAGCGGGAGCATGCGCGAAGCGCGGCGCGTGTGATCGCGACGAGCCGGTATTCGGCGGAACGGGCGCGGGAGTTTTACGGGCTGAAAGAGTCGCCGGCGGTGGTGCCAGAGTTGATCGACCTGGCAGAGTGGAAAAAGTCGCTCGGCAACACGGCGGGGCAGGCCCGGAGGCCCACCCTACTAACCGTCTTGTATGTGGGAAGGATGTACCGGCGGAAGCGAGTGGACGTGCTGCTGCGGGCGGCGGCGATGCTGCGCGGCAGGGTTCGCGTGCGGATTGTGGGGAACGGACCGTGCTCGGCGGCGTGGCGGCGGCTTTCCGAGGACTTGCGCATGGGTGACACGGTGACGTGGCTGGGGGACGTGTCTCGCGCGGAACTCGCAGCCGAGTACCGGAACGCCGATCTGTTCTGTTTGCCGAGCGTGCAGGAGGGTTTCGGGATCGTGCTCCTGGAGGCGATGGCCGCGGGGAAGCCGATCATCGCGGCGCGGGCGGCGGCGATCCCCGAAGTGGTTCCGCACGGAGTCCTCGTCGAGCCGGATAATGCGGAAGCGCTGGCGGCGGCCATTGAAGAACTGCGGGGCGACCCCTCGCGGAGGGCCGAGTTAGCTCGAATCGGGTCGGCATGGGTGGAGCAGTTCGATGCGCCGCGGGTAGCCGGACTATTTCTGCAAGCAGCGGGCGCAGCCGCTATCGGTAAGACAGCGTAATCGAAAAGACGACCTGCTGCGAGCTGGCCGGAGCGAGATCTTTTTCGCGGGCTGGCCGGTCCACAAAGCCGCTTACCGCCCCAATCTGCCCTCGCGAGAACGATACCTCCAGCCTCGTAGCGCCGGGCGGAAGCACCGGAGTGGTGAACTCGGCCGAACGCGCCACGGCCCCGGATGCGATGACACGCGTGTTGCCCGCTTCGTCCACGGCGGCAACCGAAAGATAGCCGCTCTCGTTCGGCTGGAACCGCACCTCGAGGGAGTCTCCCTTTCGAAGGTGCTGAGGGTCGGCAACGGCAAAGCTGCCATCCGGCTGCTTCCGAAGGACGGTGTAGGGGACGCGAAGAGGCGCCGCCGCAACAGGCGCGGCCCCATTTATGGTGACGGCATCTGACGCGACTCTGCCCATGGCGCGTACTGCGACGGGTTTGGGCCCGGCGACCACTTCGGCCTTGACTGTTGGTGCCGGCTGGGCAGAAGCCGCTTCAGCCTGGGCGGACGGGGGCGGAGGAGGAGCAGCGGCCGGAACCGGGATGGGCAGCGGGGCGGGCGTTGCGTCGAGCTTCTGAACGCCGACCTTAGGCGGCTTGGGAATCTGAAACTGCCGCGGAGCCGGAGCCGCGGCGGGCGGAGGCTCGAAGGTCTTCAGCTTGGGACGGACGACCTGCGCGACCTCCGTTTGCGGTTTTTCGCGAACGGCGACGATGGCGAAGACGGCAATAGCCGCCATCGCCGCAACAGCCAGCCCCGGACGCCACCAGACGCGATACCACGGCTCCGGGCGCTCGTCCAAAACCGCGAGAAGCTGTGCGCGGGCAGCGCGGTCTTGCAGAAGGTCGTGCAACGGCTGCTCTCCGGCCAAAGCATCGAACAGTTCCTGATCTTCCAGCGCGGCGGCGAAGAGGGCTTCGCGCTCTCCGGCGGTGAGGGTGCCGGTAGCGTATCCGCCGAGCAGTTTGTGGAGGTCCTCGCGGCTCACCGGCTCTCCTTTCCCCAACTGCCGCCCATCAGGTCCAGCAGGTTCTTACGGCAGCGGTGGTCCCACGTGTAGACCGTATTGATTGCACCGGCGCCCATCAGCTTCTGGATCTCGGGGAACGTTTTTCCCTGCAGTTTTAATCGCATCAACTCACGGCAGCGGTCGCCGAGTTGGGCCATTGCGCGCGTGAGGCGATCGAGCATCTCCTTGCGCTCAAACGCGTCCGCCGGGTTCGCATCCGGGTCGGGCAGCGGAATATCGGTAACTGAAACCTGAGTGTACTCGCCGTGCCGCACGGCTTTGCGGCGGAGGCTCATGATTTTGAACCGCACGATCTGCAAAGAAAGCGGCAGAAGTTCTTCCGGGCTCTCCAGGTGCGCGTACTTTTCATGCAACAGCATGAGGACCTCCTGCGCCAGGTCTTCCGCGACATCCCTCGATAGATGAGATGCCGCGAAGGCGACAACCCTTTCACGAAGCCTGGCGAGGACCTCTTCCCGCGTCACGCAGGCATCTCCAGCGCGAGCTTGCGTTCCGCCAGTGCGCGGTCGTGCAGGCGGGAGAAGAACAGCAGCGCGCAGGCGGCACCGATCAGGCACCACGTCATATCCCACTGGGTATCCCAGGGGTCTCCCTGGCTGCCCAGAAACGCGTCCGCCGCGGTGCCGGTGAGTTTGGCGGCGGCGAACTCCAAAAGCTCGTAAAGCGCGCTGATCCCCATACACAGCCCCATCACCAGGGTGACCAGCATCTTGCCGCGGCGGAGCGGCGTAGTCCGCAGCAGAACCTCGCGCGCGATCAGCGCGGGGACAAACCCCTGGGCGAAATGCCCGAGGCGGTCGTAGTAGTTGCGGTCCAGATGGAAAGCGTCACGAATCCAGTTGAACACCGGCATGCGCTCATAGGTGTAATGGCCGCCCACCATCAGGATGGACGCGTGGATGGCGATCAGGGTATACACCAGGTCCGTGAAGCGCAGTTTTCGATGGAGCGCGATCAGCACGGGGATGGCGATCATGGCAGGCGCCGTCTCGAGGAACCAGGTGAACGCGTCCCGGCACCCGATAAACGACCACACAAAAACCGCGCACAGGCCCGCCAGCAGCGCGGCGGGAACCCGGTCATCCGGCGCGATGCTCATAGGGGAATGTTGCCATGCTTCTTGCGAGGCATGGTATCGACCTTGTTTTCCAGCATGCGCAGGGCGCGGATCACGCGCGGGCGCGTCTCATGCGGTTCGATCACATCGTCCACGTAGCCGCGCTCGGCCGCGACGAAGGGGTTGGCGAAGCGGTCGCGGAACTCCTCCACCTTCTGCTGCCGGACGCCGTTTTGATCGCCGGCGGCGGCGAGTTCCCGGCGGTACACGATATTCACCGCGCCCTCCGGCCCCATGACGGCGATCTCGGCGGTGGGCCAAGCCAGATTGACGTCGGTGCGGATGTGCTTCGACCCCATCACGCAATAGGCTCCGCCGTAGGCCTTGCGCGTGATCACGGTGATCTTGGGCACGGTGGCTTCGGCGAACGCGAAGAGCAGCTTGGCGCCGTGGCGGATAATTCCGCCGAACTCCTGCCCGGTCCCCGGGAGGAAGCCGGGCACATCCTCGAAGGTGAGGAGCGGGATGTTGAAGGCGTCGCAGAACCTCACGAAGCGCGCGCCCTTCACGGAGGAGTTGATATCCAGGCACCCGGCCAGGAACGCCGGCTGGTTCGCGACGATCCCGATCGAGCGGCCGTCCATGCGGGCGAAACCGACCACGATGTTCTTCGCCCAATGCTCGTGCACCTCGAAGAACTCGCCGTCATCCACCACGCGTTGAATGACGTCTTTGATGTCGTACGGCAGGTTGGATTCCTGCGGCACGATGGAGTCGAGCGCCTGGTCCATGCGGTCGATGGGATCGTTGGTCGTTCGCCGGGGCGCATCTTCGCGGTTGTTCTGCGGGATGTAGCTGAGCAGCTCACGGATCATGCGCAGGCACTCGGCATCGTCGGCGGAGATGAAATGGCCCACGCCGCTGACCGAGTTGTGGGTCATCGATCCGCCCAGCTTCTCCTTCGTGACGTCTTCGTGGGTGACGGTCTTGATGACGTCCGGCCCGGTCACGAACATATAGCTGGTGTGGTCCACCATAAACACGAAATCGGTGATGGCGGGCGAGTAGACCGCGCCCCCGGCGCATGGCCCCATGATGGCCGAGATTTGGGGGACGACGCCGCTCGAAAGCGTGTTGCGCAGGAAGATGTCGGCATACCCGGCCAGCGAAAGCACGCCTTCCTGGATGCGAGCGCCGCCGGAATCGTTCAGGCCAATCACGGGCGAGCCGGTCTTGAGCGCAAGGTCCATGACCTTGCAGATCTTCTGTGCGTTGGTTTCGGAGAGAGACCCCCCGAAGACGGTGAAGTCCTGCGCGAACACGTAAACCAGGCGGCCATCGATCCGGCCGTAGCCGGTAATGAAGCCATCGCCGGGAACCACCTGGCTCTCCATGCCGAAATCGCGGCAGCGGTGGGTGACCAGCTTATCGAGCTCCTCGAACGAGCCTTCGTCGAGCAGCAGTTCGATGCGCTCCCTGGCGGAGAGCTTGCCTTCCTTGTGCTGGCGCGCGCGGCGTTCCGGGCCGCCGCCCTCCTCGGCGGCCGCATGGCGCCGCCGCAATTCGTCGAGGCGATTCATCGGGACTATTGTACGAGTTCGAAACGGCCGTCCGGCAGCAGATAATACCTGCGGCCTCGCCAGACGATGGTATTGCCGAAAAATCCGCCAATCCAGGCGACAAAACTGGCGATGTCCTGGACGGGCACGAGCCACCAAAGCCGGCGAACGAGCGGGTCACGAAGCGCGTGCCCCGCGGTCGCCCATCCGGCGATTACCCGGAGCGCGACGGTCGCCGCCGCCGCCGGCCACCAGGCGGGGCTGGCAGCCCACAGCAGCAGCGCCAGCGGCAGCGGATTCGTAAACACCTGGCCTATATAGCCCCACGGCCGCGAGCGCCGGGTGCTGCGATTCCAGCGCAGCCGGTGGACCACATTCGAAACAAATGCCTGCGAGCCGATGCGGTGCTCGATGACGTAGGAGGAAAGAATCACGCCCCACCCCTGCTCGGCCGCCAGTTTGCCCATGACGAAGTCTTCGGCCAGGTAATCTTTTATCGCGTCGAAGCCGCCGATCGCGGCCAGGGCTTCCCGGCGGGCGGCAATGGTCGGGCCAAGCGCGAATTTCATGCCGTCGAGCATGCGGGCCACCAGCACTCCGCCGATGAACTCGGTGTTCAGCCCGACGGCCTCCATAGTGGACCACGGACTGCGCCCCGGAACCGCGCGGTAAGGGCACGTGGCGAGGCCGAGCACGGGGTCCTGAAACTCCGAAGCGATCGCCGTGAGCATTCCGGGCGTGACGCGGATGTCGCTATCGGACATTACGATCAGGTCATGCCGGGCCGCCGCGAGCATCCGGTCCAGACTGTACACCTTGGCGTTCGGATACGGCGGCTCCCCGGTGACCCTGAGGCAGGAGCGAACCCGCGGGTAGCGCGCACGCAGCCGCTCGACAACCGCGATGGCCGGGTCCTCCGGGCTCCGCACGGCGAAGAGAATCTCGAAGTCGGGGTAGTCCTGCTCGAAGAAGCTGCGCAGATTTTCTTCGAGTCCCTCATCGACTCCGGCGAGCGGCTTCAGTACGCTGATGGGGGGAGCCTTTGTCAATGGAGGCGGCGTCACCGCGCGATACCGGACCGCGGCGACAACCGTGAGGACGCAATAGACGAACGATCCGGCAACGAGAGCCAGCAGCGGCAGCGCGAGCACTTTTACACTGTAACAAGCGGCATGAAGCACATCATCGTCGGAACCGCGGGACACATCGATCACGGCAAGACCGCGCTGGTGAAAGCGCTGACCGGGATCGACGCCGACCGCCTGGAAGAAGAGAAGCGGCGCGGCATCACCATCGATCTCGGGTTCGCGCACCTGCAGTTGACGCCGTCGCTGCGCCTGGGATTTGTGGACGTGCCGGGGCACGAGCGCTTCATCAAGAACATGCTCGCCGGAGTGGGCGGGATCGACCTCGTGCTGTTCGTGGTGGCCGCGGACGAATCGATCAAGCCGCAGACGCGCGAACATTTCGATATCTGCCGCCTGCTGGGAATCCCGCGTGGGATCGTTGCGCTGACAAAATCCGACCTGGTGGACGCGGACCTCCTCGGCCTGGTGCGTCTGGAAGTGGAGGAACTCGTGGCGGGCTCGTTCCTGGAGGGCGCGCCGATTGTTCCCGTGAGTTCCACGACCGGCGCCGGCCTGGATGACCTCCGGAAGGAACTGGCAAGCGCGGCCGCAGCCGTCCCGGAGAAAAACGCGGCCGGCCATTTCCGGCTGCCGATCGACCGCGTTTTCACGGTGAAGGGTTTCGGCACGGTGGTGACGGGGACTCTGATTTCCGGCGCGGTTCACAAAGAGCAGGAGGTGGAACTCTATCCGGCGGAGCGGCGATTGCGGGTACGCGGCGTGCAAGTCCACGGGTCGAAGGCGGAAGCGGCAGTCGCCGGGCAGCGCACCGCGGTGAACCTGGCGGACATCGAACCCGCGGAAGTGCAGCGCGGCGACGTGCTCTCCGAACCGGGAGTTTTCCGCGCGGTGCGCCACCTGGATTGCCGGCTCGACCTGCTGGCTTCCGCGAAGCCTTTGAAACACCGCGCGCCCGTGCACTTCCACTCCGGCACGGCGGAGATCGAGGCGGAAGTGCGGCTGCTCTCGGGCGAAGCGGTGCTACGGCCGGGCGCGACGGCGTACGCCCGGATCGTGCTGCGCGAACCGGCGCTGCTGCTGCCCGGCGACCGCTTTATCATCCGCATGTTCTCGCCGGTGGTGACCATCGGCGGCGGCGTGGTAGTGGACACCGGCGAGCGCCGGTACCGCAAAGGCGAGGCCGCTCGAGAGCGGCTGGAGGTGATGGCGTCGGGGGATGCCGGGGCGCGCCTTGCCCTTCTGATCCGCGAATCGAAATACGGAATTGGATTGTCCGAACTGATCGCCCGGACCGGCCTGCGGCGGGACCAGATCGCGGCCGCGGCGCCGTTTTCGATTGCGGGCACCTGGTACGTGGACCGTGGATGGTTTCAGTCCGCTCGCGACAAACTGGTGAAAGCCGTCCGCGAGTTCCACGCGAAGCAGCCGCTGCTGCCCGGCATTCCCAAGCAGGACCTGCGCAGCCGCGAACTGCCGGAATGCCCGCCGCAACTCCTGGATGCGCTGATCGCCGACGCGAAAGACCTGATCGCCGAAGGCGAAAACGTCCGTACCCGGGGGCACAAACTGGTTCTGAAGGAAGACGAGGAGCAGGCGCAAGCGGCCATCGAGCGCGCTTTCGAGCAGGCCGGCCTGGCGGTGCCGGCGATGGCGGAAGTGCTCGCAAAATCGGGGGTCGAGCCGGCGCGGGCGCGTACGCTGCTGCAAATTTTATTACGCGAAAAACGACTGATCCGCGTGAGCGACGAGTTGGTGTTTCACCATGCGGCGATCGATAAGCTGCGTGCGCTGCTCGAACCGCGGAAGAGCGAGCGCTTCAACGTGGGCACGTTCAAGGACTGGACGGGCATCTCGCGGAAGTACGCCATCCCGCTGTTGGAGTACCTCGACCGGGAGAAGGTTACGCGCCGCGAGGGCGACACACGGGTTGTGCTTTAGCAGCGGTTTGTTTTTGGGCGCCCGGCACGTGGGGCGGACGTCCTCGTCCGCCCCACGTGCTCAATTTACGCGCGCAGCGCGTCGCCTCGACGTTCGATTGCCTTCGGCCCGGAGCCCGGCACGAAGAAATCCTGCCAGACCAGTTTGCACTCCTCCACCATCCGGAGGCCATACTCGCAACGGCCGAGGTCCCCCGGGCCGGTATTGTTGGTGCCGAACGTGAATTTGGCGCCGGACGCCTTCGCCATTTTGATGAACGACGGGCTGGGCAGCTTGTAGCGGTTGTTGATCTCGATCGCGATGCCGTTGCGCACCGCCGCGTCGATCACCTTCTTACGGCGCGCATCCGTCCACAGCGTCTCGTAATCCTTCTGCAACTGGTCCGGCACGAAGGTCGGGTTCACATAGATATCGACCGGCTCGTGGTCCAGGATGCCTACCGCACGGTCCACCAGGGTATCCATGAACTCCTGCGGGTCCGTAATCGTCCCGACTTCGGCGGGGAGCCACGTTCGCATGCGCTTGCCGTGGTTGTCGGTCCAGGTCATCGAGTCGGTGAAGATGTAGTCGAAGAGCCCGGCGGCGCGGCGCGAGAACATCTGCGTCCACTCGCGGCCCTCGGCCTGCATCGCAATGAAGCAGGGCTGACCCTTCATGGTCTCGAAGAAGGCCCGCACGGCGTCGTCCGTCTCGGTGGGGAAGCCCTTCCCGCAATTCACGGCGAGTCCATACTCGATGCCATCGCGCCGCGATTTGGCAAGCGCCTGTTCGAGCGTCAACCCCTCCTTGAGGTGGACGTGGAAGTCCGCCATCGGAATGTTGTGCCGGCCGACGTCGATGATCTGCTTGAATGTCTCGTCCGCCACCGGGATCGGGCCCGGCGTGGGCGTGTTCTCGGGCAGCGGACGCACTCGCACGCTGCGGAACCGCGCTAACGAGCCGTCGTTGTGACATTGCAGCGCGAAGGTGCCGTGGTCGAGGAACCGCTCCCGTTCCATTCCGTCGGGGATGATGGGCGGGTTCGGCTCGGTGTAGTCCACCACCAGCATGCCGTTGAGCCGCACCTGTACGTTCTTGCCGCGCACTGCGACGTAAATCTTGAACCACTGGTCGTCGGGGATGAACTGGCGGTAGATATTGCGTAGCCCGTAAAGCGAGCCGGTCTTCTTGCGCTCGCGGTATGTGCCTTCGCCGGTGGCCGTGTTGTTGATCTGGACCTCGAACCCCTTCTGCGGGAAATTGCTTTCCTGGTAGCGCGTGTGGAAGTACACGCCGGAGTTGCACTCGTGTTTCGCCAGCGCTTCGACTTCCAGCTCGAAATTGCGGAAGTCAGCGCCGTGCACCGGGCCCTGGTAGAACAGGTGGGACCGCGGACCCTGGGCCGAAAGCTGCCCGTCCACCACCTTCCAGGAGTCTTTGTGTTCGCTCGGACGCCAGCCCTCGAGGCTATGTCCGTTGAAGAGTTCGATCCAGCCGTCGTCGGCGGCGGAGAGCCCGAGCGCGGTCATCGCACCTACGAACGCCCGGCGTGTGAATTGGTAGTCGGCCACCAGCCCAGTATAGCCCCCTACTTCTTAGTCAGGGGTGAATCCCCGGCGCCGCCATACTGGCCCTTTCGTCCCTTGGGATCGCGGCTGAACTGGCCTTCGGTTTGTCCGGAACTCTTACGAGCCTTACCGGGCGCGGAGCTCGCGGCTTGCACTCCTTTTTTCGGTTCGCGCGGGTGGTGCGCCTTTTTTCCCGGCATATTGCCTCCCGTTACGTAACCGCACCAGCGCTGCCAACGCGCGTTCCTGCACGGTCACTGGCGCTTGAACTTCAGCACCGCGCCATTCTGATACAGCGTGAGCGAGCTGTACTTGCCTTCGGCATCGCGCTCGAACTCGATCTCGGCGTTGATCTGGTCATTGAAGAAGCGGGTAGGCGATTCGGGATCGATGCGGACTGCGCCCTGGTGCGTGGCCTGCGTCATCAGGTGGCCGTCCTCCGGCCAGATCTTCAGGGCGAAGTTCGGGTTGAGCGCGTACGTTCCTTCGAACGGTTTCACCTGTTCGGGAGTGAGGGTGATGCTCTGGTGTTGTTTGGGCACCTGGACCGGCTGGCCGAGCGCGATGGCGAGCAGGCCGGCGGCAATCGGGCCCGTAGCCGGAGTGTTGGCATTAGCTAAAACGATCGCCGTCAGCTTCTTCTCCGGCAGGCGGATGAGCATCGTGTTGAAGCCGTTGATGCCGCCGCCGTGTTCGAGCGCCGTGGTCCCGAACCGCTTCGCGATCATCCAGCCGTAGCCGTAGTCGCCGAGGTTCGGCGTCCACATCTTCCGCTTCGAGGCTTCGCTCAGCACGGCGGTGCCATACAGCGCCTGGTCCCACTTGAGCAGGTCGTCCACCGTGGAGTAGAGCGACCCGGCGGCATACGGCAGCGACATATCGAGGAACGGCGCGCGCTGCAGCTTCCCGCTCACATACTCGTACCCTTCGGCCCGGTGCGGCAGTATCTCCGTGTAGTGGTCGAACCCGGTGTCCTTCATGCCGAGCGGGTCGAGGATGGCGCTGCGCAGTTGGTCCTCGTATTTCCGGCGGGTCACCTTCTCGATGACGTAACCGAGGATGATGTAGCCGGTGTTGTCGTACTCGTATTTCGTTCCGGGCGCGAACTTCAGCGGCTTGTCCTGGGTCAACCGGATGATTTCGACCGGGGTGCGCGCCGTGCCGGCCATTTTGGCGAAGAATTCCGGAATCTCGGTATAGCTGGGAATGCCGGATTCGTGAGACAGCAGGTGATGGATCGTCACCGGCTGCCAGGTTTTGGGACCCTCGGGATAGTACTTGAGGATGGAATCATCGAGCTTGATCTTGCCCTGCTCCACCAGTTGCAGGATGAGAGCCGAGGTGAACTGCTTGGTGATGGAGCCGAGCCGGAACTTCGCGTCCGGCGTATTGGCCACGTCCCACTCGGCGTCGGCCGGCCCATATGCTTTGCGGTAGAGCGGCTTCCCGTCGCGAGCCAGCAGGGCCGCGCCCTGGAAGCGCTTCTGGTTGACGAATGCCTGGACGAACTGGTCGGCCTGCGACGCGATGTCTTGCGCCATCACGTACGGGGCCAGCAGCAGAATCAGCGAAAGCAGGCGCAAATGCATGGCGCCATTGTCCCAAATCGGGCGTTCCGGCGCCTGCAAGTACTCAGTCTTTCAGGAGGGCGTCGATGGCGGCCTGTGAAATGGCTTCATCCACTTCGGAGGCAGCACCACTGGCTGCGATCCCGCCGATGGTCTTCCCTTCGAACTTCACCGGCAGCCCGCCCTGGTTGGGGAAGCCATCGGGGTAGACCAGGACCTGAAGATTGCCGTCCTTCAGTTGGTCCGCGGCAGCTTTCGACGGCCGGCCGTAGAGTGCGGCATAGCGGGCTTTCTTCTGCGCGAACTGAATCGTGTTCAGGCCGGCGCCGTCCGCCTTCTGCAGGAACAGCAGGTTTCCACTCTCATCGACGATGCAGAGCGTGACCTGTACGTTCCGCTGCTGCGCTTCGGCTTCCGCGGCGGCGACCATGCGCTTGATGGCGGCAAGGTTCAGGTATTTTTTGCTCGGGAGATCGGCGGCAAATGCCATCATCACGAGGCTGAAGGCGAGCAGAGACAGTTTCAGCATCAGGGTTTCGATGATAGCACCCGGCACTGACTCTTTCGGCGGGTAGATTCGATAGTACCTGACGCCCGCTCGAAACACGCCCGCTCGAAATGTTGCCGCGCCTGGAATCTGCGGATATAATCGCAAGCCTTGGCGAACCTATGTGGAGACCCGGACGACGTGCCGCCTACGGAACACCTCAGCAGCGAGGTGCTGGAGCAACTTCTTACCGTGGGTTTGCCCGAATCCGAGGCGATAGCCGTGGCGCAGCACCTTGCCGAGTGCAGCGAATGCCACTGCCGTGCGGACGTGCTCAAGTTCTGGCGGCAGTTCGAGTGAAGGCCGTCTGCGCGTCCGGTCATCCGACCTCGCGTCAAATTCTCGGAAAATCGAACTCGCGTTCAGGCGGTTCGGGCAGCCGGGCCCGAATCTCGAGGATGAAGCCGTTGAGTTCACCAACGAGTTGCCCGAACAAACGGGCCCGGCGGAGATCCGAAATGGAAGCGTCGTTCAGCAGGTCGAGAAACGCGGCCCGTGCCCGCGCGACCGCGGCCGGCGCCGTACTCTTTGCCATCGATTCCGATTGTACGATTGGTGAGTACGCTGAAGGGACGTGAGCGAGAATGCTGGAGGCCGGCATCAAAGGCAAGCTGGCGGTGGTTACGGGCGGCGCCAACGGGATCGGGTTTGCCGCGGCCAGGCTGCTCATAGAGAACGGCGCGCGGGTGTGGATCTTCGACCTGGAACGCGAGGACCCATGCTCGGCCGCGAGGCAGATCGGGGCGCAGGCATGCGCCGCCGATGTGACCAGTCGCGATTCGCTCGAAGCGGCGTTTGCCGCGAGCGGTACGCCCGACATCCTGATTGCCAACGCGGGAATCGCTTCGGAATCCGACTTTTGGGATCTGCCGGCGGCGGAGTGGGAGCGGATTATTTCGGTCAACCTCACGGGTGCATTCCACACCGTGCAAACCGCGGCGCGGCTAATGAAACCGCGGCGCACCGGCACGATCGTGCTGACCGCTTCCACCAATTCCTTCGACGGCGAAGCCAGGCTCGCGGCATACAACGCCAGCAAGGCGGGGCTGCTCGGCCTGGTGCGCACCGCCGCGAATGAACTCGGGCCATACGAGATACGCGTCAATGCGGTCTGTCCGGGGCTGATCCGGACGCGGCTGACGGAGCGGCACTTTTCGAGCCCCGAAATCCTGCGCGATTATTTCCGGCAGATTCCGCTGGGGCGCGGCGGAGATCCGAAGGAAGTGGCCGCCGCGAGCGTCTTCCTGGCCTCGGATCTGGCGTCGTATGTCACGGGCGCGACAATAGTCGTGGACGGCGGGCAAATGGCCGCGAAATTCGGGACGTGGACGGACGCGGAAGCGGATTTCGCGGAGGGCCGCTGGAAGCTGCGCTAGTGGCGCGGCAGCCGGGGCGGCGGCACTCCGGGGCCTCGGCCGGCCTCGCGCCTCGGCACCACGTAGAGCGTCAGGAAAACGAAATTATTCGCGCCCAGAGAGCACCCAAACTGGAGATAGCCCGTCTGGGCGCCGATGCGCAGGTCTACCCGGTAGATGCGGTCCAGCGATCCTGGCTCCAGGCCAGCGAACAGAACCGTCGAATTCGAGCAGGTCAGGGGCGAGGCCAGGCGCGCCAGGGGCTCGCTCGAAGGCGCAACGGAACCAGGCGGCACCTCCGGGTTGACCGGCCCCAGGCCGACGGCGTAGACATGAATGATTTCGCCGGGATGCGTGGGACTGCCGTTGTTGACCTGCGATTGCCAGAACTGGTGCCAAACATCACCCGCCCTCGGGCCTGCCGTGATCAGGATATCCGCCGTGGGGAAGTCGAACGGTGAGTGAACGCCCGGCGAGAGAACCGTCAAAGTCTGAGTGCCCGCCTGGATATTCCAGGGCACGAGGAAGCCGACGCTCGTGGGACTGAGTTGCAATACAGGAACGTTCTGGCTTCCGATCTGGACGCCGGCACCTCCCAATGATGTGGGTACCGGCGGAGTTGCCTGAAAGGATGCGTCCGACAGGCCGGATCCGTTTACGGTCGTCGAGAGGCCCGCGTCGGTTGCGCCGCCGGATGCGAGATACGGCGTGCGGCCGGTGAGTTCGACACGGGTTCCAGTCTCGAGATCGAACTCGAGCAGGCTTCCCGCGTTGGTCTCGGCATAAACGATGCGCCCGTTGCCCGAGAGGACTGCGGCGGTGATCCATCCTGGCTCGCTGGTTACCTGGCGCATGCCCGTACCGTCCGTTTGGATGACCCAGGCCTGGTCTTCGCGCAGAAACAGAGCGCGCTGGCCGTCCGCGCTCAAACCCAAGACATTCGTCTGGCCGCTCAAAACCAAATTATCCTGCTGGGTTTGCAGATTCAGACGGCGGACGTTACCGGACTCGGCGTAGAGCACCACGTCGCCCGCGGCGTCGATGGCCAGAGCACTCGCGCCCGGAACCGGGAAGGGCTGGACTGCCCCGTCCGGGTGGGCGATGTAGCCCGCGCTGGCAAGCGAGAAAACCGCTGTGCCGTCGTTTGCGACAGCCTGGCGGCTGGCCGGAAAGACCACCGGCCATGGGCCAGGCGTGGCAGGGAGGGAAACGGGCGTCTGCTGGCCCGTCTGCAAATCCAGAAACAGCAGAGATGCCGGACCGAAGACGCTCGTCGTGGTGTCGGAAATCGCAAAGCGTCCGCCGGGACTGAGGTATGCGTAGCCGGGGAGTTGCTGGTCGCCCCCGGCCGTAATCAGATCCGTGGCCGTCAAAAAGCCACGGCAACCGACGGAATGGCTCAACTGCCCGGGGGCCGCGACCGTTTTGCCATCGGCGGTGACCTCCGCGGCATCGAGCGAATATTGGGCGCCGGTGACACAGGAGCCCGTCCAAACCAAATCGGACTTTGGCAGCAGACGGAAGAGGCGTACGCCGGATTCGTCCGCCACGAAGAGCTTCCCATAACTCGGCTGACCGGCGCCCTTCAGACTGAGGGTGGAAGAGAAGTAAACGACGGAGCCGTCGTAAGGCGTCGCCAAGCCGTTGAACTGGCTGCAAAGGGGCACAGCGGCTCCCACGGCGAGAGCGAGAATTCCCAGGGTTCGGCCCAAGCCGCTATTCTAACTCCCAGGTCCGGAACCGGAACTGGTGCTCCACCATATCCACGCACTTGCCGCGGAAGCGCACGCCTTCCATTTCGAGGCGGGTGCGCTGCTCGAGCCCGGCTTCGTACTTCAGCTTTATGGCGCCGCCGGAGCCCACCACCCGCTGCCAGGGAAGCGTCCCGCCGCTTTTGGCGAGCAACTGCGCGACGTGGCGGTGATAGAGCGGATAACCGGCCGCCGCCGCGACTTGCCCGTAGGTGGCCACTTTGCCGCGGGGGATCTGGCGGATGACCTTGCGGAAGGCGGCGTCCCGCTGCTCGCTTTTCGGAGCGCGCATCAGGCGGCGGACGACCTCTTTCACCGCAGTTCCTTGTACCGGTAGCAGGTGACGACGTGATCGTTGACCATTCCCGTGGCCTGCATGAAAGCGTAACAAATGGTCGAACCGACGAACTTGAAGCCGCGGCGCGCCAGGTCTTTGCTCATCGCGTCCGATTCGGCGGTGCGCGCGGGAACGTCTTTGAGGCTATTCCGATGGTTCTGGAGCGGCTTACCGCCGGTGAACTGCCAGATGTAGGCGTCGAACGTGCCGTGCTCTTTCTGCACGGCGAGGAATGCCTTGGCGTTGGCGACGGCGGCGGCGATCTTCAGCCGGTTGCGAACGATGCCTGCATCAAGCAGCAGGGCGGCGCACTTCTCGCCGTCATAGCGCGCCACTTTGCGCGGGTCGAAACGGGAGAAGGCTTTCCGATAGTTCGGCCGTTTCCGCAGGATGGTGGACCAGCTCAAGCCGGCCTGCGCGCCTTCGAGAATGAGGAATTCAAACAGGGCGCGATCGTCGTGGGCCGGCACGCCCCATTCCTGGTCGTGGTAGGCAGCCATTTCCTCCGTGGAGGCCCAGCCGCAGCGGGTCAGAGTGGCGCGATCACTGGCACCGGGCGGCATGCAGAAGTTCCTTGTCTATAGACAGGTCGTAACAGCCGGGGCCGTCGATCTTATCGAGCATCAACCCGTTCCAGAAGAGCTGCGCACCCTGCGACCATGCCTCCGGCACGGTAATCCGCATCTCGGTGACCGTCCGGCTGATGATCTGGATCTGCTTCTCGCCGGGAAGGTATTGCGCCTGGACGCGCGCCGTGACGACCGCTTCCCGGCGCGGCAGAATGACGCGCGTCTCCACGCGCATGCGGTTTTGGCCGCGCTCCACGGTGACCACGATCGGGCGCTCCTCGGTGTATTTCGCCATCATCAGCAAGTACAGTTTGGCGTTTTCGACCGGGCGGCCCTCGAGAGCCACAATTCGATCGCCTACCTTTAACGGGCCGCTGTATTTGTCGGGCAGCGAAACCAGCAGGCCGGGGCCGGGATCCTTCGCGCTATACCCGAAGCCTCCCAGGTCGAGGGCTGCGCTCGAAGCGGCGGCAATTCTCGTGGAGGGCAGGACGTCATTGCGCTCGCCGGCGTCGAATTTGGTCATGCGGATCCAGTAGCAGCCCGCGAACGCCGGCGAATTCGTCTCGCAATCGATTTCGGTGGGGAATTCTTCGCGCGTATGCGATTGCAGCCAGGAGAGAATGGCCGCATCGGTGAAAGACTTGTCGGCCGCGCGCCATTCCACGTTGAGGCCGGCGTCTTTCAGCTTCGCGGCAAGCGACTGGTCCCCTTCGCCGTTGCCCACCCAGAGCACGGGCACGTCGCGGAAGTTCACGCCGAAGATGCGGCCGGTATCGATGGCCGGCTGGGGAGAGCCTTCGATCGCCACCGCCGCGGCCCAGAGGTCCGGCACGCGCGAAACCGTGTAGAAGACCAGGGGCGAGGCGCCGCCGCGCCCCACGAGATAGACGCGCGACGGATCGATCTCGCCGGCCGCCTCCGCCTTGCGCACGGCATCGGCGACGGCCCGCGCGCGGGCGTCCGGATCGCCGGCGGCGGCGGGCGTGACGATGCGCCAGCCTGCGCTTTTCGCAAATGCCTCCCACTGCGGCGCATCGGCCGCATCGACCAGCGCAATCGCGGGCGCTTTCGCGGGAGCCTGGGCCGACACCAGTCCGCAGGCCAGCAGACTAATAATGCCGCAGGCGGGAACGGATCTTCTTCGCCAGCTTTTCAATTTCATCCGTCTTCTTCAGGGTATCGAGGGAAAGAACGAACCGGTCGCTCTTTTCCAGGTCGGTCTGTAACTGCCGGGCAAGGTCGGCAAGCCGGGCAGAGTCCTTGAGGTTCTGCTCATACTCGGCCTTCAGGATCTCATCGCGCTGCAGCTTGCCATTCGGCAGTTCCACGTTGTTCTGGTTTTGATCCTCATCCAGGCCCCCGCGTCCCTCGCCACCGCGTTGCGGGAATGCCAGAGAGACGGCGGCCGCCAAAGTCAACGCAAGCGCAAATTGCCCGAAACGTCGTTTCATGGCAGAACCTGCCCCTATGATAGCCAAGACGGAGGGGCGGCCGAATCGTCCTTGTTATCATGGAACAAATATGGAGGAAGTAAAGGTAGGAATCGTCGGCTTGGGCAACGTGGGCTCGGGGACGCTTGCCATTCTGGCGGAAAACGCTGATTCGATTGCGCTAAAGCTCGGATTCCGGCTGAAAGTGGCTGCCGTGTGCAGCCGCTCCGTCCAGAGCAGGCAGCTTCCGCCGGCTCTCGGCGACGTTTTCCGGACCACCGACTGGCGCGAAGTGGTGGCGCACCCCGACGTGCAGATCGTGGCCGAACTGGTAGGCGGCACTACCGTGGCGGCCGAGATTTTCGAGGCGGCGATCGCGCACCGGAAATCCGTGGTGACGGCGAACAAGGAACTGATGGCGTCCTGCGGACCGGAGATCTGGGATCGCGCCATCCGCGCGGGCATCAATCTTGCCATGGAAGCCAGCGTGTGCGGCGGGATTCCGATCCACGCGGTATTGCGCGAAGGGATCTCGGGTGACCGCCTGATTGCGCTCTATGGCATCCTGAACGGCACCTGCAATTACATCCTCACCGAAATGGAAAAGCGGCACCTGCCGCTTGATGCGCTCATCGAGGAATCGCAGAAACTGGGCTACGCGGAGGCCGACCCCAGCGCCGATATCGACGGCTACGACGCGCGGTCAAAGCTGGTGCTGCTGGCGGCCCTCGCCTTCGGCGAGAAGATCACGCCTTCGGACATCTTCATGGAGGGCATCCGCCGCATCTCTCCGCTCGACTTCCAGTATGCGCGGCAGCTGAACCACACCATCCGCCTGATTTGCGGCGCGCGGAAAGTGCAGAACGGTCTGATCCTCTTCGTGCGGCCGGCGCTGATTCCCACGTCCACTATCCTGGCCGGTGTGCAGGGACCGTACAACGCCGTGTGGGTGAAGGGCCAGTACGGGGAAGACACCTTTTACTACGGCTGGGGCGCGGGAGCGCACCCCACGGGCGTGGCCGTGGTCAGCGACCTGATGCGGGTGGCGCGGGAGATCCGGAGCGGCAGCCCCGAGCGCGTTTCGCCGTTCGCCCACGAGCGGCTCGGCGAGTACCGGCCGGTTTCGGTGACCCTGCAAAAGCGCGCCTACTACCTGCGCTTCCGAGTGTCGGACCGCCCGGGCATTATCGCCAAGCTGGCGGGGGTCCTGGCAAGCAAGAACATCAGCCTGGAAGCCGTCCTGCAGGAGCCGTGCACCACCAAGCACGACCTGCCGTTCGTCATCACGGTGGAGCCGACTTCCGAACAGTCGATCCGGGATGCCGTGGAGGAAATGGCGCAACTGGACTTCCTGCTGGAGACGCCACTGGCACTGCCGATGGAAACCGCTTTATGAAGTTGGCTGCCGCGCTTGCGGCGCTGGCGCTGGCCGGGGCACTCTCCGCACAGGTTGCGGTGCAGGCAAACTCCGGCTACCGCACGGAGCAGCAGCGGCAGGCCGTGGCCCGGGGACTGGGCAACCCCGAACGCGACGAAATCCAGCGGCCCATGGAACTCGTCCGCACCATGGGGATCGGGAAAGGAATGACGGTGGCCGATGTCGGCACCGGGATCGGCTACATGCTGCCGTTCCTGAGCCGTGCGGTCGGCCTCGAGGGCAAGGTCGTCGCGGAAGATATCTTCGACGATTTCCTGACCGCGGCCCGGCAGCGCGTGGAGAACCAGAAGCTGCAAAACGTCACGTTCGTGAAAGGTACTCCGAATGACCCCGGTCTGCCCGAAGGGCAAATGGATACAGTCCTGGCACTCGATGTGTACCATCATTTCGATTATCCGGACAAAATGCTGGCGGCCATCCATCGATCGCTGAAGACCGATGGCAAACTGATAATCGTGGAGTATTACAAGCGGCCCGACGCGATGCCGAACGGGATGGCCATGACGCACATCCGGCTGGATATGCCGGACGTCATCAAAGAGGTGGAAGCCAACCGTTTTCACCTGGTCATGGAGAAAGAGACGATCAGAAATTCCCAGTATCTGCTGATGCTGGAGAAACGCTAGGTTTTCACATGCAGAAGGTTTTTCGATACGCATTGCACGCGCTGATGCCGATGGCTTTGTTGCTGCCCCTCGGCGCGCAGGAGCCCGGGATCAGCAAACAGCAGGCGGATGAGATCATCAACGAGCTCCGCCAGATCCGCCAGTTGCTGGAAAAGCAGGCCAAGCCGGCGCCCGCGCAGGAACAGCCCACCGAGGCGAAGCTGAAGCTGGAGGGGGGCGAGATGCTCGGTTCCAAGGATGCGCCGCTGACAATGGTGGAGTTTACCGACTACCAGTGCCCGTTCTGCCAGCGCTTTTACCTCACCACGTTTCCCGAACTGAAGAAGGACTATATCGATACCGGGAAGCTCCGGTTCTATAGCCGCGACATGCCGCTCGATTTCCACGCCAACGCGATGCGCGCGGCGCAGGCGGCCCGCTGCGCAGCCGACCAGAAGCAGTTCTGGACGCTCCGCGACAT
This sequence comes from Bryobacterales bacterium, assembly GCA_963796485.1. Lineage (GTDB taxonomy): Bacteria > Acidobacteriota > Terriglobia > Bryobacterales > Bryobacteraceae > CAWCDJ01. Next base: position 852,104 of record CAWCLV010000004.1, read on the forward strand.
CATGGCCAAGAACCCCGACAAGCTGGATATGGCCAGCCTGGTCGGCGATGCCACCGAATTGAAGATGGACATCCCGTCGTTCCGCACCTGCGTGGAAAGCGGGAAGTACAAGAACGAGGTTCAGAGCAACGTGATGGAAGCGATGAAACTCGGGGCGACCGGGACGCCATCGTTCATCGTCGGCAGGAGCACGCCGGAAGGGGTGGATGGCGAGTTGATGATCGGCGCCATGCCCTACGGCATGTTCGACGAGAAGCTGAAATCCCTCTCGAAATAGTCCTCAGCGCGCGGCGAGGTCTTCGAGGAAGATGCGCCGCGCCTCCTTGTAATCCGCGGACAACATCGGACCGAGCGTGCCATACCGTTCCGTGATGGCGCGCTCCTCCGCGAATGTTCTGTCCACTTCACGGAAAGCCAAAAGGCACGCTTCCGCCAGCTCGCTGGAATAGATTTCGGCCGCATCGAGTAACTGGTTCGTGCGGCTGAGGATCTTCTCCGCCGCCTGCACGCGCGCCGGCGCATCGGCGACGATCCCGGGCGCCTCGTGAAGTTCGAGATGCGGCCCGAACGCCCGAACCAGCGCGGTCCACCGGTCGAGGACGATCAGAGCACCGTAGCGGTGGGTGTCGAGCGTCATTTCGTACGCGAAGGCGCGCCCTTTGCCCTGCCCCTCAAGCCGGCGCAACGCCACCGCCGCGGCGTTCAACTCGCCCGAAATCGAATCGACAAACGCGGCGGCGCAGCCCAGAAACTGCTGCCCGGAAATACTGGGAAAACGGGTGATGCGCAAGGGATCAGGCCAGGTGGTCGCCGAGCACGCGCTCGACTTCCTGCGGGTCCACGTGTTCGCCGCCATTGAGCCGCGCCAGCAAGGAGGTGATGATCTCCTTGGCTTCATCCTTCCGGAAGTTCTTGATGAAGCCGTCGAAGAAATGCTCGCCGGCCATGGCGTGGTTAATCTCGGATTCCTTGTTGTGGTCCTGCAGCTCGGTGAAATAGACGACGCGATACTTTCCGGTGTACTCGGTTTCCCGGTAGATCTCGAACATCACCTTGTCGGCTTCGAAAAGCATAGTTTTTATATTGCCACAAGGAGGATTATGGTGCGGATGAGAGGACTTGAACCTCCACTCCCTTGCGAGAACTAGAACCTGAATCTAGCGCGTCTGCCAATTCCGCCACATCCGCACAATCGGGGGCGATTCCATTGTTCCAAACCCCGGGGTGCGGAGTCAAATACAATACGATTTTGGCTATCGGACACCGCTTCGCCGCAGTTGCCGCCCCGTGCTTCACGACCGCCGGTTTTCAGGCCCAGGCGCCCGCCACGCTCGGCAATCCGCTGCTTCCTTCGGGGCCCGACCCCTGGCGTGCCCCTTGGACACAGAGCCGCGCGCGTAAGCAAGCGGGCGGGGTAGCGGCGGAGTAGCCCGCTCCCTCACGGTCGCGGCTCTATGTGAGGAGGGCGCATATAACCGCGCCAGGTCCCGGCGCCGCGGCATGAAACGCGATCCCGGCGGCACGCTCGTCGGCCGCCCCTCCCGGCGTGAATTGGCGGACGGCGTTCAGTGCATCGTGGATGCGATGATCCAGCAGAGTCCGAGTGCCACGGCCCCGGCCACAATCGCGGCGGCCACGTTCTTCTCCACTACGATCTGCTTCCAGAGGTCGAACGGGAAGAGCCGCGAAACGATCGAGAAGGCCACGCCGAAGACGATGAGGCCGAGGGCGGCGAAAATCACGGCGTTCAGAAGGGGGAAATCGGTCATAAACGTTGGGTCAGCCAGGCGCACCAGCAGTCGAGGCCTTCGCCGGTGGTGCAGGAGACCTTGAGAATTTCGATTTCGGGCTGCACGCGCCGGGCGTTCTCGCAGGCCAGGTCGGCCTGAAAGGGGACGTACGGCAACAGGTCGATCTTGTTCAGGACCATGACGTCGGCGTGGTGGAAGGTGGCGGGATATTTCAGCGGCTTGTCCTCGCCTTCGGTGACGCTCAACAGGACGGCCCGCGCTTCCTCGCCCAGGTCATAGCTCGTGGGGCACACGAGGTTGCCGACATTCTCCACGAAGAGAATTTCAAGACCCTCCAGGTCCCAACCCTCCAGGCCGCGAACGACCATGCGGGCATCCAGGTGGCACGCTCCGCCGGTAGTGATCTGACGCACGGGAAACCCGAAGCGGGCCAGGCGGCGGGCGTCGTTGTCGGTTTGGATATCGCCGGTCAGGACGGCCACGCGCCGCGAGGGGTCGAACCCCGCGAGGGTGCGTTCGAGCAGCGCGGTCTTGCCGGATCCGGGCGAGCTGATGAGATTGACGCAGAGCGTGCCCTGGGCCGTGAACCTCTCACGCAGCCCGGCGGCGATCCGATCGTTTTCGTTGAGCACCTTACGTTCCAGCGGCACGCGCATCAGGGTTCCTCCAATTCGAGGTACGACAATTCCATTTCATCACCACCGGCGGCTTCCGTGTCGGCCGACTGGCAGGCGGAACATGCCGGGTTCCAATTCTCGACGCGAAACTCGGATCCGCATGCCCGGCAGCGGCGGGTCCAGTGGAGAGTCTCGATCTCGAAGGTGAGGGCTTCCAGGTCGGTCTCGAAGATCAGGGCTTCCAGGCAGAACCGCAGCGAATCGGGTTCCACGCCCGAGAGCTCGCCAATGCGCAACCCGGCGCGGAGAGGTTTGGCGCCGGGCCGGGCCGCCGTCTCCGACCGGACGGCATCGAGGACGGCAGCGGCGATGCTCATCTCGTGCAATCTTCAATGTAAGGGGATTGCACCCGGTACGGCAACCGCTGGTACAATGAATTGGAACCGGCGGGAGTAACTCAGTGGTAGAGTCACAGCCTTCCAAGCTGTTGGTCGCGGGTTCGATCCCCGTCTCCCGCTCCATCCCCTTTCATTCCAATTGGATACGCTCGAAGCTGCGATCATCGTTTTCGCACCCCGGCGCCTCGACCACTTCAGATGCAAGCCCCGTTGCGGCCTCGATTTTCTGATCGAGGTCGCTGACCGCGTTGGCTTTGCGCGATAGACTTGCATTCGTTCTGACCAGCAGCAGATCATCGAACCTCTCACCCATGCTGCACGATACGATTCCGACAGGAGAGTTGACTCTTGACGGAGCGCCCGGCAATTCGTCGTGCGATTGAGCAACGAAGGTCACACTGGCGCGGCGAGACTGCGCCGACCGTTAAACTATGCGTTGACCATGACGGCAGCGGAACCCGGAACTGTGGCGGTGCTGGCCGAGAAACCTTCGGTCGCACGCGACATCGCGAAGGTGCTCGGCGCCGGCAATAAAGGCGACGGCTACCTGTATGGGAACGGCTACGTCGTCACCTGGGCCATCGGGCACCTGGCGGCGCTGGCGCAGCCGCATGAGATCCATCCCGAATGGAAGCAGTGGCGGCGACAATCGTTGCCCATGCTGCCGCACGAGTGGCCGCTGGTGGTCTACGAAAGAACCCGCGATCAATTCGATACGGTGAAGCGAATCCTCACGTCGGCGAAAGTGTCGCGCGTAGTGTGCGCTACGGACGCCGGTCGTGAAGGCGAACTGATCTTCCGCTACATCTACGAAGCTGCGGGATGCGGAAAGCCGGTGAGCCGCTTGTGGATCTCGTCGCTGACCCCGGATGCAATCCGGCGCGGCTTCGAAGCGCTCCGGCCCGGTGCCGATTACGACTCGCTGGCCGATGCCGCTCGCGGCCGCAGCCGTGCCGATTGGCTCGTCGGCATGAATCTCTCGCGCGCGTATTCGCTCACGTACGGCGAAGATCTCTCGGTGGGGCGCGTGCAGACTCCGACCCTCGCGCTGTTAGCCGAGCGCGAACTCGCCATCCGCCGCTTCGTGCCCGAAGACTACCTGGAGGTGGCCGCTACGTTCCACCCGCAGGGGCTGCCTGCCGATCAGACGTATCAGGGCACATGGCTGCGCGATCGTGCCGCGGCCGGAGCGGATAAAGAATCGCTGCAACAGGCCATGCGGTTGCCTGCGGACGGCGAAGAAGCGGGGCGGATCGCCGGGCGGGCGCGCACCGGACGGGCGGCCATTGAATCCATCGAAGCCAAAACGCAGCGCATGCCTCCGCCGCTGCTCTACGATCTGACGGAACTGCAGCGCCACGCCAACCGCCTCTTCGGCTTCAGCGCGCTAAAAACGCTCGATACCGCCCAGTCACTTTACGAAAAGTACAAGCTGATCAGCTATCCGCGCACCGATAGCCGCCACCTGTCGCAGGACGTGGCGAAAACGCTACCGCGCGTGGTCACATCGATCAAGGGGCCTTATAGCGAGCTGCTGGCGCCGGGCACGGGCGAGCGCCTGCTGGGACGCCGTTACGTGGACGATGCGAAGATTACCGACCACCACGCCATCATCCCCACCACGAGCGCGGCCCCGGCCACGCTGCCGCCTGATGAACATAAGATCTACGACCTGGTCTGCCGCCGCCTGCTCAGCGCCTGGCACGATGACCACATCTGGTCGGTGACCACCGTGATTACCGCGATCCGCAACGCGGCGATAGTCGACCGTTATCACACTTCGGGCAGCGCGGTGCAGCAGCCCGGATGGAAAGTGCTAGACGCGCCGCCTCCGAAATCAACCAGGCGTCCGAAACAAGGTCAGGAGGACTTGGACCAAGCGCTGCTGCCGCCCGGGCTCGCACAAGGGCAGGCGCAGGATGTGGTGGATGTCGAGGTGCTCCGCAAGAAGACGCGCGCCCCAAAGCGATTCACAGAAGCTACGCTGCTCACCGCCATGGAAACCGCGGGCGCGACGCTGGATGAAAAAGAGCTCTCAGACGCGATGAAGGAAACCGGGCTTGGGACGCCCGCCACGCGTGCCGCCATCATCGAAGTGCTGTTGAAGCGCGAGTACGTTCTGCGGAACGGGAAGAGCCTGGAGGCCACTGACAAAGGCATCCGGCTGATCGAAGTGGTGCATCCCGAAGTGAAAAGCCCCGCCATGACAGGACAGTGGGAAGCGTATCTGCACCGCATCCATCGCGGCACGGCGGAGCTCCCCGGCTTCATGAAGGGAATCGAGGATTACGTTCGCGAAGTTGTCCGCAAGACGGGCGAGATTCCCGAGGTTCGGCGGGCCTCGGGCCCGGGCGGCGCACCTGCGGCCGTTGCCCTACCCGCGCCGTCGAAGGTGATCGCGGAGCGGCCGCCGGCGCCGGTTTGGAACGGCGGATCGCTCACCGAGCTGCTGCACTCGGCATTCGGATTCAACAGTTTTCGCACAAGCCAGGAGGCGGTCTGCCGCACCATTATCGAGGGCAGAGACATCCTGCTCGTCATGCCGACAGGCAGCGGCAAATCGCTGTGCTACCAGTTGCCTGCCATCGCCCGCGGCGGCACGGCACTGGTGATCAGCCCGCTTATCGCGTTGATGGACGATCAAGCCGAGAAGCTGCGGCAGCGCGGCTTCGCGGTGGAACAGATCCATTCCGGACGGAATCGCGCCGATTCGCGGCAGGCATCGATCGATTACCTGAACGGCAAATTGCAATTCCTCTTCATCGCGCCCGAGCGGTTGCGGGTCACCGGCTTCCCGGAGATGCTCGCCAAGCGCAAACCCTCGCTCATCGCCATCGACGAAGCGCATTGCATCTCGCAATGGGGGCATGACTTCCGTCCCGACTACCGGATGCTGCGCCAATATCTGCCGGCGTTGCGGCCCGCGCCGGTGATTGCTCTCACTGCCACCGCGACGCCAGTGGTGCAGCGCGATATCGTCGAGCAGCTCGAACTGGCGGCGCCGGCGCAGTTCATTCAGGGCTTCCGCCGCGATAACCTGGCCGTCGAGGTGGTGGAAGTGCCGCCCTCGGCGCGTGCCGCCCTGACACTCCAACTGCTCGACGACGAGCGGCGGCGGCCGGCAATCGTCTACGCACCCACACGCGCGCAGGCAACCGCGCTCGCCGCCGAATTGCACGCGCATTTCCCCTCCGGCGCTTACCACGCAGGCCTCGACGCGGAGCCCCGGCAGCGCGTGCAGCAGGAGTTTCTGGAAGGCCGCATCCAGGTGATAGTCGCCACGATCGCCTTCGGGATGGGGATCGACAAGCCCGACGTGCGGACGGTCATCCACACGGCGCTGCCGGGGAGCCTCGAGGCCTACTACCAGGAGATCGGGCGCGCGGGGCGTGATGGGCTTCCCAGCCGCACGATCCTGATGCACTCCTACGCGGACCGGCGCACGCACGACTACTTCTTCGAGCGCGATTATCCCGACGTGAAGGTCCTCGATGAAATCTTCCGCCGCCTGCGCGCTGAGCCCGCGCCGAAGACCGAATTACAGAACTCCATTCGGGTGGGCGCCGACCTCTTCGATAAGGCTCTGGAGAAGCTCTGGATTCATGGCGGCGCGGTAGTGGATTTCGCCGAAAACGTCAGCCGTGGTCAGGAAGGCTGGCGCGAGCTCTACATTGCGCAGAGCGAACAGAAGCAGCAGCAACTCGATCTCATGCTGCGCTTCGCGGAATCCGCGGAATGCCGCATGTCGTCGATGGTGCGCCACTTCGGAGATCTCGCCGACAGCCGGAACGCGTGCGGCGTCTGCGATTTCTGCGCGCCAGGTGATTGCGTCGGCCAGCGTTTCCGGCCCGCTCGCGAAGACGAACGCGAGGTGGCAGGCAAGATCATCGACGCGTTGCGCGGCGGAGGCCGTCCCACGGGAAGGTTGCACGCGGAGTTGTGCCCCAATGGAGCGATGACGCGCGATGCCTTCGAAGAGGTGCTCGGGGGCTTGGCGCGCGCCGGGTTCGTGCGCATTGTAGCGGCAGTTTTCGAAAAGGACGGCCGGTCCCTGCCCTACCGCAAGGCATCGCTCACTTCATCCGGAGATTCTCTCGAACCGGGCGAAGCGCCCGATTTCGAAATGAAGCTGCCGGTGGAGGGCCTGGCACGCCAGCGCAAAGGCAAGAAGGCGGCAGCAAAGAAAATGGCGAAGCGCGGCAAAGCTAAGAAGGCTCGCGGCGGGGTGGAACCGCCAAAACCGCCGCGCCCCGCGGCCCCGCCTTCGACGCGCCTGGCGGAGGCGCTCCGTGCATGGCGGCTTGCGGAGGCGAAGCGGCGCGGGCTCCCCGCCTTCCGTGTTTGCACGGACGCGACCTTGCGGGCAATCGCGGAGCAGCGCCCCGAAACCGCCGCGGAGATGCTCGCAATTCCGGGCATCGGCATGAAAGTGGTGGAGAGCTACGGCGCCGCGATCTTCCGGCTGATTGCCCAGTCGGGCGACAGGGATAGGTGAGTTCTGAGTGCGCCTGGCGGCCCAGTGCGCCTTCAGCCGCGGCATCGCCTCAATGTCGCTCGGCGACGTTCATGCCGTACAGCCGGGCGACGCCGTACACCTGGGCCTTCATCTCAGCGGTGAGCGGCTGGGCGCCCGCTCTTGATTCATAACGTCGTGAATGATCACAAAGCCCTCCCTGCAGACGATGACTTGGGTCTGCCGGAAGCCGCAGCATGACCTGGATCGCGGGTTCGATCCCCGTCTCCCGCTCCATCGCCTTTCATTCCCGTTTCGCGGAATGACGCCTCAATAGCAGGCTGTTGCCGTACGGCCGCTGGTACGCCACGAAGTACCTGTCGTTAAACACGGAGAACTGCTGCGCGGGGTAGAAGCCGATCGCGGCCATCCAGGTGTCCACATCCGACTGGTTCAGCCACATCCAGCTATCGGGAGACTGCTCCTTGTTTTTGTCGATCACCACCACGCGGCCGTCCGGCTTCAGATACTTCGCGGTCGAGTTCAGATAGACCTGCCGGTGCTCGATCATGTGCAGCACGCGGTGAAAGAAAGCAACATCCACGTCCTTCAGCGGCAGTTTGGGGTCGTCGTACTCGCCCAGAACCGTACGAAGGTTCGTGACGCCCGCTTCCTTGGCGCGCGCGGCCACGTGATCGAGCATCGCCTGGTCGATATCCACCGCGTACAGGATTCCGTTCGGCGCAATCGCTTTGGCCATCGGAATCGAAAACGCCCCGCTGCCGGAACCGATATCGGCCACGATGTCCCCGGGCTTGAGTTGCAGTTTCGCGATGACCTCGTCAACCTTGAGGACACGGTGCGGATTGTCCATGGCTGCGATGTACTTCTCAGCCGGGCCCTGAGCCAGTTGCCACGCAGAAGCACTCGACAAGCCGCCGCCGAATGCCGCAACGGCACACAGCGCGCCCAGAAATCGCAAATCTCTCATTTCCCCTCCTACGCCATCCTTCCGTTTGGCACCAATGAGTATACACGCAGCTTGTCGCCGCCACTCTCCGGGCGGCCCGCTACCGTTTCGGCTGCAAGGTGGAATCCCAGTCATCCCAGGGACTGCGGGAGTAGCCGACGGGCTCGTTGGGTTCGCGGTAGTGTCCCAACCCATCGCGTTTCAGATAGGCGTCCGCCGGCAGAAAGTCATCGTGAAGTTCGCTGCGAAAAGCATCCAGTTGGCGCTCAAGTTGCGCCTGCACGAGGGCAGCCCCGGTCTTTCCGCACAGGTTGTGCATCTGGTACGGGTCCGCCTTGTTGTCGTACAACAGCCACGGCCCATGAATTGACCGCACGTACGTGTGGGTAGCGGTACGGACACCGCGGTATTCCGCAAAGCCGTGGCGCCTCGCCTCGGTGATGGGCACGGGGAGGCTCAAATAGGCAGCCTCGCGGGAACGGAAGGCGCCTTCGGACTCCCCCCGCAACAGCAGCGGCGAATAGTCGAGCCCTTGAACTCCGCCGGGGATCGAAATGCCGCAAAGGCCCAGCAATGTCGGCATGATGTCCGGAGAATTCAGGGGAGCGGCCAGACGGTGTTTCGTGCGCCCGAGCCGGCGGGGATACCGCAGCAGGAACGGCACCCGGACGGACTCCTCCCAGGGGTAGAGTTTGGTCGTCAAACCCTGGGAGAGCATCATGTCTCCGTGATCGGACGTGAAGACCACCACGGTGTCTTCCGCCGCGCCCGATCGCTCCACGGTGCGGAGTAGTTTCTCCATGCAGTCGTTCAATGCCGCGATGTGAGAGTAGTACCCGCGGAGGTCCTGAATCGCCTTCTCTTTCTGCGCCGGGTCCACGTTGGGCCGCAAAGCGATTTCCTTGTGGGCGTACTGTTCGCGATAGCGCTCCGGGGCCGTGCCGTATGGAAAATGGGGAGGGCCGAGGGACAGCACCAGAAAGTAAGGATCGCGCGCGGATCTCCGGTCTCCGATGAACCGGCACGCGTCATCGGTCTGCGCGATGGCGTCGTACCCGGGCCAAAACTTCGGAGTCGGGTCCGTCCCTTCGTAGTAGAGCGAGTGGTTGTATTCGTGGGTGCACTCGCAAGCTTTCCAGTAATCGAAGCCGAATCGCTTTTCCGGCGGAATGTAGGCCAGCCGCCGGCCGTAGTGTCCGTCCGGGCTGCCGAACAGGTGCCATTTCCCGATATAGCCGGTTTGGTATCCGGACCGGCGGAAAGCTTCGCCGAGGGTCGCGCCCTTCGGCTGGAGCGGGACATCGTTGATGTAAAGCCCGTTCGTGAGCGGATACTGGCCCGTCATCAGAGATCCGCGATACGGGCAGCACACGGGCGTTCCGGAAACGGTTTCGGCGAAATTTACGCTCTCGGCGGCCAGGCGGTCGAACGCGGGAGTGTGCGCGTTGGCATCGCCGGCATAGCCCATGGCCTGGGCGCGCCACTCGTCGGCAAGCACGAACAGAACGTTCGGCCGGCGCGGACCGGCGCCGAATGCGGGCCGTGCCAGGGCAGCGCCGCAGACGGACATAAACTGCCTGCGGTCGATAGGTACGATCACGTTGAGAACTGTATCACGGACAGCGAGGGCGCGGGCGGCGCAGGGCCGGCTACACGCCCCGCGGCAGCCTCTGCTTCAGCCGCAGCACGGGAGCGAACAGGTCGCCCGTTTTGGCGACGCACTTCAGCGCGGATTCCGGGTCGAAATAGAGCCGCTCGGGTTTGCGCGCTTTGCGCAGTTCCTCCCACGTGACCGGCATCGAGACGTAAGGCGTATCGCTTGTGGCGCGCAGGGAATAAACCGAAACCGTGGTTTTGAAGTCGGAGTTCTGGCTCCAATCGACAAAGACCCGGCCGGGGCGGAGCGCTTTGGACATTCGCGATACAACCGCACCGGGGTGAGCGCTCTCTAACGACCTGGCCAGGGATTGCGCGAAAGGTCGCGTCTCGGCATAGCTTACGGGAGTGTTGAGCGGCACGTACACCTGAATGCCTTTGGACCCGGACACCTTGGCCCAGGACTTCAACTTCATGCCGTCGAGCGCGCGCTTCAGCAGGAACGCCACCTCCGCGCAGCCGAGGATGTCCACGCCTTCCCCGGGGTCGAGATCGAAGACCACCGACGTGGGCCGCTCGATCTCCGGCGCACGGGCCAGAAACGGATGGATTTCCAGGTTCGCCAGGTTGGCCGACCACACCAGGCCGGCCAGGTTGTTGAGCAAAACGTAATGAATCTCCGATTCGCCGCTGCGGCGGGGCACGGCGAACACGGGCACCCAGCCGGGCTTGTAGGAGGGCGCCTCCTTTTCGTAAAAGTGCTTCGCCCGCGTCCCGTTGGGGTAGCGTTTCAACGTAATCGGCCGGCCCTCGATGTGCGGCAGGAGGTAGTCTGAGATCCGGATGTAGTAGTCGATCACCTGCCCCTTGGTGAAGCCGGAGGGGAACAGAACCTTGGCGAGATTCGTGAGCGCGACGTGGTGGCCGCCGATTTCGAGTTCCTGTTGCCTGCTCGCGGCGGGCATATGTTCACTATGACAAGCAACGCGAGTTCCTGGGTGGGAAGGCGCACGCTTCGGTTGCGTCGCGCGGCGCGCCGGGGCATCGAAAGCTACTATGGTCATCCTGTTCGACGTCAACAGCACTTTGCTCGATACGGAAGCCCTGGCGCCGCAGATTCGCGAAATCTTCGGCCGCAAGTACACAGTCCGCGAGTGGTTCACGGAAGTGATCCAATACTCGATGGCAACCACTCTTTCGGGGAGTTTTCGTGAATTCGCCGACATAGCGATCGCGGTTCTCGATATGGCCGCTGCGGCAAGGCACATACGGCTAAGCCGGGAATCCGCCGAAGACATCCGTGTCGCGCTGCAACATCTGCCGCCGTTCGACGATGTGAAGCCGGCGCTCGGACGGTTGCGCCGCGCGGGATTCCGGCTGGCCGCGCTGAGTAATTCCTCCCAGCGCGCTCTCGATGCCCAGATCCGGAATGCGGGCCTCGCACCCTACTTTGAAAAGGCGCTCTCGGTGGATTCCACCCGGGTTTACAAGCCCGCTCCCGAAACTTACCGGGCAGCGGCCGTCGCGCTCCGAGTTCGGGCGCGGGAGATCCTGATGGTGGCCGCCCACCCCTGGGACCTGATGGGCGCCGCACGCGCGGGGCTCCGGACCGCTTTTCTCGCCAGGCCCGGAGAGGCGTTGATCACCGGCGTTCCCAATCACCAGTTCGTGGCCGGCGATCTGGAGGAGCTGGCTTCGCAGCTTCTCGGCACGCCCCGCCCCACGGCGACAGCTCCTCTGGCGTGGGCGGGAATCATCGCCGGCGCGGTCGCCGCGGCCGGATATCTCCTGCTGAACGCGGAGCTTGTTTCGAGCGAGAAAACTATTCGAACGGAACGCACCCCGCCGGCGGCCACGACCACCGCGGCCTCACGGTGGGCGCCCGAGTACCGCGGTTAGCTCTTCGGGTTCATGAGGCGGCCGGTAAGCAAAATCAGGCCGGAGCGCCGATCGCGATTGGCGGTTTTCCGCTTTGGCTATACTTGAGCCGTATGGCCGGCCCCGTCCCCAGCTTCTGGCGGCGCGTCAGTGATGGCGTGGCGATCGACCAGCTCTGGTCGCAGTTCCATGCCGATGCGCGCGCGAGCTATCAACTTTATGCCGCCGAGGTCGATTGGACCCGGCGGGAAGGGGAGCGCCGCGGGCGGCGGTTTTTCCGGCTTGCCAGGGCCATGTTCTGGGCCATCATCCTGAAGCTCTCGCCCGCCCGCCGCGTCCTCTTTGTCGTCTCCCTGGCATTGTTACTGCTCCCGGGATTTCGCATACAAAGCGGTGACACCCGCTTCGAAATGGACAATCTCTCGGTCTTCGGGGGCACGGGCATGTTCGTGCTGCTCACCCTCGAACTGGCGGACCGGGTCACCATGAAGCGCGACCTCGAAATTGCCAAGGAAATCCAGACCTGGCTGATGCCCGCCGCTCCGCCCGCCGTTCCCGGAGTGGAGATCGCGTTCACTACGCGCCCGGCCAACACGGTGGCGGGCGATTACTACGACGCCTTCTTTCGGTCGCCCGACGGGCAGCAGCGCCTGTTGCTGGTGGTGGCGGACGTAGCCGGAAAAAGCGTTCCCGCGGCGCTCCTGATGGCCACCCTTCAGGCCAGCCTCCGCACTCTTGCCGCGCTGCCGGGTTCGGTGGTCGATCTCACCGCCCGCCTGAATCAATACGCCTGCGCCCAGAACCTCGGGGGCCGCCGCTTCACGACGGCTTTTCTCGCCGAACTGGAACCCGAGACCGGACGGCTGACCTATGTGAATGCGGGCCACAACTGGCCGGTGCTGCGGCGGATTTCGGGCGGGACCGAACGCCTCGAAACCGGTGGTCTGCCATTGGGGATCATGGCGTCGGCGTCATACCAGTGCGGCACGACGACGCTGGGGCCGGGCGACCTGCTGCTCATCTTCACGGACGGGCTGGTGGAGGCGGAAGACGACCGGCAGCAGGAGTACGGCGAAGATCGCATGTTCTCCGTGCTGGCGGACCCGAAAGCCGTCACCGCGAACGAAGTGCTCAAGCGGGTCATGACATCGGTCGATTCGTTCGTGGGATACACGCGCCAGCACGACGACATCACGTGCATGGTGGTCCGCAGCGCCGGATAGCTTATTTCAGATACTTCGCGACGTTGTCCCTGGTGACCAACTGGAACGGGATCATGGCCGCCTTCTGATATGGCTGCCTGCGTACGATGGCTATGGCCGTGTCTACCGCCGCGGCGCCCTGCCCCTTCGCGTCCTGAAACACCGTAGCATCCAGGCGGCCGTCGCGCACGGCGGCCAACGCGTCGGCGATCGCATCCACGCTGACGACGACCACACCTTTCTTTTTGCCGGCCTGTTCGAGCGCCATCAGCGCGCCCATTCCCATTTCGTCGTTTTGCGCAAAAACGGCGTTGATGCGGCCGCCGTACGACTGGATCCAGTTCTCCATCAGCGACATGGCTTCGGCGCGGTCCCACTCCGCCGTCTGCTCGGCAAGCAGCTTGAGCCCGGGATTGCGCGCAAGCACGTCTTTCGCTCCCTGGTCGCGTTTGATCTGGGCGGCCTGCCCCATGTAGCCGTGCATCATCAGCACGTTGCCCTTGCCGTTCAGGCGTTGCGCGATGTACTCCATGGCGATGCGCGCGGATTCCTCGTCGCGAGACCCCACGAACGCGGTGGGAGCGGCACGCGTTTCCGAGTTCACGTTGATTACGGGAATGCCGGCTGCCGTGGCCTTTTCGACCGCCGGCGAACTGGCTTCCACCTCGCAGGGGTTGAGAATAATGGCGTCCACCTTCTGGGCGATGAAGGACTCGACCTGCTGCACCTGGCGATCGGCGCTGCGCTGCGCATCGTTGACGATCAGGTCTACGCCGAGTTGCTTCGCTCTCTCCTGCATGGCTTGGTTCAACATCACGATGAACTCGTTCGAGAGGTTGAGCAGCGAGACGCCGATGACCGGGCGCTTGTGGCCGGAGCTATCCGCCGGACGGCTGCCCGAGCAGGCCGTGAGAGCCAGCGCCGCGGACAGCGCGGCACTCAGAATGCGTGGATGAGTCATCGTTTCTTGCTCCGGTCGAGCCACACTGCGCCGACAATGATCACGCCCTTAATGATCTGCTGGTAATACGAGGATACGTTAAGCAGATCGAGCCCGTTGTTGATCACGCCGATTAGCAGCGCCCCCAGAACCGTACCGCCGACTCCGCCCACTCCACCGTTCAGGCTGGTGCCGCCGATCACCACCGCCGCGATGGCGTCGAGCTCGTAGCCGATGCCGGCGTTCGGCTGGCCGGTGGTAATGCGCGAGGCAAGCACCACGCCGGCCAGGCCGGAAAGGGCGCCGCAGACCATATAAGCAGCGGCCTTCACGCTGCGCACGTGGACGCCGGAGGCAAACGCGGCCGCTTCGTTGCCGCCGATCGCGTAAATGTAGCGGCCCCATCGCAGGTTTCTGAGCACCAGGTGCGAGACCAGCGCCACCGCGAAAAAGATGACCACGGGCACGGGGACCGCCGCGATATCGCCGCTGCCGATCGCCGTAAAGGCGGGGGCAAGGTTCGATACCGGCCTTCCGCCGCTCGCCAGCAGCGCCAGACCGCGCGCCGACGTCATCATCCCCAGCGTCGCCACGAACGGCGCGATGCGTCCGCGCGTCACCATCAACCCGTTCGCCAATCCGCAGAGTGCGCCGGCGAGAATCCCCATCAGAACCGGAGCCAGGAACGTGTACTCGCCGGGATGCGCGAACGCAGCGGCCACCACTCCGGTCAGTGCGACCAGCGAACCGAGCGACAGGTCCACCCCGCCGGTGAGCAGCACATACGTGACCCCCACAGCCAAGATGCCGTTGATCGAAATCTGCCGGAGCAGGTTGACCAGGTTGGCAAGCGTCAGGAAGCCCGGCCGCGCAATGGCAAGCGCCGCCATCAGAGCAGCCAGCGCGAGCGCGAGGCCCAGTTGCGCCGGCCAGGGTTTACGTCCGGCAACTGCTTTGGGTGATTTTGCGGGCCGCGGTTGCATGGGTTTTCAGTTCGGCATGGCGTGGCGAAGGATCTCTTCGGGGCCGGCGGTTCCAGCCGCAAGCTCGGCCGAGACTGCGCCTTCGCGCATCACCAAAACCCGCCCGCACAAGGAGAGGATTTCGTCCATCTCGGAGGATACCAGCAGAACCGCTTTCCCTTGCCGGGCGACGGCCGTAATCAGGGAGTAGATTTCCGCTTTCGCGCCGACGTCGATGCCGCGCGTGGGCTCGTCCAGGATCAGCACGTCCGGATCGGTGATGAGCGCCCGTGCCACAACCACCTTCTGCTGGTTTCCACCGCTCAAATTTTTCACGGGTTGCCCCGGCCCGGCGGCACGCACCCCAAAACGCCGGATCTGCTCCCGCGCGGCGGCCGCTTCCAGGCCGCGCCTCACCACGGGCCCCCAACAGTAGCGTCGCAGGCTCGAAAGCGTGAGGTTCTCCTGGATCGACATTTCCGGGACGAAGCCGTATTCCCGGCGATCCTCGGTGACCATCGCAATTCCTTGCGACAACGCGTCCGCGGGGGACGCGATCCGCACGGCGCGGCCGCGCACGAAAATCTCGCCGGCGGTCGCGGGAGCCAGGCCGAAGACGGCCGCCGCCACATCCGTGCGTCCGGCGCCCACCAGTCCGGCAAGACCCAGGATCTCGCCGCGGCGCAGCGCAAAGTTCACGTCGTGAAATCTGCCGCGCCGCGTAAGGCCGCGGACTTCGAGAATCACCTCTCCCGGCACCGCTCTGTCCACCGCGGAGCGCTCCAGCGCGCGTCCGACCATGAGGGCGATGAGCCGGTCTTCGTCGAACCCGGCCGCCGGCCGCGTTGCTATATGGCAACCGTCGCGCATCACTGTGATCGAATCGGCCAGGCGCAGGACTTCCGGCATGCGGTGGGAGATATAGATGATCGACACGCCGCGCTTCTTCAAATCCAGCATCAGGTCGAAGAGGCGTTCCGATTCGCGTTCGGAGAGCGCGGAAGTCGGCTCGTCCATGATGATCAGGTCCGCCTGCCTCCGGAGCGCCTTGGCGATCTCCACGGACTGTTGTTCCGCGAACATCAGGCCGCCCATGCGGGACGAGGGGTCCACGGGCACGCCGAGGCGGCTCATCAATTCCCGCGCCTCGCGCTCCATGGCCCGCCGATCAATGCATCCGGCAATCCAGCGGACCGGTTCCTGCCCCATGCAGATGTTCTCGGCCACACTCAGGTGGGGAAACGGCAGGAGTTCCTGGTGGATCATGGCGATCCCGCGGCCATGGAAGCGGAGGTCGCCCGTATCGGCGCTCTCCAGACCGGCGATGATCCGCATCAGCGTCGATTTGCCGGCGCCGTTCTCGCCGGTAACGGCGTGGATTTCGCCCCGGCCGACGGTCAGCCGCGCGCCCCGGAGCGCCTGAGTGCCCCAGTACGACTTCGAAACTCCTTCGACCTCGAGCACCGGCTGCATGGCTGGTTGAAACGTCTCAAGTTCCGCCAGCGTATACCTGCGACGCTGTATTTGTCAAACCACATCGCAGCGGTAACCGGCGGCGGAACGCGGCCGCCTCAGATACCATTGAAGAAGCTCGATGGGAGGGATTTTGACACGGCAAACGAATAGCGACCTTGCGCTTCTGTGGCTGAGGCTGGCGGTAGGCGGGATCACGTTCGCGCTCCACGGCGCCGGAAGGCTCGCCAAACTCTACCAGCATTTTGTGCTTGGACAGTCCTGGCCGTTCGTGGGAGTGGTGCACCGCATCGGGCTCCCGGTTCCGATCGCCTTTGCGGTGGCCTCGTCGCTGGCCGAGTCCATTTGCTCGGTGCTGGTGTTTGCCGGCCTTTATACCCGATGGGCGGCGCTGGTTCTCATCATCAACATGGGGGTCGCGACGGGATTCGAGTTGTCGAAAAAGGGCACCTACGAACTGCCCGCGATGTACCTGATCGCCTATATCGCGCTGGCGATCGCCGGCTCGGGACGCTACGCCTTGGATGAACGCCTCGGCCGGCGCGGCGGACGCGCGAAGAGCGCCAAAAGAAGTTAGCTGCCCAGGATCAGAACGCCCCAGGGCCGCTGGCCGACCTTCACCTTCTTGATCACGGTCCCGTTCGAGACATCCACGATCGAGACATCGTTCGAAGGCCCGTTGGCGGTGTAGAGAAGCTTTTCGTCCGGCGAAAGCGCGATGCCCCAAGGGCGGTCGCCCACTTCCCACGACGACAGGATCTTCTCGGTAGCCGTATCCAGCACCATTACCTTCTTCGCGCGGCCGGTGCTGACGTAAAGGCGCGAACCGTCCTTCGTCATCGCCAGGCCCATCGGCTTGGTGCCGGCGCCCATCGGAATGGCGTGGGTGCACTCGAGCTTGGCGGTGTCGATCACGCTGACGGCCTCGTCGTTTTCGTCCGTTACGTATGCCTTCGACCCGTTGGGCAGGAACGCGATGCCCCGCGGGCGGCGGCCCACCTTGATCGTCTTCACTACTGTGCCTGCCGCGATGTCCACGACGGTGACCGTGCCCTTGTCCTCGGAAGTAACGTAGACGTACATCCCGTCCGGCGTGAGGGTGACGCCCTCGGGTTCTGCACCGGTCGGAATCGTTTTCAGGACCGTGCCTTTGGCTGGATCGACGAAACTCACGCCAGCCGCGTCTTCGTTCGAGACGTACAGTACGCCGTCCCTGCCGATGGCGAATTGCTCGGGGTCGGAACCGCCGGGCACTTTGCGCAGCATCTTACCCAGCGCCACGTCGAAAACCCCGATTCCGTCGGCACTCTTGTCCGGCGGCGGCAGGGTGCTCTCGTCCACTCCCGGAGGCGCTAGCGGCGATCCGCTCAATGCCACGAAGATCGTCTTGCCGTCGGCGCTGGCATGAACGCCGCGCGCCCGCTTGCCCAGCGGGACGGTCGCAACCACCGCCATGGTGCCGGGGTCGATCACCGTCATGTTGCCCGACGATTCGTTGCTCACGTACACGCGGTAAGACGGCCCCGCGGGGGCATGGCTGCATCCGATCGACAACGCCGCCCACAGCACAGGAACGATCAGTTTTCCAGAGTTCGTCATTCTGCTTACAATCCTTTCGCCTGCCGCATCCCCGCTAGCGATAGGTGAAGTCTACAGCGGCGGTCCCGGATGGCGCAACATGCACCTGCGCGGTCTGTTCCCCGAGTTTCTCGTGCCAGACGCCGATGGTGTAGTCGCCCGGAGGCACGCTCTTCCACTCAAAGCTGCCGTCCGCGTTGGTTACCGCGAAGTACGGGTTATCGACAACGCCGATGTAGGCGTGCATCCAGGAGTGCACGTTGCACTTGATGGGGATCATGACTTCCGGGCGGACCAGTTTGTGCTGAACGTCCGGCGCATTCGGCGACTGCTGCTGGTTCCACTCGTAGTTGTTCCGGGGCATGAGGTGGATATTGTGGGAGACGGAGTCGCTATTTCGCAGCTCCAGGCTGCCGCCTGCCTCGATGCCCGTCACCCGCGGAACGAACATACATCCGTGCTGGTCGAGCACGACGTGCTGCGGCACCGGTTCGAACTTCTTGCCCTCGAGCCCTGATTGGATATAGACGAACGTGTCCGCGAGTCCGTCCTTTTTCCCCACGACCACGGGTTCGTCGTACGCCGGCTTGCCCGCATGCTCCTTCTGACAGCCGGCGTCCGACTCCATATCGATGACCTTGCGGACGGGCTTGGGGCCGCGATATAGAACGGCTCCATGAATCACACCCGCGGTTGCCGGATCGACGTGAAAGTACACCACAGGTTTGGCCTGCTCCACCGGTTTCGCCGGAGGGTTCGAGCCTCCGCATCCCACCGCCAGCAGCGCCGCCCCCAAAAGAATCGCCTGTTTCATCGAAATCAGTGTACAGGTTCGGCCGGCCCGGCGGAGCCTCGGGATTGCCCGGACCGAAATGCTTCGGCATCACCCGGTCCTTGACCGTACGCCCCGCCGCCGCGGATTTTCACGGACCGCCCGGGCTCTACGGTCAACTCCTTCGCCGAATAGAAGCGCGTCAAATATACGATGCCCGGATCGATCCGCCATCCGTTTCCCGGCTTCAGCTTGTAGGCGCGTGAGGCATCGGCGCTTTGTCCGACTCGCGCCGCGAACTCATCGGTGTGGTGCAGATGGTGAGGAATCGGCCCGTATCACGTCCGCGCCGGGGAAGAGATCGCCGCGGCCCGGTTTCAGCCAGCCGTACAACTCCTTCACCGGCGGTAACGGCTTCGCGATTAAGGCTTGCGTTCGATGATGCCGATCCGGAAAGAAAACGGGAAGTCTGTTCTAACTGAGGGGTCATTCAGCGCCGGATTCGAGTGAGCTTTTGTAGCGTAATGCCGGCATCCTCAGGCTATCAAAACGGATTTGAATTTCTCTTGACATCGCGTTTCGGCGGTTATATGCTGATCCCACTGTAGTTCAGTTGATACGTTTCAAGGGGGAAAAAGGATGCGAGCGACCGGGATGTCGCGCGTACGTCTGTGTCTGCGCGGCACGCCTTCCACTCCATCGCTCAACACGGCGGTGGCGGACGGCGGAAAGCGCTCCTGTTCTTTTTCTTTAGCCCGCCTGACTCTCACTGACGCCGACGCAGTCGCGCCATACTCGCGCCGGCAAACACCGCATAACCAAGAGGGCACATGGCGCCCTCGCTTGTTCAACAAAGCAGGCTTGGAGGTGAGCTTTGAAGAAATTCCGCACTCTCGTAACGGTGCTTGTCTTTGGGCTGGCGTCATTGCCGGCACTGAATGCCCAGAGCGTAACGGGTCAGATTACCGGAACGGTGGTTGACTCAACCGGAGGATCCGTCGTTAACGCAGTGGTTAAACTAACATCAGACCTGAGCCAACAGGCCAGGACATTTCCGACCGACGCTAACGGCGGGTTTATCTTCACAAATCTCGTGCCTGGCAGTTACAGCATTCACATTTCGATGCCGGGCTTCAAAGCATATGATCAGAAGGCCGTGAGCGTCAGCGCGCAGGAGCGCGTGGACCTCCACCGGATTGGGCTTCAGGTCGGCGACGTGACGAACACGGTCACCGTCGAAGCCGAAGCCGCGCACGTCGCCACGGATAGCTCCGATCGTGCCGTGAACGTGGACTTGAAGCAGATCGAGGATACACCGGTCCGCGGCCGGAACTTCGAGGGTATTCTCAGGACTCTCCCCGGTGTCCAGGACCTGAACACGTATGATACGCGCGGATGGGGTTCAGGCTCGCCGACCATCAATGGTGGAAGAACCGGGCAGGTTCTGATGACGCTCGACGGCGTTGCCAGCCAGGATAGCGGCGCGCCGAGTCCCAATGCCTATCTTGCGCCCAGCATGGATTCCATTGGCGAAGTAAAACTGCTGACGTCCAATTACAATGCCGAGTACGGCGCCCGCAACGGCGGCCAGATCACGGTAACCACCAAGAACGGCACCAGGGACTTTCATGGATCCGCGTATTTCTACTGGCGCCATGAGGATCTTAATGCGAACGAGTGGTTCAACAATGCGCAACGGCTCCAACTTCCGCGCTATCGCTATCAGAACCCGGGCGGCACGATCGGCGGCCCGCTGATCATCCCCGGAACCAATTTCAACAGGAGCCGCAACAAGCTGTTCTTCTTCTTCTCGTACGACTATCTGCGAAACATCGCCACGGTCGGCCCGTATTACTATACGATGCCGACTGCGGCGGAGCGGCAGGGCGACTTCTCGCAGACGGTCGCGACGAATGGCTCCCCGATTCTCATCCGCGATCCACAGTCGGGCCTGTCCTGCAACGCGACGAATGCCGCCGGCTGCTTCCCCGGGAACCGGATTCCCGCCAGCCGGTTCAGCGGCATCGGGTCCACGTTCCTGAACATCTTCCCTCTCCCGAATACGGTGGACCCCACCGGACAGCGGCAGTATAACTTCGTTGACCAACTGACCCAGCAGAACCCTCGCGAAGACAAGATCCTGCGCATCGATTACAACGTAAGCTCAAAGACCCAGGCTTTCGTCCGGCTGATCAACGACTGGCAGGACCAGAGCGGCTATGGCGCGATCCTCGGCGCCGCCGGCGATCACTGGGGCCAGTACCCCCACAGCTACCACATTCCCTCCGCCGGCGCTGTCGCGACGATCATCCACACGTTCAACAGCAACCTGATTAACGAGTTCACCTGGGGCATCAACCGCGCGCATCAGGGAAACTCTCCCGTGGACCCCACGAACGGGGCGCCGTCGTACGCCCAAAGCCAGTTGCCGTTGAAGGATGCGAACGGCCAGGTCCTCGCCCTGCCGCACGTCTTCAACGGGAACAACTATCTGAATCTTCTGCCCAACATCAATTTCGGTCTGCCGAGCGGCTTCAATGCGCAGTCCGCCGGCCTTTCGCTTCCCAATCTTCCAGCCTTCGGGTTCGACAGCAGGTGGCCTTTCGACGGCACGGACCAGGATCAGAACATCACCGACAACCTGACCTTCATCAAGGGCAGCCATACCATCAAGGCCGGGTTCTACTTCGAAATGATGGCGCGCAACGTCAGCGTCTACTCGCAATACAACACCGCCGGAAGCTACTACTTCGGATCGGACCTCGGCAGCGGCGTGGACACCGGCTATGCCTTTTCGAACGCGCTGGTCGGCAGCACGTTCGCCTACGGCGAGGACAACAAGAAGCAGATCAACCATGCGCGCTACCGCCAGTATGAGTGGTTCCTGCAGGACACCTGGCGTGCAAGCCCCCGCCTCACGGTGGATTACGGCATGCGCCTGCAGATCCTGGGCGACCTGTATTCGCAAGGCGCCAACCTGGGCCTCTTCTCGCAGGCCGCTTACAACCCCGCCCAAACGGGCCAGTTGCTTTATCCGACGCTGGTCAACGGGCAGAAAGCGTCGATCAATCCGATGACCGGCGCCGTTTACCCCTACGTTCAGCAGGGCACTTTCGATAGCGCCAGTTTCTCCGGCCTTCCCTTCTCCGGCATCGCCCAGTATCAGTCGCACTTCTGGAAGACGCCGCCGCTCGCCCTCGGGCCTCGAATAGGCTTCGCGTGGGACGTATTCGGCAATGGTAAGACGGCGGTTCGCGGCGGCTTCGGCATTTTCTACGGCCGCGCGTTCTCGGTGGACTACATCGGAGCCAACGGCCCGGGCACCGGCCCGATCGCCGCTCCGCCGAATTTCGTCGCGCCGCTCTTCCTTTATTCGACTGTCGCCAACCTTCAGGGCGCCCAACCTTACTACACGCCGCAAAACGTCTATGGCGGACCGCAGAATTATCCGGCGCCGGCGACGTACAACTGGAGCTTCGGTGTCCAGCGGGATATCGGCCACGGCATGATTCTCGACGTGGCTTACGTCGGCAACGTCGCCCATCACCAGGGCGGCAACGCGAACGATTTCAATGCCGTCGCGCCCTACACCACGTGGACCCCGAGCGGCTGTGCAGCACCCGTTAACGGCGGCTGCCCCAATCCGACCTATTTCGACCCGACCAGTTCCAACGGAGGCACTGGCGGATTCTACTCCACCAACCTCATCCGCGCCCTCGCCGGCGGGTATCGATACGGAAGCATCACCACGTTCACGTCGCTCGGCGAATCGTACTACGACGCCCTCCAGGTTCAGTTGAACCGCCGCTTCGCGTCCCGCCTCCAGTTCGGACTCAATTACACCTGGTCCAAGACGATTGTTTACAACCACACCATGTGGCTGCCCGACTATCTCACCAAGGCCGTGGTGAACCGGCCCCAGGCGGTCAACATCAACTTCGGGTATGACATTCCGAACGGCAGCAGTCTCTGGAAAAACTCGTTCACCAAGCAGGTTCTGGACGGCTGGCATCTAGCCGGCGTAGGCACCTTCTACTACGGCAACCCGCTGACGGTCAATTGCTCGGCCACGGGAGCCCCCATCGGATACTGGACAGGTACGCCGACCGGCATCGGCACCATGCGCTGTGGCATGGACGGAAATCTCTTTCTCCAGAACGGCGCCACCCCGGCATCGGCCGGATCCAAGGCGGATCCGCGGCTGTGGTATCCGTTCGCGGCCAGCAGCTTCACGCTTCCCGGCCCGGCGTCTTTTGGAATCGGCAACACGCCGCCCGTCCTCACCTACGGGCCCGGCGTAGAAACCGTAGACCTCAACATCTATAAGGAAATGAAACTCGGCAGCGAGGCGCGAACCCTCCGCTTTGGGCTCGAGGCCTTCAACGCGTTCAACCACTTCAACCCCTCCGACCCGAATACCAACCTGACGCTGAACTTCTCGCAGGCTTGTATGAACGGCGGCGGCTGCACCAATACGAACGCCAACTTCGGCACGATTACCGGAGCGGCGATTCAGGCCCGGCACGCGGAGTTGTCCATCCGGTTCAGCTTTTGATCGATAGGCCGCGGAGGCGCCGGAGCCTCCGTGGCCGTTCTCAGGGACGTTGCAGTAGACTGGAAGCACCAATTAGCACGATTCGAGGTCAGGGATGCGTAAATTACCGGTTCTCACAGTTGCCGCTCTGGGCTGCGTTATCGCGTTCGGAGCCGACTGGCTCACCGACGGCGGTAACGTTAAGCGGGACGCCTGGGCGAGAGACGAGAAGATCTTCTCGACATCCGACGCCAAGGACATCAAGCTGCTCTGGAAGCTCCATCTCGACAACGAGCCGCGCCAGATGCACAATCTCTTCCCGCCGCTCGTCATCGGGCACCTGAATACGAAGAACGGTGTCCGCCAGGTGGCGATCGAGACAGGCGTCTCGGACAACATCTACGCCATCGACGTCGAAACAGGCGAACTGCTCTGGAAGAAGCACTTTGAAAGCACCTGGACCCCGCCGGCCAATGGCGGGCGCGGCGGCGGAATTCTCTGCCCCGGCGGCATCACCGCCACGCCGGTAGTCGCGCCGGCCGGTACGCCCGGCAAGTACACCATCTACGTCGCCTCCTGGGACGGCATGCTGCACCAGTTGAATGCCGCCGACGGCGAGGACGTCAAACCACCCTCCAAATTCATGCCGCCCAACGGCAAGCCGTACGCTCTCAACCTTTATAAGGACGTCATCTATACCCACACCGCGCAAGGCTGCGGCGGCAATCCCAACATGGTTTATGCTTACGACCTGACGACTAACAAGGTCGGCAGTTGGGGACCCGCGGGCGGCGGCATGTGGGGCCGTACCGGACCGGCGATCAGTGCCGAGGGCGTGATGTACACCGGCACGGGCGACGGCCGCTGGGATCCTGAAGCCGGCACCTACGGCGACGGCATCATCGGCGTCAAACAGAATCCCGACACCAAGGCGCTGGAACTCG
Source organism: Bryobacterales bacterium (assembly GCA_963796485.1). Taxonomy (GTDB): domain Bacteria; phylum Acidobacteriota; class Terriglobia; order Bryobacterales; family Bryobacteraceae; genus CAWCDJ01. Next base: position 876,172 of record CAWCLV010000004.1, read on the forward strand.
ACGACTATTACGGCCCGAGCAACGCCGAGTGGCTGGTGAAACGCGACCTCGATATGCAGGTCACGCCCGTCATCTTCGACTACAAGGGGAAAGAACTGATGGTGGATGCCGGCAAGGAGTGCCGCCTCTACCTGATGGATACGGAATCGATCGGCGGCGACGACCACCGCACGCCGCTCTATCGCAGCCCGCTGCTCTGCAACGAGGATGTGAACTTCGCCTCCGCCGGCATTTGGGGTTCGCTGGCCTCATGGGTCGATTCGAAGGGCACGCGCTGGGTCCTGACTCCGATCTGGGGCAAGCCGCACTCGAAGTTCCACGCCCCGGTCGAATACGGGCCGGTGAAGGATGGCGCCATCGTGGCGTTCAAGGTTGAGGAGAACGGCGGCAAGTGGACCCTGGCTCCCGCATGGATGTCGCGGGACATGAACCGCGCCGAGCCGCCCATTATCGCGAACGGCGTGATCTTCGCCTACGGCAACGGCGAGGACACCGATCAGGCGTACGCGGATGTCGGCCTCGACGACGTCGCCAGCCGCCGCATCCCGGGTTCGACGCACGCCGTGCTCTACGCCCTCGATGCGGAGACCGGCAAAGAGCTCTGGAACAGCGGCGACCAGATCAAATCGTGGAATCACTGGAGCGGCATCTCCCTGGCGAACGGCCGCGTGTACATCGGCACGTTCGATGGCAACCTGTACTGCTTCGGCATCAAGCGCTAGATCATGAAATACGCGGCGATCAGTGTGTTGGCCGGCATGCTCGCGGGGCCGGTACTGGGAGCGGCACAGCCGCCGGAGGCCCCGGGTACCATTCATGCGCTTGAAAACCGGCTGGAGAAAGACCGCCAGATGCTCAACGATTTCGGCGGCCTGATCCGGTACGGCAGCGAAAATACCGAGATCCGTCCCCCCGCGCCCGGCGAGAGTCGTGTGGTATTCATCGGCGATCAGGTCACGGAGCACTGGGGGGAAGGCGACTTCAAATTTTTCCCCGGCAAGCCGTTTTTCAACCGCGGGATCGATAACCAGAACACGGAGCAGATACTTCTCCGGTTCCGGCAGGATGTCATCGAGCTGAAGCCGAAGGTGGTGGTGATTCAGGGCGGCGCGAACGATCTAGCCGGAATCAACGGGCCGGGCACGGAGGGCACGATCTCGGAAAATATCGAGTCCATGGTCGAGCTGGCCAAGCTGCACGGAATTCGTGTGGTCCTAGCGTCCCTTACACCGGTGTGCGATTGCTACATCAATCAGACCCGGCTGCGGCCGCAGGGAAAGATCATCGGGCTCAACGGCTGGATCAAGCGTTACGCCGCGGAAAGCGGCTCTGTTTATTTGAACTATTACTCGGCGCTGGCGAACGGCCGCGACTTCCGGAAGGAACTGACGGTTGACGGGCTGCTGCCCAACGATGCCGGATACGGCGTCATGGCTCCGCTTGCGGAACAGGCCATCGCGCAGGCGCTCAGCGGTAAGTAAATTCTGATGGGGTTGGAAAGGAGTTTGGTGATGCGGAAATTTGCCGGCATCGCGATCCCGGCGGGGATCGTTCTAATGAGCGCGGGCCTGGTGTACGCACAACGCGGAAGCAGCGATTGGACCACCAGCGGCGGCGACGCCCAGCGTTCGTCCTGGCTACGGTCGGACGCGAAGATCTCGCTGGAAAGCCTCGAAAAGCCGGGGTTCCAGATGATCTGGAAAGTGAAGCTCAACGATTCCGGGACGAGTTCCCTGACCGATGCCGTCCTGCTGAACTTCTATATCGGGTATCGCGGCTTCCGCAGTTTCGCATTCCTGGGCGGCCCCGGCAACAACATCTCGGCGGTGGATACCGATGTCTCCCGCATCGAGTGGCAGAAGCATTTGCCGGGCGGCGGACCGTCGCCGTGTTCGGCTTCGCTGATCACCCAAGTCGCGCGCCCCACCGGTCTTGAGATTCCCGCGGAAGGCGGAGGAGGAGGACGCGGCCGTAGCGCCTTCGCCCGCGGCAATGTCGGCGAAGCGAATCAGGGAGCCAACATCCCGGAGAGCCCGCGCCGTAACTTCGTGCCGCCGCCGGCGGCCGGCCGCGGCGCGCGGGGCGGACGCAATGGCGGCCGTGCGGGAGCGCCCGCTTACAGTCCGTTTCAACGGGCGCCTGCCTACCTCTATGCGCTGACCAGTGACGGGATGCTCCACCAGATGTACGTCTCGAACGGCGAGGAACCCGAACCGGCCTTCAAGTTCCTGCCCGCCAGCGCCAATGCCGGCGGCCTGATCGTGACTGAAGGCACGGCGTACGTGATCACCACGAAGGGCTGCGGCGGAGTTCCCGAAGGTGTCTGGGCGCTCGACCTGCAATCGAAGAAGGTCGTGAGTTGGAAGGGAGCCGTAGTCGGCAGCGCCGGCATCGCTTTCGATCCCGACGGTACGCTCTATGTGGCCACCGCTTCCGGTTCCGGCTCGCATGCCAATTCCCTGGTTGCGCTCGACCCGAAAACCCTGGAGCCGAAAGACTGGTACACGGCGGAGAGCGGGTTCACCTCGACACCCGTGATCTTCGAGTACAAGGACAAGCTGCTGACGGCTGCCGCCACGAGCGACGGCCAGTTACACCTTCTCGACACCAAGTCGCTGGGCGGCTCGGACCACAAGACGCCGCTCTCGCGCGCGGATGCCGGTTCTCAAACGTCGGGCTTCGCTCCCGGCGCGCTCGCCAGCTGGCAGGATTCGCACCGGACGCGATGGGTGCTGGCTCCGGCCGCGCACGCGGTGGTCGCGTGGAAAGTGGCCGACCAGAACGGATCCCCGGCACTCGCATCCGGCTGGGTTTCGGATGCCATTGAATCGCCGTTGCAGCCGATGATCGTCAACGGCGTGGTTTTTGCCGCGGCGGCGGGTAAACCGTCCTCGCCCGCGGTGCTGTATGCCCTGAATCCCTCCACCGGAAAGGAACTCTGGAACAGCGGGCGGGACATCGGCTCATACCTGCCGAGCGGCGGGTTGTCGGCGGGCGGGACACAACTTTATCTTGGGGCGGCTGACGGCACGATCTACGCGTTCGGCTTCCCCATCGAGCACTAATCCGGGAGATACATCGAACTTATGTCACGCATTCGCATGTATGGCGCGGCCGCGGCGCTGACCATGGCCGCCGCCTGGGCACAGCAATTGCCGGACGGCGCGGGCAAGGCCCAGGTCCAGAAGCTTTGCAGCCAGTGTCACGAGGTGGCGAGGTCCGTCTCGCTGCACCAGAACCGCGCCGGGTGGGAGGGGACCGTCAATAAAATGGTGTCGCTCGGGGCCAAAGCATCCGACCAGGATTTGGATGCCGTAGTCACTTACCTGGCCGCTCACTTTCCGGCCGAGGAGATTCCGCCGCTGAACGTCAACACGGCGCGGCAGATTGAATTCGAGAGTGCTTTGACGCTGAGGCGTTCGCAAGCCGCGGCGATCGTCGCCTATCGCGAAAAGCACGGACCGTTCAAGTCCATCGAGGACCTGGAGAAAGTGCCCGGAATCGACGCGGCCAAGATCGAAGCCGGCAAAGACCGGTTAGTTTTCTGAAGCATTTCCAGGAGTCGTCATGATCAATCGCTACGCTGTCTCTCCGGCAGTTTTCTGCGCGGCCGTCTTCGTCCTTTGCGCACAATCCCCGCAGCAGCCCCCTCAAGCGCCCGGCCGCGGGGGCCGCGGCTTCGGCGGCTTCACCCAGCCGGACCCCATCGACTTCGAAGATCACACGGGATGGAAGTCCATGTTCGACGGCCAAACCCTGAATGGCTGGGACGGCAATAAAGACATCTGGCACGTGGAGGACGGCGCCATCACGGCCGCATCCACCTGCGAGGATCCCACCGGCACCGCATATCTGATCTGGCAGGGCGGACAGCCCGGTGACTTCGAACTGAAAGCCGAACTGCGCGGCGAGGGCCCTGGAATCAACAGCGGCATTCAGTACCGCAGCTTTATCCAGGAAGCGCGCGCAGGCCGCGGACCCGGCGCACCGGCCGGACGGGGCGGACGCGCGGGCTTTGCGGGACGCGGTCCCGCCGGCCCCTGCCCGAGCGGCAAGCCGCGCGGCACACCGAACACGGCGGCTAACGCGAAGTGGAACCTGGGCGGACCGCAGGCCGATTTCGACGGCACGAATCGCTACTCCGGCCAGTATTACGAGGGAGGCACATCCCGCGGCATCGTCGCGTGGCGCGGCCAGGTAGTGCGCGCGGAGGAGGGCAAGCACCCCCGGCTTCTCGCCATGCTGGGCGACCCCGAAGCACTCGGCGGCTATGTGAAAATCAATAACTGGAACCAGATTCACATCATCGCCCGCGGCAACGAATTGATTCACATCATCAACGGGCACGTGATGGCGGTCTTCCTCGACGATGACCCGGCCAAGTTCCGCAAGAACGGCTACATCGGCCTCCAAATCGAGGGCATCGGGAAGGTGAGCTTCCGGAATATCTGGATCAAAACGGAGTAACATGCCCCAAACGACGTACCGGGGCCGCCGCGCCGCACAGATCGAGAACGAGCATCTGCGGGTGACGGTCACCAGCGAAGGCGGCCATATTGCCGAGGTCCTCGATAAGCGCACCGGAGTGAACCCGCTGTGGACTCCGCCGTGGCAGTCGATGGAACCTTCCAGCTTCGATCCCGCCAACCCCGCTTATGGCGAGGGCGCCGAAGCCAAACTGCTCGCCGGTATCCTCGGCCACAACCTCTGCCTCGATCTCTTCGGCGGACCCTCTCCCGAGGAGGCCGCCGCCGGAATGACGGTTCACGGCGAAGGGTCCGTCATCCCTTACCGGTTGGAGAGTGATGGCGGCCGCCTGATCCAGAGCGCGACTCTGCCGATGGCGGGGCTGAAATTCGACCGTGCCATCGAACTTCGCGGAGGCGCCGTCAGCATTCGCGAACGCGTCGAGAATCTCTCTTCGTGCGACCGCCCGATCGCGTGGACCCAGCACGTCACGCTCGGCCCGCCGTTTCTCGAAGGCGGCGTCACCGAGTTTCGCGCACCGGCAACCCGGTCGCGCGTCTTCGAGAAGCCTTTCGGCAAGGACGACTACCTGAAAGTGGGCGCCGATTTCGACTGGCCGATGGCCCCGCGTTCCACCGGAGGGCTAGTCGATATGCGGGAGTACTCCGACGCGCCGGCTTCGAGCGGGTTCACCACTCACCTCATGGACCCCTGGCAGGAGAATGCGTTTTTCGTGGCGTTCCATCCCGGCATGAAACTGGCGTTCGGCTACGTCTGGAAGCAGGCGGATTTCCCGTGGCTGGGCATCTGGGAAGAGAACCAGAGCCGGACCGGCCCCCCGTGGTGCGGCAAGGCCATCACGCGCGGGATGGAGTTCGGCGCATCGCCGGTCCCGGAACCGCGCCGCGAAATGATCGCGCGCGGCAGCCTCTTCGGCGTCCCGGCATACCGCTGGCTGCCGGCCAAGAGCCGGATCGAGGCGCATTACTGGGCAGTGGCCTTCAGCGCGGAGCGCATTCCGGAATCGCTCGAGATTCCGGCCTGACGGAAGACTGCCGCACCTTGAGGGTGGCGGGCAGCCGGACCATCGTCTTCTCGGCGGTGGTCAGGCGGCCTTCCAAACGGTCGAGCAGGATCTCCGAAGCGCGGTAGCCGATGTCATAGGCGGGCTGCACCACGGTGGTGATCGCCGGGGTAAACAAGTCCTCGACAGCCAATTCGTCGAACGTGACGAATGCGATATCGGCCGGCGTGCTCAGACCGCAATCGCGGAGCGCCCGCAACGCCCCCAACGCGGTCGGCCCGTTGGTGCAGAAGATGGCATCCGGCCGCGGCAGTCCGCTGCCCAGGCGCTCGCGGCACATCGCCGCCACATCTTCCGACCGCAGATTGCCCTGCCAGACCAGGTTGTCTTCACGAGAAATCCCGGCCAACTCCAGCGCCTTTTTGTAGCCCACCAGCCTGCGGCGCTCGTTTTTCAGGGAAAGCGGACCAGTCACGATCGCGATGCGGCGGCTGCCCGTTTCGATCAGGTGCTTTACCGCCATCTGCGCAGCTTCCATGTCCTCCAGCGACACCGAGTCCACCGGGACGCGATCGGGGATGCGGTCCAGGCAAACCACCGGGATGCCCGCATCGATCATCCGCGAGAGTTGATTGACGGGCGTTGGCGCGGAGGCGACTACCAGCAGGATGCCATCGACCCTTTGGGACCGCAACAGCGAGAGCAGTTCCTTCTGCCGCTCCGCGTCGTCATCCGAATTGACCGCGATCAGCGCATAGCCGCGGTGACGCGCCGCCATTTCCGCGCCACGGATCAACTGCGGAAAAAACGAGATCGTCATATCCGGCACGATGATCCCGAGCGTCCGCGTCTTGTTCGTCTTCAGGCTTCTGGCAACGTGGTTGGGATGATAATCGAGCTTCTGAATGGCGGCCTGCACCTTGAGCCGCAGGGGCTCGCTGACCGGCACGGACCCGGTGATCACATGCGAGACCGTGCCGACCGATACGCCCGCGAGCTCCGCCACTTTCTTGATGCTCGGCATCTTCCCCGCTTACAGCTTTTTCAGCCGCACGTTCCTAACTTCGATCTTCATCGGAGGCCCGCGATGCACCTGGATGCCGATCAGCCCGTCCATCTTACGGCCGGCCGTATCGTCGTCGATCAGCATGCTCATCACGCGCCCGTTGAGCATTTGGATGATGGTATTGCCCCTGCAGATCAGGTGCAGGTCGTTCCAGCCATCGCCGTGGATCAGTGCCTTGAGCTGATTACCGTCGCCCAGCGAGCTGACCAGCGCCGGCTTCTTGCCGTCGGGAATGTAGGTGAACTGTCCGCGCATGGCGAGAAAGCCGCGCCCGCGCTCTTCGTAGATCTGGCCGGTGTACTGCTGCTCCCCGTCCATATCCGCCTGGTAGCCCTTCATCGCCCACTTGATGTCGGGCAGTTCGATGCTGCGAAACTGGATGCCGCTGTTGAAGCCCGTGAGCTTGAAGTCGAGCTTCAGTTCGAAATCCGCCGGGCTGCCGCCGCGCCAGATCAGGAAGGTATTCTGCTTCGGCTGCTTGTCGGTCGTGGTCTGGCCGATCAGTTCGCCGTTCTCGATGCGCCAAAATACGGGATCGCCGTCCCACCCGCTCATCGACTTGCCATCGAAGATCTGCTGATAGCCGCTATCTTCGAGCGGCGGGATCACCGGTCCGCGCTGCGCATATGCCGCCGCGGCCGTCAAAAGCAGAATCGCACACACACTACGCATTGTTTTCTCTTCCTCCCGCATGCGCGGCCCCGGCCGCCCTCACTTTGACCCAGCTTCGATTCGCGGCGGACTCCAGCACGGCGTCCGTCACGTAATCGGTGCGCAAGGCTTCGCCGAAATCCGGCGCTGCGGACTTGCCCTCGCCGAGGGCTGCCAGGAAGTCCGCCACCTGGTGGATGAACGTATGTTCGTAGCCGATCTGCAATCCCGGGACCCACCAGTGTTTCATATATGGATGGTCGCCGTCGGTGATGTGAATGTTCCGCCACCCGCGCGTGCGTCCCTGGTCTTTGTGGTCGAAGTACTGCAGCCGGTGCAGGTCGTGGAGGTCCCACGCGATGGAGCCTTGCTCCCCGTTGATCTCCAGCGTGTAGAGCGCCTTGTGCCCGCGCGCGTACCGCGTGGCTTCGAAGGTTGCCAGCGAGCCGTTCTCGAAGCGCGCAAGGAACAGGCTGGCATCGTCGATCCCCACCGGCTCCACCTGGCCGCTCAGGTTGTGTTTCCGGCTCTTGATGAAAGTCTCGGTGACGGCGGAAACTTCGTCGATGCCGCCGTTCAGCCACATGGCGGTGTCGATGCAGTGTGCCAGAAGATCGCCCGTCACGCCGCTGCCGGCCACTTTGACGTCGAGGCGCCAGAGCCCTTCCCCACCCTGCGGCAGGTCGGTCGAAATGGTCCAGTCCTGGAGGAATTTCGCGCGGTAATGGAAGATCTTGCCGAGACGCCCTTCGTCGATCAACTGCTTCGCCAGGGTCACGGCAGGGACGCGCCGGTAGTTGTACCAGACCATGTTCGGCACACCCGCGGCCGCCACGGCCCTGGTCATGGCTTCCGATTCGCCGGCGTTCCGGCCGAGCGGCTTCTCGCACATCACCATCTTGCCGGCCTTCGCCGCGGCGATGGCGATCTCGGCATGGGTATCGTTCGGGCTGGCGATATCGATGAGGTCGATCTCCTTGGACTCGACCAGTTTCCGCCAGTCCGTCTCGATCTTCTCGAAACCCGCCTGGTCCGCGAATGCCCGCGCGCGCCCGGCGTTTCGGGCGCAGACCGTTTTCAACACCGGCTCGTAAGGAAGTTGGAAAAAATGGTTCACCTGCCGGAACGCATTCGAATGCGTCCGGCCCATGAACCCGTAGCCGACCATCCCGACATTGAGTTTCTTCATATCAGTTCCACCCGTGCGCGTTGCGGACCGCAACCATGACCCGGAGCACGTCGTTCCACGTCTTCGGATCGAGCATCACCGAGTTGGGGAACATGCAGCCGTCCCAGCAGATGTGCTGGACGGCGCGCGTCGGCTGCCCGTCGGCGCCGCGCAGCCAGGCGCCCGCGTCGCGGACCACGTCGAGTTTTCCGTTCGGATCGCACGGCTGGCAATGCCGCCCGGTCTTATCGTGCGACCCGGCCCCTTTCACCGTGCCGTCGTTCTGCGCGACGTGGAAGTCGATGGTCCAGGGCCGCAGCGCGTCGGCCACTTTGCGATACGCGTCGGCCAGCAGCCCGGGCTCGGAGAAATCGAAATTCTCGGGCAGCAGCCGGTCTTCGGGTGCGTTGTAGCCCATGGTGAACAGCATGACGTGCGCCATATCGGCCTGGAAGCCGAGCGTTTGCGGCCGCCCCACCATTTCCAGCAGCTCTACATTGCGCCGCCAGCTATGCATGCCGGCCCAGCAGATCTCGCCTTCGGCGGCCAGCCGCTCGCCGAACTCTTCCGCGATCGTGCACGCCTCACGGAACGTCTGCGCGATCCGCTTCGTGTTTCCCGCGGGATCGCCGGCCCAGTCCCCGGCGCTCGCGGCCGAATCGATCCGGATGATACCGTATTGCCGGATTTTCAGGTCGCGCAGTTTGCGGCCGATGCGGCAGGCCTTGCGCACCTGCGTGAGAAAGCGGCCGCGCTCGGCTTCATCTCCCATCGCCGAACCGCCGCCGGTCCCGGACCAGACCGGAGCAACGAGCGAGCCCGCCCGCAGGCCCCTGGACGCGATCTTTTCCGCAAGGCGCGCCAGGTCGTCATCGGACGAATCGATGTCCGTGTGCGGCAGCGACAAAAACAGGTCGACGCCGTCGAACCGCACGCCATCCACCTCGGCGGCTGCGGTCAGGTTCAACATGGTGTCCAGATCGATCGGCGGCTCAGAGTCGGGGCCCTTCCCGACGAGTCCCGGCCACATGGCGTTGTGAATCGCCGGAAAGGCAGCGGTATTGGTGGTCATGAAGACTCCTTGGTTTTCAGACGACGCGACTGCACTTGCGCTTGAAACGTCTCAAGCTCTGATAGCGTATATCACGTACAGGGGGTTGTCAAACCTCCCGGGTGCGCTCCCGGGCGCGCTCACCATGCGACTTTGGGGAGACGCCGCGGCCCGTGGCCCAGAAGAATTTCCTGGCTGTTGAGCGGCCTCTCCGGATCGCGGCGGGTGACGCGCTTATAGCTGCCGTCCGGCGCCATGCGCCGCGCTTTCACGTTATCCACCAGGTAAGTCGCCAGGATCTCGTCGCGGATGCGCCGGCGAAGGTCCGCGTCTGCCACCGGGAACAGCAGTTCCACGCGGCGGTTGAGGTTCCGGGGCATGATATCGGCGCTGCCGAGGTAGATCTCTTCCTCCCCGCCGTTGCGGAAGTAGAAGATGCGGCTGTGCTCCAGAAACCGCCCCACGATGCTCGTCACTTTGATATTTTCGCTGACGCCCCGCAACCCCGGACGCAGGCAGCAGGCGCCGCGCACCAGCAGGTCGATCTTCACGCCCGCGCGGGCGGCGCGGTAGAGACAGCGGATCATCTCCGGATCCACCAGCGCATTCATCTTGAAAACGAGGTGCCCTTTGCCCTCCGCCTCGTGCTTCTTGATTTCGCGCTTGACCAGCGCCTCGAAACGCTCGCGCAGGTTCAGCGGCGCGACCAGCAGTTTGCCGTAATCCCGCTTGGCCGAATAGCCGGTCAGGTAATTGAAGAGGTCGATGGTGTCTCCGGCGAGTTCGCGATTCGCGGTGAACAGCCCGAGGTCGGTGTACAGGTGCGAAGTCACCAGGTTGTAGTTCCCGGTAGCCAGGTGCAGGTACGGCTGGATGGCGTCTCCTTCGCGCCGCAGCACCATCGCCGCCTTGCAGTGGATCTTCAGCCCGAGCAGGCCATAAACGACGTGAACTCCGGCGCGCTCCAGCGCCTTCGCCCACTCGATGTTGCTCTCCTCGTCGAACCGCGCCTTGAGTTCGATCAGCACTGCCACCTGCTTGCCTTCCTCGATGGCTTCGAGCAGCGCTTCGACCACGGGCGAGTTCCGCCCCACGCGGTAAAGCACCATTTTGATGGCCAGAACGTCCGGGTCGCGCGCGGCGCGCCGCAGGAAATCGACCACCGGTTGGAACGACTGGAACGGATGGTGCAGCAGTACGTCCCGGCTGCGGATGATGCTGAAGATGTCGTCTTCCTCGCCGGAAGGCTGCAACTCCGCGGGACTCGCCGGGATGAAGGGCTTGTATTTCAGATCGGCCCGGTCGATCTGCGCGGCCGCTGCCATCCGGCTCATCCCGAGCAGCCCCTTTTCGCGGTACACATCTCCGGACTCCAGTTCCAAATTGGTCATGAGGATCTGGAGGATGTGCTGCGGCATCTGCTGGTTGACCTGCAGCCGTACCACGCTTCCGAACTTTCGCTGCCGGACACCCTCTTCGATCGATTCCAGCAGGTCTTCGGCCTCCAGTTCCTTGATCGCGATATCCGCGTCGCGCGTTACGTGGAAGGGGTACGCCTCGACCACGTGCATTCCGGGGAAGAGCGTTGCAAGGTTGGCCGCCATCACCTGCTCGATCCAGACATAGGTTTCCTTGCGCCGGGTGCTGCTCCGCTTATTCGGAGACTTGCGGGGACGGGTCAGGGGGACGAGGGCAGGCAGGGAATCCGGCACCTTCACGCGCGCGAACCGCTCAGTTCCGTTGGCGTCGCGAATCGAAACCGCCAGGTTCAAGCTCAGGTTCGAAATGTGGGGAAAGGGCCGCCCGGGGTCGAATGCCAGCGGGGTCAGGACGGGGAAGATGATCTCGGTGAAGTAGCTTTTGCAGGCCAGGAGCTGCTTGGGGCTGAGCTCCGAATGTTCGATGATGTGGATGCCCTCTTCCGCGAGCGCCGGTTTGAGCTCCTGTTCCAGGCACAGGTGGGCGGCATCCCGCAGCCGTTTGACCTCGCGCCGGATGGCGACCAGTTGGGCGCTGGGGCTCATGCGATCCGGCCCGAATTCCGGAATCCCTGCGTCCAGTTGCGCTTTCAGGCTGGCGACCCGGACCATGAAAAACTCGTCGAGATTCGAACCGACGATCGAGAGAAACCGCACCCGTTCCAGGAGGGGGTTGGTGGAATCCTGCGCCTCCTCCAGCACGCGCCACTGGAAGTTCAGCAGCGCCAGTTCACGATTCACGTAAAACTGCGGGTCGTCCAGGTTAACCCCGGATTCCCCCGGTGTGGAAACAGGTACAGTTCCAGCCATTCTCTACCAGACTAGCCCAGACCGGGGCCAGTAGGGCAGGCCTCCCCGCCGGGCCGGCGCCAATAAAGTCAGAAGCGGGCAGGCCGGGAGGCCTGGCCGGGAGGCCTGCCCCACTCGCCCAGCAGGTCCCGAGGTCCGCGCAGAATGTATGTCGCGATCTGCACCGCGAAATCGGTGCCGGCGGCAATAAGTGGGGCAGTCCTCCCTGCCGGCCCGGTTTTTAGTCACGAAAACGCGCGCTCTTCCAGATACGTTTGAACCTTGGTATCTTCGCTTCATGGAGGCTAGGTGTGGCGCTGAGCGATAACGAATGGTCCGACGACCCCTTGGGTGTATATCTAACCCTGGTGGGCCAGATTCAGCCTTTGGATAGCGACGAGGAAATCGCGTGTATGGATCACGTGCGGGCCGGCGACCAGATGGCGGAACCTGCCGCCAAGCGTCTGGTGGAAGCGCATTTGCGGCTTGTCGTTTCACTTGCCGAACGTTACCAGAGCCACGGCCATCAGATGCTGGACTTGATCGAGAGTGGCAACGCCGGCTTGTTGCATGCAGTTCAGAACCTGACCGATTGCACAGCCGGGTCTTTCGCAGCATATGCGACCCCGTTCATCGAGCGGGCGCTCGCTGAAGCCGGAAGTTCCGCTCCCACCATCCCCCCGCACAAGCAGTAGTCCGCATTGCGGGTTGGCGGTATCATGAACCCAACGGAGGGTATCCGATGCGATCGTTCCGTAATTGCTGGTGGCTGCTGGCGTTGTGCGGCATCGTCGATGGCATGTGCTCGGCCCTGAACCTTCTGATGGTGAACCCCGATGCCTCGCTCGGTTTGCGGAAATTCGCGCTGCCGAACACGGCCTGGGATATCAGCATACTGGCGCTTGTGGCGGGAGCATGCGCGTTCGCCGCGGGCCTGTGGAACTCCGGCAGAGACAACTCCTGGCTCCTTTCGCTGCACGGTCTCGCGCTCGGCGCGTTCGGGGCAATCGGTATTTCTCCCCTGGTGAGAGGTCCGTTGAGCTTTCGTCCGATCTCCCTGCTGTTCATGCTGATGGCGCTCAGCATTGCCGCATTTGCCCTGGCGGCGGCAAAAACGGACCGGTGGTTCCTGAACGTCTCGGGATTGGCGTGGATTGCGTTCGCCATCTCCTTCATCGCCATTGGCTTTGGATGGATCAGGCTGGAGACGCCATCGGCTTTCTGGCTCTGGATGAGTGCGTTTTTCGCCTCTTGCGCGATCTTCATGTTTGGGCTGGCGCTCCGCCTGCACGGCCATGGCGTTTCCCCGTCCGGCCCCAGGGAAGTCTTGCCGCCGGTACCAGGCCCAAGACCCGCGTTTTAAGCAGGGCCGCCCCCATATCCACTCTCCCCATCGACTTTTTGCCACCCGGCCGCGTCTTAAAATGGAGAAAATGTCACGTTTGACCTTGGCAGTCCTCGTTTGCACCGCCGCCGCTCTGGCCCAGAACGCAAGCGACATCTTCAATAAGCCCCCGGAAGACGTAGATAAGGCCCTCCGTGCCCGCATCGGCGAGTTTTATCAGGATCACGTCGACGGGAAGTTCCGCGAGGCGGAGAGCCTGGTGGCGGAGGATACGAAGGACTTCTTCTATAATGGCAACAAGCCCCGCTACCTCAGCTTCTCGATTCAGCGGATCGACTATTCGGACAACTTCACCAAAGCCAAAGCCGTCATCCTCTGCGAACAGCGGGTCATGATGCCGGGGTTCTCCGATAAGCCGCTGAAGATCCCGTCTCCCAGCACATGGAAGCTCGTGGATGGCAAATGGTATTGGTACGTGGATCAGGACGCCATACGGCAAAGTCCGTTCGGGAAGATGACGCCCGGCGCCATGCCTGCGTCGGGCCCGGTGCCTTCTCCGTCCGCCATTCCAAAAAACCCGGCGTTCGTCATGAACCAGGTCAAGGCCGACAAGCAGGCGCTGGAATTGGCGCCGGGCGCATCGGCCCAGGTCACGATTGCGAATGCCGCGCCCGGGCCGATGACGTTATCCGTGGACACTCCCGCGCCTCGGGGCATCGAGGCTAAGTTCGCGAGCCCCGCCCTCCCGGCTCAGGGGAGAACTACCCTGACCGTGAAGGCGGGAGAGCAGGCGAAATCCGGGGTCTTGAACATCATGGTGATGCCGACCGGCGAGATCATCCCGATTCGGATCACCGTGCGCTAGTAGTGGTCTGCGGTAAAAGCCTAACGGTCGCGGTGCCTCCTGAATGGCGTGGTTATTTCGCGATAAGCCGTAAAGTCAAAACCGGGCAGGCCAGGAGGCCTGCCCCACTTCCGGCTTCTGCCGGTCAAGGCATCAGCTACTGAGCCGCGCACCTTAGTAAGCGGTCCTCCTGGGCCGATCAGGCCACCCTGGCGTAGAAGTACGCCACCCCGAACGGCGTCGGGCTCGCCTGTTTCTGCCACCGCACTCCGTTCGCATCCACCGTCACGAAGCCCACCGGGAGCTTATCCCCGACCGGCACGTTGCGTATGTTATCGGGCTCGGGAAGAACGGGCGGGACGTAGACCGGCGGCGCGGCGGGAACCGGCGGCATGGCGCAGACCGGATCCGTGCCCAGTTGCGGATGCGCGAAACCATCCGCGGTGTAGCCGACGATATAGCCTACCGGCGGCTTAGGTGGATCGCCCACCGGCTGGCCCGCCAGTAACTGGAGCGTCCAGTTGTCGAATGCCGTCAGAAAAATCGTCTTCAGGTTATTGTTGAGCAGCGCCACCTGGGCCGCGGTGGCGGCCAGGACGTTTGCCTGCGCAGCCGCCAGGCTGAAAGGCGCGGATTGAAGCGTGGAATCAAGTGTACTCATAACACCTACAGAGTAAGTGCGGGTTTTGGCACCGCCCCGGCCGTAGCTCAGTAACTACTTGATTCCACGCGGAAGATTTTGCGCGTTCTGCTGTGACTCGATCAGGCGATCCGCCTCGCCACGGACTTCGCCTGCAGGAACAGCAGCAGGTAATCCGGTCCGCCCGCCTTCGAATCCGTGCCGGACATGTTGAAGCCGCCGAATGGGTGAGCCCCCACCATGGCCCCGGTGCACTTGCGGTTGAAGTACAGGTTCCCCACGTGGAACCGCTCCCGCGCCTCGCGCAGGTGCTCCTGGTTGTTGGAGAATACCGCTCCGGTAAGGCCGTATTGCGAATCGTTGGCGAGATCGAGCGCGTGCTCGAAATCTTTCGCCTTGGTGACGGCAAGCACGGGCCCGAAGATCTCCTCCTGGAAGATGCGGGCCTTCGAATCGACATCCGCGATGATCGTGGGAGGCACGAAGTAGCCGCCGCCTTCGGGTGCTTCTCCCCCTGCCACCACGCGCCCTTCCCTCTTGCCGGTTTCGATGTAGTCGAGAATGGTGCGGCGCGCGCCCGCGCTGATCACAGGGCCCATATAGTTGCCCGGATCGTCCGACGGCCCCATCTTGATGCCGCGAGCCTTCGCCGCGAGCTTGTCCAGAAATTCGTCGTAAACCTGGGCATCGACGATCGCCCGCGAGCAGGCCGAACACTTCTGGCCCTGATAGCCGAACGCGGAGGCGAGCACGCCGTCCACCGCACGGTCGAGATCGCAATCGCCGTCCACCACGATCGCGTCCTTGCCGCCCATTTCGGCCACCACGCGCTTGATCCAAAGCTGCCCCGGCTGATGTTTGGCCGCGAGTTCGTTGATCCTCAAGCCGACATCGCGCGACCCGGTGAACGAAACGAAGCGCGTCTTCGGATGCTGCACCAGAACATCGCCAACGGCCGCGCCGCTTCCCGTCAAAAGCGTGAAGCTCGATTCCGGGAAGCCCGCCTCCAGCAGCACTTCCGCGAATTTCGCCGCGATGGTGGGAGTCTCGCTCGAGGGTTTGATCACCACAGTATTGCCGGTGACCAGCGCCGCCACCGTCATGCCCACCATGATGGCAAGCGGGAAGTTCCATGGCGGAATCACCACGCCCACGCCGAGCGGCACGTAAATCATTTCATCGTGCTCGCCGGGCAGTTGGACCACCGGCTGGGGACCATCGAGCCGCTGCATCTCGCGCGCGTAGTACTCGCAAAAGTCGATCGCCTCTGAGACGTCGGCCTCCGCCTCGGGCCAGGTCTTGCCTGCCTCCACTACCAGCCAGGCGTCGAATTCGAATTTGCGGACCCGCAGGATACGGCTGGCTTCGAGCAGCAGCGCCACGCGGTCTGCCGCCGGCGTGCGGCTCCACTGCCGGAACGCCTTGAACCCGTTCTCCACCGCGCGGCCGGCCAGTTCGGCCGTAGCCTTGTGGTGCACGCCGACCACTTCGGCCGGATTGGAAGGATTCACCGAGACCAGCTTGTCTCCGGTGGCGATCCACCGGCCGTCGATGCGGAGCTGGTATTCGCGGCCCAGCTCGGAACGCACCTTGGCGAGGGCCGTTTCCATGGCCTTCCGGTTGGCCGGCTGAGTGAAATCGGCGTAGGGCTCGTTACGGAATTCGGTGATCGTTGCGGTTGCCATCTCCCTCTATTGTCCCACGCGAAACCGCGCGTCCAACAGAGTAAGAGGGCTGATGATCAGCCCCTGACCAGCTTGCGGCCCCGGTCGAAAAGAACGGCGGCGTCTTCCACCAGTTTGCGGCCGCGGTCAAACATCTCGCGGCTGGCATCGACCACGTCCTGGCTGGTTTCGGTGATGGTTTCGCGCCCCTGCTGGGTCTTCTCGGTGAGGAACTGGCGCGTATCCTTACCGCTCTTGGGCGCGTAAAGGATCGCCACCGTGGCGCCGATAATGGCGCCGGTCAGAAACCAGGCGAGCCGCCCGGAACCTTCTTCCATCTCGTCCTGTACGTTTGCGGCCATTTGGGATGCTCCCTCCACATTCTGCGATATCCTTGAGTCATGGCGCAAGATCCCGAAAGGGAATACGAAAATCCCGAGGAAATGGGCGCGGTGAATCCTTCGCATGACCTGGACATGGTGCCGCTCTTCAGTTCCGCAACGATTGACGCGGAAGTGGAAGCCGACATGATCCAGGGCATTCTGGAAGCCAATGAAATACCCGCCGTCATCTGGCGCGGGACCGGCATTCCGCCCCTCGGCGTCGAAGTGCAGGTGCCTCGGAACCGGCTGGAGGAAGCTCGCCGCGTCATCGCGGAGCAGGAAGCTGCTGGTCCGGAGGCGGCAGCCGAAGGGGAAGCGGCGTCGGAAGAGGGCCAGTAGGCCACGAACCGGAAGCTATAACGGGTCCGGCGCGGGGGAAGTTTCCACCGGGCTCGGTTCCGGCTCAGGGTAGGGATCCGGATCGGGAGGCGGATGCGGCGGCTCCGGTTTTGGATCCGGATCGGGAACCGGTTCGTGCCTGGGAAATACGCTGCGCGCGGAAACCGTAAAGCTCTGCTCGGAAAGTGCCACCTCGCACTCACAGCAGTCGCTGCAACGGAAACACTTTTCGCAAAGGTGGTTGCTGCAAGTGTCTTTGGTGCAGCGCGCGCAAATCCGCGAGGATTCCTCTGCACAGATGCTGCATAAAAAGGGCATGCTAAACCGCTATTTCTTCCTTCCTGAAACGGGTGACCCCTGGATGGCCTCGCCGCGGCAGCGTTGTGCTTCGCGGTCCATCACGGCCAGATCCTGCTCCCGTTGCGCGGCCAGGTTAACGATGTACCGCTGAAAACGCCGCCGGTTCGCGCCGTTTTCGGCCTCGAGGCCGGCAAGCGCCTCCGCATCCGCCGGATTCTGGTATTTTCGCATCCCTTGTTCCAGGGAATTCAACATCGACTCCAGTCCCTCGATGCGAAAGTACACTTCCAGAGCGGGGGCCAAATGCTCCGGATTCGCGGCTAGCGCCTTGGCTCCCGCCGCGAGCGCACGCGCCTGGGCCTTACTGGAATCGAGTTGCGCGGCGTATGTATCCGATGCGCCCTTCGCAATCCAGCCCTGGGCGTCTACCTTTTGGAGGGCGGGCAGCAGGCGCCCGGCATGGGCACTGATTTCCATCAGCACCGGCCGGATGTCCCACTCGGTCTCGAGCCCCGTCGTCTGCGATGCGGAAGGAGCTTGGGCGAACAGCGCCACGCCGCAACCTATCAGGAGATAACTTCGCAAGGCCCACTTCATATCACTCCTCCCAATCTAGCATGTGAATTGCGAGTGGGGCGGAATGGAAAGCCTCGACTTTGCACGAACCTGCGCTAACTCCCTTAGCTCTCAAGAGTCAGGGCTTGCGCCGTAACGGCGGCATGGATCACGCCGCCTTATCTGATGCAACGACCGGAACGCTTGCGCAAGCTTCAACCGGCACTTTGGAGGAGGCGATTATGTTCGAGACGCTCACGTTACCCGTGAACGGCGCCCAAACGGGGGCATCCCAGGTCGTCGAATGGCACGAAGTCAGATCCTCCGGAGGCCTGCTGGCAGTGTACCGCGCGCAGGTTCCCGGAGGATGGCTTGTCTACGCGTGCAACGGCTACCACCATCACGGCGGGTTGACCTTCTATCCAGATCCAACGCATTCCTGGACGGATTAGATCAGTCGCCCTGTACAGTTTCGTACTCCGGCTTCGAAGCCTGCAAAGCGCCCAGCGTCACGTGGATCGTGGGCATGGCGCCGGATGCGAACGATTCCCGAACTTTGTCGTTGGCTTCGAGTTTCTCGCGCAGCATCTGCCGGCGAAGCCTCGCTTCGAAATCGCGCAACTGCTGCTCGATGGTTTGCGCCTTGTTCTTGTTGCGGACCATGTCCTCGCGGTAGCGCTTGAGGAAGTAGCCGATGGTTTCCACGCGGATCCGGATCGAACCCGTCGGCTTATTCTCGTCGATGTCCTTGAAGCAGAAGTACGGGGTTCCGGAATGCTCCACGATCTCCTCCACCACCGTATAGATCGGGGCGTCGTGGCCGCACTTGAAGCTCGAGAGCTCCAGCGCCACCAGGTTCGGATGCCGCGCAATGTACTTGGCGGTCCAGACCTTCCGGCTGGTGTTCTCGCTATAGGAGTTCTTCCAGACGTCGTTGATCGACAACGGGTGCGGGATGTCGCCGGAAACCACGTCGTCGCCGAAGAGCTTCCAGAGCATATCATCGTCTACCGGCAGGCAGTCCTGCGCGAATACCGGGTATCCGAGCTTCTGGAACTCTTCCAGGATTTCGTGATTCACGCCGGGGTCGTTGTGATACGGGCGCCCCAGCAGGACCACGCCCAGGCGGTCTTCGCGTTCGAGCTGCTCCAGCACCTCGCGCGCAGCGCCGCGCATGATCACGTTGTTGAACACGTCGAGCGCGCGGTAGCCCTGCTCCACGGCGCGCTTGTTCTCTTCCGGCGAGAGTCCCAGGATATCCTTGAACTCCTCGAACATCTGCCTTTCAAAGAGGTCGGGCTTAGACAGGTTGACGAAGGTGTCCAGAAAACGAACGCCCTTTTCGGCGAACAGATCGCCTTCCTTGAGGAACGCAGCCTTCACCGCCTCCGGAGTGGTGGCGACGGTGGGGCAGGAGCGGCTGGCCTGCGTGCCCTGCAACTCGCTGGTCAGGCAGTCGATCATGGGGAAGAAGATGATGTCGAGCGGTTTCCTGGCGTGCACCTTGTAGAGCAGGTTGTGCACGTGCGGAATGCCGAGTTTCGACGGGAAGCACGGGTCGATTGCGCCGCGTTTGGCTCCCTCTTTGTACAGCTCCTCCGAGGTGTAATCCGAATAGACGATGTTTTCCGCCTTGATGCCTAGAGACGCGAAATAGCCCGTGAATACCGGCGTCTGCGAGTACATGTTGAGCACCCGCGGCATGCCGATGCGCATCGCCCCGCGTTTCTTCATCAGCTCGGCGCGCTTCTTCTGCGCCGCGGTGATCTGGAACTTGGGCGGAGCGTCGGCGACCAGCGGAACGTCCGGCACGCGGAACACGCCCTTGGCCGCAATCTCCACGAAATTCGGGTTGGCCTTTTTCACCTTGTCGAGGTCGCCCTTAATCTGGCGCATCTCCTCGATGTTCTCCACCGTGCCCTTTTCGCAGGTGGCGATGATCAGCCGCTGGGCGCCCTGCTCCAGCGGCACCTTGGTCTTGACCGGCGGCTTGTAATCGATATTGATGACGCTGGTCTTGACGTCGATGAACGTGCGCAGGCACTTGTTCTTGCAGAAGTAGCAGCGGGTGGACTCGTTGCGCGTCGTCTTGTACTGGATGTTCCGGGAGGCTTCGAGGCCGATGAACGTGCTGACGCGGCCGTTGTCCCACAGGCGTCCGGCTTCGAGCGCCGCGCCAATGGCGCCGGCCTCGCCGCAATGCTCGTGCACGATCACGTCGGCAGGCTGATCCTTACCCTTGAAGCGCGATTCGATGAAATCCACCTGGGCTTTCACCGCGGCCAGGTTGTACTGCGTGCCGCCCTGCAGCAGGAACCGAGTGCCGATGGCCGAGAGGTTGGGAATCTGCGAAACGTAAAGCCAGATATTCTTCGGCAGCACGTTGCAGAGGCCGGCCATGATTTCTTCGGGCTTCCACCCCTGGCGCTGGAAGTCCACGATGTCGGACTGCATGAACACCGCGCAGCCGTAACCGAATGACGGGAAGCCTTTCGCGCCGAACGCCGTATCCGCATACTGCTCCACCGGCACGTTGAAACCCTGGGCCGTGGATTGCAGGAAGTAGCCGTTGCCCGCCGAACACTGCGTGTTCAGCTTGAAATCCTTCACGCGGCCGTTCTTCAGGATGATGATCTTGATGTCCTGGCCGCCGACGTCGCAGATCACGTCCACGTTGTCGTAGAAGTGCATGCCCGCTTCGGTATGCGCCACGGTCTCTACCAGCGCGGCATCGGCGCCGATCACGTCCTTCAGAATGTCCTTGGCGTAGCCGGTGGTGCCGACGCCCAGAATCTTGAGTTCGGCGCCCTGGTCGCGGATCTGCCGGTCGAGCTTTTCCAGCACCTCCACCGTGTCCTCGATGGGGTTGCCCTTCGATAGCTGATAGTTCTTGGCGAGGATGCGCCGCTTGTGATCCTTCGAGATCAGTACGGCCTTGGTGGAGGTGGACCCACCGTCGATCCCGATGAAGCCTTCCACCACTTCGCCCGGCTGGAACGTCGTGGGGTTGAATTTTTTGGTGCGGTACTTCTGCTTGAAGGCCGCGAGATCGTCCGCGTCCTTCGCCAGTCCGCCGCCTCCGCCGCGTTTGGCTTTTTCCTCTTCGCGGCCCACGTTGACATACCATTCGAGCTTGTCGAGCCCAACATACCGGCCGACTTCGTCATCCTCGGTCTTGCCGAATTCCACGGAGCCGATCGCCGCGAAATACTGAGCGTTGTCCGGGGTCTTGATGAGGTCTTCCGGCGGTACGCCCTCCGGCAGCGGCGTATTGCGCTCCTCCCAGATCTTCGGGATGTTGTGCTTCCAGCAATCGCGCATGCCGGTGATGTAGCAGTTCGGCCCGCCAAGCAGCAGCACCACCGGCAGCAGCGTATTGCCGCGCGTCAGCACCGAGAGGTTCTGCATCACGATGGCTTCGAATAGCGAGGCCATCAGCTCGTCGGGCGGAACCCCCATTTTCTGCAAACCGTTGATGTCGGTTTCCGCGAAAACGCCGCACTTGCCGGCGACGGGATGCAGCTTGACGCCGTTGTAACCCATCTGGCAAAGCTGATCGGCTGGAATCCGCAGCTTGGCGTTGATCTTGTCGATGACCGCGCCGGTGCCGCCCGCGCACTTGTCGTTCATCGACGGGATTTTTTTCTTGCGCCCGGTCTCCGGATCTTTTTTGAAGATGATGATCTTCGCATCCTGGCCGCCCAGCTCGATCACCGAGCCGCACTCAGGATACATGCGCTCCACCGCCAGCGAGACCGCGTTCACCTCCTGGACGAATTTCGCGCCCAGGTACTTCGCCATTCCGTTGCCGCCGGAGCCCGTGACAAACATGCGGGAACGCGACGGGGAGAAATCTTCCACCTCCGTCTCGAACCGCTTCAGGAACTCGAGCACCTTCTCCGGTTGCTTAGTGTCGTGCCGCTGATAGTCCTGCCAGAGGATCTGGTCGGTAGCGGCGTCAATCACCACCGATTTGACGGTGGTGGAGCCGACGTCCATGCCGATGAGGAAGTTTTTGTTCATTGGATTAAGCAACCGAAGAAAGCAATGTGATAGACAAAATTCGCCGCCGAACCGACGACGCCCTTCGTGTGCGGAACCTGGTACAGCGGCCGCCTGGATTCGGGGTGCGCTTCCACCCACTCGCGGCACCGTTCCAGCGTCAGCCCGGTCTTTTCGAGCGCTTCCGCAAATTCCTTTTTGGCTTTATTCTTCGCCTCGCCGAGCGCCATCTGCACGCGGCTGTGGGCGTTGATCTCGCCTTCCCCGGATGTCTCGATCGGCAGGTAGATCATGTCCTTGTAATTCGAGACCACCGCCGACTGCGCTCCGTCCGATTGCGTGGACGGCATACAGCCGAAGGGTTTGACCGAGAGGACCATGTGGGCCAGGTCCTTATTCGAGTAGTAAATGTTCTTGGCGACTTCCAGGTGCCCTTCCCCGCCGCCGGCGCGCGAGTTATAGAAGGGGTGGCCGAGCCGCTGTAACTCGTATTGGTCGGCTAAGTGGTGGGCAATCCCGCCGAGCGCATTGACTATCTTGTGATACTCGCCCTTGAAGATAGCCTCGGCCAGCTTCAGCTTGGCGACCTTCTGGCGGAAGCCGAACTCGATTTTGGCGCGAGTGCCGAGTTTCCACAGCGGAGGCAATACGGCGCCTTCTTCGAGCCCCTTGAAGTCTTTGTACTTCTGCACCACCTGGTGAATCATGTACATGATCCACGTGCCGATCGGCTCCACCAGCACCTGCGCGCCCTCGCGCTCCAGGAAGTTGAACATGTTGAAGTTGCCGTCGCCCTCGGTGGTCTGCGCCCAGAACTCGCCGGTGATCTTGACGATGGGCTTCACGCGCAGACGGTCGATCTCGATGGCGTTGAACCGGTCGCGGCAGGTCTCCAGCGCCGGCACGTATTCATCGCCCTTCACCTGGTTGACGAATTTCCCGATGTACTCGGCCGTATCCGAGAAGCCGCCCAGGTACTTCGCCATGCCGTTGTCGAGCTTCCATGGCCGCTTCTTCCGGAATACCTCGTGGAGATAATCCATGCCGTCGTCCAGAATGCGGTCGGTCTCACCGGCATTGAGTTCGTATGGCCGGATCGCATAGGCCACCTCGTTCATCACGTCTCCGCAGTTGAGCGCGTTGAGGATACCGAGGAAGAAATCGAGATTCATCTCCAGCCCGGCTTCGGCATCGGACTGGCTCAAGCCGCCCGATTGCTGGAACAGCAGCACTCGGAAACCTTCGAAACCCGAGTTCCGCAGCGCCAGCCGGTATTCGGCTTCGTACATGCCGAAACGGCACGGGCCGCACGCGCCCGCCGTAAAGAAGACATAGCGGTCGATGATCTCCTGCTTGCTCAAGCCCTGCTCTTCGAGCGACTGGAGATACTGCACCAGGTTTCCGACGGTAAAATAGGTTGGGTTACACTGGCCGTTGTTGCCGTATTCTTTGCCAGTCTGGAAAGCTTTGACGTTGGGCGTCGGCACGGCCTCGGCCCGGTATCCGAGCCCTTCGAGAGCCCCGTGGACGAGTTTCTCGTGCTTCCACGTCAAACCGCCAAAGAGAAGAGTCGTGTTCCCACGCTGCTCCCTTGTGAACGGCTTTTCGGCAGGACGCTTGAAATGATGTGCTTCCTGTTTATGCAGCCCCGCTTCCTGCTCGAGCCGAGCGCGTTCCTCGGCGAGACGCTGCTGAATCACGTCCTCTATCGCAGTACCGATCTGGACAAGAGAGGCTTTCGGATCGACAGTCTGAGTGCTCATAGAAGTACTTCCTTCCCAGTTTGAGGGTATCTTGCCGCTTTAAACGATTGAAAGAAATAGGATTTCATTGAATGGCGACTATCCCGATGGAATGGGGGAATTAGACGGGTGAGCGGCAGGCAAATCCCTTGGGAGAAGCTGCGGAAAATCAGGTTGCGGATCTCCGGAGCAGGGTCTCCTGTGATGGTCCGCACCTTCCGGATATTTCTCGGAGTTGTGTTCCTCATCGCATTTACTTCGTTCGGGTTACAAGCCCGGGGACTGATTGGATCGCGCGGGATATCTCCCTTTGCCGAGTATCTGAAGTTAATCCGGGAATCGGCGGGTGCAGCCGCTTATTTCGATGTGCCGACCGTCCTCTGGCTGAACCGGAGCGATGCTGCCCTCCGCGCGCTATGGCTGGCGGGAGCGCTCTTTGGGCTTGCCGTAATCTGGTCCCCCTGGAAGCGGACAGCGCTGGCCGTTTGCGTGGTGCTCTGGCTTTCGCTGTGCGCAGTGGGCCAGGATTTCCTCTCGTTTCAGTGGGACGCCCTGCTGGTGGAAGCCGGGTTTCTGGCGATCTTCGCCGATACCTCCGCAGTC
The DNA here is from genome assembly GCA_963796485.1 of Bryobacterales bacterium. GTDB lineage: Bacteria > Acidobacteriota > Terriglobia > Bryobacterales > Bryobacteraceae > CAWCDJ01. Next base: position 900,283 of record CAWCLV010000004.1, read on the forward strand.
CGCATCTGGCTCTTCCGATGGCTACTCTTCCGCCTGATGTTTTTCAGCGGCGTGGTCAAGCTTGCGAGCGGCGATCCCTCGTGGCGCAACCTGACCGCGCTCCACTTCCATTACGAAACGCAACCGCTGCCGACGCCGCTCGCGTGGTACGCCTTTCAGCTTCCGATGTGGTTTCAGAGGGCCTCCACCGCCGCGGTCCTGGTTACGGAACTGGCGGTGCCGCTGCTGTTCTTTGCGCCTCGCAAAGTCCGCCGCATTGCCGGCGGGATCACGGTGGCGCTCCAGGTCCTGATCCTCACCACGGGCAATTACACGTTCTTCAATTTCCTCACGATCGCCCTGGTTGGGTGGCTTTTCATCGAACCCGAGCAACGCGATTGGGGGCGGAAGCATCGGGCGGTCTCGATCGCCCTGGCCGTCATGATCGGCATTGTGAGTCTGATGGTCTCGCTGGAGCAGCTTTCGATTCCGCTCCCGCCGGGCGGCGCCGTGGTCCTGCACATGGTGGCCCCGCTCGATATCGTGAACTCCTACGGTCTTTTCGCGGTGATGACGACGACGCGGCCCGAAATCATCGTCGAAGGGTCGAACGACGGCGATACGTGGCTTCCGTATGAATTCCGCTATAAGCCGGGCGACGTGCGCCGTCCGCCGCCGGTAGTGGAGCCCTTCCAGCCGCGTCTCGACTGGCAGATGTGGTTCGCCACTCTCGGAAGCTACCAGGAGAACCGCTGGTTCCCCACCTTCATGCTGCGGCTTTTGCAGGGCGAGCCGGGCGTGCTGAAGTTGCTGGGCCGCAACCCTTTCCCGAACGCTCCGCCGAAGTACGTGAGAGCGCGGCTATACATCTACCGCTTCACGCACTTCGGCTCGCCGGACTGGTGGGCCCGCGAAGAACAAGGCCTCTACTTCCCCGCCGTCAGCTTGAAGTAACTACGCCAACCACGAGTACGCCTCCGGAGCCCTAAGTGGGGTAGACCTCCTGGTCTGCCCAAGCGCCGATGGCGCAATCCATCGAAGAAGCCAACGCCTGAAGAGGTTGAAGCCTGCTTAAGGCCGTTCGCCCTCACGCGTGCCAGTGGAGGCGTTCTTGCCGGATGGAAACAGAACCCGCTGCAAACCATGGCGACTTCCGCGCCAGAATAGAGATATGCAGCGGCAGCAACATTGGGAAAACATTTACGCTTCGAAGCCAGTCGACAGGGTGAGTTGGTTCCGTCCGCATCTTAAAACGTCACTGGCCCTGATCGAACGCGCAGCCCAGGGAAACCGGGATGCCGCCATCGTTGACGTCGGTGGCGGCGCGTCAACGTTAGTCGATGATCTGATCGGTCACGGTTATACGAACATCACCGTGGTAGACATCGCGCAGGCTGCGCTGGATGCTGCTCGGCAAAGACTGGGCCAAGCAGGCGCCGCCGTGCACTGGGCGCCGGCCGACGTAACACAACCGGTTTTCCCGGCGCAAACGTATGATGTTTGGCATGATCGCGCCGTCTTTCACTTCCTGACGGAGCCTGACGCTCGCGGAGCGTACGTCCAAAATGTCGCACACTCGATGAGACCGGGAGGGCACGTCATTGTCAGCACCTTCGGCCCGGAGGGTCCGACGAAGTGCAGCGGCCTTGATGTGGTGCGTTACGCTGAGGCATCGTTGCACGGCGAGTTTGGCTCGCGCTTCAGGCTGGTCGAGAGTTCCCAGGAACTCCATCAGACCCCTTTCGGAACGACACAACAGTTCTTGTACTGCTATTGCATTGTTGAGCCGATTTAGAGGCGATAAATGCGCGAACTACCTTCGGACCTCCCTCTCATTGATCACCCTCTTGATGAGCCATCAGCATTCAAGGCGAGCAGCCCCATGGAAGACGTGCGCCGCACCCGCGCGATTCCGCACGGTGTCGTGCCACCGCTTTGTGTGCTGGAGTTCGACGGCGATTTGACCGATTGGCTCGTTTCGCAGCGCATCGCAGCGCCGTTTCCGTCGTGGCCCTGCTTCCACACGACAATGTACGCCGTCGAATTGGAAGGAATCTGTTGCGGCATCATCCCGCGGACGATTGGCGGTCCGTATGCCGTGCTGATCGCCGAGCAACTCGTGGCCGCGGGAGCACGAGTGATCCTGGGTCTCACGTCAGCGGGCCGTGTTTCGCCGGAGTTGCCGCTACCGTGCCTGGTGGCCGTGACCAAGGCTATATGAACAGACGGGTTTCGGCGGCCACGTTCCAAGTCAGCCAAGTAGCTACGCTGAATCGCGGCGCGTTCTGCAAGTTGCTCTTGGGACCAGTCCCTCGACCGTCGCAGGGATGCGATGCGTTTCGCCAGGAGACGCAGGGTCTGACTCTCCGATACCGCCAACCCTCAATGGTTCCTGATCTCCCCGGTGTTTGTTGTACGATTTGAGGATTTGAGTGACAATGAAAACGCCTATGGGGACCTCGATTTGTGGTTGGATTCGCCGACCCCTCTTCGTTACTGCGGCGATCTTCGGGGCTTGTGTAGGATGCCTAGCACAGCCCCCTGCTCAGCGTGCACAACGTCCGGTTGAACCGATCCGTGTTACACACGGTAAGAGCCCAATGGACGGTCGAACCTGGACCACGATCACGGTACCAGCGGTGAATAGCTATCGCGATCGCTTCGGAATATCCATTGAACCCACTCTGCAAATTCAGTGTTCCGAACGCGAGGGCTCCCACGAATACCAAGTGATTTTGAATTCTGGCACACTGGCAACTCCCAGTCCGGAGTTCGCTCGGGTGCGCGTCAAATTGGACAGCGATCAGGCGGAAGAGCACATCTGGTACGTCCGATCCGATTACCGAAGCTATCTCTACGCGTACCCCGATGAGAAAGCCGTGGAAGACTACGACCTGAAGGCAAACACGATAGCGTTTTTGGCGGCCCTGCGCACCGCTAAGGTCATGCTGATCGAGATTCAGCCATTTCTGCTGGGACATCTCGATGTTGTGAAGTTTCTTCTGGGTCAACTTCCATCCGCAATACGGGGGGCCTCAGAATGCAGGGCCGAAAAGTCTGTGCGCCCCAGTCGCACGAGTTCGTTGGCCATAAACACCTTTCCGAACGGCGCACGAGCACGACTGGACCACGAAGACGAGATTTCCTGCACGACCCCCTGCTCGCTCACCCTCCAGTCGGGACATCATCTCATCACCATAGAGAAGTCAGGATTCGAGACGCAGTCCAAAGAAGTAGACGTCTCAGAGGGAACGCCCGAAGATCTCGAAAGAACCTTCGTGTTGAAGCGAACCAGTGCCACCTTGATGCTGAGCTCCGAGCCGAGCGGTGCTGCTATCTGGGTAGATGATGAGCCGACCGCCGGACGCACTCCGGCCGAAATCGAGTTGTCGTACGGAACCCACAAGATCGCGGTCGAACACGACGGTAAGCGCGCCTCGAAAACGGTCGAGATTCTTCCTGGCATCAATTACGAGCGAATCCGAATTCCGGCGAAGATCATTCTATTGAAACCCCGGTGAACCAGGGCGATGTTTCTTCAGCGGGGGAGGGATCTGGGAGGCAAAGAAAGTTGGACGTTCTACCTGAACTTCTTCAGCCCTCGCTGCGGGTTGCCCGGGTCTCACGGTTAATCACTCCCCTCCGCCGATTTGAGGCGTTACCGATTTACCGATTCCAGATGGATCTCCGCTATCGCACCAGTGAAGGCCGGGTCCGATGGGTCTATCCTCAGTCGATCCCTCCAGGTCGCATCGACCGGATTCGTTAAATCGATCTCCACCATCTCGGGTTCTTCCATAGGCACCAACATACACCCGATCACCGTGCGGACCGAGGTATTGTAAGTCTTTGAGGGATTTGGTCGGGGCGAGTGGATTCGAACCACCGACCTCCTGGTCCCGAACCAACAATTTGAAGACTGTGGCGCGTCCCAGGGTCATGGCCTCCTTGACCGCAATCAGTGGGCGTCTCCAATGCCCGCCCGTTTTCAAAGCGCACCCGGGGCCAAGGGTTCAATCAAGCGAATGAGTTCGGGCAGGTCGGAGGTCACCATTTTCCAGACCTCATCGAGGTCCACGCCTTCGTAGAAGTGGATGAGCTTGTCGCGGGTTCCGGCAATCAGCTTCCACGGCACTTCGGGATGCGCCGCCCGGAACTCCGACGATATTCTCTTGACCGCTTCCCCAATGATCAGAAGCTGGTGTAGAACCGCCGACTGGGTTTTCGCGTCTTCGAGGAACTCCGGCTTTTCCGCGCGGCCCTTGAACTCGATTGCCAGGCCCGCGGCTTTGAGGATGTCCAGAAGATGCGCGTCATCGCGCGGCAAAATATGGCTCCGCGCTCTCCAGGATGGCCTTACGCCGGATCCAATTCGAGCTCCGCTCGATCGCGCGTCGCGAGACAAGATCCACCTTGCGACCCACCATACCCGTGAGTTCCTCCTCCATCGCGACGTGATCCATCAGGCTCCAGTCGGCATCAGGGGCGAAACTTACCAGCAAATCCAGATCGCTATCCGGGCGGAAATCGTCGCGCAGGGCGGAGCCGAAGACGCACAGTTCGGCGATCTTCCACCGGCGGCAGAACTCGTCGAGCCGCTCTCTCGGGATGGAAATCTCCTTCCGCATTGCGCTGACCCTGACAGCAGGATACCAGGAGGGCGTGTCCTACGGCCATGGTGACGCCCCTCGCGCGGCCGCGCCTCCGGAGCCTTAGTGGGGTAGACCTCCTGGTCTGCCCAAGCGCCGAAGGCGCCAACCACTCGCGCCGGCCCCGGTTACGCCGCCCGGTCCATCCCCGGCTTCAGCACCACCTTGGTGACGCCCTCGCCCGGGCCCATGCCGCGATGCACAAACCGCGAGTACGCCTCCGGAGCCTGGCTCAGCGGCAGTCGGTGGCTGACGATGAAACTCGGCTTCGCACGCCCATTGATGATCATGTCGCGCAGAAACTCGTTGTACCGCTTCACCGGCGCCTGGCCCATGCCGACGCCGATCGCCTTGTCCCAGAACTGGCCCAGCGGGAAGGTGTACTCGCCGCGCTTGGCCTGCTCGGTGACGCCACCCGGATCCTGCGCGAAATACACGCCGATCAGCCCGATATGGCCGGTGGGATTGACCACTTTCGAGAGTTGCCGTACGGTCTGCATCGGGTCTTCGCGCTCGGGATTGGCGTCGCTCTGCGCCTGGTAGCCCACTGCGTCGATCCCGCACATCACGCCTTCCATCTTGTGCTCTTCCGGCCGCAGCGCGCTCATCTGCCGCTTGTTCTCTTTGCGAAGCTTCTTGATCTGCTCGGCTGCATCGCCCTTCGTGAAATCCACCGGGACCGCGCCGATCTGTTCCGCTTTGCGCAATCGGTCGGGCGCGCGGTCCACGACGTACACCTCGGCTGCGCCGCGCAGCAGGGAACTGTAAGCCGAAAGCAGCCCCACCGGCCCGGCGCCATACACCGCGACCGTGTCGCCCTCATGCACGTGCGCCAGTTCCGCCGCATGCCACGCGGTAGGGAAAATATCGGCCAGCAGCACGAAATCGTCTTCCATCTCGTCCCCCTCGCGTCCGGGGAGTTTCAGGCAATTGAAATCGGCGAACGGGACCCGCAGGCGTTCGGCCTGCCCACCGCGGTAAGGACCCATTCCCGCGTACCCGTACCCGGCGGTGGTGCCCTTCGGGTTGGCGGTGAGGCAGGAATTGGTGTACCCGCGCACGCAGTTGAAACAGAACCCGCAGGCCACGTTGAACGGCAGCACTACGCGGTCGCCGGTGTGAATCGAACGGACGGCCGGACCGGTCTCTTCCACGATTCCCATGTTCTCGTGGCCGAAAACGGTACCGGGCTCGGCCGAGCTGCGCGCCTGGTACATGTGCAAATCGCTGCCGCAAATCGCGGCGCTGGTAACCCTGATGATGGCGTCGTCGGGCGCTTCGATGCGAGGGTCCGCGACGTCTTCCACCGCGACCTTTTCCTTGCCTTTATAAACGACGGCTTTCATGACTGCTCCTTCGTAGGCCAGCGTAGCGCCGGCCCCGAGCGGGAGTACGTTCATTTGCGCGCGGTCGGAAAGGGGCGTGTGTCTCAGCGCACCGGCGGAAGATCCATCGCGGGATTCCTGGAAAAGAAGCCCCACGGCACGAGCTTGAAGCCGATCGGATAAGTCGGCATCACCGGCCAGTCCTCGGGACGCGGGTTGTGCGTGAGACCCAGGGTGTACCACAACACGATGTCGCGGTTCTCGATGGGGCGGTCCGCCAACGCCCACTTTGCCAGCCCGTCGTTCCCCCGGCTCTGGTACGGATAATCGCCGGCCGCGTAGCGCTCCGATTCGCTGTACGGCGTCACCCACACGTGCGCATTCAGGAAGCCGGCGCGCTTCCGCACCCAGGCATCCGGCAGCAGCATCGGCACGGCGTTCTCTCCGGGAAGGAGCGCGTAACCCGTGGGCTGCCCCAGTGCATTCTTCGCCGATGGGTTGACCACGATCCATCGCCGGCTGGTCTCCAGGTTGATGCGGCGCTCCGCCTGCCGCTCCGTCTTGAGCGGCGTCTCCTTCATGACAAAAGCGCCTCCGTACGGATTCTCTTTCCCGGCAGGGACGGGCGTGCTGTTCATTTCGAGCACCTGATTGTTCTCGCCATCCACGTCCATGTCCAGCCGGTAGCAGAAGAAGTGCTGGTGGTGGACGGCCGCCAGGTTCTTCGCAACCAGGTGGGCGTGCGAACCGGCGGCGTGGTCGAGTACACCCTTCACCGACATGATCCCGGTAAGCAGGACCCGCGATTCGAGCGTGCCGTCCTGGTGGAAGATCCACTCGAAGCCGTATTCGTAGTTCCCCGCCTCGGTGAGATAGGAAATCACCAGGTCGCGCGCGCGGCGGGTGTTGTCGGCGTGCTTCCAGGCGATGCCGCCATCGAGTTCGTAGATCGCGACCGCGTCCTGAATCGTGCGCGGTTCGCCCGTCTCGGTCGCAACCACCGCATCGTATACCTGGCAGTTGGTGGGGCAGTCGGCCCCCGGCCGCAGGGTACTCGCGAGGATCCCCAGCCCGAGTTCTCCCTCGTCGAAGGTGTTGCGGAAAAACCACGCTCCGCCGGGGTCCCCGTACGGCACCGCCATCTCGGAGAGCGATGCGCGATATAGAACCGGCCGTACACGCCCTCCATCTTCGTAGCCGACCGTGTACAACACCAGCCCTTCGCGAGGCGTCAGAGCGTAGCGGAACCGCCACTTCTGCCAGCGCACTTCCCCGTTGTCCATGCGGTAACCCGGCCCCGCGCTCTGCACGATCTGAAGGGGCGCGGGCGGCTGGCGCAGCGGACGGTTCGAATTCGGGTCGAGGTCGGCGTTCTCCCGTGAAATGGGGACGTTCCGGTCGATATCGAGGAAGTCCAGCACCTTCCCGGTCGTGAGATTCACGTGCACGGCGATGCCCTCCACCGGATGGGCATAATAGTTCTCTCCGGCGCCTCCGAAAAACGGCGTCACCCGTGCGATCCGGCCGTGCTCCTCGCCCGGGAGGCCGAAATAACCCGCTGGCCATGCCACCGTATAGACCGAGTCCGGATCGCGGATGCCGCGCTCGCGCATCGCGCGGTCCCACCGCGGGTCGGAACGCACGATGCGGTCCGCGATCGCGGAATCGCGCTCGCCAACGGGTGGCTGCGCCCCCGGTACTTCCTTCCAGGAGGCAAGCCGTCCGGCGGAAAGGTCCGCCACGGCCTCGTAGGTCCGATTGGCCCGCTGGTCGTACACCACCGCGAACGCGCGGCGCGGAACGGCAACTCCCTTGAGAACTGCTTCTTTCGGCGGCTCGTCGAGCGCCAGGAAATTGAAGCGCGGGGCGCTCGGGAGGCGGCCCGAAGCCTTGAAGATGCGGACCGCGGCGCGAATCTCATCGGGCGTCAACGGCGCCAGAGGGTTCGTCGCCGCACAGGAAACCGCCGCCAGAAGGGCGGCATAAAGAAAACCGCGAAAGACCGGCATTAGGACCTTCGCGCACCATCGTAGCGCACCCTGCCGCAGTGACCGCAACGTGAGGCCCTAGTGCGGAGTCGGGCTGTGAAATCCCCTGCGCGGGGTATTCCACTGGAACTGCGCCTGCTCTATTCTCGCTATAGACCGTGACAGCCACTCCAGCCAGTAGCGAATCGCACTCTGGAAATTCGGCTTCGCTCGAAGCCGGAGTTCCTGGAACCCTGGAACGCACGGTCAGTTCTGCCACAGCCGGCGAGTCGCAGCCGCCGTTTCCAGAGAGACCGGCGTGGCTCCGTTACGCATACGCGTGCATCAGCGTTTTTGTAGCATTTCTCGCACGCATCGTTTTGGATCGCGTATTCGCGTATCATCATCCGTACGCGACCTTCTATATTGCAGCTTTGTTGTCGGCCTGGTACGGCGGACTCCGGCCGGCATTAGTGTCAGTGCTCGGCGGTGCGGGAGCCATCATATTGCTCGCTTTCGCACCGCCCATCTTGAATAGCGGCGGCCCCGGCACGTTGGTCGGTTTCGAATTCTATTTCATCGTTTGCTTCACCGGCATCATTCTCCTCGAAGCTCAAAGACGCGCCGAGCGCCGCTCCGCCTGGAACGCCGAACTCGCCAGGCGGAGAATGTTGGAATTGGAAGAGGCCACCGGGCGGCGCCTTCGCGCGGAGGCCGAAACGCGGGAGGCCCGCGAGCGGCTGCACGAGGCGCAAAAGCTGGAAAGCATCGGACTGTTGGCCGGGGGCATCGCGCACGATTTCAATAACCTGCTGACCGGAATTCTGGGCAGCGCCAGCCTCGCTCTCGACATGGTGCCGGCGGACAGCCCCGCCCGCCGCATGCTGGAAACCGTGCTCTCGAGTTCCACCCGCGCCGCGCAGTTGACCAGCCAGTTGCTGGCTTACGCCGGAAAGGGCTCCTATGTCATCGATTTCGTGGAACTCTCGGAGGTCGCACGGCAGGCAGGCGAGTCCCTCCGGCCCTCTCTACCGCCTAATGTGGAATTGCAATTCGAGTTCCGGAACGAGTTGCCGCAACTGCGGGCCGACCCCTCCCAGATCAGGCAACTCGCGAGCAACCTCATCGAAAATGCGGCGGAGGCGGCAGGAGATCGTCCCGAGGGCAAGGTAGCTGTGCGGACCGACCTTCTGCTGGTGGAAGACCCCAGACTGTACGCGACGGCCGCCGCCGGCCAGATTACTCCCGGGACCTACATCGTGCTGCACGTGGAAGACAACGGAGCGGGTATCGAACCGGCTGTTTTGCCGCGCATCTTCGAGCCCTTCGTCACCACGCGTTTCATGGGGCGCGGCCTCGGTCTCGCCGCCGTCGCGGGCATCACCCGGACACTCAAGGGAGCCGTGCTGGTTTCCTCGAAACCCGGAGAGGGCTCCCTCTTTTCCGTCCTTTTCCCTGTGAATCGCGACTCCCGCAGCTGACTAAGAATCTGAACTGTGGGGCAGGCTTTAGCCTGATGCCTCAATAGTTTTTCACAATCGCGGGGTGCTGTGGAAGTCGCTGCGGCGGGCTGAAGCCCGCCGCAGGAATGCGTGCCCTTCCCGGGAAACCACCGCCTGCGACCCGGCCCCGGCCCTCTACGCCGATTCCAGCGCCACGGGCTCGCCGTTGTCTTGTTCCGAGAGCCGTACCAGTAGTTGAGACCCGTATTCGAAGCCCTTATCGAACGCCTGCAGATTCAGCTTTTGCATCGCCGGAGGCACCGAATCCGCGACCGCGTTCCGCAGGGCTTCGCGATCCAGAAGTCCGGTCACGGCGCCGAAGAATCCGACCATCACGATATTGAGCACCACTTTGCGGCCCAGATCCTCGGCCAACCGCGTCGCCGGGACACCGTAGGCGCGCACGCCCGCCGGGTAGCGGTCCACCCGCACCAGTTCCTGCTCGGTGATCAGAATGCCGCCGGGCTTCAACTGCGGAGCGAAACGGGTGTACGCCTCCTGGCTCATCACCACCAGGATGTCCGGCTGGGTCACATAAGGATACAGGATCGGCTCGCTCGAGAGGATCACCTGCGCGCTCGAAGATCCGCCGCGCGCCTCCGGCCCGAAGCTCTGGGTCATGGTGGCGTAGCCGCCCTGGAAGATGGCGGCGGCTTTACCGATTACCGCCGCCGCCAGAATGACGCCCTGACCACCAAAGCCCCCGATTCGAATCTCCGTTAACATTCGCTGCATGATACCTCCGGCTCCGCATAGCGGTCGCCCAGCGTTTCCGTCATCTGATTGCGCAGCAGTTCGAAATAACCAGGCCGGTCGCGGTCCACGAACTTGCCGACCACGATTTCGCCCGCTTTCGTGAGCGCGCACTCCGACGTCGAAGCGCCGTTGCGGATTTTGCTGACCTGCTTATAGAACTTCATCGTGTCGAGGCCGTCGCCCATCTTGTTCCTGCGCTGATACAGCGTCGGGCAGGGCGAGAGCACCTCGATAAAGCAAAAGCCCTTCTTCTTCAGAATCTCTTCCATCGAGCGGCTGAGTTGTTTGACGTGGTACGTGGTCCAGCGCGCGACGTACGCGGCCCCGGCCGCCTCCGCGAGCTGCACCAGGTTGAACGCCGGCTCGAACACGCCGTAGGGGGACGTGGCGCTGATCACCTGCCCCGGAGTGGTGGGCGCGGTCTGCCCGCCCGTCATGGCGTAGGTGAGGTTGTTGACGCAGATCACCTTCAAATCCATGTTGCGGCGCGCCGCGTGGATGAAATGATTTCCGCCGATTGCGAACAGGTCGCCGTCGCCCGAGTACACCACCACCTGCAGTTCGGGGTTGGCGAGTTTGAGCCCGGTGGCGAACGGGATCGCCCGCCCATGCGTGGTGTGGAAGGAGTCGAGCTGCGCGTACCCGGCGACCCGTCCCGTGCAGCCGATGCCCGATACCACCGCGACCTTATTCAGCTCGGCCTTCGAATTGAGCAGCGCCTGCGCAAAGCAGTTGACGGTGGTGCCGATGCCGCATCCCGGACACCAGATGTGCGGCATCCGGTCCATGCGCAGAAACGGCTCCACCGGATTGACTGCGTCCGCGGGGATGTCATAAGGAACTTCGAGCGTCTGGTTTTCGATCATCGGACTGCCTCCACGATTGCTTTCAGAATGGCGTCCGGATCGTGGACACCCCCGCCGGCGTGCGACACCGGGATCACCTTCGCCCTGCCCGCCGCCACGCGCTCCACTTCATGCACCATCTGCCCGAGGTTCAATTCGGGCACCACGAATGCCTTGACATGGGCCGCCAGTTCCGCGATGTGCTGATCGGGGAACGGCCACGCCGAGATAATCCTGAATTTGCCGGCGCGAATGCCCTGCGCGCGCGCCATTTGCAGCGCCCGCTGCGCCACACGGGAGGTGATGCCGTAAGAGACCACCACCACTTCGGCGTCGTCCAGATGCTCGGTCTCGCACAGCGCCCGGCCGTTGCTAAACGGCTTCAGCTTGTCCTGAAGGCGCCGGATCATCCGGTCCTGCGTGTCCAGGGTCATGCTCGGATAGCCGCGCTCGTCGTGCGTCAGGCCGGTCACATGAAAACGGTAGCCGTCGCCCGCCTTCACCATGTCGGGCACCTGGTCGGCCTGCGGTTCGTAAAGCCGGAACTCTTCCCGCGACTTCGTGGTGAAGCGGCGCGGCTGAATGTGGATCGCCTCCGCCTCCGGAATCACCACCTTCTCGGTCATGTGCCCGACGCATTCGTCGAGCATCATCATCACCGGCACGCGGAATTCTTCCGCGAGATTGAAACCGGTAATCGTCAGGTCGAAGCACTCCTGCGGCGAGTTGGGGCACAACGCGATGATGGCGTAATCGCCGTGCGAACCCCACCGGGCCTGCATCATGTCGGCTTGCGCCGGGAGCGTCGGCAGGCCGGTCGATGGCCCGCCGCGCTGCACGTTGACGAACACGCACGGCGTCTCCGTCATGGCCGCATAGCCGATGTGCTCCATCATGAGCGAGAAGCCCGGGCCGGAAGTGACGGTGAAGGATTTCGCCCCGCCCCAGACCGCGCCCTGAATGGCGATGGAGGCGGCCAGTTCATCCTCCATCTGGATGAAGATGCCGCCAACGGTCGGAATTCGGGCGGCGAACCGCTCAACTACCTCGGTCGAAGGAGTGATGGGATATCCTGCGGCAAATCGCGCACCGGCTGCGAGTGTTCCCTCACAACATGCGTGATCACCGTCGAGAAAATGAACACCCGTCAAGACGCCCTTCGGGTCAGCGTGCATAATGCGCTCCAAAAATGGCGAAGTCGGGGCAGTACATCCCGCACAGGTCGCAACCGCTGCATTTCTCCGATGCGACTATATGGGGCGGGTGATAACCCTTGGAATTGTAAGCAGATGAAAGAGCCAGTACGTGGGTGGGGCAGAATTCGACGCAGAATCCGCAACCTTTACAACGTTCCACCGTTATGGCGACAAAGCCTTTTGCCACGGGAACCCTCCTGTGAGATTTCGATTCCCTGATCTTGCACGCCACGGGCCAAATCAGGACAATCAGAGTCCAATAACGGCCGGCCCGGTTGGATCTTGCAGAAGGATGCGGAGTCCCACGGCGGCTCGCAAGGATCTACTCCGGCTGCAAACGCCAATCCGGAGAACCTGGGTACACTGGCGTCACTTGCAACGTTCGGGTCCCGGTTGCGGTGAAATCTTCTGGAGCGCCCTGCATGCCGCTCGCCGAACTTCAGGGCGCGTGTCCTCCGTATAGATTGCCAGCATCTGCCATACGTAGTCAGACCAAGGCTTCGGGAATAGCGAAGAAGGGTCGTCCTGAAGCCGCCCGAGTAAATTCACACGGTCTGTTTCGAGAAATCTTGCTGCGGACTCACGGGTTTTCGGGTTGGAGCTCTGCAGGCACCGCCGAAGGCATGGGGGCCGATGCCAGAAAATGCTGGCGGCTACCACGCAAGCCGCGTCACCCAGATCCCGGTCAGATCGTCTTTCCAGTTGCTTCAGACGTTCGTTCACATATCCTGGATCGCCATACCGAGGCCAGTCAAGAGTATTAGCGAAGGTCTTCAAATCACAATCCGTGCCCGGTGTCAACAGTATGTAGGCTATCGTAGCTTCCGGACCTAGATCAAGCGGAAGCCCTGCCTGGCTGTGCTCACCGCTGTGGACTTCGATTTTGAGTTGGGACGCATCAGCCCAACTGCGCAAAATGCCGCCTTCGCTGCGCAGTGAAACGATATAGCGCTTTCCCCGGTCTAGAAAGTAGGTTGGAGTTTGGTCAATGTTTGCGAAGAAAAAAAACGTAATCGGCCCTTTGTGGAAGTTCCCTTTGATGGCATTCTCCACATTGGCAGAGAATTTCACCAACTGCAATATCTTCGGGCCTCCCTGAAAACTCGGCTGTAGGGAGCCGACAAGGTCTGACCCGGTCACCTTAATGACCAGGAGGTAAGGCGCTGCTAACCAAAATTCCTTTCCAACCGGCTCTCCCTGTCGTATCAAGCGGGGCAGCATCTCGGGTGTACGGCGGCAACCGGCAACCGAGGCGAGCATAGCCGTCGCAGTAACTATACGTGTGACTATTGCGGTCTGCATGTGCGAGCCTGTGTGCTGCCAGTGTCTTGATTGATCAGCACTGTTTGATCCGTAGCGTTGACGATATTCTGCCAAGTCGGATTTCCAAACGCGTTCCCATCGGTGCATGGCTCAATCCGGACCCGGTAGCTGCGATATCCAGGTAACCGGATAAGGAACTGCTGAGTCTCGCCAAAGCTTCCTTTGCCTCTGGTGCCGTACTCATCTTCAAAAGCCTCACCCGGATTGCTCTCGGACGGCTGTGGCTTCTGACCATATGAATACAGCAGAACTTCTTTAATGACTGCGTTCTTCGAGCCAGGGTATCTGTATGTTCCTTGGAATAGCTCATATGTTATATTTCTCAAAACACTCCCGGCTCCTAGAGGATCAGGACCCACAAGATCATAGGTTGCCTTCACTCTATCAGGCAAGGCCTGAGCTGCGGCGTAATTGCCTGAGTTGTTTGCCCCCTGGAAGGCCCAGAAGCTCGCGGCCAAAAGAATGGGCATGCCAACAAACTGATCGACGGAGCCGTATCGGTACAAATTTCCGGTCCACGATTGCACGGGCATAGCGACAATCTGCGCCGTAGTATTTCCATTCTGATCGTAGACGACTCCCGACTGCCCGATCACCCCGCCTTCTGCTGTCGCAATCTGAGGCTGTTCATTCGGCATAGCCCACCGCACTGCGCCCGTTTGGTCGAAGGCGATCATGTATTGCAGCGGATCGTCCTCCGATCCCGCCCAAACAGTTCCTACAAAGGAGCCATCCTGGGCCTGCAACATCGGAATGATCGCATCGGATTGGCCCGGGATCTGGGGGGCGTTAATCAGCGTAACGTTAGTCCCATTTGTAATAGCCATACCTAACACCGGCGGATCATCCCCGTTCCATGTGGTACCCCAAGACAGCAGAATTCCAGTGTCGTTGTTTGTAATTATATAGGTTCCTATTGAGAATACTTCGGACCATTGCGATGATCTGACGTCTGCGATCTGAAAGTCATCGTAGGCGCCAGAGGCGGAAACTCGTAGTAGTCTAAGGTGGTTAAGTGTATCGCCCCCTTGCGCTCGATAGCCATACGGCACGTAGGCATAACCGTCCCCTGCTATGATGGCGTTACCCCCAGCAACAGCTTCCGAATCCGGCGGAATACGTATTGGCACATCGAATTTCTGGGTGCCCGTCGTAGGATCAATACCGACCACGGCACACCCATGTTGCCCGGGGCCGTAGTAGCATTGAGTGGCGAAGACGGTTCCATCCGGATGTATTCCTACAAGCCCCCCAATTCCTACGAAGTCCCCGCTGGGCGTATATGCGGGGTAGGGCAGTCCCGTGGTCCCATCCCATTTCACGACTGAACCGGTGCTAGTGGTCCAGGCAATGCCAACTAGGCCCCCCTGGAAGTCAGGCACAACCGGCCACGATTGGCTAACATCCGCGGTCCAAGCTGTGGCCCCGTCACTGGTGATGGCCTGAACTGTGCCATCACCCTAAAACGCAAACACATCCGCCACGCCGCTCGAACTCGGAACTGCTGGCACGATCGAATCCACGCCGGAACCGTTACCGGGATTGGACCAAATAACAGTCCCCAACGGCAAGGCGTCGGCGAATACGGAGACATCGGCCGTAGCATTGCCGGCCATGACGGTGACGTGGCCGGCGGACAGAGCCGTGAGGACCGGTGGGTCATCGCTAGACAGTTGTAGAACATTCGGAGCGCTGGACATCCAACTCAGCCGGTTCACTACTTCTCCAGCCGAATCAAGCGCCTGGATCGTGCGTTTATCTCCTACTACCAAGTTAAGCACATTGGGAGCGAGCGTGACATCGCCGGCGGCTCGCGACGGGGTCAAACGGATTGCGTTGCTCCGCACTGGGTTGCCATGAAAGAGGTTAAGGCCCGGAGCAGGAATACCGGCAGAATCTCGCTTGTGTTCGGGCGGGTTTACGCCGGTCATGCGGGGCATATTTACATTAAATGGGACTGCATTGCTCCAAATGCCGCTACGGAGTACCTCCGCCCGCCCGGAACGGGATTCGGCAGCTACTACCCCAACGATCTGGGTATCACTCCAACTTTGTACAACGGCTTTCGCGGTGCCAAGCCCCGCTTGGCCGTTGCCCCGAGCCGCCCCGAAATTGGAACCTCTGATCGTCACCTGGGTTCCAGGCGCACCGATTGTCGGTGTGATACCCGAGATCTTCGGTGCCCCTAGGTCGAAAGGTACCGCATTCGACCAGACGCCGCCCTGTCGAACCCGAATATTGCCGGATCCGGCCGTAGGCTATACCCAGCCAAGTCGCCCCCTTCCCCTGTACCGAGCCGAACCCCGAGCCGGAAATGGCGACTTGCACTCCCGCGGCACTAATCTTAGTCGATGCACCGGTGATATATGGCCGAGTCAGACTAGCGCTCAATCGCGCGATGAGAATCAGCATAAGAAGGTATGAGTGTAAAATGCCTTGCGGTTCATATTTGCCTCATTTGCGCGAGCCCATTCTCTTCTTTGAGATGCCGCAGTGCAGGATCAGCCAAGCTGATGATCCCAGCGAAACCATCTGGGCTACAAGTTATCAGCACAAAAGGTCTGTTACTACTAGATCGAAAGTCCTATAGTGCCATTGGTCAGGTCGGAATGCAAGCGAAACTTACAAGAAACGGAGTGGTCGTTTGGGCGGAGCCGTACGCAAGAATGCAATCAGGTCCTTACTGGCTCATTTCTCCGCCCAAATATCGTCGCCACACTGGACTCTGCCTTGTGGTCCCATTCAGCACGGTCCCCCCGCGAAACGTTGAACCGCATCATCTTGAGATCCCTGCCGGAACATACACGTTCTTTGACCGATCCAAGTCCTCCTGGGCAAAAGCGGACAATGCTTACTTGTTGTATGTTTCAATCGGCTGGATCGTGTCTTGATGGGTGGGTACTGGGCCAGCCCGATGTTAGAACAAAGGCACTTGCTAGAGGTCCAGAGGTGCGTGGCGCATGCGCTTCAATTGCATGTTGACTGCGCTGCAGCAATTGCTTAAGGTCGTGGTGTACCCGATAAATGAGGCTTGAGAATTTCGTGACGCCCCGCCTGAAAACGGTGGGGCATTTTGCTTTGAGAGCTGTGGTGAAAACCGCTCCCTGGCGTTCGCGGCTCTGGCGCCAGTAAGCGGTGTTTTGGTCCATGGCCGGTCGCCGGGCCGTCATCGTTGTAGCAATCCGCATCTTAACCACGGCTTTACACGCCCGCCCCCCACTCCGCCGCCGCAGGGATTAGCCTGTACTTATGGAGTTCATTCGCGGCCGCGCCTGGCCGGCGGGGGTATCCGTCGGCGTCCTAGCCGTGCTGTGCGGAGGGCTGGCCGTGCTGCAATACCGCTGGATCGGCGAGATCTCCGTGGGAGAACGAAGCCAATTGCACCAGCAGCTCGAGGCGCGCCTCAACGAGTTGAGCCGTGCATTCAACGACCAGATCGCCGCAGCCTGTGCCGCCCTGGAACCCAGCCCTCTCCAGGTGGAGCAGGTGGGGTTGGACATGGCATACTCCCAGAAGTACTTGCTGTTCCGCGAGTCCAGCGAGCCGTTGTTTCGCAAGATCGCCCTCTTGCCGGACCCGGACGCGCAAGACCTGCTGATCCTGGACCAAAAGACGGGGAACTTCTTGCCTGCGCAATGGCCCGCGGAATGGGCGCCGGTTCGCGAGCGCCTGGAGGCGCGGCGCGGAGGCGGGCCACCGGAGCCCGCGCCGGAGTCTCCGAACTTGATCGAATGGCCGCGTTTCCAGGGTCCGGGGGGCCAACCGGGCCCGCGCCGGCGGGAACGCCTGCTACTCGAACCGGATCTCGAGTATCTCGGGCGCAACGTCATTCCGGCGTATGTGAGCCGGTTTGTCGGGAGCGACTACGACGCCGAGGTCATTGCCGGCACGACAGGCGCGATCTATACCTCCTCGCCCGGGCTCTCGCTGGAGAGCCGAGCCGATGCCTCCGTACCCCTGCTGAATCTCCGGCCCGCCGCTTTCGGCGGCTTTCGCGGAGGGCGAGGTTTTCGCCTGGGACGTGATCGCAACCCGAGCGGCCGCGGTACGATCGGACCGCCGGAACCCGGCCAGGGCCGCTGGCTTCTCCTGGTCCGCCACCGTGCCGGTTCGCTCGATGCGTTGGTCGCACAGACCCGCGTCCGCAATCTGGCGGTCTCCGCAGGCATTCTTCTGCTGATCGTCGCCACCACCGCGACCCTGGTCCGGGTCTCCCGGCGCGCCCAGCAATTGGCCGAGCTGCAAATGAGTTTCGTCGCCAATGTTTCCCACGAACTGCGGACCCCGCTCACCGTCATCCGCACCGCCGCCTTCAACCTGCGCGGCAAGCTGGCTTCCCGCCCGGACCAGGTGGAGCGCTACGGCTCGCTCATCGAGGCGGAAAGCGAGAAGCTGGGGAATCTGGTGGAACAGGTCCTACGGTTTTCCAGCGCCGCGGCGGGCCATGCAATTCGCGATCGTGAACCGGTGGCTGTGGAAAACCTGATCGAAGAGGGGCTGAAATCGAGCCGCGCCGCACTCTCCGGACCCGGCTGGGAGATTGAGTGCCGCATCGACCCGGGCCTGCCGCTGGTCCTTGCCGACGAGGTAGCCCTCCGCCATGCACTGCAAAACCTGGTCGATAATGCCGTGAAGTACGGGACCGAGGGCTGCAAGTGGATCGGCATCTCCGCTTCCTCCGTGAGCGGGAAAGACGGCCCGGCTGTGGAAATTCGCGTCGCGGATCACGGCCCCGGCATCCCCCCCGACGAACAGGCGCACATCTTCGACCCGTTTTTTCGCGGCCGCAGGGCACTTCAGGATCAGGTTCATGGAACCGGTTTGGGCCTTAACCTCGTCAAGAGCATCGTAGAGGCACATGGAGGCACGATCCGGGTGATCAGCCAGCCCTCCGAGGGGGCTGAGTTCATCGTGCGGATCCCGGCTGCCCCGCCGGAACTACAGGATGAATTCGCGCATACTACTGGTTGAAGACGAGCCGGGCCTGATCGTCACCATCTCCGACCTGCTCGCCGGAGAAGGGTACGAAGTGTCGTCGGCGCCTGATGGAGAAAGCGGCCTGTCCATGGCATCGGACGGCAGCTTCGAACTAATCATTCTCGATGTCATGCTCCCCAAAAAAACCGGGTTCGAGGTTTGCCGGGAGTTGCGCCAGAAGGGCGTGGACGTCGCAATCCTGATGCTCACGGCCAAGACCCAGGTGGTGGACCGCGTCGTCGGCTTGAAGCTCGGCGCGGACGATTACCTGACCAAGCCGTTCGACCCGGCCGAACTGCTGGCCCGCATCGAGGCCTTGCTGCGGCGCGTTCAGAAAGAGCGGCGCATCCCGGTCCAGACGTTTCAGTTCGGCGATATCCAGGTGGATTTCGAGCGCGCCGAAGTGCGCAAGGGTCCTAAGGCGGTGAACCTGGCGAGCAAGGAAATGCAACTGCTCCGATACCTGGTGGACAACCGCGAGCGCGTGGTGCCCCGAGACGAACTTCTCCGCAACGTGTGGGAGTACAGCAGCGAGGTATCTTCCCGGACGATCGACGTTCACGTGGCCTGGCTGCGGCAGAAGCTCGAAGACAACCCGCAAATGCCGAAACATATCCAGACCATCCGCGGCAAGGGCTATCGTTTCTCGGCGTAGCCCCGCTCCATCCCAATCCCAGGGGCCGGACCATGCATCCCGCCGCGGACTGCTACGGTAGCTTCATGATCGAAGAAAGCGCCATCCTCACCCGCGTGGGCGAGATCCCCCTTTGGATACTGAAATGCGACTACGATCGCCCGAAATTTGAACGAGGCAGTGCCACCCTCCCCTCGCTCACGCCGCTGGGCACGATCTTCGATCACCACTGGGGCTGCGGGTTAGAGTTCGCCCTGATTGACGTGGGCGCGAAATATGGGTTGAGCACCATTCTTGCAGCCAACTACATTCACGGGTGCGGGCATGAGGGCCCAATCATTGCGTTCGAGCCTGGGGCGGCCGCGGAGCTGATTGCTTGTAATCTGGCGCTGAACCATCTGGACAGCCGCGTGGTCCTGGAACTCAAGGCCGTCAGCGATCGATGCGGGGAGGCGGTGATCTATAGCGAGCCCGGGCATCCCGAGGATAACCACCTCATCCGGCGCAATGTGGACCGGCACTTCGATACGAAGGTCGTTCCAATCGTTTCCCTCGATTCATACGCCGAACTCAACCGGATTGCACCCCCTGTGGTTCTGAAGGTCGATACGCAGGGCGCGGAATGGGAGGTTTGGCTGGGCATGCGCCGGCTTGTCCAAGCCGGACCGGTTACCCTGATGACCGAGTTTACGCCATGGACATTCGAAGGACGCTCGAACCCCGCGCGCTTTCTGGGGGAGCTCGCTCAACACTACTATCTCGTCAACATGAATCCCAAAAACATGGCCGGCTCATTCCAAGACACGGACGCAGGCTTTCAACTGATCCCGCCACAATCGTTTGAGAGATTCACCCGATTCATCGCTGCCAGCGCCTTTGGCTGGACGGACTTACTGTGCATTCCACGAAAATTGCCGAACAGCCGTCAACTGCTGGACGCAATTCTAAACGTCTGACCCCGTCGAGCCGGATCCGACCCGTGGCCGACGGCCTGATCAGTTCCGGAAGTTGTTACCTGAGCGCTCGGTTTTCGGCGCGCTCACGTGCTAAGTGAACCCCGTTTGCAACCGGGTAAGTTAGCCATGAGAATTGTTGACGAACATTTCGGCGACAGTTCACTTCATTGATTCCTGCCTGCTCTCAGGGTGGGCCATTGCTCCATCCAGCCAGGGAATCGGCGCCGATGAAGACCCCCACCAACGCGGCGTTCGCATGCAGTAGACTGATGGGACGGTCCGGCGAAGGACGAGGTTCGGGCTTGCCGCAGACGGGCAGTTGACCGGAGGTGCCCAGGCCGGCGCATATGGCAAAATAAAGAGCCGTCCGGAACATCGCGACGGCGGGAGTCCCGTATGAGTCAGAATTATGAAGCCAAGCCGGGTGAGTGCATTTCGAGTATCTCTTTCGATCACGGCTTCTTCCCCGGAACCATTTGGAACCTGGAAGAAAATCGCGTACTGCGCGAATTGCGCGGTAATCCCCAGGTGCTGGCCCCTGGAGACAAGGTTTTCATTCCCGACAAGCGCCCCAGAAATGAATCCTGCGCCACCGATCAACTCCACTGCTTCAAGCGGAAAGGAGTCCCGGAGCAGTTTCGCATTCAACTTCTCTATGACGATCAGCCGCGCAAGAACGAAGCCTTCGTTCTCGAGATTGAGGGCAAGGTGGTGAAAACCGGCAAGACCGGCGTCGATGGAGTGATCCAAATTCCCATTGTTCCGAACGCCAGGAGAGGGAGGTTGCTGCTGCGTGGCGGCGCTGAAGAAATCGCGCTGGAACTGGGACGTCTGGAACCGGTGGAGATGCTGGAAGGCGTTCAGATGCGATTGCGCAACCTCGGGTACTTCGCGGGCGAAGTGGACGGCCAGATGAGCGATGATCTCGAGTATGCCCTCGTCTGCTTTCAGAGCGATAACGATCTCGAGCCGACGGGGGATATAGACGACAAGACCCGCGCTCTCCTCAAGAGCAAATACGGCGGATAGCCTCGAGGTATAAAGCGAATCGCGTATGCGTTGGGACCAGATCACCATCGTCAACGAAGGGCGGAATTTAACCGGGGACGCCGCCCGGATCTTCGCGTCGAAGCGGTACCCGGATTGCGTGAATACCTCGCTCAAAAAGATCGTCGTTCTAAATCGGCAAGCGTGCGCGAAGTATTCTCCGGGTGGTTCCGGGCACGGGAGCCACACGATCACCGATGATCTCACTGTTGGCGCCATCCTAAGAGCTTGGTTCGGCGAGACTTTGGTGCTGCCGTCTTCTGCGAAAGAAGAGATTCCGAGAAAAGCTGAGGTCCAACGCAAGAATGCTAATCTCCTCCGCCGCAATCCCCCGGTTCTGCGCATGTTTCTCGACGCGGATCGTGACGGCACTGTAGATGCCGATCCTCCCGATCACAAGAAATGGACCTGGGGCGAGAATGGTTATGGCGCCATCCTGATGGTGATGACCCGGGAATGGGCGGATGGGGACGTCGTGCCGGAACGGGCACCGATCGAGTTCGATTGGCAGAATGGCAAGGCCGACAATTGGCAGGCCCAGCTCTCGGTGGACTTTCCCGAACGCATCCAGATTTATCGCGACAATACAGCCGGTGCCGAGTTGCTTCTTGGCCCGGGTCGTCACGGGCCATTGGATTTGATAGCCGACGGCGCGATTTCTACGGACTTGACGGCACCACGCCGCGTCCGGCTCTGGATGAATGCCCCGGACTATCCGCAAAGCCAAGCCGAAGCCGACTGGATAGTCAAGCTCACTTTCAAATACGAGGACGCATTCCTGAAACGCTCTCAGGAAGCCGTGCTGCGTATCACGCCATGGATCATGGCCAGCGACCTCGATCCGACTCACACGGTTTATGTGCGGGATATCCTCGACGACGACTTGACCGCCGTTGTTCCCTTAGTGGATTTCCGGATGAAGGAAACGCAGCAGCGAGCCAGGTATGTAAACACACTGGCTAATTACCTGGCAGGGCAGATTGGAGGTCTGGCAACTGTCCAGCGCATGAAACTGGCGGCGAATTCCGATGAAAAAGGTTTCATGCGCGATGTGATGATGTTCGGGTACACGGCGTCGCCTTCCCACAACCGCATCGTATACCTCCATGAACTGGAAGAGCGATCCCCGCTGATGCCGTTGACCACCAGTATCCAACGCGCAGATACCAATGCGTCTGCTATCCAGCGGCCGCGAGGTCTGGCTGCTGGAGATCGCCAGGGCCAGGATAATGGAGGCAATTACCTAGTCAGTCCCAAACGGACGGGGTATGAATACGGCAGGATCATTTACGGAGACCGGGAGGGCGGTGGACTGTGCCATGCCGGACCCTTCTTAAAACAACAGAGGATTCAGAATCCCATCGTTTTGGACAGCACCTGGCTGGATGTAGGGCATGTGGACGAGTTCCTTAGTTTCGTTCCGGACTACGGGGGTGGCGCTAACCCGGCGAAACCTTTCAAGGTCTTGATCGCTAGTCCCCGGCTGGCATATCTGATGCTCTGGGCGACAGCTCGCCAGTTGACCTTCCTCGACGGAGCCGATATCGATCTGGCGATCTCCCATGCGCTCGCGAAGAACCGGGAGTATTACAATCGGTCGCTGGTCTACGGCAGCCCTGATCTTCGCATGGATTCGCGGTTCGCGGTAATGGGGGACTCAGCCGGTCCGGACCT
This sequence comes from Bryobacterales bacterium, assembly GCA_963796485.1. Taxonomy (GTDB): domain Bacteria; phylum Acidobacteriota; class Terriglobia; order Bryobacterales; family Bryobacteraceae; genus CAWCDJ01. Next base: position 923,113 of record CAWCLV010000004.1, read on the forward strand.
GCCGGCTCAAATCGCCTTTGCTACAGCTCTGAATCCTACGCCTCCAGTCCCCGCGAATGCTGACGGCAAAGTGATCTACTATACTACTGCCGTTCACGGAGACCGCATGTTGACGCGGCTTTGGCCCGGTCAGGACACTCGTCCCCTGCGGTATACCCAGGATGGAGGGATTACCCTTTTGCAGAAGCACCGGGTAGCGCAGAGTTCACTGCTGGAACTCCGTAAAGACATCCGTAGGCACCTCGAAGTTTTGGCTGCCGACTGGCGGAAAGCGCTGGAGGAGATCCAGCCCAAGCTCAACGTGGCGCGTCAGATCCTAAAGGTGGAACTGGAACTCGAAGATGCGGATTTCATCGAAGTCCCGGTCATGCTGCACAGCAGCGAGGGCGGCAAGATCTTTTTCGATTCGCCCGACTGCGTCAATCTCCTTGCTTTGAACGGCGGCGGTGCCTGCACGTGCCTGGTGCCCAAGCCTTTCGGGCCCGTTCTCAATGGCGAGTACGTTTTTGAAAAGTATCTCGGCGAACAATTGCGCGCTTTCGGACTTACGGTTCAGTTCATCAATGATCTTCCGTTTTCTTTGAACCACGGGGAAATCCATTGTGGGACCAACCAGCGGCACCAGCCATTGTCCAATCCGCGCTGGTGGCGGCACAAGCCCCCCAACATCCGGTGAAAAGATCGCTTGAAACTCTGAATTTCCCGGTGGTGTCGCCTACTTCGGTGGTTCCCATGCCTCGCGATCGAGTTGAGGAAACGTAACGACACAAGTCCCGAATTCAGCTATGTTTTCGACCCGCGCCCGACCGTGCTGGTCCACATATCCGCGGACCTTATTGCCGTCCGGAAGCGTGATGGCGTACTCCTCCCAAGGGACCGGAGAATCGTCCTCGCCGATCAGTTGAATCTCGATCCAGTGTACGGGTTTCGGCTTGGGCGATGACTCTGCCAATGGACAGGGCACCACAGGCGAACCCACTGCACTGTTGCTAAAGGATTCGGACATCCTCTTAAACTCCGTCGGATTTGGTCTTAAACCACTGCTCCAACTGGTCCAGCTTTTTCGCAGGCTCTACGCCATAGGCAAGCACGATATTACGCGCCTCTTTTGGCAGGCCTTCGATTGCGACTGCGCCCGTGTGCAGGTACATCCATTCAAAGTATCGAGCGACATCATATTGCAGAATAAAGCCGAGTCCCTCCGCGGACCGTACGGCGTCCGGCACTTCCGCTTCCAGCCGGTCAAGCGCGATCGTAGTAGTTTCGTTGAGAAGGCGGATCAAACGTTTCTCAAATTCCCGCCGCGAAGCATCGCCGAACACCCTCATCTGTGCATCGCGAATGACCAGCATACCGATTCGCTGATAATATAACGCCGGCTCCCCTCCGTCAATTGTCCTTTGCGCCCGACGGCAGTCCACTCCCCCTGAGCCAGCCCCGCCGCTTTAGAGATTGCCCAGGGCCTCCGACGCCGCAACGCATCTGTACGATGAGCACGGGGAAATGAAAGTCCTGCTGTACGCCATCGGGAACCAGCTCATGGCAGGCGAAGAATGGAACGGCGCCGTGATCCCTCTGAGGGAACTGATCCGGCGCCATCGTCTGGCGGCGGGACTTTAGCCGACGTCTACTCCCAGGTCATCCCAGGTGACGACCTTTTCCTGAACCATCGCCTGATGCCCCAGGATGGCGGTGAGAGCCGCCGTAGCGCCGCCTTTGACATCGACCGGCGGAGGAGTGCCCTTCGTGATCGCGTCGTAAAAGGCGGCAAGGTGCGCGTACTCGTTCTCCTGCTGCTTGGGCGCCAAAATCACCGGTTGCGCGCCCCTGCCCGGCGGGTACATGGTCGCGGTCATCAGGTCCACGCCGCCTTTCGTCCCAAACACGTAAACGTACTGGTTGCCGTTCGGCATGGACGCGGGATGAAACACGTTCTGGGTGAACGACATTTTCAGTCCGCCGGGATAGTCGTAGGTGATGCTGCCGCAATCGAAGATGGTGCGTCCCGGAGGGTCGTTCTTGTAGAACACGATGGCCCCGAAACCGCACGCGCGCGTCGGATGATTGCCGATCGCCCAATTGCATAAGTCGAGATTGTGCACCGATTGCTCGATGAGATAGCCGCCTGACTTCGTGACATCGAAGTACCAGTCGCCCGACGTCCCGTTGTGATCCAGATCGGCGGCGGCGTGCCGCTGGGCTTTCACCATAATCACGTCGCCGATTGCGCCCTCATGGATCCTGCGCACCGTCTCGCCGAGCTGCTTCATCGACCGCAACTGTTGTCCGGCGACGAAAACTTTGCCGGACCCTTTGGCAGCCTCGAGAAGCGCGCGGACCTGCGCCGGCGTGGTGCCGACCGGTTTCTCGCAGTACACGTTCTTGCCTGCCTGGAGCGCCGCGATCGCCATTTCGGAATGCAGATACGGCGGCGTCGCAATGAAAACGGCATCCACGTCTTTGTTGTCGATGACCCGGCGCCAATCGGCGGAGGTCACTGGGTTACCGCGGGCTGCCGCCGTGGCCGCCTTGTCCAACCGGTCGGGTTTGATATCGCAAAGGGCGACCACCTTTGCGTTCGGCTGCCGGAGAACGCCCTCCAGCAGGAACGATCCGCGATTGCCAACGCCGATCATTCCGGTGCCAACCGGCTTATCGGACTGGAATGCGCCGGCGGTCGCCGCCGCCGAACCCAACAGGAACATTCTGCGATTCACGCTCATATTCGCCTCTCGCAACAGTCTACCTGAGTGCACCGTCGTGTACGGATTCAGCCGTTCGCCGAAGGTTGGCAGCGTCTGCCTGGCCGTCTCCGGTTAACCAATCGAAAACTTTGGATTAAGAACGTAAAGACTGGCCCTGCCCCTACAACTTCCTGGCGGTTCAAGCCGTAGAGTCTATGTAAGCCGCGCTCGAGCGGCAAACAGGAGAAGAACTCAAATGAAAACCATTTCGAAAACAATGCTCGTCTCCGCCCTGATGGCCGGAGCCGTTTTCGCGCAGCCGCCGCAAGGGCCGCCCGATGCCGCCACCATGGTCCAGATGCGGGTGGAACACCTGACGGCGCTGCTCAACCTGACCACAGCCCAGGTCACCCAGGCAACCACAATCTTCACCAACGCCGAAACGGCCATCAGCCCGATCCAGACCAATATCCATACCTACCGCACCTCGCTCCAGACCGCGGTGCAGGGCAACCAGCTTGCAACCATCGATCAACTGGCGGCTCAGATCGGCACGGCCGAGGGCCAGATCACTTCGATCCAGGGCAGAGCCGACGCGGCTTTCTACGCCATACTGACCACCGACCAGCAGACCAGGTTGGCCGCCATGCCGGGCGCGTTGGGCGGCGGCGGCCGCGGCATGGGCCCCGGTCCGCGAATGCGGCGGCAAAATTAGTAAGACGCGCCTCGATCAACGGCACCGCTCGAATTGGCTAGACTCAATACGATGGAACTGGCCATTCGAGCGGATGACGTGCGCGCCGCGGCGGAACGCATCCGGCCCCTGGCACGGCGCACCCCCGTGATGACTTCGGCAGGCTTCGATGCCGAAGCCGGGGCGCGTGCTTTCTTTAAATGCGAAAACCTGCAGCGCGGCGGAGCGTTCAAAATCCGCGGCGCGTCGAACCTGATCCTTTCCCTGCCCGCCGAGTCTCTTGCCCGCGGCGTGGTGGCCTACTCCTCCGGAAACCACGCACAGGCCACCGCGATTGCCGCCAGGCACGTCGGCGCCCCGGCCACGATCGTGATGCCCGAGGACGCGCCCCGCTCCAAGCTGGAAGCTACACGCGCCCACGGGGCAAACGTGGTCACCTACAACCGGTTTACGGATAGCCGCGAGGCGATCGCCGCGGGCATCCTCAAGGAATGCGGCGCCACGCTCGTTCCTCCCTTCGACCACCCGATGATCATGGCGGGCGCCGGAACCACGGCGCTCGAGCTGATTCAGGATTCCGGCCCACTCGACGCGCTCATCGCGCCCATCGGCGGCGGAGGCCTGCTCTCCGGCTGTGCCACCATCGCGAAGGACCTGCATCCCTCGATCCGCATCTTCGGGGCAGAGCCGGAGGGGGCCAACGACACCTTCCTTTCCATCCTGGCGGGTGAGCGCATCAGCGTTCCGCACCCGGAGACGATTGCCGACGGCCTGCGTTCGCCCAAGCCCGGCGAGCTGACTTTCCCGATCGTCAGGAAGTTGGCGGAGCGGATCATAACGGTAAGCGACTCCGAACTGCGCGCCACCGTGAAGTTCCTGCTGCTGCGGCTGAAAATCCTGGTAGAGCCGAGCGGCGCCGCGGCCGCCGCGGCCGTGCTGTTCCGCAAACTGCCGCCGGAAATCGGTACCGTCGGAGTGGTGATCTCGGGCGGGAATGTGGATTTCGAAGACTTATGCCATTACTGATTCCGCTCCTGCTGTTTGCGGCTGCCACCCAGCCGTACGATCTCGTGATCCGCAATGGCCATGTGATCGACGGCACGGGCTCCCCCTGGTACGCAGCCGATATCGGGATCCGCGAGGGACGCGTCGCCGCGATCGGGCATCTCGCCGGAGCGCCCGCCCGGCGCACCCTCGATGCCCGCGGCATGACCGTGGCCCCTGGCTTTATCGACATGCTTGGGCAATCGGAGATGAGCATCCTGGTGGACCCTCACCTGCCATCCAAGATTTACCAGGGGATCACGACCGAAGTGACGGGCGAGGGCGGCTCCATCGCGCCGCTCAACGACGCCATCATCCAGGCCGACCACGTGACCTGGGAGCACTACGGTATCCGCCCCGACTGGCGCGACTTCCGCGGCTACTTTGCACGGCTCCGAAAACAGGGCATGGGGATCAACCTGGCCAGCTATGTGGGCGCGACGCAAGTGCGCCGGATGGTCCTGGGCGACGATAACCGTGCGCCGGCCCCGGCCGAACTGGCGCGTATGCAGGAACTGGTGCGGCAGGCGATGCGGGAAGGCGCGATCGGGGTTTCGACCTCGCTGCAATACGCGCCGGCTCCCTACGCCAGTACCGAAGAGTTGATTGCGCTGGCGTCGGAGGCGGCCAAAGCCGGAGGCATCTACGCCTCGCATATTCGCGACGAGGGCAATGGGATCGACGCCGCACTCGGAGAAGCGTTTCGCATCGGCCGCGAAGCCCACATCCCGGTGGAGATCTGGCATCTCAAAGCGGCGGGCAGGAGGAACTGGGGCCGCATGCCGGAGATCGTCGCACAGATCAACGCCGCGCGCCGGTCAGGCGTGGACGTGGCGGCCGACACTTACGCCTATACCGCCGCATACAACACCTTCTCGGCCGTCATTCCGCCCTGGGCGCACGACGGCGGCGACCGCAAACTGATCGAGCGTTTGAAGGACCCCGCGATGCGGGCGCGCATCCGCAAGGACATGCAGACGGATTCGGGTGACTGGAACAACGAGTGGCAGCAGGTGACCGGCCCGGAGGGCTTCATCGTCGGGGCGGTGCAGAACCCGAAGCTGATGCCGATCCAGGGCAAGACCATCGCGGAGATCGCGAAGCTGTGGAACGAGGACCCGATCGACACGGTCTTCGACATCCTGGTTCAGGACGAAGCCTTCACGGGCGTCGGCATGTTCGTGATGTCGGAACCGGACGTGGCGCTGGCGCTACAGCAGCCCTGGGTCTCGATCTGCAACGACTCGCAGGGCACCGCGCCCGAAGGCATTCTCGGCCGGGAGCACCCTCACCCGCGCGCCTACGGCACATTCCCCCAAATCCTCCGGAAGTACGTACGGGAGGAACACAAGCTGACGCTCGAAGACGCCATCCGCAAATTCAGCGCGCTGCCCGCGCAGCGGATGCGATTTGCCGACCGCGGCGTTCTGAAAGAGGGGATGTGGGCCGATATCGTGGTCTTCGACGCCGCGGCTGTCCGCGACCTGGCGACCTTCGAGAACCCGAACCAGCTTTCCCAGGGCATGCGCTTCGTTCTGGTGAACGGAGTCCCCGTAATCGAGGAAGGCAAAATGACGAATGCGCTGCCCGGCAAGGTGCTGACGCACTAGCCTGACAGGCCGCGGAAACCAGTTTAGCCGCCGATGGAAACGGACTAATGCCGACAGGCCTCTGTTTTGGCCTTATCGGCGAAGCAGCTTGCATCGGGCCGTTTTGCGGCCAGAGCGCCGGATGACCAACTTCCGAGCCGGCGACGATACACCCAGAGGCCAACAGACTACATAAGGGGAAGGGCGTGATACATCAGCTGTCCTATGATAGTCTGACTCGAGGGCTGATTCATAGAAACAGGCTCATTTTTTGAGGGGGGGTTAATCATGCCAATTCCAACGCCTGCGGAGTTCTTGAGCGCATGCGGAAAAACCGTGGCAGGCAGTGTACAGGGTATCTGCGAAGCGATCGCAGCGTACTCCATCACTTCTAACATTGACACTTTGTACATCATTTACAAAGAGGCTGACGACTGAAAAAAAAAGAATGTCAGTAAGTATATTGCAAGTTCGAGCGAACGCCTGAAAGAGGCCCAGGTAAACCTGCTGCAGGGTGCCGTTATCGAAGAACTGAATAACCGGGTAAACGGTCTTGGCAATGCATTGGCCGGATATCAGTACAAGAAAGGCACTGCGGGAGCCGTTAAAGGAGGCTTCGCTAAGCTTGGGGCTGGATACTCCTACGAAAGATCGAGTTATCTAGCCGGAGGCAAGCAGCAAGCCCCACTTTCAGGCACACGCGTTCATAGCGTTGCCGAAGACAATGGGCGGCATTTTGCCGGGTTGAGCGCGAAAGAATTTGAACGGTTCGGAACTGACCCGGATCTGCTGAGGGCTTATTGGGGCAATAGAGTAGTCGTCCGAATGTACTTCCTGAATAAGATTCAGCGGCTGAAACTCCTGGCCTCGTGCGACCGCACGAATCCGCTCGGCGCAAGGTGGATCGACATCAGGGGACAACTCATGCATTCAAGAATTGGGGCAAATGATTCGCTGGCCGCGGAAACCGCGTGCCAGATGTGGGCTATGGACCGCTACGGCAATTTCTTAGTCGACTACGACAACGCCGGTTACGGGCGGCACGTATTGAATTTAACGTCAGACCAAAAGAAAGGAGCGATGATGGCCCGAGGCCAGATGAATCACTCTTCGTTCTGTGCCGGAAGGGAAGTGGTCTGCGCCGGGAACATCTTTTTCTGGAACGGACAACTGCTCCACATCGATAACTCAAGCGGCCACTATGCACCCAATCGCCAGGCGCTCTTCAACGCCGTGAACATCCTCCGGAATGAAGGCGCCGTGCTGGATTGTCTCCGCGTAGGAGTCTTTGCCAGCAATATAGACCCGGCCTTTTACAAGGCCTACACCTTTCTGCAAAATGGAGGGGCCGACTGGCCGAATCAGGACTGGGGAGCAAACCAGGATGCGATCTACCGGGCCTGCAATGGGTTCCAACAATAGCGGTTGGGCATGCGGTCGCACTGGGGATGCTTCAACAAATCTTCGAGCCGTTGCGGATTCGAGAGCGGAATGCAAAGAATAGGGTAACAGCCGCCCTGCGCGACCTCGGTGCCTAGCCGCCCACGGGCATGCTCAAAACGGGGACTTCCTCCCGGACCAGCTTGCGGTATTCGAGGAGCATCCGGGCACGCCAATGGGAGATCATCCCGAAGGCCAGGACGAAGAAGAGCGCCCCGGTCTGCTGCACCGTGAGCAGCGCGTCGAAATAGCCGTGCGCCAGAAGGCGGATGGCGGCCAGGATCACGATCACCGAAAAAAACGCGCTCGAGCGCTGCATCGTGACCACGTCGCCCTGCCGCACCAGGCGCGAGGTCCGCAGCAGCGGATACGCCAGCACCACCGCGCCGATCAGGAACGCCACCAGGCCCCAGGCCCACGGAATGCGAAACGCCGGGACCACGAACATGGAAAACCCGGTCGACATCCCCAGCGGCGGGATGACGATCTTTTTGATGGAAACCGGCGTGCGGGCTTCGCGTACACGCCAAGTGATCACTCCGATCAAGCCCGCGAGTGAACCTGCAACAGTCGTCCCACTTGGCAAAAACATAGTCTCAGATCGTACTCAGGCAGCGCCGTCCCGGGCCGCGGCCAGGGATTCCCGCTCCTGCCGCTCCAGCCATTCCAGCCAGTCATCTCCAAACAGTTCAACCGGGTGCGCGGTCCGGATCGATCCGTTCCCGCAGCACATGTCATCGGCGGGACAGAATTTGTCACAACCCCAGCAGATGCGCTCCGGATGCTTAGGATGCTCAGGAAAATTGGCCATACAGCAGTGCCCGATTAACTCCATTATCGCGCAGACCGGGAGCCGCTGACGAGCACGCCCGCGCCAACTCTGTGGATCGCGCGTTCGAATCCAGGGAGCGAGCGCTCGATGTCCCGGCGCGGAATGGTCAGCGAAAGGCGCATGTGCCCGGCGCGTCCGAAGCCCTGGCCCGGAACCGCCAGAATGCCCTCCTGCTGCAGGATCCCGATAAACTCCACGTCATCGGGAATCGGCGTCTTCGGGAACACGTAGTAGGAACCCTGCGGCCGTGGGGCGTCGTAGCCCATCTCGTTCAAGGCGTCGCAGAGCAGGTTGCGTCTCGCCTCGTACTGCGCCACGTCCACTGTGGCGTCCGGCACCTCGGCTACCACCCACTGCCAGATCGCCGGGGCATTGATGTACCCCAGGATACGGTTGGCGAACGTGCAGGCGTTGCGCAGGGCCGCGGCTTCCGCCAGGTGCGGCGGGATCGCCAGGTATCCGATGCGCTCGCCCGCGATCGCCATCGCTTTCGACCATGACCATGTCACCACCACCCGCGCAATCAGGCTCGCGATTTCGGGCGGGTGCGCGCCGTCGTAGACCAGCGGGCGATAGGGTTCGTCGCTGATCACCAGCACCGGTTCCCGCACGATGGAGTTGAGGTCCCGCAGGATGCTCGCGCCGTACACTGCGCCGGTCGGGTTGTTGGGGGAATTGAGCAGCAGGGCTTTGGTGCGGGGCGTAATGGCCGCGGCAATCCGGGCGATATCCGGCTGGAAACCGGAATCCGTTTCCACCGCCACCACCCGCCCGCCGTGGTTCTCGATATAGAAGCGGTATTCGGGGAAGTAAGGGGCCAGAACGATGACTTCATCGCCCGGGTCGAGCACCGCCTTGAGCACGGTGTTGATGGCTCCCGCGGCGCCGTTCGTCATAATCACGTCGTCGCCCGAGAACGGGATGCCCGTACGCGCTACGAGGCCCGCCGCGATCCGTGACCGCACCTCGGGAAATCCGGCGTTCGGCATGTATCCGTGGCTGTGCGGCCGGCCTTCCAGCACCACGCGCCGGAGCGCCGCGAGCACCGCCTCGGGCGGTTCCACGTCCGGGTTGCCGAGCGAGTAGTCGAAAACGTTCTCCGCGCCCCGCTCTTTGCGGAGTTGGATGCCGATTTCGAACATGCGACGGATCCACGACGACCGCTCCATCTGCACCGCAATGGCGCGCGAGATGCTCATTCGGACTCCCACCGCCATTATATAGCACAACCATTAAGTGGTGCTAGACGGATTGTGGTAGGATTGGCGGCACCCATGCGTATCCTGAGTCTTGAAAAGATCCGCCAGGAGTTGGTGTACCGGGAGGTCATCGACCGCATGCGCGAGGCCCTGATTGCGCAATCGCGCGGCGAATGCGATACCCCGATGCCGATGCATCTGGACATCACGGAAGCGCTTGCCGAGGTCCACATCAAGGCCAGCCACCGGCATGGCGGACCGCACTTCGCCATGAAGATCGCGAGCACGTTCCCCGGCAACCTCGGGCGCGGCCGTTCCACCAGTAACGGAATGATGCTGCTCTCCTCGGCCGAAACCGGCGACCCGGTCGCATTCCTGGACGACGCGGGGCACCTGACCGACGTGCGCACGGCCGCCGTCGCCGCCATGGCCGCCCGCGAACTTGGGCGGGACGACGCGGTTCTCGGCATTCTGGGAACCGGAGTGCAGGCAAGATTGCAGGCGTGGATGCATGCCGAAGTGCTGCCGCTGAAACAGATCGTGATCTGGGGCCGTAAGCCCGAGCGCGTTGCCGATTGCCGCCGCGATCTGAAGCCGGTAGCCGATGTGCTGGCGGTGTCCTCCCCCGCCGAAGTGGCGCGCCGCGCGCGCCTGATCGTTACCGCCACGGCTGCGCGCACTCCCTTGCTGCGGTGTGCGGATATCCAATCGGGCACCCACATCTCAGCCGTGGGCGCGGATTCGCCCGGCAAGCAGGAGCTCGACCCGGAGATCCTCCGCCGGGCCTCACTGGTGCTCGCAGACTCCCGCCGCCAGTGTGAGAAGCTTGGAGAATTGCAGCACGCGCCCGACGTCCGGGGAAGCGCCATCGAACTCGGCAGATTCTGCGAAGCCCCCGTTCCGTTCGACCGCGGCGGAGTGACGGTCTGCGACTTCACCGGGCTCGGCGTGGAAGATCTGTACATCGCGGAATACTGCCTGGAAAGGTGCAGCCAATGAAGATCCCGCAGTTTGAAATGGAGCGGATGCAGTCGACGTGGGAGAACGTCGTCGAAATGGATATGAGCGAGAGCGGGGTCCGGCCGGTAACTCTGCGCGAACTCGCTGAAATGGGCCTGGACATCGACGCCATACTCGACATGCCGCTCGGCTATAGCCAGTCGAACGGCACCGTCGCGCTGCGCGAAACGCTGGCGACCCATTACCCGGGTGCCACGCCGGATCACATCGAGGTCACCAACGGCACCTCGGAGGCGAATTACCTTCTGGCCCTGGCGCTCCTCAGGGATGGCGACGAAGTGGCATTCGAAGTCCCCAACTACATGCAATACTGGGGAATTCCCAAGAGCCTGGGGGCGAAGGTCAACTCCTTTCACTTGCAAATCGATTGCAACTGGGAACCCGATTGGGACGAGTTCGAACGCGCCGTAAATCCGCGGACGCGGCTGGTCTATGTGTCCAACCCCAACAACCCTTCGGGCGCCGTGCTCTCCCCCGGCGCCATGCGGCGCATCGTGGACCGCTGCGAGGCCGTGGGCGCGTGGCTCATCGCCGACGAGGTTTACCAGGGCGCGGAAATCCACTGCCCGCGCACCCCGAGTTTCTGGGGAATGAGCGACCGCGTCATCGTTACGAGCGGACTTTCCAAGGCCTACGGCATTCCGGGGGTGCGGATCGGATGGATCGCCGGGCCCAAAGAGGTCGTGGCCGAATGCTGGACCCAGCACGACTACCTGACGATCGGCCCCAACAAGATTTCGGACGCCGTGGCGCGCGTGGCGGTCGAACCGCGCAACCGCGAAAAGCTCTATCAACGGACCAGGAACATTTTGCAGCGAAACCTGCCCGCGATGCAGGAGTGGGTGGCAGGTTTCGGCGGCTTTCTGACCTTCCGCCCGCCGCAGGCCGGCGCTCTGTGCCTGATGCGTTACCGCTCCGAGACGCCAAGCCTGCAGGTTGTCGAGCGCATTCGCATCAACCAGAGCGTGCTGATCGTTCCGGGCATTCATCTGGGGCTGGAACACTTCCTCCGCATCTGGCTGGGCGGAAAACCGGAGTTCCTGGCCGAGGGCCTGCGCCGCATCGGCATCGAATTGCGGAAAGAAGCCGCGCTTGACTGAAGAGGGCCCATCGCTGCGGCGCGAACTCGGGCTGCGCGATATCACTCTCTTCGCGATTACCTGCATCGTCGGGACCCGTTGGATTGCCGCGGCCGCGCATGCCGGCCCGGGGTCGATCACGCTGTGGCTCCTGGCCGCGGTCTGTTTCGTGGTTCCCCTGGCCATCGCGGTTTCCCGTCTGGTGGTCAAGTACCCGGGCTCCGGCGGGCTCTACCTGTGGACGCGGGGCGACTTCGGCCCATGCCACGGTTTTCTGGCGTTCTGGGTCTACTGGATGGGAATGGCCGTCTGGTTTCCCAGCGCCGCCATGTTCTACGGCGGCGCGGCGCTGCATGCGGCCGGCATCGCGGAATCGCGCGCACACGTGCTGGCGATCTCGCTCGCGTTTATCTGGATCGCACTCGGTACGAACGTAGTGGGCATGAAAATCGGGAAGTGGACCGAGAACATCGGCGGTGCCTCTGCGTGGCTCGTCTCGGCTCTCTTCGTGGCTTTGGCCGCGATCGCATATCTCCACCGCGGGACGGCCACCCGGCTCGATCTCATGCCGAAATGGGATTGGGGCACCGTGAGCTTCTGGGCCACCATCGCCTACGCCATGTCCGGCCTGGAACTCGCCGGGATGATGGGCGGGGAGGTCCGCGATCCGGAACGTACCTTCCCGCGCGCGGGCTGGATCGCTTCCGGCTGCATCACGCTTTTTTACGCCAGCGCCACTATGGCGCTCCTGGTGCTGCTCCCGCCTTCGCGGGTGGGACCGCTGAACGGCCTGGCGGACGCGGGCGATGAAGCGGCCCGCATTTTTGGAGCCGGATGGCTGGGGCCGGCGATCGCCCTATTGGTGGTGGCCAGCGGCATGGGGCAACTGGGCGGCACCGGGACCGCCATTTCGCGCCTGCCCTTTGCGGCGGGCGCCGACCGGCTGCTGCCCGAGTTTTTTTCGCGCGTCCATCCGCGCTGGGGCACCCCGCACGTCTCCATCTTCGCTCTCGGGCTGGTAGCCACCTTCCTGCTGGCGGCAATCCAGTTCGGAGACACCATGTACGCCGCTTACCAGGCATTGATTTCGCTGATGGTCATCACCGGGTTCCTGCCCTATCTTTATATCTTCGGCAGCGCGTGGAAATGCGGGAACGTCGTTAGCGCGCTCTCCGGCTGGGCGGTAACGTTGCTGGCGATCGCCTGCTCGGTGATCCCGACGGACGAGATCCACAACGTCTGGCTCTTCGAAGGCAAGCTGGCCGCGGGCACGATCGCCGTGATCGGTTCCGCGTTCCTGGTTTACCGGCGGCATTCTGTGCCGCGGAATATAATCAAAAAGCCCTCATGACCACGGCAGCCATGCAAAGGCCCGCGACGTCGCACGTGCGGTGGACCGTCTGCGCGCTTCTTTTTTTCGCCACCACGATCAATTACGTGGATCGACAGGTGCTCAGCCTGCTGGCGGAGACCCTTCAGAAGAGTATCGGCTGGAACAACATCGAGTACAGCAATATCACTTCGGCCTTCACCGCCGCCTATGCCGTCGGACTCCTCGGCGCCGGAAGGCTGCTCGACAAATACGGCACGCGCATCGGCTTCGCCATCGCGGTCACGATCTGGAGCTTCGCGGCGATGGCGCACGGGCTCGCCACCTCGGCGCTCACGTTCGGGATCGCTCGCGCGCTTCTGGGGTTCGGGGAAGCCGCGAATTTTCCGGCATGCATCAAAACCGTAGCCGAGTGGTTCCCTAAAAACGAACGCGCGCAAGCCACCGGTATTTTCAATTCGGGTTCCAATATCGGCGCGGTCGCGGCCATCGTGGCGGTCCCTCTGCTCACGCTGCACTGGGGCTGGCAGGCTTCCTTCATCGCGACCGGCGCGCTCGGGTTTCTCTGGCTGGCGTTCTGGCTGCTGATGTACTCCAGGCCGGAAGCGCACTCGCGGGTTTCGAAATCGGAGCTGGCGCTGATCCAGGCCGATCCGCCGGACCGCGCGGCATCGTACCCCTGGATGCCGCTGTTTCCGCATCGCGAGACGTGGGCGTTCGCGATGGGCAAGTTCCTCACCGACGGCGTCTGGTGGTTCTATCTCTTCTGGCTGCCGAAGTATTTGCAGGAAACGTTCGGCCTCACGCTGGCGCAGATCATCATCCCCACGCTGGTGGTCTATAACGGCTCGAGCATCGGCAGCGTGGCCGGGGGTTGGCTCTCCTCCAGCCTGTTGAAACGCGGCTGGAGCCTGAACGCCGCCCGGAAGACGGCCATGCTGGTTTGTGCGGTAGCGGTTGTGCCGGTCCTTTACGCGCCGTACACGAAGAGCATGTGGGTGACGGTAGCGCTGGTGACCATTGCGACCGCCGCACACCAGGGTTGGTCGGCCAACCTCTTTACGACGGCTTCGGACATGTTTCCGCGCGCCGCTGTAGGCAGCGTGGTCGGGATCGGGGGCACGGCCGGTGCGATCGGCGGGGTTCTGGTTCAAAAGATCGCCGGGTACACCGTGCAGTGGACCCATAGCTACTTCCTGATGTTCATGATCTGCGGCACGATGTACCTGCTGGCGCTGGGCGTCATGCAGTTGCTCACGCCGAGGCTCGATCCCGCGGAACTGGATTGACCGTGAAGCAGGGGCGCTTCGTACCGGTTGCGGGGTTTGCCGCGTTCCTCTGCATGATGGTGGTCGAGGCCTACGGCTTCTCCACCCACCCGCTCTTTGCGCAACAAATCTGGGTTTCCGCCGGACTCAAACACCTGGCACGCTATTCCGGCTGGTTTCTGGCGGTCGCGGCGCCTCTCCTGCTGATGGTGCCCTGGCTCTTCGCGCCTCTGATCTGCGCCTCCGTCGTGTGTCTCAGCGCGGCGGCGGCCGGGCCGATGGCGGTTTTCGCCGTGTCTTTCGTTCTTCTCTCCGCACACGCACTGGGCAGAAGACTTCTCGGGACCTCCGGGGCTTGCGCCACGCTGCTGGGCCTCTCGGTATACCTGCTGATCATGAACCTGACCGCACGCGCACCAGTGAACTGCTGGTGGACGTGGGGAATCGTGCTCGCCCTCCCGATAGCCGCGGACTGGCGCGGCGCCTGGCGCACCGTGGTTTCGCTCGCCGACTGGGTTGGCTCCGCCGAATTACGGTCGGGCTCCCTGCGGCTGGGGATCGCGGCCCTCATATTCACGCTCGGCGCGCACTGGCTCGTCGTCCTCAAGCCCGAAAAGAGCGCCGACGGGCTGGCGATGCATCTGGCGATCCCTGCCAACATTGCCGCGCATCAGGCGATGACCTTCGATCCGGCCCGGTTCGTGTGGGCAGTCATGCCGATGAACGCGGATTGGGCATATTCGATCGTGTATCTCTTCGGCGGCGAGTACGCCGCACGGCTGCTCAATTTCGCGTTCCTTCTGATCGCACTCGCGCTGCTCGAAAGCATGCTGCGGCCGCTCCTCAGTCCGGCGGTTCGCGCGCTCTTCCTCGTGCTCTTCGCCACCACCCCGCTGGTTCAACTGGTAACCGGCTCGCTCTTCGTCGAGAACCTGCTGACCGCGCTGGTCCTGGGCACGATGGCCGCCATCTGGCGGTTCTCGGATACAGGCGAGTCCAGGCACTTTCTGGCAGCCATGGCGCTCGGCGGCACGGCACTGGCGACCAAGTTCGGCGCGATCAGTTTTCTCATGATCGCGGTGCCCTTCGCCCTCTATGAATTGTGGCGGCGCCGGGGAAAGCGTTTGGGCCTGGCGTTCGCCGGGGCCGGTTTGCTGGCTATCTGTGCCCTGCCGCCGTACACCGTTGCCTGGGAGAAGACCGGCAACCCGCTGTTCCCGTTCCTGAACGAGAAGATCCACTCGCCGCTGATCGACCCCGGCGCGCAGTTCCGCGATAACGAGTTCCGCATGCCCCTCACGTGGCGCACTCCTTACGACCTGACGTTCGAGACGCACCGCTACTACGAGGCGCAGGACGGGGCCTTCGGTTTTCAGTACCTGCTGCTTGGTCCGCTGGCGCTGTTGGCCGCCGGCCGTTGCGCACGGAGCGCCGCCGCAGCGGGTTTGGCGGCCGCGGTCCTCACCCTCCGGGCCGAGCCCAATGCGAGATTCCTGTACTACGCGCTACCCCTGGTCATGGTCGGTGCGGCGACTGCGATCTCGCGGATGCCGCGCCTGCCCCGCGCGGCCCTGCTTACCTGCCTTGCGGCCTGCGCCGCGCTCAACTTCTGGTTTCTTCCGGCATCCGGCTGGTATCACAAGGATTTCTACGTGCAATCGCCCTTCCGGCGGGATGCCGGCGCGCGCTATATCCGGCGGGAATTGCCGTTCCGTGAGGCCGCCCGGCACTTCGAGCAAACCCATCCCGGAGCAGCCGTGTTCCAGGCCGGAGACATCGACTTGGCCGACGTGACCGGCGAGGTGTACGAAGACCACTGGCACCAGTACAACACCCTGATGGCCCTGCGCCGCGCGGAATCGCCGGAGAGCGTAGCGCAGCTTTTTCGGTCCTGGGGCGTACGCTACGTGATCGCGCCGAAGCTCGCGACCGGGGAGCCTCTCGATCCGCCCGTGCTGGGGCGGTTTGTGGAAGCATGCAGTGTTACGGAATACTCCTTCCGAAACCTGGAAGTGCGAGTACTGGGAAATAAGCCGTGCGGGCGCGCACAATAGCCCGTATTCAGGAAATCACCGCCGCGCTATGATCAGGGTGCCATGTCAAAACGTACGGTGCTTGTGGTGGATGATGAGCCCGAGGTCCGAAAACTGGTGAGCGCTATGCTCTCCAAGTTCGACTGTAATATTCTCACCGCCGACAGCGGAGAGCACGCCCTCACTCTTTTCCGGAAACACAAAGAACCTTTTGCGCTGCTGATTACGGATGTGGTGGCGCCGGGGATGAGCGGCCCGATGCTGGCGGACAAGCTGGTGGCCCTCCAGCCGGATCTGAAGGTGCTTTATATTTCCGGCTACGATACCACTCACGTGGTGCAGAAATACGTCGTAGAGAAGGGGCACGCGTTACTTTCGAAACCGTTCAGCGTGGATGAGTTACAGTCGAAGGTACGTACCCTGCTGGAACCGGGAGTTCTCTCCAAGGCGGTCTGAGCCCGCCAGGGTGGTGATAAGATCAGCTTGACCGTGACGATTCGGCCGGCAAGCGACCGGGCACTTCTGGTTTCCTTCGATCCCGCGCCGGGAGGCGAGGCGCAAAACCGCGTCGCCAACCTCACCGAGCGGCTGCTGAAAAGCCGCGGCATACTGAATCTGCACCCCGCCTTTTGCTCCGTACTGGTTGAGTTCGACCCCCGCTTTCAAACGCACTCCGCAGTGGAAGCGCGCATCCGCGAAACTCTCGAACACGCACCCGCGGAGCCGCCCGCTGCGGGCCGTCTGGTCGAAATCCCGGTCCGCTACGGGGCCGGCGATGGACCCGACCTGGAGGACGTCGCCCGCCACGCCGGCCTGCCCCCCGAAGAGGTGGCCGCCCGCTTTTCCGCGGCGGAGTATGCCGTTGCCTTCGTGGGATTCGCCACTTGTTTTCCGTACCTGACCGGGCTGCCGGCGGAGTTGGCGACTCCCCGGCTGGCGGCTCCCCGCAAACACGTGCCCGCGGGCAGTATAGCCATCGGCGGAGCCCATGCGGGCGTGTATCCCCTTTCCTCGCCGGGAGGGTGGCGGCTGATCGGCCGCACCGAAATCCGCCTGTTCGACCCCGGCGCGGAGCCGCCCCCGCTGCTGCGCATGGGCGACCGCGTGCGCTTCGTTCCGCTATGAACCGGATCCGCGTCGTCAGTCCGGGGCTGCAGACCACCGTGCAGGACCTTGGCCGCTACGGCTGGGCGCACCACGGCGTATCCGCGTCGGGCGCCGCCGACCCGCTCTCCCTGCGGGCCGCCAACCTGCTGGCCGGCAATGCCGAGAACGCTCCGGCCCTCGAGATGACCCTGACCGGCGGCGCATTCGAATTCGAATCCGGCGCGGTGGTGGCTTTGGCCGGGTCCGATTTCGGCGCGGATCTGCCGATGTGGACCGCAGTGGATGTCCAGGCCGGCAGCGTGGTGCGGCTCGGGGCCAGCCGCTCCGGCGCGCGATGCTACCTCGCCGTGCGGGGCGGCATCGCAGTACCCGGGATCATGGGGAGCGCCTCCGTGCACATCACGACCGGGGTGGGCGGGCGGCCGTTGCGAGCCGGCGACGTACTGCCGGTCGGCGACGGCGCGGTGCGGCTGCCGCGAAAGTCGATCACCCCGCCGCCGCCAGGCACCGGAGCGTTGCGTGCGACCAGCGGGCCGCAATCGCATCTGTTCGCGAACGAGCTCTACTGCTGCGAATACACCGTAATGGAGGAGTCGAACCGGATGGGGTTGCGGCTGCGGGGACCCGCCATCCCCAGCCCAACCGGGAATATGGCCACCGAGGGCGTGGCGCTGGGTGCGGTCCAGGTGCCCCCGGGCGGGCAGCCTATCATTCTATTCGTGGAGCACCAGACCACCGGAGGCTATCCCAAACCCGCCAACGTCATCTCGGCCGATTTCCCCCGGCTCGGGCAGTTGCGGCCCCGTGACAGGGTGGCATTCGAACGGGTGACCATCGACGACGCGCTCTGCCTGCTGCAGGAGCAGGAGAAATGGCTGTATGCTCTGGTGGGAGCGGCGAAATGATCGACCTCAACTGCGACATGGGCGAACTCGAGGACGCACGGCACGAGGCGGCCCTGATGGAATTCGTGGCCTCCGCCAACATCGCCTGCGGCGCGCACGCGGGCGACGACGCGACCATGGAGCGCACCGCCCGACTGGCCATCGAGCGGGGGGTCCGGATCGGCGCGCACCCCGGATATCCGGACCGCGCCAACTTCGGCCGGATCGAACTCCCCATGACGCCGGAAGAGATCGAAGCCACCGTGTACCAGCAGATCCTGCGTCTCGAAGGAATCGTGCGGCGGCTCGGCGGTGCGATCGTCCATGTGAAGCCGCACGGCGCGCTCTACAACGTGGCGGTGCACAATGCCGCGGTGGCCGGAGCGATCGGCAAGGGAGTCGCGCGCTGGAACCGCCGGGTTCCGATCTTCGGGCTGGCCGCGTCGCCGATGCTCGAAGTCTGGCGGGAAATGGCGCTCCCGGCGGCAGGCGAAGGTTTCGCCGATCGCTGTTACGAGGCGGACGGGACGCTGCGTTCGCGGAAATTGCCGGACGCGCTCATCACCGACCCGGCCGCGGCGGCGGCTCAAGCATTACGCCTGGCTCGCGGGGGCGGAGTCGATACCATCTGCGTCCACGGAGACACCCCCGGGGCGCCCGCGATCCTGAAGGCGTGCCGCGATGCGCTGCAATCGGCCTAATGCCGTGATCCGTACATACCAAAGTAAGCCCCTCCTTGACGTGGTGTCTGCCCAGGGCTATCATTCGGCTGAAACAGACCCTGTCGTCTGGAATCTTTGAGAACTGAGGTTCGGCCATGTTAGCTACCACTGCAGCGGCTGAAAAGAACGCATACGAGGTCGCACTGGAAAACTTCGATCTGGCGGCAAACGCGCTGGAACTCGATGAGAACGTGCGGGCGATGATCAAATATCCGGAGCGGGTGCTTTCGGTAAGCGTCCCGGTCCGGATGGACACCGGAAAGGTCATCCGGTTCGAGGGATACCGGGTTCAGCACAGCACCATGCGAGGGCCCGCCAAGGGAGGAATCCGATTCCATCCGAATGTCACGGTGGACGAAGTGAAGGCGCTGGCCACGTGGATGACGTGGAAATGCGCGGTGGTCAATATTCCCTACGGCGGCGGAAAGGGCGGCGTCACCTGCAACCCGAAGGCGATGTCGATGGGCGAGTTGGAGCGGCTGACACGGCGGTATGCCAGTTCGATCCTGCCCCTGATCGGGCCGGAGAAGGACATTCCCGCGCCGGACGTCTACACCACGCCGCAGATCATGGCGTGGATCATGGATACCTACAGCATGAATAAGGGCTATCCGGTCCATGGCGTGGTCACCGGAAAGCCGATCTGCCTGGGCGGGTCACTGGGACGCAACGAGGCGACGGGGCGCGGCGTTTACTACACCACGCGGAGTTCCTGCGAGCACCTCGGGATCCCGGTTACCGGCGCCCGGGTGGTGGTTCAGGGATTCGGCAACGCCGGCTCCATCGCCGCCAACCTGATGCACGGCGCCGGAGCCAGGGTGATTGCGGTCAGCGACACCAAGGGCTGCATCTACAACCCGAAGGGTCTGGACATACCGGCGGTGATCTCCTTCAAGGAGCGCACCGGCAGCGTAATCGGCTTCCCGGAATCCGAGAAGATCACTCCGGCCGAACTGCTGGCCACGGAATGCGAGGTGCTGATTCCGGCGGCGCTCGAGAATGCCATTACGGAAGCGAATGCCCACACCATTCGTGCGCGCATCGTTTCCGAGGCGGCGAACGGCCCGGTGACGCCGGAAGCGGACCGGATCTTCGACCAGCAGGGCGTGTTCCTGATTCCGGATATCCTGTGCAACGCGGGCGGGGTCACGGTCTCCTACTTCGAATGGGTGCAGGACGAAAACCACCTGTTCTGGGACGAGCACGACGTTAATATGCGGCTGGAGAAGGTAATGACCCGGGCGTTCAACGACGTCCTGAAGCTTCACCTGGATCGAAAGGTGAACATGCGGCTGGCCGCTAACATGGTCGGGGTGAACCGCGTAGCCGAAGCGAGCAAGATCCGCGGGTTGTATCCGTAGGAGAGTGGGGCAGGCCTCCCGGCCTGCCCGATTTTAAGTCAAATCCGCGCAGGCCGGGAGGCCTGCGCCACTTATACTCGCCTACAGCAGGACCG
This sequence comes from Bryobacterales bacterium, assembly GCA_963796485.1. Classification (GTDB taxonomy): domain Bacteria; phylum Acidobacteriota; class Terriglobia; order Bryobacterales; family Bryobacteraceae; genus CAWCDJ01. The sequence goes on from CAWCLV010000004.1 coordinate 943,494, forward strand.
TATCTATACGGTTGTCTTCGGCCCCGGCCGATACCGCGGCTCTTGCGGCGGGCTCGGTCGAACGCCCGAGAAAGCGGAGCAATTCCTCCTCGGACCCATCGAAGAAACCGTCCAGCAGTTCGCGAACGGCGACACGCCGCAAATCTTCCCGCGATTCGGTGGGGCTGTAGACAAAAGCCCGCCCGGTTTTGCGCCGCGCCAGTTTGCCCTTCCGCACCAGCCGGTCGAGCACCGTCATGATGGTGGTGTAGGCCAGCGGACGCGATTCCGCAACCACCGCCCGCACCTGCCTGACGCTGGCTTCCCGAAGAGACCATAGAACCCGCAGACACAACAGTTCGAGCGGGGGCGGAACCTCACGCGTGGCTTTAGCCATCAGCTTTCCTGTTCGGACGAAACAGGCCCCAACGCCTGCTTCAGTTTATCCCCAAAGGGGGAATCCGGCCGGCTGGCGAACAGCGGGTGCGCGGCCTTTTCGGGTTTCGCGACAGGCGCGGCGGGGCCGTTGTCAAAATCCGGCGCGGGTCCGCCTGGCTGCGCGGCGGCGCGGGAACGCCCGGTGTCCTGTCCGTTCAAATAGCGGTCCTTCTTCAGCGCCGTGCGCCCAAGCGCGGCGTGATAGGTGGTGAAACAGCCTTCCACCTGCCGGTCGGTATCGATCAGCGCCCGCATGCACTCCATCTTCGAGTCCATATCGTCGAGATAGTGCAGGAGAAGCGCTTCCGGAAATACCGGCACCTTGGGAGATCCGTATTCCAGTTCCCCATGGTGGCTCAGGATCATGTGCTCCACCAGGTTTCGGAGCGCCGGCGGAAAATCGGGGATCCCGCGCAGCTTGTCGCCGACCATGCGAATCCCGATGTGGATGTGGCCCAGCAACTGGCCTTCATTCGAGTACGAGAAGCCGCGCTCGTAGTTCAACTCGTAGATCTTGCCGATGTCGTGCAGCACCACGCCGGTCAGCAGCAGATCGTAATCCACCCACGGATAGTGATCGGCGGTGAGGCGGGCCAGCCTCGCCAGGGAAAGCACGTGCTCGATGAGCCCTCCCAAATATGCGTGGTGGATCTGCTTGGCCGCCGGCGCGAGACGGTAGCGGCGCGAGACGTCTTCGTCGTCCAGCAGCGCGTCGAGCAGCGCTTTCAGGTGCGGATTCGCGATCCGCGCGACGGTCTCCCGCAATTCCCGCCACATGTCGTCGGGAGCGCGCTTGGACGACGGGAAGTAATCGCCGAACTCGATCTCGCTATCGTCCATCCGCCGTATCTTGTGAATGGTCAGCTGCGGCCGGTTGTGGAACACCTGCACCATGCCCTTGACCTTCACGAAATCGTCCCGCTCGAAACTGTCGAGAACCTCCGAGACGTTGTCCCACATCTTCGCATCGAGTTCGCCGGTACGGTCTCCGAGCAGCAGGGAGAGGTACAGTTCGCCGCTTTTCTTCTGGCGAATTTCTTTGGAGTGGACCAGAAAACTGGTCGTGATCACCCGGTTCGGCTCAAGCTCGTTCACATAAGGCGATTTCATTGTTTGGCGGGTTGCGCTTCCTGTTTCGGCGCCGGGCTCTCAGGCATATCGATGGGGGTGGCCGGAGCCTTACTCTTCGAAAACGGCAGAGGGATGAAGAACAGCTTCTTGTGCCTGCCGCCGCGCGACGCGACTTCTTCCTTGGTGGTGGTCTGCGGCTTCAACTGCGCCACATCCTGCCAGCGGGTGTCCTTGCCCGGCGCGGCGCCGCTATCCGTGTAGCCGTCCTTGATTTCGAGAAATGCCTGCATGCGGAGGCGCGTGAGATACTCGCGGATCTTGGGCTCCATCAGCGGACGTGAGAGCCGGTCCTGAATGTCGCTCTTCACTTCCTCGAAGGTGGCCTGCCCGGCGTCGTACCGCTCGTCGATGCGCAGAATCACGTATCCCAGCGGGACTTTGATCGGGTCGGTGACATAGCCCTTCGGCTGCTTGAATACAATCGCCGCAATCTGCGGTTGCAGTTGATCCGGCTGCATGGGCGGCAGCGAGCCGCCGTTGCGCGCGGTTTCCGGGTCGTCGGAATTGTCGCGGACCAAGTCCGTAAACTTCTCCCCCTTGCGGGCCCGCGCGACGATGTCCCTCGCCTTCTTCTCGGCGATAGCCGCCTGTTCGGGCGTCTTCCCCTCGGTCGAAATCAGGAGCTGGCTGAGAAAGACCTGCTCTTTGCGCACGAATTCGGCCTTGTGTTCGTCGTAGTACTTTCGGAGATCCGTTTCGGGGATGACCACCCGCGAGCCGACCTCCTGGCCGATGACACGCTGTGCGAGAGCCTGCCGCTTCATGCGGTCGCGGAAGTCCTCGTAGGACATTCCGTACTGTTCCTGGATCAACTGATGGAATTTATCGGGATCGCTGATCTTGCTGCGCACCTGCATGTCCGCAAGCTCACGCGTGACATCCCCATCGACGCTGATGGTCAGGTCTTTGGCACGCTGAACGAGCAGCAGTTGGTCGATCTGGTCGCGAAGCGCGTTTGCCTGCGCCTCTTTCAACGTGTCTGCAATCTTGGCCCCGGCGACGCCTTCGGATCGCAGCTGTTGCTCGATCTCTCTGTGCTGTTGTTCCAGTTCACCGCGGGTGATGATATCGCCGTTCACTTTCGCGGCAATCTCTTCCACAACCCGCACATCGGCTGCGCTGGCGATGGGAAGTATCGCCGCGACGAGAAACAGAATGATCCTGCGATGCATGTTAATTCCTCTATTTTACCAGCGTACCCGGTTGTCCATGAGACTTCTGCGGAGACCCCAACTGTTCCAGCTTGGCGGAAAGAAACCCGAGAACCTCACTGGCGGCCGTCTGGCCATCGAGAGGTAATAGCAATACGCCTGCCGGAGTGAACTGCGCGCCCCTGGTTTGCCCGACAATATTCATGAGCCGCGCCGGATCGACGCGCGTCTGCTGGTGGAACTTTATATTCAACACGTTATGACGGCGGTCCACGGCCTCGATCCCGATCTGCTCGGAGAGGGTCTTGAGCGCGGAGTACTGGAGAAGATTGCGGACGGCCTCCGGTACCGGGCCATATCGATCCTCCAGTTCCTTTTCGGCACGGTCTCGGGCGGCCGCGTCCGCCGCATTGGCGATCTGGCGGTAAGCGCGCAGCCGCTGGTTCTCGTCGGCAATATAGCCCGCCGGAATCCGGATATCCAGCCCCAGGTTCAGCGCGGAGTGGATCTCCGGGACCACTTCTTCGCCTTTCAACTCGCGCACCGTTTCCTCGAGCAGCCGGACGTAAGTATCGAAGCCGACCGAATTGATGTGGCCGTGCTGTTCGCCACCGAGCAGGTTGCCCGCTCCGCGCAACTCCAGATCGAGGGCGGCAATCTTGAACCCGGCGCCGAGATCGCTGAATTCTTTCAGAGCCGCCAGCCGCTTGCGCGCGATTTCCGTCAGTTCCGTATCCTGCGGCACCAGCAGGTAGGCGTAGGCGCGGCGGTTCGACCGGCCGACGCGGCCCCTGAGCTGGTAAAGTTCGGACAGGCCGTAGCGCTCGGCATTTTCTACCAGCATGGTATTGGCGAGCGGAATATCCAGACCATTTTCGATGATCGTAGTACACACCAGGATATCGAACTCGTGGCGCATGAACTGGAGCATGGTTTTTTCCAGTTCCGCTTCCGCCATCTGCCCGTGCCCGACGCCGATCCGCGCATTTGGCGCCAGTTTCTGGATCTCCGCAGCCCGCTGCCAGATGGAATCCACCCGATTGTGCAGGAAATAGACCTGCCCGCCGCGCGCCAGTTCCAGTTCCAAAGCGGAACGGATCAGTTCCGGATTAAACGGAGCCACCACCGTATGGATCGCCAGCCGGTCCTTGGGCGGGGTCTCGATCACCGACATGTCCCGCAAGCCCAGCAACGACATGTGTAGTGTTCGCGGGATCGGCGTGGCGCTCATACTGATGTGATCCACAGTCCTCTTCAGTTGCTTGAGGCGCTCTTTATGCTTGACGCCGAACCGTTGCTCCTCGTCCACCAGCACCAGGCCCAAATCCTTGAACACCACGTCCTGCGAGAGCAGCCGGTGCGTGCCGATGGCGATATCGACCTTGCCTTCCGCCATATCGGCCAGCGCCGCCTTGATTTCCTTGGGCGACCGGAAGCGGCTGAGCATTTCGACGCGCACGGGAAACGGCTGGAAGCGGCGCTTGAACGTCTCGAAATGCTGAAATGCGAGGACTGTAGTAGGAGCCAGCAAGGCGATTTGTTTTCCGTCGCCCAGCGCCTTGAAGGCGGCCCGCATGGCCACCTCGGTCTTGCCGTAGCCGACGTCCCCGCAGAGCAGCCGGTCCATCGGCTGCGGGTTTTCCATATCCCGCTTGATGTCTTTGATGGCGCTGAGCTGATCGCGGGTTTCCGTGAATTCAAAGGCGTCTTCGAACTCGCGCTGCCAGTTGCTATCCGGTGAATACTGGAACCCCTCGGACATCTTGCGCGAGGCGTAGAGTTTCAGCAACTCGTCCGCCATATCGCGCATTTTGGCCTTGATTCTGGTCTTGGTGCGGGTCCAGGTGGCGCCGCCCATGCGGTCGAGCGCCGGCTTGGCTTCGCCCGCGCCACGGAACCGCTGGATGAGGTCCATGCTGGTGAGCGGCACGTAGAGCTTGGAGCCGCCGGCGTACTCCAGGAGCATGTAGTCGCCCCTCGATTCGGTCTGGCTGATCTCCCGCAGGCCCAGATATTGCGCCACCCCGTGCTCTGCATGGACGACGAAGTCGCCCGGCTTCAAATCGATCAGATCCGCCGAAAAGGTTGCCAGCGCCGCCTTCCCGCTCGGAGCCCGGGCCACCAGCTCCGAAGCCTCGAAGAGATCTTCGGAACCAAATACTACAAGTTTAGATTCAGGGAAAGCGGACCCGCGCCGGACCACTCCCTTGACCAGGTAAATGCTCGCCGCCGCGCCCGACATATAGGCCCGCTCGGCGAGATAAGCCGGCGTCGATTCGAACTGCTCCAGCCCGAGCTGGTAAGGGATGGAGTATTCGTTGAGGATGTCGGCCAGCCGTTCTACTTCACCTGTAGAAGATGCGAAGAAGGCCACCCGGTTACCCGACTCCACCAGGTTTCGCGCCTCGGCGATGGCCACCTGCATATTGCCGTGGAACGTCAGCGAAGGCCGGGCGGAGATGTGCAGCCCGGAATCTCCGAATTCGAGCTCCTTCAGGTCCACGCGCGGCGCCTCCGAGGCCTGCCGTTCCAGCTCCTCCCATCGGAAGTAGATGCGGTCCGGGTCGCAGGCAGGGGACGGTTCAATCTGCTCCAGGCGCTTCCAGAAGCGTTCGGCGGCTCCGCGTACCTGCTCCGGCTCATCCCAGACCACGACCGGCCGCTCGATCAGCCCGAAAACCGACGATTTCCGCGGCCGTACCATGGGCGCGAGCAGTTCCCACCCGGCGAAGGGCTCGCCCGGCGGCGGAAGGTCGCGGCCGGGAATATCCGCCTCCCGCAGGAGCTCGCCCAACTGGCTGAGCAACTCGTGCGATTTCTGATATTCCGTCAAAGGTAGTAGCAGGCAGTCCTCGACCTTCAGAACTGAGCGTTGCGATTCCACGTCGAACCGGCGAATCGATTCCACCTGATCGCCGAAGAGATCGATGCGTACCGGTTTCTGCCCGTCCGGCGAGAAGACGTCGAGTATGCCGCCGCGGACCGAGTACTCGCCCACCATTTCGACCGGCTCGCGGCGTTCGTACCCGATGCTCTCCAGGTGCGCAACCACTTCATCCAGCGGAAGTTCTTCGCCAACACTCAGCCGGAGCGCCAACTGCTTGTAGAAATCGCCCGGATGGATGCGGAGGAGCGCCGATGCCACCGGAAGAACCGTCACCGGCACACGCTGCATGGCCAGCCGCCAAAGCCCGGTAGCCCTCTGTTCGCAGATTTCGGCGTGGGGCGAGAGGTTCTGCAGCGGCAGCACATCGAGCGCGGGCAGGAGTTGGGGGCCTCCGCGGTCGTCGGTCGCCAGCAGATCCCAGAAGGTCGAGATGGCTTCGGAAAGCGCCTCCGCCTGCTTGTTTCCATCTACGACAACTATCAAAGGCCGTCCGGAAGACTGGGCCAGGAGGACGAGGTAGACTGCCTTGGCGGTAGTCGTCAGGCCGGAAACCGACGACGGCGCACCGGAGGACACATGCCGGAGGACATCCTGAAAGCTCGGATGCCTGGACAGGTCCAGAAACAGATCTCTTACGGCAGGGTGAATCAAGGTATGTCGAGGATCGATTCTACTATGTTTGTCGTGGAATATCCGGGCTCCAACGCGAGGGCCAGCACCCGGCCTCCCGAGGCCTCCACTTCCTCGCGGCCCGCAATGAAGTGGGACCAGTCGGCACCCTTCACGAGAACGTCCGGCAGCAATTCCGCGATGAGATCGCGCGGAGTGTCCTCGTCGAAGATCGTCACGGCGTCTACGGCTTCAAGGGCCAGGGCAACCTCCGCCCTCTCGGTTTCGCGAAGGAGCGGACGGCTCAGCCCTTTGAACCGGCGGACGCTGTCATCCGAGTTCAGTGCGAGAATCAGCACGTCCCCAAGAGAGCGGGCCTGTTCCAGGAGACGGATGTGCCCGGGATGCAGCAGGTCGTAGCAGCCGTTGGTGAAAACCACGGTTTTCCCCGCTTGCTTCCACTGCTGGCGCTGAGCGAGAAGTTCCCCCCGGGAGTAGAAGCGGGCCACGCTTTCAGTGTAGCAGCCGGACAAAAACAGGCAAAACGATCCGATTAGGTGTTGCAAATATCATCAGGCGGTGTAAAATAAAATTTCCATGCGGGTAATTGCCGGTTCAATTCGGGCAGCGCTGATCATCGCGGCGCTGTTCTGGGGGAACTGCCTGACCTGCCCGCAAGCAGTGATGGCCCAATGCCATCGCTGCTGCCACGAGTCCTCGAAGAACTCCACGACCTGCCAGAATCAGACTCTCCGTCAGTTTGTGAAAACCGATCAGGCGTCGCCGCAGACGGCGGTCCCGGTGGCGGCAACAGCCAACAAGGTTGTGGCGCCTCCGGCGCTTGCGACGGCTCCCGATCGATCGGACCTGCTCTGCGCAGTGGAACACGCGCCCCCCGACCTCTTCTCTCTCCATTCCAGTTACCGCATTTAGCGACACCGGCCCGCTCCCTTACGGTCGCGGCTCTGTGGGGAGAACGCACGTACGGGCGCCCCGCCCCCTTACGATCGCGGTTTTGCGGGGAGCGCACGTACCGCGCCGGCTCCTCCGCGTCACAGAGCCGCGCGCGTAAGCAAGCGGGCGGCCCGTCGCGTACGGTGGCGGTTTTATATCTGAACAGCGTAACCGGTCATGAAATCTGGAAAGCTGATTTGCGTAGCGATGCTCTCGCTCCCGCTCGGCGCGCAGTCTCTGCCGTCGCTTGTGGCCGGAGCTTTGCGCGGTAATCGGGAAATACTGGCGGCGCAGAAGCGCTATGAAGCGGCGCGGCAGCGGCCGGCCCAGGCGGCAAGCCTCCCGGACCCCACCCTCTCGCTCGGCTATACTGCCAACGGCGGACCGTGGCCGGTAGCGGGCATCGGAACCGCCGCCACTAGTAACGCAGGGGTCATGGTCGCGCAGGAGATTCCGTTCCCCGGCAAGCGGAAACTGCGCGGCGAAATCGCCCACACCGAAGCCGAGGCCGCATTCGACCAGTACCGCGCGGTGCGGCTAAGCGTAATCTCCAGGCTGGAGCAGGCGTGGCACAGCCTGCATCACGCCATGGTCGGGATCGACTACGTCCACCGCTACCAGGAACTGCTGCGCCACATTCTCGACATCTCGCAGGCGCGGTACGCCGTCGGCCAGGCCGCACAGCAGGACATTTTCAAGGCGCAGACGCAGTTTTCGATTTTCGAAACCGAACTCCTCCGCTACGAGCAGGAGCGGACCACGCAAACCATCGAGATCAACGCGCTGCTCAACCGCCCGACCGACACACCGGTCGAGATGCCCGCGGAGATCCCGACCGGCGAACTGCCGGCGACCCTGGACCAGATGCTCGCCGAGGCCCGCGCCAATGCTCCGTCTCTCGCAATCGATCAGAAGCAGGTCGAGCGCAGCGAGCTCGCGGCCGACCTGGCGCGCAAGGATTACTACCCTGATTACACGCTCTCGGGCGGCTACTTCAACCAGGGGAGCATGCCTTCGATGTGGCAGTTCCGGGTGGATTTCAAGCTCCCCGCCTGGTTCTGGAACAAGCAGCGCGCCGCGGTGAACGAGCAGCACTTCAGCGCTTCCGAGGCCCGCCACAATTACGAATCCACCAGCGTGGAACTCGAGGCTAAAATCCGCTCGGGCTACACCGTGGCATCGACCTCCCGAAAACTGGTCGACCTGTACGAAAAGTCGGTCATCCCCGAAGCGCGCCTGGCTCTCGAATCCTCCATGGCGAGCTATGAAACCGGCTCGCTCGATTTCCTGGCGCTGTATTCCAATTTCATGAACCTGGTGGATTACGAGTTGCGGGATCACGAAGAAATCATGAACTTCCACGTCGCGCTGGCCCGCTTGCGCGAGATGACCGGAATGGAGATGAAGCCGTGAAGAAAGTGGCCATCGTGTTACTGGCCGCCGCCGCGTGGGCAGGAGGGTACGGATACGGCCGCTGGTATGCGAAGCCGTCCCGCCCGGCCGAACGGAAGCCGCTCTATTGGGTGGACCCGATGCACCCCTGGTACAAGTCCGACCGCCCGGGCATCGCGCCCGACTGCAATATGACGCTGGTGCCGGTATACCCCGGCGACGAAGCCAAGTACCAGGAGCGTAGCGCGGGAATGGTTCAGGTGACGCCGCGGCAGCAGCAGTTGATCGGGGTGACTTACGGAACTGCCGGGTACGAGAACGCCACCGATTCGCTGCACGCCGCCGCGCGTGTGACCATCGACGAAACGCGCATCGCCAAAGTGCAGGCCAAGCTTTCCGGCTGGATCGACCAGGTGTTCGTGAATTTCACCGGCAAATATGTCAAGCAGGGCGACCCGCTCCTCACCATCTACAGCCCCGAGGCGCTCGCCACCCAGCAGGAGTACCTGCTGGCGATCAGAGCGCAGCACGTGGCGCAGGACAACCCGCTGCATGAAATGCGCGAGAGCACGGATGGGCTGGTAGACGCCGCGCGCAGACGCCTTCAGCTTTGGGACATCAGCGACGCCCAGATCGACGAGATCGGACGCTCCGGCCGGACACTCAAGAACCTCACGCTCTATTCGCCCATCTCCGGTTTCGTTATGGAGCGCGGTGCGTTTCCCAAGCAGCGCGTGACACCCGACGCCGCGCTCTACACCGTAGCCGACCTTTCCACCGTCTGGGTGATGGCCGACGTGTACGAGTACGAAGCCTCGAAGGTCCGGATGAACCAGCCCGCCGTGCTGACGCTGGATTCGCTGCCCGGCCGCTCGTTTCACGGACGCGTGAGTTACATTCAGCCCGGCGTCGATCCGGCCACCCGCACGCTCAAGGTACGGCTGGAGTTCGCGAATCCGGGGTATGCGTTGAAGCCGGACATGTACGGCAGCCTCGAATTTCAGACCGGCGGCGGACGCCGGCTGGTGGTGCCGCAATCCGCCGTGCTCAATTCCGGCGACCGCCAGATCGTGTTCCTCGATCGCGGCAACGGCGCCTACCAGCAGCGCGACGTCAAGATCGGCGAACAGTTCGGCGACCGCATCGAGATCCTCTCCGGCTTGAAAGCCGGCGAGCGCATCGTCACCTCCGGCAACTTTCTGCTGGATTCGGAAAGCCGGCTCAAATGATCAACCGCATCATCGAGCTCTCGGCGCACAACCGATTTTTGATTTTCCTGATGGTGGCGGCGGCCGCAATGGCGGGCTGGTGGTCGATGCAGAGCATTCCGCTCGACGCGATCCCGGACCTCAGCGACACCCAGGTGATCGTCTACTCGCGCTGGGACCGCAGCCCCGACATCATCGAAGACCAGGTGACGTACCCGATCGTCTCCGCTATGCTCGGCGCGCCCAGAGTGAAGGACGTGCGCGGCTTCTCCGATTTCGGCTACTCGTACGTCTACATCATCTTCGACGAAGGCACGGACATTTACTGGGCGCGCTCGCGCACGCTCGAATACCTCTCGAAAATTCAGTCGCGCCTGCCGCAGGGCGTCGGAAACCGAACTCGGGCCCGACGCCACCGGAGTCGGCTGGGTCTTCCAGTACGCGCTGGTGGACGACAGCCACCGTCACAATCTGGCCGAGCTGCGCTCCTACCAGGACTGGTTCCTGCGGTATCAACTACAGGCCGTTCCGGGGGTTGCCGAAGTCGCGCCGCTCGGCGGGTTCGTGCGGCAGTACCAGGTGAACGTCGATCCCGACCGCATGGCCGCCTACGGCATCCCGATCTCGAAGGTGATCGCCGCGGTGCGCGGCGGGAACAACGACGTGGGCGGCCGCGTCGTGGAATTCTCCGGCCGCGAATACATGGTCCGCGGCCGCGGCTATGCGCGAACCACCAGCGACCTGGCGAATATCTCGCTGGGCGCGAGCGCCACCGGCGTGCCGGTCCTGGTGCGCGACATCGGCACGGTAACACTCGGTCCGGATATGCGGCGCGGCGTGGCGGATCTCGACGGCAAGGGTGAGGTCGTTTCCGGAATCGTGGTCATGCGGCAGGGCGAAAACGCTCTGCGCGTGATCGACAACGTCAAGGCAAAGCTCAAGCAGATCGCGCCCAGCCTGCCGCCGGGCGTCCGAATCGTCACCGCCTATGACCGCTCCGACCTGATCGTCAAATCGATCGACAACCTGAAGCACACCCTCATCGAGGAACTCGCGGTCGTGGGGCTCGTGATCCTGATCTTCCTGTGGCACGTGCCCAGCGCCGTGATTCCGATTCTCACGATCCCGATCGCCGTGCTGATTTCCTTCATCCCGATGCGCGCGACCGGCATGAGTTCCAACATCATGTCGCTCGGCGGCATCGCCATCGCGGTGGGAGCCATGGTGGACGCGGCCATCGTGGTGGTGGAACAGACGCACAAGAAACTGGAGCACGCGGAGCCGCACTGGACGGCGCAGGATTACCAGCAGGCGATCGTGGGCGCCGTCAAGGAAGTCGGCGGACCGAGCTTTTTCGCCCTGCTCGTGATCGCGGTTTCGTTCCTGCCGGTGCTCACGCTCGAAGCGCAGGAAGGCCGCCTGTTCAAGCCCCTGGCCTACACCAAGAATTTCGCCATGATCGTGGCGGCGGTGCTCGCCATCACGCTCGACCCGGCGCTACGCCTGCTCTTCTTCCGCAAGGACCGGTTCCGGATTCGCCCGCGCTGGCTTTCCGGGATCGTGAACGGCGTGCTGGTCGGAACCATCCACTCCGAAGACAAGCACCCTATCAGCCGAATCCTGATGCGCCTCTACGAACCGGTGGTTGCGTGGACGCTCCGCTGGAAGTGGCTGGTGATCGGCGGCGCGGTGGCGCTGGTCGCGGTCACGGTGCCGGTTTACCAGCACCTGGGCTCCGAATTTATGCCGCCGCTCGACGAGGGCGCGCTGCTGTTCATGCCCACCACGCTGCCCGGCATCTCGCTGGCAGAAGCCCAGCGGCTGATGCAGGTACAGGATCAGGTCCTGATGCAGTTCCCGGAGGTGGAGCGCGTCCTGGGGAAAGCCGGCCGCGCGGAGACCCCCACGGACCCCGCACCGCTTTCCATGATGGAGACGATCATCCTGCTCAAGCCGAAGTCGCAGTGGCGAAAAAACGTGACGTCCACTGATCAGCTTGTAGATGAGATGAACCGGGCGCTGCAAATCCCCGGGGTCTCGAATGCCTGGACCATGCCGATCAGGAACCGGATCGACATGTTGACCACGGGCGTCCGCACTCCCGTAGGCATCAAAATTTTCGGCGCGGACCTCGCCGAGATCGAACGCATCGGGACCCAAATCGAGCATGTGCTTCCCCAGGTCCCGGGGACCCGGAGCGTCTTCGCCGAACGCGTCAGCGGCGGCTACTTCCTCGACTTCGATCTCAAGCGCGACCAGCTCGCCCGTTACGGCCTGAGCGTGGACGATGCCCAGATGGTGGTGATGAACGCCATCGGCGGCGAGAACGTCTCGACCGCAATCCAAGGACTGGAGCGCTACCCCATCAACGTGCGCTACTACCGCGATTCCCGCAGCGACCTCGACCGCCTCAGCCGCGCTCTGGTCCCGGCCATGGACGGCAAAGTGCAAATCCCGCTGGGACAGATCGCAACCCTGAAGCTGACCACCGGCCCCGGCATGCTGCGCAACGAAAACGGCATGCTCAGCGGCTACGTGTACGTGGATGTGTCCGGCCGTGATGTGGGGACGTATGTGGCCGAGGCGAAACGCGTGGTGGCCCGCGAGGTCAAGATGCCGCCCGGCTACACGATGACGTGGAGCGGGCAATTCGAGGCCATGGCACGAGTGCGAGAGCGGCTGAAAACCGTTCTTCCGCTGACCCTCTTCCTCATCTTTCTGCTGCTGTATCTGAACACGAAATCCACCGCTAAAACGGTGATGATTCTTCTGGCTGTACCCTTCTCCGCGGTGGGCGCGATCTGGCTGCTGCACCTGCTGGGCTACAACATGAGCATCGGCGTTTGGGTCGGGCTGATCGCGCTGATGGGAGTGGACGCCGAGACCGGCGTGTTCATGCTGCTCTATCTGGACCTGGCGTATGAAGAGCGCCGCGCCGCGGGCCGCATGCACAGCATCGCGGATTTGCGGGAGGCCATCATCCACGGCGCGGTGCGGCGCATCCGGCCGAAGTTCATGACGGTGGCCACGATGTTCGTGGGACTCGCGCCGATTATGTGGTCGAGCGGCACGGGCGCGGATGTGATGAAACGCATCGCCGCCCCCATGATCGGCGGCATCTTCACTTCTTTCTTACTTGAGCTGGTAGTTTATCCGGCACTTTACGAGGTTTGGAAATGGCAATCGGTAAAACGGCAGGCTGCCTGATCCTGGCAGGCACAATGTGGGCTTCAGCCGCGCAGTTCACGGTCAGGCACAAGCATTTGAACGGCTCGTGCACCGGCGTATTGACGGTGGATGAAAACGGCGTGCGCTTTGCCGGACCAAAGGGGCAGGCATGGGAGTGGAACTACACGGAGATCCAGGAACTCAAGCTCGAGCCCCGCGAGATTGTGTTGGTTTCGTATAGCGACGACCTCCTGGAGTTCGGCGCCGACCGGACTTACCGGTTTGAAGGCGAAATTCCCGCGCGAGAGTTATACGCCCTTCTGAAAGAGCGCATGGACCAGCGCCTTGTCGCCGCCTTCCCCGAAGAACCCGCGGGGCCGGACTGGAGCATCCCCGTCAAGCGCCTGGGCACGCTGCGCGGATCGCAGGGGCACATCGAGTTCAGCCCGGATTCGATCGTGTATTCCACCGATTCCGCCGGCCAGTCGCGTACGTGGCGGTACAAAGACATCGAGAATATCAGCAGTTCCGGCCCATTCCAACTGACCATCACGACGTGGGAGCGGGCCAGGTCTCACTACGGAGACCGCAAAGGTTTCAATTTTCAATTGAAAGAACCTATCACCGAAGCCAGGTACAACGCGCTCTGGCTCGAAATCGAAAGGAAGAACGGAAAAATACAATGAAAAAGCAAATCGCTATCGCAATCGCATCCGCGGCCCTGATGTTCGCCGCCCCGGCCGCCCGGACCTTCACCGGAACCATCACCGACGACATGTGCGCCAAGTCCGGGCACTCCGGCATGAACATGCCGAGCGATGCCAAGTGCGTCGAGGAGTGTGTGAAAGGCATGCATGGAAAGTACGTCCTGAGCGATGGCAGGAACGTGTACGCGCTCAGCGACCAGAAGGCTCCCGCGAAGTTCGCGGCGAAGAAAGTCACGGTCACGGGCACGCTCGACGCATCCGGGAAGACCATCCAGGTCGAGAAAATCGAAGCCGCAAAGTAGTTCCCCGGCGGATAATGGCGGTATGCCCGAACCCGAGCATCCCGCCGCGGAATTCTACTGCCCCGCCTGTCGGAAACCGGTGGACGACCCGCTCGTGTGCGGCGATTGCCACGCCGTGATCTGCCGTGTCTGCGGCACGCCGCTCGAACGCATCGACGACCTCGGGATCGGCTGAGGCCGGCCCGCTCTGTGCGAAGCGGGGCGGTCAACCTTTATTCCGCGATGACCACCGTAATCTGCCCGGGGGCGGGGACGCAAGGCCGCCCGCGTTACCAGGGCGAGTACTTACCGACTAAAACCCCGCCCACGATAATCATGAGCGCGCTCCACCACAGATCGGCGTGCAGGTTCTCCATCACCACGGGATGCGCAGGCGGGAAGAACAACTCCCAGCACCCCGCGCCCATGATGATGAAGCCGTAAACCATCACGAGAATCCCGATAAAAAACCATATCGGAATACGCCCTTTTTCACCCGGGTGCATACCCACTTCGATTGTCACATAATGATCGTCGGAGGTCTTTGATGAGCCTGAAGGCAAACGTCCGACAGTCCGGTGACGTTTCGATCGTCGATCTGGCCGGCCGCATCACTCTGGGTGAAGGTTCCGGGTTGGTGCGAAACACGATTAAGGAGCTGGTCAGCTCCGGTCGTAAGAACGTTCTTCTCAACCTGAAAGACGTCACCTATATCGATAGCGCGGGATTGGGTGAAATGGTCGGCGCGTACGCCTCGGTCACGAACGCCCAAGGCAATATCAAACTGCTTCACCCGCAGGCCAAGGTCAACGACCTGCTCCAAATCACCAAGCTATACACTGTGTTCGTGGCGTTCGATGACGAGCAGGAAGCGCTCCGCAGCTTCGTTTCGGCTGCCGGCGGCGGGCGCCTGTTTCTCTGAGTGCGTTCGGCGTCAGGCGGGTGGCTCCCGGCGTGCAACCCGGGAAACGGCATTGACCAGCTTGCGGTACGGGATATCGTCCCAATCGGCGAAGGCGAGCCACTCGCCGTCGCGCCAGCTGGAATAATACCAGCGGGCCAGCAGAGCTAAATACTCCTGCCGCTCGCGTACGGTCAGTTTTCGGTTTTGCGCCATGGCGAACGTCTCGCGCAGTTTGCGATCGAGCGAAATCGTTTTGCCTTCGCGGACCTCGAAGCTGAAGCGTTGCAGAGGTTCCAGGGTGCCGTCGCGCACGGGCCAAAGCTCCACCGCATCCGGCTCGGCCGACGGTGTAACCGCAACTCCGGCCAACCGGTCGATATCGCGCACTAGTTCGTCGCGAAGCCTCAGCACCTCCTGCACTTTCTCGAGGCGCTTGTGCTGGCGCGCGGCTTCCTCGAACTGCATTTCCTCGCTCAAGCGGTCGCGCGAATGCTCGATGGCCCCGGCCAGAGACTGGCCATCGGTGCGGAGAAACTCCAGGACGCGAGCGACCTCGTGTCCATACTCCTGCGGGCCGACGACTTCCTGGCACGGCCGCAAACACATCCCCATCTCTCCGTAGATACATCCGGGATGCGCGGGCGATGGCGCGAGGTCCTCCTGGCACCGGCGCATCTGAAACAGATCCAGGAACTGCCCCTCGAACCGCTCCGCCGAAACCCGTGAGCGGAACGGACCGTAATAGAGCGCCTGCGTGCGGGTGAGTTGCGTGGTGATGTGGCTGCGCGGGTATTCGTTCGCGAGCACGATTTTGACGTAGGGCGGCATCCGCAACTTCAGAACGTCGAGATATCTCTCAGGGAAGTGTTGCCGCGCCTGCTCGTACAGCACGACGTTCGATTCCAGCGACGACCCCGTCAGCCGGTATTCGATTCTCCTCACCGTGTGCCGCAGGTTCAGCAGGCGCGAGGGCTTCTCCCGCTCTTTCAGGAGCCGCAAAAGCCGGCGGCGCAGCAGGTTGGTCTTTGAGAGGTACGGCTCGCCGTCCGAGGGCCAGAGCACGAAGACCGCGGGCTGGTTCGGCAGCGACTCGATTACGGCGTCGAGCGCCGCGAGATCGCTGCCGGCTTCGATAGTCCCGGTCACTCGTAAAGCCGCAGGTACTGCTCGCGGGAGGCGGGCGGGGCCTTCGCAATCGCCAGGTTTTCCCGCACATGCTCCGGCCGTCCCATGCCCACGAGTGCCACCGCGATCCCCGGCGTGGAGCGCGTGAACTGGATAGCCCGTTGGGCGTCCGTCTCGAGGCCGGGCAGCAATTCCTGAATCGCGTCCGGCATTTGATCGAGCACCTGGGTCTGCATCAGGGTCGCCGAAGCGACCACTGCGATTCCCAGGCGGGCCGCCGCGGCGAGCACGCTTTCCGACTCGTCCACGAAGGCCTCGACCATCCCCAAATTGAACGGCAACTGGATAAACCGGAACCGGTGCTCGGCGCCACCCTCTTCCTGCGCGATCTGCGCGAGCCGCGGCAGGCTTAGCGCATCCTTCTTGCGGAAACCTTCCCAGGTGGCGGCGCCGTAACGCCGGATCTTCTGCTGGTCCGCCATTTTTTCCAGGTGGGCAAAGGCACGGCGAATCCGGCTTTCGAAATCCTCGCGGGACCGGACCCCGAGTTGCGTTTCGGGGTTATGGAGATAGAAGACGTCGAGGGTCTCCACCCCCATGTTGGCGCGGCTGCGATCGATCTGGTCTTCGAGAAACCGCGGCGCCATCGAGTGCATGCCGCCCACCACGTCGTCTGCGGCCAGGAACGACGGCACGGCACCCGGGGTCAGGAACCCGGCCTTCGTGCAGACCACGACCTCATCGCGTTGCAGGTGCTGAAGCGCGTTCCCGATGTCCCGCTCCGACTGCTGGTGCCGGTAGTTGATCGCGGTATCGAAGAAGTTGATCCCGCCCTCGGCAGCCGCCAGCAGCGCCTCGACACTGGCATCCAAATAGGTGCCGATCCCGAGAGTCGAGAGCTTGAGGTCGAAGATAGTCCGATAGAAGCCGGCGGCCAGGAAATCCGGGTGGCTCGCGGTATATCGTCCGGTCCCTTCGGCCGTTGCGTACACGGTCTACTCCGTAGTGGCTTTAGTTTCGATCAGTCCGCGGATTGCCGCCAGGAACTCATCGAGGCTTTTGACTCCCTGGTCCCCATGCTTCCGGTTGCGGACCGCAACCTGGCCGTTCTGCTGCTCCCGGTCGCCAACCACCAGCATAAAGGGAATCTTCTGCAGTTGAGCTTCCCGGATCTTCAGGTTCACCTTCTCGGCGCGCTCGTCTATGGTCGCACGAATGCCGGCCGCTTCCAGTCGCTTTTGGATCGACCGCGCCATATTCGGCCTGGCGATCCGTGATGGGCAGTACGGTGGCCTGCACCGGTGCCAGCCAGACGGGGAACGCACCGGCGTACAGCTCGATCAGGTAGGAGATCATGCGCTCCATCGTGCTGACGATGGCCCGATGGATCATCACCGGGCGATGCTCCTTCCCGTCGGCGCCCACGTAGGTCAAACCGAACTGATTCGGAAGATGGAAATCGACCTGGATGGTGGAATAGGTCTCTTCGTGGCCCATGACGTCGGCCAGTTGGATATCGAGCTTGGGGCCATAGAACGCGGCCTCACCCGGCGCCGCAACATAGGGCAAGCCGAGCGCGTCCATCGCCTCGCGCAAGCACGCGTTCGCCGAGAGCCCACATTTCGTCGTTGTCGACGTACTTTTCCTTGTCTGCCTTGTCCCGGAGAGAGAGGCGGTAGCGGTATTGCGTGATGCCCAGGTCGCGATACGCCTGCTTCCACCAGCTTCATCACGGCCGAAAACTCTTCCTTGATCTGGTCCGGCGTGCAGAAAATATGGGCGTCGTTCAGCGTCATGCAGCGCACCCGGCTGAGCCCGCTCAACGCTCCCGAGCGCTCATAGCGATACATCGTGCCGAGTTCGGCGATACGGACGGGAAGGTCGCGGTAGCTGCGCTGCTTGGACTCGTAGACCAGGATGTGGTGCGGGCAGTTCATGGGCCGCAGCACCATCTGTTCGGTCTCGAGATCCATGGGAGGGAACATGCTGTCCTTGTAATGATCCCAGTGGCCCGAGCGCTGATAGAGCTCGACCTTGGCCAGATCCGGAGTATAGACATGCTGGTATCCGGAGGCCCGTTCGCGCTCCAGAATGTAGTCTTCGAGCAGCCGGCGAATGGTGGCGCCTTTCGGCAGCCACAGCGGCAGCCCTGCCCCGACCACGTCGCTGACGGTGAAGAGTTCCAGTTCTTTGCCCGAGCTTGCGATGGTCGCGGCGCCGGGCTTCCTCCAGCCGGTTCAGGTAATCTTCAAGGTCCTTCTTCGTGAAGAAGGCCGTGCCGTAGATGCGCTGGAGTTGCTTGTTGTGTTCGTTGCCCTTCCAGTAGGCGCCGGCGATGGAGAGCAGCTTGAAAGCCTTGATCTTGGACGTGTTGGGTACGTGCGGTCCGCGGCAGAAATCGATGAACTGAGGACCGAGCGTGTATTCGCGAGAAGACCTCGCCCGCGCGCTCGGTGATCAGTTCGCACTTCATCCAGGCATCGCCGTACTTTCGAAGGCCCTCTTCCTTGCGGGTATATACACGCTCGTAGGGAACGCTCCGGGCCTGGATCTCCCACATTTTCTTCTCGATTTTTTCGAGATCTTCCGGAGTGAACGGGGTGGCGCGATCGAAATCGTAATAGAACCCGCTATCGATCGGGGGACCGATTCCCAGTTTGGTCTCCGGGTAAAGCTCAAGAACCGCGGCGGCGAGAAGGTGAGCGGTAGAGTGGCGGTAAACGTTCAGCGCTTCGGGGTCTTTGGCCGTGAGAATCTGTACGTTTGCATCCGCCTCGATGGGCCGCGTGAGATCGTATAGTTCTCCGTTCACCTTGGCCACGATTGCGGCGTCCGCCAGACGCGGGCTGATCGATTTGGCGATATCGATGGGCGCCGTCCCTGCCGCAACAGACTGTTTACTGCCGTCGGGCAGCGTGATCTCGATGTTACTCATAGGGAAATTTCAGCGTATCACAGTGACTCCGGGCACTCCGACCGGCGCTCCCGGCCCGGCGGGCCCGGCGGGCCGGACATTTTCCGGTATCATGAGAGTGCGCTCATGCCCGTCTCCGACCAGGCTGGAACAGACGAAGCCGTTCTGGTGACACAATCCAAAGAAGGCGATACCCGGGCCTTCAATGAATTGGTGCGCCGATACGAGAGCAAGATCTTTCGTCTCGCGCAGCACATCACCCAGAACCGCGAAGATGCCGAGGACGTTCTTCAAGAATCCTTCCTCAAGGCATACGAGCATCTCGATCAATTCAAAGGCGATTCCAAGTTCTACACCTGGATTGTACGGATCGCCGTGAACCAGGCGCTGATGAAACTCCGGCGTCGCAAGACAAGCAGAGCGGTATCCCTCGACGAGCAGATCGACACCGGCGAAGACACGGTGGTGCGCGAGATTGCAGCGTGGGACGAGGACCCGGAACAGCGCTTTTCGCGCGAAGAACTTGGTTCGATTCTGGACGAAGCCATCCAGAGTCTCGACCCTCCATACCGCTCCGTTTTCGTACTTCGAGACATCGAAGAATTATCAACGGAGGAAACGGCGGAAGCGCTTAGCCTTTCCGTACCGGCGGTGAAGAGCAGGCTCCTGCGGGCGCGGTTGCAGTTGCGCGAGAAGCTGACCCGCTACTTCAAGCGCAAGGGAGACGATGCCTTTGCTTACCTGTAAAGACTTTCTGAACGAGTTGACGGATTACCTGGACGAGAACATCGACACGGAACTCAGGGCGAAGCTGGAGAAGCACATCACCGAGTGCCCCAACTGTTGGGTGATCGCCGACACAACCAGGAAGACGATACGGATCTACAAAGGAATGGACCCGTATCCGATTCCGAGTGAAGTCGAGGACCGCCTGATGAAGGCTCTCGAAAAGAAAATGGCCGCCCGCCAGCGCTGACGGTTACTTCACTGCCAGGGTGACACCGGGTTGGCTTCTTCGCGCTGAAGCTGTGCTGCCGATCGACACGGTCATGGGAATCGCCGCTCCGGTCCGAACCGTCGGAGGGATAATCGCGTTGATCTGCACCAGCCCCGCAACCGCCCCCGGGGATGTTCCCGCATATGTGACGACCGCGGGTTGCCCATCGATATCGACCCGGTAGGTGTTGGCAGCCACGACGACTGCGGCGCTCGCCACCTCCCCATTCCCCAGCGCAGTGCTGAGATCCCCCAGGCCGGTTGCGTAGACCGCGATCGAGGAACCGCGCGCGGCGGCACTCTTTGACGAATTGATCAGATAGGAGCCGGTGCTGCTGTCGAAGTTCAAGACTGCCGCCTGGCCCTGGCCGAGCCCGCCGAAAGTGAAAACCCCAGGATCCTGCGCAACGACGGTCACGCTGAACAGATTGGTATGAGCCGTCCCGCTGGTCACCTGAATCCCAACCGCAGTACTCGAGCCGGCGAGGACGCCGATCTCTTGCGGAACAATGCAGTTGATCTGGTTGCTCGACGTCATGATAATCGGCGCGAAAGCGGTATTCACCGGAGAACCCCACTGAAACGCGACCACAATACCGCTGAGCGAAACCGGATATGACGCAGGGGAACCCGCGGGCGCCGCCTGGAGGGGCACGGCAGGACCGAGATTCTGGCCGAAAATCGAGATGATCTCCCGCGGCGAGACCGAAGTGGCATTGGGCAGAACCGGGTTCGTGCCAGTCCCGCTAAAGACGGCGGTAGGGGTATAGCTTGCCGAGTTGACTACCGAAGTGATCGCCGGCTGGGTGGGATCGGTCACGAGCAGCGAAGTCGTCGCCGCTGCCTGCGACGGGTTGTTCGGAGGCGCGGGATTGTTCACCGATACGACCCAGACGATCGGATAAACCGTGGAGGTAAGCGGCGCCGCGAAATACGCAGCTTTGACCGTCGCCTGCAGAACTTTCCGGCTGAGCAGCTTCGACGGCAAAGTGATGGACGGGTTCGAGCCCTGCTGGATTGAAACCACGGAGGTGCTGAAGAAGTTGTCTCCGTAAACCGTAATGACCGGATCGATTGTGGGACCGGCAATGATGCTGACCGGGTAGATGGGGAGTGTAGTGTCCAGCGTCGGAGGTCCGGCGGAGATAATCAGGTTCACCGCGATTGCCGCGGTGCCGTTTGCCGCACTGTTGGCCGCGACCGTGATCAGGCCGCCGTAGCTTCCGGGGTCCAGGCCGGTCAGGGTGGCGAGGTCCAGAGAGATCGTGAGCGGGACGTAAGATCCGGAGAGTGCCACACCGCTGGTTTGCAGGTTCGGCAACTGCCCGGTCTGATTGACCCGCAGCCAGACTGCCGTCTTCCCGGTACCGGAGTTCGCGGCGGTCACGTTGAATGGAATAATATCGCCGCTCGACGCCACATCCAGTTCCGCCGAGAGCGGCGAAGGGCCGAGCGTCCCGGTCGTGTAGCTGAATGTCAGGGTCGGCAGGCTGGAGCCCGTCGCCGGCTGCGAATAATTGCTCGAAGGCGAAGTCACCACCAGGGTTGAGGGTGGGTTTGAAATGAGCAGCGTAGCAGGCACGATCACCGGGTTGCCGCCGGACGGCACCGTGTTGATGGTGATCGTTCCACCGTAACTCCCCGGCGTCAAGCCGGTTGGGTTTACCGTTACCGTCATCGCCAGAGGAGAGTGTCCCGAATCGGGTGTTGCCGTCAGCCAGCCCTGCGGAGTGGCCGACACCGTCACCGCCAGCGGGAGCGAACTCGAAGCCGCAGGAAGCGTAGCCGTCAGCTTGGCAGCCGCCGGGTAGTTCGAACTGTTCACCTGGTAGGAAAAGCTCAACGTAGTCGGGCTGGCGGTCGGGCCCGAAGACTGCCCGGTCGCTGCGCCAGTCCAAAAAGCCAAGCCCATCAGCCCGGCAAGCCATGTCCGTCTGCACCGCATAATTCAGATATCGGCACGGACCGGCGGAACTTTAGCCCGGTAGTGGCGTGTGCCTCATGTTATGCTTCCGATTGAAAAGAAGATGGATTTGCTCCCATGCACCTCATTCCCACGCAAGATGAAGTAGTCGCAATGCTCCGTGAGACGGGCGCCCTTCGCGACGGTCACTTTGAATATTCCAACGGTCTCCACTCCAACGAATACCTGCAGGTGCCGCTGGCGTTGCGGCACTATCAGGACCAGCGACTGCTCTCCGTCGGCATCGGCAGGCTGTTGCGCGCCAACCCGGAAATCCGGGCGATCATCCCGGAGCTGTCGATCGTGGCCCCGGCGACCGCCGGGTTGCCGGTGGCGTACGGCGTCTGCGAATCGATCCGCGCACGTCAGGTCTACTGGGCGGAGAGCGAGCAGGCCGGCGGCGCCCTGAAGTTCCGGCAGTATCTGAACCCCGAGCCCGGCGAACAGGTCCTGCTGGTGGACGACATTCTGCGTACCGGGAGCAAACTCGCCGAGCTGAAGCAGTTGCTGGAGAGCAGCGGCGCCCGGGTGGTGGGGCTGGCCGTGGTGGTTTACCAGCCGACCCCCAACACCCACGATTTCGGCTCGCTCCCGCTGTATTATCTGGCCAAACTCGAGGCCAGCTACTACGCCGACGCCGCGCAATGCGAACTGTGCAGGAGCGGAAATCACCTGGAAAAGGCCTGGACTTAGCCTCTAATATAAGTGGTTTAGAATTAGTTACTTGCACGGAAACCGGACGAAATGCTCCAAAACTGTGCAGAATGTGACAAAGCCGTTAAGCAACGAGCGTTTCGCAGTAGTCCGGAAGCGGTTTTCCACAGGCTTATCCACGCATCCGTGGAAAACCCTCCGAAACACGGCGCGCCGGTTCCGCATGGTACATTGGTCGGGTCAAGAAACCAATGGCTAGACTGCTCTGGATCCTGCTGATCGGGTGTGTCGGCCTCGGAGCACAAGGCTCCGACGGCGCCAAGCTTGCACCCTATTACCCTACGCCGGAAACCATTGTTGAAAAGATGCTCCAACTGGGGGGCCTGAAGGCGGGCGAGAAGATGTACGATCTCGGTTCCGGCGACGGCCGGATCGTGATTATGGCGGCACAGAAATTCCATGCCGAAGCGATCGGCATCGAGTTGGACAAGGACCTCTGCCGCCAGAGCATGGCCCGGATTCGAAAGCTCGGGCTCGAGCAAAACGCCCGGATCATAACCGGCGACCTGCTGGAGCAGAACTACAGTTCGGCCGATCTCATTACGGTGTACCTTCTGCCGCAATCGATCGATAGTAAGGTGCAGCCACTGCTGGACCGCCAACTGAAGAAGGGGGCCCGCGTAGTCGCGCATGATTTTGAATTTAAGAACTGGCTGCCCGAAAAGGTCGTGAACATCGCCGATGACGGCGAAGGGCGCAGCCATACGCTCTACCTGTACCGGAAGTGATGATTGCTTAAGCCTTCCAGCACGCCGTGGTTACGCTACGTTTCCTGGGCGCGCGTTGTCCTGGCCGCCGCTGCCCTGATCCTGATACTTTACAGCCCTGCTTCTCCGGCCGTTTTCAAAATCGTCGCCGCCGCCTTTCTCGGTTATGGAATATTAGTTGCCGCGCGCATCCGGGGGCTCGGGGGCGTACTCGGGTTGCTGGCTCTATTCGGAGACCTGGTCTTTTTTCTGATCATCGCCAGCCTGACTGCATCCGCGATGCCCTGGCTCAGCTCTGTGTTTTACCTTTTCCTGCTGGCGGAGGCGCTGCTGTTCTATACGCCCCTCGAGGTCCTGGTAATTACCGGCGTATGCGCATTGTTCTTCGCCGTGGTCCCGGGGCTTCACATTCGAGACCTGGAGCCGACCGTGGTCGTGGCCGGAACCCTGGCCTGCGGTTTCTCGGTGGGTCAGCAGCGGCTCAGGCGGGAGGCGGAAAACCTGAAAGGCAAACTGGCCGCGGCCGTTAAGTCGGCCCAGAAGGCGCAGGACGATGAGCGGCAGCGCATCGCCTCGGATTTCCACGACGGTCCACTCCAGAGTTTCATCAGCCTCCAGATGCGGCTCGAAATTCTGCGGACCATCATCCTCCGGGACTATGATGCCGGGATGGAGGACCTGAAGCAACTACAGGTGCTGGCGCAGACGCAGGTCCGCGACCTCCGGGCCTTCCTGCACAGCATGCGCCCGGTGGACGTGGACGGCGCCAACCTCGTCGCCACGGCGCGCCGGACGGCCGAGAGCTTTCAAAAGGAGAGCGGCATTCCGGTGACGTTCGTCGGTACGGCCACCCCGGTGGGACTGCCCCAGGAGATGTCGCTCGAAGTCCTGCAGATGCTTCGCGAATCTCTCCACAACGTGCAGAAGCATGCCGGGGCTACGCGCGTAGCCGTCGCCATGTCGAAAACGGATCGCGGCCTGGAGATTTCGATCGACGACAACGGCCACGGGTTCCCGTTCGCCGGCAGCTACTCGCTGGAAGAACTGGAGTTGCTGCGGTTGGGCCCAGCGAGCCTGAAGCGCCGGGCCAGATCGTTGAATGCCGATCTCCAGCTCGAGTCGCGGCCCGGTCGGGGCGCGGGACTGAAGTTCCGCATCCCACTGCAATGATCCGTCCGGCCGCTGCGACCGGCGGCGCATACCGGCAGCCGAATATCGCGGACGTGAGGGGACCGCGCGTGCGGCAAGCCAGGGTGGTCTTGTATTCGTCCCGCCGGAGCACGTGGCTCCGGGGATTGATGCTCCCGGCCGCCGCCCTGATGGTACTCGCCGGGTGTGGGCGTTATGGCGATTTCACCCTGCCGCCTCTCGCCGGGGACAATCCGCGGGCGGGCTACCGCTGGGAAGCACGTCCCGACCCGGTGATCGTCCGCGACGAAGCCAAGGACATCCTGAATCCGTCCGTCGCCGCGGGGCGCATGCTCTACTCCTCCTGGGACGGCCAGACCTGGCGGACAGCCCTGGCGACATCCGAAGACGGCATCCGGTGGGAGAAGCGCGGTTCGGTTCTCGAACCCGATCGGAAGACCTGGGAAGGCGCCTACTCGGCCGCAAACGGGACCTTGCTGCCGGTGGGTCCGCAGTTTTGGTACTGGTATGTGGCGGGTCCCAAGGAGCTGCCGAGCCTGGGACTGGCCCGGTCGGACGATGCCCGCGCGTGGCGGAAAGAGCCGGCCCCGGTGCTGGGCCCCGGTCCCTACATGAGTTGGGACGAGAGGGGCGTCGCCGACCCGTACGTCATCCGCCTGGGATCCTGGTTCTATCTCTATTACCTCGGCCAGGACCGCGCGCGGCGGCAGCGCCTGGGGCTGGCCCGGTCCAAAGACGGCATCGCCTGGGAGAAGTTGCGCGCCAATCCGATTCTGGAACTCGGAGGCGCCGGCGCTTTCGACGAGAACGGGCTGGGCGAACCAGCCGTGTGGAGCGCGGGCGGCTACTACTGGATGCTCTACACCGGCCGCGACCTTGCCGAGAACCGGCGAATCGGGCTCGCGCGTTCCACCGACGGTGTTCACTGGCGGAAACTGCCGCTGCTCCTATCCGGCGGGCGCCCCTGGGATGCGAAGGTCGTCTGCGACCCAACCGTAGAGGCGGGGCCGGCCGAGGTCCGGGTCTGGTTCGGCGGGGGCGATGTCGCGCGCCCGGACGAGAACCTGAACGGCCAGATCGGGTACGGCATTCTCCGCCCCGCCAGCGAGTAAACACAGGCGATCTGGTAGCGTGAAATAGTGAAGATCGGGATCACCTGTTACCCTACTTACGGCGGAAGCGGAATCGTGGCGACCGAACTGGGCCTCGAACTCGCGAATCGCGGCCACGACGTCCACTTCATCACCTACGCCAACCCTATCCGTCTCGACCCGGGGATCCCGAGGATTCATTACCACGAAGTCGAAGTCTCGACCTATCCCCTGTTCCAATACCCGCCGTATTGCCTGGCACTGGCGTCGCGTATGGCGGAGGTGGCGGAAACGTACGACCTCGATCTGCTCCACGTTCACTACGCGATTCCCCACTCGATCGCCGCGATGCTGGCGCAGCAGATGATGGCGCCCAAGCGCCGGCTGCCGTTTATTACGACGCTCCACGGAACCGATATAACGCTGGTCGGGGCGGACCGCTCCTACTATCCGATCACCAAGTTTTCCATCGAGAAATCGAACGGCATCACCGCGATCAGTGAAGACCTGCGCCGCCACACGGAGGAGGTTTTCGAAATCCCGAACGAGATTCGGGTGATCAATAACTTCGTCAACTGCGACCTTTACCACCCGGATAACGAGAAACTCGGCGCGCGTGAGTTCGCACCCGCCGGCGAGAAACTGCTGATCCACCTTTCCAACTTCCGTCCCGTGAAGCGCGTCTTCGATTGTGTGCGCGTTCTGGCCGAAGTCGTGAAGACCACTCCGGCGCATCTCCTGATGGCCGGGGACGGGCCGGACCGAAGCCCGGCGGAACACCTCGCGCGCGACTTGAAAGTGGAGCGGCACATCACCTTCCTGGGAAAGCAGAATCACGTCGAACGCCTGCTGCCCCTGGCGCATGTGCTCCTCATGCCGAGCGAAATGGAGAGCTTCGGCCTGGCCGCTCTCGAGGCCATGGCTTGCGGGGTGGTGCCGGTGGCGACGCGCGTCGGCGGCGTCCCCGAACTCATCACCGACGGAGAAGACGGCTTCCTCGAGGCCGTGGGCAACATCGAGGCCCAGGCCGCGCGCGTCTCGGCGCTTCTGCGGGACGAGCAACTCCATTACCGGATGGCGAAGGCCGGCCGTTGGACGGCGGGCGAGCGCTTCTGCTCGGAAAAAGTCATTCCCCAATACGAGCGTTATTATGCCGACGTGTTGAGATAGGGACAACCGCCACCCTGTTTGGGTATGCGCGGCCACACGCCGCGCGCGCGCTGTTTCCGAACTCACCCCGCCGCTCCGGGCACCGCCTGTACAATCGCGACTGCGATTGGAGGCCGAGGCTTGCAGCAAGTCGCGCGGAACTGTGCCGGGTTAGTTTGGCTGATCGCCTTTTGCCTGCCCGCTCGGTGCCAGACTTCCGTGTCCGCTCTGGGAAGCCTGAAGGGCGTCAGCATCCCGGCGCCTCCCGATCTCGACCATTACGTCCGCGATCCCAAGACCTTGCTGGTGCTCGGCAAAGCCCTGTTCTGGGACATGCAGGTGGGAAGCGACGGGCGTACGGCCTGTGCTACATGCCACTTCCATGCCGGCTCCGACCACCGCTCGCGCAACGTGCTTTCGAATCCCGGGGCGGCATTCACGCCGAACCGGCAGTTAGCCGCGGACGACTTTCCGTTCCGCCAGTTCGCCGACCTCGCCGACAACCGCTCGGCGGTGCTGCGTGATTCGAGCCAGCGGACGGGGTCGGCCGGGATGTTCCGCAGGATTTTCTCGGCGCTCACCGGCACCGCAAGCGAGCAGGCCACCGACACTCAGGATTCCCCCGCATTCCAAATCGGCGGCTTGAACGTCAGGCAGGTGACCACGCGTAATGCGCCCTCCGTGATCAACGCGGTGCTGAACGCCCGCAATTTCCGGGACGGACGAGCCAGCGATGTCTTCAACGGCCGTACGCCATTCGGCGATTCCGATCCGCGGCCGAACGCGCTCGCAGTCGTCGGCGGGCGGGTTGTGCCCGAGAAGGTCCGGATCCTGAACTCCAGCCTGGCATCGCAGGCGATAGAGCCTCCTTTAAACCCTGTCGAGATGTCGTATGAGGGCCGCACCTGGCCGGAACTCGGCAGAAAACTTCTCGCCGCGCGGCCGCTCGCGTTGCAGCACGTCGCGCCGGACGATAGCGTCCTCGCGGACTACGCCAATCCGGACGGTCCCGGACTGGCCCCCTCGTATACCTATCTTTCGCTCGTCCAAGCGGCCTTCCAGCCTGCGTACTGGGACACCCCGGTGATGGCTGACGAGTCCGGCAACCCTTCCGAAAGCGGCGGACCCGGCAAGTTCACGGTTGCGGAGTACAACTTCCCGCTGTTCTTCGGGCTCGCGATCCAGGCCTACGAATCGACACTCGTTTCCGACGACAGCCCCTTCGACCGTTTCACGGCGGGAGAAGCCGACAGCATGACGCCCCAGGAGCATTCCGGCTTCCTGGATTTCCAAACCGATGCATTTTGCCAGTTCTGCCACAGCGGGCCGGAAATGACGCGTGCGAGTTTCAACTCTGTAGCCGCGCAGGGTGCAATCGATTCCGTGCTGACCGGCAGCCCCGGATCGCTGCTGTTCCTTGCAGCTGATACCGGCTTCTTCAAAACGGGCGTGCGTCCCGATTCGGAAGACCCCGGCCTGGACGGTACGGACGATTTCGGAGTCCCCTTTTCGCTGGCCGCGCGCGCTTCCCTCCAGCCCCTCGGAATCCTGGGCGCTTTCAAAGTACCGGGCCTTCGCAACGTGGAGTTCACCGGCCCCTACTTTCACAATGGCGGCCAAGCCACGCTCGAGCAGGTGCTCCGGTTCTACGCCCGGGGAGGCGACTTCCCCGATTCCCCGAACCTCCCTGTGGAGATCATCCCGGTCCCGCTCAGTGCCGCGGAGCAGGGCGAGATCGTGGCCTTTCTGAAGTCGCTCAGCGACGACCGGGTGCGCTACGAAAGGGCGCCGTTCGATCACCCCGAGCTCTGCGTGCCGGTGGGTTACCCCGATACGCCGCGGGCCGACCCGGCATTCCCATCGAGCGCGGTGGATCTCCGGGCCGGCGTCCCGGCGGTGGGACAGAACGGGAACGCCGTTCCGCTGCAAACTTTCGAGGAACTCCTGGAGGGCGTCGGGACGGACGGCAGCAGGGCCCACACCTTGACCGACCCCTGCGCTATACGGTAACCAAGGTCCTGGCCTGCGCTTCTCATCGGGTCGGCGCCGACTTGCCGCAAAGGTATGCCAGAGCGGGGCTAAGCTGAAGCCCCGCGCAGGTTGAAACCGGCCCCACATGGTGTGGGGCCGACTTCGGCGCGGGCCCTGAGTCGGCGCGGGCTTTCCAGCGCCCCGCGGCGTTTACCAGCAGGTCTGATCGAGTCGATGAGAAATGCACGCTAGTGGCTGCCGGCAAATTTCCAGGCGTGAGTGACGATGGTTTCGAGGTCCGTGTAGCGCGGTTTCCATCCCAGCTTCGTGCCGAGTTTCTCCGGCGAGGCCACCAGAGCCGGCGGATCGCCTTCGCGCCGCGGCCCGACCAGGTAGGGCACCTTCTTGCCGGTAACCTTCTCGACGGCGCGGATCACCTCCAGCACGCTGTGGCCGGTTCCGGTTCCCACGTTGAACTGCTCCGATTCGCCGCCCTTCAGCAGATGCTCGACCGCGAGAATGTGGGCCTGCGCCAGGTCGTCTACGTGGATATAGTCGCGGATGCACGTTCCGTCGGGAGTAGGATAGTCGTCGCCGAAAACCGTAATCGGCTCCCCTGTTTTGACGGCGCGAAGAATCAGCGGGATCAGGTGGGTCTCGGGCTCATGCTCCTCGCCGAGGACCCCTGCCGGGTCGGCGCCCGACGCGTTGAAATACCGCAGGCACACGCTGGTGAGGCGATGCACCTCATCGAACCAGTAGAGCAGGCGTTCGACCATCACCTTCGATTCGCCGTAGGGATTGACGGGCTGAATCGGGAACGTCTCCAGGATGGGCGAGGTGTGCGGGTTCCCGTAGACCGCGGCGGTGGAAGAGAACACCAGGTGCCGCACGTTGTTCTGGTGCATCGCTTCGAGCAGCGAAAGAGAGCCGCACACGTTGTTCGAAAAGTAGCGGCCGGGCTCGCGCATGGATTCGCCCACGGCGATGAACGCGGCGAAGTGAATGACGGCATCGGGACGCGACTGCCGGATGAGTTCGGCGAGAGCGCTGGTCTCGCGCAGGTTGAGTTGGAAGAGCCGGTCGGGCGGGACGTTGTGCCGGTATCCTTTCGAAAGGTCGTCGACCACAGCAACGTCGTAACCCTGCTCGAAGAAGGAGCCGGACGGTTTGCGACCCGATATAGCCCGCGCCGCCGGTCACCATGATTTTTCGTGGCATCCAGACCCGATTGTAGTAGGATGGCGGTTCTATGCCAAACGGGGCGGAGCTTTTCGTGCAAGCGGCCGCACAATTGGGCGTTGACACGATCTTCACGCTTGTGGGAGATCATCTGAACGAAGTGCTGGCGGCGGCGGCACGGCAGGGGATGCGGATCGTGGATCTGCGGCACGAATCCGCCGTCGCGCATGCCGCGGATGCGTGGGCGCGGATTCACCGTAAACCGGCAATTTCGCTGGTGACCGGCGGTCCCGGCCACACGAACTCCCTGACCGGGATCGCAACGGCTCACGCGGCGGGCAGCCCCCTGATTGCCGTGAGCGGCAGCCGTCCCAGCACGATGGCGAACCGTGAAGCCTTCCAGGATATCGACCAGGTGGGCATGGCTCGCCCCGTCGTGAAATGGGCAGCTGAGCCGCCCGACGCCGGCCGCATTCCCTTTTATCTCCGCCGCGCATGGCAGATTGCCAACTCGGGCAGGCGCGGGGCGGTTCATCTGACCATCCCGGTGGACCTTTTCACCGCTGACGCCCAGCCGGCAGAGCCCGCCGTGATTGCGGACGCGCGGCCCGCACCGCAGGCGAGCGACATCGAACGGGTGCTGAAGCTGCTGAGCGCGGCAGAGCGGCCGGTGGTCATCGCGGGCAGCGGCGTGTGGTGGTCCGGCGCGGAAGAGGCGATCCGCCGATTCATCGAAGCTTGGTTGTTGCCGCTCTACACGATCACAATGGCTCGGGGCACGGCGCCCGACGATCACCCGCTTTCGATGGGATATGCGGACCCGGCTCTCAACCGCGCCGCAGCCCGGGCGTTCCAGGAAGCCGACCTGTTTCTGGTGATCGGCAAGCGCATCGATTATCGCCTCGCGATGGGCGGCACGCGGTTGTTCCCGGCGCGGGCAAAGTTCGTCCAGGTGGACGTGCATGCGCCTGAATTGGGGCTGAACCACGAATTGGATATCGCCATCTGCGCGGATGCGCGGCTGACGCTCGAAGCGCTGGTGGCGCCGGCCTCCCGGCCGGCGCAGGGGACACACTGGCTCGAACGAGTACGGAGCCTCCGCGCGGAGTGGCAATCCGAACTGGCGCAGGCCGCTGGCGATACTCGCCTGCCGCTGCACCCCGCCGCCTTTTTCCGCGAGCTGCGCCAGGCATTGCCTCCGGACGTGCTCTACGCCTGGGACGGAGGCGACTTCGCCCATTGGGGGCGGGCATCGCTTCCGGCGCGGCACCCCGGCGGGTGGCTCCGGCTCGGACCGCTCGGCACCATCGGCTCCTCCCTGCCGAACGCCCTGGCGCTGCAACTGGCCAACCCGGGGCGCCCCGTGGCAATGATCACGGGCGATGGCGCCCTGGGGTTCTACCTGGCGGAAATGGATTCGGCCGTCCGTCACAAATTGCCGGTCGTGGTGATTGTGGGGAACGATGCCGGGTGGGGGCTCGAGCGGGAATTGCAGTCGTTCGCGACGGGCGGCGGGCCCACGGTCGCCTGCGAGTTGCAATGGGCGCGCTACGATCTCATCATGAAAGCGTTCGGCGGGGGTGGCGAGACCGTCGAGCGGCTCGATCAGGTGCGTCCCGCGGTGGAACGCGCTTTCGCGTCGGGCGTTCCGTATTGCCTCAACGTCAAGATTCGAGGCGTGCGTTCCCCCTTCACGGAATGGCAGATCGCCGGGCGCAAGAAGTGAAGCTGATCTCGATCGCGCTGCTGATGGCCGCCGCAAATGCCGCGCTCCCCGCGCAGGACCTGCCGGCGTGGGTGCTCACCCTCTCACGCGTCAAGCGGCAGGCCCGTACCAATTTCGAGCACCTGCCCGATTACGCCTGCCACGAGACCGTCGAGCGGTATCACAGGCAGCCCCGCGACGAGCAATTCCGTCTTTTGGACACGCTGCATTTCGAAGTGGCCGTTATCGGCCGGAAGGAGATGTATGCGAAAACGGGCGCAGGACATTTCGAAGAAGCCGACCTCGGCTCGATGGCGGCCGGCGGCGCCACCAGTACAGGCGCCTTCTCCAGTCTCGTTTACAACCTGTTCATCAACGATAACGGCCTGACCACCGGCTGGGGCGAAGACGCCGTGGGCGCACGGCGAGCGGTTCGCTACGACTTTTCAATGCCCGAGAACAGGAGCGGCAACGTCGTGGGGAACGGGACGGTGCAGGTGACTACCGCCGTTCGCGGCTCCTACTGGGCCGACGCCTCCAGTTTCGACCTCATCCGGCTGGAGGAGCGCGCGGTCGATATTCCCCCGCAACTCGGGATGACGGATATCGTGACCTCCATCGATTACCAGCGGATGAAGATCGGAACTTCCGACGTTCTCTTGCCGAGCCGGGCGGAAATGAGTATCACGGAAACGTCGGGGCGAGTCATCCGGAATGTCACCGGGTTTGCGGGATGCCGCCAGTATGGCAGCGAATCCGTCATTCATTTCGAAGCGCCGGAAACGGCACCTCCACCTGCAATGCAGCCAAAGAAGAAGTAAGATTAAAGGACACCTGAGGAAAGTGTACGGATTCCGACTTGCCGCGTAAGCCATCGAGCGTGATTGCCATCTATCCCGGATCGTTCGACCCCATCACCAACGGGCACCTCGATCTGATCCAGCGCGGCTCGCGAATGTTCGACAAGCTGATCGTTTCCATACTGCGAAACGATCTGAAGAAACCGCTCTTCTCCGTAGAGGAGCGCATGGAAATGCTCCGCGAAGTGGTTCACGTCTACCCCAACGTATCGGTCGATTCCTTCGATGGATTACTGGTGGACCACGCCTCCGCGCACTCGGCTACCGTCCTGCTGCGCGGCATTCGGGCGATTTCCGATTATGAATACGAACTGCAGATGGCCCTCATGAACCGCCGGCTGCGGCCGGACATCGAGACGGTTTTCATGATGGCCAACGAGACGTATTCATTTATCAGCTCCCGCCTGGTGAAGGAAGTCTTCGGGCTCGGCGGGAGTATCACCGGCCTGGTGCCGCCTTCCGTAGAGGGAAGACTGCACCGGCGGCTCACTCAGACGAATCTCACAAAAGGGGCGTAGTTTTCACCGTATGCAGGCAATCGCTAACCCAATTGCGGAACGCATTTCTCTGATCAGCGTTTCGTCCACCATGAAAGTTGCGGCGGACGCGGAGAAGCTCCGCGGCGAGGGCGTCGATGTAGTGGATTTCGGGGCCGGGGAGCCTGACTTCCCCACACCCGGGAACATCAAACAGGCCGCGGTCCGCGCACTGGACCAGAATTTCACCAAATACACCGCGACGGGCGGCACCGCGGAACTCAAGAAGGCTGTTTGCGAGCGGCACGCGGCCGATTTCGGAACGGATTACAAGCCCTCCGAATGCCTGATCACGGTGGGCGGCAAGCACCTGATCTTCAATCTCATGCAGGCGATGGTGAACCCGGGAGACGAAGTCGTGATCCCGGTGCCCTATTGGGTGACGTACAAGGACGTGGTCAACTATGCCGGCGGCAAGTGCGTGTTCGTCGATAGCGACGAGCAGCAGGGCTTCACCGTGACTGCCGCAATGATCGAAAAGCATCTCACGCCGCGCACCCGCATGGTGATCATCAATTCGCCCTCGAACCCGAGCGGCGCGGTGATGGACCGCGGCGAATTCGAGAAAATCTTCCACGCCACCTCGAAGCGCGGCATCTACTTGATGACCGACGAGTGCTACTGCAAGTTCCTGTACGATAGCGATCCGTTTTCGATCGCGTCGCTTCCCGGCGCCAGGGACACGGTTCTGGTGGCGGGGTCGCTCTCGAAGACTTATGCGATGACCGGGTGGCGCATCGGTTTCGGCCTGGTGCCGGCGCCGATCGTGGGCGCGATGACCAAGCTGCAGAGCCACTCGACGTCGAACCCGACCTCGATCTCCCAGAAGGCCGGCGTGGAGGCGCTGCGCGGTCCCCAGGATTCGGTGGCCGCGATGCTGGCGGAATACAAAAAGCGGCGTGATTTCGTCGTGACGCGGCTGCGCGCGATCCCCGGCGTGACGTGTGCCGAGCCGCGCGGGGCCTTTTACGCCTATCCGAACCTCTCGGTGGTGCTCGGCAAAAACGGCATCGGCAACACGCTCGAAATGGCGGAACGCCTGCTCAATGACGCCCATGTGGCGGTAGTTCCGGGCGAGGCCTTCGGCACCGGCCGGCACGTCCGCATCTCGTACGCCACATCGATGCACGAACTCGAGCGAGGCCTGGACCGGATCCATCAGTTTGTGGTGAAGAACTCGTAGACATGTCTCAACCCATTCGCCTCACACCTTCCCTGCGCGAGAAGGTGTGGGGCAAAACCTGCCTGGAGCCGTGGTTCCCGAATTCGGACCGGCCCGTCGGCGAGGCCTGGTTTCTGGCCGATCGCGAACTTCCGCTGCTCATCAAACTCATCTTCACGTCGGAGCGGCTCTCCGTCCAGGTGCATCCCGATGACGGCGAGGATGGCCCGCAGGGCAAAACGGAAATGTGGCACATCCTGGCCGCCGAGCCCGGCGCCACGATCGCGGTAGGGTTCCGCGAACCGATCACGCGCGAGCGCCTCTGGGAAGCCACCCGGAGCGGCGAAGTGGAGCGCCTGCTGAACTGGATCCCGGTGCGCGCCGGCGAGACGTACTTCACTCCGGCTCACACCGTGCACGCCATCGGCGCGGGCATCGTGCTTTGCGAGATCCAACAGAATTCGGACGTGACTTACCGCCTTTGGGACTACGGGCGGCCGCGCGAAATACACGTCGATAAGGCCGTGCCGATTTCGGACCTGACCGTCCATCCGGGAGCCTCGAAGCCGGTCCCGAAGGGTAACGGGCGCGCGGAGTTGGTCCGGTCGAAGCACTTCGTCACCGAAGCGGTAGACCTCGAGACCGGCGAAAGCTGTACACCTGCCGCCGAGCGATGCCAGATTTGGATTTGCCTCGAAGGGCGCGCACAAATCGGCGGCGAAGCATGTGCTCCGGGCCAGGTCTGGCTATTGCCGGATGCAGGCGAACAGCCGACGATCCACGCCGCGGGGAACGCGCGGTTTCTGCGCACCTGGGTACCGGCTTAGTCGGCGCGGAGCACTTGCATCGGGTCGAGTTGCGCCACGCGGCGCCCCGCTCTCCAAACGGCAAGGGATGCGATCGAGACGAGCAGCAGTGCGGCCAGGCCCAAGGCGCCGAAACCTGCTGGATTCGCGGTCGCCATCAGGCTCCGAAGTACGCGGCCGGTGGCAGGCTGAAGAAGTTGCAGGATGTCTCGGCGGTCCGCACGCGCAGGGCATTGCCGGTGAGCCCCAGGGTCACTTCGTGCGACTCGTATTCCGCGGCGTCTTCGAGGTAGGGAATGGTCGTCCGCCACGCGTCAAAGCCAGCCGCGCTAGCCCAAATTCGTCACGACTTCGGTAGTTCCAGGCTTTTTTGCCCCGTCCGTCGGGAGCAAGTTCCGTCGGCTCAACAGGCGTTTCCCAAAACATCGATGTAGTGTAGACCTACCCTCTTGAAGAGGCGATGCGGTCATGACACGATCATCTCAGAATGTTTTTGCGGCCGAACCACCGTGGCAAGGACGGCAAGGACCACACCTATTGGTCGCTTGTCGAAACCGTGCGCACGCCGGATGGGCCGCGCCAGAAAACTCTCTGCTACCTGGGCGAACTGAACAGTTCGGCACAGGCTCGCTGGCTGACCACCGTCGAAGTCTTCAATGAACAGGGCGAAGCGCAGCAACTGAAGCTCTTCCCCTCGCATGTGGAGCCTCCGCTGGACGACCCGCAAGTCGCGCGAGTGTTGTTGAACAAGGTGCGGCTGGAAAGAACCCGCCAGTTCGGTTCCTGTTTTCTCGGACTGGAATTATGGAAGCGGCTCGAACTGGACCGTTTCTTTGAACAATCCGTCGATAACGAATCGGCCGACGTGCCATGGTCGCGCGTGGCGGCATTGCTGGCGATCAACCGTCTGTGCGCGCCGGGGAGCGAACTGGCGATCGAGCAACGCTGGTATCCATCGACGGCGCTCGACGATCTGCTGCAGATCGACGAAGGCAAGATCAACGACACTCGTTTGTACCGCTGTCTGGATCGCATTCTGCCGCACAAGACAAAGCTGGAGCGGCATCTGAAGAATCGTTACGGCGAGTTATTCGGAGCCGAATTTGATGTGCTGCTCTATGACCTGACGAGCACGTATGTGGAAGGGGCGGCGGAGAAGAATCCCATGGTGCGCCGCGGCTACTCCCGCGATCACAGGCCGGACTGCGAGCAGGTAGTGATCGCGCTGATTGTCAACAACGAAGGTTTTCCGTTTAGCTACGAAACCTTCGATGGCAACCGCACGGACGTCTCGACGATGGAGACCATTCTGCGCATGGTGGAACGGAAGTATGGCAAGGCGCGGAGGATCTGGGTGTTTGACCGCGGCATTGTGAGCGAAGAGAACCTGGTGGCGATCCGCAAACGCGGCGGGCAATATCTAACGGGCACGCCGCGCAGCCAGATGAAGCAGTTTGAAGCGGAGTTGCTGAAAGAAGATTGGACGCAAGTGCGGCCCGAAGTTGAAGTGAGGAAGGTGGCCATTCCGCAAGGCGAGGAGACTTACATTCTCTGCCGTACTGCGGGCCGCAAGGAGAAAGAGAAAGCCATCCGCAATCGATTTTCCAACAGCATGGAAACGGCCCTGAAAGGCCTGGAGAAAACCACCGCCGCGGGGCGGTTGAAAGACCGCAACAAGATGGAGAGGCGGCTGGGCAAGATTCAGGCCCGGCATCCGCAGGTCAACGATCTTTACGACGTGGGGTTGAAGGATACGGCCGAAGGCGTGCGCTTATTCTGGCAGATCAAAGAGGATCGCAAGAACTGGCGCGAATCGCGCGAGGGCGCTTATCTGCTGCGCACCAATCTGAAGGCGGAGACGGCGGAAGAGCTGTGGGCCAAGTATATGCAGTTGACGGAGGCGGAGGCATCCTTTCGGGCATTGAAGAGCGAGCTTTCCGTTCGGCCCTTGTTTCACCAACTGGAGCCGCGCGTCAAGGCTCACGTGATGGTTGCGTTCTTGGGCTACGCGCTTTGGGTGACGCTCAAACATCTGCTGAAGCGCCGGCCGGCGATTGTTCCAAAGCAGTCGGCGGGCAGAATGGAGAATGCCCAGCCGATGACTCCGATGAAGGCGGTCGCGCTGCTGTCCACGTTGCAAAGCGCCGACATCGTTCTTCCGACCACCGACGGTCGGGAGATCCGCTTGCGCCGGATCACCGAGCCGACGGCGGAACAGAAACTACTGCTCCGGCGGCTCGGCATCAGCCTGCCCGAACATCTCTAGCTTCACCGCGAATGTAGTGTAGACTCGGTGATCGCCTGAACCTGTTTTCAATGGTTTAGGCTAGCTCTTGCCGTTTTGGTGACGAACTTGGGCTAGAGTCATATCGGTATGGCATGCTTCGCAGCCGGACGATTCGGCCCGGGTCGCGGAAGGGCAGCGAACGGAGGAGCACCCCGTTGACTAAAGATTCCAGTGGTACCTCCGATGGCGAGTGCCAGGGCAAGCATTGCGAGGCACGTCACCAGCCTGCGCCGGCGATAGATCCGCGCGGCATACGCAATATCCTGCCCCATCTCGCGCGCGGCCAGAAGAAGACCAGAGCCGCGCCCCGATCACTATCACGGTAATCGTCCTCCAACTGCCGTTCGAGTGGCCGGGCATACTCTTCGCGGAACCGGGCGGGATAGAGTTTGAGGAGGAGCCGGTAGATAGTTCTCATGGCGCACCTCAGGCGGGATCGGGAAGGCCGAGACTATCGGCCGCCAACTGAACCAATTCCCGAAGCCGGCGCGCTTCCGCCTGGGCAACAGTACGTCCGGGCGGCGTGATCCGGTAATAGCGGCGCCGTTCGTCATCGAGATGCGGGTCGGGCGTTCTTCGCTCTCTTCAAATGAGGCCAAGCTCCAGCATCTTATTGATGGAGCCGTAGAGCGCCCCCGAGCCGAGGTTCAGCTTGCCGGTGGTACGGCGCAGAATTGGGAGTTTCCTTTCTGCTTCCGCGCGTCCGTGGATCGCGCGGAGGCAGGCGAACGGCCCGCCATCCAGTCCGCCGCCGGCGCGCGGTTTTTACGCACCTGGGTACCGGTGCTGATCTGCTCAGCCGGTCCCCGCCGCTTCGCTTCTCTCTTCAGCGCCTTACGCATCCACGTGCTGCTGGAAGAAATGCTCCAGCGCGAGTTTGTTTTTCGGCGCCAGTTCGTCGGAGAGGCGCTTCATTTCGTCCGGCGGCATCGGGCGGAATGCCTTCGCCACCTCGACGTTGCGCTCCAGGTGCTCGGGTTTCGGCATCCCGATCACGGCGGCGGCGACCGGCAGCGACATCGAGTATTGAATCAGCTTCTCGTAAGGCGCCTGGCCCACCAGCGCGTCTTGCGCGAAGATCTTCATCGCGGTCACGCCCATCTTCTTGCGCAGCGCCACCGGAAGCGCGGTCGCCTCGAAACTCGACGTCGCGCCCTTCTCCTGCCCGCGCATCGCGGCGTTCAGCGCCATCTGCGTGCAGTCGAAGCTGTGGCGCTCGAGCGCCGTCTTCAAGACATCCGGAAACGCATGGCAGGTGATCCCGATGAAGCGCGCCATCTTCTGTTCCTTCGCCTTGACCGCGGCATTATAGGCGCCGTCTTTGGCTTCGATGGCTTCGAGATCGTCCGGCCCCATGAGCGCGTGGAGGTGGAGCAGGTCCACGCGATCCACCTGCAGCCGTTTCAGGCTGATATCGAGCGTCCGCATGAATTCGTCGTGCTTCCGCGCACCGATCTTGGTGGCGAGCCAGATGCCTTTCCGGCCCCGAGCCTTCAGCACCTTGCCGATCCGCAGCTGGCTTTCGCCGTTGCTGCCATAGCTGTCCGCGGTGTCGATATAGTTGATGCCCAGGTCGAGCGCGCGGTTGAGCACCTCGATGCCCTTCTCTTCGCCATAACCGACAAAGCGGCTGCCGCCGCCGAACGCCAGGATCGACACCTGCGCCCCGGTGCTGCCAAGAGTCCGCATCGGCATTCCGGTAGCCGGGATCAAAGGTGTGGCAACCGCGCCCAGGGCCGCGGTGCCGAGAAAATCGCGACGGGAGATGCTCATAGTGGCTCCTTATGAGGAGCCTAGCACGCCTCACTCACCAAGCAGATGCAGGGCCACGCTCCTTCGGTGATGCGCCGCCCGGTGCTCGAAGACGTAGATGCCCTGCCAGGTTCCCAGGCTGAGCCGTCCTTCCATAACCGGGACCGAAAGTTGCGTCAGGGTAAGCGCGGCGCGGATGTGGGCCGGCATGTCGTCCGGACCCTCCACCGTGTGGCGATACAGGCGCTCGTCCTCCGGAACCAGCCGCTCGAAAAAGCGATTCAGGTCGAATACGACGTCGGGGTCGGCATTCTCCTGCACGGTCAAAGAGGCCGAGGTGTGCTGGATGAACAGCGTCAACAGTCCGGTCCGGACCGGCTGCGACGCGAGCCACTGGGCCACCTCGTGCGTGATCTCGTAAAGCCCCTTGCCGCGCGTTGCGACGCGAATACAATGGCTGAACTGGCGCAAGCGGCTATTCTACCGTAACGCTCTTGGCAAGGTTCCTCGGCTGGTCCACGTCGCAGCCCCGGCGCACGGCGATGTGATAGGCCAGCAACTGCAGCGGCACGATCTCGAGGATCGGCAGCAGCAGGTCCGAAGCCGGAGGAATTTCGATGACGTGGTCGGCCGTTTTGCGCGCCTCGTGGTCGCCTTCGGTCACCACCGCCACCACGATGCCTTCACGCGCCTTGACCTCCTGAATATTGGAGAGTGTCTTTTCGTAAAGCACCTGGCTCTCCGCGCTCGCGGGATCGCGAGTCGCCAGCACCACGACCGGCAGATTCTCGTCGATCAGGGCATTGGGGCCGTGCTTCATCTCTCCCGCCGGGTAGCCTTCGGCATGGATGTAGGAAATCTCTTTCAGCTTGAGCGCCCCTTCGAGCGCGATCGGATAGTGGATGCCCCTGCCGAGAAACAGCGAATCGCGCGAATGCTGGAGCGTGCGCGCCAGCGCCTCGTAAACCGGGTCGCGCGAGAGCACGGTTTCGAGCTTTCCGGGGAGGTGCAGCAGTTCCTGCACCAGGCAGCGGGACTGGTCCTCGGTCAACCGCCGGTTGGCCTGGCCCAGGTGCATCGCCAGAATGAACAGGGCGGTGAGCTGGCAGGTGAATGCCTTCGTGGAGGCGACCCCGATCTCCGGACCGGCGTGCGTGTAAATGCAGCCGGCGGCTTCCCGCGTGATCATCGAACCGACCACGTTGCAGATCGCCAGCGTCTTCGAACCCTTCTGCTTGGCCTCGCGCTGAGCGGCCAGCGTGTCGGCGGTTTCGCCCGATTGAGAAATGACAATCGTCAGGGTGTCTTCGGAAACGATCGGATCGCGGTAGCGGAACTCACTGCCGTAATCGACCTCCACCGGGAGGCGAGCCAGCCGCTCGATCATGAACTTCCCGGCAAGCGCCGCGTGCCAGCTGGTGCCGCAGGCAATGATCCGCACCTGGCGGAAGCGGGCGAACTCGGCCGCGGAGATGTCCATCTCGTCCAGGAAAATGCGTCCGGTCTCCTGCCCCACGCGGCCCAGCGTGGTATCCCGAACCGCGCGCGGCTGCTCGTAAATCTCCTTCAGCATGAAGTGCTGATAGCCGCCCTTTTCCGCCTGGATGGGGTTCCAGAGGATGCGCGAAATCTGCCGCACCACGGGGCGCCCCTCGAAATCGCTCAACCGCACGCCTTCCGCGGTCAGCACGGCCATATCGCCGTCCACCAGGAAGAACATGTCCTGCGTGTGGCCCAGGATTGCCGGCACGTCCGAGGCAACGAAGTACTCGTTGTCTCCGATCCCGATGACCACAGGGGGGCCGGACCGGGCGGCGACAATTTTACCGGGATCCGTGCTGGAAATTACGGCGAGGGCGAAAACCCCCGTCAGTTCCTTCACCGCGGAACGCACGGCTTCTTCGAGGTTCCCGCGGAAGTGCTTCTCCACCAGATGAGCGATCACCTCGGTATCGGTTTCGGTCTTGAACTGGTGGCCTTCGTCCTGAAGCTGCTGTTTCAACGACAGGTAGTTCTCGACGATGCCGTTGTGCACCACGACGACTTCGCCTTTGCAGTCTCGATGGGGATGGGCGTTCTCCTCGGTCGGACGCCCGTGCGTCGCCCAGCGGGTGTGGCCGATGCCGAACGCACCATCCACCGGGTTCATCCGGATGGCGTCTTCGAGGTTGCGCAGTTTGCCCTTGGCGCGCCGAATCTGGAGCTGGCTATCGCCGCAATAAACCGCGAGGCCGGCGGAGTCGTAGCCCCTGTACTCCAGGCGTTTCAGGCCCTCGAGGATGATCGGAACAGCCTTGTTGTTGCCGATGTAGCCGACAATTCCACACATAAGTCCATTATAAGTTTGCGGCTATAGCTTACCCCGGGGCGGAGCGGGAGCACTGTACTTTACCTGCCAGCTCAGTCCAGGATTTCCACCCGGTACTCTTCGATAACCGGGTTGGCGAGCACATCGTGGGCGGCGGTTTCGATTTCCTTTTGCGCCTCCTCGCGGGTTACGCCTTCGGCAATTGCAATGTCGAAGTACTTACCCTGGCGGACGTCGGCGATGCCGTGGTATCCGAGCCCGTTCAGGGCCGAGCGGACTGTCTGCCCCTGCGGGTCGAGCACGGTGGTCTTCAGCGACACGAAAACGCGAGCTTTCATGGAACTATCGATTATCGCACGGGAAACGGCCCGGAACGTGCTCTCGCAACGGCGAATGATTGTCAAACCTATGCTCCGGCGCGGGATCGGCGTTTTTGATTCGGGTGCGGGAGGCCTTACCGTTTTGCAGGCGCTGCGGCGCCGCATGCCGCACCGCGATTTCGTCTACCTGGGCGACACGGCGCGCGTGCCTTATGGGCGCAAACCGCCGCAGATGGTGCGCGATTTCGCCAATGGAATTTCGGATTTCCTCTGCGACCTCGGCGTGGAAGGGATCGTGGTGGCGTGCAATACGGCTTCGGCGGTCGCGCTCCCCGGCCTCGCGGAGCGGACCGAGATTCCGGTGTGGGGCGTAATCGACCCGGGTGTGGAAGCGGCGACACGCACCAGCCGCTCCGGACGCGTCGGCGTGATCGGCACCAAGGGCACGATCGGCAGCGGCGCCTATCAAAGGCGGCTGGAGGCCAGGGGCATGAAGGTCTGGGCCCAGGCGTGCCCCATGCTGGTGCACGTGGTGGAGGAAGGCCTGGCGGATTCGCCCGAGAGCGAACTTCTGCTGCGGCACTATCTCAGCGCCCGGCCCAAAATCGACACCCTGGTGCTCGGGTGCACGCATTATCCGCTGCTCCGCACGGTGATCCAACAGGTTGTCGGCGAGGATGTCGCCCTGGTGGACAGCGCGGAAGTAACCGCCGAACGCGTCAGCGCCGCGTTGGGAGCCGCGCCCAAAAATTACAAAGAGGGCCGCGTCGTCCACTATGTGACCGGCGACCCCGCCGCGT
Source organism: Bryobacterales bacterium (assembly GCA_963796485.1). GTDB lineage: Bacteria > Acidobacteriota > Terriglobia > Bryobacterales > Bryobacteraceae > CAWCDJ01. The sequence continues at coordinate 985,800 of CAWCLV010000004.1, forward strand.
TCGAGCACACCGCGAAGACGATCGGCGGCGTGGCAGGAGAAATCATTCCGCTGGCCGTCACGGAACTGGCCGCCGTGGCGTAAGAGAGTGGGGCAGGCTCCCGGCCTGCCCGCTTTTGCGTTCCTGGCTAATTCAACAGCCGTCCCTGCCGCAGATACGCCGGCGTATCCAGATCGTCCAGGTCGAGCATCGGCTCTGCTTCCTCGATCACCTCAGGCTCAGGTTCGGGCTCGGGCTGGGCCGCAATCGCGACTTCCCGCACTACCGGCTCCGGCTCTCGCTCCGGTTCGATGCGCGGCTCCGGCTCGGCAACCCGCGTCACGACCACGGGCGTCCGCCGCTCGGATTGCACGATCGAGCTTTCCGGACGGAAACCAGTCGCAATCACCGTCACCTTGACCGCGTCCTGCATTTCCTCGTTCAGGATCACGCCGAAATTGATCTGCACATCGTCGCATTCGGCTGCCTGCCGGATGATCGAGCAAGCTTCGTTGACCTCGTGGAAGCCCAACTGGCTCGACCCGGTGATGTTGATCAGCATGCTCCGCGAGCCCGCGATCTTGGTGTCTTCGAGCAGCGGGCAGTTGATCGCCTGGCGCGCCGCCTCGATCGCGGCATTCTCGCCCCGGGCGGTGGCGGTCCCCATCATGGCGTAGCCCATCCCGACCATCGCCGCCTTGATGTCGGCGAAGTCGCGATTGATCGCGCCGGTGGTGTTGATGATGTCGCTGATGCCCTGAACGGCCTGGCGCAGCAGATCGTCCGCCACTTTGAAAGCCTGGAAGAACCCGGTGCCGCGCGGCACCAGCGAGAGCAGCCGGTCGTTCGGGATGGCGATCACGGTATCGACGGTGGAAGCCAGCCGGTGCAGCCCTTCCTCCGCCATGCGCATCCGGCGCGGCCCTTCGAAACCGAAGGGTTTGGTGACCACCGCGATCGTCAGCGCGTCCAGTTCCTTGGCGAGCGTGGCGATCACCGGCGCCGCTCCGGTCCCGGTGCCGCCGCCCAGACCGGCGGTCACGAACACCAGGTCGGCCCCCTGCAGCAGTTCCACGATGCGGTCGGTGTTTTCCAGTGCAGCCTGGCGGCCGATCTCGGCGTTGGACCCCGCCCCGAGGCCGTTCGTCATTTTCGCGCCGAGTTGCAGCTTGTTCGGCACCTGGCAGGCCGTCAGCGCCTGCGCGTCGGTGTTCATGGCGTAGAACTCCACGCCATCCAGTCCTTCCGCCACCATGCGGGCCACGGCATTGCATCCGCCGCCGCCCACGCCAATCACCTTCATGCGCGTGCCCAAGCGCGCTTCTTCCTCTATTTCGTATTTGAGATCGTCGAATCCCATGAGAGCCTCCCCTTGAACCTGTGCGCTACCGCAGGATCTTTCCCAGCCAGCCCGCAGCTTCCCGCTGGTGCTCCACCTGCATCTTGAGTTGTGCCGAGTACATCGCCAGGCCGGCGGCGGTGCACCACTCCGGATCGTTCATCGAATCCGGCCAATTCTGAATTCCCACCGCCAGCCCGTATCGCGCCTGGCATTGCAACTCGCGTTCTGCGATGTCGCAGAGATCCGGCAGCCGCGCGCCGCCACCGGTCAGGAACACTCCGCCGATCAGCGAGCGCTCCATCCCCACCCGGCCCAGTTCGCCGCGGACAAACCGGAAGAGCTCCGAAGCGCGGGCTTCCAGAATCTGGCACACAAACCTGCGCTGCGCCTGGCGCCTTTCGCGGTTTCCGGGTGTGGGAACCTCAACTTGTACATTCGGAAGACAGGTTTCCGAAGCCGCGCAGCCGAATTCGTCCTTGATCAGCTCGGCGTCCTCGTAAGCCATCGTCAGCCCCTGGGCAAGATCGCGTGTGAAGTGGTCCGCACAGATCTTGATGGTGGACGCCAGGTGCATGGCATCTCCGTAATACACCACCAGTTCCGTGGAGTGCGCCCCGATATCCACCACCGCGATCCCTTCCCGCCGTTCCTCCGGCAGGACCGCGGCATAGCAGGCCGCCAGGCCTTCGAACACCGATTCCTCCACCAGCAGATGGGCCTGGTTCACCGCACCGACCAGCGAGTTGTGCTCCTGCACCGAACCGATCACGACGTGAACGTTGATCTCCAGCCGGGATGCGAGCATGCGGCGCGGATCGCGATGTCCCGGGTGATCGTCCACTACGAAATCCTGCGGGAACAACTGCAGGACCATGTTGTCCTCATGGAGTTGCACGTGCGAGGCGCGGTCCACCACGCGATTCACGTCGCGCTGCTCGATCTCGCGGACGTGGCCCAACTCGATCACGCCGCGCCCGTTGGCGCCGCGAACCGTGGGGCCGCCCATACCCACCACAACCGACTCCACCGAAACCTGCGCATTGGCCTCGGCTTCCCGCAACGCCGCCAGGATCGAACCGGCAACCGCAGCCTGGTCCGCGATCCGGCCCTTGATCCAGCCGCGGGACGCGGAGGAACCGCATCCAAGAAAACGAAGACAGCCTCCCTCCACGACGCAGATTACCATCCGGGTGCGGCGGCTGCCCGCGTCGAGTCCAACTGCGTAGATCGGCTTCACTGCTGACATGGGCCCTTATTCCTTCGCGGTAATGCGGTCGTCCAGCCGCAGGTCGAACGTTCGGACTTCCGGCGAACGCTTCCGGATCTCCGAATAATGATTGATGAAATTCTGATATCGCCGGGCGAAATTCCCGTCTCCCAAAATCAACTCGACGGCCCGGTTATCGACCTGCGCCACGATCCGCACATTGTCGGGATCGGCGGCGTTGACCTCGGAAACGTCCTTGGCCAGGTAGCCCAGTTCATCCTGCACGCGCTGGAACGTGCGGACCCGCTCGCGCCGCTGGGCTTCGTTCTCATCCTCGCGGACACCGCTGAGCACCGGGAACGTAAACTGCGCCTGGGCCGGCGGTTCCAGCAACACGCCCTGCGAATCAATCAGAAGTACGCCGGTGCGGAACAAAACGAAGGCCACGGGCTTCCGCTCGGTGAGCCGGACGGCCAGGCGGTTGGGCCAGATACGCGACACGGAGGCCTCCTGCACCCAGTCGATCCCCATCAGCCGGCGGCGGCGTTCTCCGAGAGGCACCTGGAACGCGCTGCGCCCGTAATCGTCGGCGAAGACGCGCTGCACCCGGGTGCGCGGGGTATACCGCAGTCCTTGAATCGTGAGCGCGTTGCGATCGTCGCGCGAGATGATGAATTGCGAATCGGTGAGTGTGAACTGACGCACTTTCAGCGCGGCCATTCCGGAAGACACTCCGGCGATCCCGAGGATCATGCCACCGATCCAGAGGCGTCTGCGGGAACCGGTCGGTTTGGCGGCGGCGCGGGCCATCTCAGGCAGACTCCTTCAGGCGCTGCAAAATCTTGTCCCCGGCCTGGGAGACGCTCCCCGCTCCGAGCGTGATCACGAGGTCCCCGTCCCGGGCCGCGTTCACCAGACAGTCGATGCCTTTATCCATCGTTCCAACGTACTCCACGCCGCGGTGCCCGAACTGCCGGATGCGTTCCACCAGCGCTTCGGCGGTCACGCCCTCGATGGGCTTCTCCGACGCGGCATAGATATCCATCACAAAGAGGCTGTCGGCCTGGTGAAACGAGCGCGCGAACTCGTCCATCAGGTGGAAGGTGCGGCTGTACCGGTGAGGCTGGAAGAGCACGTGGATGCGCCGAAACCCGCAAAGCCGCGCGCCATCGAGCGTGGCGCGAATCTCGGTGGGATGGTGGCCGTAGTCGTCCACCACCGTGACTCCCGCCTCTGTGCCGCGGACCTGAAACCGGCGGTCAACCCCGCTGAACGTGGCCAGCGCCTCGCGGATGGTGTCCGGCTTGACTTCGAGTTCCAGCGCGATCGCGATCGCCGCCATCGAGTTCAGCACATTGTGCTGTCCCGGAATGCGCAGGTGGAAACGGCCCAGGTCCTTCTGGCGATAGCGCACGCGGTAATCGGTCGCAAACGGGCCGCAGCCGATCTCCGAGGATTCCATGTCGGCCTGCGCCGTGGTGCCGTAAGTAATCGTCCGGCGGTTGATCGAGGGCAGAATGCCCTGCACGTTCGGATCGTCCAGGCAGACGATCGCGGCTCCGTAGAACGGCACCTTATTGACGAACTCGATGAATGCCGCGCGAATGGCGTCGAGGTCCGGATAATGGTCCAGGTGCTCGCGGTCGATGTTGGTCACCACCGCCAGGATCGGCGCCAGTTTCAGAAACGAGCCGTCGCTCTCGTCGGACTCCGCCACCAGAAAATCGCTGCGGCCCACACGCGCGTTCGACCCGCCCATGGTCCCCACGCGGCCGCCAACCACCACCGTGGGGTCGAGACCCGCGTAATTCAGAATGGTCGCGGCCATCGACGTGGTCGTGGTCTTGCCGTGGCTCCCGGCGACCGCGATCCCGTATTTCAGCCGCATCAACTCGGCGAGCATCTCGCCGCGCGGAATGATCGGGATCTGCAGCCTTCGCGCCTCCTGCACTTCGGGGTTGGATTCATCCACCGCCGAACTGACGACGAGGGCGCGCGCGCCCGCGATATTCGCGGCGCTGTGGCCTTCGAACACACGGGCACCCATGGCGGCCAGCCGCTCGGTGATGGGCGAAAGCTTCACATCCGAACCGCTGATCTGGTAACCGAGGTTGAGCAGCACTTCAGCGATGCCGCTCATTCCGATCCCGCCTATGCCCGCAAAATGAAGATGCTGAGGGCGAAAAAACATTTCCTTAAGGTATTGTTTCGGCTCGCGCAGCAACTGTCAATAGAATTCGTGGACTACCTGCGCGAGACCTCCTCCATAATGTCTGCCGCGCGCTGCGCAGCGCCCGGTTTCGCCAGGCTGCGCGCCGCCTGGGCCATACTTTCCAGCGCGCCCGCGTCCCGGGCCAACTCCTGAATCAGGGAACAAAGCCGCTCGCCGCTCATCTCGCTTTCCGGTACCAGCCGGGCCGCGCCGGCGCGCTCCATGGCTTCGGCATTGCGGGTCTGATGATCGTCGGCCGCGAACGGGAACGGCACCAGAATCGAAGGGCGCCCGGCCGCCGCGAGTTCCGAAACCGTGCCGGCGCCGGAGCGGCACACCACCAGGTCGGCCGACTCGAATGCCGCGGGCATCGCGCTGATGAATGGAACCACTTCGCCTTCGAGCCCCGATTCCGCGAACTCCGCGCGCATTCGTTCCGCCTCGCCCGGTCCGGTTTGGACCAGCAGGCGGACGGAAATGCCCGATTGCCGCAACAAGGGCCAACTCTCCCGCGCGGCACGGTTGAGCGCGCGCGACCCCTGGCTGCCTCCGGTGATCAGAACCTGCAACGTACCCGTCCCCGGCTTCGGCGGAATCCGGAAAAACTCCTCGCGCACCGGGAGCCCGGTGATCTCGGTGCGCCCCGGACGAAAATACGATGCGGTTTCCGGGAACGAGATGAGCGCACGCGAAATGAAGCGGCCGATCACACGGTTGGTAAACCCGGGCACCGCGTTCGGCTCCATCACCACCAGCGGCACTCCGCTGAGCAGCGCCGCCATCACCGGCGGACCCGCCACATACCCGCCCATGCTGAAAACAGCGCCCGCCTCTTTGACGAAGCGCCGGCAGCCGATCGTGGTAAACGGCAGTTTCAGCATGGTCGTGAATTTAGTAGTCATGCTCACCCGGTTCAGCGCGCCGACCGCGATCTTCTTCAATGCGAACCCGTCCGCCGGAACCAGCCTCGACTCCAATCCCCGTTCCGTCCCCACAAAAAACACGCGATGCCCGCGGGACCTCAATTCCCGAGCCACCGCCAGCGCCGGAATGACGTGTCCGCCCGTCCCGCCGCCGGCCATTAAAAAGGTCATGGTAGGGTAGGCCTCCTGGCCTGCCCGGCGCCCGAAGGGCGCCTCCCGGCGCCTGGGCAGGCCAGGAGGCCTACCCTACCCCGCATGCTCGCTCACGTTCATCAACATTCCGAGCAGCGCCAGGGTGCTCAGCAGCGAACTTCCCCCGTAGCTGACCATGGGCAGCGGGATTCCCTTCGTGGGCATCATCCCGAGCACCACGCTCATGTTGATGAAACCCTGCACCACGATCACCACCGTCACGCCCAACGCCAGGTACCGCCCGAAGTCGTCGTCCATACGGAAGGTGGCCCGCAAGCCGCGCCAGAAGATAATCCCAAACCCGATCAGCAGCCCTACCGAACCGACCAGCCCGAGTTCCTCACCCACCACCGCGTAAATGAAATCCGTGTGCGCCTCCGGGAGGTACAGCAGTTTCTGCTTGCCATTCATCAGGCCCAGGCCCATCGGGCCGCCCGCGCCCACCGCGATCTTCGACTGCTGCAACTGATAGTTGGTGTCGCTGGTACGGAGCGTCCGCTGCATCCGCGCCTTCACCGTTCCGTTCGGATCGAAGCGCGAGATAATCCTGAACTCGGGGTCGAAGAACTTCACCACCCGGCCCAGCCGGTACGGCTCGGCGAAGATCGAAACAATCAGACCCAGGAGCGCGATCCCCGCCACGATGAAGCAATACCGCCATTGCAGCCCGGCGACGAAGAACACGGCCATCGCGGCAGCCCCCAGCACCACCGCGGTACCCAAATCCGGCACCACCACCGCGAAGATAACCAGGCCTACTGCCAGGGCAGCCGGAATCAGCGTGTGGCGTGGATTGTTGATGGCGCGCGCGCGCCAGGTCACGAAGAACGCCATGAACACCACCAGCGCGGGTTTTGCCAGCTCCGAGGGCTGAACTCCGAGCGGCCCCCCGAGGCGCAGCCAGCGATGGTGGGCCGCATCCAGGAAGTACACCGCGAACAGCAGCACCAGGGCCATCCCGATGGCCGTGAACGCCACCGCCGGGTTGTTGAACTTGCGATAGTTGGTCTTCTTCAGCGTCATCATGACCGCAATCGCCACGATCGCCCCTCCGAACTGCCGGATCACGAAGTGCCAGCTCGACCCGAACCGCGGGTCCAGCCGCGCCATGATCGACGACGCGCTGTAGAGGATGACCAACCCGAACGAAATCATTACGAGCACGGTGGAGAACAGGATCCAGTCGGTCTTGAGCCGTTGCGACATGAGCTAGTCCTTGGGTTCGAGTTGGTTCACGATCCGCTTGAAAACTTCGCCCCGGTGTTCGAAGCTGCGGAACTGGTCGAAACTGGCGCAGGCGGGAGCCAGCAGCACCGTGTCGCCGGGACGGCCGTTGCGATATCCGTAATCGATGGCGGCATCGATCGTCTTCGCCTGAACCAGCGGCACGGCGCCGTCCAACTGCTCGCCGATCTTGGCAGCCGCCGCGCCGATCAGCAGCGCCGCGCGCGCTTTGGCCGCGAGAGGCTCGCGCAGCAGCGAATAGTCCAGGCCCTTATCCTTGCCGCCCAGAATGATCCACACACCGCCCGGAAAGGCGTCGAGCGCCTTGAGGGTGGCATCCACGCTGGTGGCTTTGGAATCGTTATAAAAGTCGATGCCGCTCAGTTCGCGGACGAACTCCAGCCGGTGCTCCACGGCGTGGAACGTGCGGACCGCCGCGGCGATCGCCTCGTTCCCCACGCCGGCCCGCGCGGCCGCAATCGATGCCGCCAGAACGTTTTCGATGTTGTGACGCCCGCGGATAGGGACTTCCCCAGCCTTCATGAGGGGCTTGCCGTCGAGAACCAGCCGGTCTTCACACAGGTGCGCGCCGGGGGAAACCGTCCGCCGCGAACTGAACCACTGCGGCGTGGCCGCGGTGTGCGCGGCGTACCCTACGCAAACCGGATCTTCCGCGTTGAGAACCGCGAAATCCCCCGCCTTTTGCGTCTCGAAGAGCCGCCCCTTGGCGGCTGCGTAATTCTCGAAGGTGTGGTGCCGGTCCAGGTGGTTTTGCGTGACGTTCAGCGCCAGCCCGAGGTGCGCCCGGAACTCCTCGATGGTCTCGAGTTGAAAGCTGGAAAGCTCCAGCACGTTCCAGCCATCCTCGCGGGAACTTTCCACCATCCCGGTCACGGCGGCTCCGATGTTTCCGCCCACCTGCACGGAAATGCCGGACTCCTTCAGAATGTGGCCGATCAGGCTGGTGGTGGTGGTCTTGCCGTTCGAGCCGGTGATCCCGATCGTCTTGCCCTTCAGGTACGGCCCGGCCAGTTCGACCTCTCCGATTACCCGCGCGCCCCGCGCCCTGGCCTCGACGAGAGGCTGCAGGTCGGCCGGCACGTCGGGCGAGAGCACGATCAGGCCGCTGCCTTCGAAAATCTCCGGCGCCTGTTGCGCGAACGGCACGTGCCATCGCTCCAGCACCTCAGCCGCACCCGGAAGCTGTGAGAGCGGCTTCAGATCGGTGGACCGCACGACGGCGCCCTTCTTCGAAAGAAACTCCACGGAGGCGATGCCGGACTTCTTGAGCCCGACTACCAGCGCGTGTATGCCCTTCAATTCCATTTGAGTTATCTGAGTTTCAGGGTGGTCAGAGCGAACAGCGCCAGCACCAGCCCCGCGATCCAAAACCGTGCGATGATCTTCGACTCGGTCCACCCCAGCGCCTCGAAATGGTGGTGCAGGGGAGCCATCTTGAAGATCCGCTTGCCGCCGCGCAGCTTGTAGCTGCCCACCTGGAGGATCACCGAGAGCGCCTCCAGAATGAAGATTCCGCCGATGAACAGCAGCAGCACTTCCTGCTTGATGAGCACCGCGACCACCGCCATCGCGCCGCCCAGCCCGAGCGACCCTACATCCCCCATGAAGATCTCCGCCGGGTGCGCGTTATACCAGAGGAAGCCCAGGCTCGCGCCGGTCATCGAACCGCAAAAAATGGTCAGCTCCGAAGTTCGCGGGTTGCGCGCCAGTTGCAAATACTCGGCCAGTTGCGCGTGCCCCCCGGCGTAGGTCAGGACGGTGAGCGCGCCCGCCGCGATCACCATCAGGCCGATCGCCAGCCCGTCCAGTCCGTCCGTCAGGTTCACGGCATTCGAGGCGAACACCACCACGAGCGAAACGATAATGCAGAACGGCGCCACGCCCAGGGCATAGGTCCACGGATTGTGCGTCAGCCCTTCGATCAGCAGCGCCGGCTTGAACTGCTTCACGAACGGGATGTTCATGGCGGTGGAGAAGTCCCCGTAAGCCCGCATCACCAGCAGGACGGCCGCAAAGCCGAACCCCATGCAGAACTGGTACGTGAGCTTGCGGCGCCCGGTCAGGCCCAGGTTCCGCTGCCGCGTGATTTTGGCGTAATCGTCAAGGAAGCCGATCCACCCGAAGCCGAGCAGCGCCGCGATCGCGATCCAAACGTACGGGAAACGCAGGTCCGCCCATAGAAGCGTCGGGATCACGATCGAAATAATGATGAGGACCCCGCCCATGGTCGGCGTTCCGGCCTTCTTCTGATGGGATTTGGGGCCTTCCTCGCGGATGTACTGCCCGATCTGAAACTGCCGCAGCTTATTGATCAGCCAGGGCCCGAGCGCAATGCACAGGAACAGCGCCGTCAGGCTCGCGAACGCCGTGCGGAAGGTGGTGTAGCGGAAAACGCGGAATGGGCTGGCGTACCGGTAAAGCTGCTCGTAAAGCAAGTAGTAAAGCATTGTTACTTATGACAAAAACCTTTCCAACGCCCGCTCGACACGCACGCCGCGCGAGCCTTTGAACAACACCGCGTCGCCCGGCCGGGCCTCCGCGCGCGCGAAATCCCCGGCCTCGTCCGGAGTTTCGAAGAACCACACCGCGTTCGCCGGCAGACCCGCGCTCACGGCCGCTTCAACCATTTCCTTTGCCGCGCCCCGGACCCCGATCAGGAGGTCGATTCCGCGTTCGGCGGCATAGCGCCCCAACTGGCGATGGAGTTCCGCCGTCGAGTTCCCCAACTCGAGCATCTCGCCCAGCACGGCGATGCGGCGGCGAGCCGCCGTCTGCTTCAAAACATCGAGCATCGACCGCGCCGCCTCGGGGTTCGAGTTGTAGCAATCGTTCCAGACGGTGATCCCGTCGTGTTCCAGCCGCTCGCCGCGCATCTTGCCCGCGCTGAACGTGCGGACCGGCTCGCGCAGCCGTTCGGGCGCGATGCCGAAAACCTGCGCCGCCGTGATGGCGGCGAGCAGGTTGAGGACGGCGTGGCGGCCCGTCATTCCGGTTTCGAAGTCCACGCCCAGCGCCCGAAAGTGGACGCCCGTTCCGTTCGTCTCCAGCAGTTCCGCACGCACGTCGGCGCCTTCCGAAAAGCCGAAGGTCAGCGAACGCCCGGGGTGCGCCCTGGCGAAACGCGCGACCCGCGGATCGTCCGCGTTCAGAATCGCGGTGCCATCGGGCGGCAGCCCTTCGATGAGTTCCCGTTTGGCCGCGGCAATGCCCTCGATGGAATCGAAAAACTCGACGTGCGCATAGCCGACGTTGGTCACCACGCCTACCTGAGGCCTGGCGATCTGCGCGAGTTCGCGGATTTCGCCGGCGTGGTTCATCCCCATTTCCAGGACCGCGACCTTGCAGTTGTCCGGAAGCCGGAGGATCGAGAGCGGCACTCCCACGTGATTGTTGAAGTTGCCGATCGTCTTGCCTACCGGAAACGCGGCGCTCAGAAGGTGCGCAATCGCGTCCTTGGTCGTCGTCTTGCCGGCGCTGCCCGTGACCCCTATCAAAGCTCCATCCCAATTCTGACGCGCCCACGCCGCCAGGCACTGTAACGCTGCAAGCGTATCGTGCACCAGCAACTCATTCGGCGCCCCCACGGTTCGCTCCAGCACAACCGCGGCTGCCCCGGACTCGGCCGCCGCCCGCGCATACTCATGCCCGTCGTGGTTCGCACCGCGTAGCGCGAAATAGACATCCCCGGGCTGCTGTGTCCGGCTGTCCACACTCCATCCCGAGACGCGGGCTGGAGCGGGGGTGCCCCGGGCAGCAATCGCGGCGGCAACCTGTTGTAAATCAAAGGTCATGGCTGATTCGGGCCTTTGTGGTACCCATACCCTTTCAGCACTTCCCTCGCCACCGCGCGGTCGTCGAAATCGATTGTCCGGTCTTTCAGAACCTGGTACGGCTCGTGGCCCTTGCCGGCGAGAATCACGATATCGCCCTCGCGGGCTTCCTTCAGGGCTCGCGCGATCGCGGCGGCGCGGTCCGGTTCCACGATGTGCGGCGTGTCCACGCGGCGTACCCCCACCAGCGCATCGTTGATGATCGCCAGCGGGTCTTCGGACCGGGGATTGTCGCTGGTGACGACGACGAAATCGCTCGCCTCGGCAGCCACCTGCCCCATCAGCGGACGCTTCGTACGGTCGCGGTCGCCGCCGCAGCCGAACAGCGTAATGACGCGCTTGGGATTCAGCCCGCGAGCCACGGAGATGACGTTCCGCAGGGCATCGTCGGTGTGCGCGTAGTCCACCACCACCACGAACGGCTGGCCTTCGTCCACTCGCTCGAACCTTCCGGGCACGGCCCGCAAACTCGCGATCCCTTTGGAAACGGTCTCGGGCAAAATGCCATACGACAACCCCGCCCCGCAGGCAGCCAGGATGTTATAGACGTTGATCTTGCCGATGAGCGGCGATTCGATGGGGAACCGCGTCTTGCCGAACTGCACGTCGAAGCGCAGCCCCTGAAAGCCCGACGAGATGTGGCGCGCGCGAAGATCGGCATTCGGCCCCAGTCCGTACCAGAACAGGCGCGTCCTGGGATGCACCGCGATGCGTCCGGCGTACCCGTCGTCGCGATTCAGAACCGCGAACGCGGGCGGCGGACCTCCCGCACCTGCAAATAGCATCGCTTTGGCGGCGAAATAGTCTTCCATGGTGCCGTGAAAATCGAGATGGTCGCGGGTGAGGTTGGTGAAAACAGCGGTGTGAAACCGAAGACCATACACTCGTCCCAGTGCGAGCGCATGGGACGAAACCTCCATGGTCGCATACCTTCCGCCCGCCTGCTCGAGCCCGGCAAAAAGCCGGACCAGTTCCAGCGATTCCGGAGTGGTATTCACGGCCGGCAGGACCTTGCCCGCCAGATGATATTCGATGGTGCCAATGAGCGCCGTGGTATTTCCCGCGGCGCGCAGGACGGAGTCTACGAGGTAGGCAGTGGTGGTCTTGCCGTTCGTGCCGGTGATTCCGGTCAGGCCGATTCGTTCGTCCGGACGGTGATAGAAGTTGCGCGCGGCCAGGGCCAGCGCCTGTCGCCCGTGCTCCACCTGGATCCACGGCATGCCCCCGGGCGCCTCGCTCTCGCTGACCACCGCCAGCGCGCCCCGTGCTATCGCATCGGCGGCAAACCCGCGGCCGTCGGCTCGCGATCCGGGAAACGCGAAGAAAAGATGCCCCTTCCCGACCCGGCGCGAATCATACGCCAGGCCTTCCACGGGCAGGGAGGCGAACTCCGGCGGGAGCGACTGGCGCAGCCGGACATCCGAGAGTATTTCTCCGACATTCATCGTGAGAACCGGACGCGAATGCGTTCTCCTTCACGTAGCACGGCTCCCGCCGCGGGTGTCTGCAGGCGCGCGATGCCGCTGCCCGCCGGCACGACGATCAAACCTCTGGCGGCAGCCTCAGCCAATACTGCCCTCATGCTCATACCCCGAAAATTCGGGACCTTCGGACCCGCCGGCGTGGAGGGGGGAAGCCCGGGACCGGGCACGCCGTCGTCGCTATCTTCCAGTATATTCGGCTCGTCAGGGGAGCTATCGGCATCGGCTAAGTCGTCCATATCCGTAGCCTTAGCGACTAGGGTCTTTTCCGGGGTCTGGTCCGGAACGTCTTTCGGGGTGTCCAGGACCCGCAGCGCTTCCTTCACCACCGCCTGGAACACCGGAGCCGCGACCACGCCGCCGAACCCGCCCTCGCCGTGCGTGCCGTTCAGGCTGACCACGGCCACGATCGCCGGATTGGTCACCGGCGCCATGCCCATGAACGAGCCGTTGTAGCTGTGGCTGTAGTGGCGCGTGGCGCGGTCGAAAATCTGCGCCGAGCCGGTCTTGCCGCCGACGGTGTACCCTTCCACCTTGGCCCGCGACCCCGTGCCGCGCAGGACCACGCCCTCCATCATCTGCCGCATGGTGATTGAGGTCTCCGGGCGGACCACACGCACTGGTTTCGAAACCGGGATCTCGCGGTCACCCTCTTTCAAGACCAGGCGGGGCCGGATCAGCAGCCCGCCGTTGGCGACCACCGCGGCCGCCTGCGCCAACTGAAGAGTCGTGACGCTGACTTCCTGCCCCATCGAAATCGAGGCCAGCGATGTCTTGCCCCAGCGCGCCACTTTTCGCAATTGCCCGGGAGACTCGGCCGGAAGATCGATCCCGGTACGCTGTCCGAAGCCGAAGCGCCGGACATAGTTGTACATATTGTCCTGCCCCACCCGCATGCCGATTTCGATGGCGCCGATGTTGCTCGATTTCGCCAGCACCGTCTGCATCGGAAGCATGCCGAGGCCGCCGTGCGAATCGTGGATTACCCGGCCCGGCAGGCGCAGCACGCCGCCGTGGCAGTTGATCAGGCTGTCGGGAGTGAGATTGGTGGTCTCGAGCGCGGCCGAGAGAGTCATCACCTTGAACACCGAGCCCGGCTCGAACGGGACCGACACGGCGTGGTTCTGGCGGTTCGACATTTCGCCCGGCTGGGGAGGCTCGTTCGGATCGTAGCTCGGGTAGCTGGCCAGCGCCAGGATGTCCCCGGTATACGGGTTCATGACCACTACGCTGCCGGTAGCTGCGTGGTGCGCCTGGCACGATGCCGCCAGCTCGCGTTCGGCCACGAATTGAATGCGTTCGTCGATGCTGAGGACCACCGGCTGGCCGGGACGGGCCTCGGTGGCGGTAGTGGAATCGATTCCGCGGCGTTTAACGTCCGTCAACAGCCGCATCCGTCCGGGCACGCCGCGCAGGACCTGGTCCAGAGACTTCTCCACGCCGGCGCTGCCCTTCTCTTCGAAATCCACCGAGCCGAGGACGTGGGCGGCGAGGCTGCCCTTGGGGTAATGGCGCTGGCTTTCCCGCTGGAATCCGATCCACTCCAGCCCAAGGCGGTGCAGCCGCTGCGATTCTTCGTCGCTGATGCGCCGCTTAATAATCAGGTAGCCGCGGTGGCTTTCATACGCCGAGCGGATCTCGCCGTATAGCTCCACCGTGTTCAGCTTGAGCGCGCCGGCGAGGATCTCGGCCGCCACCTGCACGTCCACTTTTTGCGGGTTGATGTAAACCGTCTCGGCGGGAGTGCTCATGGCAAGCACGCTCCCCGAGCGGTCGAACAACGTGCCGCGGGGGGCGGGCAGTTCCACCACGAGTTCCTGCCTGGCCTTCGCCATTTGCACGTACTGCCGGTGATGGATCACCTGCAGCGAAATCAATTCGTAAAAGATGGCCCCGCCCCAAAGGAGTGTGATGGCGGCCAGCCACGTCAGACGACGCTCCACCATTTCGCTACTGCGTGCGGGGGCACGCCCTCCCGATGCCAGTTGCGCCCTCGTCCGCGGCGGGCCGCTGGTCGGCGTTCATCGCCGCGCGTACCAAAGCTGCCCGCTCCCTTACGGTCGCGGCTCTGTTTGGAAACGCCAAGCTTGACACAGAGCCGCGACCGTAAGAGAGCGGGCGGCAGCGCGAAAAACTATGTGGCGCAGGCACTCGTGCCTGCTGCGCCGAGACTCGTCTCGACGTGCCGCGGTAAGAAATAGCGGGTCCAGGGGAACCCGCGCAGACCAGGGGGTCTGCCCCACTAAGTGACATTGGGCACTCCCTCCGGCTTTGCGTTATTTAACCATTGCGACGGCGCTGTCTTCGCGCCCGTCCAGGTGCACCACCTGCGCCGAGGACGGCGTCACCAGGTTTTGATTGCGTGCGAGGCGCTCGAGCCGGTCGGGGCTGAGCAGCTGGGCTTCCTGCAACTCGAGCGAGCGGCGCTCATCGAGCAGGTGGCGCTCTTCCGACCGCAGGGCCTCCAGCTTGTAGCCCGCGAGCGTGTTGGCCACCGTGGGCGCCAGCACGCCGGCGAATGCCGCCAGCACTACGCAGGCGACACCGATGGCAGACCAGCAGGCCCCGCGAGCCTGGGGATCGGGCTCACGCACGAGCCGGGAATTGTTGATCTTTTTGCAGTAGAAGAAGACGTCGGCTTGCGGCAAGGCTCGCAATGCATACGGGTTTCGTACGAGCGCCGGCCTCCGCACTGCCTCCGGAGAGGTGCCCGTCGGTTCCGGCGTATCGACCCTGCGAAATACTTTCGGTAGCGTCGCCATTTTATATTCGTTGCCTCTCTCTCAAATCTTTTCCAGCGCGCGAAGCTTGGCGCTGCGCGAAGCCGGGTTCTCCATCACTTCTTTCTCGCCCGGCACGAGCGGACGTTTGGTTAGAATCGTCGCGCTCCCTTCGCGGCCGAGTTCCCGAAACCGTTCCTTCACCTTGCGATCGTCGAGCGACATGAAGCTGATCACGACCATCCGCCCTCCGGGCTTCAGGAGTTCGGGGCCGTCCCGGAGTAACCGGTCCAGTTCCGCGGGCTCGTCGTTGACCGCCATTCGCAGTGCCATGAAGGTCCTGGTGGCCGGATGCAGACGACCCGTCCGTGGCACGGCCCGCAACACCACATCGGCCAGATGTTGTGTGCTCCGTATGGGCCGCGCACGGACGATTGCTCTGGCTACTTTCCGCGCCCTCCTCTCTTCGCCGAGTTGATAGATCAAATCGGCGAGTGTCTTTTCGTCGGTGAAGTTGACGAGATCGGCCGCCGTCGAGCCCACGGACGAATCCATGCGCATGTCGAGCGGTCCATCCGCCATGAACGAAAAACCCCGCTCCGGCGACGTCAGTTGATACCGGCTGACACCCAAATCCGCCAGGAGACCATCCACTTTTTCGAAGCCCGCTTCCACAACCGCCTCGGCCAGCGAGCCGAACGTGCCCTGATGGAGGCAGATGCGGTCCGCCCATTGCGCCGTGTTCCGCCGCGCCATTTCGAGCGACTGCGCGTCGCGGTCGTTCGCAATCACGGCACCTGTTGTCAGCCTCTGCGCGATCAGGCCGGTATGCCCGCCCAAACCCGCGGTCGCATCCAGGTAAATGCCGTCCGGACGAACTGCCAGAAGCTCCAGTGATTCTCCGGGCATGACCGATACGTGCATAGAACATCAGTTCAGCCCCGCCGCCTCCAGCTTGCTGACATCTTCCGCGGCGGTCTGGGCCGCTTCGCGCCTGCGCTCTTCGTAAATCGGTTCGCTCAAAACTTCAATTCGCCCCTTATAGGCAAACAGCCGTACCGCCGCATTCTCGATCCCGAGGGCGCGCCTCAACTCCGGCGGGAACGTGATCCTGCCCTGGGAATCCATCTCCGCTTCCGCGCCCAAGTCGGCGGCATTAAACGCGACGTTCCGTGCTATTCTCGGCTCGTCGCGGTAGGTATCGAAAAACTGTTCGTTCTTCCGCCAGACATCCATGGGGTAAATCTGAGCGATGTGCCGGTCCAATGACGTCACGAATAACTTCTTTTCACGGAGCGCGGCGAAGTATTGCTGGAACGCAGTAGGCAGCTTGCACCGGCCCTTATCGTCGAGACGCCCCGGGTACATGCCCCGCGGAGGTTCGACCATCGCCACTTGCTGCAATCCGTCCACTTTCTATCCCCAGAAGGCCTAATTTTAGCCGACTCTGGCCACCACCAATAGTGGCATGCATAACTCATGGTTGGCAAGAGCTTTTTTGAGGAACTAGCTGATGAGGTTGGAGTTATGCGCATACAACCAGATCTACACTGATTGCGCAACATACTACCCATTGTTGTGAGGCGAAAATAAGGAGAAGAACGGGGGCCGATAACTCGGCCCCCAAAAAGAGAAGGAAGGTCTACTTACTGAACAGGGATCTTTGCTGTATTGCTGTTGATGGCAGCGCTGCCGCCGGACGGCACCACTCCCACAGAGAAGGTGTCGTCGCCCGTGGCGGCGTCGGATGGAATCTCGATCGCCACAAGATAGACGCCCGGCAGGTCTTCCGAGAGGCGCGCAAACAGCACGGGAATGCCGCCGCCGTTCATGCCCGCTATTACGGTTGCCTGTACGTTCGAGAAGGAATTGGGAGCCGGAAGGGCTGCCGTGCCGATCGGCGGCGATGTCGGCCCCAGGCCCGTTACGAAAGCCACTTCGGTTTCGCCGCGGCGGGCCGGGTTCGTCGGGCTGACGTAAGACCCGTCGGGCCGGACGAGGACCGCGCGCTTCACGCCGTCCGACATGATCGTCTGGTAGATGCCGGGGCTCCCGGCCTGTACGGTGAGGTTGAGGCTGGTCGTGCCGCCGCCCAGGTTCACGGTAACCGGAACACTACCCGGCGTTACCTCGCAAGGCACCTGGAACAGGATCTGCTGCTGCCCGTTCGCCAGGGTGCCGATGCTGAAGATCGGCGCGGAGACGTTGCTGAAGGTGATCCGGACGCTGGTGCTGTTATTGATCGGCACGCCGGGGAGGTTCGGCACCAGGCCGGGCACACCGAGCACCGACGACGCACCCACGAGGGCGCCGAGGCTGCACGGCGAAAGCGTGGTTAGCGACGAATCCGCGCCGTTGACGAAGTTCGACGAACTGATTGCCGGAGCCGGCGGAAGGACCGTCAGTGAAAACGTCTGGCTGCCGACGCCCGTTGTGGTGGCGATGGAAGCCGTCACGCTGGCCGACCCGCTCACGGACCCGGCGGTGACGTTGACCGATGCCTGGCCATTTTGATCGGTGTTTACGCTGGTCGCGCTCAGCGAAACCGGCCCGGAGGTCGAGAACTGGACCGGGACATTGGCCGCGCCCGTCCCCGTGCTGGTGGTCACCTGCACAACCAGCGGAGATCCGAAGTTCGTGCTGACTGCCGCGCTCTGGTTGTTGCCGGAGACGATGGTGAACCCGGTGATCGTAATCGGTTGGACTACCGAGATCGAGAACTTAGTGGACTTGGTGGTATCGGAGGCAGCAGCCGCGGTCACGGTAATCGTGCCCAGGGCACTTCCCGACACAGTCAGGTTGTTAGTGGTCCTGCCATTCGAATCGGTGGTCGTAACCGTATTCCCCAGGGTTGCGGAGCCTGCGGGTGATACGGACCAGTTGACGTTCTGGGCAGCGAGCGCGTTGCCGTTGATGTCGTTCACCTGAACGCCCAAGACCGTCGGTAGAGACTGGCCGGGGTTCACGGTCTGGCCGTTACCCTGCGTGATCGTCACGGAACCGGGAGCGGCCGCGGTGGTCGTGAAGGAGATCGGATACCCGGAGGTCCGATAAGCGGTCGGAGTCTGCGTGAAGTCTGCACCGGGGTACGCCCCGCCGACGTTCACCTGAAACTGGCCCGTGCCGGGAACCGGCCCGAAAACAGGTTGGCAAGTCGCCTGTCCGGTGGCGTCAGTAAGAACCACGCCGACACCCGCACCAGGACTCGACTTACACTGCATGCTGGGTCCGCTTTGCAGGTTCTGTAGAAGGACCGCAACATTTGGAATCGGTTGCCCTGTTCTGTCGGTAATCTGGACCTGAACAGGCGAACTGGCAGTGCTCCCGGCCGCACCGCTCAGATTAGCCGGTAGCTGCGGGAAGGAGACGTTGGCGGCCTGAAGAATGATGCCTCCCACAAAGAGGTCGAACCCCTGACTGAGGTAGAAGGTCGCGCTCGAATTTCCCGCCGTGGCTGTCACCAGATACTGCAGATAGCTTGTAGAACTGGTGGTTCCGAGTTGCCCAAGCGCAAACAGGGTATTCGTGGCAGTTCCGTCGGAACCCGTCGTGGTTGCAGTCGCGGCGAGGTTCGCCTGGTTGGAGGACGCATTGGTCGCCCAGTTGACCGTGACGTTGGGAAGGGGAGTCCCGTTCGCATCGGTAACAAGCACTTTTAAAATCTGGAAATTCGGTGTCAAATTCTGACAGGCCGGGCAAATAAACTGGCCGTTGCCAGACACTACAGACACCGTCTGCGCGGGAGCGGCCGCTCCGGCAAGAAGCCCGGCGAACAGCGCCGCAGCTAGGGTAGGAAATTGAAAACGATACAAGATACCTCCTCGTTCAATGGATGAACACGGTTGGACTCGGATGGACGCGGGAGAACTTCAGTCTATCACTCCTCACTATCAGGAGCAGGCTAAATTTAACAAAAAAGAGGGGAGCCGAAGCTCCCCTCTCTAACTTACAGCAGTTAATTGGATTTGGCTTAGAATGCCAGTCCGTTGGTGTCGCTCAAGGTACCGGCGCCGGGCCGCTTCGCGGTGCCGGTGGGGATGATCTCAGCCAAATAACCCATTGCGAGGTTGCGCGCACCGAGGTCGCTGATGAACGCAAAGCCGTGAGCCATCTGGAAGTTGCAAACTGCGATCATGTAGCCCTGGAAGCCAGGAGCTGCAACCGAGGCCAGAGTGGTATACACAGTCCCGCTGGCGATGCTCGCCACCGGTACTGCCGCGGAGGGAGCAGTGTCGCCGTAGAAGTTCAACGTGCAAGTGCCCGCCTGAGCGCCGGTCCCGAACGGATCGGTCGAGGTATTCGCGATTGCGAGACCGGTATCGAAGCCGGCCTGGTTGGTCACGAACGGATACAGCAATACCGTCTGGCAAATTGACGTCGAGAACAGGGTAGCCGCCGACGAGGTATCCACAAAGCGTGGAATCGGGGCGGTGGAACTGGCCGTCGTCACGGTGCTGGTCGGAGCGAAGCTCATGTTGACCGTAGCCGTGGCCGGGGCCGTCGGCGAACCGGTTGCCGGGCTCGCGGAGTAAGTGATGTAAACACCGAAGTAATACGTCTCAGCGAGCGAGGGGTTGGTGTTTTGAACTTCCCAAACCGCCGTCGCCGAGTTGCCGACTACCGGCAGTTCAGCCAATTGACTGGTTCCGGGACCCGTCGTGGTCGGAGGCAGCAGCGGAATCGAATAACCAACCGCTGTCGTGCCGCTATCCGGAGCCGTCTCGCTAACAACCGCCACGGCGTTGACACCGGGCGCGCCCACACTGGCCGCTCCCGTCAGGTTAGTGGTGGTCACGAAGATCCGAACACCAGCCGGCAGGTTGTTGAAGACGGCCTTGAGGCGGGTTCCGAAATCAGCCAAGCCAGCATAGGCAGGGGTGCCGAGGGATGCCGAGTTCGAGTATCCGGTATCGACAAACCCGGATTCCGTGTTGTAGATGCTGCCGGGAATATTCTGCGGAGTGCCGCCCCGAGGCTTGAAGGCGGTTGCAAAGTTCTCGGTGAAGGCGAGAGTCGCGACTGCGGACTTAGACGCCGCCACGCACTGCTGGAACGTCGTAGTCCCGGTCTTGGTAGTGTCGGTCGCGCTCTGGACGGAGGTCGTCAAACCCTTCTGGATGAAGCCGGCAATCAGAACCGGGTTGTTCACCGGAAGGGCAGTGTTGCCACTGATCGAGATCGAAGCGAGAACCTGAGTGGTTCCCGGGAGCCCGCCAGTGCCGAGACCGGAAGCGTTCGCACGAACGTTGGTGATGCGGAATACGCGACCAACGCCGCTCGTGGACGGAGCCAGGATCGGAATACCATTGAAGATCACTTGGTTGCCGCTCACGATTCCCTGGAAGATATTGGCGGGAGCGGTCCCCGTGGAGGAAGTGGCCACGGCGAAGGTGCCGCCAGCGAGGCCGGCCGCTGACACCGCAAACTGCTGGCATGTCCCGCTGCTCGCGCCGCTGAGCGGAGTGGCGCAATTGGTCTGCGCAGCCAGCGGACCGGAATCTAGCAACTACACCTGCCAGGTTCGAACCCGGCTCGTCAACCAGAAGCAGAGCCTCGGAAGCGTTGGTGGTGGTGTCGAGGATTCTGCTGGTGACGTTCGTGCCCAGGCTGACGGTGATGTTCGCCGTCGGAATCGCGGTCGCGTCGGTGTCGTGATTGTCGGGGCCGGACCGCCGGTGCACGTCAGAACGATGTCACCGATGAGATCAGTGATGCCTTCCGAACGGAGCAGCGGAGGCGCTGCTACGCTAGCCGAACACGACAAAGCGCCGGCGCCGCCGGTGCCGATCGTGCCGACCTGGACCTGCGCGCTCGCCAGCCCAACGCATAGGGCCAGCAGAGCAATCGCAGTCATAAATCTGCGAAAATTCATTTCCTTCTCCTTGTAAAGTTGCAAAATTTGAATCGGTCGAAGTTCTCTCAACCTGAGCCTCAAGATACTGCCTAAACTGTTCAGTAAACCTGGGAACTTCTCCGTGTCGGGCGGAGAGTCAATTCGCCGGTAGCTACCAAGTTAGCTGCCGGGTGATACTGAAACCTTTTCCGTGGCGCATGTTCTTTATTTTGTCGTCTTCTGCGCTCACGACGTACAGATACAAAAGGGCACACTAAAACCAGACGCGGTAAAGTTTGTTGTAACTGATTGGCCGCTTACTGTCAAGAGAAATTCTTTCTCTTCAGTGCCAAACGAAGATTGGACCAGCCTGAATTCTACGCCAAGCAAGCTGCGTCGATTAGAGCATGTAACCGCATCCAGAGTCAATAGTTTCGCACCGAACCGTCTCATTTTTCAGCCGTCCTACAGCACAACGCCCGCATTGCCCCACATATTCCCCTTATTTGCGGGTAAGGTAGATTCCTTAACCGGCATAGTTCCGGACCCTGATTTCGGAGATTGCGGGACTTCGTCGCCATCGGCAAGCTCGGTCAAGAGCACGTGGCGTACCAGGCATCCGCCCGATATTTCCTGGTAATTCAAGCCTCGGGGCGGATGCCGTAGGCGCCACGTGAGTCACTTTGGAACTTTAGTGAGACACGCGGACACAGCCGGCCGTGGCGCCCGCACTCTTGCTTGCCGCACCCACTCTCGTGTGGGCGGCAGCCCTTTCCTGCTGTTACCGAGCCGCGCACGCCAGTAAGCGGACCTTACCGGCCTCTTGTCTTCAGATCGTCATCGCCATGAATCCGCCGTCCACCCGTACGACCGAACCCGTGACGTAAGAGGAGGCTTTGCGTGAGGCCAGGTAGACCGCGGCGCCGATCAGCTCCTCCGCGTCCCCGAAGCGCTTCATCGGGGTGTGGGTCATGATGCTGGCGACGCGCTCGGCGGTGAGGACCTTGCGATTCTGCTCGGCGGGGAAGAATCCGGGGATGATGGCATTGACCCGGATGTTATGGGGAGCCAGTTCCCGGGCCAGAAACTGCGTAATTTGGTTGACGCCGGCCTTGGCTACCGCGTAAGTGAAGACCTTCGAGAGCGGCGGACCCGAGGAAACGGAGCTGATATTAATGATAGAGCCGCCGCGGCCGCGGTCCACCATCGCCTTGCCGAAGACCTGGCATGCCAGGAACACGCTTTTCAGGTCGATATCGAGAATCCGGTGCCATTCCTCTTCGGTGATTTCGAAAAACGGTGTGGTCGAGTTGACGCCCGCCGCGTTCACCAGGATATCGACTCCGCCGAAGCGCGCGGTGACGACGGCCAGCGCGCCGGCCAAACCGGTCTTGCTGGTGGCATCGCACTGAATACCGATGGCCTGGTGGCCTTTGGACGAGATCGCCTGCGCGCGCGCCTCGGCATGCTCCAGGGTCCGGCCGACCGTCGCCACCTTGGCGCCCGCCGCCGCGAGCCCTTCCGCCATGGCGCCGGCCAGAACGCCGCCGCCGCCGATCACCACCGCAACATCGCCATCCAGAGAAAAAAGTCCGTTATCGGCCATCCACTCGATGGTAACAGGGTCGTGCCGTCAGCCAATCACGGCGTCGGCCAGGTGGGGCTGGTAAGTGCAGCGCGGATCTTCGGCCAGATAGTCGCCTGTAAGAGCGTAGGCCCGGGACCGCGACCCGCCGCAGATCTTCTGGTACTCGCAGATGCCGCACTTCCCTTCCCGCTTGGAGGTGTCGCGGAGGGTGCGGAACAGGTCCGAGTTGCGGTAGACGTCCGTAAGAGGGCTGTTGAGGACGTTGCCCCCGCTCACCGGCAGGAAGCCGCTGGGGTAGATCTCGCCTTTGTGCGAAACGAAGACGAACCCTTTGCCGTCGCTCACCCCCGCCGTCCGCCAGGCCACGCCTTTGGCGTTTTCGTTCTCCACCGCGCCGTGCTCCGCGCGCATCCGCTGCGCCACGTAGCGGCGGTAGTGCATCGCCTCGGTGGTCTTGATGCCGTAGGGCGCGGTCTTCGAAAGATCGTACATGAACTCGAAGACCTTCTCGTACTCTTCCGCCCGCAGATCGTCGTCCTCCGCGGCGCGGCCGGTGACGATCAGGAAGAACAGGCTCCACATTTTCGAGCGAACTTCCTTCACGATCTCGGCGATCTCGGGCAGGTGCGCCATATTGCGCCGCGTGACCGTGGTCTGGTACTGCGTATCGAGCCCGATGTCGCGCGCGTGGCGCAGCGCCAGCATGGCGCAGTCGAAGGTGCCGGGGATGCCGCGGAAATCGTCGTGCGAGGCGGCGTCGTGGCCGTCCACGCTGATCGCCATGCGGGCGACGCCGGCGGCTTTGAACCCGTCGATGGCTTCGGGCGTCAGCAGCGGGGTGGCGCTGGGCGTCACGTTAGTGCGCAGGCCGATCTTGACGGAATAGCGCAGCAGCTCGAATAAGTCGGGCCGCTTCAACGGGTCGCCGCCGGTGAACACCATCAGAGGCTCGCCGAAACGGCGGATCTCATCGAGCAGGCGGAAACCCTGTTCGGTGCTCAGTTCTCCGGGGCTCCGCTCCGACTGGGCGGAGGCGCGGCAATGTACGCATGCCAAGTCACAGGCCTGGGTGACTTCCCAGATCACAAGCATCGGGGATTGATCGAAGTTCATCTCTTTTCCAATCTGGACGATTCTTATCTGCATTTCCGTGACCACGTTCACCGCGTTGAAAACACGCAGGGAAATTCCACATTTAGGCCTCCGAATTTCTTCTGTTGGGGGATTTGACTCAGCCGGATTGGGCGCGGAGCCCCGCCGCCACCCGGTACAATATGGTCTTCACAGTGGAAAAACGCGGCATCTTCATCACTTTCGAAGGAATGGACGGTTCCGGCAAGACCACCCAAATGCACCGGCTCGCCGAGCGCCTGCGCGGCGCCGGGCGGACGGTTCTGGAGACGGCCGAGCCCGGCGGTCCCCCGATCGCGCAGAAAATCCGGCGCATCCTGCTCGATTCGGCCAACCAGGAACTCAGCCCGACCACCGAACTCCTCCTCTATTTCGCCTCCCGCGCCCAGAATGTGGACGAGTGGATCCTGCCGGCGCTGGGCCGCGGTGAAATCGTGCTTTCGGACCGGTTCACCGATTCCTCAGTGGTCTACCAGGGCTACGGACGCGGACTCGGCGCCGAGGCGGTCATGGCGATCGATCGCATCGCCTGCCGCGGCCTGAAGCCGGATCTCACCATCCTGGTGGATGTGGATGCGGAAGCCAGCCTGGCCCGCGCGAGGGCCCGAAACGTGGCCGAGCCGCACCCGGAAACCCGCATGGACGACCAGGCGCTCGAATTCCACCGCAAGGTCTACGCGGCCTACCATGCCTTGGCGGCGAGCGAACCGGAGCGCGTTAAGCTGGTGAACGGCCGCACCGGCATCGACGAGATCGAACAGGACGTCTGGTCCGTGGTGCGCTGCTATGTTTGAGAACTTCTGGGGCAACCGGCACGTCACCCAGGCGCTGGAGCAGATGCTGGCGCAGGACCGTCTGGCGCAAACGCTCCTTTTTGCGGGTCCGGAGGGCGTGGGCAAAGCAACGCTGGCGCGCCGGCTCGGTGCCCGCCTGCTACTTCACTCCGAATTGATCGAGCGGGACGACCTGAGTGTGCCGGAAAACCTGGACATCGTGGCAGGCCGCGAGAAATGGCCGGCCGACAAGCGCAACGACGACCCGCTGCTGTTTGCCAGCCACCCGGATTTCGTGACCTTCCCGCCGGACGGCCCGCTGCGCCAGATCTCCATCCAGCAGACCCGGCTGCTGAAGGACCGCGCGCAGTACCTGCCGCACCAGGGCAAGCGGCGCGTTTTCCTGATCGACCACGTGGACCGCGCCAACGACCAGGCCGCAAACTCGCTTCTGAAGACGCTGGAAGAGCCGCCCGACCACCTGCTGCTCATCATGACGGCGGAGAACGCATACGACCTGCTGCCGACGATCCGGTCGCGGTCAGTGCAGTTCCAGTTTGCGCCGCTCGCGCGCGAGGAGATGCGCGAGTTCGTGGAAGCGCGCGGCCTGGATCACCCGGAGAGGCGCATCGCGCTGTCGGCCGGCAGCCCGGGGATCGCGGTCTCGCTGGACCTCGAAACCTACGATAAGCGCCGCGCCGCCATGCTGGCGCTGCTGAAGACGGCTGCAGGAGCCGCGCCGTTCGCCTCCTGGGTGCCGGTTTCGGAAGCCATCGGCCGGAGCAAGAGTGAGAAGCTCGATCTCTATTTGAAGGTTCTTTACGATCTGCTGCGGGACCTGCTGGTTCTGCTCGAGGGTGCGGGCGAAATCCGCAACGAGGATATCCGGCGGGAACTCGAAACCCTGGCCGGAAAGGTCGATTTTGCGTGGATCCGGCAGGCGGTCGGGAAGGTGGACGAGATCGCGCGGCTGATCCGCCGCAACATTCAAAAAACGATCGCGCTCGATGCGCTGATTATGGACCTCCGTGCAGCGTGACAACGGGGGCCCGGAATTCCGTAGCGCGGCCATTGCGAACGCCATCGAACCCGCGGCCTGGGCAGGCCGGGAGGCCTACCCTACTGTGCAGCGTGACAGCGGGGCCCGGAATTCCGGGAACGAGACGGACGCCCGCTGCGCGGCTATTGCGAACGCCATCGAACCCGCGGCCTGGGAACTTCTGGCGAGGCGCGGCCCGGGCAGGCCAGGAGGCCTACCCTACTGTGCAGCGGGACAGCGGGGCCCGGAATTCCGGGAACGAGACGGACGCCCGCTGCGCGGCTATTGCGAACGCCATCGAACCCGCGGCCAGGGAACTTCTGGCGAGGCGCGGCCCGGGCAGGCCGGGAGGCCTACCCTACTGTGCAGCGTGACAACGGGGCCCGGAATTCCGGGAACGAGACGGACGCCCGCTGCGCGGCGATTGCGAACGCCATCGAACCCGCGGCCAGGGAACTTCTGGCGAGGCGCAGGCCGGGAGGCCTACCCTACTGTGCAGCGTGACAACGGGGCCCGGAATTCCGGGAACGAGACGGACGCCCGCTGCGCGGCCATTGCGAACGCCATCGAACCCGCGGCCTGGGCAGGCCAGGAGGCCTACCCTACTGTGCAGCGGGACAACGTGGCCCAGAATTCCGGGAACGAGACGGATGCGGCTTCGGCTTCGTGGATCACCGATTCCCCGTCGGCCCGCAGGGCGGCTATCGCGAACGCCATCGCCACCCGGTGATCGCCGAAGGAAGCGAACTCGGCGGCACGGAACTTTTGGCGCCCGGGGACGACCATGCCGTCCGGCAACTCCTCGGCGGCGACACCGAGCCGGCGAAGGTTCTCCACCACGGTCTTGATCCGGTCCGTCTCCTTGATGCGAAGCTCGGCGGCATCGCGCACCGTGATGCCTTCCTCGGTGGCTGCGCCGAGCACCGCCAGGACGGGGATTTCGTCGATCAGCGCCGCCGTGAGCGGGCCTTCGATCGCGCCGCCGCGTAGCGTGGAGTGCTCCACGACGATCTCGCCAACCAGCTCGCCGTTGCGGCTTTCCAGTTCCGGCACGCGGATCTTCGCTCCCATCCCGATCAGGAAATCGAGCAGCGCCGAACGCGTCGGGTTCAGCCCGACACCGCGGATGGCGAGGCGCGACCCCGGCACCAGCAGCGCGGCAGCCAGGAAGAAAGCCGCGGAGGAGAGGTCGGACGGCACCACCAGTTCACGGCCGGTGAGCTTGGGACGGCCGGCGAGCGTGATGGCGCCCCGGCTGGTGGTCAGGTCCGCGCCGAATTCCCGCAGCGCGATTTCGGTGTGGTCGCGCGAGCGGACGGGCTCCGCGATGGACGTCTCGCCATCGGCGAACAGCCCGGCGAATAGCACGCACGTCTTGACCTGGGCGCTCGGCACCGGCAGTTCGTAATGGATCGGCTTCAGTGCACCGCCCTGGATCTCAAGCGGGGGAAACTTGTCTTCGCGCGCGCGAATTCGCGCCCCCATTTGCGCCAGCGGCTTCATAATCCGCTGCATGGGGCGGCGGGAAAGCGATTCGTCGCCGCCTATGCGGCTGCAAAAAGGTTGTGCGGCGAGGATTCCCGAAAGCATCCGGATCGTGGAGCCGGAATTCCCCGCGTCGAGATCGCCCGCGGGCACGCGCAGCCCGCCGAGCCCTCGGCCGCGGATCGTAAACTCGGTTCCCTGCCCCGCAACTTCGATCCCGAGCGCGCGGACACAGCCGAGCGTGGAGTGGCAATCGGCGCCGGTGGAATAGTTCTGAATGTGGGTAGGGCCTTCCGCAATGGCCGCAATCATCGCGTAACGGTGCGAGATCGATTTATCGCCGGGCAATGCGATGCTGCCCGAAAGAGCGGAAGCTGGAGCGATACGTTTTTGCATTATTGTTTTGGATTCTTGCCGAGGCTGACCAGGTTTGCCAAAATCCGGTACGCGCCGGGCACCCCGTCAGGCAGCTGCCGGTAGAGTGCGAACGCATCATAAATATACGCGCCCTTGCCGTAGTGTGCCAGCAGCAGCCCGCCGCGTTGCGGGTCCTGCTCCGGGTCCGCCGTTTCGAACAGCGCTTCGTAGCGAGGGTCCCAGGTTTGCATGAAGCCGTGGCCGCGCTCTTCGATCCAGCCCGCGAAATCGGCTTCCGTAATCCGGTTGGGCCACGTCAAAACGGGGCTGCCGGGCTGCAACAGCTTGACCTTCGAATGCTCGTCCACAACCTTCTGCGGGTTGTTGCCGAGGCTGAACGGGTAGGGTCCGTAATTCTGGTCGAAATCCTGCAAGTTATATTGCACGATCAGCACGCCGCCGTTCTTAACGTAATCGAGCAGGCGGTTGTTGGCGGATTTCAACTCGGTCCGCACGGCATACGCGCGGGTGCCGAGGACGATCGCGTCGTAGCCGCCGAGGTTCCCCTGGGTGAGATCGGCCGCGGAAAGCGTCGTCACCGGAACGCCGAGATTTTCGAGCGCGGTCGGCACGTCATCGCCGGTGCCCGGGAGGAATCCGACGCGGATGCCGTGCGCGGTTTGGACATCCACTCCCACCGCGCGATAAGTCGCCGGCCGGTAGAGCGGATATGGCCGAATCCCCGGATATCCCACCAGCCGGTAGCCCTCGCTATACGTGCTGCCCTTGTATTCGGCCACCGCCGTGATCGCCTGCTCCCCGGGTCTCACTTCGCCTGGCAGCACCGAGAAGGTGACGGTGTGATCCTCGCCGTCGCGCGCCATCGAAAACGGGGCGGATTCGGGCGTCGAGCGCCAACCCGCGGGCAACTGCAGCCGCAAAATGCCCTCCGCCGGGCCTTTCACATTGCTGTGCACCGTGCAGGAGAAGGCGAACGACTTGGTCCCCACCGGCACCGCGCCGGCCGCGGGCGAAACGGAAACGGAAATGGCCGGTCCCATCAGCAGCGGCTGGGCCACGATCCCCAGCGCCGGAATCCGATGCAGCGTCTGGACCACCTGAGCGAGATGCACCGCGGCACCCTGATAAGAGACGACAGCCTCGGCGGTCAGCGGATATGGCGCCAGCGGAAGATTGCGGTAGCGCGGCGCATTCAGGTCGTAAACCGGCTGCTCCTCGTCCTTGCGGCTGAAATACGGCCGGGTGAGCGCGGCATCCGCCGGGGCCGATACCGCAAACTTCGCGTGAACCTGCTGCCGCCCGGCAAGGCTCTTCGGCGGCTCCGCTTTGGTCTCGATCCGCCATGCCTTGCGGTCCGACGCCCCCAGCGTCACCGACTCCACGGCAACGTTTTCAGGACCCTGTTCCGATATGTCCACCTGGACCCCGAAAGCCTGCCCGGGAATTGCGATCGTGAAGGTCGGGGCCGCCCCGCCGAAGGGGTTCCGGCCCTGTGGTTCCCGATCCGGCATCACCGCAGCCTGAAGGTCCAGGCCCAGCGCATCGGTCAGAGCGTGCTCGAACTGATCTTCTTTGGCCCGCAATTCGAATTCGACGTCGTCGAGTTTGTCCCGGTGCACGCGGCCGATCAGGGCCCGCGTCTGCTTCAGGCCGTCGGCAAGCAGCGGTGCGATACCCTGCGGGCGGTCCGGCTGATATTGCCGGTTGATATCCGCCGCGATCCTGGAAATCTCCGCCAGTCCGTTCTTCAGGTAATCAGGTTCGGAGGGCGCGAGCGACCCGATCCCGTTCACCGATACATCCACGCCGTCGAAGAAGCTCTCTTCGTGCTCCGCCGCCGGGACCAACGAATCGTAGCGGTGGTAGGCGCTGGCGAACGCCGCGGGCGCGGGAATCGAGACGCCGTTGTTCTGCGTCTTCTGCTCCCCCAGGCCCTCCCTGCCGATCTGCAGATAGGTCAGCCCGTTCGCCGGAGCATATGCGCCTTCCTGGATCTCCAGCGTGGTCGAGGGAATCGTGCTGGACCAGGTCTTGCGAATATAGTCGAAAAAACGCACCGGCACATACTTGTCGATGGCATAGTCGTACATCCCCTTTGGTGTCGGCTCGAAAAACGGAACGTGGGCGTAGACTTTGAGGGGCTTCCACGGGCGAAGGCCTTCCCTGATCTGCTCGGGGAACCTGGTGGGATCGCCCGCCGCCAGAAACGCTTCCTGTGCGATCTGCCCGGCAACCTGGTGGTTGCCATGGCCATCGGTGGCGGCGCCGACAAAGACCGAAGTGATGACCAGGGGCCGCGTCATCCGGATCACCCGGACCACGTCCGCCAGCACGCGGTCATGCCCCCACTTCTCCAGGGCCTCCTCGCGGGTTTTGGAGAAGCCGTAGTCGATAGTGTTCGCCCAGTATTGGTCCACCCCATAATACCGGTCGGCCTGCAAAAGCTCCTGGGTACGGACCAGGCCCAGAGCGTCGTAGAGTTCCGGGGACATCGCATTCTGCCCGCCCTCTCCCCGGTTCAGCGTCATCAGCACCGCCCGCGCGCCCACTCCGCGAGTCTCATACGCCAGCATCCCGCCGTCTTCGTCGTCCGGGTGGGCGGTGACCATGAGGAGGCTGGCGCGCGTCTGAAGCGCATGCAGCCACCGGGATAATCCCGCGGCGCCGCGGTCCGGAGAAACCGGTATCGAATCGGTCGCCGCAGGCCCGGCAGCACCGGAAATGACAGCGAACACACCAAATACGGTCGCGGCAGCCCCCAGGCCCCAGTTGTGTCGGAACATCTCTACATTGTTCGCTATGAAGGGGATGAGACGCAACAGCGGGCCCGCGACAGCCTGCGTGTATCCTGCATCCGGCCTGTCTTGACGGGCATCTGAAAACGGTCCATACTGAGTCCCACAAGAGGGTCTGTCAATTATCTGAACAGGGGGTAACTTATGTGGAAGTCCCTTCCCATCTTTCTCTTGCTGTTGGCGGCGTTTACCGCTGCCGCGCAAACCCAGGCCATCAACGGCAGCATCCGCGGCCGGGTGACCGACGTTGCCGGCGCATCCGTGCCGGCGGCGAAAATCACGATTTCGAACGATCAGACGGGGTTTTCGCGTTCGCTCGTGAGCGACGACGATGGATACTACGTTTTCCCGAACCTCCCGCTCGGAACTTACACTGTTTCGGTGCAGAAGGAGGGCTTCGCCACGCAAAAATACACCGGCGTTTCCCTGACCGCCGGAACCGAGGCCGTGCTGGATAGCCGGTTGAACGTAGGCGCGGTGACCACCGAGGTCGAAGTCTCGGGCGGCGCGCCGATCATCGAGCCGTCGCGCATCAGCACCGGCCGCACCATCACCACCGCGGAGATCGACAACCTTCCGTTGACCTCTCGCAACCCGTACAACTTCATCATTTTTCAGCCGGGCGTCAGCGGGCATCCCAACCCCGAACTGGGCATCCCGCGCACCCTGAATACGAACGGACTTCTGGACCGCATCAATTACCAGATGGACGGCATGGTGGATACGGAAAGCGATCGCTACGGCCTGCGGCTTTTCCCCATCTCCGATATCTACGTACGCGAAGTGCAGACCGTCTCCAACAGTTTCGCGCCGGAATTCGGCAATACCGCCGGGAACATCTTCAACGTCATCACCAACTCGGGCACGAATTCTCCGCACGGCGAGTTCTATTACATCGGGCGCCCCACCGCGCTCGCCGCGCGGCCCATGCTGCTCTCTTCGAGCACGGCGAAACCGGACCTCACGCTGAACGACGTCGCGGTAAACGCGGGTGGACCCATTATCAAGGACAAACTGTTTCTCTTCGGGGGCTATGAACACCTGACGCGCGGACTTCCGCAGCCGAATACCATCAGTCCCGCCGACGCCGTCGCGATCGGGCTCCCCGGCAACCTGCTGGCGGTCGCCCCCAGCGTGCAGCACGCCACTTTCGCCAATATTCGCGCCGACTGGACCATCAGCGACAAGCACCAGTTCTTTTTCCGCTACAACTACTTCCGTAACGAATACCCGTTCAACACGGCGGTAGGCGGCAAGAACGCCCTGGATGCCGCTTCCGATTTCCAGGACCGCGCACACGTCATGGGGGCGCAACTGCTCTCGACCTTTTCGCCCAACGTGCTGAACGAACTGCGGTTCGGCTGGCCTTACCGCAACGAGCACCACATAGCCGATCCCTTGACCGGCGCGGGGCCGCAAATCAATATCAGCGGCGTCGCGACCTTCAACGGCAGCACCGGCGTGGGGGACCGCTACCAGGAGAAGATTCCGAACATGGCGGACAACGTGACGGTGGTCCGCGGACGCCACACCATGAAGTTCGGATTCGGCTGGCAGCAGATGCTCGACACGCAAACCGCCGACGTCTACAGCCAGTATAATTTCTCCTCCGTGGCGAACTACCTGGCCGCGAAGTCCGGAGCAAATCCGACGGCCTACACCAGCTACGCCTCGGTGATCGGACTCCCCGGCGCGTGGTATCACTCGTTCTTCTGGAACTGGTTCGCACAGGACAGCGTTCAAGTGCGCCGCAACCTGCTCGTGATTTTCGGAGTCCGCTACGATCGCTTCCAGGGGCCGGGCGCCGACCCCGCTGCGCCGTTCTCCTATTCCCAGAGCTTCCGCACGCCGGGCAAAAATTTCGCCCCGCGACTGGGCCTGGCATGGAACGTCACGCCGAAGACCGTGATCCGTGCGAGCACCGGCATCTTCTTCGAACCAACTCCCACTAACCTCTGGTACAACACGTTCATCAACAGCGGCAATCCCTTGGCGTACTCCGCGTCGATTCCGGCAAGCAGTTCGCTGGCTCCCGCGTTTCCGAACGTCATTACGCTGACGCCCGGGGTTGTCCCCGCCTCCGCCGACATCACGACGGTTACGCCGAATTTCCGCAACGCTTACACGCTCAACACCAGCGTGCAGATCACCCGCCAGTTGAGCAGTAACGACGCGCTGACGGTAGGGTACGTCAACACCGGCGCCCGTGAGTTGACTTATCTCCGCAACCTGAACCTGATCAACCCCACCGGATTCCTCGCGGATGGCCGGCCGGTCTATTCGAGTGCGCAGAACGCCGCCACGCGTCTCGATCCGCGGTTCAACAACATCACGTTGCAGGATGTAGGCGCCAATACGGACTACAACGCCATGGTGGTGAACTACAACCACCGCTGGGCACAGGGCTTCCAGGTAAGCGCCTCGTACACCTGGTCGCACTCCATCAGCGATGCGCCGGATGCCAACAGCTTTGAGCAGAACCTCTTCATCGAAGACAACACCAGCCGCGCGCGCGACCGGGGGAACAGCATCGTCAACCGCCCGCAGGCGCTGACGATGAGCTGGTATTTCGCGCCCACGGCCAAATTCGACAACCGCATTTTGACGTGGCTGGCGAGCCACAACGAACTGGCGCTGCTCGGAAACCTCTCCTCGGGAGACCAGCAGAACATCACCGCGAACAAGAACCTGAACAACGACACCAAAGTGCCCACGCGTCCGCTGTTCATCGGCAGGAACACCGCGCGCACGCCGAATATCTACCAGATCGACGCGCGCTACACGCGCACGTTCTTTACGTGGGAGCGCCTGAAGCCGAAGTTCATCGCCGAGTTCAATAACGTATTCAACCGCGAAAACATCACGGCCCTGAACACTGTGGTGCCGGTGGATTCGCTGGGGCTGGCCCAGTTACCCGCGTCGTTCGCTCCTTCGAGCACGGTGCTGGAGAAGCGGATCGTGCAGTTCGGGCTCAGGCTCGACTGGTAGCCGGCGGACCCCTACTTTCAAACCGGGCAGGCCAGGAGGCCTGCCCCACTTACCATCCGACCTCAGAGCGGTTGCCTTATTCCCGCAATTCCACGATGGTCGCGCCGCCGCCGCCCTCCTGCTGCGGCGCGGGATAGAACCTCGCCACGTGGGGATGCTTGCCGAGCAGCTCGGAGATGGCCTTCTTCAGGATGCCCATCCCATGCCCGTGGACAATCCGCACGCGGCTGGCGGTCGCCATCACCGCGCGGTCCAGAAACTCGTCCACCGCGTCGCACGCTTCCTCGGCGCGCTGCCCGATTACGTTGATCTCCTGGTGCACCGGCGCCAGTTCCGGTGCGGGACGGTAGCTCACGCCTTTCGGCAGCTTACCGCCCTGGGTGGGCGCTTCCGGCAGCACCTCGATCACATCGTCCACCGAGACCTGCAGCTTCATGAACCCGGCCTCGACTTCCAGGCGGTCGTTGCCCAGTTTGCGCCGGACACGCGCCGGTTCGCGCACATCGCGCAGCCGCACCCGGACGCCCTCTTCGATGCGCAGCGGTTGGAGCGTCCCCTGCCGCGCCTCGTCCTGGGTGGCGAGCACCGTGGTCTGGAAATCCTCCCGCAACTCGCGCTTGGTTTTCGAGATCCGGCGTAACGCATCCTGCTCGGCCTTACGGCGGTCGCCGCCTTGCGCGATCTTTCCGATGGTCTCGTGCGCCTGTTCTTCGAACTTCGCGAGCGCCTCGTCCGTCCGCCGCTCGAGTTCCTTCAGCTTCGCGGTCTCGCGCTTCTCCCACTCGCGCGCCAGTTCCTTTTCGCGCTTCTCGAGTTCGGCCAGTTTCTCCCGCAGCGACCGTTCGAGCGTCTGGGTCTCTTCGAGCCGCCGGTGCAACTCGGCCAGGAAGCGGGTCACATCGCGCTCGCGGTCGCTCATGGAGCGCCGCGCCCGCAGCACAATGTCTTCCGGAATGCCGAGCCGCGTGGCGATCTCGAGCCCCGCCGATTTCCCGGGCAATCCCAGCCGGAGCTGGAAGGTCGGCTCGAACGTCTGTTCGTCGAAGCCCATCGAGCCGTTGACCACCCCTTCGGTCGAAGCGCCGTAGATCTTCAGCGCCATCAGGTGCGTCGAAATCAGCGTGTACGCTCCCGCCGCGCGGAAATGCTCCACCACGGCAACGCCCAGTGCGCCGCCCTCCTCGGGGTCGGTCGCAGAGCCGAGTTCGTCCAGCAGGACGAGGGAATCGGGCGTGACGTCGAGCGCCATCTCGCGGATGTTGGATACGTGCGCGGAAAACGTGCTGAGGTTTTCCTGAATGGACTGGTAGTCGCCGATATCGGCCAGGACCTGCTCGAAGATCGGGAACTCGGCCTCGGCGGCCGGCACCGGCAGCCCGGATTGCGCCATCAGGCTCAGCAGCCCGACGGTTTTCAGCGTGACCGTCTTGCCGCCCGTGTTGGGTCCGCTGATCAGCAAGGTGCGGCGGTCGCGGCTTAATTCCAGGCTGATCGGAACGGCGGCTTTGCGACGGCGCCGCAGCACGTCTTCGAGCAGCGGGTGCCGCGCATCGCGCAGCAGCAGGCGGTCTCCGAAACGCGGGACCACGCAATCGAACTCCTGCGCAAACCGCGCCTTGGCGAAGATCAGCTCCAACTCCGCCATCACCACGAGCGTCTGCCGGATAGACTCGCCATAGCCCCGCAGGCGGTCCGTCATTTCGAGGAGGATGCGGTGAACTTCCCGCGCCTCCTCCTCGGAGAGCCGCACCAGGTCGTTGTTCAGCTCAATGGTCTCGAGCGGCTCGACGAACAGGGTGTGCCCGCTCGAACTCGCGCCATGAATCACGCCGTCGAGCTTGCGCCGCTGCCCCGCGATCACCGGCACCACGAAACGCTCATTGCGAATGGTGACGAATTCCTCCTGCAGCACGCCCTCTTCGCGGTGCGCCTTCAGAAAGCGTTCGAGCGATTCCTGGATCGCCTTCTTCTGCCGCTCAATGTCGCGCCGCAAACGCCCCAGGGCCACGCTGGCATGGTCGGAGATCGTGCCGTCCGGCAGGATTTTGCCTTCCAGGTCTTTCAGCAGCAGGCGAAAATCGCCGATCGCCTGGGCCCGGCGCCCAAGGCGCGGAAAGCGCTCCGCGGCGGCATTCAGCAGCGACTTGGCGTCGGCGGCGCGGTCGAGCAGCGCGAAAATATCGAAGATCTCTTTGGGGTCGAGGCTCGCGCCCTCGATCCGCATTTTGTGCACCGCCGGCTCGACATCCGGCAGGCCGGCGAAATCGATCCGGATGGCTGCCCCGCGGGTGGCCGGCTGCGGGCGCGAGGCCAGCCGCAGGTACTCGATCGCCTCGGCGGCCTCGGCGAGTTCTTCCGTCAGGGCGTCGCGATCGGCCCGCGGCTCCACCTTCTCCAGTTCGCGCCTGCCGAGCGGGCTCGATACAAAGCGCCCCAGCAACTGGCGAAGAGATTCGAATTCAAGTACCTCGGAACTGCTTTTCAAGTCGGTTTGCCCGGTTTCAGTTTATAGTTTCGGCGCTTTTGAAACGCCCTTTCAATGACGCCCAGGGTACCCTCGGTGATCTGCAGCGCGCCCAGGTCCCGACGGGGTACCCATTCCACGCGGCACACATCGTCGCCCGCGCGCAGGTCGCCGCCGGTGATCCGGCAAACGTAGTCGATCAGGACGTAGTGGTATTCCGGAGCGCCTTCGGAGTCCCGCAAAATGCGCTCGAAGATCTCGAACACGTCCACCGGCTCGATTTCCAGGCCGGTCTCTTCCCGCACTTCGCGCTGAACGGCTTCCCGCAGCGACTCGCCCGTTTCCAGGGCGCCGCCCGGCAGGGACCACCATCCCTTCAGCGGCTCCTTGCCGCGCTGCGCCATCAGGATGCGGTCGCCATCCAGCATGATCGCGCCCACCCCCACCAACGGACGCCGCGGGTAGCGGCGATCTGCTTCGGTGATCAATCCCCGCCTCGAACACCCAGGCGCGCACGCACGACCTCGGACCCCTCGGTGATGAAGAGAGTCTGGAAATCGAGATCCCCGAAGCCGCAACCGGATGCGCGATTGGATAGTTCGAGCGTGCGCAGCAGTTGTCCCGACGGGCTATAAATGTAGATACCTTTCGCCGCCACGTAGAGGTTGCCCTTCTCGTCCACCGCGATGCCGCCCGGAACTCCCGGAATCTTCGGAATCAGCACCCGCTCGCCCGAAGCATCGCCATTCCTGTCCAGGTCGTACGCACGCACGTTACGCTCGTCCGAGTTCACCACGTAAAGGACGCGGTCGTCCGGCGATAGCGTGACGCCGTCCGGCCGGCCTGCCTGTTTCGCCACCAGTTTCATCGGACCCTTCGGCGGAATGTGGTACACACCGTAAAAATCCAGTTCCCTGTGGTCCTGCTGCTCTCCGAATGCGGGGTCCGTGAAGTAGACGTGACCGCGGCGGCTGACGACGATTTCGTTCGGCGCGTTCAACCGCTTGCCTTCCCACTGATCGGCCAGCACTTGTATTTCGCCGCGCTTGCCGGTGCGCGTCACCCGCCGGGTCCGCGTTTCACACGTGTACAGGCGGCCTTCCGCATCGAACGCGTTCCCGCTCGGGCCGTGTGCGTCCCGCCGCAGGACTTCGGCCTGATGGCCCGGCACCCATTTCATCAGGCGATCCGACGGGGTATCGCTGAATACCAGGTAGCCGTCTTTCGACCATGCGGGGCCTTTGGTAAAACTCAGGCCTTTCGCAAGCGTTTCGAATTCGAACTTCGGAGGTTCCTGTGCCAGCGCGAGCGCGGAGAGTGCGGCAAGCAGCACCGTGCGGGTCATTTGCCCGCGTTCTTCTCCTTGAGGCTGATATCGTTGATGACCTGCTTCACGCCCTTCACTTTGTGGGCGAGCTTCGCGGCCTTGGATTTTTGGCGCTCGGTGTCCACCTGCCCGGCCAGCGTGACCACGCCGTCCTTAACGTCCACCTTCAGGGCGCCGCCCTTCACCTCGGCATCGGCCGCCAGCTTGATGCGCACGTTGTCGTAAATGGCGTTATCGTTGATGACCGTCTTATCCGCCGCGAGACAGACGCTCGCCACGAAGGCCACCGCGAGGAGGGCCGCGAACAGTTTATGAATCATCCTTACCCGCCATTGTACGCCAGTCCAGAGCGTTGAGAAACGCCGCCTCTTCCCGCCAATGCGGTTGCACGCGCACATGCAGGTCCAGAAAGATCTTGACCCCTAAGATTCGCTCCATCTCCTGGCGCGCCAGAGTGCCGACCCGTTTGAGCATGGAACCCTTGGATCCGATGATTATCGCCTTCTGCCCATCGCGCTCCACCCGGATGGTGGCGAAGATGCGGGTGAGCCTCGGGGTCTCCTCCCATTGATCGACAGCCACAGCCACCGAGTGCGGCACCTCCTGGCGAGTCGCCAACAGAACCTTCTCGCGGATCAGTTCCGCCGCGAGGAAACGCTCGGGCTGATCCGTGACGTAGTCTTCGGGGAAGTAGGCCGGGCCAACGGGAAGCCGGTCCATGATGGCCTTTCGCAACTCGTCGAGCCCCGTGCCGCGCACTGCCGAAACGGGCAGATAATCCGCGAAGTCGTACATCGTCTTGTACTGTTCGATCAGCGGGAGCAGCGCCGGTTTCTCCTTAACGAGATCGACCTTGTTCAGCACGAGCAGAACCGGAGATTCCACCCGCCGCACCATGTCGAGCGCGCGGCGGTCCTCCTCGCCGAACTTCGCCGCGGCGTCTACTACGAAGAGCAGCAGGTCGCGCTCTTCGAGAGCGGCGCGCACCGTGTCCATCAGCCGCTTGTTCAGCGGGGAATCCGCTTTGTGAATACCCGGAGTGTCCAGAAAAACGATCTGCGCATCCGCCGTAGTCACCACGCCCTGGATCGAGGTCCGCGTAGTCTGCGGCTTATCCGCCACGATCGCCACCTTCTGGCCGACCATGGCGTTCAATAGAGTGGATTTTCCCGTGTTGGGCCGGCCCACGAGCGAAATAAAACCGGATTTGAAATCTGAGTTCATGAAGCCACCGCTTGCGATTTGCTGAGCCGTACCTGCGCCACGCGAAGTTCGTCACCTGCCAGAACCTCGACGCGGATTCCATCCCTGTCCACCGATTCTCCCGGCTTGGGCACTCTGCCCAGCCACTCGCTCACCAAGCCGCCGACCGTGGTGGACTCGATCTCTTCCTCCCTGTGGAAGTTCGAGAACAGGTCGGCAATCCGGTCCAGATCAAAGCTGCCGGAAACGATGTATCCGCCGTGGCCATCCTCGACGACGTCGCTCTCCGGTTCGTGCTCGTCGCGGATCTCGCCGATGATCACCTCGAGCAGGTCCTCCATGCTGGCGAGCCCCGCCGTGTTGCCGTATTCGTCCACCACGATCACCATGTGGGTGCTCTCCTGCTGCATCTGCCGCATCAGGTCGCTCACCGGCTTGGTTTCAGGGACGAACGAAATGGGGCGAATCAGTTCCCGTACGACGTGATGCTCCCGTTCCTGCTCTTCGAGTTCGAACATGTCGCGCACGTGTACGAAGCCGATGACCTGGTCGATATTGTTTTCGTACACGGGAATTCGGGAATACTGCTCGTTGATGACCAACTGCCGCAACTGCTCCAGCGTGGCGTCGGCGGCGATCGACACGATATTCGGCCTCGGCGTCATCACCTCGCGCGCCACTTTGTCGCCGAACTCCACTACGGATTGAATCAGCTTCCGATCCTCTTCCTCGATCAGCCCTTCCTCAGTGCCGGCCGAGATCAGGGCGTCGATGTTCTCCGCCGGAGTGGGTTCGTCCTCCTTGGCCGAAGTATCGTCGGTCAGCTCGATCAGACTCAGGAAGAACTCGAGCAGGGCGTCGAACGGGCGTGCGATCCACGCCAGCATCCGAAGCAGCGGGACAACCGGCAGCAGCCAGCGGCACGAAGTGCGGCGGTACAGAAACTGCGGCAGCGCGTAGCTCACGCCCAGCATCGTCAGGCACGAAGCCAGCACCGCCTTCCAGAAGACCTCTGCCGTCCAGACCTGCCCGTCGGCAAACCAGCCGAAGAACAGCAGGCCGAGCAGCACCAGCAGGGTATGTTTGATCAGCGAAAAGGAGTCCGCGCCCTGAACGGTTTTCAGCTTGATCCGGTCTTCCAGGGTGTCTTTGAAGAACTTCAGCGCCGGCAGGTCGCGCGTCCGCAAGCGTAGGCTTTCGAGGTACAGGAGTTGAACCAGCGTCACCAGCCCAAGGAGCGGGATGGCCACAATGGCGGCAATGGCAACCGCGAAGATCATGCCCGCACCCGCGCGATCAGCCCGCTCGAAAGCCCCAACGCCGCGCGCCATCGCTCTTCGGCACGAGCCATGTGCCCGCTATCGCGCTCATGGTCCATTCCGAGAAGGTGAAGCACCCCATGTAGGAGGAGCACGCGAAGTTCCTCTTCGGTGGTGTGCCCGAATTCCCGCGCCTGCGCCCTCGCCCTCGCCGCGGAAATCGCTATATCGCCCAGTAGGGTAGGCCTCCCGGCCTGCCCGTTTCCTGAAGGGAAAGACAAAACATCTGTCGCGTAATCCTTCCCGCGAAAATCCCTGTTCAGTCTTCTGATCTCCGCATCGCCGGTTACGAGGCAGTCGAATGCCCGCCCCTTCGCAACCACCCTCTGCACTTTCCTCGCAAACAGGAGAAACGCCCGCGGGCGGACGTCCGCGGGAACTCGTCGAAATATGACAGTACTGCCGTCGGGTGAGGACATGGCGCGGAATTAAGCCTGTGGCGCGGTTTCCGCCGCAAGCGCTTCCGGTTCGGCCAGCTTCAGGGTGAGCTGCCGGCCTGCGCCGATCGTTTCGTTATACCGCTCGTACGCTTTCACGATGCGCTGCACCAGCGTATGCCGCACCACGTCTTTTTCGTCGAACTGCACGAAGCTGATGCCCTCGACTCCCCTGAGCACGTCCACCGCGTCGATCAGTCCGCTACGGCGCGCGGTCGGGAGATCGATCTGGGTGATATCGCCGTTCACCACCATCTTGGAGTTGAACCCCTGGCGCGTGATCACCATCTTCATCTGCTCGGGCGTGCTGTTCTGGGCCTCGTCGAGAATGATGAAGCTGTCGTTCAGGGTACGCCCTCGCATAAATGCGATCGGCGCGACTTCGATGACATTGCGTTCCAGCAGTTTCTCCACCCGGTCGCTGTCCAGCATATCGTAGAGCGCATCGTACAACGGGCGAAGGTAGGGATCCACCTTCTCCTGCAGCGTGCCCGGCAAAAAGCCCAGCCGCTCCCCTGCTTCCACCGCGGGGCGGGTGAGAATGATGCGCGCTACCTGCTTATTCAACAGCGCGGAGATCGCCATGGCCACCGCGAGATACGTTTTGCCGGTTCCCGCGGGTCCGATCCCGAACACCAGATCGTTGCGTTCGATCGCCTCCAGGTACCGCCGCTGGTTTACAGACTTCGGCGCCAGCAACTTCTTACCGAAACTGCGCTGCTTTCCGCTGTTTACCAGGGCGCGCAGCGACACTTCCGGATCGACCATAACGATCCGGAGATAGCTGTTGAGATCGCCGTTATTGAAAGCGTAACCCTCGCGCATCAGGGTGTTGTAGTCTTCCAGGATGCTTTCCGCCCGGGAGACGTTCTGCGCGTCGCCTTCGATTTCCAGGCTGTTGTCGACCAGTTGAGTGTGAATGCTCAACCCCGATTCGATCAACCGGATGTTCTCATCGCGGGTGCCAAAGAGGCTTTCGACGCCTCGGGAGATGCGCACGCTGGCTTTCATTGAGTGAGTCTTGGGTACCTCCAGGAAATAATACGAGACAGGGAAGGATATTCGTGATGGAAGGAATCCGAACCTTCGACAGCCCATCTAAACGGGCGGCTGAATACCATCTGCCCCCATTATAACGCCGTTCGGTTTCAATTCGATTTAAATGTTGGAAACACGACTATTGCAGAACCTGCAGCCCTTTCGGCCCGGGAATCGTCCGCACCCAGGAGTTCATGTCCTCTTCGTTCTGAAGCAGGTCGCGGAGGGTCGCGTTGCTCAGCACCTGGTCCACCGCCACCTGGATCGCTCTCCACAGCGAGCGCACCGAGCAATCC
The DNA here is from genome assembly GCA_963796485.1 of Bryobacterales bacterium. Lineage (GTDB taxonomy): Bacteria > Acidobacteriota > Terriglobia > Bryobacterales > Bryobacteraceae > CAWCDJ01. Next base: position 1,027,025 of record CAWCLV010000004.1, read on the forward strand.
ACCGAGCGGGTGCAGATCGCAGCCTGGCCGGAATGGCTGTCGCAGAAATCGCTTTCGAACAGGCGGCCGCCGAGCACGTTGATCACGTCGCCAATGACGATCGAATCCGCAGACCGGGCCAGGGTATACCCGCCGTCCTTGCCGCGCGCGGCCTTTACGAACCCGCCCTTCCGCAAGACGCGCAGAATTTTCGCTGCGTATGCCGGAGAAACGCCTTCGGCCTGACTGATTTCCGGAATCGTAAGCCCCTGGCCGGCAAATTCCGCGTAGCCTAGCCGGACCAGGCATCGAAGCCCATACTCCTCGTTGGCACTCAGCTTCATCTTCGCAGCCTCGTTACCGGAATGACGTCTTCGATTCCCAGCGCCAGTTTCGCGGCTTCCGACATCCGCTCCTTGGTCCAGGGCGGATCGAACGTCAACTCCAGTTCCACGGACGCTACTCCGGGCACCGCGCGCACCGCGCGTTCCACTTCGGCCGGCAGCGACCCGGCAACCGGGCAGTTCGGCGCGGTCAACGTCATCCGGATCCGCACCTCGCCCGCCTCTCCGGCCTCGACGCCGTAGATCAGCCCCAATTCGTAAATATTGACCGGCATCTCGGGGTCGTAGACCTTCCGGAGTGCCGCGATTACCTGCTCTTTCAAACTCATTCCGTAGTCACGGGGTCGGCGGCGGCGCCGTTCAATGCCGATTTCAGCGTGTGCCATGCCAGCGTCGCGCATTTCACACGCGCCGGATAGTCGCGAACTCCACAAAAGACCACCAGTTTGCCCAGGTCATGGCTGGCCGGCGTATCCGTGGTCAGGAGTTCGTGAAACTTATCGAGCAGCTTGAGGGCGTCCTCGCGGGTCTTGCCCTTCAGACTTTCGGTCATCAGGGATGCCGAGGCAGTCGATATGGCGCAACCGCAGCCGATGAAACTGGCGTCGGTCACCACGTCGTTTTCCACCTTGAGAAACAACTTCAGCTTGTCGCCGCAGAGAGGATTGTAGCCCTCCGCCTTGCGGTTCGCGTCGTCCATCGGATGACAGTTCCGCGGGCGCTTACTGTGGTCCAGGATGATTTCCTGGTAAAGATCGTCTACCATCAGGAGAAAATCTCCTTCACCTTCAGAAGACCGGCCGCCAGGGCGTCGATCTCCGAAATTGTGTTGTAGAACGCCAGCGAAGCCCGCGTGGTGGCGGGAATCTGAAAGGCGTCCATGACCGGCTGTGCGCAATGATGCCCGGTCCGCACCGCAATCCCCTGCCGGTCGAGTACCGTCCCGATATCGTGCGGGTGAATTCCCTCGATCACGAACGAGAGCACCGCCGCCTTTTCGCGCGCCGTGCCGATCATCCGCAGCCCCGGGATCCGCGACAGCGCTTCGGTCCCATGCACCAGCAGTTCGTGCTCGTAATTCGCGATCCGGTCCAGCCCGATGTGCGTGACGTAATCGAGCGCCGCCCCCAACCCGATACCGCCCGCGATGTTGGGCGTGCCGGCCTCGAACTTGTAGGGCAGCTCGTTGTACGTGGTCTTCTCGAACGTGACGGTCCGGATCATGTCGCCGCCGCCCTGGTAGGGTGGCATGGCATTCAGCAGTTTCGTTTTGCCGTAGAGAATCCCGATCCCCGTCGGCCCGCACACTTTATGGCCGGAAAACGCGTAGAAATCCGCATCGAGCGCCTGCACGTCCACTTTCATGTGCGGCGCCGCCTGGGCGCCATCCACCAGCGCCAGGGCGCCCGCGCGATGCGCCATCTCGATGATTTCCCGCGCCGGGTTGATCGTGCCGAGTGCGTTCGAAACATGGCAGAAGGCCACCATCCGGGTCCGCGGGTTGAGCAGCTTCTCGTACTCTTCGAGAATCAGTTCGCCCCGATCGTTCATGGGGATGACACGCAGCTTCGCGCTCTTCTCCTCGGCCAGCATCTGCCACGGCACGATGTTGGAGTGGTGCTCCATCGCGGAGACGACGATCTCGTCGCCTTCCCTGACGTTGTGCCTGCCCCAGGAGCTCGCCACCAGGTTGATGGCCTCCGTCGCCCCCCGGACGAAGATCAGCTCGCTGCGGTTCCTGGCGTTCAGAAACTTCCTGGCCTTGACGCGAGTCTCTTCGTACGCCGCCGTCGAGCGCTGGCTCAGCTCGTGCACCCCGCGGTGAATGTTCGCGCAATCCACCTCGTGGAACCGGCGAATGGCTTCAATCACCGCGTACGGCTTCTGGGCCGTTGCGGCGCTGTCCAGATAGACCAGCGGCTTACCATGTATCGTCTGCCGGAGAACCGGGAATTCGGCGCGGATCCTGTCCACGTCGAAATCCGAGCCGACCATCTTAGTGAGCGTGCTCATGAAATTTCTCGAATAGACTACGTTCCAGCGTTTCTCGCAGGGCCGGAACCTTGATGCGGTCCACGATGTCCTGCGCGAACGCGTAAATCAGCAGGCTTCTGGCGTCCTCTTTTCCAATGCCGCGCGACCGCAGATAAAACATCGACTCGGCGTCGATCTGCCCGATGGTTGCGCCGTGCGTGCAGCGCACGTCGTCCGCGAAGATCTGCAGCTCGGGTTTCGTGTCGATCACCGCTTCATCCGACAGCACCAGGTTCTTGTTCGTCTGCTTCGAATCCGTCTTCTGCGCGTCCTTGCGGACCATGATGCGTCCGTTGAACACCGCGCTCGCCTTCCCGTCCAGAATGCCTTTATAAAGCTCGTGGCTCGTTCCGTGCGGCATCGCGTGGTCGATCACCGTGTGATTGTCCACGTGCTGCGCCCCGTTCACGATATACAGCCCGTTCAGCGTGGCTTCCGTACCTTCCGACAGCACCGCTACCGCATCGTTCCGCACCAGCGCGCCGCCCAGCGAAATCGAGTGCGACGAAAAATTCGCGCTCCGCCCCAGCGTCGCCTGCATGGTCGAGACGTGATAGGCTTCGGGGCTTTCCTGTTGCACCCGGTAGTGATCCACGATCGCGCCTTCCCCGGCCACGATCTCGGTCACGGCATTCGTAAGATACGGGCCCGAGCCGCTGTATCGTTCGACGATGGTGCACTGCGCATTGGTCTCCACAAAGATCAAGATGCGCGGGTGAACCGCTGTCCATCCGCCCGCCGCGATGGTGTGAACAATCTCGATGGGCTCGTCGAGCACCGCACCCTTCGGCACCCTCAGCACGCACGGACTGTCCGTAAAGGCGGCGTTCAGCGCCCGAAAAGGGTTGGCTTCCGTCGCCGGCCGCGCCGGGTCGAAATAAGAGCCTGAGGCTTCGACTTTTTGCGCGCCCGAGAGCCGCACACTGTAGCCCGCGGGAATCACTCGAAAGTCTTTTCTGGCGATCGGTGCTACATTCGTGAACCGCCAATCCTCGTCGTGCGTCGTCGGAAAGCCCAGCTCCGAAAAGCGCTGAAACGCCGCCTCACGGAACGCCTGGAACGGCGATACCGGCTGCGCGGTGAATGCCGCAACCCAGTGACCGATCTGTTCCGAAACGGCCGTCGTCATACCTTGCCGACCCCGAAGCCCCCGGCTAAGACGTTGTTGGTTTGCTGGGGTGGGAGTGCCTCCTCGTCGTCGAAGATCCCGAGCCCGGCATAGCCCGTTTCTTCCAGTTCCAGCGCCAGTTCCTTGCCGCCCGATTTCACGATCCGTCCCTCGGCCAGCACGTGCACATAATCCGGCACGATGTAGTTCAGCAGCCGCTGGTAGTGTGTGACCACGATCATCGACCGCTCGGGACCGCGCAGCGCGTTCACGCCGCCGGCCACCGTCCGCAGCGCGTCGATGTCCAGCCCCGAATCCGTCTCGTCCAGAATCGCCAGCCGCGGTTCCAGCACGGCCATCTGGAAGATCTCGTTGCGCTTCTTTTCGCCGCCCGAAAAGCCCGTATTCACGGGACGGTTCAGCAGCGCCTGGTCCATCTCCATCAGCTTCATTTTTTCGCGGACCAGGTTCAGGAAGTCCATCGCGTCCAGCTCTTCCAGCCCGCGGTGCTTGCGGGTCTGGTTCAGGGCGGCCTTCAGGAAATACATGTTGCTCACGCCCGGGATCTCCACCGGGTACTGAAACGCGAGAAACACGCCCTCGCGGGCGCGCTCTTCGGGAGCCATCTCCAGCAGGTCTTTCCCGTCGTACGTTACCTGTCCTGCGGTCACGGTGTACAACTCGCGCCCCGCCAGCACTCCAGCGAGCGTGCTCTTGCCGGAGCCGTTCGGCCCCATGATGGCGTGCACCTCGCCCGCGTTCACGGATAGGTCGATACCTTTGAGGATTTCACGGTCGCCAACAGTGGCGTGCAGGTTCTTGATTTCGAGTAGCGGCATTCCTCTTTTATCCAACGCTTCCTTCTAAACTCACTCCGAGCAGCTTCTGCGCCTCCACGGCGAACTCCATCGGCAGTTCGCGGAACACTTCCTTACAGAACCCGTGCACGATCATAGAGACCGCGTCTTCGGTGGAAAGCCCGCGCTGCCGGCAGTAGAAAATCTGGTCTTCCCCGATCTTCGAGGTCGAAGCTTCGTGCTCCACCTGCGAAGACGTGTTCTTCACCTCCAGGTACGGGAACGTGTGGGCGCCGCACTGGTCGCCCAGCAGCATCGAATCGCACTGCGAGTAGTTCCGCGCGCCCGTGGCGCCCTTCAGAATCTTCACCCCGCCGCGATACGTGTTCTGCCCGTGCCCCGCCGAAATGCCCTTGGAGACGATGGTGGAACTGGTGTTCTTCCCGATGTGGATCATCTTCGTCCCGGTGTCCGCCTGCTGGTAGTGGTTGGTCAGCGCCACCGAGTAGAACTCGCCCACCGAGTTGTCGCCGATCAGCAGACAGCTGGGATACTTCCAGGTGATGGCCGACCCGGTCTCCACCTGCGTCCAGGAGATCTTGGAATTCACCCCGCGGCAGGCCCCGCGCTTCGTCACGAAGTTGTAGATGCCGCCCTTGCCTTCTTTATCCCCCGGATACCAGTTCTGCACCGTGGAATACTTGACCTGCGCATTATCCAGGGCGACCAGCTCCACCACCGCCGCATGCAACTGGTTCTTGTCGCGCATGGGGGCCGTGCAGCCTTCCAGATAGCTGACGTACGCGCCTTCATCGGCCACAATCAGGGTCCGCTCGAACTGCCCGGTGTCTTTGGCGTTGATCCGGAAGTACGTGGAGAGCTCCATCGGGCAGCGAACGCCCTTCGGCACGTAGCAGAACGAGCCGTCGCTGAACACCGCCGAGTTAAGCGCCGCGAAGAAGTTGTCGGACGAGGGCACCACCGACCCGAGATATTGCCGGACCAGTTCCGGATGCTCCTGCACCGCCTCGGAGAAGGAGCAAAAGATGATCCCCATCCCCTTGAGCTTCTCTTTGAAGGTGGTCGCTACCGAGACGCTGTCGAATACCGCGTCCACCGCGACCCCCGCCAGCAACTCCTGCTCTTTCAATGGGATGCCCAGTTTTTCGTAGGTCTTCAGCAGCTCCGGATCGACATCATCCAGGCTCTTCGGCCCGTCGATTTTCGTCTTCGGCGCCGCGTAATAAATGATGTCCTGGTAGTCGATCTTCGGATAGTGAACGTTGGCCCACGTGGGCTCGCTCATGGTGAGCCAGTGCCGGTACGCCTTAAGGCGCCATTCGAGCAGCCACTCGGGCTCCTTCTTTTTGGCAGAAATCAGGCGGACTACATCCTCGCTCAGGCCGCGCGGAATCGAATCGGCTTCGATGTCCGTGACGAAACCCCACTTATATTCCTGATTTGCAAGGGTCTCTATCGTATTGGTGGATTCGCTCACCAGTCTATACTCCTAACCTGTTGGGCTACCATCACATTAGCTAATCTGTACTTCTTAGTCAAGATTGCTCATTTAATGGATGCCAGGCGGGGGCGGAAGGGTGCAGTAGAGGACTGGACGGAAGTGGCGCACTCCTCCCGGCCAGGCCTCCCGGCCTGCGCTCGTTTAAAACATGGGCAGGCCGCCGCCAGCTTTCCCTGTCACACCACCGGACACATGCGGGTCCGCATCGGCGGTCCGGCGGGTTGAGCTATCGTCCGGCAGTCAATCTCGGAATCCCGAGCGAATCGAAGTAAGCCTTGGGCAGTGCCTTGGCGAGTGCCGGGCCGCTCGCCAGCCTCCACGGGCCGTGAGCACTGCCGTCCGCCGCGTTGGCTCCCGAACCTTCTCTTTGAACCGGCCCACCGCTTTCGGCGCGATTCGCCGCTTGGGTTCCCGATTCGCAGTAGCTCAGAAACGCCCGCGCCCACGGTCGCGCTACCGCACTCTTCTGCTCGTTCACCTTGAGCTTCGTCGTGATGAACCGCGTAATGCCCGCCATCACTCGCTCCCCCGCCCGCCGGCGGACTCCTCGTTCGATCCCATCTTCGATCGACTGGCAGGGCTGCTGCCTTCGGCGCAGGCGCCGGTGGTGGCCGCGTTGGACGATACGCTCTGTAAGAAGACCGGCCGGCATATCCGCGGCGCCACCTTCGCCCGCGATCCCATGTCGCCGCCTTTTCATGTGAATCCGTGCCGGGGGCTGTGCTTCGTGCAGGCCAGCGTACCGGTGCGGGCTAAACCGTTTCCGGGGCCAGTCCGCGCTCTGCCCGTGCGCTTCGAGCCCGGCCGGCAAGCACAGTCGAAAGGAGCAACGGGATCAAAAGAGAATTGCCGAACGGAATTGTAAAAACAAACCCGGCGCTCCGGCTACCAAACCGAAACCCGCGATCCTGACACCGGAGGAGCAGGAGTATCAACTGCAAAAGAAACGGCGCGCCCCGACCCAAGTGGGCGTACGCGTCTTATATTCTCTGCGTCAGACTTGGATACCCGGCGCGCCTACCCTCGTGTGGGCGCTTGTGGAACGACGAGGCCTATTTCGGACCTCAGGCTCCGGCTTGCCGGGATAGCGGCATCTTGTTATCCTGAAAATTAAGCCCGATCCCCCATTCATACAGGAGAAACAACTATGGCAGTCAAAGTAGGCATTAATGGCTTCGGCCGCATCGGCCGGAATGTCGTCCGCGCCGGTCTGCACCGCGATGATGTGGAATTTGTCGCGGCAAACGATCTAACCGATACCAAGACGCTGGCGCACCTGCTGAAATACGATTCCGTGCTCGGACAACTGCACGAAGAGATCACGTCGGATGCGGACAGCATCACCATCGGCGGCAAGCGGATCAAGATTTTCGCCCAGAAGGATCCGGCGGAACTGCCATGGGATTCCGTAGGCGCGCAGATCGTCGTGGAATCGACCGGCCGTTTCACCGATGCCAAGGATGCCTGCAAGCACATCCGGGGCTCGGTGAAGAAGGTCATCATCTCCGCTCCGGCGAAGAACGAAGACGTCACGCTGGTCCTCGGTGTGAATGACGGCACCTACGATCCCAAGAAGCACAACATCATTTCGAACGCTTCCTGCACCACCAACTGCCTCGGCCCGGTCGTGAAAGTGATCCACGAGAACTTCGGCATCCAGAAGGGCTCGATGACCACCATTCACAGCTACACGAACGACCAGAACGTGCTCGATTTCCCGCACAAAGACCTGCGCCGCGCGCGTGCAGCCGCCCTTAACATGATCCCCACCACGACCGGCGCCGCCAAGGCGATCGGCCTTGTGATGCCGCAGCTCAAGGGCAAACTGGACGGCTATTCGATGCGCGTTCCCACACCGGACGTTTCGGTGGTGGATTTAGTCGCGATCCTGGAGAAGCCGACCACGACCGAAGCCGTGAACGCCGCATTGAAGTCGGCGTCGGAGAACGGCCTGAAGGGCATCCTGGGCTACACCGAGGATCCGGTGGTGTCGAGCGATATGCTGCACAACCCGAACAGCTCGATCATCGATGCGCAGATGACCAAGGTGCTCGACGGCAACCTGCTGAAGATCGTGTCCTGGTACGACAACGAGTGGGGCTATTCCTGCCGCGTCGTCGACCTGATCGCGTTCCTGGCCGACAAGGGTCTCTAAAAACTTTACAGCCAAGCAAGTCTGCCGCTCCGGCTTCAACCGCCGGAGCGGCTTTTTTGTGTGGGCTTTCAGAAATAACCCAGAAACGTCACGACCGCGATGTGCAGTAGCGCGAGCACGGCCAGCGAGATGCTGAACGGACGGTGGATCACGTGCCAGAGCTGGAACATGCGGCGGATCTTCGCCAGGAAGAGCACGTTCTTTGCGAGCCGGGCCTGCCGGGCGGCCAGCGCCAGCGTCTGCTGCAGCTCGGCATTGTTCACCACGTGATACGCCGCTCTCCTCCGCAGGCGCCGGGCCCTGTAGGCGCGCCGCGCATCGAGCCGGATGATCAATGCCAGCGTCTTAAGCAGCGGCATGTTGCGCACTTCGTCCCTCGAGGGCAACTCCATCAGCGAGTCCAGTTCCTCCCGCGTGAGCACGTGCCGGGACTCGATCAGGTCCGTAAGAGCTGATCGCGCGCGCTCCGCTTCCTCGAAGGACATCTCGATTTCGCCCAGCTTTCGCGGAATCATCGAGTAGAGATAACGTCCCACCAGGCCGCTGATCACCACCGCGATCATGCTCCAGTACGCCAGTCCGGCGACGCCGCGGAATTTGAACGATGTGTGAAACGTGATGAGGACCGGAGCAACCAGGCCCATCAGGATGTGGTAGTCGAGCCAGTGCTTCGTCTTCCCCTTTTTCGAAAGCCACTTCCAGCGCTTGCGGAGAGGATAGATCGCAATCAGGAGCAGCAGCACGGTCCCGGCGATTCCCAGGGCGATCCCGATGCTGCCGCTCGGCCGCAACGCGCGGTTGAGCGGCGAGACCGCCCGTTGCGGCGCGGTCAGCGCGTAATATCGGAGCCCGTAAACCAGCAGCGCAAGCGTGACGGCCGACGACAACACGGCGCCGGCCTGGATCCACCGTCGATGGCGCCGCTTGCGGGCGGCGTCGGGCGCAACGCGGCGGGGCGGGGAGACAGCGGCGCTCATTGCGGCACCCTGGTGTTGGTCTTCACGTCCACCGAGAACAGGCGGTAGTTCGCGAAGCTATGGACGTTTCGCCAATGCTGGCGGGCGGTTTCCACTTCGACGGTCGCGGCAGCCGGCAGCCAGTGCGCGGCGGGGTCGTCTTTGAACTCCACCGGCGCGTAGGTGACGTCCGCCGTGATCGCCTTCACGCCCAGGTCCTCCAGGCCGGGCATCATCGCCGCGGAGATGCGGACGACGGCCGCGGTTGCCGGGTCGATCCATGCCACGCCCTGCCACGGAACCGGGTATTCGCGATCTCGCACCTTCAGGACGGATGGCGAACGGGCGCCCGCGATGTGCCGGAAGCGTACCGCGAAAAGCGGCCGCCCGTCCAGCTCCGCCGGCTCCGGAGGCGAATACTCGAACGAACTTTGAAAGACGGGGTGGAAGATGAACGCCAGGGTGGAGAATCCGTTGGTGATGAGCATCGGTACGTTCTTCCGTGTTTCGGTTCCGCCGACGGGGGCGCGCGATTCATCGACGATAATGTCGTTGCCCGTCAGCTGAAGCAGGACCAGGTAATCGAAAGACCCGTCCTGGCGGTACGCGATCCTGCCGCCTGGAGCGAATTTGATCTGCTGCACCGTCTCGATGCAACTGACACCCGATAACTGCTCCCAGAAGCTCTCGATCGCCTTGCCCGTGCGGCGCAGCAGGTCCTGCCGGGCCGGCACCGCCGGCGTCGCCAGATTGCCGAAGATCAGAAACAACGCGAGGCCCTTCATATCAAAATCGGTATCCCATGGTGAAGAAACTCTGCGTATAGTTTTGCGACTGCCCTCGATAGACCGTCAACCCGGCGCCGATGAAGTAGTGACGCGCGAACATCCAGTCCAGATTCCCGTTGATGAAGCGCGCCCTCGTCTGGCTGGTGAACGGAGATACGAAATCCTGCTGGCCTGCCTGCAGTTCGAGGCGCAGCGTTTCGCTGAGATTTCTGTCCAGCGTGAGAGCGCGGTAATTCCCCTGCCCGTAAGATCCGTTGAAGCGTGTGTAATGGAAGTCGGCGCGAATCCCGGTGCGGGCAATTTCTTTCAGGCTGAGGCCGCCGAGGTAGTTCCACGTCGCTTTGGGGTCGCTGGTCCCCTTGCTGCGCCCCACATCGAAGTAAGCTTGCGCGCCCCAGTAAAGGTTGACGCGGGCCCCGCCGCTCAGGCCCTGAAACAGCACCTTATCGAGCAGGCCGGTCCCCACCAGCCGCGGGTCGAAGGCGGGGAAATCGTGGAAGTAATTGTCGTTCAGGTCGAACGAAATCCAGCGTTCCGGCTCGAACCGGAGCGTCACGAAACTGCGGGCCACGGCCGTTCCGGATGCGGTGGGACGCTCCAGCGTGGCGTGGTAGCGGTCCACTTCGAGGGCCTGATAGATGCTGAAATAGCGCTTCCAGGAGACGGTGTTCTCGAAGAACAGGAACTCGCGCTCCGGCCGCCAGCTCAGCCGCGACATGCCAATTCCGGAAGTGGACATATACTTCAAGCCTTCGTAAGTGCCGCCCGCCACGCTGACGAACGCGCCCGTCTCTTCCCGGTTCGGCGCGTAGTTCCACGACGTAGGGTCGGGGGTGGTGCCGGCAAACATTCCGGCCGTCACCGCCTTGCTGACGCGGCGCGCGACATATCCGCCGTCGATCGTGCTGAGGCTTGAGGCCCAGGGAAGAAAGAAGCGGCCGAATCCCATGGTCCAGTTGGATTGCGGATTGTCGTAAGTCAGGGCGATGTGATACGTCCGGTTGAGCAAATCGTTCAGCGTGGCATTCTGGCCGGTGCCTCCGCTGGCCGTGAACATGAAGTGGTTGTAGCCGCTGAGGTTCCAGTAACTGCCGCCGATGCGGGTCATGTCGGCACGCACCACGAGCCCGAACTCGGAGAAACTCGCGCCGCTTTGGTCGTGGATGCCGGTGTACTCGAAGCCGATCCGGCCGCGGATGCGGTTCACCTCGGGCAGCGGTGGCTTCGGGATATAGTCGCGCGCCTCCTCCTCGATCGGGTCGCCTTCGGTAAACGTGATGGTCTGGGCGTAATGCGCGCCGGCGCCGGCCGTTCGGAGGATCTGGCTCTTCTGTGCGTCGCTCGAAGTGAGCAGCGCGAGGTCTCCCGCCTGGAAGGGCGCGGTGGAAGCCTTGATCTCGCAGACCGCCGAAACGCCGGCCACGGAGACCACCGCGATTTCGCCGAGCAACTGGTCGGCGCCCGCGGAGTTCTTGCGGTGCACCTCGAGCTTCATCCCCTCCGCGACGCCCGCAGCGCTCCCGCCGTCGATGTAGACCGCGTCGCGCGCAACGTACTTGATGTGAAACTGCTGGGCTCCGAGCGAAGAGGCGCCGCACAACGCCACGAGCAGAGTCCGCCGGAAAAGTCTCATCGGCCGGCTCCTCCCGTCGGATGGCATGAGTAACAACTGGTCGGCGCGTAGACGTATCCGCGCACGCTACGATGATGCGGGTCGGTCGAGGCCTGGTCGTGCGTGTGGCAGTTGATGCAGGAGAACACCTGGTAATTGCTGGAATTGGTATGGCAGTCCCCGCAGGTGGTCCAGGCGTGGGCGTGGTTGCCTGAGTAAATCGGGAACTGGCTATGGTTGAACGTGGCGCCGGTCCAGCTGGTGGTGTTATGGCAGCTGGCGCAGGTGGTCGGGAAGCCGGATGCCGCGTGATTCGGGTTGTTGGTGGTCTGGTACTCCGTCTTGTGGCACGAGTAACAGTCGGCAGGCGTGCCCGCGAACACGTTATTGATATGGCAGCTTGCGCAGGCCACGTTCACGTGGGCGCCGGTCAAAGGAAAGCTGGTCTGGTTGTGGTTGAACGACGCGGGCGACCACGCGGTGGTGCTATGGCACACCTCGCAGGTTTGCGGGAACGCGCTGGTCACGTGGTTCGGATTGGTTGCGGAGTTGAAGTCTTTCAAGTGGCACGAAACGCACGTCGCGCTGAGTCCCGTAAACTGCCCGTTGGTGTGGCACGACGCGCAGGCCAGCGGCGTGTGCGCGCCGGTGAGCGCAAACCCCGTTTTCGAATGGTCGAAGGTTGCGTTCAGCCAGTTGACCGTGGAATGGCACAGCGAACAATCCTGCGGGAAGCCCGCGGCCGCGTGGTTGGGGTCGGTCGTTCCGTTGAAGTCCTGCATGTGGCACCCCTGGCACTGCGTCGGCGTGTTGGCAAACTGGTTATTCACGTGGCACTGCTGGCACGGCACCGTGGCGTGCGCCCCGGTGAGCGGGAATCCGGCGGTGGCATGGTTGAATGTGGCGGTGAGCCAGCTATCGGAGCCGTGGCATAGCGAGCAGTTAGTGGGGAACCCGGCCGCCGCATGATTCGGATTATTGGTGCCGACATAATCCGCCGTGTGGCAGCTATAACAATCCGCCGGCGTTCCCTTGAAGCGGTTGCCCGCATGGCAGGAGGCACACGCCAGGGTGGCGTGCATGCCGACGAGCGCGAATCCCGTGAAGCGGGCGTGGTCGAATTTCACCGAGAGCCACGAATCCGTGTTGTGGCACTGCTCGCAGGAGATGGAGAAGCCGGCCGCGCGATGGTCTATCGTGGTGGCGCCGTTGAAGTCCGCGATGTGGCACGAGCCGCACTGCACGGAAAGCCCGGTGAACTGCGCGGCGCCGGCGCCTTTGTGGCAGGTTTCACAATCGAGGGCGGCATGCGCGCCGGTCAGCGGAAAGCGCGGCGAGTGCTCGCGCGCGGCCTGCCGTCCCGTTTCCCAGCCGCGTACCGTATGGCAATCCTCGCATCGGGCGCCGAACTGCCGGCGGTGGATATCGGCGTGGCAATCGGCGCATTTAGTCCCGGCCTGCGTGAAAACCAGGCTGGCGTGGCAGAGCTTGCAGTCCACTTTCTGGTGCATCCCGCTCAGCCGGAACGTGGTCTCGCGATTGTGATTGAACTCGGGAACAGCGCGGAGCGGCGACCAGCTGATGGAGGTGTGGCAACTGCCGCAGGGAACCCTGAGGTCCCCGTGCGGGCTGCGGACCGGTCCGCGCTGCATGGTCTGGGCCCCGAGCCAGGTGAGCGCCGCAAGCATTCCGGCCTGCGCCAGGATTGCTCCCCATCGCTTATATCGTTTTCGGTCCATGGCAGCCTGAGCATTCCTTGGGTGTCGGTTTATAGAAGAGGACGGACCGGCCGTTCACCTCTTTCCGGTTCCGGTGGCAATCGCGGCAGGGCACGTCGCGGTGAGCGCCTATCAACGGAAAGGCGGTCCGCAAGTGGTCGAATCGGGCGTCCGGCCACCTGTTGGTGGTGTGGCAGGCTGCGCAATCCTGTTTCCCGGCGGAATCCGTAAACTGGCCGCCATGGATGTCCTCATGGCAGCCGGCGCAGGCCAGCGGAGCGCTCCGATAGACCACGCGGCGCAGGCCGGTCGAAAGCGCCGTTGCCTTGTGGCACTGCTGGCACGAAACACCGAGGTGCGCGCCGGTCAGGGCAAACGGCGTGGTTGCGTGATCGAACTTCGTGACATCCTGCCAGCGGCCGTCGTTGTGGCACGCCTCGCAACCGGAAGCGCCGCCCGCCGCGGGGTGGGCCATGCGCCCGGCGAACTGCCCCTGATGCGGATCGAGATGGCAAGTCGTACAGGCAAGGCCGGCGAAGTGGTACGCCACCGCCTGTCCGCGGGCAGCGGCCTTATGGCAATCGTTGCAGGCAACCGCCAGGTGCGCGCCGTGCAAAGGGAATTTCGTTTTCTGGTGCCGTGCCAGCGTGAACTCGGCCGGATGGAAACCGTTCACGGTGTGGCAGGTTTCGCACCGGCCGCCCGTGGAAGCGGCGGTGAACTGTCCGGCGTGCGGGTCGCGGTGGCAGTCGATGCATTTCTGGAATGCGACCCGGTAGACCGTCGCGGCGCCGGCGGGCTTATGGCACGCGTCGCAGCGAACGGCTGCGTGGCGTCCGGCCAGCGGATACGCGCTCGCGGCGTGGGACTCCGCGGTATAAGTGGAGGGCTTCCAGCCGGCGGCGGTGTGGCAATCGCCGCACTCGCCGTGATCGGCCCGCGAGACAAACTGCCCGCCATGCTGATCGCGGTGGCAATCGGCGCAGCGTTCGTGGGCCACCGGCGCCTTGAAATCCGCGGTCTGGTGGCACTTTCCGCAAGCCAGTCCTTCGTGTTTCCCAGCCAGCGGGAACTTGGTTTTGGAATGGTCGAACTGTACGGGCGTGTTGCGCGCGGGCTTCCAGCCGGTATCCGTGTGGCACGACGCGCAAGCCGCGGCGAACGCGTCCTCGTGTACATCCCGGTGACACGCGCTGCATTGGGCGAAAGCGATTCCGGTAAAACGCACGACCGGCTTGGCAGCCCCGGGCATCGCAACAGGCTGATGGCATTTTTCGCACGGCGCCTTCGCATGCGCGCCGGTCAGCCGGAATTTCGCGGTGGCGTGATCGAAGCGCGAGACGTCCTTCCACCGGGTGCTGCCATGACAGCGCTCGCACGAAGTGCCGAGTTGTCCCCGGTGCTCGTCTTGATGGCAGGTCGCGCAGTCCCTGCTCAGCCCCAGGTAAGTGCGCTTCAGGTCCTGCATGCGGATGTCCTTCCGCATCGTTTGCGGTATATGTTCGGGAGCGTGACAGTTCGCACACTTGAGCCGGGCGTGCGCGCCGTCGAGCGCATAGCCGGTCTTGCGGTGATCGAACTTGTCCAGGCTGACGTCCCATCGTGTGGGGACGAAATTCTCGCCGTTATGCTCGGAGTGGCAGCGCGCGCATTGGTCCTCCGCGCGGCCCCTGCCGACCAGCGACGGATGCAGCCCGCGATTGGCTGCCAGTCTCTGCCGGATTTCGGTGTGGCAGGAAAGACAGCGAAACTCGCGGGCTCCGCCGCCGCCGATGTGGCAGCTGGTGCAGTGTGTCGGACCGTCGAGCGCGTGGTGAGCCCTCGACAGCGGGCCAGGCGAGAATTGGCCCCAGCCGGCGGAAGACAACGCCGCCGCCATGACCGCCAGGCGCAGGCACACAACGAGTCGCGTCAATCGCGCAGCCCCTCCCTTTGTCGTTGCTCCGAGGCAATTCACGACGCGGGAAACACCGGTTCCGCATCGCATCTATCCTTGGCCGGCAAGCCGCCAGGATGCCCGTAGTTAGCTTATTGCCTTAGGTGCAATGCTCTCTGGAGGAGTTACAACTTTCTCTGTAAAGAATGGGTGGGAAAATAAAAAAGCGCCGGGGGTTAACCGGCGCCTTTTGCGAATCGAGTCGGCCCAGTTCAGGCTTTCTCTTGAGGCTGCTTGCTGCCCTGCTTCAGTTTCTCGCGCTGCTCGCGCAGCACGGCCTTGCGGCTGAGCTTGATTTTGTTGCCTTCGAGCGCCAGCACCTTCACCAGGATCTGGTCGCCTTCCTTCAACTCGTCGCGAACGTCCTTGATCCGGTTCTCGGCGATCTCGCTGATGTGCAGCAAGCCGTCGGTTCCCGGGAAGATCTCGACGAACGCTCCGAAATCGACCAGGCGCACCACTTTGCCGAGATAGGTCTTGCCCACTTCGGCGGTGGCGGTGAGATCGGAGATGATCTGAATCGCCTTGTTCGCCGACGCTTCATCGGCCGAGGCCACGTGAATCGTGCCGTCGTCCTCGACGTCGATCTTCACGCCGGTCTGCTCGATGATGCTGCGGATCACCTTGCCACCGGGTCCGATGACGTCTCGGATCTTATCGGTCGGAATATTGAGGGTGTAGATGCGAGGCGCGAACTGCGAGATCGCGGTGTTCGGCTTCGGCATGGCCTCGTACATTTTGTCGAGGATGTGCAGCCGGCCGCGCCGCGCCTGCTCCAGCGCTTCCTTCAGGGTAGCGACCGTGACTCTCGGGACCTTGATATCCATCTGCAGCCCCGTGATGCCGTCGCGTGTTCCGGCGACCTTAAAGTCCATATCGCCGTAGTGGTCTTCGGCTCCGGCGATGTCGGTCAGAATCGCGTACTGGTCGCCTTCCATCACCAGGCCCATGGCTACACCGCCCACGTGGGCGGCCATCGGGACACCGGCATCCATCAGCGCCAGCGAAGCTCCGCAAACCGTCGCCTGGGAGCTGGAACCGTTCGATTCCAGGATGTCGCTGACTACGCGCAGCGTGTAAGGGAACGTCTGATCGTCGGGAATCAGCGCTGTAAGGGAGCGCTCGGCGAGCGCGCCGTGGCCGATTTCGCGCCGGCCCGGACCGCGCATGAAGCCCACTTCGCCCACGCTGAACGGCGGGAAGTTGTAGTGCAGCATGAAGCGCTTGGAGGCCTCACCGGGCTCCAGCAGTTCGATCCGCTGCTCGTCTTCCTTGGTGCCCAGGGTGACCGTGACCAGCGACTGCGTTTCGCCGCGGGTGAACAGGGCGGAGCCATGCGTGCGCGGCAGGACGCCGGTTTCGATCGTGATCTGGCGGACTTCGTCGAACGCGCGGCCGTCCGGACGGCGGTGGTTCTTCAGCATCTCGTCCCGGAAGATCCGCTCCTTCAGAGCGCTGAAGCACTTGGCGGCTTCATCCTTCTTCTCTTCGGGGACCGCCGCGAGAACGCGCTCTTTTACCTGCGCGATCATCGAGTAGCTTTCCAGCTTCGGGTGCTTTTGGGTGTTCATCGCGTCGGTCAGATCGACGCGGGCCAACTGCTCCACCTGCTGGAAGACTTCCGGATCCGGCTGCGGCGGGTGGAATTCACGCTTCGGCTTCCCGGCAACCTTCATGAGTTCCCGGATCGCCGCGGCGATCTTCTTGCAGCAGTTGTGGCCGAATTCGATCGCGCCCAGCACTTCCGCCTCGGATACCTGCTGCGCGCCGGCCTCTACCATCACGATGCCATCCTCGGTTCCGGCCACCACGATGTTCAGGGTGGATTCGCGGCCCTCGGTATACGTCGGGTTGGCCAGATACTCGCCATTCCTCATCCCCACGCGGACGCCCGCCAGCACATAAGGGAACGGGAGATCGGAGATCGCCAGCGCGGCTGCCGCGCCCACGATCGCGAGAGAATTCGGGTCCTGTTCCGGATCGGCCGAGAGCACCATGGCGATGATCTGGGTTTCATTCAGAAAGCCTTCGGGGAACAGGGGACGGATGGGCCGGTCGATCAACCGGCTGGTGAGAATTTCCTTTTCCGAGGGACGCCCCTCGCGTTTGATGAACCCGCCCGGAATCTTTCCGGCCGCGTACGTATATTCACGATAATCCACGGTGAGCGGGAAAAACCCGGCGCCCACCTTGGGCTGCTCGGACATGCACGCGGTGACCAGGACGACCGAGTCACCGCTGCGAACGACTACCGAGCCGTTCGCCTGTTTGGCTACTTTTCCAGTCTCGATAGAGATCTGGCGGCCTCCCAGGTCAATTTCAACTTTGTGAGACATTTTTCTTTCTAAACCTCCAACCTCGGCCGGAAACCAGTCCCGGCCAGTCGTGAATCGGTCCGCGGATCTTCCGCAGCCGTTGAGAGTGGAGTTGACAGGATGAGCGATCTACCGAGCCCCGAGGCGTCACGCCCCGCGCCCGGCAGACCGAATGGGAATGATTGGAAAACGTTACAGAGCCGCACAGACCCCGCTCCGCTTCCGTCGAATGGACTAGCGGCGAATACCCAGACGCAGCAATACCGCCTTGTAGCGTTCTGGATCCGTATCGCGCAGGTAAGTCAGAAGCCGGCGACGCTTGGCAACAAGAGTCAGCAGCCCCTTGCGGGAGCCGTGATCCTTCTTGTGCGTCTTGAAATGCTCCGTCAGCAGCGTGATCCGCTGGCTCAACAGGGCAATCTGTACTTCTGGCGACCCAGTGTCGGTTTTGTGGCGTTGATTTGTCGAAAAAATCTGCCGCTTTTGTTCAATCGCCAGTGCCATTCTAGGGGTGATGCTCCTTGTCTTCTCTTAATCTCGTTTGGATACAGTATACAGGATAACACAGTGGTGGCACGCCACGAGGAGGGGTCGAACGACCCGGCGGGCGCCGCTTTTTTCAATATACCTGAAAACAGAAAACCTGGTCTGAGCCTTCGGGGCTGAGGGAATATTCGCCGGGGTCGAGCGTCTCGTCCACTTCGACTTTGTAGAGATTGCCATCGACCCTCGTCACATTCAGCCGGATGGCGCGCGGCTGCTTCTTGGGCCCGAACAGGATCTGGCGTTGATTCCCTTTCACGTCCAGTTTGTACAGCCCCAGCTTGTCGGGCGTCAACTTGTCGGCAAGAAACAGAAAAACGGGCGAGGCAAGCGGGGTCCGTGCCGGGGAATTCGCGCCTTCCACAATGTAGAGCACATCATCCTTCTTTTGTTTTTGCTCTACCGCCTGCGCCACTTCGGTGACCAGCAGGTTGTCGGCGTGCTTCAGATACGGTAAATCGGGCTTGGGAGGCCGCGGGCCATCATACTTCTGGGCGAAGGCCGCGCAGACCGCAGCCATAAGCAACGGCAGAATGCGACGGATCATAGCGGTCGATTTCCATCTTACACCCCGGCGCGCCGCCGGTTCCGCACAACAGAATCCAGCGAAATCGGGTGTCCACTTTTCCCGTGACCCCGTCTTTACACAGGAACGCCGTTGGGTCGTCATCATCGGACGCGGCGCACGGCACAAGGACGGGGAGTACGCTTTGAGAGGACGAAAGGCACACAGACTTCAGTGATGACCTCGATTGCGACACCGTTTAGCAAGGTCGGTCGGTATACCCATTCCATGACTGCGTCCCTTGCGGAATCCACGAGAAGGGTGTCGCCACTGATCGGCTGTATGGCCTTTACATGGCCGTCCTGGTCGATCGTCGCATCCAACCGCACCGCCCCTTCGACGCCCCTTTTCTTGGCCGATTCAGGGTAAACCGGAGCGACCTTCCAAAGCGGAAATGCGAGTCGGATTCTCTGCGGGACTTCACCGCGCACAGCACCATCAGAGAGGGCGTGGCGCGGTACTTGTCCGTAGGGGCGACGGGACGGGACGAGACACCGCCGCGTCCGGGCTAACTGATCGACCGTTGGCGTAACGATGCTGATTACCTCCGCCTCGTTCCACACGCGGCTTACCAATGCGAGAAGCTCTCCCCATGCAACGCCTGAATCAGCAGTCACGTACAGCACCTTGTCCGCACGCTGAACCATGACCTCGTGAATGCGAGAAACAGCCTCGTCTAGACCCTCCTCCGGTTCCGCATTCAGCTTCACCCGCCCGCGCCCGAGCGCCCTAGCGACCACCGAACGCGCGTCGCCGCAAGATGTCGGCGCATCAGCTATGGCGACAATACGAACCCGGACGGCTGCGGCGTCTGCGCCGTGGCCAAGAACGGATAGCCACAGGTAAAGACCGCCGAATGCGACTGATCTGAACGAGGCCATCACTGATAGTAGACACCTGTTGTATCAACAAGTTCCAGTCTGAAGCTACGTTTGGAGAAAATGAGCGCTGGGTGGGGGTGGCGGAGGGCTATCAAAGAAAGCTGGGGACAAAAGAAAGCTGGGGCAGGCGGAACGTTGTCTACTCTCCGTTCGCCTTGCAGTAAACGGTCCGTCCCTGTGTTTCTGCCGCGCGCCGCCGGTTCCGTACACGGTGTTTTACAACCGTTCACCGTCCGTGAACGTCAACGTAAGCGTGACGCAACATTAGCGGGGCGCCACCGAAGGGATAGCCCCATCCTGGTCCATGAGTTTCGTCGGTGCTGAAACGGAATCAATAGCTATGGCAAACAAACGGCGAGTACAGTACGGCATCGCTTGGCCAGTGGAGAAGAATCCCAAACCGCAGGGCGATTCGGCTGATCGACATCCGACAACAAGCTGGTTGCCGCTGGGGGACCACGATGGATGACCGCAGGACCACGCAACATCTGTCGTGATCTGCCGAACGTTGAGGCCGTCAGCGTTCATGATGAAGATCTGCTGGCGTCCGCTGTCAACGAACTGGTCGAACGCAATACGCTTTCCGTCGGGCGACCATGCGGGTGAGCCGCTATTCTTCCTGTCGCCGGTCAATCGAATATTTTCCGTTCCCTTCGCGTTCGCTATGTGTACCGTCCAGTGGCCACGCGGCTGCTCAACCGCGAATGCGACCTGCGTTCCGTTCGGAGACCAGGAAGGGGTCCACCCGTTCTTAATTAGCAGGCTGAGTTCCCCCTTGCCACTGGCCGGCAGTAGGAACAGACCTTGCTGTGGCAGTTCACCGGGCTTGACGGATATCGATGCGCTGATGGCAAGTACGTTTCCATCGGGAGACCATGCAGCGCTGTAGATGACCGGCTCGATCACTCGGAGCACCCGGCGGTTCCGCCCATCCGCGTCCATGACAGACAGCTCGATCGGATGATGGGATCTAGTTTCGTCGGTTTCTCGGTACGCTGGCTTGGTGCTCAGTGGCGCATCATGGATGAACAAGATACGCTTGCCGTCCGGGGACCATGATGGGTCATGGCTGTGACCATCGCGGGTCAGGTCTTGCGGAACCGCGCCCTTGGCTCGAACTGCGCAGACATTCTGCACCGGCCACGAAGGCCCGCCATCCGGAGCACAGGTATAAGCGATCATGCCAGGAGTTTGGGCTTGCGCGCAGGCCACTAAAGCCGTTAGCCAGACTGAGCCGTACTTCATCATCAATTTCTGACGGCGCGAATGATGAGATTGTTCCGGCAGAGTGGTTTCCACACGGAAAAAAGCTGGGGGACCGTCTTGTCCTTACAATCGAAACTGCACTGCAACGGTCACTGCCATCGTGATTCCAAGCGGCTTCTCATTCCTATAGGCGGGCTTAAATATCCACTGTTTTACGGCTTCTACGGCCTGTTCATCCAATCCCATTCCGAGCCCTTGGATGACATTGATGCTGTCGGGGATAACCGTACCGTCCGGCCTGACCTCAACTTGAAGGACTACCGAACCCTCCAAGCCCGCTTGCCGGGCTTGCTCCGTATATCTTGGTCGAACCTCATTGAGATGGAAAGGCCCGACGATTCCATCCTTCGGTTGATTTGGATTTTGCCAGGGGAGATTCGCGGCCATGCCATCTGCCAGCATCACGACGGCCCAAAACACATATGGCGCTCTTGCGAAATCAGACGCCCTGACAGTCTTTGACTGCGATGAGGTACTCACCCTCACCACTACGACCTCGGCGTCAATGACAGCAGGCCCGACTTCATTCGGTAGATCGAAGAAACCGAGTTCTGAAATCGTGTCCGCGAGCCGGTCGAAATCACCGGGCCACAACAGGTTCGCGAGGTACAATCCCTGGTGTGGCCCTGTCTTCCTGATAAGCGTTGACTTGCCTTGGCGCCGCAGCGTTAGCGTATAGTTCAGGCCTTCGCCCCCACCCATCGTGCCCCTTCGCTCGACCGCAATTTCGGAGATACCCCTTTCATCCTCCGGCAGTTTCTGAACGGCTTGGAAGGTCGGATGTTGCGCGAACGCCATAACGCAAATCAACAAGGAAGCTGACAATGCGCTGAGCTTCATGCCTGGATTCTACCTCTCATGATCCAACAACAAAACCGGTGACAAGTCGGAACGAGGTAAAAACCGGTGACAAAAACCGGTGACAGACGGAACGATGTCTACTCGCCGTTCGCGTTGCAGTAAAGATCCGTCCGTCCCCGTCTTGCCGGTGAAGTAGGGATACTCGTCCCTGGACCTCACCGACCGGACCGGAACGGTCAGTTTCCGCAAGCCGCGTATTTCGCCAACAATGGGCCGGTGCCGTGATGAGTGCCCCGCCGAGGCGAGGCGCTACTTTTTCGGCCATTCCAACCGTACGGTGAACCGAATCCAATCAATTGAGCCGTCGGATGCGCTCATCCGCCTGCCCGTGATGGTCAAGGAACCTTGGCCTTTGGCGGCAGTGGCTAGTTTGGCAGATTCCCGTTCCGCTCTGTTGTTCAATACCCTCATTGCGAGGTCGTAGTCTGCCTCGTTGAGCACAAACTGAAACTCATGGAGATCATGGGGTGCGTTGGCACCAGGGTCGAAGTACCACGCTTGGATTTCAAGCGCGTTCGGGCCGTGAAAGGGCGGAGTCACAACCCCCGAAAAATCGGGTGCTTCACGCCTGCACGATGGTCCGACTCTGATAATCCAGCCGCTGTTACGTCCGACGCCAACCAGCGGGATTAGGCAGAAATGCAGGCCGGACCCGATTTCGCGATCAACATTCCCACCCTTGTGCACTTCATCGGAGAATCTGAATGTGCGCCCTGAGAGGGAACTGGTCAGCGGCAGTAAGGCTACCAGCGAGAGAAGCGCGAGCCGACTACCCATCCTTACCTTCCCCTGAAGTTTAGCATCGACGGGAAGATGCCGGACGATATGGCGATATCGGAAAAGTGCCGCCCCTTCCGGGGCAGTCGCACGCACCCCGGTCACGATTCGTTATGGCGCAATCGGGCGGCAGAGCGAGGGAGGAAACGGTCGAAGCATTGGCTTGACCGGACGCCCATGTTTTTGCGTCCAAAGATTCGTCCCGAACGCGAGAGAGGCGGCACCCCGCGGCACCTTCGCGTCTGGTCCAGTCCCCTCAACCCAGGGGAATCGCACCTTGACATCACCCGTTCCACGCTTGATACGAACCGTCGTGCCGCCTTCCGTCTGATGAAGGTCCATGCTCTCGCACACGCCGCCGCTGTTGGCGTATCGTTCTGCATAGACTTGGAGAATCGCGGTGTCAGCGGATTGCAGGGAATACTGAATCGTCAGCTCAAACCGAACCTTCTGTCCCTCTCGGAATTGGATGCCCTCGGCTGGCGATACAGCCACTATCCGGGCGTCATCCGGGCCAGGCGCACCGCCTGATGACGGAGTTTGTGCGCACAGCAGCGCGACTCCACAGAAACTCGGAAGAACTCGGCGAAGCCAGAGCATAAATTCCTACGTAGCTGATTGTAGAGTAGTGTCCCACCGGCTAAATCGGCGGCGCCTGCCAGCCGCCCAAAGCTTCTTCGAGCCGCAGCGCTACGGCCAGCGCGATGTCTTCGCGCCACGGCGCGGCGGCGATCTGCACTCCGATAGGCAGCCCTTCGCCTGACGTTCCGCAGCGCACCACTGCCGCCGGCCAGCCCGTCAGATTGTGGGTCATGGTGTAGCTGAAGCCCGGGAAGACGGCATCGCCGGTCGAGGCGCCGTGGGGAACCGCCGGGAATGCCGCCACCGGCGAAACGACGGCATCATAGTCCCGCAGGAACGCGAACATCTCGTTTCGGAACTGGTCCAGTTCGGCCCACAACTGTGCGAAGCCGGCGATGCTTGTCCGGCACGACTCCAGCTTTCGCAGCCATCCTTCGAACAGCGGATGCGCTTCGAAGCTGCCGATCGCCTTGGCGAAATCGCGCAATCCGTCGCCGCCATCGGGTCCGAGAAATCGCATCTCCAGATCGTAGCTGCGCTCCACCAGCGGCGGACGGACCGCGTCCGCATGCAGCGCTGCGGCGGCGCGGAGCACCGTTTCCTCCGTCGCGGCATCCGGCGGCATTACGCCGTTATCCGTAAAGAACGCGATGCGCAACCCGTCCACGTCCACCGTCCGCGGGTCCGCGAAGGGCACGGGCAGCACGGTGCGGTCGTATCCATCCGGTGCGGCGAGCAGCGGCATCATCGCGCAGAGGTCCTCGACGCGCCGCGCCAGCGGCCCGATCTGCCAAATGGCCTCGATCCACCCCGACGCCGGCGGCACGTGGCCCGTCCGCGGCAGGCGGCCCGAGGTGGGCTTGATGGAAGCGATCCCGCAGAAGTGCGCGGGCAGCCGCACGCTCCCCGCCGCGTCGCTGCCCAGGCCGAAGGGCGACCCGCAGGCCGCGATCAGCGCGGCTTCCCCGCCGCTCGAACCCCCGGAGGTCCGATCGAGCGCATAGGGGTTGTTGGTGCGCCCGAAGATCAGGTTGTCGCTTTCGAACGCGAACAGCAGGTCCGGCAGGTTGGTGCGGGCGAGGGGGATCGCTCCCGCCGAGCGCAGCCGTTTCACCAGCGTGGCATCGCGGGTGGAGGGCGCGTTCGTGCGGTATCCGAGCGTCCCGGCGGAACACACCGTTCCCGCCACTTCGATCGAGTCCTTGATCGAAAACGGCACGCCCCCCAGCGGACCGGGCGTCTCTCCGGCCGCGCGCCGGCGGTCTGCCGCACGGGCTTCCTGCATCGCACGGTCGCCCAGCAGTTCGATGGCTGCATGGATCCGCGGGTTGACCTCGGCGATCCGCTCCAGGTGGGCGCGCACCAGCTCAACGGACGAGATCTCCCCTTTCCGGATCAGCTCCGCCTGCCGCACGCCGGACCACGTCAGTATGTTCTTCATTGTTCTGTCCCCCGGGCGCGGTCCAGAAGGATCTCGACCAGCGCGCGGTGGCCGTCGAGAGGCGCGGTCACCCGCAGATCCACGCCGGGGTGCTTCGCCGCGGCGCCGGCGGCCAGCTTCGGAAGGTCGCGTTCGAGGTGTGTGCCGAGCGTGAGGAAGTACGGGATCACCACGACCTGGCGGACGCCGTCTCCGGCGAGATGCGCCACGGCGTCGTGCAGGTCGGGTTTCCCGAGCTCCAGAAAAGCCGCTTCCACGTGCTCAAAGCGGCCCGCGAGCGCGAATTGCGCGGCAACCGAGCGTACCGCCTCATTCGCCGGCTCGACTCGCGAACCGTGTGCAAAGATAATGAACCCGCGCTCCGCCATCGCCCGTAGTGTAGCGCGGCGGCCGCCCTACGTTCCGGCGATGTAGCTCCGCATGTGGTGCAGCTCTTCCGTTTTCGCCGCCAGTTCGAAGTTCATCAGGTCGCGCATGGAGAGGAAGGCGACCGTGCGCGAGCCGCGCGTCACGGGCAGATGGCGGCAGCTGTGGGACTGCATCAGCTCCATCGCGTGCTCCAGGCTGGCCAGTTCATCGACCGTCGCAAGTTGGGTGCTCATCACGCGGGAGACCGGCGTCGTCTCCAAATCGAGCTTTTCGAGCACCACCCGTTTCATCAGGTCGCGCTCGCTGAAGACTCCCCTCAGTTCACCTCCGTTTAGGACCAGGATGGCTCCAACATGGAGATCCACCATACGCCGCGCCACATCGGCAACGGTGTCATGCTCATCCACACTGAACATCTCGCGGTTGTGGACGATATCTCGAACCAGGGACATCGCTTCCCCCTCCCCGTAGGTGGGGACTATATCATGAAATTCATCCGAATGACATAAGATTGAGGAGTGTCCGAAGCCTTGCGGTTCGAGTGCCAGCCGGGTTGCACCGAGTGCTGCCGCCAAAAGGGTTTCGTTTATCTCACTGAGGCCGACCTGCCGCGCATCGCGGAGTTCCTGGGGCTCACTGCGGCGGAATTCGCCCGTAAGTACGTCTATCGCACTAAAAACCGCATCCGGCTGCGCATCCCTCGGGAGAGCAACTGTTCCTTTCTTCGCGAAGACGGCTGCTCGATCCACGCCGTGAAGCCGACGCAGTGCCGCGTTTTTCCGTTCTGGCCGGAACTGGTGGAAAGCCGCCGGGAATGGCGGAAAACCGCCCGGTATTGTCCCGGGATCGGCAAAGGCCCTCTGATACAAATCGAACAGGCTCGGGAGCAGGCTCGCGAAATGCGCGAGGGCGTAGCACTGTAGGGGGTAGGCCTCCGGGCCTGCCCACGCGCCGAAGGCGCGCTCCGCACGCCTGGGCAGGCCCGGAGGCCTACCCTACAGCAGCGTTACACCACCCGCAGCTCTTTGCTCGTCGGGGTCAAAATTTCGCAGCCGGTATCGGTCACCACCACCGTATCTTCGATGCGGATGCCGCCGAATCCCTCCAGGTAAACGCCGGGCTCGATCGTGATCGCCATCCCCGCCGCCAGCCGCGACTTATCCCGCCGCCCCACGCGCGGCGGTTCGTGGATTTCGAGCCCCAGCCCATGCCCCGTGGAGTGAACGAACGCGCGGTCCAACCCGTACCCCTTCAATACCTGGCGCGCGGCGCGGTCCACGCGGGCAGTTGCCGCGCCGGCACGAACCGCGTCCACTGCGGCGAGCTGCGCTTCGAGCACCGCCTGGTACATCCGCTTCACCTTGGGGGAAGGCGAACCGACGTGCAGCATGCGGGTCATGTCGCTGGCATACCCTTGCTGCTGCGCGCCCATATCCACCACCACCAGCTGCCCGGGTTCCAGGCGCGCCGAAGTGGGCTGGGCGTGCGGCAGGGCCGAACGCGCGCCGCCGGCCACGATGGTCTCGAAGCTGGGCTTCTCCGCCCCCAACTTGCGCATGCGGTATTCCAGCTCGGCCGCCAGGTCGCTCTCCCGCGTACCGGACTTGACGCGAGCCACCGCCTGTTCGAACGCACGGGAGTTGGTTTCCACCGACCGCCGGATCAGCTCGATTTCGGAGGGCGACTTCACCATCCGCAGTTGCTCGACCCAGCCGGGCACGGGCATGAGGGAGGCCTTCATCGGCAGCCGCGAACGCAGGGCCTCGAAAGCCTCGCAGGTCATCCGGCCCGGTTCATAGCCGATGCTCTTTAACCCTAACCGCTTGATCGCAGCCACTACGTCCAGCGCCAGCGGCCCTTTTGCGATCCGGAGCTTGCAGGTGCTCTCTTCCGCGGCCTGGATCTCGAAGCGCGGGTCGGTGAAGAGGACCGCACGGTCGCGCAGCAGCAACAGGTTTCCGTTGTCGCCCGTGAACCCGGTGAGGTACCGCAGGTTGGGACCGCAGGCGATCAGCATCGCATCCAGCTTGCGCTCGCCCAGTCCTTCCGCAACGGCCGACCGGCGGGCTTCCGTCTCGTTCATCAGGGTTGTAGCTCCTTCGCAAGCACCAGCGCGCGGCCCGCCAGTTCACTGGCCTGGCGCATATCCCCGCGCTGCCTGGCGTCATCTGACTGCTTCAGGAATGCCTGTACCCGGTCCACGATCTGGCGCTGGGTCGCGTTCAGTCTCTGCGGCTGCACCTGTTCCAGCACGTGCAGGGTGTCGCGCCTGCGGGCCTCGGTTTCCTCCGCAAGCCGCCGCAGTTCACCGGGGGGCAGCACTTCCTGAATCGGCTGCCGCTCCTCGGGAGCGGGAGTGACCGTCACCGGTGGCGGCACCACGGCCTCCACTGGTTTCGGCGGGGCCTGCATCGTGCGCCGGGGAGGTGTTCGCGGCGGAACCGCGGCGGGCGCCTCTTCGTGCGGTTCGGTGGTTGCCAGCGCTTCCGGACTCAACGGCTGCGACGGCGGCAGTTGCACGTTCGTCTGCGGGATGGAAAGCGGCTGCGGAAGCGGAGCGGGGGCGGGGGCGGTAACCGGCTTCGGCGGCGGAGCGGCCTTGGCCACCTGGGGTTTTCGGTGAAAAACGCAGCCGGAGAGCGAGAGTACCAATCCGGCGGCCAGCAGTACTCGCAGACGCTTCATTCGGTAGCCTCGATCACGCGGCAATCGGCAGGCGGATAAAAAATGTAGTGCCTTTGCCCGGCTCGCTGGTGAAGTCGATTGTACCATCGTGCAGTTGAACGATCCGGAACGTCATGGCCAGCCCGATTCCGGAACCTTCCTTCCTGGTCGTGAAATACAGGCGGAAAATCTTTTCCCGCAACTCCGGGGGAATGCCCGCGCCGGTGTCGGAAATCCGGATCTCGGCGGTATCTTCGTTCACCAGCGCCTCGAATCGGAGCTCGCCTCCCTGCGGCATGGCCTGCATCGCATTCACCACCACGTTGAGAACCGCCTGTTTGAGCAGGTCCCGGTCTACCCGCACCGACACACCCTCGATCTCGTGATGTTCCACGATTTCGATCGACGATGCCTCGGCCTGCGGCCGGGCGAGCTCGACAATTTCGCCCATCAGGTCCTGCAGCGGCACGGTGCTAAGCTTCAACTCCACCGGGCGGGTGAAATCCAGGAACGTCTTCACCACGCGGTCGAGCCGGAGGATCTCGCGGCCGATGATTTCCATCTGGGGTTCGAGATCGATCTCGCCGCGGGCCAGTTTCGCTTTGGCTACCTCCACGTGCAGCAGGATGGCGTTCAGTGGATTCTTGACCTCGTGCGCCACCCCTCCCGAGACCCGGCTGATGGCGGCCAGGCGGTCGGCCGTCTGCAGTTCCCGGTTCAGTTTTCGCTGGGCCTCGGGGTCGCGCAGGCGCACCAGCGAGCCCGTTCCGGTGAGCGCTCCGCCGGCCAGAGTCTCCAGGATGTCCACGGAAAGCAGCACCACCGCTACCTCGCCGACATGCGTCTCCCCCGTTGCAAGCGGGACCCTCCGATTACGGATCGGCCGGCCCGTCTGCGAGGCCTGCGCTACCAGCAGCCCGAGAGTCGTGGAGGGCGGAAAAATATCGGTGATTGACTGGCCGGTCAGGTCCGTACGGTCGCGGCCCAGAAACTTCTCCACCGAGCCCGATGCGAAGACCAGCCGGCCTTCGCGGTTGAAGATCAGGACGGCGTCCTCCAGGTCGTGCAGCAGGCGATCGATGTTGCCGCGAAGATCCGAAACTTCGTATTGGGCCCCGCGCAGTCTCTGGCCCAGCAGGTTGACCTTCGAAGCCATTACGGAGAACTCATCGTTCGCCGCTTTGGCGATCATCGCCTTTTCCGGCTCGTAATCGCCGCTGGCCACCAGGTCCAGTTGGTGCCGCAGCACGCCGAGCGGTCTCAGTGCCACCGCCGAGAAGAGGAAGGTGATCACAAACGCTCCGAGAATCGAAACGATCGCCACCTCTACTGTGCGCCAAAGCGTCGTGGGTGCAATGTCGTTGCGGATGAACGCCGGCGCCACGATCACCCTCACCAACACCACCGGCTTACTGGTTGTCGGGTTCGACAGCGCCTGCTCGATCTGGAAGAAATTGGGGTCGTGCGCGAACAGCAGCCTCAGTTTGGGAAGCCAGCCGGTGTCTTCGACAATGCGCCGGAAACTCGGGTAAGGCCCGGAGGTTGCGCCGATGCGGCTGGGGTCGCTGTCCGCGAGAATCTGGTTGGTGTCCGGATCGACTACGGCGATCTCCAGGATGGCGCGCGCATTCGTCAGCAGCATCAGGAGGTTGTCGGCCAGTCCCTGGTCGCGCAGCGCTTCTCGCATCGGTACCGTGAGCCGGCTGTTCAGCGTCTGCTTCACGAAACTGGACGCCACCATGTCCAGCACCTGGGCGCGCTCCAGGTTCGCTTCGAACTGCTGCTGGATGGTGTTGCTGACGCTCGCCATGGAGATCGCGACAACCATCGCTACGGTCAACAAAATGTAGCCCAGCGTCAGCTTCGCCCGGAGATTCATCTTTCAGGACACCTTCAGCAGGAGCTTTCCCGCCGATTTCCTTCCCTCCAGATCGCGGTACGCTTCGGCCGCGCTTCCCAGCGGGTAAACGCGGTCGATTCGCAATTTCAACCGGCCGGAAGCCACCAGGTTCAGAACGTCGTTGGCGCGCCACAACAGTTCCTCGCGCGTCGCCGCGTAATGGGCCAGGCTGGGCCTGGTGAGGAACAGCGAGCCCCTGGTGTTCAGAATGGTGGGATCCACCGGCGGAACCGGCCCGCTGGACTGCCCGAACAAGGCCAGCAATCCCCTGGGGCGCAGGCAGCCCAGGCTCTTTTCGAAGGTGGTCTTGCCGACGGAATCGTAGACCACGTCCACGCCGCGGCCGCCGGTCAGCCGTTTCACCTCGACCTCGAAATCCTGCCGGGCGTAAATGATGGCTTCATCCACGCCGTGTTCGCGGGCGATGGCGGCCTTCTCGTCGCTCGAAACGGTACCGAATACCCGCGCTCCCGCCATCTTCGCCATCTGCACGGTGAGCCCGCCCGCGCCGCCGGCGGCGGCATGAACCAGGCACGAATCGCCGCTCTTCAGGGCGTACGTGGAGTGCGTCAGGTAATGCGCCGTCATGCCTTGCAGCATGGCGGCAGCGGCCCTTTCGAAATCCAGCGAGTCCGGAATTTTCACCAGCATGGCGGCCGGGACCGCGGCGAATTCGGCGTGCGAGCCGCGCACCATGGCCCAGGCGACGCGGTCACCGGGGGCGGCTTCGGTCACCTCCGGGCCCACCGATTCCACCGTGCCGGCGCCTTCGCTCCCCAACATGATGGGCAGGTCCGATTTGTACAACCCGATGCGGAAATACACATCGATGAAATTGACACCCGCGGTATCGACACGGACCAGCGCCTGCTTCGGGCCGGGTGTGGGTTTCGGCGCCTCGGCCACTTCCAGCTTTTCCGGACCGCCGGGCTCTTTCACCAGGAGTGCTCTCATTTGTCAGCCTCTGCGAAATGCTCTTCTAGTATGGATTGCCGCGGCATAGCATAGCAGGTAAGTCAGAGTGAACGGGAACGAGACTACGCGTGCCAGCGTGCGGACCGCCCCGGTGCCCGCCAGCCCGGTTCGCAGCAGGACGGTCTGCCGGATGGGGTCCAGGTGCAGCCGGTCGAGCCAGAAGTAATCGCCGTTTTCATTGATGACGAAAACCTTGGCGGAGACGTGCATCGCCAGCGCCCACTTCCACTTGGCCATGACCGGCTCGCCCGAGCAGACAATCCCGATCAGCCCGTAGCGGTTGCGCGCCAGTTCCCGGTACAGCCGGCGGCGGCCCTCGCGCCCGCGATAATCGGTAACCCGGTACACACGGCCGTTCGGTGCGTCGAAACCCTTCGGAAGTCCGGAATAGCAGGTCACGAGGTCGATGAAGACGCCGGGCCCCCATGTATCGCGCAGTCCGGGGATGACTTTCTCCAGCACGCTTCGGGACCCGCTTTCCACCAGAAGAATGGCCTCGGTGGAGGGCAGGCGCCCCGTTAGAAAATAACGCACTCCTTTGACTATACCCTGTAGCGATGGCGCCGGTCCCGAAGCCTCCCGTTGCTACCATGGAGCTATGGCCGCGATCGAGAAGCTCCTGACCGAACAGCCCAACCCGGCCTCCGCCGCCATCGACCGCGTTGGGACCGAAGAGGCGATGCGCATCATCAACGCGGAAGACCGGAAGGTCGCGGCGGCGGTGGAGCGCGAGATCCCCGCGATTGCCCGGGCAGTGGACGCCATCGCGGCGGCCATCGAACAAGGCGGGCGGCTGTTTTACATCGGCGCGGGAACCAGCGGGCGGCTCGGCGTGCTCGACGCCTCCGAATGCCCGCCCACCTTCAGCGTCCCTCCCGAACTCGTGCAGGGAATCATCGCCGGCGGCGAGGCGGCCCTGAGCCGCGCGACGGAAACCACCGAAGACGATCCGGCGATCGGCGTCCGCGACCTCGCGGCGCGCGGCTTCCGTTCCGGCGACGTGCTGGTGGGAATCGCCGCGAGCGGGCGAACGCCCTACGTTTTGGGGGCCATCGCCGAGGCCCGGCGGCTGGAGGCCGTCACGGTGGGGATCAGCTGCACACCCGATTCGGAACTGGCGCGGGCGGTGGATATCGCCATCACCCCGCTCCCCGGTCCCGAAATCGTGGCCGGCTCCACGCGAATGAAGGCCGGGACCGCGCAGAAATTGGTCCTGAACATGCTCAGTACAGGAGCGTTCATCCGGTTGGGTTACGTTTACGGCAACCTGATGGTGAATGTTCAGCCGAAGAACACTAAACTGGTGGATCGCGCACGCCGCATCGTCGCCGGGGCGGCGGGGATTTCGTACGAACGCGCGGCGGAGCTTCTCGAAGGGGGAGGCCGTAGCGTGCGCACCGCGATCCTGATGGCGAAAACAGGGCTGGCCCGCGAAGAGGCGGAGCGGAAGCTCGCCGCGGCCGGCGGAAGGATTCGAAAGGCACTCGATGGATAAGTTTGTCATTACCGGCGGTACGCCGCTAAAGGGAGAAATTCCCACCAACGGCTCGAAAAACGCCGCGCTGCCCGCGCTGGCGGCTGCATTGCTCACCGAAGAACCGGTCACGCTGCACCGCATTCCCCGCGTGCGCGATATCCGTACGATGCAACGGCTGCTGGTGGATATCGGCGCCCAGATGGAGGTCGCGGATGAGACCGTTCGTATCCGGACCGAGCGCATTCTCTGCCCGGAAGCACCTTACGAGCTGGTGAAAACCATGCGCGCTTCCAGCCTGGTGCTGGGACCGCTGGTCGCGCGGTCCGGCCGCGCGCGGGTCTCGCTGCCGGGCGGCTGCGCCATCGGCGCGCGCCCGATCAATCTGCATATCTTCGGGCTGGAACAGCTCGGCGCGCGCATCAACCAGTCCCACGGCTATATCGAAGCGGAAGCCGAAGACGGGCTGCGCGGCGCGGTCGTCAACTTCGACCGCATCACGGTCACCGGCACCGAAGACCTGATGATGGCCGCGGTGCTGGCCAAGGGCGAGACGGTGCTGCGCAACGCGGCCCGCGAGCCGGAAGTCGTGGATCTCGCGAACTTGCTGATCAAAATGGGCGCGCGGATCCAGGGCGCCGGCACCTCGGTGATCCGCATCGAGGGCGTCGAGCGGATGCACGGCGCCGAGCACACCATCATCCCGGACCGCATTGAGGCCGGGACTTTTCTGATCGCCGCCGCCGTTACCGATGGAGACGTCACCATCACCCAATGCGAGCCCGAACACGTGGATGCGCTCGTGTCCAAGTTGCAACAGTGCGGAGTGGACGTGACACAGCCGGCACCCGGGTCTTTGCGCGTGCGGGGCGGCGGCAGGCTGCGCTCGGTCGATATCACCACCGAAGAGTACCCGGGGTTCGCGACCGACCTCCAGGCCCAGTACATGGCCCTGATGACCCAGGCCGAGGGCATCGCCATCGTCACCGAAACGATTTTTGAGAACCGCTTCATGCACGCGCAGGAGCTGGCCCGCATGGGCGCGAACATCCGCCTCGACGGCAAGCAGGCCATCGTCGCCGGCCCGCGGCAGTTGACCGGGGCTGGGGTCATCGCGTCGGACCTGCGGGCGAGCGCTTCGCTGGTGCTGGGGGCGCTGGTGGCCAAGGGTGAGACGGTGATCGACCGCGTCTATCACATCGACCGCGGCTACGAGAAAATCGAGTCCAAGCTGGCGCGGGCCGGCGCCAAAATCCGTCGAGTGGAGTAAAGATGAAGCATAGTCCCGGCTTTCTCAAGCTGGTGGATGACGCCAAAGGTCGCATCCGGCAGATCGATATCGAAGGCTATAAGAACGTGGTCAGGTCCGGCGAAGAGCACGTCCTGATCGACACCCGCGAGGACAACGAGTGGGTTGCCGGGCATGTAGCCGGCGCGGTCCATCTGAGCCGCGGGATCATCGAGCGCGATATCGAGACGAAGTACCCCGATAAATCGACGAAGCTGGTTCTTTATTGCGGAGGCGGCTACCGTTCCGCGCTGGTAGCCGACAACCTCCAGAAGATGGGCTACACCAACCCGATTTCGCTGGACGGCGGCTGGCGCGCGCTGAAAGAATCAGGCTTGCCGCTGGAATCGTAAAGTGAGTAGGCCTGAAATCAAATGCGGGCAGGCCGGGAGGCCTGCCCCACCTCGTTTAGTTCACTTCGATTTCACATCACTCGATCGCCCGTTATTCTCGACGTCCGTCCACCGGAACGGGATCTTCACCAACCCGATTTCGCCGGCCGGCGGCTGGCGCGCGCTGAAAGAATCAGGCTTGCCGCTGGAATCGTAAAGTGAGTAGGCCTGAAATCAAATGCGGGCAGGCCGGGAGGCGGCCGGGAGGCCTCCCCACCTGTTTTATTTCACTTCGCCCGAGGGCTTCGCGAACTTCGCATCCTCGATCGGCACGTTATTCTCGATGTCCGAAATCTGAATGGTGAAACGCCCGTTGGGCCGCGCCAGCGTCCACCGGAACGGGATCTTCACGCCGCCGGCTTCTCGATAATCGGCATAGTCGATCTGGACCGGCATGCGGCCAAGCGGCGTCTCGGTGTAGCGCACTTCGCGCACCGGCAACCCGCTGTTCTTATCGAAATACAGCCGCACCGAAGGATGCCCCGGCGCCGTTCCCATCAAGATCTCGCACGGCACTCCGGCGACTTCCTCCGGCCTGCCGCGCCGCAGTTGCGGATAGATTTCCTTCAGGCGCAGAGGCAGGTAGAGTTCGGCATCTAACGCGGCGGAGGCCGACTCGGACGGGGACATCTCGCGCGCCGGCCGTCCGGCGTTGCCCATCCACCCCGCCGTGCCGTCAAACGCGGTGTAGCTCTGGCCGTTGCTGATGGAGACTCGCTTGTTGGGGCCCTTGCTGAAGACCTCGATCGGCGTCTCCGTGCCGCCCGCCAGCAGTTTGCCTTTCTCCACCCGGCTGGTGACTTTCCGGATCGCGTCCGCACCGCCTGCCGCGGAGACCCACTTTTCGAGGATCGCATCGGCCGTAACGGGCGACGAGACCGGCGGCCGCATTTCCTCGCGCTGCGGCGCGGCATCGGTCTCGAGCACCGCGGGGACGGCGACCGGGCGAGTGGAACCCCGGTGACAGGTGTTACAGGTCACCTGCACGCGGCCGCGAAAACTGTCCTTATTGATGGCCATCTGCATCGCAATCATGGCGCGGGCGGCCTTCTTCGGCCCCTTCTCGTCCGAATCCATCTGGCCCCGGACATGGCAGAACTCGCAGTTGACTCCGAGCGAGGCGGAGATGAACTGCATGGTCGGCATCAACTGATCGGCTGGAATACTCTTCAATTCGAGAACGTTCTTGAAGACCTGTTCGGCGGTCTTATCCTGTGCCTTCGCCATCTGGGGCACTACAGCCAGCATGGCTGCGGCAACAAACATTCCTACCCTCTGTTCGCGCATCCGAACTCCTCTCTGGTTTTATAGAATTGTACCTGATCAAGTGAGCTTCAGGCGTTGCGTGCGCGGCCGGCTCAGCCGGTCGAGCAGGCGCTTTTCGCGGCGGCGGATCTCCGGCGTGTCCGCCAGGGACAATGCCTGCCGGGTCAACTCGAGCGCCATGGCATGGTTCCTTTCGCGGTGCTCGTAGTGTTTGGCCAGCTCTTCGAGGGCGCGCGCCTGCCAGGGGTTGGGCGAATCGGCCAGTTCGGTGATGGCCGCCAGGGCGGCGTCCTCGCGCCCCGCCCGCTTTTCGATCACCGCGATGTCCCACAAAGTCCGAAAGAGCAGAGGGTCGGGCAGCCCCATCTCCACGGCGCGGCGGAAGAGGCGGAGCGCCTCCCCGGCGCGTTCGGCCTGGAGCAGCCAGCGCGCCAGCCCCAGCAGGTCGACCCCGTGGCGCAGCGCGGCGTCTTCGGGGCTGCGGAACGCGAACGGCACGATGCCCGTCAGGCAGGCCAGCGAAAGGATGTCGAGCGCGTTGTGGTGGAAGATCGGCACCAGCTTGAAGGCCTGCTGCGTCCGCAGGAATTCGAAGTAGCAGTAGGGAATCATTTCGCCCGGCAGGTCGCCCTGTCGCTCCACTCCCAGGATGCGGGTTTCGAGGTCCACCAGCCGGCAGCTTTCGAGGCGCAGTTTCCAAAGCCGCCGCGCGCCGAACAGCAGGTCGAGGTGTTCCATGCGGTCGAACGGATGCCGCGCCCGCACCATGCGGAAGCGGGTTTCGAGCAGCGGCTGGTCGTACGCCTTGCCGTTATACGTGATGAGGACGTCGTACTGGGCGAGGTGCTCGGAGAGCCTCCACAGCAGCGAAGGTTCCTCCCCGTAATCGCGCATGAAGAACTGCCGCAGGCGAAAGCCCGCCGGTTCGATGGCGCCGACCCCGATGAGGAAGGCGTAGGTTCCGGTGCCTCCCGCCAGCCCCGTAGTCTCAGTGTCGAGAAAGGCCCACTTCAGGGGATGCGAGCGGGGAATGGCGCCTTCGGAAAGCGAATCCAGCAGATCTTCGGGCAGTTCCGCCAGGTCCGAAATATCCATGCTGCCGTGGCGGCGGTGGCGCTCCCAAAGCCGCTCCGTCTCGAAGTGCTCGCCGTGGGGAGTGCGGACCACCTCGCCGCTCATGAGCTCCTGAATCAGGCCCGCGGCGGGTTCCGTAACATGCCGCGGCGGCGCGGGCGGCACGCCGTCCGCATATTTGCGGTCGATCCGGGCAATACGCCGGCGCAGCGCGGCGAGCTGTTCCTGAATATCCTCCATGCTTCGCTTTTTCTTTGCACACTATACCGCACCGGAGGGAGGGGCGCATTGTTATATTCAAGGGGTGATTCAGAGCGCGGTAGTACCCGTCGCGGGTCATGGCACGCGGCTGTTGCCGGCGACCAAGTCGCAGCCTAAGGAAATGCTGCCCGTGGCGCGCAAGCCGATCGTGCAGTACGTGGTGGAGGAACTGGTCTCGAACGGCATCCAGCAGATCCTGTTCGTAACCGGGCGAAGCAAGGCGTCCATCGAGAATCATTTCGACCACGACCCCGAACTGTTTCGGGCCCTGAGTTCCACCGGCCGGCACGATCTGCTCAAGGAATTGGATTTCGAAGCCCTGAAAGCGAATTTCTTTTACACGCGCCAGCGCCTGCAAAAGGGCCTTGGCGATGCCGTGCTGTGCGCCGAGAATTTCGCCGGCGAGGAGCCGTTTCTGGTGGCGCTCGGCGATTCCATCCTGGGTCTGAACGCGGTCTCCCGCGCGGTCAGCCGCATGGCCGACGTGTTCGAATCACGCCGCGCCAGTTGCGTCATCGCGGTGGAAGAGGTGCCGCGCGAGGAAACCAGCCATTACGGAATCGTCCAGCCGGATGGCGGCGCCGATGATGTTTTCCGCATCGTCAACCTGATCGAAAAGCCCAGCCCGGAGACGGCGCCGAGCAACCTGGCGATCGCCGGACGTTACATTTTTTCGCCCGTGATTTTCGATAAAATCCGGCAGGTCAAACCGGATCCTCGCGGTGAAATCCAGCTGACGAATGCCATTCAACTGCTGTGCGAGGAGGGCAGGCGCGTTATCGGCGTAAAGCTTTTGGCCGAAGAGAAGCGGTACGACATCGGTAATTTTCCGAGCTATTTCGAGAGTTTTGTGGAATTCGCGCTTGCCGACCCGGTCTACGGCGAAGAATTCCGTCGCGTTCTGGAGCGCTTGCTTTCCAAATCCGCTACCACAAAGGCCTAATCCGAACCCGCACGGTTTTTCTGCTGCTGGCGGCGGTCCTGCTGGCTTCGCGGCTCTGCCACGTCCATATCCTCTGGGAGGGCGACACGCTGCCGCTCGCGGCCGCCGGCCAGATGCTCCACGGCAAGGCGCTCTACCGGGACGTGTGGTTCGACAAGCCGCCCCTGACGGCGCTGTTCTACCTGCTCTGCGGGGCGCAAGCGGGCTGGCCGCTGCGTGTGCTCGACGCCGCCTACGCCCTGCTGGCCTGCTGCGTCGCGTGGCTCTTCGCGCGCGACCTGTGGTCGGAGCGGGAAGGCCTGTGGGCCGCGGCGCTGCTGGGGTTTTTCCTGACGTTCGATTTTCCCGCGGCGGTGATCCCCGCGCCTTCCGACCTCCTGATGCTGGCCCCGCACCTCGCCGCCGTATGGATGGCTTCGCGAGGCCGGCCCTTCTGGAGCGGCGTATTGGCGGGAATTGCGTTTTGGGTGAGCCCGAAGGGCGCGATGGTCCTGGCCGTCTGCGCGCTCTGGGATCTCGGCGGCATTCTGTGGCTGGCGGCGGGCTTCGCGGCCGTCGGTGCGGTGATGGCGGCGTGGCTGTGGGGTTCCGGCGCGCTTTTCGCCTATTGGGACGAGGTCTGGCGTTGGGGGCGCCTCTACGCCGGGAGCACGTTCATCGAATCTCCGGTGCGGAACGGCCTGCTCCGGACGGTGAACTGGATGGGGTTCCACATCGCGCTGGTCGCTGCCGCCGCGTGGTTTCTATGGAAAGGCGACCGGCGGGTCCGCTGGCTGGCCTGGCTGTTGATCTCCGCCGCCGGGGTCAGCGCGGGGATGCGTTTCTTCCCGCGGTACTACTTTCAAGTGCTCGCGGTGGTCTCGATCATGGCGGCCCGGGGCTTCGTTCTCGCCGGCCGGCGGCGGGAGTTCCTGGCGCTGCTCCTGCTGATCCCCCTCACCCGTTTCGGACCCGCGTATCTCACGGCCGTGACCAATCCCGGCTGGCGCGATATCGCGATGGACCGGGACAGCCGGGCCGTCTCCGCCCTCGTGCGGCACATGGCCAAGCCCGGCGATACCCTGTTCATTTGGGGATACCGGCCCGAGATCTTCACGTATACCGGTCTTCCCTCGGCCACGAAATACCTCGATTCGCAGCCCCTGACGGGCGTTCCCGCCGACCGGCACCTGACGCACTCCGAACCGGTCGAAACGGTGGAGGCCCAGGCGCGCCGGCGGGAACTGGCGGCTTCGCGCCCCGCCTTCCTGCTCGATGGT
Organism: Bryobacterales bacterium; assembly: GCA_963796485.1. Lineage (GTDB taxonomy): Bacteria > Acidobacteriota > Terriglobia > Bryobacterales > Bryobacteraceae > CAWCDJ01. Next base: position 1,065,070 of record CAWCLV010000004.1, read on the forward strand.
TTAGGGCTGTTCAACCCGCATCTTGCGATCGGGAGCTATCCGGAGTTACGGGAGTGGTTCTCCCATTACCGGCAGGTGGGGCGTACCGCCGAAACGGTCATATACCGCCGTGAGTAAAGGCGCATGCGGCCAATATGTTCCTGCGGGTCGTCTGAAACCATGCTGCGTTTACACGCATCAAAAGAAACATACGGCATTTCTCTCTTTCGTTTGCAATCCTTCCGGGCACTCTGATACTATCTAGTTGGCAGATCGGAATCCTCCCCTTGAAGTGCCGCAAATCCAACCAACGGAGCATTAAATTCACTGAATGAGCTTTACCGTTTTTCTTGGCAACCTTCCCACTTGGGTCACCGCCGACGACATCAAACAATGGCTTGCAGCCGAAGACCTCGTCTCTGACGGAGTCAAGGTGATCCGTAATCACGAAACACAAGAGTCCAAGGGCTTCGCCTTCGTTGAAGCGCCTACCGCCGACGAAATGCAGGCGATTATTCGCCGCTTCGACCGCGCCCCCCTGGAAGACCGGCTCCTCCGAGCCAACCCGGCGCAGCCGCCGAAAGGCAAGGATGCGCGCGGGCCCAACCAGACCGCCACACCCAATGCGAACCGAACCCAGCAGCGTCCCGACCGCAAGAAGCGCAGCGGCAGGGATCGCGAGCAGACGCCGCGCAGCGCGTTTGCTGCCGAACTGGCGAAAGTTCTGTAGCCCGCGCCGCGCGAAGGTATGCGCGGCTGCGGGCTCCTCATTTCACCCCCACACCTGTGAATGCGGGGCACATCCCCGCCAATATTATTTCCATATAATTGAATCACTTGTGCTTGGCAGCGGGCGTGCTCTGCGCAGTCGCATGAAATTTGCTTCGTTGGGCTGCTTTCTCGCTTGCAGCCTGTTGTTTGGGGGAACGCAGGATTCCGAGTTCAACGTAAATACACGGTACACGGTCGAAGCCGTGACGGTTTCGGGCGAAGGCTGGACCGATAACGTGGCTACCGACCGCGATAGCAAGATCAGTTCGGCGCTCCGCAAGGACATGTGTGCGTTGATCGGCGAAAAACTGAACCCTAGCCTCCTGGACGATCTCGGCCACCGCCTCCGAAAGGAGTTTCACGCACGAACGGTGCAACACCGCGTTTTGCGTGGCCAAAGCCCCGATTACGTGCAGGTCGCCTTCGACGTGAAGCTGCGCCCCACCCGCTTCGATGTCTCCATCCCCAAGTTTCTGTACAACTCCAGCCAGGGCTGGACGGGCGCCGTCGAAGGGACCGCCACCGTGGGACACAACGGTTTCACGGCAGGGCTGGTGAGCGATGGCGACGAGCTTGCCGAGCGCTATACCGGCGCCGCAGCCCGCTACGAAAACACCAGCCTGGGCACCGACAAAGTCCGACTGCGGTTCGCCTTCGAAAGCTACCACGAGCAATGGAACTCGAGCACGGTGGCGGCTCTCCCCTCCGATCCGGCCAAAGCCGATATGTCGGGTCTCTACCGAAACCGGCAGAACGTCGAGCCGGTGGTCACTTTCCAGATCGCAAAACCCCTCACGCTCAGCGTGGGAACCAGTTTCGAGCAGTTTGAAGAGCAGGATCCGGCCGCACACACCGAGTCGGCCAATGCCGTGATTTCAACTCTGCGCTATCACCGGCGGTTGGAGGATTCGGAGAACCAGCACGACCTGGACGCAGCGTACAGCCTGCGCGCGGCCACCAAGGTTCTCGGGAGCGATTTCGTCTACGCACGCCATTACTGGCAGTTTCGTTATATGCTTACCCGTGGGAAGGCGGTTCTGATCGAAGACCTGACAGGTGGTATCATCACCGGTCGGGCTCCGCTTTTCGAGCGGTTTGTGCTAGGCAATAGCTCAACGCTCCGCGGCTGGAATAAGTTCGACCTGGATCCCCTCGGCGGAAACCGAATGGTGCACAATTCCGTCGAGTATCGGTACGGAGTGTTCCAGGCTTTTTACGATAGTGGAGCGATCTGGGATCGCCCCTACGCTGCCGTGCTTCGCCACTCCGCCGGGGTAGGCCTTCGCCAGGGAGTTTTCTCGCTGGCTGTCGCCTTCCCTTTAAAAGAAGGACGAATCGATCCCATCTTTATGATGGGGATGAACTATTGAATGGCGCAATCCGCGCGCGACAACCGGATCACCCGACGTCGCTGGCTTCTGGCTGGCCTGACGATACCTGTGTTCCGGCTCCGTGGCGCGCAAGGGCTCTCGGTCAGCTTCGACGGCGATAACCTGCACGTTTCCACCCCCGGTCTGCATTTCCTTACAGGACGGTCACTTAGCCGCCTCAAAGATGCCGACACCGTGACTTTTCTCTCGCAGATCTCACTTTTCACCGACGAGCACGGCACAATTTTCCGCCGGGGTTACCCGGAAAGGCTCGTAGTCAGCTACGACCTCTGGGAAGAGCGGTTTGCGGTCACCATACCGGGTGTTTCCCGATCGCACTCCCATATGACCGCGTCGGAGGCGGAAGCCTGGGCAATCGACAATCTGGCCATCAGCGCCCTGGGGTTGGCGCCCGAACGGCCATTCTGGCTGCGGTTCGAACTGCGTGCCACCAGCCCGAAGGAAATCTCGCGGGTCATGGGCGACTCGGGAATCAGCCTGAGCGGCCTGGTGGAGATCCTGAGTCGCAAGCCCGGGCCGGATGACCCCTACTGGATGCGCAGCGCGGGACCGCTGCGGCTGACAGATCTGCCCCGCACGTTCGCTCGTGGGCGAATTGGGTGAACCGGCTTCGCAACAGACTGATCCTCGTGTTCCTGGCCGCGACGCTGGCCCCCCTGGCGGCGACGGTCTGGCTCAGCACGGCGCTTCTCGAACAAAGCGTGGATCTTTCGGCCAACGGCCAATTGGACCGCATTTCGGATTCCCTCGAGCGCACCGGCCGGCAGCTCTATCAGCGCGAACGCGAAGGCCTGGCGCATCGCGCGCAAACGGGCGAAATCAAACCGGTCCGCTATGCCGCGGCGGAGCCCGATACCTGGCCGGAACCCGTGAAAGCCTTTGCGGCGAGCGGCCAGCAGGACCGGTTCAATGTCTCGGGCGACGGGGGAAGCCGTCTCGACTACCTCGTCAGGCGCCCCGGTGGCGATGTCTGGGTTTACTCCACCAGCCTGGGGGAGGTGAAGCTGGACCGCTTGGCGAGCGAAATCGGTGCCGCCCGCGCCCTGGTCCGCGACTCCGAGGCCCACGACTGGCGCCGCGGCTTCAAGCTGGCGTACATCCTGTTGGCCGCCGGGTTTTGGCTGCTGTCCCTGACGACGCTGATTTATCTGGCACATCGGATTTCGCAGCCCATCCAGCAGCTCACCGCGGGGCTGACGAAACTGGCGGCGGGCGATCTGAAGGCGCGGGTTGAGCCCACCAGGGACGACGAGATCGGCAGCGCGATTCAGGCGTTCAACCACATGGCCGGCAAACTGCGCGAGGGCACCGAGCGGCTGGTCTATCTGGGCCAGATTGCCAGCTGGCAAGCCCTCGCGCGGAAGATGGCGCACGAGGTGAAGAATTCGCTCACCCCCATCCGCCTGACGGTGGAAGAGATGCTGGCGCGATATGACGAAGCGGACCGCGGCTTCATGGAGCAGGCTACCCAGATCGTGGTGGACGAAATCGAGACCCTGGAGCGCCGCATCCGTGCCTTCTCGCAATTTGCGGCGGAGCCGCCGGTGAGCGCCGCCCCGGTGGACGTGAACTCGTTGTTGCAGGAGCGGATCGCGCTGCTTAAGGCGGCACATCCGGAGGTTGCCTACCAATGCCGGCTGGCGGATCACGCCCCGCTCGCAATGGCCGACCAGGACCTGCTGAAGGGGATCCTGACCAACCTGTTGGAGAACGCCGCCGAGGCCGCGGGCGACGGCGGCCAAATCCTCGGCGTGACTACGGCCGAAGCCGGGCGGATCGCCATCGAGGTGCACGATTCCGGCCCGGGCCTGAGCGAGCAGGCGCGAGCCTCGCTTTTCCAGCCCACCATCTCCTTCAAGAAGAGGGGCATGGGGCTGGGGCTGTCGATCGCGCGCAAAGGCGCGCTGCTGTCCGGCGGCGACATTGTACTGGTGAAAGGAGAACTGGGCGGCGCCGGTTTCCGGGTGCTGCTGCCCATGGCAACAAATGGCTTCCAAACGAGTCCTGATCGTGGACGATGAGGAGAATATCGGCCGCTCCCTGCGGATGATCCTGGAGCGCGAGGGATACGCGGTGAACGTGTGCAAGTCGGTGGCGGAGTTCCGCCGCCATCCGGATGCCCAGCGCGCCGACGCGTACCTCCTCGACATGAAGCTGCCGGATGGAAACGGCATCGACCTGCTGAAGGTGGTGCGCCAAAACGGAGCCACGTCGCCGGCCATCATGATCTCCGGCCACGGCACCATCGCGGACGCCGTGGAGGCGACGCGCGCCGGGGCATTCGATTTTCTGGAGAAGCCGCTGGGCCGCGACCGCGTCCTGCTGGCGATCAAGAACGCCATGGAGCAATCCACGCTGCGGCAGGAGAACGAGCGGCTGCGGGAAATGGTGGGCGGAGCCCCGAAGATGATCGGGTCGAGCCCCGCGTGGCTGCGCGCGGTCGAGCAGGCCACCATGGCGGCGCGCTCGGACGCCCGCGTCCTGCTGATCGGCGAATCGGGCACCGGGAAGGAACTGCTGGCCGCCCACATCCACAACCACAGCCCCTTCGCCTCCGGTCCGTTCGTCAAGGTGAACTGCGCCGCGATTCCCACGGAACTAATCGAGACCGAGTTGTTCGGGCACGAGAAAGGCTCGTTTACCGGGGCCACCGCTTCGCGCCGCGGCAAATTCGAGCTGGCCGACGGCGGCACGATTTTCCTCGACGAAGTGGGCGATCTGCACGGCGCATCGCAGGCGAAGCTGCTTCGTGTGCTGCAGGAAGGTGAATTTCACCGCGTCGGCGGCGAACAGATCATCCGCGTGAGCGTGCGCGTCATTTCCGCCACCAATCGCGACCTGAGCGGCATGGTGATGCAGGAGAAATTTCGCGAGGACTTGTATTACCGGCTGAGCGTGGTTCCCGTTCGCGTCCCCGCGCTGCGCGAGCGGCCGCACGATGTCCGCGTGCTGGCGGAATACTTCCTGGAAGAGTTCTGCGCCCGCAACAACTTCAAGCGCAAGGTTCTCGAAGAGTCGGTCTTTCCGCTGCTCGAAAGCTACCCCTGGCCCGGAAACGCGCGCGAGCTGCGGAACGTGGTAGAGCGCATGGCGATCCTGACGCCGGCCGAGCGCATCACACGGGAATCCATCCCCGTGGAAGTGCGCGTGCAGCGCGAAGCCGGTCCGAAATCGACCATCCAGGAAGCACGGGAATCGGCCGAACGCGAACACATTCTGCGGGCGCTCGAAGAATCGAATTGGAACGTGTCGGGCGCCGCCCGCGCGCTGGGGATGGAGCGGACGAATTTGCACAAGCGCATCCGTGCGCTCGGCCTCACCAGAGGCAAGTAGGGTAGGCCTCCCGGCCTGCCCGCTTTTGAACTCCCAAACGCAGAACCGGCCAGGCCAGGAGCCCGGCTAGGAGCCCGGCCCCACCGGCTGCACGACCCGGACTTCATGAAAATGCTGCCGCGGTCGGCGGGCGGCGTGGGAGGAAAACGGCCCAGGCGCCGAAGGCGCGCTTTACAACTTCCGGATCACCGCGTCCGCGAACTCCGTCGTGGAAGCCTTCCCTCCCACGTCCCCGGTCAGGTGCTCGCCTTCCGCGTAGACCTGATAGATCGCCTCCTGCAGCCGCCTTGCGGCGTCGCGCTCTCCCAGGTGCGCCAGCATCAACACCGCCGATTGCATCAGCGCCGTGGGATTTGCCAGGCCTTTGCCCGCGATATCGGGCGCGGTGCCGTGGACCGCTTCGAAGATGGCGTGCCGGTCTCCCAGGTTCGCCCCGGGCACGATTCCCAACCCGCCGACCAGGCCCGCCGTAAGGTCCGAAATGATATCGCCGTACAGGTTCGGCATCACCAGCAGGTCGAATGTCTCCGGGCGCATCACCAGCTGCATGCAGGCGTTGTCCACAATCAGCTCGTTGTATTGAATCTCGCTAAAGTGCGAAGCCACCTCGCGGCAGCACTTCAAAAACAGGCCGTCGCTGAGCTTCATGATGTTGGCCTTGTGGATGGCGCTCACCTTGCATCGCTTCTCCCGGCGCGCGTACTCGAACGCGGCGCGGGCGATGCGCATCGAGGCGTTCTCGGTGATGATCTTCAGGCTCTCCACCACGCCGGGAACCACTTCGTGCTCCAGGCCGGAGTAGAGATCTTCCGTATTCTCCCGAAAGATCGCCATGTCGAGGGGCAGATCGCGATACCGTGTCTTCAGGCCCGGCAACATGCGAACCGGCCGGAAGTTCACGTAAAGCCCCAACTTCTTGCGCAGCGCCACATTGATACTCTGGTGTCCGCCGGCAATCGGGGTAGCCGTCGGTCCTTTCAATCCCGTTCGGGTGACTTCGAGCGAGGCGAACACGTCGTCCGGAATCAATTGTCCGTATTGGGCCAGCGCGTGGATCCCTGCGTCGACCCGCTCCCACTCTATCGGCACGCCGGTGGCTTCCACCGCACGAACCGTCGCATCGGCAACTTCGGGGCCGATTCCATCTCCGGGAATCAACGTAATCTGATGGGGCATCATAGCTATTATAGAGACGGGGGTGCGCTTGATACCGGATTGGGCAGCCGAACGCCGCGAAATGGTCGAGACGCAACTGCGCAGCCGCGGCATAACCGACCGGCGCGTGCTCGGGGCCATGTCGGAAATTCCACGGGAAGGGTTCATTCCCGTGGAGTCGCGCGTCCTGGCTTATGGCGACGATCCCGTCCACATCGGTTTTGGCCAGACTATTTCCCAGCCGTACATGACCGCGCTGATGGCGCAGGAGCTTGAGCTCACCGGGAAGGAAACGGTGCTCGAAGTGGGAGCAGGCTGCGGTTATGCCGCCGCCGTCCTGGGCGCACTCGCGGCGCGCGTCGTCTCCATCGAAATCGTTCCGGAACTGGCGCGATTGGCGGAAGAAAATCTCCGCCGCAGCGGACGCGGCTGGAATGTGCAAGTGGTCAGGGGGGACGGTTCCGCCGGCTACCCGGAACTGGCGCCGTACGGCGGAATTTCGGTGGCTGCCGGAGCGCCCGACATCCCGGCCGCGCTGCTCGAGCAGTTGGACGACCCGGGCCGCCTGGTCATTCCTGTGGGCGGCCGCGGGGACCAGGAACTTCGCGTCGTGACGAAGGAGGGAGGCCGCATCGACTACCGCGTCCCCACTCTTTGCCGCTTCGTTCCGCTGCGCGGCGGGCAGGGGTGGGAATGATGCGGCTCCGCACCGCGAAAGACCGCCTGAAGATCGAACACAGCATCATCGATGGTTTGAGGCCGGTTCTGGAGGAAATACTCTCCGCAAACCCGGAGATCCGTTCGATCATCCCCGGCGTGATCCGTCCCGTCCGCGATGCCAGGGGCAAGGTGAAAGTTCACGTGACGGTGCCCACCCAGAACGGCTGGAAAGCCATCGCCCTGAGCGCCGGCGCGCGGCAGGAGTTATTCGTCAGCACCGAATGGGACCAGGCGAAAGTCGAGGAAGCGTTCCGGAAAGCGGGCGCAGTAGTGGGGTAGGCCTCCGGCATCGTACCCCACCACCAGCGCTCGAACAGTGAGGTTCGCCACTATCTGCGCGCGGTATCCCTTCTATAGGGGATAGTCTGAAAACGCGCGGTCCTTTACGCTAATAAGTGAAGTAAGACGGTAACGGCCTTACAAGTCGCCGCACATTGTGAGTTAGCGGCCAGGCCGGCCGTCCAGTGCGGAAATCAACTCCGGGCATAGCGAAAGCCGCCCGCGCCCACTAATTGGGCACCCGGCAAATCGCGCTTTCTTTGCCCGCAACTGTAAAGAACGGTGCAGCTTCGAACCGGCCGCAAAGGGCCGCCGGGCGGAGCTTTGCCGACAGACCGGATATTGAGGAGAACTCAACAACATGAAGTACCTCGGGTTAACAGTTTTGGCCGCCATAGGCGCATTAGCATTGATTTGTCCGCAGGCGCGGGCCGACGAGTGGAACAAGAAAACCATCTTCACCTTTAACCAGCCGGTGGAAATTCCGGGCGTGGTGCTGCCCGCGGGGACGTATGTTTTCAAGTTGGCTGATTCCATGGCCGACCGCTACATCGTGCAGGTGTTCAACAAGGACGAGAACCATCTCTACGGCACCTTCCTTGCGATTCCCGATTACCGCATGAAGACGCCGGAGAAGCCGATCATTACCTTCGAGGAGCGGGCCGCCGGCGCCCCACAAGCCGTCAAAGCCTGGTTCTATCCCGGAGACAACTACGGCGATGAGTTCGTCTATCCTAAAGCCAAGGCGATGGAATTGGCGCATGTTACTCACCAGGCTGTACCGTCCATGCCGAGCGAGCTTGCTCAAAATACGAAGCAGCCGGCCAGGACCATGCACGAAGCGCCGGTGATGGCGATGAAGCAATCCCACCTGGCGGTCCAGAATCCAAACGGCGAGGAGTCGGAGGTCGCGCAGGCTTTCCCCGTGCCGGCTGAGCAACCGAAGCCGGTGGAGACCGCATCCGCCCGGATTCCCAGGCGGTTACCCAAGACCGGGAGTTCGCTGCCGCTGATCGGTCTGATCGGTCTTATGTCGCTCGGTGGCGGCTGGTCGCTGCGTTTCGCGGCTCGCCGGATCGGATAGCCGGCGCAATGCGGCGTGGAAAGAGAGCGGGGGCTGGTTGGACCCTCCCGCTCTCTTTGCTGATCGCCGGCCTGGCGCCGTCATTTGCGGCTCAAGACCGGATCTCGGTGGACGTCAACCTGGTAGTCCTGCGAGCTACCGTAACGGATCGGAAGGGCATGCCTGTATCGGGACTCGACAAACAGGATTTCAAGGTCTACGACGAGGGTGTGCCCCAAACCATCGGTTTTTTCAGCCATGACGACGTTCCGGTGACCGTCGGTTTGATTGTCGACCACAGCGGCAGCATGGGTCCGAACATTCATGATGTTGTCGCCGCGGCGGAAACTTTTGCGCGCGCCAGCAATCCGGCCGACCAGATGTTCGTGGTGAACTTCAATGAGCACGTCTCCTTCGGGCGGCCGGCCGGGATACCGTTCACCGCGGATCCGGCCGAACTGCAGCGGGCGATTGCGAACGCGCCGACCACGGGCAAGACCGCTCTCTACGATGCCGTCATAGCCGGCCTCCAGCGGATCGGCAAAGGCACGCGCGACAAGAAGGTCCTGATCGTGATCAGCGATGGCGGCGACAACGCCAGCCGCGCTACGCTCGCCCGGGCGATGAAGGCTGCCAAAGAATCGGACGCGATCATTTATACCATCGGCATCTTCGACGAGGACGACCCCGACCGCAATCCCCGCGCTCTCGAGGAACTCGCGCGCGCCACCGGCGGCGAAGCGTTTTTGCCCGAGTCTTCAGGCGACGTGGTGGGGATCTGCCAGAGAATCGCGAAGGATATCCGGAGCCAGTACACGTTAGGATTCGCGCCCGCTGCGACGCCTGCCGGAGCGGGTTGGCGTACGCTCCGCGTCGAGGCCGGGGCGCCGCACAGGGGCCGGCTCAAAGTGCGCACACGGGCCGGTTACTATCCATGAGAATTGTCCGCTGGACTTCCTATCTACTATTCACGCTCGGCGCCGCCGCTCTCGGCTACTGCGCCTTCGTGTTCGGCGACGCCTGGCTTTACCAGCACCGCGCCGGCCGCGAACTGGCCCGCTCCCTAACGGTCGCGGCTCCGTTCGATTCGCGTACCGGCCCCCACAGAGCCGCGACCGCCGGGGAGCGGGCAGCCCAGGACGGCCTCATCGGCCGTATTGAGATTCCCCGGCTGGACCTCTCCGTGATGCTCGCTGAAGGCTCCGATGCCGCTACGCTTCGCAAGGCCGCCGGCCATATCGAGGGGACAGCGTACCCCGGCGATCCGGGGAATGTCGGAATCGCCGCCCATCGCGATACTTTCTTCCGCCCCTTGCGCAACATTCGCGCCAACGACCTCGTCGTGCTCGACACCTTGCGAGGCCGCTACTGCTATCGCGTCGTTTCCACCGAAATCGTCAAGCCTGACGCCGTGAGCGTGCTGGCGCCCACCACGCGCCAGGTCTTGACGATGGTGACGTGTTACCCGTTCTACTATCTCGGCTCGGCCCCCTATCGATTCGTCGTGCGAGCCACGCGCGTGAACGGGTAACGTAGCGGCGGGCGATTACTCCCCGCCCGCCGCCACGTTAAAGCCCTCCACCGCGATCCGCGGGTTCTCGCCCCGCGTGTCGGCATTCTCCACCTCGGTGCGGATCGTGCGGCTTTCGCCCGGCATCAGCGCCACGTAATTATCGCTGTAAAGCGCCGGCAGGATGCGGTCGCCGGTCTTCTCACGGACGGCTTTCAGGTGCACCATCAGGGCGGGCTGGTCGGAAACATTCCGCAGTTCGGTCGCCATGATCCAGCGATTTCCTTCGCGCGCGACTTTCGTATTCGCCTCCACCTTCGCCTTGGGAAGCTTGCGAATTGCCTGGTAGTTGTTCTCCTGTAGGCCGCGCAGGTAGAAGTTCTCCGAAACCAGTTCCTTGCCGCGCCAGAGTTCCAGCCGGATGAAGTGCACCGGCGTCAGCCCGGTCGGAAATTCCAGCCGGATGGGCGCCGCGACGGAATCCTCGCTGCTGTCGAGCGTCGCCGTTTGCAGCCACTTCCGGCTGCCGTCCATGTTCAGGATCTCCGCGCGCGCCACCAGGTCCGAGGCGTTCCCGCCGCTGTAATTCACCACCTCCACCGTATCGTTGCCCGCGTTCCACTGGATATGGAGCGGTTCGGCGCCTTTCTTCGACCCGAAATAAGCCGCCGTCGGTTCCAGGTAGTAGTCGTACGTCTGCCAGACCATCGAAGGCCACGCGGGATGGCTCATCCACAGCAGCACGCCCATGCGGTTCTTGCTCTGCGACTCAAACATGGCGCGGTAGCCGTCGTAGTTTTCGAACTGCGCCAGTTCCACCCACTCTTTCGCGTCGGCGGCCGGCCCATAGCTGTTCTCGATGAGTTCCCGGTAGGCGGCGCCGCCCTGCGCGCCGGTCAGGCAGAAATCGTGCAAGCCCCACATCGGTCCCAGCGGCCACATCTCCGGCTCGGGCATCATGTCGCGAAGGCTGTCGTAGGTGACGATGTTCGGCATCCCGATCTCGCTGTGGAACTTCGTGCTCGCGCGCTGCTGGAAATAGTACCTGGTGGACATCGCGCGATACGGGCCGTGCCCGGTGACAGTGTCGTCCGCCGAACTCGGAATGTATTGGATGCCCGGCGCCATCGTGTCCAGCGCCGCGCGGATCGCATCGTCCAGCGGCTTCAACGGGTAGCCCTCGTTGCGCCCGCAGTACAGCCCGATCGAGGGATGATTCCGCACCCGCAGGATCGTGTCCTTCGCGTTGCGCATGAACATCGCATTATCGTCGGGGTCGGGCCCGTCCCAGGGATTCGCCAGCCAGAAGTCCTGCATGATGACGATGCCGTTGCGGTCCGCCGCCTCGTAGAACGCGTCCTCGCCGATCTGCCCCACCCAGTTCCGCACCATGTTGAAGTGCATGTCGCGGTGGTAGCGCATCGCCGCTTCATACTCCCGGCCGCGATAGCGCAGCATCGACTCGCTGAAGCCCCAGTTGCCGCCCTTGGGGACGAAGCGCCGCCCGTTGATCCACATCTTCAGCGCGCCGCCCTCGGTCGAATACGTGAACTGGCGGATGCCCGACTGGAACCGCACCGCGTCCGAATCCTCGAACTTCAGCTCGACGTTGTAGAGGTTCGGCTCGCCGTAGCCCGCCGGCCACCACAGCTTCGGGTTTTCAACCGTCAGGGTCTTCTGTACAGTCGAAGAAGCGGAAGCCGCGAGACTCACCCGCTCTTCGAACGTCTGTTCGCCGAATTTTCCGCGCAGCGTCCCGTTCACCGGGGCCGCCGAGTGGTTGCGCAGGGTGACCGCAATTTTCACGGAGGCGTGCGCCGGGTCCGTCACGGTTGTGGTTACCAGCGGATCCTCCACGGTCACGCTCCTGGTGACGGTGAAGCGGACATTGTTCCAGATGCCCGTATCGCGGCCGCGAATCGTCGGGATCCAGTCCCAGCCGATGGATGCGTGGAACGTCGGATTATCCGCGCCCAGCGCGCCGCCGTTCAACCCGACCGCCTCGAACGTCTTCTCCTTCATGCTTCCCGGGGTGGCGACCTTGAGGATCCGCACCGCGAGCGCGTTCTTCTTTCCGGCGACGATCTTGCCGGTGACGTCGAATTTCGCGCGCGTAAACCCGCCCTCGATGCGGCCGAGCTTGCTGCCGTTCAGGTAGACCTCGGCCTTCCAGTTGATGCCGTCGAAATTCAGCCAGACTTTGTTTTCCGGACCGGCCGCCGGCGGCATGAACTCGTCGCGATACCAGAAATCGGCGTGGAAGAAGGAGTCCGAAATCATCAGCTGGTTATCGCCGAAGTTGGGGTCGGGCACGGCGCCCGCGTTGAAGTAGCTCGTCAGAACGGTTCCGGGTACCGTCGCCGGCACCCAATCGCCATCGTTGAACCCCGGCTGCGAGAGTGCCTCACCCGCGGCCTTCACCAGTGAATCGCGCTGCACCTTCCAGGCACCCCCCGAAAGTTGCAGCGCGGCAGCGGCGGGTTTCGGACGCACCGCCACGCCTCCCCGCCCGAACACTTCCAACTCGCTCAGGATGTAACCGTCCGGCGACGATGCCCTGGTCATCAGGACCCGCACATACCGGCCTTCCACAGGCTGTGCCAGCCGGATGTCCGCGCTGTCCAGGGCGTGAATCGTTTTCCACTGTTTGGCATCGTCCGATACCTGAAGCGAGCCTTCGGCGGCCGGCTGAATCCAGCTCAGCGCGACACGGTCGAACCGGCTCCGCGCGCCCAGGTCCACGTAGACCCACTCCTCGCCCGTGCCAGCGCTCTTCCACGCGCTCGTAAAATCGAACGGCCCGCCGAGGTGCACGAGTTGCTTCCCGGAGAAGAACCGGACTTCCGCGACGCGCCACGTCAGCGGCCGTCCATTCTCGAACTGCAAGCGGTAAAACCGGGACCGTGAGGCGGCCGGGAATGCGATGTGCGGGTGCAGTTCCCCCGTGGGGTGCGCCATCCCGGCGGCCTGGCCGACCGGTTTCCATGTCTGGCCATCGTTGGAGCCCAGCACCGTCAGGGTCCACTCCTGGTTATCCGGCGAGGGCGCCTGCACATTGGCGTCCACTTCCATCCGGTCCACGGAGGGAGCGCTCGTGCCGCCGTGAATTTCGATCTGCAGCCACGGGTTCCTGCCGCGCAGCTCCGTTACCGAAGCCCAGTTGCTGTCGATCGAAAGTTCGCGGGTTCCTCGCGGCAGCACGCCCGCGTTGGTGGAGACCACCAGCCAGCGCGGCAGGCGAGTCTCCTTAATGCCGTCCGTGACCAGTTGAGCGGTCAGGTTGTAATCGTAACTGCTGGAATGAAACGCCGGACGGCGCAATGCCAGGTTTCGATACGCCTGCGGTCCCGCTTGGACCGAGGGCGACCAGTTCTCATCGGGAGATCCCGGGTACACGCCGACGCCGCGTGTGTACACTTGTGCTTCCAGGCAGGGAAGCGCAAGCATTAAGGAAAAAAGCAGGAAATTTCGAGACATCGGGTTGCCTGGGGATGAAGAGTTCTGATGCGATACGTATTGTGGCGAGGTGGTCATGCCAAACGCTCATTGTACTGACCTTCACGGCCGCCGCTGGCTCCGGCCCCCAGGAGCCACGATCAAATCCAGTTCTAGCGCACGCATAGGCTTTCGAGTCAGAATAGGAGGGGATGGCCGAATGACCCGGGACCAAGCCATTACGGAGATAACGCGCCGCCTGGTGGACTACTTCCACCCCGAGCGAATTTATCTGTTTGGGTCTGCCGCGCGCGGCGATGCCGGCCCGAATAGCGACCTCGATTTCTGCGTGATCTTGCCGGATGATGCGCCGGAGCGGTTATACCGGCCGGGCGTACATCGCGTTCTCTGGGGCGTTGGCACGGCGGCGGATGTCGTCAGATGGCCCGCGAGTGAGTTCGAATGCCGCGCTGCCCATGTGAAGGCATCTCTGCCGGCAACCATTATGCGAGAAGGTAAGGTCCTCTATGACGCCCGAACAGTCGCGGTGTGACGAGGTTGCTCGCTGGCTCGCTCAAGCGCGAAAGGATCTGAATGCCGCGCGCCTGCTGGTATCCGGAGAACCATCACGTTCTGTCTTTCACAGCCAGCAAGCTGCGGAGAAGGCGGCAAAAGGCGTTCCTCACCTTCCACGACGTCACGTTCCGCAAGACACACGACCTGAATGAGCTGGGCAGCCAGTGTGTCCAGTTAGCGCCTGCGCTTGCCGCCTTGTTCCAGGAGGCAGCAGATCTGAACGACTATGCGGTGGTGTTTCGTTATTTGGATGCTCCACGCGAACCAGACGAAGAGGAGGCGCGCGGCACGCTGCAGACTGCCGAACGTGTTTTCGCCGTGCTCAGCAGGTCGTTGACCTCATCCGGGGAGAAGGGCTGAGCGGATCCTTTTCTTCGTCCGCCGCAAAGAACGAGAAGGAGAATCTGACCCATGCGGAAAGAAACCAGCTCCAGAAAATCGCCTCGGAAATCCAGCAGGAGTTCGGCGGCTAAGCCTCGGCGGCGGACCGACGCTCCGCTCGGGGATCGCCTGCTTGACTCGATGAAGGAGCTGCAGGCGCATCTTCGGGGCGAGGTCAAATTGAGCGAAACGGTTTACCACGTCCCGCCGGAGACGGACGTGCGGGCGCTCCGCGAGACGCTCGGGTTGCCGCAATCGGACTTCGCCGCCCTGTTCGGCTTCAATGTGCGGTAAACTGCAGGACTGGGAACGGGGCCGCCGTCGGCCGGAGATTCCCATCCGCGCGTACCTGGCCGTAATCCAACGTGACCCCCAGGCCGTCATCCGGGCGCTGCGAGCGGCGTAGGCGTGGTGCAGTGAGGCCCTGGTCTTTGCCAGGACGCCTGATCATTAGAGACTTGGCGTCTGCTAACCAGGAAGGCGCTGGATCACCGGCATGCCCGTCGAGATCACGTCCACGACATGGTTCTCGCAGACTACTTCGTGATGCTGCGTCGGACCTGGGTACTCAGCGCAGGCAAACGAAGCGCGCGAAATGTAATCTTTGAAGTGGTATTTCGCGTAGACTCGGAACCGATTGCCCTCATAGCGCTCCTCGCCGTCAACCGAGGCAAACGATTCGTTCAGAACGGAGTAGGCGACGTATTTAGGCCAAATCAACTCGAAGATCCTGCTTTCGGTTGTGACGTCGATCGTTGTGCCGCCGGAAATGACCGCGTCTCCGATCTGTAAAGGCTTCGCTTTCCCGACCGGCAAGCCCTCGCCGACCACAAGACGCAGTCCATTTTGGTCCAATTCCTCTATTTCCGAGAGGAACAGGTATGCGCAGCCATTGATCGCCGCAAACACCTCGTTCACGAACACAAGAGTAGCGCGAACCAGGAACTGCCGAAAGCGTTCCGGCCCCGGGTACTCGACCGCATGCGCCGCCAGGGTATGGTAGCTAACCACTTCGCTCCCGCGTAGTCTAATCGATCAGCCGGATGGAACTGACCGACCGAGCGTTCATAGCCCGGGTGAGAACCGGGGATGCCGACGCGTTCCGGGCGCTTGTGGAGCGCCACGGGCGGACTCTGTTCCGGCTCGCTCATCGTATGACCGGAAATGAACAGGACGCCGAAGACGTGGTGCAGGAGACTTTCTTGCGGGCTTACCGGCAGATCGCCGGGTTCGACGAGCGCTCCAGCTTCGGGACCTGGCTCTATCGCATCGCCGCCAACTGCTCGCTCGATTCGATTCGCGCCCGGAAACGGCGTTCCGTTGCCGATGGTGACGAGGAAATCGTGGCAACCCTGCCTTCCGGAAGCCCCGGTCCCGAGCGGGAAGCGCTCAGCACCGAACTGCGCGGCCGGGTAAACCAAGCCATGCAGGAACTGAGCGCCGCCGAAAGAACCGCCTTCGTGCTGCGGCATTTCGAAGGCATGTCGATTGAAGAGGTCAGCCGGGTGCTGGAGTGCCAGCCCGGCGCCGCCAAGCACAGCGTGTTCCGCGCCGTGCAGAAACTGCGAAGGGCCCTGGAGCCCGTTGTGAGTCCCGCAAGATGATCCATCTCACGGAAGAAGACCTGGTCCTGCACTATTACGGCGAGGAGCTGGAAGCCGTTGAGGCAGGCCGCCATCTCGATGCCTGTCCCGAGTGCCGCGCGCTCTTCGGATCGCTCCAGCGGGTGCTGAATGCGGTGGACGCGCTGCCGGTTCCGGAACGCGGGCCGGAGTATGGCGCCGCGCTCTGGTCGCGGATCGCACCCGCCCTCCCGGTGCGCCGCAGGTGGCCGCGTCCGGCGTTCCAATGGCGCTGGGCGGCCGCGGTTGCCGCCACTGCCACTCTGATGGCCGCCGCGTTTCTGGCCGGACGATTCTATCCGGCGCCGCGGCCCGTCGAGGTCGCGGCTTTGGATCCTCAAGCCCGCGAGCGAATCCTGCTGCTGGCCGTCGGGGATTATCTCGACCGCTCGCAAATCGTGCTCGCCGAACTGTCCAACGCCGAAACCAGCGGGCCTCTCGATATCAGCGCCGAACAGGAGCGTGCGGCCGATCTGGTCAGCGAGAGCCGCCTCTACCGCCAGACCGCTCTCCACGCCGGCGACGACCGCGTAGCCGCCCTCCTGGACGATCTGGACCGCGTACTGCTGGAGATTTCGCACGCTCCTTCGCAACTCGGCCCGGCGCAGCTTGCGACCTTGCGGGAGCGGCTTCATTCCAACGGCATTCTGTTCAAAATTCGCGTTTTGAGCTCCGATGTGCGGAGCCAGCAACAACTTTAAAGGGAACCGCCATGCAATCACTTACTTTGACGACACTGTTCGTTGCCTTCGCCGCCGCGGCGCAAACTCCTCCGCCCCCGCCCGCTCCGCCGGCGCCGGGCGTTGCCGTGCCGGCGCCTGCTCCAACCCCGGCTCCCGCCCGCGTGTCGGTGCCTGCTCTTGCGCCGCTACCGCCGGAGCCGCCCGATTTCAGTCTCGATTCCGACTTCCACGACCGCATGCTCGAGGTGCAGAGCCGCGCGCTCGCCGCGCAGGATCGTGCTCTCGCGAGGCAGGACCGTCTTGTGGCATTCGCTCCCCAAATGGGTGACTTACGGCGCTCCGGCAATAACGACCGCCTCTATGACGCGGGCCAGCGCGCCCTCGAGAACCGCCGCTGGGACGAGGCTCTTGAAGACTTCAATCAGGTCTCTTCCCGCGGCGGAACCCGTGCCGATGGCGCCTTCTACTGGAAGGCGTACACGCTGAACAAGCTCGGCCGCAGGGACGACTCCCTCGCCGCCATCGCCGAGCTGCGCAAGTCCTTCCCCAACAGCCGCTGGCTGGATGACGCGAAGGCGCTCGAACTGGAGGTGAAACAGGCGTCGGGCCAGAAGGTCGCTCCCGAGACCGAGACTGACGAGGATCTCAAGCTGCTGGCCCTCAACGGCCTGATGCAGTCGGACCCGGACCGCGCCTTCCCGCTGCTCGAAAAGCTGCTGCACGGCGCGCAATCGCCCAAGCTCAAGCGCAACGCCGTTTACGTGCTGGCCGCCAGCAGTTCGCCTCGCGCCCAGCAGATGCTGGAACAGATCGCGCGCGGGCAGGGCAATCCGGACTTGCAGATACTCGCAATCCGGTACTACGGGGAACGGCGGCGCCAGAATCCCAACGGCTCCCAAATCCTCTCGGAGATTTACAGCTCATCGAGCGACCCGGCCGTGAAGCGTGCCGTCCTCAGCGCGTTTGAATCCTCGCGCGACAAAGACCGGTTGATGCAGATCGCCAGGAACGAAAAGTCGCAGGACTTGCGGCTGGAGGCCGTGCGCCGGCTGGCGTCCATGAGCGATGCCCGCGCGGACGTCTGGCAGCTCTATCAATCCGAAAGCTCGCCCGAGATCCGGATGCAAATCCTCGAGGCGCTGCCGCAAAACGGCAACCTCGACAAGTTCGTCGAAGTGGCCAAAACTGACAAGGATCCCCGTCTCCGCCGCGTCGCGATCCAGCAGCTCGCGAATCAGCGCGCCGCCGCTACGGGCGACGCCCTGGTGTCCATCTACAACGCCGACCAGGATTCCGACGTGCGCCGCACCGTCGTCGATGCTCTCTATTCGCAGCGCAACGCGAAGGACCTGGTGCAGGTGGCGCGCGCGGAAAAGGATCCCAGGATGAAACAGCGGATCGTCGAGCGTATCGCCAACATGAAGTCCCCTGAAGCTACCGAATACCTCATGGAGATCCTCAAGTGAAGCTGGCGCTGTGGTTTTTGGCAGCTGCTCTGTCCCTGGCCGCGCAACCGAAGCTGCTGGTGAACGCGCAGGTGGATACGCGCGCGGCGGCGGGCGGGCTCGACCGTGTGTTTCGCGAGCTTACGGCCGCCCAGCCGCAGCCGGCGTGGATCGGCTATTCGGTCCCCGCCACCCGCGGCTACAACCTTGGTTGCGAGTACGTGCGGGGCGATCTCCAGACTGCCGGAGTCGTACACCTGGAGCCGCCCGCGGACGCCCTGATTCTCTACCGCGTGGAAGCGAACGCCGTCACGCGAATTCGTCCGACCTCGCCGGACTGCGAAATCGATGCCGGGGGCCTGGGTGTTCACTGGATAACGGGTGTGGATCCCGCGCAGAGCGTCGCGCTCCTGGCTTCTTTCGTTGGGGGCCACGACCGGGTGGGCGACTCGGCAATTTCCGCGATCGCCGTTCACGCGGGACCCGCTGCCGATCAGGCCATCGATCGCTATGCTGCTCCCGGCCAGCCGGAGGCCGTGCGGCAGCGCGCCGTTTCCGCGATGGCGCACCGCGGCCCTCATGGTTTCGAAATACTGAAAAAGCTGGCCACGTCCGACCCCGAACCTCGGGTGCGCGCGCAGGCCGTCGGCGCGCTCGCACGGAACCCCGCGCCGGAGACGGCGGACATACTTGCGGGGATCGCCGGCTCCGATCCCGATCGCGACGTGCGCCACCGTGCGATCTCCTCGCTCTACGCATTGCCCGACGGCCAGGGCGTTCCGGCGCTGATCCGCATCGCGAAGAATGCGCGCGACCCGGAAATCCGCCGCCAGTCCATGTCGTCGCTGGCCCAATCGCGGGATCCCCGCGCGATCGCGCTGTTTGAAGAGATCCTGAAATAACTACTGGTTCCGCATAGCCCGGAGATCGATCCCGAGCGCCTGGCATTTTTTGTACAGGTGGCTGCGCTCCAGGCCGAGCGCGCGGGCGGTATCGGTCATGCGCTGGTTCTGGCGCTTCAGCTCGACCAGGATTTGCTCTCGTTCGAAGGAATCCACGCGCTGTGCGAGCGGCCCCTCCAATACCGGTGCCGTCGCCGCCGCCCCGTTTTCCGCGGTCTGCGGCAATGCCAGCCGGACCGCCGCCCGGTCGACCGGTCCATCGGCCAGCAGCAGCAGCCGTTCCACCACGTTGCGCAGTTCCCTGACATTGCCGGGCCATCCGTAGCGCTGCAACTCCTGAATGGCGTCGGGCAGGAAAGGCTTGGGCTTCCAGCCGTTCTGCTGGGCCACCCCGGCGGCGAAGTGCGTCACCAGCGCCGGAATGTCATCCGAGCGCTCGCGCAGGGGCGGCAGTTGCAGGGGGTAAACATAGATGCGGTGGTAGAGGTCCTGCCGGAATACGCCCTTCTTGACGAGTTCATCCAGGTCCCTGTGAGTCGCAACGATGACGCGCACGTCCACCGCGATCGAGCGGTCGCCGCCGACCCGTTCCACCTGCCCTTCCTCCAGGACGCGCAACAGCTTGGCCTGCATGACCAGGGGCATGTCGCCGATCTCGTCCAGGAACAGCGTGCCGTGGTGCGCCTGCTCGAACTTCCCGATGTGGCGCGACGCCGCCCCGGTAAACGAGCCCTTTTCGTGGCCGAACAGCTCCGACTCGATCAACTCGCCGGGCACCGCGGCGCAATTGAGCGTCACGAACGGCCCGCTTCTGCGGTTGCTGCGCTCGTGCAGGGCGCGGGCGATCAACTCCTTCCCGGTCCCGGTTTCGCCCAGGATGCAGACGCGCGCCTCGCTCGCCGCCACGCGGTCCACCTGGGCCATCACGCGCCGCATCGCCTCGCCCGAGTGCACGATCTCGTGCTTCCCCACCCGCTGACGCAATTCGCGGTTTTCGTCTTCGAGGCGCTTCAGCTTCAGGACGTTTTCGACGGTGAGCAGCAGCTTATCTGTGGAGAGCGGCTTTTCGAGGAAATCGACCGCGCCGAGCCGCGTGGCCCGCACCGCCATTTCGATGTTCGCCTGTCCCGAGATCATCACCACGGGCAACGCGATTCCCTGGTTGCGCATGTCTTCGAGCAGCGCCAGCCCGTCCTTGCCGGGCATCACCACGTCGGAGAGCATCATGTCGAAAGCCTGCGACTTCACCAGATCCAGCGCGCGCGCCGCGTTGTCGCACACGGTGGCCTCGTGCCCCGCCAGGCGGAAGGCCCGCGCCAGGGATGCCAGCGTATTCGCATCGTCGTCAACTATCAGCAGGTGTGCCAAGGCGTGCTCGATCTCCTATCCCAGCTCGATCCGGAAAGTGGTGCCGCGCCCGGGTTCGCTCTCCACCGAGATTCTTCCCTTATGGTCGCTCACCACCGACTGTACGATAGCGAGGCCGAGCCCGGTTCCATGTTGTTTGGTGGTGTAGTACGGCGTGAAAAGCCGCTCGCACTCCTCGCGGGTGAGGCCCTGGCCGGTGTCGGAGACTTCCAGGCGGAGGCCGGAGCCGGCGGTTCGGGTCCGAACCGTGAGCGTGCCGCCTCCGCTCATGGCATCGATCGCATTCAGAATCAGGTTTCTCAGCGCGCGGCTCATCTGTTCGGCGTCGGCCGGCACGGGACGCAGGCTGGAATCGAGGTCCGCTTTCACCGCCACATGGGCCTCGGCCAGTTGCGGCTCGAACAGCTTCAGGGTCTCCGAGGCCAGCCCGTTGAAGTCCAGGGGCTGCATTTCGGGAGCTGGCATTTTCGCGAAATCGCTGAACCGCGCAATGATCTGCTTCAGGTTGGAAAGCTCCGCCAGCAGCGTGCCCGTTCCCTCGCGGAAAACCTCGTCGAACTGCTCGGGGTAGCGCTCGCGCGCGCGCTGCATGTTTTCCACGGTGATCTGAAGCGGGAACAGCGGGTTCTTCAGCTCGTGTGCCAGGCGGCGCGCCAGTTCGCGCCACGCCGCCACGCGCTCGGCCTGCACCAGGCGATCGCGCTGCTCGACGAGTTCGTGGGTCATGCGGTTGAATGCTCGCGCCAGTTGGCCGATCTCGTCGCTCGATGCCGATTCCACCGTGGTGCCCCAATTGCCGGCCGCGACCTTCCCCGCGCTTTCCGCCAGTTTCCGCACAGGGCGCGTGATCCGCGCGGTGGCCCACCACGCCAGGGCGATCCCGAGTAGAATCCCGGTCGCGGCCACCGTGCCGCCGATGTTGCGCAGCGACGATTCCAACCGCACCAGGTCGCGCCGGGAACTGCCCACCAGCAGCACGCCGAGCATGGAATCCTGATAGCCCTGGAGCGGCAGAGCGTAAAAGGTCTCCGCGTCGATGCCGGTTCCGACGGTGGCGCGGCTCTCCCGCCCGCGGTTGTCCACGGTTTCGATCAACGGTCTGAGCCGGGCTACATCCCCGGGTTGCCCGCCGAGAAGCTCCGAAGCCGAAAACTGCGGTCCGAGCTTGCGGTAGAGCAGCGCGCGCATTCCGGCGGGCAGCACCAGCGACGAGAGAAAGCCCCGGTCCAGTTGCTGGCCTCCGACCACGTAGAGGGTGCGGTCGCCGGCACGAACCGCGCTAACGGCCACCAGCGCCAGGGTCATGCCGTCCGGCAGTTCCTCGCGGCGCAGAAACGCGCCCAGCGACCGCCAGTCTTCCCCGCCGGTGAGCCATTCCTCTTTGTACCCGAACCGCGCGGGCCATTCCGCCGAGGAAATGATCGCGCCGTCGCCCGCTACCAGTTCCAGCAGGTCGAGGTTATGCGCCGCGGCCAGGCCGCTTGCTTCGTTGTAGAACGGAGCGGGGTCCGTTGCGATTGCCGTGCTCACCACGGCTTCCGATTCCGCAATGCCCTTCACGGACCGCGCGATCTCCTGCCGCCGCCGGTCGAACTCCTTACGGAACTGGGCCACCAGCGCATCGACGCGCTGTCCCTCCATCCGCTCGAAAGCCTGCCTGGTGTTGGCAAGAACCAGCCATTCCACGAGGCCGACCGACGCCATTACCGCCAGGGTGAAGATCAGAAGCAGGCGCGTGCGAAAGGTCATGGCTGGACGCCCTCGAGCCACAGCGATTCGAACCGCCACTCGCCAAGCTGCGAAATCCCCGGCCCGCCTTTCACCCGCGGGTTGACGCCGTAAAGGTAGGGAAGGTGAAAGAGGGGAACAACGCGGTAGCCTTGCAGGAGCGTACGCTCCGCCTGGTACTCGGCTTCCGGCGAATCGATGGGGGGAGGCTCGGGGAGGCCCAGAGATGAGGCTACTCCCGCCAGGGCGCGGCCGGGGTCGTCGGACGCGATGCGCGTCTCCACCAGCCTCACGTCGGCCAGAGCCGTGGTGCCCGCGACGGTCACGTTCAAGCCTGCGTCCCGCGCGTTTAAGGCGATGCGAGCGGCAATCGGCTGCATCACGGGATCATCGACGCCGATCGAGAGAGACCGCGCCGGAGCAGGCACGGACGAAACGAGCGACCGCGCGCGCGGAAGGTCTGCCGCCGAGGGGAACAGAAACGCGTAGCCCGAGAGCCACTGCGGCAGCAGCGCCCCGGTCACCTCTCCCTGGCGTTGCAGCAACACATTGAGAATGGCCGCGCGGTCCACTGCGAGCGAGAGCGCTTCGCGAACGCGTGCGTCCTCCACCCGCGCCCCGAACACCAGCACCATCAGCCGCACGGGGGCCGAGGTCCACAAGCGCCGCGGAGCCGTGATCCGGCGGACTTCGGAAGGCGCGACCTCCACCACGTCCGCTTTCCCCAGTTCCAGATCGAGAACCTGGTCGCGCAACCCGCGCCCGAGTTGCACCTCCACCGTGTCGAGAAACGGCCGGCCGCCCGGAGCATTCTCATCGGCCGAATAGACGGCGCGAAGCCCTGCTTCCCAACGCGTAATCGCGAAAGCGGGCTTGAGCTGCGCGAACCGCGGGCCCGTATCCGGCGGATCGGGTGTTTCGGCGGCCTCCCGCACCTCCACCCGGAGCGTGCCTCCGTAATGCGGCCGCGTCTCCGCCTGCGCGAGGGCCGCCGCCGCGAGGCTAAGGAGCGCAACCCAGCGTAACAACATAAACTTCATACTTCCCGGTAATCAAATCGTGCGACACCGCGATAGCGGACGAGCCGGCGGACCACAAGGCGGTCACCGGTCCCGAAAAGGCCAGCGGCGGCGTCACCGGCGTGGCCGCCCGGGCATTGATCGAGTACCCCTGTACGGCATCGGGCTCGTGGGCGTCGACCGGTTTGGTGGCGAGAACCACCGAACCCCGGCCGCACTGCGGATCGAGCCCCGCCACGTCGCCGCCCCATCCGGAAAAACTGCTCCGCGGGTCGAGCGTGCTGCCGAAAACCTGGGCACGGCCGTCCATCATCGCCAGAACCCAACTGGGATCGGCGGGATCTCCCGCCGCGGCCGCACTAAAGAACGGCCCAACCGTTTTTGCAACGCCATTCTGCATCACCACCCGCCCATCGAAGTAATTCCGGCCATTCGCCAGGTTTCCCAACAGCAGCGCGTGGCTAGCCGAATCCAGGACCCAGGGGTCGTCGCCCGGGTGGCACTCGATCCCCGATGGGGATCCCGCCGCCCCGCCGCTGCATGTCATTCCGGGCAGCGAAACCTGAAACGTCCCGGCGTCGATCCGAATTCTGCCGCGCAGGTCCCGCGGCCACGCCTTCGGTCCCGGTAACGTCATGGAAGGTCCGGCCGTCCACTGCCCGTTTTGCCGGGTAAGCCAAGTTATCCAGGAACGGGAAAGTACCAGGGCGGTGTCGCCAGCCAACGCCGCGTCCAGTATTTGATCGTCCTGCCGCCATAGCAAGGTTCGTTCCAGGCGGAGGGCCGCAACTGGCTGCGGCGCGGCGGCAGGACGCATCCAGCCCGCGATCCACACCTGCTGCTCGTCACCTTTCCGGATTTGTTCTACAAGGAGAAATTGGTTCGAATTCTCGGAGAGCGTCACCTGCCCTGCGGCCGGCGACGATGCGTCTCCAACTCTGGCGCCCGCTTCGCGGAGGGCCGATTCGAATGCCCGTTGGGCAGCAGAAAGTTCGGGCGCACTTAGGGAAGATACATTCCGCCACGTCAGGGAAACCGGCTCGCCCCTGCCCACCAGGGCCGCCGTCTTTCTGGCCAGCTCGCGCGCGGCTCCGTTCAGGTCTTCAGCGGCCCGCGCTCCCTGTGGAAACAAAAGCAGAAGCGCGGTGAGAACCGCGTACCACCTCACGGCTGCGATGATAGCACATCGCGGTTCTCGGCCCCGGTTACGACCCGGAGCACTCCTTTCAGGGCTACCCGGGCGACCAGGAAGGACACGGGGAAGGTGATCGCCGCCATCACTATGCAACCTAAAACGTTATCCATACAGGTTCTCCTTTAGTGCGCGCTCACCGGGTCCGCGGCGGCCGCCTGCGTTACTACCGTTTCACCGAAGATCCGCTCCAGGTCCGGCGTCCGCTGGTTGTAAAGCTCCACCTCGTCGCCGACCGAAACCATTCCGAACAGTTGCTCCACGTCGTGGTTCCGCATCCTGATGCAGCCGTGCGACGCGTTGTGGCCGATCGAGGAGGGCCGGTTGGTTCCGTGAATCCCGTAGCCCTTTACGCTCAACCCCATCCAGCGCGTGCCCAGGGGGTTGGCCTTTCCCGGGGGAACGACTTTACCCTTGGTGTACCAGGTCGGATCTTCGATCTGGTTGACGATGCGAAATGCCCCGTGAGGGCTGGGGGAATGAGCAGCGCCCACGGCAGTCGGGAAGACCCTTACGACGCGATCCCCTTCGAGGACCGCCAGTTTGCGGTCGGGGATACTCACCACGATCCGGCGGGGGACCCCCGCGCCGTTCTCCTGTGCAAGCGCTTCCGCCGTCGCCAGCAGTGCCACGGTAGCGAACGCCGCCAGTTTTCGTCTTGGATCTTCCAGCCTGAGCATCTTCGGAACCTCCGTGAGACGGAAACCGAGAATGCAGTGCGTGGCCCAAAACGATAAATCATTGTGAAATAATGGACTTACCTAAAATATCCGCCTGTGTCAGCCGGAACACGCGTGGCAAGCCGGACGCATCAGATACCCACAGGCTCAGCCAGCCGGATGATCTTCTTCTGGATGGCATATTGCACCAGCTGGGCCTTGTTGTGAATGTCCAACTTACGCATGAGATTGAACTTATGTGCCTCCACCGTCTTCACGCTGAGGTCGAACGCACTGGCGATTTCCTTCACGGACCTGCCCTCGGCCAGCATCTTGAGGATTTCGCGTTCCCTCTTCGTGAGGGTGTTGAACCTCGGCTGGCGCGGGAGCAGGCCCCGTCCCTGAAGCCGGAGGTCGTCGACAAGGCGCGTGAGCAGCCGGGGGCTCAGATAGCTCCCTCCGCGGTGCACCTCGCGAATGGCGGTGACCAGCTGGTCGGCCGGACTGTCCTTGAGGACGTAACCGCCCGCCCCGATCTCCACACACTCCGACAGATAGTCTTCATCGTCGTACATGGAGAGGAACAGGACGCGGGTCTCGATCCGGTTCTTCCGGATCTGCCTGGTTGCTTCGAAGCTGCTCATTCCCGGCATTCCGATGTCCATCAGCACGACATCGGGGCGGGTCTGCTGCGCCACGGCCACCGATTCCGCCGCATTGGCAGCCTCGCCAATTACTTCGATATCGCTTTCGCCGGAGAGCAGGTTCCGGACGCCCTGCCGGAACAGCATGTGATCATCCGTTATCAATACGCGAATCTTCGCCATACGAATCCACCTTTGCCGGCTTCGGCAGCCACAGCTTCACCCTGGCCCCCTTTCCGGGAGCGCTTTCGATCCGCAGGGTTCCGCCCAGAATGGCCGCCCGTTCCCGCATGCCCGCAATTCCGAACGAAGCGGGCTGGAGGCCGGCATCGGCCGTCCGAAACCCGGCTCCGTTATCCGAAACGCTGAGCCTGAGTCCTATATCGGCAGTTTCCAGTACAAAATTTACGTGGGTCGCCTGAGAATGCTTGGCGATGTTGTTCAGGGACTCTTGAGCGATCCGGTAGACCACCTGCTGCATCTCGGGTGGAATCGGTTGCGGATCGAGGGCAATCCGCATCCTCAAGTTCGCCGGGCACATCTTCCGGAACCGCGCGCCCAATTGCCGGACGGAGGATTCGAGCCCCAGGCGTTCCAGCACGGACGGACTCAAGGCCGCCACGATTCGCCGCAGTTCGGAAACGGTCCGTTCCGCGATCGCGCGCGCTTCGGCCAGCCGCCCACGCAGGGGTTCGGCCGCGATGCGCTCCATCATCTCCAGTTCCAAACGGAGCAGCAGAAGCGACTGGCCGGCTTCGTCATGCAGCTCCCGCCCGATGCGCCGCCGTTCCTCTTCCTCCGCCCGCTGCGCCTCCGCTTCGAGGCGCCTTACCTGCCGGGCCAACCGGATGCGCTCGGCCGCCTCCCGGCAGCGGCCTGCCGCCGCCTCGACCAGCGCGAGATCGCGCGGCAGCCAGCGGGCATCTCTGTCGAATCCAAACTGCGCCACGGCGCCGCCTTCCAGCGGAAACGACCAGCAAACCGTATAGCGGCCGCGCATCGCGGGATCCAGAATGAGTTTTTCATCGCGCGACCCTTTTTCGATATGCAAGGGCGAGAGCAGCCGCGGGTCAGCCATCTCCCCCGGCAGCAGCACGCGGGCCGTCCGCGCGTGAAAGGTTCGCGCCAAGATGGCGGCGAAGCGCCGCAAGAGGTCGTCGAAATCGGAGCCGTCAATCTCCGCGCGATAGAACCCGAAGAACGCCTGAGCTTCGGACTCTCGCACCCGGTAGTACTCTTCGTGCAGCGTCAGGGTAATGGCCAGTTGCAGTTGCTCGCGCGCCGGGCCGAAACGATCGCCCAGCAGTGGATCGAGCAGGCCGTCGAAGGCCGCGAGCGCCAGCGACACCGCTTCCGGGGGCACGTTCAGCCTGGCGAGGCGCCTGCCTTCGACGGCGACGCGCTTCAAGAATTGTGCGGGAGAAAGGCGGGCGGCGGCGGCGGGCGTGATTGCCCGCAATGCCGCGCACTGCTGGTCGTTGTGGCCGCGCGTTCGGAGCAGGAGCGTGAATTGGCGGTCCAGGACGGGGGACTCGGGTGCGAGCGCGCGAAGCAGCGAGTGGATGTGTCGAATGGCGGATGGGGTCAGCAACGAAGAGCGTGCCGGGAGGCCTACGCTAAGGGGCGCCGTGGGAGCGGAGGATTCGGACGATCTCCGTGAAGCCGTTCTTTTCGGCTGCTTGTACTGGCGTACCGCCCGACTGGTTTTTTGCGTTGACATCGGCTCCACGCGCGATCAGCAGTTCGACCACCGCCGTTCGGCCCCAGGACGCCGCCTGGTAAAGCGGGGTCGCCCCCGTATCCCGGTCGCGGGCTTCCCTGTCAGCGCCGCGGTCCAGCAGCAGCGCCGCCACATCCGCGGCCCCGCTGATCGCGGCCGTATCGAGCGGCGTAAGCCCATCGCCATCCCGCGCATCGACGGCAGCGCCATGCTCCAACAACAGCTTCGCAATCGACGCCCTTCCCTTCAGCGCCGCCGCGTGCAGCGGTGTGCCCCCGGTCCGGTCCCGAACATTAACGTCCGCGCCCTTCGAAAGCAGTAGATCGGCAATTTCGGTGTCCCCCTTTAGGGCCGCCGCGAGCAAAAGCGGACCGGCCTGCGCGGCGCCCCCCGCCAGCAGCGCCCCAACCGCACCGGCATACCCGCCGCGCACGGCATTGGCGAGAGGCGTGGCGCCCAACCGGTCGGGACGCCCCGGGTCGGCGCCCTTGGCCAACAGGACTTCAATCACCTCGCGATGGCCTTTCGCGGCAGCCTCATTGAGCGGGGTGGCGCCGGTCGCCGGATTCACGTCATCGACGTGCGCACCGTGGGCGATCAGGATCCCGGCCACTTCCGGGTAGCCCCGGAGTGCGGCAAGGTCAAGAGAATCGGCGCCGGAGGCATCCCGCGCGTTCGGGTCGGCGCCCGCCGCCAGCAGCCGCTCCGTCAGTTGGCGGTAACCCCGGTCGGCAGCCAGGTGCAGCGCGGTCGAGCCCGACCGGTCCGCGGCCTTCACATCGGCTCCGCGTGCCAGCAGCAGGTTGGCCATGGCGAGGTCGTTCTTGACGATGGCGTAGGCCAGCGGTTCGGACCCGCCTTCGCTGTGACGCGCGTTGACATCCGCGCCATGTTCGATCAGGAATGCCGCGATTTCGAGCGAGCCATCCCAAGCGGCATCGTGGAGGGGGGCGGCTCCCAGCGCGTCCCGCTCGTTCACGTCCGCACCCGAAGCCACGAGTTGCCGGACTGCGTCGAGATTTCCGGCTTGCACCGCCTGGTGCAGGCTTGCCGCGGCCACGGGAATCGCCAGAGCCGCGGCCATCAGCCATTTACCAGCCCACGTACTGCACCTCTTCTTCCAGTTCGATCCCGAAACGGTCGCGCACGCGCCGCTTGAGGTCCTCGATCATCCAGCGAAGGTCGGCGGCCGTGCCCGCGCCGACGTTGTAAATCAGGTTGGCGTGGTAGTCGGCGACGTGGATGTCGCCGCGGCGCAGCCCTTTGGCCCCCGCCTGCTCCAGAAACCACGCGGCCGGAACCTTGCCCTCACGCACCGAGGAAGCCGGCACCTGCGTGGCAACGGTCTGCGGAAGATCCTTCCATAGCAGGTTCTTGAAAATGCTGCCGGCGCACTTCATGGTCACCGGGAACTTCGCGTTCCGCACCTTCAGGATGTCGTCCGCCGTCTTCCGCAATTCGGCGGCGTCGGCCGGCTCGAAAGCAAGTTCAGTGGAAAAGACGATCCACTCTTTGCATCGTTTGAAAATGCTCTCGCGATAGTGGAACTCGCAAGCCGCCTTGTCGAAGACGCGCACCTCGCGGCCATCGTAGAACCGGACACTCGCCACGCGGTCGGAAATGGAATGCCCGTATGCTCCGGCGTTGCCGTAGATCGCCGCGCCGACCGAACCGGGGATGCCCGCGAGCGTTTCCAGGCCCTGCAAGCCGCGTTTGATGGCGAAATCCACCAAGTCCTGCAACACCGCCCCGGCATCCGCCACGACGCAGTTTCCGTGAGCCGTCAGGCTCTCCGCGCGGTAGCGCAGGACGATTCCGCGGAACCCGCCGTCCGCAACGATCAGGTTGGTGCCGCCGCCGATCACCATCACGGGGAGGCCGCTCGAGCGGGCGGATTCGAGCGCTGCCACGAAGGCATCGACGGACGTCGTCTCGGCATAGAGATCGGCAGGGCCGCCGATCCCGAACCGCGTATAGAGGGCGAGCGGCGTATCTCTCGAAACGGTTAAATTGGGAATTCGGGCGAGATGGGTCTGCACCTCTTCCGTGGTCGGCATCATCTCCAATTATAAAGTGAGGCGAACATGAGCACCGTATTTCCGGGTTTCCCGGCGGAGGCGATGAGTTTTTTCCGTGGCTTGGCCCGCCACAACAACCGTGAGTGGTTCCTGCCGCGCAAGCCGGTCTTCGAAGAGCACGTCAAGCTGCCGATGCATCGCCTGGTGGAAGCGGTGAACACCTCGATGAAGTCCTTCGCGCCGGATTACATGACGGAACCGTCGCGAGCGGTATACCGGTTCTACCGCGACACCCGGTTCAGCAAGGATAAAACGCCGTACAAGGACCACATTGCGGCCAGTTTCAACCACCGCGCACTCGCCGGGAAAGGCGCGGCCGGGTATTACTTTGCGGTGTCGCACAAGGATTTTGCCGTGGGCGGCGGCGTGTACATGACACTGCCCGAAACCCTGCTTGCCATCCGGCAGCACCTGGCGGAAAATCACCGCGAGTTCCGCCGCATTATCCAGGGGCGCACCCTGCGGCAGTTGTTGGGTGAAATACAGGGCGAGCAGCTTTCGCGCGTTCCTAAAGGCTTCTGCGCCGATCATCCGGCGGCAGATCTGTTGCGATACAAGCAGTTCCTGTTTTACATCGAACTGCCCGCCGAAATCGCCACCACTCCGGAGGTCCATCGCGAGATCGTGAAGCGCTTCCGGGCGATGGCGCCGTTCCTGGAATTCCTGAACGGCGCACTGCCACGAGAACGCCGGAAAATCGATCCGCGCGATCTGCTGCTGTGAGCAGATGGGAATCCGCCAGGGAATAGATCTCTAACTGCAGAGACGCGGGGGCGCGGAGGCGAACGCGGAGGAAACAGAAGACGAGAAGAATCTTCGTCCTTCTCCGCGGTATTCTCCGCACCTCAGCGTCTCTGCGGTGAAATCCGAGTTGCATGGGAAAACGCCCGCTCCGGCGCAGCCGGAGCGCGACGGGAATGGGGCCAACCGCGGAGACGGGGGCCCCCGTGTCTCCGCGGTTAATTAAAAGCGTAAAGAACTATTGCCGGCCGCGGCTTAAGACGAAGGTGTCTTTTTTCGCGGACGCGAAACCCGCTTCTTTGCGCCTTCGGGCGCAGTCTTTCGCGGCGCGCGCGGACGGCGCTGCGGTTTCGGCGGCTTCTCGGGGATCGGGATTTCACCCGTGGCCGTCGGCTGACCCGGTACCAGCGGCTGCGGCTCGTCTTCCTCTTCTTCGACCGCCGCCTGAGGCTCAGGTTCGGGCGGAGGGGCGGGCGGGTGGAACTCGGAGCCGAGGAACACGATCAAACCGCGTTCTTCGTCGGCGTGAATCCGAACCAGACCCTTGTCCTGCGCAAAGTTGAGAAGTTCGCTGAATGCCTGGAACCCGTACTGCGGCCAGTCCAGCTTCGGCTGTTCCTGGCGGACCCATTCGGCGAGTTCTTCCGCCTGCGCGCCGTTATCGACCTCCAGCCGGTGGGTTTCGAGCACGTCGCGCAGCAGCGGAATCGCCTCTTCCGGCTTGGCCCCGGGTTTCTCCGCCGCCGCGCCGCCCCTCAGCCGGATCATATAGCGGCCCTCGCCGCCGGTGACTTCCACGTAATCGGCCTTTTGCAGCCGCTCCACGAAATCGGTGAACGAGCTGGCACCGTAGGCCTTCTCGTTGAATGTGGAATCCAGTTGCAGCATGGTCGATTTCAGCAACCCCAGCTGGGGTCGCACTTCGCGGCGCTCCAGCACGCCCAGCGCGCGCTCCACCAGAGGCATCGAATGCGCCAGATCGAGCGCGGCGCGTCTCTGCTGTTGAGGCCGCTGCTGCTGCTGCTGCTGGGGCTGGTGCCCTTGCTGCGGAGGCCGATCCTGCTGGGGAGACCGCTCCTGCTGCCGCTCTTCCCGCGGCGGCTGCTGCTGATGGCCGGACCGCGGCCGTTCGTCGATCATCGATTCGTACGCGATGAACTCGTGGCAGTTCCGCTGCAGAATCGTGCTGGTGAAGGCCTTGCCTCCCACCACGAAAATCCGCTTGTCGTACTGCTTCAGCTTGTTGACCAGCGCGATGAAATCGCTGTCGCCGCTGACAATCGCGAACGCGTTGATGTGATCGTGGGTGAAGGCCATTTCCAGCGCATCGAGCGCCAGGTTGATGTCCGCCCCATTCTTGTCGCCCCGCGGCGACGGATCGCGCTGCACCATCTGCACCGCGTGTTCGGAAAGGGCACGAGTCGCCGATTCCTGTCTGCCCCAATTCGCGTAAGCGAACTTGGTGACGATCTCGCCGCGTTCTTTGAGTGAGTCCAGCACTGCTGCCACGTCGAATTCGCGGTGCAGGGTGGACTTGACGCCGATTTCGATATTGTCAAAATCGATAAACACGGCGATCTTCAATTTCTGTTCCATTCGGTAGTTCCTTTGTTCCCGGGCAATCGGGGTGAGTCGGACGAACCGTCCGCCGCGCCTGGAAGGCCTGGGCCTGCCGCCGGGCTAAGCGCCCGCGGCTTCACTCATGCGTAGTGTAGCGTAATTTCGACCCTGTTCACAGAGCCTTGGCCCGCTCCCTGATGGTCGCGGCTCTGTGACGCCGCAACAATTGGAACATAGCCGCGGCCATCGGGGAGCGGGCCGTCCTTTATTCAATCCTGCCGCGAACGCCGCAGCGTTTCGGCCAGCCGCGCGCCGCGTTCGAATTCCTCCTGCAATTGGCGCGTCCGCAGGTTTTCCCGGATGTGCTCCAGTTCCTGAATATATGCCGCGAGGGCGCGCTCGATGGCTTCCGAATTGGTGGCCAGGATGTCCCGCCACAGGTCGTACGAACTCAGCGCCAGGCGGGTCATATCCATCAGGCCCGAACCGGAGACTTCGGTGCCGCGGGTATTCGCCAGCGTGGCCGCCAGGGCCGTCGATGCCAGTTGGGGAAGGTGCGAAGTCATCGCCACCAGGCGATCGTGCTCGGCCGCGTCCAGCACCACCTCGCGCGCGCCGATGCGTTCCAGCCAGTCCGCGAAATCCGTGGCGGCATCGGTATCGAGTTCCGAAGATTCATCCGGGGTCAACACCCAGGGTCGCCCCTGAAACAGGCCGGCCTCGGCCGCCTGCGGCCCGCGCGTCTCTTTCCCCGCCATGGGGTGGCCGCCCAGGAACTGGCAGCGCGAGATCCACTGCCGCGCCGTGTCCACGATTTCGCACTTGGTGCTACCGGCATCCGTCACCAGCGCCCCGGGTTTGACGAAGGGATCCAGGTGGTGAATCGTATCGAGAATTCTGCCGATGGTTTGCGAGAGAAAAATCAGATCGGCGCCGGCTACCGCCTCGGCCAGGGGCGCTCCGCGGTCCACCGCGCCCGCTGCCAGGGCTCCCGACAGCGCGCGCTCCGAACTGACGCCCACGATCTCGCCGTCAAAGCCCGCGCTGCGCAGCGCAAGGCCGAAGGATGTGCCGATCAGGCCCGTTCCGACAATCGCAACCGTCTTCATTTCAAACCGTCCGGCCCACCGCCGGCGCGATGATCCGCAACTGGCGCATCAACTCTTCGAACTGCTCGGGCTTCAGGGATTGGGCGCCCTCGCTCAGCGCATGGTCCGGGTCCGGGTGCACTTCCACCAGCAGCCCATCGCCGCCCGCCGCGACCGCCGCGCGGGCCATAGGCGCCACTTTATCCCTCCGCCCGGTGCCGTGCGACGGGTCGGCCACCATCGGCAGGTGAGAAAGCTTTTTGACCACGGGGATCGCCGAAATATCCATGGTGTTCTGCGTGTATGTTTCGAACGTCCGGATGCCGCGCTCGCACAGGATCACCTCGTAGTTGCCGCCCGCTAGAATGTACTCGGCCGAAAGCAGCAGCTCTTCGATGGTGGCGGAGACGCCGCGCTTCAGCAGCACCGGCTTGCGGAGCTTGCCGAGTTCCCGCAGCAGGTTGAAATTCTGCATGTTGCGCGCCCCCACCTGGAGGATATCGGCATATTGATCGACCAGCGGTATCTGCGTGCTATCCATGACCTCGCTGACCACCGGCAGCCCGCGCCGGTCGGCGGCCTCGCGCAGCAGCCGCAGCCCTTCCTCGCCGAGGCCGTGAAATCCGTAGGGCGAGTTGCGCGGCTGGAACGCGCCGCCGCGGATCATCGCCGCGCCGGCAGAAGCAACGATATCGGCCGAGCGCTCGATCTGCTCGCGGCTCTCGACGCTCGACGGGCCGGCGATTACGACCACCCGCTCGCCGCCGATTTCCACCCCGCCCACCCGGATGCGGGTTCCTTCCGGCCGGAAGCCGCGGCTTGCCAACTTGTAGGGCGAGATGATGCGGTGCGCTTCCTTCACGCCCTCCATCACCTCGAAGATGCCGAGGTCGAAATCGTCCGAGCCGCCCACGCCGCCCAGCAGCGTGTGGACTACGCCGGTCGAGCGGTGCACGTCGAAACCCAGATCCGTCAGGCGGTCGATCACCGCCTGAATCTGCGGTTCGGTCGCCCCCTGCTGCATGACCACTAGCATTTCTTCTCTCCGTCCGCCACCATCCGCAGGCGCTGAATCTTCCGCATCTCGTCGATAATGCGCTCGAAAATCGCACGCACCGCTTCCGGGCTCAGCGGCCCGTGATTGCTCCCGGTGATATTGGCGAACACCTGGTCTTCGCGCTTCGGCTCGTAAATCGGCAACTGGGCCAGCCGTTTCACGCGGCCGATTTCCTCCACCACGCGCGTGCGCTCGTTGAGCAGTTCCACGATGCGGCGGTCCACGTCGTCGATCTGCACCCGGAATTCATCCAAATTTCGGCGGGCGTCTTCCTGGTTCATGCGTCCGCTCCGAACCCGCCCTTCAAGAGTCGGGTGAACGATTCCAGCTCGCTTTCGAGCGCCGGATTATCGCGGTTCCGTTCGATCAGCCGGACAAACGCGCTGCCCACGACGACCGCTTCCACATCTTTGCCCAATGCGGCGACCTGCTCCGGTTTCGAGATGCCGAACCCGACCGCCAGAGGCAGGTTGGTAACGGCCCGCGCGGCGCGGATGAGCGGCAGCGCCTGGTTGGAGAGCGACGCGCGTTCGCCCGTGACACCGGTCCGCGAAACCAGGTAGACGAATCCCGAAGAATATTCCGCCACCAGCCTCAGCCGTCGCTCGGTGCTGGTGGGAGCGGCCAGAAAAACGGTATCGAGGCCGTGGCGATGCATGGCGTCCACGTATTCCCGCGCCTCTTCCACCGAGGCATCGGTCAGCAGGCAGCCATCGATTCCCGCCGCTGCCGCGTCTTCCGCCAGGCGCTCGAGGCCGTACCGCATCACCGGGTTCAGATACGTGAACAGCAGGACCGGCACTTCCGAGCGCTCACGAACCCGCCGCGCGATCCCGAGCACCTTGGCCAGCGTGGTTCCGGCTTTGAGCGCGCGCTCGCCGGCCTGCTGGATCACGGGGCCATCGGCGATCGGGTCCGAAAACGGCACGCCCAATTCGATGAGATCCGCGCCGCCGCGCACCATGGCATGGACCAGCGCCGGGGTGCGGTCGGGCGATGGATCGCCCGCCGTGAGGTAAGCGATCAGGCCCTTGCGGCCCTCCCGCTTCAGGCATTCGAACATGCGGCCGATGCGGGTCATTGCTCTTCGAGCTCCGGGAAGTTTTCGCGGTAGATGTCGATATCCTTGTCGCCGCGTCCGGAGAGATTGACGATGAAGATCTTTCCGTTCTCGCCAGGCGCGCGGCGGACCGCTTCCGCCACCGCGTGGGCGGATTCGAGCGCCGGCAGGATGCCTTCGGTGTGCGACAGCAGCCGCGCCGCCGCCAGTGCGTCCGAGTCCGACGCGGCGGTGTACTCCGCGCGCCGCCGGTCGTGCAGCCAGGCGTGCTCCGGCCCGATCATGGCGTAATCGAGCCCGGCGGAAACCGAATGTGTCAGCGCGATCTGCCCGTCGTCATCCTGCAGCACGTAGCTGTATGCCCCCTGCAGCACGCCGGGAGCGCCGCCGCGGTATCGGGCCGCATGTTCGCCCAGGGCCGCGCCGCGGCCGCCCGCTTCGATTCCGACCAGCGCCACGGATGAATCGGGTAGAAATGCGTGAAAAATGCCGATCGCATTGCTGCCGCCGCCCACGCAGGCCAGTATCTGGTCCGGCAGGCGGCCTTCGGCTTCGAGGATCTGGCGCCGCGCTTCTTCCCCGATCACCTTATGGAAATCCCGCACCATCATGGGGTAGGGATGCGCGCCCAACGCCGAGCCCAGCAGGTAATGGGTGTTCCCGATGTTGGCGACCCAGTCGCGCATGGCTTCGCTGATTGCGTCCTTCAGGGTCCGGCTGCCGTTGGTGACGCTCACCACCTTGGCGCCAAGCATGCGCATGCGGAAGACATTCAGGCGCTGCCGCCGCATGTCCTCTTCGCCCATGTAGACCACGCATTCGAAGCCGAGCAGCGCGCAGACTGTAGCGGTGGCCACGCCGTGCTGACCTGCGCCGGTTTCCGCGATGATGCGCTGCTTGCCCATGCGCCGCGCGAGCAGCGCCTGCCCCAGGCAGTTGTTGATCTTGTGCGCGCCGGTGTGCAGCAGGTCTTCGCGCTTCAGCCAGATGCGCGCGCCGCCGAGGGATTCGGAAAGGCGCCTGGCAAAGTAGAGCGGAGTCGGCCTGCCCGCGTAGTTGTGCAGCAGGTCGGCGAGTTCCGCCTGGAAAGCCACGTCCTGCCGCGCCTCCAGATACGCCCGCTCCAACTCCTCGATGGGCGCCATCAGGACCTCCGGCACGTAGCGGCCGCCGTAGGGTCCGAAATGTCCGCCGCGATCCGGTTGGGCCGTCATATGCCGAGCGCCGCCTTCGCCGCCTGCAAAAACTCGTTCATTTTCCTGTGATCCTTTTTCCCCGGCGAGATCTCGATTCGCGAACAGGCATCCACACCCCAGGGGTGCGCCTGCGCCACCGCCATCGCGACGTTCGATGCATCCAGTCCGCCCGCCAGGACGATGCGCCACCGGGAGCCCGCCGCCAGGCGCCAGTCGAACGCCTTGCCGGCGCCGCCATATAACTCGCCTGCGGGTCCGTCGAGCACCAGGGCTTCCGCGGCGCCGCCGTCGAATTGCGCGAGGCTGAAGCCTGCCGAGACGCGCGCCGCCTTCCACACGGAAAGAGCCTCGGGAAAATCGGCCGCCCTCTCATCGCCGTGAAGTTGTACGACGTCGAGCGCCGCCGTTTTGGCGGAGTGCTCGATGGCCGCCCGCGCTTCGTTCACGAATACGCCGACGCGCCGCACCCCCGCTGCGCTGCGAATCGATGCGGCGGTTTCCGGGGCCACGTAGCGGGGGCTTTTCAGGTAGAAGTTGAATCCGATCGCCGTCGCGCCGCCGGCAATGGCTGCATCGGCGTCTTCCTGGCAGGTGATGCCGCAGATCTTGAGGATCATGCCGCCACCAACTTCGCCAGCGCCGCTGCGGGATCGCCCGATTTCATGAGATGCTCGCCCACGAGAAACGCCGAGTAGCCCGCGGCCCGCAATTTCGCGATATCTTCCGGTCCGTGGATGCCGCTCTCGCTTACCATCAGCGCGCCCGGCGGCATGTGCTCGGCCAGGCGGAGCGAGGTTTCGAGCGTTACGCGAAAGGTCGTGAGGTCGCGGTTGTTGACCCCGATAATCTCCGCGCCGCTTTCGATGGCGGCATCCAACTCGCGGCGGTTGTGGACTTCCACCAGCGCCGCCATTCCGTAGTGCGCCGCCTGCTCCCGAAATTCCCTCATTTCGCCGGAGGTCAGGATCGCGGCAATCAGCAGGATCGCGTCCGCGCCGTGTGCCGCCGCCTGGAGCACGTGCCCGGCTACGATCGTAAAATCTTTCCGCAGCACCGGCAGGGAGACCGCGCCGCGCGCGGCTTCGAGATCCCGCAGGCTGCCCTGGAAAAAGCTCTCGTCCGTGAGCACCGATACCGCGGCGGCCCCGCCGCGCTCATATACCGAGGCGATCGCCGCCGGGTCGAACTGCTCCACCAGAACTCCCTTGCTCGGCGAAGCTTTTTTCGCTTCCGCGATGATTGCCGGAGTCCGCCCGCGAAGGGCCGCGGCGAAATCGCGCCGGCCGGCGGCCCGCACTTCGGCCATCCGCTCCCATTCCTGAACCGGCGGGACACCGCGGGCTAGCTCTTCGCGTTTCCTGGCGACAATCCTGGCAAGGATATCTGGAATCGTTTCGATCAAGGGATTTTGTTTTATGTTAGCAAACGAGGCAGGGCAGGAAACTGCGCCCGCGCTCCGAGACGCGGGCGCTCAGGGGAATAAGGCGGGCGGATCAATTGTGTTTGTCGCGATAGATCTGCTTACTCATCTTGTTCTGCTGCCGGTTGACCACGCGCTTTTCCTGCTTGGTCAGTTTGCCGCCGTTCAGTTTACGGTCGGCCTTTATTTCCTGGTGGATCGCCGCTTCCTTCTTCTCGAGGTTGGCTGTCTCGCCCGGCTTCAGCGCGCCGGATTTCACGCCCTGCGCGATGCGGTCCTGCTGATTCTCCGCGCGCTTCCCCACTTTGCTGGTCTGTCCGAACGCGGCGGCCATCAGCATGGAACCGGCCAGCGTCAACATGAAGAACTTTTTCATCTCTTTACCCTCTTTCTGTTCCGCCGAGTGGCTTCACGACCTGTTAAGCGCACAAGAGAGAAGAGAGTTGCGCGGCTCCCAATTAAATCCGGTTCATGTGAGCGGGCACGGCTGGTCTTCAATGCACCTTGCCGTCCCAGCGCAGCCCTACGCGCCACAAGCGCGGGGCGCCCGTGTTGGGCGTGGGTGTGAATGCGGTATAAAAGACGCGGTTGAGCGCGTTCTCAATCCCCATGTCTGCCGAAAGCGAGCGCCAAACGTGCTGCCGCGCGATCAACTGAACTACCGCATAACCCGGCAGCCGGAACTGGTTGAGGTCGTCGTCGAACTGATAGTCGAAGCTGCGAACGCCCGCGGTCGCCATGGTTCCGCCGTGCAGCCAGGTCAACAACGCCGAACCCTGATGCTTGGGGATCTGCGCCACGCGAAAACCCGTCACGTAGCGCGAATCCACGAAGAGGTATTGTGCGTCGCCCGACAAGTCGTGCCAGGAGCGGTGGAAATCCGCCTCCACGCCGCGGCTCAGCGCGTCGGCCGCGTTGGCCCGCTGCCGCACGATCGCCGCCGGGGTGGAGGAAAGCGTGACGTTGGTGATCAGGTTCGAGAGTGAATTGCGGTACGCCGTCACGCGGGCCGACGTGTTCTCTCCCACCCAATCGGCGCCGAACTCCGCGCCGAAAACCGTCTCGGGCCGCAGGTTCGGATTGGCCAGCGTATCCGTGTTGCCCACCCGGAATTCGCGGTACAACTCGTTCAGGGTCGGCGCGCGGAACGCACGGTACACGGACCCGCGCAGCCGCAGTCTCTTGCGTCCCACAACGAATCCGGCGTTCGGGCTCAAAAAGGTGTTGTCGCCCCCGGCGAAAGTATGGCGCAAACCCGCGAAAAACTTGGCCGGTCCGAGCGTGGCATCGGCCTGTCCGAAAACTCCGTGCTGCAATTGCGTGCCGCCGGCAATCCGCAGGCCCACGGGATTCAGATGATCCGTATCGGTGCCGCCCATGCGGTCCACGTCCGCGCCGCCCAGCAGGTCCCAGCGCGACTCGTGATGTTGCCACAGCGCGGCGCCGCCCGTGGCATCGGAAGGAACGGTTTGCGAATACGTGAGGCGTTCGGTATTGCGGTTGTTGGTGACCGAAGAGAACGTACTGTGGAACCCCTCGCGCGTGTGAAATCCGAGGATCGAAATCGAATCGTGGGCGAACTCGCGGTCATAGCGCAGCGAAACAGTTCCGAGCCCGGTGGAATTGTGGGTCAACACCGTGCCGTTGTGCCGCTCCTCGGCCAGCATATCGACCTTCAGGTAGAGGTTGCCGATGCGGCTGTAGTGGTCCAGATGCACGTCTCCGGTCACGAAGCGGACGCCGGCCTGCGTGTCCGCGCTGCCTCGAATCGATTCAGGGACGATGTAGTAGCCGTCCGTCTGGAAAGCCCGCAGCGAACCCGAAACGGCGAACTCCGACCACGCGTTCGAAAAGCCCGTCCAGGCGTCCTGCGAATCCTGATTGCCGGCTTCGAAACCCGAAAACAGGTGGAAGCGCTGCGCCGGCCGGGAGAAGATCCCGATCGCTCCGCTCATCGCCCGGTCGCCGAAGATGCTGGTCGCCGCGCCGCGTGAGATCTCCACGCTGGAAATTTCGTCCGGAGTGAATTGCGTCCAGTAGATCCAGCCCCCGAAGGGATCGTTGACCGGTATGCCGTCCCACAGCACCAGGGTGCGGCTCGCGCCCGAAGAGCCAATGCCGCGCAGCGAAATGCCCTGCGTAGTGGGATTGGCCACCAGGCTGGAACTCCGGCGGAAGAGGCTGAACCCGGGGGTCTGGCGCAGACGGTCGTCCAGGTTGACGCCGGGTGTCTCGGCCAGTTGTTTCGAATCCATCACGGAGATATTGGCCGGCGCTTCCGCCGAGATCTTCTCGGTCACCGTGATAGACGTCTTGACGGGTTCAGGTTTCGGAGGCTCCTGCTGGGCCTGCTGCTGCGCCAGGATCGGGCACACGCAGCACATCAGGAGTGATAATGCGGGCGCCCATCCAACCCGCTTCCGCGAACCTGCGGGGCGAAGGCGTGAACACAATCTTGTAACTCGTTTCATCGAGTGGTGCTTCCTGAATGCTCCCAGTCTGTGGGTAAACCAAAGCCAGGTACTTGAGGATAGTATATATGTCCCCATCCTCCGGTTGGCGGAACTGATATCCGTTAGACCGAAAATGAATGGAAGCCCCCTTCCCCGAGAGGCGCCACGCCAGGAACGCGCAGCAGTCGATGGCACGCTCGAACCACGGGTCGAGCGACGCCGCGACGTCGCGGTCCAGAAACATCTCGACGGTCTGTTCCTGTTCGCGCGCGAATTCGCGCACCTGCAGGCTGCCGACGTGCGCCGATGCTTTCCAATCCACATGCCGGGCGCTTTCCAGCGCTTCATACGGGCGGATCCGGTAGAAATCGCGCCCCAGCCCGCGGTAGTGCGTCTCGATCTCGCCGGAAATTCCCGCCAGCAGGTCCTCGAACCCGGGGTGCGGATCGATTGAAGGATAGACGATCATTTCGCGGCGGGTCGTCACGCGGGCGCTTTTTTCCAGGAAGCCGAAGGGAAAGCTGGTGGAGAATGCGAACGTGTTCTGGCGATAGGCGCCGCGCCTCGGGAATCGCACCTCGAGCGTCTCTTCCACCGTGGCCCGGGGGGCGATCAGCGGGAAGTAGATGCCCGACGTCAGCACCGGGCTGTCCGGCTCGCGCACTCCCTCCACACGGATCGAAAACGACGGGATCAACCACTTTTGATTGCGGACGTAGAGTCTTCCGGGGACGTCACGCCTCGCCGGCGCGTGTTCGGGCACGAGGAAATCCAACTCCAGGGCCGCCAGGCAAAGGCGGCTGACCAGGCCGGAGACCAGCAGCGTCGCCATCATTGCCGCAGCCACAAGGAAAAGCAGATTGTTGCCCGAAATGGCCGCGCCCCATCCAATGATCAGGATTGCCGCCGCGAACAAGAACCCGCCGCGCGTGATCTTGTAGCGAATCCGCTTCGCTACCATGCCGGAGAGCCTTTGCCAGAGCCGCCTCATGCGTTATTCCAGCGACCAGGGATTCGCCACCGTGGACAGATCGCCGAGAGCTTCGCCCAGGTACTTCTGCCGCATCAGACGGCGCACGATCTTGCCGCTCTGGGTCTTCGGCAATTCGGCCACGATCTGAATGTCGCGCGGACGAAACGTGGGCCCCAGGATTTCGACCACGGTGGCGCAAACGGCATCCGCTTCCACAAATACCCCGGACTTCGCAACCGCGTAGCCCACGATGGCTTCCCCCTTGAGTTCGTCCGGAACCCCGATCACCGCGGCCTCCGCGACCCCGGGATGCTGCATCATGGCTTCTTCCACCTCCGCCGGGCCGACCTTGCGCCCCGCCACGTTCATCGATTCGTCGGCCCGCCCGTGCAGGAACCAGTGGCCGTCCTCATCCACGCTGGCCCAATCGCCGTGGTACCACATGCCGGGGAAGCGCGACCAGTAGGTCTCGAGATACCGCTCCGGGTCTCCCCAGACTCCGCGGGTCATGGAAGGCGCGGGCTTGGTGCAGACCAGGTAGCCTTTGCGGCCGCGAACGGGTTGGCCGTTCTCATCCACGCACTCGGTGGCCATGCCCGGACCCGGCCCGCCCAGCGAGCAGGGCTTCAACGCCTGGATGGGCAGCGGCAGCAGGAAGGACCCCACAATCTCGGTTCCGCCCGAGATGTTGATGATCGGGCAGCGACGTCTCCCCACGCGTTCGAAGAACCACCTCCACGCCGCTTCGTCCCAGGGCTCTCCGGTGGACCCGAGCAACCGGAGCGAGCCCATCGGCGGCAGCGTGCATCCCGCCCTGGCCAGCAGGCGGATCGCGGTCGGGGAAACGCCAAATGTGGTGATGCCGTGCCGTTCGATGGTGTCCCACAACCGCGAAGCACTCGGGAAATCGGGGGCGCCGTCGTAGAGGAAGATCGTCCCGCCGAATAGATGGTTGCCCAAAATGCTCCAGGGCCCCATCATCCAGCCGATATCCGATAGCCAGAAGAAGCGGTCCGAGTCGCGATGGTCGAAGGCCAGCCAGATCTCTTTGCCCATCTGCGCGAGGCAGCCTGCGTGGGTGTGAACGGTGCCCTTCGGCCTGCCGGTGGTACCCGAGGTGTAGAGCAGGAAAGCGCGCGCCTCCGAATCGAGCGCCGCGGTGGGGGCTTCCGCAGGCTGATCCGGGAAAAGCGGCCCGTTCACGATGACAGTATGCTCTACGCCGCGGGGCATCTTCGCGGCGAGGGGGATGCGCTTGCCGCGGCGCTCCAGATGGTCGGCCGTGAACAGGACGCGGGCGCCGGAATCTTCCAGTCGCGCGGCGACGGCCCCCCCGCCGAATCCGGCGAAGATCGGCACAACCGTCACCCCGAGTTTGAAGCAGCCGTACAGGATGGAGAGGATTTCCGGGACCATGGGCATGCACAGCGCGGCGCGGTCACCGTGCTCGATGCCCATGGCGCGAAGTCCATTAGCAACGCGGTTGGCTTCGTCCCGCAGTTCGGAAAAGCGAACGGTGCGCGTGGCGCCGTTCTCGGCTTCCCAGATGCAAGCCACCCGGTCCGCGGCGGCCCAGCGGTCCAGGCAATTATGCGCGATATTCAGTGTGCCGCCATGGAACCAGCGCGCCCACTCCGGGCCGGCGGTAAGATCGAGCACCTCGTTGTAAGGAGTGAACCACTCGACGCGCATTTCGCGCATCATCTCGTCCCAGAAGCGCTCGGAGTCGTCGCGGGAAAAGCGAAGGAAGGCCTCGCGATCATCAAAGCCCAGCCGCTGCATGAACCGCCAGACGTTGGTCCCTTCGATAAACTCGCGCGTGGGCTCCCAAATCATAGCGGCTGCCCGCTCCCTTACGGTCGCGGCTCTGTGAACACTTTAGCGGGTTCGCACTTCCACGACAGTGCCTTCCTGAACAGCGTCGGAAGGGTTCGAAATTACCAGGTCACCGGGCGAAAGGCCGCTGGCGATCTCCACCTCCGAACCGAGATCCTGTCCGATGGTAACCTGCCGGAAGTGCACGATGTGGTCCGGACCCACCACCGCCACCCTGGGCCCGGTTTTCACGGTTTGCAGCGTATCGCCCGGGATCAGCAGCATCGGTTTGCCCTTTGCCGCCGCGAACCGTACCTGCGCGTACATTCCGGGGTACAGCGTTCCGCCGGGATTGGGTGTCTGGAGGATCACCAGCATCGCCCGCGACGTAGTGTCGAGCGAATTGGAGATGTTCGTGACCCTGGCCGGGAAAACCTGACCGCGACGCTCATCCACCCGCAACTCCGCCTGCTGTCCTTCATGAATCGATTCCACGTACGATTGCGGCACCTGCACGAAGATGCGCAGCGGATCGATCCGCGCCACCCGGAACATCTCTTTCGTGCCGGCGTTAATCAGGGTGCCGATGTCCACGTTGCGGGCAGTCACCACGCCGCCGAATGGCGCCGTCACCCGGGCGAAGCCTTTCAGCTCGAGCAGCCGGTTCAGGTTCGCCTGGCTGGCCCGGATGGTGTCCTGCGCGGTCGCCAGGCTCGCGTTGGCGTGCTCCACCTGGGCCTGCTTCACTTCCAGATCCGCCTTGCGCTGATCGACCTCCTGCCGCGGCACCACGCCTTTCGCCAGCAGCCGGTCCCAGCGCTCCGACGTCACGCGCGCCAAGTCCAGGTTGGCCTTCGCCAGCGAGATGTCGGCCTGCAGTTCCTTTTGGTTCGACTGCGCCTGCGCCAGCGAGGCGCGTGCCTGGCTGATCTGCTGGTCGAGCTCCGGCGTTTCGATCTCCGCCATCAGGTCGCCGGTCTTTACGTGCGATCCGAAATCGACGAACCGCGACTTGAGATACCCGTCCGCGCGCGAGAAAATCGGCGACTCGATGAGCGCCTGCAAATCGCCCGGCAGTTCGATGGCGTCCTTCGAAGCTTCAAGCCGCGCGGCGGTCGCGATCACCACCGGCTTGCGCGCCGCTACTTCCTGCGACGCCGCCAGCAGAGACTTCTGCCGCGAGAGCCGCGGAATCAGCCCGGCCACGATCGCCACCGCGACCACCGCCCCCACCAGCAGAAAAAACAACAGCA
Source organism: Bryobacterales bacterium (assembly GCA_963796485.1). Lineage (GTDB taxonomy): Bacteria > Acidobacteriota > Terriglobia > Bryobacterales > Bryobacteraceae > CAWCDJ01. Next base: position 1,109,339 of record CAWCLV010000004.1, read on the forward strand.
CGGGACGCCGCCCCGCCCTCGGCTGCCGGCCCGGACCCGCGCCGGTCTGCTGCGCCATCATATCGAGTTCATCTCCGCATTCCTTCCGTGCCGCGGCGGATTGCGCCGCAGCACACTGTAAACCACGGGCACCAGGAAGAGGGTTGCGACCGTGGCGAGAATCAAGCCGCCGATCACCGCGCGCCCGAGCGGCGCATTCTGCTCGCCGCCTTCCCCCAGCCCCAAAGCCATCGGCAGCATTCCGACGATCATCGCCAGCGCGGTCATCAGCACCGGCCGCAGCCGCGTGAACCCGGCTTCGAGAGCCGCCGAAGGGGCGTCCGAGCCGGTCTCGCGCAAATCGTTCGCGAAGTTCACCAGCAGAATGCTGTTCGCCGTAGCCACCCCGATGCTCATGATCGAGCCCATCAGCGAGGGCACGTTGAGCGTCGTTCCGGTCACGAACAGCATGAGCACGATCCCCGAGAGCGCACCCGGCAGCGCCATCAGAATAATGAACGGGTCGAGCCAGGATTGGAAATTCACCACCATCACGAAATAGACCAGCACGATGGCGAAAACCAAGCCGATTCCCAAGCCCTGGAAGGAACTGCGCATGGTGGCCACCTGCCCCCGCGTCTCGAAGAAGCTGCCCTTCGGCAGCTTGGAGGTCAGCGACTGTAGAACCCGGTCCGTATCGGCAGCCACGGCGCCCAGGTCGCGATCCTGCACGTTCGCGAAAACATCGTACACGGGCTGCACGTTGTAGTGATTCACCACCGAGGGCATGCTGCCGCGCACCAGCTTTCCTACATTGGTGAGCAATTGAGGCGCGGGCTTCCCGGATGCATGGATAGGCGTACTCAACAGCGCGGCGGTGGAATCCACACGGTACTGCGGCACCATCACGCTGATCGGGTAGTCTACGCCGTTGCGGGGGTTGATCCAGTAATTCGGCGAGACTTGCGTGCTCGAAGAGAGCGCGATCAGCAGACTGTTGGCGACGTCTTTTTGCGAGAGCCCAAGCTGTCTCGCCCGCGTCCGGTCCACTTCGAACCGCAGCTCCGGAACACCCTCCACCTGGTGCGTGTGAACGTCCACCGCCCCTGGGATGCGGGTCATGCGCCGTTCGATTTCGTGCGCCAGGGCGTAATCCGCCGGGCCGTTCGCCAGCGGACCCACCACCTGCACGTCGATGGGCGCCGGAAGTCCGAAATTCAGGATCTGCCCGACCATGTCCGCCGGCTGGAAGAAGAAGGTGAGCTCCGGGTATTGGCGATCCAGCAGCGTTCGCAGGCGCCGGATGTAATCGCGGGTCGATCCGTGCTCGCCTGCCCGCAGCGAGACCAGGATTTCGCCGTCGAACGGCCCGATCGTGGCGGAGTCGCTCATCGCGAGGTTAACCCCGGAATACGGCAGGCCGATGTTGTCCACCATGTCGGTTAGCTCGTCCGCCGGGATCACCTGCCGGATGTTGTTCTCCACCCGCGCGAAATAGCGCTCCGTCTCTTCGATCCGGGTGTTGCCGGGAGCGCGCACGTGCAGCCGGATCTGGCCGGAATCCACCTGCGGAAAGAAATCCTCACCCAAAAAGGGCGTGAGCGCCAGGCAGGTGCCGCAAATCAGAACGAATGCCCCGGCCACCAGGCCGCGGTGGTCCAGCGCGGAAGCGAGCAGGTTCCGGTAGCCTGCGCGCATCCGCTCGAACTGCCTCTGGAACGGATTTCGCGGCGCGCCGTCTTCCGAATCGTGCGCTTCCGCTTCGCCCGCCAGCAGATACCGGACCATGGTGGGCACCAGTGTGCGCGAGAGCACATACGAAGCGGCAATCGCCAGGACGACGGCCAGTGCCAGCGGGGTAAACAGATATTGCGCCGTCCCCGTCAGAAAAATCACGGGGACGAAGACGATGCAGATGCACAGCGTGGATACGAACGCCGGGGTGGCGATCTGCATCGCGCCGTCGAGGATCGCCCGTACAATCGGCTTGCCCAGACCGAAATTGCGGTGGATGTTCTCGATCGTCACCGTGGCATCGTCCACCAGAATGCCGACCGCCAGGGCCAGCCCTCCCAGGGTCATCACGTTGATCGTTTCGCCCATCAGGTTCAGGATGGCGAGGGAGGTCAGGATCGAGAGCGGAATCGAAATGCAAACGATCAGCGTGCTGCGCCAGCTTCCCAGAAACAGCAGGATCATCAGGCCGGTCAGGCCCGCCGCGACCACCGCTTCGCGGATCACTCCCTGGATCGCCGCCCGCACGAAGATCGACTGATCGAACATGACCCGCAACCGCAGCGAAGGCGGCAGGGTCGAGCGGACTCGCGGCAGAATCGCTTTGAGCTGCGCCACGATTTCGAGCGTGGAGGCGCCGCCGTTCTTCAATGCCGTCAGCAGCGCGGCCCGGGCGCCGTTGTGCCGGACGATGTTGGTCTGCACCGCGTAGCCGTCGCGCACGTGCGCCACATCGCCTACGAAGACGGTGGTCCCATTGGTCTGGCGAATCGGGAGGCGGTTGAATGCCGTGGCCAGGTCGGGCTCGCCGTTAATGCGGACGGTGTATTCGCCTCCTCCGATCTTCACCGTGCCCGAAGGCAGAATGATGCTCTGCGAGTTGATCGCGTCCACCACGTCGTTGGCGGAGAGCCCCTGGGCGTAGAGCGCCTGCGGGTTCAGATCCACCGAAATCTGGCGGGGCTTGCCGCCGTAAGGCAGCGGGAAACTGGCCCCCTGCACGCTTGCCAGTTGCGTCCGGATGAAGTTGTAGCCCAGATCGTAGAGCTGCTGTTCCGGCAAGACATCGCTCGAAATTCCGAATTGCAGGATGGGAACGCTGGAGGCGTTGAAGCGAATGATATTCGGAGGGGTGATGCCGGTCGGGAGCGATTTGAGCACGGATTGCGAAGCGGCGGCCATTTGCGCCACAGCCGCATCAATGCGCGCGTTGGCGTGAAAATAGACGCGAATGACCGAGAGCCCGGGCAGCGACTGCGATTCGATCCGCTCGATGTCGTTCACCATCACCGTGAACGCGCGCTCGCATCGCACCGTGATCACTTCGGCCATCTCTTCCGGCGAGACGCCGCTGTACGTCCAGATCGCGCTCACCACCGGGATATTGATATCCGGAAAAATGTCCGTCGGCATACGGTACACGGCCAGCACGCCCAGGATCACGATCAGTAGGGCCATGATCACGAACGTGTAGGGCCGGCGTAATGCGAGTTGGACGATCCACATGGGGAACTCTATCTATCATAAAGACAAACGGCGGCTCTCCGCGAAATTGCGGAAAAGCCGCCGGAAAGGGCCGTTCGCAAAAACTGATTTTCGGACTATGTGGTCGACTTCTTCGCGGTTACTTCGCTGGTCATCGGGCCGTTCTGCGTATCGCGGGTGATCTTCAGCTTCATTTCCTCGCCGCTTACTTTGCCGTCGTACTTGATGACCATCGAGTTCCCGTTGAACTCCCGTTTCACTTCGAAGGATACGTTGTCGCCATCGACCTTACCATTGGTGATCTCGGTCGGGGGGTTGTCGCGCATGCCGGGAACCGACCCGGTCAGATTGGTGCCATCCTGCTTCAGCGTGATGGTTACCTGGCGGGCGGGGCCGCCGTTTCTTCCCGCCTGTTCATAGGTCCACTTGCCGGACACGTCCGCCGCCAGGGCGGATAGGGCCGCGACGAGCAGAATCGTCAATACAAAAAGCAGCTTTTTGGTCATAGTGACAGCTTAGGCGTCAACTCCGCCATGCAGGTTACAGGCGTCCGCCTCCGAAACTATCGATCGGCCAGTTGATTCCAAAGGAACTACCGCGCAAAATAGGCGGTCGGAGGAGGAAAACCATGGCGGAAGAGAGAATTATCGCGGTCGTTGGGGCGACCGGAGCACAGGGTGGCGGCCTGGTTCGTGCGATACAGTGCGATTCCAAAGGCGGGTTTCGCGCCCGGGCGCTGGCCCGGGATCCCGGTTCCGATAAGGCGAGGGCCTTGGGCGTCGAAGTAGTCGCGGCGGACGTGGACGACGAGAGCAGCCTGGAGCGCGCCTTTAAAGGCTCATATGGCGCCTATTGCGTCACCTTTTACTGGGCGCATTTCTCGCCCGAACGGGAAAAGGCGCAGGCCGCCGCAATGGCTCGCGCCGCCAAAAAAGCGGGCCTGAAACACGTAATCTGGTCCACCCTCGAAGACACGCGGCGATGGATTCCGCTGGACGATCCGCGCATGCCCACACTTATGGGCAATTACAAGGTGCCTCATCTGGATGCAAAGGGTGAGTCCGATCACTTTTTCGCGGACTCCGGCGTTCCCGCCACCTGTCTCCTGACGTCGTTCTACTGGGATAACTTCATCCACTTCGGGATGGGGCCGAAGCCCGGTCCCGACGGCAAACTGGCGATCACCCTGCCGATGGACGACAAGAAACTCCCGGGGATCGCCGTTGAAGATATCGGCCGCTGCGCCTATGGAATCTTCGAGGCCGGGAACAGATATACCGGGAAGACCGTCGGCATCGCGGGCGAACACCTGACCGGCTCGGAAATGGCCTCTGCGTTCAGCCGCGTGCTGGGCCGGGAGGTTGTGTATAACGCCGTACCGCCCGACGTCTACCGGAGTTTCGGGTTTCTCGGGGCGGACGACCTGGGCAATATGTTCCAGTTCAAACGCGACTTCAACGAAGCCTTCCGCGGCGCCCGTAGCGTTGAGTTTTCGCGCTCGCTGAATCCCCGCCTGCAAAGTTTCGAGCAGTGGCTCGAGGCCAATAAAGCGGCGATCCCGCTCTAGAGGTGAGCGGTCCGAGAGGTCGGCCACCTGCCGCGCCGGGGGCGTCTAGTTCCAGCGGCCCCCGAGTCTGGCGGCGGGGGTGGCAGCCGATTGCCAGCGCACCAGCAGCACGGAATCGGAATCCCGGACGGACGCCATCGCCATCAGGCCGTTGTCCAGCAGGAACTCGGCATCGGTTTCCGACATCGCAATCTCGGCACACGCCTTCGATACCGAAGCTCCGCCGGCCCGGTAGACATGCACCGGCAAGCCGTTGATCTGCCGGTGCCGCTCCGGCCTGAGGGCCCAGCCCGCCTCGCGGAAAGCCTCGCCCAGCAGGCCGGCGCAGAAGAACCCCGGATTTCCCCAGAGGTAGTGCTGGTGCACGCTGGCCGGCATCTCTTCAAACTCGAAGGATTCAATGGCCGATGTCGATTCTCCATAGGGCAACCGCAGGAGAATCCTCGGGAGCGCCAGACCAATCCAGCGCGCTTCCGCCGAGTGGGCCAGTTCCTGCCATTCCGGACCCGGTTCTTCGCTCTCCGGGGGGAGCGCCTCGGCCAGGAACGGGGCCTGCGCCTGCGCGGCGAGCCGCCCCAACTTGCGAAGCCGGTCCACATCCTCCGCGCCCTGTCCGAACTGGAAGTGGCCGGCGATCACGGCCCAATCTCCGGCGAACGGATTGCCGCCGCCCGTGAGTTCATCGAGCGTCGCGTCCAGCAGATAGAGTTTCAGATCCGTATCCGGTTGCAGTTGCCTGACCAGGAGCGCCGCCGAGGTCCAGATTGCCTCCAGCGCCTGAAAGTCGGGATGGTGAAGAACCGCACGCATTTGCTCGGCGGATGCCTGGTCCACCCGCGCCGACCACTCGACGCGCCGGGGGTCCAGGCGCTCGGCGAGGTGCGGCGCCATGACCCGGTCGATAAACTCCGCCAGACCGCTGGGGTCGGCGGCGGTGCGGGCTGTTTTCTCGTCCTCGCCTGCCAGCATGTCTTCCAGAAGGCCGTGGCCCGCTTCGCGGTCGGATTGCGCCGAAGCAGCGCGCGCAACCGGCGGCGGAGCGGCGGCGGGCGGGTTTTCGCGCCTCTCCGCCAACTGCCGGAACAACGCAGCCTGGCGGTAGAGGCGATCGGGGTGGAAGTCGTCCAGTTCCCGAAACCGCAGCGCACCTTGCGGCAATTGCAGGGCGACGTTCATCTGCGCCAGAACGTCGTCGAAGTTGTCGGAATCCACCGCCTGGGGCTTTCTGCCCGCGGGGCCCGCCGGCACCCCGCGATTGGCGCGGCCGCTGAAGTCGCCCGCAAGCAGGATGCGGAACGGCGTATCATCGTCCACTGCGCTCCGGGAGGTCTGCGTCCCGGTACTGACGTCCATTTCGACAGATGATCTCGAGAAGCGATCGGGCATGTTTGTTCTCCGCCAGCATCGATTCTACAGGATTGTGATAGCTTTTCTAGCATGAAAGCCGATTACGACGTGGTCATCATCGGCTCGGGCGCATCCGGTGGCATGGCCGCCTATACCCTCACCCGCCTGGGCGTTCGCTGTCTGATGCTGGATGCCGGCCCTCCCCTCGACATGGAGAACGGCCGCGTCATGCGCGCGGTCTACGATCTGCCCTACCGCGGTTTCGGCCGCCCCGGGCGTTTTCCCCATGTCACGCAGGCCTCCGAATTCGACGCCAATCTCTGGGCCGACGAGAAGCAGAATCCGTACTCGTACCCGAAGGACGATCCGTACTATTGGGTACGCATCCGCCTGATCGGGGGCCGGACGCTGCGCTGGGGACGTGCCTCGTGGCGGCTGAGCGATTACGAATTCAAGGGCAGGGACCACGACGGCTTCGGCGACAACTGGCCGCTTTCCTATGCCGACCTGGCGCCGTATTACGACCGGGTCGAACCGATTTTTCGGGTGGCGGGGCGCCGCGAGGGATTCCCGCAACTCCCCGATGGGAATTTTATCGCGGACAATTCCGCCGATAGCTTGAGTGTGCAGCGGTTCATCGCGTCGGCGAAAAAGCTGGGCGTGCCCACCACCAAAGCGCGCCGCGCAACGGGAGCGCTTGCCAGTTCCGCGAACCTGCTGCTGCCGCCCGCGCTCGCGACGGGCAAACTGACGTTGGTTCCGAATGCCATCGCGCGCGAGGTTACGGTGGATCGCAACACGGGCCTGGTCAACGGCGTGAACTTCGTGGACCGGCTCTCCAGGCGCGGCTATCACACCCCGGCGCGAGTGCTCATCCTCGGCTGCACCACTCTCGAATCGACGCGACTCATGCTGAATTCGAACAATCTTGCGAATTCGAGCGGCGTCCTGGGCCATTACCTGTTCGATCAGTTCTATGTGAAGGACTGCGTGCAGTGCGTGGTGCCGGAGGCGCGCGGCGGCAAGGGGCCCGAAAAGCTGATGGGCGGCGGCGGATACATTCCCCGCTTCCGCAACATGAAACCGGGCGAGAAGAAATTCCTGCGCGGCTACGCGTTCGATTTTGGCAGCGGCGGCACACCCGACGCGCGATACCTTCCCCTGTACGGCTCGGCCCTCTCCAGCGAGGTCGAGGACCTGCGCAACACCGGTTTCAACCTCACGACCATGGGAGAGGTCCTGCCGCGGCGCGAGAATCACGCCCGCATCGACCCCAACGTGAAGGATGAGTGGGGCATTCCGTCGCTCCGCATCGAGCAGCGCTATACGGATAACGAACACGAGATGGCGAAGGACGCCACCGAGACAGCCGAAACGGTCTGCCGCGGCGCCGGGTTCGAAGTCATCGCGCGGCACTCCCGCATGGTCCCGCCGGGCGAGAGCATTCACGAACTCGGCACCTGCCGGATGGGCGCGGACCCCAAGACTTCGGTGCTCAACGCCTTCAACCAGTCGCACGACGTGAAGAATCTGTTCGTGATGGACGGCGGGGCGTTCGTTTCCGGCGGCTCGCAGAACCCGACGCTGACGATCCTGGCGCTGGCCATGCGTTCCTCGGAGTACCTGGCGGCGAAGTTATCGAAGAAGGAACTGGGGTAAGGCAAGCCCCCAGCCCAAAGGGGCCAGCCGTTTTTTGGAAACCTCCGGCAGCGCCCGAGCCATCTAACATCTCGATGCTGTCGCGCCATAGTTTCCGGGAGATTCCTGGACTGCTTCTGTTAACGGGCTGTCTGTGTTTCGCGCAAACCCAGGCGCCACCATCAACGGCACAGCCGAAACCGGATGCGCCGGCGCAAGCCGGGCCGGCGGACCCGGGCCCGTCGGAGGTGGCGGTCAAAGACGGGAACACGAGTTTGAAGAAACAACCCAAGCGGATTCTCGGCCTGATGCCCAATTATCGCGCCGTAAGCGCCGGGGTCATCCCGCCGCCGCCCACGCCCAAGGAGGCTTTCAAGATCGCGACGCAGAACAGTTTCGATTACTCGTCGTTTCTGTTCGTGGGAATCACGTCGGCGATGGCGATGGAGTCGAAAGCCCACCCCGCCTTGGGGCACGGCATGGCCGGCTACGGCGGCTACTACTGGCGCGGGTTTCTCGATAAAACGGACGGCAACTACCTGGTGATCTTCGCGCTGCCGACTGTTTTCCACGAGGATGAACGCTACTATTCGATGGGCACGGGCAGCGTATGGAAGCGCGCCCTCTACGCAGCCTCGCGCGTGCTCATCACGCCGGATTACCACGGCCACAATACGTTCAACGCCTCGGAAATATTCGGCCGGGGGATGGCGCAGGGAATTTCGGCGACTTACTATCCCAGTCAGGATCGCACCGCGGGCGCGCTCGCAGTCAAGTATGGCTACGCGATCGGTCGCGACGCCATGACAAACGTATTTCGCGAGTTCTGGCCCGACATAGCGACGCACGTGCTGCACAGGCATCCGTAGCCGGGGGACTTGGGGCGAAGCCGGAGCGCGTCTGGATGTGGACTATACTGTGGAGTAGGGTCCACAGTATGGAAACGATCCAGGTTGTGCTCGATAAGAAGCTTCTGCAAGCTGCGGACCGCGCGGCCCGGCAGACCAGGCGAAACCGCTCCGCACTCATTCGAGATGCCCTCCGAGAGCATCTCAGGAGGCTTGAACTCCACGGACTGGAAGAGCGCGATCGGGAAGGCTACTCAAAACAGCCGCAAGAACCCGACGAATCGCTCGTATGGGAGCGGGAATCGACGTGGCCGGCAGCATAGCCAGAGGTGACGTTCGCCTTTACAACTTCGGTGCGCCGGACAAGCGTCGCCCCGTGCTTGTTCTCACGAGAGACAGTGCCGTCGCGTATCTGTCCTCCGTAACAGTAGCTCCTGTCACGTCCACAATCCGTGGAGTCCCCTCTGAAGTCGTACTCGACGAGAGCGACGGAATGAAGGCACCCTGCGCGGTGAATCTACACAACGCAGTTACTGTCTTGCAGCAGCGACTCGGGAGACGGGTGGCCCGGTTGAGCGCCACGCGAATGCGCCAAATCTGTGCTGCTCTACGTTTCTCACTCGGTTGCGACACCCTCGAATAGAAACAGCGCCCGCTCAGTCTCCCGCCATCTCGTAGTGCCGCAGAATGTCGTTCCAGTGATTCTGCGATTTGAGGATCAACTCCACCACTTCGCGGACCGAGCCCTCGCCGCCCGGCGATTGCGTGACGTAATGGGCCTCCCGTTTCACTTCGGCCCGGGCGTTGGCGGTCGCGATGGCCAGACCCACGCGATGCATGATCACGACGTCCGTGAAATCGTCGCCGATGTAAGCCACTTCCGACGAGTCTATCTTGGCATCGTCCATGATCTCTTCGAGAATCGGGATCTTCTCGATGTGGCCCTGGTAGACGTACGACATCTTACACTGGCGGGCGCGCTCCGCGGTCGCCGGGGAAAGCCGGCCGCTGATCACGCCCGTTTTGATGCCCTTCCAACTGAGCCACTGGAGGGCGATCCCGTCCTGCGAATCGAACCCCTTGGTCTCCACCATGTTGCCCTCCTGGTCGGGGACGTTGTACAGTTTGCCGTCGGTCAGCACGCCGTCCACGTCCATGAGCAGGAGTTTGATTTTCGAAGCCTGCGTGTAGATATCCGTCATCGCTGAATCCGCGCCGATCCGCCCTTGGCGAAAGAACGCACCTGGTCGAGCGTGGCCATGGTGGTGTCGCCCGGGAAGGTGGTCAATAACGCTCCGTGGGCCCACCCGAGTCTCACCGCTTCTTCCGGCGATTCGCCCGTGAGCAGGCCGTAGAAGAAGCCGGAAGCGAAGCCGTCGCCGCCGCCGACGCGGTCATAGACGTCGAGCTCCGCGGTCGGAGCGCTGTAGGTCTTCCCGTTGATCCACGCCACCGCGCTCCAGCTATGCCGGTTGGTGGAGTGCACTTCGCGAAGGGTAGTGGCGACGATCTTCACCTGCGGGTGCTTCTTGGTCACCTGGTCGATCATGCCGAAGAAGGCGCTCGGGTCGAGCTTCGATGTCTTCGTCACGTCCATGCCGGGAATTCCCAGGCCCTTTTGCAGGTCCTCTTCGTTGCCCACCAGCACGTCCACGTTCTTCACGATGCGGTCGAGCACGGCGACGGCACGCTCTTCGCCGCCGGAGATATTCCATAACTTGGCGCGATAGTTCAGGTCGAACGAAACCACTGCGCCGGCCTCTTTGGCCGCCTGCATGCCCTCGATGATCACTTCCGAAGTGGTCTGCGAAAGCGCCGCGAAGATGCCTCCGCTGTGGAACCAGCGCACGCCACCGGCGAAGATCGACTTCCAGTCGAAGTCGCCCGGCTTGAGGAGCGCGCCTGCCTCATTGCAGCGGTTATAAAACACTACTGGAGCGCGGACGCCCTGCCCGCGGTCGCTGTACACCGCGGCCATGTTCGGCCCGTTCACGCCGTTGTGCTTGAAGTGTTTGTAGAAGGGCTTCACGCCCATGGCGCGGACGCGTTCGGCGATCAGGTCGCCGACCGGATAATCCACCATCGCGGTCGCGATCCCCGTCTTCATGCCGAAGCAGTCGGAGAGGTTGGCGGCGCAATTGAACTCGCCGCCGCTCACGTGGATCAGGCACTTCGTGGCTTTGCGGAAGGGAATGATGCCGGGGTCCAGCCGGTGAATCAGGGCGCCGATGGAGACGAAATCCAGCGCGCCTTCTTTTGCAATATTCAGGCCAGTGCTCATGATCCTCTCCTAAACGGTGTAGGTTCCCGCCGACACGTTGCCGCCCTTGCCGGTCCAGTTGGTGTGGAAGAACTTCCCGCGAGGCTGGTCGATCCGCTCATAAGTGTGCGCGCCGAAGTAATCCCGCTGCGCCTGCAAGAGGTTCGCCGGAAGCCGCTCGCTGCGATAGCCGTCGAAAAACGAAAGCGCCGTGGTGAACGCCGGAACCGGCACGCCTACCGTAACGGCCTCGGCGACGGTGCGGCGCCACGACTTCTGGCAGCGGTCGATGAGCCGCTGGAAATACGGATCGAGCAGCAGGTTGCTCAGGTTCGGATTGTTATCGAACGCCTTCTTGATATCGCCCAGGAAGACCGAGCGGATGATGCAGCCTTCGCGCCAGACCATCGCGATCGCGCCGTAGTTCAGGTTCCAGTGATATTCCTTAGCGGCCTCGCGCAGCAGCATGAATCCCTGTGCGTAAGACACGAGTTTCGAAGCCAGCAGCGCCTGCCGGATATCCTCGACCCACTGCTTGCGGTCGCCTTCGACTTTGACCTTCGGCCCTTCGAGGATCTTCGACGCCTCCACGCGCGCCTCTTTCATCGCGCTCAGGCAGCGGGCATACACCGCTTCGCCGATCAGCGTCACCGGCATTCCCAGGTCGAGCGAGCTGACGCTGGTCCACTTGCCCGTGCCCTTCTGCCCCGCGGTGTCGAGGATCTTATCGACGACGGCCTCGCCCTTCTCGTCTCTGTAGGCCAGGATGTCGCGCGTGATCTCGATGAGGTAGCTGTTGAGTTCGCCGTTCATCCATTCGGCCAGAGCGTTGTGCATCTCCTCATTGGACATGCCCAGCCCCTCTTTCATCATCTGGTAGGCTTCGCAGATCAACTGCATGTCGCCGTACTCGATGCCATTGTGGACCATCTTCACGTAGTGGCCCGCGCCGTCTTCGCCGATCCACTCGCAGCACGGTTCGCCGGCGGGCGTCTTGGCGCAGATGGATTGGAAAATCGGCTTCACCAGCGGCCAGGCCGCGGGAGATCCGCCAGGCATCATCGAGGGGCCGAAGCGCGCGCCTTCCTCACCGCCCGAAACGCCCGTGCCGATATACAGCAGGCCCTTGCTCTCCAGATACTTCGTGCGGCGGATGGTGTCCGGAAAATGCGAGTTGCCGCCGTCGATGATGAGGTCGCCCGGTTCCAGGTGCGGCAGCAGCAGTTCGATGAAGTCGTCCACGGCCTGTCCCGCTTTCACCATGAGCATGATTTTGCGGGGACGCTTGAGGTGCCCGATCATTTCTTCGATCGAGTGGGCGGGGATGATGGTCTTCCGCCCCTTGGCCGCGTCGTTCAGGAATTCGTCGACCTTGGACGTGGTGCGGTTGTACGCGACGACCGTGTAGCCATGGTCGTTCATGTTGAGAATGAGGTTCTGGCCCATGACTGCCAGACCGATTAATGCGATGTCTGCCGTTTGTTCCATGATCGTTTGCTCCTGGCCGGTGGGGCGGGCCTCCCGGCCTGCCCGCATTTGACTCTAGCGAGTGGTTAGGTTGAAACCGGGCGAAATCCCGTGGTTCCGGATCGCAATCCCCCTTATAACATGGGGTCGCGGAAGGGGCCAAACCTACCGCACCGCGAACGCTTCGGCGGGGCATCCATACTGCCCCATGGCGGAGGTCCGCAGCTGATCCGCCCGCGAGGTCTGCCGCGCGGCCCGGTAGGCCGTGTCGAGTTCGCCCCATCCCAGGCACATATCCGCCCGGACCCGCGGGCAATCCAGGTTCAGGGCGACGGCGCCGCCCTCCGTCTTGAGCGCACAGGAGCCGTCGGGGATCCTCGCGTAAAGGTTCCGCAAGGATGCGGTGGTAGCGTTGCTCATGCCCAGCATGAACGATTTCTCGTCGATTACAATCGCCGCCTGCTCGATTTTCCCCTGGGTCGCGAAGACGGTCGCCATCTCGTCGTAGACCTCGCTCTTCAAGGGGTCCACGCCCTGTGCTTCACGGTAGGTCCGAACAGCGTCGTCGGGCCGGTCGAGGCGCGTGTAGGACCTTGCGAGATATAGATACAGGTCGATGTCGCCGCTCGTCCGGAGCGGCAGTCCGTGCGCGATCTGCGCATCGTCGAAAGCCCTCGCTTGAAGGATCGCGACGGCTCGCGCTTTCTCCAGCATGGCTACGGCCTTCTCGAACCAGTTGCGCGCCTCGCCTGTGTTCGCTCCGCCCAAGGCGAGTGCCTTGCCATAGTACAATCGCCCCATCTCGCTCAGGCATACCGGGCAACCGTCTTCCGCCGGGAGAGGAGCGAGGATCCGAACGGCAGTTTCGTATTCCCGGATGGCGGGGTCCAGGTTCCCTCTGGGGTCGGTCTGGTTAAGGGCTTCTGCCAGCAACTGATGGGTGCGGAAGCTCTCGGGCGCGGTCAAGACGTCCGCCGTTGCGAGAGTCAGATTATTCTGCCATGCCGGGTTGCGGACCAGCGTGCGCGCCGCGAACGCGGCGATCGCCACCACCAGGAGGCCCGTCACGAGTTGTGGCCGGTTGATGCGCCCGGCCAGGGCGACCACCGCCACCGCGAATCCGGCCGAAGGCAGATAGAGGAACCGGAGCGCCATGATCGCGCCGATCGGAAACAAAAGGTTAGCCGTTGGAAGCAGCGCAATCGCAAAAAAGCCGGCTGCCCAGAAGATGGTTCGATCGCCGCGATACCGCGCGATCGCCATCGCAGTGATGCCTCCCACTATCAAGACCGCCAGCCATGTGCCGATCGCGGAGAGGCCCGCCATCGGGATCTGGTTGTATGCGTAATCGAAGGAGAGGTGGGCCGGCCAGACCAGGATTCCCAGGTATCTTGCGATCACCGCAATCGCGGTCAGCCGTCCTTGCAGGAACCCTGCGCCGCGAATCAGGTTGTCCACGAACGGAGCCTCCGACCAGGGCTCGCCTTCGAAGATCTTCCACCGAGCAATGGCCATTATGCAGAGTGCGATCGCCACCACGATGTACGCCGCCCGCCGCGTATTCCAGCCGGGGTGCCGCTCCCACCCGAAGGCCACGTCCCAAAGCACCATCAGTCCCGCCAGCACCGCGGCGTTCTCCTTTGAGAAGACGCCCGCCAGCGCGACTACAAAGAGACCCGCGAGCCACGCATGCTTGCGCCTTCCGGATAGATCCAGCGAGCGGATGTAAATCAACAGCCCGCCCAGCACGGCCGCGGCGCTCAAGAGATCGGCGCGCCCCGCAAGGTTGGCGACGGCTTCGGTCTGGACCGGGTGAACGGCCCATAATGCGGCGGCCAGCAGCGCGGCGCCCCGCTTTTGAAACACCAGTAGGGCCAGCTCGAAAAGCAGGCACACGTTCAACATGTGCAGCAAGACGTTCGTGATGTGATAGCCGGTGGGATACGTGCCGTTCCCCAGGACGGCGTAATTGAAGAGGAATGAAGCCAGCGTCAGCGGCCGGTAAAGCCGGTCGGCAGGTCTCGGCCACCAGTAATGCCTGGTCGCGATGAGTCGGAGGTTCTCGGAAGTGACCGCCTGAACGCGCGTGTCCGTTAGGATCTTGTTTTGGCCATCGAGGGCGAACCCCAAGCTGAACGCGTTGCCGTACGCAACCAGTGCGATGACGCAAAGGAGCGCGTATGCCATCCACGGTTTAGGCTTCGGCAGTGAGGTGACGGCGGGTTTCGGCGCAGGCGCCGGCTCTTTGGCTTTGCGAGGATGCACTGAAACGACCGCTCAGTATATCAGCCTGATTCACGGGCTTTACAATAAGAGCGTGCTGGCCCGCGTCGCGCAGACGGTCGCTCAACACCGCATGCTGGAACCCGGGCAGAACGTTGGAGTTGCCGTCTCGGGAGGCGCCGATTCGGTCTGCCTGCTTCACGTTCTGCTGGAGTTGGCGCCGCGCATGGAGTGGCGGCTGACCGTGCTCCACCTCGACCACGGCTTGCGCGGTGCGGAATCGCGGGCGGATGCCGAGTTCGTGGCCGGACTGGCCGGGAGTCTCGGGCTGCCTTTTCTCCTGCAACAGGCGGACCTCGCGGCCGGCGAAAATCTCGAGCAGGCCGGGCGGCGCGCGCGCCTCGCCTTCTTTCGCCACGTCATCGCCTCTGGAGCCGTGGACCGCGTTGCCGTCGGACATACCCGGTCCGATCAGGCCGAAACCGTCCTCTATCGGTTTCTGCGCGGATCCGGCACCGCGGGCCTGGCCGGCATCCGTCCCGTCATCGCTCCTGGGATCGTCCGCCCCTTGCTGGCGGTCAACCGGGCGGAAGTGGAAGCGTGGCTCCGCGGACGGGGGATCCCCTGGCGGGAAGATTCCACCAACGCCAGCCCACGGTTTGCCCGGAACCGGATTCGCCACCGCGTCCTGCCGGATCTCCAGCGCGACTGGAACCCCGCCCTTCCCGAAGTGCTGGCCCACACAGCGGAATGGGCGCGCGCCGAGGAGGAGTACTGGGACGCACAAATCGGCTCCCTCGCCTCCCGCCTGCTTAAGGAAGAAGATGATGGGGCGGTCCAGGTCAGGGCCGAGGCGATTTCCGAACTTCCCGTGGCCGTCGCGCGCCGGCTCATCCGCGAAGCGATCGGGCGCGCCCGGGGAAACTTGCGGTCCATTGATTTCCGTCATGTCCAGGCGGCCCTGGATCTGGCGGAATCGGCCCGCGGAGAGGGGCGCTGCGTGCTGCCCGGCCTGGAGGTCCGCCGCTCCCTGGACTGGCTTCGTTTCACCAGCGCGGGAGGCGGGGGCGGGTACCGCCTGGATGTCGCCGTTCCCGCTACCGTGCCGATCCCCGGCACCCGTTCGGAGGTTTCCTTGGAACTGATTGAAAAGCCGGAAACTTCAACGCTGTCCGATAACGTATATAATGATGAGATGGGTTGTTTGGACTGGGACCGGCTGTCGGGAGCCTTGGAGTTACGAAACTGGCAGCCCGGCGATCGGTATCAACCCATAGGCAGCACCGGCGGCAAAAAGATCAAGACCCTTTTCCAGCAAGCCAGAATCCCCGTCTGGGAGCGTTCCCGCTGGCCGGTTCTCCTGGATCGATCCAATTTGGTCTGGACGAGGCATTTCGGACCGGCTGCCGGTTTTGCAGTTGGGCCGGCTACCAGGATCATGCTCAGGATTCGGGAATCGGAACGCGTCTGAGTGAATTCGGAATCGGCGCAGAGCGGGGCGGCGTCTAAATAGTATAAGCCGGTACGGAGGTTTCGTGAACTCTAATATCAAGACTCTTATCTTCTGGGTGGTTCTAGTTTGTCTCGCGGTGCTGTTGTTTGCCGTGGTCAGATCGGGCCAAGGGCCCACCGAGAAACAGATCAGCTTTACCCAGTTCCTGAACGAAGTGGAACAGGGCCAGGTCAAAGAGGTCACGATCACCGGCAATGAGGTCCACGGCTTGTACAAGGCGCCCAACCAGGGCCTGCACACGTTCGTTCCTGCCAATTATCCGGATCTGTACAGCGATCTGATCAAGAACAACGTCACCACCAATATCAAGGACAACAGCTCCGGCAGCTGGCTCTCGATCCTGCTGAACGCCTCTCCGTTTATCGTCCTGCTGGCGTTCTGGATCTTCATGATGCGCCAGATGCAGAGTGGCGGGAACAAGGCGTTAAGCTTCGGCAAGAGCCGCGCCCGGCTCCACTCCACGCAGCAAAAGAAGGTGACCTTCAAGGACGTCGCCGGCGTGGAGGAGGCGAAGGAGGAGCTTCAGGAGATCATCGAATTCCTCCGCGAGCCCCAGAAGTTCCAGAAGCTGGGCGGCCGCATTCCCAAAGGCGTGCTGCTGATCGGCCCTCCGGGAACGGGCAAAACGCTTTTGGCGCGCGCCATCGCAGGTGAGGCGAGCGTTCCTTTCTTTTCGATTTCCGGTTCCGATTTCGTCGAGATGTTCGTGGGCGTGGGCGCGAGCCGCGTGCGCGACCTCTTCGAACAGGGCAAGAAGAACGCGCCGTGCATCATCTTCATCGATGAAATCGACGCCGTCGGACGCCATCGCGGCGCCGGCCTGGGCGGCGGGCACGACGAACGTGAGCAGACGCTTAATCAGTTGCTGGTCGAGATGGATGGTTTCGAGTCGAACGAGGGTGTCATTCTGGTGGCGGCCACGAACCGCCCCGACGTTCTCGACCCCGCGTTGCTCCGGCCCGGGCGTTTCGACCGCCGCGTGGTAGTCGGCCGTCCTGACGTACAAGGCCGCGAAGCGATCCTGCGGGTTCACACCAAGAAAATTCCCCTGGGGGACAACGTCGATCTTACCGTCCTGGGGCGAGGCACACCCGGCCTGGCGGGCGCCGATCTGGCGAACCTGGTGAACGAGGCGGCACTGAACGCCGCGCGCCAGAACCGCAAAGTCGTCATGATGATCGATTTCGAGCTCGCCAAGGACAAGATCCTGATGGGCGCCGAGCGCAAGTCGATGATCCTCAGCGATGCCGAGAAGCGCAACACGGCATTCCACGAAGCGGGCCACGCGCTGGTTGCGGCGGTGCTGCCGAATGCGGATCCGCTCCACAAGGTCACGATTATCCCGCGCGGAATGGCTCTCGGGGTCACGATGCAGCTGCCAATCGACGACAAGCACTCCTACAACAAGGATTACCTGCTTGCGCAGCTTGCCATCCTGATGGCCGGTCGCATCGCCGAAGAGAAATTCATGCACCACATGACCACCGGCGCGGGGAACGACATCGAGCGTGCCACCGATCTCGCCCGTAAAATGGTCTGCGAGTGGGGCATGAGCGAACTCGGTCCGCTCAGCTACGGTAAGAAGGAAGAGCAGATTTTCCTGGGCCGCGAGATCGCGCAGCACCGCGATTACAGCGAAGAGACTGCCATCCGGATTGATGAGCAGGTCAAGAAGCTGGTCCAGGGCGGCTACGACACAGCCGCGAAGATTCTGGAAGAGCATACCGAAGCACTGGTCAAAATCGCCGAGAATCTGCTGGTGCGGGAAATTCTGGATGGCAACGAGGTGACGCAGATCATCAAGGGCCAGCCGCTGGCTCCGCTTCCCGCGGCCGGTTCCAAGGACAGCGAGGACCACACGCAGCAGGTGCTGCGGCCGGAAGGCGGGCGTCGCGTCACGGGCCTATCCGAAGGGGAGCGTCCACAGCCGGCGTGATCACCCGTTTCCCGGTTTATTTGTTCGACATCGACGGCACTCTGCTGGACTCCGCGCGCGATATCTGCGGCGCCGTCCAGCAGGTGCTCGATACCACCATCTGCCCGCCCGTCTCCTTCGACTTCCTCAAAAGCTATATCGGCCTTCACCTGATCGATCTTTTCGAGGATCTGTTCCCCACCCACAGTACGGAGCAGACCGATCAGCTCATCCAGCAATACCGGGCGTTCTATCCGGCCCGCGGCCACAAGCTGACAAGCGTTTACCCCGGAGTTGCCGAAGCGCTCGCAGCCCTCGGCGGACGGAAAGCCACGGCCACCACCAAGGGAACCCCCACGACCAGAGCCATCCTCGAGCAATTCGGTCTGTTGCGTTATTTCGACCACGTTCAGGGTACCGACGGATTCCCCTGCAAACCGGCGCCTGATGTGATTCTGACCGCCCTTGCCGCGTTGGGAGCGCGGCCGGAAGAATGCCTGATGGTGGGGGATTCGCCGGCCGACATGGAGGCCGGTAAGCGTGCGGGCGTAAAAACCTGCGCGGTCCGGTACGGCTACGGAATTACGGTAAAGCTCGCCGCCTGGAAACCGGATTTTTGGGTGGACGACCTTCGCGAACTTCTCGTCAATGACGGCCGCGAGGCCGCAACCACGGCCTAATTCGCCGCGATCCCCAGCCTGCTGCTGATTTTGGCGAGTTCGGTGCGGAACAACGGATTTGTGGGGTATTCCTGAGCCAGTTCGGCCAGCAGCCGTTGCGCATCCGCCAGCCTCTTCTCGCGCAGATCGGCGATTCCGATCAGGATCTTCGCGAACGCGCGAAAGTAATGCCCCTGGCGGGCCACCAACTCGAGTTGCTGCCGCCCCTTTTCCTTGCTGCCGCTTACGTTGTCGAAATGCACGAACCAGCGGATGAAGAAGGGCAGGCTGCCGATCATGTATTCGGAAAACCCGGCAGTCAGGTAGGCGTCGTAGAACTTGGGGTCCACTCTGAGCAGCTGTTGCGCGTAACTATTCGACTTCTTCGCCACGCTCAAGCTCGCAATCTGCCGCTTTTCCACAAGCGCCATGTAGTCCGTGGCCACACCTTGCGCGACGGCCATTGCGAACAGCGCGTTCTGATCGTTCCGATTGGCCTTGAACGCCTGGTCCGCACGGCCCTGAGCATCTTTCAGCGCTTGCAGAAACCTGGCCCGGACCGCAGGATCAGGGTCGGCCTTCTTCTTCTCGGCAATCTTGTCGTCGTCGATCAGGAACTCGCTCTCCAGAATCCCCAGACGGTCGAGTTCGTAAAACAGATATGCCGATGCACGGAACGCATACGGCAGGGGATCCTGCGGATGCTGGCCGATATAGCTGTTCAGGACACGGTGCGCCGCCGGAAAATTGAAGCTGTACAGGTGCTGCATCGCTTCGTCGATGGTTGGGCTCTCGCCGGCAAACGCGGGCAGGCACAACAAAGCAGCGAGCGCGGAGAATCGGAGCATGTACGCTTCTATACTACTAGCGCCGCCGCTCCCCCACAATAGTAATCTGGCGATCGTTCGCGTGCCGCACCACCTGCTGCACCACGCTCTCCTTTCGCCCGGGGCGCCACCGGGAAGCCGGTGATCGTCCCATGAAAATCTGAGTGACTCCGCGGCTGCGCGCGAAGTCGGCAATGGCGGCTGGCACGTCACTGGATTGAACGACGTGAGTCTCGATTCTGAGGTTGCGCGCGAAGTTCAGGTGACGCTCCACGGCGTCGTCGAGCGCACCGGGCGCTACGTGAATCGCAAGGCAATCGGCTTGCAAGTAATCCGCGACACGCTTGCCCCTCCGGATCAGGGCGGCTGAGGAAGGATTACCGGTGAGGCAGATGAGGAGCCGCTCGTTCTGAGCCTGCGACGACCCCTGTGCCGGACTCGGCATTCTCTCTTCCACCTCGTGCGCCGCGTGGCGCATCGCCATCTCCCGAAGGGCCGCAAGGTTTCCTTCGGTGAAGAAGTTCTCCATCGCGCGGCGCGCCTTTTCCTGGCCGTAAACCACTCCGCGCTGCAGCCGGTTCCGCAGGGCGCCCGGGGTGAGATCGATGAAGACCACCTGGTCCGCCTCGTCCACTACCCAGTCTGGGACGGTTTCACGCACACGTATGCCGGTGGCCTGCCAGACCTGGTCGTTCAAGCTTTCCAGATGCTGCACGTTCATGGTGGTGAAGACGTCGATGCCGGCATCGAGCAGCACGCGGACATCTTCCCAGCGCTTGGCGCGCGGCGATCCCGGAATGTTCGTGTGCGCGAATTCGTCCACAATCGCAATGGCCGGATGGCGCCGCAGAATGGCGTCCGTATCCATCTCCTCGAACTGCGTGCCGCCGTACGGGACTTTTCGGCGCGGGACCACCTCGAAGCCCTGCGCCTTCGCGATGGTGTCGGGCCGGGCGTGCGGTTCGAAATATCCGATGACGATGTCCACCCCTCCCTTGCGCAGCGCTTCTCCTTCGTCGAGCATCCGGAAGGTCTTGCCGACGCCGGCGGCGTAACCGAGATAGACCGTCAGCCTGCCTCTCATCGGTTTTCCTCGTGCGGAAAGAGCCGCAGGTCGAAATCCGCGGCGCCCTCGATCAGCCGGTCGATGGGATTGCGAACGTGCCAGAATCCCGGTTTCGCCATCGAATGGCCCACGAAAATCTGTGTCACGCGCTGCCGGCGCGCGAATTCCAGAATGGTGTCCACGAAATCGCGGCCGGTGAGTTTGTAAATTTCGGCGCCGAGTTCACGGGCCAGCGCAAGATGCCCTGCCAGACGCCCGCGGTCCTCCGGGCCGAGTTGCGGTTGTTCCACATATGCGGCCAGCAGGGCCCCGTGGAAGCGCTTCGCGTTGCGGCTTCCGCTGCGCAACATGGGCTCGGCACTGCTGCGCGGCGTCAGGCAGACCAGGATGCGCTCCTGCGCGCCCCAGGCGGTCTGCACGCCGTGCGAAGCGAGGTAATCCTGCAACTGGCGATCCACCACGTCGGCGGCGAGCAGCAGCGCGAGTTCGCGCAACTCGGAAAGACGGCGGGGCTCGGGCAGGCCGGGCTGCGCCGCGTTGCGGTCCACCAGCGCCTCCGGAGGGGCGTCCACCAATTCGATTTCGTCCGCCTCGCGAAGGAACGCCACCGGGACGCTGTAAGGGGAGCGCTTACCCGTGATCCGCTCCACATCGTCCTGCGACTCGCGAATGTGTTGGAGGTTTAAGGACGTGATCACCGTGATGCCGTGATCGAGCAGCTCTTCCACATCCTGCCAGCGCTGGGGGTGGCGGCTTCCGGGAGGGTTGTCCGCCGCGAGGCCATCGATCAGGCAGACTCGCGGACGGCGCCGGAATAGAGCATTGATATCGATCACGTCGTAGGTCCGCCCGGCGTGCCGCTCACTCAGCGTGGGCACAATTTCGAGGCGTTGCAGGATCGCGGCGACATCGGGTTTGACATCGCCCTGCACGGCCGCCACCACGATGTCCTCCCCGCGCTGCTTCCTTCGGCGGCCTTCGTCGAACATGCGGAACGATTTCCCCACCCGCGAGGAGTAGCCCAGAAACACTTTGAGCAGACCGCGGCGCTGGCGGCGTTCCTCCGCCTGGATGCGCCGCAGCAGTTCTTCCGCGCTCGGCCTTTCTACGGTGCGGTCAACCACGCTTTCTCTTTACCACGCTCCTGTATGGGATCCAAACCACCAGGTCAGGCCGAGGGTGGCCGTGGACTGATGGGTGTGAAACAGTTCGGGCGCGCGCCCGGGAAAGTACGGGAAGTTCGAAAAATCGCGCCGGTATTCGGCTCGAACCAGAAAGCCGGTGCCCACCAGGTAGCTGCCCGTGAGTGTGATTTCCTTCAGGGTCTGCGGAGTTCCGCTGAACAGGCCGTCGGGATCGTCGAGCACCTCTCCACGGCCCGCAAGTGCAAAATGGCGGTTGAACTGGTACTGCGCATACGCGGCGCCGCCGAAAACCAGCGCGCTCGAATCGGGAAGACTCTGGCGGACATAATCGCCTTCGCCCGCCAGGGTGAGCTTCGACGTCGCGTTCCAGGTGGCGTATGTGTCCAGGATGCTGAGCCTGCGATCGGGGAATGGCGGCTCCACGCCCGTATAGAAATTCGTGGTCCAGCTCGCACTTTTCACCGGTTTGAGGGTCACGGTGAAATTCTGCGATTTCTGCGCGTTGAAATCCAGCGTCTGGTTTATGCCGTTCACGAGCCAGTAGCCGGCCGAAACCCGGTCGTTGAAGTTGTAGCCCAAACGGAACCCCATGTGGTAGAAGGGCAGGAAATCGAACCAGAAAGAACGCGAGTAGTTCATATCGTCCTTGGTATAGTTGCTTTCGATTCCAAGCGAGCTGGCCCACTTGCCGAAGTCGATCGTGAGGCCCTTGCCGACCGGCGCCACATAGGTTCCGTAGGCCTGAAAGATGTTGCGGTATACCGCGGGAAGAGGCTCGTTGAACGGGCTGCCCTGCGTCGCTTCGGTCGCTTCTCCGAACTGCAGGTCGAGGCGCCCGCCGAAGCGCCGGCCGTGATCGGGATCCGGCGTGCTCTCGAACACTGCGACCGCCTGGTTGAGGGTAAAGTTGTTGCTGCGAAAGTCGTATGCCCTCAAGACGTTCACTCGATCGGCGGGCTGATTGAAGTTGTAGCTGTAGTATCCGTCGATCAGGAAATTCACGTCCACCGGCGGAGGCGTTGCGACCGGGGCCGGCGCGGGGGCGGCCGGCGGAGGCGCTGCCGCGTGCGGAGGTGCGGCGACCGGGGCCGGCGCGGGGGCGACTGGCGGAGGCGCTGCCGCGTGCGGAGGCGCTGCGACCGGGGCCGGCGCGGGGGCGACCGGCGGAGGCGCTGCCGCGTGCGGAGGCGCTGCGACCAGGGCCGGCGCGGGGGCGACTGGCGGAGGCGCTGCCGCGTGCGGAGGCGCTGCGACCAGGGCCGGCGCGGGGGCGACCGGCGGAGGCGCTGCCGCGTGCGGAGGTGCGGCGACCAGGGCCGGCGCGGGGGCGGCCGGCGGAGGCGCTGCCGCGTGCGCAGGTGCGGCGACCGGGGTCGGCGCGGGGGCGACTGGCGGAGGCACCGGGGCTTTCGCCGCTTCCAACTTCGCCACCCGCGCTTCCAGCACCTCGATGCGCTTCAACAGCTCCTCTTCCCGCGCCGTCTGTGCAGACACGAAAGGCGCGCAGGCCAGCAACGCGGCTGCGGCGGCCAGTGGCGTTTTCATAGCTCTATTTTCGAACGGGTGCGGCGCGGTCGAGCGCCATATTCAACTGGAGGACATGCACCCGCGGCTCCCCGAAAAACCCGTATTGCCGGCCCTCGGTGTTGGCCTCGATCAGCCGCCCGACCGCCGCCGGGTCCATTCCCCGGGCGGTCGCCACCCGCGCCGCCTGCGCCTCTGCCGATGCCGGGCTGAGGTCGGGATCCAGTCCGCTTCCCGAAGCGGTCAAGAGATCCGGAGGCACCGGGCCTTTGAATGTGGGGTTCTCGGCCCGGAACGCCTTCAGATCGGCCGCGACACGGTCAACCAGTTTTTTGTTGGTCGGTCCGAGATTCGAGCCACCCGAGGAGAGAGCGTCGTAGTTCGATGCCGACGGCCTCCCGTGAAAGTACCAGGGCTTGGTGAAGCCCTGGCCGACGATCGCGGACCCGACAGTCCGCCCGTTCGCCTGCACCATGCTGCCGTTCGCCTGGTGCGGAAACAGCGCTTTGGCCAGGCCCGTAACCAGCAGCGGGTAGGCAATGCCGGTCAGAATCGTAAGTACCACCGCGGCCTTGATTGCAATGATCAGTTGCTTCATGTTCGGCTCCTCGTTACGCCAGGTGCAGCACCCAAAGCAGGCGGTCGATCAGCCAGATCCCCGGGAACGGGGCGATCACGCCGCCGATCCCATAGACCAGCAGGTTCCGCCGCAGGAGGGTTCCCGCCGGAAGCGCGCGGTACTTCACGCCGCGCAGCGCCAGCGGAATCAGCGCAATGATGATCAGGGCGTTGAAGATCACCGATGCCAGGACCGCGCTTTGGGGGCTGTGCAGCCCCATGATGTTCAGCCGCCCGAGCACCGGGAAGGCCGTCATGAACATCGCCGGCAGGATGGCGAAATACTTGGCGATGTCGTTGGCGATGGAGAACGTGGTGAGCGCTCCGCGTGTCATCAGCAACTGTTTGCCGATCGCGACGACCTCGATGAGCTTGGTGGGATTGCTGTCGAGGTCCACCATGTTGCCGGCTTCCTTCGCCGCCATGGTGCCGGTGTTCATCGCCAGCCCTACGTCGGCCTGGGCGAGCGCGGGGGCGTCGTTCGTGCCGTCGCCGGTCATGGCGACCAGGCGGCCCCCGGCCTGCTCCCTCTTGATGAGGTCCATCTTGTCTTTCGGGGTGGCCTGCGCCAGGAAGTCGTCCACGCCGGCTTCGGCGGCGATCGATGCCGCCGTCAGCGGATTGTCCCCGGTAATCATGACGGTGCGGATGCCCATGGTCCGCAGTTGCTCGAAGCGCTCGCGCATCCCGCCCTTCACGACGTCTTTCAGATGAACCACCCCCAGCGCGCGGCCCCTGTCGGCTACCACCAGCGGTGTTCCGCCGGAACGGGAGATGCGGTCGGTGATATCGGTCAGCGAAGCCGGCACGGCCCCGCCGTTCTCGAACACGAATTCGACCACCGATTCGGTGGCGCCCTTGCGGATAGCGCGGCCTTCGATATCCACGCCGCTCATGCGCGTCTGCGCGGTGAACGGAATGAAATGGGCCTGCGGCTCAGCCACCTCGCGTCCGCGGATGTTGTGTTTCAGCTTCGCCAGAACTACGATGGAGCGGCCTTCGGGCGTCTCGTCCGCCAGGCTCGAAAGCTGCGCCGCGTCGGCCAGTTCCTCCTCGGACACTCCTTCCAGCGGAATGAACTCCACCGCCTGGCGGTTGCCCAGCGTAATGGTGCCGGTCTTGTCCAGCAGCAGCGTGTTGACGTCGCCCGCCGCTTCCACGGCCTTCCCGCTCATAGCCAGTACGTTGTGCTGCATCACGCGGTCCATGCCGGCGATGCCGATGGCCGAGAGCAGGCCGCCGATCGTGGTCGGGATGAGGCAGACCAGCAGCGACACCAGCACGGTGGTGGACACCACCGCGCCGCTGTAAACGGCGAACGGCTCGAGCGTGACCACCGCCAGCAGGAACACCAGCGTCAGGCCGGCGATCACGATATTCAGCGCGATTTCATTGGGCGTCTTCTGGCGGGCCGCGCCCTCCACCAGTGCGATCATGCGATCGAGAAAGGTTTCACCCGGGTTCGACGTGATCTTGACGTGAATCCAGTCCGAGAGCACCCGCGTGCCCCCGGTGACCGCGCTGCGGTCGCCGCCCGATTCGCGGATTACCGGCGCACTCTCGCCGGTGATCGCCGATTCGTCCACGCTGGCAATCCCCGCGATCACGTCGCCGTCGCCCGGAATGGTTTCGCCTTCCTGGACGAGAACGATGTCTCCCGCCCGGAGCGCCGTCGCCGGAACGATTTCTTCTCTCGAATTGTGCATCCGGCGCGCGGTGGTCTCGGTCTTGGTTTTCCGGAGCGTGTCCGCCTGCGCCTTGCCGCGGCCTTCCGCCATCGCCTCCGCGAAATTCGCGAACAGGACGGTGAACCATAGCCAGATGGTGATCTGAAGATCGAACCCACTGGCCTCCTTGATGGCCAGCACCGTGGTGACGGCGGCGCCGACTTCCACCACGAACATGACCGGGTTCTTCATCATCGTCCGCGGATTCAGTTTGCGAAACGAGTCGCCGATGGCCCGCTTCACGATTGGCGGATCGAACAGAGGGCGCGCGCGCGCCGCCTTCCTGGGGATCAGAGAAGTGATGTCTTCGGACGGAGGAGTTGCGGTAACGGTAGCCATATCAGCTCCAGAGCCTCCCCTGATGCATCAGGAAGTGCTCGACAATCGGCCCGAGCGAGAGGGCCGGGAAAAAGGTCAGGGCGCCTACGATCAGGACGACCCCGACCAGCAGCATCACGAATAGCGGGCCATGTGTGGGGAACGTGCCGGCCGAAACCGGAACCACATTCTTGCGGGCCAGGCTTCCGGCCGCCGCCAGTAGCGGGATCAGCATCAGAAAGCGGCCAAGAAACATCGCGATCCCCATCGTGACGTTCAGATAGGTGTTGGCATTCAGCCCGGCGAAAGCACTGCCGTTATTTCCGGTGGCGCTCGAAAATGCGTAGAGCACTTCCGAAAGACCGTGCGGACCGTGGTTCGTCTGGCTGGCGATCACCGATGGCATGTTAATGCTGCTCGCCGCGAACGCCAGGATGGTCACCTCCAGAACCAGCACGGAAAGCATCATCATCTTCACTTCTTTCTGCTCGATCTTTTTCCCCAGGTATTCGGGTGTGCGGCCCACCATCAGCCCCGCGATGAACACCGCGAGCACGGCGAACAGCAGCATGCCGTACAACCCGGACCCGACGCCTCCGAAGATCACCTCTCCCAATTGGATGTTGACCATCGGAACCAGGCCGCCCAGGGGTGTGAGGCTGTCGTGAACGTTGTTGACCGCGCCGCAACTGGCATCCGTGGTGACTACCGCGAAGAGGGCCGAGTTCGGAATGCCGAAGCGGACTTCCTTGCCCTCCATGTTGCCGCCCGCCACTCCGAGCTTCGCCAGTATCGGGTTGCCTGCCTGTTCCGCCGGATACACCACAGCGACGCCCGCCAGGAACAGGATCGTCATCGCCGCAAGAAGCGCCCAGCCCTGCCGTGTGTCCCGCACCATTTTGCCGAACGTGTAGGTGAGTCCCGCCGGGATGATGAAAATCAGGAGCATCTGGATGAAGTTCGAAAACGGGGTCGGATTTTCGTACGGGTGAGCCGAGTTCGCGTTGAAGAATCCGCCGCCGTTGGTTCCGAGCATCTTGATGGCTTCCTGCGAAGCGACCGGACCCTGCGGAATCGTCTGGGTGACACCTTCCAGGGTGGCGACCTTGTCATACGGATGGAAATTCTGGATCACGCCCTGCGAGCACAGAATGAGCGCCGCGATCACCGAGACCGGCAGCAGGACGTAAACCGTGCAACGCACGAAATCGACCCAGAAATTGCCAAGTGTCTGGGCGGAGTGGCGCGCGAACCCGCGGATCACCGCGATTGCGACCGCAATGCCGGCCGCCGCCGAGAAGAAATTGTGCGTCGCCAACCCGATCATCTGGGTCAGGTAGCTCATCGTGGTTTCCGGCGTATAGAATTGCCAGTTCGTGTTGGTTGTGAAACTCACGGCGGTGTTGAACGAAAGATCCGGCGCGACATTCCCCAAGCCCTGTGGATTCAGAGGGAGCCACTGTTGGACGCGCTGGAGCAGGTAGGTGAAAAGCAGCGTCACCAGGCTGAACACCAGCAGCGAGCCGGCGTACCGGGTCCAGTGCTGCTCCGCGGTTTCGTCAATGCCGCAGATCTTGTAAATCGCGACCTCCAGCGGCCTCAGAAAGCGGTGCAGAAACGTACGCTGGCCTTCGAAGACCTTGGCCATGAAAGCGCCCATCGGCTTCGCCAGCGCCAGAACCACGGCGGTGTATAGAAGAATCTGCAAAATCCCGTTCGATATCATGCAATCCCTCTCAGAACCGCTCCGGGCGAAGCAGGGCGTAGAAGAGATACACACCCAGGAGCAACGCAATGATCAGACAGATAAGCTGTTCCATGAGACTCCGTCACGATTGATTCCCATAGTCTAGAGCCGGTCGCAAGCTTTCGCGAAGGCCCATCCCGCCGCGAACAGAACCAGTGTCAGCAGCACAAAACCCGTATCTAACATGAGCGCCTCCTAATCGAGGTGGATCAACACAACTTTGTGGCCATCCGAAACCAGGGATTTGGCCAGCCGCTCTTCCGAGGTCCTCCACAGCCGTCGCGGGCTTCCCACCAGCACGGTGGATTGCGGCTTCAGCGCGTGGCGGAAGCCGTCTTCCCGCGTACGGGCCAGAACCACCTGCGCATCCACGGGAAGGCGACAGGCTCCCGAAAGGTCCACCAGTTGATCGACCAGGAACGCATGCACCGCGGTGGGGCAGCAGAAGTCGGCCGGATAAGGCACAGTGTGGATGGCAACCAGCGAGACTCGGGCCGACAGCCCGGCCGTCAGCCGCGCCGCGCGCTCGAGCACCGCCAGCGTTGCGATAAAGCCCGTATAGGCCACCACCACTTCGATTTCGCTCGCGTATGCTTCCGGTTCGATTTTCCCCGGATCGATCGACAGGCTGCCGGAAACTTCCATAAATGCCACCTGTCTGAGCGTAGAAGCGCCCGCGTAAGGAAGTCGTAAAGAAAGGATCAGGATTGAATTAAGTGACGGAAGGAGCGCTGAAGCGGTAGCCAACCCACGGTTCGGTCAGGATGTACTTCGGGCGCGAGGGATTGGCTTCGATCTTCTTTCGCACCTGGTTGATGAAGACCCTCAGATACTCCGGTTCATCCCCATAGTCGGGCCCCCACACGGCTTGCAGGAGTTCGCGATGGGTCACGGGCTTTCCGGCGTGGGCGACCAGGTATCTCAGCAACTCGAACTCCTTGGGGGTCAGCCGGACCTCCTTCCCATGCGCGCAAACGCGGCGTGTTTCGAAGTCGATTTCCAGGTCTTGCGCGGTGAATCCTTGGGGACCGCCTTCCGGCGAAGCCGGGCTGCGGCGCAACGCGGCACGGATGCGCGCCAGCAATTCCTCCATGCTGAACGGCTTCGTGACGTAATCGTCGGCGCCGGCATCGAGCGCCGCGACCTTGTCGTTCTCGCTGTTGCGCACCGAGAGAATGATCACGGGGATTTCGGAACCTCCGCGGATCGCGCGGCAGGTTTCGAGCCCGTCCATCCCGGGCATGTTCATATCGAGAAGCACCAGGTTTGGCATCTCGCGGGCAAACGCATCCAGCGCCTCTTCGCCCGTGCGCGCTTCGATCACTTCGTAGTGATGGCCCACCAGCGTGGCCTTCATCACGCGCCGGATTTGCGGATCGTCGTCCACCACCAGGACTCGGGCACTCATCCCTCGCTCCGATGGACGGGAAGGGAAAAGAGAACACCGATCCCTGTCCTGGTTCGCTTTCCACCCAGATCTTTTCGCCGTGAGCTTCCACAATGCCGCGAGCGATCGCCAGTCCCATGCCCGTTCCTTCCGTTTCGAACCTGTGGCGGCGGCCGCGAAAGAACTTCTCGAAGATCCGCAGGCGTTCGTTCTCTTCGATGCCGGGGCCCCGGTCCGCCACCCTGATCACAATCTTGCCACCTTTCTCTTCGGCCGTGACCGAGACCGGCGAGCCCTCGGGAGTGTACTTGAGCGCGTTTTCCACGAGTTGCTTCAGGACCTGCCCCGCAAATTCGGAGTCGGCATCGGCGGCGGGCATGCCGGGAGCAGTGGAGGACGTAACGCGACCGGCATGCGCCACCCCCAAATCCGTGAGCACCGTCTCGATCAGCTCTGTGGCCGTGATGGGGCGCCGTTCCAGATGCAGCTTGCCCGCCTCGATCCGGGCCATTTCGATCACCTCCGCGGCGAGGCGGTTCAGGCGGTCGGCCTCTTCGTCGATGATCGTGAGCAACTCCTGGTCGGCGCCGGAGGATTGCCCCAACATGCTGGTTACCGCGGCCTTGATGGAGGTGAGCGGCGTCTTGATGTCGTGGGCCAGGGAATCGAGGAGCGCGGCTTTCAGCATCTCGCTGTGCCGCGCAGCTTCCGCATGGCTGGCTTCTTCCAGCGCCCGCGCCTTCTCGATGGCCAGCGCCACCAGGTTGACGATGGCTCGCGCGGTTCCCTCCGACGGGGGCGAACCGGCTAGCGCCAGGCTGCCCAGCGGCCGGCCCCCGAAGCGGACGGGCGCGATCACCAGTTCCTTTTCCTGGTCGATCGAAATGTCCGCGATCTCCGCCGCCGCCAGGAGATCGTGCTCCGAAGGAGTCTTGGCCGCCTGTTGCGAGCGCACGATCTCGCCTGCCGGACGGTAGTAGAAAGCCGCATCGGTGAACCCGAATACCTGGACGACGCGCCGGACAAACTCCCGGATGGTGCCCAACGGGCTGCCGCTCAGCATCAGCGAGCTAACCAACTGATACAGCCGCTCGATCTCGAGGCGCCGCACCTCGGCTTCGGCCGCTCTCCGGCGTGCGCGCTCGGCAAGCTGGCTGGCCGTCACGGCAGTCACCAGAAACGCCAGGAGCGCGACCCAGTTCTGCGGGTCCGCCACCGTGAAAGTCGCGACCGGCGGCAAAAAGAAATAGTTGAAGCCGAGGACGGCCAGCAACGACGCCGCGGTCGCTTCACCCAACCCCCATTTCGCGGAGATCCCGAGCACCACCAGCAGCAGGCTGAGCGCAACCGTGGTGTGATTGACCGGCAGCAGCGCGCGAAACAGCGCGACAGTGGCTGCTACCAGCAGCACGGCGGCCGCATATCGCGAAGCTTTCATGTTCGTCCAAACAGGCGGTCGAAATATTCGCGCGTGCGCTGCCGGATGTAGCGCAGCGTGGCGTCGATCCGCTCCTGGTGCAGGCGCGCAGGCGTCCAGCGGCGTACCAGGCTGGTCAGGCTCTCCAGCTGCGCCGGCGACGCGGGAAGGCTTCCCTCGGCATGGCCCGTGGCGATCCGCTGGCCGTGGTCGATGGCGCGGTAGAACACCGCGGCGTCCGCCAGAAACTCCGCGTCTTCACGCTCCAGGTGGCCCATCTTTTCGATGACGTCGATCCGCTCGGGAGTGTTCAGGACCTTGAAGAAGATTCCCGCGCCCTTGAGCCGCAGGTACATCAGCGCGAAGTCGATATCGTAGTAGCCGCCCACCCCGGCTTTGAGCGGATTGCGGGGACCCTGCTCCCTTTCGAGCCGCGCGCGCATTTCGGCCAGTTCCTTGCGCGAGCGCCGGCTCTGCCCGTAGCGCCTCCAGTCCACGTCCTGCAATTCGTGGAGGAACTCCGTGGCGCGCTCCAGGTTCCCGGCGACAGCCCGCGACTTCATCCACGCAATCCCCTCCCAGGCCTCGGCATGGCTGGCGAAGTACGTCTTATAAGCGGCCTCGGTCTGCACGAGGTCGCCTTCGCGCCCGTTGGGGCGTAGCCGCGTGTCGATCGCGAACATCACGCCTTCGCCCGTGTAGGCGCTGATGATCTGCACCATGCGCTCGGCTACGGCGGTCCAGAACGCGTGCTCCGGCGCGGCGCCGTCGGGTATGACGAAGACGAGATCGGCATCCGAGCCGAGATCGAACTCGCGCATTCCCAGGCGCCCCAGCGCCACCACCATCATCTGCTCGGCCGCATAATAGGCCGGATTGGCCGGCGAGGGCGCCTCCCGCCGGGCAATCGCGTAGGCCGTCGCGATCACCGAGTCCGCCAGCAGGGAGGTCTTCGACAGAGTCTCGAAGATGGGTTCGCCGGAAAGGATGCTGGCGCACTGGATCCGCAGCATCTGCCGGCGGTAATAGCGGCGCAGCGCAGCGCCATCGGGAAGCGGCCCGCTTTCCATCTCGAAGGGCCGGCCGATTTCGTCGAGCAGTTCCGGGTAGCGCAGCAGCTCATCCGCGAAGTGGGAGCTGTGCTCGAAAATATCGAGCACCGCGGCGGATAAAGTCGCGTCGTGGTTAAGCCTGTCAAGCAGCTGCGGATTGTCGAATGCCTTTTCGAGGAAGTGCTGGAAGCGCTCCCGGCCGCGGTTCAGGTTGGCGCCAGCCACGGCCCCGGCCAGCCTTGGGGCGCGCTCCTTCAGCGCCACGGCGACGCTTGAGCGCGGCGCCGCGGGGGGCTCGCCGGCCTCCGCGCCGGAATCCGGTTCGGAGGCGGCATAGTAGAGCGGGCGCTGCGCGTGGATCACCCGCTCGTAAATTTCCTGTACCGCGGCGCGATGCTCGCTCAGCCGCTGCTGCAGCGTCTGCGCGGTCCACGCGCTTCCCCCTTCCGCCGGCATCTTCCGCGCCAATAGCTCCACTGCCGGCGGGTCGGCGGGAAGCGTGTGGGTCTGGAGGTCCTCGTCTATTTGCAGCCGGTGTTCCAGATAGCGCAGGAACTCGTAAGCCGTGGCGAGGCGCGCGTACTCGGCATCCGAGAGCAGCCCCTTATCGCGCAGGCGGAACAGCGCCATCATGGTGCCGCCGTGCCGCACCCAGGGCTCGCGCCCGCCGTGCAGCCGCTGCAGGCACTGCACCAGGAACTCGATATCGCGAATGCCGCCGGGCATCAGCTTGATGTCGCCCGCACTCCGGCCGTTCCGCCGCGCCGCGACCTTCTCGCCAATGCGCTGCCGCGTGGCCGACACCTCCTCGACCGCCTTGAAATCGAGAGAGGTCTGGTAGATCAGCGGCTCGACCGCTTCCAGCAGCGCGGCGCCCGGTTCCCGCTCTCCCGCTGAGACCCGCGCTTTGATCAGCATCTGCTTTTCCCAGTCGCGCGCCCGCTCGCGGTAGTAAGTGCGCGCACCCTCCCCGGAGATGCAGATTTCGCCCAGCGTGCCGTCGGGCCGCAGCCGCAGATCCACGCGGTAACACCGGCCTTCGGGAGTGTAGCTGGAAAGCAGCGCCGTGTAGTGGTTGGCGACCTTCTTGTAGAATTCCTTGTTGGTGAGCGGTGAGGCGCCGGTGGTCTCTCCGTTGCCGCCATAGACGAACATCAGGTCGATATCCGAGCTGTAGTTGAGTTCCCCGCCGCCGAGTTTCCCCAGGGAGATCACCGAAAACCCGCAGGGACTTCCGTCGGGAAGTCGAGGCTCGCCGTACTGCGCCACGAAGGCCGCCCGGATCCGCCGGTAGGTCAGGTCGAGAATGGCATCCGCCAGGTTCGAGAGTTCCTGCGTCACATCGGAAAGCGACGCCACTCCGAGCGCGTCGCGCAGCACGATGCGCAGCAACTGCCGGCGCCGGAAGCGTGCCAGCCCCATTTCCGAGGGCACCTCGGCCTGATCGCCGCCCAGGTAATCGGCCAGGCTTCTCTCGTATTCATCGACTGTGCGCACCCGGTAGAAGCTCGTGGAATGCGCTTCCTGCAAGAGCCGTTCCGGGTTGCGCAGCACCGCTTCCGAAAGAAAGTGGCTGTAACAGAAGAGGTTCACCGCGCAGCGCAGGGCGGCGGGGGAACTGACAATGCGGTCGAAAGCGGAGGGCGAGTCCTGCCTGAGGCGATCCAGGAAGCGCGCGGCCATATCCGGGTCGGGCGCGGCCCCCACCAGGATCTTGATGCGGGTTGCGATGCGTTCCGGAAGTGCCGCTCCGAGCAGAATTGCGTCGAGCGAATCAGGCATGCGTCAGGCCAGGGAGGCCACGACTGCAATTATATCCCCCGGCCGCACCGGCCCGCCTTGGACCACGGCGGCGTATAGCCCGCTCATCCCCCATCGCGGCGACGTGTGGTCGAGCGCCTGCACGCGCGCATCGTAGAT
The DNA here is from genome assembly GCA_963796485.1 of Bryobacterales bacterium. Lineage (GTDB taxonomy): Bacteria > Acidobacteriota > Terriglobia > Bryobacterales > Bryobacteraceae > CAWCDJ01. The sequence goes on from CAWCLV010000004.1 coordinate 1,142,722, forward strand.
TTCGTGCTTGAGCGCCTCGCCATAAACATCGAGCGCCGAACAGGGTCCGCGAGGCTTGGTGATTTCGAGCATCGCTCCGCCGGCGCGCAGCCGGTCGCCGATCCGCAAGCTGCGGACGTCAATGCCTTCCGTGGTGAGATTCTCACCCAAGGCTCCCGGACGGAGGGGATACCCCCGCTCGCGCAAATTGGCGAGGACCTCCGAGGCAACCAGCAGAATCGCCTTTTGCGGTCCGCCGTGAATGTTGGGGTGAGCGTGGAGGTCGCCTTGGAGGCCCAGGGGTGTGATCAGCCCTTCGGCAACGGGTGACTTGGGAAGGCCCCCAGGAGAGATGCTGACTTGAACGATTGTGCCTTGCATGAGAAATGTCCGCTCCCTTATAGTTACTCCGTAAGGAGAAGTTGATTTTAAGGGTTTTCCACAGCGGTCGCCAGGATCCGGAAGACATTCAGGTCTGGGCTGCGGAGTTGCGCAACGCTCCGGCGGCCGGCCGATCGCGGTAGCTCTGGAGCAGTCGTGGCCAACTGCCGCAAGGCCTTTCGCCATGCCGACAAGCTCCTTCGTTTACAACCAGATACGGTGGAGACCCGAAAGTTGCAGTTTCTCACCGAGGAACGGCGGAAGCTGGTGAACCAGCACAGTTCCGAATCGCAGCGCCTGATTGGCCGGCTCAAACAGCTCTTCCCGCAGATTCTGCAGTGGTTTCGTCTTACGCGATCCTGCCATCGCGCATCTGAATAGTCCGGTGGCCGTATGCCGCGGCTTCCGGGTTGTGCGTGATCATGAGGACCGTCTGGCCGAGGCGCTCGTTCAGGTCGCGCAGGATTTCCAGCACGGCTTTCGAGTTCTCCGTGTCCAGGTTGCCGGTGGGTTCGTCCGCCAGCAGGATCGCCGGATGGTTCACGATGGCGCGTGCGATGGCGATCCGCTGCTGCTCGCCGCCGGAAAGAGCGCTCGGCTTGTGGTCCAGGCGGTTGGCGATGCCGAGCACCCGCAGGATCTCGTCGAATGCGGGGTCGGGCTTCTGGTCCATCCCCGCAATGAAGCGCGCCACCGCGATGTTGTCGCGCGCGGTCAGGTTAGGCAGCAGGTTGAACTTCTGGAAGACGAACCCCACGGTCCGCTTGCGGAGGTCCGTGCGGTCTGCGTTGGACATCTGCGCGAGGTCGCGTCCGGCGACGCTGACCTGCCCCGCGCTCGGCGGAGTGAGTCCGCCGATGATGTGGAAGAGCGTCGATTTACCCGAGCCGGAGGGGCCCACGATGGCGAGGAATTCGCCGGTTTTCACGTTCAGGTCCACGCCGCGAAGCGCCGGCACATCGACCTTCCCGACCCGGTAGATCTTCTGCAATTGCCGGGTTTCGATGATATGGCCGTTATTCATACGCCAGGGCCTCGATGGGGTCGTGGCGCGCGGCGCTCAGACCGGGGTAGAGTGCACCGAGCAGGGCGCCGCCGATGGTTATGCCGCCTGCGATGGGCCACCAACTCGGGACGATGGCCATCGGGAAGGAAGCCGGCACCAGCGTGACGATCAGCCAGTGCGCGGCGTAACTCATGAGGATCCCCAGAACTGTGCCTCCCACCCCCAGCAGCGCCGCTTCGGCGAGGATGATTCGCAGGATGAAACCGTTGGAGGAGCCGAGGGATTTCAGGATGCCGATCTCGCGGGTCCTTTGCAGCACCGCCATGTACATCGAGAGGCAGACCACCGCGAAGCCGATCAGAACGCCGATGCCCATCACGACGATGGTGAAACCGCGAAGGGCGGGGATGTTGCTCGGGTTGTACATCGACACCAGTTCTTCGGAAGAGTAGATGGAGTAATCCGGCAGCTTGAGCTTGAGCGCTGCAACCAGGGGGCCGATGTTCTTCGGGTCGTCCACTTTGAGGTAGATCTGGCTGACCTTCCCGGCGTTGCTGGTGAGGTTTTGCAGGACCTGCAGCGGGAACACGATGCGCGCCAGTTTGCCGCTTGCGATCACGCCCGCGACACGCCAGGGTTTGCCCAGGATCGTGATCGTGCTGCCCTCATGCGCGTGGATTTGGGTGGCATACCAGTCGTCCACCAGGACCTCGTTATCCGCGCGGAAGGGGCCGCCCTCGAGGTAGGTGAAGCCGCCGCTCATGGCATTGAATTTGGGAAGGTCGATTCCGGTGGCGCCGAGCGTAACTCCCTGCACGGGCTGGTTCACCACGCCCATCGCCATTTTGACGTGCGGCTGCTCGCCGAACCAGTCCACGATTTTGCTGCTGATGCCGCCGCTCAGGGTAAGGAGCGTGGAGCCCGGAGGCCGGACGATGATATCGGCGCCGATGCCGCGCGTCCGGTGGGCGGTATCGTCGAGCATGCCGTGGCTGAGTCCGACCAGCGTCAGGATCAGGGTCACGGGGACGCCGATGAGCAGGATACTCAAGAGGCTGCGCATCGGCTTATGTTTTAGGTTTTCGATGACTAGTGTTGCTGTCACTGCTGTCCTTGGCGGGGCGTGGCGGCGTTCTCGGCTGCTGCCTTGCCTAAAATACGCAATTTGCTTCCGGGGGGCTGGGCCAGCACGAATTTGTCGTCGCCCACGCCTTTGTTGATGTCCATCTTCACGACGTCGATCACCACTCCGTACTCGTCACGGGGGCGGTTGATTTCGATGTGCCTGGGGAAGGGGACATTGTCGTAGGCGCGCCAATCCGAGTAGCGGGCGTCGGTCAGAATATTTCCATTCGCATCGAAGATGAGCTGGCGCGAAATCTGTAGCGTCACGCGGTTGAACCAGATGGTGCGGTCCAGGTGCAGATCGCCTCCCGTTTCACGGATGACTTGCAGGATGTAAAAGGCGTTGTCTTCGTCGGTGAAATTTTCCAGCAGGAGCTTATCACGCGCGGGATCGACCGGCCGTACGACCAGCGCTTCCAGAAAATGGCTCGGCCTGAGGTTTTCGATCTTGTTGGTCGACAGCTCGATGAGGTCGTTCGACCCCTCGATGAACTGTTCGTGGCCGGGAATGTAGAGCCGGAAAGTATTCCCGACGGAGACCATGTCGAAGGCCTTGTTCCGCACGACGGGGTAGAGGCCGATGATGCGGATCTCGTTCGGCTGCCGGCAGAGGATGAAGCCGCGGACGTCCTTGTACTCGGTGATCTTGCTCTTCTCGGCGCTGCCCAGCACGGGCGTCATGTCGACGGTCGCGTTGAAGTCCCGGATGGCGTTATACTCGCGGCGGATGACGCCTATGAGAGCGTCGCGATTGGTGACGAGGAGCGTGGGGTTGCCGTTCCCGGATCCGCCGGTCCGCACGATGAGGCGCCGTCGGACGAAGCACGACGACAATCCGGCAGCGGCCAGACAGACGACCAGTATGTAGGCAGACACACGCCTAGGGGACATCATTTCATTGTAGGCAGCGAGGAAAGCGGCCTGTCAATTTCCAGACGTTCGCGGGGGTGTGGTATATTGAAATTCCACGCTTAGGATGGGCCTGTGGCGCAGTTGGGAGCGCGCTTCCATGGCATGGAAGAGGTCGTGAGTTCGAATCTCACCAGGTCCACCAAACACCTCATAGAGTTACAGCCAACCACCACATCAGAACCACACCCTGGAGTCCATTTGGTGTCCAAATGCCTTTGGGCGGCTTGGGCAGCATGCCATTCGCAGCGCGCCCAACCCGACAGCCCGCCAGTAGCGCACTTGGGCAGCACGGCAGGATGGGCAGCGTCTCTCCAGTGATCTTCTCCGCGAGAGAAATCAACTGCTCCTATACAGGACGACGCCCACCGCGCCCATCAGTGATCAATAGGTACTACCGGGCGAAGAACTCCGGCGCGTTGATCGATTGCACCATTTCGCTACCGTCAGGCGAAAAATGAGGTGGTCAGCGGTCACCCCGCAGAACGGACCCAAACCTTTGTACCGCAATAGGATGGAGTGACCCGCCACGCCGTCGGTTTCTGGCCGCCCGGTCGGCTGCTAGGGCCAAGCAACGACCGGCTCGATACGGCTGGCATCGGCTCAGGTGGACCACGTTCCGGCCAGAACAGAAACGCGTAAATCTGTCATAATACGGATGCTGACTGCGAGCAGCGATTATGCCTGGAGATGACGTCTACGAGCTCTATATCGATGCGCTCACGCCGGCGACCATCTCGATGTCCCGTCTGGCGGAATACATGCGGGACTTCGCTGAAATGCTCGGTCACAACGAGCACGTCCACTTCGAAAAACTGAAGGCCGGAAGTCTCTACCCTGGCAACGCGCGTCGATCCGGTGGCGCAGAACAAAGTCTCGCGCCGCGTCGATGAGATTCGTTACGGCGGTGGACCCAAGCCCGCCGTCAAAGCCAAGCAAGCCCTGGACGACCGCCTTGCCGAAGACAATGCGATCGGGCGAATCCTGCATCGGGGATCGAACGTGATCGAGTTCGCGGGCCGCACCCGCCTCGTTGAGAAAAGCTCCGGTCCGGTGGAGCAGGCCGACACCCTGGTTGGCGAAGTGATCCAGGTCGGTGGACGCGACGAGACTATCAATATCCACCTGAAGATGGGCGACGATGTGTTCACCCACTGCATCGCGTCGAAGGCCGTCGCCCGTCGCCTAGCCCACCATCTATTCGGTCCTCCCATACGGCTGCGTGGCACGGGCGTCTGGTCCCGCGCAGAGTCAGGGGTGTGGCGCCTGCATCGCTTCAATGTCGAGGACTTCGAAACCCTGGACTCGACTCCGTTGCCGAAGCTATTCCAGAATCTGCGTGCGAAGCTCGGGCCCGGTCCGGAAGGCCGCGTGAATCCCATCCTCTTCGTGCGCCAACTCCGGGAGGAATAGATGGCCCTGGTGGCCTTCGACAACACGATCCTGTCGGTGCTGCTGTTCCCCGATGCGGACCTGCGCCAGGGCACTGACGCTGCGCCGGTGGATCGCGCCAGAGAGCGCGTGGACGGTCTGGTGCAAGAGCTTGCGGCGGCAGGCGAACAGGTTCTGATTCCGACGCCTGCCCTGGCCGAGGTGCTGGCCACGCCCGGATGCGACATGGACGAAGTCCTGAGTGCGCTGCGCGTTTCGGCATACATCCGCGTCGGGGATTTCGATCTGCGTGCAGCCGTTGAACTCGCGGTTCGGTTGCGTGACGCCGCCGCGAAGGGTGACATTCGCGATGGCCTGACCATCACAAAGAGCAGGATGAAATTCGACCGGCAGATCGTGGCCATCGCGCTGACGAACGGTGCGCGCGTCCTGTACACGGACGACGATGGCGTTCGGAAGTTTGCGGAAGGTTGCGGGCTGAGTGTGAAGCGGACATCCGACTTGGCGATACCGGCCGTTCAACAGGAGTTGTTCGATGGCAAGGCGGCGACCCCGCCCGCCGAGGTACCAGCAAGCGAGGTCGCCGCACAACCGGAACCGCCGCCGGAGACGAAGATCGAATAGCCGCAAAAAAGCCGCCACCCAATCGGGCGGCGGCGGGGATCGGAGCGGGCAGACCCTACTTCACCTTGTAGACCCGCTCGCCCTGCTCGTTGCGCACGGACTCGACGGCGAGCTTCATCTTCTTCGAGATCGTTCCGGAGATGAAGCCCCTGATCGTGTGTGCCTTATGCCGACATCGGCATAATGCAGAGCATTTTTAGCCCAGCGGCGCGGCGCGAGACACTTCGGGTGCACTCGAATCTTGAGCGCCGCGACGGTGAGCTAAAAATGGATTGGACTAAACCGCTGGCACGACGCCCGCCCTATGTGTGTTGATTGTCGGACGGAACTCCGGTGAGGGGAAAGTTGTGCTGCGGATACGTGAGTACGAACGGCGGAGAATAGCCAACGTGCCTGGAATAGGCAGCCAGAGCGTCGGACGATGGTGACAGTGCGCGGAAAAATCGCTGGGCCGGCCCGCGCGGCAACACTGCCCCTTTGGCGTGGTCGGGCCAAGCCGGTTCGCCGCGATTTGATCATGGGCTCGATGGCGGTTTTCATGACGTGTCCGTAATCGCCGTTTGGCAAACGGGGCTGGGCAACAAGGCTGCCATTCTCACCATACGTCCCTGGTGACAGACTGGGCATTCCTTCAAGGAAGATCCGGTGAGTTCTTCATAGCGGTCCAGACAATCCTTGGTGGCCTTCGATGCCGGAGGTGCAGACGCCGGCATGCCCAACAGTTGCCGGCAGCGCGCCAGTTTCTCTTCGCGATAACGATTCCCGAGGAAGCCATAGTAGCGGATGCGCTGGAACCCGTCTGGTAACACATGGAGCAGGAACCGGCGGATAAACTCCTCAGAGTTCAGCGTCATCGTTTTCTGGTGATCGTCGTGGCGATAATCTTTGTAACGAAAGGTGACCTTTCCGTCGGCGATGTCCAGCAGACGATTGTTGGAGATGGCCACGCGGTGGGTATAACGGCCAACGTAGTCCAACACCTGCTCAGGTCCGGCGAACGGACGCTTGGCATAGACCACCCATTCGACCTCTCGCGTGGGAGCCAAGTAATGTAGCAGTGCCTCTCGATCCCGGCATCGTTCCAGCGCGGAGAAGAACTTCACTTTGCCGTTATCGAAGGCTTTGACCAACTCCTCCAGGAACAGCCGCCGGAAAAACCGGGAGAGCACACGGACCGGTAAGAAGAATCCCGGTCGGCAGGCGATCCATCGGGTGCCGTCCGGAGACAGACCGCCGCCTGGGACGACACAATGCAGGTGGGGATGGTGCATTAAGTTCGATCCCCAGGTGTGGAGCACGGCGAAAAAGCCGATCTCGGCGCCAAGGTGTTTCGGGTCGGCGGCGATGGTGCGTAGGGTCTCGGCAGTCGCGCGGAACAGAATGCCGTAGACCGCTCGCTTGTTTTGGTAGGCGATGGCGGCAATCTGTTCCGGTACGGTGAACACCACGTGAAAATACTCGGTATTCAGAAGCTCCGAGCGGCGATCCTCAAGCCATTCGGCGCGGGCGAGCGACTGGCACTTGGGACAGTGGCGATTGGCACAAGAGTTATAAGCATTGCGCTCATGGCCGCACCGGTCGCACTGTTCCAGATGGCCGCCGAGCGCTGCGGTTCGACAAAGCTCGACGGCTGTCATGACGCGTCGCTGTGCCGTGGACATCGACGCGCCATGCTTTTCGCGGTAGGCTTCGCCGTACTGGCGGAACACATCCGCCACTTCCAGTTTGGGGCGCTCCATGAGCCCGGCGCTCAGAAGTGCTGAGGCGGAGCGAGAGCAGACTCAACGGCAATGGGATGCGGCAGCAAGTCCAGCGGACTGGAGGTGGAACACACCTTACTGGTGGCGATTCGCAGGTACCGGGCCGTAGTGGCCAGGCTGCGGTGGCCGAGCAGCAGTTGGATAGTCCGAACATCCGTGCCGGATTCCAGCAAGTGGACTGCGAATCCGTGGCGCAGCGAATGGGGAGTGATCGGCTTGCGGATGCCAGAGAGCCGGCGAGCCTTCTGGCAGGCCAGTTCGACGGAACTTCTATTGATCGGTTGGCCATTCACATCGCCCTGGAACAGCCACCCCTTCGGCCGCACGGCTCGAAAGTAGCTACGCAGCGTCTCCAGCAGCTTGGGAGATAGCATCACGTAACGATCCTTCTGTCCTTTGCCCTGTTCGACCTGGATGACCATTCGCTGACTATCGATGTTGGCGGGCTTCAGACGGATAGCCTCGGAAATGCGCAGGCCGGCTGCGTAGCAGGTAGTCAGAATCGCCCGATGCTTGGTGCTGCCTACGCAGCTTAGAAAGTGGAGGACCTCCTCCGGGCTCAGAACCACCGGCAGCCTCTGTGGCTTCTTCGGCGCCGGAATGACGTCCTCGAAGGTCCAGTCCTTTTTGAGGGAGACCTTGTAGAGAAATCGCAAGGCGGCAACGGCGATGAGGACGGAGCCAGGCGCCAGCTTCTTTTCGTTGGTCAAATAAACCTGATAGGAGCGAATGTCCTCGGGGCCCAACTGCTCCGGTGATTTATCGAAGTGACGGGCGAACAGGGACACCTGTTGCACGTAGGAAGTTTGAGTGTTCAGGGCGAGATTCCGCACCTGCATGTCTTCGGTCATGCGTTGCCGTAGGGATGTCATGGAAAGCTCCTTTGCGAAACGGAATTTGCTGCAACCAGCAATTCCATGCTTTCGCGTGGGAGTTCTCAGCGGAAGGGGGACAAATGCGACAGCGCAGCTCTCTTGCGTTCAACTGGTCGCGCTACACGAATACCGCGAAGCGGTTTAGTCCAAGGCCCATTATGCCGACGTTCGGATTATGCCGACCTGTGCTGGCAACCCGGCCTGTGGGGCGGGGATCGCTGCGATGGAGTCGGCATAATCCGTGACGTTTGACCACATGCTACGGTCTCCTCTTTCCAATCTAGAAGAGGAGTTTTCATGTTGGTCAAACCCATCGAAGCACGGGCCGTATGCTCACGCGATGCCCTTTTGCAGGACTTTGAAGGCGAACTGCTGCAGCAAGGATACCCACCAAGTACCGTTCACAGAAAGAAGAGACTGTTTGCCGATCTGAGCGATTGGCTGCAGGCTCAGGAGTTAACCGCGGCCGATCTGTCATTCCGACTGGCGGATCGTTTCTTACGCGACCGCAGATCCGCAGGCTTCGCTAGACACAAGACGCACATGACCTTGCGTCCGATCCTTGATTATCTCCATCGGCTGAAGCTAGCTCCTCCCCTTGAGGCGCCTGCGCTCGACGGCCCTTCAAGCGTAATTCTGGACCGGTACCGGCGCTTTTTGACCGTGGAGCGTTCCTTGATAGCCACTACGGTCGAGCGGTATATCGATCGTCTGCGCCCATTTCTGGATAGCGGGAGTTCTGCAGATGGCCCTGCCCTGGAGCTTGGTAACCTGCGCCCGGCCGATATCATCTCGTTTGTGGTGGCGCGGTGTCCTCGCGAAAACAGCAGCACGGCGAAGTTGACAGTCACGGCGCTTCGGTCGTTCCTTGGCTTTCTTCATCTTGAAGGCATCACGGAAAGATCGCTCGTCTGCGCCGTGCCATCGGTTGCCCGTCGCCGATTGGTGGGTTTGCCCAAGGGACTTGAGCCCGATCAGGTTCAGCGCCTACTTGCGTCATGCCATGCAAATACCCCCGTCGGCTGTCGGGACCTTGCCGTTCTGACCCTGCTGGTCCGACTCGGACTACGACGCGGCGAGGTCGCAAAGCTCATGCTGGACGATATCGAGTGGCGAGCGGGCACGATCGTAGTGCGCGGCAAGGGAAACTGTATAGAACGCATTCCCTTGCCGCAGGACGTCGGCCTCAGGCTGGTCGAATACCTGGAACAGGCCCGCCCCATGAACGCACAGGGCCGGGCCGTATTCGTAAGGTGCGTCGCTCCCTATCACCATCTCACTCCGACTCGCGTGAGCACGATCGTGGCGGATGCTGCACGGCGGGCCGATCTCGGGCGCGTCCACGCACATCGCCTGCGCCATACCGCAGCTACGCAACTTCTACGTACCGGTGCGTCACTACCGGAAATCGGTCAACTCTTGCGTCACGTTCGTACCGAGACAACAGCGATCTATGCGAAGGTCGACCGTAACGGCTTGCGCATGATTGCGCGCCCATGGCCGGGAGACGTCCAATGAGCGCCCTTCGCCAAGCCCTCACAGACTATCTGGCCATGCGTCGCGCCCTTGGTTACAAGCTCGACAAAACAGAGAGACTTCTCGGTCAGTTCGTTTCCTTCGTCGAAGATCGCGGCGAACAATGTCTGACAACCGAAACGGCGCTGGCCTGGGCAACTCTCCCCGCAGGCGCCGACGCAAGCTGGACTTCCAGGCGACTTGCCGAAGTTCGTATCTTCGCCCGACACCTCCATGGGCTCGACCCTGCCACCCAGGTGCCGTCAATGGGTATGCTGCCAGGGCGAGCGCGGAGAGCAACACCGTACCTCTACTCGCCACACGAAATCTCGAACCTGATGTCGGCGACAGCGATCGTGCGCGGGTCCCACTTGCAGGCAACGTATCGGACACTGATCGGCGTGCTGGCGGCAACCGGAATGCGTGTCGGAGAGGCGATCGGCCTCGACACCGATGACTTCGATGCGATCAATGGCCTGCTCACGATCCGCAACGGCAAATTCGGCAAGCTGCGCGAATTGCCGTTGCACCCAACCGTGGTCACGGCCCTGCAGGACTACTTGCGCCGCAATGATCGTCCTCATCAGGCGGGCACGTCGGCATTGCTGTCGTCTTCTGCAGGCAGGCGACTGCGCTACAACAACGTGATGCCGACATTCCAGAAACTGCTGCGCCATTGCAGTATCTCACCACGTTCGGCCGCATGCAGGCCGAGGATCCATGATCTCCGACATGGCTTCGCCGTCAACACCATCATTGATGGCTACAAGGCAGGCGAACCCGGGACCCGCATGGCGATCTTGTCAACCTATCTCGGTCATGTCGACCCTGCCAATACCTACTGGTATCTTTCGGCCGCACCGGAATTGCTGGGGTTGGCCGGCGATCGGCTTGAGCGCCACCTTGGAGGTGACGCGTGACCGCACTTGCCACGACTTTGCAGGCGTTCTTTACTGATCGCCTCGTCCTTCAGCGTCAGGTCAGCCCGAACACGCTCTGTGCATATCGGGATACCCTGCGGCTATTGCTGGTCTTCGCATCAGACAGGAAAGGCAATGTCCCAAGCAAGCTGGATATCGACGATCTGGATGCTTCGCTGGTCGGTGCCTTCCTCAACGACTTGGAACAGCAGAGAAAGAACAGCGTGCGCACCCGCAATGCGCGGCTTGCTGCCATCCGTTCCCTGTTTCGATACGCGGCGCTTCGGCATCCAGAGCATGCTTCTGTCATCGAGCGCGTTCTTGCCATTCCACCAAAACGCTTCGAGCGACGGCTCGTGACCTTCCTGACCGAGGCGGAAATCAACGCCTTGCTCGCCGCGCCCGATCGCTCGAAGTGGACCGGGCGGCGCGACACCGCACTGTTCAGCCTCGCTGTCCAGACCGGTCTTCGGGCGTCTGAACTGACCGGCCTGTGCTGCGCCGATGTCCATCTCGGATCCGGTGCACATGTGAGTTGCAACGGGAAGGGACGAAAGCAACGGATCACGCCGCTCACCTCGGGCACAGTCGCCGTCGTGCGTTCCTGGCTGGCCGAGCGGGCCGGTCAGCCAGAAGCCCCGCTGTTCACCACACAGACTGGAAGAAGACTCAGCCGGGACGCTCTGGAGCACAGGCTTGCCAAATACGTCGGGAAAGCCACCGACGCTTGTCCGTCGCTGGCACAAAAATCGGTGACCATGCATGTATTGCGGCATTCAGCCGCCATGCGATTGCTGCGCGCCGGCATCGACACCTCGGTGATCGCACTCTGGCTCGGGCACGAACAGATCGAGACGACCCAAATCTACCTGCACGCGGATCTGGAGATCAAGGAACGCGCGCTGGACAAGACCGCTCCGATAGAGACAAAACCCGGCCGTTTCCGACCGACGGACAAACTGCTCGCCTTCCTGGAGGCTCTCTGATTATGCCGACTCCATCGCAGCGATCCCCGCCCCACAGGCCGGGTTGCCAGCACAGGTCGGCATAATCCGAACGTCGGCATAATGCGCCTGCCACTTGGTTAGCCAATCTCGAGGCCGGCCTGCGGAAGTTCGGATGGGATCCTGTACCGTTCGCGCCCATGACCCTGATCTCGCCAGGCGCACGTGCTTTTCGGCCAACTTCTCGGCGGCCACGTCGTAAACCGATCGTCTCGCGATCGCCTATCAATCGCAACCGTGATACGTCCGGCGCGATGTCAGTACTTGGGCCCGTTCGCCTGCACCGGACGAGGGTGCTGCCAAGGGCGGCGTTGGATTGCGATCTGCCAGAAATCCTTGTCGAGCGTCAGCAGGACCCGGCTCTCCGTCTCCGCGAGATCCAGGAGTGCGAGGTCTCCCGTGCCGGGGGCATCTGTGCGCGCCGAAGTCACGCCCTGACCACCGCCCGCACAACTTTGCAGCCCAGAATTCCGAGAGTGATCACCCCGTCGGTTTTCTCGGTCAGCAATCTCAATCGGAGCAGGTTTGGCAGGATGAAGCGGCCGGAAGGGTTCGGCCGCGGCAGCCGCTCTGGCAATGAGGCCGGCCCACAGTGCCGAGAGCGTTGGGTCGTCTTCCATCAGGCGGCACATGGAGCCACGCATCGCTTCAGACGAATGATCGTCCCGGTCGAGCGAGACAAGGCGAAGCAGTACGTCAAAAGCATCAATGGAATTCTGAAACCCACGCTTCGGGAATCGCGTCTGCATATCCGAAGCGACAGCTTCAGACATCAAGAGTGGCGTGAGGGTCCTGACCCGATGACCGCCCGGCAACCTGGTCTAGCCGCCAAGGTGCCAAGGTCAGCCCGGAAACGGGAACGATGTGGCAAGCAGCAGCGCAACGAAACGGCTGCCCACTTTCCATTTTCAAACAGGATCCGCACGCCCGCGGAGAAAACTCGTGGGCCGCAAAGACACCGAAACCGTAGAAGCCTCGCCGGCGAAAGGCATTCTCGAATGCCTGGGGGTCGTAGGAATGGGCGAAATCGAGCCCGTGATCCTAGCCGCCCTCATCCAGCGGGATCCGTTGCTGCTGGTGGGGCCGCACGGCACCGGCAAATCCTACCTGCTGAACCGCCTGGCGCGTGCGCTGGAGCTGGCGCACCGCCACTACAATGCCAGCCTGCTCAACTTCGACGATCTGGTAGGTTATCCGCTGCCGAACAACGGGACACTGGAATACGTTCAGACGCCCGCATCGATCTGGGGCGCGGAATCCGTGTTCCTCGACGAGATTTCCCGCTGCCGCCCCGACATCCAGAACAAGCTGTTCTCGATCATCCACGAACGCCGCGTGCAAGGGATCGCGCTGGGCCGCCTCGTCTACCGGTGGTCCGCGATGAACCCGCCCGCGAGCGAAGATTCCGAGCAGCAGTACGCCGGTTCCGAGCCACTCGACACCGCGCTTGCCGACCGGTTCGCGTTCATCCTGGAGATCCCAGACTGGCAGCGGCTCGCCCCGGCGGCGCAGGAGGCGCTCATCCTGACGCGGGACACGGACCCGGAACCGGAAGCTGCCCGCCGTCTCCAGGCCATGTTGAGCGCGGGAAAAACCATGGCGGAGCACATCGCGGTCTCCATGGGAGCGGGGCTGGCCCGCTACATCCGGCTTGCCTGTACGCTCCTCCGGCAGAGCAGGATCGAGCTGAGCCCCCGGCGCGCCGTGATGCTGGTGCGGAACGTAGCAGGCGTGCATGCGGCACGGCTGCTCGCTTCGGGTGACGCCAACCCCTCCGAATCCGCAATGCTCGCGCTACGCCACTCGCTGCCGCAGCGCGCGACCGGCGAACCAGTGAAAGAGATGACCCTCCTCGCCGCGCATAAAGAGGCGTGGAAAAGCGCAGGCGCGGCGGTGGATGGCCCCATCCAACTGCTCATGGCGGAAGCGGATCCGTTGCGCCGCGCACTGGCGGCCATCAGGTGCCGTTCTCTCGGGAAGCGCGATTTCTCGACCGTGATCGCGGACTGTATGGCCGCGCTGCCTCCCGGTGGACGCCACGCCCTCGCCGCCGAGATGTTCGACTCGGGCACAGCAGGCCGGCTCGTCGCGGCCGTGGCGGAGCAGGCGGCGGAATGGTGCGCCATTTCAGCCACGCCCCAGAGCGTGCACGAAAGCGTGCAGGCCGGCACTCCCCGGCACAGGGTCTGGCAGCAGGTGGTGGCCCGGCTGGCCGCGCTCGACAGGTCGGACCCGAAGACGCCTGCCACGACGAACCTGTTGGCGGGCCTCTTCGCAGCCGGCGAACTGGCAACCGAGGCAGACGTGGACCGCGTGCTCCAAAGCTGGCTGGAATCGAGAAGCGTGATCGCGGGGTACCGGTGATGGAACGGACCACCTTATTGCACAACATGTCCGCACCGCCCAAGGCGGTGATCACGCACGAAGCGCCGGCATTGCAGGACGTCGCAATCGAGTTCTTTTACGAGCATCTCAATGCCGACCCGCAGGTGCTCCTCTGGAGGCTCGACGGGGACTTTCCTCCGGGGACGCCCCACCAGGCGGAAGAGGAACTGCGCCGGCGGATCAACGAGCGAGCCGCCAACCTGCCGTATCCCGCTGCCGCGCTTGTTCTCTCCGGGCGGGCTCAGGACGCGCGGCGCGCCACGGACCTGCTCACCATCTGCACGGTTCTGGCGAAGTCTTCGGGCCGCGTCTACCTGCGCGACAAGGAACCCAACCTATCGCGAATAGGCTACGGCCGGGCGGTTGTCTTGAAGATACCCGCGAAGTGCGCGGGAGAGAGCCATGCCTGAGACTTCGATCGAGGACCGCATCCTGGACGCCTTTCCGAGCGGCAACTATGGGCTGCTCGCGCTGTTGCGGCTCATGGACGTGGTGGAAACCGGGGAGGTCGATACCGCCGCCGTGGAGTGCACCGCCTTTCCCCGGTTGCTGATCAATCCTGAGTTCGTGGAGCGGAGCGCCGCGACGCCGGAACGTCTGCTGATGTTGGTGATGCACGAACTGCACCACGTTCTGCTGGGCCACACGCGCCTGTTCCCCCGCCTCACGCCGGCTGACAACCTGATCTTCGACGCCGTAATCAACGCCCTGCTCTGCCGGATGTTTCCCGGAGAGGAATACACTTCATTCTTCACCGGGATGTACCGCGACAACGTGTTCCCGGAATGCATGCTGCGTCCCGCCGCCGGCTGGTCGCCACACGCACCGGCGCCGGTGCCGCCTGCTCTCGCCGCCGGTCCGGTGGAGCGTCTCCGCGGGGTCTACCGCGCGCTCTACTCCGAGACCGGGGCGAACTACCAGGAGTTGTACGATGCCCTGCGGAGCAGCCTGGCCGGCCAGCCGATGGCAACACCGTTGCTCATCGGCAGCCACGGCGCGGTAGCGCCGGAACTGACCGGCGCGGTCTTCGAGGTCGTGCGCTCCGTCGTGGAACGCTGGCCGCAACCGCCGAATCCGATTGCCGGCCGCTCCTGGTCGGAGCTGCTGGACCTTTCGCTCATCCCGCTGCGGCCCTCCAACCGTGCGGAACTCCGTTGCCTGCTGCGCAAAGTGGCGGGACGGGGAAACCAGGCGAACGCCGCCCGCCGCTCTCCGCCGCCGTTTCCGGTGATGTCGCCGGTCCCGGCCGCGGACCGGCGCGCCGTGGTTCTGCGCGGGCTCGGAGTGCCGCAGTTGCTCTACCACTCCGAGTCGAGCGGGCCCCGGCCGTTATGCGACCTTGTGCACGTGTACGTGGATGTGAGCGGCAGCATCGGTGGTTACAAAGGAGCGCTCTACGCGGCCGTCCTGGACTGCTCCGAAATCGTGCACCGGGCCGTCCACCTGTTCTCGACGGTGGTGCACGACATGAGTCTGGAGCAACTGCGGCGTGGCGAATGCCGCACCACGAACGGCACCAGCATCGAATGCGTCGCCCGGCACATGCGGGCCAACCGCATCCGCCGGGCGGTACTGCTCACCGACGGCGCAGTGGGAACTCCTGGCCGCGAAGCGAGCGCGACGCTGGCCCGCGCCACCGTCGGGATCGCACTCACGCCCGGGTACAGCATCCGGACCGACCTGCAGCCGTACGCCCGATACTGGACGCACTTTCACGAGGAGAAGAACTGATGCTCTACGCAGCGGAATACGTGCTACCCGGCCATCCCGACAAGCTGTGCGACGCCATAGCGGATGCGCTGGTCGAAGAGGCCGCACGGCGCGAGAAGCGCGCTCTTTGCGGGATCGAGGTGGCGATGCACCGCGCGTCAGTTTTCATCACCGGGCGGATCGCGTGCGCCGGCGCGGAAGAAATACCGGTGGAGCGGATCGCGCGCGAGTGCTACCGATCGGCCGGGTACGGCTGCGAGTGGCGGCCGGCGCCCGAAGAGGTCGAAGTGCGGACCGACCTTTGCCTCGGTCCGCTGCTGGATGGCGAGGCGAGGTTCCGCGAGGTCTCCGACGACCAGTCGATCGTCACGGGATACGCGTTCGATTCGCCCGGAACGAACTGGCTCCCGCCGGAACAGTGGCTGGTTTGTCGGCTGGCGCGAAGATTGGAGCGCCTGCGGGACGAGGCCCCCGAACTGTCGCTCGGGCCGGACGGGAAAGCCGTCCTGGCCTACGATTCGGAAAAGAGAGCTGTGGTCGCGTTCAGCGCCTCGATCCAGCAGAGGATCGGCGGGAATGAAATCGAGCTGAACCGGGAGGTCGGCGCCGCGGTGGCAGGCGAGCTGAAAGATTGCGCGTCCGCGATCGCCGGTTTCAACGCCGGACCCCCGGACCGCGTGCACGTGAACGGGGCGGGCAATTTTGAAGTGGGCGGTCCGGAAGGCGACAACGGCCTGAGCGGGAAGAAGCTTGTTATGGACGCGTACGGCCCGCGCGTTCCTATCGGAGGCGGCGCGCTCAGCGGGAAGGATTTCTTCAAGGCCGACCGTGCCGGGGCCCTTCTGGCTCGCCGAGTTGCGAAGGCGGTGGTCATGACTGGCGTTTCGGCGGAGTGCATCGCGACACTCACGATCTTCCCCGGCGACCCGCAATTCCGGATCATCTCACTGCGCGGCGGGAACGGGGCGGTCCTGGACCCGAGCCGCTGGTCCGGCATAATCGACCTGTCACTCGCGGCGGCAGGGGAGCGGTATGCGCGGACGGCCAACCTGCCCGGTATTGCCCGTAACGGACACTTCACCTCGGGGGAGTTGGGATGGGAGGAGATACGGTTCTGATACGGAGATCCAGATGGGCCCGATGGCTCCACCAGACTCCCCCACTCAGCGGAAAGTCCACCATAGGATCAGCGTACAGGCGAACAGCCCGCCGGCCCAGATGCGATAATTCGCTCCTCCCGGAGCCTGGCCCGCAGCCGAACCGAATACGGTGCTCTTCACTTTGTACTCAGGCGGAGGCGCAGTCAGGAGGCTGACTACCACCATCGTGATCGCCGCGAAGAACCACACCAGGATCGAACGGTGCAGGAACGAGGTCAGGTACGGGTGCCTCACCAGTGCCCAGCCGAGGGTTTCGTCGAGGAACAGGAATAAGCCGAGACCGAAGCCTGCCGCGCCTCCGGCAATTGCCCCGGCAGTGTTCCCGCGCTTCCAGAGCAGGCCAACGAAGATCACCGCACCCAAAGGCACGCCCAGATACGCCGAAAGCACCTGCAGGTAATGCCAGATGGTGACCGAGAGTCCCACTAAAGGAGCCGCGAGCACGCCGAGCACGGCCATCAGCACCGTAATCCTGCGCCCGATGACGATCTGATCCCGATCGGAGAGCCCCGGTTTCCAGCGCATGAAAAAGTCGCGGACTACCAGCGTGGCGCTGGCGTTGTAGCAGGCGCTCATGGAGGACATGAGGATGGCGATGAGGCCGGCCAGCACCAGCCCCCTAAGCCCGACGGGGAGTAACTCACTGACAAGGCGCGGGTAGGCCATGTCGGCTTTCGGGAGATTCGGATACAGGGCATGCGCGATGACGCCCGGCAACACGAGGATAAAGGGGATGAGCAGTTTGAGGAAGCCCGCGAAGATGGCGCCCTTTTGGCCCTGCTCCACGGAACGTGCGCCAAGGACGCGCTGCACGTTGGTCTGGTCCATGCACCAGTAAAAGATCCCCCCAAACAGGTTCCCTATGAAAAAGCCCGTGATCGGAAGCTCGGAATCCAGAGGCTTCACCATGTGGAGCAGCGACGGATCAACGCGGGCGGTCACGCCACTCCATCCGCCCACGGCGATGAGCCCGACGATCGTCAGGACGATACTGCTGAGGATCAGCCACGTCCCCTGCACCATGTCCGCGTAGACCACAGCGCGGAGGCCGCCCTTCATCGTATAGAAAGCCGTAAAGAGGGAGAGGCCGATCATGACCGCCATCTGGTTCCAGCCGAAAAGCATGGCCAGAAGCAGCGAGCCTGCCCAAAGATCGATGGCGTTCTTCGTGAGCACGTTCATCACGAGCAAATTTCCGGAGAGGAAGGCGCGCAGGCCCCATCCGAAGCGGCGCTCGAGGAATTCAGGGATGGTGTAGATCTTGCTGCGCAGGTAGAGAGGGGTGAACAGAGTCGCGAGAATGATCAGGCACCAGGCGGCCATCCATTCAAACCCGCCCGTGACCATGCCCACACGGTATCCGTCGCCAGCCAGGCCGACCACATGTTCGGCTGAGATGTTGGAGGCCAGCAGGGACATGCCGATAAACGGCCACCGCAGATCGCGCCCGGCCAGAAAGTACTCGGCGTCCGTCTGCTTCTTGCCGGCTGCACGCATAACGGCGCCAACAACCAGCACCAGACTGCCGATGATGACAACCGAATCGAGGATGCCTAACACGCGCGAAACGCTCCCTTCTGACAGCGAGTTCGTGGTCCCTCCAATTCTATGCGCTAACCGGGGCCGCCGATTTCTGCGATTCCAGCGGGCCGGTCAAACCGGGCGCTGACGATTGTGTACCAGTACGCACAGACAGCTATTTGCAGGCACTACCGCGGTTATCTGCGTGCAAAACCACAGACGGGGATCAGACGATGAAAGAAGTACCTTTGCGGCTAGGCGACAGCCGGAAACGAGCCGTTGTGGATACGGTTCGTTCCATACTGGCGGACAAAGGCCATGACGTCATATCCATATCGCCCCGTGCCACGGTCTATGAGGCAATCGAGGAGATGTCCCGGAAAGAGGTGGGTGCGTTGTTGGTCCTTGCAGATCGCGAGCTTGTCGGCATTGTCTCCGAACGCGATTACGCACGGAAGGTGATTCTGAAAGGGAGATCATCCAGGGAGATGCTGGTTCAAGAGATCATGACACCTGCACCAACTACCGTAACCCTTGCGCACACGGTGGACGAATGCATGAGAATCGTAACCGAGAAGCACATTCGACACTTGCCCGTGGTGGATGAGGGCGTGTTAAATGGAATGATCTCGATCGGTGACTTGGTGAAGGCGATCATTTCTTCGCAAGCGGATACGATCGACCAGCTACATAGCTACATCGTGTCCGATTATTCCGGATGAGCCCGGCGGCGAGCCGGGAGCGCAGCACGAGGGCCAGGCAGTTCGAGCCGAAGATCCGAGCCGATTACAATACATAAGACTGCATGTACGAATTGAACTTGCTGATCAGGGGAATTATTGCGGGGTTTGCCATCGCGGCTCCGGTCGGACCTGTGAACGTGTTCTGCGTTCAACGGGCTATCGCAAAAGGATGGTGGGCGGGCATAATCGCAGGTCTGGGAGCGGCGGCAGTCGATACCCTTTACGGCGCAGTGGCCGGCTTCAGCATCCACATCGTGATTGCCCTGCTCATTCGTGAAATCTTCTGGGTACGGCTTTTCGGCGGCATTCTGCTGATCGGAATCGGCGTTTCGTATTTACTCCGATCGCCTCAATCGCTCGACCCCAAGAACGAGACCCGCACCGCACAGTCCAATTTCACCCCGGCGTTCTTTCTGAACCTGATGAACCCCACGACAGTGCTCTCGTTCCTCGCCGTTCTGGCAGTGCTCCGAATGGACGAACAACGACCCTGGTGGCAAACGATCTTTCTCGTGGCCGGGATCTTCCTCGGTTCCATGACCTGGTGGATTCTGCTCTGCGCGACCGCCACCCACTTTCGCGATAAGATCGGCAGCCACATGATGCTCTTGATGAATCGTGTCGCCGGCCTGGCGATCGCCGGCTTCGGTGTCATCACTCTGATGTTGAGCCGCAGGGGCATCTAGGCGGACTACTCGCCCGCTGTCTTCCCGGCCGGCAGCAGTTTCTCCAGTTTTTCCGCGAGGTCGGCGCAAGAAAACGGCTTCTGGATAAAGTCGATTTCCGGCCCGATGCCGTGGAATGCCAGCACGTCGTCCGTATAGCCCGACATGTAGAGCACCTTGGTTCCGGGACGAACCGCTTCCATGCGCACGGCCAGTTCGTGCCCGTTCATCAGGGGCATGATCACGTCGGTCAGCAGCAGATGAATCTCGGTATTGTGTTCTTCAATGACCTTCAGCGCTTCATACCCGTCGGCGGCCTCCAGAACGGCGTATCCGAGCTGGCGCAGTGTCTCCCGCACCAGCCCGCGCACCGCAGGTTCGTCCTCGGCCAGGAGAATGGTCTCATTTGGCTCCCGCTTCGGCATCGGTTTTCCCGGCCCTGCCAGCTCGGCCTCCTGCTCCGGTACAACCGGAAAATAAATCTCGAAAACGGTTCCCTGACCTGGCCGGCTCAATACTTGAATCGTGCCTTGGTTCTGGTGGACGATGCCGTAGACCGTGCTCAGGCCCAGCCCGGTACCTTTCCCGACGCTTTTGGTCGTGAAGAAGGGTTCGAAAGCGTGCTCACGGACGCGCTCGTCCATGCCGCACCCGGTATCGCTGACTCGCCACCGGGCGCGCCTTTCCGCCCCGCCCTGGTCTGCTGCGTTCGTTGAGCAGAGATCCCCTGCCATCGTGGTTTCGATCCGGAACAGTCCTCCGTTCGGCATCGCATCGCGTGCATTCACCGCCAGGTTCATCACCACCTGCTCCAGTTGATGGGGATCCGCTTTGATGAGGCCGAGATCCGGATCGAGCGCCGTTTCGATCGTGATCTGTTCGCCGATGATCCGCCCCAGCATCGCCTGCATGTTGGTCACCAGATGATTCAAATTGACCAAACGGGGCTGCAGAACCTGACGGCGGCTGAACGCAAGCAACTGCTTCGTGAGTAAGCCGGCGCGGTTGGCTGCGTTGAGAATTTGTTCCAGTTTGTCCCGTCTTGGATCTTCCGCGTAGGTACTCTCGAGCAGCATTTGAGAATAGCCGCCGATGATCGTGAGCAGGTTATTGAAATCGTGAGCCACGCCTCCCGCCAGCCTTCCCACCGCTTCCATCTTGTTGGTCTGGCTGAGGTGCTCCTCGAGGTCCCGTTGGGCCGTGATGTCCTCCGCAATGCCGGCAACCCGGTAGGGCTCTCCGTCCGGGTTGCGCACCATAAATGCGCGGTCGTGGATCCACCGAACGGCGCCGTCCGGACGGACAATGCGATAGCACTCCTCGAGAGGGCCCGATCCTACCCGGGCAAAGAACTGAGCGAAGCGATCTCTATCTTCCGGGTGGACGGTCTGTGCCAGCCAGTCACGGTTGTCATACAGAAAGGAGGGGTTGCATCCCCATACTCTTTCGAAAGCGGGGCTGACGTACACGACCGCCCTGGTGGCGAGGTCCAGCATCCAGAAAACCTGGTCGATATTCTCCGCGAGTTGCCTGAACCGCTCTTCGCTTTGCAGATCGGTGATGTCGATATCGGAGCCGATGTAGCCCACAAAGTCGCCTCCGGGGGCGAAGCGCGGAACGCCGCTACACAGGATCCACCGGTACTCTCCGTCGCTCCGGCGAAGGCGGCACTCGAGCTGGAAGTTCCGGCGGGCGTCGAATGCCGCGCAGAAGCTTTCGTAGCAGCGGTTGCGGTCTTCGGGGTGCACGCCGTCAGCCCAACCATCCCCCAGTTCCTGCTCCGCGGTGCGGCCCGTGAAGTTAAGCCAGGTCTTATTCACAAATGTGAAGAGTTTGTCGGGGCCCGTGACCCAGATCATGACGGGGGCGGTGTCGGCCATGTTGCGAAAGCGCTCTTCGCTCTCCCGTAGCGCCGCCTCCGCGCGCCGGCGCTGCCGCGCGGAGAAGGTGCGCCAGATGAGCACTGCCAGCAGGATGGTCAGGCCGCTGACACCCAGGGCGAGCCAGCGCGTGCGTTGCGCCTCTTCGATCGAATCGTAAGCGGCCCATGTATCGTCGAGGCCATAGTAGGAGTGCTTGGCCATGATGAGCGCCATGGTGCCGTCGCGAAACATGCCCCCGATCTCGCGGCGGAGCATCTCCGCGGCTTGCGCGGCTTCGAACGTCGAAGCGACAGCAAGCTGATTGCTCAGATTTGCCAGGATCTGCGTGCGGACGGAGACCGCGGCACACTCCGGGGGCTTCGCCTGAAGCGTATTGAGAGCGGTTCGGAATTCCAGAAAGCCCGCTGCAACCGCGCCCGTGCAGACCTCTTTCAAGACCTCGGCGGCATCCGGAAACTGGAGCAGGTCTGCCGATGGAAACCTGCTCCGCGCCATGCGAACGTGCAGCGGCAATCTGAAAAGAGCGATCCGGCCGGTAAAGTCCCGGCCCGGGATCGGAGATCCCGAGCGCAACAGAAGTGCGTGACCGCTATGCATCCAAGGCCGGGTAAAGTGAACAAACTTTCGACGGTCCGGAAGATCGGCCATCACCGGCCAGAGGTCCACAAGCCCTTTCCGGAAAGCCTGCTCCGAACTCACGCCGGATTCGACCCATCGTATCCGCAATCCCGCGCGTTTCGCGGCTTCATTCACCGTCTCCACTCCGAGGCCCGCCAACCCGTCGGCCGTATGATATTGGAGCGGAGGGTTCTGTTCAAAGCCGATGCGAAGAGTCCGCTCCGGAATTGGAGGCAATCGGTCCGCGAGATATAGGAATGGCAGCCCGAGTGCCAACAAGGCTGCAATCAGGATTACGCCTGTTCCCTTAAAACGGCCCGAAATCGAGAACACTCCCGACGTTCCCCCTAGTCCACCCTACGGGATCCTCCCGCAGCCTCCGCATTTTTTGGCGCGACCTTCGAGATGCCTACAGCTTCCGCTTCGGGAAATGGTAGCAAATGGCATTCTTGCG
This sequence comes from Bryobacterales bacterium, assembly GCA_963796485.1. Taxonomy (GTDB): domain Bacteria; phylum Acidobacteriota; class Terriglobia; order Bryobacterales; family Bryobacteraceae; genus CAWCDJ01. Next base: position 1,165,351 of record CAWCLV010000004.1, read on the forward strand.
TGAACGGGCCTATGGCCCTCCTGCCGCTTTGGATGTGCATAAACAGACCGAGACAGGAAAGGCCGCCGAGCGCAACTCAAACATGTTCAGGGATGCCCTGACGTGTCGCGTCATAGTAAAGTGAGTCTTACCGTTCCGTTCGCATGTTCCGCATTGCGAGATCGCTCTGGATCTGGGCGGCGAGCGCTGTACTCGTCCTCCTGTGGATACCGCTGTTAGCCGCCGTCAGGTTGTTCGATCGCGATCCGCGCCACCTTCGGACCGGGCGGTGGTTTCGCCGCCTGGGCCGCTTACTCGCCAAGGTGAATCCGTGGCGGATCCGCATCTCCGGCCTCGACGGCTTCGACCCGCGTCGCGTTTACGTCATCGTCAGCAACCACCAGTCGCTGGCGGACATCCCTGTGATCTCGCATTTGCGCATCGATACGAAGTGGCTGGCGAAGGCTGAACTCTTCCGCGTCCCCGGCGTCGGATGGATGCTGCGCATGGCAGGCGATATTCCCGTGGATCGATCGGACCGGCGCCGTCGCGGGAGGGCCCTGTTGCAGTGCGCGCGCTACCTGCGCGAGGGCTGTTCGGTGGTGTTCTTCCCTGAGGGCACTCGCTCGCCGGACGGCCGGGTCCTACCCTTCAATAACGGTCCCTTTCAACTCGCGATCCGCGAAAAAATTCCCGTTCTGCCTCTCGTGGTGCGAGGCTCCGGGACGGCCCTCCCGCGCAACTCCTGGCTTTTCGGGCCCACCCAGAATATCGAACTGTGTGTTCTGAAGCCCATTTCCACAGAAGGCCTTACCGAGCAGGACAGCCAGGATCTTCAGACCAACGTCCGCGATCTCATCATCTGCAATCTCTCTCCGATCACGCCCGCTCCCTGATGACGGTCGCGGCTCTGTGTTGTCGGTTTGCACAGAGCCGCGACCGTCAGGGAGCGGGCAAGGCCTACGCAAGGTCGTAGCGATCGAGGTTCATCACCTTGTTCCACGCAGCCGCGAAGTCCTTCACAAACGCGGCCTTCGCGTCGTCACATGCATAGACTTCCGCAATTGCCCGGAGCTGGGAGTTCGAACCGAAAACAAGGTCGATACGGGTGCCGGTCCACTTAATTTCGCCCGTCGCGCGGTCGCGTCCCTCAAACACGCCTTCGGATGTAGTGGAGGCCTGCCACTTCGTATTCATGTCGAGCAGGTTGACGAAGAAATCGTTCGTCAGCGTCTCGGGCCGGTTGGTGAAGACGCCGTGTTCGGATTGCCCGAAGTTCGCATTCAGGGCGCGCATGCCGCCGACGAGAACCGTCATCTCGGGGGCAGTCAGGGTCAACAACTGCGCCCGGTCCACCAGCAGCTCCTCGGCGGGTCTTTCCTGTCCCTTCCTGAGATAGTTGCGGAACCCGTCCGCCGCCGGCTCCAGTACGGTGAATGAGTTCACGTCGGTCTGTTGCTGCGAAGCATCCGTGCGCCCCGGCGAGAAGGGAATCTCCACGTTGTGCCCAGCCCTTTTCGCAGCTTCCTCGACCGCTGCGCAGCCGCCCAGAACGATAACGTCCGCAAGCGAGACCTTCTTCCCGCCGGACTGGGAGCTGTTGAAATCCTTTTGGATCGCCCCCAGCGTCAGCAGGGTCTTCGCCAGTGCAGCCGGCTGGTTCACTTCCCAATCCTTTTGCGGCGCCAGGCGAATGCGCCCCCCGTTCGCCCCACCGCGCTTATCGGAGCCGCGGAATGTGGCCGCCGACGCCCAGGCGGTCGTGACCAGTTGGGAAATCGACAGTCCGGATTTCAGAATCTTCGACTTTAGAACCGCAACGTCCTGCTCCCCGATCAGTTTATGATCCGCGGCGGGAAGAGGGTCTTGCCACAACTGCGGCTCCGCCGGAACTAGCGGGCCAAGGTACCGCGAGAGAGGCCCCATGTCGCGATGCGTCAGCTTGTACCACGCCTTGGCGAACGCATCTGCGAACTCCTGCGGATTCTCGTAGAAGCGCTTCGCGATCGGCGCATACACCGGGTCCAGCCTTAGGGCGAGGTCCGTTGTGAACATGATCGGGGCGTGCCGCTTCGAAGGATCGTGGGCATCGGGAACGGTGCCCGCTGCCGCCGCGTCCTTGGGAGCCCACTGGTTCGCACCGGCCGGGCTCTTCACGAGTTCCCACTCATACCCGAACAGGTTTTCCAGGTAGTTGTTGTCCCACTTCGCCGGGCTGGTGGTCCATGCGCCTTCCAACCCGCTGCCGATGGTGTGCGCGCCGTTGCCGCTGCCATACGTGTTCTTCCAGCCCAGACCTTGCTCCTCGATGCCGGCGGCCTCGGGTTCGGGGCCGACATACCGGCCCGGATCGGCCGCGCCATGGGCTTTGCCGAACGTGTGCCCGCCGGCTATCAGCGCCACCGTTTCCTCGTCGTTCATCGCCATGCGGGCGAACGTCTCCCGGATATCCCGTGCCGCGGCCAGTGGATCGGGCTTTCCATTGGGCCCTTCCGGGTTCACGTAAATCAGGCCCATCTGAACCGCGCCGAGGGGATTGTCGAGCTCGCGATCGCCGCGGTAGCGTTCGTCCGCCAGCCACTTGCCCTCAGGCCCCCAGAAGATGTCCTCTTCGGGTTCCCATACGTCCTCGCGCCCGCCTCCGAAACCGAAGGTCTTGAAACCCATCGACTCCAATGCGACGTTACCGGCAAGAACCATGAGGTCGGCCCAGGAAATTTTCCGGCCATACTTCTGCTTGATCGGCCAGAGCAACCGGCGCGCCTTATCGAGGTTCACATTGTCCGGCCAGCTATTGAGGGGCGCAAAGCGCTGTGTGCCGGAGCCTGCCCCGCCGCGGCCATCGGCGATGCGGTACGTACCTGCGCTGTGCCACGCCATGCGAATGAAAAACGGCCCATAGTGGCCGTAGTCGGCCGGCCACCAGCCCTGCGAAGTCGTCATCAGGGCGTGGAGGTCCTTGACCACGGCATTCAGGTCGAGGCTCTTGAATTCAACGGCATAATCGAACTCCTTGTCCATCGGATCGGACAAGGGGGAATGCTGGTGCAGGATCTTCAGATTCAGCTGATTCGGCCACCAGTCCGCATTGCTCGGCGCCGCAGCCATCGTGTGCCTGCGGGCGCCGCCCGTTACCGGGCACTTGCTTTCGGTTGACTGGTCTTGTTCCTGGTGATCGGGGACAGGCGCCCCCGCTGCAGTGGTGAGTTCTCTTTCCATCTCTTCCTCCTCCTTCGAATTAGCTCCAAAAAACTACGCGCGCCACCCCACGTCCGCAATATTCAGCGGGAACTGTGACGCGGCGCACACTTCCCGCAGAGCCCCCGGAAAATAATCTCGCACTCCCGAAGAGTCCGCTTACCGAGGGAGCCCGAGGCGGGCTTGGGCACGTCATACCACTCCATGTCCTCCACGCCGCCGCAGCGGTCGCAGATGAAGTGGTGATGCCTCTCGAGTTTCGCATCGAATCGCGCGGCACGGCCCTCGACAGCCACCTCCCGCACTAAACCCGCCTGCACCAAGTCCCGCAGATTGTTATAGGTTGTGGCCCTTGAAGAGCGCGGATCCACGCGATTCACGGCTTCGAAGATTTCCGCGGCTGTGGGGTGCCCGGTGTGTTTCATCAGGAAGGCCATCACGTCGTAACGCTGCGGAGTGCACCGCAATCCGCTGCCTTCCAAGGCCCGTTTGATCGCCTCCGCCTCCATCGATGAATTTAGATTATGTCTAATATGAGATTTTGTCAAGGCTCGAACCCGCGGGCGCGAGCCGGCTTATCGTTCGCGATTCCGCTCGCGGCCGGGCGGAGATAATGCCCGCACCAGCGATGCAAAATCCGCCGGCGGATCGCAATCGACGGAGACGCTGTTTCCGGAGCGCGGGTGGGTGAATTGCAGATGCGCCGCATGCAGAGCGACGCGGGAAATTCGACGCTCCGAACCCTCCGCGGGGTGGTACTTCCGGTCGCCGATCACGGGGTGGCCGATTGCCGAGAACTGCACCCGGATCTGATTCTGCAACCCCGTGATCAGCGTGATGCGAACGAGCGAAGCGGCTGCCAGAGGGCGTTCGACGGCATAACGAAGTTCGGCACGGGCGCCTTCGGGGTCGCCCTCAACCGTCGGCGTTTGAAACATTCCTTCCCGCCGGAAGTAGTGAACCAGCGTCCCTTCTTTGGCGGCGAGGCGACCGCGAACCACCGCGAGATATTGCCGCACGGGAGTATGCTGCAGAAACTGGCGAACAAGCACTTCGCGATCCGCCTCGGTTTTGGCGAAGAGAAGAATTCCGGACGCGAAGCGGTCGATGCGGTGCACCACAAGCGCCCGCTGTCTCTTCCTTTCCAATTCGGCCGAGAGAAGCGACCAGGCGGACTGAACGCGGGAGCCCTTCACCGGTACGGCGTGAAGGCCGGCGGGTTTGTCGAGGGCCACGACGGCATCGTCTTCGTAAAGCACTACCATCCCGCGCGAAGAGCCAGGCCCTCTGCGAGACGGCGGTCCGGAACGGTCATGCCTGCCGGGAATTCTTCTATTCATTTCGACGGAATTGCGACAGGGCGCCAATCGCTTCCCCACCGCGAGGGCTTCGGTCCCATTCTGAAGTTCAAGGTGGCGCCAGACTGAATCTGCTCCCAGGTGATAAGTGGATCATTCAACGGTTTTCCGTCGAGCATTGCAGATTGCACGTAGAGATTGCCGGCTGAGGCATCCTCCGCGATCACGCGGAAGGTCTTTCCGTTTTGCAGCCTGATGCCCACGCTCCCGTACATCGGGCTGCCGATCATGTATTCGCCGCTGGCCGGATTCACGGGGTAGAAGCCCATCGCGGAAAACAGCAGCCAGGCGGACATCTGGCCGCAATCGTCATCGCCATCCAGGCCGCCCGCGTCGTAGCCGTATTCGGCGGCGGCGATCTCGCGCACCTTCGCCTGGGTCTTCCAGGGCTGCCCGGCGAAGTCATACAAGTACGCGTAGTGATGGCTCGGCTCGTTGCTGTGCACGTTATGTCCCCCGCTGAAATGAGCATCGAGTTTGGCAGCGTACGCCTCTCTGCCGCCCATCAGGTCGATCAGTCCCGCCTGGTCGTGCAGCGGCGACCACGTGTAAACCCAGGCATCGCCTTCGGTCCACCCCGCGGCCGAACGATTGTCATTCGTATCCTGCGCGCCGCCGATGGGAGCCCACCGGCCATCCGCCGTCTTCCCGTTCATGAGCCCGAGGGCGGGGTTAAACAGATTGCGATCATTCAGGGAACGATGGAGGAAGAACCGGTAATCGTCTTCGCGGCCCACAGCTTTCATGACCTGTGCCGCGCACCAGTCGTCGTAGCTGTCCTCCAAGGTGCGGGATGAGGCTTCGTCTGTCTTGTCCGTGGGAATGTAACCAAGCTGCTTGTAATAAGTCAGGCCGGCCCGGGCTTCGTACGGCGTTCCTTCTTCGCGATCCAGCCAGCGCCGTGAAGTATCTCCGTCGGGCGGAACCATTGCGTCTTTGAAAACAGCCTTCCAGGCAAGTTCACGGTCGAAGCCGTGGAACCCTTTGCGGATTGCCTCGGCGACCAGTGAGTCGGCGTGCGTGGCAATCATAATGTTCGTGTAGGATGGGTTCGGCCATTTCGGCATCCATCCCCCTTCCCGGGAGTTTTGAAGAAGGGCAGTGATCATGCCATCGATACGCTCCGGCGCAAAAAGCGTGAGCAGGCTGTTTTCGGCGCGGAATGTGTCCCAGATCGAATAAGCCGTGTAGCTTTCGCCGGTGTGCACCTGGTCGTCGAAGGCGCTGTAGTAGCGGCCGTATTCGGAAAAGACTCGCGGGTAGAGCAGTGCGTGATAGAGGGCGGTGTAGAGGCGCGTCTTCTCGCGATCGGTAGCGCCTTCCACTTCGAGACGGCCCAGTTTTTCCACCCAGGCGGAATGCAACTTCGCGCGCGCCGCATCGAAATCCCAGTCGGGGATCTCGTGCCGGAGATTCGCGCGGGCCTGGTCGATGCTCAGGAACGAGGTGCCAACGCGCACTTCCACCAACTCACCAGGGCGAAACTCGGCGAAGGCTCCCCGGCTCGCGGACGCATCCGCCTTTTCCAGACCGTAGGTTCCCGCTCTTTGCGGAGCCTGCCGGAACTGAACGACGAAGTACCCTTTGAAATTCGGCAGCTTATCAGGCCCCAGGTGCGCATCCATGCGGTGAGGGTTATAGCCGGTGATCTCGCGCGTCTCCTGATCGATGCCGGCAAACCCCGGGACGCCCGGCCGGGAGGTTTCGACGAGGACGCGCGCGACGCCGGCGTCCGGAAACCGGAAGCGAAAAAATGCGCAACGCTCCGTGGCCGTCATTTCGGCGCGGAGGCGCGCGCCTTCCGCCGTGCGCAGGGAGACCGCATAGTAATCCGGGTGGGCGGTCTCATCGCCGTGCGAGAAAGCCAGCCGCCGGCCTTCCGGGGTTGTGCTAAGTTCGCCGACCTGCGGCATCAGGGTGACGTAGCCGTAGTCACCCATCCAGATGGCCGGCTGATGAGTGCCGATGAAGCCGCTAATGGCCTTATCGTCGTACTCATAGGACGTGACGCTGATCTTGTTCTGGCGGGTCTGTGGCGTCCAGTTTGTCATGGCGAAGGGAGGTGAGACGAACGGCATCGTCCCGCCATACCCGATTTTGCTTTTCTGGGTTCCGATCAGGGGATTCACGTAAGCAAGCGGATCGCGCTGAGCGGCCAGAAGAGCGGGGGCAAACAGGAGGCATATCAAAAGTCGACGCATGGATGACATAGGTATTTTACCGATTTGGCCGGAGCGGACGCCTACCGCAGAATGCGCTTCAGCCAAGGCCCTACGATGTCGCTTCCGTTGGACGGCACCTGGTGGTTGCCTTCGATCAAGTGAAACTCGACGTCCGTGGCCCTGCGCCGCAGTTGTTCCGGATAGCGCCCGGTGACGCCGGGAGGATAGTACGGGTCGCTACTCCTGGCAATGTGCAGCACCGATGCCGATACAGGTTGGTACGCAGCGTGGTTCCAGTCGCCCGGCAATCCTCCGCAAATTCCGACCACGCCTCGAAGGGCGTCCGGATGAGTTGCCGCGAACCGGTAATTCAGCGCCACCGACTGCGAGAACCCAACCAGGATTCGCCGCTGTGGCGGGATATTGAATTGGCGGCCCGCTTCCGCCAGAACCTGCAGCAACATCTCGTGATGGAGCCGGATGGATTCGGCCGGACGCCGGCTGGTGATCCAGCCAAACCCCACTTCCGCGGTCGGGCTCCCAAGAAAGAACTGATTCGGCCCCTGCACGGACGCCAATACCGGCGAATTCGCGAACAGCCGGGCCGTCAGTTGAAGCATGATCTCGGGATTGGCCCCGAAGCCGTGGAGAGCTACCACCAGGGGAGCGTCAACCTCCACGGACTCCGGCGCCGAGAGCAGATAATGACAGTCGAGTCGGGCGGAAAACGATCGGTCGACGATCTGTGGCATAGGAGATCCGGCGAGGTCAGTAGACCCTTGCGGCCAAACCGCGCGCCAGAAGATCCGCTTCTTTTTGCGGCAGGCCGACGACGCCCGCGATCCAGCTGCCTTTTGAAAACACGAACGTCGGCTTTCCGGCGTCCTCGCCGAAGTACCCGCCGAACGAGGCTATGAACTCCGCGTTCGAGAGGGCCGTCTTCCAGTCCAGCAGCAGCGCCGAGGTATCCTGGCCCGCGGGGAGTTGCGCCACGAACATGTCGTACTCGGTCTTGCCTTTCTTGTAATGCGCGATCGTGCCTCCGGGCATGAACGCCTTTTCCAGGAGATGATTATTGACGACACGCGTGTCCACCTGATCCGCCAAGGGGAAGCGGCGCGTCTCGTCGGCCGGTTTCGGCAGCGGCATTTGCCGGGCGGGAGCGGCGGAGGGCGGCGCGCTCTGCGATCCACAACCGGTGAGCAGCAGCGAGATCGCGAAGATCTGGAAATAACGCATTGGTAGATTTTAGCGCGGTGCTGGCTTATGCCGGTCCGTTTCTAATTTCCCCTTTCAAACCGTGCATGCGGTTTTCCCGCACACGGCTTAACGATGATCTTAGTGGTGTGGCTTGCGCCGGGTATTTCACGGTGCCCATCAACTTGTGCAGTCCCATTCCGTATAGCTGATCGCCGGTGAATGGCGCTCGCTTCGTTGGCCTCTGTCCGCCCCGCCGATACTGCCAGCGGCGCAAACTCCTGACGACGAAGTAGTCATTTTGTTGAACTCCCGGTCGGCATTCCCCGTCCGGAAATAGTTCCCCCAGCCACGAAGCACGGGTGTCAGTTCCGCGATGATCTGCTTCACTTCCTTCCCGCTTTGCCGCTTACTGGTCAGCTCTCGTACGCGATCGCGAAGTTTCTTCGTCGCCTTCGGGCTCGGCCACCGCTGCACAAAGTGCCACCGTGGATTTCGCTGGATACTCCGCTTCTTGCGAATCGTGCATCCCAGGAATACGAAGCTCTGCTTTCCGCGTCTCAAGTCCACCATCCGCGTCTTCACTGGATGCAGCGTCAGGCCCAGCCGGTTCATCACCAGCCCGATCCGCCGAAGCGCTTCCCTGCACGCCGATTCCGTGCGGCACATCGCCACCAGATCATCGGCATATCGGACCAGAACCCCAAGCTGGCTACATCGTGCCGCCCAGATCCGATCCAATTTGTTCAGGTAGATGTTGGCCAGCAACGGCGAGATCACTCCGCCCTGCGGGGTTCCCGCCAGCGTTTCCCTTACCGTCCCGTCTTCCATCACTCCCGCTTCCAACCATTGCCGGATTAACTTCTGTACCCTTCGATCCGAGATCCGCTCCTTCACCAACTCCATCAGGGTTTCCCTCTGGATGTTGTCGAAGTAGCCTTGCATGTCCGCATCGACTACGAAATTGTGTCCCTGGTTGCCTGCTACTCGTATCGCTTCCAGGGCCTGTTGCGCGCTCCTCTTCGGTCGGAATCCATAACTGCTCGGCTGGAAGTCCGCCTCGAAAATCGGCTCCATCACAAGCTTCGCCGCCATCTGCACCACTCGATCCCGTACCGTCGGTATCCCCAATGGCCGCTGCTTCCCATCTGCTTTCGGTATGTACCGCCGCTTCACCGGGGAAGGACGATATCGGCCTGCCCGCAGCGCCGCCTGAAGCTCCGCCAGAAACTCTCCTGGCCCTCGTTGTTCGATTGCCTGGATCGTCTCCGCATCCACCCCTGCCGCGCCACCGTTGCTGCGCACCCGCCTCCATGCTTCCCACAGAACGTCACTCCTGTAGATCCGGTCATACAGCGCATGGAACCGCCGCGTCCTACTCTGCTTGGCACACACATATAGCTTGCGCTGGAGTTGTCGTACTTTATCAACGGGGATTTTGGCCGTTTCCGGCATGCCCTCACACTTACCTCCGCACCAGCATGATCAAAGCAAGGCCCCTTCCCTCCAGCGCGTTTTGCTGCACGCCTTCCTCGGTACTTCGAGCCTCTCGGACTCCCTCCTGGCTCCGCGCGCTTTCAGCCATCCCGCCTTATACGCCCGGTCTTTGCCCGACAAGGCTGCCAGGTAGGGTCTCTCCTGTTCCACGCTGCTCTGTCCTGACGTGCCGCCGCCTGCGACCCCGGGGAAGTCCAGCACTCGTTCCGGTCCTGCGTGCTGTCTGTTGCCTTCGCCGTGACATGAGCGGCTCGGCCCTCCCAAACACCTTTCGGCTGAAAATATGACGAGGCTATTGCGTTCACTGATTGTTGCGGCCCGCCGGTTTGCTCCCCTCTGTTTCAAGGGCTCTTGACACTCCGCTCGGCTCGGTCGGATCTCTCCTCCCGGCTGGAGTCTGCTACCGGGCGCTCCGGCGCTTACCCGGACAGGACTTCCACCTGCTAGAACAACGCGTCTTTCAGGACGCACCATGTCTCTAACTTACTCCAGTGGGTTTCGGGATTGATCAAGCGCTGCGCGAATGGGGCATAATGGAACGCATGAAACGTGCTGTCTGTGTACTTCTGTGCTCGGCCGCGCTGGCCTGTGCCGAATCGTTCTCCGGTACCGTAGTCGATGTAATGTGCCGCGGCAAGGACCTGGCGAGCCACACGCGCGAGTGCGCGATCTCCTGCGCCAAGAGCGGCTACGGGCTGGCCACCGCCGAAGGCAAATTCCTGAAATTCAACGAAGCCGGCAATGCCCGCACGCTTGCCGCCCTCAAAAAGCTGAATAAGGACAAGGACCTTAAGGCGAAGGTCTCCGGCACGCTCCACGGGGACGTGCTCGACGTGGAGACGATCGACTTTCAGTAAGCGCCCCGGCTACTTCGGCGTGATGCGAAGGCGGATGGCCTGCGGGGCGGCGTATGACGACTGCTGGTTCGACCGCGTCTCGACGTCGCCCGCCACGTAGATCATCTGGTCGGCCGGCTGCGCCATAGGGAGCGCTTCGATGGTGAAACTCCGGCGCGATTCGTCTTCAGTGATCAAAACGCCATTGAGGCCGACGTCCAGCACGCGCACATAAGGCGGCAGGTTACGCACTTCCACCGGTACGCGGCCCTTGAAATCCCTCTGGCGAGCTATGGCCACCGTGATTTCCGCTTTTCCTCCCGGCGCGAGCGTGACCTCTTTGGTCTCCGCGGTCATGAGCAGGTCCGGCGGCGGCATGAGCGCGATCAGTTTCAGATGGTCCTCAGGGTTGGCGGCGTGCGCCAGCCCGTTTTCGGCCCTGCCCATGACCTGCAAGGGAACGGCGGCGGATATCGTGGCGCCCGCGCCGGCACCGAGCGCAATCGTGGTGGAGTTCTGGCCGGCTGAAATGATGCCCGGCGCGGCATGGAGGCCGGCGGGCAGTCCGCCGAGCGAGACCGCGATCGGACCCTCGAAGCCGTCCATGCGAAACGCGGTCACGGTCACCGGGACGGTTCCTCCCACGGGAACATTCGGATTCCTGGGATTCACGCTCAACCGGAAATCGGGATGCGGCTTTCGGACCGTAAGGCGGTAGGCGTACGTGTCGCCTCCCAGTCCCTGGACGTCGCGGATCCGGGCGATGTATTCTCCGTCCGCCGGTGCGGTGAAGTGGACCACCGAATCGCGGCCGTATCCGGGGCCGCCGTCGTCGTTGCGGTAGTAGAGGTGCGCGATAGGCAACCCGTTCGGCGAAAGCCTGGTGCCGGGCGGGTGAATCTGAACCTTGTAGACCGCCGAGTCGATCGCGTGCGCTTCGGTAGTGGTATCGAAGAACGCCAGGCGCTGTCCGCCGAAGGCTTCGAAGAGCGTGTCGTTGTCCGGCGAGAGCGGGAGCGCCTCGACCCGGATGATCTCGCCGCCGATCATGACGTAGTCGCCGGCACGCAATCCGTCCCAGGCGGAAATCCGGATGCCCCGCCCCGCGGAGTCATGGTCGCGAAGGGTGACCGAAGTCGCCCAGACCGGCCGTACCTCGGCACGCTCGATCGGGTTGCCCCGGGAATCGAGCACCTCGAGGAATGAGTCGAGGTCGCTGCCGAAACGGCGAGCGTTCACTTCGAGCACCAAATCCTCACCCTTGCGCGCCTGAAACCGGTAGTCGTTTTGTGCTCCGCGCGCGGCGATCCGGCCGTTCACCGTGACCGGCAGCGGGATGGGGCCGCCCTGCGATTGGATCTCCGGCTCGTCCCCGAGCGCCACGCGGACTTCATCGAATGCGTGCTCCGGCCGCAGTGTGACGCTGTCTTCAACGCCGGGTTCGGGCTTGCCGGCCACCCTCAACGTCGAATCCAGGTTGTAGCCGCGCAGCGCCACTTCACCGCCGGTCCCCTTGCGAACGCCCAAAGGATAGGTCCCCAAAACCAGCGGGAACTCTCCCGCCACAATGCGGTAGAAGTGGCGGGCGTCTCCGCTCTGCTGGTAATCCGCGACCTTGACGTAATAGGTCCCCGCCTTCTCGAAGCGGTACGCGAACATCGATTGTTCGGTGCCGCCGGCCGCGCCGAACTCCCTTACGGCAGCGAGGTTCTCATCCAGGATGGTGACCACGGGCTGCAGTGTCGATCCGATCGCCATTGCGCCGTTGTCGAACGTCACCAACTCTCCGGCGTTCGCTTTGATCTTGTACATGTCCACGTCGCCGGGTTTCGAAATGGCGCCGGAGAGAATTGCCGGGAGGATGGTCTCGAAGGCGGTTTCCGGGGTGTCGTTCGGCTCCTGGTCGGGAGCCTCGCCGTAATAGGGCTCGATGAGGAAGCGCCCCTCGGGGCTGGTTCCTAACGGCGTCAGGAGCCGGAAACCGACCGGTCCTATTTCTGCCTCGGGCGAGACTTCGATTTCTACCGTCACCTGGTTCCGCGGTGGAAGCGGCCCCAGGTCGATGCTCGATGGCGTCCCGTTCGAGCCCAGACGCACATCCGGCAGATCGGGCAGTTCTTTTACGCGCAGGATGCGCCCAGTCACCCCGGGGCGGCTGAAATAGATCGCGTTTGCCCGCGCGAGGTTGAACCCCTCGACCGTCAGTTCGGCGGTGGTGCCGCGCGCGACCCCGATCGGCGCGACGGAGTTCAGCGTGGGCGGTGTCGTCCGGTTTCCTTCGGCGGAAAGCAGCGCGGCAAGCGCCACCAGAAGGCAGCTACTTCGCGGCAACCAGTTTGTCATGATCCACCTCGTACAGTTGCAGCGCGCCATTGAAGAAGCCGGCGGCCAGCGATTTCCCGTCGGGAGAGAACTCCAGCCCGTAGGCCCAGTCCGGCAATTTCGTGAGCGTGCGGATTTCCGTCAGGTCCGCCGCCTGGAAAAGGCGGATGGTGCGGTCGGCGGAAGCGGAGGCCAGGTACTTGCCATTCGGCGACCAGGCCAGCTTCAGAATGGAATCCTCGTGCGCAATCAGCGTATTCTCGAGCGTTCCCCCGTTGGCCCCCAGGCGCCAGATCCGGATCGTACGGTCGAGTCCACCGGCCGCCACGCGCGTTCCATCGGGCGAAAGCACGACCGTATTGACGCCATCGGTCGGATCGGATAGCGTATAGAGCCGCGTTCCCGAGGCGACGTCCCAAACCTTCACTGAGCGGTCGGCCGAGCCGGAGACCAGGCGCTTGCCGTCGGGAGAAAACGCCAGCGCATAGATGGCGTCGATATGATCGCGAAGCGTCCGGATCTCCTTCGCTGTCGCCACGTCCCACAGCTTGATCACCTTGTCGTAGCCGGCAGTGGCCAGGGTAGCGCCATCGGGCGAGAAAGCCGCGGCGTAGATGCAGTCGGAATGACCGGAAATGGTTCCGCTGACGGTCTGCGAGGCGACATTCCAGATCTTGACTTCGCCCTTCCGGGCGGGCAACCCGCCGGCCGCGGCGAGCCATTTGCCGTCGCGCGAAAATGCCAGGGCCCGTACGGCTTCGGCGTGGCCGGCCAGCGTGGCAAGCGGCTTGTGCGAGGCTGCATCCACCAGGCGGACTTCTTTGTATCCGCCAAGCGCAATCACCGCGCCATCCGGCCGCCATGCCAGGGAGTACACCGGTTGCGCCGGCGCCGCCAGCGCAACCGAAGCGAGGAAATACAGTGCGAAGCGCATTAGTGGTTAAACAGAAACTCCTTGCTGGTGAGCATGGCCCAGACCATATCCTCCAGCGCCTGGCGGTGCGCCTCGCGGCGGGCCTCTTCGGTACCGGAGGATACCGAGCGCGCCTGCGCGAGCGCGGCACCCAGCGTTTGCCGCTCCTGGTCCGTGGGGTAGCGGTTAAACGCCGAAAGGAACATGAACTCCAGAATCCGGCGGTCCGAAACCCCTAGTTTCAGGAAAAGTGCGATCGTCCCTTCCGGTGCGCTCAATTTCTTGTTGAGCGTGTCTCCGTTGATGACGTGCAGCGCCTGCGCGACCGTCGGAACGCTCGATCGTTCCGCCGCATCGCACAGCAGGCGCGGCGGCCGTCCGAACGACGCGAGAAACTCCGATTTGACCTGTGTATCCGGCAGTTGCAGCGCGCGCGTGCCGGCCGGATAGCCGGGGAATGCCGTCGGTGCCCCCGTGACGCGCGACATGGCGTCCAGCAGCACTTCGGCCGACAGCCGCCGCACGATGAACTTGGAGTAATACGTGTTGTCCGCCTGGTTGGTGGCGTTCGACTCGCTCGAAAGCTGGTACACGCTCGAATTCATAACCAGGCGGATCAGCCGCTGGACATCGTATCCGTGCTCGACGAAATCCTTCGAGAGTGCCTGGAGCAGCTCCTCGTTCGATGCCGGGTTGGTGGCGCGCAAGTCGTCCACCGGGTCCACGATCCCCCGTCCCATGAAGTTGCCCCACACCCGGTTTACGATGGTGCGGGCGAACATCTCGTTTTGCGGGCTGGTGAGCCACCTGGCGAATACCGCGCGCCGGTCTACCGGTGAATCGATCGGAATGCTGGGGGCATCGAGCGGCGTGGGGGGCAGCGGCTTACCGAGTCGTGGATGTAGAACGTCGCCCGATGCCTTCGCGAAAACGATGTTCTCTCCCGGTATCGAGCCGTTCTTGACCCCGACTCGCGCGAAGAGATTCGCCATTTCGTAGTACTGGGTCTGTGTCCATTTTTCGAGCGGATGGTTGTGGCACCGCGCGCAGGTGATCCGCTGGCCGAGGAACGCCTGGGTGGCATTCTCGCTGACCTCGATGGGGTCTTTGTGCAGCACGAAGTAGTTCAGCGCGCCGTCCTGGCGCGTGCTGCCCGAAGTGAGGAAGATCTCGCCGGCAAACTGGTTCCACGGCTTGTTGTGCTCCACCGAGTCGCGGATCCAGTCGTAAAACGACCACATGGCGGTCGAGTTCAGTTTTCGGCTCGAGACCAGCAGGAGATCGGACCACTTGTACGCCCAGTAATCGATAAACTCGCTCGTCGAGATCAGGTGGTCCACCACCTTGGCCCGCTTGTCCGGCGACCGATCCGTAAGGAAGCTCTCGACCTCTTCCGAAGTCGGCAGAATGCCGGAGGCGTCCAGGTATGCGCGGCGAAGAAACGTGGCGTCGTCCGCGGGTTTCGAGGGCGCCAGGTGGAGCGTCTTCCACTTCGCCGCCACCAGGTCGTCGATGAAATTGTTGCGGGTGAATGCCGCGTAAGTTTCGGCGCTTACCTGGTTCGGGAACGGCACGCTCAGCCGCGAATACAGAACGCGCGAAGAGTACCAGAGCGTGATGGCGGATTCGCCCGAGCCGATCATCTTCACGTGCCCGAAATCGTCAACCGTTGCGACTCCCTCATTGCTGGAGCTGAACTTTACCCAGCGGGTGACGTCTTCCGAGTGTCCGTCGGAATACTTTGCGCGTACCACTACCTGCTGCTCCGCCCCGGGCGCCAGCACTGCCGCAGCGGGGAAGACCTCGAGCCCGCGGATTTCCGGGTCGTTGGCCTGCGGGGCGGGCGCTCCGGCGGCGATCCATTGCTCGATGACACGGTACTCCCGCGAGTCCTTCGCGAAGCGCTTGCCGCCTCCGTGGGGAATCGTGAATGTGGGCTTCAACAACATGAGGCTGGCCGCGGGATCGGCCAGCGAAACGCGGCGGCCCACCGAAACGCGGGTCAACGTGGCGTAATCCTCGTCCGGATCGTAGCCGCGCAGGGTCAGCTTAAAACCGTTCTTGCCGGCGAGAGCGCCGTGGCATGCCCCCTGGTTGCACCCCATCTTCGTCATTACCGGGATCACGTGGTTGCGGAAACTCCAGGTGAACGGGGCGTGCGATCCTTTGACCAGGACCGGGATGGTGGCGGACAGGCCCTTCGCGCGCGCGGTGATCCGGACCTCGCCGTCGCCCACCGGGTGGATCTGCCCGTGCTCATCCACCGTGGCGATGTCGGGATCGGACGATGTGAACTGCGCCGCCTGCGACCAATCCTCCTGGTGATCTCCCAGGTCCGCCTCCACCACGAGTTGCTGGCGCGCTTCCGGCCCCGTCAGTTCCGCGGACGGCGGCAGGATCGCCAACTTTTGCGCGAGCAGCGGTGTTGCGAGCAGAAAGAGAATTCGCCTCATGCGAACAGCTCCCGGATGGGCTCCGTACCGCGATCCACCAGTGGGATCGGGCGGCCCTGCGCACCGGGCAGTTCGATCGACAGATCGATCCCGAGCCCGCGATAGACCGTCGCCGCCACCTGCATGGGAGTCACCGGGCGATCCTTGGGCGCGGCGGCGATTTCGTCGGAAGCGCCCACCACCGTGCCGCCTTTGATTGGGCCGCCGCCCATCAGCATGGTCCAGCACTGCGGCCAGTGGTCGCGCCCGCCCGCCGGGTTGATTTTGGGGGTGCGCCCGAATTCTCCGGTGGCCACGATCATGGTGTTGCTGAGCAGCCCGCGCTGGCTCAGCTCTTCGAGCAGCGAGGAATACGCCATGTCGAACATTGGGCCCACCAGGTCGCGGTAGCAGCTGATGGGGCTAAACGGCTTGGAACCGTGAATATCCCAGGTGATCTCGTCGAAAACCGTTTCGAACATGTTCACCGTCACGAACCGTACGCCCGCTTCGATGAGGCGGCGCGCCAACAGGCAACTTTGCCCGAACCGGTTCATCCCGTACTTATCGCGGACGGCTTCCGGCTCGCGGTGCAGCTCGAAAGCCTCGCGGGCCTTTTGCGACGACATCAGGGTGTAGGCGTCATGAAAGGTGGAATCGAGCAGGCGCGCGTCCTGCGATGTTTCGAAGGCGCTGACCGAGTGATCCACCATTTCGCGCCAGTTCTTCCGGCGATCCACCCGGAGCGCCGAGAGGTAATCCGGCGGCAGCATGTCCGGCACCTTGAAATTCGGATCGGAGGGATCGGCGTTGAGCACAAATGGGTCGTAACGCTTGCCCAGAAAGCCCGCGGTCTGGCCGTGCGGCATATTGCCGCCCGTGTTCCCGATGGGGCGCGGCAGCAGCACGTGCGCCGGCACGTCGCCTTTTGCGCCTTTGAGCTTCGTGAGGACGCAGCCGAAGTGAGGCTGCTCGATGCCGCCCTGAAACAGCCGCCCGGTTTGCATCATCTGGTGTCCCGTATCGTGCACGGCGGCCGCGGTGTGGTAGACGGAGCGAAGCAGCGAAAACTTATCCGCGTGCTTCGCGGTCCGCGGGAAATTTTCAGAAATCTCGATCCCGGGAACGTTAGTTTTGATCGGTTTGTATGGCCCCCGGATCTCGACCGGGGCGTTGGGCTTCATATCGAAGGTGTCGAGCTGCGACGGACCTCCGATCAGCATCAGCAGAATGCAATTGACATCGCTGGAATTGCCCGTTGCGCCAAGCGCGCGCAAGCCGAACCAATCCGGCAGCGTTAATCCAAGGGCCGAAAGCGCGCCGGCGTGAAGAAAGTCACGCCGCTTCAGGCCGTCGCAGAACCGGACCGGGCGGTCCGCATCCAGACGAAACATCCGTCCCCTCCTATTTGTGGTAGTGATTCTATCACTGCCGGAGACGGACGGCGCGCGTTCCGTGCGCTGCCATGACAAGATCAGTACGGTCTCTACCACGGCAGGGCCGCAATTCGGATTAGGTCCGAACGTAGTCGAATAGGGCCATGAAGCCGAAATCCATGTGCAGTTGCTGGTGGCAGTGGAACAACGTCAGGCCGGGATTATCGGCACGAAAATCGATTTCCACCGCCTGGTAGCCGCCAACCATAACGACGTCCTTCATCACGCCTGACGTCCGTTGCCCTGCCACGCGGGCCAGTTCGAAGCTGTGGCGATGAAGATGGACCGGGTGGATATCGTCGCTGGCATTGCGCATGCGGAGGCGGTACCGCTTCCCCTCGTTCAGGCGAAACATCGGTTGCATATGATTTTCGGAAAACGCGACACCGTTGATCGTCCACCGGTTGAACCCGCCTTCGGACGCGTTCTGCTTGGCGAACGTCATCTCGAAGACCTGGTCTGGTTCGGCGACGGCCGCTTCCGGATTTCCGAACTGAGCGTAGTTCCATCGGAACGGTTGGGGGACGATCCATTGCGGCTTGCCCTGCCGGCCGGCATATTCGACGACCACACCCATGCCGTGCTGCCGGTCGTCGTCCGCCATGTCCCCCATGATCCACACACCAGGGTGATTCATCTCGACGATCGCGGAGACTCGCTCCGCCGTGCCCAGCCACAGCCCGGGCATAGGCACGGGCTTGGGGATCGGATTCCCATCCATGGCAACTACTGTGAAAGTGTGTCCCGGCAGCGCGAGGCTGCGGATCTCCGTGGCGCTTCCGTTCAACACGTGAAAAAGTACGCGTTCGCCTTCCTTTACCCGTATCGGTTCACCGTGTCCGAGCATTCGGCCGTTGATGGTAAAGGAGCCGTACCCCACTTCAAATCCATGAGGCATGCCTCCCGCGAGCGATCGCTTCATGGCATTCTCGCCGGTGTCCTTCAGTTCCTTCACGGTCGTTGCGGGCGACAGAAAGTCCATGGCCATGTCGCCGCCGCGGCTGTAGGCAGGTTCGAATTCCTTCAGGGTGAGGAATATTTCGCGATCGAAATTGCCTGGGTTGTCCTTCGGCTCGATGTATACCGGACCTACCAGACCGGTATATTGCCCCGCGCTCAAGTCGGCTCCCGCGCGGACATGAGTATGGTAGAAACGATGCCCGGAAGGTTTTGGGACGAACGTGATGCGGCGGCTTCCATGAGGAGGAATGAACGGAGTTCCTTCCTCTGCGGCGCCATCGACATCGGTCGAGACAAACTGCCCATGCCAATGCAGTTGTTCCGGTATTTCCGTCTGGTTGTGAATGTCGATGGTGACCGGCTTGCCTTCCTTGAAGCGGAGTAGCGGTCCGGGGAATTGACCGTTGTACGTAGTGGTGGAGATGATACGTTGCGGGCCGAGTTCCACCGGCTTCACAGCGATTGTCAGATCATAATCGGCGGGACCGCCGGCCGGCAAAGCGGTCTCTTGCGCCCGGGACGTCCCCTGCTGTTTGCAGCCAGTGGCTCGGCCCAACAGGAAACCTCCCGCCGTGATGCCGGCAGCCTGCAGAAAACCCCGGCGCGACCAGTGAGTACCCGGCATTACGTCCCCCTGAACAGAGTCGCTGCAGCCACGACCCGTTCCCGGAAATCAGTATATCGAAGCCGCTGCGGTGTGACCGGCGGGCCGGCCAGCCTCGCGGCGGCGGCCGCCTTACGGCACCCAGACCAGGTAAATGACCAGGCAGAGCACGACGCCGGCGGTACAGGCGATCAGCCCCGAGAAGCGCCGCTTCTGCAAGAACAGGATCAGCACGATTCCACTCACCGAGACGAACGTCATGAATACAGCCGAGGCGTCGATCAGCCAGCTCCACGCTTTCCCGGCGTCCCGCCCTTTATGGAGATCGTTGAGGACGGCGGCCAGTCCCATCTTCGTTTTGGTGACGTCGTAAGCGCCGCTTTGGCGGTCGATAAATGCCGTCGCCTCGTATCCCGGACCCTTGAAGGACACCGAGACCTGCCCGTCGTCCACGCGGAAATCGTTAACCGCCCGTGAGATATTATGGTGCGACCGCAGGTACTCCACGATTTCGAGTTTGGCGACATTGCTTCCCACCCATCGCGGGTCGATGCGGCCTTTGTACTGCACCGTCTTCTGCTGGTTCGCGAACCACTGCTGATGGTTGAGAGTCAGCCCGGTGACCGCGAAAAAGAACAGGATCGCGAAGCTCACCATCGATAAATAGATGTGCAGCCAGCGCGACCACTGCGCGGCTTTACGCTTCCACGCCGGAGCCTTGGAATCCGCGGGCGTGCGCCGGACCGGCCGCGGTGCTCCGGCGGGGTTAACGCGCGGCCTTGCGATACTCGATGGTTGCACTGGAGATCTCCTGGCTTCCGGGTAATTGGAACTGCTGCGGTTTGCCGTCGAGTTCCACTGCCTGACGCATAATCTGGTAGGTACCGTGCTCGCGCGCCGCTTCGATATTGACCGTATACGTGCCGGGCTTGACCGGCTTACCGGCGTCGTCTTTGCCGTCCCATTTCAGCGTGTACTTACCGGGCGGCCGGGTGGCGCCGGCAACCGATGCGGTGATGTCGTTTCCCTCGGCCATGGCGCGCATGCGGTCGTCGCGGTACCAGTTGCGCAGCTCGGGTAGCCAGCGTGGCTTCTGATACCAGAGGGCGAGCGTCCGCACCGGGAGCCGGTCTTTGTCTTCGATCCAGACCGCCACGTACGGACGCTTCGCAAATCCGGCGGTTTGCGCCACTTGCAGCGTGATGTTCAATTCCATTCCGGCGTCGGCGAACTGCGGCATCGGGAGCGGTGAAGGAGCGGGCTTGGCCGCGGCCATCAGCGCCGGGCGGAGGGACTCGTACTCGCGCCACCCGGCGCTCGCGATGCGCCCGCCATCGGCCGTGATCAGCAGGAACTCCGTTCCCGGAACGGTCGCGGCAAGCCGCGCGCTCTCCTCCGGGGTGAGCACGCAGAACGCGGTAGCGAGCGCGCCGGCATCCGCCGGATAGGGTGAGATCACAGTGGCGCTCAGTACGCGGGCGGTGGGCTCGCCGGTGCGCGGGTCCACAATGTGCGAATAGTGCCGGCCGGCGACGTCGAAGCCGCGGCGGTAGCCGCCGCTGGTGGCTACCGCGCGGTCGCTCACCATAAGGCTCGCGATGGGCGTGCCGTTCTCGGCATCCGATCGCGGGTCGGCGATGTTCACGGGCTCCGTCCACGGGCCGCGAATCACCAGATCGCCGCCGATATTGAGCACGGCGGCCGCAATGCCCGGCGTCCGCAGCGCCGCATCCACCGCGTGGTCCATGATGTAGCTCTTCACGAAGGAATTGAGGGCAAGAGGCGTGTCGCTCAGGTGCGTAGCGGTCCGCGCGGCGGAATCCAGTTTCCAGTGCGGTCGGGCGGCGGCGGCCACCGCGCGGTCCAGTTCCTCCCGGGTGGGAGTGCGGCCCTGCTGCGCCGCGAGGTTCCAGGTGCGGCTCACCACTTCCGCGGCGGCGTCCAGCGCGCCGTGGGTTCGCTCGCGCCAGGCGTCGAAATCGCTGAGCACCTCGAAGAGTTCGGGAGACACGGCAACAGCCCGGCCGCGCGTCCGGAACCACCGGCTGAACTCGCTATCGGCGCTCCAGGAGCTGAGGAGGGCGCTTTCACGGGCGATTTCGTGCAACGCTGCAGCCTCCGCACGCGAACCGGCGGCATCCGAAACTGCGAGCACCTTCAACTCAAACGAGGTGCCGAGGACGTTCTCCCGATGGAACGTACGCAGCCGGTCGCGCCCGATCGACGGCGCCGCCGGTAACAGCAGGGCGGTGGAGATGGCGGTGATGACCAACCAAAATGGTTTCATACGTGAGGGTTCTCCCGATCTCGTCTTGGGCTAGCCGGGACCGCGGCCGCGGCCTGGACCGAAATTGATGCGCACCTCGTCCGCGGAGAGCCGGCCGTCGCCGTTGGCGTCCAATTTCTTCAATGCCGTGGGTGCAGCCGCAATTTCGCCGGCCGAGATCTCGCCGTCGCCGTTGCTGTCGAGCGCCGAGAGGATGGGGTCCAGCCGCACGAAATTGGGGCGGTCGCCGCGCTCGAACTCACGACCGCCGCGACGAAAGCCCTCGCCCCGCCCTTCGCCGTTTCCATGCGCGGCCGGAGTTGCCGCGGCCCGGGCGGCTGCGCGGATCTCTTCCACCGTAAGGACGCCATTCTTGTCCGTGTCCGCGCGATCGAACAGGCCCTGCATGCGCTCCGGCAATTCGTCGCGAGCCAACTGGCCGTCGCCGTTTTTGTCGAATGCCATGAGCAGTTTGACCATGTCGTCGGGGGTCGGCGCCGGGGTTTCACCTGGTTCATCGGCGCGCCCGTCCCCGCGCCCGCCCCGCTGCCCCATTTGGGGACGAACCTCGTCTTCGGTAAGTTTCCCGTCGCCGTTTTTGTCGAGGGACTTCAATGCGGCAGGCGCATTGGCGATTTCCGCGGCCGAGATAACGCCGTCGTGATCGGTGTCGAGGGCGAGAAAAGCGGGCGACCGCATTCCGCCGCGGCCGAACCCTCCGGGCGGCTGGCACCAGACGGGCACCACAGTCAGCAAAAGCAAAAAAATGGCAGTCTTCCACATTTGGGCTCTGAGTGGTCTGAATAACGGACGAGCTTTGCAGGGCTCTGGTTATGTCAGGGCCTGTTAAGGTTCTGTTAAACGGTGCCGGCTCCGAACTTTGACCCAACGCTTCAGACCTTTGAGAGCGTTCGCAGGTAGAATTGTCCTATGAGAATTATCGTTGGCTTTTTCACGCTTGCCTTCCTGGTGCTCGCGGTGGGCACTCAATCGCCGGCCCAGGATAGGCGCGACTCTGAAAAGCGCGACTCTGGAAAGCGCGGCTCCGAACAACGGGCGTACCATCCGAGCCCGCCGCCCGCACGAGGACCCCAGCCCGTGCGAAACGCGTCCCGCACTCAGTCCGCACCGCAGCACTTCAATCATGTTGCCGGACATCCTGACGCCCCGCACGTCGACGGAAAAACCTGGGTCGGCCACGACGAAGGCCGTGCAGACGTGCGCTTCCGGCTCGACCGCCCGTGGGAACACGGCCACTTTACGGCCGGATTCGGGCCCAGACACGTGTGGCGCCTGGCAGGCGGCGGCCCCTCCCGGTTCTGGTTCGGCGGTAACTACTTCAGCGTCTTTCCCGGGGAGTTAGGCTATGTGAACGGCTGGTTTTGGGATTCCGACCAGATCGTGATCTACGACGATCCCGATCATCCGGGATGGTACCTGGCGTACAACGAGCGGCTGGGAACGTACGTGCACGTGATGTACCTGGGTGACCGCTAGCCGTTACGACAAAGCGCGCTCGCCCGCCTGGCGCGGGAGACGGCGGCTGGTCGGACTTTTGGGGCGAACGGCCCCGCGTCACAACCCCCGATCAGTCACAATTCGCACACCGCCGCATCCGTGCACTTCGCGGCGAGTTCCACCAGGCGGCGGTGGTGCGTGAAGAAGATAACCTGGGTCTTTTCGGATAGCGCGCCGAAGGCCCGCAACGCCATCGCGGCACGCTCGTCGTCGAAGTTGAGCAGAACGTCATCCACGATGAATGGCGCCGGGGCGTGAGACGAGAAATAGTGCTCCAGGCTCGCGATCCGTAAGGCGAGATAAAGCTGGTCGCGGGTACCGTCGCTCATGCCTTCCAGCCGCACGGCATCTCCGGCCGGGCGGAGGCCGACGAGAGTGGCCGCTCCTTCATCGCTCTCCACCCGCAGGGAAGAAAAGCTGCCGCGGGTCAAGTCCGCGAAAATCCGGGCAGCTCGCTCCAGAACCGGCCCCTGATTGCGTTCGCGATATCGTTCGATCGCCTTCCGGATGACGAAGGTGGCAGTCCGTAACCGCACGTACTGTTCCACATCGCCGGCCAGCCTGCCCACCAGCCCGCTGATCTGCTGCGCCGCCGATGCCGCGGTGTCACCGCCTCTCATCGCCAGCGCCTCTGCATCGAGGCTCCGCCGCTTCTGTTCCAGCGTGCCCCTTTGCTCCCGAAGCGAGGCTATCCGGGACCGGATTTCTTCGAGTTCGCCAGGGATCGAGTCCGCATCCACAGCCGACGCTTCCGCCAGAAACTCCGGGACCGTCTTTCCGGCGGAGACCAGGCGAAGCCGCTCGTCCAACTCGGCGATGCGGTTCTCCAGTTCCCGGCATCGCCTGGAAACAGCCCAGCGCTCCCGGGCCGCGCCGGCATCCGCCGCAGATGCCTCCCGGCAGAGTTGTTCGAGCTCCCCGTTGTGACGGGCCACGGCTTGCGCCGCTACCTGCCGCTTCTGCTCGAGATCCCGCTGGCGCACGCCGTCCTGCTGCAGCAGTTTGCGGTCCTGCTGGGCCTCGATGAGCGCCTGGTGAAGCTGCACAATAGCGGCGTCCGGCTCCAGGCCCGCAACTGCAAGCCTCAGCCGTACCAACGAACGTACTCCCGCGGCAAACTCGTCGGCATCGGACTGCATGGTTTCGATCCGGTGCTCCAGGTCCTTCGCCTTATTCCAATTGGCGACAACGTCGCGAACGGAATTCAGATAATTCTCGGCGGCCACCGGAGAAAGATCCAGCGGCAATCCGGCGCTCTCCAGGGTGGAGGCCCAGTTACGACGCCAATCCTCCAGCCGCGCGCCCAGATCGCAGATCTCCCGCTCTATCCTGTCGATCTCATAACGCTGCGCTTCGCGAGAGCCCGTCAAGGCCTGGCGCCTCTCCCGTGTTTTAGCGGCCTCGGCCAATACGCACTCCGCCACCGCCAGCAGGTCCGCGGCCGGCCCTGCCCCGCCGGCCACCTCTGCGCTAAGCAGCCGGCGGAGGTCCGCCGCGATCCCCGATTCGGCCTCTCCGAGTGCTCCGAGTTCCTGTCGCAGTTCCCGCAGGGTCTCTACCTGCTCGGCGATTCCGCCCCGCCGGCGGAGCCACGTCAGCATCGCCGAAGGCGACTCCGGAACGATGCCGCAGCCTACCCACGTGCGGATCCAGCGTTCTCGCACCGCGTCCAGATTCTGCGCGGCGCGGGCAAGAGCCGCGTCCGCTTCGGCTTGCCTGCGAGTGAGTTTGGCTATCTCCGCATCGAGCGCCGCTAGCTGCTCTACGCGTTGCGCATTGTCGCGGATGCGGTCGGCTACATGGTCCGCTCCGGCTACCGCGCCCTCGTAGGCGGACGCCAGGTCCTGCTGCCCCGTCCTTGAAAGAAATTCCCGCTCCCGGGCTGCATCGCCCCGTTTCCAGAGGCTCTTCACCGCGCCCCATCCGGACTCGCGCAACTCCCGGGCGCCGGCGAGCTCGCGCATGGTCGGAACCGACTCGAGGGCGACGATTTTTTCCCGGTCGTCCTGCGTTTCGGCCAGTTGCCGTTCCGCATCCACCAACTTCTCCCGCGCCGCGCGCTCGTCCGCGATTGCAGCCTGAAACGCCTCCCGAAACTCCTCGACAGTTTCGGCCGGGGGAGTGGGCACGGCCGCCAGTTCTTCCGCCGTTCCGTTCCATGGCGAAAGCGAACGCAGCGCGACCTCGATCGCGCTTTCCGTGGTCGCAGCCTTCAACCGGAGATCGCGGGTGCGGCGCACGTCGAGTTCACGGCGAGCGCGCTCCACCGTCGCGGCCAACAGCGTCGTATCCGGAACCGAAGGCAGATTGGCGATTTGGGCGTCGTAATCCGCCAACTTGCGCCGGGCCTCCTGCAGGCCCCGCACCAGAGCGTCGCGATCGGCTTCTAAACGCAATGCGACGGGAGCCAATTCCTGCACCCGGCTGCGGATCAGCAGGCCGGGCTCGAGGGTGGCGGCGTCCTCCCGCCTCATACCCGGGCGCAGCTTTTGAACCTGATCCACGAGGCTCAGGTCCACCTGCGCCAATTCCGCGGTCCGCCGGGCGCAGTCCTGCCTGGATTTCTGAATGGCGCTCTTTCGCTCGAACAGTGCCCGGATCTGTTCGCCGGCGGCCAGCAGGTCCTCCGGAACGTGCAATTGGGCCATTGCCTCCGCAAGCCGCACAACCTCCCGGCTGTATTCCGCTTCCCCTTCTCGCGCCGCGCGCAGGCGCCTCTGGACTTCCTCGAAGCGGTCGCCGTAGTCGCTTGGGAGCGGGGTCCCGCCGTCGATCTGCGCCAGCTCGATTTCAGCCTGCTTCCGATCCGAAATGGTCGGCAGGACGCCTTTGATGCGGCCCAGGCGCTCGGCCTCGCGTCGCGCAACTTCGACCTGCGCCTCGATATCGCCTATATCCTTTGCCAGTTGCTCCAGGGCTTTTTGGTTCTCCTGAAACCGCGAGAGCACAATCTGCGATTCCTTAAGCCGCTGCTCGGCATCGCGCAATTCGCGGAGGCTGCGGTGGATCGACTTGCTGGTTGCGCGCGGTGCGTATAGCTCTCCGGCCTGTTCCTCGAGCCTTGCCAGCGTAGCTTGCATCCCGGCCAGCCCGGCGGCCGAAACAAATAGAAGTTGCCCGACTTCGCCTTGCCCCTCCGCCAGCGCGCGGCCTCCCTCTACGAGGGCTGCGTGGCTGATGCCGAACATAGTTGCGAACGTCTCGCGCCGGATTCCGTTCAGCGCCCGTTCGAGAATGCTGTCGTCGATGACCGCCGAATCGTCGATTGCGCGGAGCGTCTGCACCCTCCCCTTGCGCCGGATGAAGCTCAGGCCGCCTTCTTTCGAGGAGATCTCCACGCCAATACGCAGATTCTGGTACGGGTGCAGAAACGAGTCCGATGTCTGGTTCGAAATGCCGTAAAGGCCGTCCAGCAGAGCCCTGAGCGCGGAGGACTTGCCCGCCTCGTTGAGCCCGTACGCAATTGTGAAAGGAGGGGCGAAATCCAACCGGCGGCCGGTGAACGGACCGTACGCTATCAGGTTGAGAGCATCGAGCCTCATCTTGCACCTCCTTCGAGCAGCGCCTCGATGGAAGCCAGCGCCTCCCGCAACAGCGCCGAATCCTGCGGATCGACGGGATCGTGCGTCTGCGGCACGGCGGCTTGCAGCCTGGTCTTCAGTTCGGCGAACTCAGCTTTGAGTTCGTCCATAACCGACCCGCCGGCTGCAACTTCGCGCACCAGCCCCCGCAGTTCCGCCAGGGGCCCCGCTTCCGATTCGTCTTCCCGGGTCTCCGCCACCGGCACGAGTTCGACTTTCTCTACGTGGACGGGCACCGGCGCATCCTGAGCCGCCATGCGGATCCGGTTTCGCAAGCCCGGAAGATCGGCGGCCGCGCGATTCCATGCCGGACCGTGCCCCTCGAATCGAATGCGAACGGCCAGCGACCGCCCGCCGGCTTCCGCCGCCGCACGGTCGATCGCAATCCGCGCGAGAGCATCGAGATCGGCCGCGGCGGTTTCAGTACCGAGCGCTACCTTCAGCACCTCCCACCGGACTACGTCCAGCGGCTCGAATTCGAGCGAAACGCCGCCGTTATCGTCCACTTCCACCAGGTAGCACCCCCGCGTGCCGCACTCTCTCACGCTGCGCCCCTGGATATTTCCCGGGAAGACGATCCAGGGATCTCGAGCCAACTCCGTCCTGGTGTGCACGTGGCCCAATGCCCAGTATTGATACCGGCGCGACCGCAGGCTGTCGAGCGTGCACGGCGCGTATAATTCGTGCCCCGGAGCGCCGGCCGCGGAGGTGTGGAGGACCCCGATGTTGAACACACCCGAATCCCCGATAGGCCAGTTGGCCGTCATATCCTCCTCCACGTGCCGTTCCCGAAAACTCTGGCTGTAGAGTGCCGCATCGCAGCCGGGCACGAAGACACGTTCGGGTCTCCTGTGGCCGAAGAAGTGGACATGGTCGGGCCAGGGGAGCGCAAGCAGCATCCGGTTTGCCGCGTCATGATTGCCCAGCGCGATGTATGCGGGAATGCCGGCGCCCTTGAGGCGCTTCATCTCGGAGATGAAATACAGGCCGGTGTTGCAATCGCGCCACTCGCCATCGAAGAGGTCGCCGGCGATGACCAGGAAGTCCGCCCGGGTCTCCATCGTGAAATCGACCAGCCGCGCCAAGGCCTTGCGGGTGGCCAGCCGGATCTCCTGGACGGGCGCTCCAGGGTACTCGTCGAGACGCAGTAGCGGGCTATCCAGATGAATGTCGGCGGCGTGTACAAAACGGAATCCCATCAGTCCTCCTGTCCCTGGGCGCTGGCGGCGGCGATCTCGCGCCACCCGCCCAGCAGTGGAAAATAGAGCGCCGTCCGCACGGGACGGCCGTCGAGAGCCGCGAACAAGCGGCGGTAGCGGGCTAGCTGCGGCGCGTAGCGGTCGCGCTCGGCGTCGAGAAAGGCGGCGAGCCCCGCGCCTTCGTGCGTGCTGGTCTTGTAGTCGATAATCCAGCGGACGCCGTCCGTGTCTACAAACGTGCGGTCCACGCGAGCGTGAATCACTTCCCGGCCCATGACGCCGGTGACCGGCAGTTCGCAAGCGGCTTCCGCGCCGCCCTGGAGAAGCCACCTGCCGCGCTCATGCTCCAGGGTGCGGACGAGCGCCCGCTGCACCGTCTCGATGGCCCTGGCGAGTTCCCGCGACGGAACCCCCAGGCTCAGCAGCGCGGAGCGGATCGCCCCGCCGGATTGGCCGATCCTGGCGGCGTCCCATCCGGAGCCGCAGTCCTCCGCCATACGGCGAAGCATCTCGTGCGTTACGGTGCCGGCGTGCCGGAGAGTGTCGCCGACCCAGCGGAAGCTGACGCGCTCCGCGTCCCGCTCGATCGCGGGATCCGCCGTCACCGGTGCGGTCGGGGGCGGCGCCGGCAGAGACCACGACACCGCCAGACGCTCGATCGCGCGCGGCGTGCGTTCGGCCTCACTGCCGGTTGCCGGCAGGGGAACCGCCGTCGAGGCAGCCTGCTCGAACGCGGGCCGGGCCGCGCTCCACATGCGGTGCAGCAGAGACCCGCTCCCGGGCGTTTTCAAGACGCCCTTCTGGTAATCGAACTCGGCGTGGCCGAGGAGGTGCAACTCCGCTTTCGCGCGAGTCGCCGCCACGTAGAGCAGGCGCCCGGACTCGTGCTGCAACTTCAGGGCGTCGATGTTCTTCAGGTACTCGTAGGTGCGGTCGGCCTCATTGCCGGTCGCGTGGATGGGCGCCATGAGGAGATCCGCGTCGCCGCCCAGGCGGGGACGTTCCAGCCACCGCAGCAGGCGCGAGTCGTCGCCGCGGGGCTTGCGGCCAAGCCCGGGGACTATCACGGCATCGAACTCCAGGCCCTTCGCCTTGTGGATGGACATCAGTTGGATTCCGTCGCCGGCCTGCGGATCGGGATTGGCGTAGAGGCTTTCGATGCGCCCGGCCAGCACCGTGGGGTCGAGCGGCGCATCGGCGTCCAACTCTTCGAGGAGTTCGAAAAACGCGGCTGCATTCTCGCGATCGGCCGGACCGGCCGCGCAGGCCGGCCCGCCGATCGCGAGCCATGCGCCTTCCACCCTGGCACGAAGGGTGGAGGCACGGTCCGCCAGTGCGCCTCCGAACGCCTGGCGGAACCTTTCGATTCTCATCCGCGACGGCGGATCGAGCCGGGCGACCCGGCTCTCGTCGGAGATGAGGTCCCAGATTGGCGCGGCAGCCGTGTCGTTGAGGAGCGCGTGCAGGCCGGCGAGGGTGAGGCCGCACCAGGGCGCGCGAAGAACGCCGAGCCATGCAACGCGATCGGCCCTATGCAACAGCGCGCGGGTGAGCGATGCCAGATCCCGAATCAGCGGCTGCGTTGCCAGCGAGTCGATCTCGACGGCCCGGAAGCGCAGTCCCGCCGACCGCAGCGCGGGAATGATGGCCGCGAGGTGGCTTTTGGCGCGGACCAGGATGGCGACCTTCAATCCGCGGCCCCGCGCGGCCGCCGCCAAACCGGCGATCTGCGCCGCCTCTCCGGAATCGTCGCGGCCGATGAACGGGTGCAACTGCACCGCCGCCCCGGGCTGTTCGCCTTTGACCGCGACGGACGAAGAGAACGGGATCGCGCCGGTGGCGATATCTTCCTGGGCCGGCAGCACCGCCGGAAAAGTGGCGTTCACCCAATCCACCACTTGAGAGGCCGAGCGGAAGTTCGCCGTCAGCCGCAACGGCTCCAGGGCGATGGCGCCGATGCCCTCGCTCGCAGCCTTCAGAAACAACCCGACCTCCGCCTCGCGGAAGCGGTAGATGGACTGCATCGGGTCGCCGACGGCGAAGATGGTGCGGCCCTCGCCGAATTCCCAACCCGATGTCAGCTTCTCCAGTAACGTGAACTGAGTGACGGAGGTGTCCTGGAACTCGTCTATCAGCAGGTGCTCGATACGCCGGTCCAGGCTGAACGCCAGGTCTGTCGGCGCTTCGGCGTTCCCGAGGGCCCGCTGCGCGGCGAGGCCGATTTCGGGGTAGTCCGCTTTTCCCGACTCGCGGAAGCAGACCTGAAGCTGTGCCGCCGCCATCGGAAGCAGCGTGAGGAGGGCTTGCATGGCATTCCACTGCCGCTCGGAAAAGCACGGGTCCGGAAGCCGGCGCAAGTCGGCCAGCGCAGCGCGCAACGGCTCCACCGGCGTAAGGGCGGCGATCAATTGTTCGGCGCGGCTCTTGTCCGGGGATTTTGGCGGGAAGCCGTTGCCGACGGTGAGGCTCTTGCGCCAGTCGTCGTCCTTCTTTAAGAGAGTCTCCACAATGCCAAGCCAGCCATCGAGGCCGGCCGCACCCGGCAGCCCGGCCATGCCGGCGCATGCGGTTGCGGCGCCTTCCCTGCCCGCCGCCAGCAGGTTTCGACCGGCCGCGGCAACCACGGCGACGATCTCCGCTGTGTGCTCCGGCGGCACGGCCCTCCGCGCTTTTTCGACGCCATCCGCGATGGCATTTCGCAGCGCGGATTCCAGCGCGGCGCGGGCCGCCTCCGGTTCGACCGCGCCCGCGATATGCCGCAGCCACTGGTCGCGGCGGGCCAGCATAGCGGCCAGCAGCGCCTGCAACTTCTGGAAGTCGTTGTCCAGGTGCGCCAGCAGCGCCTCGATGGCTTCGGGCCACTGGCCGGTCTCAAGCGATTCGATGGTTCGCCGCGCCGCTTCCCCGTACAGGTCGGATGGGTCCTCCACGATGGACGGAGGCGCCCCCATGCGCGACAGCCACGGCATGCCGTGTACGAGCGAGGCGCACAACGAGTCGATGGTGCGAATTTCCAGACGGCTCGGGTTCAGGAAGAGGTCCCACGAATGCATCTCGCTTCTTGCCCGGACGGCGCGGGCCAACTCCCACGTCAGCGCCGCGTGCTCCGCCTCGGGGCGCGGGCCAACCGAGTCGCGCAGCGCGGCGATGACACGCTGACGCATTTCGCCCGCCGCCTTCTTCGTAAACGTGATCGCGACCACCGCGTCCGGCCGCTCGACCGAGGCGAGCAGCGTAAGGTAGCGCTGGATGAGAAGCTCCGTCTTGCCCGAGCCGGCGGGCGCCTGTACGATGAACGACCGCGCCGGGTCGAGCGCGCGTCTCCGTTGCGCTGCATCCGGGATCATGATTGGGCCTCCTCGTCGAAGATCGTGCCGCCGTCGCCGATCCGGCAGAGCCCCGCCAGGGCGCAATACCGGCACGATTTGTTGAGATCTTTCGGGTCCGCGGCCGCCCGGCCGTCGCGGAAATCACGGGCGAGCCTCTCGAGGACGCCGCGCCATTCGTCGATGCGCGGCGCGAGTTCGGCCTGCTCGACTTTAGGGATCGCCGATGGCCGTTCCGCGATTCCGCGGAACGCCGCCGCGCCGGCTTTTACAATGCCAAACGCAACTCCCGCCAAAACGCCGTCGCCGTAGACGACGCTGTACAGCGGTATCTGCGGTTCGTCGGGCCGATCGCCCTCCCACGCCTTGGTTGTCCGGGGGCTGGTCTTGTAATCCACAATTACGTCGCCGCCCGCGCGCAGCCTGTCGGTGCGGTCGAACCGCAGTCGGAATTGAATCCCGCCGACTTCGGCTTCCCGGTCCGTCTCCGGCTCCAGCACCTCGAACGGCTCCCGCTGTTTCTCCAACTCCAGCCACTCGGCCGTCAGCCGCTCCAGACGCTGCCGCTCGAGCTGCGCGAAGCGCTCCGGCAGCGGCGCGCCGCGGCGTTCTTCTAGGCGCCCGACTGCCCACGCGGCGCATTCCCGGATCACCTCGGGGATATCGGTCCTCGTCAGGAGGGCTTCCTGCGAGCGCACCTCGCTCCAGAACCGCTCCAGCGTCCAGTGGACCAGCGTTCCGCGCCGGGCGGCGTCCAGACCCGGAACGGGCGATTCCAGGTCTTCCGCCCCGAGCCGCAGTTCGACGAAAGCCCGGAACGGGCACGCGGCCTGATACTCGAACACCTTCACTCCGCCGCCCTGGACGGCATCCTCCGGCAGCGGCGGCCCCTGTTCATCGACCATGCTCTCCACCGCCCGGGAGCTCCGAATCGCCTCCTCGTAGGATGGTGCGCCGAACAAATCGAGGTCGGCCGGAGAGACCTTCGTGAGCGGCAGGATCAGCGGACTCGGGCCGAGTTCGCGATCGCCATCGCTCGTCGCGTAGCTGACCACAATATCCGGCGAGCTGGCCAGGAGGCGGTCGGTGATCTTCATAGCGAAGGAAAGCTCCCGCTCCGCCGAGCAGCGCGGGACACCCGCTTCCCGCTGCAAGCGGGCCGGCAGGAAGGGATCGGGACTGGATGGCGGCGGCCAGGTCTCGTCGTCGAGGCCGGCCACCCAGAGGTGATCGAAGGTCAGGCCGGCCGCTTCCAGCGTGCCCATGACTTCGACGGCCGCCTGCGCGACTTCGGGCTGGAAGACCGTGTCGGCAATACGCGCCAGCAGGGAGAGCGCCTCCGAGAGCCCCATCTCCCCTGCGGCGAAGTCGGCGGCCGAAAACTCCGAGAGCGCCGACTTCCACGCCTCCACCGTCTGGTATTCGCGACTGTCGAGAGGCCGTTCGCCGGGCCAGCCCACCGCCTTCAGTACGGCCGTGAACGTTCGCGCCCACCCGAAAGCCGCCTGCCGTTCCGGCGCGACTCGCCAGACCCGCGTCAAGCGCGAGATCACGCGGGACAACTGCGGACAGGATGCCGCCTTGCGGCCCACTTCCGCCGGCGACATGCGGGTGAGGCCGAACTTGCGAAGCCGCGCATCGAGACTCGCGCGCGCGGAGCGCTCACTTTCCGCGCCCGCGATGTACCGGTCGAGGACGAGGGCGCTGATATCTTCCCAGTCGTTCCCTTCCGCGCGAAGCCGCAGGATTGCGAGCGCGCTGCGCACGGCGGGGTAGCCGCAGAGGGGTTCGCCGGCGGAGAGATTCACGACGGGCGCCTGCCGGCCGCCGGGCAGCAGCGAAGCCGGGTCGAGAACCGCGCGGAACACACGCTCCACTTCGGACCGGCGGGCAGGCAGATCGGGGACGATCACGCCAATCGACTCTCCCGGACGGCTTTCGAGCAGCCGGCGTGCCCACCGCGCAGCGGCGGTGAGAGACTGGCGTGCGTCGGGAAAGGGCACACGCACGGCGCGCCCGGGCTGGAGCGGCCGGCTCCAGCCGGTGATCTGGACATCGCACCCGGCCCCGCTTGCCGCGTCGAGGAGTTCGGACTGTTGCGTCGAGAACTCGTCGAAGCCCGCCAGCAGGATGCGCGCAGGCAGCCGCAGCCGGCCGGCGGATTGTTGCAGGAGGTCGGGGACGCGCGCTTCCCCGATCAGGCCGCTGGCGCCGCAGGCGGCCGCGAAATTTCGGGCCCATCCCGCAAATGCGCGGGCGTCTTCGCCGCCTTCGGTTTCCACGCGTCCCAGGTCGATCCGCCATTCGATGGCGAGCGCCCAGGACTGCTGTGCGGCGGCGGCGGTCGCGGCGGGCTGCAGGAGTTCCGCGGCTTCCGGAGCATCGCCCACCGCGCGGTTCCAGAGCGCCCACTCCTGCCATGGGCCGAGCCGTACCGGCGAGTCCGGCGCGGTGTGGCGATATTCGTCCCAAAGCATCGAGATCCAGGCGGACCACGGCATCACCGGGGCCGAAGGCCACGCCGCAAGGCCGCGAGCCTGCTGCTGCTCGTCGAATCTCCGCCGGATCACGCGCGCGAGCCGGGCGCCCCGGGTGATGACGGGGACGCCTGCCGCGAGCGCATCGAAAATACGCTCGTCCATAGAACCTCGTTTGGCTGTTTGAAATGAATTTACGCCGGGCAGTGGCTCACGGCGTGAGCCTGTAACCCGATTTATTTCGGGGCGTAGATGGCGAGCGCCCCCTGGAGAGCCGTGAACACGCGCTCCCGAAGCTCCGGCGGGCCAAGGACTTCCACCTCGGGGCCGAACCGCATGACGTCCATGAGCAGTTCACGCTCCGCCGAATAGGGAACTTTCAAAATATAGGAGCCGTCGGTTTCGAAGCAGCCTTCCTGCAGCCGGTGCCAGCGTTCGCGGGCAACCCAGCGTGCCATTTCGGGACTGAACTTCAACACGGCAGTCCGCACCTGTTCCCCCGCGAAGATGCCGTATCCGGCCCCCAACTCACGGTCGAGCTGGTGGTCCGGAAGATCTACAGCCCGTCCCTCCGCGGACTCCGTCTCGAGCATGGCGTCGAGCGCAAAGCTGCGAAGCGCCTGGCGCGAGTGGCACCAGGCATCCATGTACCAGTTGTCCCGGTAATGCACGAGCCGCTGAGGAGATACCACCCGCTCCGACTTCTGGTCGCGAGTCCGGCTGTAGTAAACCAGCCGCATGCGTGCCCGCCCCAACAGAGCCCGGCAAACAGTCTGGAAATGTTGGGCGGAAACCGGGCGCGAGGCGACCTGCAGAATCCGGATCCGGCGTTCCATTTCGGCATCGTTTTCCGCCGGACCGAGCACCTCGTGAAGCAGCTTACGCAGAGGCTCCACGTGCTCCGCCAGGAACGCGGGCTGAATCCGGACCACCAGCTGGTGCAGAACCAGCAGCGCATGGATTTCCGCGTCGCTCAGGTATAGCGCGGGCACCGCAAACGGTCCGTCCAGCCGGTACCCCCGGCTCTCGCGGTCCCACACGATCGGCGCCCGCAGCCGGTCTTTCATGTACGCCAGGTCGCGAATGATGGTGGCGCGAGAAACGGAGGCAGCCGCGATCAGAACCTCGATCGGCGTCGTCCGCCGGCTCTTCAGGAGCCGGTCAATCTCGTAAATTCGTTCCATCTGGCTCATACAAAATGACTAACCGACTTACTATGTCTCCAGTCGGGAGTAACCGGCATTGTAGCAGGTGACATTGCTAACCCCGGCTGATGGAATCGGCGCGCCGGAGCGCCCACCGGGATTCACGCGGCGGAGCCGGCGTCGAAGTACCCCTGCGGCATGACCGCGCCGCGCTACGTTCTTTAGAAAGGTCTGGGATTGGAGCTTGCCCCCGCAATTGGCGTAGAGCCGAGCCTTGATCTGGATGATGGTGGCCGAGGAGGGACTTGAACCCTCACAGAGCTAGGCTCTGGCAGATTTTGAGTCTGCTGCGTCTGCCAATTTCGCCACTCGGCCGCGAATTCCCCGCCCTTCGGGACGCATCGAATGGATGGCCCGAATCAGCCGGGGGGTTGGCATTTATGAGTTTACCGCAGGTTCGCCATGTTCCGCACAGAGGCCGGCGCGTTTCGTTCGTCAACGGCGGGTGGACCCGCAGTATCCGGTTCTGCAGCAGCCGGACCTGGACGTCGGCCCCACAAAACCTGCGGCGGGCCTTGTCGATAACGTATACTCGACTCAAAGGGTCTTCACATCTTTTTATGGCGCTGTTTAAAACACGCAGCGCCGCCGTGTTTGGCATCGATGCACACCTGATCGATGTTGAAGTCGACATGTACTCGTCAGGCTCGGCGCGCGACTTCGTCATGGTTGGTATGCCCGACACCGCGGTTCGCGAGAGCCGCGAACGCATCAAATCGGCACTCCTCAATTCCGGCTTCGGATATCCAAACAAGGCGGTCACGATCAATCTCGCTCCCGCCAATGTGCGCAAGGAAGGCGCGGGTTTCGATCTCCCCATGGCCATGGGGATCCTGGGCGCGATGGGGACCGTCAAGGGCCTGGACCGCCATATTCTGATGGGAGAACTCTCGCTTGATGGCGCCATCCGGCCCGTCAGGGGAGCGCTTTCCGTGGCCGTCTGCGCCAGGGACACGGGTATTCCCTTCCTGATTTTGCCGGCGGAGAATGCCGCGGAAGCCGCGGTGGTCGAAGGTGTTCAGGTTTATGGCGTGCGCCATCTGGCGGAAGTGGTCGCGCTGCTGGCCCGGCCGGAGGAGTTCACTCCCGCTTCCGCCAGCAGCAACGGCACGCCTCCGGACTCGCCGACCGCCCCCGATTTTCGCGACGTCCGCGGGCAGACCACGGCGAAACGCGCCCTGGAAGTGGCGGCCGCGGGCGCCCATAACGTACTGCTCATCGGTCCTCCGGGCTCCGGAAAGACGATGCTGGCGAAGCGGCTTGCCGGCATACTTCCCCCGCTGACTTTTCCGGAAGCCATCGAAACGACGAAGGTCCACAGCATCGCGGGGATGCTGCACAGCGGTTCGGGCCTGCTTCGGGAGCGGCCCTTTCGCGCGCCGCACCACACCATCTCCGACGCGGGTATGATCGGCGGCGGCCCGGGAATGCCCAGGCCGGGCGAAGCGAGCCTGGCGCATCACGGCGTTCTGTTTCTGGACGAGTTTCCGGAGTTCCCGCGCGACGTCCTGGAAATTCTCAGGCAGCCGCTGGAAGATGGGACCGTCACGATCGCACGGGCCACGATGACGCTCTGCTTCCCGTCGAATTTCATGCTGGTGGCTGCTATGAATCCGTGCAAATGCGGCTTCTACGGCGACTCCACAAGAGAGTGCCGGTGCACTCCCGGCCAGATTCAGCAATACCTCGGCAAAATCAGCGGTCCGCTGCTCGACCGCATCGACATCCACATCGAAGTCCCCGCCGTGCCCTACAAGGAACTGCGCGGCCCTTCCGTATCCGAATCCTCGGCGGAGATTCGCCGGCGCGTGGAGCGGGCGCGCACCACCCAGCAGGCGCGGGGGTATTACAATTCCAGGATGCCCAGCCGGATGATCCGGAAACAATGCGCGCTCGACGACTCGGGCGAGCGCACCCTCGAAATGGCCGTGCGGCGGATGGGCCTCTCCGCCCGCGCGCACGACCGCATCCTGAAGGTTGCCCGCACCATCGCGGACCTGGGCGAATCGGAAACCGTTTCCGCCAAACACGTCGCCGAAGCGGTACAGTATCGCAGCCTCGACCGGAACTACTGGAGTTGAGGGGCCATGCTGCTGTACGGCGTCACCATCGCCCTTTCGGCATTCCTGCTCTTTGAGCTACAGCCCATCATCGCCAAGATCATCCTGCCCTGGTTCGGAGGAACGTCCGCGGTCTGGAGCACCTGCATGCTGTTCTTCCAGACTATGCTCCTGTTGGGCTACCTGTATGCGCACTGGCTGAACCGGAAGTGCGCCCCGAAACGTCAGGCCATTCTCCACACCCTGGCGCTGGTGGCCAGCCTGGCCGTTCTGCCGGTGCTTCCCAATCCCGCGTGGAAGACGACTTCGGTGGCGCAGCCCTCCCTGCGAATCCTGGCCCTGCTCTCGGTTACCGTGGGACTTCCCTATTTTCTGCTGTCGTCCACAAGCCCTTTGTTGCAGGCATGGTACGCGCGCACCCACAAGCACGGGATGCCGTACCGGCTCTTCGCCCTCTCGAATGCGGCGTCGCTCGCGGCGCTCCTCAGCTATCCGTTCCTGATCGAGCCGAACTTTTCCTCGCGCGTACAGGCTTACACCTGGTCGGCGGCTTTCGTAGTCTTCGCGGCGGCGTGCGCCTCCACCGCCTGGCGTTTTGTACTGACGCCTCAGGCGGAACCGCAGCATCGGGACGCCGCGGAAATCGACGATGCCGCCCCGCGATGGCCCGTCCAACTCCTTTGGCTGGGGCTTGCGTCTACGGCTTCGGTGCTGCTGCTGGCGGTGACCACGCATCTTACGCAAGACGTGGCCGCCATTCCCTTCCTGTGGATCCTGCCGCTGGCGGTTTACCTGCTGACGTTTATTCTCTGTTTCGAAGCGCCGCAATTCTACCGCCGCGCCGTCTTCGCCCCGCTGCTGGGACTCTCCCTGGCGTTCATGGCGTACCGCCTCTGGCCGGGCCGCCAGAATGTCGACATCGCCTGGCTGCAACCGGTGACGCAGATGAGCGTGCCCACCGCGCTGGCGGCATTCTCGGTCTCGCTCTTCGTCTGTTGCATGGTGTGCCATGGCGAACTGGCGCGGCTCAAGCCAAATCCCCGCCACCTCACCGGATTTTACGTGCTGGTATCGCTCGGAGGCGCCTGCGGAGGCCTGTTTGTGGGCCTGGTGGCGCCCAATTTCTTCCGGGCCTACTACGAGTTTCCCATCGGCTTGGGCCTGTGCGCGGTCCTCGCCGCAGTCGTGTTTACCAGGGCGCTGCCGCCGGGTAGACGGTGGGCCGGAGTGGCGGTCGGCGCCGTGCTCGCGGGTTATCTCGCCTGCCTGGGCATCGGCATGTACCAGATGGTGGACGGCTTCCGCGTAGTGGCCCGGAACTTCTACGGCCAGCTGCGGGTCTACGACAGCGGCGACCCCCGGTTCGACGAGGACGCCAGCCGCCACCTGCTCCACGGCACCATCAACCACGGCGAGCAGATGCTCCGCGAAGAGTACCGCCGCCGCCCGGTCACCTATTTCTGCCCCGAATCCGGGATCGGCCTCGCCATGACGGCGCTCGAAGGATCGCCCCGCCGGATCGGCATCCTCGGGCTCGGCTGCGGGACCTTGGCGGCTTACGGCCGGAAGGGGGATGTGCTGCGGATCTACGAGATCAACCAACAGGTAGTGGACATCGCGCAGTCTCAGTTCTCTTATCTGCGCGACACCCCGGCGCGGGTGGAGGTGGCGGTGGGCGATGCGCGCCTCGTACTCGAATCGGAGCCCGACCAGAAGTTCGACATCCTGGTGATGGATGCCTTTTCCGGCGATTCCGTGCCCGTCCACCTGATCACCCGCGAGGCCTTCCGCACCTACTTCCGCCATCTCAAACCGGGCGGCATTCTGGCCGTGAACATTTCGAACAAGTATCTACGGCTGGATCCCGTGATGGAGCGGGCTGCCAGCGCCTTCGACAGACTTGCGCTGGTTTATCGCTTCACCGCGTCCGACGACGATTTCCTCTGCTTCACCTGCTCCTGGACCCTGATCATGAACCGCGAGACAGCCGCCGCCCATCCGGAATTGAGAGCGCGAGGAGTAGCCCTGCGGCCGCAGGCCGGGTTCCCCGTGTGGACGGACGACTTCTCGAATATGTTCCGAATTTTGAAATAAGCGGACGCTTCGAGTTAGATTAGCCGCAGTCCCCCGACCAGTCCGACAGCGTCAGGCCCGGAGAGGCGGGAGTATCTCAATTCGATGCCTCTGCCCGGCCTGGCAGGAGATATCGAAGCCCGAGATAGACCATGTTGACGCTCGCGCTGCCTGGCTGGCCCGGAGCAACGAACCAGGGGCGCCGGATCAGCCAGGAGTACTGCGTGGTGAATTGTAAGGTTCCGTAACTCGCACTATTCCAGAGAACTCTAGTCATGACGCCCGATATCTCCTGGATGGTTCGGTTTTGGCTATCGGGAGAGCCCGGAAACCCGTAACCGACAGGCTGCAGGGTCACGGGATCGAATGTCGAGATCCGATCAATCCACGTTCCTCCGTAGTAGGCCGAGAATCTCAATTTCTGTGTGGCTTGGTACTCAAGGCCATCCACGGTGGACGCGGCCGGCATGAGGGACGGCGCGCCGGTGCCTTGAATAACGAGAGCCGGAGCTTCCCCGAAGATGAAGTCGCCACCGCCATTGGTATAAAAGTTATTCGTGAACACCATCAGATGCGGGACTATCTCGATGCCGGCATTGCAGGTGACCCCGGCCCCCATAATACTGAATCGACGATTATTGAGCGGGTTGTAGAACACAAACCGGTTCATCAGTCCCGCCATCTCGAAATGGATCGTACGGGATTTAACTGTGGGATCAAAGGCGAACTTCGCAACCCAGTCGAGATTCGGATTCGGAACGGCGTTCCCGTTCTCGGTTGAGAGGTCTACCTGGCCGAAGTAGTTGGGAGCCAAGGCACTGGGCAGCGTTATGGTGCCACCGCCTGCCAAACCACCGGAGTACGCGTCCCCCGATTCAAAGGACAAGCCTAGCGCCACGCTAGGGCCTGCATGATAGACGAGGCGTAATTGGGACGTCCGGCCCCAGACAAGGCCGGCCTGGACGTTCGGGTCGATATCATTGGTCAGGAATAGCGTGTCCGGATAGGGCGAGATCCCTTTGCGCGCGGGCGTGAGGAGACTCCAGTTTTGACCGGCGAGAAACTCCCACTGGTTCCTGCGCAGGTTCAAGAACGCAAGGCGCATCCGGAGGGCGAAAGTGTTTGTAGTGGTCGCGATGTTGTTCGGGGAGTAGCCCCTGAAATCCGTTTCTACGAGGCCCAGGACATCGAAGCCGAGCACACGCGTAGTGATCTGAACGCCCAGCCGCGAGTTCGCCGCGCTCGAAAGAGTTTGCCGGCGACGGCCAAGCACCGTATTGTTGAATGGAATCCCGGAGAAGTTGGTCGCCAAGCCGCCGGGGTCGGTCTTGGATCGCCAGACCTGCAAGAAGTCCAGGAAGCCCGTGGGAACGATAGTCAGGCCCCCAAGATTTAGAGATAACGGCCCCTTGACGGGTGAGGAATTCAGCAGTGCGCCGTGTGCGAGCGGTCGAGCGGGCGGCGACGACGGCCGGACTGCCGGCGCCGCGGTCGCGGGAACCATTCTCTCGAGCATTTCCTGTTGCGAATCAAGGCGCTTGCGTAGCTCATCGATCTCTTCCTCTTGCCTCCGGACCTGGGATCTGAGGCGCTCGACTTCATCCTGTACGCCAGACGCGTTCTGCGGCGGGTCTGCGCCTCCGGAGAGCGGCGGCGGAACCAGTGCAAGTAGGGCGGCAATAGCCAGCGGACACGCTACGGATCGTCCTGGTCCCCCAGCCATATCTCTCGATTATGCAGCGATGTGCGGCGGTGCGTAGAACATTCGCAGGGCGGCCAAGGTTACCGAAACTACAATCCGTAACTCGCGCGCGTGGAATACCAACCGTTGCACGGTTCCGGCGGTGCTGAATCACGCCCGAGATGGCCTGCCGGGTCGTCGTCCGGATATGTTACCGGATCGATGTGGTCTAGGATGTCAATAAGACAACATATAAAGCACTTGAAGCAGGTGCCTGAGTCGCAATGGTTGTCGATCGGCTCCGGTGGACTTAACTCACAGCCATCGAAGCTATGGTTTTGGGCGAAGCCTGGCGCAGCGCAGGCACGGAGATAAACTTAGCCTCACTCCCGGGGGAGAGGGAATACACTGAAATCGGAGGTTGAATGGCGTGAAAAACCGTTTATTAGCAGGCGTTTTGTCCGGCGGACTGATGCTGGGCACTGTCGCCATCGCTCAGCCGGCGCAACACCATTCGCAGGCCACGCAACACCATTCGCAGGTCGCGCAACACCACCCGCAGGTCGCGCAACACCAATCGCAGGTCGCGCAACACCAATCGCAGGTCACGCAACACCACCCGCAACAGCATACGGCTCGTCGGCGCGGTAGTGCTTCACGGACTGTCGGTACCGGAGCACTCGGCGGAGCAGCCGTCGGTGGGCTGATAGGTGGACGCCGAGGAGTCCTGATGGGAGGGGGTATGGGTGCCGGTTTTGGTGCTGTGCGTCATCGAAGACGGCGCGGGCGTTAACCAATGAAACGCCCGACACTTCTAGCATCAGGATATACGCCGTAATCGGAGTTAACAGTCAACCTACGCGGCCGGTCTCCTCACATCCAGGTCGGTGGCATCGACGTCGGCGGTCGAACCCGGTTCGAAGTACTGCCTCGGAAGCAGGAAGAGCCATGATACGAGCACAAATGGGGCGGTTAGGGCCGGAATGGCTAACGGCGTCAATGCAACATTCAGAGCCGATTGCACGACGACCGTGAACACCGTGGCCAACGCCGCGTACAGGGTTACGCGCCAGTTGGGCCGATAAAACACGGTGCCGAGCGCGATCGCCGTCAGGATTGGGCTGAACCCGAGGAGACCGGCGGTAATGAGCGCGCTTTCCGCGCCAAAGATATGTGCGGTAGCGACCGCCACTATCGCGCCTCCCACAGCGAATGCCGCGGCTGGAACGGAATTTACCGCCAGCCCTACGAGCAAGAGTAGCGCAGCCCAGCCGTTGCCCTTCAGGAATACCTGCGAAATACTGTGGAGTACTCCCTGAACAAGGTCGGCCATCTTAAGAGGGCCGGCTGCGTAGGGTTGGAATTCGGATACGATGCGAGCAGTAGGAAGCGCAGCGCCTCTGAGCCCGGAGAACCCGTAAGTGGCCAGGAGAAGAAGCCATGTTATCACGACGAATGGAAATGTAAACGCGGATAGCTCCCATGCCTGGACGGCATTGGCGATTCCGAGCATGGCGACCACCGAAACTGCGGCACCCAGTATCACATACACCCAAAGCAAAGGCCCGGGGGCCAAAAACGTTGCCAATGCGAGACCTACAAGGAAGGCGTTATAGCCATAAAGACCAGAGGCAAGCGACGCCTCGTCCGTGTGCAGCCAATGTGCTGTCAAGGTTGCCACGACGACTGCCACCACGCCCGCAATGAACACTTGGGGCAGACCGGCGGCGTACGAACCCCAGCCGATCGCGGCCAGGAAGAGCGCCCCGGTCAGAGGATTGTTCTGAAACATCACCTGCCCCACGCCGCGCAGATTGATATCGACAAACCGTAGAATTCTGGACGACGCTATCAGGCGTTGCCACCATGCCGAGAGTTTCCCCATACTTGCCTCCGTGGGGGTGTTGATCCCCCGGTTGGAACTGTATTTTTAGGCGCCTTGGCCCACTAACGCCAGAGAAACGGCGGAGGGAGGGTCGCGCCAATGACCTCCTCGCGCACGATTCCCCAGAACTCGCGCACCTTGGCTTTGACCTGCGCGGTTTCGCGGCCCAGCACCTTATAGATCAAGCCGGCATCGTTGGGCAGCCGGCAAGCGCCAAATGCCAATCCGCGCGCAGGGTCCACGTCGGCTTGGGTGCGCTCGAAAACACGATCCGCTTTCTCCTTGGGCGTGCAGAGAAGCACATTGCCGAACACCTCGAATGAGCCCATCACTCCTGTCTGCCTCATCGGATGCCGCTGCGGCTCGATCACCAGCTTCTCGATGAACAAGGTGTGGCCCGAGGGACGCGCACCGGCGGTCGATATCGACATTACG
The DNA here is from genome assembly GCA_963796485.1 of Bryobacterales bacterium. Classification (GTDB taxonomy): domain Bacteria; phylum Acidobacteriota; class Terriglobia; order Bryobacterales; family Bryobacteraceae; genus CAWCDJ01. The sequence goes on from CAWCLV010000004.1 coordinate 1,207,951, forward strand.
GTGGCGCCAAAACACTCGTCCGGACGATGATATCTGCGGCCGGATTGGATGATCTCCGAAAAGAGAATCGTGGCCGTTGGATCGAGAAAGATTCGTGTATCGCTGATAAAACGCGCATGCCGGTGCGGGATCAAGGGATCAGGAAGAAGCTCCAGGTACGCCTGGGCGGCAAGCGTAATAATTTGGGTTTGCGCCGCATAGTTGGCATCCATCGTGTGGATCTTGGTTGCCGCCTGCGTTGTTACGTGCGCCTGAGCGCGAGGACCGACCATGACGTCGAGAGTGAGCCGGTCGCCCTGCACAATAGAGCCGCTGGTATTGATCAGGAAGACACAAGCCAAGTCCGGCATTTCCCGGTCGCAATACAGCGCGCGCTGCACCATGTAAGGCGCACGGTAGTCAACGTTGCTAAGGATCGTGTGGTTGCCGCGGCGCTCGAATTCAAGGCGGAGGAAACCGGTCTTACCGGCCGTGCCGCTCCTCATCTGGGGCGGCTCATCCTGGAACTCCGTCAGCTCCGGAGCCGATGCGCCGAGGGCATCGGCCGCCGCCCAGGGAGCGGAGGCGGCCGCCGGCATCATGCCACCCCTCGCGCGCGCGGTTTTATGTCGAACAGGAACTCCTTTTCGATCAGTTCCACCAGTTCCGGAATGCCCTCGCCTGTCTTGCAATTTGTAAACAGGAACGGCTTGCTACCGCGCATGAGTCGCGAGTCTCGCTCCATCACGTCGAGGCTGGCACCGACGTAAGGCGCCAGGTCGGTCTTGTTGATAACGAGGATGTCCGAATGCGTAATCCCGGGCCCGTTCTTGCGTGGGATCTTGTCGCCGGCGGCCACGTCGATCACATAGATGAAATAGTCGACCAAAGCAGGCGAAAAAGTGAGTGTCAGGTTATCGCCGCCGCTTTCAATCAGCACGAGATCGCTATCCGGAAAGCGCCGCTCCATGTCTTCGACGGCAGCCAGGTTCATGCTCGGATCCTCGCGCACCGCGGTGTGGGGGCAGGCGCCGGTTTCCACTCCAATGATGCATTCCTCCAGTAGAACGCCCTTGAGGACGCGCCGGACGTGTTTGGCGTCCTCAGTCGTCACCACATCATTTGTGATGATGAGCACTTTGGTGCCGACCTCCAGAAACCTCGGCGTGATAGCTTCCACGATTGCAGTCTTGCCTGAGCCCACGGGGCCGCCTATGCCGATGCGCGTGATTCTCTTCGACATTCGTCTCTCCAATCCAAGTCAATTCATGAACAATCGGACATGCGCCTTCGAGTGGACAGCGGCCACGATTTCCTTTAACGGCGCAAAGCCCGACATGTCGGACAATCGAGTTGCAGCGGCCTTTTCGTAGGCGGCCTCGATCCTCCCGTCGAGCTGATAGAGGATCTTCTGCGTCTCGACGTGGCTGATTCTCATTAGCCGCAACGCTGCGCTCAGCGTCGTCGCCGCCACACCATACTGGTGCACGGCGAACGCTCCGAGTGCCGGCAGACCTTGCACTGCGAACGCTAACGCCAGCGCCACTGGATAGCATCCCGGGGTAACGGACGTTTCTATGCATTCCCGCCATGTACAGAGCAGGGGTGCGCCGATAACCTGGACGCCAAGCTCCGTGAACTTCTTTCCCATGCGCACCGACATTGTGCGCATCTCTTCGGAGAGCTTGCGGATGTGTGCCTGCTCATCGATCCGGATGAGCGAATCAACGTCGCCGGCAGTTGCGGCGCGGTGCGCAGCGATCAACGCGACGCCGTCGCCACGCCCCGCCTGCTCCACAGCGGTAAGAGTGAACGCATGGAGAGTGGCGACATCGGCTACGACACCCTTCTGGATGGCGGACTCCAGGCCCCCGGAAAACGCGAATCCGCCGATGGGGAGCATCGAGTCGCCAAACTGCAGCATGCGTGCGAACAACGTTGCGCTGCCGGGCTCTCCGGCCGCCTCATTCCCCATAGTCATTCCCGGAAACCCGCGTTACCGATGAGACTTGTGAAGGAGCATCGGATCCCGAATGCTCGCGAGCCCGAACCGGTGGGCGTCCGTGTACGTTGCCCGTGCCGGCCTCGACATCGGCATGACTCCCATGTATGTGCGAGTGTACCGGACCTTCGGCGCCGCCGAAAAGCCGACGGGATTCGTGCGGAGCGAGGTAGGGAATGACTTCTCGGCCACTTACGAACTCGTAGCGAATGCCTTCGAAGCGATGTGTATCCATGACCGATGCCATCACTTTGCGGTCGACCGTGAGCGGCACGTAAACGACGTTACCCTTGACCAGGGCCGGCCAATGCTGGTTACCCACCGCGTGGCCCAGTTCCACGCAGGTGCGCATTGCCAGTTCGGGTCCGAGCCGTGTCAGCCCATCCAGATGCACAACCATCACGTCGCGCAGGTCGATTCGCGCAACGATGGCCTCGGCAGCCTTAGCATTCCAGACCAGGATGTCGCCGTCGCGTATATACGTGCCGCGCTCGAGCGAAATAGCCAGCTCGGTGCCGTCGGCGCTCGTCTTTCGGAAGCGGCTCTTCTGCACCTCCCACTGGTCGACCTCCAGCAGATCTACATGAGCGGCGGACAGCCGCCCAGCCCATTCAGGATCACTAATATTGCCCAGGACGCCTTCAATGATCACCATGACGTGCTCCTCAGCTGAAAAAGTACTTCTGGTTGAGCGAGATCGTTTTCAAGGGCGGCACGGTAGCATGTACGCCGTCGATGGTGACGGCGAACGTCTCCGGGTTCACTTCGATTTTCGGCGTCCCGGAATTTCGAACCATGTCGCGCTTGCCGATCTTGCGGATTTTACCTACCGGAAGCACCTGCCGCCTGAGACCCAGGCGCTGCTTGATCCCGGCCGCATGTGCCATTCCGGAGACGAAGGTGACGCAAGTGGACGGCAAAGCATCACCGTAGGCGCCGAACATCGGCCGATAGTAGGTCGGCTGCGGCGTCGGCAAAGACGCATTCGGATCGCCCATCACCGCCCAGCTGATAAGGCCGTGCTTGATCACCAGTTTGGGTTTGGCGCCGAAGAAAGCAGGCTCCCACAGGATGAGGTCCGCAATCTTGCCGACCTCGACCGAGCCCAGTACGTCGGATATGCCGTGCGTGATGGCCGGATTGATGGTGATCTTCGCCACGTAGCGGAGGACCCGGAAATTGTCATTGCCGGGTGCGTCTTCGGGCAGTTTGCCGCGCCCGGACTTCATTGCGTCAGCCGTCTGGATGCACCGCAGCCAGCACTCTCCAATCCGCCCCATCGCCTGCGAATCGCTCGAGAACATCGAAATCACGCCCAGATCCTGAAGGACATTTTCGGCCGCGATGGTCTCGGCGCGGATGCGGCTCTCGGTAAATGCGACATCCGACGGAATGTCGGGACTCAGGTGATGGCACACCATGATCATGTCGTAGAGTTCCGTCTGCGCGTTGATTCCGTAGGGGAGCGTGGGATTGGTCGAAGAGGGCAAGACGTTGGCCAGTCCGGCTATCTTGATAATATCGGGGGCGTGCCCGCCGCCCGATCCCTCGGTGTGGAACGAGTGGACCGCGCGCCCCTCGAATGCCGCGATCGTGTCGTCGACAAACCCCGATTCGTTCAGAGTATCGGTATGGATGCACACTTGTGTATCGGTCTCGTCCGCGACGGTAAGGGCGGACCGAAGCACAGCCGGAGTGGTGCCCCAGTCCTCGTGGCACTTCACGCCGACCGCTCCGGCCTCGATCTGCTCTATCAGAGCGGCCTTGCCATGCCCATGCCCCTTGGCGAGAATGCCCACATTGATGGGCCAGGTTTCGAACGCGCGTAACATCATGCCGATGTTTCCGGGGCCCGGTGTCACCGTGGTAGCGCTCGACCCGTCGGAAGGTCCCGTGCCCCCGCCGATCAAGGTGGTGGTGCCATTGGACAGAGCCGCCTGCGCCTGCTGCGGACAAATAAAATGGATGTGCGTGTCGATGCCGCCGGCGGTCAGAATGAGATGCGAGCCTGAGATGGCGTCCGTGGCATTCCCGATTTCCAAACCGGGCGTGATTCGGTCCATTGTCTGCGGATTTCCGGACTTGCCGATGGCGCAGATGCGTCCATCCTTGACGCCTACATCGGCCTTGACCACACCCAGGACTGCATCGATGATCGTCACATTGGTGATGACGAGGTCGGGAGCACCTTCCGCCCGCGTCACCCGGTTGTCCATGCCCATGCCTTCGCGCATGCTCTTACCGCCGCCGAAAACGATCTCGTCGCCGTAGCCGCCGCGTAAGTCGCGTTCGATTTCTACGAATAGCCTGGTATCCGCCAAGCGGATGCGGTCGCCGGTCGTGGGACCGAACAGGCCCACATACTCTTCCCGAGAAATAGTACTCACACGCTCCTCCTGTTCAAGAGACAGACTCCGGACATACACGACTGACGTCGCTTCCGGTTTATCGGGCCACTGGTTCCCGCGACGTCGAGCGGAAGCCTCGCTTTGCCGCGAGCGCAACAGCTTTGGACCTGATCTTCTCGGCATCCCTGCCCACAGTGGGGCCATCGACCAGATTGTTGAACCCGTAGACGGCGCGCTTGCCGGCGTAGGGGACCAGATGAACTTCGCGCTCGTCGCCAGGTTCAAACCGTGTCGCCGTCGACGAAGGGATGTTGAGGTGCAGCCCGAAAGCTTCCGTGCGGTCGAATTCCAGGGCACGGTTCACCTCGAAAAAATGAAAGTGCGATCCCACTTGTATGGGCCGGTCGCCGGTATTGCGGACCTTGAGAGTCGTCACGGGCCGGTCCGCATCGAAGGTGATCGCCGCCGAATGGCACACATAACCACCAACTGCGACATCCGCCGTGGCCGGGTCGATGTCAGGAGCAACCTTTGGTCCCGCTTTCACTTCAGCCATATTGATAACCTCCCCTAATTACTTGTTACTGGATCGGCGTGTGGACCGTTACGAGGCGACTGCCATCGGTGAACACGGCCTCTACCTGGAGCACCGGAATCATATCGGCGACGCCATCCATTACGTCAGCCGTGGTCAACGCAGTGCGCGCGCTCTTGGCTACCTCTTCGATGGTGGCCCCGGCGCGTGCACCATCCAAGGCGGCTGCCGATATGATCGCGACCGCTTCCGGATAGTTGAGCTTGAGGCCTTTGGCCTTCCGCTTCAGGGCGATATCGGCCATCGTGTAGATGAGTAACTTGTCGAACTCTCTCTCTGTCAACTTCATGAGTTGTCCTCCCGAGATTGGTTTAACCGAAGTGATCGGGCGAACTCCCGAACCACTACAGACGATTCGGCCAAGCCAGCCGGGGTTCATTTTCGTCTGGCCGAAACCCCGTGATCGGCCCGGCCAAGTGTTGCTGTTGAGAATCATTGGGCCACAAAAGTGATGCGAATGCCAGTGGGGGAAAACGCGAGCCTCGTGCTGGAGGCAACGTTTGGGCCTCGGGATTCGTAAGTTCTGCTTCTGCTCGAGTGGGAGCGTGCCAGACATTGCGTTTCGCTCCAGCGGAAAAGTATCCGGCAGCTCACGATTGCCACGCTGGTTTGGATCGGGCCCCATGGCGTCTCGCTCGGGTATCTGATTCTCGCCGGACTGGTCGGCATCGGATGGACATGAAAAAGTGAATCCAACGCCGTTCTTTGGAGTCTCTCATTCTGACCCCGGAGAATCTGAGACCAGAGACCGTCGGAGAGTAACAGTCGAGAGGTTGATCAGTATGAGAAGACTTGTAACAATGGGACTCGCATTTGCCGCTGCAGCCATGCCGGCTTTGGCCGTCGATGGCGGTATCGGCCGTACGATCACAGGTACCTGGGTAATACCGGGAGTCGCGGTCGTCGGGCCAGCATCCGGCCCCGGTTTGACGGTGCTCCCCTTCGGCTATACGGCAGCGATGGGAGGTAGCCGCATCGATCCCATTGCGGGCGTGACCGAGTCCAACGACGAGGCCAATGCCAGCATAAACGTTGTGATACCCAGCTATACCTGGAAAACGGAGATGACGAAGGTCAACTTCTCTTCTGCGCTTATGCTGCCCGTCAACTGGTGGGGCGCCAGCGGTTCGGTAGTGGCTAACAATGTCTTCACAGGCACGAGTCGCTCAAATGCAAGTGTCGGCGACATCATCTTTATCCCGGTGACGGTCGGTATCCACTTCAGCGAGAACAATAATCTTTCGGTCAGCACCTGGATCTGGGCTCCCACGGGCCTGTGGAGCGTCGGCAATATTTCGAACGTGGGAATGGGCGTAGTTACCTTCATGCCGAACTTCGGGCATACCTACTACTGGGAAAGGCACAAAGTGGAATTCGACAATTTCGTGGGTTTCGATATCTACCAGCGCAACAGGGCCACGGATTATGGCAGCGGCACCATGTTTCATTGGGATGGCATGGCGATCAAGTACTTCGGCCAGAAGAGAGTTGGGATTGGTGCGATCATAGCGAACCAGACGCAGATTACGGACGACACGGGGCCGTTAGCCAAAACCTTAAATGGCTTCTCGGGCCGGAAATGGGGTGTCGGCCCGACGGTTGTCTACACCGCGAGAGCGGACAATCCCGGCGTGACCTTTCAACTCCGCTGGATCAACGAATTCCACGTGACAAACATGCTGAAGGGAAACATCTTTATGGCCGGTGTCTATTTCAATCTGAAGTGAGATGCCTCGATAAGCGCGAGTCGTCGCGGCGCCCTATTTTGCGCTCGATTTTGTGAAATAGCCGGCCTCGTTAGAAAAGGAGTACTTTTCGTGAAAAATAGGAATGTTTCGGATCGCAGACGTTTTCTAAGACAGTTGGGAACTACGGCGGTCGTGGGTGGCGGGGGCCTGGGGATACGCCTGGCCTATGCCGCCGGCACGATGACCAAGGAACAACGAGACAAATTGACCCCGGATGAGATCATCGCGCTCATGAAGAAGGGAAATCAGCGCTTTCTCCGGGGCGCCGAGCAGCCAACGCACAACTACATCGCGCAGCAGAGGGCGGTAGCCAATGACCAGCACCCCGCGGCCGTCATTCTGAGTTGTATCGATTCGCGCGCACCGGCCGAGATTGTCATGGACCTCGGCCTTGGGGATGTTTTCAACGGCCGTGTAGCCGGCAATATCGCGAACGACGACATCCTTGGCAGCATGGAGTTCGGCTGCAAGGCGGCCGGAGCGAAAGTCGTATTGGTGATGGGACACACCTCTTGCGGCGCGATCAAAGGAGCCATCGAAGGAGTCAAGCTGGGTAATCTAACCGGGTTGCTCGCGAAGATTCGCCCGGCAGTCGAGGCGACTGCGTTTACGGGCGATCGTTCGGCGAAGAATCCGGCTTTCGTGGACGCTGTGGCACTTAAGAATGTGGAGTTGACGATCGATTACATTCGGGCGAACAGCCCGGTACTTTGCAACCTCGAGTCCACGAAGGCGGTCAAGATTGCGGGAGCACTGTATAACTTGGATACGGGAAGAGTGGACTTCCTCGCCTGAAGTGATGATGACCGGTTTTCGTTCACCCGGCGCGCGGCACACCGACATGGCCAGGAATAAATCTCTGTCCGGTTCCACGAACCGTTGGCTCCGCGCTCTTCGGAGAGCGGGACCTTCCGCTGTCGTGGCGTTGTGCTGTTGCCTGCGGGCGATCCCTGCCGTGGCTCAGCCGCTGTTGCCGCAGCAGGATCCGGAAAACGAGCGGAGGTTCGGACTCTGGTTGGACCAGACAATTTCCGCCGGGCTTCCGCGGGACAGGTCACTGGAGTTCGAATTCCATCAGCGGCTCGACGAGCAAGCCTCCAACCTGTTTGAGTACTTCTTCCAGGGCGGCATGGCCTTTCGTCCGCGCCCGTGGATGATGCTGCTACCGATTTATCGCTATCAGCGCTACCCGGGCGACACGGCAACTCCCTACGAAAACCGCTTGCTGCTCAACGTCACGCTGACCACGGAGCACGGCCGGTTGCGGCCCATCCTCCGCACCCTGACCGAGGGGCGATTTCCCGCGAACCGCATTGCTTCGGCTCGCGTCCGGCTCCGTCCCGGCTTCGAATATGCCCTGCTCCTTCGTATGGCGCGCCCGCCGGTATTGGTCGTGAACAATGAGTTCTTCATCGTCCCCGGTGCGAACAGCTTCGCCGCCGGCGGCAAGTTCACTCAAGATCGCCTTCAGGCGGGAATCCGTCTGCCCATCACGGATTCCTTTGCCATCCGGCCTTACTACTTGCGTGTGTGGGTGAACCTCCCCACCGGCTGGGACAACAACGGCGTGATTGGTCTCTCGCTCGCTCTCAGGTTGTAGCAGTTCTGTAGCGGAGAATGCCGGGCGAAGCGTGGAAGAAGGTGACTTGGCGCAGTGTTCGCCGATCCCGGTAAGCGGCCGGCTCGCGGTGAAGTCGCCGCGGCTCCTGTTGGACGCTTTACTGGCTCACGGCGCCTGTACGGGCGAAGTAGAGGCCCACGGCGCGGTCGATATTGGCCCGCGACATCCGCACGGGGCGGCCTTCGTACTCGTTGATGGCCTTCACCAGTTTGTAGACGTCCACCGGGTAACAGGCGCGCAGGTATTTCGCTCCCGCATCCGCACAGCGCTCCCGCAGATATTCGGCGCAGCCGGGTTCGCACGGCACCTGGAAACTCTGCATCACGCGCATGAAGATCTGGTCGAAGACCTCGGCGGAGACATTCTCCACCAGCACCTTGGTCTGGATGCGGCGCAGAAACGCTTCGTCGGCCAGGTCCTTGGGGTCGAGGTTGGTCGAGAAGACCACCATCAGCTCGAAGGGCACCTGGAACTTCATGCCCGAAGCCAGCGTGAGATAGTCCACGCGGCGGTCGAGCGGAACGATCCAACGGTTCAGCAGCTCGCGCGGCGTGAGCACCTGCCGGCCGAAGTCGTCGATGATCAGAATGCCGTTGTTCGCCTTGATCTGGCAAGGCGAAATGAAAACATGAGTGCTCTCGTCCATTCGCAGTTCGAGCATGGCCGCCGAGAGCTCTCCGCCCACCGTGATGCACGGACGCTGGCAACGCACCCAGCGCGGGTCCAGCAATTCGTCCTCATCGGACTCGGCCTTTTTGTGAACCACCGGATCGAATATCGTGATGACGTGCCCGTCAACCTCTACCGCGTAAGGAACCAGCACTGTGTCGCGATAGATCCGCAGGATCCGCTCCGCGATGCTGGTCTTGCCGTTCCCGGTTCCCCCGTAAAGGAACAGCGACTGGTGCCCGATCAACGACGGCCCCAACTGGTCCAGCAACCCGTCCGGAAGCACGAGGTCGCTGAAGGCCTGCCGCAGGCTCTCCCGGCTCAGCCGCACCTCGGGAACCTGCGACCGGACCACCGACTCGTATTGCTGGATGGACACCGGCGCCGGGCCCACGTACTGGCAGACCTCGCTGCGGGCCGTGGCCTGTGCGCGTCCGGCAACCGTCAGGCTGAAGGCATAGTCGTTGCCGACCATGCCTTTGACTTCCAGAAGTTGTTGCTGCCGGAACTGGTGGAAAAGCGTCTCCAGGACCGGGAAGGAGAGTTTCAGGGTGTCATGCAGGGCCTCCAGGCTGGCCGAGCCATGCAGCCACAAGTACCGTAAAATCAAGTCGCTGACGACCGCCCGGGGAATCCCGAGGTCGTCCACCCGGTCGGGGATGATGGGGCGCGAAGGTGTTGTGGCCGCCTTCGCTTCGGTGCCGTTGGCTGCGGAGAGCATCATGACTCACCCGCACTATACAGCAGCGCGGCCGGTCCGAACAGTACGCCAATGGTTATGGACCGGGCGTTAATGGGGGATCGTCGGATTCGGCGGCGCTCCGGGACTCTGCCCGAAACCGCTTCCCGGCGTGCTGCCCAATTGCGAGGCAGGCGTGCCCAGTGGGCTTCCCGGCGTGCTGCCCAATTGCGACGCGGGGGTTCCCTGCCCGCCCTGCAGGGGGTTGGGCGGAGGCCGGTATTTCGTGAAGTCGAAAATGAACTCCCAGTCGCCGTAGTTGGTATGGTCGTTGTAGACCATGATGCTATCGTCGTCGTCTTTGCTGGCGAACCCGGCTATGCCGCCGCCGATCTGCGCCCCCTGCGCGGGGGTAGGCATGCCGCCCGGCCGCGGCTGCGTCAGGATCTGCTGGATCATGGCGGCCGCCGCATTCTGCGCCTGCGGGTTCATCCCGGGCTGCTGGAGTCCCAGACCGGGAGTGGGAGACTGGTTCGCGATGCCGCTGCCTGCCTGAAAGCCGCCTGGCGCGCCGGGGGATCCCGGAACCGGGGGCGTGGTTCCACCCGCTGCCGTCGCCGGCTGCGAGCCGATTCCATAGCCGCCGCCGATATAGGCCCCGCTTCCGATCGAACCGCTGTTACCGGACGAACCCGAGGAGCCCGTCTGCCCCGGCATATTCGATCCGGGAACTCCGGGGATGCCCGGCATGCCTCCCTGTCCCGGCATATTCGGATTCCCGGGGGTGCCTCCCGGGCCGGACGTTCCTGGCGTGCCGGGCGAATTCGGGTTCTGTGCGTCCGCACCGGGCATGCCCGGCAGATTCGTGCCGCTGGATGGGGTTCCGCCGGTGCCGGTGTCGCTATCGCGCCGCCTCTTCGCCAGGTTCGCGCCGCCCTGCCCGGTGGAAACCGGGGTCTGGCCGATCCCCCCCAGTTCCGCCACATACTGGCCCGAATTGCCGCTCTTTTCTTTATCCTTATCGTCTTTCTTCTTGGTGTCCACCGAGTCCGTCAACACCCCGTTCTGGATGTGGACCAGACGCCACTCGTCCTTCCCGGTCATCGGGTCGATGTAACGCCGCCGCAGGAAGCGGCGGTTGTTCAGGTTCTCCAGCTCCTCGATCCGCGCGGGGTAGCGCTTGTTGGTAGTGTAGAAAACCTGGATGGCGCGCTTGTACTGCTCGCCGCGCTCGATCAGCAGTTGTTCCTTCTGCCGCTGAGCCTCGAACGCGATCCGCGGGATCTCCATATAGAGCGAGATCGCAATGACCGCCGCCATCAGGAATACCAGCAGCAGTGCGAAGCCCGATTCCTGGCGGCGCCGTTTCAACTCTGGCTCTCCTCGACCAGCGGCACCGACTGCTGCCGCTTTCCGGCCGTGTCTTCCACCACCACGGAGGTCGGTCCGATCTTCACGACCTTGTAGCGCCGCTTCAGCACATCGCCCTCGGAGGCCGAAAGGATCTCGTCGCCATCCAGAAAATAAGCCGTCCTCTTACCGCCCTTCGCGGTGGTCGAGAAACCGTAGAACTTCAGCGTGATCGGCGGCGGCGGGGGTGACGCGCCAGGGCCCGCCGGCCCGGTCACCGAGATCACCTGCCTGGGAACGATCTTCGGCTCTTTCCCCTTGGGCATCTCCACCGGCTTGGGAGGCGGCGCGACCGAGAACTGAAACAGGTTGCGGCTTCCGCCGGCAAGCTCCACTGCCTGCACTTTGGCGAACAGGTCCAGCCGCAGGGTAGGGTCGATGGTCTTGGGGTCCAGCCGCTCCTCGGCGCGCTTCGAATGAAGCACCGGATGAAACTCTTCGCTCCGGGCGCGCGAAGCCGCGGGGCGCGGCGGCGCCGATTGCTGGATGGGTGCGGCCTCCGGCGCGGCGGACGAGGCCGCGGGACGGGAGCCGGCAGAAGAATCTCGCGGAATGTCGGGCCCGGAAAGCAGGTTCGCGTACACCGTGTAAGCGGCGATGAGTCCTAACACAGCCAGGAAGCCCAGCTTCTTCTTGTCCTGGGTGCCAATCGTCATATCGTCGTTCCTGCTGTTCCTTTTACAAACGTGTCGATCTTCAACGTCACATTCAGGGCCTGCCCGTTCTGCTGTTGGGGCGCGGCCGCCTGCATGCTCTCGATGATCATGAACCGCGGCGATTTGTCCAGCAGGTTCACGAATTTGGTCAGGTTGGCGTAGGTCCCTTCGAACCCCACCTGGATGCTCAGCATTTTGAGGGTGTCGCTGCCCTCGATCGGCTCGGTATTGAACTGCGCCGTGCCCATCCGGATAGCCGCGTCTTTCGATGTCTGGGTCAGCTCGGCCAGGATCACCGAAGACGTCGTGCCCTCATCCGTGAAGTACTGCCCGAGAAATTTATCGCCCTGCGTTCGCGCGGTATCGACCTTCTCCACCAGCTGCCTGCTGCCTGCCAGGCGCTTCTGCAATTGCGAGAGCCGGGCGCCGCCGGTCTCCTGCTCGCGCCGCAGGTCGTCCGGTCCGCCGCCGAACGGGTGGAACACGAATACGGCCGCCGCCAGGTTGGCCGCCAGCAGCGCTCCGATCGCCACGCGCGCGACCACGCGCGGGTCCTTGATCCGCACCCACCGGATGCTAAAGTTTCTGGCCATATTCCACGTTCACGCGATAGCGCCACAGCGGCTCGGATTGCGTCGGCGCCTGCTGCATGCGAATTTCGGGGTTGGCGAAGGGTCTGTCCGCCATGGTTTTCAAAAGGTCGATCACCGGGGCCGGGGATTCGGCGCCCAACTGCATATCGAGCGAGACCCGGTTCAGCGAGTCCACCGAGGGGTGGATCTGGATCACCCGCACGTTGTACGGCAACACCTTTTCGAGGTCCGCGAAGATGCGGGTCCAACTGATGCCTTTGCGCCGCAGCAGCGCGTTCAGGAAGACGCTGCGCTCCAGCACCTCGGCGTTCTCGGGGCGGCGCAGCACGTTATCGAGTTGCGCCTGTTCGGCGGTTGCCTTGCGAATGTCGGTATTCAGCCGGTCCACGTCGTGGCGCAGATCGGCGTACTGCGCCCGGTCGGTCAGCGAGAGGGAGATCAGCGCCGCGAGCGTCGCCACCAGCAGCAGGCTGACCCCAATCGAGGCGGCTACCATCGGGCGGTCGCGCCGGAACGGCTGGCTCGCGAGATTGATCGGAATCTTCATCTCAGTTGTTCCGCCCGAGGGACCGCAAATACCCCAGCAGTCCCGCGTTGTTCTCCCCGGGGAGTCCGAGCGGCGAACGCATCGGTTCCACTTCGACCCCAAGTTCTTCGCGCAGGCGCTGCTGAACCTCCCCGGAGCGGCTGCCGAAGCCGCAGAGCGTCAGCAGCTCCGGGCGGCCGCCGAGATTGTCTTCCATATAAACAAAGGTGGGCAGCAGCACGGCCGCGACGTCTTCCACGTCCGCCGACGGGAGCTCGAGACAGCGCACCAGTTTGAGCACGCTCTTCTGCCGCACTACCACCGTGAGGACCCGCCCCGTGATCTTCGCAACTACGTTCAAGCCGCGTTCCGGAGCCAGTTCGAGCGCCGCCAGGCAGGAGGCCGTCACCAGCCCGGGGTTCCAGCCCGCCGTGCGAAAGGGCGATTCGTAGCGGGCCACGATTTCGAGCGGCGCCATCACCACCACCACGTCCAGCTTCTTCTCCGCCGTGGGCTGCGCGAAGTAGCTCACCGCCGCGGACTCCACGTCGAACGGCACGCTGCGCTTCACGCGGAAGCGCACCAGCGAGAGCTGTTCCTTCGGGTCGGATGGGAAGCTGTCGAAATCGAGCACCGCGATGCGGGTGGAGTAATCGGGCAGAATCAGCGCGATGTCCCGCCGTTTGCGCGGGGCGTGGGCGCCGGAGAACGACCTGACCGCGGTCATGAATTCGTCGGGATCGGTGACGTTCTCTCTCAGCGGAGAGATCGAAAGCGTCCCCGCTTTGAGCGCATGGAACTCCAGTTCGGCCCGCGCGGCGATCCGCGCCGCGGCGATCCCCGCTTCGGAAATCTCGAACGCCATCGCGGGCGGCGGTTCCTGGAGAATGGATTTGAAACTGTCGAGCATCATGCCTCGATGAACGTCACCTTGTTGATTTCCCGCAGCGTCGTGATGCCCGTCCGCATCTTGTCCACGGCCGATTCTCGCAGGAAGGTCATTCCATCTTCGCGAGCCGCGCGCTTGATTTCGGAAGTCGGCCGCTTATCCAGAATCATCTCGCGGATCCGGTCCGTGAGGTCCAGCAACTCGTGGATCGCCGAGCGGCCGCGGAATCCCGTCCCGCCGCACTCGAAGCAGCCCGCTCCCTCGAACAGCGGAATGTCCCGCCACTCCTCCGGCTGCAGGCCGCTCTCGATCAGCAGCGCATCCGGGTACTCCACCCGGCGTTTGCAGTGCTCGCAGATGACGCGCACCAGCCGCTGCGCCAGGATGCAGTTCAGCGCCGAAACGAAGTTGTACGCCTCCACCCCCATGTTCAGGAACCGGCCGAGCACGTCGAGCACGTTGTTGGCGTGCACGGTGGTGAACACCAGGTGCCCGGTGAGCGCCGAGTTGATGGCGATCTGCGCGGTCTCCTGGTCGCGGATTTCGCCGACCATGATCTTATCCGGGTCATGGCGCAGGATCGAGCGCAGGCCGCGCGCGAACGTCAGCCCCTTCTTCTCGTTCACCGGGATCTGCGTGATGCCCTTGATCTGGTACTCCACCGGGTCTTCGATGGTGATGATCTTGTCTTCGTCGTTCTTGATCTCGCTGAGCGCCGCGTAGAGCGTAGTCGTTTTGCCCGAGCCGGTCGGGCCGGTCACCAGCACCATGCCGTACGGTTCCGTGATGTAGCGGCGGAATTTCACCAGGTCGGCGTCCGCAAATCCCACCACGTCGAGCGACAGCTTGGCGAACTTCTCGCTCATCGACTCTTTATCCAGCACGCGGAGCACGGCATCCTCGCCGTGAATGGTCGGCATGATGGAGACGCGGAAGTCGATCAGGCGGTTCTTGTAGCGCACGCGGAAGCGGCCGTCCTGCGGGACGCGCTTCTCGGCGATATCCAGCTCGCTCATGACCTTGATGCGCGAAATGATGGTGGACTGCCAGTCCTTGGCGATCGGCGGCATGGCGTAGTGCAGAACGCCGTCGATACGGTACTTGATGGCGACTTCCTGGTCGCGCGATTCGATGTGGATATCGCTCGCGCGCCGCTCGAGCGCGTTGAAGATCGTGGTATCCACCAGCTTGATCACCGGCGCGATATCGGCATCGGCGGCCGTGAGCTTGTCGATCGAGAGCGTCTCGTCCTGTTCGCCCTCTTCCGCCACCACGTCCAGCGTGAACCCTTCCGTGACCTCTTCCAGGACGCGCTGCGATTGCTCGGTCTTCTTCAGCAGCTCGGCGATCTGCGAAAGCGTCGCCACCTTGACCCGCAGCTTCTTCTGCAGCAGCAAGCCGAGCTCGTCGATCATGTTGAGGTTTCGCGGATCGGAGAGCGCGATATCCAGCGTTCCGTTCTGCGACTTCATCGGGACGAAGTTGTAGCGGAACATCAGGTCCACCGGGATGGACCGGAACAGGTCGTGATCGATCGAAGCCTCGCGCAGGTCTACATACTCGCAGAGGTAGCGCGCCGCGATGGTGCGGGCCTGCTCGACTTCCGCCAGTGGATCGGCTATCCGGGTTTTTTCAACTGTGGCCATGGCTCACCTCAATTCGTGCCTGCTTCATGGCCCGGCAGAGCCGGAACCAGACGGAGATGGCGTTCTTAACGCGGAGACGCGGAGACGCGGAGGAAGACGCGGAGAAGACCAAAGACGACAAAACTGCTTTTGAGATCGCAGAGCTAGCGGAGCTAGCGGGACAGTCACGAGACCTCCGCTCCCTCCGTGATCTCAAAATCCTATTGTGTTCTCCGCGTTTTCCTCCGCGCCTCCGCGTCTCCGCGGTGAATTTATAGTCCGCGGTGAGTTTATAGTCCGCCATGAGTTCATAGTCCGCGCTGAGACCACAGCCACGCCTATCCACCATCACCTTCATCCTCACCGAATCGTGTCCGCCAGCGAAAAGATCGGCAGGTACAACGAAATCAGAACAAACGCCACGAACGAACCCATCACGATCATGATGGCCGGCTCGATCAGCGAAAGCGTCGCCGTCATCCGGGTGTTCACGTCCTCTTCGAAAAATTCGGCCACGCTGTTCAGCATCGCCGGGAGCGCGCCGGTGGATTCCCCCACCTCGATCATATCGGTGGCAAGCCCGGGAAACATGCGCGAAGCTTTGAGCGACCCGGAAAGCGGCTGCCCTTCGCGCACGCTCTTGCCGGCGGCTTCCACCGCGTGCTTGAGCACCGGCGTATTCAGGGAATCGGCGGCCGTCTCCATCGCCTGCACCAGCGGGATGCCGCCCGTCAGCAGCGTCCCCAGGATGCGGCAGAGTTGCGCCACCTGGTACTTCAGCCAGATATCGCCCGCGATCGGCAGCCGCATTTTAACGCGGTCGATCTTTTCCCGCGCGGATTCCCGCTTGGCCCACCAGCGGAACAGAAAGATACCGGCGACCGCGGCTCCCGCGAGTGTCAGGATGTAGCTCCGCGCCGTGGTGCCGATCGCAATCAGCCACACCGTCATGGTCGGCAGCTTCGCCTCCATGGTGGCGTACAAAGTGGCGAACGTCGGGACCACGTAGGTCACCAGGAACACCATCAGCAGCATCACCAGCACGATCAGCACGCAGGGGTACATCAGCGAGACCACGACTTTTTTGCGCACCGCCAGCGCGATCCGCTGGTAGCTGATGTAGCGGTCCAGCACTTCCGTCAGGCTGCCGCTTTTTTCCCCCGCCATCACCGAGGTGACGTACATTTTGGGGAAAATGCCCTGCATGCGGAACGCTTCGGAAAGCAGCGTGCCGCCGCGGACCTCGTCGCGGATCGCCTTGATGTAGGGTCCGAGCTTGGGGTCGGTGAGGCGCTCGGCGAGCAGGTCCAGACCTTTCAGAATCGGCAGGCCGGCGCGCACCAGCGTGACGAACTGCTGGTTGAAAATCAGGAACCGTTCCAGGTTGAGCTTTTTCCGGCTTTTGAAGATCGCCGGCGCCGCTATCCCCGAAGTCCGCGGCTTGATCGAGTAGATCAGGAAACCCTGCTGCGAGAACTTGTCGCGCAGTTCCTTCTCCGACCCGGCGGTAGCCACCTGCTGGTGGATCTGCCCCCGGCTGTCCGCGTACTTCAGAACGAAGTCGGCCATAAGGCTACTGGGATTCCTCCACCAGTTCCGCCCCCTTCGGCATCTGGAACTCGAAAAGCCGGCTTTCGAGCACCGGGTTCATGCGCTCCTGCCCGAAGGTGAAATCGAGAACCGAGTGGTCGAAGCCCGTGACTTTCACCTGCTCGATGACTTTGTCGGGCGTCACCACGAATTCCACGGCAGAGTACGGCAGATTGTCGGTTTTAGGCTGGGCGACAATGCGCGTACCGGCCCCCTCCGGCTTGGCCTCGATATTGCGGAACTCTTTGCTGAAGTCCAACTTACCGAGAAGGAAGGCGAGCGGGGCGCGCATGTCGTCGCTCTCCTTGAGCTTCATCTTTTCCACCCGGTTCTCATCCGGCGTGTAGAGCCAGAGGTTCTTTCCGTCCGATACGAAGAGCTTGCCCTTGGGCTGCGAGTAGTCCCAGCGCATTTTGCCGGGCTTGCGCAGCATCAGCAGCCCGATATCCGTCCGGCGAGGCCGTCCGGGAGCCGTATAGTCCTCTTTAAACGTGACTTGCAGGGTTTTGGCATGGTTGTAACGCGCCTCCACACCCTTCAGGAGCGCGTCCAGGTTGGCGTCGCCCGCAAAGGCGCACACCGCCAGCAATCCAACCATTAGACGAAGTTGACCCACAAAGGGATGACGTAGGCCGGTGTCGAAACGTGTATCCTTACCTGACGGAGACGGTTACTCCGTTTTGGCTGGCCACGCCGCCCACCGAAATGGCCACCGGCAAATCGCCCGGGGGCGCGTTTTGGGGAATCTGCACGTTTACCTGGAGCACCCCGGAGACGAGCCCGGGCGCTTCCCCGGCAAATTCCACAGTCCGCCGGCTGGCCGCCGACCGTGGCCGTAACCTGTTGAGCCGGCCCAGGTGTATTGCTGCCCCGGGACGTCACCGACCCGGTTTTCCCCGGCGGCGCCGTCTGCCCCTCTCCCGTGGCATAAATGCTCACCGCCGACCCCGGGGCGGCGGGGTTGGACGGCGAATTCACGCTATAGTCCTGATTCAAAATGGCTCCCGGGCCGCTCCCCTGCGCATTTGCCGCGAAAATCCCCGGGACGGATGCCGCCGCCGGCAGGCTCGGGGCGTTCGAGCCCACGCCGTTGTTGACCACCTGCACCGAGACGTTGCTGCTTCCGGCCACTTCATAGGGAGCTACCGCCGAAACCACGTTCTGGCTGGTATAGACGATCGGCCCGGCGACGCCGTTGAACAGGACCTGCGTCCCGGCGACCGTGGTGGCCACCGTCCCGTCCTGGTTCACGGTCAACCCCGCGGGGGTGGCCGGGCCGAGCGCCGTGCCGCCGATGGTCACGATCTCGCCTGGGGAAATCCCCTGAGCGTCGGCCCAGGTGGCGCCGTTGACGATCCGGGTGACGTTCGGCCCCTGGCTGAACAGGCCGTTGCGTAGGAATACGACCGGAACCACCAGAGGATCATTGCCGACTTTGACGTTCGCCACCCGGACCTCGACCGTACCTGCCGCGATATCGCCGGGCACTTTCGTGGGATCGGCGGTCACCTGAACGATGGATCCGCTGGCCTTGGCCGTGAGCCAGGGCGTCGTACTCGTCGCCGAAATGAGCGCCGGAACATTAATCGTCAAAAAGACCTGCACCGAGTTCGTTACCGGAACGGATGAAGAAATCCCCGTGTAGTTGAAGTAGATGATCCCGGGATTTGCCACCAGTACAGGCGAGCCTGTAACGTTCAGCGTGACGTTGACCGGCAAAGTTCCCGCCGGCGTGACGAACCCGATGGTCGTGTTGTAGGTACCGATGTTCGGTGTAGTCACACCGACCTGGACGAAGTCCGGGAGCGTACCGCCCAAAGCTGAATTCCCGGAACTGGAGACTATCTGAAGCCAGCCCGCGGAAGGGGAGCGGGAGATGGTGTAGGAGCCTCCCTGTGGACCCGTCAGGAAAAACCCCTGCACGGCCGAACCGGTCATTCCGGTCTGCTGGGTGAATGTCAATGAAACGGGAGCAACGGAAACCGGGGAGGGATTGGCTGCCAGAGCCGGGAGGGCCAGAAGGCAGGCCAGAAAGGGCCGCATGTTTCTACTGTACTGAAGAAAACCGGGGCAGGCCGCACTGGCCCACCCCGGTTGTGGTACTTACTTCACGGAAACGGTAACGCCGGTCTGGCTGATGTTCGAGCCGACCCGCACCGAAACCGGCAGATTGCCCGAACGGGCGCCCGTCGGGATCTGCACGTTCACCTGCATGACCCCGGATACGATTCCCGGAGCTTCGCCGTAGAACGTGACATTGACCGGTTGGCCGTCGATCAGGACCGCCACCGGCAGCACCGGTTGCGGAGTGAGCGGATTGCCGGCGGGATTGACCGTGGTCACCTTACCCGTGACGCCGGCCGGATTGGTCTGGCCTTCGCCCGTCACATAAAGGACGACGATGTCCCCCTTGTTGGCCGGGTTGCCGGAAGAGTTCACGCTGTTGTTCGGGTTGAGGATCGCCCCCTGACCGGTGCCTGAGGGGGGATAGGTAAAGAGACCCGGGGAGGAAGTGACCTGGGTCATCTGTATGCCGTTTGAGGTCTGCCCGAGGTATTTGACCTGCACGCTCGGGTAGGGGCGGAAGACCGGCGACGCGATTTCGTACGGCACCACCGCCGAAATCTGCGTGCCGCTGGCGTAGATCATCGGGGACGGGTATCCGCCCACCAGAACCTGCACGCCGCCCAGCGTAGTCGAAACGTTGCCGTTCGAATCGAGGGTCAGCCCCGCGGGGGTGGCCGGGCCGATATTGGTGCCGAAGATGGTAATAATCTCGCCGGCCGAGATGCTGGAGGCCGTGGCGAAACTGGCGCCGTTGGTCACGCCGTTGATGGTCGGCAGCGGCGCGGTGACGTTGATGGTTACCGTGATGGTAGCCGTGCTGGTCGAAGTTCCGGTTCCCAGAACCGTGATCGTACCGGTCTGCTGTCCGGCGGAAGTCAGGTTCGTGGGATCGACCGAAACGGTCAGGTTGGCGGGCGTCGTCCCGGTGTTAGGAGTGACCACCAGCCAGTTGCCGGTGCTCGCGGCACTGGCGCTGAACGTCAGGCCCGTGCCGCCGGCCACCGCTACCGTCTGCGACTGCGGAGCCGGGTCACCCGCCCGGTAGTTGAACGTGAGGGTGGCGGGCGAAGCCGTCACGGTCAGCGACTGCACCGTCAGGGTCACCGGAACGTCCACATAGGTGGAGCCGTTCGGCGTGATTCGGATGTTTCCGTGATAGGTGCCCGCGGCGAGATTCTCGGGGCTGACCATAACCGAAAGCGTCTGCTCGGTCATTGCCGTCACAGGAGTGACGGAAAGCCAGGTGTTCCCGCTCGTAACCGTGGCGCTGAAGCCCACGCTGGCGCTACCCGAAGCGCTGGAAACAATGATCCCTTTCAGCCCCGGTCCATCGCTGCTACCCAACATGTAGGTAATACTCAGCGACTTGGGGTTGACCGAGATACTGCCCGACCCGCCGCCCGTGCCCGAAGTGCTGACGACCAGGCTCACCGGCACTATCTGTGAAACCCCGCCGGAGATCAGGGTGATGTTGCAGCTATATGTGGCGGCGCCAAGCCCTGTCTGGCTGGCGGAGACGGTAATCGACCGGCTTGTCGTGAGGCTGCCGCTCGGCGAAATCGTCAGCCATGTGCACCCGGTTGACGGAACCGACGCCGTGAACGCCGTGCCCGTGGTGCTGGTGCTGACGGTTAGGGTCTGGGTTGCCGGCTGCGCTCCGTTCAGGACTCCGTTGAAGGTGAGCGAAGACTGGCTCAGCGTCAGGTTGCCGGTGCTGCCGGTGGAGTTGCTGACATTTGCGACTACAGGAATAATGACCGTGCCGTTGGCGGCGCCCGTGGTGGTAACGGTGACCGTCGCGGCGCTGAGCCCGTTCGCCAGCCCCGACGGATTGGACGTTACCGTGAAGGTTGCGGGAGTGGTGGTGCTCGTCTGGTTGGAAATGGTGACCCAACTGGCCGAGGACGTGGCCGTAACCGGAATGCCCGAGCCGTCGCTGGAAACCACCTGAACCGTCTGGACGTTGCTGGCGTTCCCGGGCTGCCAGTTGAAATTGATGCTGCCGGGAGTCGCCTGAACCACTGCGCCGCTGGCGACGACCAGCGTGACGCCCACGGTCTGGGTTCCGGAAGAGGTCGCAATGGAAACCGAGCCCTGGTACGTTCCGGGGGGAAGCCCTCCGATGGTCGTGACTCCGATCTGCCCCGGCGCCGTGGCCGGACCCGCTGGCGGAAATGAAGTTGGGTGCCGCCGCTCGTGTTGGAGGTGGAAACGGAGTATGTGCCGGTTCCGCCGACCGAAATGTATTGGAAGGGAGGCGTGTCGCCGCTGTTGGTGCTGTAGGCGAAGCTCAACTGTCGACGGAGCGACCGTGGTGCCGGTGGTCGTGCCACCGCCGCCGCCGGTGCTCGATCCGCTGAGATTCATCGTCACCGGAAGGCTGCCGGGCGTGCCGAACGAGATGCTGCACGTGTACACGGCGGCACTCGAAACGTCCGTGGGATAGACGGTCACCTGATATTGGTTCAGGGTCGTGGTGTTAGTGACACCCACCCAGTTGCAAGTGCCCGGAATGCTGATGCTGGTTACGTTGCTGACAGTAACGATCGCCGATTGCGGGACCGAGCCAACCGTTCCCGTGAATGACAGGCTGGACGGACTGAAGTTCGTATTGGACGCGCCGTTCACCAAGAGGTTGACCGTGATGATGCTGCCGTCATTCAGGTAGACGTAACCGTATAGTTGCCCGTGCCCAGAGGACGCTTTGAATTGACGCAAATCGCAGTCCCGACGAGAGCTGTCCGTGCTCGGGCCGTCAACCAGCCGTTCGAACTGGAGTACGTGGCGCTGTGTAAGTGCCGGCCGAGTGTTCCGAATGTAATCGTTGCCGTCTGAGTCCGATCGGATAGGCGAACGAAACCGATGTGGGTGGAGGGCGAGTACGACCGTGGTCCCGCCTCCTATCCCGACGTTCATCACGACCTGGACCGTGGTCGCAGTGCCGCCGCTTGGGGTCACCATGAACGACCCATAGTAGGTGGCATTCGGTAGGGAGCCGGGACTAACGGTTATCCGCAGGTAGGAAGGCGATGTCGCGGAAGCCTGGGTGGTATAACCCGGTGATGCAGTGACACCAAGCCAGTTATGGCCGTCATTCGTCGTCGGATTCGAAATGCTGTAGGAAACGAGGTTCGAACTGGTTGTGGTCACGGAAACGTCACGAGACACGGTGCCGCCGCTCGAAACGCTCATTGTGATGGGGCTCACGATGATCATCGTCCCGGTGCCGGTTCCGCCGCTAGTACCACCATAAATGACCGGAATGTCCACGCTGGCGCCACCTCCGGCGACCGTGACCTTGCCGGTGTTGCACGAAGCGAAGGGTGTGCCACAACTGCTCGACGTCAGCCGCACGGTAAAACTCACCGATGTGCTCGTCGTGCTGCTTACGTTCTCAACAGCGAAATATGAAGTGTCCCCACCGGCCGTAACGGTGAACGGAGCTGCGTCACTTGAAGCCGTCACCGTTACCGAGACTGCCTGGTCGTTGCTCAGGGTGACGGAACTGGGGCTTGGGGTCAACTGCACAGCAGTGACTGCAGACGACGGCGCTACTACCAGCAGCGCGGTCGCGAAAAGGAGTGCGAACTTCTTGAATTTGTTGTAAGCGGCGTCCATGGCGTTCCTCGGCAAAACTGATGATACAACAACGCTTTGCAGAATTATAGACTTCGGCCTCTCTTTCGACCGAAATCAATTTGGACGCGGCCCCTTAATCTTACCGCTATTTCAGAATTTGGAAAAGATTACTGTAATCATCGGTCCACAGGCGGATCTTTTTCTTTGACGCAATCTCCGCCGAATGCTCCAACTCATAGCTGTCGAAGCCGGTTGCGGGCGACGTGATGAGCACCCAGGTGGCGCCGAACACGTCCTGCGAGTCGTCGTCCTCCGTATCCACCACCCGCGCCACTTTGCTCATGGCCCGGCGCTCGCCATCGAGCACCGGCTCCAGGTCCAGATAGCGGTTCGAAATATGCACGGCCAGCATGCCATCGGGCTTCAAATGCCGGAAATACAGCGCCATAGCCTCGCGCGTGAGCAGGTGGACCGGAATCGAATCGCTGGAAAATGCGTCCACCGCCAGTACGTCGAAATGCTCGTCGGGTTCCCGCTCCAAAGAAAGCCGGGCATCGCCCATGGCGACATCCACCTTCCCCTTACAGTCATTTAAAAATGTGAATTCGGTACGTGCCAGGGTTAGAACCAGGGGATTGATTTCATAAAATCGGTAATAATCCCCGGAGCGTCCGTAGGCGGAAATGGTCCCGGTTCCCAATCCGATCACGCCGACGCGAAGGGCGCCCGACTTTTCCTTTTCGCGGATGGCGACTCCGATCCCGGTATTCGGCCCGTAGTACGTGGTCGGCAGGTCGCGCCGCATCGGGTTGCGGAACTGCTCGCCGTGGTTGATGGTGCCGTGAGTCAGGGTGCGGGTGGCGTCGAATTGAGAGGGCGGTCCGGAATCGCGAACGCGCAGCGCGCCGTAAAAGTTTCGAACCGTCACGCGGTAATCGGCCGTCAGTTGGCGAACGCCGTATCCCAGGTAGCCGGCAAGCAGCAATGCGAACAGCTCGGCGCTCAAGGCGCACCACTTGCCGCCGGGCCTGCCGCGGCGGAGCGCGATCAGCAGCGCCGCTCCAATCACGAGACACAGGACCAGGAGCACGTAAACCATGTAATCGTCGCTCTGGCTCCAGCCCGAATTGACCAGGTTTGTGACGCCGGCGGCGAGCCCGATGAGCCGGCCCCGTTCCCCGTAGGCTACGTAACCGAAGGCCGCCAGCAAAGCCACTGCGGCGGTTATGGACAGCGCGGGTAGCAAGCCGCGGAACCACTGGTACTCGGTCGCATCCTTCAACACCACCAGAGTGAGCAGGGCACACAGAACCAGGCCGATCTGAAGTTCGTAAAGCGCGTTGAACAGGTGGGGAGCAACCAGCCCGACCAGAAGGCCGCCCACGGCGCCCCCGGCCGAGATCATCAGGTAGAAATGCGTGAGGTATTTCGGATTGGGCTTGAGCCGCGCGAGTTCGCCGTGACAGACCATGCAGCAGGTGTAGAGTCCCATGCTCAGCAGCGGCACCATAATTTTGATCGGCACGCTGCCGTGGGCATCCACATTGGTGGAAAGGGCCATACTCGCCAGCGCCACGGCCAGAACCTGCAAATAAGGATTGCGGCGGTACCAGCCGCTGCCTTCGAAACAGAGGATGAAACTCAGGAGGTAAATGCTGAGCGGCAGCACCCAGAGGAACGGGATGGCCGCGACGTTCTGCATCAGGTGGTTGGTGATGGCCAGCAACAGCACGGAGGCGCAGGCCGGAAGAGCCAGCCACAAGGCGTACTGGCGGAAGCCGGGCTTTTCCGCCGCGCCGCCCTCTTCCTCCAGGAATTCGTACGAGGGGCCGCTCGCGGAGCGGAACGCGGTGTAGCCGCACAACACGATGAACACGCCGTACGCGATCGACCAGATGCCGGCCTGCTCATGGCTGGTGAAAACCGGCTCGAACAAAAAGGGGTAGCTGATCAGAGCGAACATCGAACCCGCGTTCGAGAGGGCGTAGAGCCGGTAAGGCATCGCTCCTTTGAATTTGCGCGCGTACCAGGCTTGCAGCAGCGGCCCCGTGGTGGAAAGCAGGAAGTACGGCAGCCCCACGGACACCAGCAGCAGGACGAGAATCCCCGCCGTGGGATCCGCGCCGCCCGCGGGCTTCCAGCCGGCGCCCGGATAGATGGGCAGCACCGCCGCGCTCACCAGGAGCAGCCCGCAATGCACCAGCATCTGGACGCGCGGCTTCAAATAGCGCACCACGGCATGGGCGTAGAGGTAGCCGAGCAGCAGCACCATCTGGAAGAACAGGAGGCAGGTGGTCCACACCGCCGCCGAGCCGCCGAACCACGGCAGGATGATCTTGGCGATCACCGGCTGTACCTGGAACAGCAGGAAGGCGCTGACCAGAATCGTTAACGCATAGAGAAGCATGCAGAATCCCTTAAAGCCAGAAGCGTGCCCGCGGCCGTAAGGGAGCGGGCCCCTGATTTAGCGGTAGGCCGCCACCCCTGTGACCCGCTCGCCGATCACGAGAGCGTGAATATGATCCGTCCCTTCATAGGTCTTGACGGTCTCCAGGTTGCAGAGGTGACGCATGATCGGATACTCGTCGGTGATTCCGTTGGCGCCGAGCAGGTCGCGGCTGAGGCGGGCGCAGTCGAGCGCCATGGCCACGTTGTTCCGCTTCAGCATGGAAATGTGCGCGGGTTCCAGTTTCTTGCGGTCTTTGAGGCGCCCGGCCTGCACCGCCAGAAGCTGCGCCTTGGTGATCTCGGTGATCATCCAGGCCAGTTTTTCCTGAACCAGTTGGTGCGAAGCAATCGGGCGGTCGTCGAACTGTTTCCGCAGGATGGAATACTGCCGGGCGGTCTCGTAACAGTCCATGGCGGCGCCGATTACGCCCCACCCGATGCCGTAGCGCGCCTGGGAAAGGCACGCCAGCGGCGCTTTGAGCCCTTTGGCGAGCGGCAGGCGGTTGCCTTCGGGCACGCGGCAATCCGCAAACGAAAGACTCGAAGTGACGGAGGCGCGCATGGACCATTTGCCGTGGATATCGGAGGTTGTGTAGCCGGGGGTGCCCCGTTCCACCAGGAAGCCCACGATTCCTTCCTGCGCCCGCGCCCAGACCACCGCCACGTCGGCCATGGTCCCATTGGTGATCCAGGTCTTCTCGCCGTTGAGGATCCAGGTGTCGCCTTCGCGCCGCGCGGTGGCGCGCATGCCCGCCGGGTTCGATCCGAAATCGGGCTCCGTCAGGCCGAAGCAGCCGACCGCCTTTCCGCTTTGCAGCCGGGGCAGCCAGTTCTGCTTCTGCTCTTCGGAGCCGAAGGTGTGGATGGGGTACATCACCAGCGCTCCCTGCACGGAAACGAAGCTGCGGAGGCCGGAATCGACGCGCTCGATTTCCTGCATCACCAGCCCGTACTCCACGTTGTTCATGCCGGCGCAGCCGTAGCCCTCCAGGTTGGCGCCCAGAAAGCCGAGGTCGGCCATTTCGGGAATCAGTTCGGTAGGGAACCGCGCCTCGCGGTAGCAATCGCGGATCAGCGGCAGAATCCGCTCTTCGGCGAAACGCCGCGCGGTCTGGCGCACCATCAACTCCTCTTCGCTGAACAGGGAGTCGACGCAGAGATAGTCTACGCCTCGAAAAGCCATTGCGTTTACCAATCTATTGGAACACAGAGCGCGCTACCAGTTGGTGATCGAGCCGTCCGGGCGGTAGTAGAGCTGGGTGCGCGGCGGATTGGGCTCGGTGACTTCCGCCACCAGCTTGAGTTGCTTCATGTCGAGTTCCACACCCAGGCCGGGCCGGTCGTTCGGATACAGCCTGCCGGCTTTGAAATCCAGGCCCACCGGCATGTGGGGGATGGTGCGGCCGCCGTAGTTATACTCCATCAGCACCGGGCCGGAAAACGTGCCCAGGCAGTTGACCAGCGCGGCCGTGGAAATGGGGCCGGTGAAATGCGGGACGATGCCGACGAAGTGGGTCTCGCAGATCGCCGCCACCTTGAGCATCTCGGTGATGCCACCCACGTTGGGCAGGGTAGCGCGACTGTAGTCGATGCTGTGGCTTTCCACCAGCCTGTTGAAATCCCAGCGGTAGCCCCACTCTTCGCCCGCGGCGATGGGAACGCTGACTTTCTGGCGTAGAATCGGCAGGTCCTGGTCGAAAGCCTCGGCGCGGACCGGGTCCTCGACGAAGAACGGAGCCAGGTCGCGGATCAGTTCGCAGCCGCGAATGGCATCGGAGAGGTCGAACCGCTGGTGGAAGTCCACGCACCAGTCGCCGTTCTTGCCCACGCCTTCGCGTACCGCCACGCAATCCTCGTACAGGCGGTTGAGCCGCTCGTGGGTGTTGAAGGTGGTGTTGGCGGGGGCATCCGCCGAACCCATGCGGAAGGCGCGGTAGCCGGCCGCCATCGTAGCTTGGGCCCGCTCCTTGAGACCCATCCCGCGGGTGACCCCGGGGATGATGCCGGCGGTGTTGTAGCACTCGCAGTAGTTGCGGACCATCCCGCCCAGCACCGCGTGGACCGGCAGGTTGAGAGCCTTGCCGCGGATGTCCCATAGCGCGAGGTCGAGGGCGCCGATGGCGTCGATCTTTTCACGGCCGGGAGGATAAAAGAAGGACCGCGTCATGTCCTGCCAGAGATGTTCGATGCGGCTCGGGTCCTGGCCGATCAGCCGGCCGGCGCACGGTTCGACCAAATCCTTGGAGCCGCCTTCGCCGATCCCGGTGATTCCAGCATCGGTCTCGACCGTCACCACCATATCGCTCTGGTTGAAGAGCGGATTGGGATTCGGCGGCTGATACACGCGGACTCGCGTGATCTTCATCTTTGGGACGGCTGCCCGAACGGGCTTGGGGGAAACTGCGCCGGCGGCTCCGGCAGCGGCCAGCGATTGAAAAAAGGATCGACGGTTCATGGTTCGCCTGCCGAATAGTCTACAGCAACTCGTGTTATAGTTTTTCGGAATTGAAGATCGTCATCCGAAACCAGACGCGGCAGACCGTCGTAGCGGACGCCGCCGAAATGGCCGATACCAGCGCGAAGAGGCGGACGGGCCTGCTGAAACGCTCCGGCCTGGCGCCCGGCGAGGGCTTGTGGATTGTCCCCTGCGAATCGGTCCACACGTTCTTTATGAAATTCCCGATCGACCTGGTGTACCTGGATAAAAATAAGAAGGTTAAAAAAGTGCGGCATGCCGTGCCGGCGTGGCGGATGTCGGCATGCCTCTCGGCCCACTCGGTGCTGGAGTTGCCCGCGGGCACGGCCGCGAAGACGAAAACCGAAGCGGGCGACATTTTCGAGATCGAGAGAGTGGGGCAGGCCTCCCGGACTGCCCGGTTTTAAAAAAGAAAAGTCAAAAACGGGCAGACCGGGACGTCTGCCCCACTTACTGTTCCAGCTTCAAAATCATGCCTTCGTCGGTCGCCATCCAGAGGCTGCCGCCGGATCCGGCCACCATCACGCGGGTGGCGTTGGCGCGGAAGTCCACGGGCATCTGCTTCCAATTCGTCCAGTCGCGGCTTTCGAGCACCTGCACCTTGCCCGGCATCACTTCGCGCATCTGGCCGGCCACTTTCGTGCCTGCCAGGTAAGCCGTGCCGTCCGCGCCGAGCCAGACGTCCGAGATATCGAACTGGCGGTCGCGGTAGACGGTGGCGCTCCTGCCGGTGTGCCAGTCGATCCGGTAGACTTCGCTCGGATACCGGAAAGCGTTGGAGTATGAGATCAGCCCCAGCCCCGTTCCGCCCGGCCCGAAGCGAATGCGCTCCACCTCGCCAAAGAGCGAAGCCGAGTCCGATTTCCAGGTCTTGCCGCCGTCGTGCGTGGTGAGGGAATACGAAAGGTGCGGGGTATCGCGGCGGCTCATCGCCCGTTCCGGGTCCAGCCAGTCGGGGAGCATCTGGGGCGTCCGGCGCGGCGGCAGGTTGAAGCCGCTGATGATGCCGAACTGCGGGCTGGCGAACGCGATGCAACTGTACATGCTGTAATCGGCATCGCCCGGCGGCTCGGCGGCGGCCGCTACCGGCGTCCAGTGCTGCCCGCCGTCGTGGGTTTCGAAGACGCGCTTTTTAGTGCCGGCGGCCCAGCCGTCGTTCTCGGTGGTGAAGTGCACGCGGAGCGTTTCGCCGGGAGGCTTGGGAAGCTTGCGCCAGTTCTTGCCGGCTTCCGTCGTCTGCCAGAGGTTGCCCTTGCCCGTGACCAGCCAGCCCAGGCCTTCGTTCAGGAAATAAAGCGAGACCGGCACATCCGGCAGGTCTACCGTCTGCCAGTGCGCGCCGCCATCGGAAGTCACCATCGCGACGGATTTCTTGCGCTTTCCCTGCTCTTCGGTGACGACCCCCACCGCCACGCCCCGCGTCGCGGAGGGAAACTGCATATCCACGAACTGCAACGTGGTCTTGTCTTCGTCGTAGAAGTACTGTGTGCGCCAGCGCTGGGCCGCCAGCGGGGACACCAGCAACAGCAGCGCCGTCACGCCGCGGATGTTCCGGTTGGATAAGAGAGTCACGCTGCCCTATTGTTTCATCTGAACCGGCCCGGAGGAAAGCACGAGATGCACGTGATTGGCCTCCTCCACGGCTTGCGGCGAAAGCCGCGCGAGCACGAGCACGCAGCCGACCTGCTCGCCAACCGTCGTCAGCACTTCCATTTCGCTTCCGGTGTGCTGGTGCGGGCTCTTGTGCTGCACGTTCATGACGCCGACCACCTTGTTGCGCGCGATCACCGGGGCCGAAAGAAAGGCCTCGAACGTGTCTTCCTCCAGTTCTCCGAAGGCCTTGAACCGCGGGTCTTTGTAAGCTTCACGGGGAATCGCCAGCAGCCGCCGCTCGCGGGCGACCCAACCCGTGAGGCCCTCGTTCCAGCGCATGCGCAGTTTACCGATGGTGGAAGGGTGCGGGCGATTGGAGGCGCAAAGAACCAGATCTTCGCCGTCCTGAAGGTAGATCAGGCACGAATCGCACTCGGTAAACTCCACGATCAGCGTGACGATACCGTTGAGAACGTCCTGCAGGCTGAGATCGCGGACCATGAAGCGGCTTACCTTTTGAAAAAGGCGAAGCTGCTGCTCGGTCCTCTGTAACCGAACTTCGAGTTCTCTGGCTTTCGGCACGAATACATTATAGCTTCGGGTAGGCAACCCGCCGATAGCGGGTTCGGAGGCAATCCCCTACAATCATAGTTTCGGAAAAGCATTGATGGGCAGCCCGACCGACTCCCAGTTCGCGACGTGGACGACTCCGCAGTGCCCGTTTACGATCGACTACTCCGTACGGGTGGTGGACGATATCCGGCTGGCGGTGGTGGACGCCTTCTACTCCCTGCCTCGCGGAGGAGCGGAGATCGGCGGCATCCTGCTGGGCTCCCGCGACAAGAAGCGGGTGGTGATCGCGGATTACGCGCCGCTCGAATGCGAGCACGCCTACGGGCCTTCCTTCACGCTCTCCGACAACGACCACGCCAGGGTCCAGGAACTGCTGGCCATCGCCCACCGCAGCGGGGGCGGCATGGTTCCGGTCGGCTGGTACCATTCGCACACCAGAAGCGAAGTTTTCTTTTCCGACGCCGATATCGCGATCCATAAGAAGTTCTTTCCGGAGGCCTGGCAGATCGCCCTGGTGCTGAAGCCCCACACCTTCGAGCCGGCGCGGGCGGGGTTCTTTTTCCGCGAAGCCGGCGGCGCGATCCACGGTACGGCCAGTTACCGCGAGTTTACGCTCGCTCCGCAAATGCCGGCGGATGCGCTCTCCCTCTCGGTCGCCGCCCCGGGCGACACCGTGATCCAACCGAGCCGCGCCCGCGAGGGAATCATCCCCATTCCGGCGGTGGAACAGAGCCGCGACCGTGAGGGAGCGGGCCCCGTTCCGCAAGCTCCCGAGCCGGCGCCGGTGATCGATGTTGCCCCCCCTGCCTTTCTCGACGTGGAGCCGCCGCCGCGACGCCGCTGGGGATGGGCGCTGGCTCTCCTGGCAGTCGCGGGAATCGCCGGGGGCGCTTACCAGACGCGCTCCGCCTGGCTGCCCAAACCGCCGCAACCGGCGCCGCAGGCCCCCACCCTGGGCCTCACCACGAGCGATCAGGAGGGGCAGCTCCACATCGTGTGGGATCGCAATTCCGCCGCCGTGCGCGCGGCGGCAAACGGCACCCTTTCCATCAGCGAAGGAGCGCAGCCGCTCTCCGTTCCGCTGGACCAGCCTCATTTGCAGACCGGCACCTTCACGTACGGCCGGCAGGGAGGCCGCGTGGACGTCAGCCTCACGGTGCAATCCGCCGATGGCAGCAGCACCCACGAGGCAACGACGTTTTTGGGAACTCCGCCGGCGAAGCCCGCACCCGTGGACGATACCGCTACCAGGAAAGAGCGTGACGACCTGTCGAAGCAGGCAGCCGCCCTCAAGTCGGACCTGAAGAAGCAGGCCGAACGCACCACCAACCTGGAAAAGCGCATGGAGCAGATGCGCCTGGAAATGATCCGCCAGCAGCGCGTGCGCATGCAGAACATGAACCAGGACGCGCCCAAAGCGCCGCCCAAACCGTAGCCGAATCCTCAAAACCCGGCCCGGAACTAACGATCGCAAGGTGGTGTCTATCTGGTTGGACGCGGACACACCAAGCGATTCGCCACCGCGGAAAGGGCCTCTACCAACCTCACACTCGCCGGAGGCTTTGTGTGTCCGCGCTCCGTGAAAAGGAGAAGCCATGTTCGAAACCGCTACGCTTTCCGGTGGTCGCGCGGGAAAGCGCGTCTGGACGACGTGTCTCGGAATGACAGGAGAAGCGGCTTTTGTGGCATCCGCCCTGCTGGCGTCGATGGTTTGGCCGCAGGCGCTCCCGAAGGCGCAGCTTACGGTGTGGCTCGCGACGCCCGGCGCACCGCTCGCGCCGGAGCCCTCCCGTGAAACCGCCGTGCAGCCGCGCGAGGCTGTCCGCCGCGCCTTTCAGGTTCGGGATACGCAGCTTTACGCGTACCGCAATATGCCCGCGCATCCGGTGACCATCGACGAGCCGCCGGAAACCGGTCCGCAGATCGGAAGCGTGGTGGGCGCGTTGCCCGACGGCTTCAGGAACGGGCCTCCGGGCGGCATTCTGGGCGATGTGATCCGGCAGGCGGCGGTCGCACCGGTTCCCGCGCCGGTGGTCGAGCGGAAGGAGGCGAAGCCGGTTGAGAAACCGGTCGAGCGCATCCGGCTGGGCGGAGTGGTTCTCATGGGGCGCCTGGTGCAACGCATCGAGCCGGTCTATCCGCGGGTCGCGATTCAGATGCGGATTTCAGGCGAAGTACAACTGGAAGCCGTGGTGGGAACCGGCGGCCGCGTGCGGGATTTGCAGGTGAAGAGCGGCCATCCGCTGCTGGTTCGCGCCGCGCTGGATGCCGTACGGCAGTGGGTGTTCCAGCCGACGCTGCTCAACGGAGTGCCCGTGGAAGTGAGTGCGCCGGTCTCCGTTACTTTCCGGCTGGGGCAATAGAGAAGAACCCGCTCACGTTTTCCCAGAGCAGTTGCGGGAAACTCTTGTCGAGGTAAGAGCGGATCGAGACGTAGCACTCGTCGCAACGGTTCGTACTGGTGAACTCCTGGACCATGCGCGCCCGCTGCTCCAGCGGGTAGCGGTGAAACTGCATCGAGCACGGCTGCAATTCGCCGGAGGCGGTCACCACCAGAAATCGCAGGCCCGCCTTGCATCCCGGAGTGCCGCGGTTTTCAAAGTAATGCCGGGTCGCGGCCAATGTGCTGGGGGAGTTGACGATCCAGTTACTGGAATCGCGGCGCTCCTCCACGCGGTCGAGCTGCCGGTTCATCTCTTCCAGTTGCCCGGCGGAATCCAGGAAGTAATCCCGGCAACCGGTGCGCCGCGCGGAGTAGGCGCTATAGCAGAGATTCGCACCCCACTCGCGCGCCTTATCGGCAATCGCGTTGATCACCGAGACATTCTCGCTCGTGATGCAACTGTTGAGCACGATATCGTCGTGGCCCAGCCGGGTCAGCCGCGGAATGAGATCTTCCAGTTGCCGGTAGAGGCCCGGATAGACGCGGAAATCGTCGTGGCGCTCGTCGGGGAAATCCAGGCTGACGGAGAACTGGTCCACCCCGGCATCGCGCAGCGCCAGGTACTTCTCTTCCGTCATGAGCGACCAGTTGGAGACCAGGATGGTATATGGCGGGCGGCCGCCGCCCTTAATCGCGCGGACGATCTCCACCACGTCGTCGCGCATGAGCGGTTCGCCGCCAGAAATCTGCACCACGCACGGCCTTAGCGCCTCCATGTACCGCGGGTAGTCGGCCGGCTTCAGGTTGCGCGATTCGTCGCGCGGGCCGCCGTGGTCGCAGTGCTTGCAGTAGCAAGTGCAGGCGTCGGTGACTTCGAAGGAGACTACGATAGGGCGCTCGGCGAGCCAGTTCAACGACCCTCGCCCGATAATCCGGAGGGATTGCGCCAGAGGAACTTTCCGCAAAGTGCGATGGTATCATGCAGCGCGGTATTCTCGAAGCGTGCATCGCCTCTGCGCGTTCTTGGCGGCGCTTGGAATCGCCGCCGCGGCGGCCCCGCCCCGCTTCCAAGCCCACACCGTCGCCACCGGCCTTCGCGGCGGCTATCAGGTGGTGGCGGCGGACCTCAATCACGACGGGAAACCGGACCTGATCGCCCTCGCGAGCGGGATGCCGGACCTCGTCTGGTACGAAAACCCGGGCTGGCAGCGGCACGTGCTGGCCACCGGTCTTTCCCGCATGATCAATTGCGTCGTCGTGGAGGCGGAGGGCCGGACCGAAATCGTGGTGGCGAGCGGCTTCGAAAACCAGGCAAAAAAAAGCGACGGCATCGTTTCCGTGCTCAGGCCGGGCGCCGACCCCAGGGAACCGTGGAGCGCCACCGAAATCGATCGCATGCCGGCGTCGCACCGTCTGCGGCTGGCAAGAATCGATGGCACAGGGAAGCCGGTCGTGGTGAATGCCGCGCTGACCGGCCCCGAAGCCGAGGCTCCCGATTACCGGGGCCATACGCCGCTGGTGTTCTACCGGCCCGGCGAGTGGAAACGCCAGGTGATCAGCACCGAAAACCAAGGTGTGGTCCACGGAATCTGGATCATCGATTGGGACGGCGACGGCCGGGACGACATCCTCACCGCCAGTTTCGAGGGTATCCACCTTTTTCAAATGGATAAAAGCGGCCGCTGGACGCGGACCGCCATCGCCGCGGGAGATCCGGCGCCCTGGCCGAAATCGGGCTCGAGCGATATCGCGGTCGGGCATCTCGGAAAGGAGCGGTTCCTGGCCGCCATCGAGCCGTGGCACGGCAACCAGGTCGCCATTTACCGCCGGAAGGGCGGAGCATGGCGGCGGGAGGTAATCGACACGTCGCTGGTGGACGGCCACACGATCGTGACCTCGGACCTGAACGACGACGGCCGCGACGAAGTGGTCGCGGGGTACCGCGGGCAGGGCCACAGCGTGTACATCTACTCGCTCCAAGGCAACAAATGGGTTCGCGACACCCTGGACGTCGGTGGGATGGGCGCGGCCGCCTGCACCGCGGTGGACCTGAACGGCGACGGGCGCCCGGACATTGCGTGCATCGGGTCGGCCACGGCGAATCTGAAATGGTACGAGAATCTGGGAAAGTGACTCCGCAGTCTAACGTTTGCCGTGCTGTAGGCGTCCAAGGGGCGTTATGTTGACAACTCTCGCGAACGATCTTCGGTACGCGCTGCGCACCATGGTGCGCAACCCGGGCTTCACTGCGGTCTCGGTGCTGGCGCTGGCTTTGGGGATCGGAGCGAACAGCGCGGTCTTCACCGTGGTGAACTCGGTGCTGCTACAGCCGTTACGGTTCCGTGAATCCCCAGGAACTCGTGGTGGTGCGCGAGCGGAACCTGAAGGCTGGGTTCCCGCAGTTCTCGCTTTCGCCCGGCAATTACCTGGATTTTCGCGACCACAACCACACGTTTTCGGGCCTCGCGGCGTTCGCCGGGACCGGGTTCAACATGCTGGCAGGCACCGAGCCGGAGCGGCTGCGCGGAGCGCGGGTGACAAACGATTTCTTCACCGTGCTGGGCCGCGCACCCTCGCTGGGCCGCGCATTCACGCCCCAGGAATCGCAGCTCGGATCCCACCGCGTGGCGATTTTAAGTTACGGGCTGTGGCAGCGCAGGTTCGGCGGCGGGACGGGCGTGCTCGGCCAGTTGTTAAAGCTGAATGACGAACTCTACACCGTAGTGGGGGTCATGCCCGCCGACTTCCAGTTCCCTTCTCGAGTCGAGATCTGGACGCCACTGGCGATGGATTTGCCTAACTGGCAGCAGCGCGGCGGACATTACCTGGGCGGCATCGGGAGGCTGAGGCCCGGAGTGGCCCTGGCCGCGGCACAAGGGGACCTCAACACGATTGCGGCGCGTGCCGGGCAGCAGTTCCCCAGGTCGAATACAGGATGGGACACCACTCTTCAGAGTCTTCAGGAGTCGGTAGTCGGCCGGGTCCGCCCCGCAATTCTGACCCTGACCGCAGCCGTCGGATTCGTACTGCTGATCGCCTGTGTAAACCTCGCGAATCTGTTGCTTTCGCGATCCGCGTCGCGGCAGCGGGAAATCGGCATCCGCAGCGCCATGGGCGCCGCAAGGGGGCGGCTCATTCGCCAGTTCCTCACCGAAAGCGTGTTGCTGGCCGCGTTTGGCGCGGCAGCGGGGCTGGTTTTGGCATGGGCCGGAACGCGGCTGCTGGTGGACCTGACTCCGAATATCCTGCCGCGAGCGACCGAGATCGCCGTGAACGGAAGAATCCTGGCCTTCACCGCGGCGATTGCAGTCTTGACCGGGATCCTGTTCGGGCTGGCCCCCGCCGTCCATATGGCGAAGACCGACCTGATGGCGGCCTTGCGCGAAGGCTCCCGCGGGAACGCGATCGGATTCCGGCGCAACCGCCTGCGGAGCGTGCTGGTGATGGGAGAGGTAGCGCTCGCCCTGGTCCTCCTTTCGGGAGCCGGGCTATTGATGCGGAGTTTCTACCGCCTGCAGTCGATCGAGCCGGGGTTCGATCCGCATGGCGTGCTCACTTTCCGGACCAACCTGCCCGCCGCGAAATACAAGACCGACGAGTCCCGGGCGGCGTTCTACCGCAGGGCGCTGGATCAGATTCGCTCGCTGCCTGGAGTTGCGGCAGCAGGCGCGTCGCAGATCTTCCCGCTAGCCGGGGATGACTACATTCTGTCATTCGAACAGATCGGCAAACCTGCCGTTCCCGTGGGCAACGAGCCCAGCGCGGCATATTACGCCGCGACGCCGGGGTATTTCGCATCTCTGCGCATTCGGATTAAATCGGGCCGTGATTTTTCAGAGCACGACGATGCGAACGCTCCGCCGGTGGCGATCATCAGCGAAACCATGGCGCGTCAATTCTACGCCGGCGAAGATCCGCTCGGGCAGCAGATCCGCATGGGCAACGGTTCGAAACCCGCGCAAATCGTGGGGATCGCAGGCGATGTGCGCGATCAGCAACTGGACACGAAAGGACTGCCCACTGTGTACGAGCCCGCGGCGCAGGTACCGTTCGGCGCCATGTACTTCGGCGTGCGGACAGAGGGGGATCCGGCCGCCCTGATCTCGGGTGTGCGCGCCACGATTCGCGGCATGGACCCGGAACTGCCATTGGACGCGATTGGGACGGCGGACAGCCTGGTCGAGAGTTCCCTGTCTCAGCGCCATTTTGCCATGCTGCTGATGGCCGTCTTCGCAGGGATGGCGCTATTGCTGGCGATGGTCGGAATATATGGCGTGATCGCCTACGCGGTAACGCAAGCGACCCAGGAGATCGGCATCCGGATGGCTCTCGGCGCCCGCCGCAAGGACGTGCTCGGGATCGTCTTCGGCTACGCGGGTGTGCTGATGACAGCCGGCCTGATGCTCGGCGCCTTCGCTGCCCTCGCGATGAGCCGATTGCTCACCTCCCAGCTATTCGAAGTGAAACCGACCGATCCGGGGACCTACATCGCGGTCGGCTTCGTCCTTCTGACTACGGGGCTGCTGGCGTGCGCCATTCCGGCGCTGCGCGCCATGAGGGTGGACCCGTTGGTGGCGCTGCGCAACGAATAGTACGAATCGGCGGTACGGGGTAAAATCGAGGTTTGCCTGAATTCCTCGCAACGGTGGTGATCCCCACCCTGGCCGCAGATTCGAGACTTCGGGAATGCGTGGAATCCCTCGGGCGGCAGACGCGGCGCGATTTCGAAATCGTCGTCGTGGATAACAGCGGCCAATGCCTGGCGCGTCGCAACGGGAATGCGTTGAGCGCGCGAGTCATCGAGAATGGCCGGAACGCCGGCTTCGGCGCTGCCGTCAACCAGGGATTCCGGGCGTCCGGCGCTCGCTATCTGGCCACGCTGAACGACGACGCCGTGGCGCATCCCGGCTGGCTGGACGCGTTGCTGTGCGCGCTCGAGCGGCGGCCGGACGCGGGAATGGGAGCTTCGCAGGTGCGGCTCTTCGGCGAGGAAAGGCTGGATTCGGCGGGCATGCTCATCGCGCGCGACGGCAGCAGCAAGCAGCGCGGGCACGGGCGCCCTCCGCGGGATTTTCCCGTCGCGGAGGAGGTCCTGTTCCCCAGCGGTTCGGCGGCCGTGTACCGCCGCGCCATGCTGGAACAGATCGGCGGCTTTGACGACAGCTTCTTCCTTTATTGTGAAGATACGGATCTGGGCTTGCGCGCGCGCTGGGCGGGCTGGAAGTGCCTTTATGTGCCTGGCGCAGTCGTGGAGCATCACTATTCGCACTCCGCCGGGAGGGCGTCGGCCTTGAAGGCCTACTATGTCGAGCGCAACCGGCTTTTCGTGCTGCTGAAGAACTTTCCCGCTGGAATGCTCCCGGCGGCGCCGCTCGTTTCCGCGGCGCGATACGGGTGGCACTTCCGATACCTGCTGGAAGGCCGCGGCAGCGCGGCGCGTTTTCGGGCGGAAGGCAATGCCGGTCCGAAGATGCTGTGGTACGTCATCAAGGCGCACTTTGCGGCACTGGCGAACCTGCCCAGGTTGTGGCGGCAGCGCCGCGCCATCCGCGCCGGGGCGCGCATCACCCCCGCCGTCTTTCGCCATTTGCTGCGGGGCGGCGCCATCAGCGCCAGGAGGCTCGCGGCCCATTGACCCGCCCTTCCGGTCTCGACTCGCTGCTCGTGATCATCCCGGCGCTCAATGAAGAGGGCGCGATCGCCGAAGTGGTACGCTCGGTTCGCCGCTCCGTTCCCGAGGCCGGGATACTGGTGATCGACGACTGCTCGTCCGACGCAACCATTCCCGTCGCGCGTGCAGCCGGGGCCGACGTTCTCGCGATGCCCCACCACCTTGGCCTGGGCGGCTGCGTGCAGTCTGGTTACAAACTGGCGCACGAACTGGGCTTTCGCTACGTCATCCGCGTGGATGGCGATGGCCAGCACGATGCGCGCGATATTCCGCGCATTTTCGAACGCCTCCGGCAATCGGGATGCGAAATGGTCATCGGCTCGCGATTCGCCGGCGGGAACGGGTTCGACAACAGTGTCGCGCGGTCGCTCGGAATCCGCTTCTTCCGCTGGATGTTGCGGCCGATCCTGGGACGCGCGGTGCACGATCCGACCTCCGGTTTCGTCGGCGTGAACCATCGCGCGCTGGAACTGTTCGCCCGCAGTTTTCCCTTGGAGTACCCCGAGATCGAGGCGCTCGTCGTGCTGCAGCGCAAGCGGTTCCGGTTCGAAGAGGTTCCCTGCAAAATGCGGCCGCGCACCACGGGACGCTCGTCCATCACCACCCTGAAATCGTTCTATTACATCGCTCACGTGCTGCTCGGAGTTTTCGTCAACGTCTTGAAGATCGACCGCCGGTCCCGCCGTGGGGCCGGCACTGGAGGATAAATGCAGAGCCTCTTGGATGTCACTGCGGTCCTGAGCATCGTCTTGCTCGTTCTGGTGCTGATTTCGGTGCGCCGCGCGCATATCCGGGTCGAGTACTCGGTCACTTGGCTGCTGGCCTCCGTGGCGATGCTGCTGCTTTCGCGGGCCCGGCCGGTGCTCGATTTTCTCACGAAGCGATTCGGCATCCCGGACACGCCGTTGACCCTTTTCCTGATTGCCGGGGGCATTTTCCTGATCATGTTTCTGCGCTTCTCATTCATCATTTCGGACCTGCGCGACGACAACATTGCGCTGGCGCAGCGCGTCGCCATTCTCGAATACCACCTGCGGGACCTTGCCGGCCATGAAAAGTAAGAAGGCGGAGATCCGAAAAAAACCGGCGCCGCCGCAACTGAACCGCGGCACGCAACCATGGATGTGGTTCGCCGGCGCCGCGGCCGCCCTGATCGCCGCCTTCTGGGCCTATTCGCCCGCGCTCCACGGCCCGTTTCTGTTCGACGACACGACTCTGCCGTTCGCCCTGCCTCATTTCGGAGCTCCCCTGAGTGTGTGGCTGCACGGTAACCGGCCCGTCCTGATGTTCACCTACTGGCTGAATGTCCGGCTTTCGGGCGAAGACACTTACTCCTACCATGTGGTGAATGTTCTGCTCCATTGCATCACCAGCGGACTGGTGTTTCTGATGGTCCGGCGCCTTCTGGAATGGGGCGGCGCGGAATCCGGGAGGCGCGCTTTTCTGACGGCGTTCGCAGCGGCGGTCTTTCTGCTGCACCCGGTGCAGAGCGAGGCCGTGGCCTATCTGGCAGGCCGCTCGGAAGCGCTCAGCGTGATGATGGTCTTCGCGGCATTCACGGTCTTTCTCTACCGGCGCGAAACGGCCGCGACTTGGGGCGTCGTGCTCGTCATTCTGCTGCTGTTCGGGCTGGCGCTGCTTTCGAAAGAGCACACCATCGTCCTTCCGGCCCTGCTTCTGCTGACCGACTACTGGTGGAACCCGGGGTTTTCGCTGAAGGGCATCCGCCGGAACTGGAAACTGTACGCTCCACTCGCGCTCGGAGCGGCGGGAGGCCTCGCCTTGTTCTGGAGGCTCATCCTGACGGCTCCCACCGCCGGTTTCGGCATGAAGGACCTCACCTGGTACGAGTACTTCTTCACGCAATGCCGCGCCCTTTTTGTGTACCTTGGGCTGTTCCTGTTTCCGGCCCGCCTCACCGCGGACTGGGATTTCCCGATTTCAAGGAATCTGCTGGACCACGGCGCCATCTTCGGGCTCGCGGCCCTCATCGCGCTCTGCGCAGCCGCGTGGTTCTACCGCCGGCGTTTTCCGCTGGCCTCTTACGGCTTCTTCATGTTCCTGGTGCTGATGGCGCCCACCTCCTCCATCCTGCCGATCCGCGACCCCATCGCGGAACGGCGCCTCTATTTCGCCTTGCCGGGACTGGTGCTGATCGTTGTGGACCTGCTCAACCGGTGGAAGATCGAACGCAGAGTTCTGACAGCCACGTGCGCCGTGCTGGTGCTGCTGCTCGCGGCAACGACTTATGCCCGGGCGGCGGTCTGGAGCGACGCCGTAACCCTCTGGCAGGACACGGCGAGTAAGTCGCCCGATAAACCCCGCGTCCATTTCCAACTCGGCTTCGCCTACTTCGACCAGAACCGGTATGATCTCGCCATCGGGGAATTCCAAAAGACGGCAAAGCTCGAACTACCGACTTACAACCTGCTGATCGACTGGGCGCTGGCTTATGACGGCCTGAACCGGCATGACGACGCCATGGCCAAGC
Source organism: Bryobacterales bacterium (assembly GCA_963796485.1). Taxonomy (GTDB): domain Bacteria; phylum Acidobacteriota; class Terriglobia; order Bryobacterales; family Bryobacteraceae; genus CAWCDJ01. Next base: position 1,248,162 of record CAWCLV010000004.1, read on the forward strand.
TCCAACAGGCCGCGGCTATGGAACGCACTGCCCACGTTTACACGCAGATCGCCAAGGTGTATGCCGAGGAAACGCGGTGGAGCGAGGCGCTCGCTGCGCTCGGAACCGCGGAGAAGATCGATCCGTCGTTCGCGCCAATCTATAACTATCGCGCCAAAATTCACTTCAAGAACAACGAACTGCCGGCTGCGGCCGCCGATTACCAGCATGCGCTCGCACTCGACCCGACGCTGGCCGATGCCCGCCGGGAACTGAATTCCGTAGAGGCTTTGCTGCTGCGCGGCGCTCACTAAGATGCAGTGGCCGATTCGGATTGGAATCAACGCCCTCTACCTCATCCCGGGAGGCGTCGGCGGGACGGAAATCTACCTGCGCGGGTTGCTCTCCGCCCTCGCCGTAATCGACCGGGCGAACGAATACTACGTGTTCACGAATCGCGAGACCGGCGCCGGCCTGGTCCCCGATGCACCGAACTTCACCCGGGTGCCCCAGGCAGTGCACGCGGCTTCGCGCCCGGCGCGCATGCTTTGGGAACAGACCGCCCTTCCACTGGCCGCCGCGCGGCTCCGCCTGGACGTGATGCTGAACCCCGGCTTCACCGCACCGGCGTTCTGTGCCTGCCCGCAGGTCACGGTCTTTCACGACCTGCAGCACAAACGCCACCCGGAGTACTTCCGCTGGTTCGACCTCCCCTTCTGGGATTTCTTTCTTTTCTGGTCGGCCCATATCTCCCGCTCCGTGATCGCCGTCTCGCATGCGACTGCCGCGGACGTGCGCCGGTTCTACCGCCTGCCGGATTCGCGGGTGAGGGTTGCGCCGCTGGGCGTGGACCGGGTCTTCTTCGACATCGCCAAACGCCGCCGCCCGGAGCCGTTCCTGCTGGCGGTCTCCACGCTGCACCCGCATAAGAATCTCGACGGACTTCTCGATGCGTTCGCAATCTTCCGCAAGCGGCGGCCGGAGTTCCGCCTGGTGGTCTGCGGCATTCACGGGTTCTTCACGGGACCTTTGCACCAGCGTCGCGACTCCCTGGGGCTCGCGGACGCGGTGGAGTTTCCGGGCTGGGTGCCCCGCGAGCAATTGCATGACTATTACGCCCGCGCCTGGGCGTTTCTCTACCCCTCGTTGTTCGAAGGTTTCGGCCTGCCCGTGGTCGAAGCCCTGGCCAGCGGAGTCCCCTGCGGATGCTCGGCCATCGAGCCGCTCTCGAGCATTGCCGCGGACGCCGCGCTTCAGTTCGATCCGCACGACCGCGACGCCATGGTGAACGCGATGGAGCGCCTGACCTGCGACGACGAGTTGCGCGCGCGCCTTGCGGAAGCCGGGCCGAAGCGGGCCGCCGCCTTTTCCTGGGAAGCCACCGCCCAAATCACGCTCGACACGCTGCGATCAGCCGTTTAGCACTACGTGTTACCAATCTCGACCCGTCTTTCCTCGCTCCATCGCGACTCACAGGAGCGTCTGCGCCACATTAAGCTGCGCCCCGCGCCACCAGCCCTGTCAGGTCCACGGCATCCACGGGACTGTGGAGGTCTGATTCTACGCTCCGACATCATAGAGCCGCGTGGATGCCGTGGCGACGCTAGCCGCACGCCACGGCGGCTTTTCCGTCCCACGTGTACATCTTGTTGTGGCGGACGGCGAGCACACCCAGCAGCAAAGGCAGCGTCGAGGTGAAGCCGGTTTCGATATCCGTGATCGGCTTCTGTCGCGACTTGACGCAATCCAGGAAGTTGCGCGCATGGGCCAGGTCCGACGGGCCGCCCACATAGCGGAACGATTTCAGCACCGGCTCGGACGCTGCCTGGCTTTCGCCGCGGACGGGGCTCGGGCGCGCCTCGTAGCTGGTACGGTTCACATGGAGCGCGCCGGTGGTGCCATAGAAGTAGACCCCGTGGTCGGCGTTGTACTCCGGCCTCGGCATGAACGTGTTCGCATAGCTCATCACGAATTTGCCGTATTGCCACGTGATCGCGAAGGTATCGGGCGGCTGGTCCGGATTCGGGGGGTTGACCCGCACCCACTGCGCCGCGGCGCTCACGCTCAGCGGCCGGTTGTCCTTCAGGTACCAGTGCACCAGGTCGCCGATGTGAACGCCCTGGTCGGTGATGATGCCGCCGCCGTAATCGTAATAGCCGCGCCAGCTGCGCTGCCGGCTGGGGGAGTAGGGCTTGCGCGGCGCCGGACCCTGGAACAGCTCCCAATCCAGGTCCGCCGGCGGATCGGACGGCTGCTCGACCGGGCGCGAGTAATGTCCCTGCCAGTGCAGGGCGGCATGGTAGATGCTTCCGAAGCGGCCCTCCTGCACCCACTGGCAGCACATCTGGAAATGGTCCCAACTGCGCTGCTGCAAGCCGATCTGCACCACCCGGTTCGATTGGCGGACGGCATCCACGGCCTTCCGCGCCGCCTCAATGCTGTTGGAAAGCGGCTTCTCGCAATAAGCGTCCTTGCCTGCCGCGCATGCCTCGACGATCATCGGAGCGTGCCAGTGGTCCGGGGCCGCGATGAGGACGGCATCCACATCTTTCCGCTCGAGCACGCGCCGGTAGTCCACGTAAGTATCGGGCACCGCGGCCTGCGGCGTGGGCGCCGGCGGCACACCCGCGGTACCGGCGGGAGCGATCGCCTTGGGAGTTTGAAACGCCATGAGGGCGCGGTCGCGGTTGGGTTTGAAGACGTCCGCTACCGCAACCACTTCGCAATCCGGGTTGTTGTTGGCGAACACGGGACCCATGTAGCTGCCGCGCGTGCCAAAGCCAAGCACCCCCAAGCGGATTCTGTCATTCGCGCCCACGGCGGAGCGCGACATGGCGGCGGTCATCCCCGACCCAACCAGAAATGCTCGTCTGCTTGTCATAGGACCACTTTCCGCGATGCCGGTCAGCTTTCCAGCATCGCTTTCCAGGCCGCCTCGTCGTGGCCGGCCGAGAGCCGGGTGCCGGAGCGCACCAGCGGCAGCTTCAGCAACTTCGGTTCGCGCTCAATTTTAGCGAGTAGCTCGGCGTCCGACACCTTGAGGTACTTCAAGCCCGCATCGACGTACGCCTTGCCTTCGGTGTCCAACAGGTTGGCAAGCCCGAACCGGTCGAGAAAGCGGCGGATTTCGGCGCCCGCCATCGGCTTCCGCTGCAGGTCCACCATCTGTATCTGAATGCGGCGCTCCTTGAAGAACCGTTCGGCGGCGCGCGTCGCCTGCGAAGCTTTCACGCCGAAGATTTGAACGTTCACGGCGTCACGCGCGGAAAATGGGGGTGAGCCCCGCGGCGCTTGCCAGCAACGCGCGCCGTTCGGCCGCGGCCATAGGCTTCAGGCCGGGGGCCGCCTCGAGTGCGATCCGGAACAGCCGCTCGTCCCCCGGCGGGATGGCGGCCGTAATGTCCTCCGAAAGCGTGAACCGCAGCGCCTGGCGCGCCAGGGCCGGGTCTTCGATCGGGTGATACCAGCATTTCGGATACGTGTGGGTCTCGCCCTGTTTCCAGGTGGTGTGCGCCATCGCCTTCAGCGCCAGCCGCGCGACGCCCTTCTCTTTAGCCCTGGCCAGGATCTGCGGCCCGAAGTTCCCCTGCGCGTAATTGACGTAATTGACGGGGAACAGCACGGAGTCGAACTGATATCGGTCCATCAGGGAGAGCGCCGCTTCCGCGTTGTGGGCGGAAAACCCGAGGTGGCGGATCTTACCCTCCCGGCGCGCCTTCAGGAACATCTCCCCCGCGCCGCCGGGAGCCAGAATCTGCTCCACATCCTGCATGGACCCGACGGCGTGGAACTGGTAAAGATCGAAATGGCCGGTCTTGAGCCGCTTGAGGGATTGCTCCAGTTGCCGGCGCGCGCCTTCGCCGTCCCGCCGCTCGCACTTGCAGGCCAGGAACACGTTTTTGCGGTGCGGCGCCAGCGCGGGGCCAAGTTTCTCCTCGGCCTCGCCGTCGCCGTACGACGGCGCCACGTCGAAGTAGTTGATGCCGCGCTCGACCGCCTCCGCCACCGTACGGCCGGCATCCTTCGGCTCCATGCCCATCACGACAATTCCGCCAAAGCCGATCACCGAGAGGCTGACGTCCTTGTTGTACGGGCGTTTGGGGATGGCGGCATCCGCCCGCAGCAACGGGAGGGCGCCGGTCGAAATCAGGCTGGATTTCAGGAAATTGCGTCGGTCCATGGTTCGCCTCCGAAGTTACAATCCGGCCAGCACCTCGTCCGCGTGGCCGGCGGCCTTCACTTTCGCGTAGACCTTCTCGATCGTGCCGTCCGGGCCGATGACGAACGTGCTGCGCTCGATTCCCAATATCTTCCTGCCGTACATGGTTTTTTCTTTCCAGACCCCGAAAGCCTGCGCCGCCGCTTTTTCATGGTCGGCCAGGAGCGTGAACGGCAGGGAGTACTTGTCCTTGAACTTCGACTGGGCGGCGGCCTTGTCGGGCGATACGCCGATCACCGCGACCCCTTTTTCGGTGAATCTCTTGATGCCGTCACGGAACTCGCAGGCCTCCACGGTACAACCCGGCGTGTCGGCCTTGGGATAGAAGTACAGCACCACGCGCTTGCCCTTCAGATCGGACAGGCGAAACTCCTCGCCTGTTTCGGTCTGGAGTTGGATATCGGGGGCCGCGTCGCCTTCTTTCAACATATCTCTCCTCCTGCGAGCCTGCGTTTGAGTAAGTCTGTCACGACCGTGACATTGGCCTGGCCGCGCGTGGCGCGCATGGCCTGGCCCACCAGGAAATTCAGCACCGTGGTTTTACCGCCCCGGTACTGTTCCACCTGCTTGGGGTTGAGTGCGATCACTTCCTCGATGACCTTTTCCAGGGCGCCCGTATCGCTGATCTGCTGCAAGCCCTCCTTTTCCAGGATGACGGCGGCAGGTTCGCCGGTGGAGAACATCGTCGGGAAGATCTGCTTGGCGAGTTTGCCTGAAATCTCGCCGGCGGCGATGCGCTTCACCAGGTCGCCCAGGTTCTCCGCGCTGACGGGCGATTCCGCGATCTCCCGTCCTTCGGCTTTGAGCAGGCCCATCAGGTCGCCCATCACCCAGTTGGCGGCGGTCTTGGGATCGCCCGAAACGCGGGCGGCCGTTTCGAAATACTCGCCGGCGGCGCGCGTCGAGGTGAGAACCCCGGCGTCGTATTCCCGCAACCCGAACGTCCCGATGAAGCGGGCCCGCTTACTCGCGGGCAGTTCGGGCATGGTGGCCCGGATCCCGGCCTGCCACTGCTCGCTGACGCGGAGCGGCACCAGGTCCGGTTCGGGGAAGTAGCGGTAATCGTGCGCGTTTTCCTTGCTGCGCATCGCGAAGGTCTCGCCCACCTCCGGGTTATACAGCCGGGTCTCCTGGACCACCCGGCCGCCGCCTTCCACCAGCGCCACCTGCCGGGCGATCTCGTAATCCAGCGCCTGTTTCAAGAACCGGAACGAATTCAGGTTCTTGACCTCGGCCTTGGTGCCGAACTGCCCGGCGCCGCGCAGCCGTACCGATACGTTGGCGTCGCAGCGCAGGTGCCCTTTTTCCATGTCGCAGGTGGAGACCTCGACGAATTGCAGCACCTGCTTCACTTCGGTGAGGTAGGCATACGCCTCGTCCGAACTGCGCATATCGGGGTCGCTGACGATTTCGATCAGCGGCGTGCCGGAGCGGTTGAGGTCCACGTAGGACGACCGGTCGGAATCCCGAAAGCCGTCGTGGATGCTCTTGCCGGCATCGTCCTCCATGTGGACGCGGGTGATGCCGATTCGCTTCGCCTCGCCGTTGACCACGATATCGACATAACCGTGTTCGGCGAGGGGTTCGTCGTATTGCGAAATCTGGTAGCCCTTAGGCAGATCGGGGTAGAAGTAATTCTTCCGGGCGAAGCGCGAAGTCTCGCGAATCCGGCAGTTGAGGGCGATTGCGGCTTTCACCGCGAGCTCCACGGCATGGCGGTTCAATACCGGCAGTGCGCCGGGCAGGGCAAGGCACACAGGGCAGACGTTGGTGTTGGGCGGAGCCCCGAAACCCGCCGGGCAGCCGCAGAAAATCTTGGTCGCGGTTGCCAGTTGAACGTGAACTTCGAGCCCGATGACGGGCTCGTAGCGCGCGATCGCCTCGGGCGTCGCCAGGTCGAAGGCCGATGAAGACATGGTGTCTCTTTATTATGACCCGTGCTGCGAAGGCCTGGGACCAAGGCCGTCTTCGAGCACGTGCACGAACTGCTGCAATGCCTTACGGTCGGCGTCCTGCCACTTCACCACGACGAAATAGTTGCGGGAATAGAAGAACACCGTGTCCGCCGAAGGGTGCCAGCGCTGTACCAGGTCGAGCGCCACGCCCGGGGAGCTCAGCTGGTAAAGGCGCGCTTCGAGTTTTCCCGGTCCCTGGTACGTCGCGATGACGAGTTGTTCGATGGAGGGCCGCGGCACCGGGTCGGGTGCGTCCCAGCCCGAGACGTTGCGCAGGCCCGTCCGGTGCCAGACGCCGGCAACGGTTTCGGTGAACAGGTTCGGCATCTGTGCGGGTTGGCCGCATCCGGCGAGTAACATCGCCAGCGGCAGCCATATGCGGCGCGTCATTAAGTCGATTCTGACACGCCGGATGCTACTATCGCATTTATGGCAAAGTTCCGGCCGGCACGGGGACGAAAGGCCAACGCGGCGGTTCCGCCGCAGGGAGCCCTGGCCTGCGTAGTCGTCGTGATCGCCGGCATGCTTTTGGTGATGCTCTTTCTCTATTTTGCGATGCGAAATGCGAACGGATAACCGGCAGCCCGAAGAAATGCGCCCGGTCCGGATTGAGACCGGCGTGCTGGCGACCGCGGAGGGTTCCGCGTTGATCCGCGTGGGAAGCACGCACGTGCTGTGCGCGGCTACGGTGGAGGATACGGTCCCGCCGTTCCTTCGCAACTCGGGAAAGGGGTGGGTCACGGCGGAGTACTCCATGCTGCCGCGCGCCACCGCCAAGCGCACGCCGCGCGAAGTCACCAAGGGCCGGCCGTCGGGGCGAACGCATGAGATCCAGCGGCTGATCGGCCGCTCGCTGCGGTCTATCGTCGATACCGCGGTGCTCGGCGAACGCACCATTATCGTGGACTGCGACGTCATCCAGGCGGACGGCGGCACGCGCACGGCATCCATCACCGGAGCGTACGTCGCGCTCTCGCTCGCCCTGCGGCAGCTCGTAAAATACGGGGCCCTCAAATCCATGCCCCTTCGCGACTCGGTGGCGGCCACCAGTGTCGGCCTCGTGCGCGGCGTGCCCATGCTGGACCTCTGCTACGAAGAGGACTCCCAGGCCGACGTGGATATGAACGTGGTGATGACCGGCGCCGGGCGCTTCGTGGAAGTACAGGCCACCGCCGAGCACACCCCGTTCGACGATGCCCAGATGGCCCGGATGGTGGACCTGGCGCGCGCCGGGATCGTGAGCCTTGCGGACATCCAGAAAGCGGCGATCGCGTCTTGACCCGGCTCTACTGCGCCACGGGCAATCCGGGCAAGCTGAAGGAATTCCGGATGGCCGCCGGACATGCGCCGGTAGACATCGAACTGATGCCCGGCTTCCGGGATATTCCGGCATGCATCGAGGACGGCGCGACCTTCGAAGAGAACGCCATCCTCAAAGCCCGGCACTACGGCCGGCACGTGGGCGGGCTGCTGTTCGCCGACGATTCCGGGCTGGAGGTAAATGCCCTGGGCGGTGCGCCGGGTGTCTACTCGGCGCGGTATTCCGGACCGGGCGCAACCGACGAATCCAACAACCGCCTGCTGCTCGAAAAATTGCGCGGCGTCGGGGACCGTGCCGCGCGCTTCGTCTGCGTCATCGCGCTGGTGGAGAACGGGGAACTGCGGGGCACCTACCGGGGAGCGGTGGAAGGCAGAATCATCGACGACCCGCGCGGTACGGCCGGCTTCGGCTACGACCCGCTGTTCTACTACCCGCCGTTCGGGGCCACTTTCGGGGAGATTACCGGAGACGACAAGTTCGCGGTCAGCCACCGCGGGCAGGCACTACGGAAAATGCTGCACGAAACAGTCGTGAGTAGCGATAGCTGCTGATTTACCGCGGAGGCGCGGAGGCGCGGAGCCGTTCGCGATATCTCCGCTCCCTCAGCGATCTCCAAAAGCATTTTTGTCCTTTTTCGTTTTCTCCGCGTTTTTCTCCGCGCCTCGGCGCCTCCGCGGTTAGAACGCTGCTGTCCGTTGTTCCGGCTGCCCCGGGTTAGGGGGCGGGCGGTTTCACCTTCTTCGCCGCTCCTCCGCGCGTTGATCCAGTTTCTGCTTCAAAGGCAACAGCACTCTCAGTGCGAACAGGTTGATGGCGGCAAGGGCGATCGCCATGACCCACCGGTCTTGCGCCACGGCAGCGCCGATCACCCCCGTGTTCCAAATGCTCGCTGCCGTGGCTGTGCCGTGCACGTTCCCCTCGGACTTCAGGATTGCGCCCCCGCCGATGAAGCCGATTCCGGCCACGAGGCCCTGAATCACCCTCGACTGCGCTTCCAGGCTGTGGCTGTAAGCCGTGGTGCTGAGCAGGACGTATCCGCAGCTTGCCATCGCCACCAGGGGGAAGGTGCGCACACCGACCGAGTGGCCCTCCACTTCGCGGTGCCAGCCGATCGGCAGCGCGAGGACGTATGCCAGCACCAGCCGGCCTATGTCGGCGGCCTCCGAAGTCCAGTTCATCGCGAGCGCCATACGTGCGTTATACCACCCGGTCGGGGAGGGGCGAATTTTCTTTTCAGCCCGAAACATTTCCTGTACATTATGTTTATGCGGGATAGTGGCGATTCGTCCGTCTTGAAGAGCCTTGCCGTGGCGTTCGGCGACGGCCTGGCCTTCGGTGTCGGCATGAAGCTCACTCAGAAGGCGCAGCGTCAGGCCTTTCCGCAGGCGGCCGAGGCGCCGTCCGATGCGGGAGCCCTCCTCGACCGCCTCGACCAGATCGAACAGCGCATGCGGCTCATCGAGAGCGCTCCGGCGGGGTTCGACCAGAGAACCCTCGACGCGCTGACGGGGGCGCTCGAAGCCCGGCTGAACGAACACACGTCGCAAGTCGGGCGCCGGCTGGCCGATATGGAAGCGCGGATCGTGATGGAGACCCGGGCGCTCGAACAGCAGGACCGCGGGCTTGCGACCCGCATGGAGCAGGATCTGCAGGGCCTGAAGCTGCAAGTGGTGGCCCTGAACCGCGAGTTTGCCGGACAGGTGGGCCGCATCGTAGCGGAGCAGGTCGCGGCCGAGGTCCAGGCCCGCACCGCCGGGCTTGAAACCAGGCTCCGCACCGCGGCCATGGATCTTGCCGACGACGCCGTCCAGGAGCGGCTGGCCCCGATGCGCCTCGAAATGGCCGGCAAGGATCGGGAGATTGCCGAACTCCGACAGAAGGCGGCCGCCACGGATGCCACGGTGTTCGATTTTATCCTCGCAATGGGAGAGATGTGCCGTCAGGCGGCCGAGCGTTTGTCGCCGCCTGCGGCACAGGGTCCCCCGCCTGCCGTGACCGAGCCTGCCCCGTCCCCTGCGCCCGAAGCGCCGGCGCCTCACACGATAGCCCCCCCGGATGCGGGACCGGTGGAGATTGCGGCGGAGGATCCTGGAGCGGACCTGCGCGACCACTTCGACAACCCCGTGGGCCCCCCGGCGCCGAGCTTTTCCGAACTGCGCAAGCCGCCCGGCTTCTGGCGCATGCCGATGGTTTCCTCGTTTGTCGCCGTGGCCGCCAGTCTCGCCATGCTCCGCTACTTCTAGCCCGGTTCAACCTGCGCGGGGCTTCAGCCCCCGCTCCGCGCGTGTTATCCTGAATCCGCGTACTCATGAAAATCGCGAGTGTGCGTTCCTACCTTCTTTCCTATCCCTTCCCCGAGCCGATCCGTCTGCCCTTTTGGGGAGGCGAGCGCACCTTGGTGAAGCGGGATGCCATGGTCATCCGCGTGGAGACCGACGCCGGGCTAATCGGCTACGCACCCGGACCCGGCACCGAGGCCGCCCGACACGCCATCGAAAAGGTGATCGGTCCGTTTTTGACCGGCCGCGTTCTGGCGGATCCGGACGCCCTGCGGGTGCTTTTCGCCGGCGGGCCGGGATCCGACCCGGAACTGCTGAAGATTTACTGCTCGGTCGAGATCGCGCTCTACGATATCACCGGCAAGGCGCTCGGCGTTCCTGTCTCGGAATTGATCGGCGGCCGCGTACGCGACCATATCCGGCTATACGGCAGCGCCGGGATGTACATGTCGCCCGAGGAGCATGCCGCCGAAGCCACGGCGGTCGCGGCACTGGGGTTCAAAGCGTACAAGATGCGTCCCGCGCAGGGGCCCGAAAAGGATCTGGAGGCGGTCCGGCTCATGCGGCGCGCCGTCGGGCCGGATTTCGACCTCATGGTGGACGCCCATACCTGGTGGCGGATGGGCGACCGGAACTACAGCCTGGAGACGGTGGAAAACCTGGCCTCGGCCATGGCCGATTACCGCATCGCGTGGCTGGAAGAGCCCCTGCCGCCCGACGACCACGCGGCGTATCTGGAGCTCAAGGAAAAGGACATCGTCCCCCTTGCCAGCGGCGAGCATGAGCCGAACGAAGAGCGCTACCTCGACCTCATCCTCACGCAGGCGGTGGATTACGTCCAGATGGACGTTTGCTGCCAGGGCGGGTACATGCTGGGCCGCCGGATTTTCGCGGAAACCGCCAAACAGGGGCTGCGTTTCGCGTTCCATAGCTGGGGCACGGCCCTGGAGGTGATCGCCGCGGCCCATCTCGGGGTCTGCTGGCCCGACACCATGGTCGAGTGGCTCGAATACCCCTGCTATTCCACGCCGACCCGGGCGGGCATGTATCCGTTCCCGCTCGCGGCGGAGATCCTGACGGACTCGCTCGAACTGAACGGCGGAGACCTGATCGTTCCGCGGACCCCCGGACTGGGAGTCACGGTGAACGAATCGGTTTTCGAACGCTATCCGTGGATCCCCGGTCCTTGGTCATTTTTTCACACCGACAGCCCGCGCGAGACCCGGGCGGTCGGCTCCGACCACAGCATCACGTGGGATGCCGGCCAAGCCTGACGCTACAATGTGGGCATGCCGGAAACCTTAAGAATCGCTGATCGCGAGTTCCGTTCGCGCCTCATCGTGGGCACCGGAAAGTACCGCACTTTCCAGGAAATGAAGCGCTGCCACGAGGAAAGCGGGGCGGACATGGTCACCGTGGCGGTCCGCCGCGTGAACCTGACGGATCGCTCCAAGGAATCGCTTCTCGACTACATCGACCGCTCCAAAATCTTCATTCTTCCGAACACGGCCGGCTGCTACAACGCGGATGACGCTGTCCGCACGGCGATGCTGGCGCGGGAAGTCGGGCTGTCGAATTGGGTCAAGCTGGAAGTAATCGGCGATGAAAAGACCCTTTTCCCCGATAATGCCGGGCTTCTGGAAGCCACCCGCATTCTGGTGAAGGAAGGGTTCGTGGTGCTGCCGTACACCAATGACGATGTGGTCAATGCCCGCAAACTGATCGACGCCGGCGCCGCCGCGGTGATGCCGCTGGCTGCCCCGATCGGCTCCGGAATGGGCGTGCAGAATCCCGCTAACCTGCGAATTATGCGGGAGATGATCACCACCGTTCCGATGATCGTGGACGCCGGCGTGGGAACCGCGTCGGATGCCGCGGTGGCCATGGAGCTGGGCGCGGACGCAATCCTGATGAACACCGCGATCGCCGCCGCGGAAGACGCCCTCAAGATGGCCCGTGCCATGAAACTGGCTACCGAGGCGGGCCGGCTGGCGTGGGAAGCGGGCCGGATGCCGAAAAAGTTGTACGCCAGCGCCAGCAGCCCCCTCGCGGGCGTCGTCGGCTCCGCGTAGGGTCGGTCTCCGCGGCTGCCGGCGTTCCGGAGGGCACATTCCGCTCGCCCGGCCGGCCCGGACGCTGCGCTCCCTAGTGTTTACCTTGTGTTACTATTCCGTTTTTGCGGGCGGGCTGCCTGCATGGCCCGACCGAAGGGAGTAAATCCGTGAAAGTCTACGAAAGCAAGGACATCCGGAACGTCGGTGTGGTGGGCCACGGCGATTCCGGCAAGACGACGCTCACCGCCGGTTTGCTTTTTACCGCCGGAGCCACCAACCGCCTGCTCCGAGTGGACGAAGGCAATACGATCACCGATTTTGACGAGGAAGAAGTCCAACGCAAAATCACGATCTCTACAGCCATCGCCGTGGCTGAATGGAAGAAGAGCAAGATCAACCTCCTGGATACTCCCGGATACAACATCTTTATAAACGACGCGCGCGCGGCGCTCGTCGCAGCCGACTCCGCGCTGGTAGTGGTGGACGGAGTGGCCGGCGTGGAAGTCCAGACTGAGAAGGTTTGGCAGTTCGCCAACGACTTCAAACTGCCGCGCGCCGTCGTCATCAACAAGCTGGACCGCGAACGGGCCGAGTTTAGCCGCGCCCTGGAGAGCGTGCAGGCCGCCTTCGGACGCGCCGCGGTGCCCATCCAGATTCCCATAGGTTCGGAGCGCGATTTCACCGGTGTGGTGGACCTCGTCCGCATGAAGTCCTACACCTACACGCCGGATGGCGACGGCAAGGCTAAAGAAGGAGACATCCCGGCCAATCTGGCCGATGCCGCGCAGTCCGCGCACGAAACGCTCGTGGAAATGGTCGCCGAGGGCAACGACGCCCTCATGGAGGAGTTTTTCGATAAGGGCACGCTGCCTGCCGAGCACATCATCGACGGCTTGCGGCAGGGCGTGCGTGAGATGCGCATTTTCCCGGTGATGTGCGCCTCCTCCCTGCATAATATCGGCGTTGACCTGATTCTCGATTTGATCGTGGAGCATTTTCCGGCGCCGGCCGGGCGCGAAATCGCGACGGCGGACGGCACGCAGAAGATTCTGGATGGCGGGGCTGCTTCGGCCTATGTGTTCAAGACGACCGCCGACCCGTTCGCCGGCCGCATCACCTTCTTCAAGGTCTACACGGGGGTGGTAAAGAACGACGCCAACCTCCAGAACGTTACCCGTTCCGCGACCGAGCGGCTGGCGCATATCAGCAGCCCCTTCGGGAAGACCCTTCAGCCCGTGACGGAACTGCATGCGGGAGACATCGGCGCGGTAGCGAAACTGAGGGATACGTTGACCGGAGACACCCTGGACGAAAAGGGGATGAACGTCACCTATCCTCCGGTGAAACTGCCCGAACCGTCGATCGCCTTCGCCATCGAGGCCAAGTCGCGAAACGACGAAGACCGCATGGGCAACGCGGTGCACCGCATCCTAGAAGAGGACCAGTCGCTGCGCTTCTACCGCGATCCGCAGACCCGCGAGTTTCTGCTGGCGGGCGCAGGCCAGCAGCACGTCGAGATCGTCGTGAGCCGGCTGAAAAAGCGTTACGGCGTGGATGTCACTCTAAAAGCGCCGAAGATTCCGTACCGGGAGACGATCCGCGGTTTTGCCGACGTGCAGGGCCGGCATAAAAAACAGACCGGCGGCCACGGGCAGTTCGGCGATTGCTGGATCAAGATGGAGCCCCTCGCGCGCGGGGCGGCGTTCGAGTTCGCCAATGAAATATTCGGCGGCGCGATCCCGAAAAACTTTATTCCGGCAGTGGAGAAGGGCATCGTGGAAGCGGCGGCGAACGGGTTCCTCGCCGGGTACCCCATGGTGGACTTCAAGGTCACGGTCTACGACGGTTCCTATCACGATGTCGATTCCTCGGAATTGGCGTTCAAACTGGCGGCCAGAAAAGCTTTCAAGGCTGCCATGCAGCAGGCCAAGCCGGCCCTGCTCGAACCCATCATGAACGTGGAAATCCAGGCGCCCGTGGAGTATGCGGGCGACCTGATGGGCGATCTCAACGGCCGCCGCGGGCGAATTTCGGGCATGGAGACCAAGGGGAGCACGCAGTTCATCCGGGCGCAGGTTCCGATGTCCGAAATGCTCAACTACCAGAGCGACCTGACGGCCATGACTCAGGGCCGGGCGTCGTTCACCATGGAATTCGATCACTACGATTACGTACCGCAGTTGCAGGCCGAAAAGATCATCGCCGCGGCCAAGGCTGCCAAAGCGGGTGAAGAAGAGGAAGAAGAGTAAATATGTGAAGCTGGAGACTGTCCCGCCCGATATGGACACACGGGCGGGGCAGATTTCCACATCCCGGGTTGCGTTCGAGATGGTGCTTGTTGTAACCTTTGGAAGTTCGTACTGGGCAACGGCCCGCAGAAGTAGTTTATTTTCAGTATCTGAGGCTGTAGATGGACGATCGCAAGAAGACGTTCCTATCTTTTTTTCTACTCGCCGTAGCCCTCCTCACCGCTTCATGCGGCTACAACCAGCACTCTCGGTTCCAGACCTCCTTCCTCCCGGCATCGCCCCATCCGGCCGATCTTGGCGCCGAAATCGCCCCTCCGCCCGCGGTGGAAAGCAATATTTACCTGCACGACGTCCCACCGGTTTTCCTCTCCAATCCGCCCAGTCCCGCCCGGAGATCCGATGGCGACGGTCTGCTCTTCCAGTCGGAACAGGCATTCCAGCGGGGCAAGCGGTACTACCAGGCAAATGACTTCCTCAATGCCCGTATCGAATTCAACACGGCCGTCGATCTGATCCTCCATGCCGCCGAACTCAGCCCGGCCGAAAAACTGGAGTACGGGCGGCGCCTCGACGAAATCGTCGATGCCATTCACCATTACGATCTCGGGGGTTTGGGCGCATCGGCCAGCGTGGACGAGGGCAAATTCGAGAAAGCACCGCTCGAAGACATTCTGCAGATGACGTTCCCGGTGGACCCGAAACTGAAAGACCGGGTACGGGCGCAGATGGCGTCCACGGTCTCCCAGTTGCCGCTTTCGGTCAACGACACGGTCCTCGGCTATATCAATTACTTTTCCAATCGGGGGCACAAGACGATCATCGCCGCCACCGAGCGGTCCGGCCGTTACCGGCCGATGATCCAGCGGGTGCTGGACGAAGAAGGCGTGCCTCAGGAATTGATTCATCTGGCGCAAGCGGAGTCCGGCTTCATTCCGCGCGCGATGTCGCGTATGGCCGCCGGTGGAATGTGGCAGTTCCTGGTGTGGCGGGGAAGAGAATACGGCCTCCAGCAGACCAGCTATACGGACGATCGCATGGACCCGGAAAAGGCGACCCGGGCGGCCGCCCACCATCTGCATGACCTTTACAACGAGTTCGGCGACTGGTACCTGGCGATTGCGGCTTACAACTGCGGCCCCGGGGTGGTGGAAAAAGCTGTCGAGCGGACGGGTTATGCGGATTTCTGGGACCTCCGCGCCCGCGGAGTCCTGCCGGCCGAGACCACCAACTACGTTCCCATTATCCTGGCCATGACGATCATGGAGAAGAACCCCGCCGCCTACGGGCTGGAGAATCTCCAACTGGATCCCCCGCTCGAATTCGACACCATCGAAGTGAACTCGCCCACGAGCCTGGCGCTGGTGGCGGACATCACCGACACCTCAATGGCCCAACTGTTGGAACTGAACCCGGCGGTGATCCACGGCAATATGGTGCCGGCGGGATACTCGCTGCACGTGGCGAAAGGCAGCGGCAGTCAACTGATGGCCGCGCTCCAGCTGATTCCGCGCGAGCATCGCGATTCCTGGCGGCTGCACCGCGTAGCCATCGGCGAGACTCTGGCGAGCATCGGACGGCGCTATGGCGCGACGCCCACCAGCATCGTCGAGGCGAATCATTTGCGGGAGGCGGTGGCGACGGAAGGCGAGAGCCTGCTGATTCCTGCCGTCGAGCGAGCGCCCGTCACCCGGCGCACGGTGACGCGCAGCAGCGGTTCGTCGCGGCGCAGGACGACACACACGTCGGCCGGCGCGCGGCGTTCGGTTTCCTCGCGGAGAGCTTCGGGCCGCACGGCGTCCAATTCCAGCGCGCACCAGAAGCCGCGGACCATCGTTGCGCGCGCCGCCCGCTAGATCGAGCAGCTTTTTCCCGGCAAGACGGTCTTTTCGCTATTCCCCGCCCATCAAAAAGGGGTATGCTAATTTTGGTTGTTGCCCTGAATACAGGAGGCTTGCTGAATGTTCGATCGTTCGCTGATCGCTGCCAAGAACGAAGACGAGATGGAAGACTTCCAGGACTACGAAGACGAAGAGCGGGAAGAGTTGACCTCTAAGCTCGACGAATACGAGGCCGAGGAAGACGATGACGAGGAGGACGAGGTAGAGGAGATCGTAATCATCGCCGTAACGCCTCCGGTGCCCGAACCCGCACCTGCTCCCGTCGAGGAACCGGTGGCTTCGCAGCCGCAACCCGAGCCTCCGCCGAAAAAGCCGGTTAAGAAGGCCGCAGCCGCGAAGAAAGCCCCTGTGAAGAAGGCGGTACAGAAGGCTCCGGCAAAGGCACCCGCCAAGAAGACCGTGGCCAAGGCCCCGGCGAAGAAGGCTCCGGCGAAGAAAGCTCCGGCCAAGAAGACCGCTGCGAAGAAGGCACCCGCCAAGAAGACCGCGGCCAAGAAAGCTCCGGCGAAGGCGCCTGCCAGGAAAGCTCCGGTAAAAACGGCGCCCGCGAAAAAAGCTCCGGCAAAGAAGGCTCCTGCGAAAAAAGCCCCCGCGAAAAAGGCGGCCAAAAAGGCTGGGAAGAAGCGGTAAGAAGGTAGTGAACTAGGCCCGCTCCCTTCACGGTCGCGGCTCTGTGGAGTCAAAGAGCCGGTGACCGCTCGGGAGCGGGTGTGGGAATTAACTGGGGTTCGAATCCGTCTTGTTTACGACCCGGCGGCAATGCTCGAAAAGCTCCAGGAGAGCTTCCGCTTGTTCTTCCGCCGAGCGGGTCACCGGCTTCCCCGAAAAACCCGCGGAGGAGCCGGAAGATCTGCCATAGCCGGTAGCCACGGCAATAAACTTCATCAGTTCGAGAGCCACGTCATCTTTGCCCCGCGGCGGTCCGCCGGTCGCGGAGGTGCTGTCTGGAGTCGTGGGAGTGCCGGTGTTCGGAGGTCCTGGTTCCGCCATGAGTGTTGATTCCTCTCCGGTTGTTCTTTTCTACGTGTTACAACTCTAGGTTACTTCATTTTCTTCTCCATGCCCCTCACCGCGATCCGGCACGTTCGAAAAATGCGAGGCGGCGCCCAATCGCACCTGCTCGAGGCGGACGACGGGAACTGGTACGTTGTGAAATTCCGCAACAACCCGCAGCACCGGCGCATTCTCGTCAATGAGTTGCTGGCTTCCGTCCTGCTCGAATACCTACAGATCGCTTCGCCCCCGAAGGCGTTCATTCTCCTGACGCCGGAATTTCTGGCCGCCAATCCCGAGGTGCATATCAGTCTGGGAACTCGCAGGCTGGAGGTCGAACCCGGCTGGCACTTCGGGTCCCGCTACCCCGGTGATCCGGGCCGCGTCGCCGTTTACGATTTCCTTCCCGATGCCCTGCTTGGCTCGGTCGCCAACCTGGCGGATTTCCGGGGCATCCTGGTTTTCGATAAATGGATCTCCAATTCCGATGGCCGCCAGTGCGTTTTCTACCGCGCCATGGTGAGGAGTTCCGATTCGGCGGCCCATACTCCCCGCGCCGCCTTTGTGGCCTGGATGATCGACCACGGATTCTCGTTCAACGGGCCGCATTGGGATTTCCCGGAATCGGCGGTGCAGGGCCTCTACGCGCGCCGTCTGGTTTATGACAACGTCCGCACTCTGGCCGATTTCCAGCCCTGGCTCGATCGCGTGGTCTACTTTCCCGAAGAGGTGATGGATCGGGCGTGGCGACAGGTCCCTCCGGAATGGCTCGAAGGCGAAGAAGAAGCCCTGGAGCGAATGCTGGAAGCGCTGTTCGCGAGACGGAAGCGGGTTCCGGACCTGATCGCGGCCTGCCGTAACGCGCGATTCGGCCCGTTTTCCAACTGGAAGACGGGAGCGGGGAGTTAAAATAGCCTCGTGCTCCACCGTCACATTCTTCACAACGACTCGATCCGCGATTATGCGGATCCGCTGCTCTCCGCCGGGCAAGTGGGCCTGCTGGCCGGCTGGGGCGTGTTCACGACCTTCAAGGTGACCGAAGGAGTGCTGTTCGCCTGGGATCGCCATTGGGCCCGCCTGACCCGCGACGCCGCGGCTCTCCACGTGCCGCTGCCCGAGGATCCCGAAGCCGTGCGGCGCCGGCTGTTGCAACTGATCGACGCCAACCAGGCATGGGATTCCACGCTGCGGCTCGCCTTCATCCGCAACGGCGGCGGGATGTGGGCTAACCCCAGGCCCGACCGCGCCGTGGATGTGGTCGCGCTGACGGCGGATTCGAAAAACTGGGGCGACGGTGTGAGGCTGGCGGTTCAAAAGCAGGCGCGGCACGCTGCCGGCCCCTTCGCCGGGACCAAGGTCCTCTCCTGGTGCATGAATCTCACGTGGCTGGAGACGGCCCAGAAGCGCGGCTTCGACGAAGTCATCCTGCTGAACGAGAGGGGCGAGGTGGCCGAGTGCACCTCCGCCAACATTTTCGCCGCAAAGGGGAACCAGGTCTGGACACCGCCGGTCGGCTCCGGGTGCCTGCCGGGCATCACCCGCGAAGTCGTCCTGGGCGAGGTGCATGTTCCGCCGGTCGAGATCGTGGAAAAGACGCTGCTTCCGGAAGACCTGGAAACGGCCGACGAGGTGTTCATCACTTCCACCACGCGCGATCTGCTCCCGGTTTTCGAAATCGAAGGGCGGAAACTCCGCTGCTCGGGGCAAACGAGGTTGGTGCTGCAGAAGGCATTCTCGAAATACGTCCGGAAGTATGCGGAGGAGCACCGGGGCGCAGAGGTGGGATGAGGAGCGGGGACCCCAAAAAAAGAAAAGGTTCCAAGTGACCCGATTCGCAGCCCTGTTCACCGCCGGCATGCACGGCACTGAACACCGCAACCTGGATCTCCGTGCGCCTCGCTTCCAGGCTCCCCGATGGCCGTTTTTTCCGGCTACCGGATCGATGCCCTGAAACACACCGCAGAGTTTCCCGGCTGGGACCGTAAGCTCGTGACGACCTTTTGCTCGCCAGCAACGATCTCCGCTTTCGCGGATTCCATTACCGGGTCAAAGTTCCCGATCTGCCACTTCGCTTCACGAACCGACCGCTTCCCCCGCCCGTTCGGCTTTCCGCTCCGCAGCCGCTGCCGGTTTGCTCCGGCACCAGCTACATCGTGACTTCAGCCCGTTGCGGCTTCCGCGACCAGCCCGGCTTGTTGCCCGTACGGTTTCCACTCCCCTTCGGGGCTTTTGCCCCCCTAAGGATCAAAGCGTTCCACCGACCGGCCTCAAACCAGTCCGCCTTCCGACCGCGCCCGATCTCGTTCGCTCCCCGCCGCCGTTTCTATCACTAGTGCCGACGCCGGATCACCGTTCCCGTTCCGCTACGCTTTCGAAGGCTTGCTGTTCCTCAAACCTCTTGGAACCTTCCCCAATATGCTCCCGAACGATTTTTGCGTCAACTGATTTTGTGATCGGGCGGACCGATTTCAACAACTTTTATTACACTGTGTTTCGAAGTAGTTACAGGTGGAAATCAGTGGACAGCCTGTTCATAAAACGTGGAAAGGTTGGATTGTTGCGGGGCTACGACGCGGTGCGGATGCGGCGGTGATCTTTCAGGATGCAGCGGTCCATCACCACGGCCAGCCCGGCATCTTCCGCCTGCCTGGCGGCGGCGGGGTGAATCACGCCCTCCTGCATCCAGACCAGCTTTGCGCCAATGCGAATGGCCGCCGCGACGATGTCGGGAACGAACTCTGAACGGCGGAAAACATCCACGATATCAACAGGTTCCGGGACGGAGTCGAGGTCGGGATAGCTGTGTTCGCCGAGAACTTCGCTCTCGAGCGGGTTCACCGGAATCACCCGGTACCCGGAGCGCTTCAGATACTCGGCCACACCGTAGCTGGGGCGGAACCGCTTGCTCGAGAGTCCTACGACCGCGACGGTCCGCGCGCTGAGCAACAACTCAGAAATCCGGTTCACTCCCTGGCCTCCTGCCGGCCCTGCGCTCCTTTTTGCGTAACGGCGCGCTGGAGTTTCCTGACCTCCAGCTCGGTGAGATATCGAAATGCACCTGGCTTGAGCGGCCCCAACTCCAGTGGCCCGATGCGAACTCTTTTCAGCTTTTCGACCAAAACGCCGAAATGCTTGAACATCATCCGGATCTGCTGGTTCCTTCCCTCGAAGAGCCGGACCTCATACCAGGGATTCGTGGCGCCGTGGACGAGCTTCAACCCGGCAGGCTGGGTTCGCTTGCCGCTGATCGGCACCCCCGTCCGGAAAGCCTGCTCCTGATCGGCGGTAAGGGTTCCGGTCACCTTGACCACGTATGTCTTGGGCAGATGGCTGGCGGCCGAGGTGATGGCGTTGGCCAGTTCCCCGTCGTTGGTCAGCAGCAGCAATCCCTCGCTGTGATAATCGAGCCGCCCCACCGGATAGACCCGCTCCTTCACGCCCCGGAGCAAGTCCATGACGGTGGCTCTCTGCTCCGGATCGCTGACCGTGGTCACCGTATTGTTCGGTTTGTTCAACATCAGATAGACCATCCGCTGCGGGGCATGGATCAGCTTGCCGTCCACCTTGATGTGATCGCGGTTCAGGTCCGCCTTGCTTCCGAGTTCGGTGATCACCGCGCCGTTGACGGTGACGCGCCCTTCCTGAATGATCTGCTCCGCCTGGCGGCGCGAGGCCACGCCGGCATGGGACAGGATTTTCTGCAACCGCTCTTCCGCCATTATGTGCTTTCCGGGTCCGGGGGGGTGTCGGATTCGGGGATGGCCTCGAGCTCTGGCCCGGCCGGCGCCGGGGGCGGCTCGGAATCGGAAAACGCCATCCTCCGGATCTCCTCGAATTCCTTGAGCGAGGGAAGCTCGCTCAAGTCCTTGAGACCGAACTGGATCAGGAACTCCTTCGTAGTCTTGTACAGAATCGGCTTGCCCACCACGTTCTTGCGGCCGGCGACGGCGATCAGCTTGCGGTCGAGCAGCGTCTTCAGGACGCCGGCCCCCTGCACGCCGCGGACCTCCATGATTTCCGGGGCGGTCACCGGCTGCTTGTAGGCGATCACCGCCAGTGTTTCGAGCGCCGGAAGAGACAGCTTGAGCGGGGGCTTGAGGCTCTTCACGAAAGCACGCACAGCATCGTGGTGCTCAGGCTTGGTCGCCATCTTGTAGCCGCCGGCCACTTCCCGGATGGTGATGCCGTGCTGCGGCTGGTCGAAGTCTGTGATCAGTTGTTCCAGGAGGCTGCGGATGCGCTCCGCGGGCTGTTGGAGCGCGGCGGCGATCTGCGCCAGCGTCAACGGCTCTTCCGCCACGTAAACAATCGCTTCCAACACCGCCCGGAGCTGACCGTCCTCAACCGGGAACTCCGGCGAGATTTCCGGGGCGGGCAGCAACTCGTCCATCGATACCCGATCCGCGGGCGCCTCGCCGGCAGGCGGCAACTCCTCCGAGGCCACCTGCTCCTCGGCCGCTAACTCCGGCGCGGGTGTTTCCGGCCCAGGGGTCTCCCGCGCCTCGAAGGCAGGCGGCAATTCCTCCGATGGCACCGATTCCTCGGCCGCTGCCTCCGGCGCGGGTGTTTCCCCGCCGGGCGTCTCCGGCCCAAGGGTCACCAGTGCAGCTGCGTCTTGCCTAGGTGCGTCCGAGGCGGGCGCCTCGAAGGCAGGCGCCAACTCCTCCGAGGCCGCCGATTCCTCGGCCGCTGTTTCCCCGCCGGGTGTCTCCGGCCCAGGGGTCTCCAGTGCAGCTGCGTCTTGCCCGGGTGCGTCCGAGGCGGGCGCCTCGCCGGCAGCCGGCAATTCCGCCGATGGCACCGATTCCTCGGCCGCTGCCTCCGGCGCGGGCGTTTCGCCGCCGGGTGTCTCCGGCCCAGGGGTCACCAGTGCAGCTGCGTCTTGCCCGGGTGCGTCCGAGGCAGGCGCCTCCGGATGCCGGTCGTTTTCCGGGCTTACGCCCTCCGGGGGTGATTCCAAGTCTTCCATTCCTGAATTTAAATGTAGTCTTTTTCAATCGCCTGAAGGGGCTGCTCCGAGGCGAAGACCGCGTCGAAATGAACGTGGCGCTGCAAAGCGATCTCGCCGAACAGATCCTTCTGGGCCAGTTTGACGGCCTGCATCCGGACCATCTCGAGCACCGCCAGAAAGAGCGCGATCATGGCGCGCCGGGTGCGCTGCTGCTCGAAGATCCGCAGAATGAACACCGGCTGGTCTTCCCTGACTTCCAGAAACTTCTCCCGCAGGTAGCGGACCATGTCGGACACCGTGACATCGGCCGATTCCACCTCGTAGACCGGGCGGTTCTTGACGCGCTCCAGCATCTCTCCAAAGGCCTTCACCAAGTCGAAAAGGGTGATCGCCAGCCCCGGGTCATCGTCTTCGGAAGTGAAAGCTTTAATCTGCGGATTCGACCAGACGTTCTCCTCGATCATGCGCTTCTGCTGCAGCATTTCGGCGGCATTCTTGAACTTCTCGTGCTCCAGCAGCCGGTCAACCAGTTCCTGGCGCGGATCTTCCGGGTCGTCGCCGTCAGCTTCCAGCGCGGGATCCCGGGGCAGCAGCATCTTGGACTTGATGTGGATGAGGGTAGCCGCCATGTAGACGAATTCCGCACCCAAGTCGATGTCCATCTCCCTGGCCTTCTCCAGGTACTCCAGGTATTGCTGGGTGATGGTCGCGATCGGAATGTCCTTAATATCCACCTGCTGCTTCCGGATCAGTTCCAGAAGCAGGTCGAGCGGGCCGTCGTAGTGCTTGAGATGGAAATTTAAGGGCGATGACACAATCATTCACGATAACATGAGCAGAACGGCGGGTCGAACTTGGTAGGGTGTTTACCGTATTCAGAGGGCGAAATCCGATCTGCCGGGCGGTAATTTCAGACAATCGTGCCGGAAGTTTTTCCGGTGGGGATAACCTTTCCGAAAACTCCGTCGTCTTTTCCTTGAGCCAACAAATTCCCCCAGGCAGTAGCGGGTTGCAAGTAGGGTGAGAAGGTAAATATGCAAGCTTCGAGCAGTTCCACCACGCCTGATCCCGGCCGTGGCGCGGATATTCAACCAGGCAAACCTGGCCCTGGCCCTGCGGCGGTGCCTCCGAAGGGGCTGCCCAGGCGGCGCACGGCCGTGTGGGCCGGGCTTTTGGCCGTGATCATCCTGGCGGGCGGCGCCGCGCTTTATTGGAACACCAGAACCAATCCGAAAGTTTCGGGTAAGGGTGGCGGGATCGTGGCCATCCCGAGCATGGCGGTGGCCTCCGGCGGACTGAGCCAAACGATCCGGGTGAGCGGGACGGTGGCGGCGCAGAACTTCGCGGCGCTGCTGGCGCCGCGCATTCGGGGAAGCCGCGGCGATTTCAACCGGGGCGGCGGCGGCCCGGGCGGCGGCGGCGGGATGGATTTCAACCTGATCCTGCTCAAACTGGAAAAGGCCGGCGCCCGTGTCAAGGCCGGCGACGTGGTTGCGCAGTTCGACCCGCAATTTCAGGCCCAACGGTACGACGATTATAAGGATTCCGTCGTCCAAATGGAGAACTCGATCCGCAAGATGCGGGCCAACCTGGCGGATACGAAAGAAGCACACAACCAGAGCGTCCGGAGCGCCAAGGCAGACTGGCAGAACGCCCTGCTCGACCTCCAGACGGCGGATGTGCGTTCGCGGATCGACGCCGAGAAATTCAAGCTGAGCGCCGAACAAACCGAAGCGCAGTACAAGCAGCTTCTGGCCGAGTCGAACCTGGTGGACGAATCCCAGAGGGCTGCCATCCGCTCCTCCGAGCTGAATCGCGATCAGTCGCGAATCGAATTACAGCGCGCCCAAAACAACGTTCAGTTGATGACCATCAAGGCCCCCATGAACGGGATCGTCGTGATGCAGAGCATTGTCCGCAACGGCGAGTTCGGCCAGGTGCGCGAGGGCGACCAGGTTTTCGCCGGGATGCCGTTCATGCAGATCGTGGACCCCAGTTCGATGGTGTTGAATGCGTCGGTGAACCAGGTGGACGCGGAACGTCTGCGGCTGGGGATGAAGTCCAACATCCGGCTGGACGCCTACCCGGAGTTCAGGATGACCGGAACGATAGTGGGGATTGGCGCGATGTCGAAAACCAGCACCTTCCGGGCCAGCTACGTGGGAGAGATTCCGATTCGAATCGCGATAAATGGGGCTGACCCCCGGCTCATCCCCGACCTTACCGGCAGCGCGGAGATCGTCATGAACACGGTCACCGAAACCCTGGTTGTGCCCCGTTCCGCGGTTTTCGACGAGGCCGACGGTTCCTACGTGTTCGTGCAGTCGCCGGAAGGTTGGACACGCAAGAAAGTGGAGCTAGGTCCGTCCAATTTTACCCAGGCATCGGTCCAGTCCGGGATACAGAAGGGGGATGTCATCGCGCTGCAGCGCCCGATCTGATCCGGCTTCGGACAGGGCTTAAAATGCAGGATCCGCAGGAAAACTATGCCATCTAAGGACTTAAAACCGAAACAGCGCCTGGGGCGCTCGCATCCGCAACGGGTCAAGATCATCACCTGGACGGTGGGGCTGCTTCTCTGCGGAAGCGGGGTGTACGCGGCGTACCGGTACACGGGGACGACGGAAGTGGAAGTGGCGGTGGCACGGGCGCGGCGCGCGGATTTCGTGATCAGCGTGCGGACCCGGGGCGATATTCGCAGCGCAAAGTCCACCATTCTGAAGGCGCCGCAGGTGCCCGGCCTGCGCATCGTGCACCTTGCCGAAAACGGCCGCCCGATTGGGAAGGGCGAGGTCGTGGTGGAGTTCGACGGCATGACGCAGGAACAGAACGTCCTGACGCGCACGACCAACGTGCGGGCCGCCGACGGCAACATCGTGCAGACGAAAGCCACGCAGAAGATGGACGACGAAGCCGATGCCATGAGCAAGATGACCTCGGAGTACGCCCTGGAGCGCTCCAAGCTGGACGCGAGCAAGGCGGAGGTGCTCTCGAAGATCGACGGGGAAAAGAACCGGATCATCGTCGGCGTTTCCGAAGGCAGCCTGCAGCAGGTCAAGGCGTCGATCAACGCTCACCAGGTGGGTCACGAAGCCGACCTGAACCGGCTGACCCAGGCGCGCGACAAGGCCTCCCGCGATTTGAAGCTGGCGCAGAGCTACCTGACGCTGATGCAACTGCGGGCGCCCGCCGACGGGATCGTCAACGTGCTCCCGAACTTTCGCTCGAGCGGGACCTTCGGACAGTCCACGCCGCCTTTTAAGGAGGGCGACAACGTGTGGACCGGTGCGGAGATCGCCGAGATCCCCGATCTTTCGAACATGTATGTGAACCTGAGCCTGGAAGAGGTGGACCGGGGCAAGCTGGAAATGGGGCAGGCCGTGCGGGTCCGGGTGGACGCCATCCCGGATAAGGAGTTCAGCGCGACAGTGGACTACATCAGCCCGATCGCCAGCCTGGTTTTCAAAGGGGGCGCCACTCCCGAGAAGACGTTCCCGGCGCGAGCCACGCTGAAGAACCTGGACAACCGGCTGCGGCCCGGCATGAGCGCCACCGCGGAAATCATCATCGAGCGGCAGCCGAACATGCTGCTGATCCCGGTGCGGTCGAGTTTCGACCACGGCGGCAAGCCGGCGGTTTACGTGCAGATCGGCAAGAATTTCGTGGTGCGCCCGATCCAGGTCGGCAAGAAGAACGACGAAGACATCATCGTGACCGGCGGGTTGAAAGAGGGCGAAATCGTAACCCTCGAAAGCCCCGCTGAAGCCGCCAAGAGGGCGAGAAAGAAGCTGTAGCCGCGCGGGCGTAACTTCGCGCAGGGATTCGTTCATGAAAAAGGCAATCTTTCGACTATTCGGTTTGGCGATTCTGGTGGCGGCGGGTTGGGGCGGCTACCGGTTGGTCAAACAGCTTCCGGACCGGCAAGATGCCATTCCGGTCGCCAAGGTGCAGCGCGGGGATGTGGTGATCCGCGCCTACTCGCGCGGCGAACTGCACGCGGTCCGGGCGCAAACCCTCACGGCGCCCAACCTGTTCGGCACGGTGCAGGTGACCCGCCTGGCTCCCATGGGGGCGCTGGCGAACGAAAAAGACCTGATCGTGGAATACGACGACTCCGAGCGCCAGGCGGCGCTCGAAGAGGCGCAGCTCTCGGTGCAGTCGGTGGATGAGCAGATCAAGAAGGCCAAGGCTGACCTTGCGATCCAACAGAGCCAGGACCAGGTGACGCTGCTCAAGACCAAGTACGACGTCAAACGGGCCGAGTTCGAGGTGCAGAAGAACGACATTATCGACGCGATCGACGCCAAGAAGAACATCCTGCAACTGGATCAGAGCAAGCGGGCACTGCAGCAACTGGACGCCGATATCGAGGCCCGGAAGGAGCAGGCGGATTCGCAGCTGGCGGTCCTGGTCGAGCAGCGCAACCGCAGCATCATCGATGTGCAGCGCGAGTTGCAGCGCATCGCCCAGACCAAGTCCCTCTCGCCGATGACGGGGCTGGTGGCCATCAAGCAGAACCGGGCGGGATATTTCAATTTCGGCCAGCAGCTTCCCGATATCCGGGAAGGAGACACGCTGCAGCCGGGCATGCCGGTGGCGGACGTGCTGGACCTTTCGGAACTGGAAGTCTGGACGAAAATCGGCGAGCTGGACCGGGCCAACCTGGTGGAAGGCCAGGACGCCCTGATTCAACTGGATGCGATTCCGGACAAGCAGTTTCGGGGCAAGATCAAGGCCATGAGCGGAACGGCGACCTCGGACGTGTTTTCGGGCGATCCGTCGAAGAAGTTCGACGTGGTCTTCTCGATCGACATGCGGCAGCTTCTCGCCGGGCTGGGCATGAAGGACTCCGCGATCGCCAATATTATGGCGACGGCGGCAGCCAATGCCAAGAAGGTCGGCACTTCGAATACGGGTTCCTCCTTCTTTGCCGCGATGCAGGCCCAGTTGCAGGGCGCCCCCGGCGGCACCGCAGCGGGCGGCATGCAGGGAATGGCGGGCATGCAAGGCATGCAGGATATGGGCGGGATGCAGGGACAGGCCCAAGCCCAGACCCAGACCCAGGGGCAGGACCAGAGCGGCGGCGGACGAAACCGCGGCCAGGGCGGACAGGGACAGGGCGGACAAGCCCAGGGCGGCGGACAGGCCGGCGGCGGCGGGCGTAATTTCGGCAACCTCTCCGAGAAGGACCGCGCGAAGCTGACCGAACTCCGGACCAAAATGCAGAAGGCCAGCGGCGAAGAGCAGCAGAAACTCCGCCAGCAGATGCAGGACCTGATGCAGAAGGCGGGCATCAATCCGGGCGGACGCGGCGGACCGGGCGGCGGCCGGAGAGGCGGAAACAATGCGGTGATGATCAACCCGCTTGACCTGAAGCCGCCGGTAGTGAACGGTTTCAGCGAAGAGGACCGGAAGGCAGCCAATCTGCCGAAGCCTCCCGAGGAGGACTCGCAGGTACAGACGCTGCTGCGGCCGGGCCTGCTGGCGGACGTCGAAATCACCGTGGAGAAGATCCCGAACGCCCTGCACGTTCCGGCGCAGGCCGTTTTCGAGAAGGGCGGCAAGCCGACGGTTTTTGTTAAGAAGAACGGGAAGTTCGAGCCGCGCGAAGTACAGCTGGTGAAGCGCAGCGAGACGATGATGGTCCTGGCAGGGGGCGTGCAGCCCGGGGAAGTGGTCGCCATGTCCGACCCGACGGCGGACAAGTCCGATAAGAAAGGCAAGGCGGCCGACAAGAAATCGGGTAGCGGCGCGATGGGCGCTATGCCGGCGGGAGGAAAACAATAATGATCGGGTCTCATATACTTCCCGAACTCAAAATGGGGCTGGCAAGCCTCTTCGCCCACAAACTCCGCAGCCTGCTGACCATGCTCGGCATGATCTTCGGCGTGGGGGCGGTGGTGGCGATGCTCTCCATTACGGCGGGCGCGCAAAAAGAGATGATGAGCTTCATCGATCAGTTGGGCGTCAACAACATCATCGTCGAGGCGCGCGAGGCTCTCGACCGGAACGAACTCCAGACGGTCAGGGCGATTTCGCCCGGGCTGACCTTCCGCGATTTCCGTGCCATTTCGGAGAACGTTTCCGGGCTGGTGGCCATTACGCCGCGCAAGCGCTTCAAACCGCAGAAACTGCTGCCGAAGACGACTCAGGAGGCTCCGCAGCTCATCGGGGTATACCCCAACTTCGTCGAGATCAACAGCCTGAAACTGATCGCCGGGCGGTTCTTCACGGAAGAGGAGAACCGGGCCTCGGCGCCGGTCTGCGTGTTGGGCGAAACCGCCAAGGTGAACCTGCTGGGCTATGACGACGCCGTCGGCAAGTACGTGAAAGTGAACGATACCTGGCTGCAGGTGATCGGGGTGCTGACGCCCCAGGCTTCCGCCGATGCGGATGTCGAAGGCGCGCAGGCGGTCAATCGCAACAACACGGTGATCGCACCGCTGAATACGGCCATGCGGCGTTTCGAAGACAACACCAGCTACCTGAAGGATGAAATCGACGGCATTTACATGAAGGTCGGGCCCAATGTCGATTCGATCGAAACGTCCAACGTGGTGCGGGCCATCCTGACCGCGACCCACAAGGATGCGGGAGACTTTTCGGTGATCGTGCCGGCCGGCCTGCTTGAAGAGCGCCGCCGCACGTCGTTCATTTTTAATATCGTCATGATCTGTATCGCCGGCATTTCGCTGTTGGTGGGCGGTATCGGGATTATGAACATCATGCTGGCGACGGTGCTCGAACGAACGCGCGAAATCGGCATCCGGCGAGCGATCGGTGCGCGGCAGGCGGACATCGTGCGTCAGTTCCTGACGGAAGCCGTGCTGATTTCGATCGTAGGCGGCCTGATCGGCATCGGTTTCGGGTTCTCGCTCTCCAAAGTGATTGCTTCGTCGGCCGGGTGGTCGACGGTGGTAACGACATCGTCGATTGTGATTGCGTTCGGCGTGTCGGTGTTCATCGGTCTGTTGTTCGGAATTTACCCCGCCGTTCAGGCGGCAAAACTGGATCCCATCGAGGCCATTCGTTACGAGTAAGCATATGCTGTGTCGAACCCTAGTTACCGGAATTCTCGTGGCGGCAGGCGCGTTTGCGCAGCTGTCGTCGTTTCCCAAGCCGTCTTATTTTCGCGAGACGTTCCAGAAAACCCGGACCTCAATCGAGTTGAAGGATCCTGTCAAGCTGAAGGACTTCGTGGCCAGCGGAAAGCTCAAGCTCTCGCTGAAGGACTATCTCACGCTGGTGATGGCGAACAATACCGGAATCCAGCTTCAGATGCTGACGCTCGAGACGCCGAAGAACGCGATCCAGCGGGCATTTGCCGCGTGGGACCCGCTGGCCACCGCCAGTTTCAGCAGCCAGCGTTCGATCACGCCGTCCACCAGCCTGCTGGATGGAGCGCAGTCGCTGAATACCCTGAGTCAGCCGTTCCGCGCGGGCTGGCAGCAGACACTCGATACCGGCACGCAATATAACGTCAGCTTCAACGCGAGCAAGAGTTCGAGCAACAACGGCTTCTCCACGTTCAATCCGGCGCTCAGCTCGAATGTCTCGGTCAATTTCACGCAGCCGCTGATCAAGAACCGCGGGCGGTACGTAAACCGGCTCGGCCTGATGGTGGCGCGCAGCAGCTACCGGATCTCCGAATACGCGCTTCGCGCGAACCTGTTGGGTCTGGTGAACCAGGCGGAATCCGCGTACTGGACCGTGATCCTGGCGCGCGAAAACCTCAAGGTGGCGGAGAGCGCCAGGGCGACTTCCCAACAGTTCCTGGATTACATGCAGAAGCAGCTCGATCTGGGGGCCCTGTCGCCGCTCGACATTTACAACCCGCAGCAGCAGGTGGCGGCCAATGACCTGGCGGTTTCGCAGGCGCGGTTTGCGCTGGCGCAGGCGGAAGATGCCCTGCGGCTGCAGGCCGGCATCGATCTCGACCCGGACATTCGCAAGCTGCCCCTGGTGTTGACGGAGACGGTGGACTTGCCCAATATCGATTCGCTGGTATACCAGCCCGACGAAGCCTCGGAGAAGGCGCTGGTGAACCGTCCGGACGTAAGGGCCGCGCTGCAAAAGATGGACGTGGACGACCTCTCCATCCAGCAGGCCAAAAACGGGCTGCTTCCCAATCTTTCGCTGACGGGATCCTACCAGTCACAGGGGCGCGGCGGCACCTACTATCAGAAATCGAACGTATTCAATAGCGACGGATCAACCGGCTCGATTCTCACGGTTATTCCCGGCGGGATGGGCGACGCGCTGAGCCAGATGTTCAATTTCGGTTATCCCATCTACGCGGTGGGATTGACGCTCAACCTGCCGATCCGGTCCCGCCAGGCATCCATGGACATGGCGGATGCGCTGGTTCGCAAAAAGACCGACGCCCTGACGCTGCGTAGCACGCAGGAGCAGGTGCGGCTCAGCATCCTGACCGCCATCAGCACGCTGAACGGCTCCAAGGAACAATTGAAGCTGGCGAACATCCAGAGGGATTTCGCCCAGAAAAACCTGGATGCCGAACAGAAGAAGTACGAACTCGGCACGGAAATCAACCAGAACGTGATCAACGCGCAGCAGGCGCTGACGGCCGCCGAATCCAACGTAGTGCAGAACCAGATCAATTTGCGGCGCAGCATCCTGAACCTGCTGACGCAGACCGGCGAACTGCTCGACCAGCGCGGGATTATCGTGCAGTAGCCCGAAAAGCGCTGCCCTAAAGTCAAAACCGGGCAGGCCGGATAGTTTTCACAGTCGCGGGATTCTATGCAAGGCGGTGCGGCCGCGCATGATCGACCACGGTGACCAACGCGCGGCGCCGGCTTGTTGCCAAGCCGTGATTCCCCGGCAGCAGCAGGGGAGCGCCACGATTCAGATCCGCATTTGCGAAGGTAGGCACTGAGTCGAGTTGCGGGATCAATCCCACTCTGGCAACCTGAGAACAGATGCAGACTGGGGTGCTCGCGCTGCTGCTCGCGGGCGTTTTCGGATTCTTTTCATCGACGGCCCGGAACCGGTTACGGAGCGTATTGCAAAGTCGCCCCGGTCGGCTCTGGGCCGTTCCGTTTCTGCTGGCGGGGGTATTTGCCGGAGCCTCGCTGCTGGTCCATTCTTTTAGCTGGGAACTGATACTCGGGGTTTTTTGCTACGTCTCGGTTCCGGTTCTTTGCGCTTATGCGGTGGGCCCCGGACCGGCGAAGAAGCCGGGGCTGCTGGATTTCGCGGCCATTCTGCTGCTGTGGCTGCCGATCGAATGGGGCGCGGGCGCCGCGCTCGTGCCGCGACCCGCGCAAGGTTTTCTCCACAGCGTCGCTTATGGGATCGCGATTCTGCTGGGGTTGACCCTCTTCCTCGCTTTTCGGCAGTTTCCGGGCATGAAATACAACCTCCCACGGGCACGGCGCGACTGGCTGCTGCCGCTGGCGGGGTTTGCACTGCTCGCTCCGGTACTCATCGTCGTAGGCATTCCCATCGGTTTTCTCGCCGCGCCGCATTGGCCCCTAAAGCCCGCGGGCACGATGGCAGGCGGCTTCGGAATCATTTTTGCGGCCACGGCCCTCCCGGAAGAAATCCTGTTCCGTTCTCTCATCCAGAATCTGCTGATGCTGCGCTTCGGGGAAAGCGGCCGGACGTTGATCGCCGCCAGCGTCATTTTTGGTTGCGCCCATCTGGACAACGGTCCCCAGGCATTGCCGAACTGGCGTTACGCGATCCTGGCCACCATTGCCGGATGGGCATACGGAAAGGTGTTCCAGAAGTCCTCCACCGTGCTTTCCTCAGCAGGGCTGCACGCGATGGTGGATTGGACGAAGCATTTCGTCTTCTGAGGGGGAGATGAGCCCGGCAACGGCGCGCACGGCGGCAGTGATCGAACCGGCATCGGTTTACCTGCTGATTATGGCCTATATCTGGGTATTGCGGACCATGCATCATGATGCGTGGCTGCCGATTCTGGCATGGATGCTGCTTTCCCACGGGCTCCACGGAGAAAACCCGGAGAAGTTGGGTTTCGAGACCAGGAGGCTGCTGCCCTGCTTCGTGGAGTTTGCGCCCTCGGTAGCGTTTATCGTCCTGGTGCTGCTGGCAAGCGGTTTCCTCTTCCATTCGATCCGGCCCGTTCGTCTCCGGTGGTTTATGTATGCCTGGGCGGCTTACCTTCCCTGGGGCCTGTTTCAGCAGTACGTGATGAATGCGTATTTCCTGAACCGCCTGGAGGGCGTTCTTTCGCGCCGGACGGCGCCCCTGGCGGTGGCGGTTTTGTTCTGCGGGGCGCACCTGCCCAACTGGTTTCTGATGGGGGTGGGGTTGCTGACGGGCTACTGCTGCGCGTTGATCTACAGGAAATATAAGAACTTATACTTCCTCGGACTGGCTCATGCCACGGTCGGCGCGCTGCTCCTTCTGGTGGTCCCGGATTCGATCACTCACCATCTGATCGTCGGGCCGGCGTGGTTCCGGGCCTGACAGGCCCGGCTGTCCCACCAAGGCACAGGGTGTCCCACAAGCGGACACCGGGGGTTTTTCGCCGATCCATTTTTCCTTCGCCGCATCATCAACTTACACGGAAAACTTTGTGGCCCCCTCCGTGCGTTCCTCCCCGCCGGAACCGAAAATGGACATACCACGTAAAGATGCGGGCAGGAAAAAGCTCATCCGGATCATCCTCACGGTCGTAATACTAGTGGTGGCTGGAACCGGGATCACGATCGGGCTCGCCAAGCTGAAGCCCGCCGCGCCGGGTGTGGAGATGTCCACCCTCTGGCCGGACACTGTCAAGCGCGGACCGATGCTTCGGGACGTGCGCGGCCTGGGCACGCTGGTTCCCGAAGACACCATGCTGATCACCGCCACCACCGAGGGCCGGGTGGAGAGGATTCTGATCCGCCCCGGGACGCCGGTGAAGGCGAGCTCCATTGTGATGATACTGACCAGCCCCGAGTTGGATAACCAGCTGGTGGGCGCCCAGTTCGCGTTGAAGGCGGCGGAGGCGGATTACACCAACCTGAAGGTGACGCTGGAGAAGAGCCTGCTCGACATGCAGGCGACGGCGGCCCAGGTGGGCGCGGACTACAACACGGCAAAGCTGGAAGCGGACCGCGATGCCTCGCTGGCGAAAGAGCAACTGCTGCCGGCGGTGGACGCCAAGATTTCGCAGGTCAAGGCACAGCAGCTCGGTGAGCGATTCCAGATCGAGCAGAAGCGGCTTTCGATCAATGCGGAAGCGGAAAAAGCCCAGCTCGAGGCGCAAACCGTGAAGGTGGAACAGTTGCGCGCCAATTACAACCTCATCAAGAGCCAGGTCGATCAATTGAAGGTAAAGGCCGGGTTCGACGGAATGCTGCAAGCGCTGCCTCCCCCGATGACGCCGGTGGAAGAGGGCCTGAAAGTGGCGGCCGGGACGCCGCTGGGCAAGGTCGCCCAGCCGTCGCGCCTCAAGGCGGAGCTGAAGATTCCGGAAACCCAGGTAAAAGATATTGCCATCGGGCAGCCGGCGACGATCGACACCCGCCTGGCCGGCGGCGGCTCGAACGGGCTGATCGAAGGCCACGTTTCGCGCATTGATCCGTCTATCCTGAATGGGACCGTGACGGTGGATGTGGCGCTCAAGGGCCCGCTTCCGGCAGGGGCGCGCCCCGACCTCAGCGTGGACGGGACGATCCAGCTGGAGAAGCTCGACGACGTGTTGTACGTAGGCAGGCCGGTCTTCGGGCAGCAGGATAGCACCGTACAACTGTTTAAGATGGATGCGGACGGCAAGTACGCGTCCAAGGTAAAGGTAACGTTCGGACGCAGCGCCGTGAACACCATTGAGATCAAGGACGGCCTGAAGATCGGAGACAAAGTGATACTCTCCGATATGTCGGCGTACGACGCCTACGACCGAATTAAATTGAACTAGGAATCCGCGATTCTCGTAGTCAGGAGCAAATGAACATGGAAAACGGCTCGCAACCTCTGATTCGACTGGACAACGTCAGCAAGGTCTTCGTGACCGACGAAGTGGAGACGCACGCGCTTTCGGGCGTTCATTTCGAGGTCAAGAAAGGGGAGTACCTGTCGATTGCGGGCCCGTCGGGCTGCGGAAAATCGACACTGCTCGCGATCCTGGGCCTGCTCGATACTCCGAGCGAAGGCGGCTACTACCTGAACGGAAAGCTGGTAACCGGCCTCAAACTGTCGGAGCGCGCGCGTATCCGCAACCGGGAGATCGGTTTCATCTTCCAGGCATTCAACCTGATCGGCGACCTCACGGTGTACGAAAACGTGGAACTGCCGCTGACCTATCGCGGCATGCCGTCGGCGGAGCGCAAGAAACGGGTGCACGACGCGCTCGAGCGCGTGGGGATGTCGCACCGCATGAAGCATTATCCTTCGCAGCTGTCGGGCGGCCAGCAGCAGCGCGTAGCGGTAGCGCGCGCGTTGAGCGGCGACCCGTTGATCCTGCTCGCGGACGAGCCCACCGGCAACCTGGATTCCGCCAACGGCGAAGCCGTCATGAGCCTGCTTCGGGAACTGAACGCCCAGGGCTCGACGGTATGCATGGTGACTCACGATCCGCGCTACGCCGAGTTCGCCGACCGGACCATCCGGCTGTTCGACGGGCGGATCGTCGAGGAAAGTATCGAAGCCAAACAGTCGTAGACGCGATTCTGAGCATTGGCGGCCGGGGCGGTGGCATCCACACCGGAGGTCCATCCACCCCCCGGCCAAAACGAGGCTACGTAGCCGCTGGGGGGGCGCAATGTCTGTATTCCGGATCCTGGCTCTGGCACTCGCCGGTGTCATGGGTATGCCTGCAATGATTATCGGGACGCCGCAAACGGCGTTCCGGCACCTGTATGCCCTCAACCCCACCGGAACGGTGGAAATCCAGAACGCCTACGGCGACGTCAGCATCACGGCATGGGACCGCGATGAAGTGCTGGTGGAGGCCGTCAAGAAATCCTCCGATCCACGGAACCTCGAGGATGCCCGGATTATCGTGGACTCGTCGTACGACTCGCTTTCGGTCCGCACCTTGTACGCGGGAGACGGCACGGGAGACCTGGCAAGCGTCGAGTACCGGATCAAGGTGCCCCGCGCGGCGAACCTGGAGCGGGTGAAACTGACGAACGGCGGGCTCTCGCTTCGCGGACTGGCGGGAAGGGTACGGGCTTCGGCGGTAAACGGCCGGATCCGCGCGGAGCAGATGGCGGGGCTGGTCGAGTTATCGACGATCAACGGGGGCCTGGATGCCGATTTCGAGCGGGTTGCGGGCTCCGGTTTCATTTCGCTGTCGTCGGTGAACGGTCCGATCCGGCTGGCGCTTCCCCGGGCATCGGCGGCGGTGGTGGCCGTGCTCAACGTAAGCGGCGGGATCGATTCCGATCTCGGCCGTCCGCGCCACGCAGGGGACGGCACCCACCTGCGGGCGGTTCTAAACCGCGGCGGCGTGCAGATTCAAGTGCGCAACGTGAACGGCGGGATCTCCATCCGAGGCGTGTGGGGCGGGCGCGGAGAACGGCCCTGGTCCTAGCGCCGTAATCGCGGATTTTGCGAATATTTCACACCTTCTGAGGGAGCGGGCCGACCATTGCGGGCGACCTGCGCCGCACACGCCCGGGCCGACATTTGCTAACCTGACGGCAAAATGCACCCGGTCGTTCAGAGCCTGCGGTACGGGATCCGGCTTTTTCGGAAATCACCGGGATTCAGCGTCCTCGCGCTGGCTACGCTGGCGCTCGGAATGGGCGCGACGAGCGCAATTTTCAGTGTGGTGGACGCGGTGCTTCTCAAACCTTTACCGTTTCGGAATCCGGACCGCGTGGTGGTGGTGTGGGAGAAAAATGCGGCGCAGAACCGCACCCGGATGTTCGTGCCGCCCGTGAACTACCGGGAATGGCAGCGGGCGGGCGCCTCGTTTGAAGCGTTCGCGGCAATCGAGAGCACACACGCCAACCTGACGGCGGGACCGAATGGCCGGATGGAGCCCGAGGAGTTGCGCGGGGAGCGGGTCACGGCGTCGCTATTCCCGCTGCTCGGAGTGCAGCCGGTGCTGGGGCGCGCGTTCCGGCGGGAGGAGGACCGCCCGGGGCACGCCGATTTCGTGCTGCTGAGCCATGCGCTGTGGACGCGCCGTTTCGGCGCGGATCCCGCCATCCCGGGCAAGGCAATTCACTTGGGAAACCGTACTTTCACGGCGCTCGGCGTCCTGCCGGCGGGGTTCGCGGTATTGCAGCAAGGCGTGGACTTCTGGATTCCGCTGGCGCTCGATGCGGCAGACGCGCGCGCTTCGGCCGGCCGGACTCTGGTCGCGGTGGCGCGGCTCAAGCCCGGTGTGGCGATCGAAAATGCCGGGACGGAACTGGGGGCGATCGGTGCCGGGCTCGAGCGTTCCAACCCCGCGCTGAACTCGGGCTGGCGTCCCTCCGTATATCCCTTGCAGGAGGAAGTGGTCGGAAAAGTGCGGGACGCGCTCCTGGTGCTGATGGCCGCGGTCGGATTTCTGCTGCTGATGGGGTGTGCCAACGTGGCGAACCTGCTGCTGGCGCGCGCCGGATCGCGGCGCAAGGAAATTGCCATCCGCACCGCGATGGGGGCCGGGCGCCGCGCCATCGTCACGCAATTGCTGGCCGAGAACATGATGCTGGCGGCGGGCGGCGGCGCGCTGGGGCTGCTGCTGGCCCGGGCGGGAATTGCGGCGCTGCAGCGGCTTGGGCCGGCGAACATCCCCCGCCTGGCCGACGCGCGTTTGGATGGAACGGTCTTTCTCTTCACTTTCATGGCGGCGGTTGCCACGGCCCTGCTGGTGGGAATCGTGCCGGCGATCCAGCTTTCGGCGGGCAACTTGAACGGCATCCTCACGGAAACCGGGCGCGGCGGGACGATGGGCCGCTCCGGACGGACCGCCCGCAACATCCTGGTGGTCGGCGAGGTCGCGCTGGCGGTGGTGGTGCTGATCGGCGCGGGATTGCTGATGCGAAGCTTTGCGCACCTGCGGTCGGCCGACCCGGGCTTTCAGCCGGCGGGGTTGTTGACGGCGAGGCTTCCCCTGGCAGGCGGAAGGAACGCGGCGGCTCCGGACCGTGTGAGATTCTTCGGTGAACTGCTGGGGGACGTGCAGGCGCTACCGGGCGTGCAGGATGCGGGCGCGGTGAATTCGCTGCCGCTTTCGGGGCTCGGCGTGGGTTCCACGTTTGCGGTGGCCGGACGGCCGGCGCCCTCGCCCGAACGGCGCCCCATCGGCCTGATGCGCGCGGTGACGGAATCCTATTTCCGGACGATGCGAATCCGGCTGCTGGCCGGGCGGAATTTCAGTACGGCGGATCAAACCGCGTCGGCCCCGGTGGTCATCGTCAACCGCGCGCTGGCCGGGCGCTTCTGGCCGGGCGGCGGCGGACCGGCGGCGGCGCTGGGCGGACGCCTCGTACTGGATCAACCTAACGGCCGGGTGGCCGAGATCGTCGGAGTAGTATCGGACGTGAAGGCCGACCGGATCGAAGGCGAAGATTGGCCCACCATTTACAACCCGTACCCGCAGGCTCCGGCGGTCACCATGACATTGGTGGTTCGCACGGCGGGGCCTCCGCTGCCCATGGCGCCGGTGATCGCGCGGGAGGTGCACCGCCTCGACCCGGAGCAGCCCGTGGCGGATGTCAGGCCGATGGAAGACGTGGTGGACCTGGCGGTTGCGGGCGCGCGGTTCAACGCGACGATTCTGGGAGTCTTTGCGCTGATCGCGTTCGTGCTGGCCGCGGTCGGCATTTACGGCGTGATCTCCTACGACGTCAGCTCGCGGACTCACGAGATCGGAATCCGGCTGGCGCTGGGCGCACAGAAGGGGGACGTGCTCCGGTTGGTGCTGGGACAGGGGGCGCGGCTGGCGGGATTAGGAATACTTTTAGGTTTGGGAGCGGCGTTCGGGCTGACCCGTCTGATGGCCAGCATGCTATACGAAGTCAAAGCGACGGATGCCGACACTTTTGCCGGAATAGCGTTCCTGCTGGGAGGCGTGGCCCTGGCGGCGAGCTACCTGCCGTCGCGGCGGGCCATGGCGCTCGATCCGGTCGATTCGCTGCGGCATGAATAGGAAGGAACATGATTACTTTTCGGAACGTGGAAAAGTTTTACGAAGGCGGCTACGGGCGAACGTATGTGCTGCGCCGCATCAACATCGATATCAAGGAAGGCGAATTCGTCACCATTATGGGGCCTTCGGGGGCGGGCAAATCGACCCTGCTGAGCATCCTGGGGATGCTGGACAG
This sequence comes from Bryobacterales bacterium, assembly GCA_963796485.1. Taxonomy (GTDB): domain Bacteria; phylum Acidobacteriota; class Terriglobia; order Bryobacterales; family Bryobacteraceae; genus CAWCDJ01. Next base: position 1,286,301 of record CAWCLV010000004.1, read on the forward strand.
CGCCTGGACCGGCGAGTTCGAGTTCTTCGGCAACATGGTTCACCGGATGAAGCCCAAGGAACGGGTGGAGCTGAATAAGAAGTACATCGGGTTCGTGTTTCAGAGCTATCACCTGATCGACAACCTGACGGTCTACGAGAACCTGGACATCCCGCTGTCATACCGGAATATCAAAGGCTCGGAGCGGGCGGCGATGGTGTGCGACACGCTCGACCGGTTCCACATCGTGGGCAAGCGCGATCTCTATCCCAGCCAGCTTTCGGGCGGGCAGCAGCAACTGGTGGCGGTAGCGCGGGCGGTGATCGCGAACCCGAAGCTGATCCTGGCGGATGAGCCGACCGGGAACCTGCACTCCAGCCAGGGCAAAGAGATCATGGAACTCTTCAAGAGGTTGAACGACGAAGGGACCACCATCGTGCAGGTGACGCACTCGGAAGCAAACGCCGCGTGCGGCCACCGGGTGGTGCAACTGGCCGACGGGTGGGTGGTGAGCGGGGAAGCTTCCGCCAGGACCGTTTAGGCGCATGCTGCGCTACAATGGCCGTTCCATGCAGGTATTACAGGCCGGGGCGCATAAATTGATCTACCTGGAACTCGAACCGGAGTTGGTGTCGAAGATCGCGCGCGACGCGGGATTCGAGACACGGACCAAGGACGGTCCGCGGATTATTCAGTTGGATCTGAGCACGCCGGTCGGGAACTCGCCGATTCTGCTGTTCGACGCCGCCGATCCTGCCAACCTCGGCTGGTTCTCGCGATGCCAGTTCCATGTGGACGGGCGCAATGGCAGCGTGCTGCAAACGCCGATCACGTTGGCGAACAAGCGCGACCGCAGCGGCCATGCGCACCGGAATTCCGTTCGCGTGTCCATTTCGAAGGAACTGCCCGCTACCTTCCGCCTCCCGGGGAAACAGCCGCTGACGGAACAGGTATTTTACGCGCTGTTTTTCAATTTCCTGACCGCGCTCACGAAGAACGGGGTGGCGGTGTGCGGGGGCGGAGTGGTTCAGCCGCTGGCCGGACGTACGGAAGCGGTAGGCTCGCGGAATTAACGAACAGGATACCCGCTCCCTTTTGTGGGGCAGACGTCCACGTCTGCGGCCGGACCTCCAGGTGCGGCCTTTCGCCGGCTACGGGAAAGGCCGGCGTGGACGCCGGCCGGGGACCGGAGGTCCGCCCCACTTGGGCAAACATGTACATTCGGGTACATGCTCCGAATTGTTAACGCAACTGCGCCCGGCCCCGCCGAATCGATATTGTCGGGTTTGGGCTGTGGCCGATTCGGGGGGAACGGTCCCGGACTCAGGCTCATTCACTTGGCCGGCTCCTCAAGAGCCGGCTTTTTTCATCACCGCATCAGCAAGTTTTTCCGCATACGGCTATTTCTTTCTGTTTTCGCCACTTAGGCTTGCTACCGGACGCGCGCGGACGGTTCGGCATCACCGGCCGGGGGTAAGATATCGGTAGCAAGCAGGCGGGCATGAAAACAGCTCCACGTCAGTTCACCACCATCAGCGGCGTTCCGATCGCTCCGGTTTATGGTCCCGGGGATGCCGCGGGGATTCCGACGGAAGCACCGGGAGAATTTCCGTATACGCGGGGCATTCACCCGGATATGTACCGCGGAAGATTGTGGACCATGCGGCAGTTTTCCGGGTTTGCCACGCCGGAAGAAACGAACCGACGGTATCACTACCTCCTGGAGCAGGGGCAGACGGGATTATCCGTGGCGTTCGACCTGCCGACCCTGATGGGGTACGACGCGGACCACCCGCTGAGCGAAGGCGAGGTCGGGAAGTGCGGCGCGTCGGTCTGTTCGCTCGAAGACATGGAGATTCTCTTCCGGGGGATTCCGCTGGGCGAGGTGACCGTCTCGATGACGATCAACTCGCCCGCCGCCATCCTCTGGGCCATGTACCTGGCGGTGGCCGAGCAGCAGGGCGTGGCTTGGACGCGGCTTTCCGGCACGATTCAGAACGACATTCTGAAGGAGTACATCGCGCAGAAGGAGTACATCTTTCCGCCGCGGCCCTCCATGCGGCTGGTGACCGATACGATCGAGTTCGGCGCGCGGCACACTCCGCGGTTCAACCCCATTTCGATCAGCGGCTACCATATCCGCGAGGCGGGCTCGACGGCGGTGCAGGAACTCGCGTTCACGCTGCGCGACGGGATGGAGTACGTGGACTGGGCGCTCGAGCGGGGGCTCGATATCGACGAATTTGCGCCGCGCCTGAGCTTCTTTTTCAACGCGCATAGCGACTTCTTCGAAGAGGTCGCCAAGTACCGTGCCGCGCGCCGCATCTGGGCGCTGGCGATGCGCGACCGCTACGGCGCACGGAACGAACGCAGTTGGAAGCTGCGGTTCCACGCACAGACGGCGGGGTGCTCGCTCACCTGGCAGCAGCCTTATAACAATGTGATGCGAACGGCGCTGCAGGCGCTCTCGGCGGTGCTCGGGGGCGCGCAGTCCCTCCACACGAACTCGCTGGACGAGGCCTATGCGCTGCCGAGCGAGCAGGCGGTGACGCTGGCGCTGCGCACGCAGCAGGTGCTGGCATTCGAAACCGGGGTGGCGAACACGGCCGACCCGCTGGGCGGCAGCTACTTCGTCGAAAAGCTGACGTGCGACACGGAGGAGGCGGCGAACCGCTACATCCGGCAGATCGACGGGATGGGCGGGATGATCGCCGCCATCGATGCGGGCTTCCCACAGACGGAAATCGCGGCGGCAAGCTACCGCTATCAGCGCGAGGTGGAGGCCGGCGAGCGCGTCATCGTGGGGGTGAACCGGTTTCAATCCGAAGATCAGCCGATTGAACTGCTGCAGATCGACGAGACCTCCGGCCGGCACCAAACCGAAAAACTGGCCGCGCTGCGGAAGCGGCGCGACAACGACCGGGTGCGGAAGGCGCTCGGCGCGCTCAAACGAGCGGCGGAAGGGAAGGAGAACACGATGCCGCTGCTGCTCGATGCAGTGCGGGCCTACGCAACGCTGGGCGAGATCTGCGACGCGCTGCGGGGCGTGTTCGGCACCTACCAGGAGACGGCACATCTTTAATATGTCCGCGCCTATTCGAGTGCTGGTCGCCAAGCCGGGTCTGGATGGACACGACCGCGGCGCCAAAGTAATTGCCAGGGCCTTGCGCGACGCAGGCATGGAAGTGATCTACACGGGGCTGCGGCAGACTCCGGAGATGATCGTGAATGCCGCCTTGCAGGAAGACGTGCAGGTAATCGGGCTTTCGATTCTCTCGGGCGCGCACAATGCGATCGTGCCGCGCGTGATGGAGTTGCTGCGCGAGAAAGATATGACCGACGTGAAGGTGGTGGTCGGGGGCATTATTCCGGATCAAGACGCGGAGGCGCTGAAGCAGCAGGGCGTGGCCGCGATTTTCCAGCCGGGGGCGTCTTTGGACGCGATCGTCGGGTTCATCCGCGCTGCGGTTTCGGCGTAAGCACACCTTAACCGCTCTCCTGGCAGCATCGGCCCTCCAGCCGACGCATCCCGGCCCGCTCGGCCCTTCTCACAGAATCCCGCGATTGTGGAAAACCATGTGGCATTAGCCTGAGAGGCTGCGCCACGTTGACGAAAAGTCGACACGAACTCCTTTTATCAAAATGGCAAAAAGGTACTTGCTGTCTATCGACGGCGGGGGTATTCGCGGCATTATCCCTGCTATGGCTCTACTGAAACTGGAGCAGACTACCGGAAAGCCGGCCCGGGAGTTGTTCTCTTTCGTGGCGGGCACTTCCACCGGGGCGCTGCTGGCGTCCGCCATTGCGGCGGGCATCCCGGCGTCTCAAATCGTCGATATTTATAAGAAGCGGATCCAGGAGATTTTCAAGCCCGGCAAGCCGTGGAACAGCTTGAAACGGTATACGGGCGGCTACATGTACGACATCGAAAATCTCTGTAAGGTGCTGGACCAGGAGTTCGGAGCCGCCGCGAGCCACAGCCTGAACGATTCACCGATCGATATTCTGCTGACGGCCAAAGGGCTGGCGGATGGGAAACCGTGGTACTTCGTCAGGGACAACCCGTCGAATGCGGGCACCACCGGACATCTGCGGATGCTGGACTGCGCCGCGGCAAGCGCGGCGGCGCCGACCTATTTCAACCCGTTCGTGATGACCGCCGCCCCGGTGGCCGGAAAGTTGGTGGACGGAGGCGTAGGGGTCACCGGCAACCCGGTGTACCAGGCGTGCGTGGAGGCCTTCGCCTACAGCCAGGGGTACCGGCCGGAAGAGACGATCATCGTTTCGTTCGGGACCGGGCGAGCCGATGAGAAGGCCGACCCGCACACCATCCTCGATTGGCTCGGCTGGGTCACCGACACCATGCTGCACGCGCCGCAGGAGCAGCAGAGCGAGATCGTCGCGCGGCATTATTCGAGTGCCACGTTCTACCGGCTGGAGCCGCAACTGCCGGCGGCGATCGACATGGACGAGATCGCGCGGATCGGCGACCTGGAGGAGGCGGGCAGGAAGTTCGCCGGGCTGATAGACTGGAGTGTGCTATTTCGAGGTGAGGATTGTTCGTTCCGCGTAAGGGCGCCAAATTGTACTTAGCATTACCAGCCTGGCGGTTTTCCGGCGTGTGGAAAACCGTGCCTGCCCTTCACACCTGTAGACTCCGGCACTCGTTGTTGAGCCACTTAAGATCCGCTAGACTAATGGCTTAACGGCATCCGAGAGCCGGCTTTCAACGTGAAACTGAATCCCGTGTTCCGACGTTATCGAATTCGCGCAGAGTGGAAAGGTATGCTTGCATGAAGTTCTTCAGGCGCGCGCGCCTGGCCGTAATTCCGGCCTGTCTCTGCGCGTTCAGTCTTCCCCCTTTGTCGGCCCAAACGCCCCCGGCACAGCCACCAGCGAACCCGCAGCAGCGGCCGCAGCAACAGACGCCGCCTGCCCGGAATCCATTCGAAACGGTGCCGGAGACGCAGCAGCCCTCGGCGGCGCCTAGGCCCGCCGCCGGCCAGCCCAGTGTCTCGGTACCCAAGCCGGGCTCCCTCGGTGGCCAGGCAATCGAAGCCATCGAATTCCGGGGCGCCCGGCGGGTTCCTCAAGATACGCTGCGGGCCATGATTATTTCCCGCACCGGCGACATATTGAATGACGATACGCTGCGGCGGGATTTCATGATCCTGTGGAACACCGGCCGCTTTGACGATATCCGGCTGGAAACCGAGCAGGGAAAGAGCGGCGTAATCGTGCGGTTCCTGTTGACGGAACGGCGCGTGATCCGTTCCATCACCTACGAAGGGATCCACTCGGTTACGGTATCCGAGATTCTCGACCGGTTCAAGGAGCGCCGCGTAGGCCTGTCCGTGGAATCACAATACGACCCGGACAAGGTACAGCGCGCGGTGGTCACACTGAAGGAATTCCTGGCGGAGCGCGGCCGGCAGTATGCGACCGTCGATCCGCAGATCGAGCAGATTCCGCCATCGTCGCTGAAGGTCACTTTCAACATCAACGAGGGGCCGAAGGTGAAGGTCGGGAAGATCGAATTCACCGGCAACAAGGCCTATAACGATCTCTGGGTCGAGCGGGCGATGAAGAACCTGCACCCGATCGGCATCCCGCATTCGATCTATTTCGAGAACCTGTTCGCCAAGACCTTCGACCAGGCGAAACTGGAAGAAGACCGCGAACGGATCCGGCAGGCATACCAGGACAAGGGCTATTTCGAAGCCAAGACGCTGGACGACAAGGTGCAGATCGTGCCGACCGGCGGAAAGGGCTGGCGGCTTCCGCTGATCAAGATGAACGGCCAGGGAATCGCGGCCAACATCACGATCCCAATCGAAGAGGGCCGGCTGTATCACCTGCGCAACGCCAACTTCGTCGGGGTGAAGTTCTTCCGCGAGCCATCCGTTCTGCTCAACCTTTTCGGGATGAAACAGGGCGACGTTTTTTCCACGGACAAACTGCGGAAGGGCATCGAGAACCTGCGCAAGCTTTACGGCCAGTTCGGCTTCATCGACTTCGTGCCGGAGCCTTCGTTCGACATCATTCCGAACTCCGACCAGATCGACCTGACGCTGACGGCGGATGAAGGGAAGCAGTTCTTCGTGCGGCGCATCGACTTCTCCGGGAACACGACGACGCGCGATAAGGTCATCCGGCGCGAACTGCTGCTGGATGAAGGCGACCTCTTTAACAGCCAGCTCTGGGACTACAGCATTCTCCGGCTGAACCAGCTTGGGTATTTTGAAATGCTCAAGAAGGAAGATGCCGCGGAAATCCGCCGGAATCCGAACTCCGATACGGTGGACATCACGCTGAAGGTGAAGGAGCGGGGCAAGAACTCCATCGGGTTGAACGGCGGCGTTTCGGGAATCGCGGGCAGCTTCGTCGGGTTCAACTACTCGACCAACAACTTCCTCGGTTTGGGCGAGACGCTGTCCCTGGAATCGCAGGTCGGCACCCTGATGAAGGACGTGAGCTTCGGATTTACCGAGCCCTACTTCCTCGACCGCCCGCTGCAACTGGGCTTCGTCGTGTACATCCGGGACTACAACTTCGACCAGGGACGCCAGGCCTCGATTCTGGCCGGGCAGAACCTGATTCCGCTCTACAACCAGCTGGGCACCCAGAACCTGCTGAACTATACCCAGAACAGCCACGGGTTCAACGTATCGGCCAGCTATCCCCTGCGAAGAAGCTTCGCCCGCGTCGGCATCACGTACGGCTACGACATTTCGAACGTGGATCCGCTGACGGATGCCGCCAAGACATACTTCGATTACATCAATTTCAGTGGCGTGGCTGGCCCGAACTCGCTGAATGGGATTCATACCAGCCATATCACGCCGTCGTATTCCTACAACACGGTAAATCACCCGATCACGCCGACCGGCGGCCGCAGCATTTTCATTTCGGCGGATTTCGCGGGAAGCGTCCTGGGCGGCAACGTCAATACAATCTCTCCCACGATCGACGTCAAGTACTTCAAGCCTGCCCCGTGGCACAAATCGCATATCCTGGCATTCCACGGCATGGCCTCCCTCATCACCGGCTACGGCGGGAAATATGTGCCTCCGTACTCCAGGCGGTTTATGGGCGGCGAGCAGGATATTCGAGGCTTCGAGTGGTTCGGCGTTACGCCGATCGCGTTCGTTCCGTCGTCCGCTTCGGTGAATGTGCTGAACGACGATGGAACCCAGCGGACGCAGAAAGTGATCAGCGGCGGGACGGTCACTACAGCTCCCGTCACGATGCAGGTTCCGACGTATCAGCTGATCACGCCCGGCGGCGATACGCAGGGCCTGTTCAACTTCGAGTACCGCATTCCGATTGTCGGGCCGGTGATCCTGGCGCCGTTCCTGGATGCCGGCGTGGACAGGATTCTGAACGCCAACCAGCTGACCATGGACCCGACGCAGCTCGCCAACCTGAATACGCAATTTCCGCAGGCGAACTTCAGCGGGAAGGTGGTCATCGCGCCCGGAACGCAGAAGCCGCGAGTTTCCACCGGCCTGGAACTGCAGGTGATGCTGCCGGTGGTAAACGCGCCGTTCCGGCTGTATTTCGCATACAACCCATCGATCGTCCAGGAGTATCTGCAACCGCCGATCGTGGCCGACCGTTCCTCGTTCCCGAATGCCGCCACGTTCACCAACGCCGTGGCCTCGTATGGCCAGGCATATCCGTTCTTCGAGAAGCGGACGATGTTCCGCTTCACGATTGGCAGGACGTTCTAGAGCTTCGGGACCAGTATGATATTTTGAACTTAGGAGTTTTGCTTGAAGAAGAATTTTGCTTTTGCTTTGTTCGTCATGGGCGTCGCTGCGATGGCGAACGCCCAGACCGCCGCGCCCTCCAAGGTTGCGATCATTCACGTGCAGAATGCCATTCTGGCCACGAAAGACGGCCAGAAAGCCCAATCGGAGCTCGGCGCCAAGTTTAATCCGAGGAAGCAAACCCTGGAGAAGCTGCAGGCCGATATTGCCGCGATGCAGGACCAGTTGTCGAAAGGCAGCGCAACCATGAGCGAGGATGCCAAGGCCAAGCTCATGAAGAACATCGACGACTCCAAGAAGCGGGGCCAGCGTGACGCCGAGGATTTCGATGCCGAAGTCCAGCAGGAAGAAGGCAAGATCATGAACCAAATCGGCACGAAGCTGATGGACGTGATCATCAAATACTGCACCTCGCACGGCTATTCCATGGTGGTGGACGTCAGCAACCCGCAGACCCCGGTTCTGTGGGCCGACCCAGGGATCGACATCACGACTGAGATTGTGAAGCTGTACGACGAGGCACATCCCGGGACAGGGACGGGAGCATCGGCGCCGATCCGGCCGACGAGCGCGCCGGCAAGGCCCGCGACACCTCCTGCCACGAAAAAACAGTAACATTCCACACCAGCAGTTTGGGCAGCTCCCTTACGGTAATCGCCGTAAGGGAGCGTCCGCGCGTTAGAACACAGCCTGGGCGTTCCAGGTATAAAGGCGGTACAATTCTGGCAGGGGGACGGCATGCGGAGTTTAATCGGCTTCAGCGCGGCTCTTCTTATCTGCACCGCTCTTTTTGCTCAGAATCGTTCGGGATTCGTAAACACACCAGGAATCACCCGTAATTTCGGAAGCGTCGTTTTCCCGGGCGGCACGTCCGCGCTTTCCGGCGTACAGCGATCAACCGGCAGCGTGGTATTCCCCGGGGGCGGCGGCCCCCAGATCGGTGTACCTGCCGCGCCACTGCAGGGACTCGGGTACACGACATTCACGCAGCGTAACGGAGTCCCGGGGATCGGCTACGGTGGCGGGCGTTTCGGCCAGGGCAACGGGAACCGGTACCCGCGGCAGAATAACAACAGCGGCGTTTACGCGTATCCGGTTTTCGTGGGCGGGGGCTACTACGGTAGCGATTATTACGACAACGGGTACGCCACTTATGGCACACCGGCGGCGGAGGCTCAGCCGCAGCCGCAGGTCCAGCAGCAGCCCAACGTGGTGGTAATTTATCCGCCCAGCGCGAACCAGGCCCCGGTGTATCCTTTGGGACCGGGGGGCGCGCCAGGCCCCTCTTCCACCACGCTTTATCCCGCACAACCTTCCGCGGAGCAGTCAGCGCCCGATGACCAGGCAACCCGCTATCTGATTGCCTTCAAGGACCACACGATCTATTCGGCGGTGGCTTATTGGGTGGATGGCGATACGCTGCACTACTTCACTTCCGGGAACACCCACAACCAGGTCTCGCTCTCGCTGGTAGACCGGGCGCTCACCGAGAAACTGAACAAGGGCTCCGGCCTCGAAGTGAAGCTTCCCGCGGCGAAATAGCGAGATTGCGGGACTCTGTGGAAGTCGCTGCGGGTCGGAGCTCTGTGCGACCGAAACCACAGAGCCGCGACCGTGACGGAGCGGCCCGATCGCTGTGCACTCTTATTCCCACTCGATGGTCGCGGGCGGTTTATGCGTCAGGTCGTAAAAGACGCCCGCGACGCCATCCAGCTTGAGCAATTCGCTACAGATCCGGTCGCGCAGGTCGTCCGGCATGCGGACCGATTGCGCGGTCATCCCGTCCACGGAATCGATCGGGCGGAGCACCACCGATTCGGGAGCGATAGCGGTGCCCAGCGGAATGAGAACCACGGGGAACTGCCAGATGGTGCGGTCGTAATCGGCTGCGTGTGAGAGGCGCCGGACAATGGCATCGGCGCGGCGGAGCAGGGCAATCCGTTCCGCCGTCAGGCCGCATGCGCGCACGCTCATCTGCGGGAGAGGGCCTTTCAAAGCAATCGCCGTAACCACCCGGTTGACCCCGGGGAGCCGGTTGATCAGCGCCGTCGCTCGCCCGTGGTCGAGCGAATCGATCGCGAGAACGGGGGCGTATGTCCGCGCATCGCCCTGCACGCCCACCGAGTTCAGAGGGAGAATGTACCCGTCCGCGGTGGCGCGGACGGGCGCGTCGAATTCCGAACACAGGCAGCGGATGGCGAGGCCGGGACCGGGAAACGGATGCCGGTCCAAAAGCTCCGAAGGGAGCCCTAACTCGCGGCCCACTTCACGAACCTCGTCCTTGTAGAACGATTTGAGCGGCTCCACGATGAGGCCGCAATCAATCAGTTTCTGGATGCCCGCGACGCGATTGTGGTGCGTCTTGATGACCGCGGCATTGGCGGTGCCGCCGGACTCGATGGTATCGGGATAGATGGTGCCCTGGCCCAGGATCCAATGCTCGTCGAGCAGGTGGCGCGATTCGATAATGCGTTCCTGCACGCGCACGAACTCCTCGCCGATGATGTGCCGCTTCTGTTCCGGGTCGGTAACTCCGGCCAGCGCGCCGAGAAACCGCTCTTCGGCGTGCTCGACCGAGATGCCGGGCAGGCGCCGCACAAAATCGGTCTCGCCCTCGCGCATCAGGCCGGTATCCACATAGACACCGCGCACGCGATCGGGTCCCAGGGCGCGCGTGCAGAGCGCGAAGGCCACGCTCGAATCGACTCCGCCGCTGACGAAGAAGAAGACGTTGCGCTTGCCGGCACACTCCCGGATTTCCTGCTCGATCACGGGCGCGCGGTGCCGCGCATCCCAGTCCTTGACGCAGCCGCAGACGCCGAAAACGAAATTGGCGAGGTACTCGCGGCCTCGCGCGGTGTGGACCACTTCCGGATGGAACTGAAGACCGTAAAGCCCTTTTTCCGGGTTGGCGATGGCGGCGACGGCACAGGTCTCGGTGCGCCCGACCACCCGGAAACCCTCGGGCACGCGCCCCACCACGTCGCGGTGGCTCATCCAGATCTGCTGCGCTCCGGCGAGCCCGGCAAACATGGGGTCCGACGCGTCGAAGAGGTCGAGGATGGCGGAACCGTACTCGCCTTTTTCGCCCTTTTGGACTTCACCGCCCAGCAGATACGCCATTAATTGCTGGCCGTAGCAGATTCCCAGGACCGGTTTCGCAGCGGCGAAAATGCCCGGGTCCACGGTGGGGCTGCCGGGGTCGTACACGCTACTCGGGCCGCCGGAGATGATGATTCCGCGCGCCTGCGCCAACTCGGCGGCCGGGGTGTCGCTGGCGCGGACCTCGGCATAGACGCCGAGATCCCGCACTTTGCGGGCCTCCAGGTGGCAGTATTGGCCGCCCGCGTCCAAAACAACAATCTGCGGATCTGGATTCAAATCACGATGGTACCAGGATCGCGGCGTCTAACGCTGCGCCACGGACGACCTGGGCTGCAGCCCGTTCATGCGCTCCACAATAATCTTGTGGGCGGTGGCCGCCAGTGCTTCGGCCCGCGGCATTGCATCCACCGCTTTCGCCACTTCGGGGTCGGTGGCGGCGAACATGCGGTTGCTCTCATCCTCGCCGAAAGCGTAGATGTACATCTCGCGAGCCAGATAACGCCGGATCCAATCGTGATCCTTCGTGAATTCGGCCTCGGCGAACTTGTCGCCCTTTTTCAGGATGTAATCGTGCAAGTCCTCGATCACGTTGGCGTCGGGCATCCAGTTCTTCGGCAGCTTGGAGGCGTTCTTCGCGAAGTAATCGCGGGTGAAACTGAACAGGTCGCCGCGGAGCAGTTCGCCCTGAAGCACGTCCAACTTCGGATCCTGGTACTTCTCGTCGGGAGTGATGCCTCCGCCTCCGTAAACCGTGCGGCCGCTATCGGTCATTTTCACATCGAGCGGATTCCGCGCGTTGTCGTCCTTGTGGAAATAATAATCGTAGAACGACTTGTGGCTGTAATCGCGCTGAATCAGCCGGCCGCTGGGGGTGTAGAAGTGGGCGGTGGTCAAGGCCAGCCCGGTGTGTTCGTACAGCGGGAACACCGTCTGCACGAGTCCCTTACCGAACGTGGTTTCTCCCAGGATGAGGGCGCGGTCGTGATCCTGCAGCGCGCCGGAAACGATTTCGGCGGCCGAGGCCGTATAGCGGTCCACCAGCACGACGATGGGGTAATTCCGCCCATGGTTGCCGTTGTAGGCGACGTACGACTTCTCCGGCGAAGACCGGCCGTGGTGCGAAACGATGAGCTGTCCCTTTTGCAGGAAGTGGTCGGCCACCGCCACCCCGGAGTTCAAAAGCCCACCGGGATTCTGGCGGAGATCAAGCACCAGCCCCTTGATATTGTTTTCGCCCAGACGCCTCAGGTTGTCCGCCAGTTCGTTGCCCGTCGCTTCGGCAAAGCTTTCGATCTTGATGTAGGCGATCCCCGGGGCTACGAAAAAGCCGTCCGGCACGCTCTTGCGGCTGATCTCGTCACGGGTGACGTTAAGATCGATCGTACCGCTGGCGCCCTCCCGCGAAACCCCTACGACGACCGTCGAACCACGCGGTCCCTTGAGCAGGTCCGCCACTTCCGTGACGCCCAGGCCGTCCGTCGACTTTCCGTTTACGGAAACAATGATGTCGCCCGGGTGGAGGCCCGCCTTATATGCGGGAGAACCGGGGAACGGTGCCACCACCACCGTCTTTCCGTTGCGCTGCGCCACATGCATCCCGACTCCGAAATAGGTGCCGGATTGTTCCTCACGGAGCGCGCGGTATTCTTTGGGGTCGAAGAAATTGGAATGCGGGTCCAGGGTCCGCAGCATGCCGGGGATGGCCCCATGATAAATGGCCTTGTCCGGGTCGACCTTCTCCGCGGCGTTCTCTTCCACCAGTGCGTAGATTTTGGTGAAAGCCGAAACGTCCTTGCCGATTGAGAGTTCCCCCGCCGGACTGGCGGCATCGGCTACCGGAATATACGTGCCGAAAAGCCCTCCGATAACGGAGCAGGCCACGATAATTAAAGGCAAGCTCAATGAATACAGCTTCTTACGCGCCATCCTGGAGTCATCCTCTCGGTGCAAGGTGTCCTACCTGCTTACTTAGACGCCGCAGTGGGTTCGCACGCTACGGAAAAATCGGCCGTCACGACGCTTCTCCCTGCCCGCCCGTCGGAACCTCCCGGTGGACCGCATCCAACACCCCGTTTACGAACTGCACGGACTCCTCATTGGAAAACTTGCGCGCCAGCTCGAGGGCCTCGTCGATGGCCACGGCCGCCGGTGTGCCGCCGTACTCCATCTCATAAACCGCGAGCCGGAGAATATTGCGGTCTACCGCGGGCATCCGTTCCATGCGCCAGTGCTCGGCGTGTTTGGCGATCTTTCCGTCCACTTCCGCCAGGTGCGTGACGGTCCCCTTCACAAGCTCGCTGACGAACTCATCCCGGTCCGGGCGTTCGTCGGAGTAGAGTGTGTCGAAGTAGGCGTTCAGGGCGTCGTCCACGGGCTGTTTGCGGGCATCCCACAGGAACAGGATCTGGAGGGCGCGTTGCCTGGATCTGCGGCGCGAAGACATTAGGTGGCCTGACGGAGGCTTCGAAGGAGGTTGGCCATCTCGATGGCGGTCATGGCGGCGTCGAAGCCCTTGTTGCCGCCTTTCGTGCCCGCCCGGTCGATCGCCTGTTCCAGCGTGTTGGTAGTGAGCACGCCGAATGCTACCGGCACGCCGGTCTCCGCCGCCACGTGGGCGATACCTTTGGCGGCCTCAGCGGCTACGTAATCGAAATGCGGCGTCTCGCCCCGGATCACCGCGCTCAGGCAGATCACGGCATCGTAGCGATGCTGATGGGCGGCTTCGCCAGCGGCCAGCGGGACCTCCCAGGAGCCCGGGACCTTGATGACGTCGATCTGGTTGGAATCGGCGCCGGACCGCACCAGGGCGTCCAGTGCGCCGGCGAGCAGACGCTCAGTGACAAAACTGTTGAACCGGCTGACGACAATGGCGAATCGCAGGCCGGCGGCCGTAAGCTGGCCTTCAATCACTCTAGGCATAGGTTTACTTTCCCGCAAAGGCCGGGCGTCTCTTTTCGAGAAACGCGCGCGTGCCCTCGCGACGATCTTCGGTAGCCGCGCTGACGCCGAACGCCTCGGCCTCAAAGCGCAGGCCGGCATCCAGGCCGGCGTCGAGCCCTACATCCACCGCTTCGAGCGCCAGGCTGACGGCGAGGGGGCCGTTCGCCATCACCTTGGCCAGCCAGGCGCGGCTGTAATCCAACAGTTCCGCCTGCGGCACCACGGCGTTTACCAGCCCGATCCGGTGTGCTTCGGCGGCCGTCACCGGCTCGCCCGAAAGCAGGAGTTCCAGCGCGCGGCCGCGGCCGACCAGCCGGGGCAGCCGCTGCGTGCCGCCGTACCCGGGGATAATCCCCAGCTTCACCTCGGGCTGGCCGAGCTTCGCATTTTCCGCGGCGAAGCGTACGGAGCAGGCCATGGCCAGCTCCAGGCCGCCGCCTAGGGCGAACCCGTTCACCGCGGCGACGGACGGCTTGCCGCACGTCTCCAGGCTGCGCAAAACGGCCTGCCCGCGCACCGCATAGGCGCGGGCCTCGTAGGGTGACAGTTGCGCGAGTTCGTTGATATCGGCGCCCGCGACGAAGGCCTTTTCACCGGCTCCGGTGACGATGGCCGCGCGGATTCCGGACTCTTCGGCGATGCGCGCGAAGGCATCTTTCAATTCCAAAACAACCGCCCCGGAAAGCGCGTTGAGCTTCTCGGGCCGGTTCACCATCACAAGCGCAATCCCCTGCTGTTCCACCGCAAACAGGATGTGCTGGTACGACATTATGGATCAGTTTAACACCCGGGCATATGGGATAATGAGAAGAACGTTCCCCACGCCCAATGGACCCCGAATTTATCCGCAACTTCTCTATCATTGCGCATATCGACCACGGCAAATCGACCCTGGCCGACCGCCTGCTGGAGGTCACCGGCGCGCTGTCGCAGCGTGAAATGATGGAGCAGGTGCTCGACACCATGGACCTGGAGCGCGAGCGCGGCATTACCATCAAGGCCCACGCCGTCCGGCTCAACTACAAGGCCGAGGACGGCAACATGTACCAGCTGAACCTGATCGACACTCCCGGCCACGTGGATTTCTCCTACGAAGTTTCACGCAGCCTGCAGGCGTGCGAAGGGGCTCTGCTGGTGGTGGACGCGTCGCAGGGGGTGGAGGCGCAGACGCTGGCCAACACTTACCTGGCGCTGCACCACAACCTGGAAATCATTCCGGTAATCAACAAGATCGATCTGCCGGCGGCCGAGCCCGAACGGATTCGCGAGCAGATTGAGACGGTAGTCGGCCTGGACGCCCGCGATGCCGTGCTGACCAGTGCCAAGCAGGGGACCGGCGTTCACGAAATCCTGGAGCATATCGTCCACTTGGTGCCGCCGCCCAAGGGTTCACCGGAGGCGCCGCTGCGGGCGCTGATTTTCGATTCGTGGTTCGATAGCTACCGCGGCGTGATTATTCTGACGCGCGTGATGGAAGGGCGGCTGCGGCTCGGCCAGAAGATCAAGCTGTGGTCGAACAGCCAGGTGTTCGAAGTGGAAGGACTGGGATACCAGGCGCCCAAAGCCACCCCGTGCGACGAACTGGCGGCGGGCGAAGTCGGATTTTTATTCGCGAACATCAAGACGGTTTCCGACGCCAAGATCGGCGACACCATCCTCGAACAGGAGAACCCCGCGCCCGAGCCCCTGCCGGGGTTCGAAGAGATCAAGCCGATGGTGTTCGCCGGGCTCTACCCGGTGGAGTCCCACGAGCACGGGTTGCTGCGCGACGCGCTCGAAAAGCTGCGGCTCAACGACAGCGCCTTCAGCTTCGAGCCGGAAAACTCGGTGGCGTTGGGGTTCGGCTTCCGCTGCGGCTTCCTGGGACTGCTGCACCTGGAGATCGTGCAGGAACGCCTGGAGCGCGAATTCAATATCGATCTGATCACCACGGCGCCGGGCGTGCGATACCGCGTCACGACCACTTCCGGCGAGGTGATCGAGATCGATAACCCGACCAAGTTCCCCGACCCTTCGGAGATCAAGCAGATCGAAGAGCCGATCATCGACGCGACCGTGATCACCCGCGAGGAATACCTGGGCGGGATTCTGAAATTGCTGGAAGAGAAGCGCGGGGTGCAGAAGAAGTTCGAGTATATCGGCGGCGGCCGGGTGGTCCTCACTTACGAACTGCCGCTGAACGAGATCGTGCTCGATTTCTACGACCGGCTGAAATCGGCATCGCGCGGTTACGCGTCGCTCGATTACCACCTGGCCGGATACCGTGTCTCGCCGATGGTGCGGCTGGACGTATTGGTGGCCGGCGAGCCGGTGGATGCGCTATCGATGATCGTGCACCGCGATTTCGCCTTCGACCGCGGCAAAGAGCTGATCTCGCGGCTGCGAAGGCTGATCCCGCGGCAGATGTTCGAGGTGGCGCTGCAGGCCGCGATCGGCAACAAGATCGTGGCGCGCGAGACCATCGCGGCGATGCGCAAGAACGTACTGGCCAAGTGCTACGGCGGCGACATTTCCCGCAAGCGCAAACTGCTCGAAAAGCAAAAAGAGGGCAAGAAGCGCATGAAGCGGGTGGGCCGCGTGGAGATCCCGCAAGAGGCGTTCCTGGCCGTGTTGAAGGTCGGGAAGAGCGAGGACGGCGAGTAGGACAGCACGGTAGCATAGGCCTCCGGGCCTGCCCAGGGGGCGCGGAGCGCGCCTTCGGCGCGATGGGCAGACCGGGAGGTCTACCCTACTCCCAGCGCAACGCTGTGATCGGGTCGATGCGGGTGGCGCGGCGCGCCGGGATGTAGCCGGCGACGGCGGCAACGCACGCAATCCCCATCGCGGCAGCGGCGAGTGTCAGCAGGTCCGTCGGGTTGACGCCGAACAGTTGCGTCTGGATCAGGCGGGTGACGGCGTACGACCCGGCCAGCCCGATCGCCACGCCGCAGCCGGCAAGCGTGAGGGTTTCCCGCATCACCATCCACACCACGGAGTTCTGCCGTGCCCCCAGCGCCATACGGATGCCGATCTCACGCGTGCGGCGCGCCACCATGAACGCCATGACGCCATAGAGGCCCAAGGCCGCCAACAGCGTGGCGAGACATCCGAAGACGGTCGAGAGCGAGGCCAGCAGGCGCTCCGTCAGGAGCGATATCTCCACCTGGTTGTCCATGGTACGCGGGCTATGCACGGGCACGTTGCTATCGACGCCGCGCACGGCCGCCTGCAAGGTATTGAACAGGCCCGCCGGGTCGCCCTTGGCTCGAACGTAAATCGTGGTCCCGTCCGCGAACCCTTTCTGGGGGTGCGGAATGTAGAGTTCGTAGGGGATTTCATCCCGCATGCTCTCGTATTTCGTATCCGCCACCACGCCCACGATCTCGATATTCGTCTTCGTGCCCGGGTCGATCCCCATTCCGATGTGGCGGCCCAGCGGGTTGGCGGTTCCGAAGTAACGAGCCGCGAATTTCTGGTTCACGATTCCGACCCGCGGAGCGCCGGCGGCATCGCGATCGTCGAAATCCCGGCCCAGCAGCAGCGGAATTTTGAGAGTCCTGAAAAGGCCGGGGCTGCAATACTGCATGTGCGGATCGGGCCGCTCATCCTGCCGCGGCGTATAGCCTTCAATCGTCACCCAGTTGTCCCACTCGTCGTTCTCGAGCAGGGGCACCACCGCAAACGCGTGCGATTGAACCCCGGGAAGCGCGCTCAGGGTTTCGTGCAGGCGCCGGTAATAGTCCACGTCCCAGGACGGGTCATAGCGGCTCATCGTCGGATCGACGTCGAGCGCCAGCACATTGTGGACGTCGAAACCGGGGTTCAACGTCTTCAGGTTGCGCAGGCTTTCGATGAACAATCCCGCCCCCACCAGCAGCAGCAGCGACAGAGAAACCTGGGCGACGACCAGCGCTTTTCGCAATCCGGCGGGACCTCCCCGGATGACGGCTCCCGCCTGGTCCTTGAGGGTGCCGGCCAGTGCCGGCCGCGTGGCTTCGAGCGCCGGAAGCAATCCGAACAATGCGCCGGCCAGCAGGGAAACAGCGCACGTGAAGCCGAGGACGGTCCAATCGGGCGTGCTGGAAAGCGAGAGCGGCGTGTGGCCGGAGGGCAGAAAACCGAGCAGGGCGCGGTCGATCACGACGGCAAGGCCGACGCCCAACGATCCGCCCGCTGCCGCGAGCACCAGGCTCTCGACCAGCAACTGGCGGATGAGCGCGCCCCGCCTGGCGCCGAGCGCGAGCCGGATGGCGATCTCCTTCTGCCGGGCGGAAGCGCGCGCGATCAGCAGGTTCGCCAGGTTCGAACAGGCGATCAGGAGCACCAGGCTGACGATCCCCATCAGGGCGAACAGCGGCTTCGAGTAGGCTTTGCGGAGGTTGGAGCGGCCCTTCGACCCGGGCATCACCTCCATCCACATCTTCAGGAATTCCTGCTTGACGAACGGCGAGGCCTTCGAAAACGGCTGTTCGGTTACTTCGCGGTTCAGAATCTGGTGAAAGAGCGGCTGCAGGCCGGCTTGCGCCTTCTCCATCGTGACCCCAGACTTCAAGCGGCCGAAGACCTCGGCCCAGCGGAAGCGATCGGCATTGAGGCGGGGGAAATCCGTGCGCGGCAGGTCGTCTTTCATCGTGACGGGAATGCGGATCTGCGGCGCGCGGCCGGGCTCTACGCCGTCGAACCCCGCCTGGCTCACGCCGATGATGGTGAGCGACCGTCCGTTGACCACGATCTGCTTTCCGACGATCGCCGGGTCCGCGCCGAAGCGGGCGCGCCAGTAGCCGTAGCTGAGAACGGCCAGCGGGTGGCCGCCCTGAATCAGGTCGTCCGACGCGGTGAATACCCGGCCGACCGCCGCGCCGATGCCGAGCACCGGAAAGAAATTGCCCGAGACGAGGTCCGCGCCGATCAGTTCGGTGTGGCCCTGGAACGTGGCGCTCACGACGCCGGGGTAGGTACAGAACATCCCGCTGAAGACCTGGTTGTGGTCGCGGATTTCCTGGTACATCGGGTAGGACAAGCGGTCGGGGCCATTGTTGCCGCCGTAGTGCTTGCCTCGCCCGGCGAGCATGACCAATTGTTCCGGGTCGCGGACCGGAAGCGGCTGTAGCACCAGTTGGTGGATCAGGGTGAAAATTGCCGTATTGGCGCCGATGCCGAGCGCAAGCGATAGCACCGATACCACCAGAAATACGCGGGCGCGGCGCAGGGTGCGCAGGGAATAAAGAATATCTCGCAGTATGGTGGCCATCGACCCTTATACTCCGCGGCCCGAAAAAGGTTACGAGGCTTCTTGAATGCCCTGCACGGGCTCGTGCCGTGGGCTATATTACAGTGATCCAGCCGGATGCAATCCCTGTAGGAGTCTCGCGATGACCAATCGAATCTGGACTCGATATGCCCTCGTTTCCGCCGGAGTGCTGGCGCTGCTCGCAGCCGCACTGCCGGGAATCGGCGCCGACGACGCGCCGGCTCCGCCACCCTCCCGCCCCAAAGCCAACTACGAGCTGGCTGCGAAATGGACTTCGCAGAAGATCGGAAAACTGGTGTTCGACCTGGCGGTAACGCCCCACTGGCTGGAATCGGGCGAACGGTTCTGGTATTCCTTCGAAAACACGAAAGGGCGCAAGTTCTGGCTGGTGGACCCCGTCCGCAAGACCAGGACCAGCGTCTTCGATCCGGTGAAACTGGCGGCGGCCCTGACCTCGGCCACCGGTCTTCCCTATGATTCGCAGCATCTGCCGGTCACGGTGATCCGGTTCATCCGCCACGATTCCGCGATTCAGTTTGAAGTCAACGTTTCGCGGGATGCGGTGATCCCCGGCGAGAAGAAGAACGGCACCACGACCTCCGTGCAGCAGCAGCAGACGGACGCCGGGCAGCAGAACGATTTTCCCCAGCAACAGCAGGGGCGCGGCGGCTCGCTCTATGGCGCGCAGCCGGCACGCGACCAGAAGCAGCTCACCTTCGAGTACGACCTTTCGACCGGCAAGCTGGAACTCCTGCCCGAGCGTCCGGACCGGAAGCCCACGTGGGCTTCGGTTTCGCCCGACGGCAAAACGGTCGTCTTCGCCCGCAGCCACAACCTCTACCTGATGGACGCCGAGAACTACGCCAAGGCCAGGAAGAACGCGAACGACAAGACCATCGTCGAAACCGAGATCACGACCGACGGCGTGGAGGACTTCGCTTATGGCGGCCGCGGTCTCGGCGGAGGCGACCAGCAGCAACAGCAGGAACAGCAGCAGGGGAATACGGAAGGCCAGGGCCAGAACGCGAACGCCCGGCAGAACGCGAATGTCTCCTGGGCTCGTGATTCGAAGAAGTTCGCGCTCGTCCGCCGCGATCAGCGCAAGATTCCCAAACTGTGGGTGATCAGCGCGCTCGCCAACCCGAGGCCGACGCTCGAGACGTATCCCTACGCCATGCCCGGAGAGGCCAACGCGCCGCAGTCGCAGCTCGAGATCTTCGACGTGGCATCGAAACAGCGGCTGTTGGTGAAGGCCGAAGCGTTCAAGGACCAGACCATGCAGGTGGAGGTGGAGCGGCCCACGCCGCGCGGGCGCGAACACGACCGGACCGAGCCGCTGTGGGCCAATGCCGGCTCCGACAAGCTGTACTTCACACGCCTCAGCCGCGACATGAAGCGCCTCGATCTTTGTGTAGCCGATGCAGCGAGCGGCGAGGCGAAGGCGGTGATCCAGGAACGCATGAACGTCTACCTGGAAGACAAGCCGCTGCGGGTCATCAACAACGGCACCGAGTTGATCTGGTGGTCGGAGCGCGACGGATGGGGCCACTATTATCTCTACGGCGCCGGCGGAACTTTGAAGAACCAGATCGATAAGGGCGAGTATGTGGCCGAGGACGTCTCTTACGTGGACGAGAAAGCACGAGCGCTCTACATGACCGCGTCGGGCCACGAGGCGGGCGAAGATCCATATTTCATGCACTTCTACCGGGTGAACCTGGACGGCAGCGGATCGCGGCTGCTCGATGCGGGCGACGCGTCGCATGCCGTGACCATGTCGGATTCAGGCCGCTACTTCGTGGATACGTTCTCGCGCGTCAATACCGCGCCGGAGTCGCTTCTGATCGATGCCGCGGGCGAATCCGTAATGCCGCTGGAGAAAGTGGATGTGGCGCCGTTAATAGAGGCCGGGTTCCACTTCCCTGAACCTTTCCAGGTGAAAGCCGACGACGGAATCACCGACCTATACGGCGTCATGTACAAGCCGTTCGACTTCGACCCGGGAAAAAAGTACCCGGTCATCGAGTATGTCTATCCCGGCCCGCAGACCGAGAGCGTCACCAAGACCTTCACCCCCAAGGGCAATACGCAGCAGATCCTGATGGCCAACATGGGGTTCGTCATGATCGAGATCGGAAACCGCGGCGGGAACCCGCACCGCTCCAAGTGGTATCACACGTTCGGGTACGGAAATCTGCGGGACTACGGGCTGGCCGATAAGAAGGCGGCCATCGAACAACTGGCGCGCAAGTATCCGTATATCGACATCGACCGCGTCGGGATGTGGGGCCACTCGGGCGGCGGGTTCATGACCGCGGCTGCGATGCTGATCTACCCGGACTTCTTCAAGGTAGGGTGGTCCGAATCCGGCAACCACGAAAACAACATTTACAACAATACGTGGAGCGAGAAGCACAACGGCATCAAAGAGGTGGATGACGGCAAGGGCAACGTCCGGTTCGAGTACCAGATCGAAAAGAACTCGGAGATCGCCAGGAACCTGAAAGGCCACCTCATGCTGGTGACGGGCGACATCGACAACAACGTCCACCCGAGCAATACCTACCGCCTCGCCGACGCGTTGATCAAGGCCAACAAGCGGTTCGACATCATGATTTTGCCCGGCCAGCGCCACGCCTATACACCGGTGGCGGACTATGTCACCTGGAGACGCGCCGATTACTTTGCGAAGTACCTGCTCGGCGGATCCGACGAATCCATCGATATGTGGGAGCTGAACCGGGAGCGGCAGGATAAGCCTGCCGCCCCGGTAGCGCCGCCGGGTCGTGGTGCACAAGGCCGCCGGGGAGGAAATTAGCGGAACTCTCCGGTCAAACCGATCGCCGCATGAAGAACCCGAGAATCCAGACCACCAGGAACACGAAGAAGAGAATCTTCGCGATGCCGGCTGCCATACCCGCGATACCGCCGAATCCGAGAATTGCAGCGATAATCGCAAGTACCAGAAAAACTAGTGTCCAATGTAGCATTGCATTCGTCTCCCTCGCGTACTGAGGCACCTTCGGAGCCACTGTACTGTTCCGTCCCGGCTGGAGGCGAGATCCGCTCGCCTGGACAGGCCAGGAGGCCTATCCTACTCCTGCGCTACTATTTCAGTTAACCGATGGGCACCATCCTGGAACTGCGCAAGCTGGTGAAACATTTCCCCGGCCAGCAGGCTGTAGACGGGATCTCGCTCGGCATCCCGCGCGGCGGGTTCTTTTCCCTCGTGGGCCCCTCGGGTTGCGGCAAGACAACGACTCTGCGGTTGATCGCCGGATTCGAGCAACCCACCTCGGGCGACGTTCTGATCAGCGGCGAAGTGGTCAACCACCGCAAACCCTATGAGCGCAATGTCAGCACGGTCTTCCAGAACTACGCCCTGTTTCCGCACCTCACCGCGCGGGCGAACATCGAGTTCGGCCTGAAGCGCCGCAAGATTTCCGGGGTGGAGAAGCGGGTCCGGGAGGCCATCCACCTGGTCAGCCTCGCCGGGAAGGAGGACCGCCGCCCGGCGCAACTTTCGGGCGGCGAACGGCAGCGGGTCGCACTGGCGCGCTCGCTGGTGCTCGAACCCGATGTCCTGCTGCTCGACGAACCGCTGGCGGCGCTCGACCCCAAGTTGCGGAAACAGATGCGGGTGGAGTTGAAAGCCATGCAGCGCCGCGTCGGCATCACCTTTCTGCTGGTGACCCACGACCAGGAAGAGGCGCTCTCGATGTCCGATCAACTGGCCGTGATGAACGCCGGGCGGATCGAGCAGGTAGGGTCGCCCGAAGAGGTGTACCTGCGTCCGGCCTCGCGGTTCGTCGCCGGCTTTCTGGGCGCGGTGAACTGGATCGGCGGGGCGGGCGTACGGCCGGAGGCCACCACTCTCGCGATGAACCCGGATGGGGGCTCCGGCCGCTACGCCCCCGGACGGGTCACCGGGTCGGTGTTCCTGGGGGACTGCGTGCAGGTGATGGTGCGGCTCGATTCCGGCGAAGATGTCGTGGCGCAAGTGCCGCGCGCGGCGGCGGGGTATTCGGCGGGCGCCCCGGTGCAGGTCTGCTGGGACCCGGCGGATGAGATGGTGTTCGAATGAATCTGCGCCGGTGGTTCCTGCTGCCCTCGTGGATCTGGCTGGTGGTCCTGTTCGCCGCGCCGTTCTCCATCGTGCTGGCCTACAGCTTCCTTTCGCGCGGCGCTTATGGCGGGATCGAGCCGCCGTGGAGCGTAGAGAGCTACCGACGGCTGGTGGACCCGCTGTATCTCGCGATTCTGCTGCGTTCGTTCCTGATGGCGCTGGCGGCGACGGCCCTATGCCTGGTGTTCGCCTTCCCGGCGGCACTCTTCATCTCGCGCGCGCCCAGCCACAAGAATCTTTACCTGCAACTCGTGATGCTGCCGTTCTGGACCAGCTTCCTGGTCCGCACCTACGCGTGGATTTTCCTGCTGCGCGACACCGGCCTGATCAATACCGTGCTGGAGAAGATCGGGCTGATCCGCGGCCCGCTGCCGCTGCTGTACAACGACGGCGCCGTGCTGCTCGGCCTGGTTTACGGCTACCTGCCCTTCATGGTGCTTCCGATTTACGCCACGCTCGAGCGGCTCGACCCGGTGCTCGAGGAGGCCGCCGCGGACCTCGGATCGCGCCCGCTTTCGACTCTCTTCCGCGTGGTCGTGCCGCTTTCGAAGCCGGGAATCGTGGCAGGGTCGGTGCTGGTCTTCATCCCCTGCCTGGGCGCGTACCTCACGCCCGACCTGCTGGGCGGCGGCCGCACCGTGCTGGTCGGCAACCTGGTGCAGAATCAGTTCACGACGGCGCGCGACTGGCCGTTCGGCGCCGCCGTCTCGATCGGGCTGATGCTGCTGGTGACGGTGCTGCTGTGGTTGTTTCTGCGGCGCGAGGCGGAGTCGCTGGTATGAAGCGATGGCTGGCGGCATACGCGGTGGCGTTTTTCGCGTTCCTGCACCTGCCGCTCCTCACGCTCGCGGTGTTCAGCTTCAACTCGTCGCGCGTGGCGGTATGGGGGCACTTCTCGCTCGAATGGTACCGCGCCATGTTCCACGACCCGGCGATCGCCGAAGGCACCTGGAACAGTGTCCTGATCGCATTCTGGGCCACTCTGATTTCCACCGTGATCGGCACCCTGTGCGCCTACGCCCTGTGGAAGCGCGGCTCGCGGACGATGACCGGGGCGCTCTATCTTTCGCTGGTCACGCCCGAGATCGTTACCGGCATCTCTTTGCTCGCCTTGTTTCAGTGGGGCTTCCGCTGGTTCGGCTGGCATCTGGGCATGTACACCGTGGTGCTGGCGCACGTAGCGTTTTCGATCGCCTACGTGGTGATCGTGGTGACCGCGCGGCTTCGCACCGTCAGCCCCGTGCTCGAAGAGGCTGCCATGGACCTCGGGGCCAACGAGTGGCAGGCATTCTGGCACGTGACGCTGCCGGCGCTGATCCCTGGCATCGTCGCGGCGGCGCTGCTGGCCCTTACGGTATCGTTCGACGATTACGTGATCACCAGCATGGTGGCGGGGGTCGATTCGCAAACGCTGCCGATGGTGATCTACGCCATGGCGCGCCGCGGCGCGAGCCCCGTAATCAACGCCATCTCCGCGCTGATCACGGTGGTGTTCGGCTCCCTGATCCTGCTTTCCGAAAGAGTGCGCGGCGTATGAACCGCCGGATGTTCTTTCTCGGGATGGCGGGCCTGGCGGGATGCTCGCGCGACCGCCGCCCGCGGCTAAATGTGTACAACTGGTCGGCCTACATCGCGCCCGAAACCATCCCTGCTTTCGAAGCCGAATCGGGAGTCCGGGTCCGCTACATCACGTACGAGAGCAACGAAGAGATGCTCGCCAAGGTGCTGAGCGGAAATTCCGGTTGGGACATCGTCTTCCCCACGCACAACCGCCTCGAGCCCATGCGGCAATACGGCCTGCTGGCGCGGCTGAACCACGACTGGCTGCCGGGGCTCGCGAATCTCGACCCGCGGTTTCGCGCGCCTGCCTGGGACCCTGCGCTGGCGTGGGGCGTTCCCTACATGTGGAACGCGACCGGAATCGTCTACAGCCGCGCGCTCGAGCCGCCGCTCACCCGCTGGGCCGATCTCTGGGAGCCGCGGCTGAAAGGCCGGCTCACCATGCTCGACGACCCGGAGGACATGCTCGGCGCGTGCCTGAAGAAACTCGGCTACCCGTTCAGCGCGACCGACCCCGCGCAGTTGCGCCGTGCCGAACAGGAGGGCATCGCGCAAAAGCGGTTGCTCCGCGCCTACCTCAACGCCGAAGTGCGGGACCAGTTGGTTGCGGGCGACGTGCTTGCCGCGCAACTCTGGTCCACCACCGCGCAGCAGGCTATCGACGCCGCACCGAACCTCGCGTTCGCATATCCGGCCGAAGGCTTCCCTTTCTATTGCGATTGCGCGGTAATCCTGCGGGAAAGCGGCCGGGCGCGGCTGGCCCATCGGTTCCTCGATTACCTGCTGCGGCCCAAGGTCTCGGCGCAGATTGTAGAAGCCACGAAAACGGCTACGGCGAATGGCGCCGCTCGAACGCTGCTGCCGGAAAACGTCCGCAACAACCCGGTGCTCTACCCGCCGCCCGATGTCTTTGCCCGCGGCGATTGGCCGCGCACCCTCCCGCCCGCCACCCAGCGGCTGCGCGACCGCATCTGGACCGAAATCAAGTCGGCGTAGAGACAGCCCGGATTTACACGTGCCGCGAAATTGCGTATAGTTGGAACGGTTTCATACCAGGAGGTAGTCCTCTTGAAATACGCAGCAGCAATCCTTTCGGTGGTGTTTCTTTTCGGGTGCGGCAAGGCAGAGAAGGCCGAAGCCGTCAAGCTCACGAAGGCCCTGACGAGCACGCAGGCGAACTACACCAAAGCCAACGCCATAGAGGGCGACCTGATCACCAGCGCCCGCGATTGGTGCGCGGGCATTGTCGCCAACGGCGGCGGCAAGGGCGCCGCGCTGCAGCAGAACGCCAGCGTGGCCACCCAGCTTGCCAAGTCGGCGGTGGAGGCCAGCGCCGAACTCGGACACGTGCGCCAGGCTGTCTATGACCTCTCGCTCGAAGAGGATTACCCCAAGGAGATTCGAGCCAACCTGATCACGGTGCTGACCAAGCGGCAGCGCACTTTGCAGGACATCCGCGCCATGCTGGAAGAATCCGCCCCGCAGTTTTTGGATTACGCGAACAACAAGGCCTACACGGGCGATCAGTACCCGGGCGGCATCTCCAAGCTGAACACGCTGATCGGTGTCTACGCCGCCCCCGATGACGTCGTGGGAACGGCCATCGCGAGCCTCAAGACGAAGTACGACATCACCGGCAACGAACCATAGAGTTTGACAACGGCGGCGCACTCACGATAACAAAGGTGGTGAGGTCATCCGCCTGATATGTCCGATCACGGTGTTTCGAGACGTCATTTCTTCTTTGGATCGCTGCTCGCCGGGGCTGTCCCCACCGCCGGGTTTGGCAGCGTTCCCTCGCTTCGCGCGCTAGGGTATAAGCCTTTCTACGACAAGTTAAACGTCGCGGCCATCGGCTGTGGCGGGCAGGGCGGCGTGGACCTGAACGATGCCGCCCGTACGGAAAACATCGTCGCGCTTTGCGACGTGGACGAAGCCCGCGCCGCCCAAAACTTCAAGAAGTTCGAGAAGCAGCCGAAATACAAAGACTTCCGCGCGATGCTCGACAAGGAAGGCAAGAACATCGACGCCTGCACCATCGGAATCCCGGACTTCATGCACGCCACCGTGGCACTCGCCTGCATGGAACGCGGCAAGCACGTCTACTGTGAAAAGCCGCTGACCCGCACGCCGTGGGAAGCGCGGATGCTGCTGGAGGCCGCCATCAAATACAAGGTGGCCACGCAGATGGGCAACCAGGGTTTTTCGCACGAGTGCAACCGCGTGGCCGCGGAAATCGTCTGGTCCGGGGCGATAGGCGATGTCACGGAAGCGCACTTTTCGACGACGCCCGGCACGCATCCCACCGGCATGACCTCGCTCCCGCCCGAATCCGCCGTTCCCGGAACGCTCGCGTGGGAGAACTGGCTGGGCGCCGCTTCGGAGCGTCCGTTCAGCGAATATTACGTGCCTTACAACTGGCGCGGATTCCTCGATTTCGGCACCGGGCAGATCGGCAACTGGGCCACCCACACCGCCGGGCCGGTGCAGACCGCTCTCATGCTGGGCGCGCCCACCAGCGTGGAATGCATCAGCCAGGACGGCCGCGGAAAGTACACCTATCCGAACCGCGCAACCGTGCGGCTGGATTTCCCCGCGCGCGGCGAAATGCCCGCGGTGAAAGTTTTCTACCACGACTCGGCGCGCTCGACCGACCCGGATGTCTATCACGTCCCCGGCATGGAGAACGAGACGATTCTGCCGCCCCCCGACAACCTGGCCGATAAGGGCCGCCCCACGGGACGGCAACGCTTCTTCAATCCCGCCGCTGCGCGTCCTCGTCCGCAGCGTCCGGCGAATGCCCCGCGCCAGGGAGCGGGCGGCCCCGGAGTCCGCGTTTTCGGCGAACCGCAGACGCGGCCGGAACCCGGCATCCTCACCGGCAACGGCTCGGTGTTCATCGGCACCAAGGGCATCATGGCGACGCGCGAACGCGGGGAAGGCGTGTGGCTGCTACCGGCCTCCCGCTGGGCCGAATACGTGCTGCCGCCGCAGTTGCTGACGCGCTCGCCCGGCCACATGCTCGACTGGGTTCGCGCCTGCAAGGGCGGCGACCCGGGCTGCTCCGATTTCCG
Source organism: Bryobacterales bacterium (assembly GCA_963796485.1). GTDB lineage: Bacteria > Acidobacteriota > Terriglobia > Bryobacterales > Bryobacteraceae > CAWCDJ01. The sequence goes on from CAWCLV010000004.1 coordinate 1,314,087, forward strand.
CATTGCCTGCCCCTATGCCGAATGGCTGGCGATGGCCGCGATCGCGCTGCGCGTTCCCGGCAAGCTGGAGTGGGATTCCAAAAACCTGCGGATCACCAACAACGCCGAGGCCAATCAACTGGTGAAGCCGGTGTTCCGCAAGGGCTGGGAGCTGAAGGTTTAGTTAGTTAGTTAGTTAGACAACCGGGTGGAGCGTATCTAGCGTGATCTCCCGGTCTGCGCGCTTTTTAAACCGGGCAGGCCGGGAGGCCCGCCCCACTCAATCAAACACCACCGTCTTGTTCCCGTAGCAGAGGATTCTCTGCTCCAGATGCCACTTCACCGCGCGCGATAGCACCATGCGCTCCAGGTCGCGGCCCTTCTGCACGAGGTCCTCGACTTGGTCGCGGTGCGAAATCCGCACCACGTCCTGCTCGATAATCGGCCCCTCGTCGAGCGACTCCGTCACGTAATGGCTCGTCGCCCCGATCAGCTTCACGCCGCGCTCGAAGGCTGCGTGGTAAGGCTTCGCGCCCATGAACGCCGGAAGGAACGAATGGTGCACATTGATGACCCGGTTGGGATACTCGCGCACGAACTCCGGCGAGAGGATCTGCATGTACCGCGCCAGCACCACCAGATCGACGCCGGCTCCGCGCAGTAGCGCGAGATGCTTCTCTTCCGCGTCTCTCTTCGAATCCGCCGCCACCGGAATGTGACGGAAATCCACGCCGTAGAAACGTGCCAGCGCTTCCCCGTCCGTGTGATTGCTGATCACCAGAGGGATGGCGCAGCGCAGTTCTCCCGTCCGGCGGCGATACAGGACGTCGGCCAGGCAATGCAAATATTGCGAGACGAACAGCGCGACGCGCGGCTCCTCGGCCATCTGCTTCAACCGCCAGCGCATGCGGAACTCCGCGGCCATCGCCTGAAATTCGCGGCGGAACGTTTCCAGGTCAAAACCGTCGAGCGCCCACTCGATGCGCATGAAGAAGAGCCCGGCTTCGTGATCCTGGTGCTGGTCGGCGTGGGTGATGTTCGCGCCGAAACGGTAGAGGAGGCCCGAGACGCCCGCGACCAGCCCTTTGCGGTCGGGGCAGTCGATCAGGAGAACGGCGGTGTCGCTCAAGTTCCCAGGATAGTACGGCTCAGGAGAGCAGGCTGACCAGCCTTTGGATGAGGGGGCCCCTGAAAAGCTGGGGCAGCGACACCCACTCGCGCCTGGTGCACGCGGTATGCAGCTCGATGAGCGCCCTGGAGACGGCTGCGCGCACGCTGCGCGCAATCCCCGACTCGCCTTCCTCCCTGCCGGCTTTCAGCAATTCTGCGAAGGGGTCGCTCCGGCGATATCGGGAGCAAAGCTGGCGTGCCCGCGGCAGCATCGTCTCCAGGTCGCGCCGGCACTTCTGATAATTCAGGTGCTGCTCCTCGACCTCTTCCACACTGGCGGCCGGGTAGCCGGAAAGGAGATAGCAATTCCGGCCGGCGGCTTCCCATTCGTCCACCGCGCAAAGATAGCGTTCAATCGCCATCCGGAGCTCGATCACGAACTGATGATCTGGATCTGTGCCTTCCACTTTCATGCGTGCCGGTTATCAGTATAGGTACGGACCCCGAGTAAATCATAGGGGAGGCAGTACTGCTATCGGTTGTTATGCGGGGTCTAGCGGCCCCCTTTCCAATCCGGCAACCGGCCGGGAGTGGGCGGGGCTCCCGCCGCATCTAACTGCTTTTCGAGCGCGCGGATATCGGTTTCCACCAGTTTCCGCAGCCGGGGAATCTGCACCGCCAGGGCGTCGGACGCGATCTGGTACTGCTCCGTCGCCGTCCTGGTCGGCCGGCCCGTCGTACCGCGCGCCGGCGAGGCTGCGGCCTGGACGTGCTCCTGGACGGAGGCGGGAATCCCCTCGTTGTGCGCGCGCATCACGCGGTCGCCGGAGAGCGCCATTTCGATGCCGGCCAGTTCCCCCTCCAGTTTCAGGGTGTCTTCCCGGACCTTGAGCGGCAGGCTTGGCGTGGCGTCCACCGCGCGCTTGATGGCCTCCAGGCGGGTGCGGGCCTCGGTCGCCGTTTGCGTCGTGGCGGCCATCGCCTTTTGCAGGCGGCCCAGCTTCTCCTGGAACTCGGCGAGCGCGATCCGGTCTTCACGCGTCGCCGGACCTTCGCTCACCACCTCGAAGTTCTGGCTGCCGGGCAACGGCGTGATCACGCCGTTTTGCCGCTTCGCGAGGGCCACGGTGTACTTGCCGGGTATGGCCAGCGCGCCCGCTCCGCCGCCCCGGCCGAAGAACACCGGTTCGTCCTCGCCGCCGCCGGCTCCGCCCCGTCCGCCGCGGCCGCCGCCGAGGGCTCCGCGTCCTCCGCCTTCACCGCCGCCGGTCGGAATCGCCGGAGCCAGCGCCGTTCCTTCATAGCGGACGTCCCAGGTTATCCGGTGGATGCCGCGCGTGGCGGGCGCGTTGAGACGGCGCACCACCTTGCCCGTGGAGTCTGCGATGGAAACTACGATCCCGGGCGCTTCCTCCTGCGCTTCGGCCCTCAGTTCCTCGGGCGTGGGATAGGGCGGCGTTTCGCCGCGCGCCATCGCGGCGCGTTCGGCCTGCTGCCGCTGCTGGCGCTTCGTCAGGATGCCGCGTCCCAGGTTGAAGGTGATCTCCGCTCCCAGCGGAGGGTTGGGCGCGGTGAAGAATCCCGCCCCCTGGTCTCCCCGCGACGCGTTGGCCGGGATGTAGGAAAGCGCCGTGCGCACGGGGAAGAGCGTGCTCTCCTGCCGCATCATCTCGGGGGTGGCAGTCCGCAGCGGAGTGTAGTCGTCCAGCACGTAAATGCCGCGCCCGAAGGTGCCGATCACCAGGTCGTTCAGCTGCTTCTGGATCGCCAGGTCGCGCACCATGATGGTGGGCAGACCAATGTTCAGCTTGGTCCACTTCTCGCCGCCGATGTTGGTGTAGTAGAGCCCGAACTCGGTGCCCGCGAACAGCAGCTTCGGATTCACGTGGTCTTCGGCGATGGCGTAGACCCCGCCGCGCTCGGGCAGGTCGCCTGAAATATTCAGCCATGTCTTGCCCTTGTCCGTGCTCTTGATCAGGTATGGCTTGAAGTCGCCGTTCTGGTGGTTTTCGTAAGCTACGTACACCGTTCCCGCATCATGCTGCGACGCCAGAATGCGCTGCACGTAGGCATCTTCGGGGACGCCCGCGGGCTTCTCGACCTTGTGCCAGCTCTTGCCGCCATCCTCGGTCACCTGCACCAGGCCGTCGTCGGTGCCGGCGTAGATCAGGCCCTCCTGTTTCGGCGATTCGGCGATGGCCGAGATGTTGTCATAGAGCGCCGTGGAGACGTTCTTCTGGATGGCATCCACGGGCCAGACCTTGCCCATGAGCGGCAGTTTGTTGCGGTCGAGATTGCGGGTGAGGTCGGGGCTCACGGCGCGCCAGCTATCGCCCCGGTCGTCGCTGCGGTAAAGCCTTTGCGCGCCGAAATAGAGGCGCGTGTTGGAGTGCGGACTGACGATCACCGGCGCGTCCCAATTCCAGCGCATGGCGGGATCGCCCTTGGCGGGCTGCGGCTGAATGGTCACGCGCTCGCCGGTGCGCCGGTCGAACCGCACCATCAGGCCGTTCTGCATATTGGCGTAGATGGTGTCAGGATCTTTCGGATCCACGCGCGAGTAGAAGCCGTCGCCGCCCATGGTGATGAAGCAGTCGCCGCTGACGATGGCGGCGTTCTTCGTGCGAGCCGGGCAGCCGAAGCTGTTGTTGTCCTGCGTGCCGCCGTAGACGTAGTAGAACGGCGCATCCTCGCTGACCGCCACGTCGTACATCTGGGCCGTGGAAAGGTTGGCCTTGAAGATCCACGAAGCCGCGCGGTCGAAGCTCTCGTACAGCCCGCCGTCACATCCCACCAGGTAGTGATTGTCGTTCTTCGGGTCTACCCAGATGTCGTGATTGTCCACGTGCTTGTTGCGCGTGGGCAGGGGGGCCAGCGTGCGGCCGCCGTCGTCGGACACCATGATGTTGAGGTCCATCACGTAGACGCGGTCCGGGTTGGCCGGATCTACCACCACCTTCGAGTAATATTGGCCCTGGTCGTCGTAGCTGTTGCGCTTTTCCCAGGTGGCGCCGTTATCGGTGCTGCGGTAGAGGCCGCCGCGGCCCTCCGGCCCTTCCACCTGTGCGTAAATCATCTCGGGATTCGACGGCGCGTAGTTCAGCCCGATGCGTCCCAGTTCGCCCGCCGGAAATCCGCCGCGCGCGGCGGTCCAGGTCTTGCCCGCATCCGTGCTCTGCCAAAGGCCGCTCTCCGGGCCGCCATGAATCATTCCGAAGTAGCGCCGCTCCCGCTGGTGGGTGGCGGCGAACAGATGGTCGGGGTTCCGCGGGTCCATCACCACGTCGGAGCAGCCGGTGTAATCGCCGACCTTGATGAGGCTTTGCGACCACGTTTTGCCGCCATCCGTGGTTTTATAAAGACCGCGCTCTCCGCCGCCCTTCCAGAGGGGGCCGGGTGCGGCTACGTACACCACGTTGGAGTCGCGCGGGTCGATCACGATGCGGGCGATGTGCTCCGTCTTCGTGAGCCCCACGTTGCGCCAGGTGCGCCCGCCGTCTTCGCTCTTGTAGACGCCGTCGCCGTAGGAGACGCTCCGCTGGTTATTGTTCTCGCCCGAACCCAGCCAGACCACGGACGGGTTCTTCGGGTCGATCGCGATGTAGCCGATGGAATAGGAGCCGTAGCGGTCGAAGACGGGGGTCCAGGTGGCGCCGTCGTTTTCGGTCAGGAAGACGTTGCCGGAGGCCTCGGCCACGAGGTAATGGCTGGCAGAATCCGGAAAGGCGGCGATCTGCGAAATGCGTCCGGAGATGAACGCCGGGCCGATGTTGCGGGCCCGCAGGCCGGAGAACGACATCGCATCGCCCTGTTCGCCTCGCCCTCCGCGCCCACCGGCGGCCGGACCCTCCTGCGCGGCTAAAGGCAGAAGCAGGCATAAAAAGATCGGGAATAACCTCATGGACGCTGAGTATAACAGCCCTGCGGCGAGGGGCGGGCTTCCCGGCATCGCCGTGTCGCGGAGCAGTCCGGAAACCGCCTGTGCGGATTTCCACCCTCATCCTGTCCAGCCAGTATTGTTGCAGTAAGGCTCAGGGGTCAGTATGAGGATGGGACCGGGAAGCGGCGGGGCACCGGGATTCACTGATCGCCCCAACTTGCCCCGGCCCCACTTCAAGACATCGGAGATACCGCATGAACCTTCGAATCACCGCCCTTGCGGGCGCTTGTTTGTGCCTCGGCTGGGCCCAGGCATCCGCTCAGTCCCCGGCCCTCAATAAGGCCGACAAGCAGTTCATGACGATCGCTGCGAAGGCCAATATGACGGAGGCCCACTTGGGCCAGATGGCCGAATCCCAAGCCGCCGGTTCCAGCGTCAAGAACTTCGCCGAAACCCTCGTACAGGACCACACGAAGGCCTACGAAGACCTGACCGCGCTTTCCACCAAGACGGGCGAGAACATTCCCAGGGGCATCAACGTCGCCAAAGACGCCACAATTCAACAACTGAGCAAGCTGAAGGGATCCGGCTTCGACCGCCGGTTCCTGCTGCATGAGATCGCCGACCACGAAAAAGCGTTGGCCGCCTTCAAGCGGGAAGCGGCGCAGGGCCGGAACCCGGAAGTGAAGGGCTATGCTCAGAGTTACGTTCACACCATCGAGGAGCACCTGCAGAAGGCCCAGGCACTCGCGAAAGCACAGCGGCACGCCTGAGAGCCTTCAAACCGGGCAGGCGGGGAGGCCTGCCCCACTTACCAGCGTGGACGCGCCCCAAGTGGGGCAGGCCTCCCCGCCTGCCCGGTTTTGATTTAGGGCTTATCACGAAATAACCATGCCGTTCCGGGGATACCGCTCCTGCGGTCACGGCCCGGTTTGCTGCTGTTTTGTGACGGATCCTGAGGGGAGGCAAAAAAAAGGCCGGCCAGAGGCCGGCCGCGGACCGGAGGTCCGCCCCACAATGAAAGAAGGCCGGTTTACCGTTGCGGGCAAACCGGCCTCACGATTAGAAGTAAAGGCGGAGCGAAAGCTGCATGTTGCGCACGTCGCCGGTCTTGCCGGTGACTTTACCGAACGAAGAACTCGTCGGATTGAAGTTCGCACCGCCCAGGTTCGGGTGGTTGAAAACATCGAAAGCCTCGGCGCGGAACTGCAAGCCGGTTCTCTCGGTGATGGCGAACTTCTTGAAGAGACCGACGTTCCAGTTCGTGAAACCGGGGTTGTGGATAATGTTGCGGACGTTCTTCTGAGTCGTGAAGGTATTCTTGGCGGGCTGCGTGAAGATTGCGTTGCCGCTGGAATCCTTCGTGGCGAACCAGTAGAGCGGATCGGAAGCGCTGTTCACCGCAGCCTGGCCGACGACGTTCGGAATCGCGCTGTACGACCAGAACTGGCCGCCGCCCGACATGCTGCCATCCTGGCCGACGCCGGCGTAGTCGGTGCTCACCGCTACGCTCGAAGGCGTGCCGGTCTGCGCCTGGATGATGCCGCTGAGCTGCCACCCGCCGAGGGCTTTCCCGGCGAAGTTGTTCTGGTTCTTGAAGAACGGCAACTCGTACATGTAGTTGGCGATGAAGACGTGGCGGATATCGTAATCCGACTGGCCCCACAGGTTGGTGGCGTCGTAGGTGTTCGGAATGATGTCGCGCTGCGCGGAGCCGTCGTCCATCATGTGCGAAAGCGTGTACGCGAACCCATACGTGATCCCATGCGAAAAGCGTTTGTTAAAGCTAATTTGCAGGGAACTGTACAGCGACCGCCCGATGTTGTCGCTTTCGCGAATGGAGTTGTAGCCTTTGTAAGGGCGAAGGGCGTCGAGGTTCACGCCGGGGTTCGCCAATACAGTGGCGATGGTCGGCTGGTTAATGTCGGCTTCGCGCTGCTGGTGCAGTCCGCGGCGTGCGACGTAACCCACCGAGAGCATGTGGTCCCCGGGGAGTTGGCGCTCAAAAGTGGTATTCCAGGCCCAGGCTTCGGGATTCTTGAAGGCCTTGCTCTGGGTCGTGACCGTCAACGGCGGAGCGTTGGCGGACGTGCCGCCCGGGTTATCGGCGGTGCCGAACGAGATGTTCGCGGTCGGCTGGAACGGCGGATTGCCGCCCAGGAAGATCGAGTCGCTCACGCCAAGCCGGGTATAGAACCGCCCGATGCCGGCGCGGAACACGTTCTTGTCGGAGATCTGATAGGCCAGGCCGATGCGCGGCTGGATGTTGTTCCACTGTACGTCCGAGAAGTGGTTGTTGACCCCGCGGAACAGGTAATTGAGGCTGGAGTCCGAGGCTTCGGGGAAGCGTCCCTTGGCGGAATCCGGCCAGCCCGTGCCCGGGATAACCATGCCGTTGTACTTGTCACCCGTTCCGGCGATGACGGTTCCCGTCTTGGGATCCATCTGAACTGCTTTCGCCGGATCGTAAAATTTGGGATCGAAGACCGCCATATTGCCCCACAGGGCGTGAACCGGAACGATGACGCTATAGCGCACGCCGAGGTCGAGGTGCAGTTTCTGGTTGACCTTCCATCCGTCCTGCGCGAACCCTTCATACATGCTGCCGCGGAAGATGGTATAGGCGCGCTGGCCGAGTTCGGAGTAGGTGTCGAACAGGCCCATTGCCGCATTCGCAACGGCGTTGCCGGTGCCCGGCTGGCCGGATCGCGTATCAGAGAACGAGAACTGGCCGTTCTGGTTGTTCGTGCAGGTCGGGCACGCCGAAACGTTGATTTCGTCGTTATCGTTCTCGCCCGATTTCTCGTAATTGAACCCGAACTTCAGCGTATGGCTGCCCTTGATCCAGGTGAAGCTATCGGAAAGGGTGTAGATCGGTCCCGCCGAGTGCGACGGATAGGGGCCGCCGTTGAGGCCGCTGAAGCCGGTCATGTTGACGGTGGGAATGCGGTTCGGGATCAGCTTGCCCTGCGGGAAAATGTAGGGGTAGTTGATGCCCACCGAGGTGCGATCGAAGAAGTTGGCCACGTCAACCGGGATGTATACATCGTCGAGGCTGAAGGTGGCCAGGAGTTCATTCACCTTGTTCGAGCTGATGGTCCAAACGTGGCTCAGCGAATTGGTCTGGTTCGGCCGGTTGAAAAACTTCGGCGTTTCGCCCGGCGTGCCGTCCAGGGGCTGATACTCCCAGAATGCGTAGTTCATGCGCCGGAACTGAATGCGCTGCTTGTCGGTGATGTTGAAGTCGGCCGACAGCGTATCCTTGCGCTGGTTCTGCGGGTGGCGCGCCGCGATATAGAAATACTGGTTGGTGTTGATGGGCGTGACCAGATTCGGCTTCGGCCAGGCATTCAGGATGCCGATCCCGTTAGGGCTCTGCTGGCTCTTGGGAATGATGTTGCCGGGGAACGGATTGCCGGACGATGGATCGTTGATCGTGATGGCTTTACCGTAGTAGACATTCTTGGGATCGAGCAGTTCGCTGAAATTGCCCTGGCGCATGAGGTTCGAAGGCACGGTCCAATTGCTGGAATCGGTATAGCGATACCGAACCCATTCCTGGCCCCAGTACCAGAAGATCTTGCTCTTATCGGTATTGAACTTCTTGGGGATGTAGAACGGGCCGCCGATGTTGTAGCCGAACTGATTGTAGGTAATCGGGGCCGCGTCGGTCTGTCCCGGCGTGTGATTGCGGGTCCAGGTATTCGCATTGAAGACGGTGTTGCGGACGTAGTCATACGCCGCGCCATGGAAATCCTGCGTTCCGGTCTTCGTGATGATGCGGATCTGGCCACCGGCGGAACGCCCGTACTCGGCCGCGTAGTTGGCCGTCAGGATCTGAATTTCCTGCGTGGAGTCCACATCTGCCGAGCCGAGGCTGGTGCCGTTCGACCGCGTGCGGACCGCGGGAGCGCCGTCATAAGTAATCAGGCTGTCCTGGGTGCGGGCGCCATTGATGTTGCTCGGGCCCTGGCTGAAATTGAACGACAAGCCGGAAAGGTTGCCGCCGCGTGTGCCGGGAACCAGGTTGGCCATGAAGATCGGGTTCCGGCCGTTCAACTCGAGACTGTCGATCTGCGAACGGGTCACGTTCCGTTGCACGGAAGCCGATTCGGTCTGGAGTGTTTGGGCGGTCGCGGTTACCTCGACCGTTTCTGTTGCCGCGCCAACCGCCAGCTGCACGTCAACGGCCAGCGTGGAACTCGGGTTCAGCTTGTTGCTGGCGCTTTCGAACTTCTTGAAACCAGCGGCTTCCACCGACACCGAGTAGGTGCCCGCGGGAATGCTGGGAACGATGTAATAACCGGACTCGTTCGTCGTCGCCTGACGTTCGAGACCGGCGTCGTTCTTAACCGTGATTTTCGCGTTGGGCACCGTGGAACCGCTCGGATCCTTTACGAACCCTGAGATGGAACCGAGATCGGACTGCCCGAATGCGAGGGCTGCTACGAGGATTGCCAACAGCGCAGTAAACATCACGCGCCTGAAACACACTTGGTTCATTCGCTTCTCCTTAACGAAATGGTTCGTCTAAGCCGGCGCAAAACTCAAGCTATGCTGCCCCTGTGCGCACTAGAAATCGCACACCGGTGGCTTTTTTGATCGGGCGAATGACGCAAATGGAGTTTAGATCTGCGGGGAGTACCGCATACAAAGACGATAACCCAAACCACACCAGGCTCCCTGGAGCCCCGTACCCCGTCAGCGAACAACTTCTCATCTGATCACCCGTGGTTCGTTTTTAGCACAAACCGGATCCGATTGAAAGCCTTGGAAACGTGAAAGTTGCGTGAATCGACCTTATTGTCTGAATCTTTCATTTCCTGAAGTTACATTGTGAAAAACTTCCAAATTCCATAGGCCCCTGGAGCCGTCGCCGCGGCCGCGAATGCCGTGTAGTACACTCTGTCAATGACGTCTCGACCGGTATATTCCCGGGTCTTTTTAGCCGCGTTCGCTCTCTCCATTTCCGCGCTTTACGCGCAAAGCGCTCCGAAAATCACCACGCCCAAGGAAGCGCTGGGCTTCAACCTCGGCGACGACTACATGGTCGCCAACTACAGCCAGCTCGAAACCTACTGGAAAAAGCTGGCGAGCGAATCGGACCGGATGAAGCTGGTCGATATAGGCCCGACAGCCGAAGGCCGCAGGCAATACATGGCGATCGTCTCCTCGGCGGAGAATATCCGGCATCTCGACCGCTATAAGGAGATCTCGCGCAAACTGGCCCTGGCGGAGGGAGTGAACGAAGAGCAGGCCTACGCCCTGGCACGCGAGGGTAAAGCGGTGGTGTGGATCGATGGCGGATTGCACGCCACGGAATCGGTCGGGTCGCAGCAGTTGATGGAAATGGTCTACCAGATGGTGAGCCGCACCGATCCCGAGACCATGCGATTGTTGAACGACGTGATTCAACTCTACGTGCTGGCCAACCCCGACGGCCAACAGCTGATCGCGAACTGGTACATGCGCGGCTCGGAGGACCCGAACGCGCCGCTGCGGCCCGAGCGTGAGCGCACCCTCAACACGATCCCCAGGCTTTACGCGAAATACGTGGGGCACGACGACAACCGCGATTTCTACATGTCGAACATGCCGGAAACCACCAATATGAACCGGCAGCTCTTTCTGGAGTGGTTTCCGCAGATCATGTACAACCACCACCAGACAGGGCCGGCCGGCGCGGTCATTTTCATGCCGCCGTTCCGCGACCCGTTCAACTACAACTTCGACCCGCTGGTGCCTTTAGGCATCGAACTGGTGGGGACCGCGATGCACAGCCGGCTGGTGGCCGAGGGTAAGGGCGGCAGCGCCATGCGGAGCGGCGCGAACTACTCCACCTGGTGGAATGGTGGACTGCGCACCGTCACGTATTTCCACAATATGATCGGAATCCTGACCGAGATCATCGGCAATCCGACCCCCATGAGCATTCCGCTGGTTGCCGAAAAGCAGCTTCCGCAAGGCGACTGGCCGCTGCCCATCGCGCCGCAAACCTGGCACTACCGCCAGTCGATCGAATACGAAATCACAAACAATCGCGCGATTTTGGATATGGCGTCGCGATACCGCGAAACCTGGCTGTTCAATATCTGGCGCATGGGCATGAATTCCATAGACAAGGGTAGCCACGACAACTGGACGGTCACGCCCAAACGGATCAAGGCCCTGGAGGATGCCGCGGCGGCGGAAGGCGGCGGAAGGGGAGGTCGCGGCGGCCGAGGAGCGGGCGGAGATACACCGGCGGGGATGACCATGGGAGGCTTCGGCGCCCGTACCTTGCCCACCGAGCTCTACACGAAGATTCTGCACGACCCCAGGATGCGCGATCCGCGCGGCTACATCATTCCGTCCGACCAGGACGATTTCCCGAATGCCACCGAGTTCGTGAATGCGCTGCTGAAGAACGGGATCGCGGTGATGCGCGCCGGCGCGGCATTTACGGTGGCCGGAAAGCAGTACCCCGCGGGCTCCTACGTGGTGAAGACGGCGCAGGCATTCCGCCCGCATATCATGGACATGTTCGAGCCGCAGGACCATCCGAACGATTTCCGCTACCCCGGCGGGCCGCCGAATCCCCCCTACGACATCACCGGGTGGACGCTGGCGATGCAGATGGGCGTGCGGTACGACCGTGTGTTCGACGGCTTCGACGGGCCGTTCCACGAAAATCGGCGGGTTGCTCGAGCCGCCGCCGGCCGCGATCAGCGGACCGTCGAACCCCGCCGGCTACCTGATCAGCCATCGCATCAACAATTCCTTCAAGCTGGTGAACCGGCTGCTCAAAGCGAAGGCCGACGTGTACTGGCTGGGTAAGGACACCGATAACCTGGGCGCGGGCGCCATCTGGGTTCCCAACAGCGGTTCGGTCCGGACGGTACTGGCGGGCGGAGCGAAAGAACTCGGCGTGCCCGTGATGGCCATGGCGAAGGCTCCGAGCGGTCCGGCGCTCAAGCTGAAACCGGTTCGCATCGGCCTCTACGATCAGTACGGCGGCTCGATGCCATCCGGCTGGACCCGCTGGCTCTTCGAACAGTACGAATTCTCTTTCGAGAAGGTGTTCCCCGCGACCCTGGATGCGGGCGACCTGAAGAGCAAGTTCGATGTCCTGGTATTACCCGATGGCGCGATCCGGCGCGGCGCGGCGAGCGGCCGCGGTATGGGCGGACGCGGCTTCGGGAATCCCGATCCCGAGAGCCTCCCCGTTTCTTATCGTGGATGGCTGGGCCGTATCACCGACGAGAAGACCATGCCGCAGCTCAAGAAATTCGTGGAATCGGGCGGCACTATCGTATCTATCGGCAGTTCCACCAGTGCGGCCGGGGCGTTGGGAGTCCCGGTGCGGAATTATCTGACCGAGATCGGGGCCGATGGCAAGGAGCACCCGCTGCCGCGCGAGAAATTCTATATTCCGGGTTCGCTGCTGAAGATGGCTGTGGATAACACCAATCCGCTGGCCTACGGCATGCCGCCCGAAGTGGACGTGTTCTTCGACGACAGCCCGGTGCTGAAGCTGGACCCGGATGCCGGGCTGAAGCATACCTCGCCGGTGGCGTGGTTCAGCGGCACGAATGTGCTGGACAGCGGCTGGGCGTGGGGCCAGCAATACCTGGATGGCGGCACCGCGGTAGCGGGAGCCAGGGTCGGGGAAGGCGAGGTGGTTCTGCTGGGTCCGGAAGTCACCTTCCGCGCGCAGCCGCACGCCACGTTCAAACTGCTTTTCAACGGTCTGTATTACGGCAGCGCGACAGAGGCGAGCCTGCCCTGATCCGGATCAGGGCCGCGTAAGGCCGGCGTAGTCCGCCAGTTCGATTCCGTTGGTTGCCAGCGCGGACCGGGTCTCCGGGGCAACCAACGCCTCCAGTTCGCGCTCGCGGCTCTCCTTGAGCCTCGTGCGCGCGGCCCGCAGGGCCTCGCCACAGCGGCCGGGGTGGCACATCAGCTCGGTCGTACCCGGCGGGATCACCGCCAGCAACTGCACCAGCTCGGCGGTCCGAAAGCGGCCCGTGATCTGGAATCCGGCGAAATGGTCTGTGGTGCGGCAGCCGTGCCGTTCCAGTGCGCGGTGAAAACGACTGCGCAGCAGGCCCATGGCATCGCTCGTCATCCGCTTGAGCGCCGGCACGGTACCGCGCAGCGCGTTCAGGGGGAAGTCGAACGGCCGGCGCACCCACCGGATATCGAACTCCTCCCCAATTCGCGCTACCGCGTCGAGCACGGAGGGCGCCAGGTGAGTGTGCTTGTGGGTATCCAGATGCGTGGGACGCACACCGGCAGCCAGAATTCGCCGCACTTGCGCCGCCAGTTCCTCGTAGGGCCGGATTTCGCGCCTGGCGAGCGCGGCAAGCAGTTGCGGAACGCCGGCGGGCAGCGGTCTGCCGCTGACGAGGGACTGTCCGCCGATCAGCACCAGGTGGCATCCGATGTCGAGCGACGGCGTCTCCCGGGAGCGCCGCACCGCATCGTCGAAGGCGTCGCCGTTCGCCATCAGGGTGGTCGCGGTCAGGATGCCGTGCCGGTGGGCCTCGAGAATTCCGTCGTTGACATCCGGTGTAAAGCCGAAGTCATCGGCATTCACCACCAGGAGCTTCCGCCTGCTCAAAATATCGCAAGCCTCAGGGAGAGGAACTTCTTCGGGTTGGCGCGGATGTCTTTGACCAGGCTCTGCAGCTCACCCATGGTGGAATTGAGCGAGTCGTAGAGCTGCGGGTTGACCATGAGCTGTCCGATCGTGCCCTGGCCCGAATTGATCTTGTCAATCGTGGTGTTGAACTTCAGGACGAGGGTGTCCAGGCGCGCATAGAGCTGGTCGTCTTTCAGCAGCTTGCCGGCGGTCCCCTTGCCCGCGTTCAGGTCTGTCACCATGCCGTGGATCTCGGCCAGGGTCTGTTGCGCTTCGTTGAAGAGGGCGGGGTCTTTCAGCAGCTTCCCGGCAGTGCCCTGCCCGGCTTGCAAATCGGCCATCATGGCGTCGATGCGCTGCAGCGGGGCGCGAATTTCGCGGTACAGTTCGTCGCTGTAGATCAGCTTGCTGATGGTGCCGTTGCCGTGGCGCACATCCCCGAGGAGCTGCTGGCCCTCGGACGCAATGGCATTGATGCGGTCGTAGAGTTCCCGGTCTTTCAGCAACAGTCCGATGTTGCCTTTCCCCGCTTCCACCCCGGCCAGCAGGTTGTCCACGCGGTTCACGATGGTCTGAAACGATTTCAGCAGGTTGGCGCTCTGCGCCATCAGCTCGGGAATGTCCTGCCCCTCCAGGCTTGGCAGTACCGCTCCGGGTTTCACCGTCGGCTGGGCCTTCCCGCGCATAATGTTCAGAAACTTGTCCCCCAGCAGGTTGGCGGCGGAAATCTCCACCACAGAATCGACGGGAATATCGGCGAGGTACTCGGGCTTGACCCTCATGTCGAACCGGACAGCCCTCTTGGGGTTGCGGGAATCGGTCAACTCCACGCGATCCAGGTAGCCGATCGTGAACCCGTTCAGCCGCACCGCCGTGCCGTCCGCAAGGCCGGCGGCGTCCTCCATATAGGTAAAGAGCGGCTCGTAATGGCGAAAGAACCCCTTGGAGCTGGTCAGCAGGAACACCAATACGAAGAGGATGATGAAGGCAGCCAAAGCAATCGCCCCGACCTTCAACTGCGACCAGCGGACTCTTGCTCGATCCGGCATCGTCTATTCCCGAGGCTTCACAAACTTGCGAACGTAAGGATCGGTGGAGGTCTCCAGCCGGATCTGGTCTCCTTCGAAAACCAGCCGGCCTTCCCGCAGCACCATGAAGGTAGTTCGCGCACGACGCGCGTCCCCGTTGCGGACGGGCTCCAAACGCCCTTGTTCAGAATTGTAGCGAAAATTTGCGATCAGATTCCCGTCCTGGTACCGGTGAGTTACAACCAGCGTGGTTGTCTGGCTCAGGTCCCGCTCTTTGATCAGCAGCGCGATGATGGTGTGAGCGGTGATCGGGTCGAGCCCCGCGGTGGGCGAATCATAGAGCAGGAGGGGCGGAACCGTGACCACCGCGCGGGCGATCGCGGCGCGGCGCCGCATGCCTCCGGAGAGTTCGCTTGGGAACTTTTCGAGGGTCCCTCCCAGGTCCACGAACTCGAGGGCCTGGCTGACACGCGGCAGCACGTCCTCAGGCGGGCAATGAATCGAGGGCTGGTTGAGGAGCGGGTAAGCCACGTTCTCCTCGATGGTCAGGGAATCGAACAGCGCACCTTCCTGGAACAACATCCCAATCCTGCTGCGGATCTCGAACAGCTCGCGCTCGGTCGCAGCGGTCAGGTCGAGGCCGAACGCAAATACGCGCCCGCGATCCGGCTTGATCAGCGCCAGGGCCGTCTTGAGCAAGACGGTCTTGCCGCTTCCCGCCGCACCCAGAATCACCCGCGAGTCCCCTTCGAACGCGTCGAAGGAAATGTCCGAGAGCACCTCGGCGCCGTCGTAAATCACGGTGACATGCTCGAACCGCAGAATCGGGGTGGGCGTTTGGGGGGCCATCATCAGGAAGCTGCGCCCCAGACGAAGATTTTCGTGAGCAGTAAATCGAGAATGAAAATCAACACGTCGGCTGCCACCACGGCTTGCGTGGTGGACCGGCCGACACCCTGAGTTCCACCGCTCGTGCGCAGGCCGTAGAAGCACCCCATCATGGAGATGACGATGGCGAAGACGAAAGGTTTGAGCAGCCCCTGCGCCACGTCGTTCCAGACCAGCGCCTGCCACACCGAAGTCCAGTATTGCCGGGGCGAGAGGCCGAGGAACCAGTAGGCGATGATGAAACCCCCGATCATACCGACGAAATCGGCGATCACGGTCAGCAGCGGCAGCATCACCGAGGTGGCGATCAGCCGGGGTGTCACCAGCTTCTGCGTCGGGTCCGTTCCCAGCGCCCGCATGGCATCGATCTGCTCAGTGACCTTCATGGATCCGAGCTCGCTGGCGATGCCGGAGGCGTTGCGGCCCGCAACCATGATGGCCGTCAGCACGGGACCCAGTTCACGGACCAGGGTCAGCGAGACCAGCATCCCGGTCTTGCCGACCTGGCCGTATTGCGCCAGGGCGCGCGACATCTGCAGCGCCATGACGGCGCCGCTGAAGAAGCCGGTCAGGGCCACGATCGTGAGGCTGCCCACCCCGATCGTGTCCATCTGCATGAAGATGTCGTCGCCGTAGTGGGGGCGGCGGAAGATGTTTTTGAACGCGAGCCCGGTCAGGTTTAGAAAATCTTGAACTGCCGCAACTGGCGCTTTTAGCGGGTCGAGCAAGTGGGAAGGTCCCCGAAACCTCGATGCTACCATAGATGCATAAGTCTATGAGCAAAGGACTTACGGATATCCCCGGAATCCTGGTCGGCCACGTCTCGGATTTCGAAGCGATGACCGGCTGCACGGCCATTCTTTGCGAGCAGGGTGCGGCCGCCGGCGTAGACATCCGGGGGTCCGCCAGCGGCACCGAAGAAACCCCCGCGCTCGATCCGATGCACGTGGACCCGACGGTCAACGGCATCCTGCTGGCAGGAGGCAGTGCGTTCGGGCTGGAAGCGGCCTCCGGTGTGCGCCGGTATCTCGAAAAGCGCGGCGCCGGCGTGGTCACTCCGGCGGGCCGCGTCCCGATCGTCGCGGCAGCGATTCTGTACGATCTCGGGATTGGGAAGTCGAATGTCCGCCCGAACCTGGCCATGGGCGAAGCCGCGGCGGCCGCGGCGCACTCCGGAACGGTGGAAGAAGGTTGCGTGGGTGCTGGAACCGGCGCGACCATCGGCAAGGTTCTGGGCATGCGGCAGGCCATGAAATCGGGGGTGGGTTCGTATACCGTGGCGCTGCCGGGGGGAGTGCTGGTATCGAGCCTGGTGGCGGTCAACGCATTCGGCGATGTGCGCGACCCGGCGACCGGCAAAATCGTGGCCGGAGCCCGCACGGCCCCGGATGGCCGCGAATTCGCCAATACCGAAGAGGTCATGAAAAGGCGGCCGCCCGCGGGCCTGGTCCGGGTCAATACGACGCTGGCCGTAGTCGCGACAAACGCGCGGCTCTCCAAAGTGGAAGCGTCGAAACTGGCGCAATTCGCCGGCCTGGGCGTCGCGCGGGCGATCTACCCGGTAAACACGATGATGGACGGCGACATTACTTTCGCGCTCTCGATCGGCGACCGGCGCGCCGACATCAACGTGCTCGGCTCGGCGGCCGCCGAGGCCGTCGTCGCCGCGATTCTACGCGCCGTGAGGCTATCCAAAACGCTGGCCGGTTTGCCCGGGTTGGTAGGGTAGACCTCCCGGTCTGCCCACGCGCCGAAGGCGCGCTCCGCCCGCCCTGGGCAGGCCGCGAGGCCTGCCCCACCAAGCGCCGCAGTTGGCCGAGCCTGAGTAGCCCCGGCTGCCGCTCCACCACCGGCAGGAGTCGCCGACGTTTTGGTTACTTAGTGGGGTAGGCCTCCTGGCCTACCCACGCGCCGAAGGCGCGCTCCGCCCGCCCTGGGCAGACCGGGAGGCCTACCCCACCAAGCGCCGCAGTTGGCCGAGCCTGAGTAGCCCCCGGCTGCCGCTCCACCACCGGCAGGAGTCGCTGACGTTTTTGGCTATTTTTAGTAGGGGAGTCCCTGCCCTACATGCCGGATTTTCAGACTCTTGAATCTTAAATTCCGCCACTAGCCCGCCCATCGTCGCCCCTAACCCCTTTTTTTCCAGCATGGCACAGGTATTGCATTAGCATCCCGCGAAGGGAGAGCTCTAATGAACGATCCAGCTACCTATTGGCTGACCTTTACAAACCTCGCGCTGGGAGTCGTCGTGCTGATTTGCTGCGCCGCTGTCGCGGTCGGCATTTTTCAGGAACTGGCGGCGAAGCACCGGCGCCGGGTGGCCACAAGCCAGATGGACCAGGAAATGGCCCACATGTTCGACATTCCCGGCCTCGGCGTCACCATGGCGGATGGCGGCGACCCGTTGAGGGAGAAAGACGGGCGGTAGCACCATGACCTGCCCCTTCCTCAAAGAAGCCCAGGTTAGGTATTGCCGCAGTTCGTCGGTGCGGAAACTGATTCCGCTGGCGGTGGGCGGCAGGGCGGAGGAGAAGTGTTCCTCGGCGGAGTTCGTCGATTGCCCGGTGTATCGCCTGAACCCCGAGCCGGCTTCGGGCTTGTGCCCGTACCTCCGCGAGAGCCTGATGCAATACTGCGCGGCCGCTCCGGTGACGAAAATGGTGCCGTATAGCGAATCGCTGCTATCGCGGTGCGGCACCGAAGGCTATCGCTATTGCGAACTGTACCTCGCTATGGCGCACCCGGCCAGCGGCGAGGAAGCGGATGGCATCGCGCTGCCGGACTGGCTGCTCTACTCCCCCAACCATATGTGGGTGGACGTGGGCGAAGACGGCACATGCCACGTCGGAATCGACGCGTTCCTCAGCCGCGCGCTGGGGACCATCGAGCGCGTCAGCTACATCTGGCAGAGCGGGCGCCACTGCCCGGCCGCGGTGCTGACGGTAGCGGGAACCGACATCGAAGTGGTTTTCCCCAATCCGCTGCTGCTGACGAAGTGCAATCTGTATCTTCGCGCGGACCCGGCGCGAGTTACGCGCGAGCCTTATACCGGCGGCTGGCTGTTTGAAGGAACGCCGCTTCCGGAGACGACGCGAGATCTTTTCGGCGCGCCGGAAGCGCGGACGTGGATGGAACAGGAGCAGCGGCGGATGAACGAGTTTCTACAGGCCGGTTCGGGCACCGTGGCGGACGGCGGGCTGTTTGCCGCCGGCGCCGCCCGGATGCTGGAGCGCGAGCGCATGCTGGCGCTGTTCCATGAATTCTTTATGAAGAGAGAGTTGTGAAAATGCGCGGAACAATTCTGTTTCTGGCCGGAGTGCTGGCCGCCCTGGGCTTGGGCTGGGCCGGCTTTCCGCGCGCTATCTATTCGAGCCGGCCGCAGCCGGTAGACTTCAGCCACAAGGTCCACGCCGATAAGGCCGGGACGAAGTGCGAAGACTGTCATGCGTTTCGCGACGACGGAACGTACGCGGGCATTCCAGCGCTCGAAAAGTGCGCGGGCTGCCACGCGGCGCCGATGGGAACCACGGCTGCGGAAAAGAAATTCATCGAGCGGTACGCGACCCCGGGCCGTGAGCCGCAGTGGGTCTCTTACGCCCGGCAGCCGGAGAACGTGTACTTCTCCCACGCCACGCACATCAAGCTGGCGAAGTTGAAGTGCGAGCAGTGCCACGGCGGCGAGGGTGCTTCGGACAGCCTGCGCCCCGCGCAGGTGGACCGCATCAGCGGCTATTCCCGGAATACGCAGCTGATGGATCAGTGTGTGGCCTGCCACCGCGAGCGCAACCTGGAACACAGTTGCATGGAGTGCCACAAGTGACGACACGCAGGGACCTTTTCAAATTCGCCGGCGGCGCGGCAGTGGGCGCGCTCTTCACGCCGGCTCCGTGGCGGCTGATCACGGATACGGCGCTCTGGTCCGAAAACTGGCCGGGAATTCCGCAGCCCGCGCGCGGCGAGATCCGCGCGAAGTTCACGCATTGCGCGCTGTGCCCCGCCGGGTGCGCGGTGCGGGCGCGATGCGTCGGCGAGCAGCCGGTCGCGCTGGCCGGTGTGCGCGGGGGCCTGTGCCCGTTCGGCGTGACGGGGCATCATCTGCCTTATCACCCGGCGCGATTGCGGCGGGGACCGGCAAATGAGGTCGCGAACGCCATCGCGAAGTGCGGACCCGGCGAGACGCTGGCGGTGCTGGACCTGCGGCCGGGGCGTACGGCCTCGTGGAGCTACCGGCGGGCGATCGCAGCGAAGGCCAACGGCGTGTACCTGGCCGCGCCGCGGGATGAAGTCTCGTACGATCTCGCCGGCGTGAAGACGGTGGTGAGCCTGGGGGTACCGCTGTTGGACGGCTGGGGCGCTCCCGCCACGGTGTTCGCGGCGCGCCCGGGCTTCCGGCTGATTCAGGTGGAAGCGGTGGAGTCGCGCACGGCCGCGCTGGCCGACTGGTGGCTGGCGGTGCGGCCGGGCAGCGAAGAGGTGGTGGCCCGCGCCATCGCCGGCGAGATTTCGGTAGAGGAAGCCAGCGCCAACGCGGGCGTTCCGCTGGCGGGCGTGATCGACGAAATCCGGAAGAACGGGCCGGCCGTGGTGATCGGCGGCGCTGCGGCGGCCGCGGCAAACCGCGCGCTCGGCGCGCTGGGGAAAACGGCGGTCGCGCAAAACGAAGCTCCGGTTCCGGAGGCCTGGCGGAAGGCTGCGGCGCCGGTCACCGAACTGGCCGCGGTGCCGGACCATTCGATCCGCGTGCTGCTGATCGACGAATCGGCCGGCGGCCTGATCGAGTGGGCGGACATTCAGAAGAAATTGGTGCAGGATAAACCGCTGGTGGCCACGGTGGCGTGCTCGCGCGGGGGCTACGCCCGATACGCGCAAGCGGCTCTGCCGGCCGCGGTCTACCCGGAGGTCACGGACGATTTCCCGGCTCCGGTCGATTCCGTAGCGACAAGCTTCCGGATGGCGACACCGCTGGTGAAAGCGCCGGAGGGTGTTGTGAATCCGCTCGAGTTGCTGGGCGGCATCTCCGGCGACCCGCTGCGCGAGCGGGCCGACGCGATTCACCAGGCCGGAAAGGGAATGCTCACGACCTACGCGGACGGCAAAACGGTCCCCGTGAAGGAGCTTTCGGCCGACGACTTCTGGAAGGCGCTGAATGCGGGCGGCTGCTGGACCGGGCCGGACGAGCGCCGCGTTCCCACGGCAATCGGGAACACGGAACAGAACGCCGCGTCTTCCCTGCCGCTTCTGGTGGCGGTCGAGGGGGGATCGAACTATGCCCTGGTCTCGCCGCTGATGTCGAAGGTCTACCAGGAATCGAACCTGCGGCTGGCGCCGAATTGCGTGGCGCTCCACCCCGCCGAGGCCCGCCAATACGGGCTGGAGCAGGGTTCGAAAGCCCTGCTGGAAACGCAGTACGGACGGGCGCGGGTGACCGTGATGCTGGATTCGAGCGTGCCTCCGGGGGTTGTCCAGGCCGGTTCACAATCGCTCTGCGGCGGGGTCGCACGGGCCAAGGTGGTACGCATATGACTCGCTATGGAATGACGATCGATATCGACAAGTGCACCGGGTGCGGGGCCTGCATGGTGGCCTGCGCGGTGGAGAACAACATCCCGCCGGCAAACCCGGAAGCCACGGATCGCAAGGGCATCACCTGGATCCGCGTTTACAAGGTCGATAACGGTGAGGAGTACCCCGGAAAACGGTCGGCCTTCGTTCCGGTGCTCTGCCAGCAGTGCGGAAAAGATACGCCCTGCGCGCACGTCTGCCCGCAGCAGGCGGTGGATGTGGACCCGGAGACCGGGATCGTGGGCCAGATGGCCGAGCGCTGCCTGGGCTGCCGGTATTGCATGACCGCGTGCCCCTACCACGCGCGCTACTTCAACTGGTGGGATCCGCAGTGGCCCGCCGGAATGGAAAAAACGCTGAACCCCGACGTGGCGCCGCGGATGCGGGGCGTGGTCGAAAAATGCAATTTCTGCCACGGCCGCCTGCATGCCGCGAAGCAGCGTGCCGCGATGGCGGGAAAACGCGAGATCGATCCGGCGGATTACGTGCCGGCGTGCGTGGAAGCCTGCCCGACCGGGGCGATCCGGTTCGGCGATCTCAATACGGGCCTGCCCGAGGCCAAGGACCCGAACAGTTTCCGGCTGCTCGAGAAACTCGGGACCGATACGAAAATCTACTACCACTCGAAACGGGAATGGGTGCGCGAAATCGGCAAGGCGCCGCATCCCAAGGAGAGTCTCCATGGATAGGGAATTCATTGCGCGCGGCGTAAAACGGTGCTCGACCGGAAAGTTCCTGCTCTGGATCGCGCCGTGGCTGGCGCTGCTGGCGTTCGGCGTCTATTCGGCCGGCCTCTGCCTCATCAAAGGCCTGAACCAGACCAACATGGACAACCGGTTCGCCTTCGGCTTGTGGATCTTCCTCGACCTGACGGTGATCGCGCTGGGGGCCGGCGCCTTCTTCACCGGGTTCCTGCTTTACATTCTGAAGCTCAAGGAACTGCGCGCCGTGATCAACAGCGCGGTGGTGATCGGGCTGGTTTGCTACAGCGGAGCGATCGTGGTGCTGGCGGTGGACGTGGGCCAGCCGCTGCGCGCCTGGTTTACTTTCTGGTATCCCAATGTCCACTCGATGCTCACCGAAGTCACGTTCTGCATCAGCTGCTACCTGACGGTGCTGATGATCGAGTACGTGCCGATCGTGCTGCGCAACCGCAAGCTGCGCGAGATCCCGGGCTTCCTGGTATTCGAATTCGAGCTCCACAAGCTGGTGTACGTGTTCGCCGGGGTCGGGACGTTCCTCTCGTTCTTCCACCAGGGTTCGCTCGGCGGCCTGTACGGCGTGCTGCGCGGGCGGCCGTTTGCGTTTCGAGAAGGGCTCGCGGTGTGGCCGTCCACGTTCTTCCTGTTCATCCTGTCCGCCGCGGCGGTGGGGCCGAGCTTCATCCTGCTGACCACGCGGCTGGTGGAATCCATCACCGGGAAGAAGCTCGTCCGGCCGCAGGTGCTGCAACTGCTCGGCCGGATCTCCGGGTTGCTGCTGGGCGTGTACGTGATCGCGAAGGGCATCGACACGCTGATCTGGATCAACCGCACGTCGCCGGACAGCGGTTTCCCGGCGGCCCAGTATTACAGCTGGCAGCCGTTCGGCACGTGGATCCTGTTTGCCGAGATCGTGCTCTTCGGCCTCATCCCGGCGCTGATCCTGCTGACCCCGCGGCTTCGCGCGCGTTCCGGCTGGCTGGTCTCGGCCGCGGCGATGGCCTGTTTCGGCGTGGCGCTGAACCGGTTCGTGATGACCGTCCAGACGCTCGCTGTGCCGACGCTTTCGTTCGACAAATTCCTGACGTACTCGCCGAGCTGGCAGGAGACAGGAACGTTTCTGGCCGTGGTGGCCTACGGAGTTCTCGTATATTCGTTCTCGTTCCGATACTTCCAGTTGTTTCCGGAAGAGCGTGAGCTGAAAACCATCGTGCACCAGGAACAAGAGGAGCCCGTCCTGGCGGGGAGGTATTGACATGTTGCCCTGGAACTACGGATTTCACTGGTCGGCCGGGACCATCATCTTTCTCGGCGCTTTTTACACCGTGCTGGTAGTCGTGGCCACCACGCTCCTTTCGGCCGCATGGCGGTCGTATCGAGCCTTGGCGCGGCAGCAAGTGGAGGAGATCCGCTGGCACTCGGATTTCCACGACCTGACCCCGGCGGACCGCGCCTGCCGCCACGTCCTAACCGGCGAGTTCAAGAACCGGGAGTGCCCCAACGCGTTCGACTGCCGCGAGTGCGAGACGCACGCCAAGTGGGTGGAACGCCACCCCGTCCAGCAGCCCGCCGAACGTGAGGACGACATTTTCGGAATGGCCTTTCCGCTCGACCGTTTCTATCACCGCGGCCACACCTGGGCGAAGATGGAGCCGGACGGCACCGTGACCGTGGGGCTCGATGAACTCGGGAAACGGCTGCTCGGAACACCGGACCGGGTGGAGTTGCCGCGGCCCGGCGACCATGTGGAAACTAACGGCACGGCGTTCCGCGTACACAAGCGGGAGGCCGACGTGCGCGTGCTCTCGCCCGTAGACGGCAAAGTAGTCGAGACGGGCGGCCCGGAGCAGGGCTGGTATCTGAAAGTCGCGCCACAAGACTTCAATTTGACGCACCTGCTGCGGGGCACGGAGGTAAAGCCGTGGCTGATGCGGGAGATGGAGCGGCTGCAACTGGCGCTCTCGATGGAAGGCGCGGCGCCGACGCTGGCAGACGGTGGCGTCCCGGTGGACGACATCCCGTCCGGTTATCCCCGGGCGGATTGGGACGCGGTCTGCGGCGAGATGTTTTTGCAGCCGTAGGGTAGGCCTCCTGGCCTGCCCGCTTCGAAATGAAGCCCAAACCGGGCCGGCCGGGAGGCCTGCCCCACTGGCTACCGCGGAATTTCGTACTTTTTTATTTTTTCGTAAAGGGTCGATCGGTCGATCCCCAGCATCGACGCCGACTCTTTGATGTTCCCTTCCGTCCGCTGCAGGGTCGCCAGGATCAACTGCTTCTCCATTTCCTGAAGCGTTGCCCCGGTGGGAATCGACCATGCCCTTGCCGCGCCGTTCTGCGCCAGGAACGCGAAATCGTCTTCAGTCAGGCAGCGGCCGCGGCAGGTCACCATGGCGCGCTCGACGGCGTTTTCCAGTTCGCGCACGTTGCCCGGCCAGTTGTGATCCATCAGGACCCGCAGGCCCCCTTCCGAGATATCGCCGATCTCTTTCGACAGCTCGTGCGAAAGCCGCTCCAGGAAGTGGTGCGCCAGCAGCGGAACGTCTTCCCGGCGTTCCCGAAGCGGCGGAATCCGGATCTCGATCACGTTGAGGCGATAAAAGAGGTCGTCGCGGAAGCGGCCGGAGGCAACGGCTTCCTGCAGGTTCACGTGCGTCGCCGCGATCACCCGGACATCCACCCGCACTTCCTCGGAGCCGCCGACGCGGTAGAAGCACCGCTCCTGCAACACCCGCAGCAGGTCCACCTGCAATTTCGCCGAGATGTCGCCGATTTCGTCGAGAAACAGCGTGCCGCCATCGGCCATTTCGAACTTGCCGCGCTTTTGCGCCGAGGCTCCGGTGAAGGAGCCTTTCTCGTGCCCGAACAGTTCCGATTCGAGCAGCGTCTCGGCAAGCGCCGCGCAGGAAACCGCGACGAACGGCTTCGACGCCCTGTCTCCCGCCCGGTGGATCGCCCGCGCCACCATCTCCTTCCCGGTGCCGCTCTCGCCCTGAATCAGGACGGTGCTCCGCAGACTGGCGATATCGTGCGCCAGCTGAAAAATCTCCTGCATGCGCGGGTTCTTGCTGATGACGTCGTCGAAGCTGTACTGGCGGGCCAGCTTTTTGCGCAGGATCACGTTCTCCCGCTGCAGGTTCTTGACCTTGATGATCCGGCCCACCAGGAGCGAAATCTCCTCCGGGTTGCAGGGCTTGACGATGTATTCCTGCGCCCCCTCTTTGATGGCCGTGATCGCGGTATCGACCGTCGCATACGCGGTGATGATGATGATGGACGCTTCGGGGTGCAGGCGGCGGATCTGCATCATCGTCTCGATGCCGTCCATGCCGCCGGGCATCTTCAGGTCGATGAAGTAAATGGCGTAGTCCGTGGCCCGCGCCTTTTCGAGGGCTTCCGCGCCGGAGGAGGCGGTGTCCACATGGTAGCCGTCCTCGCGCAGCCAGGCTGCGAGGCTCTCGCACATGACTTCTTCGTCGTCCACCACCAGCATTTTCCAATGGCTTCTCATACGCTCAACTCCCTCGGTTTGTGCCGCAGCCGCGCTTCGCAGGGCGGGCAAAATGCGGCGCTTTTCGAATCGATCTGCCGGACTCCGGTCGAAAGCGACATGGAGCAGCCGCGGTCGGCGCAGTGCACCAGGCCGAAAAGGTGTCCCGCCTCGTGCATCGCTTCCTTCTCCGCCCGGCGCTGCAGGATCTCGCGATTGTGCGGCAGCCCGTAAAACTCCATGCGCAGGCGGGCCAGCGAGACCACGCCGATCCGCCCGCCGAGCTGCGCCTGGCCGTACACGAAAGTCAGCACCGGGATGAACAGGTCGCGCCCGGTGACGGCCAGCAGCTTGGCTGCATCCGGCGGACAATGCGCCGCCGCCATTTCCAGCACCGCGATCGAAGAATACTGCCGGCGTCCGTCGTCGAAGGCGAACTCGACCGGCGGAAGCTCCATCTCGCGGACCGGCAGCCCAAACGTGCGGGCCATACATTCCCGCATGGACGTGAACGCCTCCCGGTCCGCCTCGGACTGAACGTCGGCCGTCGCGCCCACGTAGAAGAACTTCATTCCTTCCGCGCCAGGTGCAGTAGCGACGGCTCTTCGGCCGGCTTCGTCTGCTCGAGGGGCAGCGTCACGGTGAAAGTCGTACCCTGGCCGACCTGGCTCTTCACTTCGATGTCTCCGCCGTGCGCCTGGATGATGCCGTAGGAAACCGCGAGCCCGAGCCCCACCCCCTTGCCGTCGGACTTGGTGGTAAAGAAAGGATCGAAAATCCGCGCCAGGTTCTCCGGCGGGATGCCCTCGCCGCTATCGGACACAGTCAGCACCACGCACGCTTCTCCGGCGGCTGTCTCCAGGGCGACTTTCCGCTGGCTGCGCAACTGCGTGGCCTCGGCGGCATTCAGCAGAAGATTCAGTACCACTTGCTGGATCTGCGACGCGTCGCACTGCGCGGCCGGCAGCGATTCGGCCAGGCGCGCCGTGACTTCGACGTTGCTCAGCTTCATCTTGTGATCCACCAGCGAAAGCGTCGTCTTAACGATGCGGTTGAGATCCGCCGGCGCGCGCTGCGGCTTGGAGCGGCGCGAAAATGCCAGCAGGTCGGAAACGATGCGGCCCACGCGCGCCGTCTCGCTGGTCACCTGCCCCAGGTATTTGCGGAATTCCGGCAGCCGCTCGGGCGGTACGCCATCCTCTTTGAGCATCCGCTGCAGCAGCATGGAGAGGTTGAGCACGCCCGAAATCGGGTTGTTGATCTCATGGGCCACGCTGGCGGAAAGCTGGCCGAGGGATGCCAGGCGGTCGGTGTGCAGCAGCTTCTTTTGCGCCGCCTGCAATTGCCGGGTGCGCTCCTCGACTTTGATCTCCAGGTTTTGCGTGAACTGGTTGATCTCTCCCACCGCGGTGCGCAGCCGGTCGCGCATCACTTCGTACGAGCGCGCCAGTTCGTCGAGTTCCTCGCTGCTATCCACCAGGTCGAGCGGTTTGTCCAACTCCATCTGGCTGATCGCCTTGGTGCCCGCAACCAGCTTGCCGATCGGACGCACCAGAAACCGCCGGGTGAAGTAAATAATGAAGAGGCTGATGAGCGCGATCTCGACGCCGGTGACCAGCAGCACCCGGAATTTCATGCCCTCGACTTCGTGGTCCACGCTCTCCAGGTTGAGTTGCAGGTCGAGCAGCCCGAGCACCTTCACGCCGGGGGGGTGCGCGTGGCAGGCGGCCTGGCTGCAGGCCGGCTCATTGTAGATCGCCGTCAGCATCTCCAGCCGGCGGGTGCCGTCCCTTCCCGGCTGGACGCGGACCGATCCCGATTGGTCCATGTTCGGCGGCGGAACCGAGATCCGGTCCTCCGCGTTGGTTGAAAACATCATCTGCCCCGCGCGGTTGAACATGCGGATGCGGTCGATGCCCTGCTTGAGCGCGATGGTCTGCATCACCTGGTACGCAGCTTCGCGATGGTCGTCGAGCATCGCATGCCAGGTCGCGCTGGTAATGCCCTTCGAAAGCTGGTCCGCTCCCAGGACCATCGTATTGAGGAGTTGACGCTCCTCCGTTTTTATGTTGACCAACCCGGAAACGGCCGCCACGATGATGACGATCACCGTGATCGAAAGCATCAGCTTCGGGCCGAGGCGTCTCGGCATATCGGTAGTTAGAGTCCGAAATTATTGTAACGCCGCGCGAGGCCGGCCGATGCGCTACGTTGTTAAGGATGGTATTGGACGTTGGCTGCGGAAGCCGCAAAATCGAGCCGGATGCCGTGGGAATCGACGTCTCCCCGGCCTCCGCGGCCGATCGCGTATGGAATCTCGACGAGTACCCCTGGCCGCTCGAAAGCGGCGTCTTCGACCGCATCCATATGTCGCAGGTCATCGAGCACCTGGAAGACCCGATGCGCGCCATGGCCGAGGTGTGGCGGGTGGCCAAAGACGGCGCCGACGTATACATCGCGACGCCGCACTTCAGCTCGCACAATTCTTATGTGGATCCCACCCACAAACGGCACCTCGCGGCGGCGAGCTTCGAATACTTCACCGGCAAGGATTTTCCAACTTTCTCGGGGGCGCCGTTCCGCTTCGACGTGGTCGCCGTGGAACTGACTTTCGGGGGGAACTTTCTGCTGGACAACCTGGGCCGGCTCCTGGCGCGCCGCTCGTTGCGGTGGTATGAGCGGCACGCCGCCTGGATTTTCCCGGCACTCGATATCCGCTGCCACTTGCGGGCGCGGAAATAACTCACTTACTCGCCCAGGAGTAGTTCGTTCGGGGAGCCGCCCAAGTCGATGGCCGTGATCTTATCCATGTCACCGGACCTGGTACTCTCGACGGCCGTTGCTTCGAACTTCTTCGACTGGGCCTGCACCTTCGCCGGAGTGGTGTAGGTCTTCCCGGTATTCACGTCCATAAAAACGGCTTTGGATCCTTCGAGCTTGAGATGGTATTCGCCGGCCTTCAACTGGACCGTACCGGCCTGGGTGGGTGAATCGAGAATGATGTCGTACGATTTGGCACTCAGCAGCGAAAAACTCGCCAGGGTCAGCGCCCCGGCCAGAAGCAGCGATCTGTTCTTCATTTTCCAGACTCCTTTTCTGTCTCCGCGGATTTTTCTATCCGCATAACATTAGGCGCCTGAGCCACTTGCGGGGTAACTACTGCATAGGGAGTAAATGTGGGCGCGAAATGAAGGTAGGCGAGGGCCCGTAAACGCCCGGACCCGTTTCGCCGTGCTGTTACCCAAGCAGTTTCTCGAGATACGCCTTGGCTGCCAGGATATCGGCGGTCTGTTTCTCGCCGCGGATCTCGCGCTCGATCGTGAGAGGGTTGCTGTACCCCAACTTCTTCAGCTTTTCGATGATCACGGGGAAGTCCACCCGCCCCTGGCCGATCGGCACTTCCTCGCCGAGTTTGTGGGGGTCCGTGGGGTACCGGCCATCTTTCGCATGCACGCCCTGCACATAGGGGCCGAGGATGTCCACGGCATCCGCCGGGTTGGCTTTGCCGTAGAGGATCAGGTTGGCGACATCGAAATTGACACCCACGTTATCGAGGCCCACGTCGCGGATGGCCCGGACCAGCGTGATCGGCGTCTCCTGCCCGGTCTCGCAGCGGAAGTTCTGGCCGTTCTGTTTGCAGTAAGCGGCCACCGCGCGGATGGCTTCGACTGCTTCGGCGTACAGCGGTTCGTTGGGATCTTCGGGGATGAAGCCGCAGTGGCTCTGCACGGCCGGGATGCCGGCCTTCTTTGCGAAGTCCGAGACCTCTTTCAAGCGGGCGATCCGCACCTCGCGGGTGGCGCGGGGCACGACACCGATGGTCTGCGGGCCGCGGTAGAAATCGTAAATTTCCGGTCCCGGGCCGCCCCCCACCGCCGAGGAGGCTTCCACTCCGTATCGGTCCAGCGCTTTGCGGAGCGCGGCGGCGGCGCCGTCGCTGGTCTCCCGCACGCTGACCTGGCAGGTCGGAAAACCAAGTTCATGGACGCGGCGAATGGCGGCGTCCGGGTCGGGCGAAACGCCGAGGACGATGCCCAGGCGCATCTTCCCCGCCGTGCGCGTTTGTGCAGCGAGCGGAAGTGCCGCCGCAGCGGCAGCCGCCTGAATCCACCTGCGGCGATTGTAGGTAGTCATTAGTGGTCGATTTTACCAGGGACTTCGGCTGCGTCGGGTTTCGGGTCGCCCTCCGCAAATCCGTACGCGCGCCGCACGTCCGCGAGCGAGAGGACGCCGATCGGGGTGTCCGGATCGTCGCGGCTCGCTACTGCCAGTATCGGGTTCTCCGCCAGCAGACGCAGCGCGGCATCGAGCGTCACGTCCGGATAGACGCTCTGCGCCCGGTCCAGCAGCATGCCTGGCGGAAGAGGGCGCATGGCATCCTCCACGCGCAGAAGCTCGGTGGAGCGGTATTCTTCGGCTGAGGGGAGGTCGATGCCCTCCTGCCGCGCCAGCATGGTGAAGAACGGCACGGGGTGCAGCCGGCGCGAGATGAAATAAGAGATCGTGTTCGCCACCATCACAGGCAGGATGATGACATAACTGGCGCTCGTCTCGAACACCATGAAGATGGACGTCATGGGCGCGCGAAACACCCCGGAGAAGAAGGTCCCCATGCCGACCAGAACGTAAGCGCCGACGGGACTCGTGACCAGGGACGAATAATGATGGGCCAGCCCCGCGAGCCCGCCTCCGAGCATCGCGCCGACGAACAATGCCGGTGCGAACATTCCACCCGGTATGCCGGTGGAGAAGCAGATCAGGGTCACCAGGATTTTGGCTCCCGCCAGGATCAGAAGCAGGTTCCAGGGGAACCGCCCGTGCAGCGCAAAGTCGATGGCGTCGTACCCGGACCCCATCACCTCGGGCAGCCACAGCCCGATGAAGCCGCAGAACAGGCCTCCGCACAGCGCCTGCCACAATTCGGTACGGCGCGGCAGCTTTTCCAGCTTCGCGTGCAGCACTTCGATCAACTGGATGAAGCCGGCGGACAGCAGCCCTCCGACAACACCGAGAACCACGTAGACAATCAGTTCGCTGGGATGCTGGAACTGGAAAACCGGCACCCGGAAGAGCGGCTCGTTGCCCAGGAACCAGCGCACCACCACCACCGCGGAAACGGCGGCCAGCACGATCGACCCGACCACGCCCGCGTTCCACGAGGCCACCACCTCTTCCATTACGAAGAGCACCCCGGTGATCGGCGTGTTGAAGGCGGCGGCAATCCCGGCGGCGGCGCCCACCGGAGCGATCAGCCGCATGTTTTTCCGGCCGAGATGGAAAACGCGCCCCAGGATCGAAGCGATGCCCGCTCCCATCTGCAGCGAAGGATCTTCCGGCCCCAGGGAATTGCCCGACCCTATGGCGATGGAGCACGCCAGGAACTTGCCGGGAAGGGTGGTCGGGTCCACGAAGCCATCCGAAATATAAAGCGCGCCTTTGGTCTGGTTGACGCCGCTTCCGCGCGCGGCGGGAAAGAGCCGCGTGGCAATGATCGTCGCGGCCAGCGCGCCCAGTGCCGGAGCGATCAGGCGCCCGTACTTGAATTTGCCGGAGAGCGCTCCGAGGCTGTCCCAGCTGATCATGTCGATCGCAATGTGAAACGCGACCACCATCAGCCCCGAAAAGACGCCGATCAGAATCGCGAGCAGCAGAAAGCGCTGGCCCTCGCTCAATGTGAGATGTTTGCCGTAATTGGATGGGATCATTGCCTCTCGAGCTCCGACATTACGGCCGCCAGCGCCTGATCGTTTACGGGTATTTGCGGGCACGCGGAAAGGCGTAGGTTCCAAAGCCGTTGTGCCAGGCTCAGAGCGGCGTCCATTTCATCGTCGGAAGCAACCTTAGGTTTCGCCGAGAGAATCTTCCGCGCGGAAGCGGAGAGATCGGCGGGTGGCGTGCTGCAGGAACCGGCCGCGGCAAGGGCGCGGCGTAGCACGTCTTTCGAGCGTTGGTTCCGCTGGCCGGCGGTCAGCCGCACGAGAGTGGGGTCCAGGTTGAGAATGCCCTCGCTCAAGGCCAGCCGCTGAGCCAGCGCGGGGTCGTTCGCTCCGTTTCGTACCGCCGCCCGGAACGCGTTGCGGGCCGCCAGGTAATCGCCCATTTCGAAGGAAGCTTCTCCCAGCCCCTGCTCGGAGGCGGCATCGCGCGGATGGGTTGCCAGGATTGCGCGATACGTCTCGGCGGCGTGCTGCGGCGAATGGTGCTGCAGCAGCATCGCTGCGACTTTTCGCCGTGTTGCCAGATCGCTGTCCGGGACTTCCCCGGCCAGGGCAAGCAATTCGGCGAGCACCTGTCTCTGCATTCCCTGCTGGTCCAGCAACTGAATCAGTTCCAGGCGGGTCTCCACGCGGTTCTCATCCGGGTTCTCAGGCCAATAGCCGTAGATCGCGCGATTGTAGTCGTCGATCGCTTCGGTGTAGCGCCCGGCCCGGGTCGCCAGGCGCGCGAGCATTTCGTTGATCGGGCCATTGGTCGGGTCGCGCTGTTCCAGCTCGCGCAGGTAGTTGTCCGCCTCTTCCCATTCTCCGAGGTTGATCAGCGCCTTCGCCAGCGCGAAGCGGTATTTCGGATCGTCATGTTCGTATACCAGGGCGGCGCGAAAATCTTCGGCAGCCTGCGCGTTCTTGCCTGCATCCGTGAGCTGCACGCCCGCCCGATAGCGGTCTTCGGCGCGGCTGCGGCGTGTGCCGTGATACGCGCTGCTAAGCAGACTTATCAGGATAAAAAGCACGATCAGTGCCGCCCCGACCAACACGATCGCTCCGCGGGCTGTAGTCCGCGACTCCACCGTATCGGCGGGGACTTCAACAGTTTTCACCGGGCCCCCGTTAATTGACCATTATCGCAAGTCGGAGCACCCGCCTGCATTCAGAGACCGGCATATACGAGCTTTGCCGTACGGCCAGATGAACCTATCGGCGCGGGAGTAGAATCGAAGACAAAGGTCAACGGATGCTTCAAGTCATCAGAACTCCTCAGGTTTTCGACGTCGTTGTGGTCGGTTCCGGAGCGGGAGGCGGCACGGCGGTCAAGGTCCTGACGGACCGCGGCCTCAACGTGGCGCTGCTCGAAGCCGGGCCGATGCTGAATCCCATGCGGGATTTCAAGGAACATGTCCTCCCCTACCAGGTGGATCACCGCGGCGCGGGCGCCCACGCCGAAATGTACTTCGGCCGGCAGCAGTGGGGCTATTTCGCCGCGCCGAACGGCTATTGGGATGTCCCCGGAGAGCCCTACACGGTCGCCCCGGGCGAGACGTTCCGCTGGTTCCGCTCGCGTATTATCGGCGGCCGCACGAATCATTACGGGCGCATTTCGCTTCGCTTTTCCGATTACGATTTTCAGCCGGAAGACGGCCTCAGCGATCCCTGGCCGGTGACTTACGGCGAGATGTCGCCGTGGTACGACAAGGCCGAAGGCTTCATCGGCGTGACCGGCACGAAAGAAGGGCTGCGCACCGCGCCCGACGGCAACTTCCTGCCGCCCATTCCGCCGCGCGTGCACGAACAGTTGATCCAGAAGGCTTGCGGGAAACTGAACATGCCGTGCATCCCCTCGCGCATGGCCATGCTTACCAAGCCGCTGAACGGCCGCGCCGCATGCCACTATTGCGGGCAGTGCGGGCGCGGATGCCACACCGCATCGGCATTCTCTTCGAGCCAGGCGATGATCTTCCCGGCCATGAAAACCGGGCGCCTCACGGTGATCACCGGCGCCATGGCGCGCGAACTGGTGAGCGACGGCTCCGGCAAAGTGACCGCGGTTTCCTATGTCGATAAGGCCACCCGCTCGGAGAAGCAGGTGCGCTGCAAGGCGGTAGTGGTGGCGGCGAGCGCCTGCGAATCGGCGCGGCTGCTGCTGAACTCGAAGTCGCCGCGCTTCCCGCAGGGGATCGGCAACTCGTCGGGCGTCGTAGGCAGGAACCTCACCGACACCGTCGGGTTCGGTATGAGCGGCTACGTCCCCGCCCTCGCCGGAATGCCGCGCCACAACAGCGACGGCATCGGCGGCATGCACGTCTATGTGCCGTGGTGGCAATACCGCGATAAGAAGCTCGATTTCCCGCGCGGCTACCACATCGAGATCGGCGGTGGGTTCGGAATGCCCGAACTCGGCTCGTTCGCCGGCCAGTGCGCGCGCCACGAAGGCTACGGCAAGCAACTGAAACAGGCCATCCGCAACGAGTACGGCGCGTTCGTAAGCTTCGCCGGGCGCGGCGAGATGATCCCCAACCCCGACTGCTACTGCGAGATCGATCCCCAAAAAGTGGACGCCTGGGGCATCCCCGTGCTGCGCTTCCACTGGCGCGCGCACGATCACGAAATCCGCCAGGTCAAGCACATGCAGGACACCTTCGAAGCCCTCATCGAGACGATGGGCGGCACCGTAACCGGCCAGCGGCGCAGCGCCGACCGCTCCATAGCCGAAGGCGGCGCCGTCATCCACGAAGCCGGAGCCGTGCGGATGGGCAAGGACCCGCGCACCTCCGCGCTCAACGGCTACTGCCAGTCGCACGAAGTGAAGAACCTGTTCGTATGCGACGCCGCGCCCTTCGTCGGCAACCCCGACAAGAACGTCACACTCAGCATCGTGGCGTTCTCCTGGCGTGCGTCCGAATATCTCGCCGAAGAAATGAGGAAGGGCAATGTCTAACGAATCCGGATTTTCCCGGCGCGACCTGATGCTGCGGGCCGGCGCCGCCCTCGCCGCGGGCCAGATGCTCTCGGCCCAGGATACGCAGCACGTGCACCAGGCCGTCGCCGAAGAAACGCAGGGCGGGCCGTACCAGCCGAAGGCCCTTACCGCGCACGAATACGCCACGGTGCAGCGACTCTCGGACCTGATCGTCCCCGCCGACGAGCACTCGAAGGGCGCGCTCGACGCCGGCTCGGCCGACTTCATCGACTTCCTGTGCCACGCTTCCGAAGAGATGCGCAACATTTACAGCGGCGGCATCCTGTGGCTCGACTCGGCAATGCAGCACCGCTACCAGAAGAACTTTGTCGATGCCTCCCCGGAGCAGCAGACGGCGCTGCTCGACCTCATCGCCTACCGCCGGAACGCCACCCCCGAATTGAATCCGGGGATCGAGTTCTTCGCCTGGGCGCGCCGAATGGTGGTGGACGCGTACTACACCACCCCGATCGGCTATAAGGAAGTGGGCTATATGGGGAACACCGCGGTGGCGCATTTCTCCGTTCCCCAGGAAGCCGTGGACTATGTGATGAAGCGGAGTCCCCTGGGGTAAGTGGGGCAGACCTCCTGGCCTGCCCTCTGGCGGAGGTCTACGCTACAGTTTCTCCAGCGCGGCTTCCAGCCGTTGCGGTCTTTTTAGCACGCCTTCGAACAGGTCGCCCTTTTCCGCAAACCGCTCCACGGCGTTAGTGATGTTGAACTGTTTGGGGTGCAGGCTGTGGTTCACCTCGCGCCAGTCGAGCGGCGTCGCAACCGGCGCTCCGGCGTACGCCCGGAGCACATAGGGCGCGGCGATCGTCTTCGATTTCCCGATCTGCAGATAGTCGAAATACACCCGGTTGCGCTGCCGCCTGGAGACCGATCGCGGCGTCGTGAATATCTGCGGCTTCTCCGCAATCACCAGGCGCGCGATCACCTCGGCAAACGTGCGCGCCTCGTCGTACGAATATACCGGCTCGATCGGGATGTAGATGTGCATGCCGTCGCCGCCGGTGGTTTTCGGGTAGCCGGTGAGCCCGATGCGATCGAGCAACTCCTTCACCAGGAGCGCGGCGTCCACGATCATTTCGAAAGGGCACTCGTGCGGATCGAGGTCGATCAGGACGAAGTCGGGGTTGTCCAGGCTCTGCGAGCGGCTCATCCAGGGGTTCTGATCGATGCACCCGAGATTCACCAGGTACAGCAGGCTGGCGCGGTCCCCGGCGAAAACGTAATTGATGGGCCTGCCGTTGTGCTCGGAATCGATCATCTCGGTGCGCAGCCACGGAGCCACCGTTTCGGGCGTGTTCTTCTGAAAGAAAAACTCCTCCTCGATGCCATTCGGGTAGCGCTTCAGCGAAAGCGGGCGGTCTTTCAAATGCGGCAGGATCAGCGGGGAAACCGCGTCGTAATAGTTCAGGACGTCCCGCTTGGTGTACCCTTCGTCGGGGTAGAACACTTTCTTCAGGTTGGTGAACTTGAGGGTGCGCCCGTCGATGGTCAGCGTGGCTTCCTTCGCCGATTCGGGAAGCAGCGGCTCTTCACGCCTCACTTCGCGCGGCGCCACATCGTTGCGCAGGCCCAGGAACACCGGGGCGCGGAGCCGCTCATCGGGGGTCCAGTTGGCGAACTTCACCTGCGCGATCAGTTCCGGCTTCACCCAGGTCATCCCGCGGTCGGGCTTGGGCCGGGGCTCGAACGGGCACGTCTTCGTGATCTGCGGCTCGAGGCGCTGGTAGAGTGAGGCCAGCGTCTTCTGGTCGAACCCCGTGCCCACGTTCCCAACCCAGCGCAGCGTGTCTCCGTTGTTGACGCCCAGCACGAGGGCGCCGAAGTAATCGCGGTCGCCCTGGGGCTCGGTGAAGCCGCCGATCACGAACTCCTGCTCGCCGACAATCTTGATCTTCTGCCACTCGCGGCTGCGTTTCGATTCATAGCGACTTGTCGCGTGCTTGGCGAGAATGCCCTCCAGCCCGTTTTCGCGCGCCGCCTCGAGCATCTCCGCTCCAGCACCGGGAAACACTTCGGAGATCCGGACCACGGGCCCGGGCGTGACAACGGCCTCGAGTAGTTCGCGACGCCGCGCCAGATCCACGCCGCGCAAATCGTAGCCGTCCAGGTAGAGAAGGTCGAACACGAAATAGACCACGGGAATGGAGCGCACCAGGTGGGCGATCGTGTTCGGGTCGCTGTTCGCGATGCGCGGCTGGATGAGGTGGAAGCGCGAGACGCCCTTCTCGTCGAGCACCGCAATTTCACCATCGAGCACAGCCTGCGCGGCGGCGAGGTGGTGGTGGATCACGGCCAGTTCCGGGTACTGGCGATCGCAGCGCAAACCGCTGCGCGATTGCAGGCGCACTTCTTCCCGATCGATAAACGCGATGGCGCGGACGCCGTCCCACTTCACTTCGAACAGCCAGTCGTCGCCCTTGGGAGGATGCTCGGCCAGCACGGCCTTCATTGGCTCGATGCTGGACGGGATTTCGGCTTGGCAGGCGCCTTTGACCGTGGAGAGGTCAAGCTGGCTTTTTTTTTAGCGGGAGCGGATTTCGGGGCCGCCGGTTTGGCGGCGCGCTTCGCCGGACGGCTGCTTTCCCAAACACGGTTGGCGGCTCCGGCGGTCTTCCTCTTGGCCTTCCGGGCCGGCAGGTTTTGCGCGATTTCCTCCTGCGTCCGGCCGGAGAGCACGCTGTACGCGTGCGCTTCCACGTCCCAGTCCGGCACGGCGAATTCGTCGCGCTTTTTAATGATCAGCCACTCGTTCCCTTTGCCCCGGCCTTTCATGTGGACCAGGGCGAAATCCCCGTTCAGCTTTTCCCCGTGCAGCCGGAATTTGAGGTCGCCGCGCGCGATCTGGTCGAGCGCGGGCACATCCCCCAAAAGGTCGAACGTGCCCCGGTCCCACAACATGACGCTGCCGGCGCCGTAATTGCCTGCGGGGATGTTCCCCTCGAAGTCGCCGTATTCTATGGGGTGGTCTTCCACCATGGCGGCGAAATGGCGCACGCCAGGGTCGAGGGTGGGCCCCTTCGGGACGGCCCAGGACTTGAGGACGCCATCGATCTCCAGCCGGAAATCGTAATGCAGCCGTGTGGCATCGTGCCGTTGCACACAAAACCGGTTGGCAGGCCCCTTGCTCTTGCCCTGATCGCCAGGAGGCTCCGGTGTTTTCTCAAAACGGCGTTTGGAAGCGTACTCTTCGAGGGGCATAACTAGCTTTACATCCTAACATTTACATTGTGAATTGCTTTGTGTATATTGAAACCACACACTTGCGAGGGTGAATCATGGCATCGAGCGTCTGGAAAGGTCATCTCACGTTTGGCCTGGTTTCGTTCCCCATCCGCCTCTTCAGCGCGGCACGCAGCGAAACCATCAGCTTCAATCTGCTGCACAAAGAAGACCACTCCCGCATCAAACAAGTGACTTACTGCCAGCAGGAAGATAAGCCGGTCCCGCGTACCGACCTGGTGAAGGGCTACGAGTACGAAAAGGACCGGTACGTGGTAATCGACGAAGAGGACATTAAAAAGGTCGCGCCCAAGACGGCCAAGGTGATGGAAATCCTGGAATTTGTGAAGGCCGGCCAGGTGGACCCGGTGTATCTCGAAAGCTCCTACTATGTCGCGCCGGACGAGGGCGGCGAACGTCCGTATGCCCTGCTGTTCGAGGCCCTGCGCGAATCGAGCTATTACGCGCTCGCAAAAGTGGCGATGCACAATCGCGAGCACATCATCGTCCTGCGCCCGGGCGCCAAAGGGATCCTCTCCCACACCATGTATTACCAGGACGAGATCCGGCAGGTCGAAGAGTTCCGCACCGACACCAGCCTGGTGAAGCCGAAGGAACTGGAGATGGCGAAGATGCTGATCTCTTCCCTGGAAGCCGAGTTCGAGCCGCAGAAATATCACGATACCTATCGCGACAATCTGCAGAAGATGATCGAAGCGAAGATCGAGGGCAAGAACGTGGTCGCCGCGCCGACAGAACACGTGGCCCCGGTCATCGACATCATGGAAGCCCTGAAGCGAAGCCTGGCGGAAAAGCGCAAGCCCGCCCAGGCGGCCACCGCGGCGGCAGCCCACCAACAGGAAGAGCAGCCTGCCGAAGCGGCGCCGAAAAAGCGCGCGCGCAAGAGCAAGGTCGGCTAAGGGAATCCCCGCTACTTAAATTCTTTTCACCTACAAACATTTACAAGAACACTTACTCCGGAATGCGTCCATATGGTTGGAAGGGGGGTAAGGCAATGGCTGGATTAAGAATGCTGTTGGATCCTACGAAGGTGGGTCAGGGGGCGGAGACGCTGGAGCGAAAGCTGCGCAAGCGGATTATTGGGCAGGATGATGCAGTGCGGCAGATCGTCGGCATCTACCAGACGTTCCTTGCCGGGTTATCGAGCCCCGGCAGGCCGGTGGGAAGCCTGTTGTTTCTGGGCCCGACAGGTTCCGGAAAGACGCGCACGGTGGAGGCGCTTGCGGAGGCGCTGACGGGCGATCCGCGGGCGGTGGTGAAAATCGACTGCGCCGAGTTTCAGCACAGCCACGAAATCGCGAAACTGATCGGATCGCCTCCCGGATACCTGGGGCACCGGGAGACGAAGCCGCTCCTTTCGCAGGAAGCGCTGGACCAGTTCCAGACGGAAGAGGTCAAGCTGACGTTCGTGCTGTTCGACGAGATCGAAAAGGCCAGCGACGCGCTGTGGAACCTGCTGCTGGGGATCCTCGACAAGGCTACCCTCACCCTGGGCGACAACCGGCGGGTGGACTTCTCCCGCACCATCGTCTTCCTGACCAGCAACCTGGGCGCCAGGGAGATGGCCAACGCTCTGCAGCCGAAACTCGGCTTCGCGGTGGACGATGGCGTAGTCACTTCCCAGACCGTGCAGAAAATGGCTCACGCCGGAATCGAAGCCGCGCGGCATAGATTCTCGCCGGAGTTTCTCAACCGGTTGGACGCGATTGTGACCTTCCACCCGCTGGGGGAAGCGCAACTGCGCCGGATTCTCGACCTGGAACTGGATGCGGTCCGGGACCGGATCGGCAAGACCACTGAAGCGAAGAGTCTTTCGTTCCTGGTGAGTAAGCCGGCCAGGCAGTTTCTCCTTGCCGAAGGAACCGACGCGCGCTACGGCGCCCGCCATCTCCGCCGCGCGGTGGAGCGGCTGCTGGTCTCCCCGATTTCCAACCTGATCGCGACCGCCCAGGTGCGCGCGAACGACCGCCTGCTGGTGGAGTTCGATTCCCGTGCGAAGCGCCTGGTGTTCTTCAGGGAGTCGGAAGAGCCGGCCCAGACGGCGGCCGCAACCGCCGCGTAGCATCTTACGGCACCAACGCCGCGCACTTGCAATTACGATGTCCATCGTTGACATACGATTTAATTCGTCGTATCGTTGCAGCAATGGCTTTCCGCCTTCGGAATCGAAAAGAGCCGCCACTCCCCACCGGCGCCGAAATCGACATTCTGTCGGCCCTCTGGCGCCTTGGTCCGGCGACCGTTCGGGACGTTCACGAAGCGCTCGAAAAGGACTGCGGTTACACCACGACCCTCAAGCAGATGCAGTTGATGACCGAAAAGGGGCTGCTGGTGCGCAGCGAACGGTTCCGCTCGCACGTCTACGAGCCCGCCGTGCCGAAGGAGGAAACGCAGCAGCGGATCGCGGGCGACCTGTTGAAGCGCGTCTTCGGCGGGTCGGCGCGCAGCCTGGTGATGGGCGCGCTTGGGGCTCAACCGGCATCGCCCGAAGAACTGGCGGAAATTCGCAAGATGATCCAGGCCTACGGCAAACGTAAAGGAGGCACGCGATGAACTTAATCACGCTCCTTTCCGCCCAGCCTTGGGTGGAACGGCTCGGCTGGACGATTCTTCACTTTCTCTGGCAGGGCGGCCTGATCGCCGCCCTCTATGCCGCTGTTCGGAGGGGCTTGCGGCCGGCGGGAGCGAAGGCGCGCTATGCCCTCGCCTGTCTGGCGCTGTTGGGGATGGCGGCGGCGCCCGTCGTGACTTGGTGCGTAATAGGGAACTCCGGCCCCTCGCCCGCCCCGAGTGTGCTGGCGGCTCTGACGCGGGTTCCCGTCAGTGGTGCTCCGGCTGCACCCTCCGCAGTGATGCGTGCCGTGAGCTATCCCGCGGTGCCCGAACCGTTTTGCTCGTGGGTCGTGGCCCTGTGGATCGCCGGGTCAATCGCGTTCTGGATGCGGCTGGCGGGCGCGTGGGCATTCGCCGTTCGCCTGCGGTGCGCGCACGTCCGGCCCGCGCCGCCGGAGTGGCAGCGAACGCTGGAGCGCCTGCGGCAGCGCATCCGTGGCCCTATCCCCGTCCGACTCCTCGTTTCGTCGCTGGCCTCCGGGCCGGTGGTGGTGGGCTGGCTTCGTCCCGTCGTGCTCGTTCCCCTCAGTGTGCTCACGGGACTCCCGCCGGAGCAGATGGAGGTTCTTCTGCTGCACGAACTGGCACACATCCGCCGCCGCGATTACCTGGTGAACATCCTGCAAAGCATCGTGGAGGCCGTGCTGTTCTACCACCCGGCCGTCTGGTGGATTTCGGCTCACATTCGGGAGGAGCGCGAGCTCTGCTGTGACGACCTGGCCGTCTCGATCACGGGCGACCCCGTTACGTTCGCGCACGCGCTGGCGCAGTTGGCGGCCATCCGGCCTGCCCCTCTCGAAGCAACCCTCGCCGCAGCCGGGCGCCCCCTCGCGCAACGGATCGCCAGGCTGCTCGGCCATCCACGCGTCGAATCGCGGCAGGTCGCCGGGCCGGAGATTCTGGCCGGCGCGGTCCTGCTGGCCACGGCGGCGGTCGCGCTCTTCGCGCAGCCGGCGGTCCGTCCGAAGTTCGAAGTGGCTTCCGTCAAGCCCTCTCAGGAACAGCGCTTCATGATGGTTCGTCCGCTTCCGGGAGGACGGCTGACGGCCACGGCGCCGCTCCGGCTGCTGATGCAGAATGCATATGGGCGCTACGGGATGCAGTCTTATCAGATCGTCGGCGGACCGGCCTGGATCGATTCCGAGCGTTGGGAGATTGAAGCGAAAGCGGAGGGGAATGCCACCCGTGCCGACGTGCTGGAGATGCTCCAAACCCTTTTGGAAGATCGCTTTCAATTGAAGACCCACCACGAAACCAGGGTACTTCCGGTATACAAACTGGTCCCGGCGAAAAATGGCCCCAAACTGCCGCTTCCCAACCCGGGATCGTGTGTGGACGCAAACCCGGATATGCCTCCGCCGCCTTCGGGCCGCGCCGGAATCCCGTGCGGGCGTGTTGGCGTCATGGGAATACCCAACGGGGCGCGCATCATGGGCGGGAAAGTTCTGATGCCCGAGTTCACCCGGATCCTCTCCATGGTGCTGGGCCGAACCGTCATCGATCAATCCGGTGTCACCCATCCTTTCGACGTCAAGCTCGACTTCGCCCCGGACGCGGGCACGGCGGGACTTCCCCTACCGATGGGCCCTACCGGGCCGGTCCCGCCGTCCTCGTCCGATGCGGTGAATCCGCCGATCTTCACTGCCATCCAGGAACAACTGGGCCTGAAGTTGGAATCCGCCAAAGGTCCGGTCGACGTGTTGGTGATCGATCACGTGGAACGGCCCTCGGCAAATTAGACAAGCAGAACGGACCGATTCGCTAAAATAGGCGGGGTGACGTCCTCTTCCGAATCTGGATCTCGAGCCCCGTCCGGGCACGCCGACTTTCTCACCGGAGGCGGGGAACTCGGCGCGATGATGCGCGCTCGCGACTGGAGTTCCACATTTCTAGGGCCGCTCTCCGGGTGGCCTCAGGCATTACGTACCGCGGTGCGCATCATGCTCACCTCGCGCCAACCGATGTTCGTCTGGTGGGGCGACGAGCTCATCAACCTATATAATGACGCGTACCGCTCCATTCTCGGCGGCAAACATCCCCGGGCTCTGGGGCAACCAGCCCACGTGGTCTGGGGTGAAATCTGGGACCAGGTCGGACCTCGCGCCCGTTCTGCCATTGTGGGGGATAGCGGTACGTACGACGAATCGCTTCTGCTCATCATGGAGCGGAACGGGTACCCGGAAGAGACCTACTATACCTTTTCCTACAGCCCCGTACCCGACGACGACGGCTCTATCGGAGGCATCTTCTGCGCCAACACCGAGGACACGCAGCGCATTGTGGGAGAGCGGCAATTAGCGCTGTTGCGCGATCTTGCGGCGCAGACCGGGGATGCGCGCACGATCGAGGAGGCATGCGCCCGCAGCGCTTCCAGCCTGAGCGCCGGTAATCGCGACCTCCCGTTTGCCCTGATCTATCTTTTCAGCCCGGACCATCAGCGCGTCACGCTTGCCGGCGCGGCCGGGATCGAACCGGGTGACGCTGCTGCGCCGCTTGCAGCCGCTGCCGCGGACAGCCGCGTGTGGCCGTTCGCAGAGGTCCACCGCACTAACGGCCCGGTGCTGATTGAGGAGCCGGATCCCGCTTGGGGCCGGTTGAGCTCAGGCGCGTGGGATCGTCCACCTTCCAGGGCCGTCTGCGTGCCGATCGCGGCTTCCGGTCAAACCGGCCGCAGCGGCGTGCTGGTCGCAGGTCTGAATCCATACCGCCTGTTCGACGACGGATACGAGGGGTTTCTGAGGCTCGTTTCCGGCCAGATTGCCGCAGCAATCGCAAACGCCCAGGCATATGAAGAGGAGCGGAAGCGCGCGGAATCGCTCGCTGAGCTCGACCGCGCCAAAACTACTTTCTTCTCCAACGTATCCCATGAGTTTCGCACGCCATTGACGCTGCTGCTCGGAACGCTCGAAGAGATCCTGGCGAAGCCCGAGGACCAGTTGCTCAGCGGCACACGAAAGGTAGTGGATATCGCGCACCGCAACGGCCTGCGCCTTCTGAAGCTGGTGAACACTCTGCTCGACTTCTCGCGCATCGAAGCGGGACGGGTACAGGCAAATTTCCAGCTGACGGACCTGGCCAAGCTGACCGTGGACTTCGCATCCGGTTTCCGCTCGGCGATGGAGAAAGCGGGACTCGCGTTTCGAGTGGATTGCCAGCCGCTGCCGCAGTTGGTATACGTCGACCGGGAGATGTGGGAAAAGGTGGTTCTGAACCTGCTCTCGAATGCTTTCAAATTTACCTTCGAGGGAGACGTCTCAATCACACTCCGACTGTCTGATGACGGCCGCGCTGCCGAGCTCGAAATCCGGGATACCGGAACAGGAATACCGCCACATGAGATTTCACGCCTCTTCGAGCGGTTTCACCGGGTGGAAGGAGCCCGCGGACGCAGTTACGAAGGAACCGGCATCGGCCTGGCATTGGTGCAGGAATTGGTGAAGCTGCACGCCGGGAGTATTCAGGTGGAAAGCGAGATAGGCCGGGGCAGCTTGTTCCGGGTGAGCATCCCCTTGGGATCGAGTCACCTGCCTCAGGACCGTATCGCCGGCCGGCCGGGAACGGTTTCCACGGCGCTAGGGGCCCAGTCCTATGTGGAAGAAGCCTTGCGCTGGCTGCCCGATGAGAACAATGAATCGGCAGTTCTGCTTGACCTGCCGCGAGTGTCTGAAGGGGGGGAGACGTCGACGGCCAAGGCTCGCCCAACCGTGCTGCTGGCAGACGACAACGCTGACCTTCGCGAATATCTGAAGCGCCTGTTGGCGCCCTATTACCGGATTCACGCCGTCGCCAACGGTGTCAGCGCGCTCGAATGGGCTAGCGAAAACATGCCAGACCTTGTTCTCTCGGATGTGATGATGCCGGAGTTGGACGG
Organism: Bryobacterales bacterium; assembly: GCA_963796485.1. Classification (GTDB taxonomy): domain Bacteria; phylum Acidobacteriota; class Terriglobia; order Bryobacterales; family Bryobacteraceae; genus CAWCDJ01. The sequence continues at coordinate 1,357,754 of CAWCLV010000004.1, forward strand.
CTTCGGTTTACTCCGGCATCTACGCAGCGAACCCCGCACCAGTTCGATCCCCTTCATTCTGCTGTCCGCGCGAGCCGGTGAAGAGGCCGCAGTGGAAGGCCTGGGCGCCGGGGCCGACGACTACCTCATTAAGCCCTTCAGTGCGCGTGAGTTGATGGCGCGAGTGGATACCCATATCAGGCTCGCGGAGGTGCGGCGTCAGGCGGCAGCGTTGGTTCGTGAAAGCGATCTGCGGTTCCGCCGCCTGTTCGAGGCCAATATTATTGCCGTAGCATTCGGCGATTTCAACGGTCCGGTACTCGATGCCAACCAGGCTTATCTCGACCTGGTCGGATTCACGCGAGCGGATCTCGTTCGAGGCGACATTTTCTGGGACCGCATGACCCCCCCGGAGCATCGGGAACTCGATCTGCGGGCGCAGCGACAACTCCGCGAATCCGGAACCTGCACCCCGTACGAGAAGGACTATATCCGAAAGGACGGCTCTCGCGTAACCGTTCTCATCGGAGCGGCTTTCCTGCAAGAGCCTTACGATACTCAGAACAGTTTTGTCGCCTTCTGTCTGGACTTGACGGAGCAAAAGAAGATCGAGTCGCAGCTTCGCCACACCCAGAAACTGAAGGGTCTCGGCGTATTGGCGGGCGGAGTCGCGCACGATTTCAACAACCTGCTGGTCGGCATTTTGGGAAATGCCAGCCTGGCTCTGGACAGCACCCCGTCCTCCAACCCGAACCGCATACTGCTGGAAGAAGTCGTAAAGGCGAGTGAACGCGCCGCCGATCTGACGAAACAACTGCTGGCCTATGCAGGCAAGGGCCGTTTCATAGTGGAACCTATCGATCTGTCCGTCCTCATCCGGGAAATCGCCGCCCTCATCCAGGCATCCATCTCCAAAGATGTTCAATTGCGGCTGGACCTTCAGGAAGGACTCCCCTGCATCGAGGCCGATGGCGCCCAAATACAGCAACTCGTAATGAACCTCATCATCAACGGCGCGGAGGCGATGAACGGTCAAAGTGGCGCTGTTCTGGTGAGCACGGAAGTGCAGCAGGTGGACGAGTACTACCTCCGCAGCGTTTATTCGGGCCAGGACATCGCCCCGGGCAAGTACGTGATGCTGCTAGTGCAGGATACCGGCTGCGGAATGGACGAAGCGACTATCGGCAAGATTTTCGACCCGTTTTTCACTACGAAATTCATGGGCCGCGGGTTGGGCCTGGCGGCCGCGTTGGGAATCGTACACGGGCATCGGGGTGCCATCAAGGTCTACTCCCACCCAGGCAAGGGAAGCACGTTCAAAGTGCTCTTCCCTGCCTCTGACCAGCCGGCTCCGGAGCATCGCAATGCCGCGCCGCAGCGCGATCTCACCGGCCACGGAGTGGTGTTGGTGGTCGATGACGAAGACGTGGTCCGGCGCACGGCCAAGTCGGCTCTTCAGCGCTACGGCTATTCGGTTCTGCTGGCCGAAAACGGGCAGGATGCGGTTGACATCTTCCGCGAAATGCACGATCGCGTCAGTCTCATCATTCTCGATATGACGATGCCGGTCATGGGGGGAGAGGAAGCATTACGGCACATCAAAGCGATCGATCCGAATGTGCCCGTGATTCTCTCCAGCGGTTTCAATGAAGTCGAGGCCATTCGCCGGTTCACCGGGAAAGGTCTTGCAGGGTTCATTCAGAAACCGTACACTGCCGTTTCTCTGGCGGCAAAGTTGAAGCAGGTTCGCGAAAACCCGAAAATCATTTGATCGACTGCCGCTTTTAGATGCGCAACCCTGGGAATTTTCGATAAATGGATATAAAATACCGTTAGCACCACAGACCAGTGGGGAGGTGTTCTATGTCCGTCGCTGCCAGCCGTTTTAACCTGTTGGAAACAGGTGCCCGCGAGGCTCTTGCCGCCATTGAGCCGGAGCGCTTTCACTACCGTCCCGAGGGCGGCGCTTACCTCGACCTGAGGGGCCTGGCACTCGAACCGCTCGCAGAAATCGACGAGGTTTCGATCGCCAAACTGGCGCGGATCGTGCGCGGTCTGGCGTTTGCGGCTGTCGATGCGGCGCAGTCGGGACATCCGGGCGGATCGTCGTCGAAGGCCGAACAGGTGTTGACGCTGCTGGCCAGCGGAGTTTTGCGATTCGATGCGCGGCAGCCGAAGCATCCCGGCCGCGACCGCGTCGTGTGGTCCGCCGGCCATTGCTCTCCCCTCTTCCATGCCACCGTGGCGCTCATCTACGAATCACTGCGGCAAAAAGGCTTTACGCTCGAAGGCGAGGCCGTGGTGTACCCCGAGCAACTCGACCGTTTCCGCCGCTGGGGCGGTCCGAGCGGCCACGTCGAGTCTTACCAGGCGCTGGCCGATACCTCCACCGGTTCCTCGGGCCACGGCTTCTCGGCCGGGCTCGGGTTCGCGCTCCTGCACCGTTCGTGCGGTCTTCCTACCCGGGTTTTCGTGATTGCCGGCGACGCGGAAAGCGAAGAGGGCATGAGCTACGAGGCGCGCAATGTCGCCTCGGCGCTTGCCGTCCGCAACCTGATCGTCACGCTGGATTACAACACCTTCGGCATTGACGGGCCGATCTCTGAGGCGATGCCCGGCCCGTATCTGAACCACTGGTTTGCCCAGGGCTGGAACATCATCGAAGCGGACGGTCACAATGTCCGCGAACTCGCCTACGCCTACCGCCTCGCCGCCGAAGGCCTCGGGCCGGAGCGGCCCACCGTCGTCATCTGCCATACCATTAAAGGCCTGCACTACGGACGCCTGGAAAGCACGGCCGATTCGCACGGAACGCCTCTCAAACACGAAGAGTACGTCGAGGTTATGCGGAGCATGGGGTTCGACGCGACCGATCCCCGCGGCATCGTTGCGGCGCTAGGCTCCGAAGAGCGCGACTACCTGGCCGCCCGTCTCGACGCCGCGGCCGCCGCGATACCGCCCGAAGCCGAACTGGTGGAATGCATGAAAACGGCGCTCGCCGGCCGGGCCATTCAGGACTACCGGAGCTTCGAGCGGCCGGAAACGCTCCCGCCGGAACTGGTGTTTGCCGAAGGCGAATCCGTCCCCACCCGCAAGGCCACCGAGGCATGGTTCACCTGGGCCATGAAGAACTCGGCCTTCTTCTATGTGGGCGCCGGCGACCTGATGAAGTCCATCCTCACCGGCAAGGCGGAAAACGTCTACGGCGTGATGAAGCCCGGGAACGAACTGGGCCGCGGCATCCGCTTCGGCATTGCCGAGCAGAACATGGCCATGATTTCTTGCGCCATGGCGCAGGACACGCTGCCCGGCGGCTTCCGCCCCTTCTCGGCGTTCGCGACCTACGGCGTCTTCACCTGCATGATGGCGAACTCCGTCCGCATGACCCTGATCAACAACGACGTCAACCCGGCCTCCAAAGCGTTCTTCGTCATGCTTGCCGCGCACGACGGCCCCGAAACCGGCGAGGACGGGCCGACGCATCACGGCCTCTTCTGGATGTCGCTCTACACCGCGTATCCCGGGATCAAGGTCTACAAGCCGCTCGACGCGAACGAGGCTGTCGAGATGCTGTTCCACGCCGCCAGGCGCGGCGAGCCGGTGGTCTTCTCGGCGGTCCGGCCCGGGACGCCGGTACTGAAGCGCGGCAACGGCGTTCCGCCCGCGCGCGAAGCCGTCAATGGCGCATACGTCTTCAAACGGTTCCGCGATAACGACAAACCCAAGAAGGTGTTCGTGGTGAGCGGAGGGCAGGTGATGGCCAACCTGCTCGAAATCGTGCCGGACCTGGAAAAACGGTTCGACGTGAAGATCGTGGCGGTGACGTCGCCGCAACTCTTCGAGGAACTGCGCCGCGCCGACCCCGAAAAAGCCGATGCCGTCCTGGCCGAAGGAGAGCGCCAGTGGGTGACCACGCTGCACAACGGCTGGCCGGGCTTCCTGTACCCCTTCCTGCTCCCGGCCGACCACGAAGAGCGCGCCATCGGCATGGACCGCTTCTCCCGCTCCGGCAAGCCGGACGAGATCTACCGCAACGCCGGCTTCGACGCCGCCGGATTACGGCAAAGGCTGTTGCGGTAGCCGGGTCCGATCAGTTCCCCGCGGCAGTTTCGGTTAGCGGCCCGCCGCGGTGATCGCCATGATCGTGACGGTGTAGGTGTCCGGTAGTTCTCGGGCAGGCCTTACTCACGCTGCTGCATCCAGCGCGCCAGCACGCCCGCGGGGTTTTCCAGGCCGAGCGCGAAACTCGCTGCCAGCGTCCGCCGGGCGCCCGGACCGGACCCGAGCACCTGGTTCATCACCAGACAGGCGATGTAATCCGGGCTGGTGCGCTCCACCGCGCGATTGGCCGGCGGACACCGTGCGCGCCCGCTCCCTTATGGTCGCGGCTCTGGGGGGAGAGCGCACGTGCCGCGCCGGGTCCTCCGCGTCACAGAGTCGCGCGCGTAACGCAAGCAAGCGGGACAGTGTGAAGTCCGGGTCGGCCGGGCCGGTTCTGCGTTTCGGAATTTAAGAGCGGGCAGGCCCGAGGCCTACCCCACTGCCCGGATCGAGCCCCGCTGCCGAAAACCAGCGCCGCCTCGCCGTTCACGGCGGCCGGTTGCGGCTGGCGGTTCGGTTCCGGGGAAGCAGAAGAGCAGTCTATTGTCCTAACGGCCGATCCGCGCCAGCAACTGCCTTATGGCGGCGGTTACGGAGAGACCGGCCGGCAACGGCGCGGCATCGTTGCAGTGGTTCACGACGATCAAGCCCCTGGCGGCAAACCGTGCCGGGGGCGCATCGCCGCCGAGCGCCAGCACGGTCGCCTGCCGGCCGAAGGCGATCACCTGGATCGGATAGGCCGGAGGCACCTCGCCGCGATGCTCGAGGCCATGTTCCGGCTCGACCACCTGGAACGCGCTGCGAATGCTTCCCCGCACGGGTTCCCCGCCGGAACACCCCGTGAACGCGAGGGGGAAAAAAACAGCGCGGCACTCCCCTTCGGTGGAGGTCACGGAGATTCGAGAGCCGTCGAAGGACACCTTGGCAGGCCGGAGGTCCCCAAGCGCCGCGGCGATGGCGGTGATCGCCTCGTTGGCCGCGGGTGCGCCCGCTCCCGTGGAGTGCAGGAGGATTCCCGCCCGGCTGAGCGGATAGGCCCGCAGGAGTTGCGCCGCGATCCAGTCGGCGGTTGAAAGCGTGATGGCGAAGCGTGCGTCCGCGACGATCGCGACGTTCCCCTGCCGGTCCTCCAGAACCACCGCTTTGACGCGATCCGTTTCCGCGGTCCCTATGCGGTAATCCGGCGCGGCGGCCCGGAGCGCGCAGCTAATAGCGATACAGCCAGCGAGCCTTCTCCAGCACTTTATCGACATTGGGCAGAAACGCCTCTTCGAGCGGAGGGCTGAAAGGCACCGGGGTATCGGGCGCGGTGACGCGCACGACCGGGCCATCCAGGTACTCGAAAACGCTCTCCGTGATGCTTACCGCGAGTTCCCCCGCGAGCCCCGCGGTCCGGGTGTCCTCGTGGAGCAGCAGCACCTTCGACGTTTTCTTGACGCTATCGCAGACGGTTTCGCGATCGAGCGGCAGCAACGTCCGCAGATCCACCACTTCCACCGAGGCGCCCTCGTTTTCGAGTTTGCCGGCGGCCTCGAGCGCCACCCACACCATCGCGCCGTAGGTCACGATGGTGAGGTCGCGGCCTTCGCGCACCACCTTGGCCTTGCCGATGGGCACGGTGTACTCCTCCGTGGGCAGGTCTTCCTTAATACGGCGGTACAGGCCTTTGTGCTCGAAGAAAATCACCGGGTCGTTATCGCGGATGGAGGCCTTGATCAGCCCCTTGGCATCATACGCAGTGGCGGGCGCCACCACTTTCAGGCCCGGGGTTTTGACGAACCACATCTCCGGGTTCTGCGAGTGGAACGGGCCGCCGTGGATGCCGCCGCCCGAAGGAGCGCGGATCACGATGGGTACCGCGGCGCCCCAGCGGTAGCGGCACTTGGCCGCGAAATTCACGATCTGGTCGAAACCGCAGGTGATGAAGTCCGCGAACTGCATCTCGGCTACCGGCCGGAGGCCCATGAACGAAGCCCCGATCGCCGCACCGACGATGCCGGCCTCGGAGATCGGCGTATCCACCACGCGCTTCTCGCCGAAATGCTCGATGAAGCCCGCGGTCACCTTGAAGGCGCCGCCGTACACGCCGATGTCTTCGCCAATCACGAAGACATTCGGGTCGCGCTCCATCTCTTCCCAGAGACCTTCTCGAATCGCTTCCAGGTAGGTTGTGGACATCGGTCAGCAGTTCTCGTAAACGTCGTCGAGCAGCGTGGACGGGTCGGGATACGGGCTATTTTCGGCCCACTCCACCGCTTCGTCCACTTCCTTGCGGATGGTGGCGTGGACTGCGTCGATGGCGCCCTGGTCGGCCCATTTCCTGGAGAGCATTTTGGCCTCGAGGCGCTTGATCGGGTCCTGCTTCTCCCAGGTTTCGAACAATTCCTTCGGCACGTAGTGGGCCGCGTCGTGCGCGGAATGGCCGGTCATGCGGAAGGTCTTGCACTCCAGCAGGTACGGCCCCTTGCCGGCGCGCACGTGGGTGAGCGCCCGCTGGGTGGCGGCGTGGACAGCCAGCACGTCGTTGCCGTCCACGATTTCGGCGGGCATTCCGTAAGCCGGCGCTTTGTCCGCCACGTTCTGGCACGCCATCTGCGCGGAAAGCGGGGTCGAGTAGGCGTACTGGTTGTTGTTGCAGATGTAGATGACGGGCAACTTCTGTACGCTGGCGAAGTTGACGCCTTCGTGCCAGTCGCCGCGGCTGGTGGATCCGTCTCCGAAGTACGAAAACGCCACGCCGGTCTTTCCCAGATACCGCAGGGCGAGCGCAACACCCGCGGAAACCGGAACCGTGGCGGCCAGCGCGCTGATGATGGAGACTATCCCCAGTTTCAGGTCGCCCATATGCATGTTGCCGTCGCGCCCTCGCGTGTAGCCGTCCACCCGGCCCATGTACTGCGCGAAGAGGCGGTTGAGCGGCATCCCGCGGATGAACATCACGGCCATGTCGCGGTGCGAGGGGAGCATGACGTCTTCCGGGCCGGAAAGCAGGGCGGTCCCCACCGGGATCGCTTCCTGGCCGCGGCCTACGTAAACACCCCCCACGATCTTGCCCTGGCGATACAGCTTGCGCTCGATGCGGTCCTCGACATCGCGCATGAGTGCCATATAGTACAGGCATTTCCGTGCGAGCTCAGCCTGATCGCTCGAGTTCTTTTTTCTGTGCGGAGTAGTGGCTTGTGCCGCGCCCATGGGGATCCCCTCGCCAGCTAGCGGTAAGGGGTAGTATAACGCCTTTTAACAGATCGGGATACGGCCAAATGCCTACATCCCGGCGGGAGGCCCCGTAGTATTCCGCACAGAGCGCAGCCGGCCCGAACGGCGCTCTCCGGCGACTCGCCATTACCCTGAAAGAAGGAGTGTCGCTTGAACGGAACCCACGGATATTTGCGCCCGCAATTGGAACGTGAGGAGTGGTTCAGCCTGGACGGCGAATGGGAGTTTGCGATGGACCGGGAAGCCAGGTGGGAACTGCCGGACGAGCCGGAATTCCGCGACCGCATCCAGGTCCCGTTCGCCCCGGAGACGCCGGCCAGCGGCATCGGCGATACCTCCTTCTACATGGCCTGCTGGTACCGGCGGGAGTTCGAAGCGCCCCTCCTGGAACCCGGCCAGCGCCTTTTTCTGCACTTCGGCGCCATCGACTACAGGGCCAAGGTCTGGCTGAACGGACACGTGGTCGCGCAGCACGAAGGCGGCTACACCCCCTTTTCCGCCGATCTCACGGACTACTACCACCCGGGAGCCAAAGATACTCTCGTGGTGCGGGCCGAAGACGATCCCGCCGATCTTTCCAAGCCGCGCGGCAAACAGGACTGGCAGCTCCACCCGCACTCCATCTGGTACCCCCGCACCACCGGCATCTGGCAATCGGTGTGGCTGGAGCGGGTGCCCTCCGCCTATGTATCGTTTCTCCGCTGGACCCCGAACGTCGAACGCTGGGAACTCGGCATGGAAGCGTGGATCGGCGGGGAGCGGCGCACCGACCTGCGGCTCAACGTGCGGCTCACGGCCGGCGACACCGTCCTGGCGGACGACTCCTACCTGGTGGTTGCCGGCGGCGTCCATCGCCGTATTGCGTTGAGCGATCCCGGCATCGATGACTACCGCAACGAATTGCTGTGGAGCCCGGCCACTCCTACCCTGATCCGCGCCGAGTTGACCCTTGCCGGGGGCGATGGAACCGTGATCGACCGCGTCCGCAGCTACGCCGCCCTGCGCTCTATCGGCGCCCAGGGGGACAAATTCGTGCTGAATGGCCGGCCTTACCAGCTCAGGATGGTGCTGGACCAGGGCTACTGGGCGGCGACGGGCATCACCGGGCCCTCGGACGACGCCTACCGGCGCGATGTCGAACTGGCGAAGGCCATGGGTTTCAATGGCGTCCGCAAGCACCAGAAAATCGAGTCGCCGCGATACCTGTACTGGGCCGACACCCTGGGCCTGCTGGTCTGGGAGGAGATGCCGAGCGCCTACCGTTACAACAAGACCTCCATCCAGCGTCTGGCGCACGAGTGGACGGCGGTCATCGACCGCGACGCCAGCCATCCCTGCATCATCGCGTGGGTGCCGTTCAATGAGTCCTGGGGCGTCCCGGACCTGCCGGACAGCCCCGCGCAGCGGCATTACGTGCAGGCACTGTATCACCTGACGAAGACGCTCGACCCGACGCGCCCGATCATCGGCAACGACGGCTGGGAGAGTGTCGCCACGGACATCGTCGGAATCCACGATTACGACGACGACCCCGACCGCATCGAGAAGCGCTACACCGTCGAGGAGATCCCGCGGCTCTTCAAGCGGGAGCGTCCCGGCGGCCGGCTGCTGCTGCTCGCCGACCCGGGGCAGGAGCAGCCCATCATGCTGACCGAGTTCGGCGGGATCGCGTTCTCGCCCGATGCCGCGGGCACGTGGGGCTACTCCCGGGCCGCGAACAGCGAGGATTTCGCGCGGCGCTACATGCGGCTGCTGCAAGTGGTCCGCGCGCTGCCGGTGCTGGCGGGGTTCTGTTACACGCAGTTCGCCGATACCTACCAGGAGGCGAACGGCCTGCTCACGGTGGACCGGGCGCCGAAAATACCGATCGAGACCATCGCGCTGGCGACGCGCGGGCCGCGCAGCAGACGTGATTTTCAGCTCGAATGGGAGTGGCGGGACCGCCTCATGAACACGCAGCGGCAGCAGTACATCGTCCCGCACGAGGACCATCAGACGGCGCATGAACCCAGGTAAATCGCTTTTCCAAACCTTCTGGGTGGCCGGCTTCGAATCGTCGTGCCAGATCAATTCCGCGGGGGTCCGCCTGGATATGACCGCCTCGCTGCAGCACGACGTGTATACCGCGGCGGACTATCGCAGGCTGCGCGAGGTAGGGATCGCCACGGCCCGCGACGGTGTGCGGTGGCACCTGATCGATCGCGAGGGGAAGTACGACTGGTCGTCCTGGGTGCCGATGCTCGAGGCGGCGCGCCAGGAAGGGGTGCAGGTGATCTGGGACCTTTGCCACTACGGCTGGCCCGACGACCTGGACTTCTTCTCGCCGGAGTTCATCGACCGCTACGCCCGCTTCGCGAGAGCCGCGGCGCTGATCCGGCGCGAACATGACGACGGCACCGCTTTCTACGCGCCGGTCAACGAAATTTCGTTTTTCGCGTGGGCCGCCAGCCGCGATCTCATGTTTCCGTACGCCTACGGACGCGGCGTGGAATTGAAACACCGGATGGTGAGGGCGGCGCTCGCGGCTATCGACGCCGTTCACTCGGTGGACCCGGGGGCTCGCATGGTCTTCCCCGAGCCGCTGATCCACAACGTCCCCCCGCGCTGGCGCCCCTGGAACACCGAGCCCTCGCGCAGGCAGCGAGCCAGCCAGTTCGAGGCGTGGGACATGATCGCGGGCCGGGCCGCTCCGGAACTCGGCGGCGCCGAACACTACCTCGACATCGTCGGCGTCAACTTTTACGCCGCGAATCAGTGGGAAGTCCCCGGCGGCCGCAAACTGCATTGGGACGCGGGCTCCGACGATCCGCGCTGGGTGCCGCTCCACCGGCTGCTGGTCGAAGTGGATGCCCGGTACCGGAGGCCGCTAATGATTTCCGAGACCAGCCATTACGGCGTGGGCCGCGCGGCGTGGCTCGAAGAGGTGGCCTGCGAAAGCCTGCTCGCGGTGAAGCAGGGTGTGCCGCTCCAAGGCGTCTGCCTGTACCCCATCCTCGACCGCTTCGATTGGGAGGACCCCACGCACTGGCATAACAGCGGCTTGTGGGACATGGCGCGAGACAATCGCGGCGAGTACGTGCGCCTGCTGAATCCCGAATACGGCAGGGCTTTAAGCGCCGCGCAACAGCAACTGCGGGCGCATTTCTACACATTGGCAGGGTAGCTGCCTTTCTACACACTGGTAAGTTAGCTGCATTCCTAGAGGCATCGTCCGCCCGTTTCGGCGCCACGCACTGGAGGAGTTCTATGTCCGGCAGGAGGAAGTAATGCAATCTAAACATACGATTATCAGCTTTTCCCACCTGCGCTGGGACTTTGTTTACCAAAGACCCCAGCATCTGCTCTCGCGGATGGCGGCCGGGAGCGATGTAGTTTTTATAGAGGAGCCCGCGTTTTCGAGCGAACCGGAACCCCACTGGGAACTGCACCGCCCGGAGTCTAACGTCCTGGTCTGCCGGCCTTGTACTCCTTCGCGCGCGCCGGGCTTCAGCGACGAGCAGATGCCGTATCTCCGGACGTTGATGGGCGAACTGCTCGAACACCACGACGCGGCGGACTGCGTCCTCTGGTTCTACACGCCGATGGCGCTTCCGCTGGCCGACGGACTGAAACCCCAGGCCGTGGTCTACGATTGCATGGACGAACTCTCCGCCTTCCTGAACGCTCCGCCGCAGCTGCTGGAACGGGAAGAACAGTTGATCGAGCGCGCCGATATCGTGTTCACCGGCGGGCCGAGTCTTTATCGCGCCAAAAAAGACCGGCACGCCAACGTGCATTGCTTCCCTTCGAGCGTGGACGCCCGCCACTTCGCCGCGGCCGCCAACGGAATGCCGGAGGCGGAGGACCAGGCGGCCCTGCCGCATCCCAGGCTGGGCTTCTTCGGCGTGATCGACGAGCGCTTCGATATTCCCCTGCTGGACGCCGCAGCCAAAGCGCACCCGGAATGGCAGTTCGTGATGGTCGGTCCGGTTGTGAAGATCGACCCCGGCGTGCTGCCGCGGCATGCCAACGTACATTATTTCGGACAGCGCAGCTACCGGCAGCTGCCTTCCTATCTGAAGGGTTGGGACGTCTGCCTGCTCCCCTTCGCGCGCAACCGCTCCACGCAGTTCATCAGCCCCACCAAGACGCTGGAATACATGGCCGCGGGGAAAATGATCGTCAGCACGCCGATTACGGACGTGGCCGAACCCTACGGCGATATCGTCTACCTGGGTTCGACGCCCGGCGGCTTCATCGCGGCCTGCGAGCGCGCGCTGGCGGCCGGACCGGAAGAGCGATCCGCGCGCCGCACGCGGATGCAGGAAGTGCTGAAGCGCACCTCCTGGGACGATACCGTCGCGCGGATGCGCGAACAAATCGCGGCGGCCACCGAACGCCGCCAACGCCGCGTTTCCGGGCGCGACGGGCGCACCATCGTAATCGGGGCGGGCCCCACGGGCCTGAGCGCGGCCTACCACCTGGGCCAGGACGCGCTTCTGCTGGAACGGAACTCGCGCGTCGGCGGCTGGTGCCGGTCGCTCGAAGTGGACGGCTTCACGTTCGATTTCGCGGGCCACATCATGTTCTCGAATGAGCCCTACGTCCACCAGCTCTACCAGATGCTGCTGGGCGACAATGTCCACTGGCAGGATCGCGAGGCCTGGATCTACAGCAAGAACGCCTACACGCGGTACCCTTTCCAGGGCTCTCTCTACGGGCTGCCCCCCGAGGTCATCAAGGAATGCATCGTGGGCGCCATCGAAGCGCGGTTCGGGTCTCTCAAACCGGCGAAGAAGGCCAACGGGCATGGCAATGGAAACGGAAACGGGGCCTGCAAGAGCGGCGTGGAGGATTGCTGCGGGGACGGCATTCTGGAGTCCTCGGCTCCGCTGGTGGAAGCGGGGTCGCAGCCGCGCAACTTCGAGGAGTTCATCTACAAGGTCTGGGGTGCGGGGATCGCGAAGCACTTCGCCATTCCCTATAACCGGAAGCTGTGGGCGGTGCCGCTGCACGAAATGGAAACGTCGTGGCTGGGCGGGCGCGTACCGCTGCCGGACCTGGCCGAAATGATCGAGGGCGCGCTCTCTCCCTCTCCCAAGCCCATGGGGCCCAACGCGCGGTTCGGGTATCCGTTGCGCGGCGGATTTCAGGCTCTGATGGATGCCTGGCTCCCCCACCTGAAGGGCGACGTGCGCCTGAACAGCCGCGTGGTGGCGGTCTCACCGCGCCACCGCACGGTCACTCTGGCGGACGGCAGGGAACTGCGCTACGAATCCCTGATCAGCACCATGCCGCTGCCGGCGCTGGTGCGCGCGATCGGCGATGCGGCGCCGGCCGAGATCCGCTCCTCAGCCGCGCAACTGCGGCATGTCTCGGTGCGGTGCGTCCACATCGGCGTCGGAAGAGAGAACCTGACCGAGAAGCACTGGATCTATTACCCCGAGGATACCGTCTTCCACCGCATCTTCGTGCAGGGAAACGCCAGCCCCTTCTGCAACCCTCCGGGCGGGTTCGGATTGACTTGCGAAATCACCTATTCCCGGTCCAAGCCGCTGCCCTGCGAGGGCGATGAACTGGTCCGCCGCTGCATGGAGGACTGCCGGCGCGTCGGCATCTTCCGCGCGGACGATCCGATCGTGACCACAGCCCAGTGCGACCTGCCCTACGCCTACGTGGTCTACGACCACGGACGCGCGGCGGCGGTAAACGTCATTCGCGAGTGGCTGGCGGAACGCAACATCCTGCTGGCGGGACGCTACAGCGAGTGGGAATACTACAATTCCGACCATGCGTTTATCGCGGGCCGGAAGGCCGCGGCGCAGGTGAGAAAAAGCGCGGAGGCGAGGCCCCCCGCGGATTCGCTGCGGGAAACCTCGCAAACCGTCAATTCATCTGTTCCAGATACTGCGTGACGGCCTCCCGGAGGAGAGCGGAGACCAGTTGATTCGGCTCGCCGGCGATCTTGCGGCGCGCCGATTCCCGAATAAGTCGTTCATATAAATCCGGGGGAAGTGTTACGGTGACTTTTCGAAAACTGCCCTTTTCGCCGTGGGGCGGGTTGGCATCGTAGAAGATTTCTTTCATGTGCGCTTATCTCAGGGGGAGGAATTCTTCTTCCATCTCTGTACCCTCCTCCCTCGTCAGACCCCGGTAGGCGATCTTGATCAGGGGAGGAGCGACCAGCGTGGTGGCCACCGACATGAACACAACGACTCCGTAGCTTGCTCGCGACAGAATTCCGAATCCGAGGCCGATCTGGGCGACCACCATTCCCACCTCGCCCCTCGGGATCATTCCGACACCGACGCGCAGCGCTTCCGTCCTGCCGAGGGCGGCTGCGCCGAGACCGCACCCGATGAACTTCGAAACTACCGCCGCCGCGAGAATCGCGACGGCCAATAACGCCGTGGAGGCGGTCGAAAACGCGGAAAGATCCACGTGGAGCCCCACGCCGACCAGAAAAAACGGCACCAGCAACTCGGCGACGCCTTGTGACAGGTCGCGCTCCCGCTGTCCCGCGCTCTCTCCGAGAGCCAGGCCCGCGAGGAACGCTCCCACGATCGCCGCCACCCCCGTGTAAACAGCTAATAGCGCCAGCGCAAACAACAGGCTGATGGCGAGGACGAACCGCGACTCCGCCACCTTCAGCCGCGTATCCACGTGAGGCACCACGCGCTTCATGGTGTGAGTCCCCCACTTGGCGACAATCACCGTAAACGCGACGGCGCTGAGCGCGGTCAGCGAGAGCCCGAGCACGTCCAGCTTGCCGTGCGTCAGGCTGCTCACCACTGCCAGCACCAGCAATCCGAGCACGTCGTCGATCACCGCCGCGGCCAGGATGATCTTGCTCGAGACTTCGTGCAGCAGCCCCTTCGCGGAAAGCACCTGTGCCGTGATGCCGACGCTGGTGGCCACCATGGAGGCGCCCACGAACACGGCTTCATGGCTGCCGGCGCCCCACAGCAGCAGGATGCCGGTCCCCATGATGAACGGGAAGAACACGCCGGAGCAGGCCACCAGGGTCGCGGTCCCCCCGACCTTCATCAACTCGGAGGACTTGACCTCCAGGCCCACGCGGAACAACAGGAACATGGCGCCGAGATCCGCCAGCGCGCTCAGGAGTTCGTTGGGAGCCAGCCAGCCCAAAACGCTCGGCCCGATCAGAATGCCCGCCACGATTTCGCCGACGATCCCCGGCTGGCCTACCCGCTCGGCCAGTTCCGCCATCAGTTTCGCCGAGACGAATACCACCAGCATCGAGAGCGGGACTTTGGCCGCTCCCCCGGACCCGAAAAACACCAGAAGCGATGGCGAGACCGTCAAAGGCATGGTTACCCCGCAGTCACGCGGCGCGCTTCTTCGAACGCCTCACGAACATGGCGGCCCCGCTCAGCCCGGCCAATACGGCCAGGGGAGGCGCGCCGTTCGAAAGCAGAAAGTAAGAAGCCAGGATGCTGGCTCCGGCAAAATAACTCCACTTCGCAGTAATCATTTCCAGTACACCACCAGGCAGAGAATCATGGTCATGGCCGCTAGCCAGATGGCCGGGCCGGTTAATGGTTTGGTCCACTCCGGTTTCTGCGTTCCTTCACGCATCAGCCGGCGAATTTCCAGCAACTGCTTGCGGGCGAGCGATAACTCCCAGGAGTTTTGCGCCAGCTCGGAGGCCCTGAGGGTCTCCTGCTCGGCGCGCTTCAGCGCCCGCAGCCGGTAGTGCAGCTCCGCGTACTTGAACTGCGCGAAGAAGTTATCGGGCTCCAGCTGAATCGCCGCTTCGAGCGCATCCTCGGACTTATAGACGCTATAGTTCATGGCGTGCGCCATCCCCAGGCACGTCCGCAGATCGGCCGAGGCGGGGTTCTGTTCGCACGCCAGTTCCAGCTTCTCGATATACTCCCGCAGCTTGGCGGGCGAGACCGTGTGAGGGTCTCGCCAGGGAACCGGGGGAAGCCGGAGCGGCGCGCTTTGGGTAAGCTCGCCGCTTGCAATGGTCAGTTCGCTATTCATGTTACTGGGCGGCGGCGGGCCGCGCCTTGAGTTCGAACTCGGGGTAGCCGAGCTGGCCCATTTCGGGGAGGTCCAGGCCTTCGAGTTCCGCCTTGGCGGAAACACGCTGGCCGACCACCTTGTCCACCACCAGGTTCACCGCGAAGGTGAAGCAGAAGACGAAGCCGATCAGCGTCGCGACGCCGATCAACTGCGCAACCAACTGGCTCGCATCGCCGTAGAACAGGCCGGTTACGGACCCGTTGACGCCGTTCCACGAACCGCCGTAGTTGCTCTTGCCGTCAGCGAAGAGGCCCACCGAGATGACCCCCCACAGTCCGTTTGCGCCGTGGACCGAAATGGCGCCCACGGGGTCGTCCACTTTCATCACGCGGTCCACGAACTCGACCGAGAGGCAAACCAGAACGCCGGCGATCAAGCCGATGATGCTCGCGCCGACCGTGTTGACAAAACCGGATGGCGCCGTGATGGCCACCAGGCCGGCCAGCAGGCCGTTACCGGACATCGAAGCGTCCGGCTTGCCGTACCGCATCCACATGTAGAACATGGCGCCGAAGCCGCCGGTCATGCCGGCCAGCATCGTATTGACCGCAACCGAGCCGATCCGCAGGCTGCCGTTGCCGGAAGCGCCGAGCGTCGAACCGGGATTGAAGCCGAACCAGCCGAACGCCAGGATGAAGCATCCCGTCAGCACCAGCACGATATCGTGCCCGATGATCGCGTTGGGCTTGCCGGTGCGCGTATACTTGCCCAGGCGCGGACCGATGATCATAGAGAGCGCCAGGGCCGAAAGGCCGCCCACCGCGTGCACCACACCCGAGCCGGCGAAATCGCAATAGCCTTTGCCGAGCCCGAAGTTCGCCCCCAGGTTGGCCAGCCAGCCGCCGCCCCAGGCCCAGTTGGCAAACAGCGGATAGATGAACGCGCCCATGAGGAACGAGGAAACCAGAAACGCCGCGTATTTCCAGCGCTCGGCCGCCGAACCGGTGACGATCGTGAGCGCGGTGTCCATGAACACCATCTGGAAGAGGAACACCACCATCACGCCGACGTCATACGTGCCGCCCTGCGTCAGAAAGAGCCCGTGCTGGCCGAAGAGACCGAACGGCTTCCCGAAAAGCGTCATGGTCCATTCCTGGCTTAGCGGTGAGGCGCCGCCCAGGTTGGCGATTCCGCCCACGCCTCCCATCTGGATGGTGAAGCCGATCAGCCAGTAAGCCAGCATACCGATGCCGTACACCATGAAGTTCATCATCATCGTGTGGTTCGCGTTTTTCGCCCGGCACAAACCGGTCTCCACGATGGCGAACCCCGCCTGCATGAACATCACGAGAAAGCCCGTGATGAGCGTCCAGGTGAAGTTGATCGCGATCTTGTTTTGCCCGACCTGGTTGATCACGTCACCAACAGTCAGACCCTTCTTCGCGTCGGAGGGCGGAACATCCGCCACGGTCCCGGTGAGACTTCCGTCCGGATCACCCGCGGCGCGCGCTTCCGGCTTGGGGGCCTCGACGCTCTTGATATCGTTCGTTGTGATCGCGGTGGCGGCAGGCGCGGCGGCGGGAGTTTGCGCCATAGCCAGCCCGGCGGCCATCAGGATCGTCGAAATGAATAGAGTTGGTCGCTTCACGAAGCTATTTCCTCCAGATCGCATTTTTCATGTAGGCGGGGTTGAGCACGCCGATGATCCCGGCCAGGCTTACGGCCAGTCCGATCAGCACGATCGCCATCCGGCCGCCCACCCCGGACGCCATGGTCAGGCTCAACATGCTGATGATGAACCCGAGAAACGTTATTAGAATTCCTATGATCGCCATGTCTCTCTCCCTCGTTATTCCTCGGAGTGCTCCCACGGTTTGCACTTGGCAAAGACCGCCATCGATACTCCCAGCAGCGCCAGCCCGGCACCCAGGGCCAGATAACTCACGTTGGCCGCCAAGCCCATGGCAATCAGGACAAATGCCACCAGAAATAACGCCACCGCTTGTGCCTGCGTTTTATTCGCTCCCATATCTCATCTCCTGTTTATGAATATTCGGCCGTTTCGAGCGGCCCCCTCTCAGAGCGCGGCCTCGCCCCGCTCGTCGTTGCGGATGCGGATGGCCTCCGCGATGTCGTAGGCGAAGACCTTGCCATCGCCGATCTTGCCGGTGCGGGCGGCTTCCGTCAGTACCTTGATCACCTCGGCGTAGCGGTCGGCAGCGACCACGATCTCCAACTTCACCTTGGGCAGAAGATCCACGTTGTATTCCTGCCCGCGGTAGGTTTCGGTATGGCCTTTCTGCCGGCCATGGCCGCGCACGTCGCAGATGGTCATGCCGTCGATTCCGATGGCCTGCAGCGCTTCTTTCACGGCTTCCAGCTTGAAGGGCTGGATGATTGCCTCGATTTTTTTCATCGTGTTTACCGTCCTGTGACTTGCGTTGTTCCCACCGCAGAGCGGATACAGTTCTCCCGCGCTGCATTTTCTTGGAGAGTGATGGCTACCCAGCGTGCCGGATCAAGGCGGCACAATCACGACGGAGTGAGTGCGAAATGGGCCGCTCCGCAAGGCGCGGCGCCCGGTTGATGCTATTCTCCGTCAGACCGGCCGAAGGTTCAAACGAAACATTCTTATTTGAGATATCGGAAATTCTTATCGGCATCGCCTGTTCCGTTTGCCTTCCGCCGTTACTTCTTAGGCCCGAAGAATGCCACCATTCCGAGCAGCACCGTGGGCTGGCTGTGCGATGTCCCCCCGTTCTGCGACTCGAAGTACGACATATTCGACCAGTCGTTGCGAAACTCGAGGCGGCTCAGGAGCCAGCCGGTCAGCTTGTACTCGCCGGTCAGCGTGAATTCCTTCAATTGCTGCGGCAGCCCGGTGGCGAATCCATCCATGTCGTCGAACCACTCGACCCGCGTCGCGAGGGACACCTTCGGCGTCAACTGAAAATGCGCCGCGCCCGCAAGCCCGGTCCACTGCTGCGAGCCGGGCCCGATATTCTTGTCGCGCC
This sequence comes from Bryobacterales bacterium, assembly GCA_963796485.1. Classification (GTDB taxonomy): domain Bacteria; phylum Acidobacteriota; class Terriglobia; order Bryobacterales; family Bryobacteraceae; genus CAWCDJ01. Next base: position 1,376,035 of record CAWCLV010000004.1, read on the forward strand.
CGTAATCGAAATTGACGTAGTAGCTGATCTTGTCCGTCGGGTTGACCGCCACCGTGGTGTCGTAGAGGTTCCGCACTCCCTGGTTGGTGTGCGACTTCTCCGGGCCGACATAATACACGTTGGTCCACGTGACTTTCTTCCAGGCGTAGGCACCGTTCAGGCCGATGGTCTTCCCGCTGTTGTTGTCCTCCACGTTGTTCCACCCTTGCACCACCTGCACGCCTCCGGTGAAGTGCGCCCCAATGGGGAACGACGCGCGCACGCCGAAGTGGTAATACGGAATCGCCAGGGCGAACAGCAGCGAGCGCGAGTAGTTCCAGTCCTGATTGGTGGGGACCACCTCGGCGCCCGCCGAAGTCCAGAACTTGCCGGCATCGATTTCCAGACCGTGCCAGGATTTCGGCTTCAGGCTGACGTAGGCCTGCTGAATGTAGTCCAACTGGTCGGGAGCCCGGTCACTGGCCCCAATGATCCGGAACTGCTGCCCGAACCCGGCGTCGAGGTGAAAGCCGACGGGCCCCGGCGCGTGGTCGATCGTGATCATTGCCGAGCTCAGGTGCGCCGTATCGGAGCGGACGTCGAAATTTCGCAGGCCGTTGAACCCCGAGTCCGGATGGTTGAAGTTAGCGTCCACGTAGCCGTCGAACAGAAAGCTGAAGTCGGTCCCCCAATGGGTAAACGGGGACGGGGCGGGCGTCGCCGCGGCGGCGGGGGCCGGTGCGGGGGCCGGAGCCTGCGCGGCGGCGGGGGCCTGGGCCGTGGCCGGAGCCTGCGCGGCGCCGGACTGCGGGTCGGTGGACTGCGCGGAAGCCGCCGCCAGAAATAGCGAGGCGCCGATAAATAGTCGAATCCCTATCTGATTCACGAAATCCCTCCTGCTGGAATGTATGTGAGCGGTATCGCTTTAGCGGCGAGGCTAAAAGGCGGCTGGCCGACGGGGCTGCCGGGTGAAGATTAATGTTTCATCCACTCTAGCCCGGCCAAATCCGAAATGCGAATAGATATTTTCTATTTCGGCGATAGGCGGCGCTGGCCGACCCCCGGTGGCGCCGCGATCCGGCTCTTCCGGGCCGGCGCCCGGCTGTAACGCAGTTTCTCCTTGTGCACTTTGGCCGTTTTGAAGGACACTGAGGGGTAAGGAGAGGCAACGCGTTGGAAAGAAATGGCCGAAAGGGTTCCCTCGTCATGGAGCCCACGGAGCGGTGGACGCCCCAGGTAGCCAGCGACCTGTACGATGTCGCGAGCTGGGGAAAGGGCTATTTTTCGGTCGGGGACAATGGCCACGTCCGGGTACACCCGGAGAAGGACCCGGCCCGGTCCATCGACCTGAAGGAACTGGTGGATACCCTGGTGCTGCGCGGCATCAATCTGCCGATCCTGATCCGCTTCGCCGATATCCTCAAGCACCGGCTGGGCGAACTGCACAGCGCCTTCGCCACGGCGATCGCCGAACACCGCTTCCAGGGCGAGTACTGCTGCGTTTACCCGATTAAGGTGAATCAGCAGCGCCAGGTGGTGGAAGAGGTCCTGGAATTCGGCCGGCCCTACCACTTCGGGCTGGAAGCCGGCTCCAAACCCGAATTGATGGCCGTCATGGCCATGGCAGACAACGATACCCCCATCGTTTGCAACGGCTTCAAGGACGACGAATACATCGAGATGGCGATGCTCGCCCAGAAAGTCGGGCGCAAGATCATCCCGGTGGTCGAAAAGTACACCGAGCTCGGCCTGATCCTGAAATACAGCCAGAAGGTGGGCGTGCGCCCGATGATCGGCCTGCGTGTGAAGCTGGCCAGCCGCGGTTCCGGCCGTTGGAAGTCCTCGGGCGGGTACCGCTCCAAGTTCGGGCTTTCGGCGACCGAAGCCATGCGGGCGCTCCAGGAACTCAAAGACCAGGGCATGGCGGATTGCCTCAACCTGCTGCATTTCCACCTGGGCAGCCAGATCACCAACATCCGGCAGATCAAGGGCGCGGTGAACGAAGCGGTTCGCGTCTATGTGGACCTGGCGCGCGCCGGCGCGGGACTGCGCTACCTGGACGTCGGCGGCGGTCTGGGGATCGACTACGACGGCTCCCAGACCGACTTCGAATCGAGCGTCAACTACACGCTCCAGGAATATGCCAACGACATCATCTACCACGTCCAGAACGTGTGCGATGAGGTCGGGGTGCCCCACCCGACGATCGTCACCGAGAGCGGGCGCGCCATCGCCGCCTACCACAGCGTGCTCGTGTTCAACGTCCTCGGAGTTTCCGGGATGGGGGAGGCGGATGCCACACCCGAGCCGCCGCAAGATGCCGAACAGCCGCTGATCGACCTGCAGGAGACGTTCCGCAGCCTCACCACCAAGAACCTGCTCGAAAGCTATCACGATGCCCAGCAGGCGCTCGACCAGGCGCTGAACCTCTTCAGCCTGGGCTATCTCTCGCTCGAGCAGCGCTGCATCGCCGAGAACCTTTACTGGGCGATTTCGCGGAAAATCCAGAAACTGGCCCGGGATCTGGACTACTTCCCCGAAGAACTGGAGGGCATCGACGCCATGCTCTCCGCCACCTACTTCTGCAATTTCTCGCTGTTCCAGAGCATGCCTGACAGTTGGGCCATCAAGCAGCTGTTCCCGATCATGCCGATTCACCGGCTGGAGGAGGAACCCACTCAGCACGCCGTTCTGGGCGACATCACCTGCGACTCCGACGGCAAGGTGGATGCGTTCATCGACCGGCGCGACGTGAAGCGCACTCTGGCACTCCACACCTTCCAGGGCGGCGACTACTACCTGGGGGCCTTTCTCCTGGGAGCGTACCAGGAGATCCTGGGTGACCTGCACAACCTGTTCGGGGATACCAATGCCGTTCACGTCCGTCTGGGGCCGACCGGCGACGTGGTGCTCGACTCGGTGATCAAGGGGGACACCGTCCGCGAGGTGCTGAATTACGTACAGTTCAATTCGGACGCCCTGGTCACCCGCCTCCGCCGCGACGTGGAAACCGCGCTGCGCGAGGGCCGGCTCACCTACGAGGAGAGCGGCTCGCTGCTGCGCTTCTACGAAGAGGGCCTGCACGGGTACACCTACCTGGAAGACGTGCACGAGCAGTAAACCGGCGGGCGAATTCGCCGCTGACTTAGCTAAGTCCCGCAAAGCGGCGCGCCTCTGCCGGACCGGTTCGGACGCCCTTGCCGGCCTATCGCAGGCGCTCGAGGACATATAAGTCATCGCCTAACTCGCCTCTAAACCGAACCACCGTAATATCCGATAGAACGGACCTCGGGGTGCACTCCTCGTCAGGGGGGCGTCCAACCGTGAGTCGCAAGATTCGTCTCTCCGATGCCCGGTCTCAGCGTCTCGGAGACGTCGAGCGAGCGCTTCAGGACTACGCGGTAATACACTTCGATCCCAACGGAAAAATCGTCGAGTGGAACGCCGGCGCGGAGAGAATTTTCGGGTATAGGCGAGCGGAAATCAAAGGCGAGTCCATCGATCTTCTGTTCACACCGGAGGACCGCGCCGCGAACGTCAGGAAAGATGCCACGGGCCGCGCCGCTCGTACCGGAATGGCGGAAACCCAGCTTTGGCAGGTCAGGAAAAACGGCTCGCGCGTATGGGTCTCCGGGACGATTCGGGCGTTACATGATGAAGCCGGCGAACTTCACGGATTCTCCCAAATCGTACGCGACATGACCGGCCATATGCTGGAGCAAGACCGGGTTCTGGACCGGGAGCGGGGCGCGCGGAGGCGGGCGGAAGGCAAATGGCAGGAACTGGAGGAGATATTTGAGAATGTACCGGCGCTGGTCGCGCTGATCCGGCTACCTGAGCAAACGTATGTATTCGCTAACCGGCGGGTACGCGAACTCTCTCCCGTGCATCTGACCGGCCGCAGCATCCGGGAAGCGCACCCCAGGGTCAGCCCGGAGTTTTTCCAGATTGTAGACGGCGTCGCCGAGAGCGGGCGCCCCTATACAGCGACGGAATGGCACGTACCGCTCCGGCCTGCGTACGAAACCGTGGACGCGCCTTACCTGGATCTGACGATACAACCGATGCGCAGCCGAGCAGGGGAATTCGAGGCCATCCTGTTCTTTGCAACGGATGTGACGAATCTGGTCCAGGCACGCCAGCAGGCCGAGAGTCTCACGGCGCGGCTGGAAGCAAAGAAAGAACGGCTCGAACAGGAGGTGGCCGAACGAAAAAGGGCCGAGAATCTGGCCAAAGAACAGGCGGCGCTTCTCGACCTCGCACCGGATTGCATCATCTCGGAAAAGCTTGACGGGACCGTTCTGTTCTGGAACCGCGGAGCTGAGCAGGCGTACGGCTGGACTCGCGAAGAAGCGCTCGGCCGGAAGGTGCACGAACTGCTACACACCGTGTTTCCCGCGCCGCGTGAGGAGATCGTCAAGGAGCTGCTGGAACACGGAGAGTGGAACGGCGAACTGAAGCACACCGCGAGGGACGGCCGCATCTCGGAGGACCTGAGCCGTTGGGTGCTGCGAGCCGAGAAGGGTGGTCCGTATGGCCTGCTGCGGGTTGACCGCAATATCACCGAGCGCAAACGCATCGAAAGCCGGCTGCGAGAGAGCCAGAAACTGGAGAGCCTCGGCGTGCTCGCCGGCGGCGTGGCCCACGATTTCAATAATCTGCTGATGGGAATGCTCGGCAACATCGCCCTGACGCGGGAGATCACCGAGCCGGGCGGGCACGCCGAGGAACTGTTGGAGCGGGCGGAAACGGCCGGAAACCGGGCGGCGGATCTGATTAAGCAGATGCTGGCCTACGCGGGCAAAGGCCAGATGTTGGTCAGGCCGCTCGATCTGTCGCAGGTAGTGCGGGACGCCGCTTCCCTGATTCGCTGGGCCATTCGCGACGAGATCGGCATCGAATTGGACCTGGCCGGCGATCTGCCGGCCGTCCGTGCCGACGTGACTCAAATGCAGCAGGTCGCGATCAACCTGATGCTCAACGCCGCGGAATCCATCGAGGTAGGACCAGGACGAGTCCTTGTGCGCACGAGTACCCGGGAGATCGAGCCGGCGGCCGCTGAGGAGCCCTACGATGTGGGCCCGCCGGAGCTGGGGCTAGCCGTGATTCTCGACGTCCGGGACAACGGCGCGGGGATCGAAGCCGCCATCCGCCCGAGGATTTTCGACCCGTTCTTCACCACCAAGTTCACGGGACGCGGACTCGGACTGGCCGCCATCGCGGGTATCGTGCGAATGTTGCGCGGGGCGGTTCGGGTCGATAGTACGCCGGGCGAGGGCACGGCCGTTACAGTATTCTTTCCCGCCGCAGCGGCCCCCCGCCCTCAATCAGAAGACGATTTTGGCCGATAGCTGCACCGTCCGGAAACGGTTCACGGTGGATGTGATCGTGCCGAAAGCCGAATTGGTCGCGGTCGTATTCGGCGCCGCGAATGCCGGGTGGTTCGCCACGTTGAACATCTCGCCGCGCAGCTCGAAATACCGCTTCGCCTCGGTGAACTGGAACCGCTTGATCACGGAGGAATCGAGCGAGTTGATTCCGTCCGTTCGCAGGTTGCCGAAGGTGGTGGAAAACGTCCTCAGGTGATACTGGAACGCGTTGGTCGAACTGGTGGAGAATTTCGAGGTGTCGAACGCCACTCCGTTGACGTTGCGGGGGTCGAGGTTCAGCGGCCCGCCGAAGTACACGTAATCTCCCGGACTGGTGGAACTCCCGTTGGTCCAGTTGATCGGCCCGCCGACTTGCTTGGAGTAAATGCTCGTCACTCTCCAGCCGCCCAGCAGCGTGTTGCTCCACCGCGATTGCAGGTTGACGAGCTTGTTTCTTCCCACCGGCAATTCGTAGACCGCGCTGGCGACGAAGCGCAGCGGGCGATCGGTCGGGGAAACGCGCCGTTCCGGCACCGGGTCCGAGGCGTTCAGCCAGCTCAACTGCTCGATCAGCTTGGAGTAGATGAAGTTGGTGTTGAGCGTGAGCCCGTGCGAGGTGCGCTTCTGCAGCCGGACGTTGAGGCTGTGGAAGTATGAGCTGCCCACATCGTTGTTGAACTCGAGAATTCCGCCGCCGCCGTTCCAGCCGGTGGCCGAATCGCCGACCGGGAATTCCGGAAACGGCGCCAGCAACTGCGCCACCGATGTGGTGGACCCGTTCTGGCTCGTCTGGAGTTTGGAGAAGGGGTTGGCCACCGAGTTCGTCAGGTAGCTGACGTTCGGGTCGCGCACCCCCAGGGTGCTCAGGTATTGCCGCGGGATCCCGTTCAACTGCGTCACGTTCACCGGCAGGTGCACGCCGTGGTTTCCGATATATGCCACCTCGAGCATGGTGTTCGGCGAGAGCGTCTGCTGGATGTCGAAGTTCCAACGCACCGAGTAACCGTTCTTCATGTTCGGGTTGAGGAACTGAAGCGTCTGGCCGGCATAGGTGAGCAGCCCCAGCGACGATCCTGCCGTGGGCAGGAATCCGGTCGGAAACGGGCTGCTGAGCGTCGCCGCAGGGGTCAGATAGTTGTCGTTGGTCGCGGTCACCGGGGTGGACTGGCTGAAGCCCTCCTGGCCCAGCGGAGTGCGCGGACTGGTGGAGTATTTGCCATCCGGGCCGACGTAGGAAACCGCGATCGGGGCTACGAACATCCCGAAGCCGGTGCGGATCACGGTTTTCCCGTGGAAGCGGTCCGGCGACCACGCAATGCTGGCGCGCGGGCTGAACAGGTGCGAAGAGTTCTGGAATGCCGTGTTGTTCCCCGCCCCGGCGAAGCTCAGCCCGCCCAGCACCTGAAACTGTTGCGCCGAAAGCTGGCTGATCGGGCTCTTGGCATACGCCGCCTGCGCCGCCGAGGCCAGCGGGTTGGCGGACGTCGTATCGAAACCGTTCACCGTGCGCGCGTAGTTCTCGTGGTAAGGTCCGTCGTGCTCGTAGCGCAGCCCAAGGTTGATGGTCAGGTTGCGCTTGACCCGCCAGTCGTCCTGGATGAACCCGGAGCCGTAGTACGAATACCACGAGCCGTAGGTATTGATGTCGTAGGTCGAGGCGCTGGCGGTATAGGGCAGGCCCAGCAGGAAAGACGCGAAATCCTGGCCCATCGCGACCGTGGACGATGCGCTGCTCGAAGCCCTGACCCAGCTATTGCCCGAAAACGAGAACTGTCCGGTGGAACTGCCGGCCGTAAAGGTGTTGAGCCGGTACTGCCGGTCATCCGTTCCGAACTTTACCGTGTGGTTGCCCATCACCCGCGCCCAGCTCGCGTATAACTGGAACGATTGCGACGGAATTTTGTCCGCGCCGGTCGCGCCGAGGTTCTGGAACCCGCTGTTGCTGCTGAAAGAAACCACCGGCATTTGCAGGTAGTTGGAGTTGCCCGCGAGGTACGCCGGGAGGCCCAGCGACGTCGGGTCGAACCCCTGGCTCGGCAGGTCGTGGTTCTCGGCCATGCGGGTATAGTTAAACCGCAGATCCAGCACGTTCGAGGAATTGATGGTGTAGACCTCGTCCAGCGTCGCGCCCCAGTTGCTGCGCATGAGCAGCGAGCCTTCCGCTACGTTGTCGAAGTAATTGTTCTTCGACTGCGTGTAGTCGGATTTGCGGATATTGAACGCCAGCCGGCTGCGGTCGTTCATGTTGTAGTCGAGCCGCCCCATCTCGTTGTTGTAGTTGTCGTTCGTGGTGGCGTTGTTGCCGAAGTTCTGATACCCGTCGGCGCGGGTCGGGGCCACGTTCGGGTCCGGGTAATATTTCAGGTAGGCCAGCGCGACCGCGTTCAACTGGGTCTTCGGGATCACGTTGTTGGGATAGGCGGTGCGGGTGATCGTGCTGCCGTTAGCGACCGCGCTGTAGGGGTCGTAAAGCTGGGCCGCGGCTTTATCGGCGGCCAGGACGGCGGAAAAGTCGCCCCCCCTCTCCGCGGCGGTCGGAACGGTCAGCAGGCTGGCGTTCGGCTGACCGTCCTTCATCCCTTCCCACGCGAAGAACCAGAACAGTTTGTTCCTGCCGTCGAACACTTTGGGCGCGAATACCGGGCCGCCGGCGGTGACCCCGTACTGGTTCAGGTGCGTCAGTGGCCGCGCAATGCCCTTCGAGTTGTTGAAGAAATCGTTGGCGGTCAGGGTGTTCGGCTGGTTGTACTCCCACAAGGTGCCGTGCAGCAGGTTCGTCCCGGTCTTCATCACCTGGTTGAGGGTGCCGCCGCCGGTGTGGCCGAAGGAAGCGTCCGAGTCGAAAGCCTTCACCCGGACTTCCTGCACCGCATCCTGCGGCAGGCTATAAGCCAGGCGGCCGTCCCAGGTGGCATTCGGGACGCCGTCCACCAGCAATTCGCTGGTCTGGGCGGCGGTTCCCGCGACACTCCAGGCATTTCCGGCGCCGCTGTCAAACGGGTGGATCAACGAGGGCTGGCCGGTCGCCACGACGCCCAGCGCCAATGACGCCAGCACCATCGGAGTGCGGCCGTTGAGGGGCAACTCGTCCACTTCCTGGGTAGTCACCGCCTGGCCGACCGAGGCGCTCTCGGCGCTGACCAGCGGGACGTCGGCGGTGACGTCCACCGACTGCGTGGTGTCCCCCACCTCCAGGCGCATGTCGATTACCGGGTGGTCGCCCGCGCCCAAAGCCAGGCCGCGGCGGACAAACGCCTTGAACCCCGGCGACGAAGCGCTGACCTCGTACTCTCCCGGTGCGAGAAACGGGATCGCGTAATGGCCCGCCGCATCGGAAGTGGTTTGCGCCTTGGTGCCGGTGCGAGTTTCCGTCGCAATCACCCTGGCTCCGGCGACTGAAGCACCGGTGGCGTCCGTTATGGCGCCGCTGATGGCGCCGCGAAATTCCTGCCCGAACGATGCACAGGCGAAAACCAGTGCGACCGCAGCTACTCGGCTGACGTTTTTCATACTGACAAGGCCCCTAATTCAGAATTGCTCCATTATAGGTCGGGGCATAGTGGCTATCAATGCAAATGATGTGAACGTATCGTTTAGCGGATCTCAACGATCCCGGCCGGCATCCCGTCTCTTTCCGAACATGAGGGCGCCCTGGCTCCCGCCGGGCGGGTAGGGTTGGCATATAATCTAAAGGAACGTGAACTGGGTCACACTCCCCTTAATAAGGACTCCCAATCGATGTCAACAATAGAGGTTTCCCCGGCTGAGTCTCTGCCGGGCCAGTCTTCCCACTCGGTGGTTAACGATTTCAGCATTCAGGTCGCAACCGTGAACGGGTCGGGCAGCCAGACCGCGAACACGGTCCTGATGCGTGCGCTGTTTCAAATGGGCATCCCTGTTTCGGGGAAGAACATGTTTCCCTCGAATATCGCGGGCCTGCCCACGTGGTTCACGATCCGTGCCAGCAAACAAGGGTACATCGGCCGCCGCCGGGAGATCGATTTCCTGGTTGCGATGAACCCCGAAACCGCGCGCGAAGACGTCATGAAGCTGGAGAGCGGAGCCGCCGTCGTGTACGACGAGCCGCTCAAGCTCAACGAACTCCGCAGCGACCTGCACTTCTACCCTGTTCCCTTCGACAAACTCGTGGCCCCCGTGTGCCCCGAGGCCAAGCTGCGCAAGCTCGTGCGCAACATGATTTACGACGGCGTCGTCGCACGCCTGCTCGCGATCGAAATGGACGAGGTTCGCAAGGCCCTGATCAAGCAGTTCGGCAAGAAGAAGGCCAAGGCGGCCGACCTCAACTGGGGCGCGGCCCAGGCGGGCTACGATTACGCGGCGAAGACCTTCACCAAGTCCGACCCCTACCGGGTGGAGCGGATGAACGCCACCGCCGGCAAGATCATCATCGACGGCAACGCGGCCTGCGCCCTCGGCGCGATGTTCGCCGGAGTGACCGTGGTGACCTGGTATCCCATCACGCCTTCCTCCTCGCTGGTGGAAACGCTGATCGGCTACATGAAGCGCTTCCGCCACGACCCCGAAACCGGCAAAGCGACCTATGCCATCGTGCAGGCCGAGGACGAACTGGCGTCGATCGGCATGGCGCTTGGCGCGGGATGGGCGGGTGCCCGTTCCATGACCGCGACCGCCGGCCCGGGCATCTCGCTGATGTCCGAGTTCATCGGGCTGGGCTACTACGCGGAATTGCCGGCCGTCATTTACAATGTGGAGCGCGTTGGGCCTTCCACCGGCCTTCCGACCCGCACGCAGCAGGGCGACCTCATCACTACCGCGCTGCTTTCCCACGGCGATACCCGCCACCCCATGTACTTCCCCTGCTCGCCCGAAGAATGCTTCTCCATGTCGGGCGAGGCATTCGATCTCGCCGAGTACTTCCAGACGCCGGTGTTCGTCATGACCGACCTGGACCTCGGGATGAACAATTGGATGGCTGACCCGTTCCAGTATCCCGAGAAGCCCCTCAATCGCGGAAAGGTGCTGACCGCCGAAGACCTGGACAAGCTGGGCGGGTTCGCGCGATATAAAGATGTTGACGGCGACGGGGTGGGCTACCGCACGCTGCCCGGCACCAACCACCCGTCGGCCTCCTATTTCACCCGCGGCAGCGGCCACAACGAAAAGGCGCAGTACACCGAGCGCGAAGACGATTACATGAACAACATGGACCGCCTGGCGCACAAGTTCGACGCCATGCGCTCCCACGTCCCCGCGCCCGTCGAGCACAAAAACGAGAAGGCCAGGATCGGTTTCGTGGCGATCGGCACCTCCGATTACGCCGTCCGCGAAAGCTGCGATCAGTTGAAGGCCGAGTACGATATCGATGCCAGCTACCTGCGCCTGAAGGCGTATCCGTTCACCGAACACCTCGAGGATTTCATCCGGCGCCACGAACGCGTGTACGTAGTGGACCAGAACCGCGACGGCCAACTGCTGGGCATGATGCGCCTGGAGTTTGCGGCGGAACTGATCGCCAAGCTCCGCAGCGTCCGCTACTACGGCGGCCTGCCGCTTGATGCGCGCACGGTAACCGAGGAAATCGTTCGACAGGAGGGCAAATGAGCACCACCGCCGCACCCCAACCGAAAAAGACCAACCGGATCGGGTTGGAGGTCCTGAATTACAAGGGCAGCAAGACCACTCTGTGCGCCGGTTGCGGCCACAACTCCATTTCCGAGCGCGTTGTTGAATGTTTCTACGAACTGGGCGTGGAACCGTATAGGGTTGCCAAGTTCTCGGGAATCGGCTGCTCCTCCAAGTCCCCGGCGTACTTCCTGGGCACTTCGCACGGGTTTAACGGCGTCCACGGGCGCATGCCCGCGATTGCCACCGGCGCCCTGCTGGCCAACAGCAGCCTGTTGGGCATCGGGGTCAGCGGCGACGGCGACACCGCCTCCATCGGGCTGGGCCAGTTCATGCACCTTGTCCGGCGCAACATGCCGCTGATCTATATCATTGAAGACAATGGTGTTTACGGGCTGACCAAGGGCCAGTTCTCGGCCACCGCCGATGTCGGCTCGACGCTCAAGACCGGCACTCCCAACGAGTTGCCGCCGTTCGACTGCTGCGCCCTGGCGATGAAATGGGGCGCCACCTTCGTCGGCCGCTCGTTCAGCGGCGATAAGAGGCAGCTTCAGGCCATCATCAAGGCTGCAATCGCGCACCGTGGGCTCTCCATCATAGACGTGATCTCGCCCTGCGTGACTTTCAACGACCACATCGGCTCCACCAAGAGCTACGCCTATATGAAGGACCACGAGGAGGTGCTCCACGAGCTCGACTTCGTGCCGTTCTTCGAGGAAATCTCGGTGGACATTCCCGCGGGCGAGGTCATGGACGTCCAGATGCACGACGGATCGCATCTTCGGATTCGCAAAGTCCACCAGGATTACGACCCGACCGACCGGATCAAGGCTCTCGGACTGCTGGAAGAGGCTGATGCCAAAGGGGAAGTCCTGACCGGCGTCCTTTACGTAAACCCTGACAAGCCGACGTTCCTCGACATGCTTAACCTCTCGGAAGAACCTGTAGCCACGCTGCCCCAGGATAAGGTTCGCCCAGGCAGGGAAGTCCTGGAGACGGTAATGGAAGAGCTGCGGTAGCCGTCCTAGCCCGCAGTTGACGGTTTACGACGGTCTATAGTTATTGATTTGACTGGACTTCGGTGTTACTATCGTCATCGGTCTGTCATCCTCCGAGACAGATTGCTGTAGAACTTCATGCTCCACGCCTCCTTGGCGTGGGGCTTTTTTATTGCGCGCCCGTTTGAACCCGGCCCGTGTAAACCGTCCACCACAGAGCCGCCATATGGGTTGCGGCGCGTCTTCGACACTGGCGCCGCGAAAGCGGCACTCGGCGTGGTGAAGGAAAGACTCCAGGGAAAGTAGGGCAGGCCCGCTGGTAAGCCGGCCCGCTCCCTGACAGTAAGGAAGCGGGCCGGGTTGGCAGTCGCTACTGCCGCTGCAGCGTGTCGTACAGCGGCGCTGCCGGCTCGACGACTACCGGTTCTTCGGCAACCGACACCGCCAGAACCCGGATCTTCTCGTTGTTCGGCAGAGTCAGGGTTCGCGCGCCGGCCGGTACGTCGATCGTATACGCGTAAAGGTAAGAGTAGGCGTATGGATCGTTCTGGCCGTCGGCGGTGTGCTGGTGCGAAACGAACCACGCCACCGGGGTCGTCTTCACGTACCCGGGGCGCAGCCCCACCATCTTCCCGAACGGGTCGGTGCGGGTGCGCGGCGCAGTCGCGGGCGCTCCCGGACGCTGGCGAACGGGCACTTCCGTGGGTTCCCAGATGCGGTCATCCCACTGCCCGATGAAGCCGCCCCAGTTCTGCACGGTCACATCGACGGACTTGCCGCCCGCCTGGAACGTGCCCGCCTGGTCGCCATCGGCGGCGGCCAGCACGTACACGCGGTTGAACTTCCCGACGGGCAACTGGAGCTTTTGCCCCTTCGCCGCGACCGCATCCGGCACGCCGGTTTTGGCCGCCGCCAAGCTGAACTTCACACCGTCGAAATCCAGCGTGGAAGGCATCATTTCGGCCGGGATGGCCTTGCCATCGGCCGAGAATCCGCCGGAGGTCTTCATCTCGTCGTTGCTGGCCACAGCCGTGTCATAAGTCAGTTTCACCGGCTGCGAGGTGATGGCGGACAGCTTGGACGCCGCGCGCAGTTTCACCGCGAACGTGCGCGGCTGGAAGGCGGAAAAGGACGTTACCAGCTTGCCGCCGCTCACGGTAGCTGGTCCCACCGGCTCTTCCGCGCCGTTGATTTCGCGCGCGGCGGTAACGGTTGCGGCGGGGAACGCTACCTGCACGTTCTGAGCGCCTTTGCCGTCGATTTCCACCAGCCTGATCACCACATCGTCGCTCTGCTCGGCCTTCTTCAGCGCCAGCATGCGAATCCGCGGGTTATTGACGTTAACAAGCGAAAAGGTCTTGCCCAGCGCGCCTGCGTGCTTCGTGCCCTCGAAGGCCATCAGCGGCTGGTTGAGACGGTAGGCCTGCCAGTCCGTCCCCGCCTGCTGCCAGGTGCCGGCGTGCCCCGCGATGCCGAACACGAATTCGTGGTGGCCCAGGTCCTGCGTGCCCTGGTCGGCGTAGCCGCCGCGGGTGCCGGGAGTGCGCATCAGGGTCAACCGAACGGTCTTGTCATCCGGCTTATCCGAAGCATACTTGCAGTCCGTCAGGATGGTGGCGCCGTACGCGCCGCTCTGGTCGGTCAGGTCCACCCACTGGTGCGATGCGACTTCGAACTGCCGCTCCTGTTCCGTGGGCCGCTGGATCGTGCCGATATCCCAGTTATACGTGGCGTTCTCGTTCGACGCCGTGAGCGGGAAGACCGATTTCAGGTTGGCTTCCTTCGTGTTCCAGTCGATCGCGTTGCCGAACTCCACCCGGTTGCCGGCGTCTCCGGCGGAAAGCCGGATGGTCTGCGCGAACTTCGAGCCTTCGGTCTCGCGAACCACTTCGATCGCCACGCGGGCGGGGCCGTTCTCCGCGATCCGGACCTTCGCCGGTCCGCCGACAATCGCCCGGGGCGCGGCGCGTTCCTGGTCGTAATCCATGTTCCAGGCCGGCCAGTTCCGCGGGTTATCTGTGCTGATAGCGAGGTGAATCGGCGCCGAAAGCAGCTCCTTCTTCGCGCCTTTATCGAAGATGCTGGCGACATCGCCATTGGCATCCACCTTCACCAGATAACGGTCGTTTTCGAGCGACGATTCGGTGACTTTCAAAGTGGATGGCATGGGCGCGTCCGCCGCCTGAACGTCGTAGACGGCATAGCCGACGGCCGGAACGCGGGCGAGGAGCAGCACCTTGCCGCCCTCGATCTGTGCCGGAACATCCTTCCCGTCGGGTCCGGAAACGCGCACGGCCTTTGGGGCGCCGGCGGGGAATTGGACGGCTGCTTCCACCACGTCTTCACGCGGAATGTTCAGCGAGTTGTAGACCACCACCGCCTGGCCCTTCGCCTGGGTGTTCATCCCCGACGTGACGGCTTCGGTGGCGCTGGTCAGCACGCCCGCAAACTGGTTGAGCGCCAGGATCTGGTCGTTCCAGGCATACTCATAGGCTTTCGGCGTGGAGGTGCCCGGAATGATGTCGTGGAACTGCCCGCCGAGCACCAGTCCCCATGCGTGGTTCAGCCGTTCCTGGGGATAGGCCCGTCCGCCCAGAAGCTGCGCGGCCACCGAGGCCTTCTCGGCCGCATCCGCCAGAACCTCGTTCTTGCGGTTCCAGCGCTTCATGTACGCTTCGGACGTGATCGAGCCGGCGGAGTGGTTGATCAATTCCAGATCGCCCTTGTACCGGGGGAATTTCGCCGTCTGGGCCGGGTCGATATCGAGAAACATCTGCTCGGCAGTCGCCGAAATGACGTGAACCGGACCGTCGCCCATCTGCACTTCGGGCGAGGGGGGCGGAGGAGGCTGCTGGCCTCCAAAGCCGCGCCCGCCGCGTCCGCCGAATGCCGGGATCGAAGCTTTGCCCTTGGTCACAATCGCTTCCATCAGCTTGATGGAGTTCTCGGTCGGGGCGCCGCCGATATCGCCGGTGCCGTAGTAGTGGTAGTCGGCGAAAATGCCGGTGAGCGTGCCATTGATCTGGATGCGCTTCACCCAATCCACCTGCTCGGCGTGGAAGCGCTGGATCATCTGCTGCTGCTGCGGGGTGAGCGAGGGATCGGGCGGCGGCGGAGGCGCCGGGCTCTTGCTCAGGTCGGCCGTAACCGAGCCGCTATAGCTGCCGGGATTGAGCGCGGCGATCACCGTCTTGCCGTCGAGCCCTTCCCAGATTCCCACGTTGAATGGAATGCCTTCGGGCGTCTGTTCCGGCGACCCGGGGCCGCCCACATGCGGCGCCGGCTGCCATCCGGACGAGAGTTTCTGCGTGGAAAAGCCTTTGATCCCGGTGTGCGCCAGGATGCTCGGCAGCGACGCCGGGAATCCGAAGCAGTCCGGCAGCATGTATTCCGCGCTGGTCTTCCCGAACTCCTTGCGGAAATAGATCTTCCCGTAGAGAATCTGGCGGATGATGGATTCCGCGTTGGGCGAGTTGACATCGCTCTCCTCCCAGGACGAGCCCGCCGGGAACCAGCGTCCGGCGGCGACGTACTGCTTCACCTTGGCGTAGTCCGCCGGGAAATATTCCTCCATCATGCGGTAGCGGTTGGCGCCGCTGAAATTGAAAATGTAGTGCGGGTATTTCTGGAAATAATCGAAATTCAGCCGCATCGTGTCTTTGATGTACTGGCTGATGGTCGTAGGATATTCCCACCTCCACTGCGTGTCGAGGTGCGCGTAGCCGACCACGTAAAGCGTCGGCGTTTTCGTCAGGTCGGGGCGGTCGGCCGCCTGCGCGAAGACGCACCCCAATAACAGGGGTAGAATTCGCAGCATTTTTAGCATGGCCTCAGGGTAACGCGCGGCACGCGGAAATTCTATTGCAGGATTGGAAGAGTGCGATAGCCTTCCGGTACGTACAGGCTGCCTTCGGTGGTGCCTTGCGGGGAAATGCGGCGAAGTTGTTCGGCCAACTCCTCCGCTGTGGACCCTCCAGCGAGGAAGTCATGGAACGTCCGGGTCACGCGCGCTACCTGATCGGCCGATTCGTGAACGAATTCCAGCCGGAAGCGGCGAATGCCGGCATCCATCCACTCGGAAATGTGGAGGCTCGCCTCCTGCGCCTCCGCGCCGAAAACGGTATTCCGGCATCCAACGTCGGCCATGACGGGGTGCGCGCGCCCGCTATCGTCGCGCAGCGCAACGCGGCGTGTTTCGCAGGGGCGGCCGCAATCGCGGTAACTCGTGCCGTTCGAGAGGAACCGGCAGAAGACGCAGTGCTCCGTGTGGAATACCGGCAGGTGCTGGTACGCGACGGCTTCGAGCCGGCCCGGGCCCGATTCGCGTGCCAGATGCACCACCTGGTCGGCATTCAGGTCGTGGGTGGGAGTGACGACGGCGAGCCCGAGCCGCAGCAACTCGGCGACCGTGAGGGCGTTGGCCGCATTCAGGCTGAAATCGCCGATCAGTTCCGGATGGGGACGCTCGCGGAGGGAGTTCAGCAACCCGGTGGACCGGACCAGGATCGGGCAGTCGCAGCCGAGCAGGAAATCGACGATGCGCTCCTCTCCCGGCTTGATCACCCGCGGGCTGGCGACGCGCACCGCAATGCCGGCCTCCTTCACGCGTGCGATCGAGGGCTTCAGACCGTAGAGATCCAGATAGTCGAGCGTGACACTGGCAGGCCGAAGTTCGATGGCGGCATCCAGTTGTTCGGGCGTCCGCACCAGCAGGTGCAAGGTGGGGTAGGCCTCCTGGCCGGCCCATTCCCGCGAAGCGGTGAGAACGGCCGAGCTGCGCTCGGCTGGACAGGCCCGGAGGCCTATCCCACCTTGCGCTTCCTGTAGCCGCTCCACTGCTTCGCGCCGCACCTGGTTCAACATGGCGCTGGGCGCAAACACCGCGCCCGCCGCCTCCAACTCCACCCCCGCCAGCTCGTACGGCGTATTCCCCAGCCTTCCCAACTGCGCCGCCAAAAATTCCGCATCGAGCGCACGGTTCCGCGCCGGTCCCAGCGCCATCTCCGAAATCACCGTTACCGTGATCGCGCCCACCGTCCAGTCCGTCACCAGTGGCGCCCCCTCGTAAGCCGCCGCGCGTACGCGCACCGGCTGCTTGCGGACCGGGGCCGCGGGCTGCAGATACGGCCGCGCGGCGCGATCGGTCTCCGGGTCGTGCGTCCGCCAGAGAAGGTCGCCGCGCCGGACGCGCGCCGCACGGATCGCGCCATTCGCGAACCGCACCTCCAGCATCTTGCCGCGTCCGAGCACTTCGAAAACGCGCCCGCCCTCTTCCGCTTCCTCCGGGCTGCGCCAGTCGGCTGCGTCGAACACCACGCCGTCGCCGGGTTTGAGCGGCGCAACCGAGTGCGCTTCGGCCGGCTCGATCGTCACCCCCTCGTCAGACATGCGGACCACCCGGCCCATGAGCACGCCACGATGCCGCGGCGCCCTTCCATTGACGACCGCCTGGTGGTTCGTGCCGGTCAGGAAATGCGGCCCGAGCCCGCGCGAGTACACCTGCTCCAGCTCCAGTTCACGCTTCCGGTCGAGCGTTGCCGCGCGACCCTCCCAGGCTGCATCCACGGCTTCGCGGTAAGCGCGGGTGGTCAGCGCGACATAATCCGCGTCCTTGTACCGGCCTTCGATCTTCAGCGCGGAGATTCCGATCTCCACGATTTCCGGAATTTGCCGCAGTGCGAACAGGTCACCCGGCGAAAGCAGGTAGCGCGCGTCTGCCAGCGGTTGTAGCGTGCCATCGACGATCATCTGGTACGGCAGGCGGCACGCCTGCGCGCATTGCCCGCGGTTGGCGCTGCGTCCTCCCCAGGCTTCCGACGAAAAGCACTGGCCCGAGTACGCCACACACAGCGCGCCGTGCACGAAAATCTCGAGTTCGCAATCGGTGGCAGTCCGGATCTTGCGTACTTCCTCCAGCGAAAGCTCGCGCGCCAGGGTGACGCGGCTCGCGCCGAAGCTCTGCGCCAGTTTCACCCCGTCGGCATTCGTGATGCTCATCTGCGTGCTGCCATGGATCTCGAGATCCGGCGCAACGGCTCGCGCCATCTTCAGAATCCCCAGGTCCTGCACGATAATGGCGTCGGCTCCGGCTTCGGCGATCGCCCTCAAAGTGCGTTCGGCCTCGCTCAGTTCGTGATCGAACACCAGCGTGTTGAAGGTAACAAAACCCCTTACGCCGCGCCGGTGCAGCGTGCTCATCACCTCCGGCAGTTCATCCAGGCCGAACCCCACTTTCGCGCGGGCGGTGAAATGATGCAGCCCGAAGTAGACCGAATCGGCGCCGGCTTCAATGGCGGCGCGCAACTGCGGCCAGTATCCGGCCGGACTCATGATTTCGGGTTTACGGCGTACTGCCATATGGCGGGTCTACTTCCAGGGTATCAGAGCGCTAGAGTGGATCTGATGCGGCTACTCATTCTCCTCTCTGTCGTAACGCTGGCGTTTGCCCAGAACCCCAACGAGGTCCGTTCGCCTGACGGCAACATCGTACTCGCGTTTTCCACGGATGGCGGGCAGCTATCCTATACCGTCTCCTACCGCGGCAAGCCCGTGATGGACCGGTCCGCCCTCGGGCTCGAAATCCAGGACCAGCCGGTGCTCGGCCCCAACATGCGGATTGCCGGCCGGCACGCAAGCTCCATCGACGAGACGTATTCCATGCCTCACGGCAAGGCCAACCCGATCCACAACGTCGCCGGCGCCCTGTCGATCGACGTCGAGGAAACGCGTGCTCCGTTGCGCAAGCTGACGGTCGAGGCGCGCGCCTATAATGACGGCGCCGCCTTCCGGTACGTGATTCCGAGCCAGCCGATCATCACCGAATTGCGGCTGGTCAACGAGCGCACCGAATTCAACTTCGCCAAAGAAGCCACCACCTATCCGCTGCTGCTGCGCAATTTCCGCACGTCTTACGAGGACAACTACCACATCCTGCCGTTGGGCGCGCTGCATCCGGAATCGCTGGCGGCGATGCCGTTCACCGCGGACATTCCGGGCATCGCGTGGGTGGGGATCACCGAGGCCCATATCGAGAATTACGCCGGCGCCTACTTGCAGCACAACGGCCGGAATGCGAAATCGATGTTCGTGACGCTCGCGCCTTCCGCCGACGAGCCGGGCATCGCGGTCCGCCGTGCAACCCCGGTGAATGCGCCGTGGCGCGTCATCCTGATCGGCGCACAGCCCGGGCGGCTGGTGGAATCCACCATGATCACCAGCCTCAACCCGCCCTCCGCTATCGCCGACACTTCCTGGATCAAGCCCGGCAAGACCTCCTGGGACTGGTGGAGCGGCAGCTATGCCTCGGGCGTCAACTTCCAGCCCGGAATGAACACCGCCACCATGGAGCACTATGTCGATTTCTCGGCGGAGTCAGGAATGCCCTACATGCTGATCGACGCCGGATGGGCGGCGCGCGGCACCGGCCCCAACGATTCCGGCAGCGACCTGCTCCACCCGCAGCCGAACGTCGATTTGCCCGCCATTTTGGCGCACGCCAAAGAGAAGAACGTGCGCATCTGGCTGTGGGCCCATTGGACCGACATTTCCCGCCAGATGGACGAGGCATTTCCCCTGTTTGAAAAGTGGGGGATCGCCGGCGTGAAGATCGATTTCATGGATCGCGACGACCAGTGGATGGTGAACTTCTACCGGCGCGTCCTCCAGAAGGCCGCCGCGCACCACCTGATGATCGACTTCCACGGCGCCTTCAAACCGGACGGGATCGAGCGCACCTGGCCCAACCTGATGACGCGCGAAGGCGTGATGGGCGCCGAGTACAACAAGTGGAGCGCGCGCGTGACGCCCGACTACAACGTGATGCTGGCCTTCACCCGTATGCTCGCCGGGCCCATGGACTACACCCCCGGCGGCTTCAACAACGCCACCCACGATCAGTTCGAGCCGCGCAACCGCCAGCCCATGGTGCAAGGGACGCGCGCCCACGCCCTGGCCCTCTATGCGGTTTTCGAAAGCGGCCTGCAGATGGTCTCCGACTACCCCGAGATCTATAAAGGCCAGAAGGATTTCGACTTCGTGAAAGCCGCCCCGGCCACCTGGGATGAAACTCGCGTACTCGGCGGAAAGCCCGGCGACTATATCACCGTGGCGCGCCGCAGCGGCCGCGAGTGGTTCGTGGGGAGCATCACCGGCTGGCATCCGAACACGGTGGACCTGCCGCTCGAATTCCTCGGCCGCGGCGAATACGTCGCCGAGATCTACTCGGATGCGCCGGATGCCGCGGAAAAGCCGCAGCACACCACCATCGAGCAGAAGCGCGTCAACGCCGCCACCCTGCTGCACGTCCACATGGCGCCCGGCGGGGGCCAGGCGATCCTGATCAAGCCGGTTCAGTAGCCGGCGGGCCTCGAGACGCCGGATTATTGGGCCGACTTCGCCTGCGGGGCCATCTTGCTCATGGCCTCTTGCATACGCTTGGACATCTCGGCAGGCGCCACGTCTTCCACGTGAGTCCCAATCGACCAGGAGTGTCCGAAAGGATCCTTGAGACGGCCGTAACGGTCTCCCCAGAACATATCGGCGACCGGCATTTCCACCTGCGCGCCCGCCGAAACGGCCTGCTTGAAGACGGCATCGGCATTTTCAACGTAGAGCATGATGCCGCCCGTGGTGCCCCCCAGCGATTGAGGAGACCGGTTGCCCATGCCCGGCATTTCGTCGCCGATCATGATCATGGAATCCCCGATCCTGATTTCGGCGTGGGCGACCTTTCCATCGGGGCCGTCCATTCGGGCGACCACTTGAGCGCCAAAAGCGCGCTTGTAGAAGTCAATGGCGCGCGATGCATCGTTGAGCGTAAGATACGGCGTTGCGGTATGGTAACCTTCCGGAATTGGTTTGGTTTGCGTTGGCATTGATGAGTCCTCCGATTTCCATCAGTCTACCTCCGGTCGAGGAGTCCGCACGTAATGCGCCGCACATAAGTAGGGTAGGCCTCCTGGCCGGCCTCCTGGCCTGCCCAGCGCTGAAGGCGCGCGCCGGGCCCGGGCAGGCCGGGAAGGCCTACCCCACTAAGCGCTGCAGTTGGCCGGGCCTGAGCAGCCCCCGGCTGCCGCTCCACCACCGGCAGGAGTCGCCGACGTTTTGGTTACTTAGTGGGGTAGGCCTCCTGGCCAGGCCGGGAGGCCTACCCTACCGAACTAACGCCGCAGCGGATCCTCGATCCACGGCGGCGTGGCCTCGATCAGGCGGCCCAGTTCGGGTTCCACCTCGTCCATCCGGCATTTCATCTCCCAGGCGATCTCCCGATAACTGAAGTGGCCCTTCACGCCGCTGCGCAGGCGGGAGATGTACTCGGCCTCCGCGAAATCCATTTTGAAGAGGAACCGCGAGCGCGCGCCGAACGGCAGCAGATAGTGGGCCCCGGGACCGGCGAGGGCGTGCATGGTGTCGAGCGCCCCTTTCATGGCGGCCTCGTAGATTCCGGCGGCTCCCCCGTCGGTCACCAGCGCCGGCACGTCATATCCGAGGTACCCGGAATAGGCCTGCCGAAACTTCTGGCAGCGCCGGTGGCGGTGCAGGTCGCGGTAGGCGCCCACGTCGATCACGAAATCGTATACGTACAGGCCTCCGCGAAAGCCGGAAAGGATCTCGTCCCTTCGGGTCCGCGACCCGAGCGCGATATCGATCAACTCGGCGCGCCGGGCCGCGCTCCAGCCGCGAGCCAGTTCGTAAAGCTCGCGGAACGGGCGGGCAGTCACCGGGTAGAGCAGGGTGGCCACGATGTCCGCCGGGGTATCCGCCGGCTTCAGCAAGTCCACGCGCGGCGCCGTACCGCCCGCGGCAGGCGGCAGGTTCTGCTCCGCCCAGCGCTTGAGTTCCTCGCGCGACCGGACGGCATGCTCGTCCGGATCGGCATGACGCGCCAGGGTGGGGGCAAGCGGCTCGGTGGCCGCGTTCGGCTCCCAGCGGCAATCCGGTTCGGCGGCACACGCCTGCGCGATCTCTTCCCCGAGCTCGCGCAGTTCCGCGTACTCGGAAGCCTTCAGCCGCCGGATCTGCTTTTCCACGGTCCGGATGCTGGCTACCTGCCCCACGTTGGTCGGTATACCCCAGAAGAGAAGGTATCGCGCGACGTCGAAAGCGCGGGCCGCCAGGTTTCGGCGGTAGGCGTCCGGCTTCATGTCGTCCGGCCTCGGCAGCCGCTCCTCAAGGAGTTCGAACGCCAGGTGGTTGACCTCGCCATACGCCTTGAGCAGCGCCTCGCCCGCTTGGCGATACCCGGCCTGCCCGGCTTCGTCCAGTTCCGGCGGGATGAAAAACCCGGACCGCGAGAAATCCTGGTACCGGGAAGACTTGGCCTGGCCGTCCCACAATGGCTCTTCTTCAACCTCGGTCGCCGCAAGCTCCGAGATTCCCTCGAAGCACATGACGGTATGACCCAGGTCCGCGATGGAGGCATGGCCGTACTGAAAATAAAAGCTTTCCAGGAATTTCTGGGAGTCGTGCGAGCGGACCCACTCGATGGACTCGCGGATGGAATCGGGCGATCGGCTGTACCGGGCCAGCGCGTAGGCGCTCTTTTCCGGCGGCATCGGCGCCACGGTGATGACACGTTTCGCGGGAGTCAAGAAGTTATGATAGCGGGGTGCAGATCCGAATCCAACGCATTCATCCAGACGCCGTCCTGCCCGCCTATGCCCACGGTCCGCAGGAGGATGCCGGGATGGATCTACACTCGGTCGAAACGGTAGCGCTGGAGCCGGGGGTTCCCCGGGCAGTCGCCACGGGACTGGTGATCGAGCTACCCCCCGGCTACGAGGCGCAGGTCCGCCCGCGCAGCGGCCTCGCGCTGAAACACGCCATCAGCATGCCGAACGCCCCGGGTACGATCGACCCCGGATACCGCGGGGAGCTCCGCGTCCTCTTGATCAACCTCGGCCGCGACCTCTATACGGTTCACGCGGGCGACCGCATCGCCCAGATGATCGTGGCGCGCTACGAGGCCGTGGAGTGGGCCGAGGGCGAGACGGCCGCCTCACAACGCGGGACCGGCGGTTTCGGCTCCTCGGGCAGGTGAGCCCCGAGGAATTCCCGAACGCGCGTCCGGACGACGTCGATGTGCGTAAAAAGGCTCACGTGCTCGCCGTTTTCGATGGCCAGCAACTCCGCCCCTGAAACGCGGGACGCCAGCGCCCGGGCCGCTTCGAAGGGCGCGGCGCTGTCCGACGTGCCGTGGACTACCAGCAGCGGGCTGGTGATGCGCTCCAGCGGATAGGAAAACCGGGCTCGCGATTGAGCGATGTCGTTTCGCGTTCCGGCCATCCGTTCCGCCATCCGATCCAGCGTGCTCGCCTGCAACGCGAGCATCAGCGGACCCGCCTCCGGGTGGCTGAGGGTCCGCTGCCGCAATTCCGGGTCGGGGATGGCGCGGGCGGCGGCGCGCTCGGGTTCGGCCAGCGCTCGCTCCCGCATCCCGCGAGCCATGGCGGGAATCCGCGCCATCAGGCGCATCAGATGGAAGCGCAGCGGCGGACGGCCGGGAATGGTCGCGCTGCAGGCGGAGATCATCACCAGGCAGCGGCTGCGGTTGGGATGCCGTAGCGCGAACTGCAAGGCGCACTGCCCGCCGCCGGAAATCGCTATCACCGCCGCGCTCGCGATGCGGAGTGAGTCGAGCAGGGCGGCGCAGAGGTCCGCCTGCCGTTCCGGATGGCGTCCGGCGGCCAGCGGAGTCCCCAGATAGCCGGGCCGGGAAACCGCGATCGATTCGAACTCCGGGGAATTCACCGCGGCGGCGCCCAGGAGCAGGCTCTGGTCGTAGCCGCCCATGGCTCCATGAACCAGCAGAATGGCGGGACCTCGCCCGCTCCGCGCGTATTCGACTGGCCCGAGCGCCGTCTGTGCGATTGCCGGCGTCATTGCGGCCTCCCGTTCGCCGCCAGTTGGCGGACCAGCGACAGGGCCCCGGCGGAGGGCCTGCGTTCGATTCGGAGGTATTGCCGGCCGTCGGGAGTCCGCGCCACCAACTGGCGGTCGCACAGTTCGCGCCGCAGCAGCGCGTGGTCGCCGAACAGATGGCCGGCGCGAAGATGGCGGTTCAATTCCTCCTCGCTCAGGGCCTTGCGGGCCGGCAGCCTCGACCAGAGCCCCCACAGGCAGAGCTCCTGTATGCCGGGCTTTCCGGGCCAGCGGGCAAGCCGTCCCTGCGCATCGAAGCAGTGCGCGGCTCGTTGGATTAGGGCCATATCCACGGGTTCCGGGGCCGGCGGCGGTTCGACATGGCCGGATGCCGCGTTTTGGGCACGAAAGCTCTGGTAGTTGCGATAGCCTGCCGCCCGGGCCAGCATGTTCAGGAGTTCCAGGTGGCTTGGGACGCGGCCGTTGCCGTTCATTTGGTCGCGGAGGGAACGGGCCAGGGTAGAGATATCGCCCGTAGCGAATGGTATGCAGATTCTAGACATCGCTTATCCTTTCGAAGCGTGCCTATCCGAACTGGGATCGCCGGGGGCCGCCGACTTCCGACTTGGCACGGGATAAGGTGTCAGTCGAACGGGATACTGGCAGGTTTAGCTCCCCTTGCGGGGCGGCGACGCCTGGGTGAACTGCCGACCGACCTGAATCATACCATTGGGTCTGAATTCGGCGCAAGACTGTGAATTTACGTCTCCCTCGCCGGGGGACGCCAGCCTACAGCCGGCCGGCCGCCGGCTCCATTCGGCCTCGATTTTCCGCAATTCAGACCCTATTCACTTGAATCTACGGCCGCTCTCCCTCAAACTGGACGAAAATGGGCATTAATATCGGCCTGGACATCGGGGCCATTTCACTGAAGCTCGCCGCGCTCGGCAAGCCCGGCGATTTGCCGGCGCTCGAGGGCCTCTGTGCCGCCAATCCGGAGTTCCGGCTGATGACGTTTGACGGCCGTCCCCTCGTCCTCTCCGACTACCGCCGGATCTGCGGCAGCCCGATCCAGTCTACCTACGACCTTCTGCAGCAGTTTTACGAGTCTGTGCCCGAAAACCTGGTGGAAGGCATCCGGGTAACGGGTTCGGGAAGCCGCACCATCGCCAAAGTGCTGGGCCTGTTTTTCGAGAACGAATTCAAGGCCATTGCCCGGATGATCGGAACCTGGTACCCGCATATTCGCACGGTCTTTGAAATCGGCGGCGAGAGTTCCAAGTACCTCCGGCTGGACGGCTCGAATATCCTCGATTACGACCGCTCGGGCGAATGCGCCGCCGGAACCGGCAGTTTCCTGGACCAGCAGGCGCTGCGGATGCAGTACTCGGTGGAGGAAGTCGGCGGGATCGTCTGCACCGCCGGTTGCGCCGCCCGCATCGCCGGCCGCTGCTCGGTGTTTGCCAAGAGCGACATGATCCATGCCCAGCAGAAAGGCTATTCGCCGGCCGAGATTCTGCGCGGCCTGTGCGACGCCGTGGCGCGGAATTTCAAGAGCGCGATCGTCAACGGCCGGCCGGTAGAAGCGCCGGTCGCGCTAATCGGGGCGGTCTCGCAGAACGCCGGTGTGACGGGGGCCATTTGCGAGGCTTTCGGGCTTTCCGCCGGGGACCTCTTCGTTCCGCCCGAGTATGCCTGGTGCGGCGCGATCGGGACCGCCATTCTGGAAGCCGAGGAGAAGCGCAAGCGCTCCATCCTGGAGATTCACCGGCTGCGGCAGCACGACAGCGAGGAGATGGTCCAGGACACGCACCCGCTTTCGAGCGAAAACGTCATTCAGTTGCGCAACCGCGTACCGGTGTACGTGCCGCCTCCCGGCGATTCGAAAATCCCCGCCTACCTGGGCCTCGATATCGGCTCGGTTTCCACCAACGTGGTGGTGATCGACGAATTCGGCACCGTCATTCATGACGTCTACCTGCGGACCTCCGGGCGGCCGATCGAGGCCGTGCAGCAGGGCTTGGCCGAAGTCCGGCAGGTGTGGGGCGAGCGGCTGCAGGTCCAGGGCGCCGGTACCACCGGGTCGGGGCGTGAACTGATCGCCGAATTCGTGGGCGCCGACGTGGTGAACGACGAGATCACGGCCCACAAAACCGGCGCCATCCACGTTTCCAACACGCTCGGCGGCGAGCCGGTGGATACAATTTTCGAAATCGGCGGGCAGGATTCGAAATTCATCTCCATCGAAAACGGGGTGGTGGTGGATTTCGCCATGAACGAAGCCTGCGCCGCGGGCACGGGCTCCTTCCTCGAGGAACAGGCGGAAAAGCTGGGGATCAGCATCAAGGGCGAGTTCGCGAAGCTGGCGCTCTCTTCCGCCACTCCGACGCGCCTGGGCGAGCGCTGCACCGTCTTTATGGAGCGGGACGTGACCGGCTGGATGCACAAGGGCGAAACCGTTCCGAACCTGGTGGCCGGCCTGGCGTATTCGATAGCGCTGAATTACCTGAACCGGGTCGTGCGCGGGCGCAAAATCGGGAACGTCATTTACTTCCAGGGCGGCACCGCGTATAACGACGCGGTCACCGCCGCCTTCGCCAGCCTGCTCGGCAAGAAGATCACGGTGCCTCCGTATAACGGCGTGATGGGTGCGATCGGGATGGCGCTGATCGCGCGGCAGTGGCACAAGGCCACCGGCGCCGCCTCGCGCTTCCGCGGCTACGACCTGAATAAGCTCCAGCTTTCGACACGCGACTTCGTCTGCAAGGCCTGCTCGAACTTCTGCGACATGAAGGAGTTCATCATCGAGGGGCAGAAGAGTTATTGGGGCGATAAGTGCTCCGATAAGTTCCGCAAACCCTCGGCGACCGGGCGCAAGCCTGTAATCGACGACCTGTTCGCCTTCCGCGAACACCTCCTCGAAGCCCTGCCGAATGCCAAAGGGGGTCGCTTCAAGGTTGGGCTGCCACGGGCGATGTCGATGATCGACCGCCTGCCGTTCTGGAAGCGCTATTTCGCCGAACTCAACATGGAGACGGTGCTCTCGCCCGTGACCGATCCGCGGATCTCGGCGGCGGGAATAGACCTGGCGGTCGCACAGCCGTGCTACCCGATTCAGGTGGCCCACGGTCACGTGCAGGCACTGATAGAAGCCGGCGTCGATTACGTCCTGGTGCCCAACGCGGTGGACGCGGAGGCCGAAGATGGCTCGTGCGCGTCCCACTACTGTCCGTGGAACCAGACGCTGCCGTGGGTGCTGCGCTCGGTGCCCGCGCTCGAGCCGCATCAGCACAAGTTCCTGATCCCGACCCTGCATTTCCAGCTGGGTCCCCCGCAGGTGAAGAAGGGCTTGGCCGAAGCCATGACCCGGCTCGGCGTCACGCGGCGGGCGAGCGACCGCGCTGCGGATGCGGCCTACTCAGAGCAGCGTGAGTTTCAGGCGAAGCTGCTCGAAGCCGGGCAGCGGGCTTTGGCGGCTCTCGAACACACCGGCGAGCCCGGACTGATCCTGGCGGGGCGCGGCTACAACATCTACGACCGCGGCGTGAATTGCGACATCCCGCGCAAGCTGCGGCACCGCTACGGCGCCAACGTGATCCCGCTGGACTTCCTGGTGACCGGACGCGAATCCATCCGCGGCGTGCACGAGAACATGTACTGGTCTTCCGGCCGCAAGATTCTGGAAGCGGCGCGTATCGCCGCGCAAAAGGCCAACCTGCACATGGTCTACATCACCAATTTCAAGTGCGGGCCGGACTCTTACATCAAGCACTTCGCGCGCGAAGCCGCGGGCGCGCCGCTGCTGATTCTTCAGTTCGACGGCCACGGAAACGACGCCGGGTATATGACGCGCTGCGAAGCGTACCTCGATAGCAAAGGAATTCTGCGATGCTACCAACAATCGAGCAGCATCCATTAAAGGGCAAGCTCATCCAGATCCCGCCGATGGCCTATGGCAGCGCGCGGGCGTTCGCCTCGGCGTTTCGCGCCATCGGCCTCGAAGCCGAGCCTACGCCGCCCTCGGACCACCGCACCCGCGAACTCGGCGCGCACTATACCTCCGGAGACGAATGCTATCCGGCCAAAGTGACGGTCGGCGACTTCATGAAGGTGGTGGAGCGCCCCGGGCAGTGCGGGTCGAAACTGGCGCTCTTCATGCCGACGGCGCAGGGCCCCTGCCGCTTCGGCCAGTATGCGCCCTATCTCCGGCAGATCCTCGATGCGAACGGACACGAGGACGTCGAAATCCTTTCGCCGACCAGCCAGAACGCGTACGACGGCCTGGGCACGCTGGCCAAGCCGTTCGTGCGAACCGGGTGGCGGGCGCTGCTGTGCGCCGATCTTCTGGAGAAGATGCTGCTGATCCACCGGCCCTACGAGGAGCAGCCGGGCGATACCGAAGCCGTTTACGAGGAATCGCTTTCCGACCTCTGCGGCACGCTGGAAGAGACTTCCGTCGAACCGGGCATTCAACTCGAGGGGTTGCGCGAATCGCTGGTACGTTCGCGCGGCCGCTTCCGCAAATTGGGAATTCGCCGCGACCGCAGTCACCCGCTGATCGGCATTGTCGGCGAGATTTTCTGCCGCCTGAACACCTTTTCCAATGAGAACCTGGTGCAGTGTCTGGAGGGGTACGGCGCGGAGGCGTGGCTTTCCGACATCACGGAATGGATCTGGTACACGACCTCGGAGCATTTCCGCAAGCTCAAGCTCCAGGGGCGGATCTGGACGCTTGAAGCTCTCGGGGCCTGGGTGCGGCAGCAGGTCCAAAAGCGCGACGAGCACGTGCTGGTGGAGACGTTTGCGGAGGAATTCCGCGACCGCGAAGAACCGGACATCTACGAAGTGCTGGAGTGCGCGCGGCCGTACCTGCCGCGGGAAGGCGCGTTCGGCGAGATGGTGCTGAACGTGGGGAAGGTGGTGTACCTGGCGAAGAAGGGCGCCGCCGGAATTATCGACATCAGCCCCTTCACGTGCATGAACGGGATCGTGTGCGAGGCGATTTACCCGCGGATCAGCCGCGACCTGGGCGGCATACCGATTCGCAATTTCTATTTCGATGGGACGCAGTCGGACCTCGACCGCGACTTAGGAGTGTATATGGAACTGGCCCGCAGCTACCGGAAGAGAGCAAAGTAGTGGGGCGGGCCTACGGGCCTGTACTTCGAAGAGGCAAAAGCGCGCAGGCCGGGAGGCCCGCGCCACCCGCGGTTACAACTTCTTGAAGAGCTTGTCGAACGCGTTCCGCGCGTCTTCCGGATTGCGCGGCGCCGGCGGTCCGGCGGGGGTGGCAGGCTGTGCCATGGCGGCGCTTCCCGCGGCAGTACCCTCACGCGCTACGGTGACGCGCGGCGAAAAGAGCGTGCACTGGTTGGCTTTGTCCTTGCTGGGGATCCGTACCGGAATCGGCTTGACACATTGGAATCGTGTGGACGGCTCGAAGTGGGTGCACTGCTTGCAACAGTGCAGCTCGGCGTTGCACTTTGGACAGTTGCCGCTGAAATCGATGCCTTGCGGCAGCGTCGTGGAACAGCTGTAACAACGGGCTGCGGCTACATGCTGGACGAGGCGCGGCAAGCGGGGGCCGGTCACGTCGATCGGTGGCCTCGGGCCTTGCGCTTTGGGGCGGTCTTCGCCGCGATAAGGCTTCGCATCGCGGTCCGAGTCCATGTACCCCTGTTGTCTGTACTTGCGATCACTGTCCATGGGGAGGTTGCTCCGTAAATGAGGGACGAAAGAGTATCTGAAATTTAGCCGAACTGCACTCCAGGCGCTGATCAACTGGCGGCCAATCCCCGATTTGGGCCGAACGGGTATCCGGGCTCGCCGAAGACGACATGGGGAAGCCGGAGGGGTGCGCAGGACCACCGAGGCACCTGGAATAACTAAAGATCGGGGCCCCACCGCTGCAAATACATATTTACCACGGAATGCATACCGGTTGCACCCCCCTATTTGCCCGTTATCTTACGTCTACGCGACGGTGCTCCATTTCAGTAGGCTGGTGCACGGCCGGGTCAGAGGATCGTCGAAATGGTTCGGGCTGACGCGCAGGGCATAGCCCAGCCGGCCCGTCCGCTCCGGCTGAAGATCGCGTCCGAAAACCGCCACGGGGCCCTGCTGCTCCAGGGCCGGCAAGACCATGACCTCGGTTTCTTCGAGGTGGCCGTTGCTGTCGATGCGTCCCATCACGAGTTCCACCCGCACATCGTCGGGCGTGAGGCCGGCGAGATCGACCGCAGCGCGTACGGGAACGGGCTTTCCGCTCAGTACGGATGCGGACGGCCCGGGTCCGGACTCCACGAAGCGCACGCGGTCCCAGACCTCGCGGATGCGCGCGGTCCATGCCGCCTTCTCGTGAACCGGCGCGAAATTGCCCTGCTGCACGCGGAGGTGCTGGCAGTGCGCCGGGTCGTAGAGTTCCGCCATGTATTCGCGGACCATACGGCGGCAGTCGAAATTCGGGCTGATGTAAGTCAGCGACTGCTTCATTCGCCGTACCCACTCGCGCGGGGTCTGTTCGCGCTGTTCGTAAAACATCGGAACAATCTCGTTTTCGAGCAGGTAGTAAATGGCGCTGGCGTGCAGCGGGTCCTGGTCTTCCGAGTACGGCTCGCGCTCGCCGATGGCCCAGCCGCCCAGATATTCGTAGGCCTCGTCGAACCAGCCGTCCAGAATGCTCAGGTTCAGGACGCCGTTGACCGCCGCCTTCATTCCACTGGTGCCGCAGGCTTCCTCGCCGCGGCGCGGATTGTTGAGCCAGAGGTCCACGCCCTGGATCATTTCCCGCCCCACCTTCATGTCGTAGTCCTCGACGAAGACTACGTGCTTCCAGAAATCCGGATCGCGCGAGAACTGGACCACCTCGCGAATGAAGCTCTTGCCCGGCTGATCTTTCGGATGCGCCTTTCCCGCGATCACCACCTGTACCGGCATGTCCTTGTTCAGGAGGATCTTCTTCAGCCGCTCGACGTCGCGGAACAACAGCGTGGCGCGCTTATACGTGGCGAAGCGGCGCGCGAACCCGATGGTAAAGGCGTTGGGATCGAGCACTTCGCTCGCCCGGCGGATCTCCCCGGCGGACGCCTGCCTCCGTATTGCCGCCGCGTGCTGCCGGCTGCGCACGAAGTTGACCAGCCGCCGCTTGCGCCGGCGGTGCGTTTCCAACAGCTCTTCGTCCGGGATATCTTTCACCTGGTCCCAGATGCCGGGCTCATTGAAGCGCTCGCGCCAGTCGGGCTGGAGGTATTGATCGTAGAGCGACGCCAGGTCGCCGTTCAGCCAGCTCGGGAGATGAACGCCGTTGGTAATCGACGTGATCGGCACTTCCCAAACGGGCAGTTTGGGCCACAGGTCGTGGAACATCTCCTGCGAGACCTGGCGGTGCAGCCGGCTGACCGCATTACGGTACGCCGCGGTGTTCAACGCCAGCACCGCCATCGAGAAACGCTCGTCGCGGTCGTAGCAGTTGCGGCGGCCGAGGGCCATGAGTTGCTGAAAGTCGATCCCGATTTCGGCGCAGTACTCCGAGAAGTAGTGATACATCAGGCCCGGGTCGAACAAGTCGATCCCCGCGGGCACCGGGGTATGGGTCGTAAAGACGTTGCTCGCGCGCGCGGCTTCGAGCGACTCTTCGAAGTTGAGGCCCCGGTCGCGCATGAAAAGCCGGATCTGCTCCAGCGCCAGGAAGGCCGAGTGGCCCTCGTTCATGTGGAATACGGTGGGACTGTAACCCATCGCCTGCAGGGCGCGCATGCCACCGATTCCGAGCACGATCTCCTGCCGGATCCGCGTGTCGATATCGCCGCCGTAAAGCGAATCGGTGATGTCGCGATCCTGCGGCAGCACGTTTTCGGGGATATTCGTATCCAGCAGGAACAGCGAAATCCGCCCGACTTCGAGCTTCCACACCTGGATATACACGTTGCCGGTAGGCAGTTTGACCGAGACTTTTAAATCCTGCCCGGCCGCATCTTTCACCGGCAGCAGCGGCAGGGTGTAAAAATCGTTCATCGGGTAGCGTTCCTGCTGCCACCCATCGGGGTTGAGCATCTGGCGGAAGTAGCCCTGCTGGTAAAGCAGGCCCAGCCCGATCAGGGGATAGTCCTGGTCGCTTGCCGACTTCAGATGGTCGCCGGAGAGGATTCCGAGGCCGCCCGAATACACGGGGAGACATTCGGTGAGCCCGTATTCGGCGGAGAAGTACGCAATCAGCTTCCCGTCGCTCGCGGCGGGGGCTTTCCGGACGCGGGCGTCGAACGCGTCACAAGCCATCCTATAGAGGGAAAGATAACGGGGGTCGGAGGCGGCGCGCTGCAGGGCGGATTGGGATACGCGGCCCAGCATCAGCACCGGGTTGTATCCGGAATCCCGCCACAAGCCGGGGTCCAGCCGCCGGAAAAGTGCCCGAACGATGGGTTCCCAGGCCCATACGATGTTGTACGCCAGTTCGCTCAGGCGCGACAGCGACTCAGGCAACGCGGGACGCACGAGAAACTCACGGATCGGTTGAATATAGAATGGCATACTAACGTTCGTGCTTTAGTTCCTAAGATACCAGATCGTCCGGAATCACTTTGCACTCCACGGTACCGGCCGTGTTAGCGTCAAAATAGTTGAACAGGTCCATGCGTTCTTTAGTACTCTTCCTCATCGCGGCCGCGGGTTGCGCCTCGGCCGGGGAATACGCCGTGCTGTCCAGCGGATCCCGCATCCATGCCGATCGGCACGAAACCTTGGGCGGCAAAGTACGGCTCTATACGGGGAGCGGCTTTATCGAGCTGGATGCCTCGAAAATTCACAGTTTCGAGGGGGACGGCGAAGTCCCGACGACGACCGTGCGAGCCAATGCGGAGCCGGCCGGTCAGCCTGCCTCCTCCGTGCAACTGGCAGACGCTGCGGCGGACCGCTACGGCCTTCCCAGGCAGCTGGTCAGGAGCGTGATCTCCGCGGAGTCCGGCTTCCGGGCTAAAGCCATATCCCCAAAGGGCGCAATCGGCTTAATGCAATTGATGCCCGGAACAGCGGAAACCCTCGGAGTGAACCCCAACGACCCGGCTCAAAACGTGGACGCCGGAACCCGCTATTTGCGGCAGCTATTGATAAAGTACCATGGCCTGCTCTGGCACGCCTTGGCAGCCTACAACGCAGGTCCCGGCGCCGTTGAGAAATACAACGGCATCCCGCCGTATCGGGAAACCGTCAACTACGTGAAGCGAATCGACGGCAATCTCAAGCAACCCGGCGACAGTCAATTTCGCGAGACACGGAACACGGGCTCGCAAGCCCGCGCCGACTGAGTCGGCCCCACACCCAGTGGGGCAGGTTTCAACCTGCGCGGGGCTTCAGCCCCGCTCCGGCGATTACGCCAGCACGGCCGCAAGCGCGTGGATGGTCGAAGCGATCCGCACCGCCGCCAGGATAGTCTCCTCGGAAACGCCCTTCTCCCGCAGCACCTTCTCGTGGGAATCCACGCAGGCGCCGCATCCGTTGATGGCGGAAACCGCCAGGCACCACAACTCGAAATCCACGGGGTCGCTGCCGTGGGTCCGGATCACCTGCATGCGCAGGCGCGCCGGCATGGCCCCGTACTTCTCGTTGCTGCTGAGATGGCGGAAGCGGTAAAAGATATTGTTCATGCCCATAACCGCCGCCGCGCCTTTGGCGGCGAACAGGGCCTGCTCGTCGAGGTGCCGCGCCGCCTCGTTCAGGATGGCATCGAGCACCTCGCCGTTTCGCGCAGCGATCGCGGAGCACACGGCGGTGCCCCACGCCTGCCGTTCGGTCAGCTCGGGCTGTCGAAGGACGCTGCCCAGATTCAGCTTCAGGTCCTTGGCGTACTCCGGGCAGCGTTCGAGTAACTGTTCGAGTTCCACGGTCAGATGGCCGGCGTCAGGACGGCATCGCCCTTCTGCCAGTTGCAGGGGCACAGCTCATCGGTCTGCAGCGCATCGAGCACGCGCAGCACTTCCTGCGGGTTGCGGCCTACGGAAAGGTCGTTCACCGATACGAAGCGGATGATGTTGTGGGGATCCACCACAAAGGTCGCGCGCTGGGCCACGCCTTCCTGCGGGTCGAGAATGCCGAGCGCCGTGCACAGCTCGCGCTTGACGTCCGCCAGCATGGGGAACGGCAGGTTTTTCAGGTCGTCATGATGCTGGCGCCAGGCCAGGTGCACGAACTCGGAATCGGTGCTGCCGCCGAGAAGCTGCGCGTCGCGATCCTGGAACTCACGGTCGAGCTTACCGAAGGCCGCGATTTCGGTGGGGCACACAAAAGTAAAGTCTTTCGGCCAGAAGAAGTAGACCTTCCACTTGTCCTTGTAATCCTGGTCCGTTATGGTCTGGAACGTCTTCCCTTTTTCCAGACTGACGGTCGCCTGCAGGGAGTACGCGGGGAGCTTTTGTCCAACGCCTAACATTCGTTTTTCCTCGTTTAGATTTGGTGCAACTGGTCGATCTTGGCCGCCAGAATGAAATCGCTCTCGGTCAGGCCGTCGATCTTGTGGGTCCAGATCTTGACTGCAACCTTGCCCCAGGAGAGGTACAGATCGGGATGATGCCCTTCCCGCTCGGCCAGCTCGCCCACCCGGTTGGTGAACGCAAGCGCGGTGCGGAAATCGGGAAAGGTGTACGTGCGGGTCAAATGGTGGCCCTTCGCCGCCTCCCATCCCGGAACCTGCTTTTTGAAGCTTTCCAGCTCCTCACCCTGGAGGGGCGGAACTCCTCCCCTGCATGGAACGCATTTTTTGTCGGCAAGGTTCATGCTCGTCCTCCCGCCCCGCAAACCGAACGCTGGCAGCGCTCGCACAAGCCACGGAAGACGATTTCATAGCTCCGCAACATCCGGAGGCCGAGCGCTTCCTGGCCCGAAGGCTGGAAAGCATCGACCCAGGCGATGTCTTCCACTTCTCCGCAGGAATCGCAGACGAAGTGGTGGTGCGGGCAGAGAGTGGTGTCGAACCGGGCCGCCTTGCCGTCCGACGCGACCTCACGCACCAGGCCGGCATGGGCCAGGGAACGGAGGCTGTTGTAAACGGTAGCCCGTGAAGAGCGTGGATCCTTGCGATTGACCGCGTGGAAAATCTCCTCCGCGGTGGCGTGGACGGGACGCCGGGCCAGGAATTCGAGAACCGCGTACCGCTGCGGCGTCGGCCGCAGACCGGCACCCGCGAATGCCCCGGATAGCCTGACGCTCAGGTTAGACACAGTATGATTTTATACTACGTCTAAGTTCAGGGATCTGTCAAGGCGCGACCGGGCTTCCGCAACCGCCGGCGGCACGGGGCGACACGCCGGCGACGCCGGCGCGCAGCAGAACAGCGACTAACCGCACAGCCCGCATGTTCAATTGGACACCCTGGCCTTCGGAATTGCTTCCAGCGCCCCAGCGTTCCGCGAGGGAGCCTGTCGATACCCGTTGACACCCGCTTCCCGGTGTCCTACGTTCGGTTGAGGCCGGAGGTCCGGATGGATGGCCGCTCGCCACGGAGCCGCCTGTCATAAGCGGTTCCATATCGTGCTGGTGCCGGGTTTTGGCGGCTTTGACGCGCTGGGAAGAGTGGAGTACTACAGCGGCGTCACCCGCCTGTTTCAGGCGTGGAAGGCGGAAACCCCCGCCGTTCTGCACTACTTCGACAACTATCCCACCGCTGCTGTGGCAACCCGTGCCGCGCGCTTGCGCGGCTATATCGCCAAGCGCATTCTGCGAGGCGAGTTCCAGGAAGGCGACGACGTCGTGCTGGCCGGCCACTCGACCGGCGGCCTCGACATCCGCCAGCTTATGTTCGATTTGAACGACCGCGCCGGGCAGCAGGTCCGGGCCGAGGGCGGATTGCAGGTGGATGCCGGCACCCTCCGCAAGTTCCTGCGGCGTGTCGTGTTCCTTTCCGTTCCGCATTGGGGTACCAACATCGCCGACTGGGTAAAGTCCCACTCGGTTTACCGCCGCGCGGCGGTCGTCGAGATGGAGGCCGCGTTCGCCGGCTCGCAAGTCTACCTGCTCGATGATCTGGAACAACGCATCACCGGTGTGGCGGCACGCTTGACCGGCGCCGAAATCCTCCTTGCGATGCAGGACGCGTTGACGGAGGCCAACGACCGCTTCGGCGATTCGGGCCCGCTCCGCTCGGCCGAAGCTCGCGACGCCGCTTCCGAGCTTGCGCTATACCTGCGCCACATGGCTTCCGATTTTCACGTAATCGACGATCTTACCTGCCGCCCGCCGGAGAGGGGACCGCGCAGCCCCGCCCATTTCACCGAGGCGGAGCGCAAGCGCGAGTCGAAACATTGGGAAGAGATCGACGTGCTTTCGTATGCCACCATCGGGAGTTCTCCTTTCCGGTTCGAGGCCGGAGAGCCCGCTCCGTTGTGGGATCTCGCCGACCCCGCGACTTATCCGGAGATCGCCAAGGACCCGGAGGCGAGCCAGGGCACCGACCTCGCGTATCGCGCCTGTTATCGCGCCTGCGCGGGAGGGCCGTTTGGCCGGCAGTCGCCGCCGGTAGACCGGATTCGCCACCTCGGCGAGGCGCCGCTCCGTCCGCTGGAATTGTGGGACAACGACGGCATCGTCAACACGCTCTCGATGTTGTGGCCCGGCGGCGAGAATGTCCTGGTGCCGGGAGACCATCTGGACATCGTGGGGCACTATCGACTGCTCGAGGCGTCACCGGGAAGCGGCCGCCGCTACCGGTCGTACGACCCGCTGAAATCGATGCCGCGATTCGGAAACCGGCTGTTTCGGGAAGTGTGGACGTCGATTTTCGATTTCGCCACGATGCAGCCGGGGCGCACCGCCGCGAGAGAGGCCGCGTTTGTGGAGGTGGCCGGCTAGCGGCAGCCTTTTTGCCGCACTGGATTGCGCTTATGACCTCTGCCCTCACCACTCAACCCAACGCAACTTTGATCCTCACCAACGGAAAGATCTGGACCGGGAACCCGGCGCAACCGCAGGCCGAGGCCGTCGCCTGTTTCGAGGGACGGATAGCCGCCGCCGGCACCGCGGCGGAGATTCGCGCGTGGGCCGGCCCCAAAACGACGGTCATCGACCTCGGCGGGAAACTCGTCACGCCGGGATTCAACGACGCCCACGTGCACTTCTACAGCGGGGGCGCCAATCTCTCGCGGGTCCAGCTTCGCGATGCGAAGAGCGAAGACGAATTCCGCGAGCGCATTCGACGCTTCGCGGCCACGCTGCCGAAAGGGCGCTGGATTCTGGGCGGCGATTGGGATCACGAGAACTGGTCTCCGTCCCGCCTGCCCACGCGGCGGTTGATCGATGAAGCCGCGGGCGATCATCCGGTCTTCGTCAACCGCCTGGACGGCCACATGGCGCTTGCCAACACGCTGGCTCTGGAACTCGCCGGCATCACGCGCAACACGCCCGACCCGCCGGGCGGCACGATTGTCCGCGACCCCTCCGGTGAGCCCGCGGGGGTTCTGAAAGATGCCGCGCAAGCCGCGGTGGAAAACGTCATGCCGGCGCCTTCCGAGGAGGAGATCGCCACCGCCATCCGCGCGGCCATGCGCTACGCCGCGGAGAACGGGGTGACCAGCGTCCAGGACGTCTCGGCCGCTGCGCCGTATCTGCGCGTCTACCAGCGACTGCTCCAGCGCGGCGAGTTGACCGTGCGCATTTCCGGGCACCAGCCGCTGGCGTCGTGGCATCGATTGGCTTCGGTCGGAATCCTGGCGAACTTCGGCGGGCCCATGCTGCACATCGGCGGGCTCAAGGCCTTCGCCGACGGTTCGCTGGGCTCCGCCACGGCTCTCTTCTTCGAGCCCTATACGGACGACCCCTCCACCAGCGGCCTGGCCGGGGACGAGATGATCCCCGAGAGCAAAATGCTCGGCCAGATCGTAGGCGCGGACCGTGCCGGACTGCAGATTGCGGTTCACGCGATCGGCGACCGGGCGAATCACCTGGTGCTCGATTTCTTCGAACAGGCGGTCGCCTCCAACGGCCCTCGCGACCGCCGCTTCCGGATCGAACATGCGCAGCACCTGTGGCCGGACGATATCCCGCGCTTCGCCAGACTCGGGGTGATCGCGTCCATGCAGCCTTACCACGCCATCGACGACGGCCGCTGGGCGGATAAGCGGATCGGGCCGGAACGCGCCAAAACTACATACGCGTTCCGCTCGCTGCTCGATGCCGGCGCGGTGCTGGCGTTCGGGTCCGATTGGGACGTCGCTCCCATGGTGCCGCTAGCGGGCATCTATGCCGCCGCGACCCGACGCACGCTCGACGGCAAGCACCCCGGCGGCTGGGTTCCCGAACAGAAGATCACGGTTGCCGAGGCGCTCCGCGCGTACACGTGGGGGTCCGCCTACGCCGGCTTCGAAGAAAATATCAAAGGTACGATTGAGCCCGGCAAGCTGGCGGACCTCGTGGTGCTCTCGCGCGATATTCTGGCCATCGACCCCGCCGAAATCCAAAGTGTAGAAGTTGCGATGACAATTGTCGGCGGTAGAGTCATCTACCGTATGCCGTAATCCGGCTTTCCTGAATACCCGTTGGCTTCCGCACGACGGCACGATACGTGCGGTTCGAAACGGGAATGCGGCCCGACTGTAAATTTTCCCGACGGCATTTCGTCGCAGCAACACTCGGAACGTTTGGTTTACGGGCAGCCGTATCCGGGGATTCGACTCGCCTGCTGGATGTCTCCGCGATCTGCCGGCGCATGGCCGCCGCGGACCAGTGGCGTACGGAAAACCTTGCCGGCTACTCGGTGAAGCGGCGCTACACCCTCTGTCACGGCGGGTCCTCCAGCGGTGCGGAGATGGTCGTGAAGCTTGACTATACCTATCCGGGTCACAAGAATTTCGAAGTTATCTCTGTAAAAAATTCCGGCTTCCTGCAGGACCGCATTTTTCGTCGTGCGATGGACGCGGAAGTCGAGGCGGCGCGCGATGGCACCCGGGACAGCACCCGGATCCTTCCCCGGAACTACGCTTTTGAACCGATGGGAAGCGACGTGGTGAATGACCGGCCCGCATACGTGATGAGGATCAAGCCAAGGGGCAAACATCCTTTCCGGGTGGATGGGAAGGTCTGGATCGATCGGAAGGATGCGGCGGTGGTCCGGATCGAAGGCGATATCGATACCAATTCTTTCTGGGTGCGCAGTATCCACATGGTCCAGGCCTATCGCCGGGTGGGGCCGTACTGGCTGGTTGCGTTCGATAAGAACGAAGCCAGCGTGCGTGTTCTGGGGGAAGCGAACCTCACCATCGAGTGCTTCGATTACCAACTCCGCTCCCCGACGGTTTCCGGCTAGTCCACGGCTAGGGGGGGGTCAGATGAGTCGGCGCGGGCTTTTAAGCCCGCCTTCCGTGGTGTTTACCAGCGGCCAGATCGACCTGGTCGCGAGTCGTTGCCAACGCCTGGGCCTTCCGGCCGGCTTCCTCCACGGCATCCCAGACCTCCTGCGGATGGGCGGGTTTGCCGATATATCCGTCCATACCCGCGTCCCGGCAGCGGTCGCGTTCGCGCTGAAGCACGTGCGCCGTCATCGCGATGATGGGGATGTGGATCCCGTCGGCTCGCCTCTCTTCCAATTGCCGGACGGCCGCCGCGGCTTCGTTTCCGTCCATGTTCGGCATCTGAACGTCCATGAGAACTGCGTCGAAATCGCGCAGGCGCCCGGAGAGAATCTCCAGGGCTTCCCTCCCATCGCCCGCCACTTCGACCACGTGGCCGCGTTTTTCCAGGGTGCAACGGGCGAGCTTCTGGTTCACCGCGTTGTCTTCACAAACGAGAATGCGCAGGGGCTGAACGGCTTGCGAAACGGGAATCGTGGAAGGCGGAGGATTCCCGGAGAGCGCTCTTCGGAGGTCGGCGGATTTGACGGGCTTGAGCAGGTGGGCATCGACCGGGAAATTCCGGCGGCCGGCCCCCTCGGCCGGGCATCCTGCCCGGCTCTGGATAATGATCCGGCCGTCAAACCCCTCCGATTCGCGCAATTGCCCCGCCAGCGTGAGGCCGTCCACATCCGGCATCTCGCAGTCGAGGAAGACCCAGCGGTAGTCGCTGCCGGACAGGTGCGCAGCCCGGACCGCGTCCAGCGTCTCGGGCCCGTTCGCGGCCTGGTCGGACTCAATGCCGCACGCTTCCAGCATTTCGGCGACGATGAGCCGCCCGGTCGCGTGATCATCCGCGATCAGCGCCCGCCCGGCGGGGCGCGGCTCCGCCGGGCAGGCGAGTTCCCCCGGAGACTGCCTGGTCCCGAGAATCGCCGTGAAGTGAAACACCGTGCCGGGACCGTCGCCTTCGCCCTCCGCTTCCGGCCAGGGGCTCTCCACCGAAATCCGTCCACCCATCAATTGCACCAGTTTGCTCGAGATGGGCAGCCCCAGCCCCGTACCGCCGAAGCGGCGGGCTACGGACTTGTCCGCCTGCTCGAAGGGCGCGAAGATGATTCCCTGTTTCTCCGGATCGATGCCAATTCCCGTGTCGGCCACCGAGAACTTCAACACCAGATCGGTCCCGGTATGCCTCTCGACGGCTACGCGAACCAGAACCATGCCGTGCCCGGTGAACTTAATGGCGTTACCGGCAAGATTGATCACCACCTGCCGGAGGCGCGCGGCATCTCCCGTGACCCGGTCCGGCACACTCGTGGCGATATGGCACAGCAACTCGAGATTGCTCTGGTGGGCGTGGATCGAAACCGTATGAAGCGCTTCGCCGATGCACTCGCGAAGAGAAAACTCCGACAGCGTGAGTTCCAGCTTTCCGGCTTCGATCCGGGAAAAGTCGAGAATGTCGTTGATGACCGTCAAGAGGTGGTCCGCCGACCCGCGAACGGTCTGCAGATAATCCC
Source organism: Bryobacterales bacterium (assembly GCA_963796485.1). GTDB lineage: Bacteria > Acidobacteriota > Terriglobia > Bryobacterales > Bryobacteraceae > CAWCDJ01. The sequence goes on from CAWCLV010000004.1 coordinate 1,416,672, forward strand.
TCTGTTCGGCCGTCAATCCGGTGTTCAGCGCCAACTCGGTCATGCCGATGATGCCGTTCATAGGCGTGCGGATTTCGTGGCTCATGTGGGCCAGAAACTCGCTTTTTGCCCGGCTGGCGGCTTCCGCGTCGTTCTTGGCGCGGTTCAACTCCCGGATGAGACGTCCTCGCGCCCGATAGTGGCTGGCGATCAGGCCGATCAGGATCACAAACAGGAACGACCCCGCTGAAACGATCAGGATGAAGCCCGGCTGCCGGTACCAGTGCGGGAGCACCTCGAATTGGAAAGCCTCTGGAGTCGCATCGATATTCCCGTTCCGGTCCATTGCCCGAGCCTCTAAAGTGTGGCTCCCGTGCGGCAGTTTATCGAAAGCGGCAAAGTTTGCCGTGGAAAACTGGCTCCAGCGCCCGTGGTCCAACCGGTACGAGAAGAGGAGGCGATCGGGGGCCGTGTACTTCCACCGGTCCAGCGCGGCAAACCTGATCTTGACTTCGCCTCCCGGAGCGACATCGCGGACGTTGGCCGATTCCGATATGTACGTTTTCGGCGGATCGGGGTCGGCCTCCGGGTGGTAGAGCGCCGCTCCCCGGCTGGTACCGACCCAGACGGCGCCGCGGCTGTCCTGGTAAACGGTGTTGGTGATATTGGAAGGGAGCCCGTCCTCGGTCGTGTTGGCGAGCCAGGCATCTTCCCGGAAACGATGGACTCCGGTTCCCGTCGCCAGCCAGATCCACCCATCGCGCCCCCGGGCGATACTCGTCACCTTGCCTATGCCCGTTGCCAGAGTGGATCCGTTGTGCCCGTCGAATCGTTGCACGCTGTCGCCGCCGCCCACCAGCAGGCTACTCCCGCTTCGCAATAACGAAAAGACCGCATCCCCGGGCCGGGCCTGGCTCCCGGCGATCATTTCGAACCGGCCATCGTGGTTCGCGCCGAGCCCCATCGTGCCGCCCGCCAATAACCCCAACCCCGGGAACAGCCGCATCGTCTTGATGGCGCCGACCGGCCAAGCGGAATCGTCCCAGTCAGTTTTGAAATGAAAGGCTTTGCCGTCGAACGAGTAAAGCCGATGGTGGCGCAGGGAGTCCACCAGGTCCATCCAGATCTCGCCATCACCGGCCGCCGCCATGGCCCAAACATCGGCCAGGGCCGGGGTGGGGTGAATGGAGAACGCACCCGCCTCCGGGTCGAACACCACTATGTGATTCCCAACCGCCGAATGCACCACGATCGCACCGGTCGGCAAGAGGTTCAGGGTTTCGGTCTGGTAGGCGTTGGTGGTCTCGTTGTTGGGATACAGGAAGGTCTTCCAGGCGTTTCCATCGAACGATACCAGCCGGTCCGAGAAGTCGAACCACACCCGGCCCGACTTATCCCCGATGATGCAGCGCACGGGCGTTTGCAAGCCGGCGATTTCCGGCGGCGTTTGCCACAAAAGCGGCGCGTAGCGAGCCAGACCTTCCGAGGTAGTAAGCCAGAACGTCCCGTCCTTGGCATGCGCAACCTCATGCAGCCGCCCCGAGAGGATGTCCTGGCGATCTACCGCCTGCTTCTTCCCGGCCACGATCCGATAAATCTGCTCGTCGTCATGAACCCAGGTGACGCCCGGCGCGCCGGGCCAGGCCTGAACACTGCCATTTTTCGAAGTGGCGACAACCTGCGTACCTTTGGCATCCACCCGCAAAGCCGCCTCCCGGCCGAGGGTCCACGATGCCGATACAAAAACCTCGCCCGGACGCCCCGGGATAGGGCTGCCGAACTCACGAAAGGCGGTGCCGCCCGGACGCTGCTCGTGCCAGTTTCGTCCGTTTGGGGCCGCCCCCGCCTTGACGAACTCCCCCAGCCCGCGCGTTCCCGTGATCCAGATCGCGCCGTCCTCAGCGACGGCAATCCCGGTAAACCGCCCCAAACCGGTCTCGGACACGGCAAGAACCCGGCGGACCGAAGTTTGGGATGCATCGAAGTCAAGCAGGCTCTCGCTTCCGAGCACCAGGAGCCGCCCGTCAGGCGTGGCCACCGCGTCGATAGGTTTCGCGGGCAACCCCGGATCCACGTGCAAAACCCAGCCGCCACCCTGGAGTTCCCAAAGCCCGGCATCGCTCACGGCCCACAACCGGCCTCCGGCGGCGCGGCGAATCGAGCGCGGAAACTTCGGCTGCGCCAAAGAGAATACCCCGTAGCCGTCGAGCCGCTCCATGTGGCTCATGTACCCGTGCCCTACGAGAATGTTCCCGCCCGTGTCGAGCGAAACAGGCTTTGCCCAAGCCTCGGCCAACCCGTCACTGGTCTTCCAGAACCGCCAACCCGGAAGGTCATCGGCCGCCGGCGCCAGTACCGGAATGAACAACAACGTGGTCCGGAACACGACGCCGGCGACGCGGAGACACGTGCGCATTCAACTCTCTCATCGGGAGAAAACGGCCAGACATTAGGCTCGCGGCCAAATGACGGGTCGCAACTCAGACTCGCGCCGGGTGACGCGGGTGCGCGGGATCGCCTGATATAGAATGAGCGGAAGATGTTCGCCGGCCAGGATTTCCGCTTTGCGCTCCGCCTGCTCCGCCGTACACCTCTCGTCACCGGCACCGCCCTGATATCGATCGCTTTGAGCGTCGGCGCCACAGCGGTGGTCTTCACGGCAATCAAGTCCGTTCTGATCGATCCTCTTCCTTACGCACGCCCCGAGCAACTGGTCCAGTTCCGGACCGAGTACGCCGGCGCCGGGCCATCTCAGGGAGACTGGATTTTTTGGAACGACGCGCAGGAAATCATCCGGCGCACCCGCACTTTGCAGGCTGTGGGGCTCTATGGCAACGTCGTCTTCAATCTTGCGGGAGATCCCGGTAGTCCGCCGGAAGCGTTCTACGGCGTGCGAATTTCGGCCGGCCTGTTACCGGTGCTCGGCGTGCCGCCGATGTTGGGGCGCAACATTCTGCCCGAAGAAGACCGGCCGGGGCAGACGAACGTGATGTTGCTGAGTTACGGCTTTTGGAAGCGCCGGTTCGGGGGCGACCCCGGCATCGTCGGGAGAAGAGTCGCGGTGAACGGGCAAGACTGCGCCATCATCGGCGTCATGCCGCCGGGTTTTAACTTCCCGCTGCGGCGGGGGGCGGCGCATACCCCTTCGCCGTATGTCGAGTTTTGGTCGGCGCTGCGCATGGATCCGGAAAAAGATCACGGCGCGCTCGGTATGGTCGCACGGCTCCGTCCTGGTGTGTCGCTCAGCGAGTCTGCCCAGGACCTTGCCTCAACCGGTACCCGGCTTGCCCGTGAATTTCCCGCGACGGACCGCGACCGCACGTTGCGTATGGGATTGCTGCGCGACCGGACCGTAGGGAAGGCCCGCTACGCCCTCTGGCTGTTGATGGGCGCGGTGCTGATGTTTTTGCTGATCGGTTGCGCCAACGTTGCCAACCTGCTGCTCGCGCGAGGACTGGTCCGGCGGCGGGAGATTGCCGTGCGCATGGCGGTGGGTGCCGGCCGAACGCGCATTTTCCGGCAGTTGCTCACCGAAAGCGGTGTGCTCGCCGTGCTGGGAGGATTGGGCGGGTATGGGTTGAGCGTCGCAGCCTGGAAAATCCTGCCCGCCGTCGTTCCCGTCAGTATCCCGCGCCTGGCGGCGGGGCGCGCGGACCAGACCGTCCTGGCTTTCGCGCTCGCCGTAGCACTTCTTAATGGATTCCTGTTTGGACTCGCGCCGGCGCTCCGCTCCGCCAGGTCGCTCCCCCGGATGGCGATGAGCGATCTTGGCAACCGCGGAAGCGCCGCCGGGAAACAGGACCTGTTACGCGCCACGCTGGTGTCTGCCGAAGTGGCCATCACGGTCACGCTTGTGCTGACGGGCGGTCAATTTCTGGCCGGCTTCGTAAAACTGATTGGAAAGGATCCGGGCTTTGATCCGGACCGCGTGTTGGCGTCGGTAGTGCTTCCGCCGTTGGAGCGGTACCCGACCGCGGAACAGCGGGGATTGCTGTATCGCCGCTTCCTGGATGCTGTCCGGGCGCTTCCCGGGGTGGCGAGTGCCGGCACCGTAGACGCCCTGCCTTTCAGCGGTGAGAACCACGGCGGTTTCGTAACCGCAACAGCAGCCGGGGTGAACGACCCCAAGGCGCGGATGGTGGCCGAGGTCGATGTTACAGGCGGCGATTACCTGCAGGCGATGGGCGTGCAACTCCGGGAGGGCCGCTGGTTCCGCGAGGAGGAAATGCGGGAATCGAGCGATGCCGCTATTGTGGACGAGATAGCCGCGCGCCGCCTGTGGCCCGGCGGCAGCGCGATCGGCCGGCGGGTCTGCGTGTTTTGTTCCGCCGGGAACCCCGAGAACTGGAAACGCGTGGTGGGAGTGGTTTCGAGCGTCAGGCACGCCGCCCTGGATGGGCCTGCCGGGCCCAGTGTTTATCTGGCCGGAGGCGCCCTGTCGCGTGCCGCCTTCCTGGTGGTGAGGACCAGCCACCCGCCGGGCGACCTCATTCCGGCGATTCGCCGGGCTGTCGCCGGCGTCGATCCGAATCAGCCGGTGCTCCTGAGCGCGTCCATGCGAACGCTGCTCGACGATAGCATCGCCGACCGCCGGTTCGTGCTCGCGTTGTTATCGTTGACCGCGATATTGGCGCTGCTGCTTTCCGCGGCCGGCGTGTACGGGGTCATGTCCTATACGATCTCGCGGCGAACGCAGGAAATCGGTGTTCGGATGGCGCTGGGAGCGACTCCCGGCAGGATTCATGCGCTGGTTTTCCGCCAGGGCTTGATGATGGTCTCGACAGGATTTGTAGTGGGAATGGCCGGGGCCGCCACTTTGATTGGCGTACTACGGGGCACTTTGGCGGGCTTCGAACGGGGTGGTCCGGCGAGTGCGTGGGCCGCCGGCAGCTTAGTTGCGCTCACCGCGGCGATCGCCTGCTGGGTTCCCGCTCGCCGGGCTATTCGGATTGACCCCCTGTCGGCGCTCCGGCAGGAGTAATGCACCGGGCTTTCGCCCGCGGTCCGGGCGCGCCCGTATACCATTGTTCCTTATGGTCCCAAGTCAGTGGGCGTCGCGCAGGCGGCTGGTGCTTCAGTGTGCTCTGGCCCTCATCTTACCTACCGCAGCCGGAGCGGCGGTATCTCTTCCATACCTCATCGCCGACCATATGGTGGTGCAGCGCGGGTTACCCGTCCACATTTGGGGAATGGCGGAACCGGGAGAAACCGTTTCCGTTACCTTCAGGCAGAACGAGCAGCGCTCGGTCGCTGACAACCTGGGCCGGTGGAGCGTCCATCTGCCACCGGGAGATGCGGGCGGCCCTTTCGAAATGAAGATTCTCGGCAGCAGCAGCTACACGTTGCAAGACGTCCTGGCAGGCGACGTGTGGGTAGCGGCGGGGCAGTCCAATATGGAGTGGCCCTTGAGCCGTTCGAGCGGCGCGGAGGAGGAAATCGCCGGCGCCCGATGGCCGCGGATCCGGCTGGTGCGGGCAATGCACAAGACCTCCGAGTATCCGGCAGACAACCTGGTCGGAGAAATGTGGAGTCCGTGTACGCCCGAAACGGCAGCCGGGTTTTCCGCGGTCGCTTATCATTTCGGACGCCTGCTTCAGCAGGACATTGGTGTTCCGGTCGGCCTGATTCAGACAGCCTGGGGAGGCACTCCCATCGACGGGTGGACGAGCCTGCGCGCCATTTCGGAAGATCCGTCGTTGATGCCGGTGTTCTCCGCGTGGGAAGCCCGGATGCAGGAGTACGCGCTGGCGCGGCTGCGCTATCACCGCGCCGCCAAGGATTGGGAGAAGGCGACCGAAGCGGACCGCCGCCGGCACAAAGCGGTGCCGGCGCCACCAGAAAAGCCAATCGGGCCGGGCAGCCCATGGGAGCCCGGAGTACTCTACAATGCGATGGTCGCGCCCATTGCCGGCATCGCGATCCGCGGTGTCATCTGGTATCAGGGAGAGGCGAACGGGTCGAACCGCCGGGCTCCGCTGTACGGGAAGCTTTTGCAGACGATGATTCGGGACTGGCGCCGTTCGTGGCAAATCGGCGACTTTCCTTTCCTCTTCGTTCAGCTTGCGAACTACACCGCGCCGAACAGCAACTGGCCTGAACTGCGCGAGGGGCAAAGAGACGCACTCGCTCTGCGCAATACGGCGATGGTGGTTACGATCGACGTGGGGACGCCCGGCAGTATTCATCCGCCCGACAAGAAGACCGTCGGCATGCGCCTTTCCCTGGCGGCGCGGGCCCTGGCGTACGGCGAGCCGGTGGAATACTCGGGGCCTTTGCCGAGGCAGGCGACACTCGAACGTGACGCAGCGGTGATCTGGTTCGACCACGCGCGAGGGCTCAAGGCGCGCGATGGCGACGTGCACGGGTTCGAACTCGCGGGTGAGGATCGGAAGTTTGTTGCGGCGAAGGCCGCGATCGAAGGCGGCACGGTCGTGGTGCGCAGTTCAGAGATCGGGCAACCCGCCTGGGTGAGGTATGGGTGGAAAGACAATCCGGACTGCAACCTCTTCAATTCGAGCGGGCTTCCGGCATCGCCATTCCGGCTCCAGGTCGTGCGGTGACGGGTCGTTCAGGGGCGTCTGTACAGCTTAACGTTGGCTGTAGATGATCCCGAACAGGCGACAGCCGGCCGGTGGTTCAGGTCGAAGTCCGCGATCTTGCAGTCCGCGGCCGCGATCCCGCCGGGGTCCAGAACGTGTCGCGTCCAACGCTCGCCGCGATTGTCATCGGACGAAAATACATAGAGCTGAAATCCTTTGCCGCGGAACCCGGCCACGATCTCGTCCCGCCCATCCCCGTCCAGGTCGCCGACGGCGAGTGCGTGCCCGTTGATCATCGCGTCTTCGAGTACGTGCCGGCTCCATTTTGAGCCTTGCTCTGTGTACACCACAATCTGGTTGCCGTGCCAGGGCTCGATCGCTGCGATGAAGCGGCGCTTCCCGAGATGTCCCACCTTGATCTCGCTCGTGCCGCATTGCGGGCAGGCGCGTGGATCGCCCTTTGCGATCTCTACTGCGCCGTTAGGCAGCAACAGACGAATGCCGAGGAAGTCGGCCGTCATCAGTTGCTCGCCCTTGCCCTGCCAGTGGATCGGCAGAATGCTGTGCAGGACGCCGCGAGCCTGCTCGGAAAATAACTCGCGCTTCCACTCGCCCGGCCGGTACAAGTAAATCGGGACGTTGTCGGCATAATCCGGCGGCTGGCTGTGCGGGCCGATCATCGGCGCCACCAGCAGTACCTTCTTGCCGTTGCCGTCGAAGTCGATCCAGCGGAGGCGGTGGACCGTGGGAACCCGATCGATCTCGCGCGCCGTCCAGGGCTGCCGCGGGTCCGGGCCGCTCTTCAGGATCAGCACATTGCCGATGCTCTTTTCCGGGACGGTTTCAAAATTGTGCCCCATGGCGATTTCCGGGATGCCGTCGCCGTCGTAGTCATAAACGTCGAGGTTGATCGTGCGCGGCACGTCCTTAACGATCACGTGGCGCTGCCAACCCGGATTCTCGAACCAGGCGAGTTCGGTGCCGCGCTCGTCCACTTCGATAATGTCGGGCCGGCCGTCGCGATTCAGGTCGGCGACCACCAACTGGTACCCCATCTTGAGCGAATCGCTGATGGTCGTCGCACGCCACTGCGAGAAGTCGGCACCCGGAAGCGCGGTTGCCAGCAACAACAACCAGAACACAAGCATCGGGAACGACTGTATCATGCGGACATCCGGCGGGGATGTTCCGCGAGAGATCAGGCTGTCCAGATTTTTCCCGTGCGCCAGGCGGTGTTCGCCAGATGGGCCGCGCGCGCGATGGCTACGGCGGGACGAATCGAGGCATTCGGGGCCTGCCGGCTGCGCACGCAGTCGAGGAAATTCTGAATATGGGCGATGGTCCCATCCGCGGTCGATTTCACCGCAAGCTCCGGCTCCGGCAAATTCGTCAACTCGCGCTGCACCTTGCCTTCGGCGTACACGGCAAAACCGTCGCGATTCAGTTTCATGGTGGCGCGGTGGCCGCGGAAGACGATGTTGCCTCCCTCGAGCGACCCGTTCAGCGCGCCGTTGTACACCATCGTATATCCCGGGTACTCCCAGGCCGCATTGATCGTGTCGGGGCATTCGAACTGAGATATGGCATTGCGGTTCCCCGCTGCCTGCGCGCTTCGCGGCGCGTATTGACCGGTAGCCCACTGCACAACGTCCCCGTAATGGGAGTACAGATCGGTTAAGTGGCCTCCGCCGAAATCCCAGAACCAGCGCCATCGCGCGTACCGCAACGGATCGAAGGCCTGATCCGGCGCCGAGCCCAGGAACCGTTTCCAATCGACCTTCGAAGGGTCCAATTTCGGCGGCGCCTGCATGTTTGACACGTAGTCCTGATACCAGGAAGTCAACACCAGCGATATCTGCCCAAGCCTGCCTTCGGCGACCATCTCCCTCGCCTGAACGAAGTGCGGCCAGCTTCGTTGCTGATAGCCAACCTGCACAACCTGTTTCGAGCTGAGCACGACGTTTTCAACCAGCTCGCCTTGTTCGACCGTGTGGCTGACCGGCTTTTCGACGTATACATCTTTCCCCGCCTTCACCGCGTCCACCGTCATGGGCACGTGCCAATGGTCGGGGGCTCCGATCACGACGGCCTCGATATCGCTCCGCTCGAGCAGGTCACGGTAATCCAGGTAGTCTTTGCCGGTGGGCGCGAACTTCTCCTTTGCGGCCAAACGGCGCGTTTCGGAGACGTCGCAGACCGCTACGATCCCGGTATTTTCGGCTTTGCTCACGAGGCCAAGCAGATACGTGGCGCGCCCGCCGACACCAATGGCGCCAATTCGAATGCGCTCATTAGCGCCCAGCACGCGGCTGTACGAGGCGGCTGTCCAGACGGCGGATGCTTTCAGAAGATCGCGGCGGAGCATGGCAAACCCTCCCGGGTTTTCCTGAGCATTGTACGCCATACCGGCGCCGGTCGCGCGCGTGCCGGCGCCGCGGGATCCTGGCCGGGCCTCCCGCTCGCATGGGTGTTACGCTGCAAGCACAAGGAGCCCGTCAATGAAGTGCGTTCTTCTGTTTCTGGCCGCGGTTTCGGTTGCCGTCGCGCAGCCCCCCACCCGCATTCTGGTCTCTTACTACTCGGAAACCGGCAATACCGAAAAGATCGCGCGCGCAATCGGCAAGGGAGCGGCTTCGGTTCCTGGTGTGGACGTCACGCTCAGAAAGACCGGGGATGTGAGGGACGAAGACATCCCGCGATATGACGGGATCGTGCTGGGAACGCCGATTCACTGGTCGAACCTCTCGGTCGAAGCGAAACGATTTCTGGACCGCGTCGGGAATTCCCTCTGGAAGGCCAAGACCAATGGCGACGGGCGAACTGCCGGGGCATTCTGCACGGGGGGCGCGCCGGCAATGGGAAAGGACCTTGCGCGCCTGTCCATTCTCTCGGCATTCCTGACGATGCGATTCGCCGTAATCGGCGGCGTCGATGACCAGGGCTTCGGGACTCTGGGCCCGGAGGCGACCACGGGACCGGCCGATCCCGGTATCAGTGAGAAGGAGCAGGCGGAAGCGCAGCACTTCGGCGAGCGCTTCGCGCGCATGACCCGCCAGTTCCACCCGGCCCGCTGATGCCGGCCCGCGGGTGTGACAAAATAGACCCGAATGTACTTATGTTGGCCAGGAGATCAACGGGTGCATAGGAGAATCAAATGGCTGCGATGTCCAGACGAGCGTTCCTGAAGAAGTCGGCGGCCAATGCCGCCGTGGCCGGCATTCTGCCGTTATCCGCGAGTGCACTCCGGGCCAATCCGCTCGGGCTGCCGATCGGAAGCCAGACGTATCCGCACCGGAAGCGGATCAAGGACGGTGATTTCGCAGGGGTTTGCCGCGATCTGGCGGCCCTGGGGGTTGGCGAACTGGAGTTGTGCTCTCCCGGATACGCCGAATTTGCCGGCCTCACCGACGGCAAGCAGGCCAGAAAGATCGTGGAGGACCACGGGCTGAAATGCCATAGCGCCCATTTCACTCTGCCCGAACTCCGAGCCAAACAGGAACAGGCGATCGCCTGGGCGCACGATATCGGCATGACCCAAATGGGGACCGCGAGCCTGAACGGGCATGTGGAGAACGGCGTCACCACGTTGGACATCGTCAAACGCGCGGCGGACGAGTACAACCGGATCGGCGAGGTTGCGGCTAAGGCGGGGATTCAACAATTCCTGCACGACGAACGCTTCGAGATGTCGAAAGCCGATGGGCGGCTTACGTATCAAATCCTGCTGGAATTGCTCGATCCGAAACTGGTCAAAATGCAATTCCAGATGTCCGCGATGCCGGTCGTCGGAGATGCCGTCATGTACTTCACGAAGTACCCGGGGCGATTCATCTCCATCCACCTGCAAGGGGTGGACCTGAACGCAGCCGCGGGGGGCGCCGGCGGCGCCGGCATTGCCGTAGGGAAGGACAGCCTCGACTGGGCCAAGATTTTCTCGGCGGCAAAAACCGGCGGCGTGAAGAACTACTTCGTCGAGCAGAATTGGGAGCTCACGGTAGAGAGCGTGGGCTATCTGAAAACGCTGAGAGCCTGACCGGTCGCGCCCGGCAAGATGCCAAACACAAACACGAACTGGTCCCGTCGCGGTATGCTGCTGGCAATGGCCGCGACGGGGATGCCGGCCCGGGCGGCTTTGGTGAGGCTGCCCCGCAAGGTCAGGCTCGGCATCATCGGCTATGACGGACACCTCTCGGAAGTCCTCGCCCACCTCCCCGACTTCCCGGATATCGAACTGATTGCGATCGCCGATGCCGGGTCCGATTCGCGAGCCATTGCCTCTGCCTTCGAGAACCCGATCGTCGCCCGGGCGCGGCGGTATTCGGATTATCCGGAGATGTTGCATCGGGAGCAGTTCGACTGTGTCGCCATCTGCAATCACAACGGCGCCCGGGCGGCTGCGATCCTCGCGTGTGCCGGGCGCAATCTCGATTTCATCGCGGAAAAGCCTTTCGCCATCACGCGCCGGGAATTCGAGACCGTTGTTGGAGCTGTCGAGAAGAACCGTGTCCACGCGGGCATGCTGTTGCCGATGCGCTTCGACCCTCCCTATCTCGCCATGAAACGGATCGTCGATTCCGGCGAGATCGGCGAAGTCGGGCAGATCGATGCCCAGAAAAGTTATCAGCTGGATGTCCGCCCGGAGTGGCAGAAGCACGCCCGAACCTACGGCAGCACCATCTTGTGGATCGGAATCCACATGGTCGACCTGATGGCATTTACCAGCGGCCGGGAGTTCACGCAGACGGCCTCGTTCCAGGGGCATGTCGGCTTTCCGGAACTGGGCGACATGCAGAATGCGACGGCCAGCATCTTCCGGTTGGACAACGGCGGCACGGCGACGCTGCGGATGGACTACTTCCGGCCGCAGTCGGCCAAAGGTCATGGCGACGACCGCCTGCGCCTGGCCGGGACGAAGGGGATCGTCGAATATAGGGAAGACAGCGGCGTCTCGGTATTGGGCTCGAACGGGAAACGCACCATCGACGGCTTGCCGCAGCAAGGCTCCGTTTTCGCCGATTTCATCCTCTCCGCTTATGCCGGGGCTCCAACAGCGCTGCCGTGGCGCGATATCCTTCTTGCCAACCGATGGACTCTCGCCGCTCACCAGGCAGCCGAGACTGGAACTGTAGTTGCGATTCGCTAAGGCTTCAACCCCTGCGCGAAGCCGTTGAACTGGAAGGGCAGGGGATGGTACGGGCCGACAAGGTTCACGTTCGCGTGCGGGTCGATGCGCTCCTCCATCTTCAGCGCCCAATACGCGGCGTTCACCAGCAAGCGGCGGAAGCTCGCGTTCAGGAGATCCTGCCCTGAGCCCATGGTGGTGGTGAACACCCGGCGCGGACCGGTTCGCGTCCAGGCGACCGGCATCATCGGGTCGTTCCGCGCGTCCCGAACCGCGGGGTCCGACTCCTTCATCCCCTGGAGTATCTCGCCGAGCACCAGAGGCTGCGTTCCCGCGGGCAGGGGCAACCGGACCTTATAGACGTCCGACGGTACCCAGATCGCGCCGTCGCCGATGCCTCGCAGGATGGGATGCCTCGCGGCGCCCGGCGCAAAGACGCCGCGGGTGCTCTCGACTGCGTGCCGGCCGTGATGCGCGATCCACGTTTCGCCGAGAATCTGCCGTCCGAAACCGCCGTCCCACTCCTTGCTGTCCCAACTGTAACGACGGTAGGTCGCGCTGCTCTTGAGGTCGAACGCGTGGGTGGCCGTCCGGATCGCTACGATGGGGCGGCCGGATCCGACGTAGTCCACGAAGTGTTTCATCTGCGCGTCGGGGAGGTCCCGGAAGCGGGTGAACAGGATCAGGAGGTCGGCCGAATCGAGCGCCTCGAGGCCGGGGATGTTGGACGTGTAATTCGGATTGATCGTACCGTCATTGGGGTCGATTGCGAACAGCACCGTGCAGTCGAACCCGTGCCGCCGGGCCAGGATGCGCGCGAGTTCCGGCATCATCTGCTCGGAGCGATACTCCTCGTCGCCGCTGACGAGCACGATGCGCTTGCCCGCGCCCGGGCCGCGGGCGCCGGGGACCACCAGGCGGTCGGAGGCCGCGAAGGCGCAACAGACGGCCAAACCGGCAACAATCGCGCGGCGAAACATCGAGCGTATGATAGCACCGGCGAATGCGGCGGGTGCCGCCGCTCAGTAGCCCTTTTCCTTGTCCACCACGTTCAGCAACGGCTCGCCCGCGGCGAAGCGCTTGAGATTTTCGGTGTACAGCGCTTCATAGCGCGCGTTCTCCCCGTCCGACCGTCCCGCGATGTGCGGCGTGATGACCACGTTTGGAAATTTCCAGAGCGGATGTCCCTTGGGAAGGGGTTCGGGGTCGGTGACGTCCAACCCCGCGCCGGCCAGCTTTTTGCTGTCGAGCGCTTTCACCAGGGCGTCGGTATCATAGAGCCCGCCGCGCGACACCGCGATGAAATACGAGTTCGGTTTCATGAGCTCGAACTCATGCGGTCCCATCATTTTGCGGCTGCGCGGCGTAAGCGGGGCCGAAATGAAGACCACGTCGGCCTGGGGCAGCACGGAGTCGAGCCGGTCCGGAGGCACCGTCCGCGCCAGGTAGGTGTTGAACGGCATGTCTTTCGGATCGACGCCGATGACGGTCATCCCGGAGGCGTTCAGACGCAGCGCGATCTGCGTCCCGATGCCGCCAACCCCCACGATGACGGCGGTCTTGCCGCGCAGTTCGATGGGGTTGAAGTTCCCCTGGTTCCAACCTTCGCTGCCGCCCCGAGCCGCGGTTGCGATGCCCCTGGTGAGGGCGAGCAGCAAGCCGAGCGCGTGGTCGGCAATCTCGGGCCCCTGCAAAATCTTGTTGTTCGTCAGGACGATCTTGCTTTGGGCGAATCCCGGCAGGAACGTGAAGCGCTCGACTCCCGCGCTCTCCGACTGAATCCACTTGAGCTTCGGCGCGCTGCCGAGCAGTTTGAGGTCGAACGGGCCGATCACTCCATCCGCATCCGCGATCTGCACGGCTGCCTTCGAGCGCTCCCCCTCGATCAAGGCGATTTCCGGAACGGCGGCCTGCATGCGAAGGTACGACTCGTGTCCCAAACGGGACAGATCCACAACTTTCAATTTCTGCGCGGGCAACCCGCTTGCGAGCAGCAGAAGGCCCGGTATGAGCGAATAAAGCTTCGGGGTCATCGTTCTTCCTCCCACAGCGCTTCCGCCCCGGGGAATCTCAGGGAAGCGCGGCTCAGAGTATAGCAACCCGCACTGACCTACTTCGTGCCGGGCACTCCACCCACCACCGGCGATCCGGTTCCGCTGCAAACGTCGCTGCCGTAGCGCAGGAACTTCTGGATCCGCTTGCCGGTATCGACTTCGGCCGTGTAGAGGTTGCCTTTGCTGTCCACGCTGACCTGGTGCAGCCAGTGGAATTCGCCGGCCATCCGGCCGCTTCGCCCAAGTCGGCCGAGTTCCTGGGAATTGCCGCGGTTCAGGATGTAGACCGTCATATTGGAATTGTCTCCGACATAAAGACAACTCTGCGCCTGGTCGCTCGAGAAGCTCATGGATACGGCAGTTCCGGGTATGGAGGTATTGGTGTGCTCGCTGATCAGTTGCTCGCTGACGAAGCCGCATTTGCCGGGCGTGCCGTCCGGATTGCTGCACGGGCGTCCGAGCGCCGGATCGTTGCGGTCAAAGACCTGGATGCGGTCATTGCCGCGATCGCAGACATAGATCCTGCCATCGTTCGCGAGCTTCACGCAATGCACCGGGGTGCGGAAGAACGCGGGCTTCCGGTTGCCGCTCGAATAGTCCTTCATCCACGGTCCGGCGGACGCAGCGGCGTCGTCATCCACGGGATTGTTGCCGTAGGCGCCGAAGTGGCCGATGTACTTCCCGCTTTCGGCATCGACGATCAGGATGCGGCGATTGCCGTAGCCGTCGGCGATGTAGAGCCGGTTGTTCGCGGGATCGACGGTCATATCCGCGGGCCGGTAGAGCAGCGGCGTACCGTTGATCCCGCCATTCGTGTCATTGCTGTTCGGTCCCCGGGGTGTACCGCCGATTCGCATCTGGAAATTGCCGTCCATGTCGAACTTCAGTACGAAACCGTCGCCTCCCTCCTCGTTGGTGGTCCATGGCGATTTGCCGCGGCCGCCGGAGATCGACGGTCCAGCGGCCGTCGCGTTTCCCGCGAGCCAGACATTGTCCTTATGGTCCACGTAGATGCCGTGCTCGCTATTCGGCCAGATGCAGCCCGCTTCCGCCTTGCATCTGGTGCCGATGAAGCCCGGGTCGGAGGGACCGCCCCAGGCGCGGAGGAGTTTGCCTTCGGAGTCGAATTCCAGAACGGACGGGGCGGCATTGCAGCAATCCGCGATGGGGCCATCGGCGCGGACCTGTCCCAGCGCATTCGCCGCCTGGCCTCTCTCATTCCGGGCGCCAGGCAGGGCACCTTCCAATCCAGCCTCCTCGTTCGTGAGGCTGCGCGGCCGGTTGTAGACCCAGACGTGATCGTGCCGGTCGACATACATCCCGCCGATCTGGCCCAGCAGCCAGTGATTCGGCAGCGGCTGGGGCCAGGAAGGATCGATTACGAAGCTGGGCGTTTTGCCCGTCTTCGAGGCATTGTACACGCCCGTTTGTTGGAGCAGCCTCTCGAACGCGCCGCTGTTCTTCAGAACGTCCGTGCCGGTATCCGCGCTTCTGGCAATACCGATCAGGAGTATGGCCGCCAGCGTGGCTTTCCATTTACCCGTCATCCCGCACCTCGTATTCCAGAGGATGGTAATCCCGGGCGCCTCACAGCGCAACGGCTCTGTCCTTCCCATGGGACTACCTCGCCTGCGCCTCCGCCGTGATAGAAGTGATACATGCTCATCAACCGACGTCAGATTTTTCGAACGCTGGCGGCGCTTCCTGCCGCTCAATACCTTCGTGCCGAGTCCGCTCCGCCGTTCCACCTTCGCGCCGGACTGGTTGCGTATTCGTACCGCAAAGAGCTTGCCGCGAAATCGATGAATTACGTCGAGTTGATTCGCAGGCTGGCCGACTGGGGCATCGACGGGTTGGACTGCACGGTTTACTGGTTTCCCGATACTTCGAACGAGTACCTGGCGTCGCTTCGCAAAGCCGCGTTCAAGAACGGCGTCCAGATCTACAATATCGGAGTTCGCGTCTACCTCTGCCAGCCGACGCCGGAACTGCAGCAGGCCCAACTCGAGAACATCAAGAAGTGGGTCGATGTCGCGGACCGGGTCGGCGCCAGCCATATCCGGGTGTTCGGCGGGCCGGTTCCGAAAGGCGCCTCCGAACCGCAGTCGATCGCCTGGGCAGTCGAAGTGCTGAAGCGGGGCGCGGAGTATGCAGGCGGCCGGGGGATTACGCTCGGCGTCGAGGACGATGGCGGGCTCACGACGGCTGCGGGCCCGACCATCGAGATCGTAAAGCAGGCCGCGTCGCCGTGGGCGGGCATTAATGCGGATTCGGGAAATCTGCGGGTGGACGGGTACGCCGGGTTCGCCTCGATGCTCCCCTACGCCACCAGCGTGCACCTCAAGACGCTGATCTCAGGCGCGGACGGAAAGAAAGAGAAAGCAGATTGGAAGCGCCTGCTCAACATGATCGGTAAAGCCGGATACAGGGGGTATATCGGGCTGGAATACGAGGAGGACGACGCTGCCGCCCAAGTGCCCGCCCTGCTGAAGGATCTGCGGACTCTGGTTCGCAACGTTTCGTAGCCGGCTCGGTTTCGCTGCACGTTTTTATGCGGGAAGGCCCAGCAGGCGGGCGGCGTTTGCTGCGTAGACTTTCCGCAGAATCTGCTCCGCCAGTCCCACGCCGTAAATGCGCCAGCGGCCCTGTGGCGGGACGGGAGCCGGCGCATAGTCGAAATATTCGTCTTCCGTTTCGAGGAATCGAAAATAGATCTCGTAGAGCGCGTCGCAGAAGGTCTGCTGCGGCGTGCCGGACCCGGCGCTGGCATCGGTCCCGAAAAGGATGCGGTCCTGGTAGCGGTCGAAGAACTTGCGGGACGCGCGCGGTTGGCGGCCCAATTCCCCGATCCGGGCCGCGATATCCACATGCATATTCGGGTGGCTGTCGAGGCACTCGGAAACGTAGGGCAGATCCTCCGCATCCGCCACGTGCAGGCACACGAATTGCGTGCGGACGTGCCGCCGCATGACGTTCCGCCGGGCCTCCTGCAACTCCCGATTGGCGGGAAAGTCCTTGCCGTGGAATGACCAGCTCGGGTGGGCGTGCAATTCTTCCCAGCGTTCATTAAAGCGGTCGATGGGCAGAAAAAACGCTTCCGGGTCGGACGTGTGGATGGCGATGGGCATCTGTAAGGCGGCCGCTGCTTCCCACATCGGATCGAACCGCCGGTCGTCGATGCGCACCAGCTCGTTCGAGCCTTTCTCCCGCAGAAAGAGGCCGAGTGTCTTGAGCACCTTGAGCCCCCTGGCGCCGGCCCGATGCGCCGCCGCGATCCGGTCGGCCTGGAACTGCGGGTAACCGGGATCGGAGGCGTGGCTCCAGGCCGGTTCCGTGAATACGATGAATCTGCCGGGGTGCGCCTCCGAAAGTTTGGCGAGGGCCGCGCGTAGCGCCTCGTCATAGCTGCCGGTGACGTCCACCATGGTCCGGATGTTCTTCCGGTCCATGACCTCCAGGCACATTGCGGGGTCCAGGCTGACGCGGATTCGGGATCCGTCGGCGGAGCCGCCGGTGATGTGGGTGTGGAAGTCGATCAGCGGAAACCGGGCGCGCGGCACGTGCGTTTCCGCGGTGTGGAGCATGCTTTTCGGCTGATACTCCTCGAGCGGGAGGACGCCTCCGCCCTGCGCCTGCGGCGTTTGCGCCGCTGCCGTTTGCGGCCGGGCGGCCGTCGCGTTGGTAGCCGCGGCCGCCAAAGCCAACCATCGTCTTCGGTTCATCAAATGGATTATACTGCCAGCCGTTCGGATTCCCGCTCGAGCACAGCTCATCCCCGCGGGCCGGCAACCTGCCAGAATCAGGTAAGGAGAATATAGAGATGCCAGTGCGGAACTCGCGCCGTGAATTCCTTGCCGGTGTGGCGGCGATCACAGCGGCAACTTCGATGGCCGCCGAAGGCGAGCCGATTTTGGCCTACGCAGGCACGTACAGCGCTCCGGTCGGGGCCGAAGGCGCTCCGGGGCGGGGCAAAGGCATTTACCTGTTCGAGATGAACCCGGAAACCGGCGGGCTCACGGAGCGCGCGCTGTTTCCCAACCCGGCGAACCCGTCATGCCTGGTGCTGAACGCGTCCGCGACTCGTCTTTACTCCGCGAACGAGACCTCGACGTATGAGGGCGCGCCGAGCGGCTCCGTAAGCGCCTACGAGATCGAGCGCCCCGGCGGGCGGCTGACGCTGATCAACACGGTGGCCTCGGAAGGCGCCGGCCCGTGCTATATGAGCCTGCACCAGTCCGGAAAGTGGATGTTCGTGGCAAATTACCACGGCGGAACCTCGGCCGTGTTGCCGGTCGGCGCCAACGGCGAGCTCGGAAAGGCTAGCGATGTGAAGCGGCATGCCGGCGTCCTCGGCCCCGACCGCGCCACCAGCGCGCCGCCGGGCAGTTTTGCCTGGAGCGGTCACGACCGCACGCACTCGCACATGATCCATGCCGATCCCTCGGGCCGCTTCGTGCTGGCGGCGGATCTCGGTCTCGACCGCATCCTGGTCTGGAAATTCGATGCCGCCGCCGGAAAACTGATCCCGAACGATCCGCCCTCGGTGGCGGTGGCGCCGGGCGATGGTCCGCGGCACTTCGCGTTTCATCCGAACGGGCGGCTGCTCTACTCGCTCCAGGAGGAAGGCTCTACCCTGGTGACCTTCGATTACGATGGCGCTGCCGGCCGTCTGAAGGCCAGGCAGACGATCTCTTCGCTGCCGCCGGGCTTTGCCGGCAGCAACTTCACCTCCGAGATCGCAATCGCTCCGGACGCACGCTTCGTGTATGCCGCCAACAGGCTGCACGATACTATCGCCTGGTTTTCGATCGCGGCGGACGGGACGCTGCGATATGCCGGGGAAGAGCCCACACGCGGCAACTATCCACGTTTCTTCACCTTCGATCCTTCCGGGCGCTTCGTGTACTGCTGTAATCAACGCGCGGACGCGATCGTATCATTTCGTGTGAACCGGAAGACAGGCGCGCTCACCCACACGGGTCAGTACACGCCTCTCGGCACGCCGGGTTTTCTGGCCTTCCTCGTGGAGCGGAAGGAGGGATGACCCTGTTTGTGCGGTGGGTGCTGGCAGCCACCGTGCTTCTGCCGGGTATCGCCGCCCGGGAGCCGCCAACGATCAATGCCGGCGGCATCGTCCCGAACAAGGCGGGCGCGGCAGGGAACATAACCCCGGGCCTCGAAGTCTCCATTTACGGGAAGCATCTCGGTCCCAAGACCGGCTGCACCGGCGGCAGCGGAGGCTGGCCGGAGGTCAAGCAGCTGTGCGGAACGGCTGTTACCGTGGGCGGCGTTCCGGCAAGCCTGGCGTATGTGCAGGAGCAGCAGATCAATCTCAGGATTCCTTACAACGTGCCCACCGAGGGAGATGTGCCCTTTGTGGTTACCAGTGAAGGTCGCGCAAGCCCAGGCATGGCGGTGCGGTTTTCGCCCTACCCGGCTACCATTACGCACTCGGGGGTGGCATACGTGAACATGCCAATCTGGATCGAAGTCCGCTTGCCCGAGCCGCTGTCGCACTCGCTTCGCTATCCCGTAACGACCTATCCCGCCGATTTCGGAGGTCATCAATTCGAGGTGCGCCGAAATGGAGTTCTCTTGAGTCCAAGCGTCCCGCGGCAGTCGCTGCCGATCGTGGACGGCGGCCTCTCTACAGTTGGCGCCATAGGCCGGGGCTCGCGACTGGGTCTTCCGCACGAGCCGAAGAACCCGCGCCGGCTGCCGCTGCACCTGGAGTATCGCTTCGAGACTCCCGGAGCATACGAGGTGCGGTATCTCGGGTACGATTTCCGTTACCCAATGGAGAAGCACGTCCTGGCGCGGTCTGGGTGGATCACCATTCACGTTCAGCCGTTTTCGCCCGCGAGGCGACAGGCTTGGTTGGAGTCCATGCAGAGATCCCAGCCGGTCGATCCGGTAGAATGGCTCAGCGATTATCTCCCCGGGCTGCTGGCCGTCCCCGATCGGGCGGTGTTATCTCTCTGGAAAGGCGCTCTATACCACCGGGACAGCCTGGTTCGCACCTACGCGCTCAATGCCTTGGCGTTTTTCGATGATGCGCTGCTCGGCAATTGGGTTCCGGCGACCATTCAGGCGAATGGCGCTACCCCGGAGGTTGCATACCTGCTCAGTTGGCGGCGCAATTTATTTCAGGCACGCGGGAGCGAGATCGCGCATGCGGTGCTGCCCTACATAAGGTCGACAGATCCGCTGCTGACGGCAGGAGCGCTCCAGACACTATACTTCATGAAGCCGCAGTACGATTGGAGCAGCCATCCCGATCTCCCCGCGCTCATGGATCGCACGGTGGCCCAAGAAGCCGAACGCCTGATCGCGACACACGACCGGGCTATCCTACAGCCTCTTGCGCTATACCTGGGCACGTGGAAGAGCGCGACCTCTCGCACGCTGCTGCGCCGCCTGGTTGCCGAAGGAACCGTGCGCGAACAAGCCGAAATCTGTCTCCGCTGGATCGGCGACGGTTCCGCCCGGTGACTAACCTGCATTTCTGATCGGGCCGGCGCCGCAGCGGGACTAAAGCCCGCCCATCCGTGGTGTTTACCAGCGGGTGCAGCCTTGTGGCTTGTGCCGGTGCTCGCCTCCGGCACAGCGGGAGCCAGTTTTGACGTGGTGGTCTATGGCGGGACGGCAGGCGGCGCCGCCGCGGCGATTGCGGCCGCCAGGGAGGGCCGTTCCGTCGCCCTCGTCGAGCCCGGCGCGCATATCGGCGGGATGATTTCGGGCGGCCTGGGCCGGACGGACATGGACCGCCAGCAGAACGTCATTGGCGGGCTTGCGCGCGAGTTCTTCGAGCGCGCGGGAAAACATTATGGGCAGCCGGTGGCGTGGCTTTTCGAACCGCATGTGGCGGAACCGATTCTGACGGACTGGCTGCGCGATGCCGGTGTCCATGTTTTCTTCCGGCAGCCGATTCGGGACGTCGTAAAGGAAGGAGCGCGCATGGTCGCTCGATGTTTGTTGAGTTGGCGCCAGCCGAAGACAGCATCGGCATGGAGGGAGTCGACTCCTTGCATCATGAGCCTTCCAAGTATACAGACGTCCGTTACGGTGGGCCGCGGTGCTGTTCATCGAGGATGGGCGCCTGGAACGCGTACGCCGGCGAGAGGCTCGATATCATAGAGCACGATGACCCGGAGAAACTGGCTGATGACAGGAGCCGCGGCGGCGGCGCCCGCGGTGTTGGGCTCGAGCGCGCGAGGGCAGTCGGGGCCGCGGCCGAAAAACGTTCTGCTTCTGATGAGCGATCAGCATCGCCGTGACGCGCTGGGGATCGCCGGAAACCGGCTGGCTCGTACGCCGAATCTGGATTCGCTGGCGCGCTCGGGCATGCGGTTCGGCAGCGCTTACTGCGCGAACCCGGTTTGCACGCCTTCGCGGGCGTCGCTGCTCACGGGTCTATACACGCACAACCACCAGACCTACAACAACGCCACGCCGTGGCCGTTTGAGCACAAGACGGCGGCGCATTACTTCGGACGAGCGGGGTACATGACGGCGCTGATCGGAAAGATGCACTTCGTGGACGCGCAGACCCACGGCTTCGATTACCACCTGGACTTCAACGACTGGTTCCAGTTCCTCGGGCCCAAAACAAAGCTGTACGCGGATGAGTTGAGCCGCGCCAATTCCGGCGCGGGGATGCCCCAGATCGACGATCTGTGGCGCGACGAAGGCGACCCGTGGAAAGGTGCGCGGACGCTCGATTCGCGCCGGGGTTCGGTTGCCGTGGGGCAGGCTTCCGCAATCCCGGAAGAGGACCACTTCGAGAGCTTCGTGGCCCGCGAGACCGTGCGTTTTCTCCGCAACCACGGCAGGCGGCAGCCGTTTTTCGCCATCTCCTCCTGCCTGAAGCCGCACGATCCGTTTACGCCCGCCGCCCGCTTCGCGGCGATGTTCCGCGCGGAAGATATGAAACTGCCTGCCACGTGGGGGAAGGTGGATTTAGCCAAGGCGCCGCGCGAAGTGCGAAATGCCATCGAGAGAACCGCCGCCAGCCCGGAGTTGAGCGACCCGGCCCAGGCGCGGCAGCGGATCGCCATGTACTATGCCAACCTCGCCCAGATGGACGACGCGATGGGCCAGGTGCTGAATGCCCTGCGGGAACTCGGACTGGAGGAGAACACGGTAGTGGTCTACACCTCCGACCACGGCGAAATGCTGGGCGACCACGGGCTGTGGAACAAGTTCCAGTTTTACGAAGGCTCGTGCGGGGTGCCGCTGATCGTGCGCGCCCGCGGCGCAACCCAAGGGGGCTGGGAGTGCCCAAGGCCGGTCGGCCTGGTGGACCTGCTCCCCACTCTCGGCGAATTGTGCGGAGTGAGCGTGCCGCAGTTGGACGGCTACAGCCTGGCGCCGCAGTTACGGAGTCCGCAGGAGAAGCGCCCGGGGCCGGTGTTTGCGGAGTACGCTCTGCGTACCCCCGGAGCCAAATACATGATCCGCCGCGACGATCTGAAGTATACGTTCCGGGCGAACGATCTGGTCGAACTGTACGACCTGAGCAAGGACCCCGGCGAGATGAACAACCTCGCGCTCGATCCGGCACACGCACACACCGCAGAAGCGCTGAAGAGCGAACTCTTCGCCTGGTACCGCCCCCCCGAAGCCGCCGGTTAGCGGCCGGGGTGCAGCAGCAGTTTCTGCATGCGCCAGTTGAGCAACTCCGCGGCGTAGATCTCGTTTTCGTTGGGACAGGCGAGTTCGTGGATCCAGCCGAACTGTCCAGGCTGCCTGCCGGATCTTCCCAACATGCCGAGGACTTTGCCGTCGAGGGACAGCTTATAAATCCGGCCCGGGAAGGCATCGGCGCTGTACAGGTACTGCGTCGCGCCCGGGGTGATGCAGATCGCCCATGGCGCGCCGCTCTGCCTCGCCGCCGCTTCGGCGCCCGGTTGGTTGCCCATCCAGGGATGCGCATCGGGCGGCACGGGCACGTCGATCGTGATCTGCCGCTCGAATGCTCCGTTGGAATCGAACACCTGGATCCTGCGGTTGCCGCGATCGGCCACGTAGATGTTCCCCTGGCGATCGGACGCGATGCTGTGCGGCGTGTTGAACTCGCCCGGGCCGTTCCCCGGACCGCCCCATTGCTTGACCCAGTCGCCGTTGCGGTCGTACTTGGCGACGCGGGAGTTGATATAGCCGTCGCTGATGAAGATGTCTCCCTGCGCGTCCCACGTGACATCGGTCGGCTGGCGGAACTGGCCGTTCACCGCGAGCCGCGGCGGAGAAACATGGTTCCATGGGAGAGCTTCTTCGGAGGCCTCTTTCTTCCGCCCGAATACCATCGCCACGCGGCCCTGCGGGTTGAACTCGATGATCATGTCCGAGCCCTTATCGATGGCCCAGATGTTGTCCCGGGGGTCGATGCGGACGGCATGAGCATAGGACCACGCGTAAAGGTTCCTGCCGATCTCCCGCATGAAGGTCCCGTCCGGCGCGAATTCCAGCAACTGCGCGGCAGTCGCTCCATAGGCCGGCCCCGTCGTGTTGCCGCGGGAGAAAACGAAGATGTGTCCCTTGGAATCCACCGCGACACCCGCCACTTCACCCAGGTAGAGGTCGGGCGGCAGTTTCAGGAAGTTCGGGACGGATTCGTAGCGGATTTCGGGGACGGCCGGGCTCTGTGCGAAAACGGCGGCTCCGAAACAGATGCATGCGGCGAGAAGGCGGAGTTTCACGGGGCGACCTCCTCAGGTACGATATCAAAGGGCAGCCGTTACACGCCCCAGCAGTAATCCTCGACGGCCTTCTCGATCGAGCTGTCTTTTTCCGTCAGGCGCATCAACTCCAGCCGGATGGCATCGACGAGCGCCCGCCAACTGGCTTCGATCACGTTATCGGAGACGCCCACGGTGGACCAGCTTTTGCGATGGTCGCTCCACTCGATCAGAACCCGCACATTGGCGGCGGTGCCCTTGTACGAATCGAGCACCCGGACCTTGTAGTCGGTCAGCCGCACTTCCGTGATTTGCGGATAGATTTTCGACAGACACTTGCGCAGGCAGAGGTGCAGGGCATTGAACGGACCGTGGCCGGCGGCCGTGGCGGAGTGCACGCCATCCTTGGTCCGGAGGGTCACGGTTGCGGTGGTTTGCGAAGGCCCGGCGCCGGGCGATCGCGTGGCGACCTCATAGGTATCCACGTCGAAGAAATGCGTCCCGGGGTTCAGGGCTTCGCGCACCAGCAGTTCGAACGTACCCTCGGCCGCTTCCAGTTCGTAGCCTTCGTACTCCATCTGCTTGATGCGTTCCAGCAGTTCGCGGCGCGTGTCCTCGGAGAGCCGGTCGGCCAGGCCGTGCTGCTTCAGCTTGTAGAGAATGTTGCCGCGGCCGGACAGGTCGCTCACCAGCACGCGCTGGCGGTTGCCCACCAGTTCGGGCGAGATGTGCTCGTAGGTGGCGGAGTCCTTGAGGACCGCGCTCACGTGCACGCCGCCCTTGTGCGCGAACGCGCTGCGTCCGACAAACGGCTGGTCGTTGCGCAGCGGCAAGTTGGCCAGTTCCGCGATAAACCGGCAGGTGGGCGCCAGGTTGGGCAGGTGCTCCGGGCCGATTGCCGTGTGGCCCAGCTTCAACTCCAAATTGGCGATCACCGACGCGAGGTTGGCGTTCCCGCACCGCTCGCCGTAGCCGTTCATACAGCCCTGCACATGCGTAGCGCCGGCTTCCACCGCGGCGATCGTGTTGGCGACGGCCGAATCGGAGTCGTTATGCGTGTGGATGCCGATCACGCCTTCGAACCGGCGCCGCACTTCCGCTACGATCTCCACCAGCCGTCCGGTCAGCGTACCGCCGTTGGTGTCGCAGAGGCAGAGTACATCGGCTCCGGCGCGCTGCGCAGCTTCGAGCGTTTGCATTGCGTAGGATGGGTTGGCCGTGTAGCCGTCGAAGAAGTGCTCGGCGTCGTAAACGACCTCTTTCCCGTGCTGCTTGAGATACGCGACGGTTTCGGAAATGAGTTTGAGGTTTTCCTCTTCCGTGATCCCCAGTGCGCGTTTCACGTGCAGGTCCCAGGTCTTGCCGAAGATCGAAACCACCGGCGTTCCGGCGTCCACGAGCGCCCGCACATTCCGGTCTTCCTCCACCGGATTTTTGGCGAATCTCGTGGAGCCGAACGCGGTAAGCTTGGCGTGCTCCAGGTTCAGTTCGCCGGCCCGGGCGAAGAATTCCTTGTCTTTCGGATTCGACCCGGGCCAGCCGCCCTCAATATAGTCGATACCGAGCTCATCCAGCTTCCGCGCAATAATGAGCTTGTCATCCACGGAGAAGGAGACGGACTCGCCCTGCGTTCCGTCGCGAAGCGTCGTATCGAATGTGAAGATTTTCATGAGAACTCCGGCCGGGCTTCGCCCGGCTTGGGCAGGCCGGGAGGCCTACCCTACTGGAACACCGACTTCTTTTTTCTTCTTCAGGAACGTCATCATTTCGCGCAGCTCGCGGCCCACTTTTTCGATCGGCTGGTTCTGCGCCGCCTCGCGCATGGCGAGGAAATTCTTCCGTCCCGACTTGTTCTCGCCGATCCACTGGCGGGCGAATTCGCCGGCCTGGATTTCGGCCAGGATCTTCTTCATTTCGGCGCGCGTCTGGTCATTGACCACCCGCGGCCCGCGCGTGTAGTCGCCGTATTCGGCGGTGTCGGAGACCGAATAGCGCATGTAGCTGAGGCCGCCTTCCTGGATCAGGTCCACGATCAGCTTCAGCTCGTGCAGGCACTCGAAGTAGGCGATCTCGGGGGCATAGCCCGCCTCGACCAGCGTTTCGAAACCTGCGCGGATCAGTTCGGCCGCGCCGCCGCAAAGGACCGCCTGCTCGCCGAAGAGGTCGCTTTCCGTTTCTTCCCGGAAGTTGGTTTCGATCACGCCCGCCTTCAGGCAACCGAGCGCGAGGGCATATGCCAGCGCGCGCTCCAGCGCCTCGCCGGTTGCGTTCTGGTGCACCGCCACCAGCGCCGGAACTCCCACGCCCTCGGTGTACAGTTCGCGCACGCGGTGTCCGGGCGCCTTGGGGGCCACCATCGAAACATCGACCCCTTCGGGCGGTGCGATCTGGCCGAAATGAATGTTGAACCCGTGGGCGAACATCAGCGTCTTGCCCGGAGTCATATGGGGCTTGATCTCGCTGTTATAAAGATCGCCCTGAATGTGGTCGGAAACCAGGATCATCACCACGTTCGCGGCTTTTGCGGCGTCCGCCGTGGTCGCCACCTTCAGCCCGGCGGCTTCCGCCTTGGCCCAGGACTTGCTCCCGGGGTAGAGCCCGACCACCACGTCCACACCCGAATCGCGCAGGTTCAGCGCATGCGCGTGGCCCTGGCTGCCGTAGCCGATGATGGCTACCGTCCGGCCCTTCAAATAATCCAGATTCCCGTCTTTCTCGTAATAACGTTTTGCCATTTCCGCTCCGAATTCTGTTTAGTAAACCGTTTCTTCCACCTTGCCCGATTTGGTGGGCACCGGCGGCTGCAATTTCAGTTTCTTGGCCTCGAGCGCGATTGCGAGCGCACCCGAGCGCGTGACTTCGATCTCGCCGTAGCTCCGCATCACGTCGACGAACTCGCCCAGTTTCTCGGGGTCGCCCGTGGCCTCGATCGCGAAGCCTTCGGTGGACGAATCCACCACGCGCGCGCCGAAGATCTCGGCTTCTTTGAGTACCGCCGTCCGCGATTCCTGCAGGGTGCGGATGCGCACCAGCACCAGTTCGCGGACCACCGCCGGCGAATCGCTCAGGTCGTTCGCCTGCAGCACGTTGATCAGCTTATTCATCTGCTTGATCACCTGCTGCCGCTGCGTGGATTCGACCTCCACCACGATGGTCATGCGCGATAGCTCCGGGTCGAGCGTGCGCGCGACGGTCAGGCTCTCGATGTTATACCCGCGCTGGCTCAGCAGCCCGGTGACCCGCATCAGAGCACCGGGTTTATTTTCGAGAAGTAATGAGATGACTTGCAGCATGGCTTCGCTTCCTTATTTCGCCGGCACCGCCACGGGTTGCGGCGGCCCCAGAACCATTTCGTTGATCGCTCCTCCGGCCGGCACCATGGGGTACACGCACTCGAAGGGCGTCACCTTCACATTCAGCAGGTAAGGCCCGGGCTCTTTGACCGCCTCTTCCAGCGCCGCCGCGAGCTGAGATGGCTTATCGATGGTCTTCCCCTTGAAGCCATACGCTGCGGCCAGCTTTTCGGCATCGGGAAACGCGTCCAGTTCCACCGCGCTCAGGCGATTGTTGTAGAACAGCGTCTGCCATTGCCGGACCATGCCCAGGTGGCCGTTGTTCATCACGATAATCTTGATCGGCAGCCCGCAACTCGCCACGGTGGCCAGTTCGGGAATGGACATCTGGAAGCCGCCGTCGCCGACGATCGAGAACACCAGCTTATCCGGCCGGGCGAACTGCGCGCCGATGGCCGAAGGCAGTCCGAAGCCCATGGAGCCGAGCCCGCCGGAGTTGAGCCAGAGCCGCGGTTCGTTGAAACGGATGAGCTGTGCCGCCCACATCTGGTGCTGGCCCACGTCCGAAGTGACGATGGCCTGGCCGTTCGACAGGCGGTCGATCTCGCTCATCAGGTGCTGCGGCTTGATTTCGGAATCCGACTTCACGACTTCGAGCGGATGCTCCTGCTTCCACTCGCGGACCTGGTGCCACCAGGCGCGCCGCGCCGCAACGAGCTTTTCGTCGGCAGGCTTCTTTTCCTCGGCCAGCAGCTTGTTCATGCGGGCCAGGACGCGCTTCACGTCGCCCACGATCGGCACTTCCGGCGCGCGGATTTTGCCGATTTCCGCCGGGTCGATATCCACGTGGATCACCTTGGCGTGCGGCGCGAAGGCGGCCAGCCTGCCGGTGACGCGGTCGTCGAAGCGTACGCCCAGGGCGATCAGGAGGTCGCTCGAGGTCATCGCCATGTTGGCGGCGTAGCTGCCGTGCATGCCGGGCATGCTGATGAAGTTCGGGTGGTTGGAAGGCAGCCCGCCCAGCCCCATCAGGGTGTTCACCGCGGGCGCGTCCGTCAATTCCACGAATTCCCGCAGTTCCCTGGACGCGTCCGCAGCGATGATTCCGCCGCCCGCATAAACCAGCGGCCGCTCCGCTTCCTGGAGCAGCTGCACGGCGCGGCGGATCTGGCCCGTGTGCCCTTCGGTGAAGACCTTATACCCCGGCAGGTGAATCGCGGTGACGGGCTGGTAATGCCCCTGCCCCTGCAGCACGTCTTTCGTCACATCCACCAGGACGGGACCGGGACGGCCGCTCGCCGCGATATAGAAAGCTTCGTGGACCGTCTGCGCCAGGTCTTCCAACCGCTTCACAAGGTAGTTGTGCTTCGTGCACGACCTGGTGATGCCGAACGTGTCGGCTTCCTGAAACGCGTCGCTCCCGATGAGCTTGGTGGGAACCTGGCCGGTGATGGCGACGATCGGAATGGAATCCATCATCGCGTCCACCAGGCCGGTGGTCAGGTTGGTGGCGCCGGGACCGGAGGTGGCGCAGCAGACCCCTACCTTGCCCGTGGCTCGGGCATATCCCTCAGCGGCGAAAGCCGCGTTCTCTTCGTGCCGAACCAGCACATGGCGTATGTGGTGGTCGTAAAGCACGTCGTAAAGCGGAAGGGTTACGCCGCCGGGATATCCGAAGATGCAATCCACGCCTTCCCGGGCCAGGCATTCCAGCAACATTCTTGCGCCGCTCATCAACGTCGACATAGTTTCGTCCTCAAAAAAGTAGCAGCCTAACAAAAAAGGCCATCAGCCGGATTTGAACCCCGCTGATGGCCTTTGGAACCTTCGTTCCGCCTGGCCTCAAGCGGGGCCGGGTACGATGACCGTAATCAGAATAATGCCTACAGGGATACCAGGGGCTACGGAGAGAAGGAGAAAACCGAGCCGGCCTGTGAAGTGATTGGACATCGAGGAACTAGCTTCGAGTGTATCCTAACAAGTTTTCCAAATGCAAGTAGCTGAATGCATCAATTATTTTAATAGCGGCATTACCCGCCCCGGCCCGAGCCGCGGGGGGCGCGCCGGTACGAGCGGCGTGTTAGATTCGTCTGAGAATCGAAAGGGGCTTTTCATGCGCAGATACTCCTTCTCTGGACTCGTCCTTTGTCTGGCGATGGCCGCGCGTCCCGGCCTGGCGCAGGATCGCGGAACCATTCTGGGCCGGGTGACCGACCCCAGCAGCGCCGTCATTGCCGGGGCCGCCATCACCGTGACCAACCAGGACACCGGTCTCAAGATCGAAACCAGCACTAATGAAGCGGGCAACTACACGGTGCGGGGCCTGGCGTTCGGCCGCTACGAAGTGACCTGCGAAGCCAAAGGGTTCCGGAAGTATGTGGGCAAAGACAATACCGTGGATCTTGCCCAGACCTTGACGATGGATATCGTCCTGCAACTGGGCGCGGTAGACCAGACGGTGGAGGTATCGGGTGCGGCTCCGCTGATCGAGAGCAGCACTTCGGACCTGGGCACCGTGGTGGACCAGAAGCAGGTGGCCGACCTGCCGCTTTCGGTGAGCGGCAACATGCGCAACCCCGAGTCGTTTGTTTTCCTGGCCCCCGGGGTCACGGGCGACGCCGGAAATACGGAGATCAACGGTTCGCAGGATCGTGCCAAGGAAGTCCTGTTCGATGGAGCGCAATCGACCGGTCCGGAAAGCGGCGGGACCATGTTCACCTATCCGCCGGTCGAGTCGATCGGCGAGTTCCGGCTGGAGGCGTCGAATTTCAGCGCCGAATACGGCAAGACCGGCGGCGGCTTCGAGATCTTCACCACCAAAAGCGGAACCAACCAGTATCACGGCTCGGTTTTCGAGTACCTCCGCAACGACAAACTCGATGCGCGCGGCTTCATCTCGCCGGTAACTCCCGTTAACCGGCAGAACGAATTCGGCGCCGCCGTCGGCGGGCCGGTGAGACTGCCCAGGTACAACGGCAAGAACCGCACGTTCTTCTATTTCGTTTATGACGGGTTCCGCTATCGCGCCGGCGCCACCAACCAGGTGCTCACGCTGCCCAATGCGGCGCAGCGCGGCGGCGATTTTTCGGGGCTGGTCAAGGCCGGCGGTGCGCTGGCGATTTACGACCCGTCTTCTACGCGGTCCGACGGCGCGGGCGGATTTACCCGTGACGCGTTCCCCGGCGCGCAGATTCCGGTCAGCCGCTTCAGCAAGGTCTCCTCCGCCATGCTGCAACTGCTGCCGTCCGCGAAAACTTCGTCCGCCACCAACAACTACACCGCTGTCGGCGCACAGACCTTCAACCGGAACGTTTATACGATCAAGGGTGACCACGCCTTTTCCGATCGCAACCGGGTCAGCCTTTTCCTGTACGTCAGCAATGAAGACAGCATCGCTCCGGACCTGATCGCGGGGGCCATGAGCCCGGCGCTGGACCAGCAGCGTCCGGCGAAGTGGGCGCGCTTCAATCACGATTACCAGATCAGCCCGACGATGTTGAACAACTTCCGGGCGGGCTACACGCGCGAGCCGCAGGTATGGGCGCGCACGACCTCCGACCAGGGCTACCTGCAGAAAATCGGCCTGACCGGCGTGAATCCTCCGGGCGACATTCTGCCGCGCGTACAGTTCTCGGACACGTATCAGAACTGGGGCGACGAGACGAAGAACAAGGGACAACAGATCAACAACACGCTGCAGTTCGCCGATACGCTCTCGTTCTTCCACGGGAACCACAGCTTCAAGTTGGGCGCCGACATGCGCTGGCAACAGACGAACGGCGCCGATAGCGCCGGGCAGCAGGGCTTATTCGCCTTCAGCCCGAACGAGACAGCGCTCCCCACCGCGGCGGGCCGCGCGGCAAGCGGGAACGCCTTCGCCAGTTTCCTTCTCGGCGCGGTGGATAGTTCCAGCTACAACGGCCTGTATGTCGTTCCGGGCATCCGTTATCAATATAAGGCCCTGTTCTTCCAGGACGATTGGAAGGTCACCCGCAAGCTGACGCTGAACCTTGGTCTGAGATGGGACCTCTTTACTCCGCGTGAGGAGCACAACACCAACATTTCCGGTTTCGACCCGACCTTGCCAAACCCGGGCGCCGGCAACCTCCCGGGCGCGATTCGATTCCTCGGCAACGGCGCCGGGAGGGACAACTCGCGGCAGAGTTTCGCGGATACCTATCACAAGGCATTCGGACCGCGCGTCGGATTCGCGTACCAACTGAGGGAACACACGGTCCTGCGCGGCGGGTACGGCATCTCTTACGGGCAGGGCAATGCCACTGCGGGCCTGCGCGATTCCCAGAAGTTCATTTACGGCTTTAACGCGGCGCCGAGCTATGCATCGACCAACGCCGGCGTGAGCCCGGCCTTCAGTTGGGACGGCGGGTTCCCGACCAACTGGCCGCATCCTCCGTTCATTAATCCCACGGTCCAAAACGGAACGAATGTGACGATGATCGGCGCAGGCGACGGCCGGCCTCCCTATTTCCAGAACTACCAGTTCAGCGTACAGCAGGAGTTCGCGGGGAAAACGGCGCTCGAAGTGGCATATGTCGGGGTGAAGGGCACTCGCCTCGGCAACGGGCTCATCAGCCTCAACCAGGTGGATCCGAGCTATCTCTCGCTCGGCTCGCTGCTCACCCAGAGCGTCACGTCCGCGGCGGCGCAGGCTGCCGGAATCCCGGTCCCCTACGCCGGATTCAGCGGGTCGGTGGCGCAGGCCTTGCGGCCTTATCCGCAGTATCTGAATATCGTCAACAACTCGAACCCGAACGGGAATTCGACGTACAATGCGCTGCAGGTGAAACTGACGAAACGCCTCACTCACGGGCTGACGGTGCAGGGGGCGTACACCTGGGCGAAGTCGCTGACGGATGGCAACATCGCAGCCGGCGGAGGCCCGGCGGGCCAGGATTTCTACAACCGGCGGCTCGAAAAGGCGCTGAGTTCCAACGACGTTCCGCAGGTCGTGGCGCTGGCTTACACCTATGAGTTGCCCTTCGGGCCGGGTAAGTCGATGCTGAAAGGCGGAGTTCCGGGAGCGATTCTGGGCGGGTGGCAATTGAGCGGCATCCAGCAGTATCAGACGGGGAAGCCGGTGCAATTGACCGCCAACAACACCCTGCCGATCTTCAACGGGACGCTACGGCCGAACGTGAATTCCGGCGTCTCCATGACGCTCGATCATCCCGATCCGCTGGCGAACGCCTGGTTCAACAAGGCCGCATTTTCGGCGCCGGCGAGCTATCAATTCGGAACAGCGGCACGTTCGTATAATGAGATGCGTGCCCCCAACCTTTACAACGAATCGTTCGGCCTGATGCGGCGAATCAAGCTCTCGGAAAGCGTGGCGCTGACGATCCGGGGCGAGTTTTTCAACGCGTTCAACCGCACCGTGTTCGGCGCGCCCGTCGCGAACATCTCGTCCGCGACTTTTGGCCGGGTCACGAGCCAGGCAAACTCGCCGCGGCAGGGCCAGGTGGCCGCCCGCATCGACTTCTAAAGAAGGCCGTAGTGGCGCCGGCTGAGAGGCTCCGCCGCTTACATCAGGCTCCCGTCCGCACGACGAGAGCCGGCGCCATTGACCGGCAACAACATGTCGATCTTCGGAACAGCGGCACGTGCGGTCACGAGCCAGGCAAACTCGCCGCGGCAGGGCCAGGTGGCCGCCCGCATCAACTTCTAAAGAAGGCCGTAGTGGCGCCGGCTGAGAGGCTCCACCGCTTACACCAGGCTCCCGTCCGCACGACGAGAGCCTGTGCCATTGACCGGCAACAACATGTCGATCTTCGGAACAGCGGCACGTGCGGTCACGAGCCACACAATCTCGCCGCGGCAGGGCCAGGTAGCCGCCCGCATCGAAGTCTATCGACTTCTAAAGACGGCCTCCCTGGCGCCGGCTGAGAGGCTGCGCCGCTTATACCAGCGCTCCCGTCCGCACGACGGTCTCGACGGTTGGCGTGTTCAACAACGTATGGTGGATCAGGCATGCTTTGACGGCCCGCATCAGGCCGGCTTCATGCTCCCCGCCCACCGCAGGTGCGAGTACCTCGATCCGGAACGAGCCGAGGCGAGCCGGTTGCTTGGCTTTCTCCGCCGAGACCTTCACCTCGAGCCCTTCGGCGGGAAGACCCCTGGTTTTCAGATACTGGGCCGCATAAAACCCTGCACACGTTCCCAAAGAAACAAGCATGAATTCCGGAGGGGTCATCCCCTCGTCTTTTCCGCCGTTGTCGGCCGGCTGGTCGCAGACCACGTGATGACCGCGCACGCTGGCGTCGAATTTAACATCACCAAGATGCTTGATTATGACTTCCATATCTACCTCTGAAGATGCAGCCGGCCGGCGGCGGTGACATGTCACGTTTTCCGCGCTTCTGCATCTTGGAGGTGAATGAGGAAAGCAGTCCTTTTTGTCCTGGCATCAAGCGCTTGCGCGCAAACCCCACTCTCGCTGCGGGATGCCGTCCGGCTGGCTTTGGCCGGTAATCCTTCGATAGCGGCGGCCAACGAAAGCGGCCGGGCGGCCGACGCCCGCCTGGAGCAGGCGCGGGGCGGCAGGCTCCCCAAGCTGAACTATACCGAATCCTGGGCGCGGAGCGATAACCCTGTGTTTGTATTCAGTTCGCTCCTTACCCAGCACCAGTTCGGCCCCGAAAACTTCGCCATCGGCCCCCTGAACCGCCCGGATTTCCTGAACAACTT
Source organism: Bryobacterales bacterium (assembly GCA_963796485.1). GTDB lineage: Bacteria > Acidobacteriota > Terriglobia > Bryobacterales > Bryobacteraceae > CAWCDJ01. The sequence continues at coordinate 1,450,041 of CAWCLV010000004.1, forward strand.
CCAGTCGCTGGTGACGGTGAATCAGCCGATCTACGATGCCGGTCAGACGCGGCACGCGATCCAGGCGGCGCAGTTGGGGCGGCAAATGACGGACCAGGAGAACCGCCGGGTCCAGATGGACCTGATCTCCGGCGCGGCGCGGGCATATTACGGCGCGATCCTGGCCGCCGATAACCTCAAGGCCGCGGAGCAGGCGGTCCGTTCCGCCCAGGCCGACCTGTCGCGCGCCGAATCGGTGCGCACGGCCGGCATGTCCACCGATGTGGACGTCCTTTCCATCCGCGTACACATGGCAGCCGTAGACGAGCAGCGGATCCAGCGCGCGGCGGAACTGGACGTGGCACGGGCTACCCTGAACGACGTGTTGGGGCTTCCGCTCGACACGCCCCACGATTTGACCACTCCCCTGACCCGCGCGACGCTCCCCGAAGCCGCTCTGAACCAGATCGAAAGCGGCGCTTCGCAGGAACGGCCGGAGATGCGGGAGTCACGCCTGAATTCGCTGCTCGCGAAGAACCAGGTAGATTCCGCGCGCGGCAGTTTCCTCCCGCAAGTCGGATTGATGGGCGCCTTCGAAGCCGACCGCCAGAGATTCGTCACCATGGGCGGGGCCAACTGGACTGCCGGGGTTTCCCTTCACTGGAATCTCTTCAACGGGTTGAGCGACAAGGCGCGGGTCGAGGAAGCCAGCGCCGGTTTGCGGCGGGCGGATGCCGACACCCGGCGTGCCGATTCCGCGGTCCGCCTGGAGGTCCGGCGGGCATACGCGAGCCTGCGGGCGGCGGAACAGCGGATCGAGGTGGCTAAAGCCTCCGTTGCCGAAGCCGAGGAGAGTCTGCGCATCACCCAGAACCGCTACCAGGCGGGAATGAGCAACGTTACGGACCTGCTGCGAACCGAAACCGCCGTGCTGGAAAGCCGGACCCGGTACCTGGCGGCGGTCCACGATCAGCGGGTGGCCGCCACCATGTTGGAACTGGCGGCCGGGAGATTGAATGTGAATTCGGAGGTATTGAATTGAGATACGGAGTTTGGGTGTTCCTCGGTCTGGCGATCCTGACCTCGTGCGGTTCGGAGCCGGCGAAGAGCCCGGACCGGGCCGCAGTCAAGCCGGTTGCCGTCCAGACGGTGCCGGCTGCCACGCAGGATTGGCCTGACGTCTATGAGGCGACCGGTACGGTTCGTGCACGGACCGCCGCTTCCCTTGCCAGCAAGGTAATGGGGTACGTGACGGAAGTTCGGGTGCAGGTGGGAGATCGCGTCCAGCAAGGCCAGACGCTGGTAACGCTCGACGCTCGCGACCTGGATGCAGCCGTGCGGCGCGCCGATGCCGGCCAAGCCGAAGCCCGCAGCGGCGCCCCCGAAGTGGAAAGCGGGATCGCGGCGGCCAAGTCGAACCTCGACCTGGCGCAGAGCACGTTCAATCGCATTCAGGACCTCGCGGCGAAGAAGTCCGTCTCCAACCAGGAGTTCGACGAGGCGTCGGCCCGGCTGAAGGCGGCGGAGGCCGCCTACCACATGGCGGAATCGCGGCGCGCGCAGGTGCAATCCAGGATCGAACAGGCTGCGGCCGAGCAGGGGGCCGCCGCAATTATGCGCGGATATGCCCAGATCGACGCCCCGTTCGCCGGTGTGGTGACGGCGCGTTCCGTGGAACCGGGGGCGCTCGCCTCTCCCGGCGTGCCGCTTCTGACCATCGAGCGGGATGGCGGCTATCGCCTCGAAGCCTCCGTCGAGGAAGCGAAACTCGGAACCATCCGTGCCGGGCAAAGCGTCGGCGTGGCGCTCGAAGGCTGCCGCGCGCCGCAGCGCGTTTCGGAGGTCGTGCCGGCAGTCGATGCCGCCTCGCGGTCGTACATCGTGAAGATCGATCTCAACTGCCCGTCGATGCGCTCGGGCATGTTCGGGCGGGTCCAGTTCCCTTCCGGCTCCCGGCAGGTGATCGCGATCCCGGCGCCGGCGGTGGTCGAGCGCGGGCAACTGCGTTCCGTCTTCGTCGCCGAGAACGGCGCGGCCCATACCAGGCTGATCACGGTGGGCCGCCGGTCGGGTGATGCGGTCGAGGTGCTCTCCGGGCTGAGTTCCGGCGAGCAGGTGATCACGCCCGTGCCGGATGGCCTCGAAGATAACGCCCGGGTGGAGGTGCGGCGTTGAAGGACCTGGGGCCGGCCGGCCGCTTCGCGCAGGCATGGATCGGGTCGAAGCTGACCCCCCTCATTATCGCCGGGGCGATTCTGGTGGGCGCCTTCGCCGTCTGGAAGCTCCCGCGCGAGGAGGAGCCGCAGATCATCGTTCCCATGATCGACGTCTTCGTCCAGATGCCCGGGGCTTCGGCGCGCGAGGTGGAAGAGCGCGTCACCAAACCCATGGAAAAGTTGCTCTGGGAGATCCCGGGGGTGGAGTACATCTACTCCACTTCCAGCCCCGGAATGTCCATGGCGATCGTGCGCTTCTATGTCGGGCAGGACGAGGAGAAGAGCATTGTCCGGCTCAATCAGAAGCTCGCGGCCAACACGGATCTGATCCCGCCCGGCGCGACCCCGCCGCTGGTCAAGCCGCGGTCCATCGACGACGTTCCGATCCTCGCCCTGACTCTCTCGAGCAAGCGCTACGGCGACTTCGAACTGCGGAGCATCGCGGCGCAGATCGACGACGTCGTCAAGCAGGTGCCCGACGTCTCGGCCGTCTCCCTGATCGGCGGCCAGAGGCGCGAAGTCCGGGTGGTGCTCGACCAGGCCAAACTCGCCGGCTACAACCTGACCCCCATGCAGGTGGCGGGCGCGTTGGGACTCTCCAACCGGCGGCTGGATTCGGGCCGCTTCGATTCCGGCAACCGCGAATACCTGCTTGAAACCGGCGAGTTTCTGCGGACTGCCGATGATGTGCGCAACGTCGTCGTGGGTGTCGCCAACGGCAGCCCGGTGTTCGTGCGCAACGTGGCGGAAGTCGCCGACGGCGGCCAGGAGCCGACGGAATACGTGCGCATGGCGAAGGCGTCCGATCGCCAGTTCCTGCCCGCCGTGACGATCGCGATTGCCAAACGCAAGGGCACGAATGCGGTGATGGTCGCCGATAATGTCCTGAAGCGCGTAGAGCCGCTGAAGGGCACCCTCATCCCCTCGGATGTGAACCTCGACATCACGCGCCATTACGGCGAAACAGCGGCCGAAAAGTCGAACGAGCTGCTGTTCCACATGCTGATCGCCGTGGTTTCGGTGAGCCTGCTGATCGCCATCACGCTGGGTCTGCGCGAGTCGCTGATCGTGTTCATTGCCATCCCGGTGACGCTGGCGCTCACCCTCGCGATCTTCTATCTTTACGGCTACACCCTGAACCGGATCACGCTGTTCGCACTGATCTTCTCGATCGGCATCCTGGTGGATGACGCCATCGTGGTGGTGGAGAACATTGTCCGGCACTGGCGAATGAAAGCCAATTACGGCCGCCCGGCGACCGAAGTGGCTATCGAGGCTGTGGACGAAGTGGGCAACCCCACCATCCTGGCCACCCTGACGGTGGTTGCGGCCATCCTGCCGATGGCGTTCGTCGGCGGGCTGATGGGCCCGTACATGCGGCCGATCCCCATCGGCGCCAGTGCGGCCATGATATTCTCGCTCCTGGTCGCTTTCATGGTGACGCCCTGGGCGGCGGTGCGGATCCTCAAGCGGGGCCGCGATGGGAAGCACGAGGAGGAAGACCGGCTCACCCGCCTTTACCGCCGCGTGATGGGCAACATCCTGCACCATACGTCGGTACGCTGGGGCTTCCTGGCAAGCGTGGTGTTCCTGCTGCTCGGCTCGGTGTCGCTCTTCTACTTCCAATTCGTGAAGGTGAAGATGCTGCCGTTCGACAATAAGAGCGAGTTCCAGGTCATCATCGACATGCCCGAGGGCACCACGCTCGAAGAAACCGCGCGCGCGACCGATGCCCTGGGCCGGGCCGCGCTCGAGCAGCCCGAGGCGGTCAATCTCCAGACCTACGTGGGAACGGCTTCGCCTTACAACTTCAACGGCCTGGTGCGGCATTATTACATGCGGCACGGGTCCAACATGGCGGACATCCAGGTGAACCTGCTGCCTAAGGCCGACCGCAAGCTGCAGAGCCATGAGATCGCCAAGCAGATGCGGGCGCGCCTTCTGCCGGTGGCCCAGCGCTTCGGTGCGCGAGTCAAAGTGGCCGAGGTTCCCCCGGGACCGCCCGTGCTGGAAACCCTGGTGGCTGAGGTCTACGGGCCGTCGCTCAACGAGCGGCTCAACATCGCCCGGAGGATTCGCGACCTCTGGAAGCGCACCGACGGCGTGGTGGACGTGGACTGGTACGTCAACGACGACCAGCCCAAGCACCGCCTGATGGTGGATGAGGAGAAAGCCGCGCTGAACGGCATCTCCGAAGACGATATCGCGCGGACCGTACAGGCCGCCTCGGCAGGCTATACCGCCGGGCTCCTCCACGTGGATGGCGCCAAGGAGGACATTCCGCTGGTTGTGCGGCTGGATCGCGCCACTCGTTCCGACCTCGACCGGATGCTGCGCTTGAGAATGACGGGCCGCAACGGCAACTCCGTGGCGCTCGGCGAACTCGTCCACGACCAGTTGACGATAAACGACCAGAGCATCTACCACAAGAACCTGATGCCGGTCACGTACGTGACGGGCGATGTCGCCGGGGCCATGGAGAGCCCGGTCTACGCCATCCTCAAACTCGGTCCCGAGATGGATAAGTTCAAGGCTCCCGGCGGGTACGCCATCGAGCAGCACATGGCTGCGCTGCCCACGAATTCCGGGATCTACTCGGTGAAGTGGGATGGCGAATGGCACATCACTTACGAAGTCTTCCGCGATCTCGGGATCGCCTTCGCGGCGGTGTTAATCCTGATTTACGCGCTGGTCGTGGGGTGGTTCCAGTCGTTCGTCACCCCGCTCGTGATCATGGCGGCCATCCCGTTCTCGCTGGTGGGCATTCTGCCGGCGCACGGCCTGATGCACGCCTTCTTCACCGCCACCTCGATGATCGGCTTCATCGCCGGCGCCGGGATCGTGGTGCGAAACTCCATCATCCTGGTGGACTTCATCGAGTTGCGGCTGAAGCAAGGGGCGCCGCTGGATAAGGCGGTAATCGATGCCGGCGCGGTGCGTTTTCGGCCGATGCTGCTGACGGCCGCGGCGGTGGTGGTCGGCGCCGCGGTAATCCTGTTCGACCCGATCTTCCAGGGGCTGGCCATCGCCCTGATGGCCGGAGAAGTCGCCTCGCTGGCACTGTCGAGAATGACCGTACCTATCGTTTATTTCATCGTCAACCGAAGGAGACAGACCGCATGAACGTCGAACGTTACCTCCGCCTGATCGCGGGATTCTTTATTATGCTCAGCGTTTTGCTGGGTCATTTGGTGAGCCCCTACTGGTTTCTGTTCACGGCCTTTGTCGGCCTGAACCTGTTCCAGTCGGCCTTTTCGAACTGGTGCCCGATGATGGCGATTCTGAAGAAAATGGGGGTGCCCGCCAAGTAATTCCGGGCGCCTCTCCGCCGCCTGTTCTTGACTTTCGCGACCTCGGTAATTTATTCTGACGATTCGACTTGACAACGATTCGTCCGTTCTGCGCCATGCGGGATAACAAGCATCACGTGCCGGAAACCGTGGAACGGTCTCTGGATTCGACGTTGGAAAGCGTGGATAGCGCTGAGGAACTTGCGGTCGGTATGGCTCAGCGCGCCGGCTTCGACGACGACGAACTGATGCGGATCGGCATGGCGGTTCGGGAGTCGATGGTCAATGCCGTAGTGCACGGAAACCGGTACAACTCGAATAAAAAAGTCCGGCTTTCGGTAGCGCACAACGGCGAGAGGTTTACGGTTCGGATCGCGGACCAGGGCGATGGGTTCGATTTCGAAAACCTGCCCGATCCGCTGGCCTCGGAGAACCTGATGCGGACTTCGGGGCGGGGCATATTCCTGATCCGTTCCTTCATGGACGAGTTCCAGATGAAACACCTGGAACCCGGTGGGACCGAAGTAACTTTGGTCAAGTACACGGTGTCAAAGTAGTTTTTCGACGGATTTCAGCCAGGAGGCATACTCAGTGAGCGTAAAGTTGAATACTCGGCAGGTGGGCGACGTGAGTGTGATGGATGTAGCTGGGCGAATCACCCTGGGTGAGGGTTCAAGCACCCTGCGCGATGCCCTGCGCGACTTGGTGAGCAAGAACCAGAAGAAGATCTTGCTCAACCTGGGAGAAGTATCCTATATCGACAGCTCCGGGATCGGCGAGCTGGTTTCGGGTTTCACGACCGTTACCAACAGTGGCGGGCAGTTGAAGCTCCTCAATCTCAACAAGCGCGTGAAGGACCTGCTTCAGATCACGAAGCTCTACACGGTTTTCGACGTCCACGAAGACGAAGCCGGCGCGGTCCGCAGCTTCGCCTGAGCAATCCTGGCGTTTTGGCCGGCGGTCGCGGCTCGCAACGGAAGCGGCGGTTCCCCGGAATGGCAGGACATTTTCGTGATAAGCCTTGAAGTCAAAGCCGGACAGGCCAGGAGGCCTGTCCGGCTTTACCCCCCGCCGACAAACTGCACGATCTCGATCTGCGCTCCGGCGTGAAGAATCGTTTCTCCCCAGAGCGGCTGCTTCAAGATCCGGCGGTCCAACTCAACGGCTACGCGCGCGGGGTCCAACTCCAGTTGATGCAGCAGATCCAGGATGCTGCCACCTTCCGGAACATTCCGCGCTTCGCCATTGAGGACAATCTCGATCGCCATGGTTGGTTGACACCCTTGTTTCCTAACAATTATAGTCAAATTTAGGTCTCCTTCTTCCTAAACGGCATGCCTCACTCGTATACTGAGCTGTATTTTCCTGTCCTGGTGCAGGCGATCATCGCCATGGGGCTCGCGGCCGGATTGCTGAGCGTCTCCTATCTGCTGGGTAAAAAGGTCCGCAATCGCGTAAAGGACATGCCGTACGAATCGGGCATCGTTCCTACCGGCGACGCGCGGCAGCGCTTCAGCGTCAAGTTCTACCTCGTAGGCATGCTGTTCATCCTGTTCGATATCGAGGCGATCTTTTTGTACCCCTGGGTGGTCGTCTACCGGCAATTGAAGATGGTGGCCTTCGTGGAGATGCTGGTGTTCGTGGTGCTGATTCTTTCCGGCTTCTTCTACATCTGGAAAAAGGGCGCGCTGGACTGGTCCGGGTCCGACCTTTCCAGCCGTAAGCAGTAACAATTCAGAATGTTACCCGACAACTTGCGAGACCATCCCGTGGCTCAGGCCGTGGAGGCGTTCGACGCCGATGCGCTGCGCGGCGGCAAATTCGAATTCGGCGAATTGACGCTGGAGATCGCTCCCGAGAAGATTGCGAGCGTCTGCGGCTTTCTCAAATACGACCAGAAGTTCGTTCGGTTGAGCACCGTGACGGCGGTGGACCGCTACCCTGCCGAACCGCGCTTCGAGGTGGTCTACCACCTTCACTCCATCGAGCGCAACGAGCGCGTTCGCCTGAAGAGCCGCCTTCCGGGCGGGGATCCGCAGATCGAATCCGTCACCCCGGTGTGGCGCTCGGCGAACTGGTATGAGCGCGAGGTTTTCGACCTGTTCGGCATCCGCTTCCTCAACCACCCCGATCTTCGCCGCATCATGCTGCCGGACGATTGGGAAGGTCACCCGCTCCGTAAAGATTACCCGGTCACCGGGTCGAGGGTTTAAGAAATGAGCGAATCAGGAGTTCCCGGCTCGGTTACGGCCGAACTCGAGGGCGAGCAAGCAAGCGGCCAGCGCCGCATGGTCCTCAACATGGGGCCGCAGCACCCGTCTACCCACGGGGTGCTGCGCCTGCTGCTGGAACTCGACGGCGAGATCATTCGGAAGTGCCAACCCGACCTGGGCTACCTCCACACCGGCATCGAGAAGGAATTCGAGGTCAAAACCTACCAGCAGGCGGTCACCCTCACCGACCGCGTGGACTACCTCGCTCCCCTTTCCAACAATCTCGGGTGGTGCCTGGCGGCGGAGAAGTTGCTGCAACTGGAAATTCCTCCGCACGCACAGTGGATGCGCGTGATGCTCACGGAGTTGACGCGCCTCAACAGCCACCTGGTGTGGCTCGGCACCCACGCGCTCGATATCGGCGCGATGAGCGTGTTCCTCTACTGCTTCCGCGAGCGCGAAGACATTCTCCGCATTTTCGAAATGTTCTCCGGCCAGCGGATGATGACCAGCTACTTCCGGATCGGCGGACTGGCCCTCGAACCTCCCCGCGGCTGGCAACAGCGCGTGAAGAAGTTCATCGACGGCTTCCCGGATAAAATAGACGAGTACGAAAACCTCCTCACCAACAACCCCATCTGGATCGGCCGCACCAAGGGCATCGGCAGAATTTCACTGGAAGACATGTTGGACCTCGGCGTCACCGGCCCCATGCTGCGCGCCGCGGGCCTGAAGATCGACACCCGCAAGGACGCGCCGTACACCAGCTACGAGAAGTTCGACTTCGAAGTGCCCACCCGCACCGAGAACGACGTCTACGCGCGGTACCAGGTGCGCCTCGAAGAAATGCGCCAGAGCGTGCGAATCGTCACCCAGGCCCTCGAGGGCATGCCTTCGGGACCGTGGAAGGCGGATTCGCCGCACGTCGTCCTGCCCGACCGCGAGAAGATGAAGACCCAGATGGAGGCCCTCATCTATCACTTCAAGATCGTGACCGAGGGTTTCCGCGTGCCCGAAGGGGAGGTTTTCCAGGTGATCGAATCGCCGCGCGGAGAGCTGGGCTACTACCTGGTGAGCGATGGAACCACCAAGGCGTATCGCGTGCATATGCGAACCCCCAGTTTCGGCAACCTCCAGGCCACTTCGACCATGGTGGTGGGGACGCTGATCGCCGACGTGATCGCCGCGATCGGCAGTATGGATTTTGTTTTGGGAGACACGGATCGCTAATGACGTTTTCTCCAGAGCTCGAAGCCAGGTTTGAAAAACTCCTGAAGAGCTATCCGCCGGGCCGGCAGCGTTCGGCAATGATCCCGATGTTGATGTATGCGCAGGATGAAGTAGGTTCCGTAACCGACGAGTTGATCGACGAAGTGGCGAAGCGCGTGGGCGTCACGCCGCTGCAGGTCAACGAGGTGCTGACCTACTACTCGATGCTGCACCGGAAGCCGCTCGGGAAGTATCACGTTCAGGTCTGCACCAATATCAGCTGCCTGTTGCACGACGGCGACAAGCTTTTTGAGCATACCTGCAAGAAACTCGGCATCAAGAATAAGGAAGTCACGGAAGACGGCGAGTTCTCCGTCGAAGAGGTCGAGTGCATGGGGGCGTGCTCGTGGGCGCCCGCGGTGCAGGTGAACTACGATTTTCACCACTCCGTGACGCCCGAGAAACTGGACCAGCTTCTGGACAGCCTGAGGAAGAAGCAATAGCATGCTGTACAACGAACCCAGCCCGCTCGAAACCAGGGTGCTCTCGCGCCGCTTCGGCATGCCGAACTCGGCTTCCATCGATACCTATCTCGCCACCGAAGGCTACCAGGCGTTTACGAAGGCCGCGGGGATGAAACCCGAGCAGATCATCGAGGAAGTCAAGATCTCGAACCTGCGCGGGCGCGGCGGCGCCGGGTTCCCGACCGGCATGAAGTGGAGCTTTGTTCCGCGCACTTCGCCCAAGCCCAAGTACATCGTGGTGAACGGCGACGAGAGCGAGCCGGGCACCTGCAAAGACCGCGTCCTGATTGAAAACGACCCGCACCAGTTGATCGAAGGCGTCCTGATCGCGGGGCTTGCGGTGGATGCCCACTCCGGCTATATCTATATCCGCGGCGAGTACCGCTACCTGATCGACATCATGGATAAGGCCATCGCCGAGGCATACGCCAAGGGGTGGCTCGGCAAGAACATTCAGGGCACGGGTTTCGATTTCGAGCTCTATACTCACACCGGCGCGGGCGCTTACGAGTGCGGCGAGGAATCGGCGCTGCTCGAATCGCTCGAAGGGAAGCGCGGCGTTCCGCGCATCCGCCCGCCTTTCCCGGCGGTCTCGGGCGCATTCCAGTGCCCCACGGTGTTGAATAACGTCGAGACCTACTGCGCGGTCCCGGCGATCCTGCGCGACGGCGGCGCGGCGTTCGCGGCCCTGGGGCTTCCCAAGGCCGGCGGGACGAAAATGACGTGCCTCACGGGCCACGTTAATAAGCCGGGCGTGTACGAACTGCGGCTGGGATTCCCGGTGAAGCAGATGATCGAGGAAGTGGGCGGCGGCATCCGGTTCGGAAGGAAGCTCAAGGCATTCGTTCCGGGCGGGTCCTCCTGCCCGGTCCTGACCCCGGCGGAACTGGAAGGCGCCACCATGGATTATGACTCGATGGCGCAGCGCAAGACGATGCTCGGCTCCGGCGGGGTCATCATCATGGACGACGAAACCTGCATGGTCAAGGCAGCCCTGCGGATCATGCGGTTCTACGCGCACGAGAGTTGCGGCTGGTGCATCCCCTGCCGCGAGGGCACGACTTGGCTGCGCAAGATTCTGACCCGCTTCCACGAGGGCGGCGGGACCAAAGGCGATATTAATTTGATCGGTGACGTGGCGAAGAACATGCTCGGCCGGACCTTCTGTCCGCTGGGCGACGCCGCCGCGATGCCGACCATCTCGATTGTCGAGAAGTTCCGGCACGAGTTCGAGGATCACCTCAACGGAAAGCCGTGCCCCTACGAGCGCGCGAGCCAAATGGTGACGGTGTAAATGGCTGATCTGGTAAAACTGACGATTGACGGGCGGGAGGTCCAGGCCAAGCCCGGGACCCTGGTGATCGACGCCGCCAAAACGGCGGGCATCGAAATCCCGGCGTTCTGCTACTACGAAGGCCTGACCCTTCAGGCGGCCTGCCGCATGTGCCTGGTCGAAGTCGAGAAAATGCCCAAGCTCATGACGGCCTGCACTCTCCCGGTGGCCGAGGGCATGATCGTCCGGACGGAAACTCCGCAGGTTGCCTCCGCCCGGAAATACATGCTGGAGTTCCTGCTCACGAATCATCCGCTGGATTGCCCGGTGTGCGACAAGGGCGGCGAGTGCGAATTGCAGGACATGGTCTTCCGCTACGGCGCCGGAGAAAGCCGGTTTACCGACGAGAAGGTCCACACTCCGGAAAAGCAGTTTTCCCCCGTCGTGTTCTTCGATGCCCCGCGCTGCATCCTCTGCTACCGCTGCGTGCGCGTCTGCAATGAGGGAATGGGCGTGGGCGCGCTCGGCGTAATCAACCGCGGCGTGGTCTCCGAAATCGCGCCGAACCAGGGCGACCACCTGGAATGCGACGAGTGCGGCGCCTGCATCGACATCTGCCCGGTGGGAGCGCTCACCAGCGGCATCTACCGCTACAAAACGCGGCCCTGGGAGATGACCCACGTCGGCACCATCTGCACGCATTGCGCGGATGGCTGCAAGACGACTCTCGGCACGCGCAACGACCAGATCATCCGCGGCAACAACCGCGACCAGTCCGGGATCAACGGAGAGTTCCTCTGCATCAAGGGCCGGTACGGGTTCGACTTCTACGACCATCCGGACCGTCTCCAGGCGCCGCTCGTTCGCAAGAACGGCAAGCTCGAAGAAGTGGCGTGGTCGGAGGCGCTCTCCGTAGTGGCCGCGAAGTTCAAAGAGACGCTGGATGCCGGCGGCAGCTTCGGCGTGATCGGCTCCAATCACACCACCAACGAAGAGAATTTCTACCTGAAGAAATTCGCCGTCGAAGTTCTGAAGACGGGCAATATCGACCATCACCGCACGGGCGACGTGACTGCGCTGGTGGACGCGCTGAGCGGCAAAACCGGCCGGCTCGCGACGGTGTCCGACCTGTATGAGCGCAAGGCCGTGCTGGCGCTGGGCAGCGACCTGGCGCTGGAGCATCCGCTGCTCTCCTACCAGGTGCGGGCGAACTACCGTCACCATCAGGCTCACGTTTACACCGTGACTCCCGGTCCGGTCCGCGAAGACAAGTACTCGGTCGCCGGAGTGCGGGCGGGTACGACAGCCGATACGTTCGCGGCCCTCGAATCCCTGCGCGAGAAACTCAAGGCCGAGCCGGAACTAGTGATCGTCTTCGACGATACGTTCAAGGGCGAAGATGTCCGCAAGCTGGTGGACTTCGGCGAGTCGCTCGGCATATTGACGAAGTACATTTGCCTGCTCGATTATTCGAACTCGCGCGGCGCGCTCGATATGGGCCTGATTCCCGGCGAAGGCGGCATGCGGCTCCACGAAATGATAGACGGCCACCTCGACGTGCTTTGGGTTGTGGGCGCCAATCCGTTCCGCGGCGGTGTAACCAGGAAGGCCGGATTCCTGGTGGTTCAGGACATGTTCCTGGCCGAGACCGCGCAGCAGGCGGACGTGGTTCTGCCCGCTGCCAGCGCGTACGAGAAGAACGGCACAGTCACCAACCTGACGGGCGAAGTGCAGCGCTTGAAGCGCGCCGTGCAGGCCATGGGCGCCAAGCCCGATCTCGAAATCATGGGCTTCATCGCCCGCGAAATGGGCGTAGCCGCCACGCTCGGCCTCTGGCTGCCGGATGCCGTTTTCGAAGAGATTCGAAAGAGCGTCCACGGCTACGATGTTCCCCTGCCGGTGATCGTCACGGGAGGCGCCGCGCAGACGATGCCGGTCAACGGCCGCGTTCCCCTGGAAAACCGTCCCGACCTGGTCCGATCCGATCACAACGGACTGTTCTCGTCCGGAACGCTGGGGCGTTATTCTAAGGTTCTGAATTCAGTGCTAGAAAGCCGGTTGAACCGCTAATGGATTCGTTCATCGTCATCACTCTCATCAAGGTGGCGGTGGTCTTCGGGGTCCTGATGACCACGCTGGCCTACCTGCAATGGGTGGAGCGGAAGGTGATCGCTCACATTCAGGTGCGCCCCGGGCCGTACCGCGTCGGTCCGCACGGCCTGTTGCAGCCCCTTGCCGACGTCATCAAGCTGATCACCAAGGAAGACCTGGTTCCGCCTTACGTCAACAAGCCGCTCTACCTGGCGGCCCCGTTTCTAGCCATCACCATGGCGCTGCTTTCGATCTCCGTGATTCCCTTCGGGCCGGCGATCGACGTTGCGGGCTACCGGACCTACATGCAGCTTACCGATCTCAACATCGGCGTGCTGTTCGTCCTGGCGGTCTCCTCGATGGGGGTTTACGGCATTGCGCTCGCCGGGTGGGCCTCGAACAACAAGTACTCCCTGCTCGGCGGCCTGCGCAGTTCGGCCCAGATGATCAGCTACGAGTTGCCGCTGTCGCTGGCCATCGCCGCGCCGCTGCTGATCTCGAACACCTTGAGCCTTCGCGAGCTGGTGGAGCGGCAGTCCGGCAGCATCCTGCACTGGAACGTGCTGCACGGGCCGTTCCCCCAGGTCATCAGTTTCATTATTTTCCTGATCGCCGCTTTCGCGGAAACCAACCGCGTGCCGTTCGACCTTCCGGAAGCGGAAAACGAGCTGGTCGCCGGCTTCCACACCGAATACAGCAGCATGAAGTTCGCCTCCTTCTTCATGGCGGAGTACGCCAACATGATCACGGTGAGCTCGATGGCGACCCTGCTCTTCCTGGGCGGCTGGGTGGCTCCGTGGCCGGCCAGGTACGGTTCGAGCCTCGTGCCGGTGGCGATATTCGCCCTCGCCGGGCTGGTCGCGCTGTACCACGGGATGAATCCGGCGCGGAAGCGCGACAAGTACACCTTCCCGGTTTTCGGCATCGTGTTCCTCGGGATCGCCGGCATCTTCCTGCTTCCCATGGTGCAGGCCTGGCTGATTCCGCTCTTCTGGTTCGCCGCCAAGACCGGTTCGATTCTGTTTGCCTTTATGTGGGTCCGCGGCACGCTGCCGCGTTTCCGCTACGACCAACTGATGGGCTTCACGTGGAAGTTCCTGTTCCCGGTCGCCGTGCTCAACCTTCTGGTGACCGGTTTACTGGTGGCTTTGGTTCCCTAAATGGATGTCATACTTTTTCTGATTTTCGCGATCGTCGCGGTGGTATGCGCCATCAACGTGGTGGTGCAGACACACCCGATTTCGAGCGCGATTTCGCTCGTCGGCGTGATGGGCTCGCTGGCGGTCCTCTACCTCCTGCTGGGAGCTGAGTTCATCGCCGCGGCGCAGGTCATCGTCTATGCCGGCGCGATCATGGTCCTGTTCGTCTTCGTGATCATGCTGCTCAATGCAGGCGCCGAAACTCGCAAGGGGCGCTCGTTCATGGTGCAGTTGCTGGGCGTTCCGCTGCTGATCGTGCTGCTCGGACTGCTCACCTGGTTCGTCGAACGGCTGTATCCGGCCGGCACCATGGTCCACTTCGGCGGCTTCACGGGCGGCAGCGCGCGCGACGTCGGAATGGCCCTGTTCACGAAATACCTGCTGCCCTTCGAAGTCACCTCGATCCTGATCCTCATCGCAATTCTGGGCGCCATCGTTCTGGCGCGAAAGGAAATGGACTGAGATGTCCCAAGTTCCCATTTCGTGGTTCCTTACGCTGAGCGCGGTGTTGTTCGCGCTGGGCGTGGCCGGCTTTCTGTTCCGGCGGAACATCATCACCGTGTTCATGTCCATCGAGCTGATGCTGAATGCCGTCAACCTGAGCTTTGTGACGTTCTCGTATCAGTGGAAGCAGGTCGATGGCCACCTGTTCACGTTGTTCGTGATGGTGGTGGCGGCGGCCGAAGCCGCCGTGGGGCTCGCGATCATCCTGACGATTTTCAAGAACCGGGCGACGTTGAACATCGACGACGTCGATTCCATGAAGAACTAAATGCAACTCTGGCTCATACCAATTCTTCCGCTGGCCGGCTTCCTCATCAACGGCCTGTTCGGCCGCCGGTTCTCCAAGGGCATGGTGAATGCCGTCGCGGTCGGCAGCGTGCTGTTCTCGCTCCTTTGGGTTTTGAAGACGCTGGCCGGGTTGGGCGATCTCCACACCGCCTATACGGAGCACTATTTCACCTGGATCCAGAGCGGCAACCTGAACATCGCCTGCGATATGTCGATCGACCGGCTCACCGCCGTGATGCTGATGGTGGTGACGGGAATCGGCTCGCTGATCCACGTTTACTCCATCGGGTACATGTCGCACGAAGGCGGGTATTACCGCTTCTTCTCGTACATGAACCTGTTCATGTTCTTCATGCTGACGCTGGTGCTGGCCGCCAACTACCTGGTGTTGTTCGTGGGTTGGGAAGGCGTGGGGCTGTGCAGCTACCTGCTGATCGGCTTCTACTTCGATAAGAAGTTCGCGACCAATGCCGGGAACAAGGCGTTCATCGTCAACCGCATCGGCGATTTCGGATTCTCGCTGGCCATGTTCTACATGTTCAAGCAGTTCGGGTCGCTCGATTTCGGCACTGTTTTCCATCAGGCTCCCGGCGCTCCCGAATCGGCCCTGACGATCATCGGCCTGCTGCTGATGCTCGGCGCCTGCGGCAAGTCGGCGCAAATTCCCCTCTACATCTGGCTGCCGGATGCGATGGCCGGCCCCACCCCCGTCTCCGCGCTGATCCACGCCGCCACCATGGTGACGGCGGGCGTTTACATGACGGCGCGCTCCTGGGTCATCTATACGCATGCCCCGGTCGCGATGGAGGTGATCGCCGTCATCGGCGTCGCCACCGCATTCTTCGCCGCGACCATCGGCCTGGTGCAGAACGATATCAAGAAAGTCTTCGCGTACTCCACGGTTTCGCAGCTCGGCTACATGTTCATCGGGGTCGGCGTCGGCGCGTTTTCGGCCGGCATTTACCACCTGATGACGCACGCGTTCTTCAAGGCCCTCCTGTTCCTCGGTTCGGGCAGCGTAATCCATGCTCTCTCGGGCGAGCAGGATATGCGGAACATGGGCGGCCTGCGAAAACGAATCAAATGGACTTACCTGACCATGATGTGCGCGGCCGTCGCGATCGCCGGGATCCCGCCCTTCGCCGGCTTCTTCAGCAAAGACGCGATCCTGCTGGCTGCCTACCACCACGCGCCGTGGATCTACTGGGTCGGCACGCTGACCGCCGGGCTTACCGCTTTCTACGTATTCCGCGCGATGTTCATGACGTTCTTTGGCGAATATCGCGGCCACGAGCATCCGCACGAATCGCCGGCGGTGATGACCGTCCCGCTGGCTATCCTGGCGCTGCTCTCGATCGGCGGCGGGTTCCTCTTCAAGATCCCCGACTTCCTGGGCACGATCTTCCCCACTCTGGAAGTGCCGGAAGACACCGCCCTGATGCTGATCTCCACTTCCGCCGGGATCGTCGGGATCGGGGTTGCCTGGTATATGTACGTGGCGCGGCCGGGCACGGCAGACGCGCTCGCCAAGAGCATGAAGGGCCTCTACACCCTGGTTTACAACAAGTATTTCGTGGATGAAGTGTATGACGCCACCGTGGTGCAGCCCGTCGTCAACGGCTCGCGCGTGGTGCTCTGGAAGGGAATGGACGCGGGTTTGATCGATGGAATCGTGAACGGCGCCGGGTCAACGGCCCAAGGGATCGGCGGCGTGCTGCGGCGTATCCAGTCCGGCAATATCAGGAGTTACGCCACCTGGGTCCTGTTGGGCTCGGTGCTGGTGATTGTCACTCTCGGAATTGCGGGAGGCCTGCGATGAACCTGCTGCTGGCTGTTCTTCTGCTGCCGCTTGCCGGGTTCCTGGCCGCGCTGGCGATTCCCCGTTCGAATCCGCAGGGCAGCCGCGTTTGGTCGCTCGCGGTCTCTCTCGCTACCTTCGTTGCTTCGCTCGGCCTGCTCGCCTACTTCGACCGCACTTTGCCGGTCGAGCAGTTCGGGATCGATCTGCCCTGGATTCCCTCCCCCGACATTCACTTCGCGATTTCCGTCAACGGCGTCAGCCTCTGGCTCATCCTGCTCTCGGCCCTGCTCACGCCCATCTGCATCCTGATTTCGTGGCGTCATGTGCAGGACCGCGCCAAAGAGTTTTACGCCTTCCTGCTGCTCCTGGAATTCGGCCTGACCGGCGTCTTCCTGGCGCAGGATCTATTCCTCTTTTACGTGTTCTGGGAGATCTGCCTCGTGCCGATGTACTTCCTGATCGGCATCTGGGGCCACGACCGGCGGATCTACGCCGCGGTGAAGTTCTTCCTGTACACGATGGCCGGTTCGGTGCTGATGCTGGCCGCGATCATCTATCTCTACAACCGCACCGGGACCTTCAGCTATCCCGCCATCGTGGACATGCTGGCCACCGGCCGCCTGAGCTTCGGCTCGGGCGAGCAGATGCTGCTGTTCCTGGCTTTCTTCATCGCCTTCGCCATCAAGGTGCCTCTGTTCCCGCTGCATACCTGGCTGCCGGATGCGCACGTGGAGGCCCCTGCCGCCGGCTCGGTCATGCTGGCCGCCGTCATGCTGAAAATGGGGACCTACGGAATCCTGCACTTCTGCCTTCCGCTGTTTCCGGCCGCCGCGCGGCAGGCGGCTCCCTGGATTGTGGTGCTGGCGATCATCGGAATTATCTACGGCGCCTTGGTCGCCATGGTCCAGCCGAATATGAAGAAACTGGTGGCGTATTCTTCCGTAAGCCACCTGGGGTTCGTGGTCCTCGGCATCTTCTCATTCACGCAGTTGGGCCTGGATGGCGCGGTCTACCAGATGTTGAACCACGGAATCTCGACCGGCGCCCTCTTCGTGCTGGTGGGCATCCTGTATGAGCGCCGGCATTCCCTCGAAATCAAGGACTACGGCGGCGTTGCCACCGCGGCTCCCTGGCTTTCGGTCGCGTTTCTGATCACTACGCTCGCGAGCATCGGCCTGCCGCTGCTGAACAACTTCGTGGGCGAGTTCCTGGTGCTGCAGGGCGCCGCCCTGGCCAACTACAAGTGGGCGATCTTCGCCTCGATCGGCGTGATTCTCTCCGCCTGCTATATGCTCTGGATGTACCAGAGGGTCTTCTACGGAGAAGCGAGCGACGAGGTCAAGCACCACGTGTTCGACCTCAAATTGCGGGAATGGGCGGCCATTGTTCCGCTGATCGTCATGATGGTTTGGATGGGTGTCTATTCGCAGAGTTTTCTGCCGCAGGTGGGTAAAGTGACGGCGCGCGTGCTCGAGCAAACGCAGGTGAACGTTCCCTTCACGGTGCACGCTCCGTCGCGGGTGGAGGCAGCCAATGCCCGTTAGTTTCCCGAGTTCGGCGGACATGATCCGCTTCCTCCCCGAGACGATCCTCACGGTGGCGGGCACGTTATTGATGGTGCTCGACCCGGTGCTGCACCGCCGGTCGTCGAACGCATTCGGCCACATCAGCATCCTGGCGCTGCTCGCCGCCATCGGAGGCGCGATCTACGCTTACGGCAACGCCGGCATGGCGTTTGGCGGGATGCTCGTGGTGGATGGCTTCGCTACTTTTTTCCGGGTTCTGGCGCTTACGGTCGGAATTCTGGTCGTGCTCGCGTCGTATCGTTTTCTCAAGCGCCAGGACGCGGAGACCAGCGAGTATCACGCGCTGTTGCTGTTCTCCATCGCCGGTCAATGCCTGATGGTCGCCTCGAACGAGTTGATCATGGTGTTCATCGGCCTGGAGATCTCCTCTATCGCGAGTTATATCCTGGCTGGCTATCTCCGCGAGGATAAGCAGGCCAACGAAGCGTCTCTCAAATATTTCCTGCTCGGCTCGTTCGCCACCGCTTTCTTCCTCTATGGCGTTGCCCTGACCTACGGCTCGACGGGCACGATTCAATTGGACGCCGTGCACGACGTGATCCTGGGGCCGAATGCCCCCTCGGCGGTGTTCGTCGGATTGGCCGCCGCCCTGATGTTCGTCGGGCTAGCCTTCAAAGTCTCGGCCGCGCCATTCCAGATGTGGGCGCCCGATGTGTACCAGGGGGCTCCGACTCCGATTTCGGCATTCCTTTCCGCGGGTCCGAAAGCCGCCGCGTTTGCCGTCTTCATTCGCATTTTCATGACAGCCTTCGGACCGATCGGCACCGGTTGGGAGCCGCTGGTTTGGATCTCGGCGCTGCTTTCGATGACCATCGGCAACTTCGCCGCCCTGCGCCAGACCAACATCAAACGGATGCTGGCGTACAGTTCCATCGCCCACGCCGGTTACGTTATGGTGGCGCTGGCGGCCCGTTCGACAATCGGCACCGCCGCCGCGATGTTCTACCTGGCGGCATACGCCTTCATGAATATCGGAGCATTCGCCGCCGTTACCCATATCTCGGGCAGGGGCGAACGTTTCCAGAGCATCAAGGATATGGCGGGCCTCGGCCAGAAGCAGCCCGTCACCGCCGCGATGCTGACTATCTTCCTCTTATCCCTGATCGGCGTTCCGCTGACCGGCGGCTTCTTCGGGAAGTTCTACATATTCAAGGCTGCGCTGGAATCGCACCTGGTCTGGTTGACGGTTCTGGGCTTATTGAACAGCGCGGTTGCGGCCTATTACTACCTCCGCATCCTGGTGATGATGTACATGCACGAGCCGAGCGAAGCCGCTGCCGAAGCGGAGCCTCTCTCGCCGGGCCTGAGCGCGGCGCTGATGATCCCGGCGTTGGCGACCCTGTTCCTCGGAATCTTCCCGACCTGGGTGCTGAACTTTGCGGGCCGTTCTTCGACCTTCCTGAAATAGTCTGGGCACGTCGCTCGACACAGAGCCGCGCGCGTAAGCAAGCGGGCGGCCCGCTCCCTTACGGTCGCGGCTCTGTGTTCGATGCGCACCATTCCGGCCGGGGCGGTCCAGGCTGCTCGTTGAAGTCCGGCATCCTTACTGCCGCCCCGCACCGTGGAGCCGGTCCGTTCGAAACTGCAAGTTCATTCTGCATGCCTGATGCCACTACCGGCCGGACGGTGAAGCCTCGAAAAACGCACACTTCACCCTGCCGGGACGTTATTATTTATTGATGGCATCGAAAGCGGCGGGAAGGCCGTCACGCAAGGGTCGCGAGGCGGTTCCGGCGGCGTCGCAAGAAAGCCGGATCTCGTCTTTTCTGCGCACCTGGCCAGGCTATGCGGTGGGCTCGGCCGCCCTGCTCGTCCCGTGCTTCTGGCAATCCCGCCTGCAGGCGGGCGACCTTTCCAGCCACTTATACAACGCCTGGCTCGCCGGCCTCGTCCAGCAGGGCAAACTTCCGGGCCTGACCGTTGCTACGCAAACGACCAATGTCCTGTTCGACCGGATCCTGAGCGCTTTGCTGCCGTTCGGATTGCAGGTTGCGCAGCGGATTCCGGTGGCGCTCGCGGTCCTTCTACTCGTCTGGGGAGCGTTCGCCTTTACCCGCGCGGTTTCGGGCGTAAACCGAATCGAGATGCTGCCGGCCCTCACCATGCTGGCCTATGGCTGGACGTTTCACATGGGCCTGTTCAATTTCTACATCAGCATGGGGCTCTGTTTTTGGGCCCTCGCGCTGGCCTGGGAATGGAAGCCGCCGCGGTCGTACGTCGCGGTCCCGCTTTTGATAGTGGCGTATGCGGCGCATGGGCTGCCGGTCGTCTGGGCAATTGCCGTGCTGGCTTACAAACACGTCGCCGGACGCCTGGCGCCGAAGCGTAGCGCCGTGATGTTCCGCGTTGCTTTTGCCGCGCTGGTCGCCGGCTCGGTCGTGCTGCGAATCGTCCTGCCGACGAGATGGTTCATCGATCAGGTGGAGTCCGCGCTGGGAATGGATCAGGTGGCGGTCTACGGCGCGAAGTATTGGGTTCCCGCCTTTGCGCTCCTGCTCTTCTGGGTCCTGCTCGCGGCGGCGGTTCGGCGGGCGGGCACTTCGCGCGGCCCTCTGCTCCAAGTCTGCGTGCTCACTGCCGCGGGCATCGTCATCATTCCGAACTGGATTCTCATCCCCGGCTACAATCACGCCCTGGTGTTTCTGGCGCAGCGCATGTCGCTGGCGCTCGGCGTCTGTTTCTGTGCCTGGACTGCTTCGGCGCCTGTCGGGCGCCTGCCGAAATACGTTCTCGCCGCATCCGCACTGCTGTTCTTCGGCTTCCTGTATGCCGATGAAGCCTCGCTGAACCGCCTGGAAGATCGCATGGAGAGCGCGGTTGCGCAACTGCCGCCCATGCAGCGTGTGGTCATGGGGATCGACGTTCCCGGACTCCGCAGCAATCCGGTCACCCACATCATCGACCGGGTTTGCATCGGCCGCTGCTACAGCTACGGCAACTACGAACCGTCGAGCGCGCAGTTCCGGGTTCGCGCGACTGCGCCCAACCCGTTCGTCGTGGCTGCCGATACCGACGCCAACAATCTCCAGACCGGAAACTACGTCGTAAAGGAGCGCGACCTGCCGCTTTATCAGGTCACGCTGGACGGGACCGGCGTTGCCGTTCTCCGCTACCTCCGGGCAGGAGCGCCCTCCGGAATCGTCTTTTGGAACGGTCTTTGAAGGCCGCGTGACGATACCATATTAGGGATGTTCGACTGGAAGCAGGACCCTCATCGCCGCTTCAATCCGCTCCTTCGGGAATGGGTGCTGGTTTCTCCCCATCGAACCCAAAGGCCCTGGCTCGGGCAGGTGGAGGAGACGGCTGCTGCATCGCAGCCGGAATACGATCCGGAGTGCTACCTTTGCCCGGGCAACTCCCGCGCCGGCGGCGTCCGTAATCCCAAGTACGATTCCACTTTTGTCTTCACCAACGACTTCGCGGCTCTCAAGCCCGACACTCCCGCCGATCGTTTCGAGCAGGATGAGCTGCTCATCGCCGAGGGCGAACCGGGCATCTGCCGCGTTGTCTGCTTCTCGCCGAAGCACAATCTCACGATTGCCGCCATGGAACTGCCCGACCTTCGCCGAGTGGTGGATACGTGGGTGGAGCAGTTCAACGATCTCGCCGCGAAGCCGCTCATCAATTACGTTCAAATTTTCGAGAACCGCGGCGCCATGATGGGCGCCAGCAATCCTCACCCGCACTGCCAGATATGGTCGAACCACGCCGTCCCCAACGAGGTCGCCAAGGAACAGGCGTCGCAAGCGGAGTGGCGCGATGGCCGGGGCACCTGCATCCTTTGCGAGTATCTCCGGATCGAGCAGGCGGCGCGCGACCGCATCGTGGAACAGAACGACGAGTGGTTGACGCTGGTCCCCTTCTGGGCCGTCTGGCCCTTCGAAACCATCGTGATCCCGCGGCGCCACATGCCGTCCATCGACGCGCTGGGCGATACGGAACGCAACGGCCTCGCCGATATCCTGAAGCGCACCACGGCGCGCTACGACCGCCTTTTCGAGGTCTCGTTCCCTTACTCCATGGGCTTCCACCAGCGACCCACGGACGGCGCCGCGCACGAAGAGTGGCACCTTCATCTGCATTTCTATCCGCCCCTGCTGCGTTCCGCCACCGTCCGCAAGTTTCTGGTCGGCTACGAGATGCTGGCCGGCCCGCAACGGGATATCACTCCCGAAGCGGCCGCCGAACGCCTGCGCTCCGTCTGATTGGGCTGCGCGACGGAATAGAATGGCGTAATGAATCGCCGGCAGTTTCTCACCGGGGTTGCCGCCGCCGCTGGCATGGGCAGCGCGGCCGCGCAGGCTGGATCGAAGATCCGCTCCATCGACATCGTTCACCACACGCATCTGGATGTCGGCTACACCGCGTTGCCCTCCGTGGTGCGTGAAGACCAGGTCCGCTACCTGGATGCGGCGGTCGATTGCTGCCAGGCCGACGCCGCCTTCCGGTGGACCGTCGAAACCCTGGTGGAACTGGACGACTGGTGGCGATCCGCGCCGGCGGACCGCCGCGCCGCGCTCGAATCCCTGATTCACGCCGGCAGGATGGACATCATGGGGCTTCCGTTCAACCAGACGGCTTTCCTCAACGCCATGCAGTGGGGCGAAATGTTGCGCTGGATCCCCCTGGCGCGCCGGCAGGCGCTCGCAATTCGCGCGGCGATGCAGAACGACGTCAACGGCTTTCCGCGGGCCGGTGCGATGGCGCTGCTCGACCACGGCGTTCACCACCTCCTGATGGGGATCAACGCCGATAGCGGCGGTCCGCCTTTTCGCCGCCCCGACGCATTCTGGTGGAAACTGCCGGACGGCCGCCGCCTCTTCGTCTGGCTGGGCGAACACTATGGCAGCGTCATGAACTACCTCGCCCCGGCCCGCGAAGGCGCCAGCTACCGCACGGACGAAGCCGCCCTGCGGGCCGCGCACGCGAAACTCTCGGAGCACCTGGCGGAAATCGAACAGGAGGGTTACGCGTTCGACAGCCTGATCCTCACCCACACCCACCCGCAGCATTACGACAACGGCTACCCCTTCCCCTCGCTCGCGTCTTTCGTGACCGCATGGAATGGTCTGCAGTTGGCACCCTCGCTCCGCCTGACGACCGCCACCGACGCCGTGTTCCGCATGGAACGCGCCGTCGGCAGCCGGATTCCGACGCTGGAGGGAGAGTGGACCGACTGGTGGGCCAACGGCGACGCCTCCGGACCGCGCGAAGTCGCCGCGAGTCGCATCGCCAAGCGTGCCGCTGCGGCTGTGGTATCGCCCGTCTTCGGACCGGTGCCGCCCCGTGCGCAGGCCAGCCTGACCGGCATTCTGCGCGACCTCTGCCTGTTCGACGAGCATACCTGGGGAGCGGCCGCGAGCGTCTCCGCGCCTTACAGCCTGACCACCCTTGCGCAGTATGTGGAGAAGAGCGATCTGGCGTACAGGCCAATGGGGATGGCGCAGGCGCTTCTCGAGCGCCGGCTCCGCGCCAGGATAGATGCTCTGCCCGAAGGCGTATACGCCGTCAACCCCACGGGTGCCGCGATCAGCGGCTGGGCCGCGGTGAGCGGAGTCGATTCCAAAGCCGCCAGCCTTGTCGATTCACAAACCAATGCCGCGACGGACCTGGTCCGCGAAGACGGCAAGGTGCGCTGCTGGCTGGAAAAACTCCCGGCGCAGTCCGTGCGCGGCTTCCGGATCCAAACCACCGCGGCTCCGGCCGGCGAAGCCGCGGCTCCCACCTTGAAATTGGATTCCGAAAGCTGGCCGGTGTCGGCGCTCTGGCAGGGAATGGCGAGCCCTCTGTTCGATGGTCCCTTCGGGCATTTCGTCGCCGTGGAAGTGGTGCCGCCCGCCGGCCGCCGCACGATCTCGCAACTGCACGCGAAGTTCGATGCCGACCTGCGCGCCAGGTCGTTCCGGCAGGCCGGCGCCGCCTACGGCGAGGCGCACGCATCCGAAACGGCGCACACCCTCCGGTTCACGCAGGAGATCCGCCATCCGCGGCTCGGTAGTTCCACTCGCGAGCTCGAACTGTGGAAGCGTGAGCCGCGCGCGCGGATCACGGTCTCGCTCGACCGCCTCTCCTCGACCGCGCCCGAGGTCCTGTTCCTCTCCTTCGAGCTTTCGCGTGACCTGCAGCTTCCGTCACTATCGAGCGGAGGCGTCCCCTTCGTGCCGTATCGCGATCAGCTTCGCGGGACGTGCAAAGACTACTTCGCGATTGACGGCTGGGCGGATTACGCCGCGCCTGCCGGTCACTGGCTGTGGGTCACGCGCGATGCTCCGCTGGTGGCGCTCGGCGCGCCGCACGTCGTGGAGCTGCATCAACAGGAACCCGCGAATCCGGGCCGGATCCTCGCCATGATCTTCGACAACTGCTGGCACACCAACTTCGTCGCCGACAGCCACGGTCCCATGGAATTTCAATTCGACCTGGTCTGGCGCGCTTCCCTCGACCGCCCGCAAGACCTTGCGGAAGCCCTGGCCGGCGACCCGATCATGCTCTTCAATCCGTCGCGGCACGAAGAGCCGCCGATTATCAAGCGCATGTTCCGCCCCTGATCATAAAACGGCCGGCTCCTCATTTCGGAGTTGGCGGCGGGTACTTGCTGAACGATTTCTTTACCATGTCGTCCAGCTTGCCCTCGATTTTGGAAGCGTCGCCTTTCTGTTCCCGGGCGATCGCACGCCACACCAGCGAACGCGTCGAAGGGTCGCGCAAGTCGATCACCAGCGAGCCCTCGGTGTACGGCACCCGAACGGTTCGCGTTCCCCAGCCGCGCCAACCAGCCGGGTAGCGCTCCACCTGCGTTCTCTTCGCGCTGCCGAGCGTGTAGTGCACGTTGAGGTCGGGGCGGCCTGATTCCACGAACTCCAGTCCCTTCGCTTCGAGAGCCTTGCGAATATCCGCATCCAGGCGCTTGCGCACCAGTTCGCTGTTGAGGGCCGGGTTCTTGCTGTTCAGGCGCCCCTCGCGGATGGCAAACGTCCGGAAGCGGGAGAAATCCACGGTCGTGTCGGACTGAATGTCGATCTTCTGAGCCCATCCGGGCAAAATCAGCAGGATCCCGAGAACCAAGGCCTTCATATCCCGCGAATGTACCATAGAAGGCTCGTCAATCGACTTCCGGTCTCGGCGGATTGGCCCAATGCCCCGACTCGTCCCGACCGCTCACCACCACGCCTTTGGCGTTCCATCCGAGTCCCGCGCGCACATCCGCCGGGCAATAGCGCAGCGTCAGGCCGCAGCGCCTTCGGTTGGAGCGGTTGGCTTCGGATCCGTGCAGCAGCAGGTCGCTGTGAAGCGAAACCTGGCCCGCCTCGAGTTCCACGTCCACCGGGCTGCCGAGGGCTTCGGCCTCCGGCACCGTCTGGTTGAGCACGTTGGCTTCATCGGTTTCGCTGAGCCGGTACGTCAAGTGGCCGAGCAGATGGGATCCGCGGATGAACCGCATGCAGGCGTTGCCGGTGTCCGCATCGTCGATCGCCAGCCAGACGGTGACCGTCTTGGAAGGAGTAAGCGGCCAGTAACTCGCGTCCTGATGCCAGGAGACGCGCTTGCCGTCGCCCGGCATTTTGCAGAAGAAATGAGATCCCCAGCCGATTACATTCTCGCCGGCCAGTTTCTTCACGTGAGCTACGATGCGCGGGTCGGTGAGCAGGTCGTAAACGCGTCCGTAGCGCAGATGCGCCGTGCTGATGGAGTAGCTGTCGCCGCCCGCGGCCAGCGTGCGGGCCAGCAGGCCGTCGAAGTAGCCGCGGATCTCCGCGATTTCGTCCGCGTTGAAAACTCGTACCGGCACAAGATAGCCGTCACGGTTGAAGCCCGCATCGGGCGTTGGATGGAAACGCAGGTCCCGCTGTAATCCGGTCAATTCTTTCGTGGCGGGCACGAATCGGGGCGAGTTGCTCATTCGCCATTACTCTACTCCATTCCGGGCGCCGGCCGATATGCACCAGGGCGGTGGTCATCAGCCACTTCATCCCAAAGAACTTGCTGATTTCAGGAGCTTTTGTTTTGGCACGGCGCTTGCAAGCCCAACGCCCGAGAAGGAGAAGGAAATGAACGGAAAGATGCTTGCAATCCTGTTTCTGGCGGGAAGCAGCCTGCTGGCGCATCCGCGGGCTTTCGTGAGCTTCGGGTTCGGTTACGCCGCTCCCGCGCCCGTTTATGCTTACTCGGCGCCGCCCCCGCCTCCGGTCTATTATGCGCAGCCGTCGCCCGGCCCCGGATACTCGTGGGTTGCCGGTTACTACTACCCGGTGGGCCCGCGCTGGGTTTGGCGTGCCGGCTACTGGGGCCGTCCCCGCTATGCCCGGAGTTACTGGGTTGCGCCACGCTACCACGGCCACCGCTACTACGGCGGTCACTGGCGCCGCCGGTAAGGTGATGGTTACGTCGTGATAGGCCCCAAAGTCAGAACCGGGCAGGTCAGGAGGCCTGCCCCACTTGCGGTGCGTCCAGGCTGGTAAGTGGGGCAGGCCTCCCAGCCTGCCCGGTTTGACGGCTCCCAAGAACAGCGAGCGTTAGCCGGAAGCCACCCTGCCCCGCACCGCCGCCGCCGCTTCCCCCACCGGCACATCCACACTCGCCTTCGTCTTCCGATCCACGAGTTCCACCATCCCGCCTCCCAGTTTTTTCCCGACCGTGATGCGGAACGGAACGCCGATCAGGTCGGCGTCCTTGAACTTTACGCCCGGCCGCTCGTCGCGGTCGTCGAGCAGCGCATCCAAACCGAGCGCGATGCATTCGCCGTAAATCTGCTCCGCCGTCTGCGCCTGCACCGGGTCGGACATGTTCGCCGGCGTCACCACCACTTCGAACGGCGCGATCGACACCGGTAAGATCATGCCGTCTTTATCGTGGTACAACTCGATGGCGGCCGCCAGGATGCGCTCGATCCCGATCCCGTAAGATCCCATGATCGGAGTGATCTCCTTGCCGTCCGCGTTCAGCACGCGCAGTCCCATGGACTCCGAATATTTGTAGCCGAGCTTGAAGATGTGCCCGATCTCCACGGTCTTGCGCACATCCAACGTGCCGCCGCACTGCGTGCACCGGTCGCCGGCGGCAACCTGGCGGAGATCGTAAACCTCGGCTTCGAAATCCTCGCCCATCGTGACGTTCCGCAGGTGGTAATCGTCGCGGTTTGCTCCCGCGATCATATTGCGCCTGCCCAGCAGCGCGCGGTCCGCCAGAATTTGCATGTTTCTCACGCCCACGGGGCCGAGCGAGCCAGCTTCGGCGCCGAACCACTCGCGGATTTCCGGTTGGAGGGCCGGGCGGAACTCCGGGTCGCCCGCGACAGCGGCAAATTTCGTTTCGCTGAGCTGATGGTCGCCGCGCAGCATCACCAGCACAGGCTTGCCGTCGGCCACCAGCACCAGACTTTTCATCTGCGACGTTTCCGGCAGCCCCGTGAACCGGGACACCTCCGCGATGGTCTTCCGCCCCGGCGTGTGGAATGGTTCCGGGCTGAAGTCGCCTTCGGGATCGGGCAGGCCCGGTTCGGTTGCGACGGCCGCGGCCTTTTCCAGGTTCGCCGAGTAGCCGCAGCCCTTGCAGATCGTCACCAGGTCCTCGCCCGCGTCGGACAGCACCATGAATTCGTGCGACTGGCTGCCTCCCATCGCGCCCGAATGCGCCTCCACCACCGTGTACTCCAGCCCGCAGCGTTCGAAGATGCGGTTGTAGCAGTGGTAGTGGCGGTCGTAGGCGACGTCGAGTCCCGCCTGGTCCACGTCGAAACTGTAGGAGTCTTTCATGAGGAACTGCCGCACCCGCAGCAGCCCCGATTTCGGCCGCGGCTCGTCTCGGAACTTGGTCTGGATCTGGTACCAGATCTGGGGCAGTTGCTTGTAGCTTCGCAGTTCGCCGCGCGCGATCGCGGTCACCACTTCCTCGTGCGTCATGCCCAGGCAGAGGTCCCGCTGAAACCGGTCCCGCAGGCGGAACATGTTGTCGCCCATGATGTCCCACCGGCCGGACTCCTGCCAGAGTTCCGCGGGGTTGAGCGCCGGCAGCAGCATTTCCTGGGCGCCGATGCCATTCATCTCCTCGCGCACGATCCCCTGGATCTTCAGCAGCGACCGTTGCGCCAGGAACAGATAGCTGTAGATACCTGCCGAGAGCTGGCGGATGTAGCCGGCGCGCAGCAGCAGCTGGTGGCTCACGAACTCCGCTTCAGCCGGAGTTTCCCTTAGGGTGGGAATGAACAACTTGCTCCAGAGCATAGGGTTGGAAGGAAGTCATCAATTTTAGCATGTTAAAATCAGGGTCTCCCGCTTATGAAGATCGCCATCGCCGCGGACCATGCCGGATTCACTCTCAAAGAGAAGATCAGGAAGCGTCTTGCAGCCGAAGGCCACGAGTTGGTCGATTTCGGTCCGGGCTCGGCGGAGTCCTGCGACTACCCGGATTTTGCCCTGCCGGTCGCCCGGGAAGTCGCCGGGCATCACGCCGACCGCGGCATCCTGGTCTGCTCTACCGGGATCGGAATGGCCATCGCCGCCAACAAAGTGGCCGGAATCCGCGCCGCTCCGGGGCAATCGGAGGACGAGGTGCGGCTCACGCGCGAGCATAACGACGCCAACGTGCTCACCCTCGGCGCCCGGTATGTCGACGAACAGCAGGCAGCCGGCCTGGTGGAGATATTTCTGAAGACCGAGTTTCAGGGAGGCCGCCACGCGCGGCGGATCGCCAAAATCGCTCAGATAGAGCAGCACCCTACCGGAGGAACGGAATGAAACCACCCGAAAAAATGTCGCGGCCGCTGGCCGAAATCGATCCCGAGATTTATGAGGCGATCCAGAACGAGACGGAGCGGCAGCACGCCCAGATCGAGTTGATCGCCAGCGAGAATTTCACATCCGAGGCGGTGCTCGAAGCCACCGGGAGCGTTTTCACCAACAAGTACGCCGAAGGCTACCCGGGGCGCCGCTATTACGGCGGCTGCGAATTCACCGACGTCGTCGAAAACCTGGCGCGCGAACGGGCGAAGAAACTCTTCGGGGCCGAATACGTCAACGTGCAGCCGCATTCCGGTTCGCAGGCCAACCAGGCCGCCTATGCCGCGGTGCTCACCCCGGGCGACACCATCATGGGCCTCAATCTGGCGCACGGAGGCCACCTCACCCACGGCCACCAGCTCAACTTCTCCGGGAAAACTTACAAGGTGATCCCATACAGCGTGCGCAAGGAGGACGAGCGCATCGACTACGACGAAGTCGAGCGCCTGGCCCGCGAGCACAAGCCCAAAATGATCATTACCGGCGCCAGCGCCTATCCGCGAATCCTTGATTTTGCGCGCTTCCGGCAGATCGCCGATGCCGTGGGCGCCGTCTTTCTAGTGGACATGGCGCATATTTCGGGGCTCGTCGCGGCCGGACTGCATCCGAACCCCTGCCAGTACGCCGATATCGTCACATCCACCACTCACAAGACCCTGCGCGGCCCTCGCGCCGGGATCATTCTTGCGAAGGAAAAGTACGCCAAGGATATCGATAGGACCGTCTTCCCGGGCATTCAGGGCGGCCCCCTGGTGCACGTCATCGCGGCTAAGGCCGTCTGCTTTCTGGAGGCGCTGCAGCCGGAGTTCGCGGATTACCAGCGGCGGGTAGTCGCCAACGCGCAGGCGCTGGCCGCCAGCCTGATGGCCGAGGGTTTCCGCGTGGTTTCGGGCGGCACCGATACGCACCTGCTGTTGCTGGATGTCTTCTCCAAGGGCATTCGCGGTAAGGAGGCGGAGCAGGCGCTCGACCGGGCGCGCATCACGGTCAACAAGAACGCGATCCCGTTCGACACCAACCCGCCGCTGAATCCGAGCGGCATTCGCCTGGGGTCGCCCGCCGTGACCACCCGCGGCTTCGGCGAAGGCGAAATGCGCGAAGTGGGCCGCCTGATCGCGGAAGTGCTGCACAATATCTCGAACGAAGAGGTGATCGGCGCGGTGCGGCAGAAGGTCGGGGCTCTCGTCGGCCGGTTCCCGCTGTACCGCTGGAAGCTCGATCCCGTTCGAGCTTAGGATGCCGCTGCACATCGCTATCGACGCCCGGCGAATCCGGGATTTCGGGATCGGAACGTATATCCGCAGCCTGGTGCATGCGCTGGCCGCGATCGATTCCGAAAACCGCTACACGCTGGTGAGCGGGCCGGGGGAAGTGCGCACGCTCGCGGGCCTCCCCGAGAATTTCCAAGCCGCGGTGTACCGGCGCAACGACCACGCCGTCCTCGACCACATTGGCTTTCCGCTTTTTCTTCGCGGACTCTCGCCCGATCTCGTCCACATTCCGCTCAACCGCGTTCCCATCCTCATGATCCGGCCCTATGTCGTGACCATCCACGATATGGCGAACCTGTTTTACGAAGAGCATCCGAGCAAGGCCCGCATGCAGTTGCGCCGCTTTCGCTTTCGGCGCGGATTGAAGCGCGCCAATCGCGTGATCGCGGTCTCCGATGCCACCCGGCGCGATGTGGAAAACCTGATGGGAGTTCCGCCGGAGCGCGTCTGCCGGGTCTACAACGCACCGGACCCCGGCTTTCTCGAGCACCGGCCGGGAGATCCCGAGGAGCAGCAGCGCATCATGGAGCGCTACCAGATCAACTACCCGTTCCTGCTCTACGCGGGCAATATCCGCCGGCATAAGAACGTGCCCCGGCTGGTCGAGGCGTTTGCGGTTGTTCGCGAGCAACTCGCGGGGCATGAACTCTACCGCGATCTGCGCCTGGTGATCATCGGAGACACCATTTCGCAGTACCCCGCCGTCCGCCAGGCGGTCATCAAGAGCCGCGTGGAACACGTGGTGCGCTTCCTCGGCTTCGTTCCCTTCGAGACCCTCCGCTGCTTCTACGAAAGTGCCGCGGCCTTCGTGTTCCCCTCCCGCTATGAAGGCTTCGGCCTGCCTCCGCTCGAAGCCATGGCCTGCGGGGCACCGGTAATTACCTCAAACGTCAGCTCGCTTCCCGAAGTGGTCGGCGACGCCGCCGTCCTGGTCAATCCGGAAAACGTCTTCGATATCGCGCGCGGCATCCGCGATGTGCTGCTCAACGATCACCTGCGCAACGAGTTGATCCGGCGCGGGCATGAGCAGGCCAACCGCTTCAGCTGGGAGCGAACCGCCCGGCAGGTGCTGGAAATCTACCTCGAAGCCGCCGCGGAGAAGTAACGCCTTTCCCATTCAGCGCGCCTGTGTTTTAAAGTAGAGAGACGTTCATCAATCAGCAGGGGGACCGGTTTTGATTCGGGTCATCGCAGCCACTCTTTTTCTGGGCTGTTGCGCCATTCTGTGCGCGCAGGGCAACTACGAAGTGCAGGTCTACGGGTCGGATCTGGTGCAGCCGCACGTGACCATGGTGGAACTGCACAGCAACTTCACGGCAAGCGGCACAAAGGAAACGATCGACGGCGTGCTGCCCACCAACCATGCCGAGCATGAAACGCTGGAGATCACCCACGGGTTCAACAAGTGGTTCGAAACCGGCTTCTACCAGTTCACCAGTATCCAGCCGGACGGCAGTTGGATGTGGGTGGGCACCCATATCCGGCCGCGCTTCTCGGTCCCCGAAGAATACCATTTGCCGGTGGGGCTGAGCTTCTCGACCGAGATCGGCTATCAGCGCCCAAATTTCTCGCTGGACACCTGGACCATCGAGCTTCGCCCGATCATCGACAGGAAGATCAAGAAAGTGTACCTGGCCTTCAATCCGACGCTCGACCGGTCTTTCCATGGACCCGAGCAGCCGCGCGGTTTCGAGTTCTCGCCCAATTTCAAATTCAGCTACGACGTTACCAGGCGAGTCGCCGCCGGGATGGAATACTACGGATCCTACGGACCGGTCACCAGTTGGGACCCGCTACGCGAGCAGCAGCAGCAGTTCATTCCCGCGATCGATCTGGACCTCGGGGCCAAGTGGGAGTTCAATTTCGGCGTCGGCGTCGGCGTCACCCAGGCCACCGACCACCTGCTCATCAAGGCCATCCTGGGCTACCGCTTCAATTTCAAGGACAGATAGCCCGGCGGGTAGCGCCCGGTCCACCTCCGTTAACGGGTGCCCGGCTCCGTGACCTCGATCGGCGTGCCGTCGAGTTGAAGGGCCTCCACGCGTGCCTGCTTGCCGCTGATCTTTACCTTCACGAAGTTTTCGATGCTCGCCACTTTTTTTGTGATGCCCTCCGGCGGTTTGGAAACGTCATAGAGGGGCGCGCCCCCGCCGCCGGTGATGGCCGGCGGATGGTCTTCTGCCTCACGTTGACCACGTAAGGCCCTCCCACGATCTTCTCTCCGGCGCGAACGACCGAAACGAGGCAAAAGAGGACGGAAATACAACCAATTCGCTACGTATGCGCCGCGGCATTGTTCTTGATTATCCACTGCGCCCGGTTACAGCGCGATGACGTCCTGCCGTTCGCTTCCGGCCCCAGGGACATTCATGCTGCGCTCGCCGGAATTAGCTGAACTGTTACCGCATGTTCACGAGATACAGATATGCAGGCTGTAAACTAAGCCAATAAATACCTCCCCACTCGTGTTCTCAGGAGCGAATATGCGCGTACTCTTTCGGTGTCTCTCCGCTCTATCGATCATTCTGCCCCTCGCGGCGCAGGTCGATCATGCCTCGCTGAATGGCACAGTTATGGATCAGTCCGGCGCCGCCGTGGAAGGCGCAAAGGTGGAAGTGGTCTCGGCCGCCATGGGATTCCACCGGCAGGCGTTAACCGGCGCCGAGGGAACCTATTCCATTCCAGGCATTCCGGTCGGCGTTTACGGAATCACTATCTCGAAGAACGGCTTCAAGGCAGTGGATTTCCAGGGCGTTGAGTTCTTTGTAGGGCAGCCGCGCACGATCGACGCCCGCCTGCCGGTCGGAGCCGTCAGCGAATCCGTCGAAGTTACTGCCACGATAGAAACCCTGAATCGAACCTCGGCGGAGGTTGGCGGCTTGATCGAGTCGCAGCAGATTAAGGAAATCCCGGTCAGCGGGCGGAACTGGGCCAGCCTGATGATGCTGGCTCCCGGCGCAATCAATTACGGCGACGGCGCACAGCGCAGTATCCGCTTCAGCGGCCACTCCCTGGACGACAGCAACTTCGCGTTCGACGGCGTGGATACCAGCGGCGTCCAGGAGCAGACGCAGAAAGCAGATACGCGGCTGAATATCGCGCTGGACGCCATCGCCGAGTTTCGGGTGAGCACGGCCAACTACACGGCTGAGAGCGGCGCCGCGGGCGGGGCGCAGATCAACGTGGTTTCGAAATCCGGAACGAATGAGTTCCACGGCAGCACGTTTTACGCGGTTCGCAACGACGCGCTGGACGCGCGCGGGCCGTTCGACGGCTCCACCATCCCTCCATTCACCCTGCACCAGTTCGGCGCCAGCGTGGGCGGCCCGATCATCAGGAACAAGGCGTTCTTTTACGCGAACTATGAAGGGCTGCGGCAGGATCTCGGCGTGACGTTCATCAATTTCGTTCCCAACCAGGCGTTCCGCAGCATGGCGCTCGCGAAATCGCCGGCGCTCAAGCCGATCCTGGATGCGTACCCGACGAACGGGACGCCCGATCTGTCGGCGGCGCCCTGCGTGGTGAACGGGGTGACATTTAATTGCACCGACCAGGTGACCAATGTAGCCACCGACACCGTGCGGGAGGATGCCGGCATGTTCCGGTTCGATTACCGGTTCTCCGACAGCACCATGGCCTACTTCCGGTACAACGTGGATAACGCCTATATCGACAGCCCCACCGACGCTTTGGGCGACCACAACGTGGTTCCCCACGTGCCGACGAACGTCGTCATCCAGTTGCAGCATATTTTTTCGCCTACCACGGTCAACGAAACCAAGTTTGGGTTGAACCGCGCCAACTATCACAATTGGGGATATGGAACGGCGCCGGTCGCGGTGAGCGCCGGTCCGTTTGACGGAGTGAGCGACACGTCCTTGGACACCGAGGTCGGCACCACTTTTTCATATATCGACAACCTCACGCTGAACCGCGGGCGGCATACCCTGAAATTCGGAGTTGATGTCCGCCGGATCCGTCTGAACAACTCGGGCAATACCCTCACCACCTCAAGCGTTGCATACGCCGATGCGCAGGACTTCGTCAACAACGTGGCGACTTCGGCGACCTATCTTCAAGGGGAAGGCGTGGTCGGAAACCGCCGCACGTTCTTCCAGGGATACGCACAGGATGAATTCAAGATCAGGCCGAACCTTACGCTGAACCTCGGGCTGCGCTACGAATACTATTCCGTGGCACATGAGATCCTGAACCGTTCCGCGGTGGTTGACATCGCCGGCTGTGGCGGCTTCTGCCCCAAGGGTACGCCCTACTACGATCCGAACACGAAAGACTTCGGGCCTCGCATCGGTCTGGCATGGGCGCCGGATTCCAAGACGACCGTGCGGACCGGGTTCGGCATCTATTACGGCGGGAACCAGAACGATGACTTCAGCGATGCGGCAGAGAGCGCTGTCCCCCGGTATTCACTCAGCCAGAGCGATTTTCCGGCGCTTTCTTATCCTCTCGCGGCTTTCCTCGATCCGGCCAACCAGCTATTCAGTCCGAAGGCCATCTACCGGCACCGCAAAGATCTTTCCTACAACAATTGGGATTTCATGGTTCAGCGCGAAATTGCCAAAGATTTCGTCGCCCAGGTTGGCTACACGGGCAGTCAGGGCCATCACCTGTTCGACAAGTACACCGTCAACCTGATCGACCCGGTCACGGGCAAGCGGCCGCTGGCGGGCTTCGGGTCCTTTGGCATGAAGGCGAATGATGGAAACAACAACTTCAACGCACTGCAGGCCTCATTACAGCGACGGTTCGTGCGTGGGTTGCTCCTGCAGGCGAACTACATGTGGTCGCATGGCATTGCGGATGCCTCCATCGGCTCGGGCGAGAGCGTCACGTTCCAGGACATGGCCTGCCGCGCGTGCGACCGCAGCAGCACCAACATCGACGTCCGCCATACGTTCGTGATGAACGGCATTTACCAGCTGCCGTTTGGCCACGGCAAGCCCTTCCTGAACGGCTCCGGCCTCCTCTCTCAATTGGTCAGTGGATGGGAATTGGCGGGAATCGCGACCGCCCGGACCGGGCTGCCGGTCAATCTCACGGTTTCCCGCAAGACGGCGGCATTGCCGGACGGAAACACTTCCTCCCAGCGGCCGGACCTCGTTCCGGGAGTGCCGATCTATGCCGCTAATCAGACGATCAACCAGTGGTTCAATCCCGCCGCATTCGCCGTTCCGGCTAACGGAACCTGGGGCAACCTGGGCCGGTACATCGCCAATGGCCCGGGCAATTACGAGATCGACAGCTCGCTGCAGAAACGCTTCCGCGTGACTGAACGCCTGGGCATCAACTTCCGGGCCGCGGGTTACAATCTGCTCAACCATCCGCAGTACGCCAACCCGTCCGGCAACGCGTCATCATCCAGTTTCGGCCGGATTACCAGCACGCTGAACACCGGAGCGGTCGGCAGCGGCGCTCCACGCCGAATCGAATTCATGATCCGAGCCGAGTTCTAGGCGCCCGGTGCTCCCCGGCGATTGAACGCGTACCGCCGGTTCGCCGAGGGCTCCTAATCCTCCGGCACGGCGAACCGGTCGCCGGTGTCCGCCACCCACTGGCGCAATCTGGCGATCGCCTTCAGCCGCTCGGCGCGGTAGCGGTTGTTCTGCGCCTGGTTGGCCTCTTCGTACGGATCGTCTTCCAGGTTGAACAGCAGCCACGACCGGTTTTCGAAGCACACGTACTTCCAGCCGTCCCGTGTCACGATCCCGCGGTACGGCGTGTTGATGCTGTCCGGATGCCCTGTCGGGATCACGTTCTGGAGGTACACCGAATCGGGCGTCGGCAGGCCGCCTCCGCGCGCGATGCGGTATCCCGACAGGTCGGTCCCCTCCATCCATTCCGGTTTGGCGATGCCGCATAGCCCGAGCGTCGTCGGCGCGATATCGGCCGCATTCGAAAGCACCGGAAACCGGCCGTTCCGCCCCTGGTAGCGGCTCTCGCCGCCCGTGAACAGAAACGGGGTCCGGATGGATTCGTTATACGGATTGGTCTTGCGAAACATCCCGTGCGAGCCGTGAGTATCGCCGTGGTCGGCGAAGAACAGCACGTGGGTGTTGTCCGAAAGCCCGGTCCGCTTCAGCGTTTCCAGCACGCGTCCGAAGTTCCAGTCCAGGTTTTCGATCATCGCGTAATACCCGGCCAGTTCGCGGCGCGCCTGCTCGCGGACACGCCTGGAGTGCGCCACGTTGACACGCAGTTGCAGGCGCTCCGGGTTGTACTTCTCCATGAACTCCGCCGGGGCCACGTAAGGGTCGTGCGGCGGCTGCACGCTCAATGCGGCGAAAAACGGTTTGCCCGCTCCGTTCTGCTGCTGGTCCGCAATGTCCTTGATGTGTTGCAGCAGCAGGTTCGTCAGTTGATCGGTCTCGAAGCCGTCGAGGCGATAGTGGAACGCATCCTTGCCGCTGCCCCCGTGCACCCAGGTATCCCACTGGCTGTTGTTGTTCTCGTACCCCACCCACTTCTGGAAGCCGCCGCGCCGGTCGGAGTCGGTAATAAAGAAGGCAGCGCGTCCCTGCGACTCGTGGAAGCCGCCCAGGTGCCATTTGCCGAAGTACGCCGTGTGGTAGCCGTTCTCGTTGAACACGTCGGCGACCGTCTTCTGCCCCGCGGGAAGCGGATACTCGTGGCCGGGGACGCAGTGGTGCGGATACCGGCTGGTGAGCAGCGTTCCCCGGAACGGGCAGCACAGGGGGAAGCCGGAAGCGTGGTTGGTGAAGTTTACCCCGTTCACTTCGGCCCGCTCCAGCCACGGCGCACGCCCGTTCGGGTCGCCGTTGAACGGCAGGGCCTGCGCACGGAACTGGTCTCCGAAGACCCAGATCACGTTGGGGCGCTTGCCGGACGCCGCAGAAGCAGCAAGATGCCCGGCCGGCGCATAGGCGCTCTGTTGGGTCTGGGCCGGCAGCGCGCCGGTGGCAAGCGACGCGGTCTGCAGGAACTGTCGTCTGTCCATGAATCCTCGATTGTATTGCAGCGCGTCAGGGGTCGGGGCTCCGGTCCCCGCGAGTGACGTCATGTAACGGCCGTCAACTCACCTTTCGCCGTATACTGGAATTGCAGACAAATGGCTGTCCTGACTAGGGAAACCAGGTTGGGCCTGTTACTGTTTCAAGTTGCCCGGCAGTTTTGTGCAGTGGACATCCGTTCCATTGTCGAAGTCCTGCCGATGCCAGCCCTCCTGCAATCGCCCGCTCAACCCTCGCTTCTCGATGGGTTCCTCAACCTGCGAGGGACTCCTGTACCGGTGCTGCCGTTGCGCGCGCTTTTCGGGCTGCCGGCGGCTGAGCCTGAGGTGTACACGCCGGTGATCGTGGTTCGTCCCGGCGTCCGCCCGGTCGCCTTTCGCGTAGACCGCGTCGAAGAGGTGGCGGAAGTCTCGCCAGGGGACATCCGGCCATATACGAAGGACGACTCTCTGAACGGCTGCGCGGAGGGCCAGGTGGCACTCGGTGGCCGCGATGTGGTCGTACTTTCCGCCGACCGCATTTTGCTGCGGCAGGAGCGGGCCGTCCTGGACGACTTGCAGGCTCGGCTCGGGGAGAGAATTGAAAGTTTGAAGGGCCTTCACTAGATGAATCTCGGCGCGATTCTGGGAGACTCCGATTATCCGGCTCTCAAACGATTTATCCTCGATTACACAGGGCTTTTCTACTTCAACGACAAGGACGAGGATCTTGCTACGCGCCTTGCGCGGCGCTTCTCCGCCAAGGGCGCCGCCTCCTGTTCCGAATACCTGAAACAGCTCACGGGGAGCGGCTTCCGGGACGGTGAACTGGATTCCCTGGTCGGCGAATTGACCATCGGGGAGACTTATTTCTTCCGGCAGCCCGAACATTTCCAGGCCCTGCGCGAAGCCGTGTTTCCCGAGCTTCTGGAGCGGAATGGCGCGTCACGCCGCATTCGTGTCTGGAGCGCCGGATGCGCCACCGGGGCCGAGCCTTATTCGATCGCAATTCTGCTGGATCTCGATCTGCGCGACCGTGTCGCCGGCTGGGATATTTCGATCCTGGCGACCGACATCAATACCGAGTTTCTGGCGCGAGCCCGCGAGGCGCATTATCGCGAGTGGGCCTTCCGCGAGACTCCGGCTGAGGTGCGGCAGCGGTGCTTCGAGCGCGATGGGGATGCCTGGGTTCTGAAGCCGGAATTCCGCCGGCGCGTTTCTTTCCGCCGCCACAACCTGGCCGAGGACGGAGACTTCGCATCCCTCGGCGAGCCGTTCGATCTCATTCTCTGCCGCAACGTGATGATCTACTTCAATCCCGAGCTGATCCGGAAAACCGCGGCGGCTTTTCACCGCGCACTGGCGCCCGGGGGATGGCTGGGGGTGGGCCACGCGGAACTGAACCTCGAATTCTTCGCGGATTTCAGCAGCGCGAACCCGGCCGGCGTCACGTTCTACCGCAAGCTGCATCCTGAGAGTACGCAGAACCGAACACCGGAGCCGGCGGAATCGCCGGACGCGCAACAGCGGCCACCGGTGCTGCGCGCTAAACCGCCGGATCCTCTGCGTCGTGCCCCGCGGACAGCAACTCCGCCGCCCCGGCCCGTGTCTCCCGTGATCGGCGCCCGACTGCCCGATCTGGAAGGGGTCCGGCTGCTGGCGGACCGGGGCGAATGGACGGCGGCGGCGACCCTGGGCCGCGGCCTCGTCGAGGCGGAGCCGCTGAATCCCCAGGCGCACTTTACCCTGGGGCTGATCCTCGAACACACCGTTTCCTGCGAGGAGGCGGAGCGGTCGCAGCGCCGCGCCATCTATCTCGACCGCGGTTTCGCCCTCGCGCATTACCACCTCGGTACGTGTCTGGAACGCGGGCGGCGCCCGGAAGAGGCGCGGAAGGCCTTTCGGAACGTGATCCAATTGCTGGTTTCCCGTCCCGCGGAGGAGTTGATCGAACACGGCGACGGCATGACCGTTTCGGAGTTGAAGGAGCTGGCTAGAATGCACGTCGAACTGCTTGGGGGCGCATGAACCGGGGAACGCGAATCGATTGGGATGTCGCGCGCGCCCGCTTGGCCGAGGCCCAGCGCCGGCTGGAGCGCACCGGGATTGCCGCCGCGGACCGCGACCGCATTTTTCGCGCCCGCGCGGAACTGCTCGCCCGGTCCGAAGCCCCCGCCGGTCCGGACCCGGACAGCGAATCGATCATGGTTTTCCGGGTTGGAGGAGAGCGGTATGCCGTGCCCGTTGCGTCCGTCTCCGAGGTGATCGCCGGCGCGGCCATTGCCCCGGTTCCCGGCGCACCGCCGCGAGTGGCGGGGGTGATCCAATTCCGGGGAGAGATCCGGCCGGTGTTCAACCTGGCGCAGGTTCTCGGAGTGAGCCAAGAGCATGGCTCCGGGCCGGCCACGGTCCTTCTGTTCCGGGTCCGCGGCCGCGAAGCCGGATTGCGAACCGGCCCGGTGGAGGACATTCGAACCGTCGGCGCCGGTGCGCGCCGGCCGGCGCCGGATAGCGCGAGGCATGCCGTCTGGATGACGGAGGATCTGGTAGTCGTTCTGAATATTGGCAATTTGCTGGAAGAGGACGTGTAAATGGCGGATATGCGAATAGGCGCCCGGCTGCTGCTCGGGTTTGGCGTGGTCGTCGTCCTGACGATCTTCATCGGGGTGTACGCGCTGGTGAAGGATAACCAGTTGCAGGACCTCACGCGCGAACTGGATTCCCGGGATTTCGGATCGATGGACGCGCTGCGCGGCGTCAGCCGCACCGAAGACCAGATGCGTGCCACAAGGGCGGAGGCATTGCTGGGCGCGCTTCTCAGGAAGGAGAACATGCCGGCCGAAATGCCCGGCGCTCTCGAACAGAATTGGGTTCGGGATCGGGACCAGATGACCAAACAGCTCGCCGACATGCAGGCGATGGTGGAGAAGTGGGAAGCCACCTCGCTTACCACCGAACGCGCGGCCGCCTGGCACAGAGTCCGTTCTACGATTCAGGACGCGGAGGCTGCCCTGAGGGCCCTGACTCCGGAAGTGGAGCACCAGTATACGCTGATCAACGCGGGCAACATCCCAGGCGCCGTAGCCCGTATCCCGACTATCCAGCAGGCGGTCACCGCCTTTCAAACCAGGCTTGCGGATGCGCAGCGCGCGGTTCTGGAACAGACGCAAATCGGGCGCTCGGAGGTGGCCGCCATTGCCACTTCGACACGGAATTCCATCATCGGCGTCCTGATCGCTACCGTGCTTGCGGCCATGCTGTTTGCCTTCTTCATTCAGCGATCGATCGCGGTTCCGCTCCGCCAATTCGTTCAGGTGGTGGAGCGTGTAGGCCAGGGAGATCTGCGGCCGCAGCTGGAACTCTCGCGACAAGACGAGCTGGGCGACTTGGGGCGCAGCCTGGACCGGATGGCGCGGGGATTGCGCGAGGTGGCCACTCAGACGCGCTCCGTTGCCGAAGAGCTGAACGCCGCGACCACCGAGATCCTCGCGACGACCCAACAGCAGGCAGCCAGCACGGCGGAACAGGCCGCGGCCGTTCAGGAGGCGAATGCCACCATGGCCGAGATCGTCCAATCCGGCGCGCAAATCTCCGACCGGGCCAAACGCGTTGCCGCCTCGGCGGAATCTACTTCGTCGGCCAGTGCCGCCGGGCTCGAGTCCGTCCAGAACACTGCCACGATTATGGAGAGCATTCGCGAGCAGGCGGAGGCCGTCGCGGAAAACGTGATCGCCCTCAGCGAAAAGACGCAGGCGGTAAGCGAGATCATCGCCACCGTGAACGACATTTCCGAGCAATCGCATCTTCTGGCTCTAAACGCGGCCATTCAGGCGGCCGCGGCCGGCGAGCACGGACGGAGCTTTTCGGTGGTGGCCAGCGAAATGAAGAACCTCGCCGGGCAGTCCAAACAAGCCACCGTGCAGGTCCGCTCGATTCTCGGCGACATCCAGAAGGCGATCACCAGTTCCGTGATGCTCACCGAGGAAGCCGTGAAACGTGTGGAGTCCGGCCGCCAGCAGGCCAATGTGGCGGACCGTACGATCCGCGAGCTAACCGGGAACATCGAAGAAAGTGTCCGCGCCTTCCAGCAGATCGTCGGCGGCAGCAGCCAGCAGCAGATCGGTTTCGAGCAGGTCACGGAAGCGTTCCGAAACATCGGAACCGCCAGCCAGGAGACCGCCTCGGGGACGAAACAATCCGAGAAAGCAGCGGCGAACTTGAACGCCCTCTCGCAGCAATTGCGCCGCGCCGTGGAGAAATATCGGATTTGAAGCCATACGATCGCACATTGCTCGATATCTTCGCGGCCGAACAGGCCGAGCACGTCGGCCGGATCCGCGCCACGCTGGAGGCAATTGCCGCCACATCACCGGACGTGCGCGGGCCCGCCTTCGACGAAATCCTCCGCCGCGCCCACACTCTCAAAGGCGCTGCGCGTGCCGTGGGATTGGAGACGACCGAGCGCGTGGCGCACACTCTCGAAACCATAGTCGGGCGGGTGCGCGACGGCGCCATAGCGCTCGACGACCCG
The DNA here is from genome assembly GCA_963796485.1 of Bryobacterales bacterium. GTDB lineage: Bacteria > Acidobacteriota > Terriglobia > Bryobacterales > Bryobacteraceae > CAWCDJ01. Next base: position 1,491,758 of record CAWCLV010000004.1, read on the forward strand.
GCCTCCGCCGTGATCAGGCGCGGTCTCGAGACGATTGAGGACGTGTTGGCCTCCGCGCTCGCCGGCCGCGCGGAGCCTGATGCGCTGGCGATTCAGCAGGCCGCCGAAGCGCTATCCGGCAACGCCCCGGCGCCGGCCGTCGTGCCTGCGCCGCCTTCGCCAGCTACGCCGCCCGCGCCCGCAGCCGCGCCGGCCGCCGAGTTCGTACGGGTGAACGCGGCCAGAATCGATCGACTGATTCGCTCCGCCTCGCAACTGGTCGCCGCCTCCCACACGCAGTCGGCCGTCGAGGCGCGGACCGCCGCTTATCTGCGGGATGCCGGGGACACTCTGTCCGAGTATCAAAGGCTGCGCCGCCAATCGATTCCCTACGTTCGCGAACATCAGGACGATCCGCAGTTCGCCCCGCTGCGCGAGTGCCTGGAGTATTTGGACGAGCGGCTCCGGATGCTCTCCGCCGACGCACGGGATGCCGCCGCCGCCGCCCGGCAGCGCTCCTGGGAGATGAGCCGCGAAACCGCGGACCTGTATCAGGCCGCCATCCGGGTTCGCATGATTCCGGCCGAATCGGTGTTCGCCGCCTTCGGCGCCATGGTTCGTGAAATTGCGCACCAGGAGGGAAAAGAGGTGGACTTCCGGGCCGAGGGCATGGAGGCGCAGGCCGACCGCCTCGTCCTGCAAGCTCTGAAAGCCCCGGTTATGCATCTGCTCCGCAACGCCGTAACCCACGGTATCGAATCACCGGAAGACCGCAGGCGCGCCGGGAAGCCCGTGGTCGGAACCATCCGGCTCCGGGTCGTCTCCGTGGGGGACCGGCTGAATCTGTTCGTGGAAGACGACGGGCGGGGGCTTGACCTGCGGGGCATCGCTGCCAATGCCGTCAAGGGCGGACTCCTGACGGAGGAAGAAGCGGAGGCTTTGCCTGCGGCCGAGGTTGCGAAGTTGATCCTGCGCCCTGGTTTTTCTACATCGGATGTCGCCACCCGGCTCTCCGGCCGCGGGATGGGCCTGTCTGTTGTGGAACAGGCCGCCGGGCAGCTGCAGGGCGAGGTGCAAATCCACATGCACTCCGGCCAGGGCTTTGAGATCGCGATCTCCGCCGCCTTGTCCATCTCGATGCAGCAAGTGCTGCTCGTGGCCGTGGGCGGCCGCAACTATGGCTTGCCGGCCCGTTCCATCCAGCGCCTGGTGCGCATCCGCCCGGCCGACTTGCAGCAACTCGGAAACCGCGACGTTGTCGTGCTGGACTCCAGGCCGGTTCCGCTGGTCCGGCTTTCGGACCTGCTGGGTATCCCTGGGAGCGGAAACGGGTCCACGGACGAGGAGAATTCAGTTCTCCGCGCGGCCTTAATGACCTCGGGGCAGCAGATCGCAGCCCTGGTGGTGGACAGCTTTGTGGACGATCGCGAGGCCGTGGTGAAAGACCTGGGGCTCAATGGGGAACTTGCCGGTATGAGCGCCGGGGGCGTGCCGCTGGAAGATGGTTCGGTGGCCATTCTGCTGAATCCCGCCGCGATTTTTGTCCGTCTACAGGAATTGGGCAGGCAGCCGGGCTTTCAGAAGGCTCCGGAACAACCGGCGAGGAGAGCGCCGCGCATTCTGGTGGTGGACGATTCGATCACGACGCGCTCGCTGGAGAAGAGTATTCTGGAAGCACATGGCTACTCCGTGCGGCTCGCCGTCGACGGAGTGGAAGCAGTCGAGCAGTTGAGCGCCGAGCTCGTGGATCTGGTGATCACGGACGTGGCAATGCCCCGCATGGATGGGCTTCAACTCTTGCAGCAACTGAAGAAGCGAAAAGAAACCGAGCATATCCCGGTCATCATCGTCACTTCGCTGGAGAGCCGGGAGGATCAGCAGCGCGGCCTTTCGCTGGGCGCCGATGCGTATATCGTCAAGCGCAAATTCGATCAGCAGGAACTCTTGAGAACGGTGCGGCAGATCCTATGAAACCGATCAGGGTCATGATTGTCGAAGACTCTCCGGTGGCCCGCGAGCACCTGCGGCGAATCATCTCCGCGGACCCGCGGTTCGAGGTGGCGGCCGTGGCCGCAAGCGGCGAGGAAGCGCTCGAATCCATCAATCGGATCGCCCCCGATATCATCTCCATGGATATCCGGTTGCCGGGCATGCAGGGTTTCGAAACGACTCGCAGAATCATGGGCGTTCGGCCTACGCCGATCGTGGTGGTCTCCGGTCTCGGCTCGGAAGAGGTCAGCCTGACGATGCAGGCGTTCAAAGCCGGCGCCCTGTCGGTGGTCGAGAAACCGGTGGCGGCCACGCACCAGGACTACGAGGTGATGGCCAGCCGTCTTTGCACCCAGCTCGCCATCATGAGCGAAGTGAAGGTGGTGCGGCAGCGTCCCGTCCCGCCGGAGGTTGGCGCCCACCCGGTGGCGCACCCGGCGCCGGCTTTATCGCCTTATCGCGTTCTCGGAGTGGCTACATCCACCGGGGGGCCCAACGCCCTGATGCAATTGCTCTCCAGCCTCGGCCGCGATTTTCCGCTGCCCGTCGCCGTTGTGCAACACATGATTCCCGCTTTCCTGGACGGTTTTGCGAGCTGGCTGAACAGCGTCTCGCCGCTGCCGGTGGAAGTCGTGGCGGGAACGGTTCGGATGGTGGAAGGGCGGGTTTACCTGGCCCCCCGCGAACGCCACCTCAAGGTGGACGGCGGTTTCGCAACGGCGCACGATGGCCCTGCGGTGGGCAGCCACCGCCCAGCCGGCGATGTTTTGTTCTCATCCATGGCGCGGAGCGTGGGTGCGGCCGGTATCGGGGTGCTGCTCACGGGCATGGGTGAGGATGGCGCAATGGGGCTTCGGGACCTGCGCGCCGCCGGCGGTTTCACCGTTGCCGAGGATGAATCGAGCGCCGTGGTGTACAGCATGCCGGCCGCGGCAGTCCGGCTTGGAGCCGTATGCGAATCATTGCCGTTGACCGGGATAGCGGGGCGGCTATGGGAAGTGGTGGGGCGCCGCACGGAGGACAATTGAAGAGCAGCCGCCGGATTCTGTTGATCGAGGATTCCCCCACCCAGGCGGAACGCCTGCGGAGGCAGTTGGAAGCCGATGGCATCGAGGTGTTCCACTCCCTGACGGCGGAGGACGCTCTCGACTGCCTGGAAACCGTGCGTCCCGACGTCATCATCCTGGATTACCACCTTCCGGGCATGAACGGCGACGAGTTCTGCCGCGAGATCCGGCTCAACGTCAATACTCGAGCCATCCCTGTCCTGATGCTCACGGTGGAGCGCAGCGACGAGGCGCAAACGCGCGGCCTCGAGAGCGGAGCCGACGATTATCTGCCGAAGTCCGCGGACCCGGACGTGATGCTCGTGAGGGTCCAGAGCCTGCTGCGAAAGGCCGGGGGGTCCGGGGGGGTTCTCGAAATCGAGCCCCGTTTTCAACGCGCCCGTGTACTTGCTATCGATCACAGCCCGACGTACCTGCACATGCTCGGGCGCGAACTCGAAGCCGAGCACTACGTCGTGGAGATGGCGCGCACCGGCGCCGAAGGCCTGGAACGCATGAAAAAGCAGCCCTTCGATTGCGTCCTGGTCGATTTCGAAATGCCGGACATCAATGCCGCGGAAATCTGCCGCCGCATCGCCGCGCCGCCGCATGAGAGCTCCGCGGCCGTCGTCATCATCCTCACCTCCCACGACGACAAGCAGCGCATGGCACTGGGGCTCGAATCGGGGGCCGACGACTACGTTTCGAAGTCCGCTGATATAGCGGTAGTCAAGGCGAGGATCCGCGCCCTGCTGCGCCGGAAGTTCTTCGTCGAAGAGAACCGGCGGATTATCGATGAGCTGCGCGAGAAGGAGATGGACGCGGTGCGCGCCCGCGTGGAAAAGGAAGCAGCGGAATTGCGCGCCACGATGGCCGATCAACTGGCCGCCGCCAATCGCGAACTCGAGGCCGCCAATCAGAAACTGCAGGAGGCCCTCAGCGTCACAAAAGCGATCACCGAGAACGCGGCCGATGCGCTCGTCATGGTGGACCGCCAGGGGCTTGTGAGTTTTGTGAATCCCGCCGCGGAAAGCGAGTTCGGCTACAGCGCGGACGAGTTGCTGGGACACTCGCTGGAGCCAAAGCTGAGATTCCAGGGGCCGGAAGGCGTGTTGCTGTCCGGTGCCGATTATCCCGTAGCGGAATGTCTCGCGGACGCCTCGTGCATCACCGGCGTCGATGGTGTCTTCGTCTGCCCTTCGGGTGCCGAGGTGGATGTGGCTGCCTCGATTGCGCCGATTTCTCAGAACGGCCACGTCACGGCGGCCGTTCTGGTGCTGCACAACGTCTCGGAGCGGAAGCGGACCGAGGAGCGGTTACGGCAAACGCAGAAACTCGAGAGCATCGGCCTGCTGGCCGGCGGCATTGCCCACGACTTCAACAATATCCTCACGGGAGTCCTGGGGAACGCGAGCCTGGCGCAGGAACTGCTGCCTCTGGCGAGCGATGTGCGCCCGATCCTCGACCAGGTGATCGACGCCAGCCAGCACGCTGCCCATCTCACCCGCCAGATGCTGGCCTACTCCGGCCAGGGGCGGTTCGTGGTGCAGCCCATCGACCTTTCCAGGGCCGTACCGGAATTTCTGAAGCTGGTGCAGGGTTCGATTTCCGCGAAAGTGAACGTGCGGCTCGAACTGGCGCAAGCGCTGCCCGCGGTCATGGCGGACGCATCCCAGATGCAGCAGGTGGTCATGAACCTGGTGCTCAATGCGGCGGAGGCGGTTGGGGATGCCAAAGGTGAGATCACTATCCGTACGGGCGTGAGAGCCCTTGATGGCGGCGGATTCCGGGATGAACTGAACCGCGCCGAACTGCCGCCGGGAGATTACGTGTGCCTGGAGGTGGAAGACAGCGGTTCCGGCATGGACTCGGCGACGAAAGCGCGCATTTTCGATCCGTTCTTCACCACCAAATTCACGGGCCGCGGCCTCGGCCTGGCAGCGGTGGCCGGAATTGTCCGCGGGCATCGGGGGGCGATTTCGGTAGAGACGGCGCCCGGCCGCGGGAGCAGATTTGTGGTCCTTTTCCCGGCCTCGTCCAAACCCGTTCCCGCCGCGGTTCCGAGGGCGGAACCCGCGGATCCGGGGCCGCGCGACAACTCCGGCTGCGTGGTCCTGATCGTGGATGACGAACCGGTTGTTTTGCGGGCGGCAACGGCGGCGCTCGAGCGGAACGGCTATACCGTGCTGCAGGCGGACAGCGGCCGGAAGGCCATCGAACTCGTGAAGCGGGAGAATGGCCGCATTTCGCTGGTTCTCCTGGACCTGAGCATGCCCGGGATGGACGGACAGGAGACGTTGGCGCGGCTGCGCGAGATCAGGCCCGACATCGAGGTGGTCATTTCGAGCGGCTATGGCGAGCGGGAAACTCTGGCCCTCTTTGCCGGCCGCCGGATCTCGGGCTTCGTCCAGAAGCCTTACACCGCCGGACGGCTCGCCGACGCGATCAAGGCCGCCCTTCGGCAGTCGTCCGCTTCGCGGGGGTAGAAGTTTGGGCCGCCATCACTCGACGGCAGAAAAGGACACCCGCCGGAGCACTTCGGCCGCGTCGTCCGGCACCGGCAGAGAGCCATCCGGCGCGTTTGTTGACCGTGCAGACAAAATTAAAGCGGCACATCTCCGAGAACGAAGCTTCCCGTCAAAGTAGATGCGTCGCCGGCGTTACAGGAACGGTCTTCCGCGGAACCAGGAGCTACCCGACTAGCGGGATAGCTCCATGGCGCTGTCCCGGTTGCGCTTTTTGCGATTGCGCTTGCGCGCCAACGCGGACTTGACACGCTTTTTCTGGCCCGGTTTCAAATAGAAAGCGTGCCGCTTTACTTCCTTGATAATGTCCTCTTGCAGAACTTTACGCTTGAAACGCCGCAGCGCGTTCTCCAGCGTTTCGCCGTCCTGAATGTGTACTTCGGCCAACAGCTACCTCCAGTAAAAAGGGCAACAGGAAAACGTCATGCTGCCCTGAATAAAACCGCCCTCGCTCTCGCTTATGCTCGAGGGAACAAATCTTCCGCGTAATTGAGAGCGAGGCGTTTTTGACAACGACCAGAGCCAAGCGGATTGCGCAGTCTCCCGGCAACCGCCGCGCTCTACGCCATGCTGACGTCTTCCGCCTGCAAACCCTTGGGTCCCTTCTTCACAACGAACGAGACCCGTGCCCCTTCCTCGAGCGAACGATATCCGCTGGCAGAGATGGCGGAGAAATGGACGAAGACATCTTCCCCATTTTCGCGCTGGATAAAGCCAAAACCTTTTCCAGCGTTAAACCACTTTACGGTTCCTGTTTCTTTCATGTTTCCTCAATTTCTACAATTCCTGGTTTCCTGCCTTATCGGTTGAGTATCGTGCCGAGGTGACGCTGAACTTCACGAACACTTTTGAGCGGATTCAAACGACGCGGGAGGATCTCAATGGACCTTCAGTCTAGCAGTCTAGCATGTCTCTGGCTGCCACTGTGCGATGCATACCACGGGTTTCCGCCGGATGCCCGCGGCGATTCGCGCAGCGGCGAATCGCGCGCCCGGCACTCACCCGCGCTCGCGCTGCCTTTTCCGGGCGTCCACCCAGGCGGGGAAGACTTCCGGATTTTCCAGCCATACCAGCATCCACTGTGCCATCTCTTCCTTTTCCGCTTTCTTTTCGGGTGAAGTGCGCGGGTTGGCGGCGGTGAATTTCGCCCGGTCCCTGGCCGCGATCACCTGCCGGCGGCAGTAACGGGCGCGGTCGCGCTCGCCGGATGCGGCGGCCCCGGCGTACACCTGCTGCACCTCTCGCAGCGAGTATTCCAATTCCTCGAACGTATGCTGGCGGATTCCGGCGTACGGCTGGTCGAACGGCAGCCCCGTCTCGCGGAGCAGGTCGCGCAGGTAGCTCTCCGAAACCGGCGCCAGCCGCAGCAGCAAGTCCCGCCATACGGCCTCCGTAATCGCGGGCGGGGCCTCGGCGGCCAGGTACTCCCGCAGTTTCTGTTTCACCGACTTATTTGTGGTTGGCACGGCGATACTTCGCTACGGCAATTTCGTGTTCCGCGATGGTATTCGAGAACTGGTGCTCGCCCGAGCCGTCGGGGCGAAGCACGAAATAGAGCGCGGCCGAATCCGCCGGCTGCAACACGGCGCGAATCGAAGCCAGACCGGGGTTGGCGATCGGCCCCGGCGGCAGCCCCGCGTGCTGGTACGTGTTGTAGGGGTTGTCGCTCTCCAGGTCCGAGCGGTAAATCGTGCCGCGGTACGCGTTCCGCAGGAGCGCCGCATAGATCGTGGTCGGGTCGCAATCCAGTTTCATCCCGATCCGCAGGCGGTTCTCGAATACCGCCGCGATCGCCGGCCTCTCCTCCGCGACCTTGCCCTCCCGTTCGACCATCGAAGCCAGCGTGACGGTCTCGTGGACGCCGGAGGTGGTGTGCAGTCCGTTCCACACCTCGCGGAACCTGGTGGTCATGATGCGGCAGAGTTTCTCCGGCGTGGTGGTCCGGCTCAGGCGATAGGTATTCGGAAACAGGTAGCCTTCGAGCGAGGGCGCCTTCGGATCCAGATCCCGGATCGACGAAGGGTCGCGCGCCGCCTCCACGAAGTCCTGTTCCCGAAAGAGCCCCAGTTGTTCCGCCGCCGCTCCGATATCGAAGATGTTCCTGCCTTCCGGAATCACCAGTTCGTAATAGAAGACATCGCCGCGTGCGATGCGGCGGGCCACATCCACGGGAGTGTCGGGATGGTTAAACCGGTATTCCCCCGCTTGCAGCACCCGGGCCCGCGCAAAAAACCGGGCGGCCAGGAAGTCCCAGCGGCTGCGTACCACGCCTGCGTCCGCCAGAAGGGTCGCGATTCCGCCGCTCGAGGTGCCATGGGGAATCTCCACGAAGGTTTCGCCTGGAAACCCCTGGTAGGCCGTTTCCAGCCGGTAGAGGAGCAGGCCCCCGGCGAACAAAAGCAGGGCCGCCGCCCCGCGGACGGTCCATTTCATAGGGAATCCAGGTAGCTCTGCAACAGGATCACGGCGGAAAGCCGGTCCACGGCAGCGGCGCGCTTTTCGATGCTGATTCCGCTCTCGCGGAGCACGCGGCCCGCCTGTACGGAGGTCAGCCGCTCGTCCCAGAACTTCACCGGCACTCCCAGGCGCCGCTCGATGGCCTCTGCGAATTCGCGAACCCACCGCGATTGCCGGCCCTCCGTGCCGCCCATGTTGATGGGATTTCCCATCAGGATGAGGCCGACCTCTCGCTCGCGAATGATCTCCTGGAGCGCCGCCAGATCAGTCCGTTTGTTGGTGCGGACCAAGTTGGGCAGCCCCTGGGCGCTAATCCCCAGGGGATCGCTGATGGCGAGGCCGACACGTCTTTTGCCCAAGTCGAGGGCCAGAATGCGGAATTGTGAAGGGGTCAAACTCAATTACATTATAAATGGCGGCGTGCTAGAGTCTGAGCTAAGGGTCTTTTCGCGCCGTGGCGCTTGTCAGCAATCCTGTCAGCCGGACCACCAATACCGTGCAGGAAGCGCGGCATCTGGCGCTGCCCATCATCGCAGCCGGCGTGGTCTTCGCGATCCTCTACTTCGGCCGTGTCTTCTTCATCACCTCGATCATTGCGGTAACGATTGCGTTCATTCTGGAACCGTTCGTGGCCCTGCTGATGCGGCTCAGGCTGCCTAGGAGCCTCGCCAGCTTCATCGTTTGCAGTATCGCGCTTCTCTTCCTTTATGTGATCGGGATGGGCGCCTATTCGCAGTTTGGGGCCATCTACGACGAACTGCCGAAATACGGCGAGCGCATCGGAGACCTGGTGGACGGCGCCCAGCAGAAGATCCAAAGCATGGAGGAGAGGACGTACCAGATGGTCGTCCCCGCGCGGCAGCGCCAGCAGGAGCAGGAACTGGAGAGGTTGCGCGCCCAGCAACTGGCCGAGCAGCAGTCGAAAAGAAAGAATCGCCGGTCCGCGGCGCCTCCCCAGCCGGCGCCCGCGCCCGGCACGCCCGGCGCAATCCAAGAGGTCCGCATCCACGAGGAGCGCACGCCCATCGGCGATTACCTCTCCGCCCGCCTGGCGACGTTCTACCAGATCCTCCTGATGGCGTCGTTCGTGCCGTTCCTCGTCTATTTCATGCTCAGTTGGCGGGATCACATCAACCGCAGCTTTCTGCAGTTCTTCCAGGGCGAGGATCGCGTCGTGGCCGCCCGCAGCCTGCAGGGCGTCGCGGAGATGGTCCGCGCGTTCGTGGTGGGTAATTTTCTGCTGGGGCTGTTACTGGCATTCCTGAGCTCGATGCTGTTCTGGCTGATGCGTCTGCCCTTCCCGCTGTTTGTCGGCCCTTTGAGCGGATTCCTCAGCCTGGTTCCCTACGTCGGGCTGCCGCTGGCGATGATTCCTCCCCTGTTCGCCGCTTTGACGGTCAACCAGGTCTCGACGTATGTGCTGGTGATCGTGACCGTCGGTTTCCTGCACCTGATCGGGCTGAATCTGTTGTACCCGAAGGTGGTCGGGTCGCGTGTCCATCTGAACCCGTTGATCGTCACCTTCTCGCTGATGTTGTGGGGCTTCCTCTGGGACGCTCCCGGCCTGCTCCTGGCCATCCCCCTGACTGCGGGCCTGAAAGCCGTGTGCGACAACGTGAAGGGCCTCCGGCCGATCGGCAAGTTCCTCGGCGATTAACGTGGCGCTTCTCGGCGGCTCGGCGCCATTCGCTACAATCGCAATAGTGAGGAGCGCTGCTTGTCTGATCCTGCTGGCCTCCCTGGCGGGTGCCGCCGGACTCCCGATGACGCTGATCTCGGAGGACGAGGCGGAGCCTATCCGCAGTGCCATCGTCCGCAAAGAGGCTTGGACGACGGATGCGGTCCGGAGGCTGCGAGCCGACGCCGAGCGCCGGATGAAGGATGGGCCATGGACGGTCACTTCCGACCGGCCGGTCAGTTCGTCTATCGACCCGCACGACTATTACAGCGAAGCTCCCTACTGGTGGCCGAACCGGGATAACCCCGGGGGGCCGTACGTTCACAGAGACGGGCAGGCGTATCCCAACCGGTTCACGGCCAATCGAACGGCCCTGAACCAGATGGCCGATGCGGTATTTACCCTCGGATCGGCCGCGTTCTTCCTCAACGACACCCACTTCGCCCGGAGCGCCGTCCGCACGATCCACGTCTGGTTCGTCGATCCAAAAACCCGCATGAACCCTAACCTGGATCACGCGCAGGCCATCCCGGGCGTCAATACCGGCCAGAGTTCCGGGATCCTGGACGGCCGCGCCCTGATCCGGACGATCCAGGGGATCGAGTTTCTCTCGCAATCGGAGAACTGGAACGCCAGGGACCAGGCGGCCGTGCACAAGTGGTTCGAGGATTACCTCCGGTGGCTGGTGCACAGCCCGGCCGGCGAAGAGGAAAGGGCCGGCGGGAGCGATCACGCTTCGTGGTGGAGCGCGCAAGTGGCTGCTGTGGCTACGTTCGTCGGGAACGAACCCGCAGCGCAGCAGGCGTTCGGCCGCTATCGCGACCGGGTCCTGCAGCGGCAGTTGAAGCTGGAAATCAACCCCAAAGACACGCGCACCCTCTCGTACCCGGTGTTCACGCTCGAGGCGGACACGATTCTTTGCCGCATTGCGAAACTGCACGGCGTCGATCTCTGGAGCGCACGCACCAAGGGCGGGGCTGGGTTATCGGGCCTGATCGATAAAATCAAGCCGCTTCTCGCCTCTCCCCGAAAGGGCGGTAAGGACCTGGTTTCCGATGTCCCCGGCGACAGCCTCTACTTCCTGGCCTTCGCCGGGATGGGCATGAACAAGCCGGAGTATGTCGCCTCGTTCCGGAAGTTCGATCACCCGGACACTGCCTGGTTCACCGTCGTCGATCTGCTCGTCTTCCGCTGGGAGTCCGCGGGCCACCAGACCCGGCACTAATGCCGGATGCGATAATCGCCACGTGCGCACTATCATCGAGCCGTTCCGTATCAAGAGCGTGGAGCCGTTGCGCCAGACCACGCCGGAAGAGCGCCAGAAGTACCTGGAGCAGGCCGGCTACAACCTCTTTCTGATCGAAGCCCGCAATATCCTGATCGACCTGCTGACGGATTCCGGCACCTCCGCGATGTCCACCGAGCAGTGGGCGGCGGTGATGCGCGGCGACGAATCCTATGCCGGGAGCGAAAGCTTCTTCCGCCTCAAGCGCGCCGCGGACGACCTGACAGGGTTCCGCCACATGATTCCGACGCATCAGGGACGCGCGGCCGAGCGCATCCTGTTCACCGTGATGTGCAAGCCGGGCCACGTGGTGCCCTCGAACATGCACTTCGACACCACCCGGGCGAATATCGAGTTCACCGGGGCGCGCGCGGTGGATCTCCCGATTCCGGAAGCCGCCGACACGCAGCTCAGGCTGGACTTCAAGGGCAACATGGATGCCGCGGCGCTCGACCGGCTGATCGCGGCCGAGGGCGCCGCCAAAATCCCGCTGGTGATGCTCACGGTCACCAACAACTCGGGCGGCGGCCAGCCTGTCTCCATGGCGAACATCGAAGCGGTGAAGGCGGTGTGCCTCCGGAACGGCATCCCCCTCTACCTCGATGCCTGCCGCTTCGCCGAGAATGCCTGGTTCATCCGCGAGCGCGAACCGGGGTACAGTTCGTGGACGCCTAAGCGGATTGCGCAAAAGATGTTCTCGCTGGCCGACGGCTGCACGTTCTCGGCCAAGAAGGACGCCTTCGCGAATATCGGCGGGTTTCTCTGCTCGAACGACGACCGCGTCGCGCAGCAGGAGACCAACCTGCTGATCCTCACCGAAGGCTTTCCCACTTATGGCGGCCTGGCCGGCCGCGACCTGGACGCCATCGCCACCGGGCTCGAAGAGGTGCTCGACCCGGACTATCTGCGATACCGCATCGCTTCCACGGGCTACCTGGGGCGCCACATCGCGGACCACGGAGTGCCGATCGTGGAGCCGCCGGGCGGCCACGCCATTTATATCGATGCCGCGCGCATGCTGCCGCACATTCCGGCCGCGCAGTTCCCGGGGCAGGCGCTGGCGGTGGAACTGTACCGCCACGCGGGAATCCGCTCGGTGGAGATCGGGTCGGTGATGTTCGGCGCCGCGGCGCGCCATGAGCTGCTGCGCCTCGCCATCCCGCGGCGCGTCTACACGCAAAGCCACATCGATTACGTGGTGGAGGCCATCCTCGAGGTGAACGCGCGCAAGGACCAGATCCGGGGCATGGAAATCGTGGAAGAGCCTTCGTTCCTGCGGCACTTCAGCGCGCGATTCCGGCCGCTATAATTAGAGATCCCGGATGCCTCCCGACCTGCTCTGGCTCAGCCTGCGCGCAGCCTCGGCCGCCACCGCGGCGGCCCTGCCGCTGGGAGTCTGGCTGGGCTGGCTGGTGATGGCGCGGCCGCGCGCCGCATGGCTGGTTTCGCTTCCGCTCTGCTTCCCGCCCGCCATCGTTTGCGCGTACTTTCTGGCTCCGCGCTTCACCTGGCAGCTCGCGGCCGCGGCGGGGGCGCTTTACGCCGTGCCGTTGGTGGGACGCAGCGCAAGCGTCCAATTCCGCGCGGTGGGCCTGGAGTATGTCCACGCCGCGCGCAGCCTGGGGGCCTCCGAATGGCGCGTCTTGCGGCGCGTGCTGCTGCCGCTGGCGGGCCGGCCGGTATTGGCGGCCGCGGGGCTCGCCTTCTTCCGCGTCGCGTCCGAATGCGCGCTGGTTATGGCGATTGCCTGGTACACGCGCATATGATGCAGGCGCGGCTCGGCAAGAAAGTTCCGCCTTCGCTCTCGATGGACCTGGAATTGTCCATCGAATCCGGCATCACCGCGATCTATGGCGCCGCCGGTTCGGGCAAGAGTCTGCTGCTGGAACTGCTGGCGGGATTCGCGATGCCGGATTCCGGCCGGATTCTGCTGGACGATCGCATCCTGTTCGATGCCGCCGCGCGCATCCACGTGCCGCCTAAGGCGCGGCGCTGCGGCTACATCCCGCAGCGAGACTCGCTCTTTCCGCATCTCACGGTGCGGCAGAACCTGGCCTTTGCGGCGGAGCACCTGGCGCGCCTGGAGCGGCACCGGCGCATCGCCGAGATGCTGGAGCGCTTCGATCTGACTGCCCTAGCTGCCTCGCTGCCCTATGCCGCGGCACCCGAATGCCGGCTGCGGGCGGAGGTCGCGCGCCTGCTGCTCTCGGAACCGCGGCTCATCCTGCTCGATGCGCGTCCCTGGACTCAGCCGCTGCTCGACGGCATTCGGGCCGCGGCCTCGGTTCCAGTGGTGATGGTCACAGGCGACCTCGACCTGTGCTGTTCGGCGGCCGGCAAACTGGTGCTGCTGGAGCGCGGCCGGATCGTGCAACAGGGTAAGCCGCGCGAGGTTCTCGATGTGCCCGATTCCGTGGAAACGGCGCGGGCGCTCGGCATCCCCAACCTGTTCGAGGCCGAAATCGGCGCGCTCGACCCGGGGCGCAATACCAGCCGGCTGGAATTCGACGGCTTCAGCTTGACCGGGCCGTACATCCGCGGGCATTTTCGAGGCGACCGGGTTTGGGTGGCAATGTATGCGGAAGATTTGCGGGTGCACTCGGGCGACATTCAGCCTCCATCCAACTCGATCCGGCTGAAACTGGCGCGGGCCTCGCAACGTGCGAAAACCGTCCGTCTGGAGTTCGAGAAGGGGATCGTCGCCGATCTGCCGCACTCGGAGTACGCACGCGCGAAGGATAATAAAAGCTGGCAGGTGGAATTCCCGCCGGAAGCCCTGAAGATCCTGTGAAGACGCTTGCGGAGTACGAAATTCTTGCCGAACAGGCGCACGGACATTTGTGCGCGGGCCAGATCCTGGGGCTGCGCATGGCGCTCTATGGCGTGCGGCTTCTGGGCCTGGCAGACCCCGCCGGGGCGGACCGTAAGAGGCTGGTCACGTACGTCGAGATCGACCGCTGCGCCACCGATGCCATCCCTATAGTCACCGGCTGCCGGCTGGGCAAGCGTGCTTTAAAGTTCCGCGATTTCGGCAAGGTTGCCGCGACATTTTGCGACCTGCGCGAGGACCGCGCGGTGCGCGTGTCGGCCCGCGAGAGCGCGAAGGAGCGGGCGCGCGAGCTTCATCCGGAGATCGAAAGTCGCAACCGCCAGCAGATGGCGGCCTACCGCGAAATGCCGGACGAAGATCTGTTCGAGAGCCAGTGGGTGCGGGTTGCGATCGGCCCGGAGGACCTGCCCGGCTATAAGGCCCCGCGGGTGGTCTGCGAAGCCTGCGGCGAAGGGGTCAGCTTCCGCCGCGAGGTGGTCCGCGAGGGACGCACGCTCTGCCGTGCCTGCGCGGGCGAAAGCTACTACCGGCCGCTCGCATGATCCGGTGCTACATTACCGATCGCAAAACGGCGGGCGCCCCGCTGCTTCCATATATCGCCCGCGCTCTCGAAGACGGCGTCGAACTGATCCAGATTCGCGAAAAGGATCTTTCCGCGCGCGCACTCTGCGAACTGGTCCGCTGCGCCCTGGCGCTTCCAAATCCGCACGGCTCGCGCATCCTGGTGAATTCCCGGACGGACGTTGCGCTGGCCTGCGGCGCGCATGGCGTGCATCTGCCGGGCGGCTCGATGGCGCCGGGTGTTCTTCGGGCGATCGTGCCGCCGGGTTTCCGCATCGGGGTCTCGGCGCATTCCATCGGGGAGCTTCAGGCGGCCGGGGCCGAGGGTGCGGACTTCGCCTGCTTCAGCCCGATTTTCCCGACCATTTCGAAAGCGCCCCACGGCCGGGCCAAGGGGATCGAGGACCTGCGGCGTGCGGCCGCCTCGGTGCGGATCCCGGTCCTGGCGCTGGGCGGGATCACACTGGATAACGCCGCGGAGTGCATCGCGGCCGGGGCGGCGGGGATCGCCGGTATTTCGTTGTTCCAGCGGTAAGCGCTACGATCGAAAGATCGACCCGAACTCGAAAGACAACCTGCGCGTGGTCCTGGTGTCCACGCGGAACCCGCTCAACATCGGGGCCGCGGCGCGCGCCATGGCCAACTTCGGCTTTTCCGTCCTGCGGGTGGTGCAACCCTATGACGTGGCCTTTCGCGAAGCGCGCTCCGCAGTAGGGGCGGCGCCGCTGCTGCGATCCGCCGAGGAATATTCCACCGTGGCCGGCGCCATCGCCGATTGCCGCCTGGTGGTAGGCACCACCTCCGTGGGCCACCGCGAGTTGCAGCACCCCATCCGGCGGCTCGAATACGGGGCGCAGTTGATTGCCGCGGTAGCTGCGCAGGCGCCCGCTGCGATCCTCTTCGGCTCGGAAAAATTCGGGCTCTCGAACGACGACCTCAGCCATTGCCACTGGCTGATGCGCATCCCCACTGCCGGTCAGGACCTCTCGATGAACCTGGGGCAAGCCGTCTCCCTGTGCCTCTACGAACTGGCACGCGACCCCGAGGCGGCTTCCGCCAAACCCGAACCGATCCGGCGTGCGCCCGCCGCGGAATCCGAACAGATCACGCGCCTGCTGCTCGAGGTTCTGGAAAAGAGCGGGTACGTGAACCCGACCACTTCCGAATCGACGGCGGAAAAGGTGCGCCGCCTCGTGCGGCGGCTGGATATCGCCGGCCGCGACGCCCCCGTGCTGCTGGGGATGCTCCGCCAGATACTCTGGAAAATCGGGAACTCCTGATGAGGCTTCGCCGGCAACAGCTACTCCTGCTCGATACGCTGGTTTTGGGCGTTGCCGGTGCGGCCGGCGCGTGGGTGTTCGTTACTCTGCTCGGGCTTTTCCGCACACTGTTCCTGGAGAAACTGGCCGGCTACCATATGCTCGGGACTCAGGGTGTTTGGCTCATCCCGGTCTCGACGACGCTGGGCGGGCTGCTCTCCGGCATCCTGGTTTACAGTTTCGCTCCGGAAGCCGAGGGGCATGGCACCGATGCCGTGGTGAACGCCTTTCACAATCTGGGCGGACGGATCCGCGCCCGCGTGCCGCTGATCAAAACGCTCGCGTCCGCGATCACGATCGGGTCGGGCGGGTCCGCGGGGCGCGAGGGTCCGACGGCGCTGATTGCGGCGGGTGTCGGGTCCGTCTATTCCCGATGGGGAAACCGTTCGGAAGAGGACCGGCGACTGCTGATCGTGGTCGGGATGGCAGCCGGACTGTCCGCTGTTTTCCGCTCGCCGATCGGGACTGCTTTCTTCGCGGTGGAAGTGCTGTACAGCGAAATGGAATTCGAAACCGGCGCCCTGGTCTACGCCTTGCTGGCGTCGATTGTGGCCTACGTCGTCAACGGCTTTTTCGCCGGCTTCGGGCCGTTGTTCGTGATTCCCGCCAACCTGCCGGCGCCGGTCTCTGTCGATTACGGCTGGTATGTCGGACTCGGAATCGGCAGCGGGATCGTGGCGACGATCCTGCCCACGGCGCTCTACGGCGTACGCGATGCGTTCCACAGGATCCCTTGCCCCCCGCACATCAAGCCGGCGATCGGCGGACTGATCGTCGGACTGGCCGCCGTGGCGCTCCCGCAGGTGTTGGGAGGCGGGTACGAGTGGATTCAGGAGGCGATTTACGGCCACATCGGGCTGGTGCTCCTGCTGTTGCTTGGGGTCGGCAAGCTCCTGACGTTTGCGATCACGATCGGATCCGGCGGATCCGGCGGCGTCTTCGCCCCGAGTTTGTACGTCGGGGCGATGTTTGGCGGAGTCATCGGCCGGCTTTTTCATCAGCCTCCGGATGCTTTCGTGATCGTGGGGATGGCGGCCGTTTTCGGAGCCGCAGCCCGGGTGCCGATCGCCACCCTGCTGATGGTCACGGAAATGACCGGCGGCTACCGGCTACTGGTGGCCGCGGCCCTCGCCGTCATTTTGAGCAGCTTCATGCAGGCCCTGCTGGTGGAACTCTTCTCGCTCCGGTACTCGAGCCTGTACGAAGCCCAAGTCCCCACCCGGGCGCACTCGCCCGCGCACTACCGCGACCAGTTGCGGACCGCCATGGAGTTGCTGCGCAGCAGGGACTTCTGGCAGGGCCAGGAAGTTCACGGGCTGGAACTCGTCACCCTGGTGGAGTCCGGCGTCCCCATACGGTTCCCGGACGGCAGGCAGCTCCAGGTGGGCGTCTTGCGCGCGAAGAGTCCGCTGGTGGGCAAACACCTGGAGAACGCGTTTTTGCGGCCGGGCGACCAGATCGAGCTGATCCTGGTGCTGCGCAACGACCGGGCGTTATGGCCGCACCCCGGCTTGCGGCTCGAGGAAGGCGACCACCTGGTCGCGATCACTTCGGACGAAGGCTGGGCCGACCTGTCCCCGCAGGTGGACCCGATCCCGCACCCCAAGAGGCCGCGGCCGAATCAGTAGGGCCTCAGTCCCATCCGCTGCGGCCGCCGCGGCCCGGACGCCGCTGTGGAGTGGCGCCAGTGAACGTCAGGGTGACGTCCACGCTGTGATCGCCGTTGATTTTGGTGGCGGATTTCGTCTGGCTGAGGTTGTCGAAGTCGTCGCGCACGTTCTTCAGGAACTGGTCGGGGTACCCGGGGTTGAAAGGCTTGGCGAATTTCAGCCCCCAGGCTTTCCTGATGGCCGCTTCGCCTTCGAGGTCGAGACCCACCACGTCCAGCTTTCCCATGGTGTACTGCGGCCCGGCATCCACTTGAACCGTGAAATCGACGGTCCTGGTTCCGTCGTTGATTTTGCGTTCGCTCGCCACCTTCGCGTCAATGTATCCGGCCTGCGCCACCGCCTTCCGGATGCGCTCCAGCCCCTCGTTGACCCGCGCCACGTTGACCGCTTCCCCGGGTTTGAAATCGCCCGTCTTCATGAGGCTCTGGACCGGGACTGGCGGCTGGCCATCGATCGCGACCTTGCCCAGATTGTAGACGTCGCCTTCGTCGACGGTGACGAAGACGTGCACGCCCCGAACATCTTTCACCGGCTCGATGCGAATGGCGGGAAACGCGACGCGGACGCGCCCGCGCGCCTCATAGAGAGGCCGGACGGCGAGCCGGAGCACGCGGCGAAAATCGTCCTCGGTGTAGGGCATCCCGATCGCCGATGGCGCCACGGCTTCGCGGAGCGCCTTTTCGTCGAGCACATGGTTCCCCTCGAACGTCACCTGGGCCACCGCGGGCAGCTTCTTCTCCGGGCGAAACACGATGGCGAAATCGCCCGGATCCGCCGGCTCCACGTAACCTTCGATCGGCTCTTTAATGCCGTGCGCCGCCAGGTATTCCTCAATCCATCGCGTATAACGCTGGATTACCGGCTGGGTGGCGGCAAGCCCTTCCCGGGAAAACAGGGGGTCGCGCGCGGTGAGCGAGGCAGCCAGGTCTTTCGACGAGACGCCGAGATCCTCGAACTCGACGGGGTAAACCTGCTGCACCTCCGCCACCTGGAACAGCCCGGCATATCCCTGACCCTTTTTGGCCCGGGTGAACTGGTATTCCACGTTTTCGAAGGCCCCGGTGGCCACCAGCCGGTCGCGCGCGGCGTCGAAATCGGCTTTGCCGGCGATCTGCCCTGTTTTCAGATGGATAACGGCGAGAATCTGCTCCCGCGTGTAGCGCTTGTTGCCCTCCACCCCGAGGCTCTCGATGGGCCATTTGCCGGGATTCGGAGCCTGGCGGGCTCTGCCGCCGGTTTGCGCGAATCCTGCTCCGGAAACCAGCATCAGAACTAACAGAAGCCTTAGCATCATCTTCAAATGTATGACGCACCGTCGTTTCAGCCGGTGACGTATGTAGAATGAAAAAAGTGCCTTACGACCTAATTGTGATCGGGAGTGGTCCCGGCGGCTACTCAGCAGCCATTCGCGCCGGCCAGTACGGATTGAAGACAGCGCTTGTCGAAAAGCGGCCCAAACTCGGCGGCACCTGCCTCCTGGTGGGCTGCATTCCCACCAAGAGCCTGCTGCACACGGCGGACATCTGGGAGCGCATCGAGAATTCCGAAAAGGAAGGGATTTCGCTCGAAGAATCCGCGGCTGGATTATCCGAAAGTCAAAGACCGGAAGGACGGCATCGTCAATAAACACTCGAACGGTGTAGCGATGCTGCTGAAACGCGCCAAGGTGGAGCGCATCTCCGGATACGCCACGCTCAAGGGCGGCGGCAAGGTGGAGGTGAAATCCGATTCCGGCGTGCAGACGCTGGAAGCGAAAAACATCATCGTCGCCACCGGGTCTGAAGCGCGCATGCTGCCCGGCCTGGAGCCCGATGCCGACCGCATCCTGACGAATATCGAGATTCTCGACCTGACCTCCGTGCCGAAGAGCCTGGCGATCATCGGAGCGGGCGCGGTGGGGGTGGAGTTCGCGTCCATCTTCAAACGCTTCGGCACCGAGGTCACGGTGATCGAAATGCTGCCGCGGGTGGTGCCGGTGGAAGACGAGGACATTTCGAAGGAGCTGGAGCGGAATTTCCGCAAGCAGAAGATCCGGGTGGAAACCGGCGCGCGCGCCGAGAACATCCAAAAAACCGAAAACGGCATCTGCCTGAAGCTCACCACGAAGGAGGGCAAGCAGGAGGTTCTCGAAGCCGAGAAGCTCCTGGTGGCGGTGGGACGCAAGCCCAACACGGAAAACATCGGGCTGGAGAACACACGCGTGCAACTCGACCGCGGCTTCATCAAGGTCGACCCGTTCCAGCAGACCGCCGAGCCCGGAGTTTACGCCATCGGCGACGTCGTGGCGGGGACTCCGCAACTGGCGCACGTCGCCACGCGGGAGGGCATGATCGCGGTGGCGCACATGGCCGGCAAAGCCGCCGTGCCGATCAACAAGACGCGCATCCCCGGCTGCACCTACACGGAACCGGGCATCGGCAGCGTGGGGCTCACCGAGGCGCAGGCGAAGGCGCAAGGGTACAAGGTCAAGACCGGCCGCTTCCCGTTCGCCGGGGACAGCAAGGCCACCATTCTCGGCCGCCACGAGGGCTTCGTCAAGGTGGTGAGCGCCGAGGGCACCGGCGAAATTCTGGGCGTCCACATCATCGGTCCGGAAGCGTTCGAGCTGATTACGGAAGCCGTCGCGGCCATGGAAGCCGAGTCCACGGTGGAAGTGATGATGCAGACCATCCATCCCCATCCCACGCTTTCGGAGGCGGTGGGCGAAGCCTTCAACGCGGTATACGGCCTTTCGATCAATGCGTAAGTGCTTCGTGCGCGAGCTCGGGCGCATCGCTTACGGCGATGCGCTGGAATTGCAGAAGCAGACCGTGGCCGCCCGTAAGCTGGGCGAAACTGCGGACCATCTGTTCCTGCTCGAGCATCCGCACGTGATCACGCTGGGGCGCAACGGGCACTTGGAAAACCTGCTGGCGAGCGACGCTATCCTGACGCGCGCGGGCATTTCGTTTTTCCCTACGGACCGGGGCGGCGACGTCACCTATCACGGCCCCGGCCAGCTGGTCGGCTACCCGATTCTCGATTTGCGCGAATGGAAGCGCGACGTGGGCGCATATGTGCGCGCGGTCGAGCAGGTGATCATCGACACCCTGGCCGATTACGGCATTTCGGCCGGCCGGATTCCCAAGCTCACGGGCGTCTGGGTGGACGAGCGCAAAATCGCCGCGATCGGGGTGCACATCAGCCGGTGGGTGACTTCCCACGGGTTCGCGTTGAACGTCGCTACCGACCTCAGCTACTTCCAGTACATCGTTCCCTGCGGGCTGACCAAGCCGGTGACGTCTATGCGCCGGCTTGGGGTCCGCGCCCCCGCCGAAGATGTCGGGCGGTCCCTGGCCGGGCATTTCGGCCGCGTTTTTGATTGCGAGATGCTGTTCGAGGCTCCCGTCCTCGCAGCTGCTGAACACGAAAGCGAGAATTGACATGACCGACGTAGTGATGCCCCAGATGGGCGAAAGCATCGTGGAAGGCACCCTCACCAAGTGGCTCAAGAAGCCCGGGGAGCGTGTGGAGCGCGACGAACCGCTCTTCGAGATTTCGACGGACAAGGTGGATACCGAGATTCCCTCTCCCTCCGCGGGAACTGTCTCCGAGGTCCTGGTAGAGGAAGGGGCGACGGTGAGCATCAACACGGTGGTGGCCCGGATCGACGAAGGCGGCGGAGCGGCGGTGAAGCCGCGGGCCGCTGTGGCAGCGCCTCCGCCTCCGCCCCCTCCTCCGCAGCAGGCAGCGCCGCAGCCCGAGCCGCCCGCCCAGGAGACCACTCAGCCTACGCCTTCGCCGCAGGCCGTCGAGGATACCGCCCCGGCGGAACCCACGGGCCCGCTTTCGCCGCTGGTTCGCAAAATGGCGCGCGAGAACAATCTGGACCTTTCGCGAGTCAGAGGGACCGGCGCCGGCGGCCGCATCACGAAGCAGGATGTGGAAGGCTATCTCGCGCAGCCGCAGACAGGCACGGCACAGCCGGCCGCCCAGCCTGTGCAGCCGGTTGCTCCGCCCCCGCCCTCACCCCGTCCGCCGGCGCCGGCCGCACCGCCCCCGCCGCCCGCTCAGCCTTTTGCGCCGCTGCCTGCGGCGGGGCAGGCCAAGACGCGCGTGGAGCCGCTCAGCACGATGCGGCAGAAAATCGCCGAGCACATGGTGCTCTCGAAGCGCACTTCGCCGCACGTCACCACCGTGCATCGCGTGGACATGACGAAGGTGGCGAAAGTGCGCGAGCGCCACAAAGCGGCGTTTCAGGCGAGCTACGGCTTCTCGCTCACTTACCTGCCGTTTATTATCCGCGCGTCCGTGGTTGCGCTGCGCCATTTTCCGGTGATTAACGCGTCGCTCGACGGCACCAACATCATCTACCACAACGAGATCAATATCGGGATCGCGGTGGCGCTCGAGAACGGGCTGATCGTTCCGGTCATCCGCGCGGCGGACGAAAAGAACGTGCTCGGGCTGCAACGCGCGATTGTCGATCTGGCGACGCGCGCCCGCTCGCGGCAGTTGAAGCCGGACGAGGTTGCCGGCGGGACCTTCTCGATCACTAACTTCGGCAGTTTCGGCAGCCTCTTCGGGACCCCCATCATCAACCAGCCCCAGGTGGCGATTCTAGGTGTCGGGACCGTGGATAAGACCCCGGTGGTGATCGACGACGCGATTGCGATTCGCTCGATCTGCCACTTATCGCTCACCTTCGACCACCGTCTTGTCGACGGCGCGCTTGCCGATCAGTACATGACGAAGCTGAAGCAGGTGCTCGAAAGCTGGTCCGAAGAAGTCCTGTAAACCCGCGCCGGGGCGAGCGCCGCTCGCTCCGGCTTTCCCTTTCCGGCATTCCAACCCCCCGAAATTAACACCTGCCCACCCTAATTTGCCGATTGACTTCGTGTCACAAACGACATATGATTCGCTGAGTCTCGTTTGGTGACTGAGCGGTCAACGCCGGCTGGACGTGTTTTACTGCGTGCCTAAGTGTTGGCGGAAGGGGTGGTGTGGTTTCAGTTCAGTGTGCCCGCCTGCCGCGAATCGCCGCGCCTGCCCGGTTGCCGCGTCGAGGAGGTTTGTTACCGCCATGTTGCGACTTCGAGTCTTCAGCAATTTACTCAAGAGGGCGGCACTTCTTGTGCCGGTCCTTTCCGTTGTTTCCCTTTTGGTCCCCGTTGCCACGCCGCAGCAGGTAGCGGTCGCGCAGCTCGACGGGTACGTCACGGACCCAAGCGGCCAATCCATTGCGGGCGCGCAAGTCCGTGCTATCGAGATCAGCAGGAACCAGTTACACGCGGGGACGACGGACCTTTCCGGCCATTACCTCTTCCCCGGTTTGCCGATCGGCGCCTACCGTCTGGAAGTCTCTTCGCAGGGGTTCAAGACCTACGTGCAGAGCGGAATCATCCTGGATGCCGGAAACAACCGCACGCAATCCGTGACTCTCGAAGTGGGCGCGGTCACCGAGAGCGTGCAGGTCACCGCCAACGCGGCTCAGGTGGAAACCAAGGAGAACTCGATCGCGCAGTTGGTGGACGGGCAGCGGATTATCGATCTGCCGCTCAACGGCCGGAATCCCGCCGACCTGCTGAGAATTTCGGGGTTTGCGACTTCCAGTATGACCCTCAACGGGGGCGACCTGACCGGCAGTAAGAACATGGGCGGGTCGAATGGTTCGGGCCAGTATTCGGTCGCGGGCAGCTCGGCCAACGGCGTCAGTTTCCTGCTGGACGGCGGCGACAACAACGACGCTTTCAGCAACGTGAACATGCCGATTCCATTTCCGGATGTGGTGGCCGAATTCAACGTGCAGACCAGCAGTCTGCCGGCGCAATACGGCTTGCACCCCGGCGGCGTAGTCAACATCGTGACCAAATCCGGCAGCAACGCCTTCCACGGCAGCGCGTTCGACTTCCTGCGCAACGGCGACCTGAACGGGCGGCCCAAGGGTGTGGGCTGTCCCACATGTTCCATCAACTCGCAGCCGGTGCGCGATTCGCTGAAGCGCAATCAGTTCGGAGGCACGATCGGCGGCCGCATTATCAAGGACAAGCTCTTCTTCTTCGGCGGCTACCAGGGAACGCGGCAGCGCAGCGATCCGGCGCAAAACACGGCTTATGTCCCTACCGCCGCGGCGCTCAAGGGCGATTTCAGCGTACTGGATGCCGCGAAGTCCGCCGGCGGTTGCCTGTCGTCCGCGAAGGCTCTCAAGGATCGGAACGGAAACCCATACCCGAACAATCAGGTTCCAGTCTCCACTTTCGATCCGGCCGGTTTCAAACTGGCCTCGAACTATCTTCCGGTATCTTCCAATCCGTGCGGGACGCAGCTATTCGGATACCTGGCTAACAATCCCGACGACCAGTGGATCACCCGCGTCGATTACAACATCAGCAGCAGGCATTTTTTGTATGCCCGCTACTTCATGTACCAGTACAAAGCGCTGGCGCTGTTCGACGGCCACAACGCTCTCACCACCGGGTCGGCGGGGAATACGCAGCGGTCCCAGACCATGACCCTCGGTGACACGTTCACTTTTACTCCGACTGCGGTGAACTCGTTCCACGCGACTTTCAACAGGCGCCGGAACAACCGGTCCTCCGCTCCCAACCTGTTCAGCCCGACGGACCTTGGCGTGAACATGTTCGTGAACGCTCCGAACTACACGCAACTCTCGGTGAGCGGCTACTCCGGAGGCGGGTTCAACATCGGTTGCGGCACCTGCGCGCTTTCGAATTTCAACATCAACACGTACCAGATTGCCGACGACTTCACGTTCATTCGCGGCAGGCACCAGCTCGGCTTCGGCTTCGACGGCCGCAAGAACCAGTTCAACTCCTTCAACTACCAGCAGGCCAACGGACAGTTTACGTTTAACGGCAGCACAACGGGAGACGGTCTGGCGGATCTGCTGATCGGCCGTTTTTCGAATCTCACCGACGGCAACGTGATCTCGGATTACATCCGGCAGACGGTTATGGCCGCATACGCGCAGGACTCGTTCAAGGTGTCGCCGCATTTCAGCATCAACTTCGGCTTGCGGTGGGAGCCCTCGGTTCCCGCCTACGACAAGTATGGACGCGGGAACCAGTTCAGCTGGCCTCTTTTCCTGCAGGGGTGGCACAGCAAGGTGTATCCGACGGCTCCGGCGGGGCTGATCTTCTACGGAGACGCGGAAGACAAGTACGGCAAGGCATTCACGGCATCCAAGTGGGCGACCTTCTCGCCGCGCCTCGGCATGGTGTGGGACCCCAAGGGCGATGGCAAGCAGACCATCCGGGCGGGGTTTGTGCTGATGCACGACACCACCGAAATGTTCTATCCGGAGCGGTGGACCACGAACGCGCCTTATGTATCTTCCCTGACGCTGACCGCCGGTCAGTTCTCCGACCCGTTTTCAGGTTACGTCCTCAACGGCAAGCAGGGCGATCCGTTCCCCGGCGCCACCGTTTTCCCGACCCAGGGCACGTACATCAGCATTCCCGGCAACAACCAGGTCACCTACATGATGCAGTGGAACCTGAGCTACCAGCGCCAGATCGGGAAGGACTGGGTCGTTTCAGCGAACTACCTCGGGAACGCGGGCAGACACATCTGGGGTTCCACGGACGTGAACTATGCGAGTCCCGCACCGGGAGCATCCACTTCCAACACGAATAGCCGCCGCCTGACGTACCTGGCCAACCCGACACTCGGCCAGTACTACGCCAACATCCAGCAAACGGACGACGGCGCCAATTCGGAATACAACGCGCTGTTCCTCTCTGCCCAGCACCAGTTCGCGCACAACTACACGCTGCGCACGAACTACACCTGGAGCCACTGCGTGAGTTCCTGGGATTTCGCCGGAGAATTGGCCGGTGTTGTGTACCAGAATCCGCTCAATCGGGCCACCGGGGAACGTGGGAACTGCGGCTACGATCACCGGCACGCTTTCATCACCAGCCTGGTGGTCCAGACCCCGGGCTGGGGCAACGGCTTCGCCCGGCGCGCCACACAGAATTGGCAGGTATCGCCGGTCATTTCGTTTGCCACCGGCAACCCCATCCAGATCACCGATGGCGGGAAGGACATTTCCCTCAGCGGCCAGGGGTTGGACCGCCCGAACGTGATCCTGCCGGACCAGGTCCGGACGGTCACCCAAGGTATTACGCCCAACTGGCTGAACCCGGCGGCGTTCATGTGCGCCGGATCGAACGCGGCGTGCACCGTGTTCAGCGGGCAGTTCGGGAACCTGGGGCGGAACTCGCTCTATGGTCCGGGCCAGATCAGCTGGGACATGGCGGTGAGCCGCGGATTCCACTTCACCGAGCGTTGGCGGATGGATGTGCGAGCCGACTTCTTCAACATCATGAACCACGCCAACTGGAACAACCCGACCACCAACGTCACCAGCGGCACTTTTGGCGAGGTGACGTCGTTTGGCAGCCCGCGCATCGTCCAAATGGCCCTGAAGCTGTATTTTTGATGTGGGGCAGGCATCCCGGCCTGTGCCTGCTGCGCCGAGACCAGACTCCTCCCGGCGCCCGGCATGAGAACTGCGGGTTAGCGCTTCAGCCCAGTGGTCCGGTCGAACCGCACCTTCCCGCCGACAATCGTGTACACCACGTCCGTCGCGGGAATCTGTCCGTCGGGGATGGTCATGATGTCGCGCGAGAGCACGGTGATGTCGGCGAGTTTCCCGGCCTGGAGCGAGCCCTTCAGTTTCTCCTCGAACGCGGCATAGGCGTTGTTCCAGGTATAGGATCGTAGCGCTTCTTCGCGGCTCATCCGCTGGTCCGGGTAGAAATAGGTACCGTCTTTCGCCCTCCGTGTTACTGACGCGTAATACGAAGCAAGCGGGCTCACATCCTCCACCGGGGCATCGGTCCCGTTGCCCACGATGGCGCCGGATTTCATGAGTTTCTGCCAGACGTAGGCCCCCTCTTCGGCGCGCGCCGCTCCCAGTCGCAGCAGAACGTAGGGCGCGTCGGAGGTGCAGTGGATGCCCTGCATGGCGGCGATCACGCCCAGGCGCCCGAAGCGCGGGATATCCTGCGCGCTGAGATGCTGGGCATGCTCGATCCGCCAGCGAAGGTCCTTCCTGTCGGGGTGCTCGCGGAAGATCTGCTCGTAGATATCGAGGGTCTCGCGATTGGCGCGGTCGCCGATGGCGTGGACGCAAAGCTGGTATCCGTGCTCGATGGCAAGTTCGCCGGCGCGCCGGATATCGGCCGGATCCTCCAGGTTCAGGCCGCTGCTGTCGGGTTTATCGGTGTAGGGAGCCAGCAGCCAGGCGCCGCGAGACCCGATCGCCCCGTCCATGTATCGCTTGATCGCGCGGACCGTGAAATAGTTGTCGCCCGCGCCGATGGTGCGATACTGATCGAGCCTGGGCCCAAGCTCGGCGTTCGACCCGCGCAGCATCATCCAGATCCGCAGCCGGAGTTCATGGTTCAACGCCATGCGGCGGATGACGTCCGCCGTCGCAAGCGGCGAACCGGCGTCCTCGAACGTGGTGATCCCTTTCGAGAGGGCCTCGTCGGACGCGGTTTCGATTTCGCGGCGCAGCACTTCGGCGCGCTCGGCGGGTGTGCGCCTGGCTTCGAATGCCGCCAGCGCCTGGTTGGCCAGGCCCTGGGCGCGCTCGCGGAGAAGGCCGGTCGGGTTGCCCAGCTTGTCCTTGAGAATCTCGCCGCCGGAGGGGTTCTGCGTCGCCCGCGTGATGCCCGCGAGCTGCATCGCTCTTCCGTTCACGAAGGCGGCGTGCCCGCTGGCGTGAGTCAGCAGCACGGGATTGTCCGGCGAGACCTTATCGAGGGACGCGTGCAGCGGAAAACCTTCCACGTTGGGGTCCGGCGCGTGGTCCCACTTGGATTGGTGCCAGCCGCGGCCGATGATCCACTCGCCCGGCTTCGCCTGCTTCGCCGCGCGGGCCACCCGGGCCACGATGTCGTCCCAGGTGCGCGCCTCGCGCAGGTCGAGCCCCATCCGGAACTCGCCGACCCCGGTGAAGTGGGCGTGGCCTTCGATGAACCCGGGGATGGCGAGCATGCCATGGAGGTCGATGACGCGCGTGTCCGGACCGCCCCAGCGGGCGGCGTCGCGATCGCTGCCAAGCGCGGTGATGCGGTCGCCGCGCACCGCCACTGCCTGGACCACCGGCACGGCTGCGTTCATGGTGACGATCTTGCCATTGCGCAGGACGAGGTCGGCCGGTTGCGCGAATGCGACGGCAGCCGAAAGGGCGACGGCGGGGAGAAGGCGATGCATACGGACAAGGATACACTCACTTTACGATTGGAACGGCAGGCCCGATTTGTATACCGCGCGCCAGTCGCCGCAATACAAAATCAGCTTCGTAAAGATCCCTTTCGGGTGGAGGCTGGCGTGGGGCAGGCCTCCTGGCCTGCCCGGTTTTGACTTTAGCTTTCAAGCCGGGCAGGCCGGGAGGCCTGCCCCACTCGAGGAAGTGAAGTTCGAGAAGCCGTCCGGCTAAGTGAACTAAGCGCGCCTCCGGCGCGTGGGCAGGACGGGAGGCCTACCCTACTTGAAATTCCTGGCCGATGCGTTGGACGGCGATGCGGTCCTGATGATTGGCGGCGGCCTGGTGCACGCGCTCGATCGGTTCCAGATACGGTTCGCTGCTCAGCTTGAACGTCTGATGGTGCACGGGCAGGAAGAATTCACTCCCCGCGTCGTTCGCCATCTGCCAGGCCTGTTCGGGCGTGCAGTGGTAGTGGATCCACGGGTTGTACGCGCCCACGGGCATGATCGCCAGGTCGAACGGCCGGGAACTCTTCAGGTCCCGGAACCCGGTCGTCATGGCCGTATCGCCTCCGAACAGGATGCGATAGCGTCCGACCTCGATGGTGTAGCCGTTGTACCCGCGATAGGTATCGTTGCGCATGCGAGCGCCCCAGTGGTTCACGGGGAACGCTCGAATTTCCGCCGGCCCCACCCGCAGCCGCTCGTTCCAGTGCAACGCCCGCACGCCGGCCCAGCGGCCCGGACGCAACAGGTCCTCCGTGCGGGAAGCCGTGATCACCGTGGTGCCGCGATTTTCGAGCCGGCGCAGCGAGGGGACGTCGAAGTGGTCGAAGTGCGCGTGCGAGAGCAGAATCAGGTCGGGACGCGGCAGCCGTTCGAGCGGCAGCGCGGGATCCACCAGCCGTTTCAGCCCGAGAGTGAAGAGCCCGAGATCGAGCCCGATCCTGCGGCTGAAGACCGGGTCGGTGAGAATCGAAAAGCCATCCACCTGGAGGAGGACCGTGGTGTGTCCCAGCCACGCGGCGTGAATACCGCGCTCTTTCCATAAGCCGGGGTCGGGCTGCGCGGGAGGCGCGGCAACGTCGCGCTTCAAATCTTCGACGTACATTTTCCAGAACGTCGGAGCCGTGCGATAGGCCACGACGCCCATCCCGGCGATACCACTAAGCCCGGCGGCCCCCAGCAAAGTTCTTCGCTCCATCTGCTTGGTTGGATGCCTGGCGAAGGGGCCGGGTTGCTATGATGCGTGGTGATGAGCCGGGATCCGCTGCGGATCGCTATCCACGTATCGGTGTATGTCGTGCTGTTCATTCTGAGCACGACGCTCTTCGGCTGGGTTCTGATCGAGACCGGCTACCTGGTGGGTATCACCGCCACGCACCTGCTGGCGGCGGCGTTCACGAACTGGCTGGTGCTGCGGATCTACGAGAACCGGTCCCTGGTCGATCTCGGGCTCTGGTGGGATCGCGCCTCCTCCCGCAACCTGCTGGTCGGGCTGGCGGGAGGCGCCGGTGCAGCCTCCCTGGTGCTGCTGGTTCCGCTGGCCGCGGGGGCGGCCCGGATCGTCAGGACGCCGGACGACCAGCCGGGCATCGGAACCCTGATCTTCGTGCTGGCGCTGCTGGCAGCCGGGGCCGTGGGAGAGGAACTGGTGTTTCGCGGCTACGGCTTCCAGGTTCTGCTCGCCGCGCTCGGGCCGTATCTTACGATCGTGCCGGTGGGAATCGTATTCGCTCTGTTGCACGGGGCCAATCCGAACGCCAGCCGCATCGGGATCGCCAACACCGCCGGGTTCGGGATTCTGTTCGGTTACGCATACTGGCGAAGCCGCGATCTCTGGCTCCCGTTCGGCCTTCACGTGGGCTGGAATTTCACACTGCCCCTTTTCGGGGTTCCCTTAAGCGGGCTTAGAATGAATGTAACGGGCCACGAGATGTCGTGGACTGCCGGCGCGCTCTGGAGCGGCGGGGAGTATGGACCGGAGGCCAGCGTCTTAACCTCTGGAGCCTTACTCCTGCTGAGCCTGTACCTGTGGAAAGCGCCGGTTCGCCGGCAGCTTTCTCCGCTCACCGGCCCGCCGATTGGGAGTACGAAATGCGAGCCGCCGCAGCCATTGGCGTCGTAATTCTTTTAGCACCGCTCGCCTATTCGGGCGAGAAAATGACCACCGAAGACCGGATCGAGCTCTTGCGCGGCCTGGTTTCCGAGTATGCCACCTGCAAGGTCCTTCTGCCGAGATCCAAAAAGCCCCTGGAGGTCAATGCCGACGGTACCTACGACAAGGGCGAGTGGATCGCCATGGCGAGCGGGGGCGGACCGGCGGCGCGCAACGGCGACCTGGTGCAGGTGACGAAGATCGATATCGAGAACGACCGCATCGTGTTTCAGATCAACGGCGGCTATAAGGGCGGCCGGCACTGGTACCAGGGAGTGCAGATCGGCACGAACGGCGGGAATCCCACTCCCGTGAGCACCGACGATAGCAACGCGCCCGGAGGCACTTCGATCGTGCTGCTGTTCCACAAGCCGCTGGAGCCGATGAAGGCATCCGCGGTGAAGAAGATGCTCACCCCGGTTCTCGATTTCGAAAAGCACTCCGCCACCGAGCTTTATGCCGAGACGCTTCCGCCCGAAGTGCAGCAAGCCATCAAGGATAAGCGCGTCACCGAGGGGATGAATCACGAACAGGTGATCCTGGCGTTGGGCCATCCGGAGCACAAATCGCGCGAAACGAACGACGGCATCGAGACCGAAGACTGGGTGTACGGACGCGCGCCCGGCAAAATCACCTTCGTCACCTTCAAGGGCGATAAGGTGACCAAGGTGAAGGAAGCGTATGCCGGCCTGGGAACCCAGGTCCAGGACCCGAAGATCCCGCAATGACGTGTGGACCTGGCGGTGGTCTTACCGGATCACCTGGAGGTCTTCGCCGTAGATCACGGTTCCCCGAAAATTCTGCGCGGATTTCCTCCAGAATCTCCCCGGCCGACTGGCCCATAGGCATTTCGTGATACAGAACCAGCTTGCCCGGCTGGATTCGCGCCGCCAGCTTGCCCAGTTCGACGGCGGAAGTGTGAAACGCGGCGTGATAGCGCTGCCAATCCGGCGTGCGGCCCTCCCATCCTTTCCGGGAATAGACTTCGTGGACCAGGATGTCGCAGCCTTTGGCGGCCTCGGCGAGCTTGTCGTTGGGCGTGGTGTCGCCGGAGATCACGATCACTTTGCCGCCGGCTTCGAACCGGTAGGCGTAGGCGTACTTCCAGGATCCGTGCGAAACAGGGACGGCTACAACGCGCACGCGGGGGTCGCGGTACACTTCGCCCGGCTGGACCTCATGGGCATGCACCAGGTACGCCTCCCGGTTGCCGTGTTCCAGGCCATTCAGCCGGATGTCCATGTCCTCCTTCCACGCCTCCATCACGTGGCTGGTCATGGCGCGAATGCCGGGCGGGCCGTAAATTTCGAGCGGCTCGCTCCGCCCCGTAACCGCGGGAGTGAATATCAAATCGGGAAGCCCCACCGTGTGGTCCGAGTGGAGGTGGGTCACGAACGCGCGGGTCAATTGCTCCATGCGGATTCCCGCCTGCGCGGCACGCCGGACCACCCCGGGACCGCAGTCCACGATATAAACGCCCGCGCCCGAGACCACCGCAACGGAAGGTCCGCTGTGCGCCGGATCGGGGTTGGGGTTGCCCGTGCCCAGCAGAATCACGCGCGTATCCTGGGCGAAAACCGCCCCGGCCAGAAGTATCCATGACAGGAGCACTCTCATAATGGGGTCACGCAGGCGTGTCGCCCGCCTCATTCTGCAGACGGACCAGTTCGGATTTGAGTTGCCGCACCACACCTGAGTGCTTCGCGTCGCCGTAGAGGTTCTTCATCTCGCGCGAGTCGTCGCGCATGTCGAAGAGCTCCCATTCCGGCTGGCTGTCCGGAGGATGCGCTCCGGCCCTGTCGAGCGGCCGGCCGTAATAGTAGATCAGCTTCCAGCGCTCGGTTCGGATGCCGTAATGGGCGGGCACGTGGTGGTCGTTGTCGTTGTGCATCCAGTAGCGGTAATACATCGCCTTCCGCCAGTCGTTCGGGGTATGGCCTTCCACGTTCGCGCGGAAGCTGCGGCCCTGCATTTCGACGGGCGGCTTGACCCCGGCGTAATCGAGGAACAGGGGCGCGAAGTCGATGTTCAGCACCATATCGCGGTTCACCGTGCCCGGCCGGATCCCGCCGGGGTAGCGCATCAGGAAGGGCATGCGGAGCGACTCTTCGTACATCAGGCGCTTGTCGAACCAGCCGTGGTCGCCCAGGAAGAAGCCCTGGTCGGAGGTGTAGATGACGATCGTGTCCTGCGCGAGCTTCTCGGCTTCGAGGTAGTCGAGCAGCCGCCCCACATTGTCGTCCACGCTCTGGATGCAGCGCAGATAGTCCTTGATGTAGAGCTGGTAGGCCCACTTGCGGAGGGCATCGCCGTGAAGGTCGGCCGGGATGTCGGCCTTCACGTCGGTCCTGGTCATGTTCTCGCCGACCCGCATCTTGACCGCGGCCACGGAGCGCGCCCGGCCCTCGTAGTGGTCGAAGAGGTTGTCGGGCTCGGGGATGGTTTGATCCTTGAACAGGTCCTGATATTTCGGCGCGGGCTGCCATGGGCGGTGCGGCGCCTTGTGATGACACATCGCGAAGAACGGCTTTTTCGGGTCGCGCCGCTTGAGCCAGTCCAGCGTGAAATCGGCGATCAGGTCGGTGCAGTAGCCCTTGTGCCCGGTGCGCTTGCCGCCTTCGATGAACACCGGGTCGTAGTAGACGCCCTGTCCGGGCAGAATATTCCAGTAGTCGAAACCGGTGGGGTCGCTGGCCAGGTGCCACTTGCCGATCATTGCCGTCTGATAGCCGGCCTTCTGCAATTCCTTGCCGACATGGTTGCGGGCGGGATCCAGGCGGTCGTCCAGGGTGTAGACGCCGTTCCTGTGGCTGTACTGGCCGGTCAGGATCGCGGCGCGGCTGGGCGTGCAGATGGAGTTGGTGCAGAAACAGTTCGTAAACCGGGCGCCGCCGCTTGCGATGCGATCGAGATTCGGCGTGCGATTGATGCGGCTGCCGTAGGCGGAGATCGCGTGAGCGGCGTGATCGTCCGCCATGATGTAGAGGATGTTGGGCTGGCGGCGGCCCGCTGCCAGGGCCGTGGAAGCGGCGGCGAACATCCCGAGCGCTTCCCTGCGCGTGTATGGAGGCATGGCGAATCCATAGTGTATGGCAGATCGCTATTATGGATGCGAATGACTCCTATGAACAGGCGCAAATTTCTGGCTTCGGCCGCCGCGGTGACGGGCTCGCGGGTGCTGCGCGCGGATGCGGCCACTCCGAACGTGGTGTTGATATTCTGCGATGACCTGGGCTACGGCGATCTCGGCTGTTACGGCTCGAAAATCCGGACGCCGAATATCGACCGCCTGGCGGCGGAGGGCGTCCGGTTCACCAACTGCACCTCGGCCGACCCGGTCTGCTCGCCCTCGCGGG
This sequence comes from Bryobacterales bacterium, assembly GCA_963796485.1. Classification (GTDB taxonomy): domain Bacteria; phylum Acidobacteriota; class Terriglobia; order Bryobacterales; family Bryobacteraceae; genus CAWCDJ01. The sequence continues at coordinate 1,524,832 of CAWCLV010000004.1, forward strand.
CGGGCCTGATGACCGGCCGCTACCCCACCAGGGTCGGCGTCCCGAGAGTGCTCTTTCCGCAGGACGAGGGAGGGCTGAGCCTGGATGAGACCACCCTCGCCAACGCGCTCAAAGCGCGCCGGTACAAGACCATGTGCATCGGGAAGTGGCATCTGGGCCGGCCCGTGCAGTACCTGCCGACCAGCCGTGGTTTCGACGAGTACTTCGGCATTCCGTACAGCAATGACATGACGCCGCGGGTCCTGCTGCACAACACCGACGTAGTGGAGCAGACCGCCAACCTGGACACGCTGACCGCCCGTTATACCGAGCAGGCCACCCGCTTCATGGCGCGCTCGGCCGGCTCGCCGTTCTTCCTGTACATGCCGCACACCTTCCCGCACATTCCACTGGGTGCTTCGCCGCGGTTCCGCGGGAAATCGGCGGAGGGGCTTTACGGCGACGCGGTAGAGGAGATCGATTGGAGCGTGGGCGAGGTGCTTGGGGCGCTGAAGCAGCACGGCCTCGAGGACAACACGCTGGTTCTGTTTTCAAGCGACAACGGCCCCTGGTACCTGGGTAGCCCCGGCAAACTGCGCGGCCGCAAGAATACGACATACGAGGGAGGCGTGCGCGAACCGTTTATCGCCCGCTGGAAAGGCCGCATTCCGGCCGGGCGTACGTCGGATGCGCTGATTTCCCTGATGGATGTCTTCCCCACCGTCAGCGGGCTCTGCGGAGCCTCGAAGCCGGCCAAGCCGCTGGACGGGATCGACATCTGGCCGCTGCTCGACGGCTCGCGGCAGTCGATCGAGAGGCCGCCGCTGCTCTACTTCGACAACTGGGACCTGCAGTGCGCCCGCTCGATGAACTGGAAGCTCCATATCGCGCGGCACAACACCGCGGCCTATACGCCGGCGCCCCCGGTGGGGCGGCGCAGCTACCTGCTGCCGAAACCCGAACTATACGATTTGGCGCACGATCCGGACGAGAGCTACGACGTGGCGGAGGAGAACCCGAAGATCGTTGCGGAGATCCAGGCGAGGATCGCGGCGATGATGCCCGGGTTCCCGGAGCCGGTGCGCCAGGCATATGCGGCGCAACAGGCGAACCAGTCGGCTCCCATCCCGGCCGGAGCGTATCCGCGACCGCCGCGGTGATATCATCTGACACCGGGCGGGTCACAGAAAATGACACGATACTACCGGGTGGCCCGGCGCGTCATCGCAGCGCTTTGTTATGCGGGCTTGATATACATCGCGTCGCGCTTTTTCCTTCGCTTTGATGTGACTCGCGGCCAGCTCTTATTTGCAAGTTTGTCGTTATCGGGAGTAGTGCAGCTATCGCCACCTACCTGATCAGGCGTTCGATACCGGTGATGGTAACCTGGCTATCGGCGATCACAAATGCATTTCCGACGTTGTCAACGAACGGTGAGCCAAGCGCGCTGCGGCAAGCACTAATGGATGAGCGCACGAGGGACCTGGCTGGCCGCACAACCGGGATCGCGGTGCTGGCGATTTTGGCAATGCATGATCCCGTCGGGAGTTTTGCGCAAGCCAACTCCAGAGCGGTTATCAAGGTCTTTTACATTACGGATCGACAGCATGCCCGGCCCCCGCTGACATTCTCCAATTCTCCCGGCGCCGATAGCGCTCTGTCGTACGGTACCGCCGTGGTATTGGCCCCAATGACGCAACTTGCGACCATGAGCATGGCCTACCCCGTCCGGCGCGGCAAGCCGGCCAGCTACGAGGTGGCAGGCGGATCGATTACCGAAATGTCCGAGGCGACTTTCTTCGATGACGTGAAGTCCTTAGTTCACTCCTCTTCGGCGGCAAATCAGGAATTCGTCTTCGTACCCGGTTTTGCGACACCCTTTACGAATTCTCTTCTCCGGATCGCTCAACTCGCGAACGACCTGAAGTTCAAGGGAGCGCCCATTGTGTTCAGTTGGCCCTCGGGAAACATCTACACCGTGGACAAGGAGAACGCGTTCTGGGCAGCCAAACACCTCGCACAATCCGTCTCCGAACTCAAGCGGCGCACCAACCCCGAACGGATGCACCTGGTTGCCCATAGTATGGGCTCGCTTGTCCTGGGATCAGCGATGGATGGCCTGGCCGTCGGCAAGGGTGCGATTGAAAACGTCGTTTTCGCGGCGCCCGACGTAAATGAGGCGTTGTTTTCCCGGTTCGCGGAAGCGGCCAGGCTGGTCGCAAAAAGAATTACAGTCTACGTCTCCCGGTCGGACGGAGCGCTTCTCGCATCCGACATCATCCAGGACGACCGCGTCGGTTCCCGAGTTGTTCCCCGGCCAGGAATCGAAGTGATCGACGCCGCAGACGTGGACCGGCCTATCAGTTTTTGGGGATTGCTCGGCCATTCCTACATCTTCGACAGCGATAAGGTCCTGCTCGACCTCGCGGCACTCATCGACGATTCCCGGCCTGCTGATCAGCGGGTGGGCACCGCGCCCGCTGGCCCGCCTGGTTGCTGGCGTTTGGAACGGCGGCGTCCTTCGTAGTCGTTCGAGTGCAATTCCCCGGCAAATCGGAGCAGGTCGGCTGCGGACGACGGTTCCTTCCCGGTCGCCGCGGCCGATCGCGCTGTCGACCGGCGAGACGGCAACACGGCAAGTTGGATTGCTTGACCTGCAGTCGTGCAGCCAGCCAGTTGGTGTATGAACGTTACACCTTACCTTTCTCCGATTGGCGGGGAATCAGGAGCAATCCCTAAATGAGCAGGCTTGGTAAACGCCGCCCGGCAAGGGAGGATCCTTTAGATGTATGTCGCGTGGGCTAAATGCGCTTCACTCCAGCCCCGCCCGCTTCAGCAACTCCCGGAACTGCCGCTCGGTACGCATGTCCATAGCCTGCGCCACGAGACGGCCTTTACGGTCGAAAATGAAACTCTTGGGAATTCCGACAACAGCGAAGGCCGAGTGTGCTTTCTTGTCCGGGTCGAGAGCGATCGGAAACGTGTAACTCTGCTTCGCCATAAATCCAGCTACAGTCTCCGGCTCTTCATCGGAGACCGCCAGCACCACGAGGCCCCGCTTCTCGAACGCTTGGTAAAGTCTTTGCATATCTGGCATTTCCTTACGACAAGGAATACACCAGGTGGCCCAGAAATTCAGCAACACCACCTTGCCACGCAGCGCTTTCAGCGAATACTGCTTTCCATCAAGCGCCATAAGCGCAAAACCGGTATGCGCATGCACCGAATCGCGTAGGGCCAGCAGAGCATCCGCCGCGCGGACGGGTGGGTCGAGATTGGGCACGGTGAGGTGTTCGTAACGGAGCAATGTAGCCAATTCGACGTAGGGATCATCCACCGCTGAGGGAGTTTCGTGTAAGGACTGCGCCAGTGCCTCGCCAATGACTGTCAAAGCAGTGTGGCCGAGATCGCCCTCTGTGGAGAGGTTCGCCAGACTGCGGGCCAGGTTGTTCTTGGAGACGCCAGCGGGCAAAGCGCGGATACCGCGGGCGATTTCGGTAGCCAGCACGGAGCGCTGGGCCTCGGTAAGTTCGCCGCTTAGTTCCTTCATGCGCTGGTCGAGAGCCGTCGCTCTGGGGTCGCTATCACTCACTGCAACAGGCGAAGCTGTCTTATGGGTGGACTTTACGATGAGAGGCCCGGTCACGTCCCACGGCGCAAACAGCGACTGCAACTTTTCGAAGCGATCCGGCGCCATCGCACGCAGTCTGGCGCCCGCGATCATCAGCACGGCTTCACGAGAGTTGGTGGTGCTGATGTCCCGTGAACCGATCGCAAATCCATAGATAATGTCCGCCGGCCAGTCGTTTCCATAATTCGGTGCGGCAGCAGCTCTAGCGAGACGCTCGCACGCGTCTGCGGCGGCAACTGGAGCTAGCTTCGCCATCGTTCCAGCGCAGTTCAGTAAGGCCCAAGCCTCGCGAGGATCGAGCGGGTCGAACCGGAACGTTGCCAGGATCCCGGCGAAGAGCTTGACCGCCTCAGAGGGGCTTTCTTTCGCGAGTTGCGTAAGCAAGCCGTTGGCCTGGAAGATCGCCAGATTTCCGCGCGACAACATGGCTTGGTACAACTTCAATGCGGCTCCGGTATGTCGCCAGTAGATTAAGTCGTTGACTAGCGGCCCGTCAGAGCCGGTTTTGAGGTAGGGCAGAAGTCCGATGGATTCGTCGGGAGCGAGCTCCGCCAATTTGCTCATCGTCCCCAGGTCCAGCCCAGTTTGTTGTCCCTCAGTCACGGTCAACTCGATGAACCTGTGCGCCAATTTCGGATAGGATTCCCGCAAAGATGCCGCACCGGCCAACCGAAAGGCTTGCCGTAGAGGCGGTGTAAGCTTGGCGGTTTCTCGTTCCAGCACCTTGGCGACTTTCGCTACATTGCCAGATGCAGAAGTTGCCATCAGCAGGAAAGCGAGAAATTTCATGGTGTCTCCCTTGCATGAATTGACGCGAAGCAGCATCGAATCGTTTAGCTGTTCAGTTCCTGATCGTTGTAAGGGCGAAATCCATCACCAGTTCTACCACCGACTGCATCTGGCACACAGTTGCGGATCGGACGATTGACCTAAACGCAGGTTCTCCTGTTGATCGCCTGCGGAGTATGGCGTGGTCAGCCGGCATCACCTGCCGCTCACGGCGCAGAGTTTGCCGGATAGGGCACTACTGTTTCGATAGGCAACTGGCCACGAACAAAATAGCCGAAGCCTCACTATCCGTCATCGGAGCCGATCTTCCCGGCCCATTCGAACGTATCAAAGACCCACAGATTCCTCTGACGAGGCATTCCGTTCAACTTACTGTTCCCTCAATGACGAGGCCGGATCGGTTCGTACCGCTCGCCAAGCGGGGATGGCTCCGGCAAGGAGCACGATCAAAGAGATTAGCCCGAGCGCAAAAGCGATGGATTGCGGATCGGATGGTCCGATGTCATAGAGAAGACCTCGAATCCAGAACCCTGCGGCTGTTGAGAGAACGCCGCCCGTCACAAGTCCTAGCGCGACGGTCGGGATGAGATGCTTGGCCACAAGTCGGCCAACGTCTAGAGGGGTAGCGCCGAGAGCGAGGCGAAGGCCGATCTCACGCCGCCGGGCAGTAACAAAATAAGCCAGCATTCCATATAAGCCGGCCAACGCCAAGCCGGCGCTGAAAATGCCGAATATGGTTCCTAAGGCGGACAGCATCCGATCCTGCCAGAGCGATCGGTCGATGTCTTGCGCAAGAGTTGCGACCTCGTAGAACGGCATGCGCGGATCGATGGATGCCAATACCTTGCGGATAGCGGGAATCACGGATTCCGGATTGCCGAAAGTGCGGACGTGCAGCACGAAGGCGCTGTATTGCGGATTGGGGCCGAAGTCCGGGGTGTAGTAAGTCGGCGGCGGCACCTCGCGCAATGAGCGGTATTTGGTGTCGTTCACCACTCCGATGATCTGGAGTTGCGGACCAACCCATTTTCGTCCGGCTGCGAATACTTTCCCAATCGGATCCTGGCCGTGGAAGAACCGGGACACGAACGCCTGATTGATGACTACAGGCGTCGGGCTGATCCTGGCCGCGTCGCGATCGAACGGTTGGCCTGCTACGAAGCGCATGCCCAAGGTTTTGAAGTACTCCGGCGAGACGGCGTTCGTGCTAGTGTTCAGGCGTCCCTCGGGCGGCCGGTTCGGAAAAATTGCAAATGCCCCGGTTCCGATGCCGCGCATCAGGGGAGAGGCTGCGATCGCGGCACCGGCCACGCCCGACAGGGCAGCAGAGCTATCGATCAATTGCCGCTGCAGAGATTCCGCCTGCTGCTTCGTATACCCGAGCCGCCCTCTGAGCACGTCTACTCTGAAGATCGCGATGTGATTCTCGTCAAAACCCGCATCCACATTCCGGAGCGTCGCCAGGCTACGAATCGCCAGCGCGGCGCATATCAGAAGAACCGTACTGAGCCCCACCTGCAACGCGCATAGCACGGATTGAAAGCGCTGGTGCTGCCGGTCGCCTATCGCGATCTTCAGAGCACTCCAAAGGTCCTGGCGTGAGGACCTCCACACTGGAGCAATGCCGGCCAGCACCGCCACTAGCGCGCAGATACCGAATCCAAATGCAAGGACGCGAATGTCCAACTGAAGGAAGAGGGTGCGGGCCTGGACCTCGGTAGGATTGATGATGCCGCCTGCCGGCGGCATCCAATGCACCACGAGCGGGAGAGAGACATAGGCGGCAAGAGTTCCGAGAATTCCCCCTGAGGTCGCCAGGATCAAGCCTTCAATAAACCAGAGCCGTGCTACACGGCTGCGGCCGGCGCCGATCGCTAGCATCACCGCCGTTTCTTTTTCCCTGGCGCTCGCACGGGCGAGCAACAGGCCCCCGACGTTGGCAGAGACCATGATCAGGATCAGCCCGGTTCCTGCCAGCAGGAAAAGCAGAGCGGAGGAGGATCGCTCGCGAAATGGCGAGATACCCGACGCGATCGAGCGCGCTTCCAAGCGGCCTTCGTCGCGGAACGCCCTTTCCGCCGGATCGCGGCGATTCGCCTCGTGGTTGTACCGGCTGTAGAACAGCACGGCTTCGGCCTGTGCCTGCTGCAGTGTTATTCCCGGGCGTACCCTCGCGACGATCTCTATCAGAGATTCATTGACATACCGATCGTCCACATGGACCGAGGGAAGTTCAAGAAAGTTGTAAGAACTGCGGATCGGTATCCACAAATCTGCGCTGGTGTCGATGACAGTGCCCCCAAACGACGGCGGCGCAACTCCGACGATTGTAAACGGCCGGTTGTAGAGCCGTATGGTTTGGCCGATGACCTTCGGGTCGGCGCCGAAATTGCGCCGCCAATAGGCGTCGGAAAGCACTGCGACAAGTTCGTCACCTGCTTTAAGCACCTGGCCCAGAGAAGCCGAGACGCCGAGCGAGCGAAAGTAGTCATCGGTGACGCAATGGGGATGGATGCGCTCGACGATTCGATCATGCGTGATCGGAGCCGTCATCTCCATCTGGCCGACCACGTCCGTAAGAGTTGAGGAGTGTTCGCGGAGATCACGCAGCAGGCCGTACTCGAAATAGGAGCGAGCCGGAACGCGGGGATGAACCTCGAATAACTGAACGAGCCGCTCCGGATCGCGGACAGGCAACCGGCGCAGGATCACCGCATCGATCAGCGAAAACACCACTGTGTTCACAGCGATGCCGGCTGCAATCAGCAGCGTTGCAGCCAGAAAGAACGCGGGAGATCGGCGGACTTGACGGAGAGCGAAGCGAAGGTCCTGCAGTATGAAGGCCATGCATCGTTCATGCTAATGAAAATAACCGCAGATTGCATCAGGGATCCGCGAGGTGACCCTAAAGCGGGAATCCTGCTTTCAGCCGTGGCCACCCTCGCCACACTCACCGCCTCGAGTAGCTTCGGCCATCCATCTAGCGAGTTCAGCAGTCAATTTGACGTGTAACGCCCGTTGCTGGAGATTTGCCCGCCCCGTGGATAGATCCTCCCGAAACGTTTTGAGGACCCAAAGCAACCCAGCCCACGCCGATCCTAACCTTTTGCGGCCACAGCCGTCCTATACTCCGATATCTGAGTATGCCCAAGGCTGATTCGTCGGGATCGCTCGATCTCCTGGTACTCAAGCTCCTCTCGCGGCGTCCTCGCCTTCATGGATATGCCATCATGACCGCGATTCGGACCATCTCGGGCGACGTGCTCCGGGCCGAAGAAGGTTCGCTGTATCCTGCCCTCCACAGGATGGAGGAGGCCGGCTGGATCCGCGCGGAATGGATCACCAAGGAGAATGGCCGGCGGGCGCGCGTCTACGAGTTAACCGCGACGGGCAGGAAACAGGTGGAGATCGAGGAATCCCGGTGGCGAGCCGTCACATCGGCCGTCAACCGTGTGCTGAGGTTGGTTTGATATGTCGATCTGGTCGAGAATCGCCAACGTATTGAGCAAAAGCCGCACGAGCCGGGAGATCGACGATGAATTCGCGACCCATCTGCAAGAGGCGATGGACGAGGGCCGCGACCCGGAGGAGACCCGGCAAGCGTTCGGCTCCGTGCTGCACCTGCGCGAGACGAGCCTCGATCTCCGGCTGATCGGCTGGTTGGATTCGATGCGCGCGGATGTAGTCTTCGGCTGGCGGCAGCTTTGGAAGACGAAGGCAACGTCGGCCGTGGCGGTCTTGTCCCTGGGCCTGGCGATTGGCTCCTGTATGTCGGCGTTCCGCATCATCGACGCCCTGCTGCTGCGCCCGCTGCCGGTCCGTAACCCGGAGCGGCTATACGCCTTTTACCGCAAGGGCATTGGACCGGATGGCAAACCGAGAACCACCGCCAGCGTCGAATACCCTTTGTTCCAGCAGATGCGAGCGGCGGCCGCGAATCAGGCCGGCTTGATCGCCGCTTCCTACGCCTCCCGGCTGGATCTGACCTACGGCTCGGATGAGGAGACCGAAAAGACGTACGTTCAATACGTCTCCGGTTCTATCTTCGACCAATTCGGTGTAAGCCCCGCGCTCGGGCGGGTGCTCACGGCGAACGACGACCTCAAGCCGGGAGCGCATCCGGTCGCCGTGCTCTCTTACGATTATTGGGCGCGTCGCTTCGGACGCGACCCGAACGTCCTTAGGCGCAGGCTTCATATTGCCGCCGTGGATTATGAGATCGTCGGCGTGGCCGAGCGCGCGTTCACGGGGACCGAGCCAGGTACCATCACGGAGGTATTCCTGCCGGCCATGATGAACCAGGCCGTGAGCCAGCCGGGCTCGGCCTGGTTGCGTACATTTATCCAGTTGAAGGCTGGGACCTCGCCCAACCAGGTCCGCGACGCCCTGAGTCCGATCGTCCAGGCGTACCAGGAGGAACAGGCGAAAGGGTTCCAAGGGTGGCCGCCAGAGCGCCTGCGGCAATTCCTGGGCAATCGAGTCGTGATTGAGCCGGCGGCGGCTGGTGTCTCCGGCCTGCAGGATGAGTACCGGGTCGCGCTGGATGCGCTCGCGGTGTTAGTGACCCTGATCCTGCTGATTGCTTGCGCCAATCTCGCGAATATCATGATGGCTCAGGCTTCGGCCCGCGGCCGCGAGATGGCCCTGCGTGTCGCCATCGGCGCCGGCCGCCGGCGGCTGGTGCAACTCGTCCTTGCCGAGAGCGTCCTGATCGCGCTCTGCGGAACTGCGCTGGGGAGCGCGTTTGCGTGGTGGTCCGCGCCGCTGGTCGTGAGCATGATCAATCCGCCCGACCATCCGGTGCGCCTGGCGCTGCCGGCGGACCTCCGCATCCTCGGTTTCGCGGCGGTGCTTGCGATCGTCGTCACCATTCTGTTCGGACTCGGACCCGCCCTGCGGGCCTCCGCCGTTAAGCCTGCCGCTGCGCTCAAAGGAGGAAACGGCCCGACTTCGCGGGCTCGCATCATGCATGTGCTGATCGCGGCACAGGTTGCATTCTGTTTCCTGGTGCTCTTCGACACCGGCCTCTTCACGGCCACCTTCGACCGGCTATCGAATCAGCCCGCCGGTTTCGCCGCGGATGGGGTGGTCAACGTAATCACGGGCGCCCGTCCAGCCCAATCCGTGCTCTTTTGGCAGCAGGTCGCGAACCAGTTACGATCCGTTCCGGGCGTCGAAATGGCGGCATTGGCGGATTTTCCTCCGCTGAGCGGCTCCATGCAGGGCGGCTTCGTCGCGGTCAACGGAGGAACGCCGGGCGGCGCACTGGTGAGATTCCTGTCGGTCTCGCCCGGCTGGTTCGGTACCATGAAAATCCCGCTTCTCGGCGGCAGAGATTTTGGAGAGAGCGACTCCTCGCCGGGGGTTGCGATTATCAACCAGACTTTCGCCAACCTGTACTTTAACGGCGGGAGCCCTATCGGCAGGAGCTTCGACACGAATCGGGACCATGGGATGCGCTGCCGGATTATGGGCGTAGTGCGCGATTCGCGCTATAGCGAGATGCGCGGACCCATACCACCCGTCGTCTATCTGCCATTTCGAAAAGTCGACGCGAACGGCCGGTTCGGAACAACGAGCAGCGCCGCACTGGTCGTGCGGATCAGCGGTCCGAATCCGCTCGCACTGGGGCCAGTTCTGCGGCGGCAGGTCAATCGCGCCCGGCCGGGCTTTCTGGTCGGCAGTATCGTGCCGGAGACGGAACTGGTGGAACAGCAGACGATCCGGGAGCGGCTGCTCGCCATGCTGGCTTCCTTTTTCGCCGCCGTGGGCCTGCTATTGGCGGGAATCGGCCTTTACGGTGTGATGGACTATTCGATCCTGCAGCGACGCCGGGAGATCGGGATTCGAATCGCGATTGGAGCTCCAGCCCGCGATACTGTCCGGCGCGCCACCATGGACGGATTGGCAATGGTGCTGGCGGGCGGGGTGATCGGGCTGGCGCTTGCGTTTCTCTCCATGCGCTATATCGAATCACTACTTTACCAGGTGAAAGCCACTGAGCCCACGCGTTTGATTGCCCCGGCATCGATCTTATTCGCGGCGGCGCTGCTGGCGTCCGCTCCCGCCGCGATCCGTGCCCTGCGAATCGACCCGGTTGAGATGCTGCGTGCGGAGTAGGTAACGCCGGGCTCGCGAAATCCGGCTCCAGCGATACCCCGTAGTGGCGGTGGCTTATCCGGCTACAATTAAATTTGGAACACCGAATTCTGGATCGACAGGGCGAGACTGAGCTGGCGCGCGCATTAATCGCCGGCGAATCCGAGGCGTTCGAGCGTTTTGTCGAGCACTTCCGATCGAAAATCTTTCACTATAGCTGGCTGATGTGCGGCCGGCCGGAAGACGCCGAGGAGGTCGCCCAGGAGACTCTCCTTAAAGCGTTCGAGAACATCGACCAGCTCAGGGACCCGGAGAAGGTTCGCGCCTGGATCTTCCGCGTAGCGAAGAATGCGTGCCTTATGCAGCGGCGGCGCAGCGTCTTCGCCCCTACGCAGGAAATGTCCATCGACGATATGCCGCCGGGGGTGGAGATCCGCGGCGACGAGCCTCCGCCGGAAGCCGAGTACCTGACTTCGGAGCTTCGCGCCGTCGTGGACCGGGCCGTTGCCGAGCTGCCGGTGACCTATCGCGCCGTGGTGCTGCTGCGGGATCTGGAGGAGCTCTCCACCGACGATGTGGCCCAGATTCTGGATCTGAGTCACGACGTAATCAAGACGCGTCTGCACCGCGGCCGTCAGGCGATGCGGCAGAAGCTCGACTGCTATCTGCACAACCGCTGCCTGGACGACCAGCCGAGCCCGAGCCCCGCGCCGTTGACGCGTAAAGAACGGGAATCGCTGCTGGCCATCTGGAAAAAAGCAGGCCGGGCGCCGGTACAGTGACCTGAGTCACAGCCGCGGCGGCATCAGGAGCTTACGCTGGCGTTAGAGGGACTCAAAATGGCCGCGATCGCCGCACCGTCGGGACCTCCCCGGAAGAAGCTGCAAAAACGCGCCGGTCCGGACCGTTCCCAGGCGCTGCGGCACGGGATTCAGCTCGGCTTTTTGGCGCTGAACGTTTGGATCGCGGTCGAGTTCTACCTGTTTGTCAGGTTTTACGAGACGGGCGGGCATTCCGTATGGGCGGGGCGGCCCCCGGGAGTCGAAGGCTGGCTGCCCATCGCGGCGCTCATGAACTTGAAGGTGCTGCTCCTCACGGGCCGAATGCCGGCGGTCCACGCGGCGGGCATGTTTCTACTGTTGGCGTTCCTTGCCGCTTCCTGGCTCTTCCGCAAGAGCTTCTGCGGCTGGCTTTGCCCCGTGGGCACGGTTTCGGAATGGCTCTGGCGGCTGGGGCGCCGGCTCTTCCGCCGCAATTTCCGCCTTCCACGCGCTTTGGACATCGCCCTGCGCAGCCTGAAGTACGTTTTGCTCGGCCTGTTCCTGTTCGCGGTGGGCTCGATGTCGGTCGGAGCGATCCGGGCGTTCCTGGAAGGGCCGTACGGCCTCGTGGACGACGTCAAGATGCTGAATTTCTTCCGCTACCTCGGCATCGGCGGCGGCCTCGTGGTGGTTGGACTGGTGGCGGCTTCGTTATTCGTTCAGAATTTCTGGTGCCGTTACCTTTGCCCCTACGGAGCCCTGATGGGCCTGGCAGCGCTCGCCAGCCCGCTGCGCATCCGGCGCGACGAATCGCTGTGCATCGACTGCGCCAAGTGCGCCAAAGCGTGCCCTTCGGCTCTCCCGGTGGACCGGCTGGTCACCATCCGCTCGGCCGAATGTACCGGATGCCTGCAATGCGTGGCCGAGTGCCCTGCATCCGGAGCTCTGTTCCTCGCGGCGCCCCGGAAACGCCGGGTGCCCGCCTGGGCGGTCGCGGCGGGCGCGCTGATTCTCTTCGCGGGAGCCTGCGGCTATGCGCGCTGGACGGGCCACTGGCGGACGGACCTCCCCGGCAGCACCTATTTCGAACTGATCCCCCACGCGAACGAGTTCACGCACCCGTAAGGTGCCGGTTCAGCAGCTCCACAATTTCCGGATGCCCGCGGCGCGTCGCCCACGCGAGCGGAGCGGCCCACGGCGGGTCATCCGGGTGGCTGGCCCTGGCGCCGCGCTCCAGGAGGAGTTCGGCCACCGCAACGCTCCCGAACCGGGCGGCCCAGCCGAGCGGCCTCGAGCAGAGCTCTTCGTCGCGCGCCTCCAGATCCGCTCCGTGATCCAGAAATAGCGCTGCGTTTGCGGCGTCGTTGCCGCGGGCAAAGCGATGCAGCGGCGTGATATGAAGCCAATCCGCCTGGTTCGGGCTCATTCCCCGCGCGAAAAGCAGTTCGCTCAGCGCACGGCTTTCGATCCCCGGCGGAATCATGCGGCCGGGAAGCCCGGGCTGGTATCGCAGCATCAGGCGGACAAAGTCCTCGTGGCCGTTTTCCGCGGCGCTGGTCAGGGCCTCCGGATCGTTTGCCAAAGCAGGGTTGGCGGCGAAGACCGCCGCCGCGGTCCGGACGTCGCCATAGTAGGCCAGCATCGGCACCGGCCGGGCGGCGCCGTATGAGGCCAGTAATTCCGCCATTTTCTCGTCTTCGTGGAGGATAGCGATGCTCAAGCAGTCTGCCGAGCTTTCCATCTCGCCATTGGGGTAGGCCCCGTGTTCCAGCAGGAGTTTCGCCACCTCGAAGTGTCCGGCGGAAACGGCGGCATGAAGCGCGGCGCCGTGCGGGGCCATGCCTTCCTCCCGCAGGTTGGGGTCGGCGCCGCGGGCCAGCAGAAGCTTCACGATTTCCAGGTGCCCCCGGGCCGCCGCATTGCGCAGGGGCGAGCCCGAGCCCAGGTAGTACGTCACGTAATCGGAGACACGGTTCGCCAGCCCGGGATCGCGGTCGAGCCACTCGCGCACGGCCTCGAGGTCCCCCATGTGTGTGGCGGTGAAGATATCGAGCGTGGCGCCGCGCGCGAGCAGGTGCGAAAGGACAGCCTGGGGAGTCGCGGCATCCTTCGGCACATCGCGCCGGCCCCGGTAATGGTAATCCCCGTTGAAGAGATGAATCGGGCGGGCACCGTCGAAACGGCGCGCGTGGATGTCGGCACCCCGGCTGAGAAGGTGGTCGATCAGATCGATCTGGCGGCTCATCACGGCCCAGTGGATGGGCTGGTTCGATCGCTCGTCGCCGGCGTGGAGCAGATCGGGGGATCGGTCGAGCAGCGCGCGAACGCCCCCTGTATCGCGTTCCCGAATGGCGGCGGCCACGGCATTCCCCTTCGCGGACGCGTTGCAGGTCGCGACGAGAAATCCCCGGAGCAGATCCTCCATTTCCCGGTATCCGCGATCGCGCGCTATATCGAGAAGGGTGTCGGGGACCGGCAGCGTAAAGGGATCGGCGCCGTGAATGAGCAGGAACTGCACGACATCGATCCGGTTCTCGCGCACGGCGAAGTGGAGCGGGGTCCTGTACCCGTGCCGGCACCGCACCAGCGACGGGTCAGCCTGGACCAGATGCCGGAGCGCTCCCAGGTCGCCCCCGATGGCCGCGCGGAACATATACCACACGTTAACGCCGGTCCCCGGGGACCACAGCAGGGGTTCGTCGCGCTGCAACGCCTCGGGCCTGATCATGGCGATAGTTTAATCCGTCGGTCGCGAATTAGTGCGGCGAGGTTTCCACCGGCAGCTCCGAACGGCGGCTCCACTCCTGAAACGAACCGTCGTAAAGGCGTGCGTCGAGCCCGAGGTATCGCGCAACGAAATACAGCACCGTGGCCTGCTGCCCGATGTGGCAGTAGGTTACGGTGGTCCGGGCGGCCATCATGCGGCGCAGGTCCTGTTCAGGCTTGAGCCTGCCGTGCTCGTCGAAAACCGTCGGGTAGGGGATGTTGCGGGCGCCGGGGATGTGGCCGGCGCGCGGCATGGCGCCCGCGCTTGCGCCGCTATAGAACTCCGGCGTGCGCGCATCGAGCAGCTGAATTTTTGGGTCCCGCAGGTGGTCGCGCACCCAATCGGCCGTAACCACCCGGCCGGGCGCGGGGTGGGGCGTGAACGCGCCGGATGCAGGTGGAGGCGCTTCCGTACTGACCGGCTTTCCTTCCGCTCGCCATACACTCAGGCCGCCATCCAGCAGGGCCGCCCGATCGCCGAGCCCCAGGTAGTCCAGCGTGAACCAGACGCGGGTCGCGGACTGCACGGAAGCATTGCCTGCGTAGACCACGACCCGGCTGCGGTCGGTGACGCCCAGGCGCGCGAACGCCTGCTCCAGCGCCGCAACCGGCGGCAATTGAAGCCGCAGCCCCTCGCCATCCGTGATGCTGATATCCGCGAGCGTGACCAGCCGCGCGCCGGGAATGTGGCCGGCCTCGTAATCGGCCTTGGAGCCGGTGTGCAGGACGACCACCGAATCGTCGTGAAGATGCGAGGAGAGCCAGTCAGCCGAAACCAGCAGGGAAAGGTGCGGAATTTGAGCCATAGCCAGAACCGCGGCAAATTTCACCCAGAAGAATCTCATGTCTTATTATGTCGAACTCGGAGTTAGCGATATAATCCTTACCCAGGGGTTAAGAATCTAGCCAACTTGGTTGTCTTTTTAAGGGGGAAGCGATGAAGGATCTACGTACGATCTGCATTGTACTGTGCCTTGCCGTGTTCAGCGCGGTATCGGCTTGCGCGCAGACAGTCAATGCGACTCTGCTGGGGAACGTCACCGACGTGACAGGCGGCGTCCTGCAAAATGCAAAAATCACGGTTACCGAAACGCAGACGGGCGTCGTCCATTCTGCGGTGTCGAACGGTAGCGGAAACTGGAACGTTCCAAACCTGCCGCCGGGCACATATTCGGTATCTGTGGAAACGACGGGCTTCAAGAAGGAAACCCGCAGCAATGTCAACCTGCTGGTGGACACGAGTACGCGCGTTGACGTGCAACTACAGCCCGGCAATGTGACCGAAACCGTTGAGGTCACGGCCAACGCCGCCACCCTGCAAACGGATACGGCGTCCACCACGACGAAAATCGAGCGAAACGTGCTCGCGAATGTCCCGCTGGTAAGTTCCAACCGCAATTTCCAAAGCCTGCTGAACCTGGCGCCGGGCGTGGCTCCGGTGCAGGAGCAGCACTCGCAGTTTTTCAACGCCTCCAGCTCCCTGCAGACCGAAGTCAACGGGCAGATGCGGCAGGGCAATAACTTCATGATCGAGGGCTCGGACGACAACGAGCGCACCGGTCTGCTGCAGATCTATATTCCCCCGATCGAGGCCATCCAGACGGTGGACGTTTCGCTGACCAACCACGATCCGGAGATGGGACGCGCTTCGGGCGCGGTAGTGAACGTGCTGCTTAAGTCGGGCACCAACGACATACATGGCGCCGCGTACGAGTTCCTGCAGAACAGCGCCTTCAACGCGCGCTCTTTCTTCAACCCGTCTGTCGGCCACCTGGCATACAACTACGTGGGCGGGAACATCGGCGGAGCGATCAAGAAGAACAAGATATTCTACTTCGGCGATTACCTGCGGACGATGGATCATGAGGCCAACACGAACCTGGTGACCATCCCGCCGAACCAGTGGCGCACGGGCGACCTGAGCGGCGCCTCGCAGACCATCTACGATCCGGGGACCGGCAATCCGCTGGATGGCACGGGGCGCACCCCGTTCCCCGGCAACGTGATTCCTTCCAACCGGATCAATCCGGTCTCGGCGAAGATCATGGGGCTGTTGCCAGGCACCAATGAGTCCTTCGCCGTGTCGAAACCCAGTAACAACTACTTCGGGCTGCTGCCGTTCACCCGTACGGTGGATTCGTTTGATGCCAAGTTCGACTACAACTTGAGCGATAAGAACCGGTTGAGCGGACGTTTCAGCTACTCCAAGCCGGTGATCTTCCAGGCGCCGTTGTTCGGCATGGCCGGCGGCGACGGCCCGGGCGGCGCGTTCATGGGAACCGGCTTTCAGCGGACCTACGTGGGCGGCGTCAACTACGACCGGATCATGTCTCCGACGCTCGTGGCGGAACTGCGCGTCGCGGTCTCGCACTATCACAACGAAGCCCTGCCATCCGATTACGGAACGAAAGACTCCACAAACCTCGGCATTCCCGGTGTCAACCTCGACTCATTCACGAGCGGTATGGTGGGAATCAATATCAACGACGGCTTCTCCAACCCGGTGGTCGGCTATTCGGCCAGCTTGCCGTGGATTCGCGCCGAAGCCAATGTCGACGTGGTGAATACCTGGACCAAGACGAAGGGTAATCACACCATCAAGTGGGGCGTGGACCTGAAGCGGCTCCGCGACGACCTGCTGCAAGGTCAGAGCTACAGCCCGCGCGGTATCATCGACTTCAACCACTATCAGACCGCGGCCTGCAGTCCGACGGCGATCGGCGCGAACGGCCTGGCCACGAGCTGCAATCCGGTGACCCCGGTGGGGATCGCGAATGATATGGCGAGCTTTCTGCTGGACGTGCCGGATTATATCGGCCGCGACCTCGCCACCTACTTCCCGGCCTACCGCCAGTGGGAGTTCTTCGGCTTCGTGGGCGACAACTGGCAGGTATCGCCCAAGCTGACCCTAAATCTCGGCGTGCGCTGGGAGTTCTACCCGCCGGCGACGCCGGCCTTCGCGGGCGGCTTCTCCAACTACGACTACACCAATAACACGCTGGTGCAGGCGGGCGTGGGCGGAAATCCCTCGAACCTGGGGATGAAAACGCACTACGGCGATTTCGCGCCGCGCATCGGTTTAGCCTACCGGCTCACCGATAAGACCGTGATTCGCGCCGGCTTCGGCACCAGTTACACGCCGTTCCCGGACAACACTTACGCCTACAACTACCCGGTGCGCTCCAACAACTACTACGGCAACATCGGCGACGGCTATGCGACCGCGTATCTGCCCAGCGGACAGCAAGCCAGCTTCCAGAACGGCTTCCCGACGCCGGTACCTGTCGCGGTCCCATCGAATGGGATCATCCCGGCAACCGGCTCCCTCATCAGCCAGGCCTTCGACGTGATCAACCTGAACTTCAAGAACCCGTACACGGAGAGCTGGAACCTGGCGGTGCAGCGGGCGCTGCCGGGGCACTGGGCTCTGGACATGGCGTACGTGGGAGTTCACGGAGTGGACACGGTGGCCAACATCAATCTGAACAACCCGTTCAGCGGTCCGCTGGGACAGGGCACGGCGAGCCAGCCGCTTTACCAGGCCTACGGCAAGACCGCGGGTGCCACGCTGCGATGGGCGGGATACTCTTCCAGCTACAACGCGTTGCAGGCGAAGATCGACCGGCGCTTCAGCGACCTGACGGTGACCACCGCCTTTGCCTGGCAGAAGGCGATGACCTACCAGACTGGTGACGACGGCAACCTGCTGTGGCTGATCAACCAGCGGCGCAACTACGCGCGCGCGGACTTCGACCGGACCCTGAGCTTCACGCAGAGCTACGTCTATCAGCTGCCGTGGGGCAAGGGACAGAAATGGCTGCGGTCCGGGCCGGCGTCCTACGTCCTCGGTAACTGGCAGTTGAGCGGTGTGCTGAGCCTGATGTCGGGAACGCCGTTCTACATCAGCGCCAGCGGCAGCAGCCTGAACACACCCGGGGAAACGCAGACGGCCGACCAGGTGGCGCCGGTTCAGATCCAGCACGGGATCAACACGGGCAACCTGTGGTTCAGCACCTCGAGCTTCGCGCAGCCGACGGGCGTGCGGTTCGGATCGAGCGGGCGCAACATCCTGAGCGGTCCCTCGCTGTTCGGCCTGAACCTGTCTCTCTCGAAGAAATTAAACATCACCGAACGGATTGGCATGGAGCTGCGCGCTGAGACGTTCAATTTCACCAACACCCCGCAGTTCGGCAACCCCCAAGGTTCTCTGACGAACTCCAGCTTCGGCTATGTCACCGGGACCATCGGCAGCGGTACCGGCGTCAACGGAACGGGCGGCGGAAGAGCGGTGCAGTTGGGAGCGAAGCTTACATTCTGATGGGGAGGGACGCTGTCGAGCCCCACCGGGCCTGACGGTGTTTTGAATTGGGCCGGCTTTCCGACCAACGGGAGAAAGCCGGCCGTCGCGCGCCGCGCACACCAACGGTTGTCTCCGGAATGGCTTGGTTATTTCGTGATAAGCCCTGAAGTCAAAACCGGGCAGGCCAGGAGGCCTGCCCCACTTGCGGCGAGCCGCGCACTCTACCACGGGCTTCTAGTGCAGCTTCTCTTTGAAATCGCCGGTGGATGCATCCACTAACACGGAGAAGTTCGAGGTGCTGGCGGACTCGCCCCAGATGACGCGCCACACCGGGTCGGGGTACTTGTCCATCTTTTCGATGGTGACGGAGACCGGCTTTCCGGGGGTCTTCTTGTCGTACTCCGTGCCGCCGTTTTCGAGAGCGGTCTTGTATGCCGCCTCGGTATCGATCCTGACTGCGATGATCGGGAAGGGCTTGGTGTTCCCGTGGGGACCGGACCATGCCTCTTCCAACCCGGCGAAAACGCCCTTGTGCAGTGTCGGCTGCTGGTCAACGATGGAGTACGTGTATGAGCGCGCCTGGCCGCGGGCCGGTGAGACGAAGGTAGCCTCCCATGCCGACGCGGAGCCCCGCGGAGCCGCAGGCAGATCGCTGAGTACGATGTTGTTCATTTTCAGGACCTCGGCATCCGGGGCCCAGGAGCGCGCCACCTGGTACATCTTATAAAGCGCACTCTGGCCCGTGGCGGGTTCCAGCGGCTTTTCAGCCTCTTTTTTAGCTGTGCTCTGTGGCGCTTCCGAACAAGCCGCCATAAGAAGGAGGAGACCGGGGAGTCCGTAAAAAAGTTTCCGCATAAATGGTTCTGCGGTCATTCTAGCAGCCTGTCAGCGGGCAATCCTGATGGGTGGCTCTTTACATCTCGCCGTGCGGCACTGTGACATAATTGTCGGCAGCAAGGAGGACGGGGGTATGAGTCCTATTGGCCTGAAGTGGAGCATGTTCATCGTGGCCGCGGCGTTTCTGAGCCAGCCTGGTCTCGCCCAGCGGGGAGGTCCACCTACGGGAACTACCGGAGGCGGGACTACGACCGGCGGCGTCGGCTCCGTTCCCGGCACAAGCACCAGCCCCTCGCGGACGCCGACCGTTCCGAATACGGTTCCAAACACCACCACGCCTCAGCCGGGCCAGATGCCGCCGCCGATATTCGTCAGCGGGCGGGTGATGCTGGAAGACGGGACCGCGCCGCCCCAGTCGGTGCCCATCGAACGGGTTTGCAGCAGCGGAAACCCGCACACCGAAGGGTACACGGACAGCAGGGGGTATTTCTCGTTGCAGTTGGGGCAGCGGAACGGCGCCGTGATGCCGGATGCCAGCGAAGACGGCGGTTTCGGCGGGTACGGTGGGATGAGCCGCTCCGGGCAGGGGCCGACGATGCCGGGCCAGACCTCCCCGAGTTACAACTCGGTGGGCGCCGACAACCGATTTATGCTCTGCGACCTGCGAGCCCGGCTGGCGGGATATCGGTCCCAGTCGATCAGCCTGGTGAATCACCGGGCGATGGACAACCCGGACATCGGCGTCATACTGCTGCACCGCATCGCGCCATCGGAAGGATCGACGGTCAGTGCGCGCACCCTCGCCGCTCCGAAGGCGGCGCGGAAAGCCTACGAGAAGGGGCTGCAGAGCCTCAAAAAGAAGAAGGACGACCAGGCCCAAGCAGATTTCCAGAAGGCCGTCTCGATCGACGCCGAATTCTCCGCCGCCTGGTTTGAACTTGGGCGCATCCAGTCCGAAAAGAACCAGTTGGATACCGCACAGCAGTCGTTTGACGCCGCGATCAAGTCGGACCCCAAGTTCGTGCTTCCCTACATCGAGCTTTCCTTCCTCGATTACCGCGCGCAGAAATGGCAGGCGCTGGCGGATGTTTCGGCGGAGGCAGCCAAGCTGGACGCTTTCGAATATCCGCAGGCCTACCTGTTGAACGCCCTGGCGAACTACAACATGAAGAACTATGACGCGGCCGAAAAGAGCGCGCGCGAAGCCGAGAAGATCGACACCCATCACCGGTTTCCGAAGAGCTCGCATATCCTCGGAGTGATCCTGGCGAACAAGCGGGATTACACGGGGGCCGCGGAGGAGTTCCGGAATTACCTGAAGTTTGCGCCGAACGCATCCGATGCCGCTGCCGTGAAGACCCTGCTCGAGAGGGTGGAGCAGGCCAACGCGCAGGGTTCGGTGAAACAGCAGCAACAACAATAGCTCCGGGACCGCACGCCGGAACACGGAACACGGAATTCGTGAGCTCTCAGCAGAATCGGGTATAATCGCCGGAACTGATGGCGATGCCCCCCGAGAGGAGTGAACACGGTTCCGCCGGCCTTCAGCCGCAGTGGCGGCCTGGGGATTCCGTCGGTGCGTACCGGATTATCGAGCCGTTGGGCGCCGGCGGCATGGGCGAGGTGTTTCGCGCCCGTGACGAACGGCTGGGGCGGGATGTCGCGCTTAAGACCGTTGCGGCTTGGGCGGCCAGCGACCCGGAATACCTGGACCGCCTGCGGCGCGAGGCGCGGGTACTGGCGTCCCTGAACCATCCCCATATCGCCACCCTGCACGGCCTCGAGGAGGCGCCCGGCGTGTTCGCGCTGGTGATGGAACTGGTGGAGGGACAGAGCCTGGCGCAGCGCCTCGGTAAGCGGCGGATGGCCGTGGCGGAGGTGATCGCGATCGGAGTGCAGATCGCCGAGGCGCTGGAGGCGGCGCACCGCAAGGGGATCGTGCATCGCGACCTGAAGCCCGGGAACGTGATGCTCACGGATGCCGGCATCGTCAAGGTGGTGGATTTCGGGCTGGCCAGGCAAGCCCAGGGGGCCGCCGCCGGTGCTGCCGGGGATGCCACGGTGACCCTGAGCCGGACCGCCCCCGGTGTGGTCATGGGAACCCATGCCTACATGGCGCCCGAGCAGGTTCAGGGGCGTGAAGTGGACGGCCGCTGCGACATCTGGGCATTCGGATGCGTGCTCTACCGAATGCTCGCGGGAAAGGAAGCGTTCGGGGCCGAAACGGGCGTGCAGACGATCGCCGCCGTGTTGGCGCGCGAGCCGGCGCCTTTGCGCGAAGCGGCGCCGGACGTTCCGCCATCCCTCGAACGGCTGGTGATGCGCTGCCTGCGCAAGGACCTTTCGGAACGCTGGCAAAGCATCGGCGACGTGCGTCTGGCATTGCAGGACTGGAAGCCGGAAGGTGCTGCTTTGCCGCCTCAGGCCGGGCGCCGCGTCCGCTGGGTTTCTCTGGCGGCTGCTGTTTTCGCAGGTGCGGCGCTTGCGGCCGGAGCGTTCTGGTGGCGCGGGCGGCAACCGGCCGCGGGCCCTGCCCCGGTTCTGCATCTGGCCACGCTCGATGAAGGCCTGAGCGGCTGGCCGTCGCTGTCCGGCGACGGGTCGCTGCTGGCTTATGCGTCCGATCGCGCGGGCGACGGCAACCTGGATATCTGGCTGAAGCAGGTGAACGGCCGGCAGACGATCCGGCTGACGCAGGATCCCTCCGACGACAGTGAGCCTTCGATCTCCCCCGATGGCACGAAGGTGGCGTTTCGATCGGAGCGAAACGGCGGCGGAGTGTACGTGGTGCCGGCGCTTGGCGGGGATGCGGCACTGATCGCGCCCGGCGGCCGCAGCCCGCAGTTTTCGCCGGATGGCGAGATGGTCGCATTCTGGGTGGGCCGGAATGCGAGCTACCTGGCGGGTTCCGCCAAGGTCTACGTGGTGGATGCGGGGGGAGGAACTCCGCGGCAGGCCGGCGCCGCGATGGCCGCGGCGTTGTATCCGGTATGGTCGCCGAAAGGGGGCGCGCTGATGGTGCTGGGGCGCGACGATGCGGGCAGGCCGGAGCGGGATACGCTCGACTGGTGGGTCGTTCCGGCCGGCGGAGGAGGAGCCCCGGTCAAAACCGGCATTCTCCCCCGGCTGTGGACCAGCGGTCTGCTGGCCCGAAGATACCAGCCTCCCCAGCCGCTGGTCTGGCAGGGCTCGAGGGGCGGGCGAGCGATTTTTGCGCTGCAACTGGGCGATGCATGGAATCTCTGGCAGATCGGCGTGCGTCCGACCGGCTCGGTGAGCGAGCCTCCGCAAAGGCTGACGCTCGGACCGGGGCGGCAGGTTGCGGGCGCCTGGGCGCAGTCGAAGAGCGGCGAGCGCTTCGCGTTCGCGGATACACCGCTCGACTACAACATTTGGGAACTGCCGGTTGACGCCGATACAGGGGCGCTGAAGGGAGACATGGCGCCGGTGCGACGGAGCCCCGCGGCCGACCAGAACCCTTCGCTGGATGCGGGCGGCTCCCGGCTCACGTACATCAGCCGCCAGGCTGGTCTGTGGACGCTGCAATTGAAGGACACGGCATCGCCTCGCGCGAAGGAAATTACTCTCCTGACCAGCGAGCACTTTCTCGGCAACCAGGTGATCTCGGGCGACGGGCGCCGCGTCCTGTTTACGAACGCCGATGGCGACATCCTGGCCGTGCCTGCAACCGGGGGCGCGGCCGAGCAGCTCTGCAAACGCTGCGGCACCGTTATGGGGTCGTCGGGCGATGGGAAGCGTGTGCTGTATGAGCCGATCGAGAACGAGGACCTCACGTGGTGGGACTCCGGCGCCGGCCGCAGCCTCAAAGTGGCGTTGCGACAGGACCCGCGAACCGTACTTTCGGGAGGACGATTTTCGCCCGACGGGAAATGGGTCGCTTTCGAGGAGATCGATAACCGCAGCGCCGCGGCACGGGTTTGGATCGTTCGCGCGCAGGGCGCCTTTCCGGTACCCGGGAAGGAGTGGATCGCCGTGACCGACGGGTCCGCCGTGGAGCGGGACCCGGCCTGGTCGCCAAACGGCGGGCTGCTCTATTTCCTCTCGGAGCGGGACGGGTTCCGCTGCATCCGGGCGCAGCGGCTGGACCGTTCGATGCGGCCGGAGGGCGCGGCTTTTGCGGTCAAGCACCTGCATGCCGCCCGCTGGTCCCTGATGAATGTCGGGGCTTACGGGGAGCGCATCGGATTCTGGGCCGCGCCGGGCCGGCTGATCTTCAGCCTGGGCGAAGTCACCGGCAACATCTGGTTGGAAGAAACCGCGGCGCCATAGAAGCTATGAAGAGGATCAGCGCCATCGTGATCGCCCGCGACGAGGGGCGCGAACTGCGGAGGACCGTCGAGAACCTCCAGGATACTTTGCCGGACCGCGCGGAAATCGTGGTTGTGGACGATGGGTCGCGCGATGGAAGCGCGGGGTTTCTGGCGCGGCGCGGAGGACGCGTGCGGCTCGAGCGGGCGTCGGGACTTGGCGTGGCGTGCGCGCGCAACCGCGGCGCGGAGTGTGCCGGCGGTGATTTGTTGATTTTCGCCGACGGGCATATCCGCGTGGAAAAGGACTGGTGGAGGCCGCTGGTCGAAGTGGCGGAGCACCCGCGGGTCGGAGCGGCGGCGCCGGGCGTCCGCGGTTTCAAACCCGAGCAGAAACCCGGATTCGGCCTCACGTTTCGCGGGCCGGAGCTCACGGTGCGGTGGCACGGAAAGAAGGGAAGCAAGCCTGTTCCGTCGCTAATTCTTCCGGGATGCTGCCTGGCGATGCGGCGCGCGGTTTTCGAATCGGTGGGCGGATGGGACGGAGAGCTGCTTGGGATCGGCGGCAACGATAAAGAGTTCAGCTTGCGATTGTGGCTGCTCGGGTGGAGGCTGATGGTGGTGCCGGAGGTGGTGGTGAGCCACTGTTTCCGGCGTGTTTCGAAGGTGCCGACCGACAGGGCGAATTTCGTGCACAATCACTTGCGCCTGGCTTTCGTGCATCTCAAGCCGGAACGGGTGGGCAGGGTTTTCGCGGCTTACCGGGAGAATCCGAGGTTCGAATCCGCTATTACGCTGCTGATGTCCGGAGACGCACTGGCGAGGCGGAAAGAGCTTCTGGAACGCCGAATCAAAAATGATGATTGGTGTTTTAAACATTTTAGCTTAAAATGGTAGCGTTTCGAACACAGGCCGATCCCCGGAATTCGATTGAGGTGAATATGGCTACCAAGAAGAAGGCAGTGAAGAAGGCCCCGGCCAAGAAGGCGGCAAAAAAGGCTCCGGCGAAGAAAGCCGTGAAAAAGGCCCCGGCGAAGAAAGCCCCCGCCAAGAAAGCGCCCGCAAGAAAAGCGCCCGTAAAAAAAGCGGCGAAGAAGACTCCGCGGAAGAAACCGATCCCCGGCGCCGGCGTGATCCATTCAGAGTCGAAGCAGACGTAACCAAGTCCGGCCGGCTAGCCGTGCGGCCGGTGCTCACGGGTAGCGCCGGCCTTCCCCAACACGATGAGGACCAAACCCGCCAAAGAGCCTGTCGGGTACCACACCACGCATAAGCCGCGTGCCGCGTGGTTTCAGGCCTCCACCGCGTCTCCGATGCGCGATGCCGATCCGCGCCAGGTGGAGCGCCGGATGTTCGCCGATCCCCACTCAGGTCCCCAGGCCTGGGAGCCCATGGGACCGGCCAACTTCGCCGGCCGCGTCACGGCGCTGGCCATGCATCCCAAGACGGGCATGCTGTTCGCCGGAACCGCCGGGGGCGGCATCTGGCGGAGCCCCGACCTCGGCAAGACCTGGATCGAGCCTCCCCTGGCCCTCCACCCACCGCTCCACACCAGGATCCCTTACTACGCGAAGGTGAAGAGCTGGCCGAGCAACGCGATCGGCTCGGTGGCGATCGATCCGCACAATCCGGACCACATTCTCTGCGGGATGGGAGAAGCCAACGGTTCGGCCGACAGTTACCCCGGTTGCGGGATCTTCCACTCGCTCGATGCCGGCGAGACATGGCGCATTCTCGCCTACTCGGACGAGACCGGGTTGCCGCGGCGCATCGGCGCGCTGGCGATCGACCCTGCCGATGCCAAGCACATTTGGGCGGCCGGCGTGAGCCAAACTCCCGGCACGGCAGCCGGCCTGTTCTATACGGTCGATGGCGGCGGCACGTGGTACCTCCTGAACGCCTTCAATAAGTGCTACAACTGCCACGCGGTGGTCTTCGCCGGCAAAATAATGCTTGGCGCCTTCGACGCTCGCGGGGCGGCAAACGGCATCTGGCGCTCTTCCCATGGGACGAAGGACGGCGGGAATTGGATCGGGTGCGCTACCGGCCTGCCCGAGGGAATTCGCTTCGGCCGCACCAGTCTCGCGGTAGCCCGCTCCCATCCGAGGACCGTGTACGCCCTGGCGGGGGACAGGCGGGGCGGAGTTCTGGGCGTGTACCGCAGCGACGATGCCGGCGAAACGTGGCGGGATGCCGGGAGCCGGCATTTTCAAGGCGAGCATCAGAGTTCTTATACGAATTGCATAGCCGTGCATCCCGAGGACCCGAACTTCGTGGTGGCCGGAGGCCTTGACGTGTACGTCTCGCGTAACGGAGGCAAGACGTGGGCTCACGCCAGCGACGGCCGTGCGGCTCCGGGCACTCCCAAGGCGGTTCACGACGACCAGCATGCGCTGCTCATCCTGAAAGACGGCACGATCATTACGGGGAGCGACGGCGGCGTTTACGTCAGCGCCAACGGCGGAAAGAGCTGGTCGCCTCGTTTGCGCGGCATGCAGACAACGATGTTCTATGGCATCGATGTGGCCGCGGGCAACGCCAAAGCGATGGGCGGCGGCTGCCAGGACAACGGAACCCTGATTCGAGACGACCGCGACGCTCCCTGCCATTTCCGCAACGTGATCGGCGGCGACGGGATCTGGTTGATCTATGACCGCGAAGATCCCAAGAACATCTTCGGCGGCTACCACGAGGCGCACATCTTCCACCATCACCCGGTTCGCGATACCTGGGTGAATGTCACGCCGCCCATTCACCAGGCCGAACGCAAGGTGCGGGCAGTCGTGGTAATGGCCATCGATCCGTTCCGCCGCAAAGGGCGGCGCGACAAGGACGTATACCTGGGGACGAACCGCCTTTGGCGCACCGTGACCTGGGGGAAGAATTGGAAGCCTGTCTCGCCCGATTTCGACGGGACCGCCGTTACCGCGATCGCCATCGCGCCGGACGACCCGAATTTCCTGATGGTGGGGACTTTGGCCGGGGGCATCTACCGGTCTACCGACGGCGCGAAGACGTGGTCGGAAAATTTTGCCGGGGTTGAGATCCCGCCCCGGATGATCACCTCGATCCGGATCTTCAGCCGTCCGGGGCCACCGTCGAACCCGCAACAGCCGCAACTCTCGACCCGTGCTCTCTGTACCGTGGGGGCGACCGGCTTGGGCGGTCTGATGGGGGTGCAAACATCCGGGTCCGGCCCCGGAGCGGAAATTCTACACCGGCCCTACTCGCACGTGTTTGCCTGCCTCGGCCATGGCGAATACGGATGGAAGGACGCGGACGGAGGCCGGCTGCCGGACGTCGCCTACCGCTGTTGCGCTTTCGAGACGCGGCCGCCGTACCGCGTATTCCTGGGCGGTGATTTCGGAGTCATGGTCTCAGGCGAGGGCGGGTTCCAAGCGCTCGAGCAGTCGTTCAATATCACCGGCCAGCCGGTGGCGGACCAGTTCGATTGGCGGAACATCAGCGGCAGCCTGCCCAACGTCGTCGTGACCGGGTTGGTCTATCACCACGACGAGAATGCACTTTACGCGGGGACCTACGGTAGGGGCCTCTGGCGGTTGAATCTGGCTGGTGCGGCGTCGCAATCGCTGGACTCGGCGCCGTTGGTCTACCAGCAGACGGCGAGCAACAACACCCAGAAATGGGGCAAACCGGGTCTTAATACCCGCTGAATTTTGCGACACATGTACTGATTCTCCACGCCTTCTCCCGCTGGCAGCCTGATTGCTTTGCTCATTTCCTTCGGTATCGCTCTGCGCAATTTGACCCAAGGAGAGGAACACCGCCATGGCACTTGCCGCTGCAGACACGCAGAAAGAGTATTTACGCGCCCTACCAGGAGACGATGTTCGCCAGATCCTCTGGCGCTTCGCCGATCGCTACGACCTGCAGATGCTGGTGCAATCGGTTCGCGCTGTCGCGCGCGGGCCGGTGGCGCGGCTGGTGGCGCAGGGCGCCCGCAACACGCATGAATGGACGCCGGACAAGAATGCCCTGCTCCAGGCGTTCGATGAATCGGGGATCACCGGGGTCTTCATGGATCCCTCGCAGGGCGGGTTTTTGGAAGGCCCGAAAAACCTGGCGCTGGCGCTGACGGCCTACGAGCTCGCCTGGGTGGACGCCGGGGCGGCTACCGGCAGCCTGGCGGGCTGTCTCGCGCTCTCCCCTATCCACGAGCGCGGAACGGACGCGCAGCGCGATTACTACATGAGCCGGTGCGCGCCCGCGCTGCCGGGAGAGGACCGCAAGCCCTGGCGCGGAGCGTTCTGCCTGACCGAGCCGATCCCTTATGTGGGTGTCGAGACCGGAATGCTGGGCGGGAAAGTCCGGATCGCCGAATGGCCGGAAGGCGGCGAGCCCATGCTGCAGGTGGAGAAGCGCGGCCGCTTTATCACCAATATGGGGTTCGCGAATTTTGTGACGGCGGCGGTGGAATCGGACGATCCGCGCATCAAGGGCACCCTTATGGTGATCCTGGAGGAGAACGACCCGGGCATTTTCGACCGCGGCACGCCAACGCGCAAGCTGGTCCATCAGCTATCCTCCACCCGCGATCCGATTTTCAGCCTGAAAGTTCCCGCCAGCCGGATCATCGGCGGGTACAGCCTTAAAGACGGCGTAATCGTTCCGCGGTACAGCCACGGGGAGGTCATCGAGGCTGTTTTCCGCCGCACCAGGGTCACGGTGGCGATCATGACTTCGGCCAAGCTGCTGAGCGCGGTAGAACCCGTGATCCGGTATGGGCGCGGCCGCTTCCGGGGCGGATCGATCGCCAGCCCGGGCTCGCCCAGGTATGAGCTGGGGCTGCAACTGAAGCAGGATGTGGTGCACCGCCTGGTGGACGTGTGGGCCACGGGCGAAGCGAGCGCCGCGCTGGGGTTCGAAGCGGCGCGGGTTTTCGATGAACTCGACCCGCTCGAACGCGAGCACGCGGATGCTCTGGCCGATCGCCGCCAGATCCGGCAGATGAAGAAGAACGCCACCGATTATCTGCACCAGCACAGCGGCGCCGAAGCACCGCCCCTGGTGAAGTACGCCATGCTCGATTCCGTTGCCAACGTGCTCTGCCCGGCCTGCAAGCTGTGGAACACGGGGCACGGCGCGCGCATGATGCGGGAGGCGGTCAGCCTGATGGGTGGTTACGGCATCACCGAGGATTGCCCGGGCTTCCTGGGACACAAGTGGATGGACTCGCAGCTCGAAGCCACCTATGAAGGTCCCGAAGCCGTGCAGCGCCGGCAGCTTAGCGTCACCATGACGGACGAGGTTTTCCTCTCGCAGTTCCGGGACTGGATCCGCGAGATGCGGGTGATCGCGAACGACCGGCCGGGGACTGGGGCCTGCTCGCTCGCCACCGCCATGCAGATGTGGCTGTGGACCCTGAACCACCTGCAAAAAGGCGTGGACGCGGACGGCCAGAAGCTGTACCAGGGATCGCGCCAGGGAGTCACCTTCCCGTTGGCCGACGCGCTTTGCTGGCTGCTGGCATCGCGCTGCCAGATCATGGACCTGATCGAGCTCGAAAAGAAGGGACCGGAGAGCGCCACGGTGGCCGAAGGGCTGCCGGGCCTGCTCGCGTTCCTCACCGACCTGTGCCACGTGCAGGCGGCGCGGGCGGCCGGCGAAGTGGGCCGGGTCTGCGCCGAACTCGTCTTCGGGTACAACCGGCACCCGGCGTGGGATACCGAGGGCTGCGCGACGTGCTACCAGTCGAGCGACCTGGACGCGCTGGAGTCGCTGATTCCCGGAATCTCCAGCCTGGCGCGGGGCTACAGCGACGTGATTGAGGAAGACGGTTCGCACACGCCAAAAGCGGGGCCCTGCGTGCGGTTCGAGGGTTTGGACCAGTTCGCGCGGCTGCGGGTGCGGATGGACGGCTGCCTGACCGGTTCGCAACTCGCGAAGGACCGGGCGGCGGAAGCCCTGACGAAGGTCATGATTCCGGAAGCCCTGGATTATCCCGCATGAGCCAGCCGGTGGAGCGGCAGACGATGAATGTGGACATCGTCTGCGCCGGATTCGGCCCGGCCACGGCGGGCTTCCTCACCACCCTCTCCCGGCATCTGGTCAACCCTGACGGGACTCCGGCGATCGAAAGCCCGAGTTGCCCCGGCCTGCCGTTGCAGGTGGTGTGCTACGAGCGCGCCGACGATATCGGCTTCGGGGTCTCTGGCGTGGTGACACGCGCGCGGGGCATTCGCGCCAGCCTGCCCGAGCTCGACCCGGGCCAGATTCCCATGGCGGCGGGCGTCAGACGGGAGAGCGTGGCCTACCTGCTGGACCCGGCCGGCGCGAGCCGCCGCTCGTTGGGGCTGCGCGCGGGCGATCGTGTTCTTCGGACCCTCGGACTGGCCCAAGACTACGCCCTCCAACTGCCTTACGTTCCGGACTTCCTGCACAAGGAGGGCGGACTGGTGATGTCGCTCGGGCAGTTCATGCAGTTCGTGGGCTACCAGTTGACCGGGTCCGGGACGGTGCAGATCTGGCCGGGGACGCCGGTGGCGGAGGCGCTGATCGACGAGACCGGCGACGGCGTGCGCGGCGTTCGCCTGGCGGATCAGGGCGTGAACCGCGACGGTGAACCGGAACCCGGGTACATGCCCGGCATGGACATCCTGGCCCCGCTGACCGTGGTGGGGGACGGGCCGGTTGGCGCCGTCGGGCGGCACCTTGACGAAGTGTTCGGCCTGCCCGACGGGCACCATCACCGCGAGTGGGCGGTGGGAATGAAAATGGTGGTGGACCTGCCGGAACGGTGCGAACTGGAGCCCGGCACCGTGTTTCACACCTTCGGCTACCCGGAGCCGGAGATCTTCGGCTTCCTTTACGTGCACCCGGACCGGATCGCCACCGTGGGCATCTTCGTGCCTTCGTGGTTCAGCGCGCCGATGCGGACCTCTTACCGCTACCTCCAGCACTACATGATGCACCCCTACATCTGGCGGCATCTCAAAGGCGGAAGGCTGCGGAGCTGGGGGGCGAAATCACTGCAGGAATCGGGGCGGCGCGGCGAGCCCATCCTGGCGGGCAATGGCTTCGCCAGGATCGGCGAAGGTTCGGGAAGCACAAACGTGCTGACCGGGTCCGGCGTAGACGAGGCTTGGACGACGGGAGTCCAACTGGCCGAGGCGGCGCTGGAGATTTTGAAGCGCGGGCAGCCGTTCACGAAGGAGAATTTAGAGCGGACGTACGTGGCCCGCCGCCGGGCGAGTTGGGTGGAGGAAGAGGGCCGGATCGCAGAGAAGGCGCGCGACGGGTTTCACCACGGCGTGATTACGGGACTCTTCGGCATGGCCATCGCCGGGTTCAGCAAGGGCCGCCAGTGGATCGAGGGCGAGCCTCAGTTGATGCCCGGGCTCAAAGAGTACTACCGCGATAAGATCCCGCCGGAAGAGTTGGACCGGATCCTCGAAGAGTGCCGGACGAAGGGCGTTTCGTGCAACCAGGCGCTGATGGACCGGTGCGGATGGCCGGCCGTCCCTTACGACGGGCAGCTACTCGTGTCGCACCAGGACGCGCTGCTGATGGGCGGGAAGGTGCAGGCGCCCTCGGGGTTTGCCGACCACGTGCGGTTCTTGTATCCGGACTTCTGCGAGCGCTGCGTCTCGAAGATGTGCATCGAGATGTGCTCGGGGCAGGCGCTGACACCGGGACCTTCGGGCGTGCCGGTTTTCGACCGCGAGAAGTGCGTGCATTGCGGGGCTTGCCTGTGGAACTGCACGGCGCCGCTGGCCGAAGATCCCCAACGGGGGAATATTTCGTTTACCGCCGGGGCGGGCGGGTTGCACTCAGGGGAAAACTAAACTAACACCGGCACAGAGCCGCGCGCGTAAGCAAGCGGGCGGTTTGCCCGCTCCCTTCTCACGGTCGCGGCTCTGTGGAGGGTTGCGGCTCTGTGATCTCTTTCTGATCTGGTTTACGTCGCTCCGCGACGTCGCAGGAGTTCGACATTCAAGTGGGTACGCCGAAGCGCGGCATGACCCACTTCATCAGCGCGAAGTAGGCCGCCAGCACCAGGATAAGGGTCAATGCGTCTGACATCTACTTACTTGGATGCAGCTTGAGGGGCAATTGTTACGGGCACTTCCACTTTCACCGTCTTCGGCGGCAGGCATACCCGGTTGTCGCACGTTTGGTACGACGTATTCACGAGAACCTTGCCCGCGCCGGGCGACGCTCCGGCCGCCACTCGCAAGGGTAAGGTAAACTCCGCGTCTCCTTCGTAGATCTCCACTTCCATATTGAAGCTGGGGTCCTGAACCTTCTCGGGTTCGGCAGCCTGGACCCGGCCGTTCAAACGGAACGGCTGTCCTTCCGCCAGCCAGATGCGCGTGGGAATGGGGCCTCCCTCCAGCGGCTTCATGGAATAGAGGTGCCAGCCTTCCTGAATGCGCGCCGCCAGTTTCACGGTGAACGGCGCGCCGGCCTTCACGGGCTTGGCCGGGCCCTCGCGCACCTGCCACGAAACCGGGTCCGGCGCCGCCAGAAACAGGAAAAGACAGATCAGAGTCTTCATTTGAGATCGGCCGCGTCGCTTTCGGAACCGTTTCCGGCGAGATCGATGTAGCCTGCCTGCAGGACATGGCGATTGGCGCCATCCTGGACGAAGACGACCAGCGCCAGGTCGTTACGGTCGATCTGGTATTTCTTCTCCAGGAACTGGAACGTCTCGCCGCGATGGCCCTTGGCTTCGTAATCGTCCAGGTGGGCTTTGATCGCGCGGCTGATCTCCTCGAGGTCGAAACGGTGGTCGATGGTTTGCGGTCCGGCGAGGGGCCCGGTCAGCGGTTCCGCGGCGATCGCGCGGACCACCATCGGGTGGAACCGGATGCCGTTCTCGCCGTTGTAGCGCAGCTTCTTTTCGACCAGCGCCATTTCGACTACAAGATCCTTCGACTGGCTCTTCAGGTCCTTCACCACGACGTGCACGGTGACAATTCCGCCCGAGAGCTTCGCGCCCGCGGAAAAGTGCGCTTCTGCGGGGGCATCGAGCTCCTGCTCCACGCCTTTGGCGACCTTCTCGTAAATGCCGTTCGCCTGATCGCGTGAACCGCCGCCGGTGGTCTTCTTGCCGTCGATCGCGTAGGTCGGAACCGCGTTCACGCCGTAGGCCTTGGCGCGCGCCACCGTGTCCGGATTCGTCATCGGGTCGGGGCGGGGGACGTGCTGGTGGTACATCAGCACGGCGAGATCCTGGTGCGGGTAGCGCTCCATGGCGGCATCGAAGGCCAGGTCGGCGCCGGCGCAGGGCGGGCATCCGGAGCCGGTGAAAACTTCGCCCAGCACCACACGGTCCCCGCGATCCGGACCCGGATGGTAGGCCTCCACCGCGATCGGATTGGGGAAGCGCTTGTGGTATTCGGCATCGAGCATGGCTTCGAGGCCGGCAGCCGATCCGCCGTGCTGCTTGCCGTAAATTTCCTCGAGCGCCTCCCTGGCGGACTTGGGGGCGTTCCCGCTCAGGCCGGCGGGAATCAGGTAGCCCAGCGCTTTCTCATCCTGGCCGGCCTTGGCCGCCAGTTCGCCGAGCGCGGCATTCACCGCCGGGAGCGCTGGGTTTCCCGCGTAGGCCTCTTCCAGCAGTTGCTGCCCTTTGGCCGTGTTGCCGAGCTTCACTTCGATGCGGCCGAGCGTGGCCAGCCGCGCGGCGCGGCTTTCCCGGAAGCGCTTCTCGATCTCCTCCGGCTTCGGCTTCTGCTTCCTTCGCTGCGCGGCGGCCGTCTGCTCTTTCATGTATGCCTCGGGCTGCATCGCGTCTACACCCTTGCGCGCGTAGTCCTCGGCCTCGTTCAACAGGATGCCGCCATCCAGCAGGCGCCCGGCGATCTGGTTCGCCACCGAGCCGCGGCTCTTCTCCGGAGCGCCGCTGTAAATTTCGGACGCGAGTTCGCGGATCCGGTCTTTCTGTTCCGGAAAATGCTTGGCGAGCGCGGCAAGAATGGCCTGGTCAGCCGAATCCTGCATCTCGCTATCGGGGAAGTCCTTTTTCCATTGTTCGAGCGCCGCAATCTTCTTCTGGGGATCCATCGTGCGGCTGGCGGCAGTGTAGGCTTTGACGTCGGGCGGCGTCTCAGGCGACTGCGCAAAGGCTGCCGAAGCGGCCAGTGCGACAAAAACGGCAACTGCGGTCCGGAAGGACATGCGGGCCTCCTGGTTGATCCGGGTTGTCCCCTATTGGACTGCCGTCAAAATCCGAAAATCGTGGGATTCGTCAACAGAACAGTGGAAAAGGAGATTCAAGCCTGATTATACTGGAGTTCTTGCCCCAATGAGTACCCCAGTTGATATCGTGGTCTGCGGAAGCATTGTTCCCGACCCGCTGCAGACGCTGGAGCCTGTCACCGGCCCCGGCGGTCCCGCGTTGAAGAATGAGATGATGCTGCCGGCGATCCTGGACCCGTGGGCGGGCCATGCGCTGTTCGAAGCGGCGGACCTGGCCCGAAAACTCCCCGGCAGCAAAGTGCGACTGGTGAGCCTTGGGCCCAAGGCCAAACTGCAGCAGGTGATGATGACGGTCGGCCAGAAAGTGCCCTTCGAACTGGTGGCGCTGGATGGACCGGCATCGGGATTCGCCGACTCGTTCGCCACAGCGGCGGCGCTGGCCGCGGCCATCGAAGGGATCGCCGGGCTGGACCGTGGGCGGCTTCTGGTTTTCGGCGGGTGGGAGTCGGCTTCGCGCGGCTCCGGGTCCACCATGCAGATGGTGGGCGAACGCCTCGGCATTACCGAGCAATTCCAGGGCGTAGACCAGATTACCGTACGGGACGACGGCGGCTTCGAAGTGCTGGAGCGGATCGAAGGCGGCCGACACCAGGTTTCCGTATGTGCCGCACCGCCGGCGGTGTTGGGATGGGCGACCGGCCACCTGCCGGAGCCGCGCAACAACCCGCAGGTGGGGATGGCGAATATGCGTGGGATCATGCCCGCGCTGCAGAGGGCCAAGGCCGCGCCGGTTCCGGGAGGCGGGTTGTGCTTCGCTTCGGTGAGCCTGCCGAAGCAGCAGCGCGAGACGCGCGTGGTGAAGAACATGCCGGCCGAGGAAATCGCCCGCGAAATCGTGGCGTGGGTGCGGGAGGACTGAGATGGAATCGATTCTGGTTTTGGCGCATACGGAAGTGGACGGCGCCCTGGGAAAACCGGCGCTCGAAGCTCTCGCGGCGGCACTGGCGTTGGGCGGCGAGGTGACGCTCGGGCTGGTGGGCGCCGCGGTGCAGGCGGCGGCCGGACAGGCGGCAGCGTGCGGCGCGGTCCGGTTCCTCGGAGTGTCCGGCGAAGCATTCGCGCAGCCCCGCTATGCAACCGATGCGGCGGCGGCCGAGGCGATCTGCCGCGCGGCGGGCGCCGCCATCGTAATCGCCCCCGCCACTTCCCGCTGGTCCCGCGCCCTCCCCGGGGTAGCGTGCCGGCTGGGAGGCCGGGTGGACACTCACGCCACGGCGATCGCGGCGGAGAACGGCGTGCCGGCGGTGACCCGCTGGTTCTATCGCCAACGCATGGAGGCCGTGCTGACGCGTTCCGAGCGCCCGTGGATCCTGCTGCTGGATCCGGGCTGCGTAGCGCCGTGGACCGGCCCGGCAGGAGCGGCGGCCGTCGAGAATGTGGCGGTGGAGACGCCCGCCACGCGCACCACGTTCAGCGGCATCCGGGCTCCGCAGGCGGACGAGCAGACCATCCGGCCGGATGCGAAGCTGCTGTTCGTCGCGGGTGCGGGATGGACGAAAAAGCAGGCCGATGGCGCGGTCCACGCCGCGGACGCGGAATCCCTGATCCTGGGCTTCCTGCGTGGCGCGAAGGCCTCGCTCGGCGGGAGCAAGAGCCTGGTGGATCTCAGCGGAGAAGGCGAAGCGGTGCTGCGTTTCATGACGCACCTGAACCAGATCGGCCAGACCGGTTCGACGCCGCGCCATCCGAAGGGCCTTTCGACCTGTTGCCACGGCGAAGAGCCGCACGTCGTCGGGTGGCGCTTCGTTACGGAGCGCCGCGCCGTCAATCTCGACGCCAACTGTGGTTGGGCGCGCGGCAAGGCCGACGTCCTTTACGTGGCCGACGCATTCGAGGTGATGGGGCACGTGAACCGCATGCTCGGCGCGTAGAATTTCGGTACTCTAGCGCTGATGGCGAAGAAGTCGATCTATGCCGTGCACCCCTCGGTCCGAATGGTGCGGGACAGGATTGCCGCGCTGCAGGAGAAGACCGGCCGCTCGCTCGAGGAGTGGATTGCGGTGGTGAAGAAGTCCGGTCCGAAAACCGGGCGCGACCGTCGTGAGTGGCTGAAAAGCGAGCATGGGGTCGGCACAAACACCGCAACCTGGATTGCGGAGCGGGCCGACGGCCAGGGCAGCGAGATGGACAGCCCCGAGGCGTATTTGCAAGCTGCGGAGAGGTATGTCGAGGAGATGTTCGCCGCGCCGAAACAGGGGTTGCGGCCCGTTTATGAGGATCTCCTACGGGTGGCCTTCGCACAGGGGCCTGACGTGAAGGCGTGTCCGTGCCCGACGATCGTCCCGCTGTACCGCAACCATGTGTTTGCGCAGATCAAGCCCGCCACGCGCACGCGGATCGACCTGGGTTTTGCCCTCGGCGCCCGGAAGCAGGAAGGCCGGCTGATCGACACCGGCGGATATGCCAGGAAGGACCGGATCACGCAACGGATTCCGATCGAGTCGGTGGAGGAGATCGACGCGGAAGTGACGCGCTGGCTGCGGATTGCCTACGAAAGCGACGAGTAGCGCGGGCCCGTTGAGATCGGTTAGACTGATTGAGTACCACTTCTCGCATCCGGGCGCGTAGCTCAGTTGGTTAGAGCGCCTGCTTCACACGCAGGAGGTCACAGGTTCGAGTCCTGTCGCGCCCACCATTTCAGGGCTCTTCTCCACGGAATCGCGGGCTCTACGCCAATTGCCGGTCCGATTTCTTAGATAGCGCGGCCTGATACAGTGTGGTCTGGACATTGCATGAGAAGACTGGCGTTACTGTTGGTCGCGTCCGGTTGGATGATTTGCTCGGGACAGCAGGCGAGTGCTGTTGCGTCTCCTTGCCTGGAGCGCCTGAAGTTGCCCGATTACCCGCGACTGCCTCTCATGGCGGGGATTCAGGGCGAAGTGCTGATTGACGTTCGCGTCAGCGAGAAGCGGACGGCCACTGACATGGAGATCCAAGGCAAGCCCCATCCACTGCTCATCACGCCGGTTTTGGAGGCGCTCCGCAACTCCACGTTCGCGGCGGCGTGTCGCGGGCAACTGATCAGACTGGAATTCTCGTTTGTCGTAGAAGGCGAGGAGACGAAGACTCCTCAGTCGCCGGCACTATACATCAGCTACCCCAATCGATTTTGGGTCGTCGCTCACCCGGTCAAGCCCGTGAGTCTGCCGTAGTATCGCGGCCTCCATCTCATGCAGCTTTGTAGGGCACGGCGAACTCTTACTTCCTGATATGTGCGGCGTTATCGGAGAAGTACCCTGCGCCACGCGACGCTCGGGGGTGCTCCACCCGCCGCGCCTGCTACACCTGCACCGTCTGCTCCTCCCCGGCCAGCAGCTTCGTCACGGCTGGAACTGCGCGTCCGGTGTGGCCTCCCCGCGCACCCGTAGCACGATCTCGATCTCGTGATGGCACGCCCGCGCCGGCTCGGGCCTGTGGCGATGGTAGCGGACGCTGCCGTCGTCCACGTTGGTCACGTCCGGCGGGCGACGCCGGGCTGCTGCCATGCAGTTCGCCGGTAGCTGTGCCGCCAGTACCAATCGAAGAGCCACCGACGTTCGAGGCGCGAAGTGCCGTCGCCACCCCGGCTGTCTTCTCTGTGCGACTCGACCGTCTTGGTCGAGCGGCGGCATCCGCTCGAAAATCTCACCCAGGGAACTCTGGAATCCGTCGTGATCCTCGGCCTCCAGCACCTGGAAGTTGTCCCACATCGCGTCCCGGACGAGATCGTTCGTCAAGAGGTCCGGCTTGTAGTTCACGATCTCCCGGGGCGGCGACCCGAACAGGCCAAATCCAAAGGCCGTGCCGTTGGTCAGGAAGAGCCGCCGATAGTAGGCGCTCCATGCGCTCTGCGTGTCCGGCTCGATCAGCGCGACCAGACTGTACCCGTCGTAGTCGGAGTGGGTTGCGGCTATACTCGCGCCGCCGCCGATCTTCAGCTCGCACAAGGTGAACAGGCCACCCATCGAGTTCCAGTCGAAGACGAGGTGGTCGATGAAGTCGTGACCATCCGGGTCCTCCACAGCTATCGGCTCCGGCGGCACCCTGACCGTCCCGTCCGGCAGGCGCAGCTTCAGCTCAGTCATAACGCGATCACCTGCTGCTCGCCGGTCAGCATGTTGGTGACGATCACCTGGAGCCTTCCGTCCGGCGTCGGCTCCCCGTGCAACCGGACCACCGGCGTCATTGCGCCATTGGCATGGGCGCGGAACTCTATATCGGCTTCGTGGCAGCCGTCTGGGGTGCCGAAGGTCAGATTGCTCGCACGGTCGCCGATGTTGAGGACGGCCTCGAAAGCCCTGACTGGCTCGGGCGGGTGGCGGTAGCAGCGGAGGTCACCGTCGTCAACATAGGTCCGGGTGTCCGTGGGTGTTTCCCCCCTTGCCTGGATGCGCTCTAGGGTGTCTGCGAAGCTCCGTAGATAGTGGCGCTCCGCATCCGCCATCGGATCTGTGGGATCGAGAAGCACCATCGCTTCCCAGCCCGGCGGCAGCACTGTTTGTGCCTGCGGCACTTCGGCAGCGGATTCGGGATGACGGCTGAGCGCAGGTAGCGCTGGCACTACCGGCGGTTCAGCTACCTCGACTTGCCGAGCTTCTTCTTCGGCAGCCGCCATCGCTTCCTCGATCTCCTTCGCCAGCACCTTCAGGACCGGCACGTCGCTAGTACGCACCTGCGCCAGGAACGTCGCCGCGTCCAGCCCGTAATCCTCCAGGGCCTGGGGCAGCTCCTCCGGGTACATTGGACCGTCGCGGTGAGTGCGCCGGTCCTCGCCCTGGATGTACAGCGTCCACCGGCCATCGCCCCGCGCCTGAACGTGGGTCTCGACGTCCCACTCGCACACGCTGCCGCAAATCTCATGCTTGCCAACGCAGTACTTCGGCCCCGGCTGCGCTCGCTTCCTGCGCTTCTCCGGTCGCCGGAACTGCGACCTCAGTTTCGCCGCGACCACCTTGGCCTCCGCGACCTGCTCGGGCGTCAGCGACGGTCGTAGCGACTGCGCCGCCTTCGCTGCCTCGGGCGACTTCCGTCCCCTTGCCAGGCTGAGCCAAGCGTAGGCCTCCACAGCGTTGCGGTCTCGGAGCATGACGCCGACGTCGTACATGGCGCTGACGTTGCGGCCCTCGGCAGCACCCCGCAGCCACCGGATCGCCTGCGTCTCGTCATGCTTAACGCCCAGGCCGCGAAGGTACAGGTGGCCGAGGCGGTACTGCGCGTCGGCCAGCCGGCCCTGCCATCCCGCCAGCCGATACCATTTCGCCGCAGTGCGGTACGCCTGCTCGCGCTCGTAGATCTGGCCCAGGAGGTACTGCGCCTCGATGTGGCCCTTCTTCGCGGCGTAGGACAGCCGCTCTTTCGCGCCCTCCAGGTCGTTCAGGACGGTCAGGCAGCAATGGCCCTGGATGTATTGGAACTGCGGATCGTATTTGTTCATTGTGCATGCTCCATTCGTCGAACATGCACCAGGAGGAGACGTTGTTTCGGAAGCTGCTTCCGCACATCCTTTTCGCACCGTGGCGTCTCGCTCGGTTGCGGGGCCTCTGTAGGCCGCTCCTGATGCTGAAACCAGAATGCCAGAGTAGCAGCAGGAGGTCAAGGGGAGCCGAAAGTCAGGCCAGACGAAAAGACTCTGGCCCGGTTTACGTATAACCTCAGTTTCGGGGGGGGGATCGCATGTTACTCTCGGTTTTGAGGCGGGGCTGCTAGGGCGCGAACTGCTGCTAACTGGCGGCGTTCACAGAAAAAACGCATGAGAAGAGGGGCGGAATGCAGTAACTGACGGGCCAAGAACCCAGGCGTGATAGAATGTAAGTAGAGTAACTATCTTTGAAGGGCCGAGGACTTAGTCCTCGGCCCTTTGTCATCTGGAGAGGCTATGGAGTGGCCGGTGATGAATCCATCCCGGATTCCGATGCCTCGTATAGACGATCTGCGGCGCTGCGTGCAGGCGAGCCTCGACTGCTGGAATCTCGCACCGGACGAAATCCCGGTCCCCATGCACGCCGCGACGTTCAGGGCCACTCCGGGTAACTGCGACGCCTCGATCTTCCTTGCGGGGCATACGGGGCGCGGCAAGTCCGAGATCGCGACGCGGTTCCAGCAGCACTTCGGGACGAGGTGGGAACATCCGTATTCGCCTTCAGATGGCGGCGCCGGCGTTCATGCATGATGGGCCCTCCTCCGCCGCGACTCGGCGCTTCGGGTATCTCCGGGCAAATTGATTGTGCCCTGCCCGGCTTGACTAGCACTAGCTTTCGCCGTGCGTGCCCAAGCCTGGATTCCGGAACCTAGAAACGACCCAGTACGATTGCGATCGCCTCCATCAGTTGATTTACCGTATACGGCTTTTGCAGGAAACCAGCGATATCCTGCCCTGCGAAACGTCTCGCTGCCTCCGTTTCACCGTAGCCGGACGAAATCAAAACCGGGACGCCGGCGCGGACCGCCTTGATTCGCGCCAGAGTTTCCTCGCCTCCCATCACCGGCATTGCCAAGTCGAGAATCACCAGGGCGATTTCCTCCTGATCCTCCTCAAACCGCTGAACGGCTTCCGCGCCGTTCGCGGCGACCAGAACACGCCAGCCATTGCGTTCCAGCGCCGATTTCGCCAGCGTCCGAATCGATTCTTCATCATCAATGAAAAGAACCGCGCCGGCCGCCGGCGCCACTGTGGGGATGCCGGCGCTGGTAATACCGGGAACTGGATCCGCCAGTGCCGGCAACAACACCTGAAAAGACGTCCCACGGCCAGGGCTGGAATAGACGCGGAGAGCCCCCTTGTGACTTCGCACAATCCCTGATACTGCAGCCAGGCCCAAGCCTCGGCCCTGGAACTTCGTCGTAAAGAAGGGATCGAAGATCCTGGCCTGCGTCTCCTCATCCATTCCGGCGCCGGTGTCCCGAACCTCGATCGCGACGTACTTCCCGGGCGCAAGGTGGTTACTGGGAAATTCCCTTTGAATCTCCTCGGCGTTCAGGTCGCGAGTTTCCGTCCGGACCACCACAGAGCCCGCCTGACCCTCCCCGATCGCCTCGGCTCCATTGATGATCAGGTTCATTACGAGCTGCTGAATCTGCGCCGCGTCTGCCTCTATAGCGGGGAGTCCCGATGCCAGGTCCAGTTGGATCGCGACCATTCTCGGAACCGAGGTGTGAATCAGAGGCTCGATTTCTCTGACCAGTTGCGAGAGGTCAATCCGCTCCACCACAAACCGGCCTTTGCCGGCATAGGCAAGCATCTGGCGCGTCAGATCCGCCGCTCGCTGACTGGCGCTGACGATCTGCCGGAAATATCGGTGGCTCTGCGGAGAGTTCGGCTCTTCCGTCAGGCCCAGGCTGGCGTTCCCCAGGATGCCGGTCAACAGGTTATTGAAATCGTGCGCAATACCACCGGCGAGCAAACCCAGGCTCTCCAGCTTCTGCGTGTGCTGAAGTTGCCGTTCGAACCGCTTCCGTTCCGTGATGTCGCGGAGGTTGAACTGAACTACCTTTCGCGAGCCTTCAAAGAACTCGTTCGCAACTGCTTCGACGTGAATCCCCCGCCCGCTTTTCGCCTTCAGCACGAGGTCCGGGAGGTGTACCTTCTCCTGGCTGCGCAAGCGTTCGAGCGCCGATTCCAGTTCGGGATTGCCGGCGAGAGGCTCG
Source organism: Bryobacterales bacterium (assembly GCA_963796485.1). GTDB lineage: Bacteria > Acidobacteriota > Terriglobia > Bryobacterales > Bryobacteraceae > CAWCDJ01. The sequence continues at coordinate 1,566,109 of CAWCLV010000004.1, forward strand.
ACTTCCGAGAGCTTCTTCTGCAGGAGTTCTTCACGCCGGTATCCGGCCAGGCTTTCGATGAACGGGTTCAAATCGATGATTTCACCCGTATCCGCGTCGGCGATGATGATGGCGTCCTTCGCCGACTCGAACAGCCGCCGGTAGCGCGCTTCGGCAGCACGCTTGCGCTCGGTGATGTCTTCCATGGCAAGCAGGATGGATTCGGGCTGGCCATCCTCCTCGATCCGGCGAGCGTTCAAGAGCATCGTCCTGGAGCCGATTCGCTCGAAATCGCGCTGAAGTTCGACATCCTCGATCCTGGGAGTGTTCCGGACGGCGTTTTCGAGCAGATCCCGCAGCTTGGGAAAGTCGAATGCACCGCTCCCCACTTCGTAGATCGGTCGCTTCAGGCTTTCCTCGGGCGAGGTCTTGAACATCTGATAGAACGCCCGGTTCGCCGCCTCGATTCGCAATTGTGGATCGAGCACCAGCAAAGGCTCGCGGACTGTCTGAACGATTGCCGACGCATAATCTCGCGCACGCCTCACCTGCTCCAGGGTCTTCTTCAACTCATCGACATCGAGCAACTGGAGCACGGCGCCGTCGATGTGATTGTCCGCCGTGCGATACGGGCGCACGCGAAGCGAGTACCACCGGCCTTCCTGGTCGCGCACTTCCCGTTCGTAGGGAGCGAGGGTTTCGATCACTCGCCGGACGATGTCTTCCAGGTCGGGAACGTTGATCCTGGGCTTCAAATCCGAAACTGGCCGCCCGACGTCCGTCGCGATCAATTTCAGCAGTTTTTCGGATGCTTGTGTAAACCGCCGAATGCGAAGCGAGCCGTCCAGCATCAGGATCGGAGTTTGCAGACTGGTCAGCACATTGAGGAGGTCGTCACTCAACTGCTTCAAATCGGCATTGCGGCTGTCCATCTCCCCGTTGAGCGTTTGCAGTTCCTCGTTGGATGCCTGTAATTCTTCCTTTGCCGTCTGCAACTCCTCGTTGGAACTCTGCAACTCCTCATTGCTCGATTGCGCTTCTTCGTTCGCGGACCGGAGTTCTTCGATTATCGATTGCAGGTATCGGCGCGTGGAAGTCAGTTCGGCTTCCAATTGCGCAATGCGGCGCTGGGGGTCTGTCCGGTCTTCCCGATCCTCTTCTGTATTCTCCGATTCCTTGGGGGCAATTGATGCGTTATGGGCAACATCTTCGAACGAGATCACGAAGTGCCGCCCCAAACCGGCAGGCAAGATTGGGGTGACGGCCACCGAGACGAACTGCGGATCCGGCCGGAAGACCTGCATACTCTCCAGGCGGATGCCCATATTCTTCTGCCGCGCCTCTTCCACGGCCGCCCGCAACTGCAGAGCGATATCGTCGCGGAGCATGCGGAACAGATCCAGTTCTGCCTCTCCCGCGTCCGGCGCTAGAAAACTGCCCACATCGCCCCGAAACTCGATGATGCGGTACTTGTCGTCCACGACCACCGAAGGCGGCGCATACTGGGCCAGCAATAAACGATCCACCTGCCTTTGGAGAGGACCGGGAGACCCTCCCTCCGCGAGTTTCGATCCGCGCATCGGCGGAGGCTCCTCTTGTCTAAAAGCCGGGAACGGCGCGACGCGAGCCGGCAATTCGAATCCGGTCCGGGGAGCCGCCATTTTTGGCTCGTAGATGTTGCCCTGCCATTCGACCGCCTCAAAATATTCCTGCAGGATGCCGGGTCTTTCCGCTTGGCCCAGCACCAGAAAACCATCCGGTTGCAGTGCGTGAAACAGCGTATCGATGACCCGCTGCTGCAAACCTGGGCCGAGATAGATCAACACATTCCGGCAACTGATCAGGTCCATCCGAGAAAACGGTGGGTCGACGGTGAGGTTGTGGACAGCGAAGACGCACCTGTCCCGCAATGAGCGAACAATCTGGTACCCCGACTCGACTTGCACGAAGAAGCGCGTGAGGCGCTCTGGCGAGATCACAGACACGGCGCTGGCTCCGTAAACAGCGGCGCGGGCCTTCTCAATGGCCTTCTGGCTCAAATCCGAACCAAAAATATGCATCGGGAAGTCAACTCCGGCCGCCTGCATATACTCGGCGAGGCACATCGCCAGCGAGTAAACTTCTTCTCCCGTGGAACATCCCGGCGCCCAGACCCGGATCGGATCGCCAGGCTGCTTCTTCCGAACGATTTCGGGAATTGCGCGCTCCTTAAGCGCTTCGAAAACCGGCGGATCGCGAAAGAACTCGGTCACGTTAATCAGCAGGTCCTCGGAGAGCGCCCGCACCTCGGCGGGGTTCTGCTGCAGGATTTCCAGGTACCGGTCCGGGCCGCCGGCCTTCTGCAACACGATCCTTCGCTCCATCCGGCGGAGCAGAGTGTTCGGCTTATACTGCGAAAAATCGACTCCGGTAGCCGCGCGAAGCAGCCGCAGAATTCTAAAAAAAGCGGGCGCCTCCTGGCGCAAAGGGGCTGACGGGGCTCCGGTCCGGTATGGATGCCGGGCAATTGCGCCGAGTTCGCTGGCAATCGCATCTGGCGGTAACACGAAATCCACCACCCCTGCCGCGATCGCGCTTCGCGGCATACCGTCGAATTTGGCGGATTCGTCTTGGGCGAACGTAATGCCGCCCTCCGCTTTGATCGCCCTCAACCCCAGAGTGCCGTCCGTGGCCGCGCCGGACAGGATTACTCCCACGGCATTGGCGTTCTGGTCCTTGGCCAGCGAGCAGAGGAACGCATCAATAGGCATGTGCCGTCGGGCCGCTTCGTCGCGGGGGGTCAGACGGAGCACGCCTCGCGCTATGGTCATCTTCCTGTTAGGCGGGATTACGTACACTTGGTTCGGCCGGACGACCGTCCCGTCCGAAACCTCGATGACCGGCAATTCCGTTCGCTGCGCGAGTAGTCCGGCTAACACGCTCGTATGATGCGGGTCGAGATGCTGGACAAGAACAAACGCCATGCCGGTATCTCGTGGCAGGGCCTTCAGGAACTCGCCGAAAGCCTCAAGCCCGCCGGCCGATGCTCCTATTCCAACAACGAAGCACTTCTCGGGGTCTGCGGGAATTGCGTTGGGCGGTTGGCGTTCCTGAGCATTTTGCTCATCGCCTGCTCGCCATTGTTGCGCCTCGGAATCTCTGCCATCCGGCGTGTCGCTCCGTGGGGTTTCATCTGTTTGGCCCATACGACCCCCTTTTAATTGTGATCCAGATTCTATCAAGCGTCATCGAAGCGCATCTCAAGTCGCCCGAGTGGGGGTGGCGGACAGAATAGGGTAGCGGACCCTGCCCTGGATTCCGACTGGATCGTCTCCGATCGGCGCTGCTGCGTATGCTTCTGGCGGCCCGGCCGGCCCGCTCCCCAGCAACCCATCTCTGGCAAGACAAAACCCTGTACTCCCACGCCGGTGACCAGCATGCTGGCCTGTCCGCCGGGGACTGCCCACTGACACCCGGACCCTGCGCCGGCATGATCTTTTCGGCGCCTGGAGGAAAGCAGGATGCCGCCTGAGTTGAACATCTTTCAGACAGGCCAGCACGGCTTTGTCAAGAAGGGCGGCGGAGCGGACCACTACCTGTCGTGAGCAACTCACTCAGGCTTATGATTCGAGTGTGTCATGATTTTTGACAAAGGATTCACAAAGCGCAGATGGTCGAAGGCACGAAGCAGTCGAAGAAACGGTGCCGCGAGGGAAGAAAGCCGCCGTGAAAAAGGCGGCGAAGAGGCCGGCGCCAGCCAAGGTAGCGGCGGCGTCTACCCCTGCCCGATAGGTAAGGCCGACTAATAAGATGGGCCGCTTTACCGAGCCGGTCGCCGCTGTTAGGCTTTTCCCGTGAACCCGGCTGGTTTCGCTCCTAGCGAACCACGACTTCACTAGTCACGCCGGGTTCACGGTTCCCAACGCGAAGAAGCCAGGCGCCCGTTGGGCATTTCGATGAGAAGCTGACGATCGCTTTCAGGAATGTCCATGTGAGTCGGAAACGCGAGTGTTGCGGTTTTTATTGTCGGCACCTTGGACGACATTTCACCCGGCTCCGCGCCGGTATGGCGAGACGTCGCTGACAAAATGTGCACTCTCCGCGGCAGAAGCTGCATCTGCTGCGGCGGCCCAAGCGGTGCGCGTTCGCTTGGGCCGGCAAGGTTGCCGCAGAAGCCAGGGTCAGCCGGAGCGCCTCGGCAGCCTTTCGCGCGGCCCTATTCGGGGTGCGGTGAACCAGAGGGAACACCCGTAGCCTGACGAGCTTTCGAAAATAGCGACTGCAGATCGTTCAGAACTCCGGGGTCGCCCTTCGCCAACTCGGCTGTGATCTGATCCCGGGAGCTTAACAGGTCCTCAAGTTGTTTTCTGGCGCTGGCGTCCGGCGCCTGGTTAGCAGCTTCCCGGGTGCGATTGAAAAAACGCGTGCTCGTGCCGGCCGCCAGCCCATAGTCCTTCTGGATAGCCTGGAAGTACGCCAGGCTGGCCAAGTCTCGGAGCTGGGCCAGAATCGCCTCCCGCCGAACCTCGCGCAGTTCGTTCTCCAGACGATGCGCCTTCGCATAAGAAGGAACAAAGCCTGCCAGAAACACGACGACTAGCAGAACCGCCGCTACAATTATCCTGTTCTTCACGCGCACCTCCTACTTTAGTGAGCCTTCAAAGACACGCTTGCACCCACGGTTACGGTTGCGGATGCTTAGAGCGGCAAGGCGCACGGGCTCACCGGTTTGCAAGCCTCGCGCACGGCTCTCCGGCCGGCAGAATCGGGCGATTCACTTTCTTACTTGAGCCGGGCCCATCAGTTCCGGCCAATCGTCTCAGTCACCTCTTTGAGCCGATCCCGCAATTCCTCTCGCTGCCCCATGACATAGTCTTGCGCGGCGGTAGCCTGCTCCTGCATCCGGTGCTTCCCCTGTTCGACCTTGCGGCCGATGAGGCGGCGCGTCGCGGCGCCGGACCGTGGCGCAAGTAAGGCCGTCACGGCGATGCCCGCTCCCAGCCCGGTAAAGAAAATCAGTAGCGCAGAACCTCTATTGCCGGTCATTTCAGTTTTCTCCATGATTGTGATCTCTCCGCCCATGCTGCAATCTCGTGGCCACAACATGCCCGCGATTAATTGCGTGCTGACAGCATTACCCGCCGGCCCGACCTCGGGCGCCCTCACTGTTGCCGGCCGCTTGGGGATCCCGCGGTTGTCCGGTATACCTTGCTGAACTCAGCGCCCCAAAAAAACAGCTGCGCCGAGTAGTACAGCCATAGCAACACTACAATCGGCGAACCGGCAGCGCTATAGCTCGACCCGAAGGTGGTATGCGCGAAGTACAGGCCCATGAAATGCTTGCCAATCATGAACAGTAACGAGGTGATTGCGGCTGCGAGGGCGACGTCGCCCCACTTCAGCTTGATGTCCGGAAGAATTTTGTAAAGAACGGCAAACAGCGCGGCTATTACCAGATATAGGACTGCAAACGCGGCAGCCCGCGGCACGGCGATCCTCATCGCCACAATCCAGGCGTTCCAAACCAAAGAAACCAGCAGCAGGAAACCGACGCCCAGTACAGTCGCAAAAGAATAGAAACGATCCCTGATCAGCCGAGTGACCGTGGCAGCATTGTTCCGGTCGGGGGGAAGCGAGACATGCCAGATTGTGTTCATCGCTTCGTGCAGTTCTACGAAGACGGAAGAGGCGCCAAAAACCAAGGCCGCCAGGCCGAACAGGGTCGCAATCACGCCAGTCCGGGGCTTGGAGGCGTCTCTGATGATTTCCTGAATCGTCCGTGCTACGTCCGGACCGCCGATGCTCCGGAGTTCCCAGGCGAGCCGGCCTCGGGCGGCGTCCTGGCCATAAACAACAGCGGCCAGGGCGAGGGCTATCACGATAACGGGAGCCACCGACAGCAGAGTATAAAACGCAACGGAGGCGCCGAGGCGCGGGCAATTATCGTTGACCCATTCGACCGAGGCCTGCCTGAACATTCGCGCCGCCGCGTTGAGCAGGAGCCGCGGCGATCTGCTGGCGTTGCGAGAAGTGTTCGGCTGCGGTGGCTTTGACTCTCCGCCCATCTCAGACTCCAGTCAGGTGGAAATAATCTATGGCTGATCTCCAGCATTTCGGCGGCGAGTTTGCGATTGCCGCGCACTTGATCGGGGGTGAGTTTGATGTAAGCCCCCTTGAGTTTCACAATTTAGCAAGCCGCGGGAGAAGGAAGGCCGCGATCCGAGTTGCGATCGTTCTTCTGCTGGACGAAGTCGAGGATATCGAAACGCTTCAGCGCGCGATCCGGGAAGAAGCTGTTCACCGCATCCTGCTCATCTTCGAAGAACTCAAAGGCGATGGCCAACTTCGTCAACAAGAACAGTTCCAGGTGCGACCGATTGAGGTTGACCAGCGCCAGCCTCCCGCCGGTCTTGCGCAGCCTGGCGAGTCCAAATACCAGCGTCCCCAATCCAGTGCTGTCAATTTCGCTAACCTCTTTGAGATTCAATATGATATTGACGTTGCCGGATTGATGCAGTGCAGGTAGTCTGTCCCGCAGTTCCAGATCTCCATGACCTAAAGTGAGCGGACCTTTCAAGTCGAGAATCACGATCCCTTCGCTTTCCCGCTGCTCGATGTGCAGATTCATAATCAACCCTTTCTGAGAGTTTTTGGGAGACGTCATGGTTGTCGCCGCACCCCTCCGGGGCGCCAATGCCCTGGAGGATTCCAGCGTATACGGCGGATGCCGCCATTGACAGTGGGCTATAAACGCTTTCGGCATGAAAGCGCAGTTTGCCCTTCAGTTCAAACGAATTTGCGGGCTGAGCCATGCCTACAACCCGGAACTGCACACCGCAGGCCCCTGCCGAATCTTCTGATTAAGACGCCGGCCAAACTGCGCGGGCTCATTGTGTAAACTTATAATTGGTTATGCGTCCCCACAATCCAACCGCTTGCAGGACCCAAACGGCAACCGCGACCACAACCACTGCATTCAGAATGGTCTTGATGCTGGATGCCATGGGGATGAACGTATTGATCAGCCACAACGCAACGCCGACGACGATCAGCGCAATAACGATGTTTACTAAGGGCATGTAGTTTACTCTCCTAGACTTACCAAGTTGAACATCCTTGACCTACGGGGGCTCGATAGCCTTCTTATCGAGTTAGCTCATCCGACCGCTAATTCATGATCCTGCGGCCCTGCAGCAGGCGGATTACGAGCACTACCAAACCAACGACCAACAGTATGTGGATCAGGCCGCCAGCGGTGTAAGAGGTGGCGACTCCCAGAGCCCACAACACCAGCAGAATTACGCAGATTGTCCAAAGCATTGTCTCTCCTTGCACGAAATGTGATTGCAAGTGCGGGGCCATGACGACCCATTGAGCCACACGGGGACTACGCCTCGAATTGCACTGCCGAAGAGCGGATGTCAACGGCGCACGGGACGCAGAACCTGCACTGACCCTGCAGTTGTTGCATGCAGGCTTACAGGGGAATCCTAGTCCGTCGACATGGCGGCGGACGACCTTCCAGTGGGGCAGCACGGCATAGCCAACGCCAGCAACAACGTCTTCCTGGGGACCGCCGTGCAAACAGGAATCGCCACAGTGCAGGCCAAAAACGCGACGCTCGCGCGGGCGCGTGAGTTCGCCATGTCGATCGTAGAAAGCGTTCGCCTCGATACGGATTTGCGTCTCTTCGCTGTCACGCGGCAGTTGGAACCTGCTCACGGCCATTACCGGCCCCCGTCGGACCGGGAACCGCTGGTGGCGGCCCGGCAAATCTCGCACTCCAGGTGCAGCATTTGCATCTCGGCCACGGTGAACCTCCGCTTTCTGCCAGCGGGTCCATCGGCCAGCCTCCAAATAGCCGGGGTTCTCGCCTGGACCGCTGCGTGCACAGAACGGCAGGCAGTCTGAGACACGAAGAGGGAACCACCGTGCAAAACACATCGACCGAAATAGATCGGGTCAAAGAAATCCTCGAACGAAAAGAAGCCCAGCTGATTCAACTATTGCGATACCGGGACGGCATCGCAATCGAAAAGAGCGCGGACCAGATGGACGAGATTCAATACGCGTCGGAACGGGATTTGGCGATTCGAAACGTGGATCGTGAATCCACCCTGCTGCGTGAGGTAAAAGGAGCGTTGCGACGGCTGTGCGACGGCGGATTTGGAACCTGCATTGACTGCGAATCGGCCATCAGCCCAAAACGTCTCGCGGCCGTGCCCTGGGCATCGCGTTGTATCCAATGCCAAGGCGCTGCCGATGAGGATCGGCGGGAGAGAGCGGATGTTAGCGAGCGTCTCGTCAATGCCGCGTAATCCACGAACTATCACGGTCCTCGGCAACTACCTGCCACGCAAATGCGGAATTGCGATTTTTACAAAGTCGTGATCTCGACCCCCGTATTGGCATGCTGCGTTCGACTACGCCACTGCTGCCGCTTGAGCAAGCCCCGGCCGCAAGGAAATTGAGGGCCGCACCGGGCAGCAGTGGGCACAATCTGCACTTCGCGCAGCAGAACCTGCATTTACCAAAGGCCGCTCGATGTTCTGTCACGAGCCACGGATCCGGCACGGCTCCTGATTCTACCCACAACCCCCTTCTCCTGCATCGTTTGCCGCGGCGCCGTCGTTTCATCCGCCGACTATGGCGCCAGCCGTGCACTAGCAAAGCAGTCGCGGCGAATACCCGCGATAGAAGAGGCACAACAAATGAAATTAATGATCGTGGCCGGTTTGGCCCTTACAACGTCGTTGATGGCGATCGATAGAGAGCCTGCCGACCGTCTGGGCGAGGCAGCGTCGGTCCTCTCGGAGGTAATGGCGACGCCTGACAAGGGGATTCCGCAGGATCTGCTGGAGAAGGCGCACTGTATCGTCATCGTGCCAGACCTCAAGACTGGGGCGTTCATAGTCGGCGGTAAGTACGGAAAGGGGTATCTGTCTTGCCGTAACAAGAGCGGCACTGGCTGGTCGGCCCCCGGCACGGTTCGCATCGAGGGCGGGAGCGTTGGCTTTCAGATCGGCGGCTCCTCAACGGACCTGATTATGCTGGTGATGTCGAAACGGGGAGCGGACAAGCTGCTCTCGAGCAAGTTCACTTTGGGCGCCGAGGGCTCAGTCGCGGCTGGCCCCGTGGGGCGCACGGCGACAGCTCAAACCGATGCCCAGATGCACGCGGAGATTCTTTCGTGGTCGCGGTCCCAGGGCCTGTTTGCCGGTCTTGCCCTGGAAGGAGCGACCCTCCGCCAGGATCTCGATGACAACGCCACGCTTTACGGCAAGAAACTGGAGAACCGGGACATCGTGACCAATGGGAGGCGTGCGCCCAAATCGGCCGCTCGCCTGATGGCTCTCCTGAACAAGTACTCGGCGCGAGAGCGCTAGTGGAAAGAGAATAGAGAGGACAAAATGAAGTTTATCGGCGCATTCCTTACGGTATGTGGATTAATGGCGGCTCCGCCGCCGCAAACTCTGAACTCGGTTCAGCAATCGACCGAGAATGAAGCCAGAATGGCCGCTGGCGCGATGCCCATCTATCGCGTCACGGTAACGACGCGAACCGTCAAGGCAATCAACTACCAGCACCGTAGCGGTGCGACAAAGATCGATTTCCGCGGCACTGAACTGCTGCCAAACGCCCGCGGCGAGGCCAAAGTGGAGAGCAAGCAGGGCTACATCGAAATCGAAGTGGAATTCGATAACCTGCAGCCCGCGACGAAACAAGGGTCCGAGTACCTGACATATGTTCTGTGGGCCATCACACCCGAAGGGCGCACCGCCAACCTGGGCGAGATCCTGCTGAATGGAACTAAGAGCAAGCTGGACGTAACTACCGAGCTTCAGGCATTTGGCTTGGTGGTCACCGCAGAACCTTACTACGCGGTCACTCGGCCGAGCGATCTCATTGTTATGGAGAACGTGGTGCGCCCGGACACGAAAGGCAAAATCGAGGAGATCGACGCCAAGTACGAACTGTTGCAGCGGGGCCAATATCAGCGTCTGGCAAACCCGCTGGCGCTGAAGATCGATCAGAGGCTGCCACTGGAACTCTACGAAGCGCGCAACGCCGTGCAAATTGCACGCGCTGTAGGCGCCGACCGCTTTTCCGCCGAGACCTTTCAAAAGGCTGAGAAAAGCCTCGCCCAAGCCGAAGCCTACCAGGAACGCAAGGCCGGCAGGAAGCCTGTGACCATGACTGCCCGGGAAGCAGTGCAGACGGCTGAGGACTCACGGGCAATTGCGGTTAAGCGCCAGGAAGAAGATGCCCTTGCAATGGAGCGCCGGCAATCGACGGAGCGCGAAGCACGCGCCGATAACGAACGGGTTGCCGCTCAGTCCGAGACGGATCGCGTCACACGGGAAGCGGAGCAGGCCCGGATCGCGGCACAGGCAGAGTCGGAGCGCCTGACACGCGAAAACAACGCGCAGGCTGCGTCCGCTGCTGTTGAAGCGGATCGCCTGAAGCGCGAAAACGACGCGCGAATGGCCGCCGCGGCGGCCGACGCCGACCGCTTGAAGCTGGAGAACGAAGCGCGCGCGGCTGCAGCTGCGTCCGAGACGGATCGGCTGAAGCGGGAGAATGAGACACAACGGGCGGCGAACAAAGCCGACCTCGATCGTGCGGCAACGGAGAAAGCGCAGGCGGAAACCGAAAAGGTGGAGTTGCGAGCGCAACTGCTGAAGCAATTCAACGCCGTTCTCCAGACCCGCGACACAGCTCGTGGCTTGATCGTGAATATGTCCGATGTCCTTTTCGACACGGGCAAATACTCGTTGCGGCCCCTGGCGCGCGAGAAACTGGCGAAGGTCGCCGGCATCGTCTCAGGGCATCCCGGCCTGAAGCTCGAGGTAGAAGGTTACACCGACAGTGTCGGCGGCGCTGCGTACAACCAGCGGCTATCCGAGGAGCGCGGCGGGGCCGTGCGCGACTACCTCACGCAGCAGGGAATGGCGGCGAGTTCAGTCACTTCGAGGGGCTTCGGAGAAAACCAACCGGTGGCTTCCAATGATACCGCCAAGGGCCGGCAGCAAAATCGACGCGTGGAACTGGTAATCTCCGGCGAACTGATTGGCACGGAGATCGGCGCGCCAATCGCAGCCAGGTAACCATGAGAGCGGCATCTCGCAGGGGCTGTCAGCAAGCCCCTGACTGCCCCAAGGCAAGAGGAAGAACATATCATGTCTGAAACAAACGCGGTTGTAGCCATTTACGAAACTCACTCCCAAGCCGAGGCGGCTTTGAAGGAACTCCAGAGGTCCGGGTTTGAGATGAAGAAGCTGTCCATCGTCGGCAAGGATTACCACACGAGGAGCACGTCGTGGGTTATTACAATGCCGGCGACCGAATGAAGCGGTGGGGCAAGTCCGGCGCCTTCTGGGGCGGTATTTGGGACTCTTGTTCGGATCGGCTTTCTTCGCCATCCCGGGCATCGGGCCGGTGCCGGTAGCCGGGCCTCTAGTCGCCTGGGTCGTCGCCGCGCTGGAGGGCGCCGTCGTCATAGGCGGACTAAGTGTGATCGGCGCGGGTTTGTACGGCATTGGCGTCCCTAAAGACAGCATCGTGCAATACGAATCCGCGGTCAAATCCGATAAGTTCCTCCTCGTGGCTCATGGCACGGCAGATGAGGCAGAAAGGGCCAGGGGGATCATTGCAGACGGCGCGGCCCGTCGAGATTGCCGTGCACGCAGTCAAACACCAGGAGATCGCCGGCGCTGCCGCCCGCTAATTCAGTCCATCGGTGGGGCCGTCCGGACGACGGGCTGTTCGGACGGCCAAATAGTGCGGGAATTGAACGGGAAGACGAAAGAAGCTAAGGCATGTCTTGAGCAGCCCGCGCCCTCGGTGTCCGGGCGATCTCGATAAGCGGCACGGCAAACAGGTCGAGTGGGCCGAGCGCATCCAGCTCCAGGTCAATGATGAATTCGATCGCGTGGTGCGGTCATTCCGATCGGTTGCAGGTAGACAGAGTGATGCCGCACGCGCTGATATCGAAGCGATCATCGCAATTCTCAAAGGGAGGCGATATATGGTCTTTATAATGTACGGCGTCGTACTTCTCATCGTTTTTTTTGCCGTTGCGGCGGCTGCGATGAAGGACGCACGTCTGGCGAAGGCTGCCGCGAGCGCGAAACCGAGATAGGAGTCTTAGAGCACGCCGATCCACAGTGTGTGACGATGGCGAGTGCCTTGCGCTACCCTGGATCCGACCCGGCGGTTCTACTCTTGACGAAGTAGCGGCCCGGAGTACGCAAAAGCGAAGATCGCGCTCGTCTCGGCGACGGTTCACGATCGCCTCCCTTATACCTGCCGGGGAGGGAACAGCGGGGTATCATCGACACGTTCTGGTCACGGTTTCACTGGACCGTTGATGCCGGGGCCAAGGCGGGTCTGGGCCGCTGCCCCCCTTGCTGCTATCGTCCGCATGCCCGCTCGGGGCGCCCGCGGATCGTATTAGCCATTGTGTTCACCGAAGTGGACTTGTGTTCGCCTCGCTTTGCAGCTTACGTTGGGTAATGTTCCCCAGGCCCATCGTCGCCTTCTTCCGCGTGTCCCTCGCCGGGAACGTCCCTCCTCGGCAAGTGGAAGGGCCGCACGCACAATGGGGGCCTCGTTTCATATCAGACGCGCAGCCTTGAAAGGGGCCAGCGACCCTAACCACAAGCCCAATCTCTACGAAGGCATACGTGGAAGGGCCGCATGCTCCACGGCAGCTAGTCTAGCGAACCTAAACGAGAATAGGCGAACCTCACTAAGAAGAGGCTCCGTCGTTGAAAGAGGAACACCCCCATGACATCTGTATTGGAACCTGTATCGAGAACGGGCCAGGTCCGGGAAGCCGGTTGGGTAAATCGCCTATTCAGCCAGGAGGGATCGACTCCCGAATACCAGGAACTGAAGTTCACGCTTCACCGAAAGCTGCTGGATCGGATCAATCTGGAGGCGCTGTCCTCGATGCCGGGGGACCGTGTCCGCGCGCAAGTCCGTACTGCCGTCGCCAGGCTCGTCGAAGAAGAGGAGACGCCCCTCAGCCTGGTCGAGAAGGACCGAGTCATTGAGGAAATCCTGGATGAAGTTTTCGGCTTGGGCCCGCTCGAGCCTCTGCTGCAAGACCCCACGATCTCGGACATCCTTGTGACCACTCCCCGGATGGTCTATGTGGAGCGCGGCGGCAAACTGTATCGCACCCCAGTGGAGTTCAAAGACGATTCCCATCTTCTGAGGATCATTGAGAAGATCGTGTCGCGAGTCGGCCGGCGCGTAGACGAATCCTCCCCGATGGTGGACGCGCGTCTTCCCGACGGATCACGCGTCAACGCCGTCATCCCCCCGGTCGCTGTGGACGGTCCCCTGCTTTCCATTCGCCGTTTCGGCCGCCAGGCTCTCAAAGGCGAAGATCTGGTGGCAAAACTCGCCCTCACCGAAGGCATGCTGGAACTGCTCAAAAGCTGCGTGAAAGCGCGCCTCAACATCCTGATCTCCGGCGGCACCGGTTCTGGTAAAACCACGCTGCTCAACGCTGTTTCGTCCTACATCCCGGAAGACGAGCGCATTGTGACCATTGAAGACGCCGCCGAATTGCGCCTGCAGCAGACGCATGTGGCGCGCATGGAAACCCGGCCCCCCAATGTGGAAGGGGTCGGCGCGATTACCATTCGCCAGCTCGTGATCAACTCACTGCGTATGCGCCCCGACCGGATTATTGTAGGGGAAGTTCGCTCAGCGGAGGCGTTGGACATGTTGCAGGCCATGAACACCGGCCACGATGGATCGCTCACCACGCTTCACGCCAATACCCCCCGCGACGGCCTGGGCCGGCTGGAGGTCATGGTGGGAATGGCCAATGCGAATATGGGCATCCGTTCCATTCGATCGCAGATTGCCTCGGCCGTCGATCTGTTCGTCCAGACCTCGCGCTTCACCGACGGAACGCGCCGCGTCACACATATCACGGAGGTGGTCGGCATGGAGCAGGACATCATCACGCTTCAGGATATCTTCCTATTCGAAAAGACTGGCATGGCTGAATCGGGGAGGGTCTTGGGTCGCTTCCGGGCAACAGGCATTCGACCTAAGTTCTACGATCGGTTGAAAACATGCGGTATCAACTTGCCGCCACAAATGTTCCAGACCGTTGTGGAAATCGGTTGATTGCACCCTGGAAGCTGCGGAAAACAATATCGGCCAAGCGGTTTGGATCTGGTCCCGAATCCGCCGCGATGGAGGGTGTCCCGCCCAAGCTGCGTCCGAGCGGCCGTTTGGATTGGCCGGAAGCAGCCCGCCAAGATGGATATTTGCCACCCCTTAACTTATACTTACGTGTGTACGCAGGATCTCGACGCTCGATGGGGCGGTCACGGTTTCGCTTTGTTCAGCGGTAATGAACAAATCGAAATCCTTTAACGTCGTGACCACTTTCAATTGTCCATTTAGGTTATTGTCTATCCCGATACTCGCCTGTCTAATTGCATCTCCGCCGCTCTGGCGGACCCAGACGACATAGACATTGGCGGGCGGAGTCAGCCTCGATGGATTCGCAAGGTGGCTCACCTCAATATCCAAGCTCGTGTTTCCGTTAGCTTTATCTCTTTTGGCTTTTACGATCCCGTTCGCTGCCGGAACGGTGTCGCTAGCAGTCATGCGGTATTCCTTGCCGGAAGACCAGGGCCACATGGCAAACACTGAAACTGCCCATATTGCGAGCAGCGATACCATCACGAGTAAGCGTTTCATATCACACAGAGCATCCTTTGACCTCAGTATACTCTTCACGAACCAGCTTAGGCCTGGCTAATTGGCACGCCGAAGCGGTTTGGGGTGAAACTCTCGTCTGTATCGATAGCTGCAGTTAAGACCGTTAGAGCCGCTGCTCCTCTCCGGCCGGGCTTTCCAAGGTTCAATAGCAATCCGGCTATGGCACATTTTGGGAGAGCAACCGTGGGATCATCAAGGAGCATGGATGTTCCCCTTGACCCGCAGCACACCGTGGGACGTATTTTCGGGACAGATTGGACTATCGTGAATGTAGCGAGGCTGCTGCGTTTCAACGCCGGCCAAGGTATCCTTCGAGCCGGTCCGCTCACCGGCGGTCTGCGGGAGATTAACGAGAATTACCTCCGGAAGACCTCGGCCCGACATCTCCCCTCTGGTGTTGCGGTGACATTCAGGCGCGACGCGACCAGAAACTGGCACGCAGAGCTCTGTTTTGCGAACCTGGACCGCTATCTACCGTGGAATGATGCCTTGGCCGAAGAATGGCTGACCGCCCTATTCCTCCAGGATCGCCCGAACGTGCTTGAGGCTCCCGAAGCCGCTTCCCAACCCAACACGATCCGCCACTTTAAGCTGGCAGTCTAGGCTGGTGCGAAACCCGGCGCGACGCGGGACAGCACTTCGCGACGCTGTTGGCGTTCGCGGCTTCCGGCGGCTCGCCTCCAACGCCTTTGCCTGCAAAGCAGGGGTGATTACTGTCGGCTGCTGGCCCGGATGCCGGATCTCCCGCAGGCCCGCCACGCGATGCTTCTCGAAGCGTTCCCTTCAGAAGGATGGCCGGCGCCGTGGGGTCCAGTCGCTCCTGAATGGTCCGGTACGGCAGACCGTCGGCCAACATCAGGATCAAGCGTGATGCCAGCAACTGCGCCGCCGGTAAACGGGAGCCTTGATCCCGCTTTGGCCGAAACGGTATCAGCACTGGTCGTCAGCGGCTATAGCGATGAATCGCTGCGGGGCTCCTTGCGGCGGTGGATTCGAACTCGCGCCTGCGGCATAGATCGGGAATCCGAGATCCGGCCTTCCCTCAGCCGGACCATAGACCGTCGAGAGTGCCAAGGCGCCACCCGCAGAGTAGCTAATTATGCCGATTCGACTCAGTACGCCGAACTCCGCGGCCCGGCCCCCAGTAGTCGAACCGCCTGCTGCCCGTCCGCCCGGCCATCTCACGGACATTCGGACCCGCCCGCAGGCCCTGTGGCCGCTGGTCCCCTTTCACCCGACGCTCTCGTCGCGTCCAGATCGACATATATTGTGCGGTATACAGGTAGCACAGTTGGTGTTCATGGTACAATCGAATAAGTCCAAACCCGCCTATCAACGCCAATGTGGCGTCTGCCAGCGTTTGCAAGAAACTGAGGTGCGCTCATGTTACAGGAAAGCACGAAAGATCTTTTGATGGAGATCGTCCACTCGTTAGAGATATCGGGTGAAGCTGGTTGGGACGATCAGATCGAGTTCGGGCAAGAATGCCTCTATGAAATGCACCAGATGACCCGACCAGCGTATCGGGCCTACAAAGCGATGAGTTCAGACAGGTGGCCGACGCATCTTCCGGATTCTGAGAGGCTGCACCGGGCCATGCCGTGCGTAAAGGCAATGGTGAGTGCTATCCGCCGCAAGGACCGGGCCGCGGCAGTTGAGAGCGGCAAATTGGCAATCGCTGAGATGAACGGCGCCACGTATCCGATTCCCTCAGCTCGCTGCATTGAGCCAAAGACGGAAAGTAAACAAGCCTCGATTACTGTACGCCGGCAGGCAAACCCCGCTCGTAAGCGACATCGGGTGACAGACGACCTAAGGTGCTCAAGACCTATCCGGGTGTCGAATGGCAAGCGAGGATTGCAATGAGCCAGTCATTCACGTTCATCGACGTTGCCGGGAGTCGGGCACAGTACACTGTCTCCGAAAGGGACAGCCATAACGACTTCCGCTGGTCCACCGATCTCGGCGACCACGGCGTTGCCCCGTCGTTCGAGGAGGCTCAGTATCGGGCACGGACGGTTTTGAAGGACAGCATGGCATCAAACCGCCGATCCGACGAAGCCGCGGAGATAGATAAGTATTCCTTGCGCTGGCGATCACACTAACTGGCCCACTTTAGGGCCTTGTGATGTTCCATTGCCGGCTTACGATCCGCCGCCCGTTCACCCAGGGCCACCTTTTCAAGCCAATATTGCAGTGTCGATTTTCCTCCGCGCCGGAGATACGCATCAGCAAGCCGTGAATTTCTAAACAGGGGCTGGGCTCTCGGTCTTTCGCTGATTTGCGCGAATCACGTCCAAAAGGGGGCGGACGCATCAATCCTTGAGGATCGCCGGAGTGCCAGGCTTCACCATTGCGGCCAGCTCCCAGGCGTCCCAGTTGGTCAGCCGGATGCAGCCGTGCGACAGGGTGTGGCCGATCTCCGAGGGATCCGGCGTTCCATGGATGCCGTAGTGGTCCTTGGAAAGGTCGATCCATACGACGCCTACAGGGTTCCGCGGGCCAGGCGCGATCTCAGCTTTCTCCTTGGGGTCGTGCGCATTCCAGAACAGCCCGCCGTTGTAGTGGTACACCGGGTACCTGGCCACCCCCAGGATCTTCCAATCGCCGATCGGCAACGGATCGTGCACGCTGCCAATCGTTGCCCGATAGTAGGCCAGAAGATTGCCGTTCTCATCGAATGCGCTCACTGAGCTGTCCGACTTCGAGACCACTACTTTCGCGGCCTTGCCCGGCGGCTCTGCGATCACGTTGGGGACGAGTATCTGCTCCCCCTCCTGAGCGAAGTCCTTGCCGGGGTTCAGCGCCTGCAGCAACTTCGGGCTGGAATGGAATTTCTCGGCGAGGCCGGCCAAAGGAGATTCGAAACCGAGGTACTTCAATTTGGCTTGTTTCATGGCGTCCGCCGGCAGGGCGCCGAAAGGTCCCGCAACGTCTTCCGGAAGGATCGTGTAGGTTGTGAGCACTGGACCCTGATCGGAATTCAGTGCGCCCCAAGTAGCCGCGCCGATGTTTCCCTCGGCCGGGAGATTTCGATCACGTTCGAAGGCTGCAACGGTCCTTTGGACATTGGCCCCCCATTCACCATCGATCTGGCCGCAAGAGAAATGCGCGCGGTCAAGCAGGATTTGTGCGCGTATCACGGCGGATCCTTTCGCATTCGGGCCGATCACAGGGGTTAGCCTCGCATCGTTGATGCGATTCGGCTCCAGTGCCGGCTTAGATCGCGTTGCCGCCTGGGCGCACAGCAGCGCCGTCAATGTCAGTAATGCCGTCTTTATCCACTGCTGGCGCATATACATTCTCCCGATCGGCGAGGCTGAGCGGCCCCGGCCCTCGAAGCCGCGCATGCTAGCGACAGAAGCCCCGTCGCGGGGCTGTTGCGCGGCTCGAGTGAACTGATGCACGCCGGGCGCCAATTGGCGGGCTGCTTCCGGCCGGTCCAAACGGCCGCTCGGACGCAGCTTGAGCGGGGCACCCTCCACGGCGTACGGAAGGCAGCCCTGCAGCAAATGCAGTGCCGGATGCAGATTCTGCGTCTTGCGCGCTTGCACGTGTCGCCCCGACTCCCAACAGGTGAGCAGGCGTGGAACGTGGTCGAACTGATACGGCTCTCGCCGGCGCCGAAACCGGGCGACTGGGCCGGCAGGCAGCTACGGTTCCTCAGTGTCAGCCGGGGAAGTCGGTGATTATGGATCTGGAGCAGGGCAGCTTGGCTGGGCTGCCCTCGATGCAGCGGATGTGGTTTCATCGCGTGAGCAAATGCGCTTGCGGCCCAGTACGCCCGGAACACCCGCGCGTTAGGCTTCAGCCAGACCAGAAGCCAAAAGTCCAGGGACCGTCATTGGTGCGCTTCGATCCGGCCGGCAGCCCTGTCAAAGCGCTTCTCGACTTCCTGCAACCAGAATCGCCTTTGAAATCACCCGGTCTTGACGTACCATCGACTCATCGGCGATATGCCGAAATGGGAGAATCACGATGACACAAACGCAGATCATCCAAGCCCTCGCAGAGAAATGCGAGGTCACGAAGAAAGTTTCGAAGGACCTGTTGGATACGCTCGCTCAGACGGCCGTTACCGAAGTTAAGAAGAACGGCCTTTTCGTTCTACCGGGAATTGGGCGCCTGGTCCGGGTCGAGCGGAAAGCGCGGATGGGCCGGAACCCTGCCACCGGCCAGGCGATCAAGATCGCCGCGAAGAAGGTTGTGAAGTTCCGGGTGGCCAAAGCCGCGAAAGATGCAATCGTGCCGCCCAAGGCAAAGAAGGCGAAAGCTTAGTTAGTTATTCTTCGGACCGCCTGCCGCGTGCTGCTCGTGCCGGCTCACCGGCTTGGACCGGCACGCGCAGCTACGATGTCGCCAGTGATCGATTTCCGAGGTCGGAACGGCATTTCGGTTCGGCCCTGAAGTGGGCCCTGCCTTCCCAACCCATAGTTGCCAGCGTTAGATTCTTTCGGCCTGAACGATGAACCGGTTGGGGGCAGCGCCGACGAAGTAGAACGGATGGCAGGTGATGAGGGTGAGGATTTCTCGCCCGTCCGAATCCAGGACAGCGACATCGGACGGCGTCACGATTTTAGTCGAAACGACGCGATAACGATAATCCCCTTCCAGCGTGGTGACGGTGATGACGTCGCCTTTCCGAATATTCCGCAGCGGGCGGAAGAACGTATCGCGATGCCCGGAGATGCCAATATTTCCTCGATGCCCCGGCAGGGCTGTTCCACGAACGTGTCCGACGGCCCGGCGAAGAGTAGTGGCACCGGTCCCTTCGATGATAACCACGGAAACATCGAGACGCGGAATGTCGATGCGGCCGATCAGGCCTCCTGACGCTGGTGGGGGAATCGCGCCGGTAGTGGCGATTCGGTCAACTCGCAGCGCCTCAAACTGACGTTGTTCAGTGCGCTGAAAACTCCATGTGTCAACGAGAACGTAGCCGCACCAGGCAAGCATCGACACGGCGATCACGAGGAGCGATCGCTGGCTCCAGCGCAAGACGCGCTGCAGCGGTTTTCTGGCGATGATCAGTTTCACTTCTCAGCCTTGCCGGCAATGTAGCCCGAGCGGGTGCGCACCACGAGTTTGCCATTCCCGGCGGACCGCGCGACCACGCGAATAGACCGGTAAACACCAGGTTTCGCTGCGCTGTTGGAAACGTATCCGAGCGTGTATTGGTGGCGGATATCCCGCGCAATGCGTTCGCAAATCGCAACCACGTCTTCGAGTCTGTCGGGGATGAAGGCGTCGCCGCCGGTGGCCCCGGCGAGGCGGCGCAGGACGTCCGGATTCTTGTCTTCGTCGTCTGGATCAAAGATGCCGATGGTGTAGATGAGGGCGCCGGAGCGTCCCACAATCTTCAATACTTCGGCCAGGCTGTGCGTGCTGGCGTTGTCGCCGCCGTCGCTGATGATAATGAGCACCTTCTTCTCGCGCGTGCCAGCCTGCAATTGCTCCTGGCCGCGGAGAACAGCGTCGTAGAGAGCCGTCATACCGCCGGCGGGAGTCCTGGAGATAGCCCGTTCGAGTTCCGCGGAGCGATTGGTAAAACCGACCGCGTCGGGGAGGCCGAGTGTCACCTTCTCGTTGAAGTTGACGACGAACATCTGGTCCTCGGGGCTGCTCGAGAGGACGAATATCCGAGCGGCGGCAACCACCTCGTCAAGCTTATGCCTCATGCTGCTGCTGTGATCGATAAGCAGCCCGACGGTAACCGGAGCATCCTCGTGCTGAAAGAACTTGATGGTCTGGCGGACGCCGGCTTCGTATACTTCAAAATCCTGCGCGTGCAAATCGGAAGCAAACCGGCCTTTTCCGTCGCGCACGGCGGGGTGAAGGACGACGAGGTCGACGTTTACCGAAATGCGGAACGGGTCGGCAGCCTGGAGCCCACCATTGGCTGCCAGACAAACCATGGCCAGTAACGGGAAGGCGCTCACCGGGTGGCCTTACCTGCTGGTTCCAACGCGCGTTCCAGGGGAGGGACGGACCAAACCATAAACCCCCTGCCGATACACATTCTCGACCAATCATAGGGGAGATGGCGGCCACACTCCAGGCACACAACATAGGTGCTCGCCTGGAGCGTGATCGGGAAGGTTGTATTCCCGTGCGAACAGCCGCACAACAGGTTTGCCAGGCCGGCCAGGCTCATACGCACTGTATTCGTCACTATGTTGAAGGGGTTCATTCTGTTCCTGCTTTCCTCCGTGCCCGTCGCGCAGCGCCCGGTTGCGGCACCGCGCGAGCAATTACGATGCTCTACTGAATGCGCTTTGCGGCCGTGCGTGTGGCGAACGCAGCGAGTAAAGCCATGAGGCCAAGGAGGCCGATCAGCGGCAGGTTGCTGGCCGTGGCCGGGAGTGCCGCCGCAAGCTCTTCCACCGCGGGAGGTGCAGTAACTACCTCGGCAAGTGCAACTTCTTCACCTGTCGGCTGGATTGCCATGATCGGTGCGCGGGTCATTTCCACTACTACGGGCGCGTCCGCTGTCTTGATCGGCTCGGCGACTTCGACGGGAAGCGCGGCCTCGGTAAAGAGGACCGGCGTGTTGGTTGCCTTGGCGAGCGCAACTGCCCTGGTCTTCGAATAGACGAATTCTTCGCCCCAATTGCGGCCGGGATAGAACCATGCGCGAAGGGCTTCGGGTTCGCCGGCGGGACGCTCCCTGAACGTCACTACGGTCTTGTCGGTCGCCTTGAGGCGATAGTTCGGGATCGCCAGAATCGTCGCATAAACGGCCGTTTCGTCTTTATTGAAGATCTGCACGATGTGACGGTCGGACTGCGAATTCAGAATCTTGAACACGTAGGTGCCCGCCGGCAACACGCTCCAGCCTTTGAGGTGGACCCCCGGAATCTCCACAGGCCCGCTAAACGTTATCGTGGTCTTCTTGTTCCAATCGTCTGCTTTGGCGCTGGGTGCGATCGCCGCGCCGATGAGCGCAATACCAAACACCGTTGTCGCTGCTTTTAGAAGTTTCATGTAATCTGTGTTTTTCCTTCGGTTGCGCAGGAGCACTTGAGTGGCCGTTAGTCTGAGGGAGGCCTATTGCGGGGAGGATAGTGCAGGCGGAACAGGCCGCTTTGCAGCGTGCCCTGTTCCGGGCCGGGGTTCAAAACGGAGTTCTAGTGGTCGTGGTGATCGCGCTTGTCGGAGTGGTCGCGCTTGTCGGAGTGGTCGCGCTTGTCGCGGTGGTCGCGGTTGTAGTCCCGGTTGCGATCATGGCTCTTGTCCCAGGCATGGTCGTGGGCAACCTGGCCGTGGTCGCCATCCCAGTAGCCGGCATAGTACCGCTCTCCATCATGCCGGGGCTCCACCCAATGCGCGCCTGCGTAAACCGGCCGCGTCCAGTATCCGTCGTGCCAGGTGTAGCGATGGCCCACCGGATACCAGTAGCCTGCCACCCAGGTATAACCTTCACCGGGGCTTCGCGGCTGCACTCTCACGCGGATCGGAGGCGGGGCGCCAATCCTGATTCCAACGGAGAACTGAGCGAAAGCGGAGGCCACCGCCAGCAACATTACGAACATCAACTTGGTTTTCACGATTTCAATTCCTTTTCTTAGTACCACGCAGGAGAGAGCACGTTGCTGGCCCTTACCCTGGGGGCAGCCCAGGCAACGTGGCCTTCGGAGTGCCTAAGAGAAGGTGAACTAACACAGCGAGGTCAAATGATGTTTCAGACGATAACGACGATTTTAAAGGGGGCCGCGATTCCGGGGCTGATGGTGATTGCGCTGCTCTCGTGCGTGGCCGGGCGTTACGAGGGTTTGCTGAATTTGAGCGTCTGCCTCAGCGCCTTCGTCCTATCTATACACCGGGCGGCATGGCGTAAAGACTACTGCTGGGCCGCCGTGAGCGTTGTCGTCTTCGTGGTCTTCAGTCCGCTGCATCTCGTTACAAAGCTTTTTCTCCTGATGGGCTTTACCTGCGCCGCGGCCTGCCTGGCTGTGGTGGCGGCGTTCCGCCGGCAACCCGTGGCGGCTTTGTGAAGAGGCCGCTCGCGAGATGGAACCTTGGCATATTATTACTCCTATTTTGCGCGCAGAGCGCCTCGTCGTACTCGGTCCTGACGCACGAGGCGATCATCGATTCCACGTGGGATAGCGCCATCAAGCCGCTACTGCTCAAACGATTCCCCGCTTCCGGCGAAGATGACTTGGCGCGGGCCCACGGCTATGCCTATGGAGGCAGCATCATCCAGGACTTGGGCTACTATCCATTTGGCAGTAAGTTCTACAGCGATTTGACGCATTATGTGCGCAGCGGCGACTTCATTCTCAACCTGATTCGCGACTCGCAGGATCTCGACGAATATGCATTCGCGCTGGGCGCGCTATCGCACTACGCAGCGGATAATAACGGCCACCGCATGGCCACCAACGTCTCCGTGCCGCTGCTCTACCCGAATCTTCGCGCGAAGTTCGGGAAG
>CAWCLV010000005.1:0-61711 GCA_963796485.1 Bryobacterales bacterium
CGTCCTGGTCCCGAATCGATCCGGACTCGAATCGGTGGCCTGAAGCTGGTACAGAACCGGCTTCGAGCCCTGTCGGCGCCGCCATTGAACCAGTTTTCCTTTCAACAAAACCTTCAGTTTTCGGGCCTTCGCTTATTCTGGAGCGTCTGGCCGCAAGAACTCCCACTCGTGCCGTGAAGTCCAATGCGAAATCAAATGTCAGGAAGCCTCTGATGCGCGTTGCCCCGCCGGTGGGAAGCCGCTGCCAGACGCAATTCCCGGCTCTTGCGCCCCGTCCGCTCAGATTGCCAACTCGCCCCTATACCTCATCTCCTTCAGCGGAAACTTGACCGCCAGGTGATATGGGGCAAACCAACTCTCCAGCGTCACTTCTTTATCCTTCACCGTGATCGGGTCCGCACCCCGCGGGAAGAAGAGCAGCACCTCGAGCGCCGAATCACCAGACCCCGTGAAGAGGTGGGCACACCGGATGTCGGGCTTGTCGTTGCGCTCCAGCCGGCTGCCTTCCTTGATTGCTTGCAGCATGCCTTCGTTCGGATTGGGCGGCACCTCGCCCGGCTGTGCCTTCGGAGGCCGCATCAGCGGAAAACCCCGCACCCGGATCACGTAAAACTGCCCTGTCAATTCCGGCACTTCCGGGCCGCCGGCCAGGCGCACCGGTTTTGCGCTCTCCCATCGCGCCAGCACCGGAAATTGCACCGGATGGCCGGGATCGGGGTTCGGGACCGGCGGCGGCTTCTCGCCGAATGGCACATTCTGGACGGCACCGGGCCGGCTCCCGGGCCTCGTGTCCGGCATATCGCCCCCCAGCCTGCCGTTTCTCCCATAGCCGGGGGTTGTGCGGCGCTGCCCTTCTACCTCCATGCGCACGAAGCCTTCTCGCGCCCAGGGCGATCGGCCGAGGAGAATCAATTTCTCATCGCTGCTCCAACTGGCCGGGTCTTTACTGTCCCAGAATTCTCTATGTGCGGCCCGCAGGGAGAGACCGGATACCCCCGCCGTGACGATCTGCAGCCATTGCCTTCGAGTTCCAATCACTGCTTCCATCGTAACGTCAGAGCACCGATGCCGGCGGCGGGCCCCAGGGGGCTGCAGCGTTTCCCCTCAACGCACCGGCATCTGTGAGATATCATGGCTCTCGAAGGCGGTTCCGGGAGGCGCCGCCCAGATGACTCACCTCGGCGCGGTTTTGGCCGTTGCGCTGTTCTGTTGTGCGGCGAACGGGCAGGAGAATCCGGAGCGACTTCTCCAACAGGCAATTCGGTTTCACCAATCCGGCCAGGCAGAGCGCGCCATTCCGGAGTACCGCGCCTACCTGAAGCTTCGGCCGGACGCCGTGGACGCCCGCTCCAACCTGGGTGTCGCACTGGCCGGCACCGGGCGGTATCAAGAGGCGATTGCCGAGTACCGGGAAGCCCTCAAGCGGCGTCCCGGCGACCCGCACATCCGGCTAAACCTGGCGCTTGCCTACTATAAACCCGGCCAGATTTCCGACGCCGCAAAACTGCTGGCGGAACTGCACCGGGAACAGCCGGCCGACCGGCAGATTATCCTGCTGCTGGCCGACTGCCGGCTGCGCCAGGGCGAGGATCGCAACGTCATCGACCTCCTTACGCCATTGGCGGAGCGGGCGCAAAGCGACCTGGCGTTTGCGTACCTGCTGGGAACCGCACTGTTGCGAGACGGTCAGGTGGTTCGCGGCCAGCAGATGATCGATCGCATTCTGAGCAAGGGAGATTCCGCCGAGGGTCATCTTCTATTGGGGACGGCGCGCCTGGGCGCCCTGGAGTACGAAGCCGCCATCGCCGATTTCCAGAAGGCTGCGCAACTCAATCCGTACCTGCCCGAAGTCTACTCGTATCTGGGCCGCGCCCACATCCAGACGGGAGATACGGCGGCGGCCCGGGTCGAGTTTCAGAAGGAATTGGAGCAGAACCCGAACGACTTCGAATCGAATCTGAATTTGGGAGTCCTGCTCAAGCTGGATCAGGATTACGAGGGCGCGCGGCGCCTGATCGAAAGCGCCCTGCGGGTTCGGCCGGGCGATCCGGGCGCGCGGTTCCAACTGGCCGCGGTCAACCTTGGCGCCGGCCGGTTGGAGGAGGCCCGGGCGGAGTTGGAACGAATCGCGAAAGAGACCCCGCAGTTCGTCGAGGCGCACATAACCCTGGCAACTGTTTACTACCGCCTCCAGCGGAAGGCCGACGGAGACCGCGAGAAGGCGCTCGCGCAGAAACTGACGCTGGAACAAAGAGAGCGGCAGTCGCAAGGGAAACAGCCTTGAACCGTAAACTGCTTGCGCCGGCCGCCGCTGCGTGTGCGGTGTGGTTTCTGGCCCTCTCGCCCGCACGTCCGTACCAGGCGGCGAAGAGGCCCGGGTTCGTAGACGTGGCTCCGCGATCGAAGATTACCTATAAATCCAACAACAGTTTTAGCGGACGGAAGTATTTCCCCCAACCGATGTGCGGCGGCGTTGCGACATTCGATTTCGATAACGACGGCAGAATGGACATCTTCTTCACCAATGGCGCCAAACTGCCGGAACTCAAGAAGACGGACCCTTCGTTTTTCAACTGTCTGCTGCACCAGAGAAGCGACGGCACATTCGAAGACGTCACGGCCAAAGCAGGGCTCGCGGGCGAGCAACTCGATTTCAATTTCGGCGTGGCAGTGGGGGATTACGACAACGACGGCTATGAGGACCTTTTCATTTGCAGCATCGGCCGCAATGCCCTCTATCACAACAACGGCGACGGAACCTTCACGGATGTGACCGCCGCGTCGGGAATCGGCGGCAAACCGGCCGATACGCTGAGCATCGCGGCCGCGTGGTTCGATTACGATAACGACGGCAAACTGGACCTGATCGTTTCCGACTACACCGTATGGAACCCGAAATCGGACGCGCGGTGCATGATGAGCGACCGCGACTACTACTGCGATCCAAGGCGTTACCCCAGCGTGCCCCCGAAGCTCTATCGCAATCTCGGCAACGGCAGGTTCGAGGATGTGACCACGAAGTCGGGACTGGCGGCGGCGCCGGGGAAGGGGATGGGAGTCTCGATCGCCGATTTCAACGAGGACGGCTGGCCGGACGTGTTCATCGCCAACGATACGGAGCCGAACTCGATCTTCATCAACCAGAAGAACGGAAAATTCGAGGAGAAGGGGCTGGAACTCGGCGTGGCGTACAACGAGAACGCACAGGTCGGCTCTTCGATGGGGTGCGACGCCAAAGACTTCAATAACGACGGGCACGTGGACATCTTCTATAACAACCTGATGGGGCAGGTATGGCAGTTGCTCCGCAACCGCGGCGACCTCTTCGACTACTACTCGTCTCTGTCTAAGATTCAGAAACTGAGCACCGCCTACTCGGGCTGGAGCAATGGCTTCATCGATTACAACAACGATGGATGGAAGGACATCTACTCCTCGAACGGAGACGTGGACATGGTGAGCGCGAAGTCGCCCCAGCACGACACGATGTTCGAAAATGTGGACGGCAAGTCGTTTGTGGATGTATCGGAGCAGATGGGGGAAGGCTTCCTGCGCCAAGGCTATCAGCGCGGATCGGCTTTCTGCGACCTGAACAACGATGGGGCACTCGATCTGGTGGTGACCTCGCTGAACCAGTCGCCGCGAATTCTGATGAACACCGGCGGCTCCGGAAATCACTGGCTGTTGCTGAAGCTGGTCGGGCACAAGAGCGCGCGCGATGCAATCGGGGCGAGAGTCGAGCTTACTACGGCTTCCGGCCGCCTGCTCTACAATCACGTGGCGATCAGCGTCGGTTTCATGTCTTCCAGTGATAAGCGGGTGCACTTCGGGCTGGGCGGGGAGACTAAGATCCGCGCTCTGGAAATCCGGTGGCCCAGTGGGATACGGCAGACGTTGAAGGACGTGGCTGTCGATCGGATCATTTCCATCGACGAGCCGGAGAAATAGCCCGCTCCCTCACCGCGAGGGAGCGGGCAATACTCAGAAGATAAACTTGACGGCAAGTTGCACTACGCGGTGTCCCTGCTTTTGCGTGGTGTAACCGAACGTCGGTGAGTTAAGCAGGCCGCTGGTGCCGTTGTAGCCCAGCGTCAGGTTCGTGTTCCCCGCGAAAGACCACAGCGGATGATTGATGAAGTTGTATCCGTTGGCGCGGAATTGCAGCTTCATCCTCTCTTTGATCGGGAAGTTCTTGAACAAGCCCAGGTCGGTATTGAAGAACGCCGGCCCATAAACCACCGGCAGTGTCGTAGGCCCGTTCTGCCCGATCTGCGTCGGGATCGCGAAACAGCTCCCGTTGATGTACTGGTGAGCCGCCAGGTTGGCAGTTGGATCGCACGTGACCAGCGGCTGGAGTTGAATGTTCGGAGTGCCGAGCAGCGAAGCGTTGCTGACATTGAACGTGGTACCCGGGACCTTGTAGCCATTCAGATTCAGGCCGAAGTTCTCCCCCCGGTTGCCCGTGAGGTTGGCTCCGCTCTGCACCTGCGTAACGCCGGAGAACTGCCAGCCGTTCAGCACCCCGCCCGCCAGCTTATTTCTCACCGGGTTGCCCAATTCCACCGAGTAGGCGATGTTGAAAATATGCCTCCGGTCGCTGGCCTGCACGGTGTAGTTGTTGGCGAGGTTGAACGAATCGTAAGACGGGTTGACGAACCCCATCGCTTTGGCGAATGCGTAATTCATGCTGAGGATGTAGCGCCCTTTCGTGCGGGCCCACGTCACCTGCATGGAATTGTAGTTGGCATACTGATTGTTGGTCGCCAGGTTGATGTTGGAGTACGCCTTGATCGGCCGGAAGTTATTGGCCGTCAGCCCATTCGGATCGACTCCGCCATTATTGGCAGAGAGCATCGCTCCAAGCGGCACCAGGTTGACGTTCGCGCCCTGGCCGCCCGAGGTATTCAGCAGATCCGTGCTCTGGTTCCCTACATACGCGACCTCGAGCATGCTCGACCACGGCAGGCGCTGCTGGATGGTGAAGCTGTAACTCTTCGTGAGCGGCTGCCTGTCATCGACTTGGTCGACTGCGCCGGGAGATAGTGCCGCGCTCGAGAAGTTCAGCGTGTCGAGCGCGCTGGCCATCAGCGGCGTGCCTCCGGTCACCCAAGGTGACGCGGCCGTCCCCTGATTGTTGGTCAGGTTGATTACACCGACGCCGGCGGCGACGTCGAGCCCGGTGGTGAACTGCCCCGAGTGGAAATAGTACATGCCCCACCCGCCGCGCAGAACCGTGCTGCCATCGCCGAAGACGTCGTAGGCCATCCCGAATCGCGGCTGGTAGAACAGGCCGCGGGTTGGGAAGCCGCCCATGGGAACGGTGTTGTCCTTCTTGTTCCACAGGAATCCGCAGTATTGAGTGGGCGTACAATTCGTGTTGTACAGGCTGGGATTGAAAATCGAGAACCCGTATCCGAGCCTGTCTACCCACGGCGTGAAGTGTGTGAGGCGAATTCCGAGTTCCAGAGTCAGCTTCTTGTTCACCTTCCAGGAATCCTGCACGAACCCTTCGTACGTCTTATACGAGATGTCGTTGACGCGGTTGAAGGAGTACTGCTGGAAGGTGTTCAGGTTCCCGATCAGCATATCGGCGTAATCGTTGCCGATGCTGTTGGAGTTCCCGCTGCTGAATCTCAAGTTGCCCATCGACGCATTGCTTGCCGGCTGGGCGTTGCGGATGTACTCGAAGAAGATGCCGGCTTTGAGGGTGTGTCTGCCCCACACTTTCGCGAGCGTATCGCTGAAACTGGGCATCCACTTGTTGGCATACAGGCCGGCCGACGGTCCGCCAATTTCGAACCCGCCGTAATTGTTGATCTGCGCCGCTTCCGATCCGCCGCCGAAGTTCGGGATCTGTGCGACTCCGTTCTTGTAAAGGAGCTTGTAGTTGAACCCGACTTTCGCCGGATCCACCTTGGAAGGATCCTCGAACACGTTCGGGAATCCGATGAAGGTGTACCCGAAAACGAACTCATTGGTCATGGTCGGGCTGAATACGTGGGTCAGCGAGGCCGTCACCGAGTCGGATCGGTTTTTGCCGATCACCGGGGTCGGGTAGGGAAGCTGTTGCGTGGTGGCGGTGGACCAAAGCTGCATCGGGAACGGCTGCTTTTCGCGCTGCAGATTGTAGCGGACGAACAGCTTGGTGGAGTCGCTGATGCTATAGTCCACACGGGTCATCCACTGGTGGTTGTTCTGCGAAAACGTCAGGTCGTTGGTCCAGTTGTAGCCGCCTGTGGCATTGGGATCGGAATTCGGCGTTGGATATAACTTCATCAGCGCGAGCATGCTGTTGTCGATCGCGCTGGCCGGGATCATCCCGCCCGGATACAACGCGGCGTTCCTGGCATTGATCTGGTTGGGGGGAGAGCCCGAGGCGGAAATTCTGCCCAGCTTCGACAGTTCGGCAGGCGAGAAATTCCCCCCCAGCATTCCGGGGGTGGGGACCTCGGCTCGCAGCAGCCCCGTGTCGAGGATCTGGTAGAAGTACTCGTAGCCGGTGAAAAAGAAGAGTTTCTGACGGCTCTTATTGAACCGGGTGCCCGGGATGATCACGGGACCGCCGAAGGTACCGCCCGGGTAGTAATACTTGTTCTGGGGGCGCGCCACCGAACTCACGTTCGAAAGCCAGTCGTTCGCGTTCAGAACATAGTTCCGGGCATAGAAAAACCCCGATCCATGGAACTGCTGGCCGCCCGATTTGGCGACCGAACTCAGGACCGCCGGACCCTTCTGGTTCTCGGCGCTGAAATTGGACATAGTGATCTTGAATTCGGCGATCATGTCCGCGTTCGGGTTGACCGGCGTATCGCAGTTGCAGCCGGGATCGGATACATGCGCGCCATCGGCCGTGATGTCCAGCGTGTTGCTGGGGAGTCCGTTGTAGGCGTAAGCATTGTTCAACGGGCTCTGGCTTCCGGCGTTGCCGTTGGCATTGATGCCGATCGTGGCCCCGTTGTAATTCGCCGCGTTCTGGACTCCGTTCTGAATGCCGAAACCCGGCATCATTTTGATGAATTCAGCGGCGTTGCTGCCCACCTGAACGAAGTTATCCAGCTGCTTGATTCCCAGAGTTGCGGACTTTTCTCCAGAATCGACGGGCGCGATCTGATCCGAGGTGCCGGTGACCGACACTGTCTCGGTGGCGGCGCCGACTTTGAGAGTTACGTTGATATTCCGCTTCTCACCTCCGCCAAGCCCGATGCCCACTTCCTTATAAGTTTCAAACCCCGCCATTTCGACGGTCATTTCATACGTGCCAACCGGAACGGAGGCGAACGTATAATATCCCTGCCCATTCGTGACCGTCTCGCGGAGCGAGCCTGAGCTCTCATTCCGCAAATGAACGGTCGCCTGGACGACAAGCGCTCCAGACGGGTCGGAAACAAGACCGGTCAACGTGGCATAGATAGATTGTGCCGGCAGGTTAGCGGCGGCCGCGCAGAACAGCGCCAGCGCCGCGAAGAACTTCCCCGTACGAACCATGCAATTCTCCCTTCTCCAGCTCTTGCGAGACGGTACACCCGGGATCCGAATTGAGGTACTAAGCGATTCTCGGCTTCTTTGTGACCGTGTACAAGGGGTAAACGAGGAAAGCACCCCAAAATCCGCTAGGGATCATCCCCGATGAATCGAGCGAACAATGAAGCGTTCGAGGAGGGCGAAATGGTCCGGGTACTCGGGCTGCTTCCAGTCGGAGGTGCATACAACCACAAGGTCCAGGTCCGGCAAGACCACCAGGAACTGACCTCCGTAGCCCCTCGCGTAGAATCCGCGATGGCCGGAGACATCCGAGATCCACCACATATAGCCATAGCGAACCCGTTCGCCGTAGAACTCGCCGGTGTTGTGGATTTGGACCGAGTCTGCCACGAAGGCAGCCGGAACGATCTCCCGGCCCAGCCAAATGCCCTTGCGGAGGTATAGTTCGCCGAATTTCAGCAGGTCCCGGGAACGGCATAATGCGCTCATCCCCCCTGATTGCAGGCCCGTCCGGTCCGCATACCAAGTGACCTTTCCGATCCCCAGCGGGCGGAAGAGTTCCGTCTCGGCGAAGGCGAGCACCTCTTGGCCGGATGCCTTTCGCAGCACTCCGCCCAATAGATGAGCCGCGGGACTGCTGTACTGGAACCCGCGGCCCGGCGGAAACAAGAGAGACTGCCGGAGGATCTCCGCCGTCGGATTGGACAGCGTCTTGTCGAAGATCAACTGCATTTCGGCGATTCCGGACGACATTGTCAGAAGATGCCGGATGCTGATCGTCTTCATCCGGTCGTCCCGGATTCCATTGAGGTATTCGGGGAAATAATCGGCAACCCTCGCGTCTAACGACGAAATCAGGCCCTTTCTTAGAGCGATCCCGACCAGCGCGGACGAGATACTCTTCGTCATCGATTGAATGTTTTGAAGCTCATCGGGCGAGGCGCCGCCGTAATATCTCTCGAAGACCAGGCGGCCATGGCGCGCGATCAGGAGACTGCGGATGTGCGGCAACTCCACCTGAATGTGGCGATCCAACTGCTCCAGCACGTCGGGCTGCATCGCTTCTCGCGACGGAGAGGAAACCGGCCAATCATCCGATGTTGGCGCCCGCGCGCCGAGAGCCCCGATTGCAACCGCGAGTAGAGCCGCGAAGCGCATGGAACAGTCTGACGGCTGCATTACAGCACAACGTCCGATCCGGCACAACCTCGTGCCGCCGCGCGGCCGGGCCTATACTGGCACAGAGGAGGGGAGGGCAATATGCAATTCGGAGGCGGCAAGCCACCGGTCGGGGTTGTTTTCGATTCCGACCTGGGCAACACCATTGACGACGCTCTGGCGCTGGCGCTGCTTTACGGACTGCAGGGTAAGGGCGAATCCCGCGTGGTCGGCGTAACCGTGAGCCGCCCCAACCTCGGATCGGCGGAGTTCGCGGACGTTCTGGTGCGATTCTACACAGGCGAACCGGGACCGTTCGGCACGGTTCAGCCGATCGGCCTGGCGCTTTCCCCGCAGCAGGCTCCCGACACGGCCGTTACCAAGGCGCCGCTCGCCCGCCTGACGCCGGAAGGCAAGCCGCTGTATCCCCGCTCCATAGAGAAGCTCAACGACACCGCCGACCCGGCGGCCCTGATCCGCAATAATCTCACGGCGCAGTTCGACGGGAATGCTATCGTGATCTGCACCGGTCCGGCGACCAACCTGGCGAGTGCGTTAAATCTGCCGGAAACGAAAGATCTGATCGCTTCGAAAGTCCGGTACCTGGTTTTGGGAAGCGGTGCGTACCCCGATGGCTCGCCCGATCCCGCAGTTCGCGCCAACATCCGCGCGGCGCGGCGCGTGCTGGCCGAGTGGCCGGGTCCGGTGGTCGCCTGCGGTTCGGAAGTCGGCGCCGCGCTGCCCTTTCCCGCCTCCAGCTTCGACAAGGACTTTGCCTGGGCCCCCAACCACCCGGTCGTCGATGCCTATCGCGCGATCAAGCCCATGGCGTCCGGAGTGCCATCCGGGGCGATGGCGGCGGCGCTTTACGCGGTACGCCCGAACGACACTTATTTTAAGATGTCCTCGACGGGAACGATTTCGGTGCTGGACGACGGCCGCACCCGGTTCGCCGAGGGTCCGGGAAGACACCGCTACCTGATCGCCGATTCCGAACAGAAAGAACGCGTTATCCAGGCTTACACCGAATTGGCCGGCACCCATCCGGTTCCCAGGCAGCGCTTCCGGCCTCCCCAGAAGAAGAAACAGCAATAGAAAGAACGGTGTCCACCGCACAGACGCCGGTTGTGGTTGGGGTTAAATTGCAGTAACATCCCCTACAAGGGATGCTGCTCAGTCGAATTCTAGTAAGCGCTTGCTGCGCCGGCCCACTGCTTTACGCGGCGGATGCCCCCAGCTTTGAAAACACGGTTCAGCCGGTCCTCACCAGGACCTGCACCCCCTGTCACAACCAGCAACTGGCCTCGGGCGGCCTGGTTATTGCCCCGTTCACCAAGGCTCGGTCCCTGACGGCGGACCACGCGGACTGGGAGCGTATACTCGACAAGCTGCGCGCCGGAGAGATGCCTCCGCGCGGAATTCCCCGGCCGCCGCAATTGGACGCGGCGATCGCTTACCTCGGGCAGCAACTCGATGCCGCGGACAAGAACATCAAGCCCGACCCCGGCCGCGTTACCGCGCGCCGCCTGAACCGGGCCGAGTACTCGAACACCATCCGCGACCTGCTGTCGGTCGAGTACCACGCGGAAAAAAACTTCCCCACGGATGACCTCGGCGACGGGTTCGACAATATCGGCGACGTCCTCACGGTCTCTCCCGTTTTGATGGAGAAGTATCTCTTCGCCGCGCAGAAGATCGCGGCGAAGGCGCTCGGCGCGGACCCACTCCCGAAAAAGCCGATCCAAGTCCAGTTCGCGGCCAAGGACAAGAAAATCCGCCGCGTGGACCCGAGCACCATCGAGGCCATGGGAAACATCCCCTTCGACGGTGAATGGGACATCACGTTCGGACTCCCGGGCGAACGCGGCGCCGACGCGAAGCCCGTGACTCTTGGCTTCTGGGTGGATGGCAAGCTGCTTCAGACATTGAGCGCGGAAACCAAGCCTTCGGAGCTCGTGTACTTCAATCCTTACTCGGAGGAGCACATGCGGCTGTTTCTGAGCGAGGGCGACCACACCTTCCGCGCGGGTTTCATTGGCGACGATTTCGTCAAAGGGCTCACCCCGAAGGATCTCTACGCCAACAAGAAGAACAAGTTTCTGGATTCGATCACGTTCGTCGGACCTTATGCCTCGAAGGTGGAGCGCGCCAGCCGGAAGAAGATCCTGATCTGCGATCCGGAGAGCGGGCAGGCATGCATCGACCGCATCGTCGCTGCGCTCACGCGGCGCGCTTATCGCCGGCCGGTCACCCGCGCCGAAGTAACCGAACTCACGAAGTTCGTAACGCTGGCCAAAGCCAACCACGAAACTACGGAACAAGGCATCCAGCTGGCGATCGAGGCCATGCTGGTGTCGCCGAATTTCCTGTTCCGGATCGAGCACGATGCATTTCCGACCGACGCCACCAGGGTCCATCGCCTCACCGATGTGGAACTGGCGTCGCGCCTGAGCTATTTCCTCTGGAGTTCGATGCCCGACGATCAATTACTGTCGCTCGGCGAAACGGGTAAGCTGCACGAACCCGAGGTGCTGAACGCGCAGGTGAAGCGGATGCTGGCGGACGACCGGTCCGCGGCGCTTTCCGAAAATTTCGCCGGGCAGTGGCTGGAGCTGCGGAACCTGAACGTGGTGAAGCCCGACCCGCAAAAGTTCCCGGAGTGGAACCCGGAGTTGCGCGACGACATGTACTCGGAAACCCGCCTGTTTTTCGATTACGTGCTGCGGCAGAACCGCCCCCTGGCCGATTTCCTGGACGCGCGGTACACGTTCCTGAATGACCGGCTCGCCAAATTCTACGGCATCGCGGGTGTCACCGGTCCCGAATTCCGCAAGGTGGATCTCGCCACCGATCAGCGCGGCGGCATCCTCGGCCAGGCCAGCGTGCTCACGGTTTCCAGTTATCCGACGAGGACTTCGGTAGTATTGCGCGGCAAGTACATCCTTGGGAACATACTGGGCACTCCGCCGCCGCCGCCTCCTCCCGACGTGCCGGCGCTCGATGAAGCGGCCGTGGGCACGTCGATGTCCCTGCGGCAGCAGATGGAAAGGCATCGCGCCGACCCGGCTTGCGCGGTCTGCCACAGCAAGATGGACCCCCTCGGCTTCGGCCTCGAAAACTACAACGGCATCGGCCAGTGGCGCACCATGGACGGCAAATTCCCCGTGGATGCCAGCGGCACGCTGCCCGACGGGAAGACCTTCACCACGCCCGGCCAGATGCGCGCCCTGCTCGAAAGCCAGCTTCCCGAATTTGCCCGCTGCATGGTGGAGAAGATGATGATCTACTCGCTCGGCAGGGGCCTGGGAAGTTACGACCGCCGCACCGTGAATGGAATTAGTTCCGACTGGGCGCGGTCGGGCTATCCGTTCCAATCTTTGGTTTATGAAATAGTACAAAGCCTGCCCTTCCAGTCCCGGAGAGGCGAGGCGGTCTCCAGCCAAAATCAGGGTAAACCGAAAGAGATTGCACAGAAATGACGATTCCGAAGGCTCTGCCACGACGCTCGTTCCTGCGGGGAATCGGCACAGCGATTTCGCTGCCGTTCCTCGATGCCATGGTTCCCGCATTCGCCCGGGCCGCCGCCGCCAAACCGCCGTTGCGGATGGCGTTTGTGTACGTGCCGAACGGTATCATGATGCGCGACTGGAACCCGGAGTACGAAGGCAAGCTCACCGAACTACCGCGGATTCTCAAACCTCTGGAGCCTTATAAGGAAGACATCACGCTGCTCGGGAATCTGACGCATAATGCCGGCCGGGCGCTGCTCGATGGCGCGGGCGACCATGGCAGGTGTTGCGGCTCTTACCTGACCGGCGTCCACGTGAAAAAGAGTACGACCGATATTCACTCCGGCGTTTCGATGGACCAGTACGTCGCGCGTGAAGTGGGGCAGAAGACGCGTTTCCCTTCGCTCGAACTGGGTCTCGAAGACGCCCGCCAGTCGGGCGACTGCGACTCCGGCTATTCGTGCGCTTACACGAACAATCTTGCCTGGCGCACGCCAACCCAGCCGCTGCCCCCGGTTCTCGACCCGCGCGCCCTGTTCGAACGCCTGTTTGGCGACGGTGTGGCCATGACCCCGGAAGCGCGCGCACGCGAGGCCATCTTCCGCCGCAGTATTCTCGACTTTGTCACCGAGGATACGAAGAAACTCGAGAGCGGGCTCGGCCCGACCGACCGCCGCAAACTCGACGAGTACCTTTCCTCGATTCGCGAAGTGGAATTACAGTTGGAGCGCGCCGAGAAAGACAACGCGCACATCGACCCCCACATGGATAAGCCGTACGGCGTTCCGGCCGATTTCGGCGAGCACTTCAAGCTGATGACCGACATGGCCACCATCGCGTTCCAGGCGGATCTGACCCGTGTACTTACCTTCCTGGTGACTCACGAGGGCACCTCGCGGGCGTATCGCGAAATCGGCATTTCCGATGGCCATCATCCGCTCACACACCACCGGAACCAGGAACCGCTGATGGAGAAGGTGTCGGAGATCAATTCCTACCACCTGAAGCAGTTTGCCGGGTGGGTGGAAAGACTCAAATCGACGAAAGAAGCAGACGGGTCCCTGCTCGACCACATGATGGTCGTCTATGGCGCCGGCCTCTCTGATGGCAACCGGCATCTGCACGAAGACCTTCCCACCGTGATTGCGGGACGCGCCAACGGCACCATCAAGCCCGGCCGCCGCATAGTCTACCGGCGGGAGACTCCGATGTGCAACCTGTTCATGAGCATGATGGACCGCATGGGCGTGAAGATGGACAACTTCGGGGATGCAACGGGCCGGCTCGAAGGCCTCGACCTGACGTAATTCGGGGCAGCCGCTCCCTGCGGTCGCGGCAGGGAGCGGTCAGACCTGGAGCACTAAACTAGTCTTCCAGGATGACGTGCGCCATTCCCGCTTCCCTGGTGTGAGTCAGGGAAAGCGAGACGTTTCGCACTCCCAGTTTGCGGGCAACCTCTGCCGCTACTCCGTAAAAGCGCAGGGTCGGCTTCCCGGAAGGGAGGTTCGCCACCTCGAAATCCTGCCATCGAACGCCGCGCCGCCAACCGGTGCCGATTGCCTTCATGCCCGCTTCCTTGGCGGCAAAACGGGCGGCGTAGCGCTCGTACCGGTTGGCCTTGCGCTCGACGTACGCAATCTCCAGGGGAGTGTAGATGCGCTGAATGAACTTGGTTCCGAACCGCTCAATGGAGGCTCGGATGCGCGGCACCTCGGCTAGATCAAGGCCTGTTCCAACTATCATGACGGCACGATGGGGTTACGAAAAACACGTACCGTTAACCCGGAGGACGACGCGCTCCAGGAGGAATTATTCCTTGGCGGCTTGAGCGGCGCGTTTCCGATGTTCCGCCCAGCGCTTCTTCTGCGCAGCGGCGATCCGTCTCCGCGCCGCGGGACTAAGAACGCGCTTGGTTCCCGGCGCTTTCTTTTCGTCTGCCCCGGCCGGCAGTGCGACCCGCTGTCCCTTCAACTGCGCCTGGATTTCGCGGATCTTATCCTCGATCTTCTGCTTCTCGAGCTGATAGCCTACAAGGGCCATCTGTAAGGTTGTAATGTCTTCGGTGCTTTTGCCTCGTGCCATTAAATCCACCTTCGGCCACTATAACATAGGCTGTGTCAAGATAAAGATACCCGTTTAAGTTGATCTCATGAAAGTAGTGCTTCAACGCGTAAAGGAGGCCAAGGTTGAGGTGAATCACCTTACCTCCGGCTCGATCGGAGTGGGATTGCTCGTACTCCTCGGGATATCGAAGGAGGATTCCGAAGCGGACGCCGAGTATCTTCGAGACAAGATTCTGGGCCTGAGAATCTTTCCCGATGCACAAGGCAAGATGAACCGCAATATCCAGGAAGCCGGCGGCGCTCTGCTGATTGTGTCTCAGTTTACGCTCTATGGCGACTGCCGGCGGGGGCGCAGACCCGGGTTCGACCGCGCCGCGCCTCCGGAGCGGGCTGAGGCCC
Source organism: Bryobacterales bacterium (assembly GCA_963796485.1). Lineage (GTDB taxonomy): Bacteria > Acidobacteriota > Terriglobia > Bryobacterales > Bryobacteraceae > CAWCDJ01. The sequence goes on from CAWCLV010000005.1 coordinate 14,612, forward strand.
TCTATAATTACTTCGTGGAGATGGTAAGAAGAAGCCCCGTGCCCGTCCAAACCGGAGTGTTTCAGGCACATATGGAGGTGCACCTGGTGAACGACGGCCCGGTGACAATTCTGATCGAATCCGCGGAGCGGAAGCTGCCATGATCGAAACTTACGGATACGCCCGGGCGGGCTTTCTGGGGAATCCGAGTGACGGGTACTTCGGCAAGACACTGTCGTTCGCAATGTCCAATTTCCGGGCGAGGGTCTTGGTGTATCCAAGCGGGCGACTCGAAATCAAACCCTCCAAGGCGGACATGCCCGTGTTCGACAGCCTGGACGATCTCTATCGGACCACACGGTGGCGTGGCTATTACGGCGGCATCCGCATCATACAGGCGTTGATTGTAAGATTCGCGGACTACTGCACGGCGCAGGGCATCGAACTCGAAAATCGGAATTTCACGCTGGAGTACGAATCCAATATCCCCCAGCGGCTCGGATTGGGAGGCTCCAGCGCGATCATCACCGCGTCGCTGCGCGCATTGTGCCGGTATTATCGCGTGGAGATTCCGCTCCCGATCCAGGCCAACCTGGTGCTCGAAACCGAAACCAGGGAATTGAATGTGCCGGCGGGTTTACAGGACCGCGTCATCCAGGCATACCACGGCCTGGTGTACATGGATTTTTCGCGCGATCTCATGGAACAGCGCGGTTACGGAGAATACGAACGGATCGACCCCGCGCTGCTGCCCGACGTCTATGTGGCTTGCCGGACGTCGCTCAGCGAAGGTACGGAAGTGTTCCACACTAATCTGCGCGAGCGCTGGCGCAATGGGGACCCCGAGGTCGTAGGCGCCATGAAGACCTGGGCCGGGTATGCCGAGGAGGGCCGCTGCTGCCTCCTGAAGCGGGATTATCAGCGGCTCGGCGAACTGGTCAACGCGAACTTCGACCTTCGCGCCCGTATTTACCAGATCGATCGCGGCAACCGGGAGATGGTGGAAACCGCTCGTCTCGCGGGGGCAACTTCCAACTTCGCCGGCTCGGGTGGAGCGATCGTCGGAACCTACCCCGATGAGAGCGTGTTTCAGAAACTGACCGAGATGATGAAACCGCTCGGCGTGATCGTCGTCAAGCCGAAGATTGTCACCTGAAGCACTTATGGGCGGCTTGAGTACTCCTCGTAGAAAGCGGCCGCCTCCGCCGCCCCCGGACGAAGGGAAGGTCATCACGCTCGTGATCCCATTCACGCGGACTTCGCCGAAGTGCTCGCTATCCGGGTCCACCGCTACCAGCGCGCGTAACTGCGGCATGAGTTCGCCAAGCTCGTTCGTGTCCACGGTCACCCGTTCGGAGGAGATCTCCGAGAGGCCCAACTGCGTTCCGGAATCGATGATGCCGGGATAGACGCGCAGCCCTTTGGCCGGCCCTTTGGCCTCCACCACGCGCGCGCCTTTCGGCACCGCGATCTTCGCGCCGATTTCAGCTATCTTGCCGTCGCACAGCGTCGATGCGGAGGCCGCCGGTCTGTAACTCGTCCGCCGCGACCAACCAGCTCGTTGGCGCCGGCCGGTCTTCCGGGCCGCGCGCCGGAGTCGTTGGCGCCGCGCTGCCGGGCGATGCCGTTGCAGTCGCGCCGCGGCCGCCTCTTCCCGCAGCACTCGCGGCGGCGGGCACGGCGCCCGGGACCCCCACCGTGCTCAGCGGATCGATCAACCCCGGATAGGCGGTCAGTCCCTCGCCTTCGACGACCCGGGCGTCGCAGCCGGCGCGGGAACATTTTCTCCGACCGCTGCAATCAACCCATTCCTTATGACCACCGTCGCCTTGTTCGGCACGGGGCCGCTGACGGTGACGATTTTCGCGTTTCGGATCGCAACCGGCTGTGGGCCTTCGGCGAACGCGCACGCACACACGAGAACCAGCGATGTGACGAGCGCGGCCGGGGCGCCCTCTGGTTACACTCCCCACTGCCACAGGGGCGGGGCTTTATACTGAAATTTGCCCACTCAAGAAACAGTTCGATACCGCGACGCGGGTGTCGATATCGATGAGGCCGACCGCGCCGTAGCTTTCATCAAGAAGTCCGCCCGCGCGACTTTCACGCGCGGCGTCCTGACCGATATCGGCTCGTTCGGCGCGGCGTATCGCTTATCGGGCCTGCGCCAACCGGTTCTGGTCAGTTCTGCCGATGGCGTGGGCACCAAGCTGAAGGTCGCCTTCCTCACGGGCCGTCACGATACGGTCGGGGAAGACCTGGTAAATCATTGCGTCAATGATATCGCGGTCCAGGGAGCGGTGCCCCTGTTTTTTCTGGATTACTTCGCGGTGGGCAAGCTCAATGCCGACATCGCCGGTTCCGTCGTGGCCGGCATCGCGCGCGGATGCAAGGCGAACGGCTGCGCGCTGATCGGCGGCGAGACCGCCGAAATGCCCGGGCTTTACGCAGACTCGGAATATGACCTCGCAGGCTTCATCGTGGGTGCGGCGGAGCGCACGAAACTGCTCACGGGAAAGACGATCCGGGAAGGCGACGCGCTGCTTGCGCTTCCCTCGACGGGATTGCACACGAATGGATACTCGCTGGCCCGCAAGCTGCTCTTCGATGTGGCGGGCTACGGGCCGCGGACCTTGCTTCCCGAAGTCGGCGCCACGGTGGGAGAGGCGCTGCTGGCGGTGCACCGAAGCTATCTCAAGCCGCTCCAGGCCCTGGTGAAGGCAGGCCTGGTTCGCGGCGCCGCGCACATCACCGGCGGCGGCATTACCGACAACACGCCGCGCATGCTGCCGAAAGGACTGGCGGCCGCTATCGATACAAACGCCTGGACCATTCCGCCGCTGTTCGAGGCCCTGCGGCGGATCGGCAACGTGCCGCTGGACGACTACCGCCGTACTTTCAACCTCGGCGTAGGGATGATCTTTGCCGTCCCGGCTCGCGGAGCCGCGAAGGCCGAAGCTCTCCTGCGGCGCCAGGGCGAAACGCCGTTTCGTATCGGATCCGTCGTTGCGCAAAAGCGCGGCCGTCCGCGTGTGGAGTATCGATGAACCGCCTCGGGATTCTGATTTCGGGCCGCGGTTCGAACTTCGAGGCCATCGCGGACCGCGTCGCCTCCGGTAAACTTGCCGCCGAGATCGCCGTGGTCATCTCCAACCGCCCGGAAGCTCCGGGTCTCGCGGCAGCGCGGCGGCGAGGAATCCACGCGGTTTCGATTCCATCCAAAGGCTACGATCGCGAAATCTACGACCGCATGCTGGAGGAGGAACTGAAGAAGAACAACGTGGAACTGGTGTGCCTCGCCGGGTTCATGCGCCTGCTGAGCGCGTCCTTCATCCGCTGCTTCCCGAACCGGATTTTAAATATCCACCCTTCCCTTCTGCCTGCATTCCCGGGCCTCGATGCGCAGCGCCAGGCGCTTGAGCATGGCGTGAAGATCACCGGTTGCACCGTCCACTTCGTGGATGAACACCTCGACTCCGGTCCGATCATTCTGCAGCGAGCGGTTGAGGTAACGGACGACGATTCCGTCGAGACGCTCTCCGCCCGAATCCTCGAGCAGGAGCACCGGATTTACTCCGAAGCCATCGCCATTGTACTGGGCGGCCGTTACGCAATCGAAGAACGCCGCGTATTGCGGATCTGAAGAAACTCCGAGAGCTTCATGGGCGGCCCCGGCCCGTAATCCAACTGGTGTTCCACTGCTTTCTGGTAACGCCGCAGAGTCTTCGTCTTGCGATTGGGTTCGAGCGTGCAACCTTCGATATCCACCAGGAGTTCGATTTCCCACGGATGGAAGGTGTTGCGCACGACAGAGCCGCGCAGCAGTTCTCCCACCAGCCGGTTGAAGCGGCTCAACATCCGCTCGCGTTCGATCAAGTCCTCCACGTTCATTACCTTTCGAATCGGCGGAAAGGGACAAAAACCTTACATCGAGGGTGACGACTTTTCATCGCCGCGTGCGCTGCAATCGGCCCGCTCCCTCACGGTCGCGGCTCTGTGGCGTCATCTGGGGCCCTAGCCATTTGGAGCCATGCGGATTTTCAACGTAACGGATTCAAGTCCCCTCGCGCCTACAGCACAGGTGAAGTGTGCGCCCAAGTTGCGGTGGCTTGGCGGGACCACGGTGTTGGCCTGCTTTCTCAGCGTTACTAACTTGCCGGCCCAGGAACCGGCGGATTCAGCCGTGGCCGCCATGGGCATCGCGCCCGCGCCGGTCATAGCGCTGCCCGCAGCGGCGCCGTTCAACGAAAAACGGATTCTCGGCGTGATGCCGGATTACCAGACGATTACCGACCCTCACGGGGTCGCCCCTCCTTTGACGCACCGCCAGAAGTGGACCTTGGCCCTGAAGGAAACGGTCGATCCGTTCAACATCGTGAACGCCGCGATGGGCGCCGCCTTCTCCCAGGATGGCAACCAGACCCCCAAGTACGGCGAGGGCGGCGAGGCTTATTTTGAACGCGTCGGCGCGGCTTGGGCGGATCTCGCCACGCAGAACTTATTCAGCGCCGGGGTCTACGCCAACCTGCTGCATGAGGACCCGCGCTATTTTCGAAAGGGCCCCGGCTATTCCCTGCGCTCGCGGATTCTATACTCGCTCAGCCGCGTGGTGATCGCGAGGAAGGACAGCGGCAGCGCGACCTTCAATTTTGCTGGAATTCTGGGCATGGTCACCGGGATCGCCGCATCCAACGCCTACTACCCGTCAGAGAGCGTGAGCGGTTCGGTCATGCTCTGCCGCCTGGACACGAGCGTGCTTGGGAGCTTGACCGGCAACCTGGTCTCCGAGTTCTGGCCCGACCTGCAGAAGAAATTCCTGCAGCGCCATCACAAGTAGCAGGGAACCGCGGCTGCCGGCGGCTACAGCAGCGAGTCAACATATTGCCGGAGTTGCGGGTCGTTCCAATCGGCCCCTTCGGCAAGCTTCTTCACCACTCTCCCCTTGGCATCGATAAAGTACGTCTCCGGGTACATGAAGGTGCCGTACTCCTCGTGAATCACGAAATCCCGCGCGGTCAGGAACGCCGGGTGGAACCTCTGCAGGAATGCCTGATAAGCCTTCAGGTCTTTATCCACGCTCACGCCTAGCACGACCACGCCTTTATTGGCATAATCCGCCGCGAACTGGCTCAACGACGGGGTCTCCTGAACGCATGGAGGGCACCACGTCGCCCAGAAATTGAGGACCAGGAGTTTGCCGCCGAAAGAAGGCATAGAGACGGACCGGCCATTGTCGGCCGTGATGCTGAACTCTGGCGCCGTATCGCCCGCAACGACAACGCGTTCGTGGATGGCGGCGTAGATTACATAAACAAAGGCTACCAGCAGGACGCCAATGGCAAGTCGCAGGAGCCGGTCGGTTTTGACGCTTCGCATGGGGAAAATCTATAATTAATTGTATCTCCAACACGCCTTACGGCGTCGAACAAGAACCCATGGTCATTACCCGGAAGGTGGAATTTTCGGCATCGCATTTTTGCCGCAGTGCCGCCCTGTCGGACGAAGAGAACCGGCGGCGCTTCGGTCTGGCGGCGAATCCTCACGGGCACGGCCACAACTATACGGTGGAAGTGAGCCTTCAGGGTGAACCGGATCCCATCACCGGCATGGTGCTGGACCTGAAAGAGTTGAAAGAGATCCTGAACAGGGAGATCCTCGGACCCTACGATCACCGGTTCCTGAATTACGAAGTGCCGCCGTTCGACCGGGTAATACCGACTGCCGAGAATATCGCCCGGGACATCTGGTGCCGCCTGGAACCGCACCTGAACCGGGAGGGCCGCCGGCTGCACTCGGTCCGGCTGTACGAGACGCCCGACCTGTTTGTGGAGTTCTCCGGAGAGCCGCCGTGTTCCGCGTGACGCGGCGCTACCGGTTTGCGGCGTCGCACCGCCTGCACGCTCCGCAACTGGATGACGACCGGAACCGGTCGTTATACGGGAAGTGCAACAACCCGTATGGCCACGGTCATAATTACGAAGTGCTGGTGAGCGCCGTGGGTCCGCTCGACCCGATTACGGGGCGGGCGGTGGATCCGGCGGAGTTGGACCGCCTGGTCGAGCGGCAGATCCTGGTACCATTCGACCATCGCAACCTGAACGCGGAGGTGGCGGAATTCGAGGGCGAGGTTCCGACCTCGGAGAACCTTGCCATCGTGATCTGCCGCCGGTTGAAACAGGATTGGGCGGCGGCGTTCCCCGGCGAATGGCCCCGCCTGGAAAAGGTACGAATCGCGGAAACGGAACGAAACATCTTTGAGATTAGAGCGGATGAAGTCCAATAAGGCAGTCGTGAAAGTCATGCACCCGAAAGGCGAGGAGCCGGATCTGGCTCCACTCGTCCGCGAGATGCTGGCTGGGCTGGGAGAAGACCCGAACCGGGACGGACTCCTGCGGACGCCGGAACGCGTCGATAAAGCGTTGAAGTTTCTGACCAGCGGCTACCGTATGGATGTCCGGAAACTCGTCAATGGCGCACTGTTCGAAGTCAAATACGACGAGATGGTGGTGGTCAAGGACATCGAGTTCTTCAGCATGTGCGAGCACCACATGCTGCCTTTCTTCGGCAAAGTCCACGTCGCTTACATCCCGAAGACCCGGGTGATCGGGCTGAGCAAGATCCCGCGCATCGTGGACGTGTTTGCCCGCCGGCTGCAGATTCAGGAGCGCCTGACCCAGGAGGTCGCCCAGACGATCCAGGAGATGGTGGACCCCATCGGCGTCGGCGTGATCTGCGAGGCGCGCCACTTCTGCATGATGATGCGGGGAGTGGAGAAGCAGCATTCCGGCGCCATGACCAGTGCCATGTTGGGCGCGTTCCGGACCCAAAAGAAAACCCGCGACGAGTTCCTCTCCCTGGTCAATTACAAAGGCAACGGGTTCTAGGGCTCGTCCCGAAAAAGGCCAGAAGGCGCGCTTCGCACGCTGGCAGGACCGGAGCGCAAGCCGCGGACGCGGATGGCCGCCCCACAAAGGCCACGAGTCGGCGCGGCGATGCAGCGCAAAGTTCGTAGACGTTTGGTCCCATGTCGGGCGGACGTCCACGCATGCGGCCGAGCCCCAGATCGGCGCGGTTCGCGCGCTGGACAGGCCAGGAGGCCTATCCTACTTTGCACATCCGGCGGCGGAGAAGATCCAGGGCCATCTGGCAGGTGAAGACGCGAATTCTCTGGCGGTCTCCCAGGAATTGCCGGCGTACCGCGCGCGTTCCGGTTGCGTCCGCAAGCCCCACGCAGACGGTCCCTACCGGAGCCTTCTCGTTGCCGCCATCCGGACCGGCCACACCGGTTACGGAGAGGGCGTAAGTCGAATTCGTCCGCAGGCGCGCCCCGGCGGCCATGGCCTCGGCCGTTTCCTCGCTGACCGCCCCGAATTGCTCCAGGATTTCCACGGGGACGCCCAGCAACTCCGTCTTGATTGCATTGCTGTACGTGAGGAAGCCGCCGACGAAATAATCGGAGCTTCCCGGCACGGAGGTGAAGCGCTCGCCCAGCATCCCCCCGGTGCAGCTTTCGGCCACCGCCACGGTGGCATGATTCGCGCGCAGGAGCTCGCCCACCACCTGCTCCAGCGGTTCGCCATTCCGCGAATAAACCCGGTCGCCCAGCAGCAGTTCGATCGGACCGGCGACCTCCGTCAGCAAAGCATCCGCCTCCGCCACCGTGGTACAGCGGGCGCGCAGGTGAATCTGGAGATCGCCGTTGGCCGCGAGGATCGTGGTAGCAGGGTTTGTGTATCTGGTGTAAACCGGCGCGATCAGGGTATCGAGGTCGGATTCCGACATTCCCGTGACCCGCAGGAAAACGGTGCGGATCACCTTCGGCGGCACCACGCGCGCGAGACGCGGCAGGCACTGCCGTTCGAACATCGCCTTGAGCTCATGCGGCGGACCGGGCAGCAGGATGACAACGGCGCCGGATTCCTCGGCCCATAGCCCGGGAGCCGTCCCGCGATCGTTCGGCAGAATGTGCGCCCCCTCGATGACAAACGCCTGCCGCTTATTGACCTCGGCCATCTTGCGCTGGGCACGCAAAAACCGTTCCTCGAGCGCGTCGGCAATCTCCTGCTGGAAAACCAGTTTGCGATCGAGGGCCATCGCCGCGGCTTCGCGCGTTACATCGTCCTCGGTAGGCCCGAGCCCTCCGGAGAGAATGACAATACTTGACCGCGAGACCGCCAGCCGGATCGCCGTAGCCAGCCTTTCCCGATCGTCTCCGATCACGCACTTCGAGACGACCTCTACGCCCAAATTATTGAGTTCGCCGGTCAGGTACAGCGAGTTCGTATCGACCCGCTGCGGCGTCAGCATCTCCGAACCGACAGCGATAATTTCCGCGTCCATCAGACCAGCGGCCTGCCCTTGATACCGGCTTCCACGCGATGGAGCGCGTTAGTAGTGGCTACGACGATGGCCCGCGACGGAGTGAACGCAAGCCCGACGATCCCCGGGCCGGAGAGGAACAGGTCGGCCCGGCGTTCGCGATCGATCCGCACCACGCCCTTCCTGCCGGCAAGCGAAGCCGCCACGTAGAGCCGGTCCTGATCGTCGAATGCCATTCCCTGCGGACGGCCCAGGCCGCGGTAGAAGATCTCCACTTCTCCTTCGTGCGAAATGCGGTAGACCGAATCGAAACTGGAAGTAGTCGGACCGGTCACGTACAGGTAATTGTCCGGACCGAAGCACAAATGATACGCCGCGATCGAAGGCTCGATGGTGGCAAAGACGAAGATCTGGCGGTTGGGGCTGATCTTGAAAATCGTGCCGCTGCGGTCGCCGACGTAGAGATTCCCTTCGGTGTCGAACGCGAGACCGGTGGCCACGCCCATGCCTTCGACAAAAACCGACATGTTGCCGTTCGGCGTCACCTGGTAAACGATCCCGTCATAACGGCTGGAGATATAGAGCTGCCCGTCGGCGTCGAACGCCAGGCCGGTGGCGTTCATCAAATCATTGATGAACGGTTTGGCGCTGAAGTTCAGGTCGATCTTGAAAACCGCAACCGGAACTTTCTGTCCGCGCGAACCGCTGAACGTGCTGAAAATGTTCCCGAACGCGTCCACTGCCGGATTGGACACCGGGTGCAAGCCCTCGGCGATCTGAACCCCGATGTCGCAGGCCCAGGAATCGCTCGCCTGGTTGCCGCTCTCGATCACCACTTCCCCCGCCGAAGCGTTCTCGGGAACGCGCGCAATCACGAAGGAATCCGAGCCGATGATCACCGGCGCGCCCACATCCCCGATCATGACCCGCGGCCGGTCCGATTTGGCGAAGCCTTTCCCGCGAATCTGCAGTTCGCCGCCCGCAATCGCCGCAGGCGGCGTTACCTGCTCGATCTGGGGCCTGGAATCGGTAGCTTTCCGGAGAGGCATATTTAATAAAGATTGAACCATCCTGCCAGCCATAACACAAGTGCGGCGTAGACACCCGCCATGGCGTCGTCCGCGTTGATCCCGAGCCCTCCCGGGAGGGATTCCAATTGGCGGACCGGCGCCGGTTTCCAGATATCGAAGAGCCGGAAGAGCAGAAACCCCAGCGCCATGCTCTTCCAGTTCCAGGCGCGGGCGCCTCCGAAAGTAATCCACTGCCCGATCACTTCATCGATTACGACGAAGCCCGGATCCTCGATTTTGGCGTCCGCGGCCGCGGTCCCCGCCGCCCAGACCGCCGGCGCAAACAGCAGGGCCGCGAGCACCGGAAACTCCCAGGCGGCAAAGCCCGCGTAGCGCTCCAGCACGAACGCGATCGCCACCGCGGCCGCCGACCCGGCGGTTCCCGGCGCAAACGGCGAGAGCCCGCAGCCAAACCACGTTGCCAAAAGCCTGGCGATGCGATTAGTCGTCTTCTTCATCAGGCGGTTCCGGCTCCAGCGGTGCCGGGATGACATACGTTTCCGAGGCCCAGTTCCCCAGGTCGATCAGCCGGCAGCGCTCGCTGCAGAACGGATACTCGGGGTTGTCGCGGTTCGTCTCCTTCTTGCAGATAGGGCAATTCATACGCCGATCTGGATCAACGGCGCGGCCGGGTAAGCCGGCGTCACCTCGGTTGGGGGCAGGAGCGTTCCCACCACGTCATAGTCGTGCGACTCCGTAATCCGAAGCCGCCGCATCTCCCCCTGGCGCGGTTCTGCGCCTTCGAAATCGTTGATCAGGGCGACGCCGTCGATCTCCGGCGCCTGGCCTTGCATGCGGGCTTCCCAGAGGAGATCGGTTTCCTGCGAAAGGCCTTCCACCAGCACCGGGACCTCTTCGCCCACCAGGGACAGGTTGCGCGTGCGGGCAATCCTGCGCTGGATCGCCATCAGCCGCCGCTTCCGGTTCTGCATCGTGCGCCCATCCACCTTGCCGTCCAGGGCATAGCTGCCGCTGGTATCCTCATCGGAATAGGTGAAAACACCGAGGTTATCGAACCGGGCGGCTTCCACGAATTGGCACAGCTCTTCGAAGTCTTCCGCCGTCTCTCCCGGGAAGCCGACGATGCAACTGGTCCGGATCGTCACACCCGGGATGGTCCGGCGGACTCGCTCCAGCAGTTTCAGGAAGATATCCCCGGAAGCGCCGCGTTTCATGCGCTTCAGGACCCGCGCGCTGGCGTGTTGCAGCGGCATGTCAATGTACTTCACCAGGCTCGGATGCGCGGCGATCGTGTCCAGCAGTTTCTGCGTCACCTTGTTCGGATAGGCGTAGAGGAAACGCACCCATTTCTCGTGCGGTGTTTCGATCCCGGCGAGACGGCCGAGAAGGTCCGCCAAGCCATCCTTGAGCCCGAGATCCTCACCGTAGCAGGTGGTGTCCTGCCCGATCAGGTTGATCTCGCGGACCCCCTGGCGGAAAAGCCTTGTCGCCTCCGAAATCACCGATTCGAACCGGCGGCTGCGAAACGCGCCCCGATACTGCGGAATCACGCAGAACGTGCAGGGATGGTCGCACCCTTCGGCGATCTTGAGGTAGGCGAAATGGCGGGGAGTGGCCAGAACCCGCGGAGTGAGGTCGTGATAGAGATACGGTTCGACGGGGTCGGACGGGGGGATCATGCCCTCGCAAAGGGCCACGATGTGGTCGAGTTCGTTGGTCCCTACCAGCGCGTCCACCTCGGGAAGTTCCTGGCGGATATCGCCCCGGTACCGCTCCACCAGGCACCCGGCGACGATCAGCTTTTTGGCGCGCCCGATTTTCTTGTACTCCGCCATTTCGAGAATCGTGTCGATCGATTCCTTCTTGGCGGGGTCGATGAAGCTGCAGGTGTTGACCACCAGGATTTCCGCCTGATCCGGATGGGGCGTCAATTCGTGCCCCCTGGCAGCCAACTGCCCCATCATAACTTCACTGTCCACAAGGTTTTTGGGACAACCCAGACTGACAAAACCGACTTTCAAGAGTTTTTCACCAGACGCGCCGAGCGGCGCTTCTATCAGGATACCAGACCGGTTCCCCCGCCCCCATCCGCCGGCAACCCGAAGTACGTAAACTCGCTGTATCCCTGGCCTCACCGGGCGGCGTCTACCACTCTTTGGATAGCGGCCGGTGGACTTTAAACCAGCCCTGTGCTTGACGTTAGCAGGTGCAACACGTTATCTTCGGACCAAATTCGCTTTCCACGGAACCATGAAACGCCTACTGATCATAGTCATCCTCTTTGTCCTCAACTGGACAGCCTTCGGACAGGCACAGAAATGGACGGAGGAAAAGGCCAATGACTGGTATTCCCACCAGCCCTGGCTCGTAGGCGCCAACTACATCCCGGCATACGCCGACAACCAGTTGGAGATGTGGCAGGCGGACACGTTCGACGCCGACCGCATCAACCTGGAACTGGAGTGGGCCGAGAGCCTGGGGATGAACACCATGCGGGTGTTCCTGCACGATCTCCTCTGGAAGCAGGACCCCGGCGGGTTCCGCAAGCGCATCGACAAGTTCCTGAGCGTGGCCAAGCGCCACCACATCCGGCCGATTTTCGTCATCTTCGATTCCTGCTGGGACCCCTACCCGGCGGTGGGAATCCAGCCCCGGCCCCGGCCGGGCATCCACAATTCGCGCTGGGTACAGAGTCCCGGGGCGGCGGCGCTTAAGGATCCCAAGCAATACGACCGGGTGCTGGAGTACGCCACGAATGTGGTGCTGGCCTTCGCGGACGATGACCGGATCCTCGCTTGGGACGTCTGGAACGAACCCGATAACACGAACGCCGGCAGCTACGGTCAGACCGAACCGCCGAATAAGATCGAACTGGTGCAGGCGCTTCTGCCCAGGGTTTTCGCCTACGTCAGGGCCGGGCGGCCCACCCAGCCCGTGACCAGCGGGTTGTGGAAAGGCGACTGGTCCTCGCCGGACAAGCTTTCGGCAATCGAGAAGATCCAGATCGAGCAGTCAGACATTATTTCGTTTCACAACTACGGCAAGCCGGACGATTTCGAAAAGCGCGTCCAATCGCTGCAGCAGTATCACCGGCCGATTCTTTGCACCGAATACATGGCCCGCCCGGAGGGCAGCACGTTCCAGGGAATCCTGCCCGTGGCGAAGAAGTATAACGTGGCCGCCTACAACTGGGGCCTCGTGGCGGGAAGGACTCAAACCTGGCTCCCGTGGGACTCCTGGCAGCACGCCTATACCGACCACCAGCCGGACGTCTGGTTCCATGAGATCTTCCAGACCAACGGCAAACCCTACAGCGAAACCGAAGTGGCGTTCATCCGCGACATCATCGCGCAGGAACTGAAGGCCAAAGGACACACGGCCGGAAGGTAACGGCCGCAGCCACTCCCCATCGGCGCGGTCCGCTGGTCTACGGTGATCATCGATGGAACGCCGCTTCTTTTTTCAGACCGCCCTGGGTGGGCTCGCCCTCGCCGCTGCCGGCGGAAACGCCGCCAATGGCAACCCTACAGCGAAACCGAGGTGGCGTTCATCCGCGACATCATCGCGCAGGAACTGAAGGCCAAAGGACACACGGCCGGAAGGTAACGGCCGCAGCCACTCCCCATCTGCGCGGTCCGCTGGTCTACGATGATCATCGATGGAACGCCGCTTCTTTTTTCCGACCGCCCTGGGTGGGCTCGCCCTCGCCGCTGCCGGCGGAAACGCCGCCAATGGCAAACCCTACAGCGAAACCGAAGTGGCGTTCATCCGCGACATCATCGCACAGGAACTGAAGGCCAAAGGACACACGGGGAAGGTAACGGCCGCGGCCACTCCCCATCGGCGCGGTCCGCTGGTCTACGGTGATCATCGATGGAACGCCGCTTCTTTTTTCAGACCGCCCTGGGTGGGCTCGCCCTCGCCGCTGCCGGCGGAAACGCCGCCAATGGCAAACCCTACAGCGAAACCGAGGTGGCGTTCATCCGCGACATCATCGCGCAGGAACTGAAGGCCAAAGGACACACGGCCGGAAGGTAACGGCCGCAGCCACTCCCCATCGGCGCGGTCCCCTGGTGTACGATGATCATCGATGGAACGCCGCTTCTTTTTTCAGACCGCCCTGGGTGGGCTCGCCCTCGCCGCTGCCGGCGGAAACGCCGCCGAATTCATGGACGACAAGCCGAAACGGGTCGGCCTGATCGGCTGCGGCTGGTACGGTAAGTCCGACCTCTTTCGCCTGGTCCAAATCGCCCCCGTCGAGATCGTCTCGCTTTGCGATGTGGACCGCCTTCACCTCGAAGAGGCCGCACAATGGGCGGTGGACCGCCAGGCGTCCAAAAAGAAGCCACGGCTCTTCACCGACTACCGCGAGATGCTGAAGCAGGGCGATCTGGACCTGGTCGAGATCGCCACCCCGGATCACTGGCACGCGCTGCCGATGATCGAGGCGGCACGCGCCGGCATCGACATGTACGTCCAGAAGCCCATCAGCGTGGACGTGGTGGAAGGGCAGGCCATGCTGGCGGCGGCGCGCAAATATAAGCGGGTGGTGCAGGTCGGAATGCAGCGCCGCAGCACGCCGCACCTGGTCGAGGCGCGCGAAATCGTGCGCGAGGGGAAACTCGGGACCATCGGACACGTCGAGATCTATTCCTACGGCGGCGGACGTCCGGCGATGCCGAAGACGGAGCCCGTCCCCGAAACACTGGACTGGGAGATGTGGACGGGCCCGGCGCCCCTGATGCCCTACAGCCCCGAGATCGAGCGCAACTGGCGCCAGTATATGGCATACGGGAACGGCACGATCGGCGACATGGGCATCCACATGTTCGACATGGTCCGCTGGTTCATGGGGCTGGGCTGGCCGAAGCGCATTTCCTCGTTCGGCGGGCTCCGGGTTCTGAAAGGCGGCAAGAACGACATCCCCGACACGCAGACCGCGATGTTCGATTTCGACGACGTGACCGTGGTCTGGCAGCACCGGCGCTTCGGCGCGCCGCCGGACCCGGCTTACACCTGGGGCGCAACCCTTTATGGCGACAAGGCGACGCTGAAAGCGGGCGTGATGGGTTACGATTTCATTCCCCTCGGCCGCGGCGCCCAAGCCATCCACAAGGACGTCACCTACGAGTTGGAGCAGTACCCGATCGATAAGACCGAGCCGCGGCTGGAGAAGCACGTGGCGCCGGCGATCCGCTACCACATGAAGAACCTGCTGGAGGCAATCGCGACTCGCGGGCGGCCCGTGTCAGACATCGAAGAGGGCTACATCTCATCCTCGTGCTGCATCATGGCGAACCTTTCGCTGAAGCTCGGGCGGACGCTGGCGTGGGATGCCGCCAAGGCCCGGGTAATCGGAGACGAGGAAGCGAACCACCTTTTGCGCAGACCCTACCGGAGACCGTGGGTGCACCCGGAGGTTTCCGCGGTCTGACCCGCATCCGCGACCACGCCCCGCCCCGTCAGCGGGCTCGATAAACGGTGCGGTAGCCGGGCAGCGCCGCCCCAATCCCCGCAAAAGCCGCGATTGGCAGTGCATAGCCGGCGACCCGGACACTGCCGCTCTCTCCAACCTCATTGCGCATATACGCGCCCACGGTCCCGTCGATCACCGCGCCAAGCGCGACCCCGATAGCCGCTCCGATGAGCGCGTTCCTCAGCCGCCTCGACTTCGCCCGAACTTTCACCCGCCGGACACGCGCACGTTCCACCGTTTCGCTGGTCAGCATGACGGCTTCCGGCGTAACGGCCTTGAAGCTGCCATGAGACTCTTTACCGTCCATGTACTGGATCGCAACGTGATCGCCCGGTTTCAGGACGTTCAAACTGTCCCAGGACTGCGCACTCAGTGGAAACCCGAAAACCAGGAGCCCCAGAGCGATCGAGAGTCGGGCAGGCATTTGAGATCTCCCTGTCCTTAAAGTACTCCGGTTATTCAGGGGGCGAAGCGGTCCGCGCATTGGGCCGGTTCCTATTCCTGCTTCAATACCGATGAGGGATCCATTTTGGCGACGCTCCTTGCGGGGATCCAGGCCGCCGCGGCGCCAGTTGCGAGTAGAGCCAGCGCGACGGCCGCGAACATCATTGGGTTGAATGGATCGAGGCCATCCGGCAGGATGCCGGTCAGCGGCCGGATCGCCGCGGCCGCAAGCACAAGGCCGGGTGCAATTCCGCAAACCAGAACCGCCGCACCGTCTCGCACCGCCGCCCAAACGATCTCAGCGCGAGTGGCGCCGACCGCGACCCGGATCGCCATTTCGCGTGTGCGCCTTCGCATCGCGTAGGAGACCGAGCTATACAGGCCGCTGAGCGCCAGCAGCAGGCCGGCGGCACCTATGGAACCCACAAACCCCGCGGCCACCCGCATGGGAAAGATCGCGCCCGCCGCGGCGTCCGACAATGGCCGGATGTCGAGCGCCGAGCCGGGCTGCTCTTTCGCCAGCGTGTCACCGAGCGGCTTGATCCACTGCATTGCGGGACCGGCGGTGCGGACGATCATCTGAGTGTCCTCATACGGCGTGAAGAAGGCGGCCGCGTGATCTTCGCCGAGCGTGCGCATCCTGGTATCGGCCACGACCCCGACCACCTTCAGCGTGCGCTCGTGTTCGCGCCCCGCCACGACTTCTTCTCCCACCGGATCGGCGCCTCGAAACAACTGCTTTGCCAGTGACCCATTGATGAGAGCCGGTATCGGCTTTCTGTCGCGGTCGGCGACCTCGAAATCGCGGCCGCGCAGAACGGGAATTTCGAGAACGGAGCAGAATTGCTCTCCCGCGCCCACCGAGTATGCCTGGCGGGCCGCCGAGACAGGATCGCCCTTTCGCCGGATCGAATCCTGCGGCAGTTCGCCCATGAACGGCAAGGTCCCGATCGACGTGACCCCGACCACCCCCGGCACTTGCTTCACCCGTTGCACCACCCCGTCGCGCCAGCTCCAGCGATTCTCGTCGGCGGTAGGCGCGCCGTGTGGACGCCAGACCGTCGCCATGACGGTATGGGCGACGTCAAACCCGGGATCGACCGTGGCAAGCTGCCAAAACGTTCTGCAGAACAGGACGCCCAGTATGAGTAAGACCGTTGACAGGACCACCTGGAGCGCCACGAACGCGTTCCGCAGGCTCCATCGCCGCACGGAAAACGCGGGCTCGGCCTGTTTCATCGCCAGACTCAGATCGGCATTCGAGGCGCGCCAGGAGGGGAGTAGCGACGAAACGACAAGCGCCCCCAACGCCGTAGCCGCGGCATAGAGAATCAGTCCGCGGTCGGTCGGGAAGTGGAACTCGAAAGGCAGATTGTAAGCCGACGGCCATCGCACATAGCTGAGCCGGTTCCGCAGGAAAGCGTCGATGGCCAGGCCGAAGCCGGCACCCGCGGATACAACCACCAGTCCTTCCGCCAGAAGGTGGCGGGTCATCTGGAGGCGGGTCGCGCCCAGCGCTTTGCGAACGGCGAACTCCCTTTGCCGCGTGACGCCGCGCGCCAGCGCGAGGCCGGCTACGTTGAAGCAGCCGATGCCCACAAGCAGAATCGCCGTTCCGTATAAGAGCACAAAGAAGAGGAAGAAGCGCCGGTCGTCGCCCACGCTGTCCGCATTCGCGGCCCAACCGGCCATCGGCCGCAGGCTCGAGACCTGCTTGGCGAAGTCCTCCCCGTCGATGTTCCAGGCCGCGGCCGACAATGCCTCTCGAGTCTGGTCGCGGGTAAACCCGTTGCGCAACCGGCCGAACGGGTGACACCGCGCCACGTCCCTGCCGGCCAGCAAGTATACTTCCGGGGAGATGCCGTGACGCATGACACTGCGATAGTCGCGAGGCAGCACACCCCTCACCGTATAAAGCCGGCCGCCTAACTCGAGCACATGGCCGGCGGCATTTGGATCCGAACGCAGGCGCACCCGCCAGAAGCCATAGCTCACCACGGCGACCGCTTGTCCCTCGTCCGCCCTGGAATAGAGCCGGCCCATCGAACTGCCCACTCCGAGTACATCGAAAAAATTCGCGCTGGTCGTCATTCCCCAGACGATTTCGCTGCGCCCGCCCGCATCCCAAACCGGAGTGCCGAGCCCGGTATCGAAGGCCAGCGCCTGAAAGACGCCGGCCGCATCGAGCTCCCGGTAATGAGCGGTACTGATCACATCGCCCAGGCGCACCAGCCGGTCGGGCCGCCGGGCGCTCAAGTCGTCGAGGATCATTTCGCGGGCGATGCTGTAGACGGTAACATTCATTCCGATGCCCAACGCCAGCGAGCACACCGCAACCAGGCTGAATCCCGGAGATTTGCGGAGGCCGCGCAGGGAATAGCGAAGATCTTTCAGTAGAGACAGCATCTCGATGGTGTGACGCTGCGCCGGATCGAAACGAGCAGTTCGATGTTACACCACCACCGCCCGCCGCATTGGGCCGCGGATGGGATCCGCGCAGCCATTCCCGATTGCGCCCTGATTCGAAGTCTGCCCGCTGTTCTCGTGCGGATCGGCCGGCAATTCCCCGCCGAACGCATGCGCAGCGGCGAAGCGATGGCTAACCGCTGCGCGCCCTACAACTCCCGAAGGGCGGCAGGGGGTACGGCCTGGTTTAGCAGGGCAAGCGCCGATACGACGATGCGCGTTTGCAGAGGCGCGTCATTCGGAGCGCCGAGAGGATAGCCGAACGGGAAATCCACGAACAGTGCGCGCGGCGGCGCAACCCGTTCCGTGATCTCCCGGCACAGCGTAACGGACACCGTAGGAATACCGGCTTTCTCGATGATGCCCTGGATCAGTCCGACCGACTGATGGCACATCGGTCACACCGGCGTGAGGAGGACGGCGTCCACGGCATCCTCCGCCAGCATGCGTGCAACCTCCGGCGCCGTACGGTCGATAAGACGGCCCGGCGCGGAGATGGAACCCATGAAGCTGAAATGACGAGGAGCCACGGAACCGATGACGCCCTCTTCCGCCAGAGCCTTTAACCGGTCCAGGGGCAACGCCAGATTCTTGTCCGACGCAATCCCGCTGCTGTCAAAGGCATCGCTGCGGTGCGCGATGCGCAGTGTGTCCAGGTCGGCATCCGGCGGGAGCGCGCGGTAAGAAAAATCCCCTCCACGAATCAAGCCATTGAATGGGAGTTGGTCCGGCTTGAAGAAAGCCGCGGTGGTGACCACGGCAATGCGGGCCGCGCGCAACGGCTTGGCCAGGCGCGCTCCCGGCCTCCAGTCGATTCTACGGTAGGGGTACGCCTTCATGAATAGCTGGTAGGTCAGTTTGAGATCGGAAAGCTTCGCCATAACGTATCCCTCTTCAGCTTACCGGCCGGGACCGCCCCGCGGACGCCATCTCCTTGAGTACCGCCGCGCCGCGGACGCCGCCGCGCAATCCGAGGAGACGCCGCAACCATCGGACCATCCCCGGCGTGAGCTTGGCCAGCATGAACTGATCTGCCGCCCGGCGGTTGCCCAGAACATACGTAGGATACGGGTGGATCGTCGCGGATACCTTGCTCAAAGAGACGCCGTGGCGCATGGCAAGGGCGTACTCGCCGATCATCTCGCCGGCGTGAGAGCCGAGTATGGAAACGCCGAGAATACGCCCCCACCGGCTCGCGAGTACCTTGATCAGCCCGGTGGTCTCCGAGTCGGTGATCGCCCGGTCGAGGTGCGAAAACGGAAAACGGTAAACGGAGTAGCCGGTTCGGCTGCGATCCAACTCCGCCTCGCTTGCCCCGACGCGAGCGAGTTCCGGGTCAGTGAATGTGGTCCACGTTACGTGGCGCTCGTCCACCTTCGAAGGAATGCGCAGGATAGCGTTCGTCACCGCGGTCTTCGCCATATGCTCGGCCATATGTGTGAACAGATGCCGCCCGGCGACGTCGCCACAAGCATAGATATGCCTGGTCGAGGATTGGCAGCGATGGTTCACGACGATGCCTCTATCGTTCGTCTCGACGCCGGCGCTCTCGAGGCCCAGGCGCTCCAGGTTGGGCCTGCGCCCGGCGGCCACAAGCAGGGCATCGGCGGCCACGCGCGCTCCGTTCGCCGTTTGCGCGCCGCCGGACTGAATGCGGACAATTCTCGTGTCCAGGAGGAACCGGATACCTTCGCCCCGAAGGTGCTCCAGCAGGGTCGCGGCCAACTCCCGGTCGTCGCGGCCGAGAATGCCGCCGCCGCGGGTTACCAGCGTGACCGAGGAGCCCAGGCGTTGAAATGCCTGCGCCATCTCGATCCCTACAGGGCCGGCGCCCAACACAAGCATATGTTCGGGCAGCCGGTCGAGTTCGAAGATGGCCTCATTGGTGAGCACCGGCACGGTTCCGTCGGTGTCGAACGCCGGCAGGCGGGGTGAACTCCCCGTGGCCACGATGAAATAGCGGGAACTGAGCGTCCTGGTTCCGCCGTTCGCATCGATCTCGACCGCGTGCGGCCCCACGAAGCGGGCGCGTCCCGGAATCACTTCGGCGCCCAGCCGTTCGAGATTCGGAGGCGCGTCGGCATCGGCATAAACGTGTTCCCGGACGGAATGCACCCGCTCCATCACGCGCGCGAAGTCGTGCCCCACATTCGCCGGTGTTAGTCCGAAACGGCCGGCGGTGCGCATCTGGTGTGCGATGGCCGCCGCCCTGAGCAGGCTCTTGCTCGGTATGCAGCCGTACCAGGTGCAATCCCCTCCCAGTCTGCGAGCCTCCACCAGCGCCGTCTTCGCGCCCAGGACAGCGGACATGCCGGCGGCCGTGAGCCCGGCGGCGCCTCCTCCGATCACCAGCATGTCTAAGTCGTACTTCATACATCTATGCGTGAGGAAACAGCCGGAGATCTTACAGTGGCACGGAAGGCAGATTACCGGTCCGGGCCCGAGAGTTTGCGGAGAAGGCGGGATTCCAGGTCTTCCCCACCGGGGCCGGTCTTCTCGCGGCTGATGGCGGACGCCAACTTCGAAGCCGCTTCTCTCATCGTCTTCACCTGCCGTGCGAGCCGCGCGCAGTGGCGGCACATCCACAGGTGCACCCTGACTTCGAGTCTGGTCCCAATGCCGGCGTTCCTAAGCCGATCGGAAGTCAGCAATTCGGCGACATTTCTACAGCGGATCATGACCGTCTCCATCCCTTGGCTTCGATGCACTCCCGTAATCGGTTGCGCGCGCGGTGCATCAGTACCCCCATATTCGTGACGGTAACGCCCAGAATCTTACAGATTTCGGTGGTTTCGAGACCTTCCATTTCCCGAAGCACGAATACCTCCCGCTGCGCGGCGGGCAGGCCCTCCAGGCAGCCGGACAGGGCCGCTCCGATCTCTTTGGATTCCAACACGCGATGCAAATCCTCCGGCGGCCGGACCCACTTGCCGCCGGCGTCGAAACGGGACTCGAAGACCTCATCGATAGGGTCGTGCTGCTGTTCGCGATATTGCTCGCGGCGCCGCTCCAGCACCTTGCGATGGAGAATGCCGAACAGCCACGTCCCGACCTGCGAGCGCCCCTCGAACCGGTCCAGCGTCTGCAGAAACGTGGTGAACACGTCCTGAACCAAGTCCTCCGCTTCCCCTTCCTGAAAGCCCATGCCGCGCGCCGCGCGGTACAGAGCGCGTGCGTGGTCGCGCACTGCCGACGCGAGCGTGTCCGGATCACGGGCGCGCAGCCGGGCCACCAGGCCGGCATCAGGTTGGCTCGTGACAGGCATCGAACACAGATCATTTTTTCAGAACGCCTGTAAGAAAGTCCATCCCCACCGCACTCACATGCCGAAAGCGGCAAAGCGCAGAACAATACAGGCCGCGACAAGAGGAGAGAAAATGAGGTTCGTCAGAAGAATTCGTGGGTCGATTCCGGCTCGGGCAACTAGCCAAGTGAGTGATAGAGCCCAAGTTCGAGGCAGCGGAAGGTGCGGAAGCCGTAGGATTTTCTCATGGTGACTTTAGCCTTGTTGTTCAGACCCTCGACAACTCCGCTGGAAAGCAGCTTCTGAGCGCGGAAATAGTTGAGGATCAGTTCGCGGTGCTGGCGGAGTGACCGGGCGATGTCCTTCATGGGCTCGATGCGCGAGCGCATCACTTGCCGACACCAATCATCGAGGAACTTTCCGGCCCACGCGGGCGAGTTGTAATCCCAGAGCTGCTGAAAGGCTTCCTTAAGAAGGTAAGCACGTACGGTCTTCAGGTTGTAACGAAGCAGATCGCGCAACCGGAAGCTGTTCCGTCTTCAGATTCTCTTCGCGTTTGAGCAGCAGCCACCGCGATTTCTTCAGAACGGGCACGCCGCCCTCGCTCGCTATGCGGCGCGATTCTCCCGCTCGGATTTCGTCCAGTGCCTTGTTCATTTTCGCCACGATGTGAAAACAATCGAGGATGTGAAGCGCCTCGGAGCATTTCTCGCGAATAACTTTTAGGTAGGGTTCCCACATATCGGAGCAGACGAACACAATCTTCGTAGCCAGTTCGTCGCCGATGACGGTGAAACATCCCCGAAAGGATTCGATGGTTCTTTCGCGGCCCACCCAAAGCAGGCGCGTGACGTCGAGATCGATCTGATAAACCAGAGTCAAGTACTTGTGGCCTTTGGCATCGCTTTACCGGGACGTGCTGGCGCATTACGGAGCTGTCGCCCTGCCGTGCCGGGTTCGCGATCCGGATCGGGAGGGTAAGGTGGAGGCCGGCGTCGCACACGCGCAGAAAACGCCGCTCAAGGGGCTGCGCTTCGAAAACCTGCAAGACGCCCAAGCCTATCTTGACCACTGGGAAGAGCGGTGGGCCGACACCCGTATCCACGGCACCACCAAACGACAGGTGGCCGCCATGTTCGCCGAAGAGCGGCCGGCGTTGTTGCCATTGCCCCTGGAGCCGTTCCGCTATTACCAATGCGGCGAGCGGACGGTTCATCTGGACGGCTGCGTGGAAGTCGAGGCGGCTTACTACAGCGCGCCGCCCGGTTGGATCGGCCGGCGCGTGCCGGTGCAGTGGGACGCTCACCACGCTCGTTTGTTGGGTCCGCGCACTGGCCAGTTGCTGCGGGAACATCTGCGCCACGCTCGCGGTTGCCACCGCATCAAAGAGGAAGACCGGCCGCAGCGGACGCCGCTCACCACGCAGCAACTGCTCGTTCGCGCTGACCGGGCCGGCGCCCAGATCGGCGCGCTTTGCCGGGGCATGCACGAGAGCTGCGGCGAACTCGCCGTCCGCCACATTCTCGGCGTGATGTCGTTAGCCAAGAAGTACGGCGCCCCGACCGTGGACGATGCCTGCGCCGCCGCACTGGAGATGGGCGTTTGCCAGTACCGTTTTGTGCGCCGGTATCTGGAACGGCAGCCGCAGTCACCATTGAGCTTGCGGCAGGTCGATCCACTCATCCGGCAGCTCACCTTGTATCGCGATTTAATTCAAGCCAAAACCGAGGAGAACCAGGCATGAACCTTATCGAGTTAGAAAGGGCATTACGGCAACTCCGGCTGGGCGGCATGGCCGCTGTGCTGGAACCCAGACTGCGCCAGGCGCAAACCGAAGCCATGGCGCCGATCGATCTGATCTCATCGCTGACCAGCCGCGAGTTGACCCGGCGTAGCGACCGCCTGCTGGAGCGCCGGCGTAAGCAGGCCCTGTTCCGCGACCCGGACAAGGGACTCGACAACTTCGACTTCACCTTCAATCCCAAGATGAATCGCAGCCTGGTGTTCGATCTGGCGACGTGCGCGTTCATTGGCCGGCGGGAAGGCGCTTTGTTTCTTGGTCCAGGCGATCCTGCGACATTCTGCACCTCCTTGTTACATAGCGAAATCAATAGGTATTTATTCGTCGGTTTCAGGCCGACGGACCTCAGTCCCCACTTCAATCCTCCAGTATCCTCCCCAATTTCAGCAAACATCGGCATGGATGGTCCATTGGTCACCGTCAGGTTCCGTGGGCGGCACTTCGCGCGGGCGACTTCCTGCACAACCTCCGCTGACTCGATCGCCTGTATCGGAATCTCCCAGGGTGCCCACGGCACGACTTGAGTAGCCGCTATTTTGTTTGATTCGATCAGCCGCCGTATGACCTTGTGCCATCGCGAGCTCCCGTTGTTTATCGTCAGGTAACATCATTGGTTTGCTGTCACAAAGCAGCAGGTTCATCTGTGTCGTCTCGGGTGTCTTTCTTGGTGGCATTCGTGCCCTCCCGTCGCATCTCTTTCAGTGATGCGTTACCGCGTTGGGAGTTCGAATGCAAGCTGTCCAGCAATTTCCGAAGTTCGGCGAGCGCGGCCGCCGACGTCAGCGGAGGGCCAACTGTAAAGCTCTAGGGCTCTTCGCAGGGTCGGCAATCCACGACGGAAATCCGCCGATAGTGCCGTCGGGCAACTCGCAGAAAATGTACTCGCCTTTCGGGAGCTTCGCCCGCCGTTCAACGCGAAGGCTCTGACCTTGCAGCGGGTGAAACGAGTAATGAATCTTGACGACTTCGGAACTATGGGCATTATCTTTCTGTCTCGGGCGGAACGGGCAAAAGTCACTTGGCGCAGGCGATTGGCCAGGCGGCGATTCAACAGGGACATCGGGTGATGTACCGGGAAACTCATATCCTGCTGGACGATCTGGCCGAGGCCGTCGCCGAGGGCACACGCAAAGAGTTCATGGAAACGTTGACCGCGGTGCCGCTCATGATCATCGACGATTTCGGAATGCGCAAGCTGCCGCTGACGGCCGCGGAGGATCTGCTGGAGATCATCATGCGGCGGTACGAACGTGCGAGCACGTTGCTAACGTCGAACCGCCCTGTCGAAGACTGGGGAAAACTGTTGGGTGACGTCGCCGCCGTCACGGCGATGCTGGACCGACTGCTTCATCACGGGCACGTGTTGAAGTGTGGTCCGCGCAGTTGGCGCACGAAAACCGCCGTCGCCGCCGGAGAAAGGCCGTGATTCACGGCGGACAGCATCGGGGCTCTGCCCCGCACCCCAGCGGGGGCTGCGCCCCTGCGACCCGCACCCAAAACAAACCCTTTCTATGAAGGAAAGACCAAAACCAAGTCACCCCTCCCGTTGGTCGGGTCCGAGCACTACGGAATCCAGTGAGAAAAATGCTTGCCCAAACAGGTGGTGGCAGTGTAGAACAGATTCAGATCCTGAGCGCGGCTCTCTTGGCCGGTTTTGAAGTGATCACGTATGGCCGGTTTTGCGGTGATCACCGAGGAACCAGGTGTCCTTTCAGTAAAGCTGCGTAAGGAATCTCCGGGCTATTTCTCCGGGAAATAGGTGGTGCCGAAAAGGGTGCACGACAGCAGGCTAGCTCAGAGACAGTAGCCCTGCGCCACCCAGTAATGCCAGTCACCGATGGCTTCAGCGGTTGATTCGTCGGGATCTACGGCGGTGAGTTGAGCGAGGGGGACGGCCATCTTTCGGCCCTGCCACCGGACGAGAACGAACATGTCGTGCTCGCAGGCGTGGTCCGGTGCCATACGCACGACGTCGACGGTTTCGCCTTTCCTGAGCGGCGAGACGACCTTCGCAGCTAGGCACTTCGCCGGGGGCGGGAATCGGATTTTGTCTTCCAGGTAGTAATACCAGCTCAGGGTCTGCTCTTCCGGTCCGGCATCCACGATAGCTTGATTGTGGATGCGGTCCTCCCGAACCGGGTCTTTTCTGGATTTCTTCATCGGTTTGCCCCCAGAACGCGGCGTACGGAGGTGCGTCCGATCTGCAGCCGGCGAGCGATCTCCGACTTGCTGACGCCAGCGCGATTCAGTTTCTCGATCTCGGACGCGTGCGCGGTCGCCGTTGCCGGCCGGCCGAGACGTTGACCGTTCTGGCGGGCATGGGCCAAGCCAGCCCGAGTTCGTTCACCCAGGATCTCCCGTTCGAATGCAGCGAAGACGGCCAGCAGGCCGGCCATCGCGCGACCGGCGGGCGTAGTCAGGTCCAGCGCCTCGGTCAGCGACACGAAACCCACTCCAAGATGCTCCAGTTCCTGAAGGGTTGCCAGCAGATCTGTTACCGACCGGCCCCAGCGGTCCAGTCGCCATACCAGCACGACGTCAATCTCTCGGCGGCGGGCGGCCTCCAGCAGTTTCTCGCGAGCTTCTCGTTTGACCGCACCGGAACCGACCTCACGAGCTTGCACGGCGATCGTCCAGCCGCGCCGGGCGGCATACTCCCGCATGGCCCGGGTCTGCATCGGAAGTGTCTGCTGATCGTTCGTAGAAACGCGGGCGTACAGGCCGGCGCGGAACATTTTCGGCGCGTGTCGTGCCTGGCCAAAAACGTGGTCGGATTCGGTCTTTGGAAAAGCCCGTTTGGCCATCTCGCTGATTGACCAACTCCATTATGCCCGGCAACCTTCAGCAAGCATCTGCACGGGACTTTCCGAATCTCGCGAGTACGCCCAACTGCAAGCGCAGCACCACGACGGCACGACGGAGCGCTCGCAGTTGACCACCCACGAGGCAATCAAGGGGGACTTGGTGGCGTGCCAGCAGGTGTTCGCCGATTACGATTCGCTGGAGTAATCCTGCCGCGACTATGCCTGGCTGATCACGCGCGGTAAGCCTACCAGGAAACCTGGGAGAAATACCAGGCCGACCACGATCTGAGCGCGCTGATTGTGGCGGTGGCGGCCAAGTATGCGACCGACCCGAACTATGCGGTGTTGGTATCGTCTGTTGCGGCGCGCCCGTAGGAGGACTATGACGATGCCACGTCGCTCTGGATTGCGATCGGCCATTCTTCAGATGGCCGGACCTCCGGCCAGACGTTCCATCCGTGGGGCGCGTGCCTCCAGCAGGGCAACGATCCGAAAAAGGTCGGTCCCGTTGCGGTCGGAGGCGCCTGCGGGCCGTTGCTGGTCGTCGGCAAGGACACCAGCGAGTCGCCACTCAAGGTGCGCGGGCCTGGGCTCTGCACTCGCCGACCACACGCTGCTCGAGGTCACGGCGGGCGGCGAACTGATCATCGCAGGCGGCGCCGGCAATGGGTATCGCCTCGCGGAGATCGTGGGCGCGAGTAACCCGTCCGGATGGTCCGTGCCTCAAAGTGAAGAATCCCGCAGGCGTGACCGCAGGGTACATACTGCTCTACTCCAACCCGTAAATCGAAAGGCAAACCGATGAAGTTGACGCTGTGACCACACCCAGCGTCTGAACCTGCACGCTCTCCTGGGCGCGCAGCGTACAAAACGTGGGTGCTATTCGTGAGATCCGGGCAGTCCGGGACCGCGTCGCACTCGACGCCGACGAGGAGAAAGCCGTCGAGTTGAAGCGCGAGCTGGTCGCGGGCCAGGAGCGTGCGGTGTGGAACCCCGCGGTGTTCAGCGATTGAACTCATGCCACCGAGCACACGAAATCTTCTGAATGAAGTTTGATCTTCACCCCTTCGGCGGCACTGTGTTGCGTCCGGCATCCTCTTTTCGAATCTCGCGCTCCGCCTCCAGCCAGTCTTGATTTGCCTGGCCAGCGGCGCGGCCACGATGCTCGTACAAATCATAGGCCCGCGCGGCAATCTGCGGTGTAAGATCGAGTTGCTCCCTTGCCAACAATGGCTGTTTCGTGGGATCAAAGATTCGATAGGCGAGCAGTTTCACCCGGTCATTTAACAGGAACCACGCCAGAGCGTAGGCCCAGACAAACCCTGCCCAGCCCCAGCCAAGGGGTGTCATAAACACTCCGTAAACCGCAATCAGGGTCGCCAATATTTGCGTGCCGAGCACCGCCACCCACAGAATCCGCGCTGGACGTATGGACCAGAACGGGCCGCGCGTGCGCGTCAGGAAGATTGTCAGATGTCCAGCCACTGACAGCTTCAGGTACATCAGCGTCTGGATGTGCGCACGGTCGATATGAAAGACGCGCTCGCCCAGATAAAATAGTCCGAATGCGGAGACGACCCCGATGACGCCCAGCACTGTGGAAACGCCCAACACCAGACGCATGTTCCATGCTTCGGGCTTGTCCTTGTAATGAACATTGTCATAGGCAATGGAGAGGATGGCCCCGTCGTTGAGCAAGGCCAGCATCACGATCATTACCGCGGTCACCGGATAGAAGTTGAACACCAGGATCGCCAGCGTCATGAACAACAGTACGCGCAGCGTTTCGGTGATCCGGTATATCGCGTAACTATTCATCCGCTGAAAAATCCGGCGGCTCTCTTTGATCGAGTCGATGATCACCGATAGCCCGGAGGTCAAAAGCACGATGGATGCCGCCGCGCGCGCCGCGTCCGTGGCGCCGGAGACGGCGATGCCGCAATCGGCCTTCTTCAGCGCGGGGGCGTCGTTCACCCCGTCGCCGGTCATGCCGACTATATGACCGCGCTGCTGCAGCACGTCCACAATGTGAAATTTGTGCGCGGGGAATACCTGGGCGAAGCCATCCGCGTTCTCGATGGACTCGGCCGACTGAGCCGACTCGTGATGTTTTGTATCGCCCAACCCGCTGGCATCCAGAATGTTCGTGCCCATCCCCAGTTGCCGCGCGGTTTCTCGAGCGATAGCCGTTTGGTCGCCGGTGACCATTTTGACGTCAACGCCCATCTGCCGCGCGCTTGCAATGGTCGCTTTGGCCTGCTCGCGCGGTGGATCGAACATCGGTAACACGCCAACAAACTGCCACTTGTCTTGCTGATCGGCCCGGGCCACACCCAAGGACCGGAAGCCGCGTCCAGCAAACTCGTTGACGGTCTTTTCGACGCCGGCCTTGACCTCGGCGGCGTTGGCCGACATCTCCAGAATTACCTGCGGCGCTCCTTTGGCCACATAGAACTGTTCTCCGTCCGCACTTTTGACGGCCGCTTCGGTACGCTTGTGGACCGGGTCGAACGGCTGAAAATGGAGCACCTGGTAGCCGTTCAAGGCTTGATCGTTCTTCAGTGCACCGATCACGGCCAGGTCGATGGTGTCCTTGTCTTCCGCACGCGAAGCCAGTGCTGCGCAGAGGATGACCTGCTCGGCGGGGATGCCGTTGACGCAGAACGGATCGCCTAGCGTCAGCTTGTTTTGCGTCAGGGTGCCGGTCTTGTCGGAGCAAAGGATGTCGACGCCCGCCAATTCCTCGATCGCTGCCAAGCGGGTCACAATTGCTTCCTTCTTTGCGAGCAGGCGCGCGCCCACCGCCATGGTGACCGACAGGACCGTGGGCATCGCAACGGGAATCGCCGCCACGGTCAGCACCAGCGCGAACTGCAACGTGGCCAGGATCGGGTCGCCGCGGAAGAGCGCAACGGTAATGATCACCGCCACCAGAGCCACTGCGAGAATGATCAGGTAATCGCCAATCTTCAGCACTGCACGCTGGAAATGACTGACGGTGTGAGCCTCCTGCACCAGTTGCGCGGTCTTTCCGAAATAGGTCTCGGCGCCGGTAGCGTACACAATCGCTTCGATTTCGCCGCGGCGCACGATGGATCCAGAGAACACCGCCTCGCCGGGTTTGCGTTCGGCGGGTAAGGATTCGCCTGTTAACGCGGACTGATCGACCTCGACCGGGTCGCCCGCCAGCAGGCGCGCATCCGCCGGCACAATGTCGCCCAGGCACAGACGGATGACGTCGCCCGGCACAACCTCACGTGACGCCGGGTCAGTCCATTTCCCATCACGTTTCACCCTGGCTTTGATCGCTAGTCTGGCTTTCAGCGCAGCGATAGCGTTGCCCGCCTGGCGTTCTTCCCAGAATCCGACCACCGCATTGGAAACCAGCAAAAGGAGAATGATAAAGAAATCCGGCCAGTGCCCGACGACGCCCGACAGAATCACCGCCACTTCAATCATCCACGGGATGGGGCCCCAGAAATAGGTGAGGAATTTCAGGAACGGATTGGTCTTCTTTTCTTCAATCTCGTTGGGTCCGTATCGGGCCAACCGCTTCTGCGCTTCGGCCTGACTCAGCCCGTTTGGCGAATACCCCAACCTGGCCTCCAGTTCCGGCATGGGAAGGGACTTCATATCGGCTTTGGACTTAGGGTTGGACCCCGACTTCATTTCGGACTTATCTGCAGTTGGCGCCATTGTGAATATCCTCGTGTTGTTTACCTAAAGCAGGCACGTTACACCTTTGCGTTCGGCGGGTCGGCGACTCCTCGCGGCGGCAGGAAATCCGGCAGGTCAAGGCGGCCCACGCCAATCCTGTTGTCGGCCATTCCATAGTAGACGTCGAAGCGGTCGGGGGAGCCAAGATCATTGCGCCGATCGATGCCGGTGGGGAACACGACGTTGGGGACGGCTCCGTGGCATTCTTGCGACATCACCGGCGTCAACACCGGATCCGCGGAACGATAGCGGATGATGCGCGGATGTTCATCCGAGAGCACCATCACCCCAGCCGAGTAGCATAAGTGGTGTACGCCGTTGCCCGGCTCCACCACTTCGCTCACCCCGTGGTAAACGATTAGCCACCCGAGCCGGGTCATGATGGGCGGAGTGCCCCCGCCGATTTTCAGCCGCTCCCAGGGCGACACCGGAGCCGCGAGGCGGTGATGGCAGGCGAAGCGGCCGAGGTGGTTCGGTTCACCTGCCACCGAAGCTATCGGGCAGTAGGAAATCCAGATGCTCTCCCGGTCGAGATCCACCTCACGGGACGCGGTGCGGCAGGCGGTTTCCTCCGGACGCGTGCCGGGAAAAAGCGGGCGGTGGAGCATGGCCAGTTCCGGATGCCCGGATGGATTTGGAATGGCGACGGGGAACAGGCTGGCGTCTTTGTCATCCACGTCGCCGATCTGGGTGCCGTGATAGCTGCCAAAAGTCGCGAGCCCCAAACGCTGCCAATGGAAGAGGTCCGCCGATTGAGCCAGGGCGATCCGTGGGCCTTCGGATGAGAACGCCGTATAAGTCATCATGTAGCGCTGGAGCGGTTCCACGAACGTGATACGAGGATCCTCGCAGCCGCCGCCATCGGGCCGCCGTTCATAATCGGCTTCCGGCTCCAGTGCGATGCCGAGACGCTCGACGCCCACTGGATCGCCGGCATCGCTGAACCGCACTCGCGCGATGCCGATGCGCGAGTAGTTCCCTTTCGCAACGAGCCGGGGGAACAGGTAGAGCTGACTATCGGGACCGCGAACGGCGGCTGGATTCAGGACGCCTTCGATCTCCTGGGGATTACCCGGTTCCGGCTCCATCAACATGCCGAGGCGCTGCATCATGAATCCGCTCATTGAACTTCCCTCATGCGCAAATCGCCTCCTGAACGTGATCCGATAGACATGCGATGGCCATCTCGATCACGCGCTTCGTCTCATGAGGTCCACGGACGCAGACAGAAACAACACCGGCCTGTTCCGCCGGATAGTCGTTCCCTCCGGCGAACAAAGCATCGCCGACGAAGATCATTTCTTTTAATGGAATGCCAAGAACGTCTCTGAGTTTTCCGATTCCGTAGGCTTTATCTATGCCGGGTTTAGTGACATCGACGGACGTCGCGCCGCCAAGCCGGACCGAATACCCAGGGATCAACGGATCGAGGATCGTTTTAATCTTCTTCCGCTTGGTGAAGCCTGGGTCCCATTTTGTCTTCTCTTCCAGCGGAGCCTGCTGACCGAGTGCGGAGAACGTGATCTGGCTTCCCCGGTCCTCGATCACCTCGCCCCAGACCTTGCCGGCCTTAAAACCCGACTCCGCAACCGCTTTCTCCAGCGAGGCGATGATCTTCGTCTTCTCGGCCGGGCTGAAGTCCTCCGAATAGATCTTTTCCCATTCCCCCGCATAGCGGAAGAACTTCGTTCCGCATGTAGGAAGAAGCGAAAGGTTCGCCATGGTCTGGTCGTGGGGAAGATGGGAGAGCACCTGTTCTTCAAACTGAGGCCAGTTCCCTCCGGAAATCACGGCCACCTTGACAATGCTGAGAAGGTCATGTAGCAGTCGCGACATGTCGGCATCGATAGGCGACTTACTCTCGGCAAGGGTGCCGTCCAGATCGAACACAATCAGCTTCTTCATTCAGGTATCTCGATTTCCAGCACGTTCACTGCGCCTCGCGGCTGAAACGCACACACTCCGAGAGCGGCAGGCAGCAGAAAGACGTCGCCTTCTTTGGCGGCGTAAGTGACTTCCCCGCACTCGACTCGCCCCGAGCCGGCGATACATACCAACACACGCGGCACACGCGCGGAGCCCACGGAAAACCGCGATTCGCCGCGCATGCGCCACAACCAGAAGTTTCTACAGTGAAAGAGCCCCTCACGCTCCACTGGCGCCTTCCGCTCCACCGCTGGCGCCACCAGACCCGCGAGCCCCTGTGCAAAATCAACGCAGGCCAGCGCCTGATCCACTTGGAGTGCGCGCAGTTCGCCAGTCTTGGCGTCGATATGGTCCCAGTCATACAGGCGATACGTCACGTCGCTGTTCTGTTGAACCTCGAAGACCACGATGTCGCCGCCCAGAGCGTGAACCGTCCCGGCCGGCAGGAAGACGGCATCCCCAGCCTTCGGAGTGAAGCCCGCGAGTTGGCTCGCCACCCCTCCGTTCGAAAGCGCCTTCCGCAGGCCTGCTTCGGTGGTTCCTGGCTTCAGGCCCGCATAGATGAGGCTCTTTAACCCGGTCTCCAGCACGACCCATGCTTCGGTCTTCCCGGTCTCGCCCGCCGGAAGCAGGCCCGCGTGCGTGTCCGCCGGATGCACCTGGACGGAGAGCATTTCACGCGCGTCCAGGAACTTCAACAGCAGGGGGAACCGGCGAAATCGTCCAGCTAACTTACCCATCACCTGTTCTGGAAACTGGTCCAGGAGTTGCGAGATGGTCCGCCCTTTGAGGGGTCCATCGGCAATACGGCTTTGATGGTCATCCCGGTCGCTGAGGAGCCATGCTTCTCCGATAGGACCGTCGCCTGGCAGCGGTGCACTGAGCAGGCCGGCCAAACGCCGGCCGCCCCAGGGCCGGTACTGATAAATCGGTTCGAATCGCAGAGGATAGAGAGCAATTGTGCTCATGAGGTTCGCTATTTCCCTGCAGCGCCTGACAGCGCCGGCTGCGGTTGACTGCGAGGGAAGAACGACAGGTCATTGCTCATGACGTAGATTGTGATGGCGGCAAACATGAACAAGAGACCGGCCCAAACCCGCCAATCATGATGCGCACGTTTCCAGTAGGGATCCGGTTCATGACGGACGCTGTCACGAGCCGGAGTTCCGTGTTGATGAGAACTGTGCTTCGTCTGCTTCATCGGGATAGGACCGCCACTGCCTTCGCGCGCTCATCCTCTTCCATAGCGGCGTTGTATTCGCCACGGCGCGCAGCACTGTTGCACTTGGCTCGATGATACAGAGCTTGCTGTGCCGCCGACACATTGGCCTCTTTGCCTTGCCAAAGGTCCAAAGCCGGTTGCTGGATGGCACGCGCAAAGGAGAACGCGAGCGCCCATGGCGGCGATTTGAATCTTGCATTCATGGCGTTCAGCCGGGCCGACGCCAGCTCAGCGGATTGACCGCCCGACAAGAACGCAACTCCGGGAACAGCGGCGGGGACGGCTCGCAACAGACACCTCACCGTGGCGTCGGCCACCTCATCCACTCTTTCTTGCCTGGGGCAGGTCAATCCAGGAAGCACCATATTGGGCTTCAGGATCATACCCTCCAGCATCACCCGTTGGACGTAAAGCCGGGTGAATACCGTTCGCAGCACTTCCTCCGTTACGTCGCGACACCGCTCCATGGTATGGGCGCCATCCATGAGCACTTCCGGTTCGACGACGGGGACCAGCCCTGCCTCCTGGCACAACGCGGCATAGCGAGCCAGCGCCTGTGCATTGGCCTCGATGCAGCCCACGCTGGGGATGCCATCGCCCAAGGCAATTACCGCGCGCCACTTGGCAAAACGCGCGCCCATTTGAAAGTACTCAGCCAGGCGGGCGCGCAAGCCGTCCAGCCCTTCCGTGATTTTCTCCCCAGGATGAGCGGCCAGGTCCTTCGCCCCGGTGTCTACCTTGATTCCGGGAATGATTCCCGCATCGGCAAGGACTTTCACAAAGGGAGTGCCGTCTTTCTTTTTCTGGCGGATGGTTTCGTCATAAAGGATCACGCCGCTGATGGACTCGCCGAGGCCGGGCGTGGTGACAATCAATTCGCGGTAAGTGCGCCGGGCCTCCCCGGTCTGGGGGATGCCCCACCTGGCGAAACGTTTGTTGCAGGTCGGAGTACTTTCGTCCATCGCGAGCAGGCCCTTGTCGCCCGCGACCAGCGCTTTCGCTGTGACCATCAGCTCTTGTGCATTCATTTAGGAGCGCCCCAATTCCAAATTCACCTACGCTTCGCCCAGCCACTTCCGTGCCTCAGTGGCATCCGCGTGATCGAAATATCGGATCGTCGCCGTCGTGAACGGCTTGCAGAACGTTGCCATGCCGTGATGCCACTTCTTTTCCCCGACTACCGCGAGCCGTTCGATATCAGCGAAGTGCTTAATGTCGAACTTGATGTCCTCCCACAGCGCACCGGCGTCCCAGCCGTGGAGACCTGTCATATCGAACAGCAGGCGTAGTTTTCCGTGCTGCTGGAAGAGCCGCTCGAACGCGGGCACAAAGTTCTCGTAATCTGCTTTTGTCAGCTTCCCGCTGATGTGGACGAGAAGGAGTTTCCCGCCGTCTTCTTCAACGAATTGCATGGGCATTCTAAACTCCTCTCCCGGTTATCCACAAATCACCTGGGCTCAGGAACACGCGTGCTGTTAGCAGACACCTTCCGCTCCTGCGGATCGCTCCCGTTCCATTTCCAGTTGCGAATCTCCGGCAAGTCCCGCCCGTGCTTGTCGATGTAGCGCTTGTGCTCAATGAGCTTGTCCTGCATTGCCTGCTTCAGGTACGCGCCCTTGGACCCCAGGTGCGGTAGCCGATCAATCACGTCCTGCACCAGGTGGAAACGGTCCAGGTCGTTCTGCACCCTTATGTCGAAGGCCGTCGTGATGGTTCCCTCTTCCTTGTAGCCCCGGACGTGAAGGTTCCGGTTGGCGCGGCGATAGGTCAATCGGTGGATCAACCACGGATATCCATGAAAGCCGAAGATGATGTGCTTATCTTTGGTGAAAAGCGAATCGTAATCCGTATCGCTCAGACCGTGCGGGTGCTCGCTCTTAGACTGCAGCTTCATCAGATCGACGACGTTGATTACCCGAATCTTCAGATCGGGCAAATGCTCGCGGAGAATGGAAACGGCGGCCAGAATCTCCAATGTCGGGGTATCTCCGCAGCAAGCCATGACCACGTCCGGTTCAGTTGCACCTTGGTCGTTGCTGGCCCATTGCCAGATTCCAATTCCTTCGGTGCAATGCACAACGGCGGCGTCCATGGTCAGCCATTGCGGGAGGGCGTGTTTGCCTGCAACCACTACGTTGACGTAGTGCCTGCTCCGCAGGCAGTGATCGAATACCGACAGCAGACAATTGGCGTCGGGCGGCAGGTACACGCGCACGATGTCAGCCTTCTTGTTGATTACGTGGTCGAGGAAACCTGGATCCTGATGGGTGAAGCCGTTGTGATCCTGCTGCCAGACGTGGGAGGCGAGCAGATAGTTCAACGACGCGATCTTCCGTCGCCAGGGCAGTTCCGAAGTCACCTTAAGCCACTTGGCGTGCTGGCTGAACATCGAGTCGACGATGCGAATGAACGCCTCGTAACTGTTGAACAGTCCGTGCCGCCCCGTCAGAAGATATCCTTCCAACCATCCTTCGCACTGGTGTTCGCTGAGCATCGAGTCCAGCACGCGGCCGGCGGGTGCGAGGAATTCATCATTCTTCGCTTCACGAGCTTCCCACTGACGGTTGGTGACTTCGAAAACCGCGCCAAGGAGATTCGAGAGTGTCTCATCCGGACCGAAGATACGGAAATTGCGCTGATCCTGATTCAGCTTGGCCACGTCGCGCAGAAACTTCCCGAGAACGAGCGTATCCTGCCCGTCAACCTCGCCCGGCGAAGGCACATTCACCGCGTGGACGTGGAAGTCTGGCATGCGAAGGTCGCGGAGCAGAATGCCGCCGTTGCTGTGTGGATTGGCCCCCATCCGCCGGTCCCCCTTTGGGGCCAGTTCGGCCAGCTCGGGTCGGAGACGGCCATTGTTATCGAATAACTCTTCGGCTTTATAGCTCTTCATCCACTCTTCGAGCAACTTGACATGGTCAGGATGCTCGGAATCCACAAGAATAGGCACTTGGTGTGACCGGGAGGTACCCTCGATCTGTAAGCCGTCGACCATTTTCGGTCCCGTCCAGCCCTTGGGTGACCTCAGGACGATCATTGGCCAGCGCGGCCGAGTCGTATCGCCTTTGTCCCGCGCATTCTTCTGAATCTGCCGGATATCCTCGATGGCTCTATCCAAGGTAGTCGCCATGAGTTGGTGCATCGTCGCCGGCTCATCTCCCTCCACGAAGCGGGGCTCCCACCCGCAGCCTCTGAAGAATTGCTCCAGTTCCTCATGCTCGATGCGAGCCAGAAGGGTCGGGTTGTTGATCTTGAAGCCGTTGAGGTGCAGAATCGGCAGCACGGCGCCGTCGTTGATTGGGTTCAGAAACTTGTTGGATTGCCAAGCCGTCGCCAGCGGGCCGGTCTCCGCTTCACCGTCGCCGACCACGCATGCAACGATCAGATCAGGATTGTCGAACGCGGCCCCGAAAGCGTGGCTCAGCGAGTAACCCAACTCACCGCCCTCGTGAATCGACCCCGGCGTCGTGGGAGCAACATGGCTCGAAATCCCGCCAGGGAACGAGAACTGCATAAACAGTTTCTTCAGGCCCGCCTCGTCCTGTGTGACGTTCGGATAAACTTCACTCCAGGTGCCTTCGAGGTAAACGTTGCCCACAATCGCCGGGCCGCCGTGCCCGGGACCCGCGATGTAGAACATGTCCAGGTCATACTTCTTGATAACCCGGTTCAAGTGAACATAAATGAAATTCTGCCCTGGCGTCGTGCCCCAATGCCCGACCACCAGGGGCTTTACGTGGGACAGTTTCAACGGCTCCCGAAGCAGGGGATTGTCGTACAGGTAGATCTGGCCGACAGAGAGATAATTGGCGGCGCGCCAGTAGGCGTCCATTTTCCCGAGCTGTTCGGTGCTCAATGGATCATTCGCCTGAGTTGTCTTCCCTTGCTTCCCGATCTTACCGTTGGCTCCAACAGCCGTTGATGTGTCGTCCGGCTTCTCAACGTTAGTTTGAATCATTGTTTAGTCTCCTGCTCCCGGCATGCACCGCATGCGCCTTCGGTTCGCTGCACATATTCAGGTCGTTTCATGATTTGACCAGTGCCCCGGCGCCCTCGCACTGAAGCTACACGACCTTGGCGGCGTCATCGCCACGACGGGCGGAACGGTCCAGCACGGTCTCGCAGTCCCCGCAATCGACGGGTAGAGCATTGGAACTGTGCCCATGATCCGCAAACGCCGGCGGAGCAGGGTACTATTTTGTGGCCGTGGCCGCTACCTCTGTCGCGTGCAGTGCCACGGCGACAGGCCGAGTGCTTTCGATGATGTCTTTCGCTTTTTCGACTTCTGCTGCCGTGCCATGCACCAGGAGCAAGAACTTGTCAGTCTTGAGCGCCGCTTCGTACTGAACGACGCTATCTTTCGGAATACCCATGCTATAGAGTCCGGCGCCGACGGCGCTTAAGCCTCCGAATACGGCGGCTCCTTCCAGGGCTCCTACAATCCACGCAACCAAAGGACCCGCCACGAGCACTGGACCGATGCCCGGAATAGCAAAGAAGGCTGAACCGAACAGCATTCCCCAGAAGCCTCCCCAGAAGGCGCCGGTCTTCCCCCAGTACTTCATCCGGTCGCCGGCATTGTAGTACCCCACCACGTGTTCGTCGGTGTGGGAATCCTTGCCCACGATAGACAAGGTGCGCATGTCGACGCCAGCGCGCTGAAGTTCCTTGACCGCTCCCTCTGCTTCGATGTGCGTGCCATAGACAGCTACCACTGCGTTTCGTTCAGACCTTTCCTGTTCTCCTTTGGAATGAATCGGCGCTCCGCAATTCCGGCAGTGACCGACGCGATACGGAGTGCACGCGCAGCACCAACGCATCCGGCTGCCACCCGAAATGTGCAATCGCCGCATGAGGCCCGGTGTGGAGACGTGTCAACCCGGCTTTAGCGAAAGTGCAGCTCCAGCTATCCGCGGCCCACAGTGCCGTGGGCGCAACCGGCGCTGACATCCCCCGAACCGGGGGCCGAACCGGTTCGCAGTTCGTTGGAGTCCAGGGGAAGCGTGCATGCCAGAGGAGGCGTCGGAGCGCTCAGGACGGGTTAACGGCGCGGGACCGTGAATGGTCACACGACCGGGGATGGTCAGTCTGCGGACTTGGGCGACGGCCCCCAATCGTGGTCTGACGGGGTACCGAAAGGCAAATTCTGCACTTTCCGCGACGAAACCTGCACTCGCTGCGGCCGCTTCGCTCTTTCTCGCAGCATCAGCAGTTCCGCACAGTTGCAGAAGTGTCCCGCTAACGTCCTTATGCCGGCAATCCCCAGGTTGCCGCTTCCCGAGCAACGCGGGATGGTGCCAGCCGTGCACTAGCAAAACAGTCGCCACACTTGCGTGCGATAAAAAAGACACAAAACGCCGTCCCGACGCCGGAGGAATCGCGAACGATCATCAGCGACATTCGGCGGCGACCGAAGAAGTCATGAGCAAACCCACCCGCGTCACCCATCCGATATACAATCTCCTGCCAACGGAAATCGACGGATTCGATTCGCTGGCGGAACTCGCCTTGGACATGCACTGGTCGTGGAATCATGCCACCGACGCGGTGTGGCGCCAGCTTGATCCGAGGCTGTGGGAGATCACGCACAACCCCTGGGTCGTTCTGCAGACGGTCTCGCGCGACCAGATCGAGCGCGTGTTGGCCGATCCCGCCTTCCGGAAAGGCGTAGATGGTCTGGTCGAAGCCAGCCGGCAGGCGGCGGCAGCACCAGCGTGGTTTCAGCGGAATCATTCGGAAGGTCCACTTACCTGCGCCGCGTATTTCAGCATGGAATTCATGTTGAGCGAGGCTCTGCCCATCTACTCGGGCGGTCTAGGCAATGTGGCCGGCGATCAGCTCAAAGCCGCCAGCGATCTGGGTGTGCCGGTGGTCGGCGTGGGCCTGCTCTACCAGCAGGGCTATTTTCGCCAGGTGATCGACAAGAACGGAGAGCAACAGGCTCTCTTCCCGTATAACGACCCCGGACAGTTGCCGATCACGCCGTTGCGCCAACCTGACGGGGAGTGGCTGCGATTGGAAATCGCGTTGCCCGGATACTCGGTCTGGCTGCGCGCCTGGCAGGTCCAGGTCGGCCGGGTGAAGCTTTACCTTTTGGACAGCAATGACGCGGCGAACTTCCCCGCTCATCGGGGGATTACCAGCGAGCTCTATGGGGGCGGGCCGGAATTGCGCCTCAAGCAGGAACTGCTGCTCGGGATCGGCGGATGGCGGCTGCTCCGCGCGCTCGGGCTCCAACCGGAGGTCTGTCACCTGAATGAAGGGCATGCGGCGTTCGCCGTTCTGGAACGTGCCCGCGACTTCATGGAAGAGACAGGGCAACCCTTCGAGGTCGCCCTGGCGGTCACAAGGGCGGGTAATCTCTTCACCACCCACACGGCGGTCGCCGCCGGCTTTGACCGTTTCGCTCCCGCCCTCATCGAACAATACCTTGGGGGTTACGCCGAAAAGAAGCTCGGCATTGCCGTTCGCGATTTGATGGCCCTTGGCCGCCAGAACGCGGCCGACTCGTCGGAGCCTTTCAACATGGCGTACCTGGCAATCCACGGTAGCGGGGCGGCGAATGGGGTGAGCCGCTTGCACGGGAAGGTGAGCCGGCAACTGTTTCTGCCTCTTTTCCCGCGCTGGCCGGAAGACGAAATCCCAATCGGACACGTGACCAACGGAGTCCACATGCCCACCTGGGACTCGGCGCCCGCCGACGACCTTTGGACGGCAAGCTGCGGCAAGGACCGCTGGATGGGGACGTCGGAAACTCTGGGACACGACATTCGCCGGGTCCCGGACGCCTCGCTCTGGCAGTTTCGCACCGCCGCCAGTAAGTCCCTTGTGGAGTATGCTCGCGAGCGCCTGTCGCTGGACTTGGCTGCCGCCGGCGCGCCGGCCGAGGCGGTCGACGGTGCGAAGCATCTCTTTGATCCCAACGCCCTCACGCTCGGCTTTGCACGCCGCTTCGCGACCTACAAGAGACCGAACCTGCTGCTGCATGACCCGCCGCGGCTGCTTCGCCTGTTGACGGACCCCCGGCGCCCGGTGCAACTCATTATCGCTGGCAAGGCGCATCCGGCGGATCAGGCGGGGCAGAACCTGATTAGGGACTGGATGCATTTCATCCGGCGGCCTGAGGCCCGTCCTCACGCGATCTTCCTCGGTGACTACGACATGCTCTTGACCGAGCACCTGGTGCAAGGCGTGGACGTCTGGATCAACACACCACGACGGCCCTGGGAAGCCAGCGGAACGAGCGGTATGAAGGTGCTCGTCAATGGAGGAATCAATCTATCGGAGTTGGACGGCTGGTGGGCGGAGGCGTACACGCCCGATGTGGGATGGGCGCTGGGTGACGGCCAGGAACATAACGACGACCCGGCCTGGGATGCCGCCGAAGCCGAAGCTCTCTACGACCTGCTCGAACAGGAAGTGATTCCCGAGTTCTATGCCCGCGATGGGCGGGGTATTCCCACGGGTTGGGTTGCGCGGATGCGGAACAGCATGGCGAGCTTGACGCCCCGCTTTTCCGCGGACCGCGCGGTGCGTGAATATACGGAACAACACTACCTGCCGGGTGCCGCAACCTACCGTGCGCGTGCCGCCGACAAAGGTGCAGCGGGCAGCCGCATGGTCAGTTGGCAGCACGCCATGGAAAAGGCCGCAATCCGCTTCGGCGAGATGAAGGTCGCGACCAATAAGGAGCAGCACGTGTTTGAGGTTCAAGTCTATCTCACTGATCTCGACCCGAATGCCGCGCGAGTAGAGCTCTTTGCCGAAGGCCTCAACGGCGGCGCTCCCGTGCGGCAGGAAATGGAGCGCGTTCGCCAGTTGGCAGGTGCGGCCGGCGGCTACGCTTATCGCGCACGGGTGCCCTCGACCCGTCCGGCCACCGACTATACAGCGCGAGTGATACCGCATTTCGATGGCGTTGCCATTCCTCTGGAAGCCGGTCGAATCCTGTGGCAACGTTGATTTGACTCGAAAGGAGAACTGATATGGTCGCTGGGCGCCATGAACTTGGCATGATCGGCTTGGGCGTGATGGGGCGCAACATGTTGCTGAACATGGCTGACCACGCCTTCCCGGTGGCCGGCTATGACAAGGACCCCAGCAAGGTAGAAGCGCTCCAGAACGAATCAGCGGGAAAGGGCATACGCGCCGTCGCCAAGATCCGGGACTTTATCGGACTGCTCCGCCGTCCGCGCGCGATTATGATGCTGGTACCCGCCGGGCCGCCTGTGGATTCCGTGGTCGCCGATTTGTTACCGCTCCTCGAACAAGGCGATCTGATCATCGACGCAGGCAATTCCTACTTCAAAGATACAAACCTGCGTGCCCGTAACCTGACCGAACACGGCATTCACTTTCTCGGCATCGGCGTGTCTGGCGGCGAGGAGGGCGCGCGCCATGGCCCGAGCATCATGCCCGGGGGGCCGAAAGAGGCGTATGAGCGGGTCCGCCCGCTGCTTGAGGCCATCTCCGCCCGAGTCAACGGAGATGCGTGCGTAGTCTACCTCGGCCCCGGATCGGCCGGGCATTTCGTCAAGATGGTCCACAACGGCATCGAGTACGCGGTGATGCAACTCCTGGCCGAGACATACGACCTGATGAAACGTGGCCTTGGCTTGACAGATGACGAACTGCGCGAGGTGTACGACACGTGGAATCAAGGGGAACTCAACGGCTACCTGATCGAGATCACCAGTCGCATCTTCAGCAAGGTTGACGCAAGCACTGGCAAGCGGTTGATCGATGAAATCCTGGATGTGGCCAAGCAGAAAGGCACTGGCATGTGGACTTCGCAAAGCGCGATGGAGCTGCAAGTGCCGATCCCCACAATCGACCTGGCGGTCGCGATGCGGGATTTGTCCGTGCTTGAAAAGCAGCGCGAAACGGCCGGGGAGATCTTCAATCGACCCGTCCCGCCGTTTGCCGGAGAGCGCAAAGCCTTCCTCGATCAACTCGGCCGCGCACTCCATGCCGCGATGGTCATCGTCTACGCACAGGGAATGGCGGTCCTGGCGGCGGCGTCGGACAAGTATGAGTATCACCTCGATCTCGAGGCCGTGGCGCGAATCTGGCGGGGCGGCTGCATCATCCGTGCGGCGTTGCTGGAGGACATCCGAATGGCTTATCGCAGCCGGCCCGGCCTGTCGAATCTGCTCCTGGCCCCGGAGCTGGCGAAGAAGGTAATGGGCAACGAGCAGGATCTGCGCCGCGTGGCGTGCGCGGCAATCGAACTGGGTCTGCCCGCACCCTGCTTTATGACGGCACTGGGCTACTTTGACGGCTACCGTAGCGTTTGGCTGCCGGCCAACCTGATCCAGGCCCAACGCGATTACTTCGGTGCGCACAGCTACCAGCGCATCGACGTCAAAGGCACATTCCACACGGACTGGACGAAGGGGTGAGGGCGATGAAAGCGACCGATCAACTTGAACCGAACATCTTCGTCATCTTCGGCGGAGCGGGCGACCTGACTTCGCGGAAGTTGATGCCGGCCCTGTTTGACCTTGCGCAGAGTCATAGGATTCCGGTTCATTTTGCGATCATCGCGGTGGACCGAGTCGAACTCAGCGAGGCAGCCCTGCGCAAGCGTTTGCATGAAGGGGTCAGGAAGTTCGCCCGCAGCGGGAAAACCGCGGCGAAGGAGTGGAACGAGTTCTCCCGGCATATCCGCTATTTGCAGGGCGATTTCAAGGCCAACGGGACCTACAAGGAACTCAGCGACCAGTGCGTGAGCCTGGAAAAGGAGTGGGGGGCCAAAGCCCAACGCATCTTCTACATGGCCACGCCGCCATCCCTGTTCGGCGAGATTCCTCCCTTTCTGAACTATGCCGGCCTGTCGGCCGACCGGGAACGCTCGCGAATCGTCATCGAGAAACCCATTGGGTATGACCTGGAGTCGGCACTGGCGTTGAACCGCACACTCGCCAACGGCTTTCAAGAATCCCAGATCTTCCGCATCGACCATTACCTGGGCAAAGAGACGGTGCAGAACATCCTGGCATTCCGTTTTGCCAATCCGCTGTTCGAGCCGATCTGGAACCGGCGTTATGTCGATTACGTGACCATCACTGTTGCCGAAGAAGTGGGCGTGGAACATCGCGGAGGCTATTACGACGGGGCAGGTGCACTGCGCGACATGGTGCAGAATCACCTGTCGCAGCTGCTCTGTCTGGTGGCCATGGAACCCATGGTCTCCTTCGATGCCGACGAGATTCGCAACAAAAAAGTGGATGTGCTGCACGCAGTTCGGCCCATTCCGCACGACTCGGTGCATCACTCCACGGTTCGCGGGCAGTACGACAAGGGTTGGATCGGCGGCAAGAAAGTGCGCGCCTATCGCGACGAGGACGGCGTGCCGCCCGATTCACAGACAGAAACGTTTGCGGCGTTGCGGCTGTTCGTGGACAACTGGCGCTGGCAGGACGTGCCTTTCTATCTTCGCACCGGCAAACGTCTCCCCGTTCAGGTCTCAGAAGTCGCCATCCAGTTTCGCGCGGTTCCACATCAGTCGTTTCCAACCGAGGCCACCCTCGACTGGCAACCCTCGCGTTTGGTCATGTCCATTCAGCCCGAAGAAGGCATCGTGCTGCGCTTTCAGGCGAAACACCCCGGGCCGAAGATGGTCTTGCAGCCAGTGGACATGCGTTTCAGTTATCGCGAGAGCTTCGCTACACCATCGCCGGAGGCCTATGTGACGTTGCTCTCAGACGTGATCGGCAATGATGCCACTCTGTTCATGCGCGCCGATCAGGTTGAGGCCGCGTGGCGGCTACTGATGCCAGTGCTCGACGTGTGGAAGGCCAGCCCTCCTAATGATTTTCCGAATTACGCCGGCGGCACTTGGGGGCCGGACGACACGCAAGGTCTGCTGGTTCAACAGGGGCACAGTTGGCCTGCCCCGGTGGAATTGGCCGGACGCTCGCCGCGGAGATAGGGGAACCCGAGAGTGCCGATCACCGCCTTGTTTCCGGATATCGGCGGCGTCCTGCTGGCCAACGGGTGGGATCATCAAGCTCGCAGACGGGCGGCGATTCACAAGTTCGAGCTGGACGGGTTGGCAGGTTCCTTTATCTCCTCCTGCTTCGTCCACGTCCGCAAGCCCGACGCGGAGATCCTTCGGCTTGCGCTGGACATCGCCCAGGTGCCGGCCCGGCAGGTCGTCTATATCGAAAACACCCCGATGTTCGTGCAGATCGCGGAAGGTTTGGGAATTCGAAGTATCCTTCACACGGACTATAGTTCTGCTGCCAAACCCGCAAGTGGATCGGGGCGTTCGCAGCCGTATGCAGGCGGTCTGCAGTCTCTTGGCGTCGAGTTGGACGAAGCTGGAAACGCCGCCAAATGCTCCGGTGATTTCCACTGAGTCCGGTCGCGTCACCGTTCGCATGATACGGACCGATGAAGAGCTGATGATTGCGCGCGCTGTGTGCCGGCTGGGGCGCGAGGAAGACGCGACGAAATAGAGTGGATACTTGCGAGTCGCAGCCGGGTCTCGGGCTTCTTGGTCGCGCTCCCCCTGCATGTTGGAGCACAACGCTCCGGGTCGCAGCGCTCGAGTCCAGGATTCATGTGATAATCCCGGGTATCGCATGAGTTTTTATTGATGCCTGAGACGCAAATCACCGTTCGAGTCCTTATCCTGCTTTTGCTGGTCGCCTCCGCCGTGGCTATGGCTACGAAGTGGGTGCGGGTGCCCTATACACTGGCGCTGGTGATCGTCGGCCTGGTCATCAGCCCGATGCATTTCCTGCCCGCGGTGCACATATCGCCCGACCTGATCCTGCTCATTTTCCTGCCCGCGCTGCTGTTTGAAGCAGCCTGGAACCTCAAGCTCGACCAACTGCGCCGGAACCTACTCCCGATTCTCGTGCTGGCGGTGGCCGGTGTGGTGCTTTCTACCGGCGTCATCGGCCTGATCCTGCACTATGGCCTGGGACTCTCCTGGCGGCCGGCGCTGCTGTTCGGCGCGATGATCTCCGCCACCGATCCGGTCTCAGTGCTCGCCTTATTCAAAACACTGGAATTGCCGCCTCGCCTGGCCACCATCGTTGAGGGAGAAAGCCTCCTAAACGACGGCACCGCAGTGGTGGTGTTCCGCATCATCCTGGTAGGAGCAGCCGGGAGTTCAGCCGGAGGAGTGGCACTGTCCTCTCTCCGGGAGTTTCTGATGATGGTCGCCGGCGGGCTTCTGGCCGGTGTCATAGTCGGCGTGCTGGCATCGACTCTCACCTCCTATTTC
Source organism: Bryobacterales bacterium (assembly GCA_963796485.1). Classification (GTDB taxonomy): domain Bacteria; phylum Acidobacteriota; class Terriglobia; order Bryobacterales; family Bryobacteraceae; genus CAWCDJ01. The sequence continues at coordinate 59,279 of CAWCLV010000005.1, forward strand.
GACGACCACCTGCTCGAGATCACCCTTACCACTATCGCCGCTTACGGGTCGTTCCTCTTAGCTGAGGGCCTCCATGTGTCGCCAGTGATCGCGGTGCTTTCCACCGGACTCGTGATTGGCAACTACGGTCGACAGAAGGGCATGAGCCCCCCTACCCAGTTGGCGGTCAACTCCTTCTGGGAGTACGCCGCCTTCGTGGTCAATTCCCTGGTGTTTTTGCTCATTGGACTTGAAATCCAAGTCACCACGTTCGGGGAAAACATCAGGCCATTATGCTGGGCCATTGGTGCGACGCTCGTGGCGCGAATGGCTGCTGTCTATTTCCTGATCCCGGTTTCCAACCTGTTCGGCGAGAAGCTGTCACTTCGATGGCAGTCGGTGCTGTTTTGGGGTGGGCTGCGTGGGTCGCTCTCGATCGCCTTAGTGCTCAGCCTCCCGGTTGCGGTTCCCGAGCGAGCGCAACTTGTCACCATGATCTTCGGGAGCGTTATCTTCAGCCTGCTAGTGCAGGGATTGACCATTGGGCCTCTGCTCGGGTCGCTGGGCTTCGCAGCGTCGGAACCCCGCTGGCATGAGCAGGAGCTAGTGGGAGGTCGGATCCTTGCAAACGCTGGCGCGCTCGCCGAACTGAACGAGATGCAGCGGCGCGGCGATGTGACCGAACACGTTTACAAAATCCTCCGGGAAAACCTGTCCCGCGAGGGCGAACGCCTCAGGGCGCTGAACCCCGCCGGGGAGGAACTCGAACATCGGCAACTCGCCCGGGTGGAGCGTCACCTGCTGGCCGTAAAGAAGGCCCGACTGGCGGACTTGTCTCGCCAGGGCATGCTTTCAGAGGACGTTCACCGGGAATTGGGAAGAGAACTCGATCGGGACCAGCTGAATCTGGACGTTGGCGACGAGTGACTACTCCCGGCTTCCCGCTATGCGTCCGGAATCCTGGCTGTGCCCCGCGGGGAACTCGCCGCGAGCGATAGAGTGGCAGATGGGTCTTTAAATAATGCCGCGGCTTGATGCGGGTTGTCGATCAGGAGCCTACAATGCAAAGGATGAGCGACACTCGGTGTTTGACCTCCATATCCGCATCGAGCAGTCGCTCCGGATCGATCCAAAGTCCAAGCCCCGGGTCTATGCCCAAGTCTATGAGGCTGCGGAAATCGCCAGCCTTAATTACTGGCTCGAGCTCGCTTTCTCGGCGGGTATCGCGACCCTCGGGCTGGTGCTGGACAGCCCAGCGGTGGTGATCGGCGCCATGCTCATATCGCCGCTAATGGGCCCAACCCTCGCGGCGGCCCTCGCCCTGGCGGCCGGCGACTTCTATCTGGGCGTCAAATCGGTCTCAACCTGCTTGCGAGCATGGCAGGAGCGGTCGGTTTCTCCGCAGCCATCGTCTGGCCTGCCCTTTCACGCACCCACGGCGGAAATCCTGAGCCGAACCCAACCCAACCTGCTGGATCTGGGCGTAGCTATCTTCTCGGGGCTTGCCGGATCGGTGGTGATCTGTCGCGGGGGCGGAGGCGGGGGAGTCACGGCCCTTCCGGGTGTAGCCATTGCCGTGGCGTTGATGCCCCCGCTCTGCACCGTTGGTTTCGGAGTGGGCAGCGGTCTGGTTGGACCGATCATCTCGGGCGCCGGACTGCTCTTTCTGACCAACCTGGCGGCGATTGTTGCCAGCGCATTCCTTGTCTTCCTGCTGGTCAGAATGGATGCTCCAAACGTTCGCGGGGAAATCGAACAATCGATTCGGGATCGGGCGTCTGGCGATAAGCTCTTCATTCTTTTGCAGCATACCGGTCGGAGGTGATTGACTTGCGCCGGATCGAATCCGCGTTCGCTTGATCCTGACGGACGCCGTGCCAGAGGCGAAGATTGAAGCGGCTCGAAAAGCCATTCTCAAGAGGACCGGGAGAGACGTGGACCTGTTTGTTCGGAAGGTGGCCGGCGAAGAAGAACTGACGCTGTTGCGCGAGCGATTGAAGCCGGCGCCGCCAACTCCGCTCGAGGATTTGGACGGCGTGAGGCGCGAGTTGGTCGCCCGGCTGGAGCAGCCCCTTCACGAGGCGTGGCCCGCCGGCTCTGCGACTTTGCTCGGCTATGAATTGGGCTTCAATCCCAGCGGGATCGTCGTGCGGCTGCGGTATCAGGCGCCGGTCGCTTTAGAGGAGGCTGTAGCGGCTGTGCTACAAAATGTTTTCCGGAGCCGCCTCCACGTCGAGCAGTTGCGCGTCGAAATGGATCGGGTCCTGCCGGAGGCCCCTCCGCCGCCTGCGAAGAAGCCGAGGGCAGTAAACAAGGCTGGGCGCCGCTAAGGTCCCTTCGCATCAAGTACGAGGATCTGGCCGTCCAGATCCAGCCCATGGGATTTCATCCATCTCGAGGTTATCACTTGCTGATAACCATGCAACGACCACGAGGCATCGGGAGTGAGCCAGG
>CAWCLV010000006.1:0-426049 GCA_963796485.1 Bryobacterales bacterium
CGCCGGAGAGTAGGTAACGTTCCGTCCGTCCCTGGCTTTCCGTCAAGGACTAATGATTGGCTATCGTTCTAGCCGGCCCCTAAGAGGCAACCAACCTGGAATTTATGATATTTGCGCTGACAGATCTTTCTCAGTATCTTTTGCGCATAGGCCCGTATTCGGATGGAAGGCTCTTCAGGAACGGTGCATTCCTTGCGACACCTGAAACGTTGTCACGACTAGAGGGGGTCCGCGACGGTGACGCGCTGTTCAGTCACCCCCTCAATTCTTTTGTGAGCTGGTTGATTATGTACGTAACCAGCGGCCCTTGGAGCCACGTTGCCACGCTCACAAGTAAAGGCGCCGTCCTGGAAGCCATAGCACAAGGCGTAGTTGAAAGACCAGCCACCTGCTATTTTGACGGAGAGCGCTATCTTCTCATCAGGCACCTAATGGATGCGGTTACAGACGAGCAGCGGAATCGGATGGTCTCGTTCGGACGATCGAAGGTCGGAATCGTTAAGTACAGCTGGTGGGGGGCCATCCGGCTTGGGTTGCGAATCATTTTCGGATTTAGTCACTCCTGGCGGATCCGCCACTCACTTGACGTCGTACTGTTTCTAGCTGCACTTTGGTTTCTCTCGAAGCCCTTCCCTTCGCTCCGGCTGGGCCTCATCGTTCTAGCGAGTATCTCCGTAGCTATCGTATTTACGGCCCGTGGCGCACGACGGAAGGAACAAGAGAGCATGGACGCGGTCAATCGCGACCTAAAACGGAAGGGCGGAACGTCCGGTTGGAGCTGAACGGCTCTCGGTGTACTGTGATGCTCGCGTGATCCGGCTATTCGCGAGCCCTCAGTGCAAGACCAGACGGAGACAAAGACCAGTAGGTCAGCGCCGATGTGAAGGGAGAGGACGCCCCCTAGGCTCGGCGCTTCCAGGACTGAAGTCAGCCCTTTGACCGCAGACACGTCAGAAGGGGTTACAGCTCTAAGCGACCTGATGAGACGAGTGCCTCTCGCTGTCCTCTGACGACGCACAGGGCATAGGCGTTGACCACTGCAAATATTCCAAAACCCAATGTTAGGACCACCGCTAGCAGCTTGAGCCTTCGTGAGGGCTTAAGGGACCCGAACAAGGCGATTATCGCCAGGGCGCCGCTTATGTAGAAGCTCCATAGCCCCTGCATGGCCGATGAGCGTTCGAAATACATGGACAACAGGTCCTCTAATTCCATATCTTGTCTTCTATAACCTCGCTACGGATCTCCGCCATTTTCGACGAATCGGATCGTAGCACAACGCGAAATCGTCAAGGGGCTGAAAACGGGCCTCCTTTCCTCCTTTCCTGGCGTGCCGGGCAGGAACCTGGTCCCTCAGCCCTCCACATGTGCGAGTAAACGCCGTTGGTGAGAAGTGTCAGCGCTGTATCGGACGCGACCATTCAGCCGGAAACGATCACCAGGGAAGCCGTAGGGCGATTTCGAAAGGCTCTCGGTTGGAGCCTCCTCCGTCCTCCTCGGCGTCACATCAAAGGTCAATCGCATGTGCATCGAACGCGAAACGGAAGCCGTTTTCCGCGACGCCGCACAACTCCTGCCGCGTGAACCCGAACGCGTCCGCGGCCAGGCGATATTCGCCCAGCAGGGAGCATCGGAACATGGCGGGATCGTCGGTATTGAGTACGATCGGCACGCCGGCATCGTAAAGCCGCCGCAGCGGGTGGTCCTCCAGGCGTTTCACCACCCCGGTTACCAGATTGCTGGTGACGCAGACCTCGAGCGGGATGGCGTGGTCGCGCAGATGAGCGACGAGGACCGGGTCCTCAATCGCCGCGATGCCGTGGCCGATGCGCTCGGCGCCCAATTCGAGCGCGGCCCAAACGGAGCGCGCGCTCGTGCCTTCTCCGGCATGGGCGGTGAGGCGCAGGCCAGACCGGCGGGCGAACGCGAAGGCTTCGCCGAACCATTCCGCCGGACCGCGCTCCTCGCTGCCGCCGATGCCGAACGCGACCACGCCGCGGCCGGCGCGCTCGACCGCCAGTTCCGCGACCCGCATTACGTGGTCCGCGCCGAACTGCCGGACCGCGTCCAGGATCCAGCGCACCTCGACGGGCGATGCGGCCGCGGCCTCGCGTACAGCCTCGAAAATCGGCGCGAATTCCTGCCCCTTCCACAACACCACCCCGGCCGCCAGGATGATTTCCGCATATTTGACGTTCTGCGCAGCCAGACGCTCCAGCAGGCGTGACGTAATGAGGGCATAGTCCTCGGGCCCGCGCAGGCGTTTGCCCACCGCGCCGAAGGCCTTGAGAAAGTCGTCGAAGGAGTGATACGTATAGAGGCTGCGCAGCTCGTCGGGCGGGGTGAGCGGGTCCAGTTCGCGCAGCGTTTCCGGCTCCACGGAGCCTTCCAGGTGAAGGTGCAGTTCGGCTTTGGGCAGTTCCAGCAGGAAATCGTCCATACTTGTTTCTAGATTCTCATGACGGTTGAAGAGATCGAAGCGATCGTAGGCGGATACCACGGCGATGCGTTCCGCATCCTCGGCCCACACAGCGTGCGCAAGAAGGGCAAACAGGCGCGCTGGGAGGTGCGGGCATTTTTGCCGCAGGCCGAAGCGGCCGCCGTAGTCACGTCGGGCCGTCGCGTGCCGATGCAGAAGAAACACGCGCAGGGGTTCTTCTGCGCGGCGATGGCAGGCGAGCCGGCCGGCTACCGTATCGTCGCGAAGCTCTGGGACGGCCAGGAAATCGAGATCGACGATCCCTACGGCTACGGCCCCCAGCTTTCGGACACGGATCTCTATCTGCACACCGAGGGCACGCTCCACGAGGCCTGGCGTGCGCTCGGAGCGCACCTCAGCGCGGACCCCGCCGGCGTGCGTTTCGCCGTGTGGGCGCCAAATGCCGAAAGTGTGACGGTGGCCGGCGAGTTCAACGACTGGGACGTGCGGCGCCACCCGATGCGCCGGCGCAACGCCGGAATCTGGGAGTTGTTCCTCCCCGGGATCGGCGAGGGCGCCGCGTACAAGTATCACGTGCGCTCGAAATTCGCCGGCTACCAGCAGCTCAAGGCCGATCCCTACGCGTTCTACAGCGAGATGCCGCCGAAATCCGCTTCACGGGTTTGGGACATCGCCAAATATCCCTGGGAAGACGCCGGCTGGATGGAGAATCGCAGCAAGGTGGACTGGCTGCGCTCGCCCATTTCGATCTACGAAGTTCACCTGGAATCGTGGATGCGCGGGCCCCAGGGCCAGCCGCTGACCTACTGCGAAATGGCGCTGAAGCTGGTCGGGTACGCCAAAATCATGGGCTACACGCACCTGCAGTTCCTGCCGCCCATGGAGCACCCGTTCTCCGGGTCGTGGGGTTACCAGGTGACCAGCTATTACGCGCCGACTTCGCGATTCGGCACGCCGGACGAGTTCAAGTTCCTGGTGGACAAGTGCCACCAGGAAGGCATCGGGGTGATCATCGACTGGGTGCCCGCCCATTTCCCCAAGGATGCGCACGGCCTGGTCTATTTCGACGGCACCGCGCTCTACGAACACGCCGACCCGCGCAAGGGCGAGCATCGCGACTGGGGAACCCTGATCTTCAACTACGGGCGGAACGAAGTCCGCACGTTCCTGATTTCGAACGCGCTCTTCTGGCTGAAGGAGTACCACATCGACGGGCTGCGCGTGGATGCCGTGGCTTCCATGCTCTACCTGGATTATTCGCGACAGCCCGGCGAATGGATCCCCAACCAGTACGGCGGCAACGAAAACCTGGAGGCCATCGAGTTCCTGCGCCGCTTCAACGAACTGGCGCACGAGGTGCCTGGCGCGTTCACTATAGCCGAGGAGTCCACCGCGTTCCCCGGCGTGTCGAAACCCGTGTATCTCAACGGGCTCGGCTTCACCATGAAATGGAACATGGGCTGGATGCACGACATGCTGGATTACTTCGCGAAGGATCCGGTCTTCCGCAAGTTCGAGCACAACCACATCACTTTCAGCCTGCTCTACGCCTTCACCGAAAATTTCGTGCTGCCCATCTCGCATGACGAGGTGGTGCACGGGAAGGGATCGCTAATCGGCAAGATGCCGGGCGACGAATGGCGCCAGTTCGCCAATGCCCGCGCGTTTCTGGCGTACATGTGGATGCACCCGGGCAAGAAACTGCTCTTCATGGGCCAGGAGATCGGGCAGCGCGAGGAGTGGAACTACAACGCCGGCATACGCTGGGACCTGCTGCAGTTCGACTATCACCGGAAACTGCAGCTCCTGATGCGCGAGCTGAACCGGCTGTATCTGGCGAACCCCGCGCTCTACCAGGTGGACTTCCATCCGACGGGATTCGAGTGGGTGGATTTCCACGACGTGGAGAACTCCGTAATCGCCTTCCTGCGGCGCGCGGCGGATCCCTCGGACTATCTGCTGGTCTGCTGCAATTTCACACCCGTTCCGCGTAAGGGCTACGAATTCGGCGTGCCCGAACCGGGCACGTACGAAGAGATCCTGAACACCGACTCCGAACTGTTCGGCGGCTCGAATTTCGGCAGCGGGGGAATGCTCTCTTCGCGGCCCATCCCGAAGCACAACCGCAAGCACAGCCTTGCGGTCAACCTGCCGCCCCTGGGGGTGGTGGTATTTAAGAAGCGCTAAGATGCCTCGCTACGACGCAATCATCATCGGCGGCGGGCACAACGGCCTGGTGACTGCCGCCTACCTGGCGCGCGCCGGGCGCAAGGTGCTCGTGCTGGAACGCCGCGAACTGGTGGGCGGCTGTGCCGTCACCGAAGAAATCTGGCCGGGCTACCGCGTGTCCACCGCGGCATACCTGACCAGCCTTTTGCAGGAGCGCATCGTCCGCGACCTGGAACTGGAGCGATTCGGCTACCGGGTGGACGCCAAGGACCCCGCGTTCTTCTCGGTGTTTCCCGACGGCCGCCATTTCTTCATGTGGCAGGATCGCGCGAAAACTCTCGCGGAGATCGGGAAATTTTCGAAACACGATGCCGCCGTCTATCCGGCCTACGAAGACCAGATCGAGCGCATCTCGCGGGTGGTGGAGCAGTTGCTCCTCACCGTGCCGCCGCCGTTTCCTCCCGCCGGAATCGGCTCTCTCGTCGAGTATTTGAAGCTGGCCGGAAAAATGCGCGGCCTCGCTCCCAAAGACATGATCGCGCTGGTCAAAATTTTCACGGCCAGCGCCGCGGAATTCCTGGACGAGTGGTTCCAATCGCCGGAAGTGAAGGTGACGCTTGCGACCGATGGCGTGATCGGAGCCAACGGCGGCCCCCGCTCTCCGGGTACCGCCTACATCCTGCTGCACCACTGCATGGGCGGTGTCGCCGGACATCGCGGCCTCTGGGGATTCGTGCGCGGGGGAATGGGAGCCGTATCCGAGTCGATCGCCGCCTCGGCCCGCATGAAGGGCGCGGAGATCCGCACCGGAGCATCGGTAGCCCGCGTACTGGTCCGTAACAGCCGCGCATATGGCGTGGCGCTCGAAAGCGGCGAGGAGATCGAAGCTTCGATGGTCGCTTCGGGCGTGGACCCCAAGGTGACGTTTTTGCGTTTGGTGGAGGAGCGCCATCTTGACCCGGATTTTGTCGCCGCGATTCGCAAGTTCCGCATCGAGGGGACGAGCTGCAAAATCAATCTCGCCCTGAACGGCTTGCCGGAGTTCGCGGCCTACCCCGGCGCCCCCGGCCCGCAGCACCGCGCGACCATGCACATCTGCCCGGATATCGAGTACGTGGAGCGCGCCTGGGACGATGCCAAGTACGGCCGCCCATCCGAACGCCCCCTGCTCGAGTTAACCGTGCCCACGATGTACGACCCGTCGCTCGCACCGCCGGGGAAGCACATCATGGGGATCTTTTTGCAATACGCGCCGTACACCCTCGCGACGGGCTCCTGGGACGAATTGCGCGAGCCGTTCGGCGACCGCGTGATCTCGCTGATCGAAGAGTACGCGCCGAATATCCGGCAGATCGTCGAACACCGGCAGGTGCTCACGCCGCTCGACCTGGAACGCCGGTTCGGCATCACGGGGGGCAATATCTTCCACGGAGAGATGAGCCTTGACCAGATGTTCGTGATGCGTCCGGTGGGCGGTTGGGCGCGGTACCGCACCCCCGTCCCGGGCCTGTATTTGTGCGGCTCCGGGGCGCACCCGGGAGGCGGAGTGATGGGTGCGCCGGGGTACAATTGCGCCCGCGTGATGCTGCGCGGGAAGTAGCCTACGCTACCCGCAATTCGCGGCGGATGCGCGCGACGAGCTGGTTCGGAAGGAAAGGCTTCGCCAACATGCCTGACAGCAGCGCGGGCGGAAGCTCCCTGTCGGAATGCGCGCTCATCAGCACGATGCGGATCCCGGGGCGTTCCCCGGCGATGGCCAGAGCCAGGGCCGGCCCGGTCATGCGCGGCATCTTCACGTCGCTCAGCAGCAGGTGAATCGGGCCCGCGAACGCGCGAGAGCGCGTCAGCGCGTCCACCCCGTCGATCGCCGCAAGAACCTGAAAACCGGCGCGCTTCAGGATCATGGCAACCAGTTCTCGCACGATTGCTTCATCATCCGCCACCAGAATGACATCCGCCTGCATATCTCCCCCGCTCACCTCGAAAAACCCCGAAACAAGCACCTTGGAAATATTGCCGCGCTCACGGCCGCCTGCCGCGCTTCGGGCAACACGGGTTCCAATGTGCGTTTTCGAGCGGACGCCGGAGTTGTTCAAGATCGTGCAGATTGAATGTGCATTACACACCAGGATTTTACCGGCGGGCCCGTTTTCTTTACTAGACTGGAGGCGGATAGTTTCAATGGCATCTCCGCGCCCCCGGACAATACTGGGTATTCGTCTGGATGAAGCAGCCGCTTATCTCATCGAGTCTTCGGAAGACGCGATTCTCAGCGCCTCGATGGATGGCACCGTGATTTCCTGGAACGCCGCCGCGGAACACCTGTATGGCTACACCGCGGACGAAGTTGTCGGGAAATCCACTGCCATGCTTCTGGTCGATGACCGTCCGGACGCCGGCAGTCAACCTGTGAGACAGTTCGAAAGCATTCGACGCCACAAAGACGGAACGCTCCTGCACGTTTCCCTGCGGGTGATTCCGATCCTCGACAAGAGCGGCGACGTCGGCGGGGTGTGGCACGTTGCCCGCGATATCAGCGAGCGAAAGCGGTTCGAGGAGCAGGCGGAGTGGTTCGATGCCATGGTGGAATCGGCCGAGGATGCCATCATCAGCAAGACCGCCGAGGGCACCGTCCTCACCTGGAACAGTGTGGTTTAAAGCATAACCTTGCCGCTTTTAAAGCATAATGTTGCCGCTCAATTCCCTTCAAGTTCTTGATTATTGGTGGGCGGTCGCTTCCGCCAGCAGGCGAGCCTAAAGCATAACCTTGCCGGAATTGCAGTTCGGACCCGGAGCCAGACCCTCGACCCATACTGGTTGATGGATTGTCAAGAAAGTTGTAGTATTGTGTTATGGCCCAGTCTCATCGCGAAGCATCGCGGCAACTCTTTGAGATCGCCGAGCAGCAGCAGGGCTTCTTCACCACGAAGCAAGCCAAGGCGGCCGGATTCGCCGAAAACACCCATCCGTATCACGCCCAGGTCGGGAACTGGATCCGTGAGCACCGCGGTATCTACCGCCTCGCCCTGTTTCCGACAACAGACAGGCCCGAACTCGTACTTTGGGCGCTGTGGTCTCGGAACCGGAATGAGGAAGTCGAGGGCGTATACAGTCACCACACAGCGCTCAGTCTTTACGACCTGTCGGATCTGAATCCGTCGAGGCTCCACATGACCGTTCCGACGGACTTCCGGCGCAACAGCGAGATTCCTGGAATCCTCGTACTTCATTATGCCGACCTGCCCGCGAGTGACGTACAGACAGCACAAGGCTACAAGCTTACTCGCCCTCTGCGAGCGGTCGTCGATCTGATCGAGGCCGGCACCGTCGAGCGGAACTTCATCCGCCAGGCACTCAGGCAGGCTGTTGACCGTGGTCTGATCACTCGTCCACAGATTCGGAACACGCAAATGAGCGGATCTGCGCGCAAGATCGTGGAGGAAACGCTGCGGCGAGTTGCGTAATGCCGTCACCCAAGACATATGCGACGGCGGGAGCATTCCGAAGGGCCTTGGAAGAACGCCTGAAGAGGGCATCTCTGACCGATCAGATCGACCCCAACCGCCTCCGCCGACAGGTATCATTCGACCGTCTGCTGGCAAGGCTGTTCCGGGAAGAATCAGCGCCCTGGGTTTTGAAGGGCGGCTACGCGTTGGAGCTACGCTTCAAGGCGGCTCGATCAACGGTAGACATCGACTTGACGGTGCAGCGGGTCGCAGCATCCGCCAGCGGCGACCAGAACCAGATCGTTCGGGAGATGCTCCAGAACGCGGCCGATATCTCTCTCGGTGACTGGTTCGAGTTTGTGGTTGGGCCGGCGTCGATGGATTTGACCGCGGCGCCGTACGGCGGCGCCCGCTATCCGGTCGAAGCTCGAATGGACGAACGGACCTTCGCCCGATTCCACCTGGACGCGGGCGTTGGTGACGTGGTTATGCGACCGCTGGAAACAATCGTGTGCCGGGACTGGTTGGGATTCGCCGGCATCGAATCGTCGCGTGTCATGATGATCGCTCGCGAACAGCAGTTCGCCGAGAAGATTCACGCATACACGCTCCCAAGGAACGCGGCGAACAGCAGGGTGAAGGACCTGGTGGACCTGGCTCTTCTGATCGGATCAGGTGGGTTGGATAAGCAGCGGATTATGGAAGCTTTGCGTCTGACCTTTGAGAGAAGAGGAACACACGATTTGCCAGCGAACTTGGTTCCACCGCCAGCAGATTGGCAGGTCCCGTTTCACGCATTGGCTGAGGAATGCGGGCTCCCGACAGATGTAGCTGGGGTGTTTGCGGGTGTTCAGAAGTTCGTCGAAGACGTGCTGGCACAACGCACAGAGCGGTGAACGCGGTATGACCGAGAACGGTTCAGACTCTCTTCCATTCGAACCTCCTGACCAGGAAAATGTTCGCCTCCGCGAGGAGAATGCTCGCCTGCGGCGGCTTCTGGCAGTTCACAGCATTCCTATACCGCAACTTCCGGCAGAGAATCCACCTCCAACCAAAACCGTCGAGCCGGCGCCTCCGGTGGACAAGGAGGAGCGCGCCAGACAGAGGATCGCGCTGTTTCGAAGCCTGTTTCGCGGAAGAGAAGATGTCTACTCTCGGCGATGGGAGAATGCTGATGGCCGGCACGGATATATGCCGGTGGTCGTAAGGGACTGGAAGGCCATCAACAAAAGCCGCCCGGAGGATCGAAAGAAAGTCGACCAGAAGACCCGGAGGTTCCTTCCGCTGACCGACGCCGTCATCGAGGACCACCTCTTGGGCAAGGAAACCATCGGCGTATACGCTCTCCTGCCGGACGAAACCTGCTGGTTTCTCGCGGCAGACTTTGACAAGACGACGTGGGAGTACGACTCGCTGGCTTTCCTGGAAACGTGCCGGGAGTTGAACGTGCCCGCCGCCTTGGAACGTTCTCGTTCGGGAAAAGGTGGCCACATTTGGATCTTCTTTGAGCGTGCGTTGCCGGCGATCACCGCGCGCAAACTCGGATGCGTGCTGCTTACGCGAACCATGGAGCGCAGGCATCAGGTCGGTCTTGATTCCTACGATCGACTTTTCCCCAACCAGGACACGATGCCCAAGGGAGGGCTCGGGAACCTGATTGCGCTGCCGTTACAGCGGGCGCCCCGCAAGCAGGACAATAGCGTATTCATTGACCCCGACTTCCACCCGTATCCGGACCAGTGGCAGTTCCTTTCGACGATCCGACGAATGCCGGTCGACGCCGCGGAGGAGATCGTCGCCGAAGCTCAGCGCAAAGGCGACCTGATTGGCGTCCGGATGAGTGTCGCCGATGATGAGGATGCACAAGACCCGTGGACGCTACCGCCATCCCGCAAGCGAAAGGAGCGGCCGATCGAAGGACCACTGCCAAAGAACGTTCAGATTGTTCGCGCGAATCTTGTTTACGTAGAAAGTAAGGATCTGCCGCCAGCTATGCTGAATCGGCTTCTCCGGCTCGCAGCCTTTCAGAATCCGGAGTTCTACAAGGCTCAGGCCATGCGGCTTTCGACGTACGACAAGCCGCGCGTGATCGCATGCGGCACGGAATTTGTCCACCATATTGCGGTGCCTCGAGGATGTCTGACGGAGACCCTGGCTCTTCTCGAAGCACACAAGATCCGGCCCGAAGTTCGGGACGAACGGTACGCGGGTACGGCGATTGAAGCGGTGTTCCAGGGCCACCTTCGGCCGTTCCAGGAGGAAGCCGTCGCGAAGATCACCGCCCACGATGAAGGCATCCTATGCGCTCCCACGGCATTCGGAAAAACTGCCGTAGCGGCATGGCTGATCGCCAAACGCAAGGTCAACACCCTGGTTGTGGTTCACCGGCAGCAGTTGCTCGATCAGTGGCAGGAGCGCCTTGCGATGTTCTTGGATTTACCTGCCAAATCGATCGGGCATATCGGCGGTGGAAAAATGGACCGGACGGGCTGCGTAGATGTTGCCGTCATCCAAAGTCTGTACCGAAAAGACGAGGTGAAGGACTTCGTAGCAGAGTACGGCCAGGTGATCGTCGACGAATGCCACCACATATCCGCTTTCACGTTCGAACAGGTGATGCGGCAGGTGAAGGCCAAATATGTTGTCGGTTTGACCGCCACGCCGACCCGGAAAGACGGACACCATCCGATCATTTACATGCAGTGTGGCCCCGTACGGTTCAGCATGAGCGCCAAGACGATGACCGAAACGACTCCCTTCGAGCATAAGGTCACTCCCCGCCATACAGAATTTCGAATGGCGCCGGACCTCACCGAAGTCACGATCCAAGACATCTACACCGGGCTCGTGAATGATGTCCCGCGTAACGAGATGATCGCCAATGACATCGTGCGCGCCATAGAATCTGGACGGTGCCCCCTGCTTCTGACTGGCCGGACAGAGCATCTCCAGTATTTCGCAGCCAAACTCGCAGGTGTTGCCAAGCACGTCTTCGTCTTGAAGGGCGGCATGGGAAAAAAGCAGCGTCGGGAAATCGCGGCAGCCTTGGCGGCAGTGCCGGAAAACGAATCGCGAGTGATTCTGGCGACGGGAAGCTACATCGGAGAAGGGTTTGATGACGCGCGTCTCGACACGCTATTTCTGGCCATGCCGATCTCCTGGAAGGGCACGCTGCAACAGTATGTGGGCCGATTGCATCGTCTCCACGACAACAAGCGATTTGTGCAGGTCTACGATTATGTGGACGGTTACGTTCTGATGCTGGCCAGGATGTACGAGCGCAGGTTGAAAGGCTATGCCGCGATTGGTTATGTGATCGAACCGGAGACGATTCCACCCCACACTCCGGCGGCAGCCCACCCGTAGCGCCGGACGGTTCAGCGCCTAAGATTTTTGCCTATCGATTCTGTCTTGTATCGAAACCGTATGTGTGCTACTATGCACCTATACAATGGCTCGAATAGAAACCACAGAACAGGTCAGACTCTGGTTTCAGGGAGCAGTTCGGGATCTCTGGCCGGTGGCCGTTGGATCTTTGTCCTTGCGGAAGAGTCCCTGCATCCGAAAGGGCTGCCAGGACTGCAAGTCCGGCCGAGGACACTCCAGTTATGCATTGTATGGTCGCAAGGGGGATCGCCGGTTTTCCATATACGTGCCAGACGACCTGGCCGGAGATTTGGAGCGGGCCATCAGCAACGGCCGCGATCTTCAGAAACTCATGACTGAGGCCGGCCGAAGGTACACTTTGGCTTTGAAGAATGAGCGCGTTCTGCAAAACCGAAAGTAACCGGCCGCGCGCCTGATGCCCCGGCCAGGAGGTGGCGAGTGCTCAACGAGGGTGACTTCTGGGGTTGGTGTAGACGGCTCGCGCTGGCAGACGACGCAATCAGCCATCGCCGAGGTAAGGTCTCGTAATCCAACTCGCCGTGTTGGTGGTGGTCGCGATAACGTTTCCGGCCGGTATCCGAGCCGCAAGATGGGGCTCACCATCCAGTTCGAGAGTCATCGAGTTGAACTGCCGCTCGTCTACGAGATGGAGCACGATCCGGACGTGCTGGAGTATTACGACCAGCCGCCCTCGATTCCGCTCGCCTATCACGCGGCAAACGGACGACGCGTTTCGGTGATGCACACACCGGACTATTTCGTAATCCGCCACGACGCTGCGGGGTGGGTGGAATGCAAATCCTCAGAGGACCTTCAAAAACTGGCCATCAGGACTCCAAACCGCTACCTTCGCGATGGCAGCGGCAAATGGCGTTGCCCGCCGGGCGAAGCGCACAGCTCGCCATTAGGCTTGGACTATCGGGTATGGTCGTCAGCGGAGATCAACTGGAATCTCCAGCGAAATCTGACGTTTCTGGAAGACTACCTACGATGTGACCCTGCTGGCTCGGCGGGATTTGTCGACCCGGCCATCATGACTGCGATCGAAGCAAAGCCGGGGATTCTCCTGCACGAACTGTTGGACAGGGCCGGCGGAGTTCCGAACACTGACGAGATCTACTTGCTGATCGCCACCGGCGGCGCCTACGTGGATCTCAGCGCTGCCGCGATCGTCGAGCCGGAGCAAGTTCGCGTCTTTGCGAATTCAGAAACTGCTGGCGCGTACCAACGCGCATGTCGCGACGACGCGGAAGGCGCGACGGTAAGCGGTCGAATCAGTGCCCGCTCTAACCAGACCGCAGATATCCACAGTGATGCGTTCCGGCTTTTGGCGGGGGCCAGCGAGCAGGACCTAATCGCCGCGAACCGGCGTTACGACCTTGTTAAACGTCACCTGGGGGGAGAGAAGGCACCCCTCCATATTCCGGCCAGGACGCTGCGTTTCTGGATCGCGCAGTATCGGCTTGCAAAAGACAAGTATGGCAACGGGTACGTGGGTTTACTGCCGAAGACCGGAGCCAAAGGAAACCGAACCAGCCGTTTGCCCGAGCAATCACAAAAGCTGCTCACTGAGGTTGTCGACACTGACTACGAGGACCTCAAGCAAAAGACGATGGTCGCTTCCTGGGCGGCCCTGAAGCGAAAGTGCGACGACCACGGCGTCGTTACGCCGAGCTACGTAACGTTCTGCACTGCCGTGCGAACGCGCCCGGTCTTCGAACAAACGCTCAAGCGGCAAGGTCGGCGCGCGGCCTACACCCATGCATCTTTCTATTTCGAGTTGGAGCCGACCACGCCACGCCACGGAGACCGCCCTTTCGAGATCGGCCACATTGACCACACCGAACTGGATGTTGAAGTCGTCTGCTCCGATACAGGCCGTCCACTCGGGCGACCTTGGATGACGATACTCACGGATGCGTTCTCGAGGCGTTGCCTCGCGCTTTATTTGACGTTCGATGCTCCGAGTTACCGGTCCTGCATGATGATCCTTCGGGACTGTGTCCGACGCGGTGGCCGCCTCCCTCAGATCATCGTCATCGATGGCGGCCCAGAGTTCCAGGGCACCTATTTTGAAACGCTCCTGGCCCGCTATGAGTGCACCAAAAAGACACGCCCGCCGGCAAAGGCCCGTTTTGGCTCCGTTTGCGAGCGGCTATTTGGCACCACGAACACTCAGTTTATTCACAACCTACGGGGCAACACTCAGATCACGCGCAACGTCCGCCAGGTCACGAAGGGCAACGCACCTGTCGGACAGGCGGCCTGGACCCTTGGTTGCCTTTACGATTACCTCTCGATGTTCCTGTTCGAGATCTACGACACCATCGGGCACCCCGCGCTTGGACAGAGCCCAAGAGAAGCGTATCTCGCCGGCGTTGAAAGCACGGGCTACCGCCCAAACAGGGTGATTGCGTACGATCAAGAGTTCTTAATGGCTACCCTTCCGACAACTCCGCGCGGCACAGCGAAGGTGTCACCGGGGCGTGGAATCATTATCAATCACATTTATTACTGGGCGGAAGCATTCCGCGATCCCACGATTGAGGGTCACGAGATCGCCGTCCGGTACGATCCATTTGATATCGGAATAGCCTATGCCTTCGTGAAGAACCGATGGACGGAGTGCTGTTCCGAGCACCATCTGGTGCTGAAAGACCGTTCGGAGAAGGAAGTGATGTTGGCGTCGAAGGAGGTACGCCGACGACGCCAGTTGCATTCTCAGGAGCGATTCACGCTGACGGCTCGGAAGCTGGCGGATTTTCTTGGGTCAGCCGAAGCGGAAGAAGAGTGTCTCGTACAGCGTCTGCGTGACCGCGAAAGCAAGTCAATCCGAAACAACGGCCCCGTAGTCGTTTCAGTCGATCCGCCGGATCCAGAGGGCTGCCTGGAGTGTAAGCCTGGAATGCCTTTGTCGGCGCCGTCACTGGTTGGCCAGCCCGAAGCGACAGCGGTTTACGGAGACTTCTGATGGCAGACCGCCCGTCTCGGAAACCGGACGATTCTGACTCGCGGCTCGAGCGATTTCGAACCTTTACGGTAGCGCATCCCCGGCTTGTGGAGGCCAAAGAGGCGCTGGTGAATGCGATCCGCGGGGCCGAACCGAATTCGCTCATTTTTGTGTTTGGGCCGACCGGGGTCGGCAAGACAACATTGCGGCTGAAAACTGAACAGCTGATTACAGCGGAAATGATGAGCGAACTCCGCGAAGACTGTACCCGGATTCCAGTAGTCAGTGTGGAAGCCGTAGCTCCCGAGTCCGGCAGCTTTAATTGGCGCGACCATTACAAGCGACTCCTTCACCAGCTTGACGAGCCACTGATCGACCACAAGCTGGATCGTCCAACGGAGGGGTCGCCGGGCGCCTGCATTCCGCGGTTCATGCCGCCGTCTAAGGCGGTCGGCACAGAGTACCGATACGCCGTAGAGCAGGCTGTCCGCTATCGCAGGCCTGTCGCGATCATGATCGATGAAGCCCAACACCTCGGCAAGATCCCATCGGGCCGCCGCCTTCTCGATCAGCTGGACGTGGTCAAATCGATTGCCAACCAGACCAAAACTGTGCATGTGCTGCTCGGGACCTACGACCTTCTCGCGTTTCGAAATCTGAATGGTCAACTCAGCAGACGAAGCATCGACGTTCACCTGGCTCGCTACCATGCCGAAGATTCAGACGATCGCCAGACATTTATCAATGTTGTTCGGTCCTTCGAGAAGGAACTTCCCTTTGAGGACCCGCCAGACCTCGTGAGGGACTGGGAATTCCTATACGAGCGGAGCCTCGGCTGCATCGGCGTCCTGAAGGAATGGCTGGTACGGGCGGCCACGGTGGCGTCTCGAAAGGGTGGGCGGCTGACGAGAGCCAATCTTGAAGCCCAAGCCCTGTCCATCGCTCAATGCGAGCAAATGCACACGGAGACTGCCGATGGCGAGCTCAAGCTAAATGAAAGCAGCCAGGCCGTGGTACGGCTTCGTGGTCGACTCGGTTTGAGCGTCCCCGCAGCCAAGTCAGATCCGAAGCAACCGGACTCGTCGGCCAAATTCCGGCGGCCAGGCCAGCGGCTGCCGACACGTGACGTTGTAGGACAAGTGAGTGTAAATGCAGCAGCCCTTTGAGTCTTGGTCGCTATCAAGCCCGCCGGTGCCGCCGAGGAGCCCGCTCTATTCATTGCAACCGGTTGGCGTCGGCACCGGCATGGTTGAGAGTCTGACCGGGTACGTGGCTAGGCTCGCCGAGGCGCACTCGGTAAGCGTAGGAGACCTTGTTGGCCGGCTACTCTCGGATCTGGCGAATCCCAAGGGTGGGATCGTCACCGCCGGGGCCAAAGCCGCCAGAGTCGGCGGGCATGGGTTCCGCGCTTGCAGCTACGCGATCAACGGCGTCACGGACCGCGCCGCCACGTGGGTAGACGCTCTTGAGGCCGCGACGACCCGCCGAGATCTACGATACCTCACTCTCCTTCCGTTCCGCCATGCACTTCCAGACCATCTATTTCGCCAACGCCGGGCGTGGTGTACGTTGTGTTTCGAGCAATGGCGCGCAAACGGACAGATCGTATATGAGCCGCTTCTCTGGGCAATCGCGCTGGCATCACATTGCACCGTCCACGCCCGACCGCTCGATAGCATTTGCCGCCATTGTGCACACAGCCTGAGCCCGCTCGGCGTGTTCTCCCGGCCGGGTTACTGCGAGGTCTGCGACGGTTGGTTAGGCGAATCGGATACTGATCGCAAACAGGCGCGTTCTGGTTCGGCGACCAATGAAGAACAGGTGTGGTCGAGCACCCAGGTGGAAGGTTTGTTGGCGATGCTTCCGTCGGTCGACCCAGTTGCCGCCCGGGAGTCGTTTCGCCGGAGCTTGGTTGCCTATCTCGATGAGGTCACAGTTGGGAATGTCCTTGCGCTGGCACAGCATATTCGGTGCTCACACAGCATTCTCCAGAACTGGTTGGACGGCGCGCGAGTTCCTCGGCTTGAGACCCTGCTGCGAACCTGCCGGTTTCTAAATGTTCCGGCTTCGAGTCTGTTCGCTCCATCGGGGCCGACACATGCGCACATCGTCGCCGCGAAGGAATCCTTTGCCCTCGCCGGCAATCGGGAGGTATCGCCATCCCGGCATGCGAGCGAAATCCGGCAAGCTCTTCTGGTGGCTCTTGATGAGCCAGTACCGCACAGCTTGTCGGAGGTGGCGCGAAGTCTGGGCTACACAAATACCGAGAGGCTCTACCAAGCTGACCGAGAACTCTGCCACAGGGTCGCTGCCAGACATAGGCAGTCCGGCCGAAGCCATTGGTGGAGGAAGCCGGGAGCAATCAGAATTTGCGAAGCCGCCAGGTTGGAGGAAATCTTGGAGCAGTCGCTCAATTCCGACAGGCCGACCTCGGCGCATCAGATCGCCGTGAGCCTTGGATACTCGAACGACGGTTACGTCCATCAGAAGTATCCGGCACTGTGTCAGGCAATCGGCGAAAAGATCGTGCTGGCGAAGCAAGACGAAGCAGACAAGATGCGTCGGGTTCTGGAAGACGCCCTCCACGAACATCCCGCACCAACGCTTTCGAAACTGAGCGGTCGCCTGGGCTACTCGAGTTCAAACGTCTTGCGGGCGCATGAACCGGATCTGTGCGAGCAACTCTCCGCGCGGCGCAGGTCCCACGTTATTGAACGCAGAGCAGATCTGGAGAGAAGAGCAGCAGCGGCACTCAGTGAAAGCCCGGCGCCGTCGTTGCTAGACGTCTGCAAGCGCCTTGGCATAACTGTATTCTTCATGAACAAGTACTTTCCCGCCGTGCGACAAGCTATCGCGGAGCACTATCGTCAGTGGGCTTCGTCGGTGACAGCGCAACGGCGAGAAAAGCTGTCTCTTGATGTCCGCAATATTGCTGCCGAGCTCCAGGGGCTGGGCCTCTATCCGTCCGTCAACAAAATCGTCGATCGCCTCCCAGCGGGGTGTTGCAGCGAATGGAAGACCATCAGCTGCGCAGTCCGTGAAGCACGACAAGCCCTCGGGTTCCCGAGGTAGAAACCCCACTTTACGCGGGCCTGCGATGTAATCGCGCCCAATTAAAGCATAAGCTTGCCAAACGGCAAAGTTATGCTTTAAATCACAAACAGGCCGCGCAGCGGGTGTACGGGTATACCGCCGAGGAGATGATCGGCCGGTCGATGAAGTTGCTGCTTCCGGAGGACCGGAAGAACGAAGAAGACGAGATTCTCGGGCGCATCCGAAAGGGGGAACGGATCGAACACTTCGAAACGGTCCGGAGGACGAAATCCGGCGGGTCGATCGACGTCTCGCTCACGATCTCCCCGATCCGCGGCGGCAACGGCACGATTGTCGGCGCGTCTCACGTGGCGCGCGACGTCACGGAGCGGAAGCAACTGGACGCACAACGGCGGCACACCCAGAAACTGGAGAGCCTGGGAGTGCTGGCCGGGGGCGTGACGTGGTCACGGCGAGCGAAAGGGCGGCTCATCTTACCCGGCAGTTGTTGGCGTACGCCGGGAAGGGCCGGTTCATCACCGAGCCGCTCAGCGTCTCGGAACTGGTTCGCGAGATCAGCAGCCTTATCCAGACGTCGATTCCGAAAAATGTGCAACTGCGGCTCGAACTGGAGAACGTCCCGTTGATCCAGGCCGATGCCAGCCAGATCCAGCAGGTGGTGATGAACCTGGTGATCAACGGGGCGGAAGCCGTGACGCCGAATGAGAACGGTACCGTCCTGGTGACCACGGGGGTGCAGGACGTGGACGAGCATTACCTTCTGCACGCGCTGGGGGTAACCGCGGAACTGGCTCCCGGAACGTATGTCAGCCTGAGCGTCCACGATACCGGGTGCGGCATGGACGAGGAGACCGTCAAACGCATCTTCGACCCGTTCTTCACCACCAAAATCACGGGGCGGGGGCTCGGGCTGGCGGCCGTGCAGGGGATCATCCGGTCGCACAGAGGCGCCCTAAAGGTGTACAGCCAGCCCGGGAAGGGCACCACGTTCAAGGTTCTGTTTCCGGTGGCGCCGGACGTGCGCCCGCCCGAGAAGCCGGTGGTTCCGGTGGCACACTCCCGGCGGGAACTGATCCTGGTGGCGGATGACGAGGAAGTGGTGCGGCAGACCGCGAAATCCATGCTCGAACGCCACGGATACCGGGTTTTGCTCGCGGAAAACGGAAAGGGAGCCGTCGAGATTTTCCAATCGAGACCATACGAGATCGCCGCGGTGCTCCTCGACATGACCATGCCCGTCATGAGCGGAGAGGAGGCATTCAGCCGCATGGTGGACATGAGGCCGGACACGAAGGTGATTCTCTCCAGCGGCTTCAGCGAAGCCGGAGCGGTGCGCCGGTTTACGGGAAAGGGGCTCGCGGGCTTCATTCAAAAGCCGTACTCCGCGGTCGCGCTAGCCGAAGAAATGGGCGGGGCGATTGCGGCGGCCAACGAGTAGCGGCCGGCGGAGGCGGCGACGTCGCGGAGTAGCTATAAGGGAGCGGGCGCCTATGCCTGCCGCGCGGCGCTGAGCGCCATCTTCTGCTGCTTCAGCCAGCGCAGGCGGCCCTGCTGCTCCTGGTACAGCGTGCCGAAGCCCGCCCACCAATAGCCGAACACGAAGAGCATCAGGAACGGAATCGCGAAGAAGTTGTAGGTCTGGATGGCGAACACGATCATCGCCACGAAGTACCCGCCGCAGAGGATCTCGATATAAGGCAGCCAGCCGCTCCGGCTCCGGTATTTCTTCACGTCCAGGTTGACCGGCCGGTCGCCGATCGCGTACTTCGGCGTGCGCGCAAAGCTGGTCTGGATGCCGAAAATCGCTTCCATTACGGCGCGCGTGTTGATGATAGTGAGCCCGATTCCCACGGCCATCAGCATCGGCAGCAGCATCAGCGAGCGCTTCCAGTTTTTCGGATACAGCTCGCGCTGCGCCACCACATAGAACAGCGAAATCGACCAGAACGAAGCGGCGATCAGCGGCAGGTCGATAAACACCATCTGCCACACGCCCATGTAGAACCGCACGATCATCACCGGCAGCATGAGCGCCGAAACCACGATCATCAGCGGGTACGAAATGTTCGGCGTCAGGTGCATGAAGGCTTCCGCCTTGACCCGTGCCGGCACGTCCGCCTTGAGGATGGCCGGCAGCAGTTTCTTGGCGACCTGCGTCAGGCCCTTGGCCCAGCGCGATTGCTGCACCTGGAAACCGTGCATCTCTACCGGCAGTTCCGACGGGCAATCCAGCCCCGGCAGGTAGACGAAGCGCCAGCCCTTGAGCTGCGCCCGGTAGCTCAGGTCGGAATCCTCGGTGAGGGTGTCGTGCTGCCAGCCGCCGGCATCGGCAATCATGCTCTTGCGCAGGATGCCGGCCGTCCCGTTGAAGTTGAAGAAATAGCCCGCGCGCGACCGCGCCCCGTGCTCCAGGATGAAATGCCCGTCGAGCAGCATGGCTTCCACTTCCGTGAGGAAGTTGTAGTCGCGGTTGATGTAGCTCCAGCGCGTCTGCACCACCCCGACCTTCGCGTCGGCGAAGAAGTGCACCGTGCGCAGCAGAAAATCCGGCGGCGGACAGAAATCCGCATCGAATACCGCGACGAACTCGCCCGTGGCGGTCTCGAGGCCTGCCTGAAGCGCGCCCGCCTTGAAGCCGTGCCGGTTCGACCGGTGGTGGTACTCGATGGGGTACCCCATATTGCGATACCGCTCCACCAGCGCCTCGGCGAACGGCGCCGTATCGTCGGTCGAATCGTCCAGCACCTGGATCTGCAGCCGTTCCTTCGGATACTCGATCTTGACCGTCTCCTCCAGCAGCCGCTCCACCACGTACCGCTCGTTATAAAGCGGCAATTGGATCGTCACCGGCGGAAGCTCGTCAAACCGCTTGGGCGGCTCGGCCATTGCCTGCTTGCGGTGCTTGAAGTAGGTCCGGATGATGTCGTAGCGATGAATACCGTACACCGAGAGGATCACCAGCACGGTGAAGTACGGCACCAGCATGGCCCAGTCGAACCATCCGAGGTGGTGAATGCCGGCGAAGCTATCGTCGAACATGCCACGAATGAGCCGGTCGGTTGCGGACCGCGCAAAGAAAAGCGCGAAAGGTAGAGGAACGGACATAATTCGGCGCGTGCCTGTTTCGCCGCAACGCTATATTACCAAATCTTATAGATGGATTGCGGAAGACACCGGACATCGCCCTCCCGGAATAGTGGTGGGCAGCCTATGCCTCGATCTGTACGGCCTGGCCGAATTTCGCGCCCAAGTCCCGCAAATAGGTCTCTATGCTCACGGCATAACCGAAGAGATAGTGCGCCAGCAGACGGAAGATCACGTTGCGGATCTCGCCGTCTTCGCGGATCCGCAGCTCGGAGCCCCCGCCGGCCACCGGCTCGATCTCGAAGCTCCAGGTTCCGCCGAACGGCAGCCCGTCATCGGCGATGCGCACCGCCATCCGGGAGGGAAAATGCTCCTCCACCAGCTCAAACGTCACCTTCTGCCGGTGCTCGTCCTCCTCCCACCACCGCTTGCGGCCGTCTTTTTCGGGCAGGACGCCGAAATTGGCGACCCCGGTCCGCCAGTCGGGCGGTCCGGCGATCACGGCGTAAAGCGCCTCCCGCGACACGCGATACCGCGCCTTGCGGGTGGCGGAGTGTTTTCGGGGCAGAACGGCGCCCGTCACAGCGGCAAGCGCGACCAGCGCCGCCAGGCCGCCAACGATCCACAGTGCCCAGGTCATGGCTCGCTAATCTTCGTCGTGTTGCGCCGAAAGGCGCGTCACCACCGAAAGATCCTCCAGCGTGGTCACGTCTCCGGTCACCGAGTTGGAGGTCACGATCTCGCGCAGCAGCCGCCGCATGATCTTGCCGCTGCGGGTTTTCGGCAGGGCATCGGTGAAGCGGATCTGTTCGGGCTTGGCGAAGCTGCCGATTTCGTGCGCCACCCACTTGCGCAGGTCTTCCGCCAGTTCGTGGTGGTTCCAGTTGCCCTTCTTCAGGGTCACGAAACACGCCACCGCCTGGCCCGTGATCTCATGCGGCTTTCCCACCACCGCCGCCTCGGCGACCGCGGGATGCCGGACCAGCGCCGATTCCAGCTCCATCGTGCTCAGCCGGTGCCCGCTGACATTCATCACGTCATCTATCCGGCCCAGGATCCAGAAATAGCCGTCTTCGTCGCGGCGCGCCGCGTCGCCGGTCATGTAAACCCCGTCGATCTTTTCCCAGTACTGCTGGCGGTAGCGGTCCGGGTCCCGCCACAGCGTTCGGGCGATCCCCGGCCAAGGCCGCTTGATCACCAGGAAGCCTTCCCGGTTCGGGCCTACGGGCTTGCCGTCCAGATCGACGGTATCGGCCAGCACCCCGGGCATCGGCAGCGTCCCGGAACCGGGCTTCAGCGGCACCGCCCCTGGCATGGGAGCGATCATAATGGCGCCCGTCTCGGTCTGCCACCACGTGTCCACGATCGGGCACCGGTCTTTCCCGATCACCCGGTGATACCAATCCCACGCCGCCGGGTTGATCGGCTCCCCCACGGAGCCGAGCAGCCGCAGGCTCGAGAGGTCGTGCCCGTTCGGCCACTGGTCGCCCTGTCTGAGGAACGAGCGGATCGCGGTCGGCGACGTATAAAAGATGTTGACCCGGTATTTTTCGATCAGCCGCCAGAAGCGGTCGGGCTGCGGGTAGTCGGGCGCGCCCTCGTACATCATGGTTGTCGCGCCGGCCGAAAGCGGGCCGTAAACAATGTAGCTGTGCCCCGTGACCCAGCCGATATCCGCCGTGCACCAATAGGTGTCCTCCTCCTTCAGGTCGAACACCCACTTCATGGTCATATGCACCTGAAGCAGGTAGCCGGCGGTGGTGTGGACGATCCCCTTGGGCTTTCCGGTGGTCCCGGACGTATAGAGCACGTACAGCGGATGCTCGCTGTCGAGTTCCTCGGCCGGGCAGTCTTCGCCAACCGCTTCGTCGAGCGTATGCCACCAGTGGTCGCGGCCGTCTTTCATCCGGATGTCGCCGCCCGTCCGGCGGTAGACGATCACGTCGCGGACGCTCGGGCAATCCGCGACGGCTTCATCCACGGCATCCTTCAGCCGCACTTCCTTGCCGCGCCGCCATGCGCCGTCGGCCGTGATCACCACCTGCGCTTCCAGGTCCTGAATGCGCGCTTTGAGCGCCTCGGCGGAGAAGCCCCCGAATACCACGCTGTGGATGATCCCCAGCCTGGCGCACGCCAGAAGCGCCACCGGAAGCTCAGGGACCATCCCCATATAAATGACGGCGCGATCGCCGGCTTTGAGCCCGCGGCCTTTTAAAACGTTGGCGAAACGGCACACCAGCCGGTGCAGTTCCTGGTAGGAGATCATGCGCTGGTCGCCCGGCTCTCCCTCCCACAGGATGGCGACCTTGTTCTTGCGATGCGTCGCCAGGTGCCGGTCCAGGCAGTTGTACGAAATGTTGGTCTTTCCCCCGGCAAACCATTTCGCGAACGGCGGCGCCCACTCGAACACGTGGCTCCATTTGCGGAACCAGAACAGCTCCCTTTCCGCGAGTTCGCCCCAGAACTCCTCCGGCTTTTCAGCGGCGCGGCTGTACAGGTCGCAGTACCCCTGCATTCCCTTGACGTGTGCGCTTTTCACGAACTCGGGACGGGGAGGATAGACGTTCACATCGGCCATTCCAGAATCTTATCAGAAGCAAATCACGGCCCGGCCCGGCACCTCGCCGCGCTTCATGGATTCGAGAATTTCCGGCGTCTCGTCGAGCGCGTGAGTGTGCACGTGCGGCCGCACCGCGCCGGTGCGCGCCAGGTGGAAAACGCTTTCGAGATCCTCGCGCGTGCCCAGATAACTGCCGCGCACGTTGATGCCTTTGATGATTGTCTCGACCAGCGGCAATTCGTACTGGCTCACGGAAAGTCCGACCAGCACCAGGGTCCCGTTCCGTTTGAGCGAGCGGAACGCCGGCGCGATCGCCGCCGCCGCGCCGGTGAACACGACGGCCGCATCCACCCCACCCCACTCCTTCTGCAACGTGCGGCCGATGGTGGCCGGACTTTCCGCCAGGTCCGCTCCGGCCGCGCGCGCCATCTCCAGCTTGTCGCCCGAGAGGTCCGCGACCGCCGTCCGAAGGCCTTCGATGCGCGCCATCTGCAACCCCAGGTGGCCAAGGCCGCCGAACCCGAACAGGGCCAGGGCCTGGCCGCGCGAAAGCCCCGCCTGGCGGAGCGCGCCGTAAGCCGTCCAACCGGCGCAGCACAACGGCGCGGCTTGGACGGCTGCCAAGTCCTCGGGCACCCGGATCAAGGCCGCGGCGGGCACGAGGGCATATTGGGTCAGCGCGCCCTGAATGCTGTACCCGAAGTTGGTCTGCCGCGGGCAGAAACGCTCGCGCCCCGAGGTGCAGTACTCGCAAGTGCCGCAGGTCGTGCCCAGGAACGTCACGCCGGCCCGATCGCCGGTGCGCCAGAACGAAGCCCCCGGCCCAACGGCTTCGACCCGGCCGATGCCTTCGTGCCCCAGGGTCAGCGGCAGCAGCGGCGGTTTCTCCAGCCCCGCCACGAAAAGGTCCGAATGGCATACCCCGCACGCCTCCATTTTCAGCAGCACCTCGGCGCTGCCGGGCTCGCCCGCGTGACCCGGCCGCACCTCGATAGGCCCTCGCGGGGAGGTGAGCAGTGCAGCCCTCGTCTGGATCATGCGAAACAGTTTCTCATATCACCGGCGCAGGCCTCGCGGCCCGCGCCGCCCGATCAGAACGAGAAGCGGAGAGCCAGCTGCAACTGCCGCGAGAAGTTCGCCTGGCTCGTGATCTTGCCGAACGTGCTGCTGCCGAAGCTTACGTTCGGCCCGTAGAACAGCGGGGTGTTGAAGGCGTTGAGCGCCTCGCACCGGAACTGCGCTTTCACCACTTCCTTGATGGTCACGTTCTTGAATACCGACATGTCCCAGTTGGCCTGTCCGGGTCCGCGCATACCGATCGTCCGGGCCAGGTTGCCGAAGGTGTATTGCGGCGCCGTCGAAAATGCCGCGGCATTGATGTAGTTGCCGAGCCGGTCTTCCAGGCTGCCGCTGGTTACCGGAGAGACACCGGTGGCGTTGGGCCGCTGGCTGGCGTAGCCGAAAGCGGAATTAAAGTTGGTCGCCTGCGAAATCTGTAGCGGGAACCCCGTCTGGTAAACCGAAACCGCATTTACCACCCAGCCGCCGGCGATGTAGTTCATCACGCGGCCGCCGTTCAGAAGCGATTTGCCCTTGCCGAACGGCAGCTCGTAGGAAACCGCGGTAGACCACCGCAGCGGCGTGTCGATGTTCGAGAACGCGTACTCGGCAGCCATGTTGTACGGGTTCTGCGGGCCCTTGGCGCCGCTGTTCAGGGTGTTGCCCGGGCCGCCGCCGCTTTCGTCCCAGTTGCGGGCCCACGTGAACGTCGAGAGCAGGCTCAGGCCCTTGCTGAAGTTCTTCTGCACCTTCGCCACCATTGAGTAATACCTGGCCTTGTTGTTATCGTCGAACAACGCGCTGATCGCGCTGTAAGTCGGATAAGGCAGCAGTAACTGCGACCGCTGCACGAGCGCCGTCCCGATCACGCCCACGCCGCCATTCTGGTAAAACGGGTTCGCCACCGACTGCGTGAGGGCCGAACCCATCGAGAGCAGGGCGGGGTCCAGCGCGTTGATGTTGATGTTCGCCGTGCCGGTAGTCAGGTGAGTGGATTTGGAGCCGACAAACCCGATCTCCGTGGCGAAGCCGCCCGGCAGTTCGCGCTGCAAGTCGAATGAATACTGCTGCACGTAGGGGGACTTCGCCGAGGGATCGACGATCGAGAAGCTCTGGCCGATACCCGTCAGGCTGCCGAGGCTGTTCCCTTTGGGCTGGAGAATGCCGGAGGAGAAGGCATTGGTCAGGTTGAGCGCGGGAGTCTGGTTGTTATCCACCGAAGCGCTGGGGCTGGTGGTCTGGTTGTAACCCACCGTGGCGATCGGCGAACCGATGGCGAACTGAGGCGCCCAGAAGATGCCATATCCGCCGCGGACGACTGTCTTCGCTCCCAGCTTATAGGCGAAACCGACCCGCGGCCCCCACTTGTTGCTGGTCGGGCTGCCTACCGTATTTGTGCCATTGCCGGCGTACTGCACCACGCCCGTCGGTACCAGCCCGCTGACATTCGCGGCGAGGGGGTTGGCGGCCGCTCCGTTGAAATTCACAAGCATCCCGTTGTTAGCTTCGTAAAGACCGGGCTCATGCTCCCAGCGAAGGCCCAGGTTCAGGGTCAGGCGGCTGGTCACGCGAAAATCGTCCTGTAAGTACACGCCGTAATAGTTGGCGAGATCCGTAAGTTTGGTGGATGTGTAAATGTTCGCGGCCGAGGGATAACCCAGGAGCAGGTCGGCGATATCCGCGCCGCCCGTGCCGGAGCTGACCGGAGCGGACCTGGTGAATATGCCGTTGAAGGCGTAATCACCCGCCGCATTGTTGGCATCGTTCCCGGCAGCCTTGATGCGGCGGTAATCGAAACCGGCCTTCAGGCTGTGCCGCCCCAGGTACTTCGCGACACTGAGCGAGAAGTTATCGGACGCGTGAACATAGTAAGAGTTGTTGTCGTTCACGCCCAGCGAATACATGTTGGTCATGCTGACGTAGGGAAACTGGGATAGCGCCTTGGGAACCTGGTTGACGAGCGCAGGGCTGAAGTTCAGGCTGTTGAGATTGAAGCCCTGGCTTACGTCGTAGCTGTAGTTCGGGAAGCGGTTGAATCCATACCGGACGGTGACGACGGTCGTGGGGTCGACCGTGATCAGGTTATTCAGCTGAGTGGTATCTACGCGACGCAGCAGCCTCCACTGGTTGGGGCTGGACGCAGTCGGAAATTCCGTGTTGCCCGGTTCGAGCGAGAAGTAACGAAGGTAACTGAGGCTCGCGCGCCAAAAACGGGTGATGTCCTGGTCCACTTTGGCGGTGTACTGTGCGGCGCGGGCAGGCAGGCGGCCGGGAGCGTTGAGATCGTTCGCGCCGTAGTAACTGGGATTCGAAAGCGGCGCCTGAAAGCTGTTGGCGATCGCCAGACCCGTCGGGTTCAACCGCGATAGCGGAATGATGTTGCCCGGAAAGGGCTGGCGCGCGCCGCCGACCACCGTAAGCGGATCGTAGATCGTTCGCAGACTGCCGTTCGGATTGAGGCTCCGGGAGAAATTCCCCATCCTCTCGCCGGCGGTCGGCGAGGCAAATACCGAGGACGAGGATTGCGTGTCGTCGTAGTGCTCGAAACCCAGATAGAAGAACGTGCGATTCTTGCCATCGTACAGCTTGGGGATTCTCACCGGGCCGCCGAAACTGGCGCCCCAGGTATCGTTGGGCTGGTCGGTGATGCCCACGCCGGCCGCGTTGTTGAAGAAACTGTTGGCGTCCCACGCGGTACGCCGCAGGTGGCCATACAGGCTGCCGTGATACGTGTTGGTCCCCGACTTCATCAGCGTGTTGAACATGCCGCCGCCGGTGCGCGCCATTTCCGCGTCGTAGGTGTTGGCCTGAATCTTGACTTCCTGCACGGATTCGAGCGAAGGGATGATGATCGCGCGATTGGTTGCATCCGTGATCGGCACGCCGTCGATCAGGTAGTTATTCCCGCGGACCGGGCCGCCGGCGATCGAAATCTGCGAAGAGCCGCTCTGATCTTCCATCCGGTTGTACGCGGGGTTTCCGACGGGCACCACGTTTTGCGCCAGTTTGGAGAGCATGAACGGGTTGCGCCCGAGGTTCGGCAGCTCGATGAGCTTCTGATTGTCGATCACCTGGCCTTGCGAGGCGTTCGACGTTTCGACCAGCGGCACTTCCTCGGTGACCTGGACGCTTTCGGTAACTTCACCCAATTGCAGCTTGAGGTCTACCGCCACCTGCTGCTGGGTCCCGACAACGACGCCTTTCTGCTCGAATTTCTTGAACCCGGGCGCCTCCGACACCAGCGAATAAGTGCCCGGCACCACTTCACTGAATACGTATCCTCCAGAGGAATCCGTCAGGGTGGAGCGGTTGGCATTGGTACCCTCGTTGATCAACGATACCTTCGCGCCCGGCAGCGCCCCGCCGTTCTGATCGAGCACGCTGCCCCGCACGCCTCCGTAATACGACTGGGCGAGCGCAGGCAATACAGCCGCGCTACAAGCCAGAAACGGAATGATCAGCCGATTGAAGCTTCGATTCGTCATAGCGGTTCTCCTAAGTTGGAATTGGTTGCGCGTTCTTTTGCTCAACGCTGAGAAGAGTCCCGCTTAGGACTGAAGCACTGCGAAGTGTCCCCTTAGATAGCTAGGCGATGGTTTTGGCTAGTCTAACATGAGAGAAATGATTTTGAGACTTCGGAAACTCATCAATAAGTTTTATGGGAGCTATCAGATACAACCGGTCTTCAGGGAGTTTGCAGGTCGGGGACGCGCGGGGCCGGGCGGAACCAGCGCGCCCACGCGGCGTGCAGGAAGTAGAGAGAACAACCGATTGCGACCGCCAGCACGGCATTGACGGCAAGCACGGAAACGGCAGTCGCAAGAAACGCCGCGGCATCCACCGGCTTCATCTTGGGCAGCCTGCGCCAAGCGCTCCAGTCCAGCAGGCACAAGCCCATCCAGGCCGTGACCCCGGCCAGCGCCGGAAGCGGGATGTGGGCTACGAAGCCCGAGCCCACCCATAGAATGAAAGCCAGAATCACCGCGTGCAGAAAGTTGGAAACCCTTGTGCTGCCGCCGCAGCGGACCACCGCCAGGCTCCGCGCGGGGATCCCCACGCTCAACGGCGAGCCGAACATTCCGGCGCAGAGATTGGCGATGCCGTATGCCCCCAGTTCCGCATCGGCGTCGCTTACGCGCATCGGCTTGTGCCGGCCGCGGAAATGTTCCACGACGCGCGACGTGATCAGGATGTTGACCGACGATACCAGCGCGAGCGCGAACGCCGAAGGAAGCACCTCGAAAATGTCGCCGGGCCGCCAGGAGAAGCCGACAAACGGCGGCAGCATGGCGCTAAGTCCGCCGACTTCCTTCTCGTGCACTCCGATAAATCGCCCCAGCGCGATCGACAACACCACCCCGACGAGCGGAGCGGGAAGCCGTGGAGAGATGCGCGCCGAAACGGTTGCCGCGATGATCACCGCCAGGCCCAGCAACAGCGGCGCGCCCCGCACGTTGCCCAGTTGATCGAGGATGGCCCCCACCTGCGCCAGCGGCGAGCCGGCCGAGCGTGTGGCGGGCGAACTTACTCCGAGGATCA
The DNA here is from genome assembly GCA_963796485.1 of Bryobacterales bacterium. Taxonomy (GTDB): domain Bacteria; phylum Acidobacteriota; class Terriglobia; order Bryobacterales; family Bryobacteraceae; genus CAWCDJ01. The sequence continues at coordinate 28,689 of CAWCLV010000006.1, forward strand.
CGTCCATCTGCGAGATCAGCATCATGCCGCCGATCCCGCAGGAGAACCCCGTCACGACAGCGTGCGGCACCCGGGTGATGTAACGCCCCAGGCGCAGCACGCAAAACCCCATCATGATTACGGAAGCTACGATGCAAACTTTGGCGGCGCCGCCGATCCCCTGGCTGCGGGCCGCAACTGCGATGAAGGGAACGGTCGCGCTCGCCGTGCCGCCAATGAGAACCGGATTGCGGCCCAGAAGCGCGATGATCGGCGCCGTGAGGATGGAAGTGAAGACACCAAGAACCGGAGGCAGCCCCATGAGGGATGCCATGGCAAGACCGTACGGCAGGGCGATCAGCGCCGCGATGACACCACCCGAGGCGTCACCGGCGAGTTGCGCCCAACCGTAGCGGCCGGCTGCGAACGATCGTTTTCCGAGTAGGGCCTTTCGGATCAAGCCATCACCTTGAGGAAGGCGGTTTTGAACTTATTCATCTCCTCCTGGGTTCCGATGGAGACCCGGACATAAGTCGGCCAGCTCGGCCATACGCGGCCGATATAGATCTTCTCCTTGCGCAGGGCTTCGATAATCTCGCCGCCGGGGCGATGCACGTTCACCATGAACTTATTCGAGACCGACGGAACGTACTGGAAGTTATGTTTGTCGAGAAACGCTAAGACGTTCGCACGGACATCGCCGATGATCTTCCGGCGCTCCGGCACGAGGGTCTTCGATTTCAGGCTGGCCGTGGCCGCGCACATGCCGGTAATCGGCAGGGCGCCCGCCGAGTAGCCCTGTATTTTCTGCAATAAGTCCGGACGACCCAAGGCGGCGCCCGCCCGCAAGCCGGCCATCCCGTAAATCTTCGAGAACGTGCGGAGAAGGATCACGTCCTTATCCTTCGCGACCAGGTCCGAGCACATAGGTGCGCCGGCGATGTGAATGTAGGCCTCGTCGAGCAGGATGATGCTGCCCTTGGGCTTGTTTTCGACCAGCCACTCGATGTCTTCTTTCGGTGTAAGTGTGCCGGTCGGGTTATTCGGATTGCAGACGTAGATCAGGCCGGCGTTGGGATCGGCCGCGGCCATCGCCCTCACGTCGTGCGCATAGTTCTTCATCAGCGGGACGCGAATCACTTTCGCCCCGATGAACTTCGCCGCCCTCTCGCCGGCTTCATATCCGGGGTCGGCCGTAACGAAGGGCCGCGTAGGCGATGTAAACGCCAGCACCGATTGATGCAGCGGCGCGCTCGACCCCGCGTAGGGGTGCACGTACGAAGGCTTGAGGCTTTCCATCTCCGCCATAGTCTCGCCCATGGTGAAGGTCTCTTCGTACATGTAGCGGCCGCCGTTCGGGAGAATCGCCTGAATGGCCGCGCGCGCTTCGGCGCACGGGCCCAGCGGATTCTCATTGGCGTTGATCTTGACCGCGTCCGGCGGCATGTTCCGCACCGCGGAGAGCTGCGCCAGCGCGGGCTCGTTATAAAAAGGCAGTGTACCGGCGCCGGCAAGCACGGCGGCGATGCGGCCGAAGGAGCGGCGGGAAAACCCGCGGCTCAACGAATCGTTCTTCTGGTGATCGGTAAGGACAGCTTCCATTTTCCCCTCCTGAGAAACTCAACCGGGCGGGCCGGGAGACCCAACCCTATCAAGGCTGCGGGGAACGGAAGGCGGCGAGAAAATTTGCTCCCCGGTTCCCGAGCCAATTTGCCGTGCCCGACAAGGGCATGTGCGCTCGCTACCAGGAGCAAACCTACGCCGACCAGGCGTGGATGCGCGGTCAGATGAAGATTATCAGCCCCCCGGGGGCAAGTCGAATCAATAAAATTTATCGGGCGGATTGAAGGGACGAACGGACACGCTCGACGTCCTCGGGCGCCAACTGGAGAACCGGCGCAGCGAGCCGGTCTGGAGAGAGGCCGCGGCGCGCCACTCCGGTCGTGCCGTGCCCGGCTTCCCCGGTGAGGATGTGGACCAGTTCATGCGCCACCACCCTGCCGAGCGCGCGCCCGAAGAATTCGTCGGCATGGGAATAGTCTCCCGGAAGCATGCCGTAACGCAGAGAGGAAACCACTTGGTCGCACGCCACCTCGGTGAACGGCTGCACCGCTCCGTCGGTCGAGTAGGTGTACGCGAGCGGCCCCCGCTCGTCGTAAAGGTAGCCGATCGGCTCCAGGATGCACCTGCCGTTGAAGCGCACCAGCACCAGCGTGCCGGAGGTCTCGCCCGAAGATGCGCCCCTGATGCGCCAGTCGATGGTGATGCCTGCCGGGCCGAGGATGTGCTCGGTTTCGCGCTCCATGGCGGCGATCGCAGGCGCGGAGTGCAACCCGCGAAAATCGAGCACCACGGTCAGCGCGCCGCCGGGCGCCACCGCCTGGGCCGCCGTCGTCAAAGCCAGCGAAATAGTAAACACCGCGCAGCACGGGGCGAGGCGCATAAACGTGTCCGGACCCGAGCCCGGCGCAAGTCATTATATCCGAATTCTCTATGTTAACCTGTACTTCTACCGCCACATGCGAAACGTCGTGATCATCGGCTCCGGTTGCGCCGGCAACACCGCTGCCATCTACACCGCCCGCGCGAATCTCAAGCCCCTGGTGGTTAGCGGACATGAAGCGGGGGGGCAGCTTTCGCTCACCACCCTGGTCGAAAATTTCCCGGGTTTCCCGGAGGGCATTAACGGCCCCGACCTGGTGGAGAACATGAAGAAGCAGGCGCAGAACTTCGGCGCCGAGTACTTGCACGGCGGCGTCATCGACACCGACTTTTCCACGCACCCCTTCCGCCTCAACGTGGAAGGCGATTGGATCGAGACCCGGACGGTGATCATCGCTTCCGGCGCGTCGGCGCGGTGGCTCGGCCTGCAATCGGAACAGGCGCTGATCGGCCACGGCGTGAGTTCCTGCGCCACCTGCGACGGCTTTTTCTATCGCGACCGCAAAATTATGGTGGTCGGCGGCGGCGATTCGGCCATGGAGGAGGCGAACTTCCTGACCCGCTTCGGCCGAGAGGTCACGCTGGTGCACCGCCGCGAGGAGTTTCGCGCCTCCAAGATCATGCTCGACCGCGCACACCACAACCCCAAGATCAAGATGGTTCTGAACACGGTTGTGGACGAGGTCCTCGACGTCTCTAAAAACCTGGTGAGCGCGGTTCGCCTGCGGAACCTCAAGACCGGCGAGACGTGGGTACAGGACGTGGACGGCTTCTTTGTCGCCATCGGCCATAACCCGAACACGAGGGTGTTCAAAGGCCAGATCGAAACCGATCCCGACGGCTACATCCTTTCCAAAGGCGGGGCACGCACCAATATCCCCGGAGTGTTCCATGCCGGAGACGTGCAGGACCGTGTGTACCGCCAGGCCATCACCGCATCCGGCGCGGGTTGCATGGCGGCCATCGAAGCGGAACGATTTCTCGAAGCGGAAGGACACTAGATCATGATCGAGCGCATCTCACCCCCCGGAGCCCCCGCGCCCCGTGGTCCGTACTCGCCCGCCGTGCGCGCCGGCGATTACATCTTCGTCTCCGGCCAGATCGCGGTGGACCCGGTCAGCAATGAGACAAAGCTTGGCGACGTGCAGTCAGAGACCCGCCAGGTCCTCACGAACATCAAGAACATCCTGGAAGGCTGCGGGAGTTCGATGGCGGATGTGGTCCGCTGCGGGGTCTATCTCACCAATGCGGGCGACTTCATGGCGATGAACGAGGTCTACGCCGAGTTCTTCGGATCGGCCAAGCCGGCTCGTACCACCATCATCGTGGCGTCGCTCCCACTGAAGGACTCGAAGGTCGAGATCGACGCTGTGGCGTATAAGCCGGCGTAGCCGTCAATGCCGCGCTACGCGCCGCCCGCGGCGGTGGTATAGAACGCGGAGAGGTCGGTCTTCAACTGCTTCAAGGCATCCACATTGAGATAGATCATGTGGCCCGAGGGATAATACGCAAACTGCACGTTGCCGCGCAGTTTCGGCTCCAGTTCCATGTGCGCCAAGTCATACTCGGTGATGAAGAACGGGGTTGCCAGGTCGAAAAGCCCATTCACCGAAAACACCCTGAGCCGCGGGTTCTTGCGGATCGCGTCCGCCAGATCGCCCGCCACATAAGCTTCCCGCATTGCCTGGAAGCCGCCGCGCCCGCCGCCACCGCCTGCTCCGGCGCCGAGACGGTGCGAGTGATCCCACGCCGCGTTCAAACCCGGTCCGCTGGTGAAGTAGGTCTCTTTGGTGGTGTATTTCAGCTCCCGGTCGAGGTAGTCGTGGAAGGCAGTGACGAATGCCCCGGTGATGCCGGTGCTCGAGGGATCGTAGCCGGGGTTTTCACCGGCCGCGTCCACGTCGCTGGCTTCGAACCGCGCATCATAGCGGCCCAGGATCATGCGCTTGTCGCGTAGCAGTTCCTTGCGGAACCGGGTGGCGCTCACTCGCAGGTTGGCCTCTTTCAGGTATTGCACGCTCAGCCCCGTGTAACCGGCCAACTTGGCGGCAATGGCATCCTCCTGCGCGGCCGGCAGGTTGTGGCCCAGCGATAGCGCTTCGGCATATGGCCCCCGGGCAAAGGCGCGGACCTCGTCCAAAAACGCCTTTTGGTCCTTGCCCTTGTGCGAGATCTTCTCGAAGTGCCAGGCGATCGCCGCATACGACGGCAGATAACCGATGAAATCCGTGTCGCTGCCCGGGGCGTGCGAGTAGTAGTTCAGGATCGACGACATCAGGATCACGCCGTTGAACGACATGCCGGCATTTTCCAGCACGTCCGCCAGCACGGCGGAACGCGTGGTCCCGTAGGATTCACCGAACAGAAACTTCGGCGAGTTCCAGCGGTGGTTCACGGTCACGTAGCGCTCGATGAAGCGGGCGAAGGCCTGTGCATCCTGGTCGGTCCCCGCGAAGTCACGGACGGTTCCTTTCCCGACCGGCCTCGAATAGCCCGTCCCCGGAGCGTCGATGAACACCAGGTCCGTCCGGTCCAGCAATGTGTACTGGTTCGTGACCATCTGGTACGGCGCCGAGCCGGTGGCCTCGGGACTGTTCGTCACTACGCGCATCGGGCCGACCGAGCCCATGTGAAGCCACAATGTCGCCGACCCCGGGCCGCCGTTATAAAGGAAGGTGACCGGGCGTGTCCGGGCCTCCGTGACACCGCGCAAAGTGTAAGCCACGTAGAAGATGCTGCCGTACGGCTGTTCGTCTGGGCCGTTGATCAACAAGGTGCCCGCCGTCGCCGTGTAGCGAAGCGGTTTCCCATCCAGGTTGATCTCATGGTCCGTGGCCGACGCGGTTTCCGGCAGAATCGGCGTCGGCCTCGCTTCAGCTGACGCCGGAGCGGGACTGGCTTCGGATGAACCTCTCCTCTGGGCGAACGCGGTCGAAACCGGCAGCGCCGAAAGTGCGCACACGCACAATAGGGACGTAATGAAACGCGAACGAAGCAAACTAGCCTCCTGTTTGGGGGTATTTTCGCACATCCGGGACCAGAATCCCATAATGTGTATTCTTCAGCGGCCGCAAAAGGGGGGCGGAACTGCTATACTGGGATCGTTCGATAGTGTCCGCAACAACCTGGCCGTTCAATCCTGCCTCGTTTAGCTCGCTAATCAACACTGGAAAAAGTATGAAAAACATTTTTGTCGGAAACCTGGATTTCTCTGCGACGGAATCCAGCATTAGAAGCCTTTTTGAACCTTACGGCAGCGTAGAACGCGTCAATGTGATCACCGACCGGGATACCGGCCGTTCACGCGGCTTTGCCTTCGTCGAGATGAGCGATTCAACCGAGGCCGACCGGGCGATCGAAGCCCTGAACGGCTCGACCCTCGAAGGGCGCCAGCTCAACATCAACGAAGCGCGGCCCAAAGCGGCGGGCGGCGGTGGCGGCCGCAGTTTTGGCGGCGGCGGCGGCGGCGGCAACCGCAGCGGCAGCGGCGGATACGGCAACAGCGGACCGCGCCAGCGCCGCGAACCTCGCTGGTAACAGCGGCTAAATTCTCAACCGGGCCGGCCTAAACAGCCGGCCTTTCGCATTTCTGGGGCAAATCACCCACCCCCCACTCTCCGTCCCCCCCAACCACCTGAAAACAAAGAAGCGTCCTTTGGCCTCCCGGGTGCAGCGCTACTCTGGTTCGAGGCAACGCCTATGTTTCGATTCGATCAACTCATTCGCCGCGACATGATCATCCGCGACGTCAAACAACGTCATCCTGAAACCATCCCCATATTTGAAGGCCTGCATTACCGGGCATCCTGCGATGACTGCGATATCGAAACGGTGGCACGCAAGAACGGACTGAACGTTCGCGACGTGGTCGATGCCCTCAACCAGGCCGCGTTCGGACCCAATGCGGACACCGACTATCATGCAAGTAACTAAATCATTGAAAAAGAGATCCCACCACCAGCGCAATCAGCCGCTCGATGTGTTCTTCTCGCCGAAGACCGTGGCCGTCATCGGCGCCACCGAAAACCCAGGCACCGTGGGCCGCACCCTGCTCTGGAATCTGGTGACCAGCCCGTTCGGGGGTACGGTGTACCCCGTGAACCCGAAGCGACCCAGCGTTCTGGGAGTTAAAGCCTATCCCTCCGTCTCCGCCATCCCGGAGGAGGTGGACCTCGCCGTGATCATCACGCCGCCACCATCCATTCCCGGAATCATCAGAGAATGCGGTGAAAACGGGGTCCGCGGGGCAGTCGTAATTTCGGCGGGTTTCAAAGAAGTGGGGCCGGAAGGCGCCGCTCTCGAACGGCAACTCCTGGAAGAGGCCCGGAAGGCCCAGATCCGCGTGATCGGGCCCAACTGCCTGGGCGTGATGAGCCCGCTCTCGGGTATGAACGCGACCTTTGCCACCACCGTTGCGCGTCCGGGGTCGGTCGGTTTCATCAGCCAGTCGGGCGCGCTGTGCACGGCCGTCCTGGACTGGAGCTTGAAAGAGATGGTGGGCTTCAGCGCCTTCATCTCGGTCGGCTCGATGGTGGACGTCGGCTGGGGCGACCTGATTTACTACCTGGGGAATGACCCCAAGACCCGCTCGATCGTGATTTACATGGAGAGCATCGGGGATGCCCGGGCTTTCGTTTCCGCCGCCCGTGAAGTCGCGCTCAATAAACCGATCATCGTGATCAAGCCGGGCCGCAGCGCCGCCGCCGCGAAAGCCGCCGCGTCCCACACCGGCTCTCTCACCGGCAGCGACGAGGTCCTGGAAGCCGCTTTCCGTCGGTCCGGCGTGCTGCGAGTAAACAACATCGCGGACCTGTTCTACATGGCGGAAGTCCTGTCCAAACAGCCGAGCCCCAGGGGGCCGCGCCTGACCATCGTGACCAACGCCGGCGGCCCGGGCGTTCTCGCCACCGATGCCCTGATCATGGGCGGCGGCGAACTCGCCGAGCTCACGCCGGAGACCATGGAAGCCTACAACGCGGTGCTGCCGCCCACCTGGAGCCACAACAACCCGGTGGACATCATCGGGGACGCGTCCCCCGAACGGTACGCCAAGGCGCTCAAGATCGCAGCGAAAGATCCGCACAGCGACGGCATGCTGGTGATCCTCACTCCGCAGGCGATGACCGACCCGACCCGCATCGCCGAACAACTGAAGCCGCTCGCCAAGCAGGAAGGCAAGCCATTGCTCGCCAGCTGGATGGGCGGGGTGGACGTGGCCGCCGGCGAAGAAATTCTGAACCGGGCCAACATCCCGACGTTCCCTTACCCCGATACCGCCGCCCGCGCGTTCAACTACATGTGGCGGTACAGCTACAACCTGCGCTCGCTGTATGAAACCCCGGCGATGCCGCAGGATTCGGCGGACTTCAACCCTGACCGGGACCTGGTGGAATCGACCATCCGGAAAGCGCGCGACGAGAATCGCACCATCCTGACGGAGTTCGAGTCCAAGGAAGTGCTGGCTGCCTACGGCGTTCCGGTGGCAAAAACGGTGATAGCCGCGACCGTGGAGGACGCCGTGAAGGCGGCCAAAGAGATCGGCTTCCCGGTTGTACTCAAGATCTACTCCGAAACCATCACTCACAAGACGGACGTCGGCGGTGTGCAGTTGAACCTGGGGAGCGCCGAGGCGGTGGATCGCGCCTTCCGCGCCATCCAGGATTCCGTCGCCAAGAAGGTCGGCGCCGAACACTTCCAGGGCGTCACCGTGCAGCCCATGATCAAGCTCAAGGATGCTTATGAGTTGATCATCGGAGCGAGCCTCGACCCGCAGTTCGGCCCGGTGCTCCTGTTCGGAACCGGCGGGCAACTGGTGGAGGTCTTCAAGGATCGCGCCCTCGCGCTGCCGCCGCTCAACACTACGCTGGCGCGCCGCATGATGGAGCAGACGAAAATCTACAAAGCGCTGAAGGGCGTGCGCGGGCGCAAGCCGGTGGACGTGGCCGCCCTCGAAGTCCTGATGGTCCGCTTCAGCGGCCTGGTTGCCGAGCAGCGTTGGATCAAGGAAATCGATATCAACCCGCTGCTCGCATCCCCGGATGGGCTGATTGCGCTCGATGCCCGCGTGGTGGTGCATGGTCCCGAAGTCACCCTGGACCAGATCCCCAAGACAGCGATTCGGGCGTATCCTTCGCGCTACGTCTCTTCGTGGACCACGAAGGACGGCACGCCCGTAACGATCCGGCCGATTCGCCCCGAAGACGAGCCTGCGATGGTGAAGTTCCACGAGACGCTCTCGGAGCGCAGCGTGTACCTTCGCTATTTCCACCTGATGAACCTGGAACAACGCACCACCCACGAGCGCCTGACTCGCATCTGCTTCATCGATTACGACCGCGAGATGGCGTTCGTGGCGCAGACCGCCGACCGCGAAATCATCGCGGTGGGCCGCATGTCGAAGATTCACGGGACGCGCGAGGCCGAAGTCGCCGTGCTGGTCAGCGACCACTGGCAGGGCCGCGGCGTGGGCCGGGAACTCCTCTCCCGCCTGGTGGTAGTGGGCGCCGACGAAAAACTCGAGCGCTTGACGGCGGACATTCTGCCGGACAACCGCGGAGTGATGCGCATCTGCGAAAAGCTGGGATTCAGCCTGAAGCACAGCCTGGACGACGAAGTAGTCCACGCGGAATACAAATACTGAGACGAGTAGGGTAGGTCACCAGGCCTGCCCACGCGCCGAAGGCGCGCTCCGCCGTTGGCCCAGCCTGCAGCAGTGGCCGCCGCTGCCTGCCGGCGTTTTGGTGGGGCAGGCCTCCTGGCCTGCCCGTCTTTGAGTTTCTGCTCTAACTAAAAATAGCCAAGGGCTGCGCCCTTGAAATCCCAAGGCGAGGAAGACGGCATCCGCTGGTGGGGACTGCTTGATTCCACCGGTCGCCAAGACCGATGATTTTGGTATCCAGCCAAACATCAGAGGAGGCGACCGATGGAAACCTTCGCGAAGCTTTTTGAACGCTTCCTGGTTTTTGTATATCACTGTTTCGACCGCATCGTCATCCAGGGCTACCTGCCGTTGCTGACCCGGCCCGAACATATCGTGCATTTCTTCCGCGACGTGCACGGGATATATCCGATCACGCCGCAAGTCTTGGCAAAGCGCACGCCGGAGTACCGGGGATGGGTGGAAGGCTACGCTCGCAACCACAAGATCCCGATGTTGGATCCAAAGAAGGGCGTCAGCAAGGAGGACACCGTCCGGCCCCACCTGCAACGGATGGAACGTCGTGATCAACACGGGGTCTACTGCATCTTCAGGAGCATGGAAATGGGCAGCACGTTCAAATCGACGATGCCGATGTACCCCACAGATGATCCCGACTACCGCATCATCCGGCGCGTCCCGTCACGCTACTTGCATTACTACTTTTACATCCGCGATCCGGTCATCGGTCCGTTGGCCATGTGCGTCGGCACGTACCTCCCCTTTCAAACGACGTATTACCTGAACGGGCACAACTTCATGGAGATCGAACTCCGTCGTCAGGGAGTGGCTTTTCGCAAGGACGATAACGCGTTCTTGTCGACCTCGGACCCGAAGGCAGTGCAGGCGGCCGCCGATAAGCTGAGCGCGTCCATCATCGAAAAGCGGTTGAACTACTGGAGTTGGCTCCTCTGCCCCAAGTTTTCAGAAAAGGATCGCAAGGCTGTGAACTTGAACCGCGCCTACTCGATCAATCAGATTGAGTACTGCCGCAACTTCATCTTCAAACGGCACTTCCCGATCCACAAAATCTTCGAGCACTCCTGCGAGATGGGGCTCTTCCGCCTTGCCGCCGATAAGGTGGCCTACATCTTCGGGGTGCGCATCACCAAACGGCTACGAGGCAAACTCTACAGTGTGCTCGAAAAGCTCGACCACGGCCACCACGTGATGCGCATCTACTGCAAGAACCTTGTGGGCCGCATGTACGAGAAGTTCAGCACCTTCCTGCGGGTCGAAGTCTGCGTAAACCGAATGAAAGATCTGGGTCTCAACAAGGGCCTGGAGAACCTGGAGTGCTTGCGCCAGAGACTCGTCGCCATTACAGATCGCTTCGCCGGTTTTGAAGCTCAATCCTTAAACGTCCACGTCGACTTCCCGCTGTTTCAACGGATGGCTCTGCCCGTCATGGCAGGCAAAACCAAAATCGCCGGCATCAAGATCCACGACACCCGGATGATGCGCCTGATGGAGGTCCTGCTCCATGGGGGCACGCAACTCAACGGATGGCGCAGCGCCGATATCCATCAAGCCATCCTCGGCACCTTCGGCGTGACCGCCACCACCTACACCCTCACGCAACTCCGCTACGACCTTCGCAAGATGAAAGCCCACGGGCTGATTGAACGCGTCGGACGCGGTTACCGCTACCGCCTCACCGATAAGGGGACCAAAGCTGCCCTCATGTTCATCCTGTTCCACAAGCGCGTCCGCGGACCGTTGGCAAACTCGCTGTTCCATCATCGGCCCGACGAGGCCCTCAAGCCTGCCAGCAAAGTCGAAACGGCCTATCACAAGGCCGATCATGCTATCCAGCAGATCCTACAACTGCTTGCCGCTTGAGGATTTCTGAGAGATGAATTCTCAAAATGGCTATGCTAGAAACTAAACCAGCTAACTGATGCGATCGACCAAACCCGCGCGCTACTGGGTGATGACCTGTTTCGATACGGTCGATAGCGTCATCAGGCTTGACGACATCGGAACGAGAAGGGTTCGGAAGCCATAGGAAACCCGGACTTCGACCATGCTGCCCGGGTGATTGTCGGGCGTCCACCTGGTGGTGACCGTTAGGTTCGCGGTGTCGAGCGCCGCGATCAGCGACCGCGCTTCCGCCGTGACGTCGTTGGCCGAAGCCGGATGCCCGCTGCTGCTGCCGCGCACGGCGGCGAAACGGGCTGCGCGATGGGCCGCGAACGAAACGGAGTTATAGGCGAAGCCGAGCCGCCCGAATTCCATGATAGCGACCAGCAGCAGCAGGAAAACGGTGGCGACCAGCGCGGATTCCACCATGGTGCTGCCTCTCCGAGAGCGGAAACGTGGGTTCTTCATCTCTATCGCGCCCGCATCACGGCTTTCGACGCGACCGCCCCCGAGAAAGGAACGCCGGCGTACTGGAATACGGTCACCGCGGTGGCGCGCGTCGTTACGTTCACGTAGACCTCGACCGGGCCGCCCGTGCAGGTTCCCGTGCAGCTGACGGCCGAACCGTTGGGACACTGGCAGGTTTTCACGACGGTCGCGGTCATTCCGCTGACGCCGGGCGCGGCAGCCAGCGCGGCCGCGCGGATTCCGGCGGCATCCGAAGCACTCGCCACATTGCGGCTACCGTACTGCGCGCCGGCCCGCGCCGCGTCCGCCACCGCGGTGGCGGTCCGCAGGGCCATCGAAAAATCCAGTACACCGGCCAGCAGCAGGAGCAGGAGCGGCGCCGCCAGCGCGAACTCCACCACTGCGGTTCCGCCGTTCCGGGTTGTGCGTCGCGCCCGCATCGTCATTCGCTCAGCGATGCCGCCCCCTTGATGGGTGAGCCCCCCGGCAGCGAGGAGTAATCGTTGTTGAGCGCACAGCCTCCGGAGAACACCACGGTTTTGGAGACGATCGAGGTATATGCCGCGCTGGAACTGCTGCCTCCCGAATAGTTCAACGAGGTCGTCGGGAAATATAGGGTTCCTTCTAATTTCATGGCGCTGCCGCCGGAAAACGTGCTCGCCGCGCCGGAGGCGATGCCGCGGTCCTGATAGAAGAGAATCCCGGCGTACGTGCCGGTGGTGGGCGCAGCCAGGGTGAGGGTGGACCCTCCGCTGATGTTGATGGAGCCGTAGCTGTAGCCGCCGCCCGCGGTGTTGTAGAACATGACCCCCGAACCGGAGAGGCTGGAACCGCCGCTGACGTTGAGACCGCCTCCTTTGAGCACATAGATCCCCGGATTGAGCGTGACCTTCGCTCCGGAACTGATGCGGATTCCGTTACAGTAGACGCCGGGGTCGAGAGTCCTGTTCGTGGTGATGCTGAGGCCGGTCTGATAGCACCCCCCCACCGGGGGCGCCGGCAGGTAAGCCAGCGGATCGCTCTCCGCCGTCTGCCCGGTGGAAGGCTGGGGCGATATGACGCCCCCGCCGCTGACGGAATAATTCCCGACGATGCTCACGAACGACGCCGAGACCTTCGCGCCTCCGCTGACATTCATCGCCTGGGTGCTGGAGGAGTTGAGTACTACGCCGCAATCGATCCGGATGTTTGCCCCGCCGCTGGCCGAAAAGGAATTTGGAGCGGATGGATCGAGCGTGTACAGGCAGGAGGTTCCGCTGCCCAGGCGTGCAACCGCTCGAGCCCTCACGGTAGTGGATGAAGTGCCCGCCAGTTGCAGGAAGAACGACGGCACGGTCTGCGAGACCACCACCTCGACCGCTGTGGAATCGCCCAGGTAGTACCCGCTCGCGGGTGGGTTGCTGACGACGATAGTGACGCCGTGCTGGCCGGCGGTAAACCCGTTGAGCGCGGCATCCGCCTTGGCCGCCGCGGTAGCGCCGGCGGCGCCATTGGCCTTGACCTCCTGCGCGCCTCCCATGGCCGCCGCATCGGCAGCCGTCTGCATCCTGGTCTTCACCAACTGCACGTAGCCGACATCGATCGCAAGACCGAGACAAGCCAGGAGAGCCACCATCGCCAGCACCGTGGTGATCAGGACAAAGCCCCGTTCCGGAGCACGAGGGCGGGTTGGCGCGGCGTTGCACATGTGGCGGCCTGCTTCCGAATGTAGAGCGGCGGGGCGCCGAAAGGGATCAGTAAATCGCCGGAAACGGGTGGGTATTTGCTCTTAGTAATCGTCACCCAACAACCGGCACTTCGTGACAAGCTCTTACGTTTGGTTGCCCGTCGAATGTGGGGCGGACCTCGGGTCCGGCCGCGGACGTGACGTCCGCCCCACGAAGAGCAAGCCTAAACCTTGGCGGTGGACCCGCCGATATCCGTGAGGTGGAACAAGTGAGTTGGAAGCCGCTGCTGGTCTGTCCGGATCGGGAACTAGCCCGGGCCATTCGCGCCGTGTTGGTCGAACTCGGCGTCTCGGAAGCCGCGGTGGCGGGCGAGTATCCACCGCGCGGCGAGATCGCCGGGCTGGGTTCCCGGCAGGGCTGCAATATCTGTTTCATCGACGTTCTTTCGGACCAGGACCGCGCGTTGGAGTTGATTTCCGAGGCCGCGGGCGCCATGCCGGTGGTGGCGCTGAACCCCCAGAAGGACGCCGACCTGATTTTGCGATGCCTGCGCCGCGGCGCCGGCGAGTTTCTGTCCGCTCCGACGACCGAAACCGTGCGCGGCATTTTCGAGCGGCTGTCAAAAACACCGGCCTCCCAGCCGGCCGCGAAATCCACGCTGGCGTACTGTGTCGTGCCCGGAAAACCAGGCTGCGGAGCCAGCACCGTGGCGGTGCATCTCGCTTTGCAGATGCGTGCGTCCGGCAAAGTGCTGCTGGTGGACACCGACCCGATCGGCGGGAGCATCGGCTTCATGCTGAAACTGAAGTCGGAGTTCCACCTCGGCGATGTCGTGCGCGACTGGAAGCGCATGGATGAAGACCTGTGGGCGCGGCTGACGGCGCCATTCGGCGGAATGGACGTGGTCCTGGCGCCGGAGATGCCGGTCGCCCGGTTCGACATCGGGCGAGCACTATCGGGCGAGCTGATGAAGTTCTGGAAAGAACGTTATTCGGCGGTCGTGCTGGACCTGCCGGACCTGAGGCTGGCCGCCGAGAGCGGGTTTTTGCACCACGCCGACCAGATTCTGCTGGTTACCACCAACGAACTGGGGGCTTTGCACGGCACACGCCGCGCGCTGGAGTTTTTGGAGCAAACGGTCGCCGACCGCGGGCGACTGCACCTCATCGTCAACCGCTACACGCCGGCCACCGGGCTGAATCGCGACGACCTGAAAACCGCCCTGCAACTGGAACCCTATGCCATGCTGAGCAACGATTACGAGACCGTGCAGGACGCGCTCCTCGACGGCAAGCCGGCGCCGGCCGATTCCCGCTTCCGCGCGAGCATTCTGGCGCTGGCCCGGCAGCTCGAAGGCAAGCCCGCGGCAGCGAAGAAGTGCACCTCCTGGCGGGAACTCCTGCACCTGCGGAAATAAGGTTGCGTCATCCCGCTTCGGTCAGAATACCGTCGCGCTTAAGCGTTTCATTCCATATTCAAGGGCCGAAGGGGATGTTAGGTTCAGTAACAGGAACGAAGCATGAAGAGTTTTTGGATTCGGTTCTGGAGAGACACGCAGGGACAGGACCTGGTGGAATACGCTCTCGCAGCCGGGATGGTTGCGGTAGCCGCGGTGGCGGCCTTGCCGGCGCTCAGCACCACCATCAATGCTGTGTTCTCCAAGATCGGCTCAATTATCAACGCAACGGTGAGCTGAGCGGCGACCGTCCGCCGGCGGAAGGAGAGAACGAATGAAGCAGTTGAAGGAATTCGCACTACGAATGCAGGTCTTGAAGGACACCAGCGGACAGGACCTGGTGGAATACGCGCTGGCGGCGGGACTGGTGGCCGTCGCGGCGGTGGCGTGCATGCCGGGCCTCAGCGGCGCGGTTAACCAGGTATTCACGAAAATCGGTTCGATTATCAACGCGAACGTGGCGTAGCTGCCGGCCGGTGTGAGCGGGCGTGGCTGTTGATTAACCGCGGAGACGCGGAGGAGAACGCGGAGAAGCAAGAATCGAATGTTTTCTCCGCGTCTTTCTCCGCGCCTCTGTGTCTCCGCGGTTAGAATGCCGCTTCCCTTTGGTTTCGGGCGCCCGCTTATATTCTCTTCGCCGCAGCCTTCTTGATGATCGGAACGGCCTTTTTGGCGGCGTCCTCCGTCTCGAAACCGATGACGGCGGTGTAGTTTTTCCCGATCACCTGGGCCATGCAAAACGCGATATCGATGCCCGCGTCGGCGATCGCCCCGGCGATCGCATGCCCCAGTCCCGGTTTGTTATTGCCCTCCACCAGCAGGGTCGGAATGGACGAAGCCGCCAGCCCGGCGCTCTCCGCGGCCTTCGTCAGTTTCCTTCCAGTGATCGGATACACTTCGATTGCGGCCGTATCCTGGGCCGTCGGGTGACGATAGCCCATCACCACTCTGAGGTCCGCCCCCGCCTTGGCAAGCGGTTCGGTGACTCTGGCAAGCTCCCCCGGCTTGTTCCCGACCTCGGTTCTCCACAAGACGATCTTTTTCACGGTAACCGGCATGTCGTTAGTCCGCCCGAATCCATTTGACGCCCCGCTGCGGCGGCCGTCAAGCGCTTATTTCTTTGCCGGTTCGAAGAAGGACCGTTCGACCGCATCGTTGGGATCGGTGGAGACGGGGTGGTCGCGCCAGAGCCAGCGCATCATCTCGGGAAGGATGGCCCCTCCCATCTTCTGGCCGTGCTTGTTCATCCCCCACGCGTAGTTGACTTCGTACCCTTTTTCGGTGAGGGCGTGCATGAGCCGGACATTCTGGTAGAACCAGTCGCGGGCCTGATCGTAAGTCCCGCCGCGGCCCATCCCGCGATTGTCGTTGCGGCCGTCCTGCAGGAAAATCCGGATCGGCTTGCGCTCGCTCTTCAGGACGATATCGGGGTAGGCGTTCCCGCCGCGCAGGTTCACAAAGCTGCCGACCGCGCTGAGTACTTTGTGGAACTGCTCCGGCCGCTGCCAGGCCACCGTGAATGCGGCGATCGCGCCCGAACTGGCGCCGCCGATCGCATGGCGTTCGGGATCCTTCGAGAGGTTGTACTGCTTGTAGAGCACCGGCATCAACTCGTCCACGATCACGCGGGCGTAGCGATCGTCGAGCGTGTTGTATTCCGTGGGCCGGTTGGTGGTGCGGTCGCCCCATTCGTGAAGGTTGGGTTCGGGCTGGTCCGGCCGCCGCCCCGGATTGATGAAGACGCCGATCATCACCGGGATCTCCCGCCGGTAGATCAGGTTATCCATCACGTTCCGCGCGCGGGCGTCGCCCTCCTCCGCCATGAACGCCTGGCCGTCGTTGAAGATCATCAGGCTCGCGGGAACCGCCCGGTCGTACTGGGCTGGCACGTAGATCCAATACGTGTGCTGCGTCCCCGGATAGGCATTGCTGGGCAGCGTATACGGGCCGCGGATCTCCCCCTTCGGCACGCCGTCCTGCGGCAGCGAATCGGGCCCGAGCTGGTAGTGCATGTCCGGGTTGAGCGCCTGCGGCTGGTTCTGGCCGAGGGCCGCGGCGGCACAGAGCGCCGGCAGCAACAGCGAACGGTAGATGGCGAATACTCTCATGGACGGATTCCTGGAACCCCCTCGGCTCGACAACATATCACAGTCGGGGCTTCAGCGGCGCCGCAAGGACTGATATCCTGAACAGAACATACGATCCAGGAGGTCGCACGAATGCAGGAAAAACAGGGTTCTCACCTCGATCGCCGTGATTTCTTCAAAGCCGCCGGGGGCGGTTTAGGAGCTACCGGCCTTCTCCTTGCTCCAGCCGCTTCGGCCGCGGCGAGTCCGCTGACCGAGACGGAAAAGCTGGCGCGAATCGCCTCGAACACCTGGCCGATCCGCTACATCTTCAAAAGCCGCATGGGCTTCGGCCGCAATCCCCGGACCGAGGAGATGAAAAAGAAATACGGGGAGCTGACAATGCTCGACTTCCCCCAATTCACCAAAGACACGTTCCCCGGCGTGACCCATATGGATCTTTTCTCGGGCCTCTTTGGCGACGTGACGGACGACAGCATGTACGTCGAGGTGCCGCTGATGGTGGGCACGGCGACACGGACTACACGCGAGTTCGACCCTTCGAGCGCGGCTGGAAAGCGCTGGCTCGACCGGATGGCCAACAAAATGGCGGCCACCGGGACCAAGTGCCAGCACATCTCGAATAACGCGCCGCGCGACATCTGCGAACCGGACGAGGAGAAGCGCCGGGCGGGAATCGAGGTCGCGAAGAAGTGGCTCGACGGCGCCAGGATCCTCGGCGCGAAGTCCATGCGGGTAAACAGCGGAGGGCCGCGGATCGCGCCCAACTCCACGGTCACCGGCGGCGATTATCCGAAAAACGACGAGATCACGGGTTACCTGAAACGTTGTATCGACTCGTTCAAGGAAATGGCGGATCACGGCAGCAAGGCGGGCGTGAAAGTTACGCTTGAAAATCATTGGGGGCTCACCGCGAACCCCATCAACATTCAGATCATCGTGGATGAAGTGAACAGCCCGTACTGCGAAGCTTCGCCCGATTTCTGCAATTGGGAACACGAATACCTGCTGTACCACGGTCTGAAAGCGCTCGCTCCTTACGCCCACACGCACGTGCATGCGAAGTATTGGAACCGCTGGAAGGAGAACGATGTCCGCCGCTCGGTGAAGATCATGACGGACTCCGGCTTTCAGGGTATGTTCGCTCTCGAATACGAGGACGGGCCATGGGACGGCGTAGAAGGCGCCAAGTACCTCTACAAGGAAGTTCTCGCTGCGCTTTAGCGAACACAGGCGGCCACGCTCGTCCTGGCCGCCTTCCTCATTCGATTATCGGTCCCGATACTCCGTGAACCCCAACTTCTGAGCCACGGCTTCGCAGGTGGAATCTCCCCGATATAGTGGCCGCGGGTGGGTGCCCGCAGTCGCGGAATAGGGGCGATGCAATGTTACTTCATTGGTCCCGCCGGGTGGCCCCGGCGGCCGCCGGCCTTGCCGTTCTGATCTTCGCAAGTTCCGGATTCGCCGGAGATCCGCAAGTCGATTCTGCGGCGCTATTGCAGCAGATTCGAACTAAAGTTGCCGCGCGGCTCAACCAGCTCCCGAACTATACCTGCACGGAAACGATCAACCGTTTTCTTCGCCGGCCTTACGGCGGTATGCAACCTATCGATCGCGTCCAACTGGAAGTGGCGTTTCTTGGCAGCCAGGAATTGTACGCGAAGCCGGGCGGAGAATTCCAGCAGGGACACGCGAGCCGCCTGGTGCCCACCGGAACCATCAGCGACGGCGAGTATGGCTCGCATATCGTCAGCCTTTTTCGGACCAATAACGCGCAGTTCGAGTTCGACGGGGCGGGAAAGAAGGACGGACACAAAACCTACCGCTTCAAATTCGAGATGCCGCAAGAGAAGAGCAACTTCCTTCTGAAGCACGATGAGGCGCAGGGAATCGTGGGCTACCAGGGAACCTTTTGGGTGGATGCGACGACTCTCGACCTGGTTCGACTCGAGATTCAGGCTAACCACATCCCGTCGTATATCGGGATCGACTCGGTTACCGAAACGGTGCGTTACGGGATGGTCAAGACTGCCGACTCCGAGTTCCTGCTGCCGCAAAGCTCCGAATTGGGGGTTACCTACGAGGGCGGGTACTACAGCGTCAACAGCGTGAAACTGGAGCGGTGTAAAGAGTACACGGGCGAGTCCAGCGTCGCGTTCGGATCCGCCGCCCGCACCGCCGATGACCCGGCGAAGAAACCGGCGGAGGGCGACGGTTCAGCTTTGGGTGCAGCGGGCGCGGCGGCGCCGAAAGATGTGCAGCAGCATTAGGTAAACCACCACTCCGAGCGGAACACAAATGAGGAACCACCCCGTGACCGCCTGGAATGCGATTGCGCTCCATTTCCATAGGACGGGCGAACCCGGAGGCAGGGGAAACCGCCATCCAAGACGTTCAAATGGAATCAGGAGCGCGAGTTGTAGGGGTGAAGACAACTGATTCACAACCTGAAGGGCAGCCACATTTAAGCGCAACATCAGCGCTGCCAGCGCGCACAGGACCGTAGGCAAGCCGAAAATCGGGAACGTGCCCAGCACGAGCCCCAGCGCCAGAATCAACGCGAGTTTCTCGCCGGAGCAGTTAGCTGCTAAGGCCTTCAAACGGCTGGACAGTCGCTTCACGGTGGTTTCCCTACCCCCCTCACAATCCTTGCCAGCAAGCGGACCGCCATCCATACCCAGTTGACATCTTACCATATTTCGATGAATATGGAAATATGTCGGCCAAGGTGACACTCGAAGAGGTGAGCCGCTACGCGGATATGTTCGCTGCGATGGGTAGCGAGCCGCGGCTGCGCATTATGCGGCTGTTGCTTTCGGCTCATCCGGAGGGGATGGTAGTCGGCGATATCGCCGGCGAACTGGAAGTGACCGCGAGCACGTTATCCCATCATTTGGAAAAGCTCAAGAACGAGGACCTCGTCCGCGTACAGCGGGAGGGAACATTCCTGCGCTACTCGGCGAACACCGCTGTGCTCCAACAGCTGCTCGGCTTCCTGTATGCCGAATGCTGCACGCGGAATAAAGTGGTGGCGCCCGAAAAGATCGTTTGCTGCAAATAGGAGAAAGCATGAGCGGAATCAAAGAAGTCGTGAAAGAGAAATATGGACAGGCGGCCTTGCGCGTGGTCTCGGGCGAGGGTAATGCGTGCTGCGGGAGCAGCCCTTCCTCCTGCTGTTCGGGCGGCGACCCGATCACATCGGACTTATACGATCAGCTTCAAAAGGACGAGCTGCCGGAAGCAGCGGTCCTGGCCTCGCTAGGCTGCGGGAACCCGACGGCGCTGGCCGAGTTGAAACCCGGTGAAGTGGTGCTGGACCTGGGAAGCGGCGGCGGCATCGACGTCCTGCTCTCGGCAAAGCGCGTCGCGCCCGGAGGGAAGGCGTACGGGCTGGACATGACGGATGAGATGCTGGCTCTCGCCCGCGACAACCAGAAAAAGGCAGGCGTCGAGAACGTCGAGTTTCTGAAGGGCGAGATCGAAAACATGCCGCTGCCCGACAACTCGGTGGATGTGATCATCTCGAATTGCGTCATCAATCTCTCGGCCGATAAGGACCGCGTTCTGCGCGAGGCTTTTCGTGTGCTGAAGCCGGGCGGCCGCTTCGCCGTGTCGGATGTGGTGACCCGCGGCGACATACCGGAGGAGATTCGCAAGAACGTCCTCTTGTGGGCGGGGTGTGTCGCCGGGGCGCTCGAAGAGAACGAATACCAAGCGAAGCTGAGCGCCGCCGGGTTCCAGAATGTCACGATCGAACCGACCCGCATCTACCGCGCGGAGGATGCGCTCTCGTTCCTGGCCGGCAAAGGCATCGATGCGGAGAAACTCGGGCCGCTGGTCGATGGCAAGTTCATGAGCGCTTTCGTGAGGGCAACGAAGCCGCGCCTCGTGTGAGAAGCTGGACAGATGCAAACGGCAGGCGAACGGTTGGACGGACGCACGGCCCTGATCACGGGGGCGAGTAAGGGGCTCGGGAAAGCGATGGCGATTGCGCTGGCAGCCAATGGCGCGCGGGTCGCCCTCGTTTCCCGGGACTCGAAACTTCTGATCGCGGTGCAAGGCGAAATCGCGGCCGGCGGCGGCCAGGCATGCGTGTTTCCGGCGGATGTCACGGATGAAGAACAGGTGTCGCAGGTGGAGAAGGCGGTGGCCGCCCAGTTCGGAAAAGTGAACATTCTGGTCAACAACGCCGGTATCAACGTGCGGAAGCCGGTGACGGATTTCTCGCTCGAAGAGTGGCGCCGCGTGATGGACACGAACGTCACGGCGGCATTCCTGATGTGCCGTTCTTTCATCCCGCACATGAGCGGTACGGGCTACGGGCGTATCCTGAACATGACCTCGATCATGAGCCGGGTTTCGCTGCCGGGGCGCGCGGCGTATTCCGCCAGCAAGGCCGCGCTGCTCGGGATGACGCGGGCTCTGGCGCTCGAACTTGCGCCGGAAGGCATCACCTGCAACGGCATCAGTCCCGGCCCGTTCGCCACCGAAATGAACCGCCCGCTGATGGAGAATGCCGAAGCCAATGCGCAGTTCCTGGCGAGCATCCCTCTCGCGCGCTGGGGCCGCGTGGAGGAGATCGGGCAGTTGGCGGTCTACCTCTGTTCGGAAAATGCCGGCTTCATTACCGGCACCGATATCCTGATAGACGGCGGCTGGTGCGCGCGGTAGCGACGCTGCTTCAGCGTCCCTGCACCTTCGAAAGATAATCGACGATCGCCCCGATCTCGGGCTCGGACGCCTCGGCGCCTCGGGCCGCCATGTTGCGGACGATCGAATCCCACTGCGCGCGCGTCCTGCTTTGGGTCGCGACCACCTCCATCGAATGGCATCCCGTACCGCACGTTTTGCGGACCAGAGCCCTGGCGGCCTCCGGCGAGAGGGCCAGGGGCGTCGTGGAGGTTGCCCGCTCCCTGACGGTCGCGGCTCTGTGAATCGTGTTCGTACCGGCAGGTGGGGGCAGCGCGAAGGAGACGAGGCTGTTCCCCGCGGGTCCGTCCAGAAAGCCGCCTGCCGAGGTCGCCATGATCGCGACATACTGCCGGCCTTCGCGGCCCAAGTAGGTGATCGGGCTGGAATGCGCGCTGGCGTCGATCTTCGCTTCCCAGAGCAGCTTTCCGGTCCGCGATTCGAACGCATGGAAGCGGGAATCGTTGGTGGCGCCGATGAACACGAGGCCGCCCGCGGTTGCGATGCTGCCGCCCAGGTTCAGGGCCCCCGTGTCGTGAACGCCGATCGCCTCCAGGGCATCGGTCCGCCCGAGTACCGCTCGCCACGCGATATCGCCCGTCGAGAGATCGACCGCTACCATTTCGCCGAACGGCGGATTCTGGCAGGGGATGCGGGTGTCGCGGTCCCAGAAGCGCGCGTAGGGCCCATACGCGGAGGTCCGTACATATTCGGAACCGCGCTTCTCCATGTGCCCCCACTGCCCGATGTTCATGATGTTGACGAAGAGCAGCCCGGCCGAGGGGTCCACCGAGACGCCGCCCCAATTGCCTCCGCCGAGGGTGCTCGGAAAGAGCAGGACGTTGGACTCCGGCGGCAGCGGCATGTAGGGTTCAACCGGGATCATCCGGTTGCGTTCGAACAGGTCTTTGCAGAAGCGCGCGTGCTCGGGCGAGCGGTCATAGAGATCTGCCGGTTCGAAGGTATTCCTGGCGAGCGGCGGGGGCTTCAGGGGAAACGGCTGCGTCTTCGCGGTGACCTCGCCCGGCACTTTCGATTGCGGCACCTGCCGTTCCTCGATGCCGTAAACCGGCTCCCCCGTGACCCGGTCGAAGACGAACAGCAGTCCCATCTTGGTGATCTGCGCGACAGCGGGAATCACGCGGCCGTTTCGATGAATGTCGAACAACGCGGGCGGCGCGGCGAGGTCGTAATCCCAAAGGTCGTGATGGACCAGTTGGCGGTACCACTTCAGCTTCCCGGTGCGCGCGTCGAGAGCAACCAGCGAGTTGCCGTAAAGACCATCGCCGGTACGGTCGGCTCCGTAGAAATCCGACGTCGGCGCGCCTAAAGGCGCGTAGACGATGCCGCGCTTCGCATCCACCGTGAAGAAGCCCCAGACGTTCGTCCCCGACCGGTTGCGCCACCCGCCCCCGGGCCATGTGGCGGCACCGGATTCGCCAGGCCGCGGAACGGTGTGGAAGGTCCACAGCAGCTTGCCGGTGCGGGCATCCCAGCCGCGAATGTCGCCATAGGCCCCGGTGCTGGGCGAGCCCTCGCCATTGCTGCATCCGGTGATCACGATGTTGTCGAAGACCGCGGGCGGCGATTGCAGCGTGTAGCGCGCGTCTTTCAGATCGCCCAGCACGCCGTGTTTTAGATCTACGCGCCCTTCGTCGCCGAAGCCGGGCGCGGGCTTCCCGGTAGTGGTATCGAGCGCCAGCAGGTACGGCCCGTTCCCGGCGAAGACCCGCGGATGCAAACCACCCGACCCGGGCCAATACGCAAGGCCGCGTAGAGCCGCCGGCGCGGCATCGAATTTCCAGAGCAACTCGCCGGTCTCCGGCGCCAGCGCGTAGACGCCGTCCGGAGCCGTCACGTACATCACGCCGTCCACCACGACCGGCACAGCTTCCGAACCCGCCTTATCGGCCTGGAAAGTCCACGCGGGTTTCAGGCGCGCGACATTGGAAGTGTCGATCTGCCGGAGCGAAGAGAACCGCATGGCGCCCGGATCGTTCCCATAGGAGCGCCAATCGGATTGCGCGAACGCGGCGGCGGCCGTCAACAGCAATGCGGCGAGCGGCCTCACCAGATCCCTACCACTTTCCACCAGACCATCCCGACCCCGAGCCAGATGGCGACGTTCACCAGCGAAATGCAGAAGCCGTATTTCCACCAGTCGCCCTGGCTCACGTACCCCGTTCCGAAGTAGACCGGGGCGGAGCCCGTTCCGTAGTGGGTCATGGCCGCGTTCAGGTTGGAAAAATAAGCGAGCGGCAGGGCGGCCAGCATCGGCGGTACGCCCGCCGCGAGCGCGGCCGCAAGAAAGCCCGGATAGAGCGCCGTCACCTGCGCGGTCATGCTGGCGAAACTGTAGTGGATGTAGAGATACGTCAGCGAAAGTGCCACCAATACCAGCGGCCACGACCACCCGGCCATCAACCCGAACATTTTGCCGGAAAGCACTTTGATGACGCCGATTTCGTTCAACGTGTCCGCCATCATGACGAGCGGCGCGAACCAGATCAGGGCGTCCCATGCGCGGTGCTCCGCGAGCAGGTCATCCCACGTGAGCACGCGCGACAGCAGGATCGCGGAGACGCCGGCGAGCGCCACATAAGTGTTCGAGATCCCATGCCAGGGGCTGGTCACCCAACCGGCCATGACGCCGAGCATGATCGCGACCAGCCAGCGCTCCTCGCGGCTGAGCGGTCCCATGGCAGCGAGTTCCTTGCGCGCCAGTTCGCGCGCCACCGTCGTGTCGCGGATCTCCGGCTTCACCCAGCGGAACAGCAGCCACGGAATGATTGTCAGGGTCAGAAGGCCGGGGACGATCGAGCCGGAAAGCCACCGCAGCCACGTCAACTCCACGTGCCCCACTTTCGACGCGAACTCGGCGATCAACGGGTTAGCCGCCATGCCGGTGAGAAACATCGCCGAAGCGGCATACGTGGTGTGGAACGCCACCAGCATCAGGAACGATCCGATCAGCTTCGCACTCGGCCCCGGCTCCGATCCGAAAGCGCCGGCCACGCTGCGGGTGATCGGGCAAACGATGCCGCCGCCGCGCGCCGTGTCCGAAGGGATGAACGGCGCCAGCACCAGGTCCGCCGCGGCAATCGAGTAGCCGAGGCTCAAAGGAGTGCGCGCGAAACGCCGGATGAACAGGTAGCCCACGCGCATGCCGAAGCCCGTGATCGTGACCGCGCGGGCGAACAGGAACGCGGTGAAGATGAGCCAGACAGTGAGATTGCTGAAGCCCGAAAGTACGCGCGCCGGCGGCAGAGTCCGGCTGACGGCCAGAAGGGTCATGGCCACCAGGACACTCACGCCCATCCGGACCGGCTGCGCCACCAGCGCCACGATGGTTGCAAGGAAAATTCCCAGCAGGCGGCTCTGCTGCACATTGAGCCCGGGGAGCGTCCAGAGCCACAGCAAAATGCCCGGGAAAAGCACAACGGCCCACCGCCACCACAAGGCGGGTCCGGTCGTTTTCAGTGTGGGATCGATGTGGGTGGTGGCCGCCATTAAGTTTCCGAGTGTATCAAGGCGACCGGCACTCGGGCGGGTGGGAGGGGAGCCCGCCCCCATGCGGAGGCGGGCCGGTTACCGGGCTACAGTTCGAAACGGAGGCAGGCGCGGCCCAGGTAGATTTCATCTCCGGACCGCAATTTTTCTCCGCGCCGGTTGCCGGAGGGAACGTCCACCGGGCGGCCGTCGCGGAAGACGCGGGTCCCGAACTCGCTGCCATCGTCGCAGATGCGGTAGTCGCCGTCATCGAGCCTGATGTGAGCGTGCTTGCGGGATACGGTCGCGTTCGC
Organism: Bryobacterales bacterium; assembly: GCA_963796485.1. GTDB lineage: Bacteria > Acidobacteriota > Terriglobia > Bryobacterales > Bryobacteraceae > CAWCDJ01. Next base: position 53,840 of record CAWCLV010000006.1, read on the forward strand.
TTCGTCGGCGCCCTCTTCAAACACCACGTCGTTGCGGCGCACCACCAGTTGTTCCGCGTCGGTCAGTTCGGCCATGCGGCCGATGTTGATCCGAGCTTTCGCGAGGATATATTCCGGCTCCTGGGTCTTGCCCTTGACCAGCACCAGGCGTCCGGTCTTCTGCTCCTTCGCGATCTTGGGGGCCTCGACGCGATATTCGATCTCGAACGGTCCCTCGCCGGTTTCGGCGGTCCCGACTTCCACGCCGAACCCGCGCGGCGTTTCGCAGCCGGCGGCGTCCAGCGCCTCGCGGATATCCGCTTCGAGGCGCTCTCCGAAGGCCGTCTGGTACAGCGCCCGGCGATCCGGGTCGGCCGAGATCAGGGTGACGCTCACGCGCGCGTAGGGAAAGACGCGCTTCCCGCGCGCCACGGTCTGCACCTTGCCCTCGATCTGCTCCAGGATCGCGCGGTGGACCAGCAGCAGCTCATCCGACTGCGCCTCGCCGAACATCTTGTCCGACCAGCGGCGGAACCCGCGCTCGATGGACTTCTCTATTTCGGAAAACAGGCTCATGGTTGAACAAGACCCAGCTTCGCCGCCGCGTTGACGATTTCCGCCGCCGCGGGGGCCGCGGCCGTGCCGCCGTACACTCCATTTTCCACCAGGATGGCGAAAGCGATTTTGCGCGCGGTACCGCCGTACGGGGCAAAGCCGATGAACCACGCATGGGATGGCGCGTCCGCCAGTTCCGCGGTTCCCGTTTTCCCCGCAACCGGAACCGCCGCCGCGGCGCGCCTGCCTGTCCCGCCGGTTACCACTTCCCGCATGTAGCGTGCGAGGGTCTGGTCATCCGCGGGCGAAAGTACCTGGACCGGAGGCGAGTTGCGCGGGTTCGTATCATCCGTGATCCAGCGCCCCTGGGGCATCATCCCGCCGTTCGCCACGGTGGCGGCCACGCGCGCCATCTGGAACGGCGAGGCGACCACCTGCCCCTGGCCGTAGGACGCCTGCGGGAGCGCCTTTCGCAGTTGCGCCGCCGTATTCGGCTCGGCCGTGGCGATGCCCAGCAGGTTGGCGGTATCGAAGAGCGGCTGCGCACCGACTTCGTAAGTCCCCAGTTGAGCGAAATACGCGTTGCACGAGACCATGATGCCCCGCTCCATGTTGACCGTGCCGTGCGGAGCCGAATCCTGAACGTCGTCGCGGATGGGCCGCTTCGAGCCTTTGATGTAGTTGCCCACACGACCGTCCGGCAGCCGGATGCACTCGTACGTCTTTTGCGTAAGCTGGGCGTCTTTGCGCAGCGCCGCCATGGCGGTCACGATCTTGAAAGTCGAACCGGGCGGATAGAGTCCGTAGCGGACGCGGTCGATCGAACTACCCCCTTCTTCGGGCGGCGTGCCGCTGCCGTCCGCGGGAAGTGGATAGCTCACGGACGCCAGGAGGTCGCCCGTCCCGGGGTCCATCACCACCGCGGCGCCCTTGGTCTTGCCCGTACGCTGCAATTCCGAACGCAGAATTTCCGCGACCTTCTCCTGAAGGCGGGCATCGATCGACAGGCGCACGTCACGCGGCCGGTCGAGCACGCGGCGGACGGCGGGGTTTTGCGGATCGTTGCGGTGGCGCAGCAGAGGCACCAGTTCCCGATAGTCGTAGCGGAGCACCCGGTCCATATGGCCGGTCTTCGGGTTCTTCACTTCCACCAGCGTGGGGCGGTCGTCATAGCCGCGCAGGCGGCGGGCCGAATCGCGCTCCACAAAAGACGTGTTGGTGGCGCCCCAGCGCAAGCGTGTGCGGAGGTCTCCCAGCAGGTCGAACGTCAGCGGACCCAGCGGGTAATAGCGGCTGTCTCCGCGCGGGCAGGCCCGGTCGATATCGATCCCGAGCTGCTGATATTGCGCGCGGTGTTTCGCGAGTTCGTCCCAATTGCTGGTCGCGAGCGGCAGGCCGTTGCGGTCGTAGATGGTGCCCTTGGGGATTTCGCGCATGATTTCCTGGAAGCGCGGATTGTACTGATAGCGCCGCGCGCCGTCCGCCTGCACCACCAGCGTGCCGGCGCCCATCACCGCCTGGTCGCGCGCCACCTGCACCCATGCCGCCTTCGCCAGCACGATTGCGCCGCACGCCGCGAACGCGAAGCCCACCACCCGCACCGGTATGCGGAACGGCAGGGTGCGCTCCTCGTCGCCGCTCTGCGCGGAGATCGAAAGCAGGATCGCGATCACCAGGAAGTTGGCCAGCATCGACGTCCGGCCGTAGCTCAGGAAGGGCGTGACGACGCCCGTCAACGGCAGTACGCCCAACGCGCCGGCCGCGATCAGCAGCGTCTGCACGGCGGTTGCGGCGGCCAGTCCGGCGGCCAGGAAAAACTGGTAATCGGTGCGCGCCCGCAGCGCCGCCCGGATGGAGCGGTAAACGACGAGGGCATAAAGCGCGAAGACCGCGGCGACGCCCAGGAACCCCCACTCTTCGCCGAGCGCCGAAAGGATCAGGTCCGTGTGGGCCGCCGGGACCACCTGCGGATCTCCCAGCCCGATCCCCATTCCGGTGGCGCCGCCGGTGGCGAATGCCCACAGCGAATGCGCCAGCTGATCGCCGCCGTGCACCAGGTTGTCCCAGGGGGAAAGCCACATGGAGACGCGCTCGCCCACGGTGTGGGGGATGCCCATCAGATAGCCCGCCAAAAATCCGCAGCCCAACAACAAAAGGCCGATTGCCGGGACAAAGGCGCTGCCGCGCGCAACGCCGTAGAGGATTAGGAACAGGCAGGTGAAAACGAGCGCCGGTCCCATGTCCTTTTGCAGGAAGAAAAAGGCCAGCGCGAGCCCGACCGAAACCAGCACCGGGAGCGTGAATTCCACCGGTGGAATATCGAACCGCCGGGTCAGGCCGGCCAAGCCAGGACGCGTCTCGCGGGCGTGCCGCAGAATGTCCCAGCGCTGCGCGAAGTATCCGGCAAGGAACAGCACCAGCAGGACGCGGATCAGTTCCACCGGCTGGAAGCCGAAGAGGTTGACCTTAGCGTCACTCGTCCCCGGGCCGGAACCGAAGAGGACCAGCAGGACCGAGAGCAGGAAGCTTCCCAGCAGCGGCACGAAGCTCAGCTTCCCGAAGAGGCGCTCCACATTGACCACGGCGGCCGCCGCCACCACCAGGCATCCGCCCACCACGCCCTGCGCGAAATCCACGAAGAGCAGGTTGTCCCGCAGGGGGTCACGCAGGCTGATCATGAGGATCAGGCCCACGCCCGTCAGCAGCATGATGGCCGGCAGGAACGTCTGGTCGCCGGGGAATCCGCGTAGGCTGAACCACACGTGTGTCAGAAAATAGGCAGCGAAGAAAAGTCCAACCCAGAGGAAGAATTTGTGGATGAACTGGTCCGGGCGGCGCACCACGAACAGCGGCTTGAGTTGCCGGAACTCGTCGCCGGTGAGGATCGGCCGGATGCGCCCCACGTTCGAAAGCCCGCCCGATTCGTAGTAGATCTTACGCGCGATTTCCTGACTCTTTTGTGCGTCGGGAATGATCCGCAAGGCCGGCAGAAGATCCTCGCGCGCGCTCAGGTCGTTGAGATTCAGCAGCGTCTTCGAAGCCAGCCCGTGCTCCGCCTGCGTGACCCCCGGCGCCTTGGCCTGGTAGACGAGGTAGAGTCCCGCGCCCACCAGGAGCGTCGCAATCGTCATCCAGCAGAGCTCCGCGAGACGCCACCCGCCCGATTTGCCGGGGATGCGGCGCACTTCCGCGCGATCCGCCGCCCTGCTCTTGGTTACCGCCATATATGTAGAAGCTTTTTGACTATTCCGAGCGGCGTACTCGGGCGCTCGATTTCGGCCAGCCGGAAATTCACGCTATCCAGGCTTTCCTGCACGCGTAGGATATTCGCATTCGAATTGCCATACGGAACGATGCCCTGGTAGAGTTGCAGCGCGCGCGTGAAATCGTCCTTCGCGCGCTCGATTTCGTCCTTCTCCTGGGGCAGGCCGCGAACATTGCGGGAATCCCAGAAGACCCGGTCGCCGCGGTCGCGATAGCCGTCCGCAAGCTGCGCCTTTTCGCGATTCCCCATGGGATACCCGAGCTTCCCGGCGTCTTCCAGCGCCTGGTAGGCGCGGTCGATATCCTTCAGCCCATAGACGTATACCCGCGCCAGCCCGAGCAGCGGATCGGGTGAGTTCGGCATCAGCTTGCGTGCCTCGTTGAACTTCTCCACCGCTAGGTTGAGTTGATCCGGGTCATGGTGCGCCGTGCCGTTGATCCGCGCCAGGTGCCCTTCCGCGAGCCGTAATTTGCCTCGCGCCGAATCGTCCGGATCCACGGCGAGCGCCCGCGCCGCCATGTCGCGGGCGTAGGTCCACTGCTTTTCGTAAACCGCGTCGCTGTTCCGGTAAGTCTCGATCACGTGGTCCGCCGCCGCTACGAGTTTCTGCTTCACCAGCTTCCTCGGGCCGCGCAACAGGAAAGACGAGGGATTGGACCGGGAAAGTTCCGACCATTTCTGCCAGATCTGATTCGGGTCGGTGATCTGTTCCGCCGCGATCTGCCGTTCCAGCGTCTGGCCATGCTCGTACAGGAAGTAACTGGAAACTCCGGCCCACACGCTGGCGAGCAACCCCGCCGACAGGATCACCGCGACCGCACGCCCCGCCAGACGGAAAACATGGAAGCCCTTGGGGGGAGCCGGAGCGCCGCCCGCCGGAGCCCCATTCGAGGGCGCGGTGCGCCGGGTATCGGCATCCGCGCCGCCTTCCGCCGGCACCGTTCGGCGGGTTTCGTCGCTCGGAGCGGTGCGCCGCGTGGCGTCGAGGTCGATGGTTGCGGCGCTCACCGCTTCGCCCCGGCGGAACGCTTCGAGATCGTCCACCAGTTGCCGGGCGGATGCATACCGCTGGCGGGCATCGGGCGCGAGCGCCTTGATCAAAATCCGCCGCAGCGGCTCGGGGCAGGGGTCCGGCGCGGGCGGTGGCGGCACGCCGGAACGGATCATGCGCTCCAGCTTTTCGGTGGTATCCGCCTGGTACGGTGGAAGCCCGGTGACCATCTCGTAGAGCATCACCGCGACCGACCAGATATCGGAATCCAGACTGACCTCGCCCCGGTCCAGACGTTCCGGCGAGGCATACGGGACGCTGCCGAACTCGTTACGCGTCAGGCGGCGCGAGAGCGAAAGCGCCTTCGCAATTCCGAAGTCCAGCACGCGCACATCGCCGTGCGCATCGATCCGGATATTCTTCGGCTTGATATCGCCGTGGACGATTCCCTGAAATTCCTTGCCGTCGATGGAAACCGAGAGCTGGTGGGCGTTTTCGAGCGTCTGCGCGACGCTCGATGCCACCTCCGCGGAAAACTCGGGCGTCAGCGGCCCGTGCCGCATCAGCTCGTGGAGGTCCTGCCCGTCGATGTACTCCATCGCGACGAAGAAGAACCCCTCGAGGTCGCCGCAATCGTACACGCGGACCACGCGCGGATCGACCGCCGCGAGCTTCGCCTGCAGGTCCGCACCGCGGCGCTCGGCTTCGATGGAATCCCGGGTATCGGCGTCATTGGCGTGCTCGATCAGCTTGAGAGCGAGCGAGCGGCCCTGCTCGGTATCCTGGGCGAGATACACATCCGCCATCCCGCCGCGACCCAGTTTCTGGCGGATTTCGTATTTTCCCAGCTTGCGGCCGGCAGGTGCGATCATTTCCGTTCCCGGCCCCGAGTTCCTCTGCCCGCGGCCGGCGCGGCTTTGGGCTCCAGCAGAAAGTTCCTGGCCCTGACCTCTTCCAGGTCGGTGCCCGCGGGCAGTTCCAAAGCGTTACCCTCGATCACATTGCCGACCAGCGACGGTCGCGCGCCGTCTCGCGCCGCGATGCCCGCGCCGCGGTTGCGAAGAATGGAGTTGTGCGAAAGCCACGGCGCGGATGGCCCCGAAATCAGGATGCCTTCCGCCGCGGAATCGTGAATCGCGTTTCCCACCAGCTTCGGGCTGGCCGCCCCGCGAATCTCCACGCCTATGCCCGCCCCGGAAATCTCGGTGTCATCGATCTCCACCGCGGAGTTGTTCAGCACGATGCCTGCCGAAAGCGGCAGGGGAGGCTTGGCATCGATCCAAAACCCGCTCACGCGCGCGTCTTTCACGCCGTCCGCCACGATCGCCGGACCGCCGCTCATCGGCGCCGCCCGCAGGATCGCCTCGCGCGGCACGATGCTCTTGAGGGTCACGCCGCTCTTGAGCCGCACCTGTTCGCGATACTCGCCGAGGCGCACCAGGACCGTGTCGCCGGGACGGGCCCCGGCCATGGCTTGCGCGATGGTCGAATAGGTTCCGCCGGGGCTGACCTCGTAAGTGCGCGGTGCGATCACCGCCGGCGGCGGCACGAAGTATCCGCGAGCCAGCCACGCGACGGCCAGCGCGCCGATCAGGCCGTAGCACAACATGGCCGCGCGGCCCGTGAACAGCCGTTTACCCGGCGCCGCCGGCTCGGAAACAGCCGGCAGGGTAAACTGGTCGCCCTCCACCACCAGCACCGTAACGTTGTCCTTGCCCCCTGCGCGGTTGGCCGCCTGGATCAGCTCGACGGCGGCCCGTTGGGGATTGCCGGCGTTGGTTTCCACCGCGCGCCGGATGTCGCTGGAGCCCACCTGGTCGCTCAAACCATCGCTGCACAGCAGCAGCGCGGCATCCGCTTCGAACGGGACTGCGCACCAATTCGATGAAATCGGGGTCGTCGGGCTGGTGCTCCTCGGAGCCTACGTCGCGGAATACCTCGTTGCGGCGCGGGTGCCGCATGGCCTCGGCCTCGGTCAGTTCCTTGCTGTCCTCCCGCTCTCCCACCGGCGAATGGTCGTGCGTGACCTTGCGGATCTCGCCGCCGCGGATCTTGTAAAGGCGCGAATCGCCCACGTGGCCGATCACCGCGGAATCGCCGTCCAGCAGGGCGAGGGTCAACACGCAGGCCATGCCCTCCCACTCCGGGTTGGAGCGGGCCGCGCGGACGATTTCGTTGTTGGCCATGGCGATGGCCTCGCGGATGCGCTCCTCCGCGGTGCCGGTCAGGCGCTCGAGCCGGGCGCGCACACGTTCCACGGCAATCGCCGCCGCTTTTTCGCCCGCAGCCTGTCCGCCGATGCCGTCCACCACCAGGAAAATCCCGCGGTCGCCGTCGATGTACCAGGCATCCTCGTTGTTTCGGCGGACCCGTCCCGTGTCGGTTACACCCGCGAATCTCAGCCGTGTCTTAACCATTGGTGGTGCTTCGGAAATCGAGGAAAATCACGCCCGCGAGCCCGATTCGCGCCTTCTCCGGCACGGGCGCTTCGAGGTTCCGGTCGCGCCGCTCGCCATCGGCGAATTCGATGCTCGACGGCGCCTTTTCTCCATTGATGGTGGTGCCGAGCCGGCTGAGGTCCTTGAGGAAAAACTGCCCGCTTGCCGCGTCGCGCCGGAGGCGGAAATGCTCGCGCGAGACGTCCGGCAGGGTGTCCAGTTTCAGGTCCGTCCAATAATCGCGGCCGCCGCGCCCAACGACGATCTGCTCCTTGGTCATCGAAAACGTCTTGCGCCCGCCGTTATCTTCATACTCGATGACCGCCAGCGCCCCGGCTTCGGGCGCGGGGGCCGCGGCGGCTGCTGCGGGGGCATAGCTCTGCGAGCTGCTTTCCGCTCCGCCCATCCGGCGCGTGGCGATCCGCTTGGTCATGGAGCCGGCGCCGAGCTCCGTCTTCACCGGGAGCGCCAGTTCGGAGTGGATCACGATATCGCCGGGTGCGATATCGTCGTCGGTGTTTTCGAGGATGCGGATTTGCCAGCCGCCGTCCGGCGGGGAAACCTTGGGCAGCGAACGCTTCGAGATCTTCAGGCGCTCCGGCAGCGACGCGCGGTTGAGCGACTCCATTTCCGCGTCCAGCGCGCGGCGCGCTTCGTCGAGAATTCGTGGCAGGATGCCCCGTAGGCGCTCCATATCTTCGGGGTGCAGATAGACGTGGTAGATCGAGGGCGGCAGGGTCGAGTATTGGAGCGGCTCCAAACCCTCTCGCATGTTGCGTACGATCTCGACGATAATTTCCCGGGCGGTGGCCGGGTGGCTGGCGGCAGGACGGTCCATAAGGAACCTTTCCCGATTTTAGCAGTCCTGGCCGCCGGCCTCCGCGCGAGGCTTAAGGTTTCGGGCCGGTGACCTGGTATCCTGCCGGAACCTGGAACAGGTACAAAGGCTGATCGTTGCGCGAAATGTTGGTCACGCGGAACGTCTGTTCGCCGGTGCGGGGGTCCGAGAAGCGGCTCTGCACCACCATCTGCAAATCGGGCGAATACCAGCGTTCATTGACGACCTGCAAGGGGCGGTCGTTGCCGATGGCGCCGGTGGCAATCGTGCCGGTGGTGCGGGTTCCCTCCGCGGAAACGCCCTCGATGATTTGAGTGCCCAGCGATTCGGGCTTGCCGGGGGCGAGTTCCTTGCCGAAATCCATCGGATCGGGAAATGCAAGTCCGGCGCCTCCACCTGACCTTACGATCGTGCGGGCGAATACCTTATTTTCGGTGGCGCTCTGCTCCGCTTCCGCCTTGGCTTTCGCCATTTCCGGGCCGGGCGGGGGTAAGTTCATCCGGAACGTGTTCGGCTGCCCGTCCTGTGCGACATAGAAGAAGCCGCCGCCCAGCGGAAGTTGCTGAGCAGTCTGAGTTTTTGGGTTCAGGATGTAGCTGGCCTTGGCCACCGGGTCCCAGATGGTGATAGATTCTGGAGTCTCGCGCCGCGTGCGGCCTTCGGTATCGCGGTAAACCTGAGCCTGCGTCTGGTTGTGGATGCGGGTGCCGTCCGCCAGCACCTGGTTGGTCTCCGTGATTTCCGTCGCGGAGTACGGCGCATTTTTGATGGTTTTGCCGAGGACGCCGGTGCGGATACTGACGATCTTCGCCTGCGCCGCCACGCGCTCGGCGTCCATCTTCATGACCCGAATCTGGGTGTTGTCTTCCTGGGCCACGGCCGTGAATGCCAGGGCCGGGATTGCCGCTGCTATAACCAGAATCTGCTTCGTCATTCCGTTCTCCTCTGCCTGTTCTGCCCGCTCCCGATCGCGTTCCTACCGCGGAGACGCGGAACCGCTGAGGAAAACGCGGAGAAAACCAGGTTTTGTTTCTTCTCTGCGTTCCTCTCCGCGTCTCCGCGTCTCCGCGGTTAATTGGCATCTCGCGGTACTCACGCTCACGGCGCCGCGATAAGCCGGTAGGCCCGCGCGCGGCCATCGGCCGAAAAAACCACGTCCGCCGGGATCTGGTCCGGCCCCAGCGCCATTCGGACTACCCAGCCGGCCTCAAACGGTTCGTTGTCGAGCGCGATGAACGTCTCGGTGCGATCGGCCGGCCGGCGCGCGGACGCGCGCAGCGCCGGCTTCGGGCGAACCGCAGCTTCGTGTACGACTGGCGCGGCTTCGGCCTGTTGCACCACGGGCGGTGCGATAGCTTCGGCGACCCGCTCCGGCCGGGTAGCCTGATGCGGGCTCACCAGGATCGCCAGAACGATTGCCGCCGCTGCAGCCAGACCCGCAGCCCCCCATCTCCAGTTCCTGCGCGCCGGCCTTTTGGCCGCCAATACCGGCAGCGCCGGTTCCGCCAGCGCCTCCATCCATTCCGAGACCCGGCCGGCCCTAGCCGATACGGCCTCGAATTTCTCTTTGCACTCCGGGCACTCCGTCATATGCGCCGCCGCCCGCTCCATTTCTTCCGGAGCGAGTTCGCGATCCAGGTATGCTCGAAGATCTCCTTCCGCCCAACACTCCGTCATACGTCATCTCCGTAACGCGCGCGGAATTTCCTCTCAAATTCGGCCTCGGCGCGCGCCAGCATCGTCCCGACCGATGCCGGATGGATGCCGAGCGTTTCCGCGAGTTCCCGGTACGCCAGGCCGTTTGCCCGCAGCAGCAGCAACTGGGCATCGCGCGGCTTGAGTTCCCCGAGCACAATCCTGACGCGGGCCTGCCGCTCGCGGCGAATCATCCCCGCCAGCGTGTCGTTCGATTCCGCGGTCCGCAGGCTTTCCGCCCCGGCCGCCTCTTCGCGCCGGCGCCGCCGCGCGTTCGACCGCAGCGCGTCCAGGCCGGCATTGGTGGCCACCCGGTAAACCCACGGGATATCGGCCGGGCCGCGTTGCGAGAGCTTGCAAAAAACATCCGAGGCGATCTCCTCGGCCTGCGCGCGGTCGCCCGTGAGGCGCGCGAGCATGGCTACCACGCGCGGATAATGCTCCCGGAACAGCGCGTCGAACCCGGCGCCATCCGTTCGGGCGGCGGGCATCAGCACGGCTTCCTCGGCGGGCGGCACACTCTTTATAACGAACGCGCCAGACATTTTGTGACGCCCCGTCAATAGAAAAAGAGCACATCCGGCCTCACGTGGCTCCGGGTCGCCACGCATTGGCCGCATTCCACGGTGTAGTCTGTCCGGATTTTGCGCACGGCGGCGGGGATGGTCCGCTCGTCGTCGGGCTTGTGTTCGGTGGCGATGGCGAGGCGCGGCTTGAAGCGGGTGATGGTGTCGCGGGCTCCGGCGATCGCCCGCACCTCGGCGCCCTCCACGTCCATTTTGATGAAGTCCACGCGAGGCAGGTTGAGTTCGGCTACGATCCGGTCGATGGTGGTCAGGGGCACCACGATGGAAGCGTGCGAATCGTCCGGATGCAGCACCACGCTGTTGGCGGCGAAGTTGGTATCGTCCACGTTGAGGGTGAGATGGTCTTCGCCGTCCCAGACGCCCTTGGGGTAGACCACCACCCGGCCCGCGGCCGATTCGGCGGCGGTATTGCGGCGGATGCACTCGGCGCTGGAGGGCGATATCTCGATCGCCACCACTTTGGCCGCCCCCGCCCGGAGGGCTTCGCGGGTGAAATCGCCGTCGCTGGCGCCGCAATCCAGCACGATATCGCCGGGGTGAATGAAGTGGGCCCCGCTACCGTAGACGTGGCGTTCCATTTCAGCCAGGTTGAACGGCAGCACGTACCGGTTCCCCTTCGGAATCCAGAACTGGCCCTTCGGCGTGTCCCATAGCTCCAGTCCGTTCTCCTGCCGGACGAGCCGGCTGGACTGGAGGATCCGGTCCTTGATGGCCAGCGTGTCGGCGAGGTTCGCGTCGCTGCGGAGCGCGTTCGCCATCGGGCAGGCCGGGCTGTTCCCGGTAATTACCAGGGCGAACAGGCGGAACGGCGGGTACCATGCGTAAGCCGCGGCCGTCGCCGCCAGCAGAATGGCCGTTACGGCCAAAACCTTTTTAGCCCTCACAGGATGATGGTAAGGGATTTTTCGCCGCGCCGTCCGTCACAATGAAAGTATGATCTCCTGCCGCAACCTGACGCGCCGTTTCGGAGACTTCACGGCGGTGGACCACCTGGACCTGGAAGTGGCCGGGGGCGCCATCTGCGCGTTCCTGGGCCCCAATGGAGCCGGCAAATCCACGACTGTGAAGATGCTGACCGGCCTCCTCGTGCCCACCGAAGGCGAGGTGCAGGTCTGCGGGCTCAACGTGGCGGCCGACCCCATCGCGGTCAAGCGCATCATCGGGGTGTTGCCGGAGGACCTGGGCTTGTTCGACGATCTCACGGTGGAGGAACACCTGCTGCTCACGGGCGATGTCTACGGCCTGCCGAAGACTGAGACCCGCTCGCGCGCCACGCAGTTGCTGCACGCGTTGAGCCTGGAACATGGGCGCCACACCTTCGCCGCCGCCTGCTCGCACGGCATGCGGAAGAAGACTTCCTTCGCCATGGCCCTGCTGCCCAACCCGCGGGTGCTCTTCCTCGACGAGCCGTTCGAAGCCATCGACCCCGTCACTTCGAAAATCATGCGGGCCATGCTGCAATCGGTCGCGCGGCGCGGCGTCACCGTCTTCCTGACCGCCCACATTCTTTCCGTCGCCGAGGAGATCGCCACCCGGATCGTGATGCTCCGCAAAGGAAAGAAGGTTTGGGACTCGCCGGCCGCGGAGGTGCTGCAATCGCTCGAACAGCACTATTTCGATCTGGTCGAGGCGCCGGTGGTCGAGGAATTGGAATGGCTCGGACATTCGCGATCCTGAAGGCGCTCGCGCGCGCCGTGGGACGGGATCAGCGTTCGCTTGAGTCGGTGGTGGGCAACAATTTCTTCATCGTCACCATTTTGCTCTTGCAGGATGCAGGCATCTTCATCTATCTGCTGATCGGGCTGGTGCTGCTGTTTCCCTTGAGCACGGACCCGCTGCGCAAAATTCCACCGTCGCGGTTGGCCCTGTGGCCGCTGGAACATCGCGAGCGGCGCCTGCTGCGCCTGGTGAGCCCGTGGGTCAGCCCGGCTGCGTGGCTCATCCTTGCGCTTGCCCTCTGGGCCGCCCACGGCCGCCTCACCGCCGGACTGTGGGGTTTCGTCGCGGGACTGGTTGCGACGGGCTTCCTGCTGTCCGATCTACCCTTCAACCCCAGCCGGAGGATCTGGCTGGCCGTACCCAACTTCCCGAGCCCCTGGAATCAACTGGTGCGGAAGAACGTGCGGGCGATTCTCTCCACGCTCGATTTTTATTGCGCGCTGCTGCTCACGCTTGCGGCCATCGCGTTCCGCATCGCCGGGGTGCTGCCGCGCGAAGGATTTTTCGTCTTGACGCTGCTGGTTCAGGTGGCGCTTTCGAGTTACGCGCAAAGCCTGTTTGGCCTCGATGGACGCAGCGGCCGCGAGCGCTACCGTCTCCTTCCGCTCCGCGGCTGGCAGGTGCTGTTCGCCAAGGATGCCGCGTTTCTGGCGGCGGCGATCCTGTTCGCCGTCCCGCTCGCCCCCATGGCCGGGGCCGGCGCCGCGCTGGTCGCGCTGGCCGTGGGACATCAGCCCTCCGTAAACCGGCCCAGAATCCAGACCAGGTGGCGGTTTTCGAGCGGAGGCTCGATCATCCTCGGGCTGGTGCAGGCGGCACTCATGGCCGCGGCTGCGTCGGCCATCTATTTCACCAGCCCGCTTTTCCTCGCGGCGTGCCTGGCGGCATGGGCGCTATCGCTTTGGCATTTCGGCCGCGTCATCGAAAGCACGGGACTCTCAGAAGCGGAATAGGTACGTCAGTTTCGCGAAGATCTGGCGGCCGGTGTTCAGCGTCGGAGAGCCCGCAAGCTGGAGGTACGGCGGCTTCGAGGGATCGAACACCAGGTTCTCGTAAATATCCGTATAGCCGACGTAGAGCGCGGTGCCGGGATGCAGCAGGTAAGTCGCCAGAAAGTCGAAGCCGATCCTTTTCGTGCGGTCCAGGGTCACCATGCCGGGGTTGGGCAGCACGCCGTTATAATCGAAAATCGCCCGGAACGAGAGTTCGCGCGAAAGCTGGTAATTCACCTTCGAGCGTGCGATGTGATTAGTGTACGCCGTAACGCTTCCGGCTTTCAGCGTGCTGTAGAGATAGGTTTCGTCCAGCCGGACCCTCGGCGTGGGGCGGAAGGTCAAAGAGAGGCTGCCTTGCCGGGAGTTGCCGGCGAACGGAGCGCTTCCCGCCACCGGGTAGTAGTTCACGCCCGAGCCGTGCGTGTACCCGGCGGAAACCGCCATCCAGCGGAACCATTCGCTGTTGAGTTGATAGTCGTTGTAGCCTTTCCGAAACCCGAATCCGTTGTAGAGCTCGAATGCCTCGGTGCGCCCGACGCTGAAATTGCTCAGCCGGGTGAACTCCATGTTCCAGGCCATCTCGACTTGCCAATCCTGCGTCCGGCCCTTGCGGTCCCAGTTGCCGAGCACCACCAGATCGGGGCCGAAATCCACGAGCGTTTTCTTTTCCCGCCAGAAGCGGTATCCCACCTTGTTCCGGAACTCGCGGATATCCACTCGCGGAATGTACCCCAGGTCATCGCGAAAATTCGGGCTCCGGTCGGTGTAAGCCGATAGATACTGAAACCTGCGGCTGGACCGGCTGATCTGCGCGAAGTAGCCGTTGCCGGAGTAATCCGAGCCGTCGAGCGGCCTCGTCCGCGTCGTGACTGCCTGCCCAGTGAAGAAGAATCGATGAGGCAGGTGCAGGCGGGTATCGAGCGAAGCCACCCGGTTGAATCCGGTGGAAAGTTCGCGGTCCGTACCGAAAAATCGCAGGTGCGAGTCCTGCAGGAAATCGCGCTGGATACTGATGACGGCGTCGGTGGCGCGGCCCAACCCCGCCGACTGCGGAGCGCGGTCATCGCTGGTGAGTACGCCGAGCCCCCAGCGCCCGACTTTTCCGGTCAGGCGGATGCCGAACTCCGGGTCGATAATCCGCCGCGAAAAGAACAGGTCCTGCGGCACCGCGAAATAAGACGCGTTCTCCATGAAAAAGGGCCGGAGTTCGGGGAAGAACACCTCGTATCGCTGGTTCACCGTGACCTGCGGCTCGTCCGATTCCACCTGGCTGAAATCGGGGTTCAGGGTCGCGTCCAGCGTGAGGGCGTCTTTGATCACCATTTTCGCGTCGAACCCGCCGCGGTACCCCGGCTCGGTGACCATGGCGGGAATACCGTTCTCTGGCCGATCGAGGTACCGCGATCCGGAGAGCAAGCCGTAGGGGATGAACTGCAGATTGCGCCCCGGGGAGATATTCTCGAGTCCATTCATCTCGCCGAACTGCGCGACGAATTGGGGAAGCCTGCGCCGCGTAATGTACGGCCACATCGAGAATTCGTTGTTGCGCTGGATGAAGCGGCCGAGCATCACGCCCCAGGTCTGGCACTCGGCGTCCGGAAACCGGAGAGTCTTAAACGGGATGGTGATCAGGACGACGTAGCCGTCCTCGGTGATCCTGGCTTCGGTGTACCAGAGCCCCTCCCAACTGAAGTCGTCGCCGACCCCGTCCGTGGTGATCCCGTCCAGTTGAATGGCATAGGGATTTACATCGAACCAGTAAGCGTGGCGGTGGTCGTGGAAGGTATCGATATTGATGGTGACGCGGTCGTCGGTGAGGATCTGTTTCCGCTTGGCGACCCGGGCGCGGATCAGCCGGGGATCATCCTTAGCGATGAACGCGACGTACAAATTCGCCGCATCGTAGGAGAGAAACGCCGCCGTGGGCTGCGAAACCGGAGCGCCGTCGCCGGGGTCCATCTGGCGAAAATTCGTTACCGTGAGTTCGGCCTCCCGGGGAACACCAGTGAGAAAGTCCGCGAGTTTGGGTGGACGGGATACCCTCGGGATCGTGAGCGATTCGATTTCCTCCGGCCATGCCCCCGGAGCGATCAGCAAAATAAGAGCTGCGAGTCTTTTTAGCAAGAAATTCATAATCGCATGCGGCGCGGCCCCGCGAGGGCCTTATCATGTGTATCTATGCAGACAATTCCGCATGCCCCGCATGTCGAAAAGCATTTCGAGGCCTCCGAGACCGTCCGCGACGTGGTGATCGGGATGTCGGACGGCTTGACCGTCCCATTCGCGCTTGCCGCGGGACTTTCCGGAACGGTCGCCCAGACCTGGATCGTGGTTGCGGCGGGCCTGGCGGAGATCGCGGCGGGCTCGATCGCGATGGGGCTGGGTGGATACCTCGCCGCGCGCACCGATCGCGACCATTACTATTCCGAGCGCGACCGGGAGCTGCGCGAGACCGTCGAACTGCCCGCGAAAGAGCGCGAGGAAGTGGCGGAAGTGTTCCGCGGCTACGGGATGTCGGAGGCCGATATCAAGCCCGTCGTGGCAGCCATCAGCGCAGACCAGAATCGCTGGGTGGACTTCATGATGAAGTTCGAGCTTGGCTTCGAGGCGCCGGAGCCGAAGCGCGCGCGCAATAGCGCGGTAACCATTGCGATCTCCTACATCCTCGGGGGGTTGGTGCCGCTGGCCCCGTACATGATAATCGGCGAACTCTACCGGGCGCTTCTGATTTCGGCCGTAGTCACCCTGGCCGCGCTCTTTGTATTCGGGTTCGTCAAGGGCCGGATGACCGGAATCTCCCCGTGGCGCGGCGGGCTGCAGACCGTGGTGATCGGCGGGTTGGCATCCGCCGCGGCATTCGGCCTGGCCAGGTGGATCGGGCAGAAATAGTCGGGGCAGAAATAGTCGGGGACAAAGCCTTCAACCGCGGAGGCGCAGAGAACGCAGAGGAAGCGCAAGAAAACAAAATCAAGATCAGGCCGGCGTGCTTTCCAATACAGCGCGGGGTCGGCCTACTTTGTAGCTTGAAGTATATGAGGCTGGAAGGAAAGAACGCGCTCGTCACCGGCAGCGACCAGGGGATCGGCCAAGCCATCGCGCTGCGTCTCGCCGAAGAAGGCGCCGACGTGGTGATCAACTACCACACGAACCGCGCCGGGGCCGAGGAAACGCGGGCGCAGGTCGAGAAAATGGGCCGGCATTCGGCGGCGATCCAGGCCGACGTCGGCAACCCGGAGGCCGCCCGGAAGCTGGTAGAGGAAGCCATTACCGCCCTGGGTTCTCTCGAGATCCTGGTGAACAATGCGGGGATCGAAAAGCGCGCGGCTTTTCTTGAGATCGCGGAGGCGGATTACCTCGCCGTGATCGGCGTGAACCTGCACGGGCCTTTTTTCCTGACCCAGGCCTTCGTTCGGCAACTCGTGGACCGTAAGAGGCCGGGCAAGGTCATCAACGTCAGCTCGGTCCACGAAGAACTGCCGTTTCCGAACTTCACCCCGTATTGTATGGCGAAGGGCGGGCTCAAGATGATGATGCGCAACCTGGCGGTGGAACTCGCCCAATACGGCATTACGGTGAACAACATCGCTCCGGGCGCCATCGAGACACCGATTAACCGCAAGCTCATGGGCAGCCAGGCGCTGCTGGAAAACGTCCTGCGGAATATCCCGCTGCACCGCATGGGGAAGCCGGCGGATGTGGCGAATGTGGCGGCATTTCTCGCCTGCAGCGAGGCGGATTACATTACCGGCACCACAACGGTTGTGGATGGCGGACTGCTCTGGAATTACCAGGAACAATGAGCTACCTGCCAATTGCGGACTACGGTGTGATCGGCGATCTGCGCTCGGTCGCACTGGTGGGAAAGAACGGCTCAATCGACTGGTGCTGCCTGCCGCGCTTCGATTCGCCGAGTATTTTCGCCGCGATTCTCGACGACCGGATCGGCGGCTGTTGGAAGCTGGCGCCGGTGGCCGATGGCGATTCGAAGCAGATGTACCTGCCCGACACCAACGTCCTGATCACGCGCTTTTTCACCGACGAAGGGATGGCCGAGGTCACCGACTTTATGCCGATCGGGCGGGACGCGGGAGGCCCCACCGAGCAGAGCGCGCGGCAGGTGGTCCGCATGGCGAAGGCGGTGCGCGGGACGGTGCGGTTTCGGATGGAATGCAGTCCCGCATTCGATTACGCCCGGCGCCCGCACAATATCGAGCTGAGTTCCGACGGGCGCTCCGCGGTGTTCGAGTCGCAGTTGCAGCAGTTCGTGCTGAAAGGGCCGCTGCGGATGAACCAGGACGGCCCTGCCACCGTCGTGGAGTTCGCGCTGAATGGCGGCGAGGAAGTCACCTTCGGGCTGCGGCATCGCGCGGGCGAGGCGGATGCCAGCCTCTCGGAAGAGGCGCTCGACGGCACCCAACTGCTGAACGAGACGGTCCGCTTCTGGAGAACCTGGGCATCGCATAGCCGGTACCACGGCCGCTGGCGGGAAACGGTCATGCGTTCGGCCCTGGTCCTGAAACTGATGACCTATCTCCCCACCGGCGCGATCGTGGCAGCTCCCACCACCAGTCTTCCGGAAGAAATCGGCAACGTGCGGAACTGGGACTATCGCTACACGTGGGTACGGGACGCGGCGTTCACGGTGTACTCGCTCATCCGGCTCGGTTACACCGAAGAGGCCGGCGCCTTTGCCACCTTCATGCAGCAGCGTGCTGCGGAAGCCGAACCGGAGAACGGCCCTTTGAACGTGATGTACGGGATCGACGGCCGCCACCACCTGACCGAGGAAACGCTCGATCACCTGGACGGCTACATGTCTTCGCGGCCCGTGCGGATTGGAAATGGCGCGGTCGGCCACCTTCAGCTCGATATTTACGGCGAGTTGATGGACTCCATTTATCTTTACGATAAATATGGCACTGCCCTTTCTTACGATATGTGGAGGGAAGTGAGGGGGATGCTGGACTGGGTCGCCGAGAACTGGGACCAGCCGGACCAGTGCATCTGGGAGGTCCGCGGAGGGCGCAAACCGTTCACCTATTCGAAGCTGCAGTGCTGGGTGGCGCTCGATCGCGGCGTCCGGTTGGCGCGCAAGCGATCATTCCCCACCGAGGGCGACGAGTGGAGGCGCCAGCGCAACCGCATCTACCACCAGATTATGGAGAAAGGCTGGAACGAGGACCTGAACAGCTTCGTGCAGTACTGGGGCTCGGATTCGACCGACGCCGTCCTGCTGATGATGCCGCTCATGCTGTTCATTTCGCCCAAGGATCCGCGCATGCTCGGCACCATCGAGCGGATCCGCACCCAACTCGCATCCGACAGCCTGGTGAAGCGGTATCGCCAGGACGGCGCGGCTTCCGACGGCCTGCCCGGAAGCGAGGGCTTTTTCAGCGTATGCTCTTTCTGGCTGGTCGAGGCGATGGCCCGCGCCGGCTATCTGGAAGAAGCGCAATTGCTTTTCGAGAAGATCCTCTCGTACTCCAATCACCTGGGACTGTTCTCCGAGGAGATCGGATCGCGCGGAGAGATGCTGGGTAACTATCCGCAGGCGCTGACGCACCTCGGCTTGATCAGCGCCGCTTTCAAGTTGGACCAGTTACTCGGAGGCCGTGGCGATTAGCGCCAAGCTCTTCCGTCGTGGCGCAGGCTTCAGCCTGCCGCGTCGACTCTCCAGCCGGCGTGTCTCGGCATGAGCGCCGGGACGGCAGCCTGAGGCTGCGCCACTAAAAGAAATCCGGGAGGTCTACTCTTTCTCGGTGACGTTCAGCACCTGGTCGGCCTTGATATTCGTCAGGGTCTGCACGGACCCGCCCGGCCATCGAATCTCGATCTTCGGAATCACGGCATCCGCCCCCACGCCGAAGTGCACCCCCCAGTCCGCCGAGGACGCATAGCCCAACGCCGTGGTCATCTCGGCGAACTGGCTGCCGACCCGGATCCGCGCGCCGATGCCGTCGCGGTTGCTCTTCGTGCCCGTAAGCCGCAGGATGATCCAGTGCCCCGCCGCCGGGCTGATGTTGTGCCAAAACTCGGCCGGCTCTTCCAGCGAGGAAACCACGGCATCGATGCGGCCATCCCCGTCGAAATCCGCAAACGCAGCACCCCGGTGCGCCTTGACCAGCGTCATTCCGGCGTCGGCCGAAACGTCCTGGAACTTGCCGCCGGTGTTGGCGAAAACGCCGTCCGGCTCGCGATACACCGCCGGCTCGAACTGCGCCACCAGGTCGTTGACGTGCGAATCGGCGGTGAACAGGTCCTTCCAGCCGTCGTTATTGAAGTCGAAAACCCCGAGCCCCCAGCCGCTGTGTTTCAGGGTGAGAGCGCCCAGCCGCGAGGGATGCGTCGCATCCACAAATCCGTCTTTCCCCAGGTTGTGGAATAGCGGGAAGGTTTCCCCGGCCAGCGCCGTGACGAAGATGTCGGGCAGGCCGTCGTTGTCGTAGTCCTTGAACTCCGCCCCCATGCTCGCGACGGACTTTCCGTCGTCCCGCAGCGCAGTGCCGGAGAGCAGCCCGACCTCTTCGAAGGTGCCGTTTCCGCGGTTGTGGAAGAGGTAATTCGGCATGTTGTCGTTCGTGACGAATACGTCGGGCCAGCCGTCCTGATCGTAATCGGCGAACGCCACGCTCATGCCGCGCCCGGCGTATTTGGCGAGCCCGGCGCGCTCGGTGACATCTTCAAAGGTGCCGTCCCCGCGATTGCGATAGAGAGTCGAAGCGAGCCCCTCGTAATACTTCGGGTGGCAATAGATGCGGATGCCGCGGGCCTGGTCGCCGCAGTAGCGGTCGCCGGCTACCGACCACTTTGCGTAATGCACCACCCAGAGATCGAGTTTCCCATCCCGGTCGTAGTCGAACCAGCCCGCCGCCACCGCCCATTCCCCGCTGCGGATGCCGGCCTTTTCCGTAACATCCTCAAACCGGCCGTTGCCGAGGTTGTGATACAGAGTATTTCGGTTGACGCCCGCCACGAAAAGGTCGGTATGTCCGTCGTTATCGTAATCCGCGGCGGCGGCGCCCATCGAGTATCCAACCCCCGCCACACCCGCCTCTTCCGTGACATCGCGGAACTTCAGGTTGCCTTCGTTGCGGAAAAGCCGGTTCCAGTATTTCGGCGACGATTTTTCGAGCGAGGGAATCTCCGCGCCGTTGGTGAAGTAAATGTCCGGGCGCCCGTCGCCATCGTAATCGAAGACGGCGATCCCTCCGGGCATGGTTTCGATCAGGTGCTTGTCGGGCGTGGGGCTGTTCTGCAGGACGAAGCGCAGCCCGGCCTGATCCGCCATCTCGTGAAACCGTATGGGCGAA
The DNA here is from genome assembly GCA_963796485.1 of Bryobacterales bacterium. Taxonomy (GTDB): domain Bacteria; phylum Acidobacteriota; class Terriglobia; order Bryobacterales; family Bryobacteraceae; genus CAWCDJ01. The sequence goes on from CAWCLV010000006.1 coordinate 74,212, forward strand.
ACTACAGCCGTCAGCGTCGCGGCCAAAAATCCCAGGGATACCCACTTCATCGCAAATTACCGCGGCGGCCCGATCTGCGCCTCGCGCGCCACTTCATCCTTCACCTGCTGATTTCGTTTCAGGATCTGTTGATAGTCTGCCATAACGGCGCGGGCCTTTTCCGCGGCGCCGGCGGCCTGATACGCGCGCGCCAACTGGTAATGCAGGCTGCCATCGTCGTCCAGTTCCAACGCGCGCTCAAGATGCGGAACCGCCTCCGCGCCCTTGCCCAGTCGCGCCAGCGCGAGACCCAAAGAAGCGTCGGCCGCGCGCAGCGAAGGATCCGACGAGAGCGCGGCGCGGAGGTATGGCAGCGCCTTATCGGGCTGCTCGAGCCGCAGCAGGCTGTCTCCCGCCATAAAGTTGACATCGGCCGAATGCGGATCGGCCTTCAGCAACTGAACCGCCCGCTCCAACGCTGCCGGATAATCGGCCGCCATGAACAACGAAACCGCGAGCTCGTGCTCCAGCCGCGGATTGCCCGGCGAAAGTTCGAGCGCCGCGCGCCACTCCTTCACGGATTCCAGGTATTCTCCCTGACCGCGCGCGATATCGGCCTTCAACTGGTGCATCTCGACGGAAGGAGGCAATTGCCCCAGCCGGAAAAACGACTGCAGCGCCAGTTCATTGGCGCCCTTGGATTGCCAGAATAGGGTCTCGGCCGGGGCGCCGGTCCGCGTCCTTTTCACCAACTGAACGTCATGCCCTGCCGCGAACTCGCAGGCGGCGGAATGGGCTTTGCAGTCGGGCGCCGGGAGCGCCGCTTCTTTGGCGTCCTCCGCGTCGGCCCAATCCAAATGGCCGGTCTTGCGATAGACCCCGGCCAGAGCGCCATGAATCCCGTGCAGGTCCGGCAATTTCTTCAACGTTTCGTTATAGAAGAAGTACGCGCTGCGATACTGGCGCCGCTGGACGCGCGTATCCGCGACCAGGGCCGAGACATAGGGGGACGTCGGATCGATTTTCTGTAGCTGGTCGAACACGCTGCCGGCGAGACCCTGATAGCTCATGCCGAGCCCGTACCAGGCGCGCGCATCGTTCGGAGCCGCGTCGGCCACTTCCTGATAGCGCGATGCGGCCTCCTCGAAGCGCCCGGCGTCCAGCAACGCAGCCGCAAGCATGCCGCGCGCCTCGTGGTTCCTGGGATCCGCCGCGACGACCTTCTCGAGCGGAGCGATCGCCAGCCTGGGTTCGTTCAGTGCCAGCCGGGCCTGCGCCAGAGTGATGAGAGCAGGCAATTCGCCAGGCTGCGCCTTCAAAACGGCTTCGAGATGGGGAACCGCGTCGCGCTCCCGCCCGGCCATATGTTCGGCGATTCCCAGGTTAAGCAGCAGCCCGGAGTTGCCGGGCAGGGCTTTGACGAGACGCTGATAGATGGGAATGGCCTGCTCGTACTGGCCCGCGGCCATGAGTTCGTGGCCGAGTTGGGAATCCCGGACCAATTCTTCGGACTGTCCCCAGAGACAGGCCCCAAAAGAGAAAAGGGCGAGCCGCATTGCGACCCGCCCGACCCTTTGAGTCATGAACCTAAGTTACCACTGAAAGCGCAGACCGAACCGGATCTGCCGTTCTCCGTAGGAACTCCGGATACTCATGAAGTTGGCGCCGCCCGTCACACTGGTGCTGGCCGGCCCGTTGAAGTGAGACGTGTTCGGCAAGTTGTAGAACTCGCCCCTGAACTGCATCTTGAGCCTTTCCTTGATGGCGAACTCGCGGTTGATGGTCAGGTCCGTGTTCCACATACCGGGATTGCGGAGGATGTTGCGGCCGCTGCTCCCGAACGTGGCCGCTTGCGTTACGGACGCAAATGCCGTCGGGTCATAGTAGAAGGTGCCCGGGCCGACGTTGCCGATCTGGTTGACTACCGGGTTCACCTGGTTCGCGGTCTGAGTGTTATTTGGCGCATTGAGTAACGATCCCGAATCGGTGACCGTAAAGGGGGTGCCCGTGTAGGCAGCCATCACACCGTTGACCTGCCAGCCGCCCAGAACAGCCGCGGGGACACCCGATTTCGCGAAGGCCTTGCCCTTGCCGAGCGGCAGTTCGTAAACCCAGCCGATCTGCAGAATGTGCGCGCGGTCAAAGCCCGCGGCGGCGCGATTGCGCTGGAATACCGGCGCCCAGTTCCAGCCCACGCTGGCCCAGCCGTCGTCATCCGTATAGTCGATGGTCTTCGAGTAGGTGTATGCGGCCTTGATCATCAAGCCCTTCGAGAAGGACTTGTTCACCGCCACCTGGAGCGAGTTGTAGTTGGAGCTGAGATAGCCGTCCCACATGTTGCTCGCTACGGTGCGCCCGTAAGCGAGGTTGTACGGCAGATTGGCGATGCCCGACCCGGGATAGCCCGAGTTGATATCGTAGTCGGCCAGCAGGTGCGTCGAATGAGATCCCACGTAGGCGACCGACATCAGGACATCCTGCGGCAGCTTGCGCTCCACCGTCAGGTTCCAGGATTGTTCGTAGCCGCGGTGGACCATGCCGCCCCACGGGCTGCGCTCGGCGACGTTGCCGGGCAGCGGCACAACGCCGGTCGATAGATTCGGCCCCACCACATTGGGAACGCCCTGTTCGATGGTGCCGGCGGACCCAAAGCCATTCGGAGCGTTGTTGGCGGCGTCGATCACCAGCGGATACCAGCCGCGCAACGGGCGCGAGAACGGAATCGGGTCGAAGTTGATGCCATAGCCGCTCCGGATAACCGTCTTGTCGCCGAGGCGGTAAGCGATTCCAACGCGCGGGGCGAACAGTTTATGGCTGACCGTAATTCCCGCGTTGTACGGCGTGTTGCCGCGGCCACCGAGGAATACGTTGTTGGTGACGGGGTCGTAGCGCTCGATGCCCTTTCCGGCGCGGGTCATCAGCGGATAAAACTCGTAGCGCAGCCCGATGTTCACGGTCAGGTTGCGGCTCACCTGCCAGCGGTCGCGCGCGTACCAGCCGAACTGCCATTCGCGGCCGGTAGACAGGATATATTGGAGGCTCTTATCGGTGGACGTGTCGAGCCCAAGCAGGAAGGTCGCATAACCGTTGTACTGGTTGGGCGCCGCGCCGCCGTTGAGGGCCGTGGGTCCGCCGCCGAAGCCCAGGTAGCCGCGGGGACCGTTTCCGATCTCCGGCTGCCAGTGGTTCAGGTGATGCCGTACCAGGTCGAATCCGAAGCGGAACTCGTGGGCGCCATGGCTGTACGTGATGTTGTCGCTCTGTGTCCAGCTTTCCTCCACGCGAGTCACGGGCATCCAACTGGGCACACCAAAACCGGTGTAGTTGCTCTGGCCGATATTCGGGAACCCGCTTTGCCGCGGATCCGGTCCATTGGTGTTCGGGATGCCGAACTGCTGGCCATAGTTGGTGCCGTAATCATTGGGGATGACCGACTGCCCCTGGCGTTCATAACCAAGCACGCCGTCGAGGATTACGTGCGGCGAAAAGGTGTGCGTGTGCCCGATCGTCCCCACCTGGATCAGCGTGTCTCCCAAGCCCGGGTCCGATCCGCCCAAGCCCGGTCCGCCGGCCAATCCGAATACCGCCTTGCCGCCCGCCTTCGCCCACATCCGGCCGTAATGGCCCCAAATCGATTCCTTATCGTTGAGGTTGAAATTGATCTTCGCGTCGAAGTAGTTGCGGTTCAGAATCGGGCCGCCTGCCGCGTAGTAGTTGTTGAGTGTCCCGGCGCCCGGAACATTCGGCAGCGGATAGTAGGTCTGCAACTTCTGCGTGATCGGGTCGAGCCGGGCGGTGGGGATGATATTTCCGGCGAACGGCTGACGCCCGGTGCCATCCGGGTTACCCGTGTTCGGATCATAGATGATGGTTGGATACGCGCTGAAGTTGCCTGCCCGCTGGTCGGCCGTCGGCACCGAGTAGAACCCCGGCGATGCCTGCCGCTGCCGCGTGCCGTCGTAACTCAGGAAGTAGAACAACCGGTTCTTCACGATCGCTCCGCCGTTCGTGGCCCCGAAATTGTTATAGATGCTCAGCGGTTTGGCCGTGCCCGCCTGTTGGAAGAAGTTGCGCGCCTTCAGGTGCTGGTCGTCGTGAAATTCGTAAGCGCTGCCGTGAATGTCGTTGGTCCCCGATTTGGTGATCAAAGTGATAGCCGACGAGCCGGACATCCCCTGTTCGGCGTCAGCCGCGCTGGTCGTAATGTTGACGGTATCGATCGTCTCTTCCGGCGCGACGTAGCCGACATGGTGAGGCAGCCACACGTTCACGCTGGCGGCGCCATCGATGCGGGTGATGTTGGTCTGCGCGTTCCCGCCGTTGATGTGCGTCTGGAGCGCGCGGCCGGGTGTATCGGTGATCGAATTCTGCAACGCCGCCGGAGTGGCGCCCGGCACCAGGTTGATGAGGCTCTGGTAGTTGCGGTAGCCGCTCAGCGGCAGACTGTTGATCTGCTTGGAGACAATTTCGGAATGTGTGTCGGATTTGTCCGTCTGCAGTTCCACGGCGCTCGCTTCGACCGTCACCTGCTCCGTCAGTTGACCGACTTCCAGCTTCACATCGACGCGGCCAACCACGTTCGGGCTCACATCGACGTTGTTCACCGTGAAGGTACGGAAGCCCTGGGAGACCACTTTCAGGTCGTAGTTGCCCGAGAGCACGTTGACGAAAGAGTAGCGCCCGCCCTGATCCGACGTCGCTTCGCGGGATGTTCCCGTGGCTCTATTGGTCAGCGTGACAGTGGCTCCCGGAATCAGAGCCTGGCTTTGATCCGTAACCGTGCCAATCACGGATCCGTAAAGAACTTGGGCATGCCCTGGTTGAACAGCGACACTGGCGAGCCATGCCATCGCGACAAGCGACAGGTATGGCCGCAGAAATCTTGTACGTTGCATTTACCCCTCCCCTTCAGCCGGCCGCCGCGAAGGCGCCGATTACATGGACAGCAAGATGCTGTTGATGAGTTATAGTGCTTTTCTACTATCCAAGTCAAGTAAAATATCGGTAACGTAGCGTTACCGGAGGGTGGGCTTGCGTTAAGAATAGCAGCGGATCTCGAAAATTCGCGCGAGCCGGTCGCCATTCGTGGCAAGGACTTCCACTCGAAGCGTCTCCGCCTCGACGGGGTCGAACCGGGCTCTGTTCAGTCGCTGAAAATTGTCTGCCACGGTTGCCAGACCCCGGATTTCGCCCGCCGCGGTCCGGCAGGTGACGCGGTATTCCTTCACCGTCTCGGGCTGCGGCGCGCGCAACATATTTATGTTCTGAGTCTCCTGGGCGCTCAGCGTTAACTGCCGGCGGAAGCCGCTGTCGAAGATTAACTGCACCTCGCGAATTCGCTGCGGCTGCGGCCAGCGGAGTTCGATCCAGGCGGGCCGGCCCGCTTCGCACAGCGCAGCCCAGTGGTGAAATTCAACAGGGTTACCGTACTGATCGGGCATGTCTCTGGTGAATCCATCGAGCACCAGCGCCGCTTTGGCATCGCCTTCCTCGGCGGAAGCGGTCACCCGCGCGGCGCGCGCCACATCGTGCGGGTCCTGGTTGTGCAGACCCTTGATGGTCTGGTCGTCGCGCAGCAGGTTCTGTTGCACCACCACCATGTGCTTCGCGTTTCCCGCCAGGTCGCGCGGCCCGATTCCCGCCTCGATACATCGCGCCGCCGCCGTGCCGATCGCCTGGCCCTCCACCGCGCAGGTGGCCATCACGCGCGCCGAGGTGAATGCTACATAGCTGGCGCTGATGTTGCGCCCCGCCATGAAAAGATTGCGGATGTTCCGGCTGTAGAGCGACCGCAGGGGAATACTGTAAACTTCGGGCGGCCGGACCGTGGTGTTGGGCGGCAGGTCGGGACGGTCGAAACCTTCGGGCGGATGCGCGTCCATCGGCCAGCCTCCGATGGCCACGGCATCCGCGAAATTTCCCTGCATCAGGTCGTGCTGCGTGAGGACGTGGTCACCGAGAAGCCGCCGGCTGCCGCGTTTCCCCGGCATCATTCCAACCCAGTCCATCGCCCAGTAACGGCTGTCCGGGAACTCGCCGCTGTTTTTGATGTAGTCCCAGACGCCGGTCACGATCGAAAGCAGTTCGAAGCGGATGCGCTCGTTATCGGCAATGATGTCCTTGTCGCCGCCCCACTCGATCCACCAATACCCATACTCCCAGCTGGTGATTCCGCGGTGGACGAGCTGCTCTTTCGTAATTTTGCGCGCCCACTTGGGGGGCGTATACGGCATGGGGTTGTGGTACAGCCGCGAGGTGAACAGGATGCTCGATCCCAGGGTTCGGTTGTCGGGCGCTTCGGGCGCGAGCGGCTCGTTATATTCGGAACGGGCCTCTCGGCCGGTGCGCATATCGGCCCCGGCTTCGAGCGCCAGCCGGGAATCCCCCGTGCAGTCGCAGTAGATCTTCGCCCGTATGCGGTAGATGTGCTCGCTCTTGTCGCAGCGGCCCACAGCTTCGGTGATGGCGCCGTCTCTTACCGAGGCCGAACAAAGAACCGTCTCCAGGAGGAGGGTGATGTTAGGCTCGCTGACGACCTTATCGTACAGCAGGAGATCCCATAGTTCGAACGAGCGCTGCGGGTTATTCACGGCATCGGCGAGCCGCAGTTCTTCGAGCAGCCCACCCTCCCGCCAGCCCGGCCGTCCGGTATGGCAGTTGGCTCCCACCACGTGCATTTTGACTTCGCTCGACGAATTGCCGCCCAGCCGCGAGCGATCCTGGACGAGCACCACCCGCGCTCCGTGCCTCGCGGCCGCAATCGCCGCGCAAACTCCGGCAAGGCCTCCGCCCGCAACCAGGACGTCGGTTTCCAGGTCCACCCGCCGCAGGTGCGGCTCAGTGTTGGCGAAGGGCGCATCGCGGGGCGCGATGCGTTCGAAATCCGGATGGACAGGTGCGGATGACTGGCCCTGAAGACCGTCCGCCAGTACGACGAGGGAGTAACCGCCAAGCCCGCAACGGGTAAAGAAATCGCGCCGGTTCACGTCCTGTATTTTATGCGGTTTCCTGGCGGGCGATGGCCTCGAGTCCCCGCTCCCGGATTTCCTGCTCCCGCATGAGGAACTTCTGGACCTTCTTGCTGACCGTCATGGGGAAGGAATCCACGAAGCGTACATACTGCGGAACCTTGAAATACGCGATCTTCCCTTTGCAGAACTCGCGGATCTCTTCGGCCGTCGCCTGCTCGCCCTTTTTCAACTGGACCCACGCCAGCACGGTCTCGCCCAGCTTGGCATCGGGCAGCCCGACGATGTAGACATCGGCGATCTTCGGGTGGGTGTGCAGGAAATCCTCGACCTCCCGCGGATAGATGTTCTCGCCGCCGCGGATGATCGTATCCTTGGCGCGGCCTTTGAAACTGATGTACCCGTCGGGGCGCATCATGGCGAGGTCGCCCGTATGCAGCCAGCCCTCGGCGTCGATCGCCTCGGCCGTGGCCCGCGGGTCGGCGTCGTAGCCCTTCATCACCAGGTAGCCCCGGGTACACAACTCGCCCTGCCTGCCGACCGGCAGCCGCTCGCGGCTTTCGGCATCGACGATCTGCACCTCGGTGTTCGCCAGCGGGGCGCCCACGGTCGTGACGCGCAGTTCGAACGGGTCGTCGATGTTCGACATGGTGATTACCGGCGAGGATTCCGTCTGGCCATACGGGATCGTCATCCGCTCGATGTGCATCCGCTTCCCCACGTGCTTCATCAGTTCGATAGGGCAGGGGGCACCCGACATCACGCCCTTGCGAAGCGAGGTGAGATCGAAGCGCTCGAACTCCGGATGTTCCAGTTCCGAGATGAACATAGTGGGGACCCCGTAGAGCGTGGTCGCCCGCTCGCGGTGAACCGCCTGAAGGGTCGCCAGCGGGTCGAACTGCGCCGAGGGCAGGATCAGGGCCGCGCCGTTGACCACCGAAACCATCGACCCGATAACCGACCCGAAGCAGTGGTACAGCGGCACGGGCGCGCAGATCCGGTCCTCTTCCGTGCAGCGGAGCGCGATCCCGATCGCCATCCCGTTGTTGAGCAGGTTGCGATGCGAGAGCATCACACCCTTGGGCGCGCCGGTGGTGCCGGACGTGTACTGAATGTTGGCGACGTCATCCGGTTTGGCGGCGTCTTCCTGGTAGTCGCGGCCCTGCTCGATCATGGACCGCCATGAGTCTTCGCCGAGCCACACCACGTGCTCGAGCGGCAGCCGGTCGCCGTTGCGCGTTTCGCTCAGGATTTCGCGATAGTTCGCGCGCGGATCCGCAGCGCGCAGGAACAGCGCCCGGATGTGCGACCTCTGCAACACGAAACGGAGTTCGTGCGAGCGGTACGCCGGGTTGACGTTCACGAGGATGATGCCGGCCCGGGCCGCCGCGTACTGCAGCAGGACCCATTCGACGCAGTTGCTGGCCCAGATGCCGGCGCGGTCGCCCGGCCCTAGCCCGAGCCCCGCCAACCCGCGCGCGGTGCGGGTGACTTCCGCATCCAACTCACTCCACGTAAAGCGGGCATTCTGATGACAGACGACCAGGGCCTCCCGGTCCGGAAACCGCAGCGCGGCAAGGCGCAACGCCTGCGAGATCGTGTGTTCGAGAAGAGGCACATCCGCCCCGCGCCGGTAACTGAGCAGGGCCGTATCAGAATCAGGGACGGCAGGTACGATCACGACCGTACAGTTTAACGCAACGAATCGCGCGATTCGGAGAGAATAGGAATATGAGACTGGGGACCATCATGATCGTTGCGATGCTCGGAACCCTACCGCTCGCCGCCCGGGCGGACAAAGACACCAAGGACTCCGCATCGCTATTCCGGCAGAAGTGTTCCAGTTGCCACGGTAAGGATGGAAAGGCGACAGGATTCATCGCCCGGCACGAACATGCCACCGACCTGACGTCGCCCGCCGTGCAGCAGCAGAGCGACGCGGCGCTGGCGGAAGTGATCAAGAACGGAAAAGGGAAGATGCCGGCCTACGGGAACAAGTTGAGCGAGCAGGAGATCGGCGGCCTCGCCGCGTACATTCACACGCTCGGGGGCAAGTAGCCATCGTACGATACCTGCACAAGCGCCTGGGTCTCGATTTCGAGTGCACGCTGCAGGCGCACCACAGCAGGCGGGCTGGAGTTCTGCACACGATTGGGGACGCCGTCGTAGGTTCGGCCGCAAAGCACTCTTCCCGCCGCTTTCTTGCGCACGCCGCCCCACTGCTTGAAGAAAAACGGGACTTGCGCTGCCTCACATTGCTCCCGGATCGAAAGAACCCACTCCTCTTTCATCGGGCGCGCGCCGGGGCCGCTTTCCCCGCCGACGATCACCCACGAAATTCCCGCAAGCGGCAGTTCGCCGATATCCTCCAGCAGCGGCTCAACGGAAAGGAACCGCATTGCCACGGGCTCAGCCTGCAAATCGGCAATTCGAGGCAGTCCATACTGACGGTCTTCCACCGATACACCCCACCAAATATGAGCCTCTGCCGCTGCGTCCCTTAAGCGACCGGCGAGCAACTCCCTAAGCCGGCCAGAGCGCTTCGTTAGGACCTGGTACGTGTGCCATCGCGCAAGGCGCATGGTGGCGACCACCTGATCGATGTAGGAGTCCGGGACCCCTTCATGGAAAAGATCGCTCATCGAGTTCACAAAAATCATTCTCGGCTCGCTCCACCGAAGGGGTTCGCCCAGTTTATGCGGTACAAGCCTGAGATCGAAGCCTTGCTCGAAGGGATGCCCCCTCACGCCCCTGAAGCGCTCCGCAAACCGTTCTGCGTAGCAATGCTTGCAGCCAGGGCTGATCTTGGTGCAACCACGCACAGGGTTCCATGTCGCATCGGTCCACTCGATCTTTGAAAACAACGACATTAGCTTAGTTCCAGAGCGTTGTAAATTGGAAGGGAAGGGGGCAAATAGCCATCGTACGATGGCGGAGGAAGAGGGATTCGCTCACCTTCTAGGCTATTGAAAATAGGCATGTTGTTGATTTTTCAGCAAACCTCTTCTTTCCCGTCTCTCGGTATTTTCGGGTTTTATCGCATCTTTCATGCAGACTTCCCGACAGTTCTGTTTTGTAGCAGCGTACATCAGGAACGAAGTCATGACGGCCACCGATGACACGGTCATCGGCTGACCTCAGAGTATGTTCGTTGATCCCGCCGAATTCCAACTTCGCAATTCCGGTCCCAAGGAAAGTGCTGGTTCCGGTCAGGCCACACACATTGGACAACTGGAAAATCAGTGCCGTTGTAAAACCAGACTGCCCATCCAAAAAGCAAACGATAATACTCTGGTAGGACTTCTCGAAAGGCGCAATCGTACCCGTCAAGGATGTCGTTGTATAGACTGCCAACCTGAAAAGCCTTGCCTTGCTTCACGTCAATTCCAATGTTGTTTATGATCTGGTGCATGGTGTCAGGAGCCAAGCCCACGATCAGGATTTCCGGGTGCTTGAAGGACTGGAACAGTCCAATGGAGTAAGCGAAGGCGGGGCCAGATTCGTCAGCAAGCACTTTGATTACGTGCCAGCCATGCTCTTCAACGTCCTTGATCACTTTGGCGTCACGTTCGTCCATATCGGCTTCAATCTTCATTTCGATGTGTCCCAATCCCACGCCCGGAAGACTCCAAGAGATTGCGACGGCCCGAATCCCTGTGTCCATCCACTCGTTATGCTACAACGGAGTGCGGCGAAGCGGATAGCGAACATTACGATACCGCAAAATGGTTCAGTTCACATACAAGCTTGAGGGAGCGGGTTGGGCAGCAGCGACGGTCAGCGACGGGCAGACCAGCGTATCCATCCCGGCTTCGTATATTTATTTGCGATGCGTTGGGGGATTTCGTTGCCGCCGTGCAAAGCCTTTTCACAACGAACACGGCTGATTGTGCTTGGGAATTGGAACCGGGCCAGATTACTTGGAAGTTCAGGCGTCAGGATTCACGCCTGACCGTTGAAGTTCTATGGTTTAACGAAGTCCGTGTCGCCCCGAACAGGCATGAATGGCGACTGGAGTTAGATCGGGTTGCCTTCTCGGGTGACTGTGACGTTCTCGATTTCGCTGTTCAGGTGGATGGGGAACTGAAGAAGACTCTGGAAGCATGGGGCGTTGAAGGTTACGAACGGGAATGGGACCACCCGTTTCCGCTGGCCCCACACCAGAGACTGCAAGAGCACATCAAGTCCGAGCGTCAGCGGCGAAGGTCATCTGCCTGATCTTCCGCAAGTTCCGGTCAGATTTCCCGGCTTCCAAAACATGGCGGCGTGCATAGCAGTCCAATTGACCGGGAACCCATTCTGGAATTCTCTTCGTCCAGAACTGACAGGGGTGTGCGACGACACTTCGCTCACCGATTCCTTTTTACGCTGGAAGTGGAGATTGGGGCGGGGCAAGTCATTTGCCTCACAGTCTCGCAAGAATCTTGGAGACGGTGTACGGATGCCATTTGGCACCACGTCGGGTTTTCACACCTTCATCATTCAGCTTAGATGCAATCGAATCGTAGCCCAATCCCTCAGCCCGAAGGTGTCGCATTTTGTCCAACGCCACGCCTTCGCCTTCGTAAAAACCGAATCGCTTTGCGCCTTCGCATTCACCCGTGCGAGACCGTTTTCGCTGGCGTGCTCCCCGAAGTTTGCAGACGATCATGGTTTTTTCGTACTCAGCGAATGCGCCCATAATTTGGCGCATCAATTTCCGAGAAGGATCATCCCGGCACAGATCCGGTTCTGCTACGCTGACCAGCCGAAAGCCGTGGCTCTTCAAATCGTGAAGAATGCTTTCCTGCACCATCAGATCCCGTGCGAGACGATCCAGTCGCTCAATCAATACCAACTTCGTTCCGTTGGCGTGAAGGGCTTCCATCAGGGCCATGAGTGCGGGACGGTTTTCAAGTTCCTTTGTACCGGAAACGCCTTCTTCACGGAACGTCTTCACGATGCGAATATCGTTGGCCTTGGCATAAACTCTAATCGCTTCGAGTTGCCGGGTGAAGCCATCGCCACTCAGTTGGCCCTTGCCGCTGACACGGAGATAGGCAAAACATTTTTCCGGCACCTTTTCATCGTAACTTTGGGTGGGTGGATTGTCAACTATTCTGAAGAAAAGTTTAAGTTATTGAAAAAACACGGGACCATTCGTATGCGTGGCCGGATGGACCGTCCCCATTTCGGATCCGAAAGTCTGTCGAAGGTGTGAGAGGGAAGTGATAGTTCTGTGACAGCTTTGTGATCTGGGAATTCTTGTGTCTGGTCGTTATCTTGGGAATGTACCAACGATTGCAAGGAGATTAAAATGAATCACTTACAGACGCATGAAAGCTCCGGGAAGTTGCCAGTTTCGATGGTCGCTTTCCCAAATTCCCACCCCGCCCACGATGTCGCCGTGATGAAGCCAGAAGCCGCTGAACTTCACGCCGCTTACAAGCCCGATGTAGCCAAGAACTTCGACTTCTACTGCCAGAGGGTTGATCTGTGCTGGAGCAAAGCCATTGCCGGGATAGCAGCGATGGGCTATCTTCTCTGCGAAGCCCGAATGAATCTTACTCCGAGTGAATGGCGACGGCTCATCGAAGAGCATTGCCCGTTCGACTACACCGTGGCGTGCCGCCTGATGCAGATAGCCCAAAGCCAGCGGGTGACGGACGAAAAGACCGCCAAGTTGCTTCCGGCGTCGTGGGACAAGTTATACCAATTGATGAAACTCGAAGAAGTGATCTTCCGGGATGGGATTGAAAGGGGCGTCATACATCCAAAGATGACGGGGAAGGACATCACGGATTTGAAGGAGACATGGAACAAGGCACATAAAACGGCGGCGTCCAACGAATCAGTGGCCGTGGGTGGGGAACAAATTTCGGATACGAAATCCGAAGAGGATGGCGAACCTGCAATCAGTCCTTCGCCAGTGGCGGAGCCTTCGGCTCCGAAACCGGAAACTAAAAAGGCCGCTGTGAGAGCCGCTGCAAAGAATACGGGGCTTCGGGTTGTTGACAAGAATACGAGTGCTGCCGCCGTTGGTGCTGAGTCCGTGATTGATCTGGAACCACCCCCGCCCCCGGCACCCGTGCGGAATCGTCTCGCCATCATCATCAGCCGGGAAGTGGCCGATCAGCACGGGGCTGATCTCAACAATCTCAAGGACGAACTGGTAACGCTCGTAAAGCGGTATTCCTTCGTGGGTGCTGTCGAACTGGAGGTTGCGGCTTAGGCCGCTGTTCCTCATGAAGACTGCCATGCTGAACCTATTCGATGATTCGTTGCAACTTCTGACGCTCCAACGGACGGCCAACGAACACAGACTTCGAGAGCACTGCCGCCGCAATCCAGAAGGACCGACCATGACGGCCTACCTCCGAGTGGCCCAACACACACTTGATGAGTTGTCCTTCGACAACCCGGCGTTGGAACTCGCCAAACAGATCCAGTGGTTGAAGCGGCTAATCCGGGAGAAGGAGTCTAGGGCATGATTTCGCATCCGAAACTTGCAGAGCCGATCCGGGGGGGATCGGCTCAACTCACGGAACTTCTGGACCTCTGGTCCCAAATTCAATTCCTGTCCGAACACATTGGACGGGAGTTATCCAGACCGATGCCGGATGCAAACCGCATTGCTGGCGAGATGGCCGAATGGAAGGCGTTGGAACAGGAGATGGGAAAGCGGTTTCCTATTCTCCAGCGTCCCGTGGGGCCGATCAAGTAGCGTCAGGTCCTATGGCTTCCCGTTGCTGCCGTTGGTGTTCGCCCGTGGACCATAGGCTGTACCTGATTGCGGCACGGATGAAACCGGATCGGGTAAACTCTGCAAGCTCTGGGACGGTGGCGATGACTGAATCAATCTCCGCCACCGTCGCCGGGTTCAGCCGAAGCTGGAGGTAATGCGTTAGGTCAGTTTCTTTCAGCGGCATCGCCAGTCCTCCGGGCCATCAGTTCGGCCAGCATTGCTTCAATTCTTGAGAGGGCCTTCCGGTCTCTCTTGGGTTGCAGTTCTGAAGCCGCTGTCGCCAGCGGCTTCGCTTGCGCTTCTTCGTTGAGAAGCCATTGGGTGAAGGTCAGCACAGGATGGTTCTCTCTGCGATCTCTTCCCGGATCATCTGCCGAATGTAGTCCGTCAGGGTATTCATGGATTCGGTGATCTCTGATCGGATCAGGGGTCCGACTTCTTCTTCAATAACTTTGTTCACAAGATCTTTCGTGAACTTTTCAATCATCGTGGTTGTTGTTCTATCGATGTCGTTCTCTTTTCTGTTTTTGAGCATAGGAATACCAATACGGTGGACTTTATGGGCCACCGTTCGAGCTTAAATGTGAAACGTCTGGGGTCTCCCTACAGGCGATTGCCGTGTGGTACAGCCCAAACCGATTGTTAGTGCCTCTTCTGCCGAAACTCAGTGCTGAGGATCGTGTGGTCGATGGTCCATCGTGGATGAAACGTCTTCCCCGAGTAGATTCTCGTTGCGATGGTCTCCCCTTCTTCTTCTCCGATTACCTGAACGAAGAATTGGCCCGATGGCACTACCTTCCGCCAGATTCCCGGAGCTTCAAGGAAGAATCGCTCTTGAAGGTGAACGGGGACATCCCAGATAGTGTTGTAGTGGAGAAACGTCGCCTGTTCCGGGACGGCTATCCAGCGTGGCCGCTCCGACTCCGGTTTTCGGCTCCAATTGCTTCCGAGCAAACACCGGGCAACCTTCATGTCGAACAGATTGAACTTCTTCCGGCACCAGTCCGGTTCCAGCCCTTTCTGGTTGAAGTTCGCCACTGCATAAATGTTCCCCGGTACTGCGATGAGCGATTCAATGAAGCCGTGCTTGTAGTTTCGCCCCAACCGAAGTAGCGGAAGCGTATCGGAATCGTAGTTCTGGACATCGGGCATTGACCGCCGCATCAGGGCTGCAACGGTCATCGGAACGGCGGGGAGCCGGGTGACTTGAGGTATGTTCGACATATTTTTGTTTCAAACATATTTAGCAACACCGCACTCTTCCGGCCCACCCGTTCGTGACGATCTCAGATGAAGGCTCCGACCACGGATTTTGTACCCTATGTTCAAGAGATTAACGTCCTTTAATCTTCTTCGTGGCAACAGTCCGGTCTGCGAAACCTGTCAAACTGAACCTTTATGGATGCTTCGGATAAACTTGACCAAGCCACACTTGGCGTGGCCCTCAATGCAGTATGCGGCGGACTTGCCGAAGTCCTGCTTATCCTGCACGGAAAGATCACAAAGTGGGACATTGAGGTAATCCCGCATTGGGCCTTTGAGATAGCGGTGGACGCTGGCTGGCTACCAGAGCCGGATCTGGACGAAGAACCAGACTGGAAGCGCACCGTGAATCTCGGAGTTGGTGTGGTTGAGAAGTCGTACCTAGACTCCTACATGTCGATCATCCGGCCCACAATCGAAAAACTGGAACCATACGATCCGGCGTTGGACAAGAATCTGCCACAAGATCGCTCGTATCTGGCAGGGCCGTCCGCTCCAACTTCTGGAGCCGCCGAATCACCGAAGAGCTTGATTGATCGGTGGAGGGATAAAACGGGCCACACGCTGGAGACTCTAGCGGAGCAAGCGGGTGTCAGCATTGCGACTCTGTATCGAATCCGGGCGGGGACTTTTCGTTTTAGGAAGCAGCGTGAGAGCCTGAAGGCAGTTGCCGCCGTTATCGACTGCGAGTGGCGGCAACTGATCTCACAGGAAGGGGTGTGATAGGCAACTGAGAGGTTGTGAGAGGGTTCTGATCTGGGTATCGAAGGCTTCGACGGCTACGATGGAATTGAAGGATAGATGACGAATGAACAGCCTACCGATCCCAGAAGATTCCCAGACCAAGCCGCTGCCGCTGGTCCTGATAGCAAGTCCCAAGCGGTTTCAGATTGAGAAGTCCTATACCGTCAAGGAAGTCGCCGCCATGTACTCGTGGTCTTACATCATGACGTATCGCCACTTCCGGGATCTTCCCGGTGTGCTTGTAAAGGTAAACGAAAACGAGTTCCGCAACATCAAACGCTTCATCCGCATCCCGGAGTCCGTTGTGGAACGGGAATGGAAAAGGCTCACGTCCTATAACGATCTGAAAGCCGCATGATCGCACCAGAAGATCGGAGACTGCCTCAGCCCTCATCCTCATCTTCCCCGATCATTTTCCCGCCAAGTTGCTGCCGTTCGGAATCCCAGAAACGTCGCTTCGCACTGTTCATATCATCGAAGTCCTTCTTCGACTTTTTCAGATAGAAACGCTCCGTTGTCGTGATCCGCTTGTGGCCTAGTGCGACCTGTGCATCCTGAGTCCGCCCGTAGGTGCTAACGCCGCTGCCAAGTGAATCCCGGAAGTTGTGGGATCGCTTGTGGTTCGGAATCTTGGCGGCTGTGAAGAGGTCTAGCAACTTCCCGGTCCAATCCGAAACCAATGTTTTCAGCGTGGAATTTCCCGTCCAAAAAAAGTACTTTTCCGATGAGGGATCGCTGTCTCGAAGATCTCGAAGGGCCTTGACTACGAATGGTTCCAGTTCGTGATAGATCTCCACGGTCTCTCCGCTTTTCTTCGTCTTGATCCAGAGGCCGTCATCCTCCAATTTGCAAATCTCAGCCGTGGCAGCATCCGAAATTCGAGACCCGGTGTACATTTGGAGCAACACGAACGCACGGACCTTTTTGTGGATTGTTGGAAATGTCGGTCTGATCGCCTTGATGATCGCCGTCTTCTCTTCGAGCGTGAAGGGGTCCGCACCCTCATCATCAACGGTGATCGGCAACAGTGCCTCAGCGGGATCGTAGGTGATGAATCGAAGTTGGCGGCATCGTTTGAAAAACTGCCTGACGTTCTCCTGTTCCTTCTGGAGTGAGTTGGCCGATTTCGGTTGTTGCGCCGTCTCTCCCGTAGCCCTGTCGGTGGTCTTGCGTCCGGGCCGGGAGTAGAGATAGTTGGAAAGGTGTCCGGTCTCCACGTCCGTTAGGTACTTCAGACCGTGGGTCTTCTCCAAGTACCCGCTCAAGGGATTCAGCACATCAGCGTACTTGCGGATGGACAGTGACTTCCCCTTGTGCCACTCTTTCATGCGGCCCCGGAAGCTGTTTTCCTTTTCTTGCAGATAAGTCTTGACCGCTTCATCCACCGTTTTGGGAGTCGCCAACGGATCATCACCCTGAAGGGCCTTCTGAATCCATGCCTCAACGGTTCGTTCCACCGCTACCTTGGTGGAAAGGCCGAATCTGGTTACACTCCCATCGAATCTGAATATCTCTTTTTTGGTGACAGGATGGACCACCAGCACTCTGGCATAGATGGGACACCGACAACCGAAGATGCTCCGGGCCTTGGCTTTGCCAGCGTTTTGGCACTCTACAGCATGGCGGCAGTAGATTTCACGACGTGTGAGATGCAGTACCGAAGACGAAGACACTCCAACCATCTTACCAGCAGAATGCCCTACACTCCAGTCTTATTTGGCTATAAACAGCATAAAAACAACAACTTAATATATGGCGGAGGAAGAGGGATTCGAACCCCCGAGTGAGTCACCCCACTAACGGTTTTCAAGACCGCCGCCTTCAACCGCTCGGCCATTCCTCCGACCTTTATTATAGCCGGAGGGGCAAAGTGCTCCGCTTCACAATCACGCGCTGCCGGCCAGAAGGCGGTCGAGCTTGGCGCCGAGTTCCTTCATTTCCTTCATCACGGCCTCGTGCTGAACCTGGTCCTGCGGCGGCATCTTGCGTTGAATGTAAAACGTGCCGCCCGGCTCGAGGATGCACTGGTCGACTTCGGAAATCGAGTCGAACCCCTGGCGGTGCAGTACGGTCATCAGTTCGGAACGCGTCAGCAGTTCTTTGGCAAGATTGCCGCGGACCACACAACCGTTCTGAATCAGGACGGTCGGCTTGCCTTCGAACACCTGGTCCAGGCGCCGGTGGCGAAACAGGAACCGCACTACCAGGTAATTGATGAGCAGCAGCGACGTGGCGCCGATCACTCCGCCCAGCAGGGAGTTGTCCTCGCCGATAATCGCGTTCTGCACGGTGTTGGAGAGCGAGAGCAGCACCACCAGGTCGAACGGATTGAGCTGCGCGAGTTCGCGCTTGCCGAAGATGCGCAGCGCCACCACCAGAAAAATATAGACGATAACGGGCCGCAGCACTTTCTCCGCGAGCGGCACCCCCATTACGAACATGTCCCGCCACATATGGGCCGACGTCAGCCAGAAGGACATCCGGTATTCCTCCCAAAAGCCGATTATGCCCTGTCCCGCTGGATTTGCGCGCGCCAATTCGGTACAACAGAAAAACAAGCTTATGTTCGGGCCTGTGGAAATCCTGTGGGACCTGTGAGGATGCCTGCGGAATTCGCGGATTGGGCCGCTGATTCAAAGCGGTTTCCGCAAGGACCCCCGGGAAGGTGCAACCGGATGGTTTATCCAAAGCCTAACCCTCTCAAAACGACGGGGCAAATCTTCGGCCGCACCCCGCCGCGAGACAGGCTAATCTAGGGCATTCACGCCATGTCAGCCAGCAACGTCTTGGAGAAAGGTCTTCCCACCAACGTAGACGCCGAGCGATTCGTGCTCGGGTCCATCCTGCTCGACGACGCCTTCTACGTGCAGGCCGCCGGGACGCTCGAGGCCGAAGACTTCAGCCTGGAGAAGCACCGCCGCATTTTCAAACGGATGGGCGATCTCCAGGATCGCGGCGAGCGCATCGACCGCGTCACGGTCGCCAACGAGTTGCTGAAGTTCAACGAACTGGAGGCCTGCGACGGGCTGAGCTACCTGGTTTCGCTCGACGACGGCCTGCCGCAGATCCCGAACCTCGACAGCTACATCCGGATCGTCAAGGACAAGGCCGTGCTGCGGCGCATCATCTTCGCCTCGCAGCACATGATGAACCGCTGCCTGCTGGGCGAGGAGGAGCCCGGCGATATCCTGGCCGGGGCGGAAGAGACCATTCTCAAGCTCGGCGAGGCCCGCGTAAAGAACGGCCTTCAGAATCCCGACCAGATCCTCCAATCCTACGAGGGCGGGATCACGGCGTTTCTCGACCCGAGCAAGCGGATCAAGGGCATCAGCACCGGATTCACGAAGTTCGATGAATACACCGGCGGGCTGCACGGCGGCGACCTCGTTATTCTGGCCGCAAGGCCCTCGATGGGGAAAACCGCCCTGGCTTTGAATATCGCGCAGCACGTTGCGCTGAAGAACAAGCAGACCGTCGCCGTGTTCTCGCTCGAAATGTCGAACGAGTCGCTGCTCACCCGTATGCTCTGCGCCACGGCGCGGGTGGACAGCCAGCGGTTCCGCGCGGGATACCTCACCCAGGAGGAGCGGCGCAAGCTCAACCAGGCGTTGCACGAACTGGTGGAGTCCCCGCTCTTCATCGACGACACTCCGGGCGTTCACCTGATGGATATGCACGCAAAGCTGCGTCGTCTTCAGGCGGAGCGAAATAAAGTCGGGTTAGTCATTGTCGACTATCTCCAGTTAATGACCGGCCGCGGCCGTTTCGAAAACCGGAACCAGGAAGTCAGCGCCCTTTCGCGCGGCATGAAGCTGCTCGCGAAAGAGCTGAACGTCCCGATGCTGGTGCTCTCGCAGTTGAGCCGCGCCGTCGAAACCCGCCAGGGGGACCACCGCCCGCAACTGAGCGACCTTCGCGAAAGCGGCAGTATCGAGCAGGACGCAGACGTGGTGGGCTTCATATTTCGCGAGGAAGTTTACAATCGCGACCGCGAAGACCTGAAGGGACTCGCCGAGCTGATCATCGCCAAGCAGCGCAACGGCCCCGTGGGAACCGTCAACCTGGTTTTCCTGCACGCCCAAACCAAGTTTGAGAACCGCGCCGAGGACACCGGGGAACTGCCGGAAGAGTAACCTCAGTGGGGTAGGCCTCCCGGCCTGCCCACGCGCGCGGAGCGCGCCTTCGGCGCGTGGGCAGGCCAGGAGGCCTACCCCACTGGCTATCGCGTCACCAGCAACTCCGCCTGCATGAACGCCGCGGTCCGAATCTGGTCGCGCAGCGTGTTGAAACGGACCGACGCTCCGGCCTCACGCAGCCGCGCCGCCTCGGAGAAGGTGAACTCGCGAAGGAAGCGGTCGGCGTGGTCGCGGTACGAATAGCCGCCATAAACGACGGCGCCGGCGCCGGCGATTTCGATCAGGGCATCCCAGAACGCGGTCCGCTGCAGCAATCCCTTCCGGCTGGCGGCGTCCCGCGGAATGTGAATCGATTGCCGCCCGCCGCGAAGAATCGCCTTCACGCAGCGGCCGGCGTCGAACGCCCGCGTAGGATCGGGATCCGGAAAACTTGCGAGCAACTCGCGCAGGGGCTCCGGTTCCGCGTCCCAACCCGCCCAGCGGAAACGCGATGCCCCGCTGACCATGGAGCCGCGCCTGAGAAAGTCGCGGATGCGCGGTTCGTCCTTCCCGGTGATCGCGAGCATGTGTTCCAGAAGTTCGCGGATCGGAAGTTCCTGGACGACGACGGGGGTGATGCTGATTGCCTCGGCGGCCTCCGAGCTGAGCTTCACACGGACGGTCTGCGGTAACGCCATGCGCTAATTTCACGCTAGCATAAGTCCGTGACCCCGCTCCAAAAGGTCCTCGCGGAGACGGCGCGCTATGAACACGCGCTGCTGCGCTTCTCCGCACGCGAACACGGCGGCGGGGTGGAACTGGTGATCGAAATGAAAGAGCCCGGGCTCGGCCTGCACACTTACTACGCTCCCATTCATCTTCGGGACATCGAACATCCTCAGTTCGCCTGGACATTCCAACGGTTCCTGTACGATTGCATGCACGACTACCTGGTGGAGATGTTCCTGCGCACGCCGCAGACACGGGACGCCCGTCCATGACGCCGGCCGGTGAAATTCTGGCGGCCGAGATCCGCCGCGGCGGCCCCATTCCTTTCCGGCGCTTCATGGAAATCGCGTTGTACCATCCGGAGTGCGGCTATTACCGGCGCCGCCGCGACCCTTTCGGCAAAGCGGGCGACTTCTACACGGCCGAACAACTGCAACCGGTGTTCGGAATTCTGATCGCGGCGCGCATCCGACAGCTCCAGAGAGAGAAAGACGGCCCGGACTTCACCGTCGTCGAATTGGGCCCCGGCCGCGAGGAGATGGCGCCGGCGTTCGCGGAATGGCCGTACGTGCCGGTCGATCTCGATGGCGCGCTGCCCGCCTGCTTCCGTGGAGTCGCTTTTTCCAACGAGTTCTTCGATTCCCTGCCGGTCGAAGCGGTGCAGTATATCGATGGAGAGTTCCGCGAGCGGCTCGTCCGCTTCGATGGCGAGAGATTCCTGTGGGAGACCGGCGGTCCGGTTCGTAAAGAAGCGCACCGCTATCTCGAAAGCTACTTTCCTCCCGCCGTCGAAGGCCTGCACTACGAAGTGAACCTCGAGGCTCTGCGCTGGCTCGACCGCATCGCCGCCACGCTCCAGAGCGGCTACGTCCTGACCATCGATTACGGCATCACCCGTCCCGAAGCGGTGCGATTTCCCGCAGGCACGCTGATGGCTTATCGCCGCCATACCGCGCGCGAGGAGGTTCTGGACGAGCCCGGCGAGCGCGACATCACGGCACACGTGAACTTCACGGCGCTTCAGGAGCACGGCGCCAGCCACGGCTTGCGCACGCTCCGCTTCGAGACCCTCGCGCAAACTCTTCTCACCGCCGGCGAGGCGGATCAGTTTGCGGCGGCGCTCGCGGGCGGCGGCGACGTGCGGCGGCGACTGCAGCTCAAGACTCTGCTCTTCGGAATGGGCGAGACGTTTCGGGTGCTCTTGCAGGAGAAGGAAAATTCGGAGGGGAAAGCCTGAAACAATGAAAAAGGCCCCGGAAACCGGGGCCTTGGTAGTGGAACCTGATCTGCTAGCCCTTGTTCAGGGCGCGCCCAAGCTACTTCTTTTTCTTCGGAGCAGCTTTCTTCTTCGGGGCGGCTTTCTTGGTTGCGCTCTTCATTGATCGATTCTCCCTAACATCAAATTTTGCGATTCAAAATCGCAATGTGATTCATATATAAGGTGGTTCACAGGGAAAGTCAAGAGAAAAATGCATTTCGCCAAGAGCGATTCGATCTGTTTCGAGTTGCGGAGAACTCTTGCGCGAAACTGGAAGAGGAGGATGATGCCGATGAGCAGGGTCCGCGATGGCGGCGTGAATGAAAAAGCTCTCGTCGAACGGCTGCGGCGGCGCGATCCGCAAGCCCTCTCCGAGTTGTACAACCGCTTCGGCGCCGCGCTTTACTCGCCAATGTGGGCCGCCGCCGGACAGCGCCGCGCCGCCGAGGATCTCGTCGTAGAAGTCCTCCTGCGGGCATGGAACCGCATTCACACTTTCGATCCCGATAGCGGCGCCCTCGAGCCCTGGCTGATGTCGATCGCTCGTGAGGTGGCGCCGCAAGCGCCGGATGCGGCCTCTGCCGTCACTCCTTCGCCGAAGTTGAAACGCCGCGTCCTCGATGCCGCGGGCTTCCAGCGATTCGGCTGGGCCCCTTTTCTGGGCGGCGCCGCCGTGCTCGCGATCTCCGCCGCCGTCTACTTCGGCGGACGGGAACGCACGTTCGCCATCGAAGTTCTGCAACTGCGGGAACAGATCGGGCGGCAGAACGTGCAGATGACCCGCATCGATGAAGCGCTCTCGATTCTGAACGCGAACACTACGACGGAGACCTCGTTCGACGCTGCTCCCGCGCACGGTAAGGTCTTTATCAACGCGCGCCAGGGCATTCTGCTGATTGCGTCCAACTTCACACCACCGCCGCCGGGGAAGATTTACGAGATGTGGCTCTTCCCAAAAAACGGCAGGCCCGCTCCCGCT
Source organism: Bryobacterales bacterium (assembly GCA_963796485.1). Lineage (GTDB taxonomy): Bacteria > Acidobacteriota > Terriglobia > Bryobacterales > Bryobacteraceae > CAWCDJ01. The sequence continues at coordinate 96,971 of CAWCLV010000006.1, forward strand.
GGTTTGGTGCAGCCGCGCCGGGACGGCACGGTGTTGCACGTGGATCACGAACCCTTGGATACCGCATCGATCGAATCGGTCGGCCTGACACTCGAGAAACAGGGGGGCGCCTCACAGCCCGGTTCTCCGCCGGTCATTCTGGTCCGGCTGCACTAACCGCTCCCTCGCGGACGCGGGCTCGGCATTCAGCCAGGCATAGTTATTTCGTGCCTGACGCCAGTGGGGCAGGCCAGGAGTCCTGCCCCACTGGCGGCCCGTCCGCGCCGGCCTCCTGGCCTGCGCGGGTTGAAAGATGCACTAAGCCGCGCTCGGATATCTTTCGTCCATAAGAGCGCGAAGCCGCTCTCGTTCCAAAAGATAATGAAGATATGACCACCGGTAGCGCAGCCGAGATCCCGCTTTCGATGCTGGTGGTATTCGCCTCCGCCAAACTGCTCTCCGAGATTTTCGAGCGGTTCCGGCAGCCCGGCATCGTCGGCGAGATCCTCGCGGGAATTCTCATCGGTCCTTACCTCCTGAACTGGATGAGCCCCAACGAGGTGCTTCGGATCCTCTCCGATCTGGGAGTGATGTTCCTGCTGTTCCGCGTGGGCCTGGAGGTGAAGTCTTCGGATCTGCTGAAGGTGGGCGGAACGTCTCTGATGGTCGCCGTGAGCGGCGTCCTGCTTCCATTCGCCATGGGCTGGGCAGTCGCAACTGCCTGGCACATGCCGACGGTCGAAGGGATTTTCACCGGCGCCGCAATGGTCGCCACCAGCGTCGGGATCACGGCCGAGGTGCTGGCCTCGCGCGGCCTGCTCAACACGCGGGCCGCCCGGATCATCCTGGCCGCCGCGGTGATCGATGACGTACTCGGGCTGATCGTACTAGCCCTGGCGAGCGGATTCGCCCGCGGCTCCATCAACTACCTGGATATTGCGATCACGGCTGGGCTCGCCATCGGATTCACGGTGTTTCTCGCCACCTTGGGCTCGCGCGCCGCGCGCCGCGTGGTGCCACACGTACAAGCCCGCCTCAGCTTGGCCGAGGGTGAATTCGCGATGGCGATGACCCTGCTGTTTGCGCTCTCGCTGCTGGCCGTGTACGCGGGGGTAGCGGCCATCGTCGGAGCGTTTCTTGCGGGCATGGCGCTTTCCGAGGCGGTGGACCGCCGTGTGGCGGACCTCACCGACGGCGTGGCCGAGTTGCTGGTCCCATTCTTCCTGGTCGGCATCGGGATGCAGTTCGACGTCTCCGCCTTCGCCAACCCTTCCACGCTGGCGCTGGCGGCCGTCATCTTCATCGCCGCGATCGTCTCCAAGTTTGTGGGCTGCGGGCTGGGTGCGCTGTCGATCGGGAAGACGGACGCGGTGCGTGTAGGTGTCGGAATGGTGCCGAGAGGTGAAGTGGGGATGGTCGTAGCCCAACTCGGGCTGCGCCTCGGCGTCATGAGTGAAAGTCTGTATGCGGTTGTCGTTTTCATGTCGGTCGCGACGACGCTTATCGCTCCGCCGCTCCTGAAACTGGCCTTCCGAGGCGCCTCCGCCGGCGGCGAAGAAGAAATTCTGCGGCTCGGTTGACGTTCGCTAAAATAGCGGGGCGTGACCAAATACATTCGCTACACCTCCGGCTCAGACACCTCCTTCGGCATTCTCGACGGCGACACCATCCGGCAGCTCGGCGGCGACCCGATCGCCGGCGCCTCCGAAACCGGCGTGACCCATGCGCTCGGCGAAGTCGCCCTGCTGGCGCCCTGCGTCCCCGGTAAGATCATGGCGGTCGGGCTCAATTACAAAAGCCATCTTGGCGGCCGTCCCCAGCCGGCGCATCCCGAAATGTTCTATAAGCCCGTCTCCGCGGTGGCAAACCCCGGCCAGCCGGTGGTCATCCCGAAAGATGCGACCGACGTTCACTACGAAGGCGAACTGGTCGTGGTGGTGGGCCGGAAGGTGCGAAACGCCTCACGGGAGGAGGCGCAATCGGCGATCTTCGGCGTGACGTGCGGAAACGACGTGAGCGAGCGCAACTGGCAGCACGGCCAGGGCAAGGACCTGCAATGGTGGCGCGCCAAGGGCAGCGACACCTTCGCACCGCTCGGCCCGGCGATCGTGGCGGGGCTCGACTACGGAAACCTGCTCCTCCAGACGCGCCTGAACGGCGAAGTCGTGCAGAAGCAGTACACGTCCGACCTGATTTTCGATTGTCCGGGCATCGTCGAGTGGATCAGCGGCTGGGTCACACTGATGCCCGGCGACATTATCTATACGGGAACGCCGGGTAGCACGCGAAAGCTGGCGCCCGGGGACGTGGTGGAAGTGGAAGTCGAAGGCATCGGGGTGCTGCGGAATCCGGTGGAGTAGGGAGAGACGGAAACCGCCGGGACGCGGAGAAGATTTGCAATCTCCCCGGCGTCCCGGCGGTGAACTGAGCGCGCCTCCGGCGCATGGGCGGGCCGGGAGGCCTACCCTACGGGAACCAACTCCTCCTGTTCTGCTTCGACGGGGGCCGGGGCGTGAACGGAACGGAGGTGGAACAGGCCGTATGCCGCGGCGGCGACCACCGGGAGCACTCCAGCCACGATGAAAACCGTGTCCGGCACCACACGCACCCAGAGCAGAGTCTTCACGACCGGCTGCTGATAGAACGCGAGCGAACGCGCCGACCAGAAGCCGTTGTGGAAGCTCTCGAGCGCCTGCATGACCCCAATCGGCACCAGGGTGAACACGATCATCCCCATCAACCCGATGTTCAGGCCCCAGAAGCTGACCATCAGCCATTTCTCCTTCCAGTAGCGGGGCTCCACGATGTTGCGCAGGCCGAAGAGGGAGAGCGCGATCGCCAGCATTCCGTATACTCCCATCAGGGCGCCGTGAGCGTGCGCGGCGGTGAGGAACGAGCCATGCTGGAAGTAGCTCACGAACGGCAGGTTGATGAGGAACCCCAGCACCCCGGCCCCGAACAGATTCCAGAACGCCGTGGCCACCAGGAACCAGAACGACGCCGCGTAGGGAAACTCCGTGCCGCCCGCGCGGATCACCTTATACTGTCCGTACGCCTCCACCATCAGCAGGGAGAGCGGAATCACTTCGAGCGCCGAGAAGATCGCGCCCAGCGCCATCCATGCCTCCGGCGCTCCGATCCAGTAATAATGATGCCCGGTGCCGATGATCCCGCTTCCCATCAGGATGATCAGTTGGAAGTAGGTTGCCCGGAGCGTCGACTGCGCCGTGACCAGGCCCAGCCGCACCATCAGGAAGCCGATCACCACTACCGCGAACACCTCGAACATCCCTTCCACCCACAGGTGGATCAGCCACCAGCGCCAGTAATCCGCCATGGTGATGTGGCTGCCGCGATTCACGAACAGGCCGAAACAGTAGAAGACCGGGATCGCCGCGGAAGAGTACAGCAGCAGGTGTGTCAGCCCGCCGCGGTCCGATTCCGCTTTCAGCGCCGCGCGCAGCCCGCGCGCCACGATGTACAGCCAGATCCCCATGCCGGCGATCAACAGCAGCATCCACAGCCGGCCGAGTTCCAGGTATTCCCAGCCCTGCGTGCCCAGCCACCACCAGGTCTTGCCGAGCATGCCTTTGATCGAGAGATACTCTCCGGACAAACTGCCCACTACGACCACCACAAGAGCGCCGAACAGGATGTTTACCAGCGCGCGCTGCCCCTTCGGCTCCCGCCCGCTCACCAGCGGCGCGATGAAGATCCCCATTCCGAGCCATGCCGTGGCGATCCAGAAGATGGCCAGTTGCAGGTGCCAGGTTCGCGCGATGTTGAACGGCAGATAGTGCGAGAGATTGAACCCGTAGAAACTGGCGCCGTCCACATAATCGTGCGCCATCTTGCCGCCGAGCAGGCACTGCACCAGGAAGAGCACCAGCGCAATCACGAAGAACTTGGCGGCGGCGCGCTGCGAGGCCGTCAGCGGCGCGGATGCCAGGTCGAACCGGAGCCGCGGATTCGCCACATCCTGCGGTGTCAGGCTGTAGCGGTGCTGGAAGTAGAGAATCAGCGCCAGGAAGAACACCAGCCCGGCCACACTGGCGGCGGACCACATCATCGCACCGGCCGTCACCGTGTTCCCGGCGGCTTTGTCATAGGGCCAGTTGTTGGTGTAAGAGTGCTCCGCGTCGGGCCGTTTGGCGGCGGAAAGCCAGGCCGTCCAGGTGACGAATGCGGCCAGCTTTTTCGAAGCCGCGGCGATCATTACCGGATCGCCGCCTCCCTCGCTTGCCGGCAGCAGGGCGCCTTTGGGCAGTGAGCGCTCGATTTGGCCGTCCACGAAGAGCTTGTTATAGCGATCTACGATGGCGTTCCAGCCGGCGGTCTCGCCGGCCGTGAATTCGAGAACGCCGTGGGAGTAGCGGTTCTCCTTCAGTTCCTGCACCACCTCTGCATCCACGGCGGCTTTGGGTCCGACTCCCAGGGAATCGTAATCCGGCGCCTTGTAGTGCCGCATCGTGTCGGCCATCCAGTGGAGCGCTTCGGCGGTATAATCCGGCCCAAGGTAGGCGCCGTGGCCGAGAACGGTTCCGTAATCCATCAGGCCGCGCATGCGGAAGAGATCCTGCCCCTGCTGAATATCCGCGGCGGTAAATAGAGTAGTGCCATCCGGACCGGCAACGCGGCCGGGAATGGGCGCGCGGCTGCGGTACATCAGCACGCCCCCTACAATCATTACGGTGAAGCCGAAAAGCAGCGTCAGCAGCAGCCCGTGCTTCCAAAGCCCCGACTTCTGGTCTAGATCTGAGTTCATCGTCCCTCCAAGCATCCAGAGTAGGGCGGGAGGGTTTCCGATCAAATGACTTTAGTCACAGCCACGAGGTGCCGATACTGAAAAGAAGAACGAGAAGCACCACCAGGGTAATTCCGACATATGCGCGGTCGCGCTCCAGGTAGAAGGCGAACAGCGCGAACGCCACCCGGGCTACCGGCGTAAAAATGAGCAGAATGAGCCCTGCCTCGATGACGATCAGCGGCCCGGGGAGAGACGCGATCGTCCGCAATTGAGTAGGGCCTCGATGAAAATGCGCGTAGGAAACCGGAGTTTCTCCGTAGACCGCCAGGTACCAGGCCGCACCCGCGGCCACCACCGTCGCAGCCAGGACCACCCCCACCCGCAACAGGTTGCCTACGATGATTTCCAACCGTTCGTCCGTCAACGGAACCCTCCCGTAAATCCGCTGTAAATCATTTCGGCCGCCAGGACGCCGACTACCACGGCGAACAGCAGGCGCAAAACGCGCGTACCCGCACCCCGCAGGCTGCGGGCGCCGAGCAGCGATCCGCTGAGGACTCCCAGCATCACGGGCATCGCCACCGCGGGCGCAATGTACCCGTGCCCCAGGTACACGCCGGCGCTCGCCGCCGCCGTGACCCCGATCATGAAATTGCTGGTGGTGGTCGATACCTTAAAGGGAAGCCCCATCACCTGGTCCATCGCAATTACTTTCATGGCCCCGGAACCGATGCCCAGGAGCCCGGAAAGAATGCCGGCTCCGAACATCAGCGCAAACCCCGCTTTCACCCGCTGTACGAGATATGAGATCTTCGTAATTCCTTCCGGATAATCGCCGTTCAACCGCAGCCGGTTCGCCAGCGGGTCGGCCTGAGTGAAGGCGTGATCGAGCGGGTGGTGAAACGACTGCCAGGCGGAATACAGCAGGACCGCGCCGAAGATCACGGCCAGGCTGGATTTCGGCACGATCGAGGTCAGGTGCGCTCCCGCCACCGCCCCTATCGTCGTCGCCACTTCCAAGAACATTCCGATCCGTACGTTCGAGTATCCTTCCTTTACATATGCCGCGGCGGCGCCCGAAGAAGTTGCGATGACGGAAACCAGCGACGCACCCATCGCAAACCGGAGATCGACACCCAGCAGTAGGGTCAACGCCGGCGTCACCACGACGGCGCCGCCAAGCCCGGTAAGCGCCCCTAGAAAGCCGGCCAGGCAGGAAACGGCAAAGACAATGCCAGAGAATGTGAGAGCGGTCATCAATTGTCGATGATTTCAGTTTAGGCTCGGGAGGGCTCCCGTATGCAAGCAATGAGGGCAGGTTTGAACCTGCCCCCTGCGGTGTTGTTGCCCGGGAGGCAACAATGATTCACTTGCTGGCCATGACAACTCCGGCGCCATTCGGGGTTGCCTTGACCTTATGTCTGTATGCTATTGCATTCCGCGCGGAAGCACCATACTGCGATGATTGTATTCTCAGGGTGGGTTGTAAAGGACACAATGGAATAGTTCCCCTGGGGGCTTTCAGTGCGGACCGGCGGCGGCGTCTTTGGCACGATACAATACTCGGTAGTGCGTCTGGGTTTTAGCAAACGCGCGGTCCTGCGAGCCGGCTACAGCGCTGTTATCGCCGTACTGATTCTCTCCGCCGTGGAAGCTTATCGCATCCAGTCCTCCGTCTCCGAGCAGCACCTCGAAATCTATAGACGCTACATCGAGGAAGACGGCTATCTTGCCGCCCTGCGCCGCAACCTCTGGTTATCGGGATCGGACGTACGGGACTTTTTCATTATCACCACCCCCGCGCAGGCGCTGCTTCTCCGTTCTCAGCTCCAGGCGCTGCAAAAGGAGGATGAGGCGGCACTCGGGCTCCTCGCCGGACGGCCCGGATGGCAGTCCGTGGTCCCGAAACTGCGGACGAGCCTCAACAAATACTGGAGGGTAGTCGACGCGCTTCCCGAGCGGATGTTGAACCAGCCGGACGAAACGAAGTTCGCGTTTCTGCAGACCGAGGTGGCCCCGCTCCGCGGCGAGTTGTACAGCGCGCTGATCGACCTCTCCGAAGCGGACCAGCGCAAAGTGCAGGAGAGCGAACGCGAATTCAACACGGCCCGCAGCCGCGCGGCCGAGCGGCTCCTGCTGATGCTCGGGATCAGCCTCATGTTGTGCATCGCGGTGGCGCGAATCAGCGTCCGGCACGCCGAGTCGCTGGAGCGCCGCGCCGAGCAGCACTTCAATGAGGTCGAGGAAGCCCGCCACGAGCTGCAGCAGCTTTCGGCCCGGCTGCTCGAGATAGAGGAGGAAGGCCGGCGCCGTCTCTCCCGTGAGCTGCACGACGAAATCGGCCAGGCCCTGGCGCTGCTCGAGATCGAAATCTCGCACGCGCAGAACCTGCTGGCTTCCGATCCCCGCCTTATGAAAGAGCGGCTGGCGCGCGCCAGGGATCTTGCCAAGCGGACGGTCCAGACCGTTCGCAACATCTCCGTGCTTCTCCGGCCAGCCATGCTGGACGACCTGGGCCTGGTTCCCGCGCTTCAGTTCCAACTCGAGGATTTTCTCCGCCGCAGCGGCATCGCTTGCGAGTTCGTCGAGAAGGACGTGGCCGACCGCCTGCCCGATACCGTGAAGACCTGCGTTTACCGCGTGATTCAGGAAGCGCTGCACAATGCCGAGAAACACTCCGCCGCAACCCGGATTCGGGTCAAAGTGCAGCAGCTTCCCGATTGCCTGGTGGCGGAGGTGGAAGATAACGGCAGAGGATTTGAAGTGAAACAGGGAACCCCGATTCGAAGGGGCAGCGGTCTTGGACTACTGGGGATCCGGGAGCGTGTTGCCGCGGCGCGCGGCTCTCTGGCGATCGATTCCGCGCCCGGGCGCGGAACGCGAATTTCCATCTCCATCCCCCTGCCGGAAGAGCCTGCCGCGGCTCCCGTGAAGCGATTAGAGGTAACAGCCTAATGTCGGTCCGAATCCTACTGGTCGATGACCATACCCTCATGCGTCAGGGTCTCAGACATATTCTGGAGAGCCAGCCCGATTTCGATATCGTCGCCGAATCCAGCTCCGGTATCGAGGCCGTGGAGGCGGCGCGCCTTCACAAGCCGGACGTCGCGATCGTCGATATCGCCATGAAGGAACTCAACGGGATCGAAGCCACCTCCCAGATCCTGAAGCACTCCCCCAATACCGCGGTGCTGATTCTCAGCATGTACAGCGACGAGCGGTACGTGTTGCGCGCCGTGAAGGCCGGGGCCCGCGGCTACGTGCTGAAGAACTCGGCCGGAGACGAACTGATTCAGGCAATCCACACCGTGCAGCGCGGCATGGCCTTTTTCAGCCCGGCCGTGGCGCAGATTTTCCAGGACGGCTTTGCCCGCCTGCGCGAGACCAACGGGATTAACGACCGGTTCGAGCTGCTGACGGACCGCGAGCGTCAGGTTTACCAGCTTCTGGCCGAGGGAAACAGCAACAAGGAAATCGCCAACCGCCTCAACCTGAGCCTCCATACCGTGGAGACACACCGCTGGCGAATCATGGAGAAGCTCGATCTGCACAGCACCGCCGAACTGGTTTTGAGCGCCGTACGGCGCGGCATGGTGACCTAACCCAGGGCGAAAAATCAGGTTTGTTCCGGGGCCGGTTGCGCCGCCGCCAGCGCCAAATGGACGATTGTGCCGAATAACAGGCAGATCAGCGTTGCCGTCTGGTTCGGCGCCGGCGCGGGAAACCGTGGTGTTTTCCCATCGGCGCACCGACACAGAGCCGCGACCGTCAGGCAGCGGGCTATGCCTCACCCTCGTCAGGAAAGGCGGCTTCATGCCACCGCTCGAGGGTCCGATTCGCGCTCGAGGCCCGACGCGCAGGGCCGGCGTCCCCGCCCGCCCCACACGCTCTTAGAGCGAGTTCAGATACGCGATCACGTCGCTCATTTCCCGCGCCGTGAAACGCGGCCACTCAACATTGCGCTGCTTCATCCGGTCCAGCATCTGCGGACCGTGGTCCCAAAGCGCCGAGACCATGGTGATATCCGAGTACGCGTCCTTGCCTTTGGCCAGCTTCGGGGCGCCGCTCGACGGGTCGTTGTGGCACTGTTCGCAGTTCTTCTCCGCGAACACCTTCTTGCCCCGTTCGGCGCTGCCGTCTCCGCGGAAATACTGGCGCGCCCAGATGTATCCGATGATCTGCCGCATCTCTTCCTGCGACAGGACGGGCGGCGGGTTCTTCATGCTGGGCTGGTGGTCCCACATATCCGCCGCGATCTGCGTGAGGCTCTGGTTCCGCAGCCTGGTTTCGAGCGCAAGCTTGCCGTTATGGCAGCCCGAGCAGCCCTTGGAGTCGAAGAGCTTCACGCCGGAGTCGGAAGGCGGGAACAGGAAATTCGTCGCGAGATGACGGGTCTGCGGAAGGTTCTGGAGGTAAACCAGCATGTCCGTCAGTTCCTGGCCCGTCAGCGTCGGCCGCTGCAGTTTTCTCCTGGCGAACTCGGCTTTCATCTGCGGCCCGTGGTTCCACATCTCCTGCGCCAGCACAACGGGGTCCGCCAGCGATTCCCACTTGGCCACCGGCGGCGCGGCGGAATCCGGGGAACTGGTCAGGCCATGGCAGTCCGCGCAGTGTTTGGCCGCGAAAGCCGCCTTGCCCCGCCCGGCATCGCCCGGCTTTTCGAAATACCGCGCGCTCACGAAATAGGCGAACAGGTCGGCGGCCGATTCCTCGCTCAACTGCCCTTTGCGCACTCCCTGCTTCGCCATCGCCGCCCACATCGCGGGCGCGTGGTTCCACATCAGGCTCGCCATCACGGCGGGGGTATAATCCCGGTCGATCCGGCGCGCCAGATCGGGACCGACCGTCCCTCCCCGCCCGTTGATGCTGTGACACTGTACGCACTGCTCGGTCTGGAAAAGTTGCTCGCCGCGCTTGGCATCGCCGGGAAGCACCCCGGCCGCAAGCGCACCGCAGGCCACGATAGCTCCCGCGGCAATCACTCGCACCATCGACATAAATGGTCTCCTATCTAGTGAGCCTGAGGCCGGTCGAGAACACGTGCGTTCGAAAAGCTTCGTAGAAGTAGAGATTGTCAGAAAAACCGTACCACTGCCACTCGGAGTTCCAGTATACGTGTTTTTGCAGCGGCAGGCTGAGGCGTACCAGCGGCTGGTAGAAATTCGTCGGGCGGCTGCCGGAAGAGATGAACAACGATCCCCCGGCGGTCAGCTTCCCACCCTTGGTGCCCGGGAGGTTGATGTCCGCCGTGGCCAGCGCCGTGTGCCCGCGCTCGCGGTAGGTGGATACCGCCGATGTCAGGAACGGAAGATCCAGGTAGTTGATATCCGAGCTGATCGTCTCGCGGTCGTACTCCGCCACAACCGACACCCACTTGCTGCTGTTCGGGGTCCAATAAACCGAAAGCGCGGTATTCCGGCTGTCGAAATCGTAGCGGATATCGGGCGCCGGATTGTTGTTCTTCAGGTAGTTGAAGCTCCCCTGCACAACCAGCGACGGATTTAGCTGATATTTTCCGACCGCCCGCAGCTTGGTGTAGTTGTTCAGGCTGGTCCGGAAGTAGATGTTGTCGCTCGAAGGATCCCTCGTATTCGCCGTGCAGCGAAAGCTTCTGGGAGGGGCGGTAGTACACACCGGCAATAGCGACGTTCCGCCGCAGTTTTCCGTCCACGAATTGACCGGTCTGGCTGAGTTGCCCTGCCATCACCGTCGCATCCCCGGTGAGATACCGGTATCCGCCCCGCAGCGTGAACCGCGGCGTCACATCGTAGAAGAGGTCCACCTGGTTTTGCGTGTAGTTGACTTCCTGATACGGGTTGAGCAATGCGGTGGCGGCGCCCAACTGGGTCGGATTCGTCAGGCTCTGCAGGTAAAGCGCCGAGAACAGGCCGTAGGACGAATCCTGCTGCCGGTTGACGAGGAGCGATTCAACCACGCGGACGCGCTTCCACGGACGGAGTTCGAACCCGGCATTCCCGGTGATGGTCGGCTGTACGGCGTTCCCGGCGGCCAGCCCGTACTGCGCGCCGTAGAATAGCAGGCTCTGGGCCAGGGCGAAGTTGCCGCCCGCCAGTTCGGTATAGCTGACGTCCGTTTGCGGCCTGCTGTAAAGGAACTGGCCGTAAACGTCGAGCCGCGAAGTCGCCCGCACAGTGCCCAGCACCTTGGTGTAAACGCTGCTTCCGCGGATCCCGTAGGCCTGCTGAAGTGAGTTCAGCGCCAGCGTCTGCCCGAGGAACGGGGTCGTGCGGTTTCCGATCGTGCTGCCGTCATAACTGGAAGAGTTATCGTCTTTATATGTGGTGCCGCCCTGTTCCAGGGTGACGTGCCACCGGTTGTACTCGAAGCGCACGCCTCCCCGGTAGCTGTTCGTGGCGTCGCGGACGCCCAGCGGTACGGGAAACGAGTTGAGCGAACCCAATGCCCAGGTCTCGATTCCGTTCCCCTGCCAGCTATTCCTGTCGAAGGCGAGATACGGGATGATCTGCTTACCCGGGAACAGATCGATATCGAAGCTCATCACCCGCCGGCGGGTATCGAACGACTGCTGGTCGAACCACCCGGCCCCTCCCGGATTCGCGAACGACGGCTCGGCCGCGAAGTACGCCATATTCCGGTAATCGAACCAGACCCGGTAGAGCGACTGCTTTGTGGCGTAGAGCGAGGCCGTATTGTACGGCTGGCTGCCCCACCCGTAGGCGCTGGCGGTAAGGCGGTCGAAGGCCCGTTTCTTGGGATCGAGGATGGTGAAATCGGCGCCGAACAGTTGCGGTCCCTGGTTGAGGTTGACGACGCTCCGGTATTCCGGAACGCTTCCGCCCGGCCCGGTAACCCAGCGGTAGCCGAATTCGATGTTGCCGGTGAACCACTGCTCGGTCGCGGGCGCCGGCGAAGCCGCGGCCGCGGAAGAAGCCGGCGCAGCCACGGGGGGCTGCACCTCTTTTTGATCGGCGGCCTTTTGGTCGGCAGGCTTCTGGTCCGGCTTTGCCGGAGCGGCAGCCTGCGGCTTTTCGTCCGGCTTCGCCGCCTGTCCCGGCTGCTGTGCCAGAACCGGAAGGATGAGGATCAGAGCCAATAAGAATCTCATTTGAAAAAGTCCCGGTTCACGTACGATCCGTGGATCATCTGGTGGCAAAGGGTGCAGTTCTGGAACTGCGGACTGCGCAAATCGTGGAACGCCGGAGGCACCGTGCCCAGGGTTCCGTTCGCGGGCATGGTCGGCGCCGGAAGATTCGCGTGGCACTCCAGGCAGACGAACCGGACCTGGGAACGCGTCAACATCCGCGGATTCTGAGATCCGTGCGGCTCATGGCAGGCGCCGCAGCCCTCCAGCCGCATTGGCGGATGCTCGTACACGAACGGGCCGCGCTTTTCGCCGTGGCACCTGAAGCAGCCGGGCTCATTGGCGTAAACGGTTTGAATGCTGTACGGCAGCACGCTGCCGTGCGGATTGTGGCAGTCAATGCACGTCATGGCGCCGATGGGCAGCTGGTGCTTATAAGGTTTCTGGAAACTTGCCCAGATATTGCTGTGGCAACTGGCGCAGAGCGAATTGATATCCGCATTCCGGACCGGCTCCTGGCCCAGCGGTGCATGCTGGGTGGCCAGACCGCGCGACCAGGCCTGCGGGTGTGCGTGAATCGAATGGCAGGCTACGCAGGGCACCTGGTTTTTGGCGTGGCTGCTGTTGATCCGCCCGATATGCGTCGGCTGGTTCAGGTGGCACTTCATGCAATCCTGGTTGACGACGGCTACCGGGGCCTTCCCCGGATTCAGAATGTCGGCCGCCGACATGCTTTCCGCATGCTTGCTGCCGGGTCCGTGGCAGGCTTCGCAGGCTTTCCCTTCCCACCCGCGTTTTTTGTTGGTTGTCAGGATCGAGTGGGGAGTCTTTTGGAACGCGTTGAAAATATCTTCGTGGCACGAGGCGCAGGTGTCGGAGCCGACATAAGTAGCCGGCGCGGCAGTCTGCGGAGCCGCGGTCTCTGCAGCGGCGGGGGCGCTCTTCTGGTCCTGCGTATTCTTCTGGTCCTGGGCGCCCCACAAAATAAAAAATGATGAAGCCGCCAGCAGCACCGCCAGTCGCGCCGCCCGAAGGCGGCGCGCTGGAGGAGGGGTCTGGCGGTTGCTCGGTTTGGCTGGCAGCCGGAACAAGTTGTTTAGTCTCCTGTTTCTCGATTATTGACCGGCGTGCATCTTCTGCACGTCGAATTCGGCGCCCGAAGCGTGACATACATCACAGCTTTCACCGAATCTCGGATCCGTCTGTGCCACGCTGTGGGCCAGAGCCGACGTGTTTTGATGGCAGGCCGTACAGGCCGAAGTGGTCGCCGGCGCAGGATTCAGCTTGCCCTGCGTATCGGCAACGTTGTTCTTCCCGATCGGGAACACCGTTTCGGAGTTGTTGACATGGCACATGTCGCACTTGGCCGTGTCTCCAACCGAGCCCGTGGGCCCCATCGCGGGATAGCGGACGTCGCTGAAGTCATTGTGACTCCCGCCGTAGCCGACGATGGTGTAGGTGGTGTTGAATTCCGTCTGCATCTTTTCGCCTGTGTGGATCTTGTGGATCATCAGCGCGAAATTGACGGATTGCGGGGGCGAAGTCTTGTCGGCCGGAACCTGAGCGGAGTTCTTATAGGCCGCGTCGTTTTCGCTCGGGTTGTGGCACAGCACGCACATCTCGATCTGGTTGCGGTTTTCGCCGTGCAGCGAGAGGAACGAGTGGCAGCCATTGCACTTTGTGATATCGACTACCTGGCGCCGCGGAGTCACCGGCGAGCCGTCCACGGAGAAGTACATCACCTTATTAATGGCGCCGTATTCGGTGGTCTGCTGCTTGGTGGTTCCGGGGAGAAGCACGAGGTTGCGGCGCGCTTCGATTCCGATCGCAAAGGTGCCGGTCGCGTTCGCCGGAATTGCATGCTTGAACGTGAACATGCAAGTGCCGTCGCCGCTGCAGTTGGCCGATGGCACCGGGTTCTCGGAGACGTAACCCGGGGTGACGACGTCGCTGCCGAAACTGGTGTAACCGTAATCCGAGGTCGGACCGGCCATCACCAGGGCCAGGCGGTTGTTGCCGCCCTGCATGGCTGACATCGAAATGCCCGCTCCGGAATTGTCGCGGATCGTGAAGGTCACGCTCGGCGCCTTGCCGGCCACGCCGTTGTCGATCTTGAGCAATGTAACATTGACGCCAGGCGCCGTCGCCGACTGCGTCGGGACCGTGTGCGCGCCCATAATGGAGGCGTCGAACTCCAGTTCGCCCTTCGGAGTATGGCACTGGCTGCACTGGGCGTCGCTCGCTTGCGGCAGGTTCACGTGATTCTGACCGGTCGCAAAGTTTACGTTGTCGTGGCAGGAGCCGCACGCCGCCCGGCTGGGATTCTGATACCAGATATTAGCCTGCGTCGCTCCAAACGTCGACTCGTGGCAGAACTGGCAGCGCCGCGGGTCGGAAGGCAGCACCACCGTGGACCAGTCGGAAACCGCCTGATTATGGCCGATGATCTGGTACGGTGTTCCCGCCTGGACGCTGGGAAGCTGGCTGCCCATATGCAATTTGTGCAACCAGACTTTCGCATCGAGTGTGTTGCCCGTGTCTGGATCGACCGTCTGTGGGGTGTGGCACATGATGCAGAGATCCATCCCCTTGCGCGACCCGCCATGGAATGCCAGATCGTCGTGGCACTTGTTGCAGGTTTCGGTGCGAACTACATCGCGGACGACCGAAACAGGGTTTCCGTTCGGCACGAAGTCGAAGGTGATCGAAGAGTAATTCGTCCCGAGGTCGAATTCCGTCAGGTTACGGCTGCCATAAACGCCCACCCGGTGAGTTGTGGTCGGGTCGTATGTGCCGGTCGGGGGAACCGCTTTTTGCTTGAACGTGTAGATATAATCGCCCACCGCCAGCGTCTGCGTCGTGCCGCCGGAGTCGGCGCCTGCCTGATTCGCGGTGTTATGCGTGATCGGGCTGGTCTGAGGGCGCGTGATGTAGTCTACGAACTGTGTCTGTCCTTGCGGGATGAACGCGCAGAGGAAACTCACCGAGATGGCACCCGGTGTCTGGATGCCCGCCAGATCCAAAGGAAGTCCTTTCGGATCCGCGAGTTTGTAGTGAACGCTGATGGTGCCGTCAGTCGCGACCTGGGCCGATGTAATCGTAATATTAAGGCCCGGACGAACGAAGTTGACGACATTCGGGTCGGCAAAGAACGCCCGATCGTGTCTTGTGATTTCAGTTTTCTTGGGAGCGCTGAACAAGAGCAGGGATCCGGTTACCAGAACCAACCCCGCCAAGCATCGCCCCACCCCGAAAACCGAGGAAGGAATCCGCATACCTATTTCTCCAATCTAACTACTTAAGTGCACTTTTCCGGTTTTGCGGGAGACAACCCGCCGTTCCGGATCCTAAGCTGAAGCTACCGAGCCTGTGAAGCAGAGCACACTCCAGTCCAAACCCCAAAAAGGGATTCGGGATATTTAAACCTTTTATAATCAGATTGTTGGGAAATCCGGCAGATTCGTCGAGGTTTTCCCGATTACGGAAATGGGTGAAAACACGGCTTCCTAATGGGTGAAAATCCGCTTACGCGCCCTCAGCCGCCCATCCGGCTGTTTGGTTTCGAATCGCCCGGATGCCTCCGGGCCATGCCTGCCATCCGGCGGCGGACGAGCGGAAAATGGAGCCGCAGAACGCGCTCCCGGCGAGATTCCTCCTCGAGGGCGCGGCTGCGCGCGGCAAGCAGATCGGATAGCGAGATCATGCCGGCCAGTCTTCGAGGATCGTCAGGATCCACGACCGGCATCCGTGTCACCGCGCTATCGGCCATCCGGTTGACTACGTAGCGGAGCGGTTCGTCCGCGCGGGCCACCACCGGATCGCGGCGCGCCGAGTCGCCTAGCGAACGCCCGGCGTACGCCGGATTTCGGAAAGTCTCCTCGAGTTGGCCCGGCGTGACTACACCCACCAGGTGGCTGTCGGCATCGACCACCGGGTAGAGCCGCTGGGCGCGCCGCGCGCCCGTGGTTCGAAGCTGTGGAGCGACATCCCCGCACAGCGCGTCCGCCGGGAGTGCCACTATGTTCGTGCGCATCACGTCGCGCACCCGCAGGATCTCGAGCGGGTCCACCGCGTACTCGCAGCTCAAGTGCAGCCCGCGCCTGGCCACCTTCTCGGTCAGGATCGACCGGCGCATCGTGAGGACGCTGAAGGCATGACTTACAGTGACGGCAAGCAGGAGCGGGACCAGCATATTCATGTCGTGGGTGACCTCGAGCGCGAAGATTACACCGGTCAGCGGGGCCCTCATCGTCCCGCCCAGTACGGCTCCCATGCTCACCAGCGGCCAGAAACCGGCGCCCAGGTGAGGCAGAAATGCCGCTTCCGCGCCTCCCAGCGCTCCACCCATCATGAGCAGCGGGGCCAGGACGCCCCCGGAGGTGCCGGAGCCCAGCGAGACCGCCCAGATGAACGACTTCACAAAGAGAATCCCCAGAATCAGGTTCCGCGGGACGTCGCCCCCCAGCAGCGCGCCGATCGTGTCGTACCCCACCCCGAGCGCCTGCGGAAATACCAGGCCGCCTAACCCGACTACCAGGCCGCCGATCGCCGGCCACCACATCCAGTGGATCGGCAACCGGCGGAAGAGGTCTTCCGCCGCGTAGACCGCCGACGAAGCCCCCACCGACAACGCGCCCGCCAGCACGCCGGCAATCAGACAGCCCAGCAGACCCGCCGGCCCCACCGGCAGTGTATGGGCGGAAACCGGAAACAGCGGACCCGTCCCCAACAGGTACGGACGCGTCGCGGCCGCCGCCACACTGGCGAGCGCTACCGGGACTAAGCTGCGCGGCTTCCACTCGAAGAGCAGCAACTCCACGGCAAGAAGGACCGCCGACACCGGCGAGGCGAAGGTCGCGGACATGCCCGCCGCGGCGCCGGCCACCAGCAGGGTCTTGCGTTCGGAGCTGGACAGGTGAAAAAACTGGGCGATCATCGACCCGAATGCCGCGCCCGTCATGATGATCGGACCCTCCGCGCCGAAGGGTCCGCCGGATCCGATCGAAATCGCGCTCGAGAGCGGCTTGAGGATTGCCACTTTGGGCGCGACCTTGCTCCCGCTGATGAGGATCGATTCGATGGCTTCCGGTATTCCGTGCCCGCGGATCTTCTCGGACCCGTAACGCGCCATCACCCCGATGATGAGGGCGCCGCCGATCGGGATCAGAATCTCCAGGGCGCCCAAATGGTTGCCGGCGGGCGAAACCAGCGCCGTGCCCCAACGGCCGTAAAAGAAGAGATTAGTAAAGATGCCGATGAGCCTGAGAAGTGCCAGCGCGATAAAGGCGCTCGCAAAGCCAATTACCAGGGCGAGCCCGGAAATCCAAAGGCTCCGCCGGCCCATCGTGAAATCGCCCAGCTTTGTGGCTGTTTCGACCGGCGCTTCCATCTGACGCCCCCGCGATTCGCCCCTCATATCTCAGGCGGAAGACCTGCCAGGACCCTTTCGAGTGCATTCACCAGAAGCGGACCGGTGCGGCGGAGTTCTTCCTGGTGCAACTCCGAGAGGCGCCTTAGCATCTCCCGGCCGTCGGCGATAAGGGAAATCTGAACCTGCCTACGGTCTTTCCCAGTGTGGCTCCGTTCGACAAGTCCCCTTGCTTCCATGCGGTCAACCAGTCCGACGGCACTGTGATGCTGGATCATTAGTCTCTCGGCAACTTCGCCGATAGTCGGGCCTGGTTCGCCGTGGGCGCACAAAGCAAGCAGCATCTGGTGCTGCTGCGGCTCGATTCCCTCCTGCCTGGCCGCGGTTTCACTGAAGTGCAGGAACCGGCGGATCTGGTAGCGGAAGTCCGCCAATGCCCGATAATCGGCTGCGGACAGGTCTCGCGACGCAGTCGGTTTGCGGCTCTCTGTCACAACTATATCGTAGCACGATATTTATTAGTGGACAAACATCAGGTTTTTCCCTGTAGTACCACTCAGAAAAAACCGTGCATATACGGTCTTGTTTTAGGATTCGTTTGTGCTATTCTTTACCAAAGCTAGGAAAAATCCGATACTGAGGCCCGAAATAGCTCATGTCCCAATTACACACGCTCAAGTACACCGAGTCCTCTCAGTTCCAGGCCGCCGCGACCGATCAGATGCGACTTCGTGCTTTGAGCCGTCTTTATGCCAGACGCGAGGCAGTGGATTGCCTTATCCGCTCGCTCGAGGTCTATGAAAGCACGCAGGAGCAGCGCAAGGCATGCTGCGTTGCCATCAGTGCTGAGCGGAAGTGCTCGTAAGGTTTCTCTCGATCGCGAATTTCACGAGTCCCACCAGGTCGTGGACGTTCAGTTTCCGCATTAGGCCGGCCCGGTAGGTATCCACCGTCTTCGGGCTGATGTCCAGAAGGTCGGCAATGTCTTTGGCACGGAGGCCGTTCACCAGGTAAGAGAACACCTCCAACTCACGCGGGCTCAGGCACGCCAGCGGGTCTTCCGCCGCGCTCTTTTCGCCCTTGGTGAAGAGCCCCGCACCGCGTAGCAGGGGCGATACATAGACGCCGCCGTCCCGAACGAAGCTGATGGCATCGAGAAGGTGCCTGGATGGCCCATCTTTCAAGAGATAGGCGTCCGCCCCCACCCGCAGTGCTTCCATCACTATCGCTTCATCCCTGCTGATCGACAGGATCATGAGTTTGGCGTTCGACCCCTCTGCCCGCAGCCGCCGCACCGCCTCGACACCGGTCATGCCGGGCATGTGAAGGTCGAGGATGGCAAAGTCGGGCTGGAGCGAGAGGATCATGTCGACCGCGGCCGCTCCGTCCGAGCATTGGCCCAGGATCCGGAAGCCGTGCGAGGCGCAGAGAGCGGCGATTCCTTCCCGCACGATGGCGTGGTCGTCCGCGAGGACAAAGCTCGTCGTAGTCGATTCCTGCATGATTTGTACGCTTACCGCAGCGTCTCCGGGAACGGCACGGCCAGTTCCAGTTTAGTACCAACAGGCCCGCTTTGGATCTCTAATGTTCCTTCCAGGGCGGCGGCATGTTCCCGTACCGCCTGAAGGCCGATTCCCGACGCAACCCCTGGAGGCCCGGTAAGCACCCGCCTGGCATCGAAGCCGACGCCGTTGTCCGCAACCGTCAGGACCAACAGGCCGTCGCGAGGGGCGAGACCGACGCTCACGCTGGTCGCGCGCGAGTGGCGGGTAATGTTCGAGAGTGCCTCCTGGAGGCAGCGGTAAACCAGGATTTTCCGATCTAAATCGGGTTCCGAGGGAAGGGGTTCGATCTGGAACTCCGTCCGATACATTTCCGGAATGCCGCTCAAGCCCCAGACCAGGCGCAGGGCGGCTTCCAGATTCAGGCGCTGCCAGTCGGGCGGGTGCAGGCGTTTCGAGACCGAGCGGACCTCTTCCAGGGCGTCGCGAACCAGCATCGAAATCTTTTCGATTGCCTGCCTGACGCCGGCGGAGGGGTCCACCACGTGCGCGGAGATCAGTTCCAGTTGCAGCCGCATTGCCGCCAGCATCTGACCGACCCCGGTATGAAGCTCGCGTCCGAGCCGTTGCCGCTCGAGCTCAATCTGGCGCGTCGCTTTCCAGGCGCTCCCCCGGCGCCGCTCGCGCACCCGGAGCGCGAGTTGCCGCTCGGCCGCCTCCAGCCGGAAATAGCGGCTGAGGAAGCCGTGGGCTAGAGGAGGAAGCAAATAGAAAGCGCGGGTTGACGCTTCCTGGCCGGGGGTGGAAAGCACCCTGGCCAGACCGGCCGCCGCCCACTCCTCTAATATGTCGATTCCTTTTTTTTGGAAGGCCGGGTTTTCCGCTCTTCGCGCAACGTCGTGGCGGACCACATCTAATGTGCTTAACCCGGGCACCGAGCTACTGCTCAACCGGATGTCTCCTGGGCGTTTTACCAGATTGTGCCTTGCCCAGGATGCCAGCTATGGATATACGTCGCAAGATAAGTACGTACCTGGTACGACGCTAACTTAACGTAGTACTTGCAAGCACTTGCGAGAAGCGATATAAATTGGATGCGTCATGAGACGAGACATCAGTGTAGTTCCCAGAGTGGCGATTTTCCTGGCCGGCATCGCGGCAGGCGCGCTGACCCTTCGCGGGCAGCGCGGGGGGCCCGCCGCCGACACCGGCGAGGTCAAGAAACTGGCAGCGGCACTGGAGACCCGGCTGGCTGCGCACGAAACCGCCAATCAAGCCAGGTTCACCCAGATCGAGGCGCGCCTCGAGGAACACTCCTCCAAACTCGCCGAAATGCCTTCCACCGCCCAGATTGTCGGTGCGATGGAGCAACTCTTATCGAAGACGATGAGTTCGCTCGACGAGCGCCTGACCGCACAGGCTCACTCGATCGACCTCCTGAAGACGACCGTCTCGCAGACCGACAGTCTGCTGGAGCGGGTCCTCGAATCGATAGATTCACTGCAAAGCTACAGCGAGGGCCCGGAGCTGGCGGAAGATTCGCTGCTCCGCCGCCCCGCGGTGTAGCTCCTCCGTCCGCGTTTTCCATCCCGCGACCGCCGCGGAAAATCCTTCTGATTCGTTTACCTTCCGAAACGCACTACTCTAGATCAATAGACACATGGATCTTGCAAAGGTGGTTGCGGAGTTGAAAGAGGAACTGGCGAACCTGGACGCCGCCATCGCCAGCCTGGAACGGCTGCAAGCCGCCGGCCGCCGGCGGGCCAAGCCCAAAACCGACGGCAAAGCGGACCGGCAGCACGATAGCGAAGAGTAGCTAGCTGGGCGTCTCGGCCGAGACGCGGCAAGACTGGCGGCGGCCGAACGCGAATGGACCGCGCTTTTCCCGGCGTCCGCGCCCACACTCACCGCGCAGACGCTTAGAACGGAACGTCGTCGTCCGTGATGCCCTGGTTAAATTCTTCGGCAGGCGCGGCCGCGGCGGCCGGCTGGGGACGCTGCGCGGAGCGGGGCATCGATACGGGGCGCTCGAAATCGCCGCCGCCCTGTTCGCCTTCGGAGCGCCCGCCGCCGCCGCCCAGCAGAATCACGTTGCCGCCCTCGCAGACGACCTCCGTGATGTATTTCTTCTGCCCGTCCTTATCCTCGTAGCTGCGGCTCTCGATCCGCCCTTCCAGGTAGATCTGCTTGCCCTTCAGCAGGTAGTTGGCGACATTCTCCGTCCGCCACATCACGATGTTGTGCCAGTCGGTGATTTCCTTCCACTCCCCCGTCTGCTGGTCTTTCGTGCGGTGGCTCGTGGCCAGGGAAAACTTCGAAACCGAGATTCCACTCGGTGTGAACCGGGTCTCGGCATCTTTACCGAGATGGCCAAGCAAAATGACTTTATTGACGCTACGGGATGCCATTCTATCCTGAACTGTATCATAAGCCGCCGGATTCCCGGACGACTTTTCACCGCGCCGTGGAGTAGTGTCCGGCCGACGCGATGGACGGGCAGCCCGCAACCGCGGCACGCGCTTCAGCCCGCGGAAAATACGGCGTAACCCGCGGCAATGTCTGCTCCAGGAACTCACGGGAAGCCGCGCACGATCCGGAGGCTACCGCCGCCAGATGCCGCCACGCCTCGGCATCGACTTTCAAAGCGGCAGGGATGTCGAAATTCATCGCGCTCGAGAACTCGTCTTCGGCGTGCGTGAAGTCTTTCCGCCGGTAGAGGAGGATGCCGCGATAGAGGTGCGCCTCCCCGGAAGCCAGATCCTTCGCGGCCGCGAACGCCGTGCGGCTCGCCAGGTTGTAGTCTGCCAGCGCCTCCGCCGGCTGCCCGGCCGCCTCCTTGGCGCGGGCCCGCAAATAATACGGCCTCGCCTCCGTGGGCCTTTCCTTAATGGCGCGGGTCAGGCTGGCAAGCGCGTCGTTCGGGTTGCCCGCCAGCAATTGCGCGCCGCCCAACTCCGTGTAAGCCGCCGCCATATCGGGCTGGGGCGCGATTCGCTCGAGCAGGGCAAGTTCGGCCGGGTCGCGCTTCGAATCCCAGACTCCCACAGCTCTCTTGTAATCCTCGGCGGCCTGCGCGTAGGATCCGCGCTCGAAGGCCTCCCTCGCAAACGTCCAGGCCACCCATCCCGGCGCGGTAGCGGGTTGGAAGCTGCGCTCCGCGCCGGCGAGGTCGCCATCGCGGAGAGCGAGATATCCCAGCCACTCCCGCCCGAGATTCAGCAGGCTCTGGCAGCGGTTGGCGGGCATGAAATTCGAAAGACAGGTCGGCGCCTGAAGGGCGAAGGACAGATCCTGCCGCGCTTTCGCCGAGGCTGCCTCATCCCCGCCGGCCTGTAGCCGGGCCACCGCCGAGAGCGCCTGCAGCCCGGAGGACACGGGTTCCGGCAGCACGGTCTTTTCTTTATCCTTGAATCGCGCCGGCCACGCCTGGATCGCTTTCGCGAAAGCGGAAGCTGCCGTTGCAAATCCGGCGGGGTCATTCGACAGGGTCGCGCCCGCCAGCTCGCAGTACCCGAGCCGGTACTGAATCAGCGCCGTATCCGCGGGAAGCGCGACCGGCAGCAGCGCCGCCTGGGACTGCGTGCAGCCGATGGTGTCATGCAGCGGCGGAACGGCCGAAAGAACCACCCGGTCGAAGTCGGATTGCGCCTTCAGGGAAAGCGCCATTTGCTGCGAGTCCGAAGCCAGCAGGGCCGGCGATGCCAGCAGGAGCGTGAATATCCAGACCCTCATCCGGTTACCTATTCGCACCCTGGCGGCCATTGTACGATTACGAACAGTCACTTCGTGAAAATGCTTACATCTACGTTCATCCCCGGCCGGAGCACGAACTGGGACTGGGGATCGACCAAAATCTTTACGGGGATTCTTTGCACCACCTTGACAAAATTACCGGTTGCGTTCTCTGGAGGAAGCAGACTGAGCCGGGAACCGGTGGCGCCGGCGATGGAATCGACGTGCCCGGTGACGGTCTTCCCGTACATATCCACGCTGATCTCCGCCTTTTGCCCGGAATGCACGCCGGCGAGCTGCGTTTCCTTGAAATTCGCCGTGACCCAGACGTCGTTCAGCGGGATGATGGCCATCAGGCTCTGCCCGGGAGCCACGGTTTGCCCCGGCTCGACCGACTTGCGCGTCACCACACCGTCGATCGGAGCCGTGATGGTGCTATAGCTGAGCTGAAGTTCGGCGGTCTCGAGGTTTGCCCGCGCCGCTTCGACTGCGGCGGAGGCGGTTCCCACGTCGGTGGTGCGGATCGGCACCTGCCGGCGGTTCGCCACGGCCGACTGCACGTGGGCTTTGGCCTGCGCGACTCGCGATTCGGCCGAACCGAGCGCCGCCTTCCGGATACTCGCCTCGTTCTGCGCCGAGCCCAGCTTTTCACGCGAAGCCTGCAACTCGCTTTCGGCCACGCGCGCCGCAGCCACATATCCGTCGTATTGCTGCTTCGAGATCTCGGCCTTGTCCATCAGGGGCTTCATGCGGGCGAGGTCCGCCTGGGCGCGGTCATTGCTCGCCTGGCGCGCCTGCACGTTCGCCCGGGCGTAGGCCAGGTCCGCCACGGCTGCCTGCTCGGCGGCGATCCGTGCGCGGTCCAGGTCCGCCTGGGCGTTGGCGAGATCCGCCTGGGCCGCCACGACGCTCGATTGCGTGGTGTCGTTGGTCCACGGTACGACTTCCCTGGCCGAACTAGCCTGCCCTTGCGCCTGAAGGACGCCCGCCTTCGCCAGATCCACCTTCGCCTGATAATCTCGGGGATCGATTCGCACCAGCACCTGGCCGGCCTTTACCGGCTGATTGTCCCGCACCAGCACTTCGAGGACGGTTCCCGGGATCTTGGGCGCAATCGCCGTCACATGGCCATCCACCGTCGCGTCATCGGTGCTCACGCGGTCCTGGTAATGCAGCCAGGTCGCAACGGCGGCGCCGGCCACGACCAGCAGGAGAAACAGCACGGCAAATTTCGCGCGCGAGCTCTTCTGCGGTTTTGGAGATTCCACGGCGGCCGCGGCACCCTCCTTCGCAAACTCTTCGACAGCGTTGGGCATGGATTCCTCGCTCTTCTTCATGGCATCGGTGGGGCCAAAGCCCGGATAATCCGGAACTATCGGCCAGCAATTAACTTACGGTCAAACAAGCACCCGGCAGGCGAGAGGCCTCCTGCCCATATTTCGGCATCACTCCACCATTACCGGCCCGCGCCCGGGCCCGGCCTTCCGCATCATCAGCATCATGGGGATGATGGCAATGAACAAAACCGCCATTACCCAGAAGGCATCCGCAAAGGCAAGCATGCTCGACTGGCGCAGCGCCATTCCGTAGATTACCCCGTGGGCTTGCATCGCCGCATCCGGCAGGGATGCTCCCTTTTGCTGCAGCAACTGCACGATCTGGGAATGGGCAGCCTGATAGGTCGCGTCGTACGGCGTAAGGTGGGAGGTCAGAATCTGCTGGTGGTACTGCGCACGCCGCGCCAGGAGAGTGGTCACGGTGGCGATTCCGGAACTGCCCCCGATATTCCTCGCCAGGTTGAACAGGCCGGTGGCGTAATTGGTTCGTTCTTTGGGGATATACGCAAACGCCGCGGCGCTGATCGGCACAAACAGAAACGCCATCCCTGCGCTTTGGATGATGCGGCTCCACATGGCGCTTCGGAAATCCACGTACAGGTTGAACCGCGACATCGCAAACAGGCCGGCCGACGAGATCAGCACTCCGAAGATCACCAGCCAGCGCGGCTCCACGCGGCGCATCAGAAGACCGACCAGCGGCAGGCACAGGCAAACCACCAGTCCGCCGGGCGAAAGCACCAGCCCGCTGAGCAGGGCGGTATAGCCGATCAGAGTCTGGAGGAACAGCGGCAAAAGCGCGGTGCTGCCGTACAGGACGAATCCCAGGACCAGCATGGAGGCCGTGGCCAGCGTGTAATTGCGGTCTTTCAGGATATGAAAGTCGATGATGGGCTCTTTCTGGTACAGCTCCCAGATCACGACGCCCACCAGGCAGATGGCCGTGATCACAGCAAAGGTCACGATGAAATGCGACGAGAACCAGTCTTCCCGTTGGCCTTCGTCGAGCACCACCTCGAGCGCTCCCAGCCCGGTCGCCAGCAGCCCGAGCCCCATGTAGTCGATCTTGAGCCCCTGGGCGACGCTGCGGCGTACCAGGTAAGGCGGGTCGAAGATGAGGATGGCGGTGAGCAGCAGCGAGAGGATTCCGACCGGAATATTAATCAGGAAAATCCAGCGCCAGCTATAGTTATCCGTAATCCAGCCTCCCAGGGTGGGGCCGATTACCGGGGCTACCACGACGCCCATGCCGTAGATGGCCATGGCCATGCCGTGCTTTTCCCGCGGGAAGCTTTCCACCAGAATCGCCTGGGAAACCGGCTGCAGCGCGCCGCCGCCCACGCCTTGCAGCACGCGGAAGAAAATCAGCGAGCCGAGGGTCGGGGCCAGCCCGCAAAGGCAGGAGCTGACGGTAAACAGGGCCACGCAGATCATGTAGAACCGCTTGCGGCCGAGCAGCATGGAAAACCAGCCGCCCATCGGAAGGATGATGGCGTTCGAAACCAGGTACGAAGTAAGCACCCACGTGGATTCATCGACGCTGGCCGACAAATTCCCGGCGATGTGCGGAAGCGCCACGTTGGCAACGCTGGTGTCCAGCACTTCCATGAACGTCGCGAGCATGACGGTCATGGCGATGATCCACGGGTTTATGGGATCGCCGTTACTTCGCGTAGATTGCCTCCATCTGCCCCACCGCGTGAGCTAAATCGGCACGCGACTGGTTGTACCGGTAGAGGGCGCCGATCTGGTTGTCGTTGGCGCGGGCCAGCTCATTCTGCGCGTTGACCACCTCGATGTTATTGGCCACCCCGGCCTGAAAGCGGTCGCGCGCCTGCTCCACTTCCTGGCGCGCCAGATCGAGCCCCAGGTTGGCCACGTTGACCTCGTTGCGGGCGGCTTCGAGCTGCACCACCGCCGTTTTCACTTCCTGCGTGATGCGGTTGCGCTGCTCTGTTTCCTGCTGCTTCAACGCCCGCATGGCAAGGCCGGCTTGCGCGCGCTGGGCCTCGATCCGTCCGCCCGTGAAGATCGGAAAATCCACGCTGGCCGAGTAGGAGTAGACCGGGATGCTGTTGGAGTTGGTCAGCCCCTGCTCCACCCAAATGCCGCCCACCGAAAAGCGGGGAAGCCTCTGTTCGCCGGCGGTTTTCAATTCCAGTTCCGCGCGCCGCTCCCGGGCCGCGATCTGTTTCAGTTCGGAACGTTCGTGGAATGCACGTTCGAGAGTCTCATCGGCCGAAACCGCGGGTGTGTCGAAGAAGTTCACCTGGTCGGCGAGTTCGATCTTCACGCGCGGATCGAGGCTGAGAAGCCGCGCCAGCCCGAACAACGTGGTGTCGAGCTGCGTCTGCGCCTGAATCCGCCGCTGCTTTTCGTTCTGCAGCTGAACGTTGGACCGCAAGGTGTCGATCCCGGTGCCGACTCCGTTCTTTTGCAGGTCGGCAGCCTGGTCGTAGAGCGCCTGGGCGAGCTCCACCCGGGATTGCGCGGCCGTGACATCCGCCGCGGCTCGCTGTGCGCCGAGGTATTGCGATACCACCAGCAGCACGCTCTCCTCGCGCGCCGTCATCTCCTGCGCCTGGCTGGCGTTGATGCCGTACTGCGCCCCGCGGTACCGGCGCCACAAGGTCAGGTCGAAGGCCGGAGCGATGAATTCCACTCCGCCCTGGTTCACCCAGAACGGTCCCACGTGCTGCGCGAATCCGGGGAAGGAGAATCCGATGGAGGACTCCAGGTTGGCCCGGTTCACCGCTTCCGAGGCCTTCGCGGCTATTTGGGGCAGGAGCGCCGAGCGGGCGATCTGCCGGTCCTGCTGACTCTGCTGGACCCCGATGTTCGCCAGCATAACCTGCGGATTCTGCCTGAGCGCGGTCTGCACGGCGTCCTTTAGGGTCAGGCGGAGCGGAGGTGTCTGCACCGCCGCCTCCTGCTGCGCCAACGCCGGCGAAGCCAGCATCAACCAGATCAGCGCAATGCGAGTCATCGGTAACTTCAGCATGGGTCTCCTTAGCTAAGCCGGCAACCCGTGGTAAAACCGCTTCGTTGCCGGTCGCTAAGCGGTGTTTTTGGCCTTCTGCCACGGACTCCCAGAGGGTCTTCCGGGGCAGATGAAAGGCCAAACCGTAGCGCTGCAACTAAATGGAAATAAAGAACGATTCGTTCGCGTGATGCCCAAATATGGGCGCAGGCCCAAATAGTGTCAGGCGTCTTTGGGCTCGATGCCCAGCTTCCGCATCTTGGCCTGGAGAGTGGTGCGTTTCATCCCGAGGCGGGCAGCCGCGCCGCGATCGCCGCCGACACGCCCGCCGGATTCGCGTAAAGCCTGGGCGATCGCATCGCGCTCCGCCGCCGCGAGTGTCCTGGCGTCTCCCGTCCCCGAGACCCCCCGCTTCAGCTCGCGGACGGGCGCCTGGAGCGTCGAGCCGGAGGTGATGATGACCGCCCGTTCGATGAAGTTCTGCAGTTCCCGGATATTGCCCGGCCAGTGATACCGCGTCAGAACCTGCATCGCCTCCGCCGGAATGCTGGTGATCTTCTTGTTCATGCGGCGGGCATTCTGCTGCACGAAGTAGCGGACCAGAAGGGGAATGTCTTCCCGCCGGTCGCGAAGCGGAGGTACCGTGATGGGAAAAACGTTGAGCCGGTAATAAAGGTCGGCGCGGAATTCCCGATCTTCGACCATGGCGGTGAGGTCGCGGTTGGTGGCGGCGACGAGGCGCGCGTCCGTCTTGATGGTGCGCGAGCTGCCCAGGCGCTCGAACTCGCGCTCCTGGAGAACGCGCAGCAGCTTGGTCTGGAGTTCCAGCGGAATCTCGCCTACTTCGTCCAGGAACATGGAGCCGCGGTGCGCCAGCTCAAAGCGGCCGATCCGTTGGGCGATGGCCCCGGTGAACGCTCCTTTTTCGTGGCCGAACATCTCGCTTTCGAGCAACCCGGTCGGGATGGCGGCGCAGTTCAACTTGACGAACGTCCCCTGGCGGCGGCTGCTCAGGTCGTGAATGGCGCGCGCCAGCAGTTCCTTGCCGGTGCCGGTCTCGCCGTAGATGAGCACCGTGGAATCGGTGGGCGCGACGGTTTCCACCTGCTTGAGGATCGCCCGGAGTGCCCGGCTCTGCCCGATGATCTCTTCGAAGCGGTTATCGGTCCGGATCTCGTCTTCGAGGTAGACTTTCTCCTCGGCGAGCCGTGCGTTCAGCTCCTCGATGCGCTCGTACGAAAGCGCGTTGTCCAGGGCGATGGCGATCTGGCTGGCTGCCTGCGTGAAGAACTGGAGGTCCTCGTTCGAGAAATGGTTCTCCGGGCGCGCGCCCAGGTTTAAGGTGCCGAGCACGGCCGAGCGAGTGACCACGGGCACGCAACAGAGAGAGTTCAGACCCTCATGAGCCATGATTTCCCGCGTGGACCGGGAGATCTCGTCCGCCCCGCTGAGGGTGAACAGCCGTCCCTGCCTGGT
Organism: Bryobacterales bacterium; assembly: GCA_963796485.1. GTDB lineage: Bacteria > Acidobacteriota > Terriglobia > Bryobacterales > Bryobacteraceae > CAWCDJ01. Next base: position 125,155 of record CAWCLV010000006.1, read on the forward strand.
GCGGAACACATATCCCGCCAGGCTGTCTTCCAGGGGAACTACGGCGTCTTCGCGAATGAGGCCGATGCCCTCGGGAAAATCGAGCGCCTGAAGCCGCAGGGCCTGAATCTCCGGGTCGTACATCAGCAGGCTGACGTAATCCAGCCCGAAAGTTCGCCGCAGCGAGGCGGAGATCGCCTGAAACAGCGGACGGGTGGCAAGGCACTGCACCACGGCATTGTTGATCTCGAGCAGCGTCCGCAGCCTGTCCCGCTCCAGGGCCAGTTGGTCCTCATAGGCACGGGCGGATTCCGAATTCAGCGCATTGTCCACGGCCACCGCCACCTGCCGGGCCACGTGCCCCATGAACTGGATTTCTTCGGCCGTGTAGGCATCCGTCAGGCGCGAGCCGAAGTGGATGCCGCCGAGGACCCGTTGCGCGGTGATCAGCGGCAGCACGCAGTACGAGCGGATGCCGTTCGCGCGCAAGAGATTGAAAATTATGGGATAACGCGTCTCGGTTTCCAGGTCGGGAATGTAAACCGGGCTGCGGGTTTCGATCGCCAACCCGGTGGCTGTCTGATCGACCGGGGTCGATTCCGGCCGCTCGCCGACGATCGGGCGGTCTGTCTCGAGCAGGTGGAGGCGCACCACCCCCTCCTTGGCATCGAGAAAGGTCAGGCTCATGAAATCGAAAGCAACTAGGCGGCCAAGACAGCGGCTCAGGTCGGGGAACAGCGTGGAAAGTTGCCGGTGGGCAGCGATGGATTCCGCTACATCGAGCAGGGCTTCATACCGCTCGCGGATTGGGTCCGGGCGTTTCGGAGCAGACGAGGGCATTTTTACTGCGGGCCGGCTTTCCTTCAACCGTACCACAACGGCTCTTGCACTCCTTGACCAGAGACTGAATCAACGGAGTGACGGCTTCCAGTTGAATACCTCTTTGATGCATCTCGGCCAGCAACGATTGCCCTTCATCGTCGATAAAATCGACATCCTTGAGGTCCGCCACGGTTCGCCGACCCTGGGTGGTGGACTCGGCGGTGTGCCAGGATTGCCGAAGCTCGTCGACCCAGAGCCCCGCCAGCCTGCCCTCCAGGCGGAAACGGAGTTCCTCGGCGCTGTCGAGAATCGTGATCTTCAGCATGCTCCCGATCAAGGAGGCACGTCCCTTGCCACAGTAAAAGCCCTGAAATCAACGGGAAAAGACACACCCATAGGCCGTCTTGCCCAAATACCGGCACTCGGGACGCACGTCCGTCAGGCAGCCTGTGGAGCAGTGTCCTTTTCGGCTTCGCGCGGCTCGTTCTCCGGTTGCGGCTGTGCGGCGGGCTGCGCGTTACATACCGGGCAGCAATGGGCGCAGTACCAGCCGTGCACCTCTTCCGGCATATGCAGGTGGTTCGGCCAGTTCCCGCAAATGTCGCAACATCCCTTCACCCTCTCCGAGATGTGACAGTTTGGCCTCATGGTAGGATCCCTAATGCATGTGACGTTCCATTCCAGCAGAAGGATGCCAAAATTCACCGTCGCGATTCCTGCGGAATACTGTTGACCTGTCTACAACTGCAGGGTTGAGACTGGGATCTGGACAATGTTAACCGTTTCCAAACTTGCCCAAGGCTGCGGTTTAAGCCGCAGCACTGTTTTGTATTACGAATCGATCGGCTTGCTGAAGCGGCCCTTGCGATCTTCCGGCAATTACCGCAGTTACGGCGGAAAGGAACTGGCCCGTTTGCGCCAGATCTGCCTGTATCGCAATGCGGGCCTGAGCCTGGCCGATATCCGGGAGCTATTGGATTGTTCGGATTCCGGCGCATCCTCGGTTTTGAAGCGGCGCCTCGTGGAAATCGATGGCGAGATCGAAGGGCTGCGGGATCACCAGCGTGCAATTTTGAAGCTCCTGAAGGCAAAAACTTCGCTGAGGAGAACTGAGATGGTCACAAAAGAGAAATGGGTATCGATCATGAAATCGGCCGGCTTCACCGAGGGCGATATGCACCGCTGGCACGCGGAATTCGAGAAATCCGCCCCGCAGGAACACGAAGAGTTCCTGACCTTCCTGCACATCGCGCCGGAGGAAATCCGTACTATCCGGGAATGGAGCCGCAAAGAAGCGAAGTAAGCTAGCCTTTCGCCCTTCCCACTGAATCCACAGCGCGCCGGAGCCTTTGGTTGACGTCTTCGGCCATCGGCTGCATCGCTGGATTACCAACCACCGAGAGCATTTTGGGCGCGTCCACGGCCCCCACGAAAACCTGCCCGTCCCGTTCGTAAACAATCGCATTGCACGGCAGCAGCAGCCCGAGGTTGATCTCTTCCTGGAGAGCCTTGTGGGCCAGCGGGGGGTTGCACGCGCCCAGAATTACATACCGCGGAAAATCGACACCGAGCTTCTCTTTGAGCTTCGCCTGGATGTCTATATGGCAGAGGACGCCGAAGCCCTCTTTCTTCAGCCCTGCTTCCAGCCGCTCGACGGCGGCTTCGAAGGGCAGGTCAACCGCAGAAACGTAACCGTATTCCAGTACTTGCACGGAATGTGTCTCCACTGGAGAGGATAGCTCGGCAGCGGCGCCGCGGCTCGACCCCCTCGTGTGGCGATTCGTACCTGTTTCGAACAAAGGTGTACGCTAGAGCAGGTATACTCCAGTACTCTAGGAGTTTATGGCCAGACCGTTACGGGTTCTGTTCATCGGGGCAAGTGGCGCGGAGGCCTTTTCCGCGGAACTCCAGCGAGGCGGATTTGAGCCTCAGTTGCACCAGGTGGAGAGCCCGGAAGAGCTCGATCGGGCCCTGGGCGAAAGTTGGGACCTCGCTATCAGCGATTTCGGCTCGCCCGAATTTGGGGCACTCGGCGCTCTCCGCATTATTCAGGAACGGAATATCGAACTCCCCCTCATCGTGATATCCGGCAAGATCAAGGATGCGGATGTCCTGGCGGTGCTCAAAGCCGGTGCAGCCGACCACCTGACCCGCGGCAACCTGATGCGGTTGAACGCCGCCGTGGAGCGCGAGCTGCGCCTGGTGGAATTGCGCCACGAGCGCACCCGGCTGGAAGAACAGTTTCGCCAGGCCCAGAAAATGGAAGCGGTGGGACGGCTGGCCGGGGGCGTGGCGCACGACTTTAACAACCTCCTCACCGTGATCACCGGCTACAGCGACATGCTGCTGGCGAGCCGCGACCTGAAGGACTCCCAGCGAAGCGCGCTGGAGGAGATCCGGCGGTCGGCCGAGCGCGGCGGGGCGCTGACCCACCAGTTGCTGGCTTTCAGCCGCCGCCAGCCGCTGGAACCCAGAACTGTCCGCATCAACGACCTGATGCTCCAGCTCGAAAAACTGCTGCACCGCCTCATCGGAGAAGATATCGAGCTGGTGACCATCATGGCCGCCACCCAGGACGCCGTAGATGCCGACCCCGGCCGGCTCGAACAGGTCATCATGAACCTGGCGGTCAACGCGCGCGACGCCATGCCGAAGGGCGGCAAGCTGACGATCGAAACCAGCACCATCCACCTGAGCAAGGCGTTTTCGGCGAAGCAACTCGGCGTGGAGCCGGGGCGCTATGTCTGCATTGGGATCTCGGACACCGGCGTGGGGATGGACGAGGCAACGCAGAGCCACCTCTTCGAGCCCTTCTTCACCACCAAGAACCCCGGGCGCGGGACCGGACTCGGGCTCGCCACGGCTTATGGGATCATCCGGCAGAGCGGCGGCGCTATCGCGTTTTCGAGCGAGGTGGAAAAGGGCACTACGGCGCGCATTTATCTGCCGCTGGCCAAGTCCGAAACCCGCGAGCGATCCCCCCACGACGTCGAGATGTCCACCTACATGGGCGCCGAGACGATCCTCCTGGTGGAAGACGAGGCGCGCGTCCGGAAGCTGATTGTGGATGTTCTGACCTCGCGCGGCTACCATGTGCTGGAAGCCACGAGGGGCGACGAAGCGCTGCGGCTCTCGAAGACCCACAAGGGCAGAATCGATCTCGCGGTGGTGGATGTCGTAATGCCCGAACTGAGCGGCCCGGAACTTGTCCGCCAGATCACCCGGCAGCGCACCGAACTGCGGGTGCTGTACATCTCGGGGTACACGGACGAGGCGATTGTCCACCACGGGATTTCGGAATCCGGCACGGCGTTCCTGCAAAAACCTTTCCTGCCGGACGCGCTGGCCCGCAAGGTGCGGGAAGTCCTCGACGCGCGAGGGAATAGCGCCTAAGTGGGGCGGGCCTCCCGGCCTGCCCAGGCGTGCAGAGCGCGCCTTCGGCGCGTGGGCAGGCCGGGAGGCCCGGCCGGGAGGCCTGGCCAGGAGGCCTACCAGGACCCTACCTGGCGGATGCGCTCGTCTTTTTCGACTTTGCCGCCGCTGGATGTGGAGGATCCGGCTCGGTGGAATTGCGAAGGTGGCGCAGGGAAAAGCAGGCCGGGCTTCCGCCCGGCTTAGGGGGCAGGCCAGGAGGCCTACCCTACCTAGCGGATGCGCTCGTCTTTTTCGACTTTGCCGTCGCGGACGTGGATGATCCGGTGGGCATGCATGGCGATATCGTGCTCGTGGGTCACCAGCACGATAGTGTTGCCCTGCTGGTAGAGGCGCTCGAAGAGCGCCATGATTTCGTTGCCGGTCGCCGTGTCGAGGTTGCCGGTGGGCTCGTCCGCCAGCAGGATCGAGGGGTTGTTAACCAGCGCCCGGGCAACCGCGACGCGCTGCCGCTGTCCGCCGGATAACTCGTTCGGCTTGTGGTGCATGCGGCCGGCGAGATCCACCTGCTTCATGGCGTTTTTGGCCATTTCCAGCCGCTTCTCCGCGGGCAAGCCCGAGTAAATCAGGGGAAGCTCCACGTTATGCAGAGACGTGGCGCGCGGCAACAGGTTGAACGTCTGGAAAACGAAACCGATTTCCTTGTTGCGGATGCGGGCCAGTTCGTCGTCGCTCATCTCGCTGACCAGGTTGCCGTTGATGTAGTACTGGCCCTTGGTCGGCGTGTCGAGGCACCCGATCAGGTTCATCAGGGTGGACTTGCCCGAACCCGACGGACCCATGATCGCGACATACTCGCCGCGTTTAATCTCGATATCGACGCCGGAAACCGCGTGGATCTCCTGGTCGCCCATGACGTAGGTCTTCCAGAGATCGTAGGTGCGGATGACGATTCCGTCCCGCTTTAGCTGCTCGCCGCGCTGGATTAGTTCCTTGTCTACAGCCGTTGCCATGAAATTCGTGTCTCGTTTCTAGGTCTTCTGCTGCCCCGGAGTCTTGTTGTCCACTTTGACCTGGGCCTCGTTCTTGATCGTCCGGATCACCTGGTAGGTGCCGGTGACGATCTCGTCGCCTTGCTTCAGGCCGCTTTTGACCTCGATGTCGGTCGCTCCGGTGATTCCCGTATCGACCTTATGAAAGACCGCCTTGCCGTTCTGCACCACAAACACGCCCTGAATCTCTTCCTTCTTCGCCTTCTCGGCGGCCGGGTCGGTTTTCACCGCCGCTTGGGCTCCCTTTCCGGAACCCGCGGGTTTTACCTCGAGATCACCCTTCTGACGGACGGTCAGAGCCTGAATCGGTATTGTTAAGACGTTCTGGCGGGTGGCTGTGGTTATCTTTGCCGTGCAAGAAAGTCCGGGGCGAATCTCGTCGGGGGGGTTGTCCAGCGCGACAACCACCTTGAAATCCTTGGCTTCCTGGCTGGAAATGGCGCTCTGGGATGCCGCGACACCGGTGGAACGCAGGATGGCCGTATTCCCGATTTCCGTGACGTGGCCTTTAAACGTCTGATTGGGGATGGCGTCGATGGTGATCTCGGCCGACTGGCCGAGCGACACGTTGACGATATCCGTCTCATCCACCTTGACTTCCGCGGTGATCAGCGACATGTCCGCGATCGTCATGATCAGGGTTCCGCTCTGGTTCTGGAGGCCGGGCACGACGGTTTCACCGACCCGGACGGGGAGATTGGTGACCACTCCGTCCAGAGGGGCGTAAGAGCTGTGCTTGCTCAGTACGTCGTTGACGCGAACGAGATTGGCCTGCGCCATTGCGATGTGCCTCTGGGACGACGCCAACTGCGCGGCCATCTGCTCCCGCTGTGCCCTCGCCTGGGTTATGCGGGCTTCCGATTCCTTGACGGCGGCTTCCTGGGCCTGATACGTGAACTTCTTGAGCTCGAAATCCTGCTGGGCCATCAGGTTCTCTTTGAAAAGAGCCGCGGCCCGGTCCAGATCGGCCTTCATGCGGGAGAGATCGGCATGATCGCGGTCCAGCCCCGCTTTCATGGTGGAAAGATTTTCGTCGGCGGCCTTCAAGCCAGCCTCCGCAGCGCTGGAGTCGGCCTCGGAGGAGGCGACGGTCGCCTTCTGGGCCTGCACGTCCGCTTCGGGCTGCACATCCTCGATCTTGGCCAGCAACTGGCCTTTACGGACGTGGTCGCCTTCCTTGACCAGCAGCTCCGTAAGGTTGCCGATCGCGTTAGCGCCTATGTTGATGTAATTCTTAGGCTTTATCTCACCGGAAGCCGTCACCAGGCTGGTCAGGTCTTCGCGGACCACCTTGCCGGTTTGAACGGTCACGATACCGCGCTGGCTGATGACGGTGCTGGCATAAACTCCGATAGCCGCGACGGCGACGACCCCGACCGTGATGGTCACCTTCCATTTAGTCTTCACGACGTAAATCTCCCCCTAATTTCGCTGATCACCCTAATAGACGCCGAATGGATCCTGGGAGTTCACTGTTTATTCTACACCCCGGGGTCCGATGTTCACCGGAGGCCGGTCACAGCGGCCCATCTACCGTGACGGGCGGGAATGGCGCCCGTTAGCGGAGCCACCGTACCGATTGTGGAGGCGTGTTCTCGCACTGCATCGACTGGTCCACCCCGCTGGAAAGCTGGGCGCAGGCGTTGGTGACCGCAGTCCGCTGGGCGGCCTCGCGGGTATCGGCGGAAGCCACGCGGCAGTCGGTGCCCCCGTTGAACTGCATACAGACCTCGCACTTGGCGGCCTTCGGGCTGAAGCTGGAGACCACCAGGTAGGCCAGCACGGCACCGGCGAAGACCACCGAAATCCACACTGTTTTTCGGTTCACGCGAAAAAGTTCCCCATCTGCCGGAATTTGCGGTAGCGGTGTTCCACCAACTCGACTGCACCCATCACGGCAATCCTGTCCAGTTCGATGCGGAGGCGATCGCGCAGCAGTCCGGCGGCGGCATCCGGATCCTCGTGAGCTCCGCCGGGCGGTTCCGGGATAATCCCGTCGATCAGGCCAAGCTCCACCAAGTCCGGGGCGGTGAGCTTCAGGGCCGCAGCGGCCTGTTCGGCCTTGCCGGAATCGCGATAAATGATGGCGGCGCAGCTTTCGGGCGAAATTACGCTATAGACCGCGTTTTCCAGCATGAGAACCACATTGCCCACACCCAGGGCAAGGGCCCCGCCGCTCCCCCCTTCGCCGATGCAGACCACCAGGACCGGAACTTCGAGCCTCGCCATCTCCCGCAGGTTGCGGGCGATGGCCTCGGCTTGGCCGCGCTCTTCCGCGTCGATGCCGGGGTAGGCGCCGGGAGTATCCAGAAACGTGATGACGGGCCGGCCGAATTTGGAAGCCACCTGCATGGCGCGCAGGGCCTTCCGGTAGCCCTCGGGTTTCGGCATCCCGAAATTGCGGTGGAGCTTCTGGCGGGTGTCGCGGCCTTTCTGTTCGGCCACCACCATTACGGCGCGTCCTTCGAACCGGGCCATTCCGGCGACGATGGCGGGGTCGTCGCCGAAAGCGCGGTCGCCGTGGATTTCCTGGAAATCGGTGAAGATCCGTTCGATGTAGTCGAGCGAATGCGGACGTTTCGAATGCCGGGCGAGCAGAACGCGGCGCCACGCCGGATGTAGTTCCGCGACTTTTTCCGGAATCGTCTCCGGACCTACCTCTGGCTCCATTCTGAACATCTTAACAAGCGCGCGCGGCCCCGGAGGAGCGCTCGCGCGAATCTGTGCCCGGCAACACAGTACGAAGGTCCTCAATCAGACTCACTGGCCCGTTCCCGGCTTGTCATTTTCGAAGGGCAAAACGAAACTCAAATTAGGAGGGGATCTGTGAAGCTGAATTCTCTGCACGACCTTTATATCGCCGAGTTGAGGGACTTATTCGACGCTGAAAACCGCATCATCAAGGCTCTGCCGAAGATGGCCAAAGCGGCCGGCTCGCCGGAGCTGCGCAGCGCCTTTGAAGAGCACCTGCAACAGACCCAAATGCAAGCCGACCGGTTGAGCCGCATCTTCGAGCGGATCGGCGACTCGCCCAAGGGCGGCAAGTGTAAAGGGATTGAGGGGATCATCGACGAAGGCGAGGATCTGATGGATGAGGACGCACCAGCGGCCGTAGGCGATGCAGCGCTCATTGCCGCGGCACAGCGGGTCGAGCACTATGAAATCGCCGCTTATGGCACTGTGCGAACGTTCGCCCAGCGCCTGGGCGCGGAGCAGGACGCTCAATTGCTCGAGGAGACTTTGCGGGAGGAAAAAGCTGCCGACAAGAAATTAACCACGCTGGCGGAATCGTACATCAACGAAGAAGCGAGATCCGTCAAGTAGTCAAGGTAAGGAGGATGTAAACAAATGTGTGACTATTCGCTCATGGCCGTACCGAACCGCCTGGCCCGGGAAGGGGAGGAACTCGTAGCTCACCGGTTCCCCACCGGATCCCTCGGCCTGGCATCGCCCGATGACATCAAACGTGTCGCTGACCCGCCGGCTCCCGCTCAGCGAAGCTTCTGGTGCGCGGTGAAGGACTTCTTCAATCCGCCGAAGACCGAACCCGTGCCGGCCGTCTGCATACCACCCGGAGCCCGCCTGAAGCTGCATGACATTCCCGCGCGGCTGCAGCACGATATGGCAGTGGGGCCGGTGGAAGACGTAACGTTTACCCAGCTGACCGCTGCGGTAAACAGCTATCGCGACGCCGTCCGCTTCCCGAACGGGCGTGAAGTGAGACTCCAGGAGCTGCGCGAAGGGCAACGCGTCACCGTGTTAGACCTTTCCGCCGCCGAGGAACTGGATCTCGAGAGACTGCGCGAAGAACGCGCCGAGTTCACGTACCGCCTGCGCTAACTCAGCCGGAATTCGCATCTCCGCGGATGCAGATATCCGCCTCCCCACGGTCGCGGGAACTTCGACCGCCGCTGAACACGCGGCCGTGCGGGAGCGGGTTAGGCGTCAAAGATACTCGAATCTGGGCTAAACTGGAACACTTGGGTTAGTTTTGCCTTGATCGATCTTCATTCTCATACTAATCAGTCCGACGGCACGTTTTCGCCGGCGCAGCTCGTTTCCGAAGCCGTGAAAGACGGCGTGGACGTGTTGAGCATTACCGACCACGACACCTTCGCGGGCTACGATGCCGCGGCTCCCCACGCGCGTGACGCGGGAATCGAGTTGCTTTGCGGGATCGAACTCTCCACCAAGCTCCACGGACATTCGGTACACCTTCTTGGGTACTTTCCCAACGGCTGCGGCCCGGATGGAATCCGCGAGTGGGTGGAAGAGATGCAGGCCTCGCGTAAGGATCGGAACACCAGGCTGGCCGCACGCTTAAGGGAACTCGGTTTCGACATCACGCTCGAAGAGGCCGAGGCCCGCGGCCGCGGCATGACCGGGCGTCCCCACTTCGCGCAGATCCTGGTGGAGAAGGGCTACGTAGCGAGTTTCCGGCAGGCGTTCGATGAGTATCTGGACGAATCCGCCAAAGCCTATGTGTACCGCCGCGAGCCGCAGTTCGGGGAAGCCGTGCAGCGCATTCGCGCCGCCGGGGGAGTCTCCTCGCTGGCCCATCCTATTCGCGTGAAGGGCGACGTCGCGGCCTTGCTTCCGGAATTGTGCGAGGCGGGCTTAAACGCGATCGAGGCATACCACAGCGATCACGGGCCGCAGGAAACCTGCATGTACCTGGAACTGGCGCGCAAGTACGGACTGCTGGTAACCGGGGGCTCCGACTTTCACGGCGACATCAAGCCGGAAATCCGGCTCGGGACGGGCTACAACGGGAACCTGCGGGTCCCGCGCGAAGTTCTCGAGAACTTACGCGCCCGGTAGCACCCGGGCGTACCCCATTCCCACCACTTTACCCGACTCGGGCAGGTGCACCGCCGAGGTGACCTCCGTCTCCGCGCCGTGAATGGTCAGCTTGTCGCCGCGCGCGGGCGCCTCCGCGGCATCGAGCGTGAAGCTCACCAATTCCCGGTTGACGTGTCCACGGGCGCGGATCCGCTCCACAATCTCCTGGCCGAGATAGCACCCCTTGTTGAAGCTCACGGCGTGCATTTGCCGGGTTTCCTGCGGCAGCGAGGTTTCCAGAATGTCCTGGCCGTATCGCGGCTTGCCGTTCCCGATCCGCACCAGCGTGGCGTCCTCCGCCGTGGCCGGCCGCGCGCCGGCGGATTCGAGCCTGGCAATAAGTTCGCGGAGCCGTTCCGAAACCGTGTAAATCCGGAAACCGGGCTGTCCTGTCAGGCTGATTCCAGCGATGGTCTCCTCGCCCCACGGCAGGTGCTGGTATTCGCCGGGGACGGGCGCCCCCAACCCGGCGAGGACCTCCGCCGCTCCGGGGCCCTCGATTCCGATGGCGCTGGTGGACGACGTTACATCCTCCAGTTCCACCTGGTCCGCCACCTTGTATTTCAGAATGTGCTGCCGGACCTTATCGACTAGCTCCGGCTCGGTGTCGATCAGGTAATGCTCGGGGTATGCCCAGAGATACAGATCGGCGTGGATCCGCCCTTGCGGGGTGAGGAGAAAAGCGTAGCAGCCGGCACCCGGCTTGAGGCCTTTTATGTCGTTGCTGGTGACGTTGTGGAGAAAGCGCGCGCGGTCGCGCCCGCGGGCAACGATGCGGCCGCGTGCGGAAAGATCGAGCCACGCGGCGCCGTAGCGCAATGCCTGGTAACCCTCGCTCATGATTCCAGTTTAAAAGATGTGGTGCAGCCAGGCCGAGATCGCGATGATGGTGAGCCCCGAAATTACGAGCCCGGTCATCATCCGGACACGCCGCGGGTTTTTGGGCTGCACGATCAGGATCGCCACCGCGAAGACGTGCAGGGCCAGCAAGAGCTTAATGCCCAGGAGCATGTGGTAAAGCGGACGGTGGCCGGGGTTGGTGAGCAGGTTGTAGGTCCCGGAAAGGACCAGGCCTCCGATTGCGGTATAGACGAACGGCCTGTAGAGAGCCGCCGCGCGTTCCACCAGGGGCTCGCGGGCATCCGGTGCGACACCCGCAAGGGCCCGCACCATCACGAGGCGCGCAAAAATCATGCCTCCGATGAGTGTGGCCATGGATGCCAAATGAAGCCACCGCATGATTTCGTAAAGCACGTCTGCCATATGGTGAGTATACAATCGGCTTAATGATCCACGAGATTCTGCCGGTCGGCATGCTGCAATGCAACTGCTCGGTGTTCGGCGACGAGCAGACGCGGGAGGCCATGGTGGTGGACCCCGGCGACGATGTCGGGGAGGTGCTCGGGATCGTACGGCGCCACGGGCTCACCGTGAAGGCGATCGTGATTACGCATGCGCATATCGACCACATCGGCGGGGCGCAGAAGCTGAAGCAGGCCACCGGTGCGCCGGTTTACATGAACCCGAACGACACGGCGCTGCAAAAGATGCTCGATGTGCAGGCGCAGTGGCTGGGGATGCCGCCTGTCGAGCGCGTCGAGATCGATCAGCCGGCCAAAGACGGCGACCGGCTGGTGCTCGGCGCAACCGAAGTGCACGTGATGCACACGCCCGGCCACACGCAAGGCAGCATCAGCCTGTGGCTTCCTTCCGAGGGCAAGCTGGTTGCCGGCGATACGCTGTTCCGCGACAGCATCGGGCGGACGGACCTGCCGGGCGGTGACGGAGCGCAGATCCTGCGCTCGATTCACGAAAAGCTGCTCCCGCTTCCCGAGGAGACGGTGGTGGTTCCGGGGCACGGTCCGAACACGACGATCGGGCGAGAGAAGCGGTTCAACTTATTCTTAGTCGAGTAGGCCCCGGCCTGCGTCCGCCGGCCTGCCCGCTCAACCCCATGCCCCCACGAGCCGCCGGACCAGCACGAGCTGCCCCACGTGATAGGCGCCATGGTCGGCGATCAGCAGCGCCTCGCGCAGCAGCGTCTGGCCGTCGCCCCATGGGAGCCGGCGGTGCAGGTCGCTGGCGGGGTCCGCGATCAGGGCTTCAAATGCGGCGCCGTCGCGCAAAACTTCCTGCACCGAGTCATTCCACTGCTGCGCGCTGACGGGACCGGGCGACTTCGGCCAGTAGCCCTCGGGCCACTTGGGGGAGACGTACTTGGATGAGCGACTGAACTCGAGGATATCGTGCTGGGAAATGCGGATGTGTTCCAGAAGTTCCCACGCCGAATAGGGGGAGCCCTGCGGCCGGATGCCGGTACGATCCGGAGGCATGTCCTTCACGGCGTCTTCGAACGGGATGTGCGCGGAACCTCCGCGCAGGAGTTCCAGCAAGTGATTTCGGAGAGAAGCATCTGTTGGCAAGAAAACAACCTCCCGGGTCTAATTGTTTGCAAGCCGGTTTTCACGGTTTGCGTGCATCAGAACGAAGAGAACCAGGAATCCGGCCATGAGCCCCAACGAGGCGGGAAGGCCCAGGAGCTCCGGACGTGACGAGTACCACCGCAGCGTGAGCAGGACGTTCGTGAGCACCGGGATGGCGGCGGCCAGGACCGGCAGCCACGGACGATCGAGCGCGAACAGCGAGCGGGAAGCGATTTCGATCAGGCTCCACCCGATCAGGCTGGGGCCGAGCCCCAGAAACACCGCCGAGACCATCCGAGTGGATTCGGCGGTGAACTTTCCGTGTTGAAAGACGATTTGGATCGCGGGCTCGCGAAAGAGCAGCGCGAAGGCGCAGCCTCCGACCGCGGCGGCCGCGGAAAGCGCGACGGTGCGGTCGATCAGCTTGAAGGCATCCCTCAGCCTGTGGAGCGTGCGCAAGCGGGCGATCTCGGGAAGCAGGGAATTGGAAACCGGGCTCACCAGGATAGTGAGCGGCACGCCGACGCCGCGCATGCAGTAGTCGAGCGCCGCTGCCATGCCCGGTCCGGCATGGGTGGCCCAGGCGCGGGTGAAAATGATGTTCAGCCCCAGCCCGGCGGCATAGACCATAAAGAATGCGGGCTTGCCGAGCAATCGCCGCCAGGAGACATCGCAGGCCGGCAACAGGCTCTTTTTCAAGCCGGAATTGGCTGCGAAATAGACGATTGCCAGTTGCGCCCAAGCGCCCAAGGTATAGCCGATGGCAAACGCGTAAACCCCCAGGAGCTTCCAGAGGCTGAGCGCGCCGATTATCGTGAAGAGATTGAGCGCCGCCTGGTAGAACGCCGTGGGGGCGAACCGGCGGTCGGTGAAAAGCAGCGCGCATTGCACGGCGCCCGTGCCTGCCGCGATGGTGGAGAGGGAGAAAATGCGGAGGTTGGTGACGGCGGCCGCGTGATACCGCGGGTCGAGCCCGGGCGCCAGCAGGTTCATCAGCCAGGGAGCGGCCAGCAGCACCACCGCGGTTACGCCGGCGGAGACCCAGAAGAAGCACCGCCCCAGTTTCAGAAACAGCGCGGTGCGCTCCTCCCCCCGCGCCACCGTCAACATCGGAACAAACGCAAATACCAGGCTATTGATCAGCAGGGAGTTGAGCGTATCGACGGGCCCCATGGCCACGGCGAGGGAGTCCGCCCGGCTGTGGGTGCCCAGGAGATAGGCGGTGAGCCAGACCCGGCCGAAACCAATCACGTTGCCGGTCAGAACTCCGGCGGCCAGCGTCAGTCCGCCGCGAAAGAGGGGGCTCTCCGCAACGCCGGGGGCTGCCATTGCGGTACTGGATTCGGTAGTGCTCAGTCGAACCTCAATAAGCGGCCGGGAGCGCCTTGGCTCCCGGCCCGCTGGATTATGCCTTGGCCGCCCCCGCGCTTCTGGCGGCCGAAAGCGCGGTCACGTAGTTCGGGAAGTCGGAAACTTCCTTGACGTATTCCGCGTGGCGGACTTTATTGTCAGCGTCCAGTACGAAAATGGCGCGGCTTTCGATGCGCAGCTCCTTGATCAGCGTGCCGTAATTCGAACCGAACGAGGCGTCCTTATGGTCCGACAGCATTTTCACCTTGTCCACGCCGAAGGCGCCGCACCACCGCTTTTGCGCGAAGGGCAGGTCCATGCTGACGGTGAGGATATCCACGCCCGGGAGATTGGCCGCCTCTTCGTTGAACTTCTTCGTCTGTGCGTCGCAGACCGGGGTGTCGAGTGAAGGAACCACGCTGATGATGCGAACGCGATTGCCGGTGTCTTTGAGGGACACGGGTTTGAGGCCGTTATCGACCAGCGAGAAATCCGGTGCGTCGTCGCCCGGCTTCAGTTCGGGTCCGATCAGAGTGAGGGGGTTGCCTCGCAGTGTAGTAGCTCCAGGTCTTTCCATTATTCCTCCTGTTCGAAATGGTAAATCGGAATTAAAGGTGAAGAAATTATTGTAGCAATTCGGCCAGTTCGGAAGCCTCGGAGACGGGCAACTGGCACGCGTAATTGCGGCAAACGTACGCCGCCGCCCGCCCCGCGACCTTCTCCATGCCTTCCACCGCGGGTATTCCCGCCGCGAGGGCCCTGCGGGTCTCCGGCGAATCCACCAGCAGCACGATTCGGTTGGGGAGAAACCGGGAATACACCGCACCGATGAGTGCGTTGGTATCCTCCGCGCCACGGTCCCCCGCCAGCACGATCTGCCGCGGATCTCCGGCGCGAAACTCGCACGCGGAGAGCATCAACGGCAGCGTCACCGGAGCGGCGGACAGCCTCGGCGCGAACGCGGCGAGTGCGTGCTCGGCGGAGACGCGGAAGTCGGAGCGCGCGGTGAACTGCACCAGCCGTAAGAGGTTCAGGATCGCGACGGAATTCCCGGAAGGTTCGGCGCCGTCGTAATCGTCTTTAACCCGCATGACGAGCGTCGCATCGCCCTCCGGGGAGCTGAAGAACGCGCCCTGCCGGCGGTCCTCGAAGAGCTCGAGCTGCTTTTCGGTCAGCCGGATCGCAAGGTCCAGGTCGCGCCGCTCGAACTGCGCTTCGTAGAGATCGAGCAGCGCCTGCACGAACAGGGCGTAATCGTCCAGGAACCCCGGGATAGCGGCTTCGCCCTGGCGGTAGCGGCGCAGCAGCGTTCCGCTCTTCGGCTGAAACATCCGCTCCACCACGAAGTCGGCGGCGCGGCGTGCGGCGGCCGCATATCGCGGCTCGTCCAAAACGGCTCCGCCGAGGGCCAGCGCCGAAATCATGAACCCGTTCCAGGCGGTGAGGACTTTGTCGTCGAGATGCGGCCGGACGCGCTTCGCTCGAGCTTCCAGCAGGATGCGGCCGGCGCGCTCGATCCCCTCGCGGACCTCGTCCACCGGGCGGTTGAACTCGCGCGCGGTCTCCTCGATCGTCGCTGCCTGGTACAGGATATTGCGGTTGGTGAACTCCTGGTGCGGGTCGTTCGCCACATTGCCGCCATCGGCAACGCCATACCGGTGGCAGAACCAGCCGGCCTCGGGCTCGGGCGCCAGCCGGCGGATCTCCTCGTCGGTCCACACGTAGAAGGCGCCTTCGCCCTTGATCTCCGGCTCATCGGGGTCGATCACGCTATCGGCATCCTCGGCGGAATAGAAACCGCCGCCGGCGTCCGTCATGTCGCGCAGCACATAGTCGAAGATCGCGCGCGCCACGCCGGCGTACTGCGGATCGTGGGTGGCCTGGTAGGCGTGCAGATAGGCGGTGGCCAGCTGCCCCTGGTCGTAGAGCATCTTTTCGAAGTGAGGCACGAACCAGCGCTCGTCCACCGAGTAGCGGTGAAAGCCTCCGCCGAGCTGATCGTTCATCCCGCCCTTGGCCATCTCGCGCAAGGTCAGCAACACCATGTCGAGCGCTTCCTGGTTTTTCGCCCGCGCGTGGTAGCGAAGAAGAAAGTCGAACACCGCCGGTCGCGGAAACTTGGGCGACCCGCCGAACCCCCCGAGTTGCGAATCGAAGGTGCGGCGGAACACGAAGAAGCCGCTATCGAGCAGGCCCGAATCGATCGCCTCGGCCCGCCCGGGTTCCACCGCCGCCTGCTTCTGAAGCTGGTCCAGGACCTCGCGCGCCGATTCCTCGATCTGCCCGCGGCTGGTCTGCCAGGCGTCTTCGATCTGCGAGAGAATCGACGCGAACCCGGGGTGCCCGTAGCGGTTCTCGGGAGGGAAGTAAGTCCCGCCGAAGAACGGCTGCAAATCGGGAGTGAGCCAGACCGACATGGGCCACCCGCCGCCGCCCGTAGTGGCCTGCACGAACGACATGTAGATCCGGTCCACGTCCGGCCGCTCCTCGCGGTCCACTTTGATGGCGATGTAACCACGATTCAGGATTTCCGCAATGCGCTCGTTTTCGAACGATTCGCGTTCCATGACGTGGCACCAGTGGCAGGTGGAATAGCCGATGGAAAGGAAAATCGGCTTGCTTTCCGCGCGCGCCTTTTCAAATGCCTCCGGCCCCCAGGGATACCAGTTCACGGGATTGCCGGCGTGTTGCAGCAAATACGGACTCTTCTCTTCCGCGAGTTTGTTCATGATGGCACCGACAGTGGTCAGGCCGTGACGCCGTTTCGCGCCTCAGCCCCAAAGCCCTCTCGTGCGAGTTTCGCGAGCACCTCGGAGACCGCGCCGGCAACCGCTTCCGGCACGTGCCCGATCGGTTTACGGCAGCGGCCCGCGGGATACCCGAGGATTTCCATCCCGTGCTTCAGCACACTGGGAAAGGTGTGCATCCCCGCAGTGCCCGCGAGTTCGTTCACCAATCCCTGGAGCCGCTCCGCTTCGGCGCGCCGCCCCTCGCGGTACGCCTTGTACAGTTCTACGAAAAGCCGCGGGACGATGTTGCTGCAGCCGCTTACCACTCCGCTGCAACCGATGTCGAGCGCCGAAACCGTCAGGTTTTCCGGTCCGACCAATACCGGCAGCGGCCGCTCGGGCAGGCAGGCGAGGTAGGCTGCCGCACGTTCCAGGCTCCCCCCGGAATCTTTAATACCGGCGAGATTTGCGCAGGCGCGGCCGATCCGGGCCAGGGTGGCGGGTTCGAGTTCCACGCCGCCGTGCTGCGGGAAGTTGTAGGCCAGCACCGGGATCCGCACGGCGCGGCAGACTTCCACGTAATGTTCGAACAACTCGTCCTGCGACGGCTTCAGATAATACGGCGTGATGACCGCAATCGCACTCAGCCCTATCGCCTCGGCGGCCTGCGCCAGTTGCACCGTTTCACGTGTGGTGATCGATCCCACATTTCCGATGACGGGCACGCGGCCGGCGGCTGCCTGCAGGCAGAAGCGCAGGGAGACGGAGCGCTCCTGGGTATCCAATGCGAAAAACTCGCCGGACGATCCGCCCGCGAAAAGACCGTTGACACCGGCCCCGATCAGCCGGTCGATAATCGACTGCCACGCACCGAAGTCGATGCGCTCGTCCTCCCGGAAGGGAGTGACCACGGCGGGAATGACACCTGCAATCGCGTGTTCCGGCACGCTTTCATCCTATCAGGCGCGCGCACAATGGAAACATGGAAGAGTACCGGACCGAACGCGACACCATGGGCGAGATCCCCGTGCCCGCCTCCGCGCTCTATGGGGCGCAGACGGCCCGCGCCATCGAAAATTTCCCGATCAGCGGCCGGGGTTTTCCGCGGTCGTTTCTCTCCGCCCTCGCGCTCGTCAAGAAGGCCGCCGCGCGGGTCAACGGCCGGATGGGGTTCCTGCCGGCCGCCCGCGCGGACGCCATCGTGAAGGCCGCGGCGGAGGTGGAGGAAGGCCGGCACGACGACCAGTTCCCCGTGGACATCTACCAGACCGGCAGCGGGACCTCCACCAACATGAACGCCAACGAAGTGATCGGGCGGCTGGCCGGCGCGCATCCGAACGACGACGTCAACCGCGGGCAATCGAGCAACGACGTCATCCCCACCGTCATGCACGTTGCCGCGGCGGTCTCCGTGGCCGGGCACCTGCTCCCGGCGATGCAGCAACTGGGCGCTTCGCTCGCGCGGAAAGCCGCGGAGTTCCACGGCGTGATGAAAATCGGCCGGACGCACCTGCAGGACGCCGTGCCGGTCCGCATGGGCCAGGAATTCAGCGGCTATGCGCGCCAGGTGGAGGCGGCGGCCGATCGCGTGGAAGCGGCGCTTTCGGGAATCTACGAACTGCCGCTGGGCGGTACGGCGGTGGGGACCGGGTTGAACGCGCCGAAGGGCTTTGCGCGCGCGGTGATTGCCGAAATCGCCGGCCAGACGGGGCTGCCCTTCATTGAAGCGCACAACCACTTCGAAGCGCAGGCGGCGCGTGACGCCATCTGTTTCCTGAGCGGCGCGCTCCGCACCTACGCCGTCGCACTGACGAAGATCGCGAATGACATACGCTGGCTGGGCTCCGGGCCGCGGTGCGGGCTGGGCGAACTGAAACTTCCGGCGGTGCAGCCCGGGTCGAGCATCATGCCCGGAAAGGTGAACCCGGTGATCGCGGAAAGCGTGCTGATGGTTTGCGCGCAGGTGGTGGGTTATGACGCGACGATCGCCTGGTGCGCTGCCGCCGGGAATTTCGAGCTGAACGTCATGATGCCGGTGATGGCGGCGGACCTGCTGGACGCCATCGAACTGCTCGCCGCGGCATCGAAGAACTTCGCGGTGCGGCTCATCGACGGGCTGGAAGCGGATCGGGAGCGAGCCGAAGGCTACGTGGAGGAGTCGTTGGCCATGGCAACTGCGCTCGCTCCCGAAATCGGTTACGAAAAAGCCGCGGCGTTATCGAAAGAGGCTCACCGGAGCGGCCGCACCATCCGCGAGGTCGCGCACGAACGGTCGGGGCTCTCCGAAGAGCGCCTGCGGGAACTGTTGGACCCGGAAACCCAGGTGGGTTGACGCCCGGCTGCTATCGCCATCGGCCGCCGTGATAGCGCCACTCGCGCCCGTGCCGCTCCCAGCGCGGCGACACCCACACCGCATGAGCGCGCGGCGGGCGCAGCCAGCGTCCTTCGCGCCAGGCCCAGCGGCCGCCATCGCGGTCCCAGTAACCTTGTGCCCACACGTAGCCCGGCCCCGGCGCCACGCCGACCACGCCGTAGCGCGGGGCGGGCGGACCGTAGGCGGCATATCCCGAGTAGTAGCCGCCATGGGCGGCGCAGCCGGTCAAAAGAGTGCCGGCGATTACGAACCCCGCGGCAAGGAGTTTTTGTCTCATTTCTGCCTCCTGTAATTTGGACCGCGCCAGGGCGGCGGTGCGTTGCGAATCGTGAAGCAGAGTTAATATTAGAAGGCATTCATGAGGGGTATGAGGGACGTATGGCCAGGATCACCGAGCTTGCAGTGAACGGGTCTAGGCGGCGGATCGACGCCGACCCCGACCGGACTCTCCTCAGCGTTTTACGCGACGACCTCGACCTGACGGGCACGAAATTCGGCTGCGGCGAGGGGCAGTGCGCCGCGTGCACCGTGCTCATCGACGGCGTGCCCACGCGTTCGTGCATCACGAAGATCGGCAGCGTGGCGGGAAAGCGCATCGTCACCATCGAGGGATTGGCGCCTGAAGGCCGCCTGCACCCGGTGCAGCAGGCGTTTCTGGAGGCCGATGCCCTGCAATGCGGCTGGTGCACTCCGGGGATGATTCTCGGGGCGGTGGGATTGCTGCAGCGCAACCCGCACCCGAGCGAGGCGGAGATCGCGAGCGGCATGAACGGCCACATCTGCCGGTGCGGCACCTACCCGCGGGTGGTTGCGGCGATTCAGTCGGCGGCGAAGAAAGGGGGCCGGGCATGAAGCGGCGGGATTTCTTCGCGGTCCTCGGCGGCGGCATCGTGGTGCTGCTGGTGGATGATTCCGACGCCCAGGAATCCGGCGGCGGCGCGCGCCGCGGCATGAGAGAGGCCACGCCCGAAGCGCTGAGCGCGTGGCTGCACCTCGGCGAAACCGGGCTCGTCACGGTCTACACCGGGAAGGTGGAAGTCGGGCAGAACTCCCGCACCTCCCTCACGCAGGCGGTGGCTGAGGAGTTGCGCGCACCCGTGGCTTCCATCCGCATGGTGATGGGCGACACGGCGCTCACGCCCTTCGACATGGGCACCTTCGGCAGCCAGACGACGCCGCGCATGTGGCCGCAGATCCGCAAAGCGGCCGCGACTGCGCGCGAGATGCTGATCGACCTGGCCGCGCAGAACTGGAAGGTGGAGCGCTCCTCCATCACCGTCGCGGATGGCAAAGTCACGGCCGGCAGCCGCAGCGCTGGTTTCGGTGAACTGACTCACGGCCAGAAACTGAGCCGCACCATTCCCACCAGCGCCGCACTTGTCCCTGCAACGGAATGGAAGGTCGCCGGGACCTCGGTCGCGAAGGTGAACGGGAGCGCGATCGTGACCGGCGCGCATCGCTATGCCTTCGACATGCGGCGGCCCGGCATGCTTTACGGCAAGGTCCTGTACCCGCCGTCATATGGGGCAACGGTCCAGAAGTTCGATGGCTCCAAGGCGGCGGCGATGCCCGGGGTCACCGTGGTGCACGAAGGCGATTTCGTCGGCGTGGCGGCGCCCGACCCGCAGACCGCCGAGCGGGCGCTGGCCGCACTCGACGTGGAGTGGAAGCAGTTGCAGGCCGAGACGTCGAGCCGCGACGTTTACGAGTACTTCCGCAAGACCGCGCGCGAAGCTCCGGCGTCCAAGCCCGAGCTGACCACCTACACCGTGGCGTACATCGCGCACACGCCCCTCGAGCCGCGCGCCGGGGTGTCCGAATGGAACGGCGGCAGCCTCACGGTCTGGACCGGGACACAACGGCCGTTCGGCGTGCGCAGCGAACTCGCCTCGCACTTCGGTATCGCCGAGACGGACGTCCACGTCTTCATGCCCGACACGGGTTCCGGGTATGGCGGTAAGCACACCGGCGAGGCGGCGATCGAAGCCGCGCGCCTCGCCAAGGCCGCGGGGAAGCCGGTCAAACGGAACTGGACGCGCGAGGAAGAGATGACCTGGGCGTACTTCCGGCCCGGAGGCGTCATCGATGTGGGTGGCAAGGCGGATCCCGACGGCGCCATCACCGGCTGGGAGTTCCACAACTACAACTCGGGTAACTCGGGGTTGCAATCGCCGTACGAGATTGCGAACCGGCAGGAGCACTTCCATCAATCGAAGACGCCGCTGAAGCAGGGCTCGTACCGCGGCCTCGCGGCCACCGCCAACCATTTCGCGCGCGAATCCTACATGGATGAGTTGGCGCACTCCATCCACATGGACCCGCTCGAATTCCGTTTGAAAAATGCGAAGAACGAACGCCTGCGCAACGTGATTCTCGCCGCGGCCGGGAAGTTCGGCTGGAAGGAACGGAAGAAGACCGCGGGACACGGCTTCGGCATTGCGGCGGGTTTCGAGAAGGGCGGCTACGTGGCGGCCTGCGCGGAGATCGGCGTCACGAACGGCGCCGTGAAAGTGCTGCGCGTCGTCGAGGCTTTCGAGTGCGGCGCCGTGGTGAACCCGGAACACCTGCGCAACCAGGTGGAGGGCGCGGTGGCCATGGGCATCGGCGGCGCATTGTTCGAGCAGATCGATTTCGCGGAGAACCGGATTCTGAACCCGAGGCTCTCGCGCTACCGCGTGCCGCGATTCAAAGATATGCCGGTGATCGAGAGCGTGCTGCTCGACCGCAAGGATATCGTCTCGGCGGGAGCGGGCGAGACGCCCATCGTGGGCATCGCGCCGGCAATCGGCAATGCAATTTTCGATGCCACGGGCAAGCGGATCCGCTCGATGCCGCTGGCGCCGAAAGGGCTGGAGAACGCCTAACGGCCCGCGGTAAAGGCTTCGGCGCGATCTGCGACGCTGGGAGGGAGCGGTGTCCCCGGAATGGCATCGTTATTTCGTGATCAGCCCTAAACTAAAGTCAAAACCGGGCAGGCCAGGAGGCCTGCCCCACTTGCGGCGCGTCCACGCTGGTAGGTGGGGCAGGCCTCCCGGCCTGCCCGGTTTGAAAGTCTCAGAGTAGTAAGTCACTGACTCTACAGAGCCGTGTACGCTTATTCCACAATCAGCTCGTCCAGGTCCGCGAAGCAGCCGGTCGCTTTCGGGTTCTTCTCTCCGGTGACGCGGACGCGCAATTCGTGCGGGCCGGGGCCGAGGTGGTCGTAGCTTGCCCGCTGCCGCCATCGTGTTTCCGCGGAGTAGAGGTCGAGCCGGCCTTTGACCTCTCCATCCACTGCGACCTCCGCGATTCCGCGATTTACGGCGCTGGTATAGACGTAAGTGATGGAGTCGCCCGCAAACCGCAGCGTAAAAGACGCGCCTGGAATGTTCGTGTAAGTGAGGGTGTGGCCGGCAGCCTCCAGAAACTGCGTGTCGCGCGTCCACGGCTCTTGCAGGCGGATCCGGTCGTCGGTGTCGTCGTAAGCGCCTTCGGGGGCCGGCGGTTGCTCCGCGGTGGATGGGTCGTCACTCCGGACGCCTGTCAAACGATAGAGACGCCTGCCGTCGGTCTCGGCTTCCCTCTGAATTCCCCAGGTATCCGGATGGTCGAAAAACTCGTTGGCGCCGAAAACGCCGGGCGAAACCAGCAGATATCGAATTCCGCGCGAGAGCAGGGTCCGGATGGCGGCCAGCCGCAGATCGCAGCCCGGCGCCCGCGCGGCGAGCCCGCCTGGTCCGAGCCGGCGCCACGCTCCACGGGAGTCCATTCCATACAGATCCACGCGGGTTTCGCGGGCGTCCGGCGTCGTGGGCAGGCGCACCTCGTCCACCGTTTGCGGCCTGCCGAGATCGACTTCGACGAACATGCCCGGCCGCGCGCGCTCCCAGGATCGCCAGCGCGTGACCGGCCGGCCGTCAAACGCGAGCGGGACGTCCCACCGATTCGGGTTCGCGTTGGAATGCCAGGTTGCGGCGGGCTCGATCTGCACCCCGCCGGCCAGGATTTGAAATTCGGAGATGCTCCACATCTGCTCGCTCGAATTTCCGGTCTGCACCGCACGAAGCCGCCGAACTGCCTGTGGCGCGAAGTGAAAACACCAGGCCAGGGACGGAAGCAACTGCGGGTCGAGGGGGGTTCGCAGAACATCGCTCAACACTTCGTTTCCGGCGGAGGCGGACGCGGCCAGAATTTCCCGTGTGGTCCAGGCATCCGGAATCTGCTCGAACGAGAAGACCTTCTCCCCGGGCGGAACGTGCGCCTCGATCATGCGGTCGATCCGGTACCCCGAACCGGAGCGCGCCAGGTAGGAACTCTCCGGCTCCATTCGCAGCGCCGCGCGCAGCGGGAACGCGGTCAGCCTCGGCGCATAGTGATCGAAATATTGGATGGGCGCCGCATACCAGGAGAGGAATGCGTGCATGATCGCGATGGCGGGCAGAAGGGGAGCCGGGTTGCGGAGAGCCAGGGCGAAGGCCAGCGTGAAGAGCGGCATCGCCGGGATGAGAAACCGGGTCCCGACGTTCGCCAGCCAGGGAAGCGCAAAGACCGCGCCGGCCAACAGCAGCGCGCGACCCTGCCGCCGGCGCACCGAGACCAAACCGAGGGGCAGCAGCAGAAACACCGGCCCGACGAATCCCTGAAGCTTCTCCCCTTTGACAGCCAGTTCCCACGGCGCGTCGAGCCAGCCCGGCAGCAGATAGCGCCGAAGATAGCAGCGATATTGCTGTTCGAAGGAAACGTGCACGTAGGGATTCGGAAACAACCGGTTCGCGAACGGCGCGACGGGGTTCCCGGTGAAGATCGCGTTTTTAATCATCCAGGGCAGAATGAACAGCGCTGCCACACCGAAGATCGTAGCCAGGGGGCGAACCAGCGGCTTTCCGCCCTTCCACAGTCTCCAACCCGCATAGCCGGCGGCATACGGCACGGCGACGGCGGCGCTATACTTCGCGGCGTAGGAGAAGCCTGCGAGAATGCCGACCGCGATCAGCAGGTTTGGTACGCGCTCCGTATCCCAGATTTGCAGCAGGTAGTAGAGCGCGAAGAGAATCGCCGCGACAGCCACATCGTTGTAAGCGGAGGTTCCATCCCATCCGAAGACCGGCGAAGCGAAGACGAGGAACGCGGCTGCCGCGGCGGCCAGCGGAAAACCGAAGCGCCGCCCGTAACTGACCATCAGTAGCGGCAGATCCAGAAAGAAGACGAAATGGACCATCGCTGCGGCGGAGCCTTGCCCGAGCGAATAGGCCGGCAAAAACAGAAGCTCGATGCCTTGTGAGAGGCTGCCGTAGAAGGTGCGCCCCTCCTGGCGGTCGAAGCCGTGAGCTCGAAGGTAGTCGATCACCACCGGGAGGTGATATACGGACCCGTCCGGACTCATTTCCGGCGCCATCGCATTCGCCAGGTACACCGCCCCGAAGCCGGCGAAGAGGATTCCGTAAAGCCACACCCAGCGGT
This sequence comes from Bryobacterales bacterium, assembly GCA_963796485.1. Taxonomy (GTDB): domain Bacteria; phylum Acidobacteriota; class Terriglobia; order Bryobacterales; family Bryobacteraceae; genus CAWCDJ01. Next base: position 149,537 of record CAWCLV010000006.1, read on the forward strand.
GGGAGAAGCCCGGAAACGAGGGCCGCGTTTCGATGGCTCCGGGGACCGCCGCCGCGGCAACAGCCAGCACAGCGACCGCGGCGAATATCCCCGGCGTTGCCAACCCGGCAGCGCACAGGAGAAAAACAAGCTGGCTGTAGCAGGCCGCTCCAACCACCAGGCTGAGCGCGATCGATTCGACCGGGTCCAGCCGCAGCCCGAGCTTCCGGAACAGGGCGATACCAAGGCAGAGAGAAGTGCCGGCGGAACAGAGCGTGCCCAGGAGAATGCCTAGCACCGGATTCATGATATGGGGCGGGAGTGGCGCGTTCCCCGGCCATCCTAACACGTAAATTCATCGGAACAGCCCGCAGCGGCGGCCCGGCACGAGACCGCCCGCATCGCCGCGCACGGTTTTCCGGTCAGTTCAGGAGCCCGAATACAGTCAGGGAGTTGGCCGTGCCTACATAGACCCGTCCGTTTGCGATGGTAGGCACGGAGAACTTGATGAGAGGCCCGGACGCGTCCCGGGGGGCATTCCGGCCGCTGTTGTAAAGCTCGCGCTTCAGGTTGGAAGCGTCGTACGCGTGCAGAACCCCTGCGGTTCCGGATTCGATCAGCCAGACGATGCCGTTTGTATTGCCGTCCGCCGAGATCGCGGGCACGGCCCCCGGGTATGGAATCACGTTCGATGACTGGCTGGAGGGCGACGTCCCGATCCGCGCCTGCGAAATCGGGAATGCCTTTACGCGGTCCTTGGCGGCGGCGAAATACAACGTGCCGTTGTAATACGCCGGTCCTCCGAACAGGGGCCCTACAGCGTCCTGAATGGATTGCACGATCTGGTGATCCCCACCGGCGGAGAAGCCTCCCAAATGGTCCCGGTCGAGAAGGTAGAGGCGGCCCTCCTTCCCGGCGTTCACCAGCAGGTGCGGGTGGGCGGCGCTCCCGGCGCTATCGGGCAGCAGGAGCGCCCCGCTCGAACCGAGATCGACATCCGTCTGGTCCAGGTACTGTTGGTTAAACGGTGTGAAAAAGTCAACCGGCACAAGCGTAGGGGAGAAGAGCTTGAGGATGCTGTCTCCGAAATCGCCGCCGCCGGTGTTCGAATCGAAGCCGCCGTTGCCCGAGATGGCGTAGATGTTGCCTTCGGAATCGGCCGCCGGAGCCGAGCCCCCCATCCAGAAGCTGCCCTGGTTGCCATTCGGAGTGGAGTTGAAGACCGAGACGCGGTGAAGATCGCCCGCACCGAACGCGATGATCCACCCGTGGTACGAGCGCGAATCGCAATACGAGCCCCAGGCGGTATAGACCACGCCGTTCAGCAGGAGGAGCCCGGCGCGGTTCATCTGAAAGTAGGGGAGAAAGTTCACCGGCGACCGGGAGAAGAAGTCGCCGCCCGTGCCGGGAACCGATGCCTCGACGGTTACCGGGCTCCCCGGCCGTTCTGCCCCGGTTGCCACGTCGAGCGCGTGCAGGCGGTGAAAGAACGACTCACCGCGCATCGTCGCGGCAATCACGTAGAGAGTGCCGGTAGACTGGTCGATCACCGGCGTCCCCGTGATGCCGATCTCAGGCGTAATTGACGGGCAGTTCATCGCCTGCGCCGCGCTTACCGTGGTTTCGCCGGCCGCGGTATCGGTAAGATCGACGTGCCACAGCGGCGCCGCGTTCGCACCGGAGCCGGAATCCGCGTCGAAGGCGTAAACGCTGTTGTGTTCCGTAGCCACGAAGACCACGTCGTGCACGCCCTTGTCCGGAATCGCCACGGCCGAAAGATAGAGGGGCTGGGCATACACCTGGCCATCCACCGCGTGCGAGAAGAGCTTCCCGAATTGCGAAACATTCACGTTCGCCGGCGTGAGGGTAGTCTCTTTGAGATATGCGCCGGAGCGCGCCAGATCGTTCCGGTAAGTGAGGACCTTCACCTGGGCCTGGGCGCCAAAAGCCACAACCAGAGAGAGCAGGAGGATCAGCACCTGTTGCGCCGATGCAGCGGGAAACTCCACCGTTGTATTTTTCAGAGTCCGAACATGTGCGCGTTGGCACGGGAGCATACGCCTTCCCGATTGACGGCGCCGGCAACTTGCGAAAGATTAGGGGTGACTGGGGATCGCCGCTATGAAGATTCTGGATCGCTTCGCCACAGACAAGGAAGACGTCCGCCGCATGAGTGAGGCGGATCTGGCGCAAATGGGTATCCGGCTGCTCAACAAGCAGGACATCGTCCTGCAGTGCACAGCCTGCAAGGAAACGTGGACTCCGCAACTCGACGCGAACGGGAAGCTGCCGTTCGATTACTGGGTCTGTCCCGCGAACTGCAACCGCGTTACGTAGGGTAGGCCTCGTGGCCTGCCCGGCGCGCGGAGCGCGCCGGCCTACCCCACAATCAGTTCTTCCACCACCCGGCCACCGTGCCCGCGGGCATGCGGCTGAGGATGTACTGGGCCATTTCCTTCAAGCGGTCCGCCGCGTTCTCCGGACCCGAGTAGCAGTGGCCGCGCATCGCGCCGTAGACGAAGTAGCCCTCGTAGTGCGGGTCCTGCGTCGTTTTCATCCAGTCCTGGAGCTTGTGCACTCCATTGTTCAGAAAGAAATTGTCCGAGTCTCCTACGAATACACGCAGGCGGCCGACTAATTTCGGACCCACGTCCGCCCAGTTCCGCTCCAGGTAGTAGCGCAGGTCGTAGTGTTCTCTCCAGTACCGCGCTACCGCGGGGTCGATCACGCCGGTACGCTTATCGAACAGCGGTTGAAAGTAGCCGTCCTCTCCGATCGGTCCGAAGACGGCAGACCAGATGTCCAACTGCTCTCCGGAGCGGCCGCGAGTCCCGTTCACCAGTTCGAAGCGGTTCCGCTCCTCTGACGTCTGGCGGATTTGGCCGTTGATCTCCCGGCTGTTCACGGTCGGCTCCCGCCGCCATTCGTACTGCTTGTAGAACGCATTCGTATCGTGATAGATGTCAATACCCTCGACGTCCGAAAAGTCCACCGAATCGGGGCAGTACGACCACGTTCCGCCGTAAAAATCCGGGTGGAACACCTGCAGCGCGAGTGCTTCCCATCCGCCCGTGGATCCGCCCGAAAGCAGGCGCCCCCAGGGCTCCCGAATGACCCGGAAACGCTTGTCGATTTCCGGAATCAGTTCCTGGTGGAGCGCATCGCCATAAGGGCCCACGTTCACCGAGTTGACCGCGTAGGAATCGTCGAAATAGGGGTTGGGGTGCTGAAGCGTCACCACGATCATACGAGGGAAATCGTCGGCCAGCCACTCCTTGAAGAGGTCGCTGCCGGGCGCGAAGCGTAAGGGCGCGGCCAAAGAGAAGTGCCCCTGCTCGTAAAGCACCGGATACGAGATTCCGGTCTTCTCGTAATCGCGCGGCAGCAGCACGGTGGCCCCGAGGTAGATTGGCCGGCCCCAAAACTTCGTCAGGATACGGCTCTGGATTTTGAACCGCCGGACGTACCGGTCATCGGGCGGCACCTCGACCGGCGGGATCACCTGGTCGCAAAGCAGTTTCACCCGGTAGCCGTGAGCGGGGTCGAGCGTCACGCGCACCGGACGGCTGTAGAGATTGCCGGGGGAGCGGTTCCAGCGCTGGCCCTCCCACTGGTCGTCGTGCATCCACACCACGTGGCCGTCGGCGCGCCTGAATTCGGAGTAGACGTTGATTACGGCCTGAACCGTGTACTCCCCTGCGGGGATTCCGCGCAGGCTTTCCACCGGCGTGCCCGGGTCGCCGGCGTCAATCACGGCGGATGATCCCGCGGTCAGCTTTTCGATATCCCGCCCGAAGAACGGCACGCCAATGCGCCCAACCGCCAGCCGGGGCTCGTGTTGCGCATCGCGCGAAATCATCACGAACACGCGGCCCGTCAGCGGACCCGCGCCGGCCGAAGCCGCGTAAGAAATCTCGAAACGCGTTTCGGCGCCGGAACACGCGAATGCCGCCAGCAGCGCGGCGCACCAAAGCTTCCACATGGGGCAGATTGTACTGTAGCGCGGGCGGTGCGCGCGCGGGCTACGTTATCATGAAAAGAATCACCATGATTCAAGACGTACTCACCGAGGGCCTGACCTTCGACGATGTTTTGCTCGAACCGGCCTCTAGCGACGTACTCCCCGCCGAAGTCGACACCAAGACCTGCCTGACGCGCCAGATCGGTTTGCACATTCCGATCGTCTCCTCGGCCATGGACACCGTGACCGAATCGCACCTGGCGATCGCCCTCTCCCAGCAGGGGGGAATCGGGGTCATCCACCGGAACATGCCGATCGAGCGGCAGGCGGAGGAAGTGGACCGCGTCAAGCGCAGTGAGAGCGGCATGATCGTGGATCCCATCACGATTGGCCCGGACCGCACCATCGCCGAGGCGCAGTCGCTGATGAGCCGCTTCCGCATCTCCGGCGTCCCGGTTACGGCCAGGGACGGCAGGCTGGTCGGGATCCTCACCAACCGCGATCTTCGTTTTGAAAACCGCTTCGATCTGCTGATCTCGGACGTGATGACGAAGGAGAACCTTGTCACGGTCCCGGTGGGCACTACGCTCGAACAGGCCGAGGCCATCCTCCACAAGCACCGCGTGGAAAAGCTGCTGGTGGTGGACGACAACTACAATCTGAAGGGCCTGATCACCGTCAAAGACATTCAAAAGAAGCTGAAATATCCGAACGCCGCAAAGGATAGCCAGGGGCGGCTGCGCGTCGGAGCCGCGATCGGCGCGACGGGCGATTTCCTCGAGCGCGCGCAGGAACTCATTTCCCGCAAAGTGGACGTCCTGGCGATCGACACCGCCCACGGCCACACCACCCGCGTGATGAACGCCGTGAAGGCCATCAAGAGCAAGTTCCCGGAAGTGCAGCTCATCACCGGCAACGTGGCCACCTACGAGGGCGCGAAGGAACTGATCTCGCTGGGCGTGGACGGCATCAAGGTCGGGATCGGCCCAGGCTCCATCTGCACCACGCGCGTAGTATCGGGCGCCGGGGTCCCGCAAATCACGGCGATTTCGGAATGTTCGCGGGCTACCCGGGAAGCAGGCGTGCCGCTCATCGCGGATGGCGGCATCAAGTTCTCGGGCGATATCACCAAGGCGATCGCGGCGGGCGCCGACACCGTCATGATCGGCAGCCTGCTTGCGGGCACGGACGAGAGCCCCGGCGAAACCATCCTCTACCAGGGCCGCACGTTCAAGACTTACCGCGGCATGGGCTCGATGGGTGCGATGGCGCAGGGAAGCTCGGACCGTTACGCGCAGGACCCGAACTCCAAGCTCGTGCCGGAGGGCATCGAAGGGCGGGTTGCGGCCAAGGGTCCGCTGTCGGAGCTGGTCTACCAGTTGGTCGGCGGCCTGCGTTCCGGCATGGGCTACTGCGGAGCGCACAATATCGGCGAACTGCAGCGGAAATCGCGGTTCCTGCGGATTTCGCCGGCCGGGCTTCGCGAAAGCCACGTGCACGACGTCATCATCACCAAGGAAGCCCCAAACTACCGCGTCGAATAAATACCGTTGCAGCCAACACCCCGGATGGACGGGCTTGAAAGCCCGCGCCGACTCAATTTCTGCCGAGGCGTGGGCTCATTTCTGTTCCATTCGCGTCCCCGCGGGCCCCACGCTATGTGGGGCAGGTTTCAGCCTGCGCGGGGCTTTAGCCCGCTGCCACATACGTTTGCGGCAAGTCGGCACCGCCCCGATCAGAAATGCCAGCAGCTAGTTGACCGTGTGGCTCCGCTCGCGAATGGCGGTGCCCACGGTTTCGCCGAGCACCTGCGCGCCGGGGAAGACTTTTCCTTTCACGGTGACTCGCGACCCGCGGGAAGGGACGCCCGTCCCCGAAATGATGTAGATGCTGCCGGTATTGTCCTGCACCTGGTAGCCGCCCTTTCCGAGCAGCCCGACCGAGTTCACCACCGTGCCGGTCACCTGTACCGTCTGATTGCGATAACGCGAGGGGTCGGCATTGATTTTGCCGATCTTCACCGAGCCGCAAGCCGCCATCAGCAGCGCAGCCGCGGCCAGGAGTATTTTCCGTTTGAACATTGGGCCTCTGTTGTGCGGGACGCGCCGGTGTGCCCCGCGGGTTTCGGTGCTTAAGCGAGTTTAATCCAAGCCATTCACTTGATGCGAAACTGGAAGCATGGCATTCCAGAAAGTCGCTCAGCTTTCCGCGCTGCCGCCGGATTCGGTCACGGAGGTGATGGTGGATGGCCGGCCGTACGCCATCTGCAACGTAGGCGGCTCGGTGCGCGCGCTCAGCGGGGTTTGCGTTCATCGCGGGGGGCCTCTCGGCCAGGGGCAAATTCATGAAGGGCGCGTGGTCTGCCCGTTCCACCTCTGGGAGTTCGACTGCGCCACGGGCGAGAACGACTTCGACCCCGCCAAGCGAGTTCCTACCTTCGAGGTGAAAGTCGAAGGCGACGACGTTCTGCTTCAACTGCCCTGATATGCCGGAACTTCCGGAGGTCGAAACCGTAGCCCGCTCCATCGCTCCTCTGATCGGGCGGCGCGTCGTTTCCGCCGAGTTCCGCTGCCTGCGCATCCTGCGCGGCGGCGATCCGGACGAAATGGCGGCGCGGCTCGCAGGCCGGCGGATCAAGGCCATCCAGCGCTACGGTAAGTTCATCCTGATCTCGATCGAGGGCGGCGGGTACCTGATCGTGCACCTGGGAATGACGGGGCGGCTGCTGCTCGGCGGGGCTCCCGGGAAACACACCCATGCGATCCTGACGTTCGACCGCGGAGTTCTACTGTACGACGACAGCCGCCAGTTCGGGCGGCTGCAATTCAGCGAGAATTTCCCCGAGCGCGTGGCGCGCCTCGGCCCGGAGCCGCTCGAAGTGAGTTTCGCCGATTTCGCGCGCGCGCTGAAGCGGCGGAAGACCAGGATCAAAGCGCTCCTGCTGAACCAGGATTTCCTGCGCGGTATCGGAAATATCTACGCCGATGAATCCCTCCACCGCGCCGGCATTCATCCTCTTGCGCTGGCGTATCGCCTCCGGGGCGACCGTCCGGGAAGGCTGTACGACGCGATCCGGACCGTCCTGCAAGAGGCGATCGACGCCGGCGGTTCCTCGATCTCGGACTACGTCGATGCGGAAGGGCGTAAGGGATTCTTTCAGATCCAGCATCGCGTATACCAGCGCGAGGGCGAGCCTTGCCCGGAATGCGGAACTCCCATCCGGCGGGTTCTTGTTGTACAGCGGTCCTCTCATTTTTGCCCCAATTGTCAGAAACGTTAGTTTCTATACCGTTGAAACCGAACGGAATCGGCTAACGTCGTTACAGGTACAAAGGACCCTTTTGGATGCGCTGGACCATTGAGCGCAAGCATTTTCAAAGTTAGTTTTTTTATTTTGGGGCTTTCGTAATATTTTGCGAGAACGAGGAGATCTCTGACGTGAAACGCATCAGCCGCTACCTTCCACTGGTTGCCGTGCCGCTTTTCTGCATCCAGTTCGCCCACGCGCAGAGTGGGTTTGATGTAAACCTTGGCTTTGGTTCGTACCATGCCAAATCGACAGGTACGTCCATCGACACTTTCGGCGACGGTACGCTTTACCCGACTCCGTCGCTCGGTGGGTTCTTTCTGGGATTCGGCGGGAACCTGATGCTGTGGCAAAAGGCGGGCGTGGGGTTCGAAGCCAGCCTCCAGCCGAACAAGCCGGATTACGCCGCATTGCAGGCCCGCACGACGTTTTGGGATATCAACGGCATCTACATGCCGGTAACCACCAAGAGGGCGTCGCTCCAGTTGCAGGGCGGTATCGGCGGGGCGAACATGAAGTTCTACTACAACTCCCAATATTGCGACCAGTTCGCGGGATGCTCGAGCCAGAATCAATACCTCGAAAGTTCGAACCACTTTCAGGTGCACGGCGGGGTTGGCGTGCAGCTCTATGTGACCGACCACGTCTTCATCCGGCCGCAGTTCGATATCCACTATGTTCACAATTTTTACCAGTTCGGAACAAACTGGGTGCCGGGCGCGACGGTTTGGGTGGGGTACAGTTTCGGCGACCGGCCGTAGCGAAAACCGCTCCCGGGGGTCGCGGCTCAGAAGGCGTTACCGGGTCGCGACCGCAGGAAGCGGTTAGCGGCCTGCCCTCTTACTCGTGAACGGCCCGCGCGGGCTCGCCGGTTAGATCTTCGAAAGAGGCCGGCGGATTGTAGTAGAGAATCCGCTGGCAACTTTCACAGGCCAATATCTGGTCGCCCTTTTTCAAATCCTGAAAAAGCTGAAGCCGCATCGCCATGTTGCAGACGCTGCACCGGCCCTCAACGGCCTCCGCCACGCCGATTCCGCGGCGGTTCTTGCGCACTCTCTCGTAGCGCTGGTAAACGGCGGCGCCGATCCCTTTGACCAGATCCGCCCTCTCGGCTTTGAGATCGGCCGCGGCATTCTCGTCCACCGCAGTGCGCTCCCGGGTCTGCTGCTTTTCGGCCTCGACCTGCGTCTTCTCGGCCTTGAGCGCCGCCTCGGCCGCCTTGACGTTCTTGTCGAGCGGTTCCGATTCACCCATCAGTTCGAGGATGCGGTCTTCCGCACGGCGAATTTCCTTCTGGCAGAACTCGATCTCATTCTGAAAGGCCCGATACTGATCGTTGGTCTTGGCCTCCAGCATCTGGTCTTTCAGTTTGGAAATCTTCTGGTCCTGAACCTGGATATCGCCCTCGCACTTTTTGCGTTCCTTCTGGTTGGCCGCAAGCGCCGCGCGATCGGCTTCGAGCTTTCTCTCGTGAGCCCCCAGTTTCTTCTCGATTCCGGCGATGTGAACAGGGAGCGATGAAATCTCTCGGGTGAGGTCCGCAAGGCGTAGATCAATTTCCTGTAAGCGGATCACCAGTTTCAGGTCGGGGAGCATTCCTAATCGCAGTGTAGCATGCAGCCCGGAGCGCCTCCAGTTCCGGAATCCCGAGTATCCCGCCGACGAAATAGAAAACCCCCGCCCCGGCGGCGATGCCCAGCCCTACCTCGGCCAGGAGGGCGAACCTGCCGTGGGTGAAGACTTGGTGGACGCCCCGCCGCGCGGCCCAGCACGCCGCTCCCATTACCGCGGAAGCAAGCAGGGCCTTCCATGCAGTAACGGCCAACCGCCCGCCGTGAAGGCCGCGAACCCGGGTATTGAGAATCCAGAACAACGCGGCGCCGCCGGCCAGCGCAACCACCGAGGTCGAAAGCGCCAGTCCCGCATGCCCCATGGCGCCGTGCTTCACCAGGGCTTCGGCAAGCGCGAGGTTCAGCGCGATGGAAGCCACACTCACCAGGGCCGGCGTCCGGCCGTCGCCCAGTGCGTAGAAAGCGGGAGCCAGTACCTTGATGAACGCATACCCCGCCAGTCCGGTGCTGTACCATGCCAGCGCAACCGCCGTCTGATGCGTATCGAAGGCGTCGAATTTTCCACCCTGGTATATAGCTCCGATCATGCTTTCCCCGAGGATGGCCAGCCCCACAGAGGAAGGGATCGTCAGCAGCAAGACCGTCCCGAGTGAACGCGCGAGCGCCTCCCGGAATTCGTCCATGCGGTCGGCGGCGGCGCTTCGCGAAATGGCCGGCAGGGTGGCCGAGGCGATCGCCACTCCGAAAAGCCCCAGCGGAAGCTGCATGAAACGGAACGCATAGGCCAGCCAGCTGACCGGGCCATTGATAACGTGTCCCGCCGTATCCGTGATGTTCGACGCGAAGTTCGTATTGACGATGATGTTGATCTGGACCGCGGCATTCCCCAGCACGGCCGGAAGCATCAGCCCGGAGATGCGGCGCAGCCCCGGATCCCGCAGGTCCAGCCTGGGCCGGTAGGAAAAACCCGCCCGGTACAGGCTCGGCAGCTGCCACAGTAGCTGGAAGAGGCCTCCCGCCAGCACGCCCGCGGCCATGCAGACGATCAAACCCTGGTGGAACGAGCGCCCGATGGTGAAACCGGCGGCCAGCCCGACCGCGACCGACCCGATGTTGAACATCATCGAGGCCAATGCCGGCACGCCAAACCGGTCGCAGGCGTTCAGCACCCCCATCGCCTGAGCCGCCAGGCTGACCAGCAGCAGGAACGGGAACATGACGCGGGTGAGCAGCACCGCCAGCTCGAACTTGCCGGGAACCTTTTCGTAACCCGGCGCCATCAGGCGGACGAGTTCCGGCGTCCAGACGATTCCCAAAACGCAGAGCAGGCCGACCACGATCATCAATGCGGTGGCTACCACGTTCGACAGTTCGCGGGCCTTGCGTTGATCTCTTCCCGCGAGGTACTCGGCGAAGACGGGGACAAACGCGGAGGAGAGGGCGCCCTCTGCGAAGAGGTTTCGAGTGAGGTTGGGAATCCGCATTCCCAGCAGAAATGCGTCGTAGGCGGCGCCGGCCCCGAACAGCCGCGCCATCACCATTTCCCGAACCACCCCGGTGATGCGGCTCAGCGCGACGGCCGCGGAGATGGTCCCCGCGGAGCGGAAAAACCCGTGCTCCGCCTGCCGCCTGGTTTCGGGCACGTTATTCGACGCGCCGGATTTCCACCTGCCGGTAGATCTCCTGCGTCTGTTCGAGGGTGGCGAAACTCATGCCGGGCAGGCGGGCGGACGCGGTCCCGGCCGAAACGCCCCAGCGCAAGGCGTCGGCGGGGTTCGATTTGCGCGCCATGGCCCAGACGTAGCCCGCGGTCAGCGCATCGCCCGCGCCGATCGGGCAAACGGCATCGATGCGCGGCGGCAAGGCTTCGATCAGGCCATCGGCATATGCCCCCACGGCGCCGCGGCTGCCGAGCGAAAGCACGACCGACTCGGGCCCCATGGTGCGGATGCGCCCGGCGGCTTCCAGGTAGTGGGTCCGGGTCAGCAGCGCGCGCCCTAGCAGGCGCTCGGCCTCCTGCTGGTTCGGAGCGACCACCGTGGGCCGCGCCTCGATGCCGTCGCGGAGCGCGTCCCCGCCGGCGTGAAGCAGCGTCTTCACCTTCTTCGAGCGTGCCAGGGCGATCAGTTTGCCGTAAAAATCGGCCGGTGCGCCCGGAGGCAGGCTGCCGCACACCATCAGCCATTCCGCCGAAGTCAACGCCGTGCGGATGGTCCGCTCGATGCGTCCCAATTCCGTTTTGGAAATGGGCGGCCCGGCCTCGTTCAGGTTCACGGTCAGCCCGTGCCTGTCGGTGATGGTCAGGTTGGTGCGGATTTCGTTGCGGATCGGGACCACGGAGATGCAATAGCCGCAGTCGGTGAGATGCGTCTCCAGGCGCTTGCCGGAATCGCCCCCCGAGGTCAGGACAGCCAGCGTCCGGCCGCCGAACGAACTGATCACGGCCGAGGCATTGATCCCCCGCCCGCCGGCCGATTCCCGGCTGGATTTAATGTAGGCCCGGTCCTCAAAGGCGAGGCGGTCTACGCTGATGATCCGGTCGATCGCCGGATTGATCGTGACAGTGACAATCAAGTCTCTATTTTACGGCCAGGATGGCGTCCAGGTACGCCCCAGTTCGCCGGCCCTCGATTTGCTTGAAACCCGCGCGCTCCAGAAGCGCGGTATATTCGCCCAGGCTGCGCTCGCGTCCCTCGGTGACAATCAGCATGTTGAGCGACTGCATCGAGGCCCCAACGGGACCCACGCCGTCCTCGTTCATCAGTTTTTCGGCGATCAGCAGCGCGCCGCCGGGGGGAAGGCGGTTTGCGATGCGGGCCAGGAGGCGGTCGATCTTCGGCTCGTCCCAATCGTGGAGGATGCGGCCGAGCGCGTAGAGATCGGCTTCCGGCAGGTCGTCCTGGAAGAAATCGCCCTCGACGATTTCGATGCGGCCCGCAACGGCGGAGGCCGCTACGTATTCGCGGGCCACCGCGGCCGTGCGCGGCAGGTCGAAAAGCACGCCCCGCATCGCGGGGTAGCGTTCGCAAATGGCCATCACAAGATGCCCGGTGGCGCCGCCCAGATCGGCCATCCGGTGAAAACGGCCCAGGTCGAATGCGCCGGCGATGGTGGGCGAAGTCAGCATCCCGAAGCCGTGCATGCCGCGCACGAAATCGCGCATGGCTTCGTCCGTCCGGAAGAACGCACTGAAGATTGGGCCATCCAAACCGAACGACTGCTTCCAGCGCGGCGCGCACTCCCGCACGGCATCGGAGAGGTGGCCCCACATCGGGTAGAGGGCCTCATCCGAGTAGCGAATGTATCCGGAAAGCGTGTGGGGGCCGGACGCGCAGAGGTAGGTTTCCGCAAGCGCGGAATTCGCGTAAGCGCCGTTGCCCTTCTCGAGCAGGCCGAGCGCGGCACAGGCATCCAACAACCGGCTCAACGCTCCGCAGTCGGCGGCAAGCGGCACGGCCAAATCCGCCGGCGTGCGCGGCCCGCCGTGCAGAAGGTCGAAGATTCCCATCGAAACGGCGGTGAACATCGTCTTCGAGCGCCGGAAGGCTTCGATCAGGTCGAGTACGGGACCGGGGTCTGGTGGTTTCATGGCTGGCGAAAGTGATCGTATCCCAGGGGTGCGAGCGGGTTGCCGTCCAGGACCACTTCCCCGGGGCGCCCTTCCCGAATCGTACCAACCCGGGCAAGGGAAAGGGCCTCGAATCGCGCCGGCACGCGGGTTTTCGGGGCCGCGGTGAACAGCAGTTCGTAGTCCTCGCCGCCGTGGAGCGCCTGTTCGAGGGTTGCACCGCGGGCGCGTGGAGGCGCGGTGATCTCGGCGCTCACCCCCGAGGCGGCGCAGAGGCGGCGGAGATCGAGCGAGAGTCCGTCGCTCAGGTCCATCGCGGCGGTGGCGTGGAGGCGGCTTCTCAGAAACCGTCCGAGCGCCAGCCGGGGCTCCGGGCGAAGGTGGCGCTTCCATGCCGCTCCCTTGCGCGTGGCGAGCCCCAAAGCGGAGCTTCCGAGCGCCCCCGAAACGTAAATGGCATCGCCGGGGCGGGCGCCGTCCCGCCGCAGCGCCGCGCCGTTCGGGACCGCGCCGCAAACCACCACATCGGCCGCCCACTCCCTGCCGTGCGAGAGGTCGCCGCCAGCCAGCGGCGCGCGTTCGCGTCCGGCGAGATTGAGGAACCCGCGGAAGAAGCGTTCCAGCCAGTTGTCGCTCGACCATGGCGCCATCACCACCGAGAGAAGGCAGAAGCGCGGCTCCGCGCCCATCGCGGCGATGTCGCTCAGGCCGCGCGCCAGCGTTTTCCAGCCGGCATCTTCCGGCCGATGGGTCTCCCGCTCGAAATGGGTGCCTTCCACCACCGTGTCGGTGGTGAACACCAGATCGTGCCGGGCGCGGGGCCGGAAGATCGCACAATCGTCGCCGATTCCCAGCACCAGTTCGCGTCCGCCAAGTCCGTTCGCGCGCCGCCGCAGACGCTCCAGGAAGTCCCCTTCACTCCGAAATTGCCTGTGCTTGACCATACAGATGCCATCTGAGAGAATACCCTACGCAGTTTGAAAGAAGTTGTTTGTACGCGCCTCGCAAGTTTCTAGCAAGCCTCGAAAGTAGCGCTTTCCTTGCCCCGGGGACCCAAGAGCACGGCGAACAATGTTTCAGGAGAAGTGTAGTGAAGGAAAAAGGCACAGTTAAATGGTTTAATGCCGCAAAGGGCTATGGATTCATCCAGAGGTCGAGCGGTGACGACGTGTTCGTTCATTTTTCCGCGATCCAGTCGAACGGGTATCGGTCCCTGGACGAAGGCGCGGAAGTGGAATTCGAGGTCAAACAGGGTCCAAAGGGTCTGCAAGCGGAAAACGTGGTCCGGGTTTGACCCGGTCCTGAGGTTGGTAACAAAGGTGGGGGTTCCCGGCGGGAACCCCTTTTCCATTTGCGGGCGCTCCTAAAATGCCTGCGCCGATCGAATTCCCTCGGACTCCAGGGCCGTCGCCATCCGCTTGAGAGCCGTTTTGTGGATCTGCGAGATGCGGCTCTCGTTGACCCCCAGCACGTCGCCGATCTCCTTCATCGTCAGGTCGTTCGTGTAATAGAGAAACACCACTTTCTGGTACCGCTCAGGCAGGCTGCCGATCGCCCGCGCCAGGGTGGTCCGCAACTGGTTGTTGGCGCAGATGCGGTCGGGTTGCATGTCCGGGGTCGCCGCGAAATCCTGGATCCGGTCGCGATCCCCTTCCGCAACCGGGGTAGCGGAAACCGGCCCGACCGTCCGCATGTCCAGCAATACGCGGCGCCACCTCTCGACGCTCAAGCCCAGTTCGTTGGCCACCTCCGCTTCGGTCGGCGTGCGGCCCAGCCTGGACTGCAAGTCGCGAGTCACCGTGTCCGCCTGTTTCTGCCGCTTCCGCTGATCGCGCGAGGCCCAGTCCAACTGCCGCAGGCTGTCGAGAATCGCGCCCTTGATACGATGCTTGGCATAGGCCTGGAAGGCCACATTCTTCTCCGAGTCGTACTTCTCCACGGCATCGAACAGGCCCAGCACCCCGGCGTGCACCAGGTCGTCGAGGTCCACGTGAACCGGAAGATTCTCGTGAACCCGAATGGCGATCGCCTTCACGAGCGGCAAGTGCTCGATCACGATCTGATCGCGCTCGTGCTGCGGAACTCGGGGCTGCTTCTGCGAAAACACACTTAGGGCCTGCATGGTTTTGGTCCCTCTTTTTTCTGGATTTCGCCCGGCCTGGTGTCGGCCCGGACAGGACCTAAGTGTGCAACCCTATAACCACAACACTTTAGGGTATAAGTATCTTATTTTCTGTTGAATTCAAGGAGAGGCCGTGTTTCAATCTGAACCCGTGTTTCAATCTGAAACGCGGCGTGTTTCAACCGGAACTACCAGCCCGCTTTATGGGCGATCCAGGTCTTGACCGCCAAACCGGCGAGAAGGATCAGGACTGCGCTTCGCAGAAGACCGTCGAGCGTGAAGACTGCCAGCACGGCCAAAATGGCATAGCCGCCCAGGGCTGCGTAGAAACGTTGAAGCATGGGATGGGAGCCGCTACTGGCGCGGCATGTTGTAAGCGAAGTTGAACTGTAGCACGACGCGGTCGCCTTTAAACTCGCCGGGCAGCGGGGGAAACGGATTGGACGCGCTGATGGCGGCGACTGCCGCGCGGTCCAGGGCCTCGGTGCCCGATGCCGCCGCGATCACCAGCTTCGGAACTTTCCCGTCCCGGCTGATCGAAAACTGGATCGCCACTTTTCCGCGGCGCCCGAGTTTCACGCTCTCCGGCAGAATGGCGAACCAGTTGCGTTTCACCGTCGCCAGAATCTGTATGAGGTACGGCCGGAAATCGACGCCCAGCGGATCGCTCAGGAGTTGCAGGTTGCTGCCCTGCGACCCCGGGGAGGGAGGCAAATTCATGCCGACTCCGTAGCCGCCGGGACCGCTCGCGCCTTCGTCCCCCACCATCAGCCCGCCCTGCGCACGGCCGGTTTCGGCCCGGCGAATGGCTTCGGCCACGGACGGAGCCACCTTCGTAGCCTGGCTGGGCTGAGGGGGTCCCGACACATTCTCGAACGGCGATTTCGGCTTCTCTTCAGACTGGATCTGGGGAGGCGGAGTGGGGAGCGGAGCGGGCGGCAGCACCGGTTTCGGCGTCTCTTTCACCGCGGCTTCCACCTTCGGCGGTTCGGGAAGCGGCGCCGGCTGCACCGGCTTCGGGGTAGGGACGGGGGGCGTGGGGAGTGTCGCTCTCGGCCGGGTAGTGGAGGGCGGGCCGGCCGGGATCTGAATGTTCGGGCGCGGCCTCAGCTCGGTCGCGTTGAACTCCTTATTGATCTTGCCTTTGGTAGGGGCTTTCTGGGTCAATTCGGTCAGCGGTTCGATCAGCGGAGTAACGATCTTCCGGACCTCCGCCGTCTCCACCGGCGGGGGTGACGAGAAGAAGGCGCTTTCCGGCATAAACGCGAGAGCCGCCAGGACGGCCGCGTGCACCAACACCGAAAATATAGCGGCCTTCCGGGTGCGATCCCCCCGGGATGGATCCCTCCAGTCGGTGAGGAGATGTAACTCGGCATCGGCAGGAGGTTGCGCTACGGTGTCCATCCAGCTTCCAGGGTCCGCGAGACTATTTCGGAGTGCTCCTCGATTTTATCAAGAATCGACAGAGCTACTCCCAAGGTTTGACGTGCCGCGGCGCCCGAACATTTCGGTTCCTTTCGGGATTTTACGGCATCCAGAAAGGCGTCGAACTGCGCCTTGAGGGGTTCCGCCTTGGCAACCGGGGCCTGCTCGAAACCGATCTGGCGGTTTTCACCGACGGAGAACACCACCAGGTCCTGCCGGTTGTAATCCACCGAAAGATACTGTTTGGGCTGAAAAAGCCTCAACTTACGGACGCGCTCGGTCGAAACCCGGCTGGCTGTAAGGTTGGCGACACACCCATTCGGGAACTGCATTCGCACATTGGCGATATCCACCTTTTTGGACAGGATGGAGATCCCCGACGCCCGGATCTCGAAGGGTTCGGCCCGCGTCAGGGCAAGCACCACGTCCACGTCGTGGATCATCAGGTCCAAAACCACGTCCACGTCCAGGCTGCGCGGGCTGAAAATATTCAGCCGGTGAATTTCGAAGAAGAGCGGGAGGGTTGCGCGGCGCTCCAGCTCTACCACCGCCGGGTTGAACCGCTCCAGGTGGCCTACCTGCAGGATACGGCCGCCCCGTTCGGCGGCAGCGACCAACCGTGCGGCGGAATCCAGGTCCGGGGCGATCGGCTTCTCCACCAGAACGTCGATGCCCGCATCCAGCAGCGCGCAGCCGGCGGCTTCGTGAAAAATGGTCGGGGTAGCCACGATGGCCGCATCCACACGGCCCGCCAGCTCGCGGGCGTCGGTCAGCGGTTCGGCTCCATATGCCGCGGCGGCCTCCGCGGCGCGTGCGGCGTCCGTATCCACGATATAGGCCAGCGCAGCGCGCTCGGACTCGTGGATGACCCGGCAGTGGTTGCGGCCGAACTGGCCGGCGCCCACCACGGCAAGACGAGGGAGAGACATGTTCAGGAGTGCCCCACTATGGCGATGCCGGCTTCGTCCGCGGCGCACAGCATCCGTTCTTTATCGAGCATCAGGGTGCGCCCGGCTTCCACCGCCAGGGCCGTGGCGCCGGTTTCGCGCATCACCGGGATGGTGCTCAACCCGACCACCGGCACGTCGAACAGCAGGTGCTCGCGCCGCCGCGCCACCTTCACCAGGGTCAGGCGCCGCCCGTTCACCAGGGACGCGGCGCGCCGCAGCATGGCGTCGGTGCCTTCCATGGCTTCCATCGCCACGCAGGCCCGCTCGCAAATCGCCACGCTCTGCCCGACGTCGAAGCCCGCCAGCGCATTGGCCACGCGGCGGCCGTAGTGGATATCGGTGGTCTCGGCTTTGTCGGGCTTGCGGCGTGTCATCGCTCCGGCGGTGGCCATCAGCGGTTTCAATAGAAAGGTGGAATCGCGCAGGTGGATGCCTTCGTCCTCCAGAACCCGGATGACGCCGCCGATCAATCCGTCGGTGTTTTTTGAGGGCAGGGCCATCAGCAGTTTGGCCAGCCGCCAGTCGGGGCGGATGGAGGAGAAGATTTTTGCGTGCTTGACCTGCCCGCACATCACCACTTCCGTGATGCTGTCTTCTTTCAGGATGTCGATGAGTTTCGAAAGCTGGCCCAGCGAGATCCAGTGGCACCGCGCGGCCATGGATTCGACCTCCGCGGAGGCTTCCTCCTGGATCGCGATCACCGTCACGTCGTGCCCCAGGCGCTGTGCGGTCTCGAGCGCCAGCACCGGAAAGCGGCCGTTTCCCGCAATCAGACCGTACCGCATTACTTAATCACGCCGCGCGAGGAAGACCGGATGAACTCGACCACCTCGTCCACTTCCGCGCACGCCGGCACTTCCGCGCGGATCCGCTCGATGGCCTGCGTGGTGTTCAGCCCGGACCGCGTCAGCAGCCGGAACGCCGTTTGCAGCGCCTCGATCGCGTCCCTGCCGAAACCCCGCCGCTCCAGCCCGATGCTGTTGGCGCCGAACACCGCGAGCTCCGGCTTATTGCTGGTCAGCGAGTACGGCATCACATCCTGCTTGATCACGCTATAGGGCCCGATGAAGGCGTGCCGCCCGATGCGGCAAAACTGGTGCACGCCGCTGAACGGGCTGACGTCCGCCCAGTCTTCGATCACCACGTGGCCAGCCAGCCCCACACTGTTCCCGAGGATTACGTGACTGCCGATCCGCACATCGTGGGCCACGTGGGAATAGACCATCAGCAGGTTGTCGCTGCCCACGGAAGTGACAAGCCCGCCGCCTTCGGTGCCCCGGTGGATGGTGACGAACTCGCGGATGCGGTTGCGGTCGCCGATCCTGGTTTCGGCGCGCTCGCCCTTATACTTGAGATCCTGTGAAGCGACTCCCACGCTGCTGAACGGGAAGAAGGTGTTATCCTCGCCGATCCAGGTGGGGCCCTCCACAAAGTTGTGGGCCATCAGCTTGCTGCGGGGGCCGATTTCCACTTCGGCGCCGATGATCGAGTATGGCCCGATTTCGGCGCTTTCCGCGACGCGCGCCGCCGGATCCACAAGGGCGGTCGGGTGGATGGCCATCGATTACGCTTCGGCGGCGGACTTCTCTTCCCGGTCGGCGAGTTTGCACATCACTTCGGCCTCCGCCACCACCTGGCCGTCCACCGTTGCCACGCCCGCCATTTTGGCGACGCTGGCCTTGCGCTTGATCACCTTCATCTCCATCCGGAGGGTGTCTCCCGGCACCACCGGGCGGCGGAAGCGGGCATTCTCCACCGCCACCAGGAGCACCAGTTTTTTCTCCCGATCTTCGATGCTTTTCAACACCAGCACGCCGGCTGCCTGCGCCATGGCCTCCACGATCAGCACGCCCGGCATCACCGGGAAGTTCGGAAAATGGCCCTGAAAGAACGGCTCGTTGTGCGTGACGTTCTTGATCCCGACGATCCGGTCGGGTTCCATTTCCACGATGCGGTCCACCAGCAGAAACGGGTAGCGATGCGGCAAAATCGCTTTGATCTCGTTGATATCCAGAATGGCCATGGAAGTCGATATTATCGCACGGGTTCACGGTTAGTACCGTATCCGGGCGCCTTGGCTGCCAATTCGGGCGCAAAACGGAGAAATCCATGTAACATTGCGCTATGCCGTCGACTTCACACCAAAACATCGCTTTATCTGCTTTGGCGGTCCAAGCCGTGAACTACGCCCAAAAAGTGATGGATATCGGCTCCGATAACCGTCTGCCCCAGAATTATTGGGGCTTTCCAGCCCGGAAGCTGTGCGTCTCGGAGATGCGCGACCGCGTGAGCAAGGAGTTGGACGATTTGCGGAAGCTCCGGGTGCAAATGAGCCAGCAGGTCGAGTGGAAAGACCAACTGGAATCTTCGGCCAGTTGGGCGAGGACCATGGGGTGCGGCAACTGCGGGGAGTACAGCGCCCTCGCGTTTGTTTACCTCAGGGATGTGCTGAAGGTCAAGCCGCTCGACTGGATGGAGTACAACAACATGCAGCACGCCTTCGTCATCGTGGGCCGTGATGCGGGCTCCGCCCCGACAACGTCAAACGAGACATTCGGCCCTTCCGCCATCGGCAAATGGAACACTTCCAGCATCATGTGCGACGCCTACTACAACCAGGTGCTGGATTACTCGCGCCTGGTTCGCGAACTAGGGAACCGAAACCGCTTCCGGCTGCTCTACCGGTACGAGTAGCCGGTATCATAGGCAATCGTGGATTCGATTCTAACCAATATCCGGGAGCACCGGCCCGAAATCATCGACCTGATCCGGCAATTCGTGGAATGCGAATCGCCGAGCGACGACCCGTCCGCCGTCAATCGCTTCGTCGAACTGGTGGCCGACACCGCCGCGCCGTTCGGAAAGGTGAAACTCCTGCCCGCCCGACAGTTCGGCCGTCAGCTCACGTGCGAAATGTCCTTGCCTGGCAAGAGAAAGACCGGGCAGGTGCTCGCCCTCGGCCACTCCGATACCGTCTGGCCGGTCGGCACCCTGCGGACCATGCCGTTCCACCAGGAATCCGGGCGGCTCTGGGGGCCGGGGGTGCTGGACATGAAAGCGGGAATCGCCTTCTTCCTGTTCGCCGTGCGCGCGCTGCGCGACCTCGAGATTCCGGTACCCTCGAAAGTGCTGCTCCAGTTGAATTCGGACGAGGAGGTCGGCAGCCTCTCGTCCCGCGCCCTCACGGAGAAGAATGCGGCCCGCAGCAAGGCGGTGCTGGTGCTCGAGCCCGGCACCGGCCTCGACGGCCGCCTCAAAACGGCCCGCAAAGGTGTGGGTGACTTTACGGTTACGGTGAAGGGTAAGGCGTCGCATGCGGGCGTGGATTTCGAGGCGGGCGCCAGCGCTATTGTCGAGCTCGCGCGCCAGATCGAGCGCATCGCTTCCTTCACCCGGCTCGATCGCGGCCTCACCGTCAACCCGGGAGTGGTCTCCGGCGGCTCCCGAACCAACGTGGTGGCGGCGGAAGCGCGGGCGGAGGTGGATGTCCGGGTGCTGCGGCTTCGCGATGCGCCGGCGTTGGAGCGCAAGTTCCGCGCCCTGCGTCCGGTGGACCGGCGCTGCACCCTGGAGGTGACCGGCGGCTTGAACCGGCCTCCGATGGAGCGCTCCGCGGGCATCGTGAAGCTCTTCCGCCTGGCCGCGAAGCTCGCCCGTGAACTCGGCGTGGAACTCCAGGAATCGCTCACGGGCGGGGGTTCGGACGGAAATTTCACCGCGGCGCTCGGCATCCCGACGCTTGACGGGCTCGGCGGTGTAGGGGAAGGCGCACACGCTCCCAACGAGAGCATTCTGACGGATCGCATTGCGGATCGTGCCGCACTGATCGCAAAACTGCTGGCGGCGGTCTGAGATGCTCGATAGCATGGAAGTGTGCCCCGCTACGCCGCAATCGATATCGGCAGCAACTCCATTCGAATGGAGGCGGCCGAGGTGTTGCCGGGGCAGCCGCCGCGGATCCTGGCCTCCGACCGCGAAGTAACGCGCCTCGGCGAGAGTGTTTTCCGCGGAGGCATGGTCAGCGAAGAGGCCATGAAGGCCACCCTGGCCGTGCTGGCCCGCATGGCCGCGCTCTACCGCAAGCTGGAAGTGATCGGGGTGCGCGCGGTGGCTACCAGCGCGATTCGCGACACGCGCAATCAGCAGGAATTTCTGGTGCGCGCGTCGGAAGCGGCCGGCACCCGCGTGGAGATCATTTCCGGGCGTGAAGAGGCCCGCCTGATCCACCTGGGCGTGGAGAGCACGTGGCCGCAGCCCGGGAAACGCGTGCTGATCATCGATATCGGCGGCGGCAGCGCGGAAATCATCGCCGCGGAAGACGGACGCCTGCGCGAAGCCTTCTCGAAGCCGCTCGGCGCGGTGCGGCTGCACGAAATTTTCACGCGGTCGGACCCGGCCGAAGAGCGCGAGCTTCACCAGATGCGCGAATACATCCGGGAAAAGCTCGCCGGGGCGGTGAAGCGGCTCGGTCACACCGGGTGGGACCGCACCATCGCGACCTCCGCCACGGCCTCGGCGGTGGCGAGCGCGGTATCGCGGGTGCCGAAATCGAAACGCGACGAGATCGACCGGCAGCGCATCTCCACCGCCCAGGTCCGCAAGTTGTTTCAGAAGATCTCCCGGCTGCCTCTTGCCGAGCGCCGGAAGGTCACCGGCATCGGGCCCAGGCGGGCGGAAATCATCGTCCCCGGAATCGCCGTTCTGCTCGAATTCCTCCAGGAGTTTCACCTCCCGGCGGCTTACTACTCCCGGGCCGGCGTGCGCGACGGCATCATCGCGGACCTGGCGTACCGGAACGTCGGAGCCGAACTCTCGCGGCTGAACCGGCAGCAGCGTCACGAGGTGGAGGACATGTGCCGGCGGTTCGGCGTGTCGCTCGAACATGCGCGCAAAGTGGCGAATATCGCGTCCATGTTGTTCGCCGCAACCCACCCGCTGCATGAGCTGCCGCCCGCCGCGGGCCGGCTGCTCGAGGCGGCCGCGTATCTTCACGACGTGGGGCACTGGGTCAGCGGCACCGGGCACCACAAGCATTCCTGGTACGTGGTGGCGAACTCCGATATGCCGGGCTTCACCGACCGGGAGCGGATGCTGATCGCGGCCCTCTGCCGCTATCACCGCAAAACGCTTCCCAGCCCGGTGCACTCCGCCTACCAGTCGCTTTCGGCCGACGAAAAACGCCAGTTGATGCTCTCTATTCCGCTGCTGCGTCTCGCGGATAACCTGGACCGCAGCCACGAGCAGAAGATCCGCGGCCTCGATTGCCGGTTGAACGACGGCCAGGTGGTTTTGCAGGTCCATTCGGAGGGCGATGTGGATCTGGAGCAGTGGGGCGCCGAACGCGCGGGTGAAGCCTTCCAGCAGATCTACAATCGCGAGGTCCACGTCACCAAGGCGCGCGATTAGTTCGCGCCATCACTTTCACCCCGGCTTTGGCAGGCGGCTTGCACCGGAAACAGCGTGGATCTGTCTACCGAGTGGGCGCGCAGGATTCCGGACGCCGAGTGGGCGACCTACGAAAAGGTCATTGACGACGCGCAGCAGCGCCGGATCCCCTTCGCGATGGGAGGGGCGTTTGCCATCGCCGCGTACACCGGCGCCTGGCGCAACACCAAGGACCTGGACCTCTATGTCACCCCGGACTCGCGGGAACCCATGATCGCACTGCTTTCCCGGCACGGTTTCGCGGATTATTTCGACGTGCTCCCTTACGACCGGTGGTGGATCTATCGCGGATACAAGAAGGAGAACGACACCATCATCGATATCATCTCGGCCGCCGCGAATCACAGAACCCACGTGCAGCCGTGGTGGATCTCCGGCCCGGAAGTCGAGGTCCGCGCCCGGTGGCTCCGCGTATTACCCGTCGAGGTAATCGTCCAGGACAAACTCTACATCATGCAGAGGGAACGCTGCGACTGGTCCGACGTCCTGAACCTGCTCTACTCACGAGGAACGGAGATCGACTGGGAGCGTGTCTTGAAGGAAGAAGGGGAGGATTCCCCTTTGCTGGCAGGGGTCCTCTCGGTGTTTCGCTGGTTGGCGCCGGGCCCTGCTCGCGACTTGCCGTCCTGGCTCTGGGAGCGAGTGGGCCTGAAGCCTCCTCCGGCCGGGGACGCCGGTGAAATCGTGCGGTCCCGGGTGGAGCTGCTGGATCGCCGTCCCTGGTTCGGGCCGGACCGGGAAATCAAAAGGCCGGCGGCCTGAGGAAACGGGGAATCGAATGCTGATCGGCGCCATGAACCATCCGCTTCACGACGTTCTGCGGGAGATCGAACGGCTGGCAGCCCTGAAAATGGACTTCATCGATCTCACTCTTGAGCCCCCCGCCGCGGCTTCGTGGGCGGTGGATCCGCTGGCGATCCGCGAGGCGCTTGAGAAATACGGCCTGCCGGTGGTGGGACATACGGCCTTCTACCTGCCGCTCGGGAGCGCGTTCGAGGACCTGCGGCGTGCATGCCTCTGCGAGTTGCGGCGCTGTCTCGAGGCCTTCAGCACCATCGGCGCCCGCTGGATGAACATCCACGCCGACCGCTACACCCCGATGCACCCGCGGAGCTTCTTCATCGAGCAGAATCTCCGCACGATACGTGAACTTTTGCCCGACGCGCGGCGGCTCGGTGTGGGGCTGATGGTCGAGAACCTTCCGGGCGACTATAACACCGCGGCACAGTTGGGCGAGTTGCTCGGCCCGATCCCGGAACTGATGTTGCACCTCGATATCGGGCACGCCAACCTGAAGGCACCGCGGAATACGACCGATGAAATCCTGGCCGCCTGGGGCACACGGCTGCGGCATGTTCACCTGCACGACAATCGCGGCGGCGAGGCCGACCTGCATCTGCCGCTCGGGGCCGGCTCCCTCGATCTTCCCGACGCCGTGCGCGCTCTGAAAGGCTGCGGCTACGACGGCACCATTACGCTGGAAGTATTTACTCCCGACCCCCACTTTCTGGAATACAGCCGGGACGTCCTGCGGAAGCTGTGGGACGAAACCGCCTAACCCGGATTTTCATCGTGGCGCAGACTCAGCCTGCAGCGCCGGCTCTCCAGCCTGAGAGGCTGCGCCGCGAATCGATGCCGTCCGGCTAACCCAGCTGATCGATTTCACGTTGCAGCTCATCCGCTTCGCGGCGCCGCCGGCGGACGCTGATCGCGATCCATGCGGCCAGCAGGACTACCAGCGGAAGCGCGCTCCACAGGCGCGCCGCGCCCCAAAATGCCCTGCCGGCTATCACTCCCCCGAGCGTCAGGCACGCGAGCGCCAGGGGACCGTGCCATAGCCATTCGTTCTTCAAGTGGTCGCGGCGCCTCTCCAGTTCCCTGCGGTAGTATTCCCGGCCGGTGGCAGCCATGGCTGCCGCGTCCGGCACCCCGGCGCGGCCGATGCGTCCGCGAAACCAGAACAAAGAGACCAGGACCCACAGGATGGTCGCACCCATGCCGATGGCGGGCAGCGGGCCCGCATCCGACGCGAGGCGCCAGGCAACTACGGCCGCGAACAGCAGGGCCGCCGCGAGGCTCATCAGGATTTCGTTGCGGGTGATCGAGTGCAGCGCGCGGGTTCGGCGGCGAAGGAACCGCTCTACGTCGATCGAAAGGGGTTCTTCGGGCTGCTGCCTCCAGATGCTCCCGATATCGTCTTCTCTCGAGTGTTCAGGCATGCTTTTGCTCCTCGAAGAAGCGGCGCGAAAGAATCGTTTTGATGCGGTGGATCTTCACCGCGACGTTCGCAGCCGTCAGTCCGGTGATCTCCGCGATGGAGGCGGCGTCCATCTGTTCCAGGTAGGAGATCATGATCTGCCGGTCGAGCGGATTCAGGTTCAGGATCAGCCGCGAAAGGTGCTCCAGGGCCCTGCTTCGGTCGATATCGGGCTCGGGATGCCGGTCCGCCGCCGTCTGTTCCACCTCCTCGAGGCTGACGAAGCGGCAGCGGTTCCGCCGCTCCCGCTGCACGTAGGAAACGGCGGTGTTGTGGGCTACCCGAAAGGTCCAGGTTTTGAGCGAGCAGCGCCCGTCGAAGGCTGCGAGGCTCCTCCAGAGCTGGAAATGGATCTCCTGGCGCAGGTCGTGGCGCTTGTCCGGGTCGGCCTCGTACCCGGCCGCCAGGCGGTCGAGCGAACGGGCGAACTCCCGGACCGCGTCCTCGTAGAGTTCCCGCTGCCTGGCGCTCACACCATGTATAGTCGATGCAATCGCCACTTTATAACACGGCGCTAGACTGGGGATGGCTGGAGGGAAATGACCCGGCGCGAGTTTTTATCCGCGGCGACGCTGGTTTCAGCGGTTGTGCCGCCGCAGCCGGGAGCACGGCTGGTGGTGCCGGTTCGCCGCGTGATGGACAGGAACGCACGGTGCGCGCCGGAGGCGCTCAACCGCTTCTGGTGGAGCGTCTGGCCGGAAGCCGTCCGGAGCTTCGGGCGGGGCGGCATCCAGCTGCAATGCACCGACGCGCAAGGTGAAATCCGTCTGTCCCCGGGCGGAAGGCCGAAATTCTACGGCCTGGAGCGTGGCGTCCTCAACCTGGTCATCACCGACCACCTTCCGGCAAGCTGGGACAGCGCCCGGGCGCTCGCCGGTATGACGGCGTGGCACGCGAGGTATTGCGTCTCCGTAATCGCCCTGCGCTACGCCCACGGGAACCAGTTTCCGCTGATCTCCCTCAACACCTGCGTGCACGAAATGCTGCATGCCCTGATGCAGGACGTCTTCGTAAGCCGGCCGAAGTGGTACCAGGCCGGCGCACGGGAGGAGCGCGTCGATTGGTACGCCACCGGGCTGTGGCTGTTTCACGACGGGTCGGCCATCCGGCAATCGGGTGGAGCGTGCCTCGAGCGCCTGCGGGCAGCCGCCGCGGCTTACATTCCGCGGGGATCGAGCACGACCTCTTCCCCTTCCGCGATTCCCGACGCAATGGCGGCATGGGTGGAATTCTGACCGGCGATCGCCACCTCGCGCAGCGCGAAGCTTTCCGCCTCCCGCACGTAAACCACGGACTTGCCCGCCCGCTCGAGAAGGGCCTCCCGCGGAACGATAAGGCCGCGGCCTCCTTCACCGATCACGACGTCGGCGCTGGCCGTGAGGTCGGGAATCACGCGCGCATCGCCCGCTTCGATCGCCAGCCGCAGCGGAACCGTGCGCACGAAGTAATTGGTCCGGCGGCCGCTGACGGCGATCGCGCCCAGAGTTTCGATTCGGGCGGGGAGCGTGATCTCCGGGAATGCATCGAACCGTATGCTGGCCCTCTGCCCGATGCGGAACAGCCCGGTTTCGGACTGGGCCATCGTCGCCTCCAGCAGCATGTTGGAGGAATCCACCACCTTCAGGAATGGCTGGCCCGGGGAGAGTTCGTCGCCCAACTTGATCTGGTTCATCTCTCCGTGGCGCCGCAGCGTTTGCAGGACCACCGTGCCGCTCATCGGGGCCTTGATCTCGCAGCGTATGGCATCCGTCTGGTGGCGTTTGAGGTGCCGCACCTGTTTCTCGTAAGCCAGTTCCCGGATACGGACGTCCGAGCGCTGCCGCTCCCGCACCATCCCCACCTGTTCGGCCAGCCCTTCATACATGGCCCGCGTCTGAAGCACCGAGAGTTTCAATAACTCGGCCGTGATGGCCGGCTTCACGGAGACCGTTCGCGCGTCCAGTTCCGCCTTCTGCCACTCGGCCCGGGCAGCGCTCACGCTTTGCTGCAGTTCCTCCATCTCCGCGACGTTTTCGATCTGCTTCCGCCGCAGTTCCACGGATGCCTGGGAGAGCATGTCCTGCACGTCGTCCAGGTGATCGACAATCTTCTGGTTGTCGATTCTCGCGACCAACGCACCTTCTTTCACATGCGTGCCCGACTCCGCCAGATACGTCAGGACGAGCCCCCGCCCGGTGTCCGGCGCCTGGAGAACCGGTGCGGCAACCATCGCGTATCGCCGCGCCGCGACCGTCCCGGTGAGCCTGCGGGTGGATTCGATGTGACCCTGGACCGCCCGCACTGTGCGAACCACCCGCGCCGCCGCGCGCCGGGTTTCCCTTGCCGCGCGGACACGCCAGAAGACCGCACAGGCTAATAAAAGGACGCACAGGGCGGCGGCCGCCCACCGGCTGGCGGGTGGCAGGCGCTTCGGCGGAAACGCCTGCAGGTTCGGTGCGATCTCCGGCGAGACCGCGGGTCTGGGAAAAGCGGACATTCGGGCCTGATTTCATCTTACAGAAAAGGCCCGATGATTTTGGAACTAATTGCCGGCCGGGGGTTGGAGCGCCACCTGGTCGCCCTCCGAAAGGCCGGAGGTCACGGAGACCTCGGTTGTTCCGTAGGCCCCGATCTCGACTTCACGCGGGGTGAGGGTCTCGCCCCGCTTAACGTAGACCAGCGACTTCCCGGCGGTTTCCTGAACGGCCTCGCGCGGCACCAGCAGACCGTCCGGCTGTTCGCCGGTTACCACGTCCGCGCTCGCCGTGAGGTCCGGGAACAGCCGCGGATCATTGCCGTCGATCGAGATTCGAACCGGAATCGAATGAACCCAAGGGTTGTCGCGGCCGCTGCTCACGGCCAGGGCGCCCACGGACTGCACCTTCCCGTGCATCACCAGCCCCGGGTAGGCGTCGAACTGGATCGTAGCGGGCTGGCCAAGGTGGACCCTTTCGATGTCCGTCTGGTTCACGGTGGCATCCACATACATGCCCGAAAGATCGACCACTCGCGCGAAAGGCTGCCCGGGCCACAACTGGTCCCCCTGGCGTACCTGCGCGGTCTGGCCCTGGCGCTGAACAGTTTTCAGGACCAGGATACCGGCCATCGGCGAGTGGATCGTGAAGCGCTGGATATCCACCTGGTGGCGGTTGCGGTGGCTCACCTGTTCTTCCTGGTTGATCTCCGAGATGCGCAAATCCGCGTGCTCGCGCTCGGCGACAAGAGGCAGCTCGCGGAGGGCGTCGGCATATGTGGCCTTGGCTTCTTCGAGGCTGAGCTTCAGGACTTCCTGGTCTATGCGGCTCTTCACGTCGAGCGCCAGCATATCCTGTTCCGTGGAATCCACCCCGGCCCTGGCGACGCGAACCGCCTGCTTGGCCGCTTCCATTTCAGCCGCCTGCTGGCTCTTGAGCTTCACGATGTCCATGGCGCTCTGGTTCACCTGCGCTTCCACGTCGTCCAGGTGATCCTGCACCGCGCGGCCGTCGATCCGGGCGATCACTTCGTCCTTTTTCACCTTGGCCCCCGATTCGGCAAGGTAAAGCAACACCATCGAATTGCCCGAGTCAGGAGCTCGAACGCGCGGGGTGAATACCGTGGCGAAGTTCTTCGCGGTGGTGGATCCGGTCAGCCGCAGGGTCTGCTCGAGCACGCCCCGGACGACCTTCACGGTCGGGATGGATGCGAGCGGGTTGGGTTTCGCGCGCCGCGCGTTCTGTATCGCCAAAACGGCGGCGAGCATCAGCAGGAGGGTCAGCGTTCCGATGATCCAGCGTAAACGCATCGACCTTTCGGGAACGAGCACCGGGCCGTGTGTTCCGGGCAGCGGTGAAGATGGCGGTAGAGCGGGACCTGGCAGGGCAGACATGAGATTTAGCGCTAACTCAATATTTTATAACAGCGCGGCTTTCGGAGCTATCGCTCCCGGATTGTTCGCGCGCCGCGCGCGTCGCCAACTCGTCGCAGCGGTTGTTGTCGGCGTGATCGGCGTGGCCCTTGGTCCATGTCCAGGAAGTCTGGTGCCGGTTCACCTGCTCGTCGAGATCCTTCCACAGGTCCTGGTTGACCACCGGCTTCTTGGCAGCGGTCATCCAGCCCTTCCGCTTCCAGCCGTGGATCCAGTTGGTGATTCCGTTCTTGACGTATTCGGAATCCGTGACGACTTCCACCGCGCAGTTCTCTTTGAGCGTCCGCAGCCCTTCAATGGCGGCCCGCAGCTCCATGCGGTTGTTCGTGGTGTGCGGCTCGCTTCCCCAGATCTCTTTCTTGTTCCCGTTGTAGCGGAGGATGGCGGCCCACCCCCCCGGTCCGGGATTGCCGATGCAGGCGCCGTCCGTGATCAACTGGACCTGCTTCATTGCGCGGCCACCGGTTCGCCCTGGAAGAAGCCGTCCACCAGATTGAGGATCTCCGCCGGCTCGTGGGCATGGTAGATCGAAGCCCGCAGTTGGGCGCCGTGGCGCACGCCGTGGGTGAAGTAGGTGGCGAACTGTTTCATTTTGCCGGCGCAATCCCTCTCGCGTCGATCCACGAGCATGGAGTAGTATTGGCGCATCATTTGATAGCGGTCCTGCTGAGTCGGTTCGTCGTACACTCCGGTTGCCAGATACTGCCCGATCTGCCGGAAGATCCACGGATTGGAGCTTGCGGTGCGGCCGATCATCACGGCGTCGCATTGGGTCTCGGCGACCATCCGGACCGCGTCCCCGGGGGTGACGATATCGCCGTTGCCGATCACCGGAATGCGTACCGCCGCTTTCACCTCGGCGATGCGACTCCAATCGGCTTTGCCGCTGTAGCCCTGCTCACGCGTGCGGGGATGCAGGGCGATGGCATCCAGGCCGCAATCTTCCGCCAGCCGGGCCATCTTCACGGCCACCAGCTCCTCGTCATTCCAGCCGGCGCGGTACTTCATGGTGAAAGGGATCGTGATGGCCGCGCGCACGGTGCGCAGCAGGCGTTCAACCAGCGGCAGATCGCGCAGCAGCCCCGAGCCCCCGTTGCACTTCACGACTTTGTTCACCGGGCAGCCGAAATTGATATCGAGAATGTCGAACCCCAGGTCCTGGCAGACGCGCGCGGCATCCGCCATCACCTCCGGATCGGCGCCGAAAAGCTGCGCGGAAATCGGGTGCTCGTCGGGATCGAAAGCAAGATACTTGAGCGTCTTGGTCGCCTTGCGGGCGCCCTGCGACGCGCTCACCCCGTGCGAGCTGGTGAACTCCGTCATGATCAGGCCGTTTCCGCCCAGGCTCCTGATAAAGCGCCGGAAAACGGTATCCGTCACCCCCGCCATGGGCGCCAGCACGGTGGCCGGCGAAACCCTGACTGGACCGATTGAAAAGCTTGTGGGGAAAGGATGCATGCGCCTCGAATTACTTAATTTTAACGGTTGCGGGACGGAAACGGAACCGGGCAGCCGCCCGTCATTGTGGTTTGAGGAGAAAAGATGTGATGAAGCCAGTGCAAATTGGCCTGCTGGTAGTTGCCGGAGCGATTGGCGGGGCGCTCGTGATGAAGGTCACGCAGAAGACCCCCGATGCGCCGAAGGCCGTCCCCGTGGCCGCTGTCGAGACCCCGGCCCCCGCGCCGGCCGCCCCAGCGGCGCCCGTTGAACCGCCTCCGGTGGAAACGGCCAAGCCGTCGCCGGTGGTGGAGACCGCGAAGCCCTCGCCGGTCGAGCGGCCGAAGCCGGTGGAGCACGTGGCGAAGCACCATCACATCGTCTCCACACACAAGCCGGATCCCGAACCGCCGGTGGTGGCGCGGAATGAGCCGCCGCGCCAGGTAGTCCCCGCTCCCCCCCCGCAACCGGTTGAGCAGCCGGCTCCCGTTGCCCCACTCGCGCGCCCCGAGCCGGAAGTCGTTGCTCCAGCCGCTCCGCCTCCGCCCGCTCCCAAGGTGACGCTGAACGCCGGAATGGCCATTCCGGTGCGCCTGATTGACGGGTTGTCTTCGGAGCGCAACATGCCCGGCGATACGTTTACGGGTAGTCTTGACCGGCCGCTGGTAGTCGATGGCTTCGTCATTGCCGAGCGCGGCGCGCGAGTGGAAGGGCGCGTGGTGGCGTCCGACCGTGGCGGTAAGGTGAAGGGCCTTGCAGCGCTGGCCGTTGAGCTGACGCGGCTTCACACATCCGACGGCCAGACGGTCGCGATTCAAACCGACAGCTTCGAGCGGCACGCGGCCCAGACCCATACCCAGGACGCCGAGAAGGTCGGCGCCGGCGCGGCGCTCGGGGCCATCATCGGGGCCATCGCCGGCGGCGGCAAAGGAGCGGCCATCGGCGCGGGCGTCGGCGGCGGGGCGGGTGCGGGTGACGTCATGCTCACCCGCGGCAAGCCGGCGACCATTCCTTCGGAAACGCGAATCAACTTCCGCCTCCGCGCGCCGATCACCCTGACGGAACACCGGTAGCCTTCGGCGGATTACCCGCCGCCGCCGGGGCGCACCAGCCGAAGCCTGACGATCAGCATTCCGTACGCAAATCTCGCCTGCTGCCGGAGCAGCGCGATGGCCAGGTCGGGACGGTCGCGTTCGGATCGTACGATCAGCACCTTGAGAGCCATTGAGGTACGCTTGAAATCGCCGGCCAACTCCCGCAGGTACGTTCGGTGCGCGCGGCCGTTCGGCGGGTGAGGCTCGAGGGTGAATTCGCCGAGCGACCCGGGAGCCAAAGGCAGGCCGGGTTTCGATGTGATTCGCCAGGCGAGAACCGCCATAAGCGCAATCAGACCTACCACTGCGATCGAAGCTGCAATGACGAGGCTCATGCGCAGTATTCCGACCTTAGTTTGACTCACCCGCCGATGCCGGCGCCAGTTACGGAAGCATTGGTTATGTACGGTTATCGGGAGATACCTGGAACCGCCCGCTAACCCGATGCGACCCCGGCTATCTATCAGGCTGGGGGCAGGTCATCCACTTGTCTCCGGTAGAGTTCGTAGCATTGCGGGCACAATCCATGACTGATGTCCGCCCGGGAGTGATCGCGGATATAGCGTTCCAACTGCTCCCAGGCTCCATCGGTCCGGCGGATCATTTTGCATCCCATACAGATTGGCAGAATTCCCCGGAGGTCCGCCAGTTCGCGGTTCCGCTCCTCCTCGAGTGCCTCCCGGGCCTGAATCCGCTCGGTGACATCCGTGCAGCTCCCTGCGTAGCCCCGGAATTTCTGATTTCTGCCAAAGAGCGGTATACCGCGGTCGCAGATCCAACGGTAAACACCGTCGTGACGCCGCAGGCGATACTCGATCTCAAACGGCTGCCGTTTTTCGAACGCTTCGAAGTAAGTAGAAAGACAATGCGGTAAATCTAAGGGATGAACGCCTTCCGTCCACTGGTTGCCGCACTCTTCTTTTAGGGTGCGGCCCCGGAAACTAAGCCAGCGTTCATTGAAATAATCGCACTCGGCAGCCAAATTGGAGCGCCAGATCATGATTGGCGCCTGATCGATTAAGGTCTTGTACTCACGTTGAGAGAGCTTTTTCGTAGCGCCGTATCGGGAACGCGCGGGCCGTTGTATTCCAGTACCGCCCATGGCCTACCCCTCTGCCAATTTTGCTTTGCGTCTGTGTCCTGGTCAACAGGAATTTTGCAGCATTGGAGCGGACCCTTACTTTTGAGGAAGCGCCCGTAATCGAACCCCTAGGGCTGCGCGAAAAGATACCAGCCTGCCACGCACGCCGGCTCGGGCGCGCTTGCGAGTCTCGGCAGCGTTGCCCTTGGCAAGCCGCATGCACGTGAGAGCGAGGGGTCATTGCAGCCATGGCGGACGTTACCTCTTCCGATCCGGCTGCCGTCTACCGGTTGGGATGGGGCTTGACCGCTGCGCTGCTGCCGGCGCTCGCTTCCCTGCCGGTTCCCTGAAGGCTGCAAGATGGATTGGCTGAAGCTATTTGCGGCCGTCTTCACGGCGGCGATGATGTTCTCGGCAGGGGCGGCCATTTCGGAACGGGAGATCCGGCGCGTGGCCGCCGACCGGAATCTCCTGGTTCGGGCATACGTCGCGAATATCATAGTAGTGCCGCTGCTGGCTTGGATGCTGGCGCATGCGTTCCACCTCAGGAGAGACGTGGCACTGGGTGCCGTGCTTGCGGCGATCTGCCCCGGAGCGCCGTTCGGAACTTATATGGCGGGGCGATCGAGGCGAGGAGTTGCGCTGGCGGTCATCCTGACCTGCGGATTGACCTTCAGCTCTCTGGTAACCACCCCGATCACCTCGCTGCTCATTTTCGGCCCGGGGAAGATGGTCTCGTTGCCGCCGGGGCGCGGGTTGCTGATTACGCTGCTGATCGTGCTCTTGCCGGTCCTCATTGCACAGGCAGCGCGGCGCCTGTCGCCGGAGGCGGCGATGCGCCTTGGCAGGGCGGCTGGTATGCTTGCATTCGCCGCATTGATAGCGGGAAGCGCCGCCGCGGCGGGCCTCAGGTCGCGGGGTGTTCGAATGGTGGGCTGGAGCGGATCGGCCCTGATTCTCTCGCTGGTATTGGTCTCGATGGCGGTCGGGTGGTTGTTCGGGAAGTCGCCCGAGTCGCGGGCCACACTGGCGACCAGCACCGGCCTTCGAAACGTGGGCCTGGCCTATCTCTTCGCCGAATACAGTTTTCCGGATTCCCAGGCGCAACTGGGTGTCGCGGCCTATAGCATACTTATGTTGCTGCCTAACTTCACTTACACGATGGTGACGCGCCGGAGGGCAACACCCGCGCAATAGGGGAAACAGTTGCTGCACACCAATGCGGGCCCACACTGCTCGAAGTTGACTTTCGATAGCTCGGAATGGGTCAACTACAGGCAATGTTCCACTCGGGAGCTTCACATATTCTAATCGGATGTGGCAGCCAATCGAACGCATCCTACGGCCGTCTGCGCCGCTTGGATCGCGCTCCTCGGTTTTTCAGCGAGCCCGATATTCGCCGAAGCCCCTCTGCGGATTGTGTCCCCGCCCAACGGCGCTGTGTTTCGTCCGGGCGAGACCGTTACCATCACGGTCCGCGCCAATAGAACGTACACGCACGTCGCGCTCATCCCCGTAGCTCCGTTGCAGGGTCTTCCAATGCTCTCGGCCGAACCCTACAGTTTTTCGTTCCCGCTTGCGAGCGACCTGGCGGCGGGCATTTACACATTCACCGCCATTGGCAGTCCCGGGGAGCCCGGTTCCGTGGGTTTTGATTCTTCCGAACCGGTGGAGATCGATGTCGAGCCGATCTGGCCCGCGCCGGCCGACGGATCCCGGTTGGTTCACGACTCCCCCGGGGTTAGGGTGGAAACCTTCGGAATCCCGCTGCGTCATCGTTCCGCCATCTCCTATCCGTCCGAAGCTCTGGCGCATGGCATCGAGGGCACCGTGGTGGTCGACATTATGCCGGATTGGGAAGGCCGGACGGAGGGCGTCAATGTGGTGTCCGGTCCGCGGGAACTGGCCAAGCATGTGATTCGATCCGTATCGACCTGGCATTACGCCGAGAAGGTCGGCGACAGCAAGCCGCGGCGTGTGAGCGTAACCTTCGATCTTGCCCAAGGCGCCAGCCCAACGATTTCGGATCACGGAACGGTTCCACGGCTGGTTGACAACCTGCCCTATCAATTCTGGGTCTCGACCAGGAGCCGCTCCCTCCGGTTCGAGTTAAAGAAACTCACCGTCTTGGGCCTTTCCGAAGACGATACTCGCAACTTAACCGCTTTCTACAGCACCGCCAATATTCACGAAGGCGATGAAGCTGACGTTGAGAAACTGTACGCTGTCCGATCGGTTGCCGGCAGATTCGATCACGATCTCCGCACCTATTTTCTACGTGAAGGGAGCGAAATCTCGGCGACCATCGCGCCCGTGGGCTTCATAGCGGGGGACATGGGCGACGAGCCGCCAATTCAGACCGAGCGCGTGCCGCCCGGAGTGGCGCCCGGGCGAATCCTGGTGTCCGCGACTGACCAGGCTCGCAGGCTCATTTCCAGGGTGGAGCCCGAGTACCCGTGGTCGGCCAGAGTAAGTCACATCCAGGGCGTTGTCCGGGTACGAATCATCATCGGCGAGGATGGCCGAGTGCTGAACCTCGAACCGAGAGGCCATCCACTCCTGTGCGGCGCGGCAGAAGCAGCGGTGAAGCAATGGATCTATTCGCCGGCAGTAGTGAACGGCCGTGCGGTCGAAGTCATCACCGAAGCTAACTTGGAATTCTACCTGGTCAAATAGCGTGCCCGCAGCCTGCGTGAATCGGTAGAATAGCCCTCTGGTAAACTGGATCGGGGGCCCTTAGCTCAGCGGTTAGAGCAGCGGACTCATAATCCGTTGGTCGAAGGTTCAAATCCTTCAGGGCCCACCAAATTCCTCAAACACTTTGGGGGCTACTGGATGGTGACTGGCTGGCCATTGTCAGCAATTCTGTCAGCAACAGGCGCCGGAACGGGAAGATTTGCGCCCGGCTTTTCCTTGGCGGGCGGCGCCAGTATGCTATCCATGCGGCTCGCGACTTCCTGCTGCATCGTTGGAAGCACGTGCGCGTACAAGTTCATCGTGATGCTGATTTGGCTGTGGCCCGGAATCTCCATGATCGCGCGCGGCTGAACGCCCTGCGCCAACAACAGCGTGGCGCATCCGTGCCGCAGATCGTGGAACCTGATCTTCCGCAGGCCAGCAGCTTCCAACGCGGCCGCCACTCCAGGCGGCGGGTTGGCCAGCTACTACCAAGCGGCGCGCCGGGCACGACGTGGGCACCGCGTGCGCCAAGGGCGGCCCGCCGCGCGTTACCTGGAGGACCACGCCGGCGGTGAAGACCGTTCACTATCCCGGGAACCCCAAACAGAGGCTGCCTGGCGATTCAGGACGGCGGCCGGCGGGCCCGGGCGCTCCGGGCGCGCGAGGAACGCCAGCGGCAGCCGAAGTGAATTGATGCACGGGTGCAGGGGGGCGGCGGGGAGAACCAATGCGGCCAGTTTCCGTGCCCTCCAACCTGTCCCGTCGGTGCCTCGCAAACTCTTGTGCCAGAACCGGGCGGAAGGCTTTTCTGGCTCGTGCGCCGGTGGTCCTGTCCTACTAACCCCCGCCGCGGGCGACACTTGGGCGCCCGCTGCGCACGGGGGCGGCGTGGTGTAGCGCTACTCGATCTCCTGGCCGAAAGGAGCCATACCCTTGGCCAGCACGGTTTTCGGATACTCACCTGATCCGCACAATTCGAAGAGCCGAAGTCCTTATACCAATCGCCCTCAGGCGCCTGTGGTGCGGACCGGACCCACTCCTGCAAGCGCGCCAGATCCGCCAGTTTGATCTCACGCTGCTGAACGCGCTCCAGCAGGTGTTGCCACAGGCCGCGCGGCAGCTCAGCGAATCGTATCTCCGGCAATGGCGTCTTTCCCGAAGATCGCGCGGATGAGATCCTTGCCCGCCGCGTTCTTGCGGGCGGGTTCCTGCTCGCCCACGAAGCGCTGGTAGGTGGTCTTCAGGTTCTCCCTGGCGTCCTGTTCCGCCTGGACGCCACGCTCGGCCAGAGAGACGAGGGCGCGGCTCATGGTGAGATGGCGCGCTGTTGCCACGCGCCGGACTTCCGCAGCCAGCGGCGCCGGGATCGTAACGCTCTGCCGTACCGGCTTTGCCCGGTTACCACGTGCTCGATTCGTTCTGGTCGCCATACCCATATTCTACCGTGGCTGCACCACTGTGGTGCACGAGCAGCGAACGCCTCTGGAGACCGCCAAAAGTTTCCAGAGGGGTAGACACGCCGGCCGGTCCGTCCGTCCGCGGTTATAGTGGGGCGAATTTCGCCCAAGGGGCTGTCTCAACGGCGCCGGTTGGTCCCGTGCTGCCAGCCCGCCGCCGCCGGCGCAACGTGGGCGCCCGGTGCGCAAAGGGCGGTGCGGTGTGGGGCCGGGCGGGGCGGCCCAAGGCTGTCAGCAATTCTGTCAGCACCACCGTTGGACAGACACGCGTCTTCGTGGACGCAATGGAAGGTCCAGTCCCATAAGTCTTTGATAACTGGACGCAGTGGAACCAGTGGACGCGAAAAGCCGGGACTCATCCTCCGTTGGTCGAAGGTTCAAATCCTTCAGGGCCCACCAATTAAATCAACAGATTGGGCCTCATCGAAATCCCGAGTCATCTCGGTTCACCCACCCTTTTTTCAGCGTCCGGCATCTCTTTCGGAACCACCGCCCCGGGTCCGTTCACCTGTGCCGGTTATTTCTCCAGTTGTGCGGCGGCCAGCTTCAGGTCGCGCGGGCTCACGATATCGATACGCCGGTAGACGGCTCTGCTAAGTCACTCCGGAATCACCAGGTTCTGACCGGGGCTTATCTTATTCGGGTCGTGCAAGACATTTCTATTGGCGTTGAATATCTTGCCGTATTGGTTGGCGTCGCCATAAAACTGAAGACTAATTGACGACAGAGTATCCCCCGGCTTTACGGTGTAGCGCCTTTGGTTCTGCCCGCCGGTCGCCGCCGCTCCAGCGGTCATAGTAGCCGGCGACGGCTGCACTGCGGGCTGCGCTGCCGGCTGCTGCTGTGAAACACTGATGTCGCAGATCAAATCGGAGAAACTGGTATCGATCAGTTTGATCTGGTCCCAGACTTTGTTTTTCGCCTCCGCCGACGGCGCCACGCCGCGGATCAACAGCTTGGGGCCTTCCATATTGATGTTCTGTAATTTCACTTGAAGCTGCTGCATCAGGTTGATGGCCGGTTGATACTTCTGTTTGAGCCGGTCGAATTCCTGGTTACTCTGCGCCATATTGTCTCCTCTCAGCCCGGGTGATGCGCCTTGCGCAGCGGCCGATCCATTTGAATCGCATTCGGACGCGGTCCGGCGGCCATAAAACGAACGATTCGGCGGCCGTTCCGAAATCAACCGTCTCGCGGGCAATCGGTCAGACACGGGGTCGGGCTGCGGCTCGCGGCCGCACGCCCCACCGCTCAAGGCCGGAAGGTCACGCCGAAACGGAACTCGCCGAAGCCTCCCAGGTCCTGGCCGCCGGGGTAGCCTTTGAATTCGCCGCGCAAAGCCCAGCGCGGTCCCAACCAATAGTTCACGCCGGCGCCCAGGTTCAGATAAAGACCGCTCGTGCCCGAAATGCGCGCGCCGGAAACGCCGCCTACCAGGAATGGGTCCCATTCCTCGCGCCGCCTGCGCCGCGGACGGGTGAAATGATAAGTAAGATTCCCCGAGCCCAAAATCCCCACGTCGTTCTTGTGGATCGTGCCGATTTCGCCGCCGAGGTCGAGATGGTCGGTCAGGCTGAAGTCGAGCCCGATCCCAAAGCGCCCGGCACCCTCGAGCCTCTTGCCGAAGGTGACGCCTCCGTACACAAAACCGGAGTCCAGGGTCTGAGCGTGTGCGGTGCTGATCGCCGCCTGGCCAGACAGAAGCAGCACAATCACGGGGAGCATGCCGTGGCGGGCAACCCTTCGCGACACCCCCAGGGCAGAACTTCGTTTACGTTCCATAACGTTTATCCCTCCGGAACAGTGAATCTATCCTTTGTTTCGTTCAGTACTTTCGTTTCAAGTACCGGGTTGCTTGATTTACCGATATATATGTGATGAAATGCCAGATCATCGAGGTTTTAGCAATGGCCAGCAGCGCACACGAAATGATCACGTCCGCCGGATGGACCTATCGAATGAATGAGCGCGGATGGGTGATCTATCGCGACCCGAAGACCGGGACCTGGTACACCCGCGCGGACGCCCTGACGGCTTTGCGAGCTACCCTCGATCCGGACCCGGCGGCCAGTGAAGCACACCCGGTCCGGTAAACGGCCCGCCTAACGGCCAGTCGCCATTCCCATCCCCATAATTCCGAATGTTTGCAACGGCCGCGTGTCGCTCGTGAGCGTTTGTGTCACGCCAGTGGTCGTGTCGAACACCTCGAGCGTGGTCATTACGTTGCAGCGCGGACCGATCGGGAACGCAATCCCCTGCTGCGGATTGCCGCTGCCGGTTGAAGGCATGGTTGTGGTGACCGGGTTGGTGCGGACCACGCCTCGAACGTCGGTTCGGCCCGCGGCTGATGTGACGTCGAGGAGCTTGATCTGCAGCGCGCCGGCGGCGCCCGGAGCCAGGTTGGCGATTTGCGACGATTTGATCGTCTTCCCCTGAGAATCCCAGAACTCCAGTTGCACGGCACAGGTCGGGGCCGCTGCTGCCGTCGCCGTCGGTGGCGTGCTGCTCATGTTCACTACGTTGAGTTGGGCGGTCTGCGATGATGCCAGGCCCGCCATGCCGGTGGAAACGGCGCTCAGGAAGGTGGGCGTCAGGGAAGTCTGGGCCGCGGCCCCGGAAACAAACAGCGCCATGAAGGCACACTGCGCCACATGGATTTTTCTCATTGAATGAAGCCTCCAGTGATCCGGCCGGGGACGCGGGGACCGGCTTCTCTCCATTCCATAATACCCGCGAATACGGTCCGCGGCGAGCGCGGGTCACCAACCCATCTGCGCCATCCGCTCCAGGATCTCCGTGCTGTAGCCGTTCATGCGTTCCGGACGGCGCTTGAGCGGGGCCGGCAGAATCGCCGCGAGCCGCGCGGCCTGCTGCCGCCTGACGCTCCGCGCCGCGGTGGCGTAGTAGTATTGCGACGCTGCTTCGGCCCCGTAGACCCCGGGACCCCATTCGACGACGTTGAGGTAAAGTTCCAGGATTCGCCGCTTGCCCAAGGCCAGTTCGGCTACGGGAACGAGCGTGAATTCCGCGCCTTTGCGCAGGAACGACCGTCCCGTTCCAAAGAACAGGTTCTTCACCAGTTGTTGCGTGATGGTGGAAGCGCCGCGGACCCTTCCCCCGTCCAGGTCCTCCTGCGCCGCGGCCCGGATCTCGTGCCAGTCGAAGCCGTGGTGCTGGTAAAATCGCGCATCCTCGGCCGCGACCACCGCATGCTGCACGTCCGGCGAAATTCGCGCGAGCCCCGCGAAAACGTAACGCTTCCGGTACGGTTTCTTCCGGATCGACGCCTGCACACGCCGCTCGATTTGCACGGCCGTGAACGGCGGGTCGATTTTGCGCAGGGCTGCGATGATCATCGCCGCCAGCAGCCACGCAATCGCCAGAGCGGCGAGGCAACACCTGGCAATCCTCGCCGCGAGCGCCTTGAGGGTCGGCCTCCCAGGGCGGGAGTACGCTTTTTTCACGAAGCCGGTTAGGCCCGGGCTTCCCGGTTGGCCCGGTCGCGGAGCGCGCGCATGTAGGCGATGGAGTACGCCAGAGTGGCCCGGTTGTACGCCTCGCCTCCGTTCGCCGGACCCATCCGCGGCAAGTGGTCGGGAATCACGATGCCGTCGTAATCCACATCCCGCAAGGCCTTCATGATCTTGTACATGTCGTAGTAGCCGTTATCCATGAAGGTTTCGATGAAATGCGGCAGAGGGGCGGAGACATTGCGGAAATGGATCTTGAAGATCTTCTTCTGCCCGCCGAAGTAGCGGATCATCTCCTCGGGATCTTTGCCGGTCAGCGCCTTGCCGCCTTCGAGCCAGCACCCGCAGCACAGGCAGAGGCCGACATTGGGGCTGTTGGCGATCTCCATGGCCCGCTTGTACCCTTCGAAGGTGCTGAAGATGCACCGCGGAACCCCGGCCAGCACCGGCGCGGGCGGGTCGTCCGGATGAATCCCGATCCTCACGCCCGCCTCTTCGGCCACGGGCACCACCTGCTTGATGAAGTAGGTGTAGTTCTCCCAGATCTCCTCTTTCGAAAAGACCCGGCCGTGGGAGAGCGGCTCTTTGTAGACCTTCCCGGCCCAGACGCCCTGCCGGTTGGGGCTCGAAAGGTCCAGTTCCCGCGTATCGCAGCCGCGCGTCTTGCCGCGCCCGCTGCTCCAGATTCCGTTGCCCATGTGGGCGTAGGTGGTGTAGTGAATGCCGGCCTTCCCGATATACCGGAGGTAGTTTTTGTATTCCTCGATTTTCTGGTCGCGCCCAGGAAGATTGAGCGTGACTTCCGGCATGTTGTGGAGGCTTCCGCTCGGGCCGACTCCGCTGCCGATGTTGTAGACCTTGACCCCGGCGGCTTCGTAGCGCTCGCGCATACGGGTGAAGCTCTCGGGATTGGCGGTTGCCGGCGTCGCCCCCAGGCTCACGTATTCCACGCCGATCTGCTGCAGGAACAGCAGGTCGTCATCCGTCGGATCGGCGCGGTATGACGTCGCTATTTTGATTCCCGGCGGGTTGGGGTGTACGGTTGCGGAACCCGTCTCCTGCGAAGCAAGAAAAGCCGCGGAGCCCAGGGCGCCGCCCAAAGCAATCTTGCCGAACTCCCTTCTTCCGGGGTTGAACTTTGGATTTTCACCTGCCATTGACTCGCCTCCCTTTGAAGGGGCCATTGTACTGCATTGCGACCGGGGGCTCCCGAATTTGCGTTTTTGTACTACTACCCATCCGGAACCGGTGGCACTTTTGCGACACGCGGTCCTGCCCCATAATCGAAAGCGGATGAGCAGTTACTCTCAAATCTGGATCGACGACCTGTCGCTCGACCGGTATCGCCCCATGCTCCGGCTGCTCGCATCGGACGATATCGGGTTTCTCGGCCGCACGCCCGGGTGCACTCCGCGGCGGGTTCGCAGCCTTCGGGCGAAGCGGAGCCGGATCCTGCGGGAGTACCTGCGGTCGCTTTCCGAAGATTTTCACAGGGTACTGCGGGCAAGCCGCGCCCAACTGGCGCATTCACCGGACGACCGCCCGGCTTTGGCGCTCGAACTTTTGAGGAGAGAGTGGCGGTTCCGCCGCGGCATGGCGGCGGTTCGGCTGCGCCTGGTACTTCACCGCTGGGGGCTGGCCGAAGTCGACCCGACCCCGCTGGTGTGGCTCTTCGAAGCGGCCCGGATCCGGCTGCACGATCTCGCGCCTTCCGCGGTTTAAGCCGCCGTGTTCTCCGTTTCCTGCTCCTCGTAGAAGTACTGCGTCACCTGCCGGCGCCACCACGCCCGGATGCTCAACGTCGCCGCGTGGATCGCTTCGTCGTGCTCCAGAAGACAGACCGGGCAGTAGTTTTCGCCGGTATCGGAATCCTCGAACGTCGTGAGTTCTTCCATAGGTTCAGAGGTTAGCCCCCGGGCAGGGCCGCCGCAAGACCGCAGAAGTAAACGTTATCCTACAGACTTCCGTTACGGTACTTTCCCGGCTATCGGATATACAAAACTACAGTATGTAGCGGCTAAGGTCCTGGTCCTTCACGATGTCGGCGAGCTGCTTGCGGACGTAGTTCGCGTCCACCCGGACCGTTTTCTTCTTCAGGTCCGGGCCCTCGAAGGAGACTTCCTCCAGCAGCTTTTCCATGATCGTATGGAGCCGCCGGGCGCCGATGTTTTCCGCCCGCTCGTTGACGGAAGCCGCGAATTTCGCCACTTCCTCCAGCGCATCGTCGGTCAGCACCAGCTTGATCCCCTCCGTCTCCAGCAGCGCCGTGTACTGCTTCGCCAGCGCGTTCTTCGGCTCTTTGAGGATGCGGATGAAATCTTCCACCGAGAGCGACTTCAGCTCGACGCGGATGGGAAACCGGCCCTGCAGCTCCGGAATCATGTCGCTCGGTTTGGAGACGTGGAAAGCCCCCGCGGCGATGAACAGGATGTGGTCCGTCCGCACGAAACCGTAGCGCGTATTTACGGTCGTGCCTTCCACGATCGGCAGAATGTCGCGCTGCACGCCTTCCCGGCTGACGTCCGGACCGTGCCCGCTCTCCCGCCCGGCGATTTTGTCGATTTCGTCCAGGAAGATGATCCCGCTCGATTCCACGCGCTCCAGCGCGACCCGGGTCACCTGGTCCATGTCGATGAGCTTCTGCTCCTCTTCCTGCACCAGGTAATCCAGCGCCTCGGCCACCCGCATTTTGCGGCGGCGCGTCTTCTGGCCGAAGAGATTGGGCAGCATGTCCTTCAGGTTGATGCCCATCTCCTCGATCCCGGCATTGGTCGTTACTTCGAGCGTCGGCCCGCGGTCCTTGATGTCGAGTTCCACCAGCCGTTCGTCGAGTTTTCCCTCACGCAGCCGCTCACGGAGCTTTTCGCGTGTCCGCTCCGCGCTCTCGCTGGGCTCCGGTTGGGGAGGCATCAGCAGGTCGAGCAGCCGCTCCTCGGCGTTCGATTCCGCGCGATCCGCCACTTCGTCCAGCCGCTCTTCCCGGACCATGTCGATGGAGATGTCCACCAGATCGCGGATCATCGAT
The DNA here is from genome assembly GCA_963796485.1 of Bryobacterales bacterium. Classification (GTDB taxonomy): domain Bacteria; phylum Acidobacteriota; class Terriglobia; order Bryobacterales; family Bryobacteraceae; genus CAWCDJ01. The sequence goes on from CAWCLV010000006.1 coordinate 192,251, forward strand.
TCCACATCGCGGCCCACGTACCCGACCTCGGTGAACTTGCTGGCTTCGACTTTCAGGAACGGGGAATTCGAGAGCTTCGCAAGCCGCCGCGCCAGTTCGGTTTTGCCGACGCCGGTGGGGCCGATCATGAGGATATTCTTGGGCATCACCTCTTCCGCCATCTCCGGCGCGAGTTTCTGCCGGCGGATGCGGTTGCGCAGGGCGATGGCCACCGCGCGTTTGGCTTCGGCCTGCCCCACCACGTGCTTGTCCAGTTCGCGCACGATTTCCCGAGGCGTCAGTTCGTCCAAAATCGGTCCTTCGTCCACAGACTGCCCGGGCAAATAGATCACCATCGCTTTACTCCAGTTCCTCGTAGGTCACTTGGTCGTTGGTATAGATGCAGGTCTTGCCGGCAATCAGCATGGCCTCTTCCGCAATCCGCTTCGCCGAGAGCTTGGTATTGCGCATCAGCGCCGTTGCCGCGGAAAGTGCGAATGGACCGCCGGAACCGATCGCCGCCACGCCCTCGTCCGGTTCGATCACGTCTCCGTTGCCGCTGACCAGGTAGGTGCTCTGGGCGTCCGCCACCAGCAACAGCGCTTCCAGGTGCCGCAGGGCCCGGTCGGTACGCCAGTCCTTCGCCAGTTCCACCACGGAGCGCGAAAGGTTGCCGTTGAACTGTTCGAGCTTGGCCTCGAAGCGCGAAAACAGCGCGAAGGCGTCGGCTGTGGATCCGGCGAAGCCCGCCAGGATCTTGTCATTGTAAAGGCGCCGGAGCTTCTTCGCGGTCGCTTTCAGCACTTCCTGCCCGAGCGTGACCTGCCCGTCCCCGGCCATCACGACTTTCTTATCCCGGCGGACACAGATCACCGTCGTAGACCGTATTCGTTCTCTCATTGTTGTTCGTGTGACCCTATTTTATCGCACCCGCTTCAGGTGCCTTTCCCAAATGACGCCGAATCGACTGAACGCCTCCGCGCGGCCCCTTCCCGAGACCAGCCACACCGCTTCCGCCGCCGCCCAGGCAAAGTACGCTCCTACAAAGAAAGGACGCCCCAGGCCGGAAGGCGACAGCGCGAATTGCGCCGCCCACAGCACGAACAGACCCGCCGCCTCCCACCAGACCAGCCGCATCCGCGCCAGCAACAGCGCGCCCACCAGCGACTGCCCCAGCGTCATCAGCAGTTCCATCACCTGTTCCGGATCGAGCGGAATCGCGGCCGGAACACCCAGGCTCACCGAGTACACGATCGGCAGCATCGCCGCCAGCAGCGTCCACTGGTTGATGTTGCTCGAGACCATGTTCATCAGCGCCATCGGCGCCCGGTCCACCGTCCGCGCCCAATAGAACGCCGAGACCTTTTCGGGGAACTCCGAAACGAACGGCGCTACCCACTGAACGAAGACGAAGTTCGAGATCCCCGCCACGGCCGAGAGCGCCAGCAGGCTCGCCAGAAAGGGCTCCGCCATGAAATAAATCAGGGCGCCGCCCACCACAAACAATCCCGTAATGGCCGCAATGCGCGCCACCCTGGGGGCCGTGACGATCGCTCGCGGCACCGATTCCAGATCGTCGATGGATTCCGCCCCCTCCGCCGGCATGCGCTGCAGTACCGCCAGATAGGCGGCGTAGACCATGATCAGAATCGCCGCGTCCCACAGGTTCAGCGTCCGTTTCGCCGCCACCACCATCATCCACGCCATCGATGCCAGCAGGCCGATCACCTCGACCGACTGTTCGTCGCGCAGCCGGATCTCCCGCAGCGGCTTGCCGTGCCTGCGGCGGTGGAAGAAGGAGGCCGTGGCGTAGATCATCGGCCATCCCAGCCCGGTCAGCAGCCGCAGGGCGCCCGTCAGGTTCGCCATCAGCAGCGGAACCTGCCGCTGCCAGGCGAGCACGGCCTCCACGGCGAATTCCGGCAGGGTTTGCAGCCATGCCAGAATCGCCAGCGCGAAGCCCTGCGCCATGAAGAACTGCGCCGATTCCGCCGCCCACGCGATCAGCATGGCGGCGGCCAGAATCGAAGGCGCGGTCCATAGTACGGAGTTCGGCGAAGCCGGCGGGATCGCGCCGACGGCGAGGATCAGCACCGCGCATAGCGCAACCCTACCGGAATTCGGTTTCGCCACTGTTCCGCACCACCGAGTGCTTTTCGAATTCCGGCCTTTTTTCGGCGAAATCGGTTCGGAAGTGCGCCCCCCGGCTCTCCTCGCGCGCCAGCGCGCAGCGGGCGATCAGCCAGGCCACCAGCGCTTCGTTTCGCCCCAGGTGATCTTCCAGAATATGGCGGGCTTCCTTCAGGCCGGCGGCATCCCGCACGATGCCGCATCGCTCCCAGGCGATCCGCCGCACGTCCGGCCCGCACCCGGCCGGCGCAGCGGGGGCAATTCCGCGGGGAGCTCCCTTTTCGCGCTCTTCCCGCATCGCCCGTCCCGCACGCGCGCCGAAAACCACTCCTTCGAGCAGCGAATTGCTGGCCAGCCGGTTCGCGCCGTGCACTCCGGTGCAGGCCGCCTCCCCGGCTGCGTAGAGTCCCGCCAGGGTGGTCCGCCCTTCCAGGTCGGTCCGCACTCCGCCCATGGCATAATGCGCGGCCGGAGCGATCGGCGCGGCCTGCTTCTCCAGGTCGATCCCGTAGCGGAGGCATGTCTCGTAAATGCGCGGAAACCGGCCGCGCGCGAAACCGCGTTCGCGGTGACTCAGGTCGAGCCACACGTGCGCCTCTCCGGTGCGCTTCATCTCCGTCGTAATCGCCCGCGCCACCACGTCGCGCGGCGCCAGTTCCTTTAATGGATGGTAGCGTTCCATGAACCGCTCGCCCGCGCTGTTCCGCAGGTAGGCGCCCTCGCCGCGCAGAGCCTCGGAGAGCAGGAACCGGGGCGCTCCTTCCACGTGCAGCGCCGTCGGGTGGAATTGCACGAACTCGATATCCCCGATCTCCGCGCCTGCACGGTAAGCCATCGCGACGCCATCTCCCGTGGCTACCTCCGGGTTGGTGGTATTCAGGTACACCGCGCCGAGGCCTCCGGTGGCCAGCAGCACCGCGCGTGCCGCGATCGCTTCGTGGACCCACGCGCCCCGCACCACACCGTCTTCCGCCAGCAGCTCCGTAATGGCCGAGTGGCTGCGGAACGTGACGTTCGCGAGCGAGGCCGCCTTCCGGTAGAGGGTTCGCGCAATCTCATGGCCGGTGGAATCGCCGTGCGCGTGCAGCACGCGGTTGCGGCTGTGCGCGCCTTCCCTGGTGAACGCGAGCTTCGTGCCCTCGCGGTCGAACTCCGCGCCCCAGGCGATCAGTTGCTGGATCGCGCCCGGCCCTTCTTCCACCAGGGTCCGTACTGCCGCGCGGTCGCAAAGGCTGTCGCCCGCATAGAGGGTGTCCTGCTCGTGGAGCTCGACTTCGTCGTCATCGCTGAGGGCCACCGCAATTCCGCCCTGCGCGTATTCGGAGGACGACTCCTGAAGGCTCTCCTTGGCCAGCACGAGGACGCTCCCGGCTTCCGCCAGTTCGATGGCGGCGCGCAGCCCCGCGACGCCTGCTCCAATCACCAGGAAATCCGGTTTCATCGGCTACCTGCGATCATAGCAGCCAGCCCTCTATACCTCGATGTCGAAGTCGCGGTAGTCGTGCACGGCCGCTTCCTGCTCGTCCACGCCTCGAACGTCCGCCCAGCGCGGGCCGCGGTAGAGCAGCGCCGCCATCTGCTCCAACTTCTCTCGCGGACCCACCGCGTAGACCTCCACCCGGCCGTCGTCAAGGTTCCTGGCGTATCCGGTGATCCCCAATTCCGATGCGGCCTTTTGCGCGAAATACCGGAACCCCACACCCTGCACGCGTCCCCGCACGTACCAGAGCCGCGCCTCGTTCCGCTTCTTCGCCATCTTCTCAGCAGATCACAGATTTCCACCTGCCGCCCCGGCAACCCGCCTGCGCAGCATCTCCGCGTTGAGGGCCCCTTCGGGCGATTCTTCGTGTTTGAACATCAGGTACAGGTCGCGCCCGGTTTCGAGCAGCTCGCAGGATCTCCGGCCGATGGCCTCGATATCGGCCCCGGTGTACTCCGGTTTCCGCAGCCGGTAGTAAACGAAATCGGCCGTGATCACCTCCGGAACCTCGAGCTTTTCCGATTCCGCCACGCACAGCGAGACGTTCTTTTCCCGGAGCACGCTATAGACTTCCCCGGTCAGCCAGGAGGGGTGCCGGAATTCGAACGCATAGCGCAGGCCGGCCGGCAGCAGCGCGAGGTAGGCCGCCAGCCGCTCCACGTCGCATTTCAACTGCGGCGGCAACTGGAAGAGCACCGGCCCGAGCCGGCGCGCGGTTCGCAGCGGGTCGATCATGCGGAAAAACAGCTCGGTGGCTTCTTCCGCGTTTTGCAGCCGCTTGATGTGCGTGATCCGCTGGTTCGCCTTGACGGCGAAGACGAAGCCCGCCGGCGTCGCCTCCACCCAGTTTTTCAGCGTGGCCGCCGAGGGCAGCCGGCGGAAGGTGTAATTGATTTCCACGCAATTGAGCCGTTCCGCGTAGTGTTCGAGGAACCGCTTGGCCGGCAGTTTCGCCGGGTAAAACCCCGGTTTCCAGGCGGGGTACGCAAATCCGGAAGTTCCGGCATAGAGCATCGCCATGGCTTATCATTATCTCTGTCCGGAGATCCACATGCTGGCACACATCCTGATCAGTTGGGTTTTGAGCGCACTGGCGCTGTGGCTCGTGGCGAAGATCATCCCCGGAATCGAGGTGCGCGATTTCGGCGTGGCCATGATCGCCACCGTGATCATTGGGCTGGTGAACGCCGTGATCGGGCCGGTGGTCAAGTTTTTCAGCTTCCCCCTGATCCTGCTGACGTTGGGGCTCTTTCTGCTGATCATCAACGCCGGCTTGCTGAAGCTGGCGGCCTTCTTCACCCCGGGGTTCAAAGTTCGCGGATTTATCCCCGCGTTGCTGGGATCGGTCGTGTTGACCCTCCTGACCTCGGTCCTGCGGCACATCGTATTCCGATAATGCAAACTCCCGAAAGCGCCGGACAACTCGCCGAAGCCCTCCACCGTGCCGCCGCGCACGAGCGCACCATCTCCCTTTCCGGCAATTCCAGCAAACAGCGGATGGCCGGCCCGCCCGGTACGGCCGACGAGTGCATTTCCACGAAGTGCCTCGACCGCGTCCTCGAATACGAGCCGCACGACCTCACCATCAGCGTTCAGGCGGGGCTCCCGTGGAAGGAACTGGAGCGGACCCTGGGCGCCAACCGGCAGATGGTGCCGCTCGATCCGCCGTTCGCCGGTTCCGCCACGGTGGGCGGAGTGGTGGCGTCCAATTCCAGCGGGCCGCGGCGGCGCCTCTACGGCACGGCGCGCGACATGGTCATCGGGATGGAGTTCGCCACCGTCGAGGGCAAACTGGTCCGCTCCGGCGGGATGGTGGTCAAAAACGTCGCCGGGCTGGACATGGCGAAGCTGATGATCGGATCCTTCGGGACGCTGGCCGCCATGGCGGTCGTGAACTTCAAAGTGACGCCGGCGCCGGAACTGGAGCGCAGCTTTCTGCTTAGCTTCCGCACATTGGCCGAGGCCGTCGAGGCCCGCAACCGCATTCTGTCCGGCGTCTTGCAGCCGTCCGCCGTCGATTTGCTCAATCCCGCCGCCGCGGCCACGCTCGGCAACCGCGAGTGGATGCTGGCCATCCGTGCCGGCGGCAATGCGGAAACCATCCAGCGATACGAACGGGAGTTGGCGGCGCTCACCGAAGGCCTGGGTTACGACGGCGAGCGTCAAACGGAATTGTGGGAGCACATCGGCCAGTTCACCCCGAACTTCCTGGGCCGTTACACGAATGGCGCGGTGGCACGGGTCTCATGTACCCTTAAAGAGGTGGGCGCCGCCATGGAATTGTTCGAAGGCCCCGCCCTGGCACGCGCCGGATCGGGCGTCTGCTACGGGTACTTCGAGCAGGCCGGAGCCGCGGGAGAGTGGCTCACCCGAGCGGCCGGAAGGTGGAAAGCGGTGCTTGAATTCTCCCCGGACGACCGGCGTGTGGATTTCGACCTTTGGCCCTCGCCCGGCGGCGATCTGGAACTGATGCGCAAGGTCAAACAGCTTTTCGATCCCGGGGGATTATTGAATCGTGGGCGGCTCTATGGTCGCATCTGAAATTCAGCATTCCGGACCCAGCCAGTTCGACCTGGACCGCTGCGTGCATTGCGGCCTTTGCCTGAATGCCTGCCCGACATACCGCGAACTTGGCCTGGAGATGGATTCGCCGCGCGGCCGTGTCTACCAGATGGTGCAGGTGGCCAATGGCGCGCCGATCACGCCATCGTACATCGAACACATCGGCCTTTGTCTCGCGTGCCGGGGCTGCGAGTCCGCCTGCCCGTCCGGCGTGCCGTACGGCCGCATGATCGAGGATGCCCGCGCGCAGATCGAGGCCATGCAGTCTCGCGGCGCCATCGCCCGGGGGTTCCGGCGCTTCGCATTCGGCAGGGTGCTCCAGTCGCGAGGCTGGTTGACCGCCGCCGGCTCGCTGCTATACCTGTATGAGGCCAGCGGGGTGAAACGGCTGGTCCGGGCGCTCGGCTTCCTGCACCTTCTCGGGCGTCTGGGCGACCTGGAAGAACTCGCGCCTTCCGCCGAGCCCCCCTTCTTCTTCAGCCAGATCGGCAGGACGTTTCCGGCCGACGGTGTCCGCCGCCACCGCGTGGCGTTCCTGGCCGGCTGTATCGCCAACGTAGCGTTCGCGCGGCTCAACGAAGCGACCGTCCGGGTGCTCCAGCGCAACGGATGCGAGGTCGTCGTGCCCGAAGGCCAGGGCTGCTGCGGCGCCCTGCACGTCCATTCCGGCCTGAAAACCGAAGCCCGGGCGCTGGCGAGACGCAATATCGACGCCATCGCTTCCGGCGAATTCGACGCCATCATCACCAACGCCGCCGGCTGCGGATCCACCCTGAAGGAATACGGGGAACTTCTCGCGGACGACCCGGCCTATGCCGCGAAGGCCCGTGAATTCGCGGAGCACATGCGCGACATCACGGAGTTTCTCGCCGGGCTGGAACTGAACCCCCGCATGGGTCCGGTCAACGCCGCCGTGACCTACCAGGATTCCTGCCATCTGGCGCACGGACAGCGAATTCGCAGCGCTCCGCGCAAGCTGCTGGCCGCCATTCCGGGCCTGAATCTGATCGAGTTGCCCGGCTCCGACATCTGCTGCGGCAGCGCCGGCATCTACAACATGGTTGAGAGCGAGATGTCCGCCGCCATCCTGGCCACCAAGATGGAAGCGGTGAATTCGACGCACGCGGAGATTGTCGCCACCGCCAACCCCGGCTGCCTGTTGCAACTCGAGGCCGGCGTCCGCCGCCACGGCGCGAAGCAGCGGGTCATGCACGTGGTGGAAGTTCTGGACCTGGCGTATAAGAACGCAAAAGCGTAGGCTCGGCAGCCGGCTTAACACCGGGCAGGCCAGGAGGCCTACCCCACTTACCGCAAGTGGGGCAGGCCTCCTGGCCTGCCCGGTTTTGACTTTGGCCTGCAAAGCGGGGACTGGCAGATGAGCCTCGTTCGCGAGTTCGGTGTTGCGCCTGATTGAGGCCCGGATCGAGTGACCTGCGGCAAATGCAAGGTCGCGATGCGGGAAGTCAAAGGCCATGCCCCAGGTGCCGCCGGATCCGGATTCAGAAACCAAAGAGCCGTCAGGGCGGAACCGGTGAGAGCGCGGTTACGCCTTCCACCGGACCCCGGCAGTCCACTCCAGCGCCGCTCGCCACAAAGGTCGCGTTACGGCGCGGGCTGCAACTCCTGGTCCTTGTACTGCAACTGGTACAGCTTCCAGTAAATACCGCGGTGCGCGAGCAACTCCTGGTGCGTTCCCGATTCGCGCAACTGGCCCTTGTGCATTACCAGGATGCGGTCGGCCCGCTGGATCGTCGATAGCCGGTGCGCGATGATGATCGAAGTGCGCCCCTCCACCATGCGCGCGAGCGCGTCCCGCACGCGGAACTCGGTCTCGGTATCGACGCTGGAGGTGGCTTCGTCCAGGATCAGGTACCGCGGGTTGTGCGCCAGGGCCCGCGCGAAGCTGATCAGCTGCTTTTGTCCCGTGGAAAGGCCGCTCCCCCGCTCGCGGATCGGGTGGCGGAACCCCTCCGGCAAGGTGCGGATGAAATCCAACAGGTTCACCTGTTCGGCGGCGGTCTCCACCTCTTCCGGCAGAATCGCCTCCGTTCCCAGCCGGATATTTTCCTCGAGCGTCCCGGTGAAGAGGTAGGGATCCTGCAGCACCACACCGAACTGCCGCCGCAGCTCGAGCGGATCGAAAAGCCGGATATCGACTCCGCCCACCCGGATGTTGCCTTTCTGTACGTCGTAGAACCGCAGTAGCAGGCTAATCAGCGTGGTCTTCCCGGCCCCGGTGTGCCCGACCACCGCGATCGTCTCGCCCGGCCGGATCCGGAAACTGACGTCGCGCAGCACCCAATCGTCGTCTTTGTACGCGAACCACACGTGATCGAATTCGATCTCCGCGATTGCCCGGGGTGCTTCCTGCGGCGAGTCGGGGGGCAGCACGGCGGCGTCGGTGTCGAGCAGCTTGAAGATGCGTTCGGAAGAGGCCATCGCGGATTGCAGGATGTTGTACTTCTCGCTGAGGTCCTGGATGGGCCGGAAAAACCGCAGCCCATATTGCAGGAATGCCACGATCACGCCAAGCGTGAGGGCGCCCGATTCCACGCGGAAGCCGCCCACCGTGAGCAACGCCGCCAGGGCGAGCATGGAGATGAATTCCACCACCGGGTAAAACCAGCCGTAGGCCCAGATCGCGTCTTTATACGCGTTCATGTGGTCGCGGTTGACCACTTCGAATTCCTCCATGCTGCGCCGTTCGCGGTTGAATAGTTGCAGCACGACGATCCCGGTGATGTGCTCCTGGAGATACGAGTTGATCTTGGCGATGGCGACCCGGATCCGCCGGTAGCTTTGGGTCACGGTGCGGCGGAAGAAGGCCGTTACCAGGATTACCAACGGCATGGCCGCCAGCATAATGAACGTGAGAGCCGGGCTCATGTTGAACATGACCGCCAGGATCAGCGCGAGGACCAGCACATCGCCCAGAATGGTCACCAGGCCGGAGGCAAACAGGTCGTTCAAAACGTCTACGTCGGTGGTGACGCGCGTGACCAGGCGGCCCACCGGGTTTCGGTCGTAAAACGCCAGGTCCAGCCGCTGGAGGTGCTCCATCAGTTGGCGCCGCAGGTCGAACATGGCCAACTGGCCGGTGTACTGCATCAGGTAAGTCTGCGCGAACTCGGTGAGGAACGTGCCGATCAGTACGCCCAGATAAATCAGGGCGATGCGCGCCAACCCCGCCCGCGGATCGGCGGGCAGTATCGGGTCGAACAGCGTGTGTACCGGGGTGTTGCTGTGCTGCAGGTAGCGGTCCACGGCCGCACGCGTCAGCAGCGGACCCATCACCTGAAAGCCGGATTGCAGCAGGAGGAAGAACAGCGAGCCCGCCACCAAACCCCGGTAGGGCCGCATGTAACCCAGAAGCCGCCGCATCAAGCGGTTATCGTATGCCTTACCGAGGACCTCTTCTTCCACTAATTTTCAGTTTAGCGCCAGGTCAGGTGAATCAAAGAAACCCCGTGCAGCGGGAGTGAAAACCGGACGTGGACCTCGGGTCCCCTGCTCCAGCGCGGCGACTCGAGCAACTGCAAGCTGCCCGGCCGATTCCAGCCGCGCGTACTGCTCCGGCGTGGGACTTTGCGGCGAGCCCATCTTCTTCCAGGCTTCGTAGGAGTTGCTGTGATCGTCGTCGATGCGGAGGTGCTGCACCAGGATGCTGCCTTCGGGGAGCCCGGAGATGGTGAGATCCACGGGCGCGGGCGGTCCCGGCTTTTCCGAGTCGTGGTAATTCGAAATCAGGACGTTGGCCGAGTGCTCGTCTACGGCGGCGAAGGCGTTCACGTCGGGCTTCTGCTTGACTCCCGAGGCCACCATGCTTTCGAGCGGCAGGGCAGCGGGATCGTCCACAGCCGCGCGGCGGCCCGTCATCATGCCGAGCATGCGGAAGGTGTCCAGCACCGGCTTGTCGATCCCGTTGGTGGCGAGGTCGCGGAAGCCGTCGAAGTAGGGCTGGTCTTCGAACTCGAAGGCCCAGGTCACGGCACCCCGCAGGTTCACCCCGTACTTCACTGCCAAGTCGAGGTGCCGGGGCATAACCGCCGCGGTGTAGCTCGCGTACATCAGGCCGTTGCGATACGCGTTCTGCGGGTACACGCGCGAGGAACACGCCGCGCAGCCCTCCGGGTCCGACTCGCCGATGATCACCGGAAGGTGCTTCAGTTCGGGCACCGAGGCCACGATCTCGAAGCCCTTGGCGAGGTCCCGCAGTTGGTTCTCTATCCCCATCACGACGGCGCCGTCTACGAACTTAGGCGAACCCTTGGCGTGGAAGCTGATGAAGTCGATTGGGCTACCGGTCTTGCCGGTCGCGTAATTCGTTCCATGGGTGACGTGCTCCAGGAAGCCGCGCATGAAAGCCGCGGCACTGGCGCCCGCCGGGCCGGTGGAATCCGACCCGCCGATGACGGCCGTCGGTAGGGCCCGCTTCACGGCATCGGCCGAATAGTCGTAGAGTTTGAAATACTCTTCGGGCGTGCCCTTCCAATAGCCGATATTAGGTTCGTTCCACACTTCCCAGAGCCAGGATTCCACTTCGGCGCGGCCGTAGCGATCCACCGAGTGGCGCACCCACCGGTAAACCAGATCCGCCCACTTGGCGTAGTCCTTCGGCGGATAGGCCCAGCCGCCGAAGATGTCGCCGTAGTTTGCGCCGGGCCCCCAGTGATGGCGATACGGCTCCGGGTGCGAGGAGAGCGCCTCGGGCATGAATCCGATCTGCACCAGCGGCTTCATCCCGCGGTCCTTATAGGTATCGAAGATCCGGTCGATGATCGTCCAGTCGTAGACCGGCTTGCCGGCGGCGTCTTCGGTATAGGCGTTAGTGGAGCCCCACTTGAGGGCGGCCTGGCCGTCCCCGGTCACCAGCAGGCTGTGGACTCGGACGTATACCGGCACGGGGCTGAGCGCGGCAAGCTCGGACAGCAGCTTCCGGCCATCCTTCATGTACGTGTAATTCGGCTCGTCGTGGCCGAAGAATGACCAGATAGGCGTGAGCGGTCCCGTGGTGCGCGCGGCATCAACGTGGATCCGGACGGCGTCCTGCGCCGGGGCGAGAGCAGCGGCCAGCAGCAGGAGAGAGAGCAGTCGCATAGCCGAAGTGTAGTTCAGTTGCCCGCACCCGCGCCGCGGGCCGGATAAAATCAGGAGATGCCAAAGATTCTCGTAATCACCGGTGACGGCGGCGAATCCTACGAAGCGCTGTACGCCATACACCGCTTTCAGGAAGAGGGATGGGAGCCCGTGGTGGCCGCTCCATCCCGCCGCCGGTTGAATCTCGTCATGCACGATTTCAAGCCCGGCTGGGATACGTATATCGAGCGCCGGGGCTACGGACTCGAAGCGGATATCGCGTTCGAGGACGTAAAGGTAGCCGACTACGCGGCCATTCTGCTGCTTGGCGGCCGCGCTCCCGAGTACCTGCGCAACAATGCGCGGGTCATCGAAATCACCAGGGCGTTCGACGCTGCGGGTAAGTGGATTTTCGCGATCTGCCATGGCGTCCAGATTCTTGCCGCCGCGGGGTTGACGTCGGGCAAGAGGGTCACCTGCTACGAGCACGTGCGCCTGGAAGCCGAGCAGGCCGGCGGAACGTGGATCGGCGAGCAGACGGTCTGCGATGGCCGCGTCATCACGGCGCAGACCTGGCAATCGCATGCTTCGTTCTACCGGGCGATTTTCGAAGCGTTGAAGAGCCGGGCCGATGCCGCTCGACCCTGAAGTCGCGGCGCTCCTGGAGCGCCAGAAACATCAGCCGCCGCGATCTTCCCTGGATGTCGCCGCGACGCGCGAGATGATGCGGAGCGCGGCCGTGCTGGCGGGTACTCCGCCCCCGCTGCCCCGGATTGAGGACCTCGCGCTGCCGGACGGCGCCGGGGCACGCCAGTACTGGCCGGTGGCCGGCGCCGCGCTGCCGCTCGTCGTCTACTTCCACGGGGGGCGGTTCTTCAGCGGCGATCTCGAAACTCACGACACGGTCTGCCGCCTGCTGGCCCTTGCATCGGGATGCCGCGTTCTCGCAGTGGACTACCGGCTTGCGCCGGAGCACCGCTTTCCCGCCGCCGTAGCGGATGCGAACACGGCCGTCGAATGGGCACTCGGGCAGGGCGTGCCGGTCGCGGTCGCAGGGGATAGCGCGGGCGCCAACCTCGCCGCCGGCGCTGCCCTTGCACACCGCGGGCCGGGCTTGCGCTGCCAGTTGCTGATTTACCCGATGATCGACGCCACGTGCGCTTTGCCGTCTTACGCCGAGTTTGCCGAGGGCTACGGCCCAGGTGCCGCCGACATGAAGCGCGGCTGGGCGGAGTACCTGCAAGGAACCGACCCGCGAAACGCGCTCGCCTCGCCCCTATTCGCCGATGATCTTTGCGGCGCCCCGCCCGCCTTTGTACTCACGGCGGAATATGACACGCTCCGCGGCGAAGGGGAAGCCTACGCGCGACGCTTGGTCGAATCGGGCAACATCGTGCAGGTTCGCCGGTACCTGGGAATGATTCACGGCTTCTTCACGATGCCGGGAACGTTGCAGGTAGCGCGGCAGGCGATGCAGGATGCGGCGGCCTTTCTCAAGGGCGCACTTTCACCGATCGTTTGACCGCTCCGGTCCACTCCGTCTCCACGTTTTCGAAGAACACTCCCTGGAACTGGCCGGGCTTTAACTCTTGAGGCAGCCCCAATTCCAACCGGTGGTCCACGTCCGGAGCGAGGGCCGAAACATCCGCGTAGAACCCCGTGAAGTTGCGGCGGTTCGCGCGCACGGAGGCGTAGGCCTTCTTCAACTCGACCGGCCGGCCGTCGATCTTCAGCGATACCGTCCACCGGTCGTCCGGCTCCGCGAACTGCAGGTAGAGCAGCAGGCGCTCGGGCATGAGCCAGGTGCTACGCGCGTCCTCCTCCGTCCATGGAATCGGCCACGCTTTGCGCCTCGCCGCCAGTTGGTCGAAAACCCGCCGCGGCACGCGAAATCTTCCGTCCTCGCCTACCTGCTGGTAGTGCCGGAACGGCTCGCCCGCAAAGGTGACCGGCACCTCAATGAGGCCATTCCTGACGGCGCGCGCCGGCAGCCGCACCCCGGCAATCTCGACCGCATCGACCTTCGCGCCCTGGATCAAAAGCGTCTCGCTGGTCCCCGCCTCGCCGCGCACTCCGGTGACTTTGGCCACGCGCCCGGTAACCTTCACCTGCCCGGGCGAATTGAACAAGCGCGGCTCGCGCGATCCCAGGTCGGGCGCGATCTCAAGCACCACCGCCGAGCCACCATCGAGCGTGCGGGTCACCGAGTCTCCCCACGACCAGATACCGGCTCCCGGTTTTCCTACGAACCGGTCCTCCAGGGGATACACCTCGCGCAGAAGGTAGCGGCCCTTCTCTGTGAGCCCGATGGTTTCGTTCAGCGCGAACGTGGCGTCCACGCGGCGTCCGTTCGGGTTGAACAGGAAAACGTAGCCCGAATCGTCCTTGATGGCGGCGGTGCCATCCGCCTTCCCCAGCGCCGGCTGCCCCAGGATGGTGCGCGTGTGCCGCAAATAATCTTTATTGATATCCGCCCAGTCGAGCCAGTGCCGGAACCAGTTCCTGTCTTCCGCGCTGAAACTGCGAAACTCCTCCGGGTCGCGCGCGGGGATCATGTTGATCACGTTGTTCCACCCGGCCACCGCGATCGAAGAAAGCAACGAGTAGCGCCAGCCCAGGTAATCCCAATCGCGCCGCCGGAATGGCAGCGGGACGTCGTCGTAGGGCGTGACGGCCATCGGCATGTTGCCCGTATCGTCGTTGCGACCCGTCTGGTGGGTGATGAACCCGGGCACGATCTCGCTCGGCGCAAACTCGTAATTCCGGTACCAGTAGGCCGTGTACCGCTCGCGGTCCGCCGAAACGCGGTCGAGCTTCAAATCGGGAAACGACACGAAACTCTCCGGCTGCTCGTCGGTCGATGTCGGATGCGGATAATTCCCCGCGAGCCATGACCACGGTCCGTAATACTGATACGCCTGCCGGCCGTCGATGACAATATCCGGGTTGTCCAGCCGCAGCGTTTCCATCACCTTACGCCAGCCGAACCACTGCGCGTAGCGGCTCCGCCCGTCCAGGTTCAGAAAGGTGTGATCGAACGAGTAGCCCGCCACGCCGGTGTGGCGCATAAAACCCTCGAGCGCCTGGACCAGCCAGGACTGGAAAGTGTAGACACCGAGGTTTGCGCGGGTACCGCCGCCGCCCAGCAGCCACTCGCGGCTCTGCGTAAACCCGAGGACCGGATAGACGTACGCCAGCAGCCCCAGCCTCTTCAGTCGGGCATAGTCCAGCATTTCCTGAACCGAAGCCGGGATGGCGCCGGTCGCCGGGTCCCATTCGTCCTCCCGGATCTTCTGGCCGAGTCCCAGCCAGAGCACGTTTTCCCAGTGCCAGTCGTCGCGGCTGAGCCTGCGGCGCGAGACATCGGAATTCGAAGGCGCGAACAGCACCTGCTCCGCTCCGAGCTGCGCCGCCATATCGAGGATGCGTTTGTACTCCGCGCGGCCTTCGGGCGTCGCGATGTCGATCTGGTAATCGTTCACGCACCAGCCCACCATGAGGTAGCTGGGGTGGGTGGGCTTGTAAAGAAGGAACGCCCGCACCAGTTCCGTGAACGCGGCGACCTCCGCCTCGTCCATTCCGGGCGCCGGGTCCGCCGGACCCAGTTTCCACTCGCCCAGCATGTGCTCCGGAATCGCGCGGCCGGAAAGCTCGTATGGCGCAAGAAGTCCGGGATCGGAATGGAATACTCCCATTTTCGGGTCCCACTCCATATCCGGCTGGTACCGGAGTGTGACGGCAGTGCCGTCGCGGTCGAACTGGAGAAACGGGTTCTGGGCTGTGACCAGCAACCCGCGCTTACCGTCGAACCGCAGGCAGCCGCCGTAACCGGCCGTGCCCAGGTTTCGCCGCTCGCGCGCGATCGTATAGGAACTGCCCACGGCGTCCGAAATCGAGTCCCGAAATACCGTGACTTCGTTCAGCCGAAACTTTTCCAGGGTCGTCGAGGTAATCGAAATCTGCTTGCTGAGAAATCGCCACTCGGGACGCAGTTCGTAACCGACCGTGATCCGGAAGGAGCCCGCGGCGTAAGAATACATCACGATGTTCTCGCCGTCTTTTCGCTCCGGTTTCCCCAGGGACGCCGCGTCGTAGACCTTGCCGTCGAGCGTGACCGCGAAGTCCTCCCTCGTGAAGTGAACCGTCATCCCCGTCGCATAGTCGCGTAGCGCGGTCAGCCCGCGGTCGCCGAACTCGGCCGAAACCCTGCCGTTCGAAAGCGCCGCTCCCGCCAGAGCCGAGGGAACGAGCATCCAAACCCCGATCTTCTTTCGCATGGGTCTACGCCGAACCTATTCCAGTCTCCTGACGCGTAAATTCTTGAACCACGCCTCCGACGAATGGTTCTGCAGGCTGATCGCCGACTCCGTCCTGATCGGCCCGCCCTTGGCGAGTTCGCCCAGGTGCTTCCGAACCGCGGCATCCTGCGTGTCGAACTCGACCACTCTGACGCCGTTGAGCCAATGCTCCACGTGCGTTCCCCGAACCACGATTCGCGAATGGTTGAACGCGCCGATCTTCGGCGGGAGCTTCGGAACCGGCGCAATTACGGAGTACAGCGAGCCGGCCACGCGGCGCGGATCAGACGCCGCATCGGAATTGGCGTCATCCGCCAGTTGGTACTCCAGGCCGCGGGCGCGCGCCTCGCGGCCGGCCTTGTTGGTCCACTCATCCACCCGCTGGATCAGGTACTTCACGCCGGAGTTCCCATCCTTGCCCAGTTTCCAGTCAAACTCGAGTTCGAAAGAAGTGAACGTCTCCACCGTCCGGATGTCCTGAAAGCCGTCGGTCCGCACGAGCGCCTTCAGACAGCCGTCCTCCACGCGCCAGCAATTTTCCGGAAACGGTTTTCCCGTCACTTCCACCCAGCCGAACGTCGTCTTTCCATCGAAGAGGGAGTGCCAACCGCCTGCCGCGCCCGCCACGGTGCACAGCGCGAGCGCCAGCCCAACTACCCGCACAGGAACTCCAGGGTATGGTCGAACGGAGCGAAAGCTGTAAGGTAGAGGCTCGTTCCGGGCAACTTCGGCTCCGCGCCGCGAACCTGCACCCACGCGTGCTGCGCCAGTCCCGGGCCTATGCGGATCCGGTCGCTCCCGCGCTTCACGGTGGCGTAGCCCGACCCGATCAGGAACGCGTCGCTGCGTCCCTTCACCGCGCTTGCGCCTGAGACCTCGACGCCCGCACGCAGACCGATCTCGATCGCCACCGGCACATTGTCGGTCCCTTTGGCCGCGAACTGGATGCGGAAGCCGTTCGCGGTCTCGGTGATCGCCGCCGAGTGCTCATAGCGGCAAATTTCCGATTCCCTGCACGTTTCGCGCACCCGCCCCCACTCGCCCGCCGCCACCTTTCGCGCTGGTGAGGCCGGCTGATAGTAGCCGGCTTCGAGCGACTGCCGCAACACGTATATCTTTCCGTTCCGCTCGATCCGCGGCGGCACCAGTTGTCCTTTGCCGAAAAACGCGCCCGCCATACGGACCCCGCTGATCACCGCCTCGCCCTGCCGCAGGGCGAACCACAGCGAGTCTTTTCCCAGGATCGTGGCGCTGCGCGCGCCCCGCCGGAATCGCACCACGTCGAGCGTCGGGAAATCTTTGAGGTAGTCGTCCGGGGGCGCGTTCGTACCGGGCGAGGGGCCGGCCATCTCCGGGTACTCCATCAAGACCGGCAGGCTCGCGCGCACGGGCGCCACCTGAGCCGCGATCCCCGCGTACACCGTGTTCCGGTCCAGCACGGCCAGGTATTGCAGCGGAAACCAGTAGCCGCCGATATCGCCGCGCTCGCCCTTATCCTGCCGGCGTGAGATCTCGGTCACTACCTCGAGGTTCGGATGCATGAGATAGAGCATCGCGTTCAGGTTGCGCCGCACCGGCTCGAGCAGTTCCGGCCGTTTCAACTTCACCGCGAGAACCGTGAACGCACGGTCGCAGACCGTGTTGTAGACCGACGTGCTGCGCTCCGTGAACTGCCCGTCCGCGTCGATATCCACGCCCTCCGCCAGCCACTGCTCGATGCGCCGCATAAAGCGCGGGTCGGGGAACACCTCGTTGATCTGGGCCAGCGCGGAGGAAACCACCCAGCGATGGTTCGGCGTGTGCACGCCGCCCACAGCCAGCGCGCCGCCCGCTTTTCGCAGGAACGGTTCGATCATCGCCAGCAGTTCCCGCTCTCCGGCGCGATGCAGCAGGCACGCCGCCGTTCCGGCGTTGTGGACCACGAACCCCGTATCGGGCGTGGAGTGGAAATTCGTCGTTAAAAGGTCGATGGTGCCGTCCGCGTGCTGCGCGCGATCCATGAACCCCGCGGCCAGCCGCATTCGCCCGGGCAGGGCACGGTCGCGGTGGTATCGCGAATCGGGGTGCAGGTAGGCCGCGGCCAGATTTTCGAAGAGTCCGGCCGCGGTGCCCGCGTGGTACAGTCCGTCATCATTCGGCAGGCTGCCGGACCCGCGATGGCCGGAGTCCGTGATTTGCGCCGCCAGCGCCTTTTCCACCGCGGCATCATGCCGCCTGACCACATCCGGGTCGATCTTCTGTTCCCTTGATTGCGCCATCAAAGGCGCGGCCGCCAACGTGGCAATCGCTTGTCTTCGGTTCATCGTGGTACCACATTAGTGTACGCCCGCCGTACTCTATGGAAATTTATAGCGCGCGCCGCGTCTGGATGATCGCCAGCGTGGCTGCAATGGGCGGCCTCCTGTTCGGCTACGACTGGGTCGTCATAGGCGGCGCAAAGCCGTTCTACGAGAAGTTTTTTCAGCTCCAAAGCGAACAGCTGATCGGATGGGCCAACAGCTGCGCGCTGCTCGGCTGCCTGATCGGCTCGATATTCGCGGGCGTGGCCAGCGACCGCTACGGGCGCAAGAAATTGCTCGTGCTCGCGGCCGCGCTGTTCGCCGTATCCTCCGTGCTCACCGGGTGGGCGCAGACTTTCACCATGTTCGTCATCTGGCGAATCTGGGGCGGCGTGGCCATCGGGATCGCGTCGAATGTTTCGCCGGTTTATATCGCGGAAATCAGCCCGGCGGAACTGCGAGGGCGGATGGTATCGCTGAACCAGTTGACGATCGTGGTGGGAATCCTCGCGGCGCAGGTGGCGAACTGGCTGATCGCGCAGAAAGTGCCGGACGGTGCGACGGCGGAGATGATCCGGCAGTCCTGGAACGGGCAGTTGGGCTGGCGATGGATGTTCACGGCGGTCGCGGTGCCTGCGCTGGTGTTTCTGGTGGGGGCGCTGTTCATTCCCGAAAGCCCTCGGTGGAAGGGTAGGGTAGGGCTCCCGGCCTGCCCGCTTTTCAATTCAAAACCGGGCAGGCCAGGAGGCCTGCCCCACAAGTTACTCCTGATCGGCATCGTGCTGGCGGTATTGCAGCAGTGGTCGGGCATCAACGTCATCTTCAACTATGCCGAGGAGATCTACCGCAGCGCCGGCTACGGGGTGAGCGATACCCTCTTTAATATCGTGATCACCGGCGCCATCAACCTGGTCTTTACGCTGGTGGCGATGGGCTTCGTAGACCGGCTGGGAAGGCGCACGCTCATGCTCGCCGGCTGTGCCGGGATCGGGCTTTCGCATCTGCTGGTCGGGCTCGCGTATCACTTCGGCCTGAAGGGGCTGCCGGTGCTGGTCCTCACGCTGGCCACGATCGCCAGTTTCGCCATGACGCTCGGGCCGGTGGCGTGGGTCCTGATTTCCGAGATCTTCCCCAACCGCGTTCGCGGCACTGCGGTCTCGATCGCCGTCTCGGCGCTATGGATTGCGTGCTTCCTCCTGACCTTCACGTTCCCCGTCCTCAACCGCTGGCTGGGAGCGGCCGGGACATTCTGGCTATACGCGGCGATCTGCGCCGCGGGCTTCGTGTTCATCCTCTTCCACGTGCCCGAGACCAAAGGGAAAACGCTGGAACAGATCGAAAGCGAATATGCTTAAACGGCTTCTGCTGGCTGCGATCGTCGCATCGCCCGTACTCCTGGCGGGTTCGCATATCCCGCTCGGAGGCACCTGGGAATTCCAACTCGACCCGCAAAAAACCGGTCATGCGGAACGCTGGTTCGAACGCCGGCTCGGGCCGGACACCATCTTCCTCCCCGGCAGCACCGATCAGGGCGGTTACGGCGCCAAGGTCGCGACCCCAGAGAAAGGCTACCTGACCCGGCCCTACAAATATGAAGGGCTCGCCTGGTACCAGAAGGAAGTCGTCATTCCCGAGACGTGGCGCGCCAGGCACATCACGTTGTATCTCGAGCGGGCCCACTGGTCCACCGAGGTCTGGGTGGACGGCAAGAGCCTGGGGACCAGCGACAGCCTCACCACACCCCACGAGTACGACCTGAGCGACGCCATGACGCCGGGCCGCCACCGCATCACGATCTGCGTGGATAACCGCTACCTGGTCGATATCGGCCGCGACGGCCACAGTTTCGCCGAACACACCCAGACCAACTGGAACGGGGTGGTCGGCGCTATCGAACTGCGTGCCACGGCGCCGGTATGGATCGATTCGGTGGCGGTCTACCCCGCGGAACCGGGCATGCTTCGCGCCGAAATCGAACTCCGCAACCGGACCGGCTCGCCGGTCGGGGCGGACCTGACGGCCGATATTCCGGGGATCAGCCACAGCTCCACGGATGCGGTGATCGCGGGAACGCAGAAGATCGAAATGCGGATCTCCGTCAAAGGCGCGAAGCTGTGGGACGAGTACGAACCCAACCTGTACAGCCTCGACCTGCGGCTCACGTCGCGCGCGGGAGCGGAGGCGGTATCCACCACCATCGGAGTCCGGCAGATCGCCACGCGCGGCACGCAGTTCCTGCTGAACGGGCGGCCCGTTTTTCTGCGCGGCACGCTCGAATGCGCGATTTTTCCGAAGACCGGGTACCCCTCCACGAAGGTGGACGACTGGGCACGGATTTTCCGGATCGCGCGCACCTACGGGCTGAACGCTTTCCGCTTTCATTCCTGGTGCCCGCCCGAAGCGGCCTTCCTTGCGGCGGACCGGGCCGGCTTCATGCTGCACGTGGAACTGCCGGTCTGGAACCACACCGTCGGCAAAGATCAGAAGCTCGACGACTATATGCGGGCGGAGGGCTACCGCATCCTGAAGGCGTACGGCAATCATCCTTCGTTCACGATGATGTGCCTGGGCAATGAGTTGAGCGGCGACGACGTCTTCATGGACAACCTGGTGGCGGAGTTCAAGAAGGCCGACCCGCGGCGCCTCTACACCTTTTCGGCCGATCATCGCCGCCGCGCGCCGGGAACCACCTCGGACTATTGGGTGACCCAGCAGACCTCGGTAGGCCGTTTGCGCGTCAACGGTACGCGCTTCGTCCGCACCATGGACGGGACGGACCACGACTACAGCGATTCCGTAAAGGCGTTCCACCTGCCGCTTGTCACCCACGAGATGGGGCAATGGGCGGTCTACCCCAGCTACGACGAGATCGCGAAGTACAACGGCGTGTTGAAGGCTCGCAATCTCGAGGTCTACCGCGATCAACTGGAATCGCGCGGCATGTTGGACGAGGCCGAGTGGTTCCAGAAAGCGTCGGGCAAGTTCTCGTGGTCGATTTATAAGGAGGAGATCGAGGCCACGCTGCGCACCCCGGATTACGGCGGCTTTTTCCTGCTGCAACTCGAAGACTTCCCCGGCCAGGGCGAAGCGCTCGTCGGGCTGCTCGATTCCTTTTGGGACTCGAAAGGCATCCTCACGCCCGAAGAGTTCCGCCGGTTCTGCGCCGAAACCGTGCCGCTCCTCCGGATGAAGAAGTTCGCCTGGACCAACGACGAGACCTTCACGGCGCAAGCCGAAATCGCCCATTACGGCAAGCAGGCCGTGGCGAACGCGGCGGCCGAATGGTCGGCGGTGGACGACAACGGACGCGTGCGTTTTTCGGGAAGCTTCGTGCCTCGGACATTCGAGACCGGCAGCGTCACGCCGGTGGGCGAGATCTCGATCCCGCTTCGCGCGATAACCACCGCGACCCATCTCACCGTGACCATCCGGATGCGCGACGCGCGCAACGATTGGGACATCTGGGTCTACCCGGCCAAGGTGGATACCACGCCGGGCGACGTCCTGGTGACCACGGCGTTCGATGCGGCGGCACAGCAGGCGCTGGCAGCCGGGCGCACCGTGCTGCTCACGGTTCCCAAGGGGCAGAAAGGCGACCACCTGTTCCCGACTCATTTCCTGCCGGTCTTCTGGTCGGACGGTTGGTTCGCCAGGACGCAGGGGACGCTCGGAATCCTCTGCGACCCGGCGCAACCCGCGCTGGCCAGATTCCCCACGGCGTTTCATAGCCAGTGGCAGTGGTGGGAACTCTCGGAAGGGGCAAGCGCCTTCGTCCTGGACGACCTTCCGGCCGGATACCGCCCGCTGGTGCAGGTGATCGACGACCTCCACCGGAACCACAAGCTGGGCGCGGTGATCGAAGCGAAGGCGGGTAAAGGCAAAGTGCTGGCCACCTCTTTCGACCTGACCAGCGCGTTGGATCAGCGCCCCGTCGCCCGTCAGTTGCTGCACAGCCTGCTGGCATATGCGAGGAGCGCCGAGTTCCAGCCGCGGGAAACGGTCTCCATGGAAGAGATCGCGAGGCTGCTGCGGTGATGAAAGAGCAGCGGGTCCAGGCCAACGGCGTGGAACTGGCCGTGTGGACCCGGGAAGGCGAGGGACCGCCGCTCGTCTTCGTGCATGCCACCGGCTTTCACGGACGGTGTTGGGACCAGGTGATCCGCAGGCTGCCCGGCCGGCGCGCAATCGCGCCCGATATGCGCGGGCACGGCCGGAGCACGAAACCGGCGCCTCCCTACGATTGGATGTCGTTCGCCAAAGACCTGGCGGCGCTCGAGATCGAAGGCGCCATCGGCATCGGCCACTCGATGGGCGGGCATTCGGTCGCGGCCGCGGCGGCGCTACGGCCGGGCATGTTCCGCGCCCTGTTTCTGATCGACCCCACCATCTTCCGCCGCGGCCATTACGGCCCGCCCGAGGACTGGAGTTTCATTGCGCGGCGCCGGGCGGCGTGGAGTTCGCCCGAAGAAATGTTCGAACGGTTCAAAGACCGTGCGCCGTTCGCCACCTGGGACCCGCTGGTGCTGCGCGACTACTGCAATTACGGGGTGCTCAAAGATGGGCAGCTAGCCTGTCCGCCTGAGGTCGAAGCTTCGATCTACACTCACGCGAATGCGCCCGGCGTGTGGTTCGATGTGGGCGCCATCCAGGTCCCGGTGACCGTGTTGCGCGCGGGACAGCCGTGGGTTCCGGGGGAGCGCCATCTCGGCGCGTCGCCGACGGATCCGCATCTGGCTTTGAGGTTTCCGAACGCGCGCGATCTCCTGCTTGCCGGGCGCAATCATTACCTCCCGATGGAATCGCCGGAGCTGATCGCTGGGCTTACCGCGCAAATCGCGGAAACCGGCGGATTCGCGCAGCTCTAACGCATGCCAATTTCCGCTTGCCGAACACCTGCAAATTGCGGGGCGGACGTCCTCGTCCGCTCCACTCGACTTCCGCCGAATCCCGCGATTGCAAGAAACCAAGCGACTTCGACCTCTCTCGGTGGGGTAGGCCTCCTGGCCTGGCCTCCTGGCCTGCCCCCTAAGCCGGGCGGAAGCCCGGCCCCCTTTTCCCTGCGCCACCTTCGCGATTCCGCTGAGCCGGATCCTCCACATCCGCGGCGGCAAAGTCGAAAAAGACGAGCGCATCCGCCAGGTAGGGTAGGCTTCCTGGTAGGCCTCCTGGCCTGCCCGGTTTTATAAAGTCAAAAGCGAGCAGGCCGGGAGGCCTGCTCCACAGAAACAGCGCTTTCTCCGGCCCGTCCAGGCTGCTGCGCCACACCACCAGTTTCTGCCCTTCCTTCACGTCCACCACGTCCATCGACGGTCAGACATCCAACTGCTTGATCCCCGGCGGTTCCCGGCGCCTGCTGCCGGAGTGTGGATGCGAAATTGTTGCTAATCTGAACCTTCCCTATGCCTGACGACCTGGCACCTTCGCCGGAAGATTTCAGGGCCATGTGCCTGCGCGCGGTCGATGTGGCCGCCGCCTATTACCGGGATCTGCCCTCCCGCCCCGTTTTGCAGCCCGTCACTTCGGTGGCGGTCCGCGAACTCCTCGACGAGCCCCTGCCCCGCTCCGGGACCTCTTTCGACACGCTGCTCCGGACCTTTGAGGACGTGATCGTCCGCTACAGCCGCCACAACGGCCACCCCCGGTTCTTCGGGTATGTCGCCTCTCCCGGCACGCCCCTGGCGTCCATCGGGAGCATGCTCGCCGCGGCCCTGAATATTAATGTGACTGCCTGGCGCTCGGCTCCGGCGGCCGCCGAGATGGAGCACCTTACCATCAACTGGCTGAAGGAGATGCTGGGGTATCCGCGCGAGGCCATCGGGCTGTTCACCAGCGGCGGGTCCATGGCGAACTTTGCCGGCCTGGCAGCGGCCCGCAGTTCCAGGGCCGGGGTCAACGTGGTGCGCGACGGAGTTGCCGCCGCGGGGCGTCCCCTGCGCGTCTACGTCTCGGAGCAGGGCCACTTTTCAGTGGCCAAAGCCGCGGGGATGCTGGGGCTCGGCGAGGCCAATGTACGGGCGGTCCGCACCGACGACCGGCTTCGGATCGACGTCGAAGAGCTGGAGCGGCTCATCACCGAAGATGCTGCGGCCGGATTCCTGCCACTCTCGGTGGTGGCAAACGCCGGAACGACTGCTACCGGCGCGTTCGACCCGATAAGCGATGTCGCCGCCGTCGCCGGGCGCCACAACCTCTGGCTCCACGTGGATGCTGCGTACGGCGGCTTCGCGGCCCTCGCGCCCTCGGTCCGCGGGCTGTTTGAAGGTATCGAAGCGGCCGACTCGATCGCCCTCGATCCGCACAAGTGGCTTTATTTGCCCGTGGGCTGCGGCTGCGTGCTGTATCGCGACCCGGCGTCCGCGCGGGCGGCCTTCAGCCACGACGCCGACTACACGCGCCCCATTGGCCTGGAGCGCGACGAGGCCTTCGCGTTCTGGGATTACGGCCCCGAGCTCTCGCGGCCATTCCGGGCGCTGGATGTGTGGCTTCTTATGAAGTTCGCCGGCGCTGCCGCGCTGGGCGAGGCGATCGAACGCAATATCGCCTGTGCGAAACACCTGGAATGCCTGGTGAAGGCCGGAAGCGATTTTGAGATGCTCGCGCCGGTCGAGCTATCGGTCTTCTGCTTCCGCCACAAACCCGAGGGTTTCGCCGGAGACCTGAACGAGTGGAACGAGCGCGTTCTGCTGGAGCTTCAGCGGCAGGGCAGCAGCTATCTCTCGAATGCGATGGTAAGGGGAAAGTTCGCGCTCCGCGGCTGCGTGTTGAACTACCGCACGACGGAGCGCGATATGGAAATCCTTTTGGAGGACGTGCGCAGGGCCGCCCGCTCCGCTACACGTCCAGATTCTTCACGTCCAGCGCATTCTCTTCGATGAATTTGCGCCGGCTCTCCACATCCTCGCCCATGAGCGTGGAGAACATGATCTCGCTCTCGTCCAGGTCTTCCAGCTTCACCTGGAGCAGAGTCCGCTTTTCCGGGTTCATGGTGGTGTCGGCGAGTTGCTCGGCGTTCATTTCCCCCAGCCCCTTGTACCGTTGCACCGAAGCGTCGCGCTTGCCTTCTTCCTTGACGTAATTCACCAGCTCGATCCAGTTCGGCTGCGGCGTGCGGTGCTCGTTCTTCACCACCACGAACGGCGGTTCGTTGTAGCGCGCCACCGTTCGAGCCAGCGTACGGAAGCGGCGGAATTCAGGCTGCGAAGCCAGCGTCAGGCCGATCGCTCGCTCGGCATTGGTCGAATCGTGGTAAACCACCGCCCAGGAGAAGTGCTCTTCGTCGCGCCGCATTTCGGGTTTCAGCCCGAGCGCCTTGACTGCTTCGAATACCGGCTTCAGATTAACTTCTTCCTGAAACTCCGCCTTGTGGTCAATCCGGAACTCGATATTGGAAAGAATCTCTACCACGCGCGGGTCGCGCAGCCGCCGCTCCACCTTATGAAACATCTGCTCGTACTCGTCCAGGTTGAGCAGAAAGGCCCGCAACTCCTGCCCTTCGAGCACCAATGTTGCCGCGGAGCCATTCCCGGGCGAATGAATCTCCAGTTGCAGGTTCTCGGTCGCGCGGCGCATGATCTCGCGCGTGAATTCCTTCTCGTCTTTGATGTACTTCTCGCTCTTGCCCTTTTTGATGCGGTAGAGCGGCGGCTGCGCAATGTACACGCGGTCCCGTTTAATCAGCTCCTGCATGTGGCGGAAGAAGAACGTGAGCAGCAGCGTGCGGATGTGCGAGCCGTCCACGTCCGCGTCCGTCATGATGATGATTTTGCCGTAGCGGATTTTGGTCGGGTCGAAATCGTCCTTGCCGATCCCGGTTCCGAGCGCCGTGATCAGGGTGCGGATTTCTTCGTGGCCCAGCATTTTATCGTAGCGGGCCTTCTCGACATTGAGGATCTTTCCCTTGAGCGGGAGGATCGCCTGAAACCTGCGGTCGCGGCCCTGTTTGGCGGTGCCGCCGGCCGATTCGCCTTCCACCAGGAACAACTCGCAGCGCTCGGGATCGCGCTCCTGGCAATCCGCCAGCTTATGAGGCATGCCGCCTGATTCGAGGGCGCCTTTGCGCCGCGTGAGGTCGCGCGCCTTGCGAGCCGCCTCGCGGGCCCGTGACGCTTCAATCGCCTTACCCACGATCTTGCGCCCGACCGTGGCGTTCTTGTCGAAGTACTCGCCCAGCTTCTCGTTGACGAACTGCGTCATGTGGCCGGCAATATCGCTGTTGAGCTTGCCCTTGGTCTGGCCTTCGAACTGCGGCTGCGGCACTTTGACGCTGACCACCGCCGTGAGACCTTCGCGGACGTCGTCTCCGCTGAGGTTCTCCTTGACGTCCTTGAAAAGCCCCTGCTGCTGGCCAAATGCATTGATGGTGCGGGTAAGCGCCGTGCGGAAGCCGGTCAAATGCGTGCCACCATCCACCGTGTTGATGTTGTTCGCGAAGCTGGAGACGTTTTCCGAGTAGCCGTCGTTGTATTGCAGCGCCACTTCCATGGTCAACTGGCCGTTGTTCGGCATGTCCCGCTCGGCCTCGAAGTGGATAGGCTTCTCGTGCAGAACCTGCTTGCCGCGGTTGAGCAGCTTCACAAATTCCGCGATGCCGCCGCTGAACTGGTATTCGTTGACCTTCTCGGGGTCTGTGCGCTCATCCGTCAGGACAATCTTCAGACCCTTGTTGAGGAACGCGAGCTGCCGGAGACGCGTAGCCAGGGTGTCGTAATTGAAAACCTGCATCTCCAGGATGGAGGTGTCCGGCTTGAAGGTGACGCGAGTTCCCGTCTTGCGCCCGGCTTTGCCGGCTTTTGCCAGCGGGGCCTTCGGAATGCCGCAGGAGTATTCCTGCTGCCAGGTGTAGCCGTCCCGCCAGATCTCCAGTTCCAACCGTTCGGAGAGCGCGTTGACGCAGCTCACGCCGACGCCGTGCAAGCCGCCGGAAACTTTGTAGCTCTTGGAATCGAACTTGCCCCCGGCATGCAGCTTGGTCATGACGACCTGGGCCGCCGATACGCCTTCCTCCTCGTGGATATCCACGGGAATGCCGCGGCCATTGTCGATCACGGTCACCGAGTTGTCGTCGTGAATGACGACGATGACTTCCGTACAGTATCCCGCCAGAGCCTCGTCGACCGAATTGTCGACTACCTCATAAACCAGGTGGTGCAGCCCCATTTCGCCCGTCGAACCGATATACATCGCCGGTCGCAGACGCACCGCCTCCAGTCCCTCGAGCACCTTGATACTCGTGGAATCATAGACTCCCGTGGAGCCGGTATTTACATCGTTTGCCATAGTTCCTTGTTTCGGTAAAACTTCAGATGCGCATCGGCATCACTACGTAGCGATACTGATCCGCCACTCCTTCGCCGGCAGGGCGCATTTCGCCCGCGCTCTTCTGATCCTTGAGCTCGAACGATACGCTGCTCTGCGGAATCGCCCTCAAAAAGTCCAGCAGATACTGGGCGTTGAAACCGATCTCGAGATCGGGTCCCTGATACTCGCTGGTTACGGATTCTTCGCTCTCCCCCATTTCCACGGAGGAGGAGAAGACGCGGACTTCGCCAGTCGAGAACTGAACGCGAATCGCCCGCGAGCGCTCATCGGCGAACTGCGCCACGCGCTCGATCGCGGAACGAATATCATCCTTCAGCAACTTCGCCGAGAGAGAGTGGTCCTTGGGCAATACCCGCTCATAATCCGGAAAGTTGCCGGTCAGCTTCCGCGTAATCAAGAGGCGGTGTCCCACCCGGAAAAACAGGTGGTTATCATCACCGGCGAAGATCGCCTTGGCCTCCGGTTCCGCTCCGTCCGCCAGTTTGGTCAACTCGGCCATCGCCTTCTTGGGAATGAGCGCCCGAAACTGCTGCTGCACCGTGCCGCTCTCCTCGGCTGGGGCCTGTACATAAGCCAGGCGGTGGCCGTCGGTCGCCACCATCGTCAGACCCTCGGGCCGCATCAGCAGCAGGGCGCCGTTCAGCGTGAAGCGCGACTCCTCCATCGAGATTGCGAAGGCGGTCCGGGAAATCATGGCAGCCAGCGTTTTCACCGGGATCTCCGCGATCTGCTCGGGCATTTCCGGGAGCTCCGGAAAGCTCTCCCGCGACATGCCGGCGATCCGCGTCCTGGAACGGCCCGCGGTGATCGAGGCCCAATGATTCTCCAGGAACTTCATATTCACATCGCCTTCCGGCAGCAGCCGGACGTAGTCAAGCAGTTTGCGGGCCGGAACCGTTCCGGCGCCTTCCTTCTTGATGCGGGCCGGGCAGGAGCAGCGGATGCCCAGTTCCAGATCCGTGGCTGTGAGCGTGACGCGATCTCCAGCGGCCTCCAACAGCACGTTCGACAAAATCGGAATGGTCGTCTTTTTCTCGACCACGCCCTGCGACAGACTCAGTTCTCGTACAAGATCGGCTTTGCTGACCGTGAATTCCATAGGGCCACAGCTCCTATTCTTCTCAGGCTGTATAGATGAGCACTATTAGAACCGTAATCATCGGGCCTGTGCAAACTGTTGAAGGCTACCTAAATTATACTAAACTCAACTACTTTCCGCTACTTGAACTTGAGGATCCCGCGGTGGACGGCACTCTGGAATCCCAGTTTGTTACCGTTTTTACACAGTTTCCCTAAGGCTTGTTTCGGGGCGATTGTGGAAAATCCAAGAACGTCATTGCAATGAGTCCATTAGGCTGTGGAGCAACCTGTTCAATTCCGGATCATTGTGACGCGACTTCTCGATTTTGTTTATGGAATGGATCACGGTGGTGTGATGCTTCCCGCCGAAGGCCCGGCCGATCTCGGGAAGCGACGCGTCGGTGAGATCTTTGACCAGGTACATGGCGACCTGCCGGGGGTAGACCACCTTCTTCGTGTTGCTCTTCTCTTTGAGCTGCGATTGCTTGACCTGGAAGCGTTCCGCGACCGCTTTCTGGATGGAGTCGATCGTCACCTTGCGATCCTGCACGTGGACCAGGTGCTTGAGGACCTGCTGCGCCATCTGGAGGTGGATCGGCGTCCCGGTGAGCGAAGAGTAAGCGATCAGCTTCACCAACGCGCCTTCCAGTTCCCGCACGTTCGATTTGGTCTTCGAGGCCATGAACGTTCGGACATCATCCGGCAGTTTGACGTTTTCCGCCTCGGCCTTCTTATCCAGAATGGCCATCTTGGTTTCCAGGTCGGGCGGCTGGATGTCGGCCATCAGGCCCCATTCGAACCGCGAGCGCAGCCGTTCCACCAAGCCGGGGATGTCTTTGGGATGCGAGTCGCTCGAGATGACGATCTGCTTCTGGTGGTCGTGGAGTTCGTTGAAGGTGTGGAAGAACTCCTCTTGCGTGCGCTCTTTGTTGCCGAGAACCTGAATATCGTCGATCAGAAGGACATCGGCGTCGCGGTAGCGCTGATGAAACTGCTGCATCCGGTCCGTGCGGATGCAGGAGATCATCTCATTCATAAACTTTTCGCTCGAAGTGTAGATCACCCGCATCGAGGCGAAGTGCTCGGTCAGTTCGCGGCCGATGGCGTGCATCAGATGTGTTTTGCCCATGCCCACTCCGCCGTAGATGAACAGCGGGTTGTAACTGCGGGAGGGCGTGGTTGCTACCGAACGCGCGGCAGCGTGCGCGAACTGGTTGCACGCGCCGACCACAAACGAATCGAATGTGAACTTGGGGTTCAAATTGTGGAGCGGTTGTTCGAGATCGGGGGTTTCCAGGGCCGCGGTTACGGAGCGTGAGGGCGCCACCTCATAAGCGATTTTTCGTATGGGAAGACGGAGGTCCTGAATCCCGCTACGGATCATTGCGCCGTGCTCGGTTTCCAGCCATGCGCCGGTTTCCGAATTCGGCACCGATACGAACAAAGTATCGCCGTCCAGACCCGCAAACGCCGTCCCGCTCAACCAATTCTGATAGCTCTCGTGGCTAACTTTTTGTTGCAGGTAACTTCTTAGTTGATCCCAAAAGTTCATTGTCCAAACACACCACCGGCATGAGTTTTCCACATACTTTTCCACATCAGCGTGGGATCGGTGTGGGTGTGGCACCGAGGAGGATTGCCGACCGGCTTTCCCTACCTCGCACCGGGTTGCCAGTGCCTCCGTCTATTCAGAACCGAACTGTAGTCTAGCACACCGTCCCAGGTTTGCCGCAAGTTTATAACTCCATCGTTTTCATGAAAATAGCCCTAACGTTTGACACCGGTTCTGTTCTGGGTCACAATAGGATTTCCGTTCGGGCGGGAGTAACTCAGCTGGTAGAGTGCGACCTTGCCAAGGTCGATGTCGCGGGTTCGAATCCCGTCTCCCGCTCCATCAAGATGCGTGTTCCCCCAGGGACAACCATGATGAAATCTCTTGCCTTCCTTTTTTCTCTCTCCCTTCTCGCCTTTGCTCAGGACTATAAACTCGAACCGATCGCGGCTGCGCCCACCGGGCTGCCGGCCGCCTACTCGGCTGTGATCGATTCCCACGGGTACCGCGTAGTGGGTCCGAGCGGCGCCTGGTGCGAGGTGTGGTTCCAGAAGTCGATTCCGACGGGAGCCAAGCCCTCCGATCCCGCCATCACCCTGCCCATCGCGCAAGGGGCGCTGCTCGGCGTGATCCGTTTTCCGAACGGCGGAGAGGACCGGCGCGGCCAGACCGTCAAGGCCGGTGTCTACACCATGCGGTACAGCGACTTTCCCGTCGATGGCGCTCACCAGGGTGTGGCACCGCAGCGCGATTTTGCGCTCCTGACGCCGCTAGCCAACGACGCCGATCCGGCCGCAACCCCGGAGTTCGACAAGCTGGTGACCATGAGCAAGACCAGCGGCACGGCGCACCCGGCGGTTTTCTCGCTGGAAACGCCGGCGGGCACGACCTTCCCGGAGGTCACCAAAGAAGGCGACCACGACACGGTGCTCAACGTGAAGGTCGGTAACCTGCCGATCGCAATCATTGTCGCCGGCAAATACGAAGGCTAGTCCAAAACGGATTCCGCTTCGTTTCGTCTAAAATCCCAGCCATTCACGTTACGATAACGGCCAGGGATGCTCCAAGATATCCGTTACGCTTGCCGGAACCTCCGGCGATCTCCGCTCTTTACCTGCATTGCCCTTCTTTCGCTGGCCCTGGGGATCGGGGCAAACTCCGCCATTTTCACCATCACGGATCAGGTGCTGCTGCGGCAGCTGCCGGTGCGGCACGCGGGGGAATTGCTCTATTTCACCAGTCCCGGGCCGCAAAGCGGAATGGTGTGGGGCAAAAACCGGTTCTCCTACCCGATGTTCCAGGACCTTCGAGACCACAACCTGGTCTTCGCGGAGGTGGCGGCGCGATTCGACACGCCGCTGAATGTCAGCTACCGGAACCGCAGCGAGCAGGTCACGGCGGAGATCGTGTCCGGGAACTATTTCGAGACTTTGGGGCTTTCGACGGCGATCGGCCGCGGCTTCACTCCGGATGACAACCGCGTGCCGGGTGGGCACTCGGTGGCGGTCCTGACCTACGACTATTGGAAATCGCGGCTCGGCGGCAGACCCTTCGATCCTCAACCAGGTGCTGCTCCTGAACGGGCACCCCATGACCGTGATCGGAGTGACGGCGCCGGGGTATCGTGGCTTCGACGTCGGCCAGCGCGTGGACGTGCTGGTTCCGGCCATGATGAAGGCGCAGATGACGCCCACGTGGAACGGCCTGGAAGACCGCCGCGTTCTCTGGCTGCAACTCGTCGGACGGCTCAAGCCGGGAGTCACCGTTCAGCAGGCGCAGGCCAGCCTCCAGCCTTACTACCATGCCCTGCTCGAAATGGAAGCGAGGGCCATGGGGTTCCGTTCAGCGCGCTCCCGCAGCAGCTTTGTTGGAAAGCCGCTGATCTTCGAGCCGGCTGCCCGGGGGGTCTCCGATTTCCGCGACCAGTTCAGCCGCCCGCTGCGCATTCTGGCGGCGATTGTCGGGCTGCTCCTGCTGATCGCCTGCGCCAACCTGGCCAGCCTTCTGCTGGCGCGGGCCGCGGGCCGGCAGAAGGAGACGGCCGTCCGCCTGGCGATGGGCGCCAGCCGCTTCCGGCTGGTGCGGCAGTTGGTAGTGGAAAGCCTCGTGCTTTCGATCGCCGGCGCGGCGCTCGGCCTGGTCTGCGCCGCCTGGACGGTCGGGGGGCTGCTCGGAATCGTGTCGAGCGCCGGACCGCTCGGAGTGACCGGCTCCCTCGACTGGCGGGTTTTCGCATTCACGTTTGCGCTTGCGCTCGTAACGGGCGTGGTTTTCGGGCTGGTTCCCGCATGGCAGGCCACCTCGCCGCGACTGGCGAACACGCTTAAGGAACAGGCCGCGAACGTGTCCGCGGGAGCGGGGCACGTCCGGCTTCGCAAGGTGCTGGTGGTTTCGCAGTTTGCGCTTTCCCTGCTGCTGCTGATCGCGGCGACGTTATTCACGCGCTCGCTCAACAACCTGCGCAATGTGGATCTGGGGTTCCGGCGCGAATCGCTGCTGGCTTTCGACCTCGATCCCGAGCTGAACGCGTACTCGGCGGAGCGGATCCGGCGCTTCGCGGGAACCATCCGGCAGCAGATCGCCGGCATCCCCGGCGTGAGCGCGGCGGCGATCGGGGTGAACCCGGTGGTGGGCGACAACATCAACATGCGCACGGTGCATGTGCAGGGCTACCAGGCCCGGGAAGACGAGGACATGAACCCCTACAGCGATTCCGTGACCCCCGGATACTTCGCGACGCTCGGCATTCCTCTGCAATTGGGCAGGGAATTCAGCGACGCGGACCGATTCGGCGCGCCC
The DNA here is from genome assembly GCA_963796485.1 of Bryobacterales bacterium. Classification (GTDB taxonomy): domain Bacteria; phylum Acidobacteriota; class Terriglobia; order Bryobacterales; family Bryobacteraceae; genus CAWCDJ01. The sequence continues at coordinate 224,804 of CAWCLV010000006.1, forward strand.
CATGTGGCGATCGTGAACCAGGCCTTCGCGAAGTACTTCTTCCACGGCGAGAACCCGCTGGGAAGGCGCTTCGGGTTCGGGCATGACAAGGAATTTCCCATCGAGATCGTAGGAGTCGCAGCGAATTCCAAGTACTCCCACGTGGATGAAGAGACCACTCGCATGGCGTACCTGCCCTTCACGCAGGGAGAGGATCCGGGCTCGATGGTCGTGTACGCCAGGGCGGCGGGCGATCCGAAAGCGCTGTTTCCGGCGATCCGGCGCGCGGTGCGCGGAGTGGACCCGGCGCTGCCGGTGAATCATCTGCGCACGATGGAAGAGCAGGTGGATTCGAACCTCTCGGCCCAGCGGCTGATCGCTACGCTTTCGGGTTTCTTCGCGGTTCTCGCGACCATTCTGGCGGCCATTGGGCTGTACGGCGTGATGGCCTACATGGTGACGCGGCGCACGCGCGAAATCGGCATCCGCCTGGCCCTCGGGGCCGGCCGAACGAACGTCCTCCGGCTGGTGATGCGCGATGTGGCGATTCTGACCGCGGCCGGTGTGGCGATCGCGCTGCCTGTTGCCCTGGCGCTTTCCCGCCTGCTCCGGGCGGAGCTATACGGCGTGGGGCCGAACGACCCCCTGAGCATCGCGGCGGCATCGCTGGCACTGGTGGCCGTGGCGCTGTTCGCCGGATACATCCCGGCGGAACGGGCGAGCCGGGTCAATCCGAATCTTGCGCTGAGATACGAGTAAAGCGGCGGGGCCGGGCGCCCGGCTTCTATACTCGTACTATGTCCGGCGCGCTCTATATCGTTGCAACACCGATCGGCAATCTGGGAGACATCACGTACCGGGCGGTCGAGGTGCTGCGGAACGTGAACGCCGTGGCCTGTGAGGATACCAGGCAGACGCGCAAGCTTCTGGATCATTACGGGATCCAGAAACCAACCGTCAGCTACCACGAGCACAACGAGGCCGAGCGAACGGCGGAACTGGCGGCACGGCTCGAGGCCGGTGAGACCATCGCCCTGGTCTCCGACGCCGGCATGCCGCTGGTTTCCGACCCCGGCTACCGCCTGGTGAAAGCCGCCATCGAGGCCGGGATCGAGGTTCACCCCATCCCCGGGGCTTCCGCGGCGCTGACGGCGCTCGCGGCGGCGGGGCTTCCGACGGACGCCTTTCATTTCGCGGGGTTCCTGCCGCCGAAGCCCGGCCAGCGCGTGAAAGCGCTGGAGGCCCTGGCGGAGGAAACCGCGACCCTGATCTTCTACGAGGCCCCGCACCGAATTCTCGAAAGCCTCGAGGCCATCGGGCAGGTGATGGGCCCGCGGCCGGTGGTGGTTGCCCGTGAATTGACGAAGCTCCACGAGGAATTCCTGCGCGGAACCGCGGAGGAGATCCGCGCCGCGCTGGCCGGGCGGGATGCCGTCAAGGGAGAGTTCACCATCCTCATCGGGAAAGCGGATCGCCTGCTGGTGGAGAGCGACGAACCGGTGGAGGAAGCGGTGGAGAGCCTGATCCGGAGCGGTACCCCGCGGATGGACGCCATCAAACAGGTGGCACGCCGGCGGGGATTGTCGAAACGGGAGGTGTATGACCGGGTTTTGCGCGAAAAGTAGCCTGCTGCTGGTATGCGTGTGGGCAGCCGCGGCACAGGATTACGTCGGCCGGACGGTGGAGCGGGCGCGCCGTGAGTTCGAGGTCCCGGGAATTGCCGTGGCGATCGTCAAAGACGGCCATGTGGTACTCGCCAGGGGCTACGGCGTGCGCAGGTTGGGCGAGACGGCGCCGGTGACGCCGGAATCGCTATTTCGCATCGCCTCCAACTCCAAGGGGTTCACCACCGCGGCGCTTGCCATGCTGGTGGATGAAGGGAAGCTCCGCTGGGACGACCGCGTGATCGACCACATGCCCGAGTTCCAGATGTACGACCCCTATGTCTCCCACGAGATGACGATTCGCGACCTGCTGGTGCACCGAAGCGGGCTCGGCCTCGGCGCGGGGGACCTGATGTTCTGGCCGGCAACCGATTTCACGCGCGACGAGATCATCCGAAGGATCCGTTTCCTCAAGCCGGCCAGCAGCTTCCGCAGCCGCTATGCGTACGACAACCTGCTCTACCTGGTTGCCGGCCAGTTGATTCCGCGAATCACCGGAAAGAGCTGGGAGGAGTTCGTCCGCGAGCGCATTTTCACGCCGCTAGGCATGTCTCACACGAATGACAGCACGCCCGAACTGGTGGCCGCGGCGGATGTGGCCGCACCCCACGCGCGCGCGGAGGGAAAGCTGGTAGCGCTCGCTCAGACGAATCACGACAACAACGCCCCCGCGGGCTCGATCAACTCGTGCGCTGCCGACCTGGCGAAGTGGATGATCGCGCAACTGGGCCGCGGCGCATACCCGGGCGGGCGGTTGTTCAGCGAAGCGCAATCGAAAGAGATGTGGTCCGCCCAGACCATTCTGCCTATCCATGAATTGCCGAAGGGCGCTCCGCCGGTGCTCCAGCCGATGTTCAGTGCCTACGGGCTGGGTTGGATGCTGCGTGACTGGCGGGGGAAGAAAATGGTCTACCATACCGGCAGCCTGGCCGGGTACGTTTCCCGGACCACGCTGATTCCGGAGCTGGGACTGGGAGTCGTCGTGCTCACGAATCAGGAAGCGGATGCGGCACACGCGGCAATCGCGTACACGATCGTGGACCATTACCTGGGGGCGCCGGAGATCGACTGGGTGTCCGCGCTCCGCCCGACCGAGGCCCAGGAGCCCCCGCTGCCCCAGAGGAATGCGGGCTCGAAGCCTTCGCTGCCCGTCGCGCAATATGCCGGACGCTATCGCGATTCCTGGTACGGCGACGTAGTGGTAGCGGACGCCAACGGGAAACTCGCAATTTCGTTCACCCACACGAAACAACTGGCGGGAGAGCTGGAGCACTGGCAATACGATACGTTCGTGGCGCGCTGGAAAGACCGCACCCTGAACGCGGATGCCTACGTGACGTTCTCGCTCGGGCCGGACGGCAAAATCGACGGAGTCAGCGTCCGGCCGGTCTCGCCGTTGACGGATTTCAGCTTCGATTTCCAGGATCTGGCGCTCCAGCCGGTTCGCTGACGACAAACCTGAGATTTTTGACTCCAGGGACGCACCACAACGACAAAGCATATGCTTGTCGCTGTAAGCCGGACCGGGGGATCGCCCCCTCGGCCCCGGTACGCCGTTTTTCTGGCGATAGGGCTCAGCCTGCTGGTGTCCGCGCGTATGCACGCCCAGAGGCGGGATCCCGGTTATGCCGCGCTCTCGCGAGCTTACGAGGAACTCCGGCTCAAGAACTACGATGCGGCGATCCGGGACTTTCGGTCGGCGATTCTGGCCGCTCCCAGGCAGCCGGGGCCGCGCAAGGACCTGGCGTACACGTATCTGAAAACAGGCGAAAACGACCTGGCGCGCGAGGAATTCCTGGAAGCCGTGCGTCTCGATCCGCAGGATTCGCAGGTGGCCATGGAGTACGCCTTCTTGTGCTTCGAATCGAAGCGGCAGGCCGAGGCGCGGCGGATCTTCGACCGCATCCGGATGAGCGGGAACCCGGTCGCCGAGCAGGCGTTTCAGAATATCGACCGCCCGCTGGCGGAAGGGATTGCGCGGTGGAAAGAGGCGATCGCGCGGGGCGCGGACAACTTCAATTCGCACTTCGAACTTGCCACTCTGGCGGAGCAGCGCGACGAGCTGGAGCTTGCGGCGGCGCACTACGAACGGGCGTGGCGGCTGATGCCTGCGAGGCGCTCGGTCCAGGTGGATCTGGGGCGGGTTTGGAAAGCGCTGGGCAGGAACGACCAGGCGATGTCCGCTCTGGTGGCGGCTTCGCGCGGCGGCGAGCCCCGCGCGGCGGAGATGGCGCGCGAGCTGATGCCGGATCGCTATCCGTACGTGGCGGAATTCCAGCGCGCCCTGGCGTTCGATCCGCAAAATTCCGAATTGCGCCGGGAATTCGCCTATCTGCTGCTCAACATGAAGCGGCAGGCCGAAGCGGAGGAGCAATTCTCGTTACTGGTCGGGAACGACCCCGGTGACCTGCTCTCGGCAACGCAGTTGGGGTTCCTCCTCCATGCCCGGGGCGAGCACGCTGCCGCCGAACCTCTTTTCAACCGCGTCCTGGCCGGCAACGACGACGAATTGGCGAACCGGGTCCGGGCAGTGCTGCGAATGCCCCAGGTTGCCAGGCCGGAGGGGCGCGCCGCTCCGGTCTCGATCGACGCCAGGGTCATGGCGGAGCGAAGCATCAAGGCCGGCTATTTGAAGGACGCCGTGAAATATCTCCAGGAAGCGCACGAGGCGGATCCGGGGGACTTCAACGTCATGCTGAAACTCGGTTGGACGCTGAACCTGCTGCACCGCGACCGCGAGGCGCTTTCCTGGTTCGACCTCGCGCGGAAGAGTTCCGATTCCGGGATTGCGGCGAATGCCGGGAAGGCGTGGAAAAACCTGCGCAGCGAAGGCCAGGCGGTCCGAATTTCAGGTTGGCTCTACCCCGTGTACTCGTCGCGATGGCGGGACCTGTTTGGGTACGGCCAGGTCCGCGCCGAGGTGCGCACGCGCTGGCACGTCCAGCCTTACCTCAGTGTGCGCATGGTGGGCGATACGCGGCAGAAGATTCAATACGACTATGCCTCGCCGTTGTATCTTTCGGAGAGCTCGGTGGTGGTGGCCGCGGGCCTGGGAACCGATACCTGGCACGGCGCGCGGGCGTGGTTCGAGGCCGGTGAGGCGATCGGTTATGCGCGGCGCAGCGTGCTGCCCGATTACCGCGGCGGGGTCTCGGCGCTGCTGCGCTTCCGGAGAGTGGCGGATACGACGCTCGATGCGCTCTACATCTCGCAATTCGATAAGGACTTCCTGGTTTACAGCCAGACCCGCGCCGGGTACCTGGGCGGCCCGGTGGAGCCGTATTGGAACCTGAACGGGACGCTGGACGCCCGCGGCGAAGGGTGGGCCAATTTCATTGAAACGGGTCCCGGTATCCGGTTCCTGGGTAAGCCGCTTCCGCGTGCCACGTGGGTCCGGCTGGATGTGCTCCGCGGCGAGTACCGGTCGGGCAAGACGTTCAGCGATATTCGGGCGGGATTCTGGTATGCGTTTACTCGTTAGCCTGGCGGTTGTTGCACTGTGCGCGCGCGCCGCGGAATCGCCGTATTTCGCCGTACTGTCGGATGACGTGGGGGCGTGGCCCGCGATTCTGTCGTCCATCGGCCTGGAACAGCGGCCGGCGGGCGTTTCGCGGATCTTTGTGGCCCGCGCGGGGGCGTCGGCCTCTCCGGAATGGGTTGGACGGGTGGAAAAGGGCGCGATACTCATCCTGGAAGGGGAATCGTCGCTGGCGGATTCGTTTGGATTCCGGCGGGCCGCAGGCAAAGAAAACACGAAGGTGACCAGCCTGACGGACGTCCACCGGCCGGAGTTGCGGATTGTATGGGGGACGGGTCTGGAGCTGCCGGCGTTCGAGGTCCCCGAAAAAGCGCAGGTGTTTGCGCGGGAGCGTTGGAACGGAGCGCCGCTGGAGGCAGGCTTCCGGCACGGCGCCGGCGCCGTGCTCTGGATAGCCGCGCCTCCGGGTGAGCGCGGCTACGAACGGTTCCCCTACCTTCTTCAGGCATTGGCCGATCTCGGGCTCGAGCCTCCGCTGCAGTCCGCGCGTTTGTGGGCCTTTTTCGACTCCGCATACCGGTCGCGGGTGGATCTGGACTACTTCGCCGCGCGCTGGCGGGAGGCGGGGATCTCGGCGTTGCACGTGGCGGCGTGGCACTTCTTCGAGCCGGATCCGGAGCGGGACCGGTATCTGAGGGAGGTGATCGAGGCATGCCATCGCGAAGGCATCCTGGTCTACGCGTGGCTCGAACTGCCCCATGTGAGCGAGAAGTTCTGGAGCGACCACCCGGAATGGCGCGAGAAGACCGCGATTCTGCAAGACGCGCAACTCGACTGGCGAAAGCTCATGAACCTGTCGAACCCCGACTGCTTCCGGGCGGTAGCAGGCGGCGTGAAGGACCTGGGGGCTCGTTTCGATTGGGACGGGTTCAATCTGGCGGAATTGTATTTCGAATCGCTTCAGGGGATCGACAACCCCTCGCGCTTCACTCCCATGAACGACGACGTGCGGAGGGAGTTTCGAAAGGTGGGAGGGTTCGATCCGATCGAGCTGTTCTCGACCCGCAAAGACGCGGCATCGAGGCGGCGGTTCCTGGACTACCGGGCCGAACTTGCGGGCCGCATCGAGCGGGAGTGGCTGGCGGAAGTCGAAGCGATGCGGCGCTCAAAGCCCGATCTGGATGTGGTGCTGACGCATGTGGACGACCGTCTCGACACCGGGATGCGCGATGCGATCGGGGTAGACGCCGCGGCGGTGCTGCCGTCGCTGAAGAGCCGCACTCTCACGCTACTGATCGAGGACCCGGCGACGCTATGGAACCTGGGCCCGCAGCGGTACCGGACGATCGCCGAGAGGTACGCCGCGCTGACGGCGGAGCGCGACCGGTTGGCGATCGACATCAATGTGGCGGACCGGTATCAGGACGTGTATCCGACTAAGCAGCAGACCGGCACGGAGCTTTTCGAGCTGGTCCATGGTGCGAGCGCGAGCTTTTCCCGGGTGGCATTGTACTTCGAGAACTCGCTCCTGCCGCCCGATTTCGGACTGATTCCCGCCGCGGCCGCCGTTGGGCGGGTAGACGAACTCGGCGGGAAGACGGTTGTGGAGTCCGCGTTGCCCGTGGGCCTCCGCTGGAAGGGTCCGGCGGTGGTAGATGGAGAGCCTTGGCCGGCAACGGATGGGCACACGGTGTGGCTGCCGGCGGGGCGTCACAGCGTCGAGGCTGGCGAGGAACCGGGTGGGAAAGCGGGCGGGAAGCCGGGCGAGCCGAGGCTGTTGCGGCTGAACGGCGAACTGCAATCGGCCAGGTGGGCAGATGCAGCCGTGCTGGAGTTCAGTTACCGCGCTACAGGCCGGGCGATTGCGGTGCTGGACCGGGCTGCGAAACGGGTGGAGATCGACGGAGTTGAAAGGCCGGCAGGATCGAAAACCCTGACGCTGCCGAGAGGCCAGCATTTTGTATCCGTGACAACGGACTGAGTTTCGGGTGACAATCGTAGCTGACTGAGCTAGGATGGCCAGTGGCAAATGACGGATGTCGCGTTACAGCACGGTTCCCCGGACATCCCCGATAAGCTGTACTTCAAGATCGGGGAAGTGAGCGAATTGCTCGGGGTGGAGCCGTATGTCTTGCGGTACTGGGAAGGGGAGTTCCCGGTATTATCACCGAAAAAGTCGGGAACAGGGCACCGGCTGTACCGGCGAAAGGACGTCGAACTGCTGCTCCGGATCAAACAACTGCTCTACGAGCGGCGGTTTACGATCGAAGGCGCCCGCCAGGCGTTGCAAGCCGAGTCCCGGGTACCCAAAGCTGCCAAAGCCGCCAAGCGGGTGCAACAGGAGCTATTCTCGGAGGATCCGTTACCCGACATCCGCAGAGAGCTCGAAGATATTCTGCAAATCCTCAAATAGCCAAATCGTGATAGCTACTGTTCGCCGACGATGGCGGTGTAGATTCGGTCGAGATCGTCGGCGCCGTAGTATTCGATCTCGATTCGACCGCCTTTCTGTTTAGGCTTCTCGACGATCTTCACGCGGGTGCCGAGCACGCGTTGCAGTTCCTGAATGGCCGCTTTGACGTTGGGATCGGTGTCGACTTCGTCCACGTGCTTGGGTTTGCGGCCTTCCGTCATTTTTTGAGTGACACGCTCGATCTGACGGACAGACCAGCCCTGGGCTACGCTCTTCTCAGCGACTTCGCGTTGGAGTTCGGCCGTCGGCAGACTGAGCAGGCAGCGGCCGTGGCCGGCCGAGAGGCGGCGTTCGGCGATGAGTTGTTGAATATCCGGCGGAAGCTGCAGGAGGCGCTGAAAATTCAGGATCGTGGTACGGTCTTTCCCGGTTCGCTCGCCAATCTGCTCGGCATTGAGGTTGAGTTCCCTGCCGAGGCGTTCATACGCGGCGGCCGTTTCGATGGCGTTCAGATCCTCGCGCTGGATGTTCTCGATCAGCGTGATTTCGAGGAGCCGGTCGTCAGGAACATCTTCGACGACGATCGGAACGTGGGTGAGGCCCGCCAACCTGGCTGCGCGCCACCGGCGCTCTCCGGCGATGAGTTGGTAGCGGCCGTTAACGTGACGGACGACCAGGGGCTGGATGATGCCGTTCGACCGAATCGACTGCGCGAGTTCGGAGAGCCGGTCATTTTGGAAGACGCGGCGCGGTTGGAGCGGATTCGGGTCGATGCCGTCGATCGGCAAAGTGCCAGGGTGGGTGGAATGGGCTGCCGGCGCAGAGGCGGGCGGAGCCTGGGTGCGCGTTTGAAGCAACGCGTGGAGTCCCTTACCGAGAGCTTTGCGCTGACTGTCTACCTTGTTCATGGTCCAGAATCTCTTTTGCGAGTTTGATGTAGCTTTCCGCGCCGCGCGACCGGGGGTCGTAAGAAAGAATCGGTTTGCCGAAGCTCGGAGCCTCGGCGAGCCGGATGCTCCGGGGAATCACGGCCGAGAATACCTTTTCGGCGAAGAACTCCTTCAGATCGGCCGCAACCTGGCGTGTGAGGTTCGTACGGTCATCGAACATGGTGAGAAGGATGCCTTCGATCTCCAAGGGGTGCTGAAAGGCATCGCGGATGCGGTCCACGGTGTCCATGAGCTCGGAAACGCCTTCCAGCGCAAAGAACTCGCACTGGATGGGGACCAATACCGCGTCGGCGGCGATGAGGGCGTTGAGGGTGAGGAGATCGAGCGCCGGCGGGCAGTCGATCAGAATGAAGTGGTAAGCGGACCGGATTTCGTGGAGTCTTTCCCGGAGGCGGTACTCGCGGTCCGGCAGATCGACGAGCTCCAGATTGGCGCCGATAAGGTTCTTATCGGCCGGAATCAGCTGCAGGCCTTCAAAGTCGGTGGGAACAATGGCAGCGGCGGCGTGAGAATCACCAAGCAGGACGTTATACAGGCTGGGCCGGTCGGGAGCTTTCGCAATGCCGAGGCCTGTCGTGGCGTTTCCCTGGGGATCGGAGTCGATGACCAGGACTCGTAAGTCATTGGCGGCCAAAGAAGCCGCCAAATTGATGGCGGTGGTAGTCTTTCCGACGCCGCCTTTTTGATTAGCGATCGCGAGTACTCTGCTCAAGCGGTCATACTAACACGCGGAGTGTTCCACGTGAAACTCAGTACAGACGTTCCACGTGAAACAATGGCTACCCGCACTTCACTTCGGGTCGGGCCGACTCACCGAAAACGTATGCCGAAGCGGGCCTGAAGCCCCGCGCAGGTTGAAACCTGCCCCACATCGTGTGAAGCCGACTTCAGCGCGGGGACGCGGATGGAACAGAAATGAGCCCTTGCCTCGGCCAAAACCACCCTGGTAAGTCTTTGGAGACACCGGGGTTCAGATCAGTCGGCGCGGCCTTTCAAGGCCTCCCGATCGAACCGTTGAGAAATGCGGCTATCGCGAAAGTCGCAAAAACCGTTGCGTGCCCCAGGGTAGAGGGATTGGCGGGTCCCAGGACAAGCCAAGGGCAGCCGGCGGTTCCTCGGAACCTGTGAGGAGAGCGACCCGACCGGAAAGAGCCGGCAAAGCCGCCGAAAGGTCCTCGTAGCTGACGGCCCGGGAGATCACCCAATCGAAGCGCTCGTGAACAGCTTCCGCGCGGCGGGACAGAACCCTGAGATTGGGAATGCCGCGGCTCGCTTCTTTCAGAAACACGGCCTTTCTCTGATGCGCTTCAATCAGGGTCACGGGACAGTCAGGACGGGCGACTGCCACAGGAAAACCCGGAAAGCCGGCCCCGGAGCCCACATCAGCGATCCGGCAGGGTCCGGGAGGCAGGTGGCGGGCCAGAAAAAGCGATTCGCCGTAGTGCCGCTCCGCCGCTTCCTGCGGCTGCTCGATCCGGGTGAGATTCAGGACCTTGTTCCACCGGCAGAGCAGTTGGTAGTGCGTGTCGAGCGCCTGCCACTGATCCGGCTGAAGCTCAAATGAAGCCCCCAAAATCTCACTGAGCACGGTTCACGCTCAGGTAGACGTCGAGAATCGCAACCGCCGCCGGGGTGACACCCGGAATTCGGGCTGCCTGGCCCAATGTCGCGGGGCGGACGCGCTCGAGTTTATCCCGAACCTCGCGCGACAGCCCTGGAATGCCGTGGAAGGCAAACTCCGCGGGGATCGGCCGCCGTTCAGCGGTTTTGAGCCGTTCGATCTGGCGCTCCTGCTGGCCGATGTACCCGCTGTACTTGGTCTCCGTCTCGACCGTTGCCAGCAAGCCGCGAGCGGGCTCTTCGCCGAGGATTTCCCGAACCCAACCCTCAATCTCCCGGATTCCGGATTCCGGGCGTTTCAGCCACTGGCCGTTTCGGTGACCCTCAAGGGCGGCGGAAAGCCGTTCCTTCTGCCGCTGCTTCCGGGAGAAGAGTTCCCAGCGCTCGTCCGTGACCAAGCCCACGCGGCGCCCGATCGGCGTCAGGCGGGCGTCCGCATTGTCGATCCGCAGATGCAGGCGGAATTCGGCCCGCGAAGTGAACATCCGGTACGGTTCGTCGGCGCCCTTCGTGATCAGGTCATCGATCAGAATTCCGGTGTACCCCTCGGAGCGGCCGATGACCACCGGCTCTTTGCCGGAAACGGCGCACGCGACATTCAGCCCGGCGACCAAGCCCTGGCAGCCGGCCTCTTCGTAGCCGGAAGTCCCGTTGATCTGGCCCGCGAGATACAACCCGGAGATCGCCTTCACTTCCAGGGTATGCTTCAGCTCCCGGGGGTCGATCGCATCATATTCAATCGCGTACCCGGGGCGAATCATCTCGGCGCCTTCCAGGCCTGGAATGGACGCCAATACCGCCGCCTGCACGTCGATCGGCATGCTGGTCGACATGCCGTTGAGGTACACCTCGTTGGTATCCAGGCCTTCCGGTTCTAGAAAAATCTGGTGACGTTCCTTATCCGGGAACTTCACCACCTTATCTTCGATGGAAGGGCAGTACCGCGGGCCGATGCCGGCAATTTGCCCGCTATAAAGCGGCGAGCGCGGTATGGCCTCTTTCAGAATGCGCAAGGTCTCGGGCGTGGTGTAGCCGATATGGCAGTGGATCTGCGGCCGGTCGATCTTCGTCGTCAGGAACGAGAACGGAGTGGGGTCGGGATCGCCGGGCTGCTCTTCAAACGCTTCCCACCGGATGGTCCGGCCATCGATCCGCGGCGGTGTACCCGTCTTGAGGCGCGTCCACTGCAGCCCCAGGGTTCGCAGCTGGTCGCCCAGGAGCTGCGAGGGGGCCTCGCCGTTGCGCCCGCAGCTGTATTTCATCTCGCCGACGTGGGCCAGCCCGTTTAGGAACGTCCCGGTCGTGACGATGACGGCGGGCGAGAAGACGGTCCGGCCGTCGCGCAGCCGGACACCCGTCACGCGCCGGCCGTCGAGCTCGAGGGCGGCGACCTCCGCCTGCTTGATCCGCAGGTTCGGCTCCTGCTCCAGCACCTGCCGCATGCGGACGCGGTACATCTTCTTATCCATCTGGGCGCGCGGAGACCACACGGCCGGACCGCGGCTGGTGTTCAGAAGCCGGAACTGGATCCCGACCGCATCGGCCACCTCTCCCATGACACCGCCGAGCGCGTCGATCTCGCGAACCAGGTGGCCCTTGGCAATCCCGCCGATCGCGGGGTTGCAGGACATCTGGGCGATGAGGTCGAGATTCATCGTGACCATGGCGGTCTTCAGACCGAGGCGGGCGCAGGCGCGGGCGGCTTCGCACCCGGCGTGTCCGGCGCCGATTACCACGACGTCGTACCGTTCGTGCATTGTTACCATTGTAGCGAGCGACATGAAAATCCTGGTCATTGGCGGTGGAGGAAGAGAGCACGCGCTGGTTTGGAAGCTGGCGCAGTCGAGCGGCGTCGAACTCTATGCGGCGCCCGGCAATCCGGGGATCGCGCGAATTGCCAAGTGCCTGACGCCGGCGCAGGCGGAGGAGTTGGCGCCCGACCTCACGGTGGTCGGGCCGGAGGTCCCGCTGGTCGAGGGGATCGTCGACCGCTACCGGGCCCGGGGATTGAGGATTGTCGGACCCACGCAGGAGGCGGCCCGCCTGGAAGGCAGTAAGATTTTCGCAAAGCACTTTCTTGTGCAAAGTTCCATACCGACCGCCGGGTTCGTCACGGCCGATACCCCCGAGCAGGCCCGCAAGGCGATGGACCGGTTCGGCTTCCCGGTGGTGCTCAAAGCCGACGGGCTGGCCGCCGGCAAAGGCGTGGTCATCGCGCATGACCGCGAAGAAGCGGAAGCCGCGCTGCGTTCGCTCCGGGGCAAGTTGGTGGTGGAAGAGTTCCTGACCGGGGATGAGGTCAGCTTCATTGCCCTGTGCGACGGGCGCGACGCGCTGCCCCTGGCGCCGACGCAGGACCACAAGGCCGTGTTCGACCTCGATCGCGGGCCGAATACCGGAGGCATGGGCGCCTACTGCGATTCGCGAATCCTGAGCGCGTCCCAGATGAAGGAAGTTCTGGACCGCGTGATCCGGCCGACCGTGGAACGCACCGGTTTTACGGGCTTCCTCTACGCCGGGCTGATGATGACGGAAGCCGGCCCCAAGGTCCTGGAGTTCAACGTCCGGCTGGGCGATCCCGAAACGCAGCCGCTGATGCACCGCATGGCTTCCGACTTCGTTCCGGTGTTGATGGCTGCGGCCGAAGGACGGCTTGGGGACACGCGGCTCGAATGGAAGTCCGACCCGAGTGTCTGCGTGGTGCTGACGTCCGGCGGGTATCCGGGCGCTTTCGAACCGGGAAAAGCGATTCACGGAATCGAAGAAGCCGAAGCCGCCGGGGCAACGGTTTTCCACGCCGGCACGCGCATGGGGGCGAACGGGCTGGAAACAGCGGGCGGGCGGGTACTCGGAGTCACGGGCACGGGGGCCGGCCTGGCGGCAGCAATCCACAAAACTTATGACGCCGTCCGCCGTATCCGCTTCGACGGCATGCATTACCGCAAGGACATTGGCCGCAAAGGGTTGGGACGCTACAATGGAAAGACAGCGGGGACGTAGCTCAGATGGATAGAGCGGTCGCCTCCTAAGCGACAGGTCGGCAGTTCGAATCTGCCCGTCCCTACCACTTCCACCTCCCCCGGGGAAGAGCGAGATGTCTTTCGTCCACTTACACTGCCACACCGATTATTCGCTGCTCGACGGCGCGTGCGATATCGACCAGTTGATGAAGATCACGGTCGAGCAGAAGATGCCGGCCGTCGCCATGACCGACCACGGCAACCTGTTCGGGGCGGTGAAGTTCTACAACGCGGCCAAGGCGGCGGGGGTCAACCCGGTCATCGGATGCGAGGTCTACGTATCGCAGCAGGGCCACAAGACCCGCTCGGACACGGACCGCTACAACCACCTCGTCCTGCTCTGCGAAAACCAGGAGGGCTACCGCAACCTGATCAACCTGGTCTCGAGCGGGTACCTGGACGGCTTCTACTACAAGCCCCGCATCGACCTCGACCTGCTCGCGCAGCATTCGAAGGGCCTCATCGGGCTGTCGGCCTGCCTGCGCGGGCACATCGCCGAGACGATTCTTTCCGACAAGTACGATGACGCGCGGCGGGTTGCCCACACGTATGCGGACATTTTAGGGAAGAACAACTTCTTCCTGGAAGTGCAGGACCACCATCTCGAACAGGACCGGCGTCTCACGCCGGAGTTGAACCGGCTGTCGCACGAAACGGGCCTGCCGCTCGTCGCCACCAACGATTCGCACTATCTGCGCAAAGAAGACGCCCGCGCGCACGAAATCCTTCTCTGCATTCAGACCGGGAAGGGCTTCAACGACCCCAACCGGATGCGCTGGAGCACCCCGGATTTTTACCTCAAGACACGCGACGAAATGATGGAGTTGTTCGGCGAGTTGGAGGACGCGGTTGACCGGACCGGGGAAATCGCGCAGCGCTGCCAGGTCAATCTCGAGAAGGTCAAGAACCCCTTCCCGAAATTCGACGTGCCAGAGGGCCACGGCGCCGATTCCTATTTCGAGTACATCGCCCGGCAGGGTTTCGAAAAGCGCCGGCCGCGTCTGGAGGCGATGCGCGCCAAGGGGCTTTTGAAGCACGATCTCGCGGAGTACGGCGAGCGGCTGGACCGCGAGATCCGGATGATCCAGCAGATGAAGTTCTCGGGCTATTTTCTGATCGTCTGGGACTTCATCCGGTATGCGAAATCGGCCGGCATTCCGGTGGGCCCGGGCCGCGGGTCTGCGGCCGGCAGCCTGGTCGGGTATGCGATGGCGATCACCGACATCGACCCGCTGCAGTACGGGCTGCTCTTTGAGCGCTTCCTGAACCCGGAGCGCGTGAGCATGCCCGATATCGACGTCGATTTCTGTATGAACCGCCGCGGCGAAGTGATTCAGTACGTCACGGAAAAGTACGGCCGCGAGCAGGTCGCGCAGATCATCACGTTCAACACGCTCGGCGCGCGCGCCGCGATCAAAGACGTCGGCCGCGTGCTCGAAATGCCGTTTGCGGACGTGGAGCGCATCACGAAACTGGTTCCGAACGTTCTCAACATTTCGCTCACCGAAGCGATCGAGCAGGAGCCCGGGTTCACCGAGCTGCGGAACCGCGATGCCAAGGTGGATGACGTTCTGAAGGTCGCGCTGCGCCTGGAGGGGCTGGCGCGCAACTGCTCGGTCCATGCTGCCGGCGTGGTGATTTCGCCGCAGCCGCTCAAGGAACTCGTTCCGCTGTACAAGACGAACCGCGACGAAATTGTGACGCAGTTCGATATGGGCGGCCTGGAAAAACTGGCGCTGCTCAAGATGGACTTCCTGGGGCTGACCACCCTGACGCTGATCCAGGACGCGCTGCGCCTCATCGAAAAGCGCCACGGCGTGAAGCTGGTTCCGGAAGACCTGCCGCTCGACGATCAGGAAACCTACGAGGTCTTCTGCAAAGGATTCACCAGCGGCGTCTTCCAGTTCGAATCGTCGGGAATGCGCGATATCCTGCGGCGCTACCAGCCGAGCCGCCTCGAGGATCTAACCGCGCTGAACGCGCTCTACCGCCCGGGCCCGATCCAGGGCGGCATGGTGGACGACTTCATCGAGCGCAAGTGGGGCCGGCGCGCGGTGCAGTACGATTTACCGGAGCTGAAGGAACTGCTTGAGGAGACGTATGGGGTCATCGTCTACCAGGAGCAGGTGATGCAGATCTCGAATCGCATCGCGGGCTATTCGCTGGGCGATGCCGATCTGTTGCGCCGCGCCATGGGCAAGAAGAAGCTCGAGGAGATGGCCAAGCAGCGGGCGCGCTTCGTGGAAGGCGCGCTGGAGCGCGGGTTCCCGCAAAAGAAGGTCGAGAAAATTTTCGACCTGATGGAACAGTTCGCGGGCTACGGCTTCAATAAGTCGCACTCCGCGGCGTACGCGTTCCTGGCGTTTGTAACGGCTTACCTCAAGGCGCACTACCCCATCGATTTCATGGCGGCGCTGCTGACCTCGGAAACGGGGAACACGGCGAAGGTCGTGAAGTACATCAACGAGTGCCGCGAGATGGGGATCACGATCCTGCCGCCGGATGTGAACCACTCGGAATGGAGTTTCACGCCGGACGGCCAGGCAATCCGCTTCGGCATGGGCGCCGTGAAAAATCTCGGGCAATCGGCGGTAGAGGCTATCGGCAAGGCGCGCGAAGAGATCGGCCGGTTCACGTCCCTGCACGAGTTCTGCGAAAAGGCGGACCTGGGCGCCGTCAACCGGCGCATGATCGAGAGCCTGATCCGTGCCGGCGCGATGGACTCGCTGGCGGGCACCCGCAGCCAGAAGTTCGCGGCCGTGGAGGGCGCGATGGAAGCGGGGCAGCGCGCCTGGCGGGACCGCGAGAGCGGACAGGTCGGGCTGTTCGGTGAAATCGCCGCCGAGGAGCCGCATACCGCGCCGCTGCCCAATGTCCCGGAGTGGAGCGACAAGGAAACGCTGGCGTCCGAAAAGGAGCTGCTCGGATTCTGGGTGACGGGTCATCCCCTCGACCGCTACGAGGACAAGATTGCCGAACTGGCGTCGCACCATACCGGCAGCCTGGAAGGGTTGGCGAAAAACGCCGAGGTCGCTCTCTGCGGCGTGCTCACGGGAATCACTCGAAAGCGCAACAAGGAAGGGAAGCCCTGGGTTGCGATGAACGTCGAGGACCGCAACGGCAGCGTGGAAGCGATGGTCTTCGCGGGCAACTACGAGCGGCTGGTCTCGCAAATCGTAGAGGACCAGGCGGTGCTGATCCGCGCGCTGGTGCTGCCGGAGGAAAACGCCGCGCCGAAGCTTTCGGTACAGGATGTGGTGGCCCTCGATAACGCGCGAATCGACTTGCCGTCCGTGATCTCGATCCGCGTATGGCTGGGCCGCAACGGCGGGGTGGACCGTGCGCACGCGCTCGAAGAGTTGTTTCGCCGCAAGCCCGGGCCAACGGCGGTCCGGCTGCGCCTGGAGGCGGCGCGGGATTTCTCCGTGCTCCTCGATGTGCCGGCCAAGGTGAAGCCCGACAAAGAGTTCCGCGCCGCGGTGGAGGCTATCTGCGGCGCCGAAGCAATTGAGAAAGTGGCGGGCTAGCCGCGAGCAAACGGTCCCCGGTCCGCGCTAGAATCACAATATCGCACCCGTCCGTGAGCACCGCGGCTTTGCGAGCGCATCCCATGACTACCGCTACCAGTAACCGAGCTCAGGAGTTTCGCGACCAACTGTCCCGCCGCGTTCTGGTTGCCGATGGCGCCATGGGCACCATGCTGTACTCGCGCGGCGTGTTCATTAACCGCTGTTTCGACGAGTTGTGCGTTTCCTCGCCCGACATGGTCCGGCAGATCCACCAGGAATACGTCAAGGCGGGCGCGGAGATTCTGGAGACGAATACTTTCGGCGCCAGCCGTCCCCGACTTGCCAGTTTCGGCATCGCGGAGAAACTGCGGGACATCAATATCGCGGCGGTGCGGCTTGCGCGCGAGGCGGCCAACGGCAATTCGTTTGTCGCGGGAGCCATCGGTCCGCTCGGAGTCCGTATCGAACCGCTGGGACCGACCTCGTTCGACGAAGCGCGCGCGGCGTTCCGCGAACAGGCGGAAGCCCTCATCGAGGCCGGCATCGATTTGTTCGTCCTGGAAACTTTCGGAAACCTGGATGAGCTGCGCCAGGCCGTGACCGCCTGCCGCGAAGCTGCCGGTAGCGACGTTGCGATCATCGCGCAGGTCACGATAGACGATTTCGGCCACCTTCCCGGCGGCACCGACACCGAGACATTCACGCGCGAGATGGACGCATGGCCGGTGGACGCAATCGGGCTGAACTGCTCGGTAGGTCCGAAGGCGACGCTCGAGACCATCGAGCAAATGATGCAGTACTCCTCCAAGCCGATGAGCGCGATGCCCAACGCCGGGCTGCCCATGCGCATCGAGGGGCGCAACATCTATCTGTGCTCGCCCGAATACATGGCGCAGTATGCGCGCCGCCTGCTGTGGGCGGGAGTGAAGGTGATCGGCGGCTGCTGCGGGACCACGCCCGACCACATCAAGCTGATCCGTTCCGAGACGCGCTCGCTGCAACCGCTGCAAAAGAAGCTTGCGGTCACGGTGGAACACCCGGAAGCGAAAGCGCATGCGCTCGCGCCGGTTCCCGGGGAGAAAAAGTCGAAGCTCGGCGCGAAACTCGCGGCGGGCAAGTTCGCTTCGTTCGTCGAGATTCTGCCGCCCCGCGGTGTGGATGCCTCGAGCGAGATCGATGGCGCGCGTCATTGCGCCGAGGCGGGCATCGACTGCATCAATGTCCCCGACGGGCCTCGGGCCAGCGCCCGCATGAGCGCGCAGGTCACCTGCCAGTTGATCCAGCAGCAGGCGGGTATCGAAGCGGTCCTCCACTTCTGCTGCCGGGACCGCAACATTCTCGGAATTCAATCGGAACTGCTGGGCGCGCACACCGCGGGCATTCGCAACCTGATCTGCATCACGGGCGATCCGCCGCGCATGGGCGCTTACCCCGATGCTACGGCGGTCTTCGACGTGGATGCCATCGGCTTGGTAAATATCGTCCGCAACCTGAATCACGGGCTGGATATCGGCGGCAATCCGATGGGCTCGCAGACGGCGCTGCTGATCGGCGTCGGGGCGAACCCCGGCGCCCTGAACATGGACGAAGAGATCCGCCGGTTCGAGTGGAAGGTGGAGGCGGGGGCGGAGTACGTCGTCACGCAGCCGGTATTCGACCTGAACCTGCTGGAGCAGTTTCTGAAACGCACCGAACACGTGAAGATCCCCGTCCTTTGCGGCATCTGGCCGCTGACGAGTTTTCGTAACGCAGAGTTCATGGTGAACGAACTGCGCGTTCCGGTGCCGGAAGAGTTCATGGAGCGGATGCGCCAAGTGGATAACGCGGACCGCGCCCGCGAAGAAGGCGTCGCCATCGCGAGGGAGATGGTGCAACGCGTTCGGAGCATGGTACAGGGTGTGCAGTTGAGCGCTCCCTTCGGGCGATACCAGATGGCGCTCGACGTCGCCGAAGCCCTAGGTTCCCGTGAGGCCGCATCATAATGGCAACCGACCTGGTCGAGATCAATTCTGAAGAGCCCCAGCCGGAAGCACTGGAGCGAGCCGCCGCCGCCGTGCGCCGCGGTAAGGTAGTGGCCATCCCCAGCGATGCGCTTTACACGCTGGTGGCGGACCCGTTCAACCTGCGCGCGGTCACGCAGGTGTTCAAGGCGAAAGGACGCGAGCCGCACCGCTCGCTGCCGTTGCTGGTGCGCGACGTCATGATGGCGGAAGAGTTCGCCGGCGAACTGAACAACCGGTTTTTCATCCTGGCGCGGCGCTTCTGGCCGGGGCCTCTGACCGTGATCGTGCCCGCCTCGGCGAAAGTCCCGCTTAAAGTGACGGGCAATACCGGCAGGCTGGCGCTCCGGCAGTCGCGGTCGAAATTGGCCAACCAGCTTACGGCGATGCTCAACCAGCCGCTGATTTCGACCAGCGCCAATATCTCGAGTCATCCCACCTGCCGCAGCGGTATCGAAGTCTTCGGCATGATGGACGGCCGGGTGGATCTGGTCCTCGATGGTGGAATGTGTGCGGGGCCCGGAGCAACCACGGTGGATATTACGGAGCCCGTCTGGAAACTCATCAAGACCGGAGCGATTGAAGAGAAAGAAATTGCCGAGTGTTTGCAGCCGTCCTGACCGGGCTGCTTTCTGTTGAGCCCTGAGCCCTCCGCTGGACTATACTGTTTAACACGGTGTCGAGGGCGATCGCTGTCATTCAGTTACTCCTGCTGGCGTTGAACTGCGCGCCAGGCCTGTTCGCCACGCCCGAAAGCGTTTTGCCTGCATGTTGCCGCCGGGACGGACGCCATCACTGCACGATGCGGTTGGCGGCTCCCGCTTCGGGGCGGGCGTGGACCTCGAACCAACCACCCTGCTCGCAATTCCCCACTAGCGCCACCGCCGTGCACAACCCGAACTGTGCGCCCGCACCTTCGCGTGCCGCCGTTGCTGTCCAGCGTGCGGCTCGTACGGCGATGGGAAACGCCGGCGAAACGCCGTATCGGGCGCCTTTTCGTACCGGTTCACAAAAGCGCGGCCCTCCCGCTGAGTAGGGTAGGCCTCCGGCCTGCCCAGCGCGCGAAGCGCGCCTTGCGACGCGATGGGCAGGCCAGGAGGCCTACCCTACAGGAGGGAATATGCTGAAAAGTCAGAAATTTCTTATTGCGATTTGTGTTTCTGCAGCGATTCCGCTGGCGGCCACCGTTTTCGGGCACATCCGGGGCGTCGCTCACGACCCCGACCACCGGCCCGTAGCGGAAGCCAAAGTGACCCTGAGTTCGGTCTCTTCCGAGTTCCGCGAGACCGCGGAAACCGATGCCGGCGGCGGCTTCGAATTTTCGGCTGTGCCCGTTGGCAGCTACCGTGTTTCGGTCGCGAAAGAGGGCTTCGCTCCGCTCGAAGAGACGTTCCTGGTGACGTCCGGGAGCGCGCCCGTGCTCCACTTTCAACTCCAGCTCCAGGCGTCGCACTCGGCGGTGCAGGTGACGGAGCAGGCCGAAACCGTCAACCCGCAATCCGCGACCCCCGCTACGGTGGTCAGCCGCAGCGATATCGACAGGACGCCCGGAGCGGACCAAAGCAACAGCCTGCGGATGATCACGAGCTTCGTGCCCGGGGCCTACATGGCCCACGACATGCTTCACGTTCGCGGAGGTCACGGGATCTCCTGGCTCATCGACGGCGTGCCGGTGCCGAACAGCAGCATTGGCAGCAACGTCGGCGTGCAGTTCGACCCCAAGGACATCGATTACCTCGAAGTCCAGCGCGGCGGCTACTCCGCCGACTACGGCGACCGTACTTATGGAGTTTTCAACATCGTGCCCCGCAGCGGATTCGAGCGCGACAACGAAGGCGAACTCACCACAACCTACGGCAGCTTTCACCAGACGAATGACGAGCTCACTCTGGGCGGCCACAGCCAGCGGTTCGCGTGGTATGTCGGACTCAACGGCAATCGCAGCGATTTCGGTTTGGCGACTCCCGGGCCCGACATCATTCACGATCGCGCCAGCGGGCTCGGGGGCTTCGGCACCCTGATCTACAATTGGACGCCGAAGGACCAGTTGCGGTTGGTTACCTCGATACGCCGCGACGATTACCAGATCCCCAACGCGCCCGACGATCAGGGCGCCGGCGTCCGCGATAACGAGCGCGAACGCGACGCCCTGGCCAATTTTTCCTGGGTGCACGAAGCGTCCGCGGGCGTGTTGCTGACGGTCTCGCCGTTCTACCATTTCAACCGCGCCCAATATTTGGGCGGCCCCAACGATCCCGGCATCAGCACGGGGGATAGTCTAGACTCGCAGTACGGGGGCGCGCAGGTTACGCTCAGTGCCGTCACCGGCCGGCACAATGCGAGAATCGGCGTGTACGGCTATGGCGAGCGCGACAGCCATCAGTTCGGACTCACCGCAAACGACGGCTCCGGGCTCGCGCTGAATCAGCGGAACAATCCCGCCGGCGGTCTGGCCGCGCTGTTCCTCGAAGACCAGTTTCGTCTGAACCAGTGGGTCACGCTGAACGGGGGCGTCAGGCTCACCCATTTCGGAGGCCCTGTGTCGGAAAACGCGGTGGACCCGCGCGCCGGGCTGGCCTTGCGCATCCCGCGGCTGAACTGGGTGGTGCGCGGCTTCTACGGCCGCTACTATCAGGCGCCTCCGCTCTCCACCGTCGCAGGCGCGCTGCTCGATTTCGCGGCGGGGCAGGGCTACGGATTCACGCCGCTACACGGCGAGCGCGACGAGGAAAACCAGATCGGCATTGCCATTCCGATGCGCGGCTGGACGCTCGATGCGAATCACTTTCACACCAAGAGCCGCAACTACTTCGACCACGACGCGCTCGGCAACTCCAGCCTGTTTCTTCCGTTGACCATTCAGGGCGCGCGGATCGACGGCTGGGAGGTCACGCTGCAATCGCCGCTGCTGTTGCGGCGCGGCAAGATGCACCTGGCTTACTCCCATCAGCGCGCGGAAGGCTGGGGCGATGTCACGGGAGGGCTCACGACGTTCGACGGAGCCCAGGACCTCTTTCTGCTGGACCACGATCAGCAGAACACCCTCAGCCTGGGCGGAAATATCGACCTTCACCGCGGCGCCTGGGCGGCGGCAAACCTCTATTACGGCTCCGGCTTCCCCGATAACGGCGGCCCCGCGCGCCTGCCCGCCCATACCACCCTGGACGTCTCGATGGGTAAGTCGCTGGGCGAGAGGTGGACGCTGTCGCTTCAGGCCATCAACATCGCCAACCGGCGCTTCCTGCTGGACAATAGCCTGACCTTCGGCGGAACACACTATTTCGAGCCCCGCCAGATTTACGCCGAAGTCCGCTACCGCTTTCACTTTTAGGCCGCGAATCGTGAACAATAGAAATTGTCATGACGATTGCCGATCTTTCCCGGATCGCCGGCCGGAGCTACCCCGCGCGGCGGTGCACGCAGAACCTGGTGGGGGGCGCCAGCCCGATCCAGGCCACGAACTTCTCGATGGGCCACGTGACACTCGAGCCGGACGGCGGCCAGGTGCCCTGGCATAACCAGGAGCAGGAAGAGGTCTACTTCATCATCGAAGGCAGCGGCGAAATGTGCCTTGGCTCGGAGCGAATCGCCGTCCAGACGGGGCAGGCCGTGTATATCCCGCCCACGGTTTTCCATCAACTCACGAACACGGGCCACCGGCCGATGCGCATGCTCTACTGCTACGGGCCCGCGGGCGACGTGGCGCACTGGCGCCAGGAACTCAGCGGAACGCTGCCGCGCGCGGGCGTCGAAGCACCGCCGCTTCCCGCGGGCGCGCACCCGCAGTGCACGCAGAAACCGGAATAACAGCCATGAGCCAGAAGACGATTCATTCCGTCGGCGTCATCATGAACGGCGTCACCGGACGCATGGGCCTCAACCAGCACCTGCGCCGGTCTTTGTACGCCATCATGCAACAGGGCGGCGTGCCGCTCGGCGATTCCGAGGCGATCATGCCCCGCCCGCTGCTGGTTGGCCGCAGCCCCTCCAAGCTGGAAGCGATTTCGAAGGAGTGCGGCGGGCTGCCCTGGACGACCAGGCTCGACGAAGCTCTCGCCAGCCCGGACTACTCGATCTACTTCGATGCCCAGACCACGGACCGGCGCGCCGATGCCGTCCGTTGCGCGATAGCCGCCGGCAAGCATGTCTATTGCGAGAAGCCCGTTTCGGGCAGCGTCGAGACCGCTCTGGACCTGTATTGCCTGGCCCGGCGCGCGGGCGTCAAACACGGGGTGGTGCAGGACAAGCTCTGGCTGCCCGGCCTGCTCAAATTGCAGACGCTTCGCGATCTCGGCTTCTTCGGCCGGATCCTTTCGGTGCGCGGAGAGTTCGGCTACTGGGTGTTCGAAGGCGATACGGTGCCCGCGCAGCGGCCGTCGTGGAATTATCGGAAAGAGGATGGCGGCGGCATCATTCTCGACATGCTCTGCCACTGGCGCTACGTGCTCGACAACGTGTTCGCCCCCGTCAAAGCCGTGTCCTGCGTGGGCGCCACCCACATTCCCTCACGTACCGATGAGGCGGGACGCGCTTACGAATGCACGGCCGACGATTCGGCTTATGCGACTTTCGAACTGGAAGGCGGCATCATCGCGCATTTCAACTCGTCGTGGTGCGTGCGGGTGCGGCGCGACGACCTGTTGACCTTGCAGGTGGATGGAACCAAAGGCAGCGCCGTGGCGGGATTGCGGCACTGCTGGATCCAGCATTACGGCGGCACCCCCCGCCCCGTCTGGAATCCCGACATCGAAAGCCCGCTCGATTATTTCGACGGCTGGCAAAGGGTTCCGGAACAGACAGGGTTCGACAACGCCTTCAAGCGGCAGTGGGAACTGTTCCTGCGCCACGTCGTCAAAGACGAACCGTTCCGCTGGGACCTGCTGGAGGGCGCCAAGGGCGTGCAACTCGCCGAAAAGGGCCTCGAATCCTGGCGAAAGCGCGCCTGGGTGGATGTCCCGGCGATTACGGCCGGTTGATCAGGCTGGCAACGTAACCAGCGCCGAAGCCGTTGTCGATATTCACGACGGTCACGTTGCTGGAACAGCTGTTCAACATGCCGAGCAGCGCGGCCAACCCCTGGAAGCTCGCGCCGTAGCCGATGCTGGTGGGTACCGCGATCACCGGACAGGAAACCAGGCCGCCGACCGCGCTGGGCAGCGCTCCTTCCATCCCCGCGCAGACCACGATCACGCGAGCCTCGCAAAGGCGTTCGCGGTTCTGCATCAGGCGGTGGATGCCGGCCACTCCGATATCGTGGATCGCTTCCACGCGATTGCCCATCAGTTCCGCCGTAACCTGCGCCTCTTCGGCTACAGGCATGTCGCTGGTGCCGGCGCAAACCACCGCAATTTTGCCGGTTCCGCGAATCGTCCGGTCGCGCCAGAAGCGAATGGCGCACGAAAGAGGAAGATACTCCGCTCCCGGCAGGCGCTCCGTCACCAGGGCCGCGCACTCGCGGTCCGCGCGCGTGATCAGGACATTTTGCGAGTGCTCGAGCAACCGCTCGGCAATCAGGACCACCTGCTCCGGGGTCTTGCCTTTGGCAAAAACCACTTCCGGCATTCCGTGGCGCAAGGCGCGGTGATGATCGATTTTTGCGAAACCCAGATCCTCGAAGGGCATGTGGCGAAGCCGGCCCACCGCATGCTCGATGTCCACCTCTCCACGGCTCACCTGTTCGAAAAGGAGCCGCAGTTGATCCTGATCCATGAGGCCAGAATATCAGAGTGCTCTTGCCCGAATTGCGCGCGAACCAAAGTACCAGAACATTCGATTGCCGATTTGGAGCTTTCGGGCTATTGTGAGAGACACGGTCAATTTCAGATTATTGGATCAGCATGAACCTGGATATCGGAGGTAGTTTAAAGGAGTTAGAGCATTCGACTGAACGTCGGGGTACAAGCAGGTTTCCACTTCGTGAGGAAGTCAGGTACCGGGTACTCAACTTAAGAGGAAGCGAGATCAGCGGCGTCGGGAAGACGCTGAATATCGGGAGTGGCGGGATACTTTTCACCACGCAGCAAAGCTTGCCCGTGGGCCGCACTGTCGAGATCTCCGTCAACTGGCCCGCCCGTCTGGACGGGACCTGTCCCCTGCAATTTGTCGCAACCGGTCGAGTGGTTCGGGCCGCTGAGAGTCAGGCCGCCGTCAAGATCGAGCGATACGAGTTCCGCACGCGCCGCGCCGCCGCCCTGAGCGCCGCGGGATGACGCGTCCGCTCACTGGTCGCGGTGAGCGGTCCTGGGGCTGAAAGCGGGGACGCAAACCGCGATGTATTCCGCCCCGTCGGCGGCGGGAGTGCTGTAGCGAACCCATTCTCCCCGCCGGGTGACCACCGCCTGTCCGGCGCGGACTTCCAGGATCCCCTCCCGGTGTTCCACCCGGAGCAGGCCCTTCAGCACCACCGTGAACTCATCGAACTCCGGTGTCTGGCCCGGTTCCTGCCATCCGCCGGGGCTGCGCATATGGGCGATGCTCACGTCCGGGTCCGAAGAATTCACCCTTCCGAAATATTCGTCGATCAGCTTAGGCTTGTTTCCCAAAGCCTCCACCCTCGCTGGCGCATCAATGAGTATAGGCAAGTCTTTTCCTCCGCGTATCTGAAGCTTAACAGAGACGGTTAAATCGGACTTGCCCTAAACTTGAAGGCATCGGTATACTGGCATTTTCGCTGAGACGTTTATGACGGCGAGAGATGAATACGACCCTTTGGCTCCCCAGCGGGAAGCCGCCTTTTTTTACGGGCTCTTCCTCCGCGGCCACGACATCGAGACGCTCCGGCAGGATATCGACGTGCCCCGCTCGATGGTGGATAAGTGGATGAAGGCCCGGGATTTCGAGAATTCGTTCCGCGAGAACCTGCAGCGCGTGTACAGCTATCGAAAGCAGGTTCTGGCAATTTTTGACGGTTTGGTTTCGAACGAGCAGCTCAGGCCCCGGCTTCAGTAAACCCCGCACCCGGCCCGATCCGTCCGCCCCTCAAAACACCAGAACACGGTGGTCCATGCACTCGAGCTGTATACCCTCGTACAACTGGTCGAGAATCTCGAAGCCGTGCTTGGCAAGGAACGGGAGGAACGAGTATAGGCGTTCCTGCAAGTGCCGCTCGGGGTAAATCAGGTTCCAGATGTACGCCGCGTCGCGCGCAGCCCGCGCTTCGCGGTGCATGGCTTCCCTGCCCGTTTTTCGCTCGATCTTCTGAAACTGGTAGCGGATCTTGCGGCCGCTCTTGTCGAGCGCCCGGGCCAGCGTCGGGTCGAACGCGGCGAGTTCGCCATGCAAACGCTGGATCGCCTGATCCACGGAGCCCGCCGCCTCGTGCAGCGCGGACTGTAGCGCCGGCGGGATCAGTCTCGCGGCGATCTTCTGCCGCAGTTCGTCTTCTCCGTGATAGAAATCCGGGATAGAGAGCCGGTACCGGTCCAGCAGCTTTCTGGTCCGCTGGTCCAGAATCGTAAATCCCGCCCGCGGCACCGCGACCGGCATCCGTCCCAGGATGGTTCGATAGATTACTTCCGACTGGGCGAGGTATGCGTTCTCCGCGGGGCCGCCGATATAGGCCACGGTGGGCAGCATCGAATCCTGTACCACCGGCCGGAGCAGCGCGTTCGGTGAAAGGTCGGCGGCCTTTTCGGCCAGCTCCGGGGTGCTGAAGCGGCGGCCGTTCAGGATGTAATCCTGCTCGTGGCGCCGCAGCGCCAGGCGCTTGCCGTTCTCCAGAAGGAAGACGAGGGAGGTGTGGGGTTCCACGTGGACCTGCGCGTGGTATCCGGCCTCCTGCAGTTGGCTGTTGCGCTCGAGCAGCGCTTCGGTAAGAGCCGGAGCCGCTACCACTGCCGCGCGGATTGCGGGCGCGGCGAGCCGCCGGAACGCGGGCAGCATCGGGTCCACCTGCAGGATATCGAAGGCGCCCAGGATTCCTCTCAGCAGTTCCCCGAAGGCCTTGCCCAGCGTGCTGCCGGCACGGTAGGTATCCTCGACCAGGTCGGCCACTTCCT
This sequence comes from Bryobacterales bacterium, assembly GCA_963796485.1. Lineage (GTDB taxonomy): Bacteria > Acidobacteriota > Terriglobia > Bryobacterales > Bryobacteraceae > CAWCDJ01. The sequence goes on from CAWCLV010000006.1 coordinate 251,434, forward strand.
CGCCGGAGGGGAACCCGTGCAGCGCCGCGCGCAATTCACTTACCGGCACGGAAGGCAGGGTCACGGTTCCGACGGGCTGTGCGTTCGCGTAGCGGTGAACCTCAAGCTTCACCGGCGTGTGCGCGGCGTCAAATACCCAGGTGTGGCTCACCTCGGCGAAATCGTGGTCCTCGGTAGCCAGCCAGAAGACCGGCACGGCCGGAACTCCGTTTTCCGTGAGCCAGCGGGCGAGCTTCGCCGCATGCAGCGCTTTGTAGATGGTGTACGAAGGGCCGGAGAACAGCCCGACCTGCTGTCCGGTGACCACGGCCACGGTGCCCGGCTGCGCCAAACGCTCGAGCGCCCCGCTCGCGGGATTGTTCTCTCGCAGGGCTTCTATGAGCGCGGCGCGCCGCTCCGCCGGAAGGTCGATTGCCTGCGCGGCAGACCGGTATTCATCGAGGGTTCGATAGGGGTAACGGTAGAAGGCCGCGGTTCGGTCCGGATGGTAAACGGCGTCCGCGAAGAGGTGCGACGTATGCGGGAGTTCTGTCTGGCGGACACAGCTGGCTTGCATTCACGGATCAGCTTAACAGATGAGATCCCGTCGCCGGAGGATGCAGCGGATTCCGCCGGGCAAACGCCGCGGCCTGCTAGCCCGCCGGCAAAATCTTCGAGATGTCGTTATACAGCACGAACGCGACGATCACCATGATGCAAACGAACCCGACTTTGAACACCGCCTCTTTCACGTTGAGGCTGAGATCGCGCTGCATCGTCATTTCGATGAGCAGCAGCAAAATCTGGCCGCCGTCGAGAATCGGGATCGGAAGCAGGTTGAAGATCGCCAGGTTCAGGCTGACCATCGACATCAGCATGAAGAATGCCGAGGGGCCTTCGCGGGCCGCATCGCCCGAGAGTTGCGCGATGCCGATCGGGCCCGTGAAATTCTTCGGGGACATGCGCCGCTCCGCCACGCCTTTCAGGAACTGAACAATCAGCATGGCGCTCTTCCCGTTCTGCCGGACCGATTCGCCGAACGCGCCCGGAAGCGAGAGGCGGCTCGTGATCAGGTGCAGCTTCTGCTGCGGCATGACGCCGATCATCCAGCGCGGCGGACCGTCCAGCTTGGCAAAAACGGGCTGCACCGTGAACGTCTTCACCTGGCCGTTTCGTTTGACTTCGATTTCGATGGGCTTTCCGCTGCTTCCCTTGGTGAGCTCCTGGAACTTGTACACCGAGTGGATCGGTGCGCCGTTTACCGCGATCAGCAGGTCGCCTCTTTTCAGCCCGGCCTTCTCTGCGGGGTATCCGGGTTCAATCGTCGCCAACTGGATCTCGCCGCGCTCATCCCAACCGGCATACCCGGCGCCGATCCGGTCGTTGAGGACCGGTGTCACCGTAGTCTGAAAAGTCTTGCCGTCCCGATCGACCGTGAGGTGCATCTGCTGGTCGGCGCCGGTGAGTTCCTTGATGTTGATGTCTTCCCACGACGGGTCGTTCCGGCCATCGAGCCCCACGATTTTATCGCCATCCTGGAGTCCGCCCTTCGCCGCGGGGGAACCAGGCACCACATGCCCGATGACCGCCACCATATCGGACGGGGCCACCCGCTGGTACTTCACCATGTACAGTCCCGTGAGCACCCCTACCGCGAGCACCACGTTCATGAACGGTCCGGCGAAGCAGATGATCAGGCGCTGCCACCGGGGCTTGGCCGCGAAACTGCGCGGATCGTCGATATTCTCTTCCATCCCCTGCTCGCCGGCCATCTTGACGTAGCCGCCGATGGGGAGCAGGGAAAACCGGTAGTCGGTCTCGCCGCGCCGGAACCCGAACAGACGGGTTCCAAAGCCGAAGCTGAAGGCTTCGACCTTGACGTCGAAGAACCGGGCCGCCCAAAAATGGCCGAGCTCGTGGAGGTTGATCATCACCCCGATCAGGACGAGCAGCCACAATACGTCTTCAAAAAAACCAAGCATATGAATCTACGCGGTGACAGCGCCGGCGGGGTGCCATTGGGGACGGCCTGCGACGAGTTGTCGCGCGAGCGCGCGCGATTCCCGGTCGATTTCCAGGATCTCGTCCACCGTCCGGGGCTCCCTGGCAGGCATCTTCGCCAGCGTCTCCGATACTATTTCGTGGATGGACAGGAATCCGATCCTGCCCTGAAGGAAAGCCTCTACAGCAATCTCGTCGGCTGCGTTGAGGATACAGGTCGAGGCGCCGCCCGCCTCCTGGCACTGGTAAGCCAGCCGCAGCAAGGGAAACTTCTCGAAATCCGGCGGCAGAAACTCCCATTTTCGCGCTTCCGCCCAGTTGACCTTCGGAACCGGGGCTTCCCGGCGGTCCGGGTAGGTCAGAGCGTACTGGATCGGCATTCGCATGTCCGTCGCAGATATCTGCGCAAGCACGCTGCCATCGCTGTACTCAATCATCGCATGAACGCTGGACTGTGGATGGACCACCACATCGATCTCGGACGGGGCAAAACCGAACAGCCAGCAGGCCTCGATGACCTCGAACCCCTTGTTCATGAGGGTCGCGCAATCGATGGTGATGCGATTCCCCATCCTCCATGTTGGATGGTTGAGCGCCTGTTCCGGTGTCACCGAATGCAATGCCTCGCGCGGGGTGTTCCGAAAGGGGCCACCGGAAGCGGTCAGGATCAGCTTCGTGACCTGGCCCCGGTTGCCCGCCCGCAGGCACTGATGAGCACCATTATGCTCGGAATCCACCGGGATTAATTCGGCTCCATGCTGCCGCACGGCTTCCATCACCAGCTTGCCGCCGGAAACCAGCACCTCTTTATTGGCCAGGCCGACCCGTTTGCCGCGCCGTACCGCTTCGAACGTGGCCGGGAGGCCGGCCACCCCGACAATCGCGGAGATTACGGTATTTACCGGATCGGCAACCGAAATCCGGACCAGGGCTTCGGGGCCGGAGAGCAGTTCAGGCCAGTCCTGTCGCGCCAGTTCGCAATCCGCCAACTGTTTCGATAGACGGGCCACGCCCTCGGAGGTCGCGAGAACGGCGACTTTCGGACGAAACTCCAGAATCTGGGAGAAAAGAAGCTCGGTGTTCTGCCCTGCGGCAAGGGCATACACCTGATATTGGTGGCGACTGCGCCTGACTACGTCCAGCGTGTTCGTACCTATCGACCCGGTAGAACCCAGAACGGTGAGGGTTTTCATCGCGGCGGCATCTCGATCGAGCGTATCTGCCATGATAGCAGAAAAACGCCTGGCGCCCGCGCAAGAGCTGGAATCGATTGAAGGGAAAGGGGTTGGTAGTACTGAATCGTTCTTGTGGCAAGCGCTCGTGGTCATCGGGTACGCAACCGTTGCCAAAAGGGATCCGTTGTTTTGGGGGGTTCTTTCTTTTGAAGGCCTCTAACCCTTTCGGGCGCCGGGGAGGATTGCTTCAGGGGTCTTTTTTTTTAGAGGTTAGTCTCGCTTTGGTGGGAGTTGCCTCCCCGGCTTAATTCCAATATTAATAGATTCCGTTTTTGGAAGCAACAGAAATCTGTATTTTTTTACGAGGCTTTAACCTGAATCCCGACCAAGTCTTCTAACACCTTGATTGTAGAGCAGATATCCTCTTCGCCGTGTCCCGCGGCGATCGCCGTCTGGAAAAGTTGGCGGGTCAAACCCGTCAAAGTCAGGGGAACCCCTAGCTCCTTTCCCGATTCCAGCATGAGCCCGATGTCCTTATCCATCCATTTTACGGAGAAATTTGCGCCGAAGTCCCGGCGGAAGACAAAAGGAGCCTTATAAGAGATGAGTCCCGACTTGGCCGCGCTGTTGTCCAGGATATCCAGCATGAGCTTCGGGTCCACCCCGCCCTTGGTCGCCAGCACCATCCCTTCATTGAACGCCATCAGGATGTTGCTCAGGATCAGGTTCTGGGAAAGCTTCGCCTGGAGCCCCATCCCCGGACCGCCGCAGTAATAGAGGCGCTTGCCCATGATTTCGAGGTAGGGTTTGACCCGCTCGAACACAGCCTGGTCGCCTCCCACCATAAAGGTCAGGGTGCCGCCCTGCGCCCCGGGAGTCGAGCCCGTGCACGGCGCGTCGAGAAACTCGACACCCTTGGCTTTCAGCTCGCAACCGATGCGGCGGCTTTCGCTGGGGCTCACCGTGCTGGCGTCGGCGATCACGGTCCCCGGACGGGCGCCATGGATCAGGCCGTTGTCGCCCAGGATGACCTCGCGCGCCATCGCGGTATCGCCGACGCAGAGGAAAATGAAGTCGGCGTTCCCGGCGACCTCCCGCGGTGTGGCGCAGAAACGGGCCTGCTCCTCGGACGCCAACTGGCGGGCCTTTTCAGCGGTATGAGACCAGGCGGACACTTCGTGGCCGGCGTGGCGGAGATTGCGGGCCATCGGGTAACCCATCAGCCCAAGCCCTAAGAAGCCCAATTTTGCCATGAACTTAGGATTGTACCTCTAGCTGAAGAAACCGCGCCATGCGGCGAACACCAGGGCGTGGGTGACCATCCCCGCCTTGATGCTGCCCGCCTGGTTCCGCGCGCGTCCGCAAAAAATCCCCAGGATGGCCGCCAGGATAACCCATCTCCAGTTCGGGAACTTGCCGGCGAAGCCGATGTGTACGAGGCCGAAGGTAAACGCCGTTCCCAGCCAGGCCGCGCGGCGCGTCGAGGTCCAGTCCTCGATCCACTGCCGCAGCACGCCCCAGAAGAAGAACTCCTCCGAGAGTGCCACCGTCCAGAGGAACCCGATGAACATGGCCCCCACCTTCCAGACCGGCGCCGGCTTTCCCAGATTCATGGCGCCGAGCATAAGGCCCACGGGCAAAGCGCAGATCAGAAAATAGACGAAATGGACCACCCCGATGCGCCATTCGTGCGCGTTCGGAAGGAATCCGTAGTCGGGCGCATAAACGCGCCGCTCTACCATCAGGACCGTCACCGCCAGTACGATCAAGGTGATGTGTCCGAGGAAGACGATGTCCTTGAACGGCGGGTAAAGGGACCGGTACACGGGTTCGAAATACTTCCCCAGCAGCACCGCCGGGATCATCGCGAGGAAGCCCAGATCGACCAGGATATTCACCGGCAGGACGATGTACCAGAGTCCGAATGCGACCGCAAGCGCCGTCAGGCGAAGCACGGATTGCCAGTCGAACGCCACCGCGCCCGCGCAGCAGGCGAAGTACGGAAGCAGCGCCGCGGCCAGCAGGTACGCGACCAGGGATTTGCCTGCGAGCCGGTCGCGCACGGCGGGAAACGCGGGCAGCAGATAGAATGGATAAACGATGAGAAAAGCGGCGAGCACCGGAAATGCCGCCCAGTTCGGAATCCCTTTCCAATGCGCGTACAGCACGCCCGCTGCGCCCAGGACGAGCCAACCGGTCAGCAGGGCGGCGCGGAAGCCGCCGGGCGCTTTGGTCATCGGCCTCATTCTAACATCCGAGCTTTTTGCGGCCGTAGCCGCTGCCCAGGAAGCACCTGAGAACCTGGCCCGGCTGGTGGCGCGGCGGGAGACTGCCACCGAAGTGCAGCGGAACGAGTACACCTACCGCCAGACGGTAATCCTCCAGGAGCTCGACACGCACGGAGGCGAGCGCGGCAGGTACAAGGAAGTTCGCGACGTGATCTTCTCCCCCACCCACGAGCGCACCGAGCAGGTGATGGGCAAGATCGAGAACACGCTGAAGTCCCTGGTGATGACGCCCGAGGATTTTCACGACATTCGCGACATCCAGCCGATGGTGCTGACCATGGACAAGCTCTGGAACTACGAAACCAAATTTCGCGGCGATGAGAATATGGACGGCGTGGATTGCTGGGTGCTGCAAGTGGAGCCGCGCCAGATCCTGGAAGGGCAGCGGCTCTTCCAGGGCATGATCTGGGTGGACAAGAAGGAGTACAACATCGTGCGGATGGAAGGCAAAGCGGTCCCCGAGATCCGCACGCTCAAGACCGAGAATCTGTTTCCGCGATTCACGACGATCCGCAAGCCGGTTGACGGCAGCCACTGGTTCCCCGTTTACACCTACGCCGACGACACGCTCCAGTTTCGCGGCGGGCCGCTCCGCGAGCGCCTTCGCATCGAGTACAGCGACTACAAACGCTTCGGCGCCGAATCGACCTTCACCCCGAAGTGAAGCCTCGCGGTAGCATATTAAATCCATGAAGAAATCGTCGAAGGTCACCCTCACGGTGGTCTCGGTGGTGGCTCTGGCGGCGTGCAGCCGGCGCCGCGACCCCTGCGAATCGTCGTACTTCGAGGCAACGGCCTGCGCGGATGCCATTCGCGGAGGCGGGTATTATTACGGAGGCACCTGGTATCCGATGACATACCGCAACCCGTATCCGTATTACTTCGACTCCTACCGCGATTACGTTTCGCGGGGAGGCGTGGTTCGGTCCGCGCCGCGCGGATCATACTCACCGGGACCGGCAGCATCCGGCACTACCCACGGCGGCTTCGGGTCCACCGGCGCCGCCCATGGAGTCAGTTCATAATGCGACGAGTTTCGATCTCTCCCCGCGAAGGATGGCAGCAGAAAGTCGAGGAAGCCGGCCTCACCTGGCACACCGGCGAGCAGCCCTACTGGAACGAATCGGCGTTCTACGAGTTCACCGCGAAGGAAGTGGATGCGCTCGAAGCCGCCACCAACGAACTGGAGGCGATGACGCTGGCGGCCGCCCAGCACATCATCGATCACCGGCTGTACAGCCGGATGGGCATTCCGAATCAGGCCGTCGAGCTGATCGAGCGTTCGTGGGAAGCGGAGCCGCCGTCGCTCTACGGGCGTTTCGACCTGGCCTACGATGGCGTGCATCCGCCGAAACTGCTCGAGTACAATGCCGATACCCCAACCTCGCTGCTCGAGGCGGCGGTGGTGCAGTGGTACTGGCTTCAGGACGTCTTTCCGAAGCGCGACCAGTTCAATTCGATCCACGAACGGCTCGTGGCGCTCTGGAAATTCCTGACCCCGTATCTTCCCGGCGGCCGGATCGATCTGTGCTCGATGGACGATGCCGAGGACGGGATGACCGTCACGTATCTTCAGGACACTGCGCAGCAGGCGGGTCTCACGACGTCGATCTTCCCGATCACCGAAATCGGCTGGGACGGGGCCAACTTCGTGGGACCGGAAGATCAGCCGCTCGGCGCGGTGTTCAAGCTGTACCCGTGGGAATGGATGGTGCGGGAGGAGTTCGGCAAGCACCTCTGCATGGCGCCGACGGTGTGGATCGAGCCGCTGTGGAAGATGCTGCTTTCGAACAAGGGTCTGCTGCCCGTGCTCTGGGATTTGTATCCACGGCACCCGTATTTGCTCGAGTCACGGTTCGACAGCCCGGGACTGTTGATGTCGTGGATCCGGAAGCCGCTGCTCGGGCGTGAAGGGTGCAACATCACTCTGCACCGGCCGGGACAGGAGATGCAAACCGAAGGCGACTACGGCGAGGAAGGATTCATCTACCAGGACCTGGCTCCGCTGAAGGAGTTCGACGGCGCATATCCGGTGATTGGAAGCTGGGTGATCGGTCACGAAGAAGGGAACGTCGCGGCGGGAATGGGGATCCGCGAATCCGATTCGCCGGTCACGACCAACACCAGCCGCTTCGTCCCCCACGTCTTTGAGTAGGGTAGGCCTCCAGGCCTGCCCACTCTGCACCGGCCGGGACAGGAGATGCAAACCGGAGGCGACTACGGCGAGGAAGGATTCATCTACTACGTTTGATTGAAAGTGGAGCAGGCCGCCCGGCCTGCTCGGTTTGGAATTCAGTCACCAGTCTTCATGAGGATGCGGTCGGAGCCCGCGGCCTGGCTTTCGGTCGCGCCCAGCACTGTCGCCGATGAGGGCTGGGAAAGGCAAATAGTCGAAAGAATAAGCACCTTAGCGATCACCGGGCCTCCTCCTCGTCTCCTGCAGCTACGACGCAGGCGGGGGGGTGCAGATGCGGCCGGGTGCGTGCAGGCGCAGCCGGGTGCGTGCAGGCGCGGCCGGGGGCGTGCAGATGCAGCCGGGGGCGTGCAGGCGCGGCCGGGGGCGTGCAGATGCGGCCGGGGGCGTGCAGATGCGGCCGGGGGCGTGCAGGCGCGGCCGGGGGCGTGCAGATGCGGCCGGGGGCGTGCAGGCGCGGCCGGGGGCGTGCAGAATGCGGCCGGGGGCGTGCAGGCGCGGCCGGGGGCGTGCAGATGCGGCCGGGGGCGTGCAGGCGCGGCCGGGGGCGTGCAGATGCGGCCGGGGGCGTGCAGAATCGGCCGGGGGCGTGCAGATGCGGCCGGGTGCGTGCAGATGCGGCCGGGGGCGCCGGATCAGGTCATCACCCGGCAGCGCGCGCCACCGCCACCAGGTTCCAGACAACGCACATCGCGAACAGCAGATTGACGCGCCGGAGCAGGCGGGTGCGGTTGCCGCGCCAGGCCAGGAACGCGAGCCCGCACGCGGCGGCCTTGACCACTACCAGCGCCGCCGCCGGGTGAGACGACAGCCGGATCATCGTGGCAACCAGCGGATTGCCTTCCTCCACGCCGCGGGCCAGAAACCAGAGAGTTGTTGCCAGGTCGCCCACCTGCAGGGCGACGAAGACTAAGAGGTTCAGCATAGGGTCATTGCTGCGATCACCTTAGCTTTCTGCGCGCCCCGATTCCAATGGTACGGGTTCCAGTACCGCGCGCCGGTTCAAGAAGCGGGATTACCGGCCGATTTGTTGAGTGGTAGCGAAATGTCCGCAACCTCCACAGCCATCCCGCTTGGCCGAACGGTACCCCGGTGGCTCGCGCCTTCGCTGGTGGACGTATTTTTCGTGGTCCTCCTGCTGGCCGCCTTCGCGCGGCCCGGCGGTTGGGAGGCGCTGCTGGCCGATGGCGACACGGGGTGGCACGTGCGTACCGGCGAACTGGTGCTGGCGACCGGACAGGCGCCGCGCTCGGACCCGTTTTCGTTCACGCGCCCCGCCCAAACCTGGTACGCCTGGGAGTGGCTCTCCGACACCGGCTTCGCGATCGCGTGGCGCCATGGCGGCCTGACCGCCGTCGCCAAAATGGCCGGCACGCTGCTCTGCCTTGCCGCCGCGCTGCTCTTCTGGTGGCTGCTGCGGCGCGGATCGGGCCTTTGGATCGCGCTCGCGGTCACGCTCGCGGCCGTAAGCGCCTCCAGCGTGCACTACCTGGCCAGGCCGCACGTCTTCTCGATCCTGTTCTATGCCGCGTCGTTGTGGGTTCTCGACGAAGCGCGCTCGCGTCCCTGGCTGACCTGGGTTCTGCCCCCGCTGGCGGCGCTCTGGGCCAATCTGCACGCCGGCTTCGTGGCGCTGCCGGCCACCCTGGTCTTCGCCGCGGCGATCGACGTTTTGAGGCGCGATTTCAGTTGGGCGCGGCGCCACGGTGCCGCGGCGATTGCCTGTTTGCTCGCCAGCGGACTCAACCCGTATGGATTCGAACTGCACCGGCACATCCTGGCGTATCTCAATGCGCCCTGGATTCTGGACCAGGTGCAGGAGTTCCAGTCTCCCAGCATCCGGTCGGAAGGAATGGTCGTGTTCGCCATTCTGCTGCTTGTGGCCGTGGCGATGGCGTCGAGGACGATCGGCCGGGGCGAGTGGTTCGAGGGTGGGCTGGTGCTGGCCTGGTCCTTCGCCGCGTTGCGATCCGCCCGGCACATTCCGTTCTTTGCGATCGCGGCGGCGCCCGTGGTGGCCGGCGAATGTGCCCGGCTGTGGCGGAGCGCAGCCGAATCGGCGCCGCCCCGCGCGCCGCTGCGCGTTTTCTGGGAAATGGCCCGCGACCTGGGGAGCCGGCCCCGCGCCACTTGGTGGCTGCCGCTTCTGGGAGCGGCGGCGCTGGCGGCGTCTCCGGCAGCGGAATTCCCGGCGGCTCGCTTTCCGGTGCAGGCGGTGGAGCGGAATCTCAGCCTGCTCGCGAGCTCTTCTTCCAACCCGCGAGTTTTATCGTCCGATCAGTGGTCGGATTATCTGATCTACCGGCTCTACCCGGCGCGCCGGGTCTTCTTCGACGGGCGCAGCGATTTCTATGGACCCGCAGTGGAGGCGGATTACCGGACCGTCATGACGGCCGCCCGCGGCTGGCGGGATGTCCTGGCCCGATACCGCTTCGACCTGGCATTGCTGCCGCGGGATTGCGCGTTGAACGCCGCGCTCGAGCGGGAGCCGGGCTGGCGCAAATTTTACGAGGACCCGGTCGCCAGTTTCTATCGGCGGGAAGGAGCAACATCCCGATGACGGCGCGTGACTTCTGCATTCTGGCGCTCGGCGGTGCCGCGGTCGTCGAGGACCTGCTGCACCGGAAAATTTCCAACCCGATCAGCGCGAGCGGCGTGCTGGCGGGCTTGGCCCTCGGGCTTGCCGGCCACGGCTGGCGCGGGCTGGGCATTTCGCTCGCGGGCGCGCTGCTCGGGCTGGCTGCGTTCCTCCTCTTCTACGCGCTGGGCGGGATGGGCGCGGGCGATCTGAAACTGATGGCGGCCTTCGGGGCGCTGCTGGGGCCGGCGGGAATCCTGCTGGCGGCCCTGCTGGCTGCCGCCGCCGGTGCGGTGTTGGCGGCCGGCGCCGCGCTGTGGAAACCGCGCGCGGCGGCGATCCCTTATGCGCCGGCAATCGTGGCGGGCGCCTGGATAGCGTTTTTGGGACAGAGGTGAACCATGCGGATGGACCGGCGTTTCTGGATCGTTTTGACCGTCAGCCTTGTGTGGGGCCTGCTGGTGGCCGGCGTCTTTTACCGGGCGGCCGCCGGCTTTTCGCGGCGCCCCCGCGCGGGCCCGCAGAAGGCGGTGGTGGTAGCCGCCCGGGCGCTGCCGCTCGGCTCCACGCTGACCCGCGACTCCGTGAAGCTGCGGAACGTTCCGGAAGGCCTTTTTCCGGCGGGCGGGTTTACGCGGATCGAGGATGTGCTGGACCGGCCGGTGATCAGCGCGATTCAGCCGGACGAGCCCGTGGTGGAGGCCCGGATTGCAGCCCGCGGCAGCGGACTCGGCCTCGCGCCGCTGATCCCGCCGGGGATGCGGGCCATGTCCGTGCGCGTGAACGACGTGGTCGGGGTAGCCGGCTTCGTGCTTCCGGGGATGCGCGTGGACGTGCTGGTGACGGGCCGCCCGCCGGGCCGCAACGAAAGCTTCACCCGCACGGTGCTGCAGAACCTCACGGTGCTCTCCGCCGGACAGATCTTCGAGACGGACGGTAAGAGCCAGAGCATCAACACCCCGGTGGTCACGCTGCTGGTGAGCCCATCGGACGCGGAAACCCTGACGCTGGCGAACAGCGAAGGCCACATCCAACTCGTGCTGCGCAACTCTTCGGACCAGCTGGCCTCGGGGACGCGGGGGCGGCAGACGCTGGAGTTGTACGGGGCGCTCGCGCTTCCCGTGGAGCCTCCGCCGGCCCCTGCGCCGAAAACGGCGCGCCACGCCAGACCGGTGCCGGTCCTAGCGCCGGTTGTCGTGCCGCCTCCAGCCCCTCCCGCGCCGCTTCCGCCGGAGCAGGTGATGATGATCCGCGGCAGCGTGAAGACGCTCGAAGCGCTGCCCAAACCAGGGGATTTGAAATGAAGCGCCTGATCGTTTTCTTATTCGCCTTCGCAGGGGCCGCTTCCGCAGCGGCAACGGCGGAGGCGCCTGCGACGATTACCTTGACCGCAGGACGCGGGGCGGTGGTGGACTGCCCGGGAAAAGTAGCGCGCGTGGCCACGACCAACCCGGAAACGGTCGACGCCGTGGCCGCCAGCGAGTACGAGGTGCTGATCCAGGCGAAGGCGCTCGGCCAGGCAACCATCGTCGTGTGGTCTCGAACCGGAGATCGCAAAATTTACGAAGTGTCGGTACTGCCCAACCTGGAGCCGCTTCGCGACTTGCTGAAGGAGACGTTTCCAACGGAGCGGCTGGACCTGCGCGCAACCCGCGACTCGCTCGCGCTGATCGGCCACGCCAGCAGCCGCGCGGTTGCGGAGCGGGCGCTCGCGCTGGTGGCGGCATCGGTCAAGGGCGCGGTGGCCCACGTTGAAATCGCGCCGCCGCCGCCGGAGCGCCAGATTCTGCTGCGCGTCCGCTTCGCGGAGCTCAACCGCTCGGCAACTTCCGCGTTTGCGTTCAACCTGCTCTCCACCGGAGCCGGAAACACGATCGGGCGGATCTCGACCGGCCAGTCGCAATCCGGCACACTCGGGGAGATGGCGGGCGGTGGCGCCGCCAAATTCGCGCTTTCGGACCTGCTGAACATTTTCGCGTTCCGGCCGGACCTGAACCTGGGGGCGTTGATGCAGGACCTGGAAACGCGCGGCATGATGCAGGTGCTGGCGGAGCCGAACCTGGTGGCCACCAATGGCAAGGAGGCGAGTTTCCTGGCCGGCGGAGAATTTCCCGTTCCGGTCCTCCAGTCCGGAGCCAGCGCCGGTGCGGTCACGGTTCAGTTTCGCGAGTTCGGCATCCGGCTCAGCTTCCTGCCCGAGATCACGCCGAACCAGACCCTGAAGTTGCACGTGAAGCCCGAAGTTTCGAGCATCGATCCGTCGAACGGCGTCACCGTGTCGGGGTTTCGCATTCCCGCACTCTCCACGCGCCGGATCGAAACGGATGTGGAGCTGGCGGAGGGGCAGAGTTTTGTGATCGCGGGGCTGCTCGACCAGCGGGTGGTGCGCGATCTCTCGAAAGTCCCCGGTCTGGGCGACATCCCTGTCCTGGGCTGGCTGTTCCGCAGCCATGCCCTGACCAAATCGAAGACCGAGCTGGTGGTGGTGGTGACCCCGGAGTTCGCCCTGCCCGTAAGCGGGAAGGTGCCGGGACCGCCCATGCCCGAACCGTTTCTCGGTCCGCCGGAGGTGCGAAAGTGAAGGTTGAGGAGATCCATGCCGGGCCGGACTGGGAGCAGCGCCTGCTGCGGTATTCCTCGAGTCCGGGCGAGTTGAAACCCGAATACCAGGAACTGAAGTTCACGCTGCACCGCAAGCTGCTGGAGCGGATCAACCTGGATGCCCTGGCCGGCGTAGACGACGACCGCATTCGCGGCGAAGTGCGCCAGGCCGTGCTGGCGATGGTGGCGGAAGAGCCCAACCTGCTGACCGCGGCGGAGAAACAGCAGATCTCCGACGAGGTGCTGCATGAGGTTTTCGGCCTCGGCCCGCTCGAGCTGCTGCTGCAGGACCCGACCGTCTCCGACATCCTGGTGAACGGCCACAGCCAGGTCTACGTAGAGCGCAAGGGCATTCTCGAACTGACCAATGTGCGGTTCCACGACGCAGGCCACCTGCTGCGGATCATCGACAAAATCGTTTCCCAGGTGGGGCGCCGGGTGGACGAATCGAACCCGATGGTGGACGCGCGGCTGGGCGACGGCTCGCGCGTCAACGCGATCATTCCGCCGCTGGCCGTGGATGGCCCGCTGCTCTCGATCCGCCGCTTCGGGACGGATAAGCTGCTGCCGGAGGACCTGGTCGAGAAGCGTTCGATGACGCCCGGGATGCTGCGCGTCCTGGAGGCCGCCGTGCGGGCGAAGCTGAACATCATTGTTTCGGGCGGGACCGGAGCGGGGAAAACCACGCTGCTCAACGGCCTCTCCGTCTTCATCTCGCCGAAGGAGCGGATCGTCACGATCGAGGACGCGGCCGAACTGCAGCTCAGGCAGCCGCACCTGGCGCGCCTGGAGACCCGGCCGGCCAACCTCGAAGGCCAGGGCGCGGTGCGGCAGCGGCAACTACTGGTCAACGCGCTGCGTATGCGGCCGGACCGCATCATCGTGGGCGAGGTCCGCGGCGAGGAAGCGCTCGACATGCTGCAGGCCATGAACACCGGGCACGACGGCTCGCTCACCACCGTCCATGCCAACAGCCCGCGGGATGCCATCTCGCGCCTGGAAGTGATGGTGACGCTGGCGAACGCCAACATGCACCTCACGGCCATCCGCCAGCAGATCGCTTCGGCCGTCCACCTCCTGGTGCAGTGCACGCGGCTGAGCGATGGTACGCGCCGTGTCACCAACATCACCGAAGTGACGGGAATCGAAACCGATATCGTGACCCTGCAGGACATCTTCGTGTTCGAGAAGCGCGGCGTGTCGCCCGACGGCCGCGTGCTGGGGCGGTTTGCCGCGACCGGTATCCTGCCGAAATCGAACGACAAGCTGATCGCCTCGGGGTTCCGGCTGCCCTCGTGGATCTTCGACGAGGTCGTCGAGGTCGGAGCGGGCGAATGACCTGGATCTTCCTGCTGGCGTTTTCCAGCTCCCTGGCCGTTTATGCCGGGCTCACCGCGCTGATGAATCGCCGCACGACGACGGTGGCGATACGGCGGATCGCCCGGCCAGGGCCGGCGGCGACGGCCAGGCGGAGCGCGCGCCCCACCCTCATCCAGGCCGCCGGGCAGGTGCGCGGGCGGATGGCGGCCGGGGTGCTCGAAAGGCTCAGGCTCAAGCAGTCGCTCGAAAGGCTGCTCGAGACCGCGGCCCTGAAATGGGGCGCCTCGGGCTTTCTCCACCGCTCGGTGGCACTTTTCCTGGCGGGTTTTGCGGCGGCGACCGCCGCCACCGCGAACCGCGTGCCGCTGCTCGCGCTGGCGGCGGGCGCGGTCCCCGGGCTGGCGCCGCTCTGGTACGCGCGGCGCAAATCCCGCAAACGGATCCAGGCTTTCGAGGAGCAGTTTCCGGAATGCCTGGAATTCATCTCGCGGTCGATGCGCGCGGGGCACGCTTTTTCCGTGGCGCTCGAGATGGTGCAGCGCGAATACAGCGACCCGCTGGCGGCGGAGTTCCGCCGCGCCTTCGAGGAGCAGAACCTGGGCCAGTCGCTCGAAGTGGTGCTGCAGAAGCTCTCGCAGCGCGTGCCTTCGCTCGACGTACAGTTTTTCGTCTCGGCCGTGCTGCTGCAGAAGCGCACCGGCGGCAACCTGGCGGAACTGCTCGACAAGCTCGCCAACCTGATCCGCGAGCGCTTCAAACTGCGGGCGCGGATCCGCACGGTCAGCGCACAAGGCCTGATGTCGGGCCGGATTATCTCGGCGATCCCGGTGGGCGTGGCAGCGCTGATGTTCGTGGTCAATCCGCAATACGCGAAATTTTTCATCGTTGACCCGGCCGGCCACCAACTGCTGGCGGCGGGAATCGGGCTGCAACTCGTGGGCTACCTGATCATCCGCAAGATCGTAACCATCGAGGTGTGACGTGCTGGGAATTTTGACGATCGCCGTTTTCGTGCTGGTTTCCGGCGCCACCGCGTTGCTTGCGACGCGACGCCGGTCCAGCCGCGCACGCTCGCTCGACCGGCTGGCGTACCGGGGCGCCGCTCCGGCCGCCGCGCTGCCTTCTTCCGCGCTGATCTGGCGGGAACTGGTGAACCGGATCGGCGGGGTTCTGCCGGCCGCGCCCAGGGACCTGCCCCAAATCAAGCGCAGGATGGTGCGCGCGGGGTTTCGCAATCCCTCGGCTCCCCGCCTTTTGCGGGCTGCCCGGGTTGCCGGATGCTGCGGCCTCGGGCTGCTCGGACTGGTCTTCGCGCTGCGGTCGAAGGCCACTCCGGACCGGGCCCTGATCGTGACGGGCGCGCTGGCGGCATTCGGGTACATGGCCCCCAACCAGTACCTCTCGTTCCGCATCGGGCAGCGGAAGCATGCCATCCAGCGCGGGTTGCCGAACGCCCTGGATCTGATGGTGGTCTGCGTGGAATCCGGGCTCGGCATCGACCAGAGCATCATCCAGGTGGCCAAGGAACTGCAGCGGGCCCATCCGGAGATTTGCGACGAATTCACGGTGATGAACCTGGAATTGCGCGCCGGCAAGCGCCGCCCCGAGGCATTGCACAACCTGGCCGATCGCACGGGAGTCGAGGACGTCAAGAAGCTGGTGGCGGTCCTGGTGCAGACCGACCGCTTCGGGACGAGCGTGGCGCAGAGCCTGCGCGGGCATGCCGACTATCTCCGGGTAATGGCTCGGGCTCGGGCTGAAGAGCGCGCCGCCAAGCTGGCGGTAAAACTGGTATTCCCGATCTTCTTCTGTGTTTTGCCGTCGCTGTTCATCGTGACTGTGGGGCCGGTGATGATCCGGCTGGTTCGCGATCTGCTTCCGATGATGGAAAACCTATGATCGGCCGATAAGAAAGCTGGAAAGGATACTGGCCTTATGGATCAGACGATGATTCGAGTGGTAGCCGCCGGAATGGCGTTGGTCTTCGGGCTCCTGCTGTTTGTCAGGCGCCGCAACCGGAAGCCCGAATAGGCGGGGGCTTGGCCGCGGGTGCGGTCGAATGTAGCATAATGACCGATAGCACTCATGAATCGAACAGGGGTCCGCGGGAGCCTCGGTCTGGCTTCGGCGCTGTTTCTGGCAATGCCGGCGAGCGCTGCTGCGCCGGTCACGTTCTACCAGAAGATCGCACCAATTGTCTACGAAAACTGCTCACCGTGCCACCGGCCGGGCGAGTCCGGACCGTTCTCGCTGCTCAGCTACGAGGACGTGAAGCGGCGCGCGTCGCTGGTGGCCTCCGTCACGAAGAGCCACTACATGCCGCCCTGGCTTCCGGAGAAGGGCTACGGGCATTTCTTCGAGGAGCGCCGTCTGACGGATACCCAGATCCAGTTGATTCAGGATTGGGTGCGCCAGGGGGCGCCTGCGGGGGACCCTATGGGTGCTCCGAACCCGCCGAAGTTTTCCGGTGAATGGCAACTCGGGCAGCCGGACCTCGTGCTGCGTGCGGGCCAGCCCTACCATCTGGCGCCGGATGGCCAGGAAGTCTTCTGGAATTTCATCCTCCCGGTACCGATCACCACCAGCCGCTGGGTCAAGTCGATTGAGGTGCGGCCCGGCAACGCACGCGTATTTCATCACGCCAACGTGATTATCGATCGCTCCCGCTCCTCCCGGCGGAAAGAGTTATCTCCGGGCGCCGGCTTCGGCGGCATGGATCTATCGGTGGAAGAAGACTCGTTCGACCCCGACGGTCACTTCCTTTCCTGGAAGCCCGGCAGCGAACCCGTGGTGGAGCCCGATGGCATGGCATGGCGCGCCGACCCCGGCATGGACCTGATCCTCAACGTCCACATGCGCCCCGATGGCCGCGAAGAAACCGTCAGCCCCGAGATCGGCATTTATTTCACCGGTAGCCGCCGAACGCAATTCCCGTACCTGGTGCAACTCGAACGCGACGACAAAATCGATATCCCGGCGGGTGACAAGGACTTTCTCCTGTCTGACCAGATCACGATCCCGATGGATGTGAACGTGCTCGCGGTGTACCCGCACGCGCACTATCTCGCCAGGTTGATGGAGGGCTACGCGACGCTCCCGGACGGCACCCGTAAGTGGCTGGTCCGCATTCCCAATTGGGATTTGAGCTGGCAGGGCGTTTTCCGCTACAAGGAGCCGGTGTTTCTGCCCAAAGGCAGCGTTGTTTCCATGAGCTATCACTACGACAACTCCACTGGAAACGTGCGCAATCCGAATGACCCGCCGAAGGAAGTGACCGGCGGCAACCGGTCGATTGACGAAATGGGGCACCTCTGGCTGCAGGTTCTCCCCGTCGAGCCGGGAGATCACCGGGCCGAACTGCAGGAATCCTTCACGCGGCAGCGTTTGGAGAAACATCCGGAAGATTTCACCGCCAATTACACCATGGGCGACGTGCTGCTGAATAAAGGCGACATCGCCGGTGCTATTTCCCACTTCGAGGTTGCCTGCAAGAGCAAGCCGACCAGCGCGGTCGGAGCTACCGAACTCGGGGTAGCGTTTTTCACGGCGAACCGGCTGCCGGAAGCCGAGGAGCAGTTCCAGCGCGCCCTCAAACTCGACCCGGGTTACACGGACGCCCGGTTCGACCTGGCCAGCGCCGAAGCCGCCGGCAGCAAATGGGACCAGGCCGCCGCCGATTTCCGGGAAGTGCTGAAAGTCCGTCCGGACGATGCCAAATCCAACGAGCACCTGGGCGAGGTCCTATTCCTTTGGGGAAACGCACTCGCGCAATCCGGCAATGATGCGGGCGCCGCCGCCAAATACCAGGAGGCCCTCCCGTTCCGGCCTTCCGATGCCGAGCTGCACGGAAGGCTCGGGGTTGCTCTGGGACGCACCGGACGATTCGCCGAAGCCGAAAAGGAGTTGCAGACGTGTTTGCAGCTCAATCCTACGCTGGAGCCGGCGAAAGCGGCACTCCGCGTGGTACAGGAACGGCTCCAGGGAAAGTAGGGCCGGCCTTAGTAGACCGTGAGGGATCGGGCCGCGTTTTCTAGCGCGTGATGATGGTCGCCTCGACGTTCATGCCCGGCCGCAGCACGATCCCGGGCGGCAGGTGGTCGAAGGTGATCTTCACCGGAATCCGCTGGACCACTTTCACGAAGTTGCCGGTGGCGTTTTCCGGCGGGAGCAGGCTGGTGATGGCCCCGGAGGCGCCGGCGATCGAGTTCACACGGCCCTGGATGGTGGTGTCGTACGTGTCCACGTGAACCTCGGCCGGGTCCCCGGGCCGGACGTGCGCCAGTTGCGTCTCCTTGAAATTCGCCGTGACCCATACATCCTGAAGCGGCACGAGTGCCATCAGCTCCTGGCCGGGCTGGACCACCTGCCCCGGTTCCGCGTGTTTATCCGTGACTTCGCCGGTGACCGGTGCGGGGATCCTGGTATACCCCAGGTCGAGTTGCGCGGCGCGCAGGTTGGCGCGCGCCTGCTCGATGGCCGCCTTGGCCGAATTGGCTTCGGCCTCGCTCACATGGACCTGCTGCTGGTTGGCTTTGGATTGCTGCAGCGCGGCGCGGGCCTGGCCTACCTTCGATGCGGCTGCCTGCGCATTGGCGCGCGCATTCTGGGCGGCTTGCCGCGCTGAGTTCAATTGCTGCCGGGCGGAGGTCAGTTGGGCGGCGGCGACGCGCGCGGCAGCCACATAGGAATCGAACTCCAGCTTCGAGATCTCCTGCTTGGCGGCCAGCGGGCGCATCCGGTCGAGATCGGCCTGGGCTTTGCTATTGTTGGCCTCGGCCTGCGCCACGTTGGCATGCGCCGCGCTCACCTCCGAAGTTGCCGCCTGCGTGGCGGCCACTTGCGCCGCCCTGGCCTGCGCTTGCGCCGTAGTCAGAGCGGCCTGGGCTCCGGCGGTGCCGCTGGTCGTGGTCGCCTGCGTGAGCGGCACGTTCACCTGGGCGGCGTTGGCTTTCGCGATCGCCGCGTCCAGCGCCGCCTGAGTCTGCTGCACGCGGGTTTCGTAATCGCTCGGGTCCAGAATCACGATCGTCTGGCCCTTCTCCACATGCTGGTTATCATTGACCAGCACCTGCAAAATGTGGCCGGAAACCCGGGGCGAAATCGGAACGATGTGGCCGTCCACCGTAGCATCGTCAGTGGATTCGCGGTTCCGGCCGTGCCACCAGAACCACAGTCCGACGCTCAGGGCAATTACGCCCAGAATGATCGCCCAGCGAACCAGGCCCCTCTTCCTGGCCGGGGTCTCGGGCGGGGTGGCGGGCTCGACGGAAGGCTCCTGTTCCAGGGGCTCCACTTCACGGTCTACGTCACCCCTCCGAGGCACGGGATGGAGATTGCAAGCGCCCTGCCACTTGCCCCCCCGTCGAAGCGAAAAGCGTGAATCCGGCATCAAATGAGCGTGTTTCGGGAAATCGGCGGCGCCGGTGTGTCTCGCAGGGCCATGCTCATCACGCCGGTTGCGTTTGCCGGATGGCTGGCGCTCTCGAATCGCCGGGAACGGCCGCTGCCGGATGCGAGGATGAACGGATCGGGACCGCGGGTCCGGATTGCGATCTTTTCCGATCGAGGGGAACGGAAGGGAACTATAGAAATGAACAAGATCGAAAAAAGCGATGCCGAATGGCAGAAGGAACTCACTCCCGAGGAATTCGCGGTGGCGCGGAAGAAGGGGACCGAACGCGCGTTTACGGGCCGGTATTGGGATAACCACGAACCAGGGGTTTACCGCTGCGCCTGCTGCGGGACCGAGCTGTTCCGGTCGGATGAGAAGTACGACTCGGGATCGGGCTGGCCGAGCTTCTGGGCGCCGGCAGCCGCGGAAAACGTACGAACCGAGACGGATCGCACCCTGTTTATGGACCGGACGGAGGTGCTTTGCAGCAAGTGCGACGCTCATCTGGGCCATGTCTTTCCGGACGGTCCGGAGCCTACGGGCGAACGTTTTTGCATCAACTCCGCGGCGCTGCGGTTCGATAAAAAGAAGTAGCGTGCCGCACCGCGGCCTGCCGGGGTGTCGTAAATTAAAAAGAACTATGTGGATGCGAGCGGCTGTTTGCACGGCCGTACTGGGCTTCGGCGCGCTGGTGTGTCCTGCCGCACCGAAACCGGCGGACTGGGTACCGGTGCGCTGGCCTTGGACGGACGCCGCATCGCTTGACCTGCTGGCAGGAACCCCGGTCAACTGCCTGCTGCTCGAAAACTACACGGCCGATTTTGCGGCGGCGGCCGCGGCGCGGGGAATCGTCACGCTCGCGGTGCTCGGGCCGGGCGCGGAGCCTGCGGCTGCATCCGAAGCGCTCACCGCGAAGGTGACGGGAATCGCGCTCGAGGGTGACTATCCGGAGCCCGCGGCCTCCGCCGTCAGGCAGTCGGCAGGGACCGCCCCGGTGGTCGAGATCACGGCGCGAAATCGCATTCCGCTCGGTTCGCAGGCGCCCATTCTGGCTACGTATCAGGGTGTCTGGCCGGGCGTGGCCGTTCAGGAGAACGGCGGAACGCGGGCGGGTCCGAGCGGCTCGGCGTGGATCGATACCAATACCGGGTTCATCCGTGCCGTGAGGGCGTGGGGCGATGCCGCCGTCTGGGTCGCCAACCGTCCGCCGGCCCACACCGTCATTCCCGCAGCGCGCTATTTGCAGGCAATCGCCGACGCAGCCGCTTCGGGCGCGCGCTGGGTGGTGGCGTTCGACCCCGATTTTGCGGTGCGGTTGCACAAGCGGGATGCCGATGCGATGAGCGACTGGCGCCGCATGACGCAATTGCTGGCGTACTTCGAGGCCCACAAGGAGTGGCGCGGGATGCGGGAGTACGGCATGCTCGCCATCGTTCAGGATCCGGCCAAGGGCGGCCTGCTTTCCGGCGGAATCCTGGACATGATCGCGGTGAAGCACACTCCCGTGCGGGCCATCCCCAGGCAGCACCTCAGCGCGGAGGCGCTCGCCGGGGCCACCATGGCGGTGGACGTGGATGCGGAAGCGCTCACGCCCGGCGAAAAAGACGTGCTGAAGGCGTTCGCCCGCTCCGGCGGAATGGTGCTGACCGGACCGCCGGGCTGGAAAGACGCGCGCCCCGACGGCAACCGCATCACGCTCGACCAAAAGGAACTGGACCGGCTGAACGACATCTGGCACGACGTGAACTCGATGATCGGCCGGCGCAATTTAGGGGTGAGGCTGTTCAACGTGTCATCGATGCTCTCCAACCTGCTCACGGCGCCGGACGGCAAAACGGTGGTGCTGCATCTGGTGAATTACTCGGATTATCCGGTGGAGAACGTGACGGTTCATTTCATGGGGAAGTTCAGCCGCGCCACGCTGCTCACACCGGAAGGCTCGGAGAAGAAGCTGGAAATCTACCCGACTGAGGACGGAGGGGGTGTGGACCTGGACAAGGTCGCGGTCTGCGCCACCGTCAGACTGGAGCAATAGCATGACCCGCAGAGAATGGCTCGCGATGATCAGCGCCGCGCCGCTCCTCAAAGGGGCGGAGACGGCGCCGGCCTCGCCCGTCGCGATTGGCAAATGCGCTTCGTACGACGACGACGTCACCGCGAAGCTGGCAACCCTGTTCGACCAATTGGGGGGCATCGAGAAACTGGTCCGCAACAAGACCGTGACCGTCAAGGTCAACATGACCGGGAGCCCGGGGCAGCGCTTCCAGGGCAAGGCCCCGGCCATCACGCATTACACGCATCCGAAAGTATTGGGCGCGGCCGCGTACCTGATGGGTAAGGCCGGCGCGAAGCGGATCCGTTTCGTCGAGAGCGCCTGGGCCACCTCCGGGCCGCTCGAGGAAGTAATGCTCGATTCGGGCTGGAACGTGCGGACGCTGCAATCGGCCGCGCCGGGAGTCGAGTTCGAGAACACCAACGCGCGGGGCAAGGGAAAGACGTACTCGCGGTTCAAGGTCCCGGGGAATCCCTACATGTACCCGGCGTACGACCTGAACCATGCGTACGAGGACACGGACGTCTACGTCAGTATGGCCAAGCTGAAGAACCATGCGACTTGCGGCGTGACGCTCTCTTTGAAAAATCTCTTCGGCACCCTTCCCGCTTCCATCTACGGAGACGATGCCGGAGCGAACGAGCCGAATGAGAACCCGACCAGCGGCAGGGTCCGCGTGGGGCACGACGGCAAGCGGCAGCCCTCGAAATCGGCGCCGCAGGAACTGCATTTTGGAGCCAACCACGACCCCGGTTACCGCGTCCCGCACATTGTGGCGGACCTGGCGGCGTCGCGGCCGATTCACCTGGCGATCATCGACGGGGTGGAATCCGTGGCGGGCGGCGAAGGGCCGTGGGTTCGCGGAATTCGGACCGTCAAGCCGCAGGTGCTCCTCGCCGGCCTCAACCCCGTTTGCACGGATGCGGTGGCGACCGCGGTGATGGGCTACAACCCGCGTGCCGCGCGCGGGACGGCGCCGTTCCGCACCTGCGACAACACTCTCGCGCTGGCCGAAGCTCACGGGGTCGGGACGACCGACCTGAAGCGGATCGACGTGCGCGGAGTGGCGATCGAATCGGCCATGTACCGGTTCGAAGCGTGAAAGGTGGCGCGGACCTCCCGGCCGGCGCGTTTTTGAGTTTTTTTGATTTTAAAACCGGGCAGGCCGGGAGGCCTGCCCCACCGGAACATTATGCCTCCACTCACCGTATTCCCTCCTGATCCCGCCCAGGAACTGCCTCCGCTGATCGACCGGGAACTGCTGTTCGGCAACCCGGAAATCGCAGGCGCGAAACTCTCCCCGGACGGGAAATTCATTGCCTTCCTGAAGCCCTGGAACAGTACGCTCAACGTGTGGGTCAAAGCCTCCGATGAGCCGTTCAGCGCCGCCCGGCTGCTGACCACCGAAACCAAGCGCCCCGTCGCGGGCTACCTCTGGACCCGCGACAGCAAGTACATCTGCTATGTCAAGGACAACGACGGCGACGAGAACTACAGCCTGTACGCCGTCGATCCGGCGGCGCCCGCCGCGTCCGGGGCTGCCGCTCCTCCGTCGCGCGATCTGACCGGCTTGAAAGGAGTAACGGTGCAGCTTTATGCGGCACCAAAAAGCCGGCCGGATGTCGTTTTTATCGGCGTCAACGATCGCGATAAAGCCTGGCACGACCTCTACGAGGTGAAGATCGCGAACGGAGAGAAGAGCCTGATCCGCAAGAACACCGAGCGGATCGCCGGGTGGATTTTCGACCTCCAGGCGAACCTGCGGCTGGCGCTGCGCTCGGCCGATAACGGCGACACCGAGATCCTGCGGGTCGATCCGGCGGGTTTCACCAAGGTATTCTCCTGCAACGTCTTCGAGACCTGCCAGCCGCTGCGGTTCCAGAAAGACGGCAAGCGGGTGTACATGGAGACGAATCACGGCGAGGCCACCGATCTCTCGACCCTGGTGCTGTTCGACCCGGCGACCGGGAAAACCGAGGCGGTGGAATCCGACCCGCTGAAGCGCGTGGATTTCGGGGACGCGATCTTCTCCGAAGTCACCGACGAGATTGCCGTGACCGCCTACCAGGACGACCGCGTACGCTACTATTTCAGGGACCAGGAGTACGAGCGGGACTACGAGTGGCTCAAGCGAAAGCTGCCGGGAAACGAAATCTCGATCGGGTCGCGCACGCACGATGAGCAGCGCTGGCTGATCAACGCCTTCAGCGACACCGAACCCGGCGAAACCTACCTGTTCGACCGCCGGGCCAAAACCATCGCGCTGCAATACCGGGTTCGGGACAAGGTGCCGCGCGAAGCGCTGGCCTCGATGCAGCCGATCCGCTACCCGTCATCGGACGGGCTGGAAATCCCGGCTTATTTGACGCTACCGAAGGGAATCCCCCCGAAAAATTTGCCGGTCCTGGTGGTGCCCCACGGCGGTCCCTGGGTGCGCGACGGCTGGGGCTATAACCCGATGGCGCAGTTCTTTGCGAATCGCGGCTATGCGGTGTTGAGCCCGAACTTTCGCGGCTCCACCGGGTACGGCAAGGAGTTCCTCAACGCCGGGAACGGCGAGTGGGGCGGCAAGATGCAGGACGACCTCACCTGGGGAGTGAAGTACCTGATCGCGCAGGGCACGGCGGATCCGAAGCGCGTCGGCATCCTGGGCGGGTCCTACGGCGGGTACGCCACGCTGGCGGGGGTTGCGTTCACGCCCGATCTGTACCGCGCCGCGGTGGATATCGTCGGCCCCTCGAACCTCCTGACCCTGCTGGACTCGATCCCGCCGTATTGGGAGGCCGGGCGCAAGATGATGTACGCCCGCATGGCCGATCCCAACACGCCCGAGGGGAAAGCCTGGCTGGCGGAGCGCTCGCCCCTGAATGCGGCGTCGAAGATCAAGACGCCGCTGTTGGTGGTTCAGGGCGCGAACGATCCGCGCGTGAACCGGGCGGAAGCGGAGCAGATCGTCATCGCCCTGCGCGACCGCGGTTTTGCCGTGGAGTACCTGCTTGCGCCGGATGAAGGACACGGCTTCGCGCGTCCGGTGAATAACATGGCCATGTTTATGGCTGCCGAGAAGTTCCTGGCCATGCACCTGGACGGGCGCTACCAGGAGGGCGGAACTCCGGAGGTGGTGAAGCGGCTCGGCGAAATCACAGTCGATCCGAAGACCGTCACGCTCACGAAGAAAGTGGATGCGGCCTCTGTCGGAGCGCCCCAGCCCGCGACCGACCTCAAGCCCGGCACCTACAAGTACCAGGCGAAGCTCACGGTCGGCAGCGAGGAGATACAGATCCCGACCACGGTCGAAATCCGGGAAGAGGGCGGCGCGTGGACCGTGGTCAGCAGTTCGCAAACCCCCATGGGTGCTGCGACCGATACGGTCACGCTGGCAAAGGGCACGCTCATCCCGCGCCAACGGACAGTCACGCAGGGCCCCGTCAAGATCCAGGTGGAGTTTGCGGACAACAAGGCGACGGGCACCATGAGCATGGACGGGCAGGACAGGCCCATCTCCGCCGATTTAGGCGGGCCGCTCTTCCCCGAGCCGGTCGGTTCGCCGCAGGCCTTTGCCGCGCTCCCGCTGGCGGAAGGCTACACCGCGACGTTCCGCAATTTCGACTTACAGAAGCAGAAACCGAAGATCCTCCAGTTGAGAGTCGTGGGCTCGGAATCGGTTGCCGTTCCGGCGGGGAATTTCGATGCGTTCAAGGTCGAGATCACCTCGGCGGAGGGCGGCCCGGAGCACGAAACTCTCTGGATCGCTCGCGACAGCCGGATGGCGGTGAAGTTCCAAAGCGTGATTGCGGCCATGGGAGGCGCAATCATGACCGGCGAATTGTTGCCGTAATGCTGCCCGGCCATTGTGGACGCGCCGCAAGGGGCAGGCCTCCTGGCCTGCCCCGGGTTTGACTTTACGGGAAAAAGTCCCAATTCGCCCCTTTTGTACTGCGTACCGGGATGTTACCAGGCAGGGTCCATTCGGAAGCCGGGTCGGACTATGATCGAGCCATGGGCTTTCCGGACGCACTCCTCTTCATGTTTCTGGCCCTGCTTGACGCGCTGCTGCTGGTGCAACTCAGGCTGCGGCGGAAGGAAGCTCGCAGACTCGAGCGCATGAACCGCTCGCTGCGGTTCGCGGTCGAGCGGGAAACCCGGGATGGCGCTCCGTCGCGTCGCTGGCGCGCTTTTCTGGAGCGCGCGAGCTGAACCTTACTTGATCTGCTCGAGTTCCCCTTCGAGCAGCGCCACGTGCTCTTCTTCTTCTGCGGCTAATTCCGCGCAGAGTTCCTTTTCCAGCCCGTCCTCCAGTTCCGCCGCCAGTTTCCGGAAGTGGTCGCGGGTGCGGCGCTCCATTTCGAGGGCGGCGCGATACAGGTCGGCGATGCCGGATTCGGCGTTGACCCGAATGCCGCGGAAGAGCCAGTTCGAAAGCAGGTTCTGCTCGCTGGCCGAGAGTTCCACCACCTCCCGGTCGAGATGGGCATGATACTTCTCGTCGAGCTCATGCAGGTGGTCGAGTTCGGCTTCGTAGAGGCGCTCGAGCACCGCACGCTGATCGGGCGTGGCGGCCTTGTCGCGCGCGAGTTTGTAGAAGTGGAAGGAGTCCAGTTCGAACTGCACGGCGTCGCGGATGGCGCGAAACCGCATGGAATCGCCCAGCTCGCGCCCGGGAATGACTTCCAGTTCGCCCCCGCACATGAAGCACCTTCCATACGGAATGGCGAAGCCCGTGGTCAGCTTGAAGCAGCTTTTGCACCGCCACGAGTAGCGTACCTGGGCACAGCAGATTTCGTCTTCGTCGAGCACGCGGTGGCATTTGGGACAAGAGGATGGCATATCAGGCTCTCCCTGCTTCGGCAAGTTGTTGCGGTTGGTCCGGGGAATGGATTCCCATGTATTCCAGCATGCCCTGGGCGGCCCGCCGGCCCGCGCCCATGGCGAGGATCACGGTGGCCGCGCCGGTCACGATGTCGCCGCCCGCGAAGACGCCGGGAATCGAAGTCATCCCTGTGCGCTCGTCCGTCTCGATGTAGCCCCACTTATTGGTCTTGAGGCCGGGGGTGGTTTGGGAGATGATCGGGTTCGCGCTGGTGCCCAGCGCGTAGATCACGGTATCGACGTCGAGCATGTACTCCGAGCCTTCGACCGGAACCGGGCGGCGCCGGCCGGAAGCATCCGGTTCGCCGAGTTCCATCTTCTGCACCCGCATGCCCGTGACCCAGCCGTCCGCATTCCCGGTGATCTCCACCGGGTTCGTCAGCCAGAGGAATTCGATGCCTTCTTCGATGGCGTGCTCCAGTTCCTCGATTCGGGCGGGCGACTCGCGCCGCGACCGCCGGTACACCACCGTGACGTTTTCCGCGCCCATGCGCTTGGCGACGCGGCAGGAATCCATCGCGGTGTTGCCCGCGCCCACCACGGCCACCCGCTTTCCCATGCCCACCGGAGTGTCGTAGATCGGCTGGCGATGGCCGCGCATCAGGTTCACGCGAGTGAGAAATTCGTTGGCCGAGAAGACGCCGTTCAGCGCCTCGCCCGGGATGCCGGCGAACTTCGGCGACCCGGCGCCGGTGCCCACGAACGCCGCGTCATAGCCCTGTTCGGTGAGCAACTGCGGGATGGTGAAGAGCTTTCCGATGATCGTGTCGAGCCGGATCTCCACCCCGAGCTTCTTCATGTTTTCGATTTCGGCATCGATGATCACGTCGGGGAGACGGAACTCCGGGATGCCGTACTTCAGAACACCGCCGGCAACGTGCAGCGCTTCGAAGATGGTGACCTTGACGCCGTTCCGCGCCAGGTCGCCCGCGCAGGCCAGGCCCGAAGGCCCGGAGCCGATGATGGCTGCCTTCTTTTGCGCGGTGGCATCGATCTGCGGCGGCTCGTCCCAACCGCGGCCCATCGCCGAATCGGCCACGAAGCGTTCGAGCCTGCCGATGGCCACCGGCTTAAATTTCGCGCCGACCACGCAAGTGGCCTCGCACTGCGATTCCTGCGGGCAGACGCGGCCGCAGACGGCCGGGAGCGCGTTGGAGGATTTCAGAATCTGGTACGAGCGCTTGATGTCGCGGTGCTGCAAGGCGGAAATAAAGCCGGGGATGTCGATTCCGACGGGGCAGCCCGGAACGCAGCGCGGCTTCTTGCAGCGCAGGCAGCGTTCCGCTTCGTGCATGGCGCCTTCCAGGTCGAGGCCGAGCGCCACTTCGTTGAAGTTGTGGATGCGCTCTTCGGCCGGCTGATGCGGCATGGGAGCGCGTTCGGGCGGGATGGTCTTGATGTTTTTGGGAATGCGGGGGCCGGGTTGCTCCGCGAGGGGCTCCGGCAATTCACACGCGGAATGCGGGATGCCGTTCGCTTCCGCCGCGCTCCGCAAATTCGCCAGCGTGGCGGATTCGTTGCGAAAACGGTCCAGCGCGGCCTTCTCCTCGCGTACGAAGCGCTTCTGCCGGAGGTTCAATTCGTCGAAGTTCACCAGGTGGCCGTCGAAATCGGCGCCATCCACGCAGGCGAATTTCATCTTGCCGCCGATGGTCACGCGGCAGGAGCCGCACATCCCCGTGCCGTCCACCATGATGGAGTTGAGGCTGACGATGGTCGGTACGCCGGAGGGGCGGGTGACCTCCGAGCAGGCCTTCATCATCGGGATCGGGCCGATGGCGACTACCTCGCGAACGTCCTTTTCCGCGGCGAGCACGTCGGCGAGCGCGTGGGTGACGAACCCGTGCCGGCCATAGCTGCCGTCATCGGTGGTGACGATCAGTTCGTCGCTGAATTCACGGAACCGGTCCTCCCAGAAGACCAGGTCCTTATTGCGGAAGCCGACGATCGAAACGGTCCGGTTGCCCTGCCGCTTATACTCCCGCAACTGCGGAAAGACCGGAGCCACGCCCAGTCCGCCGCCGACCATCACGACGGTGCCTTCGAGCTTGCGGATGTGGCTGGGAAGCCCGAGAGGGCCGATGAAATCGAGAATCGCGTCGCCCTCGCGGAGCGACATCATTTCCATGGTGGTCTTGCCAACCGCCTGGATCACGACGGTGACAATACCGCGATCCGCATCGAAATCGGCAACCGTCAGCGGGATGCGTTCCCCATGCTCGTCAATGCGAGCCATAACAAAATGTCCGGGGCGCGCCGCCCGCGCCACGTCCGGCGCCTTCACGTCCCAGAGGAAGGTAGCGGGACCGAACTGCTTCTTACGAGTGATGAGAAACACCACACCCCCTTGAAGTTTCCATGGTAGCAAAAATCCGGAAAAGCAGATCTGTATATCGCGGTCCAGTCGGAGGAGCGTCGAGGGTAATAGGGCCCATGGCTAGGGCGACCGGCCTATTGACAACCCCCGGACCAAGGCGCATATTGTGAATTGGAAGCGGTTTCGTTGCCGTTTCCAAGGCCCGTTTCACAAGGGCCGCAAGACGAGATCCCCAATCAGGGGGAGCCACTTAAAGGAGGAAGTGCATAGAACCAATCCACAATAAGGGCGGCTTCCGGCTTCCTCGGCTGAACGGTCGCGAGTTCTGACGCGCCGCGGGTTTTATCGTTTGGCGCCGCGGTTTATACCGCAGTCTTTCCGGCTCGCGAATTAGAGAATACGGGAGGGGTCGGCGGCCGCCCTTTTATTGCTTCTTCGCATTCCATCAGTCGCCGCGGCCACCGACTTCTCCCGATTTGGGCCCGAAGGCCTGCGCCTGGGTCATTGAGATTACCAGGTTACGGCGTCAGCTTGCTTTTGGTTGCGCACACACACAGCCTTTCGATAGCTGGGTTGGCGTCAGGCCCCCATCCTGAGGCGTTCTATCAAGGGCTCGCCTGATCGGTTCCCGATCACTCCTTGGTCACAAGAACCTTTACAGAGTTTGCTTTCACAGCCCCTGCTTTAGCAGTGCCCATCCCCTCCACCGCAATCGAGTAGCTCCCCGGGCCACTCATATCGTAGAACTTGGTGACGTCAATGCGATCAACGAGATTCTCACCGGGTTTCATTGTCACGCAAACGAGGCTACCGCTTAGCATTTTGACGATTTCGCCGCTGTCCACCAGCTTTGGATCTAGGTTCTTGGGGTCCAATAGAGTCGGGTCAAGACGGCCACCGCGAAAGCCCGGTCTCTTGTCTGGTAAGAGCTTGCCGCTTTCATCGGCGACTTCGATTGCATAATTCGGATTAGTACTCTTCCAGAATGAAACGTCGTGATTAGATGGGTTGGTCATGGTGACCTCAATCCAGAGTGCCGATCCAGCCTTGACCGGCGTCTCCTTCGCACGAAGGTCGACCTTTAAGGTAGGGGACACGTCTGTCGAGGTGCCCATTGCAGGGCATTGAGCATATCCAAGCGGCAAAAACACTAAGGTCGCAAGGGCGAACTGGAGGAAACGCATTTTTGATCATTTTAGGTCGCAATGGACGATGCCTGCAAGGGTGGGCGCCCACCGCGACCTCCCGGCCAACTACCCCCGCTTCGTCCGCGCGTTTAGCAGCCGGCTTCGATCTTAACAGGACGGAATGTGGTCTGAGCCGGGAGGGCATGATCTCGGCTCGACATCCCCTGCTCGACTTCCGTTACACTGGTCTTTCGCCAAACCGTGAAAGCCGTTGAGTTCCAGGGAGTCTCCAAGAGCTACGCCATCTACGACACTCCGGGCGACCGGTTGAAGGAGTTGCTCTGCCTGAACCGGTTGAAGCGGCACAGGGACTTCTGGGCCCTTCACGACGTGAGCTTCGAGGTGGAGCGCGGCCAGACCTTCTGCATCGTGGGCGAGAACGGCTCCGGCAAAAGCACCCTGCTCCAGATGGTGGCCGGCATCCTGGCGCCGACCGCCGGAACCGCGGCGGTGAACGGCCGCGTTTCCGCGCTGCTGGAACTGGGGGCGGGATTCAACCCCGAATTCTCCGGCCGCGACAACGTCTACCTCAACGGCGCGATCATGGGTCTGACTACCAGGCAAATCGACCAGCGGTACCACGAAATCGAGGCTTTCGCAGAAATCGGCGACTTCATCAACCGCCCGGTCAAAACGTATTCGAGCGGCATGGTGGTCCGGCTGGCCTTCGCGGTGGCCATCAACGTGGATCCGGAGATCCTGCTGGT
Organism: Bryobacterales bacterium; assembly: GCA_963796485.1. GTDB lineage: Bacteria > Acidobacteriota > Terriglobia > Bryobacterales > Bryobacteraceae > CAWCDJ01. The sequence goes on from CAWCLV010000006.1 coordinate 282,095, forward strand.
GGATGAAGCTCTGGCAGTGGGCGACATCTACTTCCGCCAGCGCTGCATGCGCAAGGTCCACGAATTGAGGGCACGGGGGGTTACGATTCTGTTCGTTTCGCACGCGGTGGCGGACGTCAAGGCCATCGGCGACCGCGTCCTCTGGCTCGAAGGGGGCCGCGTGGTGGAATCGGGCGCGCCGGACAAGGTCATCGCGAAGTACCTGGCCGCCATGACGGCCAAAGACTCCCGGTACCTGCGTCACAAGGCGGAGGAGGAAGAGAAGCAGCTTCGGGCAGCCGCGGTGCAGGCGCCGGAGGTCGTGACTACCATACCGAATATCGATCACCGCTATGGCGACGGGCGGGCGGAAGTGATGGGGATCGCCGTCCTCGACGAGCAGGGGCGCCCCATACACCTTCTGGAACCGCAATCCCGGATCGTGGTGCGGATCAGCGTGCGTGCGAAGGCGCAGGTGGCGGTTCCCATGGTCGGGTTCATGCTGCGCAACCAGTTGGGGATCGACTTCTCCGGGACCAACACGGCGCGCGAGGCTCAGGAACTGCCCCCGATGCAGCCCGGCGACGTCTACACCGTGGACTTTCACGTCGATGTTCCGGAATTGTACCCGGCGTCGTTCTCTTTTTCGCCGGCGATCGCCGACGGAACGCTCGACAGCTACACGATGTGCGATTGGATCGACAATGCCCTGGCGCTCCAGATGTCCCGGTCGGAACACGAGGTCTACGGGTACTTGCACATGCCCTGTCGCGTGGAGGTGAACGCGAAACTCGGGAGCGCGCAGGCAGTGGCAGCTCCGATGCGGGAGAAACGGATTGGCTGAATTCACGGGCGAGCGAGTCATACCCGGCCAGGTAGACGTCGATTTGTTGAACGAGCACCTGGCGCGCTACACCTTCGCGGCGCGGTTGGCGCGGGGAAAGCGGGTTCTGGACGCCGGATGCGGCGCGGGTTACGGTTCGGCCGAACTGGCGGACGCGGCCCTGAGCGTGGTGGGGGTGGATGTCGCCCCGGAAGCGATCGAGTTCGCGCGCGCCAACTACGCACTGCCCAATCTCTCGTTCGAAGAGAGTTCCGTGACCACCCTGCCGCATGCCGACGGGAGTTTTGAACTCGTGGTGGCGTTCGAGGTGATCGAGCACCTGTCGAATTGGAACGAGTTTCTGCTGGAGGCGCGGCGCGTGCTGGCGCCCACCGGGCAGTTCATCGTCTCGACGCCCAACAAGCTGTACTACACGGAATCGCGCGGCGCCGACGGCGCAAACCCGTTCCATGTTCACGAATTCGAGTTCAAGGAATTCTGCGAAGCGCTGAACGCCGTGTTCCCGCACGTCTCGATGTTCCTGGAAAACCACGTGGAGGGCGTTGCCTTCCAGCCCTACGACCGCGGCAACACCGTGGAGGTGCGGGTGGATTCGAGCGAGCCGGCGCCGGACGAATCGCACTTCTTTTTGGCGGTGTGCGCGCACCGGCCGCAAGTCGGGAATCCGACTTTCGTTTACGTCCCGCGCTCCGCCAACGTGCTGCGCGAGCGGGAACGGCATATCGAGCTGCTCGAGGGCGAACTGGCCACGAAGAATGCCTGGCTCGAAAAGGCGCTGGCCGAGCACGAAGACCTGATGCGGCAGTTCTCGGAGCTGCAGGCGGCGCTCGAAAAAAGCAACCGCTGGGCGGAAGAGTTGAACCGCGATCTGAAAGAGCGGGGCGAACGCATCGAGCAGTTGCAGGCGGAACTGGCGGAGTCGCAGGCGGGCGCGCTTCGCATGGCCGAAGCGTACGATGCCAAGATCGCCGAGCTCGAAGAGGATGTCGCGGCGAAGACGGAGTGGGCGCGCGAACGCGATGCGGCCGTCGTCAAAGCCGCGGAGGCCCTGCATCACACCGAGAAGGAATTGGAAGAACGCACGGCCTGGGCCCTTCGCCTGGACAAGGAATCGGCCGAATTAGGGCGGCAGTTGACCCTGGTGCGCGGCTCGCGCTGGGTGAGGCTTGGCCGCAGGATCGGGGTCGGCCCCGATCTCCCGGCGTGACATGGCCCTGCTGAAGAGATTTCTCCGGGCTCTTCCTCTCCTGCTGATTTCGCCCCTGCTGATCGCGATTGTGATCGTCGCGCTTTCCGCAGCCGATCTCTGGCGCCGTTTGTTGGACGCCCGCCCGTCGCGCGACGCCGACGCACAGAGCCGCGACCGTCACGCTGCGGGCAAAGCCGCTTCCGTGGTCATCCCCAACTGGAACGGCCGCGACCTTCTGGAAAAATACCTGCCTTCGGTGATCGCCGCCATGTCCGGCAATCCGGAAAACGAAATTATCGTGGTGGACAACGGCTCCGAAGACGGCAGCGCGGATTTTGTACGCGCCGCATTTCCCTCCGTCAGGCTGCTTCCGCTTCCCACGAATCTTGGCTTCGGCGGCGGCTCCAACGCGGGCTTTCGCGCGGCCAAAAACGACGTGGTGGTCCTGCTGAACAGCGATATGCGGGTGGATGAGGGATTCCTCGCGCCGCTGCTCGAAGGCTTCGCCGATCCCGGCGTTTTCGCCGTCTCCTGCCAGATCTTCTTCAGCGATCCGAGCAAGTTGCGCGAAGAAACCGGGCTGACGCAGGGATGGTGGCAGGACGGCGCCTTGCGCGTGCGGCATCGCGACGACGCGGCCATCCAGGACCTGTACCCGTGCTTCTATGGGGGCGGCGGATCGTGCGCCTTCGACCGTCACAAGTTTCTCGAACTCGGCGGCTTCGACCGCCTGCTCGAGCCCTTCTACCTGGAAGATACCGACCTCGGCTACATGGCTTGGAAGCGCGGTTGGAAGGTCCTCTACCAGCCGCGGAGCGTGGTCTTCCACGAGCACAGGGGCACCATCGGGAAAAAGTTTTCGCAGGAGTACATTCAGGCCGTATTGCAGAAGAACTTCCTGCTCTTCTGCTGGAAAAACATTCACGAGTGGCCCAGGCTCTGGTCGCATTTCGCGTTCACGTGGGCGGGAGCGCTGTTGGCGGTGATTTTCGGCGACGTGCCCGGCCGGCCCAACTTCGCCGCGCTCTGGCGGGCGTTCCGGCAATTGCCGCAGGCGATGCGATCGCGCCGCCGGGCCGGAACCCTGGCGCGGATCAGCGACACCGAGGCGTTCCGGCGACCGCTGGGCGGCTATTTCCGCGACCGCTTTGCGCCGATGGAGCCGGCCCCGGCCAAACCGCGGGTGCTGTTTGTTTCGCCCTACCCGATCTGCCCGCCGGTGCACGGCGGCGGCGTGTTCATGTACCAGACCCTGCGGGAACTGGCGAAGCTCGCGGAAGTGCACGTGGTGGAACTGCTGGATTATGCGCGGCAGGCTGCGGAGAACGAAGAGCTGCGCGAATTCTGTGCGTCGGCGGAGTGGCTGGTGCGGCCCGGCGGTGAAGCCAAAGGCGCCGGGTCGATGAAGCCGTATGCCGTGCGCGAGATTGCGATCGACGATCTGGAGTGGCTGATCCACCGCCAGATCTACCTCAAGCGGATCGACCTGCTTCAGTTGGAATACACGCCGATGTCGCAATTCCGCGGCGATTTTCAGCGGATTCCCTGCGCGCTGTTCGAACACGACGTCTACTTCCAATCGGTCGCGCGCGGCGTGGGCCATTTCCCCGGGTTGACCGCCGAGATCAACGCAAGGGTCGAATACCTGAAGGCGCTGCGCTACGAACTGCGCGCTCTGAGGAAGTTCGACCAGGTGCAGGTTTGCACGCCGGCCAACCGCGACTACCTGCTCTCGTTCCTCCCCGGTTTGGCGGACCGGCTGAAGACCGGGCTGCGCGCGGGAATCGATACGTCGCGCTATCAATTCCGGCCATGCGGGCGCGAGCCGCTGACCATGCTGTTCATCGGAAGCTTCCGCCACGATCCGAACCGCGTTGCGATGGATTGGTTCATCAACGAAGTGATGCCCCTGATTTTGGCGAAGCAGCCAACCGCGCGGCTGGTCATTGCGGGTTCGGATCCTCCTCCGGCACACGCGTGGGCCGATCATTCCGGGGCAATCGAATTGCTCGGGTTCGTGGATGATGTGCGGGAATGCTTATCGCGTTATGCGGTGTTCGTATGCCCGATCCTGAGCGGTTCCGGAGTCCGGGTGAAACTGCTGGAGGCTTTCTCCGCCGGAATCCCGGTGGTGTCGACGCTTGTCGGCGCGGAAGGGCTGGCGCGAAACGACGGCGAGTTCTGCTTGATGGCCGACGATCCCGCGGGATTCGCGGAGCGGGTGATCCGGATTCTCGAAGGCTCCGGGGAGGTTGCGGCCATGGCGTCGAGGGCACGCGCGGAAGTCGAGGCCAACTGGGACATGGCGGCCATCACGCAAAAGCTGGTGGCAGGGTATGGCGAGCTGGTTCGCGAAAAGCGGCGGAGCGGCCCGGAGCCGCGGGTTACTTCGACTTCGGGTTCGGGTTCAGGTCTTTTTTGAGGCGCGAGACGATGTCGGAAGCGGTGTGGTTCAGATCCTTCAGGTTGTTGCTCTTGGGCGGGTCGAAGGTAGACCAGACGACTTCCCGCGACTTGGCTTCGACCAGAAAAATCGTTCCCTTTCCCCGGCCGAACGAGGAGTTCGTGCCCGGATTGTCGAGCTTGTTCACGGTGTCGGAAAAAGCGCCCGCCAGGTTCGCACCGCTGTCCTGCTTGTCCTCCGCCTCGTCTTTCGCCGGCTTCGCCGGTTTAGCCACCGGTTTAGCCACCGGCTTCGCCACCGGCTCCGGATTGGCGCTCTCGGGCTTGGGCGAAAAGCTCTCGAGCCGGATCTGGAAGCCTTCTCCGATCCGGTCAGTGAGCACGGCGTCGGCCAGCTTGGGATCCGTTACCACCTGGAAGATATGTTCCTCCGTGAGCCGGCTGGCCAGGTACTGGTCCAGGCCCCGCGACATCGGCATGACGTACACGGTTTTGACCGCGGCCAGTTCGGCGGCGCCCAGCAGCACGCCGGATCCGCACAGAAGGAACAATAGCTTCTTCATCGCTACCATAATAATATCGAGACGCTGGGCGGTGCCAAAAAGTCGGAAACATGTATAAGGGTCAATCGATCACGGTCATCATTCCGTGCCTGAACGAGGAGCAGGGTATCGAGAAGGTCCTGCGCGCCATGCCGGACTTCGTGGACGAAGTCATCGTGGTGGATAACGACTCGACGGACCGCACCTCGGAAGTGGCGGAGTCGCTGGGTGCGAAAGTCATCCGGGAGGCAGTGCGGGGCTACGGAAGAAGCTACAAACGCGGCTTCGCGGTGGCCACCAAAGACGTGATCGTAACGCTCGACGGCGACCACAGCTACCCGGTGGACGCGCTATCCTACCTGATCGAAGCCTTCCTGCACCTGGATGTGGATTTCCTGAACGCTTCGCGTTTTCCGGTCCGCGACCACGCGTCCATGAGCTTCAAACACAAGTTCGGAAACCTGCTGCTTTCGCTGGCAATGTCGCTTTTGTTCTTTCGCTGGGTGCGGGATTCGCAGTCGGGCATGTGGGTGTTTCGCCGGTCCATCGTGAAGGAGATGAAACTGGAGTCGGACGGCATGGCCTTCTCGGAAGAGATCAAGATCGAGGCCCTGCGCAATCCGCGCATCCGGTTCGGAGAGATTTCCATCATGTACTCCTCGCGCCTGGGCGAGAAGAAGCTGAACCCGTGGCGGGACGGCGTGCAGAATCTGACGTTCCTGGCGAAGAAACGCTTCTTCCGATGAGCCTGGCCGCCATCGTGCCGGTCTGGAACGGCCGTCCCCTGCTGGAGAAATTGCTGGCCAGCCTGGCGCGCCAGACCCTACGAGCCGATGAACTCGTGGTGGTGGACAACGGATCGACCGATGGAGCGCCCGAAGCGGCACGCGCGCACGGCGCACGCGTCATCGGGATGGGGCATAACGCCGGCTTCGCCGCCGCCGTCAATCGGGGCATCCGGGAAACGCGCGCCGGGTGGGTCGCGGTGCTCAACAGCGATGTGGAACTGGCGCCAGACTACTTCGAATTGCTCACCGCCACCGACGCCTGGTTCGCCTCGGGGAAAATTCTCCAGGCGAATTGCCCGGAGCGCATTGACGGAACGTTCGACCTCGTATGCCGGGGCGGCACTCCATGGCGCGCCGGAAACGGTTGCGCCGACGGACCCGCCTGGGCGAACCGGCGCACCGTGTACTCGGTACCCTGGACAGCAGCGGTTTTTCGTTCGACCGTGTTCGAGAAAACCGGCCTGCTCGAAGAACGATTCGAGTCGTATCTCGAAGACGTGGATTTCGGGCTGCGCTGCGCCGCGCTCGGGCTCGCCGGCGAGTACGTGCCGCAAGCTGTAGCCTGGCACCGGGGAAGCGCCGCGCTGGGGCGCTGGCATCCCGAGACGGTGCGGCGGATGTCCCGCAACCAGGTCTGGCTTATGGCGCGGCATTACTCGAACGGCGACCTGTTCCGCTGCTGGTGGACGGCGGCGGTGGCGCAGTCACTTTGGGGATTAGTGGCCCTGCGTCACGGAACCGGACTGGCATGGCTCAGGGGAAAGGTCGAGGGCGTTGGAAAATCCTCGGAAGTCCGGCGCGAGTGTACGGTTTCGCACCAAGCGGGCATTCTTCAGCAACTCCGCGAAAATGACGTCCTGATCCGGAAGTTGCAAGCAGAACTGGGGTGGGATTTTTACTGGAGAATGTATTTCTTACTAACATCCGCCGGGGCAAAGTGACACATGGATCGAGTCGGAGTGGTCATAGTCAGTTACAATTCCGAACGCGAAATCGGTGCCTGCCTCGATGCCCTGGTTCCCTCGGGCGCCGATGTGGTGGTTGTGGATAACTCATCCACGGACGCTACGGTTGCCGTGGTGAAGCAGAAATGCGTGCGTCTCATCGAGAATTCCGCGAATCTCGGCTTTGCGGCCGCAGTAAATCAAGGGTTTTCCCTAATAAATCGTGAGTTTATTCTGATTCTGAACCCGGACTCTGTTGTGCAAAGCGGTTTGGATGCGCTGCGGCGAGCGTGCGCCCTGCCCGGGGCTGCGGCGGCCGGTGGACTTTTGCTGGGCCGGGACGGCGCTCCCCAGGTCGGTTTCATGGTTCGCAAGTTTCCCACAGCCACCGTTTTTGTTTTGGAATCTCTTTTGCTCAACCGGATCTGGCCGGCGAACCCGGTCAATCGAAAATACCGTTGTCTACGGCTGGATTACACCTCCCGCACGGAGGTGGAGCAGCCGGCCGGCGCATTTCTTATGGTCAGGCGGTCGGTTTGGGAAGAACTGGGCGGCTTCGATGAAGGATTCCATCCGCTCTGGTTCGAAGACGTAGACTTCTGCCGGCGCGCGGCCAAAGAGGGATATCGTTTGTATTTCGAACCGCAGGCTGTGGCGAAACATACGGGCGCGCATTCGATCTCGCAGATGACAGTAGAGTTGCGAAAAGTTTACTGGTATCGTAGTCTACTTAGATATTCCGCAAAGCACTTTCCCCCGAGGGCCCTGCGGGTGGTGTGCCTGGCGGTCGTAACGGGCTCCTTCATTCGAATTCCGGTTGAAGTATCTGCGTGTCGGAGTCTGAAGCCCCTGGCAGTTTACAGTAAGGTCGTTCGGCTCGCCGGCCGGTGTTTTGTCTACGGCTGGAAGGACGGAGCAGTTCTGTCCGTTCCCGATTCAAAGTAAATACGGAAGTACGGCAGCTCCAGCTCAGGTTCGCGTACATAATGCACAACGACTTCGTGTCCGTCACGCTGGTGACGTATAACAGCGGCCGCTTTATCAAGCGATGCCTCGAATCCGTCCTGGCGCAGAAGTATTCAAACCGCGAGATCATCGTTGTCGACAACGCCTCCACGGACGGCACGGTCGATATCCTGGAACAGTTCGAAGACCGGATACAGGTCTACTACAACAACGAGAACGCCGGGTTTGCCGCGGCCCAGAACCAGGCGATCCGGATGTCCGGCGGCGACTGGGTGCTGACTTTGAACCCGGACGTCCTGCTGCTGCCGGATTTCATCCGCTCGCTGGTCGAGGCGGGGCAGGGCGATGAGCGCGTCGGGTCCGTTTGCGGCAAGCTGCTGACCATGACGGCCCACTTCGAGATTCCCGAGAAGCCCGTAGTGGATTCCACCGGAATCTATTTCAACCCCATGCTGCGGCATCTGGACCGCGGCAGCCAGGAAGTGGACAACGGCCACTACCTGCGGTACGAGTACGTGTTTGGGGCTACGGCCGCCGCGGCTCTATACCGCCGCGCCATGATCGACGACATCTCGCTCGACGGCGAGTTTTTCGACAGCGATTTCTTCGTGTACCGCGAGGATGCGGATGTTGCGTGGCGTGCGCAGTTGATGGACTGGAAATGCCTCTACGTGCCGTACGCGCGCGGGTATCACGTGCGCAAGGTGCTGCCGGGAAACCGCGGCGCCCTGCCTGCCGCCATCAACATGCATTCGGTGAAGAACCGCTTCCTGATGCGGCTCAAGAACATCTCGCCCGATCTGTACCGCCGCAACTGGTTTTCCATCACGATGCGGGACATGGTGGTGGTAGGCTGCTGCATCGTGTGGGAGCACACGTCCCTGAAGGCCTTCTGGTTTCTGGCGAGAAACTTCCGCCGCGTGATGGCGAAGCGCCGCCTGATCCAGTCCGCAAAGCGGGTGGACGACCAGTACATCGCGAGCTGGTTCCACTATCATCCGGTCAGCAAGCAGGCGCCGAAAAAGATGGCGAGGATGCTTTCGCGCTCCGAAGCGGCGAAAATGTAATTTGAGGATCGCCCTTCTCGGCACCCGCGGCATTCCGGCCAATTACGGCGGGTTTGAGACCTTCGCGGAAGAAATAGCCACCCGCCTCGTCGAGCGCGGCCACGAAGTGACCGTGTATTGCCGCGACAGGCACACCGCCCCGTGCTATCGCGGCGTGCGGCTGCAGTATCTCCCCACCATCCGCCACAAATACCTGGATACGCTGGCGCACACGTTCGTTTCCACGCTCCACCTGCTGGCGCATCGCGCGGACGCCGTGCTCTACTGCAACGGCGCCAACGCCGTCTTCACTTTTTGGCCGCGGCTGTTCGGGATGCCCGTGGCGCTCAACGTGGATGGCATCGAGCGCAAGCGGAAGAAGTGGAACCGCCTCGCCAAGGCGTGGTACCTGGCTTCCGAATGGCTCACCACGTTCTGCCCGACGCGCGTGGTGACCGATGCGCGAACCATCGAGGAATACTACCGCAGCCGCTACCGCAAGGAGAGCACGTTCATTTCGTACGGCGCCGCGCTCGGAAAGGTGCCGACAGCGGCCGTCCTGGACCGTCTGGGGCTGGAGCCCTGCCGCTACTTTCTGTATGTGAGCCGCATGGAGCCGGAGAATCATCCGCTGGACGTGAGAGAAGCGTTCGAGCGCGTCGCAACGCCGCTGAAACTGGCCCTGATCGGCGATGCGCCGTACGCGGGCGAGTACATCCGGCGCGTACGCGCGACCGATGATCCCCGGATCGTCATCCCGGGCGCCATCTACGGCGCCGGCTACCACGAACTCGGGTCTCACTGCTTTGCCTACATCCACGCGACGGAAGTCGGCGGGACGCACCCGGCACTGATCGAAGCCATGGGCCGCGGCGCGCTGGTGCTCTACAGGAACACGCCGGAGAACGCCGAAGTGGCGGGAGACGCGGGGATCCCGTTCGAGCCGGACGAACTCGCGGAGAAAATTCGCTGCGTGCTGGCGATGCGCGAGGAGGAACGCGCGGCATTGCGCGCCAGGGCGGAAGACCGTGTGCGCGAGCGGTACTCGTGGGATGCGGTGACCGACGCCTACGAAAACCTGCTGAAGTCCATGTAGGGTAGGCCTCCCAGCCTGCCCACGCGCCGAAGGCGCGTTCCGTGTGCGTGGGCAGGATGAAGTTGGTCACGTTCAGGACATACAGCACGGTGGCGCGAAGCTGCAAAGTTCACTCGCTCTATTCGCGGGTATTACTTAACTGTTTGTTGTCAGATGGCGCCGGCGGTTTTCAGCACCGGGTCTGCGCCGATATACTTCAGCTTGGGCGCCAGCTTGCGAATGCCGTCGAACACGAAGAAGCGCGCGGCGTCGTCGATCCCCACCGTCCCCGAGGTCACGCCGCGGTCTTTCAGACCCTGCACGATGCGCTCGTACGGGCTTTCGTCCTCCTGCCAGACGCGGATATCGTCGTTGCCCAGCCGGATCAGTTCGCGGGCGCGCATTTCTTCGAAGCCGGGCAGTACCCAGACCGGCTCGCCTTGCACCGGGAGCACCACCGCAAACGTGCGCTCGCTTTTCCCCCACCGCACTCCCGTGAGGTACAGCATGGAGGGACCCGGCTCGAGCACCACGGCCTGGAGTCCGGCCTTCCGCATGGCGTCCTGTAGTTTCGCGATTCGCGGTCGATAGTCTTCGCTGGTCTGTGGCATGGCTTATCCGAACGGCTGGTCGATCGCCGGGCTCTGCTTCGAAAACATGCGCGCGCCGTTCTCCGTAATGTACATGCAATCTTCCAGGCGCACTCCGAACTCGCCATAGATGGCGATGGTCGGCTCGTCGCTGAAGCACATCCCGGGCAGGATGCGCGTTTTGTTGCCCTTCACCAGGTAGGTCCACTCGTGCCCGTCGAGCCCGATCCCGTGGCCGGTCCGGTGCGGCAGTCCCGGCACCTTGTAGCCGGGGCCGAACCCCGCGTCCGTGATGACCTTCCGGGCGGCGGCGTCCACCGATTCGCAACTCGCGCCGGGTCTGGCCGCCGCAAGCGCCGCGTCCTGCGCCTTGCGTTCCAGTTCCCAGATCTGCCGCTGCCGGTCCGTGGGTTTGCCGAATACCGTGGTGCGGGTGATGTCCGATTGGTACCCGTCCACCGTGCAGCCGTCGTCTACCAGCACCATGTCGCCCTCACGAAGCTCCTGCGGCTGGATCGAGCCGTGCGGGAACGCGGTGTATTTTCCGAAAATGGCCATCGCGCCGCCCTGCGCCCCCAGCGCGCGGTACGCCGCCGCGATGTTGGCGGTCAACTGGCGGTTCGTCATGCCCTCCCGCATGGTGGCGAACGCCGCCTTATACGCCGCGATGGTGATGTCGTTGGCGCGCTGCATCAGGGCGATCTCGGCGGGCGATTTGATCACCCGGCACCCGACCGTCACCGGGTCGGCGCTCACGAACTCCACACGCGGCAACTCGCGCCGCAGCCCATCTACCATGGCGAACGGCGTCCGCTCCTCGACGCCGATTTTGTCCGACGCGGCCAGCGCCCGCGCGATCCGCGCATACGGCCCCACCTGCGGGCTCCATTCGAGAATGCTCCCGCCCAGCCGGATGTCCGCGTGCGCCTTCTCCGCGTCCGCCTGCGGCACGTACCAGACGGGCTCGCCCTTCGCCGGAAGGATCCAGATGCCCTCGCGGTAGCGGCTGCCGGTGAAATAAAACAAGCTGCTGCCGGCGGCGCAGAGAATGGCGTCGAGCTTGTTGTCGCGCATCAGGCGGCGCGCCTTTTCCATGCGCGCGCGGCGTTCTTCGCCGGTGATCGGCCGGACGCCGTCCGTCATCGGCTTGAGGTTGCGGATGGGTTCGGGGACGTCGGATTGCGCGTGCGCCAGAGCCGCTCCCGCCGTGACGAGAAATACGCGCCGGTTCATAAAGTGGGGCAGGCCTCCCGGCCTGCCCGGTTCGAAAACAAAGTCAAAAGCGGGCAGGCCAGGAGGCCTACCCCACCAACACCGGGTTCTTCTTGTGCCATTCGGTCGCCCTCTCGTACGCCAGCGCCACCCGCAGCGGCGCACCCTCATCGTAAATCTTCCCCAGGAACCCGATGCTGCGCGGCACCGGCGTGGTCGTGCCGTTCTGCAGCTTCGCATTCACGAACCCGCACTTCAGCACCACCTGCGGATTGCCCGTCAGGTTGGTGGTGGTCAGCAGCGCGGTAGACGGAATCACGATCACGTCCCAATCCTGCATGAACTTTTCGAACTTCTCCACCAGCAGCGTGCGGGCGCGCTGCGCGCGAATGTACTCCACCGCCGGGATCAGCCGCGACGAGCGGAACGAGTTCGGCCAGTCGCCCGGCGATTGGCCCTTCAGCGTGCGCACCTGGCCGTCGCGTGTGATGTCGTCGAACGCCGCCGCGCCCTCGGCCTCCAGCAGGAAGCGGATTGCCCCCATGTCCTCCTGGAACTCCGCGGGTTTCATCTCTACCCCCGCCTTTTTTAGGTCCGCCAGCGCCTGGTCGTAGATCTTCTTGTTGTCTTCCTGGAAGCGGTCGAACGCCGATTGCAGCACCCCGATCTTCATGCCCGACAGCGGCCGGTGCGGCTCCCAGTGGAACGGGTCGTCGGCCACGGTGCGGTCGTGCCCGTCGGGGCCGTGGATCGCATCCAGCACCAGCGCGCAATCCTCCACGCCGCGGCAGATCGGCCCGATTTTGTCCATGGTCCAGCTCAGTGCCATGGCGCCGTGCCGGCTCACCCGCCCGTAGGTGGGCCGCAGCCCCACCGTGCCGCACTGAGTGCTCGGCGAAACGATGGAGCCCAGCGTCTCCGTCCCGAGCGAGAACCCCACCAGCCCCGCCGAGGTGGCCGATGCCGACCCCGCCGAGGAGCCGCTCGACCCCTGCTCCAGGTTCCATGGGTTTTTGGTGCGGCCCTGGAACCACAAATCGCCTTGCGCCAGCGCGCCCATCGAGAGCTTGGCCAGCATGATCGCCCCGGCCTTGTTCAGGCGCTCGACCACCGTCGCGTCCTGGTCCGGTATCCGCTTCTCGAACGGCTCCGCGCCCCACGTGGTGAGGATGCCCTTGCTGTCGAACAGGTCTTTCACGCCGTAGGGGATGCCGTGCAGCGGCCCGCGGTAGCGCCCGGCCCGCAGTTCGCGGTCGGCCTGGGCCGCGCGCTCCAGCGCCAGGTCCTCCGTGAGGGTGATGACGCAGAGCAGTTTCGGCCCGTACGTCTTCAGCCGCTCCAGGTACAGCCTGGTGAGTTCGGTGGACGAAACCTCGCGGAAGCGCACCAGCGGCGCGAGTTCCGTTACGGGCAGGAACGCCAGGTGCTCCGGATTCTTCGGACGCGCGGGACGCGTGCGCCGGATGGTGGTGACGAACCGCCGCGGCCCACGCTCCGGTTTGCGGTCCGGAAGCCCGGGGTGGAACGCGAACGCCGGTTCGGTGCCGTACGGCACGTCGATCTTGCGCAGCGCTTCGTAGTTGTAGAGCGCGCGGTTGACGTTTCGCAGCATCATGTCCAGTTCGGCGTCCTGGAACTCCAGCCCGAAGAGCTTGAGCGCCGCCTGGACCTGGTCCTTCGTAACGCGCATGGGCTGGTCCTGAAAGCCCCGGCTTCCGCCCCGGCCGGACGGCGGCGCGGGACGCTGCTGCGCGGTTGCTCCCGCCGCGGTCGAAAGCACGCCGAGAAGCTGAAGCCAGGTCCGTCTGTCCATAACCTGCCATGATACACCGTGTGCGGATTTGAACCGGATTTCTGAGTCGCGCTCCGCCGCGGCGAATCGGAGCCAGCATGAAGGGCTTCGCAGCCGCCGCCGTTCTGTGTGTTTTAGCCGCCGCGCCGCTCGCCGGGCAGAGCCGTCCCCTGACGGGAACCGTGAAGGACGATCAAGGCCGCCCGCTGCCTGGGGCCGTCGTCCGGATGGTCAACATGAACGCGCCGCGCGACGTGCACTCCGCCAGGGCCAATAGTCACGGGACTTACGAATTCGCCGCCGTGCCTTACGCCACGGAATACGAGTTACAGGCGAAGTACGCCGGAGTTACCGGCGGCCCGCGGCACTTAAGCGAATACGACTGGCGTTCCTCGCCGAAAATCAACCTCCGCGTGGACATCAACCCGCCGAAGAAAAAGCACTGGTGGTCGTGGTGGTAGGCCGCCGCCTCCCGGGCGATAATCGGGGAGCGCTATCCGAACCCGGTGGGATATAATCACCAGCACTTGGGACCCCCCCGCCCGAGAAATCTCCGGTAGGAGGACTATGTGAGCCTGAATGAAGAATTGGCTGGGGACCCGCTGGCGTTCGCCCACAAATATTGCATCCTGGCGGGGTCCGACGCGCGGAAAGAGAAGACGTTCCAGAAGAAAATCGGCGACTACAAGTACTCGAAAATGGAGGGGCTCGGCAAGATATCGTTTCTGGATTGCAGCAAGGCCGAGCTGGCCGAGGAACTGCTCCCCAATGACGCCCCTGTGGAGGTCAGGAATCGGGCAGTCAGGGAGGGCGTGGACACCATTCTTATCAAGGCCAAAGGCCGTGACGGGGACCGGGTGCCCGCATTCTTCCTGCCGTGGGATCCGGCCGGAGGGACCGTATCGCTCGGTATTCCGTCCATGGCCAAGTTCGACCTCAATTTCTGGAACGCCAATCGGACCCTGGGCGGCAGCGAGATCGGCGGCTCGAAAGTACTCAAGGAGTATCCCCGCCTGTTTCTAACCGCGGCAGTCGCCGGCTGTTCCGTCTTCATTACCGGCAGCGACAGGGAGCCGAAGATTTTCCACAGCGGCAAAGATGGCACCGTCGAGGGGAATGCCATCGAAGTCTGGCGCGATATGGTTCAGAATATCACCGGGAAGGCGCTGGAGGAGATGAACACAGGCGAGGTGAATAAGTCGATGTACGTGAAGGACGGCGTCACCAGAGACAAAGCCAACCAGCACACAACGCCGACCGCCAACCTGTTCGAAGATGCGCTAAACAAGCAGTACAAGAAAGGGCCGATCCGCATCCAGGAAGTGCGCCCCTGGGGCGCGGTGTTCGGAATCTGCGGCGATGGCGGCGGCTGGGAGTTCTATTTGCAGGAGAACGCCACCATCCGCTACGACGTTATCGACAAACGCTTCCTCGGGAAGAAAACGGTCCGGCCGTTTTCGGTCTCCCGCCCCATGGTCGTCCGCAAAGTCTTTCCCGGCGGTGGTGGCACGGCGAAGTTGCAGCCGAAGTTCAGCTGGCACCCGCTGTAAACGCGGGCTCGCCGGCGCTCGGGAAGCCTGTACGGCCAGTGCCACTGTCCTGCCAATCTTCAGGTGGCGCGGCGCCGGTCTGTCCAAAATCGGAGGCCGCCGGGTCTCGAGCGGTGCGGAACCGCCGCCCGGCCGCTCAACCTAAGATCCTCTCGGCGATATCTCCCCAATAGACGCGGGCGCAGTCGGGACACATGCCATGGCTGAACTCCGCGTTCGAATGGGTGGAGATGTACTTCTCCAGCTGCTCCCAAAGACCTTCCTGGTTGCGGATCTTCTTGCAGCCGGCGCAGATCGGCAGCAGGCCGCTGAGCAGGTGCACGCTCTTCAGCGCCGTATCGCGCTCCGCCAGGGTTTCGCGCAACCGCAGTTCGGTTCCTTTCCGGCCGGTAATGTCGCTGAAGTAAATGGCGATGGCGCCGTTCTCCACGGAACTGATATGGAACTCGAACCACCGGTTGGAAGCTCGCGCCGAATACTCGAGGCGAACCGGGCCGCGCCCCTCGGAAGCATCCCGGCAGGCGTTTTCCACCGGGCTGCCCGCCCACGCGGGGACCGCATTCCACACGTCCTTTCCAATCGCCTGCAACTTGGAAATCCCCGTCAGCCGCGCGGCCATGGTGTTCAGGTAGATGAGGCGCCAGTTACGGTCCAGCGCGGCAAATCCGTCGGTAATGCTCTCCAGAATGTCCGTCCGCTCATTGGCCAGCTGCAATGCCTTCCACCGCAAGTCGAGCAGGCTGCCGCTTAGCCAGCTCAGGACGAGTCCGACGAGCAGGAACGCCGAGAGCTGGAGAACCGCGGTGGAACGGTAGCCGGGATCGATGTCGAAGAAGCTGCCTTGCGGCGGAAAAAAGTAGACGGCCAGTACTTCGCTGAGACAGGTGGCAAAGATCCCGGGCCCCAAGCCGCCACGAACCGCGGCCGCCGTCACAGGCAGAGTGAAAAGCATGAGGGGAGAGCGGTCGCGGAAGAGGGGGTCAACCGCAACCCTCAGCCAGAAGGCCGCAGCGCAGACCGCGGTCGCAAAGAGGTAACGCGCCGTGTGCGAACCGCGATTTTGCGGAAACACAAGGTCCGACAGCATCCGCTTCTCTGAACAGAGACGCGCGATTGCCTCTTGGGTTACGTCATACTGCCGGGCACGTGCCTGCTGGAACAATGAAGGTGTGCGGTTACATATAGAGCGAACCGCAGTGCGGGTCTTTACCGTAGGCACGTCGCTCTCTCGCGGGATCAGCTACAATAGCCGTTCATATAAGACCTGTTTATCCGAAAGGAGATCTAACTAACCGTGAACTCATCTTCTCGCCGCAGTTTCCTGGGGACCAGCCTGGCCCTTCCGGCGCTGGCTTCCGTGCCTTCCGATGGCGGGTCGCCCGCCCAGTCCGGCCCCGCGCAAGGGCGCGGCCTGCCGCCTTCGCCGAAGTTTACTTACGCGACCCTGGGGAAAACGGGCATGCGGGTCACGCGCATGTCGTTCGGCTGCATGACCACCTCCGACCAGAGCGTGATCGAGCGCGCCGCCGACACGGGGATCGTTTATTTCGATACCGCGCGTGTATACCAGGGCGGCAACAACGAGCGCATGGTGGGGGCCGCGCTGAAGAAGTATCGCAACAAGGTCTATATCAGCAGCAAGACGACGGCCAGGGACCAGAAGCAGGCCCTCGCCGACCTGGAAACCAGCCTGCGGGAACTCCAGACCGACCACCTCGACATCTGGTACCTGCACAGCCGCAGCACGCCGGACACGGTTACGGACGAGTTGCTCGAAGCGCAGCAGATCGCCAAGCGCGACGGCAAGGTCCGGTTCGCGGGCGTGAGCTTTCACGGAGGGCACGCCGAGATGATCCCGGCCATGCTCAAACTGAACCATTTCGACGTCTTCCTGATGAGCTACAACTACACCATGGATCCGAGCGTCGAACCGCTGATCGAGACGGCGCGCAAGGCCAACGTGGGGATCGTCGCCATGAAGGCCCTGGCCGGCGGCGTGCGTCCCACGGTGCGGTCCTATAAGGTAGACCCGGAGAAACTCAACCGGCTGAGCCGCGAGGGGGCGCCGGTGGCGGCGCTGAAGTGGGTGCTGAGGAACCCCCACGTGGATACCATCATCCCGAGCATCGTCGATACCGATCAGTTGGAGCAGAATATCTCCGCGATGGGTGCGCCGTACAGTCCTCACGACTCGCAACTGCTCTCCGCGCGCCTCGAAGAGATCCGGCCGCTCTATTGCCGGATGTGCGGGAAGTGCGACGGCAAATGCCCCAAGGGCCTGCCGGTAGCGGACATGCTGCGGTTCCTCATGTACGCCGAAGGATACGGCCAGTTCGCCATGGGCCGCGAGCAGTTCCAAATGCTGCCCGCGGCAGTGAAATCGGTCCGCTGCGGCGATTGCGCCGAGTGCGCTTTCCAGTGCCCCAACGGGGTCCAGGTGGCCGCCCGGCTGGGCCGCGCCCAGGAACTGTTCGCATAGACGGCTTCCGGTATCTTGCGTATAATGTCTGGAAAAGGCAGCGTCAATGCCTGGTGCGGGACTTTGTCTCAAACCGGCAAACCTGCGCTTCGTAACGGGGGAGAAAGTCTCAAGAGCCGGTAGACACTATCGATCGCGGTCTCCGCGACAGTAGCCCTCGTGTGCCTCGTGTTGGCGCGCGACGGCTCCCCCTGGAATCTGCGAGGCGTCGAAGGCGGCCGTGGAAGGAATTCCCGGCCACGTTTGCAGTAACCACGTTTGCAGTAACCCGCACCCGCCAAAAAGCGCGCCGCCAAATCCGAGTTTTATCGCTTTTTCTACGTTTCCTGGAACGCGCCGCTATGAGATTTGGAAATGAGTCCCGTCACGGCGTCTTCATCGAGCGCACACGTTTTTTTTTGGCATTTTTTAACGTATTGACATCTCCGGACGCCTCATTCTGTGATAAAACCATACACACGGGTTAGGGGAATTTAGAGGTCGGCCACATGTGGGCCGGGAGGATAGTCTCGTGTTTATATCGTGCCCCGCTGGCATCCGGCACGGATGTCAAACCCGCTTTGTGACGTACCTTTTCATTCCTTCTCTCCGCCAATGCAGACCCGCGCCCTACAGAGGCAAGGCGCGGAATTTGCTGAACCACAAACAATCCACAACAACGATTTAATTGTGTGAAGGAGAAACGAATGAACCAAGTGTGTTCTCGGCGCGTTTTGCAAATGGCGCTGATGGCAATACTTGCCGCAGTGCTCGCATTCGCCCAATCGGACCTCGGGTCTATCTCGGGCTTTGTGAAAGATCCGAGCGGCTCCACGGTACCGAACGCAAAGGTCACTGTTAAGAACCAAAGCGGTCTCGAACGCCAGGCAACGACGAACGAGTCTGGTTACTACATCATCACCAATATTCCGTCCGGCAGCTACTCGGTATCCGTGGAAGCAGCCGGATTTAAGAAATTCGACAGCGCCGATAACAAGCTGAACCCCAGCTCGACGCTGGCGGTCGATGCGCAGCTTGCGGTCGGCGCCGCAACCGAAACCGTCGAGGTCACCGCGTCCGCGGCGACCCTGCAGACCGAGTCGGCGTCGGTTCAGAGTGACGTCACCAGGAAGCAGATCGACAGTCTCGAACTGAACGGTCGGAACCCGATCTTCATGGCCAACCTGGTTCCCGGCACCCGCGGCGGCAACCTTTCCGGCTTATCTTTCAACTTCAGCCAGGGCCCGAGCAACATCAACGGCGCCCGCACGCCGGAGAGCCTGATTACTTACGACGGCGCACCCGCCGTCCGCACCCGTTCCAACGGCACCAGCCTGGGCTCCGCCGACGTGGACTCCACGCAGGAAATCCAGATTCTGACCTCGAACTACAACGCCGAGTACGGGCGTTCCTCGGGCGGCCAGATCCGCATCATCACAAAGACCGGCACGCAGGATTTCCACGGCGCGGCTTATGACTATGTCCGCAACACGGTATTCAATGCGAATACCTGGGGCCGCAACCACACGGCAGGCCAGAACTTCGCGGCGCCGATCACTTACAACCAGTTCGGTTACAACATCGGCGGACCGGCTTACATTCCGCACAAGTTCAATAGCGACAAGAGCAAGATCTTCTGGTACTGGGGCCAGGAATGGGTTCGCTATCGCTACACCGATACGAACTCCATGACCGTCCCGTCGTTGGCGATGCGCACGGGTAACTTCAGCGAATTGCTGAATCCGAGCAACTTCTACTACGGCAAGCCCGTCGTCATCCACGACCCGAGCGGCAACCCGTATCCCAACAACATCATCCCGCAGGCTCAGCTCAGCCCCAACGGCCTCGGTATCCTGAAGGCTTGGCCGACCCCCAACCTGGCCTCGCCCATCAACGGCAACCAGAACTGGTACATGGCTCTGCGGCACCCGCAGAACCAGCGGAAGGATACGCTCTCGGCGGACTTCAACCTCACCGACAAGCAGCGTCTCCAGTTCCGCCGCATGAACTACGCGTTTTTCGAATACCAGCCCCTGGACGGCGGCACGAATGAAACGCCGAAGTACTTCAACCGGCCGAACCAGACCAACTCGTTGAGCTATGTCTGGACCGTCAGCGCGAACAAGGTGAACGAACTGCTCGCCACCTTCAGTCTCGACGACGTATACATCCCGGTTGACCAGGCGAACTTTCTGGACCGCACCACCGTCGGCATCAACTACCCCTACATCTTCCCGCAGGGCAAGCTGATCCCGACCCGTATCCCGACGGTCAACATGACCGGGATTTCGGGCCTGAGCGGCGGCCCCTATCCTTCGCACTCGGCCGGGCCGATCTACGACCTGTCCGACAGCTTCACCTGGATCAAGGGCAGCCATACCCTGAAGTTCGGGTTCCTATACGAGAAGTCGGGTGAAAACGACAACGACGAAATCAACGTTTCGGCGTGCCCGACCTGCACCAACAACCAGAACGGCCAGTTCTCGTTCACCGATACCCGCGCGGGCGGCACCGGGAACGCGATCGCGAACGCCGCCCTGGGCCTGTTCGACACGTACTCCGAACTCGGTCAGCGCGCCTATACGATCTTCCGCGGCAGCATGGTGGAAGGGTTCGCGCAGGATAGCTGGAAGGTCAGCCAGAAGTTGCACCTCGACCTCGGCGCCCGCTACAGCGTAATCGTTCCCTATCACGCGCTGTGGGGCAACATGGCGGTTTTCGATCCGACCTTCTATAACCCGGCCACTGCCGTGCACGTCGATCCTAAGACCGATCAGGTCATCATTGGCGCCGGCGACAAGTACAACGGCATGGTCATCCCCGGGACCGCCTGGCCGTCCTCGGCAGCGGGCCGTTTCCCCGAAGCCTCGAACCAGAGCCTGAATTACCTGTTCCGCGGCGTGAACGACCACTACTCGGACATTCAGTGGAACGACATCCAGCCGCGCGTCGGCCTGGCGTATTCGATCACCGGCAAGGACGTGATTCGCGCCGGCATCGGCCGCTTCATGACCCGCCTGGGCGTGAGCGACTCGATTTTCCTGGGCGGCAATCCGCCGTTCCAGCCGACCGCCAACGTCTCTCTCGGCAGCGCGGACAACCCGGGCGGCGTCTCCGCCAATGCGTTCCCGCTGACCGTCACGACCCAGAGCAAGGCGTTCAAGAACCCCGAAGCGTGGGCCTGGAACGCTACCTACGAGCGGCAGGTCCGCGGCAACTCCATGCTTTCGGTAGGTTATGTCGCCCGCCGCGGTCTGCACCTGCAGCGCGAATCCGACATCAACCAGCCGACTCTCGCAGCCCTCGCTCCGTACCGGGATGCCAACGGCAACCTGCCATCGAACCTGCCCGGACTGCTCGATTCGCTGCGGCCTTACCAGGGTTACAACTCGATCCGCGAGACCGATAATATTGCGAGCTCGATGTACAACTCGCTCCAGGTCAGCTGGAACACTCGCAATACCCACGGTCTGACCTTCGGCGTTGCCTATACCCTGTCGAAGAGCATGGACAACGGGTCTAACCAGCGTGACATCATTCCGAACACCTACGATGCGAGCAACCTGTGGGGCTACTCGGAATTCGACGCCCGCCACGTGTTCGTCGCCAACTATGTTTACCAGTTGCCGTTCTTCAAGAACCAGAACAACCTGACCGGTAAGCTCCTCGGCGGCTGGCAGCTCAGCGGAATCACGCAGTACCAGACGGGCACTCCCTGCAACGTCGGCGTCAGCAACGATTACGCCGGTGTCGGCCAGGACGGCAGCATCTGCGGTCTCGGCCAGTTCTGGAACATGAACGGGACTCCGTCGATCGTCGGCGGGTTCGCCGCGAACGGTGTCAACGATCCGAACCTCTGGTTCACGACCACCAATCCCGATGGCTCGCCGATTTATACCAAGCCGGCCACCGGAACCTTCGTGACCCAGAAGGGCATCCGCGACATCATCCACAGCCCCGGTTTCGCCAACTGGAACATGGGCTTGTTCAAGACGTTCGCCGTCAACGAGCGCTCCGGCTTCCAGTTCCGTGCCGAAGCGTTCGACGTGTTCAACCACCCGAACCTGGGCGGTGCGAACTTCAACCCGACGAGCTCCACGTTCGGCAAGGTCACCGGCAAGACGGGTGACGTGCGGAACATGCAGCTGTCGCTCCGCTTTTTCTTCTAGCTAGACCAAAACGGCCCGCTCCCTGAGGGGGGCGGGCCGTCTTCCCTTCGCGATGCGCGCCCCCCGGGATCGGCTCCCGCTCCCGCTGAAACGAAAAGGCCCGCTCCCTAGCCGGGCCAGGACGAAGCCATGAGCGACTGGGCCGGGCCGGTTTTTACCGGCGGAACAGCCACATCACCACAGAAAACAGCAGGCTCAGCAGGATGCAGGTCACCACGGGGAAGTAGAACGTCGAGTTCCTGCCGCGAATGACGATGTCTCCGGGCAGCCGTCCCGGGCGGACGGGCAGTTTGTCTCCCAGCATAAACAGCAGCCCCAGACCCACGAGGATGAGGCCCGCGATGATGAGCAGACGTCCGAAGGCCATACTTTCAGATTGACATAGAAGCGCGGCGGCCAGGAGTTTTCGAAACGAAGCGATTCCCCCGGATGAGGAACCGCAGCGGCAGATCGGCGCACTGCGTAATGCCGACTCGCGGCGTGACCGCCACCTCGGCGGCGTGCGGTTCCGCCGGTTCCCGAACCACCAGGCTGCCACGGGTGACGTCGGCCCCATTATGCGCGCGCGTGATTCCCATGGCGAGCGTGAGTTTGCCCGGGCCCGACGCGAGATCCTCCGGCTTGCGGGCGGACGGGCGGCGCTGGCGCATCAGTTCGATCCCCGCGAGGGGCTCGAGCGCGCGTATGAGCACGCAGCCAGGTTCCCCTACGGGCTCGCAAACCAGGTTCAGGCACTCGTACATGCCATAAATGAAATAGACATAAGCGTGGCCCGGCGGTCCGAAGATCACCCGCGTGCGCGGCGTCAGGCCTCGCGCCGAATGGGCGGCAAGATCGTCCCCGCCGAGATACGCTTCCGTCTCGACGACAATGCCGGCGACGCTGCCGTGCACCAGCACTTTCCCCAGCAGGCCGCGTGCGACTTCCACGGCGGGCCGGTCGTAGAAGCTGCGTTTCAGTACGGGACCGAAGGCCATCGTCACACACTGTACAATGAAAGTCGCGCATGCGACTCTTTACGGGGTTGGATCTGCCGGCCGAGGTGGTTCGCAACCTGGAGAAGTTGATCGACGATCTCCAACTCACCGCCGCGATTCAATGGAGCCCTCCCGCCAACATGCACGTCACCACCAAGTTCATCGGCGAGTGGCCGGAGGAACGGTTGGATGAATTGAAAGCCGCACTCGCTGCCCTGCCTGCCCGGCCGGAGATTCCGCTGCACATCCGCGAACTTGGGTTTTTTCCGAATGCGCGCTCTCCGCGGGTCTTCTGGTGCGGAATCGAAGCCCCCGGTTTGGCCGGCCTCGCAGGGGATACGGACCGCGCGACGGCTTCACTCGGCATCGAAAGCGAAAAGCGCGAGTACTCGCCGCACCTGACGCTGGCACGAATCAAAGAGAAGTTGGACCTCGGGCCGCTGCACCAAAAAATCGCGGCGCGCAAATCCCTCGATTTCGGCAGCTTCACGGCAGAGTCGTTTTTTCTTTACCGCAGCCAGTTGCGTCCCACGGGGTCCGTGTACACTAAACTCGCGGAGTTCCCCCTCTCAAAGTGATGATCCCGTTTCTCGTCATCGCAATCGCTTACCTGCTCGGCGCTATTCCCTTCGGATACCTGCTGGTGCGCTGGAAAACCGGCTCGGATATCCGGTCGCAAGGCAGCGGGAATATCGGCGCCACCAATGTGCTGCGGACCACGGGGCGCGCGGCGGGAATCGCCACCCTCCTGCTGGATATCGGAAAAGGCTTCCTCGCCGTCTGGATTGCCGGCCGGCTGACGGGCCACAACCCCTGGGCCGCCGGCGCGGCAGCCATTGTGGTGATGCTGGGCCACGCCTACCCGGTGTTTCTGAAGTTCAAGGGCGGCAAGGCCGTGGCGAGCGTCGTGGGGGCTTTCCTGTACCTGGCGCCGGCCGCCCTGGCGGCGGTGATGGTGGTATTCGTGGCCGCGGTCGCCTCGACCCGGCACATTTCGATGGGTTCCATCATCGGAGCGGCGGTACTTCCCCTGGCCGTGTGGCTAATCGCGCTGCCTCCGATGCCCGTAGAGACCGCCGCCATCGTTTGCGGGGCGTTTATTATCTACAGACATAGTAGTAACATCGAGCGGCTGCGTGCCGGGACCGAAAGCGTGTTCACATTCAGGAGCCGTAAGTAGTGAAGAACCTGTCCGTGATTGGGGGCGGAAGCTGGGGGACGGCCCTAGCCATTGTGCTTGCCCCGCGCTTTCCACAGGTGCGGCTCTGGGTATTTGAAGCCGACCTGGCCGCCCGGATGCGCTCCTCGCGCGTTAACGACGTCTACCTCCCAGGATACGAAGTGCCTGGCCACGTTCAAGTTACGAGCGAACTGGGAGAGGCCTTGCAGGGCGCGGACATAGTCCTGAGCGTGATGCCATCGCACCACGTACGCGGACTTTACCAGCAGATGCTGCCCTGCCTCACCGACCGCATGGTGTTCGTCAGCGCCACCAAAGGCCTGGAGAACGGCACATTACTACGGATGTCGGATATAATCCGGCAGGTGATCGGGCCGCGTCCGCTTGTCGCCATTTCCGGCCCGACGTTCGCCCGTGAGGTTGCCCGCTTCGAGCCCACCGCACTGGTCGCCGCTTCGGAGGATCCCGACCTGACCGCCCGCGTGCAGGAGGCGTTCTCCGGCCCGACCTTCCGGCTTTACCGCTCTTCCGACCCGGTTGGAGTGGAAATCGGCGGGGCGATCAAGAACGTGGTGGCGATCGGCTCCGGCGTGGTGCACGGGATGGGACTGGGGCACAACGCCACCGCCGCCCTGATCACCCGGGGGCTCGCCGAGATGACCCGCCTGGCCGTAGCAATGGGCGGCAAGCCGTTGACACTGGCCGGTTTAGCCGGGCTGGGCGACCTCGTCCTGACCTGTACCGGGGAACTCAGCCGGAACCGCACGGTCGGCATCGAACTGGCGCGCGGCCGAAGGCTCGACGAAATTGTGGGGTCGATGAGGATGGTGGCGGAGGGCATCAAGACGACCAACGCAGCCGTGGACCTGGCGCGGCGCTACGGTGTGGAAATGCCGATTGCCGGGCAGATGTTCCAAATGTTGCATTACGGGTTGGCGCCGCGGGAAGCGATTCAGCGGCTGATGGAGCGTTCGCTCAAAGGGGAGTAGCTTGGCGGATTTTCCCCAGGGACCGCAACCCCGGCTCTCCGAACGGGTTAAAGGGGATGTGGGGGTAATGGCGGCGGCCCTGGACTACGACGCTGAGTTAATGCTCAGGGTCAAAGATGGAGATGGAGCGAGCTTCGGGCTTCTGCTCCAGAAACACCGGTCGTCCCTCATTCACTTCCTCTACCGGATGGTGCAGGATCAACCGGTGGCCGAGGAACTGGCGCAGGAGGTTTTCCTGCGGGTGTACCGCTCCCGCGGTTCCTACGAGCCGACCGCCAAATTCACCACCTGGCTTTTCCGGATCGCCACGCACCTCGCGCTGAATGCGTTGCGGGACGGAAAAAACGAGCGGGTTCACGAGCGTTTGGACGCCGAGATCCGCGACCTGCCGGTACGGCAAGTGTCCGATAGCCGCCCGACGGTGGAAGAGCGTATGGTGTATCAGGCAAGGCTCGACGAAGTTCGCCGGGCCATCAGAATGCTGCCGGAGAAGCAAAGAGCAGCGGTCCTGATGCACAAGTATCAGGAGATGGACTACACCCAGATCGCCCGGGCGCTGAAATGTTCCGAATCCGCGGTGAAGTCCTTGCTGTTCCGGGCCTATGAGACGTTGCGCGCCCGGCTTGGCCATTTGGCATGAGGGAAGAAGCGATATGAAGTGTCCGATAGAAACGGGGCAGGCGGCGGGAGTCCTCCTGGCCTACGGTTCGGGCGAACTGAACGCGAAAGAGACCGAAGAGTTCGAAGAGCACATGCGGCTCTGCGTCCCCTGCCGCGAGAAGGCTTCGGCGCAGACGGCGGCATGGAACGCGCTCGACCTCTGGGAAGCTCCCGCCGTGAGTGCCGATTTCGACCGCCGGCTGCATGCACGGATCGAAAACGAAGTCTCCTGGTGGGATCGGCTGATGCGCCCGCTGCTGGTGCGGCGCGGCCTCCCGGTTGCGGCAGCGGCCGCGGCAATCATCGCCGCCGTTTTGGTGATTCAGCCTTCGGCTCCCCCGTCTCCGGCCGTTCCGGAATCGGCGAAGGTGGAAACGGTTTCGCCGGACCAGGCGGAGCGCGCTTTGCAGGACATGGAGGCGCTGCGGGATTTCAGTCATATCCTGCATGCGGAGGCCGCCCAGCCGCAGATGTAAGCGGGGGCTGATACCGGAGCCATGTCGCGAGTCCTCCAATTCGGCGCAATGCTGGCGTTAGCCTGTACCGCTGTGTGGGCCCAGAGAGGCGCCCCGAAAGCGGTTCGCCCAGCGCAGCCGGGCAGACCGGCGCCGGCGCATCCCAGGGAACGCGGCATTCGCAAGGAACCGCGGAACATGGGTCCCCGGCTGACCAATCCGGCCAATCCGGTAACGCAGCTTTATCGCGCGTCTCCGGACGAAAGGGACCGGGCGCTCGAGAAACTGCCGCCGCAGATGCAGCAGCGGTTCCGGCAAAACCTGGAATGGTTCGACGGCCTGCCGAAACAGCAGCAGCAAATCGTGATCCGGCAGTCGGAGCGTTTCGCGGCGCTGGCGCCGGAAAAACGGCGCGAGTTTGTGTTGCAATTGAGGGCGCTGAACCAACTGCCTCCCGAACGGCGCCGCCCTGTCGCCCAGGCGCTCCGGCGGCTGCAGGTGCTGCCGGATGCCGACCGCGCAGCGATCATGGAAAGCGAACAGTTCAAGGGAAGCTTCTCGCCCGAGGAGCAGAAGATCATTGTCGATCTCTCGCAGGTGATGCTGCCGCCGCTCTGATCCCCCATACAAAGCAAAACCGGGATCCCTTTCGGAACCCCGGTCTGAAATCTCTCTTGGAAATGTCGCGCTAGACGTGCGGATCGATCATCTTGACCACTTCGGATTTCCCGACGGCGCCGACTCGCTGTTCCACCACTTGCCCGCCCTTGAAGAGCAGCAGCGTGGGGATGCCGCGGATGTTATAGCGCATCGCGGTGTTTCCGTTCGAGTCCACATCCAGCTTGCCCACTTTCAACTTCCCGGCGTATTCGGAAGCCACCACGTCGATCGTGGGAGCCATCTGCCGGCACGGACCGCACCACTCGGCCCAGAAGTCCACCAGAACCGGAACCTCGGACCGCAGCACGTCGGAGTCGAAGCTCCCATCGGTAAACGTAAACGTGTTCTGACCTGCCATTTCGTCTCCTAAAACTCTATAAGCTATTAGAATACCGCCCCGGGCGAAAGGATTCAGCCCTGGTCTAAAAGCTTACGATACAGGGCCGAATAGGCACCCGCGGACACCTTCCAGGAAAAATCCCGTAGCATTCCGCGACGCATCATCTCGCGCCAGGTATCCTGATCGGAGTATACCCCTACAGCCTTTCGTACGGCGTCGAGCAATGCCGCGCCGGAGTACTCGGCGAACTTGAACCCGGTGCCCTCATCGATGGTATCATCCAGCCCTCCCGTGGCGCGAACCACCGGCACCGTGCCATATCGCAGGCTATAGATCTGGCTCAGGCCGCACGGCTCGTATTGGCTGGGCATGAGGAACATATCCGCGCCCGCCTCGATCCGGTGCGCCAGCCCGTTGTGGAACCCGATGCGGACGGCGAGGCGCCCGGGATACTCGGCGGCCTTCTCCCGAAAGAGTTCCTCCTGCTCCGGATCTCCGTTTCCCAGAACGACCATGTAGGTGTCTTCCGCCAGGATCTCACCCGCCACGGCGGCCAGGAGCTCGGTCCCCTTTTGTTCCGCGAACCGCGAGACCACGGCAAGCAGAGGGCGGTCCACGGCCTCCCCGGGCAGCCCCAGCTCCGCGACCAGAGCCCGTTTGCAGACAGCCTTCCCGGATAAATCGTCGGCGGAATAATTCGCCGGAATCAGGCGGTCCACATCGGGACTCCATTCGCGGTAATCCACGCCGTTGAGGATTCCGCTGAGCACGCCCGCGCGGGCCCGCAGCGTGCCGTCGAGGCCGAATCCATACTCCGGCGTCTGGATCTCGCGAGCGTAAGTCGGGCTCACCGTGCTGACCGAATCGGAATAGACAATCCCGCCTTTGATGTAGCTGATCTGGTCGTAGAATTCCATCCCCCCGGGCGTGTCCACGCTGGGGTCGAGCCCGACCTCCGGCAGTACGTCCCGCGGAAAGAGCCCCTGGTATCCCAGGTTGTGGATCGTGAACAGGGTCTTGACGCCGAGGAACGTGGGGTCCGCGGCGAAAGTCGTGCGCAGGTACGCGGGCACCAGGCCGGCCTGCCAGTCGTGGCAATGGAGGATGTCGGTTTTGAACAGACCGCGAACCACGCCGAGGGCGGCGCGCGCGAACACCGCGAAGCGGACGTGATTATCCGGATAGTCCTCGC
Source organism: Bryobacterales bacterium (assembly GCA_963796485.1). Classification (GTDB taxonomy): domain Bacteria; phylum Acidobacteriota; class Terriglobia; order Bryobacterales; family Bryobacteraceae; genus CAWCDJ01. The sequence goes on from CAWCLV010000006.1 coordinate 310,095, forward strand.
CGGCTTCGCCATAGAGCCCATCGCGATCGAACAGCGGCGGGCAATCCACCAGGTAAAGCGGGTATTCTTCCGGAGCCTGCCAGAGGGAGACGTCGTAGCAGTCGGGACCGAAGTGCACCGGCAGATGGTCGAAAACCCGGCGGGCGCTTTTCAGTTCGATGAAGCCGTAGCGCGGGATCACCACGGCGGCATCGACGCCGTAATCGCGCAAGGCGGCGGGAAGCGCTCCGACCACGTCGGCCAGCCCGCCCGTCTTGGCGAGGGGCGCAGCCTCGGATGAGACCATCAGGACACGGGACACGTAGGGAATTGTAGCAGGGGCCGCCCGATTCTATTCGCGAGAAGCGGCGGCCGCGCGTGACCGCCCGTGCTTTCGCCGGGCTGGTCCGGGCAGTTTCAATCCGGCGAGAAGCTGCTGGCCGTTGGGGCTGCCCAAACCGGTGCATGCGTCCCATCCCTGGCCCGCATTGAAGGCCCCATTATTGCCGCTGGTGATATCGCGCAATGCCTTGCCCGCGATCGGAGTGCCGTAAAGGCTGGGATTCAGAAATCCCATCGGCTTCCCGACCTGCTGGTTGAGGACGGCAATCAGCGCGGCCCAGAGCGGCGCGACGGCGCTCGTACCGCCAAACACGGCGCTCCGGCCGTCCACGAAAATCTGGTACCCCGTGGCGGGGTCGGCATCGCCCGCAACGTCCGGGACGCCGCGCCCCTTGAAGTGCGAAGGGTTCACCGAGACCGGCACTCCGGCGTTTGACTGGAAGGATGGCAACGGGAACTTCTCGCTCACGCCGCCCCCCGATGCGCCGTTCCCGGGGCCCTGGTTCCAAACCACCTCCTTGGTGATCTTGCCGGAAGTCGATTCCAGCCGCGTGCCGCCACAGGCCAGGACATTGGGGCTGGACGAGGGGAAATCGACGTGTGCCGCGCCATCCGTAACGCCATCCGCCGAACCGTCGTCCCCGGAAGCGCAGCAGACGCTGACACCAAGCAGGGCCGCATCCTGGAACGCCTGGTCGTATGCCGTGAGCGACTGGTCGGTCCAGCTGGATTCGGGGCCGCCCCAACTTATCGAAACCACCGAGGGTTTGCGAACCGTATCGTGGACCGCGGTGGTGATAGCGTCGAGGAATCCCTGGTCGCTATTTGGCGCGAAGTAGACCGCGATCCGCGCTCCGGGTGCGATGGCGCCCACCACTTCGATATCCAGCAGTACTTCCCCGTCGGCGCTGTTGGGGTCGCCGGATGGCTGGTTCACGGCGCCATCCACCGACACGGAACTGACCGCCGGCGCGGGGCTGACTCCGATAGAACTGAAGTAGGAGGCGAGATCGGCGGTTTTGTATCCGCCTCCCAGTTCGATAATCGCGACGGTCTGTCCGGCGCCGGTCCCCGCCGGGTAGTTGTACAGCTTGGCAATGGCGGGCGGTGTGTACGAGGTGTCGCCGGCGGCGCGAGGTCCTATCCCGGCGACGTGGCGGCGGAGCCGCGTTTTGGCCTGCGGGCGGTCATCGAGCCCGAAGATCCCGACCAGCAGCGGGGCGACATCGGAGGGCACGGTCAATTCACCCGTACGGCCGCGGAACAAGCCGGCTGGCGCCTGGTAGAGTTCGATGCGCGTGCCGAACGCCTCGTTCATATTGGCGACGGTCCCCTGGAGAACCAGCGCGCGGCGGGCCAGGTCCACCGAGATCACGGTGAGGTCGTTGCGGGCTGCGAACTGTTCGACGCGTTCCACATCCGCCGGATCGGCGCCATACCGCCGCGCGAATTCCTCCCGCGTGAGGGTTCGGGCCGGCGCGGGCAGTTTAGCCCGCCGCCGCAGCATCAGAGTGACTTGGATCTGATCGTTCGGATCCGGGCTGCCGATCAGGCTGGCATCCGGTATGGGACGGCGCGCACTACCTCGCACGATCGAGCGTTCTTCCGCCATGAGTTCTCCTCTCCAGCAGGCAAATCGAAAACTGGAGCTAGGATATCACCTACGGCTTCGCAAGTCGCTTGACCAGTTCGTACAGAAACTGCTGGCCCTCGTAATAGGCCTGGACCCCCATCCGCTCGTCGCGTCCGTGAAAGCGGATATCGTCGCGATCCATGAAGAAACCCTGCACGCCATAACTGGGGATCCCCGCGGCCCGTAGATACAGGCCGTCGGTTGCGCCCATCACCATGATCGGGACGGCGGGAACCCCTGGCCACATCGTATCGGTCAGGCTGCTGACCGCCTGAAACAGGTCGCGGCGCATCGGGGAAGCCGGGGCTTTGCTGACCTCGCCGGTGATCGCAATGGCGACCTGATCGTCGGCCACGAGCTTTCGCAGCGTGGATTCGACGTATTCCACCGAATCCTCCGGCAGCACGCGGCAATTCACGTTGGCCGCGGCCAATTGCGGCAGCGCGTTTTTGGCGTGGCCGCCTTCGATCTGCGTCGCCACGCAGGTGGTCCGGAGCGTGGCGTTCCAGGCCGGAGAGGTTGCAGCCACTTTCTGCATCGCAGCCTGGGAACCTTCGGCCACCTGGGCAAGATCGGCGCTGATCGGCCCGGTTTCGATTTTCGACATGGCCCGGAAATACGCCGCGGTGACGTCGTTCGTCTTCGTCGGGAAACCGAATTTCGCGAGCCGGTCGAGAGCGCCCGCCAGGTGATAGATGGCGTTGTCCGGCACGGGTATGGAACTGTGCCCACCTTTGTTGTGAACCTCCAGCCGGAAGTTGATGACGTACTTTTCGCTCACCTGCACGTCGTTCGAGAGTTTCTTTCCGCGCGCCATTTCGCCCCAGCCGCCTTCGTTCAGGGTGAATTCGGCGTCGATCAGCGGGCGGTGGTTCTTGAGCAGCCACGCGACGCCGTTGTACGACCCGCCGCCTTCCTCATCGGCCGTGAGCGCGACGATGATATCGCGGTCCGGATGGAAGCCCTCGCGCTTGTAGCGGATCAGGTTCGCGATCCAGACGGAGGCTTGCGCTTTGTCATCGCCGGTGCCGCGGCCGTAGAAATAGCCGTCGCGCTCGATGAACTGAAACGGGTCCATACTCCAGTCCTCGCGCTTGGCTTCGACCACGTCGGTATGGGCCAGCAGCAGGATGGGCTTCTGGCTGCCGGTCCCGTGATACCGCACCACCAGGTTGGCCTTTTTGGGAATGGCGCCGCCGACAAAAATATCGGAATCGGGAAAGCCCGCGGCTTTGAGACGGGCCGCCATAGCTTCCGCCACTGGAGTAGTCGCGCCGGTGGTGTACCCCGACTTGATCTCGATCATCTCTTTGTAGATGGAGCGGGCGAGTTGCCGTTCCGCTTCCGGCGGCATGGTCTGGCCGGGGAGGCAGGCCGCCAGGAGCGTCAATGCAAGCAGCGATTTGAGCATGTCAGATTGTACACGATCAGAACCCGCGCGAACCCGAACTCTTGGCTATCCTCGGATGGTGCGGATCCTCGTAATCGGCGGGACCGAAACCAAAGCCTTTGCTCCGGCATCTATCAAACCGGGACGAAAGTTGGTAAAACCCCAATATCGGTACTGGCTAAGGCGATTTAGCCATTGACACGATTTGCGCATGTTGGTATTTTACCAACATGGTCCAGTGCCTGAACCAGCAGGAATCCATTGATCTTCTGCGTTTTTGTATTGAGCAAGGCGAGGTAGTTTGGGGCAAACACTTTAAACAAGAGCTTGCGAACGAGGCGGTCTCATTCGCAGATGCATGGTGGGTCCTACGGAGCGGGCGTATCTTCGACCCTCCCGAGTGCGATATCAAGACGGGTGAGTGGAAGTACCGGATAGAGGGGCATGAACCAGGAGGTAAATGGCTGGCGATAGTGTTTAGCTTCAAAACGGTCGAAAGAGCGTTTTTGATCACAGTATTTTCAATTGAAGCAAGGGGGAAGAAATAAAGTGAAACCGGTTGAATGCAACGCCTGTGGAGCGGCGGCCAACGTGGTCCGAGGCACCTACGCATTCACGGAATGTGGGCTACGCAACGTGACTCTGCAAGGAGTTGAGATCGTCCGATGCCCACAATGCGGAGATGAGCAAATCGTGATTCCTCGTCTGGATGAACTGATGAGGACCCTGGCTTTCGCGGTCATCAGTCAGCCCTATAGGCTACAGGGCGAAGACGTGAGATTCTTGCGCAAGTACCTAAAGATGACGCAGGAAGAATTCGCGTCTTATCTCGATATCGACAAAACGAACCTCTCCAAGTGGGAGAATAACCAAGACAAAATCGGAGAACAAAGCGACCGTTTGATCCGAAGCATCGCGCTGGCCCTTGGTGATGGCCTGAAAGAACGAATGGAGGAGATCGTTCGCATGTTTCCCCGGATCCATAAATCCAAGCGGCGTCCGAGACTCGAATGCGATGCAGAGAGTCTCTCCGTGAGTTACGCCTAACAAGATGTTCCAGTCATCCTGGAAGAAGCCGCCTTCGCCGCGATTCGGCGGCAATGCATCGCTTCGATTACGAAGCGGAGGACGCAGCGGCTCAGAGCCCGTAGAGTTTCCGGGCGTTGTCGCGGAGCACCATGCGGGCGAGTTCGACTGCCCGCTGATGCGTGATCTCGCCGTCGCGCAGCATACCGGTCAACGCCATCGCGAGCGCCTGGCGGCCGTTGCGCGCCGCAATCCAGCCGGACTCCTCCCAGCCCATTTCGCTGCTGTACGGGTACGCGTCGGTCCCGAACATCACCTTCTCCGGAACGTACTCCAGCCACTCGCGGAGCGTCAGCGCCAGGGTGGCGGGCGGCAGCAGCAGGTCCTGCGCGGAATAGTCGAGATACGCGTTCGGCTTGGTCAGGAGCGCGCCGATCTCGCGCGTGAACGGCCACCCGCCGTGCAGCATCACGAAGTTCGTCGGGCGCAGCGCGGGGTCGTCGAAGAGCGGCTCGAGGTTCAGCGGGTTGGCCCCGGCCACGTCGAAATAGCCGCCGGACCCGGCCATGGCGTGGATATGCACCGCCATTCCGAGCCGGCCGCACTCCGCGGCGATGTAGCGGAACAGGAAATCCTGAAGCGGCTTGTACCCGGTTTCTCCGAGCGGCGGCGGCGAACGGTAAATGCGGCCGGCCGTAGCGCGGTCCACCGCATCGAAGGACAGCGACCGCAGATAGGCCGCTTCGAATTTCTCGGCCACGGCGCCGCCCTTGCGCTGGCGTTCGAGCGTCGGGGTGACGACTCGTGCCAGGTACTCGTCGAGCGTGGGCGGCATCGAACCGAGCCCGGCTTCCGAGAGATAGCGCGCCCGCAGCTTATCCTCGAGCGCGAAGAACGATTTGCGGTCGGAGTTGCGCGCGGCCAGTCGCGAGTTATCGAGCGGGAACAGCAGCGCGTCGGCATAGGGCACCCAGCGGAACCGGCCGGCCTCGATGCTTTTGCCGGGCGCAACCCGGTTCGCCAGCATGGTCTCGACGCCGATCTGGTCCAGCACCCAGGCGGGGTAGCCGTCGCCCTTCTGCGCCATGACCTGCGCCTTCGATTGCGCGCCGTAGAGCGCGTGCGTAGCGTCCGCGAGCGCCGCCGATCCGGGGCGTACGCCGACGGGATCCGACTGCGGCTCCATGTGGTCCACCGGCAGAGCGTCGAACTCGCGGTCGGGCGCTTCGCCCGGCGGTGTGAAGCGCACCGGATGCGCGTGGTTATCGACGGCGCGGATTTTTTGGATCTCGGCCGCGAGGTCCGGATCGATGGTGGGCGGACGCGCCGGAGCGCACGCGGCCAGCAGCGCGGACGCCGCCAGCAAGACAAGCTGGTATGATTTCTGTTTCATGCGACGTTCTCTCATCCTACTGCCGCTGCTTATGGTACCCACACTCGCCCCCTCGCAGGACCGCTCCCAGGCCCGCTCGATGGTGATTTCCGATCGCGGCATCGTGGCCACCAGCCAGACACTCGCATCGCAGGCGGGCGCGGAGGTGCTGGCGCGCGGCGGGTCGGCCATGGACGCGGCCATCGCGGCGAACGCCGTGCTGGGCGTGGTGGAACCGGAAAGCTGTGGCATCGGCGGCGATCTTTTCGCCATTTACCAGGATGCGAAGACCGGAAAGCTGACCGCCATCAATGCCAGCGGCTGGGCGCCGGCCGGACTCACAATCGACTTCCTGAAAGCGAAGGGCATCACGAAGATGCCGCAGGAAGGGATTCAATCGGTGACGGTGCCAGGGGCTGTCGATGGGTGGGCGAAGTTGCACGGGCGATTCGGCAAGCTGCCGTGGAAGGACGTCTTCGCCCCCGCGATCTACTATGCCGATCACGGCTACCCGGTCACCGAGATCATCAGCGAAGCCTGGGGGATGGAGCAGAAGAAGCTCGCGGCGGACCCCAACGCGCGCAAGGTTTTGCTGCACGACGGCGCCACGCCGAAGCTCGGCGAGATGTTTCGCAACCCGCAGTTGGCGTCGGCGCTCCGCCTGATCGCCGCGGAAGGCCCGCAGGCGTTCTACCGGGGCGCCATCGCCAAAGCCATCCTGAAGACCAGCGACCGTCTCGGCGGAACCATGACCGCGGCCGACCTCGGCGAGTTCCAATCCGAATGGGTGACGCCGCTTTCCACCGACTATCACGGCTGGAAAATTTACGAACTGCCGCCCAGCGGGCAGGGCATCGCGGCAATCGAGATGCTGAACATCCTTTCGCTGTTCCCGCTGGCAAGCTGGCCCTCGCGCGGCCTCGAAGAGTTGCATACGCAGATGGAAGCGCAGAAGCTGGCGTATGCCGATCTCCACCGTTACGTGGCCGACATGCGCTTTGCGAAAGTGCCGGTGGCGGGCATGATCTCGATGGACTACGCGCGCGAACAGGCCAAGCGCATCGACCCGCAGAAGGCGCGCTGCGACGTGGAACCGGGCAACCCGGCGGTGTACGGCGACACGATTTATCTTTCGGTGGTGGATCGCGAGGGCAATATCGTCTCGCTGATCCAGAGCCTGTATCAGCACTTCGGATCGGGCGTGGTGGTGGACGAGTACGGTTTCCCGCTGCAGAACCGCGGCGGATTATTCGAGCTCGACCCGGCGCACCCGGACGCGCTCGCCCCGCGCAAACGGCCGTTCCACACCATCATCCCGGCGTTTATGGAGAAGGGCACCATGCACATCGGGTTCGGGATCATGGGCGGATTGAACCAGGCGCAGGCACACGCGCAGTTCGTCTCGAACATCGTGGACCATGGCATGAACATCCAGATGGCGCTCGAAGCGCCGCGGTTCACGAAGAAGACCTGGGGCGGGTGCGATGTCCTGATCGAGAACCGCATCCCCAAGGAGATTCGCGATGCGCTCGCCGCCCGGGGCCAGCAGATCAAAGTGCAGGGCGATTTTTCGAACGAGATGGGCGGCGGCCAGGCGGTGATTCACGATTCGGCAACCGGCGTGAACTGGGGCGCCTCCGACCCGCGAAAGGACGGCGCCGCGGTGCCCGAACCTCATCCGTATTTTAAGTAGGATAGGCCTCCTGGCCTGTCCACGCGCCGAAGGCGCGCGCCGGCGTCTCGATGAATTGCGGCTGGCGGGCGGAGGCCGTTCCCGCGCCGCCCGCGCATGTCCACCACCAGGTTGGCTATGCAACTTTCCCAAGGAGATTCGCGATGCGCTCACCGCCAGGTCGAACGAGACGGGCGGCGGCCAGGCGGTGATTCACGATTCGGCAACCGGCGTGAACTGGGGCGCCTCCGACCCGCGAAAGGACGGCGCCGCGGTGCCCGAACCTCATCCGTATTTTAGGTAGGATAGGCCTCCTGGCCTGTCCACGCGCCGAAGGCGCGCGCCGGCGTCCCGATGAATTGCGGCTGGCGGGCGGAGGCCGTTCCCGCGCCGCCCGCGCATGTCCACCACCAGGTTGGCTATGCAACTTTCCCAAGGAGATTCGCGATGCGCTCACCGCCAAGTCGAACGAGACGGGCGGCGGCCAGGCGGTGGTTCCCGATTCGGCAGCTGGTGTGAATTGGGGCGTGAAGGCGCGCTCCGCGCGCAGGGGCAGGCCGGGATGGCCTACCCCGCCGTAGGTGCCGCGCATCCGGAAGTCGGTGGGAAGGTACCGCCACGCCATCGCTCCGTAAGTGAGCGTCCCGCCGCCCACGCACGCGGCATTATTGGAGTATGCGCCGTCGCTCGGCAGCACGATGTGTTCGCGCCCGTCGAGGTCCACCGCCACCCGCGGGTTTCCTTCGTCCTCCGGGCCTGCGCTGTTGCCGAGGATGGTGGTGCGCTGGGGGCGGGCCAGGGAGGCCTACCCTACCACGCGCTCACGATGCCGTGAATCGTTCGCAAGCGCAGCCAGAACTCGCGCAGCAAATCCAGCCTAAGGGCATTCGGGCCGTCCGACAGCGCCTCTTCGGGACGGTCGTGGACCTCCACGAATACGGCGTCCACACCGGCCGCCACCGCCGCGCGCGCCAGCGTCTCGATGAATTCCGGCTGGCCGGCGGAGGCCGTTCCCGCGCCGCCCGGCAACTGCACGGAATGCGTCGCGTCGAAGACCACCGGCCACCCGGCATCCCGCATGATCTTCAGCCCGCGCATGTCCACCACCAGGTTGTTGTACCCGAAGCTGGAGCCGCGCTCGGTGAGCAGCACCTGATTGTTACCGGTCGAGGCCACCTTGTCCGCCGCATGGCAGATATCGTGCGGCGCCACGAACTGTCCCTTCTTGATATTCACCATCCGTCCCGTGCGCCCGGCGGCAACCAGCAGGTCCGTCTGGCGGCAGAGGAATGCCGGGATCTGGAGAATGTTCGCCACTTCGGCGGCCGGTTCGGCCTGCTCGGGCGCGTGGATGTCGGTGAGGATCGAATACCCGTCCGCTTTCAGGCTGCCGAGGATCCGCAAGCCTTCCCGCAAACCCGGGCCGCGGAACGCGTTTGCGCTGGTCCGGTTGGCCTTGTCGAACGAGGCCTTGAAAACGAAGTCGCCCACCGTATTCCGGATACTCCGGGCCATGTAGTGAACGTGCTCTTCGCTTTCGATGACGCAGGGCCCCGCGATCAGCACCAGCGGCTTGCCGCGCCCGAAGGCGCCGAACTCAATCGGCACGGCTGAACAGCGGCTCTTCCTCGGCCGCAAGACGCTTCATGCGGTAGTCGAAAGCCGCGCCGACGAAGGACCGAAACAGCGGATGCGGCTCCATCGGTTTGGATTTGAACTCCGGATGGAACTGGCAGCCCAGAAACCACGGGTGGCCGGCGATTTCGCAGATTTCGACGTAGGTGTTGTCGGGAGTCTCGCCGGTGATGCGCAGTCCCGCGGCTCTCAGGCGCTCCTCGTATTCACGGTTGAATTCGTAGCGGTGCCGGTGGCGTTCGTGGATCTCGCGCGTTTCGTAGGCGCGGAAGGCAAAGCTGTCCTGCGCGAGGCGGCACGGCCAGCTTCCCAGCCGCATGGTTCCGCCCAGTTCGTCCACGCCCTTGAGTTCGCGCAGTTTGAAAATCACGCGATGCGGCGTTCCCGGGTTGAACTCGGTGGAATCGGCATCCGCGAGCCCGCACACGTTCCGCGCGTACTCGATCACCAGCGTCTGCATGCCGAGGCAGATTCCGAAATACGGCACCTTGCGCTCGCGGGCGAAGCGGATCGCGTTCAGCATGCCGTCGATCCCCCGTTTGCCGAAGCCGCCCGGCACCAGGATGGCATCGTAATCTTCGAGCTGCTTCTCCCAGCCCTCGCCCACGACGCCTTCGGCCTCCACCCAGTTGATGTTCACTTTCAACTGGTGCGCCAGGCCGCCGTGCAGCAGCGCCTCTTTCAAGCTCTTGTAGGAATCTTCGTATTCCACGTACTTGCCGACGATCGCGATGGAGACCTCGTCGCGCGGATTCTTCAAGCGTTCCAGCATCGCCGTCCAGCGGCTCAGGTCGCGCGGCGGAGGGTTGTCGATGCGGAGCAGCCGTAGCGCAATCTCGTCCACGCCCTCGTTGGCGAACGATACGGGGATCTCGTACACCGAGGCCACGTCGCGGGCGGTGACCACGGCCTCCACATCCACATCGCAGAAGAGCGCGATCTTCTCCTTCATCTCCTGCGGGATGAAGCGCTCGGAGCGGCAGATCAGGATATCCGGCTGGATACCGAGGGCGCGCAATTCCTTGACGCTGTGCTGGGTCGGCTTGGTCTTCAGTTCCTGCGCCGCCGCGATCCACGGTACCAGCGTGACGTGCACGAAGAGGCAGTTGCCGCGGCCCTGCTCGTGGCGCATCTGGCGGATGGCTTCGAGAAACGGCAGCGATTCGATGTCTCCCACGGTGCCGCCGATTTCGGCGATCACCACGTCCACATCCTGGGATACGCGCTTCAGCGCGGCCTTGATCTCGTTGGTGACATGCGGAATGACCTGCACGGTCTTCCCCAGATAATCGCCGCGGCGTTCGCGCGCGATGATCTGCTCGTAGATGCGGCCCGACGTGAGGTTATTACTCTGGGTGAGCCGGGCGTGCGTGAAGCGCTCGTAGTGGCCGAGGTCGAGGTCGGTTTCCGCGCCATCGTCGGTGACGAAAACCTCGCCGTGCTGAAACGGGCTCATCGTCCCGGGATCCACGTTCAGGTACGGATCGAACTTCTGGCACGTCACTTTCAGCCCGCGGCTTTCGAGAAGGCAGCCCAGCGAAGCCGCTGCGATCCCCTTTCCCAGAGAGGAAACCACCCCGCCCGTCACAAAAATGTATTTCGCCATCCTCAGCTCATCCCTCTCGTCGAAGCTTCGAACCACTGCGATACCCGTTCCAGATCCGCCGGCGTATCCACACCGAGCGAATCGTATTCCGTTTCGACAACGCGAATCCGATACCCGTTTTCGAGTGCCCGCAACTGTTCCAGCCGCTCGGCCTGCTCCAATGGCCCGACTGGGAGCATGGAATATCCCAACAAAAAGTCCCTCCGGTAAACATACAGCCCGATGTGCTTGAAATACGCCGCCGGGCTGGCGGCGCCGCGGTCCCGCTGGTAAGGAATCGCGCAGCGCGAAAAGTAAATCGCATCTCCGGCGTGATCCGTAACCACCTTCACCACGTTCGGATCGTTGATCTCCCGCGGGTCCTCGATCCGCTTCTTGAGCGTGCCCATCACGATTTCGGAATCGTGAGCCAGCGGCAGAATCGCGGCATCGATTGCGTCAGGATCGATCAAAGGTTCGTCGCCTTGGATGTTCACGATCAGGTCGGCGTTCTCGGCGGAAGCCACTTCGGCCACGCGGTCCGTCCCGGAGGCGTGGTCCGTTCGGGTCATCCGCACGGGTGCGCCGAACTTTCGTGCCGCCGCGAATACTTCCTCGTCATCCGTGGCAATGATCGTGCTACTCAGGTACCGAGCTTGCGAAGCCCTCTCATATACGTGCTGGATCATCGGCTTGGATGCGATGGAGGCGAGGACTTTACCTGGGAAACGAGAGGATTGGAGGCGCGCCGGAATGACGCCCAGAAATTTACGCGGCACACGCGATCATAGCACAAAACCCCTATGTTAGACTCAGAAAAGAAAGGCTGGCCAGCCGCTATGCTGTCCTTCCATAAGTTGTTTCCGCTCAGCGCCATAAGTTTGCTTACGGTGCTCCTGGGAGCCGCTTGGGCGCAGGGGCCGGTCGTGCCGCGTGCAAAGCCTGGTGAGAAGGTGGAAGCCAGGCCCAGGGCGAACATTCGGGTGGACAGCACCCTGGTATTGATTCCGGTCACCGTAACCGACCCGATGAACCGCTTTGTGACCGGCCTGGAGAAGGAAAACTTCAAAATTTTCGAGGACAAAAAGGAACAGGACGTTGTGCAGTTTTCGAGCGAAGATGCGCCCCTTTCGGTGGGCGTGATTTTCGATGCCAGCGGCAGCATGGGGCATAAGCTGGAAAAATCACGGCTGGCAGTCGCGCAGTTCTTCAAGACGGCCAATCCCGAGGATGAATTCTTCCTGGTGCAGTTCAACGATAGCGCCGACCTGGTACAGCCGTTTACGCGCAACCTGGAGGATATCCAGAACCGGTTGACCTTCACCCAGTCCAAGGGAAGGACCGCGTTGCTCGACGCCATCTACCTGGGCCTGCACGAAATGAAAAAGGCCAGGAACCCGCGCAAAGCCCTACTGGTGATCTCCGATGGCGGCGACAACAACAGCCGTTACACGGAGACAGAAATTCGAAATCTGGTGAAGGAAGCGGACGTCCAAATCTACGCGATCGGTATCTATGAATCGATGGCCGCCCGCGGCCGGACTCCGGAGGAAGCCGCGGGACAGGGGCTGCTGACCGAGATCGCCGAGCAGACCGGCGGCCGGCAGTACCCGGTGGACAACTTGAATGAACTACCCGACATAGCGGCAAAAATCGGAATCGAATTGCGAAACCAATACGTGCTCGGGTACTCTCCCCAGAACCAGGAGCACGACGGCAAGTATCGCAAGGTACAGGTGAAACTGATTCAGCCGCGTGGGCTTCCTCCGCTTCGTGCATTTTTCAGAATGGGCTACTATGCTCCGTCTCAATAAACGATATCTCGCCCTCGCGGCGCTCCCGGTTGCTGTTTTGGCGCTGCGCGGACAACAGAAACCGCCTGCTTCCGCAGACTCTCAGGATAATGCCGGGGCTCTTTTCCGCTCCGATACGCGCCTGGTAGTCTGCCACACCACCGTGGTCGATAAAAGCGGCCACCTGGTTACCGACCTTCCGCAGAGCGCGTTTACCGTTTACGAGAACGGTGCGGCACAGCCGATCCGCTCATTCAAGCGCGAGGACGTCCCGGTTTCGATGGGGCTGATCATCGACAACAGCGGCAGCATGCGCGATAAGCGCGCAAAAGTAGAGGCCGCCGCGCTGGCGCTGGTTAAAGCGTCGAACCCGCAGGACGAGGTCTTCGTCGTCAATTTCAATGACGAAGCTTTCCTCGACAACCCGCACGGCAAGGATTTCACCAGCAACATCAAGGAAATGGAAGAGGCGCTGACGCGCATCGATTCCCGCGGGGGCACGGCCATGCGGGACGCCATCCGGATGTCGATCGATCACCTCAAAGAGAAGGCCCACAAGGACAAGAAGGTGCTGGTGGTGGTCACCGACGGCAACGACAATTCGAGCATCATCAGCCTGGAAAACCTGGTCAAGGCTTCGCAGCAGAGCGAGGTTCTGATCTATTCCGTGGGACTTTTGGCCGAGGAAGAGCGCCGCGAAGCCAAGCGCGCCGAACGGGCGCTGAACGACCTGGCGGTGGCGACCGGCGGAGAGTCTTTCTTCCCCAAGGATCTGGCTGAGGTGGATCGCATCTGCAAAACGGTGGCGCACGATATCCGCAGCCAGTACACCATCCAGTACACGCCCACCAACCAGGCGATGGATGGCTCGTTCCGGGCGATCAAGATCTCGCTCAACGCTCCGGGGCATCTGACCGCGCGGACACGCAGCGGCTACTACGCCACGCCAGACCAGGGCATGCCGCCGAAGACGTCGCAATCGTTTCAGAACAAATAGATGATTCGGACTTTGTGGAGGCTCACGCGCGGCTACCGTCTGACGCCGTGGCGGAGCCCCTACCTGCGCTGGCGCATAGAGACATATTCCGGGATGCACGCCGACCGGATCACATTCCGCGACTTCTGGCGATTCACGTGGGCCCGGCGCCGCGACCTGGCGCGGTACGTGCGCTGGGCGGGGCGAATGAATTAGTTCTCCCCCGCCCGCGGGCCGCGCGCTTGCTGACGCGCGCGGGGGACGCGGTACATGCGCTCTCCCCCACAGAGCCGCGACCGTAAGGGAGCGGGCCGCGAGGGGCGCCCGGAGGCTATCCGAACATCCCCGCGAGCGCCGATTTGCCCAATACGAACACCGCCCAGGGCAGGATCACCGCGAAAAGCGCACCGCCAAGCGATAGCTTCTTGCCTCCCGCGGCCTTCAACCCAAGGGCGATCAGCAGGATGCTCCAGAACGAGAACAAGTCGAGCGACGTGGCCAGGGAGTAGACGAACTTCGAGCCGGTATTCGGGTCCATGAACGCCCCCGGATTAAAGACCAGAGGGTTCTGCATGTTGAAATCGTCGGGGTTCTTCAGGAACATCACGATGATTCCAAGCGTGCCGGAAACAAGGCCGATCAGCCCGGCATAGCACATGACCGCGAACACCTGCTTGAACTTCACTGGAGCCGACATGATTCCCGCCACGATCGCCAGCAATACCCCAGCCGAGACCGTGTAGTAAATCGGCACGCCTATGAACGCTCCGACGTAGCCGAAAATCGGCGCGAGGCGCGATTGCGTTGCAATCGCCTGTTCCCGCTGCTCCACCGAGAGCTGCGCCACGCGTGAGTTGTTTTCCAGTTGATGCCGGATCATCCGATCCCACCCGACATGCTGCGAGTAGAGCGTCATGTAAACCAGCGTAAACGCGATCACCAGCAGCATCGGGACAATCCACCTGGGACGCTCCGCGATGTCCTGAAAAGCTTTCGCCGGCTCAAAGAAGACGCCGGTAATCCGCGCGAATTCACCCATTCCCGCGGGGGATGGCTCAGGGATCTGCACGCTTTCGGGGCTCATATCAGGTAGATTGTACTCCACTCCTCCGAAAGATGCTGGGATCAGCGATCTTATGCCGGACGGCCTACCGTGAACTCTCGGTCCTGCTGTTCAAAATCGGGTGGATCAGTTGCAGCAGCCGGTTGAGCCGGCTGGGCGCCGGCCGGGGCTGCTCGTATTCCTCCAGCTCCGGCGTGAGGTCGAAAACCCGCAGCAGTTCGGCTTCGTCGTAGTCGATCGCACGCGCATATTGCCGCACATAACTGCGGGCATAAATACCCGGCGGCAGTTTGTGGATAGCGCCACGCTCGATCGCTTGAAGATAGTAGGTGCTGATTCTGGTTGCATCCGCGATTTGGCGCAGGGAAACTCCACGGCTTGTCCGTAGAGCGGTTAAGTTCGGAATGCCGTTACGTACTCCCCCCATACTTTTAGGTTAGATTCCGGCCCGCCGCGAAGTCATCCCCGGAAGGGTTTATATCCAGGGGTGAAACGCGCTACTCCGCACCAACCCGTCCAGTGAGACAATCATCCTTCGCGGCTATGCGGGAACAAACGCCCATAACGGAGTGTCTTTTGATCGCCGACGACCTCACCGGTGCGTGCGATGCAGCCGTGCACTTTGCCGCCCGGGGTTACACCAGCCGGGTTTTTCTCGGCCTTGAGGACGCTCCGGTGGAAGTGCAGGCATGGTCCACGGAGACGCGCGATGCGGAACCGCCGGAAATCCGCGCGCGGATCGCCGAATTGGCCAGGTGCGTCCCCGCGCGCGAGTCGCGCACGATCTTTAAGAAGATCGACTCCACGCTGCGCGGCAGCGGAGCGGTGGAGCTTGCCGCCGCGGTCGAAGCGTTCCACTGCGATGCCGCGGTGATCACGCCCTCCCTGCCCGCGCAGGGACGCGTGGTCGAACGGGGTTGGCTGCGGGTGCTTCACGATCCGGCTTTCGCGCCGGTGAGCGTGAGCGATTGGCTGGGCGTTTCGTGCGCGCCGGTGGCTCCCGCGAAGGTTGCCTCCGCCATTCACGCAGGCGCCCGCTGGATTCCCGCGGACGCCTCGTCGGATCGGGATCTCGATTGCATCGCGGCGCAAGTGCGTTCGCTCGGCCGGCGGATTCTCTGGGCCGGCTCGGCCGGCCTTGCGGCGGCTCTCGCCCGAACGCTTCCGAAGCGGGAGGCGGCCCGCTCCCTTATGGTCGCGGCCCTGAGCGATGCCGGCTCACGCGACGCGGGTACTCGTTCAGGTCCGGTTCTGTTCGCCATCGGATCGGATCACCCGGCGACTCTCGCGCAGCAGGCCGCGCTTCGCGAAGCGGCGCCGGACCAGAGAATTCTGGCCGTCCCGCGGTGCGGCTCTTTGGAGTGCGTGCGGGAAACCGTCCTCAATGCCCGCCCCGCCGCGCTATTTCTTTGCGGCGGAGATACGGCCGCATTCGTCTGCCGTGCGCTCGGCGTGGAATCGATCGGCCTGCATGCCGAGATTCTTTCCGGAATCCCCCTCGGGACGATCCATGGCGGCGATCTTGACGGATTGCCTGTCATTACCAAGTCGGGCGGCTTCGGCGGCCCGCGAGCGTTAATCGAAATCGCGGATTATTTTGCATGCCCCAAATACTAGAGAAGCCTACAGTCGCGCTCACCATGGGAGATCCCGCCGGGGTCGGCCCCGAGGTGCTGCTCAAAGCCCTTGCCGACGAAGAGGTCGCGTCGCTCGCGAAGTGGATCGTGGTGGGCGACTCGGAAATCCTCGAACTCGCGGCCGAGATCACCGGGAAATCGCTGGCAGGCGTGTGCCTGCGCGATCTACGGCTGCTGAAATCTTATGACGACTTCGCCTTCGGCAAGCTCGAGGCGCAGTGCGGCGCGGCGGCCGTGGAGTACGTGCGGGTGGCGACGAACCTCTGTCTGGAAGGCGCGGCCGATGCCATGGTGACCGCGCCCCTGAACAAGGAGGCGGTCACTCTCTCGGGCCGCCCGTTCTCGGGTCACACGGAATACATCGCAGATCTGTGCAAAGCGACGGAATCCCGCATGCTCCTGGCGAGCGAGCGGCTCGCGACCATTCACGTCACCACCCACATCTCACTGCGCCAAGCGTGCGAGATCACCACCGAGCGCGTCTTTCGAACCATCGAACTCGGCGAGCAGGCGATGAGGCTCCTCGGGTTCGGATGGCCGCGCATCGCCGTCTGCGGTCTCAATCCGCACGCCGGTGAGCACGGCATCTTCGGCCATGAAGACCAGCAGGTGATCGCCCCGGCCATCGAGGCGGCGAAGCGGGCCGGCATCCGGTGCAGCGGGCCGCACGCCGGCGATACTGTTTTTCTTCAGGCCTCCCGCGGGGCTTACGACCTGGTGGTGGCGATGTACCACGATCAGGGCCACATTCCCATGAAGCTCATCGATTTCGAAGGGACCGTGAACATCTCGCTCGGCATTCCCATCATCCGCACCTCCGTGGATCACGGGACGGCGTTCGACATCGCGGGACGCAACATGGCCGATCCGCGCAGCATGAAACAGGCCATGCGGATGGCGGCGCGGATGGCCAGGACGCGGACCACGGCTAGGGTGGAGGCCACTGGAAAACGCTGAGCCGCCCGATTGCGCCTTTCACCGCGACGGCGCCCGCGCAACCGGGCCAGTGCGGCAATTCCGCAAACGTCCAACCCGGGACATCGAGCGAAGTATCGAACGAGGTGAGCGGGATCGAGAAGCCTCCGCCCACGCACTTGATGTAGGATTCCTTCCTCGTCCAGCATTCGAAGAAGGCTCGTTCGCGGTCGGCCGCCGCCCGAATGCGCGAGCCTTCGCCCGCCGCGAAGAAGCGCCCCACGATGGCGTCGAGTTCCTCCACCGGCCGGATGAACTCCACGTCCACGCCGATGGACCGCCCGGGCGTGACCGCGCAGACCGCCAGGTCGCCCGAATGCGAGAGGTTGAACTGAAGGTCCGTCCCAGGGACGAACGGCTTTCCGTGCTCACCCGTCGCGAACCCGACGTCCGCCGGGGCAAGCGCGAGGTACCGCCCCAGCACGTCACGCAGGAAGCCGTGCGCAATGACGTACCGCCGGGCCAGGTGCTCGAACACAAAGCGGCCGGCGCGCGCGCGCTCGTCGCCGCTCAATACCGGGCGGCAAGCTTCCGCCCGGGCATCGTCATCCAGGGCGGCGCTCCAGACGTGCACCGCTCCCGGTTCCAGTGCGCTCACTGGACTTCGTAGAACTCGTACGCCACCCGCCAGCGCAGTTCCTTACCCGGCTCGACCCGGATGTGGTTGTACGCCTCGGGGCACGCCGTGGTGCGAATCGACCAGTAATACAGGCGCGAGAGCGGCAGATCGCCCGTCTGCCGGACGCCTGCCCTGGTCTTGCGGTTCTCGATCCGGAAATCGTAATCGGCCGCGGTCGGACCAAATCCCTTCATCTCGCCGAACACCGACTGGCGGTCCTGCAGTTCCTTCACGTAGCCGAACTGCTTGCCCCGGGTTTCGGCGACACCGGGCCACTCGTGGTCGATACTCACCTGGAAAGGAAACGTCACGCTGACGTCCGGCCCGGTCGGCTGCCCGTCGAGCATATAGAAATCGTGATTGAAGACGTTGGTTTCGATCACCTTCTTCCCGGTGTTGCGCAGTCGGTGCTCGATCACCAGGATGGGCTTACCCTTCTCCAGCCGTACGGTCTTGCGATACACGTAGGTCCCCGCCAGGTCTTGCGTGAACTCCACCGAGTCGCTCTTGGCCCGGGTGGTCCACTTTCCGGGGTCCACGATGTCGTACGTGTAGAAGTCGTTCACCTTGCGGTCATCCGGCCGCCGCAGCACGCCGACGCCAATGCGCACGAACGTCTCGCCCGGCTTCGCGTCGTCGAACCACAGTGCGTTGAACGACTCGACCGGCCCGGTGATGGAATCGTGGAGCGTCGGGTCGTAGCGCGGAAACCAGACGCCGAAGTAGCTGTGCCCCTTGTACTCGAGGCTCGCGATCACGCCCGACCAGTCGAATCGCGTCGCGCGATAGTAGCCGTTCTGCGTGTCCGGCAGGTACAGCTTGGCGCGAACCTGGCCGTTCGCGATATCCGCTTGCGGAAAATCCGCCGCCAGCAACCCGGCGGCCAACCCCAAAGCGATCAAAATGCTTTTCATAAAGTCACCATGCGTAGATGAAACATGATAAATCCATTAAGAAGCGAGGATTCATCTTACATGAAACAGGCTACCGCCCTCAGAATCGCCGCGGCGACCGCTCTCGGTATCGCCGCCTGTCTAATTTTTTCGCTAGCGGGCTCCGCCGCTTCCAAACCCCGTCCGCTTTCTTCATTCGACCCCCAGGTCAAAAAGCTGCTCGCCCAGATGACGCTGGAGGAAAAGATCGGACAAATGACCCAGCCCGAACAGAGCGCGCTCAAGGATCAGGCCGATATCGAGACATACTTCGTCGGCTCGCTCCTCAGCGGAGGCGATTCCGACCCCAAGGAGGGCAACAGCCTCCAGGCCTGGACGGATCTCTACGACCGTCTTCAGAAGCATACCGAAAAAACGCGCCTGAAGATCCCGCTCCTCTACGGAATCGATGCGGTCCACGGCCACAATAACGTGCTCGGCGCCGTGATCTTCCCGCACAACATCGGACTCGGCTGCACGCGCAACCCCGCGCTGATCGAAAAGGTGGAGCGCGTCACCGCGGAAGAGATCCGCGCCACCGGCATCCAGTGGGCGTTCGGCCCCTGCGTCACGGTTCCCCAGGACATCCGCTGGGGCCGCACTTATGAAGGCTTCTCCGAAGACCCCGTGCTGGTGCGCCAACTCGGCAAGGCCGCCGTCCTCGGTTTTCAGGGGCTCGATCTTTCCAACCCGCTCTCCGTGGTTGCCTCCGCCAAACACTACATCGGCGATGGCGGTACGGCCTACGGGTCCGCGCGGAATGGCAAAGGCCTCGACCAGGGAGACACGCGCGTGAACGAAGCCACCCTGCGACGCATTCACCTGCAAGGCTACATCTCGGCCATCGAAGCGGGCGTCGGGACCATCATGCCGTCGTACTCCAGTTGGAACGGCGTGAAGTGCTCCGCCAGCAAACAGTTGATGACCGGCCTCCTCAAGAACGAGCTCGGTTTCCAGGGTTTCCTCATTTCCGACTACAACGCCATCGACCAGATCTCGCCCGATTACAAAGAGGACGTCCGCATTTCCATCAATGCCGGCATGGATATGGTGATGGTGCCCACGCGCTATCGCGAGTTCTATAACGACCTGAAGGCGCTGGTGCAGGAAGACAAGGTGCCGATGGCGCGCATTGACGACGCCGTCACCCGCATTCTGCGCGTGAAGTTCGCCATGGGGATGATGGACCCGAAACGCTCGCAGCTGGCCGACCGGAAACTGCAGAAGAGCTTCGGCTCCCCCGCGCATCGCGCCGTGGCGCGCCAGGCCGTGCGCGAATCCATGGTGCTGCTGAAGAACGACCGCAAGTCCCTGCCGATTTCGAAGAGCGTAAAGCGAATCCACGTGGCCGGCAAGAGCGCCGACGATATCGGCAACATGTGCGGCGGCTGGACGATCTCCTGGCAGGGCAAGAGCGGAGCCGTCACCGAAGGCGGCACGACGATTCTCGCGGCCATCAAAAACACCGTGTCCCGCGGGACCGATGTCACGTACTCGCGCGACGGCAGCGGCGCGCAAGGCGCCGACATCGGGGTGGTTGTGATCGGCGAGACGCCTTATGCCGAAATGATGGGCGACCGCTCCGACCTTTCGCTTTCCGCGGAAGACGTCGCCGCCGTCAACAACATGAAGGCGGCGGGCATCCCGGTGGTAACCGTCCTGGTCTCTGGCCGGCCCATGCTCGTCGGCAACATCCTCGAGAAGACCGATGCGCTTATGGCGGCATGGCTTCCCGGGACCGAAGGACAGGGCGTGGCGGATGTTCTGTTCGGCGATTACAAGCCGACCGGCAAGCTGTCGTTCTCCTGGCCGCGCACGATGGCGCAACTGCCGCTCAACATCAACACGCCGAACGCCGACCCGCTTTTCAAGTACGGCTACGGCCTCAGCTACTGATCGAAACCTGCCCGCTTGCTGACGCGCGGCTCTGTGCACCGCCACAGAGCTGCGACCGTGAGGGAGCGGGCCGGTTTTCAAAACGTCAGCCCCTCGATCATCCGGTTCAGTTCCCCCTCCAGCGCCGCTTTCTTTTTCTGTAGTTCCGCCTGGCGGTCGCGCAGCGCGGCCAGTTGCTGCTCGTGCTGGTCCAACTGCCGCGCGTACGCCTGTACCTGCTGCTGCTGGCCGCTGACGTTATTCAAACTCCCGATATTCCGCCGGATGCGGTCCTCGTCCGAGGTCAGGTCGCGGATCTGCGACTCGGCCTGCTGGATCGCCTGGTCGTTCGCGGCAACCGCCGATTTCTGCGTAGCGAGCTGCTGCAACTGCCGCTTCCCGGCATCGGACAGGGCGCGGTTTTGCACGTAGCTCAGCAGGATGTCGGGAGTCAGGTTGATCACGGTGTAGCTCTGCTCGAAAACCCGCTCTTCGGAAACCGGGAACTCCTGCGACGCGCCGGGCGCGAGCGCGATCTCGAACCGGTAGGCTTCCGGCGTTTTCTCGGAGGGCTTCTGATTCAGCAGCGTGTACCCCTGCCGCAGCGGATGTTCGAGGATCAGCGTCTTCTCTTTCTGGTCTACATTCCTGATCGTGTATGTCCGGGTCTCTTCCGCCGCCGTCTTCGTGGTCAGGACGCCGCGCCGGGCATGAATCTCGCGCACCACCGCCTGCTTGCTGTTGAACGCCTCGGTGATGCGGGTCCCCAGATCCACCGCGTAGCTGATCAGCCGCTTATCGCCGGCCTTGAGCGTTTCCATCAGCGCCTCGCCCCCATACGCGCCGCCGTCGTAAACCGTGACCGGGCCGCCGTCGAGCGTCTTGCCGCTCGTGTTGACCAGTTCGGCCGCGTTCGTCGGGTGCAGCGAGCTGTGGTCCGAATAGATCAGCAGCTTGCGGGCATCAATCGGCTGCTGCAGGAACGGCAGCATGGCCGACTGGCCCTTCTGAATCGTCACCGGGCGCGCGATGCGGTATTCGAACAGCTCCCCGAGTTCGCTCGCGGAAGCCTGCGACACAATCGTGCTGGGCGCCACCTCGATGCTTTCCGCCATCTCGGCCCGGTTCATCAGCATTGCCTTCGGCGCCGCGGCAGACCGATTCCCCGCGAACCCGGCGAGCGCCCCGTTCTGCGCCGCGAAGCCGGGCTCGTGCACTACGGGCCTGGCGGCCGCG
The DNA here is from genome assembly GCA_963796485.1 of Bryobacterales bacterium. Lineage (GTDB taxonomy): Bacteria > Acidobacteriota > Terriglobia > Bryobacterales > Bryobacteraceae > CAWCDJ01. The sequence goes on from CAWCLV010000006.1 coordinate 331,835, forward strand.
TCTTCCGGCAGCTCCGCCGTGGGCCGCTGCACGTACTTCGGCGGATACAACTGGCTGATGAACGAAATGGGCCGGCCGGACACCAGCGAGAGCTGCACGTTATTCCAGTCGTCGCCCGTGGTATTATCCACGATCGCCCAGCCTTCCAGCACGGGTTTGCCCGCGCCTCCGAAGATCAGCCGGTAGCTGGATTTCCAGACCGCCGCCGGGATGGTGTAGCTGGCCACAACGTCACGCGCGCTCGAGTTCGTGGAGTCGATATACACACTGCGCTTGTCCTTCGACCGCGCGGCCGCGAGCGCCGCCAGGTACTCGCGAAATTGCTGCTGTAACTGCGGGTCAGTAAAACGGATGCCGCTGGCCGCGCCCAGGTCGAGCGTGCGCAACTCCCCGCCATCCATCAGGAGCGTGATCTGCTCCCGCTCCGGCTGCTTGTCGGTGGCCGGCGCCAGCCGCGCGCTCACGATGGCGCCCGCAATCGTCCCGCTCCCGATCTGCAACTCGACGCGCGCGCCCTTCAACTGGTCGAGCATGGCGGCCATCGACTGCGCGTTCCCGATGCGAAACGGAAACGCCTCCAGGCTGTGGCTCAGCGGATCCATCGAATCGTAGCGCAGCCCCGAGATCCTGCCTCCGCCCTTCTCTTCCACCGTGAGCGACTTCAGCACGTCGTTCATCTCCGCCGCGGTGAAATCGAGCCGCGCCGATTCTCCCGGCCCGAGATGCCCGGAACGCTCGAAAAATCCCACGCCGTGCTTGTACAGCACCACTTCCCGGACCGGCAGTTCCGCCGCGCCCGCCGCGGCCGCGCTCAAAACCAGACAAACGATCGTGCGTTTCATGTTCTCTCCGCAAGAGGAATGCCGCGTTCGGCGCTTCCCTTTCAGGCTCACTCGCCCATCACCTTGATGATGACGCGTTTCGCCCGTTGTCCGTCGAACTCGGCGTAGTAAACCTGCTGCCAGGGACCGAAGTCCAGCCGGCCTTTGGTCACCGGCACGATCACCTCGTGATGCACCAGCAGACTCTTCAAGTGCGAATCGCCGTTCGTTTCCCCGGTGCGGTGATGCTGGTAATCCTGGCGGAAAGGAGCGAGCTTCTCCAACCACTCGTCGATATCCGCCAGTAGTCCGTCTTCGGCGTCGTTCACCCATACCCCGGCGGTGATATGCATGGCGGAGACCAGGATCATTCCTTCCGCGATCCCGCTCTTCCGCAGGGCCGCTTCCACATCCGAAGTAATGTTGAGAAACTCCCTGTGCTTTTTCGTCTTAAATGTGAGATATTCCGTATGGAACTTCATAGCCCCGATCATAAACTGAGACGTATGCCCCAGGTTTCCGGACATATCCTGATCGTTGACGACGAGCCGGTGCTGCTTCGGATGATGAGCACGTATTTGGGGCGTATAGGGTATGCCGTCTCCACCCTGAGCAGCACGGCGAAGGCGCTGGCGGCGCTCGAAGCTCCCGCCCCGGACGTGCGGCTGCTCGTGCTCGATGCCAGCATGCAGGGCACGTCCATGGAGGATCTCGCCAGGCGTGCGATCGAAGCTATCCCCTCCCTCCGCATCGTTGCGGTAAGCGGTTATCCTGTGGATATGCGAACGCTGGAGTCGGCGGCTCCCGGCAGGGTGCTGTTCGTGCAAAAGCCCTTTACCGGGGAAATGCTGGTCTCGGCGGTCCGGAGGCTTCTTGGCCCGGAAGAAGAAAGCGTTTAATTTCGGCAAAGAGGTGAAGGCGATTGCGCGCGAGCGCGTCGGGCCGGTGCCGTCGGGAAAGGTGCTGGAACCAAAGCCCTCCCGAAAAAAGCCAAAGCACAAGAAAAAAGTAGAGGACGAGTCTCTATGAACGGCGAAGCCCCTTTTTCGCGGCGTGATTTTCTCGCTTACGGTTCAGTCCTGGGATGGTTCCCGTTCTTACAGCCCCGCCACATCAGCCTCGCGGGAGCGCGCTTCCGGATCACCCGCAATGGGCATTCGAACCGGCGCTATCTGCTGATCCACGGCGACGAGAGCAGCGCGAGGGAGGTGCTGGCGAACCACATCCGCTGGAACCAGGGAATCGCTTACGCCGTGGAAGGCAAAACGCGCACGGTGCCGGTCGAAGGCGGCAAGATCGATCCGAACCGCATGTTCTCGGACGCGGGCGCCGCGGCGAACCTGAAACAGATGAATCCCGATTGGGCCGCGGCGCAGGTCAGCTCGGCGGTGAATCTGCTGCACGGCCACCGCGAGAAACTGATCCGCGCGCTCCTGCCGGGGTCCGGCGGACTCACGGTGGCACTGCACAACAACTCGGGTGACTATTCCGTGGCGACCGAGCAGCCCATCAGCGACGCGGTATCGCTCCGCGAACCAGCCAATCCTCACGCTTTCTATCTGTGCACCGATCCCGGCGACTTCAAGATTCTCTCCGGCTCGGGATACAACGTGCTCCTGCAGCATAGCAAGCCCCCGGTCGATGACGGTTCGCTCTCGCGCGTGGCAGCCGCACGCAAGCTGCGTTACGTCAACGTGGAGGTTGCGCTGGGCCACCCCGGAAGGCAGCAGGAAATGCTCGACTGGCTGGAATGGATCCTGCCCTGAGCTACAGGAAGTAGTCTTTTACTTTTTCGAACAGGCCTTTTTCCGCGGGTGCGTTGTCCACCGGCAGGGTGTCCCGCAACTGCTCCAGCAGTTTGCGCTGCTCGCGCGTGAGCTTCGCCGGCACCTTGACGTCTACGTGCACATACAGGTCGCCGCGGCCGCTGCCGCTGAGCACCGGCACGCCCTTGTGCCGTAGGCGGAACTGCGCGCCGCTCTGCGTTCCTTCCGGAATCTTGACGCTGTCCGTGCCTTCGAGAGTCGGCACCTCGATTTCAGCCCCCAAAGCGGCCTGGGCGATGTTGACGGGAATGGTGCAGTGCAGGTCCGATTCGTGGCGTTCGAAAAACGCGTGCGCTTTTACTTTGAGGAAGACGTACAGGTCTCCCGCCGGTCCGCCATTGGCGCCGGGCTGGCCTTCGCCGGTGAGACGCAGCCGCGTGCCGTCATCCACGCCGGGCGGTATGTTGACCTTCAGTTCCTTCTGAACCTGCTGGTATCTCTGGCCTCGGCACTGCGTACACGGGGTACGAACCACCTGCCCCGACCCGCCGCAGGTCGTGCAGGTGCGCCGGATCGAGAGAAAGCTCTGCTGATAAATGGTTTCGCCGCGGCCGCGGCACGTCGGGCAGGTGGTCGCTCCGCTGCCCGGTTCGGCGCCCGAGCCGTGGCACCGGTCGCAGACCTCCAGCTTCGGGACCTGAATTTTGGCGTTCATCCCGAAAACGGCCTCTTCGAACTCGATCTCGAGGTCGTAGCGGACGTCTTCGCCGCGCTGCACCCGGCTGCGCCGCCGGCCGCCGCCTCCGCCGCCGAACAGGTCGCCAAAACCGAAGAAGTCGCCCAGGATGTCGCCAAAGTCCGCGAACGCGTCGGGGCTGAAGCCGCCGCCGCCCGCCGCGCCCTGCAATCCGGCGTGGCCGTAGCGGTCGTATGCCGCGCGCTTCTGCGGGTCGCTCAGAACGCTGTACGCTTCCGAAGCTTCCTTGAACTTGTCTTCCGCGGAGGGGTCGTCCGGATTGCGGTCCGGGTGGAACTTCAGCGCCAGCTTCCGGTAAGCGCTTTTGATATCGGATTCGCCGGCCTCTCTGCCGACACCGAGGACCTCGTAATAATCTCTCTTTGACACGGGATTGAACGCTTCTACGGCCTTACCGCCACCTTCACCCAAGCGGGCCGGAGGAGTTTGCCTCTGAAATTATAGCCCTTCTGTAATTCCTGGAGCACGGTCTGGTCCTCGGCATCCTCGGTCTGCTCCCGCTGCACCGCTTCGTGGATGTTCGGGTCGAACTTGCGGCCCACAGCCTCCACCGGCTCGAGTCCCATGCGCTTCATAGTGTCGGCGAAGCGCTGGTAAATCAACTCGACGCCGCGGGCGTAATTGGTATCCGCGGTTTCCACCTTGACCGCCCGCTCGAAATCGTCGAGCACCGGCAGCAACTGCTTCACCAAATCCATGGCCGCGAACTGAAGGTAATCGGAGCGCTCGCGCTCTGCGCGGCGGCGCGCATTGTCGAACTCGGCCCGGGCGCGCAGCGACCGATCCTGCAGGTCGGCCTTCTCGGCGGCCAGCCTGTCCCGCTCCTCGGTGAGCAGCGCGAGTTGCCCTTCCAGCGTCTCCACCGGGAGATTTTCGTCCGGCGACACGCTTGGCGCGTTCTGGTCTGAATTCTCTTTATTCACTCTAGTAATAGCTTAACAAAGCGGCCCCGCCGGTAAGCCGCCCGTCAATCAGAATTGAGCGCTTTCCAGCGCCTTGCTGGTCTGTAAAACCGCGGCAATCACCCGCTCGTAGTGCATCCTGATCGAGCCGAGCACGGCGACTTTCGCCGGAAGTCCGCTCCCCATAATCACGGTCATCCCGATCAGCGCCAGATCCTTCATCGCAGGATGCGCCAGCTCCAACCCTACGTGGATTTCCAGTTCGCCCGGCGCCCGCTCCAGAAACCGGTCCAACAGCTCGATAAGCCGTTTCTTTTCTTCCAGGGCGCGCAGCAGCTCCCTCATGGTCTCGCGAGTGAGGTGAAGATCCAGCCCGAACAGGTTCGAAACGCCCTCCATGTGGACTTCCGGGGAAGTATCCACCTCCAGCAAGCCTTTCAGGTACAACACTTGCAGGTTGAGCATGGCGGCGTCGTAGAGAGCCCGGTCCGCCAGCATGCGGCGCACCAGCTCACGGCGGGCTTCCCCCAGCTGCCACCCGCTAAAATTGCGATTCAGATAGTTCCGGATCGAACCCAACTCCTCCGCCGAAATCGCATGATCCACCGCCACCACCCGGTTGTGAACGATGTGGTCGCGCGTCACCAGGATGACGAGCACACGGCAGTCGGCCAGAGGAACCAGCTCGATCTGATCCAGTTGCTGCACCTCGGCTGGCAAGGCCGCTGCAATCCCCACCGCCCGGGTTAGCTCCGTCAGAATCTGGCTCGATCGTTCCACCCGCGCGCCCACCGTATGTAACCCGCGGAATTCGCTGCACAAACGGTCGGAATCTGCCCCGGCCACCCGGGATGCGGTCAACGAACGGACGTAGAACCGGAACGCTTTCTCGGTTGGCACCCTCCCCGCCGATGTATGCGGCTGGGATAAATACCCCTCATCCGCCAGATCCGACATCACATTTCGGATCGATGCCGGGCTGAGCGTTTCGCCCCTGCGTTTGGAGATCGTGCGCGATCCAACCGGCTCGCCGGTTTCGATGTACTCGCGCACAATCGCACTGAGAATATCGGAATGCCTCGTCCTAAGCGGAACGTCGGAGTGCATAACCCTGAGTAGAAGATCCCCTAGACCATTGTAGACGGCACAAAGTAAAGGGTCAACAGAGCCACCCCAAAGCCGCTCTGAGAAGCTTCGTACATCTTCCGGATGCCTGCGGAGTTGATAGAATGGCTCTTCCGGAAGTCTTTGGAGGTAAACGGAAGTGGAGGCTCTCAAGGCACTTATGCGTTTTATCAGCTATTTCTTCCACGCAATCCTGGCGTTGTTCCTGGTTGCGGTCTCGGGCGTGTCGCTGGCCAGCGGCGGGGAAAACCTCCGTCTCGGCATGCTTCCCTGGACCAAATCCACTCTGGCTTACATTGTGTTCTTCGGTGGCCTGTTCGGCCTTCTGACCGTGATACTGGCCCTCCGCGGCACCCTACGGGTACTGTTTCTTGTCTGGGCGGTAGTGGTGGCGGGCTTCATGATCAAGGGCTTCATCTTGAGCGGCTATCGATTCAGCGGAAACGTCAGCACGGCTGCCTTTCTGATTCTGGCTTCACTCGTGGCTTTGCCCGGAGCCTGGTTTCAGTTCCAGCGCAAGACCGGTCAAGCCAAGAGCTTCCGCGCCGCGCGTTGAAGCAGGTTGCTGAAATCGAACAGCCGGTTCCGAATTCGGACACTTCCGGCGCCGTCTTTTCGCCCCCGGCGTCTGAACAGGCGTTACCGCGCGTGGTACCGGAATTGCACTTCAGCCGCCTCTGAATCAGGAGGCGACTCTGCGTACGAATATCCTTGGCGGCTCCGCACTTGCCGCGCTGGCGATGGCTTCGGCTCTCTGGGCGCAAGCCCCCCAGGTCTCTGTGCAACGGCCGCAAACCGAAATGCCGGCCAGCGAGGTTTCGATCACCTCGCCCCAGGCGCCGCCGGTGGTGGGACGGATCCTCGCGCCTTTTCACCTGGAAAAGCGCATCGTTCCTCCGGCGAAGCTGGTGAATACGCCACGGCTGGAATCGCTGGTGCGCGGCGGCAATCTCTACCTATCGGCGCAGGATGTAATCGCGCTCGTACTGGAGAACAATCTCGATATCGCCGTTCAACGCTATAGCCCGTATCTGGCGCGCGAGGTTCTGCGCCGGACCCAGGGCGGCGGCATCCTGCGTTCCGTGGACACACCCGTAGTGGCGGGACCGGCCAGCGTCAGCACCGCCGGCATCAGCGCATATGCGGCCGGGCTCGCCGGCGGCGGGCTCAGCAGCGGCGGCGGCATCGTCACCCAGGTGGGTCCGACCCCTCCCAGCCTCGATCCTTACGTCGCCATGAGCGGAACCATCGGCCACCAGACCACACCGCTGACAAACACCCTGCTGAACCAGACCAGCGCGCTGACCAACAGTTTCCGCCAGCTCTACTTTCAATACGGCCAGCAGTTCGCCACCGGCACCAGCAGCTACGTAACCTTCGGCACCACCCGCAGCTACCTGAACAGTTCCACGCCCTTGTTCAATCCTTCGCTCACCGGCTACTTCGATGTGCAGATCAATCAGAATCTGTTACAGGGCTTCTCGGTGGCGGTCAACACGCGCGATATCAGGGTGGCGAAGAATAATCTCAAAGTCGCCAATATGCTGGTGGAGCTGCAGGTCGCGACTACCGTCGCCGCCGCGCTCAATCTTTATTGGGACCTGGTGAGCTTCAACGAAGCCGTCCGCATCAAAGAGCAGGCGCTCGAGACCGCGCAAAAGCTGTATGACGGAAATAAGAAGCAGGCGGCCATCGGCGCGCTGGCGGGCATCGAGGTCACGCGCGCCGCGGCGGGCATGTCTTCGAGCAAGGAAGACCTGCTGATTGCCCAAACCAATGTGGCGCAGCAGGAGATCGTCCTCAAGAACGCGCTCAGCCGCAACGGCATCGAGAACACGTGGCTCGACGAGGTCCACATCATCCCGCTGGACCACTTCGAAATCCCTAAAAGCGACGAGATCCGGCCGGTCCAGGATCTGCTTCAGGATGCACTCTCGCGGCGCCTGGAAATCGAGCGCGGCAAGGTCAACGTGCAGAGCCAGAAGGTCATGATCCAGGGCGACCGGAACGGCTTGCTCCCCAGCCTCTCGGCCTTCGCCGAATTCACCAACCACGGCTTGAGCGGGCCCGCCAATCCGCTCTACAACAACTGCTGCGGCGACCCCAACAACTACTTCATCGGTGGTACCGGCAACGCCATCGCGCAGCTTCTCCGCCGCAATTTCCCGGACTATTCCGTCGGCTTCTCTCTGAACATCCCGTTCCGGAACCGCGCGCAGCAGGCCGACTATGTCACCGACCAGTTGCAATTGCGGCAATCCGAATTGCAAATGCAGCGCGCCGTCAACCAGGTTCGCGTGGACGTAAAGACGGCCGTCATCGGCCTGCAGCAGGCACGCTCCCGTTATGAGACGGCCGTCGCGACGCGGACCCTCGGAGAGCAAACGCTGGAGGCCGAGCAAAAGAGGTTTATGGCCGGCGTGGGCAGCGTGGCGCTGGTGATGCAGGCGCAGAAGGACTTGGCGAGCGCCGAGGATGCCGAAGTGCAATCCATGGCGAACTACACCCACGCCAAGATCTTCTTCGACCAGGCGCTCGGCCGCACCCTCGAAGTGAATCACATCTCCATGCAGGAAGCGATCCTGGGCCGCGTGGAAAGGCCGTCCTTCATTCCCGCGAATCTTCCATCACCCGGCGGAAACGGAGGTGCGCGATGAAAAAGCTGCTCCTCTGTTGCGGCATCGCGTGTTGCGGCATCGCGGCTCTATGCTTCGCCCAGGATCAGCCCCCGACGGTTCAGAAACCGCAGGTGCTGGTCCCGATCCGGCCCTACACGGCGCCGGAGATCGCGCCCATCCGGCTGGCCAATTCGAGCAGGCTTTACGACCTGATCCGCGCGGGCAACCTGTATTTGACCGCCGAGGATGCGCTGGCCCTCGCAATCGAAAACAATCTGGACATCGAAGTGGATCGCTACGGACCCGAGTTGGCGCAGTGGGCCCTCGAACGCGCCAAAGCCGGCGGTCCTCTCAGGGGCATTCCGAGCGCCAGCGCGCAGGTTTCGAGCGTGAATAGCGGCGTAGGCGTCAACGGCAGCGCCGCCAGCGCGGGACTCGGCGGAGGAGGCGGAGTCGGGGGCGCCGGCGGGGGCGGAAATGCCACCATTCAGCAAGTCGGCGCCATAGCGCCGAACCTCGACCCGAATTTACAGAGCACGGTCACGCTTTCCCATCTGACGCAGCCGCAGGCCAACACCGTCCTGAGCCAGACCAACTCCCTGATCGATAACTCCCGGGTGTCCAGCATGGTTGTCCAGCAGGGCTTGCTGACAGGCGGCTATCTGCAATTCCACAATTACGAGCAGTACCTCGATGAGAACTCTCCAAGCAATGCCCTGAACCCCACCTCCGCACCGCGTATGGATTTCATCCTCCGGCAGAACTTTCTGCAGGGCTTCGGCACGAAGCTGAACAACCGCGGCATTCGCATCGCAGCCATCAACATCGCGGCGGCGCGCGAAAGCTTCCGGGCCGAATTGCTCAACCAGGTGACCAGCGTCCTCAACCTCTACTGGGATTACGTGGCGGCGCGCGACGAGTTGAAGCTGCGCGAGCATGCGCTCGAGATCACGGAGAAGTTCCGCGACGATACGAAGTACGAAATCTCGGTGGGAGCCCTCGCGGGAGTCGAGCTGCCGCGGGCCGAAGCCGAGGTCGCAGGCAGCCGCCAGGACGTAATCATCGCCCAAGCCAATGTCCGGCAGAAGTCGGTGCTGCTGAAAAATGCGCTGACCCACCGCGAGGACCCCGTGCTCGAAGCCGCCGAGATCATCCCGCTCGACCGGGTGGCCGTACCGGATGCGGAATCGTTTCCTCCATTGCGCGAACTGGTCTCCAGCGCCATGGCGAAGCGCCCCGATGTGGCCGTCGAGAGGTTCCGGGAGCAGACCAACCAGATCAACCTGGCCGGAACCACCAACCCGCTGCTGCCGAACCTCCAAGTCCAGTTGCAGACGTACAACCGCGGCGTGGCGGGCACTCCGCAGGCAAGCGGGGGAGATGCGAGTTCCTATTTCGTGGGCGGCTACGGAACGGCGGTAAGCCAGATCTTCCGGCGCAATTTCCCGAACAACATCGCGAACGTCCAGGCTTCCGCCGTCTTCCATAACCGTCAGGCGCAGGGGGACTACGGAATCGACCAGTTGCAGTTCCGCCAGTCGCAACTGCGCACGCAAAAGGACCTGAACCAGATCCTGGTGGACATCTCCAGCCAGTTGAGCGCGCTCCGGCAGGCGCGGTCCCGGTATGGCACGGCCAGGGACACCCGCCTGCTGCAGGAGCAGTTGCTGGCCGGCGAGCAGAGGCGGTCTTACGGCGCCCAGACGTTCAACTACATCATGACGGACCAGCGCGCCCTGATCGCGGCTCAACTTTCCGAGATGAACGCGGCCGTGAACTACGTCAGGGTGCGCATTTCGCTCGACCAGGTGCTGGGAGATACGCTGGAGCGGAATCGCATCACGATCGAAGAGGGCCTCAACGGCAAGGTCGAACGCAAGTCGCAGGCACCGGAACTGGCGCCTCCGCAGCAGTAGCCGCCATCGGGATCGGCCCGCTCCCTTGTTGTCGCACAGAGCCGCGACCGTGAGGGAGCGGGCCGCATGGTCCCGACTTCGGCTATCTTACAAATAGTGCCCTACAAAGCCGTTATTTTCGACCTCGGACGGGTTCTCGTCCATTTCGACTTTAAGCGGGGGTACCGGGCCCTGGAAGGACTGTGCCCTTACGCGGCCGCAGAAATTCCGGCGAGGATTGCCCCCAGTGGCCTCGTGGAACGCTTCGAAACGGGCCTGGTGGAGCCGAGGGAGTTCGTCGATCAGCTATGCTCGATGCTTAGTCTCGGCCTCGACTACGAGCGCTTCTGCGAAATCTGGAGCTGCATTTTTACCGAGGCGCTGATTCCGGAGAGCCTGCTCGAAGGTCTGGCGTCCCGCTACCGCCTGCTCTTGCTGTCCAACACCAACGCGATCCACTTTGAGATGCTGCGCGCCAACTATTGGTATCTCCTCAGGCATTTCCACGACCTCGTGCTCTCTTACCAGGTGAGGGCCATGAAGCCCCAGCCGGCCATTTACCAGGCGGCTATCGAGCGTGCGGGCTGCCGCCCGGAAGAGTGCTTCTTCACGGACGATATCGCGGAGTACGTGGACGGGGCACGCCACGCGGGCATCGACGCCGTGCAGTTTCAGTCCGCCCGGCAGATTGAAGAGGAGTTGGACCGGCGGGGAATCGTCTGGCAAAAAGTAAAAAGCCGGGCGCCCCTGGGGACGCCCGGTGAGGAGTACTTGTAATCTGCTCGGAGGTTGCGGATTACAAGAGTGGAGGAGCTTACGCCAACAATCCGCCATGTCCCAGGCAGGCAACTTCCCAGCCGGTGACATGGTAACGAGCCAAAAGCGGCGGCAGAACCAGATCCACCACGTTCGGCTTGGCCGACCGGAAACAACCCGGCGCCGAAATGACCGGAACTTCATCCTTGTAGGAGAGCAGCAGCAGGTTTCCCGGCTCTACCGGAGCCAAAAACCGCTCCACCTGGCCGCCGACCTTGACCATCGCCTGACCGATCACATCCTCCGGCCCTGCCGGAGCGGTCGTCGAAGCCACCAGAATCACGCACGGCTTCGATCTCAAGAGGTGTTGTAGGCAGCGCGCGACGGAATTCTCATCTTCCGTGCACGCAAGAACGTAATTTGCGTTCACCCCGAAGCGCTCGAGCCTCTGGCGCATGATGTTCTCGAACAATTGGCGCGCCCGCTCGCCGCTGATCGGGTCCGTGTAGAGAACTCCCACACTCGGAGCGCGCATCGGACGGGCCTGCAGGATCGGGCCGCGTTCCTTGATGATGCTGATCACCGCGTCCAACTGGTCTTTGGCTACCGCGAAAGGAGCGCTCTTTACGGTCGCGATCCGCTGTCCGGCTATCGCATAGCTGAAATTGAGGGACGTCGCAATCACCACGCTGGCGGTGCAGTTGATCTGCTTGAGCAGTTCGTCATCCACCAGGACGCAGCAATTTTCGGTGGCTAGCAGGTTGGCGCGCCCACCCGCCGCGAGCCGGATTTCAAAGCTGCCGCAGCCCATTTCGCTGGCGACCGCGCACACCGCGTCATCTTCGCCGACTTCGCCATCCTCGAGTTCGGTGACCCAAATGGTCTCCATACCCTCGGATTCCAGAACCCGGACATCTTCATCGCTGATAACGTGACCCTTAGCTAGCAGTTTTTTTCCGCCGGGGCGGAACACCGTGCAACAAAGGACCCGTCCAGTTGAAGATTTCACGTCAACTGTCTGCGCTCTCATGTAAGCCTCACAAGATGGATTTGGACGAGCCCGCAATTTAAGGCTTCTTTGTCCTTAAACCGAGTCTACACTGATACGTCGAAAACCCGTACAGTCTGTGGGTTGGTCTTTTGCGGGGTGTAGCGGAAATCCCTACTTTGGGGGTATTGCCTTACTCGTGTCGCGGAGTGGGGATCTGGACAAATCGGTCGTCCGCCGACACCGTGCCGTGAATCCAGCGGTCTTGCGGCGCTTCCGGCCTCAGGATTCGCAGCACCGCCACTTCGTCACAGGCATGGAATTTGGGGCAGCGGACGCAATCTTTCCAGGCTTTTAGCGGCAAAACGCCCCGTTCGACCACGTGGAAGCCCACCTTGCAGAAGAACTCCGTAACGTAGGTGAACGCAAAAACGGCGTCGAGATCGTACTCGTCGGCCTCGCGCACCAGGCTTTCGACGACGCGCCGCCCCACGCCGTGGGTTTTGGCGTGCTCGTGAACCGCCAGCGACCGGATCTCTCCGATAGTCGGGCTGTAGAAGTGCAACGCGCCGCAGCCCAGCAATTCTTTCCCGTTCAAGACGACGGTGAAATCCCGGATGGCCTCCGACATTTCGAATTCCGTGCGCGGCAGCATAACGCCTTTCGCCGCATAGCCGTTGATCAAGTCCAGAATCGGGCCGATATCGTTCATCCTGGCCTTGCGAACCGTGAGCCGGATTCCGCTGGGCGTTGGTTCCACAAACGCGTCTTCCCGTACCGCGCTGATCATGCCGTTTGTACCCCTCCACGCGCCATGCGCGTGCCGAGTTCTTCTCCAGCAAGCAGCCTGCCGAGCACATCCGGCGCGGCCCCTGGAGCGATCCGCACCTGCTCCACGCCGCCTTCGAGCGCCGCCATCGCAGCGTTCAGTTTGGCTTGCATGCCCCCGGTCGCCGCGCCATCCGCGATCAGGCCGCGACCCTCTTCGGCGGTCAATTCCCTTCTTACTTGTTTGGCGCCGTCGAGCACGCCCTCGACATCCGTGAGGAAGATCAACTGGTTAGCGCCAAACCCTACTGCGCAAGCCACCGCCATCTGATCCGCATTTACGTTGTAAACCCGGCCCTGGCGGTCACCCGCAACGCAGGCCACCACCGGAAGGAAGCCGCCAGCCAGCAGCGTCTCCAACAACCCTGCGTTGGATTTCACTACACGCCCCACGGCGCCCAGCGCCGGGTCCATCTGCTCGGCCTCGACCAGCAGGGCGTCGATCCCGGTGACCCCGACCGCCAGCGCACCGGCCCGATTGAGGCGGGCGACCAGTTCGTGGTTTACGGTTCCGGCGAAGACTTTCAGCACGGCATCCACCACCTCCGGGCCGGTCACTCGAAGGCCGTTCACGAAGCGGCTCTCCACCCCACGTTCGGCGAGAAAGCGGGTCATCTGTTTGCCCCCGCCGTGAACCACCACGACTTCCACGCCCTGGCTGTGCGCGGCCGTAATCTGCCGCGCCAGCGCCTCCGCGGATTCCGCCGAATCGAGCAGCGTCCCGCCGAGTTTGACCAGGACCTTCACAGAAGCCCCTCCGTCTCGGGGAATTCGAGCATGAGGTTCATGTTCTGGACCGCCTGTCCAGCCGCGCCCTTGACCAGATTGTCGATCGCGCTCACGACCACCGCGCGGCCCGTCGCCGGGTCGAGCGTCACCCCGATGTCGCAAAAATTCGTGCGTGCGACTGCCCGCAAATCGGGCATATGGCCGGGGTGGTACAGCCGGATGAACGGCTCGATCCTGTAGCGGCTCTCGTAAATGTGGATGAGGTCCTCGGCCGATTTCGGCCCGATAGCGCGGAAGTAGATGGTCTCGAGAATCCCGCGGTCGAGCGGCAGCAGTTGCGCGGCGAAGCTGAATTCGCGCTCCTCCAGCCCCGAGATCTGCAGCACCTCCGGCACGTGCCGGTGCTTCAGAATGGAATACGCGGAAAAGTTCTCGGCGACCTCGCAAAAGCTGTTCTTGAGCGTGGGCTTCCGGCCTGCGCCGCTGGCGCCGGACTTCGCATCGCAGACGATTCCGGCGGACCGGTCCACGACTCCCGCCTCGATTAGCGGACGGATCGCCAGGTTCGCGGCGGTGGGGTAGCATCCGGGATTGGAAACCAGCCGCGCGGCCAAAATGCGCTCCCGGCAGTACTCGGGCAGGCCATACGCCGCTTCCGCCAGCAGATCCGGTTGGCTGTGGTCGGCCTTGTACCAGGCTTTGTAGTTCTCGGGCGTGCGTAGCCGGAATGCGCCGCTGAGGTCCACCACCCGGGCGCCCGCCTCCAGCATGGCAGGTACGAGCTCCATTGAGGCCTCCGGAGGCGTACCGAGGAAAACCACCGCAAGTCCTTCTTTTCTAACAGCTTCGGCGGTGCACTCCAGGCGCTTTGGGCCGGAAACGTTGCGGATCTGCGGGGTTTCCGCCTGCTCCCTATGCTCCAACAGGACCGGTTCCACCCGCGCGTGGCGATTCAGGATACGGACCAGTTCCGCACCGCTATACCCGCGATATCCGACAACTCCGACCTTCACCATGTGGATTTTTATGCGCCCCGATGAATAAATATAACACAATTAGTTTTCGGAGACGGACCTTTGCGCCAGCTCGCCGAAGAGAGGCAGCGGGTACGCTTCGTCGTGGGCCGCTTTCACCATCATGAAGATCGAGGCGCCCAGCAGGACGGCCTGAATGATGTGGTTCACGGGGAACGAAGGGGTCGCGGAGAGAATCGGTCGCACCACCCAGTCGTCCATCAGCCACGCGACGAAGAGGTACAGGCCCTGGAACGCGTGGAACCGGACGGTGCGGTCGTGGCGGAACTTCTGCGATGCCAGCACGACGATCGAAAAGATCCAGCCGACCCCGGGGACGTAGCACAGGATGGACGCCGTGCGGGGGTTAAACGAAGAGAGCGGATCCGCGCCGCCGGACGGGGGCGGCGGTGGCGGCGGGTAAGGAGGCGGCGCCGCGCCGGGCTGGCGGGCTCCGCACCGGGAACAGAAGCGCTCCGCATCCCCGACCTGTCCTCCGCAATGGCTACAAAATGGCATCCACTAATTCATACGTTATTCGAGCAAGGTGTGTTCCTGCAACGTGCGGCGTTCCAGCGTGATACGATTTTCGACATGAAACCGATGCTCGCCGTCATCGCGCTGCTGGCTTCGGCCTCGCTGCTGCCGGCCGCCAAGAACCTGGAAGTCTACTTCATCGACGTCGAAGGAGGGCAATCCACGCTGCTGGTTTCGCCTTCCGGTGAATCCATGCTGATCGATACCGGATGGGCCGGCCACAACCACCGCGACGCCGACCGCATCGCCGCCGCCGCCAAGGCCGCCGGCGTGAAGAAGATCGACTACCTCGTGATCACCCATTACCACGCCGACCACGTGGGCGGAGTGCCGCAGCTCGCCGAGAAAATGCCGATCGTGAATTTCGTGGACCATGGCCCGAATAATGAGCATGGCAAGGACGCCGACATTCTTTACAACGCGTACATCGCCCAGCGCGAGAAGGGCAAACACCTCCAGGTGAAGCCCGGCGACACGATTCCGGTGAAGGGTCTCGACGTGACGGTGCTCTCGTCCAACGGCGACCTGATCGGCTCGCCCCTGCCCGGCGCCGGCAAGCCCAACCCGGACTGCGCCAGCTTCCAAAAGCACGACGTGGATAACACCGAGAACGGCCGCTCCATCGGAATGCTCGTCCGGTACGGCGGTTTTCGCCTGCTCGATCTGGGCGATCTCACCTGGAACAAGGAGTACGATCTGGTTTGCCCGGACAACAAAATCGGGCAGGTGGATGTCTACGTAGTGTCGCACCACGGCATGAACATGTCGGGCTCGCCGCAACTGCTCCACGCCATTTCGCCGCGGATCGCAATCATGGACAATGGTGCGCGCAAAGGCGGATCGGCGGACGTCTGGCAAACCATCCACGACACCCCCGGGCTCGAGGCGTTCTGGCAGCTTCACTTCGCCGTGGCGGGCGGGCAGCCGCACAACTCGCCCGATACCTTCATCGCCAATACCGACGAGATCTGCACCGGCCAATGGCTGCGGCTCACCGTGGACAAAGACGGGAAGTACACGGTCTACAACAGCCGCAACAAGTTCGAGCAGTCCTACGCCGGGCGCTAGCTATTTCTTGATGACCTTCGGGTCCTTGGTCTCGGTGGTCTTGTCTTCGGGCAACGGCGGCGGGGTTTCGGCATCGAAACTGATGGCCGACTCCGCCGAGTACTTCCGGTAGATGCGGAATTCCTCGTCGTTCCGGGTCAGGTAGTCGCCGGTCCCCATGGTGGTGGTGGCCTTGAGCGGCAGCAGGAAGGTGTGGCCCGAAATGTCCTGGAAATCGTAGTCGAGAACCGTCTCCGTCAGCTTCACCGGGAAGGTCGCGGGCATGCCTTCGGCCAGCAGGGTGACGCGCATGATGTCGCGGGTCTTCAGGTCCACGTAGATCAGGCCGTGGTAGGCCGGGACAATGTCCATCGAGCGCTCATAGGTGATGTGCCACTGCGAGTGCTCCTGTTGCACGCGGTAGGAGAACGCCATCACGCGCCGGCCGCGCAACGTGCCCCAGTGGTCCCACTCGAAACGAGCCTCGGTCCCCGGTTCGAAGATGTCCTTCATCATGCTGCCGAAGTCGCCGGTGGAGGTGGCGCCGCCCAGAGTGTGATAGTCCTGCTTCGTAATGGTGTTGTTGACCAGGATGAGCTTGTAGTCTTCCTTCTGCTCGAAATAACTCAGCTTAATGGTCAGGGTGTCGAGGGCATGCCACGAAGGCGCGCTCCCGGCCGGCCCTCCGTATTTCGTCCCCGGAGGCATGGCGGCATACCGCCGGGTCACCTGGGTGCAGATGAAATCCGGCAGTTCCTTGCTGTAGTTCAGGGCGGTTTCCCGAACCTGCGAAATGATCGCCGCCTGTTCCTCGGAACTGGGGGGAGGGATGGGGACCGCTTTCACCTCCGGGGCGATGGGTTTGGCGGCGGGCAGCGACCCGGTATTATCGCGCAGCGCCTTGAGCGCTTCCATGGTTTTGGGGCCGATGGTGAGGGTACTTTGCAGTTCTTCGATTTCGCGATCGTCCAACCGTTCGGTCAGCTTGATTTTTTCCAGGTACCGGGCGAGTTCGCGGTCGCTCATCCTCCCGTCTTTGAGGAAATCCTGGGAAGATTTGAGGAAGGCAACCAGCTTATCCACGGACATCGTCTGGCCATTCGCGACGAGGCAAACCGCGAATACGGCAGCCAGCAGGCGGTAACGCATTACTCTATTTTCGCATGGGAGTACCTGGGGCCCGACCGCCCCGCTCCCTAACGGCCGCGGCCCTGTGAAGCACGCAGGCAGGGGACCCCCTACCGCCAGCTCTTGTCGTCGAGGTGCTGCACCTCCAGGTTGTCGGGCAGTACGCCGA
This sequence comes from Bryobacterales bacterium, assembly GCA_963796485.1. Taxonomy (GTDB): domain Bacteria; phylum Acidobacteriota; class Terriglobia; order Bryobacterales; family Bryobacteraceae; genus CAWCDJ01. The sequence goes on from CAWCLV010000006.1 coordinate 348,914, forward strand.
GCGTCACCACGGCGAAGGTGAACACGTTGGTGTCTGGCTCCAGGTGCCCTGCGAACGCTTTCTGCGGGTTAGCCAGCGTGATGTGCGCGTGGATCCTGCCGTCCATCACGAAGCCGCTCATGGCCGTGATGTCGGCGGGACCGGTCGGGTCCTTGACGAACATGTTCTTCGAGGGCAGCGTCCGGTTGCTCACCTGGTGCACCTGGTAATTCCGCACGGAGCCGAAGCCGGAAAGAATCACCGCGTTCCTGACCTTCTGCTCCTTCAGGGCCCGCTGCAGGCCGGAGAGCAACTCCGTGTCATATTTGAAGCGCAATACGAGCACGCGCTGGAACTGGGTGTTGATGGCCGTTACTTCCGGGACTGCGGCACTGTTCGGTTTGGAATCCGCCGGAGATACGGAGGTGACGATCTCGTGGCGGCTCTCCTGGGCAAAGGCCAGTGGCACTACGGCGGCAAGGACAATCAGCATTCGCATGCTGAAAGAATACCGCTACTGGTAGTGCGCCCGGACCTTTCGCGCCGCCGCGCGTCCTACCACCGCGGCCAGTTGATCCTCGCTCGCGGCGCGCACCAGTTCGGTGCTGCCGAACTGCTTCAGCAGCTTCTGCACCGTCTTCCTGCCGACGCCGGAGATTGCGTCCAGTTCCGAAGTGAGCTGGCGCGCATTGCGGCGCGAGCGATGGAACGTCACGGCGAAACGGTGGGCCTCGTCGCGGACCGACTGCACCAGGTGCAGGATGGGCGAGAACCGGTCGAGCACCACCGGCTCATCCTCCTGGCCATAGACGTAGATGATCTCTTCGCGCTTGGCGATCGAAGCCAGCGGCTGGTCGATGATGCCGATCGCCTCCAAGGCGTCGGCCGCCGCATGAAGCTGGCCGAGGCCGCCATCGATCAGCACCAGGCCGGGCATGGGGCGCTTCTCTTCCTGCAACCGCGAGTAGCGCCGCGTCACGACCTCCCGCATGCTGGCGAAATCGTCGTTCCCGATGACCGTTTGGATGATGAACTTGCGGTAGTCCGACTTCTTCATCCGGCCGTCCTCCCACACCACCATGCTGGCCACCTTGTCGGTCCCCTGGATGTGGGAAATATCGAAGCACTCGATGCGCGAGGGCGCGGAGGGCAGGTTCAGGCCATCCTGCACCGCCTCCTGAATGGCGCGGGAAGAGGGCTTCAGCACGCGAAAGCGCGCATCGAAGCTGTGCCTGGCATTGGTGCCGACCAGGTCGATCAGGGCTTTCTTCTGACCGCGCTGCGGGGTGCGGATCTCCACGCGGCGGCCGCGCTTCTCGGAGAGCAATTCCTCGAGCGCGTCGCGGTCCTCGAATTCCACCGGAACGTGAATCTCGCCCGGGACGTACTGCTGGTCCAGGTAAATCTGCTTCAGGAGCGAGGAGAAAAACAGCGGCTCCTCGAACTCCTCCTGGTCTTCCCAGAAGAACTCGCGGCGGTCCACGATCTGCCCGTGCCGGAGGTGGAACAGGTTGAGGGCCACCAGCGGCGGTTCGGCATAGGCGGCGAAGATATCGACATCGTCGCCCTTGGCCGCGGCCATCTTCTGCCGCTCCTCCATCTCCTCGACCGTGGACAACAGGTCGCGCAGCGAGGCGGCTTCCTCGAAGCGCATCGCCTCGGAAGCTGCTTCCATGCGGGCGCGCAGGCCTCGCGCAAGATCACCGTGCCGGCCCTCCAGAAACAGCCGGACGTCGCGCACGGCTCCGGCGTAAGCGTCATCGGTGGTGAGCCCTTCGACGCACGGTCCCAGGCAGCGGTGAATGTGGAACTGCAGGCACGGCTTCGGATGGAAGCGTGTGAGATCCACCTTGCAGGACGGCACCAGAAAATGCCGGTGAATGAAATGCACCAGCCGGTGCGCCAGGTTGGCCGGGAAATACGGGCCGTAATACGTGGCGCCGTCCTTGCGCAGGCGCCGCGTGACGTAAACCCGCGGGTACTTTTCGCTGGTGAGCTTGACGTAGGGGTAGGTCTTGTCGTCGCGCAGCAGGATGTTGAAACGCGGCTTGTACTGCTTAATGAGGTTGTTTTCGAGCGCCAGCGCTTCCTTTTCGTTATCGACCAGGATGTAATCGATATCGCGGGCCTCGGCAATCAGCGTTCCGGTTTTGACGTCGGCCAGCTTGTCGTCGGAAAAATAGCTGCGAACGCGGTTGCGAAGGATCTTCGCCTTGCCGACGTAGATCACCTGTCCCGCGCCGTCCTTATAGAGGTACACTCCGGGCGCAAACGGGAGTTGGCCTACCTTTTCACGGAGTTCCATCGGGGGGAGCTACTTCAATTATAGCGGGCGCGTTAGAATCGAAGCATGGTGCGTTGGATGCCCGCAGTGCTGCTGGGTTTGACAACAGTGGTTTGCGCGAGCGCGGGCCAGAAAGATCAGGCTCCGGCCAAGGGACAGCAGGAAGAACTCAAGAAGGACCGCCCGCAGGCGAAGGGCGGGAAATACGAGGTTCCTCCGGAAGAAGATACCGAGGTCGCTCCCGATACGTATTCTTTCAACCCGCTGCTGGCGGAAAAGAGCGTCAGGATCGGCAACTTCTACTTCAAACAGGGCAAATACCGGGCGGCCGAAGGCCGTTTCCGCGATGCCACGAAGTGGAACGACGGGTACGGCGAAGCGTGGCTCCGCCTGGGCGATGTGGAGGAAAAACTGAAGGACAAGCAGGCCGCCAAAGACGCCTATAAGAAGTACCTGGATGTCGCCTCCGACGCCAAGAACGCGGGTGAAATCCGGAAAAAGCTGGACAAGCTGAAGTAGCCTAGCGGATTAAACGCACGATCCCGTAACACACCAGGCAGAAACAGAAATCCACCGCGAGCCCCCAGTCTATGTGATACGGCTGATGCTGCACCGCCACGGGCAGATAACGCTGGACCGCGATATAGATCGCGCTGCCCAGCACGACGGCGATCAGCGATCGCCAGAAGCGGACGATCATTGCGGGCGGGTTCCCTGAGCCGGTTTTGCCATAAGGGGCAGCAACTTGTTGCTTGCCATGGACATCGAAGCGTGCACGCGGCCTTCCAAAAGGCGCGCGCTTGCCGAAAAATCGGCGCCACTGCTATAATAACGGTTTCTAAAGCATCAGGAGATTTCTGTCTTATGGCAAGAGTTTGTGAAGTTTGCGGCCGCGGCCCTCAGTTCGGGCACCGGGTCAGCCACGCTCATAATATTACGAATCGCCGCTGGAACCTCAACTTGCAGTCGGTTCGCGCCCTGGTGAAGGGCGCCGGCAAGCGAATGCGGGTCTGCGCCTCATGCATTCGCGCGGGTAAAGTCAAGAAAGTCGCTTAATTCCCGGGCCGGCCGTTCCCGCCGGCGTTACGGTTTATCCCCCGTCAACGTAGACCGCGAACCTTGAGATTTTCCTCACTGGTAGTGCGTTTGCCCTGACTCCGGTTGGGGGAAGGGGATTGCCTCAAGAGCCGGGTGGGGAGGAAGTCCAGTCTCGGGAGGCTCGCCACCAGTGGCCCTGGTCGGCTCGCTCCGCGGCAATACTGGTATTAGGCGTCTGCGCCGCTCTCGGATCGGTCGGAACCTACTACTATCTCCGGTTCGCACAACTGGTTGACCGCCGCCTTGCGGCGGGGCCCTTCACCAAAACCGTTAACATCTATGGAGCGCCCGGGGTGCTCACCGCCGGCGACCGCATCACTCAGCAGGATTTCGTCCGGCAACTGTCGAGCGGCGGTTATTCTCCTGCCAGGTCGGACCCGGTCGGTTGGTATCGAACGCTCCCGGGCGCGGTCGAAGTCTTCCCCGGCACGAAATTCGGCAACCTGCAACCAGCCCGTATCGAGTTTCAGAACGGTACTGTCTCGAGAATCGTCTCACTCCCGGACAAAGCCCGGCGCACGCAGTTCGACTTCGGACCACAACTGATTGCGAACCTTTCCTCGCAACGCCAGGAGCGCCTCATGGTGCGCTACGGAGAGCTTCCGCCGTGCCTGGTCCACGCCGTAATTTCCGCCGAGGACAAGCGTTTTTTCGAGCATTCGGGCGTCGATATCTTTCGCGTTCTGAAAGCCGCTTATGTGGATCTGAAGGAGGGCCGGAAAGAACAGGGCGCATCCACCCTGACAATGCAGCTGGCCCGCAGCTTTTGGCTCAATCCGGATAAGCGCTGGAAGCGGAAGATGAAGGAGTTGCTGATCGCCCTGCACCTGGACCGCAAGCTCAGCAAAGAACAGATCTTCGAAGATTACGCCAACCAGGTTTACCTGGGAACCCATGCCACATACAACATCAGCGGATTCGGAGAAGCCTCGCGAGAGTACTTCGGCAAGAACGTATGGCAGCTCGATCTTCCGGAGGCTGCGTTGCTTGCAGGCATGATCCAGCGCCCTTCCTATTTCGACCCGTGCCGGCACCCGGACAGGGCAAGGGAGCGGCGCAACGTGGTGCTTCTCCTGATGCGGGAGAACGGCTACCTGACTGAGGCGCAGTACCGGGGCGCGATTTCCGCTCCGCTGGGCCTCGAGCCTCACCGCACGGAAGACCAGGAAGCACAGTTCTTCATCAGCCTCATGCACCAGGAACTTCGAAGCCGGGTCAATGACACGTCGGTGCGATCGGTCTATACGACCCTCGACCCGCAACTACAGAGCATGGCGGAAGCTGCCGTCCGGCAGGGCATGGAGTCGGTCGATAAAATGCTGGCCGCACGCCGCCACGGGAAGGCGCCGGCGGAAAAGCCGGAAGTGGCGCTGATCGCTCTCGACCCGCACACCGGGGCAATCCGGGCGATGGTCGGCGGGCGGAATTTCTCCAGGAGCCAGTTGGACCACATTCTCTCGCGGCGCCAGCCCGGCTCGGTGTTCAAGCCGTTCGTATACGCGGCGGCGCTCGATGACGTGCTTGCCCGCAAAGGTCCGATTTTCACGCCTGCGAGCATCCTCGATGACGAACCCGCGACGTTTTACTTCGGCAACCAGGTCTACCGGCCCGGCAACTTCAATAACGAGTTCATGGGCGAAGTCACGCTCCAGACCGCACTCGCCCATTCCCTGAACTCGGCATCGGTTCAACTCGCCCAGCAGGTTGGATTTCAGAGGGTACTCGACCTGGCGCGGGCGGCCGGCCTGAGCGGCCCGATGCAGCCGACTCCGGCGCTGGCCCTCGGAGCCTATGAAGCGTCTCCGCTGGAGATCGCGGAAGCCTACACGGTATTCGCCAACCAGGGGATCCGCGTGAGCCCCACGACCCTCTCCCGGGTCCTCGGGGAGGGGGGCAATCCCCTGTTTCAGGAAGCCACCGAATGGTCGCCGGTGCTGGACCCGCGCGTCGCTTTTCAAATCGACTCCATGTTGCAGGAGGTGCTGCGAAGCGGGACCGGAGCGTCCGCGCGGGCGCACGGTTTCGATCTTCCGGCGGCCGGCAAAACCGGGACGACTCGCGACGGCTGGTTCGCCGGGTTCACGACCAAACTCCTCTGTGTGGTCTGGGTGGGGTTCGACGATAACCGCGACCTTCGGATCGAGGGTTCGAGATCGGCGCTGCCGATTTGGGCGAATTTCATGGAGCACGCAGCCTCCCTGCGGCGCTATGGCGACCCGCAACCGTTCCCGAAGCCAAAAGGCGTGGTATGGGAGGAGATCTGTTCCGCGAGCGGCCAGGTGGCGGGGCCGGACTGCGGGGCGAAGGAACTCGTCCCGTTCATTGCCGGCACCGAGCCGACGGCTCTGCCGGCTCCCCAGCCGGCCGGCAATTCGGTGGAGTTCGCGGGAACGGATCAGCGGGCCCCGCAGCAGGAGCGAGGACAGCCGGCGGCCATACCGCCGTCGCAGGCGAAACCGGCTGCCACACCGGCAACGCTCGCCGAGCCTCCGGAATCGCCGTCGCCGAAGGCGCAGCCGCCGTCAGCAGATCGCGTAACGCTTCATTTTGTTAATTAGTCCCTGCCGGCTCAACCCGAGCAGGCGCGCGGCCTGCTGCTGGTTATTGCGGGTCTGGCGCAGGGCGTCGCCGATCATGCCGCGCTCCAGATCTTCGATCGCGTCTTTGAGCGACGTCTTCTGCCGCGCCGATTGGACGGCCCGCGGCGCTTCCGGCGCGGTCGCCTCTCCCATCCAGAGAACGTCTTCGGCGATCAGGCTGCCCTGCGTGCAGGCGGCCAGCCGCATCACCTCATTCCGCAACTGCCGGACATTTCCGGGCCATGGCCTGTCTTCCAGCGCCCGCAGCACGGCAGAAGCGAACGAGAGAGAACCACGACCCGTTTCGCGGCAGTACTCCTGCAGGAAGAAGTTCGCCAGCAAGGGGATCTCCTCCCGGACCTCGCGCAACGGCGGCATATGGATGTGGATGACCTTGATGCGGTAGTAGAGATCCTCGCGGAAGTTTCCCCTGGCGATCTCGGCTTCCAGATCCTTATTGGTCGCGGCCAGCAGCCGCACGTCCACCGGGATTGGGGCGCGTCCCCCGACCCGCTCCAACACGCGCTCCTGGAGAACCCGGAGAATCTTGGCCTGCGCGGTGATGCTGAGATCGCCGATCTCGTCCAGGAACAGCGTGCCTCCATCCGCCTTCTGGAACTGGCCGACGCGCGCCTGTACGCCCGTGGCGACGCCCTTCTCGATGCCGAACAGTTCGCTCTCGAGCAGCGTCTCCGGCAGCGCGGCGCAGTTCAGGGCGACGAAGGGCCGCCGTGCGCGCGGGCTGGTGTAGTGGATGGCCTTGGCGACGAGTTCCTTCCCGGTGCCGCTTTCCCCTGTGATCAAAACATTGATCACGCTGTCGCGAATCCGCTCCACCAACTGCACGACGCGCTGAATTTTCGGCCCGGAGCCGATGATGCCGTGAAGCGAGAAACGGCTCTCCACCTCCCGGCGCAGGTGCGCGTTCTGTTCCTCGAGCGCGTCCTGGGTCCGGCGCAACTCGCCCACCAGTTGCGCGGTTTCGATGGCGATCGCCGCGTGGGAAGCCAGTGCGGCCAGCGCCGCCTCGTCACGCGTGGTGAAGACGCCGGTCAGCTTGTTCAGCGCTTCGAAAGCACCGATGGCTTCGCCAGCCTGGTTGCGAACCGGCACGCACAAAAGATTCCGCGTTCGATACCCGGTCTGCCCGTCGATGGCGCCATAAAACCGTGGATCGCTGTAGGCGTCCCGGACGTTGATGGTTTCTCCGGTAGTCACCGCACGGCCGGCGACACCGACCCCGGCGTTAAATCGCAGGACTTCGTCGCTGCCCAGCGCGACCTTGGACCACAACTCGTTGCGCTCGCGGTCCAGCAGGAAAATGCTGGCGCGGTCGCACCCGAGGAGGCTGGTGGCCTCGCGCGCGATCAGGTCGAGCAGCGCCCCCAAATCCCGCTCCGAGTTCATTCTGCGGCAGATCGTGAGAATCTCGGCGAGTTTCTCCTGTAAGTCGGGCATCGGTGCCGATCCCATGGCGATTTAGTCTAGCGCAACCGGACGCATGTGTCCATGACGTGGACACATGCGCTACCAGGTGTACAGGAGAGCGGGCTTAGTTTCCGGGCATCTTCTTCGGATTCAGGCAGTTCCAATTGGCAGGCGGGTTGCACTTCAAAATGGACGCAAGGGCAATTGGTTCGGAACGCCGGCCGGGACGGGTGTTCGGAGGACACCCGTTGCGGCCGGCTCCGGGTCGGCTGCGCTCGCACCCGCAAGTCGCCCAGCAAACCGGGGGATGGTATCAGGCCGCTTTGCATCCTTCGGAACACCGCCGGCCTGTGCTGATTAGTCCGAACCTGCGCTTCCGAACGGGAGGCGCAGGTCACACCACTCTAACGAGCGTCTTGTGCGCCGTGACTTCCGGATATACACTGCGAGTGGAGCTGTAACCATATGGCGGGATCTCAGGTCGCCCCCTACCCTTGACTAAGGTCGCTTCTGCGGGTAACGAGCCCGGAAGCGACCCGGTTAGCATCATAGCCGCAACTACCGCAACCGACCTTCAGGCGTTGGCACGGATTCTGGGTCATACGCGGTGGTCGCTGCAAACCGCATCCTCTCTAGCGGACGTCGTGCACCACCTCCGGGACAATCCCGCGGCGGTAATCATCAGCGACGCGAATCTCTCGGACGGCAACTGGAAAGACGTGCTGCATCACCTGAATCAGCAGCCCTCCCCCCCACCCCTGATCGTAGCGGCACACCAAGCCGACGACCGGCTGTGGATGGAAGTGCTGAATTCGGGCGGCTACAACTTGCTGGGCAAGCCCTTTCAGGTCCAGGAAGTTTTCCGGGTCATCAGCATGGCTTGGCTTCACGGGCGGAAACGCGAAAAAGCGGCGGCGCAGGCGCGCTGATCCAACCGGTTTGCGGTAACTCGGAAAAATCCGTGTACCTTGCCGACTTTTCTGAATTGAACGGCCGCGCCAGAGTGTAGATGATGATACAGAGATGGGCGCCGCAGGGGAAGTCGGGTTGGGCATCGTGGAGTTCGTGGCAGGAGCCGAACTCTCGCGAGTGTTGTGCTGTTTTCTCGAGGCTGCCGGCGCGATCCGGGAACTTCATGAGCGCGGCGAGGTGCACGGCAGCCTGACACCGGAGACAATTCTGGCCGGCCAATCCTCGATTTGTCTTTTGAAAAAGCCGCCATCCCCCGCGGATGCACCGTACACCGCGCCGGAAGTGTTGGAGGGAGGCGCCCCGGACGCGCGCAGCGACATCTTCGCGTTCGGCTGCATCCTCCAAAGAGCGATAGTTCGCGGCGTGCGCGCTTCCTATGGCGGTCCGTCGCTCGATCCTCTGCTGACGAGGTCCCTGGCCGCGAACCCCGCCGAACGGTATCAGCGGATGCAGCAGGTCATCACGGAGTTGAAGCTGCTGATCATCATGGAGCGCCGGCACGAATGGCGCGGCTTCCCGCATGTGCGCCGGATGGAGACCCGGATCCGAACTTTGCTGTCGCGTGTCGAGAGCCTGGAGCGGCGGTTGGAGACTCTTGCGCCCGGGGAAGGCCGCGTGCCGCGCCCGCCGGCCGGCAACGGCTATTGGTTCCCTGGCAGGAGAGGCCGTGGCTGGCCGTCCGCGCGGGCGATGGAAGATACGGCCAACCGGTGCTAAACGGGATCAGTACGACCTCAATGTCCTCTCACTGAGGGTTCGCCGGCCAAAACCGGGGCGCTCGGCGTTGTAGGCCTGGTGCTCGGAAAAAAGCCAGCGATGGCAATCTCCGATCGTGGCGATCCGATCCTTCATCGTGACAAAATCGTCCAGGCTCTTCTGTTCCTTCCGGCACCGCTCGGCGTGAACGTCCGCCGGCATGGTGGGGTCATCGACCGCCTCGAAGTCGAGATCGTAGGCGGTCGCCTTCGGCGTCAGGCTGTACATCCACAGGAATACAGCCCGGGTTCTCGGCATGTGGAAGTCCGATGTGATCACCAGCAGCCGGCGCATGCACCGCGGGTCGATATGGATAACCCGGGAAAAGTATGCGTTCCCGATGGTGTCGTAGGAACACGCTTCCACCAGAATGCGCTCCGGCCGGACTCCCGCCTCGACCAGATAGCGGGCGGCTGCGACGGATTCGAAAATGGGGAAGCCGCGGTCATCAAGGGGCGGCGGACGGTGCGGAGTACCGGCACTGAGCGTCCCGATGTATTCATCCCGTTGCAGCTCCGCGGCGCGGTCGAGCCGGCGCCGTACCCAGGACGGCAGCAGCCCGCCTTCGCGAACACCGCCTCCCGGAACCAGGATCGCGTCGTATTCTTTCATTGTTCCGCGGTTGCGAACTCGATAGCGATCTTATCCCAGGATGCCGCACGTTGGCTATAATCTGCCTGTCATCATGCTAAGGCGAATCCTGACGGTGTTGCTGGCCTTTATCGGTTGCGGCGCCGCGCAAAACCCGGGCCGAACGGTCGTCGGCATCCGCGGATCCCAGTTCACCATCAACGGGCAGATCTCTTATACGGCGGCGTCCGGCTTTCCCGGGGCGGATTCCAACCTTGCGGGTACGCTGCTGAACGTGCGCGCGGTACAGGCCATTTTCGACGACGCGAACTATCCGAACCAGGGCTCGCGGCTTCACCCGTACGTGTCGAACACGCTCGGCCCCATCTTCTGGGACTACCCCGGCGGCGCATGGGATCCCGAGCGGAACGTGCGCGAGTTTCTTGCCGCGCTCCCCGAGTGGCGGCGCTGCGGAGTGCTGGCGTTCACGGTGAACCTGCAGGGCGGCGGGCCGCCGGATGGCAACTATGGGGAAAGAGTTTCCCTGCAGCCGCACAACAACAGCGGTTTCGACCCGGAGGGGCATCTCAAGCCGGCGTATGCCGCACGGTTGCGGCGGGTGATCGCGGAAGCCGACCGGCTCGGCATGGTGGCGATCGTCGGCTTCTTCTATTTCGGACAGAACGAGCGCATCGAGAACGCTCCCGGCGACCGGTACGTCAGGCAGGCGATCCTCGAAGGGTGCCGGTTCCTGAAGGATCTGCCGCACCGCAACGTGCTCATCGAGATCAACAACGAGACCAGCGCCGGCGGGTACAAGCACCACATCCTCCAGCCGGATGGAGCATTGGAGGGCGTGCTGCTGGCCCAGGACACGGTGGGGCACGAGATCCCGGTTTCGATGAGCTGGTCGGGCGGGATCATGCCGCGCGGCAGCCGCGGTGAAGCGGCGATGCGAGCGGTAGATTACATCATGTTCCACACCAACGGGCAAACGCCGGAGCAGGTCCACCAGAGCATTCAGGCGATGCGCCGGTGGCTCGGCTACAGCCGGCCGGTGATGATCAACGAGGACGGCGTCAGCACGTTCAACCTGCGCGCGGCGGTACAGGAGCATGCAGGCTGGGGCTATTACGACAACGGCCTGGATAATTACCGCGACGGCTTCCAGGCGCCGCCCGTCAACTGGCGAATCAACACACCGCTGAAATGGCTCTTCTTCGAGCAAGTGGCACGGCTGACCGGCTCGCCAATTCCTCCGAAGCCGGATTACTCCGCGGATGACAGTCCCGTGATCGACGTGATCGGGCTCAAGCCGGGGCAGGTTTTGAGAGAACGCACGTGGATCGAAGCCGTAGTCCAGGACCGCCATTCGCGATGGCCCATCAAGCGCGTGGAGTTCTTCATCGACGGTGTGCCGTACAGCTACAGCAGAACCGCGCCGTTCTGGCTGAATAACCAGGAGTGGTGGGATATGGTGGACGTCGCCGCCGGGCAGCATGTGCTGCGGGTAGTGGCATACGATCAGCGGGGCCCCAGGTTTACGGAAATATGTTCGATGGTGGAGATCCCATTCTCGGTCGAGGAGGGCGTTTCCCCGAAATAGCATGTTATTGCGTGGATGGGCCCGGAAGTCAAAACCGGGCAGGCCAGGAGGCCTGCCCGGTTTGAAAGCTATTTCTAAAGCGGTTTAGAACCGGATGCGAATCATGGTCATGAGAATACGGGGATCGCGCACGCCGTTGATGCTGCCGAACCCGTTCTTGTTGTTGATGCTGCCGTCCGCATTCTCGGCGATGTTGGTGAAGGCGCCCGTCAGGTTGGGAGCCGTCAGGCTGGAGTTGACCCCGCTGAACTGGGTGTGGTTCCAGACGTTGAAAGCGTCGCCGCGCAATTGGACCGTCATCCGCTCCTTGATTCTGAACTCCTTCTGGAGCGAAAGGTCCCAGTTGTTGGTCCCCGGTCCCGTCAGGTAGTTGACGCCGGATTCCAGGCCGATGCTGCCGACCAAAGGAAGCGCAAAGCAGGATGGATTCAGGCGCTTGTACGGATCGCTGCTGCCGGTCATCGGGTTGCACAACAGACGCATCCGGGCGCCTTCGGTATAGGACCCGGTGATGTTCTGGTTGCCCCCGCCCGAAGAAACGCTGAAGCCCGGGCTGTAAGGCGAGCCGCTGATGAAGGACGTCACGCCGGAGACCTGCCACCCGCCCAGCACTGCCCTGGTGAATTGGTTGGAGTTGCCCAGCGTGGGCAGGTTGTAGACGTAGTTGAGCACGAACATCTGGCGGCGATCGTTGCCGGAGGGGCCGTAATATGCCTTGCGCGTATACTGATCGGCGCGCAGGTAATTGGTGTCTCCGGTGGCGGTCGTCAGGTTCTTGCTCCAGGTGTAAGCCACGCCCAGGAACAGCCGGCCCACGTGCCGGTTGGCCGTGACCTGCAAGGCGTTGTAGTTGGCGGTGGCGGCGCCCTCATACAGGGTGATGTCGTTCATGCCGCGATACGGACGCACGAACTGCGTGAGAAGCGCGGTGGCGCCAGGTGTCGAACTGGGGGCCAGCGTCGGATCCTGGTTCTGCGGCAGGAACGTCGTGCCGTACGGAACATAGTTCAGGTTTCGGTTATCCTGCAAGTGCCGCGAAAGATTGCCGACATAAGCGACATCGAGCGCGATGTTGGAGGGCAGAGCCCGCTGAACGCCGAATGTGAAGTTATACGAAGTCGGAAGTTTGCCGGTCGGGTCGGCCGCGTAGAACGTCGGCGGCGAAAGCAGCGCGGTGGTCGGGTTGATGTTCTGCATGAACCCGTAGGTCAGGGTGGGTTGGATCCCCAGCGGCGGGTTCCTCACGTAATCGAATACGCGGTTGCCCTGGTAACGGTCATAGTAAATGCCGAAGCCGCTGCGCAGGACTGTCTTGTGATCGCCGAACATGTCGAACGCGATACCGAGCCGCGGGCCGTAAACCAGCCCGGGGGAGTTCTGCAAGTACTTGGTGAACCCGTTGACGCCGCCCTGAGCGATCCCGTTGGCGACGTTGCCGGTGCCGGGGACCAGGTAGCCGATATTGGCCGCCGGGACCGTCTGGCCGGTAACCGTGTCCACGCCCATGCGCACCCCGTTCACCATCTGCGGATAGTACAGGCGCGGGGCTTGCGACGCCTGCCACAGATTCGGCACGAAGGTAGCGGCCTGCAAGGATTTATCGTATTGGGGCTGTACCCAGGCCACGCGCATACCGTAGTCCAGGGTCAGTCGCGGCGTTATCTTGAAGGTATCCTGGGCGTACCACTCGATATTCCAGTAGCGGTACTGGCCGTTGATCTCATTTGCCGCCTGCGAGAACGTGTTGTACACGCCCACGGCGGCATTGGAGAAGCCAAAACCGGTGTCGAACGGGTTATTGCTGTTATCGCCGAAGTTGTAGGCTCCGTCGAAGGCGCCGAACGAAGTCTGGTCCTTGATGCTCTTCTGCATGTAAAGGCCGAACTTGAACGTGTGCTGGTTCCAGACCTTCGACACGGCATCGGTGACGTCGTAAGTGGTATTGAAGTTGACGAACGGACCCGCGCCGTTGTTGCCTTGATTGGCCGCGGGCGAGTTGGCAATCTTGCTGCCGCCGAACGTGAAATACGGCAGATAGTCGTTCTGCACCGCGTTCGGATACAGCACCGGCAGGTTGACCCCGGTTTTCGCCCGCGAGAAGGCGTCGGTCGTGTAGGCAATCAGGATGTTGTTGTTGCTTGAGCCGACGTTCAACTCGTTGGTCATGGTCGGGCTGATGACGGCGGTGCTGCCTACTGCCCAGCTATGCCCGGGATTGGCGTACGCGATCGGCGCGATCGGCAGGTTGGATCCCAGAATCCAGGAGCCGTAGACCACGTCGTACGTGTTCGAGTTGTTGATGTAGTGCCCGAACAGCCGGATCTTGGAAGTCAGGTTGTAGTCCATCCGGACCAGATCCTCACGGCGCGGATAGGGGTTCGATACCTGGCTGGTGAAGTTGTAGCCCTTCTGGCCGGACACGTTGGGCTTCGGCATGAACTGGAGCAGCTTCATTCCCGGGCCATACTGGAGAGACGCGGGAATGATGTTGCCGGGCAGCGGCTGCTGCGTATTGGGATCCCGGATCACCACCGGGTTACCGTTCTGGTCGACGCTCTTCGAAAAATCGCCGGTGCGTTCCAGGTCCGTCGGGACGGTCACATTGCGGGTGCCCTGCGGCTGCAACTGGCGCTGGAATTCCTCACTCCAGAAGAAGAAGAGCTTATCGCGGCGGCGGAGAATTTTCGGGATGTAAACCGGGCCGCCAATGGTGAAGCCCTGGTCGTTGAACCGGAACAGCTTCCGCGGCAGGTTATCGCGGTTGTTCATCCAGCTGTTCGCGTTCATACCCTCGTTGCGGTGGAACCAGTACCCGCTGCCGTGCAGATCGGAAGTGCCGCTCTTGGTCACCACCGAGATCTGCGCGCCCATGGCGCGTCCGTATTCAGCCTGGTAAACACCCGTCAGAATCTTGAACTCGTCGATGGAATCCAGGCTCAGGGTGACGTTCTGGCTGCCGTTCGAACCGGTGTCGGTGTCGCTGATGCCGTTGATCATCAACTGGTTCGAGTTCACGCGGGTGCCGTTCGCGGCAATATTGCTCAAGCCGCCCATGCCCGCGGTTTGCAGGTTGATCGTGCTGACCACGCCGGGAACCAGTTTGACCAGGTCGAGATAACTGCGGCTGTTCACCGCGATACTCTGGATCTGTTTCGAGATCAGGGCCGAGGAGCGCTCCGCGCTCTCGGTCTGGAGCATGACCGCGCTGGCCGAGACCTCCACGGTTTCGGTGGTCTGGCCAACTTCCATTTTCAGGTCGCCAATGGTGAGCTTGTCGTTGGCATTCACGACAATTCCGCCTCGACTCAGCACCTTGAATCCGGCGGCTTCGACTTTGATTTCATAGGTGCCGGGCGGCACCGCGGTGAACACAAAACGGCCCACTTCGTCCGTTTTGGCCGAGAAAATGAACTTCTGTTGAGTTTCCTGGGCCGAAACGGAGGCCCCCGGAATCACGGCATTCTGCGCATCCAGCACAGTGCCTGATATCGAACCGCTGGTCGACTGGGACCACGCGATTCCGGTTAACAGAAGAGGAATCAGCAGCAGAGAGATTTGGCGCATATCGATGCTCGTTGTGGATCTCATGAGGCAGGGTTCCCTTTGGGTATTTGCCGGGCACAGCCGCGATCTTCCCGGGGGGGCCGGGGATGATATCAGGTTGTGAGGCACATTGGCCGCGACCGTCTTGAGAGACGCGCTCCAGCCGGGTACAGGTCATCACACCGGCGCCGAGGAATCCCATCGCCTGGGATGAAACCACTCGCGACCCCTTTCACCCGCCCGGGCCATCCTATGACTTCGGATACCCGGACCTAGTGGTGTGATAATACGCTGTGTCCACCACGAGTGCAAGCTTTTTCATCAGTTGTCGGTAATTTACCCGTACTGACGGCGGCGATTCGTTAGTCGAGCGTTTTCCTGGTCAAGCGCCCGACCTGCGCCAGCATACCTGCGCGCTTGCTCTCGGGGCCGGGGCATTGCGTGATGTAGGTCGCGACGATGATGGGAGGTCTGGCGGGGGGCCAGAGCACCGCGACATCGTTAGTCGTGTGCTCGCCGTTCGAGCCGGTCTTATCGGCGGCGCGCCAACCCTCCGGTAACTTCGCCCGTAAGCGGTCCAGACCGGTGAGGTTCGCCTGCATCCACAACGTCAATTGGTCGCGGGAGGCAGGGGAAAGCGCGTCTCCGAGCAGGACGGATTTCAGGTCGCCGGCCATGGCTTCCGGGGAGGTGGTGTCACGTGGATCGCCGGCGAGGGATTCATTCAGCGCCGGCTCCATCCGGTCGAGACGTGTTATGCTATCGCCGATCGAGCGCGAGAACGTCGTGATGGCCGGCGGACCGCCGATGCGTTCCAGCAGGAGATTCGCCGCCGTATTATCGCTTTGGGTCAGAGCGGCGTGGCAAAGAGCGGCCACCGTCATTCTTCCACCGGCGTGCGGTTCGGTTAGCGGGGAGTGCGAGACGAGCGGCTTCCCGGGAATCGGAATCGTGCGGTCGAGCGTTTCCCGATGACGATCCACCCGCTGCAGCACGGCGGAGGCGAGCAGGAACTTGAACGTGCTGCACATCGGGAAACGCTCATCCGCGCGATACCCCGAGCGCTCGCCGGTGGCCGTGTCGAGCACAGCGACTCCGAGGCGGCCGCCATTGGTCTTTTCGAGTTGTGCGAAAGCCGCGGGCAATCCGCTCAGGCCCTGCGGCATCCCGCGGAGAAGACGAGGCAGCGCGAACACGGGAATGCACCCGAAGCTCCGGCGAGTGAGCATCAAAAGCCCGCCGTTTTCAGCAGGAAGACGGCGGTCGCAGCCACCAGACAGTAGATTCCAAATACATACCAGCGGCCGGTCTCCAACCACTGGCTGAGCCACTTCAAGGCGAATAAACCGGCGAGGAACGCCAACGCCGCACCGAGCAAACTCGGCAGCACAGTGCCGCCTGCGCTGATGAATCCCGGTCCTGGATGCGCCTTGACCACTCGCAGCGCCTCCCGTGCGATCGCCGGCGGCGTGAGTACCACTGCCAGGGCGAAACTGAAGGTTTCCGCTTCCTTCTTGGTCACATCGGCGAGCATCCCCACCGAGATCGTGGCCCCGGAGCGCGAAAACCCACGGAACGGGATGCAAAGTCCCTGAATAGCCCCAATCAAGCCTGCCTGCGGGGGAGCAATCGCAATCCCACTCCCGGCGCGCTGCGAGTGGCGCCGTTCATAGAGGCCCGCTACGATGATCAGGACTCCCGCGGCGGCCAGCGCCGGAGCGATCAGTTCCAGGTGACTGAACAGGTCTTCGACTTGAGCGCCAGGAGCACCGCCGAGCCAGTACTTCTCGATGAGCTTGATCAGGACTTCTCCCACCACTCCGGTGATCGCGGTGGCAATCACGATGAGGACGGCGATTCGCTTGAATGCCCCGGCGCTGCCGAAATACAACTCGCGCCATCGCTTCCAGAAATACACGACCACCGCGAACATCGTCCCGGTATGCAGCATTACCAGCAGCAGCGTCATGGGCGGAGAAGAAGGGTCCAGACCCATCAGCTTTTCGGCCACGATGACGTGTGCCGAACTGGAGACCGGCAGCAGTTCCGCCAGGCCTTGTACGACAGAGAGGATGATTACCTGCAGGAGAGTCGGCAATAATTCAGCGTACCCCGGAAGCGGGCAATTCGACCGCTAGGTTCGACACAGTTCCCGGTTCTGATCCGGGCGGCCCCGGCCCCCCGGAACCTGCAAATCTCGGGGCAATGGCGACTCCCACGGAGCCGAATGCCGTCTGCGCCAAACCGCCGGGTCCGGCCGCGCTCGAGAGCAGGACGTGCGCGCACAGGCCACGCGCAGCCGCCGCACATCCGGCACGATTTCGGCGGAACCGCCGAGGCCTTGTGCTAGTTGCCGCCGCCGTCGCGACGTTTCAGGGTCGGGCGATCGTCGCTATCGCTTTTCGGCGTCGTCCCGTCACCAGTGCCATTTCCCGGCGCCTGGCGGAGGGTGGGCCTGCCCGGATCGGAATTCGTCTCGAGCTTGCGCCGGCCGTGCAGCATGGCAATGCGCGCCTTGACATCGTTGAATTCCGACGTGTTGACCACGTATTCGGGGCGCGGCGGCAAATCCTTCTGGATTTCTTCCTGGGCAGCCTTGATCCGGTCATCCGTCATGGGGTGCGTCGAAAAAACCTTGGAGACGCTGCCCGGCTTCCGTTTTTCCAGGCTTTCGATTTTTTCGAAGAAATCCACGAACGCCACCGGGTCGTAGCCGGCCTTATACATGTACTGCAGCCCAAGGTGGTCGGCCTCTCGCTCATTGGCCCGCGAGAAGGTCAGGAAACCCAAGGGGATGGCCATACTTGCACCCTGCTGAATCGCATAGCCGGTCCAGCCGTAAGGGATGACGATCGACGCGGCGATCATGCCGATCTGCGCGAGCTCGCCGCGCGTGGCACTTCGAGTGCCGTGCCGGGCGGCCACATGAGCGATTTCGTGTCCCATCACACCGGCCAGTTCCGCTTCGTTGTCCGCCTTCAGAATCAGACCCGTGTTGACGAAGAAGAAACCGCCGGGCAATGCAAATGCGTTCACCTCTTCGCTATCGAGCACCTTGATCGTAAAGGGCACCTTGGCGTCGGAGTTCCGCACCAGGTTCTGACCCAGGCGATTGACATATTCGGAAATGACGGGGTCGTCCACGATCTTGGCCTGGCGTTCCACCTCCTGCGCCAATTGCTTCCCCAGCGCGATTTCCTTTTCGAGGGAATAGAAGTTGACCCCTTGGCCGACGTTTCGATTACCGATCGCGTCGGGGTCGTCCTTGGGATTCTTTTTCTTGTCGCTGGCGGAAACACTCAACGACAGAGCCAGCAAAACCGTTAAAAATGTTACGGATTTAGACCACATCGACCCAGTACCTCCCGATATAGCCACCCATGAATACTACGCCGTGCCGGGCCGCAGCGTTGCAACTATTCGACGGGCGAACGTCGAAAGCAGACCGGCTACAGCCGGCCGAGTACGACGGCAATCGCCTCCATCAGCTCATTCGCCGTATACGGCTTTTGCAGAAACCCGGCCAGATCCTTGGCAGCGAAAACACGCGACGCCTCGTCCTCACCGTAACCCGATGAGATAATAACCGGAACATCGCGGCGGATCGCCTTCATTCGCCTCAGGGCTTCCTCTCCTCCCATTACGGGCATTGCCATATCAAGGATCACCAACGTGATCTCGGCCTGATGCTCCTCAAACGTACGAACGGCCCCCGCGCCGTTTTCGGCCAGAAGGACACGCCAGCCGCTACGCTCCAGAGCGGGCTTGGCGAAGATCCGAACTGTTTCTTCGTCATCAACGAAAAGGATCGTGCCGCCAGCGGGCACTTCGCTAATGGATGAACGATGCGGGATATCCGCGCGCTTGGCCGCCAACCCTGGGAACAGGACCTGAAACGAAGTCCCGCGGCCGACGTTGGAATACACCCGGATAGCGCCTTTGTGGCTCCGCACGATGCCGGACGCCGCAGCCAGCCCTAACCCCCGACCCGTGAACTTTGTGGTAAAGAACGGATCGAAAATCTTAGCCTGTGTGGCAGCGTCCATCCCCGCGCCGGTATCGCGGACCTCAATGCCGAGATATGTCCCCGGCGTAAGGTGTTCGTTCGGAAATTCTCTGTGAATCTCTTCCGCGTCCAGTTCCCGGCGATATGTCCGGACATTCACGACTCCAGGGTTATCCGTTCCGATCGCCTCCGCGCCATTGATGATCAGATTCATGACCAGTTGCTGAATCTGGCCCGGATCCGCCTCTACCGCGGGAAGTTCTGGTTTCAGGTCCAGTTGGATTTCAACCATCTTGGGAATCGAAGTCTGTATCAGAGGCCCGATCTCCCTGACGAGTTGGGAGACATCGATCCGGGTCACAACAAACTGGCCCTTCCCGGCATATGCGAGCATCTGGCGCGTCAAATCCGCCGCCCTCTGGCTGGCGCTGAGGATTTCGCGAAAATACCTGAGAGTTGGCGCAGAATCCGCCATCAATCCCAAACTGGCGTTCCCCATGATCCCGGTGAGCAGATTATTGAAATCGTGCGCGATTCCTCCCGCGAGCAGACCGAGGCTCTCCAGTTTCTGGGTGTGCTGGAGTTGCCGTTCGAGCCGCTTCCGCTCCGTAGTGTCGCGAAGATTGAACTGAACTACTCTTCTCGTTCCTTCCGCGTACTCACTGGCCACGACCTCGACGTGAACCGCACGCCCGCTCTTCGATTTCACCACCAGGTCCGGGAAATGCGCCGACTCTTGTCCGTGTATCTGTCCAATTACGGATTTTACGTCCGGGTTGCCTGCGAGAGGTTCGACTTCCCACAGCCTCCTCCCAACCAGTTCTTCGCGCCCATAGCTCGATAAGCGTTCGATAAATGGATTCGCGTCCGTAATCTCGCCTGTTTTCGCGTCAACGATCAGAATGCCGTCCTTCGCCGCCTCGAAGAGCCGCCGGTAACGCGCCTCGGCCTCGCGTTTGCGCTCTGTGATGTCCTCGAAAGCAAGCAGGACGCGGCCCGTCTCGTCGTCCCCCTCGATGCGGCGGGCGCTCAATAACATGGTCCTGCGGCCAACCCCTTCGAAATCGCGCTCGAGCTCCACGTCTTCAATCCTGGAATCGCGTTGGGCGACACGATCGAGCAGGTTGTGGAGTTCCGGGAAGTCAAACCGTTGTCCCCCGATCTCGTACACGGACCTATTGAGACTTTCCTCCGGCGAGGTTTTGAACGCCTCGAAAAACGCTCGATTTGCCGATGCAATCCGGAGTTGCGCATCGAGCACTACCAGGGGTTCACGGACTGTCTCGACAATGGCCGAGGCATAATCCCGCGCGCGCTCGAACCGCTCCGATGTTCTTTTCAATTCGTCGATATCGAGCAACTGAAGCACGGCTCCATCGATGCGGTTCTCGCTACTTCGGTACGGGCGCACTCGAAGGGAGTACCACCTTCCCTCCTGATCGCGCACCTCCCGTTCTTGTGGAGCGAGGTTGTCCATCACGTGCCGGACTAACTCCTCCAAGTCGGGGACGTTGATTCTGGGTTTCAGGTCCGATACCGGCCGGCCCACATCGGTCGCGATCAGGTTCAGCAGTCTTTCGGAGACTGGCGTAAAGCGCCGGATACGAAGCGCGCCGTCCAGCAACAGAATCGGGGTTTGCAGGCTTGTCAGGACATTGAGGAGGTCATCGCTGAGCTGTTTTAAGTCTGCGTTGCGGCTGTCCATCTCCGTATTTAATGTCTGGAGTTCCTCATTGGACGCCTGCAACTCCTCTTTTGCCGTCTGCAGTTCCTCATTCGCGCTCTGCAGTTCCTCGTTGCTCGATTGCGCTTCCTCGTTTGTGGACCGGAGTTCCTCGATGATCGATTGCAGGTACCGTCGCGTGGACGTAAGTTCCGCTTGCAATTGGGCGATGCGGCGCTGGGGATCGGCTTCGTCTTCAGGATTTACTCCCGGTTCCCCTTCCTCTTTCGGCGCACCGGGCGCGCCTGCTCCCCGAGTGGCATCCTCGAACGAGATCAGGAAATGCCGTCCCAATCCGGATGCCGAAACCGGCGTAACCGCGACTGTGATGTTTTTCGGACCGCCCCGTAGGAACTGGATGTCCTCCACGCGGATCCCCATGTTCTTCTGCCGCGCCTCGTCAACCGCCGCCCGCAGGTGCAAACCTACATCGCCGTGCAACATCCGGAACAGATCCAGATCGGCTTCTCCCGTCTGGGGCGCCAGATATAGGCCTACGTCGCCGTGGAACTCAACAATTTTGCACTGGTCATCGACCACTACCGCGGGTGGAGCATATCGGGCCAGCAACCGGTCGACATGCCGCTGCAAAGCACCGGAAAGGCCTTCGTCCGGTATTTTCATCCGGCGCGCTGCCGGACTTTCCTTTTCCTCTTCCTCCTCCGTAGACACACGGAACGGGGCAACCCGGCCAGGCAACCCGAATCCAGGTTTGGCGGGAGGCTCCTTCCGCACGTATATATCCGGCTGCCGGTCAACCGGCGCGAAGTACTCCGCCAGGGCGCCCGGCCTCTCGGCAGTGCCGAGCACCAGAAAACCGTGCGGCTGTATTGCATAGAACAGAGTGCTCAGGACGTGCTGCTGCGAGTCTTGGCCCAGGTAGATCAGAAGATTGCGGCAACTGATGAGATCCATGCGGGAGAACGGCGGATCGGCGGTAAGGTTATGAACCGCGAAAACGCACTTATCCCTTAAGTAGCGGACGATCTGATGCCCCGACTCCGCTTGTACGAAAAAGCGCTGCAATCGCTCCGGCGAAATCGCGGCCGTTCCGCTGGGCCTGTAGATGGCGGCCCGTGCTTTTTGAATGGACCTCTCGCTCAGATCCGTGCCGAAGATCTGAATCGGAAACTCGACGCCCGCTTCCTCGATACACTCGACCAGGCAAATCGCGATGGAATAGAGCTCTTCACCCGTGGAACATGCGGGAACCCAAACGCGGACCGCCTCGCCCGGGTCTTTCCGGCGCAAGATCTCGGGAATTACGTTCTCTTTGAGCGATTCAAAGACCTCAGGATCGCGGAAGAATTCGGTCACATTGATGAGCAGATCTTCGGCCAACGCCCGCACCTCTGCCGGATCGTGCTTGAGGACCTCCAGGTATTGCTCGGCCCTCCCGACTTTTCGCATCACGATCCTTCGTTCCGTCCGGCGCAGAAGCGTGTTTGGCTTATATTTCGTGAAATCGACTCCGGTAGCCTTCCGCAGCAGTCGCAGGATTTTCGAAAATACAGGCGCCTCCGGGCTCAAACCGGTTGGAACGCCGTCGGAACGGTACGGATGGCGGGATATAGAGGCAAGTTCCCTGGCAATCGCATCCGGCGGCAAAATGAAATCGACCACCCCCGCAGCAATCGCGCTGCGCGGCATACCGTCGAACTTGGCCGATCGGTCCTGGGCGAACGTAATCCCGCCTTCCGTCTTGATCTCGTGGAGCCCCAGCGTGCCGTCCGTCGCGGCGCCGGACAGGATGACTCCAACAGCGTTCGCCTTCTGATCCTCAGCCAGCGAGCAGAGGAAGGTATCGATGGGCATGTACCGGCTGGCGGGCACGCCGCGCGACGTCAGTTGGAGGACGCCCCGCGCTATCGTCATCTTCGTGTTCGGAGGGATCACATAGACGTGGTTGGGTTCGACGACAGTCCCATCCGAGACTGCAAGCACCGGCATCTTGGTCCGATTCCGGAGCAACTCGACCAGCAGGCTCGAATGGTGCGGGTCAAGGTGCTGAACGAGGATGAACGCCATCCCTGTGTCGGTTGGGAGAGCCTTCAGGAAGTCGCCGAACGCCTCCAGGCCTCCGGCCGACGCTCCTATCCCTACTACCGGCACAGAGGTAGCCGCTTGGCTTGGCCTCGTGACGCGCGGTGCCGTCCGTTCATCCGATTGGCCCATGAATTCTTACCTGGGGCTTGGAGGGGTCGCTCCCCCTCAAAAGTTTAGCAAGCGGAGACCTGGTTTGCCCGTATGAACAGGATATAGGAACATGCCATGGCGGTGCGCCCGTCTACATCCTGCCGCTGCGTGACGTTGGCGCGGAGCAGCGAGTCCGGCCCAAACCGGGGACAATCAGGCTAAGGGGGTAAATCCGTGCCGGCGAAAGATCACAAAATTGTCGTCATCGTGGCGACGACCACCGTGACGTTCGGAGTATTGATGTATTTCGGAATATCGGCGGGAGGACTGGACGCCCTGGATGCACTCGTTAGTCAGTTGCCGGCCGATCTTCCCGCCGCAATCTTCATCGTTCAACACGTGGCGCCCGAGAGCACCAGGGCTTAGAAAGGTTTGGGATTGGGGTTTGCCCCCGCAATTGGCGTAGAGCCAGCCAGGAGTTTGGCTGGGACGCAGGGATTCGAACCCCGATACGCAGATCCAGAGTCTGCAGTCTTACCGTTAGACGACGTCCCAATACGAAATTCATTTTAACAGAAGCGTCGATCCAGAATCCAGATCGACCCGCGTAGTACACTGAAAACTCACGATGAAGAAGGTTTGGCCTCCCCTGCCAGAGGCGAGTATTCCTTTCTGTGCGAACCGGCACCGGACCGGACGAGACGCCACGTAGGAGCGGCATTTGCGGTGAAAAAATGGCTTATCCTGGGGCCGGTCCTGCTGGTACTGGGGACGGCCGCGTTTGCCAGGTTTCACAAGGTCCGTCAGGATCTGATTTCTCAGCGGGAGAACATGCATTCGCAGTGGACGGAGGTTCGATCGCTGCTGGAGCAGCGGGCTCAGATGGCGCCTGTGCTGGCGGAAGCGGTCAATGCCCGCGCGCAGAGCGGCGATGCCGTCCTCCGGGAAATTACCCGGTCACGCGCGGATCTGGAAGCGGCGCTCCGGCCGGAGGACACGTTGCAAGCCAACGCCCGCCTCTCGCGTGCGCTTTGGGGCCTGCTGGCGCTGAGTGAGAACTACCCCCGACTGCGCGCCGATGCCGATTTCCACAGACTCCAGGACGAATTGGCGGATATCGAAAACGATATCGCGGTGCAGCGGCAGAAATACAATGAAGCCCTCGAACATTACAATGCGCAGTTGCAGCGGTTCCCGGATAATATAGTGGCTTCTCTCTCCGGCTTCACGCGCAACGACGCCTATTTCCAGACAGAAAGCGCGGAACGGGCAAAACCCAAAGAGTGAGTGGGACGGATTATGGCTGAACTCTTTCGAAACTACATCAACGGCGAGTGGGTCAAGCGGGACGCGGTGTTCGCGGATCGCAACCCGGCCAACACGGATGAGAACGTAGGAGATTTCGTCAAGGGAACGGCGCAGGATGCGCGGGATGCCGCCGCAGCGGCCGCCGCGGCCCTGCCCGGATGGTCCGGCACCAGCGGCCCCGGGCGCGGCAATATTTTGTTCAAGGCCGCGGATATTCTTGACCGTAAGTTCGAACAGGTCGCTGCCGACATGACCCGCGAAGAGGGCAAGACCCTCCCGGAAGCCAAAGGCGAGGTGCGGCGCTCGATCAACATCCTCCGCTATTTCGCCGGCGAGGGGTCGCGCATGCCCGGGATGCTGGTGCCCTCGGAGCGCGACCGCGTGCACATGTTCGCCCTGCGGAAACCGATCGGCGTAACCGGGCTGATCACGCCCTGGAATTTCCCCAGCGCCATTCCGGCCTGGAAAATGGCGCCGGCGCTGATCTGCGGGAACACCGTGGTCCTGAAGCCGGCATCGGCCGCTCCGCTCAGCGCGTGGCGCATTGTGGAAGCGCTGCACGAGGCGGGCATTCCGAAAGGGGTCGTGAATTTCGTGGCGGGCCCCGGCGGCGAAGTCGGAGATGCGCTGGTGGACGCCGAGCCCCTTAAGGCCGTCTCGTTCACGGGTTCGTGCGGCGTCGGAAACCGGCTCCACGAGCGGGCTTCGCAAAGGCGGCTGCGTATCCAGCTCGAGATGGGCGGCAAGAACCCGACCATCGTCCTGGGCGACGCCGATTTCGGCTCGGCCGTGGAAAACGTCGTCAACGCGGCCTTCTTCTCCACCGGCCAGAAGTGTACCGCCACCAGCCGCGCCATCGTGGAGGATTCCATTTACGACCGGTTTGTGGCGGCGGTGGTCGAGCGCACCAGGAAACTGAAGGTCGGCGACGGCATGCAGCAGGGAATCGAGATCGGTCCGTGCGTGGACCAGTCCCAGATGGAGACGGTGCTGCGCTATATCGAAATCGGACGCAAGGAGTCCGGAGAACCGCGCTGCGGTGGAGGCCGCCTCACCGCAGGCCCGCTCGCCAAGGGGTATTTCGTCGCGCCCACGGTCTTCGCGGACGTCCTGGGAAGCCACGCCATCGCGCAGGAAGAGATCTTCGGCCCGGTACTGGCAATCATGCGCGCGAAGGATTTCGAAGATGCCATGCGGATTGCCAACTGCATCCCGTTCGGGCTGTCTTCGTCCATACAGACCACCAATCTTTCCAGGGCCTTTGAGTATATCTACCGCGCCGAAGCCGGGCTTTTGACCATCAATCTTCCCAGCGCCGGAGTGGAATACCAGCTTCCGTTCGGCGGCACCAAGGATTCGAGTTTCGGACCGAAGGAGCAGGGTCCCGCGGCGCTGGATTTTTATAGCGACTACAAAACCGTTTACCTCAAGTTCTAAATGCATCTTGGACAAGTAAAAGCCAACGGGGCGGCCGTGGCCGCCGTTTTCGAAGGGGGTCTGGCACGCCCGATCCCCGCTCATAGCATGGTGGACCTGATCCGCCGCGCTGAGGTCGAAGGGGAGACGCTGTCCAATCTGGCGGCGCACCTGGCCTCCCGCCATCCCGAAGAACTGCCGCCGCTGCTCCCCATAACACCGCCCGAGGTTTGGGGCTGCGGCTGCACCTACGAAACCAGTGCGTCGTTCCGCGACGCCGAGCACGGCACGCGCGAGGGTATGTATGCCCACGTCTATCGCGAAGCCCGGCCCGAAATCTTTTTCAAGGGAACAGCGCGCGTATGTGTGCCGACTCACCACCCGATCGGCATTCGTCCCGATTCCTCGTTCACCGCCGCCGAGCCGGAGCTGGCCGTGATTCTCGGCACGCACAGCCAAATCGCGGGGTACACACTCGCCAACGACGTCTCGGCGTGGGACATCGAGCGGGAGAATGCGCTCTACCTTCCGCAGTCGAAATTCTACGACCGCTGCTGCGCGCTGGGCCCCGTCATGGTGACCGCGGACGAAATCCCCGATCCCACCCGGTTGGAAATGACTTGCAGTATTGTGCGTGACGGCAGGGAGATCTTTCAGGGGAGCGTGCCGGTCTCCAGGTTGCACCGCCGAATCGATACCCTCATCGAATACCTGACGCGCGCCAACCACGTGCCGCCCGGGACCGTGCTCCTCACCGGCACCGGAATCATCGTCCCGAAAGAAGTGCCGTTGGCGCCGGGCGATGTGGTCTCCATCCGGGTTCCCGAAATCGGAGAATTGACGAACCCCGCGGTCCTGCTCAAGTAAGCATGGCTGACGTCGAACAACTGGAGCAGCTCGCGGCCGGCCTGAACATTCCCAACATCCGGCGGCATATCTTTCTCTGCTGCGACCAGACCAAGCCGAAGTGCTGCACGAAAGAGGCGGGGCTCGAAGCCTGGGACTACCTGAAGCGCCGCCTGGCGGAACTGCATCTGCTCGACCGGGTGTATCGCACCAAGGCGAATTGCCTCCGGATTTGCGAGCACGGTCCGATTGCAGTGGTCTACCCGGAGGGCGTCTGGTATCACTCGGCAACTCCGGAGGTGCTGGAGCGGATTATCCAGGAACACCTGATCGGCGGGCGTGTGGTGGAGGAATACGTTTTCGCGAAGAGCCCGGTCTGCGGGTGAAGGTCACGGCTCGAAGATTTTCCGCCATCTCCAGCAGCCTGGTAACGGTGTTCCAGTTCCGCGCGGTCGCCGGGACTTTGAGTGCCCGCTCGATCACCGTATTATTCAGCTTCGACCGGCCGGCGCCGTCCGGGTAGTAGATATAAAGTTCGCGGCCGTCGATGTGCAACTCTTCCGGGTTGGTTTTGATGGCCCGGACGCGGGCGCGCCCTTCGTCGCCGGGGTCGGTGGGGAGAAACACGACGTGAAGCTTGTTCGGCTCAATGCCGCTGCGTCCGGCAAAGGGGTTCCGCGCAATCGCACTCTTCATTTCGCTGGTGCTACGCAGGACAACGTCCGGACGGAAACCGGCACCGCGCTCGATCGCGTCCTCCAGGCGTCTTGCCAGCCCCGGCAAATCGGTCTCGTGCGATCGGAAGACCACGTTTCCGCTTTGCACGTAGGTCCGGGCGTCTTGCAGTTTGCAGGAAGCGCAGAGATCGCGGAGGTCTTCCATCCTGATCTTGTTGTGGCCTCCGACATTGACGCCGCGCAGAAGGCAAATTACGACGGCCATACTCTGGTTCTCAGAATAAAACACCCGGCAGCACTTCCGCCTGGTTCGGCGTAAGGCGCCACAGCCCGCCATCCCCGGAAATCCCAGGAGTCGCTCGTAACGGATTACGCCGCCCGCCGCTGCGTAGGGGCGGCCGAAACGGAACTTCGCCATCAGACGTGGGCGAACCGGATATTTCCACGCTGCCGGCCCTACTTTGCCGCTTTCGCCGGCTCCACTGTCGAAGACGCGCCGCAACCGCGGCCCATGGCCGCGCGCTATATTTGCTCTTGGCGACATGAGCGACCGCATCCGCATCTTCGTCACCGGAGGCACGTTCGACAAGGAGTACAACGAACTCACCGGCGAGTTGTTCTTCAAAGCGACGCATCTCCCCGACATGCTGCGACTGGGGCGCTGCCGCCTTAACGTGGAAGTCGAAACCCTCATGATGATCGACAGCCTGCAGATGGATGACCGCGACCGGGCCTCCGTCCGCGACCGCTGCGCCGCCGCGCCCGAGAACCGCATCGTCATCACCCACGGGACCGACACCATGCAGCAGACCGCAGCCGTGCTCGGCAATTCGATACCCGACAAGACCATCGTCCTGACCGGAGCCATGGTTCCCTACACTTTCGGCAGTTCCGACGGGATGTTCAACCTGGGGACTGCTCTCGCCTTCGTGCAGACGCTGAAACACGGCGTCTACGTCGCGATGAACGGGCGATGCTTCCCCTGGCGGGTGGTCCGGAAGAACCGCGAACACGGGATTTTTGAAGCCACTCCCGAAGCCGAATAGGGAATCTACCGCGGACCAAGCAGACAAACTCGCAGTAATACTGGCCGAGGCCCGGCTTCTGGGACGCCGGGCGGAGGGGCCATGAAGAAGTTCGCACTCACGCTGCTGGTTCTCTGTCTGTCTGCTCAGGCTGAGGAAACCGCACGAATCCGGGAAGCCGCGACCCGCTCGCTGGCACTGCTGGAACGCACGTCCACCGGCTTCTACAAAGTCCAGGACTGCTTTTCCTGCCACAGCCTGGGCCTGCCTTCGCGGGCCTATGCCACCGCCCGCTCGCGCGGCATTCCGCTGGACGAGGCGGCGATCCACGCGACGCTCGTGAAAGCCCTGACACACGGCCCCGATTTTTCTTCGATCGACCGTGAAGTGCAGCAAACCATGATCATCGACCCGGCCACTTCCGAGGCCGCGGCACTCTTGGCGGCGCATGCCAACGGCTTGAAACCGAGTTTCGCCACCGAGGTCCAGGCCAAGGTGATCGCGAGCTTTCAGCGCTCCGATGGCCACTGGCCGACGAATGACGAGCGGCCGCCGCAGGGTCACAGCATCTTCCGCGCGACGGCGATCGCCGCACGGACAATTCAGATCTATCTTCCGGAGGAACTGCGCAGCGAATTGGCCGGGCGGACCGCACGCGCCAAAGCATGGTTTCTGAAGGCCTCGCCGCAGACCACCGAAGACTACACCTACCGGCTGATCGGCCTGGGCTGGACCGGCGCATCCCCCGCGGAACGCGCGGCCGCCCTGAACGATCTCCTGAAGTTGCAGCGCCCCGATGGCGGACGGGCGCAACTGCCTTCGATGCAGCCGGATGCATATGCCACCGGGGATAGTTCATCTCCTCTTCCGCCACCTCCTACGCCACGGCGGCTTTGTTGCCGGCTCTGCCCAAGTCCGCCCATCCCTCGGCTGCGCCGCCGCTCCCCGAACTCGAGCCGAAAGGCGTCCAGCCCTGGATGCGAGTTGCCGCGTTCGGCACCGCGGCGGAACTGAAGTCGCTGCTCGACCGGGGGTTGGATCCGAACAGCAGGACGGAGGGCGGAACCAGCCTGCTCATGATGGCGGCTCCGGATCTCGCGAAAATGAAACTGCTGATCGAACGCGGCGCGGACGTGAAAGCCAAAGCCAAGTCGGGGTACACGGCCCTGATGGCGGCCTCGGTATACCGGGGTTCCGCCGGGTCTCTGAGATTGCTGCTCGATCATGGCGCCGAGGCCGCTCCCGGAAAGGGCGTGCTCTTCAATGCCTCCCCCTTGATGCTTGCCTCGATCGCCTGCGATTCGGGCAATGTCGCGCTTCTGCACGCCAGGGGCGCCGATGCCAACCGTAAGATGCTGCTGCTGGGGTTCTTCCCCTCTTCTCCGCTGATGATGGCCTCAATCACCGGTGACCTGCCCACGGTGTGGGCACTGCTCGCCGCCGGGGTGCCGGTCAATCAGGCCGACAAGTTCGGCTACACTCCCCTGCTCGATGCTTCCACCGTGGACTTCGGAGATTCCCGAATGGTGGACCTGCTGCTGCGCTCAGGTGCTAACCCGAACCTTCGGAACAAGCAGGGAAAGTCCCCGATGTCGCAGGCCAAGGCGTATAAATTCAATGAGATACAGGAAGCGCTGGCACGTGCCGGGGCTCGTGAATAGGGTAGAGTCCCTGCTCATCGCTAAATCTTAGTGCAATCCTGTCAAGGATTAAAACTAACAGTCTCTCCAACGACTTACGGCGAAATCTTGTCACTCTTCGCAAGAGTGTGCTAATAATAATTCTCGTAACCCAGTAAATTCCAACATGGGTTCGGCCGTAAACCGATTTTTCAAATATTTCATCAGTGGAGGTTCAATTTCTATGAAGATTCGTCCGCTCTATGACCGCATTGTGGTCAAACGGATTGAGCAGCAGGAGCAAATGCAGGGTGGCTTGTACATTCCCGACTCGGCCAAAGAGAAGCCCCAGGAGGGCGAGGTCGTGGCGGTTGGCAAAGGCAAGCGCATGGAAGACGGCAAAGTGATCACCCTCGATGTGCAGCCGGGCGACCGGATCCTGTTCGGAAAGTACTCCGGCAGCGACATCAAGATCGATGGGGAAGAGTATTTGATTATGCGTGAGGACGAAGTCCTCGGTATTCTCGACGCCCAGCCGAAGGCGGCGAAGAAAGCAAGCTAAGGAGTCGAAACGAGATGGCGAAACAGATTGTTTATTCCGAGAATTCCCGTCAGGCGATCCTGCGTGGCGTCAACCAGTTGGCCGATGCAGTGAAGGTCACCCTCGGCCCCAAGGGCCGCAACGTGGTCCTGGAGAAGAAGTTCGGCGGTCCGAACATCACCAAGGACGGCGTGACCGTTGCCAAAGAGATTGACTTGAAGGACCCCCTGGAAAACATGGGCGCCCAGATGGTTCGCGAAGTCGCATCCAAAACCAGCGACGTCGCCGGCGACGGCACGACTACCGCCACCATCCTGGCCCAGTCGATTTTCCGCGAGGGCGTCAAGGCCGTTGCGGCCGGCGCCAACCCGATGGCTCTGAAGCGTGGCATCGAGAAAGCCGTTGCAGTGGCCACCGAAGAGGTCAAAAAGCTCTCCAAGCCAGTGTCCGGCGACATGATCGCCCAGGTCGGCACGATCTCGGCCAATAGCGACGCCACCATCGGCGGCATCATCGCCGAAGCCATGAAGAAGGTCGGCAAGGACGGCGTGATCACGGTCGAAGAGTCCAAGACCATGAACACCGAGCTCGATACCGTCGAAGGTATGCAGTTCGACCGCGGCTATCTCTCGCCCTACTTCGTGACCGATCCGGACCGCATGGAAGCGGTGATCGAGGATCCGTACATCCTGATCCACGAGAAGAAGATCAGCAACATGAAGGATCTGCTGCCGCTGCTCGAGCAGATCGCCCGCTCCGGCAAGCCGCTGCTCATCATCGCCGAGGAAGTGGAAGGCGAAGCGCTGGCTACCCTGGTGGTCAACAAGCTGCGCGGCACCCTGAACGCCTGCGCCGTGAAGGCCCCCGGTTTCGGCGATCGCCGCAAGGCGATGCTGGAGGATATCGCGATCCTCACCGGCGGCAAGGCCATCATGGAAGAGACCGGCATTAAGCTGGAAGGCGTCCGCCTCGAAGACCTCGGCCGTGCGAAGCGCGTCACGGTGGACAAGGACAACACCACCCTCGTGGATGGCGCCGGTTCCCAGAAGGCGATCGAGGGCCGCATCAAGCAGCTCCGCTCGCAGATCGATGAGACCACGTCCGATTACGACCGTGAGAAGCTGCAGGAGCGGCTGGCGAAGCTCGCCGGCGGCGTCGCGGTGATCAAGGTCGGCGCGGCTACCGAGACCGAAATGAAGGAAAAGAAGGCCCGTGTGGAAGATGCTCTGCATGCCACCCGCGCCGCGGTCGAGGAAGGCATTGTTCCGGGCGGCGGCGTGGCCCTGCTGCGCGCCTACAAGGCCCTGCAAGCCCTGAAGGTGCCCGGCGACGAGCAGATCGGTGTCGATATCGTGAAGCGCGCCACCGAAGAGCCTCTCCGCCAGATCGTCGTCAACTCGGGTACCGAGGGCGCGATCGTGGTCGAGAAGGTCCGCGAGAATAGCAATCCGAACTTCGGCTTCAACGCCGCCACCGACACCTATGAAGATCTGGTGCTGGCCGGCGTGATCGATCCGACCAAGGTGACCCGCACGGCTCTCCAGAACGCCGCCTCCATCGCCAGCCTCATGCTGACGACCGAAGCGATGATCGCCGAGATCCCCGAGAAGAAGCCGGCCCCGGCCGGTCCGGGCGGCCACGGTCCGGAGATGGACTACTAAACACATCCAGAACCTGAAAGCTGGACTGGGCCGCGCCTTCGGGCGCGGCCTTTTTGTATTTATGTAAAGATTGTTAACCCCCCGGAACGCCTCCGAAGACCTCCACATCGAACTTAGTGAAAGGATTTGGGGACCATGACCAGGAAGTTGTGGTACACGCCTCTGCGAGTGGCGGGATCGCTGTTTGCAATCGCACTCGTCGCGGCGGCTCAGCAGGGTAACGTGGGGCGCCCCGGGATGATCAATTACACGGAAGGGGAGGTCACCCTGGACGGCAGTTCGCTCGGAAATCAGTCGATCGGCCGCGCGGAGGTCGAGCCGGGCCAGGTTTTGGAGACCCGCAACGGCAGGGCCGAGATGCTGCTGACGCCGGGCGTCTTTCTCCGCCTCGATAACCAGACAGCCGTCAAGATGCTCAACCCTTCGATCACGGACACGCAGGTGGAGTTGCAGCAGGGAACCGCGATGGTCGAAGTGGACCAGATCGCGCGCGAGAACGACCTCGGTATTCTGACCAACGGGGTCGAAACGAAGCTCCAGGATAAAGGCCTCTACGAGTTCCACGCCAACCCGGGGTCGGTCGCCGTCTACGACGGCAAAGCCAGGGTTTTCGAAGACGACCACTCGGTGGAAATCAAAAAAGGGCACGAACTGCCGCTCGAAGCCGGGCTGGCATCCGCCAAGCCGCGGAAATTCGACCGCGACCAAACGGACCAGCTGTATGACTGGAGCAAACTCCGGTCCGGGTACGTAGCCGAAGCCAACGCCGCCATGGCCCGGAACATTATCGTTCAAGATCCGGGCTGGTATGCGGGGACGGGCTGGTATTGGGACCCCTGGTATTCCTCCTGGGCCTTCGTGCCGGGCGCCGGCTTCATCGACAGCCCGTTCGGATTCGGGTTTTATTCGCCGGCCTACTGGTATTACAACGTGGCGCCGATGTACTCCTACTATGGCGGCTACGGATATGGCGGAATCTACGGCGGGCGCCGCCCGGCAAATCGCGGAGCGCTTCCCCCGGGTCCGCGCGGCGCGGTCCACGGCGCTGGTGTACGCCCCGCAGCCGGGCCCCGCTTCGGTGGAGCAACCCGCGGTGGCGGGTTTGGCGGAGGCCGTATAAGCGGTGGTGGGCTAGGCGGAGGGCATATGGGCGGAGGAAGACGGTGATCGCCGCCTTCGGGCCACGGCAACCGCGGACCACGTGGCATCTACCGAGCAGGTCATATAGCCGGTGAGTCCGCGGTCGGAACACATCGCGAGAATGCGGGGTAATACGAGATCGCTCGCCTGCCCCGAACTCGCCTTGGGCCAGATCAGCCACACCGTCTGACCCGCGCGAATCTGCCGCTCCAGCGCCGGCAGTTCGATCCCCAGCGACGCGCGGGATCGAATGGCTGTAATCACGATGGAAGCCCCCTGCGGCCGGGCCTGCACGCGGGCGCCTTCGGGAACTTCGGCGAACAGATCGCGAAGCCCATCCGGCGCGTTCCGCAGCGCCACCACCGATCCCGCCTGAATCCGCAGTTTTCGCGGTAGAGGTGTCCGGGAGGGGTCGGGCGACACCGGTTCCGCCGGGGCCTTTTCGACCGCGCGCCGAAGGGCGGGGATCACTTTGGTCAGTTTCGTAAAAACAGCGTCCGGCAGCACGCGGCGCACCAGTTCGGTTTTGTCGGGATCTCCTTCGAGAAAGATCAGCGGGACGCCGCGCGTAGCCCTATGCTCGCGCAGCAGCGACCCAATGGCGCGGCCGTAAGACGGCATGCGGGTGAGATCGATGACCACTGCGTCGGGCGGGTTCTCGCGCAGAGCTGGAAGCCCGCGCGCGCCGACACGGGGATAAACCGCCGCGTCGAACCCCCCGGCGCGCAGCCTTTGTGCCAGCGCGGCGCCTTCGGCCGGCTCGTAGTGAATAACGGTTACGCGCTGCGGACCGCGCCGGCCGGGGACAGCCGGCTGCGGATCTGGTTCATTACGTCGGATGCCAGGAACGGTTTGCGCAGAACCGGGAAGTTGTGCTCTTCGCAAAGCGCTTCCTCCTCGGCGGGCAGAATCGTGCCCGTCATTACGATCACGAGCATCTGCGGGACGGATTGTAGAAATTCCACGCCCAGTTCGACACCGTTGCCGTCGGGCAGCATGTAGTCGAGCAGCGCCGCGTTGGGTTTGTGTGTCTCGACCAGGCGCTTGGCTTCCGTGGCCGACTCGGCTGTCAACAGCGTCCAGCCATCGTTGGCCATCAGGCGCTCGAGGAAGTGCAGAAGGTCGCGGTTATCGTCCACCAGCAGAACCGTGGGATTCGCCGGCGCCGGCATTCCGGGCGAGGCTTCCGAGCGCAGCGTCAGCTTGGAGCGCTCCGGCCCGACCTCGACCAGCACCCTGGCGCCCGCGCTCACCTGGTTGGTGGCAACCAGCGTGGCCAGCGGCTGCGTCAAATGCCGGTGGATGGTGCGGTTCAACTCGCGGGCGCCATACTCGGAACTGGTGCCCTTTTCCAGCAGGAACTGCCGCGCCTCGGGCGGCACCTCCAGGACAAAAGACCGGCTGCCCAGCCGCGTGTTCACATGGTTCTGCAAGTCCGCGATCTGCTTGTCGAGGATCGCCGAGAGCGATTCCGCGGTGAGCGGCTGGTAGGTGATGATGCAGTCGATGCGGTTGACGAACTCCGGCGAGAAGCGCTTGCGCACCGCCACCAGCGCGATGTTCTGCAGCTTGCTGGTGAGGTCGGAGCGGTCGGCGGCCTTGACGGACTGAAACCCGAATTCCGGGTTGATTTCCCGCATCATCTCGCGCGCGCCCAGATTGCTCGTGAGAAAAACCAGGCTCTTTTCGAAATTGACGGTGGAGTTATCGCCCAGCCGGAGAACGCCCTTATCCAGCACGCCGAGTAAAAGGCGCGTCATGGAGGGCGCGGCCTTCTCGATCTCGTCGAACAGCACCAGCGACAGGTTGCACTTTTCGCTGGTAACCGCGTTCAGCTTCTGCTGCGTGAGCATCGGCTGCGTTTCCCGATGTCCCAGGTAGCCCGGGGGCGCACCGATCAGTTTGGCGACCTCGTGCTCCATCTGGAACTCGCCGCAGTCCACCTTCAGCATGTTTTTTTCGCTGCCGTGGAGCACTTCCGCCAGCGCTTCGACCGTCTTCGTCTTCCCGGTTCCCGTGGGTCCCAGCAGCAGGAAGACGCCAACCGGCCGTCCTTCCGGGGCCAGGCCCGCCTGAAACATCTGGATATAGGGAACGATTACCCGGGTTGCCGCCGGCTGCCCCACCACTTTCTGGGAGAGCACCGCGGTCAGATCTTCGACTAAATCCGTTGTCTGTTTGCGGGATCGGTTTTGGTTGCTGCGAGGCTTGTCCTGAACTCCTTCGGATTTTGCAATGGCTGCGGAGGGTTTCACTCTGCTACGCCGTCGTTCATCGGGACGGTTCGGCTCTTTCATTCCAATGCCTTAAGATTACTCTTTGACAGACTTCCCTGCATCCGGGGTGCCAGAATACAACACGGGGAAATACCCGCCACATGACGCTATACTTTGTCTTGTATCACGCTTGCATTGCAAAAGTGTGTGAAATTTCGTACCGCTTGGTACCTGTCCGGGTACACGGGGAGGTGAAAACCGCCGCTTTAGCGATGGCGGAAGGTGATTCTGCCCTTGGTGAGATCGTACGGAGAAAGCTCTAAGGTGACCTTGTCGCCGGCCAGCACCCGGATTCGATTCCGGCGCAGCCTGCCTGCCAGATGAGCCAGGACGACACGGTTTTGTTCAAGTTGGACGCTGAAGAGGCCGCTGGGAAACTTTTCTAACACTGTTCCGCTTACTTCGATGCTGTCCTCTTTGCTCATATACCTCCACCATGGGGTGGCGGGCCAGCAGTCGGGCAACCGGCCCGCCCATTTTTTTCCTAGGCCGCGGTGACGTTGGTCGCCTGCAGACCCTTCGGGCCCTTCGTCACTTCGAACTCCACCTGTGCGCCTTCATCCAGGGAGCGATATCCCTGCGACTGAATCGCCGAAAAGTGCACGAAGACATCCTCTCCGTTCTCACGCTGGATAAAGCCATAGCCCTTGGCCGCGTTGAACCACTTCACTGTACCTTTTTCTTTCATCTGCCTATATTCCTTCTTTTACTCAAAATGCAAAAGAACCCTTATAATCGTCCTCTGTAACGAAAAAAAAGGGGTGCGGAAGACTCGCGCAACCCCCTCTGGTCACGAAGCGAAAATTTGAGCCAAATGCCTCTCTATTATACACCAGGAGGAAAGCCCGCCCGGGCCTGTGAACACCTTCGAGTTTAGCCGTTATCGCATCCATTTCAGGGCAAAAGACCCGGTCCATTTCCCGCTCGGGAAAGGCGCAAATATGCTTCGTGGCGCGCTGGGAGTTCTCCTTCGCGAGTCGGCCTCTCCGGAGGTCTACGCCCGTCTGTTCGAACCGGGCGCCGCCCTCCGGAGCTCGCCGAGCGGACTCGGCGACTGGCCCCGCCCATACTTGTTTCGTGCCTCCCATCTGGATGGCTTGACCACCGCCGCGGGTGGCCGTTTCTATTTCGACTTGCACGTATTCGACCTTCGTGAACCCGTACTCGAACACTTCCGCGCTGCGTTTTTGCACTGGGCGGAGACCGGTATCGGGCCCCGCCGGGGGCGCGTCGAACTGCAGCGCATCGAACAGATCGGCCTTGACGACCAGCCCTCCCGGAGTCCCTGCCTGCTGACGCTGGACCCGGCTTCCGCGGAGCCCGTGAACCACGTTCGCCTGCGTTTCCTCACGCCGACGGAGTTGAAGAGCGGAGGCGCCATCGCGGACCGGCCCGAGTTTCCTATCCTCTTCGCCCGCCTGCGAGACCGCGTCAGCACCCTCCGGTCGCTGTACGGACCCGGCGCCCTCGAGCTCGATTTCCGGGAGATGGGCGAGCGCGCGAACGCCAAACTGGAGCGCGCCGACCTCACCCGTCACGACGTGTTGCGCAAATCCGGGCGGACCGGCCAGATCCATCCGCTCGGCGGTTTCACCGGCACCGCCGATTATACGGGCGACTTGGGCGAGTTCGTTCCCTGGCTGCGGGCGGCCCGCTGGGTAGGCATCGGCCGCCATACGGCCTGGGGAAACGGCGACGTGCGCGTGATTATTCCTCCCGAAGCGCCAGAATCGGGTCCACCCGCATCGCCCGGCGCGCCGGCAGCCAGCTCGCCGTAATCGCCACCGCCACCAGCAGCAGCGCTACCGCCGCGAAGGTCGCCGGATCGGTCGGGGTGACCCCAAACAGCAGTTTGGAGAGAACGCGCGTCAGCGCCAGTGCCCCGGCAATGCCGATCGCGATACCGGCCGCGCTGAGCGCCAGGCCCTCGCCGAGGACCGAGCGCAGAACCTCCGCGGGGCCGGCCCCCAGCGCCATCCGGATGCCGATTTCCTGCGTGCGCCGGCTCACCAGGTATGCCAGAACGCCGTAAATTCCCAGCGAAGCCAGCAGCAGGGCGACCACGGCGAACAAAGCCAGCAGCGTCATCTGCATCTTCCTTTGCGACACTTCCCGGTCCAGGATCTCGTCCATCGTTTGGATGTCGGCCACGGCGATATCCGGGGCCGCCTCATGAATTGCCCGGCGCACCGGACCGGCGAGCAGTGCCGGATCGTGCGTGGTTCGCAACAGCAGGTAGTTCGCGGGCGCCGGAATCTGCCCCGCCGACAGGTACATCTCGGCCTTCGACGGGACATCGAGGCCCGCCTGCCGCACATCCGCAATGACCCCGACAATCGACATCCACGGCAGTTCGGTCCCAAATCGAATGCGCTTTCCCAGCGCGCTCTCGTTGGGCCAGAACTTCCGCTGGAAGGCCTGGTTGACCACGATCGCAACCGGCGCCTTGCCCGCATCGAACGGTCCGATCAGGCGGCCTGCCACCAGCCGGACCCCCAGGGTTTGAAGGAAATCGGCCGTCACCACCCGGAAGTTCGCGTTAGCCTGCCCCTCCCGGCCTTCGACCGCGAAACCGTTGACCCAGCCCTTGAAAGCGATCGGCACTCCGTTGGCGAAGCCCGCCGAGGCTACCCCCGGCAGGGGCTTCACATTCAACAGGATCTTGTCGTAGAGCGCATTCAACTTCTCCAGCGTCGCGTACCGCTGGGGGGCGCCGGAGATGCGCACCGCCAGCAGGTTCTTAGTGGGAAACCCTGGGTCTACGCCGCGCACCCGGGCAAACGTCTGCATGAGCAATCCGGCGCCGATCGCCAGCACGAACGCCAGCGCCACTTCGACCACTACCAGGGCACGCTCCGTCGTCCGCCCTGCCGTGGCATTGCGGCCTCCGCCGCCCTGTTTCAGGACTTGGTGCAGGTCGAAGCGCAGGGTTTGAAACACGGGCGCAAGGCCGAAAATGAGCCCCGTGACCACGGAAACCGCCAGCGTGAAGAGCAGAACGCCCGCATCCACCCGCAGCGTGGAGATGGCGGCGATGCCGCTGGGCACCAGTTTTTCCAGAAAGCGAATGCCCCAGAGCGCAGCCAGGAGGCCGGTCAAGCCGCCCGCCAGCGACAGCACCAGGCTCTCGGTGAGCAATTGCCGCACGAGTGCGCCCCGGCCCGCTCCCACCGCGGTGCGAATGGCGATCTCCCGCCGCCGTCCCGCGGCCCGCGCCAGCAGCAGGTTGGCAATATTGGCGCACCCGATGAGCAGGACGAACCCCACAGCCGCCAGCAGAATCCAAAGCGTCGAACGCGTTTCGCTCACGAAATGATCGCGCATGGGCGCAACAAACGCGCTCACCGCATGGTTCGTTTCCGGATACTCGCTTTCCAACTGGCCGGCAATCGACCGGATCTCCTGGTTGGCTCGCGCCACCGAAACGCCGTGCGCCAACCGCGCCGCCACCATAAAGTTGTGGCGCCCCCGGTTGGTGTACTCTGCCGGGCCATAGAACGTACCGATCGGTGCCCACAGATCGTTATCGCGATAGGGAAATTGGAAGCCCGGCGGCATGACTCCCACCACTTCGTACTTCTCGTCGTTGAACGTCACGCTTTTGCCGATAATGTCAGGATCGCCGCCGGTCGTGCGCCGCCACAGACCATCGCTCAGGATCACCACTTTGGGCGCGCCGGGTTTGTCCTCGTCCTCGCGGAAGAGGCGGCCCATCGCCGGCCTGAGGCCCAGCGTATCGAAGAGGCTGGCGGTCACCAGGCTGCAATTCACCTGAAGCGTTTCCCCGCTGCCGTTCAACGCACAAAGCCTCTGTTCCAAAGCCCCCATTCTTTCGAAGCTCCGGCTCCGGGCACGCCACTCCGTGTAGTTGCCCAGCGCCACCACGCTGTCTTTGAGACCGAACATCGAAGTCTCTTCCCAAATGAACACCAGGCGGTCCGGTTCAGGGAAGGGCAGCGGCCGCAGCAGAACGGCGTTGACCAGCGTAAAAATGGCGGTATTCGCTCCCACCCCCAGGGCCAGCGTCAGGATAGCCACGGCGGCGAACAGCGGGCTTTTCCGAAGGGTCCGGAAGGTGAAGCGTAAATCGGCAATCAGCGTGTGCATCGAATTTCTGCCTTCGATATTCGGACGAAAAACTCCTGGATTTGGTTCGGAGTTTAATCTCGCGCCCCGCGTGATACCGTAAGACCGATGAAACGCTTCCTGCTCTGTCTGGCACTGACCTCCTCCCTGCTGCTGGCCCAGGCGCCCCGCACGCCCGCCCCCGAGCCGCTTTGGCCGAATGGCGCTCCCGGCGCTCAGGGGAGCGAAGAGATCGATATCCCGACGCTGGCCGCATATCCCGCACCCGAGGGCCGGGGTGTCGGAACCGCGGTGATCGTTTTCCCCGGCGGCGGCTACCTGCACCTCTCGATGGACAAGGAAGGGGACCAGATCGCCCGCTGGCTCAACTCCCTGGGCGTTACCGCGTTCGTTCTGAAATACCGGCTCGGCCCGAAATACCGCCACCCCATCGAACTCGGCGACGCGCAGCGGGCCATACGCACCGTGCGCTACAAGGCCGCGGAATATCGCATCGGGGCGGACCGCATCGGCATTATGGGGTTTTCGGCGGGAGGGCACCTGGCTTCGACCGCCGGCACCCACTTCGACGCCGGCAAGCCGGATGCCGCCGACGCCATCGACCGCACCAGCAGCCGGCCCGATTTCCTGGTGCTCTGCTACCCCGTCATTTCGTTCGGGCAGTACGCGCACCAGGGCTCGAAAAACGCGCTGCTCGGGCCGAATCCGGATCCGGCACTGGTCGAGAACCTGTCGAACGAGTTGCAGGTCACGCCGCAGACCCCGCCGACGTTCCTCTTCCACACCACTACGGACGCAACCGTGCCGGTCGAAAACAGCGTGTTGTTCTACCTCGCGCTGCGCAAGGCCGGCGTGCCTGCCGAGATGCACATCTACGAGCGCGGGCCGCATGGCGTCGGACTGGCGCAGACGGACGAGGCCCTTTCCTCGTGGCCCGCGCGCCTCGCCGACTGGCTGCGCATCCGCGGCCTCCTCAACGCCGGCAAGTAGGGTAGGCCTCCCGGCCTGCCCACGCGCCGAAGGCGCGCGGTTGAAGCCTCGAGATAGGGAGGTGTTATGAAATACGCATTTGTCCTGGTGTTATTAGCGATGCTGCCCGAAATGATTGCACAACCGGCGAAATACGCCGTCGCCCGTAAAGGCGATGTAGTGGACGATTATCACGGCGTGAAGATCGCCGACCCCTACCGCTGGCTCGAAGACACCGATTCCGCCGAGACCGCCGCATGGGTGGCCGCCGAGGACCAATTCACCCGGGCGTACTTCGCGGGGATCCCGCAGCGCGCGCAGTTCAAACTGCGCTTGACGCAACTCTACGATTACGAGCGGTACACCGCGTTCGAGAAAGCCGGGCCGCGCTACCTCTTCTTCCGCAACGACGGCTTGCAGAACCAGAACGTCCTCTACGTTTCGGACCGCATCGAGGGTCCGCAAAGGGTGCTGCTCGATCCCAACACCCTGCGCGCCGACGGCACTGCCGCGCTTGCGGGCACGGTCGCCTCGAAGGACGGCAAACTGCTGGCGTACGGATTAGCCGAAGCCGGGTCCGACTGGGCCGAATGGCACGTGCGCGACATCGAGACCGGCCAGGATCTGCCCGATCGCATCCGCTGGATCAAGTTCGCCCCGGTCGCCTGGGCGCCCGGCGACAGCGGCTTCTATTACCTGCGCTTCCCGGAGCCCAAACCCGGCGAAGCGCTGCGCGGAGCCAATGCCAACTCGAAGATCTACTTCCACAAGCTGGGCGAGCCGCAGTCCGCCGATCCGCTGATCTACCAGCGCCCGGACCAGCCGGAATGGTTCTGGGAACCGCGGGTTTCCGACGACGGCCGCTATCTCCTCATCCTGGTGCAGACGAAGGATTATTCCAAGAACCTGCTCTATTACCAGGACCTGCGCGACCCATCGCATAAGACGGTGGAACTCATTCGCGAACTCGATGCTGCTTATGTCCCGCTGGGGTTCCAGGGCGGGGTACTCTACCTCCATACGACTTACCAGGCGCCGCGCGGACGCATTATCGCGATCGACCTCGCCAGGCCCGGCCGCGCAAACTGGCGCGAGGTCGTCCCGCAGCAGAGCGAAGCCGTGGACTCCGCGCGGATGGCGAATGACCGGTTCGTGGTGACTTACCTCAAAGATGCCGCGAGCCAAGTCAGGATCTATGACATCGACGGCAAGCGGAAAGACGAGTTGTCCCTGCCCGGCCCCGGCAACGTGGAATTCTTCCCCGTTCGCCAGGGGGATCGCGAAGCGTTCTTCGCCTTCACCAGCTACACGGCTCCCCGCACGATTTACCGGCTCGATCTGGCGGAAGATCGCACGGCCTTGGTCCGCCAAAGCAAGCTCAGTTTTGACCCGGCGCAGTACGAGACCGCGAAGGTCTTCTACCCCAGCAAGGATGGGACGCGCATTCCGATGTCGCTGGTCCACCGCAAAGGAATGAAGCTCGACGGCAACAACCCGACCCTGCTGTATGCGTATGGAGGGTTCAACGTGAACGTCCTGCCGGAGTTCCAGCCCTGGGTCATCGCGTGGATCGAGCGCGGCGGGTTGTTCGCCGTGGCCAACCTGCGCGGCGGCGGCGAATACGGCGAGGAGTGGCACCAGGCCGGCGAGAAAGCGAAGAAGCAGAATGTGTTCGACGATTTCATCAGCGCCGCGGAATGGCTCATCGCGCGGCGTTACACGAGTACGTCGAAACTCGGTATCTACGGAGCGAGCAACGGCGGCCTGCTGATCGGCGCCGTGCTGAACCAGAGGCCGGACCTCTTCGGAGCCGCCACGCCGGCCGTGGGGGTGATGGACATGCTGCGTTTTCAGAAGTTCACTATCGGCTCGGCCTGGACCGGGGAGTACGGCTCTTCCGACAACCCCGCGGACTTCCGCGTTCTGCGCGCCTATTCGCCTCTGCACAACATCAAGCCGGGCGGCAAGTACCCCGCCGTGCTGATCACGACTTCCGACCACGACGACCGCGTGGTGCCCGGCCACAGTTTCAAGTACGCCGCCACCCTGCAAGCCGCCCAGGCCGGCAGCGCGCCGGTTCTGATCCGCATCGAAACGCGGGCGGGCCACGGCGGCGGGAAGCCCACCTCCAAGATCATCGACGAGTATGCCGATCGCCTGGCATTCCTGGCGCACGAGTTGAAGTAGCGCGCGGCGCAAATCCACCCGACTGTGTTAGGATGGTCGCGATCCTACAATTTGTGAAGTAACCCACAGGCGCTGCACACGCCCCTCTTCTCAGCCGAACCGCTGCGGGTAGCACTAATCGCATGTAGGCGTGAGAAACTCATGGATCCAGACGCCCTCGGACTACTCTTCCTCGTGCTGATCGTCATCGCCTTGCTCCTGGTGCCTCCCGGCCCGGGCACGCCGCTCCGCCAGCCGACGACTTAGCCGTCATCGAACTCTCGTACCGGCCAGGACTACCACTCTGCGCGTGCTACACTGAAGATTCCCATTCGATGGACTTCCTTAAAGGCCTGAACGCGCAACAGCGTGAAGCCGTGGCCCACACTGAAGGGCCGCTGCTGATCCTCGCAGGCGCAGGCAGCGGTAAAACTCGTGTCATCACGCACCGCATCGCCCACATCATCACATCGCGGCATGTACCCCCGTCTGCCGTGATGGCCGTGACGTTCACGAATAAAGCGGCGAACGAAATGCGTGAGCGGGTCTCGGCGCTGCTCGATGGGCTTTCTCTCGAGTCCTCCCCGAACGTCTCCACTTTCCACTCATTTTGCGTGCGGTTGCTGCGTCGCGACGGCGACCCGCTCGCGCGCATCCGCCCCGGTTTCACCCGCCGCTTCACCATCTACGACGACGAAGATCAGCTCCAGATCATCAAGGCCGGATACCGCGCCCTCGGCCTCGACGATAAGGAATTCATGCAGTATCGCGCGGCCCTCTCCCGCATCAGCCACGCGAAGAACCTGAAGCAGTCGCCGCAGGACCTCTACAAGACCGCGGCCAATCCCGAATCGGAGCGGCTGGCAGCCTTATTCGAACAGTACGAAAAGGCGCTCCACAGCGCCAATGCCCTGGATTTCGACGACCTGCTGCTCGAAGCGGTGCGCCTGCTGCGCCAAGACGACGCCACGCGCGAAGCCTGGAACCGCCGCCTGACTTACGTCATGGTGGACGAGTACCAGGATACGAACCGCAGCCAGTACGAACTAATGCGGCTCCTCACCGAAGCGCACAACAACATCTGCGTGGTGGGCGACGAAGATCAGTCGATTTACAGTTGGCGCGGCGCGGATATCCGCAATATTCTCGATTTCGAGCGCGATTTTCCGAACGCCCGCACCATCCGGCTGGAGCAGAATTACCGTTCGACGAAGAACATCCTGGCCGCGGCGGGCGCGGTCGTGGAGAACAACAAGGCGCGCAAGGGCAAGAAGCTGTGGACGGAGGCAGACGCCGGCGCTCCGCTTGGCCTCTATGCCGCCTTCGATGCCGAAAACGAAGCCTTATTCATCGCCGATTCCATCGAGAAGCACCTGGCCTCGAATCCCGGCGACCACGCGGCCGTGCTCTATCGTACGAACTCCCAGTCGCGGCAGATCGAAGAAGCGCTGCGGCGCTACGGCCGCAAGTACAACATCGTCGGCGGGTTCAGCTTCTACCAGCGCTCCGAAATCAAGGACACGGTGGCTTACCTCAAGCTGGCCGTTTCGAACACCGATTCGGTGAGCCTGATGCGCGTAATCAACACTCCCGCGCGCGGGATCGGCCGAACCACCGTCGAGCAGATCGAAAAATTCGCGCGGGAGCGAGGCCTCAGCATGTGGGAGGCGGTCGGGTCCATCATTGACGACCAGGCGCTTTCCACGCGCTCGCAATCCTCGCTCGTGGTGTTCCGTAATCTGGTGCAGGAACTCTCGCTCGTGGCCAGCGGTTCCAGCCTGCCGGAACTGGTCCGTTTCATCCTTGACCGCACCGGCTACAAGCGGATGCTACAGCAGGAGAAGACGCCGGAATCCGAAACGCGCCTCGAGAACCTGGACGAACTGATCAACGCCGCATCGGAGGCGGCGGAGCGCGGGGAAACGGTGTCCGATTTCCTCGACCATGCCGCGCTGGTGGCGGAGGCCGACTCTTTCGACGAGAGCGCTACCGTCACGCTGATGACCCTGCACAACGCCAAGGGACTGGAGTTTCCGGTGGTGTTCCTGACCGGAATGGAACTCGGGCTCTTTCCGCACAGCCGGTCGATGAACTCCGAGGAGGCGCTCGAAGAGGAGCGCCGCCTGTGTTACGTCGGGATGACCCGCGCGCGCAAGCGGCTGTTTCTGACATGGGCAAAGTACCGGCGCCGCTTCGGCGGGGGAGAGCAGGAGCGATCCACGCCGTCCTGGTTTCTCAGCGAGGTCCCGGCGGACCTGATCGTCGATCTCGGCCCCAAGGACGAACCGGGCGAGGTGGACCTCTTCAGCGAGCGCCACGACGTGAGGC
The DNA here is from genome assembly GCA_963796485.1 of Bryobacterales bacterium. Lineage (GTDB taxonomy): Bacteria > Acidobacteriota > Terriglobia > Bryobacterales > Bryobacteraceae > CAWCDJ01. The sequence continues at coordinate 393,652 of CAWCLV010000006.1, forward strand.
AGGCAGCCAGGCGCAATACGTTCACGGGTAAGACCTACAACTCCATCGATAACATTTCGCACTTCTTCGGCGAGCGGGGGATGCCGTTCAACGGTCCGAGGCCGGGGCAGACGGCGCAACAGGGCAAGCCTGGCTCGCCGCCGTTGCCGCGCCCGCCGCTGCCCACCAGGCCCCTGCCGCAGGCTCCGCCCCCTCCGCGCAACACGGCACGCACCGGCATGACCGTTGAGCACCCGAAATACGGAACCGGCACCGTGGTGAGGCGCGAAGGCGAAGGAGATAATGCTAAGATCACAGTTAACTTCCCACGCTACGGGCTGAAGAAGCTGGTCGAGAAATACGCAGGGTTGAAAAGAAGCTGATGAACACGAAGAACGTTACCGACAAGACTGAACGTAAGCAGGCCAAGCGCACGGCGCGCAAGAAAGCAGCCCCCAAGCCCAAGCGGGCGTCCGGCGTGGCGCGCGGCTCCCTGAAAAAGAAGATCCGTCACCAGGTGCAGGGCCAGAGAAAGCGGTAAGGCTTCGGCCGGGCTGCTCGTTACCCCAGGAGCGTATCCGATTTGAGCGTTCTCCGGACCAAGAGCATAGACGCCCTGATCGCCGCCTCCGAAGATCCGGGGAAAAAGCTAAAACGAACATTGGGGCCGTGGAGCCTTACTGCGTTCGGCATCGGCGCGGTTATCGGCTCCGGGATTTTCATCCTCACCGGCACCGCGGCCGCGGGCGAAACACGCGGCTATCAATCCATCTTCAATGCGCCCGTGCTGGACCTGATCCTGCACGGGTCGCAGGCGCTTTCCGTGCACGGCCGTCCGGGCGCCGGGCCGGGCATCTCTCTTTCGTTTCTGATGACGGCGTTCGCCTGCAGCTTCGCGGCGCTGTGCTACGCGGAACTGGCATCGATGATCCCCATCGCCGGGAGTGCGTATACCTACGCGTATGCCACGCTCGGCGAACTGATCGCCTGGATCATCGGCTGGGACCTCATCCTCGAGTACGCCGTCTCGAACATGGCGGTGGCGGTCGGGTTCTCCGCGTATTTCAACGATGTGCTCGAGAATGCCTTCGGCATTCACCTTCCCGCAAAACTGGCCAACCCGCCGATTGTCGGCGGGCAGTTTACCGGCGCGTGGTTCAACCTCTCCGCGCTGCTGATCCTCATTCTGCTCAGCTACGTCCTGGTCAAAGGCGTCAGGGAGAGCGCCGGCGCGAACAATGTGATGGTGCTGATCAAACTCGCCGCCATCCTGGTCTTCGTGGTGGGCGCGGCGCACGCCGTCAAGCCTTCGAACTGGCACCCGTTTCTGCCGAACGGCTTTTCCGGCGTGATGACCGGAGCGGCCATCGTCTTCTTCACCTACATCGGGTTCGATTCGGTTTCGACCGCGGCGGAGGAGTGCCGGCGCCCGCAGCGCGACCTTCCGTTCGGGATCATCATGACCCTGATCGTGTGCGCAGTGCTCTACATCGCGGTCTCCCTGGTGCTCACGGGCATTGCGCCGTGGCAGTCGCTGAACAACGCCGCGCCGGTAGCCAACGCGCTAAAAGGGCTCGGCATGAACGGCGTCCGTCAGTGGGTGGATATCGGCGCGCTGATGGGCATGATCTCGTCACTGCTGGTCTTCCAGTACGGGCAGGCGCGCATCTGGTTCGCCATGTCGCGCGACGGCCTGCTGCCCAAGCTGTTCTCGAAGGTGCACCCGAAATTCAACACGCCGCACGTGAGCACATGGATCGCGGGCTTCTTCGTCGGCATCCCGGCGGGACTTTTCGACATCGGGACGCTGGCCGATCTGGCGAATATCGGAACGCTCTTCGCGTTCATCATCGTCTCCGTCGGCGTGATCGTGCTGCGCCGCACGCAGCCCGACCGCCCGAGAGGCTTCCGCGTCCCCGGCGGTAGCTGGCTGCCGTTCATCTCCATCGGCTTCTGCCTGGTCCTGATGGTCTCGCTGCCGCTCGAAACATGGGTGCGGTTCTTCGTGTGGCTGCTGATCGGCTTCGGAATCTACTTCCCGTTCGGAAGAAAGAACAGCGAACTCGCAAGAAAAGCGGCGTAAACCCAAAAGGGACCCGCTCCCGGTTGATTACCACCACCGCGGCTCCTCACGGCCATCGCCTATATCCCGCATTTGCTGATTCTCAACCCACTTACACGATGGCAGCATCCGTGCATTCCATGGCCACCGAAAGGCGGGACGATATGAAAACGAAACTGATCGCGCTGATGATGCTGGCTGGGGGTTCTCTCTTCGCACAGACCCATGTATCGATTGGGATCGGCCTCGGGCCTGGCTACTACCCGCCGCCGGTCGTTGCTGTCCGTCCTCCCTGCCCTGGACCGGGGTACACCTGGGTGGACGGTTACCGCGAACGAGGCGGAGCATGGATGGCCGGCTATTGGGCCGCGCCGAATGGCTACTACCGCCGCGACTTTGACGGTGACCGTTGGCGCCGCGGGGACCGTGACCGCGAATGGCGCGAGCACGACCGCGATCGCGATCGTGGACGCGAGCGTCGCGACGGGCGTGCTTACCGGGATCGCGATTGGCGGTGACGGTTCAGCGCTCGTTGCATGCCGGGCCGATCAGCACCGGCTTCCGGGCCGCCAGCGATTCCGCTACCGCCGAAACGGCAATTCCGGGCAAAAGCGGCTTCTGTAGCCAGGTACAATGCCTGGTCGCCAGACCACACGCGCCGGTGCACTCCAGATGCAAACCGGACATCAGCACCGAGACGATGTCCGGTATGCGCTCCCGAATTCGACTGACCGTCTGATGGCCGTCAATGCCAGGCATCGACACGTCGGAGAGGACCGCATCGAAACGATTGGCCTGGCAGATCGCGAGCGCTTGTTCGCCACTCCCGGCCGTAGTGACTTCGTAGCCTGCTTTGCGGAATGTGATCGAGAGCAGCCCGAGGATAGCGCTCTCATCGTCCACGATGAGAATGCATGGCATCTAGTTCCAACGGTAGCCTACTGTACGCAAAATTCCAAATTGAACCCTTCCATTACTGCTCCGGACCACCCAAAATAGGATGTACACATCCTTTTAATACATCCGGTTCGATCCGGCAGGACGTCTCGCATATGAACAGAGCCCGAACGCTTGCAGGTCAGGTTATATTACTCGTCGGATTCCTCGCGACCCCGGGAATATCGGCGGCGGGAGAGCCAGGCGCGCTCCCGATATCCACCGGCTGGCTGATGCAGGACGTCCGGCATGTGACGCAATCCGGTGAGGCCATCTCCAAGGTCGGATTCGCGCCGCCGGTCTATGCCGTCAAGCCGTACACTCCGGCGGCAACGGCCGCCGCCAATCCGCCCACCGCGGCCAGGATCCCCGACGAGGTGCGCTATCACAACGCCCCGCGCGTGGAGGGGATCGTGTCGTGGCCGGTGGACCCGGAGAAGAACCGGCCGAGCCATTCGTCCGGCTGGCAGCAGGCGCCCGGGCCGCCTGCGTCGGGATGGTTTCGCGCCACCGTCCCGGGCACGGTGCTCACCACGCTCGTAAACAATCATGTCTACCCGGAGCCGGCGTACGGCGAGAACAACCGTCCCAACATCATCCCCGAAAGCCTCTCCCGCACTTCCTACTGGTATCGAACTGAGTTCACGGCGCCGCCGGGGTACGCCGGCCGCCAGATCTGGCTCAACTTCGAGGGCATCAACTACGCCGCCGACGTCTGGGTGAACGGGACCAGGGTCGGAACCATCCTCGGCGCTTTCGTCCGCGGCATGTTCGACGTCACAGGCCTGGTGAAGCCCGGCCGTAGAGCGGCCCTGGCGGTGCTGATCGCGCCCCCGCCACATCCCGGCGATCCCTGGGAAAAGACCGTCGCCAACCAGCGCGGCCCCAACGGCGGCGGACCGGACGGACCCTTAGGACAGGACGGGCCTACCTTCGTCGCTGCCATCGGTTGGGACTGGGTCTTCGGCGTTCGCGACCGCCAGATCGGCATCTGGCAGAACGTCACGCTCTCAGCAACCGGTCCCGTGATCCTCCAGAACCCCCGCGTCACCACCGATCTGCCGCTCCCGCGCACGGACTCGGCCGATGTCTCGATCGAAGTGACGGTCAGCAACACCTCCGAGACACCGCAGACGGGGATCGTTTCGGGGAAACTGGGCGATGTCGCGTTCCGATCGCCCTCCGTGACGCTCGCCCCCGAGTCCGAGCAGCTGGTCCAGATGAACCCGCAGAATACGCCTCGACTGCGGATCGCAAACCCGAAACTCTGGTGGCCGAACGGATTCGGCGAGCCGAATCTGTATCCGCTCCGGCTGAGCTTCGAGAGCAACGGCGTTGCCTCCGACACGGCCGAACTGAACGTCGGGATCCGCAAGGTGACTTACTTCGTGGACGGCTCGCGCAACCTCACGCTTTCCGTCAACGGCGTTCCCGTCTTCGCCAAAGGCGGCAACTGGGGGATGGACGAGGTCCTGAAACGACTTCCGCGCCGACGGCTCGAGGCGCAGATCAGGCTGCACAAACTCGCCAATTACACGATCCTGCGAAACTGGGTGGGCCAGAGCACCTCGGAGGATCTCTACGACCTCTGTGACCGCTACGGCATCATGATCTGGGACGAGTTCTTCCAGGCCAATCCGGCGAACGGTCTGGACCCGGTGGACGCGCCCTTGTACCTGTCGAATGTCCGGGACAAAATCCTGCGCTTCCGCAGCCATCCTTCGATCGTGATCTGGTGCGGCCGGAACGAAGGCCCCCCGCCTCCGGAAATCGACCGGGGCATCGCCGCGATCATCCGGGAACTCGACCCGGGCCGCTACTACCAATCCAGCTCGACCGCGGGCAACGGCGTGGTTTCGGGCGTCAGTTACAGTTGGCGCGAGCCCCGGCTCTTTTATGGGAACTACCCGGCATTCAACACGGAGATCGGCAGCGCCTCCATCCCCACGCTCGAAGCGATCCAGGCGTGGATGCCCGCAAAAGATCTCTTCGATCTCAATTTCCCCAACGACGATTGGGCGGGGCACTATCTGGCCGGCGGCAATGGCAACCCCGTCGATAAACCGTTCGAGAAGGTGATCGCCGCCCGCTACGGCCCGTACCGCACGCTGGCGGACTTCGTGCGCAAAGCGCAGCTTGCGGATTACGAAGCGTTCCGCGCGATGTACGAAGCCCGCATGTCGCGCCTGTTCCACCCCACCACCGCGATCATCACCTGGATGAGCAATCCCGCGTGCCCCAGCCTGATATGGCAGATTTACGACTACTCGCTCGAGCCGTTCGGATCGTTCTTCGGCGTCCAGAAGGCGAGCGAGCAGGTCCACATCATGATGACCCAGGACGATTTCAGGGTTATGCTGGTGAACCACACTCCCGAGCCTTTGAAAGACATGGCCTACCGTCTTCGCATCGTGAATCTCGACGGCAGCGTGAAGTTCGATGAAACCGTCGCCATTCCGCCGGCGGCCCCGTCCAGCGCCCTGGAATTGCGCAAACTGCCGGCGCCCGATGGGCTATCGCCGGTGCACTTCGTGAAACTGGAGCTGCTGGATTCGAACCGCAAACCGGTCTCGGAAAACTTCTACTGGCAGGAAACGGTGCAGGACGATCTGCGGGCGCTCGACACGATCCCCGACGTGCAGTTGGAGGCCCGCCTTCTGCGCCGCGACGACGGCCGAAACACCCGGCTTCACCTGACACTCTCCAATCCGACGAAGAACGTCGCGGTCATGGCGCACGTTCAGCTTCGAAATCGACGCACGAACCAGCGGGTGCTGCCGGTCTACTATTCGGAGAACTATATTTCGCTGCTTCCCGGCGAGAGCCGGACCATCACGATCGAAGCAGCCCTGGAAGATCTGGGCGGAGCGCCGCCGCTCGTGGTCGTGGACGGCTGGAACGCCACCGTCAAGTCGATGGATTTCCCGGACGCCGGCGGCGCGCGGATCGCCACGAATGAAAATGCCCGCGTCGTGCGTACGCAGCCGTGAAGCCGGTCAGTCCGCCAGCGGGTATCGCAGACTCTCCAGCAGCCACTCGCGGTTTTTCCGGACATCGTCCGTGAGCCGCTGCACCAGGTTTTCCCGCTGGTCGAATAACCGGTAACCCTCGCGGGGGCGCAGATAGCCCCGGGCTTTCGGCTCCCTCGCGAAGACCGCCTCTTCGCCTTCGGCCGCCACCATCTCTTCGTAGCGCTGGCGGTTTTCGAGCAGCGCCTTCACCACGAACGGCATCACCATGGAGTAGTCCCCCTGCATGCTCTCCGTCGTATGCAGGTACGTGTCCTTATCGACCTTGCCCCAGGTGACCGCTTCGGCGGGCGGGCAGGACGAAAGCGACCCGTCGGTCACCGGCGCGGTCACAATCTGCACGTCGAAGTGATAGCCGCGCACGTCCGGCAGTCCCAGCACTTGTCCGAGCGCCGGTTCGGGCTGCAGGTTATAGTTCTTCGGGACGCCGCCCCCCAGAATCACCGTCGCCAGCGAGTGCACCGGGTGATCGAAGAGGCCCCAGCGGTGGTACGCGCAGGCCTCGTACACTTCCGCGTGAAGATCGAGATCGAAGCCGTACTCGCCGATCAGGCCGGCCTGCTTCATGGCCCACAGCTTCATGGAGTTCAGGAATACGCTGCCGTCTCCGGGCGCGCCGACAAACACCGGGATCGCGCGGCGGTAGCAGGTGGAAAGCAGCCCCGCCTGCACCCCGTTCCGTTCCTCGATCGCGCCGTAACACTGTCCCAGCAGGTGGCGCATCTCCGTCCCGGTCATCTTGTGCTGAAACTCGGGGCGGCGCAGCACGGCGCTGACGAAACGATCCTGGTCGAGCAGCACGCCCTCGTCGAACGCCATATCGGTGACCCGGATGGTGCCCTCCTCGCGCAGCGCGGCATCGTCGCTCGCGATCGGCACCTCATGCACGGGCCCGGACTTGTAGGCGTCCAGGCTGCGGTGGCCGTCGTGGTAGCAGACGGCATCGGTTGTGCTCAGGTAAGCGATCCAGCCGGTTTCGAGCAGCGGGATCAGCCACGCCTGGTGCTGCCCCGAGACCGTGACCGGGCCCGCCACCGCCAGCGTGAACGGGCAGCCCATTCCAATCGCGCGGTCCAGAATCCGGTAAATCCGGCGCAGATAGGCGCCGCCGAATGCCGGCAGGCAATGGGTGAATAATTCGTCGAGAGTGGCGCACTCATCCACGCGGCGCACACGCACCCAGCGGCGCGCTGCAGCGTGTTCCTGCTTCGAATCCTCTGCCATCACTTTGACCATAGCAGATGTCCGCCGCGCGGCCCGCGGGCGCGTGCTAACTTGAAGGGTCAGGCACATGCGCATCCTCTTCATAGGCGACATCTTCGGTTCGCCCGGCCGCCGGATTGTCTCCGATCACCTGCAGGACATCATCGAAACCAACAGCATCGATCTCGCTATAGCCAACGCGGAAAATGCGGCCGGCGGATTCGGCGTCACGCCTTCGATTGCCGAAGACCTTTTCGCCATGGGCCTGGACGTGCTGACTTCGGGCAACCACGTCTGGGACAAGCGCGAACTCTATGAGTACCTGAACCGGCAGCCCCGCCTGCTCCGCCCGGCCAACTATCCGGATGCGCCGGGCAGCGGGCTGGTGGTGTACCGGGCGCGCAACGGTGTAGAATGCGCCGTGATGAACCTGCAGGGCCGCGTGTACATGCCGCATACCGATTGCCCGTTTCGCGAGGCGGACCGGCTGATTGCATCCCTGGACAGTTCGGTGAAGGTCAGGTTTCTTGATTTTCACGCGGAAGTGACCAGCGAGAAGATGGCAATGGGCTGGTATCTCGACGGCCGCGTTTCCGCCGTGGTCGGGACCCATACCCACATCCCGACCGCCGATACCCGTATTCTGCCGGGCGGAACCGCCTACCAGACGGACTGCGGGATGACCGGCCCGTACGATTCCGTAATCGGCGTGCAGACGGACATCATCATCCAACGCTTCCTCACCGCCCTGCCCGTCCGCATGGAAGCGGCACGCCAGAACCCGGAACTCCACGCGGTAATCGTAGACGTGGATGAGACCACCGGCCAAGCCCGCACGGTGCGCCGACATGCGCTGAACGGAGATTGAACCGATGAGCCCAGCCATTCCGGACACCACAGCTTTTGTGATGCAGGAGATCGGGGCGCTGCTGTTCGGCATGGTCTTTCTGTTCCTCTACCGGCAGTCGCGGGTGGTGTATTTCGGGCTCTGGGCGGTCGCCTGGACGCTGCGTCTGCTGGCCGCCGCGTTCGGATTTCAGATGCTGCGCAGCGGCAACGCGGGTTGGCTGGCGCCGTACGCCACGTTCGAGTTCGCTTTCGTGATCGTGCTGATGGCCGCGGCGCGAGCCGGCTTCGCCTCCAGCGTCCGGGACTGGCGGACCGTGCTCCGGCTGATCTCGATCCTTCCGGTTTTCGTGGCGCTGGTGTACGCCGTCGGGCGATACGTCGGGATCGAAGCCTACCAGACATCCAATGCCCTGGTGCTGGGGTTCGTTTACATCTATAACTTCGTGGCTTTGCGCAAACAGCAGGGGGTGGGAAGCCGGATCTTCCGCTTTTCGCTGCTGACCCTGGGCATCGTCTTCATCGAGCACGCCTTATTGTTCGTTTACCTTTTCAGCTTCGGCGGAGAGCCTGCCTGGCTGCGCTATCTCCAGTACGAAACGTATTACGATTTCGCCCTGCATTGCGTGCTGGCCTTCTCGGCCATGGCGATGTGGAGTGAAAGCCAGATCGACCGCATCCGCGACCTGGCGGCGGAACTCGATTATATGCGCCGCGAGGTGAAGCACACGCTCGACCTGGACCGGCTCACCGGCCTCTTTAACCAGGCGGCGCTGGCCCGCCGCATCGAAGCCCCCGACGACTTCCAGGGTGTGGTGGCCGTCTGCGACATGGATAATTTCAAGGAGATCAACGACCGCCACGGCCACCTCGTCGGGGATGAGATCCTGCGCAACATCGGCAACCTGCTGCAAAGCTCCATCCGGCACGAAGACGAAGCGTATCGCTGGGGCGGCGACGAATTCGTCGTGCTATTTCAAAACCAGCTCTCGGAAGTAGCCGAAAAGCGCATGGCCGAGATTGAAGCCCGGCTGCGCGATTTCCGCGTGCGCGGCTTCGGCGTCCTGCCGATCAGCTTCAGTTGGGGCGCCGCCGAGACCCTGGGCCGCACCTTGCGGGAAGCCGTGGACGAAGCCGACCGCAACATGTATGTCCTCAAGCGACAGCGCGTGAAGGCGCGCTCCGCACCTTAGATTCAGTGGGGCGGACGTCGTCGTCCGCGGCCCGGAAGGCGTTGCCGGGATGCGACCGCGACGGAGCGGTTGTCGTTAGCGGCTACTTCACGCAGATCGTGGTCACCCACCCCGACGCGGTGAAATCGACGCTCGAGAGGCTGTTGACGAAGGCCGCAATCGGCGTCTGCGTGGCCGGAGCCACTGCTTTCGGAATGTAAACGTTGATCTGCCAGAGCCCGGGGAACTGTGGCGAGAGCCCCGAGAAGGAGACCTCCTGCCCCTTCGCGGGCTCCCCGGATTCGCGCGCGTATTCGTCCACAAACTGCCCGCCGATATTGATGTGGGGCGTGAACGGCGTGGTCACCAGTCCCGTTGGCGCCGAACCATCGGGCGGAGCGTTGTTGAGGAAGCCTTGTCCCGTCGCGAAGATCTGGATGTACGACCCCCGTGTCGCGCAGTTGGTGGTGCTGTTGACCGAGTTGTCCTGGTTCAGCACCGCCGCCTGCCGGTTCCGGCTGGTGAAATCGAGCATGAAGATCCCCGGCGAATAGGCGCTCATCGGCGGCACGCCGGCCGCATAAACCCGTCCAGTGGAACTCTGGACCACCTGCAGATCGGCCGTGCCGCTCGAGGGCGTCGCCATCGGCACGACGAAGTTGATCTGGCTCGGCGAGACGTAAGTCAGCGGGGCCGCCACGCCATTCACCATCACCTGAATGTCGCCCAGGCTGGTGGCCAGCGGCAGCGAAGTGTTCGATTGCGTCGCGGTTCCAAAAATGGCCAGCCGGCTGATCGGATCGCAGTTCGTGCCGGGAGAGCAGAGCGACGCGAACATGCCCGGCGCCATTTGGCGGTTGGTCAGGAAACTCGCGCCGTTGATCGCCTGCAAGCCGGGATAATAAATCGCCACCCGGTTCGTGGCATCCGCGAGAGCCAGGTCGCCGTACTGATCCTGCACCAGCGCCAAGACGGCGTTCGGCGCGGAGACGGAACCCGTGGAAGCCTGGTTGAATACCAGCGTTTCGAATTTCGGGTACTTCTTGATCGTGCCCGTCGTGTCGCCCACCCAGAGTTCGCCGGTCGCCTGGTTGACGAAAACCCCGCGCGGCGAGTTCAAGCTCGTAAGCGCCAGCGAAGCATTTTGCCCCGCCGCCTGGTTATTCAGAATCTGGTCGAAAATCACGACCCGGTTGTTCGCCGTATCGGCGACGTAAGGACGGCCTTCGCTGTCGGTCGCCACATGCCGCGGCGCATTCAGCTTATCGGTGCCGCTTCCGGTCGTGGCCGTGAAGAAATCTGGCTGCCCCAGCACCATCGTCGCCGCCAGCCCGTTATCCGTTGCCCCGCGAAACGTCGCGCCGGATACGAACGGATTCGCGGTGAACTGAAAGTACAGCACCCGGTTGTGCGCGACGTCCGAAACCAGCAGGCCGTCATTCCCGGCAAATGCCAAGCCGTATGGTTGCGACATGGTGGACGGGCTGGGGTCTGTGATCTTGGTCGTGAAGTTCCTTTGCCCCAGTACCAGGTCCGCCTGCTGCGTGGTGTTGTTGAAAGGCGCCGGGAACCGCAAAACACGGCTGTTTCCGCTGTCCGCCACATACAGGTTCCCCGCCGCATCCACCACCAGTCCGATTGGGCGGCAGAGCGTCGAGGCGGTCGGATGGTCCGGATCGCCGGTCTGGTTGCACAGCCCCGAGCCAAGGTCCGCCTGTCCGATCACCAGGTCCGCCTTGGTCCCTGCCTGGACGCCGCGGAAGTCCTTGAACCCGAGGACGCGGTTGTTGTAAGGATCGGAGACGTAAAGGTGGGGCGTGTCCGCCGCCGTATCGATTGCTAACCCTGCATCCGCAACGTTGCTGCTGCCGGTGGAAGCCAGGAAATCGAACTCCCGTCCTTCGATCAGGTTCGGCGACCGCGCATCCAGGCGGTCCTGCCCGAGAACACGGGCTGCGGGCCCGAAGCCGGAGTTTGCCGCCGGGAGGTCCAGCACGCGGTTGTTAAACGTATCCGCAACCAGCAGGTCCGTCCCCGCGACCGCTACCGCCGTCGGCGACGCCAGCGTGGAAGCCCCCGCGGCGGCCCCCCATCCCTGTTGCAGCAGCGCCTGCGAATAGAGCACCGTCCCGGAGTTCGGGAAGAAGGTGCTGAAGTTCGGCTGCCCGATGACCGCCGTCGCCTGCGGCGGAGCGGGGTCGGCGGGCCATTTGTCGATCGTGTCGAACAACAGGATCCGGCTGGCGGAGGCATCCACGACGCCGACCTTGCCGCCCGCGAAAAAGACCCCCTCCACGTCGCCGAACAACGACCTGTTCTGCTGGTCCAGCGGGACAGCTTGGCCGGATGGGAAGACTCCCATCAGGCGCGAAGCCGTCATTCCGCTGGTAAATGGCGGTTTGAAAGCCAGCACGCGGCTGAGGGCGCCGGTGCCATCGCTATCCGAGACATAGACGTACCCGTTCGCGTCGAACGCGATAGCCGCCGGCGTGGCAAAGACGTTTTTGGTGCTCCGTGTAGCCGCGGTGACGGCCGGCTGGACGGTCGCGAAATCGAGCTGTCCCAGTTCGAGGTCCGCCTGTAGCGGTCCTCCTCCCGCAGCGAGGTCGGCCGCTTTGAACCGCAACACCCGCCGGTTGCCGGAGTCGGTGACCCACAGGTTCCCGTCCGCGTCGAATGCGGCGTTCGCGCGGTATGGGAACAGGGAGATACCCTGGGCCGCAACCCCGCCCGTGTAGTTCGCCGTGCGGGAGTTCAGGTTCGGTTGCCCGATATAAAGATCCGGGAAAACGCCGCCCTGCGCCGCGAACGGTTTTGGAAACCTGAGGATCCGGTTATTTCCCGTATCGACGACATAGAGGTTCCCGTTCGTATCCACGGCCAGCCCGCTCGGCCCGTTCAATCCGGTCTGGAATTGCTGGCCGGGGCCCTGCGCGGCGGTTCGAAAGAAGTCCTGCTGCCCGATCACCAGGTCGGCGGCTTGCCCGCTGCTGAAACCGGCCGCGTTCTTCCAGGCAAGCACCCGGTTGTTCCCGGTGTCGCTCACATACAGGATATTCGGCGTGACCGAGGTGTCCACCGCAACCCCCTGCGGCAGCCATAACTCCCTTCCTTCCACCAGGTTGGGAGCTCCAGACGGGATCGTGAGCTGTTCCGGCTTGGGATGCCCCACGATCCGGGACGGTATGGAATTCAAGGGAACCAGAGCCTGTGGAAAAAGTGGCGATGCGCAGGCGAACAGCAAGCTGAAGGAGAATAAGTGTCTATGTCTCATCGAGATTCCAGGAGACGCGTACGCGGAGAACGCTCTAACGAGGATACCAGACCAAAAGCAATGTGAAAATAAATACTAGTACTCCCTGCGCCGGTGCTTTAGGCCTGCCTGATACACTGAGGTTTGACCCAGAGTCCAAAGCCCAAGCTGAGGGTTTGCGCGGTCAGCTATCTGAACACCGTGCCACTGGTCTGGGGCATGCTCCGTGGCCCGCAACTGGGTCTTTTCGACCTCGATTTCCGGATCCCTTCCGAGTGTGCCGACCGGCTGGCCTCCGGCGCGGCGGACATCGGAATCGTGCCCTCTTTCGAGTTGACCCGGCAGGATTTGGAGGTTCTCCCGGGCACCGGCATCGCCTGCCGCGGACCCGTCCGCAGCATCCTCCTGATCTCCAAGCGGCCGGCGGCCGAAATCCGGAGTGTCGCCCTGGACACCAGCTCCCGGACCTCCGTGCAACTGACGCGGGTCGTCCTGGCCGCGAAGTACGGCGTATATCCCGAGTATCTCCCAAGCGAACCGGATCTCGACCGCATGCTGCGGCTTGCCGACGCTGCATTGATCATCGGTGACCCGGCGCTCCATATCGAGCCGTCCACGCTTCCCTACCACGTCTACGATCTCGGCGCCGAGTGGTTCGACATCACGGGCCTTCCCATGGTATTCGCCGTATGGGCCGGCAGGCGTTCCGCTGTCACCCCGGATGTGGTGGAGGCCTTTCACGCATCCTGCCGTTACGGCATGGGTCGCCTCGACGAGATCGTGGCGGCGGAGTCCGGGCGCCGCGGCTTCCCCGAGCCGCTGGTTCACGAATACCTGGCGGAACGCATCGTCCACGAACTCGGCCCGGAGGAATACCAGGGGATGCGCCGCTTCCTGGAACTCGCCAGCGAGCTAACCGGTTCCCCGGGCTGCCGCGGAACCGCCGTTTGACCGGACTCCTCCCGCTCTCCTATACTAGTAATTTACGATGTATATCCTGACTCTGATCGTGCACATTGTGGTCTGCCTTTTCCTCATTGTGGTGATCCTGCTGCAAAGCGGGAAGGCGGCAGACCTGGCTGGCGCATTTGGCGGAATGGGCTCACAGACGGCCTTTGGGCCGCGCGGTTCCGCGACGCTCCTCTCGAAAGCGACCACCATATCGGCGGTCCTGTTTATGGTGACGTCGATGTCGCTCTCGATTCTGGCTTCGCGATCCTCCGGTTTGGGGACGACGGTTTTGGAAGATATCAAGACGCCGCCCCCGGCGAAGACGGCGCCCGCGCCGGTACAGAAGCCGATGACCGTGACTCCGGAGGGAGGCAAGACGGTGCCCCTTCCGATTCCACCGCCCAGCGCTCCAGCCCAGGCCCCGGTAAAGAAGTAGCTTTCCACCTGCGGAGGTGGCGGAATTGGCAGACGCACTAGCTTGAGGTGCTAGCGGGAGTAATCTCGTGGGGGTTCAAGTCCCCCTCTCCGCACCATAGATTATAAAGGATTTAACAAGGCTCAGTCAGAAATGGCTGGGCCTTCTTTTTTGCCGATTGTGCCCGTAACTGTGCCCATTGTTTGGGTTTTGGGCACAGTCTGGGCACACGTCAGGGCACACTAGCAGGGGTGGTATGGGGGTCTGGCAGGGGTGGAATGCTGGGCTGGGGGATAGAAAAGGCCACCTGGGAAGATGGCCTAAGACGGGCACAGTGGGCACAGTTCAGCCCTTCGGCTGGGCCTGGGATTCCATTAGGGCCTTGGCGATGGCGATATCGTCACCGTCTACGATGTTGTACCGCCGCTCCATGCTGTCGGTCTTGTGGCCGCTAATCTTCATGCGTACCACTTGGGGAACACCCGCCCGCCGCATGTTGCGTACCGCCGTCCTGCGCAGATCGTGAAAGTTCAGATCGGGCACGCCAGCGCGTTCACAGGCTTTTTCCCAGGACCACCGAAAGTCTTAATCTGGACACCCTGCCGATTGAACACCCAAGGGCTTTCCGGGTACTTCTCATCGTGGTCTTTTTTGGCCTGGGTCAAAAGGTCCTGCATATCGCCTTTGAGGACTGGAACTACGCGACCCTCACCGCTTTTTGTTTCGCCTTGTGCCAGCGTGATTAGGTTCTGGTCGAAGTCCACCTGTTCCCAGCGGACTGACCGCAGTTCGCCGAGGCGGATTACAACGGCAGCGCCGGCCGGAACAGACGCGCGGTAGTGTTCGCGGCGCGCCAGGAGTTCAGTCAGGTCAACGCTGGTATGCGCCTCGTCATCCCATGGCTCCGCGAGCACGGTATTGACGAACTCCCGCAACGTCTCCGGGGACTTCTTGTCTACCAGGAACTTCTTCGCCAGGTCGCGCCACTTGCGCCAAGGTGAGTAAATGCTGTTGATCCAGAAGCCGACGATCTCGCGATCCGGGCGCGCGGCGCGCCACTCCCCGTGCTTTAGCATCCACGCCTTCTGGTGTTCGCCGATCAATAGGGAACAATACTCACAGCGGTATTGGGCTTTCTCCGGCACGCTCTCCGGCCACTCCAGGTTGGCCCACCGCAGCATCTGGTGCGCGCCGCAATACGGACACGGCACCCAGTAAGTCTGCTGGTTCGACTCCAGCCAGGCGGCCTCGATCCGCGACGTGCCCTTTACGGTCGGCGTCGAGCACAGCACGATCTTCCGGTTCCAGAAATTGGCGGTGCGGGTGACGGCGAGGTTTACTGGATCACCTTCACTGCCGGCGCTGGCAGGATAGCGGTCCACCTCGTCCAGCAGGCAGTAGCGGACACTGCGCATCGCGAGACCAGCCGGCGAGTTCGACGCCGACAGAGTGACGCTGCCGCCGGTGAACTTCTTGTGGAGGACCGTGTTGTTCGAATCGCGGCTGCGTGCCTCGGCGATCTTGCCACGCAGGCCGGGACAGTCACGGATCATGGGCGCCAGTCGGTCCTTGCTGAATGCCTCCGCATCGGCCTCGCGAGGTTGCACCAGAAGAATCGGCCCAGGATCGAGGTCGATGATGAAGCCGATGAAGTTCTCCCGCATGCTGGGTTTGCCCAGCTGGGCACCGCTCATCAGCACGACCTGCTCGCACGGATGCGATGGGCTGAGGGCATCCAGGATGGCTCGCTGATACGGCGCGCGGTCGGTGCGCCATTCGCCGCGTTCGGCGGCGGATTCGGAACTGAGCCGGCGGTTCGCGTCGGCCCACTGCGACACCGTCATGTCCGGAGGCGGCAGGACGAGGCCGGCCACCAGCACCTGGATCTCGTCAACGCGCATATTGGATGTCTTCGTGGATAGCCTTGAGGATGGCGTGCATTTCGCGCTTCAGATTGTCGCGGACCTGGCGCTCGTCGGTGAGCGCGGTCAGTTCCGGCGCGAGTTTGTCGGGCACCGCCAGGATGCGCTCCTTGATAACGACGAGGATGGCAGCCCACCGCTCTTTCACGACCGCGGCCTCGACCAGCTTGCCTTGGCGGGTGTCGAACTCCAGGCGGCGCAGTTTAGCGCGGAACACCATGTCGGCCAGTCTCGCCTGGACATAGCTTGCGGGCGCCAGACTGTCCACCGTGGTCCTCTCGGTGGGCTTGTCGTCGAGCACCGCGTCGGAGGAGGCGGCGTCCACCATGCGGCCGCGCATGACGAGGATGCCAGCCTTGTACAGCTTGCCGATGTATTGCGGGCTCTTGTTCCGGTGGCGCGCGTACTCGACTTGGGTCATCAGGATCGGGTTTTCGCTCATGACGTCCAACTCCTCTGCTGCTTGCCGGGGCGATCATGCCGGTGTACCTTGAAGTTGTGAGCCCGCTCGAAAACATCTTCGAGGACCTGAAGTCGCTGCCGCCGGACAGGCTGGAGATGGCTGCCAGCTACATCCGGCAGTTGAAGCCGATCAGCCAGGCGGAACGCGAAGCGGCTCTCGCCCGCACGTTCGGATGCCTCTCTCCGGAAGAAGCCGACGAAATGGAGAGGGTCATCGAAGAGGGCTGCGAGCAGATCAATGAACGCGCCTGGTAGTGTCCTGCTGGACACCAACGTCGTGGTGGCGTACTTTCGCGGTGACCAGGTATAGCATCCTCATTTCGCCGGAGCGGTTCCGCTGCATCTGCCATGGGTGGCGCTCGGCGAGCTGTACTACGGCGCCCAGAGAGCACAGCGGCGGGAGGAACAACTCGCCTACATCCGCGACCTGCTGACCTACGCCGTGGTTTTGTTTTCCGACCACGACACGACCGCGACCTACGGCCAAGTCAAAGGCGAACTCGCTCAGCTCGGCAAACCGATTCCAGACAACGATCTGTGGATCGCGGCGATAGCCAGGCGGCATGATCTCCCACTGGCAGCCAGGGACGCGCACTTTGCCCACGTACCGCGACTGAAAACGCTCGCCTGGTAGCCCCATCAACCCATCAACCTGTTTTTCGGCGCTATCGCTGCGCCCAACGTGCCATCCTTCTACCCGCTGCCCGGGTCGCCGAAGGGGTCCCAACGCCGCCGGTCACCGCCAGGACCGGAGACGCGGAGACGTCACGGAGACGCGACTTCTTCAAAACTTCCAAAATACGCGCGTACATAAGGAGTTTTTGAAGACCTGACGTCTCCGTCACGTCTCCGTGTCTCCGATGATCAGATCACTTCTCCGTCCTCCACTGGAGCACGAAGCCCGACGCCAGCCCAGCCGCGTTCGGAATACGCACGGCCGAACTTCCGCATAACCTGCTCACAACCAAGTGCTTGCAGACGGTCGGCGAACTTCTTGCGGCTCAGCACGTGGCGTTCACCGTTTTCTTCCGCCCACTTCTCGTACGCCTGCCACAGCGGCGCCGCCTTCACGGAAAGGCCGGGATGCACCACGCAGCAGTCTTCCACGAACTCGCGCAACGGGTCGGATTCGGCGCGCCACAACGCTCCCGCGCTTTCCACCTCCGGAGGCTTACCGAGGCCCTCACGCCGCCAACGGAGCGTGCCGGCCACCGCCCATGCCAGCATGGCCTCAGTCGATAGCGAGAGACCGTGGCGAACTGGCCCGGGAGCCAACCAGAACGGTCGGCAAGCAGTTGTTCGAGCAGAGTCACGGCGTGGGCTTGTACGTGCCGCTCCGGATCTTCGTCTACAGCGACGAGAGGGGTAAGACCCACGTATCCTACGACAAGCCTTCGACGTTGCTGGCGCAGTTCGGGAATCCCAAGCTGGAGATGATCGCCCAAATGCTGGACCAGAAGCTCAATGGGCTGGCGACCGTAGCCGCTCAGTAAGGAATCCCATGCGGGGCGCGCCCGCGCCCTTACTTCTCGAGGCAAACATGAAAGACGCATCCCTGAGGCTTGGATTGGTATTGCTGGCCTCCACCGGGCCGGCGGCGTTCCCGCTCGCGCAAATGGGCTATGCGCCGCTGCAACGGCTTGCCGTGGTTCTGATTCTGCCCTCCGCGGGCCTGCTACTCGCAATCGCCGTGTACCTGAAATGGCAGGGCCACAACCTCGGGCAGGCGGTTCGACGCGGTCTCATCGCCGGGGCGGGCGCCACCGTCGCTCTGGAAGCGGTCCGCTATACCGGCTTCCGTCTCGGTTTCATGCCGGGCAACCTGCCCGAACTCATGGGCGTTCTGCTGCTGAACCGATTTGCCCTCGGACCCTCAGCCGCATCGACCGTAGCCGGCTTCGCGTACCACTACTGGAACGGCGCCGCTTTCGGCGCCATCTTGCAGCTCTGTTCGCGGACCGCTCGCGTTGGTGGGCCATTCCCTACGGTATGGTGATCGGCGTGGGGTTTCTGGCCAGCCCGGTGGTCCAGAGCCTCGGTGTGGGGCTGTTCGGCATGGATTTCGGCTGGCATTTCGCCGCTACGGTGCTGACAGCGCATGCCGCTTATGGCGTCGCGCTGGGAGCCTTGGCCGGGAGGCGCAGTGAGAGGAGCCGCCATGTCATGGCGCGCCGAGCCGCCTGAGATCCTCGGGCGTATCGATGTCAAACCACGCGGGCCCCAGTTCCACGCTGAGGCCGCAATTCCCAATCGCCCTGACGGCATCGTGGAGCGTGGCGCTTGTGGACCAGCGAACCCCTTCGAACATCGCCGGGGCCGTCCTGCTGCAAGCGATGGCGTAGAATCCGCCATCCTCCACCGGTCCGAGGCATACGTCGGCGCGGGAGGCCAACAGCGCGCGGAGGTGCGCTGCGGGCAGGCCCGGGGAGTCGCTGCCGAGAATCAGCGCCTTGGGTCGCCCCGCCGCGAGCGCCTTTTGCAGAGCAGAGTAGATTCGCTCCCCCAATTGGCCGGGGCACTGAACCGAGCGTGCCACCTGGAACTCGGGCCAGGCATCGGTCGGCAGGTCTGTGGAGAGTTCCAGGTCCGTCTCGCCGCGCAGCGATTCCAGCATGAGGAGCGTCTGACGGACGAACGCGGAGTGGATTTCGACGGCGCGCGCCGGATCGACCCCCAGCCGCGTCTTCACACGCCCCGGTATCGGAGCCTTCGCGAATACAACGATCAGAGGAAGCAAGCCTCGATTTTAGCGGACGTGCCGGTAGAGCCGGGCCAAATAGCGCGGCGGAACGCCCAACGAATACAGGCCCTGGATCAGCAGCCAGCTCCACATCGTCCGAAACAGGCCGGAGTTGCGCCAACGGCGGTCGGACACCCGGATGGGGCATTCCAGAAACGCCAGCCTGCCGGCTTTCGACAAGCGCCGCGCAAACTCGTAGTCTTCCATGATGGGCCACGACCGGTACCCGCCCAATTGTTCGAAGACCGACCGCCGGCAGAAGATGCCGGAATCGCCGTAGAAGATCCCGCACCTCCGGCGCAGGCGGTTGATGCGCGTGAAAGCGGCGGCAGCCCGGTCCTTTCCTTCATACTGGATATCGAAGTTTCCGCCTACCACGGTGGCATCCGCCATGGCGCGGCGGATGTGGTCCACCGCGCCTTTTCCGAGGAACACGTCCGCGTGAAGGAACAACAGGATCTCACCGGCTGCAATCGCCGCGCCGGCGTTCATCTGCGCCGCGCGCCCCATTTCGCGGCGGACCAGACGGGCGCGTTGCGAGGCAATCTCCGCCGTCCGGTCAGTGGACCCGCCGTCCACCACGATAACCTCTACCAACCCCTGCGCATCCAGGTTGTCCAGCAACGTCCCAATGACTCCCGCTTCGTTGTAAACGGGGATGATGATCGATATGAACGGCACTGGCGTCATGGGGAGCGAAACAGCTCAGCTTATCAGGCAGCATGAAGAAAGATGCCAATGAACCCGAACAAGATCAGGCCCCAACACCCAGACGGACTCGAGTTGGTGAACCCGCGCGGCGAACGCCGCGGATTCGTGGATCCGAAGCGCCTTGCCGCCACGCCCGTGCTGGAAGACCTCTGGGTGATCGAAGGCTCTCTATGCGATCTTCGCTGTAAGCACTGCTATACGGCATCATCGCCGTCGAACAACCGGCTGGAGCAGATCGCGTTTACCGAACTCGCGCCGCACCTGGAAGACGCCGCGCGCTTCGCCGTGCAAAAGATCTACTTCACGGGTGGAGAAGTCTTTGTCAACCAGGACGTCCTGCGCGGCCGGGCTGAGCAAAATCGGGAATTCCTTCAGAGCCTGGCTCTTGCTCTCGACATAGCGCCTGTCGAAGTCCTCACGAACGGACGCCGGTATATCAGGAACCATTTCGATGCTCTTCAACGCCTTAACGAGCGCCACGGCGGCCGCCTGACGCTGCGCATTTCCCTGGAGAGCCCCGACCCGCAGCGCCATGACGCGATCCGCGGGAGAGGAACCTTCGCGCAGACCGTGGAAACCATCCGGCTGCTGGCCGGGATGGGTTTCAATGTCGTCATCGCCGCGGTGCGGCCCCTGCTGGAGGAACGGAGCGATGCGCAGATTCGCGATAGCTACCGCTCGCTGTTTCCCGGCGCGGCCATCGAAGTCAGCCTGATCGAGAACATGCTTGAGATGGGCCACCAACTCACCACGCTTTCGCGTCGCGGCGAAGCGGCACAACCCGAAGTGTTCGTGACCACCAACTGCTTCAAGATCCTGTCCAAACCCGCCGAGCAGCTCATGTGCCACTTCAGTCGATCGATTCAGAAAATCGAGGGCGAACTCCGCTACTACCCCTGTCCGGTCATTTACGACGATCCGCGATTCGAGTTGGGCGGAACCCTGGAAGCGTCCCTCCGGCGCGTGTACATCGCCCACAAGAACTGCTACGACTACTGCATGAAAGGCCGCGGGGCAACGTGTCGCACGCAACCTATGTGAAGGCCGCACCGCTGTGGATCGCGGCCGCATTCTGCGTGCGTCAATTCTTCTCCGCGGGAGCAGCCGCGATATTCATTGAAAAGACGTTCGAACAGCCGACATACTCGCGGTTGCCGTCTTTCACCAACAGGTGGTGATCACGCCGCCACGCTGAGGGTCGGAGGGTGGCAGCGTTGAGGCTCTCCCCGGGCCTGTAGGCCGGCAGGCCCGCCACGGAGTTTTCAGCGGCCCGCGCGCGGCCGCTATCGCTCACGGGTCCGCTGGAGGCAAACTTTCGCAAGCGCGTGAATTGGCCGGGCAATTCGTGCCCGGCGGCATCGAAAACGCGCGCGCACCCGGAAAAATTGATCACGGGAAATGCGCCCTGGTCTCCGACAATGCCTTGAATCCCCAGATGCGTGTTCCAGCCCTGCGCCTGCGATAGCTGGCGCGTCTCGTTACGATGGCTGTCCACGCCCACGGTAAGGTGGTTCAGGAGGTTGCTTCGAACGATGTAGTCGTAGTTCACGCGGCCCGTGCGGTCGTGGATCGACTTGGGCGCCTGCGATCCTTCGAGCGGGCTGTCGGCGCCCCAGCCCTGCCCCGCGATGACGCGCGGATTGTACTGGTCGCTATAGGTGATCGCGATCTTGTGCGCGGTGGAGATGTAGTCGCGATAGCTGCCGCCGCCCGTGCGGCTGAAAACGTTGGCGGCGCCGTCGCTAGCATAGCTGCGGGTGCTCTGGCGATGCATGTCCGCACGCGTTGCGAGCACCGGCAGTCGCCGCCAGCGGCCCGGGAACTGCTTCAGATCGGGCAGTGCGGTGCTGTAGCGCGTGGCGGGATCGTCCATAGGTTCAAAAAGTGCGCCGAGCATCCCAAAGAAGTAGTTAACGCATTGCAGGAAGGGAGCCACCTCCCTTCGCCTCAATCAGCCATCTCTCCCTGGCCGCTCGGCGGCGCAGTAATTCGCTCCTTCGGGTGGCCATCACTCGCCTCCGCTACTCTACCGTCTCTGATGCGGGAGTTTTCTAGCGTCCGGGAATTTTCAAGCTGGCGCCGGTCAACTCCTTTCGGCTGGCGAAATCGTGGTCGGGAACTATCACTGCGATCCATGGTTCATCGGTGGAAAGCGTCTTCGCTTTCCACACGATGGTCTGCGGCACACCTGGCTTTAGTTCCACTGTCCGCGCCCGCGCGCTTAACCCGAGGTTATCCGTACGTAACGTAAAGCTGTGACGACCCTCGCCGGCGGCCGCAACCCGAATCGTCACCTCGCCCGCCGCTCCGGTTTCTTGCGCCATCTCAAGATCCAGAAGGTTCCCCTTCATCAAATCCAGTGAGTATGATTCGCCCGGCAATACGGTAAGAGCGCGC
Organism: Bryobacterales bacterium; assembly: GCA_963796485.1. Classification (GTDB taxonomy): domain Bacteria; phylum Acidobacteriota; class Terriglobia; order Bryobacterales; family Bryobacteraceae; genus CAWCDJ01. The sequence goes on from CAWCLV010000006.1 coordinate 415,730, forward strand.
CGGGAGCTCCCGGAGATGACTTCGTATTCTCCTTCCGCCAGCGAGGCACGAAGCTTGCCGGTCGCACGATTCGGTACAGCCGTGATCACCTTACCTGTCGAGACTTCGCGGAACTGCACCGGCGTCTTACTCGCAGCGCTCACTTGGGCCGGTCCAGCCAGGTCGCGCATCAGCCAGATCCAGCGTCCCACCGGGTGCACCCACACTTCTTTCCAGTTATGACAATTCTCCGTTGGCCAATATGGCGCGTCGGCATTGCGATGGCTCTGAATGCCCACGGGAAGCGAGCCGACGATATCGCCCGACATTGCGGAGTATTGGGGAGCGTAGTCGTACCCTTCGCCCCACATCAAGCTCTCGACGAACGGGTTGCGCCCCACTACCCACTGCATGTTGCGCTCCGCCAGGGACGCCAGTTCCAGACTCCCGCGAAGGTGCGATGCCGAGGCTATCGCTTTATCGGAAGCCAGCATCGTGCCGTTATTCCCACGAAACTGAAACCACACCGGGAACAGTCGCACGTAATAGTGCTCACCGACTCGGATGCCGTTCAGCACCTGCTGGCGAAAGGCCTCGCGCGTTGCATCCTGGGCTCCGTGCTCCGGTTGTTTCAGATATTCGTCGTCTTTGAAGACCGAGTTGGCCAGCATTCCGTAGGGTTCGGTGAACTTCGACATGGCCTTGTGGAAGTACTCCGAATAAAGCGTCACAGCCGAATACCACTTCATCCAATCCGGGTGGTCGGGATACAACTCGCACAGGCGGACCAGCGCGACAATCGGCGCCGATTCGTGGCTCGGGTGCGAGTAGCGCAGAACGCGCGTCTTGTCGGGTCCGGTATAGAAAAAACCGGCCAAGGGGTAATCCAGACCCGGGAGAAAGCTGCGCTGCTGGGATTCGGTGATCGTGCGGGCCAGTTCGAAGGCCTTCTCCGCGTATTTCCGATCGCCCGTGGCCTGCGCCAGTTCCAGGGCGGCGATGATGGTATGTCCGGCCATCTCCACCGGACTGCCGCCGCGCTGCCGGTTGCCCGTTGCGGCCAGGGCAAAGCCCCAATCCGCTTCCGCCTGGTTCAGGCTGTGGCTCGCAAGGATAGGATCCGAAGTCCTCAGCACGCGAGCCGCAATGGCCTCGGTTGCCGCGGCCGAAATGTTCGACCCCGGATTGTTGCCGGCCTGCGCCAGCATATCATCGGCATCGCCGATGACGCCGTCGGTCCATCGGTCCATCATGGAGAAACCGGGGCGCGCGCCGTCGGGGAACGTAACCTTTAGCAGCCAGTCCAATCCCCACTTGGCTTCTTCGAGAAGGCGCGCCAGCAGAACGGGATCTTCATTCCGCTGCTGCATGCGCTCCGCCAGGCTGAACATCGAATAGGCGGCTTCCGCGGTATTGCCCAGCGATTGAGAGAGGTCGCCGGCATCATGCCAGCCGCCATTCGCGACGATCTTCTGGTCGCCATGCTGCAGGATCCAGTCGCGGTGGCAGATGTCGTGAACGCCGGGAATCGCGTATCCGCAGCGTTCCACGTAGAAGAAGTTGATGGCCTTCCAGACGCTGGACTTCCAGGTGTCGTCGCCGATTGGGAAGGGCTTCGTGATTCTCCCGCCCGCCCGCAACAGGTATGTTCCGGGCTCGCGGAAGCCGGAGAAATCCATCACCTGGAATTTTCCGATCTTAGACTCCACCGTGCCGACCTTTTTCGAAAGCACCACCGCGCCGGTCCTTACATTCACCAGTTCAAAGTTGGCCGCCTTCAGATCGCTGGCGATGGCGCTCTTGGGCGCGCCGGTTTGATAGCCGGAGTGGCTGAACGAGATTTCGCCCGAAGCCACGTCCCAACCCTCGTAGTGATCGGGCTTGACCTTCTGCAACTCGAGCCGGTCGATATCGAATTGAGCCATGTTCGTAGCGCCCGGTTCTATGCCCTGCATGCGATAAGAGAAATCGATGCCGGTCACTTTATCGCGGGTCAGATTGGCGATCTCCCATACCACGTGGTTCCATTCGTGATTCCGCAAAATCACGTAATTGATTCCCATCTTGCCGTAGGTATCGGGGACGCGCTCCGAGCCTTCGTTGTGGAACTGCATGATAAGGGAAACCACGCGGAAACCCGGGAGGTCGGGATAGACCCACACCGACAGGCGGTTCCATGCCGACCAGTCCTCGCCGGCAACCACCCGCCGCGCCGTGGCGGTCCCGTAGTAGCGGCTCGTGGGAACCGGCTTGTTACCGGTGGTGGGACAGCTCAAGCGGAGCGCAGCCTTGCCGCTCTTGACGTGCTCGCCGGTAAGCGCGATCTCGCCTTTGGCCTGATCGACATTCAGGAGTTGCCATGTCTCCAGGCTCTCGGCATCGTCCAGAAGCTCCGATTCTAAAACCGGCTTGGCAAGCCAGCGAGCCCGAATCGACCGTGAAGCGTCGGTCGGGATGGGCATTCGCGGGGGCGTCTCCGCGGCCAGCGCCCACACGACGAGCGCGATGAGCACAGCTTGTATCTTCACGATGATCTATCTCCGCCCCGCAATCGACAGCGGTTCGCCCTCCAGGGCTTCAATAAGGATTCGGCCGCCCTCCATTTTCCAGTTCCCGCAATGACCCGACACGCGCAGCGTCTCAGCGGACACGTCAGGCAGAAATGCCTTCGGATCGATTGTAATCTTCGCATCGGCTGTGGACATCACTCGCAAGCCGGAACCCTTCCAACTCAGCATTACATTGGCGGGGTGCGCGGCTGTGAACTCCAAGCCCGACGACCGGTAATGGCCGTCGCCCACGAAAAGCGCGTTCGGCGCGCGGTATATGTAGCCGGCGCCGATCGGGTTCGCTGCGCGAACGATCTGGATTTCGCCGCCGCCGCCCCCACCGTCGATGTACTGGCGCAGGAATCGCACCGCAGGTACGATTGGCTTGGCCTGCTCCAGGCCCGGCGGATGGCCGTCGTAGTAGTACATCCCGAAATAGGCTTCGTAGATCTGTTTGTCACGTCCGCGGTTGCCGGCTTTACCGATAATGTCCCAGTGCCAGTCGGTAAGTACCCACTTAGTGACGCCGCTATAGCCCTTGGCCAGCGCATAGAGGTAATGCGCCATCTCGCCGACCGCCGACGTGTGGAAGTCCAGGTAGCGCCCGTCGTTCATCACCAGTCCATTGGTGTAACCGAATTCGCCCAGCGTGAACGGCTTGTCCGGCCACAGCCGCGCCAAGCGGTCCATTGTGGTCAGGTTGATCATCACCGATTCGTAGGACAACGGCGCCTCGTAAACGTGGTGGGTTTCCAAATCCAACTGGCGATTGGCAGGCAGCACGGCCAGTTGGGTGTTGTAGCCTACCGACACCAGGTGATGCTTGTCGTACTTGCGGATTGCCTCGATGTGTCGCGCGATCCATAGGGAAAGCGTCTGGTCCATGGCCTCGCGCACGCCGGAGGGATCGGGCGATGCCGGTTTTTCGAAAAACCCGGGAAACGTGCTGGCCGAACCGCGGAGGTCCAGGTCCCAGGCCTTCGACCAAAGCCCGCGGAAGCCGGTCAGAGCCTCGGCCCGCGGTTTGTCCTTTTCGAGGGCTAGCGCGGGGCTGGGCTTGCCGTCGAAGGTCAGCCCGGCCAGGGCATCGGGCGCGGGTTCGTTCTGAAGGTCGTAGCCCAGCACCATTGGCTCATCGCCATACATCTGTGCCACCCGCTCGGCATTGGCAACGTAGTCGCTCCGAGTACCCCAATTCAAAATGATGATCAGATAGATGCCGTACTTGCGCGCGCACTCACGCACAATCTCCGGTGATTCGTAGAAGCGCGCAGCCGGGCCCAGGCGGATGCAATTGATCCCCGCCTCGTGGGCTTTGCGGAAATCGTCCTCGAAAACGGTGTCGTCGAAAGTGCCCTGCGACCACTCGCCCTGGTCCAGCCCGCGATGGTAGTTCACCCCCGTCAAAAAGAGCGGCTTGCCATTGGGGGCCAGCAAGCGCTTCCCATCGGGGCTTACGTGCACGAAGCCCGTCGGCGCCGGGGTGGAGAGGCGGATGCGGACCGCCAGAGCCTTCTCGTGTTCGGCTTCGGCGCTCTTCCAGAGATCGTCTCCGCGCATGCGCCGCAGGGCGCCGGTCAGCACCCGTGCAAATCCATCGGTCGAGTAGAACGCCGGGGTATCGATCCCGAAGAGCAGCCAGTTGGACCCAGGGTACTCGGCATAGTTGGTGAGCAGGCCGCACGCCCATCCGCGAGTCCGCCCGTAGCGGTCCTTGGCCGCCAGAAGCGGAATGAATTTCGCTGAGCGGCGTGTGAAGCCCACGGCCGACCAACCCGAGTAGCGGCCACGGATCTTTACTCCCGAAACAATGCCCTGACCGCCCACCGTATCGACCGTTTCGACTCCATCGAGCGCGTACGGCTCATAGCGGCTGAAGGCCGGAAGCGTCATACTCTGGCGGTGCAGGAACCCCGAGGCGCCGAGAAAGACGAGGTCGCCGCCGGCCTTCAGAAAGTCGAGAAGGTTGTTGCGCACCGCGGCCGGGAGGTGATCGGAGTGGTTCAGAATCAGGGTGTCGAAGCGCGCGGCATTGAACTCCTCCTGGGAGGCCATGCCCGAAAGACGAAGGGGCGCGTAAACGATGGAGGCGCGGTCGAGGGCGCGCTCGGCAGCTTGAATCGCGCTGGCATCGAGGCCAGGAAGATCGTCCTGGAGAATCGCGACCCGGGGGGCGCCGGATTGCGCTGCCGCGGCGGCGCATGCCGCCACAAGAGCAAGGATGATTCGCATTGGGGAGCCTTTAAAAGAGGGCAGGTCTCCGCCTGCCCCTTCATACCTTATTAGAAGTCCACTCTGGTTCCAATTTGTACCGTGCGGTTGCCGCCAACCGAAGTCACCTGCCCGAACGTGGCGGAGTTTGGATTGGTCTGGATGCCGCCGAACGTGTGCCGGTTAAATGCGTTGAAGGTCTCCAGACGCAATTGGAAGCGGAGCCGTTCCTTGAACGAAAAGTTCTTCTGGACGGAGATATTTTCCGAGCGTCCCCAGAAACTGCGGATCTGGGATACATAGGGCGCCGACGTCCCGAACGTGTAAGCCGGCGGCTGCACGATGTACTGCTTGTTGAGATAGACGTTTTGCGTGCTGGCTGCCGTCAGCACGGCCATGTTAAAGGCGGAGGCATCGAACGGAATACCCAGGCCCGTACCGGATGGATTGATCAAGGACGCCCGGTTGGTGCTCAGGTTCGTACCCGGCGCGGCGCTATTGGCGGCGAAACTCAACGGCGTTCCGCTGCTATAGTTGCCGATATACAGGATCTTCCAGCCGCCCACCGCCATGTCCAGCCAGCGGTTCATACGGCCGCCAAACGATTTGCCTCGGCCAAACGGTAGTTCGTAGTTGAGCCCGATTTTAACCACCTGCGGTTGGTCGTACGGCGAAATTGCCTTCTGCAAAGCCAGGTTGCCGGCAACCATGGGGGTGGCATCCCCGTTGTAATACAGGTTCGCAACGTTGGAGATGGCCTTTGAGAAGGTGTAATTGGCAATCCAACTAAGGCCGTGAGAGAGGCGCTTATTGAAAAGCACCTGTAGCCCGTTGTAGGTCGAAAAGCCGAGCGGCGCGTTCCAGGCCCCCACGGTAGAACCGGTGTTCAGTTGCGGGAACGGAAGCAGCGTCTGCCAAACCCCAACCGACCGGCCGCTGTTCCCGTAAGGATAGATGGCGCCCATCGCCTGCGCCGACGCCGGAATGGCCGCCTGGCTAGTGACTGTATTTGCCAGGATGCCGCCTAGAGCCAGTGCCGAGGGCGAAAGTTGATTCAGAAGACCCAGGGAATTTGCCTGCAGGGCGGTGCCTTTGGTGCCCACGTATCCTACATCCAGCAGAATGCCAAACGGCAACTCGCGCTGGAGATTGACGTTCCAAGACTGCGTGTACCCCACCCTCCCACCGTTGGGCACCCAATAGAGAGCACCGCTCTTGGTGTCCGCCTGCGAGGGATTGGGCGTGGTCAGGGTGGTCACGCCCGGATAACCCGAATCCCAGTTGAAGGCCGGCGAGTAATTGTTGGGATAGTTCACTACATTGGCGGCGCCCCATCCCCAGCCGTTGTTGGTCGTGGAACCGCTCGGGTCGCCGAAGTAGTCGTTGGGCGCGCGATCGGCGAAGAAAACTCCGTAGCCGCCGCGCAACGTCAACTTACTGGCGAATTGCCATGCGAAACCGATGCGCGGACCGAAATTATGATGAGTGTTGGGTGCAAAGCCCGAAGAGCCGTTGCAAATCGGGCAACTACCCGCGAAGGTCAGAGCGCCCGGCAAACCGGTGGCCGGGTCGATGGTAGTGGGGCTGAAGCTGAAGAGGCGGTTGTGCTCCTCGGTCTGCGCCGGTTCGTAGTCCCACCGCATCCCCAGATTCACCGTCAGGGTGGGAGCCACTTTGAAATCGTCCTGCACGAAAGTCCCCCAGGACTTATAGATGGCCATAGTGGGAGTGGTGATGGTGATGCTCGCGTTATTGACATCTCCCAACAGGAAACTCGCGAAGGGGTTGCCGGTGTACTGCGTAAGACCAGGGAGTCCGGTCTGGTTCGAACTAAAACTGAAACTCCCGGGATCGGTGTTTCGGTAATAGTTCAGCTTGTAGACCCGGTACTCCACCCCGAACTTCAGCGTGTGGCGACCCTTCACCCAGGAAAGGGTATCCTGCCAGCCGTATGTAATGGAGCGGACCGAATCGCTCATCTTGTCCTGGCCCAGGTTAGTCAGGCTGTAGCGGTCGCCGCCACTCCAGTTGATTTGCGGCACATCCGTAGTCGGCGTATTCGGAACACCCACCACATTGGGATCGTTCTGGTGCAGGTTATTGATAGAATTCGTGACCCGATTGAAGTAGATCCCGAAATGGTTGAAGAGGGTGGGGGTCGCCGTGTGGTCGTCGGCGATGCGGACGAAGTGGGTATCCACCGGCTTGATGATCGCCGACGTGAACGGTCCGCCGTACGGCAGGGCAGAATTCCAGACGTGAATGCCCGAGGCAGAGGCGTTGTAATAGGGTTGGGTCGTGCGCAACAGCGAACCGGAAAGATGGTTCCGGCTGCTGATGTTGTGGTCCGCTTTGACGGACATCTGGGTATAGGTCTGCCAGGTATCGTACCCGGCGAAGGCGTTGTTGTTCAGCAGGAAATCGCCGTTCGGCCCCGGCACCGTGGCCGGGTAATCTTTCTGCATCACCCCGATTACCCGCTGGGATACCGTCGAAATACGGCTTGCCGGGATGATGTTCCCCGGAAACATGGTGCGCACCAATTGCCCGTTTACCGTCTGCGTCGATGCCGGATCGTAGATCGCGCCGCGAAGTACGTTATTTCCCAGCGCGTCCTTGCCAACTATCTGAGTGGTCAGGAGATTGCTCATGTTGCCGGCCTCCCAGGAAGGCGGAGGCACCATCTGGTTCGGTGAACTCGCGCCGCCCGCGGAGGTGTGGAAGCGCTCGTAGGCGAAATAAAAAAAAGTCTTGTCTTTGCCGTTGTAGATCTTAGGAATATAGACCGGACCGCCAAAAGAGCCGGCTTCATCGTTCTGCCGGTCGCGCGATTTGGGCAAATTGTAATAGTTGTTGGTAAAAGATCGCGCATCCATCGATTCGTTGCGCAGCGCGAACATCCCGGTGCCATGGATCTGGTTGGCTCCCGACTTCATTACGAAATTGAAAACTCCACCCATCGCCCGTCCATATTCGGCGCTCATCCCGCTGGTCTCCGTCGTGAACTCCTGAACCGCTTCGGGCGAGGGGCTGTCCTGAGAGAGATCTCCCGAGCGATACCCTGTGGCCGTAGCTCCGTCCAGCAGAACCGCCGAACCAAATGACGAGGTCCCATTCACGTAGGCGCCGCCTGCTCCCCCCGAAACTCCGGCACCCAACTGGAAGGCGAAATTCTCGGGATTGCGCCCTCCGCTAAAGCTGAGCGGCAGATCCACCACTTCCCGGTTCTGGATGACCTGTCCGGTGACCGCATTCTCTGTCTGCAGCGTTCCTTGTTGACCGGTCACTTCCACGGTTTCCTTAACATCGCCCACTATGAGCACCGCGTCCAGCCGCATCACTTGTGCGACCGCAAGCGAAAGATTCGACCGCACCAGTTTCTTCAGCCCGCTGGCCTCGAAGCTGACGTCGTAGGCGCCCGAAGGCAGGCTGACGACTGTGTACTCACCCGCGCTCGTGGTCGCCGCTTCGTAAATGGCGTTCGTCGCAATGTTCCTGGCCGTGATCCGCACAGCCGGGATCCGGGCGCCGGAACTGTCGGTCACAGTCCCCGTGATCGTTCCGCGGTCTAGTTGAGCGAAACAGACAGCGCCAAGCAACAGCGCGGTTGCAAATAGGTTGATCTTCATTATTTATCACTCCTGAAGCGCAAAACCCTCAGCGTCCTGGCTGGGATGATTCTCCCCCCACTGGAGGCGAAAACAAAAGGTTTTCACATGTGAATTCCCGGTGAAATTCGCGAATTTCGGTTGTGATATGGTGGACGGTACATGGGGGACTTGACGGAAGCCGGGCGGCCGGTCGAAAGTCGTCTTGATTCCGACGAACGCTGGCACCTGGCTCAGCGGATTGCCGCGAGCCCTCCTTTCCAGAGAGCCGGACGTCTTCGCGCCCTCCTTTTGTATCTGGTAGAAGAGAGCATCCTGGGCCGTGCATCCCAACTTTCCGAGCAACGCATCGGGCATTTCCTCTTCGGCAAACCTACCGACTACAGTCCCGCCGAAGACAGCTCCGTGCGCGCCAATGCCCGTCTGCTCCGCCTGCGGCTTCATGAATACTACGACAGCTATGGCCGCGCGGATTCCCTCATCATCGAACTGCCGAAGGGGAACTACGCCCCCGTCTTCCGCCCCTCGGGGCCCGCGCCGGAGGTCTTTAGCCCGAAGATTCAGGAGCCGACGCCCCTGCCACGGTTCGGATCGCTGCCGAGAGCGGCGTTGATTGCGGTCTCCTGCGCCCTATGCGCCGTTGCCGGATACCTCGTTGCCAGACCGGCAGCTGTAATACCACCCCCTTCCTGGCCGCTGTCGGAGGTTTTCGACCCGCATGCGCCGACCCAGGTCGTGGTTTCCGATATCAACTACGGCCTATTTTGCCTCCTCAGCGGCAGGATCATCGGTCTCGAAGAGTATCTCAGCCCGCAGTACCCCGCCAGCACCATACCGGCGGACGGCAATCCGCGCGAAGCGCACCTGGCATCTTACCTGTCCCGCACGCAGTTCGTCTCCTATGCCGACGCGGTCTTCATGGGCCGCCTGCTCTCGGCCTTTGGAAACGGCGATCGACTGTGGCTGCGATCGGCGCGGGATCTGAAGACCCACGATCTGGAGAAGGGCGACTTTATCTTCGTCGGCAGCCCGGCATCGAACCCTTGGGTTTCCCTGTTCGAAGACCGGTTGAACTTCATCGCCGTCAAGTCTCCGGGTACGCCTGGCAACATCGTAAACCGGAGCCCCCGCCCCGGCGAACTGCGGCGCTACTCGGGAATCGGCAACACTGGTTCGAGCGGTGATGACTACGCCGCACTGGCCCTTCTGCCTTCGGCCAACGGCCACGGCAACGTGCTCATCCTGCAAGGTCTGCAACAGGAAGGTACGGAGGCCGCCAGCCTGTTGGTCTCCACCGACGAAGGACGCGCCATCCTGCGCTCTGCATTGAAGATCAGTTCCCAAAGTGCAGCGCACCGCGTATATTTTGAGGCGCTGATCCGATCCAAAGTCGTCGGCGGCTCAGCACCGGCCGGAACCGAAGTCGTTGCCACCCGCTTGCTCCACTGACCGGCACGTCTCGGAACGTTCGGGAAGTGCTGTCCTCTGGGTGCAATGGCGGGGAAGGCTGCCGGCCAACGCCAGGCAGTCGAAGAAAAATTGCAAATCCAGCGGTGACCGAGGGCGGATTCAGCCTCCGACCATGGCTTCGAGATGATAACAACCGATCGATGCTCATACTTGTAAATGGCTGAAACGGATGGTGCAGGCGTGAGTCTTAGAGGCCGCACCCCGACGCTCGCGACCGGGGATGCCGGCTTCGGCGGCGCCTGTACGGCGGTGGGTTGTTATCGGCTTTTTGTGAAGACGCCGCGGGGTATGCTTTTAACCAGCCGATGGCACCTCGATATGCTCGTCTTTCGCCAGGATTGTGCGCTTCCAGGCGTTGCCAAAGGTACTCATGGCTTTGGCGGCTACGCGTTGGCTGAAGCCACGCTCCACCATTGCCCGCGCAAGTTTGCGTTCGCCGTTGCTGTCTGTCCCGTCCTTGAATGGGGCCGTCCTTGGCTCGGAAGTTTTCGGTTTGTTGATTC
>CAWCLV010000007.1:0-337567 GCA_963796485.1 Bryobacterales bacterium
GGAATGCGCACCAGCAAGAATAGATCAAATACTTGACGGACTGAATGGTATCAACTGGACCCGCGGCACGCGTTGGGAAGGCGTATGTGGGAAGGTTCGACCGAACGGAGTATTCTCGACAGCGGGCGGCGTCAAAGATTCTGCCGGTGCCAGTTATCGGGCACTGGTGGACCCCACGAATCCGTTCTACTCGAAAGTCCGTGACCTGGAGCAAAAGCACCAGGCGGTCTGAAAACCAGGGGAGGTCTAACTCGGATGGATCGGTATTGTGGCCGATCCATCCCTTTAAGAGACCGGCTTACTCTTGGTTTTTCTGATGATGCCTAACGCGATTTTCACACGTTTGCGCCTCGACCACGCGCCTGCCGTCCACTATCAAACGCCCATCATTGATAGGTGCAGGTCTGATTTTTACGATTATTGATCTCCGCTGGGAATACAGTGTTGACGCGGCGAAAAGCGTTCGCATCCCCAATCCTTCCCTAACAGCGGATAAACGCAGCCAATTCAGGATCTTGCGAGGGAAACTGTAGCAGCTACTGTAGCACCCGCGAAAACGAGGCGAAAATCGCTCCAGCGGATTGCCAGTAAGTGATTGAAAAGGAATGGCGGGGACGACGGGGCTCGAACCCGCGACCTCCGACGTGACAGGCCGGCGTTCTAACCAACTGAACTACGTCCCCGCATTGTCACTCGGACATCCAAATGGTAGCATGGCCCCCTCCCCGTTCGCAAAAGGGACTCTCGCGGCGCAAGCTTGCTACTTTGAGAACATGAAGTTCCGTTTCGTGGCGTGCCTTTTGGGCGCTCTCGCGACGCTTGCCTTCGCGGCCGATCCGAAGGCAACTCCCGAAGAAGCACGCAAATTCATCAATGACGCCGAGCAGAAGCTCATGGTCCTCGGCGTGGACGCCAGCCGGGCCGACTGGGTCAAGTCTACATACATCATCGACGACACCGAGGCCCTCGCGGCCAAATTGGATGAGCGTGCCATCGCCGCCACCGTCGATTACGCCAAGCGGGCCACCCGCTTCGACGGACTCAAGCTGGACCCGGTCACCGCTCGCAAGCTCAAGCTGCTGAAGCTCTCGCTCACCATTGCCACTCCCTCCGACCCCAGGGAAAGCGAAGAACTCACCCGCATCGTCACCGGTATGGAAGGCGCTTACGGCAAAGGCAAATTCTGTCCCTCCGGGCCCGATTCCTGCCAGGACCTGGAGCAACTCAGCAAGACCCTCGCCGAAAGCCGCAACCCCGATGAGCTACTGAAAGCCTGGACCGGCTGGCACGCGATCTCCCGGCCGATGCGCAACGATTTTATCCGCTACGTCGCACTCGCCAACAAAGGCGCAAGCCAGCTCGGCTTCAAGGACAACGGCGCGATGTGGCGATCCAAATACGACATGGATCCCGACGCCTTCGCCCGCGAGCTCGACCGCCTCTGGGAACAGGTCAAGCCGCTCTACCTGGAGCTGCATGCCTATGTGCGGGCGAAGCTTCGGGCGAAATACGGCGACATCGTGCCGGCCAGCGGCCCCATCCCCGCCTACCTGCTGGGCAACATGTGGGCCCAGGATTGGGACAACATTTATCCGCTCGTCGAGCCCCCGAATGCCGATCCGGGCTACGACCTCACCAAGCTCCTCATGGCCCACAACACCGACTGGAAGCAGATGGTGAAGTACGGCGAGAACTTCTTCATCTCGCTCGGGTTCGACCCCCTGCCCCAGACGTTTTGGGAACGGTCGCTCTTCCTGAAGCCGCGCGACCGCGATGTGGTGTGCCATGCCAGCGCCTGGGACGTCGATAACGTGGACGACCTGCGCCTGAAGATGTGCATCCAGATCACCGGCGAGGACTTCCTGACCATCCACCACGAACTGGGCCACAACTTCTACCAGCGGGCCTACAGCAAGCAGCCGCCGCTTTTCCGCGACAGCGCCAACGATGGGTTCCACGAAGCGGTCGGGGACACCATCGCTCTTTCGATCACTCCCGAGTATCTCGTCAAGCTCGGCCTGCTGGATCGCGCGCCCGACACTTCCAAGGACATCGGGCTTCTCATGCACCGGGCGCTCGAAAAGATCGCGTTCCTTCCATTCGGCCTCGTCATCGACCAGTGGCGCTGGAAGGTCTTCTCCGGCCAGATCCCTCCCGAGAAGTACAACGAGACCTGGTGGCAGCTCCGCGAGAAATACCAGGGGATCGCGCCTCCTCCGGGCCGCACGGAAGCGGATTTCGACCCCGGCGCCAAGTATCACGTCGCCGCGAACGTGCCGTACATGCGGTACTTCCTCGCCGACATTCTCCAGTTCCAGTTCCACCGCGCGCTTTCCCAGACCGCCGGATGTACCGGGCCGCTCAACCGTTGCTCGATCTTCGGCAATAAAGCCGCCGGAGAGCGGCTGAACTCGATGCTCGAAATGGGCGCGAGCCGGCCGTGGCAGGAAGCACTGGAAAAGATCGCGGGCACCCGCGAGATGGACGCCTCGGCGATTCGCGACTACTTCGCGCCGCTCGAAAAGTGGCTGAAAGAGCAGAACCGCGGCAACCCGGTCGGCTGGTAAACTGTGCCACATTAGTCGGCGAACGCGCGGGCTACGCTCCGGCTCTGACCCGGATCGCGACGGATTTCTTCCCCACGGTGGAGTGCGTCGCGGTCACGGTCACTATGCCGGAGCTTCTCTCTCGCGTTCGGATCCAGACCGCGCCCGAGCCTCCGCTATCGGCCAGGTGAAATGGATTGTCGCCGACGATCACGCCCGGTCCGGCCACCTCGAATGCGACCTCGCCGCCCGCCATCGGGCGCACCGCGCCGTAGCGGTCCAGCGTTTGGAAGACCAGCCGCGTGGCATCGGAACCATCGCCCACGAGTTCCTCATCATCGGCTGCCAGTGAGAACTGGTCCCTGGTCCTGTCGGATGAGAACGATCTCGATACGGCCAGTTTGCCCTCCACGTAGCCGTCGATTCGCAGTTCGGGATCCCGCGTGCCGTCCACAGTGAGATCGCAAAAAAACGGCGGGTATTGCAGATGGGGGAACCCGGCGCGGTCGGGGTGCGCCTCGGCGAACGGCTTGCCGTTCAGGAAAATCTCCAGGCGCTCGCAGTTCGAGAAAATCGCGGTCTTTGCGCCGGGACCGTGAGGCGCCTCCGCTCCGAAATCCCAGTAGAAATCAGGGACGATCACCGGGCGGATGCCGGGACTGACCTGCGCCTGGTAGAAAGCCGCGCCCAGTTTCGGAATCCGGAAGACGTCCGCCACCCCGGGACACTTCACCCCACGGTAGGAGTTCATCAGGCTGCCGTAATCGAAGGCGCACCAGGCGATAACGCCGGCGCAGCGCGGGTACGCCGCCGCCCGGTCGTGCGCCTGCGCGTGCCGCAGCGCTTGCGCCTGCTGTAGCGGCACGTCCGCCGCTTTCCGATACCTCGCGCCGAAGCCCTTGGCGGTCGCGTAATTGTATTGCCCCACCGTCTCCGCGAGCATGTACGGCACGCCGGGCACAGGCTCGCGAATCCCCACGCTGCCGTCGGGAGCGGCGTGGTAATCATCCAACGCGAAAACATCCTGGTGCCAGTCCCGGGTGGCCTGGGACGTCATCGAGCCGGAGGTCGGGCGGGAATCGTCCAGCGAACGGGCGAGTTCCCTGGTGCGCTTGTACAGGGCCGGGACGCTTGCCGATTCGTTGATCCGCACACCCCAGATGACCACCGACGGGCGGTTCCGGTCGCGGCAGACCATGTCCCGCACGTCGCGGACGGCAAGGTCCTGCCATGCGGCATCGCCGAGGTACTGCCAGCCGGGAATCTCTTCCCAGACCATCAGCCCCAGTTCGTCGCACGCGTCCAGGAACGCTTCGGATTGCGGATAGTGGGAACAGCGCACGATGTTGCAGTGGAACTCGCGCCGCAGGATCTCCGCATCCCGCCGCATCACCCGGCGTGGCATCGCGCCTCCCACGTAAGGGAACAACTCGTGGCGGTTCAGTCCGAACAGCCGCGTGCGTTTGCCATTGAGAAAGAACCCGCCCACGTCGAAACGAGCCTCGCGGAAGCCGATCCGCACCCGATGATCGTGTACCGGCTTGCCCGCAATCGAAAGCGTCGTCACCACGTCGTAGAGCTTCGGAGAGCCGGGCTCCCACAGCGCAATCTCGCCGGGATTCGCTAACGTCAGCCGCACGTCCGTCTTGCCGGCGCTCTGGAATACCGCCTGATTCTGTGCGGATGCAATCACGCTGGAGCCGTCCAGCAACTCCGTCTTCACGACAACCGGCTGCTCCAGAGCGGCCGCCGAATCGATCGAACAAGTCACCTCGACGCGGCGCCCCGGCCCCAGCACCTCGACGGGCTTCGCGAACACGTCATCGATGAAAACGCGCGGTACGGCATGGAGGCTCACATCGCGAACGATCCCGCCGGGTTCCAGATAGTCGATCGAACGCGGGCCCTCCGGCGATCCTTCCGGCGGCACGTTCTTCCATCGCGAATCGACCTCAACCGAGAGCACGTTCTCGCCGCCCGTGACCCACCCGGTGATCTCGTAGCGGAACGGCAGGTAACCGCCGAGATGTTCGGGCAGAGTGTGGCCGTTGATGGCAGGCGTGGCGCCGGTCATCACACCGTCGAACTGCACGAACACGCGCCGGTTCCGGAATTCCCGCGGCAGCGCGAACTGCTTGCGATAGAGCCACACGTCCTGCCATAGGGCGGCGTCCCAGTCCTGCCAGGATAGTTTCGCGACACAGTGCGGAAGGCTGATCCGGGCGAGGCCCTGCTCCTGGTTGCGCGCACCCCCGCCCGCCTGTTTACCGAACAGCCAGTTGTCGTTCAGGGAAAGACGGTAACGGGCAGCGCCCCTCCCTCCGGTCTGCGCGGCGGCGTCATGGAGCAGCGCTCCCAAGGCAATAGGGGCCAGTTTCGCCGCAGCGCAGGTTCGAACGAACCCTCTGCGCGACATGCCCTTCTTTTCGATGTTCATGGGCCTTCCAAGCAATCACGAATAAAGCTCAGGGACCGCCGTTCCAGGGTGGTCCCGCACAACCTGTGCCTGCATGTCGCTGAAGAGACAGTCCATCGAATCGACAGTCCGTAGAAAGCTGAGGGCGGCCGTGCTGTTCGGGCCGTATACCCCCACCACCACGTTGCAGAGCTCTCGCATCCGGGCCCTCGTGCGGCGCAGTTCCACCGCAAGTTCACGGTGCTCTTCAAGGGTAAGAGGGGATGAGTTTTCAGACGGCATCGCCGCCCCGGATATTCATGAATTCCATGATAACGCCGCCATACCGGAAGCGTACTTTGCAGGACAAAGGAGCCGCGCGCGGCCGGGCCGGTCGCCGGTGCAAATTGCTACAATCTCATTGATGCCTCAAGAGATCTACGCCTCATTCGACACCACGGAAGGCAAGTTCAAAGCGCGGCTGTTCGCCGACAAGGCGCCCAAGACCGTCGAGAACTTTGTCGCCCTCGCGGACGGAACCAAGACGGGCAAGCCTTTTTACGACGGCACCGTCTTCCACCGCGTGATTCCGGATTTCATGATCCAGGGTGGCGATCCCGAAGGAAGCGGCCGCGGCGGTCCGGGCTACCGCTTCGCCGACGAGTTCCATCCCGAACTGAAGCACACCAAGCCCGGCCTGCTCTCCATGGCCAATGCCGGCCCGAATACGAACGGAAGCCAGTTCTTCGTCACCGTCGCGCCGACGCCCTGGCTCGACAACCGCCATAGCATTTTCGGCGAGATCACCGAAGGCTACGACGTGGTGAAGAAGATCTCCGAATTGCCCCGCGGCGCGCAGGACCGCCCGGTAAAAGAGGTCAAGGTCAACTCCGTAAAAATCGAGAGGGTGTAGGCCCACAGGCCACCCATGAGACTGGCGATCTTCGGCGGGACTTTCGATCCGATCCATGACGCCCATCTCGCGGTGGCACGCGAAGCTGCTGACCGGTTTCTGCTCGATCGCGTACTGTTCGTCCCGGCGGCGCGCCCGCCGCACAAGGCGGGCATCACGCACGCCCCTTACGAGCACCGCGTCCGCATGGCGGAACTGGCCTGCGCGGTGGATCCGCGGTTCGAGGTCTCACGCGTCGAAGAGGGAACCGCCCGAAGTTACTCGATCGCCACCATCGAAAAAGTGCGCGCCGCGATTGACCCCGGCGATGAGTTGTTCTTCATCATCGGAGCCGACGCGTTTGCCGAGTTGCGCAGCTGGTATCGATGGCGGGATGTCGCGGACGCGGTCGGGTTCGTGGTGGTCAGCCGCCCCGGGAGCTCTTACGAGGCGCCCGAAGGGATTCGCCTCCACCGCCTCGATACCGTGAGCCTTCCGGTGTCTTCGTCGGGAATCCGGCAGGCGCTTGCGTCCGGCGAGCGGCCGGCCTCCGTCCCGTCGTCGGTCCTGGCGTACATTGTGGATCACGGACTCTACGGCTGCCGTGTCCACGCGTGACTGTAAAATCGAGTATGCCATTCAACGGCCTTCGTGTACTGGCGTTTGAAAGCCGGCGCGCAGTGGAGATCGGGGAACTGATCCGCAAGCAGGGCGGAATTCCATTCGTCGCGCCATCCATGCGCGAGGTCCCGCTTTCCGGGAACGACGCCGCGTACGAATTCGCCGAGCGGCTGTTCCGCGGGGAGTTCGACATGGTCATTTTCATGACCGGCGTCGGCACGCGCCAGCTCAGCCGGGTCCTGGCCGGCCGCTACCCCGAGTACGCCCTGGCCGACGCGCTCCGAAAGCTCACGGCCGTGGCCCGCGGTCCCAAGCCAGTCGCCGCCTTGCGCGAGATGGGAATTCTCCCCGCCATCACCGCCGGTGAGCCGAACACATGGCGCGAGATCCTCTCCGTCACCGAAGGGCGGCCGGAAAGAAGCATCGCCATCCAGGAGTATGGCCGGAGCAATCCGGAACTGGAGGCAGCCCTGCGCGCCCGCGGCGCCGAGGTGTTCCCGGTTCGGATTTACCAGTACGGCCTGCCGGAGGACACGGCCCCTTTGCGGGAGGCTGCGCGGCGCCTCGCGGAGGGCGAAGCCGACGTCGCGCTCTTCACCACCGCGGTGCAAATCGAGCACCTGGCCGGTGTGGCGCGGGACGCCGGAATGGAAGAGCAGGCGCTCGCCGGACTGCGGCGCTGCCGTGTCGGCTCGATCGGTACCACCACCACCGAAGCCCTGGAGCAGTTCGGCATCCACCCGGATCTCAAGCCTTCCCATCCGAAGATGGGTCTTCTGGTGCGTGAAGCGGCCGAGTACACACCCGGCTAAACTAGGATTGTGGGTTCGGGAAAAAAGCCTCTTTCGGTCATGGTCGGCGAGTATACGGCGCTGGCGTTCATGCTGCCCGCCGCCACGTTCGTGGGCTATCTTGCCGGCTACCTGCTGGATAAGGCTTTCGGCACCCACTTTCTCTACATTCCATTCCTCATATTGGGAATCGTCGCCGGATTCGTGCAATTGATCCGGCAACTCCTGCGGGATACGCGGGACAATGACGGCTCCTGATACCGGTATGGCTCCTGACGACGGGTATTACGAACGCGCCCTGGAGCGCATCGCCGGCCTGATGTTCGGGTTCGGCTGCGCGGGCGCCATTGTGCTATGGGCATGGCGCGGTTGGACGTGGGGCCTCGGGTTCGCGGTCGGCGCCCTCGCATCCTGGCTGAACTACCGGTGGCTGAAAAACGTGGTCGATACCCTGGCGGGACGCCGCCCAAAGAGCAAAAAACTCGTCATTTGGGCGGGACTCCGGTACCTCCTGCTCGGTGCGGGAGCCTATGTTATATTGAGATATTCACCAATCAGTATCGCGGCCGCTTTGGCGGGTTTGTTCGTCTCGGCCGCTGCCGTAGTCATCGAGATCCTGATCGAACTGCTGTATGCACGAACATGAACTGAACCTCACACGAGTGTTCAACGACCATCTGGCCGGACTGGGCAATTGGGCGTTGGGCCTTGTCGGGATGCATCAGGAACCACGTCCGTGGGCCAATTTCATCGTAATCGAACTCCTGGTTGCGCTTTTGATCGTGGTGGTTTTTGCGCTCCTGCGGCCGAGGCTTTCGGCCACAACGCCCGGGAAATTCCAGCACACCTTCGAGGTCCTGTACGAATTTGTCGACGGGCAGACCGAGGAGCAGGTGGGACACGGGGGAGGCCGCTATATGGGCTTCTTCGGGACGATTTTTATTTTCGTTCTATTCGCCAACCTGATCGGCATCGTGCCCGGTATGGAGTCCCCCACCATGGCGCCGGCCGTGCCGCTCGGATGCGCACTGGCGACGTTTCTCTACTACAACTTCGTGGGTATGCAGGCGCAAGGCGTCGGCAAATACCTGGTTCACTTCGCCGGTCCGATGCCCATCCTTGCGCCCCTCATGGTCCCTATCGAGGTCATCAGCCACCTGGCGCGTCCCCTGTCTCTTACCATCCGTCTTTATGCCAATATGTACGCCGGAGAACAGGTCACCCTGGTATTCCTGAGCCTGACCTATTTTCTGGTTCCCGCGGTTTTTATGGGGCTGCACGTTTTCGTTTCGCTGCTGCAGGCCTACATTTTTATGCTCCTCACGATGATGTACGTCGCGGGAGCCGTCGCGCACGACCATTAATACCGGCTTTTTGCCGCTCCTCCAGTGTGAGCCCGGCTGCAAGAGGATGACGGGGACCACCTCCTGGGAGCGATTTTATCGAGGAGAGTGAAATGACAAAGAAGTTCTTCGTGCTGCTGGGCTTCCTGCTGCTGGCAGCTACCGCGATGTTCGCGCAGACGCCGAATACGCCGCTCGCTCCGGCAGCCCCGGGCTGGTGGGTTTCGGTTTCCGCCGGTTTCGGTATGGCGATCGCTTCCGGCCTCTGCGGTCTGGCCCAGGCGAAGGCGGTTGCCGCGTCTGCCGAAGGCATGGCGCGCAATCCCGGAGCCGCCGGCGCAATCCGGTTTGCTCTACTGCTCGGTCTGGTTCTGATCGAGTCGCTCGCGCTTTACACCCTGGTTATCATCATCCTGAAGGTCGCCTAAGTTTCACCTGAGTCCGGGGCGGATTTTTCCGCCCCGGAACCGCTTTTTTGGTCCTGCCTTACTTTTGAACCCAAAATGCTAGTACCGGAACGGACTGGTGCGAACTCCCGGGCTATTGACCCCGTATGGCACACCCCGTAGTATTAGAACGATCTGATGGAACAACGTAGAACCCGCCGCTTCCAACTCGAGCTGCCAGTATCGATCACCCGTTCCGGTACCGCGCGGGTAACCTTTTCCGGTCTCACCCGGAATATCAGTTCTACCGGCGTGCTGTTTACGGCCGGTGGCGAACCTGATTTGGGGGTCCCTATCGAATACATCATCCAATTGCATCGCGGCGGCACCCACCCCGTCAGCCTGCGCTGTATGGGGAAGGTGATTCGCTCGGAACACGCGCCGCCCGGCGCGGCTGAGCCCGGCGGACCGTTCCGCATCGCCGCCACCATGGAGCGCTGGGAATTCATCCGCGATGCGTTCGCAGAGGCGATCGCCCACTAAATAACCCTTCCCGCGCCTTGTTTCTTTCGCCAATTTGTTATACGTTAGCAAAGAAAAGGCGAAAGGCATGGATCTCTCCCTAGGGTTTCCCGAATTCTCGCAAGAACTGGCGATTTCGACCAAGGCTTCGCTCGAAACTGTCGTCTCCTCTCTTCGAACCGTGCACCAGCAACCGGATTCCCCGGTGCGCGCCATTCATCACCAGCCCGCCGTAGACGGGGAATTCGCGGAGATTCCCGGCTCGGTGGATCCGCGCCTGCGGGGCGCGCTGGAACAGCGCCGCATCACCCGGCTCTACTCGCACCAGGCGGAAGCGTTCGCGCACCTCCAGGCAGGCCGCAACGTCGTGATCGTGACTCCCACCGCCAGCGGGAAGACCCTTTGCTACAACCTGCCCGTGCTGAATTCCCTGCTGGCGGATCCCGGCGCGCGTGCCATGTACCTGTTCCCCACCAAGGCGCTGGCCGAGGACCAGTTGCACGAATTCCAGGCGGCGGTGGACCAGATGGGCTCCGAAATCCGTGCCTTCACCTATGACGGCGATACCCCGCAGGACGCCCGAAAGGCCATCCGTCAGCGCGCCAACGTGGTACTGACGAACCCGGACATGCTGCACTCGGGCATCCTGCCGCACCACACCCGCTGGGCGCGGTACTTCGAGAATCTGCAGTACCTGGTCATCGACGAGTTGCACTACTACCGGGGCGTCTACGGAAGCCACCTGGCGAACCTGCTCCGCCGGCTGCGGCGCATCACCGAATTCTACGGCTCCCACCCACGCCTGATCTGCTGCTCGGCGACCATTGCCAACCCGCGGGAACTGGCCGAGGCCCTCAGCGGCGAATCGTTCGAGCTGGTCGAGCGGAACGGCGCGCCGCGCGGCGAGAAATACTTCGTCTTCTACAACCCCCCGGTGGTGAACCGGCAGTTGGGGATCCGCCGCAGCTACATCGGGGAAAGCCGCCGGATGGCCATGAAGTTTATCGAGAGCGGGCTTCAGACGCTGGTCTTCGCCAACAACCGGCTCGCCACGGAGATTCTGGTCACGTACCTCAAGGATGCCTGCGACCGCGGCCCCATCCCCAGCGAAAGGGTGCGCGGATACCGCGGAGGTTACCTGCCACGGGAGCGCCGCGAAATCGAGCGCCAGTTGCGCGATGGCGAGATCCGCGCCGTGGTCGCGACCAATGCGCTCGAACTCGGCATCGACATCGGCTCGCTCGACGCCGTGGTGATGGCCGGATATCCGGGTACGATCGCGTCGAGCTGGCAGCGCGCCGGACGCGCCGGGCGCCGCCAGGGCACCTCTGCCGCGGTCCTGGTGGCATCGAGCGCGCCGCTCGACCAGTACGTGGTGGAGCATCCCGATTATTTCTTCGGCCGCTCGCCCGAGCACGCCTACATCAACCCCGAGAACCTGGAAATCCTCCTGGCCCACCTGAAATGCGCCGCCTTCGAGCTGCCCATCCGGGAGGGCGAACTCTTCGGGAAGCACGCGACCGGCGACCTCTGCCGCTTCCTCGAAGAGGGCGGTTTCCTCCACCAGTCGGCCGGCGCCTGGCACTGGACGTCCGATAGTTATCCGGCCGACGCCACCAGCCTGCGGTCGGTGTCGAGCGACAACTTCGTGGTGATCGATACGACCGGAGAACCCAAGGTGATCGCCGATGTCTCGTACACCGCGGCCCTGACCACCCTGCACGAGAAGGCCATCTATCTGCACGAGCGGACGCAGTATCACGTGGACCGGTTCGACTACGATCAGCGGAAAGCTTATGTCTCGCGCGTAGACTGCGACTACTACACCGACGCCATCGACTACACGCAGGTCAAGACGCTCGAGGAGTTCGAAGGCGACCCGATGGGCGGCGCGCGCCGTGCTCATGGCGACGTGCGCGTGAACCGGCAGATCGTCGGCTTCAAGAAGATCAAGTTCTACACCAGCGAAAACGTCGGCGCCGGAAAGTTGAATATGCCGGAACAGGAAATGCACACCACCGCGTTCTGGCTGCATTTTCCGGCCGCGTTCCTGGCGGGGCTGGGCGACTTCACCCCCACCGAGCGGCAGAGCGGAATCAGCGGCCTGGGAAATGCGCTCCGCACGGTCGCGTCGCTGCTCCTCATGTGCGATCCGCACGATCTTGGGGTGGCATTGAGCGAGGAAATCGCCGGCGGTCTGGTGGCGTTCGAGCCCAACCTGTACCTCTACGATGCGTACCCCGGCGGAATCGGCCAGAGCGCGCCTTTGTACCGGCTGGCCGGCCGTCTCGTGAAGCAAACAGGGGAACTGCTTGCCGCGTGCGGTTGCGAAGCCGGCTGCCCGTCGTGTGTTGGCCCGGTAGGCGAAATCGGCGAGCGCGGGAAGGAAGTAGCCGCCCGCATTTTGGCCCTTCTCGCGCCCGCCTCCTGACCTGCCCGGTTTGGAGGCTGCCTGTCCGTCGCGGCTCCCAAGGAACAGCCCTGATAAATGGCCCAGTTAGTCGCCCAGTACCGGAAGCCAAACAGAGCCGCGACCTGAGGGAGCGGCCAGCCTACGGCGCATCAAGTTCCCGTAAATCCTGCTCAGCCTTCGGATCGGGTTTCGCCGTGTGCGCGATGTAAAGCTGGAGCATGCGCCGCGCGGAATTTTTCACGCCGTAATGCATCCAGTAGTTCGCGAGCGTCATGGCGCACGCGCCGTTCTCGGGAGCGTTCTCGAGGTACGCCATGCACTCCGGATCCAGATGACGAAGCAGGTGGCCGAATTTGTTGGCGAGCACCGGGCTTCCCGGCGGAGGACGGCGCACAAAGACCATCGCCTGCGTGTCCTCGTAGGCCAGTTCCCAGTCCGGCGTATCGGGGTTCGCCAAAGCCAGCGCCAGCGGATATAACGCCCCCGAGACGTAGTCCATGGTGTTCAAGACGACCGCCTGGACGCCGTAGCGGTTCAGCAGGTCGGCCCGGGCCACGGTCATCCGGTCCGAACCGTCTCCAAAGAGAATCTGCTGGTAATCGTGGTAAACGGTCTCGCTCAGGGAGCGGCCGTCGATGAATACTCGCTGCCGCGGCCCCAGTTTCCAGATCAGGTAGCCGCCCTCCTCGTAGGTGTTGAAGATGGGGCCGGCGGCCGGGTGCGCCAGCAGGTAGTTCGCGGCGCCTTCGGGAAGCATCCACCGGGCGACGCCGAAGTCGGGAACGCCGCCGCGCGCGAAAATCAAAGCTGCTGCCGCGGCCGCCAGCACAGGCGGCGCCCAAGCCGGGAATGCGGGCACGCCCACGCGCAGCGGAAAGTACGCGGCGATCAGCACCGGCCCCAGAAAGCCCATGAGCGGAACGTTGCGGAAAGCCATCAGGGATGCTGCGCCGAATACCGCCAGCAGAATCCAGTGCGCCGGCCTCACCTTTCGCCAGGAGAACGCCGCGGCCAGCACGGCCCCGTACAGCAGGATGTCGAAGGCGTAAGGCGGCCCCCACAGCTTGGGCGGCATCCATTCGATCAGGTTGGCGGTCATCGGGCTGTGCCGGTAGGCCACCAGCGTGGACACCACGCGAAACCCGTTGGGATTGATTCCGGAGGCGAGAATGGCGCACGCCGCAGCCACCCGGAGTTTCCGGCCCTCGGACTTCCATTCCCTCCGCCAAAGCGCTTCGGCACAGTATGCCAGCAGCACCACCCACCCCAGAAAAAACCCGCCATGGCAGTTCGCCCATACGACGGCCAGCAGCGGCAGCGCCCAATAGCCCCGCCGCGTCTCCAGCACCGTTACGAACAGCGCCACGCCCAGGAAACTGACGATCCCCGGCCGGTCCGCGACGAACGCCGTCATTACGGCCGCGGTTGCGAAGGCCGCGGCAACACCCGCATAGAAGTGCTTCGATAACCGCCCGGCCAGGAAACCCGCCAGCCCGCAGAACCCGCCGAGCAAAAGAATCCGGACCAGCACGATTCCCGGAAAGCCGGCCACCGCGTACACCGCGTACATCAAAACCTGGCTGAGCCACTCATGCGTGAGGTTAAACTGCCGGACCGCGTCTTCGGCCGGGTATGCGCCCGGTTTCGGCGTCGTATAGGCGAACGGATCGGGGACGGGCAGCGCGTGGTGCTGGGCGATGAACTGGCCGGTCTTCAGGTGCCACCAGAAGTCCGTGTCCGCGATCCGGGCTGAGAAGAGGCTCGCCAGGCAAAGCGCCGCGAGCACGAGGGTCGCCCCTTTCAGCCGGCGATCGAAGGGTTTCGATTGCGCCGCTGAGACCGCGGGAGCTTCGGCGCGTGACCCCCGGCGGCGTTTCTTATCCCCTTGGTACTTGCTCGGCAATCGTTCTATTTACTTCCTGACATGCCCCAACTGCTCCGGCAGCACCGCGTACCCCGAGGGCGGCGGGAACAGCGCCATCAGCAGTTCCAGCCTTCGCCGCAGGTACCGGCTCGGCATCTGCCTGGGCCCGGTCTCCACATCGATATCGCAGCAGGTGCCGTGGAGGTAAAGCGTCAGGGTGTCCTCGAAGGCCTGCCGGGCATAGTCCCGAAACAACTTGGTTTCTTTCCGGACGTTCGTCTGGCGCCGCAGCAGCGCCTGCTTCAAGTGCCAGCTCTTTTCGTCCACCTCGCCGTGAACCTCGGCGCTGAGTTCCTCGCGGATACCGCGGTAGAACCGGTCCTGCATCTCCTCCGGCCAGTGGTCGGCGACTACAGCAGCGAGGGCGTTATAGAACCGGTAGTGGTAGTCGGCGACTTCGATTTCCTTGATCCCCAGCGCCACCAGCGTCATCCCCTGCAACTCGCGCCGGGAACTGGGGAGATAGCGCTGCTCCGGCGGCCGTTCGAAACTCACGCAATCGCCCTTTCCGTTGCTCTTCTCCAGGTAGGGCGCCAGCAGGAATCCCACCTCGGGAAGAACGGCCACGATCCCGGGCGAAATCGCGGCGATCGGGTCCGTAAGGTACTGCCTTATGTCCTCCTCTGCCAGCGGAACCGTGGAGAAATACGAGAACTTGTTGGTCAGCGGCACCAGTTCCCCGCGGAACCTGGCGGCAAGCTCGTCGACTGTTACTTTGGAACGCTCGGCGTCGGTGGACATCCGTGGAATCGATTGTAACAAGCCGCCACGCTAAACTCATTGAGTGATGGGTCGAAAAATCCTGGTCTCGGCTGGCGAGGCCTCCGGCGACCGATACGCCTCCATGGTGGTCGATGAATTGCGCCGGCGTTTTCCGGATGCGGAATTTTTCGGCTGTACGGGGCCCCACCTTCGGGAGTCGGGCGTCGAAACCGTGGTGGATGCCTCCAGCCTGGCGGTGGTCGGCCTCGCAGAGGTGGTTTCGCACATTCCCCGGATCTACGGGGAGTACCGAAAACTCCTGAGATCCGCCGGGGAGCGCAAACCCGACCTGGCCATCCTCACGGATTCGCCGGATTTTCACCTCCGGGTGGCCCGCCGCCTGCACCGCGCCGGGGTTCCCGTAGTGTACCTGGTAGCTCCCCAAGCCTGGGCTTGGCGGAAGGGGCGGGTGGCCGGAATGAGGCGTACCCTGCGGCGCCTGCTGTGCATCTTTCCCTTTGAGGAGGAATTCTTTACGCGCGAAGGAGTGCCCGCCACCTACATCGGCCACCCCCTCGCCGGACTGGTTCGCCCCACCCTTTCGCGGGACGAGTTTTTTCGGAAACACAGGCTGCCCGCCGCCCGTCCATTAGTAGCAGTGCTGCCCGGAAGCCGCCGGGGGGAGGCTGCGCGCCACCTGCCCGCGCTGCTGGACGCCGTAGACCGGCTCTACCGGGAGCAGGCGGCAAGTTTTGTTCTGCCGGCTTCGGCCACGACCGGAGCCCGCTTTTTTCTGGAGCGAATCGGCCCTTCTCCCATTATGGTGATCGAGGGAGACAGTTGGAACGCGATGGCCCATGCCGATCTCGCCCTTGCCGCAAGTGGGACCGTAACGGTGGAAGCCGCGCTGCTGGGCACCCCGATGGTGACGTTTTACCGGGTGACCGGCTTGAGCTGGGCGGCGGGGAAGTTTTTGGTGAACGTGCCTTTTTATTCGATGGTCAATCTGATTGCCGGCCGGCGCCTGGTGCCGGAGTTGATGCAAAACCAGATGACCGGAGAGGCCATCGCGCGTGAGGCCGGCCGCCTGCTGGCGGATGCGAACGCACGTGACGCGATGAAGTCCGGATTGGCCGAGGTGGCCGCCCGCCTCGGAAGCGGTGAAGCCGCCCACCCCGCCGGACGCGCCGCGGAGATCATTCAAGAAATTCTGGAAGGACAAGTTGCTCATGTTTCGTGAACGCTCGATTCGCGCGGCCGCACCGATCGCGGCCGGCCTGATTCTGCTTGCCGCCGGCATTTCGGCCCCGGCACAGGAGCGCCGTCCCGCGTCGCGCATCCACGTGGACCAGTACACCATCGATGCCGAGATCTCACCCAACACGCAGTCGATCGACGCCAAGGCCGCCGTGCAGTTCGTTCCCTTGGACGAAGGCGTCAGCTCCGCGGTTTTCGAGCTGAACAATGCGCTGAATGTCTCGAAGGTGGTGGACGGCACGGGCAAACAGATCCAGGCGTCGCGCAACCAGCAGGATTTCACGGTGCGGCTGAACTTCGACCAGCCCTTGCCCAAAGGGCAGCCGGTGACGCTGACGTTTTACTATGACGGCAAACTGAGCGGCCAGGAAGATTCGCCGGTTTACGGCATCAAGTTCGCCGCCATCCACCCCGACTACGCCTATCTGATGTACCCGGCCCGCTGGTTCCCCGTCAACGGCTACACCACCGACCGTTTCGCGGCCGAGATGCGCATCACGGTGCCTGCCGGCTTTACCGTGCTGGGCAGCGGATTCGACAACCACCAGACCACCGCCGATAAGACACTGTACGATATCAAGTTCGATAAGCAGTCTTTCCCCGGCAGCATCGCCGTGGTGAAACAGGAGCCCGCCCGCGTGCAGGCCGAAGGCGTCACTACCAGCCTTTACTTCCGCGGGACCGAGGCCGCGACGGCGGATTCCTACGGGCAGGAGATCGGCAAGGCGATGTCGTACTTCACCGGCATCTTCGGCATTCCGCCCTACGCCAACCTGACGGTGGTCGAAACCGAAGCCGGCGCGCCCAACGGCTACTCGGCGCCGGGTATGATCTTTCTTTCGCCCACGGCCATGGGCCACCAGGCGAGCCCGAAGCTGGTCGCCAACCAGGTGTCGCGCCAGTGGTGGGAAGAGATGCTCTCCCCGGCCACCCGCAACCACCTCTGGTTGACCAACGGCCTTTCGACCTACTGCGAACTTCTGTGGACCGAGCACACCGCGGGCGTCGGCGCAATGGAATCGGCGCTGCGGGATGTCATGGTGGAAGCGCTGACCGTGGACAACGTCCCGATCATTCAATCCTCCCGGCTGGAAGACTACTCGCCCGAGATGTGGGCGCTCACCGGCAGTAAAGGCGCGGCCGTGATGAACATGCTGCGTTACGTGGTCGGCGACCAGAAATTCTTCGAGACGCTCAAGACCTTCGCCCAGCAGAACGTCTGGAAATCGGTGAACACCGAAACGTTCGAGAAGACCGCGGAGACCGTTTCGGGGCAGGACCTCGGCTACTTCTTCATCCAGTGGATCGAATCCAGCGGCGCGCCGGAATTCAAGCTCGATTACACCATCTTCCGCACCCAGAAGGGCTTCCGCGTGATGGGCAAAATCGCGCAGGATCTCGATACCTTCCGCATGCCCGTGGATCTCAAGATCGAAACCGAGGGCAACCCCGAGCAGAAGCGCGTCGAAGTGGTCGGCACCTCTTCCGAGTTCTCTGTCGATACCTTCGGCAAGCCGAAGAACATCGTCATCGATGCCGATAACCGGGTCCTGCGCTACAGCCCGCAAGTGCGCGTGGCGGTGGCGATCAAACGCGGCGAGCAGTTCGCCGAGCTGAGCGAGTTTGCCGATGCGCTAAAGGAATACCAGAAAGCTCTGGAGACCACCCGTAACAGTTCGCTGGCGCATTACCGGATCGCGGAGGTCTACTTCCTGCAGCAGAACTGGCAGCCCGCGGCGAACGAATTTCGTGAAGCCTTGAACGGCGACGAAGAGCCGAAGTGGACGGTGGTCTGGGCCCACATCAACCTGGGCAAGATCTTCGACGTCACCGGCCAGCGCGAACGCGCCGTCAACGAGTACAATCTCGCGATCCGCAGCAAGGACGACACGCAGGGCGCCCAGGAAGAAGCCAGCAAGTACCTGAAGACCGCCTACGAGCGCACGCGCCGCCCCGAGAACGAGCAGTAGGGTAGGCCATCCGGGCCTGCCCAGGCCGGCCACCAAACAACCATAACGACCGGAGGGAGCGGTTTGCGCCCGGCTTTTCGCGCGCCTTCAACGCGTGGGCAGGCCTGGAGGCCTACCCTACCTAAAAGTGCTTGCGCAGATCGCCGAAGCGCTCGAACTGCAGGAGCCGGCCGTTTCCCGGCCGGATCTCCTGCTTCTCCAGCACCCAAGTGTGCGCGTGCGGCACGAAGACGGCGTTCAAACCCGCTTCCAGCGCGGGGTTGACGTCCGATTTCGGGCTGTTGCCGATCATCCAGGTTCGCGCGGGGTCCATCGCGCGCTGCTCCACCAGTAACCGGTAGGCCGGTGCGTCCTTCTCTTTCACAATCGCTGTGTGGCGAAAGTAAATTCCCAGCCCGGAGCGGTCGATCTTCAGCTTCTGTTCGTCGGGGTGCCCCTTGGTGAAAAGGGTCAGGTCGTGGCGATCCGCCAGGTACGCCAGGGTTTCGGCAACTCCGTCGATCACCTCCACGGGACATTCGAGGATGCGCTCCGCGAAGCCCATCACGATTTTGAGATCCTCCTCGCGGACCGCCCGCTCCACTAAGTGCTCGTAGGTCTGCCGCAGGTTGCGGGCGAAGTTGAGCGAGCCGTAGCCGTGGATTTTGGCGTTGGCCGATTCGATCTCGTCGAGCACGTCCCGGATTTCCAGTGGCGTGAGCTTCGAGTGATCCAGAAAATCCACGAAATCGTCGAAGGCGTCCTCGAAATAGATGTTGTTCTCCCAGAGGGTGTCGTCGGCGTCGATGATCAGAAACTGTTGCTTCATTTGCCCGTTTTGGTTGCGAGGTGAAATGGAATCTCGAAGACGGCGTCCACGTCGATCGGGGCTCCGCCGCGGCGCGCCGGTTCGAAAAGCCACTTGCCCAGCGCTTCCTGCGAGCTTTGGTCGAGCCGCGCATCAATGCCTTTCAGCAGAACGATGTGATCCACGCGCCCGTCTTTCCGAATGATCGCATAAAGCCTGACTTTGCCTTCGATGCCCTCGGCCGCGGCGGACGCGATGTACTTCGGGTCCACCTTCCGCAGCGGCACCGGCGCGCGCATGAGTTCCTGCCGCTCGTTGGCTTCGTGCTCGGCGAACCACACGTGCCAACTGCCGGAGTAGCTCGTCACGTTTGGCATCTGGAAGGCCACGGTGTAAATGTAGCGGCCCCGCAGAACGGCCTCGGGGGGCTCTCCCGAACGCGGTGCGGCAGGTTCCGGCGCGGCGGCGGGCGGCGGAAAGTGCGCTACGTCCGCGAGCCGCTCGCGCGTGAATGGCAGCACCTTTCCCACCAGAGTCGGTTTGCCTTCGGTATCGCCGCCTCGGGCCAGTAACCCCGGCACCTGCAGCGTGGAAGTTGTGGGCGCGCCCGTTCCGCCGTCCGGCCGCAGCGCCGGACCCGCGGAAAAGCCCGCTTCGCGCGATCCGGGCGGCGCGGGCAGTTCGGAGGTCACCGCCGGATTCAATCCCGCGATCGCCAGCGAGGCTTCGCCCGAAACCGAGGGACCGGATACCCCCGGCGCCGTGGGCAGGTTCGAAGTGTCGCGAGTTGCCGCGCCGCGTTCCGCCGGACGCGAGAAAGCCCGTACTGGCGCGGCCAAAGCGGGTGCGTCAATCAGTACGGCGGCCTCACCCTGCGGGCCCGCGCCCTTGACCGCGGGTGCCTCCGGCAGGGCCGGCGCAGCATCGGATTGCCGGCGCATTCCGCCCTGCCGGGGATCTCTGAATGCGCGAACCGGGCCTGAGGGGCCGGCGGCCGGCAGCGAAAGGTTACGCCCTTCGAGAGTCACGGAAATTTCCGGCGCGTCCGGCAGCGCCGGCGCCGGCCACGCCGCGCGAGCCTGCTCGGGCGCTTGGAATTTACGGACCGGTGCGGCCAGTTCCGCCGCTGGAATGGCGGGGTTCCGTCCGGGAACAGCACGCGCGATCTCGGGTGCCTCCGGCAACGCGGGCGCTGTAATCGCGTCAGCGCGCTTTTCCGGCGGAGGCGCGAACTGCCGCACCGGCCTGGCGGGCTGCACGGCAACCACGTTCGGAAGCGGCAGCGGCTTGGGCGCGCTCGCTTCGGGCGCGGGCATCCAGATCATCTGCGGCGGCCGGTCGAGCTCCTTGTTCCCGGCCACCAAAGTCTGGTTGAACTTGAAGCGCGCGCGCGGCGGTCGCGGATCCCGGCGGCCGGCCGGCGTCACGTCCGGCAGGCGGTTCTTCAGGCTGTACCACACGATCCGGTGCGCGTTCGCCCGGATCTCCATATCGTAGAGAGAACGTCGCGGCTCCGGCGGAGTGTTCAGCGTGCCGAACGCCACCCAGCCGAGGATCACGCCGTGGATGATTCCGGAGAACGAGAACGAACCCCAGCTTCGCAGCGTATCGTCCGAGCCGCGGATCACGACCTTCATTTCAAAGCCCGGCCGGTTTGTGGCCGAAACCGTTGGTGGGCGCCAGTTCCTTCATCCGTTCGATGGTGCGCTGGCGTGGAACGTACTCGGCGAGAAACTGATTCAGTTCCTGAAGCCGGCGGGTTTCGGATCGCTGCCGCAGCAATCCATTGAGGAAATCGAGATCGGGGACCGCCTGGGCCAGTTGAAAACTCAACTGCGGATCCTCGACATCCGGCTGCGGCTCTTCGCGCACCGCCCCGAGCGCCCGAAATTCCTGATATTGTTCGAGGGCCTTGCCGCGGAGTTCGGGGGAGGGCGTCACAAAATCGTCGTCGTCGAAAAACGAAACCTCGCCCTGGAGGTAATCCTTCTCTTCGCTGATCGAGAGGATTTCGAAGCGCCGCTTTCCCCGGGTCAGGATATCCATGCGCCCGTCCGGATACATATGCAGCACCTTTTCGACTCCCACCGTGCAGCCGGCGTTGACGATGCCTTCGTCCTTCGCCAGAACCACTCCGAATTCGGAAGCGTCGCGGATGGCCTCGCCAATCATTCCCTTGTAGCGTTCCTCGAAAATATGCAGGGGGAGGGCCGTCCTCGGGAAGACCACGACCTGCAGCGGGAATAGCGGGAGCATCCGCGAAGGCATGGTACTATTATTGCGTTTCGGGGAGATTTCGAGCAATCCTAACCTCGCTATAGCGTCGTCTCGCATGCGCATTGACGGAAAAATCGTACTGATCACGGGGGCCTCCGAAGGCATCGGCGCGGCCTGCGCGGCCGAATTCGCGCGCTGCGGAGCGAAGCTCTCGCTGACCGCCCGTTCCGAGGAAGGGCTGCGGCGGGCCGGTGGCGCCGGGGCGCTGATTACCACGGGAGATCTCACCGACGAGGAAGCACGCCGCCGCGTCGTGCAGCGCACCATCGAGCGCTACGGTGCGATCGACATCCTCATCAACAACGCCGGCATCGGCTTCTACCTGCCTTCCTGGAGCTCGCCCATGGACGACGTCCGGCGAACCATGGATCTGAACTTTTTCGCGCTGCTCGGAATGATCCAGCTCACGGTTCCGCATATGCGCGTCCACGGCAGCGGGATGATCGTCAACGTGGGCTCCATAGCCGGCAAGATGACCCTGCCCTGGATGACCGTCTACAGCGCTTCGAAATCCGCCGTGGGCACGCTCACCGAGGGACTCCGGATGGAATTGAAGCGCGACGGGATCCGCACCATGCTGGTGTGCCCCGGATATGTGAAGACCGGTTTCCAGGAGCACGTTCTGGTTGGCAGTCCGCCCGAAAAGGTGAAGCGCTCGCGCCGCTTCGCCGTGACCGCCGAACAGTGCGCGCACGCCATCCGGCGCGGCGTGGAACGGGATGCCCGCACGGTTCTGAGCCCCAGGGCCGGTTGGATCCTGGTAGGGTTGATGAGGCTGATTCCCTCTCTTGTGGAGGGCCGCATGGCGGGGTTGAACGAGACGGCATGAACCTGCGATTGAAGCAGACACCGGGAATTTACGTGGTGGGCTTCATGGGTTCCGGCAAGTCCACTGTCGGGCGCCACCTGGCCCACCGCCTCGGGTGGAATTTCTTCGACATCGACGACGAAATCCAATCCGCCGAAAAGTGCACCATCGCCGAAATATTCGCGACGCGCGGAGAGCCCGAGTTCCGCCGGATCGAATCCGACATTCTGCGCCAGCACATCCGCTGGATCGAACGCGGCCGCCCGGCCGTCCTGGCGCTCGGAGGCGGGGCCTTCACCATCCCCTCGAATCGCGAACTCATCGCCGGCAACGGCATCAGCGTCTGGCTCGACTGCCCGCTCCACCTGGTTCGCCACCGTTTGGCGCGCACTCCCCACGCCCCCGTGAGGCCCCTGGCGCAGGATCCCGTGAAGCTCGCGGCATTGTTTGAAACCCGCCGCGAGCACTACGGACTGGCCGACCTCACCATTCCGGTCGAGAATGACGACGCCGAACGCACGGTGGATGCCATCCTGGCCGACCCCACTTTCCGATGACCACGCGAACCATGCGGGCCCATGCCCGCGCCATCTTCCGCGCGGCGCTGAAGGCCGCCGACCCCGCCGAGGCCGTCGCGCGCCATCTCGAATCCCGGGATTTCTCCCGCTTCCGCCATGTCTATGTGATCGGTGCGGGCAAGGCGGGCGCCTCGATGGCGAAAGCGGCCGAACGGGTTCTCGGGAAGCGGATCAGCGCCGGGCTGATCAACGTCAAGTACGGCCACCTCACGAAATTGCGGCGCATCGCCCTGAATGAAACCGGCCATCCCGTGCCGGACGCCCAGGGCGTCGTGGGTTCCGCCAGGATCGCCGGGCTGGCGCTAAGCGCCCAGAAGGACGACCTGGTGCTCTGCCTGATTTCGGGCGGCGCCTCCGCGCTCCTGCCGCTACCGGCGTCCGGCATCACTCTCGACGAAAAGCAGGCGGTAACCAAACTGCTGCTGGCCTGCGGCGCCAACATCCACGAGATCAATGCCGTCCGCAAGCACATCTCGCGGATCAAGGGCGGCCAGCTCGCGCGCCTCGCCTGGCCCGCCACCGTGGAATCGCTGCTGCTTTCCGACGTCATCGGCGACGATCTCGACGTGATCGGCTCCGGCCCCACCGCCCCCGATTCCTCCACCTTCGCCCGCGTGGCGGAGATCTTCGAAAAATACGGTATCACCGGCCGCGTACCGTGCGCCGTGCGCGAGCGCATCGAGCAAGGCATTCGCGGCGGAATCCCCGAGACGCCGAAGCCGGATGATCCGATCTTCGCGCGCGTGCGCAATATCGTGGTTGGCAGCAACCGGTTGGCGCTCGATGCCGCCGCCCGGCGCGCGAAGGAGCTCGGTTACCGTCCGCTGGTGCTCGCGAGCGGCATTGAAGGCGAAACCCGCGAGATTGCGCGCATGCACGCCGCGATCGCCCGCGAGCGGCCCGTCCGTCCACCCGCCTGCATCATCACCGGGGGCGAGACCACGGTTACACTCAAGGGCGCGGGCCTTGGGGGACGCAATCAGGAGTTCGTTCTGGCCGCGGCGATCGACATCGCGGGCCTCCCGAAGACCGTCGTCTTCAGCGCCGGCACCGACGGCACCGACGGTCCCACGGACGCCGCCGGCGCCATCGCCGATGGCGAAACGCTGCGCCGCAATCCGGACGCCCGCGCCTTCCTCGACTGCAACGATTCCTACCACTACTTTCAGTCGCTCGACGATCTCGTCATCACCGGCCCCACCCATACCAACGTCATGGATGTCCGGCTGATCCTGGTCGGAGCGGAAAAATGAGTTTCTGGAAACGCGAGGTGATCGACTTCGCGCTCGACCGAGAAACCCGCCTGCAGATGGAAGAACAGCGGCGCTGGATCGAGCGCGAGCCCGGAAATCCGCGGCCCTTCTATCACCTGGCGGAGTTCTGCCGGATGAGTGGGGCCCACGAGTCGGCGCTGGGACTGCTGCTCGAAGCGGTGCGACTCGACCCCGCGTTCGCCGCCGCGCACGTGGCGCTCGCCGAGATGTATGTTGTGCGGGGCGACGATCATGCGGCCTGGCAGCACGCCCGCGATGCCGAGCAGCATGGCGACTCCCGGGCGGTCGCTCTCCTCACGCGCTACGGATCCGCACCCGGTACTCCACGCTGAGGCGGCTCTTCCGCATCTCGGGGCGGCAATGAGTCCGGTGCAGCGTGCCGCCCAAAAAGACCAGAGCGTCTCCCGGCTCCAGCGCGGGAATCCAAAAGTCGGCCGCCGCGAAACGCATCCGCACGGCGGAGTCGTTCAGTTCGGTGAAGTGCAGGAGCCGGTCGAGCGGCCGCCGGACGAGCTCGAGGCCCGGCGCTTCCAGCCCGCACGAATCCAACGCGACCCAGACGGTCAGCAGCGGGGTCATGGGGATCGCCGTCCCTGGCTCGGGCGGAAACCGCACTCCCAGCGCTCCGTCCTGGTGCCACGTATGCGCCTGGAATTGCGGCGGGGTCTTCTTGCGTACCCATGAGTCTTCGATCCGGCAATCGGCCGGGTCGAATCCGGCAGCCGACACGGGCGCGAATAACTGGTCGTCCGGACAGCCGGAATCGCGCAGCGCCGTCACCACCGCGGAATTCGAAAAGCGGTTGTACCGCCAATGCTCCGCAAGGGCTTGGCCCGCCTCGACCTTGTTGAAACACCGAGCCGCGGCTTTCCGGAGCACGGCCGTCCATCCGGCCGGACACAGGCCGCGTACCTGCGCCACTCCAAATTGCAGCAGCTCGGGTCCCACGCCGCTAGTGTCGCAGAAACGCCGGGATCAGTTCCCGCCGTTGAACAGGCCAGAGAGGCTTCGAATCTCGATCTTGATCCCGTAATACGACCGCACATCGTCGGAACCGGGACCGAAATCCGAGTCCACCACCATCTGAAAGTACGGGTGGACATCCACCTTGCCACTGATTCCGGCATCCCACTCGATGTAGCCGTTCACCTTGCCGCGCCGTCCCCTGTGGATCGCGAACAGGTCGGTGCGCCCCCACCCCACATCCAGGTAGCTGCCGGTGAACGGGCCGCTGGTTACGATGGCTCCGACCGCCAGTTTCGTATGATCGTCCGCCACATCGCCGCCGTTGTTCTGCACCGTCAGAAAACCGAGCTGGGATTTCAGGTAGAGATTCGCCGGGTGGCTCGAGCCCGCGTTCAGTTTCAGAAACTCCAACCGCAAGCCGGCGTAGGCCTCCAGGCTGCCGGCATTCCGGAGCACGGCGAGGAAAGCGTCGGGCGCGGAATTCGGATTGAACCCCGCGCAAACCGGCGGGCCGCTCGATCCTGTTCCCTGCGACTGGGAACAATTCACGTCCGAGCTTCGCTGCCCGTGAACAGTCTCTCCGAATACCCAGAGCTGCAGCGGCACGCGGGTTTCCGGCTTTCGTGCGGCAAGGCGGTACGCGAAATCCACGCCCGCTGCATAGCCGGACTTGGGTCCCGAGTCCGACGCGGCGTATCCGATATATTGCTTCGTCTCGTTGCTGGCGAAGGAATCGATCGCGGCTCCCGCATAGAAGGCGGCCTGGAAATCTTCGCGGCTATCGGTGGTCGGTTTCTGTTGGGCTCGAACGGGGCCCGCACATGGCAAGGTGAACCACAAGCTCATGATGAGTGTCCGCTTGACGCGGGCTGAAGGGGAAAGTCTGGGCATGAAGGGGCGCTCCTGGGACGCCGATCACAAAGTAACCCACACTCTGCGGTCCCCCCTTTGCCTTCTGTTGATTCTAAAAGAATTAAACCTGACGATCGAGTGTGACCGGCTGCGATGCACCCCGGATGGACCGCGCGGCAGCCCACAACACAACCGCAAGCGCCACGCTCAGGATCGGGATCACGTACATCGCGTCGTGCAGTCCCCGCGCGCGTGCCGCTTCGCTGGTGCCGTGTGCGAAGAAATCGCTGAGTTTTCCGGTGACCAGGGGACCGAACGCGCCGCCGCAAAGGTACATCACCATGTAGTAGCCCGCCATCGCCGTGCCCCGAAGTCCGGAAGGCACCACGTCCTGAATGGCCGCATACACCAGCGTGTAGTACATCTGGAGCAGGCCGTACGCCGTCATCAGAAGCAGCGTGGCTTCGAGCGCTCCGCCGGAGGGCGCCTGCAGGGCAGCCAGCCCGGCTGGAGCGGCCAGCAGCGCGGCGCCGGCGGCCAACCTCAGCTTCCAATCGCCCCCGCCCCGATCTCCCCACGTTCCGGCAGCCGCCGCGGCCAGAATCCCGGCCACGCCCGAGCCGATCCCCGCCCACACGCCCGCAGTGCCCACCGGCATGCCGTGAACCCGCGTCAGGAATGCCGAAACGAAGGTCGAAAACGTGTACAGGGTGAAGTTCAAAAGCGCGCCGGATGCCGCGATCCACCAGAGGGCCCGGATCTTGAGCAGTTTCCGCCAGCCGTCATCCTGCCGCCACGGCGACATGGCGGCTCTTGCCGGCTCATTCAGCCAGAGTAGCGCCGGCGCCAGCGCCATCGCCGGCACCGCCGCCACGGCCATGGCGATGCGCCAGCCGTACGCCTGCGCCACCGGTCCGCTGATCGCGAAGCTCAGCATGACCCCCACCGGGACCGCCACCATGAATCCGGCCATGGCCCGCGCGCGAC
Source organism: Bryobacterales bacterium (assembly GCA_963796485.1). Classification (GTDB taxonomy): domain Bacteria; phylum Acidobacteriota; class Terriglobia; order Bryobacterales; family Bryobacteraceae; genus CAWCDJ01. The sequence goes on from CAWCLV010000007.1 coordinate 26,292, forward strand.
GCGATGGCCGGACCAGGTCGCCGATCCAGCTCACGGCAACCGGCGCGCAAACCGCCTCGCCCACCCCCACCCCGAGCCGCGTTCCGAGCAGCATCCCGTAGTTCACTGCCAGGCCGCCCATGGCCGTAAGCCCCGCCCAAACGGCCACGCCGGATGCCAGCAGGCTTTTACGGCTCACCCGGTCCGCCATGCGCCCGAAGGGCAGGCCGGCGATGGCATACACCAGGATGAAGATCGTGGGGATCGCACCAAGCTGTGTGTCGGTGAGGTGGAACTCGTGACGCAGCGGTTCCAACACCGCACCGAGCGCCTGGCGGTCGTAGATGTTGAGGACGTTGACGAGAAAAAGAACGGCCAGCGAAGGTCCGATTCTGCTTGCCTTCGCCGGCCGGGAGCCTGGCTGGGTCACCCGGATTTCTCATCGATTCGATCGGGCCCGCTGGTAGACACCACGGAGGGGCGGGTTTGAAAGCCCGCGCCGGCTGAAGCGGGCCCCGCGCCATGTGGGGCAGGTTTCAACCTGCGCGGGGCCTTAGCCCCGCTGCGGCCTACGTTTGCGGCCGGCCGGCACCAGCCCGATGAGAAATGCGGGGTCACATCTTGATTTCGGTGTCGCCCAGGTTCTTCGGTATCTTCGGCGCCTTGGGAGGACGCGGCGGCCGGGGCGAGTCAGCGCCCGCGTCCGGGATGTCGTCCGGACTGCTTCCCTCTTTCCGGACCGCAACCGCCCCGCGGTTCGCCACCAGCCGGATCGACGGCCCGTCCCCGACCTTCCCGGTCAATGTGGCGGTACGGCCCTGCCTCTCCTGCTGAATCGGCGGGCCGAAGCCGTTATACGCTTCGCCCCGTTCGGCCGTCGCCTGAAGATCGAACGTCGCTTTATCGGGAACCACCAGGTCGATCCGCCCCATCCCCGACCGCGCGTCGATCGAGGGCATGGGGAGAGAAGGCTGCAACAGGATGTCTCCCCGGTCGGTTTCCAACTGCACGGATTGCGTGAACTTCTCGAGCTTGATATCGCGCGAGCCGGTCACCAGCCGCACCGGGCCCACGAGCCCCGATGCATCCACCTGCCCCAGGTCCATGCTGATGCGCCCGGGAACCGCCTGCGCATGCAATTCGGTGTTGCTCGAGCCCTCGAATTGCAACGGCCTGGCGAGGTTCTTGAACTCGAGCGTGCCGGTGTAGGCGCCCGTGATCGTGACCTGGCCGTCAACATTCTCGATGTCCACGTCCGATCCCCGGCTGCCCTGAAGGTCTACCGTGCCTTTAACGTCGGTCGCGCGGATCAGCTCGCTGCGGCCGATCTCGAGCCTCACGTTTCCATTCACCCGCGCAATGCGCGCATCGGCCCGGTCGCTGGACAGGTCCACACTTCCGTTCACGTCGGAGACTTCGAAATCGTTCGTGCGGCCGCGGGCTTCCACGGCGATCCCGCGCGGCACCGTCACTTCCAGGTCGTCCGAGACCTGCTGGTTATCGGGCGCACGGTCCTGGTTGGTGCGGATCAGCAGCCGGTCGCCCTGCGGCACGAGTTCCAGGGGAGTGATCTTGTCCGTGCGCTCGGCATCCGGGCGGCCCCATGCGCGGACGCTCTTATTCCCCGATACGGTAATCTGCTGCGTATCCGAGCCGGTCACCTTGATATTGCCGCGAGGGTTCTCGAAGGCAATTCGCGTGATGCCGGCGGCCGGCGCGCTGGCATTCAACGGATAGCTGTATTGCTCTCCGAATACTTGCAGACCGCTCGGATTGAAATGCACGCCGTGCCGGTGCGCTTCCCAAAGCCCCGAACCGGCGATACAGATCAGCACCACCAGCGCTACTTCTCCGCCGGTGAACGCCACCCATCCGCGGCGGCGCCACGCCACCGTCTCCACCAGGCGCAACAGGCCCCACACAATCAGCAGAAAGGGCCAGTAAAGGGCCAACAGGTCGAAGACCGGCGTCTCCGGATACAGGTTGCGCCAAAGAAAAAGCCCGCCGACGACCAGCAGCAGCAGCGGACCCGTGATCGATCGCCGTCTCATACGGACTCTCCAGGCTTGGAACCCGGCGTCTGTTCCGCCGGTGTTTGCGGAGCGCTGCTTCCAAAGCCGCCCTTGGCCGGACCTCCCGGCACGCTCGCGCCGGTGTACGGACTCTCGCGGTAGCTGGGCGCCGGGCCCGTGGTAGGAGCAGGCGGCGGCGGGGGCGGCGTGTAATTCCAGTTCCTCGGGGGATAGGGCGGCGCCGGTGCAGGCGCCGTCCCCCTTCCCCACAGGCTCAGGAGGCCGAAAACGATCAGCAGTACGGGCCAGGTCTGGCCGAAGCCGTAGGGCGTGAAATTGTTCAGCGCGAAGAGAATGCCCAGCGTGATCAATGTCACCGGCCCGCGCACGGCATGCGCCAGGGATACGTCATTGCCGTTCATGACGGACCTCCTCGCGTGCCGCGGCGCCGCCCGTAATCCGGCCGTAGAGGAGCCACGCGCCGGCGGCGATCAGGAGAACGGGCCAGAAGCGCGCCACGAATTCGAAGTCCAGCAGGTCCAGCGTCCGGAGCAGCATCAGGATTCCCAAAACGATCAGGGTGATGGCGGCCACCGGAGCTTGCGACTTGCCGCGCAGGTCGAGCAGGCTGGAGTATTCGTCCACCGGTTCGCCCATGCGGCGTTTGCGCGCCGTGTGGTACGCCTCGAACACCATGTAGAACCACCATACGGCAATCAGGATGCCGAAGACCGGTTCGAGCCCGCGGGCGGCCCGGGAATCCACCAGGCTGCACAGAATTCCAAAGACCACCGCATGCACCAGCCCCTTGGCGTACTGGCCGTTGTAAATGGCGCCGACGCCGGGGATCATTCCCAGGAAGAGCGCCAGGCCCGGCGAGACATCCGAGTAGATGTAACGCGGGGGCGGCGGCATACTGCCAGCAACGGGAGCCGCCTGCGGCGAGGCGGCGTATCCTGGCTGAGCGGCCGCCGGCGCGGGTGCGTGTTCTTCGCAAAACACGGTCCCGTAGGCGTCGCGCCGGCACGCATCGCACACCGGCTTCCCGCAATTGCGGCAGTAAGCCGTGGCTGGCGTTTCAGGATGATTCTGGCAAGTCATAACGTATCCCTCAATTTCTATCTGCCGGACGGCCCGCTGCCGGCGTGCCGCCGGTTGCTGCTGGTCCGCTTCCCGGACTGGAGTTGACCGGCAGTTTGCGGTCGTCGCCCGGGCGGTTCTCGCCGCCGTTCGGCGCCAATCTCCGGTCTTCGTCCTGCTGCTGCCATTCCCGCAGCGTCGTCTGAATCTGGTAAACGAACTTCAGGTTGTTGTAAAACTTCACCGTGCGGCCCCAGGCGCGCACGCCCCGGTCTTCCATCGCGGCCCATACGGCGGTCGGCTTCAGATCCTCCGGCCGCAATTGCCTCACCGGCACCACGAACTGCGCCAGCATCGAGAGCGAAATCACCGTCAACGCCATCCCCATGGCGAACTTCGGCTGGCGAATCGGGCTCAATAGGGCCGAAACCCAGACCCGGTACTTCGATTTGCTCTTCGACTTGCTCCAGGGCGCGTCGAACAGAATCCTGGTGATCAGTTCCGGGGGAGGCTCCACCTCGGCGGCCCTCTCGATAAAGGACAGCGCCGCGGCGGAATCCCGCGCCAGCTCGGCGCACGCCGCGCATTCGGCCAGATGGCGTTCGACTTCCGCCGCCTCGGCCGGCCCCAGCGTGCCTTCCGCGTAATCGCAGATCAGGATTTCGATCTGAGCGCAGTTCATACCGCCAGCTTCTGCTTGCGCAGCAGGCGGGCCAGTTCGGCCCTGCCCCGGTTGATTCGCGATTTCACCGTCCCCTCGGGAATCCGCAGCACGTCGGCGATCTCACGATACTCCATTTCCTGTAAATCCCGCAAAATCACGGCTTCCCGCAGGTCCGGCGAGAGCCGCTGCAAAGCCGCCTGAAGAATTTCGCTGGCTTCCCGTCCGGCGAGCGCATGGTCGGGACGGGTAGAAGCGGCAGCGCCGGCTTCCTCCAACACAGGAAGCTGCTCTTCGATGGAATCGGTAACCCTCTCCTGACGGGTTCGGCGATAGTTGTCGATCAAAAGGTTACGCGTGACCCGCGCAAGCCAGGTGGCAAAAGAGCCTTCCGTGGACCGGAACGTCTTGACGGTCTTGAAAACCCGCAAGAACACTTCCTGCGTCAGGTCCTGCGCTTCCTGGTTGTTTCCGGTGAACCGGAAACATAGGGCATACACTTTTCGGGTGTGGAGCCGGACAAGCTCCTCCCATGCGGTTTCGTCACCGCGCAAACACCGCGAAACGAGCGTGAAATCCGGGTCCAAGGTACGTTCTACCAGATTGCGCGCTCCGTCGATACCGGCTCCGGGGTAATTCCCTCGACGTCCCGCCTGGGCGGCTGCGAGATCCCCGAAACTCAGTGTCAAGGAGGCCATTGCTCGTCTCTTTCCATATGGAGAAACGAGGCTTTTCCATGATAGGTTCAATTTTTCCGGTATGCTAGCTCTTCACCGATACCTGCTGCCAGGAGGACCCCTATTCGCCGCCAGACGTGGAAGTGGATCGCCGGTTGCGTGCTCGTTTGCGCCCTTGTTCTGTGGCTCGTTTACTTCCTGCTCTCGCAACGCGGGTTCGATTGGCGGCTCGCCCGGACCAGCATCGCGCGCCTGCGGTGGGGCTGGCTGGTCCTTTCGCTAATCCCGATCTTCGGTACGTACTATGGCCGCGCGTTGCGGTGGGCGGTGTTCCTGAAACCCTTGAAGCCGCACCCCTCCATCCCCAACCTCTTACGCGCGACCATTATCGGCTTTACGGCGATCACCCTCTTCGGGCGCCCTGGGGAATTTGTCCGCCCCTACCTGATTGCGATTAAAGAGCGGGTGCCGGTCACGTCGCAGTTCGGCGCCTGGACGATCGAGCGCATCTTCGATGTCCTGATGGCCCTGCTGGTGTTCGCTTTTGCGTTGACCCACGCCGGCTCCGGGCTGCGGGTGGGAGCGAAACTGGCCTGGGTGATGGCGATCGGCGGGCGCGCGGTCGGAGTCGCGTGCCTGGCTCTTCTCGCAATCCTGCTCTCCCTGAGGCACTTTACCGAACCGGTCCGGCGGCGGCTGCTCCGGGCGCTGCGCTTTCTTCCGGAGGCGCATTTTCTTAGAATGGAGAAGCTGATCGGCGCCTTCGTGCAGGGAATCGAATCCACCCGCAGCGATGCCGCCCTGATGCTGGTGTTCGTGTACTCCGTGATCGAGTGGCTGCTGATAGCGGCCTCCTACTGGAGTTTGGCCCGCGCATTCTCCGGCACACTTTCCCTGAGCCTTGTGGATGTGTTGATTTTTATGGGATTTGTCTCGTTCGGCGCGGCCATCCAGATCCCCGGGATCGGGGGTGGCATGCAGGTCGCCGCAGTCCTCGTCCTGACGGAGCTTTTCGGAGTGCAGTTGGAACTCGCCACGTCGTTCGCCTTTTTCGTCTGGATTCTTACATTTGTAGCAATTGTGCCGGTGGGCCTGGTTTTAGCGCTCAAGGAAGGGCTGGACTGGCATGCGCTACGCCGGATCGGCCGGGAGGCAGCCACATGAAATGCCCTTTTTGCAATCATTTGCAAGACAAGGTCGTGGATTCGCGGGAGACCAAGGAGGGCGACACCATCCGGCGCCGGAGGGAGTGCCTGGCGTGCGAGCGAAGGTACACCACCTACGAGCGGATCGATGAAGTCCCCTACATGGTAGTGAAGAAGGACGGGCGCCGAGAGAAGTTCGACCGCCAGAAGGTGCTGGGAGGTTTGCTGAAGGCGTGCGAAAAGCGCCCGGTAAGCATGGCGAAGCTCGCGGAACTGGTAAACCGCGTCGAATCCAAGGTCAGCGACTCCCCCGATCGGGAAATATCTACTACGGAGATAGGAGAATATCTGATGGATAGTCTGCGGGATCTGGACAAGATCGCCTATGTGCGATTTGCCTCCGTTTACCGCGACTTTCAGGATGAGCAGGCGTTCTTCAACGAGTTGAAAAACCTGGTGCGGCAGAAGCTCACTTGATCGTCCGGTTTTGACCAGGATACAGGTTCACGGTCGCGTGCTGAAATGCATGTAACCTTCTCAGTTTTAAGACATCTTTAAAATTAGAGCTAAACTTTGCTGGGGATTGTGATATGATCAGTCGGAAGTCGAACCCCGAATGCACCCGATCCTCGCGACACTTCGGGCCGGACCAGCAGAGAGTCGGTTCTTTTCTCAATAACCCATTTCCCAGGACACGACGATGTAGTATTGTCGCGTGTCAATGGGGGAGGTGAGTCTTTTGGACCATTTTGAAGATCAGTTTTTAGCGGACAATCCAGAAACCTTGGGCCTTAATTTTGAGGACGAAGCCAAGTTCTTCGACCCTGAGGCCACCCACGAACCCGATTTCCTGCACCCGCCTCCTGTGGAGGAATCGATTTATACGGACGACCCGGTCCGCGTATATCTGCGCGAAATGGGTGCCGTTCCGTTATTGACCCGCGAGGGCGAGGTGGATCTTGCCCGCAGGATGGAACGCGGCAAATTGCGGATGCAGAAGGCGATCAGTCGCTCCGCCCTAGTGCAGGGCGTGGTCGTCGAACTGTCGGAGCAAATAAAAAGAGAAACCCTGGAACTCGAAAGCCAGGTAGATCTTGGCGACGTGGAGGAAGGCACCCCGGCGGACCTCAAGGTCCGTGCCGAAGCCGCCAAACAGTTCGCGGAAATCCTGCTGTTGCAAAAGAAACAGGCCCAGTTGCAGGAAAAAGTGGACGCCACCCCGGTTGCCAACAAGCGCCCGCGCAAACGCCTGTGCGCCAAGTTAAACCGGGCCAGGGTGGAGACCTCTCTGGCAATTCGGCGGACCCCCTTCCGCAGCATCAAATGGAAGGAATTCGCCCGCGAGATCGAGCGCGCCGTCGAGGAAATCAGCCATCTCGATAGCGAGACCAAGAAACTGGAGACCCGCAATAACCCGCTCCAGCAGGCCCGTGTACGGGAACTGAAACGCGAGATCCGGAAGCGGGAAACCGCGGCCGGCGCGACCCTTCCCGAACTGAAGCACAGCCTGACCGTGATTCGCCACGGCGAAGCGGAGGCGGAGCGCGCCAAGAAGGACCTGGTCGAGGCCAACCTCAGGCTGGTGGTTTCGGTAGCCAAGAAATACGTCAATCGCGGCCTGCATCTCCTTGATTTGATTCAGGAAGGCAATATCGGCCTGATGCGCGCGGCGGACAAGTTCGAATATCGGCGCGGTTACAAGTTTTCGACCTATGCGACCTGGTGGATTCGCCAGGCCATTACCCGCGCCATCGCCGACCAGTCCCGGACCATCCGTATCCCGGTCCACATGAACGAGAGTATGAACAAGTTCCTGCGGGCCACCCGCGAGTTGGAAAAGGAACTCGGCCGTACTCCTACAAATGACGAAATTGGCCGCCGGATGGACATCCCGGTCGAAAAAGTTCAGAAGCTGAAGACCATTTCTCGCGACCCGGTCTCGCTCGAAACTCCAGTCGGCCGGGACGGCGAGTCCGCCCTCGGCGATCTCATTGAAGATCGCTGGGTCGGTTCGCCCGTGGACGCCGTGATCGAATCGAACGTCCGCGACGAGACGGCAGGCATCCTGAAGACGCTCTCCCCCAAGGAAGAGAAAGTCATCCGGATGCGCTTCGGGATCGGCTGCGAGCGCGAGCACACGCTGGAAGAGATCGGGCAGGAATTCGACGTCACCCGCGAGCGGATCCGCCAGATCGAAGCCAAGGCGTTGCGGCAGTTGCGAGCCCCCGAGCGTGCCCGCCGGCTGCGGGCCCTCATGGCGGCGCGCTAGAGCTTCTATTTAGCGATCAAATCAGGGCCGGGCCAGGTGCCCGGCCTTTTCTGTTTCCTCCCGCACTCTCATGGCATCATAGGAGCATGCATTTGAGAGGGATTCTGCTGGGTGCGGCCCTGCTATCGGCCGCTTCTGTCGTTTTCTACGCAGCCGAACAACCGAAGCTGCCTCCTCCGTACGCCACTCCGTCTTCCAATAACGGCCCCCACGTAATTCCGCAGCCGGACGGGGCACAGCTCAAGGTGCCCGAAGGTTTCCACATGGAAATCTGGGCGGATGGTTTCCGCCGCCCGCGGTACATGATCCTGGGCCCGAGCAACGAAGTGATCCTCGCCGATGCGGCCCCCAAGCCGAACGGCACGGTTTACGTATTCCAGGGCAAGGAGCCGAAGAAGCTCATCGAGGGCCTCTACCAGCCCTACGGCCTCGCCTATCACAACGGCTATCTCTATGTGGGCGAGTCGGATTCCGTCAAGCGCTATCCGTACGACTCGAAGACCATGACCGCCGGGAAGGGCCAGCAGATCATCTCGCTCGAAGGCATCGACAAACACCACTGGACCCGCAGCCTGTTGATCGATCGCGCCGGCAGGAAGATCTACGTGGGAGTCGGCTCGGGGTCGAATTCCTCCCCGGGAGAGGATCCCCGCAGGGCCGCGATCAGCCGTTACAATCTGGACGGCTCGGGCCATGAGATATTCGCTTCCGGCCTGCGGAACCCCATCGGGATCCACTGGTATCCCGGCACAGACACACTCTGGGCTGCCGTACAGGAGCGCGACGATCTCGGCGACGACCTCGTGCCCGACTACCTGGCGCACGTCCGGCAGGGCGCGTTTTACGGTTGGCCCTATGCCTACATCGGGCCGCACGAAGACCCGACGAACAAAGGGCTGCGCCCCGACCTGGTCGCCAAGACCGTGGTACCGGACGAAATTCTCGGCGCGCACGTGGCGGTGCTGGATTACGTGTTCTATACCGGCAAGCAGTTCCCGAAAGAGTACCAGGGGGGCGCCTTCCTGGCGTTTCACGGCTCATGGAACCGCTCGAAGCGCGTCGGCCAGTCGATCGCCTTCGTGCCGTTCAAGAACGGGGAGCCTGCCGGACCGCCGCGCGAAATCGTCACCGGGTGGATGCTCGGTCCCGATCAACGCGAGGTTTGGGGCCGCCCCGTGGCTCTGCTGCAACTGCCTGACGGCAGCCTGTTAGTTTCCGAGGACGGCAATCGCCGGATCTGGCGGCTCAGCTACGGCCAGTAGTGCGGACCCTTTACCTTCTGCTGCTATGCGGCGCAGTCCAGGCGGCACCGTTTTCGCACCGCCTGCACCTGCGCATGAAATTGGCTTGTACGAGCTGCCACACTGCGGCGCCCGCCAGCGCCGGCGCCCGGGACAATCTGCTGCCGGGCTCCAAAGTGTGCGGGCAGTGTCATGACGACGGCAGACAGGCGAGCGGTCCTTTACCGGCCGGGCCCGCTCCGGTGGCCCGGTTCAGCCATGCGCTCCACCTGAGAATGGGCGATTTGGGGCCGCTCCTGGCGAAGGCGATCGACCACGGGAACTACCTTCAGCCTTCCGCCGCGGTGCGCCCTTTGCTGGGCACCGGCAACGCCTGTGAGGCCTGCCACCGGGGAATGGACTCATCCGACCAGGTCACCGCCGCCGTGATGCCCCAGATGGCCGACTGCCTGGTCTGCCACACCGTCATCGACAACCCCTGGAGCTGCGAAACCTGTCATTCCAAAGAGGCTTCGCTGCGGCCGGCGAGCCACTCCATCCCCCATTTCCTGGATGCCCACTCCACCGGAAAGCTGAACCTGGACAAATCCACCTGCGCGGTCTGCCACGGGCGCGAATTTACCTGCATGGGCTGTCATTGAGTGTGTATAGCGATGCGTCACTTGTGCTGCCGGGTGCCGACCGGGCGACGCAGCACGAGGTGAAGCCTTTTGAAATCACTGAGTCCCGTTGTGGCATGGGGATTGCATATCTCTGACGCCAAGGAGGACGGCGGAATGCCGATCGCGAAAATCACCGGACAGGGTTTAGCGGCGATGACACTATCAGTCGCCCTTCTTTGGGGATGCGTCATTGCGGATGGCGTCCTCGAGCGCCGGGCCACCGACGAACGGGCCCGCGTGCTATACGAACTCCGGCTGATGCAGCGGAGTACCCGCCCCGAACCGGTATCGGTCCCGCTCCCCGTTTCACCGCGAGTTCCACGCTCGTTTGCAGGCTGACCCGTAGACAAACGGTACAATTGCAGCGATGGCGAAAATCGCTGTAATCCTTGTCACGCTCATCGTGCTTACCGCCGGATGCCGCCGCGCTAACCCGACCGAAGAACTCGCCCGGCTTTCCGAAGAGTTCGTGTACACCGCGATCTCGTTTTCCCCTTCCTTCGCGACCAGCGTCGGGCTGCACCGATATCGGAACCAGAACCTCGACCGGATGCTGGACGATTTCAGCCCGGCCTCCATCGACAGGCAGCGCCGGTTCTACGTTGGTTTCGAGCAGCGCCTGCACGCCCTCAATCCCGCCGAGCTCAGCCCCGAGGATCAAGCCGATTTCACCATCCTGCAGGACCAGACTTCGCTGGCGCTGCTCGACCTGCAGGAGGTCCATAGCTACCTTCACAATCCGACCGTCTATGTCGAGTCTCTCGGGAATGCGCTCTTCAATCCGTACATGCTCGATTACGGCCCAAAGGAGAAGCGCTTCGGGGATATCATCGCCCGCCTGAAAGCGGTTCCGCTCTACCTGGACCAGGCCGGAGTGAATCTAACGTCCGCGCCGGACATCTGGACGCAGGTGGCGCAGGAGGAAAACCAGGGCAATATCGAACTGGTCGATAAGACTCTTCGCCAGTCGGTTCCCGAAGACCTGCGCGACGCCTACACCGCGGCGGCAGGTCCTGCCCTCGATGCGCTCAAGAAGTTTCAGGACTATCTCAAAACCAACCTGGCGAACCGCGACGATGCCAGTTGGCGGCTCGGGCACGACCGGTACATGCGAAAATTCCGCTACTCGCTCGAAAGCGGTGTAGAGGCGGATACGGCGCTCGAAATGGCAGAGCGCCGCATGGCGGAGGTGCGCGCGCACATGCTGGAGCAGGCGCTGCCCCTGCACCACGAAATGTTCCCCAGGCACGGCGACCACGGGGACCTCTCGGGCGACGCTCGCGAAAATGCGGTGATCGGCGAAGTGCTCGCCAAAATCGCGGAGCGCCACTCCACCCGCGAGTCGTACATGGACGACGCCCGCAAAGACCTGGAAGAGGCCCGCGCCTTCGTCGCGCAGAAACGGCTGCTGGCGCTCCCCACCCGCTCGAACCTGCAGGTCATTCCAACCCCGGAGTTCATGCGCGGCATTTACGCGGTCGGCGGCTTCAACCCCGCCCCGGCCCTCGAGCCGCAACTGGGAGCGTTTTACTGGGTCACGCCCATTCCGGACAGCTGGCCTGCTTCACGCATCGATTCCAAGCTGCGCGAATACAACTTCTACAAGCTCAAGCTGCTCACGATCCACGAAGCGATGCCGGGCCATTACGTGCAGTTCGAGTTCGCCAACGACGTGAAGCCGCCCGCCAGGCGCCTGCTGCGGGCCGTCTTCGGGAACGGCCCTTACATCGAGGGGTGGGCGCAGTACGCGACCCAGACCATGCTCGACGAAGGCTTTCTCAACCACTCGCCCGAGATGGCTCTCACGTTCGCCAAGGAGGAATTGCGCGTCATTGCCAACCTGATCCTCGATGTGCGCCTGCAAATGCTCAACATGACGGACCAGGAGGCGCTCGAGCTGATGGAGCAGAAGACCTTCCAGGAGCACGAGGAAGCCACCGCAAAATTGCAGCGAGCGAAGCTTTCCTCCTGCCAGTTGCCGATGTATTTCCTGGGCTGGAACGGCTGGCTGCGCGTGCGCGGAGAATACATCAAGGCCAAGGGAAGCGCTTATAAACTGTCTGAATTCAACGATGCGGCGCTGAACGCAGGCGCCGTGCCACTGCCCGCTTTAGGACGTCTTCTACAGTAACGGGCAACCGAACCGCGGGGCGGACCGTCTATAATTTTTAGTAGAGGATGCTGGAACAAGAACCGCGGAATAACGCTCCGGACGAACCTCTCCCGCCGGCTCCGCCCAGGCGAAGCGGCCTTCGGAACGCCCTCTCCTGGGTGCGCGATCTGGTCTTTTCGGTACTGATCGCAGTGGTCCTGATCGTGTTCATCTACCAGCCGGTGAAGGTGGAAGGCACCAGCATGATGCCGACGCTCACCGACCAGGAACGCATCTTCATCAACAAGTTCACGTACCGGTTCGGGCTGAGCAGCGTAGAGCGCGGCGACACGGTGGTGTTCTGGTACCCGCAGGACATGTCGAAGTCCTACATCAAGCGGGTGATCGGGATTCCCGGCGACCGCATCCGCATCGATGACGGCCGCGTTTACGTGAACGGCAAGGAACTCGTCGAGAGTTACATCCCGCCCGAGAACCGCGACGATTCCACGTGGCGTGACGGCCGCGAGGTCACGGTTCCTGCGAACGACTATTTTGTTCTCGGCGATCACCGCAACCAGTCGAGCGACAGCCGGATGTGGGGCTGGGTCCCGCGGCGAAATATCTACGGCAAAGCCGTGTTCGTCTACTGGCCTCTCGATAAGATGGGCCGAGTTCACTAATGCCGCCCACAGAGCCGCGACCATCCGCCAAAGGGAATGAAGACGCGATTGGCCGCGTCAGCATTATATGGGTTGCGGCGCGTCTTCGATAGTGGAGCCGGCGAAAGCGGCATAGTAGGGTAGGCCTTCTGGTGAGCACGGCCCGCTCCCTCATGGTCGGGGCCCTGTGAGGGGGCAGCGCGCTATCATGGAGGGGATCCCCATGCGAGGCACACGCTGGCTCTTGCTGGTGGCCATTCTCGCCATCATTTGCGGCGTTGGCCTCACCTTCCGAGCCCAGAAAAGAGCGATTCGCGAGCAAGCGCCGGCCAGGCCCGCGAAACTTCCGGACGAACTGAATTCCACGGCCCAGAAGTGGACCTACAGCGAGACGACCAGTACCTACACCAAGATCGAAGCCACGGCCGACGACTTCCGGGAGGCCCGCGACACCTCGCGGGTAGACCTCAAGGGCGTCACCATGAAGATCCACAGCCAGAACGGGCAGACGTACAACCTGGTCAAGTCCGCCGCGGCTGCGTTTTTCAAGGCCGACCACCGGTTGCGGTCGGATGGCGAAGTGGAGATCACGCTGAACGTCCCGGAGCAGGGCGGGTTGAAGCATGCTCCCGTTACGATCAAATCTTCCGGAGTGGATTTCGATACGGACACGGGCAAGGTAGAGACGGACCAGGCCTCCAGCTTCACCTTCGAAAATGGGGACGGCAGTTCCACCGGGGCGTTTTACGACCCCGCCACCCACGAATTGCTCATGAAGAAGGACGCGCGGCTGCAGTGGAAGACGAAGGGGCCGCACGCCAAGCCGATGCTGGTGGAAGGCGGCAGCCTGGACTACCACGAGGACACTTCCGAGGTCTGGCTGAAGCCGTGGGGTCGCCTGACCCGTGAGAATACCGTCGTGGAGGGCGAAAACGCCGTCATCCACCTCGAAGACGACGGCACCGGCAGCAAGTTCATCCGAAAGATCGAAGCCACCAAGGCCCACGGCAGCGATATCTACCCGCATCGCAAGCTGCAGTACTCGGCTGACGAACTGTGGACCGATTTCGGAGACGACGGGCTGGTGCAGAAGATCATCGCCCAGACCAATGCGCGCATGGTGGCCACCTCCGAGGCGTCCGAGACCACGGTCACCGCGTACCACGTGGAAATGAATTTCGTTCCTACGGATGACGAAAACGATACCGTGCTCACCAGCGTGGACGCCTCGGGAAACTCGGAAGTGGCTTCGCGTCCGCTTCCTGCGCCCGGCCGCCTGCCGGGTGAGACGCATGTCCTGCGGGCGGACCGGATGGAGATGAAAATGCGCGACGGGGGCCGTGAAATCGCGAGTGTCGCGGCCTTCAGCCCCGGCACCCTGGAGTTCCTGCCCAACCAGCCGTCGCAGCATCACCGGACCCTGACCGGGAACGACATGTTCATCGCCTACGGGCCACAGAACCGGATCGAGTCCTTCCGCGCGAACAATGTCCGGACGCAGACGGACCCCACCGCCGACGAGCTCAAGCGCAAGCGCGCCGCCACCGTCACCACCAGCCGGCAGATGCAGGCGCTGTTCGACAAATCCGGCAAGATGACGGGCATGGAGCAGACCGGCGATTTCAGCTATGAAGAGGGCGACCGCAGGGCCCGCGCGGCCAAGGCGACGCTCGACGCCGCGACCGATCTGATGGTGCTCGATAGCGCCGCGCGCGTGTGGGACACGACCGGGTCCACCTCCGGCGATCATATCCGGCTGGACCAGCGGACGGGCAATTTCATAGCCGAGGGCAACGTCAACTCGAGCCGTCTTCCGGACAAGAACCAGAAGAAGAATTCGGAGATGCTCTCCGGCGACGACCCGCTACAGGCGCAGGCCGGGAAGATGGAATCCACCAATCGCAACCGCCTCGTTCATTACCAGGGCAAGGTGCTGATGTGGCAGGGCGCGAATCGCATTCAGGCGGATACGGTGGATCTCGACCGGGAGAAGCACTCGCTCATCGCCAACGGGAATGTGGTGACGAATCTCTGGGAGCAGCCGAAGGGCGACCCGCCCAAAACGCCGGCCAAAACGAAGGAGAAGCCGAAGCAGCCCGCCGCGCCGGTGCTGACCGAAGTACGGGCGCCGCACCTGGTGTATACCGATTCCGACCGCCTGGCTTACTACAGCGGAGGGGCGGTGCTCAAGCGTCCCGGCCTGGTGGTGAAGGGGCGCGAGATCCACGCCTGGCTGGCCGAATCGGGGTCCGATTCGCGGCTCGAAAAGGCCACCGCCGACGGCGCCGTCGAGATCTTTCAGGCGTCGCCCGAACGCACGCGGAACGGCACGGGCGAGCACACCGAGTATTACCCGGACCAACAGAAGATCATTCTTCTGGGCGGGACGCCGAAGCTCATAGACAGCAAAGACGGCACCACCGTGGCCCCCAAAGGATTGACCTATTGGGCGGACGATGATAGGCTGCTCTTAAATGGGTCGAAAGACCAGCCTGTCAAGACCCGCTACAAACGCAACGAGTGACCCCCCTGCATGAATAAACTCGAGACCCGGGAGATTTCCAAAACATATCGCGGCCGTCGTGTCGTGGACGATGTTTCGGTGTTTGTGAAGCAGGGCGAGGTGGTCGGGCTGCTCGGTCCGAACGGCGCGGGAAAGACCACGTCGTTTTATATGATCGTCGGGCTGATCAGTCCGGACTCCGGCCGCATCCTGGTGGACGAGCGGGATATCACGAACCTCCCGATGTACCAGCGGGCGCGCCGCGGAATCAGCTATCTGCCGCAGGAGGCTTCCATCTTCCGCAAGCTGACGGTGGAAGAAAACCTTCTGGCGATCCTCGAGACGCTGCCGATTCGCGGTCGGGAGCGGCGGGAGACGCTGGACCGGCTCATCGATCAGCTCGGGCTGGAAACAGTGCGCCGCAGCCGCGGCTATATGCTCTCCGGCGGGGAGCGGCGTCGTGTTGAGATCGCGCGCTCGTTGGTGATCAATCCCAGTTTCCTGCTGCTCGACGAACCGTTTTCCGGAATCGACCCCATACAGGTTTTGGAACTTCAGCGCATCATCTTCGACCTGAAGCGTTCGGGCATCGGCATTCTAATCACGGACCACGCGGTCCGCGAGACGCTGGTGGTGACCGACCGGGCGTATATCATCAATAACGGCCGCATTTTCCGCGCGGGCAGCCCGGAGGCGCTGGAGCGCGACCCCGAAGTCAAGCGGATATACCTCGGCGAGACCTTTTCGCTGCGGGTCTGAGCATACAGTGGAAGCCGGGGTGCTAGGCTCAAGCCATGACCCGACTCCTGTTCATTTTTATACTGACGGCCGTATCCGCCGTGTGCCAGCCCTTCTCCGCGGGTGTGAAGGTTGGGGTTCCGCTGAGCGATTTCGTGGACACCGCCAAAACCCAGAACTTCGACTACTTCGCTCATACGAATCGCTACCTTTTTGGAGTCACGGCCGAAGTGCGGCTGCCGTTTGGATTGGGAATCGAAGCGGATGCCCTGTTCCGGCATTTCGGCTTCTCGGGGACAGGGACCGGGATTACGGCGAACCAGGCGCTCTCGACTACGGCGAACGCCTGGGAGTTCCCGATCCTCGCTAAGTACCGGTTCGGGTCCAAGGGCCCGCTGCGGCCGTTCATCGATGGCGGCCTGGCATGGGACACCCTCCAGGGTGTCCAGCAAGTGCTCACGACGGGCAATATTTCGACCGGCACGGGCGGAGTGAACGAGACTACGACACGGGGAATCGTGCTTGGCGCGGGGCTGGATATTCACGCGCTGCTGATTCATCTGGTGCCGGAGGTGCGGTACACGCGGTGGGGAGCGCAGCATTTTCTGGATTTGAACGGCGGGTTCCACAGCAACCAGAACCAGGCGGAATTCGTGCTCGGGATTCAGTTTTAGAGCGGGCGGAGCGCGCCTTCCTGCTCGGCCGCATGCGGACGCTGACCGCGAACTCGCGGTGTATACGGATCGCCGCGTGTCCACACTACGGCCGGTGCGGTAGGTGGGGTAGGCCTCCTGGCCTGCCCAGCGCGCGGAGCGTGCCTTTCGGCGCGTGGGCAGGCCCGGATTGGCCTACCCTACTGAGGCTGCGGAAGAATGAAATTCACGGCGATCTCGGTGGCGACTTGCACGGGTTCGCCATTCAGTAGCGTGGGCGCGTAAACCCATTGCTTTGCGGCTTCCAGCGCGGCGGGGACCAGCAGGGGATGGCCGCTTAAAACCCGCAATTGAACCACCCGGCCTTCCTTGTCCAACACGGCGTCAAGCCGCACCGTTCCCTGGATTCGGGCCTGCCGTGCCAAAGGCGGATACACCGGGTCGATTTTGGACACGGGCTCGGGCGGATTCGACACACGTAGCCGCGGGGATGCTCCGGCAGGTCCGGGAGGTGGCGGCGGAGCTGGCGGTGCTCCGGTGCTTCCCGGCTGCGCCGCGGTATACTTCTTGGCTTCGATAGCCCTCTGCACCCATTGGTCTGCTTCCCTGACGTCCTGCTGGTATTGCTGCGGCGTGTCCTGTAAGTCTGCCCGCTCCCTCAGGAAGAGGTTCATGTAGGCCATGGCGTCGCCGTACTTCGGGTTGATTTCCAGAGCCCGGTTCAGGTTCCAGATGCCGTCTTCGAGTGTGGGCCACCACTGGCTCCGCAGGGCGGTACGCACCGCCGGGTCGGGGATCGGGCCGGGTTGTGCCGGAGCCATGCCGGACTTTGTCCGGGCTTGGCCGTATGCCGGATACCATTGGGCCCAGTCGGCGAATGCTGTCGAGTAATACGCTTCGGCGTTGTTGGGATCGATATTCAGCAACTGCTTGTACCAGGAGCGGGCGCTATCCCAGTTTTTTTGGTTCAGGTTGAGCGAGGCCAGGGACGAGAGTGCCACCAAATTCGCCGGATCGCTCTGGAGCACACGCTGAAACGCGGCTTCGGCCTTATCGGCGTTGCTCTGGTTTTCAGGCGCGTCCGCGCCCGGGATGTACTGCTGCATGTAGGCCGTCCCGAGATACAGCCACGCCGTGGTAAACGCGGGGTCGGCTTCGACGGCCTTTTGAAAGGCGTTCACGGCATCGGCGTACCGCGCGTTTTTAAATGCCTGAACTCCATGGTTCAGCAAATCGCGGCTGGCCTGCCGGTCCTGTGCCGCAACGGCGGCTACCAGGACCAGCAAGAAGGCTAGGGAACGCATAACACCTCCCTTCGGGCTTAGACACCGCGGGCGCGCGCCGGTTCCAATCAGGCGGTCTTGACTATCGGAATCCGGGTTTCGAGCGCCGGCAGCGACGGAAAATCGGTGAACGGTGCGTCCTGATACCAGTAAGCCACGGAGAAGAAGTTGTCTCCACGGTCGTTGGCGTGGCCGTGCTCCATGGTGTATTTCAGGTACTTCTCGAACGTCACCGGGTTATCGCCGTGCCAGCGATAGCAGCAGTATCGTCCGCCGGTCCGCTCGGCATTGACGATCAGCGGCGCGCCGTACATCCGGTGAGCGAAGGGAACCGCGCCGTCGCGGCCGCCGAAGTCCCAACTGCCGAGGAAGTAGTCTTCGGAACCCGTGCCGGTGATCAGCGGCTTCGATTCGTCATCGACGAAAATCATCTCGTCGCCTTCGCCCCACCAGCCGTTGGCATTTTGCAGGACTCCGAGAGTCACGCCCATCAGGTGGCCGCGGCCGCGCGATTCCGTGTAGACGTAGTTGTGGCGGCCGTCGAGATTGAGCTTCGGCCCCTGGGTCAGCACGGGGACGCAGGGCGCCGCCTGCCGGTATTGCGCGTGGAAGTAGAGAATGTCGTCGGGCAGCGCGGGAACCGTCATGTAGTCGATGTTGGAGTAGAACGAGGGCACTTCCTGCTTGCCTTCGTTGGTGACGGTGAACCGCGCGGAGCGCCGATAAGGCATGGCGAAGTAACAGTTCAGCGACTTGCCGGGCGAACAGGCGAGGTATGCCGATTCGTAGTGAAAGTAGGAGTTCAAATTGAGGCCGAAGAAGTCGCCGATGGGCGCCTCCACGCTCGGCTTCTGGTTACCGTCCCAATAGCCGCGCAGGACGATCTCTTTCAGATGATCCCCGCCGCGGGCCGCGATGGTGAACCAGATGTGGGAGATGATGCCGGGACCTTGGGCGTTGAACACCTCGTAGGTGCCTCCCGCGGGGATGGTCCAGGAATCGCGATTGCCGCCCGTGCGGTCCCAACTGCCCTGTTTCAGGGACTTATAATTCTGCGCCCGCGCATAATGCGGGAGTAAGGGGAAATCGGCGGAACCGGCTCCCTGCGCCTGTGCCATGGGCGACGCCGCGGCGGCAACTCCGCCCGCGGCCAGCATCTGATTCAAAAAACTCCGGCGGTCTTTCATGGTTTTCTGTCTCCGGCTACTTACGCAGTGCTTCGGCGATTGATTTCTCGGCCAGCGGCCCCATAATTTTGTACCCGGCGGCGTTGGGGTGGAGGCCGTCGTTGGTGATTTCCGCTTTGAAGAAGCCCTTATCGTCCACGGTGGAGGAGAAATAATCCAGGTAAACAAAGTGGTTCTTCCCGGTATAGTCCTTGATCCAGCGGTTCAGCGCGTTGATGGCGGCGGGCGGCCGCGCTTCCGTCTGAGGGCGGTGGTAATCGCATACCGGCGTCAGCGAGGCCAGGATCACTTTGATGCCGTTGGCGCGCGCCATGTCGCTCATGGCCATCAGGTTGTTCTCGATGGTCTCGAGCGACACCGGCCCGATGTTGCCGCCGATATCGTTCGTGCCCGCGAGGATCAGCACGGCTTCCGGCTTGAGCGCGATCACGTCGGGATAGAAGCGCAGAAGCATCTGTGCGGTAACCTGACCGCTGATCCCGCGGTTAACGTACGGCTTGCCGGGGAAGAAGGTGCTGCCGTTATTGCCGCGGCCCCATCCGTCCGTGATGGAGTCGCCCATGAAGACCACGCGCTCCTCACCGGGAGCGGGGGGCTGCAGTTTCTGGTTTTCGGCGGCGTAGCGCGCGGTGTTGCCGTAATCGTTGACCAGTTGATAGATATTTCGAAGATTCCAGGGAATCTGAGGAGGAGGCGCCTGTTGCGCGAACGCAGCAGCCGCAAAGAGAAGCGCGAGCGGAATCCGCATGCAGCTTATTGTATGGCACAACAGCAGGGGCGGAAGCGGAGTTCCGCCCCTGAAGGGTTCAGAAGGTCAGGCGTGCGGAGATCTGCAACTGGCGCGATGCGTACACGAAGTTCGAAGCGGTGGTCGGGGCCATGAATGCCGCGTTCGGAGCCAGGCAGCCGTTGGTGTGGCCGGCGCACGCGCCGCTGCCCGCGTTCGAGTAGTTGTACTGGGTCGTGTTGACGGCCGTAATGTTCGTGGTGTTGAAAGCGTTGAAAGCCTCGCCGATGAACTGGAGGCGCATGCGCTCCGCGATCGAGAACTCGCGGCCGATGCGGAAATCCAGGTTGTGGAGCGAGGGCAGCCGGTAGGAGTTACGAGGGATCCAGGGAGCGCGGCCGCCGATCGACCCACCGGAGTTGCTGACCATGCCCCCGGTCAGTCCGCCGTTGGGACCACCCGAGGGGAATCCGCTGATCTGCCCCGTGATTGGCTGCCCGGTCGCCATCGTGAGAATGCTGGAAAAGTTCCAGCCGTTCACGAGCAGGCGGAGGGGCGTGCTTGAAATGCCGTTGATCCGGGGCATCCAGACTCCGCTGGCGACAAACCGGTGGCGCTGATCCAGATCCGAAGTCCCATACTCCAGCTTGCGGTTGAACGGATCGACCGGGGAATCGGTGCCGTAGAACGTGCCGTACTGGCCGGGCACTTCGCCTCCGTCCGTGGCCTTACTGAGAGTGTAGTTCGCCAGGAACTCGAGGCCATGGCTCATCGGCTTGCGGAACGAGATGACCATGGAGTTGTACCAGGAATTAACGTCGCTCGACCCGGCCAGAATTACGCCTGTGGCGTCGGTGCGTTTAGTGTAGAAGGGCTCGGAGATGGTCTGGGCGGTCGTGCCGCCGGTCGAGAGGACATCGTAGCTGCGGGTCCCTGTGGCAGGCTGAAGGTTGCTGTCGATGAACATCGGCAGGTGCATGCCGCGGCTGAAAACGTAAGCGGCCGAGAAACTGGTATTGCCGGGCAACTGGCGCTCGAAGGTAACCTCGCCCTCGTGAACCAGGGGGTTGATGAAATCCGGCACCAGCCCGTGGGTCAACTGCGTGGCGGCGGGCGGCGCGAACGTCGTGACCTGCGGGGTCAGCGCACCGGCGAAGGGCGCGGTCAGCGCGGGGCCCGGAGCGGGAAAGATCACGTTGGGGAAACTCAGGGTCGGGCAGGTAGTCGGGGTGCAGTTAAAGGTCTGCTGGTAGACGCCGTTTTCCACACGGATGGCGTAGTAGGTGCTGTTCGAGGTCTTGGCGAAGAACATACCGTAGCCCGCGCGCAGCACGGTATTGTTTGCCAGGTTCCAGGCCACGCCGATCCGCGGGGCGAAATTGTTTTTGTCGATCTTGATGGTGCTGGAATAGAGCGTAGTGAGCGGGGTGGCGGTGTTCGGCTTCGGCGGTTGGGGAACCATCTGAAGGTCGTAGCGGACGCCCAGGTTGAGCGTCAGCCGCGAATTCACCTTCCAGTTGTCTTCCAGGTAGCCGGCCACGTCGTTGTTGTAGAAATCGTCCCTGCCAACGCCGGTGATAGGGTCGGTGACCTGGGCAAAACTGGCGAAGTGGCGGCCGGTGAGACCGTCCCCGGTGTTGATGCCGTACATGTCCAGCACCCAGTTGTTGAACGCGGTCTGGGCGCTGCCGCTGTAGTTGTAAAGCCCGCCGCCCTGGTACAGATTGATCAGCAGTTCGTGAATGAAGTTGAGGTCGAGCCCGGCTTTGAAGGTGTGGCGCCCGTGAACGAACGATACCGTGTCCGAGACCTGGTAGCGGTGCTCGTCGGGGAAGGCCGGGCGGGGCAGGGCGTTCGGCATGCCATAGGTCATCACGCTGGCGATTCCGACGCTGGGCCCGGCCGCATTGGCGGAAGTGATTTCCAGGTCGCGGCCCCACTGGAAGCGGAGGTTATTCACCACGTTGTTGCTGATGGTGGAATCCCAGTTGGTTACGAAGATCCGCTCGTGGGTGGTGTTAGTGCCGTTGGCGCTTACCGAAAGATTGTTATAGGAAGGGCTGGTGCTGTAAGCGTTGGGCGCGTGATAGTTCATGAAGTCCAGCGACGCGCTGACGTGGTTCGAGGCATTGAACTGGTAGTCGAGCTTGCCGAACCCGAGGTCCTGGTTCGTGGCGCGCGCGAAAACCCCGAGTTGCGCCGCCAGGAAGCTGTTTGCCGAAGCACATTGGGAGCCCGTAACCTGCGCCGGGCAGGTGAGGGGGAAGCGCGAACTGCTGGTGTAAGTGACGGGGTTGACCTTGCGTGAGCCGTCGTAGGTCACAAAGTAAAACAGCCGGTCCTTAATGATCGGCCCGCCTATGCTCACGCCAAACTGCTGCTGCTGGTGAATCGGCTGGCTGTAGATGCCCTGCGACTTACTGATGGGATCGAGCGCGTTCAGCGAGGGATAGCGCAGATAATAGAAGAGGTCGCCATGAACCTGGTTCGTGCCGGACTTGGTCACCGCGTTGACCACGCCGCCGGCCGCCTGTCCCAGTTCGGCGCTGTAGTTGCTGGAGCTGACCTGGTATTCCTTGATGGAATCCATGCTGTAGACGTAAGCGCCACTGAGGGCGCGGCCGCGTGCCTCGGAGAAGAACGCCTGATTGTTGTTGGCTCCGTCGACCGAGTTCTCGTTATAGAGGCCCGAGATGCCGCGGTAGGAAACCAGGCCGCTGCCGCCGTCGGTCGTGACGTTGGGGGTCAGCAGCGCGAAGTTGTCCCACCGGCGGCCCGCAATCGGCAGGTTCTCCACAAGGCCCTGGCTCACCACCTGCGAAGACTCCGTCTTTTCGGTATCGACGACCGGAGCCTCTCCCGTAACCGTCACCTCGGCTTGTGCCGTCTGCACGGCAATCGAGAGGTCCAGGGAAAGGGTCTGGCCGACCTGGAGTACGAGGTCCTTGCGAAGGACCGTCGCGAAACCGGTCTTGGAGGCGCGGACCTCATAGTGGCCCGGTTGGAGGAAGGCTGCGCCGAAGACGCCGCCCTCGCTGGTTTCAGTCTTGCGTTCGATGCCGGTATCGGTGTTGCGGACGATCACGGTCGCGCCGGGAACCAGCGCTCCGGTCGGGTCGGTCACCGTGCCGGTAAGCGTGCCGGAGCCGGCGCCCTGGGAGAAGGCACTGACAGCGGCGATCAGGATCAACGCGCACACGGAGAGTAATGAAAAAAAGCGTGGCTTGGACATAGATCGACTCCCTTGGATGAAACAGGATACCATCCAAACTCTTTCGATTCGATGAATTCTGATTAATTCTGTTTATGGAGCCGAAAAGCTATGGCGATGGTAGCGGGCTTCGCCCACAGGGGCGGGCCCGTAGGCTTATGCTACGGTTTTTCGGATTCCAAATTCAATATTTCCGTTTTGTCTTTTTCGAGGTAGGGAACTCCCCTTACCATCCAATCCGGGGCGGGCGCGCCTTTCAGGTAATGGTCGAAGTATTCCTGGAGGCGAATGGTGTAATCCTTCTGGTCGGCGCGGCGGCGCAAGCCGTGCGGCTCGCCATTGTAGACGAAAAGGTAAACTTCTTTGCCGAGGCGGCGGAGCGCCAGGTAAAACTCGATCCCCTGGTACCATGGCACCGCGTCGTCGGCATCGTTGTGCAGAAGCATGACGGGGGTCTGTACGCGGTCGGCCCAGAAGATGGGCGAATTTTCGATGAAGCGCGTGGGGTACTGCCAGACGGAACCGCCGATGCGGCTCTGCGTCCGCTCGTACTGGAACTGCCTGGGAAGTCCGGTTCCCCAGCGGATGCCATCGTACGCGCTGATCATGTCGGCGACCGGCGCGCCCGCAGCCACGGCGCGGAAGCGCTTCGTCTGGGTCACCATGTAAGCGATCTGATATCCGCCCCAGCTATGGCCCTGGATGCCGATGGCGTTCTCATCCACGATCCCCTTATCCACAACCGCCTGGATCGCCGGCAACACGCACTTCAGGGCGCTCTGGCCGGGGTAGCCGACGGTGTAAACGATGTCCGGCGTCAGCACCAGATAGCCGTTCGAAACGTAGTAAGTGATGTTAATGGAATGCTGGGGCCGGGGTTCCACATACCGGTTCACGCGATCCGTGAGCTTCTCGTAAATATAGACCATCAGGGGGTACTTCTTGTGAGGGTCGAAGTTCTCGGGCTTGTAGAGCGCGGCGGTGAGCGGGACGCCGTCGGCATTCTTGAACGCGACAATCCCGGACGTGCCCCAGTTGATTCCGGCCTGCTGCGGGTTCGCGTTGCTGACTTTGCGCAGTTCGCGGAAGCCGGAGTCGGTGATGAGCAGGTCGGGGAATTCGGAAAAAGACTGGCCTGTCAGCAAGTAAACGTCTGCGTCTTTGGCTTTAACGGGCGGAGCGAAATACTTGTGGCCCAGCAGGATCTGCTTCGGTTCGCCGCCCTCGATCCCGGTGCGGAAGAAGCCGGTGTCCCAGGTTTTCAGGCTCTCGGCGTGCAGCAGCAGCGGTTTTGCCGGATCGATCCAGCGGACGCGCGGATCGGTTTCGAGCCGGACGTAGCGCAACCGGAGACTGTGCTGCCGGCCGTAGCCGTTGGTCAGGTTCTTCGCGCCGGATCCGTCCGGCGACACCCGCCAGATGTCGTACTCGTCGTAGAGCAGGACGTATTTGCCGTCGCTCGTCCAGCCCGCGAAGCCGTATGCGGCCGGGGTGCTGGGAGTGTCGGTTTCTTCGTTCCAGAATTTTTCGGAGAGCCCCGAGGTCAGGTTGGTGACTGTGCCGTCGGGGACGGAAATCGTCTCCCAGTTCTTGCCGTCGAAGCCAAGGAGGTAGCGGCCTCCCGGTGACCATGACGTGATCGCGCCGTGGTGTTTCCGCGCTACGATCTTGCGGGCACCGGTCCGTTCATCGATCAGATACGCATCCGAGTAGCGCTCGTCCCAATCGGCCTGAATGCGATACTGGCGGTCGTCCGAGCCGAGCGCCCATTGCGGGTTCTCCGAAGGGGTGACCTCCGCGAGGGCGGCATCGCCCAGTTGCACCACTTTGTGCTCGGGGACGAGATACACGGCGGTGTATGTTCGATTGCGGTCACGCGTGGCGTGGACCTTCTGGATGGGGTTGATGTAATCGTCTTTATACGACCAGAGATCCACGGAGGCCTTGTCGTCCGGGTTGGTGTCGGCGTTCGCGGGCTTGGCGGGAGTGGGAGGGGCGCAGCCGAAATAGATGCGGCTGCCGTCCTTCGAAAAGCTGAGGTTGCCCTTATCGCTGATGACGAACTCGGAGCGAAATCCCGGGGTGCTCGCGGAAGCCAGTTCCGCGGCGGCAGCGGAATGGCGGTCCCATCCGTAGAGCTTCCACTTCGGCTGCTTCGATGCCGCATCGTCGCGGTCGCTGACGAACGCGAGTTGAGTCTGCTTCTCGTCCCAGGTCAGCTTCTGGTACTTTCCCTTTCCGGCCAGCAGCGAGGCAGGGGCATCGGCGGAATTTACGGGAGCGGCGAACAGGCCGTTCTTTGCGGTGTCGTGGGCCGAGACGGCGTAGAGGAGTTGCGTGCCGTCGTCGGTGAGTGAGAACTCCACTGCGTCCGGAAACGTCCGCTCGCTCGCATCGGAAAGCTTGCGGAGCACGAGGTCCGAGCCGAACTCCGGGCGTGCCCCATTCGCCGCCCCGGCGCCTCCGCGCCCGCCGCGTCCGCCCTGCTGGTCGGAATCTTCGCCCGCATCCGTCTTGGCCGGCGCCGCCTTGGTTTCCGCTGCCTCTTTCAGGTAGGTCAGAACACCGGCCGCCTTCTCCGGCATCTGGAAGCGCTTCACGCGCTCGATGCGGGTGGCTCTACCGGAGGCGAGATCGACGATCACCATGGCGTCTTTCGGCGCCTGATCGCCGGTCTTCTTCTCTTTTCGCGCCTTTTCCAGGTCCGCCTTGGCGGGGAACGCAGAGAAGACCACGGTCTTGCTGTCGGATGAGAATGCGATGGTCACACTACGAGCTTCGAGCGGAGTGCCCTCTTCGGGGTTGGCGGCCAGGGGCGGCGCAGGGCGTGCGCCCGCGGGCTCATGCTGCTCTTTGCCGGTTGCCAGATTGCGGATGATCACTTCGCCGTCGCCGTCTTGCGGGAACACACCGTAGGCCAGGAACTCACCGTCATTCGAGAGTTTCTGGCTGGTGATGGACTTCCAGCCATCGTAATCGCGGTGGGTGAGGGGGCGCTTAGTCTGGGCGGAGGCAAGCGCAACGAAGAGGAGCAGTGCCGAAGCGGCAACCTTGCGGGGAAACATGCAGCGTATTGTAGAACGTTGCACTTGCCCGCGGGCGCGGCAGGACTATGGAGTCGATAGGCAGACAGGCGCCGGGCCGGGTAATTGAACACGGCCCAGGCGCCTCGTAACCGGCAGGCAAAGCGTCAGCGGGCTTGCTCATGACTTCGGGAATGTCCCTGCTCCCTGTTTGCCCTGTTGGCGTACTCGTGGCGGTCGTGCTCATTGCGGTGATGACGCTTATATCGCTGGTATGCGTAGCCTCCGCCGCCACCCAGGGCGCCACCGATGAGAGCCCCGGCGCCGCCTCCGACCAGTCCTCCGACTAAAGCGCCGCCCGCTGCTCCGCCAACAACCGGAGCGTTCCTCTTGACCCAACTCTCGGTCTTATGCCAGGAAACGACGGGTTGGTAGAGATCGGACTGAGCGGTTTGTAAACCGGGTGCGGGAATCGCCTCCACGGCGGGGCTGTACGCCTGGACGGATTCTTCGATCGCGTAGGTGGTTGGCGCGGGTGCGGCATGGCCGACCAACGGCGTTATTCCGATCACCGCCGTGGTCAGAATCCCGCCGACGAAGCGCCTGACCTCAGTTTTCGGGGTGAAATTCATAGTCATCCTCTTATCAATTACCGCGCACATGGAGGGCCAAATCCAGGCAAGCCCAGCTCGCCCTGAGCGACAGGGAGGTTACGCTACTCTAGTTCGTTGACAGGGATTGGGGGGATGCTACAATGGGGCAAGCTCAGAGAACAGGAAATTCCTTTGCTTGCTTACAGATGCGATCTTCGCATCCGAAAAGGGAGCAAATGAATCCAAGAAGGTGAACATGGCATACGTCGTGCCCGTCCTGCACCTCGCCCGGACCGAGGCGGAACCGTTGCTGGCCACGATCGGCAATACTCCGCTGGTGCAATTGGAGCGGATTCCGGCCGAATTCCCCGGCGTCGAGATCTGCGCCAAGGCGGAGTACTTCAACCCGGGCGGATCGGTGAAGGACCGCGCAGCGGTGAACATGGTGCTCGACGGCGAGCGCTCCGGCCGGCTGAATCACAGCCGGACGATTCTCGATGCAACGAGCGGCAATACCGGAATCGCGTACGCCATGATCGGAGCCAGCCGCGGCTACAAGGTTAAGCTTGTGCTGCCGGCCAACGCCTCCGAAGAGCGCAAGCGGATCCTGAAGGCATACGGCGCGGAAGCCATTTTCAGCGATGCGGCGGAAAGCTCCGACGGCGCCATCCGCCTGTGCCGGAAGATTTACGAGAAGGATCCGGACAGTTACTTCTATCCGGATCAGTACAATAATCCGGCCAACTGGAAGGCGCACTTCGAAGGCACGGCTGTGGAGATTATCAAGCAGACCGGCGGACGGCTGACTCACTTCGTGGCGGCCATGGGCACCAGCGGCACGTTCACCGGCGTGACGCGGCGCCTCAAGCGCGACTTCCCTGGCGTGCAATGCTGGTCGGCGCAACCCTCGAGCGGCTTTCACGGGCTGGAAGGCTTGAAGCACATGCCCACTGCGATCCGGCCAGGGTTTTATGATGAAAATCTAGCGGACGGCAATCTCTGGATCGAAACCGAGGATGCCTATGCCATGGTTCGCCGCCTGGCCCGCGAGGAAGGTTTACTGGTGGGGATTTCCTCCGGATGCAATGTTCTCGCGGCGACTCTGCTGGCTCGTGAGATGGTGAAGCGTGGGGAATCCGGGCTGATCGTGACGGTGCTCTGCGACAGCGCGGAGAAGTACCTCAGCGAGCACTTCTGGGACGACTGATGATTCGCATCGAATCCGCACCCTGGGCGGCCATGGTGGCCCATGCCCGTGACACTTATCCCAATGAATGCTGCGGCGCCATGCTGGGCATGATTTCCGAGGACAAGAAACTCGTGCAGCAAGCGCTGCGGCTGGAAAATGCGTTCGAGGGCACGCAGTCCGCGCGCTACGAGCTGCGGCCGGAGGACCTTCTGGCGGCGGACCGCGCCGCGCGCGAGCGCAACATGGACCTGATCGGGATTTATCATTCGCATCCCGACTGCGACGCATACTTTTCGAAAACCGACTTACAGAATTCCTGCCCCTGGTATTCCTTCGTGGTGCTCTCCATCCAGAAGGGCGAATTCGACCACGCCAACAGCTGGCTGCCGAATTGCGAGCAGACCGAGGCGGCAAAAGAGGAGTTGATCTACTAGTTATGGCAAAAGTTCTGATCCCGACGCCCCTGCGGCAGTTCACCGGAAAGCAAAATACCGTCAGTGTTTCCGGTGGAACCGTGGGGGAAGTGCTGAGCGCGCTTACCAGCCAATATCCGGACCTGCGCAAGCAGATCTTCACGGACGAGGGCAAGGTGCGCAGTTTCGTGAACGTCTATCTGAACGACGAAGACATCCGCTATCTGGGTAAGGACGCGACGCCCACGAAGGAAGGCGACACGCTGTCGCTGGTGCCTTCGATTGCCGGCGGGTCCACGCTCGCGGCGCCGGCGGCGGAAGTCACGCTCTCGAACGACGAGATCCTGCGATACAGCCGTCACCTGATTATTCCCGAGGTGGGCATCGAGGGGCAGAAAAAGCTCAAAGCCGCCAAAGTGCTGCTGGTAGGGACGGGCGGGCTGGGCGCGCCCCTGGGGCTGTACCTCTCTGCCGCGGGGATCGGTAAAATCGGGCTGGTCGATTTCGACACGGTGGATTTTACGAACCTGCAGCGGCAGGTGATCCATTCGACCAAAGACGTGGGCCGCAAGAAGCTCGATTCCGCGGCGGAGAAGATGCAGGCGATCAATCCGCACGTGCAGATCGCGCGGCACGAGGTCGCACTGACCAGCGAAAACGCGCTCGAAATTCTGAAGGACTATGACCTGGTGGTGGATGGAACCGACAACTTTCCCACCCGCTACCTGGTGAACGACGCCTGCGTGCTGCTGGGCAAGCCGAACGTCTACGGTTCGATTTTCCGGTTCGAAGGGCAGGCGACGGTTTTCGGGTACGAGGGTGGGCCATGCTACCGCTGCCTCTACCCGGAACCGCCGCCTCCCGGACTGGTCCCGAGTTGCGCCGAGGGCGGCGTGTTGGGAATTTTGCCCGGCACCATCGGGCTGATTCAGGCGACCGAGACGGTGAAGCTGATCCTGGGCATCGGCGAGCCGCTGGTGGGCCGTCTGCTGCTGTACGACGCGCTCGGCATGCGGTTCCGCGAACTGAAATTACGGAAGAACCCGGAGTGCCCGATCTGCGGCGAACACCGGACGATCACCAAGCTGATCGACTACCATCAATTTTGTGGCGTGCCGCAGCCTCAGAGCCAGCCGGCATCCGCACAGGAGAACAAATTGAGAGAAGGCGAAATCGACGTCACCGAGGTGAAAGCCAAACTGGACCGCGGCGACGACTTTGTTTTGATCGACGTGCGCGAACCTCACGAGTACCGGATCTGCAGCATCCCGGGCGCGAAGCTCATTCCGCTCGGAGAGTTTCCCAGGCATGTTGACGAATTCGACCCTGCCGCGGATATCGTGATCCACTGCAAGAGCGGTATGCGCAGCGCCCGGGCGTGCGGCATCCTGCGCCAGGCGGGGTTCGCGAACGTCCGCAATATGGCGGGCGGTATCCTCGCCTGGAGCGACAAAGTCGATCCGAGCGTGCCGAAGTATTAAGCCTGCCTGACCAGGGGCTTAAGATATCACCAGTCCGAAGCCGGGTGCCTCTTGCGGTCGGCTGCCGCCAGCAGTAGATAGCCATTTTCCGATCGTGAAATAGAAGGTGGCGCCCATATCGACCGCAGACTCGGCCCACAGCCGGCGAAAAACACGGGCGCACCCTCTTGCTCGCCGCGCCTGAAATGAATGCGGCTCACGGGGCGAGGGCTTGTGAACTTCACGGCATTGTCGGGGAGGTTGGTCAGGGCCGCTTCCAGGAGCCCGGCGTCACTGGATACGGTCATGCCGGGGTCGATCACGAATTCGATCCGGCGCGTGGGGTATGCCTCTCTCATCCCGGCCGCGATGTCCTCCGCGATCGATGTCAGGTCGACTGGCCGGCGCCGGATCTCGGCGCGCGTAAACCGCGCGCTCTCTGTCATCGGAGTGAAGCCCGAGGAGGAAGCGATCGAAGGTGACTTCCGCGCCCGGTGCTACCCCGAGTTGGCGCTTGAGGAACTCGGAACAGATCACTTTGCGGGTCTGGGGATTGAAATCGAAAGTACCGATCTGCGTCGCCTCGATGGCGAGGGCCATCCGCTCCTCGGTATCGCGGAGATCCTGCTCGTCCTGTTTCCGTTCGCGGCGCAAAGCGGCATCCCTAATTTCGCGCTCCACGGCGGGCGCATGTCCCCGGCATTCTCAACCCCTTCCGCGCGAACCTGATAACCGGCCCTTTCCAGGGCGCGAATAATCGGTGCCGCGTCAGTTTCGGAATCTTCCACTTGCAGCAAACGGAGTTCTTGGCCCATCCGCCCCTCCTGCCATCAATGACCGATGAGCTCCCCCAACAACATTGGCGACAGTTCGCCCAAAAAAGGAGTTCAGCCCGAACGGAGGTTTTTCCCATCCAACCCCCTCCTCTTGATTTCTCTCCTCAGATCCGTGACAATCTACCCAACGTACTTACGACGAGGTTAAAAGAATTTAATCCAGGCACCCCGTAGAGATGCTGTGATCCCGTGAATCGCGGGCAGATTGAGCTTTGGGTTTTACCACTTCAGGGAGGGATATGAAACGATATGTGTTTGCGATGCTGGCGGGCGTCCTGCTCGCCGGCCTACCACTAAGCGCACAAATTAACGCCAGCGGGACCCTGCTGGGTACCGTGACCGACAAGAGCGGGGCGACCGTGCCCGGGGCGGCGGTCAAGGCGACCAATACCGGAACCGGACTCAGCCGCGATACCGCGACCAACGAGGCCGGTGAGTACCGGTTCGACCTGCTGCCTGCCGGCACCTACAAAGTCCAGGTCAGCATGAAAGGCTTCGCGCAGGCCGTATTCGCGAACGTAGGGCTGGCTGTCAGCCAGTCAACGAGAATTGACGCGTCGCTCGCGCCGAGCACGCAGACGGAAGTCGTAACGGTGGAATCCTCCGGCGTGCCGCTGGTGGATACGGCCAAGACGGACGTCAGCATCCCGATCGACACCAAGCAGATCCAGGACCTGCCGCTGAACGGCCGCGACTTCGTCAACCTGGCGTACCTCGCACCCGGCGCGCGTCCGGTGAACTCGTACGATCCCACCAAGAACCGGATCGGCGTTTTCTCGGTGGATGGCTCGAACGGGCGCAACGTGAATGTGACGGTGAACGGGATCGACGACAAGGACAACACGGTGGGCGGGCCGGTGATGCAGTTGCCGCTCGAAGCCGTGCAGGAGTTCAATATCGCCACCCAGCGCTTCTCGGCGGCGAACGGCCGCAGCGAGGGCGCGGCGATCACGGCGATCACCAAGTCCGGCACCAACGAAATGCACGGGTCGCTGTACCTCTTCGACCGCAACGAGGCGATGAATGCCAACGACTACTTTTCCGCGCAGTCGGGGAATCCGAAGTCGCCGTATTCCCGCCAGCAGTTCGGCGGCTCTATCGGCGGGCCGGTGCGCAAAGATAAAGATTTTCTGTTTTTCACGCTGGAGCGGGAACGGGAATCCACCAGCATCGTAACCAATCCGACTGCATTCAAGGAGTTGACGCTTGCCACGCCGCTCGGAGCGCAGCCGGCGGCGACGATTACCACGCCCTATTTCGACTGGCGCTACAACGGCCGGTACGACCACCGGTTCAATGAAAAGCACGCGATCTTTGCGAGCTATACGAGCCAGCAGAATAACGGCTTGAATGACCAGTCCGGATCGCAAAACGACCTGACCGCGGGTAACTTCACGACCAACCGGCTGATCCTGGCCAGCGTGAACTTCAACTCGGTGTTCACGCCGACGGTGGTCAATGCCGCCACCGTGGGGTATCAGTACTGGAACAACGTGATCGATTCGACGCAGAAGCTTCCGACCGTGTCCTTCGCTTCGGGCGAATACTTCGGCACCAACGGCAACGTTCCGCAGCAATCGTTCCAGAAGAAGTGGCAGTTCAAAGACGACCTCTCGATTATCCGCGGCAACCACAGCTTCAAAATGGGGGTTGACTGGCTGCACGAGCCAACGCTCGGCGGGTTCTTCGAGTTCACGCCGACTCCAGCCATTACGTTCGGGGCGGACCCCAGCCAGATTCTGGGCAACACCGCGCTCTATCCCCAGGGCTTTGCGACGCCCGGCCTGATCACGAATATCTCGGAAACCTCCGGCAACCCTTACTTCCTGCTGAGCACCAACATGTTGGGTCTCTACTTCCAGGACGACTGGAAGGTAAGCCGCCGGCTGACGCTGAACCTCGGCGTGCGGTGGGACAAGGATATGGGCCTGGTCGCCGGGTCGGTGCAGCAGAATGCGCGAACCTACCAGGAACTGAAGGCGATCGGCAGTCCGTACGCCGGCGGCCTGCCGCACGACGACAACAAGGATTTCAGCCCGCGCGTGGGCTTCGCATACGACCTGACGGGCCATAACCGGCACGTGCTGCGCGGCGGATTCGGGCTGTACTACGGCCAGATCTTCCAGAACATCACGCTCTTCATGATCCAGCAGGCGAACCCGACCATCTTCGCGACGGTGCTGAACCTGAACAGCGTCGGAGCGGGCGACCCCAACGCGGACATCGTTTCGACCACCGGGCTGCCGCTCTCCCAATTCCGCTACGGCGTGGATAAACTGCCGGCGCCGCCGCCTCCCCCCACCAGCCTTCCGGCGGGTTCGACGGGGCGCCTGATCGATCCGGCATACCGCAATCCGTACACAGAGCAGTTCAACGTGGGCTACACGTTTTTGATCAACGACGCGAACGCCATCGACACCGACTTCACCCACGTGCTCAGCCTGCACGAATCGAAGAGCATCCAGCTCAATCCCAAGAGCCCGAACTTTAGCGGCCGATTGCTCGATAATGCGTTCAAGGCTGCCGGGCAGCCAGTGCTCGGGAGCATCACCGATTTCGCATCGGTGGGCCGTTCCCGCTACGACGGACTGAACGTCACCTGGCGGCATCGCTTCAACCACCACTTCACGCTGAACACCAGCTATGTGCTTTCGAAGGCGCTGGCGTACAACGGTTCGGGGGCGAATTTCTCGCAAGGCGCGACCGACCCCTCGAACATCTTTGCGGCTCACGATTTCGGCCCGGCGCCGGTGGACGAGCGGCATCGCTGGACGGTGAGCGGCGTGGTCCAGCTTCCCTGGGGGGTTCAGTTCGCGCCGATCCTGCAACTGGCTTCGGCGCGTCCGTACTCACTCAAGGAAGGGCTCGATTATTACGGGGTCGGCAACGGCAGCACGACCGATTTCGCTGTGCTGCTGAACAGCGATCCGACGAACCTGACGGCCACGAAGGCCTACACGGCGACGCAAATCCGCTCCTGCCTTGCGGCCGGAACGTGCTACACCTCCTCGTTCGACTCGCAGCGCGGCGCCCCCATCTTCCAGTTGGATACGCGCGTCAGCAAGACGGTCAAACTTCGGGAGAAGGCTAGCTTGCAGTTCATATTCCAAGCCTTCAACGTGACCAACCGCGCGAATTTCGGCGGGAACTATCAGGGCAACATCCGCAGCTCGGCCTTTGCGACACCGGTCGGGTTCATGACGCCCTCGAGCGTGGTCATTCCGCAGTTCTTCGCGGGTGAAGCCGGCTTCACGCTGCGTTTCTAGGTTCAGCAACCGCAAGTCTCCGGCGCTTTTTTGGCAGGGTAGGCCTCCTGCCCTGCCCAAGCGCCTACGGCGCCCTCAGCGAGGGGGCGCCTTTTTTGCGCGCTTTTGGCGCTGTGATATCCTGTAACTTCGCGGTAGAGGTGCGGCGGCCATTAGTAGCCGGGCTGGTATTTCGATTGCGCTTCGAAAGCCCGGGCCAAAGGGGCCGAATCGTTGTTCCGCCGAAGCCGGAGTGGAAAGCACAATCCCTTCCGGTTGGGGAGCCAGGCTAAAGCCTGCTCACTGTCACTCGTTACTCCGGCGGGTGGAGCGCTATCGGGATCGAAGACACGCTGGCCGTACCCGCGTACTTTCCTTTCCGCACCTCCCCCGATTTTGAATTTGGTCGCTTTATGAATGTATTCGAGCTCACGCGCGCGCTGGTCGATATCGAATCCATCACCAACAATGAGGAGAGGGTCGGCCAATTTCTGTATCAATATTTAAAGCCGCTGGCCGCCCGCTTCGACGGACGGGTGGAGCGAATGGAAGTGGAGCCGCGCCGGTTCAACGTGTTCGCGCAATGGGGCGACGAACTTCTGGTGACGCTCTCCACGCACATGGACACGGTCCCGCCGTTCTTCACCTCGCGCGAGGACGAGAATTTCGTCTGGGGGCGCGGCGCGTGCGACACCAAAGGTATTATCGCCGCCATGCTGCTGGCTGCCGAAGCGCTGCTCGAATCGGGCGTG
Source organism: Bryobacterales bacterium (assembly GCA_963796485.1). Taxonomy (GTDB): domain Bacteria; phylum Acidobacteriota; class Terriglobia; order Bryobacterales; family Bryobacteraceae; genus CAWCDJ01. Next base: position 60,585 of record CAWCLV010000007.1, read on the forward strand.
CGCAATTTCGGCGTGCTCTTCGTGGTGGGCGAGGAGCGCAACAGTGCGGGAGCGTACCGGGCGGCTCAGGAATCGCGCGGGTCGCTTCACATCATCAATGGAGAGCCGACCGGGAACCGGCTCGCGCTGGGTTCGAAAGGTGCGCTCCGGTACGAGGTGGTGGCATCGGGAAAGATGGCGCACTCGGCGTATCCCGAACTGGGCGATTCCGCCATCCACAAGCTCATCGACGCACTGGCGGCCATCCGCCGCATTCCGCTGCCGGAGGATGCGCTGCTCGGGCCGAGCACGTTGAACATCGGGACGCTTTCAGGCGGGCGGGCGCCGAACGTGATCGCGGATGAAGCCCACGCCGATATTATGGTCCGGCTGGTGGGCGATTCGACCGCCACGAAAACCGCTCTGGCCGGCGCCGTGAAAGGCCTGGCGGAGCTTCGCGAGGTGATCGAGATCCCGGCGCTGCGCCTGAACGCCCTGGACGGAATCGCAACTACCGTGGTGGCGTACACTACCGACATCCCTGCATTCGGCGGGAAATGGGGCGAACCGTTCCTGCTGGGACCGGGATCCATCCACGTGGCGCATACGCTTGAGGAGCGAGTGCCGAAACAGCAACTGACCGAGGCGGTCGAAATTTATCAGCGAATGGTTAGAGACCTATGCAAACGCGAATCGAAGTAGGCATTCTCGGCGCCACCGGTATGGTGGGCCAGCATTTCATCAAGTTCCTTCAGGGCCACCCGTGGTTCGACCTCAAGTGGCTGGGCGCGAGCGACCGTTCGGCCGGCAAGAAGTACAAGGACGCGATGACGTGGCACCTGGCCGGCGGGACTCCGGCGAGTGTCGCCGATCTCCACGTCGAAGAGTGCAAGCCGGGCAATGCGCCGCGCCTGCTGTTCTCCGCGATGGACGCTTCGGTGGCGACGGAAATCGAACGGGCGTTCGCCGAGGCGGGCCACGTCGTCGTATCGAATTCGAAGAACCATCGCATGGACCTGGACGTGCCGCTGCTCGTGCCCGAGATTAATCCCGATCACCTGAAACTGGTGCCGGGGCAGCAGCGCGCGCGCGGCTGGAAGGGACAGATCGTAACGAACCCGAACTGCTCGACCGTGGGGCTGACGATGGGGCTCGGGCCGCTGAAGCACTTCGGCATCACCAAGGTAATTGCCACCACCATGCAGGCGATCTCCGGCGCCGGCTACCCTGGCGTACCCTCGATGGACATTACGGGCAACGTGATCCCGTTCATCGGCGGCGAAGAGCCGAAGATGGAGCAGGAGACGCAGAAAATTCTCGGCGAATTTCGCGGCGACCACATCGAACCGCTTCACGCGAAGATAAGCGCCCATTGCAACCGCGTCCCGGTGGTGGACGGGCATACCGAGACGGTCTCGGTGGAGTTTTCCGCCAAGCCTTCGGAAAAGGATCTGCGCCATGCGTTCGACAGCTTCCGCGGCGTGCCGCAGGAGCGCCAACTCCCCAGCGCGCCGCCGCAGCCGGTGATCTACATGGAGGAGGCGAACCGTCCGCAGCCGCGCAAGGACGCGGAGCGCGAGCGCGGGATGGCGGCCTTCATCGGGCGGCTGCGCCCCTGCCCGGTGCTCGATTACAAGTTCGTGGTCCTGAGCCACAACACCATTCGCGGGGCCGCCGGCGCCGCGGTGTTGAATGCCGAGCTGATGCATTCGGAAGGGATGCTGGACTGATGATCGTGATGAAGTTCGGCGGCACGTCGGTCGAGTCGGCCGCCGCCATCGAACGGGTTGGCGGAATCGTCAAGGGCCGCGAGCCGCGAAGGCCGGTGGTAGTGGTTTCCGCGATGGGAAAGACCACGAACAAGCTGCTGGCGATTGCGTCGGCGGCCATTAAGGGGCGGCGCGAGGAATACATTCAGCAGATCCACGACCTGCGCGATTTTCATTCCCGCGAGGCGCGGCTGGTGGTGCCGCTCGATCATCGCGCGGAGCTGGACCGCACGCTGGACGAGCATTTCCAGGAACTGACGGAGCTGGTGAAGGGGCTGGCGGTGCTGGGCGAGTTGACGCCGCGCTCCATTGACGCGATCTCGAGTTACGGGGAGCGGCTCTCGAGCTACATCGTCACGCTCGCCTTTCAGCATTTCGGCATGAAGGCGACGCACCTGGATTCGCGGTCGCTGGTGATTACCGACCGGCGGCACACGCAGGCGGCGCCGAACTTTCCGGAAACCTACGCGCGGCTGAAAGCCACGGTGCCTCCGCTGGCGGAAAACAGCGTGGTCGTGATGGGCGGCTTTATCGGCTCCACCGAAGACGGCGTGACCACGACGCTGGGCCGCGGCGGGTCGGATTTCACGGCTGCGATCGTGGGGGCCGGAATCGATGCCGAGGCCATCGAGATCTGGACCGATGTAGACGGCATGCTGACCGCCGACCCGACGATCCTGAAGGGCGGCCACCGCGTCAAGATGATCTCGTTCGCGGAAGCGGCGGAACTGGCTTACTTCGGCGCGAAGGTGCTGCATCCGGCCACCGTGGTTCCGGCCATCGAGCGCAACATTCCGGTGCTGATTCTGAATTCGCGCCGGCCGGACGTGGCGGGCACGCGCATCACCTCGGAAACCGTGCCGTGCGGGAACGCGGTCAAGTCGATCGCCTGCAAGCGCAAGATCACGCTGGTGAACATCCACTCCACGCGCATGCTGATGGCGCACGGCTTTCTGCACCGCATCTTCGAAGTGTTCGACCGCTACGAAACGCCGGTGGACATGGTCTCGACCTCGGAAGTGAGCGTCTCGCTGACCATCGACAATACGCAGAATGTAGGTGCGATTCTCAAGGACCTGCGCGATTTCTCCGAGGTGGAGGTGGAGAGCGAGCAGGTGATCGTCTGCCTGGTGGGCGAGAACATCCGGTTCACGCCGGGCGTGGCGCGCCGGGTTTTCAACGCGCTCGACGGCATCAACATCCGGATGATCTCGCAGGGCGCTTCCCTGTTGAACATCAGCATCGTGGTGGCGGAGGGCGACCTCACCCGCACGGTGGAGGCGCTGCATAGCGATTTCTTTACGGAACTCGACCCGGCCGTCTTCGAACGGAACGAGGCGGTGCATGCCTGAGCGGCGGAAGCTGGCGATCGTCGGCTACGGCAAGATGGGCAGGCTGATCGACCATCTTGCGCCCGAGTACGGCTTCGAGACGGCGCTCAAACTCGACGAGTTCAATAACGCGAATTTCGAAGGGCTCACGGCTGCGAACTTCCGCGGAATCGACGTGGCGATCGATTTTTCGATCCCGGCGGCGGTGCGGCGCAATGTGGAAGGCATCGCGGCTTTGGGGGTGAACATCGTTATCGGCACGACCGGGTGGCTGGAACACGAAGCGGCCGTTCGCGAGATCGTGAACCAGCGCGGTATCGGCCTGGTGTGGAGCCCCAACTACTCGGTGGGCGTAAACATATTTTTCCGCCTGGTGTCCGAGGCCGCGCGGCTGCTGGCGGACCAGCCGGAGTATGGCGCATGGGCCTGGGAGATCCACCATTCGACCAAGAAGGACGCGCCTTCGGGCACGCTGCTGAAGCTGGTGGATGAAATGAAGAAGGCCGGCTACGGCCGGGCGATCGACACCGGCTCGAATCGCGCCGGCGCGCACCCCGGAACGCACGAGATCGGCTTCGATTCCGCCGCCGATACCATTACCCTGAGGCATTCGGCGCGCAGCCGGGAGGGCCTCGCCCGCGGCGCGCTGAAGGCCGCGCAGTGGGTAGTGGGCAGGAAAGGCTTTCACGAGTTCAGCGAAATTCTATTCACAGAGCCGCGACCCTAAGGGAGCTGGCTTCAGGAGGTGGCACATGTTTACGGGATGCGGCACCGCGCTGGTCACGCCGTTCAAAGAAGATTACTCCCTGGATGAGCCGACGCTGCGCCGGCTGGTCCGGCGGCAGATCACCGCGGGGATCAATTTCCTGGTTCCGTGCGGCACGACCGGGGAGAGCCCGACGCTGACGCGCGCCGAGCACCTTCGCGTGGTCGAAATCACGCTCGAAGAGTCGAACGGAAAGGTTCCGGTGCTGGCCGGGGCCGGCGGGTACAACACGCACGAGGTGATCGAACTCGCGCGCGAACTGGAGCGCATGGGAGTCAGTGGGATCCTCTCCGTGACGCCCTACTACAACAAGCCGACGCAAGAGGGGCTCTACCAGCACTATAAGGCGATCGCCGCGGCCATCCGGCTGCCGATTATCGTCTATAGCGTGCAGGGCCGGACGGGCGTGAACGTGGAACCGGCCACTCTGGCGCGGCTGGCGAAGATCGAGAACATCGCCGGGGTGAAGGAAGCTTCGGGAAACATCGGACAGATGGCGAACGTGATCCACGAAGTTCCGGAGAGCTTCAAGGTACTCTCGGGCGACGATGCGATCACCATCCCGCTAATCGCCCTCGGCGGCCGCGGCATCATCTCGGTGGCATCGAACGAGATCCCCGAGGAGATGACGCAACTGGCCCTGGCCGCGCGGCGCGGCGATTTCGAAACCGCCCGGCGGATCCAGGCGAAGTTCTTGCCGCTGATGAACGTCAACTTCGTGGAATCGAACCCGATCCCGGTGAAGGCGGCGATGGCGCGAATGGGGCTGATGCTGCCCGTGTGGCGGCTGCCCATGTGCCCCCCGGGCGATGCCAGCCAGGCGAAGATCGAGAACGTGCTGGAGACGGTCGGACTGCTGAGGAGCGTGCCGGTTGCGGGCTAATATCGAACTGCTTTTCGACCAGCCGCCGGCAGAGTACACGGCGGCAGACCGCGAACTCTTCGCGCAATTCCGCAATGCGCTGAACGAAGGGAAACTGCGCGCCGCCGAGCCGTGCCCGGACTCTCCGACGGGCTGGCAGGTGAACGCGTGGGTTAAGAAGGGCATTCTGCTCGGGTTCCGGATGGGTGCCATCGTCGATATGTCGGTGGGAGATCTTTCGTTCCGCGATAAGGAGACTTACCCGCTGCGGCGCTTCGGCCCGGAGGACGGCGTGCGAATGGTGCCGGGCGGTTCGAGCGTGCGGCAGGGCTCGTATCTCGGGAAGGGCGTGACCTGCATGCCGCCGATGTATATCAACGTCGGTGCGTACGTGGGCGACGGGACGATGGTGGATTCGCACGCCCTGGTGGGAAGCTGTGCGCAGGTGGGGCGCAATTGCCACATTTCGGCCGCCAGCCAAATCGGCGGGGTGCTGGAACCGGTGAACGCCTCGCCCGTCATCATCGAAGATGACGTGCTCGTTGGGGGCAACTGCGGGATTTACGAAGGCACCGTGGTGAAACGGCGGGCGGTGTTGGGCACGGGGACGATTCTCAACCGGTCCACGCCGGTGTACGACCTGGTGCGGGGAGCGATTTATCGCGCGACGGATTCCGAGCCCCTGATGATTCCCGAAGAGGCGGTGATCGTGGCGGGATCGCGCGCCATCACCAACGGACCGGGGAAGGACTGGGGCATTTCGGTGTACACGCCGGTGATCGTGAAGTACCGGGACGCGAAGACGGATACGAAGATCCAACTCGAGGATTTGCTGCGTTAAGGCCAGGAGGCGCGCCGCAAGTGGGGCAGACCTCCCGGCCTGCCCGGTTTTGATTTTAGGTGAGCCGCTGTCTTTAGCTTAAGGCTGGGCCGGCCTGGAGGCCTGCCCTGCTATTTTCCGCGCGCGTTCGAAATCGTCTTTCAAGCGGGCGGTGATTTTGTCGGCGACGTCGCTGCTGGCGCCGCGGTACTTGGCGCCGAGGCTTTCCTGCGTGGTGGACCAGATCACGTCGCCGTCTTTGTTGACCAGCCGGACGGCCGCGATCGCTTCATGGCGGCGTTCCGTCGAGTGGTCCGACTCGTTTTCGCCCGCTCCGGCGCCGGCAGAGGCACTTCGGGAACTGCTGGAACTCCGGCCGCTGCCGACATTCGCACGGGCGTTCAGGCTGTCGGAGGAACTGTGGGTTTCGGTGAAGACCAGGTCCTCAGCCGCGCCGCGGAGGGTCACGTCCGCACGGTCGGCGTTTTCAGTCAGGATAAAGAGCTTGGAGCTTTCCAGGCTGCTGATCAGGATGTCGCGCATCTGCGCGGCGGTTTCCCCGCCCGTAAGATGATCCACGTAGACGCGGTGGATGGTCAGCAACTGGCGCAGACCGGCCTCTTCGACGGAATCGAGCGCCCACAGGGGCGCCGCAAGCACGAGCAAAGTTATCCAGCGCATCGGGTTCATCCCTTTCCGGACTTGCGAGCTTCGGCGTCCTGGTATTCGACCCGGCGGCCGGTGCGGGCTTCGAGGCTGCCCAGCAGCACGCGGATGTCGCCCTTATTCACCCGGAAGACCAGCGCCTGCTGGCGGCCGTCCTGATCCACATAGCCCAGGGTCAGGAAGTGTTTGCGCGTTTTGCTGAGGAGTAAAATCGGCGAGATCAGGATGGCGGCAGCGTATCTCCGACTGACACTCTGGCCATACTCTAAGGTGTTCACGCTGCTGTAGTTGATCCGAAATTGGAGTTTTCCGGAATAGACCACGAGCGCGTCCGCGCCGGTCAGGTCCAACCGGGTGATCGACTTGGGTTTGACTCCGGGAACCGTGCCCCCAATCAACTGGGCCCGGACACCGGGGGTGACTGCGACGGCCGCGGCCGCGACCCCGCACAACGAGAGCAGAAGCAACAAGCGCAGCATAGCTGTTATCAGGGCTAGTGCGCGGACTGCGGCGCGGCTCTCAGAAATTTCAGCAGCACTTCGGGCGCGCGTATTTCGATTGCAGCCGCTCTTCGGAGAAGCGGCGCCATTCCTCGGGCGAGTGGCGCCGGCCGCACGCCGCCAAGTGGCGGGCGTAGGCGTTCTCGTCCGCCAGTTCCCGCAACAACGCCCAGATCAGGCTGCCGAGTTTCCTCAAAGTTCCTCCGCCTGCAGTTGGGATGGCACGAAGGAAGCCTCGTGCATGACGGACTGCCGGGTGCCGCGCAGAATCCCGGCCCAGATGCGGAGAGAATCCGCCAGGATCACCGCCACCAGCAGCAGCAGTATGCTGCAGACCACCGCGTCGAGCCGGGCGTTGAAGACCAGCGTTTCCGTGGCGGCGGTGTGAACGCCTGCCTGCAGCGCGCCGGCCTGCGCCAGGAAGCCAAGCGCGGGAAGCGGCGAGAAGATCTTTTGCCAGGCGGCGGTGAACGTGACCACGACGAGCCAGGCCAGCGGCACGCAGGTAATCCACAGGTACCGGGCTCCGTGCATTTTCAGCAGGATAGTCGTGGCCACGCAAAGGGCGATTGCCGCGAGCAGTTGGTTGGCGATGCCGAATAGCGGCCAGAGCGAGTTGATCCCGCCCAGCGGGTCGCGGACGCCCTGCACCAGAAAGTAGCCCCAGGCGGTGACGATCAGGGCGCTTGCGCCGATCACGCCGGGCATCCAACTGGTCCGGCCGAGCGGTTCCGAAATGTGGCCAAGCAGGTCCTGGAGCATAAAGCGGCCGACCCTTGTCCCGGCATCGATGATCGTCAGGATAAAGAGCGCCTCGAACATGATGGCGAAGTGGTACCAGAAGCCGATGACCGCCGCGCCGCCTCCGCCGCGGGCAAAGATGTGGGCCATGCCGAGAGCCAGGGAAGGAGCGCCGCCGGTTCGATAGAAGAGCGTCTGCTCGCCGACCTGGTGCGCGAGTGCCGCCATGTCGGTTACGGAAACGGGAAAGCCCCAGCCGGAAATCGTGGCCACCGCGGCGGCAGGGGTGGCCCCCACCACTCCGGCCGGCGAGTTCACCGCGAAGTATACCCCGGGTTGGAGCACGCACGCCGCGATCATCGCCATGATCGCGACAAAGCTTTCGAGCAGCATGGAGCCGTACCCGACCGGCAGGGCGTGTCCTTCCCTGGCGATCATTTTCGGAGTCGTGCCGGAAGAGATGAGCGCGTGGAAGCCGGAAACCGCTCCGCAGGCGATGGTGATGAAGCAGAAGGGGAAGATTTTGCCGGCGAAAATCGGCCCGGTGCCGTCAACGAACCGGGTGAAGGCGGGCAATTGCAGTTCCGGCCGCACAAACAGGATTCCCACCCCGAGCATCAGGATGACCCCCAGCTTCACGAACGTGCTGAGATAATCGCGCGGGGCCAGCAGCAGCCAGACGGGCAGTGCGCTTGCCAGGAAGCCGTAGAAGATGATGGCCATTGCCAGGGCCATGGCGCTCAAGGTGAAGATCGGCCCGAGGGTGGGCGATTCGGCCACCGCGCGGCCCGCGAAAATGCTCGCCATCACCAGCACGAACCCGATGGCGGAGCACTCCAGCACCTTGCCGGGGCGCCAGTAGCGGAGATACAGGCCCATGAAGACGGCAATCGGCATGGTCGCGGCGATCGTGAAGGTCCCCCACGCGCTCCCTTTGAGAGCATTCACCACCACCAGGGCGATCACGGCCAGCAGGATCACCATGATGATCAGGACCGTCACCAGCGCGACAAAGCCGCCTACCTTACCGATCTCCTCGTGGGCCATCTTGCCGAGCGATTTGCCGTCGCGCCGCATCGACGCGAACAGGATGACGAAATCCTGCACCGCGCCGCCGAGGACCGCGCCGATGATGATCCAGAGCGTGCCCGGGAGGTAGCCGAACTGCGCGGCGAGCACCGGCCCGACCAGCGGTCCGGGGCCAGCGATCGCCGCGAAATGGTGGCCGAAGAGAATCCAGCGGTTGGTGGGCTCGAAATCGTGGCCGTTCCGCAGCCTCTCGGCGGGCGTGGCGCGCTTGTTATCGAGGACCATCACCCGGGCGGCGATGAACTTGGCGTAGAAACGGTACCCGACGGCGTAGGTGCAGGCGGCAGCAAGCACCAGCCAGATACTGTTGATGTGCTCGCCGCGGTTGAGGGCGATGCCGCCCAGGCACAGTGCCGCTCCGGCGGACACGGCGCCCCAGAAGAGAAAGCGAAAAACCCTCACCACCCGAGTCTACTAAAACGGTTTCAAAGAGCGCAGCAGCGATAGCGTCGTGCCGCCGCTGTGAAGTTGGACCGAAGCCACGGGCTTCCAGTTCTCGTCCACCACGCCGATGTATCGTTCCGTGGTCGTGCCATCGCCCATCAGGATGACCGTGTACTTCCGGTCGGGGTATCCGAGCGCCCGGTACTGAATGGTGCCGACTTCGCGCTGGCGATTGCTGGCGGGCAGTCCGAGTTTCTGGACGACGCCGACGTAATCGTCACGCCCGGACAGGTCGAGGAACTGCTGGTCCTTCGCGGTGAAAACGACGTCACGCTGGCGCAGGTCGCCGACGCGGTTCAGGCTTACGGCGAAAATGTAGAGCAGCACCGCGAACACTACCGCGCCACCGATCAGCTTGAAAACCCGCTTGTCGCTGGGTTCCAGCCGGATGCCGACCACGGGCGCGGGCTCGGCCCGTTCGGGAGCCTCCTCCGGCACGCGTGCCGTCGCCCCGACGGTTACCGGCATCTGGATAACCCGCTTCTGGTAAGGCCAGACGGAGCCGCCTTTGAATTCCAGTTCGCGATTCAGCCCGACGATGAGGACCGGATCGTCCACCCGCGAGACTTCCCCGATGAAGCGGCGCGGAATCCAAATGTCCTCCTGGGTCCGGCAGTTCAACACCTGGATCTCGGACCATGAGGCTTTACGAAAGAGCCATTCGTTGTGCTCGACATTCAGAATCGGCGGATAAAAGGAGAAGGGCCGGGTAGCCAGGTGCTCCAGGGACGGCGGGATGGGCGGCGAAGCCATGCGCTGCCCTTCATGGTAGCGCAACCGTCCCGGAATCAGGGATGGCTACCCGATACCTGGCTATCCGATACCGCTATCGAGTGCGGCCCGCGCTTCCGGAACGCAACGAGTAATGGTCGAGTTTTGAAAGCAGCGGGCGAGCGGCTGGAGGGGCCGGAACCCGGCCGCTCAAAATTGCGCGGCGGGACACATGGCGTCCATAAAGCTCGCGATTCGTGTCGGTGTCGGCGCGTATGGTTGCGCCTTTCAATGAAATACCGGCGAACAGGCCTTTCGAGTGCGAATACGACAGAATCTCGGCGTTCATCTTGTAATCCGTCGAGGCGCCGGCGTTACGGCCGACGGGTCCGGCGGCTACAGAAGCATTGGCTCCGACCTGCCACTCATTTTGGAGCAGGTTTCTCATTCCGCGTCTGGTCATGACCAGTAGGACGAGGTCGGTCGACTGACCACCCCACTGGAACCCGAGGCTACCGCCTGTCAGTTTCACGCCATCCGGGGCCGTCCATCCGTGTCCGTTCGGCTGGCGGCAAACCGCGAAGCCCTTACCATATTCGCCTCCCACAATGAACGCGCCCTTAATCAGATTTGGAATAATCACCACGCATTGCGCTTTGGCCAGCAGATCCTGTGGGATACCCTTCTCGGGCATCTGCATGGCATCGCCAAGCACGTCCGCCGACTCTCTCAATCTGTCCTGGGGCGTATCCGCCGCTAGAATTCCTGCCGTTAGTACAAATGATGCCGTTATTGCCAGTGCTCGCATCCAGCACCTCCTGCGGGATAGGTGGTGCAAGGACTGTGCCGGGATCCGCAAACGTGAGGAAAAGCGCGTCCTTTTCAGTACTTACCGGCGGCCCAAAAGCCTTAGTCGAACACTAAAAGCGCGAACCTGTCCGCGCCCGTACGTCAGGAATTGGGGCGTACCCTGAACATTATTCACGACATTCGCGTTGAGACTGTTGGTCAGGTTGTTATAGCCGAAGCGCCACGCCCATAAGTAATGAAGCGCACGAAATTCACGCTCGAAGTGAAGGTTGATGTTGAAGTAACCGGGAAATCTTACCGAGTCTGGAGGACCTACCATGAACCCTTCCTCGTTCACGATGCTGAACGGAAACCCGGTGCGGTACTCCACCAGATACTGGGCCGTCGTGTTCCTGGTGAGAAAGCGGAGGCGCGCGGGCAGGATGCGATTCGGCAGGGGAGCCCATCCCCAGGTGTGAAACCGGTTCGGCGTGTCCCATGCATAAGGGCCGGGGCCTTGTGGCGCGAAGATCGGGTTCTCCAGGCTATAGTCCACCGCTGCGTTGGAGCGCGCGCTGGAGCGCGTGTATCCGGCGAACCATTCGAATTTGCCGGCAAACGTGTGGCGCACGGAGATCTCCAACGCATCATAGCGGTCGCGGCGGCTATTGGTCAGGTGGAACGCGGCGCCGCTGTAGAAGCCGGCTCCGGTCACATTGGCAGGGGGCTGGAACGTAAAGCCGCGATCGCCCGTGCGATGAGAATACCCCGTCTTGAGATAGTAATCTTTCGGCAATTTGCGCTCGATGCCCAGACTGGCGATGCGGAAACGCGGTGTCTTGAGCGTCTGGTCCACGGCGGTGAACGAGGTCGGAACGGGGCCCTGAACGCTGCCGCCGGGAAGGTAAAAGGTTGAGTAACTCACCTGGTCCTGCTGGCGGCTCACTGTTTCAAGCCCGATCGCATCGTGATAGACACCCCACCCCGCCGAGAACTTGGTCGAACTGAGCCGGCCCGGAGCCCACGCGATGGCAAACCGCGGAGCAATCTCGAGCTCGCGGACAATCTCATTCCATTCCAGGCGCAGACCGGATTCGAAAACCAGCCCCTCGCGGATGTTCCAAGCATCCTGAACGTATTGGGCGGCTTCGAAGTTCTTGCGTCCCAGGAAAGGGTCGCCGGAAAAGGTCACGTAGCGCGCAATGGAACCGTCCGCCCGCAATACTTCGTAATCGTGACGGTTGACGGTCTCGTGAAACGCTTCGCGCTCGAAATCGATTCCGAACTTGAGCTGATGTGTCCCGGCGGCGTGCAGCACGGGCAGAAAGAGGTTGGCGATCCATTGCTGCCGGTAAAAGTGGCTTTGGAAACCGGAGAAATAGTTGCCCAGGTTGCCCTCGGGAGTGATCCGGTATAGCTGGCTGCCCTGGGGCACGCTATTGGTATTGCCGCGGGAATCGGCAAACCCGATATCCAGCAGCGATCCGCCCGTGAAATACGCCTGGTCGTGAAGGGTGCTCATGTAGAGGTTGGCGTGGCGGCTCAGCGTTGTCTCGATGGGATTGAGAATGTCCAGGCCGTAGTGGTGCGCGGTGTCCAGGTTGTAAAGAAACCCGCCGGTGAGAGTGTTGCCCGGAGTCAGGTTGATCTGAAAGCGAGTGAGGTCGCTGCCCGTGATCGATCTCGTGCGGTCCTGGCCGGCGGGGAGTCCGGGCACGTAATCGTCGCTGTAGAATGCGTCGAAGCCATTGTGAAACCAGGCGCGGCCTTTATCGATGGGGCCGGAGAGTTCAAGGCGCGGCGTCCACTTGTTGAGGTGCCAGCCGCCCGCGGTCGAGACGCCGGGAATGAAGTTGGTGCCCCCGAATCGCCAGCGATCGTCGCCCATCTTGGTCTTCAGGTCCAGGACGCCGGTCGAGCCGCGGCCGTTTTCCGCGGAGAAGCGGCTGGTCTGGACATCCATCGACTGGATGGTATCGATATTGAGCCGCGCGTCGAGTTGTCCGGTGACGGGATTCGAGATGTTGAACCCGTCAATTGTATAGTTGGTCTGGCTGGAGCGCCCGCCGTTGAAATGAGCGCGGCCCTGGTTGTCCTGCACGATGCCGTCCATGAGCGGCAGCGCGTTCCTGTAGTCCTGCGGCGCCGGATAGGGGACGGATTGGATTTCGGTATTGTCCAGCTCCTTCTTTTCCTGAGGCTGCTGCGGATCGATCACGGGAGGCGATGCGGTGACATTGACCTGCTCCGAAAATTCCCGCTGGTGATTGATCGTGATGGTCAGGTCGCTCTCGCCGGGTTCGAAACGCTGGGGCGCACCCTGGTAAACGTAGAAGCCGAACCGTTCAGCGCGGATCGTGTATTGCCCCGCTTGCGCCAGCGCGATTTTGAAGTTGCCGGCGCGATCGGAAGTGGCCGCCGTGGTGACGCCGTTGGCGGACCGGAGTTCCACCCGGGCATTCTGTATGCCGGCTCCGGTCTCGTCCACCACCCGCCCGGAAACGAAGGTTTGCGCCCAAGCCAAGGCGCAAAGCAACATGAATCCAAAAGCGAAGCGTGAAAGGTGAGATCCCATGTCGGGGGCACTTGGCGCTACCGTTCAGGATACACCGGGACGCGCTCAGATATTGGCCGGAGGCGGCGGAATCGCAATGCCGGAATCCTCAAGCGCGGCGCCAACGTAAAGCAAGCGGGCCTCCTGGAATTCGGGGCCGATAATCTGCATTCCGACCGGTAGCCCCGACGGGCTCAAGCCGCAAGGCATGGAGAGCGCCGGCAGCCCCAGCAGATTGATGGCTCGCACAAACCGCGTCGTCGCCAGCCGTACATCCTCGTCCCTCCCGCCGAGGCGAATGGTGGTTTCGCCGGTGCGCGGCGCCAGGTTCGGCGTGGCCGGCGTGACGAGGCAGTCGATGCCCTCCCACAGGGCGGCGAACTCGGCGCGCATCTTGCGGCGCAGGCGCTGCGCATTCAGATAATCGGTCGCGGGCACCAAACGGCCCTGGTTCAACAGCGCGAGCACGTCGGAACCGAGGCACTCGCTACGCGCGAGCAGCGGTTCGTGGACGGCCGAGGCTTCCGCCAGGAGAATGACGCGGGCTACGGCGTTGATGGCGCCGATATCCGGAATGGGGACTGGCTTGACTACGGCCCCAAGGGCTGCGGCACGGGCCAGCGCGCCGCGAACCGAAGACTCGACATCCGGATGCAGCCTTTCGAAGTAGAACGTCTCGGGAAAGCCGATTCGCATGCCGCGGATGGAGCAGTTTTCTTCCGGAAGATAGTCCACCGCCGGAAACCGGGAGGAGGTATCGTCGCGCGGGTCGGGTCCGGCAATGGCGTTCAGCACAATCGCCGCGTCGCGGATGCACCGGGTCAGCGGGCCCACGTGATCCAGGCTGTAGCCCAGCGGCAGGACGCCGTGCCGGCTGACCCGGCCATAGGTGGGCTTCAACCCCACGGTTCCGCAAAACGACGCGGGAATGCGGATGGAGCCGCCGGTATCCGTGCCCATGGCTGCATAGACCATTTCGGAGGCCACGGCCGCGCCCGATCCGCCGCTCGATCCGCCCGGGCTGTGCGCCGGATTCCAGGGATTGGCGACGGCACCGAAGTGCGGATTTGCGGACGTGATGCCATAGGCCAGCTCGTGCTGGTTCAGTTTCCCCAGCATGACGGCGCCGGCGGCTTCGAGGCGTTCCACCACGGTGGCGCTGTAGTCCGGCACGAAGTCCTTGAACAGCAGGGAGCCTCCGGTGGTGCGGACGCCGCGGGTGGCGAAGAGGTCCTTATAGGCAATGGGGATGCCGTGCAGCGGGCCGCGATCTTTGCCGTCCCCGAGCTCCGCATCCGCGGCGTGGGCCTGCCGGAGGGCCTGGTCCCTGGTCACGGTGATGAACGCCCGAAGTGTGGGGTCCAGGCGTGCGGTTCTGCGAAGCGCGGCGTCGGTGAGTTCCACCGAAGAGACCTGGCGCTGCCGTAAGGCTTCTGCCGCTTCCCGGATGGTCACTCCGCATCCCTTTCCAGGTGCAGCCCGGTGGCGGGCTCGAGGTCCGGGCTGAGATCGCGGACCAGCGGGCGGAAGATTTCTTCCAATGCCGCCAGTGGTTCCACAAGGCGGGCGAGGTCCTGCGGGGGAAGGTTCGGAAGCGTAGCTTTCGCGATGCTGTTCCAGTCTTTCATTGGGATCTCTTTACGATAGCGGATCGGCCTGGTCTTGTCGCGCCGTCCAGTGGGCGCCCGCCAGGACGATCAGCGCGGCTACGAAACTCGTGAGCAGGATGGTCACCGAGAAGCGAAAGATGTCGTATTCGTGCTTGAGCTTTTCCGTGAGCAGCGGGGAAACGACGAGGTTCACGTACTTCAGCGCTTCTAGCGCCAGGCCGACGATGATGGCGACGGGAGCCACGCGGCGCGGCTCGACCTTGCGGTTCGGGAGCAGCCAGTACACCAGGAACAGGGCCAGAATGGAAACCGGCAGGGCGGCCAGTTTGAAAATCAACAGGCTGATCCAGTTCGCCGCCTGGTAATGCGAACCGGTTACGCCGGAAATCCAGTTCTGGTTGAGGGCGGTGAGCATGAGAGAGAGCAGGGCGAGCCCGCCGCAGGCGAACACCAGCCCCAGGCTGATGAGCTGGTTCTTAAGGTAAGAGCGGTTCTGCGCCACGCCCCAGGCGCGGTTGAGCGCCACCTCCAGCGGTTCGAAGATCCCGTTCGCCGTAAACAGCAGCAGCAGCATGGAGGTGATGTGCAGGCGCGGCACCAGGTAGGGCTGGAGGTTCCGGACGAGGAAACCGCCGGCTTCGCCCGCGAAGAAATCCTCGAGCGCCAGGTAGATGGCCTGTAAAGCAGCCGGCCAGTGGAGGATGTCCCGGCAGAACGACAGCATTACGATCATGAAGGGATAGAACGCGAGCAGGGTGCTGGCGGCGATCGCGAGGGCGTACACGTGGGCCTCGGTTTCCATCAGGTAACGCACTGTCGGCCGGCAGCGGGTCCACCAGGCGGGGCTGGGGGTTGAGGCGAAACTCGGAACCAAACTATAGGGTAACGTACTGTACCGGTCAGCCCAACTGCAGCGCGGCGCGGAGCCCCGGGTCGTGGCGGACGCGCCAGATACGGCTATCCAGGTAGTAGTGGGTGAGCCCGAATCCGCAGAACAGGCCGAAGGCGAGATCCGAGACCCGGCCGAGCTCGAATCCCGGGATCCGGTAAGCGGCGCTGAAGAGCAGCCCGAACGCCGCGTAGGCCAGCAGGCTGCGGCTGACGGCCGCGGGGACGTACCCGTGCGCCGCGCCGCCTTCCGCGTAGCGGTTCCGGTTATGGAACCACACGATGGCGTGATATTGCAGGTTATGGACGATGGTGACGGTGGGAACGGCGGCCTGCCAGCTCATGTACGCGAAGGTGAGCCAGTGGAGCGGAACCACTGCCGCGAGCAGCAGGTATTTGGGAAGGTCGATGGAATCGCCGCGCCGGATCCGCGCCCACTGACGGCCGAGATAGAGGGCGGTGGTGAGGGCGACCAGCACGAAGAGCGGCGTCTCCAGCGCGGGGAACGCGCGGGGGATTCCGAGTTCGCCGGGATGAACGATGAAGAAGCGGTGGAACGGGGGCGCGATCAGCATCACTGCGAGAAACAGGCGGTCGAGCGCGTTATCGAGCCGGCCGAGATCGCGGTTCTTGACCTTGTAGAGGACCATGAACCCGTAATGCTGCCGGAGCACATGGTAGTAGGCCCAGACGCCGACCAGCAGATAGAGCGGACCTTTCCACCCGGCGAGTACCAGCGCGGGCCCCAGTGAAAAGAAGAAGACCAGGCTGCCGTAGAACAGGCGGCGGTGGCGCGCCCTGGCCTCGCGGTCGAAATACGTGCGCGAGGCCGTGGCGAAGATGTGGGTGCCGTCGAACCCCAGCGACCAGATCCACCAGAGCGGGCCGGCGGGCACGTGCAGAACGGTGTAGAGCAGCAGGTAGAGGTAGCCGGCGAGCGCGCTGCCGGCTACGAATACACCATCCACTCGCCGGCTGATAATCCAGCGGGTGGAAAGCCGCGCGCGGACCGGCGCGGCAATTGTGGCATCGGCGGCCATGAAGGGCGGTCGGGGCCGCTAGATGAAGTGATACTTGCTGGACGCTTCGTCCCAGACGATCTTCTTCTGGTTCTTGTACGACAGCGTTGCCATGTGGCCGGAAATCGCGGCCTGCTGGCCGATCGGCGGCGGAGCGATGGGCTCCTCCTTACCGAGGATCGACTGGATGTAGTTCCGGAAATGGTTGATCGCGCCGTCGGCTTCCTTGAAATCCGCCATGCCGTTGAGGTGGATCGGAGCGCGCGCTCTGATTGCGGCGGGCGCATGGTCGGCTGCGCCGGGACGACGGGAATTGTAGGTTTCGTGCTCGAAGTAGAGATCCTGGCGATTCATCACCCGGATGGTGCCTTCGTTCCCGCAGAGTTCTTCGCCGTATCCGAAAAACTCGTTGCCCAGATAGCAGCTGTAGTTGACCTGGAGCTTGTCGGAATGCTCGTAAACCGCGCTGAGAGTATCGGGCACATCGCGATCGTCACCCGCTCCGGTCCAGCGGTAGATGCCACCCGACGTCATGCAGGTGTGCGGCACGGTCCTGCTGAGCATGAAATTGATGATATCGGTCTGGTGGACCAGCAGGTCGGTGGAGATGCCGCCGGAATAATCCCAATAAAGGCGCCACTGGAAGTAGCGGTGCGGATCCCAGGCGCGCTTCGGCGCCGGACCCAGAAAACGCGGCCAGTCCGTGTTCTGCGGATCGGCGCCGGGCGGGATGACGTAACGCCACGACGGCTGGTCGGGCAGCCCGTTGCGATACCAGAAGGCGCGGACGAAATGCACGTCGCCGATCATGCCCTGCTGCACCATTTCCTTCGCCTTTTTGTAGAGCGAGGAACTGCGGTTCTGGGTGCCGACCTGGCAGATGACCTTCTTCTGCTTATTGGCCTCTTCCCACGCCTTTACGATTTCGAAGCCTTGTTCAATGGTGTGGGCAAGCGGTTTCTCGACGTACACGTGCTTGCCCGCCCGCAGCGCCGCGACCGCCATTTCGTGGTGCAGGTGCTCGGGGGTCATGATGTAAACTGCATCGATCGATTTATCGGCCAGAAGCTGGTTGTAGTCGACGTAGGTGGCGGGCTTGTTCCCCCAAATGGTCTGCACGCGGTCGATGGCGCGTGTGATGTAGCCCTGGTAGGTGTCGCAGACGGCCGTGAGCTGGACGTCATTCGCGGCGGCTGTATGGAGCCAGTCAATCCCGGCGTTGCCGCGCGTGCCTACACCGATCCACCCGATATTAATTTTGTCATTCGCGCCCCGCGCCGAGATGATGGCTGGCCCGGCGGCCAGCGCCGCCGCCTTGATAAAGTTCCGTCGATTCACTTCTTCCGGCATTCCGACCTCCAAAGGAAATAATATCAGCCTGCTTGGGAACCGGCGTATTTCAACTGTGCCGGATGACCAGGACGTCCCCGTCTTTGACGATGTATTCCTTGCCTTCGAGCCGCAGCAGGCCCTTTTCGCGGGCTCCGCCGTACCCGCCGAAATCCACCAGGGACTTCCAGTTGACCACCTCCGCGCGGATGAATTTCTTTTCGAAATCCGAGTGGATGGCGCCGGCGGCCTTGACTGCGTTGCTGTGCATGGGGATGGTCCAGGCACGGCACTCGTCTTCGCCGGCGGTCAGGAAGCTCATCAGGCCGAGCAGGGAATACGTGGCGGAAATCAGGCGCTCCAGACCGGAATCGGTTAGGCCGTAGCTGGCCAGGTAATCCTGCTGCTCCTCGCGCGGAAGCTCCGCGAGTTCGGCTTCGATCTTGCCGCAGACAGCGGTCACGGCGGTATTCCTGCGCCCGGCGAGCGGCCCTTCGCGGTATTCGCGCTCCCGGTCATGCAGTTTCGCCGCGTCGCTTTCGCCGAGGTTCAGGACGTAAAGCACGGGTTTTTGCGAGAGGAACTGGAAGCCGCGGAGGCGCTTTTCGTCTTCGGGGGCGAGTTCGAGAGTGCGCAGCGGCTGGTTGGCCTCGAGTTCGGCTTTGCACTTCTCCAGCAGTTCGAATTCGCGGTCGAACTCGGGATTCTTGATCTTCTTGCGGTCCTTCTCCAGGCGCTCCATGCGCTTTTCGACTACCAGGAGGTCGCTGAGGATCAGTTCGGTCTCGAGGTCCTCCATATCGCGCATCGGGTCCACCGAGCCCTTTTCGTGCGGGATCGTCTCGTCTTCGAAAAGGCGCAGCACGTGCGCGAAGGCGTCCACTACCCGCAAGCTGGCGAGATAGCCGGGGTCGCGGAGGTTCTCTTTCGAGATGGCGGGCATGTCCACGTATTCCACGGTGGCATGCGTAACTTTGGGCGGTTCGAAAACGCGCCCAAGCTCTTCCAGGCGCTCATCCGGCACGCGCGCCACGCCGGTGCGGGCGGCGGTCGAGCCGATGCGGGTCTCCTGGTGAACTCCGGTCAGGATCGTGAACAACGAGGTCTTGCCGACCATGGGCAAGCCGATAATGGCAGTCTTCATATGACGAATGTCTAAAGGGGTACTTCCACCTGGGTCAGAATCTCTTCGATGATGCGCTCGCCCATATCGGCGCGGCGCTCGACCAGGGTGGTACGCGTGTTAATCACCACGCGGTGCGCGAACAATGGGGCGGCGAGGCGCTTTACGTCGTCGGGAATGGCGT
Source organism: Bryobacterales bacterium (assembly GCA_963796485.1). Lineage (GTDB taxonomy): Bacteria > Acidobacteriota > Terriglobia > Bryobacterales > Bryobacteraceae > CAWCDJ01. The sequence goes on from CAWCLV010000007.1 coordinate 79,759, forward strand.
AATCGCGGCTTTCGAGCAGCGCCAGGGCCTGTACGGCCCGGAAAAGCGCCTGGGAGCCGCGGGGGCTCACGCCGAGGGCCAGCGCCTCATGGCTTCGGGTGCGCTCGACGATGGCGAGCATGTAATCCAAAACGGAATCTTCCACCGCCACCTGGCAGGCGGCGTCCTGAATCTGGAGAATATCCTCCGCCGTGAGGGTAGGGGCCGGCGCCGATGCCGCGGGCTGATCCCCGTTGCGCAGGATCTGCCGTTCGCTGGCGGTATCCGGGTAGCCGATGCGCAGCCGCATCAGGAAGCGGTCGAGCTGCGACTCGGGAAGAGGGTACGTTCCGTGATGCTCCACCGGGTTTTGGGTGGCGATCACCATAAACGGCCGCGCCAGGGAATGGGGGGCGCCATCAATCGTGACCTGGCCCTCATTCATGGCTTCGAGCAGCGCCGACTGGGTCTTGGGCGTGGTGCGGTTGATCTCGTCCGCCAGCAGAAAATTGGTGAAGATGGGGCCGGGCTTGAACTCGAATGCCTCCGAGTGGGCGTTGTAAATGGTGACCCCCAGGACGTCGCTGGGGAGCATGTCGCTGGTGAACTGCAGGCGGTGGAAGCGGCAGGAAACCGAGCGGGCAAGCGCCTGCGCGAGCGTGGTTTTACCCACCCCCGGGACGTCCTCGATGAGTAGGTGTCCGCGGGCGAGCAGGCATACCACGGAGAGCCGGATGACCTCCGGTTTGCCGCGAATCGCCGCCCCGAGCGATGCCTCGAGTTCGGCCAGTTTCCTGTGGATCGGCGGCGAGAATCCAGCCGGCTGGGCGACCATCGATTCCCGCTGAGACATTACTGCCATGATACTAAAGAACGGCGATCACAGGGCTTAACGACAGTGCGGACGGCCCCGTTCCGGCGATCGCCGGATGACGCTGGAGATGCGCAACATCCCCCAGCGTTGCGGCGTTCATGCCGTTGTGTTATTTATGAGTTCAAGTCGGACATTTTGATCCAACTAAAGCCGCCCCGCTTAATGGGTAGCGACGGTCAATCATATTCTCATCAAAGGATGGCATCGCGTGGAAGCTGTCAATCGTAAACTCATTCGTCCGTCTCTCAACGAGATTAAAGAACAGATCACGCCGCCTCGCCGAGCCCAGCCGCCGCAGAAGAAGCCGGTTCCGCCGGATCAGACGAACGCGGAAAACTTCTATTATGTCAAGCAGATGCAGGCGAAGACGCCGATGGTTTTTGTGCTGAAGGACGGGGAAACCTTGCACGGGGTCATCGAGTGGTATGACAAGTGCTGCCTCAAGGTAAACCGGACCGGCGAGCCGAACATTCTGCTCTACAAGCCCAGCATCAAGTACATGTACAAAGAGGGCTAGACCCCCTCAGGGCGCTTGCTGCTTGAGCCGGTTGCGCATAGCCAGCCGGTATTCCCTTCTTTCACCGGCCTCCCGGTACCGCCTCTTTTCAGTTTCCGTCTCCGGAATGACGGGCGGTACAGGCATGGCTTTCCCAAAATCATCCAAAGCTACGAAAGTCAGATAGGCGGAGCATGTGTGCAGTTTCTGACCCGTCATGAGGGTCTCCGTCTCCACTTGGACGCCCACCTCCATGGAACTGCGGAAAACCCGGTTCACCGAGGACCGCAGCAGCAGCAGTTGTCCGGGGCGGACCGGATGGATGAAGTGGAGACTATCCACCGATGCCGTGACGCAGGGACGCCGGGCGTGGCGCATGGCCGCCATGGCGGCGGCGAGGTCCACCAGGTGCATCACCTTGCCCCCGAGGACATTCCCCAGGCCGTTGGCGTCATTCGGCAGCGCCAACTCAGAATACTCGGAGATCGATTCGCGTACGGGTTTGCCTTCCATCGTTTCTATTTTCCAGATGCGGACTAACGCACGGACGCTTCGCTTTTCCGGCGCAGGTAGCTGGCGAGGTAAGCGCGGGCTTGCGTCCGGAGGTCCTCGCCGGCTGGGGGATCAACCCATTGGTCCATTACCGGATCGAACGCGAGCGGCCCGTGGGCGAACGGATGGTGATCGCGTTCGAGAACGTAGTACAGATGCACGAAGGGCCCCTCGTTTTTCGAGATCGTGAAGCGGACGGCGTCCGGCCCGCCGGCATCCGGGAAGCGCGGGCAGTTGCCGCGCGCGTACCCCATGTTGCAGAGCGGCATGAGCCCGGCGGCGCCGGGAATTGCCGGATCCGCCGAGGCATGGCATGAGCCCTCCCAGACATCCCCGAGCGGCAGCATGGCGTGGCGCGGCTCGGAACTTCTGCATGGTTCCGTGGGTCGAAAATGGGGGCAGGCCATTTCGGAGGTATAGTAGCACAAGCATGAGCAGCACTCGTCTGGAGAGCCTGAAAGAGATGGCCGCGGCCAACCCGCGGGATAGTTTCGTGCGGTACGGGCTGGCGATGGAATACCGGAACTCGGGAGACCTGGAATCGGCGCTGCGCGAATTTCGCGCGTTGATGACCGACGACCCGGACTACGCGGCAGCCTATTTCCACGGCGGCCAGACACTGGAGCGGCTCGGGCGCACCTCGGAAGCCGCGGAGATTTACCGGGAGGGCATAGAGGCAGCGACCCGCAAAGGCGACCGGCACACCCGCGATGAGATCCAGGCGGCGCTCGATCTGCTGGCCGGTTCATGACATAACCGCTCATAGACTGGGATTCTGTGGAAGTCGCTGCGGCCCGCTCCCTCAGAGGGGCGGTATAATCTCCGGGGATACACTTAGGTGCCGGAACACAAATCAACTCAGCCGGGCTTGCGACCGCTTGTTCCCGATCGATTTTTAGCGGCCATCCTATTGGCCCAACTGGCCTTCGCCGGTGAGGTGCCGCGGGAGTTGCTTGGCCGCTGGCGTTCGCTCGAGCCCTCGAAAGGAGGAATCGGGGCGATGCTCGCCTTCCGCCCTGGCGGTCGTGTCGACTTCAGCCCGGGCGCTGTTGTGGAAACGACATACCGGGTGGAGGGCAACGAGATCATTTTCCCGCCACCCACGATCAACGGCCCGGAAATGCGGCAGAAATTCGCGTTTGATGGGCCGAATCAGCTTCGGTTGGCGGGGGAGCCGTTGACGCGCCGCGGAACCAGCCCGGATCCGCAGAACCTCATCCTCGGCGAATGGGTCGGCACACGTGAGATGGAAGGACATCGGATGGAAGCACATTACCTCTTCTATCCCGCCGGGAAATCGCTTTTCCTATTGCCGTTTCAGACCGCCCCGGGAAGGTACACCATCAACGGCGCGGTCATGAGGCTCGAACTGCCGGCCCGCCGGCCGGCCGAAGGCAAGTTCCAGATCGACGGCGACACGCTCACCTTACCCGGTCCGAGCGGCTCGGGAGCTCGCTTCCGGCGGTATTGAATGCGTGGCGGTGGGGCCTTCCCTGATAGCCCCGTGGATCGTGGCGAAACGCCCCGAAAAGCCCTGTGCTACAATGTTTCCGATCGGGCCGTGGCGCAGCCTGGCTAGCGCGCTTGCTTGGGGTGCAAGAGGTCCCGAGTTCAAATCTCGGCGGCCCGACCAAAATACCTCAATTTTTCAATCAGATAGCGACAATCCAAATAAGCGGGTTGCCGCTTTTGCTTTTCTCGTAAGGATCTCGTAAGGCAAGCTGGCCAAGGCATGTTTTAGTCTGCCGTCTGGCAGCGTCGCCGCAGACTCCCTGCCCCAGACCTTCGGGCCGAACTCTAGAATTCGTTTGCGCTCCACCTGCAGGTGATGGTAGCATCACCTGTTACCGTCCATATGCCACAGAAACGAAAGTCAGGCGATGGGGTTCGCAACGCCGAAGTCCCGAGCTTCGCAAAAGGGCGCAAGGGCGGCGTCTCCATTATCGATTGCATGGTGCGGGCGCTGTGGATGCCGGACACCGGCGCACACGGGAAGTGGCCAGCGAAGACATTTCCGGATCTTGCCAAGGAGGTCTCGGTGCTGGTCGGATACCGCGTGTCGCAGTCCACAATTCGTTCCTCAGCCTACGCTCACCCGGAACTGTTTGTTAGAGACACGCAAGAGGGCATCCTCCGGTGGCGACTGACCGCAACGGCAAGGCAGGCATGAAGGAAAAGAAGGCATCACAAAACAAGTACTGCAACTCCACCGATCTGACGAACGAAGCAAGCGTGGAGTCCTTCTTTGTTCTGCGGCTCCTTTCTGATCTCGGGTATGAGGACAGCGAAATCAAGACGAAGCGCGCAATCAAGGAACTGAAGATTCCGTCTGGCAGCAAAACCGAACTCTACAAACCGGATTTCGTCCTGATCTGCCGAAAACATCCGCGTTGGTTGATCGACGCGAAATCCACCGATGAACGAATCGAGAACTACACTTACCAATGCGCTGGTTACTCACTTCTTATCAACCGCAAGTACAGCAGCAGGCCGCTGCGGTACTACATGTTGACGAACGGACTTCTGACTCGTGTGTACGTTTGGGACCAAGAAGAACCCATCTTGTCCCTCCGATTCCAGGATCTTGTAGAAGGCAACACTAAATACGAAGCCCTCAAGGGCCTACTAGGCGCGCCTTCCGCCCGAATAGGCTGGCAATCCACGGGCAAGACCTCACCTTCACACGCGCTTCGGCGTCCTTCAATGGATGCTGTAAAAAAAGCCTTCCTTCGTTGCCACCGTATCATCTGGAAGTCTGAGAAGATGAGCCCGCAGGCAGCGTTTGTGGAGTTCGCTAAACTCCTCTTCGTGAAGCTGTGGGAAGACCGTCGAATCAGGGACAACTCTGCTCTATTAGAGCGGATTGGCAAGGGCGAGCCGCTGCCAGCCGAAGAGGTCCGTTTCTCGACACGGTGGGTTGAGAGCCAAGAGGGGAATGACCCTAACCCGATTGATGCTCTGCTCTTTCGACAATTGGTGGAGTTCCTAGAAAATGAGATCGCCCAGCGCAAGCGGAAGCGCATCTTCGAGCCGAACGAACGACTGCGGCTCTCGCACGGAACAGCGAAGCGCGTTGTCAAGGAATTGGAATTTTACTACCTCTTCGGAATTGATGAAGACCTGAACGGGCGGATGTTTGAAGCCTTTCTTACGGCGACAATGCGAGGCCAAGCGCTAGGTCAGTATTTCACGCCTCGGAGTATCGTCAAGATGATGACCCGTCTCGCTCATCTGAAGGCAGAAAGAGGCTCCATCGAGCGCGTCCTCGATGCCTGTTGTGGGACCGGCGGCTTCCTCATTGAGGCGCTGACCGAAATGCGGCGCCAGATCTGGGACAATCAGTCGCTAACCAAGTCTGAACGTGGGAAGCTGCTGGAAGAGGTCGCGAATCAGGCCATCTTTGGCGTTGACGCCGGACGCGAGCCGGTTGTTGCCCGAATTGCCCGAATCAACATGTATCTCCACGGTGACGGCGGCAGTCGCATCTATATGACCGACGCCCTGCGAAAGCCCCCGGTGCCCTCAGTCGCTGATTCGCCAGAGGTCAAGAGCGAAGTAAACGAACTGGCAAAATTGCTCGCCAAGGGCCTCATGTTCGACGTTGTTCTCACTAATCCACCTTTCTCCATGGATTACGCCATGAGCGTTCCTGAAGAGAAGACAGTGCTTGAGGAGTATACGCTCGCATCATACAGCGGAAAGAAGGTTCAGTCTCTTCGGTCGTCCGTCATGTTCTTGGAGAGGTACTGGGATCTTCTGAAACCCGGTGCGCGCCTCCTGACCGTGATTGATGATAGCGTGCTGAGCGGAAAGAACTATACCTCCGTAAGAAATTACATTCGGGAACACTTTATCATCAGGGCTGTCATAAGCCTCCACGGAGATGCATTTCAGCGCTCTGGTGCTCGGGCCAAGACTTCGATTCTCTATCTGACGAAGCGAAGCGAGGAAGATGAAAGTCAACCGGGTGCTTTCGTCTACGAGAGCCGCTACATCGGCTTGGATGATGTTGTCCCAAGAACCCGTCCAAGTGTGGCTGAAGCCGCGAGGAAGAACGCCAGTGTTGAGATGGACGAGATTGACAAGGGATTCAATGATTATCTCGCGGGCAAAAAGGGTTCATGGCTAGTTGGCGCGGACCGACTCAACGGAAGATTAGATGCGAAGTATCTGCGTCCTTGGACTGTCGAGGCGTTGGCTGCCAAATGGAAGAGCGCGAGTGTCGATACTGAGATTCTAGGGAATCTAGTTGACCCGATTGGAAGTGCTGTTGTATTGCAGGCAGAGACTACTTATACCTTTTTGCGCATCAGCTATGAGGGGCGCGCCGAACGGGGCGAGCAGGCACTCGGCAAGGAGGTGTCTTATGCTCAGATCGCGACAGCACAGGCCGGTGACATCATCCTGAGTAACATCAACGCCGTGAATCGCGCTATTTGTGTCTTGCCCGCAGGCATGGAAGATCTGCTTGTCTCGAACGAATTTACCGTTCTCCGTCTGAAGCCGGAGGTTGAAGCAGATCCCCAGTACATTTGGTCCGTGTTGAGGAGTTCGGCGGTAATTGCGGAGTGGATGTCCGGGTCCTCTGGGGTTGGGCGGCATCGGGTCGATTGGGGGACGCTCCAAAATCAGGTAATCCCGCTCTTGCCCTATCCGAAGCAGAAGGCTATTGGTGACTCCTTCCGGGCCGCCCTCCAGTTAGAAGAGTGCATTGTGAAACATCGGGCCGAAGCTCAATCGGCCCTGGCTGTTCTGGAGTTGGAGGACAAATCGGCTCGCGAACGCTTGGCTCGGGCGAAGCCGCCTAAGTAGCTTGCTCGGATCGCTGCGTCAACACTGCGCATCTCTGCGCGGAGCGTCCGCAGAAAGGCTCTCCTCTCAACTGCTGCATCCCATTCCGAACCGGCCTTGACGCCGTACCGCGCCCGAAGTAACGCCCGGACCGTCATGCCGGACCGGAGCGCCGCTTCAGCTTGTCGGGCGCGGCCGGTTCTGGCCAGATGGCGCGCCGCGACGCTCCACGCTTCCGCGAAACTCAGGCCGGTATCCGTGGCCAGCGTGTCGCAGCGGACCGGAGGCCGGTATCCAGCCCTTCGCCACAGATCGGCAATGAGGACGGCTGCTCTCCGGTCCGCCACCATAACATCGGAAGCCGCGAACGTGACTGCCATAGCGAGCCGGGCGCGGCCGTCCGGCTCCCGAATTCGGCCCAAGGCCCGGATCACCTCCGGGCCAAGTGCTCGATTGATGTGGCTCCGTTCGGCGGTGGTCATGCCTGCGCATCCTGCGGAATGATCGCACCGTCTTCACTGATGAGGTCATTGATGTTCTGGCGAGCCTTCAGACCAATCGCAATCCGCTTGAAGGCGTCCGGACTTTGGCGCTGGAATTCGCTGTAGGCAAGCCCGGCCTGCTGGTTCAGGTCGATTACTTGGTTCAGGTAGACTTGCGCGTTGTGGTGATCGGTGTTCGGAAGGTTCTGAAGGAGTGCCGCGTTCATGAAGGGCTGATCGGTTTGCTTGCGAGCGCCATTCTCACGGAGAACAGCGTCCGCAAGAATCGGGTCTCCCGTGTCGATGGCATGTTGAGCAAAGCGGGCCAGTTCAATCGTTCCGGCCACTGCCAGAATCTCCGCATAGGCAGCCCGCAACTGCATGGCTTCGACAAAGCCCTGAACATCGCCACTGCCGGTCTTGGCGTTCCGGAGCACGCTGAAGAAATCCCAGTGCCGCTCCCCCATCTCCTTGGCGGCATCGGCTGCGGCGCGCATGTCCTTGATGATCGGGATAATGGTGTCATCGCTTTCGCGCCGGACCGCGCCGATCATGCTATACAACTGCCGGTCCGTAACGGTCTTCAGCACCTGACGCTCCGCGCCGGAGATGCCGGGCGGTGGAGGTGCGGCAGCCTTCTTCAAGGCGTCGATGCGCTTGTTTGCGCCAGCAATGATGTTGTTGAGTTTTGCGAGCCGGGCTTCCTGTTCGCGCACAAAGCGCTGGAGGCCGGTCATGTCGAGCGGACGTAACTGCGGTTTCAGTTCAATCAGCATAAGGTGTCCTCTTTCTGTTGGCCACCCTTTGCTGAATTGGCCACGTCCTTGTGACCATCCCGCGCCCGGTGGCGGAATTTATCTCCTTTCGTAACTTACCCTGAACATTTCTGAATAAGCTACAACTTTATAGTTCATAAGTTAGTTGTGTTATTGGTCAATGTTGCCATTCATAAAGTTACTTCCGGATACTACGGACGGGAGTTATAGATGGCCAACCAGAAGCCGAAACCAAGAGACCCGGAGGCCGCACGCCGTCAAGCGCTCGCGCAATGGTCTGACCCGGAGAAACGCGCGAAACTGCTCACGGGCGCTCGCAAGCCTATCGAGCCGCCAGCAAACGCGGCTGAGATCGTGCAGAAGGCGTGTGAGAACGGCTGCACAAACGAACAAATCGCAACGGCTCTTGGTATCGGCCGGAAGCTACTGAATGAGTGGAAGGAGCGGTATCCGGCAATCGAGGAAGCCTTTCACCTTGGCCGGGCTGTCGAACACGACAAGCTGGTGAACGCGCTGTTTGTTGCCGCAACGGAGAAGGGCAACATAACGGCCGGTATCTTTTTGCTCAAAGCTCGCCACGGCTATGTGGAAGGCGTCCCACTGGTGCAGAATTCCGTCTCCGTCAACTTCACCTTGCCCGGCGCGATGACTCCGGAGCAGTACGTCAAGAGCCTGACGGTTGAAGCGCAGTTAGTCCAACCGGAGCAGGCGCGGGCGCTGGCGTCCGGTGCGAAACTGCGGAAGACCCTCAAGAGCGAGCTTTACCGGCGTGGGGAAGGCGCGGAATGAACACCGCCATGTTGGACCGTCCGGCGCTCGTGACGGCGCGGCGCGATGAAGCACTACAACTCAGCCCATTTCAAGGGCGCGTTTGTGCTGTTCCGGAAGCCTTCAACCTCTTCTTGGGCGGTGGGCGCGGCGGTGCCAAGTCTCACGCCATGGCCTTCCTTGCGCTCCGGCACGCTGCGCAATACGGTGACCGTGCGCGGATGCTCTACCTGCGGCAGACCTACAAAGGGCTTGGCGACTTTGAACAAGTCACCCGTGATCTGTTTGGACAGGTCTATGGGAAGGCTGCCCGGTACAACGCGGCTGAGAACGTCTGGAAACTGCCGGGCGGTGCATATTTCGAGTTGGGCCAGTTGGAACATCCGAGTGATTACCAGAAGTATCAAGGCCGGTCATTCTCGCTACTGTTCGTAGATGAGGCCGGGCAATTCGCGTCGCCCGATATGTTGGACCGGCTCCGCTCCAATATGCGCGGGCCTGCCGGTATGCCGATACGTCAGGTGATGGCTGCGAATCCGGGCGATGTGGGCCATGCATGGCTCGCCAAACGGTTCGTTTTCCGTGCCGCGCCATGGGCGCCATTCGTGGAGCCGTCCACCGCCTCCCAGTGGGTCTATGCACCGTCCACGTACCGCGACAATCCCTTCATAGATCAAGTGGAATATCGGAAGCAACTGGAGGCGTCCTGCCCCACGGACCCGGAACTGCTACAGGCGTGGCTCGATGGCAATTGGGCGATTGCTCGCGGTGCTTTCTTTGGCGCGGTGTTGGACGAATCGACCAATGCGATTGACCCGTGGCAGTTGCCGCTGAACCTCAAGCCGCATCGTACCCACATGGGCAACGGCGTCTACCTTCAGAGTTCACCGGACCCGTGGCGCTTCTTCATTGCTCATGACTTCGGCGTTTCCGCGCCGTCTTACACCGGCATCTTTGCCGAATCGCCCGGCGCTGTTGGGCCTGACGGGCGCTACTACTCGCGTGGGTCCATCCTCCTGTTGGATGAGATCGCAACGGCCGCGCCTGGGCAACTGAATACTGGCTTGGGTTGGACCGTGCCGCGCATCGCGGAGGCCATCAAGGAGCGCTGCAAGGAGTGGGGCGTCAAGCCGAAGGGCGTAGCGGATGATGCCATTTTCAGCCGGACCGGGAGCGCCGTGAACGCGAGTATCGCGGATGAGTTCAGAAAGGCCGGTGTCCAATTCCGGCCTGCACGCAAAGCGGACCGGGTGAGCGGGTGGGAAGCGCTCCGGCGCATGATGCAGGACGCGGGCGCGGTGGACCGGCCGGGCTTTTATGCGGCGCGGAGTTGTGAATACTTCTGGTCAACCGTTCCGTATCTCGCTCGTGATCCACGTAAGGCGAATGACATGGACAGCCGTGGACCTGACCACGCGGGCGATGCTGTGCGGTACGCCATTCTCCGGCGTGATCCGGAGGAGTACCGGGTCAGGGACATCGGCATCTAGGAAGCCACCTATGGATATTCTCAGTGCCGTTCACAATCCGGAAATCACGTGCGTGTGCCGGGTCTCTCGTGTGACGGGGGAATGCGACACGTGCGGCGCGGTGGTAAAGGGCCTTCACATGCCGGACGTGGCCCACGGCTGGTACTGCCCTGAACATTGTCCATGCCGCGAGTACCGGCCGGGCGATGAGGAGGTGCGAGCGATGAAGGTCAACCGGGTGCAGTTGCTTGGGCGCCGTGATGCGCAGGCGCGGCGCGTGGCTGCCAAGGCAAAGCCAAACGTCCGGCGTGTCTATTCGACTGAGGCCCGGCGTCAGCGGGCGTTGCGGCAATGGTCAGACCCGAAGGCAAGGGCACGGATTGTGGCCGGCATTCGGCGCGGGTGCTGTTAACGCGGCACGGCCGTCTCGCCTGTCCCCACATCGGCCGCACCCCTTTCCCCTACCGTTGGGTGTTCGATGGCGCTGTGCCCACGGCTGCCACAGCACCAGCCCGTCTGTGGTCGATTCGGAGAGCGCCCGAAGACCAGCGCGGCCGTGCTGGGAGGTCTCTCACCATCTCTTTGTCCATCTTGAACGCCTCCGAAACTGCGCGCTTGAGATCGGGTGCAAAGAGGTCCCATGTGTCGAGACCCAATATTTACTGATGTGCCGCATGTTTGGCCACGCCGTGCGTAAGGCATGAAGAAGGCGCATGGGCTCGCTCCCTTTTTTAGGCGCGCGTTGTTGGCCAGCGGCCGGTTTCCAGCCCAGGGCCTTTCCCTTGCGGAAGGTCCAGTTGGCCGCAGTTGCCGCAGCTAAATGCTCAGATATCAACCCAACTGCGTCCAGAGACCGCTTGCGGGGAAACCGAAGAATCTAAATCCCTTATCCCCTCCCGTTAGTAGTTAGTCCGCAGTTGCCGCAGTTGCCGCAGCACGAAACGCGGAGTGCAAACGGAACCGAGCACCGGACCCGGAACCGCGAGCCTCCCACTGGGTTTTATACGCGAGCGAAAAAAAACGACTGCGGCAACCACGGCAACTGCGGCACTTCTGTTAAGTCTCACCAATTCAGGTAGTTGCTTGGACGCAGTACTTTCGTGTAACTGCGGCCGAACTGCGGCCACCAGCCTACAAGGGCATCTCCTCTTCTTTCGGCCACTCCCAAGAGACTTTTGTGTACATCTCGAATGCCTTGCGGCAGTCTTCCAACTTGGGGAGGCGGTAGTAAGTCCTGCGGACGCTCTTGTCACGCTTCTTGATTGGCCACTCTTCCTTGTTCTGCTCGCTCCACGGCCGGAAGACTCCGCGCAGGAACATGCCGAACATGTTTTCAGCCTTCGGGTATCGCTCCTGCATTTGTTTCATTGTGTCTGCGTAGTCTGCGTATAGATCCTCTGTTTCAACACATACCTCTCCAGTCAACCAGTCACCCGAAACCTCGCGCGCCTTGCCGTTCAGTGCCGGAGCAATAAGGTTGCTGCTCTCCAGCTTCCGGAGCCACCACGTCTCGTGGTTCTCCATCGTGAGTTGCTTCTGTTGCTGCAACCACTCGGTGTTCGGAAAATCCTCAACTTGATACCGGGCAATATCGAGGTTCAGCACATCGTGGAGAAACGCCTCATATCCGCCCGCGTTCAGTTCGTCTTGGATCTTCTGAAACCAGGGCTTATCGCGGAGGTGCTTGTTGCCGACTTTGAGAACAAAGAACCGGCGCGCACCCCATCGGGCGGGCACTATCCACTCATCGTTTGATGCGAGGATCAGGTGCAGCATATTGGGTACTGTTATGGGGTCTTTCCCTTTGGCTTCTATCATCAATGTCGGTTCGGTGATTAGGCGCTTCAGAGCGCTCGCGCCCTGCCGGTCACCCGCCCAAAACGATTCGTCTGCGAAAAACAGAATCGCGTCTCGCTGGTGCGAGTTGAACTTGCCAACGAGGTGCGATTGGCTGGAGATGTGGACGAAGTGCTGCCCAAACAGATGGCCCAGTTTCCGAGCAAAGAAACCCTTGCCGGTTCCCTCTTCGCCACCGAGAACAATTGCCACCTGCCCGGCTTCGTCCGGGCGCTGAAACAGTCGGGCCGTCCATTTCATCAGATATTCGTAATACGTCTGATTCGCGCAGCAGATGTTCTCGAAAATGTGCTCGCGGAATCTTTCCCATGTTCCGGGCTCTGGTTCGACTGTGAAGCCGCGCCACAGGTTGTAGTAACCCTCGGGCGTCTCATGAGGGTCCAGGGTGATGCCGATATATTGGCGGCGCTTGGGCCACTTGAGCCAGTAACTTCCCAGGTCCACTGTCGCCACTTTGTTTCCAGATTGGATTTGGAACTGCCGGTTCAGATAGAAATTGCGATGGTCTGCGAAGCTGGAGGTTGTTAATACCGTGCGCTTTTGCTTAAAGAGCATGTCGGCTTCAATGTTGTACACGCACACCCGGCCCTTTTCGCTCGCAACGAAGTGCTGCTGATTCATCGCCTCCAGCGCTACATTCAGAGGATCGGATGCGGCCCCTGTTTCCGGTTTCGGCTCACTTGAGGGAGGCGGTGTTGCGTCAGCAAACAGGCCAGCCACATCCACTCCCGCCGGAACCGGGTCTGCCAGATCCCATCCGTCAGGCAACGACTTCGGAACAGGAACTACCCGAATGCTTGCGGCCTTCGCATCTGCCAGCCGGACGCTGACAAGCTTCATTGCCTTGCGGCCTGGTTCGTCCGCATCTGGCCACAGGTAAACCACGCGGTCGCGCAACGGAGTCCAATCAGCCTTGCTTACGCCGTCCGCTCCGTTCATCCATGTCATGACCACTAAGCCCGGAAAGTATTTGCGTGCGGCATCGGCGGCCTTTTCCCCTTCCGTAAGGAGTACAAAGTCATCTGACCGCGCCGCGAGCCGGTCTAGGCCATAGAGTGGTCGGGGAGCACTGCACCCCTGGATGCGCCATTGGTCCCCATTCCAACTGACAGGGCGAATCTCCTTGCCGTCTTTTCCATCCCAGCGAATCACGTAGTGGAGCAGACGGCCTTCAGCATCCCGGTACTCCCACTGCGCCGTCAGCTTCGGGATGCGGTGCTGGCAACACCACTGCTGCCACCGGGCTTCGTCCATCTCCACGTCTGATGGCACCGGCCCGGCCGGGCGCTCCTGTACCGGCTCCGATAGTCGCGCTGGCGCTTCGGTTTCAACGCCCCATTCATCCAGTATTCGGCTGATATCGAGCGCGGCCTGACTCATACTTACATCGCTTCCGCAGGCATGCTTCAGCCGCAAGGCGTTCAGCGAGATGATGTCGCCCTGAGAATCCTCTTCAGCGAAGTCCTTCCATACGCCTTTTCGGAGATTGAATTTGAGCGACTTCCCCGCATCGCCCTTGGAGTTTCCAATACAGAATTCTCCCGATTCAACAGACCCGTCCGGAAACCAATGCTCCAAAATCATAAGGTAATCGTGGCCCGCGCGAGCCTTGATCTTCTCAAAGTCAACCTCCAATGCATCGTCAAACTCCGGAGCCGGATCTTCGGTACAATTGATAGCGGAAGGCGTTTTTACTAGTTGCAGTGAGTTAGCGGCGCGGGGGTGGCGAGACTCCCGCGCCGTTCCATTTGCTCTTTTCATCGGCTCCCCTCCCGGTAGTACGCCACCGTGTGAGCCACAATCAATGGGGGATAGGTAAGCAGGACTAGTCCTGTAAGTGGGGTAGGTGTGTGAGCCTCTGTCGCTCTGCTCCAATCCACTACCCAAGTTGTAAGCGCCATTGCTTCGGACTCCAGACAGTCGATACATACAACAGGATTGTCCGGTTTGTTCAGGTCAACCGCAAGGTGAGCAAAGCGGCTGATCACGATGGTACGCCGGGCACCCTTGCCAAAGGCGGTAGCATGGTTGTAGCAGCCAAGCCGGTCCAGCCAGATGACGATGTAGCCATAGTCGATCAGCACGTGCGGGCGTTCCAACTCCAGTGCGAGTTTCTCTGCCCAGTTATGTCTGCTGAAGGTGCTCATCATTTCACCTCCATCATGGCGGACTTTGGCACCCGCACCCGGCCCAAGGGCGTGCCGGAGGTCTTGACGGTCTGAACCAGTTGTTTGGTTGGGCGTCCCTTCTTGCCGATCAGTCCGGCATTGGACTTCACAAAAGCATCCAGAGCGCTCCGGCGATACCGGATGCTCCGGCCGCCAATGCGGTCATACTCTGGCCCGCGATCTTCACAGCGCCAGATGGACATGGTAATAGGTGAGATTCCGAGATACTGTGCCGCCGCGCCCGTGTTCAGGAACTCATCCACGGGTGTCCGAGTTTCGACGGCGCTCAATCGTTCGACGATGGGGTGCAGGTGCTTGTTGATCGCGTTGGCGACAGCCTGCTCAATAACTTGGTCCAAGCTCATGAACCGTGCCTCTCTTTAGGTTGTATTGAGTGGGTGCCGTTCTTGACGGGGGAAAGGAAAAGGCCCAATCCCTAAACGGCTTGGCGAGATGAGAACTACCGCAGATGCGGCTCTCTCATGTCGCAGGCGTTTAAGGATTGGGCCTCTGGATTTATGAGACCGTACTACATCCGGGGTTGGCGCCCACTCAGGGCACTCGAACCCGCACTCTCACGGCGGCCGAAAGTCCGGAGCGCTGTTGCTGCGACCAATGGCCAGTTTCAGGCTGGAGCCGAGTCACGCCGTCCGGATCTCTCAAGCTTGGCCACCTGAGATCAACCTATTCTCCCATGCGAATATCTGAAAAGGCAAATTGTTTTTTCCTCATTTGTCCGGCTGTGAGGTGGCCAATTATTTGCTCTTTCGTCTGGTCGCCATGCTGCGCTTTAGCTCCGCGTCAAAGATGGTGGCTGGTTTCGGTTCCTGGCGCACCAACTGGGGCTGCGCGTCTTCCTCGATGATGCCAAAGAGCTTTAGAAAGTGCCTCGTTACCTTCTCCTGCGCCTCTGCCAGATCATCGAGTGTGACGGCCCGCGTAATGTAGCTGTAGTTGACGCCTTCCAGTTTGTGGTTCATCAGCAGATGGCTGTGGACATCGGAGACGCCCGCGAGCAGGCAGTGGGTTCGATAGGTGTGGCGGAGGGCGTGCGACATGGGGAGGCCCTGCCGGTCGTTACGCGGCAGGGTGATGTGGCCGCAGTCGGACTTGTCCGAAGGGAACACCCATTCCGAATTCGGATAGAGGCTGTCGGTTTGTATTTTCAACTCGCAGAGCCGGTCCACCAGGTACCTGCTCATCGGCACCGTGTACCGTAATTCCTCACCGCCTTTCGGCTTCGGGAAGTGCCATCGACGCTGTTCGAGGTCTACATCCTCCCATCGGGCCTCCGCAACAGAGTTGCGCCGCGCACCCGTGAGCAGGACCGCAATCCAATAAGCCTGCTTCACAGGATTTGTGAGGCTCATAACGCGGTCGTACCACTTCTTCATGTCGTCCGTCGGTAGAGCGTTCTGCCGCACATGGTCATCATGCCAGTTGACATTTTCAGTCGGGTCGGACGGAAGCACGGGCACTTCCTTACGGGCGCGGTTATAGATGCCCTTGAGAAGTAGCAGGACGTTATTGGCGGTCGAGTGGCCCGCGTGCGCCGTGACCTCCGGCACCGGGCGCGGTCTCCGCTTCCGCTTGTTCTTGTCGATGATCTGCTGGCGCTGTGTCTCAAGATGCGCTCGGACACTGGCGGTAATCTCCTCGTGCAGCTTACGGACGCCCGGCCGGTCATTACCGATATCCACGAGCGTGTACTTGCGTTCGTTGGCCCACGGCTCCAAGTACCGCTGGAAAAGGCTGTCATAGAGGATCATCGTGGCCGGTGATCGGTTCGAGGAATTCTTGTAGAGGGTGTAGGCGTCCGCCAGCGACATGGATTTGGCCGCCTCCACCTTCCGCAGGGTGTTCGGGTTCTGCCCCTGGTCAATCGCCTTCTTGGACTTCAGCGCTTCCAAGCGCGCGCTCTCCGCGCTGATTTGCCCGGCGCGACCAAGGTTCACGCGGAGCGTCCGGCCGTCTACTTCGCGCTGGTAGGCGTAGGTGCGGCTCTGGCGGCCGCACAGCACCATGAACCCTGGCAGGCTCTTGTCCACGTGCGCGCCGCTCGCCAGCGGGAGGGAGTGGACTACAGATTCAGTGATCTCGATTTTTGGTTTCGGCATGGCTCGTAAGGCATTCGTAAGAATTTAGGCGAATCTCAGCATAGGACCGCTAAACCGAGTATCGATCTAAACTACTGAAAAGGCAATACTAGCATGCCTTACGCATAGCCCGGCAAACCAGGGTAAACCCAGGGACCCAAAGTTGGGGTGCAAGAGGTCCCGAGTTCGAATCTCGGCGGCCCGACCAAATTCCTCAAAGACTTACAAACTCAGCCTCACACTTCCGGGCCCGCAGTCGTCGCCTGCTTTGCGGAACGCGCCGCGACCTGAACGTCCCTTTCAGCTCACGATGGAGCGATAATTCCCTAATGCGCCTGACCCTGGTATTCCTCGTCGCCACTCTACTCCCCGCCGCGCCGGGCATTCGGGTGAAACTCGGTGAATCCACCGGAACCGCGGCCCGCGACGGCCGTCTCATCGTCGTCGTCTCGCGCCGGCTGCAGGGTGAGCCGCGCTTTCAGGTCGCCTGGGGCCTCAACACCCAGCAGATCTTCGGCAAAGATGTCGATGCCTGGAAACCAGGTAGCAGCGTCGAAATGGATGGCTCGACTCCCGGCGCGCCCCTCCACACACTCGCCGACCTGCCGCCCGGCACCTACAACGTCCAGGCCGTGCTCAACGTCTACGAGACCTTCCACCGTGCCGACGGCCACACCCTCAAGCTTCATGCCGATCACGGCGAAGGCCAGCAATGGAACCGCTCGCCCGGCAATCTCTACAGCAAACCTCAGCGCGTCGACGTCACCGCTTCCAGTGCCATCCAGCTCGAACTCACCGAAACCATCCCGCCCATCGATCCGCCCAAGGACAGCAAGTTCATCCGCCACCTGCGCCTCGAAAGCAAACTCCTCAGCGCCTTCTGGGGCAAGCCCACCTATCTCGAAGCCACGGTGCTCGTGCCCCGCGATTTCGATGAAGGAAAAGGAGGACCCTACCCCGTCGCCTTCCTTCAGAGCCACTTCGGCGGTGACTTCTTCGGCTTCAGCGAATCCCCCGGCGCGCGCAACCCGCAGGCGTACCAGTTCTATCAGGATTGGACCAGCGGACGGCTCCCGCGCATGCTCCTCGTGGTGACTAGCCACGCCACGCCCTACTATGACGATTCCTACGGCGTCAACACCGCCAACGCCGGACCCTACGGCGACGCCCTCACGACGGAACTTTATCCCGCCGTCGAAAAGCAGTTCCGCGCGATCGGCCAATCCTGGGCACGCGTGGTCTTCGGCGGATCCACCGGCGGCTGGATGACCCTCGCCCAGCAGATCTTCTATCCCGATTACTTCGGCGGCGCATGGGGCTTTTGCCCCGACCCGGTCGACTTCCACGCCTTCCAGAGCATCAACGTCTACCGCGACACCAACGCGTACTTCGATGAAGGATCCTTCGAGCGCTTCCCCAAATTGCTCGGGCGCCTGCCCGACGATCACATTCTCGCCACCATGGAATCCTTCAGCCGCCAGGAAGCCGTGCTCGGCACGCGCGGCCGCTCCGGCGGACAAATGGACGCCTTCCACGCCACCTTCGGACCCACAGATTCCGATGGCTACCCGGCCAAGCTCTGGAACGCCGAAACCGGCGCTATCGATCCCGCGATCGCTAAATACTGGCGCGAGCACTACGACCTAACCTCCTTCCTGCAACACGAGTGGGACCACATCGGTACTCACCTGGTCGGCAAACTGCACGTCACCATGGGCACCAAGGACACGTTCTATCTCGATGCCGCCACACACCGTATGCAGGATTTCCTGGAAGGCACCAAACTCCGCGGCAAGGGTCCTTACTACGGCGGCAGCTTTGAATTCGGCAACAACAAGCCGCATTGCTACGTCGGCGACATTCCCGAAGGCGTGCCCATGCTCACCCACTTCGTCCGTCTGTTCGGCGATTACATCAAGGGCGCCGCGCCCAATGGCACCGACCTCTCGGGTTGGCAGTAACGTAGCATCTCGGGGAACTTTTGCAAGACGATTACGCCCAGCGGATTCCGACCAGGGCGCCGCTTTGAAGCTCGAACCCTGACGACATCGAGGTTGGCCCTCTCGCCAGTCGACGCTCCACGCCTTTTCTCCTGTCCAAACCGTCTCCCTTTCGGGTTCGCGCGACCGCATGTCCAGGAGAAAGGATGCGACCCGTCTTGTTGCGTCGTAGTCAAAACTCTGCGTATGATCAGGGATTGTTTACCCTGGGGACTTATATGAACTCATTACGTCGAGTTGGAATTGCGGGCTTGAGTCTGGGCCTCTGCGCCATTCCCTCGCTTGCTCAGGAAAAGCCAGTCACGAACGACATTCCACCGTCGTTTACCGTGCCTCAGCGGCATGTACTCGAACTGCCGAAGGCGGAGGTCGATTACATCAAGAAGGTAGAGATGGTTCCGATGCGGGATGGCGTGAAGCTGTATACGGTCATCGTGATTCCGAGGGGTGCGACGCATGCGCCGATCATGTTGACGCGCACGCCATATAACGCTGCATCGAGGGCAAAAGCCGCACGCACGACAGCAGGTACCACGACCGCTCCCGTTGCCGCCGCGGCGCCGATGGGTGGACGGGGTGGGGGAGGGCGCGGCGGGGCAGGACGCGGAGCCGAACGCCCGGACTCCCCGCGCATGTTGGATGAGTTGGGCTTGAGCGACGAGATCTTCGTTAAGGCCGGCTACATTCGCGTGTACCAGGATGTGCGCGGCAAGTACGGCTCCGAAGGCGTGTACTTAATGACGCCGTCGCCGTTGGCGAGCGGCTTCAATCCCTCGGGCGCGGACGACACCACCGACGCATACGACACGATCGACTGGCTGGTGAAGAATATTCCAGAGACTAACGGCAAGGTTGGAATGATTGGTTCGTCCTATGAAGGCTACACCGTTGTGATGGCGTTGCTTCATCCGCATCCGGCTCTAAGGGCGGCCGCACCCGAGAGCCCGATGGTCGATGGATGGATGGGTGACGACTGGTTCCACTATGGCGCGTTCCGCCAGCGCAATCTCGACTACTTCCTCTCCCAGACCGCGGCCCGCGGGGCTGGACCGCGCATTCCCCGCGAGCACAGGGACGACTACACGAACTTTCTGGAGAAGGGGTCGGCTGGAGATTTTGCGCGCGCTCTTGGCGAAGAGCAACTGCCCTTCTGGCACACAGTCGAGACCAATGCGGCATATACTCCGTTCTGGTCGACACAGGCGCTCGATAAGCTGGTCGCCGCCGTGCCGCTCACTGTTCCGACCATGTGGCTGCAGGGTTTATGGGACCAGGAAGACATGTGGGGGGCGATCCATTGCTGGCGTGCGATCGAACCGAAGGACAAGAATAAAGACATGAACCACCTGGTGATGGGGCCATGGTTCCATAGCCAGGTGAACCGTGAGGGACGCTCGCTTGGGCCGCTCGAGTGGGACGGCGATACGACGGCCGATTTTCGCAATGAAATCCAGATCCCATTTTTCAATCAGTATTTGAAGGACGGCGTACCGAAGGCGGACACGCCTCCAGTGCTGATCTACAACACGGGTGAGAACCATTGGGACCGCTTTAAGCAGTGGCCGTTGAGCTGCGAGAGCGGTTGCTCCAACCAATCCAGGCCGCTCTACCTGCGGGCAACGGGCGGCATTTCGTTTGAGCCGCCGGTTGCTGGGGAGGCGAAGTTCATGGAGTATGTCTCCGATCCGGCTAAGCCAGTGCCTTACGTGACTCGCCCCGATATCGCGGCCAAGTGGCGCACGTGGCTGGTTGACGATCAGCGCTTCGTGGATGGGCGCCCGGACGTGCTGACCTATGTCTCGGAGCCGCTGGCGAAGCCCCTGCGCGTGAGCGGAACGCCGGTAGTGAATCTGTGGGCCTCTACAAGCGGCACTGATAGCGACTGGGTGGTGAAAGTGATCGATGTGTATCCGGACGGAAATGTCCAGGATGCGATGAGCGGGTATGAGCTGTCGATCTCGCTGGACATCTTCCGGGGCCGTTATAGGACGAGCTTCGAACATCCGGAGGCGCTGAAGCCGAATCAGCCGGAGCTGTTCAAGTTCGATCTACCCCAGGTGAACCATATTTTCGAGCCGGGACACCGGATCATGGTGCAGGTGCTATCCACATTGTTCCCACTCTACGATCGCAATCCGCAGACTTTCGTGCCGAATATCTTCGATGCCAAGGCGGCCGACTACCAGAAAGCGACGCAACGCGTGTGGAGCACCGCAGGTACGGCGAGTTTCATCAGTATGCCGGTGGTGCCTTAAGGCGAGATTCCAGGCGGTTCCGCCGGTGGGCCGAGGCGGAGGGGCTGCAGCCCAGCGAAACGGCATACCCAGGCAGCACCCGCACGGGAACCCGCGATCTCCGGTTCAGCGAGAGCGGAGACGCTTCCATCGAGAAGTTCTACCGCACCCATTTCGTGTCCCCGGAACTGTCCGAGCGTAAGCGGAAGAGTTTGGAGCAACGGGCGGGTCGATCCCCGCAGCCCGTCGTGTTCCAGATTGTCCGGGACTCTGAATGTTCCGAATGCGGCGCCGAACTCCCGAAGGGAAGCATGCTCACGATGGAAGCCGAACAGCCGTTGTGCCTGTTCTGCGCGCAACTGGGCGAACTGGAGTATCTTCCGGCCGGAGACGCCGCGCTCACGCGACGAGCGGCGAAACACAGCGGACGCACGGCCGTGGTGGTGCGCTTCAGCCGGTCGCGCGCTGCCCACACCACCGGAGCTTACAATAGGCGGTTGCGGCGGTCTTGCCGGCGGGCGGGATCGTTCGGGGAGGCGCATTCATGTTGATCGAACAGCAGATCGCGGAACGCCGGGACAGGGCGGGCGCGGCCGTGGCGGAAGTGCTCGACCGGCCTAAGAGCGGTCCCTTTGGCGATTACAAGATCAAATCCGCGAGCGGCAGGACCTACCGGGTAGCGCTCCGCGGACCGGCGCTGTTCGAAAACTATTGTTCCTGCCCGGATTTCGCCGTGAACACGCTCGGCACCTGCAAACATATCGAAGCCATGCTGCTGCGGGTGCGGCGCGGCGGGCGAAAGACGCCGCGGCGCTCAGAATACAGACGTACGCGCGCTTCCATTGCCCTTCAGTACGGGGAGGCGATTCAGGTGCGCCTCCACCTGCCGTCTTCGCCCTCCCCTGGCCTTCAACGGCTCGCGGCGGAATATTTTGACCAGGAGGGCCTGCTGGGGCGCGAGCGCTTCCGCCAATTCGACGAAATCATGGAGGCCCTCCGCCAAGCCGACGATCACGCGGTGGTCTACAGCGACGTTCTGGACTACATCGATCGGGAGAACGAGATCTCCGAGGGCCTGGAGATGGAACGGAAGTGGCTCGCCAGCCTTCGCCGGGGCAAAGACCCCCTGGCCGGCGTCCTGAAGGCGAAGCTCCTGCCGTATCAGGCGCGAGGCGCCGTCTTCGCAGCCTGCCGCGGCCGGGTGGCGCTCGCCGACGATATGGGATTGGGAAAAACCGTGCAGGCGCTCGCGGCGGCCGAATTACTGCGGCGGCACAAGGGAATCGAGAGAGTTCTGGTAGTTGCGCCGGCCTCCGTCAAATACCAGTGGAAGACCGAAATCGAGAAGTTCACGGATCTCCCGGCACAGATCATCGACGGCCTGCTGCCCCGGCGCCGACAGCTGTATGGCTCGCCCGCGTTTTTCAACCTCACCAGCTATGAACTTGTCCTCAAGGACGTGCAGTATATGCACGACCTGAAGCCGGACCTGATTATTCTCGACGAGGCGCAACGCATCCGCAACTGGGCCACCGCCACCGCGCGGACGATCAAACAACTGAAGAGCCGTTATGCATTCGTCCTCACCGGCACGCCGCTCGAGAATAAACTCGAAGAACTGTTCTCGGTGATCGAGTTTGCTGATGGGCGCAGGCTGGGACCCGCCTTCCGATTCCTGCAGGAACACCGGATGGAGGACGAGAAAGGGCGGTTGCTGGGCTACCGCGGCCTGGACCGGATTCACAGCCAACTTGCGCCGGTTCTGCTTCGACGGACGCGGCAAGAGGTCCTGAAGGAGCTTCCCGAGCGGACGGACCAAGTCTACCACGTGCCCCTGACCGAGCAGCAGGCGGCACCGTATTACGAGCAGAGCGATATCCTGGCCGCGCTCATGCGGAAGTGGGAAAGGCAGGGCTGGCTGTCCGAGATCGATCAGCGCCGCATTCTCTGCTGCATCCAGAACATGCGGATGCTCTGCAACTCCACTTTTCTTTTCGATAAGCAGACCAACCATTCGCCGAAGCTCGAGGAGTTTCGCGAGATCCTCACGGAGCTTGCGCTCGAAGAGAACCGCAAGGTGGTGGTATTCAGCGAATACGAGCGCATGACGTACCTGGCCGGCGAGGAACTGCGCAAGCTGGGCATCGGGTTCGTGTCCCTTCATGGCGGGGTGCCATCGCGCCAGCGCGGCTCCCTCATAGAGAAGTTCCGGAGCGATCCGGAGTGTAAGGTGTTCCTCTCGACGGATGCGGGGGGCGTCGGGCTAAACCTTCAGGCCGCGTCGGCGGTCGTGAACTTCGAGCCGCCATGGAATCCCGCACGGCTGGAGCAACGAATCGGGCGGGTGCACCGGCTCGGCCAATCCCGGCCGGTTCAGGTCGTGCACCTGCTGACACAGGGGAGCATCGAGGAACGCGTGTGGGAGACCCTGCGGCTCAAGAAGGCGCTGTTCGCAGGAGTGTTCGACTCGCCGGCCGCGGAGGTGAATTTCGCGAAACTGGGCCGCAAGACGGTACTTCAACAGGTAAAGGAAATCTTCGCGAATCAGCCCGCCAGGCCCAAACCGGTTCTCGATCGGGCGCCGGCCGAAGCGCGGGTGGACGGTATCGGGCTGGCGGCCGAGGGCTTGATTGAGGCTGGAGTCCGATTCATCGAGTCGCTCGCTTCCGGCGCCGCGGCCAAAGTCTCCGCCGCGCCGGACGTCCACATTGGGCCGAGCCTGTCCGGCTTGTTCACGCGCGATGCGCGGACGAACCGAACGCTCCTCTCCATTCCGCTGCCGGAATCCGTCAGCCAGGATCGCCTGACAACAGCGGTCGCGACCCTGCTGAACGCGCTGGCGCGACAGGCCTCGTCTGTGGCGGACGGCTCGCATGAATCGTGAACCGCTGACGAAAACAGGCCGTGCGAAACCTGTCGAACCACGGATGGGCGGGCTTGAAAGCCCGCGCCGACCGAAGTCGGCCCCACACCATGCGGGGCAGGTTTCAACCTGCGCGGGGCTTTAGCCCCGCTCGGCACCGACCCGATGAGAAATGCAGTCTAAAATTCGTGAGGGAGCTCCAGGATATGATTCCTCGCAGGGATTTTCTCAAACAAGCCGGCATCGCTGCCGTTGGGCAGGCAGCGCTACGTGCCGCCGATGCCGCGACGATCGTGGTAGACCCCGAGCCGCTCTTCGAAATCTCTCCGTGGCTCTACATGCAATTCATGGAGCCGCTCGGAGTTACGGATTCTTCCGTTGAGGCGGCATGGGACTATGACCGCGACGACTGGCGCAGCGACTTCATCCGCGCCGTGAGGGACCTGGCGCCCGGGGCAATCCGTTTCGGCGGTCTCTTCAGCCGCCACTACAAATGGCGCGAAGGTGTCGGGCCCGTCGCCAGGAGGCCCGCTATCCGCAATTACTTTTGGGGCGGCAAGGAGACCAATCGCGTCGGCACGCACGAGTTCGTTGAGTTTTGCCGGCGCGTGGGAGCGGAGCCCTTCTACTGCGTCAACTTCCTCAGCGATGGAGAGAAGCGCTTCCGCACCACTCCCGAGGGAGACCGCACGGCGGATGCCCGTGAGGCGGCCGACTGGGTATCGTACGCAAACGACCCCGACAGCAAGGAACGCAGGCGAAACGGAATCGCGCAGCCGTACAACCTCAAGATCTGGCAGTTGGGCAATGAGACTTCATACGGAGGCAATCGAACCTTCACGCGCGACGAGTCCATCGCCGCCACCATCGAGTTCGCGCGCGCGATGAGACAGCGCGACCCTTCCATCAAACTCATCGCGTGGGGCGACCGCGACGCCAACGGTCTCTGGGCGCCCGAATTGCTGAAGCGCGCCGGCGAGCACGTCGATATGGTCGCGATGCACATGATGGGGCAGAGCCCGACGCGACCCGATACCGTGCTCCACGGCCTGCGCTACGAGAAGGATCCCGAGCGCGCCTGGCAGGAACTGATCGGGATGACGGGCGCGCTCGAAACCCGCCTGGTTGAAATGGAAGCCGCGATCGCGACGCAGTATCCGCAAGTTGGAATCGCCATTACGGAGGGGCATCTCAGCCTGAGCCCGCACAACGCAAACCCCATCCTGTATGAATGGCTTTCGGCGGCTTATCACGCGCGGTCCCTGAATTTGTATCAGCGGCACGGAGCGCGCGTGAAGATCGCGACGGCTGCGGATTTCCAGGGCAACCGGTGGAGCAATAACGCGGTGATGCTGCAGACTCCGCGTGGAGTGACTTACCTGATGCCGGTGGCCTCGATCGCGCGCCTTTTCAAAAGATACAACGGGACGCGCGGTATCGACGTCAAAACCTCTCCCTCCAGCCTGGATATCGCGGCCAGCAGGTCCGAAAGTAAAGTGTTTCTGCACGTGGCGAACCTGGAATACAAGCGATCCGTCGAGGCCACGTTCGCGATTGCGGGGCTGCAAATTACCGGCGGACGCGTCCATGAGATCGCGCCGGACGATCTCAGGCAGTATGTCAGCCAGGATCAGCCGGACGTCTTTGCTCCGCGCGAGGCGCCGCTTCCGGCCAATGGAAAATGGCGCTTCCCGGCAGGTTCCGTCTCGGTGGTCGAGTTGGATCTCCGGGCTGCCGGCGCGGTTCTTTGAAGCGGTCGCGGCCCGCCGTATTCAAGTCTACGATCCCGGCCATGCCGCCGCCTCCCCCGGCTTCCGCGAAACCTGCGGCTCAAACTCGAAATTGATCCTTTCCAGTTCAGTCACCAGGGGCCGTCTCTGAACCTGCGTGTGGATCGCACCCACATACTCCCCCAAAATCCCGAGGAAAATAAGTTGCAGCGACGCCACAAAGAACCCGCCGATCACCAGCGGCGCAATACCCACGTCGAAGCTGCGCCAGAACAGCAACTTATACACCAGGTACCCGAAGCCCGTCAGAAAAGACGCGAAAGACCCCAGGAAACCGCCGAAGGCCGCCAGTCGCAGCGGGACCTTGGAATGATTCACGATTCCCAGCATCCCCATGTCATAAAGGGTATACAGGTTGTTCTTGGTGGTGCCCCGTTTGCGCGCCGGCTGGTCGTAATAGACCTTCTTGTGCGGCAGGCCGATCTCCGCGATCATCCCGCGGAAGTACGGGTATGGGTCGCCCAACGCCTTGACGCGGTCGGCCACGGACCGGTCATACAAACCGAATCCCGTGAAATTCTCAAAAGTCTGGACCGGGGACAATTGATTGACCAGGCGGTAGTATCGTTTGCGCAGCCGGAACATCAGGGGGTTCTCCCCGCTGCTGCGCTTCAACGCGAGCACCATCGGGTAGCCTTCTTCCCAGCCCCGGACCAGCTCGGCGATCAGTTCGGGAGGGTCTTGAAGGTCGGCGACGATTCCGATCACGGCATCCCCCGAGGCCTGCAGGAACCCGTGCATGGGCGAGCGGATGTGCCCGAAGTTCCGCGCGTTGACGATGACCCTTACATTGGTATCCGCCTGCGCGATACCCTTCAGTACCTCGACCGTGCGGTCGCTCGAATGATTGTCGATGAAAATGTGTTCGTAACGGTACCGGTTCAGGTCGCACATTACCGCGCGAACCCGCCGGTACAGTTCCTCGACATTGAGTTCCTCGTTATAGCAAGGAGTGACGATGCTGATGGTTTTCACGGTTCCCCACACTTTGAAGCGCTGGCTTTGAAGGAGAAGTTCTTATGGCCCAGAAAGTTGTAAATGACCCCGCCCCCCATCAGGAGGGCGCCGCCTAGATAAGGAGCCGAGCGTTCCAGCCCAGCCTCGTATTGCAATACCGCCACCACTATTGGAAGAAGCACGACTCCCAGGAGAGCGCCGCTTCCATAGACCGCGAGACAGCGCAGCCACTCTCGCAGGTAGTGCCCCTTCGTGCGGAAGACAAACCACTTATAACCCAGGAACGCCACCGAGATATTCAGAATGCTCGACAATAACATCGCGGGAACATAGCTGTACTTGAACCGCGAAGCAAGGAGGGCCGTGAAAGCCGCAAACGTCGTGTATCCGAAAAGCGTGTTGAACGTACCGACCATCAGGTACCGTCCGAACTGCCCGGGAGGCATATGCGAGGTGAGCCGGGAGACAATGTTATTCATCGAAACGCAACACCGCGGGGTCGATCTCCGCCTTTCTCTCGAGATACCACTCATATAGGTTCGCGATGGAGCCCGCCGTCTCGTGAAAGCAGATCTGCGGAAACTCCTGCAACAGGCGCCGGTTGTCGCCGCTATACTCGCGGCCGAACCCAGGGTTCCCGACCACCACCTCGAGCTTCTTACCGCAGGCTTGTAAGACGAGGTTCGCCAGGCTCCTTAAATCGGAGACGCGGCCGGTGCAAACGTTGTAATGCCGGTGCCGGGGGTGGCGGCCGAAGAACATTTCCAGGATGCCCGCGAGGTCTTCGACCGCGAGGTAATCGAAAAATGTGTTTTGCCGAATGAAGAAAGGGACGTTCCACGCGGCTCGGCAACAGGCGTTCGAAATGAAGCGTACCCGCCAGTCTTCGTATGGCCCGAATACCCCGAACAGGCGCAGTTCATGGATGTTTTCGGCGGCCTCCACCGCTTTCGCACAGATGTACTTGGAAAAGCCGTAATCGTCGCCGGGCACGTGGCAATCGAAATACGCTTCGGGCATTCGCGGCTCCCAGTGAGCCCGGTCGTAGACCGCTCCCGAGCCGAGGAACAGCATTTTTCCGAATCGCGCGTGATGGCGCGCCAGGTTGAAGAACATCCGGCAGTTCCGATTCAGAAGCTCCGTTCCTCCCCCCACCGCGCGGTTCGAGCGTTCGGTCGCCGCGTGGATCACGACGTCAAAGCCATGGCGTCCGAGGTAGCGGCGAACCGCTGCCGCGTCAAGGAGGTCCAGTTCGGCGCGGTCGGGCGCGGCGACTTCGTATTTTGCGGCGTACCGCTCGACCAGGTTCCTGCCGATGAAACCACTGCCTCCGGTGATCAGAATCTTCATGGTGCGGTTCCACTTACCAGCAGGTCCTTCCGCCGTCGATCACCAGGTTGGCGCCGGTCATGTAGGACGACGCGTCGGAACAGAGGAAGAGGATGGCCCCCCGGTATTCATCCGGCTCAGCCATCCTGCCGAGAGGGATCAGTTCGGACAGCCTGGCCACGAATTCTCCCGGTTGTCCATTGAGCACCCCGCCCGGCGAGATGGCGTTGACCCTGAGGCCGCTGGCTGCCCAGTAAGTCGCCAGATAGCGTGTTAATCCAAGGAGAGCCGACTTAACTACGGAATAAGTGACCGGTTTGACGGGTTGCGCTTCCTCCGGGAGATCCGGGTCGCGGTAGATCCGTTGATCCGGCCCGATCAGCGCCAGGTCGGAGGCCACGTTGAGAATCACTCCGGACCTTCGCCGGGCCATCTCGCCGCCGAACACGCGGGCGCAGATCATCGCGCCCGTCAGGCCGGCGGACAGGTCGGCGTCCCACCGGTCGAGAGGGAACGTTTCGAATCGCGAAAAGCCGCCGGCGTCGCGCCTTTCCACTTTGGGGTTGTTCGACGCATTGTTGATGAGGATATCGACCTTTCCAAAACGCGCGATGATTTCGTCCAGGCACGCCTCCACCTCCGGCAGCCGTGTGATATCGACGCGTTTTCCCCACGCGCAGGCGCGGAGTTCCATCGCCAGTTCTTCCGCCTTCCGGGGTGTATCTGGCGCAACGTCCAGCAGCACGGGAATGCCTCCCGCACTCGCGATCGCCCGCGCATGTTGCCCACCGAGCAGCCCGGCGCCTCCCGTGATCACGGCAACGCGTCCTGTAAGATCGAACAGGTCGGGCATCGCGATTGCCTAACTCGCGCGGGCGGACGCGCCGAACTCGATCACCTGCCCGGATCCCATCGAGTCGCGAGCGGCCAGCGCCATGCGGAGGCTCCACAGTCCGTCGTTCAGGTCCACCACCGGTTTCCGCCGCTGCTCGACGCACTCGAGGAAGTGCCGCAGTTCGTCGAGAAACAGTTGATTGCGATCAAAGCCTTCCCATCGATAGTCATCAGCGAGGGCGCCGCCGGCGTCGTAACGTGCCAGCGTCGCTGCCGTCAAATCCATGAAGGCTTTGCCATTCGCGCCGATGACTTCGCAGTTGCGGCTGGCCGGCCGTTGCAGGTAGTCCTGCTGTAAGTGCACCGGCAGCGGCCGGCCGGACCACTGAAATTCCATCAGCGTGCTGGCCACATCCTCCACGTCGATTTCGAGGTTGCTCCAGTGGCCTCCCACCGAGAAGAGCCGCCGCGGCACGCCGAAGAGTGCAGATAAGTAATCGAACTCGTGAATCTGCGAGAGAGTAACTCCCCCGCCGAGGTCGGCGCGGGATGCGTATGCCTGGCGGTAGTCTTCATAGGGATGCCAGCCTGGAAGATACTCGCCGATGGCGGCCCGGACGGCCAGCAGCGGCCCCAGGTGGCCGGCCCGCAGGATGTTCTGCAACTCCAGGAAGCAGGGGTGAAACCGAAACTGGTATCCCACCATGACGATCCTGCCGTTTCGCGCGGCCGCCTCCATGAGCTGGGTGGATCCGTCCAGGTTGTGCGATACCGGCTTCTCCAGAAAGACGTCGCACCCCGCGTCGAGGCATGCCAGCGCCGCCGGAACGTGCAGACTATTCGGATTGCAGATGAAAGCTGCCTGCGGCCGGTGCGCCAGCGCGGCTTCCAGCGTTCCGAAAACACGGAGATCGTACTCCCGCTCGACGTCGCGACCGGCATCCGACTGCAGCGCGGGCGTGACCACGTGGGGTAGGCCCCGGACCCGCCATGCGAGTATCTCGACCCGGTCCCCCAGCAGCGCCCGCAGATTGCGAACGTGCCGCTGGCCGATGCTGCCCAAACCGATGATGAGAACGCGTCTCATGCAGGCTCCACCGGCACGACCATGTTGGCGCGAAATTCGTCGCGATCCAGGAACGGCCAGAGGTCCTCGAGAGGACTGGATACGAACGACCCATCGGCGCGTTGAACGGAAGAGAGCCGCGGGGCGCGCACCTCGTCGGCAATGGTCCGCACATCGCAGACGACCGCGCCGGGGCGGTCCAGCACGCGTTTCAGCTCCGAGGCGAGATCTTCCTGGCCGGAGATGATATCGGTTTCCAGACCGAACGCCTGGGCCACACGGCGGAGGTCGGGAAGCGATTGGCCGGTCCTGCTGTCGCAGCCGATGGTCGGCTGCCCAAAGAAGGCGGTTTGCGAAGCCCGTATGGAAGAGTAGCCCCCGTTGTTCAGCACGAAAAACTTGATCGGGAGCTGCAGCCGCGCAACGGTCTCGAGTTCCTGGATATTGAACTGGAACCCGCCGTCGCCGTCCACGCACACGATCCTGCGGCGGTCGCCCGCCACGCAGGCCGCGATGGACGCCGGAATCCCGAAACCCATCGCCCCCAAAGCGGTGGTGTGGAGAACACGCTGTCCGCGCTTAACCCGTAGCGCAAGGAGAAACAACTCGATGGCGCTGCCGGAGCTTCCCGAGACAAGGCAGTCGCCCTCCGCCAGCAGGTCGGAAACAACCTCGGAGAAGTGATAGACGCTGACGGGACCCGGAGCACGGTGGGACGCTTGCACGACCGGGTAGCGCAGCTTCCATTCCTTGCAGCGGCAATTCCAGGCGGCGCGCGCCTGCGGGTCCGTTGGGCAAATCGACGTCTTGCGGTCGAGGAGTGCGCGGAGGAACCGGCCGGCATCCGCGTGGATCTTAGTCTTGACTGAACCGCCCATTTTGGCCAGTTCGGCCGGGTCGATATCCACCATCACCTTATGGGCGAACGGCGCGAAGCGATCGGGGTTGAACCCGGTGATCACGCGATCGAGGCGGGCGCCCACCGCGAGCACGAAATCCGAATTCTGAATCGCGAAGTTGGCGCCGCGGGGCGCGATGGAGCCGGCGCGTCCGGCAAAGAGAGGATGATCGTCCTGGATGAGGTCGAGCGCCAGCCAGGTGGTTTCGACTGGTATGTCGAGCAGGTCCACCAACGCGCGAAATTCCCGCTGCGCCTTCGCCAGCCGGATTCCGTTTCCGGCCAGGAAGATGGGCCGCTCCGCCCGATTCAACGCCCGGATCACGTCATCGATTTGGGAAATGGCGGCTGGCGCCTCCGGCCCCGCGACCGGAGGATCGAAGCCGCGCAGGTTTGCCTCCTCGATCGGCGCGGCTTGAACATCCAGCGGAATATCGATCCAGACCGGCCCGGGCCGGCCCGTCGTCGCCGCATACAACGCGCGTTCGAGGTGATAACGGATACTCTCCGGGTCGTTGACGGTCACGGCGTACTTCGTGATGGGCCTGACAATGGAGACGATATCGACTTCCTGGACGCCAACCTGGCGCACGCCCAGCGGGGTGCCGTCCGGACGGAACATACTATCGGCACGCTTCACCTGCCCGGAAAGGAACAGGCACGGCGTAGAATCCAGCCAGGCTCCGGCCACACCTGTAACTGCGTTGGTTCCGCCGGGTCCGGTAGTTACCAGGGCTACGCCCAGGTGGTTCGTCGCCTTGGCGTAAGTCTCGGCCGCAATGGCGCTGGCCTGCTCGTGCAAATTGCAGACGAACTCGATCTCCCTGCACCGCGACAGCGAATCATTGAGGTGCATCGCTCCGCCGCCCACCACCAGGAACACGTGCCTGACGCCCTGCCCGGCGACGAACCGGATGACATAGTCGGAAAGTCTCATGGGTCTAGGCCGCCGCGCCCACGCGCCGCAGTTTCTTGATGATCGGATGCTCCCGCTCAAGCACACGTTTCACGCCGTCGCCGAGGCTTTGCTCGACGATTCGCACGTACGAGACGATTTTGCTGATGCCGTTCGGTTCGAGCGACGCAGCCTGATCGGAACCCCACATCGCCCGATCGAGCGTAATGTGCCGCTCCAGGCAGCAAGCGCCAAGTGCGACCGCCGCCACCGTCGAGGGCAGTCCGGTTTCATGCCCCGAGTACCCGACAGGCATTCGATACCGTTCCTGCAGTCCGCGGATCGCGTTCAAATTCAGTTCCGGATAGTAGGCCGGGTAGACGCTGGTGGCGTGCAACAGAATCAGGTTCTCCCGCCCCAACACGGCGACCGCGTGATCGATCTCTTCGATCGTGCTCATCCCGGTGGAGAGGATGATCGGTTTCCCCTTCGAGCGCGTATGGCGCAGGAGATTGTCGTCCGTCAGGCAGGCGGAAGCGATTTTATAGCACGGTACATCGAACGGGTCTATAAAATCCACGCTGGCTTCGTCCCAGCACGAAGCGAACCAGGGCATCTTCACTTCCCGGCAGTACCGGTCAATCAGGCAATAGTCGTCGAAATCGAACTCGAGACCGCGCTTCAGGTCGCCGTTTGTCGCGCCGAACGGGCTCTCGCGGGGCTTCTCCAGTTCTTCCTTCGCGTAGACTACTTCGACCGTGCGCTTCTGGAATTTGACGGCATCGCATCCCGCCGCTACGGCGACGCTAATCAATCTCCGGGCAAGATCGATATTACCGTTATGATTGATACCGATTTCCGCGATGATGTAAGATGGATGCCCCTCTCCGACTATCTTGTCCCCCAATCTGACTTCCTTGTTAGGCACTGACATTTAGACCCCCTGCCCGCCCGAGTAACTTCACTCGCCGCAGGACTTCCACCATGTAATTCAAGGCTGCCGGGCCGATACCCGGGTAGACCCCGACCCAGAATACCTGATCCATGACGAACTCGGTATTGAGAAGAGAAGCGGCAATGCGATAGGGCATACCCTGATAAGCCGGCTGGCGGATTAGATTACCCCCAAACAGCAACCGGGTCGCGACCCTGCTGCTTTCCAGGTGGCGAATTACACTGTTGCGCGAGAACGGCGCGCCCCGTCGCACGGCGATCGGAAAGCCGAACCAGCTGGGTTCGGAGCGTGCGGTGGGTTCCGGAAGGACAAAGAACTCCTCGAGTTCCCTCAGGCCTTCCCGCAGGTATTCGAAGTTGCGCCGGCGGGCCGCAACGAAGCCCGTCAGCTTCTCGAGTTGCGCCAGACCGACCGCGGCCTGCATATCGGTGAGCTTCAGGTTGTAGCCTATGTGTGAATAGGTGTATTTGTGATCGTAACCGGACGGCAGTTCGCCTAACTGCCAGTCGAAGCGCTTCCCGCAGGTGTCGGCCTTACCCGGAGCGCACCAGCAGTCGCGGCCCCAGTCGCGGAACGATTCCACGATCGTCCGGAGCGCCGGCTTATCCGTGAGGACGCTGCCGCCCTCTCCCATAGTGATGTGGTGAGCCGGGTAGAAACTTGTGGTGGCAAGGTCGCCGAAAGTACCGACGCTTCTACCTTTGTAC
The DNA here is from genome assembly GCA_963796485.1 of Bryobacterales bacterium. GTDB lineage: Bacteria > Acidobacteriota > Terriglobia > Bryobacterales > Bryobacteraceae > CAWCDJ01. Next base: position 112,595 of record CAWCLV010000007.1, read on the forward strand.
GAGGCGCCGACGGCATCGCAGCAATCTTCGATCACCCAGAGGCCGCGACGGTTTGCAAAGGCCATCACAGCATCGATATCGAAAGGATTGCCCAGGGTGTGCGCGAAGAACAATGCCCGTGTACGCGGCGAGATCGCTTCTTCCAATTGGGCTACGTCAACGTTATAGGTTGGAATAGCGACGTCCACGAACACCGGCACGAGTTGGTTTTGCAGGATCGGATTTAGCGTGGTGGGGAAGCCTGCCGCCAGTGTGATGACCTCGTCGCCGGGCCGCAGGCGCCGGTCGCCCAGTTTCGGCGACGTGAGCGCCGATATCGCGAGGAGATTGGCCGAAGACCCGGAATTGACCAGAACGCATTCCCGAACACCGAAGAAACGGGCGAAATCACGCTCGAACTGGTGCGCGAAGCGCCCGGTGGTCAGCCAGAAATCCAAAGACGCATCGACGAGGTAGCGCATTTCTGTGTCGTCGAAGACCTTACCGGAAACCGGGACGGCGCTCTCGCCTGGCACGAACGGGACCGGGGCAAAAGCGTCGCGATGATACTCGGTCACCAGGGCCAGGATTCTCTCGCGCAGTTCCCGACTGCGCTCCGTCATGCCAGAAACTCCCGATACCAGTCGATGGTGCGCTCGATGCCTTCCTGAAGCGTGAACGCCGGGGACCAATGCAGCATCTGCCGGGCCCGGGAGGCGTCGAGGTATTGGCGGCGAATCTCGTTGCACGCCTGATTGAGCACCTGGGGCTCGAGTTCGCATTGCAGGGTACGCAGGATTTGACGGACAAGTCCAAGCACGCTGACCTGGCTCTCATTGGAGAAGTTGAACCCAAGGCCGCGGAGATCGGGGCGGCACTGCAGTTGTTCGGCCAACAACATGTATGCAGCGGCGCCGTCCTCGACGTAGAAGTAATCGCGGACATACTGGCCGTCGGACCGAATGACCGGCCGCTCGCCGCGGAGTGCCGCGCGAATGGTGCCGGGCACGATGCGGCTCCAGTTCAGGTCGCCGCCGCCGTAAAAGTTGCCGCAACGCGTGATGGCCACGGGAAGGTCGTATGTAAGGGCGTAGGCCTGCGTAATGAGGTCTGCGCATGACTTACTCACATCGTAGGGGTGGCGGCCTTCCAGGGGCGTCCGCTCGTCATAAGGAAGGATCTCCTGGTCCCCGTATGCCTTGTCGGAGGAGGCTACGACTATGGATCGGACGCAAGGCAGGTTCCGGCAGGCCTCCAAGACATTCCAGGTGCCCTGGACGTTACTCTCGAATGTGGAAACAGGGTAGCGATTGGCGATCCCGACAATCGTCTGAGCTGCCAGGTGAATCACGGTGTCGATCTCAAATTCGCCAATGGCGCGCTCCACGCATTCGAGGTCGCGCACGTCGCCCCGCACCACTTTGACCTGCTCGAGAGTCCCGGAACGGACGAACTCACTTCGCGGCACCCAGTCGCGCACGACGCAGACTACGTCCGCACCGGCTGTAACTAATCGCCTGGTCAGCCAGCCGCCGACTAATCCGGTAGCGCCCGTGACCAGCACGGGCCGGTCCGCCCAGAAGCCAGCATTCATGCCCAGGCCCTCCAAGGCGCGGCGCCTGTCTGCCAAAGTTCCTCGAGATGCATGTACTCCCGGTAGGTATCCATAGCGTAGAAGAAGCCGGAGTGCCGGTACGCCATAAGCTGCCTGTCGGCAGCGAGGCGCTCCAGCGGCCCGCGTTCGAACGTACAGTCGTCGCCGCCGAGATAATCGAAGATGCCACGACTGAGGACGAAGTATCCGGCGCTCATGAAGCCGTCCGAAACCGGCTTCTCGGTGAAGCGCACAACACGGTCCTGATCTCCCATCTGGAGCATGCCGAAGCGAGAGACCGGCGAGACGGTGGTTACTGTAGCGAGCCTCCCGTGGCTTCTATGGAAGGCCAGCGTTTCGGCGATATTGACGTCGCTCAGCCCGTCGCCATAGGTAAGGAGAAAGGTATCGCCATCGATATACGGTTCAATTTTGGCAATCCGCCCGCCGGTCATGCAGTTGAGACCGGTATCAGCCAGCGTTACGCTGAAGCCCTGCTCGGTGTGAGCTCCATGATAGCGTATGCCTGCCCGCTCCCCAAGACAGATCGAGAAGTCGTTGTTCATCGCTTCATAGTTCAGGAAGTATTCCTTGATCATGTTCCCGCGATATCCAAGACAAAGGACAAACTCCCGGTAACCGTAATGCGCGTAGATCTTCATGATGTGCCAGAGAATCGGGCGGCCCCCCACCTCAACCATCGGCTTGGGGCGGAATTCCGTTTCTTCCCGCAGGCGTGTGCCAAACCCGCCGCATAGAATCACTACTTTCACAAAGACGATTCTAGCCGTAAGCTGCAAATTCAGAACGCATCCGGCCATACACTGCGGAAGACGTTTGCGTCCGACGGCATTGATAATCCCACGTACGACACATAAGTCTGAAATGTTGGTCCGATAACTCGGCGAGCGCCGCTTGCCCAGACGCCCGTAGATTTGTACTTGGGCCGGCACACCGGACGACGGCATCGTAAGTCCGGGCACAGAGGCGACTCTGGTGAACGAGTGGGTTCGGACGGCGGCCGGGCTACACCTGGACGGTCATTGGCGATCCCGTTCCCGTCATCACGGATGCGGGATAGGCGGTTTGATAGCATCGATTCGTATGGGCCCGGCCGGCGATCATGTTCACATCCGCGAAGGCGGCCCGGGCGGGCGGATGCCTCAGAGCGAGCCGAAGAGGCCATCTCAAAAGCTCTTGCTGTTAGAGTGGGTCGATCGGAACCCTGCGGCTGTCTTACCGGTTGCGATGGTCCCGTACCTGGCAATTGTTCTGCGCAATGCGCGGCGGCCTCTCTGGTTCGACGAGTTGTTCACCTATTACATTTCGACTTCCAGGTCTTTATCGCACTTTCTGACCTGTATCCTGAATGTAGACTTGAACCCGCCGCTTTCGTACGCGCTGGTGTGGCTCTCGACACAGCTTTTTGGGCAAAGCCCAACGGCCGTCAGGTTGCCCGCGATCATGAGCTTTCTAATCGCGGGGCTCGCTGTATTTGCCGTGGTCCGAAGGCGTCTGGGAGGATTGTTCGGCGTCAGTGCGATGGTGCTGGCTTGGTCAACCGGGTTCATCTACTACGCTGCCGAAGCACGTCCTTATGCGATTCTTCTGGCGTTCCTCTCGCTGGCGCTTCTGTTCTGGGAGCGGATGGAATCGGGCGCAATCCGGTCCGCCGCACCCTGGTTGTTCAGCGCATCGCTCGGAGGGATGCTGCTGTGCCATTGCTTTGCCGTGTTCTTCATAGCGCCATTTTTCATGGCGGAGGCCGTACGTTGGTGGGAGGAGAAGCAGGTGAATGGCAGGAGACTGGCTGCTCTGCTGGCACCTCTCCCGGTTATGGCGCTCTACATCCCTTTGGTTCGCCGCGGCCGGGAGATGCTGTTTCCCGCGGCATTCCTGCCGTCATGGCGCAAGGTCATGGCGCTATATTTCCATCTGTTTCATTCGCCGTCCGGATGGATCGGCGTTGCTCTGCTCCTGGGCCTTGCGTTCTATCCGGCGCGCGTGCGATCCGAGGTGCGCGTCAGGCGGCACGAGTTTGTGCTGGTCTTTGGACTGCTGTTCATGCCGCTCGTGCTGATCTTCTTCCTGGCCCGCGGGCATGTAGCGTACTGGCCCCGGTATTGTATCTGCAGCACCTTGGGAGCGAGCCTGGGGATCACGTTTCTGGTCGCTGTAAAGGCGGGCCGGAGTGCGACAACCGGGTTGGTTATGATGCTGTTGGCGATTGGCGGCTTTTGCCTGATGAATGGGCTCACTCCGGAGTCGTACTTCGATCCGCAACCGCCGCCCTCCAGGGTCTATCGGGAGATTCACCCCGAGTTGCCGTTCGTCGCGGCAAGCGGAGTGACGTTTCTCGAAATGGATCACCGGGAAGGCGCTGGTTTTGTCCGGCGGCTTTACTATCTGACGGACCACGATGCGGCAGTCCGATACGCGCATGCGACTATCTTCGACGGACTGGCGGATCTGCGACGGTATTTCCCGATCCGGGCGAATGTGGAGCAGTACAAGGCTTTCATCGCGGCCCATAATCACTTTCTGGTTTTTGCGACGCCCGGGTATCCGGAAGACTGGCTGCTCGCGAAACTCAAAGATGACGGAGCAACGATCCGGCAGATATCTGAGTTCGACACCGATTACCTGAACAGGTTCTTGTTCGAAATCAGCATGCCCGGAGGGCGCCGCACGTCCGGTACGAACGCAACCCTCAAATAACTGCCCGGGTTCCGCGCCGCAGGTATCCAGCCAACCAGCCTTGGCCTCCCATTGAACGAGAAAGCTTTTCGACACGAACGTTTTTCTAGGGAATTGTTATCTGGTTGTCACGCAGTTGTCACGAGCGCCCGGTATGCTGGACAAAACACAAAGAGGAAGTGTCTACCGAATGCGCTATCGACGACTGTTACAACTGTGCACACTTGCCGCGACCATCTTCGCCGGTGTTCTGGCGCCGGTTACCCTGCCGGCTCAGACCAACACTGCGCTCGTCGCAGGGACCGTCCTGGATCAGAGCGGCCAACCCCTGCCGCAAGCAGCCGTCACTATCAAGAGCGAAGCAACTGGCGCCATCCGGTCTGCTATTACCGGCCCGGACGGGCATTTCAAAGTTGACGGCGTGCCCGCCGGAATGTATTCGATCACCGTCGCCGCATCGGGCTTCACCACGTCGAACAAGTCCGAGGTCGAGGTCGCATTGGGGAAAAGCGACAACCTGTCGATCACACTCGCGGTAAGCAATGTCAGCCAGTCCATTGAGGTAACTGCCACTGCGTCCATGGCTGCGCACACCGCCCCCTCGCAGGGTTCGCTGGATTCGCGCAGCCCGGTATCCCTGATCAGCCCTGGTTTCATACAGAATTTCGTGTCACCGGTTGGGGACTACTCGGATATCGTGCAGATGTCGCCCGGCACTTTCAGCGTCAGCGCCAACGGGCCTGGCCTCGCGGACACCAAGATCTTCTTCCGCGGGTTCAAAGATGGCTTCTACAATATCACCTTCGACGGCCTTCCATGGAACGATACCAACGATCCCACACACCACTCCTGGGCCTTCTTTCCTGGTGAATTCATCGGCAGCACTCTCTTTGACCGCAGCCCCGGGGACGCCACCGTTATCGGTCCGGCCAGTTCCGGGGGGTCGATCAATCTGCTCTCGCGCGACCTGGGCGCCGATACCAGTATCCGGGGCACCGTTTCCTACGGCTCCTTCAACACCCGGCTCCTCTCGCTCGACTTCGATTCCGGTCCGTTCGGAGGCAAGTCGAAGCGCTCGAATCTGCTCCTGAACGTGAATCATCTGACTTCGGACGGTTACCAGACTTACAACTTCCAGAACCGCTATGGAGGCGACGCCAAGTATCAATTTCGCATCAACGATCGGACAATCCTGACGGCCTACACGTCCATCATGGCGCTTTCGGCGAACACGCCGAATATCAAGGGGCCCACGCGCGCCCAGATAGCTCAGTTCGGTGATAACTACCTCCTGAGCAACAATCCGGCGGACCCCAACTACTACAAATACAGCTGGTACCAGATTCCGAGTGACTTCGACTACGTGGGGATCAATTCCGATCTCGGCCGCGGCTGGCGCATCGAGGACAAGGTTTACTCTGACCGCTACTACAACCATCAGCAGTATAACGGCAGTACGATCACCGCCACCAGTGCGACCGACAAACTGAACAGCTATCGGAAGTACGGCAACGCGTTTTCGGCGGTTCATGATTCCAAGTGGGGCACCCTCCGCACCGGGTTTTGGTATGAGTTAGCCTACACCGACCGTTTCCAGACCCCCACCAGCCCGCTCACCTGGGTTGACGCCGCGGTTCCGAATTTCCACGAGAAATTCATCACGCAATCCGCGCAACCCTACGCTCAATACGAATTCAACATCACCCGCCGGTTGACATTCACGGCTGGATTCAAAGTTTCCAACTACAGAATGCACCTGAACCAGTTCGCCGACAACGGGAAGACGGTCGGCAGCCTGGGCGGCGTGCAGTTCGTGACGCATGAAGGCAACTATCACGCCTTCCAGCCCACAGCCGACCTCCGCTATCGCTTGAAGGACAACTGGACCGTGTACGCGCAATATGCAACGGGCAACGTGATCCCGCCGAGCAGCGTGTTCGATGTCAAGAACGCCACTGTGCAGACCACGCCAAAGCCTACGCAGACCAAGACCTTCCAATTCGGGTCTGTGCTGAAGCGCAGCCGCTTCACGGTCGACACCGACGCGTTTTTCATCAAGGCTCAGAGCCCGTACGCCTCCGCGCCGGACCCGGTCACGGGCGAACCAGTGTACTACCTCGCCGGCGACACCTTGTCGAAGGGCATCGAAGCCGAATCGAGCATCGTGCTGGGCCATGGGTTCAACCTGTACCTGAACGGAACTTTGCTCAACGCAAAGTACCAGTCGACCGACCTGTGGGTGGCAAGTTCGCCGCATGACACCGAAACCTTCGGGCTCACCTACATGCGCCAAAACTACGACATCGGCTTTTTCAACAAGCGCATCGGCGATATGTATAACGATAACGGCAGTTACAACCAAGCCGTGCCGATCGACCCGTTCAACATCACGAACTTGTTCGTGAACTATACCGTGAAGCAAAACCACTGGCTGCGTGGGACCAAGTTCCGATTCGGCATCACCAACCTGTTCGACCAGCACAGTATCATCGGGGTTACCCCGGCCAAGGCCGTCGCGGTGTTTGTACCGGCTCCGGGCGACACGTTGTCGATGATGGCCGGACGCAGCGTTTCTATAACTGCGACCTTCGGTTACTCACCACGCCGCGAGCGTTGATCGCGCGCGCATCGTGCTCTCGGGGTGGACGGAACTCGTTATGCTCGCCAGGGTCTCGTCAGGCGGCCAGGGCTGCAGAACCCCGAGAGCGCGCCACGGCAGATCAGTGAAACTCGCGTGCCGGAACATTTCGGGGGAGCCCGGTGTTATCATAGTCGGGCAACACGGAGATGCCGCGGTTTATACTGGTTGACCACTCGATCACGGGGCTGGCTGGACACCATTATGAGTACGCCGTACATGTGCTCCGAGCGGCTGACGAGGCGGGCTACGAACCTATATTAGTCACTAACCGCAAGTTTCGCGAAAGCGGGGTTCCGTGGCGGGTGCTTCCGTTATTCGAGTTCGGCTTCTGGCCGGAGCCCTTTTCGCCGTGGTTTTTGAAGGTCGCGGGGGGATTTTATAAGGGGTTGATGGCGGGGTTGGTCCGGGTGCGCCTCCACCTTCGTTATTCGGAGGTCGGCCTCGCCTGGGCAAGCCGTTTTAGCTGGCGGACGTACCTGACAAAGCGCCACGCAGTTCCGATCGCGGGTCGTGCTTGCGCATTGGCCTTCGTTGTGCTTCTGCAGTTCGCATTGGTCGCAGCCGCCGTGCTTTTTGTTCCACCAGTTCTCGCCTTGTGGGTCATCGTCATCTTGGTCCGTGCCGTCCACAGGTTGCACCGGGGCGAAGCACTGCTGTCCGACCATCCGGTACGCTCGTTGACAAAGAGTCTCGGTGCCGCGTGTAGGAGCGCGCTTCGGGCTCCATCCCTACTCTCGCCATGGATAGAGCGAGCCGCGGCCATAATCTGCAAGCCGCGGCCCAACCTTCAATCAGAGGCTTTCGGACGGGACACCGGCCGCATGCTCCGGCTTCTCACTCCCGCGGCGGGCGACATCCTGTTCTTTCCCACCATTTCCGAACACGATCTTCAGGGTCTTGCGCGAACAATCGACCACGTGCGCCGGGGACTCGAGGCGACCTGGCATTTCCTTTTTCGCCGCAACATCTATTCGGGAACGCGGGCGGACTATACATCGCAGGATGCGGCTCTCGAGGATATGCGGGTCGCGTTTCGGAGAGTACAGAGGAGCGTTGTTGCGATGCGGTCTTTCTTTTATACGGACACGGAGGAGCTTACGGAACAGTATGAGCGCCTGGGTGTTTTTCGCTTCCACACCCTCCCGGTGCCACATACTTGCCAAGCTTCCGATCGCATCCGGAATGACGGTCCGCTTCGACTTACCTATCTTGGCGACGCCCGCATAGAAAAAGGATTTCACCTGATTCCGGAATTGGCGGAACGCCTCGAAAGGGATTATCTTGCGACCGGCAGGGTCAGACTCGCTTTGCAATGCAATTACAACATACCCGGGGGAGAGCCCCGCGCCGCGATAGCCCGTGACCAGTTGGAGACGATGCGGAGGGGGTATATTGAGTTTCATAAAGAGCCTCTGACCAGCGAGGAATATCGGAAGCTCTTGCTCTCCGCCGATATCAACTTTCTCTGCTACGATGCCGCGAATTATTATGCCCGCAGCTCCGGGATTCTCGTGGAATCCCTGGCGGTCGGAATCCCAGTGATTGTACCGGCCGGATGCTGGCTTTCCCGCCAGTTACTGCGCTCCCAATTGGAATATCTGGAAGAGTTATGTCCGCGGACGACTGTTTTCAGCATTGACCCTTGCCGGCATGACGCTGCGTTTCTGGATGTTCCTGGCGGCGTAACGCAGGTTCTGGTCCGCGGCGTCTTCACTGACGGTTCCCAGTCCACCGCTTTGACTGTTACGGAATTTGGATTCCATGGAGAAGCGCTCCGCGATCCCCGTCGCTTTCTTCTCGAAGCAGCCGGCAATGACGGGAAGGCCGCTATCTGTGTACCTCTGCCGCCGAACTGCACGCGGATTTCCATAGATGTTCGCAGTGCGAGGGCTTCTGAAGGAGGTTTGCCGGGCGAGTTGACGGTTGAGTTTTTGGCCGCTCCCGAAGGCCGGCCCTTTCCGATCGGCGCCGTCGGCCTGATCTACAGTTCGACCGACGAAATCCCCGTGCTTGTCAAAGATCTCATCGATCATTACGCCCACTATTCGCGGACTGCGGTGGAGTTTTCGAAACCCTGGCGGGAGTATCACAACTCCCACCGCCTGCTGCGTGAGATGGAGGCCGTCGCGGGGGTCCCCCGAAACGACGCCGCCAGGTGCCCGGCAGCCAAGCCCGCAAAGGCTCTCTCCGTCTGATGCGCATAGGGTGCCTATCGGATGTCTGCCTGGGCTACGGCAGCCCCCAAATCGGCCACTTAATCCAATGCCTGTCAGACACGTATGGCGCGGAGGCCCTCATTGTCGAGCCAGGAAATCCGGAACTCGCTCCACGCCACGGCCTGTTTCCGGGCATGAAGGTGGTACGCACCCGGAATGCCTTCCCTCCCTACTCATTACAAGGAAGGGTCGAGTATGTGCTGGACGCCGCACGAATCATCAATGAGTGGCAACCGGACATTCTGGTCATCTGCTGCACGTTCACCCTCCCGGTCCTATTGAAACTTCGAAAGCGGCCGCCGTTCGTGGTTTACTACTCTTACGAGTCGATTCCGCACTACGGTGAGCTTGACGTGGAGTTGAACCGCCAACTTCGGGATTCGGTAGATGTGGTGGTGTTCCCGGAGGAAAACCGGGCCGCGATGGAACTGGCCCGGATCCGGTTCGAGTGCCCTATTCTCGTCCTCTACAATTGTCCGCCGTTCAATTCCCTGAAGCCCCTTCCCAAGACATCGCGCAATGGCCGCTTTCTGTACGCGGGAATGATCGACCGCGTGGAGACGCTTGCCGAGTACTACACCGACGCCCGAATTGCGGCGTATCCGATCGACCTGTACGGCCCGATCCGCGCGGACTCCGAAGAGAGCCGGGAGGCTTTCCGGGCCCGTCTTGCGCCAAGCGTGCAGTACCGCGGCTACACAGAAAACCAGGTTCTGGCCGACTTGCGCCGTCATTACATCTACAGCCTGGTGATGTGGAATCCGGGCACGGAGAATCAACTGTACGCCGCTCCCAACAAGTTCTTCGAGTCGATCGGCGCCGGCGTGCCGGCCCTGGCGGCACCGCATCCGCAGTGCAAGAAGATCATAGACCGATACGGCTGTGGGCTTCTGCTGGACGAATGGAGCCTGGATGCGCTACTGGACGGATTGGAGCGGGCGTCGAGGATTTACAGCACCGGCAAATGGGACGAGATGGTCGCCGGGTGCGAAGAGGCATTCACCGGTGAGTTGAACTGGGAACGCCAGTTTGAGAAATTGAAAGTTCACTTGGTCAAATAACCGTGAGCACTTTTCGAACAGGAAAAATCGTCGTAACCGGAGCGGGTGGATTCCTCGGCAGGCATGCGCTTTCCGTACTGCAAGAGCGCTACGGCCGGAATGAAGTGGCGGGCGTTTCCAGCGCCGATTACGACCTCACGGATCCGGCCTCGGCGCGGCGGTTGCTGGAAGAGCGCCGTCCGGAAATTGTTGTGCACCTGGCGGGATACGTAGGCGGCATCGGCGCCAACCGCGCCCGCCCGGCGGACTTCTTCCACCGCAACCTGCTGCTCATGGCAAACATGTTCCAGGCCGCCGCGTCCTTCGGCATCCGCAAGCTCGTTTATCCGATGGGCGGGTGCAGCTATCCCGCCAATGCGGTGTCTCCCATTACGGAGGATCAGATGTGGCAGGGCTACCCGCAGCCGGACAGCGCAGCATATTCGAGCGCCAAGAAGATGGGGATTGTGGCCAGCGAGGCGTACCGGCAGCAGTTCGGACTGAACTCCGTCGTCATTATTCCCGGGAACATGTATGGCGAGTACGATAACTTCCGGGTGCAGGAATCCCACGTGATTCCCGGCCTGGTCCGCCGGTTTTACGAAGCGGCGGCGGCCGGCGCACCGGAGGTGTTGTGCTGGGGGACGGGCTGCCCGACCCGCGATTTTGTGTACGCCGGGGATGTGGCCCGGTGCCTGCCATTCTTCATCGAGGAGTACGAATCGAGCGAGCCGGTCAACATTTCGTCCGGCACTACGACGTCTATCCGCGAACTGGCGGAGACGGTTCGGGAACTGTTGCCGTACCCCGGGCGATTGTGCTGGGACGCCTCGAAACCGGACGGCCAGAAATTCAAGATTTTCGACGTGAAGCGGTTGAACGGCCTTGGCCTTTCCTGCGACACGCCGCTGCGGGAAGGGCTGCAGCGAACCGTCGAATGGTTCGCGGCCAATTATTCGAGCCGGGGCGATGGTCTGCGACTCTGAAATCTTTATACTGGGCGGGGGCGGCCTGGTGGGCTCGGCCGTAGCGCGAGCCTGCGAGGCGGCGGGGCGGTCCTTCACCGTGATCGGCCGCGATAACTATGCATCCTTTCGAGGGCGGGGCTGCGACGTTTTCGTCAACGCGAACGGCAGTTCCCGCAAGCTGTTGGCGGTTCGCGACCCCTTGGCCGATTTCGACGCCAACGTGCGCAGCGTGTGCGCGTCCCTGGCCGATTTCGGGTTCCGCCGCTACGTTTACATCTCTTCTTGCGACGTGTACCCGGACTGCACGTCGCCCGCGACGACACGCGAAGACAACACGCCCGATCCCGCATCGCAGAGCCGGTACGGGTTCCACAAATACGTGGCCGAGCAGTGCGTCCGGCACGTCGCCGCGGACTGGCTGATTTTACGGTGTGGTGGATTCGTCGGCCCGGGGCTTCGGAAGAACGCTATCTTCGATATCCTCCAGGGTGGGCCGCTCTACCTCGATCCTGCGAGCGAACTGCAATTTCTGCATACGGACCGCGCCGCCGGCATCGTCTTTCGCCTCCTGGAAAGCGGCATTCGAAACCAGGTGGTGAACGTCTGCGGCAAGGGGGTGGTGCGCTTGAGCGAAGTGGCGGAGTTGGCGCCGCGGCCGGTTCCCGTACAGCCCGGCAGCCCGCGGGTGCGGTACGAGATCAGCATCGAGAAGCTGAGCGGAATTCTCGATCCTCCGGAAACCGGGCCGGAGGTGCTGGCCTTTGTGCGGCAGCAACTGGGGGAAAGGGAATCGCCATGAGCGGGCCTTCGCCCGCGGCCTGTGCGGTGATTTTGGCCGGCGGCGCGGGCACGCGTATCCGCCACCTTCATCCCGACGTTCCCAAACCGCTCATCCCGGTGGCCGGGAAGCCGCTGCTCGAATGGATTTGCCGCTACTGGGTCCGGCAGGGCGTGCGGCGGGTGGTGATCTCGCTGGGCCACCTGGCCGAGGTGGCGGAGCGGAAGATCGCCGAGTGGAATTGGCCGGGCATCGAGATCGTGACGGTGCGGGAAGAACTTCCGCTGGGCACGGGTGGCGCACTGCTGTTTGCCGCGGCGGCACTTCCGGACGCCGACCCGCTGATCGTCCTTAACGGCGACTCCCTGCTGATTGCGGATTTCAGCGGGGCGTGGCAGTTGCTCGACGACCCGGGTACGGACGGCGTGGTGGTCGGGGTGGAGGTCGATGACGCTTCGCGGTTCGGCACTTTGCGTATCGACAAGGGCGGGATGCTGCGCGGATTCGAGGAAAAACGGCCGGGGCACGGCTGGATTAACGCGGGGGTCTATGTTTTCCGCAGGCCGCTGCTGGCTCTGTTTCCCACCTGCAAACCGCTGAGTATGGAGCACGACGTCTTTCCTGCCCTGCTGGCAAATGGCGTCAACTTGCGCGTGCTCCCGGCGGCAGGAGACTTCATCGATATCGGCCTGCCGGAATCGCTGGCCGGCGCTGGAGCCTATGTCGAACGGCATGCGCGGGAGTTGGCGGAATGATTATAACCAAGACACCTTTCCGGGTAAGCTTTTTCGGCGGCGGCACCGACTATCCCGAATACTTCGAAACTCACGGCGGCGCGGTACTGGCGACGGCGGTTGCCCATTCCGCCTTCGTAGCGGTATCGCGCTTCTATTCGCGGCTGTTCGATTACCGCATCCGGATTGCGTACCGGAACGTGGAGTGCGTGAACGATTTGGACGAGATCCAGCACCCGGCATTCCGTGAATGCCTGCGGTACTGCGGCATCTCGCACGATATCGAGGTCAGCTACACCGCGGAGTTGCCGTCGTTTTCCGGCATGGGGAGCTCCTCCAGCTTTATTGTGGGGCTGCTGAACGCGCTTTATTGTTACCAAGGCAAGGCGGTGGCGCCGCTCGATCTCGCGTATCAGGCGATCACGCTCGAACGCGAGGTGATGCAAGAGTGCGTCGGCTGCCAGGACCAGGTCCTGGCGGCCGTCGGTGGTTTCAATGTGCTGGAGTTCCGCGCGATGGATGACATCGTGGTCCACCGCGTTCCACTTTCACGGGCACGCGCGGCCGAGTTCGAACAGCATCTGCTGCTGTTGTTCACCGGGTATCGCCGGCGCGCTTCGGATATCGCGGCCCGGCAGGTGCGGAAGATCGATGGCAATCGCCAGGCGCTGAAGGCGATGCGCGAACTGGTGGACCGTGCCTACCGCAGCCTGACCGGTTGCGCCGGACTGGAGGAGTTCGGCCGGTTACTCGACGAGGGCTGGCGCCTGAAACAGTCGCTCGATGACGCGGTCGCCAACGCGGATATCCAGAAGTATTACGAAGAGGGCCTGGATGCCGGAGCGTTCGGAGGCAAACTGCTGGGTGCAGGCGGGGGCGGTTTTCTGCTCTTCTTCGTGCCTCCCGAGCGTCGCGAGGCGGTCCGTAACAGGTTGTCGGGGCTCGAAGAAATACCGTTGGCGATCAACGCGCCGGGAAGCCATATTCTGCATGCGTAAGCCGTTAGAAAAGGCCGTTTCTTCGCCCCGCTTAGAGCCGGGAGACCCACACGCGATTGCGTGGACGTCCATCGCGGCAGCCGTCTCCTTCTTCTTCATTGCGCTATATATCTACTGGGAGGCTTTCACTTTCCGATCCTTCGGTCCGGAGTTCGCCTATTTCTTCGAACTGAACCACAACCTGACCTTTGGCGGACTCCTGCACAAGTACCTGGAATTCGGGGAAGGCTGGTACCGGCCGACGGAATTTTATACCCCATACTGGCTTCTCTCCAAGTTCATCAGCTGGCACAGCATCACTTACTGGAAGATCGGGGAGTTTGTCAGCTTATTGGTTGTTTGTGCGGCGCTGTATGGCTTGACGCGGATTCTTTTCCCGGCCGAGCGGCTGGGAGCATTTCTCGCCCTGGTCTACTTTGTCTCGCACCCGGCACATTACCTGGTCTTATTCGAGATTTCCGCTTTCGATTTCCTCCACCAGATTCTGGTACTGGCGTGTGTCTGTTGTTTTCTCCTGGGATGCCGGGCGTCCGGACGCCGCTCGCACATTCTGAATGGCGCCGGCGCGCTGGCTTTCGGGCTGGCGCTGACCGCTAAAGAAATTACGTTTATTACTCCCGTCTATCTGGCGGGCGCCGCGCTTGTGCTGATCATATTCACGGATGGCGAGCCCCGCGAAAAGCGGGCTTGGCGATATGGCCGCCTGCTTCTACCGTATTTTGCGCTACTCGCGATGTATCTGCTGCTGCACATCGCGCGGATGCCGGCGCGCCCGGCCGACAGCGCCTACCGCACGAAAGCGAATGCGGCCATGATTCTGGAAAATGCCCATAAGTTTCCGCTATGGATCATCCGCGTGTTCGGGCATACCGGCGATACCGATTACCAGGCAAACGAACTCGGCGGCCCGGCTCATGATGCCGTAGGTTATCTCTTGTTCCTTCTCGTCGCCGGTCAATGGGCAGTCGATCTGAAAGCGAAGCGGCTTCGAACTCCGGCGATGTTGATGATCCTCTGGGTAGCGGCGTTCCTGGTGCTGCCGGCGTATGCGGGAGCATACCTGTGGCATATCTCGCTCGCACTAGCCGGATATGCCGTGCTCTTCGGTATTGCGATTGCGCGCCTCATCAGGTCGGTCCCCATCTCCGCCTTGAGGAATGCGCTCGTTCTGTTGTTTGTTGCCGGTCTCACGCTCCTGGCGAAGACTAACCTGTCCGCGACTCTGCATGCGGGCGTTCACGCAACCGCTCTCCGGCTGAATACCGAGAAGGTGCTCACGTCGCCACCGGTTCCCCCTTCGAGGATTCGCTCCGACACAAAAATCTATATCGAGGACCGGCTATCGCTGGGAGTCTGGAGTTATGGGGGCGGAGAAGGAGGGTTGATGCGGTTGGCATATCTGAGCCCTGAGATTGATACCACTTTAGTGCGGGGTGTCGAAGACGTACCTGCCGACACTGCGTTGCGTTGGCGCCAGGGAAAGAGCGTGTACTTCTTCCGCTACGACGCGGAGTTTAACTGGTACGATGCAACCGGGGACTTAGCCGCGCACTTACGGCCGTTCCTCCGGGGCCCTTCCAACCGGATGCTCGAAAAGCCGAACGCGCGCTTCCGCGATGCGCGCGAGGAGCGGCCAAGGAGCGGCCCTCTCAAGCAATGACCGGCGGTGCAGGCCAAGATTCTTCAGGATCTTGAAGCGCATGATATCGGTGAACCCGGGAAGCCGCCCATGAAACTCCGGGATGAAGCCCGCGGAAATCAGGGCGCGGCGGAGTGTTTCCGGTTCGAAGTAGCTGATGTGAATCTCGGGCGTGACGTAGCGCCACTCGGTGAAGTGGCGGCGATATGGCGCCGCGTTGCCGGTGGTGTAAAAGAAGATGCCGCCCGGGCGCAACAGCCGCCGGATCCGGCGAAGGGCGGCCACGGGATCCAAGGTGTGCTCCAGGACTTCGATCGCGGTGACGACGTCGCAACATCCGGCAAGCTCGTCAAGAGCGGCCTCGGTCGCGATCGGGATGCCATAGCGTGCCGCCGCTTGCGCGATGGCACCTTCCTCGAAGCCGATAACCCGGCAGCCGAAACGCTCGCGACAATATCGCATAAGGCCGCCGTTTCCGCAGCCGAAATCCAGCCAGCAACTCTGTTGACTTATGGGCGAAAGCGACGAAACCGCGGTTGCGACTCCGCGCCACTCGTACAACCGGATCGTCCGTTTGGAGTCCTCGAGTTCGTATTGATAGTCGACGAGGGGGTCCGCGCCTTTACCGCGGTAATAGTCTTCGGAATAGATTTCCGCGTAATCGGTCCAGGGGTTTGCGACAAAAGTGTAGCCGCAAGCCGGACATCGGCGGAGGTAAAACTCCTGTTTTCTGAAGTTGCCCCACAACGATCCGACGGCGACGGTCGGCCCGCTGCAGATACGGCATTGCGGCTCGGGGGTCATCCATGCACGTCGCGGAGTTACTTTCCGCCGATTCCGGCCTCTGCTGCAAGGGGCTCGACCGCAATCCTGTTCATGCCGCGGCGAATCCGAAAGAGGTCAATGACGTTTCGGGTATTGCCGGCCACCAATTGAAGGCGGCTGTCTCCGTCGTCCCGCCAGCGGATCGGAATCTCTTTGACGCGGTGGCCGAAAGCCTGCGCCAAGGCCAGAATCTCGACATCGAACATATAGCCGTCAATCTTTTGAAACGCAAAAAGCTGCCGGGCAACGGCGCGCTCAAAAAACTTGAAACCGCACTGAGTGTCGCTGATATCGTACAGCCCGACGACTGCGCGCATGAAGATCCGAAACCCGCGAGACCCAAGGCGCCGGTATAGGGGCTGCTGACGCTCGATCAACTGCGACTCAATCGCGCGGGTGCCAATCACTACCCGATAGCCCTGCGCGAACCAGGGTGCGATCTTGTCGAACTCCTGGATAGGCACCTTGTAATCCGCATCGGCATAACCGATGATCGCCCCGCGCGCAATTCCGACCGCCTCGCGAATGCCTCTGCCTTTGCCGGACCGCTCAGAATGTCCGAGCGCGACAATTCCGGGGTTTGCCGCTCCCAGTTCCCGAACCCGTTCGCGCGTACCGTCGTCGCCGTCGGCCGGTACGATGATTTCGTAGGACATCTCGCGCGTCTCGAAATACGAAATCGTCTTTTCGATAGTCTTCGCGATCACAGCCGCTTCATTGTATGCGGGAAGAATAAGGCTGATGTCCGGCGAGCTGCTTGGCGAGTCCTTCATTTCGGTTCCGTTGTCGGAGTCTGCTGCCGGGCGGAGGGCTTTTGACATGTAACAAGGCAGCGGATACCAAAGGGATAATATAACTCACTTCTAAGCTTCTCTTCCAGCCGCATGATGGCGTGCATGACCGGCTGCCGGCCACCCCGCCGCATATCGCGAGATACGATTTCCCGCTGGATGCCGGGCGGGGCCGAAAGGTGCCGCCGGTTCCGCTTTTTGGCAAGCCAAAAGCCCGGGTAGAGGAAGAAGCCCAGATGAGAGCGCTTTTGAACAATGAACCCCGCCTTTCGGATCCGGCCGGAGATCTCGCGCATTCGGTAGCGCCGCTTGTGCATCAACTGCGAGTCGTAGACATCGTACAAGCCCGGCCCGGCGGGCACCTCGATGACCGCCACTCCTCCGGGTTTGAGAATCCGGTAAAGCTGGTTTAAGGCAGCCTGATCGTCGTCGATGTGCTCCAACACGTTGAGACTGATCACGGCATCGAGCACGTTGTCCGGGAGCGGACACGTTACGAGATCGAAAAGGAAAAGCGGGACGTCGGGCATCACGGCGGCGAGATTCTCCAGAGGTCCGGAGACGCAATCCGCGCCTGCAACGGCCGCCGCCGGCATGCGCTCACGCAACAGCTTGATCGTATAGCCGGACGAGCAGCCCACGTCCATGATCAGCGGGTCGCATGCGTCGACCCATCGCCTCACCTGGGCTACCGCATGCTCCCTGGAAGCAACATTGATGAAATGCCCTTCATCATCTACCTGCTCATGGACGGCGGTCAACTCGTCGGTCCAGCCGGTGGGCTTGGCGCCGTAGTTGAGGATCCGCAGCCTTTCCTGGCCGACGGCGAAAAAAGATTCCCGCCAAACGGGAGATTCGCTCCGGCCGGGCAGGGGCGGAAGGATAAATGACAAATTCATTCCGTGCGATTGATGCAGGCTGAGGGTCGGAGTATTGAAACGTGCAGTGTAGCATACGGCGAATGTCAACCCTCAGAATGACAGGCAATGCACTGTTACTTCGATGCCGTGTACGAGTAGTCGTTGTACTGCCACCCGGCGGCAAACTGCGTCCATAGCCGAATGTAGATCGCGCCGCCGTTGGTGGGGAGTCCGGGCACGCTCTGGCTGGTTGACAGGCCCAGGTTCCGGCCGAAAATGGTGCCGCCGCAGGCTACACAGGAGTTGTTGACGTCCAGCCAGTACGCCAAAGCGCCCGAACCCGCGCTCCACGTGAACGTAACGGCCGGGCCGCTCAGGGTACTGCCCGAAGCCGGACTCGTCATCACGGCTTTCCCGCCGTCCGAGCCCCCCGAGCCGCCCGAAGCGGCGGTGTAGGCGTAATCGTTGGACTGCCAGCCGCTGGCAAACTGGGTCCAGAGGCGGACGTAGATCGTGCCTCCGGTTGCCGGCAGGCCGGTGACCGCCTGAGTGGTTGCCAGGCCGAGATTCCGGCCGAAGAGAGTGCCCCCACATGTGACGCAGGTGCTGTTGACGTCCAGCCAGTACGCCAAAGCGCCCGAACCCGCGCTCCACGTGAACGTAACGGCCGAGCCGCTCAGGGTGCTGCCCGAAGCCGGACTCGTCATCACAGCTTTCCCGCCGTTTGAGCCCCCCGAGCCGCCCGAAGCGGCGGTGTAAGCGTAATCGTTGGACTGCCAGCCGCTGGCAAACTGGGTCCAGAGGCGGACGTAGATCGTGCCTCCGGTTGCCGGCAGCCCGGTGACCGCCTGAGCGGTTGCCAGGCCGAGATTCCGGCCGAAGAGAGTGCCCCCACATGTGACGCAGGTGCTGTTGACGTCCAGCCAGTACGCCAAAGCGCCCGAACCCGCACTCCACGTGAACGTAACGGCCGAGCCGCTCAGGGTGCTGCCCGAAGCCGGACTCGTCATCACGGCCTTGCCGCCGTTTGATCCACCGGAGCCGCCCGACGCGGCCGTATAGGTGTAGTCGTTGTACTGCCATCCGCTGGCCAACTGCGTCCACAGCCGGACATAAACCGAGCCTCCGGTTGTCGGCAGTCCGGTCACGCTCTGGCTGGTCGCCAGTGCCACGTTGCGGCCGAAAATACCACCCCCGCACGTCGCACAGGAATTGTTGACGTCCAGCCAATACGCCGAAGCGCCCGCAGCCGCGTTCCACGTGAACGTCACGGTTGAGCCGCTCAATTGGGACCCGGGCGTGGGACTCGCGATGGTCGCCTTTTCCGTCCTGACCGACGTTACAAACGCATTGTACGGAGCCGGCGCGTTTCCTAGCGAGGTTGGGAAGTTGGATGAGCCCGTCATGCCTACGACGATCGCTTCGCCGGCTGCCGTGAGCGCAATCCCCATACAGCGGTCATCCCCGGAACCACCCAGGTATCCCGATAGCAGGAGCGTTTTCCCGTCAGGCGTGAATTGGCTTACGAATCCATCGAAGTAGCCGCCGAAGGCCGGCGGACCGCTGACCGGAAAATCAGCCGAAGCGGTATAGCCCGCGACCCAGATGTTGCCTAAGGCGTCCACGGCAATCGCCGTCCCTGAACTGCTTCCGGAAGCCGCCAGCCGGCTCTCGAACAAGCTCGAATCACCCGAGGCGCTCAGTTTCATGGCGTACGCGTCGTAAGCGCCCGCCGATGATTTGTAAGTGGTATAGGTATCCCCTGCCAAATAGAGATTTCCCGTAGAATCTCTCGTAATCGCATTGACCTCGTCCGGGCCCGAACCGCCGACGTAGGTTACGGTACTCCATGCCGCACCGCTGGCGTTTAAACACGCCAATAGCCCGTCGCCGCTGCCGCCGTATGCGGACTGGAGGGCGTTCTTCACCGGGAGGTTCGCCGAGTCCGTCCGGCCGGCAATACAGGCATTTCCTGCCTGATCCACGGAGACTCCGTTTGCCGCATCGTTACCGGCGCCTCCGAGGAGCGTCGCATACGTCAGAGACGCGCCCCCGGGAGCCAACTTGACCAGAAAAGCATCGGTTCCCCCGGCGTAAACGGTTTGAGCCGCGCCGGATGTGACCGGAAAATTGACGGATGAGGTATATCCGGCGACATAGATGCTGCCCGACGCGTCGATTGCCAAACCGGTTGCCACGTCGGTTCCGGATCCCCCGAGATAACTGGCGTAGGATAGAGCTCCGTTGGCGTCGATCCGCGTGACGAATGCGTCTTCAGCGCCAGACCACTGGGTTCGCAATGCATTCGAAGTAATGGGAAATCCAGGCCCGCCTGCCACGCCCGCGACCCAGACGTTCCCCGCGGTATCCAGCGCAATCGCTTTCCCGGCGTTGTTGCCGTTGCCCGCGAGCATGACGGTATACAGTACCTGTGAGGCATCCGGCGAGAGTTTGCTGACAAACGCCGCTCTGTTGAAGCGAACCCCGTTCGAGGATGAAAAATCAACCGACCCGGTCTCTCCCGTTACATAGACATTGCCTGTGCTATCCGTTGTCACCGCATTAGCCGCGTCGTAACCCGCTCCGCCCAGATACCTCGAGTATCGGACGACGGGGTCGATGATTAGAGCCAATTTGGGGTCGTGCGGGCCGACATCGAATGCTACTGCGCCCGCCTCGACCCGGAAGGCCACCGGGACAGCGATCCGGGCGGCGCCATTCGCTTGCCATGCTTCGGGGCGTCGATAGTGCAGACCGGCATCCCCGTCGATCTCCAGATTTCCGTCCGGATCCAGCCGCAGGCGATCGGTATCCGTGAACGCGAGGCGGATTCTGCCGGGATCGGCGCCGGGAGCCAGCTCGAATTGAAATTCCAGCGCGCCCTCGCGAAAATGCCATACCCAATCGATGCCGGGATATACGCCGTGGTACCGGATAGCCGCGTAGTTGTGCAACTTCGTCCCCGCGCTTCCGAAAGTGCCCCCGTAGAGCGTTGTGGGTGCGGCCGAACCTCCGGCCCCGGCCAGTTGCGGCGCCTCGGCCCCGCCCAGCAGATGCATTCTTGTGAGGCCAGCACCCGAGCCGGCGGCAGCTCCGGCGTACCGGACTTCCGCCTTGCCGTCGAACAATGCCGCGTATCCGGGAGCGCGGACCAGGAACCGGACATCGCTCGGGGCCTGCCCGGCATTCTCTTCAAAATGGGGTGCTATCGCCTCATGCAAAGGGGCGGCAGCCAGGTAGCTGCAAACCAGGTACCCGACCGCGGTGACTGCGCTCAACCTCGACATCAACCAGTCTCATCGGCAAGATGGAAGAAGAAGATTAGAGCCGCATCATCCGGCGGCGAACCGGACCTGCCCACGGAAGGGTAATCTGGGACAATGCGTCCGTGCCCGATCTGCGAATCCGCCGACAATGCCGAGTTCTTCACCAAGGGGGGCCGCAGCCTGCTGATCTGCCGCGACTGCCGGCACATCTGGTGGCGCGATTTACCCGGCGAATCCGAAGTTGCCGCCTATTATCGCGCTCAATATACAAAGGCCCATTCCCAGGAGAGTCTTCAGGCACAGGCCCGGGAATATTACCGCAACCACGTTCAAGAACTGGCGCGCATTCTGAAGCGAAGGCCGTCACAGACCACTCTGCTGGATTACGGCTGCTCCATTCCCGTCCTGGGACACGAGGCCGTGAAGCTGAAGTTCAGACGGGTGCTGGGTGTGGATTGGGCGGACGAGGCGCGCGAATCGGGCCGCGCCTGGGGCGTCGAGGTCCTGTCTCCTCCTGAACTGGGTTCGGTGCCGGATCGTTCGATCGATATCGTGCGGTTCTCCCACACGATCGAGCACAGCATCAGTCCTCTCGAACTCCTGCGAACGGTGCTGCCGAAACTGCGGCTGGGGGGCCTGGTTTACATCACCCAGCCTAATTTCCCTGTATTTCTGCCGCGAAGATCACCATTCGACCTGCTCGATACCGTCTACCCGGAGCACCTGCACTTCTTTTCGGCACTGTCGCTGATTGAGCTGGTCTCACGGTTGAACCTGGACGTGATCCGGTTCTTCTCCCATCAAAAAGATGCGGAGGTGGCCGCCAGATTTCGGGAGATGCTGGATCTCGATTACGCGCGCGACCACCTGCAGGCCTACGCTTCCCGGGGGGACCGCGCCTTCCCGCAGTACGCGAATTTTCCTTTCTATGCCGGCGAGAACTCGGTTTTATACGCGCTGGTCCGCTGATCGAGCGCCGCTAAATGTTCGCGTAACGCCGCGCCCGGATGATCCTGAAAGCCTTTTGGAGTTCGCAGATGCCCATCTCGATACTGTGCTGCGGGCGGTAGCCGGTGGCCTCGATTCGGGCGTTGGAGACGATATAGTCGCGCTTATCCGGGTCTTCGCCGATGGAAGCCTCAGATAGACAAAGTCCGGTATCGCCTGTTTGATCCGCTCGCAAAGTTCGAGCTTGGAGAGGTTGGCGTCGCTCAGGCCCACGTTGTAGGGGCGGCCCTTCATCGTGTCGAAGTTCCGCACGATATGCAGAAAGGCCCGCGCCACGTCGCGGACGTGGAGGTAGTTCCGCTTGAAGTGGCCTTCGAAAACGATGACCGCCCGGTCGGTGACCGCCCGGTGGACAAAATCGTTGACCAGGAGGTCCAGCCGCATCCTCGGCGAGACTCCGAAAACCGTCGCCAGCCGTACCGACGCACTGTTTCCGGCATCCAACACAGCGGCTTCGGCTTCCACCTTCGTCCGGCCATAGACGCTGATGGGCCGCAGCGGCGTTTCCTCGGTGCAGAATGCGCCCCGCTCGCCGATTCCGTAGCCGCTGTTGGTGCTCGGGAAGATTACGCGCTGGTCCGGCGAGCGAAGGGACAGCAGCAGTTTTACCGCGTCGAGATTCACGCTTCGCGCCCCGACCACGTCCTCCTGGCACGCCGGCGCGCCTACGATGGCGGCCAACGGCAAAATGTAATCCGCGTGCCGTATGGCCTGGCGCAGCACCTTTTCTTCGCGGCAGTCCCCGCGGATCACTTCGAAGTTCGGGTGCGCGCAGCACTCCAGAAGACTGGACTCCCGCAGGCGGAACGCATCCAGAACGGTCACGCGGTAGCCCTCGGCCAGCAGGGCGGGCGTCATTATCGACCCGAGGTAACCGGCGCCGCCGGTGATCAGAACCTGTTCAGGCATATGTCTGTATTTCTTTTCTCCAGCAATTCAGGCTCGCCGAATTTCACTCCAGCGGCTGAATGGAAACTGCATTGGATATTCCACCGGACTAACGGCGATCTTATCGTTTAAGGCGAGAGGACCTTGCAAAGTGCCGCCAGCGTTCGAGTAGCCGGGCGGCATCCGCGTGATCCGGACGTATCGTGCAAGCACGCGTCAAATCGTCCAGCGCGAGTCGCCCTTCACCGAGGTGCATGAGCAGTTGACCGCGGTTGTAGAGCACCCAAAACTCATCGAAGCCAAATTGTATCGCAGAGTCATAGTGTTTGAGCGCGGCCTCGGGATTCTTTCCGATATGCTGCAGGCAGAAACCCAAAAGGTATTCGCGCTCCGCCATCGTGTCTGTCCTCGAAGGGCGCCAGCAAAGCAGCATACGCGACGCGGGCTCCAGTTCGCCTGCATCCAAGAAGGCGCGGATTCCCGCTATGACGCTTCGCTGCTCCTCTTCCGGCCGGTTGGCGTCCATTTCGGCCAGGCAGCGCGTGTGTGAGGCGGCG
Organism: Bryobacterales bacterium; assembly: GCA_963796485.1. GTDB lineage: Bacteria > Acidobacteriota > Terriglobia > Bryobacterales > Bryobacteraceae > CAWCDJ01. Next base: position 136,074 of record CAWCLV010000007.1, read on the forward strand.
ATTTGCCTGAGGAATTCCGCGGTCTTCGCGTCGATCCGCCGCGCCCCGGGTTTCCGATTGACAGCCCGGCGCAGCAGATCGACGTGCCGGTGGGCATCGGCTGCCAGAAGACGGGAGACCTTGTGGAGGCGTTTCCGGATGAGGTCGCGGTCTGACCACACCCGTTCCAGCAGTGCCGATAAATCGCGGGCCGCCGCGGTGCCGGCCGGCACCTCCGCTACGAAGCGCTCCAGGCCGCAGCCGGCGAGGATGCGTGAAACTTTTGGTTCATAGGCAAGCGCTACAAATGGCGTGGCATTTCGGATCGAAAGGATCGCGGCATGCAAACGCACGGCGATCGTCATCTCGCACATCGAGAGAACAGCGGAAATCTCGCCGGGGCGTAAGCCATGCCGCAGTTCCGCCGTACGATTCACGCCGATGGCCTCACGCATCCGGGCAATCAGGGCAGGGTCGTTGTTCAAATCGCCCGGCACATCATAACCCGCATGGAACGGGATGAACAGCACGCGAACCGAATGGCGGATAGCGAATTCCCGCAGAGCCTCCGTGAGCTTGTCTTCCCAGGCTTTCTGGTCTGTCTCAAACGTCCAGTTTCGCGGCGCCACTGCCACTACCGGCTCGCCTGCCTGAATGCCTGCCTCTGCCAGCGCGGCCTCCGGAAGAGGAGCATTAGCCAGCCGGAAGCCGGGATCGGCATGTACAGCAATCGGCCGGCGTTCCGATAGGGAAGGGCCCAGAATCCGGCGGGACTCCCGATCCCGAACCGTGCAAACGTCGGCGATGCGGACGGCCATTCGCGCATGCTCAAGGGCCGCGTCCGAATAAAAACGGCTCGCGCCGACGCCATAGATGAAGGACCGCTTGCCGGCCAGAAAAGCCAATACCGGCAGGCTGAAGAGAAAAGCGGCGAAATTATGGGACTGACGCAGATAGGATTCCGCGGAGTATTCCAGGTAGCAGTTAAACAGGCCGCCGCCCCCGACTATCAGCCAGTCGCAGCGGTTTACCGACTCAACGACACCCAGCCAATCCGTCCATGGCACGCAGGAAATGTCGGGACCCGATATCGTCGGGTGGTAATTCGCGGAGACGATTTCAAACGCCGCGCCCGGAAACTGTTCGCGGAAATCCGCGATCATGCTCTCCAGAATCGCTTCGTCGCCGACGTTGCCGAAGCCGTAGTACCCGGCAATCGTGAATTTTAAAGGACGCGCCAACTATCATTGGAACACTATTTGCGCGCGCCGGGCATCCCGCCGAGCACGCTATACTATGCCTTCGATCTGTGCCCGCCAGATCGGCATTATGCCCGCGCGCGATTGGCTCATCCCTCAATGGCAGTTGCTCCGGCCATATGCCAGGTATCTCTACTACATGCTCTTCCCGGAGCGCCGGCCCGATTACTTTCGCAGGCCCTGGACTTATCCCGGCAGCCGCCTCGGCGAGTGGGCGGGCTGCCTGCCTGAGGGTGTCAAGCCAGTCTGTTACTTCCTGCCCATGACCGACTGGCACACTCGCATCCAGCGGTCGCAGCAACTGGCAATGGCAATCGCCGCAAGGGGTGGCCAGGCGGTGTACGTCAATCCGCACCTCGGCCTGGAATACCTGCGCCCGTTCGGCTTCGATCCCCACACCCGCATCGCGCGGCTCGTACCCGGCGTCTTCGAACTGCACATTCACCTTCCGCGCGAGCATGAGCTTCAACAGCGCGCCCTCACACCGGCCGAAAATTCACGCCTGGCCCATCAACTCGGCCGGGTTATCGACGCCGGACAGACCCGCGAGGCGGCACTCGTCGTCAGTTCCCCCGCCTGGCTGGAGATGGCCAGCGCGGTTCGCCGGAAGTACGGATTCCCCATCGTCTACGATTGCCACGACTGGCTTCCCGGTTTTGGGGACATTGCCCCGGCACTGCTGGCGCAGGAGAGCGCCCTCTTTCGCCTCGCGGACCTGGTGGTGTTCTCCGCGCAGGTGTTGCAGGACCGCGTCCTCGAGCGCCAGGCCATCGGCCATAAGAGCGTGCTGATCCGCAATGCGGTGGAGCCGTTCGATGCACCGGCACAGATCCCGTCGATGCCAGGCGGCCGCGCGCCGACGATCGGGTACGTGGGCTCCCTCGACCACTGGTTCGATGTCGATGCCGTCGCCGCCGTGGCCCGCGAGCATCCGCAATGGCGGATCGTGCTCGCCGGCCGCGTAGAAGACCGGCGTGTACTCCGGCTGCAAGAGTGCGCCAACGTCGTGATTGCCGGAGAAATTCCGTACTCCGCGGTGGCTGCGCAGTTACTGGAGTGGGACGCCGCCATGATCCCCTTCCTGATTAACGACCTGACGCTGGCTACGAATCCGATCAAGCTCTACGAGTATTTCAGCGCGGGCCTGCCCGTGATCAGCACGCGCCTGCCCGAGGTCGAGGCCTACCGGGATCTGGTGTACCTTGCCGACACACCGGACCAATTTTCCGCTCTGGCATCTACCGCCATCCGGGAAAACGACGCAGCCCTGCGCGAGCGGCGAATCGCCACCGCCCGGCAGGAGACCTGGACCGCCAGGGCGAAACGACTGGCCGAGTGCATCGAAGAGCTGCAGCAGCGGAACCGGGGAAACTAATGAGCGGCCACTCGAATCCCGGCGGACTCAGTGTAGGCACCGATCACCTGCTTCACCGGGCCGCTCTGGATGAGCCGGCCGTGATCGAGCCAGATCGCCTGATTGCAGAGTTTCTCCAAAGTTTGCAGTGAATGGGAGACGCACAGGATGGTCTTGCCCTGGCGGCGAAACTCCATGATCCGGTCCAGGCACTTCTGGAAAAACGCCTGGTCGCCGACGCCCAGAACTTCATCCACAATCAGAATATCGGGATCCACATTCACGGCAACCGAGAAGGCCAGCCGCATCATCATGCCGCTCGAATAGGTTCGCAGCGGCTCGTTGATGAAATCGCGGACGCCCGAGAACTCCACGATGCTGTCGAACTGCTCGCGCAATTGTGCCCGGTTCAGGCCGAGGAGCGCCGCGCTAACGCGGAGGTTCTCGGCGCCGGTCAGGTCGGGATGAAATCCCGAGCCGAGTTCCAGCAGGGCGGCTACCCGCCCATTGACATTGATCGCACCCTCGCTCGGCGAGCACAGTCCGGTGGCGATGTTCAGCATCGTGCTCTTGCCTGCGCCGTTGCTGCCGATGACCGCCATGCTGTCGCCCTGCTCCACCGTAAAGGAGACATCGCGGAGGGCGTAAAACTTCTCGCGCGGGGTGGGCCGCAGCAAATTCGCGATGCGGTGCCGCAGCAGCATCCGGCCGGCATGCCGGTAGAAGTACTTGGAGACGTTGTGGAACGAGACGGCCGCCATGTCAGATGTGCTCGTAAAATGCGGTCTTGCCGCGGCTGAAAACGATCAAGCCGAACGCCAGCGTCGCAAATGAGACGGTAGCCAGCTTGACCATGGTGGATGCCGGCGGCGCCATGCCGTCAAGGAAGATGTGGCGCAGGCAGAGTACCAGGGCGGCCACGGGATTGAGTTGGTACACATCGGCATACCGCGCCGGGATGGAGTCGAAAGAATAGAAGATCGGCACCAGCCAGAACAGCACGGTGTTGGCGGATTCCACGACGTAGCGGGTGTCCCGAATGTAAACGTTCACCGTGGAGGTGATCAACGAAAGGCCGCAAACAAAGACGACCTCGAGAAGCCAGACCAGCGGAAGCCACAGCCACTGGACGGTCATATGCCCGCCAAAACCGAGCACCGCCGTAACCAGCAAGAGAATCTGAATCAACAGGTGAAGGCAGTTGGATAGCACCGCGGCCACAGGTACGATTTCGCGGGGCATGGGAACGCGCTTGACGAGCGAGGCGCTATCGACAATGGACGTGGTCCCGGCGATCCAGGCGACGGTGAAGAAACTGTAGGGCACCAGGCCGCAGAGGACGAAAACCGGGAAGTTCCTGCCCTTGGCGCTCGGAAACACGATGGTGAAGACGAAGGTCAACACCCCCATCATCACGATGGGATTCAGGACCGACCAAAGGACTCCCAGGGACATGTTCCTGTAGCGAATCTTGAAGTCCTTCAGAACCAGATTTTGCAGAACGAAAATCGAATCGCCGCGCCACATAAACGTGAGATTCCGGACAGAGACTATGCTTCATTCTAAACCATGGTCCGGACCTCTCAAGCGGCCCGCTCCCTGGCGTTCGCGGCTCTGTTCCGAAGTCAACAGAGCCGCGACCGAAGCAGAATTACGCCTTTACGGCGTGGAACTCCCAGCCCTTGCGGAAGACGGGCTTCAGGAGTTTGTTGGCTTCGACGTTATTGGTGATCCGCATCTTGTCGGGATCGTATTCCAGCTTGCCTTCATGCCGGAGTGCGATGACGCCAAGCAGCATCCATTCGACGAACGGAGCCGCGACCTCGAAGTTCGAGCAGGCGGGGTCGCCGCCTTTGCAGGCGCGGATGAAATCACGCATGTGTCCGGGCGAGCGGGTGAGTAGCGGCGCCGGCATGTGGAAGTCCTTCATCTTCTCGACCGGGATCAGACGCGTGACGTCACCGTAGGTTCCGGTCGTCATCATGCCCTTGTCGCCGACGAACAGACTGCCATCGGGCTGCGGGAAGCGGAGTTGGTCCGCGGGCGCCGCTTTGAGCGCTTCGAAATTCTCCCAGTTGAACACACGGCCGGGAGAGTGGAACTCGTTGCCGGATGGTTGCTGTCCAAAGCCCATACCAGGACCGCGCGCGCCGCCCGGGCCTCTTCCGCCGCGACCGCCGGAGCTCATCATGGGTGGATCGCCGATCCATTCGCCCTCGGGAACGCCGGGGATCGTCGGGCTCTTCTTCAAGCCGTCGTACCAGAAGATCTTCAGTGCGGGCATGTCGCCATACGCCGCGAAATCGTACCGGATCACCGACGCTTTCGGGAACATGAAGGGGCTTGTGCCTTCCTTCTTGATGCACTCGACGCCAATGACCTTGCGCTTGGAGAGGTGGAGCGCCATGTTCGGGGCGCCCAGGATGTGGCAGGCCATATCGCCCAGCGCGCCGCAGCCGAAATCGTAGAATCCGCGCCAGTTGAAGGGCTGGTAGAAGAAGCCGCCGTTGCGGTCGGGTTCGGTTTTGCCGCCGGCCGTGAACGCCCGCTTCTCGGCCATGCCGAGCCAGAGATCCCAGTCCAGGGTCGCCGGAATGGGGTCCTCTTTCGGGATCTCGGTGAGGCCCTGCGGCCACATCGGGCGGTCGCTCCAGGCGTGGACCTCGGTCACGCTGCCGATGTCGCCGTTCCAGACGATTTCGGCGGCCTGCCGGGTGCCTTCGTTGGAGTAGCCCTGGTTCCCCATCTGGGTCGCCACACCGTACTTGGAGGCGGCCTGGCGCAGTTGGCGCGCCTCCCAGATCGTGCGTACCAGCGGTTTCTGCACGTAGACGTTCTTGCCGCGCTCCATGCACGAAATGGCGGCGGTTGCGTGCATATGATCCGGGATGGCGACGATCACGGCGTCGATGTTCTTGCCTTCCTTATCCAGCATCTGGCGGAAGTCGCGGAACTTCGGCGCGTTCGGGAAGCGATTGAACATCCCGGCGGCGCGCCGGTCGTCCACATCGCACAAGGCCACGATATTTTCCGTCGGAGCCGCGGCGGAGATGTTGGCCGCGGCCTGCCCGCCCGAACCGATCGACGCAAAGTTCAACTTTTCATTCGGCGATTTGAAACCCAGAGACTTCAGCGATGGCGTGCTCCCAAACCCGCCGGCCGGAACGGCGCCGGCCAGCAGAGTGCCGTAGAAGAAATGGCGCCTCGATATTGACATTCTTAATCCTCCAAAGCAGACCTAAGTGGAAAACCGGTTCTCCCCGTTCGAGGCAGTTCCTCGCCTCGGCAAGAATTCCTTCCCAGGATGCTAACACCTAGCTGAGTTCTGTGCTTGGGCTGGAGAACCGGCCGTTTTCGGGAGTCCCGGGATTTTCCGAACTATCTCCGGCCGAAAATCGTATACCGGGAAGGAAGCAGCTATGAGACTACTATCCGTGTTCCTGATCGCGACGGGCTTGTCTTACGCCCAAGCCAACGGCTCGTTCGAGCGAACGCTGAAAGTGAGCGGGCCGGTGGATCTCGACCTGACCACCGATGCCGGTGGCATTTTCGTGGTTCCCGGCCCCGCGGGCTCGGTCCACATTCGCGGAATCCTCAAGGCGGGGGAGAACTGGTTCAGCTACAGCGATGCGGAAAGCCGGATCCGCGAATTGGAGAGGCACCCGCCGATCGAGCAGAACGGAAACAGTATTCGGGTGGTGGTACACGATCGAACCCTCCTCAAAGGTATATCCCTGCGGTTGGAGGTCGAGGCCCCACCTGACAGCCGCTTGCGGGCGCGCGCCGATTCCGGCGGCATCGACGTCCGGGGGATTAAAGGGCCGGTCGACTGCAAAACCGATTCGGGCGGCATTCATGCGAGCGAGATCGCCGGCGAGGTCAGGGCGGCGGCCGATTCGGGGGGCATCCACGTCCTTAGGGTGAACGGGCCGGTGATTGCGCACGGCGACTCCGGCGGCGTTGAGGCGTTGGAGGTCGCGGGCAGCGTCGATGCCCAGGTGGATTCCGGAGGCATCCGGATCTCGCAGACGACCCCTGCCGCGATCAAGGCGCGGACGGATTCCGGAGGCATCGATGTCACGCTGGCGCGGACGGGCGGCTACGATATCCGGGCCCACTCCGACAGCGGACGCATCACGGCTCCAGAGATGACGGTAAGCGGGACGATTTCCCGGCACGACGTGAACGGCCGGCTGCGCGGCGGCGGGCCCCTGGTGGATGTAAGCGCGGATTCCGGACACGTCACGATCCGCTAGGCCAAATTAGAGGACATCAGTCCACGGCGCATGCGGGGGACGCACAGAGGAACACCGAGGACTACACTATCTGGCATGGACCGACGATACTTCCTGACTACCGCGATCCCGGCGGGCGCGGCTTTCGGTAGCAGCGCGCTTGCCAGCCCGAACGACACAGTCCGCGTCGGCTGCGTGGGATTCCACGGGCGGGGGCGGGACCACATCCGCGCGTACAGCCGGATGAAGAACGTGGAGATCGCGGCGCTCTGCGATATCGACGAAACCGTCCTCAACGGGCAGTTGGCGGCGATCGAAAAGGTGTCGGGAAAGCGTCCGGCGGCGTACACCGATCTGCGCAAACTTCTGGAAGATAAGTCGATCGACGCCGTTTCCATTGCGACGCCCAACCACAGCCACACGCTCCAGACCATCTGGGCGTGCCAGGCCGGGAAGGATGTCTACGTCGAGAAGCCCTGCTCACACGATATGTTCGAGGCGCGGCAGATCGTGGCGGCGGCCCAAAAGTACGGGCGGATGGTGCAGCACGGCAGCCAGCAGCGCTCCGGAATCGGCCGCGAGGTGGTGCAACACATCCGGCAGGGACTGCTTGGCGACGTCTACATGGCCCGCGGCTTGTGCTTCAAATGGCGGGACACCATAGGCCACAAGCCGGTGGCGCCGGTTCCCCCGGGCGTCCACTACGATCTCTGGCTGGGACCGGCGCCCCGGCACGAATTCACGGCGAACCGGTTTCACTATAACTGGCACTGGTTCTGGGATTACGGCAACGGCGACCTGGGCAACCAAGGCATCCACCAGGTCGATATGGCGCGCTGGGGGCTGGGCGTGAAGTATCCGACCAAGGTCAGCGCTATCGGCGGCCATTTCATGTTCGATGACGACCAGGAGACGCCGAACACGCTTACCGCTTCGTTCGAATTCGAGGAAGGTCCCAAAAAGAAAATGATGGTTTTCGAGGTCCGCCACTGGATTTCGAACCACGAGGCCGGGATTGGCGAACCGAAGCCGGGCAACACGGTAGGGACCACGTTCTACGGCTCCAAGGGGTATCTCTCGATCTGGGATGAAGACTCGCACAAGTATTCCAGTTGGCTCGGGCGCGAGCAGGCGCCGGGGCCGGGTTCTTCTTCGGCGGAATCCATGGGCAACCACTGGGAGAACTTCATCGAGGCCGTGCGCAGCAGGAAGCATTCGGACCTGAACGCTCCGATCGAGGAAGGGGCGATCTCGACCACGCTGGTTCACCTGGCCAACATTTCCTACCGGCTCGGCCGGACGTTGCATTTCGACGCCGCCACTTACTCCTGCACCGGCGACGCGGAAGCCAATCGCATGTTCAGGCGCGTTTACCGCCAACCGTTCGCCGTGCCGGAAAAGGTCTGAGGGGCTACATCGAGATCGAGCCCGCCCGGAAATCGGTCTTATCGAGCCACACGTTGATGAGGACCGGCTTGCCCGCACGGGCTGCCTGGCGAGCGCGCTCCAGGGCTTCCGGGACCTCGGCGGTTTTCCTGACGAGAATGCCTTCCGCCCCGAGCGCGGCCGCCGCCAGGTGGTAATCGCTGCGTCCGAGCACGGTGGCCACGTCGTCGTGCAGCATGTTCACCTGCTCGCGGGCGATCTGGCTCCAGCCGGCATCGTTGCCGACTATGGCGATCACGGGGATTCCATGACGCACGAAGGTGTCGAATTCGATGAGGCTGTAACCGAAGGCGCCGTCGCCATAGAGGATCCAGATTTCGCTTTCCGGGCGGCACAGCGCCGCACCGAGCGCGAACCCGGCGCCGACCCCCAGCGTGCCGAACACGCCCGGGTCGAGCCAGGACAGCGGTCCGCGCGGCCGGACGATGTACGACGCGGTGGCCACGAAATCGCCGCCGTCCCCAATCATGACCGCGTTCTCGGCCGCGTGCCGGTCCAGCATGCGGAGAAGCGCGACCGGGTTCACGCATTCGCCTTCCTGCGCGGCCTGCCCGTCGATTTCGGTTTCGCGCCGCAAATCGCGGGCGCGCAATTCCCCGGTCCAGGAAGACCAGCTATGGCCTGCCAGCGGTTCGGCCAGAAGTTCCAGGAACAGGCCGGCATCGCCGATCGCAGCGACATTCGGGCGCCGGTTCATGCGTGCTTCGCGGCCGCTTCGATTCGCGGCGATGAGAGTCGCCCGGCGGCGCACGTGGCGGCCGTAGTCCAGGCGGAAATCGCAGGGGACTCCCGCGAGCACGACGCAATCCGAGTCGCGTAAGGCTTGGCGCCGCTGGTGCCGCATCTGGAGGGCATGGTCGCGCCCGAGCAGGCCGCGCGCCATGCCCGAGAGGTATACCGGCACACCCATCCGCGCGGCGGCGGCGGCGACGCGAGCCGCCTCGGCTGCGCGCACCACTGCCTGGCTGCCGATAACGAGGAGCGGCTTCTGGGCGCGGGAGAGCGCGGCCGCTGCTGCCCTGACGCTCGCGCTTGAAACCAGCGGCGGCAGGACCGGGGGCGGCGTGGAAGGGGCACCCTCACGCGCACCGCCGAACAGGGTTTGGAGATGACGGTTGAGATAGGCGCGCAGCAGGCGGTCGGGAACGGAGGCGCCCTTGCCGCCGGCCTCGGCATACCAGCGCCGGACTGTGGCTTCGTCGTAGAGCAGATCGACCGCGCACTCGAGGAACACCGGCCCGGGCACACCCGCGCGGGCGATGGCAAATGCCTCGTAGATCGCCGGACCGAGGTCGCGCACCCGCCGGACTTTCGTGAAGCGCTTGACGTGGGGAGCGATCAGGGGCCGCTGATCGATATCCTGAAGCGCGCCTCGCCCTTGCAGCGCCGTGGGAGCGGCACCGCCCAGCAGGATCACCGGCGACTGCGCCAGTTGCGCGTTCTTCAGGGCGGTGATCGTATTGGTGAGCCCGGGTCCGGCGGTCACCGCAGCCACTCCGGGCACCCCGGTGAGCCGCGATACGGCGTCCGCGGCGAAGACCGCGGTGGCTTCATCGCGCACGTCGACGACCCGCAGCCCACGCGCCCTGGCAGCCGTGAGGATCGGGGAGATGTGACCGCCGCAAAGCGTAAACACAAAGCGGGCGCCGTTCGCCTGGAGGGCGGCTGCGACCACATCGCCGCCGTGCGCCGCGACCGGTTCAGGCGGCATCCGTGCCACCCCGGGCTTGGTGCGCAGCCACATATCTCTGCACGAGCACCTTATAGTCGATCTTGCCGATGTTCGTCTTCGGCATCTCTTTACAGAACTCCACCTGCCGGGGACAGGACCACTTGATGAGGTGCTCGCGGCAGTGCTCGATCAGGATGCGCTCGGTGTCGCCGTTGGCCAGCGCCGGGTTCTTCAGCACGATGAATGCCTGCACGCGTTCGCCCTGTGCGGGGTCGGGCACGCCGGCGACGCAGGCCTCCGCCACCAGCGGATGCCGGTAGAGCACGGCTTCCGCCTGCGTGGGGTAGACATTGAACCCGGAAGACTTGATCATGCGTTTCAAGCGCATGGTGAAGTAGAAGAAGCCGTCGGCATCCCTCTTGCCGAGGTCGCCGGTGTGCAGCCAGGTGCGGCCGTCGGGGTGGTTTTTCAGGGCCTGCCGCGTGGCTTCGGGGTCGTCCAGGTAGCCGGACATGACGGGCGGGCCGGCAATGCAGATTTCGCCCTCTTCTCCGGGCGGCAGTTCGTCGGTGGTGCCTGGACGGCAAATCTTGGCCAGAATGTCCGGGAAGGGAACGCCGATCGAGCCTTCGCGATATTCCTGGAGCGGCATCGCCATAATGGCGGTCACCGCCTCGGTCAGACCGTAGCCTTCGAGCAGTTTGACCCGCCCGCCGCGCCCAGCCACCAGCTTCTCGAACCGCTCCTTCACGGGCCTGGGCAGCGTATCGCCGCCGGAGAACGCGCCGCGCACGCAGGATAAATCTACCTTTGCGAGAGACCGGTCCCGCACCAGCGCATCGTAGAGCGTCGGGACGCCGAAGAGCAGAGTGGGACGCTTCTTGCGCAAGAGATTCGCCACGGTGGCGGGGTTAAAAACCGGCACCAGGATGGCTTTGCCGCCGGCCATGAATGCCGCGTTGATGCATAAGCCCAGGCCGAAGCCGTGGAAAATCGGCAGCGCCGCGAGCGTGGAATCGCCTTCCCCCACCCGGCCCCAAGCCACGGCCTCGAACCCTTCACTGATGAAATTGCGGTTCGAGAGAAGAATGCCCTTGGGGAACCCCGTGGTTCCGCCGGAGAACATGATTACCGCGGGATCGCCGGCGCCCGCCGGCGCACGCGGTGTTTCGGGGTGCCGGCGGGCCATGATGCCGCTCCACCAGCGTACACGCGGGTCTTTCGGCACCCTCGGGATCTTGCGCCCCTTCGTAAGCCGGAAGCCGATCTTGCGTAGCGGCGAGAGATAGTCCTGGACGCGCGCCAGGATCAGCGTTTCGAGCGCTTCCTTCGGCCTCGCCGCGGCGAAGCGCCCGTAGAACATATCCAGGGTCAGGGCGATTCGCGCGCGGGAGGCGTCGAGGTAGTGCCCGATCTCGGCCGGCGTGGAGAGCGGATGAATCAGGGCCGGAACCGCGCCCAGTTTGTTCGCGGCGTAGAAAGCAATCACGGCCTGGGCCGAGGTCGGCATCGAGATCAGGATGCGCTCGCCGGCTTTCAGTCCGAGCGCCGCCAGAGCACCGGCACCGGCGTCGATGTCCGCGAGAAACGAGCGGTAGCTCGATGTCCGGTCGAGGAAATCCCACGCGATGGCATCGGGGGATCGGGCGGCGCTCGCCGCGATCGCATCGTACAGGGTGATTTCCGGATAGCTGAGGCTATGGGGAACTTCGCCGTAATATCGCAACCAGGGGCGGCCTTCGATCATCGGCGTACGCTTCCTGATAACGGACGAATTTGTCGTTATTATATCCGCTAACGGAGGCGCAATTCCTGATACTCTCTCGCTGGAGGTTCCCGTCATGCTGCGACGAGATTTCCTGAGAACCGTACCGCCCGTAATTCTGATGCCGCAGTTGCGCTCCACGCCGAGGCTGAAGATCACGGACATCCGAATCCTGAACCTGAAGACCGTGCGCGAAACCGGGAAGATGGAAGCGGCGTGGAATCCAGGAACCGTCGGCACCTACCGGGCCGGCGGGGGATCGGTGATCGAGATCCACACAGACCAGGGGATCACGGGCATCGGACCAGGCATCGACACGGGCGCGCTGGCGCCGGCGAAGGCCCAACTCACCGGCAAGGACCCGTTCGATGTCGAGCAACTCGCCGGGCCTATGCGGTACTACCTCGGGCAGGGATCGCGCACGGTTCCCAGCCTCGAAATCGCACTCTGGGACCTCATCGGCAAAGCGGCCGGGCAACCGCTCTACAAGCTCTGGGGCGCCGCCACGGACCGCGTGCCGGCATATGCCAGCATGATCCAGTTGTCCTCGGCGGAAGAGAGGGTTCGCATGGCGCTGCAGCTGAAATCGGAAGGATGGAAGGGGATCAAACTCCGGGCACACTATGAAACTCTGAGGGAAGACGTGCGCCTGGTCGAGGCAGTGCGCAAAGCCGTGGGCGATGACATGGAGATCATGGTGGATGCCAACCAGGCGCAGTCTGCCGGCACCTGGCAGCCGGGCGTGAGGTGGGAATTCCGCCGCGCGGTGGACACCGCCCGCGAACTGCAGCGGCTGAACTGCCTGTGGCTCGAAGAACCGCGGCAACGTTATGCGTTCGAGGAACTGGCCGAACTGAACCGCCTGGTGGAGATCCCGATCGCCGGCGGAGAGAACAACCGCGGCGTGCACGAATACCGCTGGATGCTGGAGCGCAACGTCTATGACATCCTGCAGCCGGACGTCATGGTGGCGGACGGCGTGACCGGCTTTCGCGAGATTGCGTCTTTGGCCCACGCGCACCACAAGCAACTGATTCCGCACCACGGCGGGGGGAGCCTCGGGACCGTCGCCCAATTGCACGCGATCGCCTCCTGGCCGCACGCGCCCTGGATCGAGATCCTGCACGATCCGCCGATCGCGGCCTACACCAATGGATTCGCCATGATGGAAAACCCGCCGCTGGTGGACAGGGAGGGCTATCTGAGCCTGCCGGCGGCCCCGGGGTTGGGCGTGGCGATCAATAAAGAGCTGATCGCCCCGTAGGCCCAACCCTCACCGCGCGGGCCGTAGTGCCGGAGGCGCCACCGGCTGATAGCATAAGCTCATGGTGCGTCCTGAAAGACGCGTTGTTCTAGCAGGTGGAAGTCCTGTCCGGGTAAGCGCCGGAGCGCCCGGTAGCAGACTCCAGCCGGGAGGAGAGATCCGACCGAGCCGAGCGGAGTGTCAAGAGCCCTTGAAACAGAGGGGAGCAAACCGGCGACGCGGAAAGCAGAGCTTCGTATTCCTGGGATGCACGATTCGCAAGAAGCGGAGTATCCAGCGAAATCCACGGTGGCACTTTGTGCAGCGGTGGCCGAGCCCGAAGGCGACGAAGAAACTTCGCGATCGCGTACGAGAGCTGACCAGTAAGCGGCAAAGCGGGAAGGAAGTGAAGCAGATCATCGCGGAACTGACACCCGTGCTTCGTGGCTGGGGGAACTATTTCCGGACGGGGAATGCCGACCGGGAGTTCAACAAAATGGACTACTTCGTCGTCAGGAGTTTGCGCCGCTGGCAGTATCGGCGGGGCGGACAGAGGCCAACGAAGCGAGCGCCATTCACCGGCGATCAGCTATACGGAATGGGACTGCACAAGTTGATGGGCACCGTGAAATACCCGGCGCAAGCCACACCAATAAGATCATCGTTAAGCCGTGTGCGGGAAAACCGCATGCACGGTTTGAAAGGGGAAATTAGAAACGGACTGGCATAAGCCAGCACCGCGCTAAAATCTACCAATGCTCTCCTCCCGGCGGTTCTTTGCCGCCCTTCTGCTGGCCGCGTTGCCGGCCATAGCCCAGCCCCTGAAGATCGCGGTGATCGGATTGATCCACGCGCACGAGGGCGGCTACCTTCCTCGAATGACCCGCAGCGAGCAGGTGAAGCTCGTTGGAATCGCCGAAACCATCCCGGACCTGGTGAACCTCGCGAAAGAGCGGCAGGGCGCCAAGGACGTCCCCTTTTTCAGCGACTACAAAAAGATGCTCGACGAGACCAAGCCCGATTTCGTTTGGGCGTTCGTAGAGAACAACCGTCACCTGGAAATCCTTCGCGAATGCGCTCCCCGGCATATCCATGTGATTTACGAAAAGCCGCTGGCTTCGACCTACAAGGATGCGCTGGAGATGGCGGCTCTGGCTAAGAAATACAACGTCAAGGTGATGTGCAACTACCAGATGGCCTGGTGGCCGGCGAATCAACTGGCACGCACGGAGGTCGAGAAGGGGATCATCGGCAGGCCCTGGAGACTGCGGGGGATCGTGGGGCATGGAGGCCCGGGCTCCACTGGGACCGGGAAGTACTTCTTCGACTGGCTGACCGACCCGGTGAAGAACGGCGCCGGCGCGCTGGTCGATTTCGGCTGCTATAACGCCCTGTGGTCGCTGTGGTACATGGGACGCCCGGAGAGCGTGTACGCCGAAGCGATCCACCTGCGGCCCGAGACGTTCCCGAAAGTGGAGGATTCGTCCGCGCTGGTGCTGAAGTACAAGAACGGCATCAACATCTTCGAGGGAAGCTGGGACCTTCCGCGGAGTTTTCAGGACCTGGAAATCTTCGGCTCCACGGCTGCACCCGACGGCACGCTCACCCGCGGCAGCATCTACATGACGCAACAGAAGGTGGAAATGCGGATGGGCCGCGATACCAAAGACCTGCCGCTGACTCCACTGCCTCCGGAAAAGGCCGACCCGATCTCGTTCATGGTGGACGCCATCAGGAACAACAAACCGATCGAGGGGATCACGGCGCTGGATATCAATATCGGAGTGGTCGAAATCATCGAGGCCGCCAAGGAATCCATCCGGACCGGGCGGGCTGTAAAGCTGCACTAAGCGCGACTTGACTTAGCTTCAGAAAAGCATGGGGGGAGGCGGACTGCCTCCCCTTTTTTGCGTCCATGCTCCCCGGCCCGCAGTGGCCCCTTTTCGTTGGAAAGCACAGCCGCCGCCATCCTCCACACAGAGTCAAGTGCCCGTTAGCGACATCCAGGGCCTTTTCGCTTGTATTTCGGATTGAAACGTTATAAGATCCTCCGAACAGACTTTGGGTTCCCGCCGGCTGCCAACCCGCGCGGGAGGCACACTAGGGCATAAGAGGCAGAAGTGTAGGCTGGCTCGATCGTTCGAGCAGCTTCAGGGGCGTAGTGTGAAGAGCGGACACGCGAAAGCGTAGAGAATTGGCCGGGGGGCGTCGGGTCTGCAACCGCGGGGGTGTGGTTGCTGCCTCAGTTGAGCCTCACGTCCAGCCCACGTTGACGAGGGACCCGGGAGGTTAGTCATGCAGAAATTGCGCACATTCTCAGTTGTACTGTTCATGCTGCTGGCCATGTTGCCCGCGGCGAACGGCCAGAGCGTTACCGGCCAGATTTCGGGAGTCGTGGTGGATCCTGCGGCAGCCGTCATTCCAGGCGCCACGGTCGAGTTGATCCACGATCTCTCTCAGACGGTCCGAAAATACACGACCGAGTCGTCCGGCTCCTTCATTTTCACCGGCCTGATACCGGGCTCCTACAGCCTGCGCATCGCACAGGCCGGGTTTAAGACATACGAGCAGAAAGGGATCACGGTAGCCGCCCAGGAGCGCGTTGACCTGCACGAGGTTTCCCTGGTCGTCGGCGAAGTGAACAGCACGGTGGAAGTGTCGGCCAACACGGTGCACGTGGCCACAGACAGTTCCGACCGCTCGATCGCAATCGACCTCCAGCAGATCGTAAATACGCCGACTCGCGGCCGCAACCCGGTCAACGTCATCATGACGCTACCCGGCGTGCAGACCGTGGCATCGAACGACTACCGCGGCTGGAACGGTGGCGGCATCCCTGGCGTAAACGGCGGACAGCAGGGGCAGATCATCCTCAACGTGGATGGCGCGGCCAGCCAGGATTCGGGCAACCTGAATCCGGGCTACATTTCGCCCAGCATGGACGCAATCAGCGAGGTCAAACTGCTGACTTCCAACTACACCGCCGAGTACGGAGGGCGCACGGCCGGCCAGTTGACCCTGACGACGAAGAACGGCACGCCTTCGTTCCACGGGTCTCTGTACTACTACTGGCGGCATGAATCGTTCAATGCCAACACTTTCTTCAACAACAAGACCAGCGTCGCGAGACCCCGGTATCGCTACCAGAACCCTGGCGGCACGATCGGCGGGCCGCTGATCATCCCCGGGACGCGTTTCAACAAGGCGCGGCAGAAGCTGTTCTTCTTCTTCTCGTACGACAAACTGTTGAACAACACCGTTGGGCTCGCCACGTATACTATGCCGACGGCGTTGGAACGGATGGGCGACTTTTCGAAGACTGTCACCACAACCGGCGTACAGGTTCCGATCTACGACCCCTCAACTCAGAGTCCCTTCCCGGGCAACATAGTCCCGGCCAGCCGCATCAGCCCGCAGGGGCAAGCGATGCTGAACCTGTTCCCGCTGCCGGATCCGTTGGGTCTGGCCCTGGACCCGACGGGCAATCGCGGGTACAACTTCCGGTACCCCCAGCAGCAGTTCAGACCGCTGGACGACAAGATCCTGCGCATCGACTATAACCCCTCGTCCAAGGTGATGACCTACGCGCGGCTATTACAGGATTACCAGGCGCAGAATGGCTACAACACCACGGTGGGACCTCCGGGCGGCGCCTGGGGGCAGTTCCCGAGCAGCTATCACGTGCAGGCGGTGGGTGCTATCGGCACCGTGGTCTACACATTCAGCCCGACCCTGATCAACGAACTGAGTTGGGGGATCAACCGCGGCAAGCAAGGCGTCGATCCGCTGTCCGATACCAGCAGCAACCCGAACAATGGCGGTGCCAAAACCTACCAGAATAGTTTGCTGCCGCTGAAAGACAGCAACGGCAACGCGCTCAGCCTGCCGCGCATCAACCCGGGCAGCAACATCCTGGGCCTGCTGCCGGCGGTGAACTTCGGCTTCCCCAGCACCGGTTTCAGCGCGCAATCTTCCGGCCAGGGCATTTCCGGCGCCCCGACGTTCAGCAACGACAGCCGGTGGCCGTTTACCGGGACCGACCAGCTACAGACCCTGCAGGACAAGATCACGTGGGTTAAGGGTGCGCACACCTTAAAAGCTGGTTTTTATATGGAGAAAATGGCGCGCAACGTCAGCGTGTACTCGGTGTACAACGCCGCCGGTACCTATTACTTCGGCTCCGACCGCGCCAGTTCGCTGGACACCAACTACCCCTACTCGAACGCGCTGCTGGGCAGCATCTTCGCTTACGGCGACGACAGTACGAAACTGGTCAACCATGCCCACTACACGCAGCTCGAGTGGTACGTACAGGACACGTGGAAGGTCAACCGCCGGCTGACCCTGGATTACGGCCTGCGCTTCTATCGGGTAGGAGATCTGAACTCGCAGCGCAACAACCTGGGCCTGTTCTCCGCCTCCGCTTACGATACCAGCAAAGCCGGCCAGTTGCTTTATCCGGCGTGCTCCATCCAGACCGCCAGCACCTGCCCGGCGGCCAACAAGATCGCCATCAACCCGGTGACGGGTGCGACGTTCCCATACGTCCGGCAGGGCACGTTCGACACTTCTTCCTATACCCAGTATCCGTGGACCGGCATCAAGTATTACAACACCCACTTCTTCAACGTGCCTCCGATTAACGTCGGTCCGCGCTTGGGCTTTGCGTGGGACGTGTTCGGCGACGGCAAGACCGCGTTGCGCGGCGGTTTCGGAATCACCGTGGGCCGCAACTGGAACGTGGACTGGATCGGGGCGCTGAGCGCGGGCCAAGGCCCTCTTATGGTCCCCCCCTACTTCCTGTCCCCCACCTCCGTCTACACCAGCTTCCAGAACCTGGCCAGCTCCCAGGCGTATTACACGCCGCAGAACCTGATCGGCGGCGATCCCAACGAGAAACCGCAGCGTACTTACAACTGGAGCTTCGGGATCCAGCACGAACTCAAGTGGGGGATGATTGCCGACATCTCGTATGTGGGCAATGCGCTGAAGAACGGCTACGGCGAAATGTACGACAGTAACGCCGTCGCGCCGCTGACCACGTGGAAGCCCTCGGGATGTGCCAACCCGATTCTGGGCGGCTGCCCGCAGTCCCAGTTCATCGACCCGACCACCAACCCGGCCAACCCCGGTTTCTACTCCACCAATCTCATCCGGAACCTGGTCGGCTACAAGAGCGTCGGGAACGTGATCGACTTCACTCAGTCGTACACGAACAACTACAACGCGCTGCAAATGCAGTTGAACAAGCGCAGCGGCAATATCACGTGGAACCTCAACTACACGTTCTCCCGAACGATCGTCTACAACAACGACAGCAATACCACGCTGTGGCAGTTTGTAAACGCGAATTTGACCAAGAACGTACAGAACCGCCCGCACGCCGTCAACTTCAACATGGGCTATGACTTCCCGCAGGTAGCCCAGCACTTCAGCGGCGATGCCGGCAAGAAGGTGGCCAAAGTCCTGTTCGACGGCTGGCACCTGAATGGCAACGGCGCCATCTATTCCGGCACTCCGTACACGGTGACTTGCGGTTCCACCGGTGCGCCTTCGCAGTACTGGACTGGCACGCCGACCGCTTACCTGCCGTTCCGCTGCCAGATGGGAAGCGACATCTTCCTGCCGAGCGGATCGCTGCCATCGAAGACGGAAGATCCGCGATTGCAGGTCCCGCTGAATGCAACCAATTTTGCGCTGCCCCCGGCGAACTCGCTGGGAATCGGGAACACGCCGCCAACGATGTTCTACGGTCCGTGGATGTGGAACCTGGACTTCTCCCTGGCTAAGATCGCCACGATTAAGGAAGGGAAGACGCTGGAATTCCGAATCGAGACATTCAACACCCTGAACCATTTCAACCCGAGCAACCCGAATACCTCGCTTACCTGGAACTTCACGACCGGGGCGCAGACCAACGCCGCTTTCGGCACCATCCAGAGTGCGCAGGTCGATCCGCGCCGCGTGGTGCTTTCGGCCAGGATCAAGTTCTAGAGAACCGGCCCTTCAGAACCGCATGGGGAGGCGTGCTGAGCGCCTCCCTTTTTTTGTGTCCTGACGCGTCGAACCATTCGGGCTATTCGGCGCCGAATAGCTGATTTCCCTGCAATGGTGATACAGTCCGGTACAAGCGAAGAACATGGATCGACGCAGGTTTCTCGGGGCTGCTGCCGGAGCGGCCGCGGGCGCAACGGCCGGGTGCGGCCTCTCCAAGATGTCCTTGCGGTCTCTGACCGCGGAAGAAGCGCGAACGCTGGAGGCTGTTTGCGCGTGCATGATTCCGGCGGACCGGGACCCGGGCGCCACGCAGGCCGGGGTGGTGAACTACATCGACCGCCAACTGCAGCGTAAATTCCGTCCGCACCTCGCGACGTATCGCGAGGGTCTGCGCGAAGCGGCCCGCCGCTGCGGAGGCGATTTTGCCGGCGCGCCGGGAGAGCGGCAGATCGCGGTGTTGCAGGCCATGGAGACCGACCCGCAAACCAAAGCCTTCTTCACCCTGGTGGCGGCGCACGCCATGCAGGGTTTTTATGGCAACCCGCGCCACGGCGGGAACCGCGACTTCGCCAGTTGGAAAATGCTCGGCGTGACGCCCACGCAGGTTCGCGGCCGCAATCATTATGAATTTCCCGCCGGAGAGCGCCGGTGAAGAAGGTGGATGCCGTAATCGTGGGGGCGGGCGCCGGCGGAGGCGTCACCGCCAAGGTGCTGGCTTCGGGCGGCCTGCGCGTTGTGGTTCTCGAGCGCGGGAAGTGGGTTGGCCCCAACGATTGCCGGAAGGACGACCTGCGGAACCAGCGCACCACCATCCTCGGCAACAGCGCCGGCCCGGAGGACGAAGGCAACCCGCGGGTGGCGGTGGACCTCGACGGGCGCGAACACATCGTGCTGCCGAGCGACGGCGCATACTCCAATAATGCCGCGTGCGTGGGCGGCGGGACGCTCACTTACGGAGCGATGGCGTGGCGGTACCTTCCCACCGACTTCCGGATGCGCAGCACCTACGGCGCGCCCGAAGGCAGCACGCTCGAGGACTGGCCGATCGGCTACGACGACCTGGAGCCCTACTATGAACAGGCCGAACAGGAGATCGGCGTTTCGGGCGACGACACGAACAACGTCTTCAAAGGCCCGCGTCGCCGCCCGCTGCCGATGCCTCCGCTGCCGCCCACCCGCGAGCAAGTCATTCTCAAGGCGGCCGCGGAACGCCTCAAGCTCCACCCGTTCGACATCCCGATGCTTCGCAACACCGTGCCGTACGGCGGCCGCGGCCCGTGCATGCGCTGCCGCTGGTGCGTGGGGTTTGCGTGCGAAGTGAACGCCAAGTGCGGAACGCAGAATACGGTAATCCCGACGGCGCTGGCCACCGGGCTATGCGAACTGCGAACCGGCACGATGGTGAAGGAAATCCGGTTCGATTCCCGCGGCCGCGCGACGGGCGTGGCCTATTTTGACGAAAACGACCGGCTTCAGCTGCAGGAGGCCAATCTCGTGGTGGTTTCCGCCGCCGCTACGGAATCCGCCAGGCTGCTCCTCAACTCGAAGCACCAGCTATTCCCGAACGGCCTCGGCAACCGGTACGACTGGGTCGGCCGCAACCTGCAAGGCCACACCTACACGGGCGCGTTCGGATATTTCGACGAGGTGGTGTACGACGATCTCGGCCCGGGCGCGGGAATCGCGATCTGCGACTTCAACCACGGCAACTCCGGGCTGAAGGGCGGGGCCATGCTGGCGAACGAATTCATCCGGCTGCCGATCCACTTCATGGGAATGCTGCCGCCGGGAACGCCGCGTTGGGGAATGGGACACAAGGACGCGATGCGGAAGCTATACCTCCACACCATCTCGATACAGGGGCCGACGCAAGAGATGCCGGTGTGGGACAGCCGCGTTCAACTCGACCCCAAGGTGAAGGACCGCTGGGGGATCCCCGTGCTGCGGATTTCCGGCAGCCGGCATCCGCACACGGTCGAGGTCAGCACGGCAATGGCGAAGAAGGCGGCGCTCTGGCTGCGCGAAGCCGGCGCGTCGCAGGTCTGGCTGAAGCTGTCCGGCCGCGGCGTGAGCGGCGGACAACACCAGGCGGGCACGTGCCGGATGGGCAACGACGCCAAGACCAGCGTGGTGAACCGCTACTGCCAGACTCACGATGCCGGCAACGTCTTCGTGATCGACGGCAGCGTCCACGTGACGAATGGCGGCTTCAACCCGGTGCTTACGATCATGGCCAATGCTTACCGCGCCTCCGAGTACATCGTGAAGACCTGGCGGGGAACGGGGTTCCGCGGATGACGCGCCGGATGAAGTTCCTCTCGGCAGGGGGCGCGGCGGTTGCCGCCTGCCTTCTGGCTGTTCCGGGCGCCGGCATTTATTACCAGTCTTCGTGGGGCCAGGGCTGCGCCCGCTGCCACGAGATCCGGATCGACTACGACGCGTGGCAGCACTCCGCCCATCGCAAGATCAACTGCGTGGAATGCCATTCCGGGACGCTGGCGCGCGACCTGCACCGTGTCTCCACCCATCTGCGCGGCGAGGTGCCGGAAGAGATCCACCTGGCCGCCGCCGACGTCTTCACGATCTCGGCGCGGTGCGAAAGCTGCCACCGCGAAGAAGCCGCGCGATGGCGTTCCGGGCCGCACTCCACCACCTATGCGCGCCTCTTCATGGATCCGGATCACAACCGCAAGCGCGCCCTGATGGACGACTGCCTGCGCTGCCACGGCATGCACTTCGAAGGCGGGATCGGCGACCTGGTGGCGGCGGCGGGTCCGGCGGGTCCCTGGCAGCTGAAGGATGCAACTTATGTGAACCGCCCCGCAATCCCGTGCCTGGCGTGCCACTCGATGCATCGCGACGGCGAACCGCTGCACAAGGGCAATGAACGGGTCGGCGCGAAACAGGAGATCGTGCGGCCGTCGGTGGCGCTGTTCGACCGGCGGACGCGGATGAACCTGAGGGTGAGCGAACTGCCGCTGCCGGCGGTGCTCGAAGGTTCGCGGCCCGTGGTGATGAGCCCCGACCGCCGGCAGGCGCTCTGCTACCAGTGTCACGCGCCGCTGGCGGACCGGCAGGAGTTCAGCGGAGACGACCGCACGGCGGTCGGCGTCCACGAGGGACTGAGCTGCCTGGCCTGCCACGCGAATCACGACATGCAGAGCCGGCAATCGTGCGCCGGATGCCACCCGCGTCTTTCCAATTGCGGGCTGGACGTGGAGAAGATGGATACCACGTTCCTGAACCCCAAGAGCCCGCACGACATTCACCGCGTGAAGTGCGCCGATTGCCACCCCAAGGGCGTGCCGAAGAGGAAGGCTATTTCACGCTGACGTTCGCCGAGTTGCTGGTCTCCCCGTTGATCGCGACCGTGAGCGGATAGTCCCCCGGCGCGAGCCCGGAGGGGACCACGATGTTCATCTGCACCAGCCCGATAAAGTATGGCGCGAGGCCGGTGAACTGAACCTGCGCGTCGGCCGAACCGATTTTAGCCGAGGCGGGCGAGGTGGCCTTCACCAGCGTGGTGTCCGGTGTAATAGCACCCGTTCCGACCGCAGGCGAAACGGGGCCGGAGCCTGTAAGGTACGCGACGATCGTGCTTCCACCGGCCGCCGGATTCGACGGTCCGTTCAGCAAATAATCTGGGGTCTGAGCGTTCTGAGCGATCGCCGCAGCGCCGCTGAAGAACAGCCCCGGGCCGGCAGTGACCACGGGCACGGACATCGTGTTGCTCGCTACTTTGTTCAGAGTGACTGCCACCTGCGCGGTGCCGGTCGGTGTTTCCCAGGGCACCTGGAAGTTGATCTGGCCCGGCGAGATGAAGTAGATCGGAGATGCAGTCCCATTCACGGTGACGGTGAGCCCGCCGAAACCGGTGGACCATGGCGCCGAGTTGGTGGCGGTCGCCGTCCCGAAGTTCTGGCCCCACACCGTGGCCAGCGCCCCGGGGGAAATCTGATGCGCATAGCTGGCGGCGTTAGTCACCCCACCATCCGAGACCTGCGGCGGAGCAGTCGCGACGGGCTGCAACATGCGGATCACGTTGTTCCCGCTGTCCGCGATATCGATGTTGCCCTGACCGTCCACCGCCACTCCGCGCGGATTGTTGAGCGCGGCGCTGGCCGCCGGACCGCCATCTCCAGAAAGACCCGCCTTGCCGTTGCCCGCGATGGTCACGATGGTGCCATCGGTGGTGACCTTGCGGATGCGGTTGTTCAACGAATCCGCGATGTACACGCTACCCGCCGCGTCAACGGCGATACCTCTGGGGTAGAAGAGCTTTGCCTTCGTGCCGGCTCCGCCGTCGCCGGAGAACCCTCCGGATCCGGTTATCCCGGCGATGATCGTGAGCTTGTTGTTGGCCCATTTCACAACGCGGTGGTTGTTCGTGTCGGAGACATAGATGGCACCCGAACTGTCGATCGCGATCCCGGTCGGGTTACTCAGCGCGTTGGCCGTTCCCTTCGTACCGAACACCGCTGTAATGTTTCCGCTCGAGTCGATTTTGCGGATCAGATTGTTTCCGGAGTCGCTGAGGTACACATTGCCGGAGGAATCCAATGCCACTCCGGACGGGCTGTAAAGTAAGGCTCCAACCGCCAGGCCGCCATCGCCCTGATAGCCGGGCGTGCCGGGGTAACCCGCGATGGTCGAGATGTTCCCTCCGGAAACCTTGCGGATCACATGGTTGCCCGTATCGGCGATGTACAGATTGCCCGATTTATCCACGACCACGGCGGCCGGGCTGTACAACGATGCGGCTGTGGCAGAGCCGCTATCGCCCAGGTAGGTGCCGTTCCCGTTGCCGGCCACCGTGGTGATGGAGCCGCCCGAAATCAGGCGGATGCGGTGGTTGGCGCTGTCGGCGACGTAGATCTTTCCCGAGGAGTCCACCGTGAGGCCGCCGGGGAGGTTGAGCTGGGCGCCCGCCAGCGCATCGCCGTCCAGGAATCCCGCCGCGCCGTTGCCTGCCACAGTGGAAATCGTATACTGCTGAGCGGTAGCCGCGCCCAGAAAAGCGCAGAATGCCGGGACGATAAGCCGAACGAATCGAGTGAGCATTATAAAAGGCATTAGACGCGGAGCCGTCAACCTGCGGTTACATTGGATTGCGCCGGCGGGTTCAGCCGGGTCCGCTGGTTGCCCGCGGCATCGAAGTTGGAGGGGGCCAGCCATCGCTCGAAGCGTGCTTTGCGGTCGGGCCATTCGCTGTCCAGCATGGAGAACCAGGCGGTGTCGCGGTTCCGGCCTTTGACGATCATGTGCTGGCGGAACAGGCCTTCGAAAGTGAATCCGAGGCGAAGGGCGGCGCGCCGGGAGGGCTCGTTCTGCGAGTCGCATTTCCATTCATAGCGGCGGTAGCCGAGGTTTTCGAAGACGTGCCGCGCCATGAGGTACATGGCCTCGGTGGCCCCGGCGGTCCGCTGGAGAACGGGGGTGAAAAGGATGTTGCCGACTTCGATGACGCGGTGCGCGGGCTCGATCCTCATGTAGGCCGCATATCCGGCCGCGCGCCCGGTTGCGCGATCGAGAATGGCGAAGAAGAGCGGGTCCGTGGACGCCGCCTTGACGGCGAGCGCCGCTTCGAAATCCGCGAGTTTCAGATAGGGGCCGTCGAACAAATAGTCCCAGAGATGGTGATGCCGCGGGTCGTGGAAGGCTTCCCAGAGGGAAGCGGCGTGCTTGGAAACTTCGAGCGGGACAATCGAAATCAACCGGCTTTCGAGGGAAATCGGTTCGGGGCGGCTTGCGGGCCGGATATCGAGCGGCATTCACCCATGATGCCACGCGGCCGCAGGGTCATTCGGGGCCATCGGGGAGCCGGATGCCAAGACGGCGCAGGAAATCCGCATCGGCCTGCCGCGTATTCCCGTTCTTTTCTTTCGAGACCGGCTCGAGTTCCTCGGAGGCCGGGCACTCGCGCCAGCAATCCGCCAGGTCCTTGACCACGTGAACATTCCGCTTGCAGTTGCTGCACCACCACACGAAGACGATCTGGTGCTGAGGGGTCAAGCCGACCTGCTTGATTCTCAGCGGGGGCATTCCGCAGTCGCAGGTGAACGGGATGGGGCGAAATTGCATTTCAGTCTCTTGCAGTTATGCCATAGGCGGGCGAAACATACCAGTCCTGGCGCTGCGGTACGGTACCACGGGAGGGATAGTACGAAGTCTCGGGATCGAGTGGCTCTACGGTATACTCGATGAAGAGCGGCCCGAGACTCGTGGCCAGAATTTCTGTGCGCTGGCGTAGCTCAGTTGGTAGAGCATCTGATTTGTAATAAGACATCTTCCCCAGCTTGAGTCCTTTGTTTTCAATATCTTAAAGATTCAGACACGCACGCTGTAGCAGTCTTGTAGCAGGTCTATCTACTTTGTGGGGGGGGTGGGGTGGAGCCACCGGAGGGAGTCGAACCCCCGACCCGCAGTTTACAAAACTGCCGCTCTGCCAACTGAGCTACGGTGGCCTAGACGCTATTGTCGCACGATGCCCCCCGCCTGAACAAAAGCCGCATCCCTTGCCTGACCCCACTCCCGGCATGTTCGTTGTCCCCCGGACGGCATCCATTTTGAAGCGGCGTGTTTCACACTTATGCCCGTATGGGACCCCGTTGACCGGATCGGATTGCCCAGTTGGGATGGCCCAAACTGGCACCACATCGGACGGGGACCACGGTGTACCCGGCGTGCGCTCCGGGCTGTTCGTCAATCGAGCATCCCATCGACTGCCAACCACAATTCTTCGGTCTCGGTGGGATCTGTCGAAGCGAGTGCCCGGACCACCAGTTCCTTCAATGTCCGTTCTCGTTCCTCACGCTTCTGTCGATGAACGGCTGGCTCCAATTCTTGACGCCGCTGGTATTCTTCGTCGGATTCTCTGGACAGTTCGTATGCGAGTTTTTCAAGTCGGAGCATCGACGCATGAAAGTGCTCCATACGGTGCATGACGCACTCGAACGATCTCCAGTCGGGGTCTAGGACATCCACGAAAGAAGCAGGGTCGCTCATGCCGTTACCCGGATCTGAAACACATCTCGGAGCGTTTCCACGTCGTCTTCAGCCAGCGCACGGGCCAACCCTTCTTTTCCAGACAGACACTCGATTATTGCTATCGCCACGCCGCCTTGGTAGAGGACCCCTGCGTAGAAAGGGTCTGAGTCGATAATTTTATAGGTGATCGAAAACGAAGACCGCTTGACATCGTACTCTCCCCGTGACGGCGACTGATCGTAGTAGCCCACTGCTTTGGGATTCTCCGAGAGCAACGTGACCGGAAGGCCGTGGTAGTTTCGTCCCATTCGACAAGCCCCTTTTCAAACCGCCATCACATCACACACAGCGTGAGCGCATCCAACCTGCCCGGACTGTTTCAACAATCGCTGGATCGTCATTGCGCTCTTGCCCGTCACTTTGGCAATATCACGTAGACTCATGCCCTGACCCTTCATCTCGGCAACTCGGTCACGGTCCACAATGGCTCTGGGACGCCCTACATGTTTCCCCTCCGCAACGGCCCTAGCCAGCCCAGAGCGAACACGGGCACTCAGCCGCTCTGCCTCAAAACGGGCCACCGTTGCGAGAAGTCCGATGATGGCTTCCGAGAACGCACCCAGACTGTCGATCCATTGCTCCTGAAGGCTTCGATACTTCACGCCGTACTCGGTTAGCTTGTCCAGCGTCAGAAGCGTGTCCAGCGCACCACGTCTCGAAATTCTATCCAGCGACCAAAATAGGAGAACATCGTAACGCCGTCGTCTCGCATCCTCCATGGCGAGTTCAAACTGAGGCCGGGTGACCTTGCGGCCTGAGATCTGGTCCAAGTACGTTGCCGTGACGGTCCAGCCCATCCGTTCCGCATAGACCTCAAGCTCTCTGGTTTGGTTGGTGAGTTCCTGTCGTCCGTCATCCGTGCTGGTTCGAGCGTAAATGGCGCATCGCATAACTATATGTTATCACAAAGAACTTTAGTATGTAAAGTTTAGAGACGTTTTCACGCTACAAAACGGGTCTTTGACAACACCTTCACGACGGGACCCATTGCACGAATGATTTGACCAACCTTCGAGCCTGTTGGCTTGAATCAAAAACAGGTGGTTCTGTTACCCGATTTCGTGGCCCGTCCAACCGTTTGAAACCAGCGGTCCTCAGGTGATGTGGTGGAAGCCGTTTTGTTACACCTTCCCCACGCCATGTGTGCATACTGCCAGCTTGACCCGGAACCGCTCAAGAGCATCATCGTTGAACTGTGGAATCGTGGTCATCGTCATCTCGTGCTCGAAGCGACGAACGGCTCTCTCTGGCTTCTCCTTGCCAGCGGCGGTGTTTTTCGTGGCAGCTGCATTCGCTTCTGTTCGCATCCAGCCAGTACGCCTATAATCCGGAGCACCCGACGAGCGGCACGGTTGATACGGTTGATATGGGACCGTTGACGACATTTGCGAGTGAGACTACAATTGGAATGCGATGGGTTGTTGGTGGGCAGTTCGTCGGCTGATCGTTGGGCAACAGGTTTTTCTTGCGCTCGCTTGTTTCGCAACGGCTTTGGTCGGTGGGCTTGTTTTATCCAATGCACGGCACATGGAAAACGTATCGTCGTTAGAGATGGCGACACCATGTGCACTTCTTCCTCAGTCGGTGGGACACGCTCAAGAGCCACGAGTTCTCTCTGGCTCGCAATCGTGTTTGAGCGGGTGTACTTCACACGGATTCGATGGCACGAAAAGGCATTCTAGAGCCATTCCTGCCCCTGACGAATACTGTAGGGAATCCCCACGGCGATTCTACCCGCTGAACCGCCGTCCTCCACCGACGCTCATTTAAGAATGTCTCATCTATTTTGCTGCACCGATAACGATCCTTGCGAGATCGTCCGGTAACGATGTGCTCGTTTGAGGGGCATCGGGCGGCGTTAACACAGACAGTCTTTGCCTCGGCCAATGGCCGAATGTCGTGATTTTAGGAGACATGATGAGCATTCGGAAAAGTGAGAACCTGAGAATTCTGTCGCTTGCGCTGGCAATTGTAGGTACGATCTGTTGCAGCGGCTTACTCTTGGCGCAAAAGTCGCCCGAAACTGCAAAATCTACCAACAGTCATAGCCACTCGCTTGCAAATGGCGTTTACGCTGTTCTCCGGGAAGGTCGAACACCTGAAGAAGTCCCAATCGAGGAACTTCCGCATGTGATCCTCATATATGACCGGAAGTACTCAGACAGTGACAAGAACCAGCCGCCAGTCTACGTCGCTCTCGGAACTTCGTCTTTTGTGCCTCTCGCTCCAATTTGCCAGCGGCTCAAGATGCGCCCTCTGGACTTTTCGCTTCCATCCCCGCTCTCCGTTGCCACCGTTCTGAGCGTTGATCGTCACTACTTTTATATAGACTTTTTTGATGTGGGAGTGAAGTTTACGACACGCCTGAAGCAAAGTCAATATTTCTTTTGGACTATCATACCATATTATCTTCAATTGTCAAATAGGGTTAACAAGATCTGATATTATCGCACCCAGAATAAAAGTGGGATGATGTGTCTGATGAACAAGAGATTGTTGACGTATGTAGAAGCCGCCGAGTACCTTGGGCTGACACGGAGCGCACTCGCACAGCGCAAACTGGATGGACAGTTTCCGTCGTCTTGTTGGACCATGATCGGAAGCACTGTGAAGTGGGACCGGGTTGCTCTCGATAGCTGGATTGAGTCGCAAAAAGGGGAACAGATCAAGAGTTCATGATCTCGGCTTTGAGCACGGCGAACTCTCCTGCATCTACGAAGCCATCACGGTGCATCACCACTAGCTCTCTCATGCGGTTCATGCGATAAGACGGCACGTTCTCAGCCACTGGTGGCTCCGTCAGCTTGGCCTTCGCTTGGAGAGCGTCGTTCTGTGCGACCCTGATTTTTTCGATGGCCGTCTGGTCTTGGTTGTAGTTCCGCAATACGGATACGGTCATGTGCCCGGTGGCCTTTTGCTGGTCACCTTCGGAGATGCCCAACGATCCCATTTGCGTGATGTTGGTGCGTCGTGTGTCATGGAATCGCACGAGATTCTTATACATCGGCTTGCCCTTGGCGTTCACGACGGGTTTGCCATCTTCATCCAACTTCGGTACTCGATACCCCGCCCGTTTCAGGGAAGCGTTCCACGCCGTCTTGTACGAGCCAAGTTGCCGTCCAGCGAAATGGAAGAACCACTGAGAGCCGGGAAAATACTCATTGGTGAAAATCTGCCATTTCCGCAGTTCCGCCGTCACGAGATCATTCATCGGCACCGTGCGGGGCTTTTTGTTCTTCGTTTCACCCGCCCTGAGAGCGATGAAGTGGTCGTCCCAGTTGACTTGCTCTGGCCTGATCCACTTCAGTTCTTTGGAGCGAATGCCAGTGTGAATGACGGTCACGAAGACTGGTCTCAGGTGATCTGGCATAGCGGCCATGATCTTGGCGAATTGTTCATCGCTGATTGTGCCCGTGCGTGCTGCGATCTCTTCGGCTTCGTTGTCGATGGGAAAATGTGGAACCGATGTCACCTTCTTCGGCGTTGCCCGGAATCCCAGATTGTATGATCGACGCAAATACGAAAACTCCCGATTGATCGAAAGACGGCTTGCACCTTCCTTCAGTCGATCATCCACGTACTTGTTCAGCCGGGGCGTATCCAGCTTGTGCGCCAACATTTCATCGAAGGCCAGCCTCACATGCTTGATGCCGCTTGCTGTTTTGTACGATGTCGAATCCGATTTGGCGTAGTCGTTTCGGCCTTGCTCTTTACGCTTGAGGTCAGCAATGTAGTCGTCAAGTAGTTCCCTGATCTTCACCCGCCGTCCATTCTCGGAAAGTTCACCAGTGTTGAGTGCCTTGATCTTCGCATCACGAACTAGCAGAGCCTTCTTCCATTCATCGGTGCCAGTCGCAAACCTCAATGCGGGACGGCCATCGTGGAGCGAGACCGTGCAGTAGATTTTTGATCCGTTCCAGTACAAGCCCGAACCAATTGGTAGACCATTCTTGCCAAGGTTGGTTGCCACGAACCCACTGTAGCAGAAAAGGAGAACAAGTCCGTTATATCTGCTACAGAAATCCTGCCATTGTAGCAAAATCGTAGCACGCCAACCAGATAGAAGCAGATAAAAGTAGATGGCGTTGTTTCGTAAACTGTTGAAAAAACAGGGAAACTAGATAGGGGTAGATAGCACCAGACAGGATTGATTCGGATTTGTAATCAGAGGGTCGGGGGTTCAAGCCCCTCCGCCAGCTCCAGTTTCAGGGCTTTTGGCCGCCTGTATCGCACCAAATCCATTCAGTTCACTACTCTCGGTTGGGATTCCGCCTGCGCCTGCTCCGGGCGCGCCTCTTTCGCCTTCAGGGCGCCGTTCCGCGACGATGTGGCAGCTTGCCGGGCCGGCTACGGGAGACTATACTTTGCGAACAGACGAACCTTAAGCCCGTCTGGTGCGGGGCGCGGTCTGTACGCTTTTCGCCGGCGCTTTGGCGGTGCGCGTCGAGGTTCGCTTGGGCTGCAGGTTGGG
The DNA here is from genome assembly GCA_963796485.1 of Bryobacterales bacterium. Lineage (GTDB taxonomy): Bacteria > Acidobacteriota > Terriglobia > Bryobacterales > Bryobacteraceae > CAWCDJ01. The sequence goes on from CAWCLV010000007.1 coordinate 166,542, forward strand.
CGCCCGCTTCGATAAGGTAGTCAACTGACCTCCACAGTGCGAACGCCGTTCTCCGCGCTCGCGAGTTGATGTTTCCAAAGCCAATCCGAGATGCCCGCTGCACCCAATTTCGGCGGAAGCGACGGTAGCAGTCCGGTGCGCGGCGTTTGTGGCTGACCAGTCGTCACCCAACCAATAACAAGCACCTCCTGATGCCGCCTCAAGCCACTACCCTGCGGGCGGGGCGGAAAGTGGACCCGGGCGGATCTGTGACAATGAGATAGGCTCATGTACCTGTTTCACCTTTTTCGCTCCTTCCTTCCGCTGCATAATCCGATCGGTTTTGGGGCCGGCGATTTTGTCGAGTTGGGCCTCGTGCTCCTTGTCGTGCTGTTGGTATTGGCGCGGCCCTGGGTAGTGCCGGCCGCACAGAAGCTCGCCTTGAAAACCGGGTGGTGCATGGCCTCTCTCTTCGCACTGGTGATCGTGCTCCGCCTGGCCCTGCTGGGCGTCCATCCCGTTCCCACGCCCTCCGGCGCCGACGATTTCAGTTACCTTCTGCTCGGCGATACGCTGGCCCACTTCCGCCTGGCGAATCCGCCGCATCCGATGGCCCAATTCTTCGAGACCACGTTCGCCCTGCAACGGCCCGCGTACAGCTCGATTTATGCGCTCGGCCAGGGTTTTGCCCTGGCCATCGGACAGCTCGTGTTCGGACTTCCCTGGGCGGGCGTGCTGATCTCGATGGCGATGATCCCTGCGATGTGCTACTGGATGCTCCGTGGCTGGACCACGCCCGGCTGGGCGCTGGTGGGCGGGCTCGTGGCGGTGGTCCAATTCGGACCGCTGAACAGCTGGATGAACTGCTATTGGGGCGGCGCGGTCTCGGCCATCGCGGGGTGCCTGGTATACGGAGCAATGCCGCGGATCCGGCAGCGGCTTTCCGCGCGCGATTCCGTGCTGTTCGGAATCGGCATCGGGCTCCAGATGCTCACGCGGCCCTACGAATCCCTGTTCCTCGATGCCAGTGTCGTGCTGTTCTTCCTGCCGGAACTGCGAAGCCGCGTGGCGTGGCCCAAACTGGCGAAAGCGGCCGTGCCCGCGGTACTGGCGCTGCTGCCGCTGGCCGGCCTGCAACTGCTCCACGACCACGCTGTCACGGGGAGTTGGACGACCCTGCCTTACTCCCTCAGCCGCTATCAATATGGCGTGCCGGCCACGTTCACTTTTCAGGCCAACGCCGTCCCGCACGCCGAACTGACGCAGGCGCAGCAGATGTACTATCAGGGCCAGGCGGCCGTGCACGGCGACACGGACACGATCGCCACTTATCTCGAACGCTTCGGCAGCCGCGCAGGCTTCTACCGCTTTTTCTTTTCGGCGCCCTTGCTGGCGGCCCTGTTGTTCTTTCTGCCGCTGCTGCGCGAATACCGGTATGCATGGATCGCGCTGACCTGCCTGCTATTCGCGGCGGGAACGAACTTCTATCCCTATTTCTTTCCGCAGTACATCGCGGCCGTCACATGTCTTTTCGTACTGGCGGCCGTGCTCGGGCTCGAACGGCTGGGGCAGTTGAAACCGGGCGGCTGGCCGGGAGGGCAGATCGCCGCACGCTGGCTCCTGATCCTCTGCGGCGCGCAGTTCCTTTTCTGGTACGGGATTCATGCGCAGCGCGACGACGGCATCCTGCGGGCCATGGTCCCCTACGAGACCGGCGATGGCATCAACTACGCCGACCTGGAAGGGCGCATCGCGATCAACCGCCGGCTGGGCGAGGCCCCGGGAAAGCAATTGGTTTTCGTCCGCTACTTCTCGACCCACGGCTACCATGAATGGATTCACAACGCGGCCGACATCGACCATTCCCGCGTGGTCTGGGCGCTCGACCTGGGCGCCTCCCGGAACGACAAGCTCAAAGCCTACTATCCCGACCGGAAGGTATGGCTGATGGAACCGGACGCTCTGCCGCCGCGGCTGGTACCGTACCCCGCGGTTCACGGGCTGTTCGAGGATGTGGAGTGAAGGACGCACGCCGCGCGAAGCGGTATTTGACCAGGGTCCACAGCGCCTCGAAGCCATCGCGCGCGCGGATCTTTTTGCCGTCGGCAATGCCGCGAGCGTTGTAGCTGATCGGCACCTCGCAAATGCGGTAGCCGAGCCGCCTGACTTTCGCGGTGACCTCCGGGCAGAATTCAAAGCGACGGCATTCCAGGCGAAGCCCGCGCAGAACGGGCATGCGGAAGGCCTTGTAGGCCGTGGCTTCATCCGTAATCCGTGCACTGTAGAGCAGGTTGGCGGCGGCCGTGAGAAGCCGGTTGGCCACCCGGCTTTTCCAGGCCATCCCGGCGGGATGCCCGCGGAAACGTGAGCCGTAGACGATCTCGGCGTCGCCGCGCAGAATCGGTTCGAGCAGGCGCGCGTAGTCGTTCGGATCGTATTCGAGGTCGCCATCCTGCATCAGCACGATATCGCCCGAAGCCAGCTCGATTCCCGCGCGGATGGCAACGCCCTTGCCGCGGTTCGAACCCGCGTGCCGCGCGATGACGATTCCCGCATCCGCCTGTTCGCGCAGGATCCGCCCGGTGCCATCGGTGGAGCCGTCGTCGATGACGATGATCTCGCGGGCGCAGCCATCGGGCAGCGGCGCCTGCCGGATGCGTGCCAGCACCCGGGCCAAGGTGCGGAACTCGTTGTACACCGGGACGATGATCGAGACCTTCATGTCTTTTCGAGCACCGCAAGGAGTGACTGGCCGAAAGGCGGCGGCACCACGCGCTCAAGAGCCGCGATCACCGGGACCAGGTAACGGTCGAAGACGTGGATCTGCCCCTCCGATTGCGCCTGGCGCCGGAGCACGTGCGCGTTGAGCCACCACCCGAAGAAGCCGAGGCAGTTCGAATAGCGCAGCTTGCGGACGTGTAGCCCAGCACCGGCGGCCAGGCGCCGGACCCCGGCACGGCTGTAGCGGCGGTAGTGGCCCAGGTTCCTGTCGATGGAGCCATAAAGCGACTGAAACGCGGGCAGCAGCAGGACGATGATGCCGCCGGGCGAGAGAACCGCGGCCATCGCCTCCAGTGCGGCGGCATCATCCTCCGTGTGCTCCAGGACGTTCAGGCACACGCACGAATCCGGCTGAAACCGCGCGAGACGGCGAAATTCGGGGGCGGCCACGTCGCAGACGAAAGACTGGAAGTTCTCGCGGCCGCGGTAGCGTCCCTGCAGCCGCTCGATGCACCGCGGTTCGATATCCACCGCGAGGACCAGTTCGCGATCGAGCAGTCTCCCGGTGAAATTGCCCAACCCGCAGCCGACCTCCACCACCCGGCGCCCCAGTTCGCTGCGGACCAGGCGGCTCTGCCACGCGAAATAATTCTCCGCGCGGGTCATCCGCTCCTGATCTTCGACCGTGTAAGCCGCCCTATCCACGCGCCGTCTCCATTCTAGTGGACTCCCCGGCGCTGTGGGGCGGAAGTCCCCGTCCGCAGCCCGACCTCCCGGCGAACCGCCCACATTACCGCGACGCCGCAAACGTCTGCGAAAATAGAAGTTTCCATGGTGTGGTCCTACCTGCGGCGAGCGCTTCTGCCGGATCCCAACCCCATCGGCTTCGGCGCCGCCGACCTGCTGATGCTCGGGCTGGCCCTGGCGCTGATCGTGGTGGCTTTGGCGTGGCGGCCCTGGATCCAGCCGTTTGCATTGCGGTTGGCCCGCCGCCCGGGCCTCTGTATGCTGATCCTGGCTGCGCTGCCGGTGGCCCTTCGATTGGCGTTGCTGGCACACCATCCGGTTCCCACTCCCGATGTGTACGACGAGTTCTCCCACCTGCTGGTTGCCGACACGCTGCGGCACTGGCGGCTGGCGAACCCGCCGCACGCGATGTCGCAGTTCTTCGAGACGTTCTTCGTTCTTCAGGAGCCCACGTATAGTTCGATTTATCCGCTGGGCCAGGGGCTCGCGCTGGCGATCGGGTGGACGCTTTTCGGCCTGCCGTGGGCCGGAGTTCTGCTCGCCGTGGCGGCCTTCTGTTCGCTCTGTTACTGGATGCTGCGGGGCTGGACCACGCCCGGTTGGGCGCTGCTCGGCGGGCTGCTGGCGGTAATCGAATTCGGCCCGTTGAATCAGTGGACGAACAGCTATTGGGGCGGGTCGCTGGCCGCCGCCGCCGGTTGCCTCATTTTCGGGGCGTTGCCTCGGCTCCGCCAGCACGGCCGCACGCGCGACGCCGTACTGCTCGGTGCGGGCCTCGGGCTTCATGTGCTGATTCGCCAGTACGAGTCGGTCTTCCTGCTTCTCGCGGGGGCGCTATATTTTCTGCCGGATCTGCGGCGCGGATTGCAGGTCCGCCCGCATGCCCGCCTGGCGGCCGCGGCAGCGTTGGCCCTGCTTCCGGCGCTCCTGCTCACGGGGTTGCAGAACCACGCCGTGACGGGCAGTTGGACAGCGCTTCCGGAGGCGCTCAGCCAGCAGCAATACGGAGTGCCGGCGGCGCTGACGTTCCAGGCGGATCCGCAACCGCATCGCGCGCTGACTCCGCAGCAGGCCGCGGACTACAAGATGCAGCTCGCGTTTCATCAGGGTCCCGAAACGCCGGCGAGCTTTTTTTTGCGGCTGGAGTACCGCGTCCGCTACTACCGTTTCTTTTTCCTCCCGGCGCTTTACCTGGCGGCTGCGGCTTTTCTGACGCGGCTCCGCGAGTACCGCTTCGCCTGGGTGGCGCTGACTCTGGCGATTTTCGCCCTGGGAACGAACTTCTTTCCGGCATTCCAGAGCCACTACAGCGCCGGGGTGACCTGCTTGTTCATTCTCGTGGCTGTCGCCGGCCTGGAGCAGATCGGCCGAGTGGTAATTCGCAGCCACCCGGTGGGCGAGGAGGCCGTCGGCCTGATTGTGCTGCTCTGCTTTGCGCACTTCCTCTTCTGGTACGGCATGCATGCGATCGACACCACCGATTTCTCGATGACCGCGAGGCAGTACGAAACGTGGGACGGGCTCAACCACCGCAACCCCGCCCGGCGCAGGGCGGTGGCGCAGGAGCTCGCGCGCGTGCCGGGCAAGATTCTGGTTTTCGTCCGCTACCTGCCGCAGCACATGTTTCAGGACGAATGGGTATATAACGCCGCGGATATCGACGATGCGCGGATCGTCTGGGCCCGAGACCTGGGGGCGGCGGAGAACGAAAAACTGCTGCGATATTATCCCGACCGGGCAGCCGTGTTGTTGGAGCCGGACCGCCAGCCCATGCGGCTGGAAACGTATCGCGCAAGTGAAGACGGGACGGCCCAGGCACCCTGATTGGCGCGGTCTTGAGACAGAGCCGCGACCGTGGGAGCGTGCCGGCCTGGCATATCGGAACGGCTGAGATCGAGGCCCTTGGCATTTACCTCAGCGACCAGCCGGATGCGGGGGTCAGCATACCCGGGGGTTGGGTGCGGGCGGGTTGGGTGTGGGCCTACGGCCGCTTTACGACCTCGATCCGCCGCTCGCCGGTCATCGCCACGACCGCCGCGCCGAGCACGAACCCGAGCGCCAGCGCGATCCCCATCCGCCGCTGATCCGGGAACGCGATGAAGCGGGTTCCCGCGGTTGTAATTTCCAGCGCGCCGCATGGCCGTGCGCAACCTCGCCCGCCGCCGCCGCCGTTCTGCGCTTCCGGGTCACCCTTTGCGCCGCCGCCACCGCCGCCGAAGGCATACCGGACTTCGGCGACCGGAAGCACGGTGCGCTCGCCCACCACAATGGGTTCGCCGTACACATTGCGCACGGACGCGCCGCCCGAGACGCGCTCGGCGACGCTCTCCAAGAAGCTCTGGATGTTCATGGTCTTAGTGAACCACGGGCGGCGCGCCGTTACGGCTGCACCGGCCAGGTCGCGCCGGCGGCCTACTTCCCCGGCAGGTGCCCCGCCATGGCTTCCAGCCGTTGCTGCTCGGCGGCCGGAAGCGCGCTGAAGAAGTCCAGCCCCGTGAGTTTCTCCACTTCATCCACGCTGAACGTATAGCTGATCACCGTGCCGCTCGGCTTATTGACGTTCGGCATGACGAACCCGAACATCTCCTTTTCGCCGTTCGGGCGAATGCACAGGACCACTTTGTACGTGTGCGTCGGCACCGCGACCTGGTCGGGCCCAATGCTTTTCACGGGCTTCCCCCCGACGAACACGGGGCCGCTGAAGACCCATACCGTACCCTGGCTGGCGGCAAGATCATGGACGGCGCCCTCCAGTTGGGCCCATTGGCCGCCGTTGAGGCCATGCCGCTGCGGGACGGCGTTGCTCAAAACAAAAGTTGCCTTCATGGCATCCACGCTCCAGCTGAAGTCGTTGGCCGGGGCCATGTGGCCTTTATCGTAGTTGCTGCCCGCGTAGTCGGCGTTCTCGGCCCGGCCGCCACGCGGCAGACCGGCGTCGGCCCGGAAACTGCCGGTACGGCCGGTGGCTTTCGTATTGGCTTCATCCGTGGTCAGCGCGTAGCCCACCCAAGCCGGAATCTTGTGGGCGGGGTCGAAGCAGACGACGAAGTATTGTTTGTCGAGCACCGGCCCGGGGCAAGCCGGTTGCCCGTACTTCAGGTTATCTTCGGCCTGGAGTGCGGCCAGCAGGACGAAGAAGGCGAAAACGAGGCGGCCGATTCGGAGCGTCATGTCCGAAGCGTAGGCCAATCGGCGGCCGTGGGCAAGGGCGGGTTCGGTGAAGGTGCGCCAACACTGCCGCTGCCTCGCGACGCCCCGGCCTCGGAATAATCCGAATTGATCGGCGCGCCCCGTGCGCGTAAACTCGACACCCGAGGAAGGAACTTCAATGACGACCGATCAACTTCTTCAAGAAGCAATCATTAGCCTGCAAAAGCGGGATTTATGCGCGGAAACGCGGCACCTCGTCGAAGAGGCCGCCCAACTTCTTGCCGGCGGCCGGGATATCGAGGCCCGGGCGCTCGTCGAAAAGGCTCAAGCGATCGCCGTTACGGAAAGTCGCACGAAAACCAACGGTGCGCCGGAGCCTGACCGTCCAACCGCCGGGGATCGGACGGCGCAGACCATCATTTCACGTGTTTCGAGCCGCCTCGCGGAAGGCATTTCCACCGTGCTAACCGAAGCGGTTCAGGAATTGCACGTCAACTTCGGAGCGCAGATCAACGATGTCGCCAGTTCCCTGGAAGGCCGGCTCGCCGAAATCACGGCGCGGTTGACGGTCCTGCCGGGTTTGAACCACAGGGTGGATCGGATTGAGGAAACAGACCGCAGCCGCCAGGCCGAGGCCGAACGATTCAGCCGGAATGTGGCCGCTGCGCTGGAGACCGTTACGTCGCGGGTGGCGGCGCAAGAGGAGCGCCTGCAGGCAATAACCAGTCTGGTCCAGGATGTTTCCTCGAAGGCTGTGGCTCTCGCCGAACAGATCGACCATCAGACTCGCGTGGTTCGATCGATCCAGGAACGCCAGACACAGCGGGCGGCCGCACTGAATGCAGTGCTGGAGGGGATTGCAAAACTGAGAGAACCAGAGGTCAGCGGATCGGCGGCCGCTGCCTGAAGTAGCGGGCGTCCGCTCCACTTTGCGCCGCAGACGCCCTTGCGGGAGGCACAAAGTGGAGCGGAGACGCTTTAACGGTCGCGGCCCAGGAAGCCGCTTTTGTCGCGAGCGGCGGCCTCGCCGGTCGGGGCGGGCCACTTCTTGCCGGTGACGGGCGCGGGACCCGCGGCGTTCAGGACGCGCAGGGCGGCGAGGCGGACGGGTTTCGGCATGTTCTCGGCGCTCAACTGGGTGTATAGCTCGAATGAGCGGGGCCGGTTCGTCGCCATCAGGTTCTCGGCGCAAAGCAGGCACGCGCGCGCAGCCACCGGGAAGACGGGCGGCTTGGTGCGGGCCAGCGCGGATTGCAGAACGTGGGAGGACTGCATACCGCCGATCATGCCGACTGACGCCGCGGCGGCGCAGGCGATTTCGGCGTCGTTGTCGTCGATCAGCCTGGTGAGCGCGTCGAGGGCCTTGGCGTCCTTGCGCACACCGATGGAGTTGATCACGCCGATCTTCAGCCGGCCGCTCAGTTTCGGGAGCGCCGCACGGAAGGCTTCATCGACCGAAGGATCGGGATTCGGCTCCATGCCGAAACGGGCGTAACAGGCGAGTTGCGGGTGGTTCAGCAGCGCGGCCATCGGAGCGATCGAGTCTTTACCCCCGACGAAAGCGAGCTTCTTGCAGGCAATCGCCTTCTGGAACACCGTCGATGACGGGTCCTTCACCATCGCGACCAGCTTCGGCGGCTCCATCGTCCATATCGGCAGGGCGTCGAATTCGGGAGGAACTGTCGGCGGGGGAACCCGGGCTGGGCGGGCGGGCGGGGCTTGCGGCGTTGCGGCGGGAGCGGTTTGCGTCTGTCCGGTTGTTTGTGGCATTGTCTGGCTCCTTATCCTGTCTGATTGCCTACATATTGGTGGCCAGCGCTTCGGCGCGCCACGGTTCGCGATAAGCCCGGCCGCGCATGCGGTTGGCCTCTTCGTCGTTGAGGAACATCCGTTTGGCCGGGTCCCAGGTGACTTTGCGGTTCAACTGCGCGCAGATCCAGGCGGCATGCGAGGCCACGTGGGTGTGGGAGGTCACCTCGGCATTGGCGCGCGGTGGAGTGCGCGAGCGGATGCATTGAATAAAGTTGCGAATGTGCTCGGCCGTCGGATCGTAGCGTGTGCCCTGCCGTTTCGGAACGAGGGATTTGAGATTATCGGAGACTTCGATCCGGCCGCTATCGCCGACCTCGACCCAGCCCTCCGTGCCTTCGAAGCGATTGCTGCAAGAGCCCAGACCGCCCCAACTGTGATTGCGCAGGATGAGTTGCACGCCGTTGGCATACCGGCAATAAATCGTGTAGCGCTCGATCAGTCCGTCACCACGGAATGTGGCGCCTTCGGGGACGTATTCTATCGGCTCCGTATGTTCCATATCCGCCGCCCACTGAGCCATGGCAACGGTGTGGGATGCCCATTCCAAGAGGCCTGCGTGGAAATCCCAGAACTCGCCGCGACCCCTGTCGGGGTAGGCCGAGTTCCACGGCCGCCACAGACACGGGCCGAGCCACTTATCCCAGTCGAGAACCAGCGGATCGGGCTCGGGAGTTTCCGCGGGCCACCAGCCGTGTCCGCCGGCGTCAACGGTCCCGAGCCCGATGGCGGTGTCGGCGTGCACTGCGGTCAGCCGTCCGAGCTTTCCGCTACGCGCCAGACCCACCGCGAATTCGAACGAAAACTGGTTTCTGCGCTGCGCGCCGGACTGGTACACCACGCCGTAGCGGCGGACGTTGTCGGCCATCGTGTAGCTTTCGTTAATGGACATCGCGCCGGGCTTCTCGATGTACATATCTTTGCCCGACTGGGCGGCCCACATCGCCATGGGCCCGTGCCAGCGGTCGCTGGTGGCGATCAGGAGAGCGTCGATATCCGGACGCGCCAGGATTTCGGCGGGATCCCGGTACATCTTGCAGTCATTGTTCTTGTAGTAGCCATCGACCGTGCTCTTGACCATCTCGCGGGCACTCTCGCGGACGTCGGCAATGGCGACGAATTTGACGCGCTGGTCGCCCAGCAGCATACGCAGGTCGCTCATTCCACGGCCGCGAATTCCGATGCCGCCGAAGGTGATCTGATCGAGGGTCGAGTAATTGCCGACCACCACGGGTCCGAACTGGCCCGGTCCCGGCGACGCGATCTGCGCCGCGACGGGTCCCGCTGCGGCCGCCACCACCCCTGCGTGGGCGAGGGCTTTTCCAAACCCCCTGCGAGTGACGATCTTCTTCTCTTCCGCCATAGGTTCCTTCCTGACCGGATAAGACGATCCTGTATTCCTGTTGACTGTATCACCACACGAGGAAGGTCACAATCGAAAAATCCGACTCGCCCGTCAGGGTTTGGGGCGAGGGGCCGGGTCCGCGGCCACGACGGGCCTCCATTCGATTTTGCGCACCGCGCCGACCGTGCCATACGTTGCGATACCGAAGGGTGCCGAGAACTGGATCTCGCCCTCGCGCAAAGCGATCCAATGTTTACCGATTTTGAAATCGATCACCTGTTCGCCGCCGATCCACGTGGTGATGGCATCCGGCGTGACGCGGAGGCGGAGGGTGTACCAGCGGCCGAGCTCGAATTTCCGGTTGGACGTGGTTTCGTTCATCGAGGCGTCGGCGCCGTCGATGCTGGAGAGACCGACCACTTCGCCGCCCCAGCCGCCGTTGATCCACGTGCAGTACGAGTCGCGCACGGGGAAGGTGATGCCGGCAAAGAAATCGCCGCCTTTGATTCGCGCCGCCTCGATGCGGACTTCGTATCCGGCGGCGGGAAACGGCAGCGTCGTGCCGGCCCAGGTAATTCCGGTGAGGGCGCCGGAACCGATGGTGATCGTGCCGTCCTGGACCGTGATCTTGCCTGCGCCGAGGAAATCGGACTCGCGCCATCCGGCCAGCGATTTGCCGTCGAACAGAGGCCTCCAGCCGTCGGGCGAAGGAACGTCGGCGGCACGCGCCGCAAGCGCCACGGCAAGCACGAGGGCCGCAGTAGCCGCATGGACCTTCATCGTATGCATTCTGCTCCAGGGGAGGGCCGCAGCGCAATGCCCTTCCGCGCCGGGGGGTTGATCGTCCGGTTAGGATAACGGGAACCCAACCAGTTTCCCTGGGAATTCCGGCACGCAGTATGTACCGCCGGTACTTTCCGGCGCCGAAATTTAGTAGGGTAGGCCTCAGCCTGCCCACGCGCCGAAGGCGCGCTCCGCACGCCCTGGGCAGGCCAAGCCTACCCTATAAGATTTGAGGAATCTGAAGTGGCAGATCGTAGGGAAACAAGAATACAGGGCAGGGCCGTCGGGTGAATCAATTGTGGCAGAAACGTTCGGCGACCAGATATCTCGACCTCGACGTCGTCCGCACCGTCAGCAGCGACACCGGAGTTCGCATCTTCCGTTACAAGTTTCGAACCCGTTTCAGTTCCCCTGCACCGTGAACGTGAATTTCCCGTCGTACACCTGGTTGCCTACCGCGTCTTTCACGCTGACACCGATGGTGTATTCGCCCGGGCGGATGTTCTTCTGAAGGTTCAGCGCCATCGAGGCCGGTACATAGCGTTTCGGGTAGAATGATTCGGTCTGCTCGACGGCCGGCTGAGGCTGGGAGTAGAGCACCTTGCCTTCCGAGTTGACCAGCGACACAAGATAACTCACATCGATTTTGTTCTTCGGGCCGTACTTGTATCCGGTGATGTCGAACCGCGCCCAAACGCTGTCGCCGGGGCTGTAGACCGCCTTCTCCACGGCCACGGAATCCTCCTCCGAGCGATAGAAGCGGAAGTTGCGCACCACCACCGTATCGCTGGGCTCCAGGGCGGATCCCCGTACCTGGAAAGGCACGGCCAACTCGGTCTTCGCCTTCGCCTGCACGTCCTCGGCTTTGACCACGATTTTGTAGGTGCCCGAGGCGATCAATGGCGGGATCTGCACTTCGGTCGAAATCTTGGGCAACCACTCCTTATCCTGTGGGGTCACTTCGACCTTCATTTCGTTCTCGTACAACTCCGTGAGCGGGACGCCGTTCGGGTCGAACGCCTGGACGGAGTACTTCAAGTCCATCTGCTCGTCATCGTTTTTCGTGAAGCCGGACACACGGCACGCGAAGAAGAGCGTCTCTCCGGGAGAATGATCGAACCCGGGGGGATAGACTTCTCCGCCGTCCATCTGGCTGATCGTGGGCCTGACGATTTGGAGCGCCGGAGCGGCGGCGTACAGAAAGGCGGGCAGCACCGCGAAGAGGAGCATCGGTCGCATGGGCTTACCTACCCTTTAATCTACGCCCGAAGCACGGTCCGAAGATACCGTCCTGTGTACGATCCCTCAACCTCTGCAATAGCCTCGGGAGTACCGGTGGCTACGACGGAGCCGCCGCGCGCGCCGCCTTCGGGGCCGAGATCGATCACCCAATCCGCCGCCTGGACTACATCGAGGTTGTGCTCGATGATCACCAGGCTGCCGCCGTTTTCGATCAGCCGCTGGAAGGCGGCGAGCAGTTTGGCGATATCGTCGAAATGCAAGCCGGTGGTGGGCTCGTCGAAGATGAACAGCGTGCCCGCGACGGTCGCGGCCGAAAGAAACGCGGCGAGTTTCACCCGTTGGGCCTCGCCGCCGGAGAGCGTGGTGGCCGATTGCCCCAGCCGCAGATACCCGAGCCCCACGTCGTCCAGCACCTTCAGGCGGTGAACCAGTTTCGGGGTGGCGTGAAAGAACTCCATCGCCTCCCGGACGGTCAGTTGCAGTACTTCGTGGATGTTCCGGCCGTTGTAGCGGATCTCCAGAATGCCGCTCTTGTAGCGCGTGCCTTTGCACTCCTCGCAGACCAGTTCCACATCCGCGAGGAACTGCATCTCGACGGTGACCGTGCCGTCGCCCTGGCAGGTTTCGCACCGCCCGCCCGGGATGTTGAAGGAGAAGTGGCCGGCGGTGTACCCGCGCTTCTCCGCTTCGCGGGTGGAAGCGAAGACGCTGCGAATGATGTCGAAAGCCTTCAGGTAGGTGACCGGATTGGAGCGGGGGGTGCGCCCGATGGGCGACTGGTCCACCATCACGGTCGAACTGATGCGCCCGGCGCCTTCCACCTTCTTGCACGCGAACTTCGGGCCGGCGGTTTCCAGCGCTTCGGCGGCGTTATCGAACTCCGGTTCGTGGTCCGATTCCCGGGCCTTGTGCAGCGCTTCCAGGGAGCGAAAAACTACGTCGTGGACCAGGGTCGATTTGCCGGAACCCGAAACTCCGGTCACCACGACCATCATGCCCAAGGGGATTTCGACGTCGATTCCTTTCAGGTTATGCACGCGCGCGCCGTTGAAGCGCAGCATCCGTTTTCGGTCTACGGGCCGGCGCGTCCGGGGCTTGGAGACGTGGAGATCGCCGCGCAGGTATTTCGCCGTGAGAGAGCCGCTGCCGTCCGCCATCAACTCGTCCAGCGACCCTTCGAAAACCACGCGGCCGCCGAGTTCCCCGGCGCCGGGACCGAGGTCGAGAATATGGTCGGCCGAGCGCATCACTTCGGGGTCGTGCTCCACCACCACGATGGTATTGCCGAGGCTGCGCAGTTCTTCGAGAATCCGGATCAGCCGGCCGGTATCGCGGCTGTGCAGTCCGATGGAGGGTTCGTCGAGCACGTAGCAGGCGCCCACCAGGCGGGAGCCGAGGGAAGTGGCCAATTGGATCCGCTGCGCCTCTCCGCCCGAGAGCGTGGCCGAGAGGCGGTCAAGCGTCAGATACTCGAGACCCACGTCGTTCAGAAACTTGAGGCGCTGGCGGATCTCGATGAGGATCTTGTCGGCGATCGCGCTTTCCTCCGGGCTGAGTTCGAGCGCGTTGAAGAAGTCCTGCGCTTCGGCGATGTTCATCCGCACCACGTCGCCCAGGTTCTTTCCGCCGACCCGCACGTAGAGCGCCTCTTTTCGCAGGCGCGCGCCGCGGCACTCCGGACAGAGCGCGTATCCCCGGTAGCGGCTCAGGAAGACGCGAACGTGCAGCTTGTACTTCTTGGTTTCGAGGTGATCGAAGAAGCGCCGGATGAAGTCGTAAACGGTATCGCGCTCCGCTTCGGTCAGGTCGCAGAACGGCGTGTCGAGCCGCACTTTTCCCTTGGCATGCTTCTTGAAGTTCCCGAGCCACGAGCGGAACTTGGGCTTGGTCCACGGGTCCACGGCCCCTTCTTCGAGCGCCAGCGATTTGTCCGGGATGACGCGGTCCATGTCGAAATCGATGGTGTTGCCGAAGCCCTGGCAGCGCGGGCAGGCGCCGGCGGGGGAGTTGAAGCTGAACAGCACCGGTTCGGGCTGCGCGAACTCCAGCAAGCACGTCTTGCACTGGAATCTCTCGTTGAACCGCAGGGTCTCGCCGCCGGAGGCGCTTTCGAACAGCACCTCGCCCGCTTCGCGGTAACAGATCTCGATGGTATCGACGAGGCGCTGATGCAGGTCCGGGCCGATGGCGATGCGGTCCACCAGCACGAAGAGCGGCTGCGAAAAATCGATGTCGAGAAGGGATTCCGGCGTGGAGAATTCGAAGAGCCGCCCGCCCTGGAACAGCCGGTTGAAACCCTTCTTGCGCAGTTCGAAGAGGTGGTCGCGCAATGCCGCGGGGCCGTGTGCGGGCGCCGTAACAGGGAACAGCGCATACCAGCGGGAACCCGCCGGGAGCGTCAGCAGCCGCGCCGCGACCTCATCTACCGTATCCCTGCGGACCCGCGTCCCGCAGTTCGGGCAAAACGTCTGCCCGACGCGCGCGTAGAGCAGGCGCAGAAAATCGTAGCATTCGGTGGAGGTCGCGACCGTGGAGCGCGGGTTTCGGCTGGTGTTCTTCTGGCGGATGGCAATGGCGGGCGCGATGCCTTCGATTTCGTCCACCTCCGGTTTTTCCATGCGCTCGAGAAACTGCCGCGCGTACGCCGAAAGAGATTCGACGTAACGCCGCTGCCCTTCGGCGTAGATGGTGTCGAAAGCGAGCGAGGATTTCCCCGAACCCGACACCCCGGTGATAACCGTCAGGCAATTGTGGGGAATAGAAAGCGAAATGTCTTTCAGGTTGTGGACCCGCGCGCCGCGAATCCGGATGTACTCTTGCACAGGAGTTCGATGTAGGCTCAGGCGTGCCCGGCTTCTTTCAGTATACTTCGCGACCCGGCGTGCTATCCTTTCGTTCATACGAGGGCTTTGTGCCAATGTGCCCGTCTGTTGAGGTTCCCCGCAATTTGGGAGTGTCTGTAACTCTAAAGCGTTCCTGCCACGTCCCTATACTCATCGCAGTGTGCCATTAAGGATTTCATGTTTGAACTCCTGTTCAAATACCCGGCCAGCATTTTTCACAAGGGCCAGTTCGTTTTCCTGACTCCCTGGCCGCTCTGGGCACTCGCCCTGGCCATCCTCGCCGTCGCGGCGCTTCTCTTCTGGAACGTCAACCGCAACCACGGAATGCTCAGCGGATTACGCCCGGCGGGTATCTGGCTGCTGGAGACCGGGATGGTCTCGCTGATCCTGTTTCTTCTCTGGCATCCCGCGCTCAGCGTGGCGACGCTGCGGCCGCAGCAGAACGTCGTGGCCGTGCTGGTGGACGATTCCCGGAGCATGTCGATTGCCGATTCGTCCGGCACCCGCGAAGCCGCCGCCAAGGCGCTGCTGGACGGCGGGATGTTGAAATCGCTCGGGCAGAAATTCCAGGTCCGCCTCTATCAGTTCGGCAAGGAGCCGGAGCGCATTCAGAAGGCCTCCGAAGTGCAGCCCGCGGCGCCCGCAACGCGCATCGGCGATACGCTGGAACGCGTGCTGGCGGAGTCCTCTTCGCTTCCCCTGGGCGCCATCGTGCTGCTCAGCGACGGCGCGGATAACGCCGGGGGGATCGACCAGCAGACGATTGCCGCGATCCGCCGCCAGCGCATCCCGGTGCACACCATCGGGTTTGGCCGAGAGCACCCGGATAAGGATGTCGAGATGGTGGACGCCATCGTGCCGGCCCGCGCGCTGCCGCAATCCAAGTTGAACGCCGTCGTGACCCTGCAGAGCTACGGAGTTTCCGGCAGCAAAGCGCGGCTCACGGCGCGGAGTGACGGAAAAATCCTGGCGTCGCAGGAGATCACGCTAAAGAAGGATGGCGAGATCCAGAGCGAGACCCTGGTCTTCAACTGCGGAGATGCCGGGCCGAAGACGCTGGAGATCGGCGTGGACCCGGTTTCAGGCGAGGAGAATACCCGGAACAACGTGCTCAGCCGGCTGGTAAATGTGGAATCCCGTACACCACGTATCCTCTATTTTGAAGGCGAGCCGCGCTGGGAATATAAGTTCATTCGCCGTGCCCTCGACGATTTTCCCAACGTCGAGATCTCCAGCATGCTGCGCACGACGCAGAACAAGTTGTACCGCCAGGGCTTTCATAGCGAACAGGAATTGGAAGACGGATTTCCGTCGAAGCCCGAAGATCTGTTCCAATTCCAGGGACTGATTTTGGGCAGCGTGGAAGCCAACTATTTCACCCCCACGCAGCAGCAGTTGATTCACGACTTCGTGGACCGCCGGGGCGGCGGCCTGCTTTTTATGGGCGGGCGCGCTTCGCTCTCCGACGGCGGCTACCAGACTTCGATGCTCTCGGACCTGATCCCCACCACGCTTCCCGCGGGCGGCGGTACGTTTCACCGCGACTTCACCGGGGAGGTGCTGACGCAGGAAGGCGCACAGAGCGTCATCACGAGGCTCGACGACGATGCCGTCCGCAACGCAGAGCGATGGAAGCGCATGCCGCAGATGGCGAATTACCAGGAGGTCGGCGATCCGAAGCCCGGCGCGACCGTCCTGCTGGAATCCACGCCCGCCGGGAAGCGCCGCTTTCCGCTGTTGGTCACCGAGAATTTCGGCCTCGGCCGCACGATGCTGTTCGCCACCGAAGGAAGTTGGCGGTGGAAGATGTGGCTGGATCACTCGGATAAGACCCACGCCACTTTCTGGCAGCAGATTTTCCGCTATCTGGTGACCGACACTCCGGGCCAGGTAACCTCCACCACGCCGCGGCAGGTTCTTTCGGACGAGACGCGGGTTCCGATCCGTGTACAGGTTCGCGACAAGCAGTTCAAGCCGGTGACCAACGCCAAGGTGCAAGCCCGGTTTCTGGGGCCGGACGGTTCCACCGCCACCATGCAACTGGCGCCGGTGCCGCTCGAGGAAGGCGTCTATGGCGGGGAATGGACGGCCGAGAAGCCGGGCTCCTATGTGGCCGAGATCATTGCCGGCCGGGAGCAGGAGGAGATCGGCCGCGACGTGCTGGCGTTCCGCCGCGAAGACGGCGTGGCCGAAAGCTTTCACACGTCGCAGAACAAGGACCTTCTGGCGAAGCTCTCGGAACAGACGGGCGGGCGTTACTACACCCCGTCTGAAGCGTCCAAGCTTCCGGAGGAGATCTCGTACTCCGAGGCGGGAATCACGACGCGCGAGACAAGAGACCTGTGGGACATGCCGATTCTGTTCCTTCTGGCGCTGGGAATCCGGGCCGCCGAATGGCTGCTGCGGAGAAAGTGGGGCGTGGTATGAAGCCGCTCTTCGCGCTCGGGCTCCTGTTTGCGCTCTCCGCGCACGCCACCACGTACTACGTGACGATTTCCGGCATGGGCGGCGAACCGGATTACGACCAGCGTTTCAAAATGTGGGTCGAGGATATCGATTCCAGCCTGAAGAAGGCCGGCGGCGATTCCAAGATCCTTACGCTGGAAGAGCCGACGCGCGACGAGATCCGGATCCGCATGAGTGCTTTGGCGAAAGAGGCCAAACCGGCGGACGCGTTCGTGCTGATGCTGATCGGACACGGATCGTATGACGGGTTCGATTACAAGTTCAACATCCCGGGTCCCGACCTGAGCGGTGTGGAACTGGCCGCGATGCTGGACCACATCGCCGCGAACCGTCAACTGGTGGTCAACATGACGAGCGCCAGTGGGGGATCCATCGACTTTCTGCGCAAGCCCGGGCGGGTGCTCATTACGGCGACCAAGAACGGATCGGAAAAGAACGCCACGCTGTTCGCGCGCTATTGGGCCGATGCGCTGCGCGACCCGGCCGCCGATGCCGATAAGAACGAAACCGTGTCCGCGCTCGAAGCATTCCAATTCGCGTCGCGCAAGACCGGCGAGTTCTTCGAGACCGAAAAACGCCTGGCGACCGAGCATTCGGTCCTGGAAGACACGGGCAAAGGGGAAGGCGAGCGCAAGCCGGGCACCGACAATAACGAAGGGAAGCTTGCGGCGGCGTTCCCGGTGGTCCGGCTCGGCGCGAATGCCGCCGCCGCCAGGGACCCCGCCAAGCGCCCGCTGCTCAACCAGAAAGAGCAGCTCGAACAGGCTATCGACCGCCTGAAGTACGACAAGGCCGCGCTGCCGGCCGATGTCTATAAGAAGCAGCTCACCCAGCTACTCCTGCAACTGGCCAAAGTACAGGAGGAGATCGACAAGTGAGCGGGCTCCATCCCAGCGCAAAGCTCGGCGTAGCCGGGCTGGTCCTCGTATTCGCTGCCGGAGCCCAGACTTTGCAACAGGCCGAGGCACTGCAGAAGGCACGCCGGTATCAGGATGCGAACGAGGCCTTCAAGCAGCTCGTCGCCGAAAATCCGAAAAACGCGGAATACAGGGTGCGCTGGGGGCGGCTGTATCTCGAACACAACCAGCCGGACGAAGCCGCCGGGCTTTTCAACGAAGCGCTTGCTCTGAAGAAGGACGACCCCGGCGCGCTGCTCGGTCTCGCCCTGATCGCCGCCGATTCTTTCGAAGGCCGCGCCGGCGCCCTCGCCCACAGGGCGCTGGAGGGCGATCCCAAGCTGTTGGAAGCCCAGGAACTGGTGGCGCGCCTCGCCCTGGAGGACAACGACAACGCCAAGGCCGCCGAGGAGGCGAAAAAGGCGCTTGCCATCGACCCCGCGTCCGTTCAGGGGAGGGCTATTCTGGCGACGCTGGACTGGCTCACCGACAAGAAGGACACGTCCTGGGACCCGCACGATGCCCGCGGTTATGAAACCGCCGGACGTTTCATGACGCTGAACCGGCGCTACGAGGAAGGTATCGAGTTCTATCGCAGGGCAATCGCGATGGACCCGCAACTGTACAGCGCGCGCTCGCAACTGGGCATCAACCTGATGCGCCTGGGCCAGGATCAGGAAGCGTATCAGCAGCTCAAAACCTGCTACGACAACGGATTCCAGGACAGCGCCACCACCAACTCCCTGAAGTTGATGGATTCCTATAAGAACTTCGTCACCTTCACGACTCCCACCACGATTCTGAAGCTGAACAAGAAGGAAGCCGACCTTCTGCGCCCCTATTTCGAGGAGCAGATGCAGCGCGCCATCGCCACCTACCAGGAGAAGTATCGGATCAAGCTGCAGCACCCGGTACAGGTGGAGGTGTATCCGGACCACGAGGACTTTGCGGTCCGCACGCTCGGCATGCCCGGACTCGGAGCGCTTGGCGTCACATTCGGATATGCCATCGCGATGGACAGCCCGTCCGGCCGCAAGCCCGGCAATTTCCACTGGGGCTCCACGCTGTGGCATGAGATGAGCCACGTGTACACCCTGACGATGACGAACCACAGGGTGCCGCGCTGGTTTACGGAAGGGATGGCGGTCCACGAGGAGACCTCGGTCTCGCCCGAGTGGGGTGACCGGCTGGGCCCGGATGAGATCGCCGCGATCAAGGAGAAGAAGCTCCTGCCCGTGGCGGAACTTGACCGCGGCTTCATCCACCCGACCACTCCGGGGCAGGTGGTGATCAGCTACTTCCAGGCCGGCAAGATCTGCGACTACATCAACGGGAAATACGGCTGGGACACGCTGCTCGCCATGCTGAAGGACTTCGGCAATAACGACGACACGGCGACGGTGATCCGCAAAGAGCTGAAGATGGAGCCGGCGGCGTTCGACAAAGAGTTCTTCACCCATCTCGAGGCAGAGACCAAAAACGTGGTGGCCCACTTCGACGATTGGAAGAAGCAGATGAACGAAGTGATCAAGCTGTCGCTGAATAAGGATTGGGACGGAGTCATCAAGCAGGGCACGGCCATTCGTGACTACTACCCGGATTACGTGGAAGAGCACAGCGTCTATGAGATGCTGGCGCAGGCGTATATCGCCAGGGGCGACAAGCCGGCCGCGACCGCGCAATTCGAGGCGTACGTGAAGGAAGGCGGCCGTAACCCCGAGGCCATCAAGGAAGCAGCCAAACTGCTGGAGCAGGCAGGCAACAAAAAAGAGGCCGCCGCCGTGCTCGACCGCCTCAACGTAATCTATCCAATGGACAACGAGGCCCACCAGGAACTCGGCGGCCTGTGGCTCGACCTGGGCAACACCAGGGGCGCGATACGCGAGTTCAACGCGGTAGTGGTGCATCAGCCGCTCGATCCGGCGCGCGCGCACTACGACCTGGCGCGGGCGTATCACCTGGACCATCAGGATTCGAAGGCGCAGGACGAATTACTCGCGGCCCTGGAGACCGCCCCCGATTACCGGCAAGCCCAGAAATTATTGCTGGAACTGAACGGCGAAAGTGGAACTCCGCCCCAAACCACCAAGAAATAGGAATGGAACTTTCATGTCTACACCCGTAACGCAGCAGTTGGAGCCAGACATTCTCAGGTCGCGCATCGAGCGCTTCCGGAAGGTGCAGGCCGATATCGTGACGCAGGTGCGCCGTGTGATCGTCGGCCAGGAGGAAGTGCTGGAGCAGGTCATGATCGGCCTGTTCGTGGGCGGCCACTGCCTGATCACCGGCCTGCCCGGAACCGCCAAGACACTGCTGGTCCGGACTATGGCGCAGACGCTGGGGCTGATCTTCAAGCGCATCCAGTTCACGCCGGACCTGATGCCCAGCGACATCACCGGCACGGACATCATCGAAGAAGACCCGACGAACGGGCGCCGCACGTGGACGTTCGTGCAGGGGCCGATCTTCGGCAACATCCTGCTGGCGGACGAGATCAACCGCACGCCGCCGAAGACGCAATCGGCGCTGCTCGAAGCCATGCAGGAGCTTTCCTGCACGGTGCGCGGCAACAATTACAAACTGCCTGCTCCGTTCTTCGTGCTCGCTACGCAGAACCCGATCGAACTGGAGGGTACGTATCCGCTGCCCGAAGCGCAGCTCGACCGTTTTCTGTTCAACACCGTGCTGGACTACCTGAATGCCGAGGAAGAGTTGAAGGTGGTGGACCTGACCACCGTGACCACGGTGGCGCACGCCGACCCGGTGACGAACGCGCAGGAGATCCTGGATTTCCAGCAACTGGTCCGGATGGTGCCGATCGGCGAGAGCGTCGCGCGCTACGCGGTGGAGCTCGTGCGCGCCAGCCGCAACCGGGACGAGAGCGCCCCCGACTTTGTCCAGAAGTACGTCAACTACGGCGCGAGTGTCCGCGCCGCGCAATTCCTGGTACTGGCCGCGAAAGCCCGGTCGCTGATGCGGGGCCGGTACCACGTGACCTACGAAGACGTGCGGGCGCTGTACATCCCGATCCTGCGCCATCGCATCCTATTGAACTTCCACGCCGAAAGCGACCGTGTGCGGCAGGACGACATCCTGAAGCGGATTTTGGAGTTCAAGCCGGCGCCTAGGGATTGAGGGCTGGGTATTCACCGCGGAGACGCGGAGGCGCGGAGAGAAACGCGGAGAAGAAGATTGAAGAAAGAGTCGAAACCTGAGAGCGCAGAGGGAGCGGAGGTTTCCGCAAGCGTCGGGAATACGCTCACTGAGAGGATCATCGGTGCGGCAATTGAAGTGCACCGGCATCTCGGTCCGGGTTTGCTGGAGTCGGCGTATGAGGAATGTCTCTGTTTTGAGCTGAGCCAAAATGGGATCGGCTTCAAACGTCAAGTCCACCTCCCGATTCGTTACAAAGGGGTGCTACTCGATTGCGGGCACAAAATGGATCTGGTCGTCGAGAACAGAATTGTTGTTGAGATTAAGGCGATCGATTCTCTTCTGCCAATCCATGGTGCACAACTTCTCACATATCTGAAGTCCTCCGGGCATCAGATTGGACTGCTGATCAATTTCAATGTGCCCGTTTTGAAAAGAGGTCTTAAGAGAATCGTGAATCACTACGACGGGCCGCTTCCGAAGACGCAAACCTCCGCTCCCTCCGCGCTCGAACCCGGGGAGAATACGGAATTGGAATCTCTCGTTTCCACTCCGCGTTTTTCTCCGCGTCTCCGCGTCTCCGCGGTGAATCCCGCAGCCGCCATAACACCCACGGCCGAGGTGAAATGATGCTGAATCACTACGACGGCCCGCCTCCGAAGACACAAACCTCCGCTTCCTCCGCGCTCGAGCCCGGGGACAATACGGAATCGGCATCTCCCGTTTCCACTCCGCGTTTTTCTCCGCGTCTCCGCGTCTCCGCGGTGAATCCGCCATCCGCCATAACACCGCCGGCCGAGGTGAAATGATGCTGAACCGCTACGACGGCCCGCTTCCGAAGACGCAAACCTCCGCTCCCTCCGCGCTCGAGCCCGGGGACAATACGGAATCGGCATCTCCCGTTTCCACTCCGCGTTTTTCTCCGCGTCTCCGCGTCTCCGCGGTGAATCCCGCAGCCGCCACGGCCGAGGTGAAATGATGCTGAACCGCTACGACGGCCCGCTTCCGAAGACGCAAACCTCCGCTCCCTCCGCGCTCGAGCCCGGGGACAATACGGAATCGGCATCTCCCGTTTCCACTCCGCGTTTTTCTCCGCGTCTCCGCGTCTCCGCGGTGAATCCGCCATCCGCCATAACACCGCCAGCCGAGGTGAAATGATGCTGCAACGGTATTTGGATCCGTCCACGCTGGCTTCCATATCGGGGCTAGATCTTGTCGCCAAGACGGTGGTGGACGGGTTCGTGGCGGGGTTGCACCGGTCGCCCGACTTCGGGTTCTCCCAGGAGTTCGCGGAATACCGCGCTTACTCCGAAGGCGACGACCTGCGCCACGTGGACTGGAACGTCTTCGCCCGCACCGATAAGTGCTTCCTCAAACGGTACCGCGGCGAGACCAACACTCAGCTTCTGCTGCTGCTCGATGCGTCCGCTTCTATGGCCTACGGCTCGCACAGCGTCACGAAGCTGGATTACGCGCGGTTCGTAGCGGCTTCGCTCTGCTACATGGCGAACCTGCAGCGCGATGCGGCGGGGCTCATCCTGTTCAAGGACGACGTGGACAACTACGTCCCGCCCTCCACCCGGCAGGGGCAGCTGTTCCGGTTGCTGCACGCCATCGAAAAGGTCGAAGCCGGCCAGCGCACGGACTATTCCAAGCCGTTCATCCATTTTCAGAATTTTCTGCACCGCCGCGGCATCGTGGTGGTGCTGTCGGATTTTTACGAAGAGCCGGAGACCATCATCAAGACCGTGGAGCCGCTCCGCTTTCATGGCAATGAAGTGATCCTGTTCCATGTGCTCGACCCGCAGGAGATCAAGCCGGCGTTTCGCGAACCGGTTCTCCTCGTCGACATGGAAAACGCGGCCGAGGCCCTGGAGGTCTCGCCGGAGTACGCACGGAATGAGTACCGCCGCAAAATCGATGCGCACATCGAGAACCTCAGCAGCAAAGCGCGCGGCGCCGGGCTGGACTATTTTCTGATGGATACCAGCCGCCCGCTCGACGAAGGCTTGCGTGAGTACCTCGCGGTGCGAAGAGGCAAACTCTAATGGGTTTACTGACTCCATGGTTCCTGGCGGGCGCCGCCGCGGTGGGCTTGCCGGTCTGGCTGCACTTACTGAAAAAGCACCGGTCCACGCCGCAGCCGTTCAGTTCGCTGATGTTCTTCGAGAACCGGACGCAGAGTTCCATCAAGCATCGCCGGCTGCGATACCTTCTGCTGTTCGCCCTGCGCACGGCCGTGATTCTGCTGATGGTGCTCGCGTTCGCGCAGCCGTATGTCATGCAGACGGTGCTGCCCTCTTCGCGGGCGGATACGGTTACGGTGGTGGCGATCGACAACTCGCTCAGCATGCGGGCGGGTAACCGGATCGACGACGCCAAGCGGCAGGCGCGCTCGCTGGTCGGCCGCCTGCACCCGGGGCAGCGCGCCGAAGTCCTCGCTTTCGGCCAGCGCGTGCAGGCCATGAGCGAACTGACTGACGATCACGCGAACCTGAATGCCGCGATCGACGCGGTCGAAGCCTCCGATTCCCGCACGTCGTACGCGGAGTTGGCGCGCTCGCTGCGTTCCATCGCGCAATCCATCAAGGTGCCGCTCGATGTGCACCTTTACTCGGACATGCAGCAGACCGGCATGCCGCCGAATTTCAACGATCTGCGGCTGAATGCGGCGGTAAAGCTCGAACCGCACCGGCTGGCTTCGGGCAACAGCCCCAATTTCGCGATCGAGAACGTGGTGGCCCCGCGCCGGGTGTACGACGCCAAAAAGCAGCGCGTTCTAGTGACGGTGGCGGGCTTCGGAACACAGAAGGCCACCCGCACGGTGACGCTCTCGCTGAACGGCCGCGCGGTGGAAACCAAGACCGTCGAAGTGCCGGAGAGCGGCCTCGCCACGGCCGAATTCCTGTCGCTCGACGTGCCCTACGGCCGCAACAAAGGCGAGGTCAAGATCGATTCGGCGGATGCGCTGCCGGCCGACGACACCTTTTACTTCTCCGTGGAGCGGGAAGACCCGCGGCATGCGCTGTTCGTCGATGAAGCGGAGAGTTCGCGCAGCCTTCTCTATTTCCGGGCCGCGCTCGAAGCCTCCGGACAGGCGGCGTTCGAGATAGACCCCGCCACCGTCGAACAGACGGGTAACCTGAATCCTTCGAAGTACGCATTCGTGGTGCTGTCCGACGTGGGGTCCCTGCCGCCCGCGTTCGAGAACGCGCTCCGCGGCTACGTGCGGAACGGCGGTTCCGTGCTCATTGCGCTGGGGCATCGCTCAGTGGCTAGCGCCAAGGTTCCGGTTTCGGACGATCGCATCGAGGAAGCCCGCTATGCAGGGCGCGAGGGAGAACGCTTCCAGAATGTGGCGTGGCTCGATCCGTCGCACCCCTCCATTTTGAAAGACGATCACTGGGACGATGTGAAGTTTTACCAGGCGATCCGGATCAATCCCGGCAAGGCGCGCGTCGTCGCCCGCCTGACCGACCAGACGCCGCTGCTGATGGACCAGCAGGTCGGCGGCGGGCACGTCCTGGTGTTCGCCTCGACGTTCGACAACGTGGCGAACGATTTTCCGCTGCACGCCTCGTTCGTTCCGTTTATCGAGCAGACCGCGCGCTACCTGGGCCGCCTCGATGCCGGGCCCTCCAGCGTTCCGGTCGGGTCATTCGGCGAGCTGCGCGACTCCAAGGAAACCGGGGCGGCGATCGACGTGGTGGATCCCAAAGGCGACCGCGAGTTTTCGCTGGCCGAGGCGACGAAGGCGCAGAACATCCAGTTCACGCTGGCCGGCTTCTACGATATCCGGCGGCCGAACGGCCGCAATGAACTCGTGGCGGTGAATGCCGACCGGCACGAATCCGATCTCACCCCCATCCCCCAGGAGACGCTCACGTTGTGGCAGAATACAGCCAACGGGACTTCCGGGAGCGGCGGGGCATCTTCTCAAACCGAGCGGAAACCGCTGTCGCTCTGGTGGTATGTGATGGTGGCGGTGTTGCTGCTGACGCTGGCCGAGTCGTTTTTAGGGAACCAACATCTGTCTGTGGACAAAGAGGCGGCATGAGACCTTTGGATCGCTTGTCCGATTACCTCGGCGCACTCGAGCGCCGGTTGCGGTTTCTGGCATTCTCCCGCGGCGCTGCCATAACGGCGGCTGCGGCCCTGGCGCTGACGGTGGTGGCTGTCCTGGTGGCCAACCAGTTCGCGTTTTCGGGCCCGAGCGTCATCGGTGCGCGCGTCTTCCTGTTCCTCGGCCTGGCCTTTGCCCTCGCAGCCGCGCTGGTTGTGCCGGTCATCCGGCTCAATCGCCGGCACGCCGCCCGCAAGGCAGAGAACCGGTACCCGCAATTCGAAGAGCGGCTGCTGACGTTCACCGAGCGCGTGGAGCAAAGGCCTGACGATCCTTTCCTGGAGTTGCTTGCCGCCGATACTTTGTCCGTCGCCGAACAGGCCGCGCCTGGCAATGTGGCCAAAAGCACCGCCATTTTCAGTTTCTCGACAGCGGCGGTCTGCGCCATCCTGGCGCTGCTCTGGATGGGCACGTCGGGGCCGGGCTTCCTCGGATACGGCACTTCCCTGCTCTGGGGCGGCTTGCCGAAGGGCGAGATGAAGCCGTTCTATTCCATCAAGGTGGATCCCGGCAACAAGACGATCCGCAAGCGCGCAGACCAGATGATCACGGCGATGCTGTTGGGCTTCGCTTCGCCGAAGGTCCGCTTTTTCGCACGGTACGCCAGCGCGTCGAAATGGGAGCAGGCCGATATGCGGACCCAGCCGGACGGCACGGCGTACCAGTTCCTGATCGCGGGAGTGCCCGAGTCGCTCGAATACTACATCGAAGCCGGCGGAATGCGCTCGCCCTCGTACAAGCTGAACGTGGTCGACCTGCCCTCCGTGAAGAAGCTTCGCGTAACGTATCACTTCCCGGCATGGAGCGGCATGAAGGACGCGGTAGAGGACCCAGGCGGCGATCTGCGCGCCGTCGAAGGCACCAACGCCGAGGTCGAAATCCAGACGGACCGGCCGCTGAACACGGGCGCCATTCTGCTGGATGACGGGTCCAAGCTGCCCCTCCGCGCAGGAGGGAATGGAATGCTGGTGGCCAGCGTTCCGATTCAGAAGGACGGGATCTATCACATCGCCGCGGTCGAAAACGGCGAGGACGTGCGGCTCAGCGAAGACTACTTTATCGAGGCCCGGAAGGACCAGCCGCCCGAGGTGAAGATCACGCGCCCGGGCCGCGACTACCGCGCTTCCCCGATCGAGGAGGTCACGGTGGGGGTAGATGCCAAGGATGATTTCGGGCTGAAGGACGTGGCCCTGCACTACTCCGTCAACGGCGGGCCGGAAAAGACGGTGGATGTGCCGCACGGAGCGGGCGCGAAGACCGCAAGCGGAAGCGCCGTGATCTCGCTAGAGGATTTCAAGGTGCAGCCGGGCGACGTGGTGAGCCTTTATGCCACGGCGAAAGACGCCCGCAAGACGGTCAACACCGATATTTTCTTCATTGAAGCGCAGCCCTTCGAGCGCAACTACACCCAATCGCAGCAGGACGGCGGAGGGGGCGGGGGCGGCGACGATGCGGGCCAGCAGAACCAGATTTCGGAGCGCCAGAAAGAGATCATCACGGCCACCTGGAATCAGATCAAGGGGCAGGGCGCGACCGGAACCGACGCGGAAAACGCCAGGTTCCTGTCTTCCGTGCAATCGAAGCTCGGCGACCAGGCAAAATCCCTGGCGGAACGCATGAAAGCCCGCCAGTTGGAAGGCGCGGGCGATTCGTTCAAGAGATTCGTGGACGAGATGGAGCAGGCCGTCCAGGCGATGGGGCCGGCGACGGATAAGCTGAAGATCGCCCGATGGCAGGATGCGCTGGTTCCGGAGCAAAAGGCGCTGCAACACCTGATGCGCGCCGAGTCCACCTTCCGCGACATCCAGGTCGCTTTCGGGCGGCAGAGCGGCGGCGGCGCGGGCGGCGGCAGCGGGGCCAGCCGCGATATGGAAGGGCTGTTCGACCTCGAACTGGATACCGAGAAGAACCAGTATGAGGGCGCTCATCAGACGCAATCCGCCGATGCGCGGCAGAAGCAGATCGACGACGCGCTCGAGAAGCTGAAGCAACTGGCCAAGCGCCAGCAGGAACTGGCCGACCAGCAGCACAAAGGCCAGCAGACCCCGCAACAGCGATGGGAGCAGGAGATGCTCCGGCGCGAAGCCGAGCAACTGCAGCAGCAGATGCAGCAACTGGCGCAGAACGGACAGTTGAGCCGTAACGGCCAGCAGAGCCAGTCCGGGCAGCAAAGCGGACAGCAAAGCCAGTCCGGCCAGCAAAGCGGGCAGCAGGGACAATCCGGCCAACAGAGCGGCCGGCAGGGACAATCGGGCCAGCAGAACGGCCAGATGAGCCAGTCCGGACAGCAGGCGCAGCAGAATCCGCAGCAAAACCAGCAGGCCAACGGCCGGTTGAGCCAGGCGGACGCGAGGCAGCTTCAGCAGATGCTCGACCGCCTGAAGCAAGCCACGGACGATATGCGTGACGCGGCCTCTTCGCAGCAGGCGGGAACGCCGCAGGGTGAAGCCCAGGCCCGGCGCGCGGCGGACCGGCTGAACGAAGCCCAACAGATGCTATCCGGGCTGCGGAGCGCCCAATCGTCCAACCAGGTGGAGGACCTCACCCGGCAGGCGGATGACCTGGCACGCAAGCAGCAGGATATCGAGGGGCAGATGCGCCGCGCCTACACCAGCGGCAATGGCCCCACACGCGACCAGATGGGCCAGATCATCGGCCAGCGCGGGGACGAGCTCAACCAGTTGAAGAAGCTCGAGCAGGGCATGCAATCCGCCGTGCGCGATTTGCAGACCACGCAGCGCCCGGCCGCCACCAAGATGCGGGAAGCCCTCGGCGACATGCAGCAATCCGAAATCGAACGCGGCATGCAGCGCAATGCGGAGTGGATGCGGCGCGGAATGGGGCAGTATGCCGTCATGTCCGAATCGCAGATCACGGCAGGCCTGAACGAACTGCGCGATCAGTTAAAGCAGGTGCAGCAGGCCATGGTGGCGGGCGGCAAGGACGGGAAGCAGGGCGCGCAGGACGACAAAGCGATGGAACGGGCCCTCGCGCAGGTAGAACAAATGCGGCGTCAGATGGAGCAACTTGCCGGCCAGGGCCAGCGCGGGCAACAGGGGCGGCAGCCAGGCCAGCAGGGCCAGCTTTCGCGCAACGGGCAGCAGGGCGGCCAGCAGGGTGGCGGTCAGCAACAGGGCGGTCAGCAACAGGGCGGCCAGCAGCAAGGCGGCCAGCAGGGTGGCGGTCAGCAACAGGGCGGTCAACAGGCTGGTGGCCGGCAAGGCGGGCAGCAGGGCTCGCCCGGAAACATGGGCGGCGGCCAGATGAATCCGAATAACGGCGGGTCCGGCGGTCAGTGGAACGGGCAATGGAACGGCGGAAACGCCGGCGGCCCCTGGACCGACGGGCCGGTGCGTCCGCAGGATTTCCAGAACACCTATCGCGACACCATGCAGACCCTGATGCAGTTGCAGCAGCAACTGCGGGACGACCCAGGAACGCAGCGCGATATCCAGGGTCTGATCCGCGACCTGCGCAACTGGGATCCGTTCACGAAGTCGAACGATCCCATACTGACCGAGCGGATTCAGTCCGCGCTGGCGGGCATCGAGCAGGTGGAGATGGAACTCCGCCGCAAGGTGGACGACACCACGGCAGGGGGAAACATCCGCAGCCCGGGCGGCGATGTGATCCCGCCGGGATACCAGGACAAGGTCGCGGAGTATTACCGCCGGCTGAGCAAGAGCAAGTAGGCGCCGGCAGGATGTGGGGCGGGCCGATGCCACAGCGGGGGCCCGGCACGTCTCCACTCACATGCCGCGCAAATAGCCGTAGACCAGTGCGATGGGCAGGCCGACCACGTTGAAGTAGCAGCCGTCGATCTTCTGAATGAACTTCGACGCCAGCCCTTGAATGGCATAGGCGCCCGCCTTGTCCACGGGCTCGCCGCTCGCCACATACGCCGCGATTTCGGCTTCGGTCATGTGCGAAAACCATACCCCGGTTTGCGCCCAGTCCACCGTGGCGGTCGTGGCGTTCCTGAAGCAGATGCCGGTGAGGACTTCGTGCCGCCGTCCTTCGAGCAGCCGCAGCATACGGGCCGCGTCCTCCGCATCCGCGGGCTTGCCGAGCATTGTGCCATCGATCACCACCGTGGTATCCGCCGCCAGCACTGTCTCGCCGGGTCCAGCCTGGACCGCTCGCGCCTTTTCTTCGGCCAGGCGCCGCACATAGTCCTCGGGCCTTTCTCCCTCGATCGGAGTTTCATCGATGTTCGCGGCGCGAACCACGAACGGAATGCCCGCCTGGCGCAGGATTTCGCTGCGCCGCGGCGACTGAGAGGCCAATACCAGCATGGTTTCAGTGTAGAATGGGCGCGGAATGGACCATCTCGCGAAAGACTTGCTCGTGCGTCCCGGTTCGCGCTTCAAGCTGAGTTCCATCGATCCCGCGGGCACACACGGAATCGACAAAAAAGCCGCCGCCACCCGGTTGCAGAAGAACCTCGAACGGCTTGCGGTGCTCCAGTATCTCCTCTATGCGGAAGGGAGCCGCGCGCTGCTGATCGTGCTGCAGGGGATCGATGCGGCCGGCAAGGATGGCACGATCCGGCACGTGATGACGGGACTCAACCCGCAGGGAGTTCACGTCAAGTCGTTCAAAGTTCCGGAAGGCGACGAGACCCGCCACGATTACTTGTGGCGGATTCACCGGGCCATCCCCGAAAAGGGCCAGATCGGCGTCTTCAACCGCTCGCATTATGAAGACGTCCTGGTAGTCCGGGTCCACAACCTGGTGCCGAAGCCGGTGTGGTCCAGGCGCTACGACGAAATCAACGACTTCGAACGGATGCTCTCGCACAATGACGTTCGGATCATCAAATTCCTCCTGTACATCAGCAAGGAAGAGCAGGCGGTGCGTTTTCGCGCGCGGCTGGAGGACAAGAGGAAGAACTGGAAATTCTCTCCGGCCGACATCAAGGAACGCGAATACTGGGACCAGTACATCGAGGCGTATGACGACGCCCTGCGCAAATGCAGCGCCCCGGAGGCGCCCTGGTACGTCATCCCGGCGAATCATAAGTGGTTCCGCAACATCGCGGTTTCCGAAATCATGCGCCAGACGCTCGAATCCATGGATCTAAAGGTGCCGAAGCCCACGGCGGACCTTTCCTCGATCCGGTTCGAATGAGGCGCGGGCGTGATAAGATGATTCATCCTGCTCACATGGAACGCGCCAGCAAGCTCATCCGGGGATTGAGACTGCCCGGCGATACGATCACCGCCGACGAACTTGCGTGCGCCGCATGGGCGCAGGCGGTCGGCAAAAAGATCGCCCGCCACACACGCGCGGCCAAACTCGTGAGAAACCGGCTGGTGGTGGAGGTGGAGGATCGCACCTGGCAGCGCCAGTTGTTCGCGCTCTCGGGGCAGATCATACGCAACCTGGAGCGGCACATCGGCCCCGGACTCGTGGGAGACATGGAATTCCGGATCGTGCCGCGCCGCCGCGAACCGCAGCGCGCCACCGAAGCCGTGCCGGCCCTGTTCCGGGACGAAGCCGACGCCATCGCCGACCCGGTGATGCGCGGCATCTTCAAAGCATCGAGGAAAAAGGCACTGGCGTGAGGATCACGGAGAAGGAAGTCCGGTACGTTGCGGACCTCGCCAATCTGGAATTGTCCGACGCCGAAGCGGCACGCCTGCGCGCCGATCTCGACGGCATACTCGAACACATGGACCGGCTCAAAGAGATCGACACCACCGGCGTGGAGCCTATGGCGCAGGTGCTCTTCGATGCCGATCAGTCCGCCACCTTGCGGGAGGACGTTCCGGTACCGCCCCTGGGCAATGAGGCCGCACTGGCAAACGCCCCGCAGCCCGGCGCCGGCTATTTCAAGGTGCCCAAAGTCATCGAACGCTGATCATGGATATTCGAAAACTGACGATCGACGGCGTGAGAGAGTCGCTCCTAGCCCGCCGGACGAGCGCCGTCGAACTGGCTACGGAAGCCCTGCGCTTCGCCGAAGCGGAAAATCCGCGCACCGGCGCCTACCTGCACTTTTCCCCCGAGCGCGCCCTGGCCAATGCGCGGCGCGTGGATGAGCGCATCGCGCGCGGCCAGGACCCCGGACCGCTCGCCGGAGTTCCGGTGGCGGTGAAAGACGTCATCGTGACGAAGGGTGTGAAGACCACCTGCGGGTCGCGACTGCTGGCCGACTACATTCCTCCGTACGATGCTACGGCAATCGTGCGGCTGGAAGAGGCCGGCGGCGTGATTCTCGGAAAGACCAATTGCGACGAGTTCGCCATGGGGTCATCGAACGAGAACTCGGCATTCGGACCGGTGCGAAACCCTGTGGCGCTCGACCGCGTTCCGGGAGGGTCGAGCGGCGGTTCGGCAGCGGCGGTGGCGCAGGGCACGGCAGTGGTTTCCCTGGGTTCGGATACCGGAGGCTCCATCCGCCAGCCGGCATCGTTCTGCGGCGTCGTGGGCGTGACCCCCACCTACGGGCGCGTTTCGCGGTACGGCCTGACCGCGTTCGCCAGTTCGCTCGACCATATCGGACCGTTCGCGCGGTCAGTGAAGGATTCCGCAACATTCTTACGGGTGATTGCCGGTCGCGACACGGCGGACGCCACTTCGGCCGCGGCACCCGTTCCGGATTATGCGGCCGCGCTGGACGGAAACGTAAAAGGCTTGAAGCTTGGGTTGCCCCGCGAGTATCTAAAAGAATTGACGAGCGAAACCGGCCAGGCGATCTCCCGCGGTCTCGAGCACTTCAAGCAACTGGGGTGCGAACTGCGCGAAATCAGCCTGCCGGCCACCGATTACGCCATCGCGTGCTACTACATTATCGCGACGGCCGAAGCCAGTTCCAACCTGGCCCGGTACGACGGCGTGAGGTACGCCTATCGCTCGCCGAATTCGGAGACGCTTTCGGACATGTACCGCAAGACACGCGACGAGGGCTTCGGCGCCGAGTGCAAACGGCGCATCATGCTGGGTACCTATGTGCTCAGCCATGGCTACTACGACGCGTACTATCTGAAAGCGCAAAAGGTTCGCGCGCTCATCGCCCGCGATTTCTCGAACGCATTTCAGGAGGTGGATGCGATTGTGGCCCCCGTTTCACCGTTCCCGGCTTTCAAGCTCGGCGAAAAGGTGGACGACCCGGTCGCCATGTACCTTTCCGACATCTACACCATCACCGGCAGCCTCGCGGGAATTCCCTGCATGAGCGTTCCTTGCGGCACAACCAGCGAAGGACTTCCGGTCGGGATGCAGATACTTACCAGGCATTTCGACGAGACCACCATGTTCAGGCTCGCCGATGCACTCGAAAAAACTCAGAGGAGATAGAGGAGACTCGATATGCCATTCACTGTTCCGCCGCTGCCCTACGCGTTCGACGCGCTGGAGCCCCACATCGACAAGATGACCATGGAAATCCACCATGACAAGCACCATGGCGCATACGTCACCAATCTCAACAAGGCGTTGGAATCGGCGCCGGCAATCGCCAACAAATCCATCGAAGAGCTGCTGGCCAACAACTGCGCGATCGTTCCGGAGAACATTCGCACGGCTGTCCGCAACAACGGAGGCGGCCACATCAATCACTCGATGTTCTGGCAGATCATGAAGCCGAACGGGGGCGGAGCGCCGGTCGGCAACGTGGCGCAAGCCATCACCGGCACGTTCGGCGGCTTCGACGCGTTCAAGGAGAAGGTGAACCAGGCGGGCGCCACGCGTTTCGGCTCCGGCTGGGCCTGGCTGCTCAAGACGGGGAAAGGCCTGGAGGTCAGTTCCAGCGCCAACCAGGACAGCCCGGTGATGGAAGGGAAATTCCCGGTGATGGGAATCGACGTCTGGGAGCACGCGTATTACCTGAAGTATCAGAACCGCCGGCCCGAGTACCTGGGCGCCTGGTGGAACGTGGTGAACTGGGAAGAAGTCGAGAACCGGTTCAACCGCGCGAAGTAATATACTGGGGCAGGCCTTCGGGCCTGCCTTACACCTCCGATGCGCAATTACGACCTTATCGTGATCGGGTCCGGCCCGGCCGGGCAGAGGGCTGCCATTCAGGCTGCCAAGAGCGGAAAGCGCGTGGTCGTAGTCGAGCAGCGCGAAATCGTCGGCGGAGCCTGCATCAATACCGGCACGATCCCCAGCAAGACCATGCGGGAAGCCGTGATGCACCTTTCCGGGTTCCAGTTCCAGGGCATCTACGGCATCAACTACCACGTCAAAGAGAAGATCACCATGGCGGACCTCGGGTTCCGCGTGAACCAGGTGATCAAGACGGAAGCCGACGTCACGCAGGCGCAGCTGGCGCGCAACGGCATCGAAGTGGTGAACGCGCGCGCCAGCTTCGTGGATGCCACGCACGTCCGCACGGTGAACTCGCGGGGCCAGGCCGACCTGGAAGCGCCGACTATCATCATCGCGACCGGCACCAAGCCGGCAGTCTCCGACAAGGTTCCGCTGAACGGCTGCACCATCGTGGACAGCGATCAGATCCTGCAAATTCCCGAAATTCCGCGGACCCTGATGGTGGTCGGGGGCGGCGTCATCGGCGTCGAATACGCCTGCATGTTCGCAATCCTCGGGGTCAGGGTGATTCTGGTGGAGAAGCGCCCCCGCCTGCTCGAATTTGCCGACGCGGAGATCATCGAAGCGCTTTCGTACCACCTGCGCGACCACCGCGTGACCATGCGGCTGAACGAAGAAGTCGCCAGCGTGGAGGAACTGCCGGACGGCAGCGTGGTGGCGAACCTTCAGAGCAATAAGCGGATCACCGGGGACGCCTTACTGTACGCCGTGGGCCGCCAGGGCAACGTGGACGACCTGAACCTCGCGGCCGCCGGTCTCGAAGCCGACAACCGCGGACGCATCCATGTGGACGCGGAGTACAAGACGAAAGTACCGAATATCTACGCCGTGGGCGACGTGATCGGCTTCCCCAGCTTGGCTTCCGTTTCGATGGAGCAGGGCCGCATCGCGGCGGCCAACGCCTGCGGTATCAAGATCCAATCGAATCCCGCGAATTACCCGTATGGCATCTACACCATCCCGGAGATCTCGTTCATCGGCAAAACGGAAGAACAGTTGACCGATGAGGACGTGCCGTACGAAGTCGGGGTGGCCTATTACCGGGAAACCGCGCGCGGCCAGATCCGCGGAGATACGACGGGGCGGCTGAAGATCATTTTTCACCGCGAGACCCGCAAGATTCTGGGTGTGCACATCATCGGCGAAGGGGCATCGGAGCTGTTGCATATCGGCCAGGCTGTGCTGGTTCTGAATGGCACGGTGGATTACTTCGTCGAAAACGTATTCAACTATCCCACGCTGGCCGAGTGCTATAAGCAGGCCGCGTTTAACGGCGTCAACAAGCTGATGCGGTTCTAGGAGGAATCGATATGCGGCGCGCCATCGGCGTTCTGGCCACACGCTATATTTGGGTGGGCTTAGTCGAGGGGACCACTCTCGGAGAAGTGCGGATGTATCCGCAACCGGGCCAGCGGCATATCGACCTCAAGGCGCTGCCGGTGGACGAAATTCTGGACCGCATCCGGACTGACATAGCCGAGGTCTGCAAAGGAACCACGGTCGAATCGGTCGGCGCCGGCTTCCCCGGAATCGTGCGGAACGGCGTAATCGAAGAGTCTCCCAACCTCGGGCAGCTCAAGGGGCTGGATATGGCTGCGCAACTTTGCAGGTCGCTCAGCGCCTACGGCCTGAATCTTCCGGTGACCGTGATGAACGACGCCGATGCGCTCGCCGCGGGGATCGCCGCCACCCACGGCGTGCTCGAAAAACTGGTCCGCGTCTGGTACCTGGGCGATGGCATCGGATTCGGGCGCTATCCGCAGGGCGAAGGCGCGTGGGAGGCCGGCCACATGGTGGTGACGCTCGATCCCAAGGAGCGCTTTTGCGGCTGCGGAGGCATCGGGCACCTGGAAGGAATCATGGGAACCCGCGCCATGCGGCTTCGCTTCCTGGACATGGAACCGGAGGAGGTCTTCGCCGCCGCGCACCACGGCGACACCCGCGCGATGGACTTCGTCAAGCTTTGGCACCGCGCCCTGGCGGCCGCCACCGCGACTGCCGTCCACCTGGAGGGCGCCGGCCGGTTTTATATCGCCGGTCCCAACGCCGATTTCGTGGACCTGAACCTGCTGAGCCGGTACCTGCAGGAGATGGTGAAGATGAGTCCGCTGCAGGGGACTTACTTCGAGAAAGTCTCCACCAGCCAGGATCTGGCCCTGATCGGCGCCGCCGTCACGAGTACGATCCCGCCACGATAAGCGCCCAGTTCCCTTTCGTGCGCACGTCTCGGACAGCCTCGAGTGCCGCCTTGACCTGGTCGATCTCGGGAACCTCGAACCCGCTTGCCAGCAGTACGCCGCCGGGCCGCAGCACGCGCAACAGATCGCGCGCCAGCGACGCAATAGCCTCGGGGCTGATGTTCGCCGTCACCAGGTCCACCGAGCCGGAGGCGGCTGCGTCCACCGATCCCACGAAGCCCTCGCCCGCGATCTCGACCGCCACCGGGTCAACGTCGCAGGCGTAAACCGGCCCCGCTCCGAGCAGGCGGGCCGCTTTCGCCAGGATGCCCGAGCCGGTCCCGACATCGAGCACGCGCATGCCCGGCTTCAGGTAATCTTCCAGCGCCTCGATGCAAAGGCGCGTGGTTTCGTGGACCCCGGTGCCGAACGCCATCCCGGGGTTCACCTCGATGCGGAAGCGGCCGGGCGGCGTCGGGTCGCCGCGCCATTCCGGCACGAGAAAAAAGCGCGAGCCGATCTCCATGGGCTGGAGCAGGTCGCGCGCCGACTGCACCCAATCGCGCTGCTCCTCCTGGCGCACCGCCGCCCCGGGGAAGAGCCTGAGGAGGGCGGCTCGATCGGCGTCGTCGTCGAAGAACGCGCGGACGCGCGCGGGCGACAGCTCCGCGATTCCGGCCGAGCCGCGGTCCCAAAGGTCCGCAATCAGCAGTTCACGGTCGTCGGGGTCGCAATCGATTTCAAGGGAGAACATAGTCCAGAACCATCTTACGCGGGAGTACAATTCAACAGAAATGATCACTCGACGCGCCGCTCTCGCCGCGATGGCCGGTTCTCTCGCCGGAGCGGCCGGCAGGCTGCCCGCCAACAGGAACGTCCGCTGGGCGCTGGGGGCCAACCTGTGGAACTACTTCCCGCGGGTTCGGTTCACCGATATCCTCGACGTGATGCGCGATACCGGCTTCACCGGCATCCGCATTACGCAGTTTCCCAAGATCCTGACCACCTACGACATCACGCAGGCGCAGATGGAAAAGGAAGTCGCGCGGCGCAACCTGCACGTCATCACCGTTTCGTTTAACGGACCCGCGCACGACACCTCGCGCCGCGCCCAGATGCTGGCCGACGCGCGCACTGCCATGAATTTCCTGAAGGGTTTCGACGCCGACCGCCTGGTGGTATTCTCGCCTTCCCGCTCGGTGGGAGTCAGCGGCGAGCACTTCAAGGCCATGTGCGAATGCTACAACCAGTTGGGCGAAGCGGCCGGCGAGATGGGCTTCCGCGCCGGACTGCACAACCATATGGGCCAACTGGTGCAGACGGAAGAAGAAGTGGACCGCTGCATGGCGATGACCGACCCGAAACTGTTTTCCTTCTCGCCGGATACGGCGCATCTGTATCTGGCCGGCATCGATCCCGTGAAATCGATCGGCAAACACCGCGACCGGCTGATGCTGCTCGATTACAAAGACGCGCGGCACGTTTCGGACAAGCTGCAGGACAACATCTTCGACCTGGGCGACGGCGAGATCGACTTCCCCTCGTGCCACCGGATCCTAAAGTCGATGTCGTACCGCGGCTGGATCTGCGTGGATCTCGACACGGCCCGCAAAGGTCCGCGCGCGAGCTACCTGCGCTGCGGCGCGTACGTGGTAAACAAGCTGGAGCCGATTTATGTCTGATGGAGCGGGCCACCCCGTTTCCCGCCGACTGTTCCTTGGAGCCATGGCCATGTCCGGTTTCGCCGCCGATTACCGCGTCATCGACCCTCACGTCCATGTCTGGAAGCACGATCCGGAGTTCCCGTTCGCCGAAGGCGCGCACGTCCCGGACCGCGACGCCACTCCCGAAACGCTGCTCGGCCTGATGAAGGCCAACGGCGTATCGAAAACGGTGATCATCCAGGTGATTCATTACCGCTACGACAACCGGTACCTGGCCGCCGTGCTGAAGCGCTACCCCCAATATTTCCAGGGTGTCTGCCGGGTGGACCCGCTCGACCCCGCGGCGCCGGACCACCTCTCCGCGCTCGCCTGGCAGGGGTTCCGCGGCGTGCGGCTCAGCCCGGCGGGCAACGCCTCCGGAGATTGGATCGCCGGACCGCTCATGGCGCCGCTGTGGAAACGCTGCGAAGAACTGAAGGCGCCGATGACGATCCTGGCGCCGATCACGCGCATGCCGGAGGTCGGCCGGCTCATCGAGCAGCGCCCGGATCTTACAGTGGTGATCGACCACATGGCCGATTGCCCGGTGGACCAGCCCAAGGAACTCGATAAGCTCATCGCGCTGGCGCGCTTCCCCGGGGTCTTCGTGAAGGTTTCGCATACGTGGTCGCTCTCCAGGCAGCCGTATCCCTGGCTCGACGCGCAGGAACTGGTCAAGCGCCTGCACGCCGCATTCGGACCCGAGCGCCTGATGTGGGCCACGGACTGGCCGATCATCGAGGCGGTCTCGACCTACGACAAGGCGCTCCGCGTGGTGCGCGACGACATGCCGTTCCTGAACGCGGACGACAAGCGCTGGATGCTTTCTAAAACGATCGAGCGGGTGTGGCCGTTCCCCGCCTGAGTGGGATACTGGAAGTACACCGCTATGAGCCTGAAACTCCAGGGCATTTACCCGCCCATTACGACTCCGTTCGACCACAACGGGAACATTTACGCTACGAAAGTGCAGCACAACGTGGAGAAGTGGAACCTCACCACGCTCTCCGGCTACGTCGTCATGGGTTCCACGGGGGAAAGCGTGATGCTCACCACGGAAGAGAAGGTCACGATGTGGGACCTCGTGGCCAAGCACGCCGCGCCCGAGAAACTGCTGATCGCGGGCACCGGCGTGGAGAGCGTACGCGAAACCGTCTGCCTCACCAACCAGGCTGCCGCGATGGGGTACAAGGCCGCGATGGTGCGGACTCCCCACTATTACAAGAACCTGGTGAACCGCGCCGACGCGCAGACGCTCTTCTATCGGGCGGTGGCCGACCAATCGAAAATTCCGCTGATCATCTACAACTGGCCGCAGGCTACGGGCGTCGATATCCCCGTAGAGGCGGTGGCGGCGATCTCGGAACACCCGAATGTGATCGCGATCAAGGAGAGTTCGGGCAATCTCGAAAAGGTGATGCAGATGATCCGCGAAGTCCGCCCGGGCTTTCAGGTGATGGTCGGCTCGGCGCCCACGTTGTGGCCGTCGCTGCTGATGGGCGCTTGCGGCGCGATCCTGGCCTATGCGAATGCGGCGCCGTACTCGGTAATTGCGATCTGGGAAGCATATCGCACGCGGGAAGAGGCCGCGGGCCTGGACTGGCAGAACCGCATCGGCCGCGCCTCGGCGCTGGTCACGAGCAAATACGGCGTCCCCGGGCTGAAGTACGCGATGGACCTCAACGGTTATTACGGCGGCCCGCCGCGCCTGCCGCTCTGCCCGCCCACCGAAGCGGCCAGGCGGGAGATCGAAGAGGCGTTCCAGGACCTGAAAGGGTAGCGCGGCTTACACGCTCAGCACGGGGCACGGCGACTGCCGGACGATGGCGTAGGCTTCCGTCTTCAGCCGGCGCCCCGATTCGACGTGCGGACCGCGGCCGATGATCAGGATGCTTGCGCCCGTTTCCGCGGCGCGGGCGCACACGGTATCCGCTATGTCGCCCTCTTCGACCCGGACCTCCTCCGCTTCGGCTCCCACTTTGTCCAGGGTGTCCGCCAAATCCTCCCGGAGCCGGTCGATCACGCTGGCCCGCCACTCAGCGGAAGCTTGGAGATCGAAATGGGGGCTCAGCGCGGGAATGACGTGGATCACCTCGAGCGCGGCGCCAAAATCCCGTGCGAACTGCGAAGCATAGGCCAGCACCGGTTCGGCATCGGAGTTGAGGTCCACGCCGCAAAGCACTTTCGAAATCCGCACCGCCTCCGGTCCCGGCGTATCGCCCAGGTGGACCCCCGTCAGTACGGGGCACGAGAGATCGTGGAGCAGTTTGGCCGCCACCGAGCCGATGAGAAAACGGCGCAGAACACCGTACCCGTGGGTCGAGATCACGACAAGGTCGGACTTTTCCGAGTTGGCGAGAGAGACGACCTGCTCGACCGGATCCCCTTCGTAAACTACGCGCTCGACTTCGAGTCCCTCGAGTTCACCAGGCGCCCATTCGTCCAGTTCCTTGCCCCTTTGCATCACGGTGGAAGTCTGGACGGGCAACCAGACCTCTCCCGAGAGCCCCGTCGGGGGGATCATGAAGAAGGGGCTCACCACGTGAATCAGAGTGACGCGCGCACGATACTGCGCCGCGACGACTTTGGCGTAACGCAAGACGCCCAGCGAGCGTTCCGAGAAATCCACCGGAACCAGAATCCGCGACATTGGAAGCATGGCTGAGCCAAGGGTATCACGTGCGGAAGCGGGCGAAAATGAGTCGGCAGCCCGTATCGCGGAGTCCCAAATAACGGGAAGTCATTACAACACGGGAGGCCGCATTGAACCGCATCATCGCGTTAGCCGCGCTGGCCTGCTGCGTTTTATCGATCAGCGCACACACACGAGTCGATTTCGATCATCGCGACAGCTTTTCTAAATACAAGACCTACAATTGGGTGGAGTCGTCCGAACCGCTGCCACCAGGAGCCACCTATCCCAACGAGTTGATGCAACGCCGCGTCATGACCTTTGTGGACCAGGCACTTGCGGCGAAACACCTGACTCGCGTTCCGAGCGGAGGCGATCTGCAGATCAGCTACGCTGTTGACGTCCACCCGCAGACGGTCCTCACGACCTTCACCGACCCTGTAGGTCCCGGCTGGGCCTGGGGATGGGGCGGCGGTGGAATCGCGACCACCACGCCGGCGACGTTTTGGATTGGAACCCTGGTCGTCAACATGACCGACACGCACCGGCATGCGCTGGTGTTCCAGGGAACGTCCACCTACACGGTTAGTTCCAAGCCGGCGAAGAATACGAAGAAGTTCGCCCACGCGGTGGAGGAGATTTTCGAAAAATACCCGCCGCAGTCGTGATGATGACCGGCCCGCCCCCTCATGGTCGCGGCTCTGTGGCGCCGGTTTTCACAGAGCCGCGACCGTCACGGAGCGGGCCGGCGGCTGATCAGTTTCAGGATCGTCGCCGTAGGGCTTTGCGGATTTTCCATGCGGAGCAGTTTGTCCATCCGGAGTTGGATCACTTCGGTCCATTCGGGATCGGGAAGAATATAGAACTGCTCCTTCTCAATGGCATCGAAGACCGCGCCGGCAACTTCGGCGGGAGGCATGCTTGCCTCGATGGCGGCCTTGAATGCGGCCAGGCCGGCTTGCAATTCCGGGGTCAGCGGAACCGGTTCGTTGCGCAGCTCCGCGGGCCTGTGAAGCTCGGCATCGATGATATTCGTCCGCACAAGCCCGGGGCAGAGAACCGATACGTTCACGAGCGACTTCCGTTGCTGGAGCGCCAGGTACAGGCTCTCCGAGAGGGCCACCACCGCATGCTTCGTCGCCCCGTAAGGCGCGGAGCCGCCACCCGCCACGAGCCCGGCGCTCGAGGACGTGTTGACGATATGGCACTCCGTATTCTGCGCCAGCATCACCGGCGTGAACACCTTGACCCCGTGAATCACGCCCCACAAATTAACGCCGATTACCCATTCCCAGTCGTTCCACGTTGCCTCCCACGGCGCCCCACCGGCAGCGACCCCGGCGTTATTGAAGAGTAAGTGCACCTGGCCAAATGCATCGAGCGCGCAGCGAGCCAGCAGTTCGACGTCACCCCGTTTCGAGACGTCCGTCCTGACACCGAGCACGGTCCCGCCGGAGGCTTTCAGCTCCGCTTCCGCCTGGTCGAGATTGGCTTCATCGATGTCCGCGAGCACTACTTTCATGCCCTCACTGACACACCGGCCGGCCAGCGCACGTCCGATGCCGCTCGCCGCGCCGGTAATCACCGCGACCTTGTCTTTGAAGTCCTTCATCGTGTCCTCTCGAGGATACAAGCAATTTGCTACGGCAGCAGCACGAAGCGGTCTACCGCGATCATGGCGCTGCGATCGCTGCGGCTCCGGTCGCGCAGAAACAGCACCTT
This sequence comes from Bryobacterales bacterium, assembly GCA_963796485.1. Lineage (GTDB taxonomy): Bacteria > Acidobacteriota > Terriglobia > Bryobacterales > Bryobacteraceae > CAWCDJ01. The sequence goes on from CAWCLV010000007.1 coordinate 208,088, forward strand.
CAACTCCATGCAGTCCTGGACCGGAGTGCGAATCGGGAATTCGAGTGATTCGGCGGCTGCGATCACGCGAGCCCCATCGCGCTGCGGCACGGAGCGGACCGGTTGCGTGCCGATGCTGGTCCAACCCTTCCCGGCCAGGGCGTCCAGTTCCAGCGACACCGTGTTCGGGTAGCGGTCCGCGTTCCAGATCTCGACCCTGACCGCGCGGCAGGCCAGGTCGATCGCCGGGTCCAGCTTCTGGTGCGCTTCCATCACCAGCGGCCAGCGGTCCACGGTGCGGTACGAAAGCTCCGACGGCGTGCCTTGCTCCTCGATCGACCGCGCGGGCGGGCGGTTGTAGAGGAAGCGATACACCCAATATTCGCCGTCGAAGGGGATGGCGTAGGTTCGCGGCAGCGAGAACCCCATGCCGCCGCGAACCGGCGGAGGCTCCACCAGGCGCACGTAAGGCTTGATCTCAGGACGCAGAATGACGCCCGGAAAACTGCCGGGCCCCGCAACCGGCGCCGCTTTTAGCGCTGCCGCACGCGAGGCGGTTCCCTGGGCCGGCGTAGCGGCCGTCGGACCGCCGGCATCCTCGTCGCCCTGGAAGAAACCGCGCGGACGCAAACCGCCAACGGTGATTCCGGCAGCCAGGAAGATGGTCAGCACGATGCCGAAAACCGTTTGCGGCAGGTTTCGCGGGCGCTCGGCCGCCATTGCTCCGGACGTCATGGCGAACAGGGTCAGGGATGCCACAGTCATCACGAAGAGGGTTCCCGCGGCCATGGGATGGCGGAAGAGGCGGGCGGTTACGGCGAATTGCAGGGCCAGCGAGACAGTCATGGCCGCCAGAAACTCGCGGCGGACAAGCGGAGGCGGCACGAAATACGCGCCGAACAACAGTCCCGAACCCGTCTCGAAGGCGGCTTCCGGCAAGGGGTGGATCCGCCGCCACTCCGCATAGAGCAGCCGCGTGGCCGTCACGACCAGCGCCAGGGCGGCCAGCAGCGTGGCGGCCGAAACCCGGGTGAGCAGGATGGTGGCGGGGGCGAACCAGACGGCTACCGCCGAGGTCCGCAGCGATTGCAGCAGCTCATACTCGCCCGCCCGCCGGGGGATCGTGAGATACAGCAGCAGCGCAATCCCGGCGCTCGCCAACCAGGCTCCGAAGGCGAACAGAAATGCCTGGGCCGCCACCAGCGAAAGCGGCGCGTGCGATGTGCGAAACCCGGACGAGCCCAGCCAAAGCACCACGCCCGTGATGCAGAGGCTGGCGATCTGGACCGCGAAATGGAACCGGCCCGGGTGTTGGGTCACGGCTCACCTCCGCCGCTACAAATTATCCGACACCATTCCGGCTCCACGGGTTCCCGCAATGGCGTACTATGGGCGTGGGATGGATGCGCTCTTACTCAAAGATTACAAGCACCTCGAGATGGTAGACATGCCGGTGCCGGAGATCGGACCGGACGATATCCTGGTGCGGGTGCGGGCCTGCGGAATCTGCGGCAGCGACGTGCACGGGTTCGACGGCTCCACCGGACGCCGGATTCCGCCGCTGGTCATGGGCCATGAGGCAGCGGGCGAGGTGGCCCGCCTGGGCCCGGCGGTTACGGACCTCAAGGAAGGCGACCGCGTCACATTCGATTCCACGATTTACTGCGGCCGCTGTTTTCATTGCAGCCGGGGCGAGGTGAACCTCTGCGATAACCGGCAGGTGCTCGGGGTTTCGCCGGGAGAGTACCGCCGGCATGGGGCATTCGCGGAATTCGTGGCCGTGCCGCGCCGCATCGTCTACCGCCTTCCGGACAACCTGACGTATGAGCAGGCGGCGCTGATCGAAGCCGCCTCCGTCGCGGTGCACGCGGTCAATCTTACGCCGCGCCAGCTCGGCGAGACCGCGGTAGTAGTGGGCAGCGGGATGATCGGGGTGCTCGCGGTGCAGGCGTTGCGCGCCGCCGGGTGTGCACGCGTGATCGCGGTCGATCTCGAGGACAGCCGCTTGCGCATGGCTACCCAATCCGGCGCCACGGAGGTCCTGAATCCACGGAACTGCGACGTCTCTGCGGAGGTCAGCCGCATGACCGATGGCCACGGAGCGGACCTGGCGATCGAATGTGTCGGCGCGACGGACCCTGTGCGCACGGCGATCGATTGCGTCCGCAAAGGAGGAGCCGTGACGCTGGTCGGCAACGTCGCCCCGCGGATCGACCTGCCTTTGCAGCCGGTGGTGACCCGGCAGATCCGGCTACAGGGCTCCTGCGCGTCGAACGGCGAGTATCCGGCGGTAATCGCTCTGATGTCGCGCGGAGCGATCCGGGTGGATTCGCTCATCAGCGCGGTGGCGCCCCTGGGCGAAGGCCCGGCCTGGTTCGACAAGCTTTACCGGCGCGAGGGGAACCTCTTTAAAGTAATCCTGGCCCCGTAGGCACGGCGGTCTGGTGCGATAGGAAACCGTTTCACCCGCGAACAGAGCACCTCCCGGTGCGGGATATTCCCCGGCCGGGCGATACGATGAAGTCAGGGGTGCCTCATGTTTGGCCGGGGAATCAAGCTTTTCAAGCTGTTCGGGTTTGAAGTGCGGGTGGATGCCAGTTGGCTCGTCATCGCCGCGCTGGTTACGTGGTCGCTCGCGCTGGGGCTTTTCCCCGCGCTGGTGCCCGGGCTCAACGTGGGAACTTACTGGTGGATGGGCGCGGTGGGGGCGGTCGGGCTGTTCCTCTCTATCGTCATCCATGAGCTTTGCCACTCTCTGGTGGCGCGCCGCTTCGACCTGCCGATGCGCGGCATCACGCTGTTCATCTTCGGGGGCGTGGCCGAAATGGGCGGCGAGCCGCGGAGTCCCAAGGTCGAATTCCTGATGACGATCGCCGGCCCGCTCAGCAGCATCGTGCTGGGCGGTATCTTTTACGGGCTCGCCTCCGTGGCCCGGGACGGAGACTGGGCCCAGGAGACAATCGCCATACTGGCGTACCTCTCGTGGATCAACTGGCTGCTGGCCCTGTTCAACCTGATCCCGGCCTTTCCGCTGGATGGCGGCCGCGTTCTGCGCGCGGCACTGTGGCATTTCCAGAAGGACCTCACCCGCGCCACGCGGACCGCGTCGCGGATCGGTTCGGCTTTCGGCATCCTGCTGATGGCTCTCGGAATTTTCCGCCTGTTCTTCGGCGACTTCATCTCCGCGATCTGGTATTTCCTGATCGGCATGTTCCTGCGCAACGCGTCCCAGGCGTCGTACGAACAGGTGCTCCTGCAGCAGGCGCTCGCCGGCGAGCCCGTGGAGCGCTTCATGCGGACGGCGCCGGTGACGGTCCCGGCGGACCTTCCGATCGACCGCCTCGTGAACGAGTACCTGTTTCGCTACGACTATAAAATGTTTCCCGTGGTAAGAGAGCCGGACCGTCTCGCCGGCTGCGTGACTACAAGGGATATCAAACAGATCCCGAAAGAGGAGTGGACGTCGCATCGCGTGGAGGAAGTGACCGAGCCTTGCTCGGAGGCCAATACCGTGAGTCCGGACACCGATGCCCTAAAAGTGCTCTCCAAAATGCGTGAGAACGGCGTCAGCCGGCTTCTGGTTACGGACAAAGACCACCTGGTGGCGGTGGTTTCGCTGAAGGACCTGCTCAGCTTCGTATCCAGGAAACTGGACTTGAATGGCCCTGTCGGGATGCCACGCTTCTCCCACTGATCCCTTCGCGGGATTCAGGGTTCCACGACGCGGCGCCGCGCTCCAGGAGACGCGTTATCGTGCGCTTCAAAGTGACCGGTATCTGCGTAGCGGCCCTTCTGGCATTCGCTACACCCGGTGAGTCGTACGCGATTTTTACGCACCAGGAACTGATCGACCTGGCTTGGGACCGCTCCATCCGGCCTGTTCTATTAAACAGGTATCCGGGCCTGACGAAAAGGCAGCTGGAAGACGCGCGGGCATACGCATACGGCGGGTCGGTCATCCAGGACATGGGTTACTATCCCGTGGGCCACCGGTTCTTCAGTGACCTGACCCACTATGTCCGGACGGGCGATTTTATCACCGCGCTGTTTCGGACCGCGAGAAATGCGAATGAGCTCGCGTTTGCCATAGGAGCGCTCTCTCATTATGTCGGAGACAGTATCGGACATTCGGAGGCGGTGAACCCGTCGGTAGCGGCGACGTTTCCGGACCTCGTCCGAAAATACGGGCACGTCATTACCTATGAAGAGAATCCTGTCGATCACGTCCGCGTGGAATTCGGATTCGATGTCGCTCAGATCGCAAATCGCCGCTATACGCCCGAAGAGTTCCGGCGGCATGTGGGGTTCCTGGTTGCCGATCAGGCTCTCGACCGCGCGCTGCTGGCGACCTATGGCCTTGGATTAGCCGAGACGCTGGGGCACGTCCGGCCGGGGGCGCAAAGCTATCGCTTTTCCGTTCATAAGCTGATGCCGCTGTACGCGCGCACCGAGGTGGTCCGGATCCGCGGCCGGTTGAACCAGGAGACGGACAACGAACCGATGCGGCGATACCTGGCGGCGCTCGGCGGGCTCGCCCGCGAGCATCAGTGGGCCGATGAGTATCGTTCTCCGGGCGTAAAGGCGCATTTCTTCGCGCTGCTGTTCGACGTGCTGCCGCCTATCGGTCTGCTGAGAGCGGTGGACACGAAGGCGCCGACCGCGAAGACAGAGGACCTGTTTGTTCGCAGCGTCAATCACGCCAGCGCGGAGTTTTCCGGGAATCTGGCGGCATACGCCGGTGGGCCGGACCACTTCCGGCCGCGCAATCTGGATCTCGATACCGGGTACCCGGTGGCGCCGGGCAGGTACCGGTTGACGGACCAGACCTATGCCCTGCTGCTGGACAGACTGGCCGCCAAACCTGCTGTCCCGCTACCTTCCGGCCTGGTTCAGAACATCGACGCATACTACTCCGATCCCCACGCACCGATTACAACAAAATCGATTCCCGCCGCGTGGAAGCAGGTTCAACACAATCTGGCGATCCTTCAAGGCCGCGGGCCTTCGGCAGCGTCCAACTGACGCGCGTTCTGCGATATACTGCGATCCGTCATGGATCGCCGACAATTTTTATACACCAGCGCCGCGGGACTCGGGCTCTCCAGGTTGGACTTCGCACAGCAGAAGCCGTTGCGCGTGGGGCTGATCGGCACGGGATGGTACGGCAAGACCGACCTGCTGCGTCTGATCCAGGTCTCGCCGGTCGAAGTGGTCTCGCTCTGCGACGTCGATCGCAACATGCTGGCCGATGCGGCCGAACTGGTGTCCACTCGCCAGAAATCCGGGAAGAAGCCGCGCACTTATTCCGATTACCGCAAGATGCTGGCGGAGAAGGACCTGGATATCGTGCTGGTCGGGACGCCCGACCACTGGCACGCCCTGGCCATGACGGAGGCCGTGAAATCGGGCGCCGACGTCTACTGCCAGAAGCCCATCAGCGTGGACGTGATCGAGGGCCAGGCTATGCTCGCCGCCGCGCGCAAGTATAAGCGCGTGGTGCAGGTCGGCACCCAGCGGCGCAGCACGCCGCACCTGGTGGATGCCCGCAACAAAGTGGTCCGCGAGGGCAAACTCGGCAAGATCGGGCTGGTGGAGATCTACTGCTACTATCCCATGCGCGCCGAGGGCAATCCGCCCGATACCGCTCCGCCCGCCAACCTGGATTACGAGATGTGGACCGGTCCGGCACCTATGCGGCCGTACAACCGCTGGGTGCATCCGCGCGGATGGCGCGCATTCATGGAGTACGGCAACGGCATCGTGGGGGATATGGCGATCCATATGTTCGATATGACGCGCTGGATGCTGGACCTCGGCTGGCCCAAACGGATTTCTTCGAGCGGCGGCATTCTGGTGCAGAAATCGAGCAAGGCGAACATCACCGACACCCAGACCGCCACCTTCGATTACGAGGACCTGAAGATCATCTGGCAGCACCGCACGTGGGGCGCCCCGCCCGACCCGAAGTACACCTGGGGAGCCACCATCTACGGCGAAAAAGGGACGCTCAAAGCCAGCGTCTACAGCTACGATTTCATCCCCGCGGTCAAGGGCGTGCAGCCGATCCATCAGGACGTGACCTACGAGCTGGAGCAATACCCGGAGGACAAAACGGAAAAAGACCTCGAGACACAGTGCGCGCCCGCCATCCGCCACCACATGCAGGATTTCCTGGCGGCAATCGCCACCCGCGGACGCCCGGTGGCGGATATCGAGGAAGGCTACATCTCCACCGCAAGCTGCATCATGGCGAACCTGTCGTTAAAACTCGGCCGCACGTTGGCATGGGATCCGAAAACCGGACGGGTCATTGGCGACGAGGAAGCCAACCGGCTGCTGCGGCGGCCGTATCGGGCCGCGTGGACGCATCCGACGCCGGAAACGGTGTAGGCATACCGGCCCGCTCCTTGCGGTCGCGGCTCTGTGCGCGCCCACAGAGCCGCGACCGTGAGAGCGGGCCCTTACTCGCCCTGCAACACCCTGACGCTCTTCTCGACTGGTTCGAGCGGCGCGATCTCCACGCCGAGCGGCGCCGTCTTCAACTCGGCGAACTTGCGGGCGCTGACCATGACCCGGCTTTCGAACGAGCCGACGGCGCCGTTGTAGGCTTCCACCGCGCGGTCGAGGCTCCGGCCGACTTTGTTCCAGTGCTCGCCCATGTCGGAAAGCCGCTTGAACAGCTCCTTGCCGAGCGCGCTGATCTCGGCGGCATTCTGCGCCAGTCGCTCCTGGCGCCATCCGTACGCCACAGCGCGCAAGAGCGCGATCAGGGTGGTGGGCGTTGCCAGAATGATGTTCTGGTCCACGCCGAACTCGATCAGCGCCGGGTCGCTTTCGAGCGCGGCGCTGAAGAAGCATTCTCCCGGGAGGAACAGCACCGCAAATTCCGGCGCCTGCTCGAACTGTTCCCAATACGATTTCCGGCCCAGCGACGACATGTGGGTGCGCACCTGCCGCGCATGGTCCGCCAGGCGCGCGCGGCGGGTCGGCTCGTCCGATGCCTCCATCGCCCGGAGATAGCCGTCGAGCGGCGTCTTCGCATCGACGACCACCGTTTTGCCGGCCGGCAAATGCACCACCAGATCGGGCCGTAAACGGCCCTCCGCCGAATCCACCGTGGGTTGCGCGACAAAATCGCAGTGATCCAGCATGCCCGCCAGCTCGACTACCCGGCGCAGTTGGATCTCCCCCCATCGCCCGCGCACGTGGGGAGTTCGCAGCGCGGTCACCAGGCGGCCGGTTTCCGTCCGCAGCTCGGTCTGGCTTTCGAGAAGATTCCGCACCTGTTCCTGCAAGGACGCATACGCGCCCGCCCGCGCTTTCTCCAGGTCCTGGATTTTGGTATCGACCCGGTTCAGCGACTCGCGCAGAGGCGTCACCATCTCCTGGATCGCCTGCTGGCGAAGCTCGAGGTCTCCCCGGGCAGCCTGCCGCGCCTCGCCGAGGGAAGCTTTCGCCAGGTCCAGAAACGCCTGGTTGTTCTTTGCGAGCGCGTCGGCCGAGAGGGAACGGAACGCCGCTTCGGCTTCGTGCCGCCGGGAGCGCATTACGAGCCAGGCCAGCGCGAATCCGGCGATGAAACACAAAACCGGCAGAATGTTCTGCATCTAGCCATTATTGCGCCAGAGAGGCGCGCTGGTGAGGGGCGGGGCCGCTACGGGTGCTTAATTTACCGTACTGCGACCAGGCTCTGCAAAACGGGGAGCTCCGCGCCGCGGCAAAGGTGCGTGATTCAATGAAGCTTTGGGCGCCGGTTCAGCGGCGGTGCCGCCCGGCAATCTCGAATCAGGGGGACAGAAGTGGCCAAGTTAGGGAGTCATAAGCGTCCGGCGGTGGTTCGCGTGCAATCGACGAACAAGGCCGAAGAGATCGTCGCCTTTGCTCAGGAACGCGGCTGGCAAGTGATTGTAGGCGTGGAGCCCGATCAGGTGGAAGACCTCTCCGATCTTCGCAAGCTCATGAGCGCCGAAGCAAAACCCCCGGTCAAACCGCAACTGCCGCCGAGGATCAGCGGCAACGATTACTGCCCTTGTCGCAGCGGCAAGAAGTTCAAGAAGTGCTGCGGCGCCGCCAGCGCAAACCCGGGAGCATGAAGAACGTCTCCCTTATCACCGACGGCTCTTGCCTCGGCAATCCCGGGCCAGGCGGCTGGGCACCCCTTCGCCTCGGCTTGGGGGTGGATTACGTGCCGCCCAAACCCCAGGCCGGTATCTTTCCATGATGTAGAGCCAACCGGGGAGGATGACGGCGACGATGAGGAAGGAGTCCAGAAGTTCGGCTGATGCCACCGGCCGGCAGTTCCCCCAGATCGGTTAAGCACCCGGGGCCGCCGCGACAGGAGGTCAGCGTCCTGAGGAGTGCTTCACTTTGGGATGCTTGGGGCCCTTCCTGACCTTCATTTTATGGGGCTTCACCTTGGAGGCGGTGACGCGGTGGTTCACCGGCTTCGATTTCTTCGCTTCGGCCAGGCCGGCGAAGCTGAGACCGAGGGCGAGCGAAACGGCCAGGAGGCGCAATTTCATACAGGTATTCTATTGCGGAGCATAGGCGAACCACAAATACATCTTTAGGAAGGCATACGCAGTTAACAGAATACAGGCCGCCGCGGCTATCTTCCAGACATTCTCTTTCGTGATGCTCGTGTAGCGGGGCTCTCCGGCCACCCAGGCCATCCCGAAGCCTCCCACCAGGCCGCCGATATGGGCCGCCATGTCGATTCCCGGCAGCAGGCTGAACAGCAGAAGGTAAACCACATACCGCATGTAGAGGTTCCGGACCTGGTTTCCGAGAACGCTGCGATGCCGGATCCCGAGGGCGAGCATGGCGCCCACCAGCCCGAACAGCGCGGCCGACGCTCCCACCGAAGGAATGCCGGGGTTCCACATGGTGCTGACGTAGAACCCTAACACGCCGGCCACAAAATAGATCACGATCATCCGCGCGGCGCCGTATATCTCCTCCACGGCCGCGCCGATATCGAACATCACCCACATATTCATGCCGATATGCAGCAACCCGCCGTGCAGAAAGTTGGCAGTGATCAGCCTCCACCACTGGCCGGCGGCGATCGCGGGGCCGTACTTGGCGCCGAACTCGTAAAGCGTTTGAACATCGATGTTCATGGCCGACCCGCGGCCGGAGTTCATCGACACCAGGCTCGTCGCCAGATAGAGACCGATGTTGATGACCAGGATGATGACGGTGAGGAACCGCGCGTGGGGGATGAACCCGCCCAGGATCGAGCCCGAGCTTCGTTCTCGGGGAGCACGCGGGGCGACAGGCTCGTTGCAATACGGGCAGACGCGGTCGTCTGTGGTGATGAATGCCCGGCACTGCGGGCACATGCGGCGCTTTTCCACTAAAACCATGATACAACCCGATTGATTTCACTCCCTTATAAATCGGGCCTGCGGCGTTCTGATACAATCGAGAATCCCGGAATGGTGAAGACGGAACGCGAGTATCGCGAAGATATCTGCCAGATCGGCCGGCTGGTGTTTCAGAAGGGATGGATTGCCGCCAACGACGGCAACATCACCATCCGTCTGGATGCCGGGCGCATTCTCGCTACCCCGACGGGCGTCTGCAAGGGCCTGATGCATCCCGATGACCTGATCATCGTGGACATGAAGGGCGAAAAGATTTCGGGACGGGCCGAGGGCACCAGCGAAATCGCCATGCACCTGACGGTGTATGAGATGCGGCCGGACATCCGCGCCGTGGTTCACGCACACCCGCCGGTAGCCACTGGTTTCGCCACCGCCGGGCGCTCGCTCAACCTCGCGCTGCTGCCCGAAGTGGTGATCGGCCTGGGCTGCGTGCCCCTGGCCGCATACGGATTGCCCGGGACCCCAGCCCTGACCGAGCCCATGCTGCCGCTGATCCCGAAGTACGACGCGCTGATGATGGCCAATCACGGGGCGGTCTGCTACGGCGAGGACGTCTACAAGGCATACTTCCGCATGGAAACGATGGAGCACTTCGCGCGCATCCAACTGGTGGCGGAGTTGCTCGGCGGGCCCAAAGTCCTGCCCCGGGAAGAAGTCGATAAGCTGCTCGATTCGCGGACGCGCTACGGCGTTAAGGCGAAGAACAGCGGCGAGCCGGGTTGCCCGGTAGCGGCGGGGGACAGTGGTTCCGTCGGCGAAGAACGGTTTTACGTCACGCGCGCCGAACTGATCGGCCTGGTGGATGAAGCGATGAGAGCGCGCGGCGCCTGATAACGGTTGTTTGGGAGAAAATCGATGGGTGAAGCTCTAGGCATGATCGAGACGCGCGGACTGGTGGCCATGATCGAAGCCGCCGACGCGATGGTAAAAGCCGCCAAGGTTAACCTGGTCGGCTGGGAAAAAATCGGTTCCGGTTACGTTACCGCGATGGTCCGCGGCGATGTGGCGGCGGTTCGTGCCGCCACCGATGCCGGCGCCGCGGCTGCCCGCCGGGTGGGCGAACTGATTGCAGTGCACGTGATTCCGCGCCCGCACCAGAGCCTGGAAGATGTCCTGCCGATCGGCAGGTCGCAGGCGCAGGCCGCCGGCAAGTAGCCGGGCCGAAGACTGCCATGATCCTGGCCCGCGTGGTGGGCACCGTGGTCGCGACACGGAAAGACCCACGCCTCGAAGGCAAAAAGCTGCTCATTCTGAAGCTGGTATCTCCGGAAGGCAAGGACGAGGCCGGCTACGTGGTGGCGGTAGACACCGTCAGCGCGGGTTACCGCGAGCGGGTCATCGCCGTCTCCGGCAGTTCCGCCCGCATGGCCGAGGGTTGCAAAGACACGCCGGTCGATACCGCCATCATCGGGATTGTCGACGACGTGCAGCTGGATTGAGCCATGTATTTCGGGCGTGTAGTCGGCCGCGTGTGGGCCACGGTGAAAAGCCCGGGCCTCCTAGGGGTCCGGATGCTGATCGTTCAACCGCTCACCCCCGAGCTCGAACCCACGGGAAAACGGCTGATCTGCACCGATTCCACCGGAGCCGGCGCGGGCGAGCTGGTCTATTGGGTGCGCGGCAAGGAAGCCAGTTTCCCGTTTCTTCCGGCCGAGCCGCCGACCGATACCACCATCGTGGGAATCGTCGACTCCGTGCATGTCAACCAGCCGGCAGCGGCTCCCGCCGGCGTTGCGCCCGCCCACCGGGGCCGCAAATCGGCGAGGAAGGCGTGACATGCTGATCGCACGGGTGGTAGGCGAACTGGTCGCGACGCAAAAGCATGCCAGCCACGAAGGCCGCAAACTCCTGCTGGTGCAGCCGCTGAACCTGGATGGGAGCAATCGCGGCGACGCCGTGGTGGCGCTCGATGCCGTGGACGCCGGGGTTGGCGACCGGGTTCTCCTGGTCACCGAGGGATTCAGCGCCATGACCTCGGTGGGACGGCCTCAGTCACCCATCGACATGGCGGTAATCGGGTTTATCGACCAGATCGAACTCATCCCCGGCGCCGTCTGACCGGGATCGCCGTCGCCCCGCCACCGTCTTTACGGCTAACGCCAGTCCCAGCCCCCACTTCAGAGCCTCCAGCCCCAGGTATGCCCGGTGTACGATCCGGAAGACGCTCTGCCCCGCGCCGCCGGTCTCGGGCGAGAGCGCCTGGAGCTCCGGCGTAAGGCCCAACCGCTGGACCGCCACCGCGGCGAGCATCCCCAAAACCGCCAGCAGCGCGAATTTTCTTTCCGACGTGCCAAACAGAAGATAGAAGAAGAACAGCGACCCGATCGACAACTGCACCGTCTCCCAGGTCTCGAAGCGCGAGCGGTTCTGTTCCGCGGCCTGGTAGCGGAGCAGCGTTCGCGCTCCGTCACGGCCCAGGGTTCGGATCTGCGCGGAAGCGGCGGGACCCGGGCGGGCGATGAGCCGGTCCACATCGCGGAAGCTGGAAGCAGCCATCCAGTCCATCAGGAGTCCCGCCCCTAACCAGAGGCCGAGCACCAGACAGATCAGCCGGCGAACTCGCATAAACCCTCGATTCTAACGTATACCGCGGTTTCCGCCGATCATTTCCGCGAGCGAGGTGGTATGGAAGGTTTACAGACCAGGCATTTTGGCCGCATTCCCGCGGCAGCGGAAGCGGAGTTCGAGTTTCCCCGGGGCCTGCCCGGGTTCGAGGAGCGGCGCCGGTTCGTCCCGCTGCGGTTCGAGCAGAGCGACCCCCTGATTTTTCTACAGAGCATGGAAGATCCCGATCTCTGCTTCCTGACCGTGCCGGTGCTGGTGGTGGATCGGAATTACCGGCTCGCCGCGGAACCGGAGGACCTGGAATCGATCGGCCTGCCCCCGGAGCCTCAGCCGAGCATCGGCGAGGACGTTTTGTGCCTGGCGGTGATTTCGGCGCATCCGGAAGCTTCCACGGTCAACCTGCTCGCCCCCGTGGTGGTCAATCTGCGGAACCGCAAGGCGGTGCAGGCCGTGGCCGCGGAATCCGGCTACTCCCACCAGCATCCGCTCGCACCCGAAGAGGCGCCGGCGTGCTCATGATGGCGCGGCGGCAGGGCGAGACGATCCTCATCGGTGACGAGATCGAGATCGTGATCGCCCACATCGGCCGCTCGCGTGTGAGGGTGGGGATTCGGGCGCCGCGCGAAATGGCAGTGGTCCCGCGGGAGTTGAAGCTCGTCCGGGAAGAGAACGTGGCCGCGGCGTCCGGACAGTCGAGCGAATCCGTTTCGCGGCTGCTCGACACTCTGCGCCCGCATTCAAGAATCCCCGGCCCGCGCCGATGAGATTGTTGTCCGGCAAGAAGCCGGCAACCAAAAACGAAAGGATTTCCAATGTCTTTCTCGATTCAAACCAACGTAAACTCTCTCGTCGCCCAACAGAACCTGAGCGTCAATAGCGCCTTCCAGAGCCGGACCATTCAGCGGTTGACTTCGGGCTACCGCATCAACTCGTCGGGTGACGACGCGGCCGGACTCGCAGTGGCGAACAAGTTCCGCAACGCTACGGCCGAACTGACGCAGGGCGTGGCGAACGGCAACGACGCGGTGGCGTCGCTGCAGATCATGGACGGCGGCATCAACAACATCGGCAAGATGCTCGACCGGTTGAAGACCCTGGCCATGCAATCGGCATCGGCTTCGTTCACGGGCAACCGCGCCACTCTGAATTCCGAGTTCCAGACGGATATCTCGGAAATCGACCGCCAGGCGCAGTCGATCGGGTTGAACACGGGTGGGACGTTCGCCAAAGATCTGTCGATCTATCTTGGCGCCGGAACGGGCAGCCAGAGCGCCGCGAACAGCGTCGTAAACATCAACCTGAGCACCGCGACGGTTGACTCGCAGAGCCTGGGGCTGAAGGGCGTGCAGGCGGTGAACGGGAATGCCTATGATCTCGGCGCCGCGAGTACGACCAGCGTTTCGGCCATCCTCAATGACGACGTGAACGCCGGCAGCACCTCGAACCCCGCCACTTCCACACAGTTCACGTTCCACGGCGCGGGATTTTCCAACGCCGATGGCACGACGGGCAACGGCGGCGTTACCATCAGCGTCAACCTGAACGGCGTGGGGGATGCCAACAGCCTGGTGAATGCGATCAACACCGCCATTGACGCCAGCGCCGCGCAGGCGACGTCCCAAGCGTCGGGTTTCAGTGCCGCCGGCATCAAAGCTTCCATCGTGACGGACAGCAGCGGGAATCAGGAGCTGGCCTTTACGTCTTCCAATTCCGCATTTGAGGTGTCCGGCGCCGATAAAGTCGCCAATGCGCTGATGGGCAATTTCGCCGGCGCGGGCATCGGAACGAGTGCAGCAACCGGCGCTGTGATGGGCACCCAGCTCGACGCCGGAACGACAGTGCAAGCTGCCGGCGCTGGTCTCCAAAGGGACTACTCCGCCAACTCCATCACATTCACCATCACCGGCGCGGGAAACAGCAGCCCCAAGACGGTCACATTCAACAAGAGCGAGACGGCCAATACCAATGACGCCGCCGGTCAGGCGGCGATCGCCGCGGACATCAACGCGGCATTTGCCGGAACGGGTGTCACGGTTGCGAACAACGCCGGAGCGCTGCGATTCACGGCAACCGGGGCGTTTTCGATCTCCGCCGTCGGCAACGGAGACGGCTCTGCGATAGCTGCCCTGGGGCTGAATGCGAGTGGCTCCACGGCCGGCGTTGCGGCTACCACCGGGTCGAAATACTCGTCCTATGTATCGGGCGGCGCGTATGAAATGGCGAGCAGCGCTTCCGGCTCGGCAACCGCCAGCAACTTCCAGTGGAGTGGCGGCGTGATGCCGGGGGAGACCCAGACGATCTCGGTCGCCGCAAATGATGCCAGCGGCGTCTCTCATACGCTCAGTGTCAACTTGAGCCAATCCGAGCACACCCTGGATGAGGCGGTGGGGTTGATCAACGACACGCTCCAGAAGAGCGGCGATTCCACGCTCAAACAGATCACTGCCGTAAAGGTCAACGACAGCGGGGTAGACAAGATCAATTTCGTCAGCACCCTCTCCAGTTTCTCGGTTGCCGTGGGCACAACTCCGGGGCTGGGGGGCATTTATGACGCCTCCGGCGCCCAGGGTACGACGACCACCGCCGAGCAGATCGGCGCCGGCGGATCGGCCGATATCAGCACCATGTCCGGCGCGCAGACGGCAGTCGGCGCCATCACAAAAGCCGTGGCGGCCCTCGGCACGGCGCAGGCCTCGATCGGCAAGGGGCAGAACCAGCTGAACTACGCAATCAGCCTGGCGCAGTCCCAGATCACCAACTTTTCCTCGGCGGAAGCGCAGATCCGCGACACGGATGTGGCTGCCGAAGCGGCCAACCTGACCAAGGCCCAGGTCTTGCAGCAGGCTTCAATCGCTGCCATGGCCCAGGCCAATTCCGCTCCCCAGGCAGTGCTCTCACTCCTGAGAGGCTAACTTTAACCTGAACCCGTAAAGCTGTGGGCCGAACCAGACGATCAATCCGGTTCGGCCCCCGGAGTTTTTATGGCTACTACAAGCAGCAGCGGAATTTTCACCGGCAGCAGTTCCTATTCCGCGGACTTTCAGAACGTCGTGACCCGCGCGGTGGCGATCGCCTCCATGCCGATCACCCAACTCACTAAGGACCAGACGACCCTGAGCAGCCAGTCCACGGAGTTGCAAACGCTGGACGGGAAATTCGCGGCCGTGCAGACGGCCATTGAAACGATCTCGGGAGCGCTCGACGGGTCTTCTTTTCAAACCAGCGCGTCCGATGATTCCGTCGCGGCCGCGACCGTCTCGACCGGCGCCACCGAAGGCTACTACGCAATCCAGGTCAATGACATCGGAGCCTATGCGACCAGTTTGAGCACGGCCTCCTGGAATGCGGCATCCGGCTCCGCCCACACCTATGCGCTTTCCATCGGCGGCGTGAAAACCGACTTTACCCCGGCCGATAACAGCGCGGCGAGCGTAGCGGCGGCGATCAACTCCACTTTCGGAACTCAGGTTCATGCGACCGTGGTCAACGTGGGCTCCTCCAGCGCTCCCGATTACCGCATCTCGCTCCAGGGAGCCAAGCTGGCCGACACACCGCTGGACCTCCAGGATAACGGCGCCAGCCTGCAAACCGCGCAAATAACCGGCCGGCCGGCTGAATACATCGTGAACGGGTCCGGCAACGTCGTTCAAAGCGATTCCCGAAACGTCAATATCGCAACGGGCGTTACCATCAGCCTGATATCGAGCAGCGCCACGCCGGTCGATATCACGGTTACCCGGTCCACCTCGGCCCTGGCGGACGCCCTGTCCGGGTTCGCGAGCGCCTATAACGACGCCGTCACGGAACTGGACGCGCAGCGGGGGCAAAGCGGGGGACCGTTGCAGGGTCAATCGATTGTCAGCCAGCTAACCCAGGCGTTGAGTGGCCTCGCTACTTATACCTCCTCCGACGGGGTCGGCAGTTTCTCGGCGCTGGGGATGAGTTTGGGCGCGGACGGTAAACTTACGTTCAATTCCCTGGGGCTGATGGCAACCGACTTTTCGAATTCGAGCGGCGTGGCGTCGTTCCTGGGCACTCCCAATGGGACGGGTTTTCTGAAATCCGCTACGAACGCCCTGAACGGCATTCAGGATCCAACATCCGGCGTGCTGAAGACCACCGAGACGGACCTGGACTCCCAGATCAGCAGCCTCACCACCACGATTGCCCAGAAGCAGGCGCAAGTCGATGATCTCCAGCAGAGAATGCTCGATCAGATGGCCGCGGCCGACGCGATGATCTCGTCCATGGAACAGCAGTACAGCTTTATGAGCAACATGTTCCAGGCGATGCAGACGGCGGACCAGCAGTATAAATAATTCCGATGGAACCTTTTTTTCCCGACGCAATTCGAAAAGCCGTCGCTTCCGGCGAATTCAAGGCGGCGCTGGCGCTCTGGCAGGCTTATGCGACCCGCCTCGCCGAACAGGCCCGGCGAGGGCAACTCACCGGGAGCACGGTGACGGAGCTGGGTGAGTTGTTACGGTGGGTCAAGACTGTTACGATGATGGCCCGGGCGCATGGGTTCGAGGAGATCGGGCACGAGCGCGACGCCTGCGGCGTGGCGAGAGCCTATTCGCACGTGCCGGCCTGAGCGGCACGACTACCGGCGCTCGCGATCCGGCTCCCCTTTTTCGCCCTCGGCGGAAAGCACCACCAGGTCTACCCTGCGGTTGTGCGCGCGGCCGGATTCGGTCTCGTTGGAATCCACCGGGGCGTTCTCTCCATATCCGGCGATCGCCAGCCGCTGAACCGGAATCCCGAAGCGGTCGCGGAGCAATTCCATCACCGCAATCGCGCGAGCCGCCGAAAGGTCCCAGTTGCTGCGAAAACGGGCGTTGTGGATCGGCACGGAATCGGTATAGCCTTCCAGCCGAACTTGATTTGGGAGAACCCGGACCACCGCCGCCAGTTTCGCGAGAATCGGTACGCTCGATGGCGAAACCCCGTCGTCCCCGGAGGCGAAAAACGCCGACTCCCGCAAACTCACGATCAGGCCCCGTCCTTCCAGCCGCATTGAAATTTTCGAGCTCTCGATTTCGGGGGTCAGCCCCGCCCGCAGTGTTTCCAGCGACTTTGCCAGATCGGCGGAACCGTCCTGGCGGATGGCCGGAGTGGCATTCCGCTGCCGCGCACCCGTGGCGGCGCCGGATCCCTCATGCTCGAGTGCCTTGCGGACCGCCTCGGAAACGGCTCTTGCCTTCTGCTTGTCGCCCTGCGCGGACGCGAACATCAGAACAAACAGCGCGAACAGCAGGGTGATGAAGTCCGCATAGGATACCAGCCAGCGTGCGTGGTTTTCCTGATCTTTCGGCGGCCGGCGCAACATGAGAAGATCCTACGCCTCGGCCGAGCGCGGCCCCGCTCGCTGCACGGCCGCAGGCTTTGGACTCGGCTGCGTGGGCTCCGACGTCTTTCCCCGGTTCTCGTCGAAAGACTCCAATTTCAGGCGGAGCAGCCTCGGGTTACAACCCTGTGCAATCGCCAGGGCGCCCTCGAGCATCATTTCCCTTTGCCTCGACTCCCGGCGCGTCCGGGCGCGCAACTTGTTGGCTGCGGGCAGAAAGAACAGGTTGGCGCTGCCGACTCCATAAACGGTGGCGACAAACGCCACGGCGATCCCGTGGCCGACTGCCTGTATATCGTCCAGGTGCTTCATTACCTGGATCAGTCCGATGACGGCGCCCATGATTCCGATGGTCGGCGCATACCCGCCGGCCGACTCCCAAACCCGCGCATCCTCCTCGGCCGCATCCTCGGAGAGACGCATGTCCAGTTCCATCACGTCGCGAATGACGCGCGACTCGGTCCCATCCGCGGCCAGTCCCAACGCCTTGCGCAGGAATGGGTCCGGCAAGCTCGCGGCATCCGCTTCCAGGGTGGCAACACCGAATCTGCGGGCCTTGACCGCAAGCTGAACCAGCCGTTCGAGCGTTTCGCCCGTCGAGTTCGGCTTTTCCAGGAACACGCCGCCGAGAGCGGCAGCCGCACGGAGCACCGCCGGCATGGGCGTGGTCACCAGCACCGCGCCGAGCGTGCCTCCGAGAACGATCATGGCAGCGGTCGCCTGAGCCAGATCCCCGATTCTGCCCTGCTCCAGAAGCAACCCGCCAAGAATGCCGCCGATAGCAAGCGCAATACCGGCCAGAGTAGCCAGATCGGGCCTGGGGCCAGGCCAACGGAGCAACTTATCGAGGCGAGTCCGACGAATCATGGCGATAATGCCTCTATCGGCGGAGACGCCGCCGCGCATTACGCGCGTTAAGGGTCGCCGATCCTCATGTATGATATTTCGCGGAGGAAGATATGGAATCCGCCGCCACCGCATCCGCCTTCGGGCTTTCTACCATCGGCCAGATCGGAATCGCGGTCACCGATATCGAGCGCGCTATCCGCTTTTACCGCGACACGCTGGGCATGGCTTTCTTATTCCAGGCCGGAACCCTCGGCTTCTTCGACTGCGCGGGGATACGGCTGATGCTCAGCGGCTCGGAGAAGCCGGTTGAAACCTGCAGTTCCATCCTGTATTTTCGGGTAGCGGACATCGAGGCGGCGGCGCTGGCGCTCGAGGGGCGCGGCGTGGCGTTCGAACAGCCGGCCCACCTGGTGGCGCGGATGCCCGACCACGACCTCTGGATGGCATTTCTGCGGGACCCCGACCGCAACCTGCTCGCGGTCATGAGCGAGGTCAGGCGCCCGGCGTTGTGAGGGCACATTCGCCGGAGTTGCCCCCGGCCGCCAAGGTGCGATTCAATAGGACCCGAGGCAAATTCATGAAAAATCTCGCTTTGATGGCCCTGGCCGCAGTGACCCTCCCGGCCTTTTCGCAAACCACCCTCGAGGACAGCCTGGTCCGGCACTGGAAAACCTCCGGAGAGTTCACACTGGAGGTCGCCGCGGCCATGCCCTCCGAAAGCTACAGCTTCCAACCGGTTCCGGAGGAGATGAGCTTCGGACAGGTGATGCTGCACATCGGCAGCGCGAACCTGGGTGCGTGCTCGCTGGCGAGCGGCATGAAAAGGCCCGAAATGCCGGCCGATGTCGCCCAAGCCGTAAAGGAAAACCGCGTAAATGTCGATAAAACCGTCGCGATCAAGTACCTCAAGCAGACATTTGCGTTCTGCAACGATGCCGTGGCTTCGATGACGCCCGCAAAACTCGACGCGGTGGCCGGAGGAAACCGCAAGATGACGGGTTATGAGTGGCTCTGGTCCTATTTCACGCACACGGCGCACCACCGCGGGCAGGCGGAAGTCTACCTGCGCATGAAAGGTATCAAGCCACCGGACTACAAGTTCTGAGGACGAAGCGTTGGACAGGCATACCTCTCCCCGGCCCGGTGCTATCCTGGTTATATACTCATTTGAGAGATTTAGCCCCTTTTTGTGCTGCCTGTGACAGGTTACGCACGGAACAACCGCGGCGAAGTCCATTCGCCAACAGGACATCCGCATGAGTGCTATCGCGATTAACCCGGTTCACCGGGCCGTCCGTTTCTATGAAGCGCCGATCGGGAAGAAGGCGGTCATGGCCGTTACGGGCCTGATCCTGTTCGGTTATGTAGTTGCCCACCTTCTCGGGAACCTGCAGATCTATTCCGCCGATCCGCAGCAGATCAACCGTTACGCAGCGTTCCTCCATAACCCGGCGAACGCCGGCTTTCTGTGGGGTGCGCGAGCGTTCCTGGTTTTGGCGGTAGTCCTGCACATCGTGGCTGCGGTGCAGTTGTGGTTTCAGAACCGGCAGGCGCGGCCAATCCGCTACTACAAAAAGGCGGACGTGCCCACGTCCTACGCCGCCCGCACGATGGTCTGGAGCGGACCGATCATCGCGGCGTTCGTAATCTTTCACATTCTGCACCTGACGGTGGGCGACGTGGTCCAACTCAGGGAACTGGGGCCAAACATGCCGGATGTGCGGTGGAACGTGATTCACGGTTTTCAGAATTACGCGATCTCGGGCTTCTACATCTTCGCCATCATCCTGCTGTGCATACACCTGTATCACGGCGTCTGGAGCATGTTCCAGTCCGTCGGGGTGAGCCACCCGCGCTATACGCCCATGCTGAAGCGCGGCGCGGCGATCATCGCCATTCTGATCGCCATAGGCAACTGTTCGATCCCGATCGCCGCCATGACCGGGCTCTTGAAGTATTGAGGATAGGCGCGCATGGAACTCGATTCGAAATCACCGGCCGGCCCGATCGAAACGCGATGGGAGCGGCAAAAATTCAACCTGAAGCTGGTCAACCCGGCCAACAAGCGAAAGCATACGATCCTGGTTGTGGGGTCGGGGCTTGCCGGCGGGTCGGCCGCGGCGACGCTGGCCGAACTCGGCTACAAGGTCAAGTGCTTCTGCTTTCAGGATTCGCCGCGCCGGGCCCACAGCATCGCAGCGCAGGGCGGGATCAACGCCGCCAAGAACTACCACAACGACGGCGACAGCGTTTACCGGCTCTTCTATGACACCGTGAAAGGCGGCGACTTCCGCGCCCGCGAGTCGAATGTGTACCGCCTGGCGCAAGTCAGCCTCAACATTATCGACCAGTGCGTGGCGCAGGGTGTGCCGTTCGCGCGAGAGTACTCGGGCTATCTCGATAACCGCTCTTTCGGCGGCGCACAGGTCTCGCGAACGTTTTACGCCCGCGGGCAGACGGGGCAGCAGCTTCTTCTCGGCGCGTACCAGGCGCTCGAACGGCAGATCGGCAACGGTCAGGTGGAGATGTATCCCCGGACCGAGATGCTTGACCTGATCGTGATCGACGGCCGGGCGCGCGGCATCGTCACCCGCAACCTGATCACGGGCAAGATCGAATCGTTCTTCGGCGACGCCGTGGTGCTGGGCACGGGCGGATACGGGAACGTTTACTATCTCTCGACCAACGCCAAGGGTTCCAACGCCACCGCCATCTGGCGGGCGCACAAGCGCGGCGCGCTTTTCGCGAACCCCTGCTTCACCCAGATCCACCCGACGTGCATCCCGGTTTCGGGCGAGTACCAGTCGAAGCTCACCCTGATGAGCGAATCGCTGCGCAACGACGGCCGCGTGTGGGTTCCGCTGAAAAAGAAAGACCCGAGGCCGCCCAACGAAATTCCGGAGGCGGAGCGGGATTATTACCTGGAGCGGCGGTACCCGAGCTTCGGCAACCTGGTTCCCCGTGACGTGGCTTCCCGCAACGCCAAGATGGTTTGCGATGAAGGCCGCGGGGTGGGCGAAAGCGGGCTCGCAGTGTACCTCGATTTTCGCGACGCCATCCAGCGGCTCGGCAAGCACCTGATCGCGGAGCGCTACGGCAACCTGTTCGAAATGTACGAGCGGATCACGGGCGAAGATCCCTACTCGGTGCCGATGCGGATCTACCCGGCCATCCACTACACCATGGGCGGCCTTTGGGTGGATTACAACCTGATGTCCACCATTCCGGGGATGTACGTGATCGGCGAGGCTAACTTCTCGGACCACGGCGCCAACCGCCTGGGCGCCAGCGCCCTGATGCAGGGACTGGCGGACGGCTACTTCGTCCTGCCGAATACCATCGGCGACTACCTGGCCAGCAACAAACTGGCTCCGGTGGACGCCAATCACCCGGCGGTGAAGGAAGCCGAATCGGAAGTCACGTGCATCACGCGGCGGCTGCTGGAGATCAAGGGCTCGCGCTCGGTCGATTCCTTCCACCGCGAACTGGGCAAGCTGATGTGGGACTACTGCGGCATGTCGCGGACGGCCGAAGGGCTGAAACACGCGCTCGAAGAGATCCCCAAAATGCGCGCCGCTTACTGGAACGACGTAAAAGTCCTGGGCACGGGCGAAGAGTTGAACCAGTCGCTCGAGAAGGCGGGCCGGGTCGCGGACTTCTTCGAACTGGCGGAACTGATCTGCCTCGACGCGCTCGATCGCAACGAGTCCTGCGGCGGCCATTTCCGGGAGGAGTATCAGACCGCCGAGGGCGAGGCGCAGCGCGACGACGAGCATTATTCGTACGCTGCCGCCTGGGAGTTCCGGGGGGTCGGCAATCCGCCCGCGCTGCACAAGGAACCCCTCTCTTTCGAATACGTGCATCCCGCGCAACGGAGCTACAAGTAATGCGAATCACTCTCCACATCTGGCGGCAGAGGAATGCTTCCGAAAAGGGCCGCATGGTTCGGTACGAGGTCCCCAATGTCAGCGAGCACATGTCGTTTCTGGAGATGCTCGACGTGTTGAACGAGGACCTCATCGCGAAGGGCGAAGAGCCGGTGGCCTTCGACCACGACTGCCGCGAAGGCATCTGCGGGATGTGCGGCTGCATGGTCAACGGTGTGGCGCACGGGCCGCTTCCCGGCACGACGCTGTGCCAGCTTCACATGAGGCACTTCAAAGACGGCGACGAGCTTTACCTGGAGCCGTGGCGTGCGGTGGCTTTCCCGGTTGTCAAAGACCTGGTGGTCGACCGGACCGCTTTCGACCGGCTGATTGCGGCCGGCGGGTTCATCTCGGTTTCCACGGGAAGCGCGCCCGACGGCAATGCCGTCCTGGTACCCAAGACGGATGCCGACAACTCGATGGACGCGGCTGCATGCATCGGCTGCGGCGCCTGCGTGGCGATGTGCCCGAACGCTTCGGCATCCCTGTTCATCGGGGCCAAGATTTCGCACCTGGGACTTCTGCCGCAGGGCCAGCCGGAGCGCCATAAGCGCGTACAGGCGATGGTGGCCCAAGCCAACTGCGAAGGTTTCGGCAGCTGCACCAACATCGGCGAGTGCGAGGCCGTGTGCCCGAAGGGCATCAAGCTGGGGACGATCGCGCGCATGAATCGCGATTTTCTGAACTCAGTCTGGGCCGGCGGCGCACCGGAAGAGGCAACCACGTAGCGGCTCCGTTGCGAGGGCTGCTGACAGACCCGCGACCGCAAGCGAGCGGGCCGAGGTAAATGCATGTCCGCCAACGACTTCCTGAAGGCTAAAGCCGAAGACCGCAAGCTCTCGATGGTGACGTGCTACGACTACACGTTCGCCCGGCTGCTCGCGCAGACTCCGGTCGATGGCCTGCTGGTGGGGGACAGCGCCAACATGGTGATGCACGGGCATCCCTCCACAATCTCGGCGGGTATCGACTTGATGAGACTGCACACGGAGGCCGTGGTGCGGGGAGCGCCCGATAAATTCGTGGTCGCCGATCTGCCGTTTCTCTCGTACCGGAAGGGAATCGCGGCGGCGCTCGATGCAGCGCAGGCGCTGATGGTCGCGGGCGCCCACGCGCTGAAACTAGAGGGTATAGACGGCCACGAAGACGTGATCGAGCGGATGGTGGGCAGCGGCATACCGGTAATGGGGCATCTCGGCCTGTTGCCGCAATCGGTGCATGCGTTTGGCGGCTATAAGGTGCAGGGGCGCGGCGAGGAGGCGGGGTCGCAGATCCTGCGGCAGGCACACGCGCTCGAAGCGGCCGGGGCTTTCTCAATCGTTCTCGAGTGCATTCCCGTGGACCTGGCCGGGGAGGTCACCGCCGCCGTTCAAATCCCGACCATCGGGATCGGAGCCGGCTCCTGCTGCGACGGCCAGATCCTGGTCCTGCAGGACCTCCTGGGGCTGAACGTGGACTTCCAGCCGAAATTCGCGCGTGCCTTCTTCGCCGGCGCCCGCTGCGTGACGGAAGCGATCTCGCGCTACGATGCAGCCGTAAAGACCGGCAGTTTCCCCTCGCGCGAGGAGAGCTACGACTGATGCACGTTTGGGAAACGCTCGCAGAATGGACCCGGCGCCGGGCCACGCTCGCGGGGCGTGCCGTGGGGTTCGTACCCACGATGGGGGCTCTCCACGAGGGGCATGCTTCCCTCGTCGAGCGGTGCCGCCGCGAGAACGAAACCGCCGTGGCCAGCCTGTTCGTCAACCCGACGCAGTTCAACAATCCGAAGGATCTGGAACGTTATCCCCGGACTCTCGCAGAGGATCTGGCACTGCTCGAGAAACTCGGAGCGGACGACGTTCTCATGCCTCAGGCAGCCGACCTGTACCCGCACGGCTACGCGTTCCAGGTGACTTCGCCCGGCGCCGCAAGCCTGATGGAGGGCAGGTCCCGGCCGGGGCATTTCGATGGCGTTCTGACGGTCGTGCTCAAACTGCTGAACCTGGTCCGGCCGGAGCGCGCCTATTTCGGTGAGAAGGATTACCAGCAACTCCGGGTGGTGGCGGAAATGGTCGAAGATTTTTTCCTGCCGGTGAAGATCGTGGCATGTACCACCGTGAGGGAGGCTTCCGGGCTGGCCCTGAGTTCGCGGAACCGTCTTCTGACGCCCGCAGGACGGGAAAAGGCTGCCGAAATCTATCGCGCCCTGACGACGGCCTCAAATCCCGATGAGGCCCGCCGCCGCCTCGAATCCCACGGATTCGCGGTGGATTACGTGGAAGAGCACTGGGGCAGGCGCTTCGCGGCCGCGTCTCTCGAAAATGTGCGCCTGATCGATAACGTTCCGTTGGCTCGCTAAACTGGCTAAGCCAAGCCAAAGCTAAGCCGAGTTTTTCGCTCCAGCCATGAGAGTCCGCAGGTCCAGCAGGTGCTGCGGGCGATAGACCTTCTTCGACCACTTCGAGCGGAAATCGAATTCGACCCCCACGAAATACCCGATTTCCCGATAGGAACAGTAACGCACATGGCCCGTGAATTCCTGGGATCCGCAGGTCCAGCCGACCTGCGACCCGAGTGGTAACGGGGCATCCAGCTGAAGACAGGCCCCGGACGCGGAGATATCCTCCAGCAACCCGACCGCATTGCGCTTCTTCCCGGCAGCATCTTTCCACTGAACATCCAGCATGTCGGCGCACATCATGCGCACTTCCGAACGGCGTTCCGCCATGACAAACATATCGGCAGCCTGTGAGGCTGCCTTTACCTTCCTTTTGCGGGTTTCCCCGCAGCAGTGGGATAATCGTAACTTCCATGCGAAAGGCCTTCGCACTGGCCCTGCTGGTTGCGTTTCTGGCCGGCTGTGCCCACAAGAAGCGCGCCACCGTGACCGTGCCGGCGGCGCCGCTGCCGGTCAAGCCCGGCACTACGGAGACCGGGACCGCCAGTTGGTACGGCCACCCGTACCACGGCCGGCGGGCGGCGGATGGCGAGATTTACGACATGGAAAAGCTCGTCGCGGCGCACCGCACGCTTCCCTTCGACACCTGGGTCCGGGTGACGAACCTGACTAACGGCAAAGAGGTGGAGGTGCGGATCATCGACCGCGGCCCGTTTATTGGCGATCGGATCATCGATCTCTCTCACGCCGCGGCCCGCGCGATCGAAATGATCGGTCCCGGAACGGCTCGCGTGCGGCTGGTGGTGATCCAGGCCCCCGCTTCGGAGGTTCCCGGCGTGTTCGCGGTGCAGGTGGCCGCCTTCCGCGACCGCAACACTGCGGAACACGTGCGGGCCCGCATGGAATCGCTCTACGGCACGGCTCGGCTGGTGCTCCGCGAAGGGAATCCCGCTCTCTGGCGCGTCCTGGTAGGAGCCGAGGCCACCGAGGACGGCGCCAACAGGCTGGCCTCGCGAATTCGCCAGGAATCAGGTGAGAAAAATGCCTTCGTTCTCCGACTAGATTCCGAATAGAGCCGATGAACAGACAGGACGGCCAGGGACTGGTGGGCGAGTCGGCCCAGATGGTATCGGTGCGGCGGATGATCGAAAAGGCCGCGCGCAACCGCTTGCCGGTACTCCTGCTGGGCGAAAGCGGTACCGGAAAGGAAGTGGTGGCGCGCGCCATCCAGGACGCCAACCCGCGCGGCCGTTTCGTGCCCATCGATTGCGGCTCGCTGGTGGGCACCCTAATGGAGAGCGAGCTTTTCGGGCACGTGAGGGGCGCCTTCAGCGGGGCGGTGGATAACAAAAAGGGCCTGGTCGAGATGGCCAGCGGCGGCACCGCCTTTCTGGATGAAATCGGCGATCTGCCGCTCGAAATGCAGGTGAAACTGCTGCGCCTCATTCAGGAGAAGGAACTGCGTCCGGTAGGGGCGCTGGAGTGGAAGAAAATCGATCTCCGGATCATCGCCGCCACCCACCGCGACCTGCGCTCCGAAGTGGCCGGCGGGCGGTTCCGGCTCGACCTGTTCTACCGCCTGAACGTCTTCGTGATCCGGTTGCCCGCGCTGCGCGAACGCCGGGAGGACATTCCGCTGCTGGTCGAGCACTTCCTCAGGGAGGGTCAAGCCGCCGGCCTGGCGCCTTTCCAGCCGAGCCCCGAAATTCTCGGCGCGCTGGCGTCGTACGACTGGCCCGGCAACGTGCGCGAGTTGAAGCACTGCATCGAGCGCCTGGCGGCCATGAATTCCGAAGGGGTGGTTCACATGGCCGATTTGCCATCCGGCTTGCGGAACCATATGGCGGGTTCCGACCTGGAGCGGCTTTCCCATGCGGTGGTGGGCGGAGACCGGCTTCCCGAGTTGCGCACCGGTTATAAATTCTCCGTGATCTCGATCCGGGAAAGCGAGAAACGCACGATTGCGGCGGCTCTCGCCGAGACGGGAGGCGAGCGCGGGCGGGCGGCCGAACTGCTGCAGATGAGCCGCACCACGCTGTACCGCCGAATGAAGGAATATGGTATCGAGTGACGATCGCGCTCGACGCAACCTACAGCATCGGCGATGATCTCTCGGGAGTGGGGCTGTATTCCCGGGAGATCCTCTACGGCTTAGCCGCTTCGCATCCGGAAACGCGGTTCGATTTCCTTTACCGGCCGCACCGCTTCCTGAGGGCGCGCGCCGAAAGCAGACCGCCCAACGTCCGCCGCCGGCTTCTCGCCGGGCCTCTCGGGCCCCGGCGGTCGGACCTGTTTCACGCGCTCAACCAGCGGCTTCCGGACGTCAAACTGCCGCACACCGTGGTGACCTTTCACGACCTGTTCGTGATGACAGGGGAATATTCCACAGCGGAGTTCCGGGAACGCTTCACCGCCCAGGCAAAAGACGCCGCCGCACGCGCGGATGCGATTATTGCCGTATCCGAATTCACACGTTCGCAGGTTGTGTCGCTGCTGGGGGTTGCCCGCGAAAAGGTGCACGTGATCCACCACGGGATTCGGAAGTTGGCGGTTTCCGCGGCACTGCGGCGGCCTGTGATTCTCAGCGTCGGTGCCATTCAGACGCGAAAGAATGTGATTCGCCTGGTCGAAGCCTTCGAAACGGTAGGCCAGGAGTGGACGCTGGTCCTCGCGGGCTCAAGCGGTTACGGCGCAGCGGCGATTCTGGAGCGGATCCAGTCCAGCCCCGCCCGGGACCGGATCCGCGTGACCGGATATGTGACACCAGGCGAGCTGGCACGGTGGTACGCGGTCGCCTCGGTCTTCGCGTTTCCATCGCTCGATGAAGGATTCGGAATGCCGGTGATCGAGGCCATGGCGAAGGGAATCCCCGTGCTCACGTCCAACCGCTCGGCATTGCCGGAGGTCGCGGGCGATGCGGCTTTCCTGGTGGATCCGTTCCGGACAGAAGAACTCGCTACGGCGCTCCGCAGGTTGACGAAGGATTCGGATTTGCGGGAGGATCTGGCGCGGCGGGGCACCGCCCGGGCAGGGCTGTTTAGCTGGGAAAAGGCTGTTTGCGCAACCTGGAACGTCTACGTAAGTCTGCTGGGCTGACCGTCCCCCGGGTCAGCGATTCTCGTCATCGACGGCGATCTTCAAAGCACGCAGAAACCGGTGGTCCTGAGAGGTGAACTTGATCTTGCCCGCGGCTTCAAACGTCCGCTTCGGCTGCTCCTCGACGACCTCGGTCTGCTCCTCTTCTTCGTCGGCGTTCTCATCCCTCCGATTGAACCCGATGGTTGCCTCCAATACCAGGAAGACATCATAGCCGGCTCGTTTGATCTCGCCGATCGCCTCCGCGATCCGGTCGGACTCAGAAAGGGAATCGTTGATCGCGTTTCCCAATTCCTGCATGAGGTGCTTCAATGGTTCTTCCACAGAATACTCCCTTAGTTAGTGGATGCGCCGGAAACTACCGGCGTTCCACCGCATGGGCCCGCATCCACCCGTTTTCGATTGTAGTGGACCGAACCCGGGCGCACAAGCAGAAGCCACCAGGAGTATCGGCAATCCGAGCGCCGCCCATGATGGCCCGCGAATCCACCGCGCCTCTTTTGTTACCATGGATGCGTGTGGAAGCGAGTAGCACTGCGGCACGGACGGGAGTTCGCCCGGCATGTAGTGCCCGCCATCGTGAAGCCGGCCCGAACTCTCTGGAATGAAGTGATCGGGTTTGTTTTCTTGTGTTTCGGTGTCATCTTCGGGTCCAAGGCCGTGCGCTACGCCCTGGATGGAGACCACACCAGGTTATCGTTTGCGGTATTCTGCACGATCCTGATGCTCTGGTTTGGCGTGGGATCGTTCCTTCGCGCACGAAAGATTTCCCGCTCGTAAAGGCAGCCGGTTTCAGGAAAGTCCCCCTTGCCGACAGTTAACCGGCCTACGCGGCTCCGGAGATCACATCCGGCAGCGTCACCGGCAGGAGAATGTCCGTTTTGCGGCGGCTGCGGCGCTCCCGGAGCCCGGCGCGATGCATGATGCGGCCGACGTGGTCCGGGTCATAGCGTATGCCGAACCGCGCGGCAATCGCCTGGGCGAAGCGCGCCGTAGTCCAGCGGTCTGTGTCGAACCCGGCCGCTTGCGGTCCGGCCTGATACAACTCGACCAAACCCTGCAGTTGTTCCCCGCTCAACCGGCTGGGGCGTCCGGGAGCCCGGCGTTTCCGCAGAGCCTCCACTCCCTTGCCGGACAAAGCACGATGCCAGCGGGACGCAGTGGTCCGGCTTACACCGAATTTGCGGGCAACCTGGGACTGCGTGAGTCCCGTTTGCAGGTCCTGAGCGGCCATCAGGCGCCTACGTTCCATCTCATCGCGGGTTAGCAGGCTTTCAGCAACAGTATCCATAGCTTTTGCGCGGATGATGTGAGTGCCAGAGCGATAACAGAATACCAGAAAACATTCTTCCTGCAAATTGTTTTTTGCAGAAGGAGTCTCATCCGCCCCCGAAGCGCACGGATCCACGGCCGTCTTCGACAGTGGGCCGCTGCCGGCATCCCATAAAATGGAAGCAGATGCCCCCACCCCGCCTGGAACTCCGCGGAGTTTCCAAGACTTACGAAAACGGAGGCCAGCCGGTCGAAGTTCTGCACGATGTGTCGCTTGCGGCCGGACCGGGGACCGTCACGGCCCTTCTGGGCCGCAGCGGATGCGGCAAGACTACCCTGCTCAACCTCGCGGGGGCCATGGATTTCCCCACGGAAGGAGAAGTCCGGATCGACGGGCGCGCGACATCCTCGCTTTCCGAAACCGAGCTGACGGCATTGCGGCGCAAGCGAATCGGGTTCGTCTTTCAGTTTTTTCAATTGCTCCCCACCCTCACGGTCCTGGAAAATGTGGAACTGCCGCTGCTGCTGGCGGGCGTCTCGAAGACCGCCGAAGCCGCGCGCGACCGGCTGAGCTGGGTCGGGCTGGAGGATAAGGCCGCCAGCCTGCCGTACCAGTTGTCGGGCGGGCAGATGCAGCGCGTGGCGATTGCCCGCGCCCTGGTGCATTCCCCGGAACTGCTGATTGCCGATGAGCCCACGGGCAATCTCGACACCGCGAGCGGCGACCAGGTGCTCTCGCTGATTCGCGAGAGCGCGGAGCGCTTCGGCGCGACCGTCATCATGGCAACCCACAGCGCCGAAGCGGCCGCCATTGCGGACATGCGGGTGCGGCTGCGGGACGGGCGGATTCAGGCGATCGAGCACGCATGAAGCTGTTTCGAACTTTGATCCTGCGCCCGCTCCGACGGGACCTGCTGCGGACCTTCCTGACGGTGTTCGCCGTGGCCCTCGGCGTCGGCGTGGTGGTCGCGATCGACCTGGCGGGCGATGCCGCCACCGGGTCCTTCCGCTCCTCGATGGAGAGCCTGGTGGGCAAGACGGACCTGGAGATCACGGCCAATGGCGGCATCGACGAGGCGTGGATGGGCCGACTGGCGAGCCTGCCGTACGACACCCACTTTTCACCCGTAATGGAAGCGCAGGCCGTGATCTCCGGGATCGGCTCTGTGCCGCTCTACGGGGTGGACCTGATGGGCGCGGAGGGCGTTGTCGCGTCGCGGTCGCTCGCAGCGCGAATCTCCGGTCCTCGCGTCACGTTCAACCTCGACGGGCGGAGACAGACCTTTCCGATCGCGCGCACCGTGGACGGCCAAGCCTCGGATTTTCTGCTGCTCGATATTGCCGCGGCCCAGAAGGCGCTCGGACGCTTCGGCCGGCTCGACCGCATCGACGTGACGGTCGGACGGGAAGAGGACTTCGCCAGGGTCGAGCAGGCCATCCGGTCGCTGCTGCCGGCTTCGTACCTGATCCGCAAGCCTGGGGCGCGCAGCGAGGAGAACCAGCGGATGCTGCGCGCCTTTCGCTGGAACCTGCGGGTGCTCAGCTACATTTCCCTGGTAGTCGGGGCGTTCCTGATCTACAACACGATTTCGGTGAGCGTGGTGCGGCGGCGAGCCGAAATCGGAATTCTGCGGGCCATCGGCGGGTCGCGCGCTACGGTCTTCTTTCTGTTCCTCGGCGAGGCGCTGATCCTGGGGCTGGCCGGCGCGGTGCTCGGGATCGGGCTGGGAAGGCTGATGGCCGGCGGAACGGTGGGGCTGATTGCCGCGACGGTGAACGCGCTGTTCACCACCAGCCGGCCGGCGCCCGTCGAACTCACGGCAGCCGAGGCCTGGATCGGGCTCGCAACGGGGGCCGCGATAGCGCTGCTCTCTGCCTTGGCCCCGGCAAGGGAGGCGATGGGCGTGGCCCCCACCGAGGCGATGAGCCGCGGATCCCGCGAGCATGACGCCCGTTTGCGATGGCGTCGCGGACTGGCGTGGTCGGCGACGCTTGCCGCGGCGGCCGCGGCAGCGTCACAGGCAGCGCCGCTGGGCGGATTTCCGGTGGGCGGATACGTGGCGGCTTTCCTGGCGATCGGGGCCGCCGCGATGGCCGCGCCCGCCCTCGTCCTGGTGGTGAACCGGATGACCCGCGGTATCGTCCGCCGCCGCCCGGAGAGCCTGTTGGCGGGGCGCAGCTTGGCCGCCTCGCTATCGCGAACCTCAGTGGTGGTGGCGGCGCTCGCGACGGCGATCGCGATGATGGCGAGCGTCGGGATCATGGTTGGGAGTTTCCGCGAGACGGTGGCGTTGTGGCTCGATATCCAGCTTCGCGCCGACCTCTACGTCCGCCCCGCGGTATCCTCGTCCGCCGGTGAGTTCCCGCCGCTCGCGCCGGAAGTCTCGGGCATTCTGGAATCCGCGCCGGGCGTTGCCGCGGTAGATCTGTTCCACGCGGTGCCGCTGGAATACCAGGGGCAGCGCGCCACGCTGGGCGCGGGAACGATCGACGTGGTCCGCCGCTACGGCCGGCTGCGGTTCCTTTCGGGCGAGGACCGCGACGCCATTCTGCGCTCCCTGCCAGGCCGCGACCGAGCCGTGGTGAGCGAGCCCTTCGCCAACCTGCACCATGTGCGCCCCGGCGACCGCCTGCGGGTCGCGATCGGCGCCCACGACGTGACGCTGAGTGTGGCGGGCGTCTATTACGAGTACTCGAGCAGCCAGGGGTACGTCATCGTGGACCGCTCCACCCTGCTGAAGTACCTGCCCGGTCAACCGCCGACGAATGCGGCTTTGTACCTGAAGCCGGGGGTGGACGCAGCGGCGGCCCAGCACGAGATCGAGCTTCGTGCCGCGCCCTACGGGGTGTCGGTTGCGCTGAACCGGGACCTGCGCCGCAACTCCATCGAAATATTCGACCGTACCTTCACGATCACCTATGCGCTCGAAGCGGTGGCCATCCTGGTGGCGATGCTGGGCGCGGCCAACTCGCTCCTCGCTCTGGTGCTGGACAGGCGGCGCGAACTGGGCCTCCTGCGCTATCTGGGAGCCTCCGGCGGTCAGGTTCGGGGCATGATTCTGACGGAGGCGGCGTTTTTGGGGCTGCTCGCGATTCTGCTCGGATTAGCGCTTGGGCTCGCACTTTCGCTACTATTAGTATTCGTAGTCAACAAGCAGAGTTTCGGCTGGACCATCCAGTTTCATCCCCCCAGAGAACTGCTTCTCGGCGCACTGTTTGCGGTTTGGTGCGTCACGGTTCTGGCCGGACTCTATCCGGCGCGGGTCGCCTCGCGCCTCAAGCCGATAGACGTGATTCATGAAGAGTAGCAATACAGCCATACGCAACATCGCCATCATCGCCCATGTGGACCATGGGAAGACCACCCTAGTGGATGCCATGCTCAACCAGAGCGGCATTTTCCGCGTCAATGAAGAACACGTTGAACGCGTGATGGATTCGAACGACCTTGAGCGTGAGCGCGGCATCACGATTCTCGCGAAAATTACCGGCGTCCGCTACCACGGCGTAAAGATCAACATCGTGGACACCCCGGGGCACTCCGATTTCGGAGGCGAGGTGGAGCGTGCCCTCAAGATCGTGGATGGGGTAATGCTGCTGGTGGACGCGAGCGAAGGCCCGCTGCCGCAGACGCGCTACGTTCTTTCCAAGGCGCTCGAAGCGAAACTGCCGCCCATCGTGGTGATCAATAAGATCGACCGCCCCGACGCGCGCGTGCAGGAAGTGCTGAACGAGGTCTACGATCTCTTCATCGATCTCGACGCCACCGAAGACCAGCTCGATTTTCCGGTGCTTTATACCATCGCGAAAACCGGGATCGCGAAGAAAACGATGGACGATCCCTCCACCACCTTACGCCCGCTGTTCGATGCGATCTTAGAGCACATCCCGGCGCCGGTGGGCGATCCGGACGGCATATTACAAAAGCTGATCGCCAACCTGGATTACAGCGACTACCTCGGACGGCTGGGGATCGGCCGTGTTTTTAACGGAACGCTGAAGTATGGCGACACGGTGGCGATCGCGAAGCGTGACGGCTCGTTCCACACCACCAAGATCACCAAGATGTACTCCTTCGAGGGGCTGAAGCGGGTGGACGAAACCATCGGGGTCCCGGGCGACATCCTGGCGATCGCCGGCGTGGAGGGCATCACGATCGGCGAGACTGTGACCCACGCGGAGACACCGGAACCCTTGCCGCAGATCCACATCGACGAGCCGACCATCGCGATGGCATTCACCATCAACACGTCGCCCTTTGTCGGCAGGGAAGGCCAGTGGGTCACGTCGCGCAACTTGCGCGAGCGGCTGGATCGGGAACTGCTGACGAACGTCTCGATCCGGGTGGAGGAACTCGGCCACGACACGTTCAAGGTGATGGGCCGGGGCGAGTTGCAGCTCGCCATTTTGATCGAGATGATGCGGCGCGAAGGGCACGAACTGGCCGTCGGCAAACCGGAGATCCTCACCCGGACGATCAACGGCAAGTTGCAGGAGCCGCTGGAAGTGCTGGTGATCGACTGTCCGGAGACTTTCCTGGGCGTGGTCATCGAGAAGATTGGCTCGCGCAAGGGCAAGATGAGCAAGATGGTGAACCACGGCTCGGGGCGCGTCCGGCTGGAGTTTCTGATCCCGTCCCGCGGGCTCATCGGTCTGCGCAGCGATATTCTGACGGACACGCGCGGAACGGCGATCATGAATTCGCTGTTCCACGGGTACATCGAATGGCAGGGTGAGATCCCGACGCGGCCCACGGGGTCGCTGGTGGCCGACCGGGCGGGCAGGGCCACGGGGTATGCCATTTTCAACCTTCAGGAGCGCGGTGAGATTTTCGTCACTCCGGGCACCGAGATTTATGAGGGGATGATCGTGGGGGAAAACGCCCGCGACAGCGATCTCGACGTGAACATCGTCAAAGAGAAGAAGCTGACCAATATGCGGGCGTCCACGGCGGACGAGGCGATCCGCTTGGTGCCGCCCAGGATTTTGAACCTGGAGCAGGCGATTGAGTTTATTCGCGACGATGAGTTCGTCGAGGTGACCCCGGCTTCGATTCGCATGAGGAAGAAGGTACTCAAGTCGAATCAGCGGTAACCCGGCGGCGCGCGCCTCCGGCGCGTTGGACAGGCCTGGAGGCCTATCCTACCAGCTTCAGCTGCACGATTAGCGTGCAGGCCGGGGGCGGTGGTACGGTCGAGATCTGGCCGAGCAGAAACGAGGCGCTACCGACTCGCTCGTTTGAGAGAACCGCGCTGAAATCGCCGGTCCGATATACCGCTGTCGGGATCTGAGCCAGTTGGACCTGCGCCCCTTTCGCAAGAGAAACGATGCCGCCCAGTTTCATGCCCGCGGCTTCGGCTATTCTGGCGGCTTGCGACTGTGCGTCCCCGATCAGGGCCGCGTAATTGCATTCCGGCGGCTGCGAGGAAGCGGCGCCCACGGAATAGTAAACACTGCTCCCGGACTTGCTTTGCAACGGCGCGAGGGTCGCTGGGAGATCTGTGGCCGAAACGATTTTGGAGAAGGTCCACGTGAAGCCCGGCTGGGGTGCACTACCGGCGGCCGGGTCTAATACCTGGCCGGAAACGCCCGTCCAATCGGCGGCCGTGAAGCCTGCTGCGCTAATGACGGCCAAGGCATCGTCGAGGGTTGCGTCCTGCGGGACGGTCACTTGCACTTGAACCGTGGCGCTCACCGGTTGAGCGGGCATCGTACGGGTCGCGGTAATCGTGATGATGCCGGAATCCGACTGGCCGAATGCGGCGGCGGCCGCGGTCAGCAACAGAATCAGGGCACGCATATCAAAACGCCCCCAGCGAGAACCGGACCGTGAGCGTGCAGACCGGGGCCTGGATCACCGACCCGAACCCGGCGGCGGTGATGGAACTCGCTCCGGAGATCGACAATATCGAACCGAGGCTCATGCCGGCCGAAGTGGCCAGCTTTTGCGCTTGCGCGCGGGCATCGGAGATGAGGTCGCCCACCGCGCACTGCTGCGTCTGCGCGAGGCGCGTCGAAACCTGCGTGCCCTGCACGAAAAATGCGATTGCGAGGCCATTATTCTTCGCCGCGAGCCGCTGCTGGGCGGCGCTCAGCATACCCACCGTTTCCTTCATGTTCGCGAGATCGGCGGTCAGGCTGAACGACCATACAAGCTGGGTTTGGGGCTGGGAGCCCGTGTACGTCTGGGTGGTCCTTACGCCGCTGAAATTGGCGGCGGTGACATTCGTTCCTTCGAGCGCCGAAACGGCGTCGTCGCGACTGGAACTGACCGGAGTAGTAACGTCGACCTCGAAGACAACCTGATCGGGCTTGAGGTCGGAGGTCCGCGATGCCGTGACGGTGACGGAGTTCTGGGTAGTCTGCCCAAAGACAAGGGCCGGCAGCAGGAACAGAAAGAGGCGCTTTCCCATAGCTTGATGCTCGCCTGCCGCAAAGCCGCCGTCAAGTACGCTAACCTGAGCAAAATGCTCCCCGATGGCCTCACTGCCGCGGAACGCGCGGTATTCCGCCGGCTCAACACACCCGAAAAGATTCAGCGGTTCCTGGATGTGGAGGTGGCCTACAACAAGGAGCCGGATGGGCCAACTTGCCGCTCGCCCCGCCGCGTCCTGCGCGACCGCACGGCGCACTGCATGGAGGGCGCACTGTTCGCCGCCGCCGCGCTGCGGATGATCGGGCATCCGCCGCTGCTGCTCGATCTCGAGGCGGTGCGCGATGACGACCACGTGCTGGCGGTGTTCCGCTCCCACGGGCATTGGGGCGCGCTCGCCAAGTCGAATTATTCAGGCCTGCGATACCGGGAACCGGTTTACCGCACGCTGCGGGAGCTGGTGATGTCGTATTTCGAGCACTACTACAATCTGCGGAAGGAAAAGACGCTGCGGCGATACTCGCGGCCGGTGAACCTGGCGCGGTTCGACTGCACCGGCTGGATGACGGCGGAGGAGGATGTCTGGACGATTCCCGAGCACCTCTGCGACATCCCGCACACGCCGCTGCTGCCGGCGCTGGTCACAAAGCTGGGGAGAGTGGATGAACGGCTGTTCGCAGCCGGTTTGCTGGGGCGTTCGGTAGGGTAGACCTCCCGGTCTGCCCAGGCGAGCGGAGAGCGCCCGGGAAGCCTATCCTACAACGCCCGCACGCGCTCGGTTTCGGGGCGCTTGCGGCGGGCTTTCCAGATCTCGAGGAAGGTAGGCACAAGCGAGATCGCGATGATCAGCAGAACGATCTTGTCGAAGTACTGCCGCACCAGCGGTATCCCACCCACCTCGTAGCCCAGAACCGACATCGTCGTCACCCACCCGATTCCGCCAAAAACGCTGAATGGGATGAACTTGATGTAGGGCATCTGGCCGACGCCGGCGACGAACGCGGCGAATGTCCGGATGATCGGCACGAAACGCGCCATCACGATCGTCTTGCCGCCGTAGCGTTCATAGAACGCTCGCGTACGCGTGATGTACTCCTGCTTGAAGAGCCGCGAGTCCGGCCGGCTGAAGATGCGCGGGCCCGTCTTGCGGCCCAGCAGGTAGGCGGTCGAATCGCCCAGGATGGCGGCGGCAGAGAGCACCACAATCACCGTGAGCAGGTCCAGTTGACCCGCCCCAGCCACCACTCCGACCGTGAACAGGAGCGAATCGCCGGGGAGGAAAAAACCCACCAGCAGGCCGGTCTCCGAATACACGATCGCGAACAGCGTGGCGTAACCGAGCCAGCCCGAAAGCAGAGTGCTGAGCAGGTGGATGAGCTGCTCGGGATTCGTCAGCGTCCGGTATAGGTCCAGCAGATTTCGGAGCATCCGTGATTAGGATGTTCGATAGTTGGCGACCAGGCGCTGTACCACGTCCTGGTAGATCTTGACTTTGCCCTCGCGTGCGAGCTGGTCCCGTATGCCGGCTTCGAACAGCGAGTTGCGGTCGCGCGCCTTCTGGCTCTTCAGGTCGTCGCGAATGCTTGTGCGGTCGGCTGCGAGTTTCGACATGTCCGGCGCGATGTGCGCGACGACTTTCGCGACTACCGTTGAGTCCGGCGTGGAGATGGGGCCAATGATCGAACCATCCGGGCGGGCGAAGCCTTCCTGCAAGTAGGCGGCCGAACCGAGATCCTTGACGGAGCCGTTGCGGTTGAAATCTTCGGAGGTCTTCACTTCCAGGCCCATCGATTTCGCCGCTTTGGCAAGGTCGCCGCCCATGGACTTCGCCTTGTCCACCAGTTCCTGCGAATGCTTCTGCACGGCGACTGCGAGCCGGCCCTGGAGGATGGCGTCGCGAACCTGGTCCTTCACCTCGTCCAGCGTCGCCGGGCGGGATGGAATCACGTCGGTGACTTCCGCGACCACGATCTTATCGCCGGCAACCGCTACCGCCGGGCTCACTTCGCCCTTCTTCAGGCCGGAGACCGCCTGGTCGAGGTCGGGGCTCGGTCCAACGCCCGGAACCGGCTTGCCGGATTCCACGTTATTCGCCGTAATGACCTGCATGTTCAACGCGGAGGCCACCGCCTCGGGATGAGTGGGATCCTTCTGCAGCATGGCTTGCGCTTTGTCGGAGATCTGCTGCATCACGTTATTGACGCGCTGCTTGGTCCACTGGGAGGCCAAGTCGGCTTTGACTTCGTCGAATGGCTTCACCCGGGCGGGGTCGTGCTGCATCACCTGGATGACGTGATAGCCGTAGGTGGTCTTGATGAGGGCGCTCTCACCCGGCTTGAGGGTGAAAGCAGCGTTTTCGAACTCCGGAACCATCTGGCCGTTGCGCTGCACCGAGTAAACTCCGCCGGTGTTCACCGAGCCGGGGTCTTCCGAATACTTCTTCACCAGGTCGTTGAAGTTCGCGCCCGCCTTGACCTGTTTCAGGATTTCTTCGGCCTGGGCCTTGATCTTGGCGTCGTCGGAAGCCGGCTTTCCCTGGGTTTTCAGCAGGATATGGCGAACCTTCACGGTCTCGGGAACGCGGAATTGAGCCTGGTCCTGGGTGTAGGCGGTGCGGAGCTGGGCGTCGGTCGGGCTGACCGTCTGCTGGATCTTCGCCTGATCGGCCATGAGGATCACCAGATTCCGGCGCTCGGGGATGTTGTAACGCGCGATGTTCGTCTTGAAGTACGACTGCATCTCTTCCGGCGTCACCTGGATCTCCGGTTTGTACTTGTCCGGGGAAATCTTGACGAACTCGACCCTGATCTGTTCGTTCTTCTTGCGGTACTCGGCCTCGATCTCCTGTTGCGTGACGACGGTGCCTTCGAGGGCGATATCGCGAAGCCTGGTAATCAGCAATTGCCGCTTCAGATCCTCTTCGAACTGCGGAATCGTCAGGTTCTGCTGGGCGAGAAGCGCCGCGTAGGCATCTTTACCGACGAATTTGCCATCGGGGAAGAGGTTCGGCAGCACCTGCTGGATCGCCTGCTGCAACTGCTGATCCGTCACCTGGAAGCCCAACCGCCCCGCCTCGTAAGCGAGCGCCCGGTCCGTCACCACGTTGTTGACGATCTCGGGGACATAGTTGGGGATAATCTCGGGCGGCAACTGCCGGCCGCGCATCGTGGCCTGAATCAGTTGCTGAATGTACGCCGTGGAGATCTCCTCCCCGCCGACCTTGGCAATCACCTGGTCATTGCCCCCCGCTCCCGTGTTGTAATTCGGGACCAGGTAGGTGAGCATGGAAAGGCCGACCAGCACCAGCATTGCGCCCAGAAGGATGCGCACGGCTTTATCTCGGCTGCGGAACAGATCAAACATTACTAGCAGAACTCCTGTGTTCTATAGGGGAAATTCCATTATACCGTAGAAAGGCCGGCGCTCTTTGGAACCGGCGGGCCCTGGCCGAGCTCACACTCGGCGTGAACCGCACAAACGGCTTTCTCCAGGCCGTCCCGGCGGACCACTACGGCGATGGTCAGCTCGCTCGACCCCTGGGCGATAGCGATGATATTGACATTCTCGCGCGAGATGGCGGTAAAGATACGCCCGGCGAGCCCCGCTTTCCCCTGCATTCCCTCGCCAACCGCCGCCAGCAAGCCGACATTCCGGTTCACGTGAAGCGGGTGTACGTAGTGGTGAGCCAGTTCCAGGGCCAGCGCCGATTCGAGCGCCTGCGTCGAGCGCTCCAACTCCTCCTCCCGAACCAGGAAGCAGAAGCTCTGCCGGTAGCTGGAACTGGAAACCACCAGCACCTCGACGTTGGCGCGGGCAATGGCGTCGAGCGACCGCGCCATGATCTGCACGGCGTTGATTTCGGAACTCGCCGGCTCCAGCGAAACCAGGGCGACGTTGCGCATCGAGGCCACGGCCCGGGTTCCATTTTCCACGGCAACGGCGGGGACAATCCGGGTGCCCGGCTTCTCGGGGGCGAAGCTGTTCTTGCTCCAGACCGGGATTTTCTTTTCGACCAGCGGAGCGAGCGTGCGGGGATGCAGCACCTTGGCGCCGTTGTAGGCCAATTCGGCGGCTTCCGCGTAGGTGATTTCGGAGAGAACCTGCGCGTCGCGCACGAGCCGCGGGTCGGCGCTCATGATGCCATCGACGTCTGTCCAGATCCACAACTCGGAGGCGTCCAGGGCGGCAGCCAGAATCGACGCCGAGAAGTCCGAACCGCCGCGGCCGAGCGTGGTGGGGCGGCCATCGGCAGTGGCGCCGTTGAAGCCGGTGATGACGGGCAGCATGCCTTGTTCCAGGAGCGGCATCAGCAGGGCGCCCGCTTTGGCGCGGGTCGGCTCCATCAGCGGCGATGCATTGCCGAAAACGGCGTCGGTCACCACCACGTCCCAGGCATTCACGGCGACCGCGGGGATCCCTTCCGTTTTGAGATGCTCGGAAACCAGCAAGGCCGAGAGGCGCTCGCCCACCGCTAAGGCTTCGTCCACGGACCTCGGCGGCCGGTCGCTCAGCATAGCCATACCGTTTACGATGCGCTCGAATTCACGAATCAATTCGTGGATCGCGGCAACTACGGCGGCGTGCCGGGTTTCCGGCAACAGACCGCGGCAGGCGTCTTCGTGGCGGGAACGCAGCGCTGCGAGATTGGTGGCGATACCGTTGCGGTCCCCGCCCTCGGCGTGCCGCATGGTGTCCAGCAGGAGGTCGGTGATCTTCGACATTGCCGAGACCACCATCACTACCGGACGCCGGACGCGTTCGGCGGATGCCAGTCCGGCCGCTACGCGCATCCGCTCGGCGGAGCCGAGGCTGGTGCCGCCGAACTTCATCACGAGCAGGTCTTTCAATGGAGTTCCTTTCCGTTCGTTACCCGGGCGCGAACAATTTTGAGGATGGCCTCCGTCACTTCCTCGATGCCGAGCGCCGTAGAATCCAGGTAAACGGCGTCGGGCGCCTGCGAGAGCGGGGCGTCGGACCGTGTGCTGTCCCGCTGATCGCGCTCTTTCATCTGCGCCGCGAGCGCGCTCTCGGCCACCTCTTCGCCCTTGGCGCGGAGTTCCTCGAGCCGCCGGCGCACGCGCTCCGGCGGGTTGGCGTCCAGAAAGATTTTGACGTTCGCATCCGGGAACACCACGGTTCCGATGTCGCGCCCTTCCATCACCACACTGGTGCGCTCGCCGATTTCCCGCTGCTTGGCCACCATGGCGCGCCGGACGCCCGGGATGACCGCGATCTTCGAGGCTCCGTTGGAGACTTCGGCGGTGCGGATGGCATCGGTCACGTCTTCGCCGTTGAGGCTGATGCGGCCGGGGGCCAGTTCGATCTCGGCGGCGGCAGCCAGTTGCTCCATGCGGTGCATGTCGTCGAAGCCTATGTCGCGGCGAAAAGCCCAGAGGGCCACCGCCCGGTACATGGCGCCCGTGTCTATGTAGGTAAAGCCCAGCCTGCACGCCAGACGCTTCGCGATGGTGCTCTTGCCGGCCCCAGCCGGGCCGTCGATCGCAACTACCACTCGTTTGGGTTTGGAATCTGCCAAGAAATAGAATAACAGGCGGGTGACCCCTGACGAATTCGACTCTCTAGTCGCTGCCGCATACCGCCGGATCCCCGTCCGTTTCCGGCGCCGGTTGCAAAATGTCGCGCTCGTGGTGAAGGACGAGCCCTCGCCCGAACAACTGGCCCGGGGCCGGGTACCGCACGGAAGCACGCTGTTGGGCCTCTATGAGGGGCGGCCGCTGACCACCCGGAGCGTGTTCGAACCGTTCGCCATGCCCGACCGGATCACGATTTTCCAGGGTCCTCATGAGAGGATGGCCCAGGGCCCGGAGCACCTGGCGCGACTGGTGGAGGATACGGTGTGGCACGAAGTGGCGCATTATTTTGGAATGAACGAGCTGCAGGTGCGGGCGGCGGAGAGGCGCAGAAGGAGCCGGTAAAAGCTGTTACCGCGACCGAAGGTCATCCGGAAGACAGGAATGGAACCTTACCGCGGAGGCGCGGAGGCGCGGAGGGAAACGCGGAGAACAGAAAGAAGAGAACAATGCTTTTGAGATCGCGGGGCGAGCGGAGGTACGCACACGTTCCCGATGCTCTCCGCTCCCTCCGTGCTCTCAAGATCTGATTTTGTTTCTCTCTCCGCGTTTTCTTCTCCGCGCCTCCGCGACTCCGCGGTTAAATTAGCAGTTACGAGTTTCGCTCCAACTGATTTAGAACGTTATTGAAAGATCCTTAGTGCTCGTGATCGTCGTGATTGTGGCGCACCGGGATGGCGCAGCCGTTCTCGGAGATTTCGCAACTGACGTGCTCGAACTGCACCGTGGTGTGCGAAATGTGGAATTGCTCGTCGAGCATGCCATTCAACCGTCGCAGGATCCCGTCGCTCGTAGACAGGGGCAGATCCTCGATCAGGACGTGGCAACTCAGCGCGTGGGCGTCGGAGCCGAGGCTCCAGATGTGCAGGTCATGAACGCCCAGCACTCCATCGACCGCCTGCATCGAGCAAGTCACGTCCTGGAGACGGATCCCGCGCGGCAGCCCTTCGAGCAGGATGTTCAGGGACTCGCGAATGATGTCCCAGGCGCTCCAGACGATCAGGACGCCGATCAGGATCGAGAGCAACGGGTCCACCCGCACGATGCCGGTGTACCGGATGACAAGCGCGCCTGCGATGATCGCAACCGAGCCCAATGCGTCGCCGAG
Source organism: Bryobacterales bacterium (assembly GCA_963796485.1). Lineage (GTDB taxonomy): Bacteria > Acidobacteriota > Terriglobia > Bryobacterales > Bryobacteraceae > CAWCDJ01. The sequence goes on from CAWCLV010000007.1 coordinate 249,963, forward strand.
CATGTGGACGAAGGCGCTGCGGATATTGATATCGTTCCGGCTGGCGCTCCGCAGGGCCAGCATGATTCCGGTATTCAGAACGAGCCCGGCGGCGGCTACCGCGACCATCACCCATTCCTGCACCGGTTCGGGGCGGCTGAGGCGGAGAGCGCTCTCGTAGAAGATCCAGGCGGAAAGCCCGAGCAGAGTCAGAGCGTTCACGAAGGCGGAAAGCACTCCGGCGCGATGGTAGCCGTAGGTCTTCGACTCGTCCGCCGGCTTGGACTGGAGATAGAACCCCACCCAGGCGAGCAGCAACGCTCCCGCGTCCGTGAAATTGTGGCCGGCATCGGAAAGCAGGGCGAGGGAATGAGCCTTGAGGCCCGCAACCACTTCGACAATTACAAATATGAAGGTTGCCACCATCGACCAGCGAAGAACCGCTCCGGTTCCCCCATGGTGGTGTGCGTGGGAATGCACTGAATTCTCCCTCTACCAGTTTAGACCGCGCCGTTCACTGCACGGTTACCCAGTTCGGCAGGATACGCAGATACCCACCCTTCATCCATGCCCGAAACGGAACGCGGCCGAAAATTGGAGATAGCCTGGACTCCAACAGGTCGCCGGGCCGCGGCCGGTGAAGCAGCATATCCCAGAGACTGCGGCGCGCGGGATACGTGACGACGGTAACGGTCTCCGTTTCGGGTATTTTCGCCTGTTTCTTCAGCAACTCTACAGCAGAATCGAGGCCGCCCAACTCGTCTACGAGCCCATTCCCGGCCGCCTGCTGCCCCAACCACACGCGCCCTTGCGCTACCGGCTCGATCTGGCCGTACGGCCTGTGCCTGGCGGCAGCGACCTTGCTCACAAAATCGGTGTACGACTGATCGATCCCCTGCCGCAGCAATGCCTGTTCGTCAGGCGTCAGCGGAGTGTAATCGGAATCGATATCCGCGTGCTTGCCCCTCTCGATGAAATCCTTAGCGACCCCGATCTTGTTGTACAACCCGCGCAGATCGGGTTTTCCGAAAACCACCCCGATCGAACCAGTCTCGGTGGCGCGGTAGGCAACGATCGGGGCTCCCGTCATGGCCATGTAGTAGCCGCCGGAAGCGGCTACATCGGACATCGAAATGACCATCGGCTTCTTTTTATTGAGCAGGTTCATCTGCCGCCAGATCTGGTCCGAGGCCGAGACACCGCCGCCGGGCGAATCGATGCGTACGATCACGCCTTTGATCGTCGAGTCTTTCTCCACCTCCCGAAGGAGGCGATTGAAACCGTAGGCCGTGATGTTGTTTTCGTCGCCGGTATCGTCGGGGTCTCCCTGCACGATGTCGCCCTCGCCGGTCACCAGGGCGATCCGGCTCTTGCCTTTGAGGCCGGTGTCTTCGGGCGGCACCTGGTCGTAGCTGTCCAGCGAAACCTTCACCGGCTCGCCGCCGAGTTTCAAGCGGTCGCGCAGTTCGCCCCACGCCTGGTCTTCGAAGCGCAACTCATCCACCAGCCCCGCTTTCAGCGCATCCGTCGCGGTGAACGGGCCCCGGTCGATGATGGCGCGGACCTCGCCGGGCGATTTCCCGCGGGCTTCCGCGATCCGGTTTACCAGGTCGCCGTACACGCCGTCCACGACCGAGGTGAGCACTTCCCGCGTTTCCGGGCTCATGCTCGAACGCGTGAACATGTCGCCGAAGTCTTTGTACTTCCCGGCGTGTTCCACGAAGACGGTGACCCCGAGTTTATCGAGCGTGTTCTTGAAATAGAGGGACTCGGCGCGAAGCCCCTTGAGCATGAGCGGCTCCTGCGGGCCGAGATAGATGCGGTCGGCGCCCAGGGCCACGTAGTAATCCCTGCCATTCGGCGAGCGGAGATAAGCGAACACGGGCTTGCCGGATTTGCGGAACTGCGCCAGGTCGCGGCGGATCTCTTCCAGTTTGCCCCAGCCCGACGAAAGGCCGGAGGGCTCCACCATTACGGCCCGGATGCGCGAATCGACGGCTGCTTCCTTGAGACTCATCCAGATGCGCGGGATGGTGGCGCCGCCTCGGGAGCCCCCCAGGAAGGCGGGCAGTTCCATGGGCGGCTTCTCCGGGATATCGCCCGAAAGGCGCATCACCAGCACCGAATCGGAGGCGATTGCCGGAGGCGCCTCGCCGAAGCGGAGTAGAAAAAAGAACAGAAGAAAGAACGAGAGAAAGACCAGGAGCGCGCCCGTGACCAGGCCGATGAGAAACTTCGCCATCAATTCGAAGTTAGCACTCGCACGGGCGCCGGTTCTGTCCTCCTGGTCCCGGTCTCTACTGGCCTGATCCCATCAACTCGTTGACGAGAGCGCCCGCGCCGTACAACTTGTTCAGCACCTCGGTCATTACGGCGGTGTGGACCGCTACCGCCCGGTTCGCCTCGCCATCGTACACAAAATCACCGACGAGCGACTCGATATTTCCGTCAAATATCAGTCCGACGATCTCGCCCTTGCGATTGATGACCGGCGACCCGGAGTTCCCGCCAATGATGTCGTTCGTGGTCACGAAATCCATGGGGGTGGAGAGATCCAGCTTGTCGCGGCCTTTCACGTAGCGCTCCGCAAGCGCGAAATCGCCCTTGTTGTCGAACCCCAAAGCGCGATCGTACAGCCCGTAGAGGGTAGTTTTCGGCGGAGCCTTGGTGCCGTTCATCGGATATCCCTTCACTTCGCCGTAGGACAGCCGCAGCGTGAACGTCGCGTCCGGATAGGTGGTTTTTCCATAGGCCGCGAAGCGGGCCTTGCCGAGTCTCTCGCCGGCTGCCTGAAGGACGCTTTGTACGTTCTCCTGGCTCCACTTGATCAGTTCCCGGTGCAGCGGATCGAGTTTGCGGGCGAGCACGATCATCGGGTCATTCGAAGCCGCGACCGCGGCCGCGCCGCCGTCGATGAGCTGCCGCCGGAACGCCGGGTCCGCCAGTTTCGTCCCGTCCACCAGCGCCGCCGCGGCCTGCTCAGGCGTGCGGCCATCCAACACGAGCTTGAGGAACGGATCGCTTGGCCCGGCGCCGCTCAGGTCCCATTCCAGCGCGCCGATCATTTGGGCCTTCTGCAACTCCGGGTACACCGGAGCCCGTGAGAACAGCCGCAGCTTCAGTGATTCGAGCTGGGCGTCGTGGAAACCGGGCAGCCGTTCGCCGTCGGGTTTCTGCACTTCCGCGACGTATTCGACGATGGTGCTCGCGGTGGCGGCGAGCGAGGAACCCAGGTCGCGGTAGTTGGCTTCGTTCAGGCGGGAAAGCGACTTCTTCTCGGCCTGGGCGATCTCGTCCCAGGCGCTGCCGTACGCCGCTTGCCACTGCGGATTGGCGGCGACCTTGGCCTTGAAGTCCGCTTCCTCGGCCGCCTTCTTGTCCATCACGGTCTTGGACAGCAGACCCTGGTACTGGCCGGCGCGGGCCTTCACGCTATTTTCGAGGCCGAAAATCATCGAGGCGGCCTGGCGCGCCTGTTCCGGCCCGCGGGCGGAATACTGCTTCAGGATCGTCACGCGCTGCCGGAGGTGTTTCAGCGTGAGCGGCAGAGCCACGTCCCGCATGCCTTCGAGCTGCGCCAGGGTTTCGAGCCGGGCGGTGGACCCGGGATGCCCCGAGACGAACACCAACTCGCCATCGGCCGCGCCCTTGGGATTCCATTTCAGATAGTTCGTGCTGTCGATCGGCTTGCCGTTCTCGTAGACGCGGAAAATCGCGAAGTCGATGTCGTACCGCGGATACGTGAAATTGTCCGGATCGCCGCCGAAGAACGCGGTTTGCGCCTCGGGCGCGAACACCAGGCGGACGTCGGTGTACTTCTTGTAGCGGTAGAGCCAGTATTCGCCACCCTGGTAGAGCGTCACTACGTCGGACCGCAGCCCGGTTTTCTGGAGGCTCTCACGTTCGATCCCGGCGATTGCCGCCCGCCGCGCCGCGAACTCCCCGGCCGCGGTCTTCGCCTGCTTCACCGCGTTCATCACCCGGTCCGTGACGTTCTCCATCGACACCAGGACGTTCACTTCGAGATCCGGCGACTTCATTTCCTGGCCGGGCGTCGCAGCGTAGAAGCCGTTTTTGATGTAATCGTGTTCCTGGGTGGAGTTCTTTTGCAGCTGGCCGCGCGCCACGTGATGGTTCGTCAAGAGCAGCCCGCCGGGGCTGACGAACGACCCCGATCCGCCGTCATTCAGGCGGACGCTCGACAGCCGCACGTGGTCGAGCCACTGTTGCGTAGGCGTAAATCCGTACTGCTGCTGCAACTGTTTGAGCGGCGGATTATCGAAGGTCCACATACCTTCTCCCGCGAACAAGGGGACGCTGCACAACAGCGCGCCGCACGCAGCCGCAACGGTAAAGCGGCTCAGGAACTTACGATCATTCATAAAAGAGACTCCAGGACCCGTTATAACTGATTTCACGGATGGGTGGCGGTCAAAGGTCGCCGGCGATTGGGGCGGCCGCCGGCATTCAGGCGGTGAGGATGAGGTGAATCTGGACCAATGCCTGCGTTCATTATACCGGGCTTATGCTGTACAGTCGGGGTGTGATCCTTCCCGACCCAGTCCGCCGCGCCGTGGAAGCCCGCGCCGAGGCGGTGGGGTTTGCCGAACTCAAGCGCGCGGCAACGGCTCTTTCCGAAGCCTACCGGGAGGGGCGCACTCCGCGGCTGCCGGACGCAAGCCGGGTCGCGGCCTATCTCGTCACGCGCATGCCCGCGACCTATGCGGCAGCCTTTACGGTGCTGCGGGAGGTGCGGGAACGCCTTGGGTCCGTGTCCGGCATTCTCGACGTGGGCTCGGGGACGGGAGCCGCGTCATTGGCGGCGCGCGCGTGTTTCCCCGAAGCCGGCATCACCATGGTGGAGCGCGATGCGGCCCTCGCCGGGGTCTCCCGCGAATGGCTTCCGGACGCCGAACTCCTGGCGCGCGATTTCACTTCCGGCGTTCCCGAGCGCGATCTCGTGATCGCGGCATACTCCCTTGGGGAAAGCGGCGGCGTAGCCCAAGCCGCGCGTCTCTGGCAGGCGGCGCGCCGCGCCCTCGTCATCATCGAGCCCGGGACGACGCGCGGATTCGAGCTCATCCGGGCCATTCGCGATCGACTTCTCGCCGCCGGCGCGCACATGACGGCGCCCTGCCCCGGCGAGGCGCCCTGCCCCATGGCGGCCCCCGACTGGTGCCACTTCGCCGCGCGGGTGGAGCGCTCGTCGCTGCACCGCCGCATCAAGGGCGGCGAACTCGGGCACGAGGACGAGAAATTCAGCTATATTGCGCTCAGCCGCGAGGCCGTACCGCTCGCGCCGGCGCGGATCGTCCGCCATCCGCAGCACAACCCCGGGCTGATCGTGATCGAGGAGTGCACGCCGCAGGGGCTGAGGACGGAGCGCGTCACGAAACGCGATAAAGAGAAGTTCCGGGCTGCCCGCCGCGCGGCATGGGGTCAGCCGATCGACTCCTGAAATGCCTCCCAGTTCTCCCGGAGGTGGTCTTTCGAGGTGGTGCCCGTGAGGATCACCCCGGTAAACTCGCGCTCCAGGATGAACCGGAACCCATCGCGGCGCACGTGCGCGCCCATGGCGAACGGCCGGTTCACGGCAATCCACTTGCCCGGTTTCAGGAAGGGCCCGAACTGCCGGTTCTCGGCGTTATAGGGGAACTGCATCACGTTCAGCCGCGGGTCGTCAGCCGCGGCGCGCGCCGAATCCAGATCGCTGACGCTCGGGCCGAGGCGCGTTATCCCCAAACCGCGGGCGTACTCCCAGGCGCGCGCCACGCCGGGGCTCGCCAGCGCCGCCGGGGTGGTCTTGTGGAGTTGCAGCACTTCGACCGCCCCGAGCCGCGCGAAGCTGCGGTCCAGACTGTGGCGCAGCGAATCGAACGAGTGATCGGCGTAGGGCGTTCCGGCCGCGGCGTCCCAATGCTCGCCGAATTTCGTGGCCACGGTCACCGAGGCGCGCTCCCAGGAAGCCAGTTGCCGCAGAAACCGCCCCAGCCGCTCCTCGCTGACGCCATCCCCGTATGAGGGCGCGGTATCGAAGTACCGCACGCCCAGTTCGTAGGCGAACTCCAGCAGCGCCTGCGCCTGCGAATCCGAAGGGATGGGGTGCGGGACGTGCCCCCACGGCTTGCCGATGCCGATCAGGCCAAGGCCAATCTCGACGGTCTTCCTGCTCACCGGTATATGATAAGTCTCACATGCTCGATCGCGAAAAGGCTTGGGAAATACTTTGCGAGTACACGAAATCGGACGGGCTGCGGAAGCACGCCCTGGCCGTGGAGACGTGTGTCACCGCGTACGCCCGGAAACTCGGCGAAGATGAGCAACTCTGGTCGGTAACCGCCCTGCTGCACGATTTCGATTGGGAGATCCACCCGACCCTCGAAGGGCATCCGCAAAAAGGGGAAGCCATCCTGGCGGAGCGGGGTGTGGATGAAACCATCCGCCGCGCCATCCTCTCTCACGCCAACCACACGGGCGTGCCCCGTGAAACGCCGCTGCAGAAGACGCTCTACGCCTGCGACGAACTGGCCGGTTTCATCACCGCGATCTCGTATGTGAAACCCCACCGGAGCGTTTTCGAGGTGGATGTACCCTCGGTGAAGAAGAAGATGAAGGACAAGGCGTTTGCGCGTTCGGTAAACCGCCAGGACATTATCGACGGCGCCATCGAACTCGCGGTCCCGCTCGAAGAGCATGTCGAGTTCTGCGTGAAGGCGATGCAGGCGCGCGCCGAAGAATTAGGGCTGAAGGGCAGCCTGGACTCGTGATCGCAGGTAGCGGTTGGCCGGCTCTTCGATGAAGCGATAGACCAGCGCCGAAATCCCGATCACCGCAGCCAGGTACAACGGCGCGGAAAACGTGTTCGACCAGCGCAGATACCACCACAGCATCGGGACATGCAGAATGTACATCGCGTAACTGGCCTTCCCGAGGTACACCACGAGAGGCATCGAGAGGCCGCGGGCCGGCGCGCCTCCGCCAAGCGCGAAACCGATGAGCAGCAGGGCATTCAGCGGCCGCAGGGCCGAGTTCAGGTCCACGCCCGCAGGCAGCAGTTGTGGCCAGGCGATCAGCGCCGCGGCGCAGGCCACGCCCGGCACGTAGAGCCAGGCGCCCGCCGGAGCCCTCTTGCGCGCGGCCAGCAGGTCGAATGCGCACGACGACGCGATTCCCATCAGGAAATCCGAAAGGTGGATGACCGGCTTGATCTCGTCGGAAACCCCGACAGCCCAGAGCACCCGGGTGAGACAGCACGCGGCTAACGCCACCAGCAGCGTCTTGCGCCAGCCCGAACCGGCCAGCCACGCGGCCAGCAGCGGGAACGAGAGGTAGAAAAACATCTCGCAGGAAAGAGACCATGCCGGTGTGTTCCAGTTCACCGGAATGTGCCCCAGCCAGCCCTGCAGCAGCAATCCGTGCGCGGCAACGAGTCCCGCTTTTCCCGGAGTGCGGTCCGCTGCGATGAACGGAGCCACCATCAGCAGGCTCAGCAGATAGACCGGATAAACGCGCGCAACCCGGCCGGCGGTGTAGCGGACCACATTGCGCCTTGTCCATTTCGTGCCGGAATAGCTCCGGGACAGCACGAACCCGGAGAGCACGAAAAACGTGGTCACCGCCAGATAACCGCCTCGAAGCAAGGTGTAAACCGGTACGGGTAAGGCGAGGGCCGCCGGTTCGAGCGACTGACCCGGCCCCGTGAGGTGGTGCAGGATCACCCACAAAGCCAGCAGAAACCGCATCCCCGTCAGCGCGGGCAGATGCGCCGTGTGCGCACGGGAACGGACCGGAGCAATTTCGGTGATTGCGAGGGCGATCTCTTGATTCTACCCCGCGGCGTCCTCGAGCAAACCTGCCGGCGCGCCCGCCGGGTCCTGGGGCTCCCGGATGTCGTGTACCGGCTGGATCGCGGCGCTTTTGATACGCGATGAGATCTTTGAGGTAGATCCGCCGATGGCTGCCAGCCTTGTGATACGGCAACTCTCCGGCCTCGAGCAGTTTGATCAGATGTGGCCGCGAGACGCGCGACAAGTCCGCAGCCCGCTGCGTTGTCAACTGCCGGGCACTGGGGCAAGCGGCGGAAACAGTCTTCCGGCCAGTCGGGCCAACGGCTAGCCTCCTTTCGAATCGTGCTCGCCCGTTCCCCCGAGGTCTTCCAGTTTGGTGCCTTTCTTATCCACCCGCTGCGCCACCGTGTCCTTCATATCCATGGTGTTTTCGGTGGCTCCCACGCTGGAATCGGTGGCGGGAGCATGGCCGGACCCTTGCGCACCGGCAGGTGCGGCGCGCTCCACCACGATATCGAAGCGCGCCACCAGGGTGGCAATCGCACCGACGGCCGCCAGGACCGGCGCCAGAACAGCCCCGATCGTCGCCACCGTCAGGGGAATCTCCATGAAGGTGTGACCGTGTTCGTCCTTGATGATGATGCGGCGAACATTGCCTTCGTGAATCAGTTCGCGGATTTTGTCCGCCAACTCGTTGGCTTGTACCTTGAATTGCTCGAAGAAACGATCAATTTTCTCCATACCGAGTATACTGGCACTTTTGGACCTATGAGATTGTCTATTCCGGTACTCTTATTGGCTCTTGCGGTTGCCGGAGCGCAAACGAACCGCCTGGGGGAGATACACCAGCTTACCCACGGGTTCGAGAACGCCGAAGCGTACTGGTCGCCCGATGGCAAGCGGCTGATTTTTCAGACCACGCGCCCGCCGTATTCGTGCGACCAGATTTTCATCATGAACGCCGACGGCAGCAATCAGCACCTGGTCTCGACGGGGAAGGGACGGACCACCTGCGCCTACTTCCTGGGGGATAACCACCACATCGTCTACGCTTCCACCCACCTTGCCGCGGAGGCCTGCCCGGCCGAACCCGACCGCAGCAAAGGCTACGTCTGGGGGGTGTTCCCCGGCTACGATATTTTCCGCGCTACGGACGACGGGAAAATTGAAAAGCGGCTCACCGATACGCCGGGTTACGATGCCGAAGCCACCGTCAACTGGAAAACCGGCCGCATCGTGTACACGTCGCTCGCCTCGCACGACCTCGACCTGTGGACCATGCGGCCCGACGGTTCCGGCAAGAAGCAAATCACGCATAGCGAAGGCTACGACGGCGGCGCGGTTTTCTCACGAGACGGCAAGAAGTTGGTCTGGCGTTCGAATTACCCGAAGACCGCGGCCGAGATGGACCGCTACAAGACCCTGCTGGCGGAAAACCTGACAGCCCCCATGAAGATGGAGATCATGGTGGGCGACGCCGATGGCGGGAATGCGCATGCCATCACCAACTTCGGATGCGCCAGTTTCGCCCCCACGTTCACGCCCGACGGCAGGAAGATTCTGTTCTCGTCCAACAAGCACCAGTGCGACAGCCGGAATTTCGAACTGTACCTGATCAACGTGGATGGCACCGGCCTGGAGCAGGTGACGAACTTCGGCGGCTTCACCTCGTTTCCGGAGTTCTCGCCGGATGGCAAAACGCTGGCGTTCTGTTCCGATCGCGAGGCGAAGTCGCGCTACGAGTTCAATATTTTTACGGCGCAGTGGAACTGAAATCGGCCCGCTCTACTCCCAGTTGAGTACGACCTTCCCTGAGTTCCCCGAGAGCATCGCTTCGAAGCCCTTCTGGAACTCGGTGTAGTGGTAGCGGTGGGTGATGACGGGCATGATGTCCAGGCCGGATTCCAGCATGACGGTCATCTTGTACCAGGTCTCGTACATCTCGCGGCCGTAGATGCCCTTGATGGTGAGCATGTTGAAGATCACCGTGGTCCAGTCGATCGACACCGGCTCCGACGGGATCCCCAGCATCGCGATCTTCGCGCCGTGGCTCATATTGGCGAGCAAGTCGCGAAACGCCGAGGCGTTGCCGGACATTTCCAGGCCGACGTCGAAGCCCTCGGTCATTCCGAGTTCCTTCTGGACCTCTGGAAGCGTGGTCTCGCGCACGTTCACCGCGCGTGTCACGCCCATCTTTCTGGCCAGCTCCAAACGGCAGGGATTGACGTCGGTGATTACGGTGTACCGCGCACCCGCGTGGGCCGCCACGGCCGCCGCCATAATGCCGATCGGACCGGCGCCGGTGACCAGGACGTCTTCTCCCAGCACGGGGAACGAGAGCGCGGTGTGCACCGCGTTGCCGAAAGGGTCGAAAATCGAAGCCACGTCCAGCGGAACCGTTTCCTTGTGGCGCCAGATATTGCTCATCGGCAGGGCGATGTACTCCGCGAAGGCCCCCGGGCGGTTCACGCCGACGCCCATGGTGTGGGCGCACAGATGGCGCCGGCCGGCCAGGCAGTTCCGGCAGCGGCCGCAGACCACGTGGCCTTCACCGCTCACCAGGTCGCCCGGAAAGAAATCCACCACGTTCGAGCCGACCTCGACGACCCGGCCCACAAACTCGTGGCCCACCGCCATCGGTACGGGAATCGTTTTCTGCGCCCACTCGTCCCACTTGTAGATGTGGAGATCGGTGCCGCAAATCCCGGTTCGCATCACCTGAATCAGAACGTCGTTGATCCCGATCCTGGGCACCTCGACGTCGTCGAGCCATAACCCCGGCTCGCGTTTACTTTTCACCAGTGCTTTCACATTAACCACGATAATAGAATTAGTGCCGAAGCGTGTTCTGCTTTTCGCCGCGACCACCGGATACCAGATCCGGGTTTTCGCCGATGTGGCGCGCCGCCTGGGTGTCGAACTCACGCTGGCGACCGACCGCTGCCACATCCTCCCCGACCCCTGGGGAGACCGCGCGATTGCCGTACGCTTCGACCTCATCGCCGGATCGCTCGAAGCGCTGCACGGCCGCACATTCGACGGAGTCGCCGCCGTGGGCGACATTCCCGCGGTGCTGGCGGCCGAAGCGGCACGGGTTCTGGGGCTGCCGTTCCACTCGCCGGCAGCGGCCCGCGCGTGCCACAACAAGTATCTCGCGCGCACGCTTTTGAACCGTGCGGGGGTTCGCGTGCCGCGCTTTCACCGTGCGCGCTCCGGTTCGGATTACGCGCGGTTCCCGTGCGTACTGAAGCCTCTAAGCCTCACGGCGAGCCGGGGCGTGATCCGCGCGGACGACCCCGCCTCCTTCGCGGCGGCTTACCAGCGGATCCGGAAAATGGGGGAGAACGAGATTCAGGTGGAGGACTACATCCCCGGCCGGGAGTTCGCGGTCGAAAGCATTGTCACCGAGGGTGCGTTGCAACCGCTGGCGATCTTCGACAAGCCCGACCCGCTCGAAGGTCCATTTTTCGAGGAGAGCATCTACGTGACGCCTTCCCGCGCGCCCGCCGAAGTGCAACGCGAACTCGTGGCGACTACCCGCGAGGCCGCGAATGCCCTGGGGTTGCACCACGGCCCCGTGCACGCCGAATTGCGGTACAACTCCGAAGGCGCCTGGATGCTCGAAGCCCACGCGCGATCGATAGGCGGCTTGTGCGCGAAGACACTGCAATTTAGTAGGGTAGGCCTCCTGGCCTGCCCCCGCGACGAAGTCGCGCTCCGAAGCCGGGCAGGCCAGGAGGCCTACCCTACTCTCGAAGAACTCATCCTCCGCCATGCGTTGGGAGAAGATGTGACCAGCCTGGAGCGCGAGTCGTGCGCTTCCGGCGTCATGATGATCCCCATCCCGAAAGCCGGCCTCTATCAGTCAGTAGAAGGTGTAGACCAAGCCTCCGCCGTGCCGGGAATCGAGGAAGTCATCATCGCGGCGACGGTCGGACAACGCCTGCAGATGCTGCCCGAAGGGTCCAGTTATCTTGGCTTTATTTTTGCGCGAGCGGAATCGCCAGCCGAAGTCGAAGCCGCGCTACGGCGCGCGCACGGGGAACTGCGGTTCCATATCGCTGCCGTGCTCGAGACGTTCAGGCCTTCGTCTTAGGTGGCACGTAGTCCGGCGGAAGCGCCGCGCCCTCGCCGAAGAAGTAATTCTCCATCTGCTGGACGAGGAATTCCTGCGCCTGCTGCGTGCCGAGGTTCAGACGATACTCGTTCATGATCATCTTCATTTGCTCGACCCACATCTTCCACGCCTCTTTCGAGACGTTCTCATAGATGCGCTGGCCGAGCGGGTGCCCTTCGAACGGCACCTCGTCGAGCCCTTCCATTTCCCGCTGGAACTTCACGCAAAAGACTTTGCGGGCTCCCGGACGGATCGTATTGTCGATCTGGTTGAAACCGCCGCCACCGCCACATCCCATAATTTTCAGGATACTACGGCGCGAATCCGGCGCCGATCAAAACCACGCCCAAATCCCGCTGGTCCCCCGGCACCCGGAATGTCCGGTCTACTTTGAGTTCCACCGCTGCCGAAACTCCCGCTCCCCGAAGCGCGTCCGCCGATTCCAGGGTGTACTTGCCGTCGCCCGAATACGTGCCTGCCGCCACTTCGCGCCCGTCCAGCAGCAACCGCAGATTGCGCGCCGCCGCCTGCGGTGAAATATAGAACTCCACGCGAAGTTTCTTCGGCGCCGCGGGATTCTTCACGATCAGCTCGGCCGTTTGGGCAGTCCAGCCGTCGGACGGATCCACCCCGCTGACGATCTGCCCGGCCGTTCCGGGCTCTCTGATGGTCAGGTATTCGAGTTTGGGATGGCGCTCCATCACCAGTTCCGCCCGCACCCGGTCGATCGGCCCGGCCGAGACGCCGAAAGGCCAGAAGCCCTTGTCCACCGTGGAGTACCCCGAGTGCGATTCGAGCCCGATCAACCGCAGCGGGATGGCCGGCTGGATGGTCGCTTTGGCGATGGCCGCCAGCGGAACGGTCGGCCGCAAGCCGGACCCCAGTTCGCTGGTCACCAGGATGTCGCCCGGCCGCAGCCGCTCGTCTTTGCGCGCGGCCATCGCGCCCTGCGATTCGAGGTAGTAGCGCAGCCCCCAGTCGTTATCCACCCACACACGATGCCCTGCCGAGGGACCGCGCAGCGAAGCCGCGAACGTGCGGTATCCGTCCCAATGCTGGTAGTTGACGACCGCGAGCCCCAGCCCCAATGCCAGTTGCGCCGCGAACCCCAACGCCAGCCAGCGCCGGTCGAGCCGGGAAGCCAGCAGCGCCACCGGGGCGGCCATCGGCAGCAGATACCGCGCCGAGCCCGCGAAGAAGACCACCACCGCGCCCGCGAAGAACAGCCCAATCCATGCCAGCAGGAACAGCGTTTCCGGCCCTTTCCGCTTGCGCCACGCCAGCACGGCAGCGGGCGGCACCAGAGCCGGGAAGACGATGAACCAGCTATGAATGAACAGCATCAGCGCGCTGGCGAGTTTGTGCTGGATCGCCTGAAACCCGTAAGCGGCGAAATACCCGGTGAGTTTGGAGACAGGCATGGCGCCCGTGGTGGCCCGCATGAACACCTGCCAGGCGACGATGGTTACGACGGGCACCGCCAGCACCGCCCAGCGCGCGCGGTTTTTGCGATCGAACAGCCAGGCGTAGACGCCCAGGATCGGAAGCAGGAAGACGGCCTGGTAGGCCATCATGGCCGCAATCGCCATCGCTGCCGCCGCCCACCACAGGCGGCCGGCGCAGTAGAGCGCGACCGCGGCCATCCAGAAAGCCAGGAAGGGGACGTCGGCCTCCAGCGAGCCTGCGTTTACGACGAATGCCGGAACCGCCACGAACAGCAGCGCCGCCCAGAGCGGCTGCGGCGAGAAGCGCCGCGCCAGCGACCACATGGCCCACACCGCGATCAGCGAGAAGACCAGGTAGGCCGCGTGAAAGGGGACTTCCTTGACGTCGCCGAAGATGGCGATCAGGGCTGCCAGCGGCCACGCATTTCCCGGAGGGTGCGAGTGGCCGCGCAGATCCACCACATCGCCCATGAACACGTACGGCACGTTATTGGGATGCAGCGGGTCGATGAGGGTGTGCGCCGCTTCGGTGAGATAAATGTGATCGTCGCCCTGAATGGCCTGATTGAGAAAAGGAAGCCGAAGTAATAGCACGAGCCCCAGCACTACCCAAAGCCCGCGCTTACCCGGCCCCCGGCCCCCGGTCCCCAGCCGCTTTACCGGGGCTTCCATCGCAGCACCGGCTTCCGCGCCGCGGTCACTTCGTCCACCCGGCTGGTGCGCGTCCCATAGGGCGCGTTCTTCACCAGTTGCGGATCCGTCTCGACTTCCTTCGCGATCGAGGCCATCGCCTCCACGAAAGCATCGAGTTCCAGCTTGCCTTCGGTTTCGGTCGGCTCGATCATGAGGGCGCCGTGCACGATCAGCGGAAAGCTCACGGTGTAAGGGTGGAAACCATAATCGATCAGCCGCTTGGCGATATCGCCCGTGCGCACGCCGCTTTTTGCCTGCCGGTCGTCGCTGAACACCACTTCGTGCATGTTCGGCTGCGAATACGGCAGGTCGAAGTACGGCTCCAGTTGCTTCCGCAGGTAGACGGCGTTGAGCACCGCGTCCACGGTCGCATTCCGCAGCCCCGGACCGCCATGCGCCAGGATGTACGCCAGCGCCCGCACCAGCACTCCGAAATTGCCGTAGAACGCGCGGACGCGGCCGAGCGAATTCTTTCGCTTGTAGTCCCACGCCCACTTCTTGCCCGTACGCTTCAGCCGCGGCACGGGCAGGAACGGCTCCAGCACCTTTTTCACGGCCACCGGACCCGCGCCCGGACCACCTCCGCCGTGCGGCGTGGAGAACGTCTTGTGCAGGTTGAGGTGCATCACGTCCACGCCGAAATCGCCCGGCCGCGCGACTCCCACCAGCGCATTCATGTTCGCGCCGTCCATGTAGAGCATCGCGCCCTTGGCGTGCAGAATCTCCGCCGCGCGCACGATGTTCTCCTCGAAAACGCCCAGCGTGTTGGGGTTCGTGACCATCAGGGCGGCCACGTCTTCATTGACGATCCGCTCCAGCGCCGCAACGTCGAGCACGCCCGTCTCGCTCGATTTGATGTTCTCGATGGCGTAGCCCGCGATCGCCGCCGTCGCCGGGTTGGTCCCGTGCGCCGAATCCGGAATCAGAATTTTCCTGCGCGCATTTCCGCGCTTCTCGAGCAGCGCCCGGATCAGCAGAATGCCCGTCAGTTCGCCGTGCGCCCCCGCGGCCGGCTGCAGCGTCACCGCGTCCATCCCGCAGATTTCGGCCAGCGCCGCTTCGAGGCGCGCCATGACTTCCATGGAGCCCTGCGCCAGCGCCTCCGGCTGATACGGGTGCGCCCACGCCATGCCTTCGATCTGCGCCGCGACTTCGTTGATCCGCGGGTTGTACTTCATGGTGCACGAGCCCAGCGGATACATGCCGTAATCGATCGCGTAATTCCAGGTCGAAAGCCGCGTGAAGTGCCGGATGGCCTCCACCTCGCTCACTTCCGGAAACCCTTCGATCTCTTCCCGGACCTGCTCGGCGCCCAGCGCCTCTTTGGCGTCCACCGCCGGCACGTCCAACTCCGGCAATTGATACGCTTTCTTCCCCGGCGAACTGCGCTCGAAGAGCAGCGCCTCGTTCTGTGAAAGGTGGCTGCGGACTTTGTTGATCACGCCAGCACCTCCGCGACCGCGTCCATGTCCGCGCGCCGCGACATTTCGGTCGCGCACAGCAGCATGGAGTCCGCCAGCTCCGGATAAAAGCGCCCCAGCGGAAGCCCGCCGATGATTTTCTTCTTCAGCAATGCCTTGTTCGCCTCGTCAGGCGTTTTTCCTTCTAATTTCACTACGAATTCGTTGAAGAACTTGCCGCAGAACCGCGGCTTCAGCTTGCCTGCAAGATAATGCGCTTTCGCCAGATTCTGCTGCGCCAGCTCGCGCAGCCCCTGCTTGCCGTAGACCGTCATGAACACCGTGGCCATCAGGGCGATGAGCGCCTGGTTGGTGCAGATGTTCGAGGTGGCCTTCTCGCGCCGGATGTGCTGCTCGCGCGTCGCCAGCGTCAGGCAGAACGCGCGATTGCCGTTCGAGTCCGTAGTCTGGCCCACCAGCCGTCCGGGCACTTGCCGGATGAACTTCTCCCTGGTGGCGATGATGCCCGCGAACGGCCCGCCGTAGCTCGGCGAGATCGCGAACGACTGCAATTCGCCCGCCACGATATCGGCTCCGGCCGACGGCTCCAGCAGCCCCAGCGACACCGCTTCCGTGAAGACGACGACCAGCAGCGCGCCGCGCCGGTGAGCGATCTCCGCCGCCGCCCGCACCTGGTCCACCACGCCGAAGAAGTTGGGCGATTGCACGATCACAGCCGCGGTCAGATCGTCCATTTTGCGGTCGAGATCTTCCAGGTCAATCGTGCCGGCCTCCGGCACATAGCCGAACTCGTCCACCGGCATGCCCTGATGTTTCGCATAGGTGGCCAGCACCTCGCGATACTCGGGATGCACGGATTTCGCGACCAGCACGCGGCCCTTGCCCGTAGCCCGCACCGCCATCATGGCGGCCTCGGGCACCGCGGTCGAGCCGTCGTACATCGAGGCGTTCGCCACGTCCATGCCGGTCAACTGGCAGATCATCGTCTGAAATTCGAAGATCGTGGTCAGCGTGCCCTGCGAAATCTCGGCCTGATACGGCGTATACGAAGTGAGAAACTCGCCGCGGGAAGCCACGGTATCCACCAGCACCGGGCGGAAATGGCGGTACACGCCGGCGCCCAGAAATGACGGATATTCGGCGGCATTCTGCGCCGCGCGTTCCCGGAAATAATCGACGATCTCGTATTCGGAGATCCCCGGCGCGAGGTTCAACGGCCGGTTTAATCTCACCGCCTCCGGCAAATGAGAGAACAGGTCATCGGCGGTCGCCGCGCCGCAAGCGTCCAGCATGGCGCGGCGCTCGGAATCGGACTTCGGAAGATAACGCAACTACTTTTCGGCTCCTACATAAGTTTGATACTCGGCGGCGGTCATCAGATTCTGAACTTGCTGCGCGTTGCTCAGTTTGAGCTTCACCAGCCAGCCGGCGCCGTACGGGTCTTCATTGAGTTTTTCGGGCGCATCCGCCAGCGCCGGATTGACTTCGGCCACTTCGCCCGCGGCCGGGCAGTAGATCTCCGAAACGGCTTTAACCGACTCCACGGAGCCCAGCGAACCGTGCTCTTCCATTCTGGCGCCCGGTTTCGGCAAATCCACGAATACAATGTCTCCCAGCTCTTCCTGCGCGTGGTCGGTAATCCCCACGGTGCCGGTTTCGCCTTCCACGAGAATCCACTCGTGATCCTTCGTGTATCGAAGATTTTCAGGGTACATATTTTCTATTTCGCTCGCTTGTAAAAGGGAGTTTCCACGGTTACCGCATCCACTGGCTGGTTGCGGATCAGGATCTGGATCGATTTCCCCACCCGCGCATGTTCCGCCGGCAGGTAGCAGAGCCCTATATTCTTACCCAAGGTCGGCGACGGCGATCCGCTGGTGACCCAGCCCGCCGGCGCCCCGTCCACATAAACTTCGTATCCGTCGCGACCGATTCCCCGGCCGCGCATTTCGAACCCGGCGAGTTCCCGCTTCAGCCCCGCTTCCTTCTGCTTCAGCAGCGCCTCGCGGCCCACGAACTCGCCTTTCTCCAGCTTAACAATCCACGCAAGCCCGGCTTCGAGCGGTGAAATGGAGGCGTCGATCTCGTGGCCGTAGAGGGCCATCCTGGCTTCCAGGCGGAGCGTGTTGCGCGCTCCCAACCCGCACGGCTTAATACCGAACTCTTCGCCCGCCGCCATCAGTTTGTGCCAGAGACGGACCCCTTCGGACGGCGCCACGTAAACCTCGAAACCGTCCTCGCCCGTGTAGCCCGTATGCGCGATGCGCGCCGGAATTCCCGCGACCTCGCCATCCGTAAACCAGTAATATTTAATGCCGCCCAACTCCACCGGAGTGATCTTTTGCAGCGTAGCCCGCGCATGCGGCCCCTGGACGGCCAGTTGGACGTACCGGTCGCTCGAAAGCGCCACCTGCGCGTCGAACCGGTTCATCGCGCGGATGTGCTCGAAATCTTTTTCCTGGTTCGAGGCATTCACACAGAGAAAGTAGTGATCGTCCGCCACCTTGTGGACCAGGATGTCGTCCACGAAGCCGCCGTGCTCGTAGAGCAGGCCTGAGTAGTGGATCTGCCCTGTTTTCAGCTTCATCACCGCATTGGTCGTGACGAAATCGGTCAGCCGCCCGGCCTCCGGGCCCTGGATATCGATTTCACCCATGTGGCTGACGTCGAACAGGCCGGCCGCGGTCCTGACCGCCTGATGTTCTTCGACGATACCGGAATACTGAACCGGCATGTCCCATCCGCCGAAGTCCACCATTCTGGCTTTCAGCCCCCGGTGGACGGAGTTCAAGGGCGTGGCGCGGAGTACGGGAACTGATTGCATGGAAAAACTCAGGCTAGCAGCACCGAAAAGGGGGTGTCAAACCCGGTTAGGAGTACTGGCGCCGGCCGGCACGGAACGGCGGTTGAAAATCATCGCCTGGTCGCGGCTCGGTTTGCTGCCGGCTTTCAAACCGGGCAGGCCGGGAGGGTGGGGCAGGCCTCCCGGCCTGCCCGGTTTTGACTTTAGGGCATGAAGTCCTCCAATGTGCGGTCGGGCACAGTCGCGAATTTGTTCGCCAGGATGCTTTCGTCCCGCGGCGCGTCAAACATCAGCACGGAGAAATCCATGGCCCATCGACCCCTTTTGTTTTTGTGCGCGGGGGCGGTAATCATCGCCGCTAGTTCGCCCGTCCACGCGGCCGAAGCCGACGCACTTGCCATCACGGCAAATATTCAGGCGCGCCATTTGCCGTACGGCGCGATTCTCGACCCGATTTTCACGCTGACCAACAGCGACCAGATCGCCGGGTACACCCGCTGCGGCGATTCGGCCCTTTGGACCGGGCACTACCTCGCGGCCGAAGCGTTCCGCTACAAGGTCACGCAGGCGCCGGATGCATTGAGCAACATGAAAGCCGCGATCGCCGCGATTAAAGGGCTGGCCGACGTGACCGGGACCAACCTGCTCGCCCGGTGCATGGTGACGGTCGACTCCCCTTATGCGGCGGGCATCGGCAGCGAGGAGACGGCCAACGGCGTTCACACCAACAGTTCGGCCGGGTGGATCTGGGTCGGAAACACTTCGCGCGACGAATATTCGGGTGCGCTGTTCGGCCTGACGGTGGCGTACGACATGGTAGACGACGCCGCGGTAAAGGCCACGATCGCCGCCCTGGTCACCCGCCTGATCGACTTCCTGAACGGGAACAACTGGTCCGTAGTGATGCCGGACGGCAGCAGCAGCACCTCTTTTCTGGTGCGTCCGGACCAGATCGAGACGTTCCTGGCGATCGGCCGCCACGTCAACTACGACCATTTCACGAGTTTCAGTTACGAAACGCAACGCGTGCTGCTTGCCCCCACCGTCCCGGCTCCCGTTGGCGTAGATACTACCAGCGACGATTCCTATTTCAAATTCAACCTGGACTACATCAATCTCTATGACCTGATCCGCCTGGAAGCCAGTTCCGCCAAAAGTATCTACGAATCCGCATACACGCTGTTGCGCGACCACACCGCGCCCCACCAGAACGCGTTCTTCAACATCATCGATCTCGCGCTCTACGGCCCCAACCAGGCGCGCGACGCGCAGACGCTGCAACTGCTCGACGGCTGGCTGCTGCGCCTGCGCCGCGACTTCGGAGTGGACCTGACCGGCGTGGTGCCGGTTTGCGGTACCGGGGCGTGCCAGCCCGTCCCCGTCTGGCTGCGGCCGCCGACGGATTTTCTGTGGCAGCGGTCTCCCTTCCAGCTATCGGTCGGGGGCGCGGGGATCATCGAATCCTCCGGGATCGACTACATCCTGCCGTACTGGATGGCGCGCTACTACGGTCTTCAGGAATCGATCGTGGTGCAATCCGCGGCGGCCCCGATTGCGGTCGTCGCGCCCGAATCGCTCGGCTCGATTTTCGGCTCGAACCTGGCATCCACCACGCAAAAGGCGGACGCGCATCCGCTGCCGCTTTCGCTCGGCGGCATCGGCGTGAGCGTTACGGATTCCGCCGGGAATACGGCCGCGGCTCCGCTGCTGTACGTGTCTCCCGGCCAGATCAATTTCCTGCTGCCACCGAACCTCGCCATGGGCGTCGCGACTTTCACCATCACCGGCGGGCCCAGTTCTCCGCTGACGGCGAACGGCGCCGTAGGGCAGGTTGCCCCCGCGCTCTTCAGCATGAGCGGCGACGGCTCGGGCCTGGCCGCCGCCACCGCCATTCGCGTAAATGCCGGCAACCCCACGCTGCAATCCCCGGTCACCCTGTTCGATTGCACGGGCTCGACCTGCCAGCCGGTTCCGGTGGACGTCGGAATCGACACGCCGGTTTATCTCACGCTTTATGCCACGGGGATCCGCAACCGCACATCGCCCGATAACGTGCTGGTGACGATCAACGGCGTCGATATCCCGGTTCTATACGCTGGAGCGCAACCCTCGTTCGCGGGGCTGGACCAGATCAATATCCCGCTCCCGCTCGAACCTGCGCGGCAGCGGCACGGCGGAGATTGTGCTCAAGGTGGACCAGCACCGGGCGAATGCGGTCACGGTGGCGATTCAGTAGACCTCATGCACCCCCACTGCGCCCCGAACATTTTGGCTGCGGCGGATAGCGATATCGCCGTGGTGAAGTCGCTTTTTCAGGAGTACTGGGATTCGTTTGGCTTCACGCCTTGCTTCCAGAATTTTGGCTCCGAACTGCAGGAGTTGCCCGGCAAATACAGCCCGCCCGGGGGACGGCTCGCGCTTGCGCTGATCGGCGGCGAGCCTGCCGGATGCGTCGCGCTTCGCCCAATCGACGCGATTCGTTGCGAAGCCAAACGTCTTTATGTGCGTCCGCAGTTCCGAGGCTACGGCGTCGGGAAGGCGCTGTTGAAGTGGGTGATCGCCGAAGCACGGCGGGCCGGGTACGCCGAGATCCTGGGTGACACCATGCCTGTGATGGAACGAGCGATCGCCATGTACGAGCGGATTGGTTTCGAGCGCACCGAACCGTACACCGCGCAGGCGACGGCCGGGGCGATCTGCATTCGATTGAAGTTGTGATTTTTCGAGAGAGAAAGTCGGAGGACTTCGATGAGCGCTCTCCAGAGTTCGAATTACGCCATTTTTGTGGTTCGGCTAGCCCACGGGAGGGCGGCGCCGGTGCCAATCGGTGTTCCGCTGAAAACGGTTCCCGATGGCCAGCAGAGTGTTCTCCGAATAAGCGGGGCCCACCAGTTGCAGCGCGACGGGCAGCCCGTCCGCGAAGCCGCACGGCAGGACGAGCGCGGGAAGGCCCGCCAGGTTTCCCATCTGGACGATGCCGCCAAGGCCCGGCGGCAGCGCGGCAGGACGCGGCGGCTGCGGTCCGCTGCCGTCCAGCGGTCGATCGATCTTCACGGCGGGACCCGAGCGCCCGGGCGCCAGCAACACGTCCACGTTCTCGAACATTTCGAGGACTTTTTGCTGGATTAAATGCCGTATGCGCATGGCCCGCAGGTACTCTTTCGCGGGGACGTCGAGCGAAGCCTTCAACCCCGCAATCTGCGGCTTATCCGCGAGAGCGTCCACCCTGCCGCTGGTAATCAGGGGCTCGAAAATCGACCCCATTTCCGCGGCCAGTATGGTCGAAAGCACGGCCCCGTAAGGGAACTCCGGCAGCTTTACTTCCACGATTTGCACGCCCGACGCTTCGATCGCGGCCAGGGCCGCGGCGAAAGCCGGCCTCGCCGAGGGTTCGGCGCGCGCGTCGAAATCCGCCGGCGCATAGCCCACTTTCAGGACGTTCAGGGGCCGCGTATATTGCGGAGTGTAATAGAAGCTTTTTCCCGCCGAACCCGGGTCTTTTCGATCGCCTCCCGCGATCACCTGAAGGATCAGACCGCAATCCTCGGCCGAGCGCGCGAACGGCCCCAGTTTGTCCAAAGTCCAGGAAAGCGGCATGGCGCCGTAGCGGCTGACCAGTCCATAAGTCGGACGCAGCGCCGTGACGCCGCAGAACGAAGCCGGTGTTACGATCGACCCCGAGGTCTCCGAGCCGATGGTAAACGGCGCCAAACCGGCGGCGACGGCGGCCGCCGACCCGCTCGAAGATCCGCCCGACCAGTGTGTCCGGTCCCAGGGATTCAGCCCCGGACCGAACAAGGACGCGGAGGCGAACCGGTAGCCGCCGCCGCCCGCCAGTTCCACCATCGAGAGCTTCCCGGTGATCACCGCGCCGACGCCGTCGAGCTTATCGATCACCGTGGCGTTGTAATCGAACACCTGGGCGGCATACGGCTTGGCTCCCCACGTGGTCGGCTGCCCGGCAAACGCCAGCAGGTCCTTGACGGCATAGGGAATCCCTTGCAGCGGTCCGCGCAGGCGGCCGTGTTTCAGATCCTGGTCCACCAGTTTGGCGAGGCGTACGGCCTCCTGTTCCAGCGGCAGCGCCAGAGCGTTGTATCGCGGCCCGACCTGCGCCAGCCGTGCTGAGAAAGACCGCGCCAGATCCTCGGCCGAAAACTCCTTGGCCTTCAGCCGGCGGTTCAACTCCGGAATGGTCAGGAAGTAGACGTCTTCAGAAATGGCGGGCATACTGCGCCTCAGGCTTTGAACTGAAATGCGGGTTCGGTCGCCGCGGGCAGATCCACTTTCGCGACCGCCGCGAAATTCGCATGATTCCTCGCGCGAGCCTCTTTGACCAGCTGATCTTCCGCGGGCGAAGGCGCCTGGGCTTTGGCCGCGCCCGCGGCGGCGGGCAAAAGCACGCCGGCTGCCAGCTTTCTGCGCGTGATCTTCATACTACTTATGATGCTCTAAAGCTTCCACTGCCGCTTTCAGCATGATGGCGCGGGGGGCGGCGTCGCCCGTCCAGATCTCGAACTGCCGGACCGCCTGTTCGATGAACATCTCCAGCCCGGGAACCGCCATCTTCCCCTGTTCCTTCGCGCGGCGAAGCAGTTCGGTTTCGCCGGGGTTGTAGACCATATCGAATACCACGTCCGCCGGAATAGTTCCGTTGAAAAAGCAATCGCTGACGTGCGGGAACATGCCGAGCGGCGTGGCGTGCACCAAAGCGTCGAAGTGCCGGGTGGCGAGTTGCTCTTTGAGCAGCGGTTCCGCGCCACAGATTTTCGCCAGCGCGCGGACGCGGTCCGGATTACGGCCGACCAGGGCGATTTTCGCACCCGCGTCGGAAAGCGCGAAAACCGCGCTGCGCGCCGCGCCGCCGTTGCCCACCACCAGCACCGAGGAGCGCTGTAATTTCAGCAGCCGCGTGAGCGGCTCGGTGATTCCGGCGGCGTCCGTATTGGTCCCGCGCCATTTCCCGGCTTTGCGCCAGACGGTGTTCACCGCGCCGATTCGCCGGGCCAGCGGGTCCACCGCGTCCAGGTAGCGGATGATCTTCTGCTTGTGCGGGATGGTCACGCTGAAGCCGGTCAGCGGCAGCTTTTCCGCCATCGAGAAAAAGTCCCGCAGCTGCGGCGGCGAAACCAGGAACGGCAGGTACACCGCATCCATGTGCTTCGACTGGAACGCCCGGTTGTGGACGGCGGGCGAAATCGAGTGGCGGATGGGGTCCGCGATGACGCCGTAAATCTTGGCGGTCTTCTTCAGCTTTTCCACGCGGTAGAGGTGACGCAGGTAGCGCGCGCTGACTTGGCCGGCCGCCGTACCCTCCGCGAACATGGGCGCCGCGTAAGTATAAGCAGCGCCGAAAACCGGCGAAAGGACCCGCGTGGGGAAGCCCAGCTCGCCCATCGCCAGCACGATCACCCGCTCCTTCGGCAGCGCCTTTGCCACCGAGAGCACGCGCACATTGTCCGAAGGCTTGCGCGCCGTGGTCACCACCTTGTAGGCATCCGCCGGGACCCGCATCACGCGGTTCATCACCGTGTCCATCGGTGGCGTCGCTTCGTAGTTGTGGTAAGAAACCACCACCTGGACGCGGCCGCGGAATTGCGCCATTTTCTCCTGGGCGGCTTCGGCGCTCTCAATTTCCACGTCGATGGCCTGGGCGCCGCCGCGAACGGCAGTCTCCAGGATGGCAAACTGTTCCTCGATGCTGCCGTTGAACTTTCCGTGGTTCTGGTGCCGCCTGCACGTGGCCAGCACGGTGCAATCCGGGAATTCCTCCAGAAATCCGGAGATTGCCTCGGCTCCCTTGCAGGGAGTATCGAGAAAATCCAGCCGGAATTCGAGAAAAGTCTCGCCCGCCTCGGCTTCTCGTCGAGCGTGGTCCAGCAAGGTTGGAACGTCTGGCAGGCCCAACGCGATGCATATACGCGGGAGCGCTCTCGATTGCGGCATCTTACAAAGAATCTCAGAATAACACGAGGTACGCGCCCCCCCGGACTCACGTCGCACTTATCTCCCGGCGCGCCCCCAAGGCGTCCAGAATCGCGGAAGTCGCCTCCGTCCGGATCCTCGTACAGCCCAAATCGCGGACCTCCAGGGCCTGCTCGAGCGTGTCCACGCCTTCCGCCTCGACCCCGATTTCCTCCGGGACATGCTTGCGCATCAGCCGGATATCGGCCGCGTTCCAACGCCCCGGTCCGAAACCGGTGGAAGTCTTCACGAAATCCGCCTCGGCCCGTTCGGCGCACACGCAAGCGATAATCTTCAATTCGTCGGTGAGATACCCGTTCTCCAAGGTTACAGTCAGGCGGGCGCCTTCCTTGTGGCAACTCTCGGCCATCTGGAGGAGCTCCGTCTGAACGTGCTGGAATTCGCGGGCGAGCAGTTTCGAGACGGTGACGACTACGTCGATTTCCCGGGCACCGCGCCGAAGCAGGTCACGCGCTTCGTACAGCTTGGTGCCGGTGTTCGCCGAACCATGAGGAAAACCGCAGACGCTCCCTACCCGGACGCTGCTGCCGCCGATGGTGCGCATAGCCAGTTCCACATCGCAGGGACGCACGCTGACGAACCCTACCCGGCGCGCCTTGGCCAGCTCGATTCCGGCGACCACCTGCTCATCGGTCAGGTCCGGACGGACGAGCGAATGCCCGATCATCGCGGCCAGATCTTCGTAAGTTGGCAGGGGATTGGGAGACTGGGGAACCATACGGCTCCAGTCTATCAGGAGAAGACGGAGGGCTACTTGCGGCGCCTGGTCCCTTTGGGGGAGGCGGCTCGGGCCGAGCCGCACTGATACCCCAAAGTCACGATCTGCCGGCAAGCCTGCTGCGCCAGGTTGCTGTTCGGAAACCGTTTGCGCAGTTCCTGAAATTCGCGGTTGGCTTCGGTCCGGCGGCCCAGTTTGGCCAGGGCCAGCCCCTTACCGTAGAAAGCGTCGGCCATCTTGTTGTTGTTATCCGGGTATTTCTCCAGGACCAGGTCGTACTCTTTTACGGCCGTGTCGTAGTCGCCCTGCGAATAGTGGATCCACGCGATGTAGTACTGAGCGTTGGGCGCGAGTTCGGTATTGC
This sequence comes from Bryobacterales bacterium, assembly GCA_963796485.1. Lineage (GTDB taxonomy): Bacteria > Acidobacteriota > Terriglobia > Bryobacterales > Bryobacteraceae > CAWCDJ01. Next base: position 275,275 of record CAWCLV010000007.1, read on the forward strand.
CGTACCAGTGGAGGAGTTGCCCGTATTCCTGGATCGCGAGGTCGAATTTGCCGCCTTCGCGGTCGCGGTTGGCGTTATTGTAAAGGTCGTTCAACTGGATGGTGGGGGTGTCGAGCGCCGAGGGTTGGGAAGAAGCCATGGGCGCACCGCCTTGCGAGCCGCCTTGAGGCGGACCGGACTGCTGCGGGGGAGGCGCCGGGGGCGCCTGCAACACTTTGACCGCATTTCCGACATCCGTGAGCTGGGCCTGGATTTTGGAGATCGAAGTGGAGAGGTCGGCCATCGACTGCTGCATGGTCCGCACGTCATTTTGCAGTGCGTCCATCCGGGCGCTCAAGCCCACAACGGGGGCGACCACCTTCGTCTCCTGCTCGCGCAGGCTTTGCTGCAGGCTGCCCTGGATGGTGGCCACCGCCCGGCTCGCATCGTTCGCCGACGAAATGGCGGTGCTTACCAGGGTTCGGATTTCAATCAGTTTCGCATCCTGCGATTGCTGCATCTGGCGCACCATGTCCTGCAATTGCGCCACGTCCCGCTGCAATTCCTGGATTTCCTTGCTTGCCGCAAACGACCGCACAGGCATGAGCGCGAGGAGCGCACCCAGGGCTGCGGCCGTCACCAGACCACGTTGGATCATAGAACTACTCTCCTGTAGGGCGCGGGCCGGTGGATACCAGGCCCGCACCCAGGGTTCTGCTACTTTCTTCCTCTATCCTACTGCCCGGCGGCGAAGTGGACGCGCCGGTTCTTCTGCCAGCAAGCTTCGTTCGACTCGGTACAAACCGGACGCTCCTTGCCATAGCTGATGGTTCTTAGCTTATCGGCCGGAACCCCAAGCTGCACGAGGAAGTCTTTCGCCGAGGTCGCGCGCCGGTCGCCAAGACCGATATTGTATTCGGCGGAGCCGCGCTCGTCGGTGTTGCCTTCCACCATGACGGAAGCATTCGGGAAGTCGGCGAGAATGTTCTTGATGGCGGCGGCATCCTTCGTCAACGCCTCGCGGGCGTCGGGGCGGATATCGCTCTTGTCGTAATCGAAATACGCATCCTGCACATCCGAGCTCAAGCGCTGCTCGAGAGTGGCGCTGGGAGCCGCCGGTGGCGGCGGAGGAGGCGGCGGCGGGGGCGCACTCACTTCCACGGTTGCCGACGCTGTGGTATTTCCGCCGGGACCGCTGGCAGTCAGGGTGTAAGTGGTAGAGTCGCTCGGGAACACGCGGCGGTTGCCGGTATTCGGGACCGTGCCGACGCCCTGATTGATCGAAACGCTGGCGACATCGCCGGAGACTTCCCATCGCAGCGTGGACGATTGGCCGCGCTGAATCGAGGTCGGCTCTGCCGTGAACTGCGTGACCGTGGGTGCCTTCGGTGCCGGCCTCGGTGCTTCCGGAGCGGGCGGCGGGGGTGGGGGTGGCGGCGGCGCTTTCTTCTTGCAGCCTGCCGCGAACATCGCCAGCGAGACTGCAAACAGGCTGGCCGTGATCTTTCGTTTACTCAACATGAACTACGCCTCCTGAATAATCATCATCTATTTTCCCCAAACGGGCGTCAGATTGCTGCCCTGCGTGGTTAGGGGAGTTACTTGCGTTCCGTCCGCCAGCATCGTATAAATCTGCGATCGCCCATTGCGCGTCGATGCGAAAACGATATGCCGCCCATCGGGTGCCCAGGTCGGATTTTCGTTTCGCCCCTCGTCATGCGTGAGCTGATTGTATTGATGCGACGCCACGTCCATTACGAATACATTGAATTTGCCGGCGGCGAATCCCCGAGTCCAGGAGAATGCCATCAGTTGCCCGTTTGGATGCCATGCTGGATTGGAAGCCTCTCCTGTACCATCGGTCAGGCGGATCAAATCCGAACCGTCCAGGTTCATCTTATAAATCTGTTGAGGACCGGAACGGCCCGAAACAAAGATAATCTGGCTACCGGTCTTCGGATTCACCTTCGGCTCCGTATCTATGGAGCGCAGAGTGGTGACCGGCCGGAATTCGCTCCCATCCAAATTCGCCAGGAAGATCCGGCAGCAGCCGCCCGCCGAGGAAGAGTAGATGATCTGCTTTCCATCGGGCGTGAACGCAGGCGACGAATTCACGGACGCTCTTTGGTTATAAAAGCGTAAATCCCGGACCGGATCCACTGAAAACACAAATATACCAGGATTTCCGCGATAGTAGCTAGTGAACGCGATTTTCGCGCCGTCTGGCGAGACCGTGGGCTGGATTGTTATCGAATTAAAGTGCGTGAGCGGCCGCTGGTTTTTGCCGTCCGGGTCCATGACCCAGATTTCCTTGTTCCCGGTGCGGGTGGAAACGAAGTAGATGTGGGTGCCGAAAAGCGACTCGCCCCCGAAAAGCGCGATGATATCGGCCGCAAATTGGTGCGCGATCTGGCGGGCTCCGGCTTCATCCACCGACGAGGCCAGATAATTTTTGCCGATCACCTGCGCGGCAGAAGGCGACGCCGCGGTCACGTCGAACAAATATCCGCGCAGCATCAGGACGCCGTTGGCAACGGCGGTATAGCCGAAAGCCAGGTACTTGGCACCGACCGGCGCCCCCGCCCAATCGGCCATCCAGTGCCCGCCTCCGTTCCGCGCCATCTCGATTTCCCCGCGGCGGCGGCGCGGCTGCGCCTGCACCGGCGGCGGAGTGACAAAATCGGAAGGCTGTTGCGGAATGAAGGCCGGATACATGCTCTGCGAGACGACGTTGAACAGCCCGGCGCCTTGCACATCGCTGCGCAGGGTCTGGTTGAAGGCGCCCATGAAATTCTGGGCCTCCCCCGACCCGCGGAGTTCGGGAATGGCGATGGTGGCGAGTTTTCCTCCGGTAATCGTCCCGAGGTCAATCTGTTGCGCGCTGCTCAAAATAAGGGCACACGCGCCGAGCGCTCCGGCCCAAAGAAGCTTTTTCATTTTCTTAACGCCTCAATTCAAACCGTAATTCCAGATCTGCCCGGTCGCGGCCGAATTGCGGGGGCAGAGCCGGAAACTTACCCGCATCCAGGACGGCCCGCATCGCCGAAAAGTCGAGTGCCTGGTTACCGCTCGATTGCGACACTTTGACCGAACCCGCCACCAGCGAGCCATCCCGCAGCAGCGAGAAGCGGACTGCCACTTGCGGTGCCGTGGTGAGGCGAGGATCAACGTCAGTGGTTTTCCATGACTGCGCGACCTTGTCGCGCAGCAGGTTGGCATACCAGCCGAACTGCGTGCCGAAAGGCGAATTCGTGCCGATTCCGACGCCGCCTCCGCCCTGCATCTGGTACATCTCGGAACTCAGCGACTGGCCGCCCGGGGTGTAAAGCTGGTTGGGGCGGTCCACCTGCTTTTCCCGCCACTTGTTGGGCTGCGCCGCCGCGGACTCGGCATATCGCTTTGGGGCGCTCTTGGTTTTGATCGGGATGGCGTCGGGCGGCGGTGCTTTGACCTTGGGCTGCGCCTTGAGCTTAGGCGGCGGCGACGGAACCCGCGATTCGGTGTCGTTGGCGAGCGGGTTCTTCGGACCTCTCCGGTTCGGCAGCGGAATGCTGGCAACGGCAGTCACCGCGACCGAGCCCAGCCGCCCGCCGTTGGGATCTCCCCAGTGCTCGACGGTCAGCGGGTGAACGATAGAGAAGGTCACGGCGAGGGCGACTACGCCGCCATGGAGCGCGATCGACCCCCAGAACGGCCCGGTCAGCCGCTCCTGCTGCTCGAGAATGTCGGCGTGGCCGGCCATTACCTTTTCTTCGAGGCGTCCTCCGGCTGGGTCACCATGTTGACCTGAAAGCCGGCGGCCCCGAGTTCAGCCGTGACCTGCGCGATGGGGTCCCAAATGGTTTCGCGGTCCGCCATCACGTAGACGCCTTTCACTTTGCCGCCGAATTTCTGCGTGATCTCCTGTTTCAGGTCCACCAGACGGATCATCTTTCCATTGAGATAGATGTCTCCGGTCTTGGGAATGGATACAACGGGGAGTTCCTGTGCCGTGTCCTTGACGGCGCGTGTCTTCGGAACATCCACTTCCAGGCCGAACTGCATCACATGGGCCGTCAGCATGAAGATGACGAGCAGCACCAAAACCACGTCTACGAAAGGAGTTACGTTGATTTCCGCGAGGCTGCCGGACGAGACGTGCCGCCGCGAACCGAAACCCCGTCCACCCCCACCGCTGCCGTTGACGGTGATCCCCATCACTGCTCTCCGAAGTTGCGTTCGGCCAGGTTGAGGAACTCCAGCGCAAAATCGTCCATCCGGGCGCCGATTTCCTTGATCACGTGGCCGAAGTAGTTATAGAAGATGGCCGCGGGAATTGCCGCCCCGAGGCCGACGGCGGTGGCGATCAGGGCCGCCGCGATGCCCGGCCCCACCGCGCTTAAACTGGTGGCGCCCTGTTGGCCCAGTCCGACGAACGCCTTGATGATGCCGAGCACCGTGCCCAGCAAACCGATAAACGGCGTAACCGAGGCGGTGGTGGCCAGCCAGCTCATATTGCGCTCCAGCTTGGCGAGTTCCTCGCTCATTCCCAGCGAGAGACTGCGCTCCAAAGCCGTGCGGTTGATGATCGAGCCGCGCGACTTCACCTGCCGCTCGACCTCTTCGTATCCGAAATCGAATACGGATACGAGGGGCGAGGGCCGGTACTGCTCGCTGGCAACGACGACGGCCTCCATATTCGGCGATTTGCGGAACGCCCGCAAAAACCGCGCGTTGGTCTGGCGCGCGCCGCGCAAGGACTGCATTTTGGCAAAGATGACCGTCCAGGAAAAGACCGAAAAAAGAATTAAAACCAACAGCACGGCGTCTTCGGCCAAGCCGTTCTGCTGGAGCATTCCGAAGATATCCATTTGAAGAAGGGAGGCAGCGGGAAGTGCTAAGCCCAATTCGTCTCCTAAACTCAAATCTATCACAGAGACGCGGGGGAGCCGGGAAAAGACGGACGTGTTTTGACGGGCATCGCACCCCCCGCTGCCGCCGCGAAACAGCCCTGTGCGGCAGGTAGCCGGATCAGCCCCAGAGATCGGCGGTGTTCACCGGTTTGCCCCGGAGCTTCAGGTAATAGAACAGCTGGCCCTTGTGCCGGTCGAGGTGCTGGATCATCTGCAGGAACTGATGGCCCAGAAGGCGGCGGACGCCGGGCGCCCAGGGAGCGGCCAGTTCCCGGCTGCCGAGCGCTTCCTCGCCGGCCTGTCCGATCATCTGGAGAGCGAGAATGTGATCCGCGCAGATGAGGGACCTGGCATTTTCGAGACTGTCGATGGCCGGCAGTTTTTCGGCGGGCGGGAGCATCTCCGCGGGAGGGATGTCCTCGAACTTCATCCCTTCCGGCATGCCCCAGTCGCCGGTGACGAATCCCTTGCACCCGGCGCCGCAAGCGCTCCCGAGGTGCATCAGCAGTTGACCGACGGTCATCCAGTTGGAACCGCTCACGGGCTTCCAGTCGAGGCTTTCCGGATCGACGCGATCCAGGAGCTTCATAGTGGTTTGGTACGTGGATTCGAGCTCGTCTGTGAGGAGCTGTGTCCAGGTCACGGAGGAGTCTCCTTTCGGATGGTAGTCCGGTCTGAGTGTAGGCCGTAAGGCGACCGGCGGCAAGCTGATCCGAAAGCGTGTGTCCGAAAGCGGGCAGGCCGGTAGGACTGCCCCACTTTCACTATGCCAGCAGGCGCGGGTAGCGCGCGTGTACGTGCAGGATCAGTTCCCCGAATAACGTGTTGGCCCAGGCGAACCAGGAGCGGGTGAATTTCGCGGCATCGTCTTTCGAAAACGATTCGTGCATGAAGCCCGTGCCGGCATGCGTGGCCTTCAGGGTCGCGAGACACGACGCGATCTCCTTTTCATCGCTGCTGGTCAGCGCGCGGGTGATGATGCCGAGCGGCCAGATCATATTCAATCCCGAGTGCGGACCGCCCAAGCCTTCGGCCGCCTTGCCGCGATAGAAGTAAGGATTGTCGCCGCCGAGGACGAATTTCCGGGTCCGCTGATAGATCGCGTCGCCGGGTTGGCAGCAGCCGAGATACGGCAGCGAGAGGAGGCTGGGAACGTTGGCATCGTCCTGAAAGAGCTGATTGCCGAAACCGTCGGCTTCGTACGCGTAGATCTCGCCATAATCCGGCCGGACGGCGGTGGCGTACTTCGCGAGCGCCTCCCGGACCTGCGCGGCGAGAGCGGCGCAATCGCGCGCGGCCGCGGCATCATGCGTCTCCGCCTGGTGGATCTCCTGCAAGTGGCCGAGCACGGTAACGGCGAACAGGTTCGAGGGGATCAGGAAGGGGAAGATGCAGGCGTCGTCCGACGGGCGGAAACCGGAATGGATCAGGCCGCAGGGGCGCGTCGGATTGCCGTAGCCGCCTTGCGGGAGCGAATCGCCGGGAACGGCGGTGACGCGCTGGAACGTGTACGGGCCGTGATCGTGCAGGCGCTGCTGCTCGCGGAAAGTCTCGACGACGAGGGCGGCGGCTTTCCGCCAGTCTGCGTCGAACACGGAGGCATCGCCGGTCTGCTTCCAGTAGCCGTGCGCCAGCCGCACGGGGTAGCAGAGGGAATCGATCTCCCACTTGCGCTCGTGCAACTCGGGCTTCATTTTGGTGCGGTCCTTGTCCCACTCGCTGCCGGTGGGGCCGAAGTTGAACGCGTTCGCGTAGGGATCGATCAGGATGCAGCGCGTTTGCCGCCGGATGACGCCTTCGATCAGCGTGCGGAGCTTTCGGTCGTCTTTGGCAAGCGGCAGGTACGGCCACACCTGCGCGGTGGAATCGCGCAGCCACATGGCGTCGATGTCGCCGGTGACCACGAACACGTCGGGCTTGCCGTCGAGAGTGCCGGTGCGGACGGTGGTGTCGAGCGTATTGGGGAAGCAGTTCTCGAAGAGCCAGGCGAGTTCGGGGTCGGCCATGGTCTTCGAGACGTCGCGGAGGGCGGCTTCGACGGCATCGCTGGTGAACTTCCGCTTTTCCACGGGCGGGCGCCGGGACGGAAATCCGGCCGGCGCCGCCAGCGCGGCGGAAGAGACGGCAAGGGTCTGAAGGAAAGCTCGGCGAGTGGGCATGACAGGGCCTATGGTAGCGCCCGGCGATGCCCCGCTACAGCCGGCTCAGGCCGCTTTGGCCATTTTGGCGGGCTCGGGCTCTCCCGCAATGGCGGGATACACGATTCCCGCGATCGCGGCACCGACGATCGGCGCCAGCCAGAATAGCCAGAGCTGTTGGACAGCCCAGCCGCCCACGAACACGGCCGGTCCGGTGCTGCGGGCCGGATTGACGGAAAGGTTCGTGATCGGAATGCCGATCAGATGGATGAGCGTCAGTCCCAGGCCGATCGGGATGGGCGCAAAGCCCGCCGGGGCGCGGCGGTCGGTGGCGCCGAGGATGATCATGAGGAACATGAACGTCAGGACCACTTCGGCCACCAGGCACGCCATCAACGAGTAGCCGCCGGGCGAGTGGGCGCCATAGCCGTTGGAGGCGAACCCGCCCGCCAGGTCGAAACCGGGCTTGCCGCTGGCGATGATGTACAGGACGCCCGCGGCGACGATTCCGCCCAGCACCTGGGCGACGATGTAGGCCGGCAGATCCGACGCCGGAAAGCGTTTTCCGACCCACAGACCGATGGAAACTGCCGGATTGATGTGGCAGCCCGAAATGTGACCGATGGCAAATGCCATCGTCAGAAGGGTCAGGCCAAACGCCAGGGCCACACCGAGAAAACCGATGCCGAGGTTGGGGAATGCGGCGGCCAGCACGGCGCTGCCACAGCCCCCGAAGACGAGCCAAAAGGTGCCGATGAATTCCGCGATTGCTCTTCTGCTCAAAGGCATGGATCCTCCTTGCACGGGTAAACCGTGGAGGATATGGTACAGGAAAAGACGCCCGAGAACAGGCGGGTAAATTACCGAGGCACGTGGGGCAGACCTCCCGGTCTGCCCGGTTTGGAGTTGCGGTCAAATGCGGGCAGGCCGGGAGGACTGCCCCACTTAGTTACCGGCCGGGGACGCCGAGGATTCCCCGGGTGGCGTAATCGGCGAAGGTGAGGATCAGCAGGATCAGCAGCCAGAGGAGGCCGCCGATCACGACGAGGCGGGTCAGCACGGTGCTGTGGCGCAGGTGCATGAAAAACAGCGCCACCAGCAGCGCCTTACAGACCGCAATCACCAGGGCCGCCACGACACTGAAAGCCCCCAGATCCACGAAGGAGACGGCGGTCGTGAAAATCGTGAGCACGATCAGGCTCATGAAGACCAGACCGTATGTTCTTACGCTATCGACTTGTGTATGCGGGGTCATGGTTTATCATCCGAGATGGCGATCGATCAGGTATAGCAGCGGGAACAGGAAAATCCAGACAATATCGACGAAGTGCCAGTAAAGCCCGATCATATCCACCGGCGTGTAATACTCCGTCGAGAACATCCCCTTCCGCGCCATGATAATCAGGTAAATCAGCAGCCCCGCGCCGATCACCATGTGCAGCGCGTGCAGGCCGGTCATGGCAAAGTACAGGGAGAAGAACAACTGCGCGTGCCCCTGGGCTTCGGGCGGAATGCCTTCCAGGAAGAAGCCGGCCTGTCCGGGGATGTGATGCTCCACAAACTTCTGGTGCCACTCGAAGCCCTTGATGCCCAGGAACGCGCCGCCCAGAATCAGGGTCATGATCAGGAAAATGATAATCGCGCGTTTCTGGCCCAGCTGGGCGGAGCGAACAGCCATCACCATGGTGAAACTGGAGCACAGCAGCACCACGGTATTGAACGCCCCGATGTAGACGTTCAGGCTGGTGCTGGCCACGGCGAATACGTGCGGGTAAGTGGAGCGATACAGCGTGTAAGCGAGAAACATCCCGCCGAAGAACATGATTTCGGTGATGAGGAAGGCCCACATCCCGAGGGCCGAGGCGTCCTTCTGCTGCTCGGCGGTATCGAATTGGACGCGTAACGCGAGAGTCTCTTCGTGGCTAGCCAACTTCGACCTCCCCCATCACGGTCGAGTAATCGTACGCTTCGTGCGTAACGACCGGAGTCTCGTCAAAATTATGCAGCGGCGGCGGCGAAGGCGTCTTCCATTCCAGACCGGTAGCACCCCACGGGTTAGCCGGGGCGACCTGGCCGTAGCGTAGCGACCAGATGAAGTAGATCATCGGGATCACGTAGCCCACCGCCAGCACGGAGGCGCCGGCAGTCGAAAGAACGTGCAGCACCTGGAACTCCGGCGGATAGACGTGGTAGCGGCGCGGCATCCCGAGATAGCCCAGGATGAACTGCGGGAAGAAGGTGAGGTTGAAGCCCAGGAAGATCACCAAAGCCGAGAGCTTGGCCCACCCTTCCGGATACATCCGGCCGGTCATCTTGGGCCACCAGTAGTGGAGCCCGCCGAGGAAGCCCATGATAGCCCCGCCCACCATGATGTAGTGGAAGTGGGCGACCACGAAATAAGTGTCGGTGACGTGGACATCGATACCGAGACAGGCCAGGAACAGACCGGTGAGACCGCCGATGGTGAATAGCCCGATAAAGCCGAAAGCGTAGAGCATCGGGGTGGCGAAGGATATCGATCCCTTATATAGCGTGGCGGTCCAGTTGAACACCTTGATGGCCGATGGGATCGCGACAAAGTAACTCAGGAAGGAGAAGACCATCCCGGCGAATACCGACTGGGTGCTGACGAACAGATGGTGGCCCCACACGAGGAAGCCCAGCACCGCAATCGCCACGCTCGAGAACGCCACGAAACTGTAGCCGAAGATAGGCTTGCGCGAGAAGGTGGAGATCAGTTCGCTGACCACCCCCATGGCCGGCAGGATCATGATGTACACGGCCGGGTGGGAGTAGAACCAGAAGAGGTGCTGGAAGAGCACCGGGTCGCCGCCCAGGGCCGGATCGAAGATGCCGAGGTGCATGAGGCGTTCGCAGAGCACCAGCACCAGGGTCACGGCCAGCACAGGTGTGCCGAGCACCTGGATCAGGCTGGTGGCGTAGTGCGCCCACACGAACAGTGGCATCCGGAACCAGGTCATGCCGGGCGCTCGCATGCGGTGCACCGTGACAATGAAGTTCAGTCCGGTCAGGATGGACGAGAACCCGGCGATGAAAATCCCGAGCGCCGTGGCAATTACCCAACTGTTCGAGTAAGTGGTGCTGAACGGAGTGTAGAATGTCCAGCCGGTATCGACGCCGCCGGCGAGCATGGCGAAGAGGGCGAAAACTCCGCCCACTACGAGCAGATACCAGCTCAGCAGATTGAGCCTGGGGAACGCCAGGTCCTTGGCGCCGATCATCATCGGCAGGAAGAAATTGCCAAGCGTGGCCGGGATGGACGGGATAAGGAAGAAGAAGATCATCGCCACCCCGTGCATGGTAAAGAGCTTGTTGTAAGTCTCCGAAGAGACGAGGTCTCCCTGGGGAGTGAGCAGCTCGACGCGGATCAGCGTGGCAAAGGCGCCGCCGATGAAGAAGAACAAGGTCACGGTGGCGAGATACAGCAGCGCTATGCGCTTGTGGTCCTTGGTGAGGAGCCACGACTTGAGGCCGTAGCTGGCGTTGAGGTAATTCTCGCGTTCTTGTACCGCTGCGGTGATCATATATCTAACGATTCTGCGGGTTGGACCCACTAACTGCCGGAGTCACGCCGCTGCCCGTGGCCGAACCGGCTCCCGGCCTTTCTCCCAGCGACTTGATGTATTCAATCAGCTGCACCACACCTTCCTCCGTGACCAGGCCCTGGAAGGTAGGCATCACGGGCTGGTATCCCGCCACGATTTTCGCGGCAGGCTGGAGGATGGATTCGCGGATGTAAGCGTCGTCGGCTTTGACGGTTGCGCCGCCTGCCAACTGAACCGTGCTGCCATAGAGGCCCACCAGCGTGGGGCAGCGTCCCGAACCGTCGGCCTTGTGGCAATTGGCGCAGGCGAGACTGTCGAAGAGCTTCCCGCCTTCTTCGGCGAGGGATCCCATGGCAGCGCCGCCGCTCAGCCAGGCCTGGTAATCCCGCGGCTCCATGACGTAAATCCACCCGACCATGCCCGAATGGTTCGTGCCGCAGTACTCGGCGCAAAACAGGTGGTACTTACCGGCTTTCGTGGGCTTGAACCAGGTGGTGGAGTAACGGCCGGGGACCACGTCCTGCTTAGTCCGGAAATCCGGCACGAAGAAGCTGTGGATGACGTCTTCCGAAGTCATGGTCAGCTTGACGGCGCGGCCGAGGGGAATGTGCAGCTCGTTGATCTCGCGCCTGCCCTCCATGTGCTGAAGCTTCCACATCCACTGCTTGCCGACGACATAGATCGGAATGGCGTCATCGGGCGGCCGGCTTTCGCGGAAGAAGATGGCCGAGCCCCAGGCGAACATCACCATGGTGAGGCCGAACGGAATCACGCTCCACAAGATCTCCAGCGTCACGCTGCCGTGGACCGGATTGGGCAGTTCCTGCTCGGAACGGCGGCGGTAGCGGACCGCGAAATAGAAGATCGCGACGAAGATCACGATGGTGAAAAACAGCGCCACCGCCAGCAGGAAATACAGCAGGTGATCCACGTCGGGAGCGAATGTGGATGCCTGATCCGGAAAGAGAGGTATCTTGTCCATGGGTAGCGTTAGTCCGCCCGCCCTCCGCGGGTGCCGTGGGCGGCGGCGAGTTGTTGCTTATCCTTGTGAAAGTCGCGGCGGAAGAAGATGAACAGGCAGGCGCCGCAGAAGAGCACGAAGCCGCCGCCGGCGAAACGCACCATGTTCATCGCGACCGCGCCGTACTTGCCAGTGGCCGGATCGTAGTGGAAGCAGAAAAGGAGCACCGCATCCACCGGGTTCCCGATCTTCCGCTGCGATGCTTCGACCAGGCCGAGCCGCATGTCGCGCGGCGAGTATTCCACGCCGTAGAAGTAGCGCGAGAGACGGCCGTCGGGGGTGGCGATCATGATCCCGCTGGCATGCGCGAACTGGTCGGTTTTCGGATCGTACTTGTAGTGGAAGCCGAGGGCATCGGTGAGCGCCTTGATATTGGCTTCGTCGCCGGTCAGGAAGTGCCAGCCGTTCGCGGAACCCGGGCGGTTGTAGCGGTGCAGGTAATTTGCCTTCTTGGCGGCGGCGGTTTCCGGCGTGTCCTTCGGATCGAAGCTCAGGGCCACCACTTCGAAGTCCTGCCCGGCATTGAACGTCACCACTTTCAGGCTGCTCTCGAGACCGTTCAGGATCTGCGTGCAGAGCATCGGGCAGCGGTAATAAACCGGCGCGATGATGACGGGCTTGTTGTCGTGGAAATAGGTGGAGAGCGGCACGGTGTGGCCGTACTCGTCATGGAAGGTCAGGTTGAGCGGGAGCTGCTGATCGAGCTTCTGGTCGATGCCGACACCCTGCAGGATGCCCGGGACCTGGAGCTTCAGATTGCCGTCCTGCATGCTGAGGGACGGTTGCGCGGGAGCCGGCTGACCCGGCTGGGCGGAGGCGGCGAGGGCCGCCAGTGCGAGGATGATGATGGTATTACGTAGCATTGCGTTACTGGTGCTCCGGGCCCGCTCCCTTACGGCCGCGGTTCTGTGCAGGGGCGGCGGGTCGAGGCGCGATTGCGGCAGCAGGTTGAGAAGCAGTTGCGGCGGTTGCGTTCCATTCGGGAGCCAGCGGGCCGCCGGGCTGCTGCATCACCGGCCCCAGACCGCTTTCGGACGGCACGTCGGCATGGTCCGTCGGGGGGGCCTGCTGCCGCGCGGGCAAACCCTGTTTCGCCACAATGTCGATGGCCACATCGATCGGAACGTGGACGATGCCGTGCTGGCGGTCGATCCAGCTATAGCTATTCAAAACCTCGTTTTCGGCGGCGCGGAAGCGTTGCAGATCCAATCTCGGCGTGGTTTGCAGGGTGGGCGAGGGCGGGAGCGCGGTGGCGTTCACATCCAGGCCGGTTGCCGGCAGCGGGCCGCCCATGGTCGATTCGAAATAGCGGAAGATACCGAACAGCAGGGCAACGGCGAAAAGGCAGAGCAGGACGAGTCCGATGGCGAAGCGGCTCACCGCCCAGGCGTTGACGTCGCGTACTTCGTAGCGCAGCGGCCGGTTTTCCAGGCCGGTAATCTGGTCGTCGTGGTGATCGTGCCTATCGGCCATGTTCCAAAGCCTCCTCGAGTTGCGGGTCACGGCGCGGCAGGAGCGGGCGCTTCTCCAGTTGGTGCAGGAAATAGGCCAGCCATACTCCGGTCAGCCCGATGGGAGCTGCCAGATCCATCCAACTGAAGTGGAAGGAACCCTTGAAGTAGCTCGGCGCTACCAGCCAGTAGAGGTCCACGAAGCGCATCAGCAGGATGAACACCGCGATGGACGCGAGCAGCCGGAAATTGCGTTTCAAATCCCGGGAGAGCAACAGCGCGAACGGCAGCGCAAAATGGCCGAGGACCAGCGCGAGGGCGAGAAACTGCCAGCCGCCGTTGAGACGTTCGAGATACCAGGGAATCTCGTCCGGAAGATTTCCGGCCCATATGATCAGGAACTGGGAAAACGAAAAGTACGCCCAGACCATGACCAGCGCCAGGAGAAACTTACCGAGGTCGTGCAGGTGGCGCGGCGTCAGCACGCTGCGCATGGGCTCGCGGAACGAGAGCAGCACCATCAGGGTCACCAGGAACGCCATGGCGGTGAGTCCCTGCCCCGCGATGAACAGCAACCCGAACATACTCGAGTACCAGTGAGGCTGCATCGACATCACCCAGTCGATCGACATGAAAGTGATGGAAAAACCCCAGAACAGAATCCCCGGGCCCGCCAGCGTGCTCATCTTCCCGTGAGCCACGGTGGAGCCTTCATCTTCCCGCTGCGACCAGCGATTGAAGAACCAGCTCAGAAACAGCCAGCCGGCGAAGTAGATCGCGGCGCGGCCCAGGAAGAACGGGACGTTCAGGTAAGGGGTCTTGTGCTGGATGAGCGGATCGGCAGCCACGATATTCGCGTGCGACCACGAGTACAGGTTGGGGATCCCGATGGCAATCGGCAGGAACAGCACGAGAACCAGGGGCAGGGTTCGCACGGCGGCTTCCGCCGGCTTGCGGATCACCACGCCCCACGCCCCGCCCGTCAGGTACTGAAGCATCAGCCAGGCGAGCGGCCCGAGAGCGAGCCCCACAATGTAGAGATACGCCCAAAGGTACGAGCGGTAGAACTGGAAGGGCGAGACCAAAAACATACCCGCGCCCAGGAGCACGAGCCCCCCGATGCCGATCGCGAGCGAGCGCGTCCGCCACTGCCGGATCTCGGCGAGAAGTTGAGCGGGAATGCGGAAATCAAGCGCGGCGGCCGTCACTGCGCACCTCCCTGTTCGAGTTGCGCGCGCGCGGCCGCGGGCACGTCGTTGATCGAAGCATTCTCCATGGTTTGCAAGGCTCGTACATAGGAGACGATGGCCCAGCGGTCGCGCGGCTGAATCTGGGCCGCGTAGTCGGGCATGGCGCCGAACCCATTGGTGATCACGTCGTAGATGTAGCCGTTGGGAACCTGCCGCAGGCGATCGATGTGGTACGAGGGCGGCTTGCGATAGCCGCGGCGGACGATCATGCCGTCGCCGTTGCCGAGCCGGCCGTGGCACGGCGTGCAATAAATGTTGAACCGGTTCTGCCCGCGTTCGATCACATCTTTCGTGACCGGGAACGGGAACTCATTCGAGGGCTTTCCGTCCGGGCCCTTGCCGGTATAGAAGAGCACGTCGTCGTCGAGGTGGCCGCGGGCCACCGTTCCGGCGACGAGCGGGCGCTCGGAGCGGCCGTCGGCGAAGAAACTGGAAGGGCGAAGGGGAATGTATTTGGGCTGGTCCTGCATGTCCTGCCGGCAGGCGACACTTGCGCCGAGCAAACACAGGACCAGGCCTAGCTTGAGATCAGTGCGCAACTTCGGATACCTCTCTGGGCGCCATACTTTCGAGGAACCGGGCCGTCCCCTCCTGGTCGAAGAGCGGATCTTCGGACTCGATGCACAGGAAGAAGCGGTTCCGGGAAGCGAGCGCGAATCGCGGCACGTTGAACGTCGGGTGATACGGCATCGGAAGGCCGCAAAGCGCCAGCAGCCCGAGCACCGCGGAAAGCGCGCCAAACAGAATGGTCAGCTCGAAGGTGATGATGATGTATGCGGGCCAGCTATTCAGCGGGCGCCCGGCGATGTTGATCGGGAAATAGATGACAGTGACGTAATACTGCAGCAGGAAACCGGTAAGGCCGCCCAGGAGTCCGCCGGCCAGCACGATCAGAGACAGGCGGTTCTTGTGCAGGTGCAGCACGTCGGTCAGTTCTTCCATGGGATACGGCGAGTAGGCGTCCATTTTGCGGTAGCCTTTTTCGCGAGCGGCGCGGGCCGCGTTCACCAGGGAGGCCGGATTATCGAACTCGGCCATCAGTCCGTAAATCGGATGGGTCAACCCTGCGCCTCCTCTTCGACTTTCGCCTCCGGCAGAAGAGTCCGGACTTCAAAGATGGAAATCATGGGGAGCAAACGGATAAAGATGAAAAACAGGAAAAGGAACAGGCCGATCGTGCCGAGATAGGTCGCCCAATCCCAGCGCGTGGCGTGGAAGTTACGCCATGCCGAGGGCAGGTAATCCTGCGCCAGGCTGCTCACGATAATGACGTAGCGCTCGAGCCACATGCCGACCAGAACCACGATCGAGGAAATGAACAGCAGGACCGGCGTCGAGCGCACTTTCTTGATCCACAGGAATTGCGGCGCGATGATGTTGCACGAAACCAGCACCCAGTAGTTCAGCGCGTACGGGCCGGTCATGCGGTGCCAGAAGGCCGCCATCTCGTAAACGTTGCCGCTGTACCAGGCCAGAAACAACTCCATCATGTAGGAATAGGCGACGATCAATCCGGTGGCCAGCATCACTTTGCCGCAGTTATCCAGGTGCTTGTCGGTGATCAGCCCCTGCAATCCGTAAACAGAGCGCAGCGGAATGGCGAGGGCCAGCACCATCGCGAAACCGGAGTAGATCGCGCCCGCCACGAAGTAGGGCGGGAAAAACGTGCTGTGCCAGCCGGGCACGATGGCGATGGTGAAGTCGAAGCTGACCACGGTGTGAACCGAGAGCACCAGCGGCGTTGCGAGGCCGGCCAGCAGCAGGGACGCCGTCTCATAGACCGCCCAGTGGCGGGCCGATCCGCGCCATCCCATGGAGAGGATTCCGTACGTGAAGCGCGCGAACCGGTTCGTGGTCCGGTCGCGCAGTGTGGCCAGGTCGGGCATCAGACCGACGTACCAGAACAGCAGCGACACGGTGGCGTATGTCGAAACCGCGAACACGTCCCACACCAGCGGGCTGCGGAAATTCGGCTGCACGCCCATCGTGTTCGGATACGGGAAGAGCCAGTAGAACAGCCACGGCCGGCCGAGGTGAAGCAGGGGGAACATGCCGGCGCACGCCACCGCGAACAGGGTCATGGCTTCCGCGAACCGGTTGATGGAATTGCGCCAGCGCTGATTCAGCAGCAGGAGGATGGCGGAAATGAGGGTGCCTGCATGCCCGATACCAATCCACCACACGAAATTCGTGATGGCGAAGCCCCAGGCGACCGGGATCATGAGTCCCCAGATGCCGACGCCTTTCGCAAACAGCAGCGCCACCGACCACAGCAACAGGAACATCAGTGCCAGTCCGACGGTAACCCCGGCGTACCAGAACAGCGGCGTCTTCTTGGTAAGCACCACCGTCGCGATCTGGTCCGTGACCGACGCAAAGGTGTAACCCTGGGCGATGATGTCCTTGTCCGACTTGGTTTCTAAAGTTAGTCTTTCATCTGCCATGGCGGCGACCTATGACTCAATCTCCGGATTCGGGTTGCGCAGGGCGGCCAGGTAAGTGGTCCGCGGGCGGGTATTCAGGTCCGCCAGGAGGGAGTAATTGAGCTTCTCCTGTTTCATGCCGCGGACGCGGCTCTTGGGGTCGTTGAGATCGCCGAAGATGATGGCTTCGGTCGGGCAACTGGCCTGGCAGGCGGTCTGAATCTCTCCGTCGTAAACCTTGCGGTTCTCTCTTTCCGAATCGATCTTGGCGGCGTTGATGCGCTGCACGCAGTAAGTGCACTTCTCCATGACGCCCCTGCTGCGGACAGTAACATCGGGGTTGTGAAGGAGTTTGAGGCTCGGGGTTTCGAAATCGGAATAGAGAAAGAAGTTGAAGCGGCGCACCTTGTACGGGCAGTTATTAGAGCAGTAGCGCGTCCCGACGCAGCGGTTGTAGACCATGTCGTTCAGGCCTTCGGAGCTGTGGCTGGTGGCCTGCACCGGGCAGACCAGTTCGCAGGGGGCGTCCTCGCACTGCATACAGGGCACCGGCTGGTTGTAAATGGCCGGATTGTTGACTTCGCCGTTGTAATAGCTGTCCACCCGAAGCCACTGCATGTTGCGGCCGCGCCGTACCTGGTCCTTCCCGACCACGGCGATGTTGTTCTCGGCGACGCAGGCGCTGACGCAAGCCATGCAGCCGGTACAAGCCGTGAGGTCGATTCCCATGCCCCACGCGTAACCGTTATAAGACCACTGCGGGTACATCGTCAGGCCCGGAGGCGGCGCTTCCGCGTTGCGGTGGATGGACTCGGGCTCTTTCCGGTACTCCTCGATGTCGCCCGCATGGATGATGTTGCGGCGGGTGTCGAGGATGTGATCGTTCTGCGTCGTGGCGAACTCGTAGGAGCCCGAAGTCTTGCGAAGTTCGAGTCCGTTGTCCTGCCACAACGCGGCCGCCGTGCGCAGGCCGTAAGGATTGAAACCTACGCCGACCGCGACCTTGCCGCCGCGGGTGCGTCCATAGCCGAGGTGAAGCGTGGCCGCGCCGTTCACCTGCCCGGGCTGCACCCACACAGGCGCCCGCAGCGTGCGGCCCTGATAGGTCAGGGTCGCCATGTCCCCGGTATCGACATTGAACCGGTGGGCGTCGGCCGGGCTGATGATGCAGGCATTATCCCAACTCAGCTTGAAGATAGGCTTGGGGAGTTCCTGGAGCCAGCCGTTGTTCGCGAACCGGCCGTCGTAGATGCTCGGGTCGGGGCGGAAGATCACTTCGAGCTTTCCGCCAAGGGGCTTCTTCGCGGCGGGCGAACTGATCGCGGCTCCGCGAACGGCCGGCGTGAGGGCGGGCAGCGCCGTATTCGGCACCACGCCATCGTGGACGGCCTTGCGCCACCAGCTTTCAAAATCGGCGCCGGTATGCTGCGACGCCCAGTAACCCTTCACGGTCTCGTACGACCGGCGCTCCGGCTGATCCGTCAGCATCTGAAGGATCTCGTTTGCGGCGCGCCCGTCGTAAAGCGGCTGAATCAAAGGCTGCTGGATCGTGACCGTGCCGTCGAACGCGCGCGCATCGCCCCAGGCCTCCAGGAAGTGCGCCTCGGGAAGATGCCACTGGCAGAGCTCGGAGGTTTCGTTGTCGTACAGGCCGAGGTGTACGCGCACCCGGGCCTTCGCGATCTGATCGCGCATTCCCCATTCGACCGGGGCATCGAACGCCGGGTTGCCGCCGAGAATCAGCAGCAGGTCCACCTTGCCGGCATTCAGGTCTTTCACCAGATCTCCGAGAGAGGCGACCTGATCGACCGGGTTGGCTTCGACCGGATCCGTGTAGAAGACCGTCTTGCCCACGTTCCCGAGGGAAGCGTTCATGACGTGGGCGAGCGCGTGCACGACCGGCGGCTGGTGCTCGCCGGCGATCACGAGGCTGGCGCCCTTATTCAATTCGAGGTCGCGCGCAATCGGCCCGATCCACTTGTAGACATCGTGGTTTTCGCCCTGCTTGGGACCATTGGCGGCGCCCAGGCCGGTGGCGAGGGCCCATGCGAACTCCTCGATATCGGCGGTACGCAGCGGCAGCCGGTGGTCGGCCTTCGATCCTGTAGGGGTGGGGGTGGGCTCGACGACATACAGCCGGTTCATCTCGGTCTGGCTGCCCCGCACCCGCCGCCGCGCCGCGAACTCGCGGGCGTAGCGCAGCCAGGCCGGGCCGGAGCTCAGAAAATCCGAGTCGAGCGAAACGACCACCTTCGCATTCGCGAGGTTGTAGTAAGTGTTCACCGGCTGGCCGAACGCCTGGAGGGCGCCCGCGCGGGTCGCGTGCGGCCCCGCCGGTTCCCACTGATGCCACTTGGCGCCGGGCAGCAATTTCTGAACCGTGCGGAACTGGTCCGCCATGCTCGGCGACGTAATCGTTTCCGTCAGGATCCGGATACCCGCGCCGTTGATCGACTTCTGGGCGGCCACAATCTCGCGGATGCTTGCCAGGAAGTCCGCCCAGGCGCGGATTTCTCCGCCGTAGGTGACTGCCTGGGAGCGGTCGGGGTCGTAAAGCTGAAGAACCGAAGCCTGTGAGAACGGGTCGCAAGCGCCGAGGGTCGCGGGGTGCTCGGGGTTGCCCTCCACCTTGGTAGGCCGCCCTTCGTGACTTTCGGCCAGGAGCCCGCGGGCCATACCGTTCAGAGTGGCCGCGGTGGCAAAGAACAGCGGCCGGCCGGGAATGATTTCCTCGGGCTGCCTGACGTAGGGCATGATGTGTTCGGTCGGCTGGCGGGTGCAGGCGGCGAGCCCGGCGAGCGCCAGCGAAGCGCCCATCATCTTGAGGAAATTGCGGCGGCCTTCGACGCGGTCTTCTTCGTCGCTCCAGCCGACGGCCTGCTGCGGGAATTCGCGCGCCAGAAGCTCCTGGAATTCGGGAGTGGCCGCGAGATCGTCGAGGCTGCGCCAATAGTCGCGGCCGCGAGAGCCTTCCAGCCGCGCGCGAACGGCGGCCAGGTCTAATTTCTTTCTTGGTTCACTCATCGGTGGCAAGTAGAACAACTGGTCAGGAAGCGCGCATCGTGGATATGGTTTTCAGCCATCAGACGGCGGCCGATTTCGTCCTGGTCGCCTTTGGGCTGGTACCCCATCGTGGTGATGTATTCGCGCGGCCTGAGATACTTTTCGGGGTTGCGGTGGCAGTTGAGGCACCACTCCATGTGCAGCGTGGGTTCCTGAGCCGTAAGCGGCATCAGGTCCACGCGGCCGTGGCAGCTTTCGCAACCAACCCCTTTCGCGACATGAATGCTGTGATTGAAGTAAACGTAATCCGGCAGATCGTAGACGCGGGTCCAGCGAATCGACTGATTGGTTCGGAAGCTCGCGCGCACCGGCTCCAGGGTGGCGCTGGTGTTCCAGATCTGCGAGTGGCAGTTCATGCAGGTCTTGGTGGGTGGAATATTAGCGAAACTCGACTGTTCCACCGAGGTGTGGCAGTAGCGGCAGTCCAACCCCAGCCCGCCGACATGGTGGGCATGGCTGAAAGGTACGGGCTGCTCCCGCGGTTGCTGAGAACGCGTCGCGTAGTAGGAACGATCCAACTCCGCGCCGGCCCAACCGAGAAAGACGACGATGAACACGGCGCCGAAAATGGTGATCCGCGCAAACGTGTTCGTGCTGTGATGGAAGATTTGGGGCATAGCTTAGGCCCTCCGCCCCATGTCCAAATTCAATACTGTGTAATTTCGCATCAGGAAGACAGCAAACTACAAACCAACGACCCTAATTCATCCCTCTGTCAGTGTCCCTTGATTCGGCGATTCGAATTATCTGATGGCCGAAACCAGGATTTGGCTTCATTGTAAACGAAGCAAGAACCGATTTACACCTTTGACCCTCGCTGGCATCACAAAACTCCCGCCGCACTAAGCGGCCGGCCCATGCTTGTGATGC
This sequence comes from Bryobacterales bacterium, assembly GCA_963796485.1. Lineage (GTDB taxonomy): Bacteria > Acidobacteriota > Terriglobia > Bryobacterales > Bryobacteraceae > CAWCDJ01. The sequence continues at coordinate 295,928 of CAWCLV010000007.1, forward strand.
AAAATTAAACATCCGCCCGGCTATTTCCACTCCAACAAATAAACGGAATTCTCCTGCCGGCTTTCTCCGGGGCCGGTAGAGACGGCAAACTGGGGCGTTCCCCGGTCGGGCCGCGGTCCCCAGAGGGTCGCGCCCGCATATTCGCCGTCTTTTCGCAAAGCGTAAAAATCCAACTCCACGGCCCGCAGCCGCTTCTGGTCGTTATCGAAATTCCGCGCGACACGCTTCAATGCGTCGAGCGCGGCCTCTTTCGGCGTCATGCCATGCCGCATGTTCTCGACGATCGTGTGAGCACCGCAAACCCGTAAATTTTCTTCGCCGCGACCGGTGGAGCCCGCGCCTCCGATATCCTGATCGAGCCACAATCCGCCGCCGATGATGGGTGAATCGCCCACGCGCCCCGGAATTTTGAAGGCCATTCCGCTGGTGGTGGTGACCGTTGACATCTCGCCCTTTTCATTCAGGGCGATGCAATTGATGGTTCCGTGCGGCGGGTGCGCGGCGTTGCGGAGCGCTTCGGCGAGGAGTTCCTCACTTGCTTCCGGAAACACTTTTCTCAGCTCGCCGATCTTCTTCGCGGAAGGCTTGGGCGGAGCGTCCACGCCGGACTCCCAGTTGGTGTGGCCGCTGGGGTCGCGAAGGCTGCGCTTCCAGACCAGCCACTGGATCCGCGCCTCGTCAGTGAGGAGATTTTCCTCAGGGAATCCGTACGCTTTGGCAAAACGTAGCGCGCCTTCGCCGACCAGCATCATGTGATCGGTCTCGAGGGCCACCTTTTGCGCCACCTTCGAAGGCGTCTTGATGTTCCGTATGGCGCCCACCGCGCCGCCCCGGCGCGAAGGTCCGTGAATGCAGCTGGCATCGAGTTCGACCACGCCGTCTTCATTCGGCAGGCCGCCGTAACCGACGCTGCTGTCGCGGGAATCGAGTTCCACGATGTTCACGCCGGCGATCACGGCATCGAGCGTGTCCGCGCCGGAGTGAATCATCTCCATCGCCCTGGAACAGCAGTTGACGCCGCCGTTATTCCGATTCGCCGTGGAGATCACGATGTTCCTGGGGCGTGACTGCCCCGTGACCGTGCGGATCATGGGGAACACGGCAGCGCCGATCATGGCAGATCGGCGCGTAAATGTGTTGTCCTTCATGACTGAGCCTTTCCGCTTCCAGAACACCAAGGCCCCGGTCGGCCAGACCCGAAGAGAATGGCTGTGCGGAAGAAAATCATTATGTCATAGGCGGAGCAGGATGGCGTACTCCGGTTTGCGGAGGCGCACCCGGCCTGCCGATGACGTGCGCAGTCACTGGATCTTCATGGAATCGTCGAATTTCAGCTCGACTTGGCCGGGTTTACCAGGTTCGAGCTTTACCGGAGCGGGCGTACCCTCCTCTTTCGAGTACAGGCCCATGGACGACCCCTGAGGGGGCGGGCCGGACGCGCCGTCATAAGCCCCGTTCGGGTCGAATGCCGCGACAACGTAAACAGTCGCCGCGACGATATTCGGGATCGTGACCGTTTCGCCCTTCGCCGTGGCGCTCCCGCTGGCGATCGGCATGACACCGCCCTGCATGAAGTCGGGCGTATCGAACAGAAACACGAAAATCTTGTGCTTCGCGTCCACGGTACTCGAGCCGGCATAGTTCAGCTTGACCTGGAGGGAGCGGGCAGGTGCGCTCTGCTGCGCGGCTGCCTGAAAGGCAAGCGCCAGCATGCCCGCCGCAATCCAAAGGCGTTTTCTCATCGGTAACTCCTTTTCAGCCCTTACGGATCTGAGGCCGGCAATGTTCCGCTGCCGGCTGGCCGGCCAGAAGGCCTATTTCGCCAGTTCGCCGCTGGTGGCATTCACCAGGGCCGCGTAGCCGTTCTTGCTGGTCCCCCACATGATGTACCAGATGGGCGCCGCGAACCGGGAAGCGTTGCCCAGCCGCAAGGTGGCCTTCTCGTCCGGGTGCTTAGTCAGCCACGCCGAAGCCTTTTCGGCGGCCATTTTATAGGCCGCGTCGGAATCCACGGAAAACTCGCTGTTGGCGAAGGGCTTGCTGGTGGAAGTGGCTCCGCCATATGGCAATGAGTTGCCGATCGTGATTCCTTTGTGGAAGTCGCCGCTGTCCACCGCTGAGTAGGTAAAGGTTCGCGCTTCCTTCCGGCTTGGGGAGACGAAGACGATCGTCCACAGGCCGGCCTTACCGTTATCGTTTTGGATACCGGGCACTTTGCCGCTCACCACGCTGAGCGCCAGAAGATCGGTCGCCCATGCGCGCGCCGGTTTGTAGGCTTCGTAAAACGCCCGCTGTGCGGTTACGGCTTCCGGAGCCGTGACAGGCTCCTTGGTTGCCGCGGCATCTTTCTTTGCTTCTGTTTTGGGGGCTCCCGAACAACCAGCGAACAGTAAGACGGCCCCAAGAGCAATTCCACTAAACAGGACCTTTTTGTTCATAAACCACCAAATACATATTACGCCCGCAAATAATCCTTTGCCGCAGGGAGATGCTAGAATTCCGCCAGGACCCCACCGTCAACCTGGAGGAGAAACGTGCCGAACAACCCAAAGACCCTGGTCCGCCGCAGGGACATCATCAAAATCTGCGCCATCGGTGCGGGCCTGCGGTACGCAAGGGGCAGCGCGCCCGGGGCTGTTCCGGTCTTCGACGGAAAGAGCCTGGCTGGATGGGTTCAGGTGGAAAACGGCGCGACGGCGCTTTCGAGCGGCGGCATTCTCGATCCGGCGGCTCTCGCCCGGCAAATCAGTAGCGGGTTGGATCCGGTTACGGCATTTTTGCGCGCGCGGATGCCGGACAACTTAGTGGCGGAACTTGCAGGCTACTCCGCTTCGAGGCCGAACGCCAAAGACGTGCTCTCCGAACTGGTGAAGCAGTTGAATCAGGTAATCTCCGGTCCATCGATTTACGACAAACAACTCTTCCTCGACGTAGTCCTGCGCCCCGAAACCAGGGAACTGCTGCAGGGAAATCCGAGCGGCCCGGACGCAGCGCGCCTCAATAAACTCCTGCTGGAAGACGCCTATCCCGCCAAACTGGCGAAGAGTTCCATGACGGGATGGGTGGTGAAAGACGGTGCGATGGCAAGCACGGGCGCGGGCCGGGGGGTGATCTACACGGAAGAGGATTACGGAAGGTTCCGGTTGATGTTCACGATGAGGCATGTTTCCGGAAATCCGGACCATCAGGCTTGTGTGCTGATTTTCTGCACGCGGCCGAAGCCGGGAGAAAAGCCCCCGGACGCGCTCGCCGGCATCCAATTCCAGGTCCCCAACGGCGGCCATTGGGACTACCGCCCGAGCATGAACAACAACGGCGGGCCCGAGTTCACGACGATTACGAAGACGCAGTTCGACCCCCATCAATGGAGCAGGGTCGAAATCCTGGCCGACGCAGGAGCGGGAACAGCGCGAATGGCAGTGGCGCAGCCACCCGGCGCGCGGGCGGTGGAGGTGCTCGATTTCAAAGATCCCGCCGCGGGCAAACCGGGGCCGTTCGCGTGGCAGATGCACAACGCGGGCCTCCTGGACGAATACAAAGACGTCACCATCGAGGTGGATCCGCAAGAGGACGCACTGATCACGACCAGGTAAAGCCCCCGGCTGACCTAGCCGCGGCCGATGTACGGCATCCTGGTCGCCATTACGGTCATGAACTGCACGTTGGCATCCAGCGGCAGGGTGGCGATGAAAACCACCGCCCTGGCCACGTGGTCGAGATCCATCCGGGGTTCGATGCCCTCCATCCGCGCGGTCATCGGCGTAGCGGCATTACCGATATCGATTTGGCTGCAGGCGATATCGAACTCGCGGCCGTCGAGCGCAATCGAGCGAGTCAGGCCCGTTATGGCGTGCTTGGTGGCGGTGTACGGCGCGGAGTGCGGCCGCGGGACGTGAGCGGAGAGCGACCCGTTGTTGATGATGCGCCCGCCGCGCGGCGTCTGGTTTTTCATGATCCGAATCGCGTGCTGGGCGCACAGGAAAGAACCGGTGAGATTGACCGCCACCACCCGGCTCCACTGTTCGCAGGTAAGGTCTTCCATGGGGATGGCGGGAGCACCGATCCCGGCGTTGTTGAAGAGCAGGTCGAGGCGGCCGTAAACTTCCCGGATCCGCGCGAACAGTGCGTTGACCGATTCGGGGTTGCCCACATCGGCCGGCACCGGCAGCATGTGGCCCGCGGATTGCGCGGCGGTCTCTTCCAACTCGGCGGCGCGCCGGCCTGCCAGGACTACTGTAAACCCGGCGCATTCGAGAGCCAGGGCGGAGGCGCGGCCGATCCCGCTGCCGGCCCCGGTGACGAGAGCGATCCTGCGGGAATCGGGCATCAGGCGTGTCCCCGGATGGCGTGAGGCTGATAGCACTCTTCCAACCCCTTGCGCTCTTCGTCCGAGAGTTTCAGATCGGCGGCGGCCACCGCCTCCTCGAGGTGATGCATCTTACTGGCACCGATGATGGGGGCGGTCACACCGGGACGCCCCAGAATCCAGGCGAGCGCCACCTGCGCATTGGAGACGCCGCGCGCGCGTGCGACCTCGGTGATGCGGTTGACGATCTCGAAATCCGACGGCTGGTAATAAAGGCCGTGTGCGAACGTGTCGGTCTTGGCGCGGACCGTGTCTCCGAAATCCTCGGGACGCCGGTTGCCCATCACGAAGCCGCGGGCGAGAGGGCTCCATGGGATCACGCCGATGCCTTCCTCCCGGCACAGCGGAAGCATCTCGCGCTCCTCTTCCCGGTAGACGATGTTGTAGTGGTTCTGCATGCTGACGAACCGCGGCAGCCCGAGACGGTCGGCCGTGTACAGCGTCTTCGCAAACTGCCAGGCGTACATCGAAGACGCGCCGATGTACAGGGCCTTGCCGGCGCGGACGACGTCGGCGAGAGCCTGGAGCATTTCTTCGATCGGCGTTTGCGGATCGAGACGGTGGATCTGGTAGAGGTCCACGTAGTCGGTGCCGAGCCGTTTCAGACTCGCATCGATGGAGTGGAAGATGTGCTTGCGCGAAAGTCCGCGATCGTTCGGGTCGTCGCTCATCGGGTTGAACACCTTGGTGGCGATGACCACACCGTCCCGCGACGGCGCGAAATCTTTCAAAGCGCGGCCGAGGATCTCTTCGCTGGCTCCCACCGAATACATGTCGGCGGTGTCGAAAAAGTTGATCCCGAGTTCCAGCGCGCGGCGAATGAACGGGCGGCTTTCCTCTTCTTCGAGAACCCACTCGCGCCATTTCCTGGAACCGTAAGTCATGGCTCCGAGGCAGAGCCGGGAGACGCGGAGACCGGTGGAGCCCAGGCGAACGTAGTCCATGAGAGACATGGTATCAGGGGCCGCGGGAATCCTAGCGCGATTCGGATTCCAGCCCCTTGCCGATGATTTGGGCGAGCCCTAAACCTCCGTTTTGCGCGAGCACGGCGGCGAGGTGCTGTTCCGCGAATTCGGTGGCGCAATCGGAAGACGAGTCCTGGCCGCCCATCCACCCGCCCCCGCTTTCGTGCACGGAGCGCAGAATCTGGCTCAGAAGAAGGGCCTCGAACTGCTGCGCGGCGTCTTTTACCTTGCCGGACTGTTGGGCCGCCGCCGGCGGCGTGGACAACAGGGCGGGCGAAATGTTGAGATCGGTCATGTTCAGATCACCTCGATATCGGCTTCGAGTGCTCCCGCACTGCGAAGGTTCTGGAGAATCGCAATTACGTCCCGGGGAGTGGAACCGATCGCTGCCATGGCGCGCACCAGATCCTCCACCGTGGCACCCTGCTTCAGGACCAGGTTGCGCGCCTTCTCCTCTTTGGCGGAGACCGTCGTTTGCGGGATAACCTGCGTGGAAGCTCCCGCCGGCGCCATCGGGCCGGGCTGCGAGACCGTATAGGTCGTCTGGATTTCCACACTCAGGTTGCCATGGAGAATGGCGACAGGCGCGATGCGCACGTTTTTGCCCAGGACGATCGTGCCGGTGCGCTCATTGATCACGACGCGGGCCGGGCCGTCGGGCTCTACCGTAAGGGCTTCGAGTTGGGCAATGAAGCCCGGGGTATTGGAAGCGAACGCGGGCGGGACCGCAACCCGCACCAGCCCGGCGTTCTCCGCCTGCGCAAGACCGGGAATCCCGGCGAACGTCTGGTTCACGGCCTCCGCGATGCGGGCCGACGTGGTGAAATCCGCTTGCCGGAGTTGCAGCCGCACGACTCCTTTAGGCTCGACCGAAGGTGCGACCCGTTCGACAATCGCGCTGTTCGGCGCCCGCCCCACGGTCGGATGGTTGACGGTCTGGGATGCGCCTCCACGGCCGCTCGAGAATCCGCCGGTCACCACGGGACCTTGCGCTACGGCGTAGACCTGTCCGTCGGCGCCGCGAAGCGAAGTCAGCACCAGAATCCCGCCTTGCAGGTTCGCGCAGTCCCCCACCGCGGCCACGGTGACATCGATGCGCGCGCCCGGCTGCGCAAAAGCCGGCAGCGTCGCGGTGACCATCACGGCAGCGGTATTGGCCACCTGGATGGCGGTGGGCGGAACCGAAACCCCCATCCGCTGCAGCAGGTTGGTCAGACTCTGGGCGGAGAACATCGTCTGCCGGCGATCCCCCGTGCCGGCAAGCCCGACGACCAGGCCGTAGCCGATCAGTTGGTTTTCACGCACGCCTTCGATCGAGACAAGATCCTTGAGACGGGCGGCCGGGAGGGCCGGGGCGGCGCATGCGTATATCAGGAGAAGCGCGAAAAGGCGTTTCATATCAAAATGGCAGCAGCCCCAGAAGCAGGCGGTAGAGGAAGAACGGGCGTCGTATGGCGTCGCCCACGACCCCTTTTCCGTTCACCCGCACCTCGAGATCTCCCAGGCGGTCGGAAATCACGCTGTTGGTGGAATCGATATCGGCCGGCCGCACCACGCCGCGCACGGTGATGGTCTGCCGCTCGGAATTGATCTGCACGTCCTTCGATGCCTCGACCACCAGCGCCCCATTTTGCAGGACGTGCACGACCCGCGCGGTCAGGACGGTGCTGAGTGTGGTCACGCGGCTGGTGGTGCCCTGGCCATCCAACTGGGTATTGCCGCTCAGGTTGGCGAGATTGGCGAGCGGCCCCGTAGCCTTGGTGATCCCCGCCAGGGCGGCCACCGAGTTCTTCACACTGGAACTGCGCTGGGTTTTGGTGCTCCCGGTGGTGACTGCCGAAGCCTGTTCGGCAACCCGGATCGTCAGGAGATCATCCACCTGACTGGCCCGCAAATCGCGGGCAGCGTCGGCGAGACGCGACGACGCAGTCCAGATCGACCCCGGAGTTCTCGCGGAAGGATCGGTGGCGTGGGCGTCGGCCTCGGATACGTAAGCGTCGAGCGCTGACTCCGATTTCGGAGCAGGTTTCTTGCGCGCTCCCAGGGCAACGCCGGCCAGCAGCAGGCAACAGAATAAGAGCTTCATCGTTTTCCTTGTTCCACGGAGACCAGCCCAGTCCCTGTCACGCGAGCCCGAAAGACGCGGTGGGTGGCGGGATTGAGCACCGGGATGGTATCTCCCGCGGCTCCGGACGCCTCCGCGCGCGCTTCCAGTTTCAAGCAGGCCCCTCCGCGCTTGACCTCCACCTGCACGGTGTCGCCTCGCAGGACCAGTTTCGGCGCCTGAACCCAGGAGGTGCGGATCGCTTCTCCGGCGGCGACGGGCCGGAGCAGAACCTTCCCGGCAACCTCGCCGGTACTTGAAGCGAAGCCGGAAACCGGCAATTCATCGCGCGCCTCTTCCACGACCACGCCGGGCAGGAGCGCGTCGCCGGCTTTGAGCGGTTTGTTCGCGATCACGCGCTTCGAGGCGGACGCCAGTTTGACGCGCACCCAGATCGGGAACCGGCGGGCGGCGCCATAACGCACGGCGCCATTCCAGATGCCGCCGCCGGGAGCCGGATGCAGGCCGAATCTCGGGAAATCCAAAGTGCCCTCCGGCGCGGGCGCGCGGCCGAAGTCGAGAATCTCGATCCGGGCTCCCGGCAACTCGCGCTGCATAGCCGCCAGCAAGGCGGCCGGCTGCAACGGTCCCATGCGCCGTTCGAAACAGATGGGCCCCGGCGGCTCCGAAGTCACGTGCAGATTTGCCGCCAGTTGCCGGAGCTCCGGCTGGCTGAAGTTGCGTACGGCACCGGCGGCGGGCGCGGGCCCGACCTCTGTTTCCCCCGGCAGCGAAGCGAAGGCGGGCCACGCCGGCGTGAAGTCGCGGGCCAGAATCCGGTCGGCAGCGGGCTCCACCGCCAGGCAACCGGCCATCGCCAGGAGGGCTAGCGGCGTCATCGCGGTATATTGTTGATCTGCTGGTACATCTGGTCGGCCGCCTGCACGACTTTGGAATTCGCTTCGTAGCCGCGCTGCGCCACGATCAGGTTGATAAACTCGTCGACCACCGAAACATTGGACTGCTCGATGTACCCTTGCAGCACGGTGCCCAGCCCTTCCTGTCCGCCCGGGTTTCCGACCGTCGGCTGCCCCGAGGCGTCCGTAGGCGCGTAAAGACTGCCTCCCAGGCTGTTCAACCCCGCCGGATTCTGGAAATTCGCAAGCTGAATCTGGCCGGCCTGCTGGTTGGCGGTCTGGCCGGGCTGCGTGTAGCTGACCGTGCCATCCTGCGCGATGGTGATCTCCTGCGCGTTCGCCGGGATCGTAATCTGGGGCTCCAGGGCATTACCGTCCGAGGTAACGATATTGCCGTCGCGATCCAGGTGGAAAGACCCGGCGCGCGTATAGGCCAGTTCGCCGGTCGGCTTGCGTACCTGAAAGAAACCCTTCCCCTGGATCACCAGGTCGAGCGGATTGCTCGTCTGCGAGAAGTCTCCCTGGGTGAAGATGATCTCGTTCGAGGAAGCGCGCGTGCCGAGGCCGAGTTGCAGGCCCGTGGGCACGACGGTCTGCTGCCCGGACGCCGCGCCGGGCTGCACTACGGTCTGATACATCAGGTCCTGGAACTGCGCGCGCCGCGTCTTGAACCCGGCGGTGTTGGCGTTGGCCAGGTTGTGCGCGATGTTATCGACGTTTATCTGCTGCGCCGTCATCCCACTGGCGGCGCTGAAAAGTGCTCGGATCATAAATCTCCTTAATCGCCTCTTACACCTTGGCGACTTCTTCGACGGCGTACCTGTTCATATCGGCGCCTACATTGGCGGCCTTTTGCAGCATTTCGAACTGGCGCATGACGCTCACCAGCCGCACGGCGGCCTCGGCGGAGCCGGTATTGGAGGATTCCAACTTGCCCTGTCCGACGACGGCAGTGGAAGCGGCAGCCGCGGCGCGCGACGGGTCCGCAACCCGGAAATAATTGTTGCCCTGTTTGGCTAGCCCGGCGGTACTGGAGAAATCGGCGATTTCGAGCGTGCCGATTACAGCTCCGTCCTGGCTTACCGTACCGTCGCTCGAAATTTCCACGTTGCCGGTACCCTGCAGCACCAATGGCTGCCCTCCCGCCGCGCGGACGGCGTAGCCGTCGGACGTGACGAGCCGGCCGTCAGGCGCCAGCGAGAAGTTCCCGTTGCGGGTATACAGAGGTCCTGAAGGGCCGTTCACTGCAAAAAAGCCGCGCCCGTCCAGCGCCATGTCGAGCGGACTGCCGGTCGTATGGACGGTTCCCTGCGAAAGATCGATCCACGGCCGCTCGATCAGCGGCATGACCGCAGCGTCGCCGGAATCCTCCGCTTCCGGAGCGACGTACAGGCTATAGAATTCGCGATCGGCCTTATAGCCCTCGGTGGAGGTATTGGCGATGTTATTGGCGAGCAGGTCGAGCGACTCCATGCGGGAGCGCATGCCGCTTGCCGCGATGGCGGTGAGGGGATCCATGGCACAACCGAAAAAGCACGTGGGGGACCAACCGCGCGAATCGATGCAACTGATTCAAACTTCGCAAAACCGGACCGATGAGAAAGGATGGCGAGGCCTTTGGCCGCGGCAATAATTTGCCGCGCAGCCGTGGTCTGCCAAAATCCCGCCGCACCCTCGCCGCCCAACCAGTTGAAAACGGGGCCGCCCGCGATTGGCCTCGGATCTGCAATCGGAACCGCGTGACCGCCCTCGCTCCACTGGCATCGATCTTCGCAACGCTCTCCAGCGCGCTCCTGGAATCGGCGCCCGTGGCGCAAGCAGGCGACGAAACGGAGGTCGAGGCTGCGGACGCCACTCCGTTCACGGCCGTATTCGAAAACCTCCTGCAGACTGGGGAAACGGAAACGGCGAGGCCTCAGGCGGGTCTTACAGAGCGGCAGGGCGAGGACGCTTCCGTTGACGGCAAGCCCGCCGCTTCCGCGGAAAAGAAGCCGTCCGGTATGCCGAAAGCCGCGCCCCCTCCGGTATGGATGGGCAACATGACCGATACAGAGCGGCAGGGCGAGGACGCTTCCGTTGACGGCAGGCCCGCCGCTTCCGCGGAAAAGAAGCCGTCCGGTATGCCGAAAGCCGCGCCTCCTCCGGTGTGGATGGGCAACATGGCCGATACGAACCGGGTCCCGCCGGCCGATGAAACTCCGAAGGTCGCCGCCTCGGGAACGGAGGCGTCCGAAGGAACTCCGAATCCGGATCCGGATCCGGATCCGGCGCAGTTAGCGCCAGGGCCGGCGCCCATCGATGAGGAGACCGTCGCAGGAGCGCCCACGCTTTCACCTCGGTTGATTTCGCGTGCGCATGACACAGAGCCGCGACCGTCAGGGAGCGGGCATGCATATTCCAATGCTTCGCCGGCGTCCGAAAACAGGTGCCCGCCCGGCCGCGATGTGAGCGGACATCGCATAGACTCGCAGCCGCCAGGGAACAGCCAGGCCGGTGATGCGGAACAGAAGCAGTCTGCCGGGTGGGTGGCGAACCCCGCGGCCGGCGATGACGGCGCCGGAAACAGCGCGTCCCAGCCAGTTGCCGTGCCAGTGCCCGCACCGAAAGTTCCGATCCCGGACAGTTGCGGGCCTGTGGGTGGTGATCGCGAAAAGCTGAAAGCGCAGGCCGGTAAAACGGGAAAAAAGGCGCTGGAAGCGCAGGCGGCTGCGGGCTCCCTGTCCCCTCCTCCCGCGCCCCCGGACCGCAGCGCCGGCATCGCGCCGGTGATGCCGGAAACTCTCAGCCGAATCCCGTTAGCCGCTCCTGCGGCCACTGAGCCGGCGGGCGCGCCGGTCGCTGATGCAACGCCATCTGCAGAGCGTCGAACCACAGGGGGCGAGGGGTCCGCGACTGCCGCACCACGGGCCGCCGCCACGGAACTCGCATTTCAAGCGCGCCTCGTTCCGGTCGAACCGCTGGCGCCGGAACAGGGCGGCAGGTCGCAAGCGCCGGACCTGACGGCACCGCCGCCTTCCACGGGTTCTTCCGAAGCGAAACCCGGCAATCCCCCGGCCATCGAGACGGAGGCATCCCGGCCGGGCCGGTCAAAGCCTGTAACTCGGGACGGGGTGGAGCCCGTTCCGTCTCAGACGCAGGCCGAGTCCGCACCGCGTGGATCCGACCTCGCGGTTTCCCGGGAGGCGCCGCCCCAGACAGCCGCTCCCAAACCCGGCGCACCGCCGGCTCGCAGCGATCCGGCACGGCTGGCCGAGCCTCCGCTGGCCTCCCAGACGGCTGAAACCAAGCCGGCGGCTGTAAAGGACATCCGTTTTGAGGTCAATGGCCCGGACCGCCGGGTTGAAATCCGGCTGACGGAAAGCGCCGGCGAGGTACGCGTGGCGGTCCGAACTCCGGACAGCCGGCTGGCGGCCGACCTCAGGGAGAACCTGTCCTTGCTTTCGTCCCGTCTCGAGCAAGCCGGTTTCCGAGCCGAGGCAATGCCGTCCGAACCCGGCGCTGGCGACAGCAGCCGGAAATACGACCTGAAGCAGGCGCCGGAAGGCCAAATGAACGACCGCGGCCAGGGGAGCCGTGAGCGCGGCGGGAGCGGAGACGGAAGGCAGCAACAACGACATCCCGAAGTACCCGAAGAACTTACACGTTCCAAATCGAAAAGAAAGGACTTTGCATGGTTACTCTCAACTCAGCACTAGGCGCATCGCATTTTATGCACCGGCGCGGGACGCAGGAAAACCCGCCGGCCGATTCCAACGCGGGCAGCTCAACTGCGGCCACGCCCGCCTCCACAACTTCCGAAACCGGAGCCGCGGATTTCCAGGCGCTGTTTTGCAGCGCTCCGGCGGCATCCCCGGCGTCATCCGCCGCGTCAGTTGCGGCCGCCCCTCAACAGAGCGCCGCACCCACGGCGGAATCCGTCTTCGGACCGAATCCGTGGCTGACTAACCCCACCGGCGTAGGGCCGGAAGGCGCCTACGCCTTCAACCCGATTTATTTCGCGACACCCGATACGGCGGCTAAGGTCGCGCAGATGCTCGGCGGGACTGTAGTCACCGGCAACCAACTGGTTTCCGGCGGCCCCTTCGCGCAGCAGCAGCCGAATCAAATGGTGCAGATGGCGGATGGCCGCGTCGTCAACGCGGGGCTGGTGGCGGCGTTCTACACGCACGGCTATCCCCAGTCGTATGTCGACCAGCTGATCGCCAACGAAGTCAGCAATACCTGAGGGAGACGCTGAAATATGATGACATCCGTTTCTGGTTCCAGCTCCAGTTCGGGCGCCGGGACCTCCGCTTCCGCAAACACGAGCACGACGGCAACCGCAGACAAAAACATGTTCCTGCAACTGTTGGTGGCACAACTGCAAAACCAGGACCCTATGAGCCCAAGCGACGGCACGCAGTTTATCGCGCAACTGGCGCAATACCAGCAACTCGAGCAGTCGATCAACAGCGGCCAGGACATCACCGCGATCCGGCAGGATCTGGACGCGCTGGTGCCGGCAGGCAGCAGCAACGATAGCGGCACGGTTTCAAAGCCCTAAAGGAGAAATTCATGTTCACCTCATTTTCGACGGCACTTTCCGCACTCAATGCCACTTCCACGGCCATAGACGTCGTTGGAAACAATCTGGCAAACCTGAACTCGCCGGGGTTCAAGACCAGCGCTGTGATTTTTCGCGACCTGGTGACGCAGTCTCTGGGAGCCGGCCTCGGAGAAACCCAGGTAGGGTTCGGAACCGGGCAGCCGCTGACCGTGCGCCAGTTCACCCAGGGGGCCATTCAAACCACGTCCGGCCTGCTGGATGGGGCGGTCCAGGGGGACGGGTTCTTCGTCCTCAAGGACGACGCGGACAATACGTTATACACGCGGGCCGGTAACTTCCAAACGGATAAGAACGGGAATCTGCTCTCCGATACCGGCGCCCGCGTGCAGGGCTGGACCACCATCAATCCGAGCACCGGAGTGGTCGATGCAAACGGCCCCATCGGTAACATCATCGTGCCCGTCGGTTCGCTGAAGGCGCCGACCCCGACGTCGGACTTCACGCTCGACGTCAACCTGAACTCGTCGGCGACAGCCGATGCGACATCGGCGTTTTCGACTCCCCTTACGGTCTACGACACCCTGGGCACCTCCCACGTTCTGACCATCAACTTTCAGAAGAGCGCGCCTAACCAGTGGTCCTACAGCGTGGCGGTCCCCGGTGAGGAGGTCAGCGGCGGTACCGCAGGCACTCCGTTCGACGTCTCGGGAGCCAGCGGCACCCTGACCTTTGACAGCAACGGCCAGTTGACCGATCCGGCGAGCGGGACGCCCATCAACTTCACCATCCCCGGACTTGCCGACGGCGCCACCGATATGAATCTGTCCTGGGATCCTTACACGGCGAGCGGAGCCGGGCGAATCACCCAGTTCGGGCAGAAATCAGCGCAGTCGGCGAGCACGCAAAACGGTTCGGCCGCGGCCCAGCTGGTACACGTCGGTCTGGCGGACGGCGGACAAATTCTGGCGCAATATTCGAACGGCGACCAGGTCGTGGTAGGCCAGTTGGCGCTGGCATCCATCCGCAACGCGGATACTCTAATCGCCGAGGGCAACAACAACTTTCAGTTGAGTGCCCGCACCGCCACGCCGTCCATCGGACTACCGGGTACCGGTGGCCGCGGAACCATCGCCGGGGGCTCGATCGAGGCCTCGACCGTCGATATTGCCCGGGAGTTTACGAACCTGATCGTGTACCAGCGCGGTTACGAGGCGAACTCGCGCGTGGTGACCACGGCCGACACGCTGAGCCAGGACACTATCAACTTAATCCGCTAGTCTGCCGATGACACCTCAGGAAGAAATAGCAAAGCTGGCGGAAGTGCCGGTCGAGATCGAAGTCGAGCTCGACCGGCGGATCATGACGACTCGCGAAGTACTGCAACTCCACGAAGGAGGCGTCATCCGGACGGTCCGGCCCGCCGGCGAGAACATCGACATCTACATCGGCGGCGTGCTGTGCGGCTCCGGTGAGATCGTGGTGATCGAAAACACACTCGGCGTGCGGATCACCGACTTTCGCGACGGAACCTGAAGGAGCGTCTTGTTCGAATGGAATTCGTTTCGCAGATCGCAGCGGTAGGGGCGGTGCTGCTCCTGCTCGGAGCCAGTCTGTGGTGGCTGCGGCGGCGCGGTTTTGCCGCTGTGTCGCCCGTACGTCGGGGGCAGGCGCGCCGCATGCAATGCCTGGAGCGGCTGCCGCTCGGGCCACAGCAAACCCTCCACCTGATCCGGCTGGGAGATAGCGCCCTGCTCGTGGCGTCTTCTCCCGCCGGCTGCACTCTCATGCACTCCCTGCCGTACCGCGATGCGGACCGGTTGCGGGAGGAACTCTCGTGAAGGCCGGGTGCTGGCTTTTGCTTCTCGGCCCGGTGTCGGCGGCGGCGGCGGAGACCGGACCTTTCTCCCTGCTCGGGATTTCCCCGCGGGCGGGCGGTGGCCTGAGCGTTCCGACGCAGATCGTGGTGCTTCTGACGCTGATGACGCTGCTGCCGGCGGCGGTCATGTGCATCACGCCTTTCTTGCGGATCACGGTGGTGCTGCACTTCCTGCGGCAGGCGCTGGGTACGCAGACGGTTCCCTCGAACCAGGTGCTTCTGGGGCTTGCGCTGTTTCTGACCATCGTCATCATGCAGCCTGTCGCGGCGGATATGTACCACCAGGGTTGGGAGCCGATGGAGAACGGGCAACTCTCTACCGGGCAGGCGGCCGAGGCGGCGGCAAAACCGCTGCGGAGCTTTCTCGTCCGTTTCGCCAGGGAAAAGGACATCCGGCTGTTCGTGGAGTTATCCCGCCTGCCGGCGCCGCGGACGCCGGCGGACCTCGAACTCAGGGTACTGATACCCGCGTACATCCTCTCCGAGTTGAAGACCGGGTTTCAGATCGGCGCCGTGCTTTTCCTGCCGTTTCTGGTGATCGATCTGGTGGTCGCCTCCGTGACGCTCTCGGTCGGGATGGTGCAACTGCCGCCGATCATGATTTCCGCACCGTTCAAGATCCTGCTTTTTGTCCTGGTGGACGGCTGGAACCTGGTGGTGGGGTCGCTTATGAAGAGCTTCTACATATGACTCCCGAATCGGTCGTGCAGATCATGAGGGACGCGCTGATGGCCACTTTCTGGCTGGCGGCCCCCCTGCTTGCGATCGGCTTTGTGGCGGGCGTGGTCATCAGCCTGGTCCAGATCGCGACATCGATTCAGGACAACGCGGTCAGTTCCATCCCGAGGCTGGTGGCGTTCCTCGCCGGGTTACTTTTGTTGATGCCATGGATGCTGCAGAAAACCATGGCGTATACCACGGGGCTCTTTGGAGATTTGGCGCGATATGCCCGCTGAACTCCATCTCTCTTTGGGTCTGCTCTACAGTTTTCTGCTCGTGCTGGCACGCGTGGGAGGCGCCCTGATCTTCGTTCCTCTTCCGGGCGTCAAAGGCTCGCCGGACGGAGCACGGGCGGCGCTTGCCGTCGGTTTCAGCCTGGCCCTCTTCGCCCGGTGGCCTTCGATCGACGCCGCGGCGGCCGGCCCACTCACGCTGGCGGGGTGGACCCTGGCCGAGGCCGCCCTGGGGGTGGCGATCGGCGTTCCGGTGGCGATGGTGCTCGAGGCATTTACGCTCGCCGCGCAGGTACTGGGGCTCCAGGCCGGATACGCGTATGCGTCCACGATCGACCCGAACACGGAGGCCGACTCCGGAATTCTGCTGGTGTTTGCCCAACTGATCGGCGGGTTGCTGTTCTTCGCCCTCGGGCTGGACCGGCAGGTCCTGCGTGTTTTTGCCGAGAGCCTCTCCCGTATCCCGCCCGGCGGTTATCATCCGGGGCCGCTGCAGGCGGAGGCGGTGATCCGTCTGGGCGCAAGTTTGTTCTCCACGGGTGTGCGGCTGGCGCTCCCCGTGGTGGCGCTGCTGGTCATGGTAGACGTGGCGCTGGCGTTACTCGGAAGGCTCAATGCGCAACTGCAGCTTTTGACGCTGGCGTTCCCCGCCAAGATGCTAACCGCACTGGTAATGCTAAGCGCCGTGGCTGCCATCTTTCCGCGCGTCGCGGCGCAACTTGCCGGAACGGCCTGGAGCACGATCTACAGGACGTTGGGGATATGAGGCGCGATGGCCGACCGTTCCGGCAAGACCGAAGAACCGACACAACGCCGGCTGGAGAAGGCACGGCGCGAAGGACAGTTTCCGCAGGCCAAGGACTTCATCGGAGCGCTGCAGTTCCTTGCGATCCTCGGGATTCTCACCGCCGGAGGCGCCAGGTGGTTCGACGAGTTTCGCACCGCCATGCGGGCATTGTTGAAGTTGGCCTTTCGCGGGGAGATCGGCACGGCGGATCTCTCGCACCTCGCATGGCAACTGTTTTGGAGCCAGCTCCTGCCGCTCGCGGCGGCAGGGCTTGGCTTAGCAGCCGCCACTCTGGGAGTGCGGCTCGTCACTACCCGGTTCGGGCTCAGTCTGAAGAAACTGGCGCCCGACGGGGAGCGGTTCAACCCGGTCTCGCGCTTGCGCGACCTGCCGAAACAAAACCTGCCGTCGGTGTTCCAGGCGCTGGTTCTGATTCCGCTGTTCCTATGGGCAGTTTATGTGGTAGCACGCGCGAAATGGGAGGACTTTCTGGTGCTGCCGCTCGAGAGCGTGGACGCGGGCTGTTCCCGCATCGCGGCCTCGTTGATGGAACTGTTCTGGAAGGCGGCGGGCCTCTTCATGGTGTTCGGCTCGGTAGACCTGTTTCGCCAGCTGCGGCGCTACAAGCGGGACCTGCGAATGAGCAAACAGGACATCAAGGAAGAGCTGAAGGACCAGGAAGGCAATCCGCAGATGAAGGCGCGGATCCGCCGGCTGCAACGCGACCGCGCGCGGCGGCAGATGATGAAGGAAATTCCCACCGCTACGGCGGTGATCGTCAACCCGACGCACTTTGCGGTGGCGATCCGGTACCAGATGGAGAGCATGGCGGCGCCCGCCGTGGTTGCCAAGGGCAAGAACTATCTCGCGCTGAGAATCCGCCAGAAGGCCATCGAGCACAACGTGCCGATCATCGAGAATCCCCCCCTGGCGCAGGCCCTTTACAAATCAGCCGAAGTCGGGCAGGAGATTCCGCCGCATCTGTATCGCGCCGTCGCCGAAATCCTGGCTTACATTTTCAAACTCATGAACGGAAGGCTGCCGGGCTGATCCGATGACACCTTCGAAAACCATTACGGCCCCCGGCCTGCCGAACTGGATGCAGGGCCTGCCGCTCAAGACGCTGGGCGACATGGCAGTGCCTCTCGCGGTACTGGCCATCGTCGTGGCCTTGATGACTCCGCTGCCTGGGTTCGTGCTGGACCTGCTGATCGCCGCCGACATCCTGTTGTCGGTTACGGTGCTCATGGTGTCGCTCTATCTCATACGGCCCGTGGAGTTCACTTCGTTTCCGACGACGTTGCTGCTGCTGACGCTTTTCCGGCTGGCTCTGAATATTTCCTCGTCCCGGTTGATTCTGCTGAACGGAAACACGGGGACGGCCGCCGCGGGCGAGGTGATCGGAGCGTTCGGCAGCTTCGTGGTCGGCGGGAATTACGTCATCGGCACGGTGATTTTTCTGGTGCTGATCGCGATTCAATACGTCGTCATCAACCACGGCGCGGTGCGCATCTCCGAGGTCACGGCGCGCTTCACCCTCGACGCACTCCCCGGGAAGCAGATGTCGATCGATTCGGACCTGAACGCCGGCATGATCGACGAGGTCGAAGCCAAGCGGCGGCGCAAACAGCTTTCCACCGAAGCGGAGTTTTACGGGGCGATGGACGGCGCTTCGCGATTTACCCAGAGGGACGCGGTCGCGAGCATTCTGATCACCTCGATCAACATCATTGCCGGATTTCTGATCGGCGTTCTGCAGCATGGCATGGATTTCATGAAGGCCTTGCAGACCTACACCGTCCTGACGATCGGGGACGGGCTGGTCACCGTGATCCCGGCCCTCATGATTTCCATTTCGGGCGGCCTGATCGTGACCAGGGCCAGCTCCGATGCGCGGCTAGGGCAAGAATTTCGCACTCAGATTTTCGGCAGTTCCCAGCCTCTGCTGCTCGCGGCGGGCGTGTTGTGCGCCCTGGCGATGCTACCCGGCATGCCCAAGCTGCCGTTTCTGCTGATGGGCGGAGGCGCGGGCGCGGCGGGTTGGCACATGCGGCGGCGCGAACTGGCAGGTACGAAGGACACGGAGGCCGACGCAAAACCGGCGGCGGCGAAGGAGAACCTGGAATCGCTGATGCGCGTGGAGCCCCTCGCCATCGAGGTCGGGCTGGGCCTGGTGAACCTCGTGGAAGGCGGCCAGGAATCTGCCCTGTTGCGGCGGATATCCGGGATCCGGCGGCAACTGGCGACGGACCTCGGCTATCTCCTGCCGCCCGTCCGCGTGACGGACAACCTTTCGTTGCGCAGCCGGGAATACGTGCTCTCGCTCAAAGGAGTCGAGATTTCGCGTTACGAATTGCCCAACGGCTGCGAACTGGCGATACCCATGGGAAACACGCCGGCGCCCGAGGGGCAGCCTACCAACGAACCGGCATTCGGCATGAAGGCGGTCTGGGTCCCCGCGGAACGTTCCGACCGGGTGCGACAGGCGGGGTGCACCGTCGTCGACCCGGTGAGCGTTTTGGGTACGCATCTTTCGGAGGTCATCCGGCGGCACGCGCACGAGCTGTTTTCCAGGCAGGATGCGAAGCGACTGCTGGACCGGGTGGCGGTTGAGAATGCGAAGGTCGTGGAGGACCTGGTTCCCAAACTGCTGCCCCTTGCCGCCGTCCAGAAGGTGCTCCAGAACCTGCTGCGGGAGCGCGTGTCGATCCGCGATTCGGTCAGCATTCTGGAAGCCCTGGGGGAGGCGGCCCCGTCGACGCGAAACCCGGTGCTCCTGACCGAATATGTCCGTCAATCGATCCGGCGCGCGGTGGTCAAACCCTACCTGAACCGGTCCGGCGACCTGGCGGCGTGGTTCCTGGACCCGGCGATCGAGCAGAACGTGGAGCGGGCGGTGGAGCACGGCGAACAGAACAGCCACATGACGCTTCCGCCGCAAGCGATCCGGGAAATCCTGGCGCGAATCTCGAGCCGCATTCCGTCGGCCGAGACTCCGGTAGTGGCGATCACGTCTGCCGGGGCCCGGTATTTCCTGAGGCAAATCGTGGAGCCCGTGCTGCCGGGGCTATTCTTCCTGGCACATAACGAAATTCCAGCGGGTCTTCGGGTGCAATCGCTGGGCAACATTACTTAGCGGCGCGTCGGCGGGCCTACAGCAATCGGCCGCTCCAGACGATTCATATTGCGTGCCGCTCGGGACAAGCGAATGAGAATCAAATCATATTTCTGTCGAACCGTGGAAGATGCGATGGCCCAGGCGAGCCAGGAACTCGGCCCGGACGCCATCCTGGTGAACAGCCGTAAGGCGCCGCCTGAGTCGCGGAACCTCGGGGAATACGAGGTTGTATTCGCCACCGAAGCTGCAGGCGAGGCGGCCCCGGGTCCGGACCGGGCGGGTGCGTTTCCCGGATCGGCCGGAGCGCCGGTCCCCGACCGGCTGTCGGCCGAAGTTGCCGATCTGAAAAGGGAGTTGGAGGGAATGCGCCGCGCCATTCAGCGGAACGTGATTCCGCCGGCTTCCTGGATGAGCGGCTCGCCCGAGATCCCGGACGTTTATGCGGCTCTGATCTCCGCGGAGGTCCCGGCGGAACTGGCCCGGGAAATCGTGCAGGCGGCCGAAGCCCGTGCCGGCGGACGATCCAAAGCCGGCATCACGCAGGGCGAACTGCGGCAAGCTGTCGCGGAGGAACTGGGGTCGCGTATCACCGCGCAACCGGCCC
This sequence comes from Bryobacterales bacterium, assembly GCA_963796485.1. GTDB lineage: Bacteria > Acidobacteriota > Terriglobia > Bryobacterales > Bryobacteraceae > CAWCDJ01. The sequence goes on from CAWCLV010000007.1 coordinate 316,104, forward strand.
TGGGGCGCGGTGAGGCACGGCCCCGGATTACGGCCCTCGTGGGGCCGCCGGGGAGCGGCAAGACCACCACGCTGGTGAAACTCGCGGTGAACTACGGGCTGACCAGCCGGCGCCCGGTCCTGCTGCTGTCGATGGACACCTACCGGGTAGCCGCGGCCGAGCAACTGCGGTCCTACGCGGCCATACTCGGAGTCGGCTTTCAAGTACTGGAAACGATGGCGGCGCTCGCGCAGGCCATCGAGGAGAGCCGCGGCAAGGACCTCATCCTGATCGATACGCCGGGTTTCGGGTATGGCGATATGGACGCAGCCGGGCCGCTGGGCAGGTTCCTGTCGAGCCGCGCCGATATCGACACCCAACTGGTTCTGCCGGCATCGATGAAGCCGGCGGACATGAGCCGGGTCGCCGCGGCATTCGATGCGTTTGCACCGCAACGGCTGTTGTTCACGAAGCTCGACGAAACCGGATCGTTCGGCCCGATCCTGGCGGAAGCCGCTCACCTGAAAAAACCCATTTCGTTTTTTGCAACCGGCCAGAGGATCCCGGAGGATCTGGAGGCCGCCAGTGGAAGCCGCCTGGTCGAACTGGTACTTGCGGGGCAGTCCGTGGCGGCGTGTACCGCCGCCTGATCGGGCGCCGAATGAATGAGGCACAGATATGTACGCCTACGCGGCGCAAACGGAAATGAGTGAAGCGGAGCGGGAGCGGCTGATCCTGGAGCACCTCCCACAGGTGCGCCTGATCGCGCGCCGGATCCAGGAACGCCTCCCGGAGAGCGTCATTCTGGAGGATCTCGTGTCCAGCGGAGTCATCGGCTTGATCTCCGCCATCGATAACTTCGACCCCGGCCACAACGTCAAGCTCAAGACCTACGCAGAGTACAAGATTCGCGGCGCGATTCTCGACAGCTTGCGAGGGTTGGATTGGGCGCCACGCCAAAAACGGCGGCAGGCGAAACAGATCGAGGCTGCGATTGCGAGGTTGGAGCAACGCCTCCAGAGCGCGCCGACGGAAGACGAGATCGCCGTTGAACTGGGCCTTTCCCTCGAGGAGTACCACGAGTGGCTCGTCGAAATTCGGGGCTTGAACGTGGCCAGCCTGGAGTATTCCGGAAACGAGGAAGGCCGGGACCTTTTGCACTACCTGCCCGACGAGAGCGAAAACCTGCCGTCGGCCATTCTGGAACGCTCCGAACTCGAACGACTGCTCACCGCGGGCATCGATTCGATTCCGGCAATTGAGCGCACCGTCCTAAGCCTGTATTACCGGGAAGAGTTGACGCTCCGTGAAATCGCTACCATCGTGAACCTGCACGAATCCCGCATTTCGCAGCTGAAATCGCAGGCGATCCTGCGGCTTCGTGGCCACCTGTCGGTGCAATGGCCGAGCGCCAGGGGAGTGGCCACGGTATGAGCACCGACACGGCGAGATTGCTCGGCGAGGATCCCGAGATTAAGAGGGTGGTCGATGCATGGGCCGAGAGTCTGGCGCAAGTTCTCGAGACCATGGCCGACCAGAAGCCGGAGATTGCCTGGAAGGCGGCAACCGGAGTGCCCGAGGAAATCAGCGGGTCCGGTAGCGGGCCGGACGCGGAGATTCTCTGGTGGGAGCAGCCCTTTCAGCGGACACCGGCGGCCAAGGTCTGGGTCGGGAGCCCGCGAGCCGCTTGGGAGTATCTGGGCGGCCTGACACTCCGCGCAGCGGGAGTCGAGACCATCGACCCGGCCGAAGCCCGCAACACCTGGTTTGAAATTCTCGGGCAATCGCTTTCGGTGATGGCTCGCGCCATCGGCGCGGGAATCGGGCGTGAGGTCAATTGCGATGCCGGTGTCGAGCGAGTTCCCGACTCCGAATTGAAGCAGTGGGGCTCGCTGACCCTGAGTTTTCCCGAGGCGACCCTCGCTCCGCTTCTCTTCGCATTCAGCCCGGCCCTCGAGAGTCTCGTCACGGATCCGCCTGCCCCTCCGGAGGAAGAGCCCGCATCGGCGGAACTCATAACGGCTCCACCGCCACCCGAAGCGCTCCCCAACACGCGGACGCTCGAATTGCTCCTGGACGTCGATCTACCGGTCAGCATTTCATTCGGTAAAGCCCTGCTGCCCCTCAAAGATGTTTTGAAGCTGACAACCGGTTCGATCGTGGAGTTGAACCGCAGCATCAACGACCACGTGGAGGTTCTTGTGAACCACTGTCTGATCGCCCGGGGCGAGGTGGTGGTGGTCGAGGGGAACTACGGGGTGAGGATCCAGGAGATCGCCAGCCGGCAGGACCGCCTGCGGAGCGTCTCGTGATCAACGCTGCAATCCTGGCGATCCTTTGCGGTGTCGGCCTGGGTTTGCTCGCCCTCAGCTTCCTGGTACTTTGGCGGGCCCGTACGGCAGTTCGCGCCGTGAAAAACGCCGCGGAGGCAGCCCGCCGGCAGAACGAAGAGGCGCTCCAGGCGCTCCGGGACCGAATTGAGGCTCTGTGCGGGCAGATGAATGACCTGCGCCGCGAACCCGTCGCGGCCGGCGGCACTGTCCGGCCCGGGATCAACCTGAGCAAGCGCTCCCAGGCACTTCGGATGCACCGGAGAGGAGACTCCCCGGAGCAGATCGCCGCCGCCCTCGAAGTTCCCCTACAGGAGCTGGAACTGCTTGTGAAAGTGCACCGAATCGTCATGAATAACGTTTAACCACACGAGTTTGAGCGCGCCGGGCGGGCGTGCCGGATAATAATGGATAGACCATGACGGTTGAAATCGAAGGCGTTGCGCTGCACCTTGCTCATCCGGATGAACTAACCGTTCAGTGGGTCGGGCAAGACGAATTGATGCGGCAATTGCTGGCGGCGTGGATGGTGATTAACGAACAGGATCTCCCCATGAACCCCCGCCTGCTTGGAAAACCCGGCGTGGGGAAAACCACGCTGGCGTACGCCGCGGCGAAGAGGATGGGGCGCGAGGTTTACATTCTGCAGGCGACGCTCGACACCCGTCCGGAGGACCTGCTGATCACGCCGGTGATCGAGGGCGCGGGGAGCCTGCGGTACGTGGCTTCGCCGCTCGTCACAGCGATGCTCCGCGGAGGAATCGCCATCCTGGATGAGGGAAACCGGATGAGCGAAAAGAGTTGGGCAAGCCTGGCTCCGCTGCTCGACAACCGGCGCTATGTGGAATCCATTGTCGCCGGGATCAAGATTCGGGCCCACCCGCAGTTCCGTATGGTCGCGACGATGAACGACGACGCCTCGACATTCGAACTCCCGGAGTATATTCACTCGCGCCTGCAGCCGCAGATATTCATCGATTTTCCGGAGCGCGACGAGGAATACCACATTCTGAAGGAGAACCTGCCCTTCGCCGAAGATCGAATCCTGAATTACGTCACGGATTTTCTGCAACTCGCTCACGCCGCCGACGAGCGCTACACGGTGCGCGATGGAATCAATGTGGCGAGGTTCGCCCTGAAGCTGAAGAGCCTGGCCACCCAACGCACCCACGAACTCGAGGCGCTGGAAATCGCGATCGCGCAGGTTCTGGGTGAGGAAGCGCTGCGCTATGCCCGGAGAAATCGACCTTCCGATTCCTGATCCAGCCAGCCTCGCGCGCGGGCGCTTCACGTATTTCCCCGTCGTGCCGGGTCGGCTGGAGTTTGCCATCGAAGTGCGGCGCGCCATCCTGGAACAGCATCCCCAGGTGCTGGCCCTGGAACTCCCGGTGACCCTGCAGCCCGCCTGGGTCAAGGCTGTGGGGCGCCTGCCGGAGTTTTCGCTCATCTTCTACCCGGATGAGTCCGGGGGCGAGGACGAAGCGGTTTACGTCCCGGTGGAGCCGGCCGACCCTTTCACGGAAGCGGTGAGGACCGGGCTCGAGGTGGGCGCAGAAATTGTGTTTGCCGACCCCGAGGCGGCCCGCAGGCCGCACCTGAAGGACAACTATCCGGACACCTACGCCATACGGCACATTGGCCTGGACCGCTATATAGAGGCGTATCGCGTCTACCCGCAGCCGCGGTCGGAGGAACTCTCGCGGCATGCCGCCGGGATCGCCTGGAAACTTCAGGGCCTCGATCCCCAGGCTTCCGTGCTCGTGGTGGTCTCGTTGAACCTGCTCGATCCGCTGCTCGACGCGATGGAGGAGCCGCAGCCTCACCCGGCCGTGCGGACCTCGCGCGAGGGTGTAGAGGTTTTCAACCCGCATCCGGAATCACTCGGAGAGATTGCCGCGGAATATCCGTTCCTGCAGTGGCGGTACGAACAGTTCCGCCCTCAACTGGCCGACGCCAACCTGATCGACCGGCGCCATGCGCAACTGGCGGTCTTCCGGGAGGCGGAAAAGGAGTACGAAGCCTCGACGGGAGAGCGCATCGCGCACTGGCAACGCCGGCTGCTGGCGCGGTATACGCGAAACCTCGCCCTGACCGCGAACGATCTTGCCGCCGGCATTTTCGATCTCGCGGTGGCGGCGCGTTCGATTGCGGACGACAATTACGCGTGGGACGTCTGGGAGACGGCAGGGCGCTATCCACCTCAGCGCACGGAAGCGGAAGTTCTGACGGTGAAGATTTCCGGCGACGAGATTTGGATGGACACACGCCGCATCCGTCTCCGCCGGCGGCTTCCCAGTACCAAGCGCCGCTTGCGGCCGTCCGGTCTCAAGCCGCGGAAAAAGGAAAAGATCCGGGGCGAGTGGGCCAGCGAGCTGAATGGCGGAAGCATCTGCTCGTATCCTCCGGAAGACCTGGTGGTCGAGGATTACGGCCGCTTCCTGAAACGCAAAGGGAAAAGCATCCTCTCGGAGGAGCGGGTTCGCGTAGAGCCGTTCACGACTTCCATTCTGGACGGAATCGACATGCGCGAGACGATCCGGAAGTGGTACGAACACCGCGTCTACGTGCGCCAGTTCCAGAAGATTCAGGGCGAGGTCGGGTCGGTGGTGGTGATCTTCGACGAGGATCGCGATAACCGTTACGCGTACCTGACCACCTGGCTGGGCGAGAATCAGAACGAGTCCGACATGGCATTCTACTCCACCCCTCCGTTCGACAACCTGGTGGGACCGGGGATCGGGCGGGCGGAGTATGGTGGCTTCCTCATGAGCCTGCCGCCGCGGCGCATGTACGACGTCTGGCAGGATGCCGACTACGAGTTCGCCGAATCCAAATCCGAACGGCTGCTCCTGGCTGCCCTCGACTACTCGATCCACCACTACGTCGTATATGTCGCGGCCCGGCCGCCCCGGAGCATCTTCAAGACGATTGCTTCACGGGTGGGCCGGACGATCATTTACATCCCGATCGGGCAGTTGTCGCCCGTGTCGCTGAAGAAGATCCGGGTCGTCCACGTGCTCGACAGCTACGATAAGCGGGAGATCGCCCGCGATTATCTCTGGTAGCCCCGTTAATTAATTGCAGAAAGCCGACTCCAGGCTGCGTACCTTGGCCGAAAGGGTGGTCCGTTTCAGGCGCAGCATCTCGGCAGCGGCCTTCTTGTTGCCGCCCGTCTTTTGCAGTGCCTGCTCGAGAATGCTGCGTTCGATGAACGCCAGTGTCTGCTCGTAGTCGAGGCCGCCGTCCGGCACGGCCACGAAGGGCGCGGCACCCGCCGAAACGCGCGGCCGGCCCGCCGCCGGGAGCGGAAAATCTTCGGGAACCAGCAGCAGGCGTTCGCCGCTCAAGGCGATCGCCATTTCAACCGCGTTTTCCAATTGTCGTACATTCCCGGGCCAGCTATGGTTCGACAGCAGATCCTTGGCTTTGGGCTCGATGCGCTTCAGCGGCAGATCCTCCATCCGGCAGATCTTCCCCACAAAGTGGTCGGCGAGAAGCGGGATATCGCCGGGCCGCTCCCGAAGCGGCGGCATCCGCAAGGGGACCACGTTCAGCCGATAGTAGAGGTCTTCGCGGAACCTGCCCTGCGGGATGCGCTCCTCGAGGTCGCAATTTGTGGCGGCCACCACCCGGATATCCACACGGATCGTCTCCGAGCTGCCGAGCCGCTGGAATTCCCTCTCCTGCAGGACCCGCAGGAGTTTGGCCTGAAGATCCAGGGGCATTTCGCCGATCTCGTCGAGGAATAGAGTTCCGCCGTGGGCCTCTTCGAAGCGGCCGGTCCGGTTCTGCACGGCGCCGGTGAATGCCCCGCGAACATGGCCAAACAGCTCCGCTTCCAACAGGTTATCCGGAAGCGCGCTGCAATTCACGGCGACCATTCGCGCACTCCGCCTTCCGCCGGCCATATGCAGCGCCCGGGCAGCTATTTCCTTACCGGTTCCGGTTTCCCCGGTGATCAAGACCGTGGCGCGCCGGCAAGCGACCCGGTGGATGATATGGCTTACCAGGCGCATGGCGGGAGAGTCCCCGATCAATTGGCGTTCCCAGTCTTCAGGGCTGACGGTCTCGGCCAAGCGGACGAGGCTCGTCAACTCTCTGGCTTCCCGGAGCGGTATTCCTTGCATGTGGCTGATCCAAGCATCTATCGGCGGAACGGCGGCGGAGTTTATGCGCGATCATAAATTTCCTGAAATTTTCATTAAAGTGCAGCTCGAAAGCGGACGATATGACATTCAGCCACATTGGCGAAGCAGTATGAGAATCTACGATCGAAGTCTGACGGGTACGGGGACAGCGGAGACGGGAAAATCCGTCGAAGCACAACGGCCGGACGAGGCACGCGGCGGCAAGGCGGCGGCGAGTTCGGGAGGAGGTGGCGACCGGGTGGAACTCTCCGGAACGCTGGACCGGCTGTCTCACGCGCTAGCCAAGTTCGGCAGCGCCAGGGATGCCAAGGTACAGCAATTGGCCGCGCAATACCAGAGCGGAAACTATCAGCCGGATTCGGCGGCGACCGGCCGGGCCATGGTTTCAGAGGCATTGGCCGCTGGAGGAAAGTAGGGTGGCGCCCGGTTCCATCGAGGGTCTTCTGGCCGGCCGCGAGATGACGGAACGGGCGTGCCGCATTCTGGAGTCGCCTACCGCGGAAAACCTCGAAGCATGCCGGATCCTATTGGAGACCGCGGTCGGAAAGGTGCAGTGTTTAAAGCTCGCAAGCCCCGATTCGGGGGCCCGGGCCGAAGTCTTACGGCTGCGGAACGTCGTACGCCGGGCTGCGGCGCTGTTGCAGAACGCTGCTGAGTATCACACCGGCTGGACCCGGCTGCTCGGAGTCCGATCCGGCGGGTATGAGCGAAGCGGCGAGCCGGCCGGGATTGCCCGCCGGCCATCGGTCTCTCTGGAGGGGTAAGCTGCGATGTCCAGTATTCTCAGTAGCCTGCTTTCAAGCGCCAACACGCTATCGGCTTACAACCAGGTGCTGGCGGTGACGCAGAACAATGTGGCGAATTCCTCGACCCCGGGATACGCCAAGCAGCGCCAGACTTTGTTGGCGATGGCATTCGACCCGGCTTACGGCTTAAACGGCGGGGTTCGCGCAGGCGAAGTGCAGAGCATGCGCGACGAATACGCCGAGACCTCGGTGCGGGGCCAGACTCTCCAGTTGGGAGCGGCCCAACAAAACGTCACCAGCTATTCCGCGCTCCAGGGGCTCTTCGACATTTCAGGCAATTCCGGGATTCCCAAGGCCCTGAACAGCCTGTTCGACGCCTTTTCGGCCTGGGCGCAGTCGCCCGCCGATACGGTGGCCCGGGAGACAGTGATGGACCGCGCGACCGACCTGGCGACCGCCTTTCAACACACTGCGGACGGGCTCACTAGCGTCGCCCAATCCACGGAGGAGCAAATACAGCAGACGGTTGCTACCGTAAACCGCCTGTCAGGGCAACTGCGCGACCTGAACGCGAAGGTCTTGAACAACTCGATTTCCGACGCCGGGCTCGACGCGCAGGTAAATGCGACGCTGGAGCAGCTATCGCAATATGTGGATATCACCGCCCTGAAACAGGAGGATGGCACCGTCACCGTGCTGATGAACGGCCAGACTCCGCTGGTCATGGCCGACCGCCAGTACAACCTCTCTTATGACCTGTACCAGCCGGACACTCCGCCGCCCACCTATTCGGATGCGCGCCCTCTCGCCCGCGTCAAGGCGTCCGACGGCTCCAATATTACGGCCGCCACAGACGGCGGCACTTTGGGCGCCCTGCTGGACTTCCGGAACCGGGTGCTGCCCTCGTACAACGGCAGCGCCTACCAGCCAGGCGATCTCAATACGCTGGCGACGCAGATGGCCGACCGGATCAATCAACTGTTGACCGCAGGGCAGGTGACCGGCGGCGCCACTCCGGTGTACGGGTCCCCGCTATTCACCTACGATCCCGCCAACCCCACCAACGCGGCACAGTCGCTTACGGTGAACCCCGGCCTCACCTCGGATCAACTGGCGGCGATCGACCCAGGCCCGCCGTCGGTCGCGAATGGCATTCCGCTGTCGCTATCCGGCCTGTCGGATCCGAACAGCTCGGCCGACGAGGTCAATGGAGCCAGCTACAACCAGTTCTTCGGCCTGATGGCGGCCCGCGCAGGCAACGGCTTGAACGACGCCCAGAGTGCCACATCGGTGCAGCAATCGGCGGTAGCCCAAGCCAAGCAACTGCGGGACCAGATGTCGGGAGTATCGCTGGACGAAGAGGCCACCATCCTGCTCCAGTTCCAGCGGGGTTACGAGGCCAATTCCAAGCTGATCAGCGTCCTGAGCCAACTCACCGAGGTGCTGATCCAGATGATTCAGTAGCACTGACGAGGAGGATTCCAAATGATCAGCAGTCTCGACCCAACATCGGAATTGTTTCTGGCGAACGTCGGCAGGGTGCAGGACCGGCTCGCGGCGGCAGACCGGCAGGTCTCTTCCGGCAAGCGCATCGCGACCCCCTCCGATGCGCCGGACCAGATCGACACCTTGTTGCAGTTGCGCGCGGCGGAGAGCCACAACGTCCAGGTGCAGGCGAACCTGTCGCTGGCCCAGACCACCGCGCAGGCGGCCGATAGCACACTCAGTTCTTCCATCAAGCTGATGGACCGCGCCCTGGTACTGGCGGCGCAGGCGGCCAGTTCCACGACGAGCGCGGCGAGCCGGCAGAGCATCGCCCAGGAAGTGGAGGGCCTTCAGGAAGAGATGGTCGCCAACAGCCGGACCGTGGTCCAGGGCCACTATATCTTCAGCGGAGATACCTACGATTCGCCTTCCTATGCGCTGGATCTCGCCGCGCCTGAAGGAGTGGATCAACTGAGCGCATCGCCGGCAACGTTCCGCATCGAGGATCCGGCCGGGGGGAGCTTTTCGGCGGGCAAAACGGCGCAGGAGATCTTCGACACGCAAAATCCGGATGGAACGCCCGCGGCCGACAATGTTTTCAATGCTCTCAATACGCTCCGCCTGGCGCTCCTGAACGACGACACCGCGGGACTGACGGGTTCGACCGGTCTGATCAAGGCAGCTTCGGGCCACTTGAATTCGGAGCAGGCCTCTTACGGGTCCGTCGAGAACCGAATCCAGGATGCAGTGGCATTCGCCCAAAAATACGATGTGCAACTGAAGACGGAAGTCAGCCAGATCGAGGATGCCGACATCACGTCGGCTGCGCTCGAAGTCACGGAAGCTACGACGCAGTTGCAGGCGGCCTTTCAGATGAAGGCGAAACTGCCGCACACCAGCCTCTTCGATTACCTGGGGTAATGATCGTCCCTGCGGCCCCTGCCAGGCCGGAGGGCTAACTTAGCTAACGCTGGGCTAGCGCCGGGCTGGCGCGGATTTCTCATCGACTCGCCTTGGCGCAGCCTCTCAGTCTTGCCGTCTCGGCACTCTTGCCGAGACCTCCGCGTCGGCTGGAGAGCGGACGCGGCAGCTAACCTACTCGCGGCCGGCGTAGAGTTCGGCGATGTGATCCTTGAAGTTCTCCATGGCGCGGGCGCGGCGGACCTTCATGGTGGCGGTCAACTCGCCCTGGTCGATCGAGAAATCGCGCGCCAGAACCCGGTATTTCCGCACCTGCTCGAAAGGGGCCAGTTGCTTATTCACGCGGGTCACGGCTTTATGGATCTCCGCCTGGATGGGCGGCGCGGAGGAAAGCTCGCCGGTCCAGCTCTCCATCCCCTTCAGCGCCTGGGCCGCAGGCTGATTGATGGTGAATAGAGCCGTCAGGAATGGCAGGCGGTCGCCGATCAGAAGCACCTGGCTGATCAGCGGCTCCATTTTGAAAAGGTTCTCCACGCGGGAGGGGTAAATCTTCTTGCCGGTCGAGGAAACAATCAGCTCTTTTTTGCGGCCGGTGATGAACAGGTATCCATCGCTATCCAGGTGCGCAATGTCGCCGGTATGGAGCCAGCCATCCCGCAAGACTTCGGCCGTGGTTTCCGGATCGTTGAGGTATTGGGAGAAGAGACAAGGGCTCTTGATCAGGAGTTCGCCCTCGCCGGAGGTCCGCACCTCGACTCCGGGAAGCGGCTTGCCGATGCTGCCGGGCTTCGGCCGGTCGAGCGGGTTCATCGACGCCACGCCGCCCTCGGTAAGGCCATACCCTTCAATCAGGGGCATGCCGATCGCCTCGTAGAATTCGGCGAGGTCCTTGCTGAGCGGGGCGGCGCCGGAGGCAGCCACGCGAATGCGACCGCCAAACCGTTCGCGCACTTTGCGAAACATCAGACGGTCCGCGAGCTTCAACGGCACCCTGATATGCAGGGGCACGGGCTTCTGGTCCCGGCGGTAGCGGGCGGCCGCGAGCGCAAGGCCGAGCGCTCCGTAAAATGCCTTCCGGGCCGGAGCAGGCCGCTTCCGCAGTTCGGTGCAGATGGTGGAATAGATGCGCTCCCACATCCGCGGCGGGGCCAGCAAAACCGTCGGCCGCACTTTGCGGATCTCCTGCGGCAGCTTCATGAGGCTTTCCGCGAACGTAACCGGCATGCCGCAACGCAGGGGAAGCAATTCGATCACAACCCGCTGTGCAATGTGCGCGGAAGGCAGGAACGCGATGGTGCGGTCTTTCGGGCCGATCGGCAGGACGGCGTGGCCCATGTCGATGTTGGAGACCAGGGCGTCATGGGTGACGAGCGCCATCTTCGGTTCACCGGTCGCGCCGGAAGTCAGGTACAGGATGGCGTGATCGGAGGGCCGGGTTTCGGAGACGATCTTCGGAAGCAGGCCGGGATCGCCGTCGAGGGCCGCTCGTCCCGCGGCTCGCAAGGCGGCCAGGGTGGTGGCCCCTTCAGCCTCGCCGGTGAGCAGGATCCAGTGCGTAACCGCCGCCCCGCGAAGAACTTCGAGGGTCTTGGGGTCTTCGACGAAGACGGCGCGGGCACCGGACGCTGCGAGGGTCTTTAACAGGTCGGGCGGCGGATAGCTGGGATACATCGCGGCAGCGATGGATCCGTTGGTCATAATTCCGAGATCGGCCAGGTAGAATTCCATACGGGTCTCGGAGTTGAGGGCCACTACTTCACCCTTTCCAATCCCCAGGGTGCGGAGCCCGGCAGCGATCTCCTCGGCGGCCTGCTGGTACTCCGTCCAGGTAAGTGTGGCGTACCCGTCGCCGGAAGGCTGGCGTAACGCGGGGGCATCGCCGTAGGTCCGGACAGTCTCCTGCAGCACCTGGTAAACAGTACGGGAATTCACTTAAAAGAATGTATCACGAGGGCACTTCAGCCAATGGCGGTGCTTCAGACACTGGCAACGGGGCAGGGTGATTGCCGGATGATCGAGTAGGCATTCGTCCTCAGCCTGCCGAATACGCCCGCGGCGGAACCCCGTCCGATCACCAGCACATTGGCGTTGAGGCGCACGGCGGCGGCGCAGATGACCGTGGCTGGATCGCCCGCCTCCACCACCAGATCCGCGGTCGCGCTGGTATCCTGCTGAAGGCGCGAGAGTTCCTGCCGGGCGGCGTCCGCCACGAACGTGGTCCCGTCGGGACAGGGAGGCGCGGCGTGGATGACGGTCAGGGGGGCGTTGAAGGCACAACTCAGCCAGGCAGCCCAGTCCAGAGTGCGGCGGCTGGCGGGCCCCAGGTCAACGGCGCAGAGGACGCGATCGAGCCTTTTTGCGGGTGCCGGGACTTCCGCGATATGCACTCCCGTCCAGACCGGGCAGTCCGCATCGTGCAGCACCTTGGCGGTGTTCGACCCCAGAATGAAGCGCCGGAACGGTCCATAACCGTGGGTCGGCATCATGATGAGATCGATGGAGTTGGCGTGGGCATATTGAACGATTTTCCCGGCCGGGTCGCCTTCCAATACGACCGGCGATGCCTGGATTCCCGGGAGTTCCGCGGCGATAAACGCGTCGAGATCCCGCGCTGCGAGCGAGGAGCGGTTCAGGTATAGCTCCCCGATGATGGAACCGCTGACGTCCATCGCGCCGAACTCATATTGGGGAGGGGGCAGGACGTGCAGAACGGTGACGGCGGGTTGGAAGCGAGCGGAGAGCGTGCGAGCGCAACGAGCGGCACCAGACGAGCGTTCGGAGAAGTCCACCGGGAGCAGAATACGGGCCAGAGACGGCATAGATCACCCTATTTCAGGATAATCCGGTTCTTTATTCCAGGTTCAGTTAATTCCAGCCGCGCTCGAGTCGAAGCAGCGCGTCGGTCAACTGGCTGACGGCGAGATCCTCCTGCTGCGTGCTGCGCCTGTTTCGCGGAAGCGAGGAGATCTCGAGGTGTACCAGGCCGTGCACCACCGTGAACTCCATATCCTTGAGCATATCGTCGTAGGAAAGACGGTAATCCTCCGGCTCGAGGACCCGGATGACGGCGGTTTTCGACATACGGTCCCAAGCGACCTCGCCGACGGTTCCTGGCTTAAACTGTTTGAGCGGGGTGAAACGGATGGTGACGTTCCAAGTCTGGAGGTCGAGCTGCCGCTGCCAGAGTCCGACTTTAGCGAGGGTGAGTGCGCGGGCAGCGGCCGCGCGGTCCTGGGCCGGGGGGGTATCCGCAGTTGCTGCAAAGACGCTGGAACCGATGAAAAGAAAGGGGAAAAAACAGGAAACTACAGCAAAAACAGGGGAAAACCTGTACCGCATGAACTCTATGTTATCAGACACATCGTCGAGAAGTGTGTTTCCGTACCTTACCCCGCATGATCGAGCGGCAGATGCGAGGTTGGCCGGTCGGCGGAGGCGTCGGAGAGATAAACCAGTGCCTGGCGCGCCAACTCGGGCACGCTCGGGTCGGGATGGCGGAGGAGAGCCACAAGCATCCGAAGCCAGCGCAATTCGCCGGGTTGTATCCCTATCATCTGAACCGTCGATTCCATAGAATTTCGCCCTGGCATACATTTCGACCGAAATGGCGCGATCTTGAGCGATTCAAGAACCGGCGGCGGACAACGATAAGATTCTCGTGGACCGGTTCTTAGAGCGCGCGCAACAGATTCTGGAAACCGCCACCCAGGCGGCGGGCGAAGATTGCCTCCTTTCTATTCTGGTGGCGAGCGATGGCGGCGTGCGGATGGTCTCCGATTCGGATTGGGCGCTGGAGGCGCTACGGCTGCACCACGGCGCGCAAGCCGCATATCGGGTTACCCGCCGGGGGACCAGGGTCGAACTGGAGGGCAGTTCCGGGAACCTTTCGTGCCGCCTGGAAGCCGGTCCGAGATACGCGGGCTGGGCGCCGGGCGCCGATTTTGTCCAATACCAGCTTACGTAGCAACCTTCCGGTGTAGAACCTGCCATTTCTTCCGATAAGATCATCGCGGGATATTTTCCCGGAGGAGCCGTTATGGACATCTCTTCCATCAATCGTGGCGGCAGCGCACCGGCCGCGCCGGCGCCCGTCGTTCCGACAGAGCACGCCGCGGAGAACCGCGACGTCGTACAGGCCGTTAAGGCCGTGAACAGCGCGGAGCTGTTCGGGCAGGAAAACCAGTTACAGTTTCAGCGGGACAAACTGACCGATCGGCTGGTGATCAAAGTAGTGAACCGCCGAACCCACGAAGAGGTCTCACAGATTCCGCCCGAATCCGTTCTGCGTCTCTCGGAAGACCTGAAGCTTTTCAATTCCTGAGCGATAAGCACAGCAGGGAGAACGAGAGAATGTGGCAGAACGCTCATGACGCTTACGTGGAAAGCCGGGTCTTTTCGGCAGACGGCATCGAACTGATTCGGCTGCTGTACCAGGCATGCACGTCCGCGGTGCGAGACGCGCGGCGCCATCTGGAGAACCGGGAGATTGCCGAGCGTTCGCGGTGTATCACCAGGGCATGGGAGATTCTGGCGGAGCTGGTTCATTCCCTCGACCGGGAGCGCGGAGGCGAGATCGCGGTCCGTCTCGGCGGGCTTTACGATTACATGCAGCGGCGGCTGCTCGAGGCCAATATCCAACAGGCGGACGCCCCGCTGGCGGAAGTGCTGGGTCTGTTGACCACGCTTTCGGAAGGATGGGATGCGATTCGGGCCGGCAAGGACGAGCCGGCGCCGGTAACGGGCGGGAGTGCCTGGCAGGCGCAGACGCAGGAGTGCGGAGCCTCGCAGTCGGCGCACCTGTGGAGCCTGTGAGCGGCTTCTCACAGCCGCGTGTTCGTCACCGTGGTCGATCGTGCGCAGGATGACCGGCCCGTGAGGCAGGATGGCCTCAAGCGACTTCCACCGAATCCCGCGATGCCTGTGAGCGGCCTGCGGTTATAATCGGCTCAAGCGAATGCTGCTGGAGCTGGTGGTCGAAAACTACGCCGTGGTGGAGCGGCTGCGGGTTCACTTTCACGCGGGACTGAATCTCCTGACGGGAGAAACCGGGAGCGGAAAGTCGATCGTCGTGGACGCGCTTGGCCTGCTGCTGGGGGGGCGCGCGTCCGGCGAGATGATTCGAACCGGGGAGACCCGTGCCCGCATCGCCGGAATCTTCGACGTCAGGGAGACGGCCGCGGTGCGCCGGCTGCTCGAACCGGCGGGGTTGGAAGTGGAAGACGGAGAACTGCTGATCGAGCGCGAGATCCTGGCGGGCGGAAAATCGCGGGCCTTTGTCGGCAGCCGCCCTGTAGCTGCGTCGCTTCTGCGGGAACTGGCGCCGCACCTGGCGGACATCCACGGGCAGCACGATCAGCAACTGCTCTTTGCGGCGGACTCCCAGCGCGAAATGCTGGACACGTTTGCCGGGACCTCGGACCTGCTGGAACGTACGGCAGCCACTTACCGCGCATGGCGGACCGCGGCCGCGGAGTTGGAGGAGTTGGAGCGTTCGGAGCAGGAGAAGCTGCGGCTGCTGGATCTGTGGTCCTTCCAGCGCAGGGAGATCGAGAGTGCGGCGCTCGATCCGGAGGAAGAGACCACGCTCGAGAACGAGCGGCGCGTGTTGCAGAATGTACAGCGGCTGGAGGAAGCGGCCGCGACGGCATACGGAGCGGTTTACGATTCCCCCGAATCGGCGCTCAGCCTGACGCGCGCCGCAGCCAAAAAGCTGGATGACTTGTGCCGGATCGATTCCTCGCTCGAAGGGCTGCGAGACTACCTCAAGAACGCGGATCTGAGCCTGCAGGAGGTCTCGTTCGGCCTTCGCGACTATCTGGGGCGGCTGGAAGCGAACCCGGCGCGCCTGGAGGAGATCGAAACGCGGCTGGCGGCAATCGACCGCCTGAAACGGAAATACGGGCAGTCGCTTCCGGAGGTGCTCTCTTTCCTGGAGGACGTCCGGCGGCAGATCGCCGCAGTGGAACACGCCGGCGAACGCATGGAGGAGTTGCGAGCGGCGCAGAAGAAGCTCGAAGCCGAATTCGGAAAGGTCGCCGTTGAACTCACCGAGAAACGGCGGACGGCGGCGCGGAAGCTCGAAAAGCGGGTGGAAGCGGAGCTGGCGCAATTGGCCATGGAGCGCACCGTGTTCCGCGTGGAGATCGCTCCCGCCAACTGGTCGGAAACCGGCGCCGACCGGGTGGATTTCCTGGTATCGCCGAACCTCGGGGAGGTTCCGCGGCCGCTCGAAAAAGCAGCCTCCGGCGGCGAAATTTCCAGGCTGGCGCTGGCGCTCAAAACCTGCCTCGCCGCGCCGAAAACGGGAACGGTGCGCACTCTGGTGTTCGACGAAGTGGATACAGGGGTGGGCGGCAGTGCGGCCGAGGGGATCGGGCGGAGGTTGAAAAAGCTATCGGCGGCCAACCAGGTCCTCTGCGTGACCCATCTGCCGCAGATCGCCTCTTTTGCGGACCATCACTACCGGGTGGAGAAACAGGAAGCGAAAGGAAGGACCGTCGCCATGGTCGAGGAACTCGACTCGACGGCACGTACCCGCGAAATAGGCCGGATGCTTTCCGGACAAAAGCTGACGCCGGAGGCGCTCAAACACGCGGAGCAACTCATCCGCCTGAGCAGCGCGTAATTCTACATCCACGGTACGCGATAGGTGCGACGGCATCTCGGGCAGCGGTAATGCCCGTGAATCGGCCAGCTCACATCATCGTGCATAACGGAACACCAGTACCCGGTTAGCCGCGACCACCGGGTTCGAATCGCTCTCATTGACCTGAAGCACTCCTGATCACCTTGATGCACTGCCATACCTTGCGGTTTCAGCACGCGGGGTGAACGGATCGTACGGGCCGGACCAAATAATTCCGCATTTCGTCAATATCATTAAGTATGGACATCAATCGTTTCACGGAGAAGCTACAGGAAGCGATCCGGTCTGCCCAATCCAAGGCGGTGCGCTACGGAAACCAGCAGATCGATGTCGAACATCTGCTGGCCGCCTTACTGGAGCAGGAAGGCGGGCTGGCGTCTTCCATCCTGGCGAAGGCCGGGGTGCCGGTGGAAAACTTCGAGAAGCGCATCGAAAGCGAGTTGGAGCGTCTCCCGAAGGTTTCGGGTCCGAGCGGAGGGCCGGACCAGGTGTACGTCACGGCACGGCTGAACCGCCTGCTGACGGCGGCGGAGGACGAGGCGCAGAAACTCAAGGACGAATACATTTCGGTGGAGCACGTGCTGCTGGCTATGCTGGAGGACCAGGGCCCGGCGGGGCGGCTGCTGCGGGAGTTCGGCCTCACGCGCGAGCGGCTGATGCAAGCCCTGCGGGACATTCGCGGCAGCCAGCGGATCACGTCGCAAAACCCGGAAGGCACTTTCGAAGCGCTCGAAAAATATGGCCGCGACCTGACCAAACTGGCATCACAAAACAAGCTCGACCCGGTGATCGGGCGGGACGAGGAGATCCGGCGAGTGATTCAGGTGCTTTCCCGGCGCACCAAAAACAACCCGGTGCTGATCGGCGAGCCGGGCGTGGGAAAGACCGCGATCGTGGAAGGGCTGGCGCTCAGAATCGTGCGCGGGGACGTCCCGGAAGGGCTGAAGAACCGGCGCATCGTCTCGCTCGACATGGGCGCGCTCATCGCCGGGGCGAAGTACCGCGGCGAGTTCGAAGAGCGGCTGAAGGCAGTGCTCAAGGAAGTGCAGGATTCGGCCGGCGAGATCATCCTGTTCATCGACGAACTGCACACCGTGGTGGGCGCGGGCAAGGCGGAAGGCGCCATGGATGCCGGGAATCTCCTGAAGCCGATGCTCGCGAGGGGCGAACTGCACTGCATTGGGGCCACGACGATCGACGAATACCGCAAGCATATCGAGAAAGATGCGGCCCTCGAGCGGCGCTTCCAGCCCGTGCTGGTGAACCAGCCGTCGGTGGAAGACACGATTTCCATCCTCCGGGGATTGAAGGAGCGGTACGAAATCCATCACGGCGTACGCATCAAAGATGCCGCGCTGGTGGCGGCGGCGGTGCTCTCGAACCGGTACATCACCGACCGGTTCCTGCCGGATAAGGCGATCGACCTGGTGGACGAGGCGGCCGCACGGCTGCGCACCGAGATCGATTCGATGCCGGCCGAAATGGATGAAGCCCGGCGGCGGACCATGCAGCTCGAGATCGAGCGCGAGGCCCTCCGTAAGGAAAAGGACCCGGCCTCGCAGGAGCGGCTCGGGAAGCTGGAGAAGGAGTTGGCCGATTTGAAGGCCGAACTGGACGCGCTGACCGCCAGGTGGCAGGCGGAAAAGCAGGGCGTGGAACGGCTGCGGCAGCTCCGCGAACAGGTGGAGCAGACCAAAGCGGAGATCGAGAAAGCCGAGCGGCAGTACGACCTGAACCGCGCGGCGGAGCTCAAATACGGCAAGCTGGCCGCGCTGGAGCGCGAGCTGAAGCAAGCGGAAGAGCAGACCTCGAAGCAGAAGTCCGGGCCGCGGCTGATTAAGGAAGAAGTGGACGAAGAGGACATCGCCGAAGTGGTGAGCCGGTGGACCGGGGTGCCGGTGACCCGGCTGCTCGAAGGCGAGATGCAGAAGCTCCTGCACCTGGAAGACGAACTCCACAAGCGCGTGATCGGGCAGGACGAGGCGGTCACCGCGGTTGCCGAAGCGGTGATTCGCGCCCGCTCCGGGTTGAAGGACCCGAATCGCCCGGTCGGCAGCTTCATCTTCCTTGGACCTACCGGCGTGGGGAAGACGGAACTGGCGCGGGCGCTGGCGGAATTTCTGTTCGATGACGAACACGCGATGATCCGGATCGACATGTCGGAGTACCAGGAGAAGCACACCGTGGCGCGGCTGGTGGGGGCGCCTCCCGGATACGTGGGCTACGAAGAAGGCGGGCAGTTGACCGAAGCGGTGCGGCGGCGGCCGTATTCCGTGGTGCTGTTCGACGAAATCGAAAAGGCCCACCACGACGTGTTCAACGTGATGCTCCAGATCCTGGACGACGGGAGGCTGACGGACGGGCAGGGGCGAACGGTGGATTTCAAAAACACCATCGTGATCATGACCTCAAACGTCGGCAGCTCCCGGATTCTGGAATACCGCGGGACGCGCGATGGTGAAGGGTTCGAGCGCATGAAAGACACCGTGCTCGAAGAGATGCGCCAGCACTTCCGGCCGGAGTTCCTGAACCGCGTGGACGAGATCATCGTTTTTCACGCGCTCAGCGAAGACGATCTCAAGAAGATCGTGGACATCCAACTGGAGCGGCTGCGTGCGCGTCTTACAGAGCGGCACATCGCGCTTCAGCTTACCGATGCCGCGCGGGCCAATCTGGTGCGGACCGGGTACGACCCGCATTACGGGGCTCGTCCGCTAAAGCGGGCGATCCAGAAAAAAATCGAGACGCCGCTCGGGCGGCTGCTGATCTCGGGCCGCGTCCGGGACGGGCAGACGGTCATCGTGGACGCGGATCGCGAAGCGGGAGACCTGCGGTTCGAAACGGAGCCGGTGGCGGTGGGATAGCGCGGCCCTGCCGGGTTCCGCAGGCCCGCGCCATTTGCAAGGGACTATCCGCGATCGCCGTTTCCGCGGAACCCGCCTGGGGGCGGAGGGGGCGGCGGCGGAGGTGGCGGGGGAACGGCGGACGGAATCGCGAGAGGCGGCGGGGCATCCACGTCGAGCGGTTGGACAGTGGGCGGGCTCGAACGCCGGGCCGCCAGTGCTTTCCTGACCCATTCGTCAGCAGTTGCCATCAAGGCTTGCGATTCGGCAGGGCTATCCGCGAGGGCGGCCTGGAGCCGGTTGAGCAGGTTCATGTAAGCCATCGGGTCGGACCATTGCGGATCGAGTTGCAGCGCGATCTGAAGCATACGGTAGCCTTCCTCGATGTGCGGCAGGTACTGTTGCCGAAGCGAGGCGCGGAGGCGCGGATCGGCAATTTGCGTGTAGACCTTTTCGCGGCTCAGGTTCTGGTTGGCGGCGGCGACGGGCGGATAGGCCATTTTCCAGTCGAGGACCCCGGCGGTGTAGTACGCGTCCTTGTTTTTCGGGTCGGCCTGGATCACCCGGAGAATGAGCGCATGAGATGCCTCGACTTGTTCGGGGCCGTTGATCGAAGCTACCCCGAACAAGGCGGGGATGTTTCGGGGATCCCGTTGCAGCACTTCCTGATACTGCCCGAGTGCACGGCTCATCAGGTCGGGCGCGGCGGACCTCTCCGCGATCGATTGCCGGATCAGGGCGTTGGCCAGGAACAGGCGGGCGTTGTCGTTGTTTGGATCGAGCGTCACGGCGCCCTCAAAATGTTCCACTGCCAGTTTGAAGTTCCCCTGGTTGTAGGCTTCGGCCGCCAGTCGCATCTCGGGCAGCGCCGCGCTTTGGGCGCGCGCGGAAACGGCCAATCCGGACGCCGCCAGCCCGCAGATCACGAGGGCTGAGAGGCACGCCGCCAGTACGAGTTGGGCGCGGCGGAGACCGGCGGCCGGGCGTTCCAGCAGGCGGCGGATGCGCGCCTCGAGAATATCGCCGTCGAAGACCCCGAGGGTGTAGCCGGGCTGCGGGACGGCCGTCATGGCGCCGGCGATTTCCATAATGGAACGCGCGTAGACTCGTGGTTCGAGCAGCCTCTCCGTGACCAGTTCGTCGCAAGCCATCTCGCGGGTGCGGTCTATTTCGCGGCGGATCCAGGCGGCTGCCGGGTGGAACGACACGGGCGCGCGCAGGACCTCATACAGGAGGTTGAGCGCAAAATCCCGGCGGGCCATGTGCGCCATTTCATGACCGATCGCGGTAGCGAGAATGTCCGCGGACGATTCCAGCATCCGCTCCGGCAGGATCACGCATGAGCGGCCTGCCAAGTGCTGCTGATTCGCGGGGAGCTTCTCAGTTCGACGCCACTCAGGCGAAAGACGGAGGCGCAGCGCTCCCAAACGCCCGCTGCGGGTGTTCCGTCCGGCACCGCAGAGGCGCCCTGATGGATCCGGAATGTAAACAAGCCTGCGCGACACAGCCGTGCCGCCCGGTAGATCAGGAACAGGAGGTAGCCGGCCGCCAGGAACTCCGCGGCGGTGCGTCCGACGGGGACTGTGCGGGTGGGCGCCGGCGCCGGCACTGCCGGCGAACCCTCGCGGGGCTGCGAGCCAGGGACCGCGATGGGCACGGCCGGTATCGACACAGTGGTTGGGTCTGCGTGCCACTTCCAGGCGCTCGCGGCCGGCAGCACCACCGATGCGGCCAGGGCGGCCACCCAGAGCACATGCCGGTGACGCGACGGACCGTTTCGCAGCAGCCAGCACCCGCCAAATGCGATCAGAGCGGCGAGCGGAATCTGCCAGAGAGCGTTCAACAGGAACGTCAGAAAATAGCGGTCGATCATTTTGCGCCTCCCTCGTCACGCGACTCCTCCAGGAGTTCCTGAATGCGGGCGAGACTTTCCGGCTTCAAATGCCGGGTTTCCACCAGGTTCAGCACGAGGCTGTCGGCCGAGCCGCCGAAAAAGCGGTCGAGCACTTCCCCGAGCGCCTGGGTCACGGCCTTCTGACGGCTGAGGACCGGGCGGTAGAAATAGGCGCGGTCTTTCAACACGCGCTTCACCTTGCCCTTGCGGTGGAGGACATTGAGCATGGTCTGGACAGTGGTATAGGCCAGGTCCCTGCCGCCGAGGCGGCCCTGGACAGTTTGGACATTGGCGGGGCCGGTTTCCCAGAGCACCGTCATGATTTGAAGTTCCAGCGGCGTGAGTGGCTGATCGGTGACTTTCTTGCGGGGCACTGCTTACCTCCTAAACTATTAGGAGTTTGCGCCTGAAAAACGGCTCTGTCAACTAAAAGTTTAGGACAGCGAGCTGCCGGCCATGCACCGAGGGGAAT
>CAWCLV010000008.1:0-258830 GCA_963796485.1 Bryobacterales bacterium
CTCGTTCTTAATGCGGTTTAGCATCCTGCCGACCGATATCCGGGAGCAACCCGGACCCAGAAGCTCGTTTGTCATCTGCCTGGCTTCAATGGACCGCAGAGCAGACGGCGCGGTTCGCCTCTGGATCCGCGGCCGGAAAAGAGTAAGTGGTGGAGGGGAATGTGGCCCGCGCCATGCAACCCACCCTTACACCGGGTCCGGAGCCGCGCCCCCTTCAATGTTGTTATCTTGTTCACGGAGGTGCGCATGGCAACCTGGCTGTACGCCGCGTCCAAGGCAAAGGCTCCCGAACACGATACTCTCTCACTCGCCGCTCAGAGCGGCTTCATCTGGAGACCGTTTTACAACCGCAGTGGGATACCGATTGCCTGCGTGAGACAGTTGCAGCCCGGCGACGAATTGCTGCTGGGATACCGGCACGGCGGAATGGTCAGTCTGTTGGGCCGTTTTCGCATTGGCCGGCCGAATCAGCCGATCGATGCCTCTCCCGTCTTCGGCGTTATCTGCGAGGGGTGGCGGCAACAATTTCGCAGCCACGGATACACGGATGACCCGATTGTCGGCGAACTCGTGGGCATCTTCGTAGAAGAATGTGAGCCGCTCAGCGGTCGGATACGGTACTCGAATCAGAACGCCCTTTCACGACTGGATGATGAAGAAACTGGGACCACACCCCCTCCGACTCCGGCGGGGGCTCGCGCAACCGTCGTCAACGTCGCTGAGGGCATCCGGACTGAACACAACGCCCTCGAATCCCTCGGGCCACTCCAAGTGTGCGCGCCCGGGCGAGTGACTGACGGCGTCCACATCGGGATCGATGTCGGTGGCCGACGCGAAAAGGGTTTCGACCTGTGCATTACTGATTGGGCCGGTGGCGTTCTCGAATCCGTGCATTGGATCCGGCTTCCGCACACGGTGCCTCTCCCGGCCACCGGCACCCTCCGCGCGCTGGTCTGTGCCGGTGAACTCGGCAGTCTGGCGCAAGCCACCTTCCGATCCGCCTGCGACACGGCCGCAGCGCTCTGGCGCGAACTCGAAAGGTTCCACCCGGCGGGCATTCATATTGATTCGCCGTCGGCGTTCTCGCGAAACCGGATCGGCCACGGGCGACGCTGCGAGAAACGCAGCCTGACCGGCGTTTCCTTTCAGAGCACACCGTCCGTGACCTGCGGGAGCCAGCACGGCGGCGATTGGGGTTGGCTGCTCTACGGCATGATCGCGTTCTCTGCCTGTCTGCGGAGCGGGACTGTCACACTGCAGGACTGGGAAACCGACCTCGCGACGGGGATGTGGCGGCGTTTCGATTACGGGAAGATGATTCTCCGCGAGTGTTTTCCCACCGCGACGATATCGGTACTCCGGGTGCGGCAGCGTTCAGAATCCATCGGACACGCTCTGAGCAAAACGGCGACCCAGCCGGAGGTTGAGGCCGTGCGGGCGTATTTGAAATACGGTGTCGGAACGGTCAAGCGCCCGACGCAGGCGATTTACGACCGCGCTGATGCCCTGGTCGCGGCGCTCGGCGCATTGCCCCACGTCTCGTCGTTATTTCTCGAAAACGTCGGCTCTGGTATGCATGGCCGGAACTGGGACGGTACGGCGGCCGACGAGCAGATTGAAGGCACGTTCACGTGCGTAGAGTAAGTGGGCTGTCGAACGGTCGCCATCACCCGGACTCGGGCGTGAATACTATTCGCGAGCACGAGCCGACTTATCGGTACCTATGAACTCGGAAAGCCGACTGGCCGCCTCCGCGCAGATCGGAATCGTTGATGCCGCGACCGTGGAACGGTGAAGTGCACCCGGCCGCCGCAGGCCCATTAGAAACGCTTCGCTATTGCGGCGACCTGCTTCGCAGTAGTGGCATGGGAGGTGGAGTCCGCCTCACGCCAATAGACTTCATCGTCCAGGTAGGAGAGTTCTTTCTGTGGAGGGATAGTGATCACAATTATTCCGAGGCCGTAGAAGTCGTTGAAATCAAGGCTGGACAAGACGGAATCCCTTAAATGAGGCGACAACCCAGATGTCTTAATCGCGTTCTTCCAAGTCGATAGATAGTTCTCAACTGAAAGCTTCAAGAACTTCGCCTCGCGATTCACTCCGACAACGAATCGTTTGCCAACCTTTCTTGGCGCAATGGCGTCGTTTTGGGCAATCCGTTCAGCATCTTGCTCTTTGTCAGTAACACCGAGAATCACCTTGCCCATCCTATTGGGGCCGTTGTTGGCTATCGCGCAAATAGTCCTAAGCACCTTAGGTATCAGGTTATCGTCCGGCCCTCTCTGTGGCGAGAGTGTAAGGTATCCTTGTTTGAGTTCATAGTCGGAAAGCTCAATCTCGGATCGCCTAATTATTCCTTCGATATCCGTAGTTGCGTGGTTACCGTAGATCATTGGCCCGTTTTGCGCATCCACGACGAAGCTTCCGATCAGCCCTTTGACAACGTCGACATTCTTGCGTCTTTCTTCGGGGGATGTCCCCTTCATGCCGGTAGCAATTCGACTGTTCAAATCCTTGAGCGCATTCTGGACGCCGCTATAGTCAGAGATGGCCTTCTTTTCTTTGATGATTAGCTCATGGAATGCTATTAAAACCGTCGCGAAAACAGAGGGAAAGCCGTTAGTGTTCGTTGTTTTGAACAGCAGTGCCCGCAGCCGTACGCCCGCACCTGCCCCTGGCTGGCATACACGCAGAACCTCATCCACGCAGTACTTGAATTCCTCGCTGAACTTTTGGGCGCCGTATACCTCCAGGCCTGTAAGCACCGATGTGGAGAGTTGACTTCCGGGGTCGTAGACCTGATCCAGTTCAACCTTGGAGCGCTCGATAAGTTGTCCCGCCACGATACAAGCGGCAATGTCTGCTATACATTGTTCGTCCATGCTATCTCGGAGGTCCGTCGAACGTAGCACTCCCTGGGTCACCCAGAAGACTTCATCGGCTTTAACAGTATAGCCATGCTTCGTCATCGGAAGATCTATGCTGATGCTAGGCATCGAACGTAGCGGAAGCACCTCCGTAGATACGTCTCCTCGAAGAGTACACGCTATGGTGCGAACCATATCTGAAAACGAGTTGCGGATTCCCGCCTGTCTGCGTTCCTGATCGCTTAACCGATGCCCATAAGTGTTGATTCGGCCAAAAACGTCATCGACCTGAGCATCCGTGGCATTTCGCATCACTGAGAGTGCCAAGACGTAATCGAGCAACGTACTCACTTCTTTTTGGGACAGTAGCTTGTCAGCCGCCTTTTCCGAGAAGTGGCCGGCGTCCGATCGGCTCTTGGCGGTTGGAAAGAGACCGACATTGAAGTACTGGCCGTCAATGGTTGGGAATGCCGTTTCGATGAAGGAAACGATCGCGTGTAGACGCTGCAGACCGTCGATGATTTCGTATGCCCCGGCTTCGTTCTTGCGCTCTGCAATAAGAATTGCCGGCACCGGATACTTGTTGAGGATGGACTCTATCAGACGCTGCTTCTCCTCCAATGTCCACACCAACTTTCGCTGGTACCTGCGGTTTACGTAGAGTTTGTCTTCGGCGTGCCAACCATATAGCGATTGGATAGAAGTGGATTGCGCGTTCAATTCAGCCATTTCACCTTTGATTATACGAAATCCCCGCGTGAGTTCGCGGGCATAGCATTGGGGTCCTACAGGTCGTGGTGGGTCCCCCAGAATTCGCGAATTTCCGCGGAGTTTGCGATTCGCCATCAGCGTGCAGGAAATCTGGCGTCCGTACTTCCCCCGGTCCTGAACGTGCGACAGATTGGCCCAGACAGCAACCTGTTTTCAACGTACGTTCCGAACTGTCATTTGATTCCACGGCAGAATTCTGCCGTAACGCGCAGTGCTCGGTAGTAGTCATGACGTACCGATTGTGGCAGCTGAACGCGACCGAGCGGGCTGAGGGGGGCGATTAGCGGCGTGTGGTTCGCGCCGTTGTAGCGCGGATGCGGGCGGCATGGCGAGGCGCGCGGTGCGGCGCGAATATGGCTCTCGCCTGAATGCCGTGCGCAAGGTTGACGAAGGAAGGAATCGGGAAATCGAAAGCCACGGACCAGGGCCGATGAGCAACAAAGAACTGGCACGCCGACAGAAGACGCAACGTACTTTGCACGGCACACTTAGTGAGCGCACGGGAAATTCGGTTTCGGCTGCAGTGATGCTTCCTGACTGCAATTTTGTGGTAGCGTTGGTTCGCGGCGGTTACGAATGGTCAATCGCGCAGTGATCCAGACCTCAAACTGAAAAAGGAGCAGGCATGGGAGACAAGGGTGGCAAGAAAGACAAGGAAAAGAACAAGCAACAGGGGTTGACGAAACAGAAACAAGAGGAGCAGAAGAAGCACGACAGAGCTCCGGCCAAGAAGCCGTAGCGGGAACCGCGTGAAGCCGATTCGTGGGCGCGGCAAACGGGTCTGACCAGCGAATTCGCCGCTCAAGGTTCTGAAACGGCGGGGAGCATGAGACGGTCGCCTACGGACAACTCTATGGACGTCGGTCCTCGGTAACGGCGTGGTTTTTACCTTCCTCCACTTGGACGCGAAGTCACCATGTCGTACCTGTGCCGTTCAGGGTTGCGCCTGGATTTCGTACCACTCGGAACCGCGCTTGTGTCGTTCGATCCGATAATCCGGGACGAGCCAGCCGATGCCCCGGCTGGAAGTCGTTGGGGGAGCGCGCCGGAATATCGGTCATTCTGGCGGAGATACCGGCGCAATCGAGGGATGAAATCGCGCTGCCCGTATTTCCGAAAGTATCCGGGATTTCCGGCCACACCGCCGGCATTAGAATGTCTGGGAGGGGGGCACGGGATGGATCGACGGAGTTTCTTTCAACTTGCCACGGCGACGGCTGCGGCGGTGTTTCAGGATAACGCGATCGAACGGGTCGCCGGCGCGAGCAATGCGGTCAAAGGGCGTCCGGCCGAGGAAGTCGCGAGCGATGAAGACTTCTGGGCCGAAGTCCGCAATGCCTTCAGTATCGACCGCAATATCGTCAATCTGAATAACGGCTTCTGCAGTCCGTCGCCGCGCACGGTGCAGGACCAGATGCGGCGCATGCTCGAATACACCGATATGGGGCCGTACCACACGATGTGGACGGTGCTGGAGCGGCAGGTGGAGGCCGTCAGACGGCGGCTGGCCGCGGCGGCGGGGGTGGACGCGGAAGAGATCGCGATTACGCGGAATGCCAGCGAATCCCTGGAGAACGCGCAATACGGCGTGGACTTGAAGGCCGGAGACGAAGTCCTCACCACGAACCAGGATTATCCGCGCATGCTGACCACGTTCCGGCAGAGGGAGCGGCGCGAGGGCATCGTCCTCAAGGCCATTTCGTTCCCGGTCCCGACGCGCGGGATGGACGATCTGTACCAGCGCTTCGAACAGGCGGTCACGCCCAAGACGCGGCTCATCCTGGTCTGCCATATCACTAACCGGTCGGGGCAGATCTTCCCCATACGGCGGATTTGCGACATGGCGCACGCGCGGAATATCCCGGTGATCGTGGACGGCGCCCATGCGTTCAGCCACTTCCCCTATAAGATCTCCGATTTGAATTGCGATTACTACGGCGTCAGCCTGCATAAGTGGACCTATGCGCCGATCGGCACGGGTTTCCTGTACGTGCGCAAGTCGCGTATCGCAGGGACGTGGCCGCTGATGGCCGCCGGCAGGAAGGAGGACGATGACATTCGCAAGTTCGAGGAGATCGGCACCCACCCGGCCGCCAACCACAACGCGATCGCGGAGGCGCTGGTCTTCAACGAGAACCTGGGGATCGACCGGAAAGCCGCGCGCCTGCGCTATCTCCGCGACCGCTGGGCGAACCGCCTGGCGGAGAATCCGAAGTGCCGGATTCTGCACAGCAGCGACCCGGCACAGGGATGCGGGATCGGCTTCCTGGCGTTCAACGGCGTGGACCCGCTCAAGATGCACAACGCCCTGTGGAGCAAGTACGACATCCTGACCGCGTACTTCCCCCATGAAGAGTACACGGGCCTGCGGATCACGCCCAACGTGTACACGACCGTTGGCGAGATCGACCTGTTTGCCAGCATGGTCGAGCGGGAGTTGAAAACGGCCTAGCGAACTCCGGGCGCCGCGCGGTGCACCGGAGCTTGAAGCGCCTGCTCGACAGTTTCCGCTTGTGCCGATTGCAGGGCGACGATGGCGGCGGGGAACAGGCCGCCCAGGACGACGAAGACCACGCCGGCCGCCAGAATCCAGCGCTCGCGGGGCAGGGCGTCCGCCATCACGGTGAAACCGGTCCGCCGTTTGCCCAGGAACAAGCGCGCAAACAGGCGGAAGATGCTGATCGCATTCATGGCCGTGGCCAGGGGAAGCAGCAGTCCCGTGAGCGGGTGCGATGCCAGTGTTCCGTGGATCAGCAGATCCTGGGAACAGAAACTCAAGGTCCCGGGCAGACCCACCAGCGCGAGCCCGAACACGGCAAAGAAGACGGCCAGGCGCGGCGCGTGTTCCGCCAGGCCGAGATAGCGGGCGGCCGTCAGGTTCTCGCCGAAGCGGACTTCCAGCAGCCGGACGATCCCGAACAGCCCAACCGTGGAGACGGTGACCACGATCAGGTGCACCAGGGCGCCGGTGATGCCCTCGGTGGTGCGGCTTTCGAGGCCGGCCAGGATGCACGCCGACTGGCTCAGGGCGATGAGCGCGAGCAGGCGGCGAGGCGAATTCTCCGCCAGCGCGCGGGTGGCGACATAAAGCGCGGTGGCCAGCGCGAAGTACGATAGCACCGGAAACAAATCGCTCGAC
Organism: Bryobacterales bacterium; assembly: GCA_963796485.1. Taxonomy (GTDB): domain Bacteria; phylum Acidobacteriota; class Terriglobia; order Bryobacterales; family Bryobacteraceae; genus CAWCDJ01. The sequence continues at coordinate 6,778 of CAWCLV010000008.1, forward strand.
GCATGCGGAAACAGAGGCACAATCAGCTTGGCCACCAACAGCGCCCCGAAGTGGCCGTTCAACAGGAGCGCGGTGGGGATTAGCGGTCCGCTCTCCGCGGCATCCGCCACCCAGGCGTGAGCGGGGCAGATTCCTTTGCGGAAAATCACGGCGACGAACAGCAGGGCGAGGACCGGGAAGCCGCCGGGGCTCTGTCCCTTGAGGCGCGCGATCGACATGCCGTAGCCGCCCGCCGCGATCAGCCCGATGGCTCCGGCCAGGGCGGCGCCCGATAGCAGCAGGGCCAGCCGCGGCCTCCACGTCCGCGCCGCGAACCATTGTCCCGGCAGGAAGGGGGTCACGGTCAGGACCCAGGCGGCGAGCAGCACCAGCAGGTTGCCGGCGGAATAGCCCAGCAGTGTGGACCCGAGGATAAAGAGGATTCCGGCGATGCTTGCCGGGGTGCAGTCACGCTTTGGAATGACGAGCATCGCTCCGCAAGCCACGGCCGAAAACACCACCATCAGCACTTCGTCCAGGGATTCCCGCGGCGGAGCGGCTTTGAGGAGCAGCGCGCTTGCGGCCACCGAAACCAGGGCGGCGAAGAAGCCGACGGCCCTGACGCGCTTGGGAAGGGCGACGGCCAGGAGTGCCGCCAGCCACGGCGCTGCGATTGCGATCAGCCTCAGGGTCAGGGAGTCGGTCACCGGCCGTCACCCCCGCCGGCAGCCCGCATCGCCGCCGCAACCGGTTCGCTCGGAGCGGCCCGGCCCACCCCGGCGCCGTCCAGCCTGGCGAGCGCCCTCGAGAGGCGTATCAGGGGCTCGACCACGCCGCGATCGAGGATCGTATCCAGGTGGCCGCGGTCGAGCGCCCAACGGTAGAGCCACAACTGCATTCCTTTCGGAAAGATTTCGAGATGCCGGCCGGTGGGCGCGATCTCGCCGCCCGACGCGGAGTGCATGGCGTGGTAATCGTGCAGCATCGAAGGCGCCCGCAGGAACTGCAGCGTCCGAACCGTGGCGTGCCCCAGGATGTGGGCCACCGCGATCGGTCGTCCACCCCAGGCCGATCTCGACGAACACTACGCCGACCTGCGTCAGCGACGCATAGGCAAGGGAGGTCTTGGCATCCGAAACGGCGCGCCCGACGATGGTGCCGTGAACCGCGGTGGCGGCTCCGAGGGCAATGACGAGCGCGGAGGCCAGCGCGGACTGCGCGATCAGCGGCTGCACTCGCAGCAGGAGATAGGCTCCGGCGTGGATCGAGATCGCGCCGTAGAAGATGGCGCTCGAGGGCGTCGGGCCCTCCATAGCGCGGGGGAGCCATCCGGAGAACGGAACCTGGGCCGCTTTTCCGGACGCGGCCAGCAGGAGGAGCAGGCAGACTGCTACCGCTTCCTGCCCGGTCAGCGGGGGAAGGCCGGCGTCGAAGGAGGCGGTCCCGGCCCAGTGATGCATGGCGAAGATCGCCACCAGCAAGCCGATGTCGCACGCGCGATAGATGGCGAAGACGCGAAGGGCATTTTCCACCGGCGGCGTGCGCTGTTGAAAGAAGGCGATCAGCAGCACCGAAGTGATGCCGACGATCTCCCAGCCGGCGGCCAGCAGGTCGAAGGACCCGGCGGCGAAGGCCAGCAGCGAGCCGAACGCAAACAGGTGCAGCAGAAGGAAGAACCGGAGGAAGCCGCGCTCGCGATGGAGGTACGTGGCGGAAAATTGTCCGATGAGGCCGGAGAGCATGGCGGTCAATGCCAGGAAGGGCAGGGAAAGGCGGTCCGCCAGCAGCACCAGCGGGAAATGATAATCGTGCACCGCGAACCAGTTGCCGAACGCCACCGTCCACCGACGTGGTTCCGGTCGAGGCCGAGCGTCGCAAACGATTCCGGCAAGCGCCAGAACCGCCGCGCCGAAAACGTCGTGCTCGTGATCCGGGAAACCGCGCGCTCGGACGGGACCCAGCCCGCCAGCCACAGCAGGCCCAGGAGCGCGAACACGACTCCGGGGGCCAGCACCACGAACACGAGCAGGAACTTGCGGGAAGTCCAACTTACCGGCCTCCCGCTCGGCTGAATCCAGGCCATGGGCAGATGCCGGATTTTGCCGCGAATACCATTCGGCCGACGAGAGAGCCACAGGCAGGCGTTCCACCGGACCGTCGAATTCCGCAAAGCCGCCATCGCGGTAGACGTGCACCCGGCCGGATTCAGGGTCGATGGTGGCGAGGCGAATCCACCGGTTCTCGATCAGCCGTTTCAGGATAGCATTCGCGTTCACCACGTTCATCATGCGTTCCGGCGTCGTTTCGACCACGAAGAGAATGCGCACCGGCTCGTGGATCTCGACCATCTGCCAGGGCAATCCGGTTCGCAGGTCGCTGGCATGGCCGTCCATCACGCCCATCGAGGCCGGTCACGTTGTGCGGCAGTTTCGTGCCGCAGCCGTAGCGGTCGTTATCGACGAACGAGAAGTAATATTCCAGGCTGATGCCCGCGCAGACCGGAACCACGGCTGCCATCAGTGCGGCCAGGCTGCGGTCTTCGGGATCCTGGCCGGCATCATAGGAAGTCAGGAAGGCGCGCCGGTCGAGAAACAGTCCGCGGGTCAGGCTGCGGCGCCCGACGATGCAGACCGCGTTGGTGCAATGCCCGTACTCCGGCCGCGGCTGCGCCAGGTGTTCGCTGCGCTCCTCCACATGGCGGAGCGCCGCCTCCGGCGAGGCGTTCGGCGGGCAGGATTCGAATCGCCGCGCGCGCTCATGGGCGTTCCACGCCGCCGCTTTCTCGAGGGACTCGCGAATGCCGTTCCAGATCGGCCTGATGCGTTTCAGGGAGGGCTTCGACGTCGTAGAATTCCACGTCGTCACTACACGTATCGTGATAGGCGCCGACGAACCAGGTGTCGTCGGGGATTTCGATTCCCCGCTCGCGCAGGAGGTCGCGAACTTCGGGCCGGTTGGCCATGGCCGCGAACAGCCGGGCATTGGGACCGCCGCGGCGCCCGCCGCAGGCTCCGCAATCGTGGGCCGATTCGTGAGGGTTGTTGAGGCTGGTGGATCCGTGGCCGAGGATGAGGACCAGGCGCGCGAAACCCTGCATCAGGCCCGCCGGGACGCAGGATGCTCGCGACCGCTTCGGCCTTTTCGGGCGCGGCGAATCCCATCAGCAGATCCGGTCACCGCGCTCCTGCGATTGCGCGGTGTTGCGCATCAGCGTCAGCTCCGTGCGCGGCTCCGGGAGGAACGCCTGGTTCAGCCACTCACGCAGAGGGCGTAGCGCCGGGGGGCGAGCAGATGGCCGACCAGGGGAACCGCCGAAAGCAGCCCCAGCACGCCGGTGGAAAGCCAGCCGCGCATCAGGGTCCGGGACGAAACGAACGAACTGCGCATCAGCTGTCCAAGAATGCGCCTGCGGGCGCGGCGGCTTTCCCGCAACCCGCTGTCTTCGGCTGTGGGCTGTTCGAGAACCGCGTGCCGGGGCTTCACCACGACCGGGCAGAACGCGGCGCCGTGCGGGTCGTCGATTCCCTGGTAGTCCACTGCCACGCCGAAGTACCCGGCCGCGCCGAAGGTCTCCATTTCGGGGTCGACTTCTTCCAGCGCGCGCCGGAGGGATTCCTCGCGCTCGTCGATGCAGAAGAACACCTGCGCCGCCGGCCGTTCCGGAGGCGCCGCGCAGCACCGGTACGTGCGATGACTCGCCAGTCCGCGCAGGATCTCGCGTTCGTGCCAGCGCTCATAGGCCAGGTGCAGGATGCGGCGGCGCTCCACTCCATTGCAGGCCTTCACTTCGGCGACGAATGCCGCCCACTCGGCGTCGGAAAGCCGGTCCATTTCATCCGCGGAAAGCGAGACCACGCGCGCGGCGTCATAGATGCGGGCCGCGCGGCTCAGGCGCCGTTTTTCCTGTGTCTTGAGCGGGCTCTCCTCCGGCACGGCCTCCGCCGGCGCGCTGCGCGAGCCACGCGGGCCATCGTGAGGCGCACCGCGAGGAAGTCCATGAGGGAGCAGGGCACCCGTTCGTGCGGCGCCAGGCCCGGATCCTCTTCGAGCCGGCGCATCAGCCCCGCCCAGCCCGGCAGGGCGAGCAACTCGGTTTGCAGTACATCGCCCCATTCGGATTCCTCGACGTGCTGGCTGTCCAGGTAGTCCAGCACGGCATCGGCCGCTGAGAAGGCGAGGCGCTCCTGCCGTTCGAACTCCTCGATCCAGGCCGACGAGATACCGCGGGAAAATGCACGCCGTGGCTGCGAAAGAAGCGCCCGGACGCTCTGGTAGAACCCTTTCTCGCGGTCCGGCATGGGCCAGTAGGCCATACCCTGGTCCAGAAACACCGAACCTAACCGGATCAGCCACGGATGGATGATTTCGTCCACGGGGCGGGGCGGGGGAGTCTCGTCTTCGTGCGCAACCGCGCGGCTCAGGCAGGCATCGAAGAGGGCCAGCAGCGCGGGCTGGCGGAAATCACTGGCCAGGTCGCCCTGCTCGGTCCGCCAGAGGATGGTGGCGGCGTCGAACTCCCGCACGCCAGGGGTCATCATGGCGCGCCGGAGCGAGCGCCGGCTCAGCTGGGGAAAGACCACGGCATCCGGCTCGGATTCCAGCACGGCGTCGATATCCTCGAGGTGGATGCGGCCGCGCGCACGATCTGGCGCGGTACTCCGCTTCCGCCATATACGGTTCGGCGCCGAACAGATGCGACGCCTCGACCACGGCCTGCTCGAAGGGCAGATGCTCGAACGCGTGCAGGGTATTGTGGTGGACGAAAACCCCGATCGGTCCCTGCTTCGGCAGCAGGTGCGCCGCTTCATCAATCGACTTCTGGAGTCTGTTTTGTCGAGAAAGCACTGACAACGCGTTCAATCAATTCCCTGTGGAGCGAGAATATCCTCAGTATAACTGAGCGACACCGGCAGTACCCCGGGGAATGCCCTAATTCCGCGAGAATAGCCCCTCCGGGGCATGCGATGGGCAAAACACCCCACAATGCGGGGTAATCCCTAATCCCCCGCATTTTAGCTGTTGAATATTTCGATAATTCCAGATATTTTTACCTTGACCACTTGAGAATTGGGGGGCACGAATGAAGCTCTATCGAAGTCTGGCCCATCCGGGCCATTTGATTGCGTATGCACCTGGCTCCGGCTGGGTGGCATTTCCTAACAAGGAAAACGGCTGGGAAGAGAGGCATCCGGCCAGGGGTCTTGATCCTATGAACCTGCGGCAGATACCCATGCACGTGGGGTCACGCGCCGGAATTCCTCAACCCGACTCCGAATACGAGAAAGTACCGGCATAATTCCCGAGGTAAAGCCCGCCTGACGTCACCGCAACCGCGCATGTGCCTGTGGTTGCCGTGCGCGCTATAGAGGCTCGCTATACCGCTTCACGTCGATTTCATCCTGTCGAGCCTGCGCCAGTGAGCCAACACCGCTTTCAGACGCTCCACAACCGTTTCCATGTCCTCCCGCGTCGTTGTGCGACCGAGGCTGAACCGGATCGCGCCGATGCCCGTCTCGGGAGGTACTTGCATCGCCTTTAAAACCGGCGATAGCTCGACGGAACCGGTATGGCAGGCAGAACCGGTCGAGGCGGCGACACCATCCAGGCCGCGTAGAATCTCCGCTCCCACCGGAATCTTGCCCACAGACTGCGCGGCGTCGGTGAGAGTTAGGCTTCGATATCTTGTCTGTGGCTGGCCACAAGCTTTACGGCCCCAAAGGCGCCGGCGCGCTCTATGTGCCGTGTCGATCGTGCGCTTCAAGGCGCACGACTGCTCACAAATGCCGGCGCGGACCGGGAAGCCGACGGTGAACGCCACTGCCCGCATCACCAGCGCCGCCGGGGAGCAGATTCCCGTGCGCATCTCCACTGCACTCCTGAAGAACGCCGATGGGGGGTTACCGGCGGAGTCGAGACTTTTCAGGACCTTAGCCACGTCGAACAACTCCGCAAGGAGCTGGATTCCCGATCCACGTTCGAGGACATCGTGGGGCGCAGCCCGGCCATGCGGGAGTTGTTCGAGATTCTTCCCCAGATCGCGGAAAGCAATAGCACCGTCCTGATTGAAGGCGCCAGCGGCACGGGCAAGGAGCTGTTTGCGCGAGCGATCCACAGCCTCTCGCGGCGCCGGAAGAAACGGTTCGTGGCGGTGAATTGCGCGGCTCTGCCGGATTCGCTGCTCGAGTCGGAACTGTTCGGATACAAGGCGGGGGCCTTCACCGACGCGCGGCGCGACAAGCCCGGCCGGTTTGCCCTTGCGGACCAAGGCACGATCTTTCTCGATGAGATCGGCGACATCTCGCCCGCCATGCAGGTCCGCTTGTTGAGGGTGCTGCAAGAGCGGGTGGTCGAGCCGCTGGGCGCGGTCGAGCCGCTGAAAGTCGATGTCCGGGTGGTAACGGCGACCAATAAGGAGCTGGCGGAACTGGTGCGAGAAGGAAAATTCCGGGAGGATTTGTTCTACCGCATCCGCGTCATTCATCTCAAGCTGCCCGCCTTGCGTGGGCGCCGCGAGGATATCCCCCTGCTGGTGGATCGCATCGTGGCCAAATTCAATCGCCTGTAAGGCAAGGATATTGCCGGCGTTTCGGAAGAAGTCCTGGTGCGGTTGATGCAGCACGACTACCCGGGCAATGTGCGCGAGCTCGAGAACATCATCGAACAGGCGTTCGTGTTGTGCCGTGGGGAATCGATCGAGCTGCGCCATCTGCCGCCCGAACTGCGGCCGGCGGCGAGGAGTGAGGCTGACGACGGTGGGTGGATGGACCTCCGATCGATGGAGCGTCAGCTGATCGAGGCGGCCCTCAAGCGGCACAACGGGAACCGCACCCAGGCGGCGCGGGACCTGGGCATCGATGCCAGCGATCTATCTAGCCAAAGCTGGAGATGCGCTAAGGGAACGTCACAGCCTATGGGCCATCGACTACGACTTGACCCCCGGCCATCAGCTTGATCTGAAGAACTGGCCCACTGCCGACGAACTCACGCGCTCGTTCAGGAGGTCAAAGCCGTCCAGAACGAAAAGGACCGGCTCGCACACATTCTGGAGGACGCTGGCTCCCCCAACCCCCGATGGTAACCGCGCCCACCGCCGCCGAATTTTCCCTCAACGCGATTTTAGGACAGTACCGGAATCGAACGTACGAGGGCCCATTTCAGTCCATTGCAGTTTAGTTCAAGTCATAGCAAATACTAGGGGTTGGTTTCGCGCGATGCAGCAGGAAATGGCTACGAAGTCAAATGGTGGGCACTCGGGGGGCACTGCGTCGGCGCCCGGTTGGCTTAAGAAAATCGCCACTTCTGACCGATAAGACGTTTGTGGCTGGGTTGCGCACGGCGTGGCGGATCGCTTTTGCCTGAATGCGCCTCCCGCAGCCAGAGAAAACGAGGCTGAAATGTCAAAGAGAGCAGACGGGAATTGCAGTTCAATTGGAGCATGCTCGGTGACGTTGCCGAGGGGCGCCCCAACCTCGGACTTAGTACTGACGTTTCCGTATATCGTCTGATGCAGTTCACCTTGCGCGACGTTCTCATCAGGGACTTCGGAGTGGAAAGGGCCTCCCGTGTGTTTTACGACGCGGGAAAAAGCGCCGGCCGGAATTTCTACGAAAACCTGATCCCGAAAGGGTTGGCCTTCTCCGAATTCGTCGTCGCCCTCCAGGACGTCTTGAAACAGTTCAGGGTCGGTATCCTCCGGGTCGAAAAAGCCGAGTTGGAAAGCCTCGCGTTAACCCTGACGGTGGCTGAGGATCTGGATTGCTCGGGGCTCCCCGTGAGCGATGAGGAGATCTGCACTTACGACGAGGGTTTTATTGCGGGTATCCTGCTGGCGTATACGGGCCGCGAGTTCTGGGTGAAGGAAGTCGATTGCTGGTGTTCCGGGGACCGGGTCTGCCGCTTCGAAGCAAACGCGAGAGACTAGTTCAGCCATGCTTGCGCTGCGGGAAGAGGACGTAGATAAGATCATCGCAGTGATCCACGACCTGCTCCATGGGCGGCTGCCATCCGAGATCTGTGTGCCGTCCGATGAACCGCAGAACGAGTTCACGCAACTGGTCGGGTTTGTCAACGCTCTGATATCGGCGAATCGCGTCTCCTCCGAGTTCACTTTGAAACTCGCTCGTGGCGATCTTTCTGCGACGCTTCCCAGGGGCGGTCTGCAGGTGACGCATTCGCGAAAGGACCTGCAAGCGAACCTGCGCCACCTTACCTGGAAGACGCAGCAGATTGCCAGCGGCGACTTTTGCCAATGGGTGGACTTCATGGGCGAATTCTCCGCCGCGTTCAATTCGATGGTTAGCCAGCTCGCCGAGGGCCATAAACTTCTCAGGGAGAAGCTCGCGGCCGAAGCCGCCAACCGGGCCAAGAGCGATTTTCTCGCGCACATGAGTCACGAAATCCGGACGCCTCTCAACGGCATCCTCGGAGCGATCGAACTGCTGCTCGCGGACGCTCTCGCCGCAGAACAGCGTGATTTAGCCGAGACCGACCGCGATTCCGGGCGCGCCCTGCTGGCAACGGTAAACGACGTTCTGGATTTGTCCAAGATCGAAGCCGGCCACATGCAGATCGTGTCTGCTCCGTTCAGCTTGCCGGATCTGGTCACCTCGGTTGCGCAATTGTTTAGGCCCGGGGCCCAAAGGAAAGGAATAGAACTCCGCGTCGAGTTCGAGCCGTGTCCCCAGGCGGTCCTGGGCGATGCCGGGCGAATCCGCCAAATTGTTTCCAACCTCTTGAGTAATGCCGTCAAGTTCAGCGAGTCGGGCCGTGTCACCGTCAACGTGAGCCGTTCCGGTTGCCGAGAGGTCGTGGCGGTCTTCAGTATTTCAGTCGAGGATACCGGTAACGGTATTCCTCCGGAGAAGTTGCCGAGCCTCTTCCAGGAGTTCGTGCAGTTGGATTCTTCGCAAACGCGCGCGTACGGCGGAACCGGTCTGGGTCTCGCGATCTCCCGTCGCTTGGCGCGCATGATGGGAGGCGATATTGCGGTGCAGAGTGAGCTCGGAGCGGGGTCGACCTTCACGTGTAATCTCCCCTTGCCCGAGGTAGAAGCCGCGCTATATGAAGACGAGGCTGGCCGGCGGATCCCTCTGACGGGCTCTGTCGAGGCTCTGCCGGGCGTAGGCCTCCGCGTGCTGCTGGTCGAGGATAATCCGGTTAACCAGAAACTCGGCCTGCGGATGTTCGAGCGCTTGGGGTGCTGCGTAGAGTCGGCGCAAAACGGGCGGCAGGCGCTCCACCTGCTGAGCCGGCGCCGCTACGACATCGTGTTCATGGATTGTCAGATGCCGGTGATGGATGGCTACACCGCTGTCGCGGAACTACGCCGCAGCGAGCCGGATGAACGCCGTACCCTGGTCGTCGCATTGACTGCACACGCCATGCAGGGTGCTCGCGAGCAGTGCCTGGAGTCGGGCATGGACGACTATCTCACGAAGGCCTTTTCGCTGGGTGATCTCCGCGCCATGCTCTACAAATGCCGCTTCCATAGATCATTTGCTTCGCATCTTGCCGTTCCAGAAGCACCCCCGGTGGGTGCGGACGCAGTCCTTCAAAGATGCACCCCGAACCAGTAGCTCTCGCTGGAAATCTCTGATTGGGTATCGTCGTCGAGCGCTACCGCGGGCTTCTCGTTCTTGACGGACTTGAACTCCAGGCCGCGCTTGCGCGTCCGTGTCAGCGACCGCGCCATGATCGCGACGCTGCCCGCGCTATTATCGGACCATCGCAGCGCCGGCACAACCGCACATCGGGCATGGGATCTTTGACTTGGCTTGGGTGGGAAAACCTTCAGATGGAATCGTAACTCTATGAAAACATGGTAGCGCTAACGGGAATCGAACCCGTATTTTCCGCCTTCTAGTGTTTCCTTTAAGTTACTGAAACCGAAAACGCACGAATCGTCGCGTTCGCAGGAATCTCAGGCCCTTTGTACAAAACATGTACACGGACTTGGCCGGGAAGATGCGGAGCAGTTCAGCTACCGCGTCACGGTTCATCGTCTTTTGCGTGCCGAATTCGCGGGCGGCAGGACCGCGCAGCGATATCGAATGCGCCGAGGCATTCCCGAGGGGCTCTGTCCGCACCGGAAAGGAGCCTCTTAAAGGCCTGATTACGGCCCAAGAGGTTTTTATAAGCGATTGATAAAATTGATGTATCTCGCATTATGTGCAGCATCCGCTTGTATTGATGCAGCATTATATGGCTTGTATACGATACACCATAATTGGCTTGTATATAGTACGGCATGATATGCTTGTATACGTACGGCAATAAAGGCTTGGACTCGTACGTAGAAGGCAAGGCGTTATGGCAACTCCCCATGAAAAACTTGCGGCATCGCTCGCGGTCCTCCGCGACCTGCAGAGAAACGGACGGCGGGTGTTCCAGTCCCAGGAATTCAGCCGCCTCCACCGCGAGCGCCTGCTTCAGAATGGCTTTCTCCAGGAGGTTAGCAAGGGATGGCTGATCTCCACCAGCCCTGGCGCGCGCGACGGCGACAGCACGCCGTGGTACGCCTCCTTCTGGGAATTCTGCGCGCGCTACTGCAACGAGCGATTCGGCGACGACTGGCACCTCTCGCCCGAGGAGTCCCTGCTGCTCCATGCCGAGAAAACCGTCATCCCGACACAGGTCATCATTCACAGCCCGAAGGCGACCAACCACAAAATCCCGTTGCTCTTCGGCACGTCGCTCTATGACCTTAAAATCCCGCGGATGCCGCCGCCCGCCGATCTGGCGGTGCGGGACGGTCTGCACCTGTTCACGCCGGCCGCCGCGCTGATCCGCGTGCCCGAGGCGTTCCTTGCTGCCAATGCCATCGAGGCGCGTGTCGTGCTCGCCAGCCTGCGCGATGCCTCGGAGTTGCTCCGCCGCCTACTTGACGGCGGCCACACCGTGGTGGCGGGCAGGTTGGCCGGAGCCTTGCGCGGCTTGGGGCGGGGCGATGCTGCAGACGAGATCGTCACCACCATGAAGGCCGCGGGTTACGATGTGCGCGAGAGCGATCCCTTCGCGGGCCGCGCGCTGGAACCTGCGCCCGCGGCGGCGGCGCCGCCCATAGTCGGACGCATCCAGGCGATCTGGGCGTCAATGCGCGCGCGCGTCCTCGATGTCTTTCCGCCGCCGCCGGGGCGGCCGCGCGACACCGACGCCTACATACGTTTCCTCGAAGACATCTACCAGAGCGACGCCTACCACTCGCTCTCCATCGAAGGCTACAGCGTCTCCGCCGAATTGATCGAGCGCGTCCGCGCCGGAGACTGGGAACCCGACCATCATGATGCGGACCGGCAGAGCCGGGACGCGCTCGCCGCGCGCGGCTACTGGCAGGCTTTCCAGGTCGTGAAGGCGAATGTCGGCGAGATCATTGGCGGAGCCAATCCGGGACAGCTTGTCCGCAACACGCACCGCGACTGGTACCGCGAATTGTTCCAGCCCTGCGTGACGGCGGGTATTCTACCGGCGCGTGCACTCGCTGGCTACCGCAACGACGCCGTCTACTTGCGCACCTCGCGCTACGTGCCGCCGCGCTGGGAGGCCGTGCGCGACGCCATCCCCGCGTTCTTCGACCTGCTGGCGCAGGAACGGGAACCGGGCGTGCGCGCGGTTCTCGGGCACTGGCTCTTCGGCTACATCCATCCGTATCCCGACGGCAACGGACGCATGGCGCGGTTCCTGATGAATGCGATGCTTGCCTCCGGCGGCTATCCCTGGACGGTCGTGCGCGTCGAGGACCGCAACGCGTATCTCGCGGCGCTCGACCGTGCGAGCATCGACGGCGACATCGAGCCTTTCGCAGGCTTTATCGCTGAACGCGTGCGCTGGTCGATGGAGCAGAAAGGCGAACGCAACCCCGAGCCGTAGTTTACGTGCCGTACTGCTGTTTCGTCGGATCGTGCCGATTCGACGAGTTTCTCGGCGATCTCGATGGGTTAGCCATGCCGATTAACGTGCGATATGCCTCCCTGGAGGATTTGGACGACCAAAATGGAGACCCTCAGCCGGCAGGCTTACGGATTCCGAAACTTCGAAAACTACAGACTGCGGGTGAAGGTGTTATGTTCTTAGAAAGGTTTGGGATTGGGGTTTGCCTCCGTTGTTGGCGTACAGCCCCGTTGTTGGCGTAGAGCCGCGGAACTCTATGAAAACATGGTAGCGCTAACGGGAATCGAAGGTACGACGGCCCATTTCGGTCCATTGCAGTTGACTGCAAGTCATAGCAAACACTAGGAATTGGTTTTCCGCGATCCGGCCGGAGATGGCTACGAACTCAAATGGTGGGCACTCGGGGGGCACTGGAGTGCTACGCATGCGGTCCGGCCGAGATAGCAAATCGGCACGCTGAACGCCTGGACTCCGGACGGAACGCGCGCATTCGCCACCCCTGCGGGGCTTACTCTTCCCGAAGCGCAGTCCATGGGTCCACACGTGATGCGCGGAACGCTGGACCATAGCCGGCTGCGAGCACGGCTCCGAGCAGGATTGCGACGGCGGCGGCTAGCACCATCGGGTCGTTCGGTTTGATCTGGAACAGGAATGTCTCCAACACGCGCGATGCCGCAAGGGTTGCAGGTATTCCGATGCCGAGACCAACTGCCGCTATCGCCATCGCTTCACCAAGCACCATCGAGACCACGCTGCGTCGCTGCGCCCCCAGAGCCACTCGAATTCCGATCTCGCCGGTGCGGCGCGCAACAGCGTATGACATGGTCCCATACAAACCCACGCAGGCGATCAGCACCGCGAGCAGGGCGAAACAGGTGCACAGCGTCGCAAAGGTGCGCTCCTGGCTCATCGCTTGATCGATGCGCTTGGCTTGCGTCGAGATGTCGGAGATGGGGACGTTCGCATCATACTGCCGCACTGTCGTGCGCGCGGCTTGGGCAATCGCGTTCGGATCGCCGGCGACACGCAACTCGAAGACCATCCCGCCCCGGAGAGTAATCAAGTTGGTCGAGTAAGGCAGGTATACGGTCGGTGCAATGTCCTGCTTCAAGGAATTGTACCGGGCATCCCGGGAAACACCGACAATCTCGAGATCCGGAGGCGCGCCCTTCATGCCCATGCTGAAATGCCGTCCGACCGGGTTTTCGTTGGCGAAGTAGGTTCGTACAAATTCCTGGTTGACAACCGCGACCCCGGCGCCGCGGTCCAGGTCTCGCTCGTCAATCTCACGCCCAAGGAGAACCGGAATCTGCATGTTCGAGAGGAAGCCAGGCCCGACGTACAAGAAGGAAACTTGTCTGTTCTTACCCGTGTAGCCGGCAATCTTCACGCTGGTGCTGCTCTCCGAGCCGGAGATCAACGCGAGGTTGGACGTGCTGACTCCGCGCACGCCGGGAATCCTGCCGAGACGCCCCCTCACCTCTTCGCAAAACCGCGCGATCGCGGAATCTTCGTATCCAGCCTGCCGCGCGTTGAGTGTGAGCAGCAGCACCCGTTCGCTGTTGAATCCGAGATTGACGTCATTCAGGTTTTCGAGTGTGCGGACGAAAAGACCGGCCGTCATCAAAAGGAGGAGTGAAACCGCGATTTGAGAAGCCATCAGCGCCTGGTTTGGGGCGACCCGCAAGTGCGCGAACAAGCGAAGCGGCGGCGCGCCGGAGCGAGTCTGCCGGAGCAGGTGGTTCAGATCGACGCGCATCAACTGGAGAGTGGGAGCGAGGCCGAACAGGATCCCGGTCACCAGCGACAGGGCTACGCCGATCGCGAGCACGTGCCAATTCAAGGTTGCGTGCAGCGTGAAGTTCTCACGTCCGTTTCCAATGAGTGAGGTCAACCCGCGAATCCCCCAGATTGCGAAGCCCAGGCCGAGCGCGCCGCCGACCGAGCTCAGCAGCACCGATTCGGTCAGCAACTGCCGCGCCAGGCGCCCGCGGTCCGCTCCCAGGCTCAGGCGCAGAGCGATTTCACGCTGACGCCCCGTGGCTCGCGCCAGCAGGAGATTGGCGATATTGGCGCACGCGATCGCCAGGATCAGCCCGACCATCGTCATAAGGACGTACAGGGGCTTGGCGTACTGACGGCGCAGGCGGTCCAATCCCCCGGCGCCTTCCTGCAGGAGGAGGGCCGGGAGATCCGTGCGTTCCTTATCGGTAGTTGCGCTGGCTTCCACAAAGCGGCGGAACACCGGGGTAAGCGCCGCCTGCGCCTGGTCCAAAGTGACGCCGTGTTGGAGGCGTCCCCACAATCGGATCCAGTAAAAGGTGTCTTCAGTGAACCTTCGGCTCGGGTCGAGCCCGGTCAGGGATAAGGGTTCCATCAGCGGCTCGGCGTGCAGCGGAACATAGAAATCGGAGCGGCTGGACGGATCAGCTCCGAAAAATTCCGCCGGTGCGACGCCAATCACCGTAAAAAGCACGTTTTCAACCCGTACCGACTGACCTACTGCGCGCGCGATATCGCCGAAGCGGCGTTCGGCGTACTGATAGTCGAGAACCATGACCGTAGGAGCGCCCGCTCGGTCATCGGAGGGCGAGATCACGCGTCCCGCGGCAGGAGGGATCCCGAGACCCGGGAAGAACTCGCCGGACACGTATTGCCCGTTGGCGAGACCGCCGGTGTCTCCGATCACCAGATTTCGCCGGCTCGCCGCGGTGAACGCGAACATCGATGAGAAGATCTTCGGGTTGTGCAGCAATTCGCGGGCAGCGTAAGGGAAACCGTCGGCGGTGAAGCCGGTTCTCGCGTCTCTGACGATATCGCCGTTCAGGCTCCGGGCAACGGCAGGCTGCGCCTTGCTGTGCCACTTCAGCGACACCAGGGATCCAGGATCCGCCAGCGGCAGGGCGCGCAGCAGAATCGCGTCGATGAAGCTGTAAATCGCCGCGTTCGCTCCAATTCCCAAGGCTAGTGAGAGGGTTGCCACGGCCGAGAAGAGGGGCCGCGCGACCATCATGCGCACGGCGTAGCGCACATCCTGGAGCAATTGCTCCAATAAAGTGAACGGTCTCATGGCTTCTGGTCCGCTAATGGGTACTCCCCGAGCGGCAAAAGGTTACGGTTTTTTCCAGTCGGATCGATGCCTAGCGGTAGGACCTCACGCTCGCGCCCGATTCGCAGATGGGCGCACGGTTTCGAATGGCCGCGAAGCAATTCCACATGAGCGCGTAGTCGGCATGTCGTGCACGCGTCGTACTCTCTCCGGATTGCCTGTGGATGACGCCACACGGAGTTAGCTGCCGGATTGACCGTCAGCGGGCCCACGTGGGTACTGCTATTTTGGGTCGGAGGAAATGGTGGGCACTCAGTGCCCGTAACTCTATGAAAACATGGTAGCGCTAACGGGAATCGAACCCGTATTTAAGCCTTGAGAGGGCTCCGTCCTAACCGTTAGACGATAGCGCCGTGACTTCTCGATTCTAGCAAACTTCGAGGGGGCTATCGCGGACTGGGAAGATTCCGGCGCGCGCCGTGGTGGTCGCCACGCCCGAGGGGCTGTGGGCGCGGGATAATAGGAAAGATGCGGTACCTGCTTTACCTTTGCCTGATCCCCACGCTTCTTTCGGCGGACAGCCATTGGATCAAATTCAGTTCGGGGCCGTTCGAGGTCTATACCGATGCCGGTTCACACGCCGGCCGCGAGACCTTGCTGCGCTTCGAAGAGTTCCGAAACGCTTTGGGCCAGATCGTCGGCGCAAATGACCTGCAGACGCCCGAACCCCTCAGAATCCTTGTCTTTAAAAATGCGAAGGGCTGGACCGGCTCCGAGCCGATCGTTCAGGCCCGCGACCGGTATGCCATCGTTTTAGAGGAGAAGGGAACGGTGACGCGGGAAACGTATGCCGCTCTTACCCGGTTGTTTCTGAAGTCCAACACGGCGCAGATGCCTCCCGCCTTCGAGCACGGCCTGGTCGAGTTCTTCTCGACCTTTCAGGTGAGCGGCATCCACATCACCGGGGGAACGCCGCCGGCCACGCCCGATCTCGATTGGGCCCGCATTCACCTGCTGATTACCAACCCCGACTATTACGGAAAAATTCGTGTCCTGCTCTACAACTTGCGCCAGGGCGTGGACCAGGGTGCGGCGTACCGAAATGCTTTCGCCAAATCTCCAGCCGAAGTGGAGGCGCAGGTGAAACAGCACTTTGCCGCCGGGAATTTCCAGACCACTTCGCTGCCGAGCCGGCCGCTCGCGGAGGGCGATTTTCAGGAGCGCGAGCTATCCGAAGCCGACGCCCGCCTGGCCCGCGCCGATCTGCTCACCAGCCAGTCCGCCGAGGAATACCAGGCGCTGCTTCGCGATCATCAGAAAGTTCCCGAAGCCGAGGAAGGGCTTGGCCTGCTCGCGCTCCGTGCCGGCCGCAAGGATGAGGCCCGGCAGCATTTTTCCGCCTCCATGCAGGCGGGCAGTGAGAGTGCCCGCTGCTATATCGAGTACGCGAAGCTCGAACCCGATAGCGACAAGGCGACCCAGGCCCTGCTGAAGGCGGCCGGCATCAACCCCAAACTCGATGAGCCGTTCGTCCTCATGGCCCGGCGCGACACCGATCCGCGCCGCCGGCTGATGCACTGGAAGGCCGCCACTGAGCGAAATCCCCGCGAACCGTCCTATTGGGAAGCGCTTGCCAACTGCTACCTTGCCGAGCACGATTACGAAGGCGCGGCGAAAGCATGGCGTGGCGGGGAACAGGCTGCGATCGACCCCGCGGTGCGCGACCGCATGCGCAAAGCGCGGCTCGTGGTGGAGCGGCAGCGGTTGGACTACGAAGCTTCCGAGAAGCGGCACCAGGCCGATGAGGATGCGCGCGACGTCGAAAAGTTGAAGGCCGAAGCGCGGGCTCACGTCAAGGAACTGGAGCAGAAATATAACGGCGGCCAGATGCCGAAAAACGATACCAAGGCGGTCGCGTGGTGGGACGGTCCGAAGCCCGGCGGAAAAGCGGTGGGCGAACTGAAAGAGATCGATTGTCTCGGAAAACAGTTCCGGCTCGTCGTGCAGTCCGGCAACGGTAAAACCATCCGTCTGCTCATCTCCGATGCCGGGAGCATCGCGATCTCGGGCGGCGGCGAGCAGACTCTCACGTGTGGAGCGCAGAAGGCTCGCCCCGTGATGATCCAATATTTCCCGAAGGCCAATGCCCGCCTCGGTACCGCGGGCGAGGTGGCGACCATCGAGTTCCAGTGAGCGCCATCGCCGGAGCACCCCGCGTTCGCTGGCTGCTGCTGGCGGTTTTCGTCCTGTCCTCCGCCATCAACTATCTCGACCGGATGGCGCTGGCGATGCTGGCGCCCGCAGTCCGCTCCGAATTCCGGCTTTCCAATACGGACTACGGTTGGATCGTCGCCGCGTTCTCGATCGCGTACGCCGTGAGCGCGCCGTTTGCCGGGATTCTCACGGATCGAATTGGACTGAATCGCGCGATTAGCCTCGCGGTCGGGTTATGGTCCTGTGCGGGGATCGCCACTGGCTTCACTCACGGGCTCGGCGGCCTGGTGGCTTGCCGGACCGTGCTGGGCGTGGCCGAAGCGGGCGGCATCCCAGCCGCGGGCAAGGCCATCCACCAGTTTCTGCTGCCTGCCGAACGCGGGCTGGGCAACGCGCTGAACCAGATGGCGGTGAGCCTGGGGCTGGTGCTTGCGCCGCCGATCGCCACCTGGATCGCAGTCACGCGCGGCTGGCGCGATGCGTTTGTCGCCACGGGGCTGCTCGGACTCGCCTGGATTGCAATCTGGAACCTGACCTCGCGGCGCGCTCCCGCCGCGGCGGCGCCCAAACTCGAACCCGGCGGGGCGAGGGGGATGCTGCGAGACCGCCGCTTATGGGCGTTCGCGGCGGCCAATGGCCTGAGCATGATCGGCTATTCGCTGTGGACGAACTGGACCACGGTTTACCTGGTGGATGTCCACGGGCTGACCATGGTGCAAGCCGCCTGGTATGCGTGGATTCCGCCTGTCTTTGCGGCCGTGGGCGGGTTGGCCGGCGGCTGGCTTTCGCTGCGCCTGATCAACCGTGGCATGCCGGCCCTTTCCGCGCGGTTTCGGGCCTGCCTGGCCGCGGCGGTCCTCTCCCTGGCTACTGCGGCCCTGCCGGCCGCCCCCTCGGCAGCCTGGGCGTGCGCGGGAATTTCGCTCAGCATCCTCGCGGTGGCGGCATTCAGCGTAAACACGTATACGCTGCCGCTCGATGCGTTTGGCGGCGCGCGTGCCGCGTTCGCAGTCTCGATTCTGGTTTCCTCTTACGGCTTCGCTCAGTTTTTGATTTCGCCGATGATCGGTTGGATGATGGACCTGCACGTCTATTCCGCGGTGGCCGCGCTGGCCGCGGTCACGCCGCTCGCCGCCTGCGGGGTGCTGTGGGCGGCGGGGGCTACGCGGTGAAGCAGCGAATCAAGCATTGGGTCTTTCGCCTGCTCGGCAAGGATCCGGACGCGGTGGTTGTCACCTTCGCGAGCGGTCCGCCGGAGTTGTGCCGCCGCATGGCCGAGGAGGTGCGTTCGCTGGTTCCGGATCGCCGCCACTTCCTCGCCACCGAAGAGAACTGGCCGCAGCTTCGCCGCCAACTGAAGCAGTATCGTATCGGCCTCGCCCCGGTGATGCTCTCGAACGGGTCGGCGGCCCTGCGGCGCGCGGCTTGCCGCACGGCGCCGCGCAAGATCCTGGCTTACAACTCGCGCCTCGAACGGCATCATCTCGGGCTTAACCTGGCCTCGCTGCTCTTTTGGAGCGGCGTGCCGCTCGACCGCATCTACCTGCGTCCCCGGTGGTGGCCGTGGCCCAGACGCGAGCATTCGGCGGCACCGCCGGAAATTCGCCGCTACGACGGGCGGCCTCTATCGCCGGAGCGCCGGCGGGTCGCGGTGCTCTCGCCCTACTACCCTTACCCGCTCGCACACGGCGGGGCCGTGCGGATTTTCCACCTTCTTCGCGAACTGGCCGTCGAGTATGACGTGGAGCTGTTGGCCTTCACCGACGGACCCGAACGGCCGGAACTGGCGCCGGTTCTGGAGTTTTGCGCGCGGGTGGTGCTGGTGGAAAAGCCGCGCTATCGCGAGCCGCGATGGTCCACGCTGCTGCCGCCGGAGGTCCATGAATTCCGTTCCCCCGCGATGCGGGGCGCGGTCGAAGAAGAGCGGCAGTCCTTCGGGTTCGAGCGCCTTCAGGTGGAATATACGCAACTGGCGGCATACGGCGGCGATGTGCTGGTGGAGCACGACGTCACGTTCGACCTGTTCGGCCAGGTGCTCCGCCGCGAGCGCAGCGTGTCTGCGTGGTGGGACTATTTCCGCTGGCGGCGTTTCGAAAGGCGGGTCGTCGCCAGGTTTGCGCGCGTCGTGGTCATGTCGAAAAAGGACCAGGAAATGCTGGGCCCCGCGGTGAGAAGCGCGGTGATCGAAAACGGCGTCGACCTGGCACGCTTCCGTCCCGAGCCCGAAGCGGAGGGCGAGCGTCTGCTCTTCATCGGATCGTTCCGGCATTTTCCGAATGTGGAAGCATTCCGCTTCTTCACGGAGCAGGTCTGGCCGCTGCTACGGAAGAAGTTCCCCGCCATGACCCTTACCGTGGTGTGCGGCGCCGACCCGCTCACTTACTGGCGAGCGTTTGCGGGCACGCCCGAACCGCCCGCCGACTCCCGAATCCGGCTGCTCGGTTTCGTGGCGGATGTGCGCCCGCTCTATGTCGAAGCCAACCTGGTGATCGTGCCCACCACCGTTTCGGCAGGAACCAACGTCAAGGTGCTCGAGGCGATGGCCATGCAGCGGGCGGTGGTTTCGACGTCCTCCGGTTGTGCCGGGCTGGGGCTGTTGCACGGCCACAGCGTCTGGGTGGGCGACGCCGCCGAGGCGTTCGCCGCCGGAGTTGCGACGCTGATCTCCGGTCCCGAGCGGAGGTCGCAGATCGCGCAGGCAGCATACGAACATGCGCGGCGCAATTTCGATTGGTCCGCCCTCGGCGAAAAACAGCGTGAAATCATGCGAGAGGAGGATGGTCCATGTCGCCTCCAAGGCACATCGCCGGCGTCGTAACTGAGCGGCGTATCGTTACCGACGAACTTTGGATCGTCCGCGTCCGTGCGGAACAGGCCGTCGCCTTCATTCCCGGGCAGTATGTTACCGTCGGCCTGCCTGTGGAAGGGAAACTGATCGAGCGTCCCTACTCGGTAGCGTCCGACCCGCGGGAGCCCGAACTCGAGTTCTTTCTTGAAGTGGTCACGGGCGGGAAACTCAGCCCTCATCTCGCCGAAGTTCCTGTCGGGGGTGAGGTCTTCATCAGGCCGGCGGCCAAGGGGCGGTTCAACTTCGACACGCAGAGCGGGCATGCCGATCACTTCATGGTGGCGACCGTAACCGGCGTGGCTCCGTTCGTCAGCATGTTGCGCAGCCTCTCCGGATCGGGGCCCGGTCCGTACCGCGTGGCGGTCCTGCACGCGGCGAGCGTGTCGGCGGAGTTGGCATACCGCGACGAACTGGCCGGCCTGGCCGTGCGGGAGTCCTGGTTCCGCTACGTTCCGACAGTCAGCCGCATTTGGCTGGATCCCGAGTGGAAAGGCGAACGCGGCCGCGCCGAAGATGTCGCGCGAAAGCACCTCGATACCTTTGGGTTTGCGCCCGCCTCGACCACCGCGTATCTGTGCGGACATCCGCTGATGATTCGCAACATGGAAGCCATCCTGGAACGCGCCGGATTTCCGAAGGAATCCATCCGGCGGGAAATGTACTGGCCCGCGGCCTGATTGCGATCACCTGCCGAGAACCGAATCGATCGGCGCCCCCGCTTTGGGAACGGCCGCGCGGTAATCCTCGCCGAGGAATGCCGCCAGCGTCGCCGCGATCTGGTTCTGCTGGAGCGGCGGGGTGTTCTTCCGCTCGCCCAGCGCCGGCGTGTCGGGACCGAGGAACGCTATCCAGATGTATTTGGAGTCGGGCACCTTCTGCCCGTGAGTTTGCCATTCGGTGGGAGCTTCGCCGCGTCCATGGTCGCACGTGAAAATCAACGTGGTCTTGTCGCGGTAATCGTCGAGCGATTGCACCGTGTTCCACAGTTCCTGGATTTCGGCGTCGACGCGCCGCGTGGATTCGAGGTATGCGTCGTACTTGCCCTGATGCGCCCATTCGTCGGTCTCGCCCAACGACACGAACAGCAACTGCGGTTTGTGCAGCTTCACGTACTCGAGCGCGGTGTGAAAGGTGTACGGATCGAACGCTTCGTCGGCCCACACCCTGGATTCCGCCTTCAGATGATTGAGGAATTCGATGCGCTCCGTGACCGGGGGTACCGTGAGCGGGTCGTACCCGGCATTCACCGGAAAGCCGGCGCGCTGCTCGTTGAAGATGAACGGAAACACATCCCAGGCGCCGAACGCGGCGACGCGCCCGCGGTATTCCGGCTTTTTCGCAAGCCACTCGAAGACGGTGACGTTTGGATTCGGAACCTGATCGTTGCTGTCAACGCGCGGATCGGGAAAACCGCAGAGCGTCTCGTTGTAGCCGGGATACGAAAAGTTGAACCCGTTCGAGACCGAAACTTCGGAACCTGCCTGGCGGTTTCCGAAGATCTGCCCCTGGCGGGCGATTGTGTTCCAGAGAAACGGCATCAGGGTCTGGCGGCGCGCTTCCGCTGTTTCCCGCCAGTATTTTCGGCGCAGCGCGTCGGGGTCGCCGGCTCCGCTCTCTTTGTTGAGCAGCTTCGGGTCGATGCCGCCGAAGACTTCCTGCCATCGGAGGCCGTCGGTCATCACCAGCAGGATATTTTGGGTGCGGCCGCGTGGTTGGGCAAGCCCCGAAAGAGCGGAAAGGGCCGGTAGCACCGTCAAAGCCCGAATTACCTTTCGCCGAGAGATATCGTTCAAGACAATTCCTCCGATTGTGGGAAACCGCAGCTTTCGCCGATCTTAATAATATCCTTTCGCGCGCCGCGGGAGCTTTTGTAACCAATCCAACGCCGCCAGGTGGTAGGCTCAAATTATCGGTTAATATGCTTACATTGGCAATGGCAGCGTTGGCCACGGGCGCGTTCGCCGTAGTGGCCTTTCACACCTTGACATATGGACGTCGCGGCCGGTATTGGGGACGGGTTTCACATCATTCCGAAACAGCCCCCAAACCGTGAGAGTCGGACCATATCTGCAACGCTTTGGAGCACACCCGCAACCGTCGTTATAAAAAACGTCTGGATCCCTACAGCCCTTTCTGAAGGGGGCGCCCCGCTGTGCTAATCTGATGCCGCATGAATCGCCTGGACGTCCTGGTTGCCGGCGAATTGTATGTGGACCTGATCCTCAGCGGATTCGAGTTCTGGCCCGAGCCGGGAGAAGAGGCGTACGCAAAAGAGTTTCGCCGCGAGATCGGCGGCGGCGCTGCAATCACGGCAAGCGGCCTGGCGAGTTTGGGGTTGGCGACCGGAATCTTCGCGGTCTCCGGCGCGGATCATCATGACTGGATGGCCGCCCGCCTCATGGAGCGCGGCGTGGACACTTCGGAACTCCTGGTGGATCCGGTCGAGCCCACGGCTTTCACGGTGGCGGTGTCAGTCCCGGAAGACCGCGCGTTTTTCACATATCTCGGGTCGAACCGGCGGTTCCCGATTGCCATAGCGGAAGCGGCACGGAGCGGCCGCCTGACCCGCGCCCGCCATGTGCACCTGGCTTATGCGCCGCCGTGGGACCTGGCCGAAAAGCTGTTCGAGACCATTCGGGAGAGCGGTTGCACGCTGTCGCTCGATGCCGGCTGGGCCGAGGAGTGGCTCACGGATCCGCGCGCACCGGCGCTTCTGCCGCTGGTAGATGTTTTCTTCCCGAATGAGATGGAGGCCGCGCGCATGACAGGCGCTCGCGATCCAAAAGAGATGTTGAGCCGCTTTGCGGAAGCGGGACTTCGGTGCGTCGCTTTGAAGCTCGGAGCGAGAGGGTCCGCCGCCCTTTGCAGCGAGGAGGTGGCTTTTGTGCCATCCATCGCCGTGGCGCCGCTCGATACCACGGGCGCCGGCGATTGCTTCAACGCAGGGTTCCTCTGGCGCTGGCTGGAGGGCGAATCCGTTGCCGAATGCCTGCGGGTGGGAAATGTCTGCGGCGGGCTTTCCACGGAAGAGTACGGCGGCATCGCAGGTTTTCCGTCGCCCGCGAGGCTGCGCAGGGAACTGGAGAGAGCATGAACAAAGTGTCGATCCTCGGCGGCGGAGGCGTTCGCGCTCCGCTGCTCATTCATGGGCTGGCCCGGGCTAAAGAGGCACTCGGTACGCGTGAGCTGGCGCTGTTCGACTCGGATCCCACCCGCGCCGAAATCATTGCGCGGCTCGGGCGCGAAATTGTCCGGCGCCTCGACGGCGGCTTCGAAATTCGAGTGGAAAGCGAATTGGAGCGTGCCGTCGAGGGCGCCGCGATCGTGTTGAACAGTATCCGCGTCGGCGGAATGGCGGCGCGGGCGCGCGACGAGCGGATCGTGATCGAGTGCGGCCTGGCGGGCCAGGAGACCACCGGGCCGGGCGGCGCGGCGATGGCGCTCCGCGGCATCCCGGTGAGTCTGGCCCACGCCAGGGTGGTGGAGCGCGTGGCACCCGAGGCGTGGTTGATCAATTTCAGCAACCCGGCGGGCCTGATGACGCAGGTGCTGACGCACGAAACACAACTGCGGGTCATCGGCATCTGCGACACTCCAAGCGAACTGTTCTTCCGGATTTCCGAAGCTCTCCGCGAGCCGCTCCAGGATTTCGAGTTCGACTATGCCGGCCTGAACCACCTCGGCTGGGTCTTCAGCGTGCGGCTGCGCGGCGAGCCGGTGACGTCCCAAATCCTCGAGGACGAATCGCTCCTGAAGCGCCTCTACCCGGCCGACCTGTTCGACCCGGCGATGATCCGAACGATGGGTCTGATCCCCACCGAGTATCTCTTTTTCTACTACAGCCAGAAGCGGGCTTACGAAAACCAGATTCGTGCCGGCGCGAGCCGTGGAGAAGAGTTGGCCAGGCTCAACGACGATCTGTTCCACCGCCTCGGGTCGCAGGAGCCTGCGCCAGCGCTGGAGACCTACCGCGATTATCTGGTGCGGCGCAATGCTTCGTACTTGAAGCTCGAGGCACAGGCGGAGTCGGCGTTCGCGGCGGACGTGCCGTCCTACGATCCTTTTGAAACCGCCACCGGCTACCACCGGATCGCGCTGGACGTAATGACGGCGCTGGCAGCGGATATGTCGAAGGAAGTCGTACTCAACGTGCCGAACCGGGGCACACTCGAGGACTTGCCGTCGGCCGACGTAGTGGAGGTTCTCTGTGATGTGAATGGTGCGGGCGCCTGCCCGAGGCGTATCGGGCGGCTGCCTTCGCCCGCGCGGGGCCTGGTGCAAGCCGTCAAGGAATACGAACGGCTTCTGATTCAGGCGGCGCTACGGGGCTCAAGGGCGCAGGCGCGCCTTGCGTTGATGGAGAACCCGATCGTAGGCCAGTGGGAGATAGCGGGCCGGGTGCTCGACCGGTTGATCGAGGCCGACCCGCAGTATCTGGGGTATCTGAAATAGGGCCCGTAGCGCCAGCTTATTCCCCGCCGCGTCCGGCTGCCGGGCGGGGCTTCGGCATGGGCTTGCGCGGCAGCATTTCCGGGCGTACGGCCGTGTTGTACACGCACCACGCCATCACCGCCGAGGACTGTTCCAGGTCATCGGCCTGCAGCCGGTCGTAGACGTCCATGTTGGAGTGGTGCGTGCGCGTGCCGTACTCGAGCGGGTCCTGAATGAACTGGAAAGCCGGCAGCCCGACGGTGTCGAACGAAACGTGATCGGTGCTGCCGGTATTCCGGATGGTAAGGGTCGTGACGCCGAGGTCTTTCAGCGGTGCGATCCACTGCTCGAAGACGGGCAGCATCTCGTCATTGTCCTGCACGTAGACGCCGCGAATTTTGCCGCTTCCGTTGTCCAGGTTGAAATAGCCGGAGAGCCTGGCGTGTTCCGGTTTCAGCTTCATGTCGGCCGGATCCGCGAAGTGCTCCTTCACGTAGGCGCGAGAGCCGAGCAGTCCTTCCTCCTCGCCCGTCCACAGCGCCACCTTGACAGTGCGCTTCATTTTCACGTTCAGCGTCTTGAGAATCCGGACCGCCTCCATCGCCACCGCGGATCCGGCGGCGTTGTCGGTCGCCCCGGTGCCTCCCGTCCACGAATCGAAGTGGCCGCCCAGCATCACTTCCCCGGCGCCGGGATCCGTGCCCGGAATTTCGGCCGTGATGTTGAACGAATCGGCGGGCTCGGTAAACCTGGCGCCGATATCGAACGAGAGGGTCACCGGGATCTTCTTTTCGAGTAGCCGCGCGATGCGGTTGTAGTGCTCGTTCGTGATCACCACCGAGGGCGGAGGCAGCGGATCGCCGGGATTCTGCGAGCCTGCCGCCGAGCCCATCACTGTCCCGCCGTCCGGCCCGTTGCCGGGCGTAAGGACGACGAGCACGCCTTCCTCTTTCAGGAACTGGCTGAGCTGGTTCCGGAAGCCGCGCCCGGCAAAGGCGCCTCGTCCACCGCGTCCGCCGCGACCTCCGCCGGGGGCTGCGCCCGCGGTGGGCCGGAAGAAACCGAGTGGCAGCGCCGACGGGTTCCCCGAGACCGGGTCCGGCGCCTCGGCCGCGTCCGCCAGTTCGGCATCGCTGAGCCGGTGCATCATCGGGCTGACGACCATTTCCGAAGGGTGCGGCGCCGCCGTCAGGACGATTTTGCCCTTCAGCTTGCCTTTATATTTATCGAAATCCGCGGCGCTGGTGATGAGCGCCATCTCCGCCTGGCCGCTGACGGCGCCTTCTGTGCCGGGAGACCAGGGTTGGGCGAAACCGATGATGGGCTGAAACTCGGGCTCCTTCATCTCCGCCGAGAAATGAGTGCACATCCAGCCGCGTCCGGCAGGGCCCCAGGCTTCCATCTTCACGTTGGAGAGCCCCCACTCCGTCATCTTCTTCATTGCCCATTCGCCCGCTGTTTTGGCCGCGGGCGAATACGTCAGCCTCGGGCCGTAGACGTCCGTCAAATAGAAGGCCGTGTCCATCACCCGGCTGTTCGTGCCGAAGGCCTCGGCCTTGATCCGGTGAAGCATGCCCAGATCGATCTGTTCCTGTCCCGCCGCGTGCAGCAGCAGGCAGACGGCCAGGGCCGCCCCGATCCCAACCAGCGATTTACGCATGTGGCCGAGCGTAACACGCCAAATGACGCGGATTCAAATCGGAGGTCACTCGGAACGCAGCGCTGCGGAAGGATCGAGCCGCGCGGCCCGATGCGCGGGAAGCCACGATGCGAGCGCGGCTATGAGAAGGAAGAGCCCTGTGATCGCAGCGAAAGTGGCCGGGTCGGCCGGCTGGATCCCGACCAGCATACTGGCCAGAAATTGCGTCAGCTCGAACGACGCCGCCAGCCCGAGCGCCACTCCCGCCGCGGCAAGACCGAGACCGCGCGCAATCATCATTTCGAAGACACCGGCCGGCGACGCACCCAGGGCCATGCGGATCCCGATCTCCACCGTTCGCTGGCGCACCGCGCCAGCCAGCACGCTATAGATCCCGACTGCCGCGAGCAGCACAGCGACCAGGGCGAAGGAGCCGATCAACAGCAGCGAAAAGCGCGTACCCGAGCGGTCGTTGGCGACCAGGGTATCCATCGGCTGGATCCGCGCCACCACCAGGGAAGGATCAATCCGCGCCAGCACGGAGCGGACCGCCGCGGCATAGGACGCGGGATTTCCGGTGGTGCGGATGGCCCAGGCACGCGAAACCCCGATGCCGGCGGCCCCTTCCGGGAAATAGATCGCCGGCGTTCCGGGTTGTGCGAGCGAAAAGGACCGCTGCGGCGCGACCACGCCGATCACCTCCGCCCAGGGCATGTCGGGGAACGGCACCGCGATGCGCTTTCCGACGGCCGAACCTTTCGGAAAAGCCCTGGCCGCCAGGTTCTGGTCGATTACCACTACGTTTCGTCCCGGGGTGTTATCGCGCTCGGTGAACGTGCGTCCCTCGAGCAGCGGCGTGTGCAGCGTCTCGAAATAATCCGGCAGCACCTGCTGGAAATCCGCGCCGGCGGCGGTCGAGGTTTCCGCCTGGCGCGGCGGCTCCGGCGTGGGCTGGCCGGCTCGCGGTCCGCGCGTGAGCGGCAGGAACAGGCCGGCCGTCACATTCTGCACTCCAGGAATGGCGCGCAGCCGGCTTTGGATTTCGCGCAGCAGTTCGAGCCGCCCGTCCTGCCGCCCGAGCGGCCAGTCGCGGGTCACGAAAAACGTGAGCACGCCATGCGGCTCGAATCCCGGATTGACTCTCTGCAATTCCAGAAAGCTCCGAAACATCACGCCCGACCCGATCAGCAGCACGAAGGAAAGCGAGACCTCCGCTACCACTACGGCACTGCGGAGCGAACCGCCCGGTGCGAGCCCCGCTCCGCGGCCTGCGCCGCGCAGGATCTCACTAATGTTCGGCCGCGCGGTCCGCCACGCCGGCAGCATTCCGAACAGCGCCGCTGCGGCCAGCCCGGAGCTTGCGGCGAAGGCCAGCACACGCCAGTCCACCGACGACGATTCCACACGCGGCAAATTCGCGGGCGCGAGCCGCAGAAATATTTTGACGCCCGCCCACGCAAGCGCGACGCCCGCGGCTGTCCCCGCCGCCGCAAGCAGTACCGCCTCCGCGAGCATCTGGCGGACCAACCGCCACGCGTTTCCACCGAGTGCGGCGCGGACGGCCAGTTCCCGCTGTCTACGGCAAGTCCGTATCAGCAGGAGGCTGGAGACGTTCGCGCAGGCAATCAGCAACAGAAAGACGACAGACCCCATCAATGCCACGATCGTCGGACGGACATCTTTTACGGGGTATCGCCGGATCTCTTCCAGCCGCAGCGACACTTTCGGGTCGAAGGTGGAACGGAGCAGCGCGGGCGCCATCGACTGAATCCGCTGTTGCGCCAGTGCCACGGATACTCCGGTCCTGAGGCGGGCGATCGCTCCCACCAGCAGCAGATTCCGGTGTGCCGCATCATAGCCGCCGTTGTTGGCCACATAAAAATCCGGCGCCGCGTCGATGCGCGTGCCGGGAGGCAGGTATAGCTGGAAACCGGGTTCCAGCACGCCGACGATCCGCGGCCCGTCGTCGCCCGAGCCTGGAATCGACCGGCCCAGGACGCTCGCATCGCCTCCGTACCGCCGCTGCCAGTATGCGTAGCTGAGAATCGCCGCGGTCCCGGTGGGAATCAGGGCGGACTGGGATGCAGCCGGCCGGCCGTCGTCGTCCGAAAAGTCCCGGCCCAGAACGATGCGGACACCCAGAAGCCGGAACAGGTTTGGGGTCGCCAGCGCTTTGCTCAATTGTTCGAGAGTGCCGTCCTGGCGAGGCGCGAACGCCCGGAATGAAGCCACGCCGCCCATATCGTCGAAGATGCCGGACGTGCCGCGGCGCAGGTCCGAGAAATCCGCGTTCGAATAAAGGAGGTTGCCGGTCCCCAGGGTGCCGCCCGGGCTATCGCGGAGCACCAGCACCAGGCTGCCTGGATCGCGGTAGGGGAGCGGCCGAAGCAGGACTGCATTGGCCACGCTGAAGACGGTTGTGGCGGCCGCGATACCCAGAGCGAGAATCAGCACAGCGGCCACTGTGAACCCGGGACTTCTCCGGAGGGTTCTGGCTGCGAACATAAGATCTCTGCGCAATTCTTCCATCTCGGTGACCGAGGGAATGATAAGTCGGCCGCCCGCCGTTTGCAACAACTCCGCGGCCCGTGCGAAGCAGGACATTCCGGCGGGGCGGCCTGTCGATATTCGCCACCCGGCGGAAGGGAGAGCATCCAAGGGAAGGAGCACATCATGCCGACGATTACGACCAAAGATGGAACCGGGATTTATTACAAAGACTGGGGCAGGGGACAAGCCGTAGTCTTTAGCCATGGCTGGCCGCTCACCGCAGATGCATGGGACGACCAGATGCTCTTCCTTGCCGAGCGAGGCTACCGGTGTGTCGCCCATGACCGACGCGGCCACGGAAGATCCGGTCAGCCATGGGATGGCAACGACATGGACACATACGCGGACGACCTCGCGACGCTGGTCGAGAATCTCCGGATCGAGAATGCAATCCATGTCGGTCACTCCACGGGCGGCGGCGAGGTTGCTCGCTACATCGGTCGCCACGGTACGAAGAAAGTCGCGAAAGCCGTCCTGATCGGCGCCGTGACGCCGATCATGCTCAAGACGCGGAGCAATCCGGGAGGACTGCCGATCGAAGCGTTTGACCAGATCCGGGCCGCGGTCCACGCCGACCGCTCCCAGTTCTTTCAGGACTTGAGCGCGCCGTTTTACGGAGCCAACCGCCCGGGAGCCAAGGTCTCCCAGGGGCTGCGCGACTCGTTTTGGATGCAGGGCATGACGGCCGGGTTCAAAGCCGTTTACGACTGTGTGAAGGCCTTCTCCGAGACCGACTTCACGCAGGATCTGAAAAAGTTCGATGTGCCGGCGCTGATCCTGCACGGAGAGGACGACCAGATTGTGCCGATCGACGATTCGGCGCGCCTTACCGCGAAACTCGTCCCGGGGGCGGAATTGAAGACCTACCCCGGCGCGCCGCACGGGATGTGTTCAACCCTTAAGGACCAGATCAACGCCGACCTGCTCGCGTTTTTCCGAAGCGAGCGAACCGGCAGGGCGACCAACTAAAGACGAACAAACAGGAGGCAATCATGAAAATCGGAATCATAGGTGCGGGTAACATCGGCGGCGCGCTCACGCGGCGCTTCCGCCAACTCGGCCATGAGGTCTATGTGGCGAATTCGCGGGCGCCGGAATCGCTCCGCGGACTGGCGGCGGAAACGGGTGCGAAACCCGTGACGCCCAAAGAGGCGGCCCGGTCGGGCGATGTGGTCGTGGTGACGATTCCGGAGAAGAACATACCCGACCTGCCGCGCGACCTGTTCGAAGGCGCAAGGCCGGATGCCGTCGTGATCGATACCGGCAACTACTACCCCAGGCAGCGCGATGGCCGGATCGACGGAATCGAATCGGGCGCTACGGAAAGCCGGTGGGTGTCGCAGAAGTTGGGGCGGCCCGTGATCAAGGCGTTCAATAATATTTACGCGCAGCACTTACAGGAGCACGGCAAACCGGCGGGCACAAAGGGCCGCATCGCGCTTCCGATTGCGGGTGACGACCCGGCCGCCAAGACCGTCGTGATGAGGCTGGTGGATCAACTCGGGTTCGATCCGGTGGATGCAGGAGGGCTGGACGATTCCTGGCGGCAGCAGCCCGGGACACCGGTGTACGCAACCGATCTTGACGCCGCCGGTGTCCGCCGGGCGCTCGCCGAAGCGAAGCAGGAACGAACCGCCGAGTGGCGCGCCACGGCGAACAGCCCCGGCGACTTTGCGCGGCCGGCCTGATCCGCTGTAGATGGTGGCGCCGCCTTACATTTTCCAGGCGCAACCTGCTAATTTACGCCAATGCGAATCCCATACTCCGTATTGGCCGTGCTGCTCGGTGTGGTGCATCTATACGCGGCGGATGCGGACCTCGAGTCGTCGATCGCCAGGAACCGGATGGGCACGTTGACGATCCGGACAAGCCCCGGCGCCAGGGTCGCGGTCGAACAGGTCTCCCACGAGTTCTGGTTCGGCGCGACTCTGCCCGGCGGAATGTTCTCTGGCCGTAACACGCCGGAAGATGTCGCCAGGTGGAAACAGATCTTCAAGAGCCACTTCAATGCGGGTGTGCCGGAGGCCGATTTCAAGTGGGACGTGATGGAACGGCAGCAAGGCCAGGTCAACTACAGCGTAGTGGACAAGATGCTGGCCTGGGCCGATCAGGAGGGCATCCCGTTGCGCGGGCACTGCATCTTCTGGGGAGTGCCGAACCACGTCCAGCCCTGGCTCAAAGAGATGAGCGATCCGGACTTCAGGATCGCCGTCGCACAGCGGGGGCGAGCGATCGGGGCGCGCTATCGCGACCGGTTCGCCGAGTACGATCTCAATAATGAGATGATCCACGCCGACTACTACGAGCAGCGGTTCGGCATCGACTTCATCCGGCAGATGGCGCTGTGGGTCAAGGACGGCGACCCCAACGCGAAGCTGTTCGTAAACGATTACGACATCACGACCGGAAACCGCCTCGACGATTACGTGCAGCACATCCGGAAACTGTTGGACGCCGGCGTACCGATATCCGGAATCGGTGTACAGGGCCACCTGCACGGCGATGCGTTCGATCCCGCCGCCTTGCAGAAGGCGCTGGATGTCCTCTCACAATTCCACCTGCCGATTCGAATCACGGAGTTCAACTTCCCCGGCCAGCACTCGAAGTACTTCACGGGCGACCGCCGTGCCGTGATGCCTCCCGAGGAAGAGCAGGCCAAAGCGGAGGCGCTCAAACAATTCTTCACGATCTGCTTCGCCCATCCCTCCGTCACCGGCATTATGATGTGGGGCTTCTGGGAAGGCGCCAACTGGATCCCGCAATCTTCGCTCTACAAACGCGACTGGACCCCGCTACCGGCCGCCAAGGCGTATGAAGACCTGGTGCTCGAGAAATGGTGGACCCGCTGGAACGGAGCGGCGAACGCGCAGGGTATTGCCGAAGTGCGCGCCTTTTATGGAAAGCACAAAATCACGGTGAACGGGAAAGAGACGGTGGTGACGCTTACCAGGGCCGAAGGCAGCAAGACGGTAAGCCTGAACTGAGCATCGAGGCTAAACCGGCGGCCCCGACGGGCCGCTATAGGCTCTTTCGACTCTCGCCACGCGCAGCTCGTAGTGCTGATACCACTCGGAATTACCCCGGCGCTGAGCCTCCAGGTGTTCCGCGTGGGATTTCCACTTCCGTATCGCTTCTTCGCTATTCCAGTAGGATACGGTGATCCCGAAGCCGTCCGCCCCATGGGCGCTCTCGATCCCGAGAAATCCCGGCATCTGCTGCGCCAGCTCAACCATTCGCCCGGCCATGGAATCGTAACCGTCGCCGGCAGCCGTACGGCGGGACGTGAAGATCACGGCATAGTAGGGAGGTTCAGGCGTAAAAGCGAAGGACACACTCCAATATACCGGAGCAGCTTCGGGAGCCTCACGAAAGCCCGTGCCGCTTGACGGTAGAAAACGTCGGGTCCGTTTGCGGCGCCCACACCAGTTCCGGCGCGCCTACGCGTACGGAAACGCCGCGCGAATAGTGTGCGATCGGCCGGTCATGGGTCTCCGGCAGGCCGGCGGCATCGGTGAGGGTCTGTTCCAGGTGCGATACACGGGCGTTCGAAAGAGGCCAGGGAGGGTGCTCCACCCGGCTGCTCGTGAGCATTCCGCCCATAAAAGAGTAGAGCCTGAAACGCGCGGTCAAAAAAGTCTCCAACTCGCCGCTTTCGATCGGTTCCCCCGGCTGCACCTCGATGCGGGTCATCGCCTTCCGGTCCGGCCAGCGTCTATGGCTTTCATAGCGCACGAGACCACCGGCAAACCGGACACACATTCGCGACCACGCGTAGGGCAGGCCGTAACCCAGGCGGGCGCCGGCAACGGCCAGCGCTCGAGCCGCATCGAGCGAGAAGAACCAGACGCCCGATTCGCCGTCCGGTCCCCTGACGTAGGTGCGGCAGTTCGTTTCGGGAAATGCGGAGAGCCATGGAAGCGCCGGAAAGAACGGTGGACGCAGACCGCTGAGCCAAAACGGCGTGATTCCAACCCATGCGGATCCATCGAAGGATTCGACCTCCAATGGCGGCGGAATGATGCTTGCAACCGAGGCAATGGGGAACCGCCAATGCAGAAAGGTCAGGTGGTTCCAACGCTGAAACATCAGCGGGAATTTGACCGGCCGCGATTGCGAGGAGTCGGGTGCCAGGGCGTACTCACCCAATCGCGCTGCTCCTGGTTCTCTCCCGGGCATACCTCTTCAGGAGCAATTCGATGCCAACTGTTCCAATCGGAACACCTCCCGAGGTTGTATCGCGACACGTTCCGAATTATCCTGGGGGGCGATGACCCGCCAGGAATTTTTAAAGCTGTCCGCTGCCGCCGCGCTTGCCGGCACGGCCCTTTCCGAAGCCCAGGAGAAGCAGCCGAACCCGGATCTCGGCTTCACCGATACCCCGATGCTGCCGAACCTGCCCTACCACGTGCACGATCCCGACCGGCCGCACCCCAAGGTGGTGACGCCCTCGCCGACGCCGTTCGGCGCGCCGTCGGATGCCGTGGTGCTCTTCGACGGCAAGGATCTTTCGCAGTGGAACCAGCGCGGCCGGGGAGCCGACCGCGGCAAGTTCGTCGATCCGCAGTGGAAGGTCGGGAATGGGTATTTCGAAGTGGTGCCGGGCACGGGCGACTTGCTGACTCGCGAGAAGTTCGGCGATTGCCAGTTGCACGTGGAGTGGTCATCCCCCACAGAGGTTCGCGCCACCAGCCAGGGCCGCGGGAATAGCGGCGTCCTGCTGATGAGCCGTTACGAAATTCAGGTGCTCGACATGTGGGACAACCGCACCTACGCGGACGGCCAGGCGGGCGCGATTTATGGCCAGTGGCCGCCGCTGGCGAATCCGGCGCGCCGTCCGGGCGAATGGAACACCTACGACATCATCTTCGAAGCTCCGCGGTTCGAAGGCGAACGGATGGTCAAGCCGGTCGTCTTTACCGTGATCTACAACGGAGTGGTGGTGCAGAACCATAAGGAGTCGATGGGGCCGATGGTATACCGTCAGGTGGCACACTACACGCCGCACGCTCCCGAAGCGCCGCTCATGCTGCAGGAGCATCACAACCCGGTGCGGTATCGGAACGTCTGGATCCGGAAACTGGGCGTCTACGATCACCCGCAAGCCTGAGCCAGGTCTAAGGCATGCTACTTCGATACTGTCTGGCCGCCATCCTGTTTGCGGCGCCGTTGATTTCACAGGAAAGCGACTGGGGAAAGCCGTTTCCGCCCCACCGCATCGCCGGCAATCTTTATTATGTGGGGACCGAGGGCCTCGCGTCCTACCTCGTCAACACGCCGGACGGGAACATTCTGATCAACAGCAGCCTGGTCAGTTCGGTCCCGATGATCCGCGCCAGTATCGAGAAACTCGGGTTCCGCTTCGGGGACACCAGGATCCTGCTGATCAGCCACGCGCACTGGGACCACTGCGCCGGCAGCGCCAAAGTGAAGGAGTTGACCGGCGCGAAATACATGGTGATGGATGCCGACGTGCCTGTGGTCGAGAGCGGGGGCCGCTCCGACTTTCATTACGGGCACTCGCCCGCCGACTTCTACCCCAGGGCGAAGGTAGATCGCATGCTGCATGACGGCGACCAGGTGACACTCGGCGGGGCGGTTCTAACCGCCCGCCTGACTCCGGGGCACACCAAAGGGTGCACCACTTGGACGCTCAAGGCCGGCGGCTACAACGTGGTGATCGTCGGCAGCCCGAACGTGAACCCCGGCTACAAGCTGGTGAAGAACGCGGCCTATCCGCAGATTGCGGAGGACTACGAACGTACATTCCGGCTTTTGAAATCGCTTACCTGCGACGTGTTTCTGGGAGCGCACGGAAGCTACTACGGCATGGCGCAGAAATACCCCCGCCTCAAAAGCGGTGGAAACCCGTTCGTCGATCCCGAAGGCTACCGGAAATACATCGCGGAGCGCGAGAGCGCATTTCGCGCGGAGCTGGCGCGGCAGAGCCGCTGATCTTCAACGCGGCTCGATGCGGATCGGACCGAGCAGTCCGTAGGGGAGCGGCACCACCGCCGCCATATCCTGCGCCTGGAAGCGCTCGCCGTATTTCGCGTTCAGCTCTTGGTAATCGGGCAGCGGACCCTTGGCCATCTCGTTCACCGCGGTGTTCGCCACTTCGATCCGGACCGCATTCGGGCCTGGATTCAGCAGTCCGGTTACGTTGACTTCGTAAGGTGCGCACCAGACCGAACCGGCGCGCTTCCCGTTGACATAGACCACCGCGGCTTCGCGCACCGGGCCTTCGAGCAGCGCCCGCATACCCGCGCCGGAGCGCCGCGCCCGGTCTTCCACAGGGGTGCCTTCGCCGAAGTTCAGGTACACCTGGTGCCCTTTCAGGTCGGGCACGGTGACGGTTTTTTCGTACGTGAGCACGCCGGAGAAGTACTGGTCGCGATCCGCCGGCGTCACCTTCCAACCGTCCGTGATGTCGATGGGTGCGGCCGGCGCGGGCGCGGGCGGGGCGGCTACACCGTCTTTCGAAAAAACGACGACGCGCGATTCGTACGGCGCGAGGTCCAGCTTGAGCGTATTGCCGCCGGCTTTCACTGCTTTGCCCGTGAACGGGTCCCAAGAGGCCGAATCCAGGCCCTTCACTCGAAATATCGCCTGCGCGCGGACCGGGTGATTGCTGGTATTCGCCAGGAAATAGATGTCGGCGAAACCGAGCTTCCGGTGAATAAAGCCGATCTCGGGTGACGAAGCGAAGTCCGCCGGGAGCGCCAGGTGCATCGCATCGCCCAGCTTCGATTCATCCGTGATGACGCGCAGGCCCTTCGCCAGGCTATGGATCTCGGGCGTATCCCCGGCATCCATCACGCCCGGCGCCAGTGACGGCGCGCGGCGGGTGGCGATGACGGTGCCGCCCTTCTTCGCCCACTCCGTGATCCTTCGCATGGTGGCGAGGGGAATGCGCTCCACGTTCGGCAGAATCAGGATCCGCTGCGCAATTCCGACCTTGGCGATGGCAATGTCGTCGATGAAGTCGAAGTTGTAACCGGCATTGAGAATGGCCGGAATTACGTCCGGACCGATGAGGCCGTCGACCGCCTGGTTGACCGAATCGCGGCCGAGCGTGAAACCGGCGAACGCGTCGGCCGTCGGGATGTAGAGCGCCACATCGTTATCCGGCTTCCCCTGGCGTAGCAGGAAACTGACGCGCTGCATGTAAGCCGCCACGTCCGGCATCACGAGCCACCATGGGTTGTGATTGTTCAGCACCGCCGCGGCGTAAAAGCGCCAGCCCGGCTCGCCGGCTTCGGGCGGCGAGTACGGCCAGCCGTGGCCAACCAGCTGATTGATTCCCTGAAGGAAGTGGATATCCGCCTCGGCCTTCATATCGAGCGGCGTTGCGCGGAAAACGGGTGAGTGCAGCCATGTCCAGGTTTCGGAAGACGTCACGGCGTGCCCGTACAGATGATTCGTGGAGGCCGCCCAACGGGAGGTGGAGAAGCGCCGCCATTGCGTCCCTTCTCCCTCGGCCCGGTCCACCAGAGACCCGCTCGAAAGAGTCACGGGAGGGATGCCGTATGTCTGGGAACGAAATTTCGTGCCGTGCCGGTGGGCCCATTCCGTCATGGGCCTCAGATAGTTCTCGTCGCAGAGCTCGCTCAGCGTCTGCCCCCAATCGTGGCGGATGGCTTTCGTCTTTTCGCCTATATCGCCGGCGAGCGCGGGCAGATATGGGGTCAGATCGTAGCCGCGCCGCTTCCGGAACTGTTCGAGGAAGTCGGGGGTCCAATCTGCGTTGTAGACCTCCAGGCTATCGCTGAAAATCGTCTCGGGGATGTTACTGCCTACCGCGGCCAGCAACTTCTCGCCGACCTGCGTTAAGTACGTATTGACCGCGGCCGGGCTGTAGTGGTCGAGTACCCAGCCTTCGGCGCCTACGGCCGGACGCTTCACGGTCTGGCGCGTGCGGCTGGAAATGAAAAACAGCACCCGCCCCGAGGCGCCGGCAGGCAGCCGGACGGAGGAACCGTCGGCGTCGATCTGTTTGTTGTCCAGGAACGCGGCGATGAATTTTTCGCCCTCGGCGAGCTGCGGCAGGGGCAGGGAAGTTGCCCCAACTGGAATATCGATTCGTGCGACGCGCAGCCGGGCGGACGCCTCCGTAATGGGAATCTGTGGTCCGCCGAAGGGCCAGCCGCTCCCCAGAGTCAGTTGGAAGCGCAGGCCGATCTCCTTAGCCTTCTCCGCCGTGAATTTCAGGTCGCCGAGAAACTCGTCCGAGAGGTAGGGAAAATTGTGGTCCACTTCGAGCGCGTATGTGGGCTGCACCTCGAAGCCGCCGATGCCGCCCTGCTTCATCGCGCGCATTTCGCGCTCGAGTTCGGGCTTCACCACCGCGGGTCCGAACCACCACCAGCGAACCATGACCCGGGCATCGTCGGGCGGGTGCTCGAACGATTGCCGCAGCGCGACAATGTTCGACGGCTCGGCCGCACGCAGCAGGCAGGCCGCGCCGAACAGGCATAGCCAGATTCGGGAACGCATCGGCCCCATCATATTCGATTGCGCGGCGCGGCGCGTACGGGTTGACATACGGGTTGACGCCGGGCGGGCGTTCGCGCAAATCTGATCTCATGCCTCGCTACGCATTCAAGCTGCGAATCAAAGCCGACGCCATCGAGGAGTATGAGCGGGAGCACCAGCGGGTCTGGCCCGAACTGCTGGCAAAGCTGAAGGATGTCGGCATTGCCGATTACTCCATTTTCCGGAGAGGGCAGGACCTCGTTCTGGTCCTGCGGGTCGAAGACTTCGACAAAGCCTGGGACGAACTGGATCGAGACCTCGTGAACCAGCGCTGGCAGCAGTTCATGGGCCGCCTGTTCGAACCGGTGCCCGACATACTTCCCGGCGAGCGGTTCGCCATGATGAAAGAAGTGTTCTACCTGGAGTAACGCGCTGTACCCGTTTATGATTTACCGAGGCCGATGGGCCCGCTCCCTAACGGTAGCGGCTCTGTGAGAAATCAACGCACAGAGCCGCTACCGCGAGGGAGCGGGCGCTTTCCGCTTAGGATTCCAGAAGCTTCTTGCAATACTGGTAGCACTTGCCGACTTCGGTGACCGGGTCGGATTCGCCGCGATATTCGTACTCGATATTGCCCGGGAACGGGTAGCGGTTTTCCTTCAAGAGCATCAGCACATCTTTGAGCGGGGTGTCGCCTTCGCCCCACACCGTGTTGGGCCCGTGATTCTTCTTCCGGTCCTTCAGGTGGAGGTTGGTAATGCGCGCGTGGTGCTCCTTAATGAACGCCACCGCATCGTAGTTCGACGCGGTGAAGTGGCCGATATCGAGGTTGACGCCGTTGTACTTGCCGTAGGTAAAGGCGGTGGCGTAGCTCTCCAGCGTGGCGAACTGGTTCGGGTCCTGGGTCTGATCGTGGCCGTGGTAGCCCACCAGCATCTTGTGCTTCTCGGCCAGCGGTGCGATCCGCTTCGACATGCTCACGGTTGTGCTGGTGCTGATCGCTTTGGCGCCAAGCGCCTTGGCCATGTTGAAGCCGTATTCGATCTCGTCGTCGGTCATGCTGTCCTGCATGTTGTAGCAGAGCAGGTGCAGGTCGATTCCGGCCGTATCGAACTTCTTGCGGACATCCTTGAACTTGTCCATGGAGACCGAAAGGCGCCACTTCCGCAGCTCTTCGGCGCGCGCCTGCATGGCCGCCCGCATTTCCGGAGTCATCTGGCGGCGTCCGCCTCCCTGAGGGGGAGCGCCTGCCGGCCTTTCTCCGGGACCTCGCGCCGGAACGGCAGCCTGGGGCGGTGTCTGCGACGGTGCGCCGGCATCGGCTTCGGCATGGTTGGACATGAGTTCCACTTCGCTCAGCCCGATCTGCGTCATGTACTTGATGATGTCGTCGATGCTCTGTGCGGGCATCTGGCGAAAGCTGTACGAGATTACGCCGATCTGGACGCCATTGATCCTGGAGTTCGGCGCTGCCGCCAGCACCCTGGCAAGCGGGAGCGATGCCAGCGCAATCTTACCTACATCTCTTCGTGTATAGACCATATAAAAGACCTTTTCGCGGAGTCAACGCGAGCATATCAGAATTCGAGGTCGAAAATGTCGGGTGGGTCATTCGGTGCGCAGCGACTCGAAGGGATCGGCCGTCGCGGCGTCGCGCCGACGCCATATGAATCCCGACTTCGCGGACTCGCAGCGCGCGCGGATTCGATGGCCCACCGGTGAATACCTGAGGCCCGTGATCGCCGGGACAAACGGGGCCGGAAAAAATTAGTCCGCAATGTCGAAAACGGTTCCTGCCGTTCGACGTATTGGTAAGGTAGGCCAATAGGCCTTGCCGTGAGGGGAGTCTGTGATGAATTTCGTGCGGGAATTGAAAATTGCATTCCGTTCTCTGGCTCGCGCCAGGGGGCTCACTCTGACCGTCGTGTTAACCCTGGCATTGGGAATCGGCGCCAATTCGGCGATTTTCACCCTGGTGAGGGGGGTGCTCCTGCGGCCGCTGGTTAACCGGGACGAGAACCGGCTCATTTACATACGCCAGAGCGCTCCGGGATTGGGAATGGAGAACACCACGTTCTCTGTCCCTGAAATCCAGGATCTGCGTTCGCGCGTGAAGACGGTTCGCGAGTTCGGCGACTTCTCGACGATCGGCTTCACCATGGTCGGGCTGGGCGAACCGCGCGAGGTCCGCGCCGGCGTGGTAGGCGGCTCGTACTTCGAGGTCATGGGGCTCAAGCCCGTTCTCGGCCGGCTGCTCGGGCCGGCAGATGACGGGCCGAATGCGGCGGGAGCCGCGGTCCTGACCTACCGCTTCTGGACCGGCGCGCTCAAGAGCGATGCTTCGGTCATCGGCAAGACCGTGCGGCTCGGGACCCGCTCGGCCACGATCATCGGCGTGCTCGAACCGTCGGTCCCGTATCCCGCCGAAACGGAGATCATCGCCAATGTCGTGACCAGCCCGCATCACCTCTCGGCCACCATGGTGCAGGGACGCGTTCACCGCATGACCGAGTTGTTCGGCCGGCTGGCGCCGGGCGCGACCCTGGAGCAGGCGAGGGCGGAACTGCGGACGGTCCACGCGTCGATGATGCAGCAGCATCCCGAAGCATATCCGCCGAAGAGCGACACGCGGATCAGCGCCGTTTTGCTCCGTGACCAGATCACTTCCAAAGCGAGGACGGTTCTGCTGGTGCTGCTGGCGGCGTCCGGTCTGCTGTTCATCATCGCCTGCTCGAATGTCGCCAACCTGGTGCTGGCCCGCACGGTCCGGCGCGAAGGCGAACTGGCGATCCGCGAGGCTTTGGGCGCAAGCACCGCCGCGCTTCGGAAAACGCTGCTGGCCGAGAGTCTCCTGCTGTGCGGAGCCGGTGCGGCGCTCGGGCTGCTTCTGGCGCGGCCGATGGTCGCGGTCCTGGCGCGATACGCTTCCCGGTTTTCGGTGCGCGCGCTCGATCTCACGGTGGATTCGTCGCTCCTTTGGGCGGGAGCCGTTCTTGCGATTGTGGCGGCGGTGCTCCTGGCTTTCGTTCCGCGGCTTCCCAATGCGGGAACCGCACGCGGAATCGGCCGGGGGTCGGGTAGCCCCAGGGTCACCGGCAGCGCTAACCGCCGGCTGCGGGTGTTCGCCGTCACCCAGATCGCCGCGTCGTTCGTCCTGCTGGTGGGCGCCACCATGCTGCTCAAGACGCTGCTGTCCCTGCAAGCCACCGAGACCGGGTTGGACACGCGGCACGTGCTCGCGCTGAACGTACCGGTGATGTCGTACGGGAGGACCCCCGACCAGGTGGTGAACTTCTACCGGGAAACCATCCGGCGCATCCGCGAGCTCCCGAACGTGGATCAGGTCGCTCTGGGGACTCAAGTGCCGTGGCGTGAGGCGGGCAGTTTCGGGCCGGGTTTCGAATTCTCCGTGGACGGCCGTGTGCCGGCGCCGGGCGAGCAGGAGCCGCGGGCGCAGTTCCGCATGATTTCGCCCGGCTTTTTCGCGGCGCTAGGGTCGCCGCTGATCGCGGGGCGCGATTTCAACGACCTGGACCGCCAAGGTTCGGAGCCGGTCGTGATCATCAGCCAGAGCCTGGCACGGCGGATGTTCCCGACCCAGGACGCGGTCAATCACCACGTAATGTGGACCGACCCTATCATGAAGTTCATCGACATCAGCCCGCAGCCGCGGCGGATTGTCGGAGTCGTGGCCGATGTGGATGACGACCACCTCGTGCCCGGCCCGATTCTGACCGTGTATCAGCCGTTCGGGCAGGATCAGACGTGGGGTGGCCGGCTGTTCGTTCATGTGCACGGCGATCCGTACGCGCTCGTGTCGCCGGTCCGAAAAATCATTCACGGCATGTCTTCGGAACAGCCGGTCGAGCGTGCCGCGACCCTCGAGGACATTCGCGCCGAAGTACTTACGCCCGACAGGCTGAATACGCTGGTGTTCAGCGTGTTCGCGGCTGTGGCGTTGGCCATCGCGCTGGTCGGTGTCGCGGGTGTACTGGCGTTCTCGGTGAGCGGGCGGATGAAGGAGTTCGGCATCCGGCTCGCCGTCGGGTCGGAACCCCGGCGCCTGGTTGCCGACGTCATCGGACAGGGCCTCTGGATGGCGCTGATCGGGGTGGGCGCGGGCGCCGCCGGCGGTTTCGCGCTGGCACGGCTGGCCGGCAGTTACATCCAGGCGATGCGCATGCCCGGGGCGTGGCCTGTCGCCGGGTCGGCCGTCCTTCTGCTCGCGGCGGCTGTCGTGGCGTCCGTCCTGCCGGCGCTCAGGGCCGCGCGGGTGGACATCATTCAGGTGCTGCGGTCCGAGTAGTAGACCGAAGCCGGCGGATCCAGATATTGCGGAAACGGACCTCGCTGCGGTGGTTCTGCAGCACCAGGGAATCCTCCGCGGGCTGCGGCACGTACTTCGCAACCTGGCGGTAAACGGTAGGACCCATCGCGGCCTGGTGATTCTGGACCACAACGCCGTTTAAAACGACCGTCAGGTACGCCGGCTTCAACAGTTTGTCGCCATCGAATCGCGGCGCTTCGAAAAAGATGTCGTAGCTCTGCCACTCGCCCGGCGGGCGCACGGGATTGACCAGCGGCGGCCACTGCCCGTAGATCGCACCGGCCTGCCCGTCGGCGTAGGTAGGGTTGTTGTACGAATCGAGCACCTGGACTTCGTACAGGCCTTGCAGAAACACGCCGCTGTTCCCGCGCGACTGGCTGCTCCCTTTCGGGTGGGGCGGCTCGGCCCAGTCGAGGTGCACCTGAACGTCGCCGAACTTCTCTTTGGTCGCGATATCGGGCGCGCCGGGTACGGGCTCCATGTAGCCACTCTCGAGTTTCCACGCCGGCGGTTCCGGGCGCGCGGTGTAGCCCGTGGTGTTCAGCGTCACGGTCCGCCAGTTCGAGAGGTCCCTGCCATCGAACAGCACCACGGCATCGGAGGGCGGCCCGCCGGGCTGGGCGTTGGGCGTCACTACGGAGGGGTGTGGACGGTCGGGGTCGTGCACGTGATAGGGCAGGCCGGGCAGCATGGGAGTGTCCCTGAAGCCCTGGTCGCGCCGGGAATTGCGGCCGGCCGAGTAGATCATCAGCAAGGTCAGGGGGATCGCGGCCACGATTACCAGAAGTCCCAATCGTCGCATAGCGCTATCGTACAAAATAGAGACTTCATGAGAGCTGTTGGCGTTTTTCCCGAAACCCGCCAGGTGCGAATGGTCGAACATGCGGAGCCCTCCGTCTCGTCGCCGGACGAAGTGAAGCTGCGCATTCTCGAAGTAGGGGTCTGCGGCACGGATCGAGACCTGTGCAGTTTCAAGTTCGGCACGGCGCCCGAAGGGTGCGACCACTTCGTGCTGGGGCACGAATCGCTGGCGGAGGTGGTGGATACCGGCTCCGCCGTTTCCAAGGTGAAGAAGGGCGACCTGGTGATCGGCGTAGTGCGCAAGCCGTGCCACGATCCCGCATGCCTGGCCTGCCGCGCCGGACGCCAGGATTTCTGCGCAACCGGCCGGTACCGCGAGCGCGGCATTCTCGGAATGCACGGTT
Source organism: Bryobacterales bacterium (assembly GCA_963796485.1). Taxonomy (GTDB): domain Bacteria; phylum Acidobacteriota; class Terriglobia; order Bryobacterales; family Bryobacteraceae; genus CAWCDJ01. The sequence goes on from CAWCLV010000008.1 coordinate 49,378, forward strand.
TCATGACCGGGTTCGTCGTGGAAGAAGAAGCGTACGTCTATCCTGTTGCTGCCGCGGTCCGGGAGGTGGCCGTTCTTGTAGAACCCCTGACCATTGCGGAAAAGGCGTATCTCCAGTTCGCAGCCATCGACGCCCGCCTGCCCTGGCCGAAAAACACGCGGACGGCGGTGGTCCTGGGCGCCGGACCGGTGGGAATCCTCGGCGCCATGCTGTTCCACAGCCGCGGCTTCGAGACCTGGGTGTACTCGCGGGCGCCGGAAGCGAACGTCGCGATCGTCAAAGAAGTGGGCGCGCGCTTCGTCTCGTCGCTTGAAGTGCCGCCCCGCGAATTTCTCGACCTGGCCGGCAATGTGGACGTCGTCTACGAGGCGATGGGCGCTCCGCAAACGGCATTCGACTTCCTGGAGTGCCTGGGAGCGAACGGAGTCTTCGTGTTCACGGGCGTGCCGCCGGTCGCGGAGAATCTCACGCTCGATCTGCATCGACTGCTCTTTCGCATGATCGTGCGGAACCAGGTGATCATGGGGACGGTGAACGCCGGTCCGGATGCGTTCGAAGCGGCTATCCGCGACCTGGAAGCGTTTCACACGTGCTGGCCGCGCGCGGTTCGATCCCTGATTTCAGGTCGGTACCCGCTTGAAGCGTTTCACGAAGCCATCCACGATCCGGGGATCAAAAACGTGCTGGTTCCAGGGTGAAAAGATAGGGGCGGGGTACGTCCTGAAAGACGCGTTGTTCTAGCAGGTGGAAGTCCTGTCCGGGTAAGCGCCGGAGCGCCCGGTAGCAGACTCCAGCCGGGAGGAGAGATCCGACCGAGCCGAGCGGAGTGTCAAGAGCCCTTGAAACAGAGGGGAGCAAACCGGCGGGCCGCAACAATCAGTGAACGCAATAGCCTCGTCATATTTTCAGCCGAAAGGTGTTTGGGAGGGCCGAGCCGCTCATGTCACGGCGAAGGCAACAGACAGCACGCAGGACCGGAACGAGTGCTGGACTTCCCCGGGGTCGCAGGCGGCGGCACGTCAGGACAGAGCAGCGTGGAACAGGAGAGACCCTACCTGGCAGCCTTGTCGGGCAAAGACCGGGCGTATAAGGCGGGATGGCTGAAAGCGCGCGGAGCCAGGAGGGAGTCCGAGAGGCTCGAAGTACCGAGGAAGGCGTGCAGCAAAACGCGCTGGAGGGAAGGGGCCTTGCTTTGATCATGCTGGTGCGGAGGTAAGTGCGAGGGCATGCCGGAAACGGCCAAAATCCCCGTGGATAAAGTACGACAACTCCAGCGCAAGCTATATGTGTGTGCCAAGCAGAGTAGGACGCGGCGGTTCCATGCGCTGTATGACCGGATCTACAGGAGTGACGTTCTGTGGGAAGCATGGAGGCGGGTGCGCAGCAACGGTGGCGCGGCAGGGGTGGATGCGGAGACGATCCAGGCAATCGAACAACGAGGGCCAGGAGAGTTTCTGGCGGAGTTTCTGGCGGAGCTTCAGGCGGCGCTGCGGGCAGGCCGATATCGTCCTTCCCCGGTGAAGCGGCGGTACATACCGAAAGCAGATGGGAAGCAGCGGCCATTGGGGATACCGACGGTACGGGATCGAGTGGTGCAGATGGCGGCGAAGCTTGTGATGGAGCCGATTTTCGAGGCGGACTTCCAGCCGAGCAGTTATGGATTCCGACCGAAGAGGAGCGCGCAACAGGCCCTGGAAGCGATACGAGTAGCAGGCAACCAGGGACACAATTTCGTAGTCGATGCGGACATGCAAGGCTACTTCGACAACATCCAGAGGGAAACCCTGATGGAGTTGGTGAAGGAGCGGATCTCGGATCGAAGGGTACAGAAGTTAATCCGGCAATGGTTGGAAGCGGGAGTGATGGAAGACGGGACGGTAAGGGAAACGCTGGCGGGAACCCCGCAGGGCGGAGTGATCTCGCCGTTGCTGGCCAACATCTACCTGAACAAATTGGATCGGATCTGGGCGGCACGATGTAGCCAGCTTGGGGTTCTGGTCCGATATGCCGATGATCTGGTGGCGATGTGCCGCACGGAATCGGCGTGCAGGGAAGCGCTTCGGCGGATCGGGCTGGTGATGAACCGGCTGGGCCTGACGCTGCATCCAGTGAAGACGCGGATGGTGGACTTGAGACGCGGAAAGCAGAGCTTCGTATTCCTGGGATGCACGATTCGCAAGAAGCGGAGTATCCAGCGAAATCCACGGTGGCACTTTGTGCAGCGGTGGCCGAGCCCGAAGGCGACGAAGAAACTTCGCGATCGCGTACGAGAGCTGACCAGCAAGCGGCAAAGCGGGAAGGATGTGAAGCAGATCATCGCGGAACTGACACCCGTGCTTCGTGGCTGGGGGAACTATTTCCGGACGGGGAATGCCGACCGGGAGTTCAACAAAATGGACTACTTCGTCGTCAGGAGTTTGCGCCGCTGGCAGTATCGGCGGGGCGGACAGAGGCCAACGAAGCGAGCGCCATTCACCGGCGATCAGCTATACGGAATGGGACTGCACAAGTTGATGGGCACCGTGAAATACCCGGCGCAAGCCACACCAATAAGATCATCGTTAAGCCGTGTGCGGGAAAACCGCATGCACGGTTTGAAAGGGGAAATTAGAAACGGACTGGCATAAGCCAGTACCGCGCTAAAATCTACCAATGCACCGCTGGGTATTTCTCGCCCTTCTCACCGCCGGGCTCTTCGGACAAGAATCCAAACGGCCGGAGTTCGAAGTGGCCTCGATCAAGCTGTCCGCGCCTTCCGGAATCCAGCGGATGGATGTCGGGCTGCACATCGACGGCGCGCAGGTCCGGGCCTCGTATCTGTCGCTCAAGGAGTTCATCCGCCTGGCTTACCAGGTGAAGGACTACCAGGTCTCGGGACCGGACTGGCTCACTTCGGACCGGTTCGATATCGCCGCCAAACTGCCCGCGGGCGCCACTCGCGACGACGTCCGCCCAATGGTGCAATCGCTGCTCGAGGAGCGCTTCGGGTTGAAACTCCACCGCGAGAAACGGGAATTTCCGGTCTATGCGCTGGTGGCCGGCAAGGGCGGCGTGAAGATGAAGGAATCCGCCCCGGCGCCGGACGCCGCGGGCGGCGCTCCCGTGAATATCTCGGCCACGGGTGCGCAGGGTGGGACGAGCATCAACCTGGGAAACGGCGCGACCTTCACGGCCGCCGACAACAAGTTCGAAGGCACCAAGCTGACGATGGCCAATACCGCCGACCTGCTGGGCCGTTTTGCGGACCGTCCGGTGGTCGATATGACCGAGCTGAAAGGCCGCTACGATTTCACCCTGGAGTTTTCGCCCGAGGACTTCCGGGCGATGCGCATCCGCTCGGCACTGGCCGCCGGGGTCACGCTGCCGCCGCGAGCGCTGAAATTGCTCGAGGAGTCCTCGGGCGACGCGCTGTTCACGGCCGTGGAAAAGCTAGGGCTCAAACTCGAACCGCGGAAGGCGCCTCTCGATGTGTTGGTGGTCGATCACATGGAGAGGACACCTACCGAAAATTAGGCCACTATGAGGCCGCCGAGCGAGGTGCTTTACTAACGTGAGACCGTGACCGACCGGAAGCTTTCAAACCGGGCAGGCCAGGAGGCCTGCCCCACCTACCAGTTGCAAGTGGGGCAGGCCTCCTGGCCTGCCCGGTTTTGACTTTAGGGCTTATCACGTCCGGGGGCGCCGCTTCGGTCGCGGCTCGGTAAGACCGTTTGGTTTTTACCACGGCTGCTAACGCTTGCCGGGCAGTGTGAGCAATACCGTGTCGCCGTTCCCGTCCTTCACCTGCGCCGGCGCCGCAGCCGGGACTGCCGCTGCGGGAGCTTTGGCTCCGCTGAAGCCGATGCTGCGGGATCCAGCCAGGGCTCTCGAAGGCGCGACTGCCCGTGCGACCATGGCCTTCCGCATTTCCTCTTCCGGCACTCTCAGCGAGATCTTGAGTGTGTTGCCTTCGACGTGAGTCTCCAACTTCACGGCGGATGCGGCCTGCCCCTGCCGGCTCACCATCGCCGATTTGAAGAACTGGAGCGACCCGGCGAGTTTCTCCAGGTCCTTCGCCGAGCGGGCATGCAGTTCGGCGGAGGCGTCGATCCCGTGAGTCACCTGCAGTCCGAATTCGAACCGGTCCAACGACTCCAGGCCCGGAGTTTGCGCTCCCGCCGGCGGTACTACCCCTTTGGGCACTTCGCCGGTGCCCCAAATATCGTATTTGCTGCGCAGCGATTCCACCCGCCTGGCCATTGCGGGGGAAATCGCGGTCTTCCCGCGCCGGTCGATGGCGCCGTGAACGGATTCCGCATCGCCGGCAATCGCGGTGGAGGCATCCAACAGCGCGATCAAGCTATCCGCTTTGCCGCCGGAAAGCAGCGGGACCCCGTGGTAGCGCTTGGCGCCCTTCGCAAGGCGCTCGACGTCGAAACGTCCCCGCACGATGGCCAGCACGGGCGCATTCTGGCGGTCCGCCGGCGACGCTATGTAGATCTCATCGATATCCTTGAGCGGGTCGAAGCCGATCATGGAAGCTACCGTCATCCAGTCCGAGCCCGCGGTGATGGCTTGGGAGGCGACGCTCTGGTACATTTGTGACCCGAGTATGGCTCGCAGCCGCACGCCGATCATTACCTTCGTGTCCGGGGGAAGGAAGTCGGGCAGCGCGGCATCGGCCGCGGGCAGCACACGAGCCGCCAGCAGCAGGACAAAGCACAGCGGTCTCATGGCACGATGGTAAGCCCCGCCCTTCCCCTGGCGTAAGACGACGGTGGTTAGGGCGCAGGATGTTATCGGAAGTGATGGGCCGGGCGGTCTAGTGAATCAGGTGGGCGGCCACGAACGCGCCCGCATAAGCGAGTACCGTCATGTACGCAAACTGAAACGCCGGCCATTTCCAGCCGCCGGTTTCGCGCCGGACGACCGCAATAGTGGAGATGCACTGCATCGCGAACGCGAAGAAAATCAGCAGGGCGAAGGCGCCTCCGGGGGTGAGGTCGGCACGCAGGGCATGCTCGAGCCCCATGCGGTTGGCCGCGGGATCCATGCCGTAAATGGTGCCTAGAGTCGCGATGATGGTCTCCCGGGCGGCCAGTGACGTGATCAGGCCGATCCCGATCTTCCAGTTGAAGCCGAGAGGCCTGATGACCGGCTCGATGGTTCTCCCCACCGTTCCGGCAAGGCTTTCGGCGATCTGCGGCGCATGCCCGTGCTGCAGCGGGACGTGAGCCATTACCCATAGCACCACGGTCACGAGCAGAATGACCGTGCCTGCGCGCTGGAGGAAGACCTTACCGCGGTCGAGCAGGCGAAGGCCGATCGATTGAACCGTCGGCCAGCGGTAGGAGGGCATCTCCAGCAGGAACGGAGACCGCCCGCTCTTGAGCACCGAAGACTTCAATACCCGCGCGGTCGCCACGGCCGCAAGAAAGCCCAGGGCGTACAACCCGACCATGGCCGCGGTCCTGGCGGTCAGGAAAGCTCCCAGCAGGTGACGGTTCGGGATGAACGCCGCGATTACCAGCGCATAGACCGGCAGGCGGGCCGAACAGGTCATCAGCGGCGCGATCAGGATGGTGGCGGTACGGTCCCGCTTGTTTTCGATCGTCCGCGTGGACATGATGGCCGGAACCGCGCAGGCATGCGCCGAGAGCAGCGGAATGAAGGATTTGCCCTGCAACCCCACTCTTGCCATGGTGCGGTCGGCAATCAGCGCCGCGCGCGCCAGATACCCGGAATCCTCCAGGATCCCGATAAAGAGGAACAACAGCAGAACCTGGGGCAGGAATACGACGACGGAGCCGACGCCGTTCCAGACGCCTTCGATCAGGAGCGACTTCAGCAGGCCGTCGGGAAGCACATGTGCAACCCAGTTGCCGGATAGCTGAATGAGCCAGTTCACCGCGTCTTTGGACGGATCGGCCACGCTGAAGATCGTCTGGAAGACCGCGAGGACCACCACGATGAAGATCAGGGGGCCCGCTACGGGATGCAGGAACACGGCATCCAAACGGCGCGTCCAACGGGGCGGAATGGGGGCCAGATAGGCCGCCTTGCCGCTCACGCGGCCCGCCCATTCCCGGCACTGCGGGACGTCCTGAAGGACCGGCAAATCCTTCGGCGCGGGCTTGGGCATCACCCCGGTAAGGAATTCAAAGACCTGCTCGATGCCCTCGCCCTGCCGGGCGCTGATGAGGGCCACCGGAGCGCCGAGCTGCACCGAAAGCGCGTGCGTATCGATCTTGCCCCCGCGGTTCCGCAGGTCGTCGGCAAAATTGAGAAGCACCAGGGTGGGGACGCCGAGGGCCAGGATGGGAGCCGCCAGCATGAGGTGGCGGCCGAGATTGGTGGAGTCGAGCAGAAGCAGGATCGCGTCGGGCTTCGGTGTGCCGGGACGCTCGCCCCGCAGGACGTCGTACGCCACCTGTTCGTCTTCCGATCGCGGCGAAAGGCTGTAAACGCCCGGTAAATCAATGACCTGAACGGTCCGTCCGTCGGCAATTTCGGCCAGCCCGGTATGCTGTTCGACCGTGACACCGGGGAAGTTCGCCACCTTCTGGCGGAGACCGGTGAGGCGGTTGAAGAGGGTCGTTTTACCGCAGTTGGGAGGACCGATGAGAGCGATCGTACGAAGCGCGCCAGCCGGTGCCGGAAAAGGCAGAACCGTCGCGGCGCCACATCCCTGGCAGTCGCTGCACTGACTCATCAGCCCCTCGAGGTTCCCGGGCGTTCCCGCCGGATCTTCAGCCGCTCCGCGGTTTCGCGGCGTAAGGCGATTTCCGAACCATCCACCTGGAAAACACGAGGATCGCCGCCCGGGGCGCTGAGCCCCGCGGTCACCAATGCGCCCGGAAGAAACCCCAATTCCATGAGCCGGCGGGCGTCGTCACCCGGCATATCGATGCGGTCGAGAATCGCGGTGTCGCCGCGCCGCAAATCGACCAGAGTGGCGCTAAAGGATGCGCTGCCGGCCAGGATTTCTTCTGCCTCGTTGTTGCCACTGAGTTGCATCTTGAATTCAGTATGGGAGAGTCCGAAATGCTTGTCAATACCCGCAACCGGGGGGCGAACTCGAACCTTTGGACCTGGCTTCCAAAAGACCTCCAAGTGATCCAAAATAAAGGATAACAGATGATTGCCCCGATTACGATCCGGCGGTCCCGGACGAGCGATCTCGACCGTGTCCTGGAAATCGAACACGCCAGCTTTGGTGTGGATGCGTATGATCGCAACTTATTTGCAGAATTTTTCGACAGCTGCCGGGATCTTTTTCTGGTGGCGCTCGACGGCGACTTCGTTTGCGGGTACCTGGTTGCCTGTGTCCGCAGGCAGTTACGCTGTGGAATTCGCACGGCGGAACTGGTTTCGGTTGCAGTCGATCCGGGATTTCGCGGGCGTGGTGTTGCGTCTCACCTGTTGAAGAGCGTTTTCGGGCGCCTCCGGCGGCGGCAGGTTGACCGGTTCACCCTCATGGTGAGAGTGTCAAACGATGCCGCCCGGGCAATTTATGAAAAGTATGGGTTCCGGCGTATCCGGATCGTCCGCCGGTATTACGCCGACGGCGGCGACGCCATTGTTATGGCCCGCCCACTGAACCGCCGAAATTTAATGTAGAAGCCGCGCGGGGGGGGCAGCGGGTGCGGCCGCGCTATGCTGGTGCACGCGCTTCCGTACCCGCATTAAACCGATTGTGTCATGTGCCAATCTCGACGTACTTTATCGTCGAACTTCCGCCCCCTTGGCGCTATTCCAGCCCCGCATTACCGCCCCCTTGACGTCATTCCATCTCGATTCGGGGTGAGAGCGCGCGTACTCCTTTTCCAGATTCGACTCAACGTCCGACCAACCCTTGGACCGATAGCTCCCGTCGCCGGCCTTGTCATAGCCGAACTCATAGGCCGGGCGGAGTTTCTCGAAAGGGATGCCCGATTTTGCGTAGAGTGTATCGTAGTCGCGGCGGAACATTGCGGTGCGGTCCTCGCGTTCTTCGTTCCGCTCGATCTTCACTTCCGTGTGCCTTGCTGTTTCGTGGATTTCTTCGGTTCGCTCGGTCGCCTCTTTGCCTATGACGATTTCCTCCTTGACCCGCGTGGTCTTGCTGATTACCGGTTCCTCGGCGGTCTCCACCACCTCAATCGACTGGTCCCGCATTAGCCCTTCGTCGCCCGGCTTAAGCGGCCGGTCAACCTTACGCCGCTCGATCGTGGCGTGCTCTTCGTGCAGACGGACCGTTTGGTTGACGGGCTCTTCCACGACGTGGCCGTAGACTCGCACGGCGCCGCGCCGAACTACCCGCTTTCCTATTTTTACTTCCTCCTCGATTACGGGAATCGATTGCGTGTTGCTCCGAAATTGCTCGCGTTCTCGTGCCGCCTGCTCGGCGGTATAGGCGGGAGCACCGGCGTCGAATCGCTCGTACCCGGTTTTGCGATATTCCTCGACTCGGCGGTCGATATCGACGGCGTGATGTCGGTTCATGATCGCGGTAACACGATCCAGTTTGCCGACTGGAGCCGTGACCGCCAGGACCGTGTTTCCGCGCCGGACCGCTTCCTCGTAATGGCCCGCCGCTTCACGGCCCGCCGGGTCGGATCCGAAGAGGCGATGGAACAAGCCGGAGACCCCGCCTTGTTCCGTACCGTATGCAGAGCCGCGTCCTGCTGCTCCCGTCGCCATATTCGACCGCATCTGCACAGCTTCGGGTGTAATTCCCTCGGCTGCGATTTCCTGGGAGGCGGCGCGTGCCTCGCTATGTTCGTCGAAGACTCCGACGATCGTGGATTCTTTGGGATCGGCCATAAATCTTTTCCTCCGCTGTTCTTTGGGATTTGAATGCCGGCGCCCAGGAGGCACGTTCTCCCAAACGACAGCATTATTCACCATCTAACTTGCACAGACAGCGCCATTGCCCGTATGCGGCCGGTCCTGCGGATAGCGATTTTCGAACCGCCGCGCGGAGAGTGCTTTTTGGAGCACCGCCGGGGGTTTCCAACAGCCCGGCACGAGCGTTAAAAGCGAGGGTTAAGAATATTCCGGGAACGCACGATCCGCCGCCCATCGTCCAATGGGACATGGTGAGATTCACGCGCCGCGAAGCACTGTACCTGGCAGGCGGATTCTGGTTGAGTTCCATCAGCCTGGACGGATCCACCGGAGATTTCTGGAACAAAAAGCCGCCCTCGGAGTGGAGCGCCGAGGAAACCGGACGCCTCCTGAACAAATCTCCGTGGGCCAAGGAGGTGACGGCTTCCTACACCGGCGACGGACGGCAGGGAGGCGGGTACCCGGGTGGCGGAGGCGGCTATCCGGGCGGAATGGGAGGTCCGAGGATCGGGATCGGCGGGCTCGGCCTGCCCATGCCGCGCGGCCGGATGGGCGGCGGCCGGGGACGCGGTGGCACGGCACAGGCTTCTTACAGGGGAGTGATCCGATGGGAGAGCGCCCAGCCGATCCGCGACGCGGATAAAACTCCGCTGCCCGCGTCTCTTAAGGACCATTACGTGATCAGTGTCAGCGGTATTCCGATGAGCACCCCCGGCCGGTCCCGGGAAGACGACGGCGATTCTTCGCAGCCGCAGCAGGACCGTTTCGAGGCGCTGAAGCAGTTCACGATTCTCCGGCCCAGGGGCAAGGAGATTGCGCAGGCGGGCGTCGTCGAGCAGCAGGGCGGCACGTTTCTTTTTGGTTTCTCGAAAGATACGCTGCAGCTTTCGGCGGACGACAGGGAATTCGATTTTTCCACCCGCATGGGAAGTCTTGCCGTCAAAGCGAAATTCGAAGCGAAAGAGATGGTCTACCACCGCCGCCTGGCCGTGTAGTGCCCGCAGCGCGGGTTCCGGCCGCTTTTCGCGGACGCGAAAGACGGGCATTGGATTGTGCTTTGTTAAACTGAACGGGTGGCTCCCCCCAAAGTCATTCTGACCGGCGATCGCCCTACTGGTCCGCTGCATCTCGGTCACTATGTCGGCTCGCTGCGGCAGCGGGTCGCATTGCAGCGCGAATACCGCACCTTCATCATCATTGCGGACGCGCAGGCACTCACGGACAACGCCGAAGACCCGGGTAAAATCCGGCGCAACATTCTGGAAGTGGTCCTGGATTATCTCGCGGTGGGGATCGACCCCGCGATTACCACCATCTTCGTGCAGTCGCTGGTTCCGCAGTTGTTCGAGTTGACGGCGTATTACCTGAACCTGGTCACGGTCGCACGCCTGCAAAGAAACCCCACGGTGAAGGATGAGATCCAGCAGCGGGGCTTCGGGGCCAGCATCCCGGCGGGATTCTTCTGCTACCCGGTGAGCCAGGCCGCGGACATCACGGCATTTCTTGCGGACCTGGTCCCTGTCGGGCAGGACCAGCTTCCCATGATCGAGCAGACTACCGAGGTCGTCCGCAGCTTCAACCGGATTTACAACTGCTCGGTTCTGGTGGAGCCGAAGGCGCTGCTGTCGAGCGTTTCCCGCCTGCCGGGCACCGATGGCAAGGGGAAGATGAGCAAGTCCCTGGGGAACGTCATTTCGCTATGCGACAGCGCCGACGCGATTCGCCAGAAAGTGCGCGGGATGTATACGGATCCGAAGCATTTGCGCGTCTCCGATCCGGGTACGGTGGAGGGCAACCCGGTATTCGACTATCTGGATGCGTTCGATCCCGACAAAGCGGCCCTCGCGGAAATGAAGGCTCACTACGAGCGGGGCGGACTGGGCGACACGGCGGTGAAACGCCGGCTGCTGGAGGTGCTGCTTGCCGAAGTGGATCCCGTCCGTGAGCGCCGGGAACGCTTCGCCAAAGACCCGGCGGAAGTGCTGCGGGTTGCCGAGCGGGGGACGGAAGTGGCGCGGGAGGTTGCGGCACACACTCTCGACTTGGTGCGCCAAGCCATGGGGATCGACTATTTCACGGTTCCCGCCGTGCAGTAGACAGCCGAGCGAACGTTCTGGTACACTGACAACTGTCCCCTTAACGCTCAGTGGGAGGTTCGTTTGTCTTTGTGACGGACCGCTTGCACCAATGAGGAAATATGGCTCGTAAACCAGGCAAACAGTATCAATCTGCGTCGAAGCAGGTCGAATCCAGAGAGTACCAACTGGAAGAGGCCATCCCGCTTCTCAAGAAAATCAAATTCGCCAAGTTCGATGAGACCGTGGAAGTCCATATGCGTCTCGGCGTGGACCCCAAGCATGCCGACCAGATGGTTCGCGGCACGGTGGTCATGCCGAACGGGCTCGGCAGGTCGAAATCGGTGCTGGTAATCGCCAGCGGCGACAAACAGCGGGAAGCCACCGAAGCCGGAGCGGACTTCGTGGGTGGCGATGACATGGTCAACAAGATCCAGTCCGAGAGCTGGACGGCATTCGATGCCGTCATCGCGACTCCCGACATGATGCGCTCGGTCGGAAAGCTCGGCAAGATCCTCGGCCCGCGCGGCCTGATGCCGAACCCCAAGACCGGCACGGTTACGGTGGATGTAGCCAAGGCGGTCAAAGAGGTTAAAGCCGGCAAGGTGGAATTCCGCGTGGACAAGACCGGAATCATTCATGCTCCGGTGGGAAAGGTCAGCTTCTCACCCGAAAAGCTGATCGAGAACGCGTCCACGCTCATCTCGGCGGTCATCAAGGCCAAGCCGGCGGTGGCCAAGGGCAAGTACGTGAGGAGCACGACGATCTGCTCGACCATGGGCCCCGGGGTGGCGGTCGATACGACCGCGTTCAGCGCGAAGGCGGCGGTCTGACGCCGGACAGGTGCTTTCATGAAAAAGAAAGAAGATAAACAGAAAGACGTCGAATCCCTGCGCCACGATCTGGCGAATGCGCAGAACCTGTTTGTCACCGGCTACGAAAAGCTGCGGGTGAATCAGGACTTCGAACTCCGGAAGGCAGTTCGCGGGGTGGGCGGCAAGTACCGCGTAGTGAAAAACAACCTGGCGGAGAAGGCGTCCGAGGGTACGGCCGCCGAGCAGGTGCTGAAGGGCCTCTGTGGCATGACCTCGATGGCCTATACCACGGCCGACCCGGTAGCCCTGGCCAAGGCGCTCACTGCCTATGCCAAGGCGAACCCGAGTTTCACCTTCAAGGCGGGGATTGTCGAAGGCCGAGTGATCGACGTGAAGGCGATCAACGACATCGCCAACATGCCGTCGAAGGAAGAGATCTTCTCGAAGCTGCTGTACGTAATCAACGCTCCGGCGCAGAGGCTGGTCACGGCCATGAACGCCGTCGGCCGCAACCTGGCCGTGGTAGTGGATCAGGGCGTCAAAGAGAACAAGTTTCAGTCGTAGCGGCTGGGCCTGCCCCGGGCGCGCGAGCGGATTTTCAATACTTAAGGAGTTTGGAGTTTAGAAATGGCGGACATCAACGCAATTGCGGATCAGATTCAAGGCTTGACCCTGCTGGAGGCCTCTCAGCTCGTCAAGATGCTCGAAGAGAAACTGGGTGTTTCGGCGGCAGCGGCGGCCCCGGTGATGATGGCCGGCGCCGGTGCGGCAGCGGCGGCTCCGGCAGTCGAGGAGAAGACCGAGTTCACGGTGGTTCTGACGGCGGCCGGTGCGAACAAGATCAACGTTATCAAAGCGGTACGCGAGATCACCAGCCTCGGTCTGAAAGAAGCCAAGGACTTGGTGGATGGCGCCCCCAAGGCTGTCAAAGAAGGCGTAAGCAAGGACGAAGCCGAGGCCATCAAGAAGAAATTCGTAGACGCCGGCGCAAGCGTCGAAGTAAAGTAACGGGCTGGATTGGTCCGGCAGGCGGCAGGGGCCACTCCCGGCCGGGCGCCGGACCCGTCTTCCCAGCTGTCGCTTTTCGTGTGGGTTTGACGCGGGACGTATGTCCTGTTAAGATGGGTAGTTGGGCTTTGAGTTCAGCCGGATTCGATCCCAATTGGTGACTGTGATTCCCGAGTCCTGGTATATTAATTGCAGTTCGGCCGGAGCTGCAGAGAGGGGATCTCTGCGCTTGATTGCGCCTTCTCGTACTGCCCGGGATTCGTGTGTCCCCGCGTCTTCAGACCCAGAATTCATTACGCGCATCACTCCGGTAATTCGCTTCCTGCCCATGTTTCTTCATCATTCGGCGCCCGAGAGGCTCTCACCTCCCCGGGCGCCGTTGGTTTTGTGCTTTTAAGCGCAGTTTCTGTGCTTTGGCTCTTCGGCCGTCAGGAGTAAAAGAATGGATATTCAAAATATCGGCGCTGCCACCGAGCGGGTTGATTTTTCCAAAATCAAGACTTCGATCCCGATTCCGAACCTGATCGAGGTTCAGAAGAATTCCTATGAGCGGTTCCTGCAGATGGACTTGCTGCCCAATGAGCGCGAGGACATCGGCCTGCAAACCGTCTTCAACTCGGTGTTTCCGATTTCGGATTTTCGTGGCGTCAGCGACCTCGAGTTCGTTGATTACTCGATCGGCAACTGGGAATGTAAGTGCGGCAACCTGAAGGGTTTGCACCATCTCCGGTCGACCTGCCGGAATTGCGGTGCAACCATCCGCACCGACCCGTTTCACGCGGGCGACATCCTCTGCCATCATTGCGGAACTTTCAATAAGAACGTCGTCACGTTCTGCAACAAGTGCGGAGACCCGGTTGGCCTGCAACTGAAATACGACATGCAGGAGTGCCAGGAGCGCGGCATGACCTATGCGGCGCCCCTGAAGGTGACCATCCGGCTCACCGTTTACTCGAAGGACCCGGAAACCCAGAAAAAGAGTGTTCGGGACATCAAAGAACAGGAAGTGTTCTTTGGTGAGATCCCGCTGATGACCGACAACGGAACCTTCATCATCAACGGAACCGAGCGCGTCATTGTCTCCCAGTTGCACCGTTCTCCGGGCGTTTTCTTCGAGAAGCAACAAGGGATCGGCTACTTCCTCGGCAAGATTATTCCTTACCGCGGAAGCTGGGTCGAATTCGAATACGACAACAAGAACCTCCTTTACGTTCGTATCGACCGCAAGCGCAAGTTCTACGGTTCGGTTTTCCTGCGGGCGCTCGGCCTCAAGACCGACGAGCAGATCCTGCGGGCGTTTTACCGCGTCAGCAAACTCAATATCTTCGAAAAAAAGCTGCTCTGGAACGTGGATGAAGGCCTGACCGGGCTGAAACTTTCCTACGCCATCAATAACAAGGCGGGGGAGACCGTGGTCGGGCAGGGCAAGAAGATCACCCCCACGCTGTTCAAGGAAATTCAGAAGCACAAGATCCAGCAGGTCGAGGTTGCGGTCAACGACATCGAAGGCGCCTATGTCGTCGCCGACGTGGTGGACATGTCCACCGGCGAAGTCCTGATCGACGCCAACAGCGAGCTCACCGCTACGGCACTCACCAAGCTGATCGATTCCGGCATCGAAGAGTTCGAGATCTTCTTCCCCGAGCGGGACGAGGTCGGCACGGTCATTTCGGCCACCATCCGGAAGGACAGCGTCAAGACGCAGCATGAGGCGCTGATCGAGATCTACCGCAAACTGCGTCCCGGCGACCCGCCCACCCTCGACACCGCCACCCAACTCTTCCAGGGAATGTTCTTCGACCCGCGTAAGTACGATTTCTCGCGCGTGGGCCGCATGAAGTTCAACATCAAGCTGTTCGACCGCTCGGATGCCACCTCGCTCGACAAGCGGACGCTCGATTCGGAAGATTTCCGGGCCACCATCAAGTACCTGCTGAAGCTCCGCAAGGGCTTCGGCGCGGTGGACGATATCGACCACCTCGGCAACCGCCGCGTGCGCGCGGTCGGCGAACTGCTCGAAAACCAGTTCCGTATCGGCCTGGTGCGCATGGAGCGCGCCATTAAAGAAAAGATGTCGGTCTACCAGGAAATGTCCACGGCTATGCCGCATGACCTGGTGAACGCCAAGCCGGTGATGGCGGCAATCCGCGAGTTCTTCGGTTCCAGCCAGCTTTCGCAGTTCATGGACCAGACCAACCCGCTCTCGGAGATCACGCACAAGCGGCGTCTTTCCGCGCTGGGTCCAGGCGGTCTGTCGCGCGAGCGCGCCGGATTCGAAGTCCGCGACGTGCACCCGACGCACTACGGACGCATCTGCCCGATCGAAACGCCGGAAGGTCCGAACATCGGGTTGATTTCGTCGCTTTCCTGCTTCGCCCGCATCAACGAATACGGCTTTATCGAGAGCCCCTACCGCAAGGTGGTAAAGGGCATCGTCATCGACGAAGTCCAGATTCTCAACCCGGGCGATACAGATTTCAAGGTCGGGGACATCGCACCCCGGGCCGAAGCGGAAGCCGCCAACCGCAAGCTCTCCACATCCAAGAAGCAGCATCCGCAGGCGGCCGAGTACGAAGCGCACTGCGAGTACCTCTCCGCGTGGGAGGAAGACAAGTGGGTGGTTGCCCAGGCCAACGTGGAGTTGGACGAGACCGGCAAAATCGTGCCGGATCTGTCGAACGCCCGGCAAGCCGGCAACTTCGTCCTCAAGCCGAAGGAAGAGATCGAGTACATCGACGTCAGCCCGAAGCAGCTTGTCTCGGTAGCCGCCAGCCTGATCCCGTTCCTCGAGAACGACGACGCGAACCGCGCGTTGATGGGCTCGAACATGCAACGCCAGGCAGTGCCGCTGCTCCGCGCCGACGCCCCGTACGTGGGCACCGGCATGGAGCATGTAACGGCGCGCGATTCCGGTGCCGTGGTGCTCTGCAAGCGCTCCGGCGTGGTGGATTCGGTGGACTCGGAGCGGATCATCGTCCGCGTCGAGGGCACGGCCCACGAAGGCCAGCTTTCCCGCGAGGTGGGCGCCGACATCTACCAGCTCACGAAGTTCAAGCGGTCGAACCAGAACACCTGTATCAACCAAAAGCCGATCGTGTACGTCGGGCAGCGGGTCATGAAGGGCCAGGTCCTGGCCGATGGGCCCTGCACCGATCTGGGCGAGCTGGCCCTGGGGCGCAACGTGCTGGTCGCGTTCATGCCCTGGCGCGGTTACAACTTCGAAGACGCCATCCTGGTCAGCGAAAAGCTGGTCAAGGAAGACTACTACACCTCGATCCACATCGAGGAGTTCGAAATCGAAGCGCGCGACACCAAGCTGGGGCCGGAGGAAATCACCCGCGACATTCCGAATATCGCGGATTCGTTCCTGCGCAACCTGGACGAAAGCGGCATCATCCGGATCGGCGCCACGGTCAAGCCGGGCGACATCCTGGTGGGCAAGGTGACGCCCAAGGGCGAAACCCAGCTCACCCCGGAAGAGAAGCTGCTGCGCGCCATCTTCGGCGAAAAGGCCGGAGATGTGAAGGACGCTTCGCTCTACTGCCCGCCGGGAATCGAGGGCACCATTGTCGATTGCAAGATCTTCTCGCGCAAGGGGCAGGAGAAGGACGAGCGCTCCAAAGCCATCGAAGAGTCGCAGATCGCCCGGCTGCAGCGCAACCTGCAGGATGAAATCCGGATCCTGACCGACGAGCGCGCCAAGCGCCTCGGCGGGCTGCTCGACGGCAAGAAACTGCTGGCCGACCTGCACGACGAAAAGACCAACAAGCGCCTGCTGTCTAAGGATACCGACCTGACGCGCGACATCATCGAGAAGATGAAATCGCGCGACCTGAAACGCATGCGCCTCGCGAACAAGGACCCGCGTCTCAACGAACAGATCGACGAAATCGAAGAGATGACGTCGCGGCAGATCGCGGTGCTCGAAAAGATCACCGACGAGAAGGTCGCGAAGCTGCGGAAGGGCGACGAGCTGCCCCCGGGCGTGATCAAGCTGGTGAAGGTCTATATCGCCATGAAGCGCAAGCTTTCGGTGGGCGATAAGATGGCCGGACGCCACGGAAACAAGGGCGTGATCGCGCGCATCCTGCCGGAAGAGGACATGCCGTATCTTCCGGACGGCACGCCGGTCGAGATCGTTCTCAATCCGCTGGGCGTTCCTTCCCGTATGAACGTGGGCCAGATTCTCGAGACCCACCTCGGCTGGGCGGCCAAGGCGCTGGGCGTGCATTTCGCAACCCCGGTGTTCGACGGCGCCACCGAGCGGGAAATCAAGAAATCGCTGGCGGAAGCCAAGCTGCCGAGCTCCGGAAAAACCGCGCTGTTCGACGGCATGACCGGAACCGAGTTCGAGCAGCCGGTGACCGTGGGCTACATCTACATGATGAAGCTGTCGCACCTGGTGGACGACAAGATCCACGCTCGTTCGATCGGCCCGTACTCGCTGATTACGCAGCAGCCGCTGGGCGGTAAGGCGCAATTCGGCGGTCAGCGCTTCGGCGAAATGGAAGTCTGGGCGCTCGAAGCTTACGGCGCCGCATACATCCTGCAGGAGCTGCTGACGGCGAAGTCGGACGACGTTTACGGCCGCGCCAAGATTTACGAGGCCATCGTCAAGGGCGAAGCCGCCATCGAGCCGGGCGTACCGGAATCGTTCAACGTGCTCATTCGCGAGTTGCAATCGCTTTGCCTCGATGTGGAGTTGATGAAGAAGCCGACTGAAGTGCCCGATACGGCATTGGCGGCTGATTAAGGAATGCAATTAGCTGCGGATGGGCTCTTATCCTGTTCATCTGTGTCCATCCGTGGCTCTAAAGGTTTTTAACTGGAGGCTATTTTGAGATCCTCTCCGTACGATCGAGCGAATTTGATCGCGGATTTTGATTCGATCCGCATTTCTCTGGCTTCTCCGGAAAAAATCCGGAGCTGGTCCCACGGGGAAGTTACTAAACCCGAGACCATCAATTACCGGACCTTCAAGCCGGAGCGCGACGGTCTGTTCTGCGCGCGGATCTTCGGACCCACGCAGGATTGGGAGTGCTTGTGCGGAAAGTACAAGCGCATGAAGCACCGCGGCGTGATTTGCGATAAGTGCGGCGTCGAAGTGACGCTGGCGCGGGTGCGCCGCGAGCGCCTGGGCCACATCGAACTGGCCAGCCCCTGCTCGCACGTCTGGTTTTTCAAAGGTCTGCCGAGCCGCATCGGCCACCTGCTGGATATCACGCTCCGGGAACTGGAGCGCGTGCTGTACTTCGAAGCCTATGTCGTAGTGGAACCGGGCGAAGTAGAAGGCATTCACCAGGGCGAAGTTATCACCGACGAGCGCAAGCGTCAGTTGGACCAGGAGTTCCCCGGCAAGTTCATCGCGATGATGGGCGCCGAGGGTATCAAGGAACTGCTCAAGAAGGTGGACGTCGAGCAGCTCAGCGAAGAAATTCGCGAGAAGATGAAGACCGAAACTTCGGTCCAGAAGAAGCTGAAGTTCGCCAAGCGGCTGCGCGTCGTGGAATCTTTCCGTAAGTCCGGCAATAAGCCGGAATGGATGATTCTGGATGTAATTCCGGTGATACCGCCGGAACTGCGACCCCTCGTGCCGCTCGATGGCGGCCGTTTCGCCACTTCCGATTTGAACGACCTCTACCGCCGCGTGATCAACCGCAACAACCGGTTGAAAAAGCTGATCGAGCTGCACGCGCCGGACGTAATCGTGCGCAACGAAAAGCGCATGCTGCAGGAAGCGGTAGACGCGCTGTTCGATAACGGACGCCGCGGCCGCGTGCTGCGCGGCGCCAACAACCGCCCGCTGAAATCGCTGTCCGATACCCTCAAGGGCAAGCAGGGCCGCTTCCGCCAGAACCTGCTCGGCAAGCGCGTGGACTACTCCGGCCGTTCCGTCATCGTGGTCGGTCCGGACCTGCGGCTGAACCAGTGCGGCCTGCCCAAGAAGATGGCGCTCGAGCTGTTTAAGCCGTTTATCTACCACCGGTTGGAGCAGCGCGGCCATTGCACCACCATCAAGCAGGCGAAAGAACTGGTGGAGCAGCAGGATCCGGTGGTCTGGGACATCCTCGAAGAAGTCATCAAGGACCACCCCATTCTGCTGAACCGCGCTCCCACGCTGCACCGCCTCGGCATCCAGGCCTTCGAACCCGTGCTGGTGGAAGGCAAGGCCATCAAGATCCATCCGCTGGTCTGCACCGCGTTCAACGCGGATTTCGACGGCGACCAGATGGCGGTCCACATTCCGCTTTCGCCGGAAGCGCAGATCGAAGCTTCGACGCTGATGCTTTCGTCGAACAACATTCTTTCGCCGGCGCACGGCGGCCCGATCGCCATTCCCACCCAGGACATGGTGCTCGGCTGCTACTACCTGACCAAGGCACGCCCGGGAGCCAAAGGCGAGGGCCGCACCTTCGCTTCGACCGATGATGTGCTGATCGCGCTAGAAATGGGCGAGGTGGAAACGCTGACCCCGATCAAGCTGCGGTATACCGGCCGCGTGATCGACCTGGTCCACGCCTTCGATAACCAGAACATCCTGCACACCGAGCCGATCGAGTTCATCAAGCAGTACATGGAAACGACGGTCGGCCGCGTGATCCTCAATGACGCGCTGCCGCAGGATATGCCCTACATCAACGGCCTCTTGAAAAAGAAGGGGCTGGCCCAGCTGGTGCAGTACTGCTACCTGAAGTTCGGGCTGCAGATCACGGTGCAGATGCTGGATGAAGTGAAGGCGCTCGGGTTCCTGTATGCCACCCGGGCGGGCATTTCGATCGGCATCGACGACATGGTGGTGCCGGGCGAGAAAGCCGGCCTGGTGCGCAAGGCCGAACGGGACGTGGTGGAAGTCGAAACCCAGTATCAGGACGGCGCCATCACCCACGGCGAACGCTATAACAAAATCATTGAAATCTGGTCCAAGGTGACGGAACGCGTTTCCGACGAGATGTTCCAGGCCATGGAAGAGGACGACCGGACGGGCCGCTACCTCAACCCGATTTACATCATGGCCGACTCCGGCGCGCGCGGTTCGAAACAGCAGATCCGCCAGTTGTCCGGTATGCGCGGACTGATGGCCAAGCCCTCGGGCGAGATTATCGAAACTCCGATTACGGCCAACTTCCGCGAAGGCCTGAACGTGTTGCAGTACTTCATTTCGACGCACGGCGCCCGTAAGGGGCTGGCCGATACCGCGTTGAAGACGGCCGATTCCGGATACCTGACCCGCCGGCTCGTCGATGTGGCGCAGGACGTGATCGTAACCGAGAACGACTGCGGCACCAGCGAAGGCATTTACGTGGAGCCGATCATCGAATCCGGCGAGATCATCGAGCCGTTGCGCGACCGCATTGTGGGCCGCGTGGCCCTCGAAGACCAGAAGGATTACGAAGGCAACGTGATCGTCGGGGTCAACCAGGAGATCACGGAAGACCTGGCGGCGGCGATTCAGGCAGCCGGTATCGAGCGCGTCAAAATCCGTTCGGTGCTGACCTGCGAATCGAAGCGCGGCGTCTGCGTGGCGTGCTACGGCCGCAACCTG
This sequence comes from Bryobacterales bacterium, assembly GCA_963796485.1. Taxonomy (GTDB): domain Bacteria; phylum Acidobacteriota; class Terriglobia; order Bryobacterales; family Bryobacteraceae; genus CAWCDJ01. The sequence goes on from CAWCLV010000008.1 coordinate 69,627, forward strand.
GCGACGGGGCGGCTGGTGGAGCGCGGCGAAGCGGTCGGCGTGATCGCGGCGCAGTCCATCGGCGAACCCGGCACCCAGCTGACCATGCGTACGTTCCACATCGGCGGAACCGCGACGCGAATCAGCGAGCAATCGACGCAAGACGCGAAGTCCGACGGCTTCGCGCGCTATATCGGCATCCAGACCGTCCGCAGCAAGGCCGGGGAGCTGATCGCGATGAACCGCAACGGCATTATGGCGGTGGTGGACGAGAAGGGTCGTGAAAAAGAACGCTACCCGGTGGTTTACGGCGCGCGTGTGCTGGTGGAAGACGGCGCTCCGGTGAAGAGCAACCAGATCCTGCTCGAATGGGATCCGTACACGTTCTCGATCCTCACCGAAGTCAGCGGCGTCGTACACTTCAAAGACCTGATCGACGGCCTCACCCTGCAGGAGCAGGTGGACGAGGTCACCGGTATGTCGCAGTTGGTGGTCACGGATTCGCCGGATGAAAAACGGCAGCCGACCATCGAAGTGCGGCCGGAAGGCATCGGCGGTTCGCGCGGCGATCGCAAGAAATACCTGATGCCGACCCACGCCCACCTGATGGTGCGCGACGGCGAAGAGGTCCACGCGGGCGATGTCGTGGCGAAGATCCCGCGCGAAACTACCAAGACCAAGGACATCACCGGCGGTCTGCCGCGCGTGGTGGAGCTGTTCGAAGCGCGCAAGCCGCGCGAGACGGCCATCATCGCGGAGATCAACGGTGTCGTGAAGTACGGCGAAGTGACCAAGGGCCAGCGAAAGATCTTCGTGGTCGGCGACGACGGCGAGCAGCGGGAGTACTCGCTGCCGCGCGGCGTCCACATCAACGTCCAGGAGGGCGAGCGGGTGAAAGCCGGCGAGCCGCTCATGGACGGTCCGCGCGATCCGCACGACATCCTGGCAGTGCTCGGCGAAAAGGAACTGCAAAAGTACCTGGTGAACGAGATTCAGGAAGTCTACCGGTTGCAGGGCGTGAACATCAACGACAAACACCTGGAAACCATCTCGCGGCAAATGATGCGTTGGGTGGAGGTGGAGGATATCGGAGACACCGAGTTCCTGCCGCAGGAAATTGTCGATAAGTTCAAGTTCCGGTCGGAGAACCAGCGGGTCATCGAAGCCGGCCAGCGCCCCGCGCAAGGGAAAGCCAAGCTGCTCGGAATCACCAAGGCATCGCTTTCGACCGATTCGTTCATTTCCGCGGCGTCCTTCCAGGAGACCACGCGCGTGCTCACCGAAGCCGCCATAAACGGCAAGGTAGACAACCTGCGCGGTCTGAAGGAGAACGTCATCATGGGGCGGCTGGTGCCTGCCGGAACCGGCATGTTGTACTACCGTCAGGTGAAGATTGCGGGCGAGGACGTGGTGGAAGAGCCGGTGGTCGAGCCGGCACTCGACGTGGTCCCCGGTTACGACGAGGAGACGCGGCTGCAGTACGCCGGCGGGCTCCCGGAGGATACCGGCGAAGAATCGCTCGCGGAATAACCCGGTACGCTGAAAGCGCCCGCTTCCTTACGGTCGCGGCTCTGTGCGAAGGCATCGAGCCGCGCTCACCGGAGAGCGGGCCTTTTTCTTTTTCGGCGGGTGTATGATGAGTCTCGCATGACGCGACGCCCCGGTAAGAAAGCCTATCTCCTGATCGCCGGGTTTGCCCTCCTGCTGGTCCTGTTCCCGTTCCTTTTCTGGTATTACACCTGGTTTGGCCGGCGCCTGACGGACACCGAGATCGACCGGTACTTTGCGGATCGCGGCACCCCCCGTCATGCCCAGCACGCGCTGGTGCAGGTGGGGGAGCGGATTTCGATGCACCGGGACGTCTCGCGCTGGTACCCGCAAATCGTCGCCCAGGCCTCCAGCCCCGTCCTGGAGCTGCGCCAGACGGCTGCCTGGATCATGGGGCAGGAGCACGGCTACGAGCCTTTCCACAAGGCCCTGCTGCGGCTGCTAGGCGATTCCCAGCCGATGGTGCGCAGGAACGCCGCGCTCGCCCTGGCGTCCTATGGCGACCCGGCGGCGCGTCCGGAACTGGTTCAGATGCTGCGGCCGTTTACGATCACGGCGCCCTCCGGGGGCGTGCTTCGTTACCGGCTCAAGACCGGCGATTACGTGAACCCGGGGACGCTGGTGGCGCACATCGGCGACACGGAAGTGCGGTCGCCCGTCCCGGGAGAGGTCCGGCAACTCGATAGCGCCGAAGGAATGGCAGTCCGGGCCGGCAGTCCGATTGCCGAACTCGGGCCGGACAAAAACCACGTCTGGGAGGGTCTGCGCGGTCTTTACCTGGTGGGGCAAACGGCCGATCTGGAAGACGTGGAGCGGTACCTGCGCCCGGTCTCCGGGATGCCGGATACGGTTGGACGCCAGGCCTCCTCGACGGCCGAGGCTATCCGGGCCCGGCGGCCGGCTCTGTGAAAAGCGCTCCGGTGGCCGTCCGTCTGCTTTGTATTGAGGCATGAAGTCACTCGTTTTGAACGCCAGTCTCACGTTGTTTATGGTTGCCTGCCCGGTGGCTTTTGCGTCCGTCACGCAGACCGCGGGGCAGGGTGTAAAACGCGCCGGACAGGATGTGTCCCATGCCTCCAAAGCCGTCGGACGGAAGGTCAAGGACGGCGCGGACCGAGTGGTTCACCGGGGCGCCAAATCTACAGAAAAGGGCGCGTCCCGAGTGAAAGACAAGACCAAGATCTAGCCGGGTCGAAATCGCGCCGGCGCTGCCCGGAATGTGGTTTTTCAGTACCGTCATTGTGGTGAAAGCCCGCTAAGCCGTGCGATAGTAGGATAAGGAAAAGGCAGTACTCTCGCGTTGGAACGTCAATTGAAAAAGCTGATTACGGTTGTGTGCGCCGTGCCGGCGCTTCTATTCCTGGCCCACTCCGCACCACTGGCTCTGATCGCACTGAACACGGCCAGTCTGGGGGTGGGCCGGCTGCCATCCAACTGGCAGATCAAAGTGAACCACGGAAAGCCCGATTTTTCGGTCTGCACGGGGACCGACGAGTCGTGTGTCCGGTTGAAGAGTGTGGACGCCTCCTTTGCGCTGGAGCGCGGCGTGGACGTGGATCCGGCGCAAATGCCCTACCTTTCCTGGCGCTGGAAGGTGACCGAATTGCCGAAGGGCGGGGATTTCCGCCGCAGCGCGACGGACGATCAGGCGGCACAACTCCTGGTTTTGTTTGCCGATCGCCGGGTGATCACCTATTTGTGGGACACGACGGCGCCGAAAGGCACGGCGCAGAGCGCCAGCTCGCTTCCGCTGGTCCATATTTTTGCCATTGTATGCCAGTCCGGCACCAGTGAAGAGAACCAGTGGCTCAAAGAGAGTCGCAATCTGGCCGCGGACTACCAGCGAGCCTTCGGAAAAGCCGCTCCCCACATCAAGGGACTGCGTATTCAGATTAATTCCCAGCACACCGGAACGGTCGCTGAGAGCTATTTCGGAGACGTCGTCTTCCGCAGCACCGCCGATTAAATGATCCTGGTTACCGGCGGGACCGGGTTCATCGGCAGCCACTTGCTCGATCGCCTCGCATCCACGGGCGAGGCGGTCAGGTGCCTCGTACGCGCGAAATCCGGCCGGCGTCCTCTCCCCTCCGGTATAGAACTCGTTCCCGGCGACCTGCGCACTGGAGACGGTCTTGCCGAAGCGCTTCGCGGGGTCGAGGTGGTCATTCACCTGGCCGGCGTGACGAAAGCGCTGGCTTCCGCGGATTACTATTCGGGCAACGCAGGCGCAACCGAAAACCTGGTGCGTGCCATGAGGGCGAGTTCCGCCCGCCTGGTGCACGTCAGTTCGCTCGCGGCTGCCGGTCCGAGTCCGGATGGCGTTCCTCTCGACGAGGATGCACCTCCCCACCCCCTGACACATTACGGAAAATCGAAGCTGCAGGCGGAACAGATGGTACGCCGCATGTTTCAGGATGCGATAATCGTTCGACCGCCCGTGGTCTACGGGCCGCGCGATACGGATGTCTTTCAGCTCCTGAAATCGATTTCACGCGGATTCGTTCTCGAGATCGCGGGTGGAGAGCGCTGGTTCAGCGCGATCTATGTGGACGATCTTGTCGAAGGACTGATTGTGGCTTCGAAGGCGAAAGCGGCCGCCGGCCGCACCTACAATATGTCCAACCGCGACCCCGTCTCGTGGACCACTTTCGGTGAGACCGCCGCGAGAATTATGGGCCGCCGTCCGCGCATTCTGCGGGTACCTGTGCCGGTAGCGCAAGCGATCGGTTCCCTGGCGGAAGTTTGGGCCCGTATCCGGAGAAAACCCGGGATCATCTCGTGCGACAAGATGGTGGATGCCGTATGCACGCACTGGACCTGCGATCCGGCGCGTGCCACCGCCGAACTCGGATTTGAAGCGAAGACCACCCTCGAAGCCGGCCTTTCCCGAACCCTCGCCTGGTACAAGGAGGCCGGGTGGATGCAATACTGACTAACACTCTGGACCGCCGGTTTTGGGCGGTCGATAAGGTGATCCTCGCCTATTTCGCATTCTCGCTGATGCTGATCGCGGGTTGGTGGAGCCGGATGGCGGACGCGCCGTGGCTGCTGGTCGCAAACCTGGCGGGCGGCGCCGTTTTGATCTATGAGGTCAAACGGCCGAACCGGACAAGCTGGTTCTTTCGGAACTGGTACCCTCTTCCCTACGTAGGTGCTTGCTATAAGGAGATGGCGCTGTTCATTCCAGCGGTGCGCCATACGGACGCCGACCAGTGGCTGGCAAATCTGGATTTTCAGATCTGGCATGCACATCCGACGGTGTGGCTGGAGCGGGTGCAATCGCCCGGCTTAACTGAATTTTTGCAGATCATCTATACGCTGTTCATTCCCGCCGTCCTGCTGATTCCGTTCCTGGTTTGGTGGCGCCGGAGATATCCGGAATTCCAATATTTAGCTTTTTTAATCGCCCTTGGGTTTTTAGTGTCCTACATCGGGTATCTGATCGTCCCGGCGCGCGGACCCCGCTTTCTTCTGCGGAACCTGCAACATACTCCATTGCAAGGATTATGGTTATTCCACGCTATGCAATCGACGCTCAACCGGTTGGAATCGGCTCACTACGACTGCTTTCCGAGCGGGCATACGGAACTCACCATCCTGGCGTGGTGGGGTAGCCGTTTCATTTCCGAGCGGCTCTACCGGCTCTATTTTGCCTACACTCTTTGCATCATTTTTGCTACAGTTTATCTTCGATACCACTATACGGTAGACGTGATGGCGGGGGCCGTTGTCGCGGCCGCTCTGATTCTGACCGCCCCGGTGTTATACCGGAAACTATCCGAAGGGGGCCATGCAATTGGCAGGAATTGAGGTCACTGCGGTCGACAGTCAGAAAGCCCTAAATGAGTTCATCGACTTGCCCTACCGGCTTTATCGCGGCGACCCGCACTGGGTTCCTCCGCTGCGAATTGCGGTCAAGGAACTGCTCGACCGCGGTAAACACCCTTACTATGCCAACGCGGAGGTGGAGTTTTTTCGGGCCCACCGGAACGGTACGACATTGGGGCGTGTTGCGGCAATTATCGACAGGGCCCATAACCGCGCGCACGGGGAAAATGCGGGATTTTTCGGGTTTTTCGAATCTGTGGACGATCACGAGGTCTCCGGGGCCCTGCTCCTGCGGGCTCGCCAGTGGGTGTTCGAGCGGGGCGCCGAATTTGTGCGCGGCCCTGTCAGCCCGTCCACTAATTACGAGTGCGGCATGCTGATCGATGGATTCGATTCCAGTCCGATGGTTATGATGCCGTACAACCCCCGTTATTATCCTGAGTTGATGGCGCAAGCCGGACTGCGGAAGGCGAAGGATTTACTGGCGTACCTGAGCAACGCGAACACCATTGACATCGAGAAGATCGGGCGCATTGCGGACCGCGCCCTCGCGCAAAGCGGCGTAAAAGTCCGGCCTATCAACATGAAGAACTTTCAGGCGGACGTGCTTCGGGTCTGGGATGTCTACAACAAGGCCTGGAGCCGGAACTGGGGTTATATCCCTATGTCGCGCGAAGAATTCTTCGCGATGGCCAAGGAGATGAAGCAGATCCTCAAACCGGATCTGGTGCTTTTGGGGGAGGCCGACGGCAAGGTAGTCGGGTTCGCGCTGGCACTTCCCGACGTGAATCAGGCCCTGAAACCCGCGGGCGGAAGTCTGTTTCCGACCGGGTTGTTGAAGATTCTGTATCATCAGCGATTGATCCGAACTGTGCGGGTTTTGGCGCTCGGGGTGGTTGAGGAGTACCGCACCTCCGGGGTTGCCGCGGCTTTTTACGCGACCCTTGTCCGCAACGCCCGGAGGATGGGATTTGGCGATTGCGAAATGTCTTGGATATTGGAAGACAACGTTCTAATGAATCGCTCGATTGAAGTGATGGGAGCGACCCGATACAAGACCTACCGTATCTACGAATGGAATTGAGGACCAATGCGCGTATCGACTACTGACATCACCGGCAGGAAAAAGGGAAGCGCCTCGAACGACATTTTCGAGAAATGCCGGAACTTCACTCGCCCGAGTGATTTGCAGTCTGCCGGGCTGTACATGTATTTCGAGGTCTTCGGTGATCGCGAAGGCTGCGGTCCGGGCGAAGTTCGCATGAGCCGGCGCAAGGTGCTGATGTTCGGGTCGAACGATTACCTGGATCTGATCACGCACCCCAAGGTCAAAGAAGCCGCCGCGCAGGCCATCAAGAAATACGGAAGCGGGTGCAGCGGCTCGCGCCTGCTCAACGGAACGCTCGACATCCACGTGAGTCTGGAAGCGGAGCTGGCCGCATTTGTCCATAAGGAAGCCGCCATCATCTTCGGCACGGGCTTCCAGGCCAATTACGCCACCCTTTCCGCCCTCACGGAGAAGGGCGACGTGATGATCTGCGACCACAACCTTCACGCCAGCCTGGTGGAAGGCGCGCTACGGTCGCCGGCGCGGACCATGCGGTTCCGCCACAACGATATGGAGCATCTCGAGAGGTGCATGGAGAATTGCCCTCCCGAGGATAAGATCCTGCTGGTTTCCGAAGGCGTCTTCAGCATGGAAGGCGATCTCGCCGATCTACGCGGAATGTTGCGTGTCGCCAAGCCCTACGGCGCGAGGGTCTACGTGGATGAGGCGCACGGAATCGGCGTGCTTGGCCCGACCGGCGCCGGCACCGCCGAGCATCTTGGCGTTCTCGATGATATCGATATCATCATGGGGACCTTCAGCAAGTCACTGGCCTCCGTCGGCGGCTTCATCGCCGGCCCGCGGGAGGTTGTCGATTACCTCAAGCACACAGCCCGGCCGTTCGTGTTCTCCGCCAGTTTACCCGCCGCTTCCGTGGCCGCGGTTGCGGCGTCATTGCAGATCATGAAGAAGGAGCCGGAGCGCCGCCAGCACGTGCTGTGCATCGCGCGGGCGCTGCGCGAGGAATTGCGCGCCCGCGGTTTCAACGTGCTGCCCGGCGAAACCGCCATCGTACCCGTGGTCATCCAGGAAGAGCTGGACCTGTGCCGCCTCTGCAAAGCTCTTCTCGAAGAGGGCATTTACATCAACCCGGTGCTGCGCCCGGCCGCGGCGCAGAACCTGCTTCGCATTTCCTGCACGTCGGCCCATACCGAGAAGCATGTGGACCGGCTCGTGTCCACGCTCGAACGGGTGGCAAACGATCTCGGGATTCCCCGCTAGCCTCGGGCGAAAGGTCCGGCTCCGGACCGAAAGAGCGAAGCCATGCGCCGGCGTCGGCGGCCGCTTTGCGCTAAAAAGACTGCAATGGACGCAACCGGGATTACCGACCTCCGCTCCGCGCTCGATTTCCTCGCCTCCATCCCCGGCCAACTCGTCACTACCCGGGAGCCGGTGGATCCGGTGGCCGAACTGGCGGGTGTCTACCGTCAGGTAGGGGCCGGGACGCCAACGGCGTCTCCCACGAAGATCGGACCCGCGATGCGCTTCGACTGCGTGAAGGGCTACGGCATGCCGGTGGTGGTGGGACTTCTGGCGAGCCGGGAACGCGCGGCGCTCCTGCTAAACAGCCGCGTGGACCGGCTGCCGTTCGACCTGATCGATGCCCTGAACCATCCGCAGCCGCCGGTGTACGTCGAGACGGGCCAGGCGCCCTGCCAGGAAATCGTGGTCCGGCCTCCCTTCGACCTTCGCACCATGATCCCGGCGCCGACCAACACCTTGCAGGATGCCGGCCCCTATTTCAACCTCGGACTCGTGCGCGCCCAGGACCCCGAAACCGGGGAGGCGGACGTTACTATTCACCGGCTCTGCGTGCAGGGCCCGGATCGTCTGAGCATTTACTTCGCGCCCGGCCGTCACATCGACGTTTTCCGAAAGAAAGCGGAAGCGCAGGGCCGTGCGCTCGCCGTCTCGATCAGCATGGGGTTGGATCCGGCTGTTTATCTGGCCGCTTGCTTCGAACCTCCCACTACGCCGCTTGGCCTGGATGAGCTGACCATCGCGGGAGGTTTGCGGCGCCGCCCGGTGGAGCTGGTGCGCTGCGTCTCGATCGAGGGATTCGCGCTGGCGAGGGCTGAAATCGTGATCGAGGGCGAAATTATTCCCGGCGAACGGATCCGGGAGGACGTCCAAACGAACACGGGGTTCGCCATGCCCGAGTTCCCCGGCTACCTCGGCAAAGCCCAACCCGCATTGCCCTCGATTTCCGTCAAGGCGGTTACGCATCGCAGGAATCCGATTCTGCAGACCATCATCGGCCCCGGGGAAGAGCACGTGAACCTGACTGGAATTCCGACCGAGGCCAGCATCCTCCAGTTAGTGGAGCGCAGCATGCCAGGACGCCTGCGCAACGTGTACTGCCATTCGGCGGGCGGCGGCAAGTTCCTCGCAATTCTCCAGTTTCGGAAGGCGCAGCCCGGCGATGAAGGCCGGCAGCGCCAGGCAGCGCTGACCGCGTTTGCGGCGTTCCCGGAGCTAAAGCACGTGGTCCTGGTCGATGAAGACGTGAACATCTTCGACTCCAATGACGTTCTCTGGGCGATGACCACGCGTTACCAGGGCGACGTCAGCACGGTGTTCATTCCAGGAGTCCGCTGCCATCCCCTGGATCCGTCTCAATCGCCCGAATTCAGTCCGTCGATTCCCGCGCCGGGCATCACTTGTAAGACCATTTTCGACTGCACGGTGCCGTATCGCTTGAAGGAGCAGTTTCGCCGCGCCGAGTTCATGGAGGTCGATGTCCGCCGGTTTCTTCCGGAATGAAAGGCAAGTCGGGGTTTATGCCCGCGCGAGCCGGCGCAGGAGGTAGCTTTCGCCCTGGTTTGTCTGGAACTCGATCACTCCGTCGTTCAGCCTATGGCTCACGGGCTTGCCGCCGGGAATCGTCTGGACGTCGCAGGCTGAAGATCCCCAGGGATTCGCCACCTTGGCCGGCGAGCCCTTCTCACTTCTCACCGTGACCTCCGCGACCGATTTTCCGTCCCAGGAAGCCGAAACGAGGAATGCCCCGGCCGCACGAAGGCGGTGGAATCTTGCCTTCCCCAGATTTGCCCTATTCGGGAACAGCCGGATGATGCCGTCATAGCTCTGCAAGACGCACTCGTTGATCACGGCGGGCAGCGACAGGTTTTCGGTCCAGACGCCCATCCGCATCATGAAGTCGAAGTTGGTATCGTCGCTATACCGGCCGCCGATCTGGCGCACGCGGTCATTGGCAACGCCGAGCGGTGTCATGGAGTAGCGGACTTCGCGTTTGAACCACTTGAGATCGAGCATGCCGAGACGGGCGCGGGCCAGCGGTTGCCACACCAGGTCGTTGCCGCCTTCGAGCCGCACGGTCCGCGCGGTCCGGCGCGCCAGTTCGAGCACCTCGGGCGGGGAGCCGATACCCGCCTGCTCTCCCGGGAACACCGGCGCCAGCGTGACCGGAACGTTATAGACCCACTCCCGCGGAGCATCCAGGACATCCAGCCACACGCGGCCATACGGGCCATCCACCGCGGGATACGGCGCCAGGTTGCGTCTCACCTCCAGCCATTTCTCTCTGAGCGCTTCATCGACGCCCATCGCTCGCGACCCTTCGAGCATGGCGTCGAGCAGGAACGCAGTCAGGGCGAGGTCGATGATGCAGTCGCGGTTGAGCCGGAAATCGACCGTTGCGCCCCAGTTCTCCGGCGAGACCGTGGGGGAGATGTGGTACCTGCCGTCTTCGCCCTTCTTGACGAAGGCGACTAGGAAATCGGCCGCCTTGCGCAGGACGGGATACACGCGGCGGAGATACTGCGGGTCGAGCGTGTACTTGTACTGCCACCAGAGGCTCTGAACGGTCCAGGGCGTCTCGCAGATTTCGTAGCCCCAGGGCGGTGCCGGATAGGGGTTCACGGTGCTCGGCACGGGATATGCGGAATGCGGGAAATACGCGCCCGGCAACCCGAACTGGACGCGGGCGTTCCATTCGGCCATAGGCACGAGACTTTCGACCAGCCGTGTGTACGGCTCATGCTGTTCGGCATGATTGCTGGAAAATACGCCCCACCACACCTGCTGGGTGTTGTAGTTCATGTGATAATCGCCGTGCCAGGCGGTGCCGATTTTGCCGCTGCTCCAGTTCCCGAAGAGGCCGGGGGCCACCTTGCCGGGCTTGAGGCAGCAGGCCAGAAAATATTGGTTGCGGTACCAGATTTCCTCCAGTTCCCGATCCGCCAGTTCCACCGCGGAGGCCGACCAGAAGAGCGCCCATTCGTCCGCGGATTTCGCCCGCAGTCCGGCCGCCGGCAGCGAGGAGAAGCGGATCGCCTCCTCCCGTGCGTGGGCGACGTTGTCCGGTACATCGCGCGGAGTGAACAGCGTCACGTCCAAACGGAGCGGTTGGGGCTCCTTCGCGCGGAGCAGGACGCTTCGCGGGCGCGTTGCCTCCACGCTCCAATTCCCCGCCAGCACGCCGTAGAGCGCGAAATTGCGGTCGTTTTTCGTTCTCGGCGGGTCCGGCCGGCTTTGAGTCGGCGCGGTCGCCGGGAAGTACTGGTATCCGGAGAAATGATTGTTTTCCGCCTGGACCTCGGGCTCGGGCAGCTTCGCCTCGGGATCCCAGTTCGGCTGGTAGGCGGCCGAGAGGATGGGAATGGGCGAGTCGCTGGTCACCGAGATATGGCCGTTTTCGCGGCTGACGAAGCAGGCCAGTTGAATCTGCCGAACCTGCCCGCGCAGGTTGTCGTGTGCCAGCCGGAGCGTCAGCACGCCATTCGAAATGTCCAACTCCTGGCGCACGACCCGGATGTTCCGCGGATCCCAGTGCAGCCAGATCGTCCCGCACGGCCACGGCCGCGGCCACGGCTTTCGATAGGAGGCCTGCATCAGCTCGGAGTACTCGCGGAAGAAGTCGATGTTCGACTCGAGGTAGGTCATCTCCGGATGGCCGCGGCGTTTGGCTTCGTCACCGGCCTTTTTCCAGAGTTCGAGCACCTCGCTGAACGGCTTGATTTGAGCTGCGTGCTCTTCGCTGACGCGGATATCCCAGACGTCGTTCTTGCCGATGTGAAGGCCCATGGCATCGGGGCGCACTGTCACGCATACGCCTATGTCGCCGTTTCCCAGGAGCAGACCCTCGAAGAACTCGGGCGTCGGCTGCGTTCGCACCAGGCCATGCCGGCGGGCGATCACGGTCGCATCCGGCGGCGCCGGGGAGGCGGGCGCCGGCCGCGAGGGGAGCGCCGCGCCGACCACGGCGGCGGATTGCAGGAGAGCGCGTCTGGTGGTTTTCATGCCGTACCTCCAACTCGACTCGAATTGCTATTATCAGGCGTATCATAAGTGTGCGTATCGATTCTTGCCTATGAACAGACGTTCCTTTGTCGCCTTAGCAGGAGCCCTCGCCGCCCCGATGCCTTCGTTCGCCGCCGGTTCCGGCTTTCAACTGGGCTGTGTCACGTACAATCTCCTGCAGGGGATGGACCTCGAGACAGTGATCCAGACTCTCGAGGGTGCCGGGCTCGCGGCGGTGGAGCTGCGAACCGGCCATAAGCACGGGGTCGAACCGTCGCTGAACGCCGGAGAGCGCGCGGCTGTGCGCGACCGGTTCAAGCGGTCCAAGGTGAGGCTGCTGAGCTACGGGACGACCTGCGAGTTCGAGTCGCCCGACGGCGCGGTGCGCCGCGAACAGATCGCGACCGGCAAGCGGTTTGTGGACCTGGCCCGGGACACCGGGGCGCTCGGCGTCAAGGTGCGTCCGAACGGGCTGCCGAAGGGCGTTCCGTATGCAACGACGATTCAGAACATCGCCGGCGGCCTGCGCGAACTTGCGGCCTACGGGCAGGCGAATGGGATCGAGATCTGGATGGAGGTGCATGGGCGCGATACGCAGGAGCCGAAGACCTCCGCCGAGATTCTGCACGCCGCCGATCATCCGAACGTCGGCGCCTGCTGGAACTCAAACCCGACCGACGTCGTGGACGGTTCCGTGCGGCAGAGCTTTGGTCTTCTTGGCCGGTTTATTCGCAGCGTCCACATCAACGAACTCTACAGCGGGTACCCGTATCGCGAACTGTTCCGGCTCCTGCGGGAATCGGGATATTCGCGGTACACGCTCGCGGAAGTCGCCGAGAGCAAGGAGCCGGACCGCTTCCTGAAGTACTACAAAGCCTTCTGGCAGGAATTGAATTCGTAACTCCAGCGTAGAGGGCGGAAATCGATGAGCAAATCGGACGTCAGCCGTCGCGTTTTCCTGGGGCAAACGGCGAGTGCGGTTGCGGGCCTGGCGCAAAACCGGAATCGCCCCGTGAACCTGATCTATGTTTTCGCCGACCAGCTGCGCCGGTTTTCGTGCGGCTATGCGGGTGACGAGTATGCGTGCACTCCCAACATCGACCGCCTTGCCCGCGAGTCGCTCGACGTACGCCATGCCGTGCCTTCGACTCCGGTATGCGCGCCGTACCGCGCTTCGTTGATGACGGGCAAATACCAGTCCGGCACGGGAATGGTGATCAACGAACTCCGGCTCAGCCCGGAGCACGAGTGCTTCGGCCACGTACTCACGCGGGGCGGTTACGACACGGCGTACATCGGCAAGTGGCACCTCTGGGCCAACCAGCTGGGGCACCACGAGGAAACGAAGAACGGCTTCGTGCCTCCGGGGCCTTACCGGCTGGGCTTCGACCAGCACTGGGCCGCGTACAATTTCAATCACACGTACCACGGCGCCCCGTATTTCCGGAATACGCCCCGGCGTGAGATCTACAAGCAGTACGAGCCGGATTCGCAGACTTCGATGGCAATCGAGTACCTGCGGGCGCGCCGCGGGCAAGCGCGGCCTTTCGCGCTGTTCCTTTCGTGGGGACCGCCTCATGACGCATGGGACTGGGCCAACTGTCCGTCTGATTTTGCGGAGCAGTTTCGGAATGTGCAGATCCCGCTGCGGCGCAATTACTCCGACACGCCGGATCCCTACGCCGATGCCTGGGCGACGCCGGAGCCGGACTACCGGTCCAGGGTCGGCCAGTTCATGCAGGGGTACTACGCCATGACGGCGGAAATCGACCGCTCGCTTGGCCGCCTGCTGAACGCGATGCGGGAGCAAGGGCTTGAGAACGATACGCTCCTGGTATTCACGTCGGACCACGGGGAGATGTTCGGCTCGCATGGACGCCGCGCGAAGTACATCTTCTATGAGGAAGCCTGCCGCGTGCCGTTCCTCGTCCGGTGGCCCGGACGCATCCGGCCCGGAGCAAGCGACACGCTGCTGAGCACACCCGACATCATGCCGACGGTTCTCGGCGCGCTCGGTCTGCCGGTTCCACGCGCCGTCGAGGGCACCGATCTCAGCGGGAACCTGCTGGGGAAATCGAGCCGCGGGCCGGAAGCCATTTACATGCAGGGAATGGGGACTACGGCCGCATGGCAGGACGGGACGGAGTGGAGGGCCTTGCGCGAGGACCGGTACACATACGCCACTTACCACCGCGACCGCTCCGAACTTCTGTTCGATAACGTCTCCGATCCGTACCAGATGAAGAACCTCGCGCAGGATCGCGGAGAGCAGGCCAAACTTGCGCACTATCGAACGATGCTGCAGCGCTGGATGAAGGAGCACAACGACCGGTTCGAAAGCTGCACCTGGTACCGCGACCACTGGACCAGCGACCGCAACATCGTCGCTACGGCCGGCGGGGTTAAGCAGGACCTCGGAGCGCTGGACGCGATCGTTAAACGGACGGCGCAGGAGATCGGGAAAGAGAAGGCGTAATCGGTCGCGGGACGCCTGGGAGAGGGCAGGGATGAAACGGCTCAATGTCGCCTGTATCGCGCTGCTGTGCTGCTGCGGTCTCGCCGGCGCTCAGCCAGTCGAGCGATGGGGAGTCTTCGAGATCGCGCTCCAGGGGCCTTCCGCCGGTAATCCGTTTGTGGACGTCCGGCTCTCGGCGCAGTTCCGTTTTCGCCACCGCACGGTCGAGGTGGACGGCTTCTACGACGGCGGCGGCGCGTATCGAATCCGCTTCATGCCGGACGAAACCGGCGAGTGGACCTACGTTACCAGCAGCAACGTTCCCGCGCTCGATCGGAAAACCGGCGCGGTGTCCGTGGCGCCGCCCTCCGCGAAGAATCACGGACCCGTCCGTGTGCGGTACACGACCCACTTCGCCTATGAGGACGGGAAGCCGTACGTTCCGATCGGAACAACGTGCTACGCGTGGACCCACCAGGGAGACCGCCTGGAAGAGCAAACCCTCGAGACGTTGCGCTCGTCGCCCTTCAACAAAATACGCATGTGCGTGTTTCCCAAGAGCTACGCGTATAACACGAACGAACCGGTGTACTATCCCTTCGAACGCGATGCGTCGGGGAAGAACGACTTCGCCCGGTTCAATCCGGAATTCTTCCGGCATCTCGAGCGCCGGATCCGCGATCTTCAGGCCATCGGCATCGAGGCCGACCTGATCCTGTTTCATCCCTACGACCGGTGGGGCTATGCTTCGATGCCCGCCGAAGTCAACGACCGGTACCTGCGATACACGGTGGCGCGGCTCTCGGCTTATCGAAACGTCTGGTGGTCGCTGGCGAACGAGTGGGACCTCGTCAAAACGAAAAACGTTGCCGATTGGGACCGTTTTTTCCGTATCGTGCAGGAAAACGATCCGTACCAGCACCTGCGCTCGATCCATCACAGCGTCGTGATGTACGACCACTCCAAGCCTTGGGTGACGCACGTAAGCATCCAGGGATCCGATCTCGAGAAGGCGCGCGAATACGTCGCGCAGTACCGCAAGCCGGTGATCTACGACGAGTGTAAGTACGAAGGGAACATTCCGAAGCGATGGGGCAACATCCCGGCGCAGGAGCTGGTGCGGCGTTTTTGGGTGGGGACGGTGTCGGGCGCGTACGTGGGTCATGGCGAAACGTACCTGGATCCGAATGACGTGCTGTGGTGGTCGAAGGGCGGGGTGCTGCATGGCCAGAGTCCGGCGCGGATCGCATTCCTGCGCAAGATTCTGGACGGTGCACCGGCGGAAGGACTGGACAACCTCTCGACGTATTATCTGGGCGCGGGCCGGCCCGGCAAGTACTACCTCTTCTATTTCGACGCGAGCCAGCCGGCGGAGTACGAATTCGATCTCGCGCCAGGGCCGCGATACCACGCCGACATCATCGACCCCTGGGAGATGACTGTCACGCCGGTGGCCGGTACGTTTACGGGGAAGTTCAATATGAACCTTCCCGGCAAGCCCTTCCTGGCGGTGCGGTTCGAGCGGCTTCCGTGAGGGCGCCGCGAATTATGCGCCCGCGGCCCCGTTGAATTCGTGCACCGCGTCGATCATCGCCACGATGTTTTCGACCGGCGTGCGCGCCTGCACGTTGTGGATGGTGTTGAAGACGAAGCCGCCGCAGGTCGAGAACGTGGAGCATCGCTCGATCACCTGCCGCCGCACCTCTTCCGGCGTCCCGAAGGGGAGCACCTGCTGGGTGTCGATACCGCCGCCCCAGAACACGACCCGGCTGCCGTAATCCGCCTTGAGATGAGCGGGGTCCATATTGGCGGCCGAGCACTGCACCGGGTTGAGGATGTCGAAGCCGGCTTCGATAAAAGGCGGAATGAAGCGGTCCACCGACCCGCAGGAGTGCTTGAACGTCTTCCACGAGGTGTTGGCGTGGACCCAATCGTTGACGCGGCGATAGTACGGAAACCAGAGGTCCCGGAAGGTATTGACCGAGCAGAACGTGCCCTTTTGCGTACCGAAGTCGGTTCCGCAGACGTAAAGGATGTCGATGAACTCTCCCGCGGCCGCATGGAGTTTCGCGAGGTTCGCGATTGCGATTTCGCACTGGCGCGAGAAGATCGCGTGAATGTAATCGCGCCGCGAGGTGGTGGACATGTACCACTCGGAGATATCGCGAATCCCTTTCGGGTGCTTGAGAAAGGGCGCGGGAACCAGCGCGATATCGCCGAATGCGGTGCCGCCCAGGGCCGCGATGACGGCGCGCCCGTGGCTGGCGGCGGCTTCGGCATCCGTCCTCACCGAGGCGAGTTCCTCTTCGGTAATCGGCCGGAACTCCTCCAGGTTGTCTTCCACGTTCAGGTTCTCTTCGACAATGGGCTCCTGGCGGATGATCGAATCGAAGAAGTAGCCGTCTTTCGGCATGCGGCCGCTGGGGGGGACCGACAGGTCGCCTTCCGGGTAGATGAGGGTGTCGCCGTTGGCGCCGGTGGTGGTATTGAACCCGCCCGGCACAAGTACTTCCAGACCCTGGTGCGTGCGCCACGGCTTCCAGTCTGTGACCGGAACGCCGAACATGGTATTCCGGCGAAATACGCCATCGACATCGACGCCGATCGCGCGCCTGAGGTCCTCTTCGATGAGCCCGAGCATCTGGAACGGTTCGTGAATCGTGACGGGGCGCCGCTCCAGGCCGTAGTGGTCACGCAATTGGGCCACGCAACTTGCGTGCATGCCGGTGACGCTCGTGCTGCCGAAATCGATGGGGACCCGGTCAGGCGGCCGGTGATCGATGGCAGCCAGAACCCGTTCCCTGCTGGTCATGGCTTGTACCGATCCGAAGTGTAACAGATACCGCGGTCTGATCAAACACTTTCCACCAATACCCGGATCCAACCGCGCGGCGGGATGTCGGCCTCGAGCGCTACCGTATGATCCGAGTCCAGACTCAGCGTCCGCGCCGCACCGCCGTTCACCCGCAGGCGGGCCGAGCCCCGCAAACCCGTGTAGTAAAGGGGCAGCCGGATGGTGCGGTGGATGGCGGAATCGAGCGGGTTGAAAATCATGGCCAGCGCTTTCTCCTCGAGGGCCGGGTTGACGTGCAGCAAGCCGTCCCAATCGCGGCCGTCAGCCCGGCGCAGATGGATCACGTCGGAATCGAGAATCGCGCGGTGAGCCTTGTAGAAGCTCACCCAGCGTGCCACCACGGCCCTGGTCTCATCCGAATCGTAGAGCCGCGGGCCGCGATAGCAGGCTTGTACCCCCGCTCCGAAATTCTGGGCGAGGTGCTGCTCATACGAGTCAAGGTGGTCTTTGAGCGGCTCGAGAGTGGCCGTGGCGCCGCCCCCCTGGTATTGCACCAGCGGCACGAACATCCAACCCATGCTCGGAGTCTTGTCCCAGGTGCCGTCGAAAATATTCTGGCGGGCAAGGATGAACTGCCGTTCACGGGGCAAACTCCAGTTGGTTTCGCGGTAGCCCATGCCTGCTTTGTTGGAGCCGTTCAGAAAATACCAATCCGGCACGTTGAGATAGATCCCCCGCGCCCGGGCCCAGCGGTAAAAGTCGCGGATCACCTCGAACTGGCGCCACTGGGAGTCTTCCAGCCCTTCATGTCCGGGGTGCGCGGTGGAGGCGCACACGTCGCCCGGATAGGATCCGTCGTGTTCCAGCACGCGAAAGCCGGTGGTCTCGAAAAGGGTATGCAGCTTTCGGAAGTAGGCCTCTGCCCAACGGCTGCCGAGGCACGGAGAGTTCCCGAAAATCGCCCCGCCGGTTTTTCCGGTTTGCGGATTGATTACGTCGTCTGTGTCGCTGATGCGGCGGCTGGCCAGCAGCGAGTAGCCGCCCAGTTCGATGCCTTTCCCGCGCGCATATTCGGCCAGGTCCCGGAGCTGCGAACGGTATTGCGGGTCGTCGTTTTCCGCCTCGAAGCCGCTGCCGAAACTGAGAATCACCATCTCGAACCCGACGGCGGCGCACTGATCGACCGCCAGTTTGACGCTCGCGGGGTCGGACTGCCGCACGTGCATCAGAATGGGGTTCTCGGAAGTCCATGGAGCGATTGTGCGGTATATGCGGCGGTGTGCCAGCGCGTTCCTCTCGCGATCGGTGCTGTCGTAGACCAGCTCGAAGGTACGGAATGTCTCGAGGGCCTTGCCGGGTGCGATCGTCACGTTCGGGCCGAGCGGCGGGCGGCTTTCCAACTGGAGCGGCGCGCGCCGCTGGTAGTTCACCTGGGTAGTGTATTGCGGGTCCGGAACCCAGAAAGTCGTGTGGCTGGAACCGCGCGGATCCATGCCGCCGAAGGTGTAATCGCTTTCGACGTAGATCGAATTGGGCGGCGGCGGTTCCACTTCCACGCGGGACTCCTGCTCCACGACCGCCAGGATCTCGCTGGTGAACCGGTTGAGCCGCACGGCGCGCGCGCTCTCGTTACGAATGACCAGCCACTTGGCGATGGCGGGAATGCCGTCGTACATCTCGTAGTGGATGTCCACCCGCAACCCGGCGAGCGTCCCCGGGGGCGCTTCGTAGTGGAAGACGAGCCCCGCGCCATGCGGCGGCCAGGTCTTGGACGATGCGTAGCGCACCTGCTTCCACGGGAAGCGCTCCTCGACCGATGCGGTCTCATATCCGGTACAGCGAAATGAGCCTTCGTCCGACTGCATTCGGTCGAGCCATTCGGGCAGCAGGTAAGCGTAATCGGGCTGCCCGGTCAGCCCACCCACGTTGACCTGGCTTCCGTCGATGGTCAGGGCCGCCTCGGGCTTGACGCCGCGCAGCAGAGACGCGCCGGTCATGAGGTTGTCGAGCGCCACGGTCGCTCCGTTCGGCGACACCCGAAATGCGCGGCGCAGCAGGCCGTTCGTGAGAGACACCTCGCGGCTATCCGGACCGCGAACCACGCGCGCCGCGAAGGGCGATGGATCGATCAGCCAGTCCGCGCCCGGAGCCGTCGAGCGCTCGTCCTGGGCCGCGCCTGCCACGCACGGAGCAGCCATGCAGCCTATTAGAAAACTTCGCCTGTTCGAGCCCATTGCGCCTCCTGATGCCCATTACGGGACGTAACTGCCGCTGCCACGTCGAGCATAGCATCGCCCGTCTCGCGGGCGCGCAACCAGGTCTCCCGCACTTCGCGCATCGTGCGACAATCGAGTCTATACAGATATCGAAACGGCGCAGTACCTTCGTGGGAGCCCTGCGTTTCGGGTTTGTGCGGAGCGGTTGCGTTGCGCCGCGGACTCAGAGGACTGAGTTGAGCACATCGTTTTCGGCGATTAGCCGGCAGCTGACTAATTTGGCGAACCTCCGTTTCATGGCGCCCAGGGGCAGAGAAGAATGTGGATTGTCCGAGTAGCGCTCTCGCGTCCCTACACCTTCATCGTTTTGGCGCTGTTGATCCTGATTCTGGCGCCCGTCATCATCCTCAGGACCCCGACCGACATTTTTCCCAATATCGATATCCCGGTGATTGCGGCCGCGTTCAACTACAACGGCATGAACGCCGAGGAAATGGAGCAGCGGATCACCTCGTCGTACGAGCGCTCCCTCACCACGACCGTGAACGACATCGAGCACATCGAGTCGCAGTCGATTAACGGGCGAGCCATCATCAAGATCTTCTTCCAGCCGACGGCAAACGTGAACAACGCGGTGGCCCAGGTGACCGCGATCTCGCAAACAGTGCTCCGGCAGTTCCCGCCGGGCACGAACCCGCCTTTTCTCCTGGTCTACAACGCCTCGAGCGTCCCGATCCTGCAGTTGGGCCTCTCGGGGCCGGGACTGTCCGAACAACAGCTCTTCGATTACGGCGTAAACTTCATTCGAACCCGGCTGGTAACTATTCCGGGCTGCGCCATTCCTTATCCCTATGGCGGAAAGCAGCGGCAGATCGTAGTCGATCTCAACCCCGCGGCGCTGCAATCGAAAGGCCTCTCCCCGGCGGACGTCACTACCGCGATCGGCGACCAGAACCTGATCCTTCCCGCCGGCGCCTCCAAAATCGGACAGTTCGAATACGACGTCGACCTGAACGGCAGCCCCAAGTCGGTCGAGGCGTTCAATGATTTTCCGATCAAGGTGGTGAACGGCTCGCCGATTTACATCCGCGACGTGGCCCACGTGCGCGACGGCTTCGCGCCGCAGACCAACATCGTCAGGCAGGATGGCCGCCGCGCCGCGCTCCTCACCATCCTGAAGCAGGGGAACGCATCCACACTTTCGGTGGTCGAAGGCGTCCGCAAACTGCTGCCGGTGGTTGCAGCCACCTTGCCCCCGGCTTTGAAGATGCAGCCGATCGGCGACCAGTCGATCTTCGTCCGCGCTTCCATCGCCGGTGTGATCCGGGAAGCGGTGATCGCAGCGTGCCTGACCGGGCTGATGATCCTGCTCTTCCTGGGGAGCTGGCGCAGCACCGTGATCATCGCGGTTTCCATCCCTCTCTCGATCCTGACCTCGGTCATCCTGCTCAGCTTTCTGCACGAGACCATCAACATCATGACGCTGGGGGGCCTGGCGCTGGCGGTCGGCATCCTGGTGGACGATGCCACGGTCACGATCGAAAACATCGAGCGGTTCCTCGAAGAAGGCCATTCGCTGCACGATGCCATTCTGGAGGGCGCGGCGCAGATCGCGGTGCCGGCGCTGGTTTCCACGCTGTGCATCTGCATCGTATTCCTGCCGATGTTTTTCCTCTACGGCGTGGCGCGGTATCTCTTCGTGCCGCTGGCCGAGGCGGTGGTGTTCGCCATGCTCGCGTCCTACGTCCTTTCGCGGACGCTCGTGCCGACATTGGCGATGTACCTGCTCCGGCTGAAGAGCCACGCGCCCACGTTCAATCCGTTTGTGCTCATCCACCGCGCGTTCGACCGGGGCTTCGAGCGCATCCGGTACCTTTACGCGGCGGTGCTCACTATGCTGGTGAGGCGCCGGCGGATCTTCGTCCCCGCCTTCCTGCTTCTGTGCCTCTCTGCGTTTCTGCTGGAGCCGTGGATCGGCCAGGATTTCTTTCCGACCTCCGACACCGGCCAATTCAAGCTGCATCTTCGGGCCAAGACGGGCACGCGAATCGAAGAGACGGCGCTGATCTGCGACCTCGTGGAGCAATCGATCCGGCGGCATATTCCGCATGCGGAACTGTCCGGCATTCTCGACGAGATCGGGCTTCCTTACAGCAGCATCAACAGCATCTACAGCAACTCCGCTCAAGTCGGGTCGGCCGACGCCGATGTTCTGGTTTCGCTGAATGAAGGCCACCGCCCAACGGAGCAGTATGTTCGCGACCTGCGGAACGCCCTGCCGCGCGAATTTCCCGGCACCGCGTTCTATTTTCTGCCCGACGACATCGTCAGCCAGATTCTGAATTTCGGGCTGCCGGCCCCGATCGACGTTCAGATCACGGGCAGAAACGCGGAAGCCAACCGCGATCTCGCCGACCGCATTATGGATCAGATGCGAAGAGTGCCCGGGATTTCCGACCTGCGCATTCAACAGCTCTTCGATCAACCGCGCCTCCACATCTCGGCCGACCGCACCAAGGCCGCCGGAAGCGGCTATACCGAACGAGATATCGCCGGGAGCGTCCTGATCTCGCTGAGCGGCAGCTTTCAGACGCAGCCTACTTTCTGGCTGGGCAACAACGGGGTCAGCTATAACGTGGTGACGCAGACGCCGCAGTATGACCAGCAATCGCTTCAGGACCTGCGGAACGTGCCGCTGCCGGGACGGCAAGCGGGCGTCCCCGGAATTCTCGACGACGTCGCGACGATCTCCCGCGGCGGAGGCATGGCGGTGGTGAACCACTACGATATCCAGCGCGTGGTGGACATCTTCGGTGGAGTGGATGGCCGCGATCTGGCAGGCGTCGGGAACGACGTCACGAAGATCGTGGACGCGAATCGCAAGTTCCTCCCCCGCGGCTCCGAGCTCATGCTTCGGGGGCAGGTGGAGACGATGATCACCTCGTTTCGAGGCCTGTTTAGCGGCCTCGTGTTTGCCGTGCTCCTGGTCTATCTCCTGATCGTCGTCAATTTTCAATCGTGGCTTGATCCGTTTATCATCATCACGGCGCTGCCGGCGGCTCTTGCGGGCATCATCCTGATCCTCTTCATTACCCACACGACCCTCAGCGTGCCGGCCATGATGGGCGCCATCATGTGCATGGGGGTGGCCACGGCCAACAGCATTCTGGTGGTCAGTTTCGCCAAGGATGTGCTCACGCAGACCGGCGACCCGGTGCAAGCGGCGATTGCCGCCGGAACCACGCGGTTCCGCCCGGTTTTGATGACCGCGATCGCGATGATCATCGGAATGATCCCCATGGCCCTGGGGTTGGGCGAAGGCGGTGAGCAGAACGCACCGCTGGGCCGTGCCGTCATTGGAGGATTACTGGTTGCGACCATCGCGACCCTGGTCTTTGTCCCCGCCGTGTTCAGCCTTCTGCACGGCCGCCGCACACCACAGATGAACAATGGACATGAGTAGCCACAACGATCGCCAAAGCGATAAGCACCCCGAAGCGCCGGCCGGGACCCCGCGACTATCCGTCGCCTCGGGGCTGGTCCTGGTTGTTCTGCTGCTCGCAGCCGCCGCGGGCCTTTCTTTCGTGCTTTACTCCGGGATCGCCAGGCGCGTGCACGCGGACGATGACCTGCGCAAGGAAACGTTGGACCGCGCCATCCAGTCCGTGGCCGTGCTTCATCCGAAGGTCGGTTCGCTCGCGGAGGAATTGGTGCTTCCCGGCAACATGGAGGCATTCGTCGCGACGCCGCTTTTTGCCCGCACCAGCGGTTATCTCAGGGCCTGGTACTTCGATATCGGGAGCCATGTGAAGGCCGGCCAGTTGCTCGCCGAGATCGAAGCTCCCGAGCTGGACCGGCAGCTCGACCAGGCCCGGGCCGACGTGGAAACCGCCAAGGCCAATTACGAACTTGCCCGCACCACCGCGGAGCGCTACGTCGCGCTGCTCAAGAGCGAGTCCGTGGCGCCGCAGGATGTCGAGAACAAGCAGGGCGATTTGCAGGCCAGGAAGGCCATGGTCGATTCGGCTGTTTTCAACGTGCGCCGTCTGGAGGAGACGCAGCGCTTCGAAAAGCTGTACGCCCCGTTCGACGGTGTGATCACCGCGCGCAACACCGATATCGGCGCGCTCATCGATGCCGGCGCGAATTCGCCTGGCAAGGAACTGTTCGACCTGGCGGCCACCAAACGCTTGCGCGTCTACGTGAATGTTCCGCAAGCGAACTCGCGTGCCGCCCGGCCGGGCAGCCCGGCCACCCTCACGCTGAATGAATACCCCGGCCGGACCTTCCGCGGGAAGATCGTGCGCACCGCGGAAGCGATCGACCCCGCATCGCGGACCCTGCTCACCGAGGTGGACGTTGAGAATCCGACGGGCGAACTCCTTCCGGGCGCTTACGTTTTGGCGCATTTCAAACTCGGCGCGAAATCGTCGGGTGTGGTTTTGCCTGTAAACACCCTGATTTTCCGCTCGGAAGGCCTGCGCGTGGCCGTGGTGCGCGGCGGAAAGGCGGAGCTGACGCCCGTCACGATGGGCCGCGACTTCGGCAACGAGGTGGAGATCGTCTCCGGGGTCTCTCCCGCGGACGAGGTCATCGAGAATCCCTCGGACTCGCTGACTTCCGGCGCACAGGTACGCGTTTCCGAAGGGAAGCAATGAGGGCTGCGCGGGCGTGGTTGTCGATTGCCGCAATGCTCCTTGCGGGTTGCACCGTGGGGCCGAAATACGAGCGCCCGGTTCCGCCCACCCCGCCCACTTTCAGCGAGGCGCCTCCCTCGTCGTTTGTCGAAGTAAACGGTTGGAAGCCGGGACAGCCGCGCGACGACAAGCTCCGCGCCGACTGGTGGCAGGTATTCGGGATCCCCGAACTCAACGATCTGGAGAGCCGGGTAGACTCGTCGAATTGGACTCTGAAGGGAGCCGAAGCGCGATTCCGCGAAGCGCGGACCCTGATCGCGATCAACCGTTCCGGGCTATGGCCAAACGTTTCCGCCGGCCCGTCGATTTCCGGCAACCGGCTTTCCCGCACTACCAATTCAGGTTCCACCGGCGCCTACGGCCTGCTTACAGCCCCCTTCGATTTCACTTACGAAGTCGACTTGTGGGGGCGGATCCGCCATTCGGTCAACGCCGCCCGCGAAGAAGCGCAGGCCTCGGCAGCCGACATGGAAACCGTCCGCCTCAGCCTGCACTCCGAGTTGGCTGTAGACTACTTCGAGATGCGCAGCCTGGATGCGCAGGACCACCTTCTCAACGAGACTATCGAAGCCTTCGGGAAGGCGCTCGAACTCACCCGGCACCGCTTCGACGGCGGTCTTGCCTCGAAGGCGGAAGTGGCCCAGGCGCGCACGCAAGTGGAAACCGCGCGGGCGCAGGAAATCGGAGTCGGGGTGGCGCGTGCTCAGTTCGAACACGCGATTGCCGTCCTGGTCGGCCGGAATCCGGGAGAGGTGAAGTTCGCTCCGGCTCCTCTGGCCTCCACGCCGCCCGCTGTCCCGGCGGCGTTGCCCTCCGAATTGCTGGAGCGGCGGCCCGATATCGCCGGCGCGGAGCGCCGCATGGCGGAAGCCAACGAGAATATCGGTATAGCGCGCGCCGCGTTCTTCCCGTCCTTACTGCTGAGCGCGGCCGGCGGGTTTCAGGGCGGCCGGCTGGTGAACTGGCTCGACTGGCCGAGCCGCTTCTGGGCGGTCGGCCCGACCATGCTCCAGACGGTCTTCGATGCCGGACGGCGGCGCGCCGTCGCCGAGTCCGCCCAGGCGGTGTACGACCAGACGCTGGCCGCGTATCGACAAGCGGCGCTCACGGCGTTCCGGGAAGTGGAAGACAACCTCTCCAGCCTGCGCATTCTCGAGCAGCAGGCCGCGGCGCAGCGGGTTGCGGTGCAGGCGGCGGAAGAATCGCTCAACCTCTCGCTGACCCGCTACAAGGGGGGGCTCGTGACCTACCTCGACGTGGTTTCCGCGCAGGACATCGCGCTGCAAAACGAGTCCACCGAACTGGATCTGCTGCGGCGGCGCATGGAAGCGAGTGTGTTGTTGATTAAGGCTCTCGGCGGCGGCTGGGATACTTCGAAGCTCCCGACGTAAGTGCGCCCGCGCGCGAAAAAAGGCGCGCTCCGCGCGCTTGGGCAGGCCAGGAGGCCTACCCCACTAGCCGCGATTGGACGGCGGTTGGAAAACGTAGTGGTCGTTCGTCTCCTCGCGTAGTTCCGCGAGGCGCCGCCGCAGGTCGCCGGCCAACCCGGCATGGCGCGGGTTGCCGTAGAGGTTGTGAAGTTCGCCGGGGTCTTGCTCGAGATCATACATCTCGAACTCCTCCGGCGCTTCGTAGTAGTGGATGAACTTATAGCGGTCCGTGCGGATGCCCCGGTTTTTAGGCACGTTATGAGGGCCGGGGTATTCGTAGTATTCGTACAGCCAGTCTTTGCGCCAGGTTTTCGGCTTCTCGCCCTTGAGGAAGGGCACCATGCTGAGGCCCTGCATCCGCTTGGGAACGTCGATCCCCGCCAGTTCAAGGAAGGTCGGCGCGATGTCCAGGTTCGTCACCATCTCATCCACCGTGGAACCCGGGCGGACCATTCTCGGGTAGCGAATCAGCATGGGCGTCCGGATGGAGGGTTCGTGCATGAACCGTTTGTCGTATTTTCGCCACTCGCCGAGAAAGAACCCATGATCGGCGGAGAACATGATGGCGGTGTCGTCGAGTTGACCCATCCCGGTGAGCGCGTTGAACAGCTTGCCGACGTTCTCATCGGCGGAGACGATTCCGGCGTAGTAGTCCTTGACCACTTCCTCCAGGGTTCGGGCACAATTACTCTTCGTCTGGGAGCGGCGCACGTAGGTTCCGATGCTGTCGTCGGCGTTGGCAAAGGCGCGCGGCTTGCCGGGGTAGCCTTTGAGGTCGTCGTCGAAGGTGGCGGGCTTGGGGATCGCGATGCCGTTATAAAGGTCGAGCAGCCGGCGCGGCCGGAAGAAGGGCGCGTGCGGGGACTGGAACCAGAAGATCATGCAGAACGGCTTTTCGCGTTTCTGTTTCATCCACCGGATCGCCCGGTCCATGACCAGGTCTTCGACGTAGCCGTCGTGCACCGTGGGCGGGCCGGATTGGCCGTGTGAGCCTTCGGTGATGACGGGCCAGAAGTAATCCGTCGCCGCGCCCGGGTAGCCGAAGTAGTAGTCGAAGTTTCGCTTGTCCAGGTCGCGAACGTGGGCCTTGCCGAACAGGCCGACTTCATAGCCTGCCTCGCGCAGCATATCGGTGAACATCGGGATGTCGGCGGGGATGGCGCGGTCCTGGTTGTCCACGCACCCGGTGACGTGCGTGTGCAGGCCCGTCAGCGCCGTCGCGCGGGAAGGCAGGCAGAGCGCATTAGTGACGAAGGAATTGCGAAATTGAACTCCCTCTCTTCCGATGCGGTCGAAATTCGGCGTCTGGAGTATGCGGTTCCCGTTCAGGCTGAGCGCGTCCGGGCGATGCCCGTCCGTGGTCATAAAGATGAGGTTCGGCCGTACGGGACGGTCGGCGCCGAAAGCCATGCTGCCCATGGCTGCCGCTCCTGTTTTCAGAAAAGTGCGCCGCAGGGGATCGTGATTGTCTGCCATATTTGCCTTCGCGTTGAGGATTATATCAGCGCGCACCGGCGCATGTTCCCCGCGATGTAACGCACGGATCGAGTTGGCGGCTCAACAGCGCGCTCTATATAATCGGAACGGACGACCGGGAACCCCGGAAGTTCTCCCGTTCCGATGCCCTTGTGCTATTCCATCCCCGTCTTCCTCGGAAGTCTGGCGCTTGTGGTTGGAGGAAGCGTCTTCCTCTCGCGTGCGCTCGGGCGCCTCGGGCGGAGGCTCGAAATTTCCGAGCAGTTTCTCGGCTTCCTGACGGCGCTCGGCGCGGATTCGCCGGAAATCGCTTCCGCCGTTGTGGCGATGCTCTCGGGCCAGACCGACGTCGGCGTGGGGGTGGTCTTCGGGTCCAATCTCTTCAACCTGGCGTCCCTGCTCGGGCTGACCGCACTGATGGCGGGCCGCATCTCCGTTACCCGCAAGACCGCCATCCTGAACGGCGCAGTCGGCGTGCTGGTGACGGGCATTGCGGTGGCCCTGGTGCTCGGTATCGCCGCGCCTGCCCTGGCTTTGGGCCTGGAACTGGCGCTGCTCGCGCCGTACACCTCGCTGCTGGCGATGCCGCGGAGCGCGATCGAAAATTTGCCGCTACCCGCAGCGTGGCGGAACTTCCTGGCCGCTGCCGCCGGCGAGTCGCGGGAGCACGGCCGCGAGATCGAGGCGACGGCAAGCGAAAAGGACGATCGCCGCCGAAACGAAGCGGACGACGCCGGCACGGCCGCACTGTATTTCCGTGTCTTCGGCGTCCTGCTGGCCATCGTCGCGGGGAGCGTAGGACTGGTGCGCGCGACTACCTGGCTGACCACCGGGTGGCTCGCACCCGGACTGCTCGGAACACTGGTATTGGCGATTCTCACCGGGATTCCGAACCTCTACACCGCCGCCAGGTTGGCGCTCCGCAACCGCGGTTCGGCGGTGATCACCGAGGCGATGAACAGCAACAGCTTGAACATCGTGGTGGGGCTCGCGATACCCGGCCTGATTTTCGGCGGCGTCGGCGCGCATACTGCGGGCGGCTATCTCGATACCGGATGGCTGATGCTGCTGACGGTTGCCGTGGCCGTGATGCTCGCGGCCTGCCGGGGCCTGAACAGGTTGCAGGGCGGCGGAATTATCGCGGCGTATCTGGTGTTCGTCGCGTTACGTGTGTACCTTTCGTGATGCTACGTGCTGACCTGCCGGACCGCCGCGGGATGGTTCCAGGCTTCCGGTTTGATTCGCATCCCGAAGCCGCTCTCCTCCGGTGCGCGGATGGCGCCGTTTTCCGGCGCGATCGGGCTTTCGAGCATCGCCGGCCAGTCGCGCTCGTAAAAGCGCTGGCAGCTCTCCTGGATCCAGACGTTCGGCGATGCCGTCGAGAGGTGCGTGCTGGCATAGAACAGCAGCGGCCCGCCGGCGGTGTGCGGGGCAACCGGCAACTCGAAAGAGTCCGCCATGGCGGCGATCTTGTGGGCCTCGGTCAAGCCTCCGCACCACGTCACGTCGAACATCGCGTACTTCACGGTGCGGGATTCGAACAGTTGCTGGAACTGGAGCTTGCCCGCCATCCGCTCCCCCGCGATGAGCGGAAGGCTGGTGGCCGAGGCCAGCTCATGATACTGCTGGAAGTTGCCCGGCATCAGCATGTCTTCCAGCCACATCGGCCGGTAAGGCTCCAGGGCGCGGGCGATGCGGATGGCCGAGGTCACGTTCCATTGTGAGTGGAATTCCACCGCGATCTCAATTTCGGAGCCGAAGGTGTCGCGCAGTTTCTTAATCGGAGTGAGGGCCTGGTCGATATCTTGAGTGGTGATGAACTGATTGCGGTTGCGCGCCGCGGCGCCGTCGAACGGCCACACTTTAATCGCCCGGATGCCGCGTGTGTCGATCAGCTCGCGCATGATCTTTTCGGGCTCGCGGTTGAAGTCGTACTTGTAAGGGAAGCAGGTGTTGTAGAGCCGGACGCGCGGATTCGCCCGGCCGCCGATCAGTTGGTACACGGGCGCGTTGAGATGTTTCCCGAGCAGGTCCCAAAGCGCGAGGTCGATGGCGCTGAGCGCGCGGATCTCGGCGCCGCCGGCAACCTGAAAATCGAAGGCGCGGTAGAGATCGGCCCAGATCCGCTCGATGTCGCGCGGATCCCGGCCGATCAGCGATCCGGCGATGGAATGGATCACCGCCGCTTCCGCGGAATTGCGAGGGTAGGTCTCGCCGATTCCGGCCACGCCGGTGTCGGTCTGGATCTTCACCCAGGTCCAGTGGGGCCAGAACGGCGCGTCGTCACGGCTCTTCCAGTAAACCGTTTCGATCCGGGTGATCTTCGAAGGCACGGCGGCCCGGGCCGCGGTTGCATAGGCCGCCGCCAGCGGCGAGGCCAGCAACCGGGCCACGAACGATCTGCGCGAAAGCGGCAGCAAGTCGCCTGACAATATGCTCATGCTGCGAACCGTTGTATCAGAAGTACAGCTTGAGCGCGAGTTGCAACTGCCGCGGCGAATTGAACTGCGAGCCGGAGCCGGTCAGAACGCCGAACGACTGCGACTGCAACTGCGTGGAGCCCGTTCCGAAGCGCACCCGGTTGAATATGTTGAACGCCTCGGCGCGGAACTCCAGCCGGACTTTCTCACGGATTGGGAACGTCCGTGTGATCGAGAGGTTCTCGTTGAGGTTCGGGAAATTCCGGGCCTTCGGATTATAGCGGGTCTCGTTTCCAATGTTGTTTAGGGCCGTTCCGCTGCCTTGCAGCGGAAATGGGCCGCTGCCATATGCGACGAAACGGTTGTCTGTGCTCGGGTCGAAGCCGCCGCTATAGCTCGGCGTCCAGCCGTCATAAGAAGAAACGTACGCAGGCACGCGTCCGGCGAAGATCGGAAGACTCAAACTCGTCGAGACGCTAAGAGGAGTACCGCTGTCATAGACCGTGACGCCGCTGACGCGCCAATTGCCGATAATCCAGGCAGCGGGACCCGACCCAACGAACCGCTGGCCTTTGCCGAACGGCAGGTCGTAGACGCCGGCGAACTTGAAATCGTGCGTGACGTCGAACTGGCCGATGGATTTTTCCAGGCCGCGGTTGAATAGATCGGTGGCCCGGCCACTGCCCCAAGCGGTGTCGGAGTCGGTCAGGATCTTGGAAAAGACGTAGGACGCCTGGAAGGTCACCCCGTTCGCCATCCGTTTGTTGAACTTCATGACCATGGAATGATAGGTGGAGTGTCCGCTGTGATCGCCCTCACCCGCATAGGTGTCGATCGTGTTGTACTGCGGCCAGGGCCGCAGAGCCTGCGCAACCGTGGCCCGCGAGCCCCAAAGGGCGTTGAATCCCGGCCATGGCGCATACACTCCGGCGGCGTTCGCGGTCGCCGATCCGACCAGACTGGTGAGCACGGTGGTGCTTTGCGCCACCGTCCCGAACTTGGTCAGGTATGAAGGGCTGATCTGGTTGTATCCCAAAAGCTGGCTTTGCAGGTGTTCGCCCATCACCCCGCTGTAGCCGACCTCCACGACTACGGAGTTGCCGAGCTCGCGTTGGATCGAAAGGTTGAAATTGTCGGTTGCCGGCAGCCTGGTGGCGTCCATACCTTGGAACCACGATGGGCTCGCGCCGTTGGCGACAGAAGGGTTGACGAACGGAGGTGCGGTCCATGGCGGCATGCCCTGGTCCAACATAAACGTGGGGTTCAGGCCGTTCGAGCTGTTGCTGAATGTCTGGGTGAGGGTGAAACCCATATTGTGCGTGGATCCGCTAACCGAGACTAGCGCGCCGTATGACCGCGCGTACGAGCCGCGAATTACGGTCTTCGAATCCTTCGAATACGCAAAGCCGATGTGCGGCCCAAAGCCCTTGGTCCACAAATCGCCTAGGGCGCTGCTGCCAACGCGGCCCGGCCCCGAACAGCAGAACAGGACGGCGCCCGGCAGGCCACCCGCGGCCGGATTCGGCGTAGTGGGAGAAAAGTCGCTCCACGCGCCGCTTCCGCCCGTCGGCGGCAAGCTGATGTCATAGCGCAGCCCGATATTCAGGACGAGCTTCGAACTGACACGCCAGTCGTCCTGGAAATATCCGCCGTAGTAGGGGAATTTCTGGGCGATGTAGCGAACCGTATCGATTTGGCCTGAATCCGCATAGCCCAGCAGGAACGAGGCAAACCCATTGCCTCCGGCATTGCTGTTCGAGCCGCCGGGCAAACCGGTTTCCTGGTAACTGAAGCCCACGCAGCCCGCCTCGCACTGGCGCCCGAAACCGCTGTAGTTATTGAGCTGATACATGCCGCCGAACTTAAAGGTGTGGTTCCCTTTGATCCACGAGAAGTCGTCGTTGAACGAGTACGCTGGATTCTCCGAGCCATTATTCGCGTTGCCGCCCCACTGGCTGTAGGTGTTGCCGGTCCCCCCGTAGAAAAGATTGACGAGGTTGTCGTTGCAATCCGGCACGTTGCCCAGGCAGAACTTGCTCTTCCAGTTGCCGGTGTACTCCTGTGGGGGATTATGGCCCTGTTGCCAGTTGTTCCCGCCGGCATAGAAGTGGTTCAGCTTGTTCGGGCCGATCATCCAATCCCAGGCTAGACGGAAAACGTCGGTGTTCTGTACCAGGTCGTTGTAGCTGGTGTAAAGGCCGGGGAGGGTGGCCGGACCGTCCGGTCCCGGTGTCTGATGCTCGCGGTCGTAGCCGTAATAGAAGGAGAAGTGGTGCTTTGAGGTCAGCGCCTGATCGAACTTGATGCTCCACTTATTTACCGGGTAGACCTGCGTTCCTGAAGTCACCAGATAATTGTTCGCGACGTATGCGGCCGTGCCTGGCGCCGCTCCGTTGTTCGGCGCCAGTTTGCCGCTGGTCTGGAAAACTTTCAGCGCCTGGACCGATACGGGATTGAACCGATTCTGTGGAATCTGATTGCCCGGGAACACCTGGCGGGTATAGGTCCCGTCCGCGTTCTGCACTTGCGAAGCCGGATCATAAATCGGAATCAGCGCACCTGAAGCCGTGACCCACTTGCTGAAGTCGCCGTTGTACATCTCCGACGTCGGCACCGTAAAGTTGCTGCCGTTTGCCCCGGTACGGTTGCGGAACCCCTCGTAGGAGAAGAAGAAGAACGTCTTGTCTTTGCCGTGGTACAGCTTGGGTATGGTGACCGGCCCGCCGACGGTCGCCCCGAAGTCATTCTGCTTGTAAATCGAATTCGGAATGCCCGAGCGGTTGCTGAAAAAATTGTTGGCGTCGAAGTCGTTGTTCCGTAGGAATTCGTAGGCCGATCCGTGGTATTGATTCGTGCCGGATTTCGACACGTAGGTCAGGTTGCCGCCGCCGGCATGGCCGGATTCCGCCTTGAAGCCGTTCGTCTCCGACGTGAACTCCTGAATGGCTTCGACAGAAGGTGAGTTCGATGCCACCCAGCTCATCGAGAGCGCGCGGCTCGTATTCGTGGAAATGCCATCGAGCGACGTGCCGTAGGACGCCGCCTGGCCGCCGCCCAGCATGAAACCGTTGTCTCCGCCGAGGTTCTTAGCGCCGGGTGTCAACGCCGCCAGGTCGAACGGCGTGCGGACCGTGCCTCCGACCACCAGAGGCAGATCGTTCACTAGAGCGTTCTCCAACGTCGTGGCGGATTTGGCGTCCTGGGTCTGTAGCTGAACGGCGGCCGCCTGGACCTCGACAGCCTGCGTCGAAGTTCCGATTTCGAGCGTGGCATCCGAGCGGACAGTCGAGGCGGCGTTGACCACCAGTCCGTTGACCACTGATGCCTTGAACCCCTGCTTTTCGGTGCGCACGGTATACACCCCAGGCGGGACGCTGGGCAGCGTATACGCACCCGTTGCGTTGGTGGCGACGTTTAGGGCCACATTTGTGGCCTGGTTCGTGATCGTGATCTTCGCTTCGGGAACGACTGCGCCCGAGCTATCCGTCACCACGCCGGTGATGGTTCCGCGTTCCGACTGCCCAAACAGGCAGGCGCAGATTAGAAGTGGAACAAACCAGGCGAACCTCATTGTCTTTGCGGTGGTCATGCGAATACGGTCCTCCCCGGGCAAATTGTGTCTTCAATCCGATTTGCCATGCCCCTGAAAGCCGGCAGTTCCGGTTGAGATAATGGGGGCGAGTTTATTACATCGAGATCCCATTGTCAAACGCTGGTGCTGCTTGTGCTGCCTTTTTCCCGCCGCGGCGTGCGCGGGGTACGCGGCTGCGATAGACTATCTCCGAAAAACCCCACTCCACAGGAGAAACGAATGTCTGACCGGAATGGCACGATTGGCCGTCGAGGGCTCTTCAAAGCGTCGGCCGGAATCTTAGGCGGAGCCATGCTCGGGCGAAGCGCTAAGGCCGAGCAGGAGACGCCGATCCGCAACGTGAATACGCACTCCAGCCCTTCGACCCTCAAGATTACGGATCTGCGGGTGGCCACTGTCATCAAGCCCGGTCCAAGCCCGTGCACGATCATTCGGCTCGACACGAATCAGGGCGTCTACGGACTCGGCGAAGTCCGCGACGGCGCGAGCGCGACCTACGCGCTCTTCCTGAAAAGCCGCCTGGTCGGCGAAAGCCCGCTCCGGATCAGCTACCTGTTTCAGAAGATCAAGCAGTTCGGGTTTAACGGCAGGCAGGCGGGCGGCGTGGTTGCAGTGGAAGAGGCTCTCTGGGACATCACCGGCAAAGTGTACGGGGTGCCGGTCTACCAGATGCTGGGCGGCAAGTTCCGCGACAAGATCCGGATCTACGCC
This sequence comes from Bryobacterales bacterium, assembly GCA_963796485.1. Classification (GTDB taxonomy): domain Bacteria; phylum Acidobacteriota; class Terriglobia; order Bryobacterales; family Bryobacteraceae; genus CAWCDJ01. The sequence goes on from CAWCLV010000008.1 coordinate 103,143, forward strand.
GACACCACCGAATCGGAAGACCCCAAGGTTTTCGCGCAGCGCCTGAAGGCTCGCAAAGAAGAGATGGGCCTGACGTGGCTGAAGATGGACCTGGGCATCGAGATGGTGGAGAAAACGCCGAATACCGTGATGCAACCCTCGGGGATGAGCGCCTGGGAGCGGCGTGCTCTGCCGCACCCGTTCACCGCGATGGAAGTGACGGATAAGGGAATCGGGATGCTGTGCGAATACGTCGCGGCGGTGCGCGACGCGGTCGGCAGCGAGATCCCGCTTTCGATGGACCATCTCGGCCACCTGGGAGTGAACTCGATCATTCGCCTGGGCAAGGCGTACGAGAAATACAACTTGGAGTGGATGGAGGACGTGATTCCGTGGCAGTACACCGAGATGCTGCAGCGCATCACGGCGGAAAGCCCAACCCCCATCCTGACCGGTGAAGATATCTACCTGAAAGAGGGCTTCATCAACCTCTGCGAGAAACACGCGGTCAGCAAAATTCATCCCGATATCTCCACCTCCGGGGGAATTCTCGAAACGCACAAGATCGGCGAAGCCGCGATGGAATACGGCGTGCCTATGGCGATGCACTATGCGGGGCTGCCGATCGGGGCGCTGGCTTCGGTCCACTGCGCCGCGGCCACCGAAAATTTCCTCGCGTGCGAAAACCACTCGCTGGACGTTCCCTGGTGGCAGGACCTTGTGGAAGGCATCGAGAAGCCGATCATCAACAAGGGGTTCATCACCGTGCCGGACAAGCCCGGCCTCGGCATCACGCTGAACGAGGATGTCGTGAAGCGGCATTTGATGCCGGGCACCGGTTATTTCCAGCCCACAACCCAGTGGGACCACGAGCGGTCCGGCGACTGGCTCTGGAGTGAGATGCAGCGCTACGAGCACGCCCGGCAAACCACGGCCTGATCCGGCTCGCCGGTCAGGTGAAGACTTCGGGCAGGCACGCAGGCGTGTTCTGCCCGACCAGGCCTGCCTTACGCGCCTGAATACAGCGCCGCAATTCATCGGTGTGAGGCAGTGCGCCGAAAAGAACCATCGCGGCAAAGATAGAGAAGTCGGCCGGGAGTGGCAGCGGCGGCGGCTGCAGCCGCAGTTTGAAGCGCGCCCTCTCCCGGCCTCTGCCTATCAGCGCCAGGAACTGTCCCCAATGCGACGCGATTGCCGCCGCCGTCACCACGAAAGGCGGCGCTTCGAGGAACGTGTGGGTGACCTGCTCCCCGGCAGGCGTGACACGCCGCGGCGTGGTCAACTCGAGGTCCGCAACCACGGTCAATTCGTGCAGGAAAGAGAGCGCAATCATCCAGGCGAGGGCACCTGCATTGATCTCCAGAAAAAGGCCCGCGAGGACCGCCGGACCTGCTTCCGCCATCATGATCCAGTGGATGATGCTCTCACTCAGCCCGGAAGTGGTTTCGATTTTGGTTCGGCGGTGCCACAGGTAATCGGCGAATCCCGCGGCGAGCCAGACCGGCACAACAAAATAGGCCGTCAACCGGCGCATTGCGACATCGCCGGTTGACGGCCTACGATTCCAGCGGACTCGCGTCGCGGCGAGGCCGGCCACTCCCCCGGCGGCCGCCGCGAGCGTTGCTATCCACGAGTGCTTCATCCGGCGTCCCGTCTCCACTTCAAGGTGGCACGGGTGGCGCCGGAGTGCAGTGAACCTGCGCACTCGTTCCCGCGTTACTGTTGCGGGCCCCGACCGCCCCGCGGCGGCCGCGGCCGCTGCGCCTGCGTCACGAATGCGTCGAACTGCGTACGGGTCATCTTCAATTTGTCCGGATGCTCGTCGATCCACTTCGTGAAGGCGGCGAACTTTGTGGCATTCCAGCCGCCTTCGAATTCGGCGCCGTTTTTGCCTTGCCGGTTCAGTTCGAAGTTGAACGCGTCCTGCAGATTCGTGAATTCGGCCCTGCTGATCGCCTCTTCGGCGAGCACAGCGGGGATAAAGATCACGCCGTCGCGCTTGGCCAGGACGAGGTCGCCCGGAAGGACCACGGCGCGCCCGATGCGGACCGGCACATTGATCCCGGTCAACTGCATCTGCGCCCACGCCGAGGGATCGTAGCCTCTATAAAATCCATTCAGGTTCGCGATTTCGCGGTTCTCCTCGGCATCGCGGATTCCGGCGTTGAAGATAAAGCCGGAATGCGTGTGAGCGGCAATCCCGCTGCCCAGGTTGGAGCCGATCATTGTGCCTTCGATGACCTTTCCGTAGCCGTCCACGACCATAGTGTCGCCCATTTGGAGTTCATTGATCACCCAGCTGTTCGTTCCGCTGACCCGCCCCTCGGCTTTGCCCTCTGCCCCAACCGCGGCCGCCATATCTGCACGCTGCGGCATGAATTGCGCGGTCAGCGCGCGGCCGGCGAAGGGTTTTTCGGGGTGGAGCGCTTGCCAGCCGGTATCGAACTCATTGGCATAGCCGCGTCCGCGAAGGTACTCCCAAACGTCTTCGATGGAGACGTCCAACGCACGCTGTAGCAGGTTGTCCGCTATCTTTGGACGGCCATCGGGAAAGCGTTCGCCTTTCCACTCGGACGTGTAGAACAGGATTTGCTCCTTCGTCTGCTTGACTTGTGCATAGCCGGCGGATACTCCCGCGACAGTGCACGCGATCAAGACTCTAGCGATTATTCTTCTCATGTCAAAGCCCTCTTTTTCAGTCGCCCGCCGCTGCGATCCGCGGCGAACGAATCTGTGTTTCCGTTATCTTATGGCATCCTGGCGCCGCTGGGGTGTTCCGCGTTGCGCCGGGGCGGTACGGCTCCGATATTGTAACTGAACGCAACGTTCCGGACACGAAGGGGCTGGCCGCACCAATGCCCCTTCGTTCCCGCCCCGCGCATTCCGGTTTTCGTTTCCCGCCATACTGATTCGTGTTTTGCGGGCGCGAGATACTGTCCGTGTGGGGCCGGGAAAGGGATGCGCGGGCGAGTTTCAGCTTGCGCTCGAAGCTCTTTCGCGCCGCTCGATCGCGCGGGCGCTCGCCCTGTTCGACCGTGCGGAACTTCACGGCCACGATCCGGACGGGTGCGCCGGGCAGCGCTGGTTCTGCTGGATGCTCCTCGGCGAATTCGAGAAGGCATGGCGCGAGAGCGACCGGGTGGCGGCCAGAGGGCGTCCCGACCCCAACCGCTTCTGGGACAGGCTGCCCTTCCAGGGGAACCGTGTGCTGATCCGCTGCCTTCACGGATTCGGCGACGCCATCCAGTTCATCCGCTACGCCCGGCTCATCAGAAACGATGCCGCGAGAGTCACGGTGCAAACGCACCCCGAACTGGTCTCGCTTTTTCAGGGGACGGACTTTATCGATGAAGCGATCACCTGGAACGACAGCGCTTCGTGGGATCAGCACATCGAAGTGATGGAGCTGCCCGGAGCGTTCCGGACCACCGTCGATACGATTCCGAACGGCGTACCTTACCTGCGGGTACCGCCCGAACGCCTGGCGGGGAGCCGTGTCCGGGGCTGCGGCGGGAAACTGCGAGTCGGCCTGCAATGGGGCGCCAGCGAGTGGAATTTGGCGCGCTCCATTCCTTTCCCGGAACTGCGCCCGATTTTGAATTTCGAGGGCATCGATTACTACAGCTTTCAGCGGGGCGCCGCGCGTGCGGAGTGGAGCGGGTTCGAATGGATTCACGACGCGGCCGGAGATTCTCCGGAAATCGTGGAAGCTGCCGCGGATCTGATGAAGATCGATGTGCTGATTACGGTGGATACCATGCTTGCCCACCTCGCGGGCGCCCTCGGCAGACACGTGTGGCTGCTGCTGCCCTATGAATCCGACTGGCGCTGGATGCTCCGCCGCCGGGATTCTCCCTGGTATCCGACGATGCGCCTGTTCCGCCAACCGTGCCCGGGTGACTGGCGCTCGCCGGTCCGCGAAATCGCGGCGGAACTGGCGGGGTGCATTTGACGGGTCGGAATCTGCCAGAATTGAACTGACAAGCGGAATCACCGGAGGCTTGGAGTGATCGACACGGTGCTTAACCTTCTGTTTCGGTGCCCCCACCGGCGGTTGACCCGCCCGGTGACGCCGGTCGGCAAAGCCGGCGTACCACACGGCGAGACCTACGTGGTCTGTCTCGATTGCGGCAAGCAGTTCGCGTACGACTTGATGCAGATGCGAATCGGGAAGGCGATCGAACATTCGCAAGAGTCGGGCGTCCTGCCGCCCAACATGCCCAAAGCGCGTGGGAGCAGGTGGAAATACGTGGCAGTCGCCGCGGTGCCGCTCGGAGCCTTCCTCGGGGCCATGATGAAAGCCGCGAAACGCGGCGGCGGGGAAAACAAGAAACCGCAACCCTGAGATTCAAAACAAACCGGTGGGGCTGGTCTCCGGCCGTCTGTTCAGGGTACAATGTCCGAAATTCAAGAATGCCGGGAAGGAGTATCCAGCATGACGGTTCCTTTCTATGGTCACGTACGGCAGTATCACAACATTCAAACGGAAATCGACAGCAATCTTCACGAGGTACTCGAGTCGGGACAGTATGTCATGGGGCCCATGCTCCAGCGTTTCGAGAAAGAGTTCGCGGAGTACCACGGCCTGAAATACGCCGTGGGCGTGGGCAATGGAACCGACGCCCTTTGGCTGGCGTTCGAGGCGCTGGGAATCGGGCCGGGCGACGAGTGCATCACCACGACAAACACGTTTTTCGCGACTGCCGAGGCCATCTGGATCGCCGGTGCAACCGCGGTATTTGTGGATTCCGATCCGCGAACCAACTGCATCGATCCTTCGAAGCTCGAGGCGGCGATCACTTCCAAAACCAAGGCCCTGGTTCCGGTACATCTCTACGGCCAGTGCGCGGAGATGAAGGCCATTCGTGAAATCGCCGACCGCCACGGCCTTTTCGTGATCGAGGACAACGCACAGGGCATCGGAGCACGCGGCGACGCGTTCCGGATCGGCGAGTTGAGCGACGCTGTTTGCACCAGCTTCATCATCCAGAAAAATCTTGGCTGCTTCGGAGACGGCGGCGCGGTCGTGACCCCCCACGAAAAAGTCGCCTCGGAGGTGCGCCGGCTCAGGAATCACGGTTCCGTCAAACGGTCCTGCCACAGTCCGGGGTACAACAGCCGCCTGGACGATCTTCAGGCCGCCATTTTGAGCGCCAAACTGCGCCACATCGACGACTGGAACGGGCTCCGCCGCAAGTGGGCCGCGCGCTATTCCGCGTGCCTGAAGGACGCGGCGTGCCTGACTCTCCCCTACGAAAAGCCGGGCTACCATCACATCTACCACCTGTACGTGGTCGAGACGAAGAACCCCGCGCATCGCGATCCGCTGCTGGAATTTCTCAATCGAAACGGCATCGACGCGAAGTGCCACTATCCGATCGCGATTCACCAGCAGGAAGGATATCCCTGGGGCAAGCCGGCGCGGATTGCCGGACCGATCCCGAATTCGGAGCGCAATGCCGCCTGTTGCATCTCGCTACCCATGTTCCCCGAATTGACGGCGGAGGAAGTGGACTGCGTCATCGAAAAGGTCCTGGAATGGACCAGGAGCGCAGGTGTGGCATGAGCGGCCGCTACCGTGTGGTCGTCGTGGGGGCAGGGAAGCGCGGCATGCATCATGCCTCCACATTCCAGGCGGACGGGCGCTTTGAAGTCGCTGGTATCTGCGATATCGACCAGGCGAGATTGGAGGCGGCCGCCGCCAAACTCGGGGTCGCGGAGAAATCGACGGATGCGCGCCAACTGGCTCTCGCCGTCCGCCCCGATGTTTTCTGCTTCTGCACTTTGCCCCATATCCGTGCGGAAATGGTGCGGACCGGGATTGAGTGCGGTGCGCGCCTGATCGCCATGGAGAAGCCGGTGGCGCTGACCAGTGCGGAAGGCATGGAGGTCCGCAATATGCTCCAGGCTGCCGGGGTGCGGGCCGTGGTCAGCCACCAGCATCGTTACGGAGAGCACTACCGGAAAGTGAGCGAGGCGGTGGCGAGCGGCGCCCTCGGGCGCGTCCACACGGTCTATGGAACCGCGACCGGCTGGATGATGCACATGCTTTCGCACCTTATCGACTACACCCGCTGGTTCAACGGGGAAGCCCCGGCGGAATGGGTCATGGCGCAGGCGTCGGGGCGCGGGAAGCTCTCCGACGTGCACCCCTCGCCGGACTACATCGCCGGTTTCGTGCATTTCGCGAACGGTGTGCGGGGGGTGCTGGAATGCGGCGCCGGCGCGCCGGACGTGCCCGAGGTCGATTACTGGTGGCGGAAGTGCCGTATCGGCGCGCAGGGCACGGATGGCTTCGCCGAGGTGCTGACCGGAGGGGGCTGGCGCGTCGTCAGCAAGCAGACCTCCTGTTCCGGCGCCGGGTGCATGAATTACGAACTCGACATGCCGCCTTACATCAAAGATATCGGCGACTGGCTCGACGATCCGGAGAAGGTCCACCCCTGCAATTTCGAAAGCGCGTGGCAGGGCTTCGAGATCATGATGGCATTTTGCCGCTCGGCTGCGGAAGGCGGGCAGGTCAAACTGCCGCTTACGTTCGGAGCGGACGAGATGGAGATGTTGAAGGCCGCTTTGCCGCCAGGCAAAGTGCTGCTTTCCATGCCCGCGAACGCGAAGGAGTACGCGGTTTCGTAGCGAAAAGGCGGTGAATGGCCATGTGCGGACCGAATCGCAGCGAAGGTTCCCTTTTGCCGTTCCTTCATTGGCGGTTGATGTGGCTGGAGACCGGGGGAGCCCGTCCTCTGCCGGCGAAGGCGCCCGACGCGCCGGCCAAGGCTGGAAAGAAGGGGCGGAAAAAGGCGGCAAAGAAGGCGGCCGGCAAGGGGCGCAAAAAAACCGCCGGATAATTCGCGCTATAATCGCGCCCGAAGTTTTGGGAGAACTATGAGCGACACGAATCGTCGGAAGTTTATCGGCCGGGGCGTAGCCGCGGCGGCCGCCGTGACCGCTGCCGCGCCGCAGGGCAAGGCGCAGGAGAAGCCGGCCAAGCGCGTGATCTACCGCAACGGGAAGAAGCCGGAGAAAACCCCGCTGTTCAATGGAACGGTGGCCTACGGGAATCTCATTTTTATCGCGGGGGTCGGCTATCACGAGGAGGGCGACATCAAGGTCCACACTGAGCACGTCCTGCAGTCGATCAAGGAACAATTGGAGAGCGTGGGCTCTTCCATGGAGAAGGTCCTGAAGTGCAACGTCTACCTCAACGACTTGAAGGACTACAAAGGGATGAATGATGTATTCCTGGGGAAGTTCGGACCGGAGCCGCCCGTGCGGACGACCATCGCCGCGGCGGGCGGGATCCCCGGAAACTCGCTCGTCGAAATCGATGTAATCGCCTGCCTCTAAAAAACTACGGGCCGGGCAACCGGATTTCCGGCGGCCTCGGCCCGTTCCTTCTGACGAACTAAACGCCGTTTAGAAGATTCTCTGGTGGACGCGGTCCACGGAGAACTGTTCGTTGGCGCTGTGGCAAGACGTGCAGCTTTCGCCGAGCACGGTGGTGTTTGCGAGCGTGTGCGAAGCCGTGGCCTTATCGTCATGGCAGCCCTGGCACGCAGCCGAGATCGGCGGAGTGGTGGCGGTGAAGCCGCCCGGGCTGGCAACGTTCGCCTGGGCTCCAACGTTCTCCACAAGATAGGTGCCCGCCAGGTGGCAGGACGTGCAATCGCGCAGGTCGCCCGGGAAGCGGACTTCCTGGTAGTTGGTGGTGCCCAGGACGTACTTGTTAGCCAGGTTTTCGCCGCGGTGGATGCTGTGGATCTGCCACGCGAAATTGACGCTCTGCTTCGAGGTGCCGTCCGACAGCGTGGGGTTGTGGCAAATCACGCATTCCTGGACATTGGCGCGCGTGCCGCCGTGGACGAAGCCCAGGTTCATGTGGCAGTTCGCGCATTTGGCGGTGTCCACTACCTGGCGGCGCGGGGAAATCGCACTGCCGTCCACCGAGAAGTAGTACTCCACCGGGTTGGCGTTGTCGCTCGCGGTCGTGGCTTTGACGGTTCCGGGGAGCAGCGTGACCGAATTGCGAGCTTCGATCGACACCGTGTACGAACCGGCGGCGCCCGCGGGAATCTTGTTGGTCATGGTGTAAGCATAGATGCCGTTGGTAAACGGCGTTTTGCTGGGATCTTCGGAAACGCGGAGCCCGGCCGGGGCGATTCCGTAATCGGTGTTCGGGCCGGCAAGCACCACGCGAATCTGAGTGATTTTGCTGATGTCAACCGGGCTGCCGGATTTGTCCATCACGCTGAACGTGACCGTGGGCGCCGTGCCTGGGGTGGCGTTGTCCACGCGCAGGACTTTAGTAACCAGGCCGGGGAGCGAGGCTGAGTTTTCGGGAATCAGGTGAGCGCCCGGAATCGAAGCGTCGAAATCCATCGTGGCCTGCGGGGTATGGCAATTGGCGCACTGCTTGTCATCGGGTTGCGGCAGGTTGACGTGGTTCTGGCCGGTCGCGAAGTTGACATCGTCATGGCAGGAACCGCAGGCGGCCGCTGAGGGAGTAGTCTTCCAGTTGTCGGCCTGAGTGGCCCCTTTGGCATGACACGTGGTGCAGTTCCGGACGTCCTGTGGGAACACGACAGTCGAAAAGTCGGACCATGCGCCGCGATGCCAGATCCTGTACGGCGTGCCCGCCTTAACGCTGGGCAGGCTCGAGCCCATATGGATCTTGTGGATCAGGACCTTCATGTCCTGCGTCAGTTGGGTATCGGGGTTGATCGTCTGGGGAGTGTGGCACATGATGCAAAGCTCCACCTTCACGCGGGAGCCGCCATGGCCGATAAGCGGGTTGTGGCACTGGTTGCAGGCATCGGTCGTAACCACCGAGCGGGTTACTGCCACCGGAGAGCCATTAGGAACGAAGGAGTATACGTCGTTTGAGGTCTCGCTCCATTCATCGAAGTTCCCGTATTCCGAGAGATCGCGCTGTGCCGAGACGCCGATGGAATGGGTCACCGTGTTGTCGAAAGTGGCAGGGGCCTTGGTCTTGAACGTATAGGTGTAATCGCCGACTACGTTCATGGCGAACGTCCCGCCCGAATCGTTCGCGGCCTGAATCTGCGGCGGGTTGGTGTTGGTCGTCGCCTTGGCAGTCGTGGTCGTATAGGATACGTACTGCGTCTGGCCCTTTGGAATGTAAGCGCAAATAAAGCTCATCGAAACGGGGCCGGGTGTGGTAACCCCCAGGCGGTCGAGCGGCTGCGCGTTAGCGTCGGTAATCGTGGCACGAACGGTGATAGTGCCGTCGTTAGCAATGGCGGCACTCTGAATCTTTACAACGACCCCTGTTCGTCCGAGAGAATTCGTAGTGCCATTGATCTTGGCAGTGAAGTCTACGGTGCTTTTGACGGGCTTCTTATCGGCCGATGCCGTGTTGACGAATACGACAAGCGGTAGAAGGAAGGCCGCCAAAGCGAGACACTTCTTCATAGAGCATGCTCCTTAAAAGATAAACAGAGCTTAAAACCTTGTTAATCCTGTCCAATTTAACACAATGCAGCCCTGTCGTCACCCCAGTGATGTTGCGGAGAGCAACACTATGTGTCGAAGAAGTACGCTGCCCGCCCTGGGAGTTTCAGGCATGTTGAAAAAATCCACATTCTGAACCCGGATAGGCTCTGCTTAACCCTGAGTCGCTGAAGTATCCGATTTCACCCCCAACTTCCCCCCGCCAACTGTGACATCCGGAACCCTCCCGAGCTGTGCATCGTCTTATACAAAAGAGCATAGTTTCTGTTTTGAAAAATACTAATAATTGGAGTATTTGTACCAGGATGAACGTTTTCAAGCACTTCGGCCTGTTCGCGGTCCTCGTTTTCGCAGCTTCCGCTCCCGCTTGGTGCGCCAGCCCCGCAGTCGCCGGCGTACCCAACTTCCACCAAGTCAACCAAAAGGTCTATCGCGGCGGTCAACCGTCCAATGAGGGTTGGCCAGGGCTCGCGCAGTTGGGCGTCAAAACGGTGATCGACCTCCGCGAACCCGGCGAGCACTCGACCGCCGAAGAGGAAAAAGCCGTCACCGCAGCCGGCATGAAATACGTGAATATCCCGATGAAAGGCGTCGTTGCGCCGCACGAAGGCCAGGTGTCGCAGGCCATGAACCTCCTGCTGAACTCGCCCGAACCGGTCTTCATTCATTGCAGGCGCGGTTCGGATCGCACCGGGACCATCATGGCCTGCTATCGCATGTACCACGACAAGTGGAACAACAAGCAGGCGCTCTCCGAGGCGAAAGCCATGGGCATGTCCTGGACGCAGTTCGGGATGAAGGGCTATATCAAGTCTTTCAACGCCAACACCCGGACCTATACCCTCGCTCCCGCCCCGGCAGCCACTGCCGAGGCTCTGCCCCAGAACTGACAATCGTCTGATTTTAAACGAGGTACTTGTGAAAATTCTTGCCACCGGGAAGACTCTCTTCCCGGTTTTGATTCTTTCCTCTTGCGCGGCATGGTCCGCGCCCGGCAACCTGGAAGTGTGGACCGCCCGCAGCCTTGACCGCGTGGGCATGACCCAGGCGCCAGGCGACAACAAAGATGTGAAACTGTTCGCGGCGCGCGGCGAAGCGCAATCGTTTCAGATTGTGGTCCGCGGCGCCGACGGCGGGCTCAGTGTCTCGAACGTCAACGTGTCCGACCTTCAAGGTCCGGATGGCGCACTGATTCCCAAGACCGCATTCCGGCTCTACCGGGAAAAATACGTCCACGTGGACAAAACCAGTCCGAACTGGCATGGCTCCAACCAGCCGCTGGGGCCAGGGTGGTACGCCGATGCGCTGATCCCCTTCGCCGATCCAGTGAGCGGCAAACCCCTTTCGGGCGCGCAACTTACCGCAGTGCCGTTCGACCTGAAGTCGGGGAACAACCAGCCGCTCTGGGTCGATATCGAAGTGCCCCGGACCGCCAAACCCGGCGTCTATTCGGGCACGTACACGGTGACCAGCCAGCACGGCGACGCCACCGGCCCGATTTCGCTCACGGTTTGGAACTTCGAACTGCCGGCATCGCCGGCCCTGAAGTCGTCATTCCTGTTCTTTCAGTCCGGGACCCGGGAAGCGCAGGCGGAATTACTGCGAAACCGGATCTCGCCTGCATCCACCAATCCCGCCGACCAGGCGGCGCTCCGGGAATATGGCCTCAGCGTGAACAACACCGGCCCGTTCAGCGGAGCCGATGTCGGCCGCTGCCACATGTCGCCCGCGCCACCGCCCGAGAAGTTTAAGGCGCTGGCCGCCGCCCAGCACCCCGGGCTGTACCTTTACGACTACAGCGCCGATGAGATCGGCCACTGCAGCAATCTCTATCCGACCATTAAGCAGTGGGCCGCCAGTATGCACCAGGCGGGGATCAAGAATCTCATCTCCATGAACCCGACCCCTGCCCTGTACGACGACGGCACCGGCAGCGGACGCTCCGCCGTGGACATCTGGGTGGTTCTGCCCGTGATGTACAACGGCAACAAGGCCAATATCGCGCAGGTGATGAAAAAGGGCGACGAAGTCTGGTCGTACAACACGCTCGTCCAGGACGCCTACTCGCCGAAATGGCTGATCGACTTCGATCCGGTCAACTTCCGGATTCAACCCGGCTTCCTGAACCAGAGCCTGGACCTCACGGGCCTGCTCTACTGGCGTGTGGACCGCTTCCCCTCCGATCCCTGGAATAACGTTAACAATTCCGGCACTTTCAGCTCGGGCAACTACCCCGGCGAAGGCATGCTGGTGTATCCGGGCAAGCAGGTGGGAGTCACGGGGGTCGTGGCGTCGATGCGGCTGAAGTGGCTGCGGGATGGCGTTCAGGACTACGACTACGTCCAAATCCTGAAGAAACTGGGCCACGAGGACGAGGCAATGAAAATTTCGCGTTCCGTTGCGCCCGACTGGACGAACTGGACGCGCGACCACAACGCCGTGGAATCGGCACGCCAGAAACTGGGCGAAGCCATCAACGAAATCATGAACTCTCGCCCCTCCGCTCAGGGCGGAGCAAGCGAGCCTCAGCTGTAGCTTCTTTTTCTTCGACCAAATCCGGCCGGCGGTGTTCGCCCTTTGTGGTGCGCCGCCGGCCGATCCATTTCAGGCCTTCGCGCACATCCGCAACCGACATCCAGAGTGCCGGGATCGGGTCGTCGGACGCGAAGCAGGCCGTCTCCCGCACACCCTCGAAGGACTTCCTCCACTCACCCCAACTGAGTGCGCCCTCGCGAAAGAGGCGCAGGCACGAAAGCGCGTCGAAATCTTCCACCACCCATTTTCGGCCTTCGCAGGCGCTGCTCGAGGGCACAGGCTGCCCGGTCAGGTCGAGGTACAGCACACGTGCGACATCCATGTCGCCGGTCCCGGCAAACAACCGGAACGTGCAGCCGATCCGCGGATTCACGTCGAGCACCTTGTACTGCCCATCGCGTTCGTCGCGGCGGTAGCCGATGTCGAGAATCCCCTGGTATCCGATCGCTTTCATGAATCGGGCGGTCAGGCTCAAGACCTCCTCGTTTGGCACGCAGACACCGAGACTGGTCACGCCGGTGTGAACCGGAAACCGGCGGATCTTCCTGCCGGTAATCCCGAAGAGACATGCGGAATCGCGGTCGAAGTAGCCGTCGAACATCCAGTCTTCGCCCGGAATGAACTCCTGGATCATCAGGTTGGGGCCATCCGGATCCTCGGCGCGTGCATACAGGTCCACAAGATCGCGATGGTTCCGGATGATGATCTTGGTGGCGCCGACGCGCCGCCGCATGCTTTCGACGTTCGTGGCCTTCACCATGACGGGGAACTCGGCCTGATCGAGGAAGCTTTCCAGATCCTCTTTCGACTGGGGCACGACGGCGTCCGGCGCGGGCACCCCGCAGCGGCGGGCCAGGTGGCGCATCAATCCCTTGTCGGACAGCGTGCGGACCAGGCCGGCCTGTTGTACGGGAAAGCGGAAGACTTCGCGAAGTTCCTCGGCGTGGTCCGCCACCCAGATACTCTCGTCATCCGTAGTGGGAATGAGTACCGGGCGCCCGCCAAGCCGCCGTCCGTATAGCATGAGTTCGTGGAGAGACCGGCCGAACCGCCCGCGGCAGTATCGCGAGCGGCAGACGGGTTCCCACCAGCCCGCGCCGGCAACATAGACCGGCACACCGACGCGGCCCAGGCTGCGCGCGATCCCCAGGTCGCCATGATGGCCGGAAGGAAGCACGACGACCGGGGTCGAATGGTTCATGCCGCCGGCTCCGAAACGGCAGTGACGCCGCCCGCGGCGTGCGGAATCATGACCACCTCGCCCCTCTGCATGGCGAATGCGGCCTGGAGATCGTCGATGTGCGACAGGATGAAGTCCAGGTCCCGAAGTTGGCCGCTCCGCCGCAGGAAATCGACGCTGCGGCTGCACAGGCATGCATTCGGGGGAGCATCCTGCCAGCGCCCGATCACATCGAGGGTTTGGGTGGACCCGGCCTGGTAGCCCCGGTCCATGAGGGCCGCGGCAACCCATGCGCAACAGATTTGGTCTTCCTCGCGGAACTCGCCCTTGGTGCCGGCGCCGATAACGGCGATTCGTTGATGGCGTCCTGCCAGGTAATCGGCCGTCGCCGAGTGGCAGCGGAAGCACGCGAGGTATGCGGCATCGCAATCGGACGCCGCATGAATCACCCGCGTGCCGGAGGAGGACACGAGCACCAGCGGCCGATGGTGGTCGGTGCGCGCGGCAAGCTGTGCGGGACTGTTGTCCATTTCGAAGCCGGCGGGCATCGTGCCGGCGGACTCGCCCGCCAGAAGGGCGCCGGCGAGGTTGCGGGCCACCGCCAGCGCCGCTCCTGCATCCGGGGCAGGGAAACAGCGGCGGCCGGCCGCTGCGGAGGTCACCGCTGTTGTCGTCGCCCGGATCACGTCAATAGCCACTACGGCCCATCCCTGCCGGTAGCGGCTGACGCTTTCCGGGAGGCAGTCGATTACGACCGATTTCGTCATAAGAACCTCGCTAAGTGGGTCCCAAGTCGTGCATTGCAATCAGTGGGCAAACCGTTCCCTCGTGGTCGCGGCGAACGTGCGGCGCCCGGGGGCAAACCCCGCTTTGCGGAGCGTACGATATGCGACTGCATTGCGGTGCATTACGCTATGAGGCGTTCGAGAGCGGCGCGGCCAGCAGGCGCGGCCGGAGGTTCTCTCTCCCGAATGCATCCGAGTGCAGGCCCCGCCGGTAGATCTCGACCCGCAGCAACTCTTCCAGCCGGACGTTGCACAGCCTCACCCGGGGCCCGAAGTGGTTGAGGAGAGCGAACTGGCTCGGCTTGTTCGGCGCTTCGAAGGTCACGATGTCGAGGCCGAACACCTCGGCGAAGCGGTCCGCCAGCGCGGGATTGAACTCGCCCGAATCGTCAAACAGGCCGACGCCCTTCGCGCTCTCGCGAGCCTCGACCACCAGTTCCCGCGCGCCCGATTCGAGCCACCGCCGTCCCTGCGCGATGAGCTCCAACGTGACATCGGCATTGAAGGCGCCGCCGTGCTTTTTGCCGAGTTCGAATTGCACTTCCAATCCCCGCTCCCGCGCCATGCGGACCACTTCGGGCGCCCGCAGCGGCATATCCGTAAAGCCTTCGCCGCACTCGATACGGGTGAAGCCGATGCCGGCACAAAGATCCAGGTACTCCGGGAGCCTCTGCTGCGCCACGGCCACTTCGAACGGGCCTCCGCCGGTGACGGTGGGGACGCTATACCGCGCCGCCGCGGAGACCTTGCGGCGTGTGGCGTCTTCCTTCGCCACCTGCCAGCAGGCCATCGAGACCTTGAGGATGGAGATCAAATGGGAGCTCTGCTCGAGGTGGCTTTCCAAGGTCACCGGGTCGTAGCCGGGGTCGAAGGGGCTGGTCAGCGGAGGCAATTCGGCAACGCCGATCAACCTGAGGTAATCACGGGTATGAAGATTACTGTTTCGAATCATTCGTGTGGTTCCTTTCCGTGCTGGTCTGATCCGGACTATGTGCGGGCTTCGGGGACGCGCTCACCACGCCGGCGCCTGATGCGGTTGTTCCGGAATAACTCTCGCCGGCTGCCCTCTTGCTTCGTTCCATCCGCGCGGCCACGCCGGCCACGGTGAGCACTTCGATATCGCCGTTGCACACGAACCGCAAAAGGCGGTCCAGCAGATCCTCGAAGATCGCGCATCCTCCCGGGGATTCCGAAAGGTTTTCCGGGTGCAGGCAGAAGTGAAATATTCCCTTGCATCGTGCGGCTGCCTCGACGCCGAGGGCGAAGCGCTCGATGCGGGTACGCACCGGAATGACGTAGGACCGCGATCCGCCGGTGGGATATAAGAACAGCGATGCCGGGATGTTCCACAATCCCGGGAACGTCTCGACAGGCCATACCGGCGGGGGGGCGGCACACGTCAGTTCGTTCCAGGCGCGCAGGATTGCGCCCGGCAGCCCCGGGCCCAAAGCGTGCGCGCGCGTCACCGTCCGGCCCCGATAGCTCTGGAAGCCGCTATCCCGCAGCAGTTCGTAATAGGCCTCCTGCTCCCGCGGGAAAGAGAAGGAGAGCGGGCGGAGGCCGGCACGCTCCAGCGCCTTCAATCCTCCCGCGAGTTCGCACTCGACATGCGCTCGCGTCGCCCGCCGGTCCGTCCAGACCAGGTGCGTCAAGCCGCCATGAAGCCCGATTTCCTGGACCGGAATGGCACACCTCAGCCGATGCAGGAAAGACGGCCGGTACCAGAGCGGGTCGGTGGCTTCGTTGCCACGCGGAATCCGGGCGGTCCAGGCGGGAGGCAGACCGGCCATTTGCGGATCGAGGGATCCCCCGCTGCCGCGCAGAGACATGCCGCCGACCACGAACCAGGTGGCGCTGAGCCCGGCCGACCGCAAAGCGGCAAGCAGTTTCTCGTGTCCTTTCAGGGCTTCCGGATAGCGCTGTTCGAACTGGCCGTCGCTCAGCGTATCCAGGTAGCCCCACCTCTGCTCGGTATCGATCGAGAGGATTACGGCTCCACGGCTCCACTCGCGGCGAAATTGTGAATCGTCAACAGGCATGAAAGTTCCTCATCGATTCGGGCCTGGAATCGCCGCGGGCTCGCCGAACCGGTTGTCCGTCCGCGGGTAGGACCTGCGCCGCGCCTGGCGATAAGTCCGTAAGCTGGAGAGAAACGCGCCGGCGACCGATTCGATATCCTCTCCGGTTAAAGAAGCGTAGTTCGGAAGCGTGATCACGCGCTCCGCGACGGATTCGGCCACCGGGCAGCCGCCGCGATAGCCGAGTTGCCGGCATTCGGTTACGACGTTCGAGTAAAGGGCGGAGGTATCGACGAACTTGCTCCACATGGCGTCGCGAACCGCGTCCCTCTCCTCGCGGTCGCGAACCAGAACGGGAAAGAGGTGATAGTTGTAGCGGGCGCCGGGGCGCTCCCGGGGAAGTACGACATCGTCTTCGCCGGGCAACAAAGAAAGGAGATGGCCGCTGTTTGCCCGCTGCATCTCCACGCGGTCGGTAAATCCGGAAGCCTGGCGGCAGGCCACCGCTGCGTAAGATCGTTGAATCGCCTTACGGTCGAGGACGGGTTCGAGCAGGGCCCACTTCTCGGCCCAACGCCGCATCGGCCGCCCCACGAACCCGTACAACCCGCGCCCGAACACCATTGCCTTCGACCCCTGCAGGACAAGATTCCGTAATTCGACGACGCGCGAGCGGGGCATTAGAGAGGCAACCAGAAACGCGAGTTTCTCCGCCAGCAGGTCTTCGTTGACGATCGCCAGCCCGCCTCCGCCGGCGGGCCAATACTTGGTCGAGGCGAAGCTGTAGAACGCCGCCTTGCCGAACCAGCCGGCCATCCGCCCGTTCAGGAAACTGAGCGGCGCGTGCGCGGCGTCTTCGATCACAGGCACGTTCCCAGCCGCTTCCAGCAGCGCCGGCATATCCGCCATCTGGCCGAAAAGATGAACCGCAACCAGCGCGGAGAATGAGCCGCGGACCGACTGTACGGACTTCGGGTCGGCCGTGAGATATTTTCGGTCGATATCGACGAAGACGGGCCGGTGGCCGGCGGAAACTATGGCTCGCACCAGCGAAGGGTCCGTGAACAGCGGCAGGGCCACGCCTGAACCCGGCTCCAATTCGAGTGCGCGCAGAAGCAGTAAGAGCGCCTGCCGGCCGCTGCAAGTCCAGAACTTGGGGCTATCGCCGAGCAATCCGAAGTTGTCCGGAGGCGGTGTGCCGCGGAAGGTTGCGGCCAGCGCCGCGGCGAAATCGGCGGAGGTGTACGGGAGCGCAAAGCGTGGGATCGGGTGCATTCGCGAAGTCGGCATAGCGTCTATGGCCGCCCGGACGAGCGGGCTCCTTCCAAAACGGTCTCTATCGTCTCCAGGTCCTGCCAGTCGTGCCGCAGCCGCCGCAGGAATGCCACGCCCGCCCGCGCGGAGGGGCGATTGAGAAGAGCATCGAGCACCGGGTGGACCTGAATCGCCGAACGGTGCGGTACCAATTCATAACCGAACCGCAGTTTGTACTCATGCAAGCCATCGGCCGAAAACAGCGGCACATAGCCATAAGAGATTGCTTCGAGTGAGGGATCGGCCAGCGCCTGTTGTGTCACGGTGTAAGTGAGCACGTGATTGGGAAAGTTCGGCAGATCCTCCTGGCGCGACATCTGGTGCAGAATGTGGAGCCAGTTATCTTCGCGGCAGGTCACCATATATGCCGCGATGCGGTCCCCCGCGAAAGCGGCAGGGCAGGAGATCTCGGGGCAGGCGAACGCCGATTCGACCAACCGCTCCCAGCGGCGTGGTTCCGCGAATTCGGCGTCGTAGCGCCCCTGCCGTTCCATGGTGCTCAGGTTCAGCGCCGCCCCCTGTGCCAGCAGTTCCGCTTTCGATGCGCAGCGGATCTCGAACGCCTGAAGCCCGCGCCGCACGCGCGGGCGGTGCTTGGGATGAACCGAACCGAGGTCGTACCCCTGCCCGCGGACCACATAGATGCCGCTTTCGAGACCGGTCCAATGCAGGGAAGGGAAGCGGACGCCGGCGGTGCCCGTGTCGCGGATCATGCGGCGAAGTTCGACCGGATCGGGATCGAGCATCGCCTGGTACGGCAGGCTCATCAGGAAGCGTCCGGGCACGCTGTACCAGGCGCTGCCGCATGCGTGAACGATGCGGCGCCCGCGTAATTCCAAAAATCTTGCCAGGACACGGCCGGGAGTTCTGGCGGGAGTCTTGTCTGTTACCTGCGGAGCAAGCATGGCAAAGAGACCTACTGCTCGAACGCGACCGACGGGGCCGCTGGCAGTGGCACCCCCTTTCCTGGATTTCCTTCCGATTCCCGGACCGCCGTTCCGATTCCGCCTTCCGGCCGCGCCGGAGCGAGACCCGGGGCTTTCGACCGCACCGGGTCGAGCGCTTTTCCGCCGGGATTGTATTCGGGTACGAGTTTCAGAAGGTGCGTAACGATGGCCTGCTCCTGGCGGGTGGCGACCAGAACCTCGAGTTGTTCGATCCACCGCGCTACCGCATCGCGGTCGGCAGGCTCTTCGTGGATAATGTGCATCTGGTCCTGGTAAGTGGCCGTGGCCGCCTCGCTCTCGGCGTTGATCTCCTCGATCAGTTTTTCCCCCGGCCGCAGCCCGGTGAACTGGATTTCGACATCCTCATAGGGCACCAGGCCGGCCAGCCGGATCATGTTTTCGGCGAGATCGACAATCCGGATCGGCTCACCCATGTCGAGCACAAAAATCTCCGAGCCTTCACTGCGGGTCCATGCCTGCACCACCAGAGAGACCGCTTCGGAAATGGTCATGAAGTAGCGGCGCGCATCCGGATGGGTGACCTTTACCGGGCCGCCCGCGGCAATCTGGTCCTGGAAAATGGGGACGACGCTCCCATTGCTTCCCAGGACGTTGCCGAAGCGGACGGCGACGCAGTGCGTCTCGCCGTGCTGCGGCCTCGCGGCAACGATGCGCTCGCAGACCCGCTTGGTCGCCCCCATCACGCAGACGGGGTTCACGGCCTTGTCCGAGGAGATCATCAGAAAGCTGCGGACGCCCTGGCGCGAGCAGGCGTTGACCAGGTTCCAGGTGCCGAGAACATTGTTCCGCACGGCTTCGAGGACGTGCGATTCCATCATCGGCACATGCTTGTAGGCGGCTGCGTGGAACACCGCCTCCACCGAGTGCCGCGCCAGGACTTCGGCCACGCGGCTGCGATCCCGGATATCTCCCAGCGCAGGTACCAGCTCTAGCTTGGGGTAGCTTTCGCGCAGTTCGTTCTCGATCCGAAAGAGGTCGCTCTCCGCCTGATCGAACGCCACCAGGCACGCCGGGCCGAATCTGGCGATTTGACGGCACAATTCCGAGCCGATCGATCCCGCCGCGCCGGTCACCAGGATCGATCGCCCGGCGATGCGCGCCCTAACGGGAGTTTCGTCGAGTTGCACGGGCTTGCGCCCCAGAAGGTCCTTCACCGAGAGATTGCGGACCGAGGAAGTCAGCACCTTTCCGGCGAGCAGCTCCTCGATACGCGGAACCGTGCGGCAGGCGACCCGGGCCGCACGGCAGTTTGCGAGGGCCTCGCGCATCTGGAGCCCGGTGGCCGAAGGCATCGCAATAATAATTTCCCTGACCTCCGCGCGCCGGCGGTTCAACCGGTGCACGATGTTCGCGGCATCCCGTCCCGATCCGAGCACCGGCAGGCCCAGGATGAGGGCGCCGCGCTTCTGCGGATCGTCGTCGAGGAAGCCCCGCACGTCGAACAGGCTGCAGCGGCTTGCCTGAATCTCGCGCATCAGTTCGGCTCCCGCGCAACCGGCTCCGTAGATCAGGATTCCGGTACGCTCGTTTCCACACGAGTCGCGAGTAAATGCCTCGTAGCGGATCCGCGCGGAAAACCGTACCAGCGCCGTCGCCAGGAAGCAGACCAGGAAGTCGATCGCCAGGATCGATCGCGGCATCGCGGGACCGAACCAGGGAATGGCCGCCGCCGCGAATAGCGTCGAACCCGCCACGTTGCCCAGGAATACGGCGTAGAGATCCGGAGTGCCGGCGAAGCGCCGCATGCCGCGGTAGAAACCGGCCCATTCGAACACGGGCATTTTGGTGATGGCGGCGATCAGCAGCGCCTCTTTCAGCGCCGTGCTCCAGCCGCCCGGCACCGAAAAATCGAACCGGAGGAGAATCGCGGCGATCAGCGATAGCCACACGGCGGCCAGGTGACATGCGCGCTCGAACCAGATATCGAACTGCCGACGGTTTTTCATATGCGTCTCTTTGTGGGCGTCGCGAAACGGCGGCCCGTTCGGGATCCGAAGGCCTGCCCTCTTCTTGCGCCCCTGGCCACCTCGCGAACGCACGCGGCGACGTGACGGATTTGATCTTCGGACATTGCCGGATAGAGCGGGAGCGAAATGATGCACTGATAGAGGTCCAGCGCCCGCGGACAGCTTTCGATCGGCAGCTGCCCTGCGAAAAAGGAGTGCAGCGGAATCGGAATGAAGTGAACGCTGGTTCCGATGCCTCTCTCCAACAACCGGCGGATGAACTCGTCCCGCTCGATCGTGAGCCTGGCGAGGTCCAGGCGGAGAATGTAGAGATGCCAGGCGTGCCGCACATCGGGGCGCTCCGGAGGCGTATGCACTTCCTCCACGCCGGCGAATTCGTGGTTGTATAAGCGCGCGAGCGAAGCGCGGCGTTCCACGAACGATTCGAGCTTGCGCAACTGATGAATGCCGATCGCCGCCTGCAGGTCGCTCAGGTTGTACTTGAATCCGTGGGCCGCCACGTCGTAGCGCCAGCCGGCTTTGTCGCCGTAGCGGTTCCAGGCGTCGCGGCTCATTCCGTGCAGGGAGAGCGAACGCATGGAATCGGCCAGTTGCGGCAGATGGGTCGTGACCATTCCACCTTCCCCGGTCGTCAGGTTTTTGGTGGCGTAGAAGCTGAAGGCGACGGCTTCGCTCGCACCGGCTCCCGGCGCGGGCGCGGCGCCGACGGGGCGCCCGCGGTACTGCGCGCCGGCAGCATGGGCGGCATCCTCGACCACGGCGAGGTCGTGCTCCCTCGCAATGGCCCATATCGTCTGCATGTCGCAGGGAAGCCCGGCCAGGTGCACCGGAAGGATCGCCCGGGTGCGGGTGGTGATCCGCCGCCGAATCTCGTCCGGATCGATGTTTCCGTCGGGGCGGATGTCGGCGAGGACGGGCCAGGCGCCGACGTGCAGGATGGCGTGCACGGTAGAGCAGAACGTCATCGGCGTCGTGATCACTTCGTCGCCCGCGCCGATATCCAGGGCGGAGAGCGCCAGGTGCAGCGCGGCGGACGCCGAATTGACGGCTATGGCATGGGGGGCGCCCGTGTAGGCGCTGAAATCGTGTTCGAAACGTGCTGCCCGCGGACCCGTGGTCAGCCAGCCCGACCGCAGAGTCTCCACGACCTCCCTGATTTCTTCCTCGCCGATCGAAGGACGGTGGAATGGAATGTATTCAGTCATGGAATCCGGCTCCGGCGCTGAATGCCCGGCAGATCGAATCCGGGTCGATTTTCTTGGGGAATAGGCTGTAGCGGATCGTGAGCAAAATGAGCTTGAGGTCGCGCAGGAACGATCTCGAACGCAGGTAGGCGAGATTGAGCAGCAACTTGGCGGGCAGGACCTGGTTGCGATAGGCGGTCTCGGGATCGAGCGATGCTCCCAGGATCTGCTCTTCGTTGCGGTAAACCAGACTGGCCAGGTCCGTGATGCCCGGACGAACCTGAAGCACGGCCTGCCAGATCGGCACGTCCGTCTGCACATACTCCGGCACTTCCGGGCGCGGTCCTACCAGGCTCATCTCGCCCTTCAACACGTTGAGAAGTTGCGGCAGTTCGTCGAGCTTGAACCTGCGGAGGACCCGCCCGACGCGTGTAACGCGGAGGTCGCCCGCGGCGGTGATTGCGCTGCCGCGGCTCCCGGCGCGCATGGTGCGGAACTTCCACATCCGGAAGCGCGCTCCCCCTTTTCCAATACGGGTGTGGTCGAAAAAGACCGGCGCGCCGTCGTCACAGAGGACCAGCAGGGCGAGGGCTCCAAAAACAGGCGCGAGCAGCAGCAGACCGCCCGCCGCGCAAACGATATCGAAAGCTCTCGCGAGCGCCGGGCGGTTCCACCCCATAGGAGATTTCCACCTCATAGACTCACTCCGCGATCCATCACGTACTCGTTCATCCAGCGGCCCTTGCGCTGGAGGAAGCGCCGCCGGTGCTCGAAGCCGGATTTCCGGTAGAAGGCGTTGGCGGAGTCGTTTCCGTCGGCGTCGGTGGTCAGGTAAACGTAGCGCGCGTCCCGGGCCCACGCGCGGGCGAGAAATTCTTTGACCAGTTCCTTGCCCACGCTGTTTCCGGCGGCTTCGGGCGCCACGGCGATCGAAGACAGCTCGCACGAGTGCGGAGGCGCCAGTGACGCCGAGCGCTGCACCCGGTGAACTCCGTAGAGCACGCCGGCAGCGAGCGAGGGCCGGCGCAGCATCGCAAAGAAGGCCGGCGTCATGAACGCGCTTCGCGCGCGCCACATCTCACGGTAGAACTCCGCCGGATCCACGAAGCCGCAAACGAACCCGTCGATTCCGCGTTCTCCACCGCTGACCAGTACAATGCCGTTCGCGTAATTGAGAACGAGGCGGTAGTAACGGCGGAGAAATTCGCTTCCCAGCCGGGTCAGAAAGAAGTGGCTGAAGGCCATCTCATGGATCTTCACGATCCCGGGAAGATCCTGGGCCATCGCGGGGCGGACGGCGGTCGACCTGGCGTTGAGCGTCGACGGCGGATTGTTGAGCGGGAACATGTGCGTCATAGGCTTCGCCCTCCCGGTTGACGGGCCGCCCAGTCCGGAAGCGAAAACCCGGCCGCAAGATCCGCGGCACGGGAAGCCGCTCCCGGCAGGCCGGCGTATAACTGCCGATAGCCATCGAGCATCCGGTCTTCCGTGTAATGCTTCTCGAACAGCTCGCGCGCGTTGTGTCCGAGCGCCGCGCGTAGGGCGGGGTCGTTCGCCAGTCTGGTGATCGCCGCCGCGAGCGCACCGGAATCCGCGGTGGGCACCAGCAGCGCGATCTCGGCCTGGGACGCCACTTCCACGTGGCTTCCGATGCTGGTGGCGATGATCGGCTTGCCCGCCGACATCGCTTCGAGCAGCGCGATGGAGAGGCCCTCGCGCAGGCTCGGCAGCGCCACGATGTCGCACGCCGCAAGCAGGTCGCCGACATCCTCGCGGAACCCGAGCAGGATGACGCGCTCCCCGACCCCGCGCTCTTGCGCCAGGCGCTCGATCGCGGTCCGCGCCGGGCCGTCTCCGGCTATGGCTATCCGTGCTCCGCTCAATTCCGGCGGAAGGGCGGCGGCGGCTTCGATCAGGTACTCCAGTCCTTTGCCCGGCGCGAGCCGCGCCATGGTCAGGATCAGCGGCCCGTCGCCCGGGACCTGAAGACGCCGCCGCAGGCCCGCCGAGGAGACCGTGCGATTCCGCAGCGGCGAGGCAATGCCGTTGGGAATTGCCGTGATCAGGGAGCCGTCGCAGATTCCGAGCGAGATGGCCCAATCGCGATGGAAGCGGCTGACGGACACGATGCGGTCGCACCAGTGCGCGGCGATGCGCTCCAGCGTGGAGTAGAAACGCCGGACCGCCCACGGGCTGCGTTCGTGAAACGCGAAGCCGTGGACCGTGTGAACAATGGCCGGAACCCCCGCCATCCGTGCCGCCAGACGGCCCACGAACCCCGCCTTCGAAGTATGGGTGTGGACGGCGCGATAGCGCCCTTTTCGCAGAAACCGGTACAGCCGCCACAGCCCGGCGGTGTCCCACGCCGGCCGTATTTCGCGGCGGATCACGTCGATGTCAACCACGCCGAGACCTTCGCGGCGGATTGCCTGCTGGAACACCGGGTCCGTGGCCAGCACGTCCACCTGCCAGCCTGCTTCCTTTGCCGCCCGGCCCAGGCCCAGAACGATCCGGCCGGCTCCGCCGAAACGGGAGTCGCCCACGATATGCAGAAGCCTCATCGAATCGGTTGGTTTACGTTTCCACATCTTGGGATACCTCCGTCTCGATTCGGGCGCGTGCGGCGGTCCGCTGAGTCAGACAGTAAGCGGCCCCAATCAGGCCGAACACGACCCACCATTGCCTTTGGTAGAAAGCTTCGATTCCCATGGCGAGCCCGAACATGGCGGCATGGGCCGCCAGCAGCGCCAGGGCGAGCGGCTTTTCGCTTGCAGGCGCGTTCCTGTAAGCCTTCCAGCCCGCGGCGAAAAACCAACCGGCGAACGCGAGAAACACGAGCAGGCCGACCACTCCGAAATCCGCCAGGAACCACATCGCGCTGTTGTGGGCGACCTCACCCATCGACAAACGGAAACTGCCCAGCCCGCCTCCCAGGAACGGGTGGCGTCGAAACGCACCGAGCGCCGCGTCGATCAGGTAAACGCGCTGGTCGATCTGGTGCGGGCGGCTGGCCATGAGTTCGAAAATCCCGACGAACCGGGTTCCCAACGCCAGGACCAGGCAGGGAGCGCCCACGATGACCGGCAGCAGCGCGCGAACCGCGACGCGCGGCCGGATCGCGAGAAGCAGGATCATGGCAAATGTAAGTCCCATCCATGCCGACCGCGAAAAAGTGAACAGGATGCCTAACAGGAGGGTCAGCCTGGAAAACCAGAAGGACTTTCCCCGAAACAGGGGAGCGGGACCGGAGGAAGCAGCTTCCAGCACTACGTATGCCGAGACCAGCAGGCCGCCGTACGCATTCGGATCCAACAGCATCCCGGAGAGACGCAAGCCGCCGTATCGCGCGAAGGGCGTCTGAATCCCGAGGAAGTAAGCCGAGAGGTAGGCCGCCACCGCCAGGACGTTTTCAATTACTATGCCGAAGACAAAAATCCGCAGGAAACGGCGCAAATCGTCCCAGCACTCCACGGCAGTGGTAATTGCCGCATAACTCAGGAAAGGAAGCAGTAAGCCCAAATCCTTATTGAGAAACTCGTAACGGGTAAGTGCACCCATCCGCATCGAAGAAACCAGCGAGCCGGTAACGAAGATCAGGATCAGTGCGAGGTGCCAGATCGTCCACGCCTGAGCGCGATAGCGGAGGCACCCCGCCGCCAGTACCAGGACCAGCACCAGGAAACAGTCCGCCGGAGCGAAGTTCAGGCTCTTGACGATTTCGAATTGATACGGCAGCAGCAAGAGATAGCCGGCCAGCAGGGCTCCGAGGACACTCAGGCGGCGCGTGTTGCGAACCGGCCACGCGCCCGGATAGACCAGAGAACCGGTCATAGGCCGGGCTCCCAGCGATCGGTTGCGAGCCGCAGTCGGGCGGCTTCAGGGGAACGGTTGGGCCGCAGCACCAGCCACGCCAGAATGGCCGCGCCGAGCAGGAATTGCAGTCCGAACGAGACCGTCACTGCCATGGCGCCTCCGGCCAGGCCGAACCGCGGAATCCAAAACGCGCAGGCCAGGGCATTGGCCGCCGCCATGGCGCCGTATAGAGGCACTTGAATCCGAAAGCAGCGCGCGGACGTGATGCCGCTTGTGAAGACCGCTGCTACACAGTGGATTGCGGTTGCAGCCATCAGCAGCGTGAAGACGCGCGAATGAGCCGCGTACTCGGGGCTGTAAAAAGTACTAAGAAGGGGCTTGCCGAATGCATGCGCAGCCGTGAAACCGGCGATTCCCAGGGCGAGCCCGACTAACACCAGCTTTAAGAGAAGCGAACGGAACTCTTGCATCTGCCCGCCGGCATACATCCGCGAGAGCCGCGGAATCGCGCTATGGCCCAGCGAGTCGCTCACCAGCGTCACCGCGACCGTGGCGTAGGCCATGGCCGAATAAATCCCGAGTTGCCGGTCTCCCATTCGTGCGTGGATGAAGTAACGCGGCATGTTCAGGTTCACGGCGGAAATCGTGGTGACGATTCCCAACGGAAGCGCCATGCGCGCGAGGCTCCACTGGCGTCGCCAGTTCGTTGACTCGCGTGACGCCGCCGCGAACCGGCGGCCCCGGCGGAAATCGAACACGAGCAGGGAGAGGAGCCACGCCAGCACCAGGGCGGCACACGCCCAGAGCACGTCGTGCGTGATGTAGAGCGCAGCGCTGAGGGCAGCCACGGCCAGGACGCCGCGAAGCATCAGCGAGCGCCCCGTCTGGTCCAGGCGGTCGTGCAATTGGAACAGGCCGTAGTGAATGTCGCTCAGGGTTTCGATGCCCTTTGCGAGGGCTACCGCAAGGACGACCATCAGGGTGGCCCGGCCATAGTCGCCGAACAACGCGATAGCGGCGATGATCATAAGGCCGGCCACGGTCATAGTGATCCGCAGCTGAAAATACTCTCCGAAGCGGTAAGCCCGGCGGGCATCGGTCGCCTGCACCGCGCGGAGATAGAGATTGGTGAACATCAGCACCGGAGTGGCAATGGCGAGGCCCAGCGAAAACTGCCCGACGATCAGCGCACTCCCCAACTTCGCGAGTGCGACGATGATTCCCCACTGGCAGGCCGCGAACACCAGGTTTCCGGACAACACCCACGCGAAGTTTGAGCGTAGCGACAGGCCGGCCGGCGGCTGCCGCATTTCGACGGCGCGTGCAGGTTCGCGCGGGGCCTGCGGCGTCGCGAGCTCCGAAATTGAGTCCCTTGCCTTCACCGCGATTCCCGCCGTGCCAGCGGCCCCGAATAGCCGTAGGCATAGCTGCGGCCGTAGGCCGGATTCCAACGGTTGAGGATCGCGCCCGATACCGGAAGGCCGTCGAGCAGCAGTTGCCGGACGGCATTCTGCGCCATGGCGCGGCCGGTGTAATCGGCGCGGATCACCAGGAGTAAGCCATCGGCGTACCGCGCCATGATCCGGGCGTCGGCAAACTCGAGGCACGGGGGCGAGTCGATGAGGACGTAATCGAACTCATCGCGGAACCGCGGCATGAGTTTCTCCATGCGGGCGGAATACAGGAGTCCGAATACGTTGTCGGCGGCGGCGCCGCTCGGCAGCAGATAGAGATGGGGGACGGCCGTCTTCTTCACCAGGGCTTCCACCGGTAACTCTTCAATGGCATTCTTCTCGCGCAACATGTCGCTCAGCCCCCACGTGTTGGGCTGGTCGAAAATCGCGTGCAACCGCGGCCGCCGCATGTCGCCGTCCACCAGCAGCACGCGGCCGCTGATCTCGGAAAGAGCAGCCGCGAGATTGGCAACTACGGTGGTCTTTCCTTCCATTGGCTGGGAGCTTGTGACCACCAGAACCCGCGACCTTCCCTTTGCGCCGGCAGTGTTGACGATCGTGGCCACCGTGGCGCGAATCGCTTCCGATACCGGGGAAAGGCGCTGCTCGGCCGCGGCCCGCTCTACCGGAGGGAGGCTGTCGGAACGGCGAAAGCGCCCCACCCCCGACCCACGGCCCGCGTCCGGGATCACTCCCAATTCCGGGACCGGGAGGTATGCCGCGGCTTCACCGGGCGCCCGCAGAGCGGAACTGGCCTGCTCGCGCAACAGTACCCACCCGATCGCCAGCAGCAGCCCTCCGAAGATTCCAATCGCGAAATTCAACGGCACATTCGGCTTGAACGGGCGTGACGCCGGCACGGCGGCGCTCACCAGCCGGATGTTGGATTGCGCCATCGTCGATGCCAGCTCCGCCTGGTTCGCGCTCTCGGCAGTTGCCTCGTAGAACCGCCGTTCGGCTGCCGCTTCTTCCCGGGCAGCCCCCGGCGCGGCAGGCGCCCCTTTCAAACGAGCCTCGGCGCGGTCGAGGCGGCTTCGAATCCCAGCCAGTTGCGACCGCAGGGCCGTGTAAGTCCGGGTGGCCGCCTGGCGCCGCTGAGCGAGGTTCTGTTCGATGTAAACCGCCGCCAGCTCGTTCGCGAGGCCGGCGGCCAGCTTGGGGTCGCGCGCTTCGGCCGTAATCCTGAGAATGCGGCTGCCGTGATTGAATGTAACGCTCAGCCGCTGTTTTACCGCGTCGGTCAGGGCCTGTAAATTCTGGGCCGGAGTGACGGGGCCGGGCTGCAGCCATCCGGCGTGCGCTGTCCATTCGGGATGGTCCTGCAGATGCAGCCTCAGGGCCACCTGCCGGATCAGGCTATCGTCCTGGAGGATGTCGGCCTCGGTCTGGAGATAAGTGCCGTCGCTATCCGAAGCAGGCGTGTTCGGGTAAACGGCATGCAGATCCAGGTAATTCTCGTTAATGCCCTGTAACTCGAGCGATGCTTGTGACTGATACCAGCGCGGCAGGGCGAGGCTGAAGAACGCCGCGGCCAGCACTCCGATTCCGGTGATCCCGGCGACCAGGACTTTACGGCGGTAGAGCGCCTGAAAGCATTGCGCGAGGCTCCAGTCATCTGCGCTTTGGAAATTGTCGGATTCCGGGTTTGGATGAATACGCATGCTTGAACCTCGTCCACTTACTCCGGATACCTGCCGAATATCTCGATCGAGCGCAGATATCCTGCCTGTCTCTCCTCCGGCCGGACCCGGGTTACCGCGGGTCGAGCCCGGTTCTACAACTAGAGGGAGTTTCCGGAGCGTCGCCGTGTCGCACTTTTTGGGGTGACAACGAACGGAGAACTTTCACGATTTCCGTGGCTTAGTCGGAATTGATCCGCTGAATGGCGCCCGCGAAGCGGAACCGGCGGTGCTGGTTT
This sequence comes from Bryobacterales bacterium, assembly GCA_963796485.1. Lineage (GTDB taxonomy): Bacteria > Acidobacteriota > Terriglobia > Bryobacterales > Bryobacteraceae > CAWCDJ01. Next base: position 131,729 of record CAWCLV010000008.1, read on the forward strand.
GCCGGCACCTGTCGCGGTCGCGCCCAGCCGGTAATCGCTACAGCTAATCTCGAGTTCGCTCGTGCCGAGCCATATTGTGGAAGACCGGGATTGGAAGTGGGCGGGCAGGGAAACGCCTTCGATCTGCCGGAACTCCGCGGTGATTTGCGGCGTTCCGACCCACATCGAGACGCTATCGGCCGTCGAGCCATGCAATCGAATGATTCCGAAAGTAACCGGGTCTACCCAAACAGTGCCCGCGATGAGGTACTTACTCTTGTATCTGGGCCGCAGCGCCAGTACGTAGCAGGTTCGGCCCTCGATAGTCTCCATACCTTGCAGCGTGGCATCGTAATTCGCCGGCCCGAGTTCATGAGCCGGGCTTTTCAACGGACGGCTTTCTTCCGCTTCCGAACGGAGAAGCGTCTCCACGATGCGGACCAGGGCGGGATATCCGGAGTGGTAGAGAATATCGAACTGTTTACCTTCGCGCGGAGTGTAAGTGACCTGCACGGCCACATCCGCCTCTTTCGAGAATCGAAGATTGTGTATGCGATACTCTCTCCGGCCCGAATATGAAGTTTCAAGATTCCGGCTTGACGCATCGGACACTCTTGCGAGGATCTCGTTGCCAGAGAGAGATCCTACCGAAGCGGCAAGCAGCGTCCAGGCTGCCAGCGCAAGCACGATGGAAGTTCCTCCTCACCCCTTATTGGCCCCCTCTACGGGAAGAGATGAAACTTCGGGCGGCCGGTTTTATTCGGGGGTTGCGCGGGCAAACTCGCCGCGGCGTGAAATGGCGTCTCGCAGAACCATCACCGCGGCTTGCCGGAGCGTTAGAAAGTCGGGCTCGCCTGTCCAGACGTCCCTTTCCATGTACTTTTCAAAACACCGCTGAAGATCGCCCGGAATTTCCGCCCAGGCGACAGGCGAGACCTTCATCAGGACGCGCAGGGCGCATTCCACCAGTTCCGTTTGGGCCTGAGTCAATGGGCTGCTGATAGTATCGATCATGACAGTCTCCGGGATCTCTGCGAACTGCGATTTCTCCGGCTTCGAAACGCCGTGAGAGTTCTCTCTACTTCAACGATGGTCCGTGCGAAAACTCAGGCTCATTTCATCCGCTACCGGAGGCAGGGCGCGAAACCCGCGCGAGTGGGTCTGGCGCGGATTTCCCCCGGTAACGGAACTTCTGTTGCTCAAGGAATTGTACGGAAGCACAGTAAGGAGGCGCTACCGTGAAAAAACATGCTTTCATACAACTCCTACAATTCATAACTCGGAAGAATTACACCCGCGGGCTGGCGGTGATCGCCGCAGCCGCGCTGTTTGCGTTCCAGGACCCGGCGGCATTCGCACAGCCGCCGGCGTCCGCCCCATATCCGTATCCGGAGGCCGCGGTACCCGCGATTCCTCCCGCACAACTGAATGGCATGGTGGCGCCAATCGCGCTCTACCCGGATCCACTTCTCAGTCAGGTGTTGGTCGCGTCCACCTTTCCGGGGCAGATTAGCCAGGCTTACGACTTCGTCGTCCGGAACCCGGGCTTGAATGGACGGGCACTGGTCGATGCGGCTGCCGCCCAGCCTTGGGATGCCAGCGTGCAGGCGCTGGTCGCCTTTCCGCAGGTTTTGGAGATGCTTGCCGAAAACATGAACTGGACCGCCAACCTGGGGCAGGCGTTTCAATCGCAGCAGGCAGCCGTAATGGATGCCGTCCAGAGAATGCGGCAAGAGGCCGTGCAGGAAGGAAGGTTGCAGTCCACCCCGGAATTGACTGTAGCTACGGTGAACGAGGGCGGCCAGCCCTACATAGAGATCCTCCCGGCAAATCCCCAGGTGGTGTACGTGCCGCAATACCAGCCCTCGGCAATCTGGGGGCCGGCGGCGTATCCATATCCGCAAGTCATTTATCCCTCGACCGGGGCTCTGGTCAGTACAGGACTTCTGTCCTTCGGCGCCGGAGTCGCGGTCGGCTCGTTCTTCCCGTATGGAGGATGGGGCTGGAACGCGGGCTGGGGCCGGCACGAAGTGACTGTGAACCGGAACTTCATCCAGAACAACCACTTCAATCGCGCATTTGAAGGAGGACGCCACAACCAGGGCCGCTTCGGTTCGGAACAGGGGCGGTTCGGCAACGGACGGCCCGGATTCCAAGGGCGGCAACCCGGCAATGAAGGGATGCGCGGACGGTTCGGCAATGAAGGAAGAGGCGCAGGCGCGGCGAACCGGGGAGCATTAGCCCCCGGTGCGAATCCCGGGGCCCCGGCGGGAAGGCTGGGCCAGCCCGGTATGACCCATCAGGGCATGGCGAACCGGGGAGCATTAGCTCCCGGTGCGAATCCCGGGGCCCCGGCGGGAAGGCTGGGCCAGCCCGGTATGACCCATCAGGGCATGGCGAACCGGGGAGCATTAGCTCCCGGTGCGAATCCCGGGGCCCCGGCGGGAAGGCTGGGCCAGCCCGGTATGACCCATCAGGGCATGGCGAACCGGGGAGCATTAGCTCCCGGTGCGAATCCCGGGGCCCCGGCGGGAAGGTTTGGACAAGCCGGTGCAGCGCATACGGGCGCGATGAACCGGGGTATAACGCCGGCGACGCCCCATATGGGAGGCGCGCAGCGCATGGCCACCCCTCCGCGTGCAACGCCTGGGATGGGCGGTGGCGCCCGGAGCATGGGTGGAGGCCACATGGGTGGAGGCCGCATGGGCGGTGGCCGCATGGGCGGTGGCCGGATGGGCGGTGGCCGCATGGGCGGAGGCCGCATGGGCGGAGGCCGCGGAGGCCGCGGAGGCCGTCGCTAGAGGTGATCGAAGGCTGTAGGGCCGCCGCTTTCCGCATCGCGGCGGCCTTTCCTCATGGAATAGTTCGAACGCATCGCGCCCACCCGGATGTGTCCGAGGGCGCTCGCACCGCGTCCAAGTACACGTATGAACCGCTATCTGTCCTTGGCTATAGTCCTGAGCTTGCTTCAGATCGGGGCGGTGCGGGAGGTGAAGCCAGGGCCGGACGTGACGCGCGCCACACTGGCCAATGGCCTTCGGGTGGTGGTTGTACGGGACTCGCTGGCTCCAGTCGTCACCACGGTCGTTAATTATATGGTCGGCTCGGACGAGGCGCCCGCCGGATTCCCCGGCATGGCCCACGCCCAGGAGCATATGATGTTCCGCGGCGGTCCCGATCTTTCCGCCGACCAGTTGTCGGCGATCGCCGCGCAGATCGGCGGCGACTTCGATGCCGACACCCAGCAGTCCGTCACCCAGTACTTCTTCACTGTTCCCGCCCACGATCTCGATTTGGCCCTTCACATCGAAGCGATCCGCATGAAGGGAGTGCTGGACTCGGAGGCCGAGTGGGCGCGGGAGCGCGGCGCCATCGAACAGGAGGTGGCGCAGGATCTCTCGAATCCCGAGTACGTCTTCTATACCAAGCTTATGGCTGCGATGTTCCGCGGCACTCCCTACGCCCACACGCCCCTGGGAACGCGGCCGTCGTTCGACCGGACCACCGGCGCCGACCTGGCGGCGTTCCATTCGAAATGGTATGTGCCGAACAACGCCGTTTTAGTGATCGCGGGGGATATCGATCCGTCCCGAACCATGGCTGAGGTGAAGAATCTGTTCGGCGGAATACCCTCGAAGCAGACCCCCGGCAAGTCGCCCATCTCCCTGCAGCCGGTACAGCCGGAAACCCTGAACCTCACGACCGATCTGCCCTACGGGCTCGCCGTCGTCGCCTTCCGTCTTCCCGGTTACAAGAGCGCCGACTATGCCGCCGCCGATATTCTGGGAGACGTTCTGACCAGTCAACTGGGCCCTCTGTACGACCTGGTTCCGCAAGGGAAGGCGCTATACGCCGGCTTCGAGTTGAGTTCGATGCCGGAAGCGAGCCTGGGTTACGCGATCGCCGCTCTTCCCGCGGGAGGCGGCGGACCGGAACTGGCAAAGACGCTGAAATCCATCCTGGTGAAGCAGGTCGCGCAGGGATTGCCGGCGGCCCTGGTCGATGCGGCGAAACGAAAGGAGGTCGCGTCCGCGGAGTTTGACAAAGACTCGGTATCCGGCTTGGCCATGGAGTGGTCCAACGCAATTGCGGTGGAAGGCCGTGCTTCCCCCGCCGAAGACGTCGAGGCCATCAAAAAAGTGACTCCCGCCGATGTGGATCGAGTCGCTCGCCAGAATCTCGACCTGGGTCACGCGATCACCGCGGTCCTGGTCCCGCAGCCGTCCGGGAAGCCCGCCTCCACCAGGAGCTTCGGCGGGCGTGAGTCCTTCACGCCCACTCAAACCAAGCCGGTGACGCTGCCGGCGTGGGCGGTGAAGAGCCTCTCACGGATCGAGATGCCGAAGCAGACGGTTCACCCGGTCGTCACGAAACTTCCGAATGGATTGAACCTCATCGTACAGCCGGAATCGATCAGCGATACCGTTTCGGTCTACGGGCACATTAAGAACAGTTCGGATCTGGAGGAGCCGCCGGCACAGGAGGGCGTCGGCAGCGTTCTCGACGAGCTGCTCTCCTATGGAACAAAGACACTGGACCGCGTGGCGTTTCAGAAGGCGCTCGACGATATCGCCGCCGAAGAAAGCGCCGGCACCAGCTTCTCCCTGAGGGTCACGACGCCGCACTTCGAGCAGGGAGTCGCGCTGCTTGCCGACAACGAGTTGCATCCGGCGCTGCCGGCGCCCGCGTTCGGTGTAGTCCGCGGCCAGCTCGCCTCCGCGCAGGCGGGTGAGTTGCTGAGCCCCGGCTACCTGACGGAGAGATCACTGGACAAGGCACTCTATCCTCCTCACGATCCCACTCTGCGCCAGGCAACGCCCGCTACCATCTCTTCGCTCAAGCTCGCGGACGTGAACGCATACTTTCAGCACGTTTTCCGCCCGGACCTCACGACCATCGTGGTGATCGGAAAGGTGCAGCCGGACGAAGCAAAGCGCATCATCGAGAAGTACTTCGGCGCGTGGACGGCCACCGGGCCAAAGCCGGCGACCGATCTGCCGCCCGTACCCGCAAACCAACCAATCGCGATCCACGTTCCCGATGCCGCTCGCGTGCAGGACAAGGTCACCGTCGCGGAGACCCTGGCGCTCGATCGCTTCAACCCGGACTACTACGCGCTTCAACTGGGGAACCACGTCCTCGGGGGCGGCTTTTACGCCACGCGATTGTACCGCGAACTGCGTGCCAACCTCGGCCTGGTCTACTACGTCGCTTCGAATTTCGAAGTGGGCCGGACGCGAGCGGTTTACAGCGTGAGCTACGCCTGCGATCCCCCCAACGTGGCGAAGGCCCGCCGCGTTATCGAGCTTCAATTACAGACGATGGAGAAGTCGCCGGTTTCGGGCCAGGAACTGCAGCAGGCGAAGGCTATGCTGCTGCGGGAAATCCCGCTCCGGGAGTCGAGTGTTTCCGAAATCGCGCATCAACTGATCTCGTTCGAGACCATCGGCCTGCCTCTCGACGAGCCGGCTATCGCCGCGCGGAATTACATGGCTCTGAACGCGGCTCAGGTACAGGCCGCTTTTGCAAAATGGGTTCGCCCGTCGGATCTCGCTACCATCACAGAGGGACCGCAACCGCGCTGAACGCGATGGCGGCGGAACGGGCTACTCGGGCGGGGCGTAATAACCGCGCCGCCAGACCACGTTCCATTGCCGTTCGTGCGCCGGCGGAATCAGCTCCACTTTGAGCGACCGGAACTTACCGTCCTTACGCGGATTATTCGAAGAATATCCCAGGACATACTGTGCTCGCAGATCCTTGCTAAGCCGGTCGATTACCGCGGGTAAGTCGTCGAGCTTGCGGGCGAAGTAAGACATGCCGCCGCTCTGGGCCGCGAGCTTTTCGAGAAAACGGTACTGCTCGTTGATGCCGATAGCATATAACCTGATGTCGGATTCCATTACCAGGTCCCTGATCTCCGATTCCGTGTAGCGGCTGTCGTTATCACCACCGTCGGTGAGGACCAGCAGGGCCCTCCGGGGGTTCTTCGCCTTCTTCATCTCGTGGACCCCGAGACTGATCGCGTCCAACAGCGCCGTCCATCCCTGCGGCTGGCCGCCCGGGAGATTGTTGACGATAGTCTGCGGGTTTGGCGTAAACCCGGTAACCAGCTTTGGGGAATCGGCGAACCGCACCAGGAAGAACTCGTCTCCCTCCTGCGCGGTCTCCAGAAAAGTTCCGAGTGCCTCGATCGATCGATCGATCCGCTTCCTCATGCTGTTACTGGTATCGAGCAGCAGCCCCACCGAGACTGGGCCATCCTCTTTGAAAACCGTCGCGATGTTCTGCTCGACGTTGTCTTCGAACAGGCGAAATGACGCGGCGTTGAGGTTCGTGATCGGGTGGTCCCAAAGATCGGTCACAGTGACCGGAACGAACACGAGGTTCACGTCCAGGCGGATATCGGTACGAATTCCGTGAGGCCTTACCGCGAGCCGCCTCTGTTTGATCGAGACCGGCTCCTGGGATCGGGGGAGGGCAAGGGCCGACCCGAGCAGAATCAGCGCGGCGGCAATCAGTGATGTCGAAGCTCGCTTGAGTCGTGGACCAGGCATGGAACACCCAGGCTCTTGAATTCGATCATTATACGCTTTGGACGCCACCGGCGCCAGAGAACTCTGTGCGATTCCCCGCCGTCGCGCGGGGCCTCATGGGCGACTCCAGGAAGGGATAGGGCGCGTCTGGCGGCGCGCCCTATCGGAGAAAAGTGCTGCACGCGAATCGGTCCGTGTTCGCCGTGCCGCCGGTCCGGACCGTGAACTCGGCGGCTGTGGGGGAGGATGGCGCGACTCCCGTGAACGATCCAGTATTCCCCCTGTCGCCGGGATAATTCACCTTCTCCTGCCGCGATTCCTGTCGCTCGGTTGCGCTAACCGGCATCGACCCGTGCAGTGAAAGATCCGCAGGATCCCGGATTCAGGAGGTCACAGTGAAGTCTCTTGCCGCCGCGCTGTTGTTGTTCCTCGCTCCCGGCCTATGCTTCGGTGGCGAGCGCAAAGACCTCGACCCCGACCAGATCGGTCATCGCGATGTCTCGGCGGGAGTCAACCTGTACTCGCGTTCCAAAGAGATGGACATGGGGCGGGATCTCGCCCGTGACGTGCAGTGGGGGTCGGAGATGATCGATGACCCCATCGTCTGCGAGTATGTCAACCGGATCGCCCAGAACCTCGCGAACAATTCCGATGCGGGTTTCTCAATTACGGTCCGGGTGATCCGCTCGAAAGATGTGAATGCGTTCGCGCTTCCCGGCGGATATATTTTCGTCAACTCGGGGCTCATCCGGGCGGCGGATACGGAGGCGGAGTTCGCGGGCGCGCTCGCTCACGAGATCGGCCATGTGGCAGCCCGGCATTACACCAGGCAGGAGAGCCTTCGGCAAATCCTCGAGGTGGCGGGAATCCCACTGCTGTTCGTGGGCGGAATGCCGGCCTTCGCGCTGGAGCAGGGCCTGGAAGCCGCCAGTCCCCTGATCACGCTGAAGTTCTCGAGGTCGTCCGAAAAGCGGGCGGACGTGCTTGGGGTGCAATACCTGTATAAGGCGGGATACGATCCGGTGGCGCTGGTCGATTTCCTGGAGAGAGTCTCGGTGCTGGAGAAAAGCGACCCGGGCACGTTCGCGCGTATGCTCTCCATGCACCCGACCAGCACCAGCCGGATTCGCGCGTTGGAGGGCGAGATTCAGCACGATCTCCGGCCGCGCGACGAGTACCTGACGCAAACTTCCGAGTTCGAGGCGATCAAGAAGCGGCTGGCGGCGATTGAAGGCGGCCAATACGTGCCCTGGAAATACCCGCGGTCGCCCATCGAGGGTTCCGACGCGCGTCCGTTCCTGAAGCGCGCCGCGGCGCGATAACCGGTTTACCTGGCCAGTCTGAGAAGCGCCGCGGTCAGTTCGACGACGGCGTGCTCCTCCGATCCGCGGCTCGCTTCGCTGCGGGGCAGAGAAGCCAGCTCGATGTGCACCAGCTCGTGCAGAACGGTCACTTCCATATCATCGAGCATCGCGGGAAAGGGGAGTTTGTAGTCGTATGAAGACAAGACGTGGATGGTCGCGGTTTTTTCGTCCAGGTCCCAATGGGAGTTGCCCAGCGTATTGGTCTCGAGTTCGTTGGTCCGCACCAATCGCGCCTTGATGTTCCAGTCCTCCATATTCATCCGCTTCAGCCAGATCGCGAGCTTCTGATGGATGAATGTGTCGGCAACCGCTTCCCGCTGCTTCGGGTTGCCCGGATCGGCTGGTTTCACGAAATTGGGGGTTAATGACGCGGCCGTGGCCGCCTGAGGGGCTGCGCCGCCTCGTGTCGCTACTGTTGAGGTTTCGTGCTGCGGGCTCGAAAGATAACTCCAGCCGGACCTGAGAAGAACCGTGGAAGAGAAGAGAAGAGAAACTGCGGCTATCCCGTGATAGACAGCGACAGCCAATTTACATCTGGCCATGTCACTTCGGATCGTAACACACACTCACGGGCGTGCGGATCAGAACAGTCGGAGATTTCACCCCAACTTCCGCGCGTTCGTTCCACGAGGGGGCGGCGGCGCTTTGCACGGCTCCCGGCGCCGTCACGGTTTCGAAGCCCGAAACGGCCGCCGGAAGCCGCTCTCCCGTTGCTTAGTTTGATTCACCGGCGGCGATGCCGTGCCACATGTTGGGGTTACCGGTGGGCTTCCGGGAACCCCAAGAAAACTCCCGGCGCCTTTCCCGCCGGCATCGACTCAAAAAGGGGTGCGGCGTGGAACGGAATCGGGCTCTTGGCGAAGTAGCGGCAACCGCCTTCCTGGCGTGGGTTCTTTGCTGGTCCGCGATGAACACCGTGGGTGCGCAGGACTCGCCGGTTTCCATCAGCCCCAGGCTTTCGCGCGCCGCGGCGAACCGCATCGCCCCGGACATCCGGGTGGATTCCGACCTGGTGCTGGTGCCGGTTCTGGTGACCGACCGGCACGAAAGGCTGATCACGGGCCTGGACAAAACGGACTTCCGGGTATTCGACGATAAAGTCGAACAACAGATCACGCAGTTCTCTTTCGAGGACGTGCCGGTCTCAGTCGTACTCGTCTTCGATGGCAGCAGCAGCATGGTCGACAAAATGGGCGAATCGCGGCGCGCAGCGGCCGAATTCCTCAGAACCGCGAATCCGCAGGATGAGTTCGCGCTGATCGTGTTCAACGACTCCGCGCGGGTGGTCTCCGGCTTTACGGATACTCCCGAAGTCCTAAAGAACCGGCTGGCTTTCACGGAGGCCCAGGGAAGAACGGCGCTGCTCGATGGCGTCTATCTCGCGATGGACCAGATGCGATCCGCGAAGTACGCCCGCAAAGCCATCGTCCTGGTATCCGACGGCATGGATAACCACAGCCGGTATACCGAGAGCGAGGTGAAGGATCGCGCGCGCGAAGCCGGCGTTCAGATCTTCGCGATCGGGATCATGGATCCTCTGCGATTCCAGTTCAGAACGCCCGAAGAGATGAGCGGTTCAGCCTTGCTGGACGACGTCTCGGGGGTGACCGGCGGCCGCCTGTACCGGATCGACGACCCGGGTCAACTGCCTGCGGCGGCCGCTCAGATCGGCAGGCTGCTGCGAAACGAATACGTCCTCGGATACTCACCCTCAACGCCTTGCGATGGCCGGATGCACCGCATCCAAGTGAAACTGGCGCCACCGCCCGGATCGTCGCGGCTGCGTGCCACGTTCCGGACAAGCTATCTTTCGCCTGAACCGTAGGCAGTGGAAATGGGCCGGCGGGCATGCGGCCCGCCGGCGCGGCAGGAGGGTCAGTTTCCCCGTGAACGAGCGATCACGGTCGACGCCCGGGCATTGCGCTCGGGCCGCTGAGGCGCCCCTGAGGACACTGAAAGCAGTTTGGGACAATGGAGGTTTGTAGCGGAATGACTCTTCTGGCGGGTCTTTGGTGCGGAGACCGGCACGGGTCCGGCTGCCGGCACGACGAGCATTCGCGCAGCCCGGACTCGACGACTAAGCTTTGACTTCGCTGCGCGAATGGAAGACGGGGACATAATGCCCTTTCGGTACCTCGATGACGATCGGATCGTGCAGTCCTTCGGACATGTAGTATTTCTTTAGCTTGGCCCGCAGGCGCCACGCCTGGCTCCGCACGATCGTGTCCACTTTAGGATCGTAATCGGGACTTCGTCCGAAGACGGAGACCCCGATTGTCGTCTCCTTCAACTGATCCGCGTCCCCGCGGAGCGTGGTATCGACCACGAAGGTCAGGAGTTGCGCCAGCCGTTGACAGCCGCTCATGGCCCGGCTCCTGCGTATTCTATCGACGGCCTTCCAGATATCGGAGGAGTCGATTCCCGACGATCCTGATGGATCCGGCGCCTCGGGAGCGAAGTGTTCCTGTGCTGGTTGCAATTCTTGCCTCACGCCAGTTACGATGCGACGCGAGACGGGGCGGTCCCAATTCTTGGTGTTTCACCTTACGGGATGTCGAAAACACCACGTTTGCGCACGAAGCGAAAACCCGCTTTTGCGCCTGGAAGAGCGCGCGCTGCATCCTCCCGCCAGTGTGTTGTTCGCGCGAGATGCCCGGCACCCGCTCTCGCTCGCATGTTCCTCAACGGCCGCCTGTCGCTTCTCAGCGCAGTATCCGGGAGAATGGGCGGCCGGTGCCGGGTACCCGGGACGCCGGGCGCTGCCCACAGTGCCGCGACCGTGAGGGAGCGGGCCGCGGCATGAGATGGGTTGAGGCGCGTCTCCGCGGCAAAGCAGGGGTTGGCCGGCTTCAGGCGCCTTCTATTTAGCGTTTGTTGCCGTGGATTGCGGCGAAGTAGCGCTGGACGTAATCCTCTAACCCGACAGGCACTTCATCCCGGTCCAGCGCATCGATCGCGTGAGTGTGCGCGTCGCGCGCCGCGGCATACGGGGTGGCGATGGTCTGGTCGCCGGAGAACGTCTCGACGGTTGCGCTGCCGGTGACGCTTTCCGCTCGCTTCCCGAAGATCACGCTGAGTTTTCCCATAGCGGCGAGTTGCTCGGCTTCCCTCAGATCTTTCGATCCATCGTTGCTGCCGGCGCTGCTGCCGGGCTGCTTATCGGTGCTGTTGCCGCTGCGCCCCGAAGCGAGTTTGGCCGCCCCCTGGCGACCCCCTTTCCCGTTCCCCTGCTGTGCCGCCTCCGCGGACTGAGCGCCCCTGCCGGGCTGCGATCCGTTCTGCCCGCCGGATTGGCGATTGCCGGCTTCGCCCTGCCGGCCCGCGGTGCTGCCGCGCCCCTGGCGTCCGTTTTGTCCGGAGTTCGCGGGCGAGCGAAGCCGGGAAAGCATATCGCGGACGACGTCGCTCAGTTTTGCCATCAGGCTGGAATTCGCCGCGGAGTTTGCGTCATGGCCCGAATCGGATGCCTGGCGTTCGGCGCTTCCCGATTTGCCGCCCTGGCGGTCCCCCGCGTTTCGGGCGTTCTGCTGGCTTCCCTCCTGCTGCCGGTCGCCGGCCTGCCGGTTGGCCGCCCCCGAGTTGCCGGCGCCCTCTTGGGGGCTCTGCTGCTGTTGAAGACTCTGCTTCTGTGCGGCGGACTGTTCCGGTGTCGCCTCCGCTCTTGCCGCCGAGCCCTCCGGCTTGCCCGCCGCGCTTTTTGACGGTGCCTCTTCCGCGGCCGCCTGATGCCGTTTGCGCGACTCACGGTCACCGAACGGCGACAGGTCCAGATGCGAAAGCCGGAGCAGACAACTGGCGACGGCCGGAACGGGCTGGCGAAGGTCCAGTTGGTCCTGCCAGCTGTAGCGAAGGAGGAAGAGCGTGCCTGCGACCAGAGCCAGGGGGACGGCCGCGTACAACAGGCGCGGCGCGCGCATGGGAATCGCATCGGCTGCCCGGACCCTCGCGGCCGCGGCTTCCGCCTCCGCCCTTTGTGCCTGCCGGATGTGCGGATCGAAACGCCCCTGGGCATCGGCGCGCAAGCAGAACAGTGCCGTGGAGAGCGTGTCCGAAAGGCGCATGCGGCTATCCACAATCCGCGCGGCGTTGTAAGAGCCAGGCAGCCTGCGAACCGCCAGGAAGATGCCTGCGGCGAAGGCGGCGGCGGGCATCGCGATCAACCAGCGCCAACTGAGAATGTCCGTTCCCAGCAGCAGTAACAGGATCAGGACGGCCGCGGCCACCAATGCCGCGCGGGCGGCTTCGGCCGCCATCGCGTTGCAGAACAGACGGCGCCGCGCGCGAGAAATCAACTGAAGGAGCATCCGCCTCCACCTCGATAAGGTTGATGGTTCGGGTAGTGTCGCAGTCCTAGAATTTCAGCCGGCGCGCGGAAGAAATCTGTCCGGTGCCGGTTGGTAGCGAACAGTCCAGTTCGAAAAGCCCATGGGTACCGGTCATCGCGAACAGGCGGTCCGGCTGACCGGGAACTACCAGGAGTTGAATCACCGGTCCCGATATGCGGCTTTGCGATGGCATTGCCTGCCAGGACGCGCCGCCGTCGGTGCTCTGGTAGACCCGGCCGAAAGCTACCGCGAAATAGACGTTGGTGCGCGACGGGTGCCGCACGATAGCCTCCACCGTGTTGTTCCCCAGCTCGCCTCCGGCGGGCTGCCAGTTCGCTCCGAAATTCGCGGACCGCATCAGTCCCATGGTGGTGGCGGCGAGCAAGACACCGCTCGTGTCTCCGGCCACACCGAGAATCTCGGAGCCGCCCGGCACCGGCGCCGTTGCCTTCCAACTCACGCCATCAGCGGAAATCCACATGCCGGATCCCGAGACGGCCGCGATCGCCTCTGGCGTAAGGGCGACCAGGTTGCGAATGCCGCGCGTCGCTCCGGGCAAGGCGACGCGGTCCCAGGTGCGGCCTCCGTCCCTGCTGCTCGCAAGTCCGGATTGGGTCGCGGCGAGCAACCGCCCCGGAAGGGGAAGTATGGAACTCACCGTGGAGGGCGCGGAGAGATAAGTCCAGGTGTGGCCGCCGTCTTCCGAAGAAGCGATCCGGCCTTCGTTGACTACGTAAACCGGCGCGCCGCTCCGGGCAGCGGCGGCGACGGCCGCTCCGTTCCTTGTGCGCGTTTTGGTTTGAGCCTGCAGTCCCGGCGCCAGGTGCCAGTCCGAGGCGGAGGCCGGAAGCATCCATATGTCGCTCGCGGGCCTCTCTCCCAATTCGGTGCTGAACAATGTGCCGCCCGATTCCACGAGGGGCAGGAAATGGCGCGTGCAGAGACCCTGGTTCACCTCGCGCCAATGCGCGCCGTCGTCATCGCTCCGCAGGACGCCGGCGTCGTCCGTCGCAACGAAAACGCGGCCGGGGTGCGCGCGATCCCAGGCGACCGATCGCGTGGTGTACCGCAGCACCCGGTTCCAGTTCAGTCCTCCGTTCACGCTTCGCATCACGCCGCTGTTTGTGCCCGCCAGCCAGAGGCTCGCGCGGGTGGGATTTTGGGCCACTACAAACGTGCGGTCGGCGACGTCTTTAACCTTGGCCCAGCGTCCTCCGGCGTCCAGGCTGTGGTACGCGCCGCTGCACGCCCCGGCGAAGATTTCTCCCGGGCGCCCCCAGTCCACGTCGATCGAGAAGACATCCGAGTCGGTTTCGATGCCCTGGTGAACGGGCTGCCATTGAGCGCCGCCGTCGTCGCTTTTCCAGGGGAGGTGCGGCGTGCCGGCGTAGATGACGCGGCGGTTGCCGGGGTCGAACGCCAGCGACACTACCGGGCCCATCGTCCACGTTCCCGGAGCAGTCGTGCGCTGCCAGGAATCGCCTCCGTCGGTGCTGAGCAGAACGCCATCCTCGGTGCCGGCGGCCAGGACATGCGGATCGCCTTGCCAGATGGTAAGGGACCACACTTGCGATTGCTTCACGCCGGGGAGTTGCTGCCACGTCGCTCCGCCGTCCCGGCTGCGGAACACGCCGCGATAGAGTGGCGAGTCGCTCGAGAGCCCGACCAGATAGGTGCCCGCACGCACGGGGTCGATCACCGCGGCGTGCAGCGTGGCTGACGATTCAGCCGGAAAATGCAGCGGAGACCAGGTATTGCCGCCGTCTGCCGACCGAAACAGCGATGCGTTCGCAGTGGCCGCCAGCAGCGTGTCCGGCGCGTTCGGGTCGATTCTCACGATGTTCACCGCGCCGCCGAACGGCCCGAGCGATCTCCACTGCGCCTGCAGTGGATAGCCCCCCGCAACGAGCGCTACGATCCAGATCTTCGAAAGAATTCGTTTCGGAATCATAACCAACAAAAACCTTGATGCGGCCTTTCGCCGCACAGCTTTAGAAAACCCGGGCTCGCTCGGGTTCTCCGGTCACCCCAGGAACTGCGCCTGCCCGCCGCGCTCCACATCGGTCGGAGAGTAGAGCCGTGAATTCGAACGGCCGGAGATTCCGATGAGAAGTTTCTTGCAATTCTCTATGACGGGCATGATGGCTGCCGCTTGTATGATGGCGCAGGCGCAGAGTTCGATCCGAGGCGTTCGCATTGAGGGCGAAATCTCTTCGACCGCGGTTCTGATGGGGCAAATGACTGTGGAACTCAGCGGCGACAGCGGAGCGCCGCAGATGACGGAAGTAAGCCCGGATGGTACGTTCCGGTTCGATTCGGCATCTCCGGGCACGCACCAGTTGCGCGTGATCGGCGCCGGGGGGGCAGTGGTCTACCAGGAATTAGTGAGTATCAGCGGCCCCGATCAACGCCTGATCGTGCAGGTGCCGGACGCCGGAGCGACGGCAAATCGCGCGGCCGGAGATACGGTCTCCCTGCAACAACTCGCACACAAAGTACCCAGGAGCGCGCAAAAAGCCTTCGAAAAAGGACGGAAGGCCGAGCATCAAAACAAGCCGCTCGAGGCGGAGAAAATGCTTCGCCAGGCTGTATCGGAAGATCCCGAGTTCGCCGACGCCCACAACGAGCTTGGCGCGGTGGAGGCATCTTTAGGCAAGCTGCCGGAGGCCGCCGCGGAATTTCAAAAGACCATTGACGTGGCGCCCGGGCATAACCTCGCGCTCGGAAACCTGGCGATCGTTCTGGCCAAAATGAAAAAATTCCATGACGCCGTCGATGTAGCGCGGCGGGCATTGCAGGTGACGCCGCAAAACGACGGACTGCGATACATTCTGGGCTTCAGCCTCGTCATGGATCATGGCGACCCGGCCGAGGCGTTGGCCAACCTGCGGCGCGCGGAAAGCACATATCCCAAGGCGCACCTGATTGAGGCCGAACTGTTGGCCGGGTCGGGGAAGAAATCCGAAGCGGCCGGGCAGCTCGAAGCCTATCTCAAGGGCGCCGCTCCCGGCGATCCGCACCGCAGCCAGATCGAAGCCGACCTTGCCAGGCTGCAGGGCGGCATCGAATCAAAACAATAAGTCCGTTTCGGGCACACCCTCATCGTGTTACCCGTGGGGCTTTCCGGCGTGCATCCGTTCGAGCTACGGTGCGTAGTATCCGTTGCGCCAGGAAGCCCGCAAGGACGGCCGGTCGAGCGGCTGAATGATTTTCACGAGGATTCGCCGGTACTTTCCGTCGCGCGTTTTGTTGACCGGATAGTAGGTGAGCATGTACCGGTCGCGGAGCGCGCGGCTGATTTTCGCCACCGTGTCGGGAAGCTGCGAGACTTTGTTGACCTTGTACATTCTGCCGCCCGTGGCTTCGGAGAGCTTCTTCAGGACCTTGAAGCTGGCCGGAGCGACCATCGGGCCGTTCACCGCAATCGCGTAAACGATCACGTCGCTCTCCTGCAGCAGTTCGAGCGTTTCGTGCTGCGTGTAGCGGCTGACGTTGTCCGCGCCGTCGGAAAGCACTACCAGCGCATGGCGCGGGTTGCGCGCCTTCTTCATCTGATCGACGGAGAGACGGATGGCGTCGAAAAGGGCGGTCCAGCCGTCGGCGCGAATCGATTTCAGGGCGCCCTGGATCTGAGAGGTGTCCGATGTAAAGCCCTGAACGAGCTTCGGGGAATCGCTAAAGCGGACCACGAAAAACTCATCTCCGCGCATCGTCGTTTCGGCCAGCTGGGCAACCGCTTCCCGTGTTTCGTTGAGCTTTCCTTGCATGCTGGAGCTCGCGTCGAAGACGATGCCGACCGAGAGCGGTGCGTCGTCATTCGAGAGGCGCGCGAGCGGTTGTTCCACGCCGTCTTCAAACAACCTGAAGTGGTCGCGGGAGAGCCCCGTTACGGGCGTGCCTGAGGGGTCGGTCACGGTAACCGGGATTTGGACGGCATTGATATCCACGCGAAGGTCGGCATGCTTTCCTTCGGGGTGCGGCCGGGGGACGATTGCAACCCGTGGGCCTTCCCTGGCGTCGTCCCGGTTAGGAGTTTGGGCCGATGCCGCACTGAAGGCCAGGAGAAGAATCGCGAGGGCTGCCGCTGTGCTTCTGAGGTAAAAATGTTGGACGGGGAGGTTCGTCCTAAAGAGCATCCTTGGGAATCTCCTTATATTACAGGTCTGTACGGATGGTAACAGAACCGTTGCCAAAATCCGGCTGCCCTGGGGTTAAACCGTAACCGTCTGAATTCACACGGTCATGAGAAAGTCCTTAAGCGGAGGCAAGTACTGACGCCCAATGAGACCGAGAATCCTGGTGGTCGAGGACGATGACGGTCTTCGACGAATCATGCACATTCAATTGGAACGGGAAGGCTACGGGACTCTGTCCGCCGCCCGGGCGGAGCAGGCTCTCGATCTTGTGGAGAAGGACCCGCCGCAACTGGTCATCACCGACCTGAACCTCCCCGGAATGTCGGGAATGGAGCTCCTGAAAAGGGTCCGTGTGGAATATCCCGGGACCGCCGTGGTCGTGATGACGGCATTCGGGACCATCCCGAGCGCCGTGGAAGCGATCAAAGCCGGGGCGTATGACTACATCACGAAGCCGGTACATCCGTACGAGCTGAAGGCGCTGGCCGGCAGAGTTTTGGACCACTGCCGGCTCGCCGAGGAGGTGCAGGTCCTGCGCACCTGCCTCGACCGCAAGTATGGCTTCGACCAGATCATCGGCGGGTCCGAGACGCTCCTCGAGGCGCTCGATGTCGCGGCCGCTGTCGCCGCCACCGATGCCACGGTGCTCATCCAGGGCGAAACGGGGACCGGCAAGGAACTGGTCGCGAAAGCCATGCACTTCCGCAGCCCCCGGAGGGAGCACCCTTTCGTCACCATCAACTGCGGCTCGATTCCGCGGGACCTGCTGGAATCCGAGCTGTTCGGACACGTGAAGGGCTCGTTCACCGGCGCCATGGCGGACAAGAAAGGCAAGATCGAGGCGGCGCAAGGCGGCACGGTGCTGCTCGATGAAATCGGCGAGATGCCGCCCGAGTTACAGGTGCGGATCCTACGCCTGATCCAGGAAAAGGAGATCGAGAAGGTCGGGGCGACGGCGCCTCTCAAGGTGGATGTGCGGATCATCTCGGCGACCCATCGCGACTTGATGGCGATGGTGCGGGCGGGAACATTTCGGGAAGATTTGTATTACCGGCTCCTGGTGGTGCCGATTGCGCTGCCGCCCTTGCGTGAACGGCAGAGCGATATTCCCGGCCTGGTGCATCATTTTTTTGCGAAGTGCAAAGCAAAGCATCATCGAAACGATCTGACTTTGGCCGGCGGGGTGATTCCATACTTCTGTAACTACGCTTGGCCGGGCAATATCCGTGAGCTCGAGAATACGATGGAGCGAATCGTCCTGCTTTGCCGCGGTAACGAAGTCGCCATCCGCGATTTACCCGATTTCCTGCGAGGCGGCAGGAACTCCGTAGAAACATTGCCCGCCTCGCTGCCCGAAAACGGGATGAATCTTTCGGATCTGGAGAGGCAGGTCATTTTGCAGTCCCTCCAGAAGTTCCAGGGGAATCAGACTCGTACCGCCAGGTACCTCGGCATGAGCCGCAGGACCCTGGCGTATCGTCTGGAGAAGTACGGAATCCTCCATGCCCCCGTCAAGATTCTGAAACAGAGTGTCTAAGTTTTAAACTTTCGGGCGCACCATATGGTGCGCTCCGGACAAGTCTCTTCGCGAACCGTAGTACACCACCTGAACCGGTGGTACTTCATTGTCAGTTCGAAGCTAACTCAAATCGTTTGTGATTTCCTATGGTCTCCAGCGTGCCCCTTAGTGCTGCGTTATGTCGGGGCAGACTACGGGACAAGCGAAAGCGACCGAACAGGAAACTCGAAACAATGTGATCGAGTTCCCGAAAAACACAGGAGGGGTTTTGGATGACGAACCGGCTGAAGAGAGTCTCAGCCTGGGGACCGAAGCCGGGGATACCCCGGTTCCGGCGGGGGGAGCCGAGAATCTCAGCGAGGCGAGCGAGGAAGAGCTCGTAGCGCGGGCCCGCCAGCGGGACGCTGTCGCGTTCGGCGAACTGATCCGCAGGCACCACGGCCCATGCCTGAAGCGGGCCATGCTGATGATCCGCAACCGCGGCGATGCCGAGGACGAAGTTCAGAATGCGTGCTGGAAGGCATTTCAGCACCTCGAGCAGTACCGTGGAGACGGATCGTTCGCGGCCTGGCTCAGCCGGATTGTGGAGAACCAGTGCCTGATGCGCATCAGGGAGGAACGCAATTCGCGGTTCGTCTACCTCGACGAATCTTCGGAATCCAACGTTCGAGTCGAACTGGTAGGGCAGAGCACCGATCCCGAAGATGAGCTCGGCTGGCAGGAGGTCGTCAGCCTCGTCCGCCGGGAGATCTCGCGAATCCCCCCGCTGTTGCGAAATGTGATGCTGCTTCGCGATCTCGAGCAGATGCCCATGCCCGATGTGGCGGCGCGACTTGGCCTTTCCGTGCCGGCCGCCAAATCGAGATTGATGCGCGCCCGGATGGAGCTGCGCTCGCGGATCCGCAAACATTGCGGGCGCAAGGGCGCGGGCACCCTGATGCAGAAGACGAGGTACAACCAGGCTGCCTACCGGCGTGCCAGTTAGCGGGCCCGGACAGAAGCGGGCAACCGTGCGAATTGTTGCAGAGCGGTGTAGCTCCGCGGCTGGAAATCTGCAACCATCGTCGGTATGGGAGGGGCAGCCCCCGAAGCGTCGCTCGACCCCATGCGCGTTCTTGCGCTGGCGGCTCACGACCTTAAGAATCCGGTGAGTGGGATCTTGAGCGGCGCGGAATACCTGATCGAGGATGCTTCGGGTGTTCTCGAACCCGAGCACCTGGCGGTGCTTCAGTCCATCGAACTGTCGAGCCGCCAGATGTTGGCGCTGATCGAGGAGCTGTCCGAAATCGCCGCCATCCTTCCGGGCGCCATGAAGTTGGATGCATCCCCCTGCGATCTCGGCCGCCTTGTCCAGGAAATCGTCGCAGAGGTCCGGCTTTCGGCGGCGCTCAAACAGGTCCGAATCCTGTGGCGATCGAACCGGGAGCCGGTGCGGACGGAGGTGGATGTGCCGCGGATGCGGCAGGCAATCCGCGCCATGATCCGCTCTGCAGTAACGGCCGCCCCGCGCGGCTCACGGATTGCCATGCGGGTCGGAGGGGCCGCGGGAAATGCGGCGATTTCGGTTCGCTGGTCCTCTTCACCCGCTGCTTTGCACCGCACGCTTTCTTTTCTCCTGGTCGAACGAATCGCGGACGCGCATGGGGGCGCCCTGGAATTCCCCGGCGGGCGTTCCGGAGGTAAACTCCTCCGGGTGCTCCTGCCTCTCGCGGGGCGCCCCGGTCCCCGGCTTAGGTGAGCCTACGGCTGCCTGGCCGCGAGTACGGCGTCCTGCTGCACCGCACCGGCGGGTGTCGAATTCGAGCCGCGCAGCATCCCCGGAGGAATTGGGCGCTGTTCGATTGTCTCGTCCTTGCCCTTGTCCTTGTCGGTTGGCGTGGCCGTCTTGGTCCCCGGGGTCGCCTTGGGTTGCTCCACGCCGCCGTGCTCCCACCAGATCGTGGATTCCAGCGCGTAACGGCAGAGCAAATCCATTACCTTGCCGACTGCATCCGCTTCCGCCTGATCGAAATGGCGATCCTTCCCCGCCACCGACATGGTGGCCTGATCCATATGAATGACGTATGATTCCTGCTTGGTCGGCGAGTAGCCCTTGGAGTCCAGCGTTCCGGTGGATAGCACCCACGTCATTTCCTGAGTGACTGGATTCCATGAGAGCGACTCCAATCTCCGCAACTTGACGTCGACTCCCTGGCCGGCTTGGGGCTTATCTGGTTTCGGCGTTCCCGGCGCAACTCTCGAAGCGCCGGGCTTCTGTGTGGTCCCGTCTGTGTTTTGCGCACCGTACGCGGCTACCGAGGCCATCAGCCCAATACTGCATCCGGCCAAACGAAGCGAACGTCTCACACGGTGGACTGTGTTCATCGCGTTCTCCCCCCTCACGTTACGGTTGATGTCGCGATATTGGGGTCGGTTCAAACCTTTGGGACACCGCGGGGGTGATTTTCCCGGTCATCGGCGCTCGCCGCGGCATCGCCATGGTAGGGCGATAGGGCTGCGGAGTCCGCGGCAGTGGACGACTAGCCCTGCGGGAGGGGAAAGTATGAGGCTGCATTCTCATTCAATGCCGGCGGATTTAGGGCGCGCGTCGCTGCGCGAAGCCGCGGAGAGGATTTCGACGCGGGTGGGAGAAGAGTACTTCCATGTGCTATCCAAGCACCTTGCCAGGGCGACTGAGGCGGATAGCGTTGCGATCTGCGAATTTGCAGGCCCTTCGCTGGAGCGGTTCAAAACCGTGGCGGCTGTGGCTTCCGGCCGGAAGGTCAGTTTCGAATTCCCGTTGGCAGGCTCCGCCGCTTCCACCGCCGCGAGAGGCAGGCCTTACGAGTGCAGGTCCGGAGCGCGGCTGCGCCGGCCTGAGGATCCGATGCTTGCCAGGTTGCACGGCGAGGCGTATGTCGGTGTCCCGCTTCTCGACCAGCACCATCTGCCCATCGGCGTGCTCCTGGCGGTCTATCGTCACGCCCAGTCCGACCTGGCAGCTCCGAAAGCGCTGCTCAAGGCCTTTGCCCCACGGGCCTCGGCGGAACTTGTTCGAAAGCTGGAAGAAGACAGACTAAGGGAGAGCGAGCAGCGTTACCGGGCATTTATTGCGGATAGTCCGGTAGCGATGTGGCGCATTGACCTCCGGGAGCCGGTTCCGACGGATTTGCCTGAGGTGGAGCAGTGGGAACTGATCCGAAGGCACGGCTATCTCACCGAATTCAATAAATCGCTTTTATCCCTGCTGGACTTGGGCGGCCCCGAGGACGTGGCGGGCTGCGAACTCGGCCGGCTTCTTCCTTACTTGACCCAGTCGGGTCCCACCGAGGCGACCTACCGGCTGATTCGCGGCGGGTACCGGCCAATCAGCTCCGAAGTAGACGCGGTCAATTCGTCAGGACAGCAGCGGCACTACGTCCGGACCGCCTGGGGGATTGTCCAAGAGGGCAAACTGCTCCGCATCTGGGGAACCACCCAGGACGTTACGGAGGCCAGGGAATCCTGGCTCGCTCTTCAGGCTGCCGAGCAGCGGATAGCTCGCATGCTTGAGGTAGCCCAGGTTGCCGTGGTGATGCTGGATTCTCGCGGCTCCATAACCTACGTGAACCGGTACCTGGCCGATCTGACAGGAAAGGGAGAGAAGGACCTGCTCGGAAGGAACTGGATCGATGCGCTGGTCCCGGCCGAAGAACAGGAGAAGGTCCGCGCGATATTCCATGCCGTCACGAGCCAGGAAAATGACCGGAGCCGCATGGAGACCGCAGTAGTCGGAAGGGATGGCGAACGAAGGCAGATTGCATGGGATGGCGCGATGCTCCGGGGTGCGCGCGGCGGTGATGAAGAGGTGGTAATCATCGGCCGCGACGTCACCCAGCAGCGAGTGCTCGAGGAGCAGGTCCGTCAGGCGCAGAAGCTCGATGCGATCGGCAGGCTGGCGGGCGGAATCGCTCACGACTTCAACAATTTGCTGACCGTGATTGAAGGTTACGCCGCGCTCCTGCTCGCCCAGCAGAATATTCCGGTTCCGGTGCGCGATGCGGTCGACCAGGTCCGCAAGGCCGCGGAAACAGGATCTAATCTCACCCGCCAGCTCCTGGCCTTCAGCCGCCGCCAACCGCTTCAGCCGCAGGTACTGAATCCGAACCTGATAATTCAGGAAGCGGAAACCATGCTGCGCCGTCTCCTCAGCCCCGATGTCGATCTGACTACTCAGCTCGATTCCGAAGCCGGCTCGGTCCGAGCCGACAAGGGCCAAATACAGCAGGTCTTGTTGAACCTGGTGGTGAACGCGCGCGACGCGATGCCGAAGGGGGGCCCGATTATCATTCGTTCGGAAAACCGGATGGTAAGCGGTCCTCACGACCTTTCCGCTCCCGGTGTGCCGCCCGGCGAGTATGTCGTCATCAGCGTGGCCGATACCGGGACGGGAATGAGCAGAGAGGTCCGGAGCCACATCTTCGAGCCGTTCTTTACGACGAAAGAGGCCGGCAAGGGGACAGGAATGGGACTGTCGGTCGTGTATGGAATCGTGCGTCAAAATGCCGGCTATATCGTGGTCGACTCCGAACTGTCCGCGGGTAGTTGTTTCCGGGTATACCTGCCGCGGGCCGAGTCGATCGAATCATCTGGTGAGGCGCCCGGCGAAAACCCTGCTTCGTATGCCGGCTCGGAAACAATCCTGTTAGTGGAAAGTCACCGGGAGGTTCGCGCGGTTGCGGCCCGGACGCTCAGCGGCCTTGGCTACACGGTGCTCGAAGCGGCGAATCCGCGGGATGCCATGGAAATTGCCGAGGGGAGGCCCGAAGTCCGCTTATTGATTACGGATGTGATCCTGCCCGGTATGACCGGCACTTCTTTGGCGAGCGTACTTCTGGAAACGCGGCCCAGTCTGAAGACCCTGGTTCTATCGGGAAGCATGGATTCGGACCGTCCCGGTGCTTCCATCGACTCGCACCTGCCGGTTTTGCGGAAACCCTTTACGCCCGCGGACCTGGCTAGGAAAATCCGGGACATCCTGCGGCCCGATTAGACTTGGGGGG
Organism: Bryobacterales bacterium; assembly: GCA_963796485.1. GTDB lineage: Bacteria > Acidobacteriota > Terriglobia > Bryobacterales > Bryobacteraceae > CAWCDJ01. The sequence goes on from CAWCLV010000008.1 coordinate 154,609, forward strand.
TGAGAAATCGAAGGGAGGTGCCCGGACCGGCCGGTTGCCGGATCCGGGCCATCTGCTCACTACTTGAGGGAGAGTCCTACCGCGCGCCGAACGTGAAGTTAATCCCCGCGCTGTAGCGGAAGTTGTTCTGGTGCCTGTCGAACGAATCCTGCATGTTGATGATATTGGTTCTGAAGTAGTCGGCTTCCACCGGACGGAAGTTAATGTGCTTGCTCACCCGGACATCGAGTCCGCCGCCTGCCATGAACGCGAAATTGGTTTGCCCCCGGTTGACGCGTGTCGTGATGACAGTGTCGGGCGAAACTGGAGTCACGCCGTTATCGATAGGGGCGGACGTGGTCAGCAGCGGTTGCAGCGCACTTGTGTTGTAATAGACACCGCCGGCCATCACTTCGGCGAATGCCCGGAACCTGTCTCTACGGTACGAGACGCGTGGCCCAGCGACAAAATCGACCGCGTTGCCGCGCCCGAAATCCCCGAGGTCGCCATGGTGTATCAAATCACCGTTGACAACAATGCCCAGCCAGTTATTGATGTTGCCCTCGACCTGCAAACTTCCGCCGTTCGCGTTGAAAGTGAACGGTGTTAAAAGGGGAGGTGTAACTCCGGCTGGGACAGTCGAGTCGGGGCTGAAATGGACAAATGAGTAACCCAGGTATGCCCCGAACTTAGGAGCCTCCTGGGCGGCCGCAACAAGCGCGCATGCAAGCACGGCGGCACCCAACGTTAAGCTTCGTTTCATGCGAGAATCTCCTCTAATTCCAAAACGGGGTTAATTCCAACCCCATCATTTTGGCCTTGCCGGGACCGTGGTCCACCAAGAAGGCCTATAGGTACTTGACCCCTCTATCGGGTTGATTCGCTTACCGCGGCCCTGTGCCAGTTTTTGGGGATACCTCACAAGTTACTCGAATCAAAGGGCCGCGGCAGTGCGGAGGGCGGTTACAAGGTCGGAGATTCGATACGGTTTGCGAAGGAACGCGGCGGGACGCCAGTCTAACCCGGCCAGTGCCACTTCGCGGCTGTACGCACTGGTCAGTACCATGCGCGTGGAAGGCCGCAGGCGCCGCAGTTCCTGCAACGCCGGACGGCTTGCCGTGTCCGCAATCGTCAAATCGATCAGCACCACGTCTAGTGATTCCGCGTACTTACGAAACAGGGCGATCGCGGCGTCGCCGTCTTCCGCCTCCACCACCGTGAAGCCGTATTTGCGGAGCATCCTGGCAATCGCAAGGCGAAGGGTGCCTTCGTCTTCGGCGAACAGGACGCGAATACGGGCGCGCTCCGGTTCGGCTGTGCCGCTCCCGGACGCCTCGTCGCGACGGACCCTTCCGCGCCAGACCGGCAGGAAGATATCGAACGTCGAACCGTTATCGGGCTCGCTTTCCACGCCGATGACCCCCCCGTGCTGCCGCACGATCTCGCGAACCACGGACAATCCAAGACCCGTTCCCTTGGCTTTGGTGGTGAAAAACGGCGCGAATGCCTCGGCCTGCGTCGGCTTCGCCATACCGTGGCCCGTGTCGGAAACCTCCAGTACGGCATAGTCGCCCGCGGGCAGATAGAGTCCGCCCGCGAGCAGCGAATCGTGCCGCGTGGTTGCCCGCCGGGTGGCCACCACAATGGAACCGCTGTTCCTCCCGATGGCTTCGGCGGCGTTGATGATGAGGTTCAGCACGATCTGCCGGATCCGCGGAGCGCTGGCATATACAGGCGGGAGCCGCTTCGCGAGTTTCGTCTCGATTCCGATATTTTTGGGCACCAGAACGCGGACGAGGTGCACCATCTCGGCGATGATGGACGATATAGAGACGGGTTCCGTGGCCCTGTCTTCCTGCCCCGCGCAGATCATGAGTTCGCGGACGATCTCCGACGCGCGGAGCGCCAGGTCCCTGATGTGCTCCAGCTCCTGCGCGGTCGAGTCTCCGCCGCCCGAGGTCAGCAGCGCCGCCTCCGCGTTCGCCAGGATCCCGCTCAGCAGGTTGTTGCAATCGTGCGCGATCCCGCCGATCAGCGGGCCCAGCGCTTCCGCTATTTGCCCTCCCGGAAGATCCGGATTCCGGGTCCCCGGGGCGGGTTCGATAGGGGAGGAGATGCGGGATGCGGACTGGCGGCCCATAGTTCGGATTCGTGCCGGATGCAGCGATATCGGCCCAATTCAATCGACGCGCAGTGGCGGAGAATGTCGTACGCCCCCGGCTGATCGATCGACGCAACATGTGGCGGACGTGACCTCGGCGCGGTGTGGAAAGCTACCGAAAAAAATTTGAGAAAAGGGCCGAAACGTTCAGCGGGCGGGGGGCACTACTTCGTATCAACCACACAGGGTTGCGATCTCGGCGGATCGGAGGATCGCCGGACCACGCGCATCCCTTCCCCCAGGCGGTGGCATCCACGCCGGATCGTGCCCCGGCGCGCCACCGCCCCTCTCATCGCGTGTATATCTGAAACGCGGCCCAGTAGTACGGTTTGCTGCGGACATTCTGCGCGTGGACAAAGCCGAGCTTCACGTCATGCAGCGCCCGCTCCGGCGGCTCGCCTGCCCGGAGCTTCGCGTAAAGTGTTTCCATCAGGTCGGCGGTGGACTGGTCGTTTACATCCCACAGGCTGGCCACCGCGTTCCTCGCCCCGGCGCTCAGAAAAGCCCACGCCAGGCCAACCAGGCCTTCGGCGGAGTATGTGCTCGCTCCGGCGCTGCGGCAGGCGGAGATGGTGACGAGTTCCGCGTGAAGCGGGATCCTCACGATCTCGCGGGCGTAGAGCTTTGCCGTGTTTTTTCCGGGGGAAAGGACCACGGCGGAATCGAGCGGATCGTCCTGGCTCGCGACGGCGTGCGCGGCGAAATGGATGAGCGAGTACCGTGCCGGATCGGCCGCGCGATACGCCTCGGGCTGCGCCTCCGGACCCGAGATCTGGCGCTGGTTACGGTATAGCTTGGCGATGCCGGAGATTTCCCTGGCGGCATAGGGGAGCGGCGCGAGATCCGGATCGGACCGTTCGGCATTGCCGATCAGCAGAACGGAATCCGCATTCGTGGCCCGAATTTCCGCGTTGCCCAGCAGCAGCAAAGAGGGTGCGATTTCGACCGCTGCATCCTCGATCCAGTAGTGCCCTGCGGCCGTCGCGAGCGTTTCCAGGTTAAGGTTGTGCAGGCATCCGTCCGGGACTACGATTACCCGCGAGCCGGACGGAATCAGGTCCGCGGCGGGCTCGATCAGCTTGCGGTAAAGTTCGCGGGCGTCGGGATCGCGTGTAAGATCCGACGAACGCGGGTCCTGGATGGTGCGCGAGTAGCGTTCTGCCGCTGCACGGATCTCCGGTTCGGGCGGAAGCGCGACGGTCCGGAATCCATTTGGGGCGGCGGCCCAGAGATAGGAATGCTCAGGACCGAGCCAGTATGAGAGCAGCACGGCATGCTGCTGCCGCGCGAGGCGGCGGAACTCGGGCGCCGAGGGCAGGGACGGCTCCACCCCCATCTTCTCGGCCAGCAGGCGCGCGCGCCGCGACTCGGCGAAGGCCAGCGCTTCCTCGCCTCGGTTCTTAGAAACCAGAAAATCGACGTATTGACCGTAAAACCGCATGGCGCGGCTGGGAAAGGTCAGCTTCGACTGGTCGTTCAACAATTGCGACCAACTGGCATCGATGATCGCGACCGCCTTAACGACCTCCTCCCGCGCCGATGCCAGATCTCCGCTTTGAAACGCGAGTTCCGCCAGCCCCGCATAAATCGCCCAGCGCGAAGCCGGATCCTTGGTGTGGAGATCGAGTGCCTGCTGGTACTGCCGCCGGGCTTCCGAGGCGTTTCGGCGGGCAGCAGCGATTCGCGCGCCGTTCAGAATGGGATAGATCAGTGCCTCGGGCTCATTGCGGGTCCGTTGAATCGCAAGCGCCTGGTTGTTGTAGCGCTCCGCCGCTTCGAGGTCGCCAAGGCTAAGGTGGACTTCCGCCAGGTTATTGAGCTGCTTCGCCTTCCAAAACTCGTCGCGCAGCCGCATAGAAATATCGAGTGCCCGTTCGAGATACGGTATGGAGCCCCGGTAGTCGCCCATCGCCTGGTGGAGCAGGCCGATATTGGCGACTGCCGTCTGTTGCCGGGCCGCCAGGCCGGCTTTCCCCAGGAGAGACTCTGATTCCCACAAGTACTTCTCCGACCGGCTCCAGTCACCCAGGCGGTAATAGCAGAACCCGAGATTTGTGAAGTTGATCGCTTCGACGAGCTGATACTTTCCCGTGCGCGACGCTTCCACGCTGGCCTCGAACCAGCGGATTGCTTCATCGTAGCGATACCGGTTGAGAAGAAAATAGCCGAGGCTCCCCATCGCATTCGCCCGGAGGTAGTCGTCGCTGGTGCGTTGGGCCGCGGCCGTTGCGGCGCGCGCATCGGCTTCGGCGGCGTCGGGCTTTTTCAGGCGCACGTCGAAGCCGACACGCCGCGTCCAGCTCTCCGCGACCAGTCCCCAATTCGAGGATCTCTCCGCAAGAGCGCGGGCGTTGTTCAGCAGAGCAACGCCCTGATCGTAGTTCGACTGAAAGTAGGCGATGGCGGCCTGACTGAGTTCGCGGCGGGCTTCTATTCCGTCCCGGTCCGGAACGCCGCTTGGCGGCGCTGCCTGAAGGAGTTGGAGAGCCTCCTGGTATCTCGATTGGGAAATCAGCGTTTCCGCCGTTAGCAGCCGGAACTTCCAATGCCACTCGGAATCCGGCTGCCGGCGCCAGATTTCGTAGCTGTGCCGTGCCGTCTCGAGGGCTTGGGGCATGTTCCCGGCGCGTCGCAGGGACTCCGCGCGTCCGTAAACAGACGCCGGGCGTCTGCCGGCTTCAGGGCCGCACGCGCAGCAAACGGCGATCAGAAGGAGGACGATTGTTCTATGGAGGGTAGGTGCTGCCGTTACCATCGCCATCGCAGATGGTAACATCCCCCTCGTGCGAACAGCCTAGCACCAGCCGCATCATGCTGAGCTTGCGGCGATCGGCCCAGATGAAGAGTTCTCCCAGGTAAATGCGGCCGAACTCCGGGAACACGATGCAGTTTTCACCTTCCAGGGTCAGTCCGTCCGGCGCCTTCAGATCGCGGACGATCGAGGCGTGAATCAGGTGTTCGTGCTTGTGCGGACCCGCCGGAGTGCCCTCTTGCGCCTTCCTGAAGGTGTCCCAATTCGTCACGTAGTTCGCGTCATAGCGCAGCTCTACGTGCTGCCCGGCGATTTTCAGGTTGTCGATGTAGCTGCCCACCGTCAGGATCCGCGGCTCCGGCGTTCCATCCACATTGTGAACGGACGCGATCCGCGTTACCACGCGGTCCGCCGTTACCATGTTGAGGACGTTCAATCCTTCGACCGTGGCGGTGACGAGTGTCGTGTACGACCCATTCTCGCTATGTCCTACGGCTGTCGTGTAGGCGGCATCGCACGCGATCAGATCGCGGTGCCGGAATTTCTCCACGCGGCTGTTCGATACCCCTCCGGTAGCCGAAAGAGCGCTGCCGGCCTGCGTCTGAATTTGCTCATTGAAAGGTTTGCGCAGGCTCCCCGAGAGGGCGGTCGTATGGGCGTGGTACAGAAATCTCTTTTTTGGACCATCTGCCATAGCTTCTCCTCATTCAACGATGAACATGTACTGGGCGGAAGGATTGCCTTCCCCCGAATCGCTCTGGAGCGTGAGTGTGTAGCGGCCCGGAGCCAGGCGCCTCCGGTCGAGAAGAACGTTCAACGGCTCGTTCGGCTTGCAGGCTGCCTTGAAATCGTCCACCGTCTTGCCGGCGGAGTCCGTCAGCATGCAGTGGTAGCTTGCGGCCAGGGTATTGGGCACGTCGAAATAGATCATGAACAGGCCCGTGGGGGCCGAGATGCGGGGCACCGAATCGCCGCGAGTCGCCGCCCGCAAGGCCAGTGCGGGAATTGCCTGAGCCCGCAGTTGGTATTCCAGCGACGGGATCTTGACAGTGGCCTGGTAGAAGGCCACGCCGGCCAGCAAAACCGTCACCCCCGCCAGCACGGGAGCCGGCAGCCAACTCCATAACCAACTCCCGGCGGTCTCGGCCTTCTGCTTGTCGAATTCGGGAAGCAGCGGGCGGGAATTTGCGCGGAACCGTGCGGCGGCCCGCACCTCGTCCGCGCAGTCCTCACAGGTGAAGAAGTGCTCCTCGAACATATCCCGCTCGTCGGGGGGCATTTCCCCGAGCAGATATCGCTCGACAGCCTGACTTTCAACTGCGTGGTTGTGATCCATCCGTCATACCTGTTGTTTAGTGAGACCGGCTGGCGATCCGTTTCATTCAGCCGCTCGCGGCCGCTTTTCTGTGTTTTTTCATGGCGGTCCGGAACTGCGACCGGGCGCGGAATACCATAACCCGCACATAACTGGCATCGACGCGAAATATCCGGCAAAGGTCCGCCATCGGGCGTTCCTCCAGGTATAGCGCTTTCAGCAGATTACGGTTCTTATCGGACAATTTCCCCAATATGGCGCGGACCTCCTCGGTGCGCTCCCTGGTAATCAGTTCGCCGTCAGCGCCGGGCCCCGGGTCCGCCAGCGCCGGCATCTCCCCCTCGATCAGCGGGTGGCGCGCGTCCGCCCTCCGGTACTCCTGAGCCACGTGGTTACACACCGAGTTCACGTATGCGCCAATGCGCCTGGCGTCCTGAATGCCGCTCCGCCGGACCGCCTGAAGCACGCGCAGAAAGGTCTCCTGGCGGATATCCTCGATCGCCTGCGGGGAGTATCTCCGGGAGCGCAGCTTAATGAAGATCAGTTCGCCAAAGTACTCGTAAAAATGCTGCTCGGTCTCCGGGTCGCCGCCCGTAAGCCGTTCCAGGTACTCTGCGTCGAAGCTGAAAAGGGTCACGCTGATCCAGTACTGTAGTATACCGTTCCCGGGGAGGATACGAGACCTCAGTGGTCGCGATCAGTCACCAGGTCCGTGATCGCGAGCAAAGCTCTCTGGTAGCGCGAATCCGGGAATTCGGCAATCGTGCGGCGGGCCTTCTCCGTAAACGTCTGGGCGCGCTCGCGGACGCGCTCCACCCCGCGGTATTTCTCGAGCAGCGCCAGGATGCTGGCGAACGGGACCTCGTTGTAGCTCCGCTTTCGCAGAATGTTCTCCACCATCGAGCGCTCGCCTGCCGACGCGCACTCCAGGGCGTAGACCAGGGGCAAAGTGACCTTGCCCTCCCGGAGATCGCCCCCTACCGGTTTCCCTAGGGTCTTTTCCCGGGCGGTGAAATCGAGGACGTCGTCCACCAGTTGGAACGCCATTCCCAGGTTCCAGGCATACTCGCCCAATTTTTCCTGGGTTTGGGAATCGGCGCCGGCTGCCAGGGCTCCCAGCCGTGCGCACACCGAGAACAGGCAGGCGGTCTTGCGGTCTACCAGTTCCATGCAGTCCGCCTCGCTGATCTCGATCTTGCCGATTCGCTCCAACTGGATCAGTTCGCCCTCCACCATCATCTGGGTGAGGCCGATCAACAGGTCGAGGATCGCGAAGTTCCGCTCGCGGAGCGCCATGTGGAACGCCTGCATGTACATCCAGTCGCCGGCCAGAACGCAGGTATGGTTTCCCCAGCGTGCGTTGGCCGAAGGCCGTCCGCGGCGCGTCTGCGCGGCATCGATCACGTCGTCGTGAACCAGCGTGGCGGCGTGAATCAGTTCCACCACCGCGCCCAATTGGACGGCGGTAGCCCCGGCCTTTCCGCAGAGCTTGGCCGAAAGCAGGAGCAGGGCGGGTCTCAAACGCTTACCGCCGCTTGCCTGAAGGTACTGCCCGATTGCCGTAACGGTCTCCACGGAGGCCACCGATTCGGCGGTAATCTTCTTTTCGACCTGTTCCAACTCGTCCTGGATCAGCTCGAAAATTTCACGGGCGGTAAGGGCTTGCCCCAGCTTGCCTAAATTCATGTAAGTTAACCAGTTTACCCGTTACCGGACTCGCCTCGCAAACTCAGGCGTTCAAAATTGTCCCAGGTTTGGGCCGCCAGGCGCTCGGGTGTGGTTCCCCGAACTTCGGCAAGACGGCGCAGTGTGTCCAGCACAAACGCCGGCTCGTTGCGCTTGCCGCGGTGTGGCACCGGAGCGAGATACGGGCAATCCGTCTCGACCAGCAGCCGGTCGTCCGGCGTCAGGCGCGCCGCCTCCCGGACCTCCTCGGCCTTTGGAAACGTCACCACGCCCCCGAAACTCAGGTGGAAACCGAGGTCGAGGGCCTCGCGAGCCTGGGCGGCGTTGCCCGTAAAACAGTGCATGATGCCGCCGCCGCGCCATTGCCGGCGCAGCAGATCGACCGTGTCTTCCCACGCTTCGCGGGTGTGAATGATCACCGGCAGCCCCGCCGCGGCTGCAATCGCCAGTTGCTGCTCGAAAACAGCCCGCTGCACGTCCCGCGGGGAAAAGTCGTAGTGATAGTCGAGCCCGATCTCGCCGACACCCACCACTTTTGGATGTCCGGCCAATTCTTCCAGGCGCCGAAAAGTTTCCGGCCCCGCCTTGGAGGCGTCATGCGGATGCACCCCGACCGTGGCGTACATAAACGCGTGACTTTCGGCCAGCCGCACGCCGCATTCCAGGTCCGGGGGGCCGTTGCCGGTGCCGATCGCCACCATCCGGGTGACGCCCGCCGCGAGCGCCCGCTCGATCACCTGATCGCGGTCCTCGTCGAACTTCGGATCGTCCAGATGGCAATGCGTATCGACCACGGTCACTTCAGGCGCGCTCCGGGGGCGATCTCCTCATGGAAACCGGCCAGAACGGGCTTTCCGCCCTCGATCGAAGCGGCCACGATCATCCCGTTGGACTCGATGCCCTTCAATTTGCGGGGCTGCAGATTGGCGACGATCACGACCGTGCGGCCCACCAGGTCCGGTGCGATGTAGGCTTCGGCGATCCCCGCCACGATGGTCCGCGGCTTGGCCTCGCCGATGTCCACCGTCATGTGCATCAGCCTGGTGGAGCCCTTCACCGGTTCGGCGGTCACGACCTTGCCGACACGCAGGTCCACTTTGAGAAAGTCGTCGATCGGGATCCGCTCGCCTGCTTCCGCGGAAGCGGCCGCGGGGGCCGGTTTTCCGAGCATAGCCGCCTGCTGAGCCGTCACTTCCTCTTCGAGCGCGCGCATCTTCGCGATTGCATCAGCGGCCTCGATCCGGGGGAACACGGCGGATACCGCGCCGACTTTGTGTCCCGCTTTCAGCCCTCCCCATGGAAGCTGATCCAGGCGGCATTCTCCCGAGATCCCGAGCTGCGCGAAGATCTTCGGCGCCGATTCCGGAAGCACCGGGTACAACAGCGCCGTCGCGATTCGGAGCGCCTCGGCGGCGGTGTAGAGCGTTTCATCGAGCGCCTGCTGCGCCGTCTCGCCCTGCTCCCGCGCCAGTTTCCATGGCGCCCGCTGCACGATGAACTTGTCCACCGTGGAGATCAGCGACCACACCGCCTCGAGGCCCTTCGAGTACTCGAAGCGCTCGAACGTTTCCAGCACCGTTTTGATTGTCTCGCCGGCCTCTGCCGCGACGGCCGCGTCGCCGGCCGATTCCGGAATCGCGCCCTTCCGGTACTGGTGGATCATCGTCAGAGTGCGGCTGGCGAGGTTGCCGAGACCGTTGGCGAGGTCCGAATTATAGCGCCCCACCAGGGCGTCGTAACTGAAACTGCCGTCCTGCCCGAAGACGATCTCGCGCAGCAGGAAATAGCGCAGCGCGTCCGTGCCCATCACTTTGTGGATCGGCTCCGCGCGCACGATGTTGCCGCGCGACTTGCTCATCTTGTCGTTCTCGAAGAGCAGCCACCCGTGGGCGAAAATCCGCTTCGGCAGTTCCAGCCCGGCAGCCATCAGGAACGCCGGCCAGAAGACCGCGTGGAAGCGCACGATCTCCTTGCCGATCAGGTGCAGGTCGGCGGGCCAAAGCCCCTTGCCTTCCACCGCGCTCATGTAAGTTGTGAGCGCGTCGAACCACACATAGAAGACGTGCGGCGCCTCGCCTTCGACCGGAATGCCCCACTTGATGTTCGTGCGCGTAATCGAAAGATCGCTCAGCCCGGCTTTGACGAACGAGATCACCTCGTTGCGCCGCGTCTCCGGCTGAATGAACTCCGGGTGCTCGTCATAGAGCGCCAGCAGCTTATCCTGGAACGCCGAGAGCTTGAAGAAGAAGTTCTCCTCCGTGATGGTCTCGGTAGGGCGCCCGCAGTCCGGGCATGGATCGCCCGGCTTGGCCTCGTTGACGTAGAGATTATCGAAAATGCAGTACTGGCCGCTGTACGACCCCTTGTAGATGTAGCCGTTGGCGCGGCAGCGGTTGAACAGATCCTGGACCACTTTGGCGTGCTGCGGACTGGTGGTGCGCTGGAAATAATCGACGTCCAGGCCCAGCATCTTCCACTGGCGCGCGAACTCGGCGGCGATGACGTCGCAGAATTCCTTGGGGGTTTTGCCCATGCGCCCGGCGGCGCGTTCCACGTTCACGCCGTGCTCGTCCGAGCCGGTGGTCAGGTATGCCTCGTACCCCTGCATCTTTTTGAAGCGCTTGATCAGGTCCGCGACGATCGTGGTATAAGCATGCCCGATGTGCGGCGCGGCGTTCACGTAGTAGATCGGAGTCGTCAGGTAGTATTTCATCTTGATCGGTTCAGATAAGCGTAATTGGCTTCCGCGATGATGTGCTTCAATGCCACCCCGGAACTCAGCGAAAGTTTGCGGCAGTCTTCGTATTCGGGCGCGTAATCGCCTTCACTCGAGATCTTCATGCGCACGGTGCCGTAAGGAGTTGCGATCTCTTCGAACCGCCGCGCGTGGACGCGCCTTTCCGCCTGGTACAAACGCAGGCCGAAGGTGGACGTTTCCGCGAAAATGATCTGCGCCAGAGCCTCGCGATCCTCGGGTTTGGCTACCACCCGCAGCAGGTTCCCCGGGCGGCCTTTCTTCATTAATAGCGGCGAGAGAGTCACATCCAGCGCGCCCGATGCCAGCAGGCGTTCCGCGGCATAGGCGAGCAACTGCGGGTTCAAATCGTCTACGTTGGCTTCGAGCACGGAGACGGCCAGCGCTTCGTCGGCGCCCGTGGGCTCACCCAGCAGGACGCGCAGGACGTTCGGCTGGTCCGGAAAATCGCGCCCGCCGGCTCCGTAGCCGGTCTTCTGAATCTTCATGGCAGGCAAGACGCCGAACCGTTGCGAAAGCGTTGCCGCGGATGCCGCTCCGGTCGGGGTGGTCAGTTCGAAGGCGGGTCCGCGCGAGTAAACCGGCACGTTCACCAGCAGGCGCGCGGTCGCGGGAGCCGGCACCGGCAGCACGCCGTGCTCGGTGTTCACGGTGCCGCTGCCGACGTTCACGGGCGAGCAAACCATGGTGTCGATCTTCAACTGGTCGAACGCCACGCAGGCGCCCACGATATCGGCGATCGAATCCGAGGCGCCGACTTCGTGAAAGTGCACCTTCTCGATCGGCACCTGGTGGACTTCCGCTTCGGCTTCTCCCAGGCGCCGGAAGATGGCGATGGCATTCCGCTGCGCACCCGGCGCAAGCTCCGCCGTCTCGATCATCTTCACGATGTGCGGCAAGTGCCGGTGCGTGTGCTGATGCTCAACATGAACGTGATACTTGGTGGCGCCGACGCCGCAGCGCTTCACTCTTTCAAACGAGACGGTAGCGCCCGCGTCGAGCGACGCGATGGCGCTGGTGATTGCGGCCTGATCCGCGCCGGCATCCGCCAGCGCGCCGACCAGCATGTCGCCGCTAATGCCTGAGAAGGCGTCCAGATAGCATGTTGTGGGCACGTGTGACTCCTATTGTAACGAAGCGACGCCGCTTACCAGCGTGCGCAGCGCTGTGATTTGCGCCGGCCGGTCAACCCCGATTGCGATGACGAGGATCTGTTCGTTATCGGCACGTCGGGGAAGCAAGCGGCGGAGTTCCCGAACGCCTGGATCAAAGCCAAGCCGGGCATCCGCAAGTTCCGTTTATGCGGTTGGCGAAGGTGAGGGTGGAAGCGTTGTGGGCGGCGCTGACCTACGACGGCTCGATTATTTCACGCCTTCCGAGGGTGCGGGCTATGCCGCTACTAACTACAGATCCTGTTTCCGCAGTAATTCCTGCTCGGCGCGAAACCAGTCGTCCCAGGGCGAACCGCCGTGTCCCCCGCGCGATTCCCAGTACTGATACGCGAGTTCCGCGATGTCCTCGTGAGTGGGCGCGGAGATTTCGTCCGTCGCCTGCATCTGATCGAAGCGGGCAAACCCTGGTTCATCGTCCAGTAGCTTAGTGCTTTCCATGGGACCCTCTACTATCCTAGGGCCGGTTCGAGCGCGGTGATGGTACGATTTTCCACAAAAATACGGCATGCTGTCCCGATCCATACTGTATAGCAAAAGACGACGCCATTTGGGAACCTGGGGTAGGATTTCGTAGGATGAGAGTTCCGTGCGCAACCTACCGCCTCCAGTTTCACAAGGACTTCCGGTTCGTAGATGGTCGCGATCTGGTGCCCTTCCTCAGTGATCTGGGCATCACCGATATGTACTCGTCGCCCCCATACAAGGCGCGCCGCGGCAGCTCGCACGGCTACGATATCGCCAATCCCCTGCGCATGAATTCGGAACTGGGCACGCAGGAGGACTTCGACGAGATGGCGGGCAAACTCCGCCACTACGGCATGGGGTTGCTGATCGATACCGTCCCCAACCACATGGCGGCGAGTTACGAGAACCCCTGGTGGTCGGACGTGCTTGAAAACGGTCCTGCCTCGGCCTTCGCCGGCTACTTCGATATCGACTGGCATCCGAGCACCCGAAAAGCCGCCTTCCTCCAGAACAGCCGGGTGCTGCTACCGGTGCTCGGAGACCTCTACGGCAACGTTCTCGAAAACGGCGAACTGGCGTTGCGCATCGAGGATACCGGCATTTACGTCCGCTACTACGACTGGCGTCTGCCGCTCGATCCGAAAACCTACGCCGCGGTGCTTGGCCGGAACAGCGGGCCTGAGGCGCTGGATGAGATTCGCGAGGAATTCGAGCGCCTGCCGGGCCGAAACGAATCGGCCACCGAACGCGTGATGGAGCGCCGCCGCGAGAAGGAGCAGGTCAAAGCGAAACTCTGGCGCGCGTACCTCTCGGACCCTGAGGTGAAGCACTCCGTGGATGAATCGCTCGCCGCGATTTCCGGTTCCGTGGAAGAGCTCGACCGGCTGCTTTCGCGGCAGGTGTGGCGCCTGGCCTACTGGAAAATCGGATACGAGGAAATCAATTACCGCCGTTTCTTCGACATCAACGAGCTGGTTGCGCTCCGTGTCGAACTGCCGGAGGTGTTCGACAACCGCCATCAGAAAACGCTCGAGCTGCTGCGCGACGAAAAGATCACCGGGATTCGCATAGACCACATCGACGGCCTGTGGGACCCCGAGTGCTATCTTCGCCGGATGCAGTCCCGGTCCGGGGGCGTGTATCTCGTGGTCGAGAAGGTTCTCGGCAGGGACGAAGCTCTCCCGGCGGACTGGCCCGTGAACGGCACGACCGGCTACGACTTTCTGAACGCCCTGAACGGCATCTTCGTGGAGCCCGGAGGACTGGCGCTGATCGAGGGCGCTTATGCCATCCGCACCGGCAGCCACCTTCCCTTTGCCGAACTCTGTTATCAGTGCAACAAGCTGGTGATGGAAACTCTTTTCACCGGCGATACCAACGCGCTGGCCCACCGCCTGGCCGCGCTGGCCGCCCATCACCGCCAGGCTCGCGACGTCCGCGTCTCCGAGCTCAGGGAAGCACTGGTTGAGGTGTGCGCCTGCCTTCCGGTTTACCGCACCTACATTCACGGACCAAAAATCTCTTCGCAGGACCGCGGCTATATCGAGCGCACGCTTGCGCTGGCGCGCCGCCGCACTCTGCCCGACCGGATCAGCGAAGAGGCGTTCGCTTTCATCCGGGCTGTCTTGCTGCTGGAAGTGCCGCTGTACCTGGAGGAGCACCGCGCCGAGTGGCTCGGCTTCATTATGCAGTGGCAGCAGTTCACCGGGCCGGTGATGGCCAAAGGGCTCGAGGACACCGCCAACTATCGCCACAACGCGCTGCTTTCTATCAACGAGGTCGGCGGAGACCCGCTGCGCGAGCGCCCGCCCTTCACGCTCGCCGAATTCCACCAGTTCAACCGGCGCCGCGGCGAGGAGTGGCCAACCACCATGAACGCCACCGCAACCCACGACACGAAGCGTAGCGAAGATGTGCGCGCCCGCCTGAACGTCCTAACGGAGATACCGGACGAATGGGAGCGCCACCTCGATAGCTGGATGAGTTGGAATCAGCCCTGCCGGGTGAGTGTGAACGGCGTGCCGGCTCCTTCGGCCTCCGAGGAGATCATGATCTATCAGACCCTCCTGGGAGCGTGGCCGAACCTGCCCGAAGAAGAGCTGCAGTTTCCAGACCGCGTGAAGGAGTTCCTGGTGAAGGCCCTCAGGGAGGCCAAACAGAACAGCAGTTGGATGGAGCCCCAGGAGGAGTACGAGCGAGCCGTGCAGCAGTTCGTGGATCGGATCCTGTCCGGGGAGTCGCGTTTCCTCTCCGATTTCCGCGAGTTTCAGGCTGTGGTGGCGCGGTATGGAGCGTACAATGGGCTCGCCCAGGTGCTGCTGAAGATCGCCGCCCCGGGGCTCCCGGATTTTTATCAGGGGTGCGAAATCTGGAACTTCACGCTGGTCGATCCGGACAATCGCCGGCCCGTGGATTACCGGCGCCGGGGCGCGCTTCTGGACACCATCCGCCGCCGGGAGTCGGAGAATTTGCCGGACCTCCTTCTGGAGCTCTCGGCGAACCCGCAACTCGACGAAACGAAACTCTACCTGACTTACAAGGGCCTGGAGTTTCGCAAACTCCACGCCGAGCTGTTTGCGCGCGGCGAGTATCAGCCTTTGACCGGCCGCGGCGCCTGTGCGGAACACGTCTGCGCCTTCGCACGGCACCTGGGCGGCGAGTGGGCCGCGGTTGTGGTTCCGCGCTGGATGAGCCGCATCGCGGATTGGGCCGATACGCAGGTGGTCCTGCCGCGCCGGGTCCCATGGCGGAGTGTCCTGACCGGTGAGCCGGCCGCATCCGACCGCATGGAGGACCTCCTGCGGGACTTCCCGGTGGCGCTGCTGGCGGGGTAGGGGAGATCGCGCCGAAGCCGCGCATTTCCGGGTTGACGGGTCCGCCCGGAACCGCTGTGCGTACAGCGTCGCGCAACCACTACCAGTAACATTTCCTCACTCAACGGTGTCAGAAATGATAGATGGCAATGCGGACCAAGGCGGTGTTAATCTGCTCATCGGGAATTGCCGCCCTCTCCGCAGGGTTGGCGTCGCACCTGCTGTTGTACCGTCAACCTCAGTCGCTCGAGATTCGATTACCAAAGGCCCCCGGTCCACCGATCTTTGCAGGGAATCTGACCAGCGGAGGGCGGCTTGTACATTTTGTCAAGCCGGAGTACCCGGTTGAACTCCGCCATCTCGGCTATCAGGAGGTCCGCATCCGATGTGAGGTACTGAAGGATGGAACCGTCGCCGGGATCACTTACGAGGGTGGCCCGGCGGAGTTGTTTCCGTACGCGAAGGCCGCAGTCGGGCACTGGCGATACGAGCCGCTACGCCTTTATTCTCCATACACCGGCAGAACCGAGAACATCGGGCACGTGAACACCCTTCTGGTCCCGTTCTATGCGACCTCATGGCCGTTGCGGCCTCAGGAGGACTGATCCTTCTCCGCTATCGCGCTCTTCTACTCCGCCGCGCCGTACGGCCGCAGCGCGCGCGCAATCAGGCCGATTCCGCCGGCCAGCAGCACCAGCATCACGATGGTGTTGAACAGGCTGGTCGGCTGGAAGTAGATGTGCATATTAGCGATCACGCCCGCGAAAATGAACAGCGCGCCGGCGCCCGTCAACAGCCAGCCGATGATGCTGCGGCCGTTCCAGAAAAGCAAACCGATTCCGATCAGCATCGGGATCAGCGTGACCCCGAAGCTGTTGGTCCCGTAAAAATTCCAGTACGATCCGACCACCATCACCTGGTTGGTCAGAAGATACCCGCCGGTGCACGCCATCGCCAGCCCGATCAGGAAGTGCCCCAGCCCGCCGGGAGTTCCGCCCACATTACTCATCGATCGTCCCCTAAATAATTGTTCAGGCGGGCCCCATTACTCGAACCGCTTCCGAAACTCCTCGAATTCCCGCCGCAGGTCCGCCACGGAAGCCTCCAGAACGGCGATCCGGTCCCGCTCCGGCGCGCCCCGTTCCGGCACGGCCACCGGCTCTTCGTTTGCCTCTACATCTCCCGCCAGCAACTGAGCATACCGCGGCTCTTTGAAGCCCGCTTGCCGCGGCAGCTTCTTGACAAATTCCATTTCGCCCAGGCGGTGCAGCGTGCTTTCGACAGCGTCCAGGTCGTCGAACGTGTAAAGCCGCTCCGTGCGCCCCCGCAGTTCGCCCACGGTCTGCGGACCTCGCACCATCAGGACGCACATGACGGCAGCTTCGCGGCGCCCCAGGTTGAACTTTTCGGTGAACCGCTGGGCGTGCTTCGGCACGCGGCTGTCCGAGCCTGTGATCCGTAGCGCCAGCCCTCTTTCCCGCAGCCCGGCCAGCGCCGTTTCCACCGTGTCCTCGTCGTATGAGACCACCGGATCGCGGTTCGACTTCTGGTTGCACGCGTTTACCAGCGCGTTCAGCGAAAGCGGATAGTAATCCGGCGTGGCGATCTCTTTTTCGAGGAGAGCGCCGAGCACACGCGTTTCCGCGGCATCCAGTTGCCAGTCCATCTCTTTAGTTTACGTTGCTAACATGAAAGATCGAGCCCATGTCTTACGAATGGTCAGGACCGGTGGCGCGGACGGGCCGCCGCCAGTCGGAAACAGCCGCGCGCGCCGCCCGCGGAGACGTGGATACCGCCATAGCCAAGGCCGCCGAATATCTGTACGCGCAACAAGCGCCCGACGGTTTCTGGTGCGGCGAACTGACTGCCGATACCACGCTGGAATCGGATTACATTTTGCTGCAGCTCTGGCTTCACCAGCCTGACGGCGCGCATTGGAATCCGCCGAGCCGTACTCGCATCGATAAGGCGGCGAAGGCCATCCTCGAGCGCCAGCTTCCCGATGGCGGTTTCAATACCTGGTCGGGCGGCCCCGCGGAGGTGAGCGCCACTGTCAAAGCCTACTGTGCCCTGAAGCTCGCCGGCAAGGATCCGGATTCCGAGCCGATGCGCAAAGCCCGCGAGCGCATCCTGGCGCTCGGCGGCCTTCAGGCGGCGAACAGCTACGTCAAAATCAACTTGAGCCTTTTCGGCCTCTACCCGCGCAAGCATGTGCCCTCGGTTCCTCCCGAGATCACGATGCTGCCCGGCAACGTGCTTTACGAGATGTCCTCCTGGACCCGGTCGATCCTGGTGCCGCTCTCGATCGTGCAGGCCCGGAGTTTGCACCGGAAAGCGCCCGCCGGGTTCACGCTGGAGGAACTCCTGCTGCCGAACGTGAGTCTCGCGCTTCCCAAGCGGAAAGGCCTTTCGCTGCTGTTCCATCATCTCGACCGCGTCTTCAAGGTCTGGGAAAAGCGCGGCTCGGAGCGTGTCCGCGGCGCAGCCATCCGCGAGGCGGAACATTGGATCCTCGACCGCACCCGCCACACCGAAGGGCTGGGCGCGATTTATCCGGCGATGATGTATTTCATCATGGCGCTCGATGCGCTGAGTTATCCGGAGGACCACCCCGATCTGGTCGAGGCCATCCGCCATTTCGAATCGCTGCTGATCGAGACGCCCGACCGGTTTCAGTTCCAGCCCTGCGTTTCGCCCATTTGGGACACCGCCATCTGCGCGTTTGCGATGGGCGAGGCCGGCCTCGGCGACGACCCCCGCATGACCCTCGCGGCGGACTGGCTGATCAGCAAGGAGGTGCGCCGCAAGGGCGATTGGTCCGTGAAGCGCCCGGACACGGAGCCCTCCGGATGGGCCTTCGAGTTCGCCAACGAGTTCTATCCCGATATCGACGACACCGCCATGGTGCTGCTGGCCCTCATGTACGCCAATGGCTCCAATTCCAAGGCACAGGTGGCGGCCGAGCGGCGCGCGATCCACTGGCTCCTCGCGATGCAGTCCGAGGACGGCGGCTGGGCCGCGTTCGACGTGGACAACAATTGGGCGGTGCTGAACGAGGTGCCCTTCGCCGACCACAACGCGATGCTCGACCCCACCTGTCCGGATATTACCGGGCGCGTCGTCGAATGCCTGAGCCGGCGCGGGCTGGCGCAGGACCCGGCGGTCCGGCGCGGTGTCGCTTACCTCCTCGGCGCGCAGGAAAAAGACGGCAGTTGGTACGGACGGTGGGGCGTCAACTACGTCTACGGCACCTTCCTGGCGATGCGCGGCCTTGCTGCAAGCGGGGCGCCGGGGACCGGTTCGGCGCTGGCGACAGCCGCCGCCTGGCTGCGCGCCGTGCAGAATCCGGACGGCGGATGGGGCGAATCGTGCGCCAGTTATCAGAAGGACGGTTTCGTTCCGGCCCCGAGTTGCCCGTCCCAAACCGCCTGGGCCATTCTGGGCCTCACCGCCGCCGGCGAAAGCGACTCGGGCGCGGCGCGGCGCGGCGTCGAGTTCCTGCTGGAGCGCCAGAGCCCCGGCGGAGGCTGGCCGGAAGACGCCACCACCGGCACCGGCTTCCCGAATGTGTTCTATCTCACTTATGGGATGTACAGGGATTATTTTCCGCTATTGGCCCTGGCCGCCGCCCACACCCAGACTATTTAATTAATATTTACGATTTTTTCGGGAACGGATTATACCATTCCGTGACAGAATGCCGCCATGCACTCAGCGGTTCGAATCGGGCTCATCGGAGATTTCAATCCACAGCAAAAGGCCCATACCGCCATTCCGAAGGCGCTGGCAGCGGTTTCGGACGGGGTGGAATGTGCCTGGATCTCAACCGAATCCGCCGGCAACCGGGAATTGCTGGCGGAGTACAACGGCCTATGGTGTGTGCCGGGAATGCCGTATCGCGACGAAAACGGTGTGTTGCGCGCGATACGTTATGCCCGCGAGAGTCGCACGCCATTTCTGGGGACGTCCGCGGGGTTTCAGTACACCATCATCGAGTTTGCCCGTAATGCGTTGGGACTTTCCACGGCCGGCCACCAAAAGAGCGACCCTGCTACTCAGTTGCCTCTCATGACGCCGCTCACCTGCGCACTTCTCGGGGTGAGGTCGCGGGTGCGGTACACGAGGGGCTCTACGCTGCACCGCATTTGCCAGGCGGACGACTCGATCGAGGAATACCATTGCAGCTACGGTTTCAACGGCCGGTACAGCCGCCTGCTCGAAGCACGCGATCTGACGATTGCCGCCGTGGACGATCACAACGACATCCGTGCGGTGGAACTGGAGGGGCATCCGTTCTTCATCGCCACCCTGTTTCAGCCCGAGATGCGCCCCCCCGGTGAGCCGAACCCGCTGGTTGCGGCGTTCGTCGCCGTGGCTGCCCGCCGGGCCCGCGCCGTCAGCAGGGCAGTCGGCTGAACTACCTGCTATCGCATGGCGGAGATGGCCGCCCGTTCGCGGTGCGCGCGATTGGTGTGTCTGCGCGGAAGTAGAGACGACATCGAGTAAGGCGCCGGCGCGGTCGCCCCGCCGGCGCGAATCATTCCGGGGAATCGGCTATACTTGTCTCGAATTCCACATGGCAGCACCCAGAACGTTCGAATCCGATTACGACGCTGTGGAGCTTCGGACCGGTCGTCTCCACAGAATCCGCCGCTCCGAAGGACGGATGCTCGGGGACGACGACCGCATGGTCCAGGTGGCGAAATGCTATTGCCGCTCCCACGATGTGCTGACGTCCGCCGAAGCCGAACAACAGCAGCGTCCCACGTTCGTCTTCCCGGTTCAGTTCTTTAGCGAGCTCGAGGGCCTGATCGGAAAAGAACTGGAAGGCAGGATCTACACCGATAGCCGTCTGCGGCGGGTCAAGTTCTTCCTCGATCTCCGCGAGCACGCCGGCTTTCAGTTGGAGGAAGACGACCGCAGCCTGCACAGTCCCTGGTACGACGACAGCGTGCTGAAAGAGTAACCGGTGAGTGTTTTTGACCTGATCTTCCTGGCGCTTCTGGCGGCCCTCGCGCTCGCCCTCGTGGGGGCGGCCGTGCTGACCGTGCGAGGAAAGTTCAGGCCGGCCGGCAGGCTGTTCGTCCGCGCCGCGCTATGTTTCGCCGCCTACATGGCGGTGGTGGTGATCGTATCCGCACTC
Organism: Bryobacterales bacterium; assembly: GCA_963796485.1. Lineage (GTDB taxonomy): Bacteria > Acidobacteriota > Terriglobia > Bryobacterales > Bryobacteraceae > CAWCDJ01. The sequence goes on from CAWCLV010000008.1 coordinate 174,850, forward strand.
CTGCCGCGCGAAACAGTGACACCCGGCCGGGACGAGTGTTTCGACGACTGGTGCATCGCCGTCAACGGCGTCGCGCGCATTCCCAAAAACCGAGCGGCGGAGTACCGGGTGGAGTTCCGTCTCAGCAGCCGCGCGCGCCGGGTGGAGCAGCGCGAGCTGAATCTCGCGGTCTACCTGACGGACGATCGTGGAACCAGATTCGACCCGCAAAACGATCCCGCGGAGACGCCGTTCAGCGTGCTTCTTCAGCCCGGAGACTCCGTCCCGGCGGCCCGCACTTTTCTGGTTCCCGCGGCGGCGCGGGAATTGGGGCTCGTCATCACTCACCAGGGCGGCTTCCCGATCGGCTGGTTCATCATCGGCTACAACACGTGGTTCCGCAAACCTCCCGTGATCCCGCTGGCGTCGATTCCGGCGGCTACGGGATCCGCACCGTTTTGATGTTGACGAACTCGCGAATGCCGACCGTGCTCAACTCCCTGCCGTAGCCGGAGTACTTCACGCCTCCGAACGGAAGCCGCGGATCGGATGCCACCATGCCGTTGATGAACACCATGCCCGCCTCGAGCTCGTCGATGAAGCGCTGCTGTTCATCCGGTTCGCTGGTCCATGCCGAGGCTCCGAGCCCGAACCGCGTGTCGTTGGCGATGCGAATGGCGTCGTCCACATCGGAAGCGCGAAGCAGCACCGCAACGGGTCCGAACAATTCCTCAGTGTAGGCGGGGGAGTCTTTCGGCGGGTCGGCGAGCACGGTGGGTTCATAGTAGTTGCCGGGCCGGTCGATTCGCCTTCCGCCGGTGAGAAGCAGCGCGCCCATTTCGACGCTCCGCCGCACTTGCTCGTCGAGACCTTCCAGGATATCGGGAGTGGCCAGGGGGCCCAGTTGCGTCGATTCCTCGAGCGGGTCGCCGACGCGCAGCGAACGCATCTTTTCCACGAAGCGATTCTCGAAATCCGGCGCGATCCGCGCATGCACGATGAAGCGCTTGGCAGCGATGCACGACTGCCCGTTGTTGATGGTGCGGGCCTCGGTCGCGACTCCGGCGGCGCGGTCCAGGTCCGCCGAGGGCATTACCACGAAGGGGTCGCTGCCCCCGAGTTCCAGCACCGTCTTTTTGATTATCCGCCCCGCCTCCGCGGCTACCTGCGAGCCCGCCGGCTCGCTGCCGGTCAGCGTCGCCGCCGCCACCCGCGGGTCTTCCAGCACCCGCCGTACCTGTGCCGATCCGATGAGAAGAGCCTGGAAGGCGCCCTCCGGAAAGCCGGCGCGGCGAAAAATACTCTCGATCTCCAGCGCGCATTGCGGAACGTTCGACGCGTGTTTCAGCAGCCCCACATTCCCGGCCATCAGGGCCGGAGCCGCGAACCGGAAGACCTGCCAGAACGGAAAATTCCAGGGCATGACGGCGAGTACCGGCCCGATCGGCTGGTATCGGATCAGGCTCTTTCCCGGCCCGGCATCGACAGGCTCGTCGGCGAGGTATCGTTCGCCGTGCTCCACGTAGTAGCGGCAGGCCAGCGCGCATTTGGCCGCTTCGGCGCGCGCGCTACGGATCGTTTTCCCCATCTCGAGGGTCATGATCCGTCCCAGCCTGTCCTGTTCGGTTTCCAGAATTTGGGCCGCCGCGGCCAGCCATCGCGCGCGATCGGCAAATGAAGTCCGGCGATAGGTGCGGTAACACTCGGCCGCGCGCCGCAGCCGCTCCTCGATCCCGTGTTCCGTAAGAGGGTCGAACGTCCGCAGCGTTTCGCCGTTGGCGGGATTAATGGAAGCGATCATCAGTTCTATTTTGGCGCAGCAGCCGCCGTGATTTGGTTATACGCGTCGCGAATCTGGCCTTTCAGCGCGTTGGGTTCCACCCAGTTGGAGACGGAGGCGGGCAGTTCCACCGAAGCCTGTAACTCTTCCAGCTTTTTTCCCTGGTCTACGCCGGTCTTCACGGCTTTGTACAACTCGGTCATGAACTGCGCCTGCCCGGTGATGAGTTCCCGACCGCCCGGAAGCCCGTGGCCCGGCAGCACGAATTTCACTTTGAGCTTTTCCGCCGCGTGAAGCACCTCCGGCCAGTTGCCGATATTGGCGTCCACGGTGGCGTTATACGGGCCGTTGACCACCGCATCGCCGGTGCAGAGGACCTGCTCTTTGGGCAGGTAAACGAAACCGTCGCCGCGCGTGTGCGCCCACCCGAAATGGCGGAACTCCACCTTGCGCGACCCGTCGTTCAGAACGAACTCGCTCTCGGCGATGTTCTGCTTCGGCGGTTCCGGACCCTCGGCCTTGAGTTCGGCCACGTCCGGCCTGGTCCTCTCGGCTTGCCGCCATCTCGCCGGTTCCAGCCGCTTCAGTTCGTCGGCTACGCCTTGAAATGCCAGCGTAGTCGCCCCCGCGCGCGTCCAGATCACGTTGCCATAGAGGTGGTCCCCGTGGTGGTGCGTATCGAACACGTACTTCACGGGCTTGGGGGAAATCCGCCGGGCGTCCGCCATGGCTCCGCGCGCGCCGCCCGGGAAATTCGCATCCACCACGATCAGGTATTCCTTCATCTCGATGATGACGTTGTTGCAGTGGCCCGCGTCCATATCGCCTTCCCGGAACCACACGCCCGGAGCAACCAGACGTATGACTTCGGGATTGGCGTCGGACCGCGACACGAAAAGCGCCAGCCCCGCGAGCACCGCGAAGCCGAACAACAGGATGGCCCGGATACTCCTCATAACCCGCTCCTTTCGCAATACTCTACACCCATTCCCCACTTACCGGGAAGTGCACCGCGCGCCTGTTAAACTGGAATTTCGGAGGAGATGCATGCCTGTGAAGCCGCGCCGCAAGGCGGTTGTCGTGGATGTCGGAGGCGTAAAGGTCGGTGGAGACCATCCGATCGTGGTGCAGTCCATGACGAACACGGACACGGTGGACGTCCAGGGAACCGTCAACCAGGTGATGGCGCTGGCCCGCGCGGGCTCCGAACTCGTGCGCGTCACCGTCAACACGGAACAGGCCGCGGCAGCCGTTCCGAAGATCGTAGAAACGCTCGACAAATTCGGCGTGCGCGTTCCCATCATCGGTGACTTCCATTACAACGGCCACATCCTGTTGAAGAAATATCCGGAGTGCGCTCGCGCCTTGGCCAAGTACCGGATTAACCCGGGAAACGTCAACATCGGCCGTAAGACGGACGATAATTTCCGGATCATGATCGACGCGGCCATCGAGTATCAAAAGCCCGTTCGCATCGGCGTCAACTGGGGATCGCTCGACGCAGCCCTGCTCACGCGAATGATGGACGAGAACTCGCGGTGCCCCAATCCGAAGGACGCGCGCGAAGTGACGCTCGATGCCATGGTGGTCAGCGCCATCGAAGCCGCCAAAGCCGCGGAGAGCTATGGCCTCGGCCGCGACCGCATCATTCTGAGCGCGAAGGTGAGCGGCGTGCAGGACCTCATCGACGTCTATCGCGCGCTCGCCGCGGTCTGCGATTACCCGCTGCATCTCGGGCTGACGGAGGCGGGCATCGGGAGTAAGGGGATCGTGGCGACCACCGCCGCGCTCGCTCCGGTTCTCCAGGAGGGCATCGGCGATACGATCCGGACCTCCCTGACTCCGATGCCGAATGGCGACCGGACCGAAGAGGTGGTGGTTTCTCAACAGATTCTGCAGTCGCTTGGCATCCGGAGTTTTACCCCGCAGGTCACGGCGTGCCCGGGGTGCGGGCGTACCACCAGCACGTTCTTTCAGGAAATGGCCGATCAGATTCAAACCTATCTTCGCGAGCAGATGCCGAAGTGGAAGGCCACCCACCCCGGCGTCGAAACCATGAAGGTTGCGGTCATGGGCTGTATTGTTAACGGCCCCGGCGAGTCCAAGCACTCCAATATCGGGATTTCCCTCCCGGGCACTTTCGAAGAACCAAAAGCTCCCGTGTACGTGGACGGACGGTTGATGCTCACGCTGAAGGGCGACCGGATCGTTGCAGAATTCATCGGCATTCTGAACGAGTACGTGGACAGCCACTACGCTTCGTAACTTCCTGAGGGTTTGTAGCATCTGATTCATTACAGCTTGGTATAATCGTCCTAACGCTTTGAGTTCGAAAGGACTTTAATGCTTCGCAGCCTGTCTGTAAACAAGAGGGAAGAGGAACGCACATGAAATCAGCCAATGGGAAGCTTGCGGAAGTTGAGATGATAGCGCCACCGGAAACCGGCACGCCCGCGGCATCCTCCACGGGGTTCAAGATCTTCAATCGCATCGTGGACTGGATCACCAGCGACCGGATGCAATTGATCAACATCACGGATCGCATCAACGAAATCGTCCGCAAGAGCGGCGTGCGCGATGGGGTCGTCCATCTGCAGTCCCTCCATACCACCACCTCCGTTTTTATGAACGAATGGCAGGATGCCCTGCTGCATGACGTGCGCCAGTTCCTGGAGGACGTGGTCAACCGCGACGATTACTACCGCCACAACGACCCCCAGTATTCTGACTGCGAACGGAAGAACGCCGATTCGCACCTCCGCGGCATGGTGATGGGACAGAGCCTCTGTTTACAGGTGCGGAATTCCACCGTGCTGCTGGGTACGTGGCAAAGCATCATCCTTGCCGAATTCGATGGCCCGCGCAGTCGCTCGGTATCCGTGCAAGTCTCCGGCGTCTAAGCTGCGAGAGGCCTGATGCCGAAGCGCTTCACTCTCGTGGAAGCTGAGGGCCTGCTGCCTGCACTCGACCGCCTGCTGCGCGAAGCGATTGCCTTGAAGGGCGATTATGAAGAGGCGGAGCGTGCGGTCCAGGCGTTCGGCGAACGCGTGACGATGATGGGCGGCATCTCGGTGGACCGCGCCAAGGTGCTGGAAGCCCGAAAACGGCGTGAGGCCATGGCTTCCGGGCTGCGCGGTGCAATCGAGCGAATCCTCGAACACGGTTGCCAGGTCAAAGACCTGGACACCGGCCTGATCGATTTCCCTACGCTATTCCGCGGAAACGAAGTTCTGCTGTGCTGGCGCCTCGGCGAGCAGTCCATCCAGTTCTGGCACGGCGTGGACGACGGGTTCCGCGGCCGGAAACCCATTGACCAGGATTTTCTCGACCACCATGAAGGCGACCCCCCGGAATAACCACGAAACGGAAATCAAGCTCCGTGTTTCCGACCCGGCTTCGGCCCGGAAGAGACTCGTGAACGCCGGCTTCCACTTGCTCAAGCGCCGCGTGTTCGAAGAAAATACCGTCTTCGATACGCCCGGGTTGAAGCTGCGCAAGCAGTCGTGCCTGCTCAGGCTTCGCCGCGCGGGCAAGACATCCACCCTCACTTACAAAGGTCCTCCCATTCCGGGCCCGCACAAGAGCCGCGAAGAACTGGAGACGGAGCTCACCGGCCCCGAAGCGCTTCGTGCCGTTCTGGAACGGCTGGGCTACCGTCCCGTGTGGCGGTACGAAAAGTTTCGCGCCGAATACCGGCACGGCGCGGGCGTGGCCACCATCGATGAGACGCCGATCGGAGTCTTCGTGGAACTCGAAGGCCCCCCGGACTGGATCGACCGTACCGCGCGCCGCCTGGGCTTCGCTCCCGAACTCTACATCAAGGCCAGTTACGGCAGGCTGTACCTGGACTGGTGCCGCGAGAACCACCGCAAGCCCGCCGACATGGCGTTCGGCAAGCGCGCCGCGGAGTCGTAATCAGCCGTGCCGCCCGACCGCTACGACCGCGTTCCGTACCCGACCTATCCGCGCGGCCAGACGCATCCGGATTGCCTCGCCTCCGTTGCCGCCCTGTTTGGGATCGAGGCCGCGCCCGTCGCCCGCTGCCGGGTGCTGGAACTGGGCTGCGGCAACGGAGGCAACCTGCTTCCGATGGCGTACGCGCTGCCCGACAGCCGGTTCACCGGGATCGACCTGGCGCAGGAGGCCATCGAGGAAGCCGGCCGCATGATGGGCGCGCTGCGCCTGGCGAACGTCCGCCTGATCGCGGGCGACCTCGTCGAAATCGGCCCGGGCTTCGGCGAGTTCGACTACATCGTCGCCCACGGGTTGTACTCCTGGGTTCCGCAACCGGTCCGCGACCATTTGCTTTCCCTCTGCCGGGAGTGCCTGGCGCCCAACGGCGTTGCGTTCATCAGCTATAACTGCTACCCCGGCGGGCACGTGCGGCAGATGTTCCGGGGCATGATGCGATACCACGTCCGCGGCATCGAAGATCCGCATCGTGCGATCGCCGAGGCGCGCCGCTTCCTGCGTGTGTTCCTGGAAACCCGGATGCTCGGACCGGAGTGGCAGGCGCTGCTCGACCGCGAAGCCAAAATCATCCTCGAACGCGACGACGCCGGGATCTACCACGACGACCTCGCGCCGGTGAACGACCCCGTCTGGTTTCACGAATTCGCCGCGCACGCCGCACGTTTCGGCCTCCAATATCTCGGGGAGGCGGAGCCGTACGAGATGTTCGACCACCGCGGCGTTCTGGCAACGCTCAACGGCAACCTGCTCGACCGCGAACAGCACCTGGATTTTCTCAAGGCCCGCCGCTTCCGCCAGACGCTGCTGTGCCGGAAGTCGGTGACGCTCGATCGGAATGCCGGTCCCGACAAAATGGACCGGTTTCTCTTTTCGGCTTCGGGGAGGGAAGTGGGAATCGCCACCGAAGACGGTCCCGCGCGGCAGGTGGCGCAGGCGCTGCGCGATGTGTTTCCGCTGCCCGTATCCTTCGGCGACCTGCTGCCCTATGCGGGCAATGCCGGGTCTTTGCGCGAGATCCTCTTCTCGCTCGTACTGGCCGGATTCGCCGATCTGCACGTCCACGATTTCCCCTGCGCCGACAGCGTTTCGGAACGCCCCCGCGCCAGCGCGGTCGCGCGCTACCAGGCGGAGCGGTCGTCCTCCGTAACCAATTTGTGCCACCTTGTTGTCGAATTAGACGACACCGCGCGGCAGGTAATCCGGCTTCTGGATGGGACGCGGACGCCGGAAGAGATCGGCCCCGCGCGGGAGTGGCTCGAGTGGATGGCCGAAACCGCGCTGCTCGAAGGCTAACGCTAACCCGACGCCCTTGAATCCGTCTAGGATAGGAAACGTAAATCAGGAGGAGTCATGGAGGCCTTCTGGCAGGACTTGCGCCTTGCCGTTCGGAACCTGCTCCGTACGCCCGCGTTCACCCTGGTCGCAGCGTTGACCCTGGCGATCGGAATCGGAGCCAATACCGCGGTTTTCAGCATCGTCAACGCCGTTCTTCTGCGGCCGCTTGCGTTCCATGACCCGGACCGGCTCGTTCGCCTGTACGAGACCGAATCGGCCCCGGGGCAATATCCGTTCGCCGGGCCCGACTTCGTCGATTGGAAGGCCCGGAACACCAGCTTCGAGGACATGACGCTCTTCGGCTGGCCGAACGACTTCAACCTGAGCGCCAAGGGGAGCCCCGACCACATTCTCGGCCTTCCGACCGCGGCGAATTTCTTCTCCGTGCTCGGCGTGCAACCGCTCCTCGGACGGACCTGGGCTTCCGGCGAAGACCAGCCCGGAAAAAACCAGGTGGCGGTCCTGGGGTATGGCCTGTGGCGAAGCCGGTTTGCCGGAGATCCGCACGCGGTGGGCGAGACCATCGAATTGAACTCCAGGAAGTACACGATTGTCGGCGTGATGCCCGCCGAGTTCCGCTTCCCCGTCCAAACCCAGTTGTTCGTTCCGCTCGATATGAGCAGCAAGGGACTGGGCAATCGCGGCAGTCACTGGGCGAACTCGATCGGTCGCCTGAAACCGGGCGTCACGCCCCAGGCGGCGCTAGCCGACCTGAAGACCATCGCCGGCCGGCTCGAGCAGAAGTACCCCGATTCGAATCACAAGATTGGGGCCGTGGTCGTGCCGCTGCATGACGACTTCGCCGGCAAGTCCCGGGCTTCGCTGGTGATGATGCTCTGCGCGGTTGGGCTGGTCCTGCTGATCGCCTGCGCCAACGTGGCGAACCTGCTGCTTTCGCGGGCGGTCGCGCGGCAGAAAGAAATGGCGGTTCGCAATGCGCTCGGCGCAGGGCGAGGCCGGCTGCTCCGGCAATTGCTGACGGAAAGCCTGGCGCTTTCGGTAACCGGCGGCGCCATCGGCCTCCTGATCGGCTGGGGAGTCATTCGCTGGTTTGCGGGCGTGAAAGCGATCGGCGTTCCGAGCTTCAGCGCGATCCAACTGGACCTGCCGGTGCTCGCCTTCACCTGCGGGCTCGCGGTCCTCACGGGTGTGCTGTTCGGCGTCTATCCGGCGCTCCAGACTTCGCGGCCCGACCTGCACGAGGAACTGAAGGGCGGAGCCGGGAGTTCGGTCAGCCACAGCCGCCGCCGGAGGTTCACCAGCAACGCGCTGATCGTGGCGGAGTTTGCGCTTTCGCTGCTGCTGCTTGCTTCCGCCGGTCTGCTGCTCAAGGATTTCGCGCGGCTGCGCGGCATGGATATCGGCGTGCGGTCGAAGGGCGTCTGGACGGCTGCGCTCCGCCTGCCCGAGGCCGCATACCCCAAGGACCCGGAGCGGCTCCGGTTTGCCGAGTCGCTGGTGGAACGCGCCCGGCGGATTCCCGGAGTGGATGCCGCGGCGATCAGCAACCGCCTGCCGCTCGAAGGCGGAAGCAATTACTACATCCATATCCGCGGCCGGAAGTTCGAGCAGATGAGCGGCCCGCTGGTGGAGAGCCATGCCGCTTCGCAAGGGTATTTCCAGGCGATGGGAATTCGCTTGCTCAAGGGCCGGCTGTTTACCGCCGCCGATCTCCAGCAGGTTCTGACGATGGAGTCCTGGGCGCGCCCGATCTGGGAGAGCGGAACCCGCTTCACGCACGAGCAGACGAACTCGATGATTTCGCCCGTGGTGATCAACGAAACCATGGTGCGGACGTTCTGGCCCAACGAGAACCCGCTCGGCCGGCTATTCTCCCACGGCAGCGAGAACGGGCCGTGGCAGCAGGTGGTCGGAGTCGTGAACGACGTCCGGCAATGGGGCCTGACCCACAAGCCGGTGCCGGAGGCCTACGACGTCTCCACCGGCGATTCGCGCTTGTTCCTGGTGCTCCATACGCCCTTGCGGCCTGCTTCGCTCACCGGCGAGGTCCGCCGGGCGCTGGCCGGCATCGACCCCGGCCTGCCCTTGTTTTCGGTGCGAACGATGGACGACGTGATTGCGGACAGCGCGCAGGGGCAGCGCTTCCTCAGTTTCCTGATCGGTTCCTTCGCGGCGCTGGCGGCGTTGCTGGCGGCAATCGGGATTTACGGTGTGCTGTCGTACCTCGTAACGCAGCGCACGCGGGAGATTGGCATCCGCATGGCGCTCGGCGCAAGCCGCGGCAAGGTGCTGGGCGGGATTCTCGGGGAGGGCGTACGACTGGCGCTGATCGGGTTCGCCGTCGGCCTCGCCGGAGCGCTCGCCGCCGGCCGCATCCTGGCCAGCCTGCTGCATGAAGTCGAGCCCGGCGATCCAATGGTCTTGGGTTCGACGGCATCGCTGCTGGCGGTTGTGGCCCTGATTGCGTGCTACGTCCCCGCCCGCCGCGCCGCGCGGATGGACCCGATGAGAGCGTTGAGGTACGAGTAGCGGAGGTCGGCCCGCTCCCCTAAGAAGGGCACTGATATACTTGACACACCCACGGTGTTAGTGACCGCTTAACTGAAGCAACGAAACGGTTTTGAAGTCCGCATCACTGAGCTTTTCTGTTGAGATCTTGGTGGTGCGACCCAAATTTCTCAAGAGCAGAACGAACCGATCATTGTTGTTCTCGGCGTGGAAATCTCGAAGATTCTTCATTACTTCGGGGTCATCGGCCCATAAGGACGGAATCTTGTTCATTTCGTACATGAACCTTGATTTGTATTCATCCGGCACCAAGGGATTGTTGCTGATGGTGAATCGAAGCCCTGCCAAAGCGACCAAACACCCAACTTTCTGGCGTCGGATCTCTGCTGCCTCCAAATCCTGAGAGGTCATCTTAACCGCCTTGATCGCTCCCAAAACGGTGAAGCTCCCGCCTACAAGCGCACCGAAAATGCCAGATGCGGCGGAAATCAAATTGGATAGAACTGCGTCAGTCATAGTGTTTTGTTAAGCGACACGGCTGTTGGGTGTGTCAAGTATATCAGTGCCCTAAGAAGGGCATTTAATACCGGCCTAACCTGATTTCTCATTCGGTATGCCAGAGCGGGGCTAAAGCCCCGCGCAGGTTGAAACCTGCCCCACAGAGCGTGGGGCCGACTTCAGTCGGCGCGGGGCTTTCAAGCCCGCCCATCCGTGGTGCTTACCAGCGGGCCCGATCGAATCGACGAGAAATCCGGCCTGACTCCGAGGCCGCATCGCCGCAGCGATTTCTTCCAGACTGCGACCGATCCTGGTGAAAGAGTGGCTGATACGCACGAGTGCCAGCCGTCGGATTATTCTTCCTCGTTGCCATATCGCTGATAGCAGCTGATCTGCCGGTCCCGGATGACCGGTAAGCCAACCCTATTTCCGCGACACCAGAAACACCGCGATTTCGGCCCTCAAATTCGGCATTCGCGAAACTCTCCGGTGCGCGGCGAGGAAATAGCGGCGTTCAACGGCCAGGCCTTCCATCGCGGCCAGTTCTTCGAAATCCTGCACCGTCAGGAGGTGGATGTTCGGAGAGGCGTACCACTCGTAGGGAAACAGCGTTGTCCGCGGAGCGCGGCCGCTCATCAGCATCGAAAGACGCATGCGCCAGTGGCCGAAGTTCGGAAATGCCACGATCACCCGGCGGCCCACCCGCAGCATCTCGCGCAGGACGTCCCGCGGATGGCGCGTCTCCTGCAGCGTCTGGCTCAGGATGACATAGTCGAACGCCTGATCCGGGTAATCGGCCAAACCCTGGTCGATGTCTCCCTGAAAAACGGAAACCCCGCGCGCGATGGCCCGCTGCACCTTGGCGGACGAAATCTCGACACCGCGGCCGTCCACTCCCTTGTTGACCGCCAGCCATTCGAGCAGTTCGCCTTCTCCGCAGCCGAGGTCCAGCACCTGCGTGTTCGGCTCCACGATTTCGCCGATAATGGCGTAATCGCTGCGCCCCAGCACTTCGGAAACGAACGCGCGCTTGCGCGGAGTCTCGGCCGTCATCGTAATTTCTCGTATGTGCTGGCCAGGAAGCCCGTGACCAGCGCGCTTTGCTCGGCTATGTCCACCAGGAACGAATCGTGTCCGTAATTCGATTGCAGCTCGACGTAGGCCACGTCGCAATTGCGCGAGCGCAGTGCCCGCACGATCTCCTGCGACTGGTAGCTGGGGTAGAGCCAGTCGGAACTGAAGCTGATCACCAGGAACCGCGCCTGCGCCGCCCCGAGCGCGGCACTCAGGCTCCCATGGCCGTTGGTGAGGTCGAAATAGTCCATGGCCTTGGTGATGTAGAGATAGGAGTTGGCGTCGAAGCGGCTCACGAACTGGCTGCCGCGGTAACGCAGGTAGCTCTCGACCTCGAAATCCACGTCGAATCCGAAGCTGAAGCTCTCCTTCTCCCGAAGGCGGCGGCCGAACTTCTCGCGCATCGAGTCGTCGCTCATGTAAGTGATGTGGCCGACCATCCGCGCCACCGCGAGCCCCCGGCCGGGCGGCTGCTTGCCGTAATAGTTTCCGTCCGCCCAATCCGGGTCGGCCATGATAGCCTGGCGGCCCACTTCGTTGAACGCGATCTGCTGCGCGCTGTGGCGCGTGGTGCTGGCGATGGGGATGGCCGAAACCACCCGGTCCGGGTACGCCACGGCCCACTCCAGCGCCTGCATGCCGCCCATGGAACCGCCCGAAACCGAGAGCAGCCGCGGGATCTCCAGATGATCGATCAGCATCTTCTGGATTCGCACCATGTCGCCGACCGTGATCACCGGGAATGACATGCCGTAGGGACAGCCGGTCGCCGGGTTGGTGGAGCCGGGGCCGGTAGTGCCGCGGCATCCGCCGAGCACGTTGCTGCAAATCACGAAGTACTTTTCCGTGTCGAACGCTTTTCCGGGGCCGATCATGTTGTCCCACCAGCCCGGTTTGCCGGTCTCATGGCTGATGCCGGCGGCGTGCGCATCGCCCGAAAACGCGTGCAGCACCAGGATGGCGTTGGAACGGGAGGCGTTCAGCTTTCCATACGATTCGTACGCCACTTCCACCGGTGCAAGCGTGGCCCCGGAATCGAGTGAGATGGAATCGAAACGAACAGTGTTGGCCTCGACGATCATCTGGGGAGTGTCTCCATCATACCAGAGGCCGTATGCGCGCCACTTCGGTGAAAATAGAGTCTGAATGCGCCTTGCGCTTGCAGGTTTGGCGGTGCTGGTTTCGTCCGCGGCGGCTCCCGGGTTTCGCGAGGTCACGCCGGGCTACCGCTATCAGTTCCCGCGCGATCATTTCGACCATCCCGAGTTCCGCACCGAGTGGTGGTACTACACCGGCAATGTGCACGACGCGCGCGGGCACCGCTACGGCTTCGAACTGGTCTTCTTTCGCCAGGGGGAGCACCGCGGCGCCGGGGAGAACCCTTCCATCTGGCGCGTGGACGATGTCTATCTGGCGCACCTGGCGCTAACCGACATCGACGGCGGCCGGTTCCGCTACTACGAGCGGGTGAATCGCGCCGGGCCGGGCATCGCGGGCGTCCGCTTCGACGAGGGCCGCATCTGGAACGGGAACTGGGAAACCCGTTTCGATCTCCCCTCGGGAACCGGGCCAACCCAGACGCTTTCCGCAGTCGCGGACGGCATCCGTTTCCGCCTGCGGCTCACACCGCGGACGGCGCCGGTCATCCACGGCGAGAACGGCGTCTCGCGCAAAGGGTCGGAGGAGGGAAGGGCGTCTTATTACGTTTCGTTTCCGCTGCTCGAGGTCAACGGGCAACTCAACGGCGCGGAGGTCACCGGTACCGCGTGGATGGACCATGAGTGGTTCACGCACCAGCTCGCGCCGGACCAGCGCGGCTGGGACTGGTTCAGCGTGCAACTGGAGGATCACACTGAACTGATGCTCTTCGAACTTCGGCACGACGACGGCTCGATCGACCCGTTTTCCTCCGGCACTTTCATCGCGCCGGACGGCCGCTCCGTCCACCTTACGCGTCCGGACTTCGAACTCCGCCCGCTCGAATATTGGAAGAGCCCCAAAAGCGGGGCGCGCTACCCCATCGCCTGGCACCTCTCCGTGCCGCGCCTGAAAGTGGATCTGGACTGCCGCGCGGCGCAGCGCGATCAGGAACTGGTCACGCAACAGGACGGAGGTACCAGCTACTGGGAAGGTGCGGTCACATACACAGGTACTAACCGGGGTGTGGGGTACCTCGAAATGACCGGCTACGCCAAACCCGTGCGGATATAATGAAGGCGATGGAACTCTCCGAGGGAAAACTCAGGCGATTGAGAGCGTTATCGGACGACCGTGGCGTCATTGCAGCCGCGGCCATGGACCAGCGGGGCAGCCTGCAAAAATCGCTGGCTGTTTCGCGCGGCGTGGACGTGAAGGATATCACCCGCGAAATGATGAGTGAATTCAAAGTCGCGGTTACCAGGGTTCTCACGCCGTACGCCAGCGCGATCCTGCTCGACCCGGAATTCGGTCTCGAGGCCGCCCAGGCGCGGAGCCGGAACGCCGGCCTGCTCTTGGCCTATGAACTGAGCGGCTACGACAATACGCGTCCGGGCCGCCTCCCGGACCTCCTCCCCCATGTTTCCGCCAAGCGGCTGGTCGATTGGGGAGCCGACGCTGTAAAAATCCTGATCTATTACACGCCGTTCGAGGATGCTGCGATCAACGACATCAAGCACGCCTTCATCGAACGGATCGGCGCCGAATGCGAAACACTCGAGATCCCGTTCTTTCTCGAGTTCGTGGGCTACGATCCCAAGGGCGGCGACGAGAAGGGCCTCGAGTACGCCAAGGTCAAGCCGGAAATCGTCCGCCGGAGCATGGAGGAGTTCTCCAAGCCGCAGTACCGCGTGGATGTCCTGAAGGTCGAAGTGCCGGTCAACGCCGACTACGTCGAGGGGACCGGAGTGTTCAAGGGTCAGAAGGCGTACAGCCGCGACGAGGCCATCAAGCATTTCCGCGATACCGCCGCGGTTGCCGGAAAGCCGTTCATCTATCTCAGCGCCGGCGTGAGCAACGCGCAGTTCGTGGAATCGCTCAAAATGGCTTCCGAGGCGAGGACCGATTATTCGGGTGTCCTCTGCGGCCGCGCCACCTGGAAGGACGGTATTCCGGTGTACGCGCGTCACGGCGCTAAAGGGCTGGAAGAGTGGCTTCAGCGGGAAGGCGTGCGGAATATTCAGGCCGTCAACGAAGCGATCCGTTCGGCCGTGCCGTGGTATGTCAAAGCGGGCGTTGCGGTGCCTTCCTGACGTCTCAGGACCGGAAGGCGAGCATCGCCAGGGCAAGGCCTCCCAGGGAGAGGACTACCGCGGTCAGTGCAAAAGCGGTGCCGCGTCCCGAACCGCGGAACTCGCGAAATACCAGTATGCCCCACAGCGCACCGATCACCGGCGCTGCTTCGAACAGGGCATAAACCACGGAACGGCCCGGCTGCAGTTCAGGGGAGGCGCCGAGCGCCACGAAGGTGGCGAGCATGCCCGTGCACCAGATCATGCCTCCGAGCAGCCCCAGGAGGTGCGACTTTGCGCCTCCGCGGACGTAGTCGATGATCTCCACCGGCTCACCGCGCAGTGGCAGGTTCATGAAGAACATGCTGAAGACGAAGGTGGAGGCAATCACTCCCACGACGAACAAGGAAATGGCGGTATACGGTCCCAATCCAAACTCGCCGCCCTGGGACCTGCCGAACAACGGGTAAGTCGCGGACAAGATCAGCCCGGCCAGGAGAGATACGATCAGGCCCTTTGCAGGTCCCGGTTGGCGGCGCGGTGTTTTGCCGGTTTGCTGCGCCGGCGCCGCCGCCCGCCGCTCGGCTACCACCCGGGCGTACGCCATGCACATGACCACGATCGCGGCGAATGCCAGGAACAGGGAGCCGCCCATAGCGGCCGGATTGACCCCGGGTCGAAATAGTTGGGCGACTCCGAGACCCAACACTAACCCGAGGCCCGCGCCCACAAGGACGGCGGCCGCCATCCCGGCGATCGAGATCGCTCCCACCAGGAACATGTTCCCGAGATTGAACGCTACACCGCCGCTGAATGCAAATAGCCATTGCCGTTTGCCGGCATGCATCAGGTCGTCGATGAGCGCGAACCCGTCGAAACCCAGGTTGCCCAGGGTGAACGCGTAGATTGCGGCGGCGATACCCGCGCCGAGGGAAAAATCCACACAGTAGAGCTCAAAGCGCCATTTGCCGGCGGCCCGGTAGGTCGCCGCCCACGATCCGAGGAGCAGCGCTCCTGTGATCAACAGCAGCAGGCACTGGAGGTAGGTCTGTGGAAGGATCATGAATATCCCGGAACGGTGAGGTTACAATGCGGCATCAGTGCAGGTCAACCGGGACCATCGCCGCAGGTGGGGCCGCCACCTGCGGGAGCCGGCCGGGAGTCTGCACCACGCGCACGCTCCGCGGTTGCACGGAGCACTCCGGCAGGGCATAGTTGGCATAGTAGTTGAGGCCGTAAACCCAGTCTCTCCGCAAGGCCTCCACGCATACGTCCGAGGACCGGCTCGCGACGGAATGCCACAGGGTTCGCGCCGAAGCAAGGCGGTCGAGTTCCGCGGAGTCCGCGATTTTGATATACGCGACGCCGGCCGTCGTCCCCGCCGCGACCAGGAGGACCGCAGCCACGCGCCGGCCCCTGGCCTCGAGCATCCACGCGCCCGCGGCGGCCAGGGCAGGCAGGAGCCAGGTCCAACGGAAGTCCGGCCGCGGTGCGCGGGAGAGGCCGTTCACGACGGCCGCGGGCAGCATCGGAACCGCCACCGGAAAGACCACCAGGACGAGCGCGCACAGCACCAGCCAGATGCCTGCCCGCTTGCGGGCTTCAAGCGCGGGGCCGAGCAGCGCCGCGATGGCGGGAATCAGGGGCAGCACGTAGCCCGGCAGCTTATTGGCGGCAGCCGAGAAAAAAAGCAGGCCGAAGCCGGCCCAGAGCAGGAGAAATAGCCGGCGCGGGTCGCGGTAAGCGTCCCGGCCGCCCAGGCAGGCCAGAAGCGGCGTCCACGGCATCAGCAACCCGGCGAGGCAGGGGAGATAGAACCACCAGGGCTGGACGTGCTGGAGCGCGCCCGAGACGAATCGCCCAAACTGGTGCTGCACGAAGAAAACGTCGATGAACGTGGACCCGTTGCGCAGATAGCAGAGAAGATACCAGGGGAGCGCCACCAGCAGGAACGGCGCGACCACGCGCGGGCGGAGCAGATCCCGCCAGTTCCGCCAGCCCATCGCGAGCGGCGCCGCCAGCACCAGCGGCAGAAGCCCCTTGGCGAGCACCGCGCATCCGAGCAGGGCTGCGGCCGCCGGCAGGTAGCGCGTCTCCCGCCGGGCGATCCAGGGCAGAGCCAGCAGCATGGCCGCGGCGAACGTCGCGGTGAGAGGGAGGTCCGTCACGCCGACCTGGGTGAAGCCGATCCATGCAGCGGTGGTCCCCAGGATGAGAGTCGAGATCCACGCCGCAAGGCAGCCGAACTCACGCTTGAGGATCCACCAGAAGAAACCGAGAAACGCGACCGACATCAGGACCACGGGTACGCGGGGGGCCAGATCGGGGCCGAGCCCCAGGTGGAACGCGGAAGCGGTCATCCAGTACAGCAGTGCCGGTTTTTCGAACCAGGGGGCGCCCCACAGGCGGGGCGTGATCCAGTCGCCGGAGCGGGCCATCTCCCGGCCGATTGCCGCGTAGCGAGGCTCGTCCGCTCCCAAAATCCCGGCGCCGCCGAGTTTGAAGAAGTAAAGGAAGTAAACCAGGGCCGGCGCGATCCACACGAGCCGCGGGATTTTGCGGGGCATTTTCTTCTATATTATAGGTGCGTGACCCTCCTGGATATCGCAAGCCTCCCCACCGCCGGGAATTCCGCCATCCATCTGCACCCATCCGACAATGTCGCGGTGGCGCGAGTGCCCATCTCGGCGGGAACGGAACTGAAGGTGGATGGTATCGGCGTAAAGACGGTCGATCCCATCCCGGCGGGCCATAAAGTAGCGCTGCGGAGGCTCGAGCCGGGCGAGATGGTGCTTCGCTACGGGCAGGCGATCGGGCGGGCGCGTCATGCGGTGGAAGCGGGAAGCCATATCCACATCCACAACCTTGCGTTCGAGGAACTCGAGCTGGCATACGAGTTTCCGGAAGGCGAGAGGCCTCTGCCGGCAGCCGGTGAACCCGTGCCGGCATTCCAGGGCTATGTCCGCGAGGATGGCAGGGTCGGCACCAGGAACTATATCGCGGTCGTCGCGGCCAGCAATTGCGCCGCCCACACGGCGGAGTCGATTGCGCGAAGCTACGAAGGCGAAACTTTGCCGGATGGCGTGGATGGCGTCGTGGCGTTCCCGCACGGCGACGGCTGCGGCCATGCCATGGGACCGGACGTGGACCAGTTGCGCCGCACGCTCGGTGGCGTCTTAATGCACCCGAACGTCTCGGCGGCGATCATTCTGGGGCTGGGCTGCGAGGATAACCAGATCGACCATTACCTGGGCCGCGGCGGTTCAAGGAGCAGCCGGCTGGTGGGGTTGACCCTGCAAGCCAGCGGCGGAACCAGGGGAGCGCTCGAGGCGGCGCGGCGCGAGATCACCCGCTTCATCGAGCAGGCGGCAGCCGAGCGGCGAACCGAGGTGCCCGCCTCCAAGATCGTGCTGGGCTTGAACTGCGGCGGGTCCGACTCCTTTTCGGGCATCACCGCCAACCCGGCGCTGGGCTACTGCTCGGACCTCCTGGCTTCTTTCCGCGGAACCCCGGTGCTGGCCGAAACACCAGAGATCGTTGGTGCGGAACACCTACTGGTCAGGCGGGCTAAAAATCGTGAAGTAGCTGATAAGTTATTGACTTGCATCAGAAATTACAAGCGATACCTGAGCCGCTTCGAGGGCAGTTTCGACGACAATCCCAGCCCCGGCAATAAGGCCGGAGGGCTGAGCAATATTCTGGAGAAATCGCTCGGAGCGGTGGCGAAAGGGGGCACTTCGACTTTGGTCGAGGTGTACGACTATGCCGAAAGAGTGAGCGCGCCCGGCTTCTGTTTCATGAATACCCCCGGCTACGATCCGGCTTCGCTCGCTGGGCTGGCGGCCGGCGGATGTAATGTCATCGCGTTTACAACCGGCCGCGGCAGCGCCATCGGGTTCCCCACCATCCCCGTGGTGAAGATCGCCACCAACAGCAACACGTACCGCGGTATGAGGGAGAACATGGACATCAACGCCGGGGTGATCGCGGACGGCGAAAAGACGGTGCAGGAGGTCGGGCGGCAGATTCTGGATATGGTTCTGGAGACCGCCTCGGGCCGGCGCACCTGCGCGGAGCGCCTCGGTCACAAGGAGTTCGTACCCTGGCGTATCGGTCCGGTGATGTAACTGCAACGGTGGGAGCCGTTCCATTACAATAGAAGATCATGTCCAGAATGCTGGTTCTCTGTGCTACGGGCGTGTTGATGCTGTCTTCGGCGGGTTTCGGCCAGAACGCCAAGAAGTCGGCGCTCGACAAAGCCACGATGGAGGCATATGTCCGCCATCTTTATGTGATGGATGCCGCCAAGATCAAGGTGGTCGTCGAAGACCCCAAGCCGTCTACGCAACTGCCCGGGTTTTACGACGTGATCGTTCGTGCCTCCGCCGGGAACCAGTCGTACAACCTTCCATTTCTGGTTTCGAAAGATGGGTCCAAAATATTGCAGGGAAACGTCTTCGACATCGCCAGCAATCCCTTCAAAAAGGACCTCGACAAGCTGAAAACCGAATTCGAGCCGAGCTTCGGGACTCCGGGGGCGCCGGTCGTCCTGGTGGAGTTCAGCGATTTCGAATGCCCTTACTGTAAGCAGGAAGCCAAGATGTTGCGCGACAACCTGCTCACCGCATATCCCAAGCAGGTAAGGTTGTACTTCAAGACTTTCCCGCTGGAAACGCTCCACCCGTGGGCCAAGGCAGCAGCCATCGCCAGCCGTTGCGTCTATAAGCAGCAGCCGGCGGCGTTCTGGACTTATCACGACTGGATCTTCGAGCACCAGCAGGAGATTACGCCAGAAAACCTCAAGGATAAGGTGATGGGCTGGGCGAAAGATCAGAAGGATATCGACTCCCTGCAACTCGGGCAGTGCATCGATACGAAGGCCACCCTGGCCGAGGTCAACGAAGACGAAGCCGAGGCGAAAAACCTGAGCATCGACGGGACCCCCACCCTCTTCGTGAATGGCCGGCGCATCGCGCAGACCATCGATTGGCCCAACCTCCGGTCGATCATCGACTACGAAATCGAGTACCAGAAGACCGCCAAGAACGCCGGTGAGGACTGCGGCTGCGAGTTGAAACTGGATGTGCCCGGAATGGCCACGCAGCCCAAGAATCTTCCCCTAACGCCACTCAAGAAGTAATCCACATGAGAATTCGGAAGTTGCGGCTTCTGCCGCTTTTGTGCGGCGCGTCGTGGTTGACGTTTGCGGCCACGGCGACGATTGATCCGAGGCTTTATCTGGATGATGTTAAGTATCTGGCATCGCCGGAGTTAAAGGGCAGGCTCACGGGCAGCCCGGAGCTCGAAAAGGCGGCGGCTTTCATCTCGGGAAAGTTCCGCACCTTTGGCATCAAGCCGCCGGACGGCAAGCACTACTACCAACCGTTCGATGTCACGACCGCCGCCAAGCCCGGCCGGGCGAACCATCTCCGGTTCACCGAAGACGGGCACACCACCAGTCTCAAGTTCCCCGCGGACTTCATTCCGCTCCACTTTTCGCCGTCGGCGAAGGCATCCGGCAGCGTCGTTTTCGCCGGCTACGGGATTACCGCCCCCGAGTACAACTACGACGACTACGCCGGGATAGACGTTAAGGGCAAAGTGGTCTTGATGTTACGGCATGAGCCTCAGGAATCGGATGAACACAGCGTCTTCGGCGGGAAGACCTTTACGCGACATTCCCAGTTTGCGAGCAAGGCCAGCAACGCGAAAATGCACGGAGCGGCCGCGGTCATTCTGATCAACGATACTCCGCACCACGCCGGCGAACCCGACCAACTGGAGAAGTTCGGAACGGTCTCGGGTCCGGACGATGCAGGCATTCCGTTCGTCCAGGCGAAAGCCGAGAAGGTCGAACCCTGGTTTGCCGCCGCTGGAAAGAATCTGACCCAAATTGTGGAAGGGATCGATAAGGATCTCAAACCGGAATCCTTCGCATTTCCGGAGAGTTTGCAAATTGACGAGCAGGTGGATGTGGAGCACGTCCACAAGACGGTCCACAACGTGGCGGCCTACCTTCCCGGCACGACGAACGAATACGTCATCATCGGGGCGCATTACGACCACCTCGGTTTGGGCGGCCAGTTCTCGCTGGCGCCGAACATGACCGGTACCGTGCATCCGGGGGCGGACGACAACGCGTCGGGCACCGCCGGAGTCATCGAACTGGCGCGCTGGTTCTCGAAGCAGCCCAAACAGAAGCGCGGGATTTTGTTTCTGACGTTCGCCGGCGAAGAAGAGGGCCTGCTCGGCTCGGCATGGTGGGCCGGGCATCCCGAACTGCCGCTCGACCAGGCGGTGGCGATGATCAATATGGACATGATCGGGCGGGTGCGTAAGGGGAAGCTCTACCTGGGCGGTTCCAGTACCGGGTCCGGACTTCGTCCGATGCTCGAGAAAATCGCAGCTAAATATCCGTTAACAATCGACTTCTCAGAAGGGCCGGAATCCGGGGCGAGCGATCACGCCTCGTTCTCGGCGAAGAAGGTTCCGGCCTTGTTCTTCTTCTCCGGGTTGCACGGCGATTATCACAAGCCGAGCGACACCTGGGACAAGATCGACGCGCCGGACGCAGCGACGGTGCTCGAGTTGGTGGCCGACGTGACCGATGTCCTGCGCGAGGAAGCCGGGCGCCCGCAATTCGTCAAGCAGGCGGCTCCGGCTCATGGCGGCGACGCCGGGCCGGTCAGCTCATCCTCCGGTTCGGGCTATGGCCCCTATTTCGGGTCCGTGCCGGATTTCGGCGAGGGCGTCAAGGGTGTGAAGTTCGCCGATGTGACCGCGGGATCGCCGGCGGCCAAAGCCGGTCTCCAGGCGAACGACATCCTGGTGGAGTTCGACGGCAAGCCGGTCGGAAATCTCTACGATTTCACGTACGCCCTGAGGGCGAAGCAGCCCGGAGACCAGGTGAAGGTGAAAGTGATGCGCGACGGAAAGCCTCTCGAAGTGATGGTCGGCTTGACGCGCCGTCAGTAAACTCGTATAGCCCGCCGTAATCGCTTACTATAAGGATCATGAGAACGAGCCGCTGGACCACCGGCGTCCTGCTGGGCGCCCTGTCGATCGCCTGCTTCGCGCAGGCGCCCACGAGGAAAGGAACCCGCAACGTGAAGAAACAGGCCTTTGGAAAGATGGCGGACGGTACGCCCGTCGATCTGTACACGCTTACGAATGCGAAGGGCATGCAGGTCGAGATCACGACCTATGGCGGAGCGGTCGTGTCGCTGACCGCCCCCGATCGCCACGGCAAATATGCCGATGTGGTGTTGGGCATGGACAGCGTGGCCGGGTATCAGCACCAGACGGCGTTCTTCGGCGCGCTGATCGGGCGCTACGGAAACCGCATCGGGAATGCGCAATTCCAATTGGACGGCAAGACGTACCATCTGCCGAAAAACGATGCCCGGAACACGCTGCACGGCGGCAATATGGGCTTCGACAAGCACGCCTGGACGGCGAAGGAAGCGCACGACCCGGCGGGACCCGCGCTGGAACTGACCTACGTCAGTAAGGACGGCGAGGAAGGCTTTCCCGGGACCCTGACCGCCAAGGTGGTCTATACGCTCACCGCCGAGAACGAGCTGCGCATCGATTACACCGCCACGACCGACAAGGACACCGTCCTCAACCTGACGAACCACTCGTACTTCAACCTTGCCGGCGCGGGAGAGGGCACGGTTCTCGATCACCAGGTGATGATCGATGCCGACCGGTTTACGCCGGTGGACGCCGGCCTTATCCCGACAGGCGAGTTGAAGCCGGTAAAAGGTACGCCGTTCGACTTCACGAAGGCGACGGCCATCGGCGCGCGGATCGGTGCCGACGACCAGCAACTGAAGGACGCGAAGGGCTACGATCACAATTTCGTGCTGAACGCCCGGGGGACGGGGCTGCGCAAAGCGGCTGAAGTCTACGAGCCGAAGAGCGGACGCGTGGTCGACGTCTGGACCACGGAGCCTGGCCTGCAGTTCTACACCGGCAATTTTTTGGATGGGACGGTGAAGGGGAAGGGCGGCAAGGCCTATCCTTTTCGCGGCGCCTTCTGCATGGAGACGCAGCACTTCCCGGATTCGCCGAACAAGCCGAGCTTTCCCTCGACCGAATTGAAGCCGGGCCAGACGTACCACACGACGACGGCCTACCGCTTTTCGGCCAGGTAAGAACTCTTTTCCAGTCTGAATGCTTCCGCCAGAGGCGCGGTTTGGCGCAGCACGTTTAGCCGCTCGACGACCCCCATGCGGCTTCTGATCTTCATGAGCTTGCGGTAGATCGCGTTCACGTTGATCAGCAGCCGCTCCTGGCCCAGCCAGCCGGCGAATGGCTGCCGCCGGTAGTCGTCGCTGCGCGCGATCTCCAGGGCCGCGCGGGCTACCGACCGCTCCCGTTCGAACTGCTTGCGGGCGGCATCCCACAGGAACTGCCAGTAGCTTCGCATCGCCTCCACCCCGGAAGCGTCAGTCAAAGGACCGTGCCCGGGGATGACGGTGGCGGGATTCAGGGCGAGGATGGCGTCACAAGCCGCGATCCAGTTCCGCACCGAACCATCCCATAGAACCGGCACCACGCCGGAAAAAATGATGTCGCCGCCGATCACGATGTGGTCTTCGGGAAGGTGGACGATGAGATCGCCCGCGGTATGGGCCGGCCCCAGTTCGAGCAGTTCGACCCGGCGTCCGCCGATGTTGAGTTGCATGCGCCCGGAGAAAGTCGCCGTGGGGTACGCAGGGCGGATTCCGGAATAATCGAAGGGCCGCATCATTCCATCGAAATAGCTCGCCGCCAGTTCCCACCGGCGCCGCCGCGGCAGCGGAATCCGGCCCAACATGTGGAAGACTCGCGCCACGGTTCTCAGCTTCCGCATTTCGCTTGGGCCATGACGGCGCATCCGCCGCGCCGCGGTTCGGGTTGCGATGATCTGCCGGGCTTCGGGCAGTTGATTGCCGAACCAGTGGTCGCCATCGGCATGGGTGTTCACAACGGGCCCGATCGGCGCCTCCTCCAGCAGCGGGCGGAATCCCTCCAGCATGGCGGCGGTGTGCGGCAAATCCCAAAGGGTATCGACGAGCAGGGACTCGCGATGGCCGGAGATCAGTGCGGTATTGCTCAAGCCCCAGTTGCCGTCCGGAGTGAGCCAAGAGGTCACGCCCGAGGAAATTGGGTGAACACCTGAGAGAAGTTCGTTGGCCAAGCGCAAGTGTAGCGCAGGCCGAAGCTGGCCGAAAGATGCAACGCACCCCCCGGCAGCGCGTCGTATGATGTGAACGGAGCGAACGATGCGGTCCATTGTGTACGTCCTTGCCGTCGCCGGGCTTCTGGCCGCAGCCGGCGACGAGACCGGCATCCGGCCGCGACCAGCACCTGCCGACTACCCCGCACACGCAGCCGTGGGTGATGTCACCGTGGCTGCGGCCGTGGTTCCGAAGGACCAGGTCGGCAAGCTCTTTGCGACCAACCTGGAACACGACGGCTACCTCGTCATGGAAGTCGCCATCTTTCCGCCGGCCGGCGGAGAAGTTCAGGTCTCGAAACGCGACTTCCTGATCGCGACCTCCGACGGGAGCACCACCCGGCCGGCCGCGCCGGAGGTGATCGCCGCGCGATACGACCGCAAGTATAATCCGCCACAACCTCACGCGCCGGGGAACATCCAAGTCTATAATTCGGCCACCATCGGATACGAAACCGGGAGCTACGGCGGCCGGAGGCAGAGCGGAGTCTATGGCGGCACTGCGGTCGGAGTAGGTGTAGGCGATCCGGGCCCAACGGCTGCGCCAACGTCCAACGCTCCGGATGGGTATGAGATCCAGCGCGAACTGGAAGGCAAATCCCTGCCCGAGGGACGCATGGATCACGCGGTCGCCGGCTTTCTCTACTTTCCGAAACCGTCGGGCAAGGTTGGGAAGGCGGGGTACCGGCTCACGTGGTACGGGCCGGACAGCCAGGTTCACCTGACAGTGCCGCTTCCTCGCAAATAGCCGCCGGCCACTTGCGCCGCGCCATTTCCACGGCCGTGCGAAAGCAGATGCTGTCCCGCGCGCCGCGAACCACCGAGACCTCGGCATACCTGGAGAGCAGGTCCTCCGCCGGCGCTACCAGGCTGGGGGAACAGGCCACCAGCACGCGGCC
The DNA here is from genome assembly GCA_963796485.1 of Bryobacterales bacterium. Taxonomy (GTDB): domain Bacteria; phylum Acidobacteriota; class Terriglobia; order Bryobacterales; family Bryobacteraceae; genus CAWCDJ01. The sequence continues at coordinate 199,291 of CAWCLV010000008.1, forward strand.
ATCGCCCGTCCCCGGGAATAGCGCGACCGAGCCGTCAGTGAGGGCGAGAAAAGACTCCTCGTCGAACGCCGGGGTGGCCGCCGGGGCGCCTCCGAGTGCAATGCGCCAGGCCCTCCGCAGAGCATCGCGAAATGCCGGACGAGCGGGATCCAGTTCCAGGCGCCGGACCGCCTGGCCCCACAGCCTTTGAAAGAGGCCCGGCTGAAATACGGCACGCGCGAGGAAGCGAAGGTAGTTGACCTCGAGGATGCGCTCCAGTTCCTGTTCGGTGAAGTAGCGGGAGGTGGTGGTCCGATGCCGGTGCTCCACCAGCGCTCCCGCCACATAGACACTGGGCCAGCCGCGCTGCCAGGCACGCCAACCGAGGTCGAGGTCCTCTACATAAGCGGGGTGGTACACCTCGTCTACATTTCCCAGCGCGGCGAGCTTTTGCGCGTCGTAGAGCGAGCAGCCGCCGCTGCCATAGAGCACCCAGGTGCCGTCCTCGCCGGGCAGCGGTTCGTCGCAGCGAACGGGGAAATCTTCCGGCCTCGCCTGCGCCATCACGGCCTTTCCGGTCTCTTCACGCCGGACGCCCGCGGGAAAGCGGATTTGTGCGGTGGCGCAGAAAAGATCGGGAATCTTGCGGAAGGCCGCCGGCAGCGCCTCGAAAAATCCGGTTTCCACTACCATGTCGTTGTTGAGCAGGCACAGGTAGGAGTATCGGGCGGCGGCGATCCCGCGGTTCACGGCGCGGGCGAACGAAAGCGGCTGCGCTTCGATTTCTACGCGTACGAGGGGCCATTCGGCTCCAAGCCACTCGGCGGTGCCATCTGACGAGCCGTTGTCCACCACGATGACTTCGGAGGGCGACGAACCCAAGTCCCGCGTAATGCCCGGGAGTTGCGCCCGCAACAGTTCCTTGCCGTTGCGGGAAGGGATCACCACCGAGATGCCGGAGGGGTGCTGCGTTTCAGGAGCATCGATCGCTACGCGACGCCGGGGGCGGAAGCGGGCCGCGGCCCGGGCGGCGGCGGACCAGCAGGCGGTTTGGATCCGCGCAGCCACCTCAGATCAGCAGATGCAGCGGAGCGGTCACGCCGCCGCCCGACTCGCTCTGCCGCCACAGTTCCAATGCCTGCATGGCGAACGCCGTGGACACCGGGTTGACGAAAGGCAGTTGCTTACCTGCGGCGCGTCCGAACCAGTAGCCGCCATCGATTCGCGGGTCCTGGTCCGCGGCTTGGAACCGGGCGAGTTCGCCGGCCTCGAACGCGGCCGCCTCGCGGTCGAGCGGAGCGGCTCCCGCGTAATCCGCATAGAGCCGGATCCGCAGCAATTGCGCGTACACGTCGGAGCGGACGAATTCGGGCGCGATGCTTCTCAGAAACGATGCTGTGCGGCGGATGCCTTCGCAGAGGGCCACCGTGCAGTTCATCTTTTTGACGCTGGGGAGCAGGCCTTCGAGAAAGTACAGAAAAGCGTGCAGCCGGTCCATGACTTTGAGGCGGTCGGCATGGCCGGGAAGGAACAGGCTCCAGGTGCGCAAAGCGTAATCGAGCATCCGCGCGTAGTGAGCGCGGAAACTCTCATTGCCGGTAGCTTCCGCGAGGTCCCACCAGGCAAGGGCGGCTTTCAACTGGTAGCATCCGGAGTCGTGCGACCAGCGCAGTGGAATGCGCGGAGCAGGCCGCATTTCGCCATAGTCGATGATGGGGTGGAAGTCTGCGCCGGAATCGAACCCGCCCTTGATCATGGATTCGCCGATCCCGGTGGCGGTCTGAAGGAACTGTATGTCGCCGAGCGCGCGCCATGCGGAAAGCAGGCCGCGAACTACGATCCCGGAATCGAAGAAATAGGCGATGTCCTTGCCGTCGAGTTCGAACGGAATGCAGCCGGAGAAGGGCTCGCGGGCCCCGACCAAAAAATTGGCGGAACGCGAAGCGGCGTCGAGGTACCGCTGGTCTTTCGTAACCGAATGAAGATAGACCAGCGCGCTGACGGCGTAGCCGGTGATTTCCGTGGAAGCCGGGAGATTCCGGCACTCGTCGGTGCGGTAATAACGGGCAACGCCGCCATCGGATTGTTGGATGCCGGAGCGGAGAAACCAGTCTCCGGCGCGGAAGATCTGCTGCGACAACCCGCTAGTTTAGCATCAGAACCCCGATTACGAGCGTCACCACTGCCAGCGGCACTCCCGCGCGCGCGTATTCCCAGAAGCCGATCCGCACGCTGCGCCGCGCGCGCTCAACCACGATCAGGTTGGCCACCGAGCCGAGCAGCGTCAGGTTGCCGGCAAGTGTCGAGGACATCGCGAGTGTCAACCAGGCGTGCGCGGCATCCGGGAGCCGGGGCACGAATCCCTTGAACAGGAGAACCGCGGGCACATTGCTGACGACGTTCGAGAGGATCGCGGTGAACACGCTCATGGGACCGGTGCGAGCGAGGCCATAGCGCATCCCGAATTGAAACAGGTCGTTGGGCAGCGGCGTTTTTTCGACTCCCGCTATGACGATGAAGAGGCCGATGAACAGCACCAGCAGGCTCCAGTCGATCTCGCGATAGATCCGGTCCGGCTTGATGCGCCGCGTGATGAGAAGCAGGGTCCCGGCGATGAAGGCGACCTTGGGAACCGGCCACCCGGCGAAGAACAAAACGATCATTGCCGCCGAAGCAGCGAGCGATTTCCAGAGCAGGGCCTTATGAACCCGCGCAGCCGGGTGTTCGGGTTGGAGAGTGGCGGCGGAGCGGAACTCGGAGCGGTAGACCAGGGCGATCATCGCAACCGTCAGGACCAGGCCAACGGCCGCGATGGGAGCGAGAGCCGCGGAGAACGTGCGGTAGGGGATCCGCGAGAGGCTTCCTATCATCATGTTCTGCGGGTTGCCCGTGATGGTGGCGACGCTCCCGATATTCGATGCCATCGCCACGGCGAGCAGGTAGGGGATCGGGTTGCGGCGCAGCTTTTCGCTGATGTCGAGAACCAGGGGCGTCAGCACCAGGCACATGGTGTCGTTGACGAAGAAGGCGGAGAAGACGCCCGAAACGGCGACGATACCCGACAGCAGGACCAGGGGACGGTGGGCGTGTTCCACCACCCATGCGCTGACCAGCCGGAAGAACCCGGAGAGCCGCAGGTTGGCGACTACGATCATCATCCCGAACAGCAGAATGATGGTGTCGTAGTTGATCGCCGCGTACGCTTCCTCCACCGTGAGGACGTTGGTGGCGAGCATCAGGGCCGCCCCGATGATCGCCGCGCCCGTGCGGTCCACGCGAAAGCCGGGCAGCCGTCCGATGGCGAGAACAATGTATGTGGCGGCGAAGATCAGGTACGCGGCGAGCAAGGCACTATTGTCGCACTGAGGGGGGAAGGGGCGCCTGATCGCCGCGTCATCCGACGGGGTGCTAACTACTTCACTTTCCTCGCGATAACGGTGCTGCCGGGGAACTCACCGCTCGGCTTCATCGTGAGTTGAAGCTCATCCCCTTCGATCTTCCCCTCATGGGCGAAGGTCAAGCCGCCATTGGGATCCACCTTAACCACAAACGTCACTTGGTCACCCGTAACTTTGCCGTCGCTGATCTGGACGATAGGGCTCTGTGCTGCCTGCCACGTGCCGGTCAGCGTCTCACCCTCCTGCTTGAAGGTGTAATTGACCTGAACCTTGCCTTGCGGTGTCTGCAAATCAGCCTTCCAATTGCCCGTGATGTCGGCGGCGGAGGCAACCGTCGCGACAATCAGGAGAAAAAGGGCTGATTTCAGTAGTGGGTGATTGTGCATACCTACCCTGACGCCGGTTACCCCTGGAATGTTCCAGCCCCTCGGAAAGGCGTCGAATTCACTTGCGGGGAGTCCCGGCGCGTTCCAGGTCGCCCTTCTCTTCATGAATGCGGATCGACTCTTCGACAGTCTCGCGCTCGCCCTCGGCCAGGTCCAGGTTCTTGCGGTCCGGTTCGGATTTTTTCGGCCTGGGAGCCGGGGCCTTCCCTTCATGAATTTGGATCGAGTCCTCGACGGTTTCGAGCTCTCCTTCGGCAAGATCCGTATTCTTGCGGTCGGTTTCGAAAGTCCTGGTATTTTCCGGCATAACCGGAGGGGTGCAATAGACGGGCCACTCGAGAGATGGCGGTTGACGCACTGGTCGTGGCCGCTTACCCGGGTTGCGGCGCGTGGTAGAGCGAGCGGTCCCAGTCCGTCCCGTGGTCGCTTGGCATGATCATCCAGGCGACCAGGTAGGCCAGGAATCCCGCGCCGGTTCCCAGCGCGACCACAAGCCAGATCACCCGGATGAGGGTTACGTCCATCTCCAGAGAACGGGCGAATCCGGCGCACACACCCGCGATCTTCCGGTTCCTCTTGTCCAGCATCAAAGGCAGGGAAGGGGGAGGGGGGCCGGCCACCGGGGTTCTCGCTCCGCAGCGGGAGCAAAACCGGTCGGGCTCCCGCAGTTCCAGTCCGCATCGTGTGCAGTACATGGCGCTCCTCTTCATTGGATTACGCAGGAGCCACGGGGGATGTTCCGCTTATAATTGAGGCAGTAATGTCCTTCCGCATCCTCCTTTTTCCCCTCCTGGCGGTGGCTTGTTTCGGACAATCCCGCGACGCCGAATTCGGCAAGCTCGCGGACCGCTATTTCAACCAGGCCGTTTTCCGGTTCGATCCCGTACAGGCTACATCGGCAGGCTTCCATCAATACGATGCGCAGCTAGCCACTCTCTCCAAGGGTGAAATTCAGGCCCAGGTCAGCCAGCTGAAAAAGTTCGAGACCGAGGTGGAAGCGTTCGGCTCGCGCGGGCTCTCTCCGACCGTGACATCCGACCGCGAGCTGGTACTTTCGCAGATCCGGGGCACGCTGCTGGAACTGGAACAGATCCGTCCCTGGGAGAAGAATCCCGACACCTACTCGTCCGGAATCTCGGGCGCGGTCTTCACGATCATGAGCCGGAATTATGCGCCGCCGGCCGATCGCCTGAGGTCCGTGGTGGCGCGGGAGAGGCTTGGGCTGCAACTGCTCCAATCGGCGCGGCAGAACCTGAGCGACCCTCCGCAGGTCTTCACGGAAGTGGCGCTGGAACAACTCCCCGGAAACGTCGGGTTTTTCGAAAAGGATGTCCCAGCCGCGTTCCGGACCGTTACGGACCAGGCGCTCCTCGCCGAGTTCCGGAAATCGAACGCCGCCCTGATCGCCGCCTTGAACGACTACGGCAAATGGATGAAGGACTACCTGCTGCCCCGGTCGAAGGGCGACTTCCGGATCGGCGCCGAAGTCTACCGGAAGAAACTGCTCTACGACGAGATGGTGGATACGCCGCTCGACCGGCTGCTCGCCATCGGCTACGAAGACCTGCGCCGCAACCAGGCGGAGTTCCGGCGCGTGGCCGCGCGAATCGACCCGAGGCGCACGCCGCAGCAGATCCTCGAGGAGCTGGAGAAAGATCATCCGGCGGCCGGCAACCTCATGACGTCGTTTCGCGACGTGCTGGGAGGCCTGCGCGCGTTCGTCGAGAGCCACCACATCGTGACGATCCCTTCGCAGGTGCCGCCCATTGTCGAGGAGACCCCGCCGTTCATGCGGGCCTTGACCACGGCGTCGATGGATACACCGGGGCCGTTTGAGAAGGTCGCCAAAGAGGCGTACTTCAATGTCACCCTGCCGGATCCGAACTGGACGAAGGCGCAGACGGAAGAATACCTGGAGGGCTTCAACCGCGGCACGATTATCTCCACTGCGGTGCACGAAGTGTACCCCGGGCACTATGTCCAATTCCTCTGGATCAAGGACGCGCCGACGAAGGTGCGCAAACTGATCGGGTGCAGTTCCAACGCCGAAGGCTGGGCGCACTACGGCGAGCAGATGATGCTCGACCAGGGGTATGGCAACGGCGATCCGAAACTGCGGCTGGGACAGTTGCAGGACGCGCTGCTGCGGGATGCCCGCTACATCGTCGGAATCCGCATGCATACGGGGAAGATGACGATCCCGGAGGCGGTGGAGTTCTTCGTCAAGGAAGGATACCAGGTGCGGCCGGTGGCAGAAAAGGAAGCCAAGCGAGGCACGTCGGACCCGACCTACCTGGTTTACACGCTCGGAAAGCTGCAGATTCTGAAGTTACGGGAAGATTACAAGAAGATGAAGGGACCGGGCTACACGCTGCAGGGGTTCCACGATGCGTTCCTGGCGCAGGGCTATCCGCCGGTCAAGATCGTGCGGCGGGCGCTGCTGGGCAACGACTCGCCGGTTTTGTAGCCGTCATATGGGGCGGGCGTCCACCGCCCGCGGCCTCAGGGAGCGGTGTCCCCGGAATGGTACGGTTATTTCGTGATGAGAATCTAAAGTCAAAACCGGGCAGGCCGGGAGGCCTGCCCCACTTGCAGCGCCCGTCGGTCATCAGATCAGGGTGACGATCCTCGCCGCGCCGTAGGCCAGCAGCGTGCCGATGACGGCCCCGGCCAGCACATCGCTCAGGAAATGCATCCCGAGGAGGATGCGCGAGGCCGCCACGCTCAGGGCGCAAAAGAGCAGCCCGATCGCCAGGGCAGGGTAGAACAAGCTCAGCGACACGGCCACAGCGAACGCCGTAATGGTGTGTCCCGAAGGAAACGAGAACTGGTCGGGAGGCAGCAGGGTGGCCCAGCAGTGCGGTTCGAACTGCGTGGGGCGTTTGCGTCCGGTTGCCTTTTTGAGCTTCAGGAAAATCGTGATCCCCAGGCCGGCGGCGAGCGCGCCCGATGCAACCGCAGAGAAGCGCTGGTCTCCCCCGAAGAGCAGGATCACCAGCCCCATCGCGTACCACAGCCAGCCATCGCCGCCGCGTGTAGCGCACAGCATCCAGATGCGGACCCAGCGAGGCGCCGGCCAGCGGTTGATGCGTCGCATCAGCTTGTGGTCGCGATGGGCGATGAACGTCAGCATCGTTCCGGGCAGCGTCATATGGCAGCCTCCACGGCGGGCTGCGGCGCATATGCCGCTCTGCCCATTCTTTCACGCAGGTAGCGCTCCATCCAAATGCGCGCAAAGAGACCCTCGCGCGTGTAGTTCGCCAGTGTGATGAACGGTACGGCAACTCCGAGCGGGAGCAGCAGGGCGGTAGCGGGGTTCTCGCGCGCCATGGCGGCGCCGATGCTCAGGACGTCGCGCGTGAGCTTCCACCAGCTCCCTAAAGCCCCGCGCACGCGGCCCCGGCCAAGCCGCAGCCCCGCCAGATATTCCTCTTTGGTCCGGGCGTGCGGAACAACGGTCCAGGCGCAGCCGACCGAGGCCATGGCGTGCGCGTCGCTGCCGCCCACCTCCGCGCGTCCCGCAAAATCGGCCAGTGCGGCCGCTTGGGCATTGGCGCGCGGAAGCATGTGGCCGTTGTGCGTTTCGAGGGCCGGGAAGACGCTTTCGAACAGCTCGAAATCGTCCAGCGACCGTCTGCCGGTGAGGCTCGAAAAAACATGATTGGCGCTAAAGAAGAGGCGGCGCTCGCGCAGCCACCGCACTAGCGATTCGAAGTCCCTCCGCCGCCGCTCGATCTCGACGTGGTCGCGATCGGTTATATCGTACACGCCAACGTGCAACTGGTTGCCGCTCGGCAGTGTGCAGGTGGCCTCTTCGCTCAGGAAGAAGTCGGGGCGTGAGCGGAGCGCTTCGACGGCATCGATGGAGTCATGGTCCGTAACGGTGACCAGGTCCATGCCGAGGCGTTTCAGCTTCTCATACACACGGACGGGATCGTTGTAACTTTCTCGGCACACCGCCCGCATCAGGGGCACGGTGCACATTCCCGAGTGCGTGGTGTGGACATGAAGGTCGCACCTCATACCCCCGTTTTAACCGGGGAAAGACTACAGTTCCGTGACGCCGCCGCAAAACATGCGTTAAGCGAGGTGTTTTAGGCAACCGGCCGATTCGCGGCATGGCACAATCGAAACTGATGAAGAGACTGGACTTCATCTATTTCGATGCGGGCGGCGGCCATCGCGCGGCGGCGAATGCGCTGCGGGAGGTGATCGAACGGCAGGACCGGCCGTTCGACGTCCGCATGGTGAATTTGCAGGAGTTGCTCAATGAGATCGACATCTTCCGCAAGGTTACCGGCCTGCGCCTCGAAGACGTGTACAACACCCTCTTGAAGAAGGGCTGGACGCTCGGATCTCCGCAGCTCACGGCGGGAATGCATCTGGTAATCCGGCTGTTTCACCCCAAGCAGGTGCGGCTGCTGGAGCGGTTCTGGCGGGAAAGCCGGCCGGACATGGTGGTTTCGCTGGTGCCGAATTTCAACCGGGCATTGAAGGAGAGCCTCCACAGGGCGCTGCCCGGGGTTCCGCTCGTCACCATCCTCACCGATATCGCGGATTATCCTCCGCACTTCTGGCTGGAGCGCCAGGAGCAGCATGTCATCTGCGGTTCCGATCGGGCTATCGAACAGGCGCTCGCCATGGGTCATGCCGGGAGGAACGTCCACCGGGTTTCCGGGATGATTCTGAATCCCCGCTTTTACGAGATCCCGCCGCTCCCACCCGCCGAGCGCGACGCGGAGCGTGCGAAGCTGGGGCTCCGCGCCGGCGAACCGGTGGGCCTGGTGCTGTTCGGCGGACAGGGCGCCAGGGTGATGCACGAGATTGCGCGCCGGCTGGACCGGCGGCAACTGCTCATGATCTGCGGACGAAACGCCAGGCTGGTCGAGCGCTTGCGGGCATTGGTTCGCAGCGCGCCGATGTTCGTCGAGGGCTTCACGCGGGAAGTGCCCCGCTACATGCAACTGGCGGACTACCTCATCGGAAAGCCGGGGCCGGGCAGCATCAGCGAAGCGGTCGCCATGCGGCTGCCCGTGATCATCGAGCGGAACGCCTGGACGCTCCCGCAGGAACGGTACAACGCGGAATGGGTGCGGGAGCAGGGAATCGGAATTGTGCTGCCGAATTTCCGCGGCATCGCGGAAGCGGTGGACCGGCTCCTGGAGCCGGCGGCCTATGCCACGTTTCGCGCCGCTATCGAGCGGCTTGAAAATCGGGCGGTCTTCGAGATTCCGGATATCCTCGACAGGATCCTGGAGCCGGCGTCAATCGGCGGCGGCGGCGGGAGATGAGGGAGGAGTCGCTTTCCGTCGCGGCTTGTGAACTCCCGCCGCCCGCCGCAGTTCGGCAAACGCGGCGTAGATGAAATCCCGTAGCTTCTCCGCGTCGGGCACCACGTGTGCGTCGGCGGTCAGCCCGCAGTAGAGATTTCCGTCGTAGCTTTGCACGGCGCAGTTCACGCCCAGCTCGTAGCCGGTTGGCACATGCGGATAGCTGGCCACCATCTTCCTTCCCACGGCGTAGAGCGGAGTGGGGGAGCCGGGGACGTTGGTGCAGATCATATTGAGGAGCGACACCGGCAGGGGTATCTGCGGGAGCGCGTTCCAGAACAGCGCCTGAAGCGGCGGAGGCGCCGAACCCAGCCAGGTGGCGAACAGCGTGATGGCGTGGGCGGCGCGCGCGTTCTTCATAACCTCGGTGCGCCTGGCCACGGCGCGCAGCGTCTCGAGGGGGCTGCGGAGATCGAGCGGCAGGGCCACGGGGAGAAACGAGATCTGGTTGCCGAGCGATTCGCCCTGGTCGCCGCGGCGTACGTTGACGGGGCAGACCATCCGGATGAAGCGGCCGGCCACAGGCTCGCCATGGAGCTTCACGTACTCAGCGGTGGCGCGGGTGACGACCGTCAGGATGACATCGTTGAGGGTGCCCCCGGCGGCCTCCCGAATGGCCTGTGCGTCGGCGAGAGGGAACTCGGTCCAGCAGAATTTCCGCTCACCGGAACAAGGCTTATTGAACGGAAACCGGTCGGATGAGGCGGTCAACTCCGGAACGAGCTTCAGAAGTTCCTGGAGGGCCTCGCGGGTGCGTTCGTCGAGCAGCGACTGGGCGAAATCGGCCATCACGGTCTCCGCCATGATCATGTTCTCCAGGGAGCTGTGAACCGCGCTGACGAGGGCATCGGCTAAGGAACCGCTGGATTCCGAACGAGGTTTGGGACGGAAGCGCGGTTTTTTAACGGCATAGGAGCCTTCCGGCGTCGGGTCGAACAGGATCCTCATCAACGAGGCGCCGGCCACACCGTCTGCAAGCGAGTGGTGAACCCGCGCGATGACTGCTCCACGGCCGCCCTCGAGGCCATCGACTACGTGCACATCCCACAGAGGCTTGCGCCGGTCCATCACCTGGGTCAGGATGCGGCTGGCGAGCGCCTCCATCTCCGCCTGTCCGCCGGGAGCCGGCAGGGGCACCCGGAAGAAGTGCCGCCGGATGTCGAACTCCGGATCGTCCTCCCAGGTGGGGTAGCCTATGTGCAGCGGAGGGTCAACGACAACCTGACGGTAGCGGGGCAGCAGGTGGAGCTTGGAATCGATGGCCGCCATCAACTCGCGGTAGGGAACGGTGCTTTCGAAGATGCAAACGCCCGCTATGTGCAACGGGATTTCCCTCCTTTCCAGATAGAGGAAGGCCGCATCGGTTGCCGAAAGGCGCCGTTTCAAAGCAGGCGTTTTCATAGTCGTCGCACGGTGGTGCTATGCGTCCTCCCCGTCGGTGATGCCGGCATTGCTGGCCTGCCGCCAGAGTTTGAACGCGGCCTGGTCAAGCTCCTGCTCTTCGAACTTGACCGGAGGCTTCTCGGACCAGGACGATCTTTCTTCGATCTCCGTGTTAACGGGCAATTGCAGCGTTTCCATGATTGCCGTTCTCCTTACATAATGGAAGTAGTAACCATGCCTAAAGGGGATCCGAAACTCCGTTTGTAGAGTAGGATGGATTCGGATATGTTGTCAATGCCGCGCGCGCGTTTAGAGCCGTTGCTTTTCGAAAAACTTTCCGCCTCGGTTACTCACTGCGAGCAATCTCACAAAACCATCGATGTCACCGCGCCGTACACCGGCAAAACGCTGGGCCGCATCCCCGCTTTGGACGAAGCGGATGTAGACCTGGCGGTGCGTCTGGCGAGCGCGGCGCAGCCCGCCTGGTCCGGCCGCGGTTTCGCGGAGCGGGCCGCCGTTTTCCTGCGCTTTCACGACCTGCTGCTGGACCGGCAGGAAGAAGTGCTGGACCTGATTCAGATCGAGACCGGAAAGGCGCGGCGCCACGCCTTCGAGGAAGTGCTCGATACCGCCGTGGTGTCCAGGTACTACGCCTTCCACGCGGAGCGATTTCTTCGCCCCAAACGGCGGCGCGGCGCCATGCCGCTGCTGACCACGACGTGGGAGTTTCGCGTGCCCTTCGGCGTCGTCGGTTTCTTCATCCCCTGGAACTATCCGCTGAACCTGGCGATCACCGACGCCATTGCGGCGCTGATGGCCGGCAACACGGGAGTGCTCAAGCCGGATCCCCAGACCAGTTTCACGGCGCTGTGGGCTGTGAACCTTTTGAGGGAAGCGGGGCTGCCGGAAGGAGTGCTTCCGGTAATCACCGGTGAAGGCCCGGTGCTCGGGCCGCTGCTGGCGAACCGTGTGGATTACATCATGTTCACAGGCAGCGCGCGGACCGGCCGGATTGTCGGCCGGCAGGCGGCCGAGCGGCTGATCGGGTGCTCGCTCGAGTTGGGCGGCAAGAATCCGATGATCGTGCTGGAAGACGCGGATGTCGATGCCGCCGTGCGGGGTGCGACGAACGGGTGTTTCGTGGGCGCCGGCCAGGTTTGCGTATCCATTGAGCGAATCTACGTGCATGAATCGGTCTTCGAAAAATTTCTGGCGCGGTTTGTGGAGAGGACCCGCAATCTCCGGCTGGGAGCTTCGCTGGACTATTCGGCGGATGTGGGATCGATGACGTCCGAGCGCCAGGTTCGGGCGGCGGAAGTACACGTTCAGGATGCCATCGGAAAGGGCGCGACGCTCGCCGCCGGGGGGAAGCGGCGCCCCGACATCGGTCCGCTCTTCTATGAGCCTACGATTCTGACCGGCGTCAAACCGGGGATGCAGCTCTATGCCGAAGAGACCTTCGGCCCGGTGGTTTCGGTCTACGCTTTCTCGGACGAGAACGAAGCCGTCAGGCTGGCGAACGCGACGTTGTACGGCTTGAGCGCCAGTGTGTGGACACGCAAGCAGCGGCGGGGAATCGAACTCGCCCGGCGAATCCGCAGCGGCAGCGTCAACGTGAATGAGGCCTATGCCGCGACGTGGGGTTCGGTCGATTCACCAGTCGGCGGAATGAAGGATTCCGGGTTGCACCCGCGGCACGGGGCGGAGGGCATCCTGAAGTTCACAAACGCACAAACAGTCGCGGCGCAACGGCTGTTTCCGGTAGGCCCCGCGCCCGGGATCGAACCGGAAGTTCACGCGCGATGGATGACCCGGATGCTCAAGATGATTCGGCGGACTCGCGTTTTGGGTTGACTCTGTTTCCGTTTTCGGCACGCTCCGCCGCACCCGCGGAATGCAGGATGCGGCGCACCTTCTTGGGCGAGATCGAGAGCTTGGCCGCCACACGCGAGATCCTGCGTCCTTCGCGTTCCCAGACGCGTGGAATTACGATTCGGGCGAACTCTTCTTCCATCTGCTGGAAGGTCTGGTTCTCCACGATGCCGGAACTCCAGGCGCGCAGCAGGGAATCGATGGGCCGTGCCCGGAGAACCCGGGCCTTCAGGGTCTCCAGATCCTCCCAGGGATAGTAGCTCTCGGAGGCTTCCGGCTGGAGCAGCGAAATGGCTTCTTCCGCGGACCGGCGGGCCACATCGAAATCGGCGGACGGACCGGCGGAAACCGTCAGCCCCAGCCATATGTGGGCGCGCGCCAGAAGGCGGCGGTTCTGGGTGTGGCCGGCGAAATTGACGGCCTCCCGGGCGAAGATTTCCGCCGCTTCGTGGTGGGCCGCGGGATCGCCCAGTTGCTCCTCGACGGCGCTGTTCTCGATGATGCATTGCAGCGTGCGCGCCCGGGCCATCACGATGTAGTCGGATTTCTCATGTCCATGCGCGAACGCCTGGGCCGCATCGGAAGCCGCGCGATCGAGTTCTCCGGCATCCAGGTAGAGGAACCCGCGGTTGATGTGGACGGCGGCGATCCCGCGGTGGTTCTGGTGCGCACCGTCAATGTCCATCGCCTCCTCGAGGTGCGCGCGCGCCTCGGAGCGGATCGTTTCAATCTGGATGCGCTGCTCTCGAATGCGTTCCGGCGGCGCCGCGGAGTCGTCCCGGGCCGAACGCCGGCCGGCCGCGATGCGGTCGAGTTCCTTTTGCGCATCGAGCGAGAGCAGGCGCTTGACGAAAGCGAGGTTCGAGAGCGTCCTCGCGAGTTGCAGTTGACTGCGGCCGCCCAAACGGTATTCGGCGATTGCCTTCTCGAAGTATTCCACCGCGCGGTCGTACTTACCTTGCCGCCGCGCGATGCGGCCGTAGGCGGACTGGATGTTGCCGCGGCTCATGAAGTCGTCGGTCGCGTCGAGCGCTTCGCCGGCACGCCGCAACAGCGCGGTCGCTTCCTGCAATTTTCCCTTTTGAAACGCCAGCCAGCTTCGGGTGGTCTGCATCACGGCGGCCATCTGGGTGTAACCGCAGGAAAGCGCCAGGGTCTCGCCCTGCTCGGTGTACCGCAACGCGTCATCGTAGCGGCCCGATTTGCGAAGGCAGCGGGCCATCCAGAAATTCGCGACGGCGGACAACTCGGGGTCGCCGGTCTCCTCTTCCAGGGCTTGGACCGTCTGGAAGTGGCACATGGCGCGATCGATCTCCTCACGCGCCATGGCGAGCGTGCCCTCCGCCATCCGGAGATGCAGGTAATCCAGAAGCGGAAGTTCCGCGCGCGACGATTTCGGAAAGCGCGCAAGCAGCCGTTCGAGCACGGTGTCGCTTTCGAATCCGGCATCGACCCATTGAGCGATGAGGCCGACCAGCACACCCGACCCCGGACCGGGCTGCAGGCACTCGGTAATTGGCCGGGCGTCCTCGATGGTGCGAATCCCGTGTGCGATCCGGCGATGCCCCAGATCCTCCCGCAGCCGCTGAATCAGCGCCGCGGGCTCTTGCTTGGGGCCCATGCTCGCAGTATGCGGCGTGTCGGACCCCAAGTCCAGAGTGAAAGAGGATACTTCGTCAGCCAAGGTGATCGTACGCGCGAACCGTAAGGAACTCGGGAAGTTCCTCACTGTTGATCATTTCGTCGTAGAGATCCGCAGCGATTTCAAGCCTCTCGGGTGGAACCGTGTCACTCAGTTTCTCTAGATGTTGATTCATCATGGCGCGTACGAGGGAAGGCGTGATGGCGCGGCCGTCCTCGAGCCCGGCGCCGTGGTGCAGCCATTGCCACACCTGAGTCCGGCAGATTTCGGCGGTTGCCGCATCTTCCATGAGATTGTAGATCGGCACGCAGCCGTCGCCGCCCAGCCACGCCGCGAGATACTGTAACCCGACGTCCAGATTGGTCGAAAGGCCGCGTTCGGTGATTGTCCCCTTAGGCGGGGTCAGTAAGTCGGCCGCACCCGTAATCGACGAGATACAACGGTCCACCTGGTTGGGGTGAGGCATGTAGGTGTCGAAGATCTGCCTGGCGAGCCGGACCAGCCCCGGGTGGGCGACCCAGGTGCCGTCGTGCCCCTCCCACACCTCGCGCAGTTTGTCCTCACGGACGCGGTTCAACGCGGCGGTGTTCGCTTCCGGATCGTGCTTGATGGGAATCTGGGCAGCCATGCCCCCCATGGCGTGAATGCCGCGGCGGTGGCAGGTGGCGATCAGCAGTTCCACATAAGAGGCGAGGAAATGCGTGCCCATCGTCACTTTCGCGCGATCCGGCACGACCCGGTCGGGCATCCTGCTGAATTTCTTGATGTAGCTGAAGATGTAGTCCCACCGTCCGCAGTTCAAACCGGCCGAGTGCTCGCGCAATTCCCAGAGGATCTCATCCATCTCAAAGGCGGCGAGGATGGTCTCGATCAGCACGGTTGCGCGAATCGTGCCCCTGGAGATGCCCAACGTGTCCTGCGCGGCGATGAACACCTGGTTCCACAACCGCGCTTCGTGACGGCTCTCCAGTTTCGGCAGGTAGAAATAAGGGCCGGTGCCGTTGCGGATCAGCCTTCGCGCGTTGTGGAAGAAGAAGAGTCCGAAATCGAACAGGGACGCCGAAATCGGTTCGCCATCGATCAACAGGTGCTTCTCCACGAGATGCCATCCGCGAGGCCGCACCATGAGGGTCGCGGGATTCTCGCAGACCTCGTAGTGCTTGCCTTCGGGGCTGTCGTAAGTGATGGTGCCGTCCACCGCATCGCAGAGGTTGGCCTGGCCTTCCAGTATGTTCTGCCAGGTCGGGGAATTAGAGTCCTCGAAGTCCGCCATGAAGACGTTGGCCTCCGAGTTCAGCGCGTTGATGATCATCTTGCGGTCGGTTGGGCCGGTGATCTCGACCCGGCGGTCCAGCAGATCGGCAGGTGGTTCGGCGGTCTTCCAGGGCGCCCGGCGGATCTCGGCGGTCTCCGCGGGAAAATCGGGCAACTCGCCGCAATCGAGCCGCTCCTGGCGGCTCCGCCGGACTTCCAGGAGTCTGCGCCGCGCCGGCTCAAACTTCCCAGACAGCTTGACCAGAAACCGGATGGCCTCGGGTGTAAGTATTCGCCCCTCCGGTCCGACGGTCGGGCCGTCGATCCGCACCGGGTCGCTCTTCGTAGCAATCACAGTGATCTCCTCTCCTGCGGCGATCGTAGCGCGTTCACCCCGCAAGCCGCCTCTCCCGCGATCCGATTCGGACCACTGGCCCGATTGGTGCAGGCTGAATTGCGGCGATGGGGCCTGACGGGTTTGACTGGTCGTAGTGACCGACATTTGCACAAAGGAAGGGTTTCTATGACAAACAACTCTCGCTGGGAAGGGATCACGCGCCCCTACAGCACCGAAGACGTGGAGCGGTTGCGTCCCTCCATTCAGATCGAGTACACGCTGGCCAGGCTCGGAGCGGAACGGCTTTGGTCGCTGCTTCACGAACCCGCCGCGGTCAGGAGCCTCGGCGCACTCACGGGCAATCAGGCGGTCCAGCAGGTGCAGGCGGGCCTGCAGGCGATCTACCTGAGCGGGTGGCAGGTTGCCGGGGATGCCAACCTTTCCGGCCAGATGTACCCCGATCAGAGCCTCTATCCCTCGAACAGCGTACCGGCGCTGGTGCGCGCCATTAATAACGCGCTGCTGCGCGCCGACCAGGTTTCGCGGATGGAGGGCCGTACGGGAACGTACTGGATGGCGCCGATCGTGGCTGACGCGGAAGCCGGTTTCGGCGGGCCGCTCAATGCGTTCGAGTTGATGAAAGCGATGATCGAAGCCGGCGCTGCCGCGGTGCACTTCGAAGATCAGCTTTCTTCGGCCAAGAAGTGCGGCCACCTCGGCGGCAAAGTGGTTGTGCCGGTTCGCGAATTCATCCAGAAACTCATCGCCGCCAGGCTGGCGGCCGATGTCATGGGGGTCCCGACCATTCTGATCGCCAGGACGGACGCGGATTCCGCCCGCCTGCTGCTCAACGATGTCGATCCCAGAGACGAACCGTTTATCGAACCCGGCAAAACGGAGGAAGGGTTTTTCCGGTACCGCGGCGGTCTGGAGGCTGCGATCTCGCGCGGGGTGGCGTATTGTCCGTATGCCGACCTGATCTGGTGCGAAACGTCGGAGCCCGATCTGGAGGAGGCGCGGCGCTTCGCCGAGGGAATCCACGCGCATTACCCCGGCAAGCTGCTGGCCTATAACTGCTCGCCGTCATTCCATTGGAAGAGACTGCTGAGCGATTCGGCAATTGCCGGCTTCCAGTCCAAGTTGGCCGAGTTCGGGTACAAATATCAGTTCGTGACGCTGGCCGGGTTCCACGCGCTGAACACGAGTATGTTCGAACTGGCGAAAGGCTACTCGCGTACGGGCATGGCTGCCTATGCGAGCCTTCAGGAGAGGGAATTCGCGCTGGCTTCGGTTGACGGCTACTCCGCGATCCGCCATCAGAAGTTCGTCGGGACCGGCTACTTCGATACGGTGCAGACCGTGATCGCGGGAGGGCAGAGTGCTACCACGGCGCTCGAGGGATCGACCGAATCGGCCCAGTTCAGCTCGCACATCCCCCAGCCGGCTAGGGGTTCTGCTGCGCCATCGCAAGGCGCTCCGCGATAATGCCGTAAACCACCGGGTTGAACGCCAACCCGACGTGGGTGCCGCTGACCTCGATATCCTTCTCGGGGTCTCCGGTGATGCAGTAATGCCAGTCCACGAAACCGTCCATCCGGGTATAGATGGCGGTTTCGTGGACGGATTCCGGAAGGTCCCGCCGTAGCGCATTCAGAAACGAACAGGTGCACTGGCCGGTGTAGCAGGTCGGAAGCACCGAATCCCCCTGAGTAAGAAGAATCCGCTTCCTGACCGCATCGACCGCCTGCTGCACCGTGGGATGGAGGACCGTGCCGCGGAAGGGTGAGCCGAGCGTGATCACCGAAGCGACCTCACCGGCTCGTTCGGCCGCTACGGAACGGGCGAGAAGTCCTCCCAGGCTGTGGCCAAGGATGTGGATCTTCGCGCCCGTCTCTCTTCTTGCCCGATCGATGGTTTGGTTCAACCGGCTCCGGATGAGGAGATTCGGGCACTCGGCATTCAACCCGATGCCGGAGTAGTAGGGCCTGTAACCGATGCGCTGCAGCCAGGCATACATTTCCAGCAGGTAAATATCGCTCGCCAGGAATCCAGGGATCATCACCACCGCGGATTCGTCTCCGCGAGGCGCCCCGATTCCGTAGTAGACAGGAGTCGCGTGAAGGAGCAGCACTTCGATGCCGAACAACGCTTCCTGCCAAAACGGGAGTTCAATCGCTACGGACTCGTCCGGCAATCCGACGCCCCTTATTCCCGACGATCCTCTCCGTGCGCTCTTTGTAATGATTCAGACATTATTGCCGCGACGGAGACGATTGTCCAGATGGTCCCGCAGTTCCAGATGCGGCAACGTGTCAGGCGGTTGCTGCCGCCACAGCTTGGGTCGCCCGCTTCCTGGTTGGGGGCTTACGCTTTGGCGCCGCCGTTGTTTTTTCCTGCACTTTGGCCGCGGGTTTCGACATTACTTCGAGGAGGGCCTTCTGGGCCGCCACGAAACTCCCCACGGTCTGCCGTGTCAGATCGCTCAATGTCAGCGGCGGAAGAGGATTCATCATCTCGATCGTTTCTCTGGCCACCTTGGCATTGACTGCCAGTTGCTGGGATCCGATGTCCAGCAGCTTCTTCTGCGCGTCGATGAACGCCTCGATGGCTTCGCGGGCCAGGGCCGAGATCTCGGCTTTCTTTGCCGCGGATACCTTGCCGTTTTTGGCGCCGGTCGCGAGAGCCACTTCCTCGGCTAAGACGTCCAGAAACTTCTTCTGGCTGCGGACGAAGTTCTCCATCGCCTCGGTGGCGAGATCTCCGATCGGTTTACCGTCGAGCGGACGTCCGTCCTTGACCGCCTCGATCCAGGCGTCGGTCTGCTTCGCGGCGATTGTCAGAAAATGCTGCTGCATCTCGATATAGGTATCGACGCCGCGCCGGAAGAGATCCGTCGCCGCCGCCAGCACGGCTGTTCCGGCGGCGCGATCATGGATCCCGCCTACCAGGATTTCGTTCTGACGCTGGGCCAGTTGCAGCACTACGCGCTGCGCCGCGATGAAATTCGAGATGCCCTCGCCGGCAATCTCGGTCATGGCGGCAAACGGCGCCGTGCGCGCGGTCTCGAACCGGCCGCGGACAGCATCGAATGTCTTTGCATTTTGCCGCATCACCAGATCCAGCAGGATCCGCTGTGTGGCGAAAAAGCTTTCGGTCCCCTGCCGTACCCACTCGGAGAGCAGGGAGACAGGAGAATTACCTCGGGCTCGCGACGCGGGCTCGGGCTTGGCTTTGGGTGGCATGTGGACTCCTTTGTATTGCTGCAATGCAGCAATCGATTTAATGCTAGATCCGAATGGGTTCTGTGTCAATATGGAAAAGGGAATATCGCAGTGCAGCAGAGCGGCGTCATCATCCGGAAATATACCAATCGCAGGTTGTACGACACCTCCGCGGGCCGGTACGTCAACCTGGAAGACGTGGCGGGCCTGATCCGCGAGGGTCGGAGCGTCCAGGTGGTGGATGCAAAGAGCGGGGAAGACCTGACCCGCGTCATCCTCACGCAGATTATCGTGGAAGATGCGAAGGGGCAGCCCACGGGCCTCCCGCTCGAATTGCTGCGGCAATTGATCATGGCGACGGACCGCGCCGGCCAGGAATTCATCATGTGGTACCTGAAGTCGGCATTCGATGCGTATCAGACGGTCCAGGAAACCGTGCAGAGCCGCCTTACCTCGCCATTCCAGATGGTGAAAAACTTCCTCTCTCCCCAGCCCCAGGGAGATGGCGAACTGGAAGAGCTGCGCCGCCGGGTTGTGGAGTTGGAAGCCCAACTGCCGCGGCCGGGGCGCCGGAAACCGAAAACAGGGTAGGCCTTTCCGGCCTGCCCGGGAGCGGGTGCGCCGATGACGGTACCATTCGATATCTCGCGATTCGTCCCGGTTGCGACGATCGTTCCGGAAAGCGCGATGCGCTGGCGGCCGCTGGTGGAGGATTCGCTCCGCTTCATCTTCACCCGGCTTCCGGCCGCGCGCCTCTCCGCGAAGGTGGCGGAACAGATGGCGCTCCCGCTCGCAACGCCGCCCGAGCAAAGGCTGATGCTGCTGATCTCCAAGATGCCCGGGCTGCAGAAGATCGGGCAGGTTGTCGCGCGGAACCGTCGGATTCCGGCCGCACTCCGCCTCGCGCTCACCGAGCTGGAGAACGGGATCTCGGACACCACAGCGGAAGAGATCAAGGCCATCATCCGCGACCGGCTGGGCGAGCGGCTCGAACGCTACTCCGTGCGTTTGGACGACCGCATCCTGTCCGAAGCCAGCGTCAGTTCCGTGATCCGCTTCAGCTGGAAGAACCCGGACCGCGAGCGGGAGCGCGCCGTCTTCAAGGTGCTGAAACCGGACATACCGGCCTGCTTCGCGGACGATATGAGAATCCTCCAGGAACTGGGCGAGTATCTGACATCGAAGGAGCGGAATTACGGTTTTGCCGTCCGCGAGGTGAAAGAAACCCTGACCGAAGTCCGGCTCCTGCTGGAGCGCGAACTGGACTTCGGACGGGAGCAGGCGACCCTCGCGGAAGCCGGTCGGGCCTACCGTTCGATGATCGGCATCCGGGTCCCGCGTGTGATCGGCGAACTCTGTGCGGATAGCATCACCGCCATGAGCGAGGAGACCGGGGTGAAGGTCACGGCCGCGGTCCGCCGCTCTTCCATTCGCCGGGCGCGAATCGCCAATCAGCTGATCGAGGCGCTGATTGCGGAGCCGCTCTTTTCCGGCAAGGACCCCTCCGTCTTCCATGCCGATCCCCACGCCGGCAACCTTCTTTACGACGAGGCGAACCGGGAACTCGTGATTCTCGATTGGGCGCTGGCCGAGCGCCTCAGCCTGAAATCCCGCCGCCACCTGATGCTGCTGGCCATCATGACGACCCTCCGGAACCATGACGGAGTGGGGGCGGCGATCCGTGGTCTGCGCCAGGGCGAAAAGAACAGCCGCGAAGCGGAGGCTCTGATCGACCGCTCGGTCGATCAGTTCTTCCGAGAACTGCCGGCGTCCGCCTCGCCAGGCATCCTCGACGGCATGCGGCTGCTGGACGAGATCGCACTCCAGGGAGTTCATTTCGAAGCGCCCCTGTTTCTGTTTCGAAAATGCCTGTTCACGCTGGACGGCGTGGTGCGGGACGTGGCCGGGTCGGAAGTGCGAATGGACCGGGTAATGACGCGCTATTTCCTGACGCGGTGGGCCGCCAGCCTCGGACTTTTTTACAGTCCGCTGGCGCTGGGCGACCTGCTCAAGGTGGAATGGAACGCACTGCTGTTTCCCGTCCGGTCCCTGCAACAGCGGCTGCTCGCCTGGGCCATCGGCCATTCCGGCTGATTTCACCCCCTGGCCTCCGAATTGCGAATCGTCACGAGTAGGTCGGAAGACCCTGGAAAGTGCGCATCATGACAATTCGTAATTGCGGGTCTTGAACTACGAACGGGAAAGCACAATAATGGCTACGCGACCGTCCGCCGCGACCACGACGAAGTCCGATTGTGCGCTCCGGTCGATTCCCACTCGTCGTGGAGGGTCGCCAACACGGCTCAGGAGGTTCGAATGAGAGTAAGTACGGCGATCCGATACGGCTGGACGGTTTTATTACTTCTGCCCTCTGCGTTCGCCCAGCAGACGTACGTCAGCCGGTATGATTTATTCACCGGGTATACCTTTCTGGACAGCCCGGCCGTCGGCCTGTTCGAAAACGGCTTCCACACACAGGTCGGAATCCGGCCAAGGACGTGGTATTCGCTTGGGTTCGATTACAGCGTGGCGAGCGGCCCGCTGACCATCACGCCCAATCTTCTGCCCACAGCCTTACAACAGACGCTGGGCGCACAACTCGCGGCGCTCGCCGCTGCCGGAAGACTGCCGCCGGGTTATGCTCTCACCGTGCCGGCGGATTCGCTGACCCAAACGTTCGCCGCCGGCCCGGAACTTACGTACCGGCATTTTTCGAAGGTAACGCTGTTCCTGAGGCCTTCACTCGGAGCGATTCGCGAGACGGCCACTCCAAAGCCCACCGATCCGATCGCCACGGCCATCGTCGCCGGGTTGGTGCCTACCGGACACAAAACGGACTGGACCGGCTTTTTCGGCTTCGGCTACGGTTTCGATGTCAATCTAACCAAGCACTTCGCGATCCGGACGCAGAGCGACCTGGTATGGGATCACCTGTTCAATGACCTGCTTGCGAATGGCCGCTGGACAGTGCGTTTCTCCGTAGGGCCGGCGTTCAATTTCGGACGCAACATAGCCGAGCGCCACTAGCGGGATTCCGTGGAAGGCGCCGATTGCTACGCACGATCGACGTACCCCACGAATTACTGTTCCGACTTGGGCGGTATATAGCTCATTGCGCGCTCGCTCAGCGCGCAGATGGTGAGGCTGGGGTTGACGCCGAGGTTAGCCGAGATCACCGAGCCGTCGCAGATATAAAGATTCGTATAACCGAAAACCCGGTTGCGGTGATCGACTACGCCCTCGGACGGGCCGGTGCCCATGGGACAGCCCCCAAGCACGTGCGCCGTACCGGGAACATCGAACAGCACCTCGGTCACCATGCTCATGGGCTCCCCGCCCGTGAGCCTGGCGACGGTGCGGGCGAACTCGTTGGCCTCCGGAATAAACGTGGGGATGTGGCGGCCGTAGCTCATCAGGGTTTTCTGAAACGGCCAGAACCAGGGGCGCCCCAGGCGCATCCCGATGTGGCCGTCCAGTGTCTGCATACAAAGCAGGATCAGCGATTCCCGCGCCCAGCCGAACGGGTGGATGCAGCGGATGGTGCGCAGCGGGTGGCGCACCAGGCCGGCGGCCAGCGTGCCTAACCAGCGGAAGGCGCGCGTCTTCCCCGGGCGGCCGCCCGTCAGGAGCGTTGACAGCAACCCGAGAGTATCGGAACCGGCCGGGTACCGCGTGGCCTCGATGTGGGTGTGTTCGTCAATGTAGACCCCGGACCCGATGGCGATTCCTTGTGAGAGGTCTTCGGTACTGCGGGGGACCCGTACGCCGATCAGTGATTCGGCGTTAGTGCGCACTAAGTTCCCCAGCTGATCGCCGATCGCCGGCAGGGACCCTCGCTGTTTCAGCCGGAACAGGAGGTCCATGGTGCCCAGCGCGGAAGCCGAAAACACAACCGACTTACACGTGAAGCGGCGGCGCCTTTTGGCCAGCCACGCGGTCGATTTGACGGTGGTCACCTCGTAGCCTTCGGATCCGTCGCTGCGGCCGTTCCGGGGGACGACATCGACCACCCGGGTCTCCGGGTACACCTGGGCGCCATGCTTTTCCGCGAGGTACAGGTAGTTTTTGTCGAGGCTGTTTTTGGCGTTGTAGCGGCACCCCATCATGCAGCCGCCGCAGGCGATGCAGGTGGATCGCTCGGGACCCTCGCCTCCGAAGTACGGGTCCGGGTGCGTCGTGCCCGGCTTTTCGCCTTCAGGAGGCTGGAAGACCGCCACCTGTGTATGGTAGAAAGTGTCGCCGCGTCCGATCGCCTCCGCGGCACTCCGCAGGACGCGGTCGGCCGGCCCCAGGATCCGGTTCTCCGACACCCCGAGCATCCGCCGGGCGGTGGCGTAGTGGGCCGGCATCTCGCGCTTCCAATCGGCGAGGCCGGCCCACGTGCCCTGGTCCCAGATCCCGGCCTTCGGCTCGAGCGACGTATTGGCGTAGGTGATCGAACCGCCGCCGACAGCGCACCCGTGCAGAATCATCACATGCCGGAACGGCGTGATATTGAAGAAGCCGTGCAGGGCGAGCCCCGGCCGCCAGATCCACCGGCGCAGGCTCCAACTGGTGCGCGGGAAGTCCTCCGCGCGCCAGCGCCGGCCCATTTCCATGACCGCGACCCGGTATCCCTTTTCGGTCAGGCGGTGTGCAGCCACACTGCCGCCGAAACCGGACCCGATCACAATGTAGTCGTAATCCAGTTCGGGTGAAGACACGGCTTCTCCATCCTCAATCTTTGGTGCCGGTGGAGCACGTCATGCGAACAGACTCGCCGCAATCCCGCAGCCCGGACGGTGGGAGTGCGAAATCCCCCGGTTTCAGCACCGACTCCCGCATCTCCGTCAGGCTTTTGCGGAGCGACTTTTCGGGGTTGATCCCCATCAGGGAGCCGAGCGAGCGCATGAACGAATTGAACTCGCCGCTCTGCGTGATCGTCTGGGCTTCCACGGAGACGCCTTTCTCCGTTGCGGAGAACTGCCAGTAGGAGTTCAGGCGCACCAGGTAATTGTGCTGCTTGCCCACCTCGGTAATTTTGGTGGAATAAGAGCGGCATCGCCAGTGGCGGGCGTCTATGCGCTCCCACACGACATCGCTCTGAACGTCCATTACGGCGGGTTCCTTCATTCGCATGGTGAACCCGAACCGTTGCTCGCCGGTGCGGCACATCAGTTTGGAGGAGCCAATGACTTCGGGAAAGTAGCGCTCGCGATGATCGTAATCCTGCAACATTTGTACCGTCCGGTCCACTGTGGTCCCGGGGATGAGGACGGTGCCGATCCAGTCGTAGATCAGGCCTCCCGCGATTTTGTGCGGATTTTCGCCATTTCCAGGTACGGTTTCGATTTTAGACCCGGTGGCGGCCGGGGGCTTCCGGTTAGCCATACGGGCTTCCGCGGCCTGAACATAGCACTCATACTCTTGGGAAATTTGCGGCTTCGCCTGCTGGGCGGGAAGCCAGGCTGGGATTGCAAAGTAACAAGCGACCACAGCCACGAAGGTGCCGGTCCGTTTCATACTTTGATGTCCGAACGTATTATGCCGCTATCCGCCGAAAAATACGAGGAGAGCTTGTAGAAATCGCGTCCAGGCGATTTCGCGGTTCTGTTCCGAAGACCGGAGTACCGCCTCGTGGGTATCGACCACGGCAAGAAAACGGTCGGATTCCGTATCCGGAGGCCCGCCGTGAAGTCCTCTGCCAGTATCCTGCATACTCTGCCCCTCCGCACAGAACCTGTAGTATGGAAGTTTACGCCGTGTCGGTGTCTGGAGCATCGGTAGTTTATCCTAGATGCGAGTAAGTCCCGCCCCTTTCGGACCATCCGATTCGGACCGGCGCAATTAGGGCTTTACACCGTCCGAACTCTGCCTTTATTCTTAGCCTTCAGACTATGAGAAAGCTGACACCGGTCGAGGAGGCCAAGTCGCTGTTCAGCGAGGCCAAAGATTGGGGTTTGTGGCGCTGGCTCTCGGAGAAGCGGCGGGCGCGCCGCACCGCCGATGCCGCCTGGGAGGCGCTCGAAGCCTGCGAAAACGAGGTCAGGAGTTCCTGGGGCGATGGCGTCCTAAGAGCATGGCGGGAACTGGAGGCGCAGGAGGCGGCGAACTCCGATGGCAGGGCCCGGCGCTCCTATGACAAGGCCAGGGAAGCTGCCGCCGAGGTGGATCCGGAGATCAAGGCGGCGGTGCAGGTCTTCCGGAAAGCGGCCGCGGAAGCTCACAAAGCCCACATGGACGCGGAAGCGCAATTCGATGAGGCGGACCGCCGCATGAGCACGTCCATGGCGTGCACAGGGGCGCAAATGGCGATCGACGCATGGACCATGCGCGAGAAATTGATCCGCAGGGCGGAAGGGCTGGGCAAACTGGGTAAGTAGGGCAGGCCTCCTGGCCTGCCCCACTTGACTTAGAGCTTGTCACGAACTGGACATGCCGTTTCGGGTGGGCCGTTCGCTGCGATCACGGCCCGCCGGAAAGTTGCAAACCCGGGCAGGCCGGGAGTCCTGCCCCACAACGAACTAAAGCGAGTACCGCCCCGCCTCGATGACGTGCCGGGCGATCTGCCGGCCGATCCCGATGGTATCGGCAGGTTCGCGCTTGGACAGGCGCCGCAGAATAGCCATCTGGGTCCGCAGCATGTCGCCCTCGGCCGAGCCGGCGACCACTTTGCGCGCCGCGAATTCCACTTTGTCCGCCGCGTGTGCGGCGTAATAGCGAGTCATCGCGATCGCCTGCTTTGCCGCCGCGTCGCCGAGGCCGGCCCGGAGTTTCTCCGCCCGCAGGATGCAGGATTCCAGGGCGAAGACCTCGCTGATGCAATCGGCGAGCGCGCCCATGATTTCCTGCTGATCCGCGAGGCCCTGCATGTATCTCTGCGACGCGGCGCCGGCCGCGAATAGGGACAATTTTTTAATATTCGCCAGTAGTTGGTGCTCGGAAGCCAGCGGCCCTTCGCGTTCCGGAGGTTGAGTGGGGCCGGACATCACCTCGTCCATCAGCTTCTGGATCGCGGGCAGCAGCGGCAGTTGCCCGCTCATCGCACGCTTCATCAGCCAGCCCGTAATGATCAGGCGGTTGATCTCGTTCGTGCCCTCGAAAATGCGGTTGATGCGCGAGTCGCGGTAGGCGCGCTCGGCGGGGTACTCCTCCACGTAGCCGTACCCGGCGAAGATCTGGACCACGTGGTCCACCACCATGTCGAGCATTTCGGAGCCCCAGACCTTCAGGATGGAGCATTCCACCGCATACTCTTCGATCCGCTTCTGAATCTCGCGCGAATCGGCGCCGCTTTCGAGATCGGAAAGCGCGGCATCGATCATTCCGATGGTGCGATAGGTCAACGACTCGCCCGCATAGACGCCGGTTGCGGATTCCGCCAGTTTCTCCTGAATCAACCCGAAGTCGGAGATCGACTTGCCGAAGGCTTTCCGCTCCCTGGCATACTGTATGCCGGCCTGCAGGCTGTTCCGTGCGCCGCCGACGCACGCCGCGCCGAGTTTGAACCGGCCGATGTTCAGAATGTTGAACGCGATGTGGTGCCCTTTGCCAGGCTCGCCCAGCAGGTTTTCCACCGGCACTTGGCAGTCGGCAAGGATCAGGGGGCAGGTAGAAGAGCCGCGGATGCCGAGTTTGTGCTCCTCCGCGCCGACCGAAAAGCCCGGCGTGCCGCGCTCGATCAGGAACGCGGAGAACTTCTCGCCGTCGATCTTGGCGAAGACGGTGAACAGGTCGGCGAATCCGCTGTTCGTGATCCACATCTTCTCGCCGTTCAGGATGTAATGCCTGCCGTCCGGGGAGAGAACGGCGCGCGTCCGGCAGTTCATTGCGTCCGAAGCGGAAGACGATTCGGAAAGGGCGTACGCCCCAATCCATTCGCCCGTGGCCAGCTTCGGAAGATACTTTTGTTTTTGCGCCGGCGTGCCGTACCAGACGATGGGCAGCGTGCCGATTCCGACGTGCGCGCTGAACGCCACGGAGAAACTGGCCAACTGGCTCATCGATTCGGCGACGATGGCGGACGTGACTTTGTCCATCTCCATCCCGCCGTACGCTTCCGGAACGTCCACGCCCATGAGGCCCAGTTCTCCGGCTTTGCGCAGGAGGCCGCGCGTCACTTCGAAGTTCTTGGCTTCGATCTCGGCGGCGGCGGGCATCACTTCATTGGTCGTGAATTCGACGGTGGTCTTGGCGATTTGCCGGTGTTCGTCCGAGAAGTCCTCGGGCGTGAAGATGTCGTCGGGCAGGCGTTCTTCAATCAGGAAACTGCCGCCCTTCACCCGTTTTGCGCTTACCTGCGTTTTGCTGGTTGCCATTTGGTGCCTCTAGTTCAAGTTCTCGAAGATACCGGCGGCGCCCATGCCGCCGCCCACGCACATCGTCACCATGCCGTACTTTGCTTTACGGCGTTTCATCTCCGAAAGGATGGTGGCGGTCAGCTTCGCTCCGGTGCAGCCCAGCGGATGGCCGAGCGCGATCGCGCCGCCATTGACATTAATTTTTGCCGGGTCGAGCCCGAGCAGCTTGATGACGCTCAGGGACTGCGCGGCGAAAGCTTCGTTCAACTCGATCAGCTCGATCTGGTCGAGCGTGAGGCCCGCCAGTTTGAGCGCTTTCGGAATGGCATAGACCGGCCCGACGCCCATCTCCTCGGGCAGGCAGCCGGCGTAGCTATAAGCGATCAGGCGCGCGAGCGGTTTCAATCCCAGCGCCTGCGCCCTCTCGAGCGACATTACCACCGCAGCCGCGGCGCCGTCCGAAGTCTGTGAAGAGTTGCCCGCGGTCACGACGCCCCTGGCGTGAAATGCCGCCTTGAGCTTCGCGAGCGCCTCCATCGAGGTATCGGCGCGCGGCCCCTCGTCCATTTTGAATTCGAGCTTCGATTGCGTACCGGGGCCGTTGAAATTGACGCACACCGGCACGATCTCATCCTGGAACCGGCCCGCCTCCTGCGCGGCCAGCGCTTTCTGATGGCTGGCCAGCGAGAACCGGTCGGCCTCCTCCCGGGTGATCCCGTAGTGGCTGGCAAGGCGCTCGGCCGTCAACCCCATCGACAAGTAGGAGTCGGGGTACTTCGCGAACAGCGTGGGATTGATCGAGATCTTATTGCCGCCCATCGGGACGAACGACATCGATTCCGTGCCGCCGGCCACGATGACGTCGGCGCCCCCCGCACGAATCCGCTCCGATGCCAGCGCGATCGATTGCAGGCCCGACGCGCAGTAGCGGTTCACGGTCATGGCGGCCGATTCCACCGGGAGACCGGCGCGCAGGGAGCAGATGCGGGCCACGTTCATGCCCTGTTCGCCCTCCGGCATGGCGCACCCGATGATCACGTCTTCGATTTCACGCGGGTTGAGTTCGGGCACGCGGCCGAGCGCGCCCTGGATAGCCGCCGCCCCGAGATCGTCGGGCCGGGTGGCCCGCAGCGTCCCCTTCGGCGCTTTTCCAACTGCCGTTCTGACGGCACTGACAATAACAGCGTCTTTCATTCGATTGCTTCCTTTAATTTCTCAATGGTTTTCCGGTCTTCAAGGTGAAGGCGATGCGCTCCTGCGTTTTCTTTTCTCCGCAGAGCGACAGGAATCCTTCGCGCTCCAGGTCCAGCAGGTATTGCTCGCTGACCGGGGTGCCGGGGGTGATCTTTCCGCCGCACAACACGTGGGCGACGCGATTGGCCACCTTCACGTCGTGTTCGCTGATGAACTCGCCCTGGCGCATCATGTGTACTCCGAGTTCGAGTGTGGCCAGCACGTTCTCGCCGGGCGCCGGAATATCCGTGCGCGGCACCGGCGGAGCATAGCCTGCGTCGGCAATCGCCCGCGCCAGGTGCTTGGCATCGAGCAGCAGGCGCTCGCGGTTCATGGTGATGCGATCGCCCTGCGACACGAAGCCGAGCCGCCGCGCATCCACGGCCGAAGTCGAAACCTTGGCCATCGCGATGGTCTCGAAATTTCTGCGCAGCGCGTCCATCAGCTCGACCGATTCGCCGCGTCCGCTTTCGCGGAATGCCGCTGCCGTCTCCACCGCGTGCAGCGCCATTTCCTTGCAGCCGCCGCCCGCGGGGAGCAAGCCGACGCCGGTTTCGACCAGCCCCATGTAAAGCTCGGCGTGCACCTGCCGCCGCACCCCGGCGAGAGCGATCTCGGCGCCGCCGCCCAGGCAGAAGCTGAACGGCGCCACCACCACGGGTTGCGGGCAGAACTTGATGGAGGAGGTCATGCGCTGGAACGCCCGGATCATGAGATCGACGTCATCCCATTCGCCCTCCTGCACGCTGAGCAGCAGTTGCATCAGGTTGGCGCCGACCGAGAACTGGTCGGCATCTCCGGTGATCACGAAGCCTTCGAAATTGCGCACGGCATCGCCGTCGGGCCGCAGGGTCTCCGTGACCATGCGGACGATGTCCTCGCCGATCGCGTTCTTCATGGAATGCAGCTCGATGCACCCGACGCCATCGCCGAGATCGACCAGCGACGCCCCCGCGTTCTCCCTGACTACGCCGTTCGACGCCTTGAAGTTGGCAACCCGCGCGATCCCCGGAACCTCCTGAATCGGCGCGTAAGATTCGGTGCCGATATCGAAGACCTCGCGCCCGTGATCGCGATACCACGACGTTCCTCCGGCCGCGAGCATCCGCGCCACCACCGGGCTCACCCGCTGCCCGGCGTTCCGCATCCGCTCCACCGTGGCGGGCACTCCCGCCGTGTCCCACAGTTCGAACGGACCCATCTGCCAGTTGAAGCCCGCGCGCATGGCGCGGTCCACGCTGGCAGCGTTGTCGGCGATTTCCGGCAGGCAATCCGCGGCGTAATTCCAGAGCGCGCTCAGGAGCCGCCAGTGGAAACGCGCGCCCTTGTCTTTCTTCACATCGCCCGCAAGCAGTTGCGCGAGGCGGTCGGGCAGTCGCTCGGCATTCTTCGCCATCTCCAGGGTGGGCAGCTTCGGCTTGGCCGCGGGATGATACTCCAGGGTCTTCCAGTCGAGAACCAGGCGAAGCTCTTTGCCTGCGGCGTCCTTCTCTTTTTTGTAGAAGCCCTGCCTGGTTTTGTCGCCCAGCCAGCGCCGCTCGAGCATAGTCTGGATGAACCCGGGCACTCGCATCTCTTCCGCCGCCGAGGCCCGCAGTTGCACGAAGTTCTTCGCCACGTGGGCCATTACGTCCAGCCCTACCAGGTCCGACAAGCGGAACGTGCCGGTGCGCGGCCAGCCGATGGCGGTTCCTGTGAGCGCATCCACTTCTTCGATCGTGAGGTCTTCGGCTTCCATCAGCCGGATGGCTTCCAGCATGATAAAAACGCCGATCCGGTTGGCGATGAAGTTCGGCGTGTCGCGGGCGAATACGACTTCTTTCCCCAGGTGCCGATCCGTGAAACGGGCTATGGTGTCGATCGCCGCGGGATCGGCTTCGGGCGTCGGGATAATTTCCACCAGCCGCATGTAACGCGGCGGATTAAAGAAGTGCGTGCCGAACCAGCGCCGCCGCAGAGGCTCCGGCAGCACCGCGGCAATCGAAGATACCGGCAGGCCGCTCGTGTTGGTGGTCAGAATGGCGTCCGCCTTGAGGTACGGGACCGCCTTCTGGAGCAGCGCCTGTTTAATCTCCAGGTTTTCGGTAACCGCTTCGATGACCCAATCGCAGTTGCCGAGCAGCTTCAGGTCATCCTCGAAGTTTCCGATAGTGAGCCGTGAGGCCAACCCGGCGTCGAAGAAGGCCGCCGGTTTGCTTTTCTTGAGGTTTTCAAGCGCTTGCGCCGCGACGGCGCTGCGCGGCCCTTCTTTGGAGGCAAGATCGAGCAGCACCACCGGCACTCCGGCATTGGCCAGGTGCGCGGCAATCCGCGCGCCCATTGTTCCGGCGCCGAGTACGGCGGCTCTGCGGATCAGCGTGTGCGGGCCCTGCTCGGGGGCGAGACCTTCGGCCGAAGCCGCTTTCCTGACTGTTTCAGCGATCATGAGAGCTCCTGTTTCAAATTAGGTCGCGAGTCGTTCTGCCGGTTGACGGTCAACCCGAGGGTCAGCGTCCGTGTGAATTGGGCTGCAATTTCGGCCGGCGAGAGCGGCCCGTCGGGTTCGTACCACACGCAAATCCAATTCAACGCTCCGGCAATCGCAAAGGCCGCCAGTTTCGGATCGCAAGGCGCGATCGACCCATCCTGAATTCCTTCCTGTATGAAAGAGCGCAAACGGCGGTCGATTTTGCGCTTATACGCACGCACTTCGGTGAAAGCTTCTTCCGATAAGTCGCCTTCGTCCAGCCGCATGACGCACCGGCCGAAGTTGACGGTCATCACGTTTGCGTACGCCTGAATGAATGCTTCCACCTTTTTGACGCCCGTCCCGCAGTGTTCGGCGATATCGTTCAGAATCTCCTCGATCATCCCCGTTCCGAGCCGGTAACACTCCAGCAGGATCTGCTCCTTGCTGTGGAAGTAATGGTATAGGGCGGGCTTAGTGATGTTAAGCCGGTCGGCGACATCATTCAGGGAAGTGCGCCCGTAGCTCTTTTCCAGAAAGAGCTGGGCCGCCGTTTGAAGTACTGCCTCACGCTTGGTTTCGGGATCGCGGCGCCGGCTTGCAAACGCTTTTCGGTGCGATACAGGCGATCGAGAGGCGCGCGCGTCTTTTGACATGACGTTTCCCCTACCGGGTTGACACTCAGGCGGGCAACTGATATGTTACCCACGGGTAAGTTAGAAACGCAAGTGAAAACGTCGGAGTTTTCACGATGGAACTTATCACGTGCCTCGAGTTGTCCTCCGGTTTTATACCCCCCACGGTTTGTTTCGGCTTTTTCCAGACTGCACGAAAAAATACAATTCAGCCCAGGGAGGGTGCATGGCCGGTAAGTTGCCCTAACGGGGACGAGGGCAGATTACGCAGTTTCGCAATTACTCCGCATTTCGCATCGCGGGGCGCCGGGACGAGTCCTGGCGCGGCAGGCGGTTGCCCAAGCATGAGTGACCGAACTTCTGAAACGGTGTACTAAGTCATGAACATCAGCCTTGACGACCTCGCCCTCGAGTCCGCTTATCGATGGGAGCGCGAACGGGGCGGGAGTATTTACCTGACGCAACCGTTCGGGGGCGGACAGGTGCGCCACTGGAGCTGGCAGCAGGCGGTTGGCGAAGCGCGCCGGATGGCGGCTTATCTGCGGGCCCAGAATTGGGAGCCCGGCTCTCGCATTGCAATCGTTTCGAAGAACTGTGCCTGGTGGATCATGGCCGACCTGGCAATCTGGATGGCGGGCCATGTCAGCGTACCGGTATATCCGTCGCTCAGGCCTCAGTCGATCCGCCAGATTCTCGAGCACAGTGGTGCGGTCGCCGTCTTTTTGGGAGCGACCGATGAGAAGGCGGCGGCCGACCTCGCAACCATGGAGGGAGTCGCCTGTATCGGCTTCCCGACGGCCAGTGAGCCGACTTATGTGACCTGGGAGTCGCTGGTGGAGTCCAATTCGCCTATTGCGGATAGCCCGGTTCGGCCGGCCGACGACCTCGCGACGATTATCTATACATCCGGCACGACGGGTGTTCCGAAAGGTGTGATGCATCGCTTCGGCAGCTTCGGCTACAACGCCAAAGTCCTTACCGCGCGGCTCACTCTGACTCCGGACGAACGCCTGCTTTCTTACCTTCCTCTGGCGCATATCGTCGAGCGCGTCGGAGTGGAAGCGTGCTCGCTTCGCATGGGATGGCACCTGTACTTCGCCGAGACGATCGAGACTTTTCTGGCGGACCTGCAGCGTGCCAAACCGACGCTCTTCCTTTCCGTGCCGCGGCTGCTTCTCAAATTTCAGCAGGGAGTCTATGCCAACGTCCCCAAAGAGAAACTCGACCGCTTGCTGCGGATTCCCGCCGTCAATGCCTTCATCAAACGAAAGGTGCTGAGGAAACTCGGGCTCGGCACGGTGCAGCACGCCGCGTGCGGCGCCGCTCCCCTGCCTGCTGAAATCCTCATGTGGTACCGCAATCTGGGCCTCGACCTCGCCGAGGGGTATGGAATGACCGAGACCATGATCACGCACATCCCGCGACTCGGCTCCGTCCGGCCCGGGTACGTGGGACAGGCCGTCGAGGGAGTGGAGACCCGGC
Source organism: Bryobacterales bacterium (assembly GCA_963796485.1). Classification (GTDB taxonomy): domain Bacteria; phylum Acidobacteriota; class Terriglobia; order Bryobacterales; family Bryobacteraceae; genus CAWCDJ01. Next base: position 232,168 of record CAWCLV010000008.1, read on the forward strand.
TGACTTCAGACGGCGAGCTGCTCATCCGAAGCCAGATGAATATGCTCGGCTACTTCAGGGATCCCAAAACGACCGGCGACGCATTTACGGAAGACGGCTTCTTCCGCACCGGCGACGTGGCGACGATCCATGAGGACGGGCAGCTCAGGATCATCGGCCGGTTGAAGGAACAGTTCAAGACCAGTAAGGGCAAGTACGTCGCGCCGGGCCCCATCGAAAGCCGGCTGATGGAGCATCCCTCGGTGGAAGCCTGCTGCCTGATGGGTGCCGGGCAGCCGAGCCCGTTTGCCGTGATCGTCCTTTCCGATGCGGAACGGGCCCGCTGCGCCGACCCGCAGGCGCGCCGTGCGCTCGGGGAGTCTCTCCGCCGCCGCATGGAGTCGATCAACAGCGAACTGGACCCCTACGAGCGGCTCGACATGATCGTCATCGCCGACGGGCCGTGGACCATCGGCAACGGCCTGATGACCCCTACGCTCAAAATCAAGCGCGGGGTCCTCGAGGGCCGGTACCAGGAGCTGGTGGATGAATGGCGCGCACAGAACGCGCCGGTCGTCTGGGAGTCCGTACCCGGCGTCTACATGCCGGCTGCCGCGGAGAACTCGGTGCGGCACAGCGAGGCGCCGCCGTCGCAGACGTAGACCGCTCCTGTGATGTAGGCCGCCGCATCGGAACAGAGGAACAGCGCGAGATCGGCCAATTCGTCCTTTGAGCCGAACCGGCGCAGAGGGATCTGGTGCTGAATCGTTTCCCTTGCCCCGGCGCTGGGAGCCAAACGGCGCATCCCTTCGGTGTCGTCGGTCGCTCCCGGTGTGATGCAGTTGGCGCGCACTCCAGAAGGCCCCCACTCCAGGGCCAGGGTCCGCGTGAACATCTCGACTCCCGCCTTCGCCGCGCAAACGTGAGACTGCCACGGGATCGGCATGGTGGCCTGGTTGGCCGAGATGTTCAGAATGACTCCGCCGGGACGCCGCAGCAGCGCGCACGCCGCGCGGCAGGTGTTGAAAGTCCCGAGCAAGTCGATGTCGATCACCGCCTTGAACCCGTTGGAGGACATGCCCGCGATCGGGGCGGGGAAGTTCCCGGCCGCGGCGCACAACAGAATGTCGATCTCGCCGAATTTTTCGTGGGTTTGCTTTAAGGCCGCTTCCACGGCCCCGTAATCCCGCACATCGAGTGCGGCGGTTTCCGCAATGCCTCCAGAATCGTGAATTGCCGCGGCCGCTTCGGCCAGTTTCTCGGCCTTGCGGCCTACCAGGACGACTCTCGCCCCGTGCCCGGCGAAGCGCTCCGCGATCCGCCGGCCAATGCCGCTGCCGCCCCCGGTTACAAAGGCGACCTTGTTGCGCAGAAGATGGTCCCGAAAAATGCTGTCCATGGCACGAGCAGATTAGCACAACCGGTTCAGTCCGGCTGCACGGGAGAATACAGGTCAGCTTACACTTTCGTATATGGACGATCTTGCCGGAAGGGTCTCACTCGTCACCGGGTCGAGCCGTGGCATCGGCCGGGCGATTGCGGTGGCGCTCGCGGAGGCGGGTTCGGATATCGTAGTGAATTACCGCAGCCGCCGGGACGACGCCGAACAGACCGCGGCACGAATCCGTAAAACGGGCCGAAGGTGTCACAGCGTGCAGGCGGATGTGTCGATTGCCGGGGAAGTCGAGCGCCTCGTGGCGACCGCCGAAAGGGAACTCGGGCCGGTCGAGATTCTCGTCAACAATGCGGGGATCGCCCGAGCACAAGCCATCGAGGAGATTACCGAGCGCGACTGGGACGAATTGATCGCGGTCAACCTGAAATCGTGCTTCCTGGTGACGCAGGGGGTGCTGCCGGGGATGCGTTCGAGACACTGGGGGCGGATCGTAAATGTCTCGTCCGTGGCAGCCGCCGTGGGAGGGATTGTCGGTCCGCACTATGCCGCATCGAAGGCCGGGATGCTGGGGATTACCCGATATTATGCCAGCCATCTGGCACATGAGGGGATCACCGTAAATGCGGTCGCCCCCGCCCTGATCGAAACCGAGATGGTGACCTCGAATCTCAGGGCCCAACCGGGAAAAATTCCCGTCGGCCGCTTCGGAGATGTTGACGAAGTTTCGGACGTAGCCGTGCTGCTCGCCCGAAACGGGTACATCACGGGCCAGACCATTCATGTGAATGGCGGATGGTATTTGACTTAGGCCCGCCGGCGAGGTTAGCCGCCGTTCGAACCTCTACGGCCCCTGTTCTTGATCCCTGGATAGGGTGTATACCTTATACCCAGAACCTACCTAGTACTATTCGTATGTCGTTTCCTTTGCAAAATTAGGCTAAATAGTACTAAACTCTAACAGTTAGGAGCCCGGTTTGTTCAGAAGTTCACATTTGGCGATCTTGTTGCTTTCCCTTGGCGGGTGCCTCGGGATGCAGGCAGGTACGATCACCTGTAGTTCCGCAACTGGACTGAATGCACTGACCCCCACTACGTGTGGCGCGCTTTTCTCCGCGAACGACTATCTGGATTGGGGTGCGGCGCACGCGGCTACAGGTTATTCCGGACTTGGCGAGGCCATCGCTGCCGCCAACTCGACAGGACCGTACAGCGGTACGGCGCAGAGCTACGGCGGGGTGGGCGTTACGGTCAGCTCGCCGAACGGGATGAGTATCGGCCGGGTGGACAACACGAATTATGCCTGGGACCCGGCGATCGGATGGACCCTGCCCCAAATCGTAGCCGGTTATCCCATATACACGTTCGCCGGGCACTTTGGCGCGCCGAGCACCCCGGGTTCGACGCCCCCCTTCGGCGACAACCTGTTGGGGGTTTTCGAGACGAGCACTGTTTCGCAGTCGGAGATGATGCTGAGCTTCGGTTCGCCGATCGACGGCGTTTCCTTTCAGCTCAGCTCGACGTACAACGTCGATTTCACCGCCTTGCTGCAGGCTTTCGATTCCAGCGATACCCTCCTGGGGAGCTACCAGATCGTCACTACCGGTTTGGGGGCCGCTTGCCTTGGACTGGGCGCTCCTGACCAGGGTGACGACCCGGTTCCGTGCAACGATGCGGCTCTCATTCAAATTCTCGCTCCCGGGATGACCAGGCTTCAGTTGACGGTGAACGATCCGAAGGGAGCCGTCATCGATCAATTAGGTCTCCTGGACTCGGCGGTACCGGAACCCGGCACCGCAGTAGGTACGCTGGCCGCAATCGCGGCCCTGTTCATCGCACGCAGGAAAGCGGTTCGCCCGCTCTGATCCGCGTTCCCGGCACGGTTCACTTCCGAAGATTTAGAGGAGAGTCAGCCATGAGAGGCTTATACGCCCTCAGTGTGAAAGCCTTAGTCTGCGCCGCGTTTGCATCCACTTTGGCATACGCTGCCAACCCCAGCAAGACGACCCCGGTAATCCAGATTTCCATTTTGCCGAGTCCTGCCCTGCCTAACCAGGCAGTGACGCTGGTTGCCACTTTCGACACAACGTCCGGGACGCCTACCGGTTTCGTGCAGTTTTACATTGATAACGTCTCCTACGGCGCCATCCAACCGATCTCCGGGAACACGGCTACAATCGCGGACCCCGTCGGGTTCCTTCCGGGCACCCATAGCGTTGGCGTCACTTATAGCGGCGACCTGAATTTCAACACCCAGATCTATACGACCAACGAGTTGACGTTCACCTTCAATTCGATTTCGGTGGCGTCCAATCCGGTTTCACCGGTGGTTTCGGGTCAGCCGGTCACTCTCACGGCCACGATTGTCGGAGGCTTGAACGTAACGGGCACGGTGACTTTCTACGATAACGGCGTTGCAATCGCCGGCTCCACCGTTTCGGTCAGTTCGAACCAGGCGGCATTCGGGCCGTATTCGGGATTTACGGTCAGCGGCAGTCCGCATCCCATCACGGCGGTTTACAGTGGAGACGCCACGAATTTCGGCGCGAACAATAATGCCAGCCCGTTTTCCCTCACCGTCACTCAGGATGGCACCACGACTTCCATTCCCGGAGTGACCGGGACGCCGACATTCGGGTCTTCGGTGACTTTCTCGGTCACTGTCTCGGCGAATTCCCCCGGCTCCGGGACTCCGACCGGAAGCGTGACGTTTGCCGACGGCGCGACTTCGCTCGGCACGGTGACGCTCAGTTCCGGAATCGCGAGTATCTCAACTTCCGCGCTGTCCACCGGGTCCCACACCATCAATGCGAGCTACAACGGCGACGCGAATTTCGCGGCCTCCTCCAATTCGAAGTCGGTAACCATTGCCCAAACCAGCCCCACCGTCAGCGTGACCTCTTCCGCGGCCCCCGCCGTCTTCGGGCAGCAGGTGACATTTACGGCGACGATCAGTGACGGGTCCGTGGCAGCCACCGGTACGGTCCACTTCTTGTACGGGACGACGGATCTTGGAACGGCAACGGTGAGCAGCAAGCAGGCCCAGGTCGGGCCTTTTACCGTTCCGGCAGTGGGTACGGTGAGCGTCAGCGCAGCGTATAGCGGCGACACCAACAACGCGGCCGCGAACGGATCGACGAGCCTCGTGGTCAACCAGGCCGGCGCATCGGTGAGCGTGCCGTCCGTCAGTGGCACCCAGACGTTCGGGCAGTCCCTGACCTTCAGCGTAAATCTCTCGGCGGTTTCCCCCGGGAGCGGGACGCCGACCGGTACCGTCACTTTTCGCGACGGTGCGACGGTGCTGGGCTCGGGAACGATCGCGAGCGGCGCGGCCGGTATACCCACTGCCAGCTTGTCCGCCGGCAGCCACACGATCACCGCCACTTACAACGGCGACACCGACTTTGCCTCGGGCGCTTCCAATTCGACGTCTGTGAACATTGCGCAATCGGCGCCGGCCGTCGCCGTGACGTCCTCGCCGGGTTCGCCGGTTGTCAACGGTCAGGCTGTCGTGCTGACCGCCGGCTTAACAGGCACCGGAAACGCCGGCGGCACGGTGGACTTTTTCGATAATGGAACGAAAATCTTCTCCGCCGTTCCCGTCGTCTCCAACCAGGCCGTAAGCGGCTCTTATGCGATTACCGGCGTAGGGACGCACCTCATCACAGCCGTCTACTCCGGTGACGCTAACGACGGATCCGCCAACAACAATGCGTCGCCGCTGTCGCTGGTGGTCAACAAGGCTTCGACCACGGTTTCGACTCCCGCCATGAGCGGCACTCCGAACGTCGGCGCCACCGTCACTTTTTCCGTTACGGTCACGCCGGCGTCGCCGGGCAGCGGCGTCCCGACCGGGACAGTGACATTCCGGGACGGCTCGACAACCCTGGGCACCTTCACTTTGACCGGCGGCTCGGCCAGTTACTCCACTTCGACGCTGGCGACCGGCAGTCATTCGATTACCGCTTCCTACAGCGGCGACGGCAACTTCCTGGCCAGTTCATCGAACGCGCTTTCGGCTGTCATCGGTTCCAGGCCCGTCACGCTGGTGACCACCGCCACCCCCAATCCGCCCAGCCCCGGGCAAACCGTGATGTTTACGGTGACGATTCAGGGCGGCCCCGGCGGAATACCGCCGGGCGGAACCATGCAGTTCTTCGATGGGACCACGCCCCTCGGCGCCGTTACGGTGAAGAATGGCGGGGCGACTTTCGGCGTCGTGTTGAGCATCGGTACGCACAACATTCAGATCGTCTATTCAGGGGACTCTCTGTACCCCGGCGCGACGGATATCTACGGCATCACGGTTGCGAAATACGGTCCGAGCGCCACGCTTAGCGCGACTCCCCAGCCCTCCGTCTTCGGGCAGTCGGTCACGTTGTCCGGCACGGTTACAGGACAGACGACGGGCATTGCCGGTCCCACCGGACAGGTTCGCTTCCTGGAAGGCGCAACGGTATTGGGCACAGCCACCCTGGCGGACGGCGCCTTTTCCTTCCCGCTGACGGGTTTGGCCCCGGGAGCCCACACGATCATGGTCCTGTTCGGCGGCGATGGCAATTATGGAAGCGCCTGGGCAACCATTGTTGTGAACGTCCAGCAGGCATCCACCCTGACCGCCGTGAGCACGTCCGGTACGGGACCGCAGGTGACCCTCACGGGCGCCGTGAAGGTGGTTGCTCCGGGCGCCGGAAGCCCCAGCGGAACGGTGCAGTTCGTGGATGCGACTACGGGCCAGTCTCTGGCGTCGGGCGCACTCTCGAACGGAGTGGCTACTGCGTCGGCGCCGAACGCGCCCGGCCACATCATCGTGGCGGAGTACTCCGGCGATACCAACTTCCAGGCCAGTAACTCCGCCCCCGTCCCGCAGTTTGCGGTACTCAACTCGGCGTCGTATCAGCCTACGGATTTGGCCGCGGATGAGATCGTGACGGTGTTCAGTCCGAGCCTTGCGACCGGCGCAGCTCAGGGCCAAACACCGCTTCCCACGATCCTCGGCGGGACATCCGTAACCCTGATCGATAGCGGCGGCACCGTACGGCTGGCTTCGCTTTTCTACGCTTCCCAGACGCAGCTCAGCTTCCTGGTCCCGCCGGGAACTGCCCCGGGACCGGCGACCTTACAGGTGCAAACCGCCTCCGGTGCGGTGCTCGGCGCAGCGGTGAACATCGGCCCGATCAGTCCCGGCTTGTACGCAGCCAACGCGGCGGGCGGCGGCTTGGCGGCCGCGCAGATCGTTCGCGTGCATTCCGACGGGTCCCAGGACATCGCGGACACCACGCAGTATGACAGCGCGCAGCAGGCCTGGGTGCCGGTGCCGATCGACCTCTCGGTGCCCGGCGACAGCGTCTACCTGATCCTCTATGCGACGGGCATCCGGCACAAGATCGCGTCGGTTACCGCTACGGTCAATGGCCAGACGCTCCCGGTGCAGTACGCCGGCGCGCAACCCGCGTTTGCCGGGCTCGACCAGGTCAACGTCGGAGCGCTGCCCGCCAGCCTGAAAGGCGCCGGCAAGGTGGATGTCACGATCACGGTGGATGGACAGGCCGCCAACAAAGTGCAGGTGGCTTTCCAGTAAAGCCGGCCCGCTTCCCTGACGGTGAGGGAGCGGGCATTCTACCGGAGCGCCCGGTACTTCCCGATCAGCGTGTTTGTGGAACCGTCGTGCTTGAGCGCCGGCGTCTCCGCGCTTTCCAGCTCGGGAACGATGCGCTGCGCCAGCACTTTGCCCAGCTCCACACCCCACTGGTCGAAAGAGTCGATGTTCCAGATCGCGCCCTGTGTAAAGGCGTTGTGCTCGTAGAGGGCCACCAGTTTGCCCAGCGTCTCGGGTGTCAGTTCTTGCGCCAGGAGGGTATTCGACGGGCGGTTCCCTTCGAAAACACGATGGGGCACCAGCCACTCCGGAGTGCCTTCCTTGCGGACTTCCTTGGCCGTCTTGCCGAAAGCCAGGGCCTCCGCCTGTGCGAACACGTTGGCGATCAGCACGTCGTGATGCCGCCCGAGCGGGTTCAGCGCGCGGGCGAACGCGATGAAATCGCACGGAATGAACCGGGTCCCCTGGTGGATCAGTTGATAGAACGAATGCTGCCCGTTGGTCCCGGGCTCGCCCCAATAGATCGGTCCGGTCGGGTAATCCACGCCAGTACCCGCCAGCGTCACGTGCTTGCCGTTGCTCTCCATCATGAGCTGTTGCAGATACGCCGGAAATCGCTTCAAGTACTGCTCGTACGGCAGGATCGCGAAGGTCTCGGCCTCGAAGAAATCGGTATACCAGATGGTGAGCAGCGCCATCAAAACCGGCAGGTTGCGGTCGAACGGCGCGGTCCGAAAATGCTCGTCCATCTGGTGAAAACCGCCCAGCATCTCGCGGAAGCGCTCGGGGCCGATCGCCAGCATGGTCGAAAGACCGATGGCCGAATCCATTGAGTAGCGCCCGCCTACCCAGTCCCAGAACTCGAACATATTGGCGGTGTCGATCCCGAATTTCGCTACTTCGCGGGCATTCGTGGAGACGGCGACAAAGTGCTTCGCGACCGCCGCCTCCTCGCCGCCGAGTTTCGAGAGAAGCCATTCGCGCGCCGTGTGCGCATTCGTCATCGTCTCGAGCGTGGTGAACGTCTTCGAGGAGACGATGAACAGCGTCTCGGCGGCATCCAGATCATGAACGGCTTCGGCGAAGTCCGTCCCGTCCACATTCGAAACGAAGCGGAACGTCATGCTGCGATCGCTGTAGAACCGCAGTGCTTCGTAGGCCATGACGGGCCCGAGGTCCGATCCGCCGATCCCGATATTCACCACGTTGCGGATACGCCTGCCGGTGCTGCCCTTCCATTCGCCGCCGCGGACATGCTCGCAAAACCGCGTCATTTTGTCGAGGACCGCGTGGACCTCCGGCACCACGTTCTTGCCGTCCACCAGGATTTCGGCGTCTTTGGGCGCCCGCAGCGCCACGTGCAGCACCGCGCGATTTTCCGTGACGTTGATCTTCCCGCCGCCGAACATGGCGTCGATTCGCGCGCGCAGTCCGCATTCTCCGGCAAGCTGCAGGAGCAGCGTTATGGTTTCATCCGTAATCCGGTTTTTGGAATAGTCGAGGTAGATACCCTCGGCTTCCAGCGTCATCCTCCGTCCGCGCTCGGCGTCTCCGGAGAAGAGCTTTCGCAAGTGGACTCTTCTGATTTTTCTGTAGTGGGCTTGTAGGGCCTTCCAGGCCGGGCGTTCAACCAGCGGTGTAGTCGCGGGAGGTTCTGTAAGGGTGGCCATAATGCGTCTTTAAACATCATCCTATAGACGTAACGGAAGTGGGGCCCGCGACAATACGCCGCGCGCGGTGAGAAAATCGATGTGGCTGAGGTGAGAACCCTGAATATGCTTCGTAGAGATTTCCTGAAGAGTGCATCCGCGGGAGCCGGCAGTCTCTCCCTGGCGCGCGCGCTGCGTGGCGCTCCGGCACGGCGGCCGCCTAACATCGTTTTCATCTATGCCGACGACGTAGGCTACGGCGATCTCAGTTGCTACGGCGCGACCAGCGTCCACACGCCGAACCTGGACAGGCTCGCCGGCGGCGGCCTGCACTTCACGAACGTTCACGCCTCGTCCGCCACGTGTACTCCCTCGCGGTATTCTCTGCTCACCGGGCAGTACGCCTGGCGCAAGCCCGGAACCGGAGTCCTGCCGGGTGATGCCGCGCTGATTATCCCGCCCGGCACGGCCACCATCCCGTCCATCCTCAAGGGCCAGGGCTATTCGACCGCGGCCGTCGGCAAATGGCATCTCGGTCTCGGGTCCGGCAACATCGACTGGAACGGGGAGATCAAGCCCGGCCCGCTCGAAATTGGCTTCGACTACTGCTTCCTGATCCCGGCGACGGGCGATCGCGTGCCCTGTGTTTTCGTGGAGAACCACCGCGTCGCCAATCTGGATCCGCGCGACCCGATTCAGGTCAGCTACACCCGCCAGTTCCCCGGAGAGTTGACCGGCAAAGACCATCCCGAGTTGCTGAAGATGAAGCCGAGCCACGGGCATGACCAGACCATCGTCAACGGCGTCAGCCGGATCGGCCACATGACCGGCGGAAAAGCGGCGCTGTGGAAAGACGAAGAGATTTCGGAAACCCTGACCTCCAAGGCAACGGGTTTCATCGACCGCAACAAGTCGAACCCCTTCTTCCTCTACTTCGCCACGCACGATATCCACGTGCCCCGCATGCCCAATCCCCGGTTCGTCGGCAAGACCGCAATGGGACCGCGTGGCGACGCCATCGCCGAACTCGACTGGTCCGTGGGGCAGGTGCTCGCCACGTTGGACCGGAACGGCCTCACCAACGACACGCTGGTCATCTTCTCGAGCGATAACGGCCCGGTGGTCGATGACGGGTACCGCGACCAGGCGGTCGAAAAACTGGGCGGCCACCGTCCGGCGGGACCGTTCCGCGGCGGCAAATACAGCATCTTCGACGGCGGCACCCGCGTTCCGTTCATGGCGCGCTGGCCCGGCCATATCAAGCCCGATTCGCGATCCGGCGCCCTGATCAGCCAGGTGGACATGCTGGCCAGTTTCGCCGCTCTCACCGGAAAGCAGGTGCCCGCAGGCGGCGGACCCGATAGCTTGAACGTCCTGCCGGCGCTCGTCGGCGCATCGAAAGCCGCACGGAAAAGCCTGGTCGAGCACGCCGGGTCTCTGGGACTGGTGGAAGGCGACTGGAAATTGATCGCCCCAAGCAATGGGCCCAGGCGCAACGAGAACACGAATACGGAACTCGGCAACGCTCCGGAGCCGCAGTTATACGACCTGACGACCGATGTTGCCGAACAACACAACGTGGCCGCCGGGCATCCCGAGCGGGTCAAGGAGATGATGGCGGCATTGCAGAAAATTCGCGAGGGCTCGGTTCCGCCCCGCTGATCCGTTCCCATTGTTTTCGGATCTACGCGATGGAAGCTCCCGGCGTCAGCCAGTTTGAGTTCGGCGCGTTCCGGTTCGACGCAATCGAGCGTGTGCTGTACCGCGGCGGCCAGCGTGTGCCTCTGGCGCCGAAAGCGGCCGACACGCTGCTGGTGCTGCTCGAGAACCACGGCCGCGTCGTCGATAAGAACGAACTGATGCAACGGGTCTGGCCCGACATTTTCGTCGAGGAAGGCGGCTTGGCGCGCAACATCTCCGCTCTTCGAAAGGTGCTGGGCGACGGTCCGGAGGGCGGCTCCCACATCGAAACGGTTCCGAAGCGCGGATACCGGTTTGTCGCGTCGCTGAATGCACCCTCGCCGTCACCGCCGCCGGCACTCCCTCGCCGGACGCGCCGGGTTAGAACGGCAATCCTCGCGGGGTCGCTGCTTCTCGCAGCCGTGGCGCTGCTCGCGTGGCTTACCACCCGAAAAGGCGCGCCATTCCAAGTAGGGGCTGTGGCGGTGCTGCCGATGAAGAGCCTCTCCGGTGAAGCGGAAGATTACTTCGCCGAAGGCGTCACGGATGTGATCGCGACCGATCTTTCGAAGACCGGAGTCCGGGTGATCGCTCCGGCTTCGGTCCGCCGGCTCAGGCCGAATGCATCGCTGGACGAAATCGGCCGCCGTTTAAACGTCGATGCCGTCGTGCAGGGAACGGTTCTGAAATCCGGCGAGCGCGTCCGTGTCAACGCCCAACTCGTCGAAGTACGCACCGGCCGCCTGATGTGGGGCGACAACTACGAGCGTGAACTGCGGGACGTACTCGCATTGCAGGCGGATGTCGCCACCGCCATCGCGCGCAACGTCTCCCGGGTCTCGGCAGGTCCGGCAGAGCCCGCTGCCGTGCGCCCCGTGTTGCCGGAGGCGTACCAGGCGTATCTGCGCGGAAGGTTCTTCTGGAACAAGCGCACCGAACCAGCGCTGCGGAAGGCTGTGGACTACTTCAACGAAGCCATCGCCAAGGACAACACATACGCACCGGCCTATGCAGGGCTGGCGGACTCCTGGGCACTGCTCGCGTCCACTTTCTACGATGCCGTCCCTCCGCGCGAAGCAATGCCACGGGCGAAAGCCGCGGCCTTGCACGCGCTGGAACTGGACGGGAGTTTGGCTGAGGCCCACACTTCACTCGCCTACGCGAGGATGGCTTATGACTGGGACCTCGCGGGAGCCGAGAAGGAGTTCCAGCGGGCCGAACGATGCGACCCCGGCTACGCCACGGCCCACCACTGGCACGCCCACTGTCTGCTCGCGTCCGGCCTCATGGACGACGCCGCGGCAGAAATGCGCCGTGCCCAGAGCCTGGATCCGCTCTCGCTGCCGGTCAACGTGGGGATCGGTTGGTGTTCGTACTTCGGCCGCAAATACGACGATGCCATTCGCCAGTATCGGGCCACGCTGGAACTCGAGCCGGATTTCGCGCTGGCGCATCAGGCGCTCGGCATGGCGCTTCTGCGCAAGCATGATTTCGCACCAGCCATCGCGGAGTTCCAGGCCGCGGTGAACCTATCGCAAGGCGGTGCGGCCGCAATCGGCTGGCTGGGTTACGCCTACGCTTCGGCCGGAAATCCCGCCGCCGCCCGGGAGCAACTCGCCAGGCTCTCCGATCTCGGGCGGCAGCGGTACGTTCCTTCGATCTACATGGCCCTGGTAACGCTCGGCCTCGGCGACAAAAGGCAATTTCTATCCTGGCTCGCGAAAGCCCGGGACGAGCGGTCCGAGTATCTGATCTACTACCGCTTCGACCCGAGCTTCGAAGGCGCTCCCAAACTGCCGGGCTTGGTTCCCGGGCCGGAGTCTTACAAGTAGGTCTGAACCCGGTCGCGGAACCGCGTGTAGATCCAGGAGACTCCCAGCAGGATCACCCCAAGAATCAGGAACGAGAAGATTCGAGGCAGCGTGTCCAGGTAGCTGAGGTCGTAAACGAACAGCTTCAGGATGCACGAGAGCAGCAGCACCAGCCCCGAGAGCCGCAACACTCGCTCGCGCAGCGGGAAGCCGGCTCCGAGGAGCGCCAGTCCTTGTACGCCCCAGGCGATTGTCAGAAGGCTGCCCGACACTTTGGCGTATAGGAGCGCCGCCGTGAGGATCGTTGCCAGGAGCGAATACCAGAGGCGGAAAGAATCGGCGCGTGGAGTCGCGAATTGACTGGCGTACAGGCAGGTGATCGCCGCGGCCGTGGATAGCACGACCACCGGTCCGGCGAGGTTCACTACGAGGCAGCCGAGTGTGGCCGCGACGGCAGCGGCGATTCCCTGCCACCTTATGGCAGCCCGGTTGAGATGCGGAACCAACCCGGCTAGCAACGCCGCTTGCAAAGCCCACGAAGGCGCGATCCAGGCGGCGGGAAGCAACGCGCGGGTCAGAATGGCCACCATCACCGCGCCGGCAGTGGACGCCGCGGCGAACAGGCGGGCTTGCTCGCGCCCCAGAAAACGGTCCTCAGGCGACCAAAGCGCAAAACCCGCCAGCCCGTAGCTGAGAGCGGCGCCTATGGCGGTCGAAAGCGGCGGGTGCGGGGCGGTAATCACGGTGGCGAATCCCGCCAACCCGGCCAGCATATATGCCTGGATCCGAAAATCCTGGAGGCGGCAGCCACCAACCCACTACAAAGGGAGCCCCGGCCATGGCGAACCAGATCCGTCCGCATTCGCGTGCCGGCGCTTCGGCGCCGCCGACCAGTGCGGCCACCCCGGTCCCCGCATAGCTGTAAAAAATGTCCGCGGGATGGAGGGCGCGGTTACAGTAGAAAACCGCCGCCGTAAGCGCAGCCACCGGAGCCCATACGCTTACAGGGAACCGCGGCGCAATCACGAGACAGAGACACACCAGTTCCAGAAGAAAGAGGGGGACCGCCAAAAACCGCAGGTATTTGGCCCGCAGCCGGAGGCCCGCCGCAAAATATAGTTCGCCGACCCCGAGAAACGCGGCCAGTTCCCACGCGCGCTCGAGGCGGAGCATGATCGCCGCGGCCGCGAGCCCGGCCGCTGCCGTTGCCGGTCCGTGCCAGCTACCCTCGCGGACTGAACTTCCCGGGTTCCGCCAAGCCCGAACTGCTCCGGCCACACCGTAAGCCGCGGCCGTGACGGCCAGAAACGCCCACACATGACCCGGGTCATCCGCATTCCACTTCACAATCGAGAGGAAGAGAAATCCGGCTGCGTTCAGCGGCATCAGCCAGGTCCCCGGAACCAGAATCTCGAAACCTTCGAAAAGCAGCCAGTACACGGCGAAAACCGCCTGCGCCGCCCACAATGGGGCGCCCGTATCGCCGCGCGACCCGCACACGACGTAGGTCGCGATCAGTCCCAGGACCGCCAGCCGGCGCCACCGGAACCGCCGGGCCAGGTAGAGCAGGGAAGCCGCCAGCGGCAACAGCGCCACCAGCGAAAACGCGTTGGCTTCGCTGAGCGCCAGCGCGAGAAATGCGCTGAAGTAGGCGACCCCGGCCGCCGCCTCCGAGCGGTATCGCAGTGCGTGAAGAATCATGCCCCCGGCAACCAGCATCAGCAGACAGGAAGCCAGAAGCGGGTTGTGGATGACTCGCGCCGCATCGAGCGCCTGCATGGCGTAGGCAGTGAAATAGATGGCGGCCCACCCGCCACCGATCAGGCCTCTCGCAAAGTTGCGGTACTTTTCCCGGCGCTCGTAGAACACGCCGCCAGCTAGCATCGCGATCCCGAGCGCCCAGCCTGCGGCGTCCCGCCCTGCCGGTCCCATGTGACGGAACGAATATCCGAGCAGCAGCGCGATCCCCACCACCAGGACCGAGGCTCCGATCCGGTTCAGCCAGTTTCCGCCAAGCGCGGCCTCCCATTCGGCACTGCTTCGGGGCGCCGCCGCAGCCGAAGCAAACAGAGGCTCCGGTACGGTGATCACCGGGTCGGACGGAAGAGGTGTAGTGGCGGGCTCAGGCGCCGCGAATGTCGGCCCCGGCTCTGGAGTTGGTTCAGCCCGCGGAGCCTCAGGTATTTCCCTAGCAACCTCGGTCGGGCTCCCCCGTTCCAACCGGTAAACCCTGTGAGCGAGCGCTGCGACCTGCGTTTCCAGCATTTCAAGCCGCCGGCGCGTGTACTCATCGATCATGGCGATCCTTCCTTCCTTTCAGTCGCCAGTGTGCCGCCCGGGTAGGGTGGCGGTCTTTCGCAAAGTCTGACGATTCCCTTCGGAAAACCTGACAACCCGGTCTAAGCGAACCGGATGCCGGTTTTGGCGGCGACGCCCTGGATGTACGCTCGCCCTTCGTCGTATTCCTGGGCGTTCTTCAAATGTTCCAGCATGAGCGGCGCATCCACCGGCAGCATCGAAAGCTGCGTCAGGTATGCGGCGTAATCGATCTCGCCCCGCCCGGGGATCACTTCCGCGAAGTGGACGTTGTATTCCGGGATCCAAGCCAGGTCTTTGGCGTGACACGAGACGATCCAGCGCCCGAGCTTCGCGAAGCACTCCTCGATAACGGCTTTGTTGTTATAGAACCGCTCGGGGCTGTTGATCACGTTGCAGACGTCCAGGTGGACGGCGAATGCCGGGCGGTCCACCGCGTGAACCAGCCGCACGTAGGAATCCGGTCCGTCCGGTATGGACCACGGCATCATCTCGATGGCGAAGCGCGTAAGCGCGGGCTTGACCGCGCCGATCACCGCCCGGCAATTCTCGACGGTGGCGTCGAAGAACTCGCGAGAGAGATTCTTCGGATGCATTCCGTACCAGTATTTCGGGTTGAAAGACCCCGCGATGTCCACGCAGCATCGCGCGCCCACCGCATCGGCCAGGGCCAGGCGCTCGGTCACATAGGCCAGATTCGCCTTGCGGGCGGCGGCATCCGGGTCGAGCATGTTCTTCCATGCCCCGACTTCCGCGATCGCCACGTTCTCTTTTGCGAAGGCATCGCGGATGGCGCGGATGCGCTCCGCCTGGTTCGTCTCGGCGGACGGGCAATAGGCCGCGCTGTAGCCTAGGCGGCGATGCTCACGGGCCAATTCCCCCGGGTCGTCGGATTTGAGGAAGATCGGCCCGCCCAGCCGCACCGGCCGGCCGGCGGCCCAAACACGCGCCAGTGGCACCGCGCCAAGAAGTTGAAGGGCACTGCGGCGAGTCAGTTTCATGTCGAGATTGTAGCGGAAGGCGTATCCTCAAGGAATCGGGCCTTGTACATGAATTCAAGATTGAGCGTTGCCCTGGCAGTTCTGTCCGTCGCTCCCTTGCTCCGCGCCGCCGCCCCGGGGCCGGTCAAAAACCGCGCGCCGCTCGCGCCGAATGCCTTCTATCCTCTTCCCCTGACCTCGGTCCGCCCCGCAGGCTGGCTGCGCGACCAGTTGCGTCTTCAGGCGCAAGGGCTCACGGGCCATCTCGACGAATTCTGGCCGGATGTGGGGCCCGATTCCGCATGGCTGGGCGGAACCGGCGAAGGCTGGGAGCGCGGGCCGTACTACCTCGATGGCTTGCTGCCTCTCGCGTATTTACTGGACGACCCGAAGCTGATCGCCAAGGCGCGGCCCTGGGTGGAATGGACGCTCACCCACCAGGCTGCCGATGGCGCCCTAGGACCGCCGAAGAACCGCGACTGGTGGCCCATCATGATCATGCTGAAGGTGCTGACCCAATACCAGGAAGCGACCGGCGACCCGCGGGTCATCCCGGCAATGGACAAGTACTTCGCCTACCAATCGCGATCTCTCGCCGCGAACCCGCTCAAACAGTGGGCCGTCTACCGCTGGCAGGACGAACTCGCCAGCGTCCTCTGGCTTTACAATCGCAACGGCGATTCGCGCCTGCTCGATTTCGCCCGGCAACTCAAGGGCGAGGGTTTCGACTGGCGCAAGCTGTTCGAGAATTTTCCATTTCCGGGCAAGATGGCGCGCGACCGTGCCGGCCTCAGTTCCCACGGCGTAAAGAATGCGATGGGGCTGAAGACCGCCCGCTATGGAACTGATTCGCGGGACCCGGCGGACCGCTCGGCTACCGCGCGCATGTTCGAGGTGCTCGACCGATACGATGGCCTGCCGAACGGAATGTTCAGCGCCGACGAACATTTCGCCGGCCGAATCCCTCGCAAGGGACCGAGCTTTGCGCCGTGGTCGAGACCATGTTCTCGCTCGAAATCGATTCGGTTGTACGCCCCCACGGTAACTTCGGTTTGCCCGATCCAAAACGGGTTGCGAATCGTCACCGGATGGGCCGGCTTTTCTGAAGCGGAGCAGTCCACGTCTCCCGGCGAACATCCCATCAAGAAAGTCCCTGCGGCAACCCAGGTGTATTTCAACCCATCCCGGGGATTCATCTGGAGGGTATCCAGAAGATTCGCCACCATGGAAACTTCACGCCGGCAGCAACGCATGACGTCATGCGAATCGTCCACTTTGCCCGGCGAGGAGATTCGCAGGGAATGCGGTCCGGCCGGCAAATCGCTAAGGTGAAACTCACCACTGCCATCAACGATGCCGCGATTGACATTGTCCAGCCAGACGGTCGCCCCGGGCAGAGCCTTGATCCGCAAGCCGCCAGCAAGGCCGACGAGCGGTGCCACGACGTGAAGGGGTTGTCCGTCAATCAGCGCCAGATTCTGTTCAAAACCCCGTTTACCCGGCTGTGAAACTTTCAGCGCATGGGCACCCACCTTGGCACGGATGACCAGCACCCCATGCGAATCTGCCAGGCCCTGGGATAAGCCATCGAGGAAGACTTCGGCGCCAGGTTCGGTTTCCACCGTGATGCCTTCCATCGGCACGCTGATCCTGCGCAATTCGGAGACGAGCTGGTCGCTTCCCCCCACGCGGCGCAGATTGCGGATAAAGTCCTCATCCGCCTCAAAATCAACACCATGGGCTCGGATCAATTCAATAGCGCGCTGACTCGTGACTCCGCCCTGGATCAGTTCGAGCAATTGTTGCTTGCTCAGCGGCCGCGCGTTGTCGGCGCCGGGTGCTTGCGCGGGTACGGCGGCCAACCTGGACTTGCCTTCCTGTTTGCCCAATCGGGTTTGGAAACTCGAGGGCTGAGTTCAATCTGGGGCGCACCAGAGCGTCATCGCCTTTGCGCGGGAGTCGCTGGCGAACCTAACAACGTAAAGAATGATGAAGGAACGGATCATAAATGTATTCACAGCCGCCTCCTCTCCAGGAGCGCGCCCTGGGGTGCACCGGCCCCCGATTATACGTCAGGAACCGCTCGACGGCTGCATCTCAGTAGCATTCGATGTGTGTCTCGGGGAGGCCGCCCTGCAGTTCTTGAAATGCTGCCGCCAACTTGATACCTTAGCTGCGAGGGGTAATTTCGAAAGGAAAAAACATGAAACCATCACTGATTGCACTCATCTGTAGCCTGGGATTAGGCGTAGCGCTGTGGGCGCAAAATTCGTCGACAACGAAGACGGCAGGAGCCCAAAGCGCCTGGCCAAGAGGACGCCGGCGACCCATACCTCCACATCAAAAACCCCGGCGGCTCAAGCCCTGGATCACCACGGGCTCCGGCCTCAAGTATCAGGACGTCGTAGTCGGAAGGGGGCGCAGCCCAAACCCGGAGACGACATTTTGGTGAACTATACCGGACGATTTCTAAATGGCAAGGTCTTTGACAGCTCGCTTTCGCCCGGCGGACTCCCTTCGAACTTCATCTCGGGCGGGGAGAAGTGATTCCGGGATGGGACAGGGACTTGGACAATGCACGTGGAGGGAAACGGAAACTGCTTATCCCGCCGAACCTTGCCTACGGCGCGGCCGGAGCGTCCGGAAGTGATTCCACCCAACGCGACTCTGACGTTTGACGTCGAGTTGCTGAAGATCAAGTAGTTCGGCTCGGTGTTACTCCGATCCGGCAAAGAGCGCAGCGGCGGATACGACCTGCAAGGAGGTATCCAACGATCGCCCTTTCATTGGACGCCGGTAGAATCTTAACAATACTGTAAAGCATAATTCTTAATCTGGCGTGTAATATTGCTAAGGACCATGCTTGGAACCCCGGGGCGTCTCCCCAAGGCAATCTATGATCGTCAAAGGTTAGGATGGAAATAAAATTTGCCCGCAGTGAGTCGGTCGCTGATGCCATTATGGGCCACTTGCAGGAGGCCACAAGATCTATTGACGGAGCGCTTTACCGCTTTAATCACCCAGGACTTGCTCAGGCGATCGAGGAGTCGGCGGAGCGCGGGGTTCGCGTTCGCTTGCTGGTTGATGGAAACAAGTATAAAGAGAGCCGCACCACGCAGGAGCTTCTTTCCGGAACGATCATCCCGTTTCGGCTGGCATTCGGAAGAAATGGGCGCGGCTCCAAGATGCATCACAAGTTTGTGCATTCTCGATCAGAGAACGGTCCTGACCGGAAGCTACAATTGGACATTTGAATCCGAGGATGAGAATCAGGAGAACCTCGTCATCCTGGCGGACAGCTTACTCTGTGGGAGCCTACACCCATGAGTTCGAAGCTCTGTGGGCAGGCGCCCGCGACGACCAGAAGGATTCCCGCTAGCCGCTCGACCGAGGCTCGCGCCAAGGGGGAGCCCCATCCCCTACCCATCTCGCACGGGGCGCCAGGCAATTGCTACCCAGCCGCCCACCCACAAACCCTCCTGACACATTCCGTGAAAAAACTCACTGTAGAATAAAAAGATTCTCGCTAGAGGTGCAGCCATGACGAAGGATTATGCGATCTACATCATGCGGCACGGAATCGCTGAGGACCGCGGCGCGGGTGGGGTCATCGACGACGCCAAGCGGGCCCTAACCAGGAGGGCAAGGAGAAGATGCGCGAGATTGCCGGCGGGCTTGGACGCATCAATGTGGAATTGGACTGGATTGTCTCGAGCCCGCTTGTGCGCGCTCACCAAACCGCAAAAATCGTGGCGGACGCGATCATTTCGCACCCTCCATTGGAACTTTGTGAAGCTTTGGAGCCGGGGGCTTCTTATGAGAAACTGCTCAGCTTCCTTTCCAAACATCCCGAGCGCAGGCCGCGTCATGGTCGTCGGCCACGAGCCCGACTTGAGCGAACTTGCCACGCGGCTAATCGGCGCCGGACGCAGCGCCAACATGGCGTTCAAAAAGGGTGGATGCTGCCTGATCACTTTGAGTGGGCTTTCCCCCAAATTCGCCCGGCCGCCTGAATCTGGTGGATGACGCCTGCCGTCATGCGAAAACTGCGCTAGGATATTTCCCAGGCAGGTCGATTTCGAAAGCAGGCCGAGATCAAGCTTTCGCCTCAACGATAATGAGTTCACCTGGAATTCGCAAAACTCCCGGCTATCTTAATTCCCGGACAACCCGAATCGGCATTGGACTCCTCATATTGGGTTCGGGGCCGTTGCTAATGATTATCGTGGCCGCAAAGCTGGGACTCACGCGCGACCCCAATCCGAACCCAATAGGATTCGGCATCCTTGCCGGCCTTACTTTTTGGCCCGCGATTATTCTGCTTGCCATTGGGATCAGCCGGACTTCACGCTCGCGGAATCGGTTTTAAGATTTGTACGTTTCTGGATTTGTTGCAGGTTCGAGTGCGGAACGAATACTTCAACCAAAACGAAGGGCGATAATGACGAACACAATTTTGGGATTGGGAATCACCGCCATGCTGGCACTGCCTTTGGTCCTTGGACTCGCAGTGGGCGTTGGGAAGGCGGCGCAAGATTATGCGGAGGCGGAGATCTCAAACGGCCAGGTGCGCGCGAGGCTCTTTTTACCCGATGGCGTGAAGGGGTTTTATCAAGGCACGCGGTTTGACTGGGCAGGCATCGTCCACTCGCTCGAATACCAGGGCCACAACTACTACGGCCAGTGGTATTCGCGATCCGATCCGCGCGTGCATGACTTCGCCTTTGAGGGCGACGACATTGTCACCTCGACGTGCTGCACCATTCAGGGGCCGGTGGAAGAGTTCAAGTCGAACGAAAAGGCGTTGGGCTTTGACGAAGCGCCCGTGGGCGGCACCTTCATCAAGATTGGCGTGGGCGTGCTGCGCAAGGATAGCGCCGAGTACGATGTGTTCAAGCAGTACGAGGTGGTCGATCCGGGCAAGTGGACGGTGAAGCCGAACGCCGATTCGGTTGAATTCACGCACGAGCTGACGGATGCAGCGTCAGGCTATGGATACATCTATCGCAAAGTCGTGAGGCTGACTCCCGGTAAACCCCAGATGGTGCTTGAACATCACCTGAAGAATACGCGGTCGCCGCGCGATCGAAAGCACCGTCTACGGCCACAACTTCCTGATCCTCGACCGGCAGACGATCGGTCCGGACTTTACGGTCGCATTTCCATTCCAGATCCAGGCGAGCCGCTGCCCCACTCGGAGGTAGCGGAAATTCACGGCGAGCACTTTGCCTACCGCCGCTCGCTCGCGGGGCGTGATGTGGTCTACACGCAGATCTCGGGCTTCTCGGATAAGAGCTGCGATAACGAAGTCCGGATCGAAAACACGCGCCTCGGCGCGGGCATGACCGTCCGCGGCAACCGCCCGCTTTCCCACATGGCGCTGTGGTCGATTCGCAGCGTCCTCGCCGTCGAACCCTTTATTGCGATGAAGATTGAACCGGGCGAAGAGTTCGATTGGAACGTGACTTACGACTACTACACGTTTACGCCGAGGAATTAAGGCGCGCCTTTCAAGCGTGCTATTCGGAAGTCGGGCGATCATCAGGAAGTAGAATTTTCAACTCTTGCGACCGCGATCGTAGAGATCCTGTCGTCTCCAACCACGCTTGATCTCGTGTGGTTTCCAGACACCATCCGCATCCGGCATACTTTCTTTCAATTCACTCTCGCGCTGTGCATAAATCAGGCAGGCCTGAATGTCCTCGGGTTCGAGCCACGGATAATTGGCGAGAATGGACTCAGCAGTGTCCCCCGCGGCGAGCATTCCAAGCACGTGCTCAGCAGCAAGCCTCTGGCCTCTAATAATGGCCTTTCCGTCGAAAATCGCGGAATCTGCAGTGATTCGGTCCAATAGTTTCGTCTCGTCCATCGAGTGCTCCATGACCACTCTTATCCTACTTTCCTTGCGTTCCAAAAGTTATTCGGATGCTCGGCTTGTATGCGTCGTATTCGAGGGCAACTTTTCAGATTATCGTGACGGGAGGACTGGACCTAATCCCGCAACGACTTCGCCGTCCGGACAGTTCCAAGACCAATCAGCTCGGGCTGGCGCTTACGTGCATTCCGTTAGAAGTCGGGAGCCGAGAGCCACAAAGTCGGCAACTGTGTCCATCTCCGTGTTGACCGGCTCTAGAATTTTCGCGATGCCGCAGGGCGCCATCCGCAAAGTCCTTTGTTAGAACAACGCAGCGTGGGTACTTCAAGCAGGCGGACGCCCTACAAGCCGCTTTAAGTTGGCCTTCATCACTGGTTACGAAAATTTCGGAAACGCCTAAATATACCGTTTGCCAAAGGTCGGGGCCACCTGGACGTTTCTTTCCGTGTTTGGATTTTGGGGCGTGGGAGGTAGAGAGCTCTATCGTATAAGCCAGTGTAGCAGCCTGCGATCTCCAAATGTCGGATGTACGGCAAAGTTCTTTCATTTGCGAGATAGAGAGATTCAAGTGCTTAGTTGGCGGCAAATCACAAAGGATTCGAAGGAAATCTTCCCGCTCCAGCACCGCAGGGCTGCAATATTGGGTCGCCGAATCACGCTGAGCTGGACGAGTCTTTTCGATGAATCGCTCGAGGGTCACTATCCATATTACACAGCCAATCCTGAATCTCTTTGCTGGGAGGCGAATCAGGGTTCGCAAGATGTGAATAAATCGCCTCTCCCGGATCGGTGCGCGCAAGAATGAAGTCTTGTTCCCCGCGAAGGAACGCTTCGGCTGCAACCGTTGCAAGATCCATCGGCCGCTCGAGAAGGTGGCCTTCTCCGTGAAGATCGCGAACCGTAACGCACATCAAATCCCGAAGAGTGGGGTCACTGATACGGAGAATTTCGCACACGGATATTACGCTCGCAAGGACCACTGTCCCCGACTTCTTAATTGCATCAGCAAGTTCCAAACGACGAGGATGTTTTACGACGTAATTCCACGCCGAAGTGTCGAAGTAGACCTTCCGCACGTTTGCCAAGTCGATGGGCTGTTGTTGCATGGTGACAGACTTTATTGAAATCCCACTTTAGAAAAAGCAAAAAGGCCCAGGTTTTTAAACCTGAGCCTTTTTCAATTTAATCCCGGCGACGACCGACTCTCCCACGCAGTCACCCGCGCAGTACCATGGGCCCTGGAGGGCTTAACTTCCGTGTTCGGGATGGGAACGGGTGTGACCCCTCCGGTATGATCGCCGGAAAACTTTAAGAGCAGGGGCCAAGT
This sequence comes from Bryobacterales bacterium, assembly GCA_963796485.1. Taxonomy (GTDB): domain Bacteria; phylum Acidobacteriota; class Terriglobia; order Bryobacterales; family Bryobacteraceae; genus CAWCDJ01. Next base: position 254,777 of record CAWCLV010000008.1, read on the forward strand.
GCAGGGCACTCGGGCTAGTGGAAAAGCTTCCGCCAGCACCTAGGCCCTGAAACCTGGCACCTGTCTTCTGAATAGTGTGGCGTCCAAAGTAAAGGCGAAACAAACTTCTGTTGATATACTGAGCAGATTTATGGTCAAGCCGAACGGGCGATTAGGACTGGTAAGCTAAACGTATTACTGCGCTTACACACCTGGCCTATAACGTCGGTAGTCTTCGCGGCCCTTCAAAGGGATTGCGTTCGTGTAGCACGCGAACGCGTCACCCTTGGGAGATCAAATCTTGGGGCGTGCTTCCCGCTTAGATGCTTTCAGCGGTTATCACTTCCAGACTTCGCTACCCAGCCGTGCCACTGGCGTGACAGCTGGTACACAAGAGGTCTGTTCATCCCGGTCCTCTCGTACTAAGGACAACCCCCCTCAAATCTCCTACGCCCACACCAGATAGGGACCGAACTGTCTCGCGACGTTCTGAACCCAGCTCACGTACCGCTTTAATGGGCGAACAGCCCAACCCTTGGAACCTTCTACAGCTCCAGGATGCGATGAGCCGACATCGAGGTGCCAAACCGCTGCGTCGATGTGAACTCTTGGCAGCGATCAGCCTGTTATCCCCGGCGTACCTTTTATCCGTTGAGCGATGGCCCTTCCATACAGAACCACCGGATCACTAGGTCCGACTTTCGTCTCTGCTCGACTTGTTGGTCTCGCAGTCAGGCTGGCTTATGCCCTTGCACTCGACGGCTGATTTCCAAACAGCCTGAGCCAACCATGGAGCGCCTCCGTTACAATTTAGGAGGCGACCGCCCCAGTCAAACTACCCGCCTAGCCATGTCCCTGACCCGGATCACGGGTCGAGGTTAGAACCACAGAATCATCAGGGTGGTATCTCACCGTTGGCTCCCCCTGCCCCGAAAAGCCAGGTTCAAAGCCTCCCACCTATCCTGCGCAGACAATCCCATAAGTTCAAGGCTAGGGTGTAGTAAAGGTGCACGGGGTCTTTCCGTCTAGGTGCGGGAAACCGGCATCTTCACCGGTACTACAAGTTCGCTGAGTCACTCGCCACGACAGTCGCTCTATCGTTACGCCATTCGTGCAGGTCGGAACTTACCCGACAAGGAATTTCGCTACCTTAGGACCGTTATAGTTACGGCCGCCGTTCACCGGGGCTTCAGTTCAAAGCTGCCGGGGATTGCTCCCCATGACCTCTCCCTTTAACCTTCCGGCACCGGGCAGGCGTCAGCCCCTATACGTCGTTTTCGACTTAGCAGAGACCTGTGTTTTTGTTAAACAGTCGCAGAGCGCGATTCACTGCGGCCGCCTCGGGCTATGAACCCTAGCGCGGCACTCCTTCTCCCGAAGTTACGGAGTTAATTTGCCTAGTTCCTTAGCGAGTGTTCTCTCAAGCGCCTTTGGATATTCACCTCGTCTACCTGTGTCGGTTTGGGGTACGGTTGCGACCGGAACTGCTTAGCGGATTTTCTTGGCAGCGTGATATCACGGACTTTACAGGGCCGAAGCCCATCGGCTCACTCCTCAGAGCTGGCTTTAAACCGACCCGGTGGATTTGCCTGCCGGATCCTCCTCGAAGCGCACATCGCCATCCATCAGACGACTCCGCTAACCTCCTGCGTCCCCGCATCGTCATAACGTTCCGATCGCAGTGCCGGAATATTAACCGGCTGTCCATCAGTTACGCCTTTCGGCCTCACCTTAGGGACCGACTAACCCTGAGCGGATTAACCTTTCTCAGGAAACCTTAGACTTTCGGCGCGGAGGGTTCCCACCTCCGTTATCGCTACTTATGCCGGCAGGGTCACTTGAATACCGTCCACGAGCCCTCACGGTCCCGCTTCAAACTGTACTCAACGCTCCTCTACCAGATCCCAACCCCGTAGGATCGGCAAATCCGCAGCTTCGGTAAATGGCTTGAGCCCCGTTACATTATCGGCGCAAAGTCGCTCGACCAGTGAGCTGTTACGCTTTCTTTAAAGGATGGCTGCTTCTAAGCCAACCTCCTGGCTGTCTGAGCGACTTCACTTCCTTTCCCACTTAGCCATTGCTTCGGGACCTTAGCTGGCGGTCTGGGCTATTTCCCTCTCGACAACGAAGCTTAGCCCCCGCTGTCTGACTCCCGGACTGTGCTTCGCGGCATTCGGAGTTTCGTTGGATTCGGTATCCGTTAACGGACCCTAGTCCATCGAGTACTCTACCACCGCGAGGAATCATCCGAGGCTAGCCCTAAAGCTATTTCGAGGAGAACGAGCTATCACGGAATTTGATTGGCCTTTCACCCCTACCCTCAGTTCATCAGAGCTGTTTTCAACCAACACCTGTTCGGGCCTCCGGCCGCTGTTACACGGCTTTCACCCTGACCAAGGGTAGATCATCCCGCTTCGCGTCTATTGCCCGCCACTGAACGCCCTATTCAGACTCGCTTTCGCTACGGCTCGCTCCCCCTTGCGCGGATCATTGCTTAACCTTGCGACGGACAATAACTAGCCGGCTCATTATGCAATAGGCACGCCGTCAGGCTTGCCCGTCTTGCGATCAGGACGTGGCCCTTCGACTGCTTGTAGGCATACGGTTTCAGGTACTTTTCACTCCCCTCGCCGGGGTTCTTTTCACCTTTCCCTCACGGTACTGGTTCACTATCGGTCGCTAGAACGTATTTAGCCTTACGGGATGGTCCCCGTAGATTCCCGCAGGGTTTCTCGTGCCCCGCGGTACTCAGGAACGCGCGTTAGAGTCCAGTCAGCTTTCGCCTACGTGGTTATCACACTCTATGACCGGCTTTTCCAAGCCGTTCGACTAGCCGCTGGATTGGTAACTCTCTGGTTCTACACCGACGCGCGCCCTACAACCCCCAGCCCTCCTACTGAGATCATCATGATTTCAAATCTTCGCAGATTCTGCAAATCCTGCATGTGGAAGGCTGGGTTTGGGCTGTTCCGCTTTCGCTCGCCGCTACTAGCGGAATCACTGTTGTTTTCTTTTCCTCCAGGTACTGAGATGGTTCACTTCCCTGGGTTGGCTCGCACCCGCCTATGTATTCAGCGGGCCGTTTCCGGGTTTTTCCCGGAAGGGTTTCCCCATTCGGAGATCCCCGGATCAAAGGGTGCTTCCCCCTCCCCGAGGCTTATCGCAGGTAGCCGCGTCCTTCATCGCCGTCTAGCGCCAAGGCATCCACCGTACGCCCTTAGTAGCTTGACCATAAAATCTGCTCAACACATCACAACCCGGCGTCCGGAGCCGGACAGCCAGAGAACCAGAGGAATCAACTCCAGCTCCCAACCTCGAATCCCGAACCCCGCAATGTTTGCAGATTCGCCTTTCTTCACTGCCCGGATCCAATCCCGGACAGTTGCAGCCGCCAAGCCAGTCCCCGCTTCCCAAGCACCTGCTTTCGCACTGAAAGCGGACCGAGACTGAACGCTGACAACTGCGACTACTAAGTAGACGCCACACTATTCAGTTTTCAAAGAACGTCGAGTGCTCAAGGCCGACTCGCGTCTCCCTGAGCCTCTTCCCGCAACCTGCGCCCCGCCATTCGACGGGTCTGCTGAGGTGCTGGGCTTGGTTCCCCCCGGATCGCCGGGATGAGACCAAGCTCAGCAACCTGCCAGAATCCTCTGCACGCCACGCTTCACGCGCGACAAGTCATTCCGCGCGCCTCTGCGGCCGCTGGGTTCGACTGCTTTGAGCTTCGGGGATTGAAACAGGCGGGAGGGTTTCTTGCCGGGGACCCACTTGCCTCAAGCCCTTATCCGAAAGCCTTTCGCGTATCGACCTCCGAGGAGTTTCAACCGAGTCGATGTGGAGACTCAAAACTAGCTCGGCTGAAACCTTAAATCAACCGTGCCCTTGCTACTTCGTCCACCTTCGTACTGGCAATCAGGGATACTACAGTAAACATTTCGTCCAATGCAAGGATTTTTTTTACCACCCATAAGATATTTTCGCCCGCCTTCAATCTGCTGGTTTTTCGCGCCGGTGAGCAGGGTCCAAGGCGTCGAAGGTTCTGGCAACGGCGATTTACAACGAGGCGCTCTTTGCG
>CAWCLV010000009.1:0-86463 GCA_963796485.1 Bryobacterales bacterium
TTCAGGACGCGAGTGTGATCCGCGCCTTCGAGGTGAATGCCCTCCCCGCAATCGGCACCTTCGTTGGTCTCGAAAGCGGGAATACCGGGACAGCTGACCTGGCCCGCGGCGTTCGTCGCCAGGCCTGTGTTATTGCCGGTTACCAGATTGTCCGCGATTGTGACGTAGCTCGCATTGGCCACGAGAATTCCTTCGAATTTTGCGTTCTGAATGGTGAGTCCGGAGATCAGAACGCCGGCGAGGTTCGGGTTATCGAGGCCGTCTACGTAAATGCCCCAGGATAGGCCGGCAGCATCGATGATCGTAGTGGCCGAGCTGGCGCCGTTCAGCGTCAGCGGTTTTCCGATGGTCACGGTTTCTGCGTAGGTTCCCGGAGCGACGTTGATGATGTCGCCGGAGTTGGCAGCGGCCACCGCGGCGCCGATCCTTGTCTGGCAGCCGGCTTTGCCGGCTGGATCGACGCAGAGGACGGCCGCGGACGCGGGTTGCGCGATGGAGAACATCAACATAGTGATGCAGCAGGCGGCTCCGGCAACTCCCCTTCGGATGACGGGGCGTGCTGCGTTGGAAGTGAGCGCGTGATTTTGGAAAAGCATCGGATTCTCTCTGTCGGAAGTTTACTCGTGCAAGTTGTTGTGCTTCGTTAGAAGCTGGAGCGCAAGCGTGACCGGCAGGCTTGGCGTAATTGTCCAGGGTCACCTTCGAAGTGCTCCGGCCCGCTCTTCGCATTTGCCTTCGCCCCTGTTGCGCAGTTCGGACAAGAAAACCGGCATACCTGGGGAAAAAAACTTCGTACGAGCCTCGGCTGACCGAGGCGCTCGCCGCCACTCGGCGGACACTGCGATCCGAGTACCCGCGTCGGTCGCCAAGGCGATTCCCACCCTCCCCGGTTTCCGGCCTTCCGGCAACGCGTGCGGAACCGATCATGTCTCCCAAGAGGATCCGCAGCAACCCGCCGGATCCGAATGGCTATCGCGAATTCAGGCAGTGGCGGGTACTTCGTGGGAACCGAGACGGGGCGCGCCGCGACCGCTGCGCCGCCCGTGCCGGTGACGCTGGCGCCCGGCCAGGCGCCCTCGCAGGAGATCCCTCCGGCGAATAAACTGAACTCGGCAAGGGCTGTTCGTAGCCCATGATTCGGCCGGCTGTCACCAATCGCCCTGAACTGCATCGATAGATTGCATGGATGCGCCGGCTGCACAAGCGGTATTGCGGAGCGACAATGAGCGCCTCAAGCTGCTCCTCGATCTGAACAATGCGATTGTTTCGAATCTGGAGTTTCGCGATGTGCTGCGAGCCATCTCCGCCAGCGTCCGCCGCGTGATGAACTGCGATGCCGCGGCAGTGGCGCTGCCGGACCCCCACGACCAGCAGTTGCGCATTCACGCCGTTGACTTCCCGGAAGGGCGAGGCGTCATTCGCGAAGAGGACAGCGTACCGCCCGCCGAAGGGCCGACCACCCGGGCGTTCCGGGTCGGCGAACCCGTCGCCCTGGATGCGACCGCGTTGGCCTCATTGGACGCCGGCAACCTGGCTGTGGCGGAAGGCGTTCAGGCGCTCTGTGACGTTCCGCTGGTCAGCCGCCACCGCACCTTGGGAGTTCTGTGCCTCGGCCGGCTTCGGGATAATCCGTTCACCGGGGATGAGATCGAGTTCGTCCGGCAGGTTGCGGCACAAGTGGCGATCGCGGTGGAGAATGCTCTTGCTTACCGGCAGATTGCCGAACTCAAGGACAAACTGGCGCAGGAGAAGCTCTACCTTGAAGATGAAATCCGCAGCCAGATGAATTTCGACTCCATCATCGGCCGCAGTGGAGCCCTGCAGAAGGTGCTGCAAGAGGTAGAGACCGTTGCTCCCACGGATTCAACCGTGCTCATCTACGGTGAAACCGGCGTGGGCAAGGAACTGGTGGCGCGCGCCATACATAACCTGAGTTCCAGAAACAAGAACGCGTTCGTGAAACTGAACTGCGCCGCCATTCCGACAGGCTTGCTGGAAAGCGAGATGTTCGGCCATGAACGGGGCGCTTTCACCGGCGCCATCGCGCAGCGGATTGGCCGGTTTGAGCTGGCGAGCCATGGGACCGTGTTTCTGGACGAAATCGGAGAGATCCCGCTGGAGTTGCAACCGAAGCTCTTGCGCGTATTGCAGGAACGGGAGTTCGAACGGCTCGGCAGTTCCCGTACCTTGCGCACGGACGCCCGCCTGATTGCCTCGACCAATCGGGATTTGGCAGCCATGGTGAAGGAACAGAAGTTCCGGATGGACCTGTATTACCGGTTGGACGTTTTTCCCATCCATGTTCCTCCGCTTCGCGAGAGGCAGGAAGATATCCCACTTCTGGTCCGTCATTTCGTGCAGCAGTTTGCCCGGCGCATGAACAAGACCATCGAGACGGTTCCCTCGGAAAGCATGAACGCGCTGCTCCGTTATCACTGGCCGGGAAACATCCGGGAACTGCAAAATCTGGTCGAAAGGGCTGTGATTCTCTCTTCAGGACCGGTTCTAAAAGTGCCGCTGGGAGACCTTCCCGCATGGCAGGCGCCAGCGGCCCCAAAGCGGAGGGAAACCCTCGACGAGACGGAACGCCGAACGATTTTGGAAGCGCTCAGGAGCACCGATTGGGTAGTGAGCGGCCCCCGGGGCGCTGCCGTCTTGCTGGGTCTGAAACGAAGCACGATGCAATTCCGGATGGAGAAACTCGGGATTCGCAAGCCGGGGCCGGGGGCAACCGACGCATAACTGCGACTGCCTGTTGCATGAGGTAAGGCCATTCACCGGTTGATAGCCGGCGCGATTCAATTCCCCTCTACCTGCTGCTGCGTGGCTGTCTCCGGCGCGGCAGGGGTGGCTCCTTCGCGCGGCCCGGCCGAACAGGGACGCTCCGTAATCGTAAGATCCGCGCGGCCGACGAGTCGCGTATCGATCTCCAGCCGGGTGATGCGCGCGTACGGCAAACCATTGCGAATGCTGGTATCGCGGGTAAGATCGATACGGCGCAGAAATATCGAGGGCATTCGAACCAGATGGCCCGTCAGCCGCAACGCGGCACCGGTGCCGGCATCGATCCATAGTTGGCCACGGATCAAGCCCGCTCGCTTCTTGTGGGGTGTGATCTCAAAAATATATGTGAGCGTTTCGCCATCGGCGATGGATGCCGCGTAACGAAAGCGGTAATTTGGGGGCGCAACTGCGATTGACGCGGGGGGCAATGCCGCTGCTTCCACCTCGGCGGAAAGATAGCGTGCAATGACCTGTTGTTTTACCGTGCGGTCGCCCGCCATCTCGAGGACCTGGTATGCCGGCTTGCCGAACGGCGCCAGCCGGCGGATGGCAAGAAGCCGGCCGTTTTTCGCCAAGTTGGGGATCGACGCCTCGATCTCGATCGTCTCCGCGCTCCAGGACGAACCGGACCAGGGGGCCGCAAAGTATTTTGCGAGAGCCAGTTTCGGATTGGGAACGGAGCTGTCGAGCGGGGCAGGCGCTCCGGATGGACCCTCGGCCCAAAGCATAGCCTGTGGCGCCACGGATAAGAAGAGAACCAGCCAGACCTTAATAGGGCCCATGCCTAGGGTAAGGCACGCTGCGAACCATCTCGCAGAACATTGAAACCAATGGTTTTAGGGTCACTCGTCCGAACGCAGCCGGGAATTGCTGCTGGAATATCGGCAAACTGCCATTGTTCCGGCACACGGCGGAAGCCGGGAAGTTGCGTAGGCAGCCTGCGGCACTGAACGGGTCTACCGGCATTCCGGCAGGGTGCTGGCATTCCGGCAGCGCCGGCACGATGAAGGCCGGCAGAAGACATGTAAGTGCCATGACTCCAATCAGATCCGGATTCGGCAGTCTGGCCGTCCGGCTGCCCTCTCTACAGATCGGAAACACTGCATAGGAGCCAAGCAATGAATGCCGTGAAAATACCTCTCGGACTCGTGCTGTTGGCCGTTGGCATCCCTGGGGAGTTGGCAGCAGTTGAATTACAGCGCAGCACGTTGAACGCCTGGAACGACTACCTCCGAACCGCCGATTTGCGCCTGCAGGCGCGCGTGGATGGCCAGCGGCCATTTCTATGGGCCGATGAACAACCGGATCGGAGCTCCCGTCTGCGGCACGGCGAGGTCCTGGTCGCCCCCTTGGCCGGACGCGGAACCCGGAGTGTGCCGGATGGGGTGATTCATGACTGGATCGGCGCGGTCTTCATTCCAAAGGCCACACTCGAAGGACTGTTTGCGGTGGTTCACGATTACGACCGCTATAAGATCTTCTACAAGCCCGTCGTTGCCGATTCCAAGGTGCTCGCTTGCACGGAGACAGAGCAGAGGTTCTCGATGACCTGGCAGCACCGGATTCTTTTCGTCAACGCAGCCGTGGAGGGCCAGTACGAGGCCCACGACACTCTACTGGACAGACGGCGCGGCTACAGCGTCGCCACCACAACCCAGGTTCGGGAGATCGAAGACTACGGCGAGAGCGGTGAGCACCTCCTGCCCCCCGGCCAAGGCAACGGTTTCATCTGGCTGCTGCGCAGCGTCGCGAGATATGAAGAGCGGGATGGAGGGGTATATCTCGAGCTGGAAGCCTTTGCCCTGACACGGGACGTGCCGGCATCGCTCCGCTGGGTGGTGAACCCGGTGGTCAACCGTCTTTCGATTAGTTCGCTTACGACCACCCTTCTCCAGACCCGCGATGCCGTCGGATCGTTACTGGAACAGCCTCAGCGGCTCACGTCTTGTACCGGTGGCACGCACCGGCCCAAAGCCTCGAGGGCCGGCGCGGAAGATTGAATGAGTCAACGCCCGGCGCTGTTTGCAGCGGATCACCAAGCTACGGCGCGAAAACGTTTGCTCTGGCGAGAATAGTGGCAATGGCGCAAAATACAGCTTCATCGGGATTTCAGGAGAGCTGCCGGCGACGTGCAACGCTCTGAAAACAAGCCGTCCACGCGCAATCCGCCAGTGGTCCTTCGGCTGCATCTTCGGCGCCGAGGGGATCATGAGCGCAGAGTTGAGCGACGAAGAACTGATTCAGCGTGTAAGGGCGGGCGATCGGGAATCGTACGGCGTCCTCGCATCGCGTCACAGTCAAAGGCTGCGCCGGGTTGCGCAGCGATTCGTTCGTGATTGTTCGGAGGCCGAGGATGTGGTTCAAACGGCCCATCTTCTGGCGTTCCGCCATTTCGACCAATATCAGGGGCCGGCCGCGTACTTTCAATGGATGGCGTCGATTACCATGAACGAGATTCGTGCGCGCTACCGGCAGAACCGGCACACCGCATACTGCGAAGACGTCCCGGACACCCGCCCTGCCGTCACGCCGGATCCGGAGCAGACCGCCTCCTACCGGGAGACGCGCCGCATGGTGGAGCATGCCCTCGATCGACTTACGCCCGAGTACCGCTTGGTTTTTCGCCTGCGCGCGCTCCGCGAATTCACCACTGCCGAGACAGGCCGCACTCTGGGTATCTCCGAGGCTTGTGTAAAGACCCGCCTCCGCCGGGCGCGTTTGGTGCTCCAGAGGGCTATCGGGACGAACCAGCGCCGGGCTCCCGGACTATTACGAGCCCGGGCTGCCGCCAGGGAACGGTAAAGCAGGATCACCCACTGATACGGCGATCCTCCATATCGCCATTTCTTCCCGCCTGGACCGGCGCAGATGCACCTCCGCTGCGCCGGTCCGTTTTTTTGAAGACCGCGCGTGGCGCATTTTCGATCAGTAGCCGCAAATTTAGGCGCCGGACGAATGGACACGATTGGCCTCGAAGAAAATTGCGCCGGGTGTCACCGGACGGCGAATACCGAATCGCCGTAATAGATGGACATCAATCCGAAAACGTTCTGGCGGCGCTACGACGTGCAACTCGCCGGATTCCTTCTCGTTGCCGCTATGGTGGCGGTACTTATCGGCACGGAAGACGGAAGCGCCACCGTGAATGTGCCGAATCCCGGCGGCCGAAAGCCTATGGTCGAGGTCGCATCCACCGACCTGAACGGCCATCCCTGGAAACTGGCCGATCGCAGGGGTAGAGTCGTCCTGATCAATGTTTGGGCATCGTGGTGCCCTCCCTGCCGTCAGGAAACCCCCGGTTTCGTGGACCTGGCCGCGGAATACGAAGGCAAGCCCTTCGAGATTGTCGGTGTTTCCATGGATGACGACGCGGAACCCGTGCGCCGCTTCATACGGGAGTTTCGAGTTCCGTACACGGTCGTGATGCCCAGCCAGGGTTCCCCCCTGAGTGCCGCGGTTGAAAGCCTTCCAACTTCCTTCCTGGTGGATCGCGAAGGGCGTGTCGCGAAGGTCTATGTGGGCGCGGTCGGCGAGCGCCGACTTCGGAGCGATGTTGACCGGCTCCTGTCCGAGCCGTAGACCACACGGCGAAGTGGTATTGCATGTGCAGCGTTGCCGCCGTGGCGAGACATGCCGAAGGGACGCTGATTCTGGTCGCGGAAGATGAGGACATCGTTCGCGGCTTCGTGAGTGACGCGCTGCGCAGGCGCGGTTTCGAGGTGGTCGAAGCGCGTGACGGAAAGGACGCTCTTACCTGGGCCGCGAGTTACGGGGGAAGAATCGATCTCCTCTTGACGGACTGCATCATGCCGCGCCTGGACGGCATCGGGCTATCCGAGCAGTTGACCTTGTTGCATCCGGAGACGCAAGTTCTGTTTATGACGGGCTATTGGGTCGATCTCGCCGTGCCTGCCGGGCTGGTATTGCAGAAACCTTTCGGGGCGGCGGACTTGATCGCACGGGTCGGGATTCTCTTGGGCAGTGTGTGATTTTCGTCCGTCACCGAGGGATGACTGGACCAGGAACGGGCGCGCTCTGCCGGTCCTCATCCTGAAGCAGCCGTGCCAGCGTGGCGCGGTGAATCTCCAGGACTTTGGCGGCCTGGACCTTATTTCCACCCATCGCGGCCAAAACCTTCGCTGCATGCCGGCGCTCCACCACCGACATGGGGACCAGTTCAACGCTTTCGGCGTCCTGCCGGGGCGCAGGGTTGCGAACCTGCTCGGGAAGGTCCGGAACATCTATGAGGTCGCCGTCCATCATCATGCAGGCGTGTCCGATCGCGTTCTCCAGTTCCCTGACGTTTCCCGGCCAGGAATGGCGGGCGAGGGCCGCTTCCGCGCGGCGCGTCAGCCCAGTGACCTGCTTGCCGTACTCGCGCGAAAAGCGCTCGACGAAGTAGCGTTCGAGCAGCGGAAGATCCTCCTGCCTCTGGGACAGGGATGGCAATTTGATCTCGATCATGGAGAGCCGGTAATAGAGATCGTCGCGGAACCGGCCCTGCGCCGCGAACTCCCGAAGGTTCCGATTGGTCGCGGCAATAATGCGCACGTCCGTCCTGCGCGCGACCGGCGAACCGACGCGCTGGTATTCCCGGTTCTCGAGCACGCGAAGCAGCTTGGTCTGCGTCGCCAGAGGTATGTCGCCGATCTCATCGAGAAAAACGGCGCCGCCGCTGGCGTATTCGAAGAGGCCGAGCGTGTCCGCAACGGCTCCGGTGAACGCGCCCTTGACGTGCCCGAACAGTTCGCTCTCGAACAGCGATTCGACGATGGCGGAGCAATTGGCCACGGCGAGGGGCTTGGCCCGCACGGGGCTCAGGCGATGCATCGCCCTCGCTACGAGCTCCTTGCCGGTTCCGGTAGGCCCTGTAAGCAGCACTGTCCTGAAGTGCGGCGCCGCGCGCCGGATTCGCTCGAAGACTTCCATCATCAGCGGACTACGGCCGACCATGCCTTCGAACTGGCACGTCTCCATCAGTTCCGCGCTCAAACGGCTTGCACGGGTGCGCCGGCGGTGGGCATCGAGGAGTTTCCCCACACGTTCACGCAGGATGGGGATAGCCAGGGGCTTGGTCAGATAGTCGCTCGCGCCTTTCAAAATGGCTTCCACGGCGGAGTCGGTAGAGTAATGGCCCGTGACCAGGATGACGTCCGTTTCGGGCGCCGACGCTGTGATTTCCTCGAGAGCCGACATCCCGCTCGCCCCGGGAAGAACCAAATCGAGCAGCACGAGCCGGGGACGGCGACGCCGGACCACTTCCAACCCGGAAGCCGCATCGTTAGCGGTCAGCACGGTGATGTCGCGCTCCGTCGAGAACACGTCCTGTACCAGCTCCCTGGCCTTAGGGTCGTCGTCAATGGCCAGTATCGTAAACGGTGCTTCAGAAACTGCGCCCATTCAGACATGCCTCCACTCGCCGCCGCAGTTCGGCAATGCGCAAGGGTTTAGTCATGAAATCCGTGAATCCGGCCAGGCGCGCTCTCGCCAGCCCGCCGGGTGTGGCGTTGGCGGTTACGGCAAGCACGGGGGTAGCCGCACAATCCGGATCGGTGCGTAGTTCCTGCAGCACCGCGAAGCCGTCCATACCCGGCATGGCAAGATCGAGAATCACCAGGTCCGGCTTCATCATCCGTGCAGCCCGGAGCCCCGACGTTCCGTCCGCCGCCTCAGCCACCTCGAGCCCCATCGGCCGGAGGATGTCCGAAATCAACTCCCGGCTCGGCCGGTTATCATCGACGACGAGGACCTTAGGCATAGGTGGTTCTTCCCCTGAGTTCCGTCAACCGGCCGCACGCCGGCAGCGTGACGATGAACCGGCTGCCCCTTCCCTGTTCGCTTTCAACGCGGACCGTGCCGCCATGAAGCTCCGCCAGTTTGCGGGTGATCGCGAGTCCCAAGCCCGCTCCGGCGGCTGCCGGGTGATTGGCCGACGGTACCTGATGGAACTCCTCGAAAATGGCTTCCTGCTCCTCTGGAGCGATTCCGATTCCCGTATCTCCGACGGAAATACTGAGCATCTCTCCGTCCATCTCTGCGTCGATCCAGAGTCTCCCGTCCTCAGGCGTGAATTTCACCGAGTTGCTCACCAGATTGTAGAGGATCTGTTTGAGTCGCACGCGATCCGCCACAAGCTCGATACCGCGCGAAACGTGGTTCTCGACCGACAGGTTCTTTATTTCCGCCAAAGGAGCGATCACGGACAGCACTTCAGTGAGGGCGCCGAAGATATCGACGCGTTCGAGGTTGAGTTCAATCCGGCCCGCTTCGATGCGCGACAGATCCAACAACTCGTTGACGAGTTGCGTGAGGTGCTGCGCTCCCTCCTGGACGTTGCGCACGAATCGCTGGTATACCTCGCCGAGTGGACCGGCCGATTCTTCCCTGAGCAGGTCCGAGTACCCGACAATTGCGTTCAGCGGCGTACGCAGCTCGTGGCTCACACGGGCCAGGAACTGGTTCTTCATGCGATTCGCCTTTTCCACCTCGGCGTTGCGTTCGATCAGCTTGCGATTCACTGCCTCCAGTTCGGCGGTCCTTTCCTCCACGCGGCGTTCGAGGTCCTGATTGAGGTCGCGCATTGCCTGATCGGCGCGGCGCCGCCCGGTGATATCCTGCGTAATCCCCGCCCACCCCGTCAGTCCGTCTTCATCGGTTCGAACCGGGAAGGCCCGGTCCCATACCCAGTAAACCGAACCATCCGGGTGAACCACGCGGTACTCCCGGCTCCACTCTTTCCCGGCCGATGCGGCCTCGTATAGACTCCGTTCTGTTTCGGCGCGGTCATCGGGGTGAATTCCTTCCAGGAACGACTGCGGGTTCTCGTAGACGCTCCGGCTGGGCCGTCCCCAAATGCGCTCGTATACGGGGCTGACGTAGAGCGCCCGAGTAAAATCGGCATTGGTGATCCAGAATAGCTCCTCGATGTTTTCGGCCATCTGTCGAAAGCGCCTCTCGCTTTCGCGCAACCGGCGCTCAGCCTCGACGCGGTGGAGCTCGCGATCCATATTCTCCATGGCAAAACCGAGATTGTTGGTGATCTCGTCGAATAGTCCGTTGATTTCGTCGTCGAAGTACCCGGGCTCGGACGAGTACACCGAAAACGCTCCGATGGTCCGCCTGTCCACCATGATCGGAAATGCCGCCGATGAGCGGTAACCGCGGCGGATGGCTTCATCGCGCCAGGGCAGCATGCGCGCGTCCTGCGCGATGTCATTGCATACGAAATGCAAGCCGGCCCTGACGGCGGATGCTGTCGGGCCGTATCCCCGAAGCGAATCCGCCAATGAGATGCCCAGCAGCGATAGGTAGCCGTCTTCGTGCCCCCAGTGGCAGGCAGGAGTCATTTGCCGGCGGTCTTCCTCCAGAATGCCGACCCATGCCATCCGGAGTCCGCCCTCGGTGACAGCGATCCGGCAGACCTCCTGCCAGAGGGTTGCGGCGTCCCGAACGGTCACGACGGTTTGCCCCACGTGACTGAGGGTGGCGTAGAGACGATTCAAATGGACCAGCCTTCGTTCCGAACCTCGCCGGGCCCTGTTCTCACCCAGAAGGCGGAAATAGACGACGATGAGAATGAAAAAGCTCAGGGCCAGGCCGATCACGATCTCGTAGCGCGACGAACGGCTGTGGTACTCCGAATCCTGTGTCCATGAAGCCAGCAGCGCCGCCTGTTCGGCGGTCATTGCCTGAGTGATGCCGCGGATCTCGTTCATCAGTTGATGACCGCGGCCGGTCATGAACAGTTTCAGGGGCGCCCCGGGACCGTTAGTCCGGCGCAATTCGATTGAATGGCGATGATAATCGAGCTTCTCGGCGACAAGCCCCTCGAGAGCCGCCAGCCGCCCTTTTGGCCCTTCATCTTTGGGCGTTGCATGCCGCAGCCGGTGCAAGGTCTTGCTCACGCTCTCCACTGCCGCGAAGTATGGATCGAGATAGATGTCGTTGCCTGCAAAGGTGTACCCGCGGGCGGAACTCTCGACATCGACGACCTCCGCCGTCAGGTCCTTGAGGGTGTCGATTATTTCGTGGCTCTGCTGCACGCGCGCCTGCGCGTCCACCAGCCCCCGCAAGCTGAAATACGAACTGGCTCCGATTGCTCCCAATATCGCCAGTGCGCACGCGAACGCCGCGTGCGCGGCCCAGTCTCTGAGCCGCCCTGACCGCTGGTCGTTAGGCTCGGAACTCACCATCGCCTCCCTTCGAGCTGGGATTAAGATATGGATATCCCTTTCTGATTAATGCCCGCATTTCGTCGCACGTCAAGTGCCACCGAACCGGTGCTGAGAAAATCGCCACCGTGATGTGAAACGCGTCACTCCCGCGTTCAGGCATACTGAAACCACCGTGAAGAGTCTGGCTCTTCTCGTGCTTGGCGCACAGGTGTATGCCTCCTGAAAACATCGCTGTGGCGGTGTGCAATGGAGTAGCCGAGGCGGTTCGTGTGATCGCCGAGCTTGACAGGCACGGCATTGAGCCGGAATGCATGTCGATGGTGGCGATCGATGAGTACAGCGCCTTCGATCCGGTCGGGTATTGCATGACCGATGGACACCTGCGGCGCGCCGCGGCGGGTGGGTGCGCTCCGGTGTTGGACAAGATGACGGGATACACGGTGTTGGTTGCGCCCGGACAGCCCGTCATACTGCTGGCAGGGCCGATTGGAGCGTGCGTCTCGCGCACCCTCCAAAACAAAGCGCTTTTTGGCGCTCTAGGGCCGATAGCCAGCTTGCTGTATGCGCTCGGGGCATCACGGGTCGCCGCCTGCGGATATGAAACGGCAGCCCGCCAGGGCCGCGCGCTCATCGTGGTCCACGGCCGCGCGCGAAACGTGGCGCGCGCCCGGGAGTTGCTGCGGGGCAGCGGGAAATAGCCTGTACCGCGCGTGCCGCGATTCGGTGCTCGACAGCCCCGTCGCCCGGCGATCAGGATCGTTAGTTAGCGGGCAGCATGCCACAGTTGGGGAGCCGGCGCGCGTCGGGGTAGTAAACTACCAGCTATGCGAAAGCTTATTTTTGGTGCGCTCTTTCTGGGCGCGTTTGTAGCTTGCGCCGCTCCCCGGCCCCAAGCCAGCCAGTTCGTTGGACGGTGGGATTTCAACCTGGCTCCCGGCCCCCTGCACGCGGCCTGGCTCGGGATCACGGAACACGGAGGCGCGCTCGATGTCTGGTATCAGCCGACCGGCGGCAACGTTTACCAGTTGAAGGATCCGAAGGTCAAGGGCTCTAAGCTCCTGCTGACCATCTCCGGGGCGGATACGGCCAAGAACCGACCCGCGGTCACATGGGAGCTCGAAGCTGCCGGCGGCAAACTGACGGGCGTACAAAAGCGCGGCAACCGCTCTATGCCGATCGCCGGGATTCCCGTCCCGGAATTGAAGCGCTCCGAACCCATGGCGTGGACCGCTTCGGAACCTCTGCTGAACGGCAGGAATCTGGAGGGGTGGGAACCGATCGGCAACCCCGCCAACAGCCACTGGACGGTGAAAGACGGGATGCTGGTCAATGAGGAGCATGGCGCGAACCTGAAGACCACCCGGGCCTTCGACGATTTCAAAGTTCACTTCGAAGTAAAGTGCCCCGACGACGCCAACAGCGGCTTTTATCTGCGCGGGCGCTACGAAGTCCAACTGGAGTACGAACCGCTTTCGTCGAATCCGCCCGAACGCCGCATCGGATCAATCTACGGCCGCATCACTCCAAAAGATATGCCGCGCAAGCCCGGCACATGGGAGACGTTCGACGTCACTCTGGTGGGCCGCACGGTCACGGTGGTGCGCGACGGCGTGACCACGATCGATCACAAAGAGATCGAAGGAATCACGGGCGGCGCGTTGGATGCCAATGAGGGCGAGCCAGGCCCGTTCTACATCCAGGGCGATCATACCGGCGGGTTGCAATTCCGCAATATCCGCGTTTCCGTGCCGGAGAAGTAGAAGCCCTTTTTTCGGATCCGGCGGCCGGCGAATAGCGCCGCCGGAGATCTCGGCGCACTCACGGTTAGCCGAAACTCTTGCAAGTGACCTGCACCGGCACGGTCGAACTCCGAAGCCAGCGCAGTTTCCATCTATTTCGCGGTGCTACCATGCAAGAGAAACCAGAGGGCCAGGAAATCAATATCCGGAGTCAGGTATGCCTCGTAAGAAAGACTGTGGCCACAGCCGTGATTATCCCTGCACCTGCGCGATGGGCAATTTGTACCGTTTCGTCGAGCCGGTGGTGCTGCTTCTCCTGAAGAAGAGGGGGCGGTCGTACGGCTACGATCTGAGCAACGGGCTCGATGAATACGCGCTCACGGACGCGGTGATCGAGCGAGCCGCACTTTATCGCACGCTCCGGAATCTCGAAGCCAACGGCAACGTGGCCTCGGAGTGGGAAACCGAGGGGAGCGGTCCGGCGCGCCGGGTTTATAAACTCACCAGGCGCGGCGAGGACCACTTACAGGAATGGGCGGCGGTGCTTGACCACGTTGCCGGTTCCATGAAGCGTTTCGTGAGCGAGACTCGGGCAATGGCAGGAAGCGCCTCTGCGAGCAGGCGAAAACCCGCGTGAATGCCGCGTTTGCCGCCGCCGGCAAAGCAGCGCCGGCCGGTCAGTGACTGCAGCGGCAGAAACTCTGTGCCGTGGAGACGAGTTCGCCCCTCAGATACGCGCCGGCTAATTCTTCGGCCCGCCCGGGAGGCGCTACGATAATTTCGCGGATCCCTGCCTGCTTCAGGGCCTCCGCGGCTCGCGAACCCATCCCGGCGCAGATCACCACCTCACAACCTGCGAGCGCCGCCACGATCGAACCGTGGTTGTGTGCCTCGTGCGCTCCGTTCCCTCCCCCGCACGATGAGTGGTCGTGAGTGTGTTGCCCCGCGTTTTGCCTGAGCTCTCTGGACTTGATGCTCCCGTCTTCTATTTCCAATACGAGGAACGCCGCACTCCTGCCAAAGTGCTCGGAAATCGAAACGCCATCATTAGTCGGAACTGCGATTTTCATGTGCTTTCTCCCAATCATGTCAGCTGTCTAAAATTTGTGCTCCGAATTCCGGATTGCATCAATGCGCGGGGAGGAAAGTCCCCCACGCATGGGCGAATTCGAGGCCATCTCTGCCCGCCACGGTACCCTCCGTCCTGATTCGGCGCTGGGCGTGGTCTACAATCCAACCACGGATCGTCACTTGCTCTCCGGAAGGCAGCGGCCGGCGGAATCGAATTTTCAATTCGGCTGTCAACGCCTGCCGGCCGGCGGTCGAGACGGCCTTCGACATCGAGAACCGTCGAAACAATGCCGCCGTGGATGATGCCTTCAAAGCCTTCCCACGCCGGAGCCGGGATCCAGAGGGCGTAGACGTCTCCGCCGCCCGCCGGCTCGAACCGGATCCGTAAGCCGGTTTGGTGCGCCGGTCCGCAAACAAAACAAGTAGATTGCGGCTGCGTCCGGATCGGGGCAGGCTCTACACCGCTTCCGGTTGCAGATTCACGGACCGCCTTCCGCTCCGGCTGGAACTGAGACTCATCGATTTGCACGTGTGCTCCGGTAATCTGGTCCATTGCCGCAGGTGTAGTCCTTCGTCGCGGGTCCGGACGTAACATTTCCGGGCGAGCCCGTCCCCTGAACGGTACAGGCTAACACGCGTGCATGATAGATGTAAATTACAGCTATTCTAGCTTCTACGTTGCCGCCGGCCGGTGCTGAAGCGGCCTGTTCGCCGGCTCATCAATCGCAGAGCGTGATCGTCTCTTCGAGCTTTTCGAACGCCAGAATCCTGAGATACCAGGCAAGCAGCACCAGGAGGGACGCTTCCGGAAGCGCTGCCGCGTCAGGGCAAATATGCACCTTGCCGCCGTCCATCAGCCGCTCCGCCTCCTGCGAGACACAAACGGCGGACTGGTTCTGCTTGCAGCGGAAACACCATCGGGCGCTCCAGATGCTCTGGCGCGTCCAACAGTACCGCGCGCCGGAAGCGAACGAAACAGAGCCGCCGCCCGTCAGGTTGGGAACATACGTCGCGACGATCTCTTCGGAATCCGCGGCTCGGATCTCGACGTGTGGATGGTGTCCGCCGTGGAGGTCCAGAGTCCAGCGCCGGCCGTCATACTCTGCGAAAGAGCGACCCTGCGGCTGTCGATTGAAGATGAGCCGCCCAACGGACGCGCTGCCCGCCCGCAGGTCAAACGCATTCTGCCCGGGTTCCGGAAAGCACCATACCAGATCGATAGGTGGAGCGGCTGCCGTCGCCATAGAACCTCCTCGAAAGCCAACGTCTACTGGGCGTTGTAGTACAACAACAGGTACGGATACACGTACGAACCAGCGTGGTTCGTGCGCAACAAAAAGTCTCCGGAGCGAATATAGCCTATTCCGCCCCCAATCTCCAGACTCCGGTTCGGCCGGTAGGACGTCTGCACGTCGTACTCGCGGCCGATGTGGGTACCCGAGAGGCCTTTCGGGTCGCGCGCCACTACAATGCCGGAAGAATTGTAGAATCCGTCGTTTGCACTGGCGAGCCACCAGTCGTTGTACGCGGCGGCCCACATCCAGTTACGCCGGACCGACAATTTCAAACCGGAGCGAATGGATTTGAGATTCTGCCAGGCTACCTGGTCGGCAATCCCGTGATGGTCGTGGATATTCGGGTAGAGCTGGTCGAAGGTCTCATGGCGGCCATCATTCGGATTCCTGTCGCCGGACGCGAAATCGTATTTAACGAAGAAACGCGGCTTCAAACGGGATGCCGGAACCGTGTATCCCAGAATGCCACTCCACGCCCAGGCGCGGACCTCGTCCGTGCCGAGCGAGCCCATCTGCCTGGCGGCCTCGAAATCGTAGTCGAGTTGCGAGGCGGCCCCCGCCCACCGCACCCCTATGGTCTTTTCATCGAGCTTCCCGATCTGGCCTGCTTCCGTCTTGAGTCCGGGTGTCAGCCGCCATAGAGCATAGGGTTCAATCACAGACCCGCGGACGATGTCCTGAAAGCTGGAATAGACGCCATGGAAGTTGTTGCCCTGCTGATGGTGGCTGAGCCCGTTATCGTAGACGACGACCGGCGAAGCCGCCCAGGCGTTCACGCGGAACTTTCGCTGCCGGATCGCCAGCATGGCGGCATCCCACCCGCGCGAGGCATTGCGCCAATACGCGGTTCCGACCAGGCGCAGGTGGCCGAACGCGATGTCCTGGCGGCCGACTCGCAGACTAAGCGGGTCCTGCTCGGGGTCGCCGATATCCACAAAGGCGCGGCGCAGATCCCAGGTGCTCTGATAGGGAGGCGCGACCGGCGGCGACTTCCAGAATGCGGTGGCATCCTGGAGCTCTACATAGGCTTTGAACCAGCGGATGGGCCGGATGGCGACGCCGAGACGAAAGCGGGTCAGCAGGTAGTAATCCGAGTTCCCCTCGCGGAAACTGCCGGCGCTATACCCCTCCAGCCTGGCGCGGTACCCGGAGGTGAAACAAAGCCATTGAGGAAGCGTGCGATCGAGATCCCTGAGCGGCGAAATCGCGGCTTCAGGCACATCGGAGTCCGCCGGACGATTCGAATTCCACTTGCTGCCTCCCGGGTTCTCCACGAGGCACTGAGCCGACAGGGTTGGGGCAAGGCAGGAAACTCCAACTGCAGCCAGCGCCGGAACCAGGAACAGCACGCCTGAGACCGCCAAGGTCATGGCCGCACCGATTACCTCACGAACAGCACACGGTCGGCAAGCACCAGCACCGCCACCAGGAATAGGCCGAGCAGGATGCTCCATGCGACCAGTTTCTTTTCGATCGGCAGCAGGGGCTCCCGCTGCATGTTTTTGAGCTCTTGCGCGAGCTTGGGTTCCGGCATATGTCTATCCTTGAATCAGCGGCGGCTTCACTCCGTGGAAGAAGATCCACGAGATAGCGAGTCCGACCCAGATAATGAAACCGAAAAGGCAGAGGATGTAGACGGCCGCCAGCTTTCCGATTCCCTCTTCCCAGAGCTTTCGAAAGTCGGAGATCACTCCGATGGTAAAGAACGTCATGACGAAGAAAATGCCGCGGAACACGTTTGCCTGCGCCATCGCGGCCTTCGTCTTGGGAATGAGAGCCGGGGCAGCCAGCGCAAGCGCCAGGATCGCAACGAACGTGGCGACGTAGCCCAGGACGAACTTCGGAAATCGCTCCCAGATCTGGATTGCTTTGACCTTCTCCCCCGGCTTCGGCTCGATCTTCGCCGACCAGATCCAGGCCAGCACGAATGCCCAGACGCCGATGAAGATGTCGATGAAGACCTTCACGGTGGTGCTTGCCCCCAGTATCCAGCCGGGTTGGTAATGGATCCCGTTCGCGGCAGCCTTGGCGCGGATCAGGGCTTCGGCGATGGCCCCGCTGGTAACCGCCGCCCCGTCCGTTTTCACCGCCAATCCCATCCAGGCCCCTGCCACCATAGGTTCGCGGTAAAGGAAAGTCTGCGCCAGGAACGGCAGCGCGACCATCTCGACAACGGCGAAAATCACGACCAGTGACGAGACCATCACCGGAACGACCGGCCTCGCTTTAATGGCCGAACCCGTGGCAATTGCCGCGGAAACGCCACAGATGGAGATTCCGGATGCCAGCGGCGCGGCCCACTCACGGCTGAAGCCGAAGTAGCGGCGAGCCACATAATAGACCACCGCCCAATAAATAAGGTAGGCGGCGACGATGGCACACAGGCCGTGGAACATCATGGACGTGGCCAGCCCCGTCTGTTCGGCTGCGGTAACGCCTAACATTCCCCCCAGGATGACGATGCCCGTTTTCACGTACAACTCCGGCCGGATGGCTTCTTTCATCCGGGCCGCGGCAAAGGGAAAGAAGTTGGCCAGGATCAATCCGGCCGCGAGCGCCACGATGAAGCCCGCCTCGTTCGTCAGGCTGAGCGACCATCCGATTCCGAAAGCGGCACGCTTGTCGCCGGTCGCGGCAATGTACGCCCAGCTTCCAAGAATCCAGCAGAGATAGCTTGCGAAGAAGACGAACGTGAACCCCTTAGCGAAGCGCAGCGGGTCGAAATGGAGCGCGCTTGCTCCCAGGGTAAGGAGGACCACCAGAAAAAGGTATGTGAGCAGCAGGGAAGCCGGCCCGCCCAGGGCGGCGTAGCTTTTCGAAGCCGGGGCCAGGGCGGTGGAGACATTGGTCCAGACGGAGGTCGTGACGGCCCATCCCAGCAGGTCGCGTCCAATAAAGCCCGCCAGCGAGAGAGCAAAAATGAACAGGCCGAGCAATACCGCGAGCCAGTCTTCCGTGAGCCCCTTTTTCATCGAACCGCCTCCGCCAGGGAAGTCTCGACAACGAACATCGACTCGCCGCGCACCGAAAGCGCGATCTTGTAGAACACGGTAAGCATCAGCGCCCCAATTGCCCAGATCCCCAGGGCGATCAGCGCCTCGGGAAGAGACGGCGCGTACGTGGTCACCGCCCCCAGCGGTGACGGCACAAAGGCGGCGACGATCAGGCCAATGCCTTTATCGATCCAAAGCGAAAAGAAGACCATGGCGCACGCTATAGCGAGCAAGTTGTTCCTATAACGATAGCGCGGAACTATCAACAGAAGTAGCGACGCGGCAGCGAGCGCCATGGATAGCCACATCCACGGCACCAGCGGCCCGTGCCCCCCCAATCCGGTGAAAAGGTAGCGGAGCGGCTGTTCGTCTTCCGGTATCCCGCTGTAGAGCGCCGTGAAGAGTTCCATCAGGACGAAAAAGACATTGATCACCATCGCGTACGTGACGACCAGGCTCAGCTTGCGCAGAGCGCCGGCTCCAGGCGGGAACTTTGTGAGCTTACCGATCAGCATGCATAAGAGGATCAGCAACGCGGGTCCGGCCGCGAAGGCCGATGCCAGGAAGCGGGGCGCCAGAATGGCGGTCAGCCAGAGAGGCCGGCCGGGCAGGCCGCAGTAGAGAAACGCCGTAACGGTATGGATGCTGACGGCCCATGGGATCGACAACAGAATTACGGGACGGATCCAGCGGGGTGGCGCAACCCCTTCGCGCTCGGCGCGGAGTGTGATCCACGCAATTACTGCGTTCAGCACCAGGTAGCCTCCCAGCGAAACCATGTCCCAGAACATCAGCGAGTGCGGGGTCGGATAGAGCAGTACGTTGAAGACGCGCGAAGGCTGCCCCATGTCCACGAAGATGAAAAGCATGCACATGGTCACCGCCGCCACCGCCAGGAACTCTCCCAAAATAGTGATTCGCGCGAAATCCTTGACATGATGCAGGTAATAAGGCAGCACCACCATTACGGCGGAAGCGGCCACGCCTACCAAAAAGGTGAACTGGGCGATGTACAGGCCCCAGGAAACGTCGCGGCTCATGCCGGTCACGGCCAGGCCGTATTGCAGTTGGTAGAGATAGCACGCGAAACCGGCGCCGATCACCAGGAGAAGGCCGAGAATCCAGAGCCGGTACCCGCGGCTGCCTGTAAGTGCCTTCTCAAATAGAAACATATGGAATCCTCACACGATGTAGTAGACCTGCGGGTGCGTGCCCAGTTCGGGCTTTCGCCGAACCGTGTGCCGCGTCCGAAGGAGTTCCCGAATGGCCGAGCGCGGATCGGCGAGGTTGCCGAAGACCAGCGCTTTCTCCGGGCACGCCTCCACGCACGCCGGGGGCTTTCCGACTGCGAGCCGCTCGCTGCAAAAATTGCACTTCTCCACAACGCCTTTGGTGCGGGTGGGAAATTCACGGTTCACATTGTGAATATAGGGGCGCGGGTCCATCCAGTTGAAACTGCGGGAACCGTACGGACAGGCGGCCATGCAGTACCGGCAGCCGATGCAGCGGTGCCAGTCCATGGCAACGATTCCGTCCTCGCGCCGGAAGGTGGCTTGTGTCGGGCAGACCCGCACGCACGGGGGATTGTCGCAGTGGTTGCACAACAGCATGAATGGCACGGCCGGCACTTCCGCGTAATCCGCCTCGATGGCGAAGGCATGCTGCGCGGAATCCTTCCAGATCCAACGGACGTCGCGCCGAGGGTCGGGAATCGACGGGACGTTATGCGCCTGGTTGCAGGCGGCGATGCACTTCGTGCAATTCGGCTGCTTCAGGCACTTCGCCACGTCCACGACCATTCCCCAGCGCGCCGGCGTCACCGCGGCGCGCAACCTGCCCGCGCAGTTGGCGAGGAAGGAGAGTCCGCTGAGCCGCAGGAACGATTGCCTGGTGATCGTCATTTGGCGCCCCCGGTGTTGGCCTTGAAGTCGGAGTGGCAGTCCCAACAAGGGATTGAAACAGCTTCGTAGTTGTGGCAGCGGTCGCAAAACTCGGCCCTGCCGGCGGTATGGCACTGTTCGAGACACGTCGAAGTGAGGCTCATGTTGTAGCGCTGCCCGTTGAACGCCGTGAACTCGCGCCCTCCCTGCCGGACGACCTGCTCCCTCCAGTCGAGCAACAACTTCATGTGCGACGACTTCATGTAGGCCACGGGCGCCACACACTGCCGCGCACCGGCGGGCAGCACCGGGTTCGGCCCCTTGGGCGTAACCGCCGCGGAGAGGTTGTGCCAGAGCGGGAACGTGGCGAACACAAGGAAGATCGCCAAGGCCGTCCAGATAATGCCGCGATCACGCATGGACCACCTCCGCCTTTGCCAGCGGCTCGCCGCGTAAGTCGGTGGTTCGTGGATGCTCGCCGCGCATGACGAGCGCGTTGCCCACCAGTTCGTGAATCCCGGCGACCTCCACCCCGGGCACCCAATACTCCAGAAGCGGCGGGAGAGTGGCTTTGTCGATGGCGCAGATGCACGTCAACAGGTTCACTCCGTAGCGCTCGTGGACGTATCTCACGGCATTGGCGCGAGGAAGTCCGCCGCGCATCCGCATTTCGAAATTTTCGTCCGTGCCCAGGCCCGACCCGCTCCCGCAACAAAACGTCTGCTCCCGAATCGTGTTCTCCGGCATCTCGTGGAACTGGTTGCATACGCTGTGCAGGATATAGCGCGGCTCCTCGAGCAGCCCCATGGAACGCGCGGGGTTGCAGGAATCGTGAAACGTCACGTTCCAGCGATCGTTTCGGGAAGGGTCCAGCCGGAGCTTGCCGTTATGGATCAGGTCGGCCGTGAATTCGCAGATGTGCACCATCCTGGTGGATCGCGTATTCTCGAAGCGCGTGCCGGTTACGGGGGAGACCGGCACCTCCAGGAAGTCGGCGGGCCCGTTCATCGTGTCCATGTACTGATGCAGGACACGCCACATGTGGCCGCACTCGCCGCCCAGGATCCACTTCACTCCCAGCCGCTTGGCCTCCGCATAGATCTTGGCGTTCAGCCGCTTGATCATCTCGTGGGAGTTGAACAGGCCGAAATTGCCGCCTTCGGAGGCGTACGCGCTGAATGTATAATCCAGGCCAATCTCGTGAAACAGGGCCAGGTAGCCAAGGAACGTATAGTAATGCGGCGTCCCGAAGTAATCGGCCGAGGGCACGATGAACAGCACTTCGGCGCCCTTGCGGTTGATCGAGGCGTCCACCCGGATACCGGTGAGCTCTTCGAGTTCGTCCACCGCGAAATCCACACTGTCTTTGAAGCCATGCGGCTGCACACCGAGGTGATTACCGGTGCGAAAGCAGTTGGCCGCCGGTTCGAGCACCCAATTGATGTTGCACCCGATCAGGTTCAATAACTCGCGGCCGATCATCGTGATCTCCGCGGTATCGATTCCATAGGGGCAGAACACCGAGCAGCGCCGGCACTCGGTGCATTGATAGAAGTAGTAGAACCACTCCTTGATGACGTCTTCGGTCAGGTCGCGGGCTCCGGCAAGCTCGCCCAGGAGGCGGCCGGCCGGCGTGAAGTAGCGACGGTACACGCTCCGCATCAACTCGGCGCGCAGCACCGGCATGTTCTTCGGATCGCCGGAGCCGAGGAAGAAGTGGCACTTATCCGCGCACGCCCCGCAGCGCACGCAGATGTCCATGAAAAGCCGGAAGGAGCGGAATTTTTCGAGCCGCTCCTTCATGCCGTCGAGGATGATCCGCTTCCAGTCCGGTGGAAGTTTCCAATCCTCGTCGAAGGGTTGCCACTCGCGGGCGTTAGGAAGGCCGAGATACTTCAGATTTTTGGGAAGAGCGCTATAACAAAAGGTGCCCTTGCGGAACTCGACCGCCGGATCCATCCAGTCGCGAGGCTGGGGCCCGTACTGAATCTGCACGAGTTCTTCCGGTTTCGGCTGGGACATGACTCAGGACCTTTCGACCGGTAGGCCGGCCGCCTCGATCTTGTCGTGGAACTCCTCTTCCCATTCCTCGTAGGTGTGGACCTTCACGGGGTAATTCCAGGGGTTGACATGCCGCTTCATCCGGTTGTTGTTCGCGAGATTGCGGGTCGGGCTGAGGAATACGCCGCCCAGGTGTACCAGTTTGCTGAACGGTAGATACGCAGCCAGAGTACAAACCAGCATCAGATGAACGAAGAACAGCGCACCCGGATCGGAAGGCAGGGTGGGCGAGAAGACCGTCAGCGAAAGAGCAAGCTGCTTGACGGCCACGCCATCCACCCGTGAGAAGTACCGCATCCAGACGCCTGTCCCGGTGATTCCCAGGAGGAGAAAGAGAGCGAAGTAATCCGTGAAGAGAGAGATGAACCGCACCTGCGGATCGCGAAAGCGCCGCTGCAGAAGGTAGAGAAGCGCCGCGAGCACGGCGACATCGGTGAGCAGGAGCGCGGGCGCTCCGATCCGGAAGAAGCCGTCCAGCTTCTCGAGCACCACCGCAACGCCGGGCACCGGCTCCACGAAGAACCGCAGATGCCGCAACAGAATAATCAGGAGCGACCAGTGGAATGCCAGCGCGCCGAGCCAAAGCCACCTGGCTTCTGCCTGAATCAGCCTGGGGCTTGCTTCAAGCCTCGACCGCGTGTTGCGGAAAAGGCTGCGGAACAGCAGAACTTCAAGCAGCATCCGGGCGACCACACCCGGCGTGGAATACGGGCTATCCAACCAGCCTGCCTTGATCCACGGCAATGACTTCTGCTGGCTGCAAACCGTCGGAATGCGAAATGGTACCGGCGACCTTGACCAGCGAATAACCCGCCAACTGAGTCCGGCTAACAGGATGGTCAGCGCGGCATACGGAACCGCGGCAGCCAGCGGCATCTGCACCCACGCAATCCGGCTCCCAGCCGCCGACAACAGCGAGATCGCGGCCACCAGCGATGCTGCCGCCAGCGCTTTTCTCACCGGGCACCTCGCTCTTGCCAGGCCGATACCTCGCTCGGCGCCAACCGGCGTTCCAGCACGAAAACACGCCTTCGGACTTCGTTGGCCCGCACCTCGTACGTCCGCTCCCGGTACTTCATATAGAGGTCGAGTGCCAGCAGCACCAGTTCGTCGATTCGCCCGTTCAGCAGTTCCCGGTCGGCGCCGGCGAGTTCAACGCGCAGAATATCTTTGAGCTGAAACAGGAACTCCAACGCCCGGCTCGGAGGCACGTTCTCCACGGCGCGCATCTGCATCAGCGAATCGAGCGCGCCGTTTACGCGTTCACGGTCCATGCCGAGACACAACTCATCGAGCAGCGTGAGCAGCGCCTTCCGCATGGTCTGTCCCGACGGATTCCGAAACGGATCCCGTTCCGTGGCGAGGAACTCCGCCCCTTGCGGCGGATAGGTGCGGAGCACCCGCCGGAACCACACTTCGGCAATCAGATCCCTGCCCTCCATGGCCCGCCTCCCGGCTATACGCAGCCTGTCGGCTTCGGAAGGCCGGCCAGCTTGCAGGCACCCTTCGCAGGGCCCGATGGAAACAACTGGTAGATCTCGTTCAGCTTGAACCCGGTTTCCTTGCACAGTTTCCGGATCATGGGAGCGATCCCGAACTGCAGGTAATAGTTCCTCAGGTAGTTGATGATCTTCCAGTGGGCTTCCGTCAGTTCCGCGACCCCCTCGGAAGTGGCAAAATCGGTAGCCACATCCTGGTTCCAGATCGAGGGCTCCTGCAGAAACCCGTCCTCATCCACGTCGTACGTCTTGCCATTACTTTCGAATACCGGCACTTCACACCTCCTGGTGAGTTAATTCATCTCCAAATACCCGCAGGGGCAGGCTTCGGCGCATTTCTTACAGCCGTTGCAAAGCTCCAGCTTGACCTTGTAATGTTCGCCCTTCGGCAGCTTGACGAAGCAGTTATTGGTGCAGTACATCCAGCATGTTTCGCAGTCCATGCACATGCCGCATGACATGCATCGCTTCGCTTCGGCCAGGGCTTCCGCCTCGCCGAGCCCCACTTGGACCTCGGTTTCGGCGTCCCTCTGTTCCACCGGCACGTCCCCGCGCTCGTGGCGCTCCGCGGGTGGGTACCAGTCGAGCTTCACCTGCTCCGGTGTAATGCACGGACCGGGCACGGGTCGTTCCAGCGGCTGGTTGCGAATCCACGCATCGATCGCTTCCGCCGCGAACCGGCCCTGTGCGATCGCGATCGTGACCAGCCCGAGTTCGACGCTGTCGCCTCCGGCGAAAACACCCTCCATGCCGGCCACGGCGGCATCATTCGTCGGAATCCACTTCTCTCCATTGCGTGCAAGATCGAGTCCGTTGAGTTTCGGCTCCTGGCTGATCGCGGCGATGATGGTTGTCGCTTCCAGGTCGAACTCGGAACCGGGCCGCGGCACGGGACGCGGGCGCCCCGAGGCATCCGGCGTTCCGAGATCCATGCGAACGCAACGGAGACCGCTAGCTTCGCCGTTATGGCGCAGCACTGCGACCGGCGCGGTCAGGAATTGAATTCGGACTCCCTCCTCGAGCGCTCCGTCGATCTCCGGCTTGATGGCCGGCATCTCCGAACGCGACCGGCGGTAGAGAATCGTCACATCGGCTCCGAGCCGCTTACTGACACGCGCCGAATCAATCGCGGTATCGCCGCCGCCGATCACCAGCACCTTCTTGCCGATCCGGACCTCCTCGCCGCTATTGACGCGGTTCAGAAACTCCGTGCCGGTCAGGACGTTCGGCGCGTCGTCCCCGGGAATCCGCAGTTGGATACCCCGGTGGGCGCCGACCCCGACGAAAATCGCTTTGTATCGATTGCGGAGATCCTCTAAAGGAACATCGCTTCCCACTACGGTGTTACATTTCAGGTCGACGCCGAGTTCCAGGATCCGGTTGACCTCCGCATCCAGGACCTCGCGCGGCAGCCGGTACTTGGGAATGCCGTAGCGCAGCATGCCGCCGGCCTCGCGGAAGGCTTCAAATATCGTGACAGGATATCCGCGCCGGGCAAGCTGGTAGGCGCAGGAGAGCCCCGCCGGCCCGGCGCCTATGACGGCGACGCTTTCTGTGCGCTTTTCGGCGGTCAACCGCTCCAGTTTCAGACCTTGAGCGATTCCGAAATCGCCCACGAATTGCTCGAGCGCATTAATGGCGACTGCGCCATCCTTCTTACGACGGTTGCAGGCGTCCTCGCAGAGGTGCGGGCAGACTCGCCCGCACACTGCAGGGAAGGGGTTCCGGTCCGTGATCGTCTTCCACGCTATACGGTACGCTTCGTCCATCGAGCGCCCGAAAGCTTCCGCCTGCGCGATGGTCGTCAGCCACCCGCGAATATCCGTTCCTCCCGGACAGCCGCCCGCGCAGGGCGGCGCCTTGGGAACGTAAGCCGGCCGCTGCGGGCTGATCTCCGCTCCGGCCGGGGCGGTTGCCTTGATCACCGGCTTTTTCACTTGTTTAAACAGCGGCATGGTTCAGGTCCCTACGCGTACGGGTAAATGTTGCGCTTGAAATCCTCGAGCTGGCCGAGCAGCCGGTCGTGCTTCTTCTCGTCTTCCAGCAGGTATGTCAACAGGTGCCGCTGGACGAACAGCCGGCAGTTCTTGCGGGCGGACTCGGCCAATTCGATGGTCTTCTTCTCCATCTCCGCGTGCTTCTCCACCATGTCCCAGATATCGCCCAGCTCTTCGGGCGTCAGCGTGAAGGCTTGCTGCTCCACACTATCGAGCAGCACCTGCTGGACACGATGATGCATCTGGGAGTCCTGGCGGATGATCTCCATCACCAGCCGGATCAGTGGGTTCTTCGTCTTGGCGATCACCGCGCTGGTGTGCGTGATGGTGGCGGTCTCGATGTCTTGCCAGTTCTTCAGGAGTACCGTGAGCTCTTCAGGATTTTCGGCCGGCTTGGGACTCATGTTCAGCCTCGCTTTCCTAAAACCGGAGGTGCGCGGAGCGTGCGTACGTCATGCCCGCGTTCTTAAAGTCGTCGATGTGGTAGCGCGTAAATTCGATCCCGGTCAACTGGAAGAAGCGCGGCCAGCCGATACGCTCGATCCATTCGCCCACGCGTTCGAATTTCCGTGCATTCGCCGCATAGACCTCGACGATATTCGTCACGGCGTTCACCACTTCGGGCCACCGCGGCGGGTGATTCGGCAGGTAAGGAATGGCCAGCTTGGTGAATTTCGGCGAACTGCGGGCGTTGCTCACCTTGCCGCCAACCCAAATGGAAATTCCATCGTTCTCCGGATCGTTCAGCGGCATTGCCGGGCAGACCGTGTAGCAGTTGCCGCAGAACATGCACTGTTCTTCCAGGACTTCCACCGATTGCTTTCCGGCGACGGTCGTCGGCCGGATCGCGCCCGTGGGGCAGGAGGCGATCAGGGTCGGAACCTCGCAGATCTTGGGCAGCACGTCATGCCGGACCTTCGGAGGCGTGCGGTGGATTCCCAGGACTGCAATATCGGAACAGTGAACCGCGCCGCACATATTCAGGCAGCAGGCCACCGCAATCCGCAATTTCGCCGGGAGCTTCTCCGCCACGAAGTAGGGATAGAGCTCATCCATCATGCACTTGACCAGGCCCGAGGCGTCCGTCGCGGAAGAGTGGCAGTGCACCCAGCCTTGGGTATGCACGATGTTGCTGATGCTGGCGTTGGTGCCGCCCACGGGGTAGCCGGCGGCCTTCAGATCCTGAACCAGCAGTTCGATATGCGCCGGATCTTCCAGCAGAAACTCCACGTTGTTGCGGCTCGTGAACCGGAGATATCCGCCCGAGTGCTTGTCGGCAAGATCGGCAAACAGCCGGATCGTATGGACGCTCAACAGGCGCGGCGATCCCGCCCGAACCGTGTACAACTTCTCGCCCGATTCCGCTACGTGACAGAGCACCCCGGGAGCGAGAGTCTCATGGTACTTCCACCGTCCGTAATTCCGCTTGACCACCGGTGGCAGGTATTTTTCGTATTGCGGCGGTCCGATGTCGGTAATTCGTTTTGGCTGTGCTGTCATTTTGGCCTCCTCGCTCACTTCTGGTCGCTCTTCTGGAAAAAGATGTAGGGGTTGTCACGCGGCGCGGTGACCATCTCGGGCGCCGGCTCCAGGCCGATCGCGTCCAGGAAGTTCGCCATTCCCACGCGCTGAATGAGTTCGCCGATGCGCTCGCGATTCTTGCCGTACTCGTCCCAGAATTCCCACAACCTGGAGATCAACTCTTTCAGGGTTTCGAAGAGTTCCTCGGCGGGAATGAATGGAATCAGAACGGAAGAGAGCAGGGCGCCTTGCACGATGGGGGCCTTGGCGCCGATCAGGATTGCGGCTCCGCGCTCTTTGCCCGGCTGGAGGGCCTTCGGCATCACGTTGATGCAGTGCATACAGCGGACGCACTCGTGATTTTCGATCGCCAGCTTCTTCCCGTCCCAGCTCATGCATCGGCTCGGGCACCGGTCACAGACGTCCTTCTGGATATCGAGGCCGCCGGCCGCATACTCGGCTACCGCGGCGTCGTCCTGCTGAATGTCGTCTTTCCAGATGCCGATGATCGAAAGATCCGAGCGCGCCGCCGCAGCCACGCAATCGTTGGCGCATCCGGCGCACTTGATCTTGAATTTGTACGGGAACGGCGGACGGTGCAGTTCGTCCTGGTAGGCCTGCGTGAAGTCATAACAGAGCTTCATCGTGTCGTAGCATGCCCACTCGCAGCGGGCCGGGCCCACACAACACGAGGGCGTCCGCAAGCAGGACCCGGAACCGCCCAGATCAAAACCCGCTTCCGTGAGTTCCTTGAACGTGGGCTCCAGTTCATCGGTCTTCGTGCCGAGGAAGATGATGTCGCCGGTGGATCCGTGCATGTTGGTAAGGCCGGAACCATGGCGCTCCCAGATGCCGCAAAGGGTCCGGAGCGCTTCGCTCGTGTAGAACCACCCGGAGGGCTGGTTGACGCGGAGCGTATGGAAGTGGGCGACCTTCGGAAACTGTTCCGGTACATCGCTGTACCTGCCGATCACGCCGCCGCCATAGCCGAGTACACCGACGATGCCGCCGTGTTTCCAATGGCCTTTCCTCTCTTCGTAGGAGAGTTCCAACTGCCCCAGCAGATCGTCGCACATGGGACTGACATCGCTGGTCTTCTTGATCTCCGTGACAAAGCTCGGCCAGGGCCCTTTCTCGAGCTCGTCCAGCAGCTCTGTCTTCGGCTTTCCGTTTTCCGCCATATGGTCTCCTATGAACGTGCGTTGAATGTCCTGGATCTTGCCATCGCCACCGTCCGGTACGCGAGGTGCGCGAACTTGGAATAGGGGGCGTAGAGCAGCAGGCCGAAGATCAACACCAGGTGGATGTAGTAAACCGCATACATGGCCCTGGTCTCTGCCAGCCTGAGCAACTCAGAGGCAACTCCCGTAAAGACGACGCTGCTCAGCGCCGCCAGAAAGAACCAGTCGAAATAGGTGCTGCGGGCCTGCCCCGCACGCCGGATGAGAAGCAGGGAAACTCCCGCCAGCGCAAAGATTGCCGACAGGTTCGCAAAGAGTTTCAGTGGGCTCGCCAACGCGAGCGGGGTACGCAGGACGCCGGCCATCGTGCCGATCCCTGCCACCGTTCCAACAATCGCGAGCCCGACGAACCCCCAAAGCGTCAGCAGATGGGCCAGGCGCATCCGCGAATCGTCGCATTGTTTGAAGCGCCGGTGCGTGGCGATGTCCTGCATCGCCGCCGTCCATCCCATGGGCGGCGAATCTCCGATGCCCCGCGCGAACCTGACGATTCCTACAACGAACGCCAGCAGGGCCAATCCGGAAACCGCGAAGAACAGAGGCTCCAGCACGCTCGCGGGGAACATGCTTCCGAATTCGAACGGCGCCGCCGGCACGGGCTTGGGCGCCCAAAGGACCACGGCGGCAAAAATCAATGCCGGCAGCAGAAACAGCAGCGGCAGCCACCTGGGATCGGCAACCAGCGCGCCCATCCAGCCGGGAAAGGCGAAGTGCCGGACCGCCTCGCGGCGGACCGCTCCCAGAACATCCCCCGGGCGCGCCCCGCGCGGGCAGCGCTCGGTGCACTTGCCGCAGTTGTGGCATAACCAGATCGCCGGGTCGGAGACCAATCTCGCCTTCAGTCCCCATTGAGCTTCGATCATCTGCTGACGCGGAAACGGAGACTCCTCCGGCGCGAGCTCACACGCCACCGAACAAGTAGCGCACTGGTAGCATTTCTTGAGGTCGCCTCCGCCCGAAGCCAGCAGCCGCTTCAGGAACGCGGTATCGGGTTGAATCGACAGCGTGTCTGCCATCTCAGAACCCCTTGTACGGATTCGGTCCCAGCGCCCGGATCCGCCCTACGAAATCGTCGAACACCTGCGGCAGCCGGTCCCACTCGTTGATCGCAAGCTGCGTCAGTTGCAGGCGCTCGGATTCCAGTTGCAGCCGTTGGAGCGTCTCCTTGACGTTTTCCAGCCGGCGCTGCGCCAGTTCGCTGCCCTTCGTGAAGTGGCACTGGTAGTCGTCCCCGTATTTGCAGCCGACCAGAATGACGCCGTCCATGCCTCGCGAAAGGGCGTCGGCAATCCACACGATATTCAAAGAGCCCAGGCAGCGCAGCGGCACCACCCGCACGCTCGGGTCGTACTGGCGCCGTTTCAGCCCTGCCAGGTCCATTGCGGGATACGCATCGTTTTCGCAGACCAGCGCGAGAATCCGCGGCTTGTCTTCGTCCTCCTCGGGAACTTCGATGGCTTTGATCATGGAGGCGATCATGTCCACGGAGTAGTTCTTGAAGGAGACAATGCGTTCCGGGCAGGCTCCCAGACAGACGCCGCAGCGGCGGCAGCGGTACAAATTTGGCTTCGGAGTTCCCTTGGCATCTTCATCGAGCGCGCCGAACGGGCACTCCTCCGTGCAGCGTTTGCATTGCGTGCAGCGCTGCAGGAAGAACGACGGATAGGAAAGGTCTCCGCCCCGCGGATGCACCGCCTGACCCCGGGTAGCGAGTTCGACGCACTGAATTGCCTTCAGCGCGGCGCCCATGGCGTCCTGGCGGGCGCCGGCCGCATCCATCGGGGACCGTGCGGCGCCGGCGGCGTAGATCCCCGTACGCCGCGTCTCGTAGGGAAAGCAGACGAAATGCGAATCGGGGAAGCCGTTCGACAGGACCGGTAACTCGGGCCCCTGGCGGTAGGTCAGGTTCAGGATCTTTTCGCCGCCGTTCGGCACCATCCCTGTTGCCAGCACCACCAGGTCCACGCTGAGCTCGATCGATTCGCCGAGCAGCGTGTGATTCACCGTGACGGTAAGCTTCCCGTCCGCGGCGGGAGTTACCGCTGCCACTTCACCCTTGGTGAAGAAGTTCAGCGGCTGATCCTGAACGGTACGGTAGAAGCGTTCGTACTGCCCCGGCGTCCGGACATCCTTATATATGACGTAGACTCGGGCGTCCGGATCCTGCTCCCGGATGTACGTGGTCTGCTTCAGGGTCTCCATGCAGCAGAACGAGGAGCAGTACGGCAGATGATCGGGGTCCCTCGACCCGGCACACTGCACGAAGAGAATGCTCGCCGCCCGCTGCCCGTTCGAAGGACGTGCCATCTTGCCGGCCGCGGCCATTCGCTCGAAATCGATACTGGTGATGATGTCGGGGCTCGCGCCATGGCCGAGATGCGCGAGGCGGGAAGCGTCATACGGCGTCCACCCGGTCGCCACCACGA
Organism: Bryobacterales bacterium; assembly: GCA_963796485.1. Taxonomy (GTDB): domain Bacteria; phylum Acidobacteriota; class Terriglobia; order Bryobacterales; family Bryobacteraceae; genus CAWCDJ01. The sequence goes on from CAWCLV010000009.1 coordinate 30,682, forward strand.
TGGCACCGGCACGAATCCGGCTCTCGCCATTCTCGACGGCCAGGGTGACGTCGAACATCCCCGGCTGGCCTTCGATCCGAATCACCTTTGCGGACCGGAACACCTGGATGCGGGGGTGATACTGCACTTGTTCGATGCTCGCGGCCAGGCTATCACCGTCCGGTAGAGTGTAGGGCGGCGCGGCCGGGGCTTGCCTCTTGCATCGGGCGGCGGCGCCGCCGAGTGTTTCTTCCCTCTCGACCAGAAAGACGGAGTAGCCCGCCGCGGCTGCCTCCAGGGCCGCTGAAATACCGGCCACGCCGCCGCCGATCACCAGGATCGCGGCCGAGATCTCGTCCTTGAGCGGCTCCGGAGGTTCGGTCTTCTTCGCTCGCGCGACGCCCATCCGAAGGTAGTCTTCGGCGAGCATCTGCGTATCTTCATCGTGCGGCTTGTGGCACCAGGCCACGTGCTCGCGGAGGTTGACCCGTTCGAGCACCGCCCCGTGATTGAAATTGAAGACCTCCGCTTTGAATCGCGGCGAGCAGGCGGCCACGACAGCGATGTCCACAACCCTATCGGCCAGATCCTTGCGGATTTGCGCGCTTCCCTCCGCTCCACAAAGTGCCGGATGCGTGCGGCAGACGGCCGCTTTGCATTCGCCCGTGGCAACCTTAGAAATCTTTGCGGCATCGACCGCCTCGCCGATACCACATCCGGTGCAGACGTAGACCCCTAGTTTACCGGCCATGGTCAACGCTCCGATTCGCGCACTGCAGCGCCTTCAAGGCCGCCCCGGTCGCATCCTGGACCGAGGTGGAAACCTCCGACGGCCGGCGGACACACCCCGCCGCCAGGAGGCCGCCTCCGTTCGGCACGTTGAGGAATCCGAATTCATCCCGGTGGAAGCCCGGAGGAAGTCCTTCCGTTTGCGGCACCATCCCGGTGGCGAGCACTACCAGTTCGAAGTGCATCGTGTTCTTCCGATTGGCGAGCGCATCTTCCGCCGTCACCAGCAGGTCGCCCGTGGGGCTCTCCTCCACCTGCGCGACCTTGCCCTTGATCAAGCGGACGTTCGCATCCCTGGTGGTCCGGGAATAGAATTCCTCCAGTCGGCCCGGAGTGCGGATATCGATATAGAAAATTGTGATCGCGGTTTCTGGATAGAGCGCCCGGATGTAGGCCGCGTGCTTGACCGAGGCCGCGCAACAGGCCGCCGAGCAATAGGGAAGGTGGTTCTCGTCGCGCGATCCGGCGCATTGCACGAAGGCGACGGTCCGCGGTTCCTGGCTGTCGGAGGGTCTCAGGATGCGGCCGGCCGTCGGGCCGTCGCTCGCGGCCATACGTTCCAGCATCACGTTGGTAACCACGTTCCGGCAGCGCCCGAACCCCAGGGTGTCGAGACGCGCCGCGTCGTAAGGCTTCCAACCTGTGGCTGCGATGATGGCGGAGACGCTGTACTGCCGGACTCGGGGCTGCTCGTCAAGCTCAATCGCCCCGTAGGGGCAGGCATCCACGCATGTTAAACATGTGACGGGGCAGGCGGACCGATCGATGGCGTACAGTGCCGGATAAGTCATGCCGTGCGGCAGATAGGCGGCCTTGGTTTTGGCCATCCCGTAGTTGTAGTCGTCTTCCCGTTCCGCGGGGCAGACCTTGGCGCACTCTCCGCAGAGGGTGCACGCCTCCGTTACGCAACGCGGGCTGATGCGGACCGCAACCTCGTATTCGCCCGGCGACCCGCTCACGCTCGTGACCTCCGCCAGCGTGAGCACGGTGATCGCGGAATTCCCGCGGAGCCGTCGGAAGTGCATCTCTAGCCCGCAAGCCGGAGGGCACATTTTCGGAAAGTACTGGTGCATCCGTGCGACACGGCCGCCGAGTCCGGCCGACTTCTCCACCAGGATCACCGGGACCCCCGTATCCGCCAATTCCACCGCCGCCGTCAATCCCGCGATGCCGCCGCCGATCACCATTACGGGCTTGCGAACCCCGGCGTTCATTGCGCTTCCTTTTCCCCCACCGAGTTGCGCCGTAGTTTCATCGAGCGTTCCCCGAAAAGTGCGAACCGGAGCCACTGCATGCCAAAATCGACGAGTTCCTCGTCATCCGTCCGCAGCGCTTCGATGCGGGCCTCGTCGATATCGAACAGTTGCAGGAACCGCGTTTCGAAGACAAAACGGCGGAAGCGGTCGACGTCGTAGCAGACCATATAAAACATGTCCAGCTGTTGCGGCGTCAGCGGCGTTTTCCCGTCCCAGAACTCGTGCAGCGTAAGTTCCTTAAAACCGGTGGACATCATTTCGAATTCTTCGATTTGCTGGGCGGCCATCCATTCGCGGACCGAAACGGACGCTCCCGTTCCATGTCCGTGGCACAGCGCCTCTCGAACGACGAAGTGAAATGGTTGATTCTCTCCCGCAGGCGTCTTCGGTTCCGCCGCGCCCAGCGGATACATGCGGCACGCCCAAGGGCGGTCCGGATAGACCTGGCAGCCCTGCTCGCACAGGAAGGGGCATCGCCGGGAGCCGTCGTCCTGCATACGCAGGATGACCATCGGGAACTTCTGTTCGGGCCCTTGCATGCGCAGCGTGTGCTTCTCCAGCAACTCGGAGGAATCCATGCGCAAGGTGCGCTTCAGCCGCAGCAGGTCGTAGGGCGTCAGAACGATCGCCACGTCGCGGCAGCATTTCGTGAAGCAGTCCAGTTCCGGACCGCAGTGGAACGTGAAGCAGTCGTCCGCGCCCATTCGGGCCGTGTCCTTCAGGATCGATTCAGGGGTGATTAGGGTTTCACAGGGCATGGGATAACTCCGCGCGCTCTTCGGGAATGATGTTGCAGCGGAAGTCCCGGTCGCTCCAGACGGGCAGCGGCCCGCGCTGGCCGGTCTCCGGGTCGATGCGGAAACGGTACGAGGCCGCCAGGCCGTACTGGCGCTCCATCCAACTCCAGCCGCGGCTGTAATACGGACACTCGTCGTTGAAACAGACATACTGGAATTCGCCGCCCCAGCTGGAACCCTGGGGATTCGTCCAGCGCGGCATGCGGTGGCCGCAATGTGGGCAGCGCGGATGGAGCTCATCGTTCATGACAGGTCTCCCATGGGCGGGAGGATCCGGCCTCCCGCCCTGCTCGGCAGCTTCAAGCACTCGCCAGCGCGGGTTCCTTGGGCTGCGATACGAAGATGTGCAGAACCGGCCGGGCTTTCATTTCCCAGTCTCCGGTCTTGGGGTCGAAGCGGCAGTTCGCGAAAACATGCCACTTCTCCTCGTCGAGCTTCGGCTTGTCGGCGCGATAGTAATAACCGGGCCACCGTGTTTCCTGGCGGAACAGAATGGTCCGGACGTGCGCCTCGGCCTGCCACATGCGGTGCACGTTCTCCCAGCACCGCATCAGCTCGTGATGGTTCGTCGCAGCCAGCTTCTCCGAATCCTCCTTCAGGAAGGCGAGGAGTTCCAGCGCCTTCGTCAGCAGGGCTTCGTTGGTGGTGAACTGCGAGGTGATGCCGCCCGCGTATTCGTCCATGATCTTCTGGAGGCGGAACATGAACATGCGCGGCTTGATGTAATTCGGATTGATTTCCGGATCGGTGGTCGCGTTCTTGAACTGCTCGAACGTGTCGAGCGGCTTCAGAATTTCGGCCTTGAGCGCTTCGAGCGCGGCCGGCTCGATCTCCGGCATCGTGTTGTTCTCGACGATGAATTTGATCGCGGCCTTGGCGGCAATGCGCCCTTCGGCGTGCGACCCCGACGAGAACTTGTGGCTGGAGGCGCCGGAAGCGTCGCCCGCGCAGAACAGGCCGTTCACCGTGGACATGTGAGCGTATCCCCAGAAATACTCCTTCCGGGTTTCGTCCGTTTGCAGGTCCTCGGGTCCGCTCAGCCATGCACCCGATGCGCCGGAGTGCGATCCGATGAAATACGGCTCGGCCGCGGCTATCTCGGAACTCCGCTCTTCGGGCTGCACGTTGGTGGATGCCCAGAGCAGAGCTTGCGAGATCGTCATGTCCAGGAAGTCTTCCCAGGCCTCGGACTCGAGATCTTTCATTTTCTTTTTGTAGGCCTTCTCATCGCCCTTGTAGGTGTCGGCGATCTGTTGAATGGCCTCTTCCGTGCGCATGTAGATCGGGCCCTTGCCTTCCATCACGTCCAGCATGCCCAGGTAATTGCGCAGGTTCGCGGGAACGGGCTTGACGCGGCCGTAGGGGCCCCATTTCTCGAGTTCGGGCTTACGGTCGATCATGTAGTTGCCGCCCTCGGAGTTGGTCGCGCGCGACTTGAACAGCAGGAACCACGCGCCCACGGGTCCGTACGCATCCTTGAACCGCACCGGGATAAAACGCACTTCCTGGCACGTCATCTCGGCGCCGGCTTTGATGGTGAAGTAGGCCGAGGAGCCGGAGTTCCATGGCGGATACCAGGCGCGCCCCATGCCTTCGCCGGAACTCCTGGGCTTGAACACATGCACCGCGCCGCCCATCGCCACCAGCGTGGCCTTGGACTTGAAGATATAGAACTTGTTCTCGCGGACCGAGAACCCCACCGCGCCGGCGCAGCGCTCGCCATCCATCAGCGGTCCGACGATGAATACGCGCTCGAAGATCTGCCCCACGCCGCTCTGCAGCAGGGCGTTCTTGGCGGCTTCCGCCACCACGACTTTGTAGGACTCGCCGTTGATCATCAACTGCCAGCGGCCCTCGTGCACGTAGGCGCCGTTCTCGTCTTTCCAGATCGGCAGTCCCCACTTCTCGAACAGATGCACGGTCGAGTCTACGTGGCGGGCGATGTTGGCAACCAGGTCTTCGCGCGTGATGCCCATCAGGTCATTGCGCACGTAATCGACATAGTCCTTCACCGTGTTCGCGCCATCCCTCAACCCGACGTACTGGTTGATGGCAGAGAGGCCCATTGCCACCGCTCCCGAGCGGTCCATGGCGGCCTTGTCCACCAGCGTGACCTTCAGGCCGTTCTCCATGGCCCAATAGGCCGCCTCTACGGCCGCGCCGCAGGCGGCCATGCCGCCGCCCAGAATGAGCAGATCAGTTTCTACTACTACAGTTTCAAAATCAGCCATTGCCGTCGTTCTCCTCTCAGTTCGCCAGATGGAACACGTCTGCCAGTCCGAGAGAGGCAGGCTCGGTAAACAGGGCGGGTGAGTTCAGATCACCCTTCGTTTCGAAACCGCCGTCCGGAACCGCCTTCCCTTCTACTGTCGTGCGGATCGGGAATTTGAACCGCTTGATGTTTCCGTTGCGGAATTTGACCGTCCACAGAATGGTGTCGGTGGAACGCATCGGCGTCGCCGACCCGCCCAGCGGCGCGAAATCGGCATAGGTGCGGACTTCGACGGCTTGAGTCGGGCAGATCTTGACGCAGTTGTAACACTCCCAGCACATCGAGACGTCCCGGTTGTAGGCTTTCATCTTGTCTCTGTCCAGGACCATCAGGTCGTTGGGGCAAATATACTGGCACGCCGTCTTGTCCAGCGCTTTGCATCCATCGCACTTGTCCGGATTGACGTAGCTCGGCATCAGTTCACCTTTCCTTCCGCGGGTCTGGTGTCCGGATGGGACTTCAGCGCCCGCCTGTGATGTTGGTAAAAACAATTGCGATTCCCGTACTCCCCGAACCGGCAGCGCTCGCGATAGTAAATCTCGCATTGCATGCAGATAGCTTCGGGATCCGGGCTGGTACTGACGATCGCGCCGGCCAGACGGTCGAGGAGTTCCGCCGTTCGCTGTAACTCTCCCGGCGGGAACTGTGCGAGCGCCATCTTGGTCCTGTGGTCGCGGGCAGCCTGATATGCATCCATCAATTTACGGCTGGTTTCCGTCAGCGAGAGCCGGAATGAACGCCGGTCCTCCTGCGGAGAGACACGGCGCAATAGACGGCGCCGGACCAGTTTGTCGACCGCCTTGCCGGCGGCCCCGCAGGTTACCCCGAGAAATGCCGCCGCATCGCCAATGGTCAGAACATCCGTGTGGGCAACCAGGTAAAGCAACTTGAGCTGCGAGAAGGTGAGGCTGTCTCCGGAAACCTCGCGAAGAACCGTGCGTTCGATTACCTCCCGCACGGACCAGGCAAATACGCGCGCGCTGCTCAGAAACTGATTGCTCAGGTCGCTTGTGATCGCGGTCGCCGCGCTGTCCGTATCGACGGTTTCCATCGACTCTCCACCTGTTGCGGATGTTTGACCAAGTCGAAAGTAAACCTGCTCTAAAGTTGTCGCAAGATGATTTCAGGTTATGCAGGTCTGAAGTGGCTGAAAATTGTCACTTGTCCGGGATTTTATGGCTTCATCCGGAGATCGTGGCGAGTTGCTGCCTGCCGTTGGGAGTGGGCCAGATGCGCTTATCGACAAAAGCTCGCGGAAGGCCGGCACGTGCCCCTGAATTTCCAGAAAATCCGGAGCGCGCGTGGATTGAAATCCGGATTTCGCCGACGCCGCCTATGATTTCCGGTACGTGAGTGGAAATGTCCTACAGGGCCGCTGCCGTGACCAGATGGGTACCGCCTGCCACTGGATCCGTCCGGACAACTTGCAGCCCAAGCTCGCGGAGCGCGTCGGTCAGTCGTGCGACCGGCCAGTTTCGGCAGCCGCCGCGGATGACGTGACGGCCCAACGCCGAAAGCAGGACCTCGGGCGCAGGCGACGGCTCCGGCCCCACGAACGAATCGTGGAGAATCAGCAATCCGCCTGGGCCGAGCACACGTGCGGCGTTCGCGAGGGCCGGCTGGAACTGGTCGCGTTCACAGCACGCCAGCAGGCCGGAGAACACAACTGCACCGTAGGGGCCGCTGCCGGCAGGAATGGCCGCGGCCGGACCGCCGTTTCCGGCTCCCGCGAACGGATTGCGGAATTCGAATGCCAGCCCCGGCCAGCGGTTCACGGCCGTATCGCGGTACACCTCGCCGCCCCATCCCACCAACAGTACGGGGCTGCGCTGCGCAAGATCCACCCGGTCCAGGACCAGCGGCGCGGCGTAACGCGCCATGCACTCACACGAGGATTCGTGAAGATTCCGGAGGTCCGGCGTACTGCCTTCCTCGCGTCCATTCAACACGTACCGGCCGACTTCGGTGAGCGAGGCCAGGTGCGCCGCATGGTAGAGAATCGCGGGACGCAGGCTCTGCGGCGAATCCTCGACCAGATACCGCGCGGCAAGTTCCAGGTTCCGGTATCCCTCGCGTCCGGACTCCAGAATCCCCATCGAAACCAGGCACTCCAGCACTTCCGCGAGGCCGAGCGTATTCAGCCCGAGCCGCCGCGCCAATTCCGGGGGCGTTCGCCACTCCGCCAGCTGATCGAACAGCGAAACCGCCAGCGCGAACCGCAGCACCTGGCTGCCCATCCCCGCCGTCGCCAGGCGCAGGAGGGAATCCGGGGATGGCGCCGGTGCGAAGCTTGGGCTCTCGTCCTTCCGACGGGCCAAGTCCCGCTCCGAGCACTCGAGTTTCTCGCGGAGGCGAACCGCCTCGCCCACAACGAGAGTCGCCGGGGGGCTGATTCCCGCGCGCCGGGCTTCGGACTCGATCGTCGATAGCGTGCCCGTGACCACTTTTTCGCCGTGCCAGAACGCCATCTGGATCATCGCGGCGGGAGTCTCGGGGCTGCGGCCGTGCGCAATCAGCTCGCCGGCAATGCGGCCAAGGTTATGGACGGACATGAGGAACACCAGCGAGTCCATGCCCGCCAAGGCATCCCAATTCAGGCGGCTCCCGTCCCGGTTCGCTTCGTGGCCCGTGACAATCGCCACGGTAGAAGCCGCATTCCGGTGGGTGATCGCGATCCCCGCGCTCAACGGAGCCGCCAGAGCCGAAGAGACGCCCGGAATCACTTCGAACGGTATGGAGTGCTCCGCAAGATATTCGGCCTCCTCCCCGCCGCGGCCGAACAGGAACGGATCGCCCCCTTTGAGCCGGACCACCATTTTGCCTTCGCGCGCCTTGCGGACCAGCAGGCAGTGGATTTCATCCTGGCGGGTATCGTGCTTCCCGAGGGGCTTGCCCATGTAGATGCGCTCGGCCGCCGGCCTGGCGAGCGCCAGCACGTCCTCCTGGATCAGGCGATCATAGACCACTACGTCGGCGCCTTGCAGAAGCTTCGCCGCTTTCACGGTGAGCAGTTCAGGATGCCCGGGGCCGGCGCCCACAATGTACACTTTTCCGATCGCCATATGATTTCCCGCGCAGTTTTTCCTTGCGTTCGCGGGCCAAGCGAATACGATGATATTGTGACCCGCAAGTCGGAAATTGTCCAGTAAGGGCGGGTCTCAGAGGGTTTTACTTCATGTCGGTGATCACTATTTCCAGAGGTTCATTCAGCGGCGGCAAGATGCTGGCCGAGTGCCTGTCCGGCGCACTTGGGTATCGCTGCGTTGATCGCGAAGTCATCGTGGAGCGAGCGGCCGCGCACGGAGTCTCCCAGGAGGAGCTTCGCGATGCGTTGCAGAAGCCGCCGACGTTCCTGGATCGTTTCCAGCACAAGAAATACCTTTACCTCGTTCTGATCCAGGCGGCGCTATGCGAGGAAGTGAGAACCGGGCGGGCTGTATATCACGGCAACGCCGGGCACCTGCTGCTTAAGGGCGGGCCACACATCCTGAGAGTGCGCATCATCGCCCCGATCGAGTTCCGTATCAGAATGGCGCAGGACCGTCTGAAGCTCAGCCGCGCGGAAGCTTTGGAGCATATTGGCAAAATGGACCAGGACCGGCGCCGGTGGACGCAGTACCTCTACGGCGTCGATTGGGGCGACCCCGCCAACTACGATATCGTCGTCAACCTGGAGTTCATGGAAATCTGCGAGGCATGCGAAGCCATCGCGACTCTGGCCCGCCAGAGGTGTTTCGAGTTCACGGCGTGCTGCCAGGCGGCGATGGACGACCTCACGCTCGCCAGCCAGGTCCGGGCCGCTGTGGCACTCAACGGCTCCACTTCGCACCTCGAGGTGGAAGTGACCGCGAAGGACGGCGTACTCTCGATCCGCGGCGGAGTCTCCAACATGAGGGATGTGGTGGAAGTGAGGCGCATTGCTTCGGAGATGCCGGGAGTGGTCAGCCTGAACCTGGATGAGCTGGCGTCGCCAGTGCGCGCCTGAGCGGCTCGATCCCTGCGCACGGACAGGGGTCGAGCCGCGGCCGGGAGGTCAGACCCTGGCGCTCACTCCGACGGTTTCTTTCGTGGCGGGCAGGTGCCGAAGATCATGCCCCGTGTACACCTGCCGTGGGCGCGCGATCTTCTGTTCGGGATCCCTCATCAGCTCATCCCACTGGGCCAGCCATCCGACAGTTCGCGGAATGGCGAACAGGACGGTGAACATGCTCGGATGGAACCCCATGGCCTGGTAGATGATGCCCGAGTAAAAATCCACGTTCGGGTACAACTTCCGCGAAACGAAGTACTCGTCTTCGAGCGCGATTCTCTCCAGTTCGAGCGCGATATCCAGCCGCGTGTTACGCCCGGTTACCTGGAACACCTGCTCGGCCGCCCACTTGATGATCCGCGCGCGCGGGTCATAGTTTTTGTAAACGCGGTGGCCGAATCCCATGAGCTTCATCTTCCCGGACTTCACCTGCTCCATGTATGCGGGGATGTTTTTGATGCTGCCGATCTGGTCAAGCATCTTCAGGACCTGTTCGTTGGCGCCCCCGTGGAGCGGTCCGGATAGGGCCGCCGCGGCGGCGGCTGTGGACAGGTATGGATCGGCCTGGGAACTGGCCACCGAACGCATCGCATTCGTGCTGCAGTTCTGCTCGTGATCGGCGTGCAGAATGAACAGGATGTCCAGAGCGCGTGCCAGTACCGGGTTCGCCGCATACTTCGGCTCGGTCATCTTCCACAGCATGTTCATGAAGTTGGCCGTGTAGCCCAAATCGTTGTCCGGATAGACGTAAGGCAGGCCGAGGCTATGCCGGTAAGTGTAAGCGGCGATCGTCGGTATCTTGGCGATAAGCCGGGCGATCTGCACCTTCCGGTTCGCCGGATCGAGAACATTGCGGGCTTCCGGGTATACCGTAGACAACGCCGCAACGGTGCTCACGAGCATGCCCATGGGATGGGCATCGTACCGGAAACCCTCCAGAAATTTCTTCGTAGTCTCGTGGATCATCGTGTGGTACGTGATCGCACGAACCCATTCCTTCAACTGTTCGGGTTCGGGAAGCTCCCCGTTGAGAAGCAGGTATGCAACTTCCAGAAACGTACACTTCTCGGCTAACTCCTCGATCGGGTATCCGCGATATCGCAGGATTCCCTTGTCGCCGTCGATGAACGTGATACTGCTGCGGCAGGAGGCGGTATTCATAAACGCAGGGTCATAGGTCATGATCCCGAAATCTTCCGCATCCTCCTTGATATGACGAAGGTCCATGGCACGGATCGTGCCGTGGTCCACGGGTAGGTCATAGACCCTGTCCGTGCGCCCATCGGTAATTTTTAAGGCTTGCTCATTCATCTGTCGCTCAGGCTTTCTTCACATTCGACTCCGCGACGCCCTATTGCGTTCGCGGGCCCCGGGGACAGCGCGGCTTCGCCAAATCCGGCTAACTCTGTTCCCGGCGAGAAAAGTATGCTATAAGTTTTTCGAAGCTACAAGCAGTAAGTTTCGACCCGATGATCCGGCATCGGGGGATTGGGATTGTAAGATGGGCGCAACTGCCGATATCACCGGATCTCCCCTTGACCCGTCGCAAAGGTGCTCCTTGAGCACAAGGGTAACTGCCTCACAGGACAGCGGGACCGCGCTTCTGATCTCGCGGGGAACCATGTCCGGGGCTGCGCTGATCGCCGAATGCCTCTCCCGCAGAAGCGGTGTACGCTGCGTCACCAGAGAGCACCTGGCATCCGCCATCAACAGCTACGGCGGCCTGGCAACGCGAATCGCGGAACAGATTCGCCGCGCCGATCACGCGTACGACCAGTTCAGCCATATCCGCCGGCCTTACCTGATTTTGATGCGGCGCGCGCTGCTCGAATACGCGCGAGCGGGCGGACTGGCGTACTTCGGCTACTCGGGGCACCTGCTCGTTCCCAGAATTCCGCACTTTGCGCGCATCCGGCTGATCGCCCCCCTCGAAGTGCGCGTCGCCCGTACGCGGCAGTCGTTGGGCTATTCCGAAGAGCAAGCCAGAGAGTATATCCGCGACCTGGACGCAGAGCGCGCGCACTGGGCGCGCCTGATGTACGGCATCGATATCCGGCAGCCTTCCGGATACGACTTTTGCGTCAATCTGGAACGGCTGACGCTCCCGGGCGCCTGCGATCTGCTGGTGAACATTCGCGAGCAGCCCGAATTCCAACCCACGCCGGCCTCCGTCGCGCAGGTCGAGAGCGAGTACCTCGCCACGCAGGTGCTGGCCGCGCTGGCGCTCGATCCGGAGACTCTCTCGATCGAACTTGCCGCAACCGCCGCGGACGGAGCGGTACGCCTGGTGGGCCCGTATCTCCCCGGCGCCGCCCTGGAGCAGGCGCTTTCGGTGGCCCGAGCCGTCCCGGGAGTCCGCCAGGTGGAGTATGAACCAGGTTATACACCAGCCTTCAGTTATGCATCCTGATCGGACGCGATATCCCCCGAAATCCAAAGTGAAGGGAAACGATTTATGCCAGAACTGCACACTGCCGGCCGGACCGGCATCTTTTCGCTGCTTACGCGGCTGACTGAACTGGAACAGGCGCAATCCGAGGCCATGTTCGAACAGAGTGCGCTGGCACGGGACAGGACACGGACCACGTCGGACCTGGCACTCTACTCCGCCAAAACGGCCGAGAATGCGGTCACCCAGACCAGCCTCGCCAAGGAGCGAACCGGCCTCACGAGGGAACAGACCAGGCTCTCCACGCGGAGCAGCGAGCTCGCTTCGATCCGAACCGAGTTTGCGCGCGAACGGACCGGCTACGCGGAAGAGCGCACCCGCCTCGCCACGCAGCGCACCGAGATGGCGGCCAGGAGGGTGAAGTTGGCCGAGGCACGGAACGAACTTGCCGAGCGCCGCACGACGCTTTCCCGGGAACGCAGCTCCCTGGCCGGCGTTCGCACCGGCCTGTCTCATCGCCGCACCGTGACGGCGCTCACGAGGACGCGCCTGTCTTTCCAGCGGACGGAACTCGCGCGGGGCCGAACGGCGCTCGCCCTCATCCGCACCGGACTTTCGTTCCTGACGCTGGGCGTGACGTTTCTCCGGTACTTCGGACTGTCGCGGTGGACGCCCTTCGATATAGCCCTGATCCTCTCCAGTCTGGTGGCGGTCTGGTTCGGAGCCCGCGGCTATCGCCGGGCAGCCGCCGCCGAGAAACTGGTGCAACGGGTGCTGGGCAGGGACAAGGGGATGGATGAGGTGCTCGCCGAGACCGTAGGCTGAGGGCAGCGGAAGCCCAATCCCATTTTTCTGGTCTCGCCGTGAAATCTATGCTATAAGTCACTCGATAACGTATTTTGAGGTCTGATGATCCGGCATCGGACCGAGTTCCGGGAGGACGGGGCGAAATAATGTCGGTCTTTTTACCGATTGCCGGAGTCAGCATCAATCTCTGGATCCTGGTCGGAGCCGGGGCGCTTGTGGGCTTCCTCTCCGGTCTCCTGGGTGTGGGCGGCGGGTTCCTGCTCACTCCCATTCTGATGCTGGTAGGCATCCCTCCCACCGTCGCCGCAGCCTCCGACTCCTGTCAGATCGTGGCCGCCTCTTCGTCCGCGGTAGCCGCTCACTTCCGCCTCGGGAACGTGGATTTCAAGATGGGCCTGACCCTGCTCTCCGGAGGCTTGGTCGGCGCGGGCATCGGTGTCGAACTGATCAAAGTACTGCGCTCGATCGGGAACGCCGACTCGCTGATCACCATCACGTACATTCTGGTGTTGGGGGCGGTGGGCGGCTCCATGTTCGTCGCCAGCCTGAAAAATCTCCGGCGCGGACCGATGGAGTCCAGGGAGCGCAAGAAGGCCCCTTCCGCGGGGATCCTGCGACGCCTGCCCCTCCAGGCGTATTTCCCGCGATCGAATGTCCATCACTCCCTTCTGGTGCCGTTCGCGCTGTGCATCATGGTGGGCATCCTGGCATCCATCATGGGCGTCGGCGGCGCTTTTATGATGGTGCCGATGATGGTGTACGTGCTCGGCATGCCGGCGCACGTAGCGGTCGGCACGTCGCTGTTTCAAACGCTGTTCACCTGTGCGGGCGTGACCTACATGCAGTCCGCCACCAACCACACGGTGGATCTTGTGCTCGCGCTCCTGCTTGCCGCCGGTTCCACGATCGGCGCGCAGGCGGGTGCGCGCCTGACCAAATTCCTGCGGGGCGACCAGTTGCTCATTATCCTGGCCACCCTGGCACTTGTGGTCGTGGTCAAAATGCTGGTGGGCGTCCTGGTGGCACCGTCGAACCTGCTCAGTCCCGCCGCGCATGCCGCGCTGGACTGGCATTCCCTTCCCGCTTGGGGCGGGCAGATCTGGAGGATTGTCGTCAATGTGTAGCTGGTGCGGAAGATTGGCCGGTTTCGTTCTCCTGCTCCTAACCGTTCCGGCGAAGGCCGCCGAGGGCGGAGGCCAGCCTATCGTTCTGGTGGCGGATAGCCGGCTATTCTCCGGCGCATTGGCATGGTGGGCGAATGTCTACAACGAGAGCCGCTGGGAATTCACGCTGCTGACGATCGTCGTTATCCCGCTATTAGGGCTGTTAATGGGCAAGGCGAGCGCCATCGTGCTATCCGGCATGGGCGTCAATCTGAAATCCAGAGTGCTGGCGGAGCGCTGAAAAGGAGCCGATATGGATTCTCTTTATCTGCTGATGCCGATCGCGGGCACCTACATCTTCTGGCCGGGCCTGGTTGTGCTCGGACTGGGGGTCGGGATGATCAGCGGGTTTTTCGGAATGGGCGGCGGGTGGATGGTCACTCCGGGGCTGAATATTCTCGGCTTCCCGATGGCATTTTCCATCGGCACGGGAGTCACCCAGATGGCCGGCCCCTCCCTGGTTTCGTCTCTCCGCCACGCGAAGTTCGGAAATGTCGATTACAAGCTCGGCTTGATCATGGTCGGCGGTACCGTGGCCGGTTTTGAGCCGGGAGCGCGGCTGGTGATGTGGCTCGAGCGCTATGGCCGGGTTGACCAATACGTGCAATACGGCTACCTCGTGCTCCTCTCGCTCATCGCCTGGCTGGTCTTCACCGACATCCATCGAAAAAATTCGAAAGAGCGGGAGGCGCGCGCGCTCGGCCGGCCGGCGGAGGAGATTTCGGCGGGCATCGAGTGGCATAAAGCCCTGCAAAAGATCCGGATTCCTCCCATCGTTTATTTCCCGAAAGCCGGTGTGCGCTGCTCTGTCTGGCTTCCTGTGTCCGTCAGCTTCGTGACGGGTTTGATGGCGGGCGTCTTTGGAATTGGAGGCGGGCTGATCCGCATGCCTGCGCTGATCTATCTGGTCGGGCTCCCCACCCACGTCGCGGTTGGCACCGACCTGTTCGAAGTGACCATTTCCGGCCTGTACGGGGCCGCCTCGTACAGCTACAAGGGCCGCACGGAATTGCTGGCCGCCGTGATCATGCTGGTCGGCGCGTGCGTCGGGGCGCAGATCGGCGCCGTCACTACCAAGTACGTCAAAGGCTACGGGATCCGGCTCTTTTTCGGAATCGCGGTAATCGGGTGCGCGGTATCGATTGTGATGAAGCTGATCGCCGCGGCGTATCCATCCGCCGCCCGTTACCTGAATCCCGCCGCCGCGACACTGATCCTGGGACTGGTGGGAGCACTGTCACTTTATATTTTTATCCGGTTCCTTCGCGGCGTGTCGGAAGAGCGCGCCGCACGGAAGCATATGGCCCATGCGGCGGATTAAGGAGCAGATCAGCGATGCCGGCTGGTGAGAGAATTGGCGTAATCCTGTCGCTGGCGGTTCTCGCCGGCTGCGGGAGTTTCGGACGCGTAAACCAGGGACAGGTGATTGCGTATGACCGAAGTTCGGGGCTGATCACCCTGATCGGCGATTCGAACTACCGGGACCCGTCGCATCCCCGCTTCGATGTTCTTCCACCGGTCGAAATCCGGACTCCCGCCGATCCTGCCGAGATGGGCCCGGAACCGGAGCCCGGCAAGCTGCTGGAACTCGACTGGCGAAACCGCCGTGCCGTGATCTTCGATGCCGCGGAAGCCAGGATCAGGGCCATTTCCTACGAGGTGGTCTCCGAGCAGAATGGCGTTGCGCCGGACGATCCGCGCGTCAGCAGGGTTGTATACCCGGCCGTAGAACGCGAGCGTGGAACCATCGCCTCGTACTTCCCGCGATATCGCAAGCTGCTCGTCTTTTCCGTCCCGGCCGAATACCTCGGCCTGCCCTTAGACACCTGGAAGGCCGGCGACGAGATCCGGTATTACTACAAAGACCCGCAGCGCGCGCTGCGGCTGATGAACGTCAGCAAAACAGACCTGAACAAGGCGGGCAAATGACGCTGGCGCTGCTCTTTCCGCTGCTGCTCTACG
Organism: Bryobacterales bacterium; assembly: GCA_963796485.1. GTDB lineage: Bacteria > Acidobacteriota > Terriglobia > Bryobacterales > Bryobacteraceae > CAWCDJ01. The sequence goes on from CAWCLV010000009.1 coordinate 46,126, forward strand.
GCGGCGGAGCGGTGCCCGCGCCGCTCTCCTGCCGGATCACGCCGCCCGGGATCGAAGTCGGTGCGTTCTACAGCGGAGCCGACGTGAAGATCGAGGGCACGGTGGCGGCGGAATCCAAGGTCATCGTCACCGTCACCGGCTCGGAGCGGCCCGAGGCTTTCAACCGCAAGGGCCGCTTCGGCCCGATATGGCTCACGGCCGGCCGCGTGCGGATCTCGGGTGTGCCTTCGCTGTACCTCCGGTTTAGCTCGGAACCGATCGCATGCCTTCTCCGGCCCGAAACGATTGCCCGCTACGGCTTCGACGAAGCGTCGCTGAAGGAACGCATGCGTATCGAACCGGCGGAACACGGCATTGACGCGATCCGTTCCGAATACCTGGCGCTGAAGCGGGAGAGGAAGACCTATGCGCTGGCGGAACGCGGAGTGAATCTGGGGCAAGCAGCGGACTGTACGCCGTTCGCGATTGCGCTTCGCTGGCCTTCGAAAGCTCCTCCCGGCACCTATCAGGTGCGGGTGTACGAGGTGAAACAGGGCGCGGTAGTCAATGAACTTTCCATGCCGTTCGGGGTGGTGCGCAGCGGTTTTCCCGCATGGCTGGCCGTGCTCTCCGAAAAGGATGCGCCTGTCTACGGGCTGACAGCCGTTCTGGTCGGTGCGCTCGCGGGGTTTGGAATCGACTTCCTGACCACGCGGATTTTCGGCAAAAAACGGACCGTTTCCCACTGAAGGCGCGCAATCCGGTTATAGTCAGGCTTCAACGATGCGGTGGTGGCGGCACAAAGTCGGCGCGGCTCTTGAAACACCGGTCGAGGCGGTGGGCCGGGTTCGCGCCAAGTACGTCACTTTCCGGGGACTGCTCACTGCCAACAACGAGTCCCTGGAGCTCATGGCTGGGCTGCAGGAAGATCTGCAGTACGTCCCGCCCAGGCGCGACGTACTCGGAGACCGCATCGCGGTGATCTTCGGCCGCATCGGGGAAGTCGTCACGGCGCTCGAACAGCTGACCGGAATGCGTCATGCCGCGCTCACCTCCGCGCTGCAGGCACAGCAGCTCGAGATCGAGCGCTACGCCGCCGCACTCGAAGAGTTGCGCCGGCCCCGTCTTTCCGCCTGGCTTTCCGAAGTCAACGCCGCGTCGGAAGAAGACGTCGGCAGCAAAGCTTCCATGCTGGGCGAAATCCGGAACAAACTCGGCCTGCCCGTACCGGACGGCTTCGTGCTCACCACCGAAGCCTACCGCCAGGTGTGCGGCATCCCGATCTGGCAGGAGATTCGCGATGCCACCCGCGATCTGGACCTGAACGATCTCGAAGCCGTCGGGCGCGCGTCCGAGGGGCTCACGGCGAAAGCGCTGGAGTGCCCTCTCCCGCGCGCCGTCGAGGTCGCCATTACCGGACGTACCGATGCGCTGCTCAAGCATGGAGGAGCCCTCGCGGTGCGCTCCAGCGCCAAGGGCGAGGGAGGAGCGAAGTCCTACGCCGGTCAGTTTCTGAGTCTCTTGAACGTGCCGCGGGAGAAGTCCCTCGATGCCTACCGCCGCGTGATTGCGGCGCGCTTCGCGGAACGCGCGCTCTATTACCGTCTCTCGAACGGCCTGCTGGAAGTGGATAACCCGATGGCGGTCCTGTTTCTGCCCGTGATCTCCGCGCGCGCTTCGGGGATTATGTACACTCGCGATCCGAACGACGCGAAGTGCCCGCATGTCTGGATCACCTCGACGCGCGGGCTGGGTCTCGAAATCGCGAGCGGGCGGATCCCGGCGGACCTGTTCCTGGTGACCCGCTCCAGGCCGCATACCGTGGCGCAGCGGAATATCGTCCACAAAGAGGCCTCGCTGGTTCTGGAAGAGGGCGAAGGCGTGGCTTCCGTCCCCGTTCCCCCGGGGGCACAAGACGCGCCGAGCCTTCAGGAGGGCACGCTGCACACCCTGGCGGAATGGGCCGTCCGCCTGGAAGATTATTTTCACGCGCCGCAGGATGTCGAGTGGGTCCTCGGCGAGGATAGCCGGCTCTGGGTCGTACAATCAAGGCCCCTGGCGAGCGCCGATGCGGCACACGTCAAGCCGAGGTCCCGGCCGAAAGCCGGCCCACGGCTGGAAGGCGGGCGTACCATCTATCCGGGACAAACGTCAGGACCGGCTTTCCTGGCGGATGACATTCCGAGCATCGCCAAAGCGCCTTCCGGTTCCGTGGTCTTCATCCGCAAGCCATCGCCCGAAATCGTCGAAATTTTTCCGCGGATCGCCGGGCTCGTGGCCGAATGGGGCAACGTCACCGGCCACGCGGCGGCTCTGCTGCGCGAATTCCAGATTCCTTCGGTCTTCCTGATGCCGGGGGTATTCGAGAAGCTGAGCGACGGCGAGCCGGTCAGCCTGGATGCCGTCGGAAGCCGTATCTACAGCGGTATCCTCTGGCCGGCCAGCCGGCGGGAACAGGCGCTCCCGGAGCGCTACGCCCAGCGCAAGGGAGATCCCATCGCCCAGCGGCTGCTTACGCTCACCCTGCTCGACCCTTCGGCACACAACTTCCGTCCCGCGGGCTGCCAGTCGGGGCACGACGTCCTGCGCTACTGCCACGAGAAGGCGATCGAAGCCATGTTCGAGATCAACGACTATGCACTCGAACACGGCATGAAGACCGCGCGCAAATTATCGACCGCGCTGCCGCTGAACTTCCTGGTGATGGATCTCGGTGGAGGGTTCGAGGCCGGCGAGAACGCGAGCCCGGAGATCGCCCCGGCCAAAATCATCTCCAGGCCATTCCAGGCCCTGTGGAAAGGGATTACGCACCCGGAGGTCACCTGGACGCGGGAAATGCCGGCGGCGATCGGCGACCTCGCTTCGGTGCTCGCGTCGTCGCTGACGCCTCAGAGTGGGGGCATTCGGCCGCTCGGCGACAGGAGCTACCTGCTGGTTGCGGACGAGTACATGAACCTGAACTCGCGCCTGGCCTACCACTACAGCCTGGTGGATGCGTGCATCTCGGATAACCCCAACGACAATTACATCTCGTTCCGTTTCGAAGGCGGCGGCGCCACGCGGCAACGGCGCAGCCTGCGTGCGTGCTTTCTCGAAAAGGTGCTCACCCGGTACGGGTTCAAGGTAGACCGCCGCACAGACCTGGTAAATGCGTGGTTTCGAAAAGCCCCCGCCGAACAGACTGCCGAACGCCTCGATATCCTGGGCCGCCTGCTGGCGTGCTCGAGCCAGCTTGACATGTACATGACCAGCCGGGAAGTCATGGGCTGGTACGTAGACCAGTTTCTCAAAGGCAACTACTCCTTCCTCAATTCGCAGGCAAGCGCCGGTTTATAATCGAGTTAGGTGGTGAGGGGATACAACCGGCAATGGAAGGAAATCCGCATCCGTGGCGTATTATGACCGTGGTGTTCCTCGGCGTGCTGCTGGTGTCTTTCTGCATCCAAAAGCTGTTCGATCCGGCCGGTCAATTCGCCGCCGCTCTGTTCCGGCACAACGCCGCGCCCGTACACTCCCACACTTCCGGTATTGACCTCGCGCCCAAGGCACCCTAGTATAGAACTGGATTTTAAGATCGGAAATTCAGTTGGAGGCCTTCATGCCAGTTACCGTCGAAATCCTCGCGGACGAGATGTACGCTCTCATTTCCGAATACGCCGGCAAGCGCAATCTCAAGGCCGGCGACCTGACCAAGGAAATGATCGCCCGGCATGGCGATGCAGCTTGCACCAAGGATGATTGCAAGCTGGCCATACGCGCCCTGATCGAATCGCAGCGATGTGTCTACAGCTATCTTGGCGGCTCTTACATTCAGCTGCCTCCCAAGGAATCGCCGTCGGGCGACTGAATCCGTAACGAAAGCACGGCGGCGCTGGCCGAAGTGCCCCGCCTGGTCGTCGCCGGACTTTCGGGGGAGTCGGGCAAGACTCTCGTCTCACTGGCGATGTTGTTGGAACTGCGGCGCCGGGGTCTGCCTGTGCGCGCATTCAAGAAGGGGCCTGACTACATCGATGCTTCCTGGCTCGAGTGGGCCACGAACAAGCCGGTGCGCAATCTCGACACCTATCTCATGGGATTCGATCGCGTCTCCGGTTCTTTCGCATGGCACGCCGTACCTGCCGGCCTGAACCTGGTCGAAGGGAACCGCGGGCTGTTCGATGGTCTCGATGCGCGCGGCACCCACAGCACGGCGGAACTCGCCAAGTCTCTGCAGGCGCCCGTGGTCCTGGTGGTGAACGCAACCAAGATCACGCGCACGGCCGCGGCCCTGGTGCTCGGATGCCAGAAGCTGGACCCGGCGTTGTGGATTGCCGGCGTGATCGTAAACCAGGTGGCGGGGGCGCGGCACGCCCGTATCGTGCGGGAAGCCATCGAATCCACCTGCTTGATCCCGGTGCTGGGAGTCGTGCCACGCGCTCAACCCGGCGCGTTTCCGCCGACCCGCCACCTTGGCCTGGTCACTCCGGACGAATACACCGGCCGGGAGGTGCTCGCGTGCCATCTGCTCGACCTGGTAGTTCCCCACCTCGACGTGGACAGACTGCTGAAAATAGCCCGGGATGCGCCACCCCTGCCCACGCCGGCGTTGGAATCCGATGGCGGCTCGGAGGGACGCGGCCTGACAATCGGCTACCTGCACGACAGCGCATTCTGCTTCTACTATCCGGAAAACTTCGATGCGCTGAGGGCGTCCGGGGCGCGGCTGGTTCCCGTCTCCGCGCTCTCAGACGTGGAGTTGCCGGCTGAGTTGGATGCGCTTTACATCGGGGGCGGATTCCCGGAAACGCACGCGCACGCACTGTCGGCCAACTCGCGGTTTCTCGCATCGGTGCGAGCCCGCGCCCTCGCCGGGCTGCCGGTCTATGCCGAGTGCGGGGGCCTGATGTTCCTCTCCCGCTCCATGCTCTGGCAGGGGACGCGGTACCCCATGGCCGGGGTTCTGCCGTTCGATGTCGAAGTGGAGGCGGCGCCCCAGGGCCACGGCTATATCGAATTGGAAGTGGACCGTCCGAATCCCTTCTTTGAGGCGGGCACGCGACTCCGCGGCCACGAGTTCCACTATTCGCGCATCGTTCTCGAAGGCGCCCCCCCGGCGACGGCTTGCGCCGTGCTTCGCGGCACTGGATGCTTCTCCGGGCGTGACGCCGTGGTGTCGCACAACGTGTGGGCGTCCTATGCGCATCTGCATGCCCTGGCTACGCCGGAATGGGCGCGCGGATTTCTGCGGGCCGCCCGGGTCAGTGTCGCGTAACGCCGTTCTCCCCGGCAGGCACCAATTCCACCGGAATCCGGTCGATCAGCGCCAGAATCTCAGTTGCCTTGAACGGTTCTTCGATCTTGGCAAACACCCCAGGGGTACGGATAGAGTGGCTCAGCGAGCCTTTGCGAATCGCCAGAATGATCCTGCTTCCGGCGGTGCGCGGATCGGACGCCAGGGCATCCAGTAGAGCCATTCCGAGACTCTCCAGAACGGCTTGGTCAATCACGACAAAAGCCGGCCGGAATACCGTAATGATCGCGGAGGCGTCATAACCGCGTCGCGCGAACCGAAAGTCCACGGAGCCGCTCTCTCGCTTCGCCAGGTCTTGAATCAGATTCTCGTCGCGGGTGATCACCAGCACGTTCGTAGGTTCCCCGTGCACCCGCCGGTAGTAGGGGCACTCCTGGCATGCACTCGTGCAAAAGCGCCTTGCGTGGTTGGCGCCCTTCACGAGGTTGACCATGCGGAAACACCACATCGCCTGAACCTGATGAACGATGCAATCCAGGCACGCCGCACCGGGATCGTGGTTCATGTATTCCCAGCAGCGCATGGGACGCGAGCAAAGCGCCGCGTGGTCTTCCCACTGCTTCTCGCCGGCCGGATCCTGAGAGAGCACCAGGAGTAGATCCCGCTCCTCCACCCGGTAATGCCCACCGGCCGTTCGACTCGCCGGCAGGCGCCCCTTCTTGATCCATTTCAGAACCGTGTCCGGCTTGACGGAGCACATTCGGGCGGCTTTTCCGGTGGTCAGCAACGTAGCTGCCATGACGGGGAACCTCAGATCCGCTGTCCATATTGTCCACAAGAACGAACGCCTGGTCAATAGGTAAGAGGTCTGATTTTCTCGGTTTCGCGCCACGGCGGCGCTTCCGTCCGGGTTCTCTCCCACAGACGCGCTGAATATCACGCAACCCACTGATAATTGAGTACTTAAACAACATCAAGAACGCAAAAAACACGGTGACTTTTTGCAATTCCCGCTCTATTATTTAGCTGAATCATATCGGAAAGTCTGAAAATTCGACTCTCGCAACTGTTGCTGACAGGAGGCTATCGATGAGTAATCTGATTCTTCCGCATGGGGGTGGAGACCTGCTTCCCCTCCTGCTCGATGACGAGGCCAGGCGGGAAGAACTCCGCAAAGCCGAACACCTTAAAAAAGTACCGATGACCAGCCGCGAAACCAGCGATCTGATCATGATGGGAATCGGCGCATTCACCCCGCTCCGCGGGTTCATGGGCCGCGACGATTGGCACGGCTGTTGTGACTCCTACCGGATGGTGAGCCGGCCCGGGCTCTTCTGGCCCATCCCGATCACCCTCTCGGCGGAAGAGGACTACACCAAATCGATCGCGATCAATGAGGAAGTGGCCCTCTGGGATACCGAAACCGAAGCGATCATGGGGACCATGCGGGTTACCGAAAAATACAAGATCGACAAAGACTACGAGTGCAAGCAGATCTTCCGCACCACGGATCCCGCCCACCCCGGTGTGCAAAAAGTGATGGAGCAGGGTTGTGTAAATCTGGCGGGACCCGCAAAGGTCCTCTCCGAGTCGTACTACCCCGAGATGTTCCCCGGCATCTACCAGCGCCCGGCCGAAGCCCGCAAACAGTTTGCGGAAAGAGGCTGGTCCACGGTCGCCGCCTTGCAGCTTCGCAATCCGATGCACAACTCGCACGCTTATCTTGCGTGGACCGCAATCGAGGTCTGCGACGGCGTCTATATCCATCAACTCGTGGGCAAACTCAAACCGGGCGATATCCCCGCCGAGGTACGGGTGAAAGCCATCGACGCGCTGGTGAACAAGTACTTCCGCCGCGACCGCGTGATTCAAGGCGGATATCCGATGGAGATGCGGTACGCCGGCCCTCGCGAGGCCCTGCTGCACGCCCTCTTCCGCCAGAACTACGGCTGCACGCACCTGATCGTAGGACGCGACCACGCCGGAGTCGGCGACTATTACGGGCCGTTCGACGCGCAGAAGATCTTCAACGAAATTCCGGCCGGCGCCCTGCTTCTACAGCCGCTCTGCATGGACTGGACGTTCTACTGCTACCAGTGCGGAAGCATGGCCTCCATGAAGACCTGCCCGCACGAGAGCAAGGCCGTCATCGACGAGAACGGGAACTACAAGGGCGGCGCGCGCCTGCTGCTTTCCGGAACGCTGTTGCGCAAACTGATGAGCGAGGGCAAGCCGGTTCCGGCGGAGTTCTCGAAACCCGAAGTCATCGCGATTCTGAAGGAGTACTACGACAGCCTCGAAGAGAAGGTCGAGGTCAAACTCCACGGCGCCGCGACTGGTGATACGAAACACTAAAACCGGGGGATCCAAATGGCGCTGATTCCGGTGCTGCCTCCTGAAATCCGGCGGGATCCCAAATCCCGCCGGCTCGCCACCGATGCGGAGTTGGAACGGGCCCTTGCCGTCGCAAAGAAACCGGGCACGGTGGAACGGCAGCGGCTTCCGGTGCGCTATCACGTGGAGGATTGCGCTCCCGGAGATCGCCCGCGCCGTTTCCTGGAGGCCTTCGCCGCCATACTCAAGCACACCCATTACCGCCTGGCGTTGGAACACTATATCCGAGTGAGCGCCAAGTGCGCCCGCTGCGCTACGCACTGCCAGGTGTACATGGCCACCGGCGCTCCGCGCGACATCCCGTGCCACCGCAGCGAGCTTCTGCTCTCGGTATACCGCAGGCATTTCACCGTGGCGGGCGTGCTGCGCGGCCGGGTTCTCGGTGACCCGGGCCTTACCGATGAGAAGATCCGGGAAATGGCGGACGCTTTCTACAACTGCACCGCGTGCCGCCGCTGCACCCTGGAGTGTCCGATGGGGATCGACCACGGGCTCGTCACGCACCTCGGCCGCTACATACTCTCGGAAATCGGGATCGTCCCTCGCGGGCTGGCGGTAAGTGTCAGGGAGCAACTCGCGGGCAAGTCGGGTAACACGTCCGCGGTTCCCGTTCCCGCCCTGCTCGATAGCCTCGAATTCCTCAGCGACGACATGAAAGAGCAGACCGGCAGAGACATCCCCTTTCCGATCGACAGGCAGGGCGCCGAGTACCTGTTCCTCGCTCCCGTATCCGACTACCTCATGGAAGCCGACACGCTCATGGGCTGCGCCGCGGTCTTTCGGGCAACCGGCGACTCCTGGACCATCGGCACCGGCTATTTCGACGCGATCAACTACGGGTTGTTCTACAACGATCAGGTGATGGAGCACGTGGCATGTAAAATCCGGGCCGAGGCCGAGAGGCTCCAGGTCAGGAAGCTCCTGATCGGCGAATGCGGCCACGCCTCCCGAACCGCCAAAGCCTTTTATCCCACTTACTGCGGCGGCGCCGGCGCGCTTCCGGTGACCAGCATTCTCGAATACACGCACGCCGCATGGAAACAGGGGCGGCTCAAACTGAACCCGGCGGCGATCGCCGAAAAGGTGACCTATCACGACCCCTGTAACTTCGCCCGCTCCGGATGGATCATCGACCAGCCCCGCGAACTGCTGCGCGCCTTCTGCAGCGACTTTGTCGAAATGACTCCCCGCGCCCGCCAGAACATTTGCTGCGGAGGAGGAGGGGGCACGGTCTCGATCGATGAAATCAAGCCATATCGCACGCTGGTGGGCGGGCGCGCCAAGGCCGAACAGATTCGCGCTACCGGCGCCAGGTACTGCGTCGCGCCATGCGCTAACTGCAAGAAGCAACTTCGCGAACTGGTAGAGGAACACAAGATTGATTGCCAGATTGTGGGTCTTCACGACCTTCTGTTCAAGGCAATCCGGTTTGAAGATTAGGAACCCGTGGTAGAAGTGCACAACCACCGCTTACTGGCGTGCGCGGCTCTGTAGGGTCAGTGACTTACTGAACCGCGACCGTGAGGGAGCGGCCTTTGCCACAGGCTGTTAGGAGGCGACTTGGAGGGCTGGATCGAATTCGGCCGGGGACCGCTGTTCCGGTTCGCGTTCGTGCTGATGCTGCTGGGGCTGGCACGCCTGTTGCTGCTTACGTTCATCGGGCTTTGGGAAGTCGCGCGAACCACTCCCAGCTCTTCCCTGCCGTGGCCGGACCTCGTCCGGAACACCTTCGGATGGCTGATCCCGGTGGGGCGGCTCTGGCGCCGGCGCCCGGTTTACAGCACGATCTCCTTCGCCTTCCACATCGGCCTTCTGCTCGTGCCGCTCACTCTCGCGGCACACGTACTGCTATGGAAGCGGGCCGTGGGTTTTGCGTGGCCCGCTATTCCCTATTCGCTGGCGAACTGGTTGACCGTGACCGTCATCTGCACGGGGCTGGTGCTGTTCCTGGCCAGGGCGCTGCACACGGGTAGCCGCAGCCTTAGCCGCGCGCAGGACTTCGCCTGGCCGCTCCTGCTGGTGACACCATTCCTGAGCGGCTACCTGTGCTCGAACGCGGCGTTGAGCCCACAGGCGTACCGCGGGTTCTTTCTGGTCCACATCTATTCGGCCGACGTGGTCCTGCTGCTGATTCCTTTCACCAAGATCGCCCACTGCGTCCTGGCGCCGCTCTCGCAGCTGGTGAGTGCGATGAGTTGGAAACTGACTCCGGGCGCAGGCGATCGAGTCGAAGAAACGCTGGGCTACGCGGACCGGCCTACCTGGATCGAGGGCTCTCGCCTCGCGGAGCCGGTGCGCAAGGAGGCATGATGCAAACCGCAATCCTCAACGATACAACGAAGTGCATCGGCTGCAACGAATGCGCGCTGGCCTGCCACAAAGCGAATCACCTGGCGGCCGATGAGCCCCGAAGATGGGACTTGGACGACGGCCTGTCCGCCCGCAACTGGACATCGGTGATCGAGCCCGCGCCCGGGAAGTACGTCCGCAAACAATGCCGGCACTGCCTGGAACCGGCCTGCGCCTCCGCCTGCCCCGTCGGCGCGCTCACGCGGACCGCGATGGGTCCGGTGGTCTACGATTCTTCGAAATGCATGGGATGCCGCTACTGCATGATGGCCTGTCCCTTCGGCATCCCGCGCTACTCCTGGGCCGAGCCGGTGCCCTACGTGCGCAAGTGCATTCTCTGCTACGACCGCTTGCGCGAGGGAGAGAAGCCCGCCTGCACGGAGGCATGCCCGGCGAAAGCGACGATCTTCGGCGATCGCCGGGAGTTGCTCGCGGAAGCGCATCGGCGCCTTCGGGAGCAACCGGACCGGTATGTGCAGAAAGTCTGGGGCGAGCAGGAAATTGGCGGCACCTCCGTGCTCTACCTCTCCGATCTCGATCTGTCGTTCCTCACCGGAAACCGTTCCCTCGGCATGGAGCCGCTTCCCGAACGCACCAGCCTGGCCATGGAGGCCGTACCGTTCACATTTGCGGGCGTGCTGGCGGGTCTTGCCGGCCTGAGCTGGATCATCCGGCGGAGAATCAAGCTGGCCGAGATCCCGGAGGAGCCGCACCGTGACTAGAGTCAGGCGGTTCAAGCTCCTGTTATGGATCCTGGCGGGGCTGGCGACGGCGGTAGCCTGTTCGCGGTTCGTGTTCGGCCTCGGCGCCACCACCAATCTGACCGACGCCACTCCCTGGGGCATCTGGATCGGCTTCGACGTGATGAGCGGCGTCGCTCTAGCCGCCGGCGGCTTCATCGTGACCGCGACGGTCTATGTCTTCCGGCTGGATCGATTCCACACCATCGTCCGGCCGGCCGTGCTGACCGCCTTCCTCGGATACGCGGCGGTTGCGGCAGGCCTGTTATTCGACCTCGGCCTGCCTTGGAACATCTGGCACATGATCGTGTTCTGGAACCCGCACTCCGCGCTCTTCGAAGTGGGCTGGTGCGTGATGCTGTACCTGACCGTGCTGGCGCTCGAATTCTTCCCCGTGCCGGCCGAGGAGTTTCGCGCCCTGGCGCGCGTGCGCACGTTCCTGCTGCGGTTTCGCTTTCCGCTGGTGCTCATCGGAATCGGCCTCTCCACGCTGCACCAGTCTTCACTCGGCTCGCTTTACCTGATCATGCCCTACCGGCTGCACCCTCTCTGGTACACGCCCCTGCTTCCCGTGTTATTCCTGACGTCGGCGATCGGCCTGGGCCTGATGATGGTAATCGCCGAGAGTCACTTTACGGCGTACCTCTACCGGAGGCAGCCAGAGACGCCGCTCCTGGAGCGACTGGGCGCGGCTGCACGGTGGGTGCTTCTGTTCTACGCCGTATTGCGCTTTGGCGATTTGGCCGGCCGCGGCCGCGTTGCCGAACTGGCGGGAGCCGGATGGCAGGTCAAGCTGTTCTGGGTGGAACTGGCCATGATGGCGCTCGGCCCGGCAATCCTGCTCTCCGTGCCGCGCGTGCGTGCTTCCCGTGCGGGGCAGTGGACGGCGGCGATCATCGGCATCTGCGGCGTGATCCTGAACCGCATCGATGTGGGCGGACTGGCCCATCAGCGGCAGACGCCGCTATACCTCCCTTCCTGGACCGAGATCGCGATCAGCGCCGGGGTGGTTGCCGGGGGCGTGCTTGCGTTCCTCTTCTTCATCGAGCATTTCCGGATCTGGGAGGAACGTCCCGTCGATCCTCAAGCCGACCCCTCGAACTTACCGGAGTTCGACCCCGTGGGAATGACGTGGCTGGGTATTCCGGGCGTCGCGGGACGAACCGTCTACTCCCTGGGATTCATCGTGGCAGCCGCCGCGGGGTTCGCCCTCCTGGCCCCACAGCCCGCCGCCAGCCGCGGAATCGAGAAGACCGCGGCCCACCGCGCGCGCGGCGCGGAGATCCTCTGGATCGATGGCAACCTGAACGGCCGCGGCGTGTCCTTTCCGCACCAGAAGCACATCGATTCGCAAGGCGGCAAGCTCTCCTGCCCGCGCTGTCATCATATGAACCTCCCGCGCGATCAGGCCAGCGGCTGCTATCAATGCCATCGCGATATGTATACCGCCAGCGACGCGTTCGGGCACGACTGGCACGCCGCACCCCACGGCGGCAAGCTGGCTTGCGGCCAGTGCCATCCGCCGGACCAGCCTCGTACCGCCTTGACCAGCAAGCCATGTACGGCCTGCCACAAGGACCTGATCCCGCCCCAAGCCCCGTACCGAATTGCCGGTTACAACGCCCGAAGCTATGCGGATTCCATGCATGGGCTCTGCATCGGCTGTCACCGGCAGGAGGCCGTAAAGCGGAACAAGCCCGACATGCCGCGTTGCGCGTGGTGCCATAAAGAGTCGCGAACTTTCGTAGACGGCGCGGCACTGGCGCAGGCCGGCGAGCCCGCGCGCACGAACGTTGTTTTGCCGCCCTGGTAGCGGGAGGGAGAACCATGCCGAATTTGTTCAGCGCCCTCGCGGAGCAGGCCTGCGGCGCCAAACGTTGCGAGGACGCAATCCACGCGCTCGAAAGCGACTTGCAGCGTCAGCCCTCGGACGCGCTCGCCTGCTACGAACTCGGGCTATGCTATAGCGGCGGCTGCCATTCTCACTCGCTGGTCTCTCCGGAAATGGCGGTTGCGTACCTGCGCCGGGCGCTCTGCCTGACCAACGATACCGGACTCCTGCGCGCCTACATCCTGGAAGCCCTGGGCAACACGCTCGCTGGTGAAACAAACTCCCGAAATGCGGACGCGCTATGCGAAGCGATCGCCTGCCACTCTCAAGCCGCCGACCTATACCGCGCCGCCGGAAAGTCTGCCGATCGCGCCCGGGCGCAGTTCAACCTGGGCAACTCTTGTTGCGAACTGTCCGAGGCAACCGGGGAAAACCACTGGCGGGAAGCGATCGGCCATTATGAGGATGCCCTGGCGGTCCGCACTCCCGGGAAAGACCCGGCAGGACGCGCTGCCGTACTCGAGAACCTCGGGACGGCTTACCGCCAGCTTCGCGGCAGCTATGTGGAAAAGGCAGTCGGCTGTTATCGGCGGGCGCTCCGGTTGTGTTCTCCAACCGGGAGCCCTGCCCGTTATGCGGCTCTTCAAAACAATCTCGGCAATGCCCTCCTTTCCCTCCCGGTCACCGATGAAACAACGGCCTGCAGGAATGCACGGCGGGCGCTCCGCCGCTTCAACTGCGCCCTGAATGTTCTCTCCCCCGATCCCCCCGGCTGCAGCTACGGCATTACTCAGTGCAACAGGGGGCAGGCCTATCGCCGGCTGTCCCGTGGACGGGACCGGCAAGCCGCCCTCGCCGCGAAATGCCTGAAGGACGCGTACGCCGTCTTTGTCTCATGCGGCGAACAGCAATACGCCGAAGTAGCGAAAGAACAGCTGAATCAACTTCGCGGCGGCGCGTGCGAACATGAAGATCGTCATGCAAATCGCTCCTGAGTGGATTTGCGAAAGGGTCTGGAAACTGACGAACGAACGTCTCCCGGGATCGCCGGTCGTCTGGCAGGACACCACCAACTTCATGGCGATTGAAAGAGGCCACGTGGTGGACCTCCAGGGCGATCTGTTCCTGGTGCGCTCCAACGAACATGAGGGGAGATTCGGAATCGACGACCAGCCGAAGTTCTGGGTGAAGCACGCACTTCACCTGGAAACGGGCAGGATGCATATCCTCAAGCTCTTATGCCAGGAGGAGTTCGTTGCCCGCGTGGGGAGCCTGGAATTCCACTGCCGGCGCAGCGCGGAAAAAGAGGCCCGGGTTCTCGAGTTGGTCAAGGGCGATTCACGATTCATGCAAGGCCGGTCGGTACCCGATTCGCGCGGGAACCCGGTGCGAGTGATCGACTTCATCCAGGGGGTGGATTTTCTGAGCCACCTCCACTCACTGCGCGTCTCTCACGAGGAATACTGCCGGACCCTGCTGCCTGGAATTCTCTCGAAAGTGGCCGCAAGCCTGGCTGCAATTCAGCGGTTGCACGATGCGGCTATGTGCCACGGCGATATTCGAAACGACCACCTGCTGATCGAACGCACCACCGGCTGCTACAAATGGATCGATTTCGATCTGAATGAGAACTCGGCGGCCTTCGACATCTGGAGCGCCGGCAACATTCTGCACTGCGCGGCGGCTAAGGGCTTCGTGACCTTTCGTGAAGCAATCGAGGCGAATCCCGCTCTTGCGGGACGCCTCTCCGATGAAGACGCCTGCGTGTTCTTCCCCCACCGCGTCATGAACCTGCGCAAGGTTTTTGCCTACCTGCCGGAGTCTCTGAACCAGGTCCTTCGGCGGTTTTCCCGTGGCGCCCCACGCCCCTATGACCGCATGTCGCAGATTGCCGGCGACGTCGCCGCCTGCGCGGCGTCTATGGGGTGCGGTGGAGTGCGATGCTGATTCCCGATACACCCGGAACCGTAGCGGCAACCCGGCGGATCGCTTCGTCGTCGTCTTCGGCGAATTCTCCTCTGACCACGACACTTCCGCGGCGGGATTCCACTTCCACTTCGAGATGCAGCGTCGAAGGGCTCAGGGTGAGTGCTTTGCGAACGCTGCCGGCGACCGCCAGATCATGCAACGCTGCCTCATCCTCCGGTTTGAGTTCAAAGGCGCCCCCCTCAATGAGCGCTATCACCAGATCGCACGCCTGATCGAGAGTCAGGCGCTCCAGGTTGACGACCAGATCGTACTCCGAAGGATCGCTCCAGTCCACACCATAAAGAAATTGCGTCCACTGCCTCCGATCCCGATCTGTTTCGGCGATATGCGCGGCGGCATCCCTTCGACTGAGGTGCAGCCGGTCGGCGGCAAGCCGGACTCGGAACTCCAGCGGAGCGATCACCCGCAAACGGATTAAGCCCGGAACCCCCTTCAGCAACAAATGGCCGGCGAGCCCGTGGTAGACGGCGCAACCGCCGCGTACCTCCTGAAGCAGCGCGGCTTGGATCAGGACCTGATACGTATAGCGTCTGTGGTTCGATGTGCCGGGAAAAGCCGGGGGCTGCTCCAGGGCAGCCTGCAAATCATACTCGGAAACCCTGGAAGTAGCGGCTTTGCGCAACAGGTAATTGAGATCGATCGAGCGGTAGCTGAGCCTCCGGCTCAGGCACTCCGCAAGGACCGAACCTCCGCTGAGGGTACCACGCGAAATCGTGACGATCGCCATCGGGCTTAGGCCCCGGGGACGACTATAACATCACTATAGCCAGGCGTGGTTCAAGCCGCCCCTCAGCCCCTTCCCTGCTTGACCTGTAGGTCAGCCCGGGGGGCGGCGGGCCGCGATCACACGGGGGATTCCCGCCAGGTCCGGCTCGATGTGGAGATCCTTCCACCCGGACAGCTTGCCGCTGACGTGACCGGCGCTGCCGAAACCCAGCTCCAGCATCAGCCAGCCGCCCTCGCGCAGCACCCGGGGGCAGTCGCCGATGATGCGGTCGTAAATCTCGAACCCGCTCTCCCCGGCGAACAAGGCCACGGGCGGCTCCCAGTCGCGCACTTCACGCTGCAGGCCCTGCTTTTCCCTGAGCGGAACGTACGGCGGATTCGAAACCACAAGGTCCATGCTGGCCGGCTCGATCGCCTCCATCAAATCGCAGACGACCAGCCCGACCTGCGAGCACAGGCGCCCGGCGTTGGCCTTTGCCACCGCGGCCGCGGCCGGCGAGATGTCGGTCGCGACGGCTGCGGCACCCGTTTCCAATTGCAGTGTCACCGCCAACGCACCCGACCCGGCGCCCACGTCGAGAATCCGCTGCGCTCCCGCCGCCAAGCGCAGCGCCACCTCCACAACGTGCTCCGTTTCGGGGCGCGGGATCAAGACGTCCGGCGTAACGCGAAATTCCCGGCCGTAGAATTCCTGCCGGTGAGTGATGTATTGCGTCGGCTTGCCCTGTATCCGCTCGTGCAGATACCGGCCGTAGTGGATCCACTCCACCTCCCGCAATTCCTGCTCGGGATGCGCAAACAGGTAGACGCGTTCGCGCCGCAGCGCGTGAGATAACAGAACCTCGGCAGTGAGCCGGGGAACCGCGACACCGGCGTTCTCCAGCAGGCGAGTGCCTTGCAGGAGCGCCGTCTGCAGCGTCATTGCCGGATCAGGCGACCGCCTGTTCCCCCGTGTCGCCCAGTTTCTTGGTGCGGTAATAGGTGGTCAGGGCCTCGACAACCTGGTCCAGTTTGCCGTCCATCACGAAATCCAATTGATGGAGCGTCAACCCGATGCGATGGTCCGTCACGCGGTTCTGCGGGAAATTGTAGGTCCGGATCTTCTCGCTCCGGTCGCCCGACCCGACCATGCTGCGGCGCTCGGCGCCCAGCGCGGCCTGCTGCTTCTCCAGTTCCATCTCGTAGAGCCGGGAACGCAGCACCCGCTCCGCCTTGGCGCGGTTCTTGATCTGCGATTTCTCGTCCTGGCATGACACCACCAGGCCGGTCGGCAGGTGCGTGATGCGAACCGCCGAATACGTCGTATTGACCGACTGTCCGCCAGGGCCGGAAGAGCAGAAGGTATCGATCCGGATGTCCTTGGGGTCGATCCTGATTTCCACCTCGTCCGCTTCGGGCAGCACCGCCACCGTGATCGCCGACGTGTGGACGCGGCCCTGCTGCTCCGTAACCGGAACGCGCTGTACCCGGTGCACGCCGCTTTCGTACTTCAGCTTGCTGTACACCTTCTCCCCGCTCACCAGGGCGATGACTTCCTTCAGGCCGCCGACCGAAGATTCGCTGCTCGACGTAAGTTCGATCTTCCAGTTCTGCGACTCGGCATACCGGGAGTACATCCGGAAGATCTCGGCCGCGAACAGCGTGGCCTCGTCCCCGCCGGTTCCGGCGCGGATTTCGAGCACCACGTTCTTATCGTCGTTGGGATCTTTCGGCAGCAGCAGAATCTTGAGTTCTTCTTCGTACCGCGCGAACTCGGGCTCCTGTTGGACTACTTCCTCTTCGGCCATCGCACGCAGTTCGGCGTCGTGCTCGTCGAGCATGGCCTTTGCCTGCGCCAGCGAATCCGCCGCCTTCTTCCACTCGCGATACTTGGCCACCACCTCGGCAAGTTCGCTGTGGGCCTTCGTTATTCTGCGGTACTGCTCGGCATCGCCGATCACTGCCGGATCGGCCATCTGCCCGTTGAGGTCGTCAAAACGCTTTTCGAGCAGGTCGAGCTTCTGAACTACTTGAGGGGAGAGCATGTCGATTTAGGCGATGACCAGTTCCCCGCCCTGGGACTTTTCGAGAGCCATGGCTTCATCCAGGGCCTTGATCGCAACCGCCGTCTGGTCATCGGCGGGCGGCTTGGTGGTAATGCGCTGCATCCATAGTCCCGGAGCCGTCAGGGTCGCGAGGAACGATCCCCGGCGCTTCGCCGCGAACCGGATCAGCTCATACGCGATACCCGCGATCAGCGGCACCAGCACGACGCGCGAGACCAGCTTCGCGGCGAACCCGTCGAACGGGATCAGCGCGTAGCAAGGAATCGCCAGAACGAAAATCACAAAAAGGAAACTGGTTCCGCATCGCGGATGGAAGGTCGAAAACCGCTGCGCATTCTCGACCGTCACCGGCTGGCCGGATTCGAAGTTGTAGACCACCTTGTGCTCGGCGCCGTGATATTCGAAAACGCGGTGGATGTCCTTCATCCGCGAAAGCGTGTAGAGCAGCAGGAGAAGAATCACCAGCCGCACACAGCCGTCCACCAGGTTGAACGCCAGCCTACCCTGAAGCACCGGGTACACCGCGGAGAGTTTGGTTGCAATAAAAAGCGGCACGAACTTGTACGCGAAAATGAAGAACGCCAGGGAGAAGAGAATCGGGCCCGCCAGCGCCCACCCCGGAATCTCCTTCGGGGCCTCGCCGCCGGGATTCAGTTTCGGATCGTCAAGCGCCGCGGCCGCGGAATACTTCAGCGCCCGGCCTCCCAGTTTCAAGGCCTGATACAGCGTGCCGATCCCGCGGAAAACCGGGTAGCGGTAGATCTTGTATTGCTCCGACATGCGGACCAGAGGCATCTGCTCCGTGACGATCTCGCCGTCCGGCTTCCGTACGGCAACGCAGTAACTGTGGGGTGCCCGCATCATGACCCCCTCCATGACTGCCTGCCCGCCGACGAGCGTTTCTTCGCCGCTCTCCAGGATCGGCATTAGCTGCAAATGGGTGAACAGACGGAAGAAGGTACTCGGGGACACAAAACCTCTCAGTGTTTCTTCTCCATTATACGCCAGCAGGCCGGAGGCCCGTCTGGTAGTGTACCTGCTTACCCCGTCCCAGGGATCCATGCACCTCCTGACCAACGGCGTCCTCGTCGCTATCATCGCGCACGGACTCATCGGCATCTCCCTGGTCTGGGACAAAATCCTGCTCAAAGAGCCCGAAACGCAGAACCTGATCTCCTATGTCTTCTGGATGGGAGCGATCAGCGTATTCGGGGTCATCCTGATTTTCTTCGGGTTCCACATGCCCCCACTTTGGGTGATCGGGCTGTCGTTCGGTGCGGGAGCCTTCCAAATGGTTGCAGTCTTCTTCTACTACCTCGCCCTGAAAAGGGGGGAGGCCTCGGAAGCACTGGCCGTGATGGGCGGGTTCTCGCCCGCGGCAACGGCGCTCATCGGCTGGCCCCTGCTCGGCACCGTAGCCGGCGAGGGCGGCCTTCTCGGTTTCGCACTGATGGTGGGAGGCGGCTTCGTCATGTTCCTGACCGAGAATATGAACTATCGCAAACTGCTGCCCCCCGTTCTGATCGCATCCGGCTCATTCGGGTTGGTGAACGTAGTTCAGAAGATCGTGTTCAACCACGTAAACTTTGTCAGCGGATACGTATTCTTCACGATCGGCACGTTCGCGGCGGCCATGTTCCTTCTCGTCCGAAAATCCTGGCGCACGCAGATCTTCGAAAGCAGCGGAGGCGCCGAGCCGAGCAGCAGATTCTGGTACATGGTCAACCGCTTCCTGGCCGGCGTCGGTTCCTTCCTCGTCTATTACGCCATCAGCCGCGCCAATCCGGCCCTGGTCGATGCCATCTCCGGCGTGCGCTACGTGATCATCTTTCTGGGAGCGTACTTCATCACCAGGTGGAAACCCGAGTGGCTCGAGGAGGACTTCCACGGAATGGTGCTGGTCGGGAAGATCATCGCAACCCTGCTGGTGATCGCCGGACTGGTGATCGTGGGTTTGCACGGAGGCCCCGGCGCTTCCACCGCCTGACCGGGGACTACCGCAGAGAAAGCAGTCCGACTCCACACGCCACCAGGCAGGCGCCCAGCCAGCGCTGCCAGTGTACCTGCTCTTTCAGAATCCACTTCGCCAGGATGGTCTCGATCATATAACTCCCGGCCGTGGCGGGGATCGCAAAGCTCAGGTCGGCAATCGACAGCAGCGAGAGCAGCGCGAAAAAACCCACGAACATCGCGACCACGCCGCCGACCACATACCGGTTTCGCGAGATCGAGCGAATCAGCCGCCGGATACCCGATGGATGGAAGTCTTCGACGCCGCCATGCTGCCGCATGCCGAATGCGTTGAGAAGGTCCCCCGTGGCGTTGCAGGCGATAATGACCGCTACCAGGATCCACCTCATCGCGTTTGCACCTCCCCTTCGGGATGGTCCGGTGTGGGCGCCGTGCGCGGGCGGGTGCGGCCGACGACGAGGACGCCGCAGAAAATCAGCGCAATACCCGACCAGTGGGCCAGCGAAACGTGTTCACCCAGCGTAAAGGCCCCGAGGATCGCGGTCAGCACGTAAGCGGAGGCGGTAATGGGAAGAACGTAGGTCAGGTCTGCCCAACTCAGCAGAGAGAGTTGGGCAATCAGCCAGCAGGCGAGCAGAAAAACGCCTGACAGTATCCACACATTGGCGAAAACCGGCAGAAAGGCTGCCGGCGAAAATGTGACGGTTGCGCCGATATGGCGCATCCCGATGCTCAGGAAATAGTTGCCGCCCACGTTGAGCAGCACGGCCGCGATCGCAAGACTGCGAACCAGGTTCCTGCGGTGCCCGTGATTCATAGCTCACTCGCGTGATCTTGTGCGGGCCCTGTCGTGTGACAGCCCATCCTTGGGGAAGTCCCCTAGAACCATCTAATCATGAAGAGGAACTCGTTGCAGGCGCGGCAGCCACAACGGGCGTTCTCAGCAGGTTTCTTCTCTTAAGATGCGCGTTCTCTTCGCGTAGTTCCGCACAGTCCGATCAACGGAATAGCGCCCCGAAGGCATTGTCGAGCTGCGAATACCGAAACGGGTAGCCGGCGGCTTCCGCCTGCCGCGGCAACACGCGCTGGCTCGCCAGCAGCATTTCCGACATCTCGCCGAACAACACCTGCAACACGGCCGAGGGCACGGGGAAAATGGCGGGTCGGTGCAGCGCTTTCGCCAGCGAGCGGGTGAAATCGGAGTTCGTCACCGGTTCCGGAGCCACGCCATTCACCGGACCGCGCAAGTCATGGTCCAGGCAGAACGCGATCAGCGAAACCAGATCCTGCACGTGAATCCAGGACGTCCACTGGTGCCCGGTACCGATTCGCCCGCCGAGCCCCAGCCGGAACGGCGGCAGCATGCGCTGGAGCGCTCCGCCCTTGGGGTCGAGCACCAACCCGGTCCGGACCATCACCACACGCACGCCGAGCGCCTCGGCCGCCTGTGCTTCCCGTTCCCACTGGACGCAGACCTCGGAGAGAAAGCCCTTGCCCGGAGCGGAGGCTTCCGTGAGGACTTCGTCGCCGCGCGAACCGTAATAGCCGATCGCCGAGGCGCTGATCAGAACCTTGGGACGGCTCTGAATCCCCGCCATCGCCTCCACCAGCCGGCGGGTGCCCTGCACCCGGCTATCGAGAATCCGCTGTTTCGTCGCGGGCGTCCACCGCTGCGCAACCGGCTCGCCCGCCAGGTGGATCACGGCGTCCGCATCACCCAGGGCGGCCGGATCCCAACCGCCGGTCCGATGGCTCACCGGCCGGATGGTGTGGCCCGACAGCACCGGCCGCAAGCGGCTGCCAATGAAGCCCGATGCGCCCGAAAGCACGATGTTCATGAAGCCACCTCCTCGATCTCGCGGATGTAGGCGGCGGTATCGGTCTTGCGGTCCATGCCGCCGCGGGTCATGGAGCGCACCGTGCCGTAGATTCGGCGCTCGGGCCAGGGACGGTCGTGCAGCCCGAAGCACCAAAGGATGTTGGCGTAAGTATTGGGGTCGCGGCCGTCCAGGGCGTACCGGTCGTGCAGGTGGATCATCGTGGCCAGCGCCTCTTCCGGCGTTGCCGACCATTCGAGGATCATCTTGCCCCAATACATTCGGTAATACCCGTGAATTTTACCGCGGATAAGCAACTCTTTCTGCGTCGCATTCCACAGGTCGTCGTGCGTGGCCGCGGCTTCGAATTGCTCCAGGGTGTATACCGGATCGCGGCGGTCGCGGCGGTGCGCCTTCAGCGTCTTGAGCGCCCATTCCGGCAGCACGGAAAGGCTGTCCACGCGCTCTACATGGTAGGCGAAATTGAAGGCCAGCTCGCGGCGGACAATCAGCTCTTCGAGAAATTCGTCCGCTGCCAGGCCGTGTTCGGCCGCGTACTCCCGGACGGCCAGTGCGATCTCCAGCGCCGAGATGTGCCCGAAGTGCAGATATGGGCTAAGGTCCGATGTGGCATGCGCGGAAGGCTCGTTCTTGAAGCCGGAGTAGCGGCTCAACCGGTGCTTCAGGAACGTGTGGAGACGGCTCAGGGCGGCCTTGCGTCCGCCCGGGAAATCCGAACTGGGGCGGACGGTGTGATCAGTCCGGCTGGAGACAGCGGTTTTCGCGATGGACTTCGCCGCCGGATACGCCCGCTTCACACGCACCGGGGGAAGCGGCCTCAGAAAATTCGGCAGCAGCCGCTGAATCTTCGGGCGGATCGAATAGGCGGCATAAGCGCGGCCCCCGGGGACGGCCGTATGCGGCACGACACAGCTCGAATCCACCGCGAAGCATGGAACGTCAAGAGCGGACGGATCCTCCGCCGAAAGCGACGCCGGCCAGTCGTCCGTCACCACCGCGGCGGCGCCCCGAACGTGCCTGTCCACCGCCTTTTCGCCGAGCCGGTACCCTACTCCGAGTTTGCCCAGGTCCGCCGCAAATTCCCCAGCCCCTTCCAGCACGAATTGATGGAAGCGGTCGCTGGCGTACGGGTCGTCCGTGCGGACATTCTCGGCCGCCAGCACCGGCACACCCAGGTTGTTCGCCAAGCCGGCGGCGAAAACCAGCGAGGGGTTGAACTGCACGCGGCGGGCCGACCGGACCCAGTAAAGCACGTACTTGCCGCCCTCTCTGGCGGGCTTTTCGTTCAGCTTTCGGACGTACTGCTCCACACCTATAGGATTCCGGGAGGGAGTCGCCGGGTACAATAAATGCCATGCGGGCCTGGAACCGGGCAAAACTACTTTGGGGATATCTCGCGCGCCGGAGCAGGCTGGCCGCCCTGCCGGTGGAGTACATCGTCGAGACCACCGCGAAGTGCAATCTGTATTGCCCGATGTGCCCGCGCGAGACCCACAAGCAGCCCAAAGCGGATATGGCCGATGACGTCTTCGAGCGCCTGGTGCGCGAGTCCGGCGAATCCGCCGAGCACATGATGCTGATCGGTCTCGGAGAGCCCTTTATGGACCGCCAGATCTTCGAGCGCATCGAGTTCTGCCATCGCCATAGCATTTCCACGCTGCTCTCGACGAACGGCACCTTTCTCGACGAAGCCTGTGCGACCAAAATCCTCGATTCACCCCTGGAGCAGATCACCCTCAGCTTCGACGGCGCGAAGAAGGAAACGTTCGAGTTCTACCGGAAAGGCGCCAAGTTCGAAAAGGTGCGGGACAACTTCGTCCGGTTCGCCCGCATGAAGGCGGAGCGGCGGTCGAAACTGCAAATCGTGGTGCAGATGGTGCAGATGGACGGCAACGCGTCCGAGGTCGGCGATTTCATGCGCTTCTGGAGCGGACTCCCCGGCGTGGACCAGGTGCGGATCAAGGCGGACGAGACCAACCTCATGCGCCCCGATGCCGGACACACCGCCGGCGAGTGGAAACACCCCTGCCATTACCTGTGGCGCGGCCCGATGTACGTCAAGCAGAACGGAGATATCTATCCCTGCTGCCAGAGTTACATGCTGGATGGGGCGCCCGTCGGGAACATCGGCGAGCAGAGCCTCGTAAACATCTGGAACGGGAAGCCCATGCAGGAGCTGAGGCACCTCCACGCGACGGGGCGCGGCGGAGAGGTAGATATGTGCTCGCGCTGCTGCACCACGATTCCGCACCCCGCCCTGGTAACCGGCAGCCTGATTCTCCACGGCCGCACGGTGCGCCGGCTGTTACCGCTGGTCGAGCGACTGACGTACCTTTCGAAGCTGCCGCGGAAGCTGCTGCTACCGGCGCGCCGGAAGTAAGTCCGGCCCGAACGCTACTGGACTTGCAGCGTCACCGGTTTCGAATCGATGCCGTTCACGGTCACCACCAGCGGTTGCGGGCCCGACGGAGCCCCCTGCGGCACCTCTGCGTTGATCTGGTACAGCCCAACGTACGGGGGAGTCAGGCCGCTGAAATCGACCTTGGCGGCAACGCCACCGATCTTCACCGTCGGCAGCACGTTTGTCTGGGCCAAAGCTTGCGAGGGACTCGGGTCGCCCGAGGCCGGCTGGTTCGATACCGGACCCAGCCCATTCGCATAGATGATGATTGTTTGGCCCTTCTGCGCCGGGTTCGAGGAGGTGATGAGCTGGTAGTTGCTGTCCTGCACCGCCGGTCCCGGAAACACACCAGGAGAGTAACTGTTGAGCGGAACCGTAATCAGGTTGCTCTCCAGCCCGCCGAAATTCACCTTCAGGGTCACCGACGACTGCCCCGCGAATTCCCACGGGATCTGCACATTCACCTGCCCCGGGCTCACGAAGTGCAGATGGCCGGGCAGCGAAAGACCGCCGCCGAAAAAACTCACGCTGATCGTGGAGAGCGAGACCGGCAGAAAAGGCGTCGAAACGACCTGCCGGGAATCCGAGAGCCCTGCACCGAAGATCGAAATGTAGGACCCGGGCGCCAATCCCTGGCCGGCCTGAAACGTGGCAGCGTCCACCACACCGTTGGCGGGGATGATCGGGAACGGCATGGTGACGCCATCCCACGTCTGCGTCAGTGAGCCGCTAGTGCCGGTGATGACCTGCTCGCCGGGTACGGAGTCGAAATTAATGGATACATAGCCGGTTCCCAAAAGGTCGGCACCGGAATCGCCGACGTCGATTGTCGCCGTGCCCTTGGGAACGGCGAACGAGAGCGGGGCGCCCTGCACGGGCACGCCCGCCGAATCGATCAGGCGCATCGGAAAGAGCCTCTGCTGCAGTCCCGTGTTGAACAGGAAGTTGCCGCAGCAGAGAGGAAACACATCGCTCGCCAGTCCGCTTCCCACCAGGTATTGGAACGGCAGGTGCAAATCTTTCCTTCCGGAAGTGCTGACCACCAGGAATCCGTCGTACGACCCCGGATTCGGCCTGCTTCCGCTGAGCGTCACCGAGACGGTGTTCCATTGTCCCGCGGCCACCGTCAGGCTCGACGGGCTCACTTTCACCGAGGCACTCGCGGCATTCGGCTGATTGACCGCGATGCTGAACGTCGCGCTCGATCCCGTCATGTTGGTGATCGTGACCGTGCGGCTGATGGAAATCGTAGTGGACGCAACCGCCCCGAATTCGATGGTATCCGGAACCAGCGTCGCCGATGCGTTCACCGCGTCGCCCGCGCTGAGCTTCCCGGCGCCCGCGGCGTCGATGCTTGCCGTGCCGCCCTGATCCGTTACGTCCTGTGTCGCGGTGTTCACCACCAGCGACTTGATTTGGGCGGCCGTGATGCCCGACCCGAACTTCTGTTTCACCAGGGCCACCGCGCCCGCGACCATCGGAACCGCATAACTGGTCCCGGTCACGCCCGCGTACCCGGACGCGTTGTAAACCGGCCCGTTCGGATCGTACTTCTGAGCCGCCGTGTAGAGGTCGGCGCCGGGAGCGACCAGTTCCGGTTTGATCACCGTCGTCGGCGTATTGGCGAAAGTTCCAATCGACGGTCCGCGCGAGGAGGCCGGCCACATGGCGTTTGCGGTAGTGTTCGACGCCTGAAACGTGGGGTCGAATGTGACGGTCGTATTCGAATGCGACGAGAGATAGCTTTTCACCGCAACGCCGTCGTTGTTGCCGATCACCATGGCCGGAATGCCGGTGTCCTGCACGCCCAGAGAAGAGAACGGCGTATTCTGCCCGCTCGGCAGGTACAGGGCTACCCCAATCGCGCCCGCGTTCTGGGCGTTGATCATCTTATCGCTGTCGAAGCACGTGCCCCGCTGAATCAGCGCGATGGCATTGGCCAGAGAACCCGCGGGCAGGGCGCTGCACGCCAGTCCGTCATTCCCCAAGGTGGCCACGTCGACAATCGGCCCGCTCACCGCGATGTGCGGACCGTCGCCGAACAGCGCATGGATGTTCCCCATTCCGCTCACCACCAGGGATTGATACAGGACGTGCGAGTTCATCGTCGCTCCGACCGTGATCGCCGAAGGCGCCGTGCCGGGGGTATGAATCGTGGCGAGCGTTTGCGCCTTTCCACTGACGTTGCCATCGTTGCCGGCCGCGGCTACCACCACCAGGCCGTTCTTCACCGCGTTCTCCACGGCCTGCACCATCACGTCGCACTGGCCGCCGCAGGCCGGATCCACATCGAGCGGACCTGACCACTCCGGGTCGCCTTCGTGCATGGAGAGAGTGACCACGTCCATCCCGTCGTTGAGAGCGTCCTGAAGCGCCTGAACCACCGCATCGACCGTGCCCCAGTAATTTACGCCGGGCGAGCCGAAAACTTTATAGTTGCCCAGAAACGCCTTCGGAGCGACGCCCTGAATCGAACCTCGCGGGCTGTTGTTCTGCGCGCCGGCGGCGATCATTGCGATAGCCGTGCCGTGCCCCTGGCGGTCGCGCGGCGAGAGGTCGTCGGGCCACGCCGTCCCCATCGGGTCGGACGGGTCGAAGGGAGCGGCCACCATGCTGACATAACTCCGCGCCACGATTACCTTGTTGTTGGTGTAGGCACAATCGCTGCCGCTGCATTTCGGGAAACCGGCGGGCGGGTTCAAGGACGGATCCTGGAACCCGGGATGGTTCTGGTCGATGCCCGAATCGATGATGCCGATCTTGATCCCGGCGCCCGCATTCGAAGCGCCGCCGACCGCGCTCCACGCCGTCGAGACGTTCGTCAGGTCGAGCGCCGTATCGAGATCCATAAAGACGGGCGGCGTCGGAACCACGTGCGCCACCCCCGGGATGTTTCGCAGCTCCGCGGCAGTCTGGGGCGTAGCGCTGACGAATATCGCGTTCACCAGCACCTGTCCCGACGCGTGCACGGGAACCTTGCGACGCGCCAACTCCGCGATCACGCCGCTTTGCGCGTTCCGTATTTTCGCAAGCTGTGCCTTAGCCTGGGGGCCCTGAAGAGCCAGCCTGGACTGGGTCGTTTGGGCTACCGGGGAATCCTGAAGAATGACTGCGTACTCGGCCAGCCGTCCACCGGGCTGGGCAAACGCTGCCAAGGCCAGCACAAAAAACAGGGAAACCGCCTTTTGCATAGCACCGCCATAGACGTCCTTGACGTCTGTTCTGTTGCACACCGACTAAGTATCTTTCGTACGTTGGATCTCATCCGCGACATCGGCCGCCGCGCGCATCTCGCGGACGTCGTGCACCCGCAAAATATGCGCTCCGTACAGGATCGCCGCCGCCACCGCCGCGGCCGTCGCGCACTTGGTTTCTTCCACATCCTCGTGCGCAAGGAACGATTTACGGGAGGGGCCCACCAGAATAGGCACATCGAGCGCATTCAACATGCCGAGCGCCCCAATAATCAGCGAATTCTGTTCCTTCCGCTTGCCGAAGCCGATCCCCGGGTCGATCACCAGCCTCGTTTTGTCGATACCCACCCGTCTGGCGCGGCTCACCGCGGCGTCCAGGTCGCGGGTAATTGTCCCCATCGGATCCGGCATCGGGCTCAGCTTCGGCCACATCTCCGGCCGCCCGCGCATATGGTTCAGGATGAGCCCCGCGTTGTGGTTCGACACCACCCGCGATAACTGCGGCTCAATCGTCAGGCCTGAGGGATCGTTGATGATCTCGACCCCGAGTTCGAGCGCCCGTTCGGCCACCTCGGCCTTGTACGTATCCACCGAAATCGGGATTCCCAACTGCCCGCGCAGCTTTTTGAGGACCGGAATCAGCCGCCGCATCTCTTCCGCGGCCGAAATGCGCGCCGAATTGGGCTTCGTGGACTCCGCCCCGATGTCCAGGATATCCGCGCCCTGCTCCTCGAGTTCGAGAGCGCGCGCAAAAGCCCGGTCCGGGTCGGTGTATTTTCCTCCGTCCGAAAACGAATCCGGCGTCACGTTCAGGACGCCCATCAGCACTGTGCGGTCGCCGAGTTTGATCTCTCGTTGTTTGAGCTTCCAGAAAAAGAGCTTTCTCACTGTTCTCTACAGGTTCGCATACTCACTCGTACCGCAGGCACACGATGGGATCCAGATTGGCCGCGCGGTTGGCGGGATAGTAGCCGAAGAACAGCCCCACTCCCACCGAGATCGCCACCCCCATCACCACCCAGAACGGCGAAAGCGAGGCCGGAATCGAAAGCAGCGTACGCACCGCCAGGGAAATCAGCCCGCCGACCAGAATTCCGATCACGCCTCCGGTGCCCGAGAGCATCACCGCCTCCATCAGAAATTGGGCGCGAATGTCCGAGCGGCGCGCGCCGATGGCTTTGCGCACCCCGATCTCCGCCGTCCGTTCCGTAACCGAGATCAGCATAATGTTCATCACGCCGATGCCGCCCACCAGCAGGCCGATCGAGCCGATCGCCCCGGTCAGCAGCGCCATGGCGCCTGTAAGCTGGTTCCACAGGTCGGTGAAGAAACTCGGATCGGCCACGTCGAAATCGTTCTCCGCGTTATGAGCGACGCGCCGGCGGCGCCGCATCTGCTCCACGACGTGGTCTCTAACCTCATCGAGGTTGGCGTCCTCGCGCACCGTGAAGATCAGGAAAATTTCGCGGACCTCGGGATAGTTCTTGTGAAAATTCGAGAGCGGGATCACCGCGAACTGGTCCACGCCGAACCCGCCGAACAGCCCGGGGTCCTTCTCGAAAACCCCGATCACCTCGTAGGGCCGGCCGTTGAGCCGCACCTCCTTGCCGAGGGGGTCGGTGTGCGGAAACAACGAATCGGCAATCGCGTCGCCGATCACCACGACCGCCCGTTGGTGCTCTTCGTCGAACGCGGAGACGTAGCGGCCCGTTGCCACGGTGAACAGGGGCAGGGCCGCCGCGTAATCCGGCTCCGTGCCGCGCAAAATCAGCCGTTCCACGTGCTCGTTGGCGTAGGCTATCGAATCGGATTGCTGCCCCAGGTTGATCCGCTGCGCGAACGCCGTCGAAACATCCAGCCCCGGGACGTTCTCCTTCAGATACTGAGCGTCGGATATCTGAAGGTACTTCCGCGTGCGGATCTTCGCCGGCAGGCGTCCGGCCCCCGTGAATCCCGGCGGAATTCGCGTGATGAAGAACGAGCGCGACCCGAAGGAGTTGATGCGGTTTAAGATGTAGCCGTTGAGCCCGTCGATAATCGCCGCCACCGAGATCACGCTGGTCACTCCGATCACGATCCCGAGAATCGTCAGGAACGACCGCCCCTTGCGCGAGCGCAACGTGTCCATCGCCACCCGGAGGTTTTCGTGCAATTCGGAGCGTGTCATGATTATTCCGCCCGCAGCGCGACCACCGGGTCGAGTTTCGCGGCTTTCATCGCCGGATAGATCCCGAAGAACAGCCCGATGATCGAGCTGAGCACCAGCCCCAGAATGGCCACCCACGTTTGCACCGATGCCGGGAAAGCCGTCAACTGCCGGAGACCGAGCGCGCAGAGGAAACCAAGCGCGATCCCGATCGCTCCTCCGGCCAGGCATTGCAGCACGCTCTCCGTGAGGAACTGGCGCAGCACATCGCCCTGCGTGGCGCCGATCGCCCGGCGCACGCCGATTTCCTTGGTCCGCTCGGTGACGCTCACCAGCATCACGTTCATGATCACGATCCCGCCCACCACGGCCGAGATCGAGCTGATCATCACGAACACGGCGAAAAATGCCGAGCTGATGCTCTGCCAGAGCGCAATGTAGCTCTGGGCCGTCCCGATGAAGAAGTCGTCGTCCTTACCGGCGCCCACATGGCGCCGCGCGCGCAGCACCCTGCGCACGTCGTCCTGCGCCATATTGAAAACGGCATCGCCGCCCCCTGCCTGAATGCTGAGCGTCAGGCTGTTCCGCTGCCCCCTGAGCTTCAGGTACGTGCGCAGCGGGACCACGATAAACGTGTCCTGGTCCTGGCCGAGCACGCTCCCGATTTTTTCGAAGGTGCCGATTACCGTGAACTCGGCGTTCCCCGCGCGGATCACCTTACCCATGGGGTCCGTGTCCGGGAAGAATTCCTGGGCCACGCGGTCGCCGATCAGGCAGACATCCACCACGTGCCGGTCTTCCAGTTCCGTGAAGTAGCGGCCCAGCGAGACCGTGCGGGTGTCAATCACCGACATCGAAGGAGTGTGCCCGTACATCGTCGCGTCTTCGAGTTCGTGGTCCTTGTAGCGAAGCGGCGCGCCGCTGCTGAGGACCGCGCCGACCGCCTGGCAGTGCGGGCAGCCCCCGGCCACCGCGCTCATATCGTCCGGGTACAGAAACTTGTTGCGCTGGGCTTTGGTCAGAACGGTGAAATCGGTCACCGCGAACGGCATTCGGGAGACCCGGAACACATTGGTCCCGAGGTCCGCGATCTTCTGTTCGACATAAAGATTCGCGCCCTGAACCAGGGTCATCACGGTGATCAGCGTGGCGACCCCCATCGTCAGCCCCAGCACCGTAAGCGAAGCGCGCAGTTTGTGGGCGCGAATCGAGTCGGCTGCCAGTGCCAGGTTGTCGGCGGCCCCAATCATAGAGACTGTGATTCTATCAGGGGGCACGGCGTTCGGATGCTACGCTAGAATATTGCGCCACCACCCGCTTTTCAGGCCCTACTTTGCCCTCGCTGCGGTCTGCCTCGTCTGGGGAACCACGTACCTGGCGATTCGCATGTCGCTCGAATCGTTCGCGCCGCTGCCGCTGGTCTCGGTGCGGTACATCCTCTCGGGCGGGCTGCTGGTTCTTTTTGCCAGGTGGCGCGGCGCTCACCTTCCAAAAGGACGCGAACTGGCGGCCATGTGCTTGAGCGGATTCTTCACGCTCGGGGTCGGGAACGGCGCGCTGGTTTACTCCGAATTGACCGTGCCGAGCGGCATTGCCGGCCTGATCATCACGATCTCGCCCTTTTGGATGGTCGGCATGGAAGCTTTGCTGCCGGGCGGCGAGCGCCTCCACGCCCCCACCGTCGGCGGCATGGCGATCGGGCTGCTTGGAGCGTGCCTCCTGTTCACTCCCGACTCGGGACCGCAAAGCGCGCACCTGAGCATTTTAAGCGGCTTCCTGCTGCTGCAACTCGGCATGGCAGGCTGGTCGTTCGGCTCGATTTACCAGCGCCGCCAGACCGGCAAGACCCATCCGGTGATCGCAGGCGGAGTGCAGCAGCTAGCCGCGGGCCTGATTCTCTCCCCGTTCGCCGCTATCTTCCACGGGCACCCCGTCCATTGGAGCACCCGGGGAGTCACGGCGCTCCTCTACCTGGTGTTCTGCGGGTCGATTGTGGGCTATAGCTGTTATGCCTACGCGCTCGACCGCCTTCCGGTGGCAATCGTCAGCGTCTACCCATACGTCAACGCGGTGGTCGCCGTCACCCTGGGCTGGCTATTTTATAACGAGGCGTTCGGCAAGCGCGAGGCCATGGCAATGGTGGTGATCTTTGCCGGAGTGGCACTGGTGAAGCGCTACTCCAAGAAGCCTGCGGCCGGTTAATTCGACTGGCGCCCCACAAATTTGGCGCCGAGCGCCCCGCCCGCAATGCTCAGCCCGGTGATGAAGAAGAAAAACAGCGTAAACGAGAGAAGCAGGAGAAAGAAGATTCCGGAACCGGTCTGAAAGAACGACATAATCTGCTGTTGGATAGCCGGATCCTGGCCGTGGAAACCCTTGCTCATCTGCTCCTGTAAGATCGGGCCCAATTTTCCGTTGAGTGCATCGGGCACAAGTTGCACCGTGAAAGCGATTGCCGATAGTGCAAAAGTGAGCAACCCGGTAATCCACCCCAACCGCACGCCGGCTCCGACATTCACGAAGCTGCCCGTTCTCCGGTGGTAAAAGTACACCGCGAAGAACCCCGCCGCAATCCAGGTGAAAAACGGCAGGAACAAGTTCAGCACGGTGGCGCCGACCGAAACCAGCAGCGCAATCCTCACCGCAACCGGATTGTGAAAATTCAGCGGCTGCGCTTGCGGAGGGGGCGGCGGGGGCGGCGCAACCGGAGCGGGCTCGGGCTCCTGCCGGACTTCCGGCTCGACCGCCGCGATCTCCCGCTGCGGCTTTCCGCACTTATGGCAAAATAACGACCCCGGAGCGAGCTCGGTACCGCATGTACACGTTTCTGGCATTATCACCGCTGCTACTTCCAGTTTGACGCAGCCGGACACCGGCAGGCAACTAACGGAAGCGAACCTTGACGTCGGGCCGGTTTTCAAGCTGCGTGGTGTCCAGGAACCGAACCCTCGCCGGGTGCGACGTCATCACCACCGCTTCTGTGTGAATTCCGTCGCCCGTGAACCGCACCCCTTTCAGCAGATTGCCGTCCGTGACCCCGCAGGCGGCGAACACCAGGTTGCGGCCGGGGGCGAGTTCCGGCGTGTTGTAGATCCGGTTTGCGTCATGGATACCCATTGCCTGCATGCGCTCTTTCTGGGCTTCGTCCTTGACCACCAGACGTCCCAGGATCTCGCCGTTCAGGCAGCGCAGCGCGGCCGCGGTTAGCACGCCTTCCGGGGCTCCGCCGGACCCCATCACCGCATGCACGCCGGTCCCGGCCACGGCAGCCGCGATCCCCGCCGACAGGTCGCCATCCGAAATCAGACGGATGCGCGCTCCGGCTTCGCGGATGTCCGCCATCAACTGCCGGTGGCGGGGACGGTCGAGCACCACCACCACCAAATCGTCCACGCCGCGCTGCAGCCGGCGGGCGATGGCCTTCAGGTTCTGCTTCACCGGAGCATCCAGGTCTACCGCGCCCTTGGCCGCGGGCCCCACCACGATTTTCTCCATGTAGCAATCCGGCGCGTGCAGCAACCCGCCGGGTTCCGAAGCCGCCAGCACGGTGATGGCGCCGGCGCCGCCCGTGGCACAGAGATTCGTGCCTTCGAGAGGGTCCACCGCGATATCCACGGGCACGGGCGACCCGTTGTTCCGGCACCCCACGCGCTCGCCGATGAACAGCATCGGGGCTTCATCGCGCTCACCTTCCCCGATCACGATGGTGCCGTCAAGCGGGATGGTGTCGAGGCACCGGCGCATCGATTCCACGGCCGCCTGGTCCGCCGCATTCGCGTTGCCCATCCCCATGGTGCGGGCCGAAGCGATGGCGGCATCTTCCACCACGCGCAGCAATTCAAGCGAGAGATCGAACATGTGGTAGCTTTCTCCTCATGAGCAATCAAACAGTCCTGGTCCTGGCCGATCCTACGGAGCCACAGCTCGCCATGCTCGAACAGTTGCCGCCGGAGACCGGGATCGCTGTCGGAAACACGGTCGGGGCATTCAAGAGGGCCGCTCCCGATGCCACTATTATTTTTAACTGGTCCCTTTCCGGGAAGCTGCTGCGCGAGGTCTACCTCATGTGCCCGCGCGTACAATGGGTACACACCCGATCGGCCGGGCTGGACAGTCTCCTATTCCCGGAACTGATTGAGAGCCCGGTGGTTCTCACCAATGGCAGCGGCGTCTTCAGCCAGTCGCTGGGGGAATTTGCCCTGGCCGCCATTCTCTTTTTCGCGAAGGACCTGCGGCGCATGGTCCGCAACCAGGAAGCCGGCAGGTGGGAGCAGTTCGACATCACCGCAATCGAGGGCCAGACGGTCGGAATCGTCGGCTACGGCGATATCGGACGCGCCGTCGCCACCCGCGTTCGGGCGATGGGGATGCGGGTGCTGGCAATGAAGCGAAGCGGCCCGTCCGCCTCCAATCCGGATCCGCTCGTCAGCCGGATCTACGGCCCCTCGGAACTCCTCGAAATGCTGGCCGATTGCGACTACGTGGTGGTCTCCGCGCCGCTGACCCCGGCAACTCAGGGCATGATCGGCGCCGAAGCCTTCGCCGCCATGAAGTCCTCCGCCGTAGCGATCAACATCGGCCGCGGACCCGTAATCGACGAGACCGCCATGGTTCAGGCGCTCGCCGCCGGCATGATCAAAGGCGCGGCCCTCGATGTCTTCGACCAGGAGCCGCTCCCCCCGGGGCATCCATTTTACGCGCTGCCGAACGTCCTGCTCTCGCCGCATTGCGCCGACCATACGCCGGATTGGATGGACCAGGCGATGCGCTTCTTTCTCGAGCAGTTCGAGCGCTTCCTCTGCGGAACTCCGCTGAAGAACGTGGTGGAAAAAACTCGGGGCTACTGAGGGTCGAGCAGGACTTTTAGCGTCCCCCGGGCAGCCGCCTTCTCGAATGCCCGGCCCGCTTCGGCCAGCGGAAATCTTGCGTCAATCATCTCTTCCACCGGGATCACGCCGCGCTCGAGCAGCGGCAGTGCCGCTTCGAAGCGGCCGCACCGTGACCCCACCAGCGTGATCTCGTTCACGATAATCGGCGCGGTATCCACCCCGACCGTGCCGTGAACCGTGGATTTCAGAATCAGGGTGCCGCGCGGCCGCGTCATCGCCACCGCGGCCCGCATACCCTCGGCGCTGCCGGTGGCATCTACCACCCAGCCGTAGGCGGCCACCGGCAGCGACTGCGCGATCTCCGTCGCCACCCCGGCCTTTTCGGCAATCCGTAGCTTCTCCGCGTGATGCCCGAATTGATGGACCCGAAGCCCCGTCGCCTGGAGGACCATCGCGATCAGCAGCCCCAGCTTCCCGTCCCCCAGCACCGCCACCGATTCGCTGCAGGGAATCAACACCTGGTCGAGGATCTCGCACGCCGCCGCCAGCGGCTCCGCAAACACCGCGCGTTCA
This sequence comes from Bryobacterales bacterium, assembly GCA_963796485.1. Classification (GTDB taxonomy): domain Bacteria; phylum Acidobacteriota; class Terriglobia; order Bryobacterales; family Bryobacteraceae; genus CAWCDJ01. Next base: position 80,361 of record CAWCLV010000009.1, read on the forward strand.
AGCGGCATCGCATCCGGCAAGACGTGAAGGTTTCGCTCCGGCAGCGTGAGGAACTCGGCAAAGGCCCCCGGGTGTTTTACGATTCCGAGCACGGTCCGGCGCGGACAGTGCCGCCCCAATCCCTGCCGGCACCACTCGCAATCCTGACAGGCGAGATTGATTTCTCCCACCACCCGCTTGCCCACAAGCTCGCGGCTTTCCGCCTCGACCACTTCCGCCGCGAATTCGTGCCCGGGCGTCCCTGCGAAGCCGTAATAGCCTCGCTGCAATTCGAGATCGGTATTGCAAATTCCGGCCGCCAGCAGCCGCAGCAGCGCGTAGCCCTCGGGGCGCCGGAGCATCGGTATCTGCCGTACCGTCACGGCGCCGTTTTCCAGGTGGACCGCCAACATCCCCCTATAATAGAACTTCATGCCAGCGGAGCTTGCCTGTTTCGAGAAGCGGTGCCGCGCCCGCTTCCCGATCACCGAATTGATCTACAACTGCCCTGAATGCGGAGGGCTCCTGGAGGCCGTTTATGATCTTCCGGAGCGCCCCGCGGCCGAGTGGAAACGCGTCTGGCGCGAACGCCGGATGTCGAATGCGCCCCTCGACCAGAGCGGAGTCTGGCGCTACCGCGAGTTCTTCCCGTTTCTCGAAGGCTACGACCGCGTGGTGACGCTGCGCGAAGGCAACACGCCGCTGCTCGACGCCCCAGCGGCCGCACAGTACGGCGGCCTCGACCGCCTGACGTTCAAGCACCAGGGCTTCAACCCCACCGGGTCGTTCAAAGACAACGGCATGACCTGCGGTGTCGCCCAGGCATTGCGCCTCGGATGCAAACGCGTGGCCTGCGTTTCCACTGGAAACACCTCCGCGTCGATGGCGGCATACTCCAGCGCGGCCGGGTTGCAGCCGGTCATCTTCATCCCCAACGGCAACATCTCCTACGGCAAACTGGCGCAAGCTCTCGAATACGGCGCCCGCACCTTGCAGGTGGAAGCCAATTTCGACCAGATCCTCGCCCTTGTCCGGCAAATCGCCGACAAGTTGGGAATCTATCTGCTCAATTCCATTAACCCGTTCCGCATCGAAGGCCAGAAGAGCATCATGGTCGAATTGATGGACCAGCGCGACTGGCAGGTTCCGGACTGGGTGGTGCTGCCGGGCGGAAACCTCGGGAACACTTCCGCATTCGGCAAGGCCCTGCGCGAGATGAAGGACTGGAGACTGATCGGACGCCTCCCGCGCCTCGCCGTCATTCAGGCGGAAGGCGCCGCTCCGTTCTACGATCTGACCCATGCGGCGGACCAGTCGCGCCTCCACCCCGTGGAACATCCGGAAACGCTGGCCACTGCCATCAAGATCGGCGACCCGATCTCCTGGCCGAAAGCCCTGTTCGAGGTCTGCACATCGGGCGGCGTAGTGGCCAAGGTCACGGAGCAGGAAATCGCCGACGCGAAGGCCATCATCGGCCGCTGCGGAATCGGTTGCGAGCCGGCCTCCGCCGCAACACTAGCCGGCATCCGAAAGCTCGTGGCCGGGGGTACTATCAGGGCCGACGAGGACGTCATTGCCGTACTGACAGGTAACGTTCTCAAAGACCCTGATTACATCTACCGTTATCACACAGGAGTACTAAGGGATGGACCTGGGAATTTGATTCACTCTACCTACGGAAACAACCCTACCGTGGTGCCCAATAATATGGCTCAGATCATTGACTTATTGACCAGTTAGCAATGCTAACCCTGTTTGCGGGACAAAGCCGACCCAAGAAATTTCCGATAGGAACCTTCTTTAATTTTTCTATTGTATTCTCTTAGACGTTCTGGTACATGTGTACTATGTTGTGTACGAAGAAAAAACCCTCCACCCGGGCCACCTCCAGTCGTCTTCTGCGCAAGGAATTGGAATGTCTTTATGCGCGCCGATCGGTGATCGACGCCCTGATCGAATCGCTCGAGAGTTATAGCCGCTCCCACGCCAGGACTTTGGTCGAGATGCGCAAGCTCAAAAGCGCTTAGTTGCCTGTCAGTTCCTCGATGCGTGCCGACAGATCGGCCTCCGAGAGGGCGCCGGGGTGATACATCCTTACGACCCCCGCCTTGTCGATCAGCACGAGCGTCGGGGTGGTGCTCGCACCATAGGCGCGGAAATTGGCCGCGCTTAACGGCACCGGTACCGGTGCCAGGTCCGCGTAATACTGAGTGCGCACGCGTTCGATGTAGCCTCTTTCCTCCGCCGGTGTCGCATCCTTCCCGCCCGCGACGTAGCCATACATCCTGGTTGGCGCAATGGCCACCAGCCCTTTCCGCTCATATTTCCGTAAGATGGACGCAATCACCGGCCCTTCGGCTTTGCAGTCGGAGCACCAGTGGGCCCAGAAGAACAACAGAACCGTGTGGCCGCGCAGAGCCGCCGCCGCCGGTGGTCTCGGACCCAACCAGGCTCCGGCCAGCAGGGGAGGCGCCGGCTTTCCCTCCAGGTTGAGCAGGTTGATATTCTTCTGGATGCGCTCGTGCAGCGACGTGGCGCCGAAAAGCGCCATCTGCTCCCGCAGATAATCCACCGCTTCCGAACGCCCTTCCCGCCGCTCCAAAACCGCCGCCTCGACTTCGATCGAAGCACCCACCGCTGTGGGCAGCCAGGCGTCGGAATCCAGTTTCCGGCTCTTCAAAAACTCCAGCGAGATCTTTCGGGCGTCCCCCGCGTAACGCTCGGCCTCCTCGGACCGGCCGAAGGCGAGTGCCGCCCGCGCCATCCAGGAATAGGCCGCCGCCAATTCCGGTGTAGCGCCGGAAGACGACCGGTACGCCTGAACGGTTCGCTCCGCGGCTCCCAGGTCGTGATGGTTCAGGAGACCCACTACATCGTTGACGAGTGAGAAATAGGCGAGAACGACAGGGATGATCATTCGGCGAGGGTCAATTTCCGGATGCGCACGTAGAATTTCCGGTGGCAGGCCCGGCACTCGAACGGACCGCGGAATGCAGCCCAGGCAAAACGGTCCACGAGAGTATCCACCGGCAGAGGAAAGACATCCGACCGGCCGCACTGCGGGCACCTGGCCGGTTGGAGCGGCTCAAAGTCGTCGGGCTCCGCGTGGTAGGGCATTCAATGCATTCACTATACAATGGAATTGCTTCTGCCCAGCGCTGACAAGGGAGAGATCCATTTGACACCGACAGGTGATTTCAGCACGGTGCGCCCGGAGGTCGAACGGCAATTTCGGGACCTATCCTCCGACGCGCGGCTCGTCTCGCAGGCGACGTCCTTCCTCGAAGAATGGCTCTCGGCCGAACTGTACGCGCCCCAGGCTGAAGCCGTCCGCGAGCACATCCGGCGAGGGCAGTTCGCCCTGCTGCTCGATTCGTTCTATCAACTGGTCCCGTTCGGCACGGGCGGCCGGCGCGCGCGCGTCGGTTTCGGTCCGAACCGAATCAACCGGATCACGGTTTCGATGTCAGTGCAGGGGCACTGCAACTACCTGAAGCAGGCCGGCGCCGCCGGTCGCGGCCGCTCTGTGGTGGTAGCCTTCGATACCCGCCAGTTTGCCGATATCGCGGGCACCTACGCCTTTCTCGGCCCGGAGAATCCACTGCTCGGGCTCACCTCGCGCGACCTGGCGCGGCTGGCCTGCGAAATTTACGCCGCGAACGGGTTCGAGCCCTTCGTCGCCGGGCTGAACGGCGAGCGCGAGTACCTCTCCACCCCCGAACTCTCCTTCGCCATCCGGCACCTCGAGGCGACCGGAGGCATGAACGTCAGCGCCTCGCACAACCACCCCGACGACAACGGCTTCAAGTTTTTCAACCGGCAGGGCGCCCAGGACGTCCCCCCGACCGATCAGGAAATGGCGTCGTTCATGAGCGAGGTCACCGGCATCCGCCGCGTGCCGTTCGATGCTGCCGTGCGCGATGGCGCCGTCCGGCCGCTGCCCGAAAGCCTTCACGCCGCGTACCTTCAAACGAACCTCGCGCTCCGGAGCAAGCCCGGCTTGCCGTTGACCGTGGTTTACACGCCTCTCTGCGGCACCGGAAACGGCAGCGTGGGCGACGTGCTCCGCGCCGCCGGGTACGACGTCCAGGTCTATCCGCCGCACAACACCTACGACGGCACTTTCGCCGCCGTGCCCCTGCGGCTTCCGAACCCGGAGGTGCCCGCCGCCGCATCGCCCGCCCTGCCCTTCGCGACGGAGCGGAACGCCGACCTGGTACTCTCGACGGATCCCGATGCCGACCGCCTGGGGGTTCACGCCCGCGATTCCCAGGGCCGCTGGCGCTACCTGAACGGAAACGAAATCGCCGCCGTCCTGGCCTATTACCTCTGTCTCGACCGGGAGTTCGGTCCCCGGCGCTCCGGCCTCCTCATCAAGACGATGGTGACCACCGGGACCTTGACGCAAATCGCCGCGCGATCCGGCAACCGCATCGTCGGCGACCTGCTGGTCGGGTTCAAATACATCGCCCACGTGCTCTACATGCTGGAGTGCGAAGGGCGGTACGGAGAGGTCGTCGCGTCCCCCGGCGACCTGATCATGGCCGGCGAGGAGAGCCATGGCGTTCTGCTCACCCCTGAAATTCGGGACAAGGATGCCGCCGGAGGCGCCCTGGTGCTCTGCGAACTGGTGTCGCAACTGCGAGCGCAAGGCCGGCTCCTGACGGACTATCTGGACGCCCTGGAACTCGAGTGTGGGAATCACCAGAACGCCGCCCGCAGCATCGTCATGAAAGGGATCCGCGGCGCCACTTTGCTCGCCGGCATGATGCGTTCGCTGCGCGAGCGCCCTCCCGCCGCGTTCGGCGAAATGCCGGTCCTGCGCGCACGCGACTTGCTTTCCCCGGAATACGGTCCGTTGCGCAGCGAGACCGAGCAACTGTCGCGGAACTTCCTGGTTTATGAGATGGGCTTCGCGCAGGTGGTGGTGCGTCCATCGGGCACGGAGCCGAAGGCGAAGATTTATGTGGACGTGGAGGGCAGCCGGCTCACCGGTGAGGCCGCGACGAATCGAACCGCCGCCGCGCAGTTCGCCGCGAACCTTGCGGCGCAAGTAGCTACCGATTGCATCAGCCGCGTGGGCTATCGCCTCTCGCCGAGCGCCGCGCTTCTGCCCGACTACATCGACCTCGACCTGAAGTCCGCGTTCGACACGGAATTCCGGGCCGATCTGATTGCCGCTTCCGCAACCCTGAATTCCCTCCCGCCCGAGCAACGACTCTCCTGGCTGCGCCGCCGCCTGGCGCCTTACGGTTCGGGTTCGGACCCCTTGGAATCGGCGGGAATTGCAGTGGCCCACCTGGTCAAGACTCTTAGAGAGGAAGGAGTGGAGTTGAACCTCCAGGAAGCTGCCCTCACCGCACCGTAAGACGTCGCCCATGTCTCGGGTCGGAATCGGTGAAACGAGCGGACCAGGCAGGGCGTAGGATAGAGACGTGAAGCTCTCGTTGGCAGCGGCGGTGATATTCGTTGCCGCATTCTCTTCGGCGCAGCAACCGCAAGCTCGTAACTCTTCTACGGCTTCGGTTACATGGGGCACGGCAGTCAATGGACTTCGGCTCGGGACCGCATTCGGTTCCGATCGATCGAAGTCCACACTCCGACTCGTGTTTCAGAATGTTGGTTCCGACGTTCAGGAGTTCCTAATCGCTCGCGACACCCCAGGAGGTCCGAGCTATGACGGTTTGACGTTCATCGCTACGGCCCCGGACGGGAAACAGGAAGAGGGCGTACACCGGGGTCTTTATATCCCTGTAGAGGGTTTGGTTCTTCCTGTATCCGTGCGCCTGAACGCGGGCGAAACCCACGAGCTGGAATTTCCGTTGACGGATATAATCTACGCGTCTCGAACCACGGTCACACTGGATGCTCTGGTCAAGCAAGGGTATTCTGTCACGGTCCGGTTTAAATCGAACCAAGCTGAGGCGAATTGGGCAAACCTCTCCCGGCCTTGGATTGGCACGCTGATTTCGCCGCTCTCACCGTAACGCCTAACCGTTACGGAAATGGATACGCTAAAACAAAAAGCCGCTCATTCGAGCGGCCCTTCTGCTTTAAGCTATTGAAATTGTTGGTGCGGATGAGAGGACTTGAACCTCCACGGAGTTGCCCCCACTAGAACCTG
>CAWCLV010000010.1:0-530077 GCA_963796485.1 Bryobacterales bacterium
GCCGCGCCATCAAGGATACGCACCGTAGTGTCGGATGCCGCCAACGTAAGCGCGCGGCCCACAGCCTCGGGCGGGATCGAGTAGTCGTTGCGGTCGAAGCGCACGTAGATCGTCTTGGCGAACAACGGCTTCCGATACGTTCGGTGCTGAAGGGATGCAGCGGCAGCGCCAGCAACCGCGGCTGTTCCTCGGCAAATGCCTCCTCGACGGTGCGTGCTCGTCGTCCGGCCAGCGCCGCTGGTGCGCCACTTCGTCGCGCCACTTCAGCGCCTGGCGGTTGCATTCTTCCAGCGTGGTGAACGTGCGGCCGCCCAGAACGAATCGCGCACATACCGAATCGCCCGTTCCACGCGCCCTTTTTGATTACCGGCGCGCACCTGGCAAGGCTTCGGCTCGAAATGGTAGTGACCGGCCAGTTCCAGCAGCCGCGGGTTGAAATGGATCAGGCTGCCACGCCGTTCCAACACGGCGATTTGAGATTGTCGTAGAGCAGGACTCGGGCGCGCCATGGAACGGCGCGAAGGCGTGCACGTGGCCGCGCAAGAAGTTCTCCATCGTCTGATCGAAGAAGAACTCCAGATACAGCGCCCGCGACCAGGACAAGGTCATCACGAAGCAGGACAAGCGCGCCGGGCGCGGCCCACCATACCGTGCCAAATAGCGCCCAGTCGACTTGCGCCTGCTCGCCGGCGAAGACCTGAAGGCGCAGGAACGCCTCCTGCGGCTGCGGGCGCAACCGCGCCACCACGCGCCGCAACTGCTGGACACTTCCCCGTAGCCGCGATCCCGGAGCATCTGGTGCAGCCGCGTGGCGCAAAGGCGCGGATGCGCTCCAGCGTCTGGCGCAAAGGGGAAGATAGGGATCGAGCATGGACGCCCGCAACTGTTCGGCGCGATGAAATCGCTCCACCTCGATGGCGCGCCTCACCGTATCGGGATGAACGCCGAGCGCTTGGCGATCGTGCCCACCTTCCAGTGCTCGGCATAAAAGTAGCGGCGGATCTGTACCCGCATTTCCGGATCGATCATTCTCCCTCACCTTCGTCGTGAAATGCGCGGAAAAGGATCGATCAGGCGGCCGGTGCGGCCGCAGACCATGCAGCGCAGCCAAAAACCTCGCCGCTCTCCGGCCGCGGGGACAGAGCAAACCGCAGCGGAACGGCCGCCGGCGTCGTGATCGCTTTTCCACCCTCCGGATGGTGAAGAAGAAATGACCAAAGGGGAACCCTGATCCGTCACGCGCGCGGCTGGCGCGGCGATACCGCTTTGACGGTCGCGATGATCCAGCCGTCCTTCGGCGCTCTGCTGATGACGCCGGTTGGCCGCGCGCCGCTGCCGGCGCCGCGCTTGCCGCGGCACGCCGCGCTGCAATAGCGCTGCCCGCGATCGCAACACGGACAAATCCAAAACATCGTCCGGCATCCGGGGTCGCGGCAAAACCGCTGCCGGAGAACAACTTCTCCATGAACCGCCATCCGCCCTCACAGGCGGCCTTTGACAACGGCTGCGGTTCATGCCAAGGTAAAACCACTTCGATGGTGGCCTTCTTCTGAAGGTCGCCAATAAAGAACCCCGCTGCTTCCAACAGCGGGGTTCTTTACCGCCTTCCAAGACACAATACAATTCCCGCAGTCGATGATGACGGACCGATGATTGCGCCTGCGGCGCGGATGATATTGTTCCCCCTCTACCGGCAAATGCTCAGAAAACTACGTTTTCAGATGACTGATTACAGGCTGAGGATCCTGCCGAGAGGTCGTCAGTGTGTCGAGGGCTTCGGCCCTGCGACGCTCGTCCTTAAGGTCATATATTGCGGTAAGCGTAAGATGTGCGAATACGCGGTCGAGATCATTGTCGGCAGCTGAGCCAGGCTTCGTCTTGCGGAGAACGAGTGTCGCAAGATCAGGGCTGACACACGTCAGCTGGCTGGCGATCCGGCGGGCACGCCGCCCAAGTGCCCGCGGATCGAGGTTCTCAATCAGGAGTCGAATCTGATCGAGCAGTTCTGGGTTGATCGCTTGAGCGCGTAGCCAGCTTCCATGCGCTAGAGATGCGAGCAACAGCAGGCGATCTTCTTTGAGGACGGCGTTATTCGCTAATGCTAGCGCTTCGGCATCCCGACCGAGGGATGAGAGCGCACCGACTTCCGATTCCCACACATTTGAAGCCGCGAGTTCGGCAATAACTGAGCGTTGAATGCCAAATCGGAGCAGGTCCGGATCCCTGCCCAACCGCTCGGCACTCTGGAATCCCCGATGTAAAGTGGTGTCTTCAACACGGGAAAGAGTCTGGCTGCGCTCAAGAACCTACAGGATGTGATCAGGGTGAGCATCGTAAGGACATCCTGAAACGGAGCGGCCTGCTTAAGTATTGGGGGAGTTGGAGAATCGCATCGTCGCTTTCCGGATGTTGGAGTAACGTTTGATTAAGAGCTTCTGAATGCTAGGTTTCGCGATCCGCGGCCGCACAGCTATGAACCTTCCAATGCGCTATTAGCGACATAAATTTCGCGGTTGAGGGGTCGACGGAAAGAAACGTGACAGTGGCGATGCTCTCTTTTACTGTGTCGACGCCGATCCCCAAGATGTCGGCCACATCGCTTATGGAATGCGGCTTCGCGTCGTGAACCAAAAGGGCAAGAATGCGTCTGAGAATGTCACCGTTCTCGGAAACCTGACTCCACTCAAGCTGAAAGAACTCCGGATCGTGGCCGGGCGGGTCTTGCAGGAACTCCGGGATGTTCAGGCCAGCCCGGGCAGCCCGAAGTATGCTTGAGAGGCGTCCAGGTAAGCCGTTGCAGAGATTATGAAGATCACGTAGTTGATCTGGAGTAAGGTGGTGGCCAGAGAACAGAATCTTAGATTCCTCTAGGCTGAGTTCGGTCAGAGGGAAAGACTTAAGTGCTAGTTTTGATCCGAACAAAGGCGCGTAGAGCGCCGCATCCCCCGAGAACAGAAACCGGAACTGCGGTACCCCAATGGGAAGGATGTCCTTCAATTGCTGTAAAAGTGGTTCCCGAAGGTTGGGGTCGAGCTCTTCAAAACCGTCAATGACGAAATAGACGAAGGACTTTTTGCGCTTTGCATCGCGTTGTAGATGCGAATAAGTGGATTTAAGTAGTGCGGGTTCATATGTGTTGCGATCAAGAATGGCACCGGTAACTGCAAAGTGCACTTGTGTAGCGATATCCATCCGAATGAGGTCGGCGTCGAAACTCAGCCTGTTCGCAGCCGTGACGAACGCCGAGATAGTAGTATTCGGATTTCTGCGGACGAACTGTGCAAGAACTGTTGTCTTCCCTGCACCTTCTGGTCCCTCTATGGCCGCAACATACACGGAGTCGTTAAGTAGGGATCTCACGCTGTTGACAACGTTGTCGCGAGTAAGCTCCGGCGCTGGAGTCGGAGGAAAATTAGCGCTTAAGGCCGGAAGATCGACCACGGTCGCAACCATTTCACTATCCTGATCGATGTACTCGATTTGTGCCATTTGTGCGTTCCTTAATTCAGCCCAGCATGAATTGTATCGCTCCGCACATTGCGGCGCCATCGCACTATTGGTCTCAGAGAGGCCAGCAGGCAAATCCGAAGAGGCCCGGACGAGCCGACGCATATGCTGGATTGCGGATTCCAGGGTGCGCGCCTGCGAAAATCGACCACAACATCGGCTGCGTCGAAGAGATCATTGACGAGAATGGCGTCGAGCACACCCAAGAGGGTTCCTACTTCGGGGGGCATTGCTCGGGAAGCAGCGCGAATGTATGGGCGGAGCCAGTTGATGAGGCAGCGGGCGGATCGGTCTGCCATGCTTGTCGCTGAGAGGCCAACGGTCTGAACCAGCATGGTTGAGAGCGCACGCCGGTCGGAACCACTTCGAACCGGAGAAACCGCCTGAAACGCAAGCGCTGCGGAATGTTTGGGATACAAGGACGGCTGCGACGGGCGCTGCCGTCAAGAAGATGAGCGGGCGGGAGGTACCTTCTGGGACGATGGCTCCCCGGGCTGGACTCGAACCTGCGACTACTGGGTTAACAGCGAACCAGAGGATTCCTTATCATGCCGGATCGAACAGGCCATTTTCCCAATTCCAAAAGCCGGAAGTAGGTCGGCATTCCGGCTCTTCGGCTTGAGGTGCTAGCGGGCGATCCTCAGATCCGAGAACAGGGAGGGTGCGTGCTCATAAGCATGGCGACTTACCCCCTGACAAGCTAGAAGTGATTGTCAAGCGGATTGTTGAAAAGTTTTCAGGCCATGAAGTTCAAAAATCCCGACTTCCTGCCCTTTTCCGAATTCCCGGCGGTTTGAACTGAAAAAAGCGGGTGTACTCTGCTGGTGTGGGGCCGCAACGTTGCTTGCCGCCCGGATCGCAGGCCCCGCATGTTCCCGCGCACGGCCAACGCGAAAACCGATCCTCCCGAATCTAAATACTAGGGCGCAAGCCTTCAGCGCCTCTGCAGCGAATTCCGGGACCTAAACTACTTCGCTACCGACTGCCGAGACCGGCCTCGCATGAAATGGCCATGGCCACTTCGGCATTGATCCGTAGCCTCCATTTCCGAGAACAGACACGATGACTCAACACCTCTTCCCGCAGACTCTCCACGCAATCCCACCGTTTCAAGACCCCGAATTCGAGCCGAACACGAGCTTTGAACCAGTTCTGGACACGAACGAAGCAGCCGGGCTGCTGAAGATCCACCCAAAAACTCTCCAGCGGATGGGCAGATCAGGGCACGTCCCCGCGTTCCGTATCGGCGACCCGGCTTGCCTGGAGAACCGTTCTCGAAGGCACGCCGACGAAAATCTCAGAAAAATTCTGTTAGTAGTCTCCGCAACTATCCGATTGGATTTGCGGCGGGGATGCTTCCCCGCACCAGAAGACAAAAATGCAGCATACCGATTTGACCTCCTCCCAAGCGCTCCTCGAGAGCGTCCTCTCCGTTGTCCGACAACAAGTCATGGCCGAAATGCAGCCGAAGACCGCAACTCCAGCGCAAACCAAGCGCCTGTTAACTGTGGCCGAGGCTGCCGAGTTCATGGGCCGCTCAGAAACTGCGATGCGCCAGCTGATTTATAAGCGTTTAGTCCCAGTCGTGCGGTTCGGGCGCAATGTGCGCGTAGACATCCGGGACCTCGAACACCTAATCGAAGAGAACAGAATGTAAACTGGTGCCATGCCCCGGGGTACTGGCGCTGGCAGCATTTTCAAACGTGGAAGGCTTTGGTGGTGCCGCATCTACGTAGACGGAAATCCCGTAGACGAGAGCAGCAAATCCGACGATTACGAGGTGGCCAAGAGGCACCTCGCCAAGATGAACGGACGGAAAGTCCGCGGAGAACTCGGCGGCGCCACCGCCAACGTGAAGATGGGACGGGTTTTTGACGATTTCTTGAAGGCCCTAAAGGTTCGGGTCGGAGAAGAAACACTGAAAATCCAGACTTTGGTGGTCGAGGCCCATCTGCGCCGCTTTTTTCAGTCCATGAAGGCAGACCGGATCACGACCAAACACCTCATGGAGTATCGCGAAGCCCGCGGTAAGGAAAAGACCGCCAAAGGAACGCCGACCAGCGCTTCAACAATCAACAGGGAACTCTCGCTATTGCGTAACGCCTTACGAACTGCCGCCCAGGCAAGCCCGCCCCTGATCCCAATCGCATCCATCCCCCGCTTTCCCATCACGAATGAGGATTCCTGTGCGCGGCAGGGGTTTATAACCGACGCCCAATTTGATGCACTCGTCGCAGAGTTGCCCAGCTATCTGATTCCGATTACGACTGTCAGCTTCAACACGGGGATCCGTCTGGGCGAACTCGTCAAAATTGAATGGCCGCAGTTGGACTTTGAGGCCAAAGTGATCCGCCTCTACCGCGGGAAGACGAAGGGCGGCAAACCGCGGACGGTTCCCATGATCGGCGCCATGGAAGCCATCCTCGAGAAGGCAAAAAGCGAACGGGATGATCTGTGGCCGGATTGCCCCTGGGTTTTCCACAGATTGGGCCGGCAGCTTAAGTATTTCCGGGACGCCTGGAATTCCGCCTGCAAACGCGCGGGGGTGCCCGATCTGCAGTTTCACGATCTCCGGCGATCGGGTGTCAGGAATTTGTCACGGTCCGGTGTTCCGGAACGGGTGATTATGGCGATCACAGGCCACCGGACTCGTGAGATGTTCGACCGATACAACATTGTTTCAGAGGGTGATCTGGAGGAGGCGGCGGGCCGTGTAGCAGCCTATCGAGAGGCCAAAAAGCAGGCGGACTCCGGCTTGAATAGTGACAAAAATCGTGACAGCGGCTAAAAACAGCTCGGGCTCCAGAGCGATCTGGAGCCCGTAAGCACTTTATAATCTATGGTGCGGATGAGAGGACTTGAACCTCCACGGAGTTGCCCCCACTAGAACCTGAATCTAGCGCGTCTGCCAATTCCGCCACATCCGCACGAGCCGTGCGGAAATTTAAACGACGTCAACGCCCATGCTGCGGGCGGTGCCGCGGACCGAGTTCATGGCCGCCTGGAGATCGAAACAGTTCAGGTCGGGCATTTTGATCTTGGCGATCTCCTCGACCTGCTGCTCCGTGATCTTGCCGACTTTCGTCTTGTGCGGCTCGGCGGATCCCTTCGCCAAATTGACAGCGCGCTTAATCAACACCGGCACCGGTGGCGTCTTGGTGATGAACGTGAACGAGCGGTCCGAGAAGATCGTGATCACCACCGGGATGATCAGGCCTTCCTGGTCTTTGCCCGACGTCTTCGCGTTGAACGCCTTGCAGAAATCCATGATGTTCACGCCCTGCGGACCAAGGGCGGTACCCACCGGAGGAGCCGGCGTGGCCTTGCCCGCGGGGATCTGCAGCTTCACCTGAGCCGTAACTTTCTTCGCCATACGTTAAACCTTTTCCACTTGCAGAAATTCCAGTTCCACCGGCGTCGCGCGGCCGAAAATCGTCACCATCACACGTAGCGTGCCGCGCTCGGGGTTGACCTCGTCCACCTTGCCCGAGAAGTTCGCGAACGGGCCTTCGACGATCCGCACCGAATCGTTCTTCTCGAACGTCATCTTGGGGCGCGGCCGCTCGGCCGAGGAGGCCTGGCGGTATAAAATCTGGTTCACTTCGTCGGCGCTCAGAGGCACCGGGGCGTTGCCGCCGCCGACAAACCCGGTCACCCGCGGGGTGTTCTTCACCGCGTGCCAGAGCTCGTCGTTCATCTCCATCTCGACCAGAACGTAGCCCGGATACACCAGGCGTTTGCTGGTGACCTTCTTGCCGTTCCGCAACTCCACCACTTCTTCGGTCGGAATCAGGATCTGGCCGATCTTGTCGCCGAATCCGAACGCGTCGCCGCGAGTGCGCAGCGACTCCGCCACCTTGTTCTCAAAGCCCGAATAAGTGTGGATAATAAACCATTTCCGGGGCGAAGACTCGTCATAGCCCGGAGCCGCAGGCTCGACAGGCTCCGACGCCTCGGCGGCCGGTTCCGAAGCGGCTTGTTCTTCTACGGGTTGTTCTTCCCCGGCGTGCTCCGGATTCTCATCCGGCTGCTCATCGGAGGAAATGTTCTCTTCGGCTTCCATAGCTCGCCTACTTCGTGAAGAAGTCCAGAATTCCCTTGATTCCCCTCGAGAGGACGGAATCCACAATGGCGAAGTATCCCGCGAACGCAAACACGGAGAAAATCACCACGGCCGTCGTATTCTCGACCTGCTTCCGGTTTGGCCAGGAAACACGGCGCATCTCGAGCTTGATCTCGTTGATGTAATCCCTCGTGTCCTGAAACCAATTCTGTACATCGGCCATAAAGTCGTTCCTTACTGCTCCCAACTTGTAAGCGGGGTGGTTTGGCAGGGGCGGAGGGATTCGAACCCCCACTCGCGGTTTTGGAGACCGCTGGTCTGCCGTTAAACCTACGCCCCTGGGTCACACCCCCCATTACCTCCGGGGGGCCTTCCTTATTCTACTTAATTTCCTTGTGCGGTTGGTGCTTGCGGCAGTGCCGGCAGAACTTCTTCATTTCCAGACGCTCGGTCGTGGTCTTTTTATTCTTCGTCGAAGAATAGTTCCGGTTCTTGCACTCCGTGCACTGAAACGTGATGATATCGCGAGGCATCGCTTCAAACTCCCCCAAAAAAGTGCCGGGCAGGCCCGGGGCCTACCCTACTACTTAATAATCTCGGACACCGTGCCGGCGCCCACCGTTCGGCCGCCCTCGCGTATCGCGAAGCGCAGCCCCTTGTCCATGGCGATCGGCGTGATCAGTTCCACCAACAGTTGCACGTTGTCGCCCGGCATCACCATCTCCGTGCCCTCCGGCAACTGCGCCACCCCAGTCACGTCCGTCGTCCGGAAGTAGAACTGCGGCCGGTAGCCCTTGAAGAACGGCGTGTGCCGCCCGCCCTCTTCCTTGCTGAGAACGTAGACTTCGCCCTTGAACTGCGTGTGCGGCGTGATCGAGCCCGGCTTCGCAATCACCTGCCCGCGCTCCACATCGTTCTTGTCGATGCCGCGCAGCAGCAGGCCCACGTTGTCGCCCGCCATTCCCTGGTCCAAAAGCTTCTTGAACATTTCGACGCCGGTCACCACCGTCTTCCGCGTATCCCGGAAGCCGACGATCTCCATTTCCTCGCCGACCTTGCAGATGCCTTTCTCAATACGGCCCGTCACCACCGTGCCCCGTCCCTGGATCGAGAAGATGTCTTCGATCGGCATCAGGAACGGCTTGTCGGTCACGCGCGCCGGCATCGGGATGTAATTGTCGACCGCTTCCATCAGCTCGTCCACGGTCTTTTCCCACTGCGGCTCGCCGTTCAGCGCGCCCAGCGCCGAAACCCGCACTACCGGCAGATCGTCGCCCGGGAACTGGTAGCTCTTCAGCAGCTCGCGGACTTCCAACTCCACCAGGTCGAGCAGTTCCGGATCGTCCACCATGTCCACTTTGTTCATCGCCACTACGATGAACGGCACACCCACCTGCCGCGCCAGCAGCACGTGTTCGCGCGTCTGGGGCATGGGGCCGTCGGTCGCCGCCACCACCAGGATGGCGCCGTCCATCTGCGCCGCGCCGGTGATCATGTTCTTGATGTAGTCGGCGTGTCCCGGGCAGTCCACGTGGGCGTAGTGCCGGTTGGCGGTCTCGTACTCGATGTGCGCCACCGCAATCGTGATCCCGCGGGCTTTTTCTTCCGGCGCATTGTCGATCGAATCGAAGCTCCGGAACTTCACTTTCGGATTGTGCTTGGCCAGCACCTTCGTGATCGCCGCCGTCAGGGTGGTCTTGCCGTGATCGATGTGCCCGATCGTCCCGATGTTTACGTGCGGCTTGCTACGGTCAAATTTTTCCTTTGCCATGCCCGAACCTTTATGCCTGTCAGGATTGTGAACAGGAAGAAACTGGAGCCGTTGACCGGGCTTGAACCGGTGACCTCGTCCTTACCAAGGACGCGCTCTACCAACTGAGCTACAACGGCCTTTCCACTACAGTGTACGAAACTTCTGGTGGACGGGGGAGGATTCGAACCTCCGTAGCTCGCAAGGAGCGACAGGTTTACAGCCTGTTGCCATTAGCCGCTCGGCCACCCGTCCAGCCCATTCACCCGCACCGAGACCCACCAAAAGCGAGTTGATACGGGGAAACTAATAGCATACAAGGATCAAGCCCGCTCTGCAACTGCACTTGAAGCGATCCCCCGGCGGGCAGCCGCCCTTTGTGGGGCGGACGTCCTCGTCCGCTGCCGGACTTTCGGTCCGGCTGGTCCGACCTGGAGGTCGGAGCGCGGGCATGGACGCCCGCCCCATATGAAACCAGGGTTGCTTTGCCCGTTTCTCGCATCCCGGAATAAAACGGGATCGTCTAACGATATAGAATCGGGAACACGATGCTGATCAAGAAACCTTCGGATATCGACTACTCGGAGATTACCCCCAAGTCGCTGTACCTGAACCGCCGCAGGTTCCTGACCGGAGTGCCGGCAGCGTTTTTGGCGGGCTGTGAATTCCTCTCGCCTTCGCGGCAGGCTCGAGGCGGGACCAAGCTGCCGAACCTCGCGCGCAGCCCCTTCAGCACCACCGAAAAGGTGAACAGCTACAACGACGTCACCCACTACAACAACTTTTACGAGTTCGGCACCGGCAAGGAACAGCCCGCGGACACCGCCAAAAACTGGCACCCTTCCAACTGGGAAATCTCGGTGGAAGGCGAAGTCGCCAAGCCGCGCAAGTTCAGCCTGGACGAAATCATGAAACTGGCGCCCCTCGAGGAGCGCATCTACCGCCATCGCTGCGTGGAAGCCTGGTCCATCGTGGTGCCCTGGGTGGGATACTCGCTAAGCGCCGTGCTGAAACAGGTGCAGCCTACGGCCAAGGCCAAGTTCGTGGCTTTCCAGAGCGCCTGGGATACCCGCCAGATGCCGCTCGCCCGGCCCGAGATCGCCGGGATCGAATTCCCCTACGTGGAAGGACTTCGGCTGGACGAAGCGATGCACCCGCTGGCGCTCCTCTGCGTCGGGATGTACGGGGAAACGCTTCCGCCGCAGGACGGCGCGCCGGTGCGCCTGGTCGTTCCTTGGAAATACGGCTTCAAGAGCATCAAATCCATCGTCAAGATCAAGCTGACCGGCAGCATGCCGCCGACCACCTGGAACCTGTCGAATGCGCACGAGTACGGATTCTACTCCAACGTCAACCCGACGGTGGACCATCCCCGGTGGAGCCAGGCCACCGAGCGCCGCCTGGGCGAGTTCCGCAAACGCCCCACCCTCATGTTCAACGGCTACGGCCAACAGGTGGCCAGCCTCTACAACGGAATGGACCTTAAAAAGTATTACTGAAATGCTGAAGAATCGCTGGACGAAAGTCTTTGTGTTCGTACTTTGCCTGTCGCCGGTCTTCTGGCTCGGCTGGCGGGCATGGAACGCCAATCTCACCGCCAACCCGATCGAATTCATCACCCACTTCACGGGCGATTGGACCATCCGCATGATCGTCGCCACGCTGGCGGTGACCCCGTTGCGAAAGCTGCTCAAACTTCCGGACCTCATCCGCTTCCGCCGGATGATCGGGCTGTACGCCTTCTTCTATGGCTGCCTGCATTTTCTGACCTACCTGTGGCTGGACAAATTTTTCGATATGCACGAGATCGTGAAGGACATCGGCAAGCGGCCGTTCATCACCGCCGGTTTCGCTTCGTTCCTGTGCATGGCGCCCCTGGCGCTGACTTCCACCAAAGGGTGGATCCGGCGGCTCGGCGGCAAGCGCTGGCAACTGCTCCACCGCCTGGTATACGTGACCGGGATCGCCGCGGTGGTTCACTATTACTGGCTGGTGAAGTCGGACATCCGCCAGCCGGTTCTGTACGCCATGCTCATAGGGAGCCTGCTCCTGTTCCGCGCCGTGGCCTGGGGGCTGAAGCGCCGGGCGCCCGCGGGCCGCAAGCGCGCGCCGGTTCTGGTCTCCGAGTCATAATCGGTTCATGCGAATTCTCGTGGCCGGGCTGCTTCCCCTGATGCTTTCCGCCGCCGGCCTGAAGATCGATCACGCGACCGTCGCCGGCGCCGACCTGAAACAGATGCAGGCGAATCTGGCGGCAACCGGCATCCGCCCCGTCTACGGCGGACCGCACAGCAACCGCACCACCGAAATGGCCCTGGTCAGCTTTCCGGACGGCTCGTACCTCGAACTCATGGCCCAGCAGCCGGGCGCGGACCCCAAACTGGTGGAACGGAACGACTGGGGAAAATTTCTGCAATCGCCGGGAATGCCCTGTGCGTGGGCGGTTCGCGAGGCCGATATCGCGGCCGAAGTCGCTCGTCTTCGCACGGCCGGAATCGGAGTCACGCCGCCGGAGCACGGCGGGCGGGTGCGGCCCGACGGCGCCCGCCTGGATTGGGAGACCTCCAGCGTGGGGCCGCCGCCCCGCGGCTCCTTCTTCCCCTTCCTCATCCGAGATATTACCCCGCGCCCGCAGCGCGCCTTTCCGGACGGGAAGCCCGTGACCCGCGATTTCCGCGGCATCGCCCGCGTGGTGATCGCAGTGGCGGACCTGGACTCCGCGATTGAGCGGTACCGTAAGGCCTACGCCCTGCCCCCGGCAATTAAGCAGGTGGACCGGGAATTCGGCGCGCAGATTGCGTTACTGGGTGGTGCGCCCGTGATCCTCGCCAAGCCCCTGACTGCCGATTCCTGGCTGCAGGAACGCATCGACCGTTACGGGGAAGGGCCGTGCGCCTTTGTTTTGAGTGCCGTACGGCCAGGGAAATATCATGCCGCCTCGAAATCCCGCTGGTTCGGTGCGGACATATCGTGGTTCGATCCCCAAACCCTCGGCTGGCGCTTGGGGTACGAGGACGCCCGCTAACGCCGCATCCCCCGTCCGTCATGTTACTTAGTCGGCTTTTTTCGGTACCTCTGGGTCTAGGAATAGCCCCTGAACGCTGGCAAGATTGTTAGGCAATGGCTCGATCAGCGTCAGCTTTTTCTTCTCCGGGCCGGGGCTTCCGTGTCAGTCCCGGCCACTCTTACCCCAAGGGACGCTGAGCTGTGCCGGCACTGAGCGAGATGAACCAAATGGACCGGATCAACGATTCCGACCGCTGTCCCGCCGATCCCGAGGCAGTCTCCGAGAGATACCTCACGGCATCGCTCTCCCGCGAAGAAGCGGTTGCTTTTGAGGCCCACTTCCTGAGTTGCCCGCGTTGCAGCGAGCGCCTGCAGTTCACCGAGCAGTTCGTAATCGCGGTCCGCAGGGCGACCGCCCGCCTGCGCCCGCCCGCATCCGCCTAGCATATTTCTCGAATTCCCCGCGCTAACCTACGTTCATGCCCCAAATGGTAGTGGTTGGAGCCGACCCGCTCACGATCGAGCAGGTGGCGCAGGTGGCTCGCGAAAACGCGACCGTGCGGATCACGGGCGGCGCCCGGACCCGCGTCGCCAACGGACGCGCCCGGTTGGAAGAACTGCTGGCCCGCGGCGAGCGGATTTACGGCGTGAACACCGGGGTGGGCGGCAATGCCGGGATTTCGCTTGAACCCGGCCAGATGGAGCTTCTACAGCACAACCTGATGCGCCAACTCTCGTGCGCGACTGGCACTCCCCTGCCCCGCGATGTAGTTCGCGCCGCCACGCTCCTGCGCATCCTGACCTTCGCCACCGGCGCTTCGGCGGTGCGAAATGGCCTGCTCGACGCACTGGCGGCGCTGCTGAACCGGGGAGTGACTCCGGTTGTGCCGAGGTACGGGTCCGTGGGGGCCAGCGGGGACCTGATGCCCTCGGCGTACATTGCCCGCGTGTTGCTGGGCATGGGTGAAGCCGAGTTCGAAGGCCGCCGCCTTCCCGCCGCCGAAGCGTTGCAGGAGGCGGGTCTCGCGCCTATCTCTTTCGCGCCCAAAGAAGGACTGGCCCTCATCAACGGCACAACCGTGATGACCGCGGCCGCTACGCTGCTCCAGGTGGATGGGCTCCGGGTTCTTCGCGCGTTGCTTGGCGCCGTGGCTCTCGGGATCGAAGCGCTGCAGGCCCCCGGCCTCCCGTTCCATCCCTGGGTCCACGATAAAAAAGGACACCCCGGACAGATCGCCGTGGCGGCCTTCCTCCGCGGCATGCTCGAAGGCTCCGGCTACACGCAGGTCTCCTCCGGGCAGAGTTGCTATTCTCTGCGCTGCGTCCCGCAAGGGCTCGGGCCCGTGTGGGAGGGCTTCGAAGACGCGCGCGCGGCGATCGAGCGCGAGATCAACTCGGCCAACGACAATCCCCTGATCGACCCCGAAACCGGAGACATGTACAAAGCCGGGAACTTTTACGGCGGCCACATCGCCCGCCTGCTGGATACCTGGAAGATCGATTTCGCCATAATAGGCAATTGGGCCAATTCGGTGATGGCGGTGCTGGTGGACGACCGCTTCAACAACGGACTGCCCGCCAATCTCACGCCTCAACCGGGCGTGAACTCCGGGTTCAAAGGCATGCAGTTGAGCATCACCAGCCTGGCCTGCGCGATCCGCCAGATGGCGGGGCCGAGTTCCATTCATTCGCTGCCCACCGAGCAGTACAACCAGGACGTGGTGAGCCTGGGAATGCATGCGGCGGTCACCGCGATGGACGCGCTCGAATGCCTGCGCAACCAGACCGCGATGCTGCTTCTCGCCGGCGCGCAGGCGGTGGATTTGCGCGGCGGCCCGGACCGGCTCGGCCGGGGATCGTCCGCCGTCTACGCGAAGATCCGGGAAATCGCCGGGTTTCAGGACAAGGACCGGCCCATGGAGCAGGAACTGGCCGCGCTCGCGGCCCGCATCGGTTCGGGCGCGCTCGGCTAAGACACCAGCAGTTCCGCGACGCGTGTTGCCAGTTGATCGAATGTGAGGATCTCGTACGTGGACGGGTCGGACATGATGCGTGCCACCAGCGCCGCGTGCATGGCGTGGCCGGCCCGTTCGGCGATCACGTGCCCCAGGAGCGGCCGCCCCAATAATGCCAGGTCGCCGATCAGGTCGAGCGCCTTGTGCCGGCAGCACTCGTCGGGCGCGCGCAGGCCGCCGGGGTTCATTACACCATTGGCGGTGAAGCAGACCGCATTCTCGAGCGAGGCGCCGCGAATCAGCCCCATGTTGCGCATCTGGTCGAGATCCGCTTCCCAACCGAAGGTGCGGGCGAAGGCCAGTTCGGAGGCGAACAACTCGGGCGTGACCTCCAGTTCGACCGATTGCCTGCCCACGGGCGCCGGGTATTCCGTGTCGCACGTTAGACGGAAGCTGTCCGCCGGAAGGATGCTGATGCGCTTGCCCTTGTCCTCCACCGAGATCGGCCGCCGGATCCGCAAATACCGCCGCTTCCGCCGGTATTGCCGGATGCCGGCCTCGCTGATCAGGCGAACGAAAGGCTCGCCGCTGCCGTCGAGAATCGGGACTTCCAGGTTATCGATCTCTATGTAGGCGTTATCGATCCCCATCGAATAAAAAACGCTTAAAAGGTGTTCGGTGGTGGAGATGAGAACGCCCTGCCGCATCAGGCTGGTGGCGTAACTGACTCGCGCCACATGCCGCCAGCTCGCCGGGACCTCGAAGTTGTCGAGATCGGTCCGGATGAAGACGAGTCCTGTCGCAACCGGAGCCGGAAGAATGCGGATCCTGACGGGCACGCCGCTGTGCAAACCCACGCCCGACGCTTCGACCGGGTGGCGAATCGTCGTCTCAAAACGCAAGCGCGTACTCCTGTCGCATGGCCCCAGCTTATCGCAACTCCTCCAGGCATTGGCAAGCTTTTGAATGCTAAGGGTTTGTAATTTTTGGAGTGTGGCCGAAACGCCACACAATTCTGTGGAATTGTTGCGGAAATGAAGCACCGGACGGGCCAATTTCGCCTTCGCAAAAAGTTCGCGTGCCCTGGCGAAATGAGTATGATGGGCTCAAGTGGCTGAAAAGAAATTATTCTTGATCGATTCGTTCGGATTCATTTTCCGGGCATATCACGCGCGAGCCCGTAGCGGCGCGCCGCCCATGCGGACTTCGAAAGGGTTTTCCACCGAGGCTGTCTACATTTTCAACAATATGCTCCGCAAGCTGGCCAAGCAATTTGAGCCGGCTTACATCGCGGCGATTTTCGAGAGCGGCGAGCCCACCCACCGGACCCGGGAATTCGCGGAATACAAAGCCAACCGGACCGAAACTCCGCCCGACCTCCTGGACCAGATCCCCTGGGTCCGCCGGGTTCTCGACGCCATGCGGATCCCCGTGCTGGAGTACCCGGGATTCGAAGCGGACGACGTCATCGGCACGATCGCACGGCGGGCGGAGCACGGCGGATTCGACGTGGTCATCGTCTCCAGCGACAAAGACATGCTGCAACTGGTCTCGCGGAAGATTTCGATGCTGAATCCGGCGAAGGACGACGAGTGGTACGGCCCCGAAAAGGTGAAGGAATTCATGGGCGTCCAGCCGGAGCAGGTGGCCGATCTGCTGGCGCTCAAAGGCGACGCCATCGACAACATTCCCGGCGCGCCGGGGATCGGCGACAAGGGCGCGCGCGACCTGATCGAGCAATTCGGCTCCGTGGAAGCGGCGCTGGAGCGGGCGTCGGAAGTGCAGCGGAAGATGTACCGCGAGAGCCTCCAGAACAACGTCGAGCGCATCCGCATGAGCAAACGGCTCGCGACTATCGCCACCGACGTTCCCATCGACTTCAGCCTGGAACTGGTCAAGGCGCAGCCGTTCGACACGGCGTCGCTCAAGGCCCTGTACAAGGAACTCGAGTTCCACAGCCTGCTGAAAGAGTTTGGACCGGGCGAGGATTCGAGGACGCGCGACTACCGCGTCATCGGCGGGCCGGAGGAGCTCGCGCAGTGGCTCGAGCAGGGCGCCGGAATGCCACACGCGGTAGCGATCTCGACCGCGAAGGAGGGCGAGTTTGCGCTCGATACCATCGGCCTTGCGCGCACCGCGGGCGAAGCGCGCGCCGTCACCTCGGAGAACCTGTCGTTCCTGAAGCAATGGCTCGAAGATGCGGCGCAGCCGAAGATCACGTGCGACGTGAAATCGGCGCTGCTGGCGCTTGATCGCATGGAGATCGAAGGGCGGGGCTTTGTCCACGACGTCATGCTCTACGCGTTCCTGCTGGACGCGGACCCTTCGGGATGCCCGCTCGACGAACAGGCGCGGCGCCGGCTGGATTTGAAGCTGGGCCCGTCTCCCGAACAGCACGCCGACATCACCCTGGAGATCTGGCACCAGCTTGCCCCAGCCGTGGATTCGCGCGGTTTGCGGGAGTTGTACGAAACCATCGAGTTGCCGCTGGCGCGGGTGCTGGCCCGAATGGAGCGCACGGGTGTCCGCATCGACCCGGTGGAGCTGAAGCGGCTCTCGAATTTGATGGAAACCGAGATCGCGCGGCTCACCGCCGAGATCCACGTGCTGGCCGGGCGAACGTTCAACATCAGCTCGCCGCAGCAACTGGGGAAGGTACTGTTCGAGGAGATGTTGCTGCCGTCGCCGGTGAAATACGGCAAGGGCAAGACCATCTCCACCGCGGCGGACATTCTGGAAGATCTGGCCGCGGAACACGAGATCGCGCGCAAGGTGCTGGAATACCGGCAACTCACCAAGCTGAAGGGCACGTACGTGGACGCCCTGCCCGAACTCATCGACCGGCACACCGGCCGGCTGCACACCAGCTTCAACCAGACCGGAGCGGCGACCGGGCGGCTTTCCTCTTCGAACCCGAACCTGCAGAACATCCCCATCCGCACCGAACTCGGGCGCGAGATCCGCGCCGCGTTCGTGCCGAAAGAGGGCTGGAAACTGCTGGTGGCCGACTACTCGCAGATCGAATTGCGGCTGCTGGCGCATATGTCGGGCGATGCGCTGCTGCTCGAGGCATTCCGGAACGGCGAGGACATCCACACCCGTACCGCCTCCGAGGTTTTGGGGGTGCCTCCGCTCATGGTGACGCCGGACGCCCGCCGGGCCGCGAAAGCGGTGAACTTCGGGATCGTTTACGGCATCAGCCCGTTCGGCCTGGCCGCGCAACTCGGCATCTCGCGCGGCGAAGCCGAGAAATACATCAAGAATTACTTCGCGCGCTATGCCGGGGTGAGGCGCTTCATCGACGAAACGATTGCCGAAGTGCGGCAGACCGGCGTCACCAGAACGCTGTTCGGCCGGGAACGGCCGATTCCGGACATCAACAGCCGCAACCCCAACGCGCGCGGGTTTGCCGAGAGGACCGCCGTCAACTCGCCGCTCCAGGGCACGGCCGCGGACCTGATCAAGCTGGCGATGGTGCGGATCGACGCGGCGCTCCAGGCCGGGGGCCGCCGCGGCGAGATGCTGCTTCAGGTGCACGACGAACTGGTCTTCGAGTGCCCGCCGGAAGAGGTGCATGCGCTTTCTGATCTGGTCAGGCGGGAAATGGAAGGGGTGCGCGAGTTCGCGGTGCCGCTGCTGGTGGATATAGGTGTGGGAGACAACTGGCGCGACGCAAAATAAGTGATATCCTTCGGGGAACGGAGGAGCGGGATGGCCTGGCGCAGCCTGCTGATCGGCGGAACCGGCGTCCTGGCCTGCCTCGGCGTGCTCTCCGGTTTTCAAAATTTCCAGAAGCCCTGGCGCGAATATCCGGCCTTTGAATATAACGATTTCCCGATTCCACCGGACTTCCGCGAAAAGACGGAATGGGTGTTCGCGCGCCTGATGTACCCGAACGCGGCATTCTCGCGCGGCAGGGGCTTCGGCCGGTTCCGCAACTTCCGCGATTGGCGGGAAGGCGGCCGCGGCGCCTACTGGACGATGGATTACCCGCGCTCCGACCGGCATTTCTCGCTTGCCCTGCGGCGGCTCACCAGGATCCACACCCGTTCGGTCGAGCAGCCGATCAACCTCGATGACCACGACCAGTACGATTGGCCGTGGCTCTACGCCGTGGAAGTGGGGCATTGGAACCTGACGGACGAACAGGCCAAAAGCCTGCGGGAGTATCTGCTGCGCGGCGGCTTTCTGATGGTGGACGACTTTCACGGCGGCTACGAATGGGACATCTTCGCCGCCAGCATGCAGCGGGTGTTCCCGGACCGGCCGATTGTCGAAATCGACAATAACGACCCGATCTTCCACATCATCTATGACTTGGACGACAAGTTCCAGGTGCCCGGTGCGCAGTACATCCGGTCGGGCCTGACATACGAACGCGCCGACGGCTTTCCCGAACACTGGCGCGGCATTTACGACGACCGCGGGCGGGTCATGGTCGCAATCTGCTTCAATGTAGACTTGGGCGATTCATGGGAGCACGCCGACAATCCGGAATACCCGCAAAAATTCTCCGGGATGGGGATGCGGATCGGGATCAATTACGTCACTTACGCCATGACGCATTGAGAATCCGCGGCCTGGTCGTGTGCCTCCTCGCGTTGGCCTCGGTGGGCATCGCCCTCGCGTTCCAGCGTCCCTTCCGCCAGTTTCCAGGCGTGGAGTACGAGAATTATCCGCTGCCGCCGGACTGGAACGAGAAGAGCGAGTTCGTCTTCGCCCGCCTGATGTACCCCTGGAACGGCTGGGGGTTCCACTACGGCGATGATTGGACGAAGGGGCAGTCCAACTGGACCATCGACTACCCGAGGTCCGACCGGCACTTCGTCACCGCGCTGCGCCGGTTGACGCGTGTCCACACCAGGTCGGTCGAGCAGCCGGTGAACCTGAACGAAGGCGACCAATACGATTGGCCCTGGCTGTACGGAGTGGAAGTGGGCCATTGGAAACTGACCGACGCCCAGGCGCGCGCCATGCGGGAGTACCTGCTGCGCGGCGGCTTTTTCATGTGCGACGACTTCCACGGCTCCACCGAGTGGGCGAACTTCATCGACGGGATGCAGCGGGTCTTTCCCGATCGCCCGATCGTGGAGATCGACGACCAGGACCCGATCTTTCATACCATCTACGACCTGGACCACCGCTACCAGGTGCCCGGCGCGCAATATCTGTATTCGCATCGCCTGGCGGAAAAAGACGGCACCATCCCGCACTGGCGCGGCATCTACGACGACCGCGGGCGCGTGATGGTGGCGATGTGCTTCAACATGGATCTGGGCGACTCCTGGGAATGGGCCGACGTGCCCGCGTACCCGTCGCGCTTTTCCGACCTGGGAATCCGCATCGGCGTGAACTATGTAGTCTATGCAATGACGCATTAATTGCGCTATCGTCTGGACAGGAGATGCCCCATGCGGCTTCCTTCGTGGATGTTGGTGCTGGCGGTGGGCGCCGCCGCTTACGGGCAGCCGCAGTTGACGCCGGAACTGATCCGCTCAGCCGGACTCCGCTGCCACCAGCTAAATCAGGCCATACAGGCGATCCAGGCGTCTAAGAGCGCCGTTCCGACAGATCTCCAGACTGCCGCCGAAGCCTGCAAATTGCCGCCCGGCTACGACTATCAGCAAGCACAACAAAAACTGGGGCAGGCGAGCGCCGCGCTCGACCGGTTGAGACTGACACCGGAAGCCGTTTTCGACGCCACGGCACAAGCAGCCGCCGGCCTCACCGGCAAGCCGCGCTTCTATCTGCTGGCCCCGCTCGCTAAATCGGCATGCGATCTCGGCAAGTGGGAAAAGGCCCGGCAATACGCGCGGGAATTGCTACAATTCGCGTCCGATTATCCCGAGGATTGGAACTACGGCAACGCGATTTACTACGGCTATTTCGTGCTGGGAAGAGTCGCGGTGGAGGAAGGCAATCTCCCCCTGGCCGGCCAGTATCTCAGGAACGCCTCCACCACGCCGGGCTCGCCGCAACTCAACACCTTCGGCCCGAACATGACGCTGGCCCTGGAACTGCTGGAACGCCGCCAGTTTGCCGTGGTGGCGGACTTCCTGGAGCAATGCAAGACCTTCTGGAAAATGGACCAGGGGAAACTCGAGCAGTGGGCGGCGTTGGTCAGGCGCGGCGAGATACCCGACTTTGGCGCGAACTTAGACTACTGACCTGGAGTTACTTTCGGAGATAGGCGTCATCCCCGCGGATCCAGTCTTCGCGGCAAGGCGAAAAGACGTCCACTACGTAACTGTCTTCGAGCGCGGTCACCTTGTGAGGCTCGTTCGAAGGGATCGCCAGCGACTGTCCGGCGCCCAGAACCACCTCTTTGCCGCCGATGTGAAACAGCAGGGAGCCGCGTTCCACGGTAGCGATCTGCTCGTGCACGTGGCTGTGTTCGGGAACAACCGCCCCCTTGAGCAGTTCAAGCCGCGCGATGGTCAGGTTCTGAGTGTGAATAGCCCGCCGCGCCACCGTCGGATTCAACTGCTCGGCCGGCATCTGGTTCCAGTCATAGTGGGTCATGGCAGGTATTGTATGATGAAATCTGCCTATGAAGGGTGTCGTACTTGCCGGGGGCACGGGGAGCAGGCTGTTCCCTTTGACCAAGATCACCAATAAGCACCTGCTTCCGATCTATGACCGGCCCATGATCTACTTCCCGATCCAGACGCTGGTGGACGCTGGGATTCGCGATATCCTGATCGTCACCGGCGGCCGGAACTCGGGCGATTTTCTGCGCCTCCTCGCCAATGGCAAGCAGTTCGGGCTCAACCACATCAACTACACCTACCAGGAAGGCGAAGGCGGCATTGCCGATGCTCTCGCGCTGGCCGAACATTTCGCGGACGGCCACAAGATCTGCGTCGTGCTCGGCGACAACATCATCGAAGGCAGCATCCGCGAAGCGGCCGAGACGTTCCAGGCCGAACCGGAAGGCGCGCATATCCTCTTGAAAGAAGTGTACGATGCCGAGCGTTTCGGCGTGGCCGAAGTCGCGGACGGCCGCATCGTGAGCATCGAAGAGAAGCCCGGACAGCCGAAATCGAACTACGCGGTGACCGGCATTTACATGTACGACGCCACAGTGTTCGACAAGATCAAGACGCTGGTCCCCTCGGGACGCGGTGAACTGGAGATCACGGACGTCAACAACGCCTATATCCGGGAGGGCACGATGGGGTTCTCTTTCCTGGATGGCTGGTGGACCGATGCCGGGACCTTCGATTCCCTGCTGCGGGCGGCCAACCTGGTGGCGCAATCCCGCCGGGCGGAAGAAGCGAACGATTCGGCCCTGGCGGCGGCCGAGGGAGGGGCGAAGCACTGATGGCGAGCAACGCAGCGGCAGCGGCACCGGCACGGATGCTGGCTGCGGCGGGCACACTACGACTGGCGGTTCCCGAGTGCGAAAAGGGCCTCGGCTCGGTAATTCTTGCGCCGGAATCGCAGCAACTGATCGACGGCGTGCGGATCGAACCGTTTTCCGTCTATCCCGACGACCGCGGTTATTTCCTCGAGGTGCAGCGCATGGGAGCCGGCATCGCCGCCTCGTTCCCGGCAGCCACCACCCAGGTCTCCGCGGCCCTGAACTACCCCGGAACCATCAAAGCATTTCATTTCCACCTGCACCAGACGGATTGCTGGAACCCGGCGAGCGGCATGATGCAGGTGGCGCTGGTGGACCTGCGGCTCGATTCCCCCACCTTCGGACGGCGCAACACGATGTACGTGGGCGCCATGCGGCCCTGGCGCATCCTCATCCCGCCGGGAGTGGGCCACGGTTACAAGGTGATCGGACCCGGCGAGGCGATGCTGGTCTACCTCACGGATCGTTTCTACAACCCGCAAGACGAGGGGCGCATACCCTACGACGACCCGTCGATCCGCTACGACTGGGAAACACAGCGGAAGTGAGATTGGCGCGCCGGGCGCTCCGGCCTGTTGACGGTGTCGTAGAATCAAAGCCGATGCGGGTGGCCATTGAGGCCGCATCGCTGGGGTTGACCAGTGGCGGTCTGGCCCGTTACACGGCCGAGCTGAGCCTTGCCTTGGCGCGCGGATTCCCCACGGACGAGTTCTTTCTAGTCTCCGACCAGCCGTTCGCCATGCCGGAGCACGCCCCGGCAAACCTCCGGCGAGGCGGCTCCCCGCGAAACACGCTCGAGCGCCGCTGGTGGCTCTGGGGCCTGGATCGCGAAGTGGGCCGGCTGCGCGCGGATATCGTTCACGGGCCGGATTTCGCGGTCCCCTACCTGAAGCGGCGGCCCAGCGTGCTGACGCTTCACGATCTCTCTCCCTGGATGGACGAGAGCTGGCAACATGCGGCCGACCGCGTTCGCAGGCGCACCCCGCTGCTGTTGGACCTCGGAATGGCCACCATGGTGATCACCCCGGGGCAGGCCGTCCGGAAACAGGCGATCGAACGCTTCCGCCTGGCACCGGAACGGGTGGTGGCGATTCCCGAAGCGGCCGCTCCCTGGTTCCAACCCGTGCCGGCGGCGGACGTCAGCCCGTATTTCCTCTTCGTCGGGACGCTCGAACCGCGCAAGAATGTCCCCGCCCTGATCGAAGCCTGGCGGGAGGTCCGGAAAGATGTGGAGGTCGATCTCGTCATTGCCGGCCGCCACAGAGAGGATGCACCCAAGTTCGCGGAAGAGCCCGGGCTGAAAATCCTGGGTGAGATACCGGACGCGCGCCTGCCGGAGCTCTATTCCGGCGCCCTGGCGTTCGTGTATCCATCTCTCTACGAGGGGTTTGGGCTTCCCGTGTTGGAGGCGATGCAGTGCGGGGCGTGCGTGATCGCGTCCCGCGCGCTCTCGGAGGTCGGGGGCGATGCCGCGGTATACGCCGACGGACCCGCGGAACTGGCCGCCGCCATGAAACAGGCCGCGGTGTGCCCGGAGTGGAGGGCGGCGCGGCAGGCGCTTTCGGCGGAAAGGGCCCGCGAATTCTCCTGGGAACGGACCGCGCGCCTCACCTACGAAGTATATTTGCAGGCCCGGAGGAGCTTTGCCCAGTGAGCCACGTCCGGCGGCACTGATGCTGGCGCCGGAAACGCCTTATCCGCTGGCCGGAGGCGGGGCACTCCGGACCGCGTCCCTGCTCCATTACCTTTCCCGAAAGTACGACACGGACCTCATCGTCTTCCGCCAGCCGGGTGCGCCGCAGCCCGCCGAGCACCTCCCGCCTGGGTTGGTGCGGCGTCTTACGGTGATCGACCTGCCTTCCCACTCGCAGGTTCGAGCCGCCCGGCTCGCGCGAAACGCGGGGCGCCTTCTGCGCTGTGTTCCGCCGCTGGTGGACCGGTTTGCGGGCTTCGGTGAGGCCATCCGCCGGGCCGTCTCCGGTCAGGCGTACGAAATCGGGGTCGTCGAGCATTTCTGGTGTGCCCCGTACGTTCGGGAGTTGGCCCCGGAGTGCGCCCGGACGGTGCTCGATCTGCATAATGTGGAATCCGTGCTTCATCAGCGGTGCGCCGCAACCGAAAGCAGGCTGGAGAGTCTCGCGCACGGGGTTTTCCAGCGGGCCGCCCGGAACCTGGAAGTCCGCTGGCTCCCGCGGTACCACTTGCTGCTGGCGGTGTCCGCCAACGATGCCGGCGTCCTCCGGTCGGTGGCTCCTCACGCGAAGATCGCGGTCTATCCAAACGCTCTGCCGGCAACGCCGATGCCGGAATGCGAGTCGGACGAAGCCGTGGTTTTCTCGGGAAATATGGAGTATCACCCGAACATCTCCGCCGTGCGGTTCTTCCGCAGGGAGGTCTGGCCGCTGTTGCGCGAGCGCTGGCCCGGATTGGCATGGCGGCTGGTGGGAAAGAATCCAAACGCGGTCCGGGAGTTCACATCGGGCGATCCGAGAATCGAGGTGGTCGGGCCGGTCGCGGATGCCGTGTCGGAACTGGCGCGCTGCCGTGCGGCGGTAGTCCCGCTGCTTGCGGGCAGCGGAACCCGGCTGAAGATTTTGGAGGCCTGGGCGGCCGGCCTGCCGGTGGTCTCGACCACCATCGGGGCGGAAGGTCTCCCGGCCTGTGATGGAGAGAACATTCTGCTGGCGGACGGCGCCCAGGCGTTAGCCGAAGGGCTCTCCCGGCTGCTCGCCTCCCCGAGCCTGCGGGCGCAATTGGGGCAGTCCGGCAGATGCTTGCTGGAAAAGGAGTTCACCTGGGAAGCGGTCTGGAAAACTTTGGATTTGTGAATCGGCGAATGGTTCCCGGCATCACGCTATACTGGTAACCGTTAATGCGCTTTGCCGTTGATGCACATGCCATCGGCCGCCACCTCACTGGTAATGAGGTTTACGTTCGGAGCCTCCTGAATGCATTCGCGGCAGAGGCAGGCGATACGGAGTTCGTTGCCTACATCTCGGCCGACGAAGCGGGCCGGCTCATTCCACCCGGCATCCGGACCCGCCGCGTAGCCGCGAACCCATTCCTGCGCCTGGGGTTCGACCTCGGGATGAAGGTGCGGCAGGACCGGCCGGACCTGCTCCACGTGCAGTACACGGCTCCGGTGGCGTGCCCGGTTCCGGTGGTGGTCAGCGTTCACGACGTCAGTTTTCTGGAACATCCGGAGTATTTCCCCGGGGCGAGAGCCTGGCAGCTTCAGCAGACGGTGCGGCGCACGGTTCAACGCGCAGCGCTGGTCCTGACGGGGAGCGAGTTCTCGCGCTCCTCCATTCTCAAGGTGTACGGAGACCTGAGCGAGGATAAGGTAGTGGTGGTGCCGAACGCGGCCGCTTCGGAATTCCGCCCGATCTCGCCCGATGCGGCGATGGAAGCGCTTCGCGGCCGGTTCCCGATATCCGGGCCGTTCATCCTCTCCGTAGGCGACATTCAGCCGAGGAAGAATCAGATCGGGCTCATCCGTGCGTTCGCCAGCCTGCTCCACGCGTTTCCGCAGTTGCAGCACGACCTGGTGCTGGCCGGCAAGGAAACCTGGTATGCCGACCGCGTCCGCGAGGCCGCCCGCGAATCGGGTGTGGCGGACCGCATCCGCTTCTGCGGGTTCGTCTCCGATACGGACCTCCTCAACCTCTACAACGCGTGCGATCTTTACGTCTTCCCCTCGTTCTATGAGGGCTTCGGATTGCCCGTGCTGGAGGCCATGGCATGCGGCCGGGCAGTGGTCTGTTCGAATACCTCGGCTCTGCCGGAGGTCGTGGACGGCGCAGCCATCCTTTTCGACCCGTACTCGGTGGACGAGATCGTGCGTGCCCTGGCGGACGTCCTGCTCGATAGCGAGTTGCGGGCCCGCATGGAGCGCCTGGGGTTGCAGAGGGCGGCTCACTTCAGCTGGCAGAAAACCGCGCAGAAAACATTAGAACTTTTTTATGAAGTGGCGGAAGCGCCGGCACGCAAGGCGCGACCGGCACCCGCAACCATAGCTCACCGATGACGTATTCCCGGGGTTTATTCTTCATCTCGGCGGTGTTCCTGGCCGCTATTTCCGCCTCCGCCCAGACGGGCTTTCCCTTCCAGGACGAAACTCTCCGTTACAGCGTGAACTGGCCGAGCGGCCTCAGCCTGGGCGATGCCACGTTTACCGCGCACCGCACGGAAACGGGCTGGGGACTTT
Organism: Bryobacterales bacterium; assembly: GCA_963796485.1. Lineage (GTDB taxonomy): Bacteria > Acidobacteriota > Terriglobia > Bryobacterales > Bryobacteraceae > CAWCDJ01. The sequence continues at coordinate 25,852 of CAWCLV010000010.1, forward strand.
CCGCAGCTTCGGATATCGGGGTTCCCGGCTTTCCGCTGAAGGACAAGTTCAGCGAAACGATGGATAAGGGCTTCTGTTCTCTGGAGTTCGAGCGCGACATCCGGCACGGCGCCAACCATACCCGCGAAAAAACGAGGTTCGATCAGAAAGAAGGCAAGGCCACGCGGACCACCCTGCTGCCGGAGAGCGGAGGGACCAGCGATCTCGAAATCGGCTCGTGTGCGCGAGACGCTCTGGCTTACCTCTATTTCGCCCGCGAAGAAATGGGACAAGGGCGCGTGGCGGGCCCGCAAACGGTCTACCTGGGCTCGCCCTATTCCGTCCGGATCGACTACACCGGGTCGCAGGACCTTACGATCGACAAAAAGCAAACCACGACGGACCACGTTTTGGTCTCGGTGAAGGGACCGAAGTCCGATTTCAGCTTCGAGGTCTTCTTCGCCCGGGATGCGGCCCGTACACCGCTTTCCATCCGCGTGCCGGTAGCGGTGGGCACGATCTCGATGGAACTGGTTAGGTGAAATGCGGGTTGCGTTCTTCTCGCCGCTGCCGCCTGCCCGCAGCGGAATCGCCGACTACTCCGAAGCCCTGATCGAATCGTTGAAGCCGCTGGTCGAACTGGAGGTCTTTTCCTCGGCCGGCCAGCCGTACGACCCGCGGGAGTTCGACATCGCGATCTATCAAATCGGCAACAATCAGCACCATGATTTCGTCTACGAGACGGCCCTGAAGCACCCGGGCATCGTGGTGATGCACGAATCGAATCTGCACCACCTGATCACGGACCTGACCATCCGCCGCGGCGATTGGGATGGCTACGTCGCGGCATGCGAATACAACGGCGGCGCGGCCGCGCGCGAGTACGCCCTGCGGGTCCGCAATCTGGAGGTCGGCCCGGACTACGACGGGCTGCCCATGACCCGAAGGCTGCTGGAATCGGCGCGCGGCGTGGTGGTCCACAGCCGCTTCATGCTGGACGGATTGCGTGCGGCCGGATTCGGCGGCCCGGCGGCGGTGATCCCGCACGGTGCGTGGATTCCGCAGGCGGATCGCAACGGCTACCGCGAAAAACTCGGGTTGGACGCATCCCTGCCGCTGATCGGCATCTTCGGCTTTCTCAAACCGTATAAACGGATTGCGGAATCGCTACGCGCGTTTCGACGCCTGGTCCGGCTATCGCCGAATGCCCGCATGATTCTGGTGGGCGAACCGCACCCGGAATTTCCGATCGAGCCCATGATCCGTTCGATGGGGCTCTCGGCGCACGCGCGCGTGCTGGGCTTCGCGCCCATCGAGGACTTCGTCGGCTATCTCGGGGCGTGCGACATCGTATTGAACCTTCGGTATCCGACGGTGGGCGAAAGCTCCGGGACCCTGCTGCGTTCCCTCGGCCTCGGCAAAGCCGTGCTGGTTTCGGAGGTCGGCTCATTCCAGGAGTTCCCGGAAGATGTCTGCCTCAAAGTGCCGGTGGGTAAGGGTGAAGAGGAATTGATCTTCGAGTACCTGAATCTGCTGGTGAGCCGGCCGGAAGTGGCGAAGGCGATGGGAACGCGCGCCAGAAATTACGTTGCCGAAGAGTGCAACTGGGCAACCGTGGCCACGCAGTACGCGCGTTTTTTAAGTGGGGCAGGCCTCCCGGCCTGCCCACCCGAAGTGCAGGAAACTCCGCCGGGCAGGCCAGCAGGCCTGCCCCACCTGGACCGCTACCTGGCCGGCTGGGCGGAAAGCCCGGAGGCCCGCGGCTACCTGGAAACGCACCAGACACGCCTTGTGAAAACACTCGAAATGACTCCCCCGGGCGGCCCCTGCGACCGCGCTCTCGAAATGGGGGCGTACCTTCAGATCACGCCTGCGCTGAAAACCAGGCTGGGCTACGGCATCGTGCGCGGCTGCTACTACGGCAAACTGGGGCGCACCGATCACCGCGTGGTGACCTCCGCCGAGGGCGAGGCCTTCGCGTGCGAGATCGACCACTTCGACGCCGAGCGCGACCGCTTTCCCTACCCCGACGGCCACTTCTCCACCGTGCTCTGCTGCGAGTTGATCGAGCACCTGTTTGAAGACCCGATGCACCTGATGGCAGAGGTAAACCGCATCCTCAAGCCCTCCGGCCACCTGGTGCTGACCACTCCGAATGTGGCGGCGCTGCGCGGCATCTCGGCCATTTTGCAGGGCTACCATCCGGGGTTCTTCCACGCCTACATCCGCCCGGCAGAATCCGGCGAAGTGGACGCGCGGCACAACCGGGAATACACGCCGCGGGAGGTCCACAAGCTTCTGGAAACTGCCGGCTTCGAGGTGGTGAAGCTGGAAACCGGCGAGTTCCGGGACGAGCCCCACCCCGAGTTCGGCTGGGTGCAGCACCTGCTGGAGCGCTACCGGCTCGATGCGGAGCTGCGGGGCGACGGGATCTTCGCGCTCGGGCGGAAGACCGGGGCGGTGCGCGAGCGCTACCCCGGGTGGCTCTACTCATGAGCGCCGGCTACCTGGAAGCCCGGGTGAAGCTGGATGAAGCTACGCGGATCGCCCATGCCGAATTCGACCTTCGCAACGATTCCGCGGAAACCTGGCGTGTCGCCGAAGGGTTCGCCATCGGATATCACCTCTTCGACGTGGAGACCGGCACCCTCATCGTGGACGGCGCGCGCGTCCCGCCCGCCGGCGACATCGCCCCCGGCGATACAGCCCGGATCCACCTCGATTTCGAACTGCCCGCCGAGGACGGCCGCTATCACGTATTGATCTCGCCGATGCGCGAAAACGTCTGCTGGTATTACGAGCAGAACTGGCCGTTCCTGCTGGTGGAGAGCGCATCGAGCGAGGGCACGGCCGCCATCACCAAGGTGCGCGTCGCCACCGCAAGGGTCCTGCGTCGCGAGCGCGCTTTGCGGGCCGCCGGACGGGCGTTCGTCTACCCCGTCCTGACGGTCTGGCGCAACCGCGGCCTGATCCGCGTGATGGTGCGGCGCGACATCCTGGGCCGCTATCGCGGGTCGTTCGGCGGCGCATTCTGGACGATCATCAGCCCGCTGCTGCTGATGCTGACGTATTTCTTCGTGTTCGGGGTCGTGCTGCGCGACCGGCAGAGCACGCGTTCCGGGTTCGCGCTCTACTTCCTCTCGGGCATGCTGCCGTGGCTGGCTTTCAGCGAAGCGGTGGGGCGCGCCCCCACGGTCCTGATCGAGCACCGGAATTTCGTGAAAAAGCTGGTTTTCGCGGTCGAGACCCTGCCTGTGAACCTGGTGGTGGCGGGGTTGGTGACGGAAGTCTTCGCGGTGCTCCTTTACTGCATCTTCCTGGCGTTCGCCCGCCCGGGGATTCCGGCGACCGTAGTGTGGCTGCCCATGTTGCTGATTCCGCAACTACTGTTCACCGCAGGCCTGAGCTGGTTCCTGGCGGCGCTGGGCGCCTTCGTACGCGACCTCGGCCAGGTGATCGGCTTCGTCCTGACGCTCTGGTTCTTCATCACTCCCATCTGCTACCCGGAAGCTTCCCTCCCGCATTCTGCTACCCTGTTGCTTTCCAAAAATCCGATTTACGTGCTGGTGAGCGGCTACCGCAACATCTTTTTGTATGGCCAGGCGCCGGCGTTCGGGCCTTTGTGGAAACTGTGGATTGTAGCGGCCGTGGTCTTCATTCTGGGACACGCCTGGTTCTACAAGCTGCGTAAGTCCTTCGCGGATATGATCTGAACGCATGACGGCCCTACTGCTGAAGATTTACAACCTGCTTGTCGCCTACGGCCCGTTGGGAGTGTTTCTGCTAAGCATCATCGACTCCATGGGCGTGCCGCTTCCGGCGGCGATGGACGCGCTGGTGCTGACCGTGGCGGCAGGGAGCACCAGGACGCCTTCGCACGCTTATTTCACGGCACTGCTGGCCGTATTGGGCTCCACCGGAGGAAACATCTTCCTGTTTCACGCCGCGCAGCAGGGCGGGAGGCTTTTGCGGCGCCCGGACCAGCCTGCAAAGCCCCAGCGGTTTCGCCAGTGGTTTCAGCGCTACGGGCTGGCTACGGTTTTTGTCCCGGCCGCGGTTCCCATCGTCCCCCTGCCGCTCAAGGTGTTCGTTATTTCGGCCGGCGCGCTGCGTTCCCCGTTCTTGAAATTCATCGTGGTGATCCTGGTGGCCCGCGCGATCCGCTATTTCGGGCTGGCGTATCTCGGCCTGCAACTGGGCAGTTCCGCCGAGGGTTTTCTTCGCCAGCACGGTTGGGTTATGGCCGCGGCGGTGCTGGCCCTGATGGCGGGCGTGTACCTGGGTGTTCGTTACTACGGCAGCCGGCAAAACTCTACAATGAGTTGAACCCCGATCAATGCCAAAAAAAGTCGCCATTGTCGAGGACGAGGCCGAGCTCGCAACGCTCATCGAGTACAACCTTACCCGCCATGGCTACCTGGCGCAGATCCTGGGCGGCGCCAAAGACACGCTGAAGGCGTTGGAACAGGCCAAGCCGGATCTGGTCCTGCTGGATGTGATGCTGCCCGATGTAGACGGCTTTGAGTTGTGCCGCCAGATCCGGCAATCGGCGCTGCTGAAGCGTATCCCGGTGATTTTTCTCACGGCCCGTTCAGACGAAGTGGACCGCGTTTTGGGACTCGAGATCGGCGGCGATGATTACATGACCAAGCCCTTCAGCCCGCGGGAGTTGATCGCCCGCGTGAAGGCCCACCTGCGCCGCGAGGAGATGGAATCCGAACCGCCCGTGCTCGATATCGGGCCGTTCCGGATCGACAGGACCGCGAGGCGCGTCTACCAGGGGAAGCGCGAATTGGAGCTGACTTCGACCGAGTTTAACCTGTTCGACTTCTTCCTGACCCATCCGGGCCGGGCGTACAGCCGCGAGCAACTGCTGGAAGCGGTCTGGGGGGAACAGCGGTTCGTGACGCCCCGGACGGTGGATGTCCACATCCGGCGCCTGCGCGAGCAGATCGAGGAGCAGCCCGACACACCGCGCTACCTGACCACGGTCCGCGGTTTCGGATACCGCTTCGAGGAGTCTGAGTGACCGGGAGAATCTTTCTCAAGCTGATCGCCGGAGCGATTTGCCTGCTCCTGCTCGCCGCCGTATCCGTGGACTATTTCGCCACCGAAGTGACCCGCGAAACCTACACCCAGAACCTGCGGCAGCAACTCGCGGACAAAGGCCGCATGCTGGCGCTCTCCCTGCCGGTGGACGGCGATTTCAGCCCGGCGCGCGTGCGCACGCTTGCGGAGGCCGCGGGCGGACGGGTGACGGTGGTGCGGTCCGACGGCAAGGTTCTGACGGATTCCGACGCCGATGCCGCCCGCATGGAGAACCATCGTCACCGGCCTGAACTCGTCCAGGCATTTCAGGGCCGTGTGGGCTGGAGCGAGCGGCATAGCGCGACCCTCGGGGTTTCGTTTCTCTACGTGGCTGTCCCGGTTGCGGGAGGCGCAATCCGGATCGCCGTGCCCCTTGCCGAAATCAACCGCCAGGTACACCAGATCCGGGTCAAGATCCTGGCCAGCACGGCGCTGGCGTTCCTGCCCGCATTGCTGCTTGCCGGAATCCTCGCCAGGGTTCTTTCCCGCCGGTTCAGCGAAGTGACTTCTCATGCCGCCCAACTGGCGCGCGGAAACTTCCGGGCGCGTCTTCCCAAACCGGGCGGCAGCGAGTTCGGCCAACTGGTCAAAACCTTGAATGAGACTGCCGAAAACCTGCAGCACACGGTGGAACAACTGGAACGCGAGCACGCCGAACTGGAAAAGCTCGAGCGCGTGAGAAAGGATTTCGTCATCAACGTTTCCCACGAACTGCGCACGCCGCTCGCGTCTATCCAGGGCTACACGGAAACGTTGATCGACGGCGCGATCAATGACCCGGAATACAACATGCGCTTCCTCGCGATCATCCGCCACAATGCCGAACGGCTGGCGCGGCTGACCCAGGATCTGCTGACCCTCTCGCGCGTCGAACAGAACCGCCAGAGGTTCGAGTTCGAAACTCACTTCGTGAACGATCTCCTGCGGGATGCATTGGACCTGATGCGCCCGATTTCGGAAAAGCATCAGATCGTTCTCGCGATCGACCCGGCTCCCGAGAACGCCACCGCCTGGTGCGACAGCGAGGCCGTCTCGCAGATCCTGAGCAACCTGCTGGACAACGCCATCAAGTACACACCGGCAGGGGGCAGAATCACGGTCGGCGGCCGCCCGGACGGCGAATTCGTCGAGATTTTCGTTCGCGACACGGGTATCGGCATTCCCGCGGAAGACCTGCCGCGCCTCTTCGAGCGCTTTTACCGGGTGGACAAGGCGCGCTCCCGCGAACTGGGCGGCACCGGTCTCGGACTTTCCATCGTGAAACACCTGGTGGCGGCGCACGAGGGCATCACCCGGGTGGAAAGCGAACCAAATCGGGGCACGACCTTCTTCTTCACACTGCCGCAGGATGAACCGGTCCGCAAAGACGATCGGCTTAATCCCGAATTCACCGCGTCTTAACAGCCCCGTAACAATACCGCTGGTAGCTTGTTATATCGAGCCCGGCGGGCCCGAGATCAGGGGCGTTCATGAAGAAGATTCTGCTCATCGAAGACGATACCGACCTCTTCTCCCTGTTGAAATATAACCTGGAGAAAGAAGGTTTTGCGTTAACCGGGTTGCAAACGGGCAAAGGGGCGCTGGAGCTCTGCCGGCAGGTGAGGCCCGACCTGATCCTGCTGGACATCATGCTGCCCGATTCGGACGGGCTGGATATCTGCAAAGGTATTCGCAAAGACCCCGATCTTATCTCCACTCCCGTAATTTTCCTGACCGCGCGCGCGTCGGAAACCGACCGCATCGTTGGCCTGGAGCTCGGGGCAAACGATTACGTCGTAAAGCCGTTCTTCGTGCGGGAACTGATCGCTCGCATCAAACTGCAGTTCCGCAGCCAGTCCACCGCACCCCGGTTCCTGGAGGCGGGCGGCCTGGAATTGGACCCGGCCAGCCGTCAGGTACGGCTGCACGGCGCGCCGCTGGCCCTGACCGCCACCGAATTCCGGCTGTTGGAATTTCTGATGGCCCGTCCCGGCGTGGTCTTCAGCCGGGAGCAATTGCTCAACGCGGTATGGGGGCAGGATCGCGCGATCACCGACCGCGCCGTGGACGTCTACGTCCTGCGCCTGCGCCAAAAAGTGGAAACCGACCCCGCGGCGCCCGTGCTGATCCATTCGGTCCGCGGGTTCGGATATACCTTCGAGCCGCGCCGCGCCATGGCCGGAGTGTAGATACCGTCTGCATGCGGCACTCACGTTGTGCGCCGGACCGAGGCCACAACCAGGCGGATCTGCTCGTACGTGATATCCGGGGGAAGCGCTTCGCGCAAAGGCTTCAGCCATTGCGAGCCCAGGCGGCCGATGGCAGCGCTGATTTGGCGGTGCGCCTCGGCGCCCACCCATTCGACACGGTAGTCGAGCCGCCCTTTCTCGATCAGGTCCGCCACCATGTTGACCACGGTCGAAACCTGCCGGCCGCGGACCTGCCCGATTTCCTCGAAGCTCTTGCCCTCGCCGAGCAGCCGGACCGTCTCCTCGGCGGGTGAGGCCTGAACCACCTCGCGCGCGGTGGCGCGCGCGCCCTTCCGAAACTGTTCGAAGACCGCGAAAATCTCGCCCCCGTACAGCTCCGCCTTGCGCTCGCCGAAACCCGTTACGCCAAGAAGCTCGCGCAAATTGGATGGCTGCTTGCGGCAGAGGTCCTCGAGCGCGGCGTCGCTCAGCACGATATAGGCAGGGACTTTCGCGGTTTGCGCCGTACGGCGCAGCCATTCCTTGAGGTAGTCCATCAGGTCGCGGTCCGCGGGGTCGGGCGCCGGCGAGGGAGGCGGCACAGGCGGCGGAACGCGCGGCGCGGCCTTAACAGGAAGGGCTTGCGCCACGGGCTCCGGCGCGGCGGGCTCTGGTTTTCTGCGCTTCTTCTTTTTGGCCTCGGGCAATTCGGGCGCTTGCAGCCACTCGGGCACGTTGCCGCAGACATCGCACATCTCGCAGCGCTCCCATTTCGGAGTCTGCCCGAAATGCATGCACACCTGGAAGTGACGGCAGCGGGAGCTTTCCGCGAAATTGCGAATTGTGTGATAGCGCTGCCACGCTCGCTCCTTCTCATCGCGATCCTGCAATTGGTTGATGAAGTACGCCAGCAGGGCGGTGTCTTTCAATTGCCACAGCAGGACGCAGTCGGAAGGCAGCCCGTCGCGGCCTGCCCGGCCGGCCTCCTGGTAGTACTGCTCGATCGACTTCGGAAGCGACAGGTGAATCACGGCGCGGACAGCCGGCTTGTTGATCCCCAGCCCGAAGGCAACGGTGCCCACCAGGACGCGAACCTCGTCGTTCATCCAGCGCTCCTGGTTGCGCCGGCGCGCTGCGTTCTCCATCTGGCCGTGATACGGAACGGCGGGGATCCGGTGATCCGCCAGAAAATCCACCGTGCCCTCCACCTCCGCGATGGTCCCCGCGTAGACAATCACGCTCTCGCCCTGGTAGGCTCTCACGCCTTTGAGCAATCGCTTCGACTGGGTGCCCTTTTCACACTGGTGCACGATGTATCGCAGGTTCGCGCGGTGGAAGCTGGCGATGTACTTCCGGGGATCGCGAAGCTGAAGCTGCTGCAGGATGTCGTGCCTGACCCGCCGGGTGGCGCTCGCCGTGAACGCGGCGATGGGCTTGTCCGGAAAGTTTTGGCGGAGCGAGCTGAGCTGCCGGTACTCGGGACGGAATTCGTGTCCCCACTCGGAAATGCAATGCGCCTCATCGATGGCGAAGAAGGCCAGCGGCACCTTTTGCAGCCAGGTGATGGTATCCTGCCGGGCCAGGCGTTCCGGAGAAAGGTACAACAGCCGGAACGCGCCCTGTGCCGCGGCCCGCATCACGCCGCGCTGTTCGTCGGAAGCCTGCGAACTGTTGAGCACGGCGGCGGGGATTCCCATATCCCCGAGTTGCGCCACCTGGTCCTGCATGAGCGCGATCAGCGGAGAGATCACTACCACCGTCCGGCCGGAGACCAGCGCCGGCAACTGGTAGCAGAGCGACTTCCCGCCACCGGTGGGCATCACGACGGCCACGTCGGTGCCGTCCATCAAACTCTGTACGATGCGCTCCTGCATGGGGCGGAACGAATCGTAGCCCCAATAGCGCTTCAATGCGGCGTAGAGGTCTTGCACCTGGAACTACGAGTGTAGCAGCCGGAGCTTTTCGGGCGGCGCTCCATCCAGCATTTCGCGGACGGAACGATGCGTCACCGGGTGGCGCAGTTCCGGGGCCAGGTCGGCCAGGGGCGCGAGCACGAAGCGCCGTTCGGCCATCCGGGGGTGCGGCACCTCGAGCCGCGGCGTGCGGATCACCACTCGCCCGTACAGCAGGATATCGATATCGATGGTGCGCGGCCCCTTGGCTACCGTGCGGACGCGGCCCATGTCGCGCTCGATCTTCCCGATACGGGAGAGCAGTTGCATGGGGAAGAGCGTCGTCTCCGCTTCGGCCACGAGGTTCAGGAACCAGCGCTGGTCGGTGTAATCGAGCGGCTCCGTTTCGTAAATCGGAGAGGTCCGCAGAGTGCGCAGGTCCGGCGCCGAAAGCCGTTCCAGCGCCGCGCGGAGGTTCTCTTCGCGGTCGCCGATATTCGATCCCAGGCTGAGATATACGAGCTTCAGGGCGCCCTCAGAACAGCCCCGGCTGCAGATCGTTCCCGACCCGCCGTTTCACTTTGAAGTAGTCGTACGCCTGCTCCGTGGCCACACGGCCGCGAGGCGTGCGGTTGAGGAAGCCGAGTTGAATGAGGTAAGGCTCATAGACCTCCTCGATCGTGTCGGGCTCCTCGGAGATCGAAGCCGCAATGGTGTTCACGCCCACCGGGCCGCCGCGATATTTTTCGAGGATCGTCATCATGATCTTCTGATCGATTTCGTCGAGCCCGTAGCGGTCCACGTCCAGCAGGTTGAGCGCGGTCTGCGCGACGGGGTGGGTGATGCGGCCGTCGGCGCGCACCTGCGCATAATCGCGGACGCGCCGCAGCAGGCGGTTGGCAATACGCGGCGTGCCGCGGCACCGGCGGGCGATCTCCTCCGCTGCGCCGCTTTCGATTTCGACCGTCAGCAGCTTTGCGGAACGGGTGACGATGATCTTCAACTCCGGGGTGGTATACGGTTCCAGCCGGAGCACCAGCCCGAAACGCCCGCGCAGGGGAGCGCTGACCAGCCCCTGCCGCGTGGTGGCGCCGATCGCGGTGAACTTCGGCATGGGCAGCGACACCGTGCGCGCGCCCGGGCCGGTCCCCACCAGAATGTCCACTCGAAAATCCTCGAGCGCCGAGTAGAACATCTCCTCCACGTCCGGGAGCAGCCGGTGAATCTCGTCGATAAAGAAGACCTGATGCAGCCGGACATTGCTGAGGATGCCGGTGAGATCGAGCTTCTTCTGCAACACTGGGCCGGAGGTGGCAGTGAACGTCACCTGCAGTTCTTCCGCGATGATGGAAGCAAGCGTCGTCTTCCCCAACCCGGGCGGCCCGTAAAGCAGCACGTGATCCATCGCCTCGCCGCGCATGCGGGCGGCCTCGATGGCGATCGAGAGGTTCTCCTTCAGTTTGGATTGTCCGGTGAAATCGGCCAGCCGGCGGGGGCGGAGGCCCGCCTCGAACTGCAGGTCTTCGGCCTGGCGGTCACCGGAGATCAATTCCCGGTCGGGCATTGTGTCTCCAGCTTACCGTACCAGTTCGAGCGCCCGCCGGAAGAGCGGTTCGAAGTCGGTGGAAGGACCCGCGGCCTTGGCCTTTCGGACGGCGGCTTCGGCCTGCGGACGGCCGCAGCCGAGGTTGAGCAGCGCCGAGAGCACGTCCTGATCGACCGCGGAGAGAGCCGGCGCCGCGGCGGCCTGCGGTTCGTCTCCGGTGGCCGGCGGTAGCTTATCGCGGAGTTCCAGCACCATCCGCTCCGCCGTCTTCTTGCCGATCCCGGGGATGCGCACCAGCCGGTCCAATTCGCCGCCGCGGATAGAGTGGATCAGATCCGGCGCCGCCAGCCCGGAGAGAATCGTCACGGCCAGTTTGGGCCCGATGCCGCTCACCCCGATGAGCTTTTCGAAGAGCCCTTTCTCGTCCTGGGTCAGGAAACCATAGAGAGCCAGGGCGTCTTCCCGCACGTGCGTGTGCACCCGGAGCCGCACCTCGGTCCCGGCATCCGGAAGATGGGTGAAGGTGGAAACGGGGATGGTGACGTCGTAGCCCACGCCTCCGGCCTCCACGATGGCCTGATTCGGATGTTTTTCCAAAAGCACGCCGCGCAGCAGAGCGATCATAAACTCGATTATGCCAAAGCGGAGCGCGCAAGCCCGCGATTTGGCAGGATCTCGCCGAGTTCTTTCGCTATGGAAGCACTCTCCTGCTCGAATAGAGTAGTGTGTTCTCCAGGCACGACGCGCACCTCCAGGTTTCGTTCAGCCACCCGGGCCCAAGCCCGGCGTGAAGCCAAACGCGCGGCCAGGGGCTTGTCCCGTGCTTCGAAGAAGACGAGCCGTCCGGCGTACGGCCGGAGCCGGTAACCGGCTGCCGCCGTATTCTGCGCATCCTGAATCGACCCGGCCGAAGGCTCCGAAGCCGCCTGCAATGGAAGCGTCGCAATATTTTTCACCGCTGCGGCGACGACTGCGGAAGCCTCGCGGAAACGCCCCTTTTTCGTCAGCCAACATACGGTCGAGCACTGAACGGCCGCTCTCGAGGTGAGCCCGGCGGAAGCCTGAGGAAAAGTGTCGAACAAAGCGAGGAGCCGCACTTCCTCGCCTTGGGCCAACAATTGTTGCGCAACCTCGAAGGCGTAGAGCCCCTGAACCGAATGCCCGCCGAGACAATAAGGGCCGCGCGGCTGCTGCCGCCGCAGCAACCGGAGCATTTCCGCGGCAATCGTTTCGACACTGCATGGCCGCGCAAAAAGATGGGCGTCCTCCTCTTCCAGCAGCACACCCAAAACCGGCTGATCCGGCCCGAGATGTTCCGCCAATGCGAGGTAGTTCGAGCCGCCGCCGATCGCCCAGAACACCGGGCGGGTCCCGGCGGCCTGAATGGGAACAATCCGGGGAGGCCAGGCCGGCTCGACGTCTCCACGAAGGCGCCGCGCCATTTGGGAGATGGTCGGCGACTCGAAAAAAGTTGCCAGCGGCAACCGCTTTCCGAATTCGTTTTCGATCCGTGCGGCGACACGCGCGGCCAGCAGCGAATGGCCTCCGAGTTCGAAAAAGTGGTCATCGGCGCCGATCGGAGATACGCCCAACAACTCCTCCCAAATGGCTGCCAGTTTGCGTTCCGTCAAGTCTCTCGGAACAGTTCGCACGGATGCGCCCGGCGGCTCCCCGATGGCGGCCAGCGCACCGCGATCGATTTTGCCATTGGGCGTCAAGGGCAGCGCATCGAGCGTGACGAAACTCGTCGGGACCATGAAATCGGGGAGGCGCGTGCGCAGGAACTCTCGAAGCGCGCCCTGGTCGTTCGTCTGCCCGTCGCGCCATACGCAATACGAGACCAGCGCATCCTGGCGCGCAGCGACGGCCGCCGCCCGTAGAGACGGGTGCCCGGCCAGCGCGGCTTCGACCTCGCCCGGTTCGATGCGGAAACCGCGGACCTTCAACTGTTCGTCCACCCGGCCCAGATACTCGAGCGTGCCTTCCGGCAGCCACCGCGCCAGGTCTCCGCTCTTGTACATCCTCGCGGCCGGATCGTTTGCAAACGGATCCGGTTGGAAGCACCGCTCGGTGAGTTCCGGTCTCTTCCAATATCCGCGCGCCACTCCCGCGCCGCCGATCCACAGTTCCCCTGCAACCCCCACGGGGACGGGTTCGCGGCATGCATCGAGTACGTACGCCCGGGTATTCGCGATAGGGCGGCCGATCGGAACCGCCCGGGTGTGCCCCTGCACCCGGTGGATGGTGGAATAGATGGTGGTCTCCGTAGGGCCGTAGAGGTTGAAAACGCGGCGGCCTCGAAGCAGAAGCGCATCGGCCAGCGTTCGGGTCAGCGCTTCGCCTCCGCAGAGGATGGTCAGGCCCTCGCTGCCGCGCCACCCGCTTTCGATCAACCTGCGCCAGCCGGCGGGCGTCTGCTGAAAATATGTGGGCCTCACCTGCTCGAACAATTCCATCATCAACCGGCCATCCCTCCGTGCGGCTTCGGGCGCTATCGCAACCCTCGCTCCGCAAGTCAGGGGCAGCAGAATTTCCCACGTCGCGATGTCGAAGGAGAGGGTGGTAGCGGCCAGGAAAACGTCGCCAGGGCCGGTGCCAGGCTCTTTACGGAACGACCCCAGGACGTTGGACAGGGCGGAGTGCGGCACGAGAACCGCTTTCGGAGTGCCGGTCGAGCCGGAAGTATAGATCGCGTAGGCAAGGGAATCGGGTGTGGGCCGCACCGGTTCCGCTCCGCCGCACGGCGGATCGCCAACCTGCGAGTCGAGCAGCACCAGTTTCGGGACCCGCGCCGGCAGGCGGTCCAGGATGCGGCGCTCCGTCACCAGCACCGATGCACCCGAGTCCTCCAGCATGAACGCGAGCCGCACTGTCGGGTAGCTCGGGTCGAGCGGCAGGTAGGCCCCGCCGGCCTTCAGAATTCCGAGCATGGCGGCTACCATCTCCTGCGAGCGTTCCACCGCCAGGCCCACAAGCACGTCCGGCCCTACGCCTGCCCTCCGCAGCCTCTGCGCGAGCGCGTCCGCCTTGCGGTTGAGCTCGGCATAGGTGGTCTCGGTACTCCCGAAAATGACCGCGGTCGCACCGGGCGAACGCTCAGCCTCCGCTTCGAAGAGTTCATGGGCGCACGCCGGAGTGATCGGGCGCTCCGTAAGATTCCAGTCCCTCAGGATCCGGAGGCGCTCGTCCGGCTGAAGCAGAGGGATGCCGGATACACGCAACGAGGGATCCTGCGCCACGCTCTCCAGCAGTTGACGGTAGTGAAGCGCCATGCGCCGCGCCGTGGCGTTTTCGAACAAGTCGCAGTTGTAGGTGAGCGCGACCGCGAGAGAGTCTCCGGCGGGAGTGACATCCACGGCCAGATCGAACTGCGCGGTCCCCGGATCGAAGTGCACAGGCTCGCACTCCAGGCCCGCGAAGGACGGCGAATCGAACGGCAGGTTCCGGAACTGGAAAAAGACCTGAAACAGCGCCGAATGGCTGAGGCTTCGCTCCGGCTGAAGCGCCTCGATCAGCTTCTCCCACGGCAATTCCTGATTCGCGTAAGCACCCAGCGCCGTTTCACGAAAGCGCGCCAGAAGTTCGCGGAAGGTGGGATCGCCCGAAAGATCGGCGCGCAGTACCAGGGTGTTCAGGAAAGGGCCAAGCAGCGGTTCGACCTCCGTGCGGCCGCGGCCGGCGGCGGGGCATCCCACCAGGATGTCGGTCGCACCGGAGTATCGGTGCAGCAGCGCGTGGAAGCCCGCCGCCAGCACCATGAACACGGTGGCTCTTTCAGCGGTCCCCACTTGCGCCAGGCGCCTCGCCAACTCAGGCGGCAGCAGGAATCTCTCCTCATGGCCGGTGAAGGTCTGCCGCGCGGGGCGGGGCAGGTCGGCGGGCAAAGTCAGCAGCGGCGGGCTTCCCGCCAGTTTTCGCTTCCAGTATTCGAGTTGGCCGTTCCATGCCCCCGCCTCATATCGCTGCTTCTGCCAGCGCGCAAAATCGCCGTACTGAATGGCCGGACAGGCGACCCACGCCCCTCCGTACAAATCCGCCAGTTCCCGGACGAAGAGATTTGCCGACCAGCCGTCGGATGCGATGTGGTGCCGGGTGTAGAGCAGGACATGGTCGTCGGGCGCAATGCGCAGGAGCTTGCAACGGATCATGAGGTCCCGCTCAAAGTTGAACCGGCGGCGCGATTCCGCCGCGGCCGCGGCCCGAGCCTCATCGAGCGACCCCACATCAACCACCGGGAGATCGACCTTCCGCGGCGGTTGGACCGCGGCGTAGGGGACGCCGCCTTGCTGGTGGTATGTCGTGCGGAGAATTTCGTGATGCTCCACGATTCGATCCAGCGCCCTTTGCAGTTCGGGCAGGTTGAGCGTTCCCTTCAAACGGAAGGCGGAACAGTGGATGTAAGCGGATTTACCCTGTTCGTACTGGTCGAGGAACCAAAACCGCTGCTGGGCAAAGGATAGCGGCTGCCCGGTTGCGGCCGGCTCGTGTGTGATGCCCTCCTGACCGGGGCGCGTTCCGTTCAAATCGAGCCACGCGGCCAGTGCCTCGACCGTCGGGTTATCGAAAAGATAAAGCAGCGGAGGCGCCGACCCGGCCAGGTCCGCCATTCGAGCGAGCAACTGCGCTGCGAGAAGCGAATCTCCGCCCGAAGCCAGAAAGTTGTCGCGGACTCCGACGCGTTCCCGGCCCAACACCTCCCCCCATAAGGGGACCAGGAGCCCCTCGGAAGGCGTGCGCGGAGCCAGATAGGGAGTTTCGGGAAACGCCGTCTCACAGGACCGGTCGAGCCCCAGCGCCGTAGCCAGCCCAATCCGGCGCGGCTTCCCCGTCGGCCCTTTCGGAATTTCGTCGAGGACCACGATTCTCCGCGGCACCTTGAAATCCGCAAGCCGTTGCGCGGCGAATTCACGCAGTTCCGCTTCCCGGGCAATCGCTCCCGGCCTCAAGACCACCGCGGCGGCGACATCCTCTCCCAACCTCGGATCCGGCAATGCAAAGGCCAGCGCTTGCGCGACCGCGGGGTGATCCAGCAGCGCTTCGTCGATCTCCCGGGGCGAAATCTTCTCACCGCCGCGATTGATAATCTCCTTGGTCCGTCCGCTGATGAACAGGTAGCCTTCCTCGTCCAGCCGCCCCTGATCGCCCGTCCGGAACCACCCGCCGCTGAACGCGCCGTGGTTCGCGGAAGGGTTTACTGCGTAGCCGGCCATCACGTTCGGCCCGCGGATGACAATTTCCCCCGTCCGGCATGGCCCGAGCAGGCTGCCCGAGTCATCCATTATGGCGATTTCCGGGCCGGCGGCGCGGCCAACAGAGCCCGGCTTCCGCGTACCGGGCGGAAGAGGGCTGCTGGCCATCTGGTGGGCCGCTTCCGTCATCCCGTAGGACTCGATAACCGGAACCGAAAAAACCTGCTCCAGTTCCGCCATTACCTGCGGCGGGAGGGCAGCGGAGCAGGAGCGAATCAACCGCAACGACGTCCGCCGCGTCTCCCGGCCCGTCCGTGCCAGAATCGCCTGGTGCATGGTCGGGACCGCGGTATAAAACGTCGGTTCGAACTCCGCCAGCCATTCGAGGAAACGAGGCGCATAAAACCCGGGCGTGCAGACGACACTCCCACCGGAGGCCAGCGGAGCCAGCAGCGATGCAGCCAAGCCGTGAATGTGAAACAGCGGCATCACGTTCAGGCACCGGTCCACCGCCGTAAGTTCGAGTGCACGCCGGATGTGCCGCGCCGAATGGCACAAATTCGCATTGGTCAGTGGCACCTGCTTGGGGCGGGAGGTGGTGCCGGAAGTGTGCAGGATCAGGGCCGCATCTTCCGGTTCGGCGCCGGCGAACGGGCGCACGGGCTCCGTGCCCGGCCCATCGAGCAGGAACGACCCGGCCGGCTCCGCTTCCAGAGGTCGCAGCCAGAGGACCTTGATCCCACGAGACTCGGCGGCCGCGATCGCGGGCGACACTACCCCTTCCTCTACGATGACGGCCTCCGGCTCCAGATCCGAGAGGTAGAAATCGAATTCTGCCTCGCGATATGCCGGGTTCAAAGGAGCGCATACCGCGCCTGCCGCAATCGCAAGAAAAGCAGCGGCGGCTTCCGGTCCGTTGGGGAGCACGGTGGCGACGCGGCTACCTCTCCCGATGCCTCGTTTGTTGAGCGCTCCGAGGGCACCCCCAACCTGCGCGAGCAGACAGGAGTAACTCATCGGCGCGCGGCCCGGCGCCAATAATGCCGGAGCGTCCGGATTCTGCGCTACCTGAGCGTGCAGCAGGCTAAAAAGCGTGAGGGGCTCGCCTGGCATTGAAACGCAACAGTCTAACATGTGGGCGCCGGCGATCATCGATATAGTGGGAAGTATCTTGGCCAGGCGAAGATTCTTCGTAAGCGATGTCAGCGGTGGAATGGCGGAACTGCGCGGCGACGAGGCGCACCATCTCGCACGCGTGCTGCGGGCCGAGGCCGGCCAGGTCTACGAGATCTCGGACCGGAATGCCGCTTACCTCGCCGAAATCGTGGAGGCGCAGGCGGCGCGCGTGGTGTTTCGCGTACTGGAGCCGGTCCCGTCGAAGGTGCCGCCCTTGCGAATCACCCTGTGCGCGGCGTTGATCAAATTCGACCGCTTCGAGTGGCTGGTCGAGAAAGCGACCGAACTGGGCGTGGAGCGCATCGTCCCGGTGGAAACGGCACGTTCGGAAAAGGGGCTTTTCGAAGCCTCCCGGAAGCGGGCCGAGCGCTGGGACCGGGTCGCAAAAGAGAGCAGCCAGCAATCCCGCCGGCTGCAGCCGCCCGAAATCCGGCCTGCCGTGCGGTTCGAAGAGAGTCTTCGGGAGGAAGGCAACGTCCACTATTTCCTCGAAGAAGCCCAGGCGCCTCCACTTTGGCAGGTGCTGCCGGTGGACCGAACTACAGGCGCGCGTGCGGCGCTGCTCCTCGGACCGGAAGGCGGCTGGACGGATCCCGAACGTGAGCGGGCAACCGTATCGGGCTGGCGGCCGGTATCGCTGTCCACACAAGTGTTGCGCGCGGAGACCGCGGCGGCGGCGGCTATCGCCATTCTGATGAACGCCTGGATGGCGTAAATGCAAAAATAGACTTGAGTCTTCGCTCGTGAGCCATTCTCTAGACTATCTGGTGATCACTGCATTTGTGTTCGTGCAATGGCGCGTCACCGTGCTGTTGCTCCGCTTCGGGCAAAAGCGGCTCTCGGGGCCGCGCCTCGGCGCCGCGCGGCGCGCGATCGTAGGGCTCGACGTCCTGCTGGTGATGGGCTTCATCGCTTCCTACTCGGAAGTGATTTCGACGCTGGGGCTGCCTCCGCGAATCGCGCCCGTATTCGGCGCGGCCACCCTGATGTACATTCCGGTAGCCGGCGCGCTGGTGGCGATCCACGCCGCCTGGAAATGGAGCGGGCGGCGAGCCCCGGCCGGCATCGATCCCGGGCGACGCAACGCCCTCAAGGCCGCAGGCGGCGCACTGGTTGCGGTTCCGGTAGGGGCCCTCGGCTACGGAACGTTCATCGAGCGGCTGAATTTCCACGTGCGCGAGGTGGAGGTACCGGTTAGCCGTTTGCCCGCGGATCTCGACGGCATTCGCATCCTTCAGCTGAGCGATATCCATCTCAGCGCGTTTCTGAGCGAGCGCACTCTGGAACGGGTGATCGACAGCGCCAACGAGTTGAAGCCGCACCTCGCCGTGGTCACGGGCGACCTGATCTCTTCGCGCGGCGACCCCCTGGATGCCTGCATCCGCCAGATCGCCCGGCTGCGATCCGATTCAGGCGTCTGGGGCTGCCTGGGCAACCACGAGCGCTTCGCCCAGGTCGAAAACTATACGACCGCGGCCTCCGCAAGGCTCGGAGTCCGCTTCCTCCGCAGCCGCGCAGTTCCCCTGCGGTTCGGGGATACGGTGCTGAATCTGGCCGGGGTAGACTATCAGCCTTTTTCCGACCGCAAGTCGTATCTGGCGGGGAAAGGCAGGCTGGTGGCGCCCGGCGCTTTCAACATTTTGCTGTCGCACAACCCGGATGTGTTCCCAGTGGCGGCCCATCAGGGCTATAATTTGCTGCTTGCGGGCCACACACACGGCGGACAGATTTCGGTGGAGATATTGGACCAGGCGATCAACCCGGCAAGGTTCTTTACCCGGTTCGTTTACGGGCTCTATCGCTCGCAATCCGCGGCGGCATACGTCACGCGCGGAATCGGCACCATCGGGCTTCCCACGCGCATCGGAGCTCCTCCGGAAATTTCGCTGCTGCGGCTCAGAAAGGGGTAGTGGCCAACCGCCGTGCGCTACCTCATAGTCAGCGATCTCCACGGCAACCGGGAAGCGCTCGATGCCGTCCTGCGGGATGCGGCGGGCCGTTACGATGAGGCCCTGTGCTGCGGCGACCTGGTGGGCTACGGAGCGGACCCGAACGCCGTGGTGCAATGGGTCCGCGAGCACTGCGCCATCACCGTGCGCGGCAACCACGACAAAGCCTGCACCGGTCTCGACGATCTGGAATGGTTCAATCCCGTCGCGCGCTCCGCGGCGTTATGGACGCTCCAGGCGCTGACGCCCGAAAACGCGGAGTGGATCAGGGAGTTGCCCCGCGGCCCGGTCTTTCGAAACGGCTTCGAGGTGGTCCACGGATCCCCGTGCGACGAGGACGAATACGTCCTTGCCGTGGAGGAGGCGAAACAGGCATTCGGATACCTGGAGAGCCGCCTCGCGTTCTTCGGTCACACCCATGTGCAGGGGGGCTACATCTGGAACCGCTCGCGCGTCGAGACGATTTCGCGCCCATCGCCCCGCGTCGAGCGGCAGGTTGTGGAGATCGACCCCGACTGCGCCTACCTGGTCAACCCCGGCTCCGTGGGGCAGCCGCGCGACGGCGACCCTCGCGCCGCGTACGCGGTATACGATTCGGACGCACAGATGATCGCGTATCACCGCGTGGAATACGATGTCGCGACAGCGCAACGGAAAATTCGTCAATCGGGGCTGCCGCCGATTTTGGCGGACCGCCTGGCGGTAGGGCGTTAAGTACACCGTGGCGCAGAGTCTGTCTGGCCTCCACATAGTTTTTCACAATCGCGGATTCCGTGGAAGTCGCCGCGGCCGGCGTCCACGCCGGCCCGTGGCCACTGGAGGTCCGGCGCGGACGAGGACGTCCGCCCCACAAAGCGCGCTACGCCAGCCCCGAGCGCACCAGCAGGGCCTGCGGATCGGGCTCCCGGCCCATGAAGCGCTTGTAGAGTTCGGCCGGATCCTCGCTGTCGCCGCGGGAAAGGATCTTCGCGCGAAAGTCGCTGCCCACCTTCCGGCTGAAGATGCCTTCGTCGCGAAAACGGGTGAAGGCGTCGGCATCGAGAACCTCCGCCCACTTGTAGGAGTAGTAGCCCGCGCCATAGCCGACGGGACTTCCGAACAGGTGGCTGAATGCGGCGATCATGGCATGCCGCGGCGTCAGGGGCGCCGGGCTGAAATCCTGAAGAATACGCCTGGTGTACTCCACCGCGTCCCCATCGCGCTCCGGCGAGTAGCGGACGTGCAGCAGCTGATCGACGAAGCCGAAGCCAAGCTGCCGCATCTGGGCGTTGGCCGCGCGGAACGTGCGCGCGCGCTTCATTTTTTGAAACAGCTCGTCGGGAATGACCTCCCCGGTTTCCCAGTGCCGCGCGAAGAGATCCAGCGCCTCGCGCTCCCAGCACCAGTTCTCCATGATCTGGGAGGGCAACTCCACAAAATCCCAGGCCACGTTGGTTCCGGCGAGCGACCGCAGTTCCACCCGGCTGAGCATGTGGTGCAGCAGATGGCCGAACTCGTGGAAGATGGTCTCCACCTCGCGGTGCGTCAGCAGGGCGGGTTTGCCGGCGACGGGCAGCGTAAGATTGCCGCAAATCAAGCCCAGGTGCGGACGGAATTTGCCCCCGGCGGGGCCGCCGGTGATCAGCGAATCCATCCAGGCGCCACCGCGTTTATTTTCGCGGGGATACCAGTCGGCGTAGAAGCCGCCGAGGAACGTGCCGCTTTCGTCGTGGAGGTTGTAGTAGCGTACGTGCGCGTCCCAAACGGGAACGCCGCTCTCCTCGGTTACCGTGATTCCGTAAAGCCGGTTCACGAGGTCGAACAGGCCCGTGGTAACGCTTTGCAGCGGAAAGTAGGGCCGCAGCGCTTCTTCGTCGAAATTGTAGAGGGCGGCGCGCTGCTTCTCGGCGTAGTAAGCGACGTCCCAGGGCTCGAGAGCCGGGGCCCCGGCGCCTTCGAGGGAGCGGCGGAACTCCAGAAGCTCTTCGTTCTCCTCCCGGAAGCGCCGCTCGGTCTTGGCTTTCAGGTCCTCGAGGAACGCCATCGCCCGGCCGCCGCTGTGCGCCATGCGGTCTTCCAGCACGAGGTCCGCGAAATCGGCATACCCCAGCAGCACGGCCTTGGCACGCCGCAGTTCCAGAATCCGGGCGATGATCGGGCGGTTGTCCCGCTCCGGCTCCGTAGCGCGCACGGAGAAGGCGTCGTATACCTGCCGGCGGATCGCGGCGTTGTCGAGATACGTCATCACCGCAAAATAGTCCGGCGCCTGTAAGGTGAATCGCCAGCCTTCCTTGCCCTTCCGCTGCGCGCTTTCCCGCGCCGACGCCACAGCCGAGGGCGGAAGGCCCGCCAGGTCTGCTTCGCGCGTAATCACCAGCTCGAACGCGTTCGTGGAATCGAGAACGTGCTCGGAAAAACGCGTAGTGATCTGGCTCAGTTCGACATCGATCTCTTCCAGCCGCCGCTTGCCCTCGGGATCCAGGTCGGCGCCGTGCCGCCGGAAGGCCTCCATGGTCTTGTGGAGATAGCGATGACGCTCGCCGGTGAGGGCACGGGCGTCGGCGGTATCCGCGAACGTTTTGATCGCCTGCCACATCCCCGCGTGCAGCGGGATACCCGTGTAGAAGGCGCTGACCTCGGGTTGAATCTGGTTGAAGGCCGCCCGCAGCTCGGGATACGTGGTTACCGATTCCAGGTGCCGTACGATTCCCGTGGCGTAATCGAGCGGCTCGGTAAACTCGTCCAGGGCCCGCATCGTCTTCTCAAACGAGGGAGGCCCGGGCTCGGCGGCGATCGCGTCCAGATGCGCCCGGGCCTGCCCCAGCAGGGCGGCCGCGGCCGGAACCACGTGGGAAGCCTCGATCCGGTCGAAGGGAATTCGAAACTCAACTTGCAACAAGGGATTGGCGGTAATCGGACTCGACATCCCTTTCAGCGTAGCAGCCGCTCCGCGGGCGAATGCCGGCGGCCGTGCAGATTACCACAAAACAGTTACCATAGAGATTGCATGGTTCTCGATCCGAACGGGCGGTCGTGCCGTATCCCTCCGGAGGAGCGGCTGAATGTCTTCGCGCTCGTCATTTACATCCCAGAGCCTCTGGGTTCCTTTCTGGACGAACTCCGCAGGGAATTGGTGCCCCACTATAATCCCCACGCGCACGTCAGCGTTCTGCCGCCCCGGCCGCTTTCGGTCGACTGGCAGATTGCTTCCGCGCAGGTCCGCAGCCTCGCCGAAAGCTGGGCGCCATTCGACGTGGAACTCACCAATATCGCAGTATTCCCGAACACGGACGTGATTTATATCGAGGTGGGCCAGGGCGCTGCCGAGTTGCGCGCGATGCATACGGCCATGAGCAGCCGCGCGCTGGCCTACGCCGAACCGTTTCCATACCATCCGCACATCACGCTGGCGCAGGAACTGCCGGCCGCAGGCGTCACCGCCGCGCGCGAACTGGCGGTTCGCCGCTGGCAGGAGTTCCGAGGTTCCCGGAAGTTCCGCGCGGACCGCGCCGTTTTCGTTCAAAATGCCGTGGATAACGTCTGGCTCGACCTGGCCGAATACCCCTTGGGCTCGGTCGCCGTTCGTTCTCCGCGCTGAAATTTGAGACTCACCTCCGTTCCGGCCACTAAATAGATTCAAGTTTCAGGCCGATAGAGAAAATGTGGCCGCCATCCAGTGTGCGGCACAGAACGGACTCGTGGATACAGTAGCGATTTTTGATACGGAACCGGTTGCGATCGAGGGCTTGCGCAGCCTCCTGCAACCGGAATACGGGCTGCGCGTAGTCGCGGCGGGGACATCGTTGTTGGACGGTGTCGAAGCGATTCGCGAATATGAACCATCCATCGCCATCCTGGATAAAGCATTCGGGCTGCATTCGGTGATGGACCTGCTCAAAATGCTGCGGGCACCCGAAATCCAAACCGCGCCGGTGGTCTGGGGGTCGAGTTTCACCGAATCCGAGACTTTACGTTTCCTGCAGGCGGGAGGCTCGGGCGTCGTTCGGAAAACGGCATCTCTTCCCACGCTCCTTCAGTGCCTGCGGACGGTCTCGGGCGGCGGTACGTGGCTGGATGACGGGATTCTCAGCCCTGCCGAACTGGGGATAGCGCCGCAGCGCCCCGCCCTGACCGCCCGTGAACTCGAGGTGGTGGAACTCGTGGAGCGCGGAATGAAGAACCGCGATATCGCCCGCACGCTGGGGATCCGCACGGGGACCGTCAAAATCCACATGAAGCACATCTTCGAGAAGACCGGAATCCGCGGAAGGTATGGTCTGGCGCTCTCCGGCTTGCGGGAGAAGGGCCTGGTCCCGCAGGTGTACGAAACCGTGTGACCGGCTAAACACCACGGATGGGCGGGCTTGAAACCGCGCGCGCCGACTGAAACCTGCCCCACGCCATGTGGGGCAGGTTTCAACCTGCGCGGGGCTAAAGCGCCGCTCCTGCATCAGTTAACGGCCCGGGAAACTCAGACCATTTCGCGGATCTGCCGCAGGTTGGTCTTGACCTTCTGACTGAGTGTCGCGATCGCAGCCAGGATTTGCGCCAGGTCGTAGGATTCCCCGAACAGCAGAGCCGTCGATTCCTCCAGATCGATAAACCGAGCAAAAACCGCCGGCTCGGCGTGACTGACTCCAAGGGGCCCGAAATTGGATTGCCGGTGCGGCCCCCGCGGCCGCGAGCCAAGCCATCGAGCACAGGCGCTTCGCAAGTCGGCGGCGCAGTCGAGTTCCCTTCGCAGCAGGGGCGAATCGTCCGGCACCTCCAGCGCCGTTTTCAGATCGGGGTCGGCCTCCAGAAAACGGTGCAGATGGGCCGCCGCTCCGAGAAGCGCCTGTAATGAGTACCAGAAGCTCTCCGGATCCCGCCGCTGCAACGCGGAAGTGCTGCCGGAATAAGCGCGCAGGGCAAACCCGCATTGCACATCGATTTCCGCGAGCAGCATTCTCCAGCGGGCATCGACCATGGCGCCTCAGCGTGCCTGGAAGGCGCGATCGATTCGCGCTGCCAGGATGAAATCATTCTCCGTCAGTCCGCCCGCATCGTGTGTCGAAGTAGTGACCTCGACCCGCCCCCAGGCCAGGAGCAGGTCCGGGTGGTGGCCCTCCTCTTCGGCAATCGCGCCGATCCGATTCACGAAATCGAGGGCGGTGCGGAAATCGGGGAAAAGAAAACTTCTTGAGAGCCGGCGGCCGCCCGGCGTCTTCCAGCCGGCAAGTCGCTCCCGCAACTTCGCCAGTTCGGCTCCGGAAAGCAGTGGCGCATTGGGCCTGCAATGCAGGTCCGCCAAACTTATTCCACTTGGACCCATAGATCAGAACCTCACCTCGCAACACCAGATATCATATTGGAAAAAACGCCCCGCCGCCCGGGTGGCAATGGCCGGAATGATATCCTAATCACTTGACCCGTTTGATTTGCCCCCTGGTTGCGTTCCTGTCTACCGTGGCATTGAACGCGGCGGAACGGCCTTCTGCCCTGCTCGATGTCATGTCGCAG
The DNA here is from genome assembly GCA_963796485.1 of Bryobacterales bacterium. Taxonomy (GTDB): domain Bacteria; phylum Acidobacteriota; class Terriglobia; order Bryobacterales; family Bryobacteraceae; genus CAWCDJ01. The sequence goes on from CAWCLV010000010.1 coordinate 50,320, forward strand.
GAATTGGAACGGAATTTTTCCGTTCTGAAGCAGAAAGCCGACCCGCCACCCTATTTCCTCAGCTACGAAATCACGGAGGTGGACTACCGTTCGCTATCGGCCACGCTCGGTGCGGTCGATGACTCCGGAGGCGGCAAGACTCGCTCGCTCGACGTGTCGGTGCGGGTCGGATCCCCCCAACTGGACAATTACCACCGGGTCCGGGGCGATCGCGGCCAGTTTACCTCGGGCGCGCTGGTTTCCTTCGAGAACGTTCCCAACTCGATCAAGAGGCGGATCTGGCTCGAAACCGATCGCGCATACCGTACCGCGGCCGAACGGCTGATCCGGATCAAGACGAACACCCAGGTAAAGGTGGCGGCCGAGGACGACTCGGCCGATTTCTCATCCGAGAAACCGGAGACCGCCCAGGAGCCTCTACCGAGTTTGCGGTTCGACCAGAACGCCTGGCGCGAGCGCGTCCGTAAGCTCTCCGCCCGTTTCGGGAACTACCCGAACGTCCTGACGTCGCGGGTGACGGTAACGGCGCAGACGGATAGCCGCTACTTTGTGAACACCGAGGGCTCCCGGATTGAGCACGGCCGCGGCTTCGCGCGCGTTTCGATCTCCGCTTCGGCCAAGGCCGTGGATGGAACCGACCTCAGCACCTTCGAAACCTTCGAGGCCGTGGATGCCGCCGGACTCCCCGACGATCGGGCTTTGAATGCAGCGATCGACCGCGTGGCCGGCGACGTCACCAACCTACTCCACGCTCCCGAGGCCGAGCCGTTCGTAGGGCCGGCGATTTTCTCCGGCCGCGCCGCGGGCGTTTTCTTCCACGAGATCTTCGGCCACCGCGTGGAGGGCCACCGCCAGAAAGACGAGAGCGAAGGCCAGACCTTCACGAAGAGCGTCAACACCAAGGTCCTGCCCGATTTCCTCTCGGTGGTCTTCGACCCCACACGGCGCAAGATCGACGGCATCGACCTGAACGGCTGGTACGATTACGACGACGAGGGCGTGAAAGCACGGCCGGTGACCGCGGTCGATAAGGGCGTCCTCAAGACGTTCCTGATGTCGCGTTCGCCGATTAAAGGGGTCGATCACTCGAACGGCCATGGGCGCCGGCAGCCGGGTCTCGAGGTAGTGTCCCGGCAATCGAACCTGATCGTCGAATCTTCGAATGCCGTGCCAGAGGCCCGTCTCCGCCAAATGCTGATCGAAGAGGTAAAGCGCCAGAACAAGCCTTACGGCCTTTATTTCCGCGACATCACGGGCGGATTTACCACCACCGCGCGCGCCGGATTGCAGGCCTTCAAGGTGATTCCGGTGATCGTCTACCGCGTCTATCCCGACGGGCGTCCCGATGAACTCGTGCGCGGAGCCGATATCGTCGGCACGCCGCTCGCGAGCTTCTCGAAAATCCTGGCGACGGGCGACAAGCAGGAAGTATTCAACGGCTATTGCGGCGCGGAATCGGGCAGCGTCCCGGTCTCGGCGGTTTCGCCCGAGATCCTGGTTTCGGAAATCGAGATCGAGAAGAAGGCCAAGTCGAACGACCGGCCGCCTCTGCTATCGCCGCCCGCGACCATGGAAAGGGGCGAGCGATGAGGCGCTTCGGAACGGCGTGCGGTGCGGCGGCGGTGGTGCTCGGCGCCGCGATCGGCTGGAGCCAGGCGCCGCCGCAGGACGCGGAGATCCGGGCGATGCGGGATGAAATCGAGCGCTCCCGCAAAGTATCCGTCGCCAACCTGGAAAAGCCTTACTTCATTCAATACCTGGTCGATCAATCGGAAAACTTTTCCGTCTCCGCGAGCCTCGGCGGCCTGCTGACGCGTCGTCATCAGATGTTCCGGGAGCCGGAGGTCCGGGTCCGCGTCGGCGATTACAACTTCGACAACACGGATTACACCGGCAGCGGGTTCAACCTCGGCACGCGCTACGACCTGGGGCCGTTTCCGGTCGAGGACTCTTACGACGTGCTGCGGCGGTACCTGTGGCTGCGGACGGACTCGGCCTATAAATCGGCATTGGAGGCACTCTCGCGCAAGCGCGCCGCGCTGCGAAACCTGAATCGGACCGACCAGTTGCCGGATTTCGCGCACGCCGAGCCGGTCCACCTTCTGACGCCCTTTCACAAGCTGGGAATCGACGAGGAGGCATGGACGAAGAATGTCCGCGACCTTTCCGCCGTGTTCGCCGAATACCCCGAAGTGAAGAATTCCAGCATCGAGCTGGAGTCCGGGGTAGGAGGGTTCACGCTGGTGAATTCGGAGGGCACGGAAATCAGGGAGCCGGAAGACGTCACCTACCTCCGGGCTCGCGCGATCGCGCAGGCGGCCGACGGCATGACCGTGCGGGACGCCGTGACCTTCCACGGTACGGAAGCCTCCGGCCTTCCCGGCGAAGCGGAGTTGACCCGGGGGGTCAAGGCGCTTGCCGCGAACGTGGTGGCCCTGTCCCACGCGCCTGTCGGCGAGGACTACAACGGCCCGGTACTGTTTGAGGGCATCGCCGGCGCGCAGATCGTGGCGGAGGTGCTGGGCCGCAACCTGGGGTTGGGCCGCAGGCCCGTGAGCGACGGCAACCGGGGGAGCGGCTACGAGGCCAGCGAGTTGGAAGGCCGGATCGGCGCGCGCGTTCTCCCCGAGTCGTTCGACGTGGTGGACGACCCCACTCGCAAAGAATGGAATGGACGCCCGCTTTTCGGCTCATACGCTGTAGACCGGGAGGGCGTCGTACCGGTTCCCGTGCATCTCATCGACAAGGGCGTGCTGAAAGGCTACCTGCTTACGCGGCAGCCGGTGCGGGGGCATGAAAGCTCCAACGGACGCGCCAGGCTCCCGGGTCCTTACGGCTCCAATCTGCCAAGCCTGAGCAATCTCTTCGTGACGGCATCCGACGCGGTGGCGCCGGCGGAACTGAGGAAGAAGCTGATCGAGTTGTGCCAGGAGCGCGACAAGCCCTACGGCATTATTGTCCGGAAGATGGACTTCCCGTCCTCCGCTTCCATCGAGGAGGCGAGACGGATTCTGATGAGCGCGCAGGGAGGACGCCCGGTCAGTACCCCGATCCTCATTTACAAGTTGTTTCCGGACGGCCACGAAGAGCTGGTCCGCGGCTTGCGGTTCCGCGGCTTGAACGTGCGGTCCCTGAAGGATATCCTGGCGGCGGGAAACGATGCCGCGGCGTTTGAATACCTCAACAGCGAAGCGCCGTTTGCGCTGATGGGCGCATCCGGCTTCACCGCCGAAGCCGCGGTGATCGCGCCGTCGCTGCTCATCGACGACCTGGAACTGCATCCCGTTGAGGAGCAGGAACCCAAACTGCCGGTGGTCCCGGCGCCGGAGTTTACGCGGTAAGGCAGCGATAGGCATCCGTGTTCCGCATCCTCAGCCGATACGTTTTCCGCGAGATCCTGACCAGCAGCGTTCTCGGCACGCTGCTGGCGACGTTTGTCGTCTTTCTGCAAAAGATCGACCGCCTCTTCGAGGTTTTGGTCGGGAGCAACCCCGATCCGAAGACCGTCCTCACCCTGTTCGCCCTGACGCTGCCGCCCGTGCTGCCGCTGACCATCCCGTTTGGCGTGCTGGTCGGGATCCTGATCGGGCTGGGGCGGATGTCGAGCGACGGCGAGATCACGGCCATGCGGGCGGCGGGCGTTTCCAGCAGGCGGGTGATCGCCCCGGTTCTGGCCTTTGCCGTCCTCGGCACCGGGCTGGCGGGACTGGCGTCGCTCCGGCTCACTCCGTATGCCTTGCGCAAGAGCACCGAACTCCTGAACCGGCTGATTGCCAACCAGATCTCCGCGGAGATACAGCCTCGGATCTTCGATGAGGATTTTCCGGATACCATCCTGTACGTAGGCGATGTGCGCCCCGGAGACCCGGTGGTCTGGCGGCCCGTGTTCCTGGCGGACGTCAGCTCCCCGGATAAGCGGAAGTCCGGGCTCGGGCAAAAGGCCGACGGTCCCATGATCACGGTCGCCCGCCGGGCGCTGGCCAGCTCGGACACGAAGAACAATCGCATCCAATTGGAAATGCGCGACTACTCCACCCACGAAATGGGAAATGACGGAGTAGCGCGCGATGATTCGGCGCCGGTGAAGACCGTCGCGCTGGACCTGCGGCCGCCGGAACAGCGCCCGCTTGCGTCGAGCGCGATGAGCACGACGCAGTTGATGCGTTACCGCGGGCCGGATTGGATCGAAATCGGGGTCGAACTGCATCGCCGCCTCTCCCTGCCCCTGGCGTGCATCGCGCTGGCGCTGATCGGAATTCCGCTCGGGGTCTCCACCCGCAAGGGAGGCAAGTCCGCGGGCTACGTCAACGCCATCTTCCTGGCGTTCTTCGGCTATTACCTTTCCTCCGTATCGCTCATCGGGGTGGCCAAACAGCGCACTCTTCCGATCCCGGTGGCGACGTGGCTGCCCGACGTGGTTTTCGGGCTCGCGGGACTCGTCTTTCTGGTTCGCATGGAACGGCCGGGCGACCGTGACCTGGTCGCCGGATTCAGGGAATTTTTCGGGCGCCTTTTCGACCGTCTCAAAAGGAAGGCCGACCGGAAACCGGAGCCCGCGGGGCTTTCCGGCTGGCGTCTGCCGCTGCTCCCGCAGATTCTCGACACCTACATTCTTTCCAATTTCCTCTTCTACCTGATCGTGGTGCTGGCCAGCTTCGTCTCCATGGCCGAGGTGTACAACTTCTTCGAGCTGATGGGGGACATGCTGCGGAACAGTTCGCTGCCGACCATGTTCACGTACCTGTTCTTCCTGATCCCGCTTCAGGTCTACAAGCTGCTGCCGATCAGCGTGCTGGTGGCGGTGCTGGTTACGCTCGGAGTGCTCAGCAAGCAAAACGAGGTCAGTGCGTTCAAGGCGTGCGGCGTGAGCCTCTACCGCCTGGCAACGCCGATCCTGGTGGTCAGCACGCTCTTCAGCGGCGCCCTGTTCGCATTCGACTTCTCCTACGTGCCCAGCGCCAACCGCAAGCAGGACGCGTTGCGCGACGAGATCAAAGGCCGCCCGCAGCAGACCTATCTGAACCCGAACCGCAAGTGGATCATGGGCAAGGACTCCCGGATCTACTACTACAAGTACTTCGATCCTGCCGAAAAGGTGATGGTGGAGGTCAGTGTTTTCGAGCTCGACCCCGGCAGTTTCCGGCTGACGCGCCAGATCCAGGCAAAGCGGGCGTTCTGGAGCGCTCCCGTCAACGCGTGGATCTTCGAAGACGGCTGGAGCAGCGATTTTCACGGCGCGCAGCGGGTTCCGCCGCTACACACCTTCCAGGCCACCACGTTTCCGGAACTCACGGAGGCGCCCGATTATTTCCTGCGCGAAGCCGTGCAGGAAAAACAAATGAACTTCCTGGAGTTGGAGCGCTATATCGCCGACCTGCAACAGACCGGGCTCGTCGATACGCGCAAGCTCCAGGTACAGTACTACCTGAAGTTCGCCAATCCGCTGTTCGCGCTCATCATGGCCATGATCGCCATTCCGTTCGGGTTCCTGGTTGGAAATCGCGGCGCCATGACAGGCATCGGTTCGAGTATCGTGATCGCTATCGCCTACCTCGGCACGCAGCCGCTGTTTGAGAAGATCGGCGACTTCGGACTGCTCCCGCCCGCCATGGCCGCCTGGTCGCCGGACGTGGTGTTCGGACTGATCGGTCTGTACCTGTTGCTGCGCATGCGCAGTTAACGGTGGCGCAGCCTCTCAGGCTGCCGACCCGGCCACTCCTGCCGAGACCTCGCGCGTCAGCTGGAGAGCCGAAGCCAGCGCCAGCCGACCCGGCAGAGCGGGTCTGCCTGCGTCGGCTGGATAGCCGCGTATCTCCCGAAAAGAGTCCTCGTCAAGGCCCGGCCATCGTAGATGATGTGGCGGTATTACAACTCGACCCGGAGCACAACATTGTGCTGATTACGTTCGGGAGAGTGATCACGAAGGCAGCGGTGCTGGCCATTCACGTCGATGTCGAACACCTGATCGCGGCGCACGGCCCCTGTTCCAGCATCATCGACCTTTCGATATCGGTGAAATCGGAACTCTCGCCGCAGTTCATTCGTTCTCTGGCGGCGGTGTCGCCCGCCAGGCCAAGCGAAACCCGAACAATCCTCGTGGCGCCCACGCCGGAGACCTACGGATTGAGCCGGATGTTTCAACTCCTGCGGGAAGGGACGGGCGACACTCTGCGAATCGTCTACGCCCTGGAAGAAGCCTATGAGTTCCTGGGTATCCACTCGCCGGAGTTCCAGGCGGTGGAGTCGATCTGGCCCGAAACCGGGATGGCCGCCTTTTAGGATGCGCGGCCTTGTAACGAGGCCCGCGGGTGCGGGCCTCCTCGTGCTTGCCGGCGGGAGCCGGATATCAGCAGTTCTGCCTGAGCCATTCCCGGAAGGCATCGCGATACAGAATGATGCCTTTACGGGAATACCTCAGATATCCCTGCCTGCGGAACTGATTCATGTAGTGCGTCACGATCTCGCGCGACGTACCCACGTACTGCGAAAGGAGTTCGTGCGTAAACGGCACCATCCGCACCGAGCCGTCGTCCTCCTGCGTACCCAGGCGCTCGGAGAAACGGATCAGCGAACGGGCCAGCCGCCGCGCAATATTGTCGACCGAGAAACTTTCAATCCGGTGGGTGAAGTCGATCGTGCGCTGCACCAGGATCTGCAGGAGCGCCACTGCGAGCCGCGGCCTCTTCATCACGATGTCCTCGATTTCCGTGGCCGTCCAGGTCATCAGCTTGGTATTTTCCAGGGCTGTGGCCTGCTCCGACCGGTGGGGAAGATTGAGGAACGCCGATTCGCCGAAGAACTCGTCGGGCTGGTAGATGTCCACGACCACCTGATGGCCGTCATCCGCCAACCGCGAGACCTTCACTTTGCCGTCGATCACCAGATAAATGCTCGTAGAAGGTTGGTCCTGACTGTAGATCATCTGACCTTTCCGGTACTCGACTATGCTCGAGCACGGCAGGTGGGCCAACGGATCTTCGAGTGGTTTCTGAGGCGCAAACGCTGTGGGACTGGATGCCATTTATCTCCTCCAAAACAATTACTTCTGCGGAACGCAAACATCGCTCACTCGCCGAATGCTGCGGACCTTGATAGTTAGGCGGGAATCATCCGAAATGGATGTCCCGCGGATTGTCAGCCTCTGACCCAGGTTAGCGAAGCTTTCCGCTAACGCCTTAGGCTGTTGCGTCCGCTGCCGGCTTCGCTCCCCTCCGGATCGTTGCCCGGCCGCGGCGGCGAACGGCACCACAAGTAGCGTCATCCAAAACGAAAGAAGCAATAGAACAACCGGACGCTGCATTAGGTAACCGCGAGTAAACCCCGGTGCACGTGAAGTGCCAGCTTTACATGAAACACCGGATTTCATTCAAACTCTTTAGGTGCCACGAGTCACTGTTAAACTGCACATGAGCGCCGTTTTGAATATAGCCCATCATAGTCCCGGCAAGGCATGAATTCTTTACCGGTCGGGAAAAATTGTCCGGTGTCGTTCGCTTAAAAAGACGAACAGAGCCGCGTCCGTCGGGGAGTGGGCATATCTGCACATCCGGTGTCGTTTTGCTCAAAAAACGAACAGAATCGCGACCGTCGGGAAGTGGGCATATATGATGGGAGAGTGCGCGCGGCCCGCTCCTGTCTGATTTTGAACGCCTTGCTCGGAATGTGCCTCGCCCAGGTGTACACTGCTCCGGCGGGGATCCGGCAGGCGAACCGGCGCGCCGGTGCGGCCATCCTACCCGGAGGGCGCGTAATTTCGCCCCTGGGGCGGCAGCTTCCGACCGGCGCCGGCGCGTTTGGATTGGCGGTCAGCCCGGCCGGACGGACTGTCGTCACGGCGAACGGCGGTCAGGGAGGCAATTCCCTCACGATCCTGGAACAAAGCCGCGACGCCGGCTGGCAGGCTTCGCAGATCTCCGTCACCTCGCCGGACCTGATGGACGACTCTGAATCCGAAGAATGGAAAGGGGTTTTCATGGGCCTCGCCTTCAAGAACGAACATACCGTGTTCGTTTCGGAAGGCAACTCCGGACGGATCAGCGAGGTGGATTGGGGCTCCGGACGACGCCATCCTATCGACCTCAATCGCGGCGAATACCAGGACAGCTACACGGGCGACCTCGCGCTGGACGCGGACCGGGGAATCCTGTATGCGGTGGATCAGGCCAACTTCCGGATCGCGGCAATTGAGGTGAAAACCCGACAGATCATAGGATCCGTGAGGGTGGGCCGCCTGCCGTTCGCCCTGGCGCTTTCGCCAGACGGGCAGACCCTCTATGTCACCCACATCGGGATGTTCCAATATCAGGCCATCCCCGGAGCCGACCCGAAGAACGCCCGCGAGACCGGGCTGGATTTCCCCCCGTTCGGCTTCCCCAGCCCGGAAGCCGTCGAGGGCGTGGATCGCCACACCGCTCGCGGATCGGTCCGGGTACCCGGACTCGGCGACCCGAACGTCCGCGAGTCGAATTCAGTGGCGGTTATCGATGTCGGCACTCCATCGGCGCCCAGAATCCGGACGTACATCCGCACCGGCCTGCCGTTCGGAGGACAGAGCAACAGCGGAAGCAGCCCGGCGGGGATCATTGCCGCCGGGGGCCGGGTTTACGTCTCGAATGCCTCGAATGATTCGGTTACGGTAATTAATCCGCAGACTGCCCGGGTGGAAGCCGAGATTCCTATCCGCATCCCCGGCCTGGAAACGCTTCGCGGCGTCTTGCCGGTGGGCCTGGCTTTCGACGAGAAGTCGGGGTGGCTCCTGGTGGCCGAGGCCGGAATCAACGCAGTGGGCGTGATCGACACGCGCACCCGGCGGGTGCTCGGACACCTGCCCGCGGGCTGGTTCCCCACGCGGGTCGCGATCAGCGACGGCACCGTGTTTGTGGCCAACGCGCGCGGCCACGGCCGCGGTCCGAACGCTCCGGGTGCTCCGGGCGCCTTCTCTCGCAGCCAGTCCCGCCAGGGCAGCGTCTCGGTCTTCCGGCTGCCCGGTCCCGCGGAACTCGCCGCGAATACCGATTTCGTGATGCGTGCCAACGGTTTTCTTCCCGCCGCCGGCCCGGAACGGCCGCTTCCGGGCGGCATCAGGCACGTGGTCCTGATCGTTAAGGAGAACCGCACGTACGACGAGGTCCTGGGCGACATTGTGGATGCCTCGAATGGTCCCGTGATGGGTGGCCCGCCGTGGGCCCGCCTCGGCACCTTCGGCTATGCGGACGGGAAGGGCAAGCGCCTCAATTTGCGTGGGATCGACGTCACCCCCAACCATCACGCGATCGCCCAACAGTGGGCCATCAGCGATAATTTCTATGCCGATTCCGATGTCAGCGTGGACGGCCACCACTGGCTGGTAGGCTCCTACCCCAACGTCTGGACCGAGTCGTCCCTGATGGCGGCCTATAGCGAACAGAAAAAGGATTTCCGGCTGGGCAGCGCTCCCGGACGGCTGCTGTTCGCCGGCTCGGATTCCTCCGTGCATCCCGAAGACATGGAAGAGGGCGGCACCCTCTGGCACCACCTGGTGCGGCACAACGTCAGCTTTCGCAATTTCGGCGAGGGTTTCGAACTGGCGGGAATTGACGAAAGCAAGGACCTGGAGCCGACCGGGGGTCGGTTTCTCACCAACATCCCGATGCCCGAGCCGCTGTACTCCCACACCTCCCGCCAGTACCCCGGCTTCAACATGAACATACCGGACCAGTTCCGCGCTTCACAGTTTATCCGCGAAATCGAGGACACGTACATCAAGACCGGAACGGACCTGCCGCAGTTCATCTTCATCCACCTGCCGAACGACCACATGACGGAGGCACGCCCGGAGGACGGGTATCCCTACGACGTGTCGTTTGTCGCCGATAACGACTATGCCCTCGGCCGGATCCTGCAATTCCTTTCGGGCACGAAATGGTGGGGCCAAATGGCGGTGTTCATCACGGAAGACGACCCGCAGGGCGGAGTGGACCACATCGACGCGCACCGCACCGTGCTGATGGGAGCCGGGCCGTGGTTTCGCAAGAACTACGTCTCCCACGTCAACACCAGCTTCCCCGGGCTGCTGAAGACCATTTTCCGGCTGCTGCACCTGCCGCCGCTCAACCTGTTCGACGCCGCAGCGGCGGACCTGAGCGACTGCTTTACAGCACGCCCGGACCCCGCGCCGTACCATCTCCGCCCGGTAGACCAGCGGCTATTCGACCCCGCCTCCGCACGCATTTCCCAAAGCGGCAAGCCGAGTCCCCGGATGGACGACCCGCGAGAAGTGCTCCACTAAGGCCGAGCCACGGGAACTGGCCTGATGATACAATGTAGCTAGCGAGATACACATCTACATGGCCCTCAATATTCGCAATCCGGAAGCAGAGAGATTGGCAACGGAATTGGCCAAGACGACGGGTGAGAGCAAGACCGAAGCGGTAACGAAAGCTCTGCGCGATCGACTCTTTCGAGTCCGGCTGGAGCGGAGTAAGCGGCGTCTCGCTGACGAACTGGAGGAAATCGCGGAACACTGCGCCAGTCTACCCGTCCTCGACCACAGGCCTGCCGAAGAGATCCTGGGGTACGATGAGGGCGGACTTCCACGCTGATGGTGATCGATACTTCTGCCCTCCTGGCGATCCTGCAGCGCGAACCCGAGCGCCGCGGCTTTGTCGAGGCGATCGAATATGCCGATTTTGCCCGGATGTCCGTCGCAGGCTTCGTGGAAACCTCGATTGTGATCGAGTCAAGATACGGAGCCGAAGGATTGCGCGATCTGGACCGTTTCATCTCCCGGGCCGCAATCGAACTGATCCCCGTGGATCCGGAACAGGGACAGCTCGCCCGTTCCGCGTTTAGCCGCTTCGGAAAAGGGCGCCATCGTGCCGGGCTCAACTACGGAGATTGCTTCTCCTATGCCGCCGCAACCGCTTTGGGAGAGCCGTTACTGTGCAAAGGTAATGATTTTAGCCAGACGGATGTGGTCATCTTCCAGGTTCCGGGTGGGTGCTAACGGCAGTCGATAGCCGCTAATCGGCGCTCATCGTTTCGCCCGCGCGGTTGCTGCGGCCCGAGTTGACGATCCAGTTGCGGAACATGGCGGTGTAGGCGCGGGCCTCCGCGTCGGATCGCAGTTGTTCCACCGTGAACCGCATCTTGCGGCCCCAGTTCGGATATTGCCAGGTGGTGCCCGGCAGGTTCTGTTGGGCAAGTTCCTTGGTGAGGTCTTCCTGGTTGATGGCGAGCAACTGGCACGGCGTCCCCGCCAGAAAACCGACTACGGCATTGTGCAGTTCGCCGGTCAACTCGGGATAGTCCCACGCCGAGCGCGGCAAATGGCCGGGCATCAATTGCTGGGAGAACAGAACATCCAGCATCTTCTGCTTCTCCCCCGCGCGCGCCTCGGATTGCGCGCGGAACCCGGCGTCATCGAGCACACCGGCGGCGCGCCGGGCCTCCAGGTCCGTTCCCTTCCAGAAGCCCGCCAGCGTCGGCAGATCGTGGGTGGTCGAGGAGACAAGAGCCTGCACCGGGTATTCGTCATTCCGTCGAAACCCGCCGCCCTGGTTCTTTTCGAAATAGAACAGCCGGTAGCTGAGGATGCCGAAACGTGCCAGCGCCTCGCGAATTTCGGGTTCGACGGTCCCCAGGTCTTCGCCAACAACAACCACGCGGTTGCGGACGCTCTCGAGAGCCAGGACGCGGACAAAATCCTCGTTGACCTCGCGGACGTAGGCGCCCTGGCTGGCATCGCGATCGTCCGGAATCCAATAGAGGCGAAACAGGCGCATCACGTGGTCGATGCGCAGGGCGCCGCCGTGGCGGCAGTTCTTACGGATGGAGTCCGCGAACAGGCGATACCCGTCTTCGTAGTGGCGGCGGGAATCGGGCGGCGGGAACCCCCAATCCTGCCCCTTGGGAGCGAAATCGTCGGGCGGCGAGCCCACCCGGCACCCGTTCACGAAGAACGGGCGGTGCGCCCACAGATCCGAACCGAACCGGTCGGTGGCCAGCGCCAGGTCGTGGTACAACCCGATCGCCAGGCCGCGCTCGCGCGCTCGCTCCTGCGCCCGTCCCAACTGAATGTCGATCTGCCACTGCAGGTACTGGTAGAACATCACGGAACGCCAGTGCTTCTTGCGAAACTCCCGCGTTTCCGGCGAATCGGGATCCTGGTATGCGGCGGGCCACTGGGTCCACATCCAAAGATCGGGGTTTTGGCGGTGCAGCCACTCATCCAGGGCGCAGTAGGCGGCAAATCTCTCGAGCAGGTAGCCTTCGCGCTGGATGAAGGTGCGGAACTCGCGGGCGCGCGGCGTGTCGCGCCGCCAGTCGCGAAGGAACTGTATGAATGACAGCTTCAGCAACCGCAGCTTCAATCCCGCCACGCGCTCGTATTCCACGAACTGCGATTCCCGCAACTGGCGGATTTCCTGCCGGGTCTCCGGGCTGTCGCGCAGGCGCCGGGCCCGCCGGCTTCGCCCGAAGTCTTCCATCGCCTCGACATCGAGATAGAGAAAGTTCTGGTAGAAGATGCAGTTCGGCAGATAGGGACTGGTGTTGAACGGCCGGCGGTTGTGAATCGCGTGCAGCGGGTTCAGCCCGACGAAACTCGCCTGGAGATCGTTGACCACCCAGTCGAGTACCGCGTCGAGGTCGGTGAAATCCCCACACCCCCAGTTCCGGTCGGAGCGAACGCCGTAGAGGCTGACGGTGACCCCGGCCATGCGGCCTCCCCTGCCGAGTTGGGGCGGCATCCAGGCCCGGTCCGGAGTGACGATGTACCGGCAAGTCGCACTGCGTGAGCCGGCCTTGACCGTGATCTCGTGATAGCCGAGCGGCAGATTCGCGGAGAGGCGCGCCAGTTTCCGAATCCAATGCTGCCCGTCGAAATCGGCCGAACCGGTCTCCGCCAGATTCCGCAATGGAAGCTCCGACTCCGTAACGCGGCCCTCCTCCTCGCGGATGGTAATCCGTGCGGCGGAGTCCGCCAGGCCGGCCGGAACATGGACCGGCAGTTCGATTTCGCCCGTCTGCCGGGCCACGATGCAGGGCGGAACCAGCCGCTCCCACTCGCGCCGGGCGATCACGGCCAGCGACCGCTCCAGGCTCTCCGCATTGGCTGCGTCGATTCCCTTGGCCCGCAGCATCATCTGTTTGGCCTCGGTCGTAGTGGCGTGATAATGGCCCCAAATATCCCAGAAGCCGGGACCGACGCCCTGCGCCGCGGCTGCGCGATCCAGCAGTTGCTCGAAGTTTTCGGAAGGCATGTGAAGCGGACTTCTTTTGATTCTACAGGAGCGCCGCCGGGCTATGCGAAAATGAAGGTATGGATAAACCCTTAGCCAGCGGTCCTCCCGAGTTGTTTGCGCGAATCGACGAGTATTCGATCGCCAACCCGGCGGCCGCCGCTTCCGAAGGGATTCTTTTCACCACACTCGATAAAGCGGTCAACTGGGCACGCAAGAATTCCATTTGGCCGATGACCTTCGGGCTGGCCTGCTGCGCCATCGAGATGATGTCGATGAGCGCCTCGCGGTTCGACATCGCGCGCTTCGGCGCCGAAGTCTTTCGCGGGTCGCCGCGGCAATCCGACCTGATGATTATCGCCGGCCGCGTATCGAACAAAATGGCTCCGGTGATCCGCCATCTGTACCAGCAGATGCCCGAACCGAAGTGGGCCATATCCATGGGTGCGTGCGCCACTTCGACCGGCGTGTTCAACAACTACGCGCTGGTTCCGGTGAACCAGGTGATCCCTATCGATGTCTTCGTGCCCGGGTGCCCGCCGCGTCCGGAACAGTTGATCTACGCGCTAATGATGCTGCAGCAAAAGATTCAGGACCAGAGCGGCACCGTGAAGCAGGTTTTGAACCTGGCATGAACTGGAACGACGCCGCGGAGGATTTCCTCAATCTCGTCCTGGCCCAGACTCCCAGGCCAGTCCGCGAGGCCACGGAGGCCGATCTGCGGTCGGGCGCCGAAGCCATGGCGGAAGAGGACGGCAAGAACCGGGTGGGCGTGGAGACCGTGATCGCCGCCTGGGTCCGTCAGACTCCCGAAACATTGCGGGCCGATCTGCCACGGCAGATGGAACGGTTCGGGCTCGACCCGGAAGAGTACCGGCACCTGCTGTAGCCGCAGCGATCACAGAACGTGGTAGTAGCCGCCGCGTTCGAGGACCTCGACCGGAATCCGGAAAAGCTCGCCGAGCGTTTCCGCGCGCAACAGCCGCTCCTTCGGACCGTCGCAGTACACGCCGCCGTCGCGAAACAACACCACGCGCCGCATTTCCGGAATGATGTCGGGCAGATGGTGCGTCACCATGATGATGCCGATCCCCACGCCCGCCAATTTGCGCAGGATCTCGCGGAGCTCGTGCGTGGCGTGCAGGTCGAGGCTCGAAGTCGGCTCGTCGAGGACCAGCGCCTGCGGGTCGTGCACCAGGGCGCGGGCGATGAGGATGCGCCTTGCCTCGCCGGACGACACCCGGTCCGTATTCCTTTCGGCGAGGTGCGAGATCTCGAGCAGCTCCATCACTTCCCGCGCCTTGATTTCCATTTCCGGCCGGACGTCGTGATTGGGCCAGATCCCCACGCTCCCGAAGAATCCCGAAAGCACGATCTCGTAGCCCGAGTAGTCGCGCGTACACATCTGCATCCAGTCGTTCGACACCAGCCCGAGATGGTTGCGCAAGTCGAACAGATGCCAGCGGTCGCGGCCCAGGATGCGCAGCGACCATGGTTCGGGCTTCAGCACCGGGTACAATTCGCGGGAGATCATTTTGATCAGCGTGGACTTGCCCGACCCGTTGGGGCCGAGGATCGCCACGTGCTCGCCTTGCGCGATGGATAGAGTCACGCCGTCCAGAACCACTCTCTCGCCGCGGCGCACGGTGACGTTCTGAAATTCGATCAAAGGGACGTCAGGCATCAAGCCTTCAGTGTAAACGGCTCACTCGTGCTCCAGAAACTGCCGGATATCGGGTCCCGCCTGGCCCATCGCACGCGCCAGCGTGGCCTTGGCGAGGTTGTGCGAGTAGATGGCCGAGATGTAGTCCTGCTCGGCGGACGCGACGGTCTCCTGCGCCTGCACCACTTCGAGTGTGTTGGTTACGCCCGCGGCGAAGCGGTCCCGCGCATATCCCAGCGTCTGGGCGGCGAGCCTGCGATTGCTTTCCGCCACCGCAACCTGGTCGGCCGCGGTCCTCAGGTCGAGGAAGGCCGTGCGGATCTGTGCCTCGATGGTCGCGCGAAGCGCCTCGTATTCGGAGCGGCGCTGCGACAGGACGGCATCGGCCTGCTGGATATCGCCTCGAATCCTGCCTCCCTCCCAGATCGGAACCCGCACCGCGCCCGTAACCGCAAAGGTGCCGTGGGAATTGCCCGGAGAAGGACCGATGACGCCGTAATCCGCTGCCAGGTCGACCCGGGGATAGCGCTGGCTTTCAGCCGCTTTTTTGGCAAGCTCGGCGGCGCGCGCCTGCGCGGCGGCCGCCTTTAAGTCCGACCGGTACGCGTAGGCCCGCAAAAGCGCCTGCTCCAGCGTGAGCGACTTCAGCGGCACGAACGGAAGCCTGTCCGTAATGGCATAGTCCTGCGCGGGCGGCAGCCCGATCAGCCGTGCGAAGAAGATCCTCAACTTGGCCAAATCGTTCTGCAGAGCGATCAGCCTTTCCTGCTGCGTCTGGAACTCCACCTGACTTCGGGTAAGGTCGATTCGCGGTACCACGCCGGCCGCAAGCCGGTCCTGCGCGATCTTGAAACTGGCTTCCGCAGTGGCCACGGCGGCGCGCTCGGCATCGACACGCGCCGCCGCCGCGATCAGGTCCAGGTATGCACCGGTGACGGCGAGGGTGATGAGGTCGCGGGCGTCCATCGTAGAGAGCCGCGCGGCGTCTGTCAGATTCTGGGCTGAACGATAATTTCTCCACCTCGTCAAGCTGAAGACGCTCTGGCTCACGCCGGCCCGGAGGTCGAAGTAGTGAAAAGGACCGACGACGGTGGGAATGCCGGGAATTGCACCGGCAAATCCGAGAGCGGCCAGATTCTCCTGTTGCTCCGTGACCAGCAGTCCTGCAGAGAGGTTCGGGAGAAGGGCCGAGCGCTCTACTCGCTCGAATCCGCGCGCCTGGAGCACATTGTTACGGTTCATCACCGGGCCGAGGTTGTACGCGATTCCCCGCCGCACGGCGTCATCCAGCGAAATCGACATCGGAAAGCCGGGCGCGGGAGCGGAGGGCACGCTGCTCTGATATGCGCCCTGCACCTGCACCGTGCTGGTGATGGTGTTCACACTTTGCAGCCCGCTCGGAAGCGGATTCTGCACTGTCTGCACCGATCCCGCCTGCCCTGTCTGCCCGGAAAGCGGTAGTTGAACCGGTCCTACGCCCGGGGGGATCGATTCCGGCGGTACGGTCTGTCCATACAGCCCCGCTGCCATTCCCAACCAGAACACGAGTGAAGCGAGTGACAATTTGCGCATGGGTTTCCTCTCAACAGACTGGCCGGCCCCAGGGCCGTTACCTCCAACTTACGAAAGGAAGACAGCAACCCGCAGTGAAGCATGTGCGTCCTGGCACGCAAGATTACCTGATATAACGAAGGCCATGAAGGATTTCAGGCGGGATTTTCTCAAACATGCCGGATTGGGGCTCGCAGGCGCCGCCCTTGCCAGCGCGGCTCCGCAGCCGGTTGCCTCGCCGGCGGGAACGAAACCGGTGGTCTCGGATGTGAAAACGTACGGTGCAAGGGGCGACGGTAAGACGGTGGACACGGCGGCCATCAACCGGGCGATCGAAGCCGCCGCAGCGGCAGGCGGAGGCACCGTCTGGTTTTCGGCGGGCAATTACCTGAGCTATTCCATCCATCTCAGGAGCGACGTGGCCCTCTACCTCGACCAGGGAGCCGCCATAGTCGCGGCTGATTCCCCCGCGCCGGGTACGACCGCCGGCGGAGCGTACGACGCCCCCGAGCCCAACGAGTGGAAACAGTACCAGGATTTCGGCCACAGCCACTGGCACAACAGCCTGATCTGGGGCGAGGGCCTCAAGAATGTCTCGATCCTCGGCCCCGGACTGATCTGGGGCAGAGGCCTGAGCCGCGGCGCCCGCGGCGGACCGCGTGCCGAAGATCCCGGCGTGGGCAACAAGTCCATCAGCCTGAAGAATTGCCACAACGTGCTGCTGCGCGATTTCTCCATCCTCCACGGAGGCCACTTCGGAATCCTGGCCACGGGCGTGGACAACTTCACGGTGGACAACCTGAAGATCGACACCAATCGCGACGGCATCGATGTGGATTGCTGCCGCAACGTGCGTATCTCCAACTGCTGCGTGAATTCGCCGTGGGACGACGGCATCTGCCTGAAGAGTTCCTACGGGCTGGGCTCGGCCAAGCCCACCGAGTTCGTGACCATCACCAACTGCTACGTGAGCGGCTGCTGGGAGGAAGGCACGCTGCTGGACGGCACTTATAAGCGCTTCGCTCCGGACGTGCGGGTGCCGCACACCGGGCGCATCAAGTTCGGAACCGAATCGAACGGCGGCTACCGCAACATCGCCATTTCGAACTGCGTTTTCGAGGGCTGCCAGGGGCTGGCGCTGGAATCGGTGGACGGCTCGCTGCTCGAGGACGTCACCATCACCAACATCTCCATGCGCGACATTGTCAGCGCGCCGATCTTTCTGCGGCTCGGGAGCCGCATGCGCGCGCCGCAGGGCACTCCCGTGGGAACGCTGAAGCGCGTGATCATCGACAATTTGGTATGTTCCAATTCGGTGTCGCGCCTCGGCTCGATCATCACCGGAATTCCCGATCACGCCATCGAGGACGTCAAAATCAGCAACATTCAGATCCAGCACCAGGGCGGCGGCACGAAAGAGAACGCGGCGATTCAGCCGGCCGAAGACGAAGCCAAGTACCCCGAGCCGGGAATGTTCGGCCCCATGCCTTCGCATGGCTTCTACATCCGCCACGTCAAAGGGATCGAACTCAGCAATATCCGGATCATTCCCGCGAGCAGCGATCTGCGGCCCGCCTTCGTGCTGGATGACGTGCAGGGCGCGGAGTTCTTCCGCGTCAAAACGCCGCGCGGCGAGGGCTCGCCGGTATTCGCGCTCCACAATGTGACCGGCTTTTCGGTCCGCTTCTGCGAAGCGGTAGCCGACGCGACCTTGGACCGCGTGGAGAGCCGGACGATCTAGCGTCCGGATCAGAAATCCGGAATGGGGCGCGCAGGAGTTTGCGCCGGGGCGAACGAGTACGTCTGGCCGCGTTCCAGGTAGCGTACCCGGTCCTCCATCCCCGCCCGTTCCACCGCGCGCATGAACTCGCCGAGAGGCTCGCGGAAGAGGTCGTAGTCGTCGTAATGAACCGGGATGGCGGTCTCCGGACGGATGAACCGCAGGGCCTCGATTCCCTGCTCCGCGTTCATCGTCACGAGAATGCCCATGACCCTGGTTCCTCCCAGGTGAAGGAGCGCGAGGTCGATTCCGGGATAGCGGGCGGGAATCTGCTTCAGTTCGTCATACACCAGAGTGTCGCCGCTGATGTACATGCGATACGAAGGGAGTCTCGGATGCCCGCGGAATTCCAGCATGCTGCCCATGACCGCGGGCATTGCGGCCGAGACCACCAGCGGGCCGTGCCGGCCGGGCAGCGACGTCAATCGCAGCCGCGAATCGCCTTTCGAGATTTCCACTTTGTCCCACGTGCGCAGGGCGAAACTTCTCCGGAAGCCTTTTCCGCGAAGCGCATGGGCGGCCTCGGCAGTCGTCAGAATCGGGGTATCGCGCGGCAGGCGAGCCTCCACCAGCCGGTCGAAGTGATCTTCGTGGAGGTGCGAGAGGACGACGAAGTCGATGCGCGGGAGTTCGTCGAATTCGATCGCCGGATCGGTCAGGCGCGTGGCGTGAATCCCATAGCCGACGTGGATCTTTTCACCCCTATGGAGGAAGTTCGGGTCGGTGAGGATGGTGAGCCCGCCGTAGCGGATTATGGTCGTAGCGGTTCCGATGAACTGGACGGAGCCCGGGGTCTCGGATTCCAGGTCGCCGCGTCCGGGCCCGAGATCCAGATGGAAGGTCTGCGGGGTCTGCCGGGGCTGACGCCGCCTGAGCCTCCAGTAAGCGCCGCCCGCAAGCGCCGCACCCGCCAGCCAGTATCGAAGCTTCATACAGCAGCGAGTCTAGCCCCGAACGCCTGCCCTCAGGGGTTCGTTTCTGTCCACCGCGCTTGCGCCTCGGTGCGGAAAACGCCGCCGTCAGAAGCGCGAGAGTGAATCGAAGTCCCAGGCGGCGCGCTCGCGATAATTTGCGTACGGCGCGTGTTCGCGGGGAACGGGATCTCCCGACCCGTTCACGGCGCCGGCAACGACCACCACGCGCGGCTCGATCGAACGCGCGATCCCCGGCAGATCGGTGGTATGCAGCACGTCGGGGATGAAGTCGGCGAACGGGTGCGTATACATTTCGGAGTCCAGCAGAGAACGCCAGGAGACCAGGTGTTCGGCAAGATAGATGCGGGCGATGCGCGGTTCGAGCGCCGCCGCGCAGAGAGTGGGAATCGTGGTCCTTCCGCGGGCCGCCACCGTGACCACGGCGCGAGAGTATTCGGCCGCCAGGGCTTGGGCCAGCCGCAGAATGTCGGTGGTCCGCTGGCCCAGCAGGCTGCGTCCCAGGATCAGCGACGCCCAGGCGTAGCTCTCCTCCTTGTGGTGCTGCTGCACGTAACCCGCCGCCCCGGGGCCGAACTGCGGGTCGAGATCGCCGATGCCGCGGACGTCGGCGGCGCAGACCGCGATCCCGGAGCCGGCCAGTTGCGGATAGAGATCGTCTTCGTGCCACCGCGCATTTCGGCCGCTCGGCTCGATGGCGAGAAGCAGTCGCGTCCAGGGCTGCTTCGGGAGGAACAGCCAGGCGGGCGCCCAGACGTTCGCTTCGGTGTTCACTTCGATGGCTTGGACATCGCAGTTCGCGTAGCGGGTGCGGCCCAGGACGGAGACGCGCGCGGGCGTGGACGACGGAGCCATTTGAAGGAGCGTGCGTAATGCAAGTGGCGCAGGCCTCCCGGCCTGCGCTTGGGCAGGCACTGTTTCCCGCGCCATTCGATATGGCGTGCGGGCGCCGAAGTCGCGGACGGTATTGCCGGTCGCGCCGCACCAGAGGGTTTCGTCGCGCTCGGGCGCGGTCGGAGGCTCTTCGGAAATCGTCCGGCCGGTCTGCTTGAGGTGGCGCTCGAACCAGTCGTATACCGCGACTCGCAACGAATAGGAGAGCCCGTGCGGCAGTGGCATTTCGAAGTAGTGCAGCTTATCGGAAGCGCCCATCATCGAATAGACGCGCGCGAGTTTGCGGAATTCCTCTTGCCCGCTGGTCTCATAGGAAGGTGAGTAGGTGCCGAAAAAGTCGCGCGCGCTCGCCGCAACCAGCAGAGGCTTCGGCGCGATCGGCCACAGCAGGTCCCAACGGTCGAACCCGGCCGGCCCGGAGCCGAGGAAGTTCTGCTCGGCATCGTCGGTGGATCCGGGCGGCAGGAACGGATGGGCCGCAAAGTTTTCGGTGTTGCCGGAACAGACCACGGCCGCGGCAAGCCGGTCGTCCGCGCTCGCCAGCATCATGGTGAGGGTGCCCCCGCCGGATTGCCCGGTTGCGCCCAGCCTTCGCGGGTCCACCTGCGGATGCGCGGCCAGCACGTCCAGGCTGCGGATGGCGTCCCACAGTTGCATCGCCGTCGCGGTTTGCCCAACCAGCAGCATCTGGCGTCCGGGCAGGGTGTGCTCGTCATCGGCGGAGGGTAGCCGGGTCAGCCAGCCGCCGCTCAACGGGTATGCCGTGCGCTCTCCCTGCCCCATGGGGTCGAAGGCCAGCACGATATATCCGAGCTGCGCGAGACCCTGGCAGCACCGCTGGTAGTAGGAATAGCTCTTCCCGTTGTCGCTGTGGCCCATCTGAAACAGCACACCGGGATACGGCGCACCCCCCTGCTTCGGCAGGTAGAGATTCGCGGGTACCACGAGGCCCGGTCGCGTCTCGTAAACCAGCTTTTCGACCCGGTAGCGCGGGCGGTCGAAGCCGCCGACCGTGCGCGGGTTCATCGAGGTTCGCCGGGGCAGTCCGCCCGCGAGTTTCTGAAACGTCGCGCGGGCCCACGCCTGATACGCGCGGATGTCTTCCGCCGTGCGCAGCGCCGAGATGCGCACGTTGCGGCGGGCATACGCGTCGTCAGCCAGGCCGGTGAGGTAGTCCGGCAGGCAGCGCGCGTACTCGCGATAGTGAATCTCCTGCCCGCGGAGCGCAGCCGCTCCGAGGAGGCCGAACAGGGTGCGCCGCGTCATGCCTTGATCTTACAAGGTATTACCATCAACTCTGGATGCCTCTTCGCGGAACCGCAGTCATCGTACACAGCGGCGGGCCCACGCCGGTCCTCAACGCCAGCCTTGCCGGAATCGTCACGGAGTGCCGGAAGCACGGCGAAATCACAGCCGTCTACGGCGCACGCTACGGCAATTCCGGACTCATCGGGGGAGAGTTCGTGGATCTTTCGAACCGTGATGTAACGGGCCTGGCGTTCGCTCCCGGTTCGGCGCTCGGATCCTCGCGCCGCAAAATCGAGCCCGGCGAATACGAGCGCATCATCGACCGGCTGCGGCAGCTCGAGGCGCGGTATCTGTTTTACACCGGCGGCAACGGTTCGATGGAGACCGCGTTCGCACTGGATCGCCTCGCGCGCGAAGCCCGCTACGAGGCCCGCGTCATCGGCATTCCCAAGACGATCGACAACGATATCGCCGGCACCGACCACACCCCCGGGTACGCCTCCTGCGCCCGGTTCTTCGCCCATGCCGTGCGCGATGTGGGCGAGGACAACCGAGCGCTGCCGCCGCCGGTCGAGGTCATCGAAGTGCTGGGCCGCAACGTGGGATGGGTGGTTGCCGCCACCGCGCTCGCCCGCCACTACGAAGACGATCCGCCGCACCTGATCTACTTTCCCGAATGCGGCGTCGCGCCGGAACAGGTGTGCGCCGACGTGGAACGGGTCTACCGCCGCGTCGGGCGATGCCTGGTGGCGGTGTGCGAAGGGCAGAAGGATCCCGCGGGTGGATGGTTCGGCGCCGAGATCGATTCGCGACACAGTTCGCGCAGTGCCCTGCCCTCCAACATGGGCGCGGTCTTCGCACGGATCATCGCAGAGGGTACGGGCCTGCGCGCCCGCGCCGAACGGCCTGGGTTGGTGGGCCGATCTTCGGCGCCGCTCGCTTCGGAAGTGGACCGCGAAGAATCGCGGCGCTGCGGCGAACAGGGAGTACGCGCCGCGGTCGCAGGCCGCTCCGGCGAGATGGTCGCGATCGAGCGCTGCTCCGGCCCCGAATATGCTTCGCGCACGATCACGATTGCCCTGGAGCGCATCGCCGGAGTGGAGCGGCAATTCCCGCCGGAATGGATCGCGGCGGCGCATAACGATGTGACCCCGGAGTTCATCGAATGGGCGCGGCCGATCGTCGGCCAGGTTCCCCCTCACGCGCGCCTCTGAGCGCCGCGCCGGGTATATAGTAATCTCCATGTTTCCGACCCGCCGCGACCTACTCGAACTTACCGCGAGAGCAGCAGCCCTGCCCGGCGCCGCCGAATTCTTCGCAGCCTGGCTGCGCGCGGCGGACGACCACGCGCATTCGAGCGCTCCGCCCGAACCGCCGCGGCTTCGCGATTACCAGCCGAAGTTCTTCGGCGCCGAGGACTTCGCGGCTCTCCAGGCGTTCACGGAAATCCTGATCCCGACCGACGATACGCCCGGCGCGCGCGAAGCCCATTGCGCGCACTTCATCGACTTCGTTCTGCAAGCCTCTCCGGAGCAAACGCAGTCGCCGTGGCGGGAGGCCATGGCCACCCTTCGCGCGGCGGGATTCCATGCGGCCGATGCCCGCGACCGCGCCACGCTGGTAGCGGCCATATCCGCTCCGGAGCGCGACCGCACCGCATCGCACCCGGCATTCGCCGCCTACCGGCTGATCAAACAGCAGAACACTTTTGCCTTCTACACCTCGCGCGCCGGGATGATCGAGGCGCTCGACTACCGCGGCAACTCCTACAACACCAGCTTCCCGGCATGCACCCACCCGGAGCACCACAGAATCTGACATGGCGCAAACCTACGACGCGATCGTAGTCGGCTCGGGAGCCTGCGGCGGCTGGGCGGCTTTGGAACTCACGCGGGCGGGCATGAAGGTCCTAATGCTCGAAGCGGGCAGCCGCATCGAGCCCGCAAAGGAGTTCCACCACACCTACCTCTACCAGATGGATTACCGGGGGCGCGGCAAGCCGGGCCTGTTGCGGCGGTACAGCGGCAGCGAGCGCAATTACCGGATCATGCTCGATAACCAGGAGAACCCGTACACCACCTCGCCGGGCACCGTGTACAACTGGGGCCGTTCGCGCTGCCTCGGAGGCCGCACGCTCCACTGGGCGCGCGCCAGCGACCGCATGGCCGATTACGAGTTCAAGGCCGCTTCGCGCGACGGCTATGGCATGGACTGGGCCGTTTCCTATGCCGACATGAAGCCCTATTACGACCGCGTCGAGAGCTTCATCGGGGTAAGCGCCGCGGCGGAAGGCTTCCCGCAATTCCCTGACGGGGTGTTTCTTCCCGCCATGCCGCTGAACTGCGCCGAAGCGATCTTCACGGCAGCTTCGAAGAGCCTGGGGTGGCCCACCACGCATCGCCGCCTGGCCCAGTTGACCCGGATGCACAACAACCGCCCGCCCTGCCACTATTGCGGCAACTGCGTCAACGGTTGCGACGTGGGCGCCATGTTCAACACCATCGCGGTGACGCTGCCGCCGGCGATGCGGACGGGGAACCTGGAGGTCCGCACCGACACGGTGGTGGCGCGCGTCCGCATGAACGGCGAGAACCGCGCGCAGGGCGTCACCTACATCGAGCGTGACAGCATGAAGCCGGTGGATGTGGATGCAAAGTACGTCGTACTGGCGGCATCCACGCTCGAAAACACGCGGCTGATGCTGCTTTCGGCCAAGGGCGGGCTCGCGAATTCCAGCGGCACGCTCGGGCAGTACATGATCGACCAGGTGGGCGGCGGAGGCGTGAGCGGTTTCCTGCCGGTTCTTAAAGGCGGCCCGAGCCGGCTGGACGACGGCAAGTCGGCCGGCGTCACGATCGCGAATTTCCAGAACATCGACGGCAAAACGCAGCGCAAGGATTTCATCCGCGGCTACGTCATGAATGCCACCGGCGGGCAGACCGAGTACCCGCAGTTCGCGGCCGCGCTGCCCGGGTATGGCTCGGAGTGGAAGAAGGAAGTGAAGAGCCGGTACGTAGCGCAGGCGCGCGTCTGGATTGCCGGCGGCGAGATGCTGGCGCGCAAGGAGAACTTTGTCGAGCTCGACCCCGAGGTGCAGGATCGCTGGGGAATCCCTGTGCTGAAGATCCACTTCACCCACTCGGATAATGACTACAAGATCATCGCCGATTTCCAGGAGAAGGCCGAAGAACTATTCCGAAAAGCGGGCGGCGAGGTCATGGCCGGTATGGGTCGCGGCGGGCCGGTGGGATTTCCGGGCGCGCCCGGTTCGCCAGACTCCCGTCCTGCCGGACGCGCGGGGCGAACCGAAGCCGGCGGACGGCGTCCGCTGGGCAGTTCCATCCACGAAGTCGGCACCGCGCGCATGAGCGCCCATCCGAGGGATGGCGTGCTCGACTCCTTCTGCCGGACGCACGACATTCCCAACCTGTACGTCTTCGGCGGGAATGCGTTTCCATCCACCGGCGACAAGCACCCGACCCTGACCATGATGGCGCTGACCGCGCGAGGGTGCGATCACCTGCTCGAGCAGGCGAAAGGCAAGTAGGTGGCCTGCCCCACTGGGCTACACGGCCGAGCGGAGCGTATCGAGCGTGATCCGCGGCGGCCCGCGTAGTTAGTGGCGCGGACCTCCCGGTCTGCGCTCTTTTCAAACCGGGCAGGAAACTTCTGGCGACTCAGGTAGGGTAGACCTCCGGTCTGCCCATCGCGCCGAAGGCGCGCTCCGCGCGCGTGGGCAGGCCTACCCTACCGTGCCGCCCGCAAAACGCGCTCCGGAGTGATCGGCAGTTCGAGCACGCGCGCGCCCACCGCATCGTAGATTGCATTGGCGATCACCGCTCCCATCGTGATGATTGGCGGCTCGCCGCTCCCCAGGGCCGGGGTGTCCGGATTTTCGATCAGCACGGTCTCGATCTTCGGGAGCCAGGAAAATCGCGGAAGCTGGTAGGAATCGAAATTGCGGTCGAGCACTTCTCCGTTCCGGAAGCGCACTTCTTCCGAGAGCGCATAGCCCAGCCCCATGGTGATGCAGCCTTCGAGCTGCTGCCGCAGACCCTCGGGGTTCACCGAGACCCCGTTGTCCTGGGCGATGACGACACGCTTCACGCGGGTGCGCCCGGACACGGCATCCACCGCGACTTCCGCGCAGGTCGCCACGCACGTTTCCGCGTAGATGCCGCAGGCGACGCCAACTCCGCGGCGGCTGGGTGTCCGGCCGGGCTTCCATCCGAACTGTTTGGCCGCCGCTTCGAGGACGCGGCGCATCCGCGCGTCGGAGAGGTTGTTCAAGCGGAATTCCACCGGATCCATCCCGGCCTGCTCCGCCAGCATGTCCATGTGCGATTCGCGGGCGAACGTATTCGTATTCACCGAAGGCGCACGCCACGGCCCGACCGCGAACGGATGCATTCCCGCGGGATTGCCGCCGCCCCACCCGCCGGCCGAGGTGGTGCGCTGATGCGCCACCTCGTAAAACGTGCGCGCTTCCCGGTCCCCGGCGCCGGTCACCTCGAAGTTCCAGAAGGCGAGCTTTCCGGCCTTGGTCACTCCGGCTTTGATCTTGACCACGGCAGCGGGGCGGAACGTGTCATAGAAGAACTCCTCCCCGCGATCCCACACCACCTGCACGGGCCTCCCGGTGATCTTCGCCAGCCTCGCGGCCTCTACCGATTGCAGCGATGCGCTCTTGCCGCCGAACCCGCCGCCCACATACGGCGTGATGATGCGCACGTCCTGCGGAGACATTCCCAAGGCTTGCGCCACCGAATTCTTTACGGAAAACGGCGCCTGCGTGCTCGACCAGATGGTGACTTTGCCGCCTTCGAAGGCTGCGGTGGCCGTGTGGGTTTCGATGGGAGCGTGCGCAACATAAGCGTTGAGATACGTGCGCTCCACCGCGCCGGATGCGAGTTGCTCGCCCTCGGCAAGGTTCCCGCCGGCGAAGACGACCTGCGCGGGGGGCGCGGTCCTTAGTAGGTGCTCGAAGATGCTCTTGTCGTCCGGACCGGGGGCGGGCCGCTCGAATTGAACTTTGATCAGCTCGCGCGCCGATTCCGCCACGTCCCAGTGCTCGTGGAGCACGGCGATCATGCCGCCTTCCTTCACGATCCGCACCCCGGGAATTTTTTCGGCCTCGGAAGTGTCCGCGGCCTTCAGCGTGGCGCCGTGTGCGGGCGGCCGCACCAGTCGCGCGTGCAGCATTCCTGGAAGTTTCACGTCGCCGGCGTACGTGCTTTTGCCGGTGATCTTATCCAGCCCGTCCTTGCGCGGCTCGGAGCGGCCGATCACCGTAAACGCTTTGACCGGCTTCACCGGTACGTGCTCGACGTGGCGCTCGATGCGTTTGCCCTCGACCAGTTGGCCGTAGGTCACGCGCTTGTCGGAAGCGGGGTCGGTCACCACTCCGGCCTTCACTTGCAGGCGCTCCGCCGGAGCCTCAAGGTGCTCGCCTGCCAACTGCAGCAGAATCGCACGCGCTTCCGCGCCGGCAGCGCGCAGCACCGGCCCGAACTGCCGGATCGCCAGCGAGCCGAACGTCCCCATATCCCACGGGCACCGGTCGGTATCGCCCATCACCATATCCACGGAGCCGCATGGCACATCCAATTCTTCCGCCAGCAACTGGGCGAGCGCGGTCATCGAGCCCTGCCCCAGTTCGACCTTCCCCACGAAGCAGGTCACCTTGCCGTCTCCCGCAATCCGCAGGTAGGCGTTGAAATCGGTCGGGTAGCCCTGGCGCGCCGGCAGGCGGGCGGGTTCCTGCGCCGAAACCATGAGGAACAGCCCGGTCCCGGGCAGCGCGAAGAAAGCACGCCTGGTGAGTTGGTCCGTCACAGCGAGCCTCCTTTGGCGATGGCGGCCGCGGCTTCGTCGATTGCATCCAGCACCCGCACGTGCGAACCGCACCGGCAGAGATTGCCGTCCATGTGTTCCACCACCTGTTCGCGGGTAGGCTTTGGAGTCTTGGCGAGCAGCGCATAGGCGCTCAGGATCATTCCCGGAGTGCAGTAGCCGCACTGGTACGCGTTGTGTTTCTCAAAGGCCTGCTGGATCGGGTGAAGCCGTCCGTTCTGTTCCAGCCCCTCGATGGTCACCACCTGCTTGCCCTCGACATCCTTAACCGGGACCGAGCAGGAACGAACCGCTTCCCGGTTGACGATCACGGTACACGCGCCGCACAGGGCCTCGCCGCAGCCGAACTTCGTGCCGGTGAGGCCGAGATCGCCGCGCAGGACCCAGAGCAGCATCCGCTCGTCGTCCACGGAAACGCGCACCGGCTTTCCGTTCAGCGTAAATGAGATACTTCGCTGCATAAGACTATCAGATCCGATATACGCCGAAATGTAAAGAACGCTCAGAACGCGATTCGGCCGGTTTGTGCCGTGCCCGTGGAATTGAGGATCTGCGCCTCGAAGGCGGCGATCTTCGCGGTATCTCCGGCCACCGGGAAGATGGCCTGCAGCTGGAAGTTTCCGCCCGCGTCCGAAGACTGGAAAAAGCGGGTGAAATCGGCCGCGCTGTCCACCGCCAATGCGCCCGGCGGGATGGTGTTGCCGGCTGAGTCGAAGAACGTGTAAGTGACGCGGCTGACACTCCGGCTGTTATCGAAACCGGTCAGGCGGACTTCGATATTTCCAGCGGAGCGCGCCCCCTGGGAGGCCGTCAACGATACGGCCGCCGGCGCGACCGTGATGGTCTTCCGGTCCGAGTTGCTGCCGAGCGTCACCGTGAAGGCGAGAGTACCGGCGGTTGTGCCGGTTTGGAACGGGAAACTCGCCTGCGTGTCGCCGGGGGAGACGGCGAACGAGAGCTTCCGGCCGCCGGCCGCGAACTGAATGGCCGGGTCCATCGCTCCCGCGGGTTGCGGCTGGAATTCCAAGGTAACCAGCCCGGTTCCAGCGGTGCGTGCAGGGGCGTCGAACCTGACCGAGATCGTGCCCTGCTGCCCGCTTTGCGGCCCCGGCAGGTTCAACTCGAGCGAGGGTTTGGGGAGCGCGACTTCAACCGCGATTCCGGCAAGAGTATACACGCGCCCGCCGATCACGAGCTCACCGGAAGAGGCTCCGGCCTCCGCCGGCTGGTACCGCACATCGAACCCCGAGGTCTCCTGCGGCTGGAGCAGCATGCCGCTGGGCGCAGTTCCCGGCAAAGAGAAGCCGCCGCCCTGCACGGTGATCACTGGAATGGCGAACGCATCTCCGGTCTGGTTCACAACCAGAAAGTGCTTCGATATGGAAGAACCCACCTCCACCGAACCGAAGTCCAGGGGTGTGAGCCCCAGGATCTGCGAATCGGCCGAATACGTCAGGCCGGGCAGTACGGTCGCAGCCAGCAGAACGGAAATACCTTCCGAATCGAGCGCGGCACTATACGTTCCCGGCGTGCCGGACTGAAACAGCACCTGGAATTCGATGCTCTGCTGCGACGCCAGCCCCACCGGCACGGTCGGTTTCGGATCCAAAGAGAAACCCGTGCCGCCGAGCGATAGAAAGCTGAGCGCCGCCGGCTGGGCGGACACGTTGCGAATCCGGAACCGGACCGCCGCGACCTCTCCCGGCTGGAACGAACCGAATTGGTAGACCGCGGGCACGGCGCGTTCCACGTTGCCGTCCACGACGTAAATTTCGAACTGGGCGAACGCCGCCGGCGCGAGCAGCAGCAATGGAAGCAGGATGCGAAACAGGACCCGGGTCACGGTTTCCCCACAGAAATGGTCGGCGTCCCGATGCTGACCGTGCCTGGCGAGGGCGTCGCAGCGGCCGCCGTGTTCGACCGGCCCGCCAGCACGCCGCCGGCGATGCCTCCTGCCGCCACCGCGGCGATGATGCCGATCCACTTCGCATGGCTCCGGGAATGCGCTTTCACGCCGGCGGAGGCGGTCTCGGCAACGTACTGGAACGAAGCCATGCCCGCCCGCGCCTGCTCCTTCGACGCGAAGATGCGGACCTGGAAGCGGCCGCCGGTGCGGTTGAACTGGACAGCCCGCGACGAAGCCCTCCCGCGCGCATCCGTGGTGGAAACGTCCGTCCTCAGGCCGTTTGTAAATGAGCCTCCGGGCCCGTCCTCGGGAAAATGGAAACTCACGGCGGCGCCCGGAGCCGGCTTGCCGGTTTCGTCGGTCACCTGAACCGTGAGGAACCGCGGGCTGCGCGTTCCGGGCAGGTGCACCGCGCCATCGCCTTCGAGGACCTGAATCTGGAGAAGGGCAACCTGGGAGGCTGCCGGGGCGGCCAGGGCCAGCACCACGGCCGCCAGGTAGAGTAAACGCTTCGCTTCAGCCGGACCGGCGCACCAGGATCGTCGTAACATTATCGGGACCGCCCGCTTCCTTCGCCGCCTCAACCAGCCGGCGGCAACTGTCTTCGAGCGAATCGCCGTTGCGCCCTCCCCGCAGGATCTCTTCGATCTGCGGGGCCTCCAGCACGCCGTGAAGCCCGTCGCTGCAGAGCAGCACGAGCGTGCCGGGGTTCAATTCAACCGAGTAATAATTGATCGTCAGTGGGGAACTTGCCCCGATCGCCATGGTGAGCACGTGCCGCATGGGGTGGTTCTTCAGGCTTTCCTCGTCCAGCCCCAGCGGGCGGCCAACCTCGTTGACCCAGGTTTGATCGTCGGTAATCACGCGCAGGCCGCGCTCGTCCAGCAGATAGGCCCGGCTGTCGCCCACGCTGGCAATGGAAAGCGTCCGCTCGATTTCGAGCGCGGCAACCAGTGTGGTGCCCATGCCTTCCAGACTCGGATCGTGCTGAGCGGCATCGAGAACGCGCTGGTTCGCTTCCTCCATCGATCGCAGCAGAGCCTGGGAATCGCGCGCCGGGGATCCATGGACGATCTCCGCCACCGTGTCCACCGCCATCCGGGAAGCGCATTCGCCGGCTTTGGCGCCGCCCATGCCATCGGCGAGAACGAAAAGCCCGATCTCGGGTTCGATCAGGCAGTAGTCCTCATTATTCGCTCTCACACAGCCTTTATCCGATAAGGCGCAGGCTTCCAGCATGGCGAATCTCCTTGATTGCCCGACCGCTAAGGCAACTCTATTCTGTGAATAACACGAACGTAACGGACATTCTATCAACGGCTGACGGGGTAAAATAGAGTTTCTTCGCGGATGATCCTGAAACGTCTCCTCTTGACGCTCGAGATGATCAAGTTCGAGCACTCGGTGTTCGCCCTTCCTTTCGCCCTGACGGGAGCCTTGCTCGCGATCCGGCCGGATACTCCCGGCTCATCTCTTGCGTGGTTTTCGTGGGCGAAAATTCTCTGGATTATTTTGGCGATGGTCGGAGCACGCTCCGCCGCCATGGCCTTCAACCGCCTGGTGGACGCCGATATCGACGCCCGAAACCCGCGGACCAAAATGCGCCATCTGCCCGCCGGCCTGTTGGGCCGGGGATTTACCTGGGCGTTCGTGGCCGCCTCCTCCGCCGTGTTTATCTTCGCAGCGGGCGAACTGAACCCCCTGTGCCTGCACTTGGCGCCGCTGGCCCTGGCGATCGTCTTCGTCTACTCCTTCACGAAGCGCTTTACCGCGTTTTCCCACCTGGTGCTGGGCTTCAGCCTGGGGATCGCGCCGTCGGCGGCGTGGATTGCGGTGCGGGGTTCGCTCGATCCGCGGATCCTCTGGCTGACCGCCGCGGTGACGTTCTGGACCGCCGGGTTCGACATCATTTACTCCTGCCAGGACTACGAGTTCGATACCAGCGAGGATCTCTTCAGCATCCCGAGGAGGCTCGGCATCGCCGGGTCGCTCCGGGTGGCGAGAGTACTGCACCTTCTGATGGTTGCCTGCCTCCTGGCGCTGGTCTATTTTCTGCACCTCGGGGCGTTCGCGATCGCCGGAGTCGGCGCCATCGCGGCTCTGCTGATTTACGAACACAGCCTTGTGAAAGCAAATGACTTATCGCGCGTAAACGCGGCGTTCTTCACCATGAACGGCTACGTCAGCGTGTTATTCTTTGTATTCTGGGCTGCTGATATCTTCCTCCTCAAACCGGGTGCCTGAACATGCCAGTTGTGATTGACGACCGCCGGCTCATTCCCATTCGCGAAAAAGTGGAGGCGGGCCAGCGGCTCTCGCTCGAAGACGGCATCACGCTGTTCCGGACCAACGATATTCTCGCGCTCGGCTACCTGGCGAACCTCGTGCGCGAGCGGTTGCACGGCGACACCACGTATTTCAACGTCAACCGGCACATTAACCCGACCGACGTCTGCGTCGCGAGCTGCCGGCTGTGCGCCTTCGGGAAGCGGGTCCGCGACCCCAAGGCGTACACGATGTCGCTCGATGAGGTCTGGCACCGCGCCGGAGAGGGCTGGAGCGAAGCGGTCACCGAGTTCCACATTGTCGGCGGGCTGCACCCCGAACTGACGCTCGACTGGTATTGCGAGATGCTCCGCGGGCTGAAGCAGCGTTTTCCGCAGGTGCACCTCAAGGCGTTCACGATGGTGGAGATCGCCTACCTGGCGCGGCGGACCAAAATTTCGATCAGGGAAACGCTCGAGCGGCTGCGGGACGCCGGGATGGAGTCGATGCCGGGCGGAGGCGCGGAAATCTTCAACGAGCGCGTGCGCCGCATCATCTGCGACCACAAGATCGACGGCAACGAGTGGATCGAGACCGCCCGCATCGCGCACCAACTCGGCGTGCGCTCCAATTGCACGATGCTCTACGGCCACATCGAAAACGACGAGGACCGCGCCGACCACCTGGTGCGCCTGCGCGCGCTGCAGGATGAGACCCACGGCTTCGTGACCTACATCCCGCTGGCGTTCCACCCCGACAATACGCCGCTGCAGCACATCCCCAAAACGACCGGATTTGCGGATATCAAGAACATCGCCGTGGGCCGCCTGATGCTCGACAACATCCCGCATATCAAGGCGTACTGGGTGATGATGACGCCGCGGATCGCGCAGGTCGCACTGCGCTTCGGCGCGGACGATATTGACGGCACGATCGTCGAGGAGCGGATTTACCACGATGCCGGGGCGACAACCAACCAGGGGTTCCGCCGCGCCGAGTTGCTGCAGTTGATCCGCAAGGCCGGCCGCACACCCGTCGAGCGGGACACGCTGTACCGGCCGGTCCAGCGCGGCGAAGCGACGTTTACGGTTCTGGTGTAGCAGTCTTCAAGCGCCCAGCGGCTTTTCCCGGTGCAGCAGGTGCAGGATATTTCCATCGCAATCGGCGAAAAATACCAACGAATTGCCGCCGCTGGTCTGCGGCTCTGCAAGGAACGGAACGCCCTGGCTCTTCAGCCGCTCGCAGGCAGCCGGGAAATCGGCAACCGTGAGCGCCAGGTGCCGGATTCCGGGGTCGCGCATGGCAGGCGCCGCGGAGGCGGGGGCGCTCGCTTCGATGATCTCGATCATGGAGCCGTCGGGAGCCTTCACGAATACCGTGGAACTCTTCTTCGACTGGTAGTTGATGACGAACCCCAGGTGGTCTACGTACCATTGCGCCAGCTTGTGGGGGTCTGGAGACGCGATGGCGGTATGTTCGATTCCGGATACCATAGTGGGATTTTAGCAGCCTAATCCAGCCACGCTTCGCGAAGTTGAGCAACCGGGGCCGGCACGGCGCCGAATCGGCGCTCGCGCGCGCGGAACTCGCGGACGGCGGCGCGGAGATCGGCGGCGCTGAAATCGGGCCACATGGTGCGGGTGAACACCAGCTCCGCGTAGGCGCATTCCCACAGCAGGAAGTCGCTCAGCCGGCGCTCGCCAC
Organism: Bryobacterales bacterium; assembly: GCA_963796485.1. Classification (GTDB taxonomy): domain Bacteria; phylum Acidobacteriota; class Terriglobia; order Bryobacterales; family Bryobacteraceae; genus CAWCDJ01. The sequence continues at coordinate 83,336 of CAWCLV010000010.1, forward strand.
CGGTCCGGATTAAGAGGTCCACCGGCGGACCGAGCGCCTCGCCCAACGCTTCGAGCGACGGCTTGTGCAGCCGGTCCATCGCCTCCAGGATGGAGCCGCGGGCCGAGTAGTCCACGGCGATCCGCAGCCGCAGCCGCGCGCCCTCCGCCGTCGCCGCTTCTGCTTGGGCGATGGCCTCGCGCAGCGAATCGTCCAGCCGGTCGCGGCGGCCGATCACCTCTAGCCGCACCCCTTGCTCCACGCAGCGGGGCGTCTCCTGCTCCAGGTAGGCGTGCATCAGCAGCATCAACCCCTCCACCTCCCCCGCCGGGCGGCGCCAGTTGTCCGACGAAAAGGCGAACAGCGTCAGCACGCCGATTCCGCACTCGGGCGCGGCTTCCACCACCCGGCCGACCGCCTCCACCCCTTCCCGGTGCCCGGCCAGCCGCGGCAGTCCACGACGCACCGCCCAGCGGCCGTTGCCATCCATGATGATCCCGGCGTGCAGAGTACTTTGTAATTCAAAGCAAACAGGCATAAAAAAAGAGCCTCACTTTTCGCGCATGGCCTGGATGAGGGCCTCCATGTGATCGAGGTACCGTTCGAGGGCGCGCCGCCCGGCGGCGGTCAGGCGGTAATCGGTCCGCGGCATCCGGCCTTCGAACGACTTGGCGCAAGCGATATATCCGGCTTCCTCGAGCTTGCGGGCATGCACGCTGAGATTGCCGTCGGTGGTGTCCAGAAGTTTCTTGAGCTCGTTGAACGTCAGCGAGCTATTCACCGAAAGGGCGCTCAGAATCCCCAGACGCAGCCGCTCATGGATCAGGCGGTCGAGTTTGGGAGCGGCCGCTACGGCAGGAGCGGCGATGGGTCCCGCCTGAGACTTGCGTTCCTTGCGCGCCGTGTTCGTTTTACCCGCCATATTTCACCGCAATCAGAGTCCCAAAGAGGATGTGCAGACCGCCGAACCCGGCTGCCAGGATGACATCGCCCGGAAGCCCGGAGACCACCAGCGCGAACGTCCCCGCCGTCATGAAACAAGCCCCCATCAGGGGCACCACGCGGACGGAAGCCCAACCGCCCGAAACCACGCCCGCGCCATACAACAGCATCCAGAGCCCGGGAAGGTCCCGCGTCAACCCGCCACGGAACAGCACCGCGGTGAGGATCGCGCCCGCCACCATGGAAGGAGCGAAGCCCGCGACGAACTTCAGCCCCGGTCCGGAAATCAGGGGCAATTTGGCGCGCCGTGATTTCAGGGCCGCCCCGGTTACGCCGATCGCCGCCGCGATGATCGCCGTGGACATCCAGACCGCCAGCCAGCGTAACGCCGTGGGCTGATGGGAAGCCGTCCACCCCGCCGCCAGGGCCACCGACCCCATGCACATCCCGCCGATACCCGGCACGGCCGTAAACGACCCGGCCCGTTCCATGGTCCGCCGGATGTACCGCAGGTTGTCCAAGGCGTGCGCCTGGATCTCAACCGGCTCTGGGCGGGAGGACATCATCCGAATCCATAATAGCGCAATTCGTATCAACGTCAAGTACTTTTTGTTGCAAAGCGAGGCCGCTCCGGCGATTCCGATACACCTCCGGATTTTGTGGCCGGCCTGCCATGTTGCACCCTCCTGCTAAAATAGACCGCGATGGCTCCGACAGAGGAATACTCACGCGCGGATGTCCGCCGTAAGTTCGCCCTCTCCGAGCGCCAGCTGCAAAGCTGGGAGCGGCAGGGGTTCCTGGCGACGACGGACGCCTATTCCTTTTCCGACCTCATCGCCCTGAAAACGCTCATCAAACTGCGCGAAAAGCGCATTCCCGGCCGGCAGATCGGGCGCGCGCTGGAATCGCTGCGCCGGAAGCTGAACTGGGTCAAGCAACCCCTCTCCGAGTTGCGCATCGTGTCCGATGGGCGGAAGATCGCGGTGCACGTGGCGGGGCAACGGATGGAGGCATTGACCGGCCAGATCCTGTTCGACTTCGACGCGGCCGAGATGGGCGGGCTGAAGGCTTTCCCCGAGAAGAAGTTAGCGGGAAACCGCGTGCGCGAGTCGGACGCCTGGTTTCAGAAGGGCCTGGAGCTCGAGGAAACGGGAGCACCGGTGGAACAGGCGATCGCCGCGTATCAAAAAGTCGTCGAGTTGAACCCCCACGCGGCGGGCGCCCTGGTCAACCTGGGAACTATCTCCTACCGGCAGCGCAAATTCAGCGAAGCCGAGCGCTACTACCGGGAGGCGACCGAAGCCGACTCGAGTTATCCCCTGGCCGAGTTCAACCTGGGCAATCTCTACGACGAACAGGGGAAGTTACCGGAGGCCCAGGAGCATTACCGGAAAGCCTTGAAGCTCAGCCCGCAGTATGCCGATGCGCACTTCAACCTGGCGCTGCTTTCCGAGCGGATGTACGACAATTTGAAGGCCGTACACCACTGGAAATGTTACCTGAAGCTCGATAACACCGGCCAATGGGCCGAGATCGCACGCCGCCAACTGGACCGGCTCCGGCAGGCTACGGTCATCCAGTCGCGGTAGCGCAGCGCGCCGGAAATCGCTCCCCGGAAAATTTCCCGGGGGCTCGTGGAAGTCGCTGCGGCCCGGTCCCTGACGGTAGCGGCTCTGTGCGAACCGGTACCACAGAGCTTCCATCCGCGGCTGATCCTTTTTTGCAACCCGCTCGGGCGTTGCGTGCCCGGCTTTCCGCTATCCTAAAGAGTTGGAGCTACTTCTTTGAATCGTATCCTGCTCGCGTTTCGCTGCTTCTTCAACATTCTGTTTCACGGCGTGCTGTCGCCCGAAACGCTGGAAAAACTGAATTTGACCGGGAGGACCGCGACGGCGCCGCGAACCGTATCGGCCGCCGCGCCACAGCCCGCCGCCGCGCCCGCAGTCCGCACGGCCGACGGCGCCCTGCAATTGCTCGGCATTCTCCAAAGAGACTCGCGCCTGGTGGACTTCCTGATGGAAGACATCAGCGGCTACGCCGATGACCAGGTGGGTGCGGCCGTGCGGGAATTGCACGACCAGTGCCGCGACGCCGTGGCCCGTTACGTCTCGCTCACCCCGGTGATCGACGGCGTGGAAGGCACCTTCGTCCAGGCGCCCACGAAGGACCCGAACGTCGTCAAATTCATCGGAAACGTGCCCGCGAAACCGCCGGCAGGGGGCACCTTGCGGCACAAGGGCTGGCGCGCCTCGAAAGTGGACCTGCCCGCTATCGCCGGCAAGCAGGATCCCGCGGTGATTGCGCCGGCGGAAATTGAAATCGAGTAATCCCGTTGCCAGGCAAATACGTCATCGGAATCGATCTCGGCACCACTAACTCCGCGCTGGCCTATGCCGACGCGGCGGAGAGCGCCGACCCGTTCGCTCCGGCCAACGTGCGTTTGCTCGAGATCCCGCAGCTCGAGAACCCGGGCGAAGTGCGGAACGAGGGGTTGTTGCCGTCGTTCCTCTACCTGCCGGGCGCTACCGATTTTCCGGCGGGCACGACGGCCCTACCCTGGGATCCCGGGCGCGAATACGTCACCGGGCGGCTGGCGCAGAAGCGGGGCGTGGAAAATGCGGGCCGCCTGGTGTCCTCGTCCAAGTCCTGGCTCTCCCACTCGGGCGTGGACCGAACGGCGCCGCTGCTGCCGTTCCGCGCGCCGGAAGGGGTGCCGAAGGTTTCGCCCGTAGAAGCCAGCCGGCGCTACCTGGAACACCTGCGCGAGGCGTGGGACTTTCAAATGCCCGACGCGCCGTTCACCGCGCAGCAGGTCCTGGTGACCGTGCCGGCCTCGTTCGACGCCGTGGCCCGGGAACTGACGCTCGAAGCGGCGCGGTTGGCCGGCTATGAGAACATCACCCTGCTCGAAGAGCCGCAGGCCGCGTTCTACGCCTGGATCGAGCGGCACGGGGACTGGCGCGAGCGTGTCCAACTCGGCGATCTGATCTTCGTGGTGGATATCGGCGGCGGCACCACCGATTTCACGCTGATCGCGGTCACCGAGGTGAACGGCGAACTGGCTTTGAACCGGGTGGCCGTGGGCGAACACATCCTGCTGGGCGGCGACAATATCGATCTCGCGCTGGCCGGAGGGGTGGCGCACCGCCTGGCGGAGAAAGGGACCCGCATCGATAGCCGGCAGCACCAGGCGTTGTGGGCGAACTGCCGGGTGGCCAAAGAAAAACTGCTCGACCCCGAATCGACCGCCGAGGAGCAGCCCGTAACCATTCTGGGCAAAGGCACCGGACTGGTCGGCGGCACGATCAAAGCGGCGCTCCGGCGCAGCGATATCGACCAGGTGCTCGGCGAGGGCTTCCTGCCCAGCGTTCCAAGCACCGAAATGCCCGCACACCAGCGGCGCGTCGGGTTGCAGGAATTGGGGCTGCCCTATGCGGCCGACCCGGCGATCACGCGCCACATGGCGAAGTTCCTGCGGCAGCAGGCGGCAGGGACGGAGCACGGCGCGGTCCGCCGCGGGCCGAGCGGCCTCGCCTGTCCGACCCACGTGCTGTTCAACGGCGGAGTGCTGAACGCCGGGCTGGTGCGGGAGCGCATCCTGGCCACGCTCGATAGCTGGCTGGCCGACGAAGGCATGGAGCCGGTGAAGGCGCTGACCGGCGAGGATTTGATGCATGCCGTCTCCCGCGGAGCCGCCTATTACGGGCTGGCGCGCCGGGGCCGGGGCGTGCGAATTCGCGGCGGTGTTCCGCGCACTTATTATGTCGGGGTCGAGAGCGCCATGCCCTCGATTCCCGGTTTCCCTGCCCCGCTCAAAGCGCTCACCGTGGTCTCGTTCGGCATGGAAGAAGGCACCGAGGCGCGCATCCCCGGCCGCGAGTTCGGCCTGATCGTGGGCCAGCCCGCCGAGTTCCGCTTCTTCACTTCGTCCGCCCGCAAGAACGACCAGCCGGGCGATATGATCGAGGACATCGGAGAAGAGCTGGAAGAGCTTTCCCCGATGGAGGTCAGCTTCGGCTCGGGCGAGCAGTCGTCCGAGGTGGTGCCGGTCTCGTTTGAAACGGTGGTCACCGAAACGGGCGTGCTACAACTCTGGTGCGTCGCGCGCGACGGCCGCCGCTGGAAGCTCGAGTTCAACGTTCGGGAACGCGTACAAGCATGAAAATCGGCATCGACCTGGGCACCACGAACTCCGCCCTGGCCTATATTGACGAACGCGAGGCGGAAGACCGCGATTTTCCGCCCGTTCACATCTTCGAAACGCCACAGCTCGTCGCGCCCGGGCGCGTCGAGCCGCGGCGCACCCTGCCTTCGTTCCTGTTCCTGGAAGAAGGCGATCCGGTGGGCGTCTATGCCCGCGAACAGGGCGCGTTGGTCCCCACCCGCCTGGTGCATTCGGCAAAATCGTGGCTGTCTAATCCCGATGTGGACCGCACCGCGAAGATCCTGCCCTGGGACTCGCCCGAAACCGGACGCGTGCTTTCGCCCGTGGAAGTCTCGGCGCGGTTGATTGCCAAGTTCCGCGGCGAGTGGGACAGGGTCAAGGGCCTGCCGCTGGCCGAACAGGACATCGTCCTGACCGTGCCGGCTTCGTTCGACGAGGAGGCCCGCGAGCTGACCGTCATGGCGGCGCGGGATGCCGGGATCGAGCGGCTCACGCTGCTCGAAGAGCCTGCCGCGGCGTTCTATTCCTGGATCGCCAACAACCTGGCGCAGTCGCGCAAAAAGCTGTTCGACGGGCAGATGGTGCTGGTGTGCGACGTGGGCGGCGGCACCAGCGACTTCAGCCTCATCCGCGTTTCCCGCGAGGGAGATCTGGTCAATTTCACCCGCACCGCGGTGGGCAAGCACCTGCTGCTCGGCGGAGACAACCTCGACCTGACGCTCGCGTGGCTCGTCGAGACCAAGCTGGGGACCTCGCTTTCCATCCGGCAGCGCAGCGGCCTGCGCCGGCAATGTTCGGCGGCCAAAGAGAAATTGCTGAACGATCCGAACCTGAAATCGGTAGAGATCACGGTCCTCGGCTCGGGCTCGGCGCTGATCGGCAAATCGCTCAAGACGGAAATCCTGCGCGAAGAGGCGCTGGAACTGGCGCTCGAAGGCTTCCTGCCGTTCTCCGCGCGCGGCGAAGCGCCGAAGGAAGAAAAGCGCAGTCTGTTTCGTGAACTCGGGCTGCCGTATGTTTCGGACCCGGCGGTTACGCGGCACCTGAATGCGTTCCTGGAACCCACCGGGCAGGTGCCGGACGCGATTCTCTTCAACGGCGGCTTTTTCATTCCGGAGATCCTGCGCGACCGTGTGGCGGACGTGGTGGGCCACTGGTACGGCCGCCGCCCGGAGATCCTCGAGAACTCGGAACTCGACCTTGCCGTGGCGCGGGGCGCCGCGTACTACTCTTACGTACGTTCCACGGGAAGCGGCGTCCTGGTTCGCGGCGGACTCCCGCGCACGTACTACATCGCGCTGGGCGAGCCGCGTGAGGGCAAGTTTCCGGCGGTCTGCCTGGTGCCGCGCGGCGCCGAGGAAGGCGCGGCGGTCGAAATCGATAATGACGCGCTGCAACTGGTGGCCAACCGCCCGGTGACATTCCGCCTCTACAGCTCCCTGACGCGCAGCGAAGACAAGCTCGGCGAGGTGCTGGAATTTTCGGCCGGCGATCCAGACCTGCACATGCACGCGCCGCTCAACGCGGTGATCCGGTTCGGCAAGAAAGCCGAAGAGCGCTTGATCCCCGTGCGGCTGGGCGCGCGTCTGACCGAGATCGGCACGCTCGAATCGTGGTGCGACTCCAAAATCAGCGACAACCGCTGGCGGCTGCAGTTCGAACTGCGCAAGAAAGCCGCGGAGCAGCCGGCCGAGCGCAAAGCCGCGGCGGTCGTCAGCGAGCAGGCGCTGAAATCGTCGCTGGCGCTGATCGAAGCGGTGTTCTCGCCGACCGCGAAATCGCCCATCGAGCCGCAGGAACTGCCGGCGAAACTCGAACAGACCATGGGGCTCGGCAAGAATAGCTGGCCGCTTTCCGCGATCCGGCAGATGGCCGACGTGTTCCTGGCCGCGGCCGACGGGCGGAAGAAGAGTTCCGCTTACGAAATGCGCTGGCTGAACCTGGCGGGCTTCTGCCTGCGCCCCGGGTTCGGCTACCCCGGCGACGATTTCCGCATCGAACAGGCCCGCAAGATCTACTCCGGCGGCCTGACCTACGCCAACCAGGTGCAGTGCGAGATCGATTGGTGGATCTTCTGGGGCCGCGTGGCCGGCGGGCTCAACCGCAACCAGCAGACCGACATTTACCAGCGGCTTTCCGGAAACCTGCTGCCGCGGGGCAACAAGAAGCCGCAGCGCGTCAACCCCGCGCTGCTGCGCGAAATGTGGCGCGCCGCATCCAGCCTGGAACTGCTCCCCGTGGGCACCAAGACCGAACTCGGCGAGGCGCTGATCAAGCGCGTGAAGGCCGGCGACTACAAAGAGAGCGAACTCTGGTGCCTCACGCGATTGGGCGCGCGCAAGCTGTTCTACGGCCCGATCAACCTGGTGGTTCCACCCGCCACCGTGACCCGCTGGGCGGAGACGCTGGTGAAACAGCCCGCGGCCGGCGAAGCGCTCGCCAACATGGCGCGGAGCACGGAAGATCCCACGCGCGATCTGCCCGCCGCCACCCGCCAGTCGGTGCGAACCAAGTTACAGTCCCTGCCGCACGCCGACCGGCTGCTCGCCATCCTTGACGGCGAAGAAGAAGACGACCAGGCGCTGGGCCGCATCTTCGGCGAGGAACTGCCTTCGGGGCTGGTCCTGGTGGAACAGGCCGGGTGACCGCCCGCCACGCAATCGGGATCGCCTGGCTTGTCCTTTGCGCGATCTGGGCCATAGGGGCGTTCACCGCCAAACACACTACGCGGCGCCAATCGAGGGTTCGACGATCTGGCATGTTCTGGCGCTGGCGCGGCGTTCAGTCTGCTGGTTGGAGATGTTTTCGCGCTTCCAGCCATTTGATATGCGCGGGTCATGCCCGCGATGCCCTGGAGCGGGTCTCGCGCTGGTGGTCGCCGGCATCGGCTTCGCGATCTGGGCTCGCTTTTACCTGGGCGGAAATTGGAGCAGCACCGTAACCGTGAAGCACGACCACACGATGGTGCGTAGCGGGCCGTACGGGATTGTACGCCACCCGATCTACACCGGCCTTCTGCTGGCGATCCTGGGAACCGCGCTATCCACCGGGCAGGTGCGCGGGTTCCTGGCACTCGTGATCTCGTTCTGGGGTTGGAAACACAAGTCGCTGATCGAGGAAGGCTTCATGCTGGAGCAGTTCGGGAAGCAGTACGAAACCTACCGCCGCGAAGTCAAAGGCCTCGTGCCGTGGATTTGCTAGGGTAGGCCTCCTGGCCTGCCCCGGCTTCAGAGCGCGCCTTCGGCGCGTGGACAGGCGAGGACGCCTATCCCACTTAGCTGCACGGCGTTTTCGATGAGCTTGAGGCCGTGGCCGTGGCAGCGTAGGGCCCGTGGCTTCAGAGCGCCCGTGAACAGGCGCGGACGCCCAAGCGCACTGCGTTCTCAATCAGCTTGAGCCCGTGGTTCGCCCCCGGCGTGAGCGTCAAAATCGACTCGGGGTGAAACTGCACAGCTTCTATGGGCAACTCCCTGTGCCGCACCCCCATGATCACGCCGCCTTCGCTGGTTTCCGCCGTGACCTCCAGGCAAGCCGGGAACGTTTCGCGGCGGGCGTACAGCGAGTGGTAGCGGCCCACCTGAAATTCCGGCGGCAGTCCTTCGAAGACCCCGACGTTGCGATGCCGCACAGCCGATCGCTTCCCGTGCACGGGGTAATCCAGCACGCCCAGTTCGCCGCCGAACGCCTCCACGATCCCCTGCAGCCCCAGGCATACACCGAACACCGGGATTCCCAGCCGTACCGCCGTCTTCACCAGGTCGGGCACGCCGAAATCGGCGGGCCTGCCGGGCCCCGGGGAAATCAAAATCAGGTTCGGCGCGAACTTCGCGATCGCTTCCTCCGCCAGTCCCGCGCGGTACGTCACGACCTCGGCGCCGGTCTGGCGCGCGTAGTTGGCGATGGTCTGGATGAAGCAGTCGTCGTTGTCTACCAGCAGCAGTCTCGCGCCGGCGCCCGCCGCTTCGTGAACTTCCTCCACCATCACCGGGACGGGGTCCGACTGCCCCAGGATGCGGAAGAACCCGGTGGCTTTGAGGCGCGTCTCGCGCTCTTCCAACTCCGGGACCGAATCGTAGAGCAGCGTCGCGCCCACGGGGTATTTCGCAATGCCGTTTTTCAGGTATGTGGTGCGGATCAGGATTCCCGTATTGATGTCGCCATTCAGGCGGATCATGCCGACGGCGCCGCCGTACCATCCCCGAGCGTCCTTCTCCAGCGATTCGACCGTCTGCGCCGCGGCCTTCTTGGGCGCGCCGATCACGGTCACCGCCCACATATGGCTCAGAAATGCGTCGAGCGCATCGAACCCTTCCTTGAGCGTGCCCTCCACGTGATCGACGGTGTGGAACACCCCTGCGTATTTTTCGATCAGCCGCCGCTCCATCACCCTCACGCTGCCCGGCTCGCACACCCGCGACTTGTCGTTGCGGTCCACGTCCGTGCACATCGTGAGCTCGGACTCTTCCTTGAGCGAACTGATCAGCGCGGCGATATTCTCGGCATCCCGCAGCGCGTCGCCGGTGCGCTGCGCTGTCCCGGAGATCGGGCACGTTTCCACGCGCGAGCCTTCCACCCGCACGAACATTTCGGGCGAAGCACCCACTAGTTGTTCCTCGCCGAATTGCATCAGGAATTCGTAGGGACTGGGGCTGGCGTCCTGCACCCGCTCGAACAGATCCGAAGCACTCCCGGAGTACGGAGCGTTGAACGTCTGCCGCAGCACGACTTCGTAGTAATCGCCGCGCCGCATTCCCTCCCGAACCTTCTCCACCTTCGCCATATACTCCTCCGGCAGGTGGTCGCAGCCGATTGGTCCCGGCGCGGAGTGCGGCGGCGGCACAACCTCGGCAGCCTCGCGCGGAAGCCCCCGCGTGGAGTCGCCGTTGCACTCGAAATCGTACTCGTAGTGGTCGATCTGCTCGCGCTTCCGGTCTGAAAACCAGATGTCGTCGCAGAGGAACAGGTGAAGGTCCTTGTGGCCGCTTCGGGGGAGCTTCTTCGTGACCGGCTCGAACTGGAACAGCAGGTCGTAACCGAACGCGCCGGCTAGCGCGAGATGCGAATCCTTTTCTCCGCCGAATTCCTGGATCAAGGCGCGCAGCACGGAAAATACCGAGGGCTGCTTGCTGCGCTCCTCCTCCGGAAACACGCCCGGGAACGGCTTCAGCCGGCCTCGCAACCCGGTGCCATCGAACCCGAACTCCTCCCAGTGCGGATGGCCTTCGAGCACGGGATGGAGCATCTTCAGGAGCGCTTCGCCGCGCCGGTTCAGCGGGTGAAACTCGACGCGCCGGTCCCAGGCGACGATCTTGAGCGGAGGGCAAGTGGAGGCGATATCCCAGCGCGAATATCTCCCGGGATATTCATACCCCGAAGAAAGATAAATCCCACGGTGCTGGTCCAGTTCCCGCAGCAGGTGCTGCAACCCCCTGCGATAGACGACTTGCGAGACGGTGCGGGTAACCTGGATCCCGTGGGGAGTCGTGTAGCGGTATTCGCGCATTTCGATTGGCCCCTTGGGTAAGCTAGGTTCCAGAATATCAGACGAGCGCGTGAAGCCGTGCGATGAGGTCGGCGGAGAGGTCCGACGCGCGTTTGAGATCGTGGCCTGCTCCCTCCACTGCCACCAGGTCGGTGCGCGCGGGAATCAGCGCGATGGCCTCCCGGAGTTCCTCGACCGAGCCGAACGGATCCGACGTGCCGTGGACGAACAGGGCCGGTGTGCGCAACTGCGGAAAGTAGTCGGTGCGCTTCCGCTCCGGTTTGGCCGGAGGGTGCAGCGGGTACGAGAGCAGCAGGAGCGTGTCGGCCAGGCCGTGATGCGCCGCGGTGGTCATCGCGGTCTGGCGGCCGCCGTAGGAGTGGCCGCCGGCGATGAGTCTGCCGTGCGCCAGTTTGCGCATGGCTTCGGCGGCGTGGACGACTCCCTCGCGGTCGCGCGGCGCCATCGCGGGAAATGGCGGGCCTTTGGGCCGCTGCTGCCGGAACGGCAGGTCGTAGCGCAGCACGAACCAGCCGGCGTCGGCGAAAGAGCGGGCCAGGTGGACCAGCAGCGGAGCATTCGAATTCGACCCGGCCCCGTGCGTCAGGATGACGCCGTCGCCCGACGGCGATTCGGGCTCGTGCAGCGTGCCCCGAACCCCCGCGCATTCAAATGGAGTTTCCATAAACCTTCCTCCAGGCCCGCTCTGTGTTGGCGCCCAGGTGATGTTCCGGCCGGAATGGAAGCTGGTGCCGCGCACAGAGCCCGCGCGTAAGCAAGCGGGCGGGCTTCATTCCGTGTTCAGCCGCCGGGCGATTCCGGCCAGCATGGTTCGCGGCGCCAGGCGAGTGCCCCGGATCATCCACCGGTTGCGCGCTCCCGCGATCACCTCCGCCTTTCCCGCCATCATGGCTTCGTAGCCGGTGCGCGCCACGGCCTCCGCGGTCATCACATCGCCCTGGAACAGTTTACTGCCCTGGACACCGGCCGCCTCTTCGAATTCGGTGCGGGTCGGTCCCGGGCACAGGACGGTCACGCTGACGCCGGTCCCCTTCACCTCATTCGCCACCGCGTGCGAGAACGATACCAGGAAGGCCTTGCTGGCGTAGTACATCGCCATGAACGGTCCGGGCACGAACGCGGCCGTGGAGGCGACGTTCAGAATCCGGCCGGAGCCGCGACGCAGCATCCCGGGGAGGAAGAGCTTCGTCAGGTGGACCGGGGCCCCGAGGTTGACTTCGAGCAGCCGCTTTTCGGCGGCCCAGTCCGTTTCGGCAAACGGCCCGCGCAGGCCGAAGCCGGCGTTATTGATCAGGAGATCGGGCGCGGCGCCGCGGAGTTGCTCGAAGATGAGGTCCGGCGCCGCGGGGTCGGCAAGGTCCGCCTCCACGGCCCGCGCCTCGATATGGTGCGCGCGGCTCAGTTCGGCGGCAAGCTCCCGCAGCCGGTCGATGCGCCGCGCCGTCAGAATCGGAGAGTACCCGCGGGCCGCGCAGAGCTTCGCCAGCTCCCGGCCGATGCCGCTCGAAGCACCGGTGATCAGGGCGGTACCCGCGGGCATCCGCTATTCTTTCTTCTTCAGCTGACGATCGTTGTCCAGGATGAATTGCCGGATTTCATCGGCCATTCCGAGCAGTTTCTCCCATTGTTCGCGATAGAGCGTCACAGGGAAACGACCCAATCCGTACACGGAAAGCGCCCCCTTTTCGCTGACACGAAGCGACGTCTGTCCGCGGGTTGGCCGCTTGAGCTGTTCGTTTTCGGCGCGGAGCCGCTCGATTTCCGCTTGCAGTTCTTCGGGCGATGCCATGATTTCAGTTTACTCATACCACATCGGGGGCACATGATACGCTGGAATTCTTCCCCATGCCCGGGTTCGATTCCATCTTTTTCGATTTCGACGGCGTCCTGGTCGATAGCGAGCCGGTCCATTGCGCGTGTTGGGCGGAGGTGCTGAAACCGCTGGGCGTCACGCTCGAGTGGGAATGCTACCGGAACTCCTATATCGGCATCGACGACCGGGACATGCTGCGGATGCTGGCCGCCGCCACCGGGCCGCCGCGCGATTGGCGGGAACTCTGGGCGCAGTACCCCAGGAAAAGGGAGCTGTTCCGATCGCGGATGCTTGGCGCCCCGCCCATCCCGGAAGCGATTGCCGACCTGCTCGACTCGTGGAACGGCCGTTACCGGCTCGCCGTCGTCAGTTCCAGCTCGCTGTACGAGATCGTGCCGATACTCGAAGCCGGCGGCCTGCGGCGTTTTTTCCACACCATCGTGGGGGGCGGAGACGTAACCAGGCAGAAGCCCGATCCCGAGCCTTACCTCCTGGCATCCAAGCGGCTCGGCTCGCGCCGCCCACTGGTTCTGGAAGATTCCGCGGCGGGTATGGCGAGCGGCCGCGCCGCCGGCTTCGAAGTGGTCGCCGTGCGCCATCCCACGGAAGTGCCGGACCTTCTCCGCCGCCGCCTGCGCGCCGGCTAGACCGCACACACTGCCCGGCTATCCAGCTGGCAATTCCAACGGATCGTCCAGTTCCTTCTGCTGCTGTCTCAGGCGGGCAGCCAGATCCCTGCGTAGCGCGGCATGTGCCGGGTCATCGGCGAGATTATGCAGTTCCCAGGGGTCGCCTGCCATGTCGAACAACTGCGTCACGCGCGCCTCCGGGTAGACGATCAGCTTGTGGCTTTCGGTCCGGATGGCCCTCTGGAACCCGCGATAGAACGAGAAGACGCTCTCGTGTTTGGACGTTCCGGAACCACGCAGCAGATCCGCCAGGCTGGGGAACTCGACGGTTTTGGGAATGGGTACGCCGGCCAGTTCGCACGTCGTCGGAAAGACGCTGTGCTGATAAACGAGCTGGTCGATCCGCCGGCCGCGCGGCACGCCGGGACCGGAAATCAGCAGGGGCATGCGGATGCTGTGGTCGTACATGTTCTGCTTCCCCATCAGGCCGTGCTGGCCCACCGCGAGACCGTGGTCGGCAGTGAAGATGATGTAGGTGTTTGCCGCCTTCCCCGTGCGCTCCAGTTCATCCAGCACCAGCCCCAGGTGATGGTCCATGTGGGTGATGATCGAGTAATACTCGCGGCGATGCGTCTGCACCGCCGGCCTGGTGCGCGGAAACGGCGCGAGCAACTCGTCGCGCACCCGGTGGTCGCCCTGGTCGAACGGATGCTCCGGCAAATAATTCGGAGGGACCTCGATCTTCTCCGCGGGGTACATATCCAAAAATTCCTGCGGAGACTGCCGCGGGTCATGCGGCGCGTTGAACCCCACGTACATGAAAAACGGGCAATCGCGTTTCGCGACTTTGTTCCTCAGGTGCTCGATGGCGCAGGAGGACCAGGCGACCGTGGTGTGCTCGATCGAGTCCACCGGCCGGTTCAACCAGAGGCCCGTGTGGAGCCAGTGCCCTTTGAGTGAGCGGTCCGAAGGCGACCAGCGGTCGCCGGGGCGCGGGCGGTTATACGCATCCCCGGTGGAGGGAAACATGCCGAGGCCGATCGGCCCCATCTCCTGGAAGCTGCGCTGGAGCATCGTGGGGTCGAGGTGCCATTTCCCCACAATGTAGGTGTCGTAACCGGCGTTTCCGAGAGTCTGCCCCCAGGTGGGGACCTCGTCCATCCTCCGGTCCGCATGAAATGCGGTCAGCGCAGTATTCAGCCGCATCCGGCTGGGGATGCACACAGCCGGATTCGAAGATCCCTGGTGAAAGCAATGCGTGAAGGAACACCCGGAGCTGACCAGGCGATCCAGATTGGGGGTGCGAACCTCCTGGTTGTTCAGAGAATGGATCGCCCGGTACGTGAAATCGTCGGCGATAAAAAAAAGAAAGTTGGGCCGCGCAGCCGGGCGTTGCGGCATGGCGGACGCTTCCGAACAGGCGATACCGCCGGCGAAAGAGCGTACGAACGAACGGCGATTCATGGGCGGCTCCTCTCTTCCATGGCTTCCATTTGGCCGTCTGACGCCAGATGGCGCAGTCGCGAAGGGGACTCCGGTCTTGTACCCTGTAAAGAGTGTATCCTGCGAAGCCGAAGGGGAAAGCCAGCCAGCACCTCCGCAGCGCGCTGCCGCTGCTCAAGGAATTGGTGCGCCCCCGGCGCAAACTCCTGACGCTCGGCTTCTTCCTGATGCTGATCAATCGCGGTGCGGGCCTGGTGCTGCCGGCTTCCACCAAATACCTCGTCGATAACGTGGTGGTGAAGCAGCAGGTCTGGATTCTCAAACCGCTGGTGCTGGCGGTATTCGTCGCGACCCTGATCCAGGGCGCCACCTCGTTCAGCCTGACGCAGTTGCTCTCGAAGGAGGCGCAGCGCCTGATCGCGGAATTGCGGCGCAAGGTGCAGGAACACGTCGGCCGCCTGCCGGTTTCCTACTACGACGCCAACAAGGCCGGCGTCCTGGTCTCCCGCATCATGAGCGACGTCGAAGGCGTCCGCAACCTGGTGGGCACCGGACTGGTGGACTTTGTCGGCGGAATCCTCACAGCCCTGTTCTCCCTGGTCTTCTTGCTACGGATCAGTCCCGTCCTGACGGGGGTGGCGCTGCTCTTTATCGGCGCCTTCGGACTCGTGCTGCGAAAGGCCTTTGGGGGCATTCGCCCGATCTTCCGCGAGCGCGGCAAGATCAACGCCGAAGTAACGGGCAGGCTCACCGAATCCCTGGCCGGAGTGCGTGTGGTGAAGGGGTACCACGCCGAAGCGGAGGAAGCCGCGGTTTTTGCGGGCGGCGTGCAGAGGCTGCTGGACAACGTGATCAAATCGCTCACCGCCATTTCGCTGATGAGCCTTTCCGCCACGACGTTGATGGGTGTGGTGGGCGCGACCGTCATGTACCTGGGCGCGCGCCAGATGCTGGCGCATACCCTGACACTCGGCGGGTTCATGACCTTCACGGCCTTCCTGGCGTTTCTGGTGGCGCCGATGTTCCAGGTGGTCGGGATCGGCACGCAGATCACCGAAGCGCTGGCTGGACTCGACCGCACCCAGGAGGTGCTTGCGGAAAATCCGGAGGATGAAGACCCCCGGCGGACCGGCGTGATCGGCCCCGTCGAAGGCACAGTGGTGTTCGACCGCGTACACTTTTCGTACGAGCCCGGCAAGCCGGTCCTGTACGACGTGAGTTTCGAATCGTCGCCCGGCACGGTCACGGCGCTGGTGGGCCCGTCCGGCTCCGGCAAATCGACCATCATCAGCCTCATCGCCGCCTTCCACGAGCCGACGGAAGGCTGCATCTACGTGGACGGCGCGGACCTCTCGGGAGTGCGGCTGGACGCATATCGCACGCAGCTGGGCGTGGTGCTTCAGGACACGTTCCTGTTCGACGGCACCATCCGCGACAATGTGGGGTTCGCCCGCCCGCAGGCCACCGACGAGCAGATCCTGGCGGCGTGCCGCATCGCACGGGTGGACGAGTTCGCCGAGAAGTTCGACAAAAAATACGAGACCATCGTAGGCGAGCGCGGGGTGAAGCTTTCGGGCGGCCAGCGGCAGCGCGTTTCCATCGCCCGGGCGATCCTGGCCGATCCACGGATCCTGATTCTCGATGAGGCCACTTCGAGCCTCGACTCGGAATCGGAAGCGGCCATCCAGGAGGGTCTCGCTTACCTGATGAAGGGCCGCACCACCTTCGTGATCGCGCACCGGCTTTCGACGATCCGCAGGGCGGAGCAGATCCTGGTAGTGGAAGAGGGCCGGATCGTGGAACGCGGCACCCACCAATCGCTCTACGACCAGCGGGGGCGCTATTACGACCTGTACACCCGCCAGCACGGAATCGACGCCAACCTGTTCCTCGCGCCCGGCGAGGGCGATACCATACCGGAAAGCGACGGAAAGCCACGCATCGGTACGGCCGCCGCCCCTACCGCCGCGTCACTTCTGCGCGGCGGGATCGCGTAACGCGATCACCCGCGCATCCAGTTGACCGTTGGCCAGGCGAACGTGAATCCGCGACTCCGGCGGAGCCTCGGCCGCGTTTTTTACGATTCCCTGCTCGTTCGAGACGATGGCGTATCCGCGCTCCAGGATGCGCAGCGGGCTTAACTGTTCCAGTTTCACCCGCAGCTCGCTGAGCGCCGCGCGCCGCCGCTCGAACTTCTGGCGGATGGCCTCGAGGGCGCCGCGATGGGCCGCTTCCATGCGCCGCCGGTCGGACGCGAGCCGCGGCCGTACATCGAAACCGCGGACTCGCGATTCCAGAGCCCGGCGCGCGCGCTCCCTGGCATCGAGCGAGGCCCGGACACGCTCCCGCATGCCGTAGTCCAGCTCGTCGACCCGCTGCAAGCCCCTGCCGATCCGCCGCTGAAGCAGGGCGCGCGCCCGATCGATCCCCTGCTGCCGGAAACGCCGCTCCAGCATCGCCATGCGGTAGCGGACGAACTGCACGGCCCGCCCGGCTGTCGCGTCCAGGCGGTGGAGCACGTCTTCGAGTTCCGGCGCCACGATTTCGGCCGCGGCGGAGGGTGTCGGCGCCCGCAGGTCGGCCACGAGGTCGGCAATCGTCAGGTCGGTCTCATGTCCGACGCCCGAGACGACAGGCACCTGACAGCCGGCGATGGCCCGCGCCACGGCTTCCTCATTGAAAGTCCACAGGTCCTCGAGCGACCCGCCGCCCCGCCCGACGATCAGGACGTCCGGCCATTTGGTCTTCGAGAAATACTCGATGCCGCGGCAGACGTCTTCCACCGAGCCTTCGCCCTGCACCCTGGCGGGGTATACGCGGATGTGCAGCCCGGGAAAACGGCGCGTCAGAATCTGAACAATGTCCCGCACGGCGGCCCCCTGCGGCGAGGTGACGATTCCTACGCGCCGTGGAAAGCGAGGCAGTTCACGCTTCCGCTCCGCCGCGAACAGGCCCTCCGCCGCCAGCTTCTTCTTCAACTGCTCGAATGCGAGTTGCAGGGCGCCGGCCCCCTGCGGTTCGAGCATCTCGACGACTAGCTGATATTCCCCGCGGACCTCGTAGACATCGATCCTGCCGCGGGCCAGCACGGCCAGGCCATCCTGCGGCTTGAACTTCCAGAACCGGTGCGCCGAGCGAAAAGCCACGCATTTCAATTGCGCGTCCCGCTCTTTCAGCGTGAAGTAGTAATGACCGCTCGCGGCCAGCTTCAACCCGGAGATTTCGCCCGACACCCAGACGTCGGAGAACTCGGCTTCGAGCGCCGCCCGGACCCCGGCGTTCAGCTCGGAGACCGTGTAAACGCGCCTCTGGGGAGACAGGTCGAATTCGAGGGCGAATTGCTCCACGCTGCCATGGTAGCAGCGGCGGCTCACTCGCAGCGCAGCGTTGCGGCGGGGTCGATCTTGGTCGCGGCACTCGCGGGAATGGCCGCTGCGGCAAGCCCAAACACACCGAGCAGTACGGCGGCGCCCGCCAGTGTCCAGGGGTCGCGCGGCTGGACGGCGAATAAATACCGGCTGAGCAGGCGGCCGGCAGCCATGGCTCCGCCCGCCCCTGCGACAATCCCCAATGCCATCCAGATGAGTGTCCGGCCGACGACGGCGCGAACCACGGCCGCGGCCCCGGCGCCCAGTGCCATGCGGATGCCGATTTCGCGTGTCCGTTGCGAAACCGCGTGCAGCACCACCGCGAAGATTCCCGCCGCCGAGAGCAACAGGGCCACTCCCGCGAAAACCCCGAGTAGCAGCAGCACGAAGCGCCGCGGCGCCACATCGTCGCTAATCAGCTGGTTCATTGTCCGGACTGCCGCCAGAGGTTGGTCGCGGTCGACCGCCCAGATCGCGTTCCGTGCCGCCCGGGCCAAATCCGTGTCTCGGGCCGTCCCCCTCAGCAGAAAGGTCACTTCGGTGGTCGCCATCTGCGCATAGGGCAGGAACATCTCCGGATGGGGCACATCGTCAAGCGAGAGATGCCGCACGTCGCCCACAATTCCCACAATCTGAAACACCTCCGGCGCGAGCCGGAGTTCCACGCCCTGCGCTGTCCGCACCCGAACGGTCCGCGGCGTTTCGATGCTCTTCCCGACCGGATCTTCGTTGGGCCAGTATCGCCGCGCCATGGCTTGGTTGATCACGCCTATGCCTCCGGGTTCGTCCGGGCGGAAAAGGCGCCCGCGCAACAGCGGTATTCCCATTGCCTGGAAATATCCGGCGCTGACTGCGCGCATCCCGGCGGTCCCGATCTCGTCTCCGCCCGGCAGACTGAACGAGTTCCGGGCGCTCGATTTCGTCATGGGCATGGCGTTGATTGCGGCGACTGAGCCCAATCCCGGCAGCCGCTCCATCCGTCCCAAAACCTGGCTCACGAAATCGGCCCGGCGTGCCGGGTCTTCGTATTTGGGCTCGGGGAGTTCGATATCGACGGTCAACAGGTTTTGGGTTTGGAAGCCGGGATCGACCGCAACCAGCCGGAGGAAACTCTTTACGAGCAGCCCGGCGCCGCTCAGGAGCACCAGCGAGAGCGCCAACTGGCTCGCAATAATCAGCCCGCGAAGGCGCTCGCCGCGTATCGTGCGGCTGCCCGCCAGCCGCTCCGGCCGCGAGGCGAGCCACGCCGGCGCCGTTCCGAACAGCAATCCCGTGAGGACCGAAATTCCGAACGCGAACGCGAGCACCGTCCGGTTCACCTGTATGCCGCTCATCGCGATCCGCGTGCTGAACGCGGTGTGCACAGGTATCGCTGCCAGGAGCAGAGTCACGGCCCACATCGCGATCATGACCCCGAGGGCCCCACCCGCAAGCGACAACAGCACGCTCTCCGCCAGAAACTGCCGCACCAGCCGCCCGCGCGAAGCGCCTAACGCCGCCCGGATGGCAATTTCCTGCCGCCGGCGTGCCGCCAGGCCCAACAGCAGGTTGGCGGCGTTCGCACACGCGATGAGCAAGAGAAACGCCACCGCCCCGCCGAACGCTCTCAGGGTGTCCCCCGTGCCGAAAAGCAGGTCGTCGCGCAGTAAGCCCACCCTCGCCCCTTCGCCGCGGTTTTCCCGGGCGTGCGCTCGTTCGGTCGCGGCGCTGATGACGTCGAGATCCGCCTGTGCCTGTGCGAGCGTCACGCCCGGCTTGAGGCGCCCGATTCCACGCAGGAAGTGACTCCTCCGGCTTAGGTTCGGCGCGAGCGGGAGATAGGCGTCCGGCTCGTCCATCATGCTCCAGCGGGGGAAGCGGAAATCCTGCGGCAGGACTCCCGCCAGGGAATACGGCTCTCCATCGAGCACTAGGGACCGCCCCAGGGCGGCGCGGTCGCCGCCGAAACGCCGCATCCAAAAACCATAGCTCACGATGGCCCCGCGATCCGCCGGTTCCAGCGATCCGGCAAGCGGTAAGGCGCCCAACACGGCGAAAATCTCAGGAGTGGCGCGGGCCACGTGAATCCGCCACGGCTCACCGCCGCCCGTCAGGTTGGCGGAACCGCCCGCGTACGCCGCCAGGTGCTCGAAAGAGTGATTTTGCTGCTGCCAATCGCGCACCATCGGCCAGGAGGCATTCATGCCGCGGTGGTTTTCGGTCGCATACACCGTGACCAGCCGGTCCGGTTCGGGATAGGGCAGTGGCCGCAAGATGACCGCGTCCATCAGGCTGAACACCGCCGTGCCGGCGCCGATTCCGATGGCCAGGGCAGCAACTGCGGCTACCGCAACGCCCGGATTGGCACGCCACACCCGGGTTGCGAATCTCAAATCCTGAAGCACGGCCGGTAGACTGCACGGCGTGTGCCAACGGAAGTCCTGTGTTTTCTTTCACCCCTTCGGACACCGGTGTCCGGATTCGGGACGTTACACTAAAAGTGTAGGGCCATGCGGATTGTCACCTATAACGTGCACAAGTGCCGCGGCATGGACGGCCGAACGAGCGCCGTCCGGATTGCCGAAGTCCTCCAGGAGATCGAGCCGGACATTATCGCCCTCCAGGAAGTGATGGAGCACCAGGCCGAGGTGATCTCGGCGGAGCTTCAGCTGGAGTATGCGCTGGGTGAGAACCGCAAGTATCGGGGCTATGCTTACGGCAACGTGGTCCTTAGCCGTTTCCCCATCCGGTCGGTTCACAATTACGATCTGAGCGTTCGCGGGCGCGAAGAGCGCGGCTGCCTGCGGGCCGACCTCAACGTGAACGGCCGCAAGGTGCTTCACATTTTCAATGTCCACCTGGGGACGGCGCTGATCGAACGGCGTGTGCAGGGGAGAAAACTGCTCGCACCCGAGCTGCTGAACGACGCGGAGATCGAGTCGCCACGCATCGTGCTGGGCGATTTCAACGAATGGACCCGCGGTCTTGCCACGCGGCTGTTGCGCTCCCACCTGGAAAGCGCCGACGTGCGCAGCCACCTGCGCCGGTCGCGGACTTACCCCGGGGTCCTGCCGTTCCTGCACCTGGACCACATCTACTACGATCCGATCCTCCACCTGGAGCATCTCACGCTGCACCGGACGCGCAAAGCGCTGGTAGCGTCGGACCATCTGCCGCTGATCGGTGATTTTGTGTGGGGGCAAAAAGAAAATGGTTCCAAGTGACCCGTTTCACAGCCTGCTCGCTACCGGCATGCACGGCATCGAACGTCGCGGCTGAAGATTCCGGGCGCTTCGCTTCTCGGCTCCCCAATAACCGTTTTCTCCGGTTACCGGCTCAATGCCTTGAAGCACGCCGCGGTGTTTTCTCCGCCGGGATCGGACGCTCGTAACGGCCTTTCGCTCTCCCGTGACGACTTCCGCTTTCGCGAACACCCTCACGAGGTCAATGCTTCCGACCTGCTACTTCGCGCTCCAAACCGATCATGTTCACCGCCCGTTCGGCTTTCGACTCCACAACTGTCTACCGGTTTGCCCCGGCAGCCGGCTGTTTCTTCGCCTTGGCCCGTTGCGGTTTCGTCAATCGGTCCGGCATGTTAGCCAGCCTGCTGAAGCTCCTCTTCAGGACTTTTACATCCTTCCGACTCAAACGCCTCAACCACCGGTTCCACGCCGACCCACCTTCCAACAACGCCCGATTCCGTTCGCTCCCCGCAACCGTTTCTATTTCTAGTGCCAGTTGCGGATCATCGTTCCCGGTCCGCTACGTCATCGGAGGCTTGCTGTTCCACAAACCTCTTGGAACCACCTTCACTATCGCTCCGGATCAGTCATCGGGTCAACGCTTTTTCGTTCGTAAACATGCCGTTTTCGACAATTTTTATTCGCAATGTTTCCAATCGGTTACAACGAAACGGCTGTGCAGCCGCGGTGGATTCGCTGTGCATAAAACGGTGGCTTCCTTTGCTGTTTTGAGAAAATGGATGCGGAATGCGAAGGCTCATCATTCGTCCCGGTGCGATCGGGGACTTTATCGTCTCGCTTCCGGCGATGCAATGCCTGAAAGCCGGCTACGTGGAGGTCTGGGCCGCCTCCGCCAACGTGCCGCTGGCCCGCTTCGCCAACCGCGCCCGCCCGATCGCCTCCACCGGCCTGGATCTGCTGGGCATTACCGACGCCCCCGAACGCCTGATTTCGGACCTGCGCGGCTTCGATTCGATCGTCTCCTGGTACGGCTCGAATCGCCCGGAGTTCCGCCGTGCGGTTGCCTCGCTCGGACTGCCGTTTACTTTCTTCCGCGCCCTGCCGGACGGGCCGGGAATGCATGCCATCGACTTCTATCTGGAACAGGTCGGAACCATTGCGCCTGGTTCGGGCGACGGCATTCCGCGCATCGAATGCACGGTTCCCCGCGAAGACTTCGCCATCATCCACCCGTTCTCCGGAAGCGCGAACAAGAACTGGCCGCTGGACCGCTTTGAGGCCTTGGCGCGCCGCCTGGAACGCGTGATGCCGGTGCGCTGGTGCGCCGGCCCGGAAGATCCTCCGCTCGAAAACGCGGTGCGGATCGACGATCTCTACGAACTGGGCTGCTGGCTGGCGCGCGCCCGTCTCTATATCGGCAACGATTCGGGGGTAACCCATCTTGCCGCGGCCGTAGGCACGCCGGTTCTCGCCCTGTTCGGCCCCACCGATCCCGGAGTTTGGGCTCCGAGAGGAGGCAACGTCCGGGTTGCCCGGTGGCACGGCCAACCGGGGATACGATAGACGACCTCGGCTCGCCGGTTCTCGCCCTGTTCGGCCCCGCCGATCCCGGAGTTTGGGCTCCGAGAGGAGGCAACGTCCGGGTTGCCCGGTGGCACGGCCAACCGGGGATACGATAGACGACCTCGGCTCGCCGGTTCTCGCCCTGTTCGGCCCCGCCGATCCCGGAGTTTGGGCTCCGAGAGGAGGCAACGTCCGGGTTGCCCGGCGGCACAGCCAACCGGGGATGCGATAGACGACCTCGGCTCGCCGGTTCTCGCCCTGTTCGGCCCCGCCGATCCCGGAGTGTTGCCCGGCGGCACAGCCAACCGGGGATACGATAGAAGACAGAGGTATTTTTGTTTGCGCTGCTTGTTGCTCTTAGCAATTTCCTGCGCCGCCCTGGCGCAAACGGACGCGCTGGTCGATCGTGTCCGCACCACCGGGTTCGTCCAACTCGAGGCCGAAAGTTTCAAACAGCTCGCGCCGCGCCAGCAGGCGCTGGCTTACTGGCTCACCCGGGCTTCGATCGCCATCGACCCGATCAACTACGACCAGAATTCCGTCTACGGGCTCCGGCAGAAATACCTGCTCGAAGAACTGATGCGGCACGAGGACGCGGTCCCGGCGGCGGCACGCGGGAAAATCGCCGGGTTCGCGAAGCTCTTCTGGGCCAATCGCGGCAACCACAACGAGATGACCGCGCAGAAGTTCCTGCCGGATTTCACTTTCGCCGAGTTGCAGGTGGCGGCCGCGGCGGTCTTCCAGGCGCACGGCTTCCAGCCGGCGGCGTACGGGGCCCGGATCCACAGCCAGGCGGATCTCGACCGCGAACTGGAGGCGCTCCGGCCCTCGCTGTTCGACCCGAATTTCCAGCCCATGATCACGGCCAAGAGCCCCCGGGGCAAGTTGGACATGCTTCAGGCCAGCGCCAACAATTTCTATCGCAACGTCAGCATGGCGGACCTCGCCGGCTTTCATGACACGCATCCGCTCAACTCGCGCCTCGTCAAGACCGATTCCGGGAAACTGGTCGAAGAGGTGTGGCGTGCCGGCACGCCCGATGGGAAAGTCGCCGCGGGGATGTATGCGCCGTTTCTGAAGAAAGCCGTCGATTACCTCCGGAAGGCAAAGGCATACGCCGAGCCGGGCCAGGGGCCGGTCCTGGACGCCTTGATCCGGTACTACGAAACCGGCGATCCGGCCGACTGGATCCGCTTCGGCATCGACTGGGTACAGAACAATCCGCCGGTCGATTTCGCGAATGGATTCATTGAGGTGTACCGCGATGCGCGAGCCGCCAAGGGCACTTCCCAGAGCTTCGTCACCATCACCGATCAGAAGCTCAATCAGCTGATGGTCAAGCTGGCCGCGAATGCGCAGTATTTCGAGGACCACGCTCCCTGGCTGCCGCAGTACAAGAAACAAGGGGTCAAGCCGCCTCTCGCCAAGGCGGTGGAAACCGTCATCGAAACCGGCGACTTCCACGTCAGCACCGTGGGCGACAACCTTCCCAACGAGAACGAGATTCGCGAGAAGTACGGGAGCAAGAGCTTCCTCTTCACGGGGAGTTCGCGCACTTTGCGGCAGGGCACCGGCGAGGGGCCGCTCGAAGAGTTCGCCGCCACGCCCGGGGAGATCGCCATCTGCAGGAAATACGGCGAAGGAGCGTCGGACATGATGACCGCCCTCCACGAGGTGATCGGCCACGGTTCCGGCAAACTCGATCCCAAACTCCAGGGCGGCGCGGAAGCCTACCTGAAGGAATATTTCTCGACCCTGGAGGAAGCGCGCGCCGACCTGATGGCGCTGTGGAACATCACCGACCCCAGGCTTCAGCAGCTCGGCCTGGTTTCCAGCCCGAACGTGGCCAAAGCCATGTACTACAGCGCCGTGCGGGTGGCCCTGACGCAGCTTTACCGCATTCCCAAAGGGGGCACGATCGAAGAAGACCACCAGCGTAACCGGCAGTTGATCGTGAATTACATCTTGGACAAGACCGGCGCCATCCAGAAAGTCGAGCGAAGCGGCAAGACATACCTGCTGCTGAAGGATTTCGACCAAATGCACAAGGGAGTCGGGATGCTGTTGGCGGAACTGATGCGGATTAAGGCCGAGGGTGACTACAACGCAATCAAAGCGCTGGTGGACCGCTACGCCGTGCATTTCGATCCGGCGCTGCGCGACCAGGTGGTCGAAAGATACAAGCGGCTGAACGTGCCGACCTATTGGTGCGGCATCAATGCCGATCTCGAGCCCAGGATGAACCCCGCGGGAAAAGTCGAAAGTGTCGCGATTTCCTATCCGCGCGATTTCGTGAAGCAGCAGTTGAGTTACGCGGCAATGTACGGAGTACAATAGCACGACAATGGCTGCACGCCTGGACCCGCCGCCCGCCTTTCGGGCGCCCGAGATCGTGGATTTGCGCCGGATTTCCGCGCGCGAATTGGAACCGCTGCTGGTCGAAGAGGCGGCCGCCTGGCAGAACGAACTGGAGTGGGATTTCGAAAAATCGGCCGAACTGGTGCGGCGATTCGTGGATCTGCGCGCCCTGAACGGCTGCGCTCTGCTCGAGGACGGCGGCGTATCGGGATACCTGTATTACGTTCTGGAGGAAAACAAGGGCCTGATCGGGGATCTCTATCTGCGCCGCGAGTACCACACGGTGGAGCGCGAAAACCAGATGCTTGAATGGGCGCTCGCGGCCATCACCTCAAGTCCGCTGGCCAGCCGGATCGAATCGCAATTGATGATGCTCCGGTACCCTCCGGCCCTCCCGGTTCCGTTTTCGCAATGCGTGAGTTCATACGAACGGAACTTCATGCGGATCGACCTCCACGGGGCCAGGTTCGCGGAAGGCAGGGTCGGCCGCCCGGTCTATCTCGAGCACTGGTCCGATCATTACCAGGACACCGCTGCATCGCTGATCTCGGCCGCCTATGCAGGCCACGTGGATAGCCGGATCAACGACCAGTACCGGAGCACCGCGGGCGCGCGCCGTTTCCTTTACAACATCGTGCAATATCCGGGCTGCGGCACGTTCTACCGCCCGGCATCCTACGCCGCATTCGAGGGGGCAACAGGGCAATTGTGCGGCATTTCCCTGGCGAGTATCGTCGCTTCGGGTGCCGGCCACATCACCCAGATTTGCGTGAGTCCATCGGTGCGCGGCACGGGAACTGGGTATGCGCTGCTGCGCCGGTCCCTGACGACGCTGCAGGAGATGGGCTGCCGCTCCGCCAGCCTCACGGTGACCGCCGCCAACGAGAACGCCGTCGGCTTGTATGAGCGCGTAGGCTTCCGCACGGCGCGCAAGTTTTCCGCATACGTCTGGGAAGGCTGGTAGGCCTTCAGGACCGTTCGCGGTTCCAGCGCGCCAGGAAGGATTCCGACGCCAGTTCCTGTAACTCGCGGTCGAGGCCTCCACGCCACTCCTCCATTCGGCGGGCCTTCAACCGTTCCAACAGACGACACCGCCGCTGCGCTTCGAGCAGGGCTTTCTGCCTGGCAGCCATCGCCTGAACGCATTCCTGCCGCTGGCCCGCGATTTGCCGTTCGCGCCGGTGCACTTCCTGCCGGTATGCGCCGAGCGCACCCAGATCGGCGCCGGATAAGGGCATCCACTCGCGAACCTGCTCTTCGGCGCGAACGCCGGCGGCTTCCAGTTCGGCCCGGCTGCGGTCGAGAGCGGCCAGCGCCGCCGTCTGCTGCCGG
Source organism: Bryobacterales bacterium (assembly GCA_963796485.1). Taxonomy (GTDB): domain Bacteria; phylum Acidobacteriota; class Terriglobia; order Bryobacterales; family Bryobacteraceae; genus CAWCDJ01. The sequence continues at coordinate 109,613 of CAWCLV010000010.1, forward strand.
AACCGGAGTTCCTCCTGCTCCAGTTGAAGCCGCCGCCATTCGAGGACCTTTTCCAGGCGAAAGCGAAACGGCGTCATGACTTGGCGGCGGCGAGCCTGGGCACGGCGCCCTCGAGCCGGGACGAAAGCTCCGCCATTTTGGCGAGCGTTTCCGGCAGCGGGCACGTGGACAAGTGATCCTGCCGGAGAAACTCCAGCAGTTCGGGACGAAGCCGGATGCTCGAGTCCAGCACCGGGTTGGAGCCCGCCGCGTATGCTCCCAGCTGAATGAGGTCTTCCGAATCCTTGTAGGCCGCCAGCGCCTGCCGGATCTTCCGCGCCGCGTCTTTCTGGGGTGGCGTCGAGATCGCCGACGCCAGCCGGCTGACCGAATGCAGAATGTCGATCGCCGGATAGTGCCCCTGCCCGGCCAGCTGCCTCGACAGGATGAAATGGCCGTCCAGGATGCCGCGTACGGCGTCGCAGATCGGCTCGTTGAAATCGTCCCCCTCCACCAGCACCGTGAAGAAGCCTGTAATCGAGCCGCCGCGGAAATTCCCGGCGCGCTCCAGGATCTTCGGCAGCAGGTTGAAGACGGACGGGGTGTAGCCTTTCTGGCTGGGCGGCTCTCCGGCCGCAAGCCCGATTTCCCGCTGCGCCATGGCGAGGCGCGTGACCGAATCCATGACCAGCAGCACGTTGGCCCCCTGGTCGCGGAAATACTCCGCGATGGCCAGCGATACAAAGCAGGCCCGCACGCGAAGCGGCGCCGGCCGCTCGGAAGTGGCGCAAACCACCACGGAACGCTTGCGGCCCTCCGGCCCCAGTTCGTTCTCCAGAAACCCGCGCACCTCGCGGTTCCGCTCGCCGATCATCCCGATCACCGTCACGTCCGCCGAGTTGTGGCGCGACATGGAACCGAGCAGGGTGCTCTTGCCGACGCCGCTGCCTCCGAAAATGCCGATCCGCTGCCCCTGGCCGCAGGTTAGCAAGCCGTCGATCGCGCGGATCCCGGTCACCAGCGGCTTCGTGATGTGTTCCCGCTCCATGGGACTGGAGGGAGTCCCGTAGAGGCGGTATCCGGCTTCGCCCCGGATCGCCGGGCCGCCGTCCATCGGCTTGCCGAAGCCATCGACCACGCGCCCCAGCAACTCCGGCCCGACTTCGACCAGGGCGTCCTCGCTGCGCGCCATAACGGTGTTCCCCATCTGCAGCCCGTCTACCTCTTCCAACGGCATCGCGAGCACGCGGCCTTTGCGAAAGCCGATCACCTGCGTGCGGATGCGGCGGCCGGAAGCGGTCGAGATCTCGCAGAAATCCCCGATCGCCACATCCGGCCCGCGGGACTCGATCAGCAGGCCCGAGACTTCGGTCACCTCTCCGGTCCAGCGGACCGGCGAAAGGCGCTCCAACTCGGCGAAATAGGGGGATAGCGAAAGAGATTCGGTCATGGCTGGTTTCGCAGCCGGTCGGCCAGCCCGCGCTCGATTTCCTGAAGCTGGGTTTCGACCGAGGCGTCGAGGTTTCCCCGCTCGGTTTCAAAGATCGCGGTGCCCGGCGGTCGCCCGGGGTCGGGAATCACCTCCACCGTCGTGCCGGAGCTCCCCCGCCGCAGGCAGGCAGTCACCAGGTCGGCGTGCGAGGGGTGGATCCTGACCCGTGCGATCTCCTGCCCGCGCAGCTTTTCGAGAGCGCCGAGCAGCAGGTTTTCGAGGGCGTCCGGATCGATTGCGAGTTCCCGGCGCAGTACCCGTCGTGCGATGGCCAGGGCCAGCTTGAGCGTGTCGGCCTCGGCCTCCCGGCGCAGGCGGGCGCGCAACTGCGCCAATTCGCCGGCGGTCTGCGCGAATTTCTCGACGATCGGTTGCAAGTCCGCGGCCGCGCGGTTCCGCCCCGCGGCCTCTCCTTCGCGGAGACCAGCCGCATGCGCCTCCCGGACGCGCTGTTCCGCCTCCTGCCGGAGCCGTTCGATCTGCTCCGCACGGCCATCGCTCAAAGGTTCAGCGGTGTGCCTCGCCGCTCCCGAGTGGACCTGCTTCCAGGGAACCGGCACGGCGGATCCCGGCTCGTCCGACTCCAGGATCTTACACGACATACTGCTCCCCGACGGCTCCCTTCAGGCTGACAACGCCTTCGGACTCGAGTTGGCGCACAATCGCGATGATCTGCTGCTGGGCCGCCTCCACCTCCTTGATCTTGATCGGGCCCAGCGCCTCCATATCTTCCTTGAGCATGTCGGCGCCGCGCTGCGACATGCAGCCGAGGAGCTGATTGCGCAGTTGCTCGCTCGTGCCCTTCAACGCCACCGTCAGCAGCTTGCGGTCCACCTTGGCCACCACCTCCTTGAGGCCAAGCGGGTCGATCAGCAGCAGATCTTCGAAGACAAACATCAGGTGCCGGATGGTTTGCGCCAGATTCGTGTCCTGGTGCTCGATATTGTCCAGAATCTCGCGGCTCGAAGAGGAGTCGAGCCGGTTCAGAATCTCGGCCACCGCGCGGACGCCGCCGTAGGACTCGCGGCTGAACTCGCCGAGAGCCTTCAGCTTCTGGCCGATCACGCTCGCGATCTTCAGAATGATCTCCGGTGAAATCTGGTCCAGGCTCGCCATTCTCTGGGAGACATCGGACCGCAGCCCGGCGGGCAATGAGGTAAGCAGGGCTGCCGCCTGGGAAGAGTTCAGATGCGACAGCACCAGGGCGATCGTCTGCGGATGCTCGTTGTGGATGAACTTGGCCAGTTGCTGCGGGTCGGCCTTTTGAATGGCGTCAAATGAGGCCGCCTCCGCGCCGAGAGCTTTCGCCAGCCGGTCGAGCAGGCGTTTGGCCGTGTCGGGACTGAAGGCCCGCATCAGCAGCTTGCGGGCATAATCGATTCCGCCGCGCGCCACGTAGTCTCCGGCATCCGACAGATGATGGAATTCGTTGAGCAGCAATTCGGCATGCTCGGCGGAGATGGCCGTGACCCGGGCGACCTCGCGGCTGACCTTCTGCACCTCCTCCTCCGAGAGGTGTTGCAGAATCTCGGCGCTGGCCTGCTCCCCGAGGACGATCAGCAGCATCGCCGCCTTGCGCAGGCCGCTGATGGATTCCAAATCGGCCTTGGAAGCGGGAGTGTTCGAATTGACAATCATGCTTCAGTTCTCCTCGTCCCGGATCCAGGTGCGCAGAATCTGTGCCGAAATCTCCGGCTCTTTCGAGATTTTCTCCCTCAGGTGCTTCGCCAGCACTTCCGCCGTTTTGGTAATCACCGGTGAGAGAGTCAACGCCTTCAACGCCTGGCTATCGAGGCGATTCTGCAGTGCGTCCCGTTCGGCCAGTTTGGCCTCGATGTCGGTTCCGTCCCCGCCTTCGAGCGCCGGAACCCCGCCGGCAGCCTGTCCCGCGGGCAGTTCGGCCGCGCCAGTCACTATCGGGGCTTTCGCCCGTTTACGGCGCGCCCTCATGAAGAGGAAAACCGTCAGCAGAAAGACCACGGCGGCGGCTCCCCCGGCGGCGGGCAACCATTTGCGATCCCACCGAAACGGAAGGCCCAGAGGGTTCGAAGCCGGCGGTACCGACGGCGCGAGCGGAGATGGCGGCGGCTCGAGTTGCAGCGTGGATTCGAACGGAAGCGTTTCGACAATGAGCTGGTCGCCCCGTTCGGCGCTGAACCCGGTGATCCCGGCCACCAGGTCGCGAATAATCTTCAGTTTTTCAGGAGGCGGCGGAACCAGGACCCGCTGCATCCCCTGGTTCGACTTTTGCCAGGTGACGTCCTGGTCCAACAGGACAGTGACCGACATTTTGCGTACCGTCCCGGCAGGCAAACGGGTTTTCTTCACCGTCCGGCTGGTCTGATACGTGATGCTTTCGGAGACCCGCGAGACACGGCTTCCGCTCGTCCCGGGGCGCGAGGTCGGCCGGGGAAGAGTCGAGGCGGTGCCGGGGACTCCGCTGCCGCCGGAAGATCCGGATGTGTCCTCCGTCCGCTGCGAGCTCGCCATTACCGAACGGGATGGATCGAATAGCTCCTCGCTCTGCTCGCCTCCCGAGAAATCGCATTCCACGGAAGCGCCGGCCCGGAATTTGTTCGCCCCGAGCAGCGGCTCCAGGGTCGAATTGATCTTGGTCACCAGGTCGGCCTCGATCTTGTGCCGGAATTCCAGGGATGCCTCGGACGCTTCCGGCCCGTCGATGCCCCCCTGAGCCTTGGGGCGCCCGAGGAGGTTCCCATTCATGTCCAGGACCGAAACCGCATCCGGAGAGAGGCCTTCGACCGCGCTCGCCACCAGGTTATCGATAGCCTGCACGTTGGCCGGAGCCAGGTGCGCTCCCGGCCGCAGTTTTACCAGCACGCTGGCCTTGGCGGGCTGCTGCGACTCCAGGAACACCGAGTCCTTGGAAAAGGTGACGTGCACGCGCGCCGCTTCCACCTCCGCCAGCGACATCACCGAGCGTTCGAGCTCACCCTCCAGCGCCCGCCGGAAATTCACGTGCTCGCTGAACTCGGTGGCGCCCAGGTTCGCCTTGTCGAACAGTTCGAAACCTATCCGCCCGGTTTTGGGCAGCCCGGCAGCGGCAAATTCCAGTCGCAGCTCCGCCACACGGGCGGAGGGGACCAGGATCGACCCGCCGCCTTCCGGCAGCCGGTAATCCGTGCCCGACTCCTTGAGCTTCTGGACCATCGCGGCGGCATCTTCCGGCGCAACCCCCGTAAACAGCGGTTTGAAATCCGATTCGCGATTCCAGCGCACGAGCGACCACAATCCGGCAAGAACCAGCAAGGCGGTCACCGCGATGGTGATTTGTTGCCGGACCGAGAGGTTAGCCAGAATTCGTTTCATGCGTCAGCCGGAAGAGTACGCTGGGTAGATCGGCGGGAATCCGCGCGGACCTGATAGGCTACATCTGCATTCGCATGATTTCCTGGTACGCGCTCACTGCCTTATTTCGCATCTGCAGGAAGAGTTCAAACGAGAGTTCCGCCCTCTGGGTCGCCAGGACAGTGGTGTGAAGGTCCTCGCCGCCCTCGCCCGAAAGAAACCGTTCGACTGAATCGCCGGCATTCTGTCCCGCCGTCTCCACGCTGCGGATGGCCTCGGAGAGCACATCTCCGAACCCGGTACCGCGCGATTCGCCCGGCGTACTGAGCGGGGCGGACAATCCGGCGCCGGAAATCGGAGTGATCGGAGCAGGCATAGTCGGCCTAACGCATTAGATCCAGGGTGTGCGAGATCATATCTTTCACGGCGGTGATGGCGGCGACGTTCGCCTCGTAATTTCGGGATGCTCCCATGAGGTCCACCATGTCCTCCGCCGGGTTCACATGCGGAAAGGCCACGTAACCCTGCGCATTCGCGTCCGGGTGGCCGGGAAGGTAGCGGAGTTCGGGATCGCTGCTATCGGTGATCACATCGGAGACGCTCACGCCGCCCGCGTCTCCCATCTCGACATCCAGCATCGACGAGAACGGCGACGACACGGAGGAACTCTCGAAAACCACGTCCTTCCGGCGATAGGGGCCGCCCTCAGGAGTACGAGTGGTCTCTGCATTGGCAAGATTTTCGACCAGCAGTTCGGCGCGCGCACGCTGCGCGGCCATCCCGGATGCCCCGATCGAAAGCGCCGAAAACAGGCTCATGACGATTTGCCCTCATCGATTGCCGACCGGATTTCGGCCAGGTGCGAACGCAGCAGGCTGGTGGCAACCTGGAACCGCATCGCGTTTTCTGCAAGCAATCGCGATTCGCGATCGAGACTGACATTATTACCGTCGTTTTTCACTTTTAGCCCCGCCGCTTCAATCACCTGTGGGGTAGTGCCCATGGCATTGGCGAACTCGGACTGGAAATCGATGTCTTTCGCATGATAGCCGGGGGTATCGGCATTGGCGATGTTCGATGCCACCAGTTTCTGCCGCGTACTGAGCAGATCCATGTAGTGTTCCAGTTGTCCACTCAGGCGATCCAGCATACGAGCGTCGCAATTGCACGAAAAGCGCCAGTCCCTAAGTCCCCCGAAATCAGCAGTCTGTGTGCATCGAAAGTGACGCGATTTTGCCGCCGCGGCGAAAATTTGACGCTGACGGAAACGCGGTCACCGCTTTTCGCAAAACATTTCCCCTTTGAATTGAATCAGTTGAAAGTTTTGAATTCGGAGTCCGTCCGCAGTGCGTTCTAACTTGGAATCGAAAGAAGCCGCAAGAAATTCGGCGATTTCTTTCTGGCAAACGAATGTCAACAGACCCGATTATCATCATCCTGACCGGACTGTGGAACTTCTAAGCTGAACTGACTCACCCTTAACTCGCGCTCCCACAGGCGCGTCCTGCGAATAAAACCCCATATCGGGGTCCAATTACAAGATGAAAGCTGGTACTATTCTTTGGGGCTATTCCTTTCGGGGAATGCCCCAAAGAAACCAGATTTGTAACCGGAATTCTTTAAGTTGGCCCTCGGGGAGCGGGATATTTTTGGAAACGGCCGGAGTTCTGGCTTGTTGCCTGATCTTCATATCTCTGATTGGAGCCGGATTCAGGCCTAATCCGATGGCAAGGGCGAAGCCCCTGCCGGCAAATACGCCATCAGCAACACGGCAAGCGTTGCTCGACCAGCTCGTCACGGGCGCCGCGCTCTTTCAGGCAGCCCGGTACGCAGACGCGGAAGCCCGGTTTGAGCGGGTCCGCCGGAATGCCGATGCGATTCCTGACCGCTTTGTCGAAGCTCGCGCCATCGCGAACGTCGGCGGCTGCCGGTTCGCTCTCCACCAGTACAAGTCGGCCCTGAACGCGTTTTTCAATGCCCGAAAAGTCGCGGTAGCCAACGGCGATTCCATCGCCGCCGCCGCCGTTGACGCCAACCTCGCTTCGTTGTACTCCGAAATGGGCGAGCAGGATGCCGCCGTCGCCTGGCTGGAAAAGAGCCTCGCTGCGTGGAAGGGCGAGCAGCGAGCCCGCCATTTGCCCCAACTGCAATTCGAGATGGCCGCCCTCCGGGCACGCCAGCACCGCATACCGGAAGCCGTCGGACTGTTCCGGAACGGGATCGCCGCCGCCGCCCGGAAGGGCGACACGGCTCTGGTAGCGGTCGGCTGCAACAAACTCGGAGAGGAGTTGTTGCGCGCCGGCAGGATCGACGCCGCCGAGGGTCCCCTGCTTCATGCCTATTACCTGCGCAAACTGAAGCGCCTCCCCCTCGAAGCATCCCTTACAAACCTCGGCAAACTGCGGCTGGCACAGGGCGACCTGACCTCCGCATCCGCCCTGCTCGACCAGGGATTGGAGGCCTCCCTGCGCTCGCCGGCCGCCATGCCCACCTGGGATGTATACCTGACGCGCGGAGAGCTTCACCTGGCGCAGGAACGTTACAGGGATGCTTTGGCGGATTTACGGGTCGCCGTGCGCCTGGCACGCGCCTGGCGATGGTCGCTTCCGGCCGGCGATGCCGGCCAAATCGGGGCCGAGGGAATTCTGGATCGCATCTATTCCGGCCTGGTGGACGCAGCCAACCGGCTTTACCTGGAAACCGGCGACCCCCAATTGATCCGCGAGAGCTTTGAAGCCTCCGAAGAGAACCGGGCGATCAGCCTGCGGATGTTGGTCCGGGACCGCCAGGAAGAGGTCTCCGAGTTCCCCCCTACCTACTGGGAAGCCGTTGCCCGCCTCCAAAGAGCGGAGGTAAACTCGCTGCGCGGCGGCGACCTGGGCGCCCTGAATACGGCACGCGCCGAATGGATTCGCATGGAAGCCTCGGCGGCACCCGATCTTGCCCCGCTCCCGGCGGAATCCGTCGGCCATTTGCGTGCTTCGCTCGACCGATCCACGGCCATGATCAGCATCCGGCTGGGTGCATCCGTCTCCTGGCTCTGGGCCCTGGATCGCCAGGGATTGAAGCTTTACCTGCTTCCCGCACGCACCGAAATCGAGCGGCTGGCGGCGGAGTTCCGCAAAGACACCCGCGAAAACCGCCTGGCCTCCGACGCTCCCTTGCGGCTGTACCACAGTCTCTTCGCACCACTGGCGCCGCGCTTCCGCGCCAGGCAGCGCTGGCTGCTGGCGCTGGACCCTGGCCTCATCGGAATCCCGCTCGCGGCACTGCAGGTCGAGCGGAAACCGCGCCCTGTCTTTCTCGTCGAGCGGCACGTCCTTCAGCCGATTCCCGGCGCCGCCTTCTGGCTGGAAAACGCGGGGCCGCGCACCACCGGCGTAAGCGGCCTGTTCCTGGGGGTCGGCGACCCGATCTACAATACGGCCGACATCCGGCTTGCGCGCGACCCCGCTCCCCGCCGTACCGCCGGGTGGAAGCTCTTCGCAGATGTGCGCCCCCCGGATCCCACACTGGCTCTCGCCCGGCTGGTGGGAAGCGGCGGCGAAGTAGAGCGGTGCGCCAGGGAGTGGAACGGAGAAAGCCTTCTGCTCCGCGGCCAAGACGTTTCGCGGAAAACGCTGCGTGAGGCGCTGCTGCGCAACCCCGCGGTGATGCACTTCTCGCTTCATTTTCTGGAATCCTCGCAGCCCCGGCATCATGCGCTGATGGCGCTCGGGCTGGGTCCGGGTTATGAACCCGAGCTGATCTCGCCGGTCGAAATTTCGCATTGGCGGATCGCTCGAGGGCTGGTGGTATTGAGCGGCTGCGATTCGGCGTCCGGCGAGGCGCTTCCGGGCACCGGCCTGATGGGATTGACGCGCGCGTGGCTGACCGCGGGCGCGCGGTCCGTGCTCGCCAGCCGGTGGGCCACGCCGGATGAGGACGGCGATCTCTTTGCCGCGTTTTACCGGGAGTATCGCTCGGGCAGGCAGGCAGATGCGGCCGGGGCGCTCAGCCGCGCGCAGCGGCGGATGATCCGCGAGGGCGGATGGCGTGCCCGGCCTTCCTATTGGGGCGCCTGGTTCGTCATGGGGAACTGATGAGTTTCGAGAGCGAGTCTGACGTCGTCTCCCGGCCCGACGCGGCCGAACCTGGTTATACCGATCTGGTCCGCGGAGTCCAGGAGGGAGACCCGGCGCGAATTCAGGAATTGTACGATCTGTGCTCGAAGGGCATCCGCTTCCAGCTTTATCGCCAGTTGGGAGTGCAGGACCTGGACGACCGGGTACACGATGTCTTTCTCATCATCCTGCAGTCCATCCAGCGCGGCGATCTCCGCGAGCCCGAGCGGCTTATGGGATACGTCCGCACAGTGGTCCGCCGCCAGATCGCCGCGCACATCGAAGTCGCCGTGCGAAACCGCCGCAATCAGGCGGACATGGATTACGGAATGGCATTAACCGACCACCGGCCGAGTTCGGAACACCAGCTGATCGAGAAGGAGCAGCACCAGATCGCCCTCCGCGTGCTCAGGAACCTGCACCAGCGCGAGCGCGAGATCCTGATCCGCTTCTACCTCAGGGAGCAGAGCCAGGACCAGATCTGCGAACAGATGGGCCTGTCGGCAAACCGGTTCCGGCTGATCAAATCGCGGGCTAAGGCGCGGTTTAGCGAGCTGGCGAAGAACCGGCTGTCCCTGCGCAAGGGGTTTCCCCGGTAACGGCGAGCGCCCGCGGCGCAGCGCCTGGCCGCCTGCCCGGAATTCTCAGCACCGCGGATAGGCGGGCTTGAAAGCCCGCGCCGGCTGGAGTCGGCCCCACGCCGTGTGAGGCAGGTTTCAACCTGCGTGGGGGCTTTAGCCCCGCCAGTCGGCGCCGCCCCGATGAGGAATGCGACCTGCAGTCCCCCGACTTTGATACCATTCCGGTTTATGAAATCCGTCCGGCTTCTGGTGCTTGCAGCCCTCCCCCTTCTGGTTTTCGCGCAGGGCGATCTCTATAAGGAACTGCGATTTCGCCTGGTAGGACCGTTCCGGGGGGGCCGCTCCGTGGCGGTCGCCGGCGTGGCCTCCCAGCCCAACACCTATTACTTCGGCGCCGTCGGCGGAGGAGTCTGGAAGACCACCGATTCCGGCGCCACCTGGGCTCCGATTTCCGACGGATTCTTCAAGACATCCTCGGTGGGCGCCCTGGCGGTGGCCGATTCCGACCCCAACATCGTCTACGCCGGAATGGGCGAGGCCTGCGTGCGCGGGAATGCTTCGAACGGCGACGGGGTTTACAAGTCCCTCGATGGCGGCAAGACCTGGCGGCACATGGGGCTGGACCAGACCTACCACATCGGCGCGGTGCGGGTGCATCCGAAAAACCCGGACATCGTCTATGTCGCCGCTCTCGGCCACTTGTGGGGCCCGAACGAAGAGCGGGGCGTTTACCGTTCCACCGACGGCGGCACAACCTGGAAGCTGGTACTGACGCGCGGTCCGGACGCCGGGGCGGTAGACATCGCAATGGATCCGGGCAACCCGCGGGTACTCTATGCCAGTTTCTGGCAGGTGCGACGCAGCCCATACCATTTCGATAGCGGCGGACCGGGAAGCGGGCTGTGGAAGTCCACCGACGGCGGCGATCACTGGACCGACATCTCGCGCGCGCAGGGTCTCCCGCGCGGCGTGCTGGGCCGCATCGGCGTGACCGTATCGCCCGTTAACCCCGAACGTGTCTGGGCCCTGGTGGAAGCGGCCGACGGCGGCGTGTTCCGCTCGGACAACGGCGGCCGCACCTGGACCAGGACCAACGACCAGAACATCCTGAAGCAGCGCGCCTGGTATTACTCCCACATCTTCGCCGATCCCAAGAGCGCCGACACGGTGTACGCGCTCAATACCGGGATGTACCGCTCGATCGACGGCGGCCGCACCTTTGCGGCGATCCGCACGCCTCACGGCGACAATCACGACCTGTGGATCGCGCCCGACAATCCGGAGCGCATGATCGAATCGAACGACGGCGGCGCCAACATCACCAGCGATGGCGGCCACACCTGGTCGAGCGTGATGAACCAGCCGACGGCGCAGTTCTACCGCGTGGCGCTCGATAACGATTTTCCGTATAACATCTACGGCGCCCAGCAGGACAACACGACCGTGCGGACGGCCAGCCGCACCCCCGGTTTCGGGATCACCGAGAGCGACTGGTACGACGTAGGCGGCGGCGAAAGCGGCTGGATCGCGCCCGACCCCACGAACTCCGAGGTGGTTTATGCCGGTTCCTACGACGGCCTGATTACCCGGCAGGACCACCGCACCGGCCAGAGCCGCGACATCAACGCGTGGCCCGACAACACCATGGGCTATGGCGTAGATGCCATGAAGTACCGCTTCCAGTGGAGCTACCCCATCGCGTTCTCGCCGCACGACCCCAAGACTCTCTACATCGGCGCGAACGTGCTGCTCAAGAGCACCAACGAGGGCCAGAGCTGGGAGCCCATCAGCCCTGACCTGACGCGCAACGACAAGTCGAAAATGGGGACCTCGGGCGGCCCCATCACCCAGGACAACACCAGCATCGAGTACTACTGCACCATCTTCACGTTCATGGAATCGCCCGTAACCAAAGGCGTCATCTGGGTGGGTTCGGACGACGGACTGGTGCACGTCACTCGCGACGGCGGCAAGAACTGGGCCAACGTCACCCCGAAGGACATGCCCGAGTGGAGCCAGATCAACTCGATCGACGCCTCGGCGCACGACCCCGGGACGGCCTACGTCGCCGCCACCATGTACAAGTCCGACGACTTCCGGCCGTACCTTTATAAGACGACCGACTACGGCAAGACCTGGAAGAAGATCGTCAACGGCATCCCCGATCGCTCGTTCACGCGGGTTGTGCGCGAGGACCCCAACCACAAGGGACTGCTCGTCGCCGGGACCGAGTTCGGCTTATACATCTCGTTCGACGACGGCGAAAACTGGAAGCCGTTCCAACTCAACCTTCCCATCACGCCGATCACCGATGTGGCGTTCCAGAAGCGCGAGCAGGAGATGGTGGTGGCGACTCAGGGCCGGGCTTTTTACGTTCTCGATGACGTCCCGCTGCTGTACCAGTTGAACGACGACATCAAAAGCAGCGACGTCCACCTGTTTCAGCCCAAAGACACCTACCGGTTCGGCGCCGGCGGGCGGTTCGGCGGCGGCGGACGCGGCGTGCCGGGAGTCGGACAGAATCCGCCGGCGGGCGCGGTGATTAACTACTGGCTGAAGGACCGGCCGCAGGGCGAAGTGACCCTCGAATTTCTCGACGCATCCGGAAAACCGGTGAAGATATTCTCCAGCAAAGAAGCTCCCCGGCCGCAGGCTCCGCCGGCCGATGAGGAAGAAAACCCCTTCCGCGGCGGCCCTCCCCCGCGGCTTTCCGCGCAGGCGGGAATGAACCAGTTCGTGTGGAATCTCCGCTATCCCGATGCGACCACGTTTCCCGGCCTGATCATGTGGGCGGGCAGCGTTACCGGGCCCCGCGCCGCACCTGGAAAATACCAGGTTCGCCTCACGGTGGACGGCAAGGCCCAGACCCAGAGCTTCGAAGTCAAAAAAGACCCGCGGCTCCAGGCGACACCTGAGGACTACGCCCGCCAACTGTCGCTTTCCCTGCAGATTCGCGACAAGCTCTCGGAAACCAATGAGGGCGTCATCCGCATCCGCGAGGTTCGCAAACAACTGGAAGACTACGCCAAACGCGACGACAAGCGGGTGGCGGATGCCGCTTCCGCGCTGATCAAAAAGCTGGCTGCCGTCGAAGAGGAACTCTACCAGACCAAAAACCGCGCCAGCGAAGACCCGCTGAACTTCCCGATCAAGCTGAACAACAAGCTCGCGCACGTCCTGGGCGTGGTGCAAAGCGCGGACAACCGGCCCACCGACCAGTCGTACATGGTCTACGAGGATCTGGCGACCCGGGTGAACGCCCAGTTGAAGACGCTGAACTCGCTGATGAGCACGGAACTGGCGGCATTCAACCGGCTGGTACACGATTCCAATGTCCCGGCGGTGCAGGTGCCCAAGGCTGCGGGGGCGGCCATGGATTAGCCGCCCGAAGTGCGGCCCTTAATTGAAACAATTGGTCGAAATCCGCGTCTCTTCTGTTGAAGAGCCGTGCCCGAACCACGAAAACACCGCCTGAGCGCCTCCTTCTGGGAGGCCACCCGGATCGCTCTGGATTCGCTCCGGACCAACAAACTGCGTAGTTTCCTCACATTGCTGGGGATTATCCTGGCCACCACCACGCTGATCGCGGTGACCGCGCTGATCCACGGGATGGACCTTTACATTGCAGACAAAGTGTCCAATATGGGGGCCGACGGCTTCCGCGTCGTCCGCATGGCCTGGTTCGGACCTTGGGACCCGAAGAAGTTCTTCGAGATGCAGAAGCGGAATCCCGAGATCAAGCCCGTTGAATACGAATTTCTGAAAAGCCGGACCAAATTGCTCCGGGACATAGGCATGACGGCGGGACGCCGCGCGCGCATTGCGTATAAGGGCGTGTCGATGGAAGACGTGAACCTCCAGGGCGTCACGGATAATATTCCCGTTATCAACAACGTGCAGGTCGAGACCGGCCGGACCATCACTTACGAGGAGGTGCGCCGCCACGCTCCCGTGGTCTTCATTGGAGGCGACGTGCGCAACAAGTTCTTCGAAGCGGTGGACCCGATTGGCAAATCCATCACGATTCAGGGCGACCCTTACGAAATCGTGGGCGTAGCGAAATCGCTGGGCAGCGTCTTCGGCAACTCGCAGGACAACTTCGTGATGATTCCGATCGAGAGCTACTTCAAATCCTACGGAAGCCGAAGCGGGATTGCGCTGGTGGCCAAGGCGATCGATCAGCAGCGCCTGAAGGAGGCGCAGGACGAGTGCCGGGTGCTGCTTCGGGCGTACCGGCACATGGGGCCCGCGCTCGACGACAACTTCTCCATTTTCGCCTCCGAGACAATCGTCAGCCTGTGGGAGCGGCTCACGGCTGCGATTGCCGGTATGGCGGTGGGGATCGTCTCGGTGTTCATGGTGGTCGGCGGCATCGTCATTATGAACATCATGCTGGCGGTGGTGACGGAGCGCACCCACGAGATCGGCATCCGGAAATCGCTCGGCGCCCGGCGCGGCGACATTCTCAATCAGTATCTGGTAGAGTCGGCGGTCTTGTCGGCCGTGGGTGGCCTGGTCGGCGTGGCTGCGGCGTGGTTCGTGGCGGTCCTGGTGCGCAACCTGACCTCGGTGCCGATGGCGCTGCCGTGGAGTTCGGTTGCGATCGGCGTCGGGCTTTCGGCGACGGTCGGGCTTTTTTTCGGGATCTACCCGGCGCGAAGGGCGTCCAAGCTGGATCCGATCGAAGCATTGAGGGTGGAGAGATAGCCGTGACCAGACTGGCCTTTACCAATGGCATCGTGCTGGCGCTCCAGACCATTCGGAGCCACAAATTGCGGGCGTTCCTGACCGTGCTCGGTGTGATCATCGGCACCGGCACGATTATCGGGGTCAGCGCGATCCTCACGGGATTCGACGCCACAGTAGCCGGCGCCCTAAGCAGTTTCGGCCCTAATTCGATCATCGTTTTCAAATTCCCGGTGGGGCCGCGGACCGGACATCTTAGCGCCGAAGAGCGCACGCGCAAGGACCTGACCTATCTCAATGCCGTCCACATCCGGGAACGCTGCAAGTCGGTCCAGGACGTTTCGCCGATGTTGTTTTCCAATGGAAACATGGTCAACGCGCACTACAAGGGAAACGACATGTACGACGTCAACCTGTTCGGGGTGGAAGAGGCCTACGCGCAGGGCGGGCAGGTGGACTTACACCTGGGCCGTTTCTTCAGCGACGAGGAAAGCCGCCGCCGCATGCCGGTCGCGGTGATCGGGCAGGAACTGGAAAAAGGGCTCTTCGCGAATATCGACCCCATCGGCAAGTCGATTCTGGTGGACGGCCACGAGTTCCTGGTGATTGGGACCATGCTCCGGCCCGCGGCCTCCATGTTCGGCGATCAGGACACGCGCGTTCTGGTGCCCTACGGCGCCATGCAGAAGATGTATCCGAACGCGCGCGAGAACGCCATCGTAGTGACCGCGAAGCCCGGCATGCTCCCGCAGGCGCAGGACGAGATTCGCACGGTGCTGCGGATCGACCGGCGCGTCCCCTATGACAAGCCGGACAATTTCGCGCTCTCCACGGCGGAGCAGATGATCGCGGATTTCCGGCAGATCACGGCGGTGACGTTCCTGGTGATGATCGTGCTCAGCTCGATCGGACTGCTGGTGGGCGGAATCGGCGTCATGAACATCATGCTGGTCTCGGTCACGGAGCGTACCTACGAGATCGGCATCCGGAAGGCCCTGGGCGCGCGCCGGGCGGACATCCTGATGCAGTTCCTGTTGGAAGCGGCGTCGCTGACGTTCATGGGCGGCCTGGCGGGAATCGCTTTCGGGTGGCTGATCTCGCTGGTCAGCCGGTTGGTGTTCACCACGATACCGGCAAGCGTGCCCTTGTGGTCCGCGGTAACGGGAATCGTGGTTTCGGTGAGCGTCGGGCTGTTCTTCGGCATCTGGCCCGCCAACAAGGCCGCGCGGCTCGACCCTGTGGTGGCGCTGAGATACGAATAGACGCGGGAAGGCGGCCCGCTCATGGCGTTTGCAGGGGTAGCTGATACTTAACCGCGGAGACGCGGAGGCGCGGAGAGACAACGCGGAGAAGCAAAAATCAGAGATCTTGCGATCGCGGAGAGAGCGGAGGTATCGGGACCGCGCACATATCTCCGCTCGCTCCGTGATCTCAAAAACAAGTTTTGTCTTTTTCGCCCTCCGCGTTTTCCTCCGCGCCTCCGCGTCTCCGCGGTTGAGGCCTTCCTCTCGAATTTGAGGAAGCGGCCCGCTCACCGGCGCATGAACTTCAAATAGGCTCCGCTGTTGAAAGTACTCTGTGGTGGCGCTGAGATACGAATAGACGCGGGAAGGCGGCCCGCTCATGGCGTTTGCAGGGGTAGCTGATACTTAACCGCGGAGGCGCGGAGGCGCGGAGAGACAACGCGGAGAGGCAAAAATCAGAGATCTTGCGATCGCGGAGAGAGCGGAGGTATCGGGACCGCGCACATATCTCCGCTCGCTCCGTGATCTCAAAAACAAGTTTTGTCTTTTTCGCCCTCCGCGTTTTCCTCCGCGCCTCCGCGTCTCCGCGGTTAAGGCCTTCCTCTCGAATTTGAGGAAGCGGCCCGCTCACCGGCGCATGAACTTCAAATAGGCTCCGCTGTTGAAAGTACTCTGTGGTGGCGCTGAGATACGAATAGACGCGGGAAGGCGGCCCGCTCATGGCGTTTGCAGGGGTAGCTGATACTTAACCGCGGAGACGCGGAGGCGCGGAGAGACAACGCGGAGAAGCAAAAATCAGAGATCTTGCGATCGCGGAGAGAGCGGAGGTATCGGGACCGCGCACATATCTCCGCTCGCTCCGTGATCTCAAAAACAAGTTTTGTCTTTTTCGCCCTCCGCGTTTTCCTCCGCGCCTCCGCGTCTCCGCGGTTAAGGCCTTCCTCTCGAATTTGAGGAAGCGGCCCGCTCACCGGCGCATGAACTTCAAATAGGCTCCGCTGTTGAAAGTACTCCACGGCTGGAAACCCCGCTCGCGATACAACTGGTAGGCAAAGTCGATATTCGCCTTGCAGTCCAGCAAGTCGCGCAGGTTCAGGCCGGGGCGTTGGAGGTGCACGGTGTTGATCTGGAAATAGCCCCAGTCGAGCGTGCCGTTCGTATTGTAGTGGTAGATCTCGCACTTGCCCTGGGGATTTTCGGCACGCTGGATGGCGAGGGCGACCCGGCAATCCGAACCGAACTTGCGGCAGGCATATTGCTGCCACGCCGAAAGCCTCCTGCCCTCCTGGTCGTATTGCGCTTCCGCGGCGTCCCCCGATATCACACGCTGGGCCACCACCAGGGGCCATTGAAAATGCAGACGCACCGGCGATTGGAGACTCACGGTGTAATGCTCGTGAAACCAAAGTCCGGCCGCGTATAGCACCGCCCCGAACACGACCACGACGATCAAAAGCTCCGACCATGCCGAGGCGCGGGCGGAGGACTTGCCCGCCCGCCGGGCTTTCTTGCGCGTTCCTGGTCTTACCGCCTGCGCGGTGCGAGAATTTGCCGAGGCCAATCGAACATCATCGCATCACGCGGGCAGGGCGTCACCTGAACCTGCCGCCGATGCGATGGTGAGCGAATCCGTCCGCGCCTTGTCCCAATCGCGCAGCACGAACCCGTGTGCCTCGAAAAACGCCCGAATGCGGGGCGGCGTCCAGCCGACGATATCTTCGAGCACCGGAACGAGCACGCTCAGGGCATCGTCGCTCAAGACCGTGCGGGCGGCAATCTGGGTGATGAAGCGGTTCTCGGAGACGGCGATGGTCAGGCCGGCGAGCCGGTTCACGTGCAGCATCACGTGCACGTCCGAACTGCCATCCCCAACGTAGACGACCCGGTCGGGGCCGAGCATGAGGCTGGTGCGCAACTCGTCCAGCACCGCCACCTTCCCGTAACCGGCGGGAACCCGGGCGATCGATTGAATCTCGCCCGTGTCCGGGTCGTAACGGAACTGCGTCCCGAAGATGTGGTCCTCGGGCACGATGCCTGCGAGCGCCGACTGGATGACTTCCTGGGGCGCCGCGGAAACCACGTAGAACCAGAAGCGGTGGCCGTCGATATTGGCAAGCAGTTGCGAGAGCATCCGGATATTCTGCTTCAGGCGAATGCGTTTTCCCACTTCCACCAGGTGCTCGCGGCGGACTTTTCGGAATTCCGGGTCGTGCAGCAGAAGGTACGCCAGTTCGCCGCCCTGTTGGACCAGATGAATTTTCGAAAGACCGCCGATGCGCTCGGCGAAGCCGCCCACTCCCAGGAGTTCGCTCAATACGATCCCGGAGTCGTGAAAACTCAGCGTCTGGTCGAAGTCGCTGACCAGCAGGTAGTCTTTCGGTTTAGTCTCGAAATCTTGCATCTCTGTCTCCTTTTCGATCCTTGCGAATTCAATCCGCTGCGGCGAGGCAGAATCCGGCAGACATCGGGCTCCCCAGGCTATAGGTCCTTTGATGTCCGGCGAGCGCTCCGGTTTCGGTCAGGGCTCAGAAAGCTGAGATATCAGGATGGTTGACGGCGGTAAGCGGAGAAAAGCGCTGCCGCCGCCACGATGACGTTGGCGGCAATCACCGGGAAGGCATGCAGGATCGCTCCGTAGACAATCCACAAACAAGCTGCCGCAGCCTGTATTCTGCGCAGGGCGGAAGGCTGGCGGAAGAAATAAGAACTCGAGAAGACGGCTGTGGCGATCCAACCGATGGTGTCCAGCATACTGCGGAGTTGGATGAATGCCGTACCGTTAAAGTTGCTCTATCCCGATCTAAAGCTGTAATATCAGGCAATGCCGCCGCGCAAATTCAGTGCGGAGCCGCACGCCCCCAAATACCGGCAGGTCTTCGAGACTCTCTCCCGGGATATCCTCTCGGGAACTTACCGCGCCGGCCAGAAGTTCCCCAGCGAAGCAGCCCTCGTTCAACAGTTCCGGACGTCGCGCATCACGGTGGGACGCGCGATGAGGGAACTCGCGCAACGCGGGCTCGTGGAGCGCATCGCCGGCTCCGGAACCTATGTGCGGGATGTGCATCCGGCGGAAGACGGGCTGGTGTTCGGCTTGTTGATCCCCGATCTTGGACGCACGGAGATTTTCGAGCCGATCTGCCGCGGCATCGCCGCCGCGCCGCAGGCTAGCCGCCATGCGCTGCTCTGGGGCCATGCCGGCCCGGAGAGCGCGCCGCCGGAAGAGCAGGCGCTCGAAATGTGTGAGCAATACATCCGGAAGCGCGTTGCCGGCGTCTTTTTCGCGCCGCTCGAAATCGGAAGCCGGGCGGGAGAGACGAACCAGGCGGTGGTCTCGCAACTCGAAGCGGCGCGCATTCCGATCGTGCTGCTGGATCGCTGCGTGGCGCCGTATCCGGACCGCGTTGCGCATGACCTGGTCGGGATCGACAACCGCCGTGCCGGTTTCATCGCCGCACGGCACCTGCTCTCGCTCGGCGTGCGGCACCTGGCGCTTGTGGCACAGGCGACCGGCGCGCCCACGGTTCAGGCCCGCATCGCCGGATTTCGCGAAGCCCTTCTGGCCGCGGGCGTGCCTCTCGAACGCGCCCCCGTGTGGCAGGTCGAGCAAATCACGGAGGATACCGTCCGCCCGATGCTGGGTCGCAATCCGAACGGCCGGGGTTTCGTTTGTGCGAACGACCGGACTGCCGGGCAGTTGATGCAGGTGCTGCCGGCGATGGGGTGTCGCATTCCGGCCGACATTCGGATCGTGGGCATCGACGACGTGGAATATGCCAGCCTCATGCCGGTGCCGCTAACCACCGTCCACCAGCCCTGCCGCGAGATCGGCGAGGCCGCCATGGCCGCCATGCTCGATCGAATCGCGAGGCCGAACGGATTCGTCATGGACATTCTTATAGAATGCTCGCTGGTCGTTCGTGCCTCGTGCGGCGCCCGGATCACTCCACCCGCAAAGCAATAACCGGATCGATGCGCGTAGCGCGCCGCGCGGGAATGAATCCGGCCGCGAGCGCCACCAAGCCCAGCAGCGCCGATACCGCCACGAAGGTCCACGGGTCCGTCGCTTTCACCTGGAACAGCAGGCTCGAGAGCAGGCGAGTCAACGCGAGCGCCCCGGCCACCCCCACCGCCAGCCCGATTCCCGTGAGCAGCAAACCCCTGCCCAGGACCAGCCGGATGACGTCGCCGGCGCTCGCCCCGAGTGCGATCCGCAGGCCCATATCGTGCATCCCCTGCGTCACCGCATACGACATCACTCCATAGATTCCCAGCGCGGCCAGGATCAGCGCCACCAGCGCGAACATGCCGATCAGCCAGGTCTGCATGCGCGATTGCGCCATCGAATCCTGCATCACCTGCTCCATGGTTTTGACCGACGTCACGGGCATATCGCGATCGAGCTGGGCCAGCGCCGCCCGGGCCGCTTTCGTCACTCCCGCGGGATCGCCCGCGGTACGCAACGCCAGAGTGCCGCTGGGCCAAGGGCTCTGCTCGATGGGCACATAGATTTCCGGAACTCCCTCGCTGTTCAACCCGCCAAACTTGACGTCGCGAATCACTCCGACAATTTGCCACGCGATCGGCGGCCCGAGCTGGGTTTTCCCTGTCACCAGTTCTTCCACCAGGAGGCGTTCTCCCACCGGCTCTTCCTTCGGCAGATACTTCTTGACGAAGGTCTCATTGACGACCGCCACCGGCGGAGCACCCGCCGTATCGCGTTCCGTGAAGGTCCGGCCTTTGGCGAGGCTGATCCCGAACGTAGTGAAATAGTCGCTGCTGACCAGTTCGTAGGGCGCTCCGGGGGCTTCGGAGATCGGAACCCGGGGATGGCTCGCAATCAGGAACGGCATCCCGAATGCCGACCCGTGCAGCGGCACGCTCATCGAGATGCTGGCGCTGCGGACGCCGGGGATGGTGCGCACGCGGTCGAGCACGTCGCGATAAAACTGGCGCACCCGCTCCGCGCCCGGGTAGCGCCCCTCTGCCATCGCCAGCCGCATGGTCAATGTGTGATCGGGGCGGAAGCCGGGGTTCACGGTCTGCATGGCGAACAAACTGCGGATCATCAGGCCCGCGCACACCAGCAGCACCAACGAGAGCGCAATTTCGCCGGCTACCAGGGCGTTGCGGAAACGGGCCTGCCCCGCCGTGCCGTGCGAGCCGCGGCCGCCCTCTTTCAGAATGTCCTGCAGGTTGAAGGTGGTGACGCGCCAGGCAGGGAAGAGCCCGAACAGCACACCGGTGATGACGGACAGCCCGAGCGCGAACGCCAGCACCCGGAAATCGATCGCAATGTCCGTAAAACCCGCCAGCATCTCGACGGGGATCAGAGCGTGTAGTGTTTTCACCAGCCCGAACGCCAGCAGCAATCCGAGCGATCCGCCGGCAAGCCCGAGCAGAACGCTCTCCGTAAGCAACTGCCGCATGAGCCGTCCGCGCGCTGCGCCCAGTGAAGCGCGAATGGCCAGTTCACCCTGCCGCGCCGCCGCCTTGGCCAGGAGAAGGTTGGCCACATTGACGCAGGCGATCAGCAGCACGAACCCCACCGCGCCGAACAGCACCAGCACTCCGTTCCGCTGGTCCTCGACGGCAGCCTCCTGCAGCGGTTGCACAAATACGCCCCAGCCCTGGTTGGACTTCGGATACATCCGCTCGATGTTCTTCGCGATGCCATTCATTTCCGCCTGGGCCTGCGCCACAGAGACGCCGTCCTTGAGCCGCGCGACCGGCGTCATGTAATGGAAGTCGCGCGTTGCCTTCGCGCGGTCGAGCGAGAGCGGCATCCACATGTCCGGCGTAAAGAAGAAGCGGAAACTGGCCGGCATGACTCCGATCACGGTGCAAGGTTCCCCATCGGCGATGATCGAGCGCCCGATGATCCCGGCATCGCCCCCGAACCGCCGCTGCCACAGTCCGTAGCTGATGACGGCGACGCGCGCCGCTCCCGGGCGGTCTTCATCCGCCGCAAAGCCGCGTCCAAGTGCCGGCTGGACGCCGAGAACCTCGAAGAAATCCCACGACACGTGCATGCCGTCTACCCTCTCCGGCTGGTCTTTGCCGGAGAGATTGAAGCTGCCGAACGAAATCCCAGCGAGATTGCGAAACGAGCGGCTCTGCTCCCGCCAATCCAGGAAATTGGCAGCCGAGACGCCGTTCTGCCGCCCTTTGGGAGGCTTCTCCCAGACCAGCACGAGGCGGTCGGCGCGCGGGTACGGCAGCGGGCGCAGCAGGACGGAATCCACCACGCTGAACATCGCCGTGTTGGCGCCGATGCCCAGCGCCAGCGTGAGGACGGTGATCATCGTGAACGCCGGATTCTTTCGAAGCATCCGCAGGCCGTACGCAAGGTCCTGCCGAAGGTGGGCCACGGAACGCCCGAAAGACATGCTTCACCCCCAAGCAGGTTTTACGTACTGAATTGCATTTGGTTCGGTCCAAACTGTGATCTTGCGCACAGTTAACGGACGGAAATCGAACGGCCCATCCCGGCACGAACCCAATGTTATGAACTATGCAGCCGCGCGGCCGTGCTCTTTATCACCTGGTTCGGCCGCCAGCGGCAGGCCATTTGCACGGGAAGACACCTACAGGAGGGGCAAATGATACTTAAGCAGACAATGATCGTTTCCGCAGCACTCATCACCGCGCTTCCCGGCATCGCCCGCCAGACGAATTCCGAGCAGAAAAGCTCGCCGCTTTATAACGTGACCGTGGTGGATCGTTCAACCAAAGCCATCAACTATCAGTACCGGCAGGGTCCGACGAAAATCGAGTTCCGCGGCACGGTCCTGATGCCGCACGGCAAAGGAGAAGCCACCGTGGAATCGAAGCGGGGCCGCACCGAGATCGAGGCGAAATTCGAGCGCCTCGCGCCGCCTTCGGCTTACGGCCGCGAGTTCCTGACCTACAGTTTATGGGCGATCACCCCCGACGGCGCCTCCCGGAACCTCGGCGAAATCATCCCCGGCAGTTCCAACAAGGCGAGCCTGCGGGTAACGACCGATCTCCAGGCATTCGGCCTGATCGTTACGGCGGAGCCCTTTTCCGCGACACGCCTTCCGAGCGACGTGGTGGTTCTCGAAAACGAAATCCGGCCCGACACGCTCGGCAGCGCCCAGCCGATCAACGCCAGGTATGAGCTGATGCCCCGCGGCCACTACACGTGGCACGTCCCGGACCAGATGGATGCCAATGTAGCATCGATGCCGAGAGTTTCCATGTCGAAGTACGAAGAGTTGTTAGCGATTTACGAGGCGCAGAACGCACTGGGTATCGCGCGCGCCGCCGGAGCGGAGAAATATTCGGCGGCAACTTACCAAAAGGCGCAGGCTGCATTTGAGAATGCGCAACAGCTGCAGGCAAGCAAAGCGCCGTCCAGCAAGGTGATTCAGGTCGCGAAAGAGTCCTCCGAAACCGCCGAAGACGCAAGGGTAATTGCCGAAAAGAAGGCGCAGGAGGCCGAACTCGCCCGGGCGAAGGCCGAGGTTGCCCAGGCACAGCAGGCGCAGCTGACAGCCGAAGCCCAGGCGCAGAAAGCCCTGGCCGAAGCGCAGACCGCCCGCGCCCGGGCGGAAGCCGAGCGGGCCGCTCGCGAGCAGGCGGAAGCGCAGGCAAAAGCCGCGGAAGCCCGGCAGAGCGCAGCGGGCGCGGCCAGAATGATGCCGCCGCCGGCCGCGGCGCGCCAGACCGGCTTCGACCCGGCGCAATCGGAATTGCGGCGCCGTCTTACGGCCCAATTCGGCGGGCTGCTCCCGACCCGCGACACTCCGCGAGGCGTGGTGGTGACGCTTCCTGATGCGGATTTCCGCGGCTCACAGCCGAAGCCTGCGGCCGTGAGCGAAGTCGCACGTCTGGCCGCCATGACCGCCGCCTATCCCGGCCTTCAGATGACCGTGCAAGGCTACTCCGACGATGCCGGCGGAGGTTCCGCCGCGGAACGCGCCGAAGCGGTTCGCGGCATTCTGATCCGGCAGGGAATTTCGCGGGCGGCCGTGACCGCGCAAGACATGCGCAATACCAGGCCCGTGGCCACGAACACAACCGCACGGGGCCGCGAGCAGAACCGGCGAGTCGAAATCGTCGTCACCGGCGATCCAATCGGATCGCGGGCATCGTGGGACCGGACCTACAGCGTTATGCCCAACAGTTTCAGGCCCTAGACGGCCCGCTCCCTCACGGTCGCGGCTCGGTGTTCCTACGATGGCATTCATCAGCGCGATGCAGATCGCGTGAATGCGAAAACCTCACACCGAGCCGCGACCGTGAGGGAGCGGGCCGTTGTCCCGTGCAAGTGGCCGTTCGCCGGTAGTCCTCCGGCATTCGCCGATTCGCGCGGGGCTTTCCGGCGGCCGCGCCTTAGGCTGGAACCATGGAGCCTTACCAGTTCAACTACCGGTACCGGTGCCAGGCCGGTTCGGCGGACCGGTTCATTCCGGCCATCATCCTGATCGGAATCGGGGCCCTCTTCCTGGTGCACAATCTGCACCTGCTCTATTTTCAGGACGTCCTGCGGTACTGGCCCGGGATCCTGATCGCCATCGGGCTGGTGAAAATGGTGGATTCCGCAACCAACGAAGGGCGCATCGCAGGCGGCGTTCTCGCGGGAGTCGGCGGCATTTTTATGCTGCAATCCCTCGGGTACCTGACGGTCGGCATCTTCGACCTCTGGCCGCTCTTTTTGATTGCGGTGGGCGTCTGGCTGCTGGTTAAGCGAACGGTCGCCTGGCCGCTCATGAGCGACGCGTCCGCCAACACGAAACCAGGCAGAATTAGTGAGTCCGCCGTGTTTGGCGGGGGCAAGCGCAACATTGTGGATCCGGACTTCCACGGCGGAAAAGTGGATGCGGTGTTCGGCGGCTTCGAGATCGACCTGCGGCGGTCCGCCATTGTGGGCGATTGCGCCGAGATGGAGGTCAATGCGGTATTCGGCGGTGTCGAAATCCGGGTTCCGGAGCACTGGCGGGTGGAGATGAGAGGCACGGGTGTTTTTGGAGGCTACTCCGACGAGACCCGGCAGCCCAGCCCCGCGGAATTTCCGGTGATCAAGCGCCTGATTTTGAAAGGCGGCGCGGTGTTCGGCGGCGTGGTCGTCAAGAACTGAGGCATTATGCATCCGCTGCTGGTCCGTCGCCGGCTGCTGCTCTACCTGCTGGCATGGCTTCCGATTCTGGTGCTGCTGGCGTATATTGCCCAGGCCGCGGGCGGCCTCTCCTGGAAGGATGCGGCGCAGGTCCTGGCGCCCGGGTGCCTGGCCTATGCGTTCGTCTGCCTCACCCCCTGGTACGTGTGCCGCGCCCGCCCGCTGCGCCCGTCCAGCTTCGCGCCCCTGGCCTTCGCGCACGTAGGGGCGGCCGCGGCGGCCAGCCTCATTCTGGTCGGGATCGTCTGGTTGACCGCGAATCTCGGCGGGTGGCGCCTGCCGCAACTGCCCGTGCTGTTCGGGATGGGCGCGCTGCTCTACCTCTTGTCGGTTGGCCTGCATTACGCCGCGCTGGCGGCGGTGGCGTCGGGAGAAGCGGAGAAGCGCGCCGCGGAGGCGCGCATGCTGGCCCGTGAGGCGGAATTGCAGGCGCTGCGGATCCAGATCAACCCGCACTTCCTCTTCAACAGCCTGCACTCCATCAGCGCCCTGGCGACTTCCGATGGCGTGCGCGCCCGCGAAATGTGCCTCCGCCTGGCCGAGTTTCTCCGCAGCAGCCTGGGACTCGGCAAACGCGAATCCATTTCCCTTCGGGAAGAACTCCTGCTGGCGCGCAATTACCTGGACGTGGAGCAGATCCGCTTCGGCGACCGCCTGCGGTTCGAACAGGAAGCCGGCGAGGTCTGCCTGGACTGCCAGGTTCCTCCGCTGCTTCTTCAGCCGCTGGTGGAAAATGCAGTGAAGCACGGGATCGCGGGCATGGTGGAAGGCGGCGCGATCCGGTTGCAGGCCGGCCGCGAAGGTCCGGATGTCCGGATCACCCTGGAAAACGCCTTCGACCCCGAATCCGTGCCGCACAATAGCCTCGGGCTGGGGCTGGCGCACGTGCGGCGCCGGCTGGAAGTGCGGTACGGCAGCGAGGCGCTCGTGGAGGCCGGGCCGAGCGACGGCATCTATCGCGTGGTGCTGCGATTCCCCTGCGAATCGCCCATGGCCTCGAGCAGCCGTGCGTAGCCCGAGCGGCTCACCGGAAGACGCGTTCCGTCCGACAGAATCGCCAGGCGGCTTTCTTTTCCATACGGCTCGATGCGCGCCACGCGTTCGAGATTGACGATCGTGGACCGGTGGATGCGCACGAAGCGCGCGGGGTCGAGCGACGATTCGAGCAGCGCGATCGGCTGCTGTTTCAGGTAGCTCTTTCCGGCGCTGTGGAGCGCCACGTAATCGTCCTGGGCCTGCGCGTAGTCCAGCTTATCGAGCGGAATGACGTGCACCCGCGTTCCGTCCTTCACTACGATGCGCTGCGGCCGCTCGGCGGCGGGACGCTCCGCGGCAACTTCGCGAGGCAGGGTGCGCGCTCCGAGCCTGGCCTTGGCGCGGTCGAGAGCTTTTTCGAAACGTTCCGCGCCGAAGGGCTTCAGCAGGTAGTCCACCGCGTGTGCGTCGAAGGCGCGCATGGCGTATTGGTCGTAGGCCGTGACGAACACGACCGCGGGACCGGGCTCGATCAGTTCCAGCACCTCGAAGCCGTCCAGTTTCGGCATCTGCACGTCCAGGAAAACCAGCTCGGGCGATGTTTCGGCGATCGCCTTGACGGCTTCGAACCCGTTGGCGCACTCCGCTGCGATGGTGACTTCGGGGTGCGCGCCAAGCAGTTCCTTCAAAAAGCCGCGCGCCAGTTCCTCGTCGTCTACGATCACCGCCTTATACGATTCGGACGCCATTCCAGCCCAATGTACACCCTTTCACGATGGCTGTTTGCGCCGGGTTTCAATTGTGAGACAATGTGAAAACTCAAAAGAATACCGACATGAAGGCCCCCGGCGGAGGAGGGCGGTCGGAAAGGCGTCCCGTGAGCGATCGAGCCGAAACGCCGTTTGACAGCATTGAGGGGTCCCACGAGTACGTAGCTTTGCTGGCGGAAGCGATTGAAGAAGCCCGCAGCGAGGTCGAGTCCGAAATTGCAGCCGCCGAAGGAGACGGGGCGGAGCGTCGCAAAGAGGCGCTTCTGCTGGTTTCCTATAACCTTGCCAAGCTGAATCTCCACATCACAACCAGTAGGCGCATATTGAACGATCTACGCACGCTGCGCCGTCTGCTGCTGGCGGAGAGAGGCCTCGGAATCGAAGAAGAAGGGCCCGGCGTACCTTCGAGCGGAGACTGATCCGCTCCCGGCCAAGCGCTAACCGGCAAACCCGGAAACGTACCACTTACAGTACGTGTATACTCCCTCTGTTACACTTCACCCCCCACCATTTCTTCTACTGCTGTTTCTGTATCGTAACTCCCGAGATTGCAAAAATCCGCACCTGTTGGGGCTTTTCGTGTCGTTACCTCTTGACAGGTATGGTCGTGAAGCGTACCATTCAAGAGTTGTTGGCGCAACTCAGCAATAACACTTGACAGCGGTGGTTGTGGGGGACCCCGTATGACCTTTCAGATTGGCGATAAAGTCGTCTATCCCAACCAGGGTGTTGGGACGATCGAGAATATCAGCACCCGCTCCTTTGGTTCCGCATTCGAAAAGTTCTACCTCCTGCGCTTCGGTTCAAATAGTATGACGGTGTTAGTCCCGTTTTCGAACGTGGGCGACATCGGTCTCAGAAGGGTGACGAAGGACCGGGAGATTTCGCGCATTCTTTCTTTCCTCTCCAATGGGCCGTGCACGATCAATCCGGATTGGAAGGTGCGCTACAAAGAGAATACCGACAAGATGCAAAGTGGCGATTTGCTCCGCGCCGCCGAAGTCTTCAAGGCTCTGCTCCAGTTGCACGTCGATAAGCCGCTCTCCTTCCGGGAAAAGAAGATGTTGGACCGCGCGCGCCACATGCTCGTTTCCGAAATTTCGATTGCGCGCGGCGTGCCGGATATCCATGCGGTCGGCATGTTGCAGCGCTCGCTCGCGAAGGCCGGATTGACGCTGCCCGCGACGTTCTGAAATATGGCGGCGGCGAATTCCGCCGCCGCGGCTCCTTTCCCCGTTCCCATCCACATGCTATGCTTCCTCCCTGTCAGGGCCGCCTGAGAAGGCCCGGACTATCTTAGGAGCTTTCATGTTCTGTCATCGTTGCGGGACGCAGGTTGCGCCCGATGCCCAATTCTGTTCGTCGTGCGGAGCGGCAATGACTCCGGCGATCGCGCCGGCCGCGGCGGCCGCGTGGGTTCCCCGCCGGGATATTCAATCCCACACCGGACGCTGGATCGGTGAAGCGTGGCGCATGGTAACCGCGGATCTCGGTACGTTCATGTTACTGGCGCTCGTGTTTTCGATTCTCAATGCCGCGGTGCCGTTCATCCTCCAGGGCCCGCTTTTCGTGGGCTTTTACCTCTTTTGCGCGAAGAAGATGTTCGGACGGAGGGCGGAGTTTGCGGACCTGTTCACCGGGTTCAACTTCTTCATCCCGTCGCTGGTCGCCTCACTCCTGATCTCGCTGCTGGTCTCGGTCGGCTTCGTGTTCTGTATTGTGCCGGGCCTGGTGATCGCGGCGATGTATCAGTTCGTGTACCTGTTCATTCTCGACAAGCGAATGGATTTCTGGCCCGCCATGCAGGCCAGCCACGCCGTGGTGAAGAACGACTATTTCGGCTTCACGATGTTCGTGCTCGCCATGATCGGTATCGATATACTCGGTGCGCTCTGCCTGATCGTCGGCATCTTTGTGGCGATTCCCGTTACCGTGGCCGCCGCTGCGGTGGCTTATCGCGAGGTAGTCGGATTCGAGCAGAGCACCGTGGACGCCCTGTGAGCGAACGCTGGATTCGCCCTCTGGCAGTCGCCTTGCTGTTGGGCGTGCTCTGCGCGGTCACCATTCCCGCCGGCCGGGTGCTGCCGGTTTGCGGATACCACTGGCTCACCGGGCGCATGTGCCCGCTGTGCGGCCTGACGCGCGGCGTGTTTTCGCTGGCCAAGGGACGCTGGCGCGAGGCGATCGGTTTCAACGCGCTTACTCCGCTGGTATTCGTGATGCTGCTCGGTTCCCTCGGCGGCCTCCGCTTCCACCGGCGGGAATGGACCGGCGCGGCGGCGGTTTTCGCCGCCTATGGGATCGCGCGCTTCTTCGTGCCCGGCATATAGCAATCGCGACGGCGAATTCGGCTATCATATCCTGCACGTCCCTATGGCCGCGCCATCGTTGTCCTCCACGAGCGAGAGTCCCCGCCTCCTTCCGCTGCTGGTTTTGCTGTTCGCGGCCAGCGGCTGTTCCGGGCTGATCTACGAAACCGTCTGGTACCAGCATCTGCAACTGGCGATCGGCGCGACCGCAGTGTCGCTCGGGTTCCTCCTCGCCACCTTCATGGGCGGCCTCTGCCTGGGCAGTCTCTGGCTGCCGCGGCTGCCCCTGGCCGGCCGGCATCCGCTGCGGATCTATGGGGCGATCGAACTGGGCATCGCCGCAACCGCCATTCTGGTGCACTTCTGCCTTCCCTTGGTGACGCGCGTGTACATTGCGGGCGCCGCGCATGGGATGCCCGGCCAACTGCTGCGCGGCGTGGTCTGTGCCGTTTGCCTCCTTCCGCCTACGACGCTGATGGGAGCATCGCTGCCGGCGATTGTCCGCTGGATCCGGTCCTCTCGCGAGAACGTCTCCTGGTGGGGATTGCTGTACGGGGGCAACACCGCCGGGGCGGTATTCGGCTGCCTGCTCTCCGGTTTCTGGCTGCTGCGCGTCTACAACATGGCTACCGCGACGTTCGTGGCCGCGGGCCTGAACCTCCTGGTGGCCGCGGTAAGCTTTCGGATGGCTGCCAGGACCGCCGCCGGTACCGCGTATCCGCAGCCCCGAACCCACCCGATCGACTGGCCCGTCTACGTGGCGATTGCGGTTTCCGGCGCCACGGCCCTCGGCGCGGAAGTCTTATGGACACGGCTCCTGGGCATGCTCCTCGGGCTGACGGTCTATGCCTTCGCCATCATCCTGGCGGTCTTCCTGACCGGGTTGGCCATCGGCAGCGGGATCGGGTCGGTGGTGTTGCGGGCCGTATCGCCGCGTTCGGCACTGGGCTGGTGCCAGATCCTGCTGGCTCCGGCGATTGCCTGGACCGCCTGGATCATTTCGTCCTCGCTTCCGTACTGGCCGATCAATCCGCTTCTGACGATCAATCCGTGGCACATTTTCCAATTGGATATTGTGCGGTGCGCCTGGGCGATTCTGCCGCCTACGCTTCTTTGGGGAGCCAGTTTCCCGCTTGCCGCCGCGGCCGTCGCCGGCCCCGGCGAGGACCCGGGAAAGGTGATGGGCGGCATCTACGCCGCGAATACGATGGGCGCGATCGCCGGCGCGCTCGGAGTGAGCCTGGTGCTGATCCCCTCGGCCGGCACGCTTGCCACCGGCAGAATCCTGCTGCTCACCGCCGTCGCCGGCGGCCTGGTGGTGCTCCTGCCCGTGTTGCGCAGCGCGTCGAAATCCGCCGCCGCGCTGCTGACTGCCTCCGTGGCGATCGCGCTCTGGCTGGCATCCGCGATGCCGCCGATTCCCGGCGGCCTGATTGCCTACGGCCGGCGCATGGCCATGAACACCGGCCAGTATGAAGTGCTGTACACCGTGGAGGGCCGAAATTCGTCGGTCGCGATCACGAAGTGGGGGGACTCGACCGAAATCGACGTCAACGGCCACGTGGAGGCCACCACGCAGCCGTACGACATGAAATTGCAGCGCATGGTCGGGCACCTGCCGGCCATGCTGCACCCCCACCCGAAATCGGTGTTGGGGATCGGTTTCGGGGCCGGGGTATCGGCCGGCACGTTCACCCGCTACCCCACGATCGAAAGCATCACCATCTGCGAGATCGAGCCCGTAATCCCGCCGACTTCCACCCGCTTTTTCGGCCGCTGGAATTACGAGGTGTACCGCAACCCGCGCACGCACGTCATCTTCGACGATGCCCGCCACTACCTGATGACGACCACGTCGAAGTTCGACATCATCGCCAGTGACCCGCTGGACGTTTTCGCCAAAGGTACGGCCTCGCTGTACTCCCGGGAGTATTTCGAAGCCGTGAAACGCCACCTCAATCCCGGCGGCATCTTCACGCTTTACGTGCCGCTCTACGAGAGCGACGAGGTAACCGTGCGCAGCGAACTGGCAACCTTCTTCGACGCGTTTCCAAATGCCACGATCTGGGCGAACACCGTGAACGGGCACGGCTACGACATGGTTTTTATGGGCCACCTCGACCAACCGAAGATCGACGTGGACCAGGTGCAGCAGCGGCTCGAAAGCCCCGACTACAGCTCCGCCGCGGAGTCGCTGCGCGAAATCGGCGTCGCTTCGGCGGTGGACCTCCTATCGACGTATGCCGGGCGAAAATCCGATCTCGGCCTCTGGTCGGACGGGGCGCCGATCAACACCGATGGCGACCTGCGCCTGCAATACCTCGCCGGCTGGGGGATCGACTCCAGCTTGGAAGACCTGATCTACGGACAAATACTGCGACACCGGAGTTTGCCGGCCGACCTTTTCACGGGTAACCCCGAAAATTTGGCCCGCCTGCATGAGGCACTGGTGAGTGCCGTCCCCTTCTGAGCGATGCGCCGATAGTTACAAAGGCCGGACTGCCACACGCGCGAAAGCGCACGCCCAAAAAAAGCCGGGCCCCGAATCCGCCATCAATCAGATAGGGGTGCTTCGCACCCACGAAGGAGGATTCATAAAATGACGGTTCAGTACCCGAAAATAGCGGCACTTGCCCTTGCTTTTCTGCTGCCCGGCACCCTCACATTTGCACAGAACGGGAATTGGGAGAGTACGAATCAATCGGCCAACCGGGTGAATCCGACGGTAGCTCCTCCGGCCGCGTTTATGAAGAGCATGGCCCAGAGCAATCTCGAGGAAATCGAACTCGGAAACATGGCGCAACAAAACGCGAGTGACCCCGCCGTGCGGAGCTTTGGACAGCGCATGGTGCAGGACCACACGCGGCTGAACGATCAGTTGAAGCAGTCGGCGTCTCAGATGAACATGCCGCTTCCTTCCTCGCCGTCCGCCCTCGAAACGCAGCAGATCCGGAAACTGCAGGGAATGTCGGGCAAGGCCTTCGATCGCGCTTACATGGACTACATGCTGAGCGATCATCGCGCCGATGTCCGCCTGGTCCAGAGCGAAGCCGAATACTCCAACGATCCCGCGGTGAAGGCCCTGGCCGCGCAGACACTGCCCGTGCTCGAAAGCCACCTCCGGCTGGCTGAAAACGTTGCCGGCCAGATCGGCATCAGCCCGCAGAAGGGTCTCAGCCAGAGTTCCCGCTAAAGGCAGGCATCCGGCGGAACGGCGGAGGGCCGCCCGATCCCTTACGATCGCGGCTCTGTGTGAAGCGCCATCGCGACACAGATCGTAAGGGAGCGGGCATTTCAAAGACAGGAGGTCACCATATGTGGGGCGCAGGTTGGGGTTACTGGGGATGGGGGTGGTGGTTCTGGGCTTTCTGGGCCGTCGTCCTGATCCTCTGCGTTTGGGGTCTCGTCTCCCTGCCATGGGGAGGTCGCGGCGACCAGACAGACATCCCTCCAGAGGAGCAGATCCTGCGGGAGCGATACGCCCGCGGCGAGATCACCAAGGAGGAGTTCGACCGAACACTCGATGATTTGCACCGGGCGGCTTAATCCCGCCTGAACGTCCGGGCGCGGGCCGAACGGCCTGCGCCGCCCCAATTCTTGTGAACGGAAGCGATTCGAAGCATCCTAAGTGATTCGGAGTTGCACCTCCAGCGGCGACTGTGATATCGTCCTCTCCACCCTGTTCCGTAGTGAGGGGAAATTAATCGGGCCGAGGAGGAGTTCCGGATGCTGCTCGCTCCCGTGATCTGGGTTCTTGCTGTAGTTATCGTCTATTTCTTTGCCGCCAAAACCTGGTGGTTTCCGCCCGCGATCAATCAGCACGGGCACCTCTACGATGCCCAGTTCATGCGCACCCTGATCGTGGTGGGAGTCATCTTCTTCCTGGCCCAGGCAGCGCTCGGCTACGCGATCGTCAGGTTCCGCAACGACGGCGGCCGGGCGCGCTATTCCCACGGCAACAACCGGTTGGAGACGCTGTGGACCACCGCCACGGCCGTGCTCTTCCTCGGTCTTGTCGTCATGGGAACCAAGATCTGGGCGGGCGTGCATTTCGACGAGGCCCCGCCGGACGCCATTCCCGTGGAGGTCATGGCCAAGCAGTTCGCCTGGAACTTCCGCTACCCCGGTCCCGACGGTAAGTTCGGCCACACCGAGCTCAAATACGTGAACGACGCCTCCGGGAATCCGTTCGGCATCGACGATAGGGATCCCGCGGGCAAAGACGACATCGTCAGCGCGTCTCTGAAAATCCCCGTCAACAAGGACATCAAGCTCATCCTGCATTCGCGCGACGTGATCCACAACTTCTTCGTACGCGAGTTGCGAATGAAGCAGGACATCGTGCCCGGCATGGAAATTCCGCTGCATTTCCGCGC
The DNA here is from genome assembly GCA_963796485.1 of Bryobacterales bacterium. Classification (GTDB taxonomy): domain Bacteria; phylum Acidobacteriota; class Terriglobia; order Bryobacterales; family Bryobacteraceae; genus CAWCDJ01. The sequence continues at coordinate 142,576 of CAWCLV010000010.1, forward strand.
CGATCAGACCGGCATCTATGAAGTGCCCTGCTCGGAGCTCTGCGGGCTGGGGCATTTCCAGATGCGCACCACGATGCAGGTGATGAGCGAAGCGGAGTTCGAGCAGTGGAAGCAGCAGCAGGCCCAGAAATGACCGTACTGATCGCGAGGTGATTATGTCCTCTCCCGCCCACGCAGCCCATGCCGCGCCGCACGGCTTCGTCCGGAAGTATATCTTCAGCCTGGACCATAAGGTGATCGGCATCCAGTATTATTTCCTGGGGCTCTTCTCGGTGCTCATCGGGATGTCGCTCTCGCTGCTGATGCGATACCACATGGTGAATCCGAACGCCACGGTATCGTGGTTCGGCAAGTTGTGGCCCACCGCGGCGGCCGGCGGCATCATGACGCCGGAACTCTATCTCTCGCTGATGACCATGCACGGCACCATCATGGTGTTCTTCGTGCTGACCACGGTCCCGCAGAGCGGCTTCGGGAACTACTTCCTGCCGATCCAGATCGGCGCCGAAGATATGGCGTTCCCGGTTCTGAACATGATGTCGTTCTGGACCACTTTCCTGGCGCTGGTCGTAATGATCTCGGCCTTCTTCGTGCAGGGAGGCCCGCCCCTGTCCGGATGGACCGCTTACCCGCCCCTCTCCGCTGCAGGCCGCCTTACCGGACCGGGCGAAGGGATGGGCCAGAACCTGTGGATCCTCAGCATCGCCATCTTCTGCGGCGCGTCGCTGATGGGCGCCATCAATTTCATCGCCACCACCGTGGACCTGCGCTGCAAAGGCATGAGCCTGATGCACATGCCGCTGACCTGCTGGACCTGGCTGGTCACCGCGATACTCGGGCTGCTGGGATTCGCGGTGCTGCTGGCCGCCGGCGTGCTCCTGATGCTGGATCGCACGGTGGGTACCAGTTTCTTCCTCCCGGCCGGCCTGATGATCAACGACCAGATTATCGCGAACCATAAAGGCGGCTCGCCGCTGCTCTGGCAGCATCTCTTCTGGTTCTTCGGGCACCCGGAGGTGTACATCGCCATTCTTCCCGGCATGGGCCTGACGTCGCAACTGCTGGCCACCTTCTCCCGCAAGCCGGTCTTCGGGTACAAGGCGATGGTTTACGCCATCCTCAGCATCGGCTTCCTGGGCTTCCTGGTTTGGGGGCACCACATGTTCATGAGCGGCATGAACCCGTATTCGGCCATGGCCTTCGCCACCCTGACGATGGTCATCGGGGTGCCTTCCGCCATCAAAACGTTCAACTGGCTTGGAACCCTGTGGAACGGGAAAATTCATTTCGACACCGCGATGTTGTTCGCGCTCGGCTTCGTTTCGCTGTTCGTGACCGGCGGCGTCAGCGGTATTTTCCTCGGCCAGCCGGCGCTCGACCTCTACTTCCACGACACGTACTTCGTGGTCGGCCACTTTCACATGATCATGGGGGTCGCCGCAATTTTCGGGATGTTCGCCGGGACGTTTTACTGGTTCCCCAAGATGTTCGGCCGCATGATGAACGAGACGCTCGGCAAGATCCACTTCTATTTCACGTTCGTCGGCGTCTACTGCATGTTCATCCCCATGCATTTCCTCGGGATCGTCGGCAACCCGCGGCGGTATGCCGATTTCACGAACGTCGAGTACCTGGCCGGCGTGATCCCGGTTCACCAGTTCATCACGTATGCGGCATACGTGACCGCCACGGCACAGCTTATCTTCCTGTTGAATCTCGTCTGGACGCTCAGCAGAGGGCCGCGCGCCGAAGTCAATCCCTGGCATGCGACCACGCTGGAGTGGACGGTTTCGTCCCCGCCTCCGTTCGACAACTTCGGCGGCATCCACCCCGTGGTGAATCATGGTCCTTATGAGTACAGTGTGCCGGGCGCAAAGACCGACTACATCATGCAGACGGACCCCCCGACTGTTCATTCGCGGCCCTGATGCATCATCCTATGGGTATGGCAGGTTCCTTAACTCACGATATCGCGCAAGGCCCGCCGCCCCCGCCGGTTGACCGGGGCTGGGGTGGCGGCGATGACAGCGGCTCGCAAGGCCGCGGCTCCTCCCGGAGCGCTTCCTTTACCGGTCTCTTCGTTCTGCTGGCGGCCACCACCATGGTGTTTGCCGCGTTCACCAGCGCTTTTGTAGTCCGGCGCGGGCTCTCGGATGACTGGGTAAGCATGCCGAAGCCGCCGGTCCTGTTCGCCAACACCGCCGTGCTGCTGGCTTCGAGCTTCGTGCTCGACTTTGCCCGCCGCGCGCTCAAGGCCCACAACCGCAGCCGGTTTAACCTCTGGTGGACCATCGCCACCGGGCTCGGAATTCTATTCCTGGTTGGGCAGGGTTTCGCCTGGCATGAGCTGAAGGATGCCGGGGTGTACGTTGCCAGCAATCCGAGCAGTTCGTTCTTTTATTTGCTGACCGCGTCCCATGCCTTCCACCTGCTGGGCGGTGTGGCGGCGCTGGTCTACGTGGACGTGCAGGCTCTACGGCTGCGGCTTGGCCCGGCCAAGCGCACCGCCATCGATGTAACCGCCATTTTCTGGCATTTTCTGGACGGGGTCTGGATCTATCTGATGGTCCTATTCTACGTTTGGGGGTAACGATGTCCACCCAGGTTTCCGCCGCCGCCGCGTCGCTTTGGGGAGGGGGAGGGTCGCCGTTCGCGACCAATTCGAAGAAGTTCGGAATGTGGCTCTTCATCATTTCGGACTCCCTCACGTTTTCGGCGCTGCTGTTCGTCTATACGTACAGCCGCGTTTCGAATCCGGACTGGCCCACGCCGTTCCGCTTCTCCCCGAGCATCATCTTTTCGAGCATCATGACGTTCTGCCTGCTTTCGAGCAGCCTGACGATGGTGATGGCAGTGCACGCCATGAATCACGGCAACCGCAAGGCGGCGGGCCGGTGGATTCTCGCCACCATGGGCTGCGGGTTGGCTTTCGTCGTCCTGCACCTGAGAGAGTGGATGAACCTGATCAACAACGAGCACGTCACCGCGTTTAACAACCCGTGGGGCGTGCCGCTTTTCGGAGGGACCTTCTTCGCGCTGACCGGCCTGCACATGACCCACGTGGTCATCGGGATCGTCTACCTGGGCATCGTCTGCCAGGCGGTGGTGCGGGGCAAGTTCAAGGCCGAGGACGTGGAGGTCAGTGGCCTTTACTGGCACTTCGTGGACCTGGTATGGATGTTTATTTTCCCGTTGGTCTATTTGATGTCCGCGCGGGTGAGCGGGTAAGGAGATCGAAATGAGCGCGCACGCCGAACCGATCGGCCACGTGGCAACCGCCACCACGGCCACCTTTGCCAAAGTGTGGATTACGCTTCTGGCGCTGACGGGCATCGAAGTCTTCCTGGCTTACGAGCAGGTCCCCGCCATGATCATGTTGACCGCCCTGCTCGGGCTTTCTATCGTCAAGGCGGCGCTGATCATCGCCTATTTCATGCACCTGAAGTTCGAGCGCCTGAGCCTCTTCCTCACGCTGTTTCCGATGCTGGTATTCTGTGTCCTGCTGATGTTGATCTTCCTGGGTGACGCCGCCCGCATTCCGCTGATGAGGCCGCCCGCATGAAACGCCTGTTGCTGGTTCCCGTATTTGCAGCCGCGTTGAACGCCCAGTGCGTCATGTGCTACCGCACCGCGCAGTCGCAGAACGCCGCGCGGGCGCACGTGCTCGATATGGGCATCGTGGTGCTGGGCACCCCGCCGTTTCTGATCCTGGCGGGATTCATCGCTTACGTGTTTCAACGCAGCGAACGATACCGACGCGAGCCGTAGGCAGTGATATGCTGTTTGGGCGCCCAATGATGCCCACCCGGACAGCAGCCCTCATCCCCCTTTTTGCGGCCCTCGTGTTCGCGCAGTCGCATAGCGGCTGGAGCGATTACGGAGGCGCCGCGGATTCCGCGCAGTACTCCTCGCTCAAACAGATCGACCGCGCCAACGTTTCCAAACTGAAAATTGCCTGGACTTATTCCACAGGCGATAAGCGGACGTACTTCTTCAACCCCCTGGTAGTCGACAACGTAATTTACGTCCTGGCCAAAAACAATTCCATCGTGGCGCTCGATGCCGCTACCGGGAAGGAGATCTGGGCGCATCCGCCAGACCCCGGGACGACCATCATCACCAACCGCGGCATCAACTACTGGGAGAGCAAGGACCGCTCCGACCGCCGTTTGCTCTATTCGAGCAACCACGCGCTGCATGCCCTGAATGCGCGCACGGGCGAACTGATCCGCAGTTTCGGCAACAACGGCAGCGTCGACCTGAAAGCGGGCCTGGGCCGGGATCCGAGAGCCCTGCGGCTGGTCCAATCCACCACTCCGGGCCGCGTTTTCGAAAACCTGCTGATCGTCGGTTCGGCGACCAACGAGGGCTACACGTCCGGCCCCGGCGACCTGCGGGCCTTCGACGTCCGCACCGGCCGCCTGGTCTGGACGTTCCACACCATTCCGCACCCCGGCGAGTACGGCTACGACACCTGGCCGCCCGACGCCTGGAAAACGGTCGGCGGCGCCAATGTCTGGGGCGAGTTCTCGCTCGACACGCGGCGCGGCATCGTCTACGCCCCGACGGCCAGCCCCAAGTACAACTTCTACGGAGCGGACCGCAAGGGCGCCGGACTGTTTGGCGACAGCCTGCTGGCTCTCGACGCGCGAACCGGCAAGCGGCTCTGGCACTTCCAGATGGTCCACCACGACATCTGGGACTACGACGACGCTACCGCTCCCAAACTTCTGACCGTGCGGCACAACGGCAAACTGGTGGACGCCGTCGCGCAAGTCAGCAAGCAGGGCTTCGTCTGGGTCTTCAACCGCGTGACGGGAGAGCCCCTGTTTCCGATTGAAGAGCGGCCGGTGCCGAAATCCGATGTGCCCGGCGAGGAGACGTGGCCGACGCAGCCCTTTCCGGTGAAGCCGCCTCCTTACGCGCGGCAGAAATTCACGGTCGAAGACCTGAGCCCGCTTCTGGAAGATCCGCAGGAGCGCGCTCACTGGCGCAACGAGATTCTGACCGCCCGCAATGAGGGCCTGTTCACGCCGCCCGCGCTGCGCAACACCGTCGAAATGCCCGGCAACAACGGTGGCGCGAATTGGGGCGGCGCGGCTGTGATCCCGGATCGCGGCCAACTCTTCGTGGTCTCGAAGGACCTCCCGGCCATCCTCAAACTCGAACCAGACCCCGCGCAGAAAGATCGCTACGTGAGCGGCTTCAACCTGGTCACGACATCGAGCGGCCTTTCGCCGATCGGCCCGCCGTGGGCGACGCTAACGGCATACGACCTCAACGAGGGGACGATTCGCTGGAAGATTCCGCTGGGCGAGGTGCCGGACCTGGCGGCGAAAGGCATCCGAGACACGGGGACGCATCATCCGAAAGTGGGCCCGGTCGTCACCGCCGGCGGCGTCATCTTCACGGGCACTGGCGACCGGAAGGTGCGCGCGTTCGATGCCGATACGGGAAAGGTCCTGTGGGAAGCGGAAGTGCCGTCCGCGCTCGAAGGCATCCCGGCGATATACGAAATCAACGGCCGCGAGTACGTAGTGTTCTGCGCCGCCGCCCAGGCCGGCTTGACGCCCGCCACGCGCAAGCCCGTCTCAGGCGCGTATATCGCGTTCGCGTTGCAGTAGGATAGGCCTCCCGGCCTGTCCACGCGCCGAAGGCGCGCTACTCATACCGCAACGCCACGATCGGGTCGATCTTCATCGCGCGCCGGGCAGGGACAAAAATCGCCACGCTCGCCGCCGCGATCAGCGCCAGTGGGATCCCCACCCACGTCGCGGCATCTCCCGGCTTCACGCCGTAGATCAGCGACGTCAGCAGCCGGGCGAAGCCCCAGGCCAGGGGCAATCCGATCGCCAGCCCGATCGCAATCGTGGTCATCCCCCGGCGGAAAACCATCCCGAGCACGCTCCACCGCTCGGCGCCCAGCGCCATGCGGATCCCGATTTCGCGCGTCTCCTCCGACACCACATAGGCCATTACGCCGTAAAGCCCAACCGCCGAGAGCGCCAGCGCCAGCACTCCGAAGATCCCCATCAGCACGGCCATATAGTTCAGCCCGATGGCGCGGTTGTGGATGGATTTCTCCATGGTCTGCACGTCCGTAATCGGCTGCTCCGGATCGATCGCGCGGATTGCCGCGGTCACCGCTGGAGCCAGCAGCAGCGGGTCCCCGGCGGTGCGCACGCCAATGTCCATCCACAGACCGGGCGCCTGCGCGAATGGCACGTAGATGGTCCGGCGCGGTTCACGGTCGTAAGGGTTTTGCATGATGTCCCCCACCACGCCTACAATGGTCAGCCAAGGCCCCTGCGGTCCATCCGGGCCGCCTATCCGGATCCGCCGGCCGACCGGCGATTCATTCTTCCACCAGCGCTCGGCCATTTTCTGGCTGACCACCGTGACCTTGGGCGCGTCCGGGCCGTCGTTCGCGTTCGGAAAGCGTCCGGCGACCAGCGGAATGTGAAGCATCTCGAAATACCGCGGAGTGGCCTGCTGGTACATCCCGCGCGGCACCTGATCGCGGTCCACCGCTCGGCCTTCGATCATGAAGGCGCGGCCTTCGGAGTGGCTGGAGTAAGGCAAGGCGGTGACCGCGGCGGCCGACCGCACGCCGGGCAGGGAGGCGATCCGCTCCATCACGCTCTGGTAAAACTGCGCGCGCTGGTAGGGTTCGTGGTACTTGTTGTCCGTCAGGGCCAGCCGCAGGGTCAACAGCGTGGCGGGCTCGAGTTGCCGCCCCCGGTCCAGCAGGGTGCCGAAGCCGCGCACCATCAGGCCGGCGCCGGCCAGCAGGACCACCGCGAGCGCTACCTCCGCCACCACCAGAATGTTGCGCAGCCTGTGCCGCGCGGCGCCGGACGATCCTCCCCGTCCTCCTTCCTTCAGGGCGGCGGTCAGGTTCGGGCGCGAGCATTGCCACGCCGGTGCGAGTCCGGCAACGATGCCGCTGAGCACCGCGGCCGTCAGCGTGAACAGCAGGGCCCGCCAATCCATCCGGATGTCCTTCCATCCCAGAATGTACTGCTCGATTTCCGGCGGCATCCCGCCTTTGATCGCGTTGATTCCCCAATACGCCACCAGGAGGCCGACGGCCGCCCCGGCGATGGCCAGCAGCACGCTCTCGGTCACCAGTTGCGTAATGACCCGTCCCCGCGAGGCGCCAAGTGCCGTGCGCACCGCCACCTCGCGCAATCGGGCCGTCGCTCGCGCGAATTGCAGGTTCGCCACGTTGGCGCACGCGATCAGCAGAACGAACGCCACCGACCAGAGCAGCATGATCAGATACTGCCCGGTCTCATAATCCACCAGGTACTTTCGAATCGGCAGGACCATGAGCCGCCGGTTGTGGTTGGAGTCCGGGTACGAGCGCTGTAACTGTGCGCTGACGTTCTCGATTTCCGCGGCCGCCTCTGCCTGCGTCCGTCCGGGCCGCAAGCGCCCGGCGGCCTCCAGCATCTGAGCGCGGCGCGAGTGGCGCTGCTCCGGCGTGAGCGACGACGGCGTCCAGACTCCGGTCGCCAGCGGAAAATCGAAGCTGGAGGGCATCACGCCGACTACCGTGAAATTCTGGTCGTCCAGCCGGATCGTCTTGCCGGCGATCTGGCGGTCGGCGCCGAAACGGCCTTTCCAGAGCCGGTCGCTGAGAATCACCTCGCGCTCACGGCCGGGTTGGTCCTCACCGGGCAGAAATCCCCGGCCGAGCGCCGGCTGCACGCCGATCAGGTCGAAGAAATTGGCGGCGACCAGGGCCTGAAAGACACGCTCCGGTTCGCCGCCCGCGCCCACGATGTTGGCGAGACCCTGCTGCCAGGTGGTCAGGCCGGACATGGTGGTCGTGGCGCGGCGCACATCCTCGATGTCCGCCGGCGTGACGCTGTCCCAGTTCTGCGGCTGATCGTTGACCCGCTGCGCCACCAGCACCAGGGAGTCCAGGTCCGGCAGCGCTACGGGCTTCCACAGCAGCGCGTCGCACACACTGAAAACCGCCGTGGTGGCGCCGATCCCCAAAGCGAGCGTCAGTACCGCCGTAGCCGTGAAACTCGGCGACTTCCGCAACATCCGTTCGCCGTAGCGAATATCCTGCCAGAGACCCATAATCCGAATACGAGCAGAGGCCGCCGGGAGTTCGAAAAGACGGAGTGGATCTATTGCAGCTTGTCCGGGAGATTCCCGAAATCGAAGTACTTCTGCGTCACCCCCACCGTCCCCACCGTGACCACCCGGATTCCCGACATCCCGCCCTCGAGCGGCATCCCGACGGGTCCGGCGGTGACCATGTCCAGATCGCCGTCACGCCCCTCGGAATTATGGTGCAAGTGCCCGGCAAACACCCAGTGCACGCCATATTCGTGCATCAGGGCGAGGTAACGGGCGCGCACCGGCTTCGGAATGTTGAAGTACTGGTCGTCTTCGTCCGGCTTCGTGAGAAACAACGGAATGTGCTGGAACACGATAATGTTTTTCGCGCCCGACTGCTTCGCCTCGGCCAATTGTTTGCGAAACCAGGCTTCCATTTTCGCCGCTTCGCCCGGGACTTTGTCCGCGCCCTTCTCCAGGTTCGAGTTGAGCACGATTCCGGCGATATCGCCCGCGCGGAAGGTGTAATAGTCGGGGCCGAAAGCTTCCCGGTAACGGGCCAGCGATTCCGCGGTAGGCTCGTTCTGCACGTCGTGGTTCCCCGGCAGGCTGTAGAACTTGATTGCCGGGTCGAGCCCGGCCGCGATCCGCTTGTATTCCGCAATCTGCGAGGCATCGCCGGGCTTATTGACCAGGTCGCCCGTCACGATCACGAAAGCCGGTTTCAACCGGTTCGCCGTGGCTATCGCGAACTCGAAGTTGGCCGTCTCGTGGGCGAACCCCGCGTCCTTCTCGTACATCCCGAACTGCGGGTCGGACATCTGGATGAAACTCTGCGCCGCGAGAGGCGTGACAAGGGCCAAAGCGATCAGGATCGATTTCGAAATCATGGTTTTAAGTGGTACTCATTTCCCAGGAGGCCGGCGCCCGCCAAATATTTCCTGGCCCGTACGAGTTCGGCTATCTGGCGCACGTGTCCCAGGTCGTGTAGGGCCCACGCGTGCAGCATCTGCGAAAGGGTGATCTCGCCCGCTACTTTATGGAGCGCCACGCGTTCGCCATCTTCCGGTTCAAGAGTGCGCAGGAATTCGACGTTGGTTTCCCGCTGTTCCTCGAAATGGTCGAACGAATCCTCCGGGTCGGCGTCGCGATAGAGTTCGAGGTGCATGGCCGCATCGTCAGGGTCAAACTCGGGCCGCTCTTCGGCCAGGAAGCGGTCCAGCCGCATCCGGAAGCAATGGCCCTCGGTATGCGACAGGTGGGCCAGCACCTCCGCCACCGAAAAGCGATCCGGCGCGGGTTTCCAACGTGCGTCTTCTTCGGTTAGCTCGCACATGAGGTCGCGGAGGATGTCCGGTGTGACCTCCAACTGGTCGATGCAGGGCAGCAACTCTTCGCTCATGCGCCTATCCTACGACATTCTCCCCGCCGTCCACGTGCAGGGTGTTCCCCGTCATCCAATAAGTAGCGGGGTGGCAGAGCGCCGCGATGCAGCGCGCCACGTCGTCGGGCGTGGTCAGACGGTGATGCGGATTGCGTTCCCTGGCGATCTGCATCAGCTTGTCGAACTCCGGGATCAGGCGCAGCGCCGGCGTGTCCGTCACTCCGGCGAGGATCGCATTCGCCGTGATGCCGGCCGGCGCGAGTTCCACCGCCAGTTGCCGGATGTGCGCTTCGATCGCGGCCTTGGCCGCGCTCACCGGGCCGTAGTTGGGGATGGCCCTGGTGCCGCCGCTTGAAGTCATCGCGAAGATCCTTCCGCCCCAATCGAACAACCCGGCTCGCAAGCAGTCCTGCACCCACCACACCAGCGAATGCCCCATGGTATCCACCGTGATCTCCAGTTGCTTCTTCGAGACCACCTGCTCGGCGCCGGCCAGCGGACGGAGGGCGCCGAACGCCAGGGAGTGCATCAGCACGCGGAGCGTCCCTTGCGGTTCGGCGGTCAGACGGCGGCGAATCTGCTCCACGGTCTGCTGCCGCATCTCGTCATCCGATGCATTGCAGTTGAAGAACTCCGTCTCCCGTCCGCACTCCCGGATTTTCTGCTGGATCTCCGCTACGTGCGGCAGTTTGTCGCGGCGGTCGAGGTGCACTCCCAAAATGTTCATTCCGGCGCGTGCCAGTTCCAGCGCCGTGGCCTCTCCAAAGCCGCTGCTGGCGCCCAGAATCAGGGCCCAAGGTTGTTTGCTCATTTCAGTTCGGTGACTGCGAATTCCCTTTCGTCGTTTTCCCCGGTTTCGATGCGGATTTCCATGCGCTCCGGCGGCATCAGGTGCGGGAACCGCTCGCCCCACTCCACCAGCACCACGGCCTCGCGGTCGAACACGTCCTCCAGCCCCAGGGTGGCCACTTCCCGCGCGTCCTCCATGCGATAGAGGTCGATGTGGTACACGCGGCCATTCCCGTATTCGTGGATCAGCGTGAACGTGGGGCTTGCCACCTCGTCCGCGCTCGCCGCGCCCAGGCCGGAAACGATGCCCTTGGCGAGAGTGGTCTTGCCGGCGCCCAGGTTGCCGATCAGCAGGATGACGGCGCGCGCTGGCAGCTTCCGCGCGAGCCGCTCACCCAGCCGGACGGTCTCCTCTTCAGAAGCGGTGCGATACGCCGGCACACGCCTCCATGGCTTGGGGAAGGTACTTGAGAATGTCGGTGGCGATGAAGCACTTCTCGCCGATTTCCCGCGCGCCGATCTCTCCGGCCAGTCCGCCCAGGTAAACGGCCGCCGCGACCGCCTGTTCGTGCCGGTCGGGAAACTGCGCCAGGAAACCCGCGATCAGCCCTGTGAGGATGTCGCCCGTTCCGCCGGTGCCCAGCGCGGGCGTGCCGGTCGGGTTGATCCACACGCGTCCGTCGGGAAACGCAATCACCGTCCGTTCGCCCTTCAGCACGAGCGTCACCAGCCGGTTGGTGGCGAAGGTCCTGGCCGTGCCGGCGCGGTCGTGCTGCACCTCGGAGATCGACTTCCCGGTAAGCCGGGCCATCTCGCCGGGGTGCGGCGTCAGGACGCGGATGCGGTCCGGCTTTCCTTCGATGTCTCCCACCAGCGCATCGGCATCAATCACGATCGGCGCCTCGAATCGCGAAACCGCGGCGCGCACCAGTTCCGCGATGCCCGGATCCCGCCCCAGCCCTGGGCCCATCGCAATCACGGTCTTGCCTTCCGCCACGCTTTCCAGGCTCGCGGTAATGCCGATCGAGCCGTGCGGCGTCTCCCGGAGCGGAGCGGTCATCAGTTCCGGCGCATGGGAGGCGATCTGCGGGATCGCGCTCTCGGCCGAGGCCACCGTCACCAGCCCCGCGCCCGCGCGCAGGGCCGCCATTCCCGACATGGAGGGAGCGCCCGTCTTGCCGCGCGAGCCGCCGACCACCAGCACGTGGCCGAAAGTCCCCTTGTGGCCGGAGCGGGGCCGCGGCGCCAGCAGGTCGCTGAACATCCGCGGCTCGATCACCGAGAGCCATACGTCCTCATACAGCGACTCGGGACTGCCGATCGCGCCCACCCGCAATTCACCCGTGTAGTCGCAATTCGGCGGCAGCACGAGCGCCGGCTTGGGCGCGGTAAACGTGACGGTCCAGTCCGCGCGCGCGAATTCGCCCACCGGATACGGAGAATCGCCCGGCATCCCCGACGGGATGTCCACTGCAAGGACCCTCGCCAGGGGAAAGCTGGAATTGATTTCGCGAATGCCTTCCAGCATCACGCCCGTCGCCGGTCCGCTGATGCCGGTGCCGAGCAGCGCGTCGATGACCAGCGTGGAGTGCCGCGCTTCCGGCGGCGTCGAGCGCAGGATGGGGCAGCCGCACGCTTCGAGCATCCGGTAGTTCGCGGCCGCGTCGCCTTTCAAATCGCCCGGCGTGGCCAGCAGCACCACGTGCAAAGACTTCGGATGAATCCGGGTGAACAACTGCCGGGCGGCCACCATTCCGTCGCCGCCGTTGTTGCCTTTCCCGCACAGCACGACGATGCGCTGCTCCTCGAGCGGGCGGCAGCGCTCCGCCAGAAATTCGATCACCCGGTGCCCGGCATTCTCCATCAGGACGACGCCGGGTATCCCCAATTCTTCGCTGCGCCGGTCTACCTCGCGCATCTCCGCGGTAGTGAGCACCTTCATAGTCTTCGCGCCACCAGCATGGTCATATCGTCCTGCAGTTCGCTGGAGCCGGTCCACAGGTTCACGGCTTCCATCGTGCGGGCGATGATCTCCTCGGAACTCGATTGCGAGTACTTGATCAGGAGCTCCTTCAAGCGGTCTTCGCCGAACATTTCGCCGTACGCGTTTTCCGGCTCCACGATGCCGTCGGTGTAGGCCACCAGAAGGTCGCCCTTCTCCATCCGCACGGTGCGTTCCTGGTAGCGGGCCACGTGAAACGCTCCCACCACGGTGCCGGTCGATTCCATGGTGTCCATGTGATTGCCGCGCAAAAGGATGGGCGCCAGGTGCCCGGCGTTGGTGTAGGTCAGGTCGTTGGTCGAGTCCTCGAACATCGCAAAGTAGAAGGTGGCATACTTTTCCGGCGCGGTGGTCTCGAAGAGCTGCTTGTTGAGCGTCGCTACCATGCGCGCCGTCGAAAGGTGATCCGGCTTGTTGCCGTTGGTCGTCGCCGCGCTCAATTGCGTACGCATGGTCGATTGGATCGTGGCCATGAGTAGTGCGGCGGAGATTCCCTTGCCGGCCACGTCGCCGATGGCAAACGCCAGCGAATGCTCGGAAATCTTCATAAAATCGTAGTAATCGCCGGAAACCATGCGGGCGGGGTGGCACACCCCCTTCAACTCCAGCGATCGCGAGAACGGCACGTCCTTCGGGAACAACTGGTTCTGCACTTCCCGCGCGATCTCCAGTTCCGACTCCAGGCGCTCCTTCTCCTTGGCCACCACGAGCAGGCGCCCCAGGTTCCCGGTCATGGTGTTGAAGGCGCCCGCCAGTTCCGCCAGTTGGTCGCTGCCCTTCACGGGGATGCGGTACGAGAAATCGCCCTCCTTCACGTGCTGCGTCGCCGAGTAAAGCTCATGCACGGTGCCGGTGATGGTGCGGGAGAGCGAAACGCCGGCCACCAGGGACAGGATTTCGACAATCAGGAACAGCACCGAAAGCGCGATGAAACCGGCCAGAACGCCCGCGGCCCAGTCCCATTTCTGCTTCTGCCCGAAAACGATGCCGAGGACCGCCGAGAGCCTCGTATCCACGATCAGCAACAACGGGATCTCATTCTTCGGCGATTCCCAGGTTGGAATGCTCACCGGGTACACGCCGCTGAGCGGGAGGTCGAGCGCATTCACCGGCGCCGGGACGTGCGAGTTGCGGATGTGCCCCATCAGCGGGGTGAAATTGACATCTCCCAGTCCGGGGATGAGGCCGGCCAGCACCTCGTGGGAGAGCGGCGCTAGGATCGTGACCTCTTTTCCGCTTTCATCCGGCACGTGCGCCCAGGCGTAGAGATGCGGCCCGTCCGCGTCTCTACGCGCCACCACCCCCGCGGTGCGCGGCCACGCGGCGGGCGGAGGCGCCAGCGTATTGTTTTCCGGATATCGCAGGGGCTCCTTGCCCGTCACCAGCAGTTGCGCATTCGGGAACGCGTTGCGCATGCTCATGACGAACCGGTTGACGGTCGTCTCGGCATCCCGCATCGGCAGCCTGGCCAGAATTTCCGCCTGCCGCTGCAACGCGTTTTCGCGATGACTCAACTCCGTATTGACCAGGTAGACCGCCATCTGCCCGATCACGGCCCACCCCGCCAGGCCCACCAGCGTCAGGATCAGAACGATCGGAACCACCGCGATAAAAAGGTATGCGGCAATCAGCCGGTTCCGCAGGCGCCAGATGGCCTGCTTCATGCCGCGGCGCGCCGCGCGCAGCAGCACCACGAGCCCGAGGAGGAACGTCACCAGTCCAGTGAAACCCTGCCAACCCGGAGAGATGCGTGAAAGCAACAGAATGAGGTACAGGCCGAGAAGAACGAGAAAGATCTTCTCGAGGCGGCCGAGGCGGCCCCATCCTAGCCCATGCCCTTTCTGCATAACTTCCAGAGTAGCGTACCTCAATTCACGGAATTACGCCGGGTTGGCGAAACCCCCAGATTCGTTTCGATCCGCATTACACCTACGCGTAGTGGTGGTTCCAACTACATACAAACAAGCTTCTTACTTTGCGGAATCGAAGGGCGTGGTGTATAGTTGAATTTCGATGTCTTTCTCCCGCGCCAAGTCGTTTAGCGGCCGGTTCCGGCTTTACCGCCGGATCCGGTAGAGTGGCGTTGGCGAAAACGGCATTTCAGTTCATTGCGACCAACCCACTCGCGAGGGTGGGTTTTTCGTTTTTTAGGAAGGGGAAATTGTCATGATTATTTCCATGCGGCCGCACGCCAGCAGGCAGGAGATCGACCACGTCTGCGAGCGGATTCGCGAATTCGGCTATAAAGTTCACTCGATCGAAGGTGAGGAGCGCGTTGTGATCGGTGTGGTCGGAGTCGGGGACGTCACCGCGTGCCTGGAATCGCTGGAGGCCACGCCGGGGGTCGAGAGCGCCATGCGCATCTCCGCCCCGTACAAATTCGTCAGCCGCGAATTCAAAAAGGAGCGCTCCGTCATCAAGCTCAACGGCATCGCCATCGGCGGCGACGAGTTTGTGGTGATGGCCGGGCCGTGCTCCGTGGAGAGCGAAAAGCAGATCATGGACACAGCCGAAGCCGTGGCGGAGGCCGGGGCCAGCGTGCTGCGCGGAGGCGCCTTCAAACCGCGCACTTCCCCTTATGACTTCCAGGGCCTCGAACTCGAAGGGCTCAAACTGCTGCGCAAGGCGAAGGAAGCCACCGGTCTGGCGATCATCACCGAGATCATGAGCGACCGCGACGTGGAGATGGTGGCCGAATACACGGACTGCATGCAGGTGGGCGCGCGCAACATGCAGAACTTCTCGCTTTTGAAATTGCTTGGCCAGTGCGGCCGGCCGGTGCTCCTGAAGCGCGGGATGAGTTCGACCATTAAGGAACTCCTCATGTCCGCCGAGTACATCGTGGCGCACGGCAACCCCAACGTGATCCTTTGCGAGCGCGGCATCCGGACTTTCGAAACCGCCACGCGGAACACGTGCGACATCGCCGCCATCCCGGTGCTCAACGAGATGACGCACCTGCCCGTGGTCCTGGACCCGAGCCACGCCACCGGAAAGCGCAGCCTGGTTCCGGCCCTGTCCCGCGCCGGGGTTGCCATCGGCGCGGACGGCCTGATTCTCGAAGTGCACCCGTGCCCGGAAAAAGCCGTCAGCGACGGCGCGCAGTCGCTCACTCTCTCCGGATTCCGCGACCTGATGCAGAGCCTCCAGCCTTACCTCCGCCTCTGGAAGGAATCCCGCACCCCGGCCCTGGTAGGGTAGGCCTCCGGCCTGCCCCGGCCTCATGCCATACTGCAACTAGTGGGCACTTACAAACGCGCGCTTCTTGCAGCGGCACTGTTGGCCGCCGTCGCTGCCGCGGGCGCCTGGTGGTTTCGCGGGCGGCCGATCGCTCCCTCCGCCCAGTACCTTCGCCTGCCGTCCCGCGACGCAGCCGTTCTGTTCGTGAACTTCGACCAGTTGCGCCGCGCCGGGTTGCTGGACCTGCTCTCCGGGTCGAACGTCGCGCAGGACGCCGAATACCGCCGCTTCGTGGAAGCCACCGGGTTCGACTACACGCGCGATCTCGACACCGCCATGGTGGCCTTCGCCCCGGGCGGCAAATATCTTCTGCTGAACGGCCGTTTTAACTGGAGCAAGTTGCGCTCCTACGCCCTGGCGAACGATGGCGATTGCCCGGGCTCCCTCTGCCGCATGATGGGCAGCACGCCGGACCGCCACATTTCGTATTCGCCTCTCCGGCGCGCCACCCTGGGGGTCGCGGTCAGCACCGATGACCTTGCGGTCGAGCGCCTGGACCGTACCGGCGAGGGCGCCGCCCCGCAGTTGCCGGCCTCCCCCGTCTGGCTCCGCATTCCCGGCTCGCTGCTCAAGTCCCCCGGCGATTTGCCGGCCGGCACGAGGATGTTCGCCCATAGCATGGTAGCGGCAGACGCCGTGACGCTCTCCATTTCGCAGGATGGAAGCCGCCTGGCCGCGCGAATCGAGGTCCTCTGCTCGAACGAGCAGGACGCCGCCTCCATCGCTTCGGACCTTACGCATGTCACCGCGCTCCTGAAGGAGTTGATCGAGAGGGAACATCAGAAGCCCGCCGCCGCGGACCTGAGCGGCGTCCTGACCTCGGGCTCTTTCCGCAGCGAAGGCCGCCGGGTCTACGGATACTGGCCCATCGAGCGCCAGTTCGTCACGGACATGCTCTCGGGCCGCGCCGGCTGAGCGTCAGCGGAACAGCATCGGCACAAACTCGGCCAGGTAATTCCGCCAGTTGCGCCAGACGTGCCCTTCCTCCGAGGCCACAAACGTGTGCTTGATCTGCTTCTTACCGAGCGCCTCGCTGAGGCTCTGCGATGCCGGGAACAGCCCGTCCGCCTTGCCGCAGGCGATATAGAACACCTTCAGCCGCTTGTTCGTCGCCGCCGGATCTTTCATTGCATCGGGAAACATCTCGTCGAAGTTCAGGTTCGGATTGCGCCCGATGCCGGCGCTGAATGCCCCGATCGAATGGAACGTGTCCAGATGGGCGAGCCCGACGCGCAGCGCCTGTCCGCCGCCCATAGAGAGCCCGGCGATCGCGCGCTCGTCCGGTGCCGCGGAAATGCGGTATAACTTCTCGACGAACGGGATCACGTCGCCGATCAGGTCGTTGCCGAACGCATTGGGGTCGGTCTTCGGCGGTGCCCCCGGGGGTAGATAGACGTCCTGCCGGGCGCGCCCGTAGGGCATCACCACGATCATCGGCTTCGCCTTTCCGGCTGCGATCAGGTTGTCGAGGATCAGGTTGGCTTGGCCGACGGTCGTCCAGCCCTGCTCGGTGTCGCCCGACCCGTGCAGCAGATAGAGCACGGGGTAGCGCCGGCTGTTGGATTCGTACCCTGGAGGCGTATAGACGTAAACGCGCCGCGGCACCTCGAGCGCCTTCGAGGTATACCAGTCCACGTGCACCGTGCCGTGCGCGACGGGCTGCAGGTCATAGGGTGCGGGTTGGGCGGCGGGCACCTCGAACATCGACTCAGAAGTGCGTTCCCCGGGCTTGATCATCGGGTTCACCGGGTCCAGTACCCGGACGCCATTTACCAGATAGGTGTAGTTGTAGATGGCCGGATGGAGCGGCCCCAGCGTGACGCTCCACACGCCGTCATCGCTCTTGGCGAGCGCCTGCGCTCCCTGGGCGCAATCGCAGGAGAGCTTTACGTCCGTCGCTTCGGGAGCGCGCAACTCGAACGTTACGGTTCCGTCGGGGTGGACCTGGTAGGCAGGTCTGGGAGGAGTGGGATTCCCGCGTCCGGGCCCTCCGGGCGGAGGGCCCTGCGCGAGCAATAGACAGAACGGAAGGAACAGAAAAGACAAGCAGGCATTACGCAGCATGCCTGCCACTATAAAGCATTACCTCCAGCGGCGATACCCGCGCCCCCAGCCGTAGCCGTAGCCGCGATAGCCGCCTCCGATTACCAGGCCGAAGCCGGGCCCCCAGTACGGATATCCGTAGGCATACGGGTAAGGGCTGTACATCGAATACGGAGCCGCATACGGAGCCGGAGCGCAACCGTAGCAGGGAGCCGCCACCGGTCTTCGCTGCAGTTGCACGCTCTGCGGACCGTTGTAGTCTCCCGGGCCCACGTAGCGGAAGGACTGCGGCGCGCGCGCCGTCGAGACCTCGACCGGGTTCGTAATTTCGAACGTCAAGGCCGTCTCCGGGTAGACCACCGTCGCGTGATTGCGGGTCAGGATAACGCCGATCAGTCCGGCCGCGGCTCCAATGCCGCCGCCGATGAGCGCTCCCGTTCCCCAGTCTGCCATCGCGCCGATGCCCGCGCCGACAGCGGTGGTGGTGGCCACGGTTCCCGCCTGAGCGCCGGCCGGGGTCCGGCCGCCCTGACGGGCCACCAGCCGCGAATGAACCGGCTCCTGGGTTCCATCGGCCAGGGTCAGGCTGGTCAGTTGCAGCGCCATCCGCGAGGGATGGTCGCTCTTCTGCTTTTCTACTCCGGCGACCGTGCCGTAGACCATTTGCCCGCGTTCCGCGACGACGACTCCATCCACTACCAGCGGCTGGTCGAGTGTCGCCGAGAACGGGTCACCCTGCTGGTTGCGGTCGGTCGAGAGTCCCTGGTTGATCCGCACCGTCATGTACGTGCCCGGCTTGACCGTCAGTACCGGGGGGACGCCATAGGCCGGCCGGGTCCTTCGCTGCTGCAACTGCGGAGCCTGACCGTAGTCCGCGGGCGGCGCCTGGCCGTAGTTCGGCGGCGGCGCCTGGCCGTAGCCCGCCGTTGGCGCTCCGTTGCTCTGAGTCTGAACTGGTTGTCCGGAGGAGTCGCTGCGGTCCACCGGTTCCGGGTCCTGCGCGGTGGCGGTGGGAGCCGGCTGGGCGTCGGTGGCGCGGCGCCAGCCGCCCGTAGACGGCGGCGCGGTCTGGGCAAGTACCAGACCTGTTGTCGTTACAGCTATCACAGCGATACGCATCATAAAGGCTGCCTCATAAATTCTCTCAGCGGTTCCTCTATATGCATCTGGCTCGCCACTTCTAAACTGTTGAAACCATTACGCTCTCCGCGCTGAGTTTTGGCCGGAAAGCACCGGGTATGGTGGATTTCGGCCACTCGGACCACACAAAGCAAAAGCCCCGCCGGCCGGAAGGCCGCGGGGCTCGGAACGGTTCCCGGAAACTTACTTCTTCTCGGGGGCCTTGGTGTTCTTCTTCGTTTTGTGGTGCTTCTTGGTCTTGGTCGTGGTCTTGCTGGTGGCGGGCTGGTTCTGGCCGGCAGCAAAGGTCAGACCCGTGGTGGCAAAAACCAGAGCGAGGGCGAGTGCGAGCTTCTTCGTCATGTGTCTTTTTCTCCTGGCGGGCACTACCGCCCGCTCACTATTTCATCTTGCGGCACATGCGGAGAAAGCTCGATAGCCCCGGCGGGCTATTGGCGCCCCCGAATTGAGGCCTATACCGGTTAACGTTTATTAGTCTTTCGGATTAGCCCCGGGCGGGGATGCTCCCGGCACCCCGCCGGAGCGATACTGAAAGCGCGATGTTTCCGCGCCAGATCACGCACCAGAACATCTTTCGAGTTCTGATCGCCGGTTTTGCCCTGGTGTTCGTCCTGCTGGTGGCCGCCTCCATCGTCGGCATCCGGAACATCCAATCGATTCAACAGAATGCCACGGATCTGCTGCGCGAACAGGCGGTCACCAACCGCCTGATCGACGAGCTCCATTCCCAGCAGACCACGCTTTCCGAGGTCTTCTCCGTTCTGGCGCGCGACCCCGATTCGGTGGACTATGACCGCATCATGGCGCAGTTGGACGAGGCCGACCGCGATATCGCCCGCATCTCGGCCGAAGGCTCGCAAACTCCGGAAAGCCACCTCTGGCTGCGGCTCAAAGCGACCTCCACCGATTTTTCCAGCGAAGCCCGCCGTCTCCTCACGTCCGACAATGTCCAGACCTACGCCAGCGTCGATCTCTTTCGGGATCACGAGGCATTCATCTCCATCATTGCCCGGCTGATCGAGGCCGAGTACCACAAAGTGAGCGCCGCGCAGAACCAGATCGATCGCCGCTCGGGGCGGCTCTCCGATGCCTCGCTGGCATTCGGCCTCACCGCCATCATGCTGGCTATCGCGTTTGCGATCGTGACGGTGCGGATGGTGACGCAACTCATCCGCGGGATGGAGTGGCAGACCGCCGAGCTCGGGCGCGTGTCCTGGCACATGCTGGAGGACCAGGAAGCTACCGCGCGGCGCTTCTCTCACGAACTGCACGACGAACTCGGCCAGTCCCTCACGGCCGTGAAGACGAACCTGGCGGCGCTCGAAGCCGGCGCCGTGGTCAACCCCGGGCGGCTCCAGGATTGTATCCGGCTGGTGGATGAATCGATCGGAAACGTGCGCCAGATGTCGCAGCTTCTGCGGCCGACGGTCCTGGACGATTTCGGCCTGGATGCCGGGCTGCGCTGGCTGTTCGAGGGATTCGCGGCGCGCACGGGCATCGAAGTGACGGTCGATTCGAGCTATTCCGGCCGCATGGCCGACGAGACCGAGACGCACCTCTACCGCATCGCGCAGGAGGCGCTGACCAACATCGCCCGCCACTCCGGCGCCAAACACGTCCATGTGCGCCTCGAGGCCGCGGGCAGCCGCGTCACTCTCGCGATTCAGGACGATGGCCGGGGGCTGCCCGAACGCGCCAGACCCGGTCCGCGCGGCCTCGGCATGATCGGGATGCGTGCCCGCGCCCGCAGCGCGGGAGGCGACCTGGAAGTGCGCTCCCGCCCGCAGCACGGTGTTCTAATTGAAGTACGGGTACCGATTCGGGATGAAACGCATTCGCATTCTGCTGGCTGACGACCACGCCGTGGTGCGCCAGGGCTTCAAGATGATCCTCAGCGCGCAGCCCGATATGGAGATCGTCGGCGAAGCCGGCAACGGCCGGGAAGCCGTCGAGCTGGCCGAACAGCTGCGCCCGGATATCGTGGTGATGGATGTCGCCATGCCCGAACTGAACGGCATCGAGGCCACCCGCCGCCTCTCCGCTTCCGCTCCGCACAGCCGCGTGGTGGCCTTGAGCATGCACAAGGATTCGGTCTACGTGCGGGAGACTCTGCGTGCCGGCGCGCGCGGCTATCTCCTCAAAGACTCGCCGGCGCCCGACCTGCTGGCCGCCGTGCGTGCCGTGGCATCGGGGGAAGGCTTCCTCAGCCCCGCCGTCTCCGACGCCGTGCTCAACGATTACCGCCGCCACGTGACCAACCCTGTGGACCTGCTGAGCAGCCGCGAGCGCGAGGTGCTCCAGATGCTGGCCGAGGGAAAGACCAACAAGGAGATCGCCGGCATCCTCAACCTGAGTGTCTACACGGTGGACGCGCACCGCGGCCGCATCATGGAGAAGCTGAACCTCCACAGCATCAACGAACTGGTACGATTCGCCGTGCGGAACGGCCTGATCGACTGATAGTACTTATAGTGGGGTAGGCCTCCCGGCCTGCCCAAGCGCGCGGAGCGCGCCTTCGGCGCGTTGGGCAGGCCAGGAGGCCTACCCCACTCAACTACTTTAAAAACGTGCCCTGATCGAGTTCCTGGAACGCCTCCCGAAGCTGGTCTTGCGTGTTCATGACAATCGGCCCGTACCACGCCACCGGTTCCTGAAGCGGCTGGCCGGATACCAGTAGAAAGCGGATTCCTTCATCGCCGGCCTGAACCGTAAGTTCGTCGCCGCTGTCGAAAAGCACCAGCGAGCGGTTTTCGGCGTCCGCCGGCGGCGTCGTATCCGCCCAACCCACTCCTTCGGTAGGCACCGCGAGCGGGCCGGACGCATTACAAAACTTACCGTGCCCGGCGAACACATAGGCGAACGCGTGCCGGGTGGTCTCGACGGGCAGGCTCTTCCTACGTCCCGGAGCCACCGAGACGTCGAGGTACATGGGGTCGGCCGCGATGCCATCCACCGGGCCTTTCCTGCCCCAGAAAGTTCCGCATACGACGCGCACGTGCGTGCCGTCGTCATCCGTGATCTGCGGGATATCGGCGGACTTGACCTCCTGGTACCGCGGCCTGGTCATCTTTTGGGCGGCCGGGAGATTGGCCCACAGTTGGAAACCATGCATGCGGCCGGACTGGTCGCCTTTCGGCATCTCCTGGTGAATGATGCCGCTTCCCGCGGTCATCCATTGCACGTCGCCCGCTGCAATTGCGCCCCGGTTCCCCATGCTGTCGCCGTGCTCCACCGTCCCGGCAAGCACATAGGTGACGGTCTCGATGCCGCGGTGCGGATGCCAGGGAAAGCCCGCCAGGTAGTCCTCCGGCACGTCATTTCGAAAATCGTCGAGCAGCAGAAATGGATCGAAGTCCGAAGTGTGGCCGAATCCGAACGCGCGGCGCAGATGCACCCCCGCGCCTTCCAGCGTAGGTTTGGATTTAATAAGCCGTTTTACGGGTCGAATCGACAAGTTGCCCTCCGGTCTGTATGCAGTTTACCGTACCCCTGGGCCGCTTCCCCGGTTCAGTATGTCGGTTCAGTATGCCGTTCAGCGCTCGGGACGGGCGGCCAGTACGGTTCGCAGAACCTTTGCCACGTATGCGGCGGTCCATGGCTTTGGAATCACGCCGTCGAAACGGTGCCTGGCGAAGTCGGCCATGACGGGCGAATCCGAGTAGCCGCTGGACACGATCAGCCTCGCGGAAGGGTCGATCTCTTTCAGCCTGGCAGCGGCCTCCATGCCCCCCATCCCGCCGCTCACGGTCAGGTCGAGGATCACCGCGTCGAAGCGCCTCCCCGCGCCTTCCGCCCCCTGGTACAGCGCGATCGCCTCAGCTCCGTCGCGTGCGAGCTGCACGTCGTAGCCGAGGTCGCCCAAAACGGCCTGGAGGAGATTGCGCAGGGCCTCTTCGTCGTCCATCACCAGAATGCGCTCCCGGCCGCACTCGGCGCTGCTCCCGGCCGCTGCCTCCGGCTCGGCGCTTTCCGCGCACGCGGGCAGGTCGATATCGATCAGCGTCCCCTCGCCCGGTCCCGATTCCACGGAGATGTGCCCGCCGTGTTTGGCGACGATGGAATGCGCGGTCGACAGGCCGAGCCCGGTCCCGCCCGATTTCGTCGTGAAGTAGGGATCGAAAATGCGGGGCAGCACCTCCGCGGGAATGCCCGGGCCGTGGTCGCGGATCGAGATCTGGATCCTATGCGCAGCGTCGGACCCGGTAGTTTCGGCGTTCCGCGCGGCAACCTCGATCACTCCGCCCTCCGGCATCGCCTCCCGCGCGTTGAGCAGGATGTTGTGGAGCACCTGGCCGATTTGTCCCGGATCGACTTCGGCGCACCGCAGATCTTCGGCGATATCGACTGTGATGCTGACGGGTGTCCCAGCCCGGACCAGGTGTACGGCGTCCATGACGAGGCTGCGGATGGAAACCACCCGCCGCACCGGGACTCCGCCCTTGGCAAAAGTCAGGAGCTGCGAAGCCAGGAACGCCGCGCGCTGGCACGCCTTGGTCGAGCGGTCGAGAATCGCTCGCGCCCCGTCCGAGGGACTCAACTCATTCCTGGCGAGCTCGATATTCCCCTGGATGACCGTGAGGAAATTATTGAAGTCGTGGGCAATGCCTCCGGCCAGCACCCCGAGGGATTCCAGTTTCCGCCCGCGGAGCACTTCCTCCTCCATCTGCTCGCGCTGCTGGATTTCGGAGCGCAGTTGCTGGTTGGAGTGGTGCAGTTCGGCCGTGCGATCCTCCACCCGGCGTTCCAGTTCCTCATTGAGGGCTTCCGCATGGTCCTTCGCCGCGCGCAGGTCGTTCACTAACTCCCGGTTGTCGAGCTGCAGTTTGAGCAGGGACTCGATCGTCTGATAGATCCGCTTCGTGGTGACCACGACCGCGACTGTGAAGACCGTGGCGAGAAGCCCCATTGCGAGATGCGTCTGATCGCCATGGAAGATGAAACGGAGGGCCGGGACGGTCCCGGTGGGGATCAAAAAGGCCAGGAACGCCTCGGGCCTCGCCGCGAGGATGAAGGCAGCCCCCAGCATCATCCCGCCTATTACGAAGACCAGAAAATCCTGGTGCGCGATATCGAGCGGCGGATAGAGTACGATTCCCGCTGCACCCCAACCTGCACCGGCCAGTGCCGCGCCCACCGAAAACGCGTTTCGCCATCCGAAAACGCTCCCTGGATCGGGAAGTGCCATTTGGTACCTCCGTCCTAGTTCGTATCGGAGTGCCGAGAGCACGATCATGTAGATCCACCAAGCCAGGATCACCTTGCCGGAGATGTATCCCACCTGTAGCCTTGCTAGTACCGTCGCAGAAACGGCGGTGACCACCACGCTTACATTCGTATTGGCATAGAGAAGGCGAACCTGATCGCAGAGAATGGTTTCTACGCGCGAATCACTGGCCCCTCGGGTTATTTCCGTCGTTCTAGTACTCGTGGACGTAGCTCCAGCGATTCAACCCTAGCACACGCGCCTTGTTCATGAGGGGAGCGGAAGCTGACGAGATAAAAGCCCGGTGTAGACGCGTACAATTGCGCTGTTTGTACTGGTACTCAGGCTCCAGCGGGTTAGCCTTTCGCGACCCCCAAAGGAACTCCGCGTCGCGGGCGGCGAACTCGACATCAGAAGCTATGGGCGGCAAGGTGCTTCTGCCGCAATAGGGTGGCTCATGATCCTTCTCACCGGAGCTACGGGTTACATCGGAGGCCGGCTGCTAAAGCGCCTGGAGCGCGACGGGCAGGCGGTACGCTGCTTGTGCCGTAATCCGGAGCCGCTCCGATATCGGGTTGCCCCGGGAACCGAACTGGCGCAGGGCGACCTGCTACGGCCGGAAAAACTGGAGGCGGCCTTCTCGGGAGTCGAGACCGCCTTTTATCTGGTTCATTCCCTGCATGACCGGGTGGGTTTCGAAGCCGAGGAGCGCCGCGCCGCTGCGAATTTCGCGACGGCCGCTCGGGATGCCGGCATTTCGCGCATCGTCTACCTCGGTGGGCTGGCCCACGGCGGAGATCTTTCAGCCCACATGCGGAGCCGTGCCGAAACCGGCGACGTGCTGCGCGCGAGCGGCATCCCGGTTACGGAATTCCAGGCGTCCATCGTAATCGGCTCGGGCAGCGCATCCTTCGAGATGATCCGGGCGTTGGTAGAACGGCTGCCAGTGATGATTACGCCGCGATGGGTGAACACGGCCGCGCAGCCGATCGCGATTGAAGACGTTATCGAGTACCTGGTGGAAGCCGCGCGGATGCCTGTTGACGGTAACCGGGTGTACCAGATCGGCGGCGCGGACTGTGTGTCGTACGCCGGCATCATGCGCGAGTATGCCCGCCAGAGAGGGTTGCACCGCGTCGTCGTGCGCGTGCCGTTTCTGAGTCTCTCGCTTTCCAGCCGCTGGCTGACCCTGGTGACGCCGGTCTATGCCACCATCGGCCGCCGCCTTATTGAAAGCGTGCGAAACCCCAGCGTGGTGCGCGACCGCTCGGCGCTTGAGGATTTCGCGATCAGGCCGGTAGGGATCGCCCGCGCCATCGAGCGGGCCCTGTCGAACGAGAACCGGGAGGCGGCCGAGACCCGCTGGTCGGATGGATCGGCCCCGCCCTTTCCCTCCGAGGCGCCCGGCGACGTGCTTCGCAACGAACAGGTCCTTCGTTTGCCGGTTCCTCCGGCCCGGGCATTCGCGCCGATTCGCCGGATCGGAGGCCGTACCGGCTGGTATTTCGGCGACCTGCTGTGGAGGCTGCGGGGCCTCTTCGACCTGATGATGGGCGGTGTGGGGATGCGGCGGGGGCGTCCGGACCCGGAGATCCCGTTTCCGGGCACCACTCTCGATTTCTGGCGCGTCGAGGCGTACGAACCGGACCGGCGGCTGCGGTTGTTCGCGGAGATGCGAGTCCCCGGCCGCGCCTGGCTGGAGTTCCGCGCTGAGCCCGACGGATCCGCCACGGTGCTTCGCCAGATTGCACAGTTCGAACCCCGCGGGCCGGCGGGGCTCCTCTACTGGTACCTGCTGTGGCCCGTTCATGAAGTGATGTTCCGGGGGATGCTCCGCCGCATCGGGACCGCCGCGATGAGAGTATAATCCCTCAAATGACGATCACCAGACGCCACTTCGCGAAAGCGCTCGGAGTTGCCTTGCCGGCGCTCGGTCTCAAAGCACAGGAGAACCGCTGGGGCGGCCCGGTGGTCGATTGCCACTTCCATCTGCGCCGCACTCTCGAACCCAATGTCGCCCACCTGGAAGGATGCGGCGTTTCGAACGCGATGCTTCTCGCACGCGAAAACGCCGCCGGTGAGATTCGCGCCCTTCAGTCGAAGTACCCCGGCCGCTTTCCCGGCTGGTTCGCCAGCGCCGATATCACGAAGCCCGACGCGGAAACGCTGCTCACGAATGCCCTGAAGAACGGCGGTATCGGCTTCGGCGAGCTGAAATTTCATGTCGCCGCCGCGGGGCCGGAACTCCGGCGGGTCTACGCCCTGGCCGCGGACCTCAATGTCCCCGTGCTGGTTCACTTTCAGGAGGTGCCGCATACCCCGACCGAAGGCGTGTTCAGCACCGGGTTCCAGCAGTTCGAGGCGGTCCTGAAGGCGTATCCGAAAACGCGCTTCATCGGCCACGCCGACGCGTTCTGGGCCAATATCAGCGCCGATTACGCGAACGACGTCGCTTATCCTACCGGGAAAATCAAGCCGGGTGGCGTAACCGATAAGTGGCTCTCGGATTATCCCAACTTATTCGGCGATCTCTCGGCGAATTCGGGCAACAACGCCCTTTCCCGCGATCCCGAGTTCACGGCGGGCTTTCTGGGGAGGCACAAAGAGAAACTCATCTTCGGGAGCGACTGCGGCTGCACCGACGGCAAAGGCGGAGGCATCTCGCAGGCAGGGAATCCGGGTGCCGCGCGCCTCGCCGGCAAATGTGTCGCCGCGGAAACGCTGGCTCTGCTGAAAAGAACCGTGTCCCCCGCGGACTTTCGCCAGCTGACCTGGGAAAACGCCCACCGTGTGTACCGGCTGTCGGCCGCGGGAATTGTCGCACCTGCCGGTCTCGGCGACATCGTGCACTGACGGAAAGGCCGGGCCGGCCGGAGCTCTACCCTACTCGAAAGGCAGCGGCATCTGGTCGTCGCACTCGGTGGCGCGCCGGTATTCCCAGCGGTGCGCCTCGTCCGCCCTTCCCCACCCTTCCAGGATCCACACGATTTCGCGGGCTGATTCGTCGAGCGCCCGGCGATCACCCTCTTTTTCCGCGGCGGAATGCCACTGCAACATGAGTTCGTAGCACTCGGCGATCCGGCCCTGTTCGCGGGTCAGCCTGCGGCCCAGGCGCGCCACGCGGCAAGTGTGTTCCCAATCGGCCGGCGGATCCGCCATAACCGACTGCACCTCCCGGAGTGGATTGGAAACTCCCAGCGGCCATTTCCCGCGAGAGACAAGCGTCGAGCACCTTCCGCCGAAGCGCAATTTCTCCGGGCCTCCGTCCGGCGCGTCGTCGAGGATCAACAGGAATCTCCGGGCGGCGCAGAAGTCTCGAAGCCGCGCGAGGTCCTGCTCCAGATCGCCTTCGAGCCGCATCTCCAGTTGTGCAGCCAGGTCCCCGGCTAACGCGGCGACGCTCCGCCGGCCGCACTCCAGCACGAAAACCTCATCGAAGTCTTTGCGGTAGACGCGGACAAACTCGAACGCCAGGGCGGTATCATCCACGGTTTCCACTCCGGCGCGATCGGCCAGCGCGACTCCCAGCCATTCCAGATCTGCATCGCGGTAGCGGGCGTCTGCGGGAGGCTCGAACTGTGCCTGCCGCGCGCGCACCCACCGTTTCAGTTCGCGGATCCGGCGACGCTCGAAAACGTTTTGCAGGACCCGGGGCGGAACGCAATCGTCGCACTTCAGGAACGCGATTCGCGTGCCTTCCGCTTTCGGCTCGTTGACGAGCGCGTCTTCCCACAGCGAGCGCGGCCAGCGCGGGGGCAGGGAATCGCGGGAGAACAGAACCACCACGATATCGGCCATCCGGCCCTGCCTCGCTTTGGCTGCGAGGTCCTCTCCCTCGCGCATTTCGCCCTCGTCCCGCGGGACCCGGACATCGGCGCCGCGTTCCAGAAAGTCGGCCAGATTCCGGGCGGTTTCCCGGTCCGCGGACGCGTAACACAGGTAAACCGTCGCAAAGTTCAGAGCTTGCACGCCAGTGTTAACCCGTCCCCCATGGTCGCCATGCTCAGCATGATGCGTTCGTCCCCGTGCAGCTTGCGGTTGAAAGCCCGGATCGCTTCAGTGTCCGGATCGTGATCGGAAGGGTCCACCACCGCTCCGTGCCAGATGACGTTATCCGCCGCGATCAGTCCACCCTGGCGCAGTAAAACGAGCGCGCGTTCATAGTAGTTTTCATAGTTGGTCTTGTCGGCGTCGATGAACGCGAAATCGAACGAGCCCGCCTGGCCGTCGGCGATTAAGCCGTCCAGGGTCGCCAGGGCGGGTGCAATCCGTAGGTCGATGCGGTCTTCGACGCCGGCTTCCCGCCAGGTGCGCCGCGCGCGGGAGGTGTACTCCTCGCTGCGGTCGCAGGCCACTACTTTGCCCCCCGGCGGCAGGGCCAGCGCGACCCAGGTGGAGCTGTACCCCATAAAGACCCCCACCTCGAGGGTCCGCCGCGCACCGGCAACCCGAGCCATCAGGTGCAGAAACTGGCCCTGTTCCGGCGATGTTTGCATGGAGGCCTGGGGGTGGTTTTCGGTTTCTTCGCGAAGGCGCCGGAGCGGTTCCGGTTCGCGCAATGTCACCTGCCGGATGTAGGCGGCGAGTTCGTCGGTGATCGGGGTGTTGACGCGGGACATGGCAAAAGGTCAATTCTACCTTGCCGGGCCGCGCCGCCGCTTTACTTCGCCCCGGGCTGCGGATGGCGCCAGTTGTACAGCGCCCACGCGATGCAGCCTGCGATGCCCAGTGCGATCAGAATCTCCGGAATGTCCAGGGAGCCCATACAGCCCTCCTAAACCAGATTATATACTCCGAATTACGCTTCCGGGTTGAAATGCGCGTGGGCTTCCGGCTCCGGCAGGATGTCGCGGTCGCCCGCCACCCAGACATACAGGGTCGGCAAGAGGAAGATTCCCAGCACCAGGGCGCCCACCAGTCCGCCTACGATGACGATGGCGAACGGCCGCTGCGAATCCGAGCCGATGCCGCGCGATAATGCCGCGGGCAGCAGTCCCACGCTGGCCACCAGCATCGTCATCATGATGGGCCGGAGGCGCTGCACCGACCCGACTACCGCCGCCTCGCGAATCGAGTCTCCGCGCGCGCGAAGCTGGTTGATGTACTCCAGCAGAATGACTCCCGTCTGCACGGCCACGCCGAAAAGCGCCAGGAAGCCCACCCCCGAAGAGACGCTGAAATGCGTATGCGTCACCAGCAGGGCGATCAGCCCGCCGATCGGCGCCATCGCCACGTTGCCCAGGATGAGCGCCACCCACTTGAACGAGCGAAACATGGTGTAAAGGATCATGCAGATCACCAGCAGCGTGATCGGCACCACGATCATCAGCCGCCGCTGTGACCGCTTGGCGCTCTCATACTCGCCCGCCCATTCGATATGGTAGCCAACCGGCAGTTTGACCTGCCGGTTCACCCGCCGCATAGCCTCTTCCACCGTGCTGCCGAGGTCGCGGACCGGCACGCTGTACTTGATCGCCACGTATCGCGAGTTGGCTTCCCGATAGATTTCCGACGCGCCATCGAGCGTATCGACCCGGCACAACTGCGCCAGCGAAA
This sequence comes from Bryobacterales bacterium, assembly GCA_963796485.1. Lineage (GTDB taxonomy): Bacteria > Acidobacteriota > Terriglobia > Bryobacterales > Bryobacteraceae > CAWCDJ01. The sequence continues at coordinate 172,009 of CAWCLV010000010.1, forward strand.
CGCGTTCTCCCGAGGGAGCGACCAGCCGGATGTTCTCGATCGCCTCTTTCGTGTCGCGAGACTGCTTGCTGTATCTCACCACCAGGTCGTAGCGCTGCTCGCCCTGCAGCACCTGGCTCACTGCCTTTCCGCCCACGGCGGTCTCGACGGCGTCCTGAACGTCGGCCACGTTGATGCCGTAGCGCGCGGCTTTGGCGCGGTCCACCACGAACTGCAGGTTGGGCTGGCCGATCACCCGGAAGAGTCCCAGGTCCGCGATTCCATCCACCTTGCGAAGGACGCTGACGATTTCGTCTCCCTTCTGCTCGAGCGTCTTGAGGTCGTCGCCGTAAATCTTGATGGCCAGTTGGCCCTTGACGCCGCTGACCGCCTCCTCCATGTTGTCGGCGATGGGCTGCGAGAAATTCCAGAGAGCGCCGGGAATTACCGAGAGCGAGCGGTCCATGGCCGAGATCAGCTCTTCCTTGTTCTGGTGGAACACGGGGCGCCACTGCTCCTTCGGCTTCAGGTCCACAAAATATTCGGTGTTGAAGAAGCCGGTGGTGTCGGTGCCGTCATCGGGACGGCCGATCTGGCTGACCACCTGGGTGACTTCGGGGAACGATGCCAGGATCACGCGCGCCTGGTTCATCACGTCCGTGCCGGCGGTCGGACCGGTACTCGGCGCCAGGGTGGCCCGCGCCCAGATCGCGCCTTCGTCCAGATGCGGCAGGAACTCGGAGCCGATGATCCCGCTCCCCATCAAATACGCCGACCCCGCCACCGCCGCCAGCGCCACCGTCACGGTTGCCCATCGGAACCGGATCGCCTGGTGCAGCAGCTTGCGGTAACCTCTCGTGATCCAGATCATGGCCGGGTTGTGCCATTCCCTCACGTGCCCCCGGAACACGTAGCTCGCAAGCACGGGAGCGATCAGCATCGAGAACAGCAGCGAACCCAGCAGCGCGAAGGAGACCGTCCACGCCATCGGTTTGAACAGCCGCCCTTCCACGCGCTGCAGCGTGAAGATGGGGAGGTAGGCGGTGATGATGATGCCGATCGAGTAGAACACCGGGCGCTGTACTTCGTGAGCCGCCACGCGGATCGGCCCGAGAGAGGATTCGGCCGCCTGGCGCTCTCTCCTGCCCAGGTAGCGCACGATGTTCTCCATCATGACCACCGCGCCCTCCACCACCATTCCGAAATCGAGCGCGCCGAGCGAGAGCAGGTTCGCGGGAATGTGATTGAGGCTCAGGCAAATCGAAGCGAAGAGCAGCGAAAACGGAATGGTCAGGGCGACAATCAGTGCCCCGCGCGCATTTCCCAAAAACAGGAACAGAATCACCGCCACCAGCAGGATGCCTTCGGTGAGGTTGTGCAGCACCGTATGCGTCGTGAAGTGCACCAGGTTGCTGCGGTCGAGGAATGGGACGATCTTCACGCCCGGCGGCAGAATCCGCTCGTTCAGTTCCGTTACCTTGTCGTGAATGGCATCGAGAGTGGCATCCGCTTCCGCACCCTTCCGCAGCAGCACGATCCCCTCAACCACGTCACCGTTATCCACCACCTTGCCGTCTTCGCGGTGGAGTGCCTTGCCGATCCGCCCCAGCCGGATTTTCGGGCCCTGCGCCACGGTGCCTATGTCGCAGATGCGAATCGGCGTGCCGTTCTGCGTCTTGACTACGGTCTGTTCGATGTCGTTGACGTTGCGCACCAGCCCCATGGCCCGAACGTTGATCTGCTGCAGCCCGGCTTCCACGAAACTGCCCCCGGCGTTGACGTTGTTGCTCGCCAGTTGCTGCTCCACCTGCCCGATGCTCAGGCCGTACGCAACCAGTTTGTCCGGATCGAGCCGGACCTGGTATTCACGGGTGATGCCGCCGAAGCTCGCCACGTCCACCACATTGGGGACGGACTTGAACTGCTTCTCGAGCGTCCAGTCCTCCAGGGTCTTCAGGTCCATCAGGTCGTAGTTCGGATTGGTGCTCCTCAGCGTGTACCAGTAGATCTGGCCGACGGGGCTGTAGTCCGGCCCGATCTGCGGCTGGAGACCGGCCGGAAGGTTCACCTGCGAAAGCCGCTCCAGCACCTTCTGGCGGTTCCAGTCGTTGCTCGATTCGTCGTCGAAGATCAGCATGACGCTGGAGAGGCCGAACAACGAGGTCGAGCGCAGGTGATCGAGGTGAGGGATTCCGTTCATCACGATTTCGAGCGGGATGGTGACCTGCTGCTCCACCTCCTCCGCGGCGCGGCCCGGCCATTGCGTGATCACCTGGACGTAGTTGTTGGCCACGTCGGGATACGCTTCTACAGGCAGATTATGAAACGAAATCGCGCCCCAAATGAGCAGCAGGACGGCCAGGGCCGTCATCAGGAACCGGTTGTTGAGTGCGTAATCGACAAGCCCGCGTATCATATGGCCCCGGGTTATTGTTCGGAGGTGTTCTGCATCACGAGGGCGTTGGAAACCACCCGGTCGCCGGGCCGGATGCCTGCCACGATCTCCTGCTGGTCCGGCGGGACCATCTGGCCGGCCGTGACTTCCACCCGGCGGAAGCTCTTATCGCCGGTGGGGACGTAAACCCAGTCGCGATCGTGCAGGTGCAGCACGGCGGAGGCGGGCACGGCCGCCCGCACCACCTGCTGCTGGCCGCGGAAGGTGGCGGTCACGAACATCCCGGGCCGGAGCATTCCGGGGTTGGCGAGCTCCAGCCGTACTTTGGCGGTACGGATGTTCGGGTCGAGAATCGGCCCGATATTGCCGATGCGCGCCGAGAGCACGCGTCCCGGGTAGGCGGACAGCCGGAGTTCCGCCCTTTCGCCGACATGCACCGTCGCGAGGTCGTTCTCGTAGACGTCGCACAGCACCCAAACCCGCGAGAGGTCGGTAATGGTGAACAGGTTGGGCGAGTTGTCCAGCGTCTTCACGCCGGCGGCCGCCGTGACATTCTGCTCCGTGATCACGCCCGGCGCCGGGGCGTAGATATCGATAATGCCGCTGGGATGGTTGATGTCGGCCCCGAGCACATGCAGGCGTTCGAGAGCGGTTTCCACGTCCACTTTGGCCTTTGCCTCGGCGTCCTGAGCCACTTCGAGGTCCTTCTGTGCGACGGCGCCGTGGTCGTACAGCAGCTTGGAACGATCATACTGGGCGCGCGCGAGCACGTCATCGGCCAGGGCCTTGCGGTAATCGGAGATGGCGGAAGATATGTCCGCGCTTTGCACACGCAGCAGCAATTGCCCCTTATCGACCTGGTCGCCAAGCCGGGCGTGAACCTCGACGACCCGGCCGCTGGCCAGCGAGATGACCGGAATATTTCGGGAGACATCGACGCTGACCACTCCAGTGACATTCAGTTCCGGTGCCGACCGGCGCAAGGCCGCGGTGGCCAGCGGGAACTGTTCGGGGTGGCTCACGGTCACCATGCTGGAGTCCGGTTCCTGAATGACTTTTGCCGGCGGGGGAGCTTCCTGACCCGGGTCCGGCGTATCGCCCTTCGCGCCGCACCCGGCCAGCAGCAATGCCCCGCAGAGCACCGCGATCACGCCGCCGCCCGCTTGCTTACGCGCGCGGCTCTGTGTTGCGGAAGGCCCGGAGCCGCGACCGTCAGGCGGCGGGCAGGAAATAGTCTCGCTGCTACTCATGGAATGACCTCACGTCCCACCGCCTCGTTCAGCTGGCTGGCCGCATTCAAATACGATCCGACCAGATTCAGGTAGTTCAATCGCACGGCGCGATAGTCGTTCTGCGCCTGCAGGAAATCCAGCAGCGAGGCCCCCCCGTGCTGATACGAAAAAGAAACAGTGTCCCGCACGTCGGCGGCCAGCCCCAGATAGGTGCTCTTGTATGGCTGCAACAACGCCAGCGTACTATTCAGCGTGGCGTAAGCCGAATCCACATCGCTGAACACCTGGGTTGTCGCGGCCTCTTCGAGCCGCTGGCTGCGCGTGATGTCGAGGGCAGTCCTGGCCTTTTCCCCCTGATTCCGATCGAAAATTCTCAGCGGGATCGAGACGCTCGCCCCCATGTATGCCGGAATCGGCGGGTTCCGCCCAAGATCCACGCCGAACACCGGATCGGTCGAACCGTTCGCAATGGCGAGCCGGTGATCCGTACGGGCCTTCACCAGTGCCTGCTGGGCCGCGCGCAGGTCGGGACGCGATGCCAGCGCGACGCGATGCAGTTCGTCGGGCCCCGTCACGTTTTCCGAAAAGTCGAAAACCCCCGTCACATCGAACTGCTCGACGGGCGTATGGTCGTTGAGCAGCGCCAGAAGCTGGATCTTCGCGGTCCTCAGGTTCACCTGGGCCGTGGTGATGTCCGAGAGAAACTGGACGCGCTGGAGGCGCAGCCTCTGGTAGTCCATTTGGGCGATGTCGCCCGCCTTGTATCGCTCGGCGCTCACCGCCAGCACGCGATCGTAGTATGCCAGGTTTTCATTGGCCACATCCAGCACGGCTTTCGACTGTAGCGTCTGCACGAAGGAGTTGCGCAGGCTGAAGAGCAGGGTGCGCTCGAGATCGGCCGTTTGCGACGCCGTGATCGCGGTGTTCTGCTGTGCGCTCTCCAGGCGAAGTTCGCGTTTGTGATTGCGCTCGTGAAGGTAGGAGCCCGAAACCAGCGGCAGGGCAAAGGCGAACGGCTGGTACGGGTTGGCCGTGAAGGGGGTGATCTGGTCGATTAACCCCGTGATCTCGGGGTTGGGCCGGAGATTGGCAGTGATTTCCTCCGCCCTCGCCTCGTCGGTTCCCAAACGGGCCGCGCGGAGCGATGGGTTCGCAGCCTGAAACTGATCGCGTATCTGCTGCCAGGTACGTGCGGTCTGCCCCGAGGCGCAGGTCGAACACACGACCAGAACGACCCCGCACAGATGCCGCCTCATCCATCCTCCCGGGCCCGCTGGCGCACGGCCGCGGCTCCCTGTGAGGTGAGGAGCCGCAACCGTGGGGCCGGCGGATACCATAATCTGACGGTACCTAACAGCCCGATGCCGGGGAAATCTATCTTTTGGCGGCCGTAACCTATCTTTCAGCTTTGCGGCTTGGCCTCGACCTCACGTTTCTCTAGAATCAGTATCAGGGGGATTCAATCCGTGCTGTTGCGCCTCTCCGGTGTCCGAAAGCGCGGAATCCTGGTACAAGCCGGCGTCCTGATCGCCGCAATCGCCATTCTGGACTGGCGAATCGATCTCAATATCGCCTTCGGCTTTCTGTATCTCTTTCCGATTCTGCTGGTTGCCAATGTCCTCTCGCGCTGGCAGATTGTCTCCCTCGCGGTGCTCTGTACGACCCTCTCCGACCTGCTGGACCCCTTCCGCTTCACTTTCGGAGTGGCCCTGCCGCAGGACATACTGGTGTTCACCTCGCTGGCCGGCACCGGGCTGTTCGCCTACGAGCTTACCCGCAGCCGTCGCCGCATCCAGGAGGAAGCTACCGCCCGCCTCGAAGCCGAGCGGCAGCTCGAATTCCTGATCGAAAGCAGCCCCGCCGCAATTCTGACCATGTCGACCGACTGCACGGTGATTCGCGCCAACTCCGCGGCACACCGTCTCTTCGGGCTTGACCCCGGTGAGTTGGCGGGAAAGAACATCCGCCGCTACGTCCCGGCGCTGGCCCGCGTTCCGTTCACGGGAGCGGCGCGCCAGACTTTCCGGACCGAGATGCAGTGCCGCGGCGAGCGGGAGAACGGCGACATCTTTCTCGCCAACGTCTTCTTCTCCACCTACAGCACCGCGAGCGGCCCGCGCCTGGCCGCGCTCATCGTCGATGCCTCCGAGGATTTGCGCGAGCGCGAAGAGGCGGGGCTGGAGCAGTTGATGAGCGGTTCGCGTATCCTGGTCGGCGCCGTGTCGCATGAGGTGCGAAACGTGTGCGGCGCCATCGCCGTCATTTACGAGAACCTGTTACGGCGCGGAGGGCTCAACGGGAACCAGGACTTCGAGGCCCTTGGCGCATTGGTGGAGACCCTGAGCCGCATCGCCTCGCTCGAGTTGAAGCAAACTTCGGGTGAACAGACGGCTGAAGCCGCCGACCTGGCCGAGATCCTGGACGATCTGCGCATCGTGCTCGAACCGTACTGCAAGGACTCCGAAATCGATCTGCACTGGAAGATCGCCCCGGCCCTCCCGCTGGTCTGGGCCGACCGCCACCGCCTGCTCCAGGTGCTGCTCAACCTCGCCAAGAATAGCGAGCGGGCCATGCGGAACGCGGAGACGAAAACCGTTCACATCGACGTCACGCCCGGTCCGTCGGCGGTCTCCATTCGCTTCACCGACAGCGGGCCGGGCATCGATTCGCCGGCCAAGCTCTTCCAGCCGTTCCAGAAGGGAGCCGAATCGACCGGTCTCGGCTTGTATCTTTCCCGCGCGCTGCTGCGCTCGTTCCGCGGCGAACTTCGCTACGATGCCGCCGCGCCGGGCTGCTCGTTCGTAATCGACCTCGCGATCGCCGGGGTCCCCCGGGAGAATCAGGATGCCGCCCATACGACTCTTACTGCTCGATGACCATGTCCTTTTTCGGGAAGGCTTGAGCCGGCTGCTGTCCTCGGAGCCGGATTTCGAAATGGCCGGCCACTGCGGCACTTCGATCGAAGCTCTCGAACTGCTGAAGGGTGCCGCGGCGGATCTCGTCCTGCTGGATTTCGATCTTGGCGAGGATCACGGGAGCGAGTTCATTGCGGCCGCGACGAAAGCGGGGTTTGCGGGCAAATTCCTGATGATTACCGCGGGGATGTCCGCGACGGAATCGTCCATCGCGTTGCAACTGGGGGCGGCGGGCATTTTCCTGAAGCACAATTCGCCCACCGTTCTGGCGCAGGCTATTCGCACGGTGGCCGGGGGCGGAATGTGGGTCGATCCGAAAATCATTCACCTGATGGCCGATGGCGTCCACCAAAGCGTTGAGCAGGGCATCCGGAAGCACCTCACGGAACGGGAGCAGGAGGTGCTTCGCAGCATTTTCGAGGGGCTGAGCAACAAAGAGATTGCGTCGCAGTTGAATGTTACGGAGGGCGCCATCAAGGCCACCCTCCAGCAACTCTTTCAAAAAACCGGCGTGCGCACCCGCAGCCAGTTGGTGCGGATCGCGCTCGAAGCCTCGCTGGTAAAGTAGGCGCTACACCAACGCGGGAACCGGGAGAGCCAGTTCGATCCTGCGCGAAACCTCTTCCGCCTTCAACGAGCCGTCCACCGTCCGAACCCGATTTTGGAAGAACTGCAGAACCGGCCCGGTCTGTTTCTGGTAGGCTTCGAGGCGCCGCCGGATCACGGCTTCCCGGTCGTCCTCGCGGCTGATGAGTTCTGCGCCGTCCACATCGCAGATCCCCGCCAGGCGTGGCGGTTGCGACTGTACATTATAGATATGATGGCATTTCGGACATTGGCGCCGAGCCGTTAAGCGGCCCACCAGGGCGTTGTCGGCCACATCCAGGTGAATCACAACCGGATCCGGCAAGCCCCGCTCCCGCAAAAGTGAACTCAGGTACTGCGCCTGCGGCACTGTGCGCGGATACCCGTCCAGAAGAAAGCCGTTGGCGCAGTCCGGGCGGAGAATCCGGTTGGCGACGATCTTGTTTACGATGTCATCACCCACCAGTTCGCCCTTCGCTAACATCGCGCAGACGATTTTTCCCAGTTCGGTGCCCGCGTTGTGCTCGGCACGGAACATTTCTCCAGTAGAAATCGCTGGAACCTGCAGTCTTTCGGCAAGGAAGGCAGCTTGCGTACCTTTACCGCACCCCGGCGGCCCAAATAGAAGAATATTCAACACTTCCTCCGTCCCCGAAGCCCCCTGCGGCTTAGGGTCTGAATGCCAGACTAGCCCGGTTCCAAGCGGGCGTCAATCAAGATAAATGCGATCTTTTGAGTAGGTTTGGGCTTTTTCGCATATCCGGCCGCTTCGATCGAGGCGGAGCCTGGCGCCGCGCCAATCGACGTGCCGGCCGAAGCCGCCCACCAGCCAGACTGCGAAGCCGAAGAGATCGCGCAGCGGGATCATCCAGAAGCTCCGAATGGTCTTCGGATCCTTCAGGATACCGGTGCCGGCGGCTACCCCTGCGATCATCCGGAGCGCCATCGCCAGGGCGCCTGCGCGCCACTGTCCGCCCGCGAACGCCACCAGCGACCAGAATGTCGCCTGCGTCACCACGTAGCCGTAGTAGCCGCCGGGGCGCGAGACCCGAATGGTGCGCGACCACCGCAATTGATGGCGCCAGGTTTGGGTCCACGTCTCGGCTCCGAGATCGGTCTCGACCACCACCGGGGCGAAGACCACTCTCTGCCCGAGGCCGGAGATAGCGCGGCCCAGTTGATAATCGTCCGCCAGGTAGGCGGAAATCGACTCGAAGCCGCCGATCTGCCGGAGGGCCTCCGCGCGGAACACCATAGTCGAACCGAGCGCGAACTCGGCCACTCCCAGCAGGCGCGCCACCAGGATGCTGGGCACGAACTCCGTGGCGATCCCCAGCGCTTCCGCGCGTGAGGCCGGGGAGTCGGCGGCCGCCCGGTATAGGCACGTTACCAGGCCGATTGCGGGGTCCGTCAGGGGAGCGGTGACGGCCTCCAGGTACCCCGGTTCCACCACAATGTCGCTGTCGTTCACCAGGATCAGCGGATGCCTGGCGTGTTTCGCCAGTTCCGCCAGAACTCCCACTTTCGCGTTGGGCGAATCGGAGTTGGCGATGTGCACCGAGATCGGAACTCCGGGAAACTCGCGCTGAACCCTGGCGATATCCTCAAGAGCCGGATCGTCGTCGTCGTTCACACCGAACAGGATTTCGAATTCCGCGTATTTCTGGCGCGCATGGGAAGCGATGGCTTCGTAGAATCTGGGATCGCGCCCGTGCACGGGTTTGAGGATGGAAACCGGCTTGAGGTCGGCGCGAGCCGCCTTCCTGGTTTCGCCCCGGTTCCAGCGGATTGCGGCAACTACGGCCAACAGGTAATAGCAGGCCGCCGCGAGCGCCGGAAGTGCGAATAAGGTCACAACGATACCAGAATCACTCCACAGATCACCAGAGAGGCGCCCGCCCAGCGCAGCCACGTGACCTGCTCTTTCAGGATGTATTTAGCCAGCGCCGTCTCGAAGACGTAGGTAACAGCCGTTGCCGGAACCGCAAAGCTGAGTTCGCTGACCGTCAGGAGTCCAAGATACGCGAAGAAGGAAACAGCCATCGCGGCGACGGACCCGATTACATAACGGTTCCTGGCCATCATGGCCAGCGCACGGCCCATGGCGCCGGGACGAAAATCGTGGATTTCCCCGTGATGCCGCATCCCCATCGCTTGCAGCACTTCTCCGATCGTGGTTGCCGCCACGACGATGCCAATGAGCAGCCACTTCACCGGCCGGCTCCCGCGGGGCTCTTGCGCGGCTCGACGGTCTGCGGCGCGCTGTAGCCGCTCACCAGCGCCACCCCGGCCATGATCAGCAGAATCCCGGCCCAGCGCTGGGTGGTGATCTGCTCATGAAGCAGCAGTTTTCCCGCCAGCGCCACCAGGACATACCCGATCGAAGTAACTGGAAGTACGTAGCTGAGGTCCGCCCAACTGAGCAGCGCCATGCGTGAAAGCATCCACACGATGAGGAGCACCACTCCCATGGAGACCCAGGGGCGAAACAGTACCGTGATGTATTCCAGGGGCGTGGCGAGCGCCGGCGGCATTCCGCGTTTGAGAAAGAAATTACCGAAGACATTGCTGAGCACGACGAGGATCGTGCACAGCCACGTCTTCAGACGCAGTCGCGCGGCTTCCGTGGTCATCCGGCGTCAGTCGCCGCTGCCGGCGGTGACAGGCGCGGCTTTGGCGGCGGTTTTGTGGTCGGCGACAAACCGCTTGCGCTTCGCGCGCAGTGCCATGTATTCGCGAGCCTCTTTCATCAGTCTCCGGCGCTCGCTGCCGTCGAAGATCGCTCCCTTTACAATCCGCCAGACGACTCTCGGCCGGAAGAAGTATTCGCCGTAAAAGCGTTCCACCCACTCCACGAGCTCTCCGCGATCGAGGCCCGGATAGATGATATTCGGAAGCTGATGGCCCGTTTCATCGGTCATCGAATCGATCGTGATCAGATCGTTCTTCTTGACGTAGTCGTAGAACTCCGTGCCGGGATAAGGGTGGGCAATCGAGACCTGAATCGTCTCGGTGTCCAGACGCTTGGCGAAATCGATTGTCTTGCGGATGCTGTCCCGCGTCTCGCCGGGCAGCCCGATGATGTAGTCGCCGTGAACCAGCAAGCCGAGCTTTTTGCAGTTTGCCGTGAAGCGCTGCGCCATCTCCACCGTGGCGCCTTTCTTGATGTTCTTCAGGATCTGCGGATCGCCCGTCTCATAGCCGACGATCAGCAGCCGGCAGCCCGCTTCCTTCATCGCTTTAAGCGTGTCGTAATCGGTGGTGACGCGCGACGTGCAGGACCAGGTGAATTTCAGGGGCGCGAGCTTCCTGCACAACTCGATCGTCCGTTCCTTGCGGTAATTGAACGTGTCGTCGTCGAAGAAAATCTCTTTGACGTTCGGAAACTGCTCGATGGCGTAGCGGACTTCATTGGCCACGTCGTCGCTCGACCGCAGCCGCCAGCGATGTCCCGAATGCGTCTGCGGCCACAGACAGAAGGTGCACAGCGCCGGGCATCCCCGCGAGGTGTAGAGCGAGATGAACGGGTTCAGCAGGAACGGGACGTTGTAGCGCGTGATGTCCAGATCGCGCTTGTAGATCCTGGTCACCCAAGGAAGGGCATCGAGGTTCTCGATCGCGGGCCCCTCGGGGTTGTTGATCACTTGCCCGTTTTTCCGGAAGCTCACGCCGGGCAGTTCGGCGAGCGGCTTGCCCTTCGCGTAATCGGCGATCTGATAATCGAACTCGCGCCGCACGACGAAGTCGATCGCGCTGTTGCGGAGCAGGGTTTGCTCCGGTTCGATGGTCACGGGCGGGCCGACAAAAGCCACCTGCAGCTTCGGATTCGAATCCTTCATCATCGCCGCCATCTTCACGTCTACGTGAAAGCCTGGGGTCGAGGTGTATAGGACGAGCAGTTCGAAATCCGGGGCCATGGCCACCGTCTGCTCGATGGAAATTTTGTGCGGCGGCGCATCCACGACCTTACTATCCGGCAACATGCCTGCCGGATAGCAGAGCCACACCGGATACCAGTAGGACTCGATCTCCCGCGATGCCGGCCAGCGCGAACTCGCGCCACCGTCGAAACCCTCAAAAGATGGGGGATTCAGAAACAGCGTTCTCATGCACTCTCCGTTGCCGCGGACCTTCCCGTCCGGAAGTCCCGGTTACGCTACTGGCTTTCGCTATCTCCGAGCGCGTCGCGCTTCGGCGTCTCAATGGAAAAATTGCTGAAATCGATGGTCAATTCCGCTTTGCCCACCAGCCGCGTATCCACTACGCTCTGTACCTGCAGGGGGACCGAAATTCCGTTGCGAATCTCGTACTTCCGGACGAATGCCACCTTCTTGATGAGGATCGAGGGGCTTTTCACCAGGCGGCCGGATTCCTGAAGCCGCAAATAGGTCGCGACATCGATCCAGAGCTCGCCTTTATAATAACCGGACGCTTTTTTCCTCGGCGCGACTTCAAAAACGTAGGACGGCCGGCCGTCCAGTTCCCGTTCGCCTTTGTACTTGAACTTGTAATGGTCCGGGGTTACGGAAAGAGAACCGGCGCTCTCCTTCTGACTTTCCGCCTCGGCTGAGAGGTATCGCGCGATTACTTCCCGCTTGACTGTATTGTCACCGTCGAATTTCAACGCTTCGTAGGTGATCCTGCCGAGTGCCGAGATCCGGCGCAGCGCGTGCAACCGGCCCTGTTTTTTGAGCTTGGGGAGATTACCCTCAATCTCCACCTCCATCGAAGCCCCTTTAAGCGATGTCTCCTGAACCCGCGAAGCGGCGCAGTAATTCTGTACAATCGCGTCCGGTGCCTCGGTTGAGGACTCGGCAATCAGTGGCAGACAGAGTAAGATAAACAGCAAGAGAACGCGAAAATTCAAGTGCACCGACCCCGAACAAAGAGATAACCTTAGAATCTTTCAGTCTAGCAGTAACCCCCCGTTTCGGCAATTCACTTTTATTTTCAACGAATTCGTGGTACGTGAAGCTTCCCCCTTATCGGTAGGACATGATGACGGCAGCCCGGCTGCTCAACCGCTCGGCCTCGTCGAAACGGCGCTGACGCTTGCGGAGCAGCGCCAGCGCCTCGAGCGTAGTCGCCATCATCGATCCCGGCTTTTGCATGGAGTGTTCCTCGATTTTGAGCGTCCGGGTCAGGAGCCGGTCGGCCTCGTCGAGCCGGTCCTGCTGCAATCGCAGGACTCCCAAATTGCCGAGAACCAACGATTGTTCGAAACCGCAGGCGGGACAGCTCTTATCCATGATCTTGCGCGCGCGCAACATCGCGTCATCCGCCAGGGCGTACTTGTGTTCCGCCATCAGCAGGAGCCCCTGCTCACTCAAAACACAGCCGACGCGCGGATGTTCGGGGCCAAGCGTTTTCTCATAGATCTCGCGCGCTTTTCCATAAAGCGGCAGGGCGCGGTCGAGACGTCCGGCGATACGATGTACCTCCGCCACGTTGCTGTACTCCATCGCCGCGTCCACGCTGTTCTCCCCCTCCGTCTCGAGCGTCAGGCTGAGCGCTTCTTCGGCCAGCGGCAGCGCGGCGTCGGGCTTTCCCTGGTTCGTCCGGATGGCGGCCAGTCCCCCCAGCGTTCGAGCCAGTTGAAGGTCGTGCGGATAGAACTCCCGCTCCACCGGCAGGGCTTCGTCGAAGAGTCTCTCGGCGTAGTCTGCGTCCTGGCGCATCAGGGCGACGCCCGCCAGCAGGTTGATATTCGTCAGCGTGCGGTCGTTGCGGACTCCCAGCGTGCGCCGGAGAATGGCTAGCGAGCCCTCCAGGCTCTTTTCGCATTCCGCACGCCGCCCTTCCGCGCACTGGGCCTGTGCCAGGTTCAGTTCGGTGATTGCGAAATGCGCCTCATGTCCGGGGCCAAGCTCCCGCCAGCGCTTCATCGCTTTCTGATACAGGGCTTCGGCTTCCTGATTCGCGCCGCGCTTCGCAGCCGCGAGGCCCTCGTCGTTCCACTGGTACGCCACATCTTTTTGCGCCGCCCCCGCCCATGCGAGCGCCACAAGCATCCACAGGCTAAGCCGTCTCATCCCTTTCCGGCCCCCCCCACGAGATGTGACGGCGATGCGGCGTTTGCGTCTCGCCGTTTGCCGGAAAACCGGGGACGTTACCATACGCAAGAGGGGCGCGGGGCGCTCCGGCGACACCACCACCGGAGCGGCGGTGCTACGCTTGGTGCATGGGACCATATCGGATCGAACACGGCAAGGGCCGGAGTGCGCCTATAGGCCGGATCGGCCTCATCGCCGTAATCGTGGTGCTGCTGCTGAGTGCGCGTTCGATCTCCTCGTACATCATCGACATTGCGTGGTGGAGGGAACTTGGCCAGTTTCGCACCTGGCTGAGCATGCTTTACTACGGGGTGGCTCCGGTGGCCGTCGCGACACTGCTGGCCTTCGGCGTTTTATTCCTGGCGCACGCACGAGCCGTAAAGTTCGCGGGGACCGCACTTCGTGAGCATCGCGTTTACTTTTGGGTCTCCACGCTCGGCCTGCTGCTGCTCGGATATCTGATCGCGGCGTCCGCCATCGATACCTGGACGGTGGTGCGGTTCGCCGGCTCGCGCGGCCTGCCGGCATCGACTGCCGCCTGGCACGATGCGATCTTCCTCAAACCGCTCTCGTTCTACCTGTTCGACCTGCCGTTCTACCTGATGCTGCGCAGCTACGTGCTCGCGCTCGTGATCTTCTGCATCCTGGTCTACTGGATTGCGGCGCGCGCCTGGCAATTGCGCTATCGCTTCCCCGATCTGCGGGAGGCGCGTGAACTCGACCCGGGGTTCTTCCGGCTGGAAGGCGGCCTGGAGTCGAAGTTCCTGCGGGGCGCCGCGGTGGTGCTGCTGCTGGCGCTGGCGGCGCGCTTCTTCCTCGGCCGCTACGAGATGGTCTACAACCAGCACGGCTCGTTTCTGGTCGGAATCGATTGGGTGGACCAGAACGTGGGGCTTCCCCTGCAATGGCTGATGATCGCCGCATTCCTGGCCGCCGCCGCGTTTGTCTGGGCCGGCCGCTGGCTGCTGGCTGCCTCGATGGCCGTCGCCGTGGTGGTGGCTTTCATCGTCCCGCCCGCCGTCAGCGCGCTCTACGTGCGGCCCAACGAAATCTCTCTCGAGCGGCCTTACATCGACACCCACATCCACGCCACTCTCAGCGCTTTCGGGCTGGAGAAGGGAATGCAGCAGATCGATTTTAAAGCTCAGCCCAGCGCACCGATCAGCGTGGCGCAGAACCTGCCCATGCTAAACAACGTCCGCTTGTGGGACGACAAGCCGTACCACGACACCATCACGCAACTCCAGGCCCTGCGCACCTACTACGCATTTCACGACAGCGATGTGGACCGCTACACCATCGACGGCCAGTACAAACAGGTCCTGCTCTCCCCGCGCGAACTCGATATCAGCCAGTTGCCGGATGCTCGGGCCAACTGGATCAACCCTGCATTCATCTACACGCACGGCTATGGACTGGTGCTGTCGGAAGTGAGCAAAATGTCGAGCGACGGGCTGCCGGTGCTGACCATCGACAACGCCCCGCCGGAAGTGAATACCAAGAGCCTGAAGATCACGCGTCCCGAGGTTTACTACGGCGAGATCACGCACGAGCCGGTGTTTGTAAATACCGCGCAGAAGGAGTTCAACTATCCGTCGGGCGAACAGAACGCCTACTCGAAATATGAGGGCAAGGGCGGGTTCCCCATCTCCTCGCTGCCGATGAGAATGGCCGCCTCCATCGCCGAGGGCGAGCCCAACATCATGCTCACGGACTACCTGACGCCGAACAGCCGCATGATGATTCACCGCAAGATCCTGGACCGGCTGACTACTCTCGCGAGCTTTCTTGCCTGGGATCCCGACCCGTACATGGCGATTACCGATTCGGGCAGGCTGGTCTGGATCGTGGACGGGTACACCACCTCGGACGCCCACCCGTATTCCCGCGCCATCAACGTCGGGGATATGGGCAGCGTGAATTACATACGGAACGCCGTCAAGGCGACGGTGGATGCCTACGACGGCGAAACGCACCTCTACGTATTCGCGCCCGACGATCCCATCATCGCCTCTTATCAGAGGCTCTTTCCGGATTTGTTCCGGGCCGAGTCCGAAATGCCGGCCGACCTGCGCCGCCACACCCGCTATCCGGAAACCATGTTCCGCATTCAGGCGGAAATCTACCGGACTTACCACATGCTGGATCCCCAGTCGTTCTACAACAAAGAGGACGTCTGGGATGTCGCGCTGCACGCCTCCGGCCAGGAGAACGGCCCCGTCCCGGTCACCCCGACGTACCTGATGGCGATGCTGCCGGGGGAGACCCAGCCCGAGTTTCTCCTGATGGTCCCCTACACGCCGCACAACAAGAACAACCTGATCGGCCTGCTCGCCGCGCGCTGCGACGGGACGCACCTGGGCGAGCTATCCACGTGGCTGCTTTCGAAGCAGGAGCTGATTCCGGGTCCCATGAACATCTCGGCCTATATCAATCAGGACCAGAACATCTCGAAAGACCTGACGCTGTGGAACCAGCAGGGCTCGCATGTGATCCGCGGGAAGATTCTGGTCCTTCCGGTGGGAAACACCTTCCTCTACGTGCAGCCGATCTATATCCAGTCCACCGAGGCCAGCATGCCGCAGTTGAAGAAGGTGGTGCTGGCGGTGGGGAACCGGCTCATGTACGCGGACAGCTACGACGCCGCGCTCGCACAGCTTTCTGCCGGGGCACAGGCACTGGTGACGCAGGCTAACGCGCCTCCACCGGCGGCTTCGGGGGCGGCCGTAAGCGCCGTGCCGGGCGCCGCCGCTGGAAATTCCGGGGCGGAAGCGCGCCTGCAACGCGTGCGGGACCACCTGCGCAAATACCGGGACTTCGCCGCCCAGGGCCGTTGGGCCGAAGCCGGCAAAGAACTGGAAGGTATAGAAGCGGAAGTGAAACAGTAACTCGGAGGGGTGGTGGCGGCGGGGCGACTCGAACGCCCGACCTACGGATTATGAGACCGTCGCTCTAGCCAGCTGAGCTACACCGCCATCAAGATCCAAGTGTAGCAAAACGACCCAGCCTTCGCGAAATGCGGACTTAAGGGCGTTCTTTGGGGTGATTACCTGAATGTCAATTTGTGGAAAACCGGGTCTGGACCCTCTCTTTGGACAACCATCGCCCGGAGTCAAGCGGGAAATCGCTCATTTTAAGCTAAATGCCTGAGGATCATAAGGCTGCCGGGAATGCTGCGGTTTGGGTCAAAGCGTTGTAAGTTCCTTTTTTAACAATACTTTCATTCTTCGAATCTGCTCTTTCCCACAGAGTTTTCCACAGTTGCTGTGGGTTTTCTCCGGGAACTGCGCTAACTGCGGGTGTCCAGGCGGCGCTTCAGGGACTCCGGGATTTCTGCCTCCACTTCGCAGCTTCCGTCTTCCCGGTAGTGCGTCCCCAGGACCCGGCCGTACTCGTGCAGCATGGCCAAGGTTGCTCCGTCGCCGGCGTCCAACAGCAAAAAGGTATGCACGATCGGATCGAGCGGCAGAAGTTCGTCGATGGCATCCAGAAGCCGTTCGATCCCCTCGCCCGTACGGGATGAAATCGCCACTGCGCGGGTGTTCAGGTGGCCCGCCGAATCGGCCAGAAGGCGGTGTTTCAGATTGGCGAAGTCTCGCTGGGGTTCCGGAAGCAGATCCGTTTTGTTCATCACCAGGATCTGGGGGATAGCGGCAGCCCCAATCTCCGCCAGAACCTTCAGCACATGGGCGGTATGCTCGGGAGCCGATTGCGAATGCACATCCACTATGTGCAGGACGAGGGCGGACTCCGTGACCTCCTCCAGGGTGGCACGAAAGGCCTTCACCAGCGTAGTGGGAAGGTTGCGGATGAATCCGACCGTGTCGCTCAACAGAACGCGGCGGCGCGAGGGCAGGTCGAGCGGGCGCACGGTCGGGTCGAGGGTCGCGAACATGCGCGCGTCGGCCGGCACTGCGGCTCGCGTCAACCGGTTGAACAGAGTAGACTTACCTGCGTTGGTGTAGCCCGCCAGCGCCAGCGTCGCAAGCGGTACCGCACCCCTTCGGCGCCGGTGCAGCGCCCGGCCGGCGCGTACGCTTTCGAGGTCGTCTTCGATCTTCTTGATGCGCCGCGCGATGCGCCGCCGGTCGGTTTCCAGTTGCGTTTCCCCGGGGCCCCTTGTCCCGATCCCGCCGCCGAGCCGCGACATCTCCGCGCCCCGTCCGGTCAGGCGCGGCAGAAGATAGTTCAGCTGCGCGAGTTCCACCTGCAGGCGGCCTTCCCGGGTGCGGGCCCTGGACGCGAAGATGTCGAGAATCAGCTGGGTGCGGTCGAGTACCTTGGCGTCGAGGGCTTTCTCCAGATTTCGCTGCTGCGTGGGAGTCAGCTCGTGGTCGAAGATCACGGCATCCGCAGCACCGCTCCGGATGGCGGCCGCCAGTTCTTCCACCTTGCCGCTGCCGACAAGCGTGGCAGCTTCGGGCGCTGTTCGGGCCTGGATGATGCGTGCGGTAACCTCCGCGCCGGCAGTGGCGGCCAGCTCGGCAAGTTCGTCCAGTGAATCTTCGGCGTCCGCCGCACGCACCCGTTCCGGCGAGCCGCGCGCCTTCCATTCGATGCCGACAAGGATGGCTCGCTCACGAGCCGGATTCGGCTGTGGCGTGCGCTAGCCCTCCGTGGAGTCGGCGTGCACCGGGACCCCCGGGGCGGAGGCGCCGGTCCCGCTCTGGGCTGCGGCCTGCGTACTCGACGGGCCGTAGGAGTGGGAGGATTTCGGCGTTACCACCGTGGAGACGGCATGCTTAAAGATCAGCTGCTCCTGGTTGTTTGTCTCGAGCACCAGCGAGTACTTGTCGAAACTCTTGATGCGTCCGGAGAGCTTGACGCCGCTCATCAGATAAATTGTGAGCACAATCTTATCTTTACGGGCGTTGTTTAAAAAGCTGTCTTGAATATTTTGCGCCGGTTTTTCCATGCCAGCCCCCAAAACCCTTTCGGGAAGTAAAACAGTTACTAACGGCCCTTGTATTTTACAATAATCACCCCCGGGACGTGGGGCGGCTATGTGAAAGGAGATCGTTACTCGTCTTCGTGCTCGGCCGCCGGCGCCGGCGCGTGGGCCGAGCCGGCCATCGCCGCCAGTTCTTCGCGGCTCAAAACCTGTGGCGTTGGAGCGCTCTTTTGACCCGCGGCGGCGACCGCCTCCAGGTGAAACTCCCCAGCGGCGGCAAGTTCCTCCTCGAGGTTGAAATCGGGAACGCGGCTGAGCCCCGGCACCTGAGCCACGCCGTGCTCGGTAATGATACACTCCATGCCGTCGCGGATGCGAAAACGGATGCGAGACTGCTTGCGGATCGACAGCTTGCGCAACTCCGCCAGCTTCATCGGTCGGCTTCCTGGTACTCGCCCTCGTAATCGCCTTGCGCAATGCGGGCTGCAATCGCTTCCTGACAGCGGACGCAGAACTTGGCCCAGGGCAGCGCGTCGAGGCGTTTTACCGAAATCGGCTCCTCGCATTCCATGCAGACCCCGTAGTTGTCGTGGTCAATCCGGTGCAGCGCGTCGGAAATCTCCCGCAACAGCTTCATTTCGATCGTATTGCGGTTCAGGAAAATCCACTCTTCGTGGTGCTGCTGGCTGAGATCCCCCTCGTCCGACGGCACGTCCAGCCGCGACACAACCTGGGCCGCTTTCTGGGCCGACATGCTGCGGCGGACTTCCTCCGCCTTGTTCTCGAGGACCTTTTTGTAGTGTGCCGACTTGGGCTTGGGTCCGTTTCTCATGATTGAACTCGTTTCTACTACTTGATTCGCCGGCCCTCTCCGAAACCGGTCGCGACGCTCCCGGCAGCACTTTGCCGGCAGATTGTTAGGACGCGAACCGGTGGAAAAAAGTTGCAGATTCCGGGGAGGCCAAACCACGCGGATTGAGAAGTATAACCACCTGAGGCAGCTAAAGTCAATGCAACTTTGGCGAGAATCCACATTCAGCCATGGAGTTTGCTATAACCGCCCGCGAACGGACGGCCCCTACGCAATTTTCCTTACGTGGAGTACCGCCTGCAAACCAGCTGGCCGGCCCCCCGCAACCCATATAAGGCTGAGGCGGCCAATCGGGTCTTGATTCCCTTTGGCGGGCCGCCGCGGCCCATGGCCCGACTCCCTTACGGTCGCGGCTCCGCGTGTAGAGCGCACGTACCGCGCCCGGTCGCGACCGTGAGCGGGCGGCTGCGATCTAATTTCCCTTTTGGCGGGCCGCCGCGGCCCATGGCCCGGCTCCCTTACGGTCGCGGCTCTGCGTGAAGAGCGCACGTACCGCGCCAGGTCGCGATTGTGAGCGGGCGGCCGCGATCTAATCGTGACGATAGAGCCTGACCCGGAGGACGGCGGCCTTGCCCGGCGGCAGCGAGGGGTGGAACTCATCGCCGTTCAGGCGGCGCCCCGGGATCCAGCGGCCCGCTTCGAACCGTCCTTCGTCGATCGACGCGACCGCTCCGTTACCAGGACCGGGCGAGTTCGGACTGAACGCGACCGAGAACCCGGCTCCCGCCAGCAGAAACGAGTCCGGACCTTCCGAAATGACGATGCCGTACGGCCGGTTATCGAACCCGGGCGCAGAACCGGCCTGCTGCGGACGCCTCTGGCGCGCGGCGGTGACGGTCAACTTGTAGCCGCCAAGCGTCAACTCCCCGGGCGACTCGCCATCGAGCAGCACCCCGGCGATTCTGCCTTCGGCCTGTGCGCGCGTGACCAGCGGCATCATGCCTGCGAGCATCCGGTACGCGGAGGCCAGCGGATCGTCCTCTTTCGCGTCCTCTATGCCGAACGGCGAGACGCCCATGGCCGCGTGCTGTCCGATGGCCCAGACGAGGTTTGCGGCCGAGACACGGGCTTCGGGGATGAACAGCGGGTTCCCGGAGCGGGTATAGCTGGCGCAAACACCCTGGAAGTCCTGGATGTAAATGTCCGGCGCAAGCAGGTCGATCCCGGGAGCCGAAGCGGCGCGCCAGATATCCATCACGCGGGAAACCGCGCCGCCGCTCGGATAGTCGCCGGGCAGTTGGCGATCGTTCTGCACCAGCCAGGCATTGGCGTACATGGGCAGGTTCAGTTCGGCCTTGCCCGCCTCCGCCACTTTTCCGATGTAGCGGCCCACGTGCCACGCCATAAAGACCTCGCCGGCCCAGGCATCGGCGCCGAAGACTTCGGGCCACGTGCCGGATGCGCGGTAGCCGTTCGCTCCCCAGACCTTCTGCAACTCCGGCAGCAGCGAATCGCGGCGCTTCGCAAGGTAGTCCATCAACTCCCGGGGCACGGGCCGCGACCATGCGGCCTCCGCGAGCGCGGACCGGTCACGGCTGTCGTGGAGGATGCCGGATTCGTTCTCCACCTGCATCATGAGAACGGTGTGGCGCGGATCCACCTGTTTGATGTGGCGCATCAGCGCGCGGAACGCACGGGAATCGGCGGCCAGCGTCTGCTCGCCGAGTGGCGAGAGTTCCTCCATGTTCGCGCCGCTCTTCGACTGCATGCGCGGGAAGCGCTTGAGGTCGGCCTTGACCCACAGCGGGACATACGTGGAATCCGCGTTCTTCCACGTCGCGAACCAGATCAGCACCAGCCGCATATTGCGGCGCCGCGCTTCGGCAATCTGCGCATCCACCAGCGTGAAATCGAACTTGCCTTCCTGCGGTTCGACTAGTTCCCAGGAAGCCGTGCCGATCACGGTATTGAGGTGCAGGGCGGCGAGCTTCTCCCAGATCGGTTTCATGAACTCGATGCTGGAGGCGCTGGAATTGTGCAGCTCGCCGGATAGCATCAGAAACGGACGGGAATCCACGATCATCTGGGTGGCCGATCCGCGGGTCTCCAGGCGCGGCAGCGGGGAGGCTTTGGGAGCGGCGGCGGGCTCCTGTGCCCCGAGCGCCGAGGCTAAAGCGAGAATGACGAGGAGTCGCATGATGGCTCCACGGTAGCGCAATGACCACCGGGGCGAAAGGGCCGCCGCATTTCGTTACACTAGACTTCCGGAGATTCCTGATGAAATATCGCATCCTGTTAGCCGCTTTGTTCGCGAACGCGACGGCGTTCGGCGCCGGCGCGCTGCACCTCTTGCAGAAGCCGGCCCTGAGCCAGTCGCAGATCGTCTTTACGTATGCGGGCGACCTGTGGAGCGTCAGCCGTCAAGGCGGCGTGGCGACGCGGCTGACGTCGGGAATCGGCGTGGAGATGGAAGTCGCGTTCTCGCCGGACGGCAAGACCATCGCGTTCACCGGGCAGTACGACGGCAACATGGACGTGTTCACCGTGCCTGCCACGGGTGGAGTTCCCACGCGCGTGACATACCATCCCGATGCGGACCATGTAGTTGGCTGGACCCCGGACGGCAAGCGGATCCTTTTCCGCTCCACGCGCCAGAGCTACTCGCGCTACACGCAGCTGTACACGGTTGCACCCGAAGGGGGTCTCGCGGAAGCGCTGCCGCTGCCCATGGCCGCCGCGGGTTCGTATTCGCCGGACGGCAAGCGCATGGCGTACGCGCCGCTCGACAGCGGACAGTTCCCCACCGGGATGGAGAATTTCGTTTCGTGGAAACGATATCGCGGCGGGCGCGCCAGCTATCTCTGGATCGTCAATTTCGCCGACCTGAGCACGCAGAAGATCCCGCGGACGGATTCGAACGACACCTGCCCAATGTGGATCGGCGACAGGATCTACTTCCTCTCCGACCGCGACGGCGGCACGATGACGCTATACCGCTACGACCCCGCGTCCAAGCAGGTCGCCAAGGTCGTCAATAATGCGGGCAAGGACATCGTTTATGCGAGCGCCGGACCGGGCGGCATCGTCTACGAGCAGTTTGGACAGATTCACCTGTACGACGTCGCGAGCGGCAAGGAACACCAGGTTCCGGTCGAGATCGCCGCGGACCTGACCGAGGTTCGGCCGCATTTCCAAAACATGTCGCGCGAACTGCGGGAGCCGCGCATCTCGCCGACCGGCGTACGGGCGCTGTTCGAGGCGCACGGTGAGATTCTCACGGTGCCGGCGGAAAAGGGCGACATCCGCAACCTGAGCAACTCGCCGGGCGTGATGGACCGGACGCCGTCCTGGTCGCCGGACGGCCGCTCGATCGCCTGGTTCTCGGACGAATCGGGCGAGTACGCGCTCCACATCAAGCCGCAGAACGGCTCGGGCGAAGCGCGAAGCATCGCCCTGGCCGGGCACTCGGCCTACTACTTCGACCCCAAGTGGTCGCCCGACAGCAAGCGCCTGGCGTTCACGGATAACCAGATGAATCTCTGGGACGTGGAGATCGCGTCCGCCAAGCTGACCAAGGTGGATACGGATTACGTCTACGCCCTGAACCGCGATTTCACGTGGTCGGGCGATTCGAAATGGCTCGCGTTCACGAGGTTTCTGCCCAACCGCTTCCGGGCGATTTCCGTCTACTCGCTCGATTCGGGAAAGGCCACGCAGATCACCGATGGCATGAGCGACGCGGGCAATCCCGCGTTCGACCGCGACGGCCAGTATCTCTACTTCACGGCCAGCACGAACTACGGGCCCACCACCAGCGGGCTGGACATGAGCAGCGACGAGCACGAGGTCACCAGTTCCGTCTACCTGGCCGTGCTGCCGAACAACATCCCGTCGCCGCTGGCGCCGGAAAGCGATGAAGAGAAGCCGGCCGAAGCAAAGCCAGCGGAGAATAGCGGCGGCGGGCGCGGAGGCCGCGGGCAGGCGGGCGGCGCGGCGGCACCCGAGACTCCTCCCAAACCGGTGCGGATCGACTTCGACAAGCTTCAGGAGCGCATCATCGCGGTGCCGGTTCCCGCGCGGCCCTACGCGGACCTGCGGGCGGGAAAAGCCGGCGTGATCTACCTGATGGAAGCGTCCGGAGGAGGGCGCGGGTCCGGCGGCGCTACCCTATCCAAGTTCGACCTGAAAACGCGGAAGACCGAGAAACTGGCCGACAATGTCGCGTCATTCGATCTTTCCGCCAACGGCGAAAAGATGCTGCTCCGCATGGGCGGCGGCGGTGCCGGACGCGGAGGGCGCGGAGCCGGGGGTACGGCCGGTCCGCAATACGCGATCGTCAGCGCGTCGGCGCCGGTGAAGGCCGGAGAGGGTGCGCTGCGGCTCGCGGACGTCGAAGTGCAGGTGGATCCAAGGGCCGAATGGAAGCAGATGTACCACGAAGTCTGGCGGATCGAGCGCAGCTACTTCTACGATCCGAACCTGCACGGCGTCAATGTGGCCGATGAAGAAAAGGAGTACGAGAAGTACCTCGATTCGCTCGGCTCCCGCTCGGACCTGAACTACATCTTCCAGAGCATGCTGAGCGAGATGACGGTCGGGCACCTGCGCGGGGGCGGCGGCGACATCCCGCAGGCGCGCGCGATTCCCGGCGGCCTCTTAGGCGCCGATTACGAGATCGCCAACGGGCGCTACCGGATCAAGCGAATCTACACCGGCGAAAGCTGGAACCCGCAGCTACAGGGTCCGCTGGCAGCACCGGGACTGAACATCAACACGGGCGACTACCTGCTTTCGGTCAACGGGCGTAACCTCGACGGGAAAGACGACGTTTCGCGGCTCCTCGAAAACACGGCAGGCAAAAGCGTCGCGATCCGCATCGGCCCCGACCCCTCGGGCGCCAACTCGCGCGAAGTCACGGTGGTGCCGGTGGCCACCGAAACGCAACTCCGGCACCAGGCCTGGATCGAAGCGAACCGCCGCAAGGTGCAGGAACTGAGCGGCGGGAAGCTGGCTTATGTCTATCTGCCCGACACGGGACAGGGCGGCCTGACGAACTTCACCCGCTACTACTTCGCCCAGACCGACAAGCAGGGCGCGGTGATCGACGAACGCTTCAATGGCGGCGGACAGGTGGCCGACTACATCATCAACGTGTTGAACCGGCCGCTTCAGGGCTGGTGGAGCCCGCGGTACGGAGCCATCTACCGCACGCCGGCAGCCGCCTTGTTCGGGCCAAAGGTGATGATCATCAACGAATTCGCGGGGTCGGGCGGCGACATGATGCCGTGGATGTTCCACTACACGAAGACCGGCACGCTGGTCGGCAAAAGGACGTGGGGCGGGCTGGTGGGGATTTCGCAATACCCCTCGCTCATGGACGGCGGCAGCGTGACCTCGCCCAACTTCGGCTTCTTCAATCCGGACGGGCAATGGGATGTGGAGAACAAGGGCGTAAAGCCGGATGTCGAGATCGACATGGATCCGAAGCTCGTGGCCGAAGGACACGACCCGCAACTGGAGCGCGCGGTCTCGGTCGCCCTGGAGCAGATGAAGACTAAGCCCATCCCCGAACCGAGCCGCCCGCCCTATCCGAACTATCACCGGACGGCGGCGCCCGGCCGCAGTTCCGCGGCAGGAGGGCAGTAAATGACGAAGCCGCATATCGTGGTGGTCGGCAGTGCGAACGTGGACCTGACCACCTTCACCGACCAGTTCCCGCGGCCGGGGGAGACCATCTTCGGGCGGGAATTCCACCTGGGCTTCGGAGGAAAGGGCGCGAACCAGGCGGTGGCCGCGCAACTGTGCGGCGCGCAGGTTTCGATGGTGGCTCGCGTGGGAGATGACCTGTTCGGCCCCGCGACCATCCAGAACTTCACCGCGCGGGGGATCGATGCCTCGCGGGTGACCGTCACGCCGGGATTGTCGAGCGGAGTCGCGCCGATTTTCGTGGACAGCTCGGGGCAGAACCGCATTCTGGTGGTGAAGGGCGCCAACGACCGCCTTTCGCCCGCGGATATCGACGCGGCTTCGGACGTCCTGCGCACGGCAGGCTGCGTCGTGCTGCAGCTCGAGATTCCGCTCGAGACGGTCTACTACACGCTGCGGCTGGCGCGAAGTCTCGGTGTGCGCACGATTTTGAATCCGGCGCCGGGGCAGCCGCTCGACCTGAAGGCGGCCGGCGAGGCGGATTACGTCATTCCGAACGAGACCGAGGCCGAGGCTCTCAGCGGGCTCACGGTCACCAACCTGGACGAAGCCCGCGCGTGCGCCGCGTGGCTGCTCGAACATGGCCTGCGGCGCGTGATCGTGACGCTGGGCGGCAACGGGGCCCTGCTCGCCGGGCCGGAAGGGATGCGGCACGTTCCGGCACACCGGGTACAGCCGGTGGATACGACGGGCGCGGGCGACGCCTTCATCGGCAGCCTCGCGTGTTTCCTGGCGGGCGGATGCGAGGAGGCCGAAGCCATCGAGCGCGCGAATGTTTACGCCGCGCTCTCGACGTTGGCGGTTGGAACGCAGTCGTCGTTCGTCACGCCGGAGCGGTTCGAGGCAGTCTGGGCCGGGACTTCGCGCGGATAGCCGGCGCAGTTAGTAGCTAAGTGGAATCGAGTCCACTCCGGTACCGTACGGCTGCTGAAGGTCTGGGCTGCGACGGTGCGTTGCCGGGCAGTAACGGAGTCGGTCAATCAGCGAGATGACTTCTCGCTCCCGTGGGTCCGCATGGCGCAACCTAATGTAACAGGCTGGGGGCGGCGGTTTGGTTGGAATCAGATCCTTCCTGCGTAGACCGCCCGCTCCACGCTTGTAGAGGCTAGCCGCCGTGAAGCGCGCCCGCACGCGTTTCGGAGCGAATCACGCCAGCCGGAAGTTCGTTCGCCGTCAAATTGCCGCTCGCCCAGAATATAGTGTGTGGTTTTCAGGGGGCATGGGCTTTGTATGATATGCTCGGTCACACATAATGAGGATAGAGTATAGAAGTGGATTTTTTCAGTCCGGCGTTGGGATTGTTCGACGCCCCCAAGGGGTCTTGGTGATTTGCCTCTCCTTGATCAGCCTCATCCTGGCTGGCTCCAAGGAGTCAGCCGCGGAGGCGGCCGATCCTGCCCTTTCTGGGCCTCCCGTGTTTAGTCAAAAGTGGCAAACCCGTCTGCCGAGAGAGTGCGCCAAGGTGACCAACCCACCCAATGCGTTACAGGCCGCCGCACTTGTGCAGTGTACGATGGAATATCAGTCCAGCCAGGCTATCTCCCTAATGCAGGAAGTAAAGGTCGAAGTTGGAGGCCCGCGGCCCTTTATCGCCGAGGACAGCTCTTTCAGCCAGATCGATCCGTCCAGCAAGGTCTATCCGATTCGAGGCCGTGAAAAGATGTATTTATGCGGGCCTGTTATTGAAAATGTGCTCCACAATACAGGAAAGAACTGCTCTTATTTCGCGCAAACGAAGGCGGAAGGCCGGTGCTGGAAGACGAAGTTCGGAGACTGGCGGTGCAGTCTTGCCGGCGGCGGGGATGGGACGCAAATCCAAAATCAGCCCGGTCCCACCACCTACTAACAAGGTCTGCGACAACTCAAGTTGCCATCTCGTTGACTGACCAATTCCGGTAGTTACTAGCTAGAACTAACTAGACGAGCAACCCCGGATGCTGAATCATCGCCGGGGTATGCGGCCGGCCATTGCTTGCGGCGCCTGCACGAACTCCGGCGTCACCACTTGGCCGGCCTTGAACTGCGCCGCGCCCCGGATCGAGACGTTCAGTTGGAGCGACATCGGGCCGGGCGTCGGGTACGACCAGCATTCGATCGGTCCAGTTAATTCCTGGAGGCTACACTAATGCGCGTCCATCACGCAACGGAACCCGACGTTCAGGTCTTTCCAGCGGCCGGGCACGATGCCGGAATCCCAGATCACTCCGGGCTGGAGCTCCTTTTCATTGAACGATTCGCCGCGGATGAGATACCACGGTTCGTTTGCGCCGGGCGGCGGCTGTAACTTCTGCCGGAAGTAGGCGAGCGCGTTTTCGCTGGGCGGCGGGCTCAACTGCTCCAGAAGCTCCCAGACGTTGCCGACCATTTGGAGCGCACCGTAAGGGCTCGCGCCCTCGGGCATCTCCGCTACGGGACGCGGACCGGTGGAGTTCAGGTTTGCTTTCGACGGATCGGGCGCGTCGCCCCACGGATACAGCCGGCCATCCGTGCCGCGCGCGGCCTTTTCCCATTCCTTAGCCGTAGGCAGGCGCTTGCCGGCCCAGCTTGCGTAGGCATGGGCATCCACCACCGTGACGTTCACCACGGGCAAGTCGGACTTATCGGCCGGGAACTTCTCCGGCAGCTTGTAGCCGGTAGCCTGGCAGAACGCGGCATACTCCGCATTCGTGACTTCCGTCCGGTCGATATAGAACGCGGGCAGCGAAGCCGCCACTTTCTTCTCGCCGTAGAGGAAGGTACCCGCGGGCACCAGCACCATCTCGCCCGTGGAGGTGTTCATGGTGCGCGCCAGTTCGGGGGCTTTCGGGCTTCCGCCCGCGGCAGCGCCGGCTTTGGGGCGCAGGGCAAGATAAGTCCCGCCGGCAATCAGCAGAAGTATCAGGGCGGCCGCCAGGGCAAACATCCACTTGGGGGCACCCTTGGCCGGAAGCGGCTCCGCCTTCTCCAGAACGGCGGCGGGCACGGCGACTGTCGGCGCGCTCTGCTCGGCAATGAACCGGTCGAGTTCCGCGCAGACCGGGCTGAAGCCCTGCGGCCGTTGTTCGGGCTCCTTCGCGGTGCATTTCAGGATGAGGTCGCAAACCCCCTGCGGCACTCCCGCCTTGTAGAGCGGCTCCAGGTTCAGCGGTTCGTTGAGGATCGAGTAAAAGATGCGCTCGACGGTGTCGCCCGTGATCGGCTTGGCGCCGGAGAGCATCTCGAAGAGCATGATGCCGAACGCATACACGTCCACCTGCGGAGTGATGCCGCGGCCGGTGACCTGTTCCGGCGCCATGTAGAACGGGGTGCCCAGCACATACCCCGCCCGCGTCATCGACAGCCCTTCGGTCTTGGCGATGCCGAAATCCATCAGCTTCACCACACCCGCGGCGTTGATGTGGACGTTCTCCGGCTTGATGTCGCGATGGACGATCTTCTGGGTGTGGATGTATTCGAGCGCGCGCGCCGCCTGCACCGCGATCTTCAGCTTCGCGGAAAGGTCTCCGATATGGCCGTTGTCGATGGCGTGCCGGAGGTCTTCGCCGCGCAGAAACTCCATCACCATGAACGGCCGTTTCTGCTCGTCCTCGCCGAAATCGTAAATCGAGATGATGTTCTCGTGGCTGATGTTGCCCGCCATGCGGGCTTCGGCAAGAAACCGCTCGCGCACGTCCTGGTCGGCGCACCCGGCGGCGGTCAGGATCTTCACCGCCACCGTGCGACCGATGACCTGGTCGCGGGCGCGGTAGACCTCGGACATGCCGCCGCCAAGGAACTGCTCCAACTCGTACTTGCCGATGCTCGCCGGAAGCGGAATCACTGTTTGGCAACCTCCGCGACACAACCCATGCCGGCGAAATAGGACCTCTCAAACACCGGCGGGTTCGCTGTGATTTCGAGCTTGATGGTCACTGGCTGATTGTTCGCCGGATTGCGTACGAGCTGGTTCGCCTTGCCCGCGCGGGCGTCCATCTCGACGCTCGACCCGACGTGCCTGTCGGCATCGCCGACGAACCGGAAGACCGCCCACAATCCCTGATACGAGGGGTAGAGCGTCTCATTCCCGCCTTTCAGCCGGATCGAGAGTTGCATGCCGGGGGTCGGGCCGGGCCAGACGTACGATTTCGCGGCCGCGGCGGCGCCCACGAACTCGGCAGGCTGTCCGTCGATGTTGCCGCCGATCTTTTCGGTGTCGGGTCCGATAACGCCGCGCAATGTGTACTTCAGTTGCGGATTGGCCGCCCCGTTCGGATACGCCGCATCGGTGAACGCCGCGGCCCTGGCCAGATACGCCTGGAACGCGGCGGTTACCTGAATCGGCGCGCCGGCCACAGGCGTTCCCTGCCGCGACACCAGCTTCTGCAGGTTGGCCTCCCAGAACTGCCAGATGGCGCCCTGCTTGGGAGCGAAGATTGCGTTGACGTCCTGAATGGTGGCGTCCGCCGCGGATTTCGGATTGAACGGGTATTTCGAAAGGATGGGACGGATCTGCGCGCAGGCGTCCTTGCCCTTCTTGTTCAGGTCTGCCGGCCCGAGGCCCTTCAAAACGCCCTCGGCATTGGTGATTGGATCTTCGAGCAGTTTCTCCACGGGGCCGCCCAGGTCGGAGTCCGCGCGGAATGCCTGCGCCACCTGCCGGGCTGCCATGCGGGCCTGCGTGGCATTCTGCAATGTTGGAGCAGCGGCGGTTTCACTGGGAGCCGGCTGCGAGGCGATGGCTTCGAGCGAAGCCTGCAACGCCAGCAGCGACGCCATGTAGGACTGGTTCGATGGCGCGTTATACTTCGCGGTGCATCCGGCCGGCACGACGGTCTGGACCGGCTGGAAAGATGCCGCGACGGTGGGATCGTCCACCGTGGTGTTCTCCGAAGCCAGGCACATCAGCGCCAGCAGCGGCGATTGCGCGCCGGACGTCACCCCCAGCTTCTGCGCGGCGTCCGGAATCCCGGTATACCGCTGCACGGCCGCCTGGCGAATGTAGGTCCGCCAGTGGTCCGTGAAGTCCTTGTTGTACCTGGTGCGGATCTCCTGGGCCAGGGCGGCGCGGTCCATGCTGGTGGCCTGCTGTTTTCCGAGCACCCACTCCTCGCCGCTGAAGTAGCGGTCCGCGTGCGGGATCGCGTCCTTCATGAAATTCCAGCCGCCCTTCGAAAACGCGCCCGGCACGACGTGCGGCTCCAGCACGATTTTCGCGGAATCCGGGAACTGCCGGTTGAAATCGATCGGCGGATTGCCTTTGGCCGCTTCCGAGACCATGAACGCATACACCCGGTCCGCGCCTTCGAACTGCGACAGGTACATGCGCGCGTGGGCGACGGCGGCGCGGTCGTTGTCGCTGGTAAACGGATTCTCGTCTTTCAGCTCCCCGGCGTAGAAGTCGAACTGTTTCTGGGCCAGGTTGGCGCGTTCGTCGTCCACCGTGCGGTCGTTCTTCCACCACTTGATCAGGGCGGGCGGGAGGAACTCGCGCGTGCTCTTATCGTGATTCGAGGTGGTGATGAGGTACGCCTTCAGGGCGTCGTAGGTCGGACTGTATTCCGGCCCGGGCTTCGGCGGCAGTCCGTTCAGGAACGGAACGATGGTGCGCTGCGCCGGCAGCAACAGCAGTTGTTGGAACCGCGCGAAGTAGATACGCCGCGCTTCGGGATAGAGATCGTTTCCGGTAAACAGTCCCCAGCGGTAGCCCAGCGGAGCGCCGTTGTGGTGATACGACGTAAGGCGATCGAGCGCCTGACGAAGTGTCTCGAGCTTCCGCAGGTCGGCGACCGGCGCCACATCGCCCGAGGGCGGCGCGGTCATCGAAATACTCTGCGCGGCATCGCGTACCTGAGCTTCGAGCCCGCGGTTCTTGAAGAAGGAGACCGTAAAGATAATCGAGAACAGCAGGCAAAGAGACGCCAGGACCAAGAAGAGGATCCGCCTCGCGGAACTGGTCTTGACGCTCGCGCCGCTCGCACCCATGGCCGATTTGTCGGCCAGCAGAATGTCGTTGAAAAGGTGCGTCAGGAAGACCCACTGCGGCACCTTCCGGCTACTGGTGCCCACCGGGGCCGCCGTCTGCCGCTGCGCCTGGGCCCGCGCGCCGGCCGAGAAAATGCCGGTGGCTCCGGGGGGCGCGTCGTAAGAGCCCTGCCCTTGCGCCTGGGAGGCCGCCTGCACGGGGGCGCTGTCATTGATGATCACGGGCCGCACCCCGGTGAAGTAGAAGCCCCGCAAAAACGGCCCGGTGCTGAGCTGGCTGGGCCGGCAAAGATCCACCAGGAACTGCACCACGGACTGCCGCAATTTGCGGAACTCTCGCGGGAATTCGTAGGCGGCCGGGAGCTTGGAAGCATCGGTTTCCCGCCCCAGGAATTCGGGGCGCGAATCCGCCATGGAGCGGAACAGCCGTTCGAAGTTGTCGGTCAGCCGTGCGGTTTCCTGTTCGCCATAGACGCCTTCCGCGCGCTGCGCCACCATCGGCAGGGTGACGCCGAGGACCTGGCCGGACTCCTCGTTGTTGAGATTGCGGATGAACTCCAGGCAGAACGGCAGCCGGTCGATGCGCGTGAACAGCACGTAAACCGGCACGTTGATACCGAGCGCCTGCGACATCTCACCCAGCCTCGCGCGAAGGTTGCGGGCCGATGCGGAGGCGGCTTCCTGTGCCCCGGGGCGAGTGAAGTTTTCGCAATCATAAAACACCACGACGGCGCGCGCGGCCTGTTCCCCGCGCGAAACCACCGAGGCCTTCGGCTGCAACTTTTTGACGAGCGTGCGCCACTGTCCGGCATCCGCCAGCAGGCTGCCGCCCGCTTCCACGAACAGCGTGCGGCGGGCGAACCAGATATTCGCGCTGCGCGTCGGGGCGACATCATCGTTTTGGTAAACGTGTCCCGCCAGCAGTTCGGCTTCGACGCCGGAGTGCAGCATCACGCTGGTCTTGGTGCTTCCGGCATCGCCGATCAGCAGCAGGGCGGGAAGGTTGCCCACGCGGGCCCCGCTCTCCAGTTTGGCCCCGGAGAGCTTCGCCTCCGCGCCGCGGATCAGCAGTGAAATCTCATCGCTCGCGGCCGGCTCGGCCGCATCCGCCGCAGCCGCGGCTTTGGCCTTCTTCTTCTGAACGATCAGCAGCACCACCAGCCCGACGATGAGCAACAGAACAACTGCGAGAATGATGTAGATCGTGGTCGTCATCGGCGCACCTAACCCTTCAACTGTCCCCCGACGGCCTGAACTTCGGAGACGCCGGAATTGAGGCTGACCTTGTACACACCGAACAGCACCACCATGAGGACCGCCGCTACGATCGCGGTGATCCCCAGCCGCTTCACCCAGGGGTCTTTCATCTTGCGGACGGTCTCCTGCGGCAGTTGCCAGGCGGGCGAAAGCGGCCCGACGCGGCCACGGATGCGCTGGATCTTGTCCGCAATCTGGTTGACGCGGTGAGCCAGTTCTCCGCGGTTCCCGACGCTGTAACGGCCGCAGAAACCGAGGAGCAGGCAGAGATGATGAACTTCCAGCAGGTCCGCCAGATCCTGCGACTCGCTGGCCGTCATGAGCTGGTCGAGATTCTGGAAGACGACCTCGCCGGCGATATGCGTGCCGAAGAGTTCTTCCTGAAGCGGCTTGCGCAGCCAGTCGCCGAAAATCGGGTTTTGCGAATTGAGCACCGATTCGTCCAGGAATGCGACGGCCACGAAGGTCGCGAACTTCACGTAGTCGGCGGAATACCCGGCGGCCAGTGCCTGGTTCGCGGCGGTCTTCAGGGCCTCGCGGGTATGGTGGCGAAAGGCTTGCGGGTCCGTCACACCCTGGCGGCTGCCGCGCAGTCTTTCGATCGCGGTGAGAACTTCCTGATAGATCAGGGCCATGTTGTCGGCCCTTCGCACAATGGGTTGAGGAGACATGATCAGCTTTCCAGAACTACCAGAATTTCCAATTCGGGATTGGGAAACTCACCCGGAACATAGACGCCGACGCGCCGCGTCTTCACCATGTGGTCCCAGCACGGCCCGCTGCGGCTGACGCCGAAATACTGGAACTCGGCGCGGCTCGGGATGGCCTGCGGAGGAACCGGGAGGTGGGTCAGCCCCATGCCCGGCAGCGCGCGCTTTACCAGTTCGCGCACAAAGGGCGGCGTGCAGATCTTGACCAGTTGCGGGGTGCGGACCATCAGGTCGGGTTCGCTCATCCCGGCGCGAATGGCAAAAACCCAGCGGGAGCGTCCCATGACGCGCGCATCCGTGATTTCGCCTTCGTAGAAGTAGTCGCCCGCCGGCTCCAGCGGAATGCTCAGGCAATTTGTCGGAACGATAGTCTCGAGGTGCGCGCGAATGTGGCGGTCGAGTTTTTCGAAGCCTTCGCTGAGGTTGTCGTGATCGTAGAGCGGCAGATCGCGCGGGTGCGAATCGAGGGCGAACGTGCACAGCGCGCCGGCGAGACGCGATAGCTCCGAAAACAACTCTTCCGGATGGCCGCGTTTCGCAATCAACTGGTGGCGCAACATGGGGAGCGCCGAATTGACGGCGTGGAGCAGCCAGAAGTTGGCGATTTCGCGGCTGGCGAATTCCGCCCGTCCGCCGCCTGCCCCGCGGTTGATGGTGGCGCTTTTTTCGTCGAGGATCTCGATGAGCCGCTGCACGAGGGCCATCAGCCGCCGGCTCGCGGAAATCCGCAATACGGGCGGCACGAAGGTTGGATCGTACTCGAAGTGGCCGGCCCCGTCGCGAACGACTCGCGCGAGCGGAAGGGTCAGAAGTTCGCCCAGCGGTTCGGTGTCGAAAACCAGCCGCAGGTTCTTGCGGCCGACGCGGATCTGCCGTTCGTCGCCGCCGGTGTTTTCGTCGTGCAGCGTACGCGCCTCGGCGCTGTAGCGCGCATCGACTTCGGTATCGATCGCGCAGTTGAATCCGTTCAGCTTGCGCGGAGGAATCGCGAGCATGACAGTGACGCCGTCGCGCGTCGGCGGGAATAGGTCGCCAACGGCTCGCGGCGCAGCCAGCGCGTCGCTCTCAGGCATATTGAAAGCCAGACCGTCGCGGAACACCCCGCGTGCATGGAGAAGGGCGACGGTGCCGTTCTGCAGCGCTTCAGCGTCCATTTCCAGGCCCGTCAGGCCATACGAGGCAAACCAGAGAGATGACGTCGCAAACTGGATGGAATCTTCGAAGTACCGGTTTTGAACCTGGAAATGGTGAGGCCCCAGGTACATGCCTTCCGACCAGACGACGCGAGAAAGCAGCTTCATAGTCCCGTGGGCATACTGTAGCATAGGCGGGAGGATCGGGCTGAAACGAGCCCGCTCGCGGTAATATGTGAGGACAGGCGGGCTCACTCTTATGGCGGGTTCACAAAGGTACGAGCTATACGATGAAATCCCAGGCGGGGTGACTCAGAGCTTTCGGGCGAAGACGGCGGCCGGGCGCGAGGTGACGGTGCACTTCCTGCAAGGCGGCCGGACGCCGGAAAACGAGGCGCTGCTGGCGAGGTTGCGCGCGATTCCGCCGGCGGCGCAGGCGAACCTGGTCGAGGTCGGCGAGTACGAGGGATCCCCTTTCGTAGTGACGCTGGCCCCCCCGTACCAGCATCTGGCGGCCTGGATCAAAGACCAGGAACCTCATCCGCCGGCAGCCCCACAGAAATTCACGCGTGTCGGCCAGTGGAAAGTGCCCGACTTCGCGGCGAGCGGACATCCGCCGGCGCCGCCCAAGCCGGCACCGGCGCCGGATATCACGCGGATGTTTCAGCCGGGGACGATGGCCGCACCGCCTCCTCCGTCACCGCGTCCGCCGGCGCCGGCGACACCGCCTCCGATTCTTCCGCCTCCGGTTCTTCCGGTGGAGCCGGCTCCCGAGGCCGATGAGTTTACGCGCCTTTTCCAGACCTCCGCTCCGCCGGAACGGATGCCGACCGAGCCGGTGCCGGCGCCCCCGCCGCTTCCCGCCGGACCCGCCGGGTTTACACAGGCGTTTCGGGCCGAGCCTCCCGCAGCCGCTCCCCCAGCGCCGGTAGCGCCTGCGGCTGCAAGCGGGCCTGGCGAGTTTACACGCATGTTTCAGGCTTCGGCTCCGCCATTGGAACCGCCCGCTCCCGCGCCTCATGCCCCGCCGCCTGCGCAGGCCGGGAGGCCTGCGCCGCTGGAACCGCCAGCCGCGCCTCCTGTGCAGGCGGCTCCCAGCGAACCCGGCGCATTTACGAGAATGTTTCAGGCTTCGGCTCCGCCTCTGGATCCGCCCGCTCCTGCGCAGGCCGGGAGGCCTGCGCCACTGGAACCGCCTGCGCAGGCGGCTCCCGGCGAACCCGGCGCATTTACGAGGATGTTTCAGGCTTCGGCTCCGCCCCAGGAACCGCCCGCTCCCGCGCAGACCGGGAGGCCTGCGCCACTGGAACCGCCAGCCGCGCCTCCTGCGCAGGCGGCTCCCGGCGAACCCGGCGCATTTACGAGAATGTTTCAGGCTTCGGCTCCGCCTCTGGATCCGCCCGCTCCTGCGCAGGCCGGGAGGCCTGCGCCACTGGAACCGCCAGCCGCGCCTCCCGCGCAGGCAGCCCCCGGCGAACCCGGCGCATTTACGAGAATGTTTCAGGCTTCGGCTCCGCCTCTGGATCCGCCCGCTCCTGCGCAGGCCGGGAGGCCTGCGCCACTGGAACCGCCAGCCGCGCCTCCTGCGCAG
Organism: Bryobacterales bacterium; assembly: GCA_963796485.1. GTDB lineage: Bacteria > Acidobacteriota > Terriglobia > Bryobacterales > Bryobacteraceae > CAWCDJ01. Next base: position 207,207 of record CAWCLV010000010.1, read on the forward strand.
GCAGCCCCCAGCGAACCCGGCGCATTTACGAGAATGTTTCAGGCTTCGGCTCCGCCTCTGGATCCGCCCGCTCCTGCGCAGGCCGGGAGGCCTGCGCCACTGGAACCGCCAGCCGCGCCTCCCGCGCAGGCGGCCCCCAGCGAACCCGGCGCATTTACGAGAATGTCCCAGGCTTCGGCTCCGCCTCTGGAACCGCCCGCTCCTGCGCAGGCGGCCCCGGGCGGGCCCGGCGAGTTCACGCGCGTGTTCCAGGCCTCGCCGCCGGCCGCCGGGGTGCAGGGGCAGGCGAGGACGCCTACCCTACCGGGTGAGGCGCCGACGGTCGAGATGCCGGCAGCCGCGGCGGAGCCGAAAAAAACGGCGGTGCCTCCGCCGCACCACACACCGCAACCCGGCGAGTTCACCCGCATGTTCCAGTCCCCGGCGACGCCGCCAGCGGAACCCGCACCGCAGCCGCCCAGGAGTTCGGGACCGGGCGAGTTTACCCGGATGTTCTCCTCGCCGCTTCCGCCGGAGCCGGGGCAGGCCGATTGGCCTCCGCCTGTGCCACCTCCGGCGCAGAAAGGCGCGTTCACGGAGATGTTCCAGAGTCCTCCCGCGCAGCAGCCGCGGACCCAGGAACCACTGCCCGGAGGCGAATTCGCGAACTACTACGGCAAGCAGCCACAGCAGCCGTCTCCCGACCCCGCCCCGCCGCAGCAGCATCAGCCGGGCGGATACACGCAGTTATTCTCGACTCCCGCGGCACCGCCGCCGCCACCCGCGCAAGGTCCGGTTTCCGGAGCGACCAACGTCTTCTCCGCGCCGGCCGGGGGAGGCGGAATGGAAGCCATGCAGGGACCGAGCGAGTACACCCGGCTCATGTCACGGCCGCCGGAATTCGGAGGCGGAACGGCGCCCGCCGGCGGAACCCCGCAGGGGATGGCAATGCCCGGAATTCCGCAACTGCCCGCCATGCCCCAAGTGCCGGGAATGCACATGCCGCCCAAGCCGCATATGCCGGCGGCGCCCCACCTGCCGCACGCGCCGAAGATCCCGAACGCGCCGCAGGTTCAGGTGCCCAAGGGCCCGATGACTACCACTACCCTGATTACCCTGATCTGCACGCTGGCGGTCGCCGCCCTCGCTCTAGTGCTGTATCTGGTGCGGCACCACTAACACTAAGCCTGCGGCAGCAGGATGATCAGTTCGAGCTGCGGGTTCGGCAGATCCGACGGGACATAAGCCGCGAGGTTGCGGCCCCGTTGGATCGCCTCCCAGGACGGTCCAATCTGGCTCATGCTGAAATACTGGTGATTCATCTTCACCGGGATGGCGCTCGGAGGCGACGGAGCGTACGTCAGCGCCACGCCGGCCAGGGCCTGCCGCACGAGGTGATCCACCTGCCCTACGGAGCTGACCTTAACCAGTTGAGGCGTCTTGCCCGCGATCTCCGCCTGACTGGTTTCCGCGCTCACCGCCAGATACATCTTTGTGCCGGTGAGGTACTTATCGTTGTCGATGGATGTAGCGTATATCGAGGGCTGCACCAATTTCAGGGGCAGCGAGATGAAGTTCGCCGGCACCACCGTTTCGAGCAGAGACCGCAACTTCAGGTCCAGGTCGGTAAAGCAGGCACCCAGATCGTCGTGATCGTAGACCGGGAGGTCGCGGGGGCGGATCGTGCTGGAAAACGTCGTCAGGGCGCCCGCCAGCGAGAGCATCGCCGAGTATAGCGGTTCGGGATGGCCGCCGCGCGTCTCGAATAAGTGCCGGAAGATCGGGAACGACGTGTTGATGGTATAGAGCAGCCAGAAATTGGCGATATCGGAGGCGGTGAAATCGGCCAGGCTCTGATTCTTCTGCCGCCGCATCCCGGATACCGCACCCGACCTGGCGCTGAGAATTTCCACAAGCCGCCGTGCAATCGTGACGAGGTGCTCGCTGGCGTTGAAATCCAGCAGGGGAGGCACGAACTGCGGGTCCAACTGAAAAGCGGCCGCTTCGGTGCGCTGGATGCGCGCGACCCGCAGGGTGGAGTACCCTTCGCGGCTCTCCCCCTGGCTGAGGAACCGCAGGTTCTTATGCGCCACCTGCACCGGCTTTTCGGCCAGCCCGCTGTTCTCATCGCGGAACATCTCGATTTCCGCGCGGAAACGCGACCCGGCATCGCGCGCGGAGGTGGCCACGTTCAAGCCCCGCTCACGGTACTGCGGGACGGCGAGGTAGAGATCCAGGCTCGTCTGATCGGGCTCGAAACACTCGGCCAGCCGCTTCGGCGGAGGGGTATCGTCGGAGGCCGGGATATCGAACAGCAGGCCGTCGGGCATGATTCCCGAGGCACCGGAGACGCCGAACATCCCGGCGGCCAGACCCTCCTGGCTGATCTGGAGGGTGCGGAACCCGTAAGGCTTGAAAGACAGGCTCTCGATCTGGAATTGCAGGAGGTTCTCCAGGAACCGGTCCTGGATCTGGAGATGCTGCGGGGTCAGAAACGTCCCCTTGGTCCAGATCACCTGTTGCAGTCGCTTCATCTGGAAACACAGTACCAAAACTGGCGAGGTTGAAGCGAATCTTTTGAAGAGACTCCTGTAGAATAGGTGGCAACGCCGAAGGAGGAGGCGATCCGAATGCCGATGCAAGTCTGTATGGGAGCCATGATGCAGTGCACTTTCGGGCTGGCGCCCAGTTCCCTTGTGGTACTTCCCACCAATAAGGTCTTCACGAACATGATGCCGGATGCCAACATCATGGATCACATCCCGATGACCAACATCATGCCGTTCGGAATGTGCAACTCGATCGCAAACCCGACGGTCGCCGCGGCCACCGCCGCCGCGCTGGGCGTGCTGACCCCGATGCCGTGCATCCCCGCTACCCCGGCGCCCTGGGTGCCCGGCGCAGTGAGCCCCCCGGATCTCATCGCCAACATGCCCGCGCTGGACAATGTGTCGAAACTGATGTGTATCTGGGGCGGCGTGATCCAGTTCATCACGCCGGGCGAGTTTACGGTTACCGTTCCGTAGCTACAAGTTCGAGAGCACGTCGAACTGGCGGGCCGGGTCGGCGTGCATCTCCTTGTACTCGGCGGTGCTGAGCGTTCCGCCGAAAAAGTCGATAGCGCGGAGGCAGGTCACGCGTTTGAGCGATTTCACATGGTCGTCGAATGCCTTATTGGTTTCGACTACCGGGATCACGCGGCGGAAAGCCTCTGCCACTTCGGTCGAGCGGCGGCGGTCCGGGTTGCGAACGGACTGCTCGGCGGGGCTGTCGCCCCACGTTTCGCGCCGCAGGCGCCGCGCGGCCCACGCCGGAAGGTATTCCGGATAGCCGACGAGCAGGGCGAGGTAGACCTTCACTTCTCCGTCGATCCGCTGCTGCCTGCCGGGGATCGCGAGGATGCGGGACTTCATGGTGTTGGCCTGCTCCGCCCGGGGAATCGTCATGTTGAGCAGGTTCTGTAGATTCCTGGCTTCGGTCGGGCTCTGGCCGGCCGAGAGAAGGCCGCCGGCGGCTGCGCGAAGCGGCTGCGCGTCTCCTTCCGGGCCCAGCGCTTCGTAAATCGATACCAGGCCCGGCATTTCCGCCGCGGTAGCCTTCTGGACGAGGAAATTGAGATATCCGGCGGCAAAGCGGCGGTCTTCGGGCGCTCCGGAACGCGCGATGGTCCGGGCAAGGACGATGGACCGTTTTCTTTGGTCCGGCCCGGCCTCCCGCCCGTCGAGGAACCGGCGCAAATAAGCGGCGACCTCGTTCAGATCGTAAAAATCGACCAGTTTTTCGGCCTGTTGAAATGCCCCGAGCGAAGTGCTCGCATCGAGGCGGGTCATCAGAAACGTAGCGACATCGCCGGGTTGCAGGCGCCGTGGAATGGCTTCCTTGGCGAACTGGTCGGGATGGAAGACGAACTCGTCCAGTTCGGGCAGGCTCGGCGGCGGAAGTTGCGAAGAAACGGCAGACATCAGATGATCTCCCCAGACCGCGAGGGCAAACAGCAGACAAAGCCGGAACGCATGAGATTTACCATGGCACCACAATCCCCGCATTGCCGCCCTCCGTCCTCAGGCGCTGGTTAACAGGAAACGTCCCGGCAGTGATGTTGTACTGCACGCCGCGATCCGTCAGGCGTTTGGACGCGCCCGGCGCATTGTTGCCGCTGACGGCCGCGGACATCAGCTCGCTCGGCACGCCGACGGCATGACCCAGTTCGCCCGTTACGTGACCGGTCTCATGGCAGAGCACCAGCGGGTCGGCATCGGTGCCGTCCATGGTGGTCTGGATGCAAAAGATGGAAAATTTGATGGCGTCCACCCCGTGGGTGGTGGCGTCGGCATTCACGCTGTGGCCGGACATCATGGCCTCGCCGCGGTTGCCGTCGGAAGTGCTGTCCACCACGAATACATCCACGCGGTCGTCGCCGGTGTCGTAGTTGCGGCACATGATCCGCTGGTGCAGCGTGCCGACCAGGAAATTCTGGCCGTCCCAGGATTGCTGCGGCGCCGGGAGAGGGTTAATGCTGGCCACCGTGAGGGTCTGGGCGGTATCCGTGTTGCACAGTTGATCGATGGTGACGAACTTCCCGTCAGAGCGGGTGATGAGGATATCGGCCGAACCCTGGGTATCGTTGAAACGCCGCGGATTGCCGGCCGCAACCGCGGTGTACGGCGCGGCTACCTGGTTCGCGAGCGCATTGGCGGCTTGCAGCGGCGTAAAGCCGATGCCTGTAACGGAATCCCCGGGGGTGATCGGACCCACGGTCTGCGGCGTTTCGCCCGCTGTGTTCAGGCGGAATCCCAATCTGCTGGGATTTCCCAGCACGTCGATTCCGGAGGCGCTGGAGCCGCCGGCGTTGGCGCCGGGAGTCGGATTCCCCGAGCCGGCATCGGAGACTGCGATCATGTTCTCGACCGGGTCGCGTTCCTGGACGTCCAGCAACTTGGGCGCCATGGAACTCTGGGCCAGCACACGGCGAAACCACATGAGCACCCGCCGGCGCGCATTTGCGACCGTCACAACGGGAGCGCCTCCGGGCGCCCTCCGCATGACGTGAACGAACATGCGCAGCCGCTTCTTATCGTTGCCGACCGGCAGTTCGACCGTGGCCTTGCATTTCGGGCTGCCGGGGCAGCGCGGAATCTCGTAGGTCGCCCGGACCTTCTGGTCCAGGATTTCGACATCCGGCTCGCCCTGCTCCACCATGTCGGTCACCAGGAGCGTCTGCGCCGGCTTGGGAGATCCGGCTCCGGGCGGGAAGGTACCCGCAGGCACGGGGCCTACGGTTCCGTCCTTATCGGCTTCGTCCACCACCAGCCGAAGGTACTTCGAGCGGTATGCCACGCCGGATTGCACCTTGGCGCATTGCACATCGAGTTTACGTTTGGCGTACTCGGCGCCGGTGAACAACTCGTGGTGATCGATGCTGCCGCCCGCCTTATAGACCGGCTTCAGCGCCTCGATCGTGACGTTGACAGTGCCTCCGGCGGCGGGATCCACCACCTGGACCTTGAACGTGGCGATATCCGCGTCGGCTTCGGCGTGGAATTCGAAGGCGTCGGGAAAGGCGGCGGCGCCGGCCGGACCGCCCTTGTCCACCTGAAATTTACTCACCAGCAGGAAACTCAGGTGGGTGTCGTCGAGATAGTGCTTGTCGGGCGAGCCGTGGACAAAACAGATACTCACCGGCGGCGCGTTCTTCTTTACGAAGACATTCGTGGAACTCGTGGACTTGCTTCTCGTCGCGCGTCTCGACATCAGGGACCGTAACCTGGTCGCCGGCACGCAACGGACGGGCGAGGAAATCCGCACCCGGGTTGGCGTCGCGCACCGGCTTGCAATCGTGAAACCCGTTATCGATCGCGATTCCACACAGTGTGCCGCCTTCGCTAGCGACCACTACTTTCGGCACTTGAGCTGGCTCCTCCTCGCGCGATTTGAACCTGAAAGTGTTCTACCAGGCGACTCATTTGGGATCCCAGACGGTCTTGTCCATTTTCGGGAATGTGACCTTGCAACTGCCGGGGTCGAGGCCGTCAATACGGGCGAAGCCCTTTTCATCGAGCGTTCCCTCCGCGACGGTCTTGCCGTCGGGAAGGGTCACTTTGTACGATTCCCCTGCCACAGGGCGGCCGTCCGCGTCAACCAGTTTGATCTCGATGTAGGTCTTCGGCGGCGGCGGAGGGCCCGCGGGACTCGGCGGCGAACTCCCGTTACCGCCGCCTGCCGGAACGGGCGCGGGCGGGTGAAACGCCGCCGGAGAGACGGTGCCCCACCGTCCCGTTTTCTGCTGTTTCTGGGCGGCCTGAATCTGGGACGACTGCCCGGGATCCGCCACGTCGGCATCCTCGGCGGCTTTCGGGTCGGCGGGCGTTACCGCGCTTCCAGCCTGCCCGCTCATGGCCGGAGAGCCGGGCCCGGAGTTGATGCGGGTCATCTGGCCGTCGAGCACGATCATGGTGCCCTTTACCGTAACGCCGCTGGGATCGAGCACGACGCAGTTGCCGCCGCACTTGAGCGTAATCCCGGTGCTCCCTTCGATCACGATCCCCATCGCCTTGAGATACAGGTTCATCGTGGTCTGTTCGGAGTGGTTTTGGCTGAAGACCTCGATCACATCCCCGGTCACCTGCAGCGAGTGCGAACCGGTGACCTTGATGGCCTGTTTGCCCTGTACTTGCAGATTGTGGTCATTGACGACCTTGATCACGTGATCGTTGTCGATGGTCACGTGGTGATCGTGCTTGATGTGCTCGTAGTGGTCGTTCTTGACTACAAGGTGAACATCATGGTCCACGTTTTCGAACCGGTCGTTCTTGACGCGAATGTCCAGGTCCTTTTCGCCATGAACGAAGACTTGCTCGCTGCCCTTCTTGTCTTCGAAGCGGATCTCGTTGAAGCCCGCGCCGCCTTTCGAGCTATACGACTTAAGGGTGCTCTTGGTCTGCTCGTCGGGAAGGGTGTACGGCACGGTCTGGTCGGCGTTGTACACCGAGCCGGCGATGAGCGGCCGGTCCGGATCGCCTTCGAGAAAAGTGATCAGGACTTCCTGGCCGATGCGCGGAATCTGGATTCCACCCCACTGTTTGCCGGCCCAACTCTGGGCCACGCGAATCCAGCACGAACTGTTATCGTCCTTCAGACCATCGCGGTCCCAATAGAACTGGACTTTCACGCGGCCATACTGATCGACCCAGATCTCCTCGCCCGACTTGCCGACCACGAGCGCGGTCTGCGTGCCCTTCATGACGGGTTTGGGAGAATGCCGGGGAGCGCGGAAAGCCACGGACGAGGGAATCGCCTCGAACGTGTTCGAGTATTCGAATTTCTGTTGTGAGCCGGAGCGGTAACTGGTATTGAATCCGGTGTGGCTGAGCCCGATGATGGCATATTCCTGGTTGGCTTCCTCGCGGTAGTGCCCCTCTAAGTTGAACTTGCATCCGCACTCGAACGCCAGGCAATTGCCGCGGCCGCGGAGGGTGGCAATCTCGGTCTCTCGCTCTTCTATCCGAATTCTCGTGTAACGGTCGCCATCGGTCTTGCTGTCATACCCCCCGGGGTAATCGTAAAACTCCCCGATCTGACCGCCGGCGGTGCCATCCGTCGTCGAGAACAGGTCGTTCTTGGGTTTCGTGAAATCGTAATCGGTCAGCGCCGCCGCCCCGGTGGAGACGCGATACTCATAGTGCAGAGCGGACACGAATCCCGCGATGCGCGAAGAACCGGCGCCCGGATAATACTCCGCCTTCCCCTCGGTCCCATCGGCCGCTTTCAGGTGCGGGCAGGTCGTGAAGACGGATGTTGCGTCTCCGAGCACGAGCGTGTGCTTACTTTCCGTTTGCTCGAAGAAGTAAAAGATGCCCTCATCTTCCATCAGCCGCGATACGAAATTGAAGTCGGTTTCGCGGTACTGGACACAATACTCACGGGGCGAGTATGAGCCCTGGAGCTTGCTGACATCGAAATCGGTGTAGCTTCGGGTCTGGAAGACCTTCTCAATAATGTCCGGGACCGATAGGTTCTGATAGATCCGGCAATTAGAGAAGTAGCCCAGAAAATGAACCCAGGGGACAAGTTCCAACTCGTACGCGGCGAAACCGTCTTCCCCGTATTCGAGCAGCCTGATGCTGTTGATGAGGGCATGGATGTGCCGCTCGCTATCGTCGTCGATGTGGAAACTCAACACCGCCGGGGTGACGAGCAGGCTTTTCATGTCGAGGTTCGGATTGTCGGACAAAGCCTTCACGAGAAAGCGAAAGGGCTGCGAGACGCCCTCGTGGCCGGTGAAGCTTTCGACCAGGAGGGCGTCGGCGTCGAGATCTCTCACGCGAAGGCGAAATGGACGATCGGCTTGTGTTGCTGGCACGGTATTTCAACTCATTCAGGTTACGAGTAGGTGAAAGAGCCGTCTTCCGCGATCCCCACGCGGACCGAATCCGGACGTTCTCCTTCGGCAATCTTCCCGAGAATTTGTTTCGAGATGTCGGGAAGCATGGTGTTGGTCAGGATGTTGTCGACGTTGCGGGCGCCGCTCTCCACTTCCGTGCACCGCTTGGCCACTTCCTCGATCAGGACAGGCTCGTATGAGAGCGTAATGCGGTGAGTCTCCGCCAGCCGGCGCTGGATTTTTCCAATCTTCAGCTTGATGATCGTCTTCATGGCTTCGTCGCGGATCGGATAATACGGGATGATCACGAGACGGCCCAGGAACGCCGGTTTGAAGACCTTGTCGAGTTCCGGCTTAATCGCTTTGACGAGCCCGACCGGCGTAGGCGCCGTTTCGGGATCGGCATTCAGCTTCATCATGCTGTCCGTAGCCGCGTTCGACGTCAGGATGATGATGGTGTTCTTGAAATCGATCTGGCGGCCTTCGCCGTCTTCCATCTGGCCTTTATCGAAGACCTGGAAGAACAACTCGAGCACGTCGGGGTGCGCCTTTTCGACTTCGTCGAGCAGCACGACCGAGTAGGGCCGGCGCCGGACGGCTTCGGTGAGCACGCCGCCTTCGCCGTAGCCGACATATCCGGGAGGCGAACCCTTGAGGGTGGAAACCGTGTGCGCTTCCTGGAACTCCGACATGTTGATGCTGATGAGGTTGCGCTCGCCTCCGTAGAGGAGGTCGGAAAGCGCCAGCGCGGTCTCCGTCTTGCCGACGCCGCTCGGGCCAACCAGCAGGAAGACGCCGACCGGCTTGCCGGGATCGTCCAGCCCGGCGCGCGCGGTGCGGATACGCTGGCTGATCATTTCGAGCGCGTGGTCCTGTCCGATGACGCGGCTGCCGAGGTGGGACTCCAGCGTGAGGACGGTGGAGATCTCGTCCTTCAACATCTTGCCGACCGGGATGCCGGTCCAGCCGGAGACCACTTCACCCACGATCTGAGAGTCCACGCAGACCCGCAGCAGCGGCGTCTCGCCCTGCATCGTTTCGAGTTCGGCGTTCAACCCGGCGAGCTGCGCGCGCATGGCTTCGGGATCGGCGGCCGGTTGCGCGGCGGTGCCGTCGCCCGCGGGTTGCGGGGCTGTGCCGCTTTCCAGGTGGCCGCGAAGCTCACGGATCCGGTTCACCAGGTCGCGCTCTTTGTCAAAACGGCCGGTCAGCTCGTTGAGGTGCGCTTCCGTTTTCTCACGGGTCTCAGCGATCGCCTTGAGACGGTCCGCGTGATCGGCGCCGACCGCGACTTCGCGTTCCAGCACCCGGGCCTGCACAGCCAGGTCGTCGATTGTGCGCTGCGCATCCTCGATCGGCGGCGGAACGGAGTTCTGGCTCAAGGCGAGCCGGGCACAGGCGGTGTCCAGAACGCTCACGGCTTTATCGGGAAGCTGGCGGTCCGCCAGATACCGGTGCGAGAGCTTCACCGCAGAAAGCAGCCCTTCATCGAGAATCCGCACATTGTGATGCTTTTCGAGGGTCTGGCAGACGCCGCGGAGCATCAGGGCGCATTGCGTCTCGTCGGGCTCCTCCACCTTGACGAGTTGGAACCGGCGGGCCAGCGCGGGGTCTTTCTCGAAATACTTCTTGTATTCGGACCAGGTGGTGGCGGCGATGGTGCGGAGTTCGCCGCGCGCCAGGGCCGGCTTCAAGAGGTTGGCGGCATCGCCCTGGCCTGCCTGGCCGCCGGCGCCGATCATGGTGTGGGCTTCATCGATGAACAGGATGATCGGCGTGGGCGAAGACTTCACCTCGTTGATCAGACCTTTCAGACGGCTCTCGAACTCCCCCTTCACGCCAGCGCCGGCCTGCAGCAGCGCCAGGTCGAGAGAGCGGAGCGTGACGTTCTTCAAAACGGGCGGCACGTCGCCCTGCGCGATGCGGGCGGCGAACCCTTCGACGACCGCGGTCTTACCGACGCCGGCCTCGCCGACCAGGATCGGATTGTTCTGGCGGCGGCGGGTAAGAATGTCCACGACCTGGCGGATTTCGAAATCGCGCGCCAGGACGGGGTCGATCTTGCCCTGCTTCGCGTTCTCCGTCACGTTCACGGTGTACTGATCGAGGTTGGGCGTCTTGCCGCCGCCCGGGCGCGGACCCTCGGGTCCCGCCGTCGCCGCGGCCGCCGCGGCAGCCTCGGCATTCTCCACCGACGCCCCCACGATATTCAGGAAATCGTTGCGCAGGCTGTCGGCGTTTACCTTCTGCAGTTCCTTGCTGAACTCGCGAGCGAGCCGCCCCAGCTCCTCGTCGTGCACCAGGGCGAGCACGGTGAAGCCGGTCCGCACTTTGGCCGCCCCGAAATCGATGGACCCGATGGTCCACCCCTTCACCAGCAGGTCCCGCACGGTGGGACTGACGGAAGGCGTACGCGCGTTGCCCGATTTCAACTTGTCCAGGCTGCGGGTCAGTTCGGCGGCCAGCCGCGATTTGTCCAGGCCAAAATGCTTGGCGATGCAGGCAAAGTCGCCATCGCTCGAATCGAGCAGCTTCATCAGGTAGTGCTCGACTTCGACATCATAATGGGTTCGCGAAAGAGCCAGCCCGAGCGCTCCTTCGAGCGCGGCCCTCGCGGAATCGTTCAGTTTCCCAATCAGCGATCGATCATTTAGTCTCATCCATCCCCCAGATCATTTCTCAACTCAAGAAGTTTACCCTAAAAGGAAAACGGTTTCGGAAGGGGCACGGTCGAAACCCATGCCCGACTTCATCCATGTAAACCAGCCAAGCCGCGGACCGGCGATATCGTCCTTACCCATCTCGCAGTGCGGAACTTCGCCGCGCGCGAGGATGAGCTGAACTTCGATTTCCAGCTCGGTTCCGCAGAAAAAACGCACCAGGTCGCGCAGAGGATCGAAAGCCGCGCCGCCCGGCAGAAAGCCGAGGTATTGTTCAGACGTCAGCGGGCCCAGCATAACCCGGATCCGCGACTGCTGGTCCCAGATTTCGTCGCCCACCACGACGCCTATTCCCAACTGCTCGGAAAAGGAAAGGCCGTCTTCGAACACGCACTGGTTCGAGGCGTCGAGAGACTGCCAGGCCCCGACGAACTGCTCGACGTCCGCTGTGATCCCGAAGTAGTCCTCCAGAATCTGCCGGAGTGCCGCCGCGGATTTGGGCTGAAGCGAAAGCAGCCCGGTGTAGTAGAGCAGCGATTCATCCCGTACGACAAGCCGGTGCTGCAATCCGCCGGTACCGATGCCCATCAGGCACATCAGATAGCGGGATAGCCGGTCCTCCCCGTCGCGCTCGTAGGCTACCGCCGACCGGTGCTTCTCCCAGGCCTGGTAGAACAGCGAGATCATCCGGTGGTTGAATATGTCGAAGAACGCCGCCATCGTGCGGTCGCGGTTGCGAAGGCGATCGACGACCATCTCCGAGTAGCAGTACGGCAGAACTCCTTGCGGGCCGGTAAGCCCCATGAAGTTCACCACCATGCGGGGGATCGGGCCCTCCCAATCGATGGAATCGATCTCGGAGGGCGGAAACGCAAGCGAATTGTGGGCGCTGAACCGGACAACCTCATTCTGCGGCTTGGCGAAACCGCCCACCACTTCTTTGTCTTCCGCCATGCGGAGGAGGATCCGCACGGCTTGAAAGAAGCCGAACATGCCGGGGCGCTCGCGCAGTTCCACGGCGACTTCGGTAAGCGGATGGGCTGCGGGCACGGCGGAACTCATGCGAGAATCCTCAGGCCGGCGCGGGGCGGCCACTCCTTCAACACTTCCCTTCTCTGGCGGGTCTTTGCCACCAATTGCGTGAAGCTGTTGAGCGAGGCGTAAAGCGCCAGGAAATGTTCGAGGACGCTGGCGAAGAGGTAGACGCCTCCGCCTACGAACTGCTCTTCGTCCAGTTCCATCTCGACCCGCATACCGCGCGCGAATGCGATCCCGTTCTCCGAGACCACCCGGGCGAAATGAGGCTTGCTCTCCAGGCTGGTGATCCCTTCGATCATGCGCTGCGAGAATGGCGATTCGGTGAAGTCGTAGAGCCGGAGGATCTGCTGGAGCGCGCTCCGGCCGCCCTGCACCAGCGAGAGATAGTTGAGCGAGAGGTGCGAAATCAGCTGCCAAAGGGCCATCTTCGTCATGGGAGGCCGCAGCGGCTGGGTCGGCTTGGTCAGGGCCACGATGCGCTTGATGGGCGCGTTCCCCTCGAGTTCGAAATCGCCATCTTCGTTGCCCCACGGCAGCCGCGATGGCAGGTTGCGGTTCGTGCAGGTGGTGTAGATAGTGAGGGTATCGGTTTTCGGCAGGGCGGGGCGCATCGAGCGGTCCACCAGCGCCAGGTAGATGTCCGAGCCCTCGTCGTTCAGGCGGTTGGACATGCGGCGGTTCGCCACCCAGAAGTAATCCTGGCTGACTTCGGCTTCGTGACGGTAGGAGTAGAAGGGGCGGTAATTGACAATCTGACGGGAGGATGGGTCGATGGTGCTGACCTGATCCACCGAGAAAATTTCCACGGCCATGGGGCGGCGGATATCCGGCCGCACCGGGTATTCGTACCGGTGCTGGTCGAAGAGAATCGGCTCCGCCGTCTGGGGGAAAAGATTGATGATGGGAACGCAGCCGAGGCGGAACACTTTGGGCGCGACGCCGATTTCGAGGCGCTCGCGGCGGTCTTCGTCCACCGCCGTGGAAAAGAAGAAAATGAACTCCGCCTGGTTGCCGAAGCCGGCTTCGAAGACCTCGCCGAGCGGCCGCCGCTTGCCGTCTTCCCCGAGCGGTCCGGTGATATCCAGAAACAGAAACTTCGACGGCAGCGTGAAGAATTCCTGGAGGGTGCGGTATCCGGGGAAGGAACGGCGCGGATAGGGAAGCATCGCGTCGCTTTCCGAAAATCCGGCGGGCTGCAGGCACGAAGCCGGAAGCGTTACGGCCGGAACCCGCGGGTTTTCGGGATCGCGCACGACGATCCGGGTCAGCTTGGTGCACAACTGCTCGTAAATCGCGTTCACCAGGCTGTTCTCGCCCGACAAGTGAAAGCGCAGGCTGCCGATTTCGAGTTTGGGCAGCGGAGCATCCGGATTGCTCGTGATCGCCACTCGGATGGCGAACGGCTCGGAAGCCTTGATGGACGGCCGCAGCCGGTCCGGGGTCCTCCACTCGGCCGCCGTGACGGCCATCGGCCACAGCGTCATATCGGAGCAGGTGCGGAATTTACAGGGAACCCCCGCGACGGGCCGGGAGTAGAGCACCGTATTGCGAGCGATGGGCATGCCGGTGGTGAGTTTGCCGCGCTCCAGGTCGAGGACAAATTCGGCAATCGCCATTGACGGTATGGGCCGGATCAGGTGGGGGTAGACGATCCCCAGAATCGCTTCCGTGATTTCGGGAAAATCGTCGTCGAGTTTGAGGTGGACCCGGCCGGCCAGGAGCGCGAATGCCTGGACCAGGCGCTCGACATGCGGGTCGCCCGCCTCGTTGGCGGGGTCGAACTGCAGGCGCGACGCGATCTTCGGGTACTTTTCGGCGAACTCCGCGCCCATTTCGCGAAGAAAGCTGAGTTCCCGCTCGTAGTAGAGGAGCAGCTCATCCCGCATTCTGAACCTCGTACTGCCCGCTGGTAAGCTGCAGGACGGTGTCGAACGAGACGTGCTCCGGCTCCGGATCCATCAGGAGCAGACCTTCGATTCGAAAGCGCAGAGTGCGGGTACCCGCCGAATCGGACTCGATCGGCACAATTCGCGGCTTGGCAATCCGGGGCTCGAACAGCTTGATCGCGTTTTGAAGCTGGCGGATCAGCTTCGACTTTTCGGTGGGCGTAGCGATGCTGAAACCGGTGAAATCGGGCAGGCCGAAAAGATAAACCGAGCGGTTCAACTCCTTCAGGCTGTCATCCGGCGGGAAGGCGATGCGGCGGGTATTGAGCAGCCATTCCAGATCCCGGCGGACGGCATCGCGCAGCATGCGCTCGGACTGGCTGCGCGTGGGCGGAGCCTCCTTGGAATTCCGCGGATCGAGGTCGATAAGCCGGTCCAGCACGGAAAGCGTGACAGCGGTATCGGTGGAGGATGGCGGCATGGTTTAGATTGTGAGCGCCTGAACCGGGTCGAGGCGGCAGATTCGTTCGAAGATGGCCTGCTTGGCCTTAGCGTCGCCGCCGATTTTCTTGCTGCTCTGCACCAGGAAAAGCAGCGCCCCCGCAACCATTTCGCGGTCTTCCCAGTCCTCCAGCTTATGGGTCTCGATGGCGGCGGCGATATCGTCGAGCAACGGCTGGGCGATGGCGTCCTTGCCCGCCGCGATACAAATCTGCGCCAGTTGCATTTTCCGCTGGAAGCGGCCGCGGCCGCTCAACTGCCGCTCGACTTCGCGCTGCAGGATGGTCACGGCCTTCTGCGCCTGGCCGGAGCGCATCGCTTCGAGCGCCAGGGCATGGGCGTCCACGAACCTCTTCTGCCAGCCGGGAGCCCGGTTGGAATCCATTACCGGCATTTTCGGGGGTTCGGCCTGGGGAGCCGCGCCGGACGGCTCGGCGAGGATCTCCCTCAGCCATTCCTGGGTCTGCGGATTGGCGGCGGGGGTATCGTCGCTGAGCGTCGCTTCCATGAGATGCGGCAGATCGCGCAGCAGCGTTCGCAGTTCCGACCGGATGGCGATGGCGACCGCGCGGTAATCGTCACCGAGCGCCACGCACGCTTCCACCACGAAGCGCTGCAGGTCGAGCCAGGCGCGGCCGCACGGAAGGGCCATCACGGATTCGGCCAGTTGGATCAGTTCGACCCACTTGTTGTTCAGGGCCAACGCCTTGATCTGCTGGCGGAGGTCGCTGGGAGGCGCCTCCAGAGTTGAGGGATCGTTCGACGCGCGGAGTTCTCCCCAGCGCAAGCCGCGCAGCATCAGGTAAGGGGCGGGGCTGGACGGCTCCTGCCTGCGAAGATACGCGGCCGCGGCGGCGACGCCGGCGACAGCCTCTCTCCGCCCCGCCGGCTCGGCCGCGGAGCGGACCGCCAGCAGCGCTTCCATACTGGAGCCGGAAATGAATCCGTAACCGGCGGAGAGTCCCGGCCCACCGGCCGTTGCCGGCGCGCCGCCCTCCGCACCCGCCGCGGCGGCGGCAGCCTGCTCGGGCTCCGGCGGCGCTTCCTCCACCGGGTCGGGCTCGGTCTCGCGTTTCTTTTGCAGCAGCGAATGGACCACTTGCCGCACTTCGGCAATGCCGTCTCTCAGCGGGCCGTAACTCGGGCCTTCCTCGTGAAACTTCTCCTGGCAGGCCGCGTCGAGCGCCTTTAGCGATTCGAGTGCGGCGTCGAGTTGCTTCTCCAGGTTCACATAAAGGGCCTTCGGTGTTTCCGCGAAGGATTTGTCGAACGCTTCCGGCGCCAGCCGGCCTTCCTTGAGCGCCTTCTCCCGGGCGGTCCTTTCTTCTTTACTCTTGGCTTGGTCCTCGTATTGGATCTTGCGCGAGTCTTTGTATGCGAAAAAATCGTAACCCGCGTCGCACAGCCCGAGATTCTTGACGGACGGAGGCAGTTTCTTCGGGAGGAAATCCAGGACGATCGAGCGGTCTTCCAGATCGCCATCCTCCACCACCGGGTAAAGACCGTCCCAAAAGGTTTCGATCAGGCCCCGGCAGAGATCGAGACCCTCGCGCAAGCCATTGATCGATTCCTTCTTGAGCAGCGCCTCGCATAGCCAGACGGCCAGTTGGAGGTCCTTGCTCTCCGTCGCGATCACGTCCTGACAGAGTTTGACCACCTGAGCGTAGTCGGCGACTTTTCGCTCGGTCTGCCAGGCGCCTTGCGGAAGTTCATCGTCCTGGCGCCTGGCCTCTTTGATTTTGTCGTAAACGGGAGCGTTACGCAGGGCCTTGCCGGCTGGGTTTTCGCCGGCGATCGGATTGAGGATATCTTTACGCAGTGGCATAGGAAGCGAACTCCAGCGACCGGATTTCCAGAAGCGGGACTTCCTCGCCATCTACGATGAACATCTTCTGCCCTACGGGGAACTTATTCCCCTGATCGTCCGCGACAAACTCGGTGCCCCGGCCCAGCCACAGGGAAGTGTCATCGGATTTCCAGGAGAACGGATAAACAGCGGGAATGATTACCTGACCGATATCGGTCCCTTTGAAGGAGGGTCCGGTCAGAACGTAGGCAGGTGTCCAGAGCGTGTCGCGAAGCATTCGGGGAGGATCGATATTGATCGAAGCGATATGCTCGAACGGAATCCACAAATAGGCCCCGGCGGCGTACACTTCGAGACGAGCGCCAATCTCGGGGTCGGCGTCTTCGATCGACTCAAACGGCTTCCCATTCAGCTTCCCGCCGGGCGACTTCGTGGCGGGCGAACTGGGGAACTCCTGCTTCTGAAACATGTCGTGCCGCAGTTTCTCGGCGTGCAGCGCGGAGTAATAAAGGACGGCTCCCATTTCCGCTCCCCGGCTGCCCTGCGCCAGCACGCCGAGCTGCTTTTCAGCGCGGTTGAATTGCCCGGAAAAGCAGAGCAACTCGAAGAGAAATGTTCTTTTGGCCGCGTCGGCTGGGTTGTCGCGGAGAGCGGCGGTTAACGCGCTCTCCGCTTCCCGGACCTTCCCGGCGTCGAGAAGTTCCTTAGGTGTCATTCAAGGCCCTATTCCAGACCGTCGTCGGCCGCGAAGTCCGCCGTCAACGTCTCCAGGTTGTAGCCTTTGCGGATGGCGGCGTCGAGCGAACCGTCGTCCTTTTCGGGGGCGTACGCAACTTCCACTCCCTGGAAGGCGAACGAAACCGATTCGGTTGGATTCTCGTTGCTGCCCGAGAGCTGCACCGAAGTAATCAGCGCATCCTTGATCCAAATGCGGAAGTAAGGCTGCTGCTTGTCGCCGACCGGCTTGTCGTAGAGTATGTAGACCTTATCCAGGATGTTGCCGGTTGCGCAATGATCGCACAGCAGCGGCGAAGTCTTGTCGAGAACCTTCATAATGCTGAGGTTCGAGAAATCGGCCCTTCCGGCCTTGGCCTCTTTACCGGACGCGCCGGCTCCGTAGACCGCCGTTTGGGAGACGCCCCAACTGAAAGATAGAACGTCGATACAACCCGTGCGGCTGGTGCTGGGCCCCTCGACGCCGTCAATGTACAGATACGCATTTACAGCCACGTAATTACCCTCTCTTTCCGAATCGTTAAATTTGTCTGAGCTGAAAATCAGCCACGAGCGAGGCTATTTCGCCGGGGCCGGCAAATCCGCTACGAGCCGCAGCGATACAGTCAGTTCTTCCAACTGGAAGTGCGGCCGGAGAAACGCAACTGCCCGATATACTCCGGGCTTACCTGGGACCTCCGTAACATCCACGCGCGCTTCACGCAAGGGGCAACGGGCTTTCATCTGAGGCGACGCCGTGTCGTCCGGAATGACGTACTTCATGATCCACCGATTGAGGAAGATTTCCGCATCGGCGCGGGACATGAAGCTGCCGATCTTATCGCGCATCATAGCCTTCAGATAATGCGCGAAACGGGATACTGCCATGATGTACGGAATTTGCGCCGAGAGACGCGCGTTGGCGTTGGCTGCATCCGTATCGTATAACTTCGGCTTCTGGCAGGACTGCACACTGAAGAACGCCGCGTAATCGGTATCCTTGCAGTGCACCAGGGGGACGAATCCCAGATCGGCGAGTTCTTTCTCGCGGCGGTCCGTCACCGGGACTTCGGTGGGACACTTCATGGTAACGTCGCCTTCGTCGGTATAGAAATTGTGCACCGGAAGGCCGGTCACCAGACCGCCGCCTTCCACGCCGCGCATGGCCACGCACATCCCGAACTGCGAGAAGGAGTTGGTCATCCGGGTCGCGAGCGGGAACGCCGCGTTCATCCAGAGGTACTTGGAGTGATCGCTGCCGTCCACGTGCTCTTCGTAAGCGAAGTCCTCCACCGGCTTGGTGTCCTTCCCATAGGGGAGACGGCCCAGAACCCGCGGCAGGGTCAAAGCGACGTAGCGGGAGTCTTCCGACTGCCGGAAGCTCTTCCACTTGGCATACTCGGTGGTATCGAAAATCTTGGCCAGGTCGCGGGGAGCGTCCAGGTTGGTCCAGCTCGGCAGGTTCATCAGTTCGGGGTTGGCCGCCGAAATGAAGGGCGCGTGCGCCGCGGCTGCCACGTGCGACACCTGCTCCAGCAGTTCCAGGTCTTCGGGGTGTTTTCCGAATTCGTAGTCACCCACAAGCGCTCCAAACGGAGAGCCGCCGAATACCCCGTACTCCTCCTCGTAAACCTTCTTGAAGAGCGCACTCTGGTCGAACTCCGGCGCCCGCTGCATGTCCTTCAGCAACTCTTTTTTGTTGCAGTTCAGGATGCGGATCTTGAGCATCGTGCCGGTTTCGCTCTGGTCCATGAGGTACTTGACCCCGCGCCAGGTTCCTTCCAGCTTCTGGAACGACGGATGGTGCAGAATTTCGTTCAGCTGGATGGAAATGAGATGGTCGATCTGCGCGATACGCGCATTGATCATCATCTCGGCATCGCGGGCGATGGTCATCGAACCTTCGAGGACCTGCGCCACAAACTCCTTCACCAGGTTCTTGCCGCGCTCGCGTGCGGCCGGTTCGGCGCCGAAACGCCCTTCGTCCACTAGCTGGTCGAGAAGTCCCCTGTCCTGGACCTCGCTTGCCGCAGCTGTCGGTTGAGCTTTCTGTGGATCAGCCATTGGAGTCCTCTCCCTTACCCTTCATCTCACCCTTCAACTTGGCCAGCTTGTCGGCATTGCCCACGGACTCGAGAAGCGCCTCTTCGAGCTTGTCATTGCCCTGTAAGGTTCCCCGAAGATCGGACAAGCGTGTACGCAGGTCCAGTAATTCCTTCAGCGGCTTCACCTGGCGCGCCACGTTCTGCGGTTCGAAATCCTCCATCTTCGAGAACTTCAGATCCACCTTCAGATTCGGCGCGTCCGGCTCCTCGCTGAGCTTGTTGTCGACGTTAAATGAAAGATGGGGTTTCATCCCCTCGAGAACCGTGTCGAAGTTGTCTGGGTTGACCTCGACGAACTTCCGCTCCTTCAGTTTGGACAGCGGCTGTTCCGGCTGCCCCGTAAAATCGCCCAACACACCGACCACGAACGGGAGCTCCTTCAGTTCAATGGCGCCCCCGACCTCCACGTCGTAGGTGATTTGAACACGCGGCGACCGAACACGATCCAGTTTGTGCTGTGTACTCTCTCTTGCCATCCAGTTGCCTCCCTCAGAGTTCTCAAGAAACTATATTCCGTGAGAAGACTCTCGTCAAGTTTACTACCGTCTCCGCTGATTCGCGGCGACCTGCACACTCCGCGCCGGAACAGCTAGATGCCAAGTGTACAAGAAAACTTCGTTAGCGGAAAGTGCTTCATTTTTCAGCACTATGTTGCCTGGCGTTCACGCTCGAGGAGGCGGCCGCGGCGTCCGATGCTCTCGCCCAAAAAGCAGTACTAGTCGAAACGCGTGGCTGGTACCGTAGCGGAACTCTAGGATAGGAGATGGTGGGCGGTCGCGGGCTCGAACCGCGGACCTCCTGCTTGTAAGGCAGGCGCTCTAACCGGCTGAGCTAACCGCCCACGAGGCGGCCTTTTCATTCTAACAGGTCACCGGAATATACCGCGGCGGTGCGCGGCAACCGGTCGAACCGCGTTAGAGAACGTCCTCGACCTCATCCGGCAGGGGGCCTGCCATGTCGCGCAGTTTCTCGAAGAGCGCATCGTACAGCGCGGCGTAGGCCTCGATCGAGGGATCGCTCTTGCGCGCCTGGGCGAACGTGCGGCGCATCTGACGCACGGAAACCAGCAGCAACTTCAATTCGTCTTGATTGAACCCGAACGCCTTCGCCATAGCAGTATCCAAAGCACTCCGCCCGCCAGCGCGGCTTCGCAACCGAAGCGGGCAATCTGCATCTCCAGTCCGCCGTCCCAGTTCAATTCCACGGTGCACGGACCGTTGCACTGCGGGTCCACCACCATCTGCCCCAGTTTATCGCCCCAGACGCGGCGGGGCTGTCCCTGGACGTTCGCATGCCAACCTTTATCAAAAGTGATTTGAACGGAAAGCAAGGAGTCCGGGCGAAAACTGCCCGAGATCGAGACGTCGCCCGGGTCCCTCCAACGCAATGCCGCCTGCGGCCTCGAGTTGTCGTTGATGGCGGCGAGGTACGGACTCAGGCTCCGGGTATCATAAGCCGGAGGAGTGATCGGCGGAAGCTCGGACGCCCGGACAACGTGGCCGAGGGAACGGGTTGTCCCAGGAACTGCATAGATGACGTCTTCCCCCTGCCTCCACAATTCCGGGAGCCCGTACAATTTCTCCGGGTGATTGTAGGGATGATACACCTCGCGGCTTCCCGGCGCGCCGCCAATTACCGCATCGCAGCCATAGGCCTTCAGCCAGTCGAGCGCAGTACTCAGCTGGTCCCCGTAGTAAATCTGGTAGATCACATCCCGCAGAAATACATTCCGCATTCCGTTGTCGAAGCCGCCAGTCAGCATGGGGGTGTCGCTGAAGGCGTTCATCCAGAAGCCGGTCGTGCCGGGCGCGAAGACCCTCCGTCCCGGCATGTGGGTGCCGAGCCAGCGGGAGACCTGGTATTCCACGGTCGATTCGATCGCGATCGGCCGCTCCATTCCCCGGGCTATTCTGCGCTGGTGAAAAAAAAGTGGGATGGCAATCGCCACCCCGATTAGCGTCGCGGCCATCGCGGCCCGCCGGGATAGCGGAATGCATATGGCCAGAGTCATCCAGACCGCCATGTCCAGTTCGAGCTGATATCGAAGTGGCTGCGGCACCAGGGCAAGCCCAAAGCCGTAGGCGGGTAAGACGATCGCCGCGGTCCCGGCCAGGAAAAGCACGGCAAATCGCGCACCGGCCGGCCACTTCGCCCGCCGCATCCCCCACGCCAACAGGATCAGCCCGCCCACAAATCCCGCTGCGTAGATCTTCTGTCCCAGACCGGATTCGAACCTCCCCCCGACTAACGGAGCGTTCGCCCGGATGGTAGCCACGGTCGAGGGCGAAAGCCAGGGAAGGGCAAGGGCGTATGCCCAGCAGCCCACGCCCGCGGCCGCCAGCCACGCGCGGTCCCACCTGGCCAGCAGGTAAGCGCTCACCATGAGGGCAAGGGCAAATGAGCCCAGCCAGTTGCTCAGTGCCACCAGGGCAAGCGCAAGGGCCGCTCCGAAGTAGTGGGCCGGCTTCCGTTTTTGCAGAGCCAGGTGCAGCATGCCGAGTGCGAAGGGGAGCAGCAATAAAGCCAGGAGATGAGGCCCCTCTCCGTAGCGCACGAGGACGACCAGGCGGCGCGGCCCGAACCATCCCCCCGTATCGGCCCGGATCTCGCGTACCAGGAAACAGGCGGGCGAGAGCAGGGAATAGCCGAGGGCGCCGAGAAACGCCGAGGCCCGGCTGGCGCCCAGGCGCCAGGCTGCCCAGAACAGAGCGGCAGGCCCCAGCGCGTACACTGCCGCGGTGACGGCGTGGTAGGCGAGCGCCGGCGAGACATGGCCCGCCGCGCTGGCCAGTGCGACCATCCAGTGCAGCAGCGGCGGGTATGAATCGGGGTACGGAATTCCGCCGTACCACAGGGGGAACCAGCCGAGGTGCGGGAAATGGTCCCGAATGTAACGAGCCAGTCCGATGAATGCGGCTTCGATCGAACCCATCTCGCTCGAATACTCCAGCGCGAAGAGCCGCGGCGTGACCGCCGCATTCATGGCGACGAGAGCAGCCGCAGCGACGGCGGTATTCCAGCGATCAGAGCGCGTAGAAGCGGGCTGCGGTTCCACCCAGCAGTTCCTCCCGAATCTCGATAGGCTGCGCCCCAATCGCCTGGGTGAATGCAGCCAAAGTGGCCTTCCAGGAATGCTCCGGGAGCAGCATGGGCCACTTGCTCCCGAACATCAGCCGGCGCGGGCCCCATGCCCCAAGCGCATGCCGGACGTAACGGCTGCGAAACGGCGCGGCCGGCTCCAGTCCATTCAGCTTGCAAAATATGTTCGGGTATTCGGCCGCGCGGTCGAGATTTCCCTCCCAATCGTCTCCGGAAGGCGGAGCGCAGGCCGGATCGAAGGCAACCCGCAGGTTCGGAAAGCGCCGGGCGATCCGCGGTGCGAGGGATAGATTCGCAGAGAGATCGAGCGGGATCGACCGCCGCTCCAACTCCGTCAAGAACCCGGGAATTTCGTCGCCGGCAAGAGAGCAGGCGATGCCGCGAAATTTGGGCTCCTGCTGCAAGCGGTCCAGCCTCGCGGCGTCGAATTGGCCTCCCCGGACGACCACTCCTTTGACGAAAGCGGGCAACGACGGCGTGAGACCGCCGAACAGAACGCCGCCCTCGAAACGGTTCCGCACCAGGATGCTCTCAAGGTGGGCAAGCGGATAACGCTCGCTGAAGGTGATGTGGGAATCGATCCGCAATCAGAAGATGAAGCTAAGGCCGCCGCGGAAGCTGCGCGGCGTCTGCACCAGCGTGCCCTGCTGGCCATTGCTCATGAAGAGGGGAAGGTATCCCTGGGCGAGAAGATTGCGCAAATCCGCTGTGGCCTCCATCCGCCACGGGAGCAGCGGGATTCGAGGGATCGGCTGTCGCACGAAGATGTTCAATCCGGGAATCGGACGAAGGCTCTGGGTGCTGTACATGTTCCCGGGCATCGCCCAGCCTTGCTCGGCGGTGATCTGGTAGCTGGCGATCAGCCGTGTGCCGGTCCACGGCGACGTGGCGGCAATCCGCACCGTTGCCGCGTGCTTCCGGCCCGCTCGGATCATCGACCGTAGCTCGTCCGGGCTGTTGCTGACCAACTCCCGCTGAGCGACCGTCAGGGCGCCTAAAGAGCCGTAGTCCAGGGTGGCGCTGAAGTGATCGCCAAAATCCTGCGTGACCGAGGCGGAGTAGCCGCTGCTCGAATAATTGCCGGCATTGAAGGTGGAACTCCCGGAGAAGAGATCCGGCAGCAGATCGCCATCGCTGTACAACCCGGGCGGTGCGACCATGTTGAGCGCGGCATTCGTGATCGCTTCGTGATAGGCGGACAGGCCGTACGTGCGCGAGCCGACTTTCCGCGTATAGGCAACTTCGTACTCGTCGCCCCTCTGGACCTTCGCGTGGCCGTCAAGAAGCGAAAGGCGCGGGAACAGGCCAAGAGTGGCGATGTCTCGCTGCAGGTCCGAATCCTGCGCGTCTCCGGCAAGATCGGGCCGGGCATTTCCCGAACTGTAAGTAAATGCCAGTTGGCCGTTGACGCCGAGGTCGTATGTGAGCCGTGCGTAGGGGCTGAAGTAATTCAGGTGGTCCAGAAAGCTCACGCTGTCCATCGTGAAGCCGTACTGGAACGATGCATGATCTCCGACTTCCGTCCGATCGTCGAACGAAGCCGACATCGTTCTCAGCATCGGCAGCGCGGACTCGTTCCCGCCGGCGGCGACCGCGAACCGGCCCGGCAGATACAACTGGCGCATCGTGAGCGAGACCTCGGGCGACCCGCCCGCAAGGCTGTGGCTATAGCTGGTGCGAAACGCAGCCGTAGGCGCGCCGGTCTGCGAACCGTACCCCACGTTGCCGCTTACCTGCAGCATGCTCTTTCCATACAGCGAAGTGGCCAGCGCAAACGCCGTTCCCAGGTCCGCCTCATTTCCTATGCTGGAAGCCAGCGACCCATCGCCGGCCGATACCTTCAGCATTCCGCGAGTTTGTGAGAAGGCGGAAGTGTGTTCGTTCTTCGCGCTCACGTCTGCCGGCTTCCGTTCCGCCGCTTCCGCGAATCGCAAAACGGGCCTGGTTGAGGCTGCGCTTCGCAGCACCCATTTCCAGTCGTCGCTCATCAGGTTGCCGTTTTCGATCGGCGGATACGTGAGTTGAATGGAACTGAAAATTCCGCTGAGGTTGACGTTCAGAACGCTGCGCATCCCCGGCTGGACCAGGATGTCTTTCTTGAATGCGGGGACGAACGTGGCCAGGCTGATGCGGACGGAATAGAAGTTCGGTAAGAGGCCCGGGAACCGGAATTCGCCGTGTTCGTTGGTGATGGCGCGGTCAAAAATGCGGTCCTGGCGATTCAGCAGCGTGACGATCGCACCCATCTGCGGAATCCCGCCGCCGTCGCTGACCACGCCGACGATAGCGCCCATCAGTCTGACCGGAGATACCGCCCGGGAAAGGGGCGGCGCTGCCAAACACGCCACGCCCAAAACCAGTGTAGCAATCGTCTTGTGCGTCTTCGGTATCAACATCCGACGCTCGTTCTGACTCTCGGGACGCAGCCCGTTATCCCTTAGGTTACCGTAAAGTCCGCAGTGGGTGTGAGCACCTGCTTACGCAACTTATCCGTCACTTTCAACCTTAGGGTGTACTGTCCAGGAGACAGGCTGTTCAAATTAAAGTACTTCTCGATGGTTGCCTGGCTGCCGGACGCATCTTCCAACTGCGAGAGATCCTCTGTTAAATCAGCGACCCTCTCGTTGCTCCCCTTCTTCAGCACTTCAAATTCCACTTGGCCGATCGGCTTATGGGTAACCTCGTCGGCGCTCAAATTGAACAGCTTCAGGTAAATCCCCATCTTCTCGTCGCGTTTGAACACCTCGCCCACGCGAGGCCGAACCTTCGAACCGCCAATCACAAATTGACCGGCGCCTATGCTGCGCGCGGGAACTTTCTCCAACTGGTCCGCCAGAATGAGAGTGCTCTGGCCGATCTTGTCCGGGTCCAGACGGGGCACGTGAATCGCCACTTCGTAATTATTCATGTTGCCGGCAACCACATCCTTCGCCACGACGTTCAGGCGATACGTTCCCGGCGGAAGCGGCACGGCCTTCTGGTACACCGAACGGCGCTGCGCGTACGCCTGGAGCATCTCGGTAGGAGCGTCTACCGTCACGGTGTCTTCAAACGGGCTGACCGCGCGACGCCTCGTCATGGTAGTGATTCGCCCAAAGATGTTGACGACGGCTTTCTGGACACCCTCTTTGGATTGGAACTGAAGGTCCTTGTTTTCAAACTGAACGGTGACATACGTCATCACCGAGGCGTCGGTGACCGGAACGAAATCAACGCGGACCTGCATCGGCAGAATGTTGTAAGTGATATGCGTCTCGACGGCCGCTTCGAGATCTTTGAATTTGACGGCAGGCGGACGCTGCAGTTTCGCGAACTGCTCGATGCGGTTGAACTCGTTCATGCTCTCTGTTTCACCGCCAAACGGTACGCCGAGGTGGGTACCATCGGTGCGGTTGAAACGGTCCGTCTTGCTCGAAAGGCCCATTTGCTCCATCATGGTGAGCCCGGCGCCAGGCACGTACAGCAGCGCGTCCTTCTCGGAGGGATCACTCGTCATCCGGTATTCTCCGGACATCGTGGGATCGACAAACTCAATGACAATGTCGGTGCCGATATCCTCGATGTAGCGGTAGCGCCATTGCTCGAAGGGGAAGGTGGACGTCTCACCGCCGCCTTCTTCCGGAGGCCGTTCGTAGCTACCGCCGGAGGGGTGCGATTCTATTTCGTCGGGGGGTCCGAAGGTTATGTAGATGCGGCCCCGGTCCGTCTTCCAGCCGGGAATACCGGAAGCGAAGTGCTCGTTCGCGTATGCAATGCGGCGGTAGTGCTCTTCCTTAAATTCGTTCTCTACCGAGTCGGGAGTCGGATCGCGCCGCAGCCAAAACTGTTCGATGAACTGCTCGCGCTCTTCATCGGTCTGCAGCTTCTTGAATGCCGCCCGCTCTTCGTCCGTGATGATGTAAGCAACATCCTCGTTCAGCCACTTCCGATAGGGCGTTTCCAGCTCTTTGCGAAGCTTCTCTTCGCGCTTGCGCTTCTGCTTATCGGTCAGGGGCTTGGCAACGGTTTCGCGTTGATCCGATGTTTTCTTGGACTGATCTCCCTTCTGATCCGCGGCAAAAAGGCAGAACGTCAGGGAAAGAGAAACACAGGAAATCGAAAGGCGTGTAGCATTCATACGGCACACCGGTTCCACGGACAGGCTAAATCGGCTGAAACCTATTGTAGATCCAGGGTTTCGCCGGGTCAATCAGTGAATCGGGAGCACAGGTGTGAACACAATACCCCCCGAACGCAAAAAGCCCCGGACCATGGTGAGGGCCGGGGCGTTTTAGGAATAAACCGGGCGACTTCCTACTCTCCCACACAGTTGCCTGTGCAGTACCATCGGGGCTGAGGAGCTTAACTACCGTGTTCGGGAAGGGAACGGGTGGGTCCTCCTCGCTAGGGTCACCCAGAAAGGGTTTTGAGGATCCGAATATTTGACGGGCCGGCGTTGGAAAGAGCGCACACTGTTGTGTGTGCAGTAGTATTTTATGGTCAAGCCGAACGGGCAATTAGTAACGGTAAGCTCAACGTGTTGCCACGCTTACACATCCGTCCTATCAAACTGGTAGTCTACCAGTGCCCTTCTTAGCTTGCGCTTGGGAGATCTCATCTTGGGGAAGGTTTCACGCTTATATGCGTTCAGCGTTTATCCTGACCGAACTTCGCTACCCAGCGATGCCCCTGGCGGGACAACTGGATCACAAGAGGTTCGTCCACCCCGGTCCTCTCGTACTAAGGGCAGGCCCCCTCAAATCTCCTACGCCCACCACAGATAGGGACCGAACTGTCTCGCGACGTTCTGAACCCAGCTCACGTACCGCTTTAATAGGCGAACAGCCTAACCCTTGGGAGCTTCTACACCCCCAGGATGCGATGAGCCGACATCGAGGTGCCAAACCGGAGCGTCGATGTGAACTCTTGACTCCGATCAGCCTGTTATCCCCGGCGTACCTTTTATCCGTTGAGCGATGGCCCTTCCATACAGAACCACCGGATCACTAAAGCCTACTTTCGTATCTGCTCGACTTGTTGGTCTCGCAGTTAACCTGGTTTATGCTTTTGCACTCGTCGGCGGATTTCCAAGCCGCCTGAACCAAGCTTCGCGCGCCTCCGTTACCGTTTAGGAGGCGACCGCCCCAGTCAAACTACCCGCCTTCCACTGTCCCTCATCCGGATTACGGATGGAGGTTAGAACCACAGAACGATCAGGGTGGTATCTCACCGTTGGCTCCCCCGAGTCCGAGAACCCGGGTTCAAAGCCTCCCACCTATCCTGCGCAGATCGCCCCATAGTTCCATGAAAGGGTATAGTAAAGGTGCACGGGGTCTTTCCGTCTAGTGGCGGGCACCCGGCGTCTTCACCGGGACCACAAGTTCGCCGGGCGGCAGGTTAAGACAGTTCTCAGATCGTTACGCCATTCGTGCAGGTCGGAACTTACCCGACAAGGAATTTCGCTACCTTAGGACCGTTATAGTTACGGCCGCCGTTCACCGGGGCTTCAGTTCAAAGCTTCGCTTGCGCTGACCTCTCCCTTTAACCTTCCGGCACCGGGCAGGCGTCAGCCCCTATACGTCGTTTTCGACTTTGCAGAGACCTGTGTTTTTGTTAAACAGTCGCCTGAGACAATTCACTGCGACCCACGTCTTAGGTGGGCACTCCTTCTCCCGAAGTTACGGAGCTAATGTGCCTAGTTCCTGAACCTACCATCACCCGAGCGCCTTAGAATATTCTTCTCGTCCACCTGTGTCGGTTTGTGGTACGGATACCTTGCTTCTCCTTAGAGGCTTTTCCTGGCGGACGACCCGGCGGATTTGCCTATCCGGATCTCCCTTCACTCTGGTTTGTAACCATTGCGCACCAGAGCTTACGGTCCGCGTCCCCCCTTCGGTCTTGATCGAAACAAGGTAGTGCAGGAATATTAACCTGCTGTCCATCCGCTACGCCTTTCGGCCTCGCGTTAGGCTCCGACTAACCCTGAGCGGATTAACCTTTCTCAGGAATCCTTAGACTTACGGCGACCAGGGTTCGCACCTGGTTTCTCGCTACTTATGCTGGCAGAGTCACTTCTCAACGCTCCAACCCTTCTTTCGATAGATCTTCACAGCTGTTGAGAACGCTCTCCTACCATTCGTATTGCTACGAATCCGTAACTTCGGTACCATGCTTGAGCCCCGTTATATTGTCGGCACCGAGCCGCTCGACCAGTGAGCTATTACGCTTTCTTTAAAGGATGGCTGCTTCTAAGCCAACCTCCTGGCTGTCTGAGCGTCCCGACTTCCTTTCCCACTGAGCATGAATTTGGGGACCTTAGTTGACGGTCTGGGCTGTTTCCCTTTCGACAATGAAGCTTAGCCCCCACTGTCTGACTCCCTCGCTACACATTCACGGCATTCGCAGTTTGGTTGGATTCGGTAACCTGGGAAGGCCCCTAGTCCAATCAGTTCTCTACCACCGCGACGGACCACGAGAGGCTAGCCCTAAAGCTATTTCGGAGAGAACGAGCTATCACGGAATTTGATTAGCCTTTCACCCCTACCCTCAGCTCATCCAAGCTGTTTTCAACCAACACTGGTTCGGACCTCCAGCCGCTGTTACACGGCCTTCATCCTGGCCAAGGGTAGATCATCCCGCTTCGCGTCTATTCCCAGCGACTCCATCGCCCTGTTCAGACTCGCTTTCGCTTCGGCTCGCTTGCGCTTAACCTTGCCACTGAGAATAACTAGCCAGCTCATTATGCAATAGGCACGATGTCAGGCATTCTCCTTGCGGAGCATAGCCCTCCAACTGCTTGTAAGCGTGTGGTTTCAGGTACTATTTCACTCCCCTCGCAGGGGTTCTTTTCACCTTTCCCTCACGGTACTGGTTCACTATCGGTCGCAAGTGAGTATTTAGCCTTGCCGGATGGTCCCGGCAGATTCAAGCAGGGTTCCACGTGCCCCGCCCTACTTAGGAACCACTGAGTAGAGAATTGCATTTTCACCTACGCGGCTGTCACGCTCTATGGCCGGCCTTTCCAGACCGTTCGATTAATACTTTTCTTCCACCCTTTAACCGGATGATCTCTGATTTTACTCAGAGGCCATCTGATTATTGTGGCCCTGCAACCCCAGGCTCTCCTTTCGAATCGCCTGGTTTAGGCTCCTCCGATTTCGCTCGCCACTACTCTCGGAATCACGGTTGTTTTCTTCTCCTCGGGGTACTGAGATGGTTCACTTCCCCCGGTTCGCTCCGCCACCCTATATATTCAGATGACGGTAACGGGTGTTCGCACCCGTTGGGTTTCCCCATTCGGACATCTCCGGATCACAGCCTGTGAGCGGCTCCCCGAAGCTTATCGCAGCTGACCACGTCCTTCTTCGCCTACTTGCGCCAAGGCATCCACACACACGCTCTTAGTAGCTTGACCATAAAATCTACTTCACACACAACACTTGTGCACGCTACTTTCTCGCGCTTACATTCTTGTGTTTATATGCCCGTCAAATATTCAGTTGTCAAAGATCTCGATTGCCTCAGCAATCAGTACAGCCGGTTCTTTCCCCGGCTCTACTAACTGCTGATGAATGGTTCCCTTGTCCTTTTGGTTGGTGGGCCTGGGTGGAATTGAACCACCGACCTCACCCTTATCAGGGGTGCGCTCTAGCCATCTGAGCTACAGGCCCAGGTGCCCGGCTGCTTCCGCGCCGCACACTGGTGGAGCTGGTCGGGATCGAACCGGCGACCTCCTGAATGCAAATCAGGCGCTCTCCCAGCTGAGCTACAGCCCCAGAACTTCAGAGGGCCGCGAGGCCCTCCAGGGATTCTAATCGAGGCCAGTTGGATGCAGAGACCAGAGGGTCCAGCCCCCCGGCCGCTTCGGAAAAACTCACATATACTCTAAGTGGAGATCCGGAACGGGCTCACCACCAAAACCGAAGTTCCGATGGCGGTTTGGAGTGGAACGGCTGTCTCCTACTATCGGCCCCGTGTACACTCAACAGGACACTTTTTCGGAAACTCCACCCACGTTCTCTCTTAGAAAGGAGGTGATCCAGCCGCAGGTTCTCCTACGGCTACCTTGTTACGACTTCACCCCAATCATGAATCATACCTTGGGCCGCTGCTCCCCTTGCGGGTCAGCCTGCAGACTTCTAGTACAATCCACTTTCGTGATGTGACGGGCGGTGTGTACAAGGCCCGGGAACGTATTCACGGCAGCGTGCTGATCTGCCATTACTAGCGATTCCAGCTTCATGCAGGCGGGTTGCAGCCTGCAATCCGAACTGAGAACGGTTTTTTGCGATTGGCTCCCCCTCGCGGGTTAGCTGCGCTTTGTACCGTCCATTGTAGCACGTGTGTAGCCCTGGACATAAAGGCCATGAGGACTTGACGTCATCCCCACCTTCCTCCAGGTTATCCCTGGCGGTCTCCTGCGAGTTCCCAACTGAATGATGGCAACACAGGACAAGGGTTGCGCTCGTTGCGGGACTTAACCCAACATCTCACGACACGAGCTGACGACAGCCATGCAGCACCTCGACCGGACCCCCTTGCGGGGTAGCGATGTTTCCACCGCCGTTAACCGGCCGTTCGAGCCCAGGTAAGGTTCTTCGCGTTGCGTCGAATTAAACCACATGCTCCACCGCTTGTGCGGGCCCCCGTCAATTCCTTTGAGTTTCAGCCTTGCGACTGTACTCCCCAGGCGGCATATTTAACGCGTTAGCTCCGGCACGGACAGAATGAACTGCCCACACCAAATATGCATCGTTTAGGGCGTGGACTACCAGGGTATCTAATCCTGTTTGCTACCCACGCTTTCGTGTCTCAGCGTCAGTTACGGTCCAGAGAGCCGTCTACACCACCGGTGTTCCTCCTGATATCTACGCATTTCACCGCTACACCAGGAATTCCACTCTCCTCTCCCGCACTCTAGTCATTCAGTATTCGGCGCACCCTCCCAGTTGAGCCGGGAGATTTCACACCAAACTTAAACAACCGCCTACACACCCTTTACGCCCAGTAACTCCGAACAACGCTCGCTGCCTACGTATTACCGCGGCTGCTGGCACGTAGTTAGCCGCAGCTGCTTCTGCAGGTACCGTCACTATCTTCCCTGCCGAAAGAGCTTTACACCCCGAAGGGCTTCATCGCTCACGCGGCGTCGCTGCATCAGGGTTGCCCCCATTGTGCAAGATTCCCCACTGCTGCCTCCCGTAGGAGTCTGGCCCGTGTTTCAGTGCCAGTGTGGCCGTGTGCCCTCTCAGGCCGGCTACCGATCTCTGCCTTGGTAGGCTCTTACCCTGCCAACTAGCTAATCGGCCGCGGGCTCCTCTCTCAGCGCATTGCTGCTTTCCTCTCTCGAGCTTATGCGGTATTAGCCCCGGTTTCCCAGGGTTATTCCCCACTAAGAGGTAGATTACCCACGTGTTACTCACCCGTACGCCACTTTACTCATGGATTGCTCCACTTTCTCGTTCGACTTGCATGTGTTAAGCGCGCCGCCAGCGTTGATTCTGAGCCGGGATCAAACTCTCATTTGAAATAATGAGTTTTAATCAATCGCTCCGGTTTACTCAGAGTTCTGACGAGTTCTTCTTTACTGCATCCAACCAGATTGTCAATGATCTGCGCGCACTGACTACGAGGTAACTAACCCCGCAACCAAATGGCAGGCCTCGAAACTTGTTTGACCGCGAATTGCTCCACAGCCAAGAAACTTTTAAATTTTAAAAAGAGCCAAACAGGAAGGCCGTATTCCGCTCCTCCGGTTTGCCCGGACAGAGTTTTGTTACCATTCCTTACAAGAGAGCCTTAATTCTTTATAGCATCAAGGCCACCCGGTAGCAAGAGCCACACGGTGACACGTTTCTGCTCAGACCCTCGATTCGGTGACTTCCCCAGATTACCATTGGCACTATTCCCGATGCAAGTTTTTTATCGCAGGTATACAGAAAATCGTGACAGAGGGACAGGAGCGAATTCGCAAGTCCCGAAAAATCAATGGCTTTGCGTGCATCCGCCCAGGGCATCTACAATGGTCAGAATGCTTTCTGGTTTGATCCTACCGATGCTATCCCTCCCCCTGGGCACGATCGCACCCCAAAATACCGTGGCTCTGAATGGCAACTTCCGATGACTCGCATCCTTTACCTTCATGGTTTTGCCTCCGGACCCGCCTCTACGAAAGCACGCTTTTTCCGCGGCATCCTGGAATCAGAGGGCGCAAAAGTCGATGTCCCCGATCTCGCGGCCGGCGATTTCGAACATCTGACCATCACGGGGCAGTTGCGCGTAATCGAACGGATTGCCGCCGGGGAGTCCGTATCGCTGATGGGATCGAGCATGGGCGGCTATCTGGCCGCTCTTTATGCCGCACGGCATCCCGAGGTGCAGCGTCTGGTGCTCCTGGCCCCCGGGTTCGCATTCGGCCGGCGCTGGCCCGAATACCTGGGGCCGGAGAAAGTGCAGGAGTGGCGCCGAACCGGGACGCTCGAGGTGTTCCACTACGCCGAAAATCGCACCCGGCAGCTTCGGCACACCCTCCTCGAGGATGCGGCCCGATACGAAGACTTCCCCGACTTCCGCCAGCCGGCCCTCATCTTTCATGGACTCCGCGACGACGTAGTGCCAGCCGGCCGGTCCGAGGAGTTTGCCGCCGCACATCCGAACACGCAGCTCGAGATTCTCGACTCCGGCCACGACCTCCTCAACGTGCAGGACTACATGGCCTCCAGGATCGTCCCGTTCCTGCTGTGATGCCACCTACTTCGGCTTGGGCGCGAACGCAATCGAGGTGACGGGGTGCAACTCCCACAGGGTAGACGCTTTCATCCCCTTTTTTCCGCGCGGCTGATCCCCTACGTGCGAATCGTCGTAGAACAGGACCCCGGTCACGGTCACGTACGGCGGATGCTGCATTACCGAACCGCCGACCGAAGGATCCTTATCGGCCAGCAGCTTTGACTTGATGAACGCGCGCACGGCTACGAACTGCGGCCTCAAATCGGCGGACGCGACGTATTGCGGATCCGGGTTGGGCACTTCCACTACCAGGCAATGGTCTCCGGAATCGGCGGAATTGCTGATCTGGATGTGGTAGTCGCCATCCGTCTCGCCCGCGACCAGGAACAACCACCCTGTGGTCGTAATCAGCTCGCCTTCCTTGTGCTTGCCGTTGGTCTGGTCGGGGATTCGCTGGGCCTGGTACCGCGAATCGTCTTTGGAGATACCCTCCACATTGGGGAAGGCCAGCAGATCGGCGATGGCCACCTTTGTAGCCTTCGCGGACGCGTCGGGTCCGTTGGTCTTCACTCGCCAGCGTTCCACGCCCGGTTTTACGGCATGGTCAGCAGAGAACCCGAAAACAGCCAGAATCAGGGTTGAAAGAAGCAGGCGCGACATTTCCACCTCCCGGAACGTTAGTGTACCCGGAATAGTGAAAGATCGGTATGCCCAATTACAAAAGCGCTGCCGCTATTTTACGCGAGTCCGTGGCCGGTCCCGCAGATGGCAACTTCCAGCCCCATTTCCCGGAACGTGGCGGCTTTCGCGGCAAGGGCCCGGTTGGCGGCGTTCGCGTCCGGAGCATAGGCCACCTGCACGTGATTGGATTTATGGCGAGCCATCAACTGGTCGCGGCTCACGCCTTGTAGCACCGCGTGCATGATGGGCCACTGCGGCGTGGTGATCCGCCAGCGGCGCTCGGTCTCCTCCTCGGGCAGCGCCACCACGTTCGCCCTGCCGAGGTCCGCTTTCAACCGGCCGCCCTCCACGAAGATGCGGCTCCAGACAATCTCGCCCGGCTTGCTGACGCCTTTGATGCCGCCGCCGCCCAGCCGGAAGTACATGGGCGGTTGCCGCTCGCTGACGGCCCCGCCGTACCCTCCCGCGAAATGGGCCGGAGGGACGGCCCCGGAGATCTCGAAGACCCAAACAAACTCTTCCCTGCCGTTCACAGGGAATGCCGCGCCATAGCGAACGTCGTGCAGCGTGGTTTCCGGCTCGTATCCCAGTTCCGTCCAGACCCGGTTCGTAACCAGCGCGTCCAGCCCGGCGCATTCGTCCACTTCGTTGAAGTGAGGCAGGGCGCGCCCTTCGTACAGGATCCGGCCGTTGCCCCGGGCCGTCACCGGGGGGCGGTCCACATTATTCAGCAGCCCCTCGGCGAGATCGGAAGCCGGCGCCAGGTCCTTCAAGCCCTGCTGGTATTGAATCCCGATCGTGTCACAACCGAAATCGTCCGCAATCCTCAGCGCGGCGACATACATTTTGCACTGCTCGAGAATCTGTCCGTCGGTGAGGTCGGTTTCCGGGTCCGGCCCGGTGCGGAACTGCATCCCCCGGGAGTCCAGCCAGCGCCGCACGCCCATCGCTTCCGCGTCGCTCACCTGGCGCATCTCGGCGAACAGGGCGGACTGGCTCAGCCGCTCCTTGAAAACGCCCGTGGGATGGAGCAACTCATCGGGAATGAGGGCGTTGTACATGCCCATGCACCCCTCGTCGAAGATCCCCATGATGGCCTTGGCGCGCCGTAGATTCCCGGCCAGCCGGGCACCCAGGGCTTCGGCCTCTTCGGGCAGTTTCAAACCGCCGATCGGATGCACGTGGCTGAGGTCGTGCCGCACCGGCTCCCCGTTCAGCCAGCGGCGCAGACCCTGGAGAAAGAACGCGTCCGTGAAATCTTCGCTCCACAGCGTACTATAGACGACGCCCGCCTTCGTGAGCGACGCGTTCAGGTTCAGCATGCCGACCAGGCCGGGCCACTCGCCGCTCCAATTGGCTACCGTCAGGATCGGGCCGCGGTGAGTGGTCAGTCCACTGAGAACGTGGTGGCTATACTGCCACACGGCTTCCACGACGACCAGCGGAGCCGTTTCCGGAATGTTGCGAAAGACTTCCATTCCGTATTTCTGGCTATCGATAAAGCCGTGTCCCTTCTCCGCGATACAGGGATGGCCGCGGCGGACTGCCCTGCCCTCCCCCCGTATAGCGCTCATGACCGCTCCTTCGGCGCGCTCCTGCGCCGGCCAGCACATCCGGTTGGCCGACAGGCGAAGATCGCCGCTGGCAATAACGATAACGTTCTCCGACATGAACACATTCTGCCACCGGGCGCTTCTGGAGTCCACCCCGTTTTTAGCGATAACGAATGGGTCAGGCTCCAACGGTGGTGATCCGGTCGAAGCCCTCCGCGATAGACGGCGGGACCAGCTTGGCCGCCATCTTCTCCATAGCCTCCACTGGGACGATGCGGTCGCGCGCGGCATTCCGGCGGCGGCAGATCTCGAGCGGCACGTCGAAGAACACGGCCTCTACCTCACACCCGTACGCCCGCCCGATTCCGAGGTAAGGACCGCGCTCGTCCGGAGTCAGGTTCGTCGCGTCGATGTAGGTGACCGGCCGCCGGATGGCCAGGCGCTGCCGCAGCAGGTAGCGCAGCGTCTGAAACACGCGATCATGGATGGTCTGGTCGGTCTCGTCGTCGGCCAGCAGGTGACGGATGCGGTCGGAGGACAGCGCCGGGACCCCGGTTTCGGAAAGGTAAGTGGATTTTCCCGAGCCGGGCAGCCCGACCAAAACCACGATGCGCATCCGGGGCATGTTGTCGAAATCACATCATGACACAATCGAATCGTCATGCCGCGCAACTGGGAGGAGTATTACTCCGATCCGGCGAACCTCAACTTCGCGCCCGAGCCGCTGCTGATCCAGGCGGCGGAATGGCTTCCCCCGGGGCGGGCGCTGGACCTGGCGTGCGGAGCCGGCCGGAACGCTCTCTACCTCGCCTCGCTTGGCTGGGATGTAACCGCCGTAGACTCCTCACCGGCGGCGATCCGCGCTTTGCTCGAACACGCCGCGCCGCGCCGGATCGAAGCCGCCGTACAGGACATCGAGACCGGTTCCTTCTCCATCGAGCCCGGCCGCTACAACCTCATCTGCGACTTCTTCTACCTCCACCGCGACTTGTTCCCCGCCATTCGCGAGGGGGTCGCTCCGGGCGGCACCTTCGTGGCGGCGATCCACCTTGTGGGCACGGACCCCGGAGCCCCGCCGCGCAATCCGGCGTACCTGCTTCGACCCGGTGAACTTCAGGCCGAGTTCGATGGCTGGAAGGTTCTCTTTTACTCCGAAGCAACCGAACCGGAACATTCGCGCCCCACCGCCCGGATCGTCGCCCGGCGGGCCTAGGTTTTAGCGATCCGGAGGCAACCGGCCGGCTCCCGGACTGGCCGAACTGGCCTCACCACCTGCCGAATCAATGAAAAAGCTCTGCTTCGTCACTTGCGAAAACGCCGCAAAGCTCGCTAAAATCAACGCGTTCTCAATATCCCAGGAGGAAGCATGGCAGTTGAGCAGAAGGTGAAGCAGATTATTGTCGAACAACTCGGCGTTGACGAGAGCCAGGTCGACAGCAACGCATCGTTCGTGGACGATCTCGGTGCGGATTCGCTGGATATCGTGGAACTGGTAATGGCTTTCGAAGAGGCTTTCGAGATGGAAATCCCCGACGAAGACGCCGAAAAGATCACCACCGTAAAAGATGCGGTGGACTATATCGAGAGCAAAGCTACCAAGAAGTGAACCGCTTCTCGCCAGGGGAGGTCTCTTGTCACGAAGAGTAGTTGTGACCGGCGTCGGTCTACTGACGCCGCTTGGGATCGGCACCGAAGAGTCCTGGGAATCCATCAAAGCAGCGAAATCGGGCATAGGGCCCATTACCCAGTTTGACGCTTCAGCCTTTTCCTGCCGGATTGCCGGCGAGGTCAAAGGCTTCGATCCCGCGAATTATATCGAAAAAAAAGAAATCAAGAAGATGGGGCGCTTCATTCAGTTCGCCATCGCGGCGGCGGAGTGTGCCCTGAAGAGTTCCGGCCTGAAGACGACCGATGAGACCGCCGAACAGGTCGGCGTCTACATCGGAAGCGGCATCGGAGGGTTCGAGGTCATCGAACGCGAACACCAGATCCTGCTGGAGCAGGGACCGCGCCGCATTTCGCCTTTTTTTATTCCGGCCACGATTATTAATCTGGCGTCCGGCTACGTTTCCATACGGAGCGGCGCCAAGGGCCCCAATTCCGCCACGGCGACGGCCTGCACTACCAGCGCCCATTCCATTGGCGATTCGTTCCGGCTGATCCAACGCGGTGACGCCGACGCCATGATCTGCGGCGGCACGGAAGCCTGCATTACGCCCATGGGAATCGGCGGATTCGCCGCCATGCGCGCACTCTCCACCCGCAATGACGAGCCGCTGCGGGCCTCGCGTCCGTGGGACCGCGATCGCGACGGGTTCGTAGTCGGAGAGGGCGCCGGCATCCTGGTGCTCGAGGAGTTGGAATTCGCGCGGCGCCGCGGCGCCCGCATTCTGGCGGAAATGGCCGGCTATGGCATGAGCGCGGACGCATTCCATGTGACCGCCCCGCCCGATAACGGCGATGGCGCCTACCGGGTGATGCGCAATTCGCTGCGCGACGCCGGCATCGAACCCCATCAGATCGACTATGTCAACGCTCACGGGACATCGACTGTAGTGGGCGACCGCGCCGAAACCGCCGCCATCAAGCGCACGTTTGGTGAGCACGCGTACAAACTCGCGGTGAGTTCCACCAAGTCGATGACCGGCCACCTGCTGGGTGGCGCCGGCGGCCTGGAGGCGGGGATTACCGTGATGGCGATCCGCGACCAGATTGCCCCACCCACCGTAAACCACGACAACCCGGATCCGCTTTGCGATCTGGACTACGTGCCGAATCAGGCGCGCCCGATGAAGATCGAGTATGCGCTTTCGAACAGTTTCGGGTTCGGCGGCACCAACGGTTCCCTCGTTTTTAAGCGATACCAGGAATAGGGCCGGAATCACCGGCCCTTTACAGGCCGCATTCTATGAAAATCGTCGTTGCGATCAAACAGGTTCCCGCGCGCGATTCGCAATTGCGGATCGCTCCGTCCGGTAAATGGATCGAAGAGGCGGATCTGAGCTACGAGATCAACGAGCCCGACGCCTATGCCCTCGAAGCGGGGCTGCAATTAAAGGAAAAACACGGGGGAGAAGTCATCGCCCTCTGCGCCGGCCCGGCGCGCGCCGCGCAAACCATTCGCGAGGCGCTCGCCAAGGGCGCCGACCGCGCCATCCACATCGAAGAAGATGACCTGGGCGCCTATGACCCGCTCGCCGGTGCGCAACTGCTGGCGGCGGCGCTCCGGCCCGAATCGCCCGACCTGGTGCTCACCGGACTGCAGTCCGACGACCTCGGGTACGGGCAGACCGGCGTCATTCTCGCCGAACTCATGGGACTGCCGCACGCCACCATCATCATGGAGGTGGAAACCAAAGACGGCGGCATCCGGGTCAAGCGCGAACTCGAAAACGGCTGGTTTCAACACGTCCAGATGCCGCTGCCGGCCCTCCTGACCATCCAATCCGGCATCAGCAAGCTCCGCTACGCCACCCTCATGGGCATCAAGAAGGCCAAGACCAAGCAGATCAAGCGGATCACGGCGTCTGAACTGGGCGTCACGCCCGCCGCTTCCAGCATCCGGATCGACCGCATCTACGTGCCGGAGCGGAGCAAGAGGACGCAACTATTCGACGGCAGCCCGAAAGAGGCCGCCGCGCAACTGGTTGAGAAACTGAAGTTCGAAGCGAGGATCATATGAGCATCCTGGCAGTGTTGGAACAACGGGGCGGCGAGTGGAACCGCATGTCATTCGAGACCCTCGCGGCCGCGCAGCAATTCGCCAAAGAGCGGAACACCTCGGCCTCCGCCGCCGTGCTGGGCCAGGGGACCAATGCTCTGGCATCCGAACTCGGCGGACGTCAACTGGAGAAGGTCTACAGCGTTGAGCACGATCTGCTGAAGGACTACACGCCGGACGCCTACACTGCGGCGCTGCGCCAGTTGATCGAGAAGCTCAAACCTTCCCTGGTGCTCTTCCCCCATACCTACCAGGTGCGCGATTTCCTCCCGAAACTGGCCACGGCACTCGGGCGCGTAGCGGTGAGCGACGTCGTCGGCCATCGCATCGATAACGGTGAGCTGGTGCTGGTCCGGCAGTTGTTTCAGGGCAAGGTCAACTCGGACGTTCGCTTCGCGGGCGACGGCCCACACTTTGCGTCCTTACAGGCAGGCGCCTGGCGCGCCGACCTGGCAGTCGCGGGTTCGGCGCCGGTCGAGACCTTCACGCCCCAACTGAATGCCGCCGAGATCCGCACCAAGCCGCTCGACCTGTTCCGCGAATCGCAGCGCGCCGTGGATCTGAGCGCCGCCGAGATCATCGTTTCGGTCGGCCGCGGCATCAAGGAGTCCGACAACATTCCGCTGGTGGAGCAACTGGCGCAGGCGCTCGGCGCCGAAATGGCGGCCTCGCGCCCAATCTGCGATGCCGGCTGGCTGCCGATGGAGCGTCAGGTCGGCAGTTCCGGCCAGACAGTGGCTCCGAAGATGTACATGGCCATCGGAATTTCGGGCGCTATCCAGCACCTCGTCGGGATGAAAGGTTCGCGCACCGTGGTCGCGATCAACAAAGACCCGAATGCGCCGATCTTCGAAGTAGCCGATTACGGCATTGTGGGCGACCTGTTCCAGGTGGTTCCGGAACTGACCGAAGCAGTCAAAAAGGCCAAAGCCTAGCCGATTTTCTCCCTTCCACCCGGCCTTCAGCAGAACAGGTTGGCCGGGTAGGAAGTGAGAGGCCGATCGTCGACACAGAACGACCGCACCGTCCCGGCGTGGGGTAGCATGAAGCCATGAACGCGAAACTGAGCCTCCGTCTTCTAGCTACCCTCACGGGCTTCGCCTTATCTGCATTCGCTCAAATCGACGGGGCGAAGTTTGCAAACGATCTGCGAACGAAATTTGGTCCTCCACTCGCAAGGGAAACCTTTGCGGTGCGACCCGGAATCGAGATGATCGTTGATTACACCGTCAATGGCCACGTATGCCGGATCCAGCTTCCCCCTGTGGCGCCGAAGAGCGATCCCCGTGTCAGTAGCCCTCAAGGAATAGACGACTTCATTTCCGAGTTGGTCCCGCTGACGATGCGTGGCAAAGAACTGAGGCGGTCGGCGGCAATCTTAGGTTTGAATTCCGTGTTGACAGTCGAATACGAAAACATCGGAATCGCTGAAGCGCTGCGTGAGCAAAGACGCACCGGGGTAACGATAACCTTTGCGAGAGAAGCGTGCCAAGGTCGGCCTTCTCAATAACGTCAGATAGCCCGGCCGTCCACTGCAGAAAGCGACACGCCGCTTTTCCTGACCCACCCTGTTCTTGACGAGTTTAGAGAAGAGCTAACTGTACTATGGTGATCGACTGAGAACATGCAAGTTATTGAAAAATAATAACGGCCACACGGTTCATACCGCCCATACCGCAACTGAACTGTCCATAAAACTGTCCATTCAGCTTGCCGATTCCGGCGCATCCGTTTCCGCTTCATCCGCATCCGTTTCCGCTTCATCAATGTCGTGCATTTCTGGAAGTCGGGAGCCGCACCACGGACAGAACCGGATTTCGATGACCGAATGCCCACCATCATGGACAATGAGGCCGTACCCGCCCCGCACGACCGCAACCAAAGCATCGGGGCAATCGAACCGATTCGTGTGTAGGTCGCACGTCTGAGCGAGATCGTAGTCCATTCGGTCGGAATCCGCTCCGTACATCTTTTCTATCTTTCCCGCAGATTTTCCGTCTTTCTGTCCTGATTCCGGCCACGAAACCGGGCCTCTTGACAGATATGGATCTCATAAGACAATAAAGAGGAGAAGAGAAGTTCTTCTCAGGCAGGTGATATCCCGTAGACGAGCATTACCAGACCCCAACGCAGGTTGCCGCCGAGTGGCAGCTATCCCTCGATACGATTCAGAGGCTCTTCATGAATGAGCCGGATGTCCTCAAGTTTGAGGCTCCGATGGAACGTGGTCGAAAACGTAAACCCAAAGCAACTCTTCGCATCCCGGTGCATGTGAAAGAACGTGTCCGGATGCGAAATACCAACAGACGGAAATGATCGTCCAGCCAAGCCGGAAGAAACACATTTGTTCGGCACGATCAGATCGCAACTGGCTTCGTCCACGCATCACGAACCAACTGCTCCGCACGGTTCATATACCCCTTGCAGAAGTCGGCGTAGGCGTTTTCTGTGGTGATAAGACTCTGATGTCCCAACATGAGGCTCACGGTCTCCAGTGGCAACCCTCTTCCGATCAAATCTACGGCGAAAGAGTTGCGGAACCGATGTGAGACGTGATGTGAATCGGAAGGAATCCCGGCCTTCCCGAAAACCGTGTTGAGCAACTTGCTGAAATTACCCTTCACTGTCTTCGTGCTCGATTGCTCCTGCCGCCGACCGCTGCGACGGTGCCAGAAGTAGTAACCGCCGCTGTAAGGCTCCAGCGTGGCAAGCGCAGCCACGAGTTCTTCGGGCAGCGGGATCTGGACATCGGTGGACGCCTTCTCCGTTTTCAAAAACATCACGTCGCCCTTGATGTTTCCCTTCTTCAAAAGCACGGCATCCCCGATTCGCAACCCCGTCCAGCGCATCACCAGCACAAGGGTCTTCAATCGCCGCTTGTTGTAGTCAGGCATCCGGTCGAACTTGTCGCACGCCCACAGAACGTCGGTCATCTGATCGGACGTGAGATATTTGACTTCCTTCTTCTCCTTCTTCCGCTTCTCTTTTTCAAAGTTGATGATGACGGTGGGATCTTCCGTGATCCACTTCCGCAGGATGCAGCGTTGAAAGAATGCGTGCATCGTCTTCTTGTTCCGCTTGCACGTTCCGATGCTGTTTTTGCGCCACAGCCGCTTGCCCTTCTCGTTCACCCGGTTCTTTTTCCAGGCTGCGTTCTCGTCTTCCCAATCACGACGGAACTGCTTCATCTCGTCCTGCCCGAAGTGTTGGATGTACGTGATCCCTTTGTCATCGGAGAACGCCTGTAGCTGATCCATCAGGGTGGTGTACTTGTCCAGTGTCGAGTCCTCCGCACCCTTGTCCCGAACGTCGCCCATGAAGTCCTCGATGGCGACTTCGATCTTCACGAGCGTGGGATCTTCGATCTCCGCTTGCCAGTCTCCCCGCTCCAGGCGAACACGAGTGACTGCTTTTGCCGCATCGAGCGTGATCTTCCCGGTCGCACGGCGCTT
Organism: Bryobacterales bacterium; assembly: GCA_963796485.1. Classification (GTDB taxonomy): domain Bacteria; phylum Acidobacteriota; class Terriglobia; order Bryobacterales; family Bryobacteraceae; genus CAWCDJ01. The sequence continues at coordinate 249,490 of CAWCLV010000010.1, forward strand.
GAAGCCTTCAGAATCGGAATGGACGCCGCACGAATAATACGGACAGGCGCAGACGGCCCGGTTGGGCAGGAAGTCCCATTCCCCGATTTTCTTTTTGCCCCGGCACGTTTCCGTATGCCGCCGACGAAATTCCAGACGCAGGATGACGGCCTTAATCTCGGCAGGTGTCATAAGACACAAGTGTCCAGCAAACTGTCCACCGGAACAAGTTACCGAAAGATAACACTCCTGTTTTCTTTAGATTGGGTGCGCTTTATACAAGAGCTAACTGCTCTTCGGTTGGTTCCGCTCAACAATACCAGGGCTCCGTCAGATACGGGATCGTCGCGCGGGCAGGCAGCGCCAAATCCGGGAGCTCTCCCGCCCCGGCGAGGTCCCATACTCTACGGAAGATTGCCGCGCGCGGGCCGTGGCGGCGCTCTTCCAGCTTCACCGTCTCCTGAATGCCGTGCCACAGCTCATCCACCGCTGGGTCGCGGTGGCGCCAGGGATAGCAAAGGCCGCGTGGATCGAACGGCTCGATCACCTCGCGCACTTCGGGCAACTCCAGGAGCAGCGAGCCTTCGGGCAGCAGGAGACGGATCGCCAACTGCACAGGCGCGACCTGCTCGAACAGGTCCGCCTCCGCCAGTTCCCGCAAAAAGCCGCGGTAGCCGGCCGCGGTGGTCCAGGGGTGAAACGGTATGAATGTCGGCGCCAGCGGCAGATCGTGCTCGCGCATGAGGTGAAGCGCTTCGCGAAACCCGGCGCGCGTGTGGCCCTTCTGGAGTTTCTCGAGCACCGCGTCGTCCAGCGATTCCACCGCGCTGGTTACGAAGGCGCAGCCGGTCTCCTTGAGTTTCGCCACCAACTCCCGCTGTTGCAGGATGTGCTCGATCTTGATGGTCGCGTCGTAAGAGAGGCCGGGCCATTCGCGGTGAAGCGCCTCCACAATCCGGATCGCATGGCCCGGGCCGTTGAAGAAATCCGGATCTCCGAACGTGATGTGCTCCGCCCCGGCTTCCACCTGGCGGCGAATGTCCTCCAGCACGATATCCGGCTGCACCACCCGGAACACGCCGCGGTACACCGGCACCACCGGGCAATGCCGGCAAAGGTGCTTGCAGCCGCGCGAAGCCTCGGTGTACCCGACCCGCTTCGTGCCTCCAGGCGTCACCAGGCGCGCGTAGGCGCCCAGCGGCGGCAGTCCCGAGCGGTCGGGAACCAGAAACTGCTGCTTCTCGAGCGAGGTCCCGGTGCGCCCGCAGCCTTCGCCGCGCGCAATCGCGGCCAGCGTGTGCTCGAACTCTCCGCCCGCAATCCAGTCGATGCCGTTGCGGCGCAGCATGGGCTCGTTGAGCGGCGCGTATAGCCCGTACGCGCAGAGCTGCGCCGAGGAGTTCGCCGTCTTCACCCGGTCCAGCACCCGCAGGAACAGGCGCGTAGCCGTATGCATGGGCAGGTAAAACGCGATCAGGCCGGCCTGTTCGATGGCCTCGAAAGGAAGCGGGCTGCACGCGAGATCGGCAACCGTCACGTGGTGTCCCTCGGCGCGTAGCCACGCTGCGGGCGATGCCAGGCCAAAAGGCTGGCGGCCCAGTTCGTAGGTGGAGACAAGCACTACCCGCACCCTCCCATTATGATGGGACTGGTAAACTAAAGGCACGCCCCCATGTACGCAGTGACGACCATTGCCGACGAAATTCTCGAACTGAAGCAGCGTCGCAAGGCCATTCTGCTCGCGCACCACTATCAGGAGCCGGAAATCCAGGACCTCGCGGACGTTGTGGGAGACAGCCTGGAGCTTGCCCGGAAGGCCCGCGAGTTCGATGGCGAGGTGATCGCATTCTGCGGCGTCTGGTTCATGGCCGAAACGGCAAAGGTCCTCAACCCCGGCCGCATCGTAGTGGTCCCGGACCGGGAGGCAACTTGCAGCCTTGTAGAAGGCTGCCCCGTCGAGCCGGTGCGCGAATTTCGCCGCCGCAATCCGAACCACGTAGTCGTGAGCTACATCAACACCGCGATCGAGGTGAAGGCGGAGAGCGACATCCTCTGCACCTCGCGAAACGCTGTCAAGATCGTCAATTCCATTCCCCCGGAGCAGCCCGTCCTCTTTCTGCCCGACGTCAACCTGGGGAACTATGTTCGTAAAGAGACCGGGCGCGAGAACATGAAGATCTGGCAGGGGGCCTGCATCGTGCACGCCACCTTCCCGGCGCGCCGGCTGGCGCAGGCCAGAGCCGAACATCCTAATGCCAAAGTGGCTGCCCACCCGGAGTGCCCGGAGGCAATCCTCGCAATGGCCGATTTCGTCGGTTCCACTTCGGCCATCATCGAGTGGTGCGCGGCCGGCGATGCGCCTGAATTCATCATCATGACGGAAAGCGGTGTACGGCACTCGCTCGAACGCGTGGCACCCGGCAAGCGGTTCTACTTCATCGCCAACGAAAACTGCAACTGCAGCGAGTGCCCGTACATGAAGCTCAACACCCTCGAGAAGTTGCGGGATTGCCTGGCCAATCTCGAACCGCGGGTCGAACTGGCGCCAGATCTCATGTGCCGAGCTCTGCTGCCGCTCGAGCGCATGCTGGCTGTGAAATAGATGCCGCTTTCTCCCCTGGTCGATTCCTTCGGCCGGCTCCACAACAATCTGCGCATCAGCGTCACCGACCGCTGCAACATCCGCTGCTTCTACTGCATGCCGGAAACGGACGTGCAGTTTGTCCGCCGCAGCGAAATTCTGGATTTCGAAGAGATCGAGCGATTTGCCAGGATTGCGGTGGGGCTGGGCGTCACGAAACTGCGAGTCACGGGCGGCGAACCGCTGGTCCGCCGCGATCTGCCGGTCCTGATCCGCAGGCTGGCATCCATCCCCGGCGTTACGGACCTCGCGCTCACTACCAACGGCGTCCTGCTGCCGGAACTGGCCGCGCCGCTCTATGAAGCCGGCCTGCGCCGCATCAACGTCCACCTGGACACTCTCGATCGCGAGCGCTTCAAGACCATCACCCGGCGCGACGACCTGCCGAAGGTGCTCGAAGGCATGGAAGCCTGCAAGCGGCTGGGCTACTCCAAAATCAAGATCAACACCGTCGCCGTGAAGGACCTGATCGAGCCGGACATCGTGCCCCTCGCCCGGTATGCGCGGGAGAACGGTTTCGAGGTCCGCTATATCGAGTTCATGCCGCTAGACGCGCAGAACCTCTGGGCCCGCGGTAAGGTGCTGCTGGCGGACGACATCATCCGTACCCTTTCGAGCGAAATCGCGCCGCTCGTCCCGGTGCCCGATCCCGACCCGCGCGCCCCCGCGACGGAATACAACTTCGCCGATGGCGTGGGTGCGGTGGGATTCATCGCTTCCGTGAGCCGCCCGTTTTGCCTCAACTGCAACCGCATCCGCCTGACCGCCGACGGCAAACTGCGCTATTGCCTGTTCGCTATCGTCGAGGACGACGTAAAAACGCTCTTGCGCTCCGGCGCCTCGGATGAGGAGATCGCCGCACTCGTGCGGAAAAACGTGGCCGGGAAATGGGAAGGCCACGAGATCAACTCGAGCCGCTTTGTCGCCCCGCCGCGCCCCATGTACTCGATCGGCGGCTAGGCGCCCCAAAGACACCGCGTTTCAAACCGGGCAGGCCACATAGTTTTTTACAATCGCGGGATTCTGTGGGGCCGATTGCTACGCATGACCGATCAGGGTGACGAACGCGCGGTTTTTGCAGCACGCTAGGGTTGAGCGGGCGGGGCCGCACTCCCCCCTGCGGCGGCCTCGGCATCCAGGACCTCCCGAACCTTGGAAAGCAGCACGTCCGGCGTAAACGGCTTGTGCAGGAACGCGCGGGCCGGAGCGCCTGGTGCGCCGATCGCGTTGTCGCGGTATCCGGACATGTAGAGGATTTTGAGCTCGGGTGCGCGTTCCGAAAGCTGCCGCCCCAGTTCGAAGCCGCTCATCTGCGGCATCACCACGTCCGTCAACACCATGTCGATCTTGTGCCCGTTCTTCTCGTAGACCGCCATGGCGGCGCCGCCGTTGGCGGCCTCCAGCACATCGTAGCCGTTTGACTTCAGCACCGCCTGCACCAGTTTCCGGACGCCCTCCTCGTCGTCTACCAGGAGAATCGTCTCGGAACCTTTGGCGGAACGTTTCTTGACCGGCTCCTCCACCACATCCACGGCGCGCGGCAGGTAAATTTCGAAGATCGTGCCACAGCCGGGTTGGCTATACACCGTGACCTGCCCTTCCGCCTGCTTGATGGCGCCGTAGACCGTTGCCAGGCCGAGTCCGCTTCCTTTTCCGGGTGCTTTGGTTGTGAACAACGGCTCGAACAGGCGCGAGCGGGTTTCCGAGGTCATCCCCACTCCCGTGTCGCTGACCGCCAGCATGACGTAAGAACCCGGCTTCACCCCGATGTTCTTGCTGGCCGGATCCTCCAGATCCACGTTCGCCGTCTCGATCACGAGTTTGCCGCCTTCGGGCATGGCGTCTCGTGCGTTCGTGGCCAGGTTGACCACCACCTGCTCCAGTTGCGCGGGGTCCACCCGGACTCTGCCGATCCCCGGCGTGGTGAGCAGAATCAGCTCGATGTTTTGGCCAAGCAGGCGGCGCAGCATGGGTTCCATGCCGCCGACCATGAGGTTCAGGTCGAGTACCTTGGGCTCTGCGGCCGTGCCGCGGGAAAACGCGAGAAGGTGGCGCGTCAGCGCGGCGGCGCGTTCCGCCGCCCAGATGATCTCATCGGCGAAGCGGCGGTTCGCGCTGTTCGGGGCGGCCTCCGTTCGCAGCAACTCGGCATACCCGGTGATTACGGTGAGGACGTTATTGAAATCGCCCGCAACCCCGCCGGCAAGGCGACCGACCGCATCCATCTTCTGCGAGTGCCGGACCTGTTCTTCCAGTTGCCTGCGCTTTTCCAGGTTGCGGAAGACCAGGATGGCGCCGCGCACTTCGCCCGAATCGTCGCGCACCGGCGAAGCGCTGTGCTCCACGGGAACCTGAACGCCGCTGCGCGAAACCAGCGCCGCCGGGTTCGGCATCGTTACCAGGACGCGCTCCCTAAGGGCGCGAGCGATCGGGTCAGGAATCGGCTCGTGGCGGGTTTCGTCCACCAGCGTCAACACCTCCGAGACGGGGCGCCCTCGCGCTTCGGCCCGCGGCCAGCCCGTCAGGGTCTCCGCCACCGGATTCAGGAACGTGATGCAGCCGTCGCGGTCGGTGGCCACCACGCCGTCCCCGATGCTCGACAGCGTCGCGGAGAGCACCTGCCGGTTTTCACGCAACGACGCCGTAACCCAGGTGAGGAGAGACGCGATGACGACGAAAATCAGAATGTTGGCCAGAATGGTGACGGACGGCGCGGACGCCGCGGGATCCGGCCGCAGGAAGAAGAACAGAATGCCGATCGCGGATGCCGCCGTGGCGGTGAGCCCGCCGGTCCTCCCGTGAAACCAGGCGCTGAACCAGACAGCCAGAAGAAAAAGAAAGCTGATATTCGGCTCGAGTACCAGGCGCAGAAGGAGCGAGGCAAGCACCGCGGCGGCCGATACTGCCAAGGCAAAAACACCGCTGTACAAGGGGGAACGCGGGATTCGATTCGTCACTCCAGGCCCAGCCACAGAATACTACAGAGCCCCTTTCACGTCGGGTACCTTTTCATACAGCGGAGGAGCGCCCGCCGGACGCGTTTTCCAGCGGCGGTGGACCCAGAGCCACTGGTCCGGATGGTCGCGGATCACCTGCTCCAACACGGCTTGGATTGCCTGGGTATCCCGCACGGGGTCGCCGCTGATTTCGACGGGCGGCAGGAAGCGCAATACGTACATGCGATCCCGGGCCGACCAGAGGGCGAACCCTGGAATCACGGCGGCTCCGCTGCGCGCCGCGAGTTTGGCGAAGCCGGTTCCGGCGCAGGCGGACACACCGAAGAAATCCACGAACGTGCCGCTCTCGGGCGAGGCGTTCTGGTCGATGAGTATCCCTACCGCGCGGTTGCGGGCCAGAGCTTTCAGGATCATGCGCGCCGAATCCGTTTTCAGGATCAAACGGTTTCCCGAGAGGCCGCGGCGGCGCTCGACCAGCCGGTCGATCAGCGGATTATCCAGAGGCCGGACTACTACGTCCATCGGTTCGACGAGCATCGCGTAGGCAAAGGCGCTCAATTCCCAGTTCCCCAGGTGCGCCGTGGCGAACAGGACGCCCTTCCCGCGTTTCCGGGCGGCATCCACGTGCTCCATGCCTTCGCACCGGATCCACGCGCCCAGGTTTTCCGGGCGAATCGCGGGAAAGCGGGCAAACGCCGCCAGAATTCTTGCGATCGAGAAGAATACACCGTCTATAGTCTCCTCCCGCGCGGCATCGCCCAGGCGGGGCATCGTCAGCAGGAGGTTGTGGCGGGCCACGCGGCGGAGCCTGGGAATCGCCATATCGAGCAGCCGGACATACCGGCGCGCGAGCCAGAGAGCCGCGCCGGACGGCGCCCATTCCAGCGATTTCAGCGCCGCCAGCGCCAGACCGAATTCAATCCCATTGCGGAGGGCGGAGCGCCGTCGCATCAGACCGCATTGTACCCGTTGGCGCCGTTTCGGTTCATTCGAAGAGTTCCCCTTGTTCCGGCGCCGGCAGTTCCGGCTTGTACTCGATCGGGCCGGAAGCAAGCCCATGCCGTTCGCGAATCGCGGCCACGCGCGCCGCCAGTTGCTCCTTGTACTCCCGACCCAGTCTCCCCGAGCGCTCGAACATCCGCCGGTAACGCGGCGCCAGATCGGGAAACTCCCGTTCCAGAAACGGAAAGAAGATCTTCTGCGCCGAGGGCATCAGGAACAGGGGACCGCCGCCGAAGGAGACCGCTCCGGCGTCGCGCGCCGCCTTCGCCAACCGGCCCAGCGAACCGGCGCTGTCGGTCAAGCCGGGCATGATCGGGTTGGGGAATACGGCGGTCGGGATTCCTGCCTCGCTCAGCTTTCTGACCGCTTCCAGCCTCAAATCCGGCCGCGGCGCGCGCGGTTCGAGAAGCCGGGCCAGGCGCTCGTCGAGCGTCGTAATGGTCATATTGACGCCCGCAACATTCCCGCGCACGACCTGCTGCAAAAGGTCGAGATCGCGCAGTACGAGATCGGATTTGGTGGTGATCCCCAGGTAACGCCCCCGCCCAGCCGCAAATACCTCCAGGATGGACCGGGTACGGTTGAAACGACGCTCGGCCGGCTGGTAAGGATCCGTGGCGGTTCCGATCGCTATATGGTCCTTGAGGGGAACTCGGGCGAGTTCCTGACGGAGCAGGTGCGCCGCGGCGGACTTGGCATAAATCCGGTCCTCGAAATCCGCCGGCTCCAATTCCATGAACTCGTGGGTGTACCGCGCGTAGCAATACTTGCACCCGAATTCGCAGCCCCGGTACGGGTTGATGGTCCATTGAAAGGGCATTCCCGGTTTGGTCCGGTTGAGAATGGACCGGCTGGGAATCTCGAAATACCGGACTGCCCGCTTGGCTTCCAGCAACTCGCTCCTCGCCGCCAGGCGGGCAATGCCTACGAGTTCCATTCCTCCATTTTCGCTTTTTCTTCGTCGCACTGCAACTAAAAACCCGGCCCGGTAGCCCCGGGCCTTCCGTAACTTACTGCGACCAATCTAGGACTTATCCGATGACTTAGTCTCATGTGTATCTTTGCTAACGCCAAGATGTCTATTGACGATTTACTGCCAGTACGGCCGGACCGTTAACAGTGGTACTCTCTAGTCCGATGGAGCGCAAGCGGATTCTGGTGGTAGACGACGAACCCTCGATACGGATGCTGTTGCGCGATGCGATATCGGGCCCCGAAACGGAAATCATTCTGGCTGAAGATGCCGAACGTGCCCTGATCGCCGCCGGAGATACCGGCCCCCTCGAGTTAGTGGTCACAGACATATACATGCCTGGAATGAACGGGCTGGAACTCGCAACCCATCTGGCTTCAAGCGGGAAAGCCGCAAAGTTCCTGTTTTTATCCGGGTATTACGACAGAGTGGAATTCAGTAGGAAACTGACGGCGTTTCCCTGCGCGGCCTTTCTGGAAAAGCCCTTCGTCATCCAGGAACTGCTTCGGGTTGTCCGACAGCTGTTAACGCAGCCTGCCGCCCCTTCCGGCGGCATAGACCAGTTCCGCTCGTTCGCCTGAACTCTTAACCTGCACTTGGTGCAAGCGCCGAGACTAAGGCCAGGTTCACCGCTCCGGCGGTGGGCATCCCCTTGGATGCCTGGAAGGCGGCAATCGCTTGCCGTGTCCGTAGGCCCATCATGCCATCGATCGGGCCAGGGTCGAATCCAAGAAAGCCGAGGTAAAGTTGGGCACTCCGGACGGTCAGGTCGGGTAACTTCCCCGAACTGAACGTACTATACGCCGCCGCGAGCTTTTCGTCATAGCGGTTTTTCATGAAGGCGGGTCCGTTATAGCCCTTGGCGAACCCGGTCCAATCGTGGCCCTGGAGCGCGCGGTCCAGCTTGGAGGATTTCAAAAACGCCCCCATCGCAGTCAGTTGCGCGTCTTCTGAGAGGCTCATCGCGCTTACCATGCCGGCCACGTCCGAAAAGCCCGCCATCGCCCAATTCCGGCCCATGATTTGTCCCAACCCCCACGACGCGCTCTGCAAAGCGGCGGTCCGGTCGAGCGCAATCGCGCGCGAAAGGCGGACGTATTGCGCCGCGCCGAGCGGTCCGTAGCCCCCGGAACTCGGATCGCTGATATCACCGTCGTCGAACTTCCCCCCGGTTAACTGGTGGAAGATGTGCCGTTCGAAGAGAATCGGCGGGCGCCGGTCCGACAGGAAACCGCGCCCGGACGTTTCCACCGTGATCACGGTCCACAACTCGGCTGCCCCTACCCCGAGGCTGTTCGTGACGGCATCGAGACCCGTCTGGCTGAGTGCCAGGGATGTTCCCACAAACTCCAAAGCCATACCCTTTTCCTCCTTGAATGCTGTAACAGAGCCGCAACCGCAAGGGAGCGGGCCCCCCGAAATGGACCTGTGAAAGCCTATCGCGAAACGCTCGCGGACTGCAAGCGATACTCTCCGGCTAGTGGTTTTGTGGAATGACGGCCGGCTCTGGCTTCACCGCCCGGAGTTGCGCATCTTCCAGCCGGGTGGCCTCCTGCCAGGTGTAAATCATGCGATGGATTACCGTCAGGTTTGCAAAAATTGCGATCACCCAGAGCGCCGGGGCCATGCGGTCGAACAACGCGCCGATAATGATCAGCACGATGCGCTCCGGCCGCTCCAGGAACCCCACCTTGCATTTCGGGATCGCGTTTTCGGCGCGGGCGCGGGTGTAGCTCACCATCACCGACCCGGTCATCACGATCGCGGTCAGGACGATGTAGAAGAACCGGTTGATCGAGGCGTAGTAGACCAGCAGCCCCATGTAAAGGGCGAGGTCCGAGTAGCGGTCCACCACGGAGTCGAAGAACCCGCCGAACCGCGTCACCTGGCTGGTCGCTCTCGCCACCCGGCCGTCCACCATGTCGAACAGCCCCGCGCCGATCACCACCAGCCCGGCCCAGCGGAAATCGACCCGCGGATCCGGCGCGCTTCCGGCCCTGGCGAACAGCCAGGCAGCCCAGATGTTAATGACCAGGCCTATCGCGGTCAGAGCGTTGGGGTGGATGCGGGACAGCGCCAGCCAGCGGACGATCCGGTCGATTGCCGCACCGAAGATCTTACCGATCAGGCTGGTGTACGTCATAACTCACTTGACTGCATCGTGAATCGTGCTCAGCTTCAAAATCTCGAGTTCCTTGACTCCGCCGGGGCTCTGGACTTTTACCGAATCGCCGACTTCCCGGCCCAGCAGCGCGCGGCCGATCGGCGACGTGGTGGAGATCTTCCCGTTCGCCGCGTCGGCTTCTTCGCTCGTTACCAGATTGTATGTCAATTCCTCTTCTTTTTTGGTATCGAGCACGACCACGGTGGACCCGAGCCCTACCTTGCCGTGCGGGATTTTCGAGAAATCGACCATCGCCATCTCGGAAAGGCGCTTCTTTAACTGGTTCAACCGCGCGTTTACGAATCCCTGCCGGTCTTTCGCTGCGTGGTATTCGGCGTTCTCGCTGAGATCGCCATGGGCTCTGGCCTTCAGGATCTCCTTCGGCAACTCGACGTGGAGCTCGTATTCGAGCGTCGTAATTTCGTCCTGAAGTTTTTTCTTGATATCCGTCATGAAGCAGGGATAAGTCCCTCGTCACATTATACCGGAAGCGCTCCGGTTCACTGCCCTGGAATGCTGACGTCTTTCGTGAGCGTGCCAACCTGGATCCGGAACACGTTGTTGCCCGCCGTTGTCCCCAATCGAACGCTCACCACAAACGAGTAAGGCGATTGATTCCCCGCAGACTGCACCCGGGTCACGCTGCCGCCGCCCGAAACCGCGGACACCGAGAAATTGGGCGAAGACAGGTTCATGGGAATCCCGAATTGGTCCGTGATCCGGAAGATCATCGCCTGACTGACCGCGGAGCCGACCGTTCCACTGGTCGCCTGGTTCAGGATCGTGATGTACCCGGGGGTTGGCGACTGCACGCCGTACCAATACGGCACCCGCGTGAGGACGCCCGATCGAGACCCCTGAATCGTGATGTATCCCTCATAACGTCCGGGGGCCAGCCCCGCCGCGGAAAAATGGAGGGGTATCGCCGTGGCTGCGCCCACTGCAAGATCGACCGTCCCGGCAGGCACGGACGGCATCACGGCTCCCGCCGACGGAACCACCGCAATCCGAAACGTGTCGGCGGCCGTGCCGACATTCGAGACATTCAGAGTGAGCGTGGAGTTGATCGTCCCGCCGCCCGAGCCAAAGCTGAGCGAGACCGGCGCCGCCGCTGCCGTGGCGTTGATCGCCGCCAGCACATTCAGGACCCCCGCGCCGGCCTGCTGCACGGTCGCCGGCGTTCCGGGAATCAGGGAAGCCGGGTCCGCCGAATTCACGATCAGCGAGCGGTATTGGGCGGCAGTCAAGCCGGGCCGGGCGGCTTTGAGGAGCGCGGCGGCGCCGGACACCAGCGGGGTCGAAAAACTGGTGCCCTGCTCGACCGAGTAGCCGTTAGCACTGTAAATGTCGCCATTCGGGTCCAGCTTTTCGGCCGCCGTATACATGTTCATCCCCACGGCAACCAGGTCCGGCTTGATCGCAAGATCCACGTTCGGCCCCTCTGCCGAGAACGATGCCAGGCGCGCCGGATTACTGTAAAGCGCCCCCAGGGCGAACTGCAGCGTCAGCCGGACAGTGGGAGGCGGAAAATTGGGGAACCGGCGGCGCGACTGCAATAGCGGATGCCGCTGCGCGACGGGCCGCGTGGTGAGCATTTTCTTAAGCGCCAGCCCGTCCTGGTAGGAAATCATGTCAGATGGCAGGTTCGCCGATCCCATGACCATGGTCACAGGGGATTCTCCATCCACGTTGTCGTAGACCAGCCCGCCGATCGCCCCGGCGGCTTTGGCATCATTCAGCTTCGTCTCGAACGGGCAAGTCCCGCGAAAGATCAGGGCGATTGCGCCCGAAAGAGAACCGGCCGGCAGGGCACTGCATGCGAGTCCGGTGCTGTCCAGCGTTGCCACGTCGGTCAGCGAGCCCGTAACGGGCGCGGCGGACAATGACGCCGACCCTGGAGTCGCCACGAAAGGACTGACTCCCGGCACCAGGATCGAGGCGGCAAACAGCCGGTCGTTGGCCGACGCACCGACCGCGATTACCGAGGCTCCGGAGGCCGGCGATCCGACGGTAGCCGGATCGGGGCCATTGTTGCCCGCCGCCGCGACGACCACCACTCCGGCCGCGGCCGCGTTAGCCAGCGCGAGCACTTCGGAGTCGCCCGAAGGCAACGGCGCGTCGTCGGACCCCAGGCTCAGGTTGATAATATCCATCCCGTCCGCCACGGCATCGTCAATTGCTTTCAGGATGGCGCTCTCCGGAGCACTGTCGTTCACGCCCGGAGTACCGAACACCTTGTAACTGCCGAGATAGGCGCGCGGCGCGACGCCGCTGATCGTGGCCAGGGGGCCGGAGTTCTGCACCCCCGCGGCCGCCATGGCCGTAGCGGTCCCGTGCCCCACGTGATCGGCCGGCGAGGGATCGGGATCGGGCTTGCTAAACAGCGAGGCGTAGCTGCGGGCCACGATGACTTTGTTGTTGGTGTAAGACAGATAGGCATGCGTGTCGGCTTTCGGAAATCCGGAGGGCGCCTGAAACGTCGCATCCTGAAATCCGGGATGCCCTATGTCGATGCCTGTGTCGATCATGGCAATCCGGACTCCCGCACCCGCGTTGCCCAACCCGACCTGCGTCCAGGCTTCCGGCACGTGGTGAATCGGCAGGGCATGGTCCAACAGCAGGTGGAACACGCGTTCGGGGTACACCGCGCGCACGCCAGGGACCGACGCAAGGCGCGAGGCTTCCGCCTCCGGAATCCGCACCGCCAGAGCGTTATCGACATTCTCGACCGCCGCCGCCACTTCGCCCCCGGCATCCTGGATGGCCGAAGCCGCGGCCGCCTGCTCTCCGCGAATGCGCGCCCGGTGCTGTTCGGCGTCGGTCGAGTGCAGCGCGAGCCGGCCCAAAACGCGTGGCCCGACGCGAACCACGTGGGCCGCCACGGATTCAGTCGAGAGTTCGACGATGTACCGGCCTGGAATGGTGTCCGCTGCAAACAGCGGGACGCATACGAGAAAAAACCAGAGGCGCTTCATGGAAGGATTCCTGAGCTTGTCCGAATATTGTACCGTCTGGCGCCCCGTCGATTACATTGCCACCCAGACCGATTTGACGTTGGTGTACTGCTCGATCGCTTCCGCGCCCAGGTCCCGGCCGAAACCGCTCTGGCGGTAGCCGCCGAACGGCGAGCCTGAATCGAAGGCGTTGTAGGCGTTGATCCACACCGAGCCTGCCTTGATCTCCGCGGCAACCCGGTGGGCCAGGCAAAGGTCGCGCGTCCAGACGGCGGATGCCAGGCCGTAGCACGTCGCGTTGGCGATGCGGATGGCCTCTTCCGGCTCGCGGAACCGCATGAGGCACGTCACCGGGCCGAAAATCTCCTCGCGGGCGATCTTCATCCCCGGCTCCACTTCTCCGAACACCGTGGGCTTTACGAAGAACCCCTTGGCCTTCTCGCCTTCGGTATCGCGCTCTCCCCCGCAAAGCAGGCGCGCCCCGGCCCCTTTTCCGGATTCGATGTAATCCAGGATACGGTCCAACTGCCGGCCGGAAATCTGCGAGCCCATCTGGGTCGCCGGATCCATCGGGTTCCCCAACCGCAGTTTGCGCGCCCGCGCCGCCAGTTCTTCCGCGAAGCGGTCGTAGAGATCCTCGTGAACCACGATCCGCGAGGCGGCCGTGCACATCTCGCCCTTATTGCCGAAGATCCCCCAAAATGCGGCCTTTACGGCGGCCTCGAGGTCCGCATCCGGGAAAACGATGAACGGCGACTTCCCGCCGAGTTCCAGGCTGAGCCGCTTCAGGTTCGAAACGCCGGAGTTTTCGAGCAGGCGGCGCGCGGTCGCGACTGAGCCCGTGAAGCTGATCTTATCGACGTCTTCGTGCAGCGTCAGCGCTTCGCCCGCAGTGGGACCGTACCCGGTCACCACGTTCAGCACGCCTTCCGGCAGCCCGGCTTCCATCGCAATCTCGCCCAGCTTCATGGCGTTCAGCGGAGTCAGTTCCGAAGGCTTGAGCACCACCGAACACCCGCACGCCAGCGCAGGGGCGACCTTCCACGCCGCGATTTGCAGCGGAAAGTTCCAGGGCACGATCGCTCCCACCACCCCTACGGGTTCCCGCAGAGTGTAATTCAGGTAAGGCCCGTCCACCGGAATGGTGCTGCCGCGGATTTTTCGCACCCAGCCCGCGTAGTAGTGGAAACAATCGGCCGCCGGATTGACGTCGGCGCCAGCCGCTTCGCGCAGCGTTTTGCCGGTTTCGAGCGTGATGGTTTCGGCCAGCGCGGCGCGGTGCTTGAGCAGAAGCTCCGCGATGTTCCAGAGGATGCGCTCCCGTTTCGAGGGGTCCATGCCGCGCCAGGACTTGTTCTCGAAGCTGGCTCGCGCGGCAGCCACCGCGCGGTCCACCCCTTCGGGATCCGTCTCCGGCACGCTGGCGACCTGCTCACCCGTCGCCGGGTTGATGACGTCGATCGAAATCGGCACCCATCCAGTGTAACTACTGCATGCCGCGAACCGTGATGCCCACGTAGGCCAGGGTCAACCCGATAATGACGACGACCGTCACCCAGGAAACCAGGTTGAACCAGCGCGGGTTGACCCACTCACCCATCAGTTCCTGCTTGTTGATCAGCTTGATCATGAAAATCAGGATGAACGGCAGCAACATCCCGTTCAGCACCTGGGAGAGCAGGATCATCCTCACCAGCGGAAACTGCGGGATCAGCACCACCCCCGCGCCGACGACGATCAGCAAAGTGTAGAGCGAGTAAAAAATCGGAGCCTCGCGAACGCGGCGGTTTACGCCCGATTCGAAACCCAGCCCTTCGCAAACCGAGTACGCCGTGGAAAGCGGCAGGATGCAGGCGGCGAAAATCGAAGCGTTAAACAGGCCCGCGCTGAACAGCAGAAACGCGTAGTTTCCGAACGGTTTCAGTGCAATGGCGGCCTGCGCCGCGTCCGTGATTTCCCGCGGCCTGACGCTGTAAATCGCGCCGGCGCAGGCCACGATGATGAAGAACGCGATCACCGAGGTCATGAAGCAGCCGACGATCACCTCGATCCGCGATTCGGCGTAATCCTTCGCGGTGATCCCCTTTTCCACCACTGCGGCCTGCAGATAAAACTGCATCCACGGGGCGATCGTGGTCCCCACCATGCCGATCAGCATGTAAATGTACGCAGGCTCCAGCAGCAGGACGGGCTTCACGCTGTAAATCGCCGCTTCCTTCCAGTCCGGCTTCACCAGGATCCCGGAGATCACGTACGTGATATAGAGAACGCACGCAAACAGGAAGATTTTCTCGACGCTGCGATAGTTCCCCTTCACCACCAGGAACCAGACGGCCACCGCCGAGAGCGGCACGGAGATATAGCGGCTGACGTGAAACAGCTCGAGCGAGCTGGCGACACCCGCAAATTCCGACATCACGTTGGTGATGTTGACCAGGACGAGCAAGGTCATGATCAGGAACGTGATGCGCAGCCCGAACTCCTCACGGATCAGGTCCGAGAGCCCTTTGCCGGTCACGGCGCCCATGCGCGAGGACATCTCCTGCGTGATGATCAGGAGCAGGGTGATGGGCAGCAGCGTCCAAAGGGGCAGGTACCCGAACTGCGCCCCGGCGGCGGAGTAAGTGAAGATGCCGCCCGAATCGTTGTCCACTACCGCCGTGATGAATCCGGGCCCGAGGACAGCGAAGAACACCGCCAGGTGATAGCGAAAGCGGAACAGGAGCTTTCGCATCCCGCTATTTTTGCCTCAGAACGGAAATGATGTCGTCGGCGGTGATAACCCCGGCCAGTTTGCCGTCTTCGTCCACGACGGGCAAAGTCAGCAGGTTGTACTTGTCGAACAGTTCCGTGATCCGGTCCTGTTTTTCATCCACGGACACCTGAATCAGCGTCTCAATGGCCAGATCCTTCAGCTTGGCTCCCCCGGAGGCGACAAAGAGGCGCGCCAGGGGAATGGACGCGGTGAGCCGCTCGTCGGCATCCACCAGGAAGAGCGTGTTCAGCGACTCGAGCAGGTCTTCGTTCCCCTTGAGCGCCCCCAGCGCATCCATCACGGAAGCGTTGTCGTGCAGGGAAACAAACTCGGTGTTCATCATCCCGCCGGCGGTGTCTTCCTCGAATTCCAGCAGCTCCCGGACCTCGGTCTTGGGGGCCGAATCCATCTCGTCGAGAATCTCTTCCGAGGTCTCCTCCTCCAGTTCGGAGAGGATGTCCGCGGCCTCGTCGGGGGCCATTTCTTCCACGATATCGGCGGCCTTCTCCGGCTCCAGGGATTCGAGAATGCTGGCCTGCATCTTCGGATCGATTTCGGAAAGGGCCTCGGCGGCAACTTCGCTGTCGATCGTCTCGAAAATCGCTTCGCGTTCGGCGGGGCTGAGTTCCTCGACGATGTCGGCCAGGTCGGCCGGGTGCATCGCTTCCAGGTTCTGATAGGAGATGTTCAGCCGCAGGCGCCGCAGGGGGTCGGGTTCGACGACGTTGGCGAAGGCCCAGCGGATCGAGTTCGGCGGGATGGCCTGGGAGAGGCGGCGGATCCACCGCGGCGGGATCGCCCCCTGGAGCAGGCGGCGCAGAATGCTGCGGATCCCGATGTCGATGTCGAGGACCGTGAGGGTGTCACGTTCGTTATGGTGGATCGCCATCGTGACGTCGTTGACGCGGACCACCTTGCGCCCGGTGACATCGATAATCTGCTGATCGAGAAGGTCGCGGGAGATCCGGAGCATGTACTCATCCTCGTGATAAGGAATGAGTTGCTCATCGCTGAGCGCAATCCCCTCTCCCAGGCCGATGGCGCGGATCTGGTCGTAGCGGATGGTCAGCCAGGTATCGCCGCCGCCGACCAGGAGCCGGTCGATCCGGGACGAATGAACCAGTGGAACCAAGGCGGCGTCCTTGACCCGGCCGATACGGCGGCCTTTCAGGTCGAGGACCGGCATTCCCAGCAGTTCTGTGAAAAACAGGAAGTTTTCCGCCATCGAACGCCCCGGCGCGACACGGAAGGCGCTCTCCCTGAAGGGATTGGATTCGGTCCTGTGGCTGCGCTCTACACGTGTTTGGACGCCAATTCCACTATGGCGCATTCGGCCGAAAAGCCGCAACAAAAAAGTGGCGACCCAGTTGCTACCGGTTCCCCGCCACGTATTCCTGCGTATTGAAGATGTAAAAGTGACGTGAAAAGCCTCTTGCGGGCGGTGGCGTCCGCTCCGGCGCCCGCTATGATGCTCTGTATGGTTCGCACCGGGCGTCTTGCATCCTTGTTGTTCCTGATCGGGTCGGCAGGGGCTCAAACTCTATCCGGTTCCGGTTACGTAGGGAGCAACGTCTGCCGTACCTGCCATGCGGACATCTGGCTCAACTTTTATAAGAACCCCCACTTTAAGAGCGTCGCCGGCGGGGGCGAACCGCCCGAACGCACGGGGTGCGAGGGCTGCCACGGCCCGGGGAAGGCCCACGTGGGGGAGCGAGGGGGAAAGACCACCATTCCCAACGCATTTTCCCTGATGTCGGCGCAGCAGGTTCTGGACGATTGCCTGGCTTGCCACGCGAAAGACCTGAATCGTGTCAACATCCGAAGTTCGGAACACACTCTGAACGGTGTGGCCTGCACCAGTTGCCATTCCATCCATCGCTCTGCCACGCCAAAGTACCTGCTGGCAAAGAAACAGCGCGACGTGTGCTACGGATGCCATGCCGCGCAACGGGCGCAGTTCGAAATGCCGTCGCGTCATCGGGTGAACGAGGGTTTCATGGACTGCACCGACTGCCACAACCCCCATGGGGCCTTCCCGGCGACATGGCGAACCGCCCAGAGCCCTCGAATGATGGCCGAGGGAGCCGGCAATCAGGCGCCCTGCATCAAGTGTCATGCCGACAAGTTCGGCCCATTCGTTTTCGAACACGCGTCTGTCGCCGTGGAGGGCTGTGAAACCTGCCACTATCCGCACGGCTCCATCAATGCGAAGCTCCTCAGGAGGCCCGTTGTCTTCACCCTCTGCCTGGAGTGCCATAACGGCGGCGGCTCCGGCATTCGCGGGCAGGGCGCGGATATCCAGACCTCCCGCCATAACCTGCTGGACCCCAGATTCCAAAGATGCACGACCTGCCACGTGCGGATTCACGGCTCCAACGTGGACCAGTATTTCCTGAGGTGACCCGATGCAGAGAGAGCTAATTCTCTTTTTCCTATTGGCTGCCGCCGCGACCGCGCAACAGCCGGCAGCGCCTACACCCGAGACTGTGGGGGCTCCCCGCGGTGAAGACGCCGGAACCTACAACATCACGCAATCGTTTGAACTGGGCTATCGCTGGAAGGCCGTCGGCGGCAATCTCGGGATGTACCGCAGCATCGAGAACTATGGAAGCGGCATCCGGCTACTCGGCAGCAGTTTCACGATGGACTCGAAGGACGGGCACGGCCGCTATTTCGACAAGCTCGCGCTCCAGACCCAGGGACTGGGGAACGACCCCTATCAATCGGCAATCCTGCGGCTCGAAAAGAACGGACTCTACCAATACGACATGCACTGGAGGCTGAATGACTACTTCAACCCCGGACTCACGACGGCCGCCGGCCTCCACCAGTTCGATACCACCTACCGCGTTCAGGACCATGACCTGGTGCTGCTTCCCCAGTCGAAGATCCGCTTCCGGCTGGGTTTCAGCCGCAGCAATCAGGACGGGCCGGCGCTTTCCACGGTTCAGGAACTGGACGTCAGCGGGGCCGCTTTGCCCGTATTTGCCGATCTCCGCCAGCAGTGGACCGAGTACCGGCTGGGCGCAGACGTCAACTGGAAAGGGTTCCGCCTGGTGGTGACCCGCCGCTGGGACGGCTTCAAGGACGACTCCCCCTTCAACTCGAATGGCGTAGTGGCTGCCGGGAACGGAATCGGAGCCGGCGCCGGACAGATCGCGCTCAACCTGTTCCAGCGCTTCGCTCCGATCCACGGAGCCAGCCCGGGCTGGTTCGGCGATCTCTTCACACGGCGCAAGTGGTTCGGAATCGACGCGCGCATGACTTACATCAGCGGGAGCAGCAACTTCTCCGAGAACGAATTCGGGGCGGGAGTGAATCAGTTCGGCCTGGCGGAATCGCGCCAGATCGCGGTAGGCGGCACCGCCCAGCGGCCGATGCTGGCGGGTAATTTCACCTTGACCCTGTACCCGGCGGAGGGGCTATCGGTGATCAACACCACCGCGGTCACGGATAATCGCGTGGACGGGAGCTCGATCTATTCGGAAATCAATACCGGAACCGATCTGGGCGCCACCGTTTATTTTCGCTATCTCGCCATGCGGTTGATCACAAACTCGACCATCGCAAATTACCGCGTGAACCGCTGGCTGGGACTTTTCGGCGGATATCTCTATACGGACCGGTCCGTGCGGACGATCGAGGCCTTCAACGTTCCCGCTTCACCCGGGACAGGCGACTTCAATCCGTACGAAGTCGGCAACCGTCTGAGCACGGGTCGCATCGGCGTGCGGCTGAATCCGATCAAACCGCTGTCGTTCAGCCTGGAGGGCGAACTCGGCCGTGCGGACAACCCCCTGACTCCGATCAGCCGGAAGAACTATCACACCATCAACGGCCGGGTCGGTTACCGGCTGCGAACGGTGCAACTCTCCGGCGTTTATAGCCAGGCCTACAATCTTAATCCGGAAGCCACCCTGGCGAATTTCAGCTCGCATTCCCGCACTTACACCGCAAGTGCATCCTGGTCTCCGCGCGAGTGGTTGGGCCTGGACGCCAGTTACATGAAGCTGCACCTGGATACCGTTTCGGGCCTGGCGTTCTTCGCCAGCCAGAGCAACCGGCCGCAATTGCAAACCGGCTATTCGTCCCTTTACTTGAGCAACCTCCATGCGGCCAATCTGATCGCCCACTTCGGCATCCGCCGCCGCGTAGACGTATTCGCCGGTGTCAGCCTGACGAAAGACACGGGCGATGGCCGCGTCACGGCCGCATCCCCCGGAACCGCGGATCCCATCCAGTCGGTGCTCAGCTCGGTGCAGGCGTTTCCCCTGACATACCTTTCACCGATGGGCCGCGTGTCGATCAAAATTTCGCCGAAGCTGCGCTGGAACGCCGGCTGGGAGTTCTACAATTACGCCGAACGGTTTCAGCTTCTCGGCTTCTACCGGAATTTCCACGCGAACACCGGCTACACCAGCGTGCTCTGGTCCTTCTGACGACGACGCCAAACCATCAGCAGCGTGCCGCCGATGAGGATGAGAGAGGCGCTCAGCCCGACCCAGATGCCGGGTGCTCCCCAGCCCCAGTGGAAGCACAGCAGCCACGTCACGGGCATGCCCACCAGCCAGTAGAACACCAGGTGCGCCAGCATCGGCGAGCGCGTATCGCCGAGCCCGCGTAAGGCGCCCGTCGCCACCGTCTGCAGGCCATCGAAGAGTTCGAAGAACGCCGCGATCCGCAGCAGCACCGTTCCCGCGCTGACCACCGCCGCATCCCGGATGAAAATCCGCACAATCCAGCCCGGCACCACCCAAAGAGCCACGCCCGCCGCGGCCATAAACCCTGCACCGATGAGCAGCGCGGCCCAACCGGAAGCTGACGCGCCGCGCGAATCCTTCCGCCCCACTGCCTGCCCGACCCGCACCGCGGCGGCTGAGGAAATTCCGAGCGGGACCATGTAAGTGGTGGCGATTACCTGTACCGCGATCCCGTGGGCCGCAAGCGAAACTGCATCGAGCTTCGCCGCCATCACGGTCACGATCCCGAAGACCGAGCCTTCGAAGGCGATCTGCCCGGCGGCGGGCAGGCCCAATGAGATCAGTTTCCCAAGGCGCTCGGGATCGGGCCGCCATGAGACATGGAATAGCAGGTTCCCCGTTTTGCGCTCGTGCCAGAGTACGGCAGCAAGCATTACCGCGGCCATATAAACGCGCGAGACCGTCGTGGACCAACCCGAGCCGGCGAGGCCCATCGCGCGAAATCCCCAGTGGCCGTACATCAGCACCCAGTTGCCGAGGAAGTTTGTGAGGCTTGCGCTCACCAGCGCGAAAGTCACGGGCTTGACCATGTTCACCGCCTGGAGGTACCGCCGCGCGGCGCTGAACAGGAACAGCGGCAGAATTCCCCAGATCAACGCTTTCATATAGGGCGCGCACTGCGCCATCACTTCGGGGATCGCACCGGCGGCGCGCATCAGCGGGATCACGGCCAGAATCGTCAGCGCCAGCGGCGGCGCAAGGGCAAGCCCCAGCCACATACCGCTCACCAGCGTGCGGCGGCAATCGGCCGGATCGTTAGCCCCGAACGATTGCGAGACCAGCGTATCCATCCCGAGCAACACGCCGACCCCGCTGGTGACGATCGGGTAATAGACCATGTTGCCGAGAATGCCGGCGCCGACGGCCGCCGGGCCGAGCGGGCCGGCCATGATGGTATCGACGATCCCCATCGCCATCCAGCCAAGTTCGGCCACCGCCAGCGGCGCGGCAAGCCGCAGCATGGGCCGGAACTCTTTTCGCAAATCGGCGATTGCGACGCGCATCAGCCTTTCGCCTTCGGATGGGCTCTATCGTAAACGGCCATCAGGTCGGTGAGCGAAACCTGCGTGTACTTCTGGGTGGTGGAGAGCCGTGCGTGGCCCAGCAGTTCCTGAATTGCGCGCAGGTCGGCGCCGTCGGCCAGAAGGTGGGTGGCGTAAGCGTGGCGGAAACTGTGCGGATGCAGCGAAGGGTCGCCGCCGACGTAAGTGGCGTAGAATTTGACGATGCCGCGAATGCCCCGCGCCGTCAACCGGCCGCCGCGATGGTTGAGAAAAACCGCGGGCTCATCGCGTACCACCGGCCGCACGCGCAGGTAGCTCTCCAGGGATTCGGCGGCTTTGCCGGGCACTGGCACCTGGCGTTCCTTCTTGCCCTTCCCGCGCACCAGAAGCCATTTCTCGCTGCGATCGAGATCGCCGAGGTCGAGCCCCGCCAGTTCGCCGACGCGCAACCCGCAGCCGTAGAGCAGTTCGAAAATGGCGCGGTCGCGCACCGGAAAGGGCCGCTCGAGTTTCTGCGCGGCTACACCGTCGATCAGGTTATTGACCTGCTCGGCGCTCGGTACCTCTGGAAGCGTCTTCGGGGCTTTGGGGGTACGGACCAGGCGCGCCACATTCTTCTTCAACACGCCTTCCCGCACCAGGTAATGAAACAGCCCGCGGACTGCGGCCAGTTTGCGCCGGATCGTAAGGGTCGATAGGTCCTGCCGGTAAAGATCGGCCAGCCATTGGCGCATTCGCAGTACATCGACCTCGGCCGGTTCGGGCGCTGGTTCCAGGAAGCGGAGAAAGTCGCGCAGGTCCACGCGGTAGGCGTCCACCGTGTGGATCGAGTTCCCGCTGCGGACCAGTTCTTCGAGGTACCGGTCGATGTAGCCGCCCAGCTCAGACATACGTGTGCAGGTACTCGTCGAGCGCCGCCAGCGCGCGGCGGCAGACCTCGGCGTGCCGCGCCTTCTTATCGTGGCGCATCCGCGCGCGGTCCGCCTCGTCGAGCTGCGGCAACAGATCGAAGGTGATGTTGGCAGGCTGGTAGCGCGCGGGGTCGGCGCCCGAGATGTAGTGGCACAGCGAGCCCAGCGCGGTCTCGCGAGGCAGCGGCTTAGGAGTCTCGCCCGCGGCGTACGCGGCCGCATTCACGCCGGCCAGCAGCCCCGTGGCGATGGCTTCCACGTATCCCTCGACACCCGAGATCTGTCCCGCGAAAAAGACCTCGGGCCGCGCGCGCAGCTGCAGCGTGGGGCTGAGCAGCGCCGGCGCATTGATGTAAGTGTTGCGGTGGATCTGGCCGAAGCGCAGAAACTCGGCGCGTTCGAGCCCTGGAATCATGCGCAGGATGCGGGCCTGCTCGCCGAACTTGAGATGGTTCTGGAAGCCCACCAGATTGAAGCTCTCCGCCCGCAGGTTCTCCTGGCGCAACTGCACCACCGCCCACGGCCTGCGGCCGGTACGCGGGTCCGTCAGCCCCATCGGCTTCATGGGGCCGAAGCGCAGCGTCTCGCGCCCGCGCCGCGCCAGTTCCTCGATCGGCAGGCAGGCTTCGAAGAACGGCGTATCTTCTTCGCCGGTGTGTGACGAGACGCTCTCGGCTTTAAGCAACTCATCGAGGAAGCGATCGTACTGTTCGCGGTCGAACGGGCAGTTGAGATAGTCGTCGGTGCCGGTGCTCGATTTGCCGTATCGCGAAGCCCAGAACGCGATGCCGGTGTCTACGGAATCGGCCTCTACGATCGGACTGATGCTGTCGTAGAAGAACAGCCTGCTGGTTCCGGTGATCCGCGAAATCTCCTGCGCCAGCGCGTCACTGGTCAAAGGACCTGAAGCAATCACCATGGTCGCGTTGTCGGGGATCGCCGTGACTTCTTCGCGGCGCAACTCGATGCGGGGCTCGGCGGAGATCGCCGCCGTGAGCTCCGCGGCGAACACGTCGCGATCCACGGTGAGCGCATGTCCGCCGGGCACGCGGGCTTTGCCCGCGGCTTCAAGCAGCAGCGAATCGAGCCGCCGCAGTTCTTCCTTCAGCAGCCACGGCGCCGTGTTCTCCTGCTCCGATTTGAGCGAGTTGCTGCACACCAACTCAGCCAGGCGATCGGTCTGATGCGCGGGCGTGCGGCGCACCGGACGCATTTCGTGCAGCACCACGTTGTGCCCTCGCTTCGCGGCCTGCCACGCTGCTTCGGTCCCCGCGAGTCCTCCGCCGATGATGTGAATCGCCTCCGGCAAAACTGTACTCCTCGCTTTCAGGATAGCCGAGCGTGCGATATCTTCCGAAGTAGCTGTAAGTTTTTTGATGAACCTTGACGATATGAAGGATATACTGCGTAGATAGGGAGAATCCATGGCAACTAAGAAAACGACTACGAAGAAGACAGCAACCAAGACAGCAGCGAAGAAAGCGCCGGTAAAAAAAGCGGCGGCAAAGAAGGCACCGGTAAAAAAGGCGCCGGCGAAGAAGGCTGCAAAGAAGGCCCCGGCTCGCAAGAAGAGCTAATCATGCCGGGCACTCTCGACAGGCTGTTTCTGGAAACTTCCATCAAGCAGCTTGGGCAACACGAATCGCAAATCGAGACGTGCCTGGGAATTCTTAACGAAGACCAGGTCTGGGCGCGCGGCGGCAGCAACGAGAACGCGATCGGCAATCTTGTTCTGCACCTTTGCGGAAACGTGAGTCAATGGATCGTTTCCGGCGTCGGCGTGCGCCCCGACCACCGTGATCGGGATGCCGAGTTTGCCGCGGGCGGCGGCATTGCGATTGAACAGCTCAAAGCCTCTCTGAAGGCGGCGGTGAACGAAGCAGCGGCAGTGCTTGGTCAGGTGACGGCCGCAAGGTTATCCGACCGGCTGGTGATTCAGGGTTACGACGTTTCGGTGCTCGAAGCGATCTACCACGTAGTGGAGCACTTCTCGATGCATACCGGCCAGATCATTTTCGCAACGAAGATGCTGACCGGCGGGGACCTGGGTTTCTATCGCCATCTCAACGCGCAGGCGTCGAACACAGGGGCGCGACCGTAGAACGGGCCGGGCCCGCTTGCTTACGCGCGCGGCTCTGTTTCGAGCAAGCTTCCCAAGTCCGAGACGGAAACCCGCACTCCCACGAAGAAAGATCCGAATAAGGCGTAGACCGCGCTCACGTGGTCGAAGCGCATCTCGTAAATCAACTTCTTGAACACCAGCGGCTCTTCCGCGAACAAATCCACGCCCCATTCCCAGTCGTCGAACCCGATCGAACCGGTGATGATCTGACGGACTTCTCCGGCATATCGCCGCCCCACCATCCCGTGCTCGTGCATCAGGCGCGCACGCTCCGCCATCGGTTCCGTGTACCAGTTGACCGATTCGCCGCGGCGACGGTCCATGGGATAGAAGCAGAGGTACTTCGCCGCCGGAACCTCGGGCCACAGCCGGGGCGCCATCGCCTGCCGCTGCCGGTCGAGGGCCGCCTCGATCTCCTGCTTCCACTCGTCCGAGTGCGGTTGCACACCGCGCGCCGCCAAGCCGCCGTAGATCTTGGACGTCGATTCGTATAACCCGAGTTCGATGATCGAGAGGTACGAATGCGTGGGCTCCAGGTAATCGCTCAGACGCAGCCGCGCGAGCGCAAGCTCGGCCTGGTTGAGTTCCTCGAAGCTGCGACGGAAGTGCACCAGCATGAGGTCCCCCTTGTGCCCGAGCAGCGAGTAAATGGCGGATTGCCGCCCGTCCGAATGCGTCTCCATGGCCGCCAGCGCGCGCATCGCCTCGTCCAGAATCTGCCGGCGCTCTTCGGCCGCCAACGCCCTCCAGGCCGGCCGTTTGAACCGCATCATCTGGTGCAGAACGCTGGCTCCTTCAACGGTCAGAGGGACGGCGGGCAGAGCAGTCGCGGCAGTGGTTTCAGGGGTCATACCTTCCCATTATGCGTCACGCGTGCGCTTCGCGGACCGCTTCGGCGGCGCGAAATTCCCGCAGCACCGCGGCCCAGGCCGGGTACCCGCGCGCGGCGGAATAGGGGTCCTCTTCGACTGTGAACGCGACATCCACGCGGGCGCCGGGAGTAAGTTCGGCAACCCGCGGGGCGAAGTTCCAAGCCTTGAGTGCCAGCGTCCGGCCGTTCTGCCGCACCATGACCTTCAAGTGCTTTTCGTTCCAGACCACCGGAGGCCCGGCTACTTCCACGTTCCAGGCGGCGAATACGGGAGGCGGGTTGCCGTGCCCGAACGGCGCCAGCGTAAACACATCCGTGGCGCTGCGCTCATCGATCTCCCGCAGTTCCACCACGCCGTCGATCGTGATCTCCGGCAGAAAATCCTCCGGCGTAAGACGCGACGCCGCGCACGCGTTGAAGCGCGCGCGGAATTCCTCCACTCGCGCGGCTTCGAGCGTCACGCCGGCCGCGTGCTGGTGGCCGCCGAAGCGCACGAACAGTTCGGACATCGATTCCAGCGCTTCGAGCAGGTGAAACGCCGGAATGCTGCGGCCCGAGCCCTGCACCAACCCGTCATCGGGATTGCGGCTGAGCACGAACACGGGCCGGTGCAGCCGGTCCACCAGCCGGCTCGCCACAATGCCGAGCACTCCGCGATGCCAGTCCTCGGCGTAATATACCAGCCCTGCCGCTGCCGGATCCACCTCGATTCGCGCGCACATCTCGCGCGTCTCCGCCTCCACTTGCTGACGCTCCGCGTTCTGCTCGTGCAACTGCTGCGCAAGCGCGCGGGCATGGCCGGCGTTCGCGGTGAGAAACAGTTCGATCACCGCCCTCGCCGTATCCATGCGGCCCGCGGCGTTCAATCGCGGCGCGATCTGGAAAGCGACCTGGCGAGACGTCGGCACGGCGCCGTTCGTAAATCCGGCCACATCGAGCAGCGCGCGCAGCCCGGGGTTCCGCACCGACCCCAAGCCGCTGAGCCCGTGCTTCACGATCACCCGGTTTTCGCCGGTGAGCGGCACCACGTCGGCTACGGTCGCGATCGCCACCATCTTGAGGAACGATTCCTCCACCCGGCGTAACTTATCCGCGGGCCAGCCGAGCGAGGCCAGCAGCGCCTGCGAGAGCTTGAAGGCAACGCCCGCCCCGCAAAGGTCCTTCTCCGCATAAGGACAATCGGGACGATTCGGGTTGAGCACCGCCACAGCAGGCGGCAGCCCGCTTTCGGGTAGATGGTGATCGGTCACGATCACGTCTATGCCGAGTTCGTTGGCGCGCCCCACGACCTCGGCGGCGCGGATGCCGGTATCGACGCTGACGATCAGCTTTACGCCATCGGCCGCGGCGGCCTCCACCACCTCGGGCCGCATGCCATAGCCTTCTTTCAACCGGTGCGGCACATAATAATCCGCCGCGCCCCCGGCCATCTCGATCGCTTTCTTGAGGATCACTACGGAGGTGGTGCCGTCCACATCGTAGTCGCCGTAAATCAGGATTTTCTGGCCGCTGCCGATCGCCTCGCGAAGGCGGGCAAGCGCCGCCGGCATGTCGCGCATAAGCAGCGGGTCATGCAACTCGTCGAGCGAGGGATGGAGAAATCTGCGCGCCGAGTCCGGTGACGAGTAACCGCGCCGCACCAGCGCTTTGGCCGCGGGCGGACTCAGCCCGAGTGCCGCCGCGAGCGCCGCCGCTTCCGGCTGTGGAGGAGGCACGACCCAGCGATGGGTCATGCTCAATTTTTCGAAAAATAGCCGCCGAGCGAATCGTTGTCGTCCAACTCGTCTCCCTCGCCGGCACGGGAGAAGATCTCGTCCTCGAGTTCGAGGAACTCGTCGTACCAGTCCGGCTGGACTTCGTAGACGTAGAGCCGGGATTGATAGTCGAAGGCCAGTTCGAGCGAGCAGGTCACGCCTTCAAACGCGCGCAGTTCGCGCAGGCGGCTTTCGTATTCGCGCCGCTCGTCGCGGGTCAGCTCGCAATCTTCCAGTTGGGACAGCAGTTCGTCAATGTCCCCGGACTCGAATTCCCGTGTCGCGAAGATGATGATTTTGTTCCCCGTCTTGGAGGCCACTTCCAGAAACAACTGGTAATCGGGAAAGTGTTCGGCATCCCACGTCACCATGGGAACGCCCTCCAACCCGCCCGGGCTGCTGTGAAACACGGCGAAACCGCCCGCTTCCAGGTAGTCGAGGATTTCGCGCTTGAGTGTGTTCAGATTCAAATCCACGTTGATCCTTCAGGCCTTCGCCAACACCAGAATATCAGAGGGACCGGCAAGGTCTCGGGCGGACGGCGTCACGATGCTCTTCGGCCCGATGCAGATTCTTCGGTTCTCACGGATGGCTGCGCGCACATCGGCTTCGCAGACGAAATCCGCCGGCTTCGGCGGCGGTTCCGGCGGAGTCGATTGTGGCGCCGGGTTCACGGGGCACCCCGTGGTCAGTCAACTGAATCCGTTCTGACCCCCCGAAACTCCGCGATTCGCCAGGAACCGGTCCACGACCTCGGCCGCCACGTTCGCCACCACGCTCTTCTGCACCGGTGCGGGCTTGGCATCGCAGGAGCAGGATGGTCCGCCGGATACGCCTGCCGCTGCCGCTACGGCAATCCCGCGTGACGCCAGATACCGTTCGACGGCGGCGATGACAGTGCTCCGCTCGACCGGCGCGCCCGCGGCAATCGCCGGACCGGATGGGGCGGCATAATAATCCAACGGCATTTCGAACGCCTCTTCCGGCTTGCGCACCACATAGGCGAGCCGCTTGATGTTGATCAGGTGCTGCGGCCCGACGTTGTCCGACGTAATGTTGCCCGCCATCGCCCCACAGCCGAGCGTCATCGAAGGAAAGACGTTGGTAGTGATTCCGGTCGAGCCCTGCGGAGAAGGCGTATTGACCAGCACCCGGTTCGCCGGCATACGCATGGCGTAGGCCCGCACGCGGGCATCGTCCTTGGCGTGAATGGCGGCGGTGTGGCCCGCGCCGCCGAACTTCAGCAGCGCGAAACAGGTGTCCATCGCCGCATTGAAATCGGCGACAAAGTACAGAGACAGCACCGGCGAAAGCTTCTCCGCCGAAAGCGGGTGCTGCTTCCCTACCCCGCCCAATTCGCAGCACAGGATGGAAGTCTCCGGCGGCACCTCGAAGCCCGCCATTTTGGCGATCTTCCCGGGAGCCTGCCCGACGCACTGCGGATTGACCGTCCAGTTGGGCATGATCATCAGTCTGCCCAGGGCTTCCTTCTGCGCGTCGTTGCAGAGATACGCCTTGTTTGCTTTGAGCAGCGCCACGATGCGGTCCCGCAGGGCGGCTTCGGCCACGATCGCCTGTTCGCTCGAGCAGACCGTGCCGTAGTCGAAGGATTTGCCGGCGACGATCTTTGCGATGGCGTCCTCGAGATCGGCCGAGGTATCCACCAGCGCCGGCACGTTGCCCGGACCGACGCCGAACGCCGGCTTCCCGCTCGAATATGCCGCTTTGACGATGCCCGCGCCGCCGGTGGAGAGGATGACGCCCGTGCGCTCATGCCGCATCAGCGCATTGGTGGCCTCGAGCGTGGCATTGTCCACGCATTGGATGATGTCTTCCGGCGCGCCCGCTTCGACAGCCGCCTGGTAGAGAATCGCGGCGGTGTGGCACGTGCATCGGTGCGCCCGCGGATGCGGGCTGATGACGATCGCGTTCCCCGCCTTGAGCGAGACCAGCGTTTTGTAAATGGCGGTGGAGGTGGGATTGGTGGTGGGAAGAATCGCGGCTACCACGCCCATGGGCACGCCGAATTCGACGATCCGTTCTTCGGGAATCTCGCGCAGCACCCCGACCGTCTTCATCCCGCGCATACGCCGCGGCAGCCAGTCGGAGCACAGCAGGTTCTTGATATATTTGTCGGGGGCGTTGCCGTAGCCGGTCTCTTCGACCGCTTCGTCCGCCAGGCGTTTGGCATTGCCGCGGGCCGCCGCCGCCATGCGCTCTACAATCGCATCTACCTGTTCCTGCGAGTAGTTGCGGTATTTCTGCCAGGCGGCGAACGCCTTATCGACCTTGCTGCGGACCTCCTGTATGGAAAGGAGATCTTGATCCAGAAGCACGGCGCTACTTCTTCAGGCCGTTATTGGGGAGGGCCTTTTCCACTTCCTCATGCGGCCGCGGAATCACGTGCACCGAGACCAGTTCGCCGACGCGCCGCGCAGCGGCTGCACCCGCGTCGGTGGCGGCTTTGACAGCGCCGACATCGCCGCGAACCATCACACAAACCAGGCCGGCGCCGACGAATTCCTTGCCGGTCAGGACCACGTTCGCCGTCTTGACCATGGCGTCCGCGGCTTCAATGGCGCCTACCAATCCTTTTGTTTCAATAAGGCCAAGGGCCTCCATGTGTCCTCCCGAAGTGAACTCACTACCGTATCACAAATTTTCGTGCGGGAACGAACGATTAGGTAGTGGGTGGGGCAGGCCTCCTGGCCTGCCCGGTTTTGACTTCAGGGAATATCACGAAATAACAACGCCATTCCGGGCAAACCGCGGTCTATTTCGGGCTCACCAGCATCAGCCCCCGGCTCGCGGCGAATTCCCGAAGCCGGGCAGCGGCCGCTGGATCCGCCTGGTCCGCCAGGACGAAACGGGTGCCCGCCGGGAACTGAGCCAGCTTCGCCTCCAGCGAGGCCGGGCTCGTGACGAAATATTGCGCCACCCGGCCGCGCCACCCGCCCGAGGGGCCGGCGAACTCGATCCGCAGCGGCTGCTGCCAGCTTGCCAGGTCCTGCTGCGTCTCGCCGAGGCATTGCCGGGAGATGCACAGAGATTGCATCGTGCGCAGGTCGGTCTCCGTGGCCAGCCAGTTCGGGCTGTGGGCAATGGCGTTGCGCAGTTCCACTTCGAGGTGCACGCCCTCGCCGTTTTGCTCGAGTTCCGGCCCCTTGCCTTTCCACCATTCGTGGAAGTAGCGCAGGGCATTCCACAGCGGGCCGAGCGCCGAGGGCGACCCGTACAGGCCCAACTGGTGCGCCGCCGTGGTCTTGACGTACACATTGCCGTGCATGAGGTACGCCTCCAGATACTTCTCGAGCGGCGGTCCCATGGCAAGAGGCGGCGTGCGGAGAAAGTACTGCACCGTGCAGCGCGGCGGAGGTGTTTGCATGTCCCACGGATGGCTGTGAAAGATGCGGTCGGCGTAAGCCGGATCGACACGGACGAAGTAAGCCGCGAGTTCCGGCTGGCAGGGATCCTGTTGGGCTTCGTATATGGCTTTGAAGCGCGCCTCAGCGCCTGCGGTGCCGTACTTCGCGATGGCAGCCGAGCGCAACCCCGGATTCCATCCTCCGGGCTCCCGGGCCGCGGCCAGGGCACCGATCAGCGCCTGGTCCATCGGCGTCACGGCGCTCGCGGGCAGCAACTCCAATTGCGGGGTATCGAGCCACGTTTGCGGCTTCACCATTTCGGCCATGATGCGCTCCCGCGCCTTGCGCGGGTCGATCTGGTTCAACTCCGCAATCGCCGAGTGCGCCGCTTCGTAGTAGTCGCCCGGCTTCCACCGGTCGAGCACCGCTTCGAGCAGCGGGACGACGTCCGGCGATTGCATGGTGTTCGCAAAAAGATCGAGCAGGTGACGGCGGGCGGGCGTATCGGCGGATGGCCACCACGCCACGAATTCCCGGCTCATCGACGGAACCCAGGGAGGCGCGGGGCTGCGGTGCTGCTGGAAATATTCGAGCAGCGTCTGGAACGCGGCGGCCTTCGCGTCCATCGCTTTCTGCGAAAGGCTTGCGGCAAGCGTGCCCGTCGCGTTCTTCCAAAGCTCCGCCTGATAAGCCTGGAGCTTCTGGAAGTAATCATCCATCGCCGGGTCTCGTTTCGGTATTACGCCGGCCGGCACGGGTGTTGTCGCAATCCGCGCTGACATGGGCCGTGCCTGACTCTTGGGCATCGGTGGAGCCGGCAGATGCGCCTTCGTACAGACCTGTTGCAGGGTCCACAAATAACGGTTAGTGACGGCCTGCTCCGCCGCCGGTATCTGCGCCTGCATCAGCGCGCAAACCTGTTCCGGCTGGCGCGTGGACTCGAGCCCTCCGAGCAGCGTTCCCTCCTGCTCCGGCAGCAGCGAAAGCGACGCCCTCCAGGCGGCGGGCCCGTCCAGGAACTGCAACTGCTGCGCTGCCTCCTCACGCTTCTGATAGCCTTCCTGCGTAGTTGGCTGGGCGCTCTGCAGCGTCGCGACGCTGGCCCCGATCGCTTGCGCGGTCCACGCGGCATCGGCGGCGACGATTTCGAATTCGACCGTGCCGGATACGGCATACTGCGGCGGGTCGGCGTAGTTATAGCTCGAATTCATCGCGCCGGGGTTGATTCGCACCTGTTTGGTGGCGAGCAACGCCGCGCGATAACGTCCAGGCGGAAGTGCGGGCAGGAATTGGTTCAGGACCGTTTGATCCCGCCGGGTCATCAATCCGCCGATCACCCCGCCCTGCTGGAAGCAGGGCTTCGCGATCAAGCCGCAATCCTGGGCCGGGTCTAGCAGCAGGCCGCCGAAGGTCCAAATCTCGGCGGGCGGAGTCCCCTGCCCGGGGAAGGTATTCGGGAGTTTCATCTCGACCCGGATCAACTCCCCCTGCTGATACGGGTGTGGATCGAGGAGCCGCAACGAAAGTTCGAGGCCCGGCGGGTTTTGAATGCCGCCCCAGGGTTGCGCGCCGGCGGCCGTAACCAGCCAGCCCGCTGCGAATACAAACACACCAATTCGCATCTTCTGATTAGACGCCGGCCGCGGCGAAACCGCTTATGGTATCCTTGCAGAAAATTACTGGTTCGTAGGGGGGCCAAGATCGCTTCCATTCGCTTTTCACCCCGTTCGTGTTGTTTTTCCACACTCAACTTCAACCAGCAGGGGGTAAAAGCCAATGAAGGCATTTGCAGTGGCAGTTCTGATTGCGTGGGCGATTGCTGCCCCCGCACAGACCTTTCGCGGAAGCATCTCCGGAACCGTTACGGATACCACCGGCGCCGCAATCGCGGGCGCCAGCGTGAAACTCGATAGTTCCGCCACCGGGCTGACGAGGTCCGTGACCTCCAGTGCAGCCGGTGAGTATCTCTTTCCGGATCTGCCGGTTGGCATCTACTCCATTACCGTCGCCAACCCCGGCTTCGCGGCCAAGAAGGTCGATAGCATCGAGGTCGCGGTTTCCAAAGTGACCAACCTGACTATTCAGCTTGGCGTCGCGCAACAGCAGCAGGTGGTCGAGGTATCGGCTGCCGCGGTATCGCTCGAAACCACGTCCACGGCGCTCGTCGGCGTGGTGAACACGAAGACCGTCGCCGACCTGCCGATGAACGGACGCGATTTCCGGCAGATGATCAAACTGGCGCCGGGCGTCTCGCCCTCCACCACCTCCGTCAACGGAATGCGGACCAACGGGAACAACTACCAGATCGATGGCGCCGATAACAACGACGCCTTTCAGAATGCCGCGGCCGTCAACCAGGGCGGGGTTTCCGGTATCGCCGGAACGCTGCTGCCCATTGAAGCCATCGACCAGTTTTCGGTCCAGAGCAATGCGGGGGCGGATGTGGGCCGCAACGGCGGGTCGGCGATCAACGTGGTGATCAAGTCCGGGACGAACGACCTGCACGGCAGCCTCTACTACTTCAACCGCAACGAAGCGCTGGCCTCGCGTTCGCCGTTCCAGAGCGCCACCAGCCCCAAGCAGGTGATCCGCAACAACCAGTTCGGGTTCTCGCTGGGCGGTCCCGTCAAAAAGAACCGCACCTTCTACTTCATCAACGGGGAGTCGCAGCTTTCGATCGCGAACAATTCCATTCTGGATACAACCCCGTCGGACGCCTGGGTCACGCAGGCCAAAGGCGTGCTCGCGCAGTACGGCGTTCCGGTGAACCAGGTCGCCTTAAACCTGCTGACCATCTGGCCGGCCTCCACGCGGACCGGCGCGGCTACCGCGAACAATTACCTGAGCGACGGCCGGAACGATTACAACAGCTTCAACGGGATCATCAAGATCGACCACCGCCTGAGCGACAAGCATTCGATCTCGGCGCGTTACTTCGGCGGCACCGGGACGCAGACCGCCGACGTCGGCTCGCACATCCGCGACTTCTTCCAGGTGGCGCCAAGCCACATGCACAACTTCTCGGTCGTGGAGAACGCCATCTTCAGCCCGCAGGTGGTCAACCAGCTCACGCTCGGGGTCAACTACTTCCTCCAGACCTTCAACGACTACAACACCGGCATCAACCCGCTGGCGCTAGGGCTGAACACCGGCGTAACGGACCCGACACTGAGCGGCTCGCCCAAGATCACGATCAGCGGCTTCGATTACGTCGGCGCCACTCAACCCCTGGGCCGGATCGACACCACCGGACACATCACCGACAACCTCACCTGGGCGCGCGGACGGCATCAGCTCAAGTTCGGCGGCGAATACCGGCGGGCGGTGCTCGATGTCTTCTACAACACCAATAAGCGCGGCAGTTTTACGTTCGACGGCACGCGCGGCCCCTGGTCCGCCGACCCTTCGCTGAACGGCAACCTGCGCGCGCTTTCTGATTTCCTGGCGGGCTATCCTTCCAATTCCAGCGGCGCCGTGATCGTGCTCGGCCAGTTGCAACGCCTCTATTACCAGAACTCGTTCGATTACTGGGTGCATGACACCTTTCAGGTCTCGCCCAAGCTGAGCCTCAATTTCGGCGTGCGCTATACCTATCACGGGGTGCTGCACGACGATAAGAACAGCATCACCAACTTCCTCCCCGGTACCGGCTTCGTGACCCCGGGCAAGGATATCGGCTCGCTATACCCGAAGGACCTGAATAACTTCGCGCCGCGCTTCGGGTTCGCTTACAAAACCTCGGCGGACGACAAGACGGTGATCCGCGGCGGCTGGGGCGTATTCTACGACGTGCCCGCGCTGAATTTCTTCGTGGCCAATACCGGTTCGCCGAACGGCGGCGCAGCGGGCGTGCACGCCAACCCGGGCGGCGCAAATCCGGTCTATACGATCAATGCCAAGAACGTGGTGATCCAGAGCGGAGTGCCTGTCTTCGGCAACGCCGGGCCGGTTCCGCCCTATGGCGCGTTCGGCGTGAGCCAGGATTTCCGCACCCCTTACGTGCAGAACTTCAACCTGAACATCCAGCGGCAGCTCACGTCCTCCACCATCCTGCAGGCCGGCTATGTCGGCAGCGTGGGACGGAAACTGGCGATCATGCAGGACATCAACCAGCCGATCAACGGAGTGCGGCCTTTCGCGCAGCAGTTCCCGCAATTGGCTGCCATCGACATGATCAACTCCGTCGCCAACTCCGAGTACAACTCGATGCAGGTGCAGCTCCGCCAGGCCTTCTGGCGCGGGCTGACCGGCACGTTCAACTACACCTGGGGCCACGCGATCGACGACGCGTCGGACGTTCGCAACACCATCCCCACCAACAGCTACGACCTGCGGGGCGAGCGCGGTTCGAGCACCTTCGATATTCGCCAGATCTTCACCAGCTTCGTCAGCTACCAGGTCCCGCAACTCGGCCACTTTGCGCCGAGGGTGACGAGGGGCTGGCAGTTGAACTCGCTGTTTACGTTCCACGGCGGGTCGCCGCTCAACATCCTGGCGGGCACCAACCGCAGCGGAACGGGCGAGAATCGAGACCGCGCGGATCTCATCGGCGACCCTTTCGCGGGAGTTACCGGCACGGTACCGGGGTCGCTCGCCATTCAGTACCTCAGCAAGGCCGCGTTCGCCGCTCCGGCTGCCGGCACGTTCGGCAACATCGGGAGGAACACGATCTACGGCCCGGGCTTCGGATCGGTGGACTTTTCGGTGTTCAAGAAGACGCCGATCACCGAGCGGATCTCCGCGGAGTTCCGCGTGGAAATTTTCAACCTGTTCAACCGCGCCAACTACGCCAACCCGAACACCACCTTCTCTTCGAGCAGCTTCGGCCTGATCACGTCCACCCGCAACGGCGGATCGGCACCTGGCCTCGGCTTCGGAGAGCCGCGGAATACTCAGCTCGGGCTGCACCTGGTGTTTTAAAAGGCGCCCGCTCGCATGGAGCCGCGAGCAATGCGAGCGGGCCGCCCCTCATGTTAACTTTGAAACTGGATGCGTAAGTTCATTTCCTGCCTCCTGCTTGCTTCCCTGCCGCTCGTGGCCCAACTGGCTCCACGCCGCGCGCCGGGCTTCTGTCTGATCGATTCGCACGGCCAGTGGCGAGACCTCGCGGACTATCGCGGCAAGCCCGTGATCCTCGAATTCTTGCAGACCAACTGCCCCCATTGCGCCGCGTTTGCCCCGACCCTTCAGAAGGCGCAACAGAAGTATGGGGAGCGGGTCGCCATCCTGGCCATCGTGCTGCCGCCGGACAATCCCTCCACTATGTCCGAATACGTGGCGGGTCACGGGATCACCTACCCGGTCCTTCTCGATCAGGGGCAGGTCGCGGCATCGTACGTCCGCACCCCGCGGTTGAGTTTCCCGACCGTTTACGTGGTGGATGCCCAAGGCATGATCTATGACCGTTACACCTACGGGCCAATGAATCAAGACATCTTCGAGGGGAACGGCCTGTTCAACGAACTGGACCGGCTTTTGGGTTCCGGCGCCGCCTCCAAAAAGAAATAAGTTCTGATGACTCCGCCGCGGCGGTCCGCCGTCCGCCTGATTGTGCTGCTCGGCGTGGTCAGCCTCTTCGCCGACATGACCTATGAGGGCGCCCGGAGCCTGATCGGCCCCTTCCTGCAAAACCTCGGCGCGACGGCGGCGCAAGTCGGTCTGATTGCCGGGTTCGGCGAGATGGTGGCCACGGGACTGCGCTATTTTTCCGGGCGCCTCGTCGATCGCACCCGCGCCTACTGGCTGCTGACCATCACGGGCTACATCCTTACCGCCGCGGCGGTTCCGCTGATGGCCCTCTCGGGGTCGTGGTGGATGGCCGCGATCTTCATCGTGGCCGAACGGACCGGCAAGGGAATTCGCGGCCCGGCCCGCGACGTAGTCCTGTCGAGCGCGACGGCTCACGTCGGCCACGGCTGGGGCTTCGGACTGCATACCGCATTGGACCAGACGGGTGCCGTGCTCGGCCCCCTCTTAATGGCGGCAGCGGTGGCGCAGGAGCACCAGTTCGGCCCCGCGTTTCTGCGGTTGGTGTATCCCGGCGCGGCGGCGGTGATCGCACTGCTGATTGCCCGGACGCTCTATCCCGTGGCGCTCGAACCGCCGCGTCCCCAGGTTTCGCAAACCGAGTTGCCGAAGGTCTTCTGGTTCTATGTAGTCGCGGCGGGTTTGCTGGCCCTCGGCTTCGCGGATTTTCCGCTGCTTGCCTACCACTTCGAACGCTTCCACCTGACGGCGCCCGCCACCATCCCGCTGGTCTACGCGGCTGCGATGGCGGTGAACGGCCTGACCGCGCTGGCGTTCGGACGCATGTTCGACCGTTTCGGGCTCTACGTTCTTTCCGGTGGCATTCTGGTTTCGCTGCTGGCGCTACCGCTCGGGTTCTCCCGGAATTCCACTACGGCCATCGTCGGTGTGATGTGCTGGGCCGTCGGCATGGGGGTCCAGGATGGCACGCTGAGGCCGGGCATCGCGCAGGTGGTCTCGATGAACAAGCGCGGCCGGGCGTTCGGCGCTTTCAACGGGGTCTACGGCATCATGTGGTTCGCCGGAAGCGCCATCATGGGACTCCTCTACGACCGCTCCATCCCGGCGCTGATGGTTTTCGGCGTCGCAGCTCAGGCGGCGTCCGCCATTTTGTTCTTCCGGTTGCGGCGGCCCCTGGCGAATAGCAGAATGGAGTAATCGCGATGCGCCGCTCCAAAGAAATCCCGATCGATGCGAATGGGGCGCTCGGCCACCTCGAGCGAACCGCCCTCGATATCCTTTGGGCTTGCGGCGAAGCCAGCGTTCACGAAGTAGTCCAGAAACTCCCGCGCCCTCTCGCATACACGACGGTGATGACCACCCTGGACCGGCTCTATAAGAAAGGATTGCTCGATCGCCGCAAGGCCGAGCGGGCGTTTCTGTATTCGCCGCGGTGGTCGCGGGACGAGTGGGAGCAGAAGCGCGCGGGCGACTGGGTGGCGGCCTTCCTCGCCGGCCCGAAGCCTTCGGGCGAGCTATTGATCTCTTGCCTGGTCGATGCGGTAGGGCAGCAGGATCAAGCGCTGCTGGACGAACTGGAAAAGAAGATCCGCATGAAGCGGCGCGAATTGGAGGGGAGGAACAAGCGGTGACGCTTCCGTATCTCTTCCGCCTGCTCTGCCTCTGCCTGGGGTGCTTTTTCGCGGTGCATCTCGCGGCGGGTTTCGCGGTCGCGTTGTGCGCGCGTCGCCTGGTCCGGCTGGCGCCGGCGCTGAAGCCCCGGTCCGCGGGCCGCTTGTTGCTCGCTTCCCGCTTGTTTCCGCCTGCCGCCGCAGCGCTCACCGTGCTGGCGCTTTGTGCCCCGAGCTATCTCTGGCTGGAACCGCGTACCGGGTTCGTCGAAGAGGTGGGTGTTGCGTTTCTGGCAGCCGCGGCGGGCGGCGCCGTCCTGTGGGGCGTGTCGCTCGGAAGGGTGTTATCTGCGTCGATCCGGTCGTGGCTCTACCTCCGGCGGATCGACCGAAGGTCCACCCGGAGCATGGTTGCCGGAATACCTGTCTGGATCGTGGATCAGCGCGCTCCGCAGGTGATGCTCGCCGGAATCTTCCGGCCGCGCACGCTGGTTTCGCGTAGCATCGCCGCCGCACTCTCGCACGAAGAACTGGAGGCCGCGCTGCTCCATGAACAGGCGCACGAGAGCGCCCGCGACAACTTCAAGCGTCTTCTCCTGGCCGCGGCGCCCGGCCTGTTCCCCTGCTCGAATTTCCTTGAGCGTGCCTGGGCCCAGGCGGCCGAATGGGCAGCCGACGACCTTGCCGTGAGCGGCGACCCCGAGCGGTCGCTCTCGCTCGCTTCGGCGCTGGTGGCCGTGGCGCGCCTGGGACCGGCGCCGCCGCCGCATCGCCTGGCGACCTCCCTTCTGGATGGCGCGCAGAACCTCGCGATTCGCGTGGACCGCTTGCTGGCCGCGGTTCCGCCTGGCGACGGACCGCGTTGGGCGGGCACCTTTTGGGCCCTGTGTCTTACCCCTTTGGCCGTGGCAGCGGCTGCGTGTTGCGCGCACCCTGCCACCCTCACGGCATTTCACTTTCTGCTGGAACGCCTCTCGCGCTGACCTCGCCCAAATACGAGCGGTGGTAGTAGCAGCTCGATTTCTGTACCCTGATGAACAACTCAACAGGTTATGTCTCGAATCCACCCGTTCTGGCCGCTTCCGCTGGTTGCGCTCGCTTTGGCGCTGCCTGCCCAAACCCCCGATACCGCCGTCTTGCGCGGCGAAGTAACGGATGCCGCCCATGCCGCGGTGTCCGGCGCGCACGTCACCGCCACCAATACGCAGACCGGCGTGGAGCGCACCGCCGAGACCGGTCCCGACGGCGGCTTCTTTCTTTCCGGCCTCCCGGCGTCCGGTCCGTGGCGCGTCACGGCGCGGAAGGAGGGCTTTGCCGAAGCCGCCGCTTCCGGGCTGCAACTGGCAGGCGGCCGCACGGCGACCGTTCATCTCGAGTTAAGTGTCGCGGGGGGGCAAACCGCCGTGACCGTAACCGGCGTGGTTGGCGAAGTCCGCACCGACCAGCCGCAATTGGGCGTGCAC
Organism: Bryobacterales bacterium; assembly: GCA_963796485.1. Classification (GTDB taxonomy): domain Bacteria; phylum Acidobacteriota; class Terriglobia; order Bryobacterales; family Bryobacteraceae; genus CAWCDJ01. The sequence goes on from CAWCLV010000010.1 coordinate 288,262, forward strand.
CTCAGCGCGCAGCAGGTGCAGGACGTTCCGCTGCTCAATCGGAAAATCAGCTATCTGCCGCTCCTGAACGCCGCCAATCGCCCCGCCATCAACCAGGGCGATGTCTTCATGAACCAGAACCTGTTCACGACCAACGGCGCGGGCCGGCGGCAGACCACGTTCGTGGTGGACGGCACCACCGCCAACGATTCCTGGGGCCGCCAGACCATGTTCAGCAACCTGCCGCTCACTTCGGTTCAGGAGATGGAAGTGTTGACGAACGCGTTCTCCGCCGAGTTCGGAGGCAGCACCGGAAGCGTGGTCAACGTGGTCACCAGGAGCGGCGGCAATCAGTTTCACGGCGAGGCCGTGGGCTTGTGGCGGCCGGATGGAACGTCGGCGGCCCTCTCCGGGTTCACCGCCCAGAATTCCACTTCCGGCAACAACTGGACCAGCAACTCGCTCGGCCAGGGCGGCGGCGCGATTTCCGGGCCGCTCGGCTCGTCCAACCGGACGCACTTCTCCGCCTCCGGCGAATACAGCAGCGAAAATCGCGGTTCGCCGGTGATCTCGCCCATTGCCCCCGGCATTTTCGTGGGCCAGTACCGGGGCTGGCTGGGATTTCTTCGGCTCGACCGGCAGCTCAATGAAAAGAACACGCTCTTCCTAAGGTCGAACGTCGATGGTTTCTCCGACTCGAACCCGAACGGAGCCGTAGGCGGCAACAACCTGCCTTCCGTGGACCGGGTGTTCCGCCGCCGCACGTACTCGGAAGAGCTCGGCGAAACCGCCGTGCTGAGCCCGACCGTCATGAACAACCTGCGGCTCCAGTTTCAACTGGCCTCGCCCATCACCGAGTTCGATCCCGTCATCTATGGCACGCAATACCAGGTGCCGATCTCCGCGGGCGGCACCTTCACCACCGGCACCTCGCAATCGGCCTTGCTGCTGAACCGGCAGTATCAGTTCAGCGACACGCTATCGGCGGTCCACGGGCGCCACCAGCTCAAGTTCGGCACGGACGTTCTGTTCTCGCACAACGGCGGCAACAGCAAGGAGTTCGGCGGGCCGATTTACCTCGGCCAGTTCGTCTATAAGCCGTGCACCGCGGACCTCGCTTTCTGCGAAAGCCAGGCCTATCTCGGCGACATCAACAACGTCCGCACTTATACCCAGAGCTACGGGAACGCCAATTACACGGTGGACGACACGATTTTTTCGCTGTTCGCCCAGGACGATTTCCACGTCCGTCCCGATCTCACCTTGAACCTGGGACTGCGCTACGAGAGGCAGACGTTCGCCGATTCCACGAAGAGCTTCGCGCCGCGCGCCGGCTTTGCCTATAACGTCCACAACGACGGCCAGACGGTGATCCGCGGCGGCTTCGGCATCTACTACTCCGAGCTCGTGGATAACCTGGCGGCCAGTTGGGCGCTGACCGGGCCCACCGGCGTCTTAAATTACTCCGCGGCCCCCGGCCAGATCGGATTCCCCACGACCGTCGCCGCCGCACCGCTCCCCGCTTTCCCCGCCGGAGCCGCCGTGCCGCTGCGCAGCCTCTACGTGCGCGCCGGAGACAGCGCCAATCTCGACCAGTATTTCCCGACCAGCACCTTGACAGGCTATCAGTCCGGCCTGCTCAATCCCTACTCCAGCCAGTGGACCATCGGGATCGAGCGGCGCATCGCCTTCGGCTGGGTGCTCTCGGCGGACTACGTCGGCTCCCACACAAGCCGGATCAACCGCCCGCGCGACGTAGACCCTCCGGCGCCGTTCATCCGGACGGCCCCGAACCAGAGCCGCTCCGCACAGGCCGCCAATTGCACGCGCCCTTATTGGATCTGGTGGTATTCCAACCAAGGAATGACCTGCAACCCGAACGCCGCCACCAACCCCCAACCGCCCTACTCGGTGATCCAGAGCGATGTCAACGACGGTTACTCGAACTACAACGCCCTGGACGTCAACCTGAGCCACCGGTTCAGCCGCCGCCTCTCCATGCTGGTCAGCTACACCTGGTCGCACGCGCTCGATAACGTCGATCCCGACATCCCCGGGCAGAACCCGAATGACCCGAATTTCACCGGCGCGTCGAATACGCGAACGCGATTTTCGACCAGCGCCACCGCTTCGTCTGGAGCGGCGTCTACGTGATGCCCGGACGCGTCAGTTTCGGCTGGGTGGCCACCGCCGCCGGCGGCCTGCCCTACAACTGGGTGACCGGCAGCAACAACAGCGGCGACACCGGCGCCACCACCGACCGGCCGGTGGTCAACGGAGTGGTCGTGGCGCGCAACTTCGGCCGCGGCGGGGCGATCTACGACGTTTCGCCGTTCCTCGAGCGCCCGTTCGCGTTCGGCGAGCGTGTCCGGCTCAGCCCTCGGGTCGAAGCGTTCAACGTGTTCAATCACGCGAACTTCGTGGGTTACAGCGGGACTTACGGGAACGGCGCCACGCCCGGGACTGGCTTCGGCGCGCCGCTGACAGGCGTCACCAATCAGTTACCGGCGCGGTCGATCCAGTTTCAGCTTCGCTTATCGTTTTGAGTCTTCGGCGGGTCCATGTCGGGAAGCGCTTCGTGGGTGCGCTCGCGGAACTTGCCTTTCATCCCCGCGGCCAGGCTGACCGCGGAATCGCCGAACTTGTCGCGCAGGCGATCGGCCGCGGCCATCGCCTGCTGCCAGCGCTCGTGGCGCGCGTCGTCCAAGAGGTTCATCTGTCCCTCGCCTTCCGACCACGAAGAGACATGCACGCCCAGTAACCGGACCTTCGCTCCGGGTTTCCAGTTGCGCCGGAACAGGGCGCGGATCTCTTCGAACAGCTCGGTATCCAATTGGGTCGCCCGCGGAATCGAATGGGCGCGGGTGATGGTGGAGAAATCGGTATACCGCAGCTTGAGCTGAATGGTGCGGGCTTCCAGTTTATGCTCGCGCAGACGCCGGCCCACCATCTCACAGAGATGTGCGAGCGTGGCTTCGAGAACGCCCTGGTCCGCGGTGTCCTCGCCAAACGTGTGTTCGTGGCTGATGGACTTCGGCCCCGTCTCCTCGCCGATTTCGGAATCGTACCAGCCGCCCGCATCGAGCCCGCGCGACTTCCCGGCGAGCGCCATTCCCCATTTCCCGAAGCGCTGTTTCAGGAAATCCTCGTCGAGCTTCGCCAGATCGCCTACTTTCCGAATGCCGAGCGCGTGCAGGTTGCGCTCCGTGACCTTGCCGACGCCCGGGACCCTGAGCACGTCGAGCGGCGCCAGAAAGGCCGCCTCCCGCCCCGGCACGACCCATAGGATGCCGTTCGGCTTCGCCTGGTCGGAGGAGATTTTCGCCACCAGCCGCGAGGCGGCGATCCCGATGGAGCAGTTTAGATTCGTCGCCGTCTTGACGCGGCCGTGCAGGATATGGGCGGCGCGCAGCGGCGGCCCGTAGAGCCTTTCGGTGCCGGTGATGTCGATGTAGGCTTCGTCGATCGACGCCATTTCGACCACCGGCGAGAAGCCGTCGAGCACTTCGCGGACCCTGTGCGAATAGTCGCGGTAACGGTCCGGGTGGCCGTCCACGAAGATGGCCTGCGGGCACATCTTGTAAGCGGTGCGGAGCGGCATTGCGGAGTGGACGCCGAACTTGCGCGCGGCGTACGAGGCAGCGGCCACTACGCCGCGTTCATCCGGCCCGCCGCCCACCACCACCGGCTTGCCCTTCAACGCCGGATTGTACAGCTCTTCCACGGACACGAAGAAGGCATCCATGTCCATGTGGAAGTACGTCCGCACGGTTTCAGCTTACCGCCTTGCTGTTGAACTTCTTCAACCCGGCGACCAGCAGGATGGCGTCGATCACGATCAGCGCGGCAATCACCGCGATCAGCGGGATGTGCGGAACTTCCGGCGCGAGTGCGCCGCGCAGTCCTTCACTCGCGTAGACAAGCGGGTTGATCAGAACCGCATACTGAAGCCCGGGGAAGCTCTTCAGCGCGGACCACGGATAGTACGCGCACCCGAACATCATCATGGGCGCGATGATCAGGCTGAACATCAGGCCGATCTGCGTCTGGCCCACGCTGCATCCGAGGGCCAGGCCTCCCGCCGCGGAAAGAAGCGCGACCAGGAAGCAGATGGCCACAAACTCCACCGGGCGCCCCAGGCTGATGTTCACCCCGGAGCCCATCAGAAGCCACGCCGAGGGGATCACCACCAGCCCCGCCACGAACGCCTGGATCATTCCGGCGACCACCTTTTCGACCGCCACCCAGCCGTTCTCGATGGGGGCCAGCAGCCGGTCTTCGATCTCCCGCGTGAACTGGAACTCGGCAATAAGCGGCATGGCGACCGCCTGCACACCCGAAAGCACCATGCTGATCGCGATGATCCCGGGTAGCAGGACGTTTTTGTAGCCGTTCTGCATCATCCCGCTGGCCGTGAGAACGCGGCCGAAAACGAAGGTCAGGAGCAGCGGCTGGAGCAGGTTCTGCACCAGCATGGGAACGAGGTTGCGCCGCGCGACATGCCCGTCGCGCTGCAAAAGCGCGAAGAAAGTTTTCCAGTTCAATCTCGTAAGCTCCTTCCGGTGTGGTGCAAGAACAATGTTTCCAGGCTCGGCTCGGCGATGTGGACGTCGCGCAGTTCCGCCCCGGCGCCCTGGGCGGCCTCGACAATCGCCGAAATGAGCAGCCCGCCGCGGTCGGCATACAGATCCGCCGCGACGTGGTCGGGGGAACGGACTTCGCTCACGCCCGGCAGCGTCCGGAGCTGCGCCAGAAGGTCATCGGACGCTTTATCGAAACGAAGCCGCAGCAGATAGCCGCCGGGGATCGACGATTTCAGTTCGGAGGGCGTCCCGTGCGCGATGATTTTGCCGTGATCGATGATCGCCAGCCGCCCGCAAAGTGCGTCGGCTTCGTCCATGTAGTGCGTCGTGAGGACGATCGTCTTGCCCAGGCGGTTGTAGTCCCGGATGATCTCCCAGAGAAGCAGGCGGGTCTGCGGATCCAGACCGGCCGATGGCTCGTCGAGGAACAGAACCTCCGGATCGTGCATCATGGCCCGGGCGATCGAGAGCCGCTGCATCATCCCGCCGGAGAATCCTCGGACCATGTGGTCGGCGCGGTCGTTCAGCTTGAACTTGTCGATGAGTTCCTCTGCCCGGCGGATGCGCTCGCGCGCGGGCTGCCCGAAATACGCACCGTGGAAGGTGAGGATCTCGCGGGCCGTCAGGGCGAAATCGAGGTTGGGCCGTTGCGGGACGACGCCGATCAGCCGCTTGGCGTCGACCTGCTGCTTCCAGACATCGTACTCGCCGATGAAGGCGCGGCCGGAGGTCGGCTGCGTCCGGGTGGTGAGAATCCCGATGGTGGTGGACTTGCCCGCTCCGTTCGGCCCGAGAAGGCCGAAAATCTCGCCTGCGTGGATTTCGAGCGAGATGCCGGCCAGCGCGACCACTTCGACCTTCTTCCTTTTCTCCTTGGACCCTTTGGCTCGCTGGGGACCGAAAGAGAAGCCTGCTCCGCGGGCGGCCGACGGAGGCGGCGTATCGTACACTTTCCGGAGTTCCTCGATGCGAATTCCGATTCCCATAAGATTCCTCGTTCAGGCTTGGTCGGGGTCGCCCGGGGTGCGGCCGGCTGCGCGCGGAGAGGAGGTGAACAGTTTGAACATTGGGCGGTAGAACATTTATAACACCAGAACGGGCCCGCCAAAAGGCGAACGGCATCACATCCGCAGCGGATGAAACGGGGCTAGAATCGTACGCGGTATGAAGTGGTGCCTGGGAATCGTGTTTGTCGTGACGGTGTTCGGCCAGCAGCGCGAGATCGGCGCCGATATCGGGTACGGAATCTACCGAAACGGCACGATCTATTCGGCCGCGGAATCGGTGCAGGCCGGCATCCGAAACCGCTTCGCGGCCGGAATCGACCTCGGATACGCGCTTACCGACTACTTCACCGGCCAGTTCAGCTACCTCTATCACGACGGGCACCCGTTCATTCAAGGAGCCGGCGTAAAGACCGACATTCAAGGGCAATCGCAGGCGCTGACGCTGGAGGCACAGTTTTTCTTCAGGCCTCGCCGCCAACGGCTGCGTCCTTTCATAGCCGGGGGCGTCGGCGGCAAGGATTACGTGATTGCCGGCCCCGCACCGTTCCCGCAGCCGGTTCCCGGCGTGGCCATTCTGACTACGAACGATGTGTGGAAGGTGGTGTTCACGGTGGGCGGAGGCGTAACATACCTCCTGCGCCCGCACCTTCTGCTGCGTGGCGAGTTTCGGGACTACCTGACCACGTTTCCGCGGACGCAAATCGTGCCTGCGCCGCACAATACCGCGCGCGGAATCTTCCAGCAGCTTACGCCCCTGCTCGGCGTGAGCTATGTCTTCTGAGCACCCCGCCGGAGCGACAGTGGTTACAATTGCAAACAGCCATGCATAGATCCACCGCGTTCGCGATCCTGACGGCCCTGGCGGCGGCGACCGCACCGGCGGCGAGTCCCATCCGGCTCCATCCGAAAAATCCCCACTACTTCGAATTTCGCGAAAAGGCGGTCGCGCTGGTCTCGAGCGGCGAGCACTATGGCGCGGTGATCAACGGCGCCTTCGATTACCGGCGTTACCTGGAAACGCTTGCGGCGGACGGGCTCAACTACACGCGCATTTTCGGCGGGAGCTACGTCGAGATTCCGACCCGCTCTTTCGGCATCCGCCGGAACGACCTCGCGCCGGAACCCGGCCGGTTCATCGCCCCGTGGGCCCGCAGCAGCACCCCCGGTTACGAAGGCGGCGGAAACAAGTTCGATCTCGACCGCTGGAACCCGGAGTATTTCAGCCGCTATCGCGGCTTCCTCGCCGAGGCCGCGAAACGCGGAATTGTCGTCGAGGTGACGCTGTTTTCCTCGCACTATCAGGAGGGCCACTGGAAGGTGAGCCCGCTCAACCCGTCGAACAACGTCAACGGCACGGACGCGATCGACTGGAAGAAGCTGCATACGCTGGAAAACGGGAATCTCTTAACCAGGCAGGAACGGTACACGCGCAAACTGGTGCGCGAGGCGAACGGGTTCGACAACGTCATCTTCGAAATTCAGAATGAGCCCTGGTCGGACCGGGCGCGGCTCGTCTCCGTGGTGAATCCGTATCTGCAGGAGCCCGCGCGCGACCGCTATCCCAATTCGATCGAGGTGGCCGACGACCTTTCGACGGCCTGGCAGGCGCGGGCCGCCGCCTGGATCGAGAGCGAAGAGGCGGGGCTTCCGAACCGGCATCTGATCGCGCAGAACTACGCCAATTTCGGGCTCCCGGTCCGCGAACTGGTCCCGGGCGCGGCGATCGTGAACTTTCACTACGCTTTCCCGGTTGCGGTAGACGCGAACTATGGCCTGGCGAGGGCGATCGGCTATGACGAGACCGGCTTTCTGGGACGCGACGACGCCGTCTATCGCCGGCAGGCGTGGAATTTCCTGTTATCGGGCGGCGGCCTCTTCAATAATCTCGATTATTCCTTTTCCGTGGGTCGCGAAGACGGGTCGGATGTCGAACCGAACGGTCCGGGAGGAGGGAGTGCGGCCTTCCGGGGCCAATTGGCGATTCTGAGCAGGATGCTGAATGCGATGCCGCTGGCGGACCTGGTTCCTGACTCTCACACCCTGAAGCACGGCAGCGGCGTGTACGCCAGGGTGCTTTCCACGCCCTCGGGCGAGTACGCCATGTACTTCGACGGGAATGGGCCATCGGTCCTCAGGATGGATCTGCCCGCGGGCGAGTACTCGGGCGAATGGATCGACGTGCTGACAGGAACACGGACGTCCCTCGCCCGGTTCCGCCATTCCGGCGGAGAGAAGGCAATCAGGACGCCCGCATTCAGGAACGGTATCGCGTTACGTCTGACGCGATCAGCGGCGACCTCCGTGGCCACCGCCACCACCATGCGACCCGCCACCGCCGCCGGACGAACGGGCGCCGCCACCACCGCCAAAGGAACGGGCGCCACCACCGCCGCCGAACGACCGCGCGCCGCCGCCACCGCCGCCAAATGACCGGGCACCACCGCCACCGCCGCCGCCGAAGCTGCGCCCTCCGCCAAACGAAGGAGCCGACCGGACCGCTGGAGCCGACCGGTAACCGCCTCCGCCGTAACTCGGCGCCTGCCGGAAAGCAGGGGCGCTTCGACCGCTGAAGCCGCCGCCGCGGTTGGCCGGAGCCGAATACGCGGCGCCAGTGCGCCCAGCCTGCGGAGTCTGCATGCGGCTCCCGGTATAGGCATTACCACGCTGGGCGCTGTTCAACCCGGGGCTGCCGAACCGCTGCCATCCGCCGGAAGTTCCACGGTTTCCCTGCGTCGCGAACGACCTCGCGTTGCCGCCGGCCTGCCGGCCCTGGATGCCGTTCCCGCCCGTCGTGCCGGGGCTGCCGAAGCGCCGCCATCCGCCGGAGGATCCGGCACCGCCTCTGGCCCCGGCCGGCTGGCTGTTGCCCTGGAAACGGCTGCCGCCGGGCCCACCGGCCCGCTGTCCGCCGAAGCCGCTGCGAACTACGCCGCCGCGGCCTGCATAGCTGCCACCGTACCGCGCCGCCAATCCCCGATTCGCATACGGAACGCCCATCCGGTGATACGGGTTATGCGCCCAGACTCCGCCTCGCCCGAATCCGCCATAACCGTTTCTGCCGTAGTAGTTGCGGAAGCCGTAGTGGTTGAAAAAGTATCCATTCTGAATGACGGAGCAGTTGAACCAGTTCGGGCCCCAGCCCCAACCGCCCCATCCACCCCAGCCGCCAAAGTACGCGTTCATGTAAATGCCCGGGTAGAAGCCGAAACCAAAACCCACCGTCGGGTAATACAGGTCCGGATAGTAACCCCATGCCGGGGGTCCCCAGATGTATTCCGGGTTGTATTGCGGAACGTAAATCACCTGCGGGTTGGCAGGGACAATCTCGATTACCGTCTGGCCGCCCTGCGCTTGCGTAACCACCTGCTGCTGGGGGTCCGAACTCAGCCGTCCGGATGCCTGCGCCTGGGCGCGCATTCTCTGGACCGCGTTCATCACGTCGGCCTGCTGCGTCAGGAAGGCGTTACCCAGATCGTTCGTCCATTCGGCATTCGAGGCGAGCTTTCCCAGAACGTCGGGAAACGCCACCAGCGCTTGGATGCTCGGATCCCAGTTCTGCTGGCGCGCGGCGTCCAGCAGTTGCTGCCCTTGCAGGTTGCGATTCTGCTGCAGCCACTGCGAGGCCTCGACAATTTCGAGAGGATAAGTGGAAGCCACCAGCGTCTGGCTCAAGAGAGCATCCGGATAGAGCGCGATGGGAGCCACCAGGTTGTCCAGCTGCTCGGGCGCAAGGAGCGGCGCTGGCGCGGCGTCGGCTGGTTGGCCTGGCTGCACGGGACCGTCCTGCCCGAAAACCGGGGCATCGAACGGCAGCAGAACCAGCAGCGCGCAGATCAGGAGCAGGAGTATCGAAAGCAGGAAGTCGAGCCCCCGCCGGAACGTGCCGTGAACGACTTCATTGGTGTTTTTCATTTTCCACCTTCCCCTCCCCCACTAAGGCATGTTCTTGACCAAACGTTAGTAGCTGATTCTAATGGCGCAAACCGTCCGGCCCGGGCGCGGTGGATGGTTGAACACCACCACTCCGGCCCATTTCAGCCAGACGGACTGAAGTCAAAACCGGGCAGGCCTGGAGGCCGGGCCTGGAGGCCGGCCTGGAGGCCTGCCCCACCTGCGGCGCGCCAGCTGGTAAGTGGGGCAGGCCTCCTGGCCTGCCCGGTTTGAAAGCTTCTCGTCGATCGCAGCTCCCCGCGGTTTCCGGCGCATTCCGCTAGCGGACTGCCGCTCCGACGCGACGCATCCACGCCAACTCGTCTTCGGTCATCGCCGGCTGGTGCAGCGCCCGGAGCGCCTCCTCCATTTGTGCCGCGTTGGCCGGCCCGGTCATGCAGACGTCCACTTCCGGGCGCGCCAGGACGAACCGGTAACAGTCGGCGCCGGTCGGCACGCGCTCACCTTTGGGAACCTTCGGCGGCTTGAGCAACTGGCCCCAACTGGTGGCGGTGTACGCCACCATTCCCGCGCGGCCGTTGGCAGGTAATCGCGGGAAGATGTCGGTTTCGGCGCCCGGGTGCGCGGCGTTGTATCGGAAGTGCACCACGTCGCAATCGGGGCTGGCGGCGAGTTCCGGCACGAACGGCCGATGGTGGCAGGAGACGGCGACGAACCGGATGAGGCCCCGGTCGCGCAGTTTGTGCCCGGCCTCAAGAATTCGCGCCGGCACGGGTTTGTTCCAGAGCCCGAGCAGCAGAATGTCGGCGTAATCCAGGCGCAGCGCCCGCAACCCGCGCTCCACGCTCCAGCCGAGCAGTCCGCCAACGCGGGAATAGGATTGCAGCAACAGCACGAACCGGTCGCGCTGCGGCGAGAGGTGCCGGATAGCATCGGCAAAGCCGGAGCGCCGCATGCTGCCCCAGTAGAAATAATTCACACCCTGTTCGAAGGCATGCTCCACGGCGGCAGCCGGAACCCCATAGGAAGCGGACACGCCGAGACGGCCCACGCGAAGGCCGGTCCGGCCCAGAATACGCGTTTCGGGAGTCATCGATTGGATGCTAGCAGGTTGAACGGCGCCGCAGGGTAAGCAGCGTGGTATCGCCCGCGGGCGGGCGCGTGTCCCGGAACACGGCGAGGTCGCGCAGCACCCGCTCCGTCATTTCGGCGCAATCATAGTCGTGATGTTGTCGGAGGGAACCCAGCAGGCGTTCTTCGCCGTATTCCGTTCCTTCCGGATCCTGAGCCTCGGTGATGCCGTCCGAGTACAACACCAGGCGGTCGTCGGGGTTCAGACGGATTGGCCGGACCGGGTATGCACCTTCGCAGAAGAGGCCCATCGCAGAACAGACGGTGGGCGCGGGAGACGACCTCCGCCACGGGCAGATCGAGCGAGAGACGCGCGGGCGCAAGGCCTGCGCCGCAAGACTTATGGGGTGCTAAAGTGATTCAATTGGCCGGCCGCGATGCCTGCCGATTGGGAGTGGAATTTCGGATGAACGGTCGATATGGTTGGCTGATCTTTGTGTGCTTGCTTGGAGCCGCGGCTCAGCAGAGAAGTGCGCAGTATCCCGAGAGTCTTCTGGCCGGCTTGCATTGGCGTGATGTAGGGCCGATGCGCGGCGGGCGTGCATATGCCGTGGCGGGCAACGCCAGCCAGCCGGACACCTTTTATTTCGGTTCGGTGGGCGGCGGCGTGTGGAAGACGGAGAACGCCGGCCACACCTGGGTCCCGATTTCCGATGAAGGAATTCCGATCGGCTCCATCGGCGCGATCGCAGTGGCTCCGTCGAACCCCGACGTGATCTATGTCGGCACGGGCGAGCCCGATATCCGCAGCCAGAATTCGTACGGCGCCGGCATGTTCAAGTCGACGGACGCCGGGAAGACGTGGAAACACATCGGGCTCGAGGGCACACGGCAGATCGGGCGGGTCGTGGTGGATCCGGCCAATCCGAATCGCGTGTACGTGGCGGCGCTCGGGCATGTGTACGACGCCAATCCGGATCGCGGCGTGTACCGTTCGATCGATGGCGGCGCCACCTGGAAGAAGGTGCTGTTCCACGGAAACGATGTGGGCGCGGTCGACCTCGCCATCGACCCGAAGAACCCCCGCACCCTCTACGCATCGCTGTGGGCGACGCGGCGGCCGCCATGGGCGGTCTATGCACCGACCAACATGGCGGGCGGCGGCCTCTACAAATCGATCGATGGCGGCGACACGTGGAAGCAGTTGACCGAAGGCCTGCCGAAAGATACCTTCGTAGGCAAGATCGGAATGGCGGTGGCCCCCAGCAATCCGCGGCGGCTGTGGGCCGTGGTGGATGACGTCGGTAGCGCGGTCCCGCGCGGCTTCGGCGGGGGACGGGGTGCGGCGGCCGAACCGGATACGGGCGGCGGCGTCTACATATCCGACGACGCGGGCGCCACCTGGAAACGAGTGAACAGCGAGAACCGGCTGTGGGGACGCGGCTGGTATTTCGAGGCAGTCACGGTGGATCCCGCCAATCCGGATCGCGCCTACGTGATGAACACGGCAACTTACATGACCACCGACGCCGGCAAGACGTGGGTGCCGATCAAAGGAGCGCCGGGCGGCGACGACTATCACCAGCTTTGGGTCAACCCGAAGGACGGCAACCGCATGGTCTTGAGCAGCGACCAGGGCACGGTGGTCAGCGTGGACGGCGGGAAGAGTTGGAGCACCTGGTACAACCAGCCGACGGCGCAGCTTTACCACGTGGCGGCGGACAACCGCTTCCCCTATTGGCTCTACGGCGCGCAGCAGGATAGCGGCGGCGTGGGGGTCAGCACGTGGTCGCGGCAAGGCGCGATCACGTTCCGGAACTGGGAACCGATCTGCCTGGCGGGCGAGAGCGCCACCGTCATCCCCGACCCTAAGGACGGCAACATACTTTACGGTAGCGGCAACGGACGCTGCGACCAGGCGCTCAATGTGCAGGTGCCGCTCGGCGGCCAGTTGCCCGCCGCGGATCCGAAAGACCCCAACCGCAAAACCTGGACCCTGCCGCAGGTGTTCTCGCAGGCGGATGAGGCGCTCTATTACGCGAATCAGTTCGTCATGCGGTCGCGCGACCGCGGGCGCACCTGGGAGAAGATCAGCCCGGACCTGGCGCGGGTGAACCCGGACGTTCCGGCGAACCTCGACCCCGCCACCGCGAAAGATATCGACCAGCAGATGACCGACCGTTTCGGCGTAGTCTACAGCCTCGGCCCATCGCCGCTTCAGGCTTCGACGGTCTGGGCAGGCACGGACGACGGCCTCATCCACGTGACGCGCGACGACGGGAAGACGTGGCAGAACGTAACGCCCCCCGCGATGACGCCGTGGAGCAAGGTCTCGCAGATCGAAGCCGGCCATTTCGACGCCGAGACCGCATACGCATCGGTGGACCGGCACCGGCTGGGCGATAACAAGCCCTACATTTATCGTACGCACGATGGCGGCAAAACCTGGCAGAACGCGGTGGCCGGCATCCCCGACGGCGCGTACGTGAACTCGGTGAAGGAAGACCCGAAAGCGAAAGGGCTCGTCTACGCCGCGACGGAACTGCGGGTCTACGTTTCGTTCAACGACGGCGGGGAATGGCAGCCGCTGCAGAACAACATGCCGGTGACCTCCGTGCGCGACATCGTGGTGCACGGCGACGACCTGGCGATCGCCACGCACGGCCGCGGCTTCTGGGTGATGGACCAGATGAGCGCGCTGCGCCAGATCGCGGCGCAGGGTGCCGATATCGTGTCCTCCACCGCGTACCTGTTCCAGCCCGGAGAAAGTTTCGCGATTCGCGCCGGCAGCATGAACGGCACGCCGATGCCGCATGAGGAGCCGCAGCGCGCCAATCCGCCGGGCGGGGTGGTGGCCTATTACTGGCTCAAAACGCCCGCTGCACAGCCTTTGCGGCTTGAATTAGTCGATGCGGGCGGTACGGTGCACGCCTGCGCCGCCAGCGATACGCCGGTGCGCCCCGTAGACACGGAGACCATAAACGTCCAGGCTTACTGGGAGGAACCCGCGCCGCCGCCTTCAGCTGTCGCGGGGATGCACCGGTTCGCCTTGGCGGCGCCAGTCGGGCGCGGATTCGGCAGACGTGGAAACGCGCCGGCGGTGAAAGATGCGTGCACGGGGATCGTCGCCGCGCCTCCCGCGGGCGGCCGCGGCGGTGGCGGCGGTTTCGGCCGCACGGCGCCCGGCGTGAAGCCCGGCGAGTACACCGTGCGGCTGATCGTCGACGGCAGGACCTATACGCAGGCGGTGAGCATCAAGCCCGATCCGCGCGGCGCGCCCGAAGGGGGCAACGATGCGGCGGGAGACGACGACGATAAGTAGCGCGCCGCATCAGCGCGGGCGCTCTTCCTAGAGACCGGGCAGGTTGCCGGCCGGCCGGAACGGATGCTCCTTTCCGGGCCCAGCTTACAATAGTCACGAGAGGGATTTCCGGGGTGCGAATCGTTTCCCTGCTGGCCGGCGCGACCGAGATCGTGTGCGCGCTCGGTGCGGGCGACATGTTGGTGGGCCGCTCGCATGAGTGCGACAACCCGCCATGGGTCACCCGTCTCCCCCGGTGCAGCGAGCCGGCGTTCGACGTCACCATGCCCAGCCGCGAAATCGACGCAGAAGTGCGGCGCAGGCTGCGTTCCGGCGAACCGCTGTACATCGTTCATTCCGAGCTGATCCGCGAGTTGAAGCCCGACGTAGTGATCACGCAAACCCATTGCGAGGTCTGTGCGGTCACTCCCGCCAATGTGGGTTGCTCGATCGAGGCGCGACAGGTTGTCCTCTCCGCATCGTCGCTCGAAGAGATTTTCGAGGGAATCTTGCGAATCGCGCGGGCACTCGGGCTGGAGCAGCGCGGCCGGGAGTTAGCGGCGAGCGAAAAGGCCCGTTTGGAGAACGTGCAACGGCGGACAGCCGGACTTCCGCGTCCGCGCCTGGTGGTGCTCGAGTGGACGGACCCGATCTTCGCGATGTCCAACTGGGGTCCGGAACTGGTCGAACTCGCCAACGGCGAACTCGCGCTGGGCCGCAAGGGAGAGATGTCCCCGGCGATGGACGCGCGAGTGCTCACGGAAGCCGACCCGGACTGCCTGATCGTGGCGCCCTGCGGGTTCGACCTACCGCGGACCCTTCGCGAGCGGCCGCTGCTCGAAGCGCAGCGGTGGTGGCGCGAGCTGAGGGCCGTGCGCGAGGGCCGTGTCGCCTATGCGGACGGAAACCGGTTCTTCAACCGCTCCGGGATGACGGTGGCGCCCACCGCCGGGATCATCGCGGAAATTCTGCACGGCGTTGCGTTCGACGGTTCGACTGAAGGAGTCTGCTGGTGCCGGTAACGAGAAGAGTGCTGCTCTCCTGGAGCAGCGGGAAAGACAGCGCGTGGGCGCTCCATTTGCTCCGGCAGCGGCCGGATGTCGAGATCGCCGGCCTGGTGACCACGTTCAACACCGCGGCCAATCGTGTTGCGATGCACGCGGTCCGGCGGGCGCTGGTGGAAGCACAGGCCGAGAGCGCCGGGCTGCCGCTGTGGCCGGTGGAACTGCCGTGGCCGTGCTCGAATGCCGATTACGAAAGTCGCATGGGGACCGTCTGCCGGCGTGCGGTATCGGAAGGAATGACGGCGGTCGCTTTCGGCGATCTCTTTCTGGAGGATATCCGCGCGTACCGGGAGAAACAACTCGCGGGCACCGGGCTAGAACCTCTTTTTCCGCTGTGGCGGATTCCCACCGGAGATCTGGGACGCGAGATGATTCGCGCCGGACAAAAGGCCGTGCTGACGTGCGTGGACCCCGCGAAGCTGGACGCCTGCTTTGCGGGCCGCCAATACGACGTCGTGTTGCTCGATGCGCTTCCCGCAAGCGTCGATCCCTGCGGCGAAAACGGCGAGTTCCACACGTTCGTATATGACGGTCCGGCATTCTCCCGCCCGCTGAAGGTGCGGACGGGAGAGATCGTAACACGCGACGGCTTCGTTTTCGCCGACGTCGAGGGCGTATAATCGCCTCCATAAGGATGCTGTTATGACACCTGCACATTTACCGGGGGTGAACCCCTCCCCTGCCATTGTTTTCGATATGCTCATGGCCTACCAGCGCTCGGCGGCGCTGCGCGCGGCGATCGAGCTTGACCTGTTTCGCGCGGTCGGAGAGGGCGCCGGAGATGTCGCATCGCTGGCTCGCCAATGCTCCGCCTCGGAGCGCGGAATCCGGATCCTCTGCGACTACCTGACCATCCAGGGAGTTCTCGCAAAAGAGAACGGGCAGTACCGCCACACACCAACCAGCGCCGCATTTCTGGATCCGCGCTCGCCCTCATGCGTCGCATCGGTCGCGAGATTCCTGGCTAATCCCGCGATGATGGAGCCGCTGAATCACCTGACCGGGATCGTGCGCAAGGGGCACACCTCACTCGACGGCGACGGCACGGTCGAGGACGAAAACCCCGTCTGGGTAGACTTCGCCCACAGCATGGCTCCCATGATGGCGCCCATGGCGGCGCCCCTGGGGAGCATCGTGCTCGACGGGCTTTCCGGACCGGTGAAGGTCCTGGACATCGCAGCCGGACACGGGCTGTTCGGAATCGCGGTGGCGAAACAGCATGCGCAGGCCCGCGTAGTGGCGCTGGATTGGGCTCCGGTCCTCGAAGTGGCCAAGAGCAACGCCGCCAAAGCCGGGGTGCTGGAACGCTTCACCGCACTGCCGGGCAGCGCCTTCGATGTGGAGTACGGCGGCCCGTACGACATCATCCTGCTGACAAACTTTCTCCACCACTTCGACCGGGCGACCTGCGTGGGATTGCTTCGGAAAGTGCGCGCGGCTTTGAAGCCCGGCGGACGCGCGGCGGCACTCGAATTCGTACCCAATGAAGACCGCGTGAGCCCGCCCATGTCCGCGGGATTCGCCCTGACTATGCTGGTCTCGACTGCTTCCGGCGATGCCTACACGTTCCGGGAGTACGATTCGATGTATCGCGAGGCCGGGTTTACGCGCGTGACGTCCCAGGCGGTCCCCAACGGTCCCCACACGGTGGTCCTGGGCG
Organism: Bryobacterales bacterium; assembly: GCA_963796485.1. Lineage (GTDB taxonomy): Bacteria > Acidobacteriota > Terriglobia > Bryobacterales > Bryobacteraceae > CAWCDJ01. The sequence goes on from CAWCLV010000010.1 coordinate 304,818, forward strand.
AGGTGGGATAGGCGACGTTTCCGCCGGTCAGTTCAGTTGCGTGATCCGGAAGTGCGCGTGCTCGTATTTGGTTCCCGCCTTGGATCCGCGCTGCACGTAGAAAATGGCTTTCTTTGAGCTGTCCGGCGTCATCGAGAGTATGTTGTATCGAGAACGCTGCAAACCGACTTGCCCCACGGGGCCGGTGGCCTCCACTACTTCCACGCTGACCGGCCCGTTCGGTCCGGATTTCGACAGTGTCCCGGGTTCCGTGATCACGATGTGCCCAACCTCGTTTTTATCCTTCGGGTTGTGGTCCTTCAGGGTGCCGGATGCATCGCACAGTCCCATGAGCAGGCACTTTTCACCCGGTGGCCGGAAATCGTCCCAGGAACGGAAGTATGCGGTCCCGAGCAGGTCCCTGATGTAATAGCTCGTCCTGGTGCCGGCCTTCCGGGACCATGCGGCGGGCGCATTGCGCCGGTCGATATAGCCGCCGACGAAGCCGTTGCAGTCGAGGCCGATCAACCCTTGGCTGATGAGCGATGCCGCGCTGGCTTTAGCAATGCCGTACCGCTGCCACAGTTGGAGCACGATCGCGCACTCTTCCGGATACCCTTTACCCCAAAAGGGCGCGACGAGTGCGTAGGAGATGTCCTTCGGCAGGACCGACAGCGTTTCGAAGACACCGTCGATCCGCTGTATCTTGATACCAAACCGGTCTTGGTTCCTTAGCGCCTGTGTCAGAAAATGACCATACCCCGAGTCGTTCAGGCGATACCGATCCACCCGAGATCGTTGCCAGCGACCGGGGTCCATCGGCCTCGCGGGCTGGATCCCCGGCGATTTCGGATCGGGGAGGGTCATGGAAAAATGTCCCGAATCCGCGGAGGCGGACATGGCGCTCTCCGCGGTGACAAACACATTCAGGTACCAGAATTTTGCTGCGTATTCCGCCGGGCTCATCTGCTTTCCCCTCTCAGTAAGATGGCCGAATACGCGGTAGTATATACCGGACCCGCGACAGCATCCGTACGATCCAACACCGGGCTACAGTTTTTATTTCGCCGACTTAGTCAAAGTCAAAGGCAAGGTTCCCGGTCCCTGCGACCAGTTACCGGCTAGCTTTTCGCCTTTCAACTCGCCCTCGAAGCTGCCGCTCACCATGGGAACTTCCAGTTTCACGCGGGCCTCGGTTTGAGTAATGCGGCTGACCGGGATTTCGTTGCCGCCCTGGTCCAGGCTGAAGAGCTTGCCGGTGGCGGCGCCGTCTTTGTTCGACAGCTCAAACCGGAGCCGGAATTGCTGATTGGGAGTCTCGAGGACGCCTTCCCAGGTACCCTCCAGTTCCTTGCTGAGCGGAGCATTTTTCGTAGCCTTCTCGATCTTCGCTTCGCCCGTTCGTGTCAGGTTGAGCGCCATCTCCAGGCCGGACTGCGTGAACTTGCCGTTGATCTTGCCGCCTTCTTTGGCGAGAGTCCCGTGAAATACCGGGTCGCCGGGCGCGGTGAGCCCGAAGCTGACGGCGTCCTCCTTCACCGCCACGTCGATCAACGGTACCCCTTTACTCCCCTGCGCCGGAACAGAAATAGTTCCAATCCAGCCGGTGCCGGCCTCCTGCGCGAGGTCGATTTCCACGTTCAGATCTCCGTTGGGGGTCTGGATGGCGCCCTCCCAATGTCCCGCCGGCCCGGGCCCGGGCTGCGCGAACAGGGCGGTCGATATCAAAGCGGCCGCCAGCAAAATGCGTGTCATGGCTCTCATCAGAACTTCAATATGATCCCGCGCGCCCCCCGGCGCAAGCGGGTCAACGGAAACCGGCGAAGGCTTGCACCTGGAAACGGCGGCCGTCAGTGCGGATCGTGATGAGGCCGTCGAGGTCGGTGCGCAGCACCTCCGCGCGATGTTGCTCGAGCCGTTCGATCACGTCCGGGTGTGGGTGTCCGTAGCTGTTTTCGAAGCCGTCGGAGATCACGGCTATGGCCGGAGTGACGGTGTTCAGGAACTCTTCGGTGGAGGACGTGCGGCTCCCGTGGTGCGCCACTTTGAGCACGTCGCTGTGGGTCAACGCGTGACCATCCAGCATCTGGTATTCGACCTGTTTCTCCGCATCGCCGCACAACAGGAAGCTGTGCCGGCCGTAGCTGAGCCGGAGCACCAGCGAGTCGTTGTTCGCGGCGGCATCGCCTGGCGAGTACCCGGGATCGGGGGCCAGCACTTCCACCTCGGCGCCGCCGTAGGCGAAGCGGCGCGGGGCTTGCAGGGGAATGATGCGGGCACCCTCGCGCGCGGCCCGCTCGCGAACCGAACGCCACTCCGGGCTGTCGGGTATCGCACCGGTCCACAGTTGGCGCGGGTGGAAATCGGAGACCAGTGCCGGGACGCCGCCGATGTGGTCGTCGTGCCCGTGGGAAATGGCGACGACATCGACGCTGCGGATGGAGCGGTCCCAGAGATACGGCGCCACGACGTCCTCCCCGATGTCGAGCTGCGAGCGGTACTGCCGGCCGAACGCCGGGATGCCGCCGCCATCGAGCAGCATCTTTTTGCCGTCGGGAAAGACGATGAACAGGCTATCCCCCTGGCCCACGTCGATCATCGTCATTTCCAGTTCTCCAGGCTGCACCTGCGCCGGGAACGGATGCCACAGCAGCACTGCCAGGAAAACGCCGACAGTGAAGATGGAGCCGGCGCGCCACCACTTTCCTCGTGCCATCGCGGCGGCGATGAGGGCGGCTGAGATCGCCACCCCGAGCCAAACGGGGGGCGTCGGGACGCGCCAGTTCGGCTCGATCGAGGCGTGCCACGCGACGACCCGCTGTGAAATCCAGAGCAGCGCGCCGGCAATGCGCGCCACCCAAGCCCACCCCGTGAACACAGCGACGAAGCCGACCGGCACGACCAAGCCCATCAGCGGCACTATGAACACGTTGGCCGAGAGCCCCGAGACTCCCAACCGGTGGAAATAGACGACCATCGGCAGGGCCAGGCCAATCTGCACGATGGCGGAGATGACCGTAACTTCGAAGACGAAGAACAAAATGCGGGCGGGAGCGGTGACGCAAGCGGCAGCGAGCCTTCCGGGAACGCCCAGGGCTCGCACGGCGGCCGCCAGCAGGCGCATTTCGATCCGAAACTGCGCGACCCTCGGCTGCAAGTGGAGATCGCGGCCGGTATCGTCGAGGCCTCTCAGCCCGGCGGCCAGCGGTCCGCTGGTGGCCCGGATCAAAGGCGTGGCGAACGCGCCTAGAAACCCAACCGCCAGGAAAGTAAGCTGAAAGCTGGCGTCGAACAGTTCGGCCGGGTCGAGCACGAGAAAAGCGAGCGCCACGGCCGCCAGGAGATTCAACGGACGGCGCTCCCGGTAGAAGTAGCTCCCAATCATGAAAAATGTGAGACCGGCGGCGGAGCGGGTGCACGGGGCCTGCCAGCCGGCAACCAGGGCGTAAAGCCAGGAAGCCGCAACCGTAAGCAACAGGGCGATGCTTTCCGGCACGAAGCAAAGGCGCAGCAGGAACAGGAAAAATGCCGCAAGAATCGCGACGTGGGTCCCCGAAATCACCAGCGCGTGGAAGGTACCGGTGGAACGATACTGCTCGGTCCACACCTTTTGCAACTGAAACGACTGGCCGATCAGGATCGCCTGCATCATGCCGGTCTGATAGGAGTTGCCGCGGTACAGGCTATCGATGCGCGTGAGTGCCGCCTGGCGAAGGTCCATCACGAACTTCGGAAAGGGCGAGCCGCACCGGCCGGGAAGAATCCGGACGTCCCGGGCCGCCGCGGAGACCGTCCAGTAGATCCGATCGCGGGCGAGGTACGATGCGTAATCGAAGGCGCCGGGATTTTCGAAGTTGCGGGGCTTGCGGACGCGGCCATCCAGTTCCACGTTCTGGCCGTAACGGAGCGGCGGGAGCGATTCGCCGTCCTTTACGTAGAGCGTGACTTGGGCGCGCGCGCCTGCGTCGAGCTCGAGCAGGAAGCGCTCGCGCTCGCCGGAGACGGCCGGCGGTTCCACCACGCAACCGGAGACGATCACGATCTCCCGCCCGGTCGCATCGATCACGGGCGGCGGACCGGGACGGTGGGCCAGCCAGATGAGTGCCCCGCCGCAGAAAAGCGCCAGCGAACAGCAGATGGCGAACAGGATACGCAAGCGGCGGAGTTTCGCGACGACGCTCAGGGTGACGAACGCGCCTGCCGCGACAAACAGCTCCGGGGATTCAAAGGGTACGAAGCGGGCAACCAGAATCCCCGCGCCAACCGCCGCCACCACAATGAGCAGCGGATCCTTCAGGCGCGCCTGAGTTGTCATGGAACTTAGACTGGTGCCCCGGGCGCCGCCGAATTCTCAGATTTGTTGTGTATTTCGTGATAAGCCCTAAAGTCAAAACCGGGCAGGCCAGGAGGCCCGCCCCACTTGCCAGCGTGGGGCGAACCGCTAGTGGGGCGGGCCTCCCGGATGGCCTCCGGAGGGAGCGGTTGCCGCAAACTAGCGCCGGGCCTGCCACATGAAGAAGCCGACCATGGTCTTGGCATCCTCGATTTTGCCGTCCCGGATCAACTCGCCGAGCTCCTTTTTGGCGAACCAGCGGGTTTCGATCCGTTCGTCGTCCATCGGGGTTGCTTCGCCCTCGGTCAAGTCCGTCGCCAGGAAGATGGTCATCCGCTCCTGTACGTAGCCCGGGCTCACAAAGAAGGAGGCCAGCTTGGTCCACGTTTTCGCTTGGTAGCCGGTTTCTTCGGCCAGTTCGCGCTTGGCTGCCTGAAGCGGTTTCTCGCCGGGGTCGAGGCGCCCCGCCGGCAATTCCCAAAGGTACTTCTCGGCCGGAAGACGATACTGCCGGACCAGCAGAATCCGCTTCTTCTCGTCCACCGCCATCATGACGGCCGATCCGGCGTGGCGCACCACCGAGCGCTGAATCTCGAAGCCGCCCTTGGGGTCGACGGCTTTATCTTCGGTCACACGAAACAGCTTGCAGTTGTAAACTTCTCGGGATTCGACAATTTTCATGATTTTGTTTTCAAGGCCTCGGCAAAGTGCTCGGCCGGGAGTGTATTCAGGATATCGCGCGGACCGAGCCAGCCGCGGCGCGCGGTCACCACTCCATAGCGCATGCCGGCGAGGTGCTTCGGATGGTGGGCATCGGTGGAGATCGTGAACCTGGCGCCTTTGGCCTTGGCGGAGCGGATGAGCGCGCCGTGGAGGTCGAGGCGTTCGGGGCTGGCGTTGATTTCGAGCCAGACGCCGCGCTTTACCGCCTCGGCGACCACGCGCTCGAAATCGAACGGGAATGGATCGCGCTGCAACAGGAGGCGCCCGGTGGGATGCCCCAGCACGCGCAACTGCGGGCACTCGAGCGCGCGCAGCAGCCGGTCGGTCATCTCCGCCGATTCCATATTCATGTGGCTGTGGACGCTGCCGATCACGATCTCCAGTTCGGCCAACGCATCGCTCGCCAGGTCGAGCGTGCCATGCTTCAGAATGTCGCACTCCAACCCGGAGAAGATGCGGATGCCAAGGCCATCGCGGTTGATCTCGCGCACACGTTTCGCGAAGGCCACCGCCCGGGCTTCGTCCAGGCCGTTGGCCATCGCCAGAGCTTTCGAATGGTCGGTAATCGCGATGTACTCGTACCCGCGCTCGCGAGCCGCCCCGGCCATTTCTTCGAGCGACGCGCGGCCATCCGTTTCGGTGGTGTGCATGTGGATGTCGCCGCGGATATCCTTCAGCTCCACCAGCTCGGGCAGGCGCCCCTCGGCCGCGGCTTCGATCTCGCCGCAGTTCTCGCGCAGTTCGGGCGGGATCCATGCCAGGCCCAGCGCCCGGTAGACGCTCTCCTCGGTTTCGCCGGCCACCCGCGAGTCGTCTTCCTGGCGGAAGAGGCCGTACTCGCTGAGCTTCAGTCCCATTTTCACGGCGCGCGTGCGCACCGCCACGTTGTGATCCTTGCTGCCGGTGAAGTACTGCATGGCAGCTCCGAAACTTTCGCGCGGAAGCGCCCGGACATCCACCTGAAGCCCCTGGTGCCCCACTTTCGCGCTGGCCTTGTTCTCGCCGTGCCCGAGAATCTCGTCCACGCGGGGGAGCTTCACGAAGGCATCGAGCGCCGCGGTGGCATCCGGTCCGGTGACCAGCAGGTCGAGGTCCCCCACCGTTTCGCGTCCGCGCCGGAAACTGCCCGCCGGCGTGACGGCTTCCACCCCGGGAACCTGTTTTAGGGTGTCGATCAGTTCCGCGGCGATGGCTTCCACGTAGTTCAGCAGGTATCGCCCGGTGCGCTGCCGGTATTGCGCGATCGATCGCAGCACCTTCTCTTCCAGCTTGGCGCCCATGCGCGGCAGGACCCGTAGCTTCTCTTCGCGGCAGAGCCGTTCCAGTTCGTCGATGGTGCTGATCCGGTAGTGCTCGAAAATCAGGGCAATTCCCTTGGGCCCCAGGCCCTGTATTTTGAGAAATTCGAGCGCGGTCGGCGGAAATATCTGAAGCAGCGCGTCCCGCCGCTCGCAGGAACGCCGTTCGCAGAGCTCCTGGATCGCGAACGCCAGGCCCTTGCCGATCCCCGGGATGTCGGTGATTTTCCGCTCGGGGTGATGCAGGATATCGAAGACACGCTCGGGGTAGCCCTCGATGGCGGTTGCGCCGTTCCGGTAACTGCGGATACGGAAAGAATCCTCCCCGGCGATCTCCATCAGATCGGCAGTCTCCCAGAGCAGACGCGCGATTTCCTTGTTTTCCAATGGGGGCCCTCGCCCCCATTGTAAGACGCGCCCGCGCCCTAACTACGAGGAATTCCGCACACAGCCGCGACCCCGGCCTCACCCGGCCGCGCCTGCGGATGGAGCGGCGTGTAGTACTTGGGCGGCATCTCGCCGTTCGCCATCGCCCGGCACATCTGGCCGACTCGCAACCCCGACATCTCCGGGCCGTAGATGTCCCACTTCGAAAGGTTCAGGCGGGCCCGGCCCTCGGTCACGTCGCGCGCCACCATCCAGGAAGCCGGCGCCACGCCGCTGTACCAGGGCCAGGCGGTACGGTAGCTATGGCAGTCCCGGCACGACCGCTCGAGGACAGCCGCCGCGCCAGGCGGCGGCTTCACCACTGCCTCGAACGATGCATTCGGATCGGCCGGCGGGTTGGTGCGCGCCGGCCGGTAAAGCTGTATCGCGGCTGCCGCGATCACCAGGACCAGCGCCGCGACTTTCCATTTCCGCATGTCAGTCTCCGACCTGGGGCTTGGGCGTCTTCGCCGTGCTCTTGGGCAGTTCCGGCTGCTGGATGTACTGCGCCGGAATCTCACCGGTCAGCGTCTTCAGGAACGTCACCACGGACGAGACTTCCTGCGGGCTCATCTGCTTGCCCAACTGATATTCGCCCATCTGCACCACGGCCTGATCGAGCGTGGCCACCTTTCCATTGTGGAAGTACGGGGCGGTCATCGCGATATTCCGCAGCGAGGGTACCTTGAACATCATGCGGTCCGAATCGTTCTTCGTGACCTTGAAACGGCCGGGATCGCTGGTGTCCGGGTAGGGAGTCATCACCCCGATCTTCTGGTAGAGATTGCCTCCCAGCAGTTTGCCTGCGTGGCAAGTGGGGCAGCCCGCCGCGACGAACGTATTCACGCCAGCCTGTTCTTCCGGCGTAAGCGCCGCCTGGTCGCCCTTCAGGAACTTGTCCCAGCGCGAGGGAGTAAGCAGTCCGCGCTCGAACGTGCCGATCGCCAGCCCCACATTATCGTAGGTCACGGGATCTTTGGCGTCCGGGAATGCTTTGTGAAACTCGTCCACGTATTCGGGAATCGATTTCAGTACCGCGACCACCTCGCCGCCCGAGGCCATGGCCATCTCGACCGGGTTCAGCACCGGACCTTTCGCCTGCTCTTCCACGTCCGGCGCGCGGCCGTCCCAGAACTGCACGAACTGGGCTGCGGCGTTATACACCGTCGGCGAGTTGCGGTCGCCGTGCTGGCCTTTAAAGCCTTGGGAGGTCGGCTGGCCGTCCACACCGTACTTCGCCAGGTCGTGACAGGAGTTGCACGAAATCGTCTGGCTCTTCGAAAGCCGGGCGTCGTAGTAAAGTTGCCGGCCAAGCGCCACTTGGGCGTCGAGCGGCCCTGCCGATTTGGCGGGGATGGTCTCGGGGAGAGGCGCGAACATAGCGAGCTTCGCCTGGTCGACCCCGGCAGGCTCCTTCCTGGCGCAGCCGGTGAATACGACGAGCGGGAGCAATGAAGCGAGAACGGCTCTATGCATAGAAAAAAGAGATCTCCAGATCCTCTTATACTATATGCCGCGGCTACATTGTGCACCGGGCGCGTTCGCGGGACAATTTGTAAATGTTGTCTCGTTTTGCGCTGCTTTGTACACTCGCCGTTGGTGCCGCGGCACAACCCTATAGCTCCACGCTTTACCAGGCCATGCGGTGGCGGCAGATCGGGCCCTTCCGCGCGGGCCGCGTCACGGCCGTGGCCGGCATCCCGGGCAACGCCGCCGTTTACTATATGGGAACGCCCGGAGGTGGCATCTGGAAGACCGTGGATGGCGGCGTGGTCTGGACCCCCATTTCCGATCGCGTGCCCGTTTCTTCGATCGGCGCAATCGGCGTCGCCGAATCCAACCCCAACATCATTTATGCGGGCACCGGGGACGTCAGCATGGTCGGCGGCTCGGTCAACATGGGCGATGGCGTCTACAAATCGACCGATGCCGGACGGACCTGGCAGCACGTGGGCCTGGAAGAGACCGAGCACATCGGCAACCTGTGGGTCGATCCGAAAAACCCGGATGTCGTGATCGTGGCCGCGCTCGGCCGCACCTACTCGAAGAACCCGGAGCGCGGAATCTTCAAAACCACCGACGGCGGCAAGACGTGGCGCAAAGTCCTTTATCGCAGCGACACCGTCGGCGCGGTGGACCTGGCTTTCGCGGCGGACGATCCGAAGATAGGCTTCGCCGCACTCTGGGAGCACTATACGGACCCCGGCCACGCGCGCGCCGCGATTGAATCCGCGGGTTTTGCGGGTGTCTATAAAACGGCGGATGGCGGCGACACCTGGACACAAGTCAGCGACGGCTTGCCTGCAGGCCGTTTGGGCCGCATCGGGGTAGCGGTGTCAGCCGATGGCCGCAAGGTCTTCGCGATCGTAGCCGGTGCCGGGCGCGGCGGGGGCGGCGGTCTTTTCCGCTCCGACGACGGCGGCGCGCACTGGAGCCGCAGCACCCAGGACGCGCGCATTCAGGGCAGCGGCTATTTCAGCCGCGTCTTCCTCGACCCGAAGAATTCGGATATCGTCTACGTCGCGCAGACTTCGCTCTATCGCTCGGTGGACGGCGGGCATACGTTCGATTCGTATAAGGGCGCCCCGGGCGGAGACGACAACCACGCCCTCTGGATCGACCCGGCGGACTCCAATCGCATGATCATGGCCAGCGATCAGGGCGGCACCATCAGCATGGACGGCGGCAAATCCTGGAGTTCCTGGTACAACCAGCCGACCGGCCAGATCTACCACCTGTCCACCGACAACCGGTATCCGTATTGGGTCTACGGCACCCAGCAGGATAGCGGCTCCGTGGGCACCTTGAGCCGCGGGGATTATGGCGCGATCACGTTCATGGACTGGGACCCCGTGGGCGGCTACGAGTTCGGCTACATCGTCGCCGACCCGCTGAATCCCAACCTTGTGTATGCCGGGGGACCGGGCCGCGGGCTGGTGCGCATCGACCGCAGCAACCGTCAGGTCGCCACCATCTCGCCGAGCGTTAACCGGGACAGCCCGTACCGGATGGCGACGAATCCGCCGCTGGCGTTTTCGCCGCAGGACCAGCATGCACTCTATCTGGGCTCGCAATTCCTGCTGGAAACACGCGACGGCGGTATGAATTGGAAGGCCATCAGCCCTGACCTGACGGCGCGCCCCGGGGCGCCCGCGCCGGCGGAAGCGGCTGCCGCACCCGCGCCGGCGCTGCCGGCCAAGCCGCGGGCCCAAGAGCAGCAGGAAACCATGCGGCCGGGCTTCCGCGCCGCCATCAACACTTTTGCACTTTCGCCCATTCATGCCGGCACCATCTGGGCGGGCACGAATAATGGCTTGATCCAGGTGACGGAGGACGGAGGGGCCGATTGGCGAAACATCACCCCGGCGGGCCTGACCGAGTTCTCGCAGATCAGCATGGTGGAAGCCTCGCATTTCGATGCCGGCAGCGCCTACGCCGCGGTGGACCGCCACGAGGAGAACGATTTCCACGCGCATTTCTACCGCACCCACGATTCCGGCAAGACCTGGCACGCGATCTCCGAAGGCATCCCCGACGGCAGCTTCGCCCGCGTGCTGCGCGAAGATCCGGTGCGCAAGGGCCTGCTGTACGCGGGCACCGAGAACGCTACCTATGTTTCTTTCGACGACGGCGACCACTGGAGTTCGCTGCAACTCAATATGCCGACGACTTCGGTCCGCGATTTGGTGGTGCACGGCGATGACCTCGTAGCCGGGACCTATGGCCGCGCCTTCTGGATCCTGGACGACCTGACGCCCCTCCGCCAGGTCGATACCAAATTAGTTTCCTCGGCCGCTTTCCTGTTCCGTCCGGAAAAGGCGCTGCGCGTACGGCGCGACCAGAACCAGGACACCCCGCTGCCGCCCGAGATGCCGGCCGGAGAGAACCCGCCGGACGGCGCCATCATCGATTTCTACATGGGATCGGCGCCGCGGCAGGATATCGCGCTCGAAATCTACGACAGCGCCGGAAAGCTCGTGCGCCAGTACTCCAGCAAACCGGAAGCGCTTTCGACGGAGCCCAGGCCCAATGTGCCCGATTACTGGCTGGCCCATCCCGAGCCGCTCACGCGCGACTCCGGGATGAACCGGTTCGTCTGGGACCTGCGCTACAGCGCGCCCCCGGTGCTGCGTCACGAGTACCCCATCTCCGCCCTCTACCAGGGGACACCCGGGCTCCCGCTTGGCGCGTTGGTCACACCAGGCACTTACCGGGTGAAGCTTCAGGTAAACGGCCGGACCTACGAGCAGCCGTTGACGGTCGCTTTGGATCCGCGGGTGGACGTATCGACTGCGGCGCTGGTACAGCAACTGGATCTGGAGTCGAAGATTCTCGACCTGGTGGCGCAAAGCTACGAGTTCTACCACAAGGCCCTGCTGGTCCGGCAGACGCTGGCGGGGGACCAGAAGGAACTGGAGAAGCACGCGGACCGGGCGAGCAGCGCCATGTCCGCGGTCAAGGAGTTCGACCAGAAAGCGATGCGGCTCCAGGGTTCCGACACCGGGTTCGGCGGCGGAGGCGGACGGGGCGGCAGGCAGGCGCCCGCCTTTGCGCCGCTGAACCGCAATCTCGGATCGCTCGCGAGCATCGTGGACGGCCAGGACGCGGCGCCCACGCCGGCGATGCAGTCGGCCTATGAAGAGTATTGCCGCGATCTCGCCTCCGCCGCGCAAGGCTGGAATACCCTCATCAGGAACGAGCTTCCCGGGGTCAACGGGGAGCTGGAAAAGCAGAGAGTGGGAGCGGTCGCGGCAACCCCGATGCAGGTTCCCTCGTGTAAATAGCCGCAAGTTATAATCGGGTCTGAATCCCGCTCAGAAGGAGTGTGCCTTGCGAAAGAAGATCACCGTTGTAGGCGCCGGAAACGTCGGCGCGAATTGCGCAGTGCGAATTGCTGACAAGGAACTCGCCGACGTCGTCCTGGTAGACGTTGTAGAGGGCGTGCCTCAGGGGAAAGGGCTCGATATCCTGCAGTCCGGCCCGGTTCAGGGCTACGACGTGATGGTGACGGGCGCCAACGACTACGAACCAACCGCCAACTCGGACATCGCCATCATCACCGCGGGCTTTCCGCGCAAACCCGGCATGAGCCGCGACGATCTTCTGATCGCCAACTACGACGTAGTCCGGACCGCCACCGAGCAGGTGGCGAAGTACTCGCCGAATTGCATCCTCATCGTGGTGACGAATCCGCTCGACGCCATGGCCCAGGCGGCATTCCAGGTGTCGAAATTCAGCAAGAACCGCGTGGTCGGGATGGCCGGCGTCCTCGACAGCGCCCGCTTCCGGACATTCATTGCCGCGGAATTGCAGGTCTCGGCAGAAAACGTGACCGCGGTAGTTATGGGCGGACACGGCGACACCATGGTTCCGCTGGTGCGGCTTTCCAGCGTCTCCGGAATCCCGCTCACGGAGTTGATGGACCAGGCCACAATCGACAAGATCGTCACTCGCACCCGCAACGGCGGCGCCGAGATCGTGAAATACCTGAAGACCGGCAGCGCCTACTATGCGCCATCCGCGGCGGCGGTCGAGATGGCGGAATCCATCCTCAAGGACAAGAAAAAGGTCCTGCCCTGCGCCGCCTACCTCGAGGGCGAGTACGGCATCAACGGCCTTTTCGTGGGTGTTCCGGTGAAGTTGGGTGCGTGCGGCATCGAGAAGATCTATGAGATCAAACTGACCGGCGAAGAACACGCCATGCTGAAGAAGAGCGCGGACGCGGTGCAGGAACTCGTCCACGTTCTCAAGAGCAAACAGTAGCTTCAGTTCGAGATGACCGGCCCGTCGGCGCGCGAAAGTTCCTGAATGATCTGCTCCCGGCGGGCCTTTGCGGTGTGGACGGCCGACTCCATCGCCATGTAGTAAAGTGCCGTGCCCAACAACGCCGCCAGCCCTAAGACGATGTAGAACGCGGGCTGGCTATGGAAAGCGTAGCGGGCCACATAGGCCAGCGCCACCGGCAATAACGCCACCGGATACATCAGGAACACCAGCCCTTGAAACCGGCTGGATGCGCCTCCCTGGGAGACCCGTTCCGGGCTCAGCGCACGCGGGTAGTTCACCGAACTCATATTGCCCAGCGCCAGCATATACAGCGAACAGATGGCGACCACCCCCAGGTTCTCGACCGCGCTCCAGCCCCGGGTGAGCCGGAGCAGTAGCGTGACCGCGGTCAGGATGAAGACTTCCAGGTAAATGAAGCAAAGCGATGCCAGGTTTTTGCCCAGCAGCACCTTCGAAATCGGCTGCGGCGCGGCAAAGTAAAACGCCACGGCGGAGCGGTCGAACCCGAAACAATTCCAATACGACACCTGTCCCATCAGGGTCAGCGCGTAGACGCACACGATAATCAGGAAATAGGGCGATGTACCCGAACCGGGCCCCAGTCCGCGGCTGAAAACCACAGGGAACCACACCAGCAGGCCGAACGTGAAGCCCATGACGAAAACCATGCGGAAGCGCGGCGTCCGCGCGAGCGAGCGCAATTCCTTTTCGACGATCCCCGCCAGCGGATCGCGCAGAAACAGTTCCGGCAGCCGGTAGAGCCGCTCCGTAAGCGAATTGCGTTCCGCGGCGGGACCCGCGGGCGTGGATTGCGCGGCCACCGAATCGTAGCGCAGCCCGCGTTCGAACTGCGTGCGCCCGAACCAGAGGGCGGCCAGCACCCAGCCGGCCAGTACGGCAACGGGAACCGCCGCGGACCCGCCGGTGGCGAGGCGGGCGGCGGCGCTCCACGGCAGGGCTGCCTCCCGCACGTAGATGCCGAAACTGCCGAGCGATTTGGGGGCCAGCCCCACGGTCACGAGAAAACGCGGCAACACCCAGAGCATCGCGACCAGCACGGCCATCAACTCGCGAATTCTGCGGCGGGAGAGCAGCCGCTCCCACACGCTGCGCAGGCCCGAACTCAGGAGCAGGTTGAATGCCAGGAACAGCAGCATCGCCGCGACAACCCGCAGGGACGCCGAGATTCCGGCGCTCTGCGGGTTCACCAGCAGCCCCACGGTCCCCGCCACGATTACGACCACCATCTCCGTCGCGGTAGTAAACCGGAGCAGCACCTCCACCACGAAAAGCTTTCCGTGCGGAATCGGGTACGCCAGGAGTTTCCGGATATCGAGCGACGAACCCATGCTGGCCGAGATCACCGGCGTGATTTGCCAGTAAGCGCAGACCGCCAGCAGCCCGAGCGGAAGCCAGCGCCGGAGGCCGGCGGCATCGAGGCTCGCGACCACGGACCCCAGCACGATGGCGATGGCGGTCCAGAAGCCATACCAGATCACCCCGGTGATGATGCTGAAAACCGTTCCGCGCCCTCCGAAACGCAGGCTTCGAAGTTGCGCCCGCAGAATCGCGGCGATCATAACCAGTCCAGCCGCTCGACGGGCGTCTCCGCACCCACCAGGCGGACGAACGCATCTTCCAGCGATTCGCCACCGGCGCGCAATTCTTCCAGGGTGCCGCTGGAAACGATTTTGCCCTGGTGAATGACGGCGATTCTGTCGCAGAGTCTCTCCACGACTTCGAGGACGTGGCTGGTCAGGAACACCGTGGCGCCGCGCCGTACCTGGTCGAGCAGAATGTCCTTCATGAGTCGCGCCCCCACCGCATCCACGCCCTCGAACGGTTCGTCCATCAGGAACAGCTCGGGATGGTGGATCAAGGACGCCGCCATGGCGACGCGCTTGCGCATGCCTTTCGAGTACTCGCCGATGATCTTCCGGTCCGCGCGGAGTTGGAAGAGCTCGAGCAGGCCGCGAGCGCGGTCGATAGCCGCAGGGCGCGCCAGGCCATACATCCGTCCGACGAATTCCAGGAACTCCGCCCCGGTCAGTCGATCGAACAGAAGCGATTCGTCGGGCACCAGGCCGATCCGCTGCTTGATCGCGAGTTCCTCATCGGGCAGACGGCAGCCCAGGATCTCGACGGTCCCGCTATCGGGCGGAATCAGCCCCGTGAGTATCCGGATGGTAGTGGACTTTCCCGCACCATTCGGCCCCAGGAAGCCAAAAAAAGACCCGCGCGGAACTTCCAGATTCACCCCATCCACCGCCGGCTTCCCGGCATAGGATTTTCGCAGGTCGCGAACCAGGATAGCGGGCGAGGTCATTGGTTTCAGTGTAGCGTCTCGGATGCTTCAACCGCCCTTTTTTGGCGTATGATAAGGCTGCGAGGTGGACCATGATCAGCGGTCAGCTAGTTCACCTGATCGAAACCCACTGGGACGAAATCATGTCCCGGGCGATCCAACAACTACATCGCGAAATCCCAAAACACCGTTCCAGCGCGCTGCTGGAGAGCGGCTTGCGCGAACGCGGAGAAATTTTGCTGCAGAACCTCGGGCACTGGCTCTCCGCCGGCAACGAAGAGGAGCTTGCCCGGAAATACGAGCGCTTCGGCAAGACCCGCTTCGAAGAGGACATAACCCTTCACGAAGCCGTGCACGCGCAGTGCGTCATGCGCGAAAAGATACTCGACTTCGTGGAAGAGCACGTTAATGGAATGGCAGGGAATGACATTTACAACCTGGACCTCTATAACAAGGAGCAGCTCGAACGGCGGTTAGGCCGCTTTTTCGACGTCCTGACGACGGCCTTCGTCCGGGGCTACGAGAATGCGATGCGCCAGGCGGCCCTGGCGCGGGTCTGATCACTCGTTGGTCGGGTCGATATCGGTCGGAATGGTCTTGAGTCCGTCGATCGTGCGCTGCATGCCGGGCCGGACCACGGCGAGAGTGTCGAGCATGTGCCTGGCGCCGGCATAGTCGCCCGTGGCTTCGAGCGTGAGTAAGTCGTGCGCCAGATCGCGTACCGCGCCCTTGACTTTTGTGAAGTCCACGGAATAAGTCCCGTCCCGGTGAGCTACGAAAGCGCCCTTATCGGAAAGATAGTTAAACTGCAGCGCCATGCCTTTGCCGTGGGCTTCCGTCAGACCGAAGCGGAGGGAGCGGAAGGCCGACGCCAGGAATGTGGAGTACAGTTCGTGCTCGGCGTTGGGCGAGTGCGCCATGCCGTGATCGAAAAGGTATTGCAGCATGAAAAGACCGGTGACATCCGCCTTGGCCTCTTCGATGGCGCTGTAGATTTCCTTCATTTCCTGCCGCGGCGTGGTGGAGCGGCCGTTGACCAGAATCTGGTGCGGCCCGATCCCGTGGCTCATCTCGTGCGCCAGAATGTGCATGAAGAAGTAATCGAAGCTCAGGTCGCCCTGGGCGGATTTCGGGAGGACGCGCGCCGCGACCGGCTTCAGGATCGTCTCGAACTTCGCCTCCTGAATGTTCTTCAGCATCACCCGCTTCGACCCCTTCTCGTGCACCACGCGGTCGTCGTTCGGCAGGTTGAAGGCAGCCGTGCGAACACCGTGCGCGCCGTCGCCCGAAGCGTAGACCTCGTTGACCACACGGATCGGCGCCGCGGCGCCTAGCTTCGGATTGCGGTACTTGGGGTCGATCGGCAGGTTGTTTTCGACTTCCTGCATGCGGGAGGCGAACGTTTTCAAACGGCCGGTCTCCTGTTCATCGCGGATCGTGATGTACGCCTCGAACCCGGCCTTGTACCCGAACATCTCGTCGTTATAGGTCTCGTACGGCCCGATAGTGATATCGAGCGGCGCGTCCAGGTCCATCCAGGCGATATCGCTGGCATAGTAGTCGTTGGAGTGGAACGCGCCGGCGCGCAGCGTGAGGTACTTCTTGAGCGAGGCGTTGTCGGTCAGCGCGGCCGCTTCGCGGAGCAGGCCGGATGCCTTCTCGAGATCGGCGGCGTAAGCCTTGCTGTAGGGCACGGTCACGAGCTTACCTGCCGAGTCGCGGCGAATCACCGTAAAGAACCCTTCGGCCTGCTGCCGCTCGCCCGGGGAGAGCTTCTTCACCCACGCTTCGAACTCCTCGCGGGTCATATTCTCCGGATAGAAGTTGGCGCCGAGCGGCTTGCGCTCGGGCACGCCGGGGATGAATGCCGTATGGCCGTCGAGGTCCGACCAGGGGCCCTTGTTCAGCCAGAAATAGTGCACGCGGGCTTTGCCCAGCGGAGTGGCGTCCTGCTGGAGCTTCGCATAGAGCGCGCGGTCGCCGCTCCACAACTGATCCATGAAGACGTAGTTCAGAACTTTCGCGGCATCCACCAGTTTCGCCAGAGCCTTGCGGTCCCCGGCGGAAAGGACAGACTCGTCGTATTTCAGCTTCACGGGCGCGAATCGCGCGTTCATTTGTTGGAGTTGAACGAGGTCGGGCATAGCAACGGCGGCAGCCATCAGGACCAAAAATGCTTTCACACTTCGAGGATAGCGCCAAGAGGCGCGTCGGTGCCCGCTCCCTGCAATTCATGCAGTCGAACCGAGCGGGCAACGAGTGACTCACCGCGGAGACGCCGAGGCGCGGAGGAAGACGCGGAGAAAAACATAAATGAAAAAGCTGCTCCCGAGATCACGGAGCGAGCGGAGATACCGGTACGTTGCCGATAACTCCGCTCCTTCCCGGGACTCAAATCTCGGATGCCGTTCTCTCCGCGTTCTGTTCTCCACGTCAGCGGTGGAAGCTTTTGAACTCAAGGTCTTCCAGGTTATAATACTCGTCATGCTGACTAGGTACATCCAACATGCCCTTCGCCTCGCCAGCTACGAAATCCTGGTGGACGACCAAACGTTCTACGGCCACATCCCCGGCCTTGACGGCGTCTGGGCCAATGCGCCCACTTTGGAAGCCTGCAGGGAGGAATTGGCCGAGGTTCTGGAGGAGTGGCTCTTATTTCGCCTCTCCCGGCAACTGCCAATCCCACCTGTTGACGGCATTGACCTCACCATCCGCGAAGTCGCTTGATGCCGCACTTCGGTCCCCTCAAACGCAAAGATCTCATCTTTTATCTTAGACGACTCGGATTTCAGGGGCCGTTCGCAGGCCGTAAACACCAGTTCCTGTCCAAGGACTCCACTGTGCTCCGCATCCCCAACCCTCACCAAGCCGACATCGGCGTGGCTCTCTTATCCAGAATTCTTGTTCAGGCCCATATCTCCCGAACCGAATGGGAATCCCTCTGAAGCTCTGCTGTGAAACTCTTGTTTATCTTGCCGTGTCTTTCCTCTGCGCCCCCTCTGCGCCCTCCGCGGTTAATTAGCAGATCGATGCAGTCGAACCGGACGGCAACGAGTGACTCACCGCGGAGACGCCGAGGCGCGGAGGAAGACTCGGAGAAAAACATAAAATGAAAAAGCTGCTCCCGAGATCACGGAGCGAGCGGAGATACCGGTACGTTGCCGATAACTCCGCTCCTTCCCGGGACTCAAATCTTGGATGTCGTTCTCTCCGCGTTCTATTCTCCGCGTCTCCGCGTTTAACTAGCGGATACCGCAGAGTACGCAGGCTGCTTACTTCGCCTGCGCCCGGATGGCGATGCCAAGCTCGCGCAACTGCCGTTCGGGGACGGTGGAAGGGGCCTCGCACATCAGGTCGGTCCCGCGTGCCGTCTTGGGGAACGGGATCACGTCGCGGATGGACGTTTCGCCGGCCAGGATCATCACCAGGCGGTCGAGGCCCAGGGCGATGCCGCCGTGCGGCGGAGCGCCGTACTCCAGGGCGTCGAGGAGAAACCCGAACCGGTGGCGCGCTTCTTCGTCGCCCATCCCGAGCGCGGCAAACACTTTTGCCTGGATATCGCGGCGGTGAATACGGATCGAGCCGGAGCCGAGTTCCGTCCCGTTCAGCACCAGGTCGTAGGACTTGGCGCGGCAGTGCGCGGGATCGGCCGTCAGCTTCTCCAGGTCCTCATCCAGCACGGAGGTGAAGGGGTGATGCGCCGCCATCCAGCGCTGGTCTTCGTCGTCCCATTCGAACATCGGGAAGTCCACGACCCATAAGAATTGGAAGTTCTTCGGGTCGAGCAATTTGTGGCGGTCGTTGAACTTCTGGGCGGCGTAAAGCCGGAGCTGTCCGCAGGCCTGATAGACGGTTTCCTCGGGGCGGTGGCCCTTGGGTTCGCCCGACCAGCCGGCCAGGATCAGCAAATCGTTTTCGCCCGCACCGGTCCGCTCACGGACTTTGGCCATCTGCTCGGGATAGTCCCGCTCCAGGCGCTTCGGATCGTCGAAGACGCGAAGGCCGCGCTCCTGTCCGAAAGCCTTCAGCTCGTCGCGCTCTTTGCGGCTCGGTGTGCCGGTCCCCGGGACGAAAATCGCCTGCAACGGCAGCCCGTTGGCCGCCAGGTCCGGCAGCAGATCGCCGACGGGGAACATCGGCGGAATGCGCCGGTCGGGCTTGTCGATGCCGTAGCTTCGCATGGCTTCGGCGTAAGTGATGCGCGGGAAGGGCGTCTGGACCTGGTAGCCGGCCACTTCGCACACCCGCTGCACCATGGGCTCGACGACTTCGAAGACGCGTTCCTGCTGCGGGAACGACATTTCGATATCGATCTGGGTGAACTCCGGCTGGCGATCGGCGCGCAGATCCTCATCGCGGAAACAGCGGACGATCTGAAAATACTTTTCGTAGCCGCCGATCATCAGCAACTGCTTGAAAATTTGCGGCGATTGCGGCAGCGCGTAAAACGTTCCGGGTTGCACGCGGCTGGGCACCAGGTAGTCGCGCGCGCCCTCCGGCGTGGAGCGCGTCATGAACGGCGTTTCGATCTCCAGGAAGCCTTGCGAGTAGAGGAACTCGCGGACGGCGAACGAAATCTTCGACCGCAGCATGATGTTGTTCTGCATGCGGGGACGGCGCAGATCCACGTAGCGGTACTTCAGGCGCGCGTCTTCGGAGACGTCAGCCTGGTCTTCCATCGGGAACGGCGGGGTGCGGGAATCGTTCAGAATCCAGACGCGGCTGGCAACCACCTCGATCTCCCCGGTTTGCATCTTCGGGTTGACGGCGGAGGGCCCGCGCGGCGCCACTTTGCCGGAAACGGCGACGACGTACTCCGGCCGCACCTCTTCGGCGCGGGCGTGGACCTCGGGATCGACGTCTTCATGAAATACCACTTGGGTGATGCCCTCGCGGTCGCGCAGGTCCACGAAGACGACGCCGCCATGGTCGCGGCGGCGGTGCACCCAGCCCATGAGGAGAACGTCTTGGCCCGCCTCCGCGGCGCGCAACGCGCCGCAGCTGTGAGTCCGGCGAAGATCGCCCAAAAAATCCAGTCGAACGGAGGTTTCCATATTTAATGTCTTCAATTCGATTTCGCGGCAAGCGTGACGGCAATCTCGTCGCGCGTCAACTCCTTCTGCTCGCCGGTCGTCATGTTTTTGAGCGCGTAGCGCCCCGCGGCCATTTCGTTGTCGCCCACGATCAGCGTGAATCGCGCGCCCAGCTTGTTCGCCAGTTCCATGGAGCGCTTCAGTTTGCCCTCCGCCAACTCCACCGAAAGGCCGGCCCGGCGGTACTCGCGGGCCATCACGGCGGCATGGCGCAGGGCCGGTTCGCCGAGCGGAGCGATAAACAGATCGAGCGCCTCGGGCGGCTGATCGCCTTCAACCGACATTACCAGCCGGTCTTCGCCGATCGAAAATCCGATCCCGGGCGAATGCACCTTGGAGCCGAGCGATTCCGCCAGCCCGTCGTAGCGGCCGCCGCCCAGCACGGAATTCTGCGCGCCGAGCGACCCGTGCACCACTTCGAAGGTCGTCCGCATGTAGTAATCGAGGCCGCGGACGAGCCTGGGCCGGACCTCGTATTCGATCTCGCGGTCGGCCAGATAGACCTTGACGGCTTCGAAATGCGCGCGGCAGGCGTCGCAAAGGCAGTCAGTGATGTGCGGAAGGCGTTCGATGATCGGCTGGTCGGCCTCCACCTTGCAATCGAGCACGCGCAAGGGGTTGGTCTCGGCGCGCCGCTGGCAATCACCGCACATCTGCGGAGCCACGGTCTTCAGTTCCTGCCGGAGCCGCTCCACGTATTGCGGCCGGCAGTTGGCATCGCCCACGGAGTTGATCAGCAGTTTGAACCCGGTCAGCCCGGCGGCTTTCAGGATCTCAACCACCATCTCGATCACTTCGGCATCGACCGCCGGCGATTCCGAGCCGATGGCCTCGGCGCCGATCTGGTAGAACTGCCGGTAGCGGCCCTTCTGCGGGCGCTCACGCCGAAACATCGGCCCGAGATAGTAGAGCTTCTGCACCCCCGGGCGCTGGTCGAGCCGGTGCTCGATATAGGCGCGGATCACCGAGGCGGTATTCTCCGGCCGCAGCGTGAGCGAGGTTTCGTCGCGATCGCGGTCGGTGAACGTGTACATCTCTTTGGTGACGATGTCGGTTTCTTCACCCACCCCGCGCGCAAACAACTGCGTTTCCTCAAGGATCGGCGTGCGGATCTCCTGGTAGTGGTAGGCGCGAAAAATGCTTCGCGCGGCAGCCTCTACGCGGTTCCACACTTCGGTCGATGGAGGTAGTAAGTCCCTGGTTCCTTTGACGGCTTTAATCAAGGTGTTCTGGAAATTCCATGCTAGCATGCCCGGCCTTGGCCCTTGACTCCCATCCGGCGACACCCCGGTGCGGTGGTGGGATACCATCGAAATATGCACTTCCCTCGCACCGCCACCCTGCTCGGGTGGACTGCGTTCGCTTGCCTTTCTTTCGCCGCGGAGCCGCCCGCGCTGAAACTCGGGTACGACATTCGTCCCGTCCGCTACGCCGCCGACCTCACGCTGCTGACGGACGCCGCATCGTTCAACGGGCGGGTCGATATCGATGCCACCCTCGATAGACCGGCCTCACTGATCTGGCTGAACGCCACCGCCATCCAGATCCAGCGCGCGACCGTCACGGCCAACGGGAAATCGCAGACGGCGGCCGTGGAGCCCGGGAACGACAATTTCGTCGCGCTACGCGTCCCGGCGGAGGTTCCGGCGGGCGCCGCGACCATCCACATCGAGTACCAGGGGAAAGTCAGCGACAAGAACAGCGCCGGTGTCTTCCGCGGAACCGAGGGCAGCGAAAAGTACCTTTTCACGCAGTTCGAATCGACGGATGCGCGCCGCGCGTTTCCCTGCTTCGATCAGCCGGATTTCAAAACGCCGTGGCAGTTGACGCTGCACGTCAGGAAGGACGAGTTGGCGATCTCGAACACCCCGCAGGTCTCCGAGACCGATGAAGCGAACGGGATGAAGCGCGTGGTGTTCGAGCGGACCAAGCCGCTGCCGAGCTATCTGGTGGCGTTCGCGGTGGGCCACTTCGACGTCGTGGACGGCGGCACCACCGGGCGCAATCACATCCCGGTCCGGATCATCACCCCGAAAGGAAAGGCCGCCCAGGCGAAGTACGCCGCCGCGGTGACCGCCACGATCATCCAGCAACTCGAGAATTACTTCGGGATTCCGTACCCCTATGAAAAGGCCGACCAGGTGGCCATCCCGCTGACGTTCGGGTTCGGCGCCATGGAAAATGCCGGGATGGTGACTTACGCGCAAACCATTATTCTCAGGGACCCGGCCGCCGACACCGCATCCCGCCAGCGAGAGTACGCCAGCGTGGCGGCGCACGAACTGGCTCACCAGTGGTTCGGCGACCTGGTGACCATGAAATGGTGGGACGACACCTGGCTGAACGAGGCTTTCGCCACCTGGACTTCCTCGAAGATCCTGGCCGAGTGGAAACCGGAGTGGCAGACCCGCCTCGGCGATCTGGGTTCCAAGTTCGGCGCCATGAGCGAGGATAGCCTGGTCTCCACGCGCCAGATCCGTCAGCCCATCCGCAGCATGGACGATATCTCGAATGCCTTCGACGGCATCACCTACGAGAAGGGCGCGGCGGTGATCCGGATGTTCGAAAGCTGGGTGGGCGAGCGACAGTTCCAGTCGGGAGTGAACCGCTACGTGAACCGGCACGCCTGGGGCAACGCGACCATGAACGATTTCCTCGACGCGATCAGCGCGAGCGGAAAACCCGAGTTGACGCGGGCCTTTTCGACGTTCCTGGAGCAGCCCGGCGTTCCCGAAATCTCCGTGCAGCTCAACTGCGGCGCGGCGCCGGCGCTCGAAATGAGCCAAAAGCGGCTTCTGCCGATCGGCTCCGCGGGGACCAAGACCGAAACCTGGCAGGTGCCCGTTTGCGTGCGCTACCAGACCGCCGGCGGCCCGCAAAAACAGTGCTTCCTGCTGACGCACCCCAACCAGGAATTCCGGCTCGCGAAAGCTACCGGCTGCCCTGCTTACGTTTCGGCGAACGACGGCGCCGCGGGATACTACGTCACCGCCTATTCGCATCCAATGCTCGAAAAGCTGCTCGCGAGCGGCACCGGGTTCCTGGATCCGGCCGAACGCCGCACGCTTCTGCACGACCTGAGCTCGCTGGTGGCCGCCGGAGATGCGAAAGAGAGCGACGTGCTGGCTGCCGTGCCGAGTTTTGCCGGCGCGCCGGAGCGCCAGATCGTCTCGCAGGCGGAGAGTGCGGCCGGCGCGATCGAGCGCATGGTGCCCGACAATCTCCTGCCGAACTACGCCCGGTATATCGAGAAGACTTTCGGAGCACGGGCCGCGCAGCTCGGCTGGTCGGCCAAGCCCGGAGAGGACGCGGATATCGGTCTTCTGCGCGCCAACCTCGTGCAGTTCGTGGCCGTGACCGGCGAGGACAAGACACTGCAGCAGGAAGCGCGCCGCCTCGCGGACAGCTGGCTCGAGAACCGCACCGGCGTGGATCCTAACATGTTGGGCGCGGTTTTATCGACTGCGGCCCACAACGGCGACAGGGCTCTGTTCGACACCATGCTTCAGGCCCTGAAAACGACGCAGGATCAACACCAGCGCGGGCTGCTCATCGGCGCCCTGGGATCATTCCGTAACCCGCAGATCGCGGAAACGGCAATCGACCTCGTGCTGCGGCCCGATATGGATGCGCGGGAAACCATGTTTGTCCTGATGGGCCCGCTGGGGGATCGCCAAACCCAACAGCTTCCCTTCGAGTTCGTCAAGTCGCACTACGACGAACTGATCAAGCGGCTGCCTTCGGGCGGCGGGTTCGACGCGGGCGCCATTCTTCCATTCGTCGGCGGCGGTTTTTGCGATGAGAACTCGCGCAAAGAGTTTGTCGGTTTCTTCGAAGACCGCGCCAAGAAGTTCATCGGCGGCCCCCGGAACTATGCGCAGGCACTCGAAAGCATCAAGCTATGCGAGGCCCAGAAAGCGGCGCACGGAGCGGACGTGGCGGCGTTTTTGGAGAAGCAATAGCGATTCGAAACGGCCCGCTCCCTGACCGGGAGCGGGCCGTTTCCTCTCACATCCAAAACTTCAAATACGGCCCGCCCTCGGCCATCCGCAACAAATACAGCCCGACCTCGCGCGCGTGGTAATCGCCCCACATGCTCGACTCGCCCGGCTTCCAGTTCCAGCCGTTCGGACGATGATAGACCGACTGCAGGATCAGCCCCTGGTGGTTCGGATCGGTGCTGAGATAGGGCTCGTCGAATAACGTGTCGCAGACCTCGAGCCCGGCCTGCCAGTAGCGGTCGTCCTGCAGGCGGTGCCCGAGCCGCAGCAATCCCTGCGCGCCGATGGCCGCGGCGGAGCTATCGACGGGCTCATACGGATTGTATGGATCGGCCGGCTTGGCGCGCCAGTCGCCGAGCCGTTCTAACCCGGGCGCACCGGTGTCCCAGTACGGAATGCCGTCGGGCGGCGTATTCGCCAGGTAGAAGTCGCAGGTCGCGCGCGCGGCACGCTCGAAGATCGCAATGGCTTCCTGCTGACCGGCCTGCGTATCCAGGAACTCCAGTTCTTCGGCGAATCCGCACATGGCCCACGCCAGCCCGCGCGTCCACGTGCTGAATGGCGAGTAGCCCTGCTGCGAGTTCGGGCAGCGGTAGTTGCCGTCGTTGGTGTTGAAAACGCTCTCGTGGGCGGTGCGCCCGCAGACGTCGTAGGCGTCGCGGCCTTCGCCGTAATAGACGGAATACTTCGCCGTGGCGCGGGCGTGGTCCAGGGCGCGGTCGAGCAGCGAGACCCGGCGGTCGTTTTCGGCCATCAACACATGCCCCAGCTGATGGCTCACCACCAGGGCCCGCGCCGAGCGGATGGTGTCCACGAACAGGGAATGCGGGCCGTTGAAGGAGTAGATGTAGCCGCCGCCATCGGCCGTGCGGGACCAGCGCGCCGCCTGCACCGCGCCCGAACATTTCAGGGCTACTTCATAAAAGCGGCGCTCCCATGCGTTCTCCGGAACGCGGCCCTCGTTCATGAGCCGCAGAAGATTGCCATACGTGCAGACGTTGTTGAAGCCGTGATCGTGGACGCCGGTGTGGGTGAGGTGCGGCGCCATCACAGAGACGGTCTGCTCGCGGCCGGTCTCGAGAAATTCGCGCTCGCCGGTGGCATCGAATTGCAGAATCGCGGAGCCGAACTGGAACCCCTGCGTCCATTCGGTCCAGCCGCGGCTGGCGTAGCGGCCGTCCACGGTGCACACGGGAGAGCCCTGGGCAGGCGACCACGTCTTCTCGATCGCACGGATCTTGGCGGCGGAGAGTTCGAACATCCGCCGCACCTTGGGAAGAAGAGCGGCCGGCGTCATTGGCGGTCCAGAATCACGGCCGTGGAATCGTAATCGCCGCGGAGATTGACGTTCAGGCCGGCGCGCATCAGGTAGGCGCCGCTGAGTTGCGGCTGCCGCTCCGTCAGCTTCCCGTCCAACGCTTCCACGCGGTACATCGCTTTTTCGTCGAGCCCCCGGAGGTAAATGGTAGGTGCGGCGGTGTTGTACTGCTGGGAGTGCCGGAAGGCGAACAGAACGGACTGCTTGCCGTCGGCGGAGATGTACTGGTTGGCGGTCACGTCATTGGTCCGGGGCGACGAGAGGCGGTACAGTTCGCCGGTCTGCACGGTGCCGCGAATCCGCTTATAGAGCGCGATCATCTTCGCGGCGAGGGCGCTATCCTGCTCGGTCCAGCGATTCAGATTTGCCCCGACCCCCAACGCGCCCTGCATGGCGGTGAGGAACCGGAAGGTCAGCGGCACGCTGCGCCCGTTCATATTGGGAACGTCGGTCACCCAAGCGGACATGATCCTGGGAGCGTACGCCTGGGTGAAGCCTTCCTGAATGCGGAGCCGGTCGAACGCCTCGGTGTTGTCCGACGCCCAGACTTCCTCCACCCGGCGCAGGATGCCGAGGTCGATGCGGCCGCCGCCGCCGGAGCACGACTCGATCTCCAGCTTCGGGTGCTTCGCCCGCAGCCGGTCGATGATGTCGTAGAGGTTGCGCACGTAATCCACCCACAGCTTGCGTTCGTTGACCGGCCCGGCATCCGGCCATCCCGGTTCGGAGACGGCGCGGTTCATATCCCACTTGAAGTAGCGGATGTTGTACTCGGTCGCCAGTTTATCGAGGAACCCGAAGATGTAATCTCTGACGTCGGGCCTCGCGAGATTGAGAACCATCTGGTTGCGGAGTTCGCTGCGCGGGCGGTCCTGGAAGTGGATAACCCAATCGGGATGCGCGCGGTAGAGGTCGCTATCGGCGTTGACCATCTCGGGCTCCACCCACAGGCCGAAGTCCATGCCCAGTCCGTTCACGTGGTCGATCAGCGGCTTGAGCCCGTTCGGAAACTTCTGCTGGTTGACATACCAGTCGCCCAGGCCGGCGCGGTCGTTGTTGCGCTTGCCGAACCAGCCGTCATCCACCACGAAGAGCTCCACCCCGAGCTTCGCGGCCTTGTCGGCAAGGAGTTCCTGGCCCTTCTCCTCGACGCGGAAGGTGGTTGCCTCCCACGAATTGTAGAGCACGGGCCGCAGGCGCGACTGCGTGCCGCCCGGAAAAATCGACTCGCGCTCGAACCGGTGCATCGTGCGTGAGGCGCCGCCGTAGCCGCCTTCCGTGAAACCGGCATAGAAGGACGGCGTATCGATCGACTCGCCCGGCTTCAGCGGATACGCGAAATCGAAGCTGTTGAAGCCGCCCGTGACCCGCACCTGGCGGTACGGCGTCTGCTCCACCGTGATGCGCCAGTTGCCGCTCCAGGCCAGGGCGCCGAACCAGACGCGGCCGTTCTCCTCGGTGGCGTCACCGTGATCGATCGCGAACCACGGGTTGAAATTGTGGCTGGTGTGGCCCTTGCGGCTTTCGAGTACCTTCTGGCCTTCGTGGATCGGCTCGTGGTTGATCTGGGTCTCGGCCGCCCAGCGTCCGCTGAGGTAGGTCAACTGGTAGCCCTCGCCCGCGGGCAGGTACCACGTGGCGGCTTGCGCGCTATCGAGCGTCAGGGCCTGCGCCGTTCCGTTCCGGATCGTCGCGCTCCGTTCGATAATGCCTTCGCCCGGGTAGACGCGGTAATGCAGGGTGACCGCCACGGCGTCGCGGATGTCTTTCAGATCGATATCCAGCGCATTGCCCTGAATCCGGTGCGCCACATATTTCAAAACCAGATCGCGGTCGCCATCCGCCCGCGAGATCTTCAACGCGGGCTCGTAATAGCGCGTGCCGCCCCAGCCCGGGTACTCCTCGTTTTCGAGCATCTGGCGGGGATCGAAGGAGGAAATATCGCCGCGGCGCGCGGGGCCCGAGAGGTCGTCGATGCGCCACAGCGGGGCTCCCCAGTAGAGATTTCGCAGTGCGCCGTCGGCGCCGACCCCCAGGGCATAAGCACTCTGCCCGGTATTGAGCAGCCACACCTTGCGGCTCTCCGAGTATTGAACGCTCTGGGCGGGCAGGACGGCCGCGCCAAACAGGCAGAAGACGGCTAACGTGGCGATTCGGTGCATTCGCTATCAGTATAGGACCTGGCGCGGGGGCAATTATCCGAAATTCTTCGCCGCCCCGGGCTAATGTTGCGGTTGAACTCGACCGATCAAGTAACCGTGTCCGGAGAAGATGTCGTTCGTGAGTTCCTCATCGAGAGCAACGAGAATCTCAATCGCCTGGATAGCGAGATTGTCGAACTCGAGCAAAAACCGCAAGACGCCACACTGTTGGGCAGCGTCTTTCGCACGTTCCACACAATCAAAGGATCGTGTGGATTCCTCGGCTTCACCACCCTGGAACGGGTGAGCCATGAAGCGGAAAGTCTCCTGAGCCAGCTCCGTTCGGGGAGACCGCTCTCGCCGTCCTGTGCGGGGCTGATCCTCGAAACCGTGGATGCGATTCGCCGCATTCTCCTCTCCATCGAAAGCAGCGGGGCCGAAGGGTCCGAGGACTGCTCGGAGATAATCCGAAAACTACGCGCGGCCTGTGACGATTCCGTGGCCGTCGAGACCGGCCCTCCGCCGGACAATGGAACGGCTGAAGCGGTACACAGCTGTGTCGCGGCAGCCGGCACCATTCGGGTGGACGTGGGGCTCCTGGATAAGCTCATGAACCTGGTCGGCGAATTGGTCCTCGCCCGAAACCAGGTGCTCCAATTCGGAGGCGGAACCGAAGGGGCGCTCAACGCCACCTCGCAGCGGCTAAATCTGATCACCACCGAACTGCAGGAGAACGTCATGAAGACGCGAATGCAGCCGGTGGGCGTGGTGTGGAGCAAATTGCCGCGCCTGGTCCGCGACACGGCGCAGGCCTGCGGCAAATCCGTCAAGCTGGAAATGGACGGCTCGGAAACCGAGTTGGACAAGACCATCATCGAAGCCATCAAGGACCCAATCACTCACCTGGTTCGGAACGGCTGCGACCACGGGATTGAACCGTCCTCCGAACGGGAGAGGGCCGGGAAACCGCCGCACGGGACCGTTAGCCTCAAGGCTTACCACGAGGGCGGGCAGGTCACGATCGAGATCGCCGACGATGGCGCGGGAGTGGCGCTGGAACAGGTCCGCCAGCTGGCCATCCAGCGGGGCGCGATCCGCGCGGAGGATGCCGCGCGCCTCTCCGAGCGCGAAGCGTTGCAGCTCATCTTCCTTCCCGGGCTTTCCACGGCTTCTAAGGTCACCAACGTGTCGGGCCGCGGCGTCGGAATGGACGTCGTGCGGTCCAACGTCGAGAAGATCGGGGGAGTGGTAGACATCTCCAGCGTGCCCGGCAAGGGAACGGTCGTCAAGCTAAAGATCCCGCTCACACTGGCGATCATCCCCGGCCTGGTGGTCCGGAGTGGGGGCGACCGCTTCGTGATCCCCCAGGCGAGCCTGCTCGAACTCATCCGGCTGGACTCCGAATCGGCGGGAAAAATCGAGCGCGTACATGGAACCCCGGTTTACCGCCGGCGCGGCAAACTGCTTCCGATCGCCTACCTCGATCGTGTACTGAAAATCGAGCCGGAGGCGCAGGAAGCTCTGAACATTGTGGTTCTGCAGGCCGAAGAGAGACAGTTCGGCCTGGTCGTAGACGCCATTCAGGATACTCAGGAAATCGTCGTGAAGCCGCTCGGAAAACAGCTGAAAGGGCTGTCTGTCTACGCCGGAGCGACGATCATGGGAGACGGGCGGGTCGCCCTGATCCTGGATGTGCTCGGCGTGGGCCAGAGTTCGGGCGTGCTGGCCGGCCGCGGCGAGCAGGTCCAGAGCGCGGAGACCGAACCCGATCATGCCACTTCGGAATGCGAGCGGCTGATGCTGTTCCAGGCCGGCGCTTTTCCGCGGTTGGCGGTGCCGCTGGCGGTGGTGGCGCGGCTCGAAGAGTTCCCTCATTCCGCCGTGGAGTACGCCGGGGGGCAGCGCGTCGTACAGTACCGGGGGAGCATTCTCAACCTGGTGTCCCTCAGCGAGATGATCGACCCGGGCGCCTGCGAGACGGCATCGGCACGGGACCCGATCCAGGCCATTGTGTTCAGTGAAGGCGGACAGAGCATAGGTGTGATGGTGGATCAGATACTCGATATCGTCGAGGATGCCGTAGTCGGCATGCGCGACGGCGGACGCAGGGGGATTCTCGGGTCGGCCGTGATCGGCAAACGCGTCACGGACCTGCTCGATGTCGCGGCGGTGATGCGTGCCGCAGCCGGGGTGCGCGCGGGCACGGAAATGGACTCCGGCGGCCTGGGACAACTCGCCGCCGGGATCGAGAGCGCCGCGGCAGTGGAGGTGGCATGAGCACACAGTTTGCAACCTTTACCGTCGATACCCTCTTCTTCGGGATCGATGTTCTTCGCGTGCAGGAAGTGCTTCGGTTCCAGCATATGACTCGGGTCCCACTGGCCCCCGAAGTAACCGAAGGGCTGATCAACCTGCGCGGCCAGATCGTCACCGCGATCGACATGCGGCGCAGGCTGAAGCTCTCTCCTCGACCTTCCGGGACCACGCCGATGAACCTGGTGGTGCGCGCCGAGGACGGCGCCGCCAGCCTGCTGGTGGATGAAATTGGGGACGTCGTTGAACCGGACCGGAACTCGATGGAGCCGGTACCGGCCAACGTCTCGCCCGAAGCACGGGAACTGATCCTGGGTGTTTACCAACTGAAGGACCGACTGCTGTTGGCGCTCGATCCGGATAAGACCCTGGCACTTTGAAGTCGGCGGATAGGCCCGCCGCAATCTTTCTCAGGAGAAATAAAAGATGGCAACACAAGTAAGCCGGGTTGCGCCGCACCGTCCCACGCTG
The DNA here is from genome assembly GCA_963796485.1 of Bryobacterales bacterium. Classification (GTDB taxonomy): domain Bacteria; phylum Acidobacteriota; class Terriglobia; order Bryobacterales; family Bryobacteraceae; genus CAWCDJ01. Next base: position 335,006 of record CAWCLV010000010.1, read on the forward strand.
CGGAAGGTCACCCGGGCAAAAGCAAGCGGCTCCAAGCTGAGCGCAGAAGTGCAACTCCTGTTCTCGGAGATCCGGCACATGTCGGAGGAGCACATTCGCGGCGATATCGACGCGGCTATTGCGCTCGATCAGTTCAAGGGCGAGTACCGCGCCCTCGCGCAGGCGGTCAACGACATGGTGGGCGGGCACATTGAGGTTAAGAGGAAGGCGATGGCCTGCGTGGACCAGTTCGCCAACGGGAACTTCGACGCCCCGCTCGAAAGGTTCCCGGGGAAGAAGGCTTTCATCAACGACACCATCGAGCGCCTGCGGACCAACATTAAGACGTTCATCACCGAGATGAACCGGATGTCGGACGAACACGCTAAGGGCGACATCGACGTCCGCATCCCGCTGGACCGTTTCGAGGGCGATTACGCTGTAATGGCCCGCGGTGTCAACGAGATGGCCGGCGGCCACATCGCCGTCAAGAGGAAGGCAATGGCCTGCGTGGACCAGTTCGCCAACGGGAACTTCGACGCCCCGCTCGAAAGGTTCCCGGGGAAGAAGGCTTTCATCAACGACACCATCGAGCGCCTGCGGACCAACATTAAGACGTTCATCACCGAGATGAACCGGATGGCGGACGAGCACACTAAGGGCGATATCGACGTGCGAATCCCGCTCGACCAGTTCGAGGGCGATTACCGTGTAATGGCCCGCGGCGTCAATGAGATGGCGGCCGGCCACATCGACGTGAAGAAAAAAGCAATGGCCTGTGTGGCCGAGTTCGGCCGCGGCAATTTCGAAGCGCCCCTCGAGAAATTCCCGGGCAAGAAGGCGTTCATTAACGACACGATCGAGCAGGTACGCACCAACCTGAAGCGCCTCATCGCCGACACCAATCTGCTCATCACGTCCGCGGCTGAAGGCAAGCTGGATTATCGGGCGGATAGCAGCCGTCACATGGGCGACTACGGAAAGATCGTGGATGGCGTCAACCGGACCCTGGACGCCGTAATCGAGCCCGTCAAAGAAGCGTCGAGTGTCCTGGCGCGGATTGCCGCCGGGGACCTGACTGCGCGTGTGAAGGGCGATTACCGCGGAGACCACGGCCGGATCCGCGATGACGTGAACAAGACGGCTGGGGATCTCCAGGAGAACTTCCGGACCCTTGGCCAGAACGCACAGGCTTTGGCGGCGTCCTCCGAAGAACTCACGGCGGTGAGCCATCAGATGGCCGGCAACGCGGAGGAGACGGCTACGCAGTCGAACGTGGTCTCCGCGGCCAGCGAGCAGGTGTCCCGGAACGTTGCCACTGTCGCGGCGGGCGCCGAGGAGATGCAAGGCTCCATCCGCGAGATCGCGAAAAACGCCAACGAGGCCGCGCGGGTGGCCAAGTCCGCCGTCCACACCGCCGAAACCACCAATCAGACGGTCAGCAAGCTGGGCGAATCGAGCGCCGAGATCGGCAATGTCATCAAGGTCATCACTTCGATTGCGCAGCAGACCAATCTGCTGGCCCTGAACGCCACCATCGAAGCAGCGCGCGCGGGTGAGGCTGGGAAAGGCTTCGCCGTCGTAGCCAACGAGGTGAAGGAACTCGCCAAACAGACCGCCCGCGCCACGGAGGAGATCAGCCAGAAGATCGAGGCGATTCAAGGCGACACCAAAGCGGCCGTCCAGGCAATCGGCGAGATCGGCGGCATCATCAACCAGATCAACGACATCTCCAACAGCATCGCTTCGGCGGTCGAGGAACAGACCGTGACCACGAACGAGATCAATCGCAGTATGGCCGAGGCCTCCAAGGGGGTCGGCGACATCAGCAAGAACATCACGGGCGTGGCTATGGCGGCCAAAGACACAACCCAGGGCGCCAGCAATACCCAGAAAGCCGCCCAGGAACTGACCCACATGGCTGCGCAGATGCAGACGGTGGTAGGCCGCTTCACATTTTGAGGCTAATCGACTATGCCTAGAGCCCTGGTAGTAGACGATTCCCGCGCGATACGAATGATCGTCTGTCGGACGTTGCGTGAACTCGGTTATGAAACCGGAGAGGCGGGCGACGGCAGGGAGGCGCTAAACGTGCTGGAGCGCTCGGGGCCGGTCGATCTGGTTCTGGCCGACTGGAACATGCCGGAAATGGATGGCCTGCAGTTGCTGCAGGCCATCCGCAGGCACCCGGCGTATAAAGAGATCCCGGTGATTATGGTAACCACTGAGGCGGAACTCGAACAGATGGCCGCCGCACTGGAAAGCGGAGCCAGCGAATACATCATGAAACCGTTCACGAAAGAGATCCTGCTGGACAAACTGCGAATGGCGGGGGCCACGGCCTGAATCTTATGCACACAACCCAGGTCCGCCGCCTGAGTGGGGGAGAGAAGATCCGTGTCCTGGTGGTGGATGACTCCGTCGTAATCCGTCGCCTGGTGTGTCACGCCCTCGAAGAGGATCCGCGCATCGAGGTGGCCGGGTTCGCTTCGAATGGCATTGCCGCCCTGGAGCGGATTCCGCAAGTCAATCCCGACCTCATTACGCTCGATATCGAGATGCCGGAAATGGACGGGCTTGAAATGCTGCGCCGCGTCCGGGCTCTCTACCCGGCCATCCGGGTCATCATGTTCAGCACGCTGACGCAGCGAGGGGCCGCCGCAACTCTGGAAGCCCTCTCGTTGGGCGCGGACGACTACGTGGCCAAGGTCTCGAATGTGGGGGCACTTGAGGAATCGATGCTCCGGCTTCGAAGCGAGCTGCTGCCGCGCGTCCACCAGTTTTTCGAGGACGGCGAGCCGCAGGCGATGGCAACCACTCCAGCGCCGGCTTTCTGCCGGCCGTCCGCCGTCGTGCATGCGATTGCCATCGGAGTTTCCACCGGCGGTCCCGCGGCCCTCGGCCGGATCATGCCGCAGTTTCCGGCAACTTTGCCCGTGCCGCTCTTCATCGTCCAGCACATGCCGCCTCTCTTCACGCGATTTCTGGCGGAACGGCTGGAGGTAGTTAGCCCACTGGCCGTATGCGAGGCGGCGGACGGTGACGAACCAAAACCCGGCTGCGCCTACGTGGCCCCGGGCGACCATCATCTGAAGATTGTCCGGAATGGCATGCGGATCACGATGGCTCTCGATCAATCTCTCCCGGAGAATTCCTGCCGGCCTGCGGTGGACGTTCTTTTCCGGTCGATGGCCGCGGCTTACGGCGGTGCCGTAGTGGCCGCCGTATTGACTGGAATGGGCCAGGACGGGATGCGCGGCGCCCTGGAACTGAAGGCGTCCGGTGCGCGGATTATCGCCCAGGATGAGGCCTCGAGTGTCGTCTGGGGCATGCCGGGAAGCGTAGTTCGATCGGGATCGGCGGATCGGGTATTGCCTCTCGAAAGCGTCGTCCCGGCAATCCTGGGGTATTTATGACAGCAGACGAGGAAATTATTGCGCCGGAGAATTTCGCCTTTCTTCAACGGCACGTCTACGACGAGTCGGGAATCGTCCTGGACGGCGGCAAGCGCTACCTGCTGCAAGCCAGGCTTCTGCCGATCGTTCAGGAGCACGGTCTCTCCTGCCTCAACGATCTCTGTTCCCTGCTTCGCGCCACCGCCTCGACACCGCTACACAGCAGGGTAGTCGAGGCCATGACCACGAACGAAACCTACTTCTTTCGCGAACCGGCTCAGTATCAGGCGCTCCGGCAGACGGTTCTGCCGGAATTGACGGAGATGCGGCGCGCGACACGAAAGCTGAGTTTTTGGTCGGCCGCGGCATCGACCGGCCAGGAGGCCTACAGCCTCGCCATGATGCTTCTCGACATGGGACTCGCAGGCTGGAATATCGAAGTCGTGGGCACGGACCTTTCGGCGCGAGTTCTCAAACAGGCCCGAGCCGGCCGCTATTCGCAACTGGAAGTTAACCGGGGCTTGCCGGCTGCGTCGCTGATCCACTATTTCCGGCGAGCGGGGCTGGACTGGGAACTGAAGGAGGAAGTCCGCCGCATGGTCCGATTCCAGCAATTCGACTTGAGGTCCACAATGAAGGCGCTGGGGCCTTTCGATGTGGTTTTCTGCCGGAATGTTCTGATCTATTTCGACGACATCACCAGGCGCGGCATACTCGACCAGATTCATGGCTGCCTCTTTCTCGGAGGCAAACTGATTCTGGGCTCGGCCGAAACCTCGATCCCGCCGGGCAAAGGCTACTTGCGGGAGACGGTGGGGAACACCCTCGTCTATTCAGCCTGTTAAGGGAGCGATATGGAATCCGCGGTTCAGATCCGGCGTGAGGAAGTTGCACAGGTGGCCGCTTCGGTCTTTGCCAGCATGCTGGCTCTCGAACTTTACGAGGCGCCGCACCCCCACGCACCCGCCAAAGGGGAAACACTCACAGCCGCCGTATTCCTGACCGGCAGTTGGGAAGGGGCGCTGCTGCTGCAGTGCTGTCCGGACGACGCCCGGCGATTCGCGTCGTGCTTCCTGGGCGAACCCCCAGCGGCAGAGGTCAACGGCGAAGTCCGCGACGTGCTCGGGGAAATCGCGAATATGATCGCCGGCAATTTCAAGTGCACGCTTCGCCCCGGGATCCGGGTATCGGTCCCAAGCGTCGTATCGGGCACGGATTACGGGCTGCGCCTCTGCGGCGCAAGACTGGCCGAGGAACTGGAGCTAACGTCGGAAGCCGGCTCGATCCTGCTGACGGTTTTCGAAGTCCCTACTTCGGCCTGAGCGCCTCTACGCGGCGTGCCGCCACATTCCGATCACGGCGTTGATGAACACCGCCGCCATCCCCACGGGGATCGCGATCTTCCACCCGATATTCATGAGCTGGTCATAACGGAAGCGCGGGAACGTGCCGCGGAACCAGATCATCAGGTAGATGATGCAGGAGACCTTCAGCAGGAACCAGAACATACCGATCACGGCCTGGTTCACAACCGGCACCAGAAACAGCGCGCCCAGGAAAAGCAACAACAGAGCGGCGCCGATCAGCACCTTTTGCTGCATGGAATCCTTCAACCGCCTGACCAGCGGGAAAGTCAGCAGCCCCGAGCCGAAGAACAGCAGCGCCGGAAATCCGAAATTCAGCGGCAATTCCAGCCACTTCACGCTTGGAAACGGACGGAGCCAGCCGCCCCAGAAGAGCGTTACGGCAACGCCGGAGACCACGAAAATGTTGGCGTACTCGGCCAGAAAATAGAGTGCCCAGCGGAAACCGCTGTACTCCGTGTGAAACCCCGCGACCAGTTCCGATTCCGCCTCGGGCAGATCGAACGGAGCGCGGTTGGTTTCGGCGGTGGCCGCGATAATATAGACCGCGAACGGCACGATCATGAATCCGAAGTTATCGAAAACGCCCCACGCGCCGTGCTGCAACTGCGCATTCACGATCCCCTGCATGCTCAGTGTGCCGGCGACCATCACGCCGGAAAGCAGCGCGAATGAGAGCGCCACTTCATAACTCACCAGTTGGGCCGCGCTGCGCAGCGCGCCAAGCAGGGGGTAGTGGCTGTTCGATGCCCAACCGCCCAGAATGATTCCGAGAATCCCGACCGCGGACGTCGCGGAGATCACGAGCAGCCCGACGTTCACGTCGGCAACGAAAATATTCTTTGCGAACGGCAGGACCGCGAACGCCGTCAGACCGGTGAACGTCGAGATGACCGGGGCGAACCAGAAAATCGCCTGGTCGGAGTCGGTCGGGATGATGTCCTCTTTCAGCATCAGCTTGAGAGCATCGGCAATGGGCTGAAGCAGGCCATGCGGCCCGACCCGCATCGGCCCGAGGCGCACCTGGAAATCGGCGAGCACCTTCCGCTCCACCAGAACGATGTAGCCCGCCACCAGCGGAAACAGCCCGATGATTACGAGGGTCGCCAGGACCGGAACGAACAACGGATGGGAGATGATTGCGTTCATAGCGTCCTTACCGCAATAGCGAAGTCTGCGCCAGCCGCAGGAACGGCTCGGGATAGATGCCGATCGCGAGCGTGAGCACGCCGGTCAGTCCGAGAGCCACTCGCAGCCCGAAGCTCGACGCGAGCGGCGCCTTTTCGAGCGGCTCGCGGATGAACATGCTGCGCACAATCTTGAAGTAGTAGTAGATGGCGACGGCCACATAAAGAGTGGCGATCACCGCCAGGGCATAATGGCCGGTCTCGATCAGCGACAGGAAAATGTAATACTTCCCCAGGAACCCGGCCGTCGGCGGGATGCCGGCGAGCGAGAGCAGGAAGATCAGCATCAGCACGGCGTAGACCGGACTCTTGTGCACCAGCCCGGCGACATCGTCCAGTTCCTCGCCCGCGATGTTGGCCCGCCGCAGAGCGATCAGCACCAGGAACGCGCCGAGAGTCATGAACGTGTAGACCATCACGTAAACCGCGATGCCGTTGATCCCGGTCTGATTGCCCGCGATCAGGCCGAGCATCATGTAGCCGGCATGCGAAATCGAGCTGTAGGCCAGCAGGCGCTTGATATTCGTCTGATTGATCGCCGCGAGATTTCCCAGCGTGAGCGTCAGCACTGCGACGACGGTCAGGAGCGGCTCCCACATGGCGCGCGCGTCCGCCAGCGGTCCGAGGAAGATCCGCAGGAGAAACGCGATCGACGCAGCCTTCGAAGCTACGGATAGATACGCAGTGACCGTGGTCGGAGCGCCTTCATACGCGTCCGGCGCCCACATATGGAACGGCGCGGCCGAAATTTTGAAGAGCAGCCCGACCGCAGTCGTCGCCATCGCCAGAAACACGATCGGGTCCCACGGTCCCCTCTGACCGATCGCAGCCGAGATGACAGCCAGTTTGGTGGAGCCGGCAATTCCGTACATCAGGGAAAAGCCGTAGACCAGGAACCCGCTCGAAAACGCCCCGAGCAGCAGGTATTTCATCGCGGCTTCATTGGAGCGCTTTTCGGTACGCAGGAAGCCGACCATCACGTAGAAGCACAGCGCCATCAGTTCGAGGCCGATGAACAGCGTGACGAGGTCGGTACCCGTGGCCAGGAAATACATGCCGCACTGCGCGAACAGGATCAGCCCGTAGTATTCCCCGTGGTGCTCGCCGGCGACCTCCAGGTACTTATAAGAGGCCACCGCTACGACGAGCGCCGCAATCAAAAAGATCCAATTGAAGAAGATGCCGAAGCCATCCACCGTCACCGAGCCGTTGAAGCCGACCAGCGCTCCCTGGCTGGCGATCCACGCCTGCTGGCGAATCAGTCCGTAGCCGGTGAAGCCTTCGGCCAAGGCCACGAAGATGAGCAGCCACTTCCGCTGCCGGGGGTCGGGGAAGATCAGAAAATCGAACAGCAGGATCGCGCATCCGAACAGCGCCAGCATCAGCGCGGGGATGATCGTGAAATGGTCCGTCGATGTGTAGAATTCGCTCATCGCGCACCTCCAACGGGGGCCGGGGGCCGGGGGTCGGGGGCCCGGAGTTTCGCGTCAGCGATCTGGCCCCTGGCCGCTGGCCCCTGGCCCTTGGCGAAGTAGTCCGGCCGGACGCGCTGCACGATCTCGGTCACAGGTTGTTGGAGAATGTCGAAAAACGGCTTCGGGTAGATCCCGATCCACACGGCCCAGACTATCAGCGGGGCGAAAACGGCTATTTCCCGCAGGTTCATATCGGGGATGACCAGGTTCTTGCCGTTGGTCACCTGGCCCAGCATGGTTCGCTGGTAAAGCCAGAGCAAGTAGGCCGCACCGAGGATCACGCCGGTCACCGCGAATGCCGCCCAGATCCGGTTCGCCTCGAAGGCGCCCTGCATGATCGTGAATTCCCCGATGAACCCGTTCAGCAGCGGCAGGCCGGCGGAACTCAGCATGGCAAACGCGAAGATGATCGCAAACTTCGGCATCACGTGGGCCAACCCGCCGTACTCGGAGATCAGCCGTGTGTGCCGCCGTTCGTAAATCACGCCGATCACGAGGAAGAGCATGCCGGTCGAAATCCCGTGATTGATCTGCTGCAGGACACTGCCGGAAATCCCGTTCGGATTCAGCGAAAAAATACCGAGGGTGCAGAAGCCCAGGTGGCTCACGGAAGAGTACGCCACCAGTTTTTTCCAGTCCGCCTGCATCAGGCTGACCAGCGCGCCGTAAATGATCCCGATAATCGAAAGGACCGCCAGGATCTGCACGATCGTCTGATCGACCGAGGCCTTCGGCAGCAGGTTCAGCGAGAACCGCAGGAACCCGTACGTCCCCATTTTCAGCAATACGGCAGCCAGGATGACCGACCCGGCTGTGGGCGCTTCCACGTGGGCGTCCGGCAGCCAGGTGTGGAACGGAAACATCGGCACTTTGATGGCGAAGCCGATAAAGAACGCCCAGAACACGATCTGCTGGGTGGCTAGCGGAAGGCTGACTTTCATCAGGTCCGCAATCTCGAAGCTGTAAAAGTGGTACTGCGAATAGTGCTGGAAGTAGAGCACCAGGATGCCCAGCAGCATGAGCACCGACCCGGCCAGTGTGTAGAGGAAGAACTTGATCGCGGCGTACAGTTTTCGCGGGCCGCCCCAGATGCCGATAATGAAGTACATCGGCACCAGGACCAATTCCCAGAACACGTAAAACAGGAAGAAATCGAGCGAGAGGAATACGCCCAGCATGCCCGTCTGCAGCAGCAGGAACATGGCGTAATACTCTTTCGTCCGTTCCTGAATCGCCGACCACGAGCACAGCACGGCGACAAAACCCATCAGGGTGGTCAGCATCACGAGCAGGAGGCTGATGCCGTCCATGCCCAGGTGATAGTGCACGCCCAGCGCGGGGATCCAGTCGGCTTTTTCCTCAAACTGGAAGCCGGGGACCCCTTTTCGGAAGGCCCACACCAGCGGCAGCGAGACCAGGAACCCCGTAAGAGCCGCGACATTGGCCCAAACCCGGATCAGGTTCTTATTCCCCGAAGGAATCAGAAGCAGGACGAGAAGGCCGGCCAGCGGCGTCATCAGAACAAGTGTTAGTAAGTGCTGGTCCATATGATTACCGCGCGATGTAATATCCCAGGAAGGCCAGTGCGCCCACCACCACGAACAAGGCGTACGATTGCACACGGCCCGTCTGCAGGATGCAGACCGGGTAGGAAAGCATCTTCACGAAGAACGCGGTGAAGCGGACCGTCCCGTCCACGATCCAGGTGTCCCACCAGATCGAGACCCGGGAAACGAAGCGGGTCAACCACCCGGCGCCGTTCACGCCGCCATCCACCACGTTGCGGTCGAAGGCGCCCAGCACGGTGCCGCCGCCTTTGCAAAGCCCATTCACGAAGAGGAAGTCGTAAATCTCGTCCACATACCACTTGTTGTAGAGCAGGCCGTGCAGCGGCTTGAGCCGTTTTTCGAGAGTGTCGGGAATCTCGGGCTTGTGGTGGTAGAAATACCGCGCCACAACAATCCCGATCACGGCAAACGCCACCGAAACCGCCATCAGAATCCACTCGGTCGAAGCCCCGTGCTCGCCTTCCTTCGCGGCCTCGATCGCAGCCGAGGCGAATGCCGGCTCCAGCCAGCGCTCGAACCCACGGAAACTGTCGCCCAAATTCCACAATTTCGGAGTGCCCAACCAGCCGGCCAGGACGCTGCCTGCCGCCAGCAGCATCAGCGGGATAGTCATCGCCGCGGGCGATTCGTGGATGTGCGCTTCCACCTCGGGCTTCACACGCGACTTGCCGTAGAACGTCATGTTCATCAGGCGCCACATGTAGAACGCGGTCATCAGCGCCGTTACCAGGCCGATGGCCCACAGCGCCTTCGAACCTTGCGGAGAACTATACGCCTGCCACAGGATCTCGTCCTTCGAGAAGAACCCGGCCAACCCGGGAATGCCCGCGATCGCCACCGAGGCGATCCACATCGTCCAGTGCGTAATCGGGATCTTCTTTTTCAGCGCGCCCATGTAGCGCATGTCCTGCTCCCCGCTCATCGCGTGAATCACCGAGCCGGAGCCGAGGAAGAGCAGGGCCTTGAAAAACGCGTGCGTGAAGAGGTGGAAAATCGCCACCCAGTAGGCTCCGACGCCGAGCGCCAGGAACATGTACCCCAACTGGCTCACCGTCGAGTACGCCAGCACGCGCTTGATATCGTTCTGCACCAGGGCGATCGTCGCCGCCAGAATCGCGGTGAAGGCGCCCACCGACGCCACGATCGTCAGGGTGTGGGGCGTCAACTGGTACAGCGCCGAAGACCGCGCCACCATGTATACGCCCGCGGTCACCATGGTCGCCGCGTGGATCAGGGCGGATACCGGGGTGGGACCTTCCATCGCATCCGGCAGCCATACATAGAGCGGAATCTGCGCCGATTTGCCGGTTGCGCCGAAGAACAGCAGCAGCGCCATGACGCTCAACACGCCGAAGCCCGCGGTCTCCACCGGGAACTGCCCGCTGCGCAGCGCCGCGTTCACATCGGTGAACCGCAGGGTGCCCAGTACCGACATCATCAGCAGCATGCCGAGGATGAACCCGGCATCGCCGATGCGATTGACGATGAACGCCTTCTTACCCGCATCGCCCGCCGATTTTTTGTGAAAGTAGAAGCCGATCAGCAGATAGCTGCACAGCCCGACGCCCTCCCACCCGACGAACAGCAACCCGTAGTTGTTCGCCAGGACCAGCATCAGCATGAAAAAGATGAACAGGTTGAAATAACCGAAAAACCGGTAAAAGCCGTTGTCGTGATCCATGTAGCCGGTGGCGTACACGTGAATCAGGAAGCCGACTCCGGTGACCACCAGGATCATGACCGAGCTGAGCGGGTCGAGGAGGAAACCCCAGTCGAGTTGGAACGTGGCGAGATGCCCGTTCGCCATGTGGAACGGCATGCCGGAGAGCCAGGTGAACTGGATGACCTGGTGGATCCGCGAGGGCTGATTCGAGAGCTGCCACACGGCGCCGGCGGATAGCAGGAACGAAAGCAGCACCAACCCGGGGCAGATCAGCTTGATCAGGAACTTGAGCGGCGAGTGGTGGTGATGCCCGTGGCTGTCGCCACGATCGTGGCCGTGCGCATGCTCGTGACGCTGCGCGCCGGCGGCATCGTGGCCGTGCTCGTAGACCGGTACCACACCGGGAGCCACCGCCACCTCCGACGGCGGCTGCGGGTCGAGCAGTTTGCCGAACAGCAGCATCAGGGCTGCCCCGCACAGCGGGAACAGCGGAATGAGCCAAATCAGATCGACGAAATTCACGGAGCTCCTACCACTTCAGCAAGTCGATTTCATCCGCCAGCACCGTTTCCTTATTGCGGAACAGCGCGATCAGGATGCCCAGCCCCACCGCGGCTTCGGCTACGGCGTCGGTAATCACGAAAATCGCGAAAACCTGTCCCTGGACGTTGCCCCAGGCGTGAGAAAACGCGATCAGGTTGATGTTCACGGCGTTCAGAATCAGCTCGATGGACATCAGGATGATTACGATATTCCGCCGGGTCAGCACGCCCACGGTGCCGATGAGCAGCAATGCCGCGCTCAGTACCAGGTAATGAACCGTTGTAATCGGATGCATGCTTCAGATCCTCTTCTTCGCCATCACCACGGAGCCGACCACGGCCACCAGCAGCAGCACCGATGCAATCTCGAACGGCAGCAGGTATTCGGAGAAGAGCACATCCGCCACCATTTGGGTGTTGCCGGTGGCCGCGACGGCGGCGCTTGGCGCGGCTCCCACTTGAAACGCGTCCCTGCCGCGGTAGAGGAACCAGCCGAACTCCGCGCCCACCGCGGCGACCGCCGCCAGCCCCACCAGCCACTGCCGGTTGAACTGGCGTTCTTTGGCCGCCTGGTCGAGGTTCACCAGCATGATCACGAACAGGAACAGCAGCATGATGCCGCCCACGTACAACACGATCTGTACCGCGAACAGAAACTCGGCCTTTTGCAGCAGGTAGATGCCGGCCACGCCCAGCAACGAGACGATCAGCGAAATCGCGCTGTGCACCGCATTCCGCCGGGTGATGGTCATCACCGCCCCGCCCAGCACCAGGAGGGCGAAGGCGTAAAACAAAAACGTGTCGATCAACATTTGTATTGAGTGGGCCGGGGCCCTTCCTCGAGCATCTGGCGGTCCCAGATCTGGCCGTCCCGGGTGTAGGTCGCCAACTCGAAATCCTGGGTCAGTTCGAGCGCGTCCACCGGGCAGGCATCTTCGCAGAGGCCGCAGAACATGCACCGCGAGGTGTCGTAGGTGAAGTTGGTCAGTTCCTTGCGGCGGGTTTCCTCGTTGCGTTCGCTGGTGACCACGATCAGGGTTTCCGGGCACGCCAGCGCGCACAGGTTGCACGCGATACAAAGCGTCTCGCCGTTATCGGGGTTGATATTCAACCGCGGCGCGCCGCGATACCGCTCCGCCACCTTGGGCTGCTCCGCGGGGTACTGTTCGGTGTAGATGTACTTCGGGTTCTGATTCCGAAACGTCACCCACAGCCCCTGGAACAGGTCCACCAGGAACACCTTTTTGAGTAAGCTACTCATAAGTCAACCTTCCAGGGCAGGCCGGGAGGCCTCCCCTACCGATCCACCTCACCCAGCACGATATCGAGCGTGCCGATCACCGCCACCACGTCCGCGATCAGGCCGCCGCGCACCATGCGATCCAACGCCTGAAGGTTGACGAAAGAAGGCGGCCGCACCCGGCAGCGGTAGGGTTGCGTCGATCCGTCGCTCACCACGTAGTAACCGAGTTCGCCTTTGGGAGCCTCGATCGAAACATAGGCTTCCCCGACAGGCGGCTTGATCACCTTGCCGACCTTGCCCATGATCGGCCCTTCCGGAAGATTCGCCACCGCCTGCCGCATGATGCGCACCGATTGCCGCATCTCTTCCATCCGGACCACATACCGGTCGTAAGTGTCCCCGTTCTGCCGCGTGGGGATTTCGAAGTCGTACTTCTCGTAACCGGAGTACGGCTGCGCCTTCCGCAGGTCCCATTTCACGCCCGCGGCGCGCAGCACCGGGCCGGTCACGCCATATTCTTTGCACTCGTCGGCAGTCAGGATCCCGACGTCTTTCAGCCGGCCCACCCAGATACGGTTGTTGGTGAGCAGGTCTTCGTACTCGTCCACCTTCGGCAGGAACATGTCGCAGAAGGCATTGACCTCCTGCTCGAAGCCTTCGTAGGTTTCGTATTGCAGACCGCCGATCCGGAATGCGTGGGTGGTGAGCCGAGCCCCGCAGTATTTCTCGAAAATCTTCAGAGCCTCTTCCCGCTCGCGGAGGCAGTAGAAGACGGGCGTGATCGCTCCAATATCGAGCGCGTGCGTGCCCAACCACACCAAGTGACTCGCGATCCGGTTCAGTTCGGTCAGGATGACCCGTATCGCCTGCGCGCGGGGAGGCGCTTCGACGTTCAGCAGCTTCTCGACGGCCAGGCAGTAGCCCAACCCGTTGGAGATCGCCGCCACATAATCCATGCGGTCCACATACGGGTTGAACTGGGCGAACGTGCGGTTCTCCGCGATCTTCTCGACGCCGCGGTGCAGGTAGCCGATGACGCATTCCACGCCCCGCACCTTTTCGCCGTCGAGCTTCAGGATCACGCGCAACACCCCGTGTGTAGACGGGTGTTGCGGACCCATATTGAGAACCAACTCGGTGGAATCTAAAAATGTCGCTTCCGGCATACCGTGGTCACTGGCCGCTTTCTATATTGAGGTTTTCCTGCACCCAGCGCTGGTCCTGTTGGAGAATCGGGTAGTCTTTGCGAAGCGGGAAGCCGGTCCACTCTTCCGGCAGGAGGATGCGGCGCAGGTCCGGGTGGCCGGCGAACTCGATCCCGAACATGTCGTATACTTCGCGCTCCAGCCAGTTCGCCGTAAGATGCACGCCAACGGCGCTTTCCGGCCGATACCCGTCGGGGATAAACGCCTTCACGCGAATCCGCTCGTTACGGGCAAAACTATAAAGGATGTAGACCAGATCGAATCGCTCCGCGCGCTTCGGCCAGTCCGCCGCCGTGATATCCACCAGGTAATCGAAATCCGCTTCGACTTTCAGATACTCCACTACCGGAATCGCCGCCTCGGGCTTCACCACAACGAAGCTCTGCCCCAGGTATGTGGAAGTCTCGCTGATCCGGTCGCCAAACCTCTCCTTCAACTCACGGGCCAGGTCGCTATCCCAAGGGGTGGCCGCCATGGTCGCGGGCGGCTTCGGGGGTGCCGCATGGCCCGCTGCCGCGGCCGGCTTAGGAGGAGCCGCTTTCGCGGCATCAGCGGCTGGTTTTGCCGGTTGCCCGGATGCCTCACCCCTATTTGGGGGAGGCGCACCTGAGCTTCCAGGCTTCTGCTCATCAGCCATGTTTTCTCCTCTAGAAGAACCCTACATTTATCACCTGCACCGACTTGTGTCAAATTGTGCAACACCCCTAAAAACCAGCGCTTTGGTTCGGTAGTTTTAGGTATGAAATTGCCAATACTCTTCGATGACATCCGTCCGCGCCCCGGGCCGAATGCCTCCGGCTGCTAAACTTCCTACATGTACGACGTGATTATCGTCGGCGGGGGGCCGGCGGGATTGAGTGCCGCCACCATTCTCGGGCGCTGCCGCAGGACGGTGCTGGTCTGTGACGACGGACAGTACCGAAACGACGGATCCCTCGAAGTTCACGGCTTCCTCAGCCGGGATGGCATACACCCGGCGGAACTGCGCCGCATCGGCCGGGAGCAACTCGAGCGCTACGAAGTCGAGTTCCGGGCCGCCCGGGTGACAAGCGCCGGCTCGTCCCAGGGGAAGTTCGAAATCGTCTTCGAGGACGGATCGAGCGCAGCATGCCGCAAGCTTCTGCTGGCCACCGGACTCAAGGACGTGCTTCCGGAAATCGAAGGCTTCCGGACTTTCTTCGGCCGCGGCGTCTTTTACAGCCCCTACTCAGACGGATGGGAGGTGAGGGACCGGCGGCTGGCCGTATACGGCTCCGGCAAGAGCGGAGCCGAGATGGCGCGCAGCCTGAAGGCCTGGAGTTCGGAGGTCGTGCTGTGCACCGACGGAGTTTCCGGGCTCAAGCCGGAAGAGTCGTCCTCCCTGGCGCACCGCGGCATTCACCTGCTTCCTGCGAAAATCACCCGGCTGGAGGGCACGGAGACCGGCGTGGACCGGATCATCTTCGCGGATGGATCGGACCTTCCGGTCGCGGCGGTTTTCGTGAGCACCGCCCAGGCCCAGCAGTCCGATCTGGCCGCGCAGTTGGGTTGCCGGGCCCGAGCCAGGGGAGTCATCCATACGGGAAAGTCCGGTGAAACCGACATTCCGGGCGTCTATGTCGCGGGCGACGCGTCCGGGGACAGCCAGCTCGCAATTATTGCCGCCGCCGACGGCGCCAGGAGCGCTATCTCCATGGACCGGGCTCTGACGCAGGAGGGCGAAGAGTAACATTTTCCGGGTGGCGTGTTGCCGGAAACGCTTTGCGCGACATTCTCCCGACCGATAAGCCTCCTGTCTTCAGATGATTACACCGAAGCGTTTCCACTGGAATACGGATTGCTCTCTCATCTGCAGAAGAAGGGGTCAATGTCCACCAGTTCCAGTGTTCGGTTCGAGCAGCAACAAGGTGTAATGGACTTCGTTCCACTAGAATCGCTCCCCTTCGCTTCCGCTCTTCTCGACTCCTCGGGGATTATCCTCGGCACCAACTCGGAGTGGGACAAACTCCACCCTGGCTTCCCCGCAGGCACCGATGCCGCGAATTGGCGCCCTGATCGCGGGTTCCTGGAAGGCTTGCACCAGGTCCTGGCGGGGGAGCGGCCCCGGTTCGCGCAGAGCGGCGGGGATGGCGAATCCGGCCCCCGCGCAACAATTTCCAGGACTCCTCAAGGGGCGCTCCTGGTTTTGCAAGAGACCGCACTTTCCATGGCCGCCCGCCTGAGTGCGGCCAGGCTCGAGACGGTCGGCCGGACAGTCAGCGGAGTGGTACACGATTTTGCCAACCTCCTTACGCTGATCGGCGGATATGGCGACCTGTTGCTCGCCCGTATGAACGAGCAGGACCCGAACCGCGACGAGATCGACGAAATCCGGCAGGCCGCGGAGCGGGGCGAGAGGCTTACCTCGCAGTTGCTGGAGTTCACACGGGGCAATTCCCGCGAACCGGAACTACTGGACCTGAACGCGCTCGCGGCTGACGTTCAGCGGATGCTCCGTCCCCTTCTTGGAGAGCACGTAGAGGTGGCTTCCGACCTGGAGCCCCAGTTGGCGAACGTCGTGGCCGACCGCGGGCAGTTGGAGCAGGTCGTGATGAATCTGCTGCTGAATGCCCGGGATGCCATGCCGGCCGGGGGACGGATCCGCCTGGAAACCTCGAGCGCTGTCCTGGGCGAGGACGAGGCATCGAGCCTGGGAATCGCGCCCGGAGCAACGATCGTGCTTTCGGTCTCGGATACCGGCAAGGGAATCCCCCCGGAAGCGATCGAGCAGATTTTTCAACCGTTCTATACCACCAAGGCAAAGGGGGATGGGACCGGACTCGGATTGAGTATCGTGCGGGGGATCGTCAAAGAGTGCGGCGGAGCGATTCGGGTCCTGAGTTCCCCGGGAGCGGGCGCGCGGTTCATGGTTTACCTGCCGACTTCGGCCCGGCACGCGGAATCGGGGGAGCCGGAAAGCCCGGAGATTCCTGTGGCGCGAGGTTCGGAAACCCTGCTGGTGGTGGAAGACGACGCGGCGGTGGGCCGGTTGGTAGCCAGGGTTCTGAAGCAGCAAGGCTACAAGGTCCTGACGGCGGGCAACGGCGAAGAGGCGCTGCAGGTGCTCGACACCAAAGCCCAGAACGTACGCCTGGTGCTGACGGACATCGTCATGCCTCGCATGGGGGGCCACGAGCTTGCACGGCGCATCCGTGCCTGGCGTCCGGCGCTGCCGATTATCTTCATCTCCGGCTATACCGACGAGGTACTTAGCCGCAAGCACACCCTCGACCCGGGGATGTCGTTCATGAGGAAGCCGCTGCACCCGGCGGAACTCGCGACCAGGGTCCGGGAGGTGCTGGATTCCTGTTCTCAACCGTTCAACCCGCGTTAGAAGCCGGTCGGGCTTCCAAACTGGGAGGTTACACCCGAATGTGTTCTAATAAAAGGCACTTCTCCCGGTATGCCAAGTTCAGCCAAATCTCTGCACAGGCTCTGGAAACGGGTGAGCCGGCGTACACGCGAAATCCGGATGATCGCCAGGGGGCTGATCTCCACGGACCATCCGATCCTGGCGCACATCGTACCCGTGCGGCGCTGCAACCTGTCCTGCGCCTACTGTAACGAGTACGACGATCATTCCAAACCGGTTACCCTCGAACTCGTCCACCAGAGGATCGACCGTCTGGCGGAACTCGGCACCAACGTGATCACGATCTCCGGCGGCGAACCTCTGCTCCACCCGGACCTCGACCTGGTGATTGCGCGCATCCGCCGCAACGGGATGATCGCCGGAATGATCACCAACGGATACCTGCTGACCGCGGAACGAATCAAGCGGCTGAACCGCGCCGGGCTCGACCACCTCCAGATCTCGATCGACAACGTCATGCCCGACGAAGTCTCGAAGAAGAGCCTGAAGGTGCTCGACAAGAAGCTGCAGTTGCTCGCGGAGCACGCCGGGTTTCACGTCAACATCAATTCCGTGGTCGGTGGCGGGATCCACAATCCGAAGGACGCCCTGGTGGTCGGAAAGCGCGCCCTCGAACTGGGCTTTACCTCCACGGTGGGGATCATTCACGACGGCGAAGGCCAACTGCAGCCCCTGCGGGACGAGGAGCGCGAGGTCTATCTCGCCATGCGCTCCATGGAGAAGAGCAGCTACGCCCGGGTCAACTATTTCCAGGACAACATCGCGCACGGCAGAGAGAACAACTGGCGTTGCCGGGCTGGCTCGCGGTATCTCTATATTTGCGAGGACGGGCTGGTGCACTATTGCTCCCAGCAGCGCGGCTACCCAGGCAAACCCCTGATGGAGTACACGACAGAGGACGTCCGGCGCGAGTTTCGTACGGCCAAAGGCTGCGCGCCCCGCTGCACGGTGGCGTGCGTCCACCAGGTCTCCACAATCGACTTCTGGCGCGGCCCCCAGGATCTGACTCCCGCCGCCATGGCGGACGACCGCCCGCGGACGCTGGTTCAGATCCGGTAGACCCACCGTGGTCCTGCCGGCTGTTACCCTGAAGTTTCATGTCGTCTGAATTAGAATGGAGCCCCGAGTCCTGGCGCAACCTGACTGCCCTGCAGCAGCCGGAATACCCCGACCCGGAAGCTCTCGAGGTTGTCCTCGATGAATTGCGGCAGTTGCCGCCCCTGGTTACCAGTTGGGAGATCTTCAGCCTGCGGCAGCAGTTGGCGGAAGCCGCCCTCGGCCGGCGTTTTGTGCTCCAGGGAGGCGACTGTGCCGAACGCCTGGTGGACTGCCGGCCCAACCGCATCACCAACACGCTGAAGGTTCTACTGCAGATGAGCCTGGTTCTGGTGGTGGGCGCCAAGCGGCCCGTCACCCGCATCGGACGCTTCGCCGGCCAGTACGCGAAGCCCCGTTCCGCGAACGAGGAGACGCGCGGCGGTGTCACGCTGCCCAGCTACCGCGGCGACATCATCAACCATCCGGAATTCACGCGAGACGCGCGGACGCCGGACCCGATGCTCCTCATCCGCGGCTACGAACGCGCCGCCCTCAAGCTGAATTTCATCCGGGCGCTCGTCAAAGGCGGGTTCGCCGATCTTCACCACCCCGAGTATTTCGATCTCGATTGGGTCCAGCACTCGCCGCTCGCCGACGAGTATCACCGCATGGCCCAGACTATTTCCGACGCCCTGCGCTTCATGGAGAACGTGCTGGGAGTGCGGGCCGGAGAAAGCGACCGGATCGACTTCTTCACGGCGCACGAAGCACTGCACCTCGGCTACGAATCGGCGCAGACCCGCCGTGTTCCGCGCCGGCCCGGCTTTTTCAACCTCTCGACCCACTTCCCCTGGGCCGGTCTGCGCACCAATCACCCGGACGGGGCCCATGTCGAGTATCTGCGCGGCATCGAAAACCCCGTGGGGCTGAAGGTGGGCTGCGCCACCACCCGCGACGAGGTGGCCGCCTGGATCGACCGGCTCGATCCGCGCCGCGAACCCGGCCGCCTGACCCTGATCCACCGGTTTGGGGCGACTAAGATCGCCGGATGCCTGCCGGCCCTGATCGAAGCCGCGCGGGCCGAGGGCGCCGACGTGCTTTGGATCTGCGATCCGATGCACGGCAACACCCGGACGACGTCGGGCGGAGTGAAGACACGCTCGCTCGACGACATCCGCTCCGAAGTGGAACAGGCGTTCGATATCCACGCGGCGATGGGCGGCAAACTGGGAGGCGTCCACGTGGAACTCACGGGAGAGAACGTCACCGAGTGTGTCGGCGGAGCGCGCGGCCCGAACGAAGCGGACCTCGCCAAAGCCTACGAATCGGAAGTCGACCCGCGGCTGAATTACGAGCAGTCTCTCGAACTCGCCTTTCTGATTGCCCGCAAAATGCAGAACGGCAGCGCGCACTGACGCTGCCGTAACAGATCAGGCTGCCTGTTTCTTGACTTCGAGCCCGCGCATGGCGCCTTCGAGAAGCCACCGGACCTGAACGGCCTCGAAGGGCGCGCCGCAATAATCCGCCGCCCCGAGTTCCAGGGCGTCGAGCCAGCGAGCGTTCTCGGGAAGCCGGTTCACCACAATCACGGCGGTCGCCGGCCGCCTTGTAACGAGTGTGCGGATGGTCTCGCGGTAGTCGTCCCGATCGCCCCCCGCGAACAAGACGTGGGTGTTGGGCTGGCGGATCGCGTCGGCCAGCGAGTCGGTGGTTCGGACCATGTGGTTCATCTTCCGGAGAATTCGCGCCAACGAATCCGCCAGATCGTTGTCCAGACCAAAGAGAAGAATCGACGCCATTGGTATTATTTCCTTCCGTTAGCAGGTGGGGAACGTCTCGCCGAAGAGGAAAGCGGGGCCCACAGGCGCTGTGGGCTCTTTGACACCTCCAGGCTACTCCAAGAGCGCTCGCCTTCACCAATCGAAAGTTTTTATGGCGGGCCCAAGCGGCACTGTGACCAATTACCCGGATAGAAACTTTCGATTGCCGGCACGACGCGCTGTTCACTAGGCTGAAAGAGTAGTACGCAGCCGCCGGGTCCGCGCGGCTGTTCCCTTCCCCGTCGATTATCCCCGCCGAAAACAAAAACATCAGGAGGAAAATCTTGCAAAATCGATGGCCGCAATACGTGTATCTGGCGCTTGCCCTGGCCTATGGATCGGGCCCGCTTCGCGCCCAAGGAAACGTCGTACAGGAAGTGCGGGGCGAGATTCGAAAAGGGTCCGCTACCTTGTTCAGGGGCTTCATGGTGCAGTTGGACAGCGTCGGCTCGGTGGGCGAGAGTGTCCGAACGGACGTGCAAACGGACGGGTCGTTCCGGTTCCTCGGCGTGCCCGCGGGCGAGTACCGGGTGCGAATTACCGACTACGGCGGGAATCTGGTTCAGCAGGAGTTCGCAACCATCTCGCCACAAACACCCCTGGTAACGGTGCAACTGGCGGAACAGGATGGCCCGCGGCCTCCTGA
Organism: Bryobacterales bacterium; assembly: GCA_963796485.1. GTDB lineage: Bacteria > Acidobacteriota > Terriglobia > Bryobacterales > Bryobacteraceae > CAWCDJ01. Next base: position 355,522 of record CAWCLV010000010.1, read on the forward strand.
CGGTTCGGTCTCGCTTGGCCGGCTCGCGCATCCGCCGGCGCCCAAGGCGCTCAAGGCGTTCTCCGCCTCACAAAAGCTGTCGGAAGAGGGGAAGTACGAGCGTGCCGCGTCGAAGCTGCAGGAAGCGCTGCGGATCTCGCCCGACTTCTCCGAGGCGTGGACCAACCTGGCGGCTCAGCACATCCGGCTGAGGCAATTCGATAAGGCCATGTCGGAGTCCGCCAGGGCCCTCGAGATCGCCGGGCCCAACTCCGTGGACCTGTGCAATCTCGCGTTCGCGCAGTGGGCGGAGCACCGCAATTCCGACGCGCTTCAGTCGGCGCTGCAAGGGGCGGAACTCGACCCATCCTCACCGAAGGCGCAGTACATCGCCGGCGCCTTGCTGGTCGATGCGCACCGCTGGAGCGAGTCGATTCCGCACTTGCGGTACGCCGCCCGGACCATGGCCGCCGCGCGCCAGATGCTGGAGCACATGCGGGAGAAGCCCGCTCCCTGACGCCATGGAGACCGCGAGCAAGATCTCAAACCGGGCAGGCCAGGAGCCGCCCGGCCTCCTGGCCTGCCCGCTTCTGACTTTAGGGCATATCACGAGATAACCATTGCCATTCCAGGAAACCGCGCGAGGGCCGCGCGGCTCGGCTAAACTGGTAGTTTCATGACACTCCAAAGCCACACGATCACCCAGGGGCGGGACCGCGCCCCCGCCCGCGCCATGCTCAAAGCCATCGGCTTCACCGACGAAGACCTGGCCAAACCGATCATCGGCGTCGCCAATACCTGGATCGAGACCATGCCCTGCAACTACAATCTGCGGGAACTGGCGGTAAAGGTGAAGGAGGGGATCCGTGCCGCCGGCGGCACCCCGATGGAGTTCAACACGATCGCCATTTCCGACGGTGTGACCATGGGCACCGAAGGAATGAAGGCCTCGCTGGTCAGCCGCGAAGTGATCGCCGATTCGATCGAGTTGTTGGTGCGCGGCCACATGTTCGACGGTGTGGTGGCGCTGGTGGCGTGCGACAAGACGATTCCCGGAGCGGCAATGGCGCTGCTGCGGGTCAACGTCCCCGGCGTGATTCTGTACGGCGGCACCATCATGCCCGGCCGGCACAACGGCCACGACATTACCATCCAGGACGTCTTCGAAGCCGTGGGCGCGAACGCGAGCGGCCGCATGAGCGACGACGAACTGCGCGATATCGAAGACCACGCCTGCCCCGGCGCCGGCGCCTGCGGCGGGCAGTTCACCGCCAACACCATGGCGACCGTGATGGAACTGATCGGCCTCGCTCCCATGGGGACGGCGGCTGTCCCCCAGGTGGATCCGCGCAAAGACAGCGTCGCCTACCGCTGCGGGGAGATCATCATGGACGCCGTCCGCAAGAACCTGCGCCCGCGCGACATCTGCACCCGAAAGGCGTTCGACAACGCGATCGCCGGGGTAGCGGCCACTGCCGGTTCGACCAACGCGGTGCTGCACCTGCTGGCGATGGCTCGGGAAGCCGAAGTGCCGCTTTCGATCGACGACTTCGAACCGGTCTCGGCACGCACCCCGGTGCTCGTGGACATCAAGCCCGGCGGGCGCTTCATGGCGGCCGACGTGGATAAAGCCGGCGGGATTCCCGTGATCGCTCACCGCCTGGTAGAAGGCAATTACGTGGACGGCTCGACCCTCACGGTGACGGGGCGCACCTTCGCCGAGGAGGCCGCCGATGCCAAGGAAACTCCGGGACAGGAAGTGGTCCGGCCGCTGGGTAAGGCGTTGAAGCCGCGCGGCGGCATTGCGATCCTGCGGGGCAACCTGGCGCCGGAGGGCTGCGTGATCAAACTGGCTGGCCACGAAAAGAAAGTGCACCATGGCCCGGCGCGGGTCTTCGATCGCGAAGAGGACGCCATGCACGCCGTGACCGAAGGGAAGATCAAAGCGGGCGACGTGGTGGTTATCCGCTACGAAGGCCCGCGCGGCGGCCCCGGCATGCGCGAGATGCTGGGCGTGACCGGCGCCATCGTCGGCGCCGGACTTTCGGACAGCGTGGCGCTGATCACCGATGGGCGGTTCAGCGGAGCGACCCACGGCTTCATGATTGCCCACGTGGCGCCGGAAGCATTCAACGGAGGCCCCATCGCGGCCCTGCAGGAAGGCGACGGCATCACGGTAGATGCCAACCGGGGCGTGCTCGAAGTCGATATCCCCGAAGAAGAACTGAAGCGCCGCATGGCCGCCTGGAAGCCGCGCGAGCCGCGGTATAAGACGGGCGTCTTCGCAAAGTACTGCAAGCTGGTGGCGAGCGCATCCGAAGGCGCCGTCACGAGCAGGTAGGGTAGGCCTCCCGGCCTGCCCAAACGCGCGAAGCGCGCCTTCGGCGCGGTGGGGCAGGCCGGAGGCCCGCCCTACCTGTAGAACGTGTTGAAGAAGAACTTATACGCCGCGTGAGACTGGCCCCGCCACTGGGGCTTGAACCCTAAGAGGATCACGCGGCCCTTTCCATACTCCACCGAAACCGCCGCGGCTTTTCCTTCCAGCCTGTCCGGTCCCGCGAGGTAGCCGCTCATCAACGGCGTCCGTTCCCTGGGATAGCGCGCCAGCACCGTTCCTTTGAAACCGGCCTTCGTTTCGAAAGCGGGTCCGCGTTCGAACATCACCACCGTGTTCGGCGTCAGGCCGGCGGTCAGCGCATTTTTGGGATCTTCGATGTGCACGGTCAGCAGGCACCCGGAGCAAAAGAACTGCGAAGGCAGCAGGTCGCCGACGGCATTCTCCACCGGAAGCTCGAACTGCTTGACGGCGTACAGCGAAGCGTTATTGAAGGTCACCAGCGTTCCCCCGGCGTCCACGAAATCGCGAAGCGCCTGGGTGCCTTCTTCGCCCAATCCCCCGGCATACCGCTCCGGAATGGTGCCGGTACGGTGGCCGTCCAGAATCTGCCGCTCCGGAACGTCGGGCAGCACGATCACGTCGAAACGGTCGCGCAGGTGCCCGCCCAGGACATCGGCGTTATACAGGCTCTGGAAACGGAACTTGTACTGCTCGAGGATCCAGCGGGTCCAACCCTCGTCGATACTCGCCACCCAAGGGCGGTAGAGGCCGATGCGCTCGGGCTTGACCGTCTTCTCGCCCGGCTTCGCCGCGCCGGCCTTCAGCCGGTTCTCCGCAAGAATGCCGTCGAGTTTCGCTTTCTCAACTCCTGACACGCCGACCTCGGCCCCGGTGAACGACACCGTCCCCTTCGCCTCCAGGATTTCGTTGACGGCGCGGTAACTGGCGTTGGCATCGAGCGTGAACGGCGCGGCCAGGCCGGTGATCTCGTGAACCGGCCGCAGCGAATCGCGGTATGCCTTCGAAAGCGGAGAAGTCACCGCGTGGGCCTCCACGCCCATCTGGTAAGGCAGCGTCCAACCCGTCACGTCGTAGGGACGCTGCGAGAGAGCGGGGTAGACCTGCGGCTCGAACAGGTCCTTTACCATGCCGGCGAACGGCTGATCCATCAGGATGACCCAGGCGTCCGGCTGCGAGGACTGGTGGATCTCGATCCCCTGCAGCATCAACTTCTCCATCAGCAGCGCGGCGGTCGGGGCATCGTGCTGCTGTCTCGGAATCTCGTAAGCAAAGGGCGGCTCTTTCTCGAAGTGCTCGATGGTGTCGCGGGCGGCGCGGTACTTGTTGTACTGCATCTGCTCGTGATACTTCGAAGCCAGCCCGAGCACGGCCATGTCGGCGTCGTACATGTACTGGCACGCGTCCGCCAGCCGCCACCACCCGCCCTTCCAGGGGCTGGAGTAGAGCATCTCCGTTCCGAGGTTCTGGCGCGCGGCGGGATACTCGTCCACCGTGTAGAAATGCGGGGTCGCGTAGCGATACAGGGCGGTCTCGGTAAAGAATGAGATGGTGTGGCGGAAGTTCCCGATGTTATCGAGATAGCCGGGGTACCACACATCGAAGGTCTCCTGGTGCATCGAGCCCGTGAGCCCGTGGTCGTCCAGGTACTCGGCGATGGTCGTGCCGATGAGGCTGAGCCAGCGCAGCATCAGCGGGTGCATGTTGCTCGAAATGGGGTCCGCGTAGGGCGGCAGGTAGATGCGGCCGGGGAAGGGCGCGGTTTGATGCTGGGTGTAGAAAATGATCGGCTCGGTTTCGAGCGTCGCCTTGGTGACCACGCGCGATTCGAGCATGTTGAGCATGTAGCCGTCGCGGTTGTTATCGTGCCCCACGTACTTCTGGTAGAGCACCGGCAGCGGGCTGACTTCGTAAGGCGTGCCGACGTTCTGGCGATACCAGTTGGCCACAATATTCTGCCCGTCGGGGTTAATGGAGAACCACAGCTCCACGATCAGGTCGCGCCGGATTGCCTGATATTCGGGCTCTTCGCGGGCCACCAGGTCGTAGCCGAGTTGAATCGTATGCTGGTGGTTCGCGACCTCGCTCGCGTGCAGGCCGCCATCGATGTGGACGATCGGCTTCATCTCGCGGGCGAGGGCGTGCGCCTGCTCGTCGCCGATCCCGCGGGCTACGGCCAGACGCCGCGAGATGTCCTTGTAGTGTTCGAGTTGCTCGAGATTGGCGGCGTCGGAGATGAAGGCGATGTACCAGTCGCGGCCCTCGCTGGTCTTGCCGACGTCCACCAGCTTGATGCGGTTCGACGCCGCGGCCACCTTTCGGAAATAGCCGAGCGCGTCGTCATAGGTCGCCAGCTTGAAATCGGCGCCCGGCTTGTAGCCGAGGACGGACTCCGGCGTGGGGACCTGGGCGGCCGCTCCCGCGGCGAGCATCAAAACAGCCAGGAATCTGGTTCGCATCACGGCAGCACCGCCACTTTGTATTGTTCGAGAAGGTCTTCGGGCTTGGCCGAACTGAGGTCTTTCGTGCGCATGTCCGCGGCCAGTTTGCGGAGTTTCCCGGCGAAGGCGGCATCGGACCGCGAGGTCGATGCGTCATCCACCTGGGCGCGAAGGTCGTCGAGTTGCGGAAGGCGGTCGCGCAGGAACGCATCCAGCGAGGCCTCGAGTTTGCGGCCTTCCTCGGCCGCGGCCGGGCCGCGCGCCGTAAAATACGCTTTGTTCTGGTCGAGCAGCCCGGTCAGCTGAGTTTTGGCGGCTTCCGCTTCTTTACGCCAGGCGGCCTGAGGCGATCCGCCGCCTCCTCCGCCTCCCCTGCCGCCGCGTCCTCCCGCAGTGGCGGCGGCCGGCGCCGCGGGCGCCATCGACGGGTTGTAATAGAGCGCGTTGAACAGAAACTTGTACGTGCCGTGCGATTGTCCGCGCCATTGCGGCCGGAAGCCGAGCAGGACGATGTGCCCCTTGCCGTAATCGGCGTCGATAGCCGCGGCCTTGCCTTCGATGCGGTCGGCGCCCAGGAGAAAGCCGCTGAGCAGCGGGTTGCGGTCTTTCACATAAGAGGCGAGCACCGTGCCGTGGAATCCCGGCTTGGTCTCGAAGACCGGGTTGCGTTCGAACATCAGCGCCGGCTGCGCGGGCAGGCCGGCGACCACGGGATGGCCGGCTTCTTGGATCTCCGCGCGGAGCAGGGCGCCGGAGCAGAAGAACTGGTTCTGTGAAAGACTGCCGACCACGTTCGTAACCGGTAGACTGAACTGCTCGATCGCGAACAGGCTGGCATTCCCCAGCGTGATCACGGTTCCGCCGGCATCCGCGAAATCGCGGAGCGCCTGCGCTCCCTGCTGGCCGATGCCGCCGGCATACCGGCCCGGCACGGACCCGGGCGCCATCCCGTCCATCATCTGGCGGGCCGCCATCTCGGCGAAGACGATGGCGTCAAAGCGCTCGCGCAAATGGCCGTCCTGGATGTCGGCGTTGTGCACGGTGGTGAACGGGAAGCGATACTGTTCGAGGATCCAGCGCGTCCAGCCCTCGTCGATATTGCCGCCCCACGGTTGATAGAGAGCGACCCGCGGTTTGGCTACGCTGAAGCCGGCCGGCGCTTCTTTCAGCGAGGTCGCATCCACGCCGTCCTTCTGCAGGACCGGGGCTGCATTGCCGGAGACGTAAATCGTGGCGCCGTCTTTCGAGAAACTCACCTTTTGCCCGGCGGCAAGCAGGTCGTTGACCGCGAGCAGCGCGGCATTCGTATTGTGCGAAAACGCGAATACCGGGCCGGCGCCTTCCACCTTCCCGCTGATGGGCTCGACAACGTCGATCTTCTGCAATGCCTGGCGCGTTTCGGCGCTGACGGGGTCCGCTACCGCAACCACCTCGACCCCCATCTGCATGGGGAGGGTCCAGCCGGTGACGTCGTATGGCATCTGGCCGGTCGGCGGCGCCGCTTGCTGGCCCGCTGCCGCGCCACGGCCGGCGCCCCGGCCGCCGCCGGAAGCAGCCGCTGCTGTTGCGCCGCGCCCGCCTCCGCCTGCGGAGTACGACGTGTTCGTTACAGGCGGGGGATGAGGAAGCTGCGGATACTTCTGGATATCGAACAGCTCTTTGACCAGCGAGGCGAAGGGCTGATCCATCAGCACCACCCAGTCGCCTTCGCTATAGCTCGTGTCGTTGGCTGTGAACTGGCGCGTGGCGCGATGCACTTCGATGCCGTCGATCAGCAACTTCTCCACCAGAATCGCCGCCGTATTCGGGTCCCGCTGCCGCCGCGGAATCACGTAGGCGTAAGGCGGATTTTTGGTGAACCGCTCGATGACGTCGCGGCCTGCCCGGTAGCGGTCGAAGAGCAGCTCCTCGCGGTTCTTCGCCGCCGTATCCAGCACCGCCATGGAAGCCCCCAGCATGTAGTGCACGGCATCGCCCAGCCGCCACCACCCTCCCCGCCACGGGCTCGAATAGAAGACCTCGGCGCGAAGGTCCTGTTTCTCCCGCGGGAAGTCTTCGACGGTGTAGAAGTGCGGCGTGGCGTAGCGGTAGAGCGCCGTCTCGGTCAGGAAGGAAACCGTGTTGCGGAAATTGTTGACGTGGTCTACAAACCCGGGGTACCAGTCGTCGAACCGGCCGCGGTGCATCGCCCCCGGCATGTCGTGTTCATCGAGGTATGCCGCCATCGCGGTGCCGAACACGTTCACCCAGCGGTACATCAGCGGGTGAGGATTCAGTGACACGGGGTCGCCGAAGGGCGGAATCCAGATCCGCGCGGGAAACGGCGCGGTCTGGTGATGGTTATAGAAAACGTTGGGATAATACTCGAGCTCGGCTTTCGTAATCCCCCGCGACTCGATCATGTTGTTCATGTACCCGTCGCGGTTGTTGTCGTGGCCGATATACTCCTGGTACAACTCCGGCAGGTTCGAAACCTCGTAAGGCGTGCCGAGATTCCCGCGGTACCAGTTCGCAACCTGCTCCTGGCCGTCGGGGTTGATGGAAAACCAGAGGATCAAAATGACGTTATCGAGGATCGCCGCCGTGCCGGGGTCGGTCGCCGTGACGAGGTTGTAGGCCAGCTGAATCGTATGCTGCGCTCCCGCCGCTTCGGTGGCGTGCAGCCCGCCGTCGATATGGACGATCACCTTCCCGTTGTGCGCCAGTTCGTGGGCCTCGGCATCGGTCAGCCCCTTCACCAGCGCCAGCCGCCGCGCGGTGTCCTTGTACTGATCCAGCCGGGCGAGATTCTGCGGGGAGGAAATGATGGCAATGTACCAGTCGAGCCCGCGCGTGGTCTTGCCGACGCGGACCAGCTTGAGCTTATCGGTGGATTGCGCCAGCTTCTGGAAATAGCCGAGCGACTGCGTGTAGCTTGCTAGAAAGAAATCGTCGCCCGGCTTGTGTCCGAGCACCGATTCGGGAGTGGGAACCTGGCCCAAGGCTGCGAAAAGCGGCAGCAGTAGAGCGGCAGCGAGCTTCATAAGTAGCTTAGGCTATCACGCCCGCCGTAAGCGAGCGGGCCGGGGGGTTGATTCACCGCCGAGACGCCGGGACGCCGGGAAAAACGGGTTCTCGTCCCGGCGCCTCGGCGTCCCGGCGGTAAGCCATCACTCCCCCGCGCTGTCTTTGCCCAGGTCTTCCGCCAGGATGATCGCTTCGGCCAGGTCGCGCATCGGACGGCGCAGCCTGCGGCTCTGGTTGCGCAACCGGAAGTACGCGTCTTCCTCGGTGGTGTTGTATTTCTGCTGGATGATCCCCTTGGCGCGCTCCACCAGCTTGCGCTCCTCGAGCTGCCGCTGGATCGCTTCCTTCTCTTCCACCAGCCGGGCCTTTTCCTCTTCCAGCAGCGATTTCGAAACCACGCCGCCCATCTGCTCGCCGACAAATACGAGCAGCGCGATTTCATCCGGGCTATGCCGGTGCGATTCGCGGTGATGAACGTTGATGACCCCGATGGTTTCTCCACCGGTCACGATCGGCACCGAGAGAAAGGCTTCGTAAGTATCTTCGATCAGTGCGGAGAAGCGTTTGAAGCGCGGGTCGGCCGAGGCGTGTTCGGAAAGCGCGACTACGGACCTGTGCTCCGCCACCCAACCCGTGACGCCCTCGCCGATTTTCATGCGCAACTCGCCCAAAGCCGCCGCGTGCGGCACCTGCGACGCGCGCAATACGATTTCGTTGGCTTCACGATCCATCAGGTAAACAAGGCACGCATCGCATTCCGTCACCTGCACCGTCAGGCCCACGATTTCGCCCAACATCTCTTCGAGCGAAAGATCAGAGCTGACGATGCTGCTGATTCGGTGCAACAGGGTAACCGGGGATTCTGGTACGGGTGTCATGGTAGTCATAATTGAAGGAACAGCTTGACCTCAATCCTATCGAAGGACTGAAGTTAGCGTCCAATCGAAACTTTTGATCGGCCGGATTGCGGGCCGCGCCGGAACGTAACCGGAAGTTAACCGCCGCCCGTGCGAACCGGCACGCCTATCCCGCTGCTACCAGGGCTTTTCCGCCTGCCACCGGCCGCGCGTGAAATCCGGGAACTCTACGGGCATGCTGCCTCCCGCGACCGACTGCTCGCTCAACGGCCCGCAGGCGCTCCAGGCGGCGGTATCGTAAACGTTGATATCCGGCACCGTGCCGCTCCTGACGCATTCCACGAGCCGCCAGGCCATCACGAAATCCATCCCGCCATGACCGCCGAGCTTGCGCGCCAGTTCGCCGGTATCTTTCCAGAACTGGTGCTCGTACTTGGGTTTATACGGGTCGATAGGACCGAAATCCTCCTGCCCGGCTCCGTCCACGAAGATGCGGGCCGGATAGTCGCGAAAAATCCCCTTGGTCCCGGCAATCAGGTTGATGCGGTCGTAAGGCTGGGGGCTCGAAACGTTGTGCTCGAGTTCGATCACCCGGCCTTTGGCGGTGCGGATGATGCTGACGTTGAAGTCGCCTTCCTTGTAGACCTCTTTCTGCCGGGGATCGTCGGGCGGAAGGTGGTCCTTGCGGTAGGCCTGCAGCGACACCGAAAGGGAACTCATGGAAACGATCCTCTCGAAGCGGTCGCCGCGATTGATATCCATATAGTGCGCGACCGGCCCGAGCCCGTGGGTCGGGTAGAGGTTGCCGTTGCGGTTCAGGTGTTCGAAACGGCGCCATAGCCCTTCGCCCTGTTTCGAAAAAAGTTCGCCGCGCAGGTCATGGTTGTAGGCGCAGCCTCCGTGCGTCAGGTCGCCGAACAGCCCGTCCTTGCACATGTTGAGAACCATCAGCTCGTTGTAGCCGTAACAGCAGTTTTCGAGCTGCATGCAGTGGCGCTGGGTGGCTTCGGAGGTGTTCACCATGTCCCAGCATTCCTGGAGGGTCCGGGCCGCCGGCACCTCCACCGCGACATGCTTGCCGGCTTTCATGGCGGCCAGTGCCATGGGAACGTGCCAGACCCACGGGGTAGCGACCACTACCAGGTCCAGATCGTCGCGAGCGACCAGGTTTTCGAAGTCGTGGTCCCCCTTGGTGTAGATCCCGGGGGCCTTGGAGAGCTTGCCCGCACTGTCCAGCCGGGCCACGGTCCGCTGCACCTTTTCGGGAACCACGTCGCAGAGCGCGGTAACCTGCACTTCGGGCATCGCCGAGAAATTCCCGATGAGCGAATTACCTCTTCCCCCCGTGCCGATGAAGCCGATCCGCACGGTGGATTTCGGTTCGAAGGCGAGATCCCAAACGGGTTTGGCCTGGGGCGGAGCAGCGTCCGCCAGGCGGGCGCCGGCGGCCGCCAGCGTTGCCATTCGCAGCAGGTCCCGCCGCGAAGTCTTTGTGAAGTCCATGCTTTACCTCCAGAGACGCCGGACTACGAATATGAGGAATACGGCACTGACCGTGAACACGGCCAGGAGTCCGAGCGCATAGCCCATGCGCCCGTAAAGGAAATTGCCGACGGTGAAGAGCGCCGACCAGATCATGATACAGCCGGTAAACCAGCCGAGCAGCGAGAGCGGGAAGTTATCGCTTTCCGCCTCGAGCTGGGCCTGGGAAATGCCGGCCTTGGCTTGGATCGGTTTCCAACCGGGGCCCATGGGGTGCACCTTGCGGTAGAACTCGATCAGCACCCTCTCGTCGTTCCGCGGACCGAGGTAGGCCGTCAGCAGCCAGCAGACCGTGGTGATCGCGATGCCGATCATCAACTGCTGCGCGACTCCGGGAGCGATGCCCTCCTTGGTCATGAACATGAATACTGCGGAAACCAGGAACGAAACCACCATGGCGACGATTTCGCACCACGCGGTCACGCGCCACCAGAACCAGCGCACCAGGTACAGCAGCCCCGTCCCGGCGCCGACCTGCAGAATGATGTTGAACGCACCCTGCGCCGTATCAAGCGCGAATACCATCGCGGAAGAGCCGACGAAGAGGATCACGGTCGCGACCCGTCCTGCCATCACGTAGTGGCGCTCCTCCGCGTCGGTCCTGATGAACCGGCGGTAGAAATCGTGAACCAGGTACGATGCGCCCCAGTTCAGGTGCGTCAGGATGGTGGACGAGTTGGCAGCCACCAGACCGCCCAGCATGAGCCCGATCCAGCCGGTCGGCATGAACCGCAGCATCGCGGGAAATGCGATGTCATGGCCGATCAGGCTCGGATCCAGATTGGGGAACGCCTTCTGGATGTCGGAGAGCTGCGGATAGATGATCAGCGAGGCCAGCCCGACCAGAATCCACGGCCACGGCCGCAGCACGTAATGAGCGACGTTAAAGAAGAGCGTGCTGCCGAGGGCGTCTTTCTCGGATTTCGACGCCAGCATGCGTTGCGCGATATAGCTGCCGCCGCCCGGTTCGGCGCCCGGGTACCAGACCGCCCACCACTGCACGGCGATGGGCATGACGAAGACTGCCACCGCCAGGTCCCAGTTGTTCTTGAAATCCGGCAGCATGGCGAGATAGTTGATGCCGCCCGGCCCATGCACGTGCGAAAGCTTGGCGACCAGCCCGTGGAGCCCCCCCACCTGCGGCAACGTTACCGCGAAGTAGGCAGCCGCGATCACGGCGGACATCTTGATGAAGAACTGGAACATGTCGATCACCAGCACTCCCCAGAGCCCCGAATGCGTCGCGAACACCACGTTGAGGATGCCCACCGCGAGCAGCGTCTGCCATCGCTCGAACCCGAACAGCACGGCGGCGATCTTCACCGCGGCCAGGTTCACCGTCGCCATGATCATGCAGTTGAACAGCAGGCCGAGGTAAATCGCCCGGAAGCCGCGGACCGCGCTCGCCGCCTTGCCCGAGTAGCGCAGCTCATAAAATTCCAGGTCGGTGAGCACGCCGGAGCGCCGCCACAGCCGGGCATAAAAGAAGACGGTCGCCACACCCGTCAGGGTAAAGGCCCACCACTGCCAGTTCCCGGCAACGCCCTGCGTTCGGACGAAGTTGGCCACCAGGTTCGGCGTGTCGCTCGAGAACGTGGTGGCCACCATGGAAAGGCCCGCGAGCCACCATGGCACCGATCGGCCGGAGGCGAAGAACTCCGTCGTATTCTTTCCCGAACGTTTTCCGAAGAAAAGCGCCGGGATGAAGCAGATAGCGACCGCCACGAACGCGATCACCCAGTCGATGGCATGAAGCTGCATAGTTCAGATTTCCGTTCGGTACAGAGCGCCGGCCGAGGGCTCGGCTTCGATTACCAGGGACGACTGCAGGCCGCAGCGGATCCGTTGCAACTCCGGGCGGCCGGCAAAGACAACCGCGCAGCCCCCGAACCCGGCTCCCGTGAGGCGGGCGCCTTCCGCTCCCAACTCCATCGCGTTCTCGACGAGGCGGTCGAGCTCGGGGCAACTGACGCGCAGGCGGTCGCGCAGGCTGGCGTGCGATTCGAGGAGCAGCCTCCCGAATGTGGCCGCATCTCCGGCGGTCATCGCCCCGACCGCCGCTTCCACACGCGCCGCTTCGGTGGTCACGTGGAGAAAGGCGTCCCGCTCCCGTTCACACTCCAGCCGGGCGGCCATTGCGGGAACCGCTTCCTTGTAGGAGGACAGCCCGAGCCGGCCAAGCGCCGTGGAACCGGCCTTTCTGCGCGCGTTGTACTCTTCTCGTGCGCCGCCCGATTTTTCCGCGGTGACGCCGCTGTGGGCCACCAGGAATCCCCACTCCGCCGGGATGGGGATCTGGCGAATCGTGAGCGGGTCGAACCCGATCCGCGATGCACAGCCGGGGTGAGACGCCAGTGCGGCGGCGTGATCCATGCCCCCGCCGCGGGTGCCCACGAAATGCTCGCCCTCGGGCAGAACTTCCATCAATTCCTCGAAATTCGGATTGTAGCCATTCGCGCGCAGTAATCCCAGGGTGAACGCCACGATCAAAGCGGAAGACGAAGAGAGACCTGCTGCGGGAGGAAGATCGGAAACGATGGCGGCGTCGATGCCTCTGCTGACATCCCATTTTGCGCCAACCGCCCGGGCCGCCGCACGGAGGTAGTTTTCCCAGTTCCCGGCCGCCACCGGCGTGAGGTCTGCCACCCAGTCGAATTCGCGGATGCCGTACTGCACGCCGCTGACCGCGCGGATGCGCCGGTCCGGCCGCGCGCGCCAGGCCAGTGCGATTCTACGAGCGAGCGCGACCGGCAGCACCGGAAGCTCGTGGTAATCGATATGCTCGCCGATCAGGTTCACCCGGCCGGGCGCGGAGACCATCGATATGTCACCGGACCGCCCGAAGGTGCGGCGCAGCAGTTCGGCCGGGTCGCCAATCCCTGGATTCTCCGTCACTTTCGTCACAATAGCATTCCGGCCGCTCGCAGAGGGAAAATAGCAGCGATGAAGCGCTCGATGGCCGTACTCGCCCTGGCCGCAGCCGCCGCTGCCGCCCAAATGCCCACCCCCGCGCTGCTGGTGCTCAACAAGGAAGGCACCCTGGCGACCGTAGACCCGTACACGAAAAAGGTAGTGGGGGTGGTGCGCACGGGCGAGTCGCCCCACGAAGTGGTCGCCTCCACCGACGGCAAACTGGCGTTCGTCTCGAATTACGGGACGGCGTCCGAACCGGGGAGCACGATTTCCGTGATCGACCTCGCGCAGCAGAAGGAGATACACCGCGTAGATCTGGGGACCCTCCGCCGCCCCCACGGACTGGCGTTCTCCGGCGGAAAGCTCTACTTCACGGCCGAGACCAACAAGATCATCGGACGCTACGACCCGGCCGCAAATCAGATCGACTGGCTACTCGGCACCGGGCAGAATACTACCCACATGATCCAGCTATCGGGCGATGGCAGCGTGATCTTTACGGCGAACATCGGTTCCGATAGCATTTCCATGATCGAGCCCGCCGGCGTGATGAACTGGAACGAAACGGTGATCCCGGTAGGCAAAGGTCCGGAGGGCTTCGACATCACGCCCGACGGCAAGCAGCTTTGGGCCGCCAATTCGCGCAGCGGCAACGTTTCGGTGATCGATATCGCGACGAAACGCGTGGTCCACACTTTCGGCGTGGGAACGAAGCGCTCCAACCGGCTGAAGTTCTCGCCGGACGGGCGGCTGGTCCTCATCACCGACCTGGACGCGGGCGAGTTGCTGGTATTCGAACGCGAGACGCGCAGGGAGTTGAAGCGCATCCAACTGGGCAGGCAGACCGCCGGGATTCTGATTACACCAGACAGTTCCCGGGCCTACGTAGCCGTGACCGGGGACGACGACGTCGCCGTAATCGACTTGAAAACGTTGGACCTGGCCGACAGGATCAAGACCGGCACCGGACCGGACGGGATGGCGTGGATCCAGTAAGAGAACAATAATAGATAAAAAGACCCGATTAGCCCTTTAGGGCTATTACGGAAACTCCCGGAGCCTCCGATGCGTCAATTATAGTGCGACCCCGTAGTCTCACGCTCGCAAATTTTCAGGAGAATTCAAACAGCATCATGAAGAAGTGGTTATCTATTGCCGTACTCGCCCTCTGCAGTTTGGGAGTTCTCAGCGCCAAGAGCTATGACATTGTGTTGTCCGGCCCGGCCAAGGTGGGCACCTTGCAGCTGAAACCTGGACAGTACCATCTCAAGGTGAATGGCACTAATGCCGTCTTCACCGACAGCAAGTACAAGAACTATACGACGCCCGTAAAAATCGAAAAAGCAGGCAAGAAGTTCAATGATACGCGGGTTCAATCGACCAAAGACGGCGACGGCGATCGCGTCACCCAGATCGACCTGGGCGGTTCCGATACGCAACTCGGCTTCTAATCCTCTTTCATAAGCGGGGCGGATTCCCCCTTCTGCCCCGCTGCCCTCAACCGAGCACTTCCAGAAAAGCCTTGGCCGCGTGGCTGAGTGCGCGCCGCGTCGGGTAAATGAGGCGGATTTTCCGCTCGACGTGCATTTCCTTCACGCGAACCTCGCACAGGATTCCCTGTTCGATCTCCTGCTCCACGCACATGCGGGGCAGGAAAGCCACGCCCATGTTGTGCTGCACCAGCTTGCGGATGGTCTCGATGGTCGGCATCTCGACATCCATCCGCAGCGGCACCCGGTGCGTCTGAAATTCCCGCAGCACGACCTCGCGGTAGGGGGAAACCACGTTGTGCGCAATGAAGTTTTCCGAGGCGAGGTCCTTGATCGACACGGTCTTTCGATGCGCCAGCCGGTGGGCGGATGAAACCACGAACGCGAGCGCATCGGTGTAGATGATTTTCGATTTCAGGCGCTCATCCGCGGGATCGTAGCTGATTACCCCGAGTTCGAGATTGCCGTCGATCAGCTCGTTCGGCAGCTTGCTCGAGAGGCTGCGCCGCACCTGCACCTTGATTTTCGGGTACAGTTCGCGGTAGCGCTCGATGTGCCGCAGCAGGTAGAGCGTGGTCGATTCATTTGCGCCGATGGTCAGGCGGCCCGCCGAGTTGTCGCGCAGTTCGGCCAGCGAATTGTCGAGCTCCTGGTGCAGGCTCTGGAACCGGCGGGCGTAATCGAGCACGGTGCGCCCGGCATCTGTGAGAATCAGTTCTTTTCCGGAACGGTCGATGAGTTTCTCCCCGAGCTCCTGTTCCAGCCTTTGCAGCGCCAGGGATACCGCGGGCTGTGTGCGGAGCAGCCGTTCCGCCGCGCGCGAAAAGCTTTTCTCCGTCGCTATCGTCAAAAACACTTGTAAAGAATACAGTTCCATCGATCGCCCTCATCATAACACCCGCTAATACACACCCGTAAAATTATAAATTTGCCAAATCAGCCGCAGGCCCGCATAATGGCTTCTATCGGTGCAGATCAATGAGTGATCGCGTATACATCTTCGATACGACACTCCGCGATGGCGAGCAGTCGCCCGGCTGCAGCATGACCGTCCCGGAAAAACTGCGCATGGCCCGGAAACTGGTGGAGCTTGGCGTGGACATTCTGGAAGCCGGCTTTCCCATCGCCTCGGAAGGCGATTTCCAGGCCGTGGACGCCGTCAGCCGCGAGTTTCCCTGGGCGAACATCGCCGCCCTGGCGCGCTGCTGCACGCTGGACGTGGAACGCGCCGCCAAGTCGCTCGAACATGCGAAGCGGCCCCGCATCCACACCTTCATCGCCACCAGCGACATTCACCTCAAGTTCAAGCTGAAGAAGACCCAGGAGCAGGTGCTCGACGAAGCGGTTGCCGCGGTGGAACTGGCGCGGACCCACGTGGACGACGTGGAATTCTCGGCGGAAGACGGCGCGCGAACCGACGCCGAATTTCTGGAAAAGATTTCGCGGGCGGTGGTCGCCGCCGGCGCGCGGACGGTGAATATTCCCGACACCGTCGGCTATTCGTCGCCCAGGGAATATGGAGCGCTGATCGGGCGGATCGCCCAGGCGCTGGGTGACTGCGCGGTGGTTTCGGTCCACTGCCACGACGACCTGGGGCTCGCGGTGGCCAACTCGCTGGCCGCCATCGAAGCCGGCGCGCGGCAGGTGGAGTGCACCATCAACGGTATCGGCGAACGGGCGGGCAACTGCTCTCTCGAAGAGATCGTGATGATCCTGAAGACGCGGTTTGACGTCCACCCGTACCATACCGGAATTCACACCGAGCACCTCTACGGCGCGAGCGAACTGCTCAGTTCCATCATCACGTTCGGCCCGCAGCCCAACAAAGCCATCGTGGGGCGCAATGCGTTCGCGCACGAAGCCGGCATCCACCAGGATGGCTACCTGAAGGAAAAGAGCACCTACGAAATCATCAACCCCCGCTCGGTGGGCGTGCCCGAAGGCAAGCTGGTGCTGGGCAAACACAGCGGCCGGCACGCGCTCAATCAGCGGGCCAGGGACCTCGGGCATGAACTCTCGCGCGAGGAACTCGACGGTCTGTACCATCGCTTCACGGCGGTAGCCGACCATCGCAAGAAGGGCCTGATGGACGAGGAGATCGTGGCGTTGATCCAGGAAGGCCGGAAGGCAATGCAGGCGGCGGCGGACTAAGCATGGATTTTAACGTTCTGGCACTTCCCGGGGATGGAATCGGCACCGAAGTGACGCGCGAAGCGGTGCGCGTGTTGCGGCACGTCGCGGCGAAGTGGCATCACGGGTTGAACTTGACGGAAGGCCTCCTGGGCGGCATCGCGATCCACAAGACCGGGTCGCCGCTGCCCGATGAGACCGCGCGGCTTGCCGCGGCGGCCGACGCCACCCTGATGGGCGCGGTCGGCCTGCCGGAGTTCGACAACGCGCCGCCCGAGAAGCGGCCGGAAAAGGGCTTATTGGGAATTCGCAAGGCGCTGGGTGTTTATGCGAACCTGCGCCCTGTGCGGGCCTACGCGTCACAACTGGATTCTTCTCCCCTGAAGAACCACCTGGTGGAAGGCACCGATATGATCATCGTCCGCGAACTGACGGGCGGGATTTATTACGGGACTCCGCGCGGCATCACGGAAAATGGCGCGGAAACGCGGGCAGTCAATACCATGACTTACACGCGCGCGGAAATCGAGCGCGTTGCCCGCATGGCCTTCCACCTGGCGGGCGCCCGCCGCAAGAAAGTCACCTCCGTGGACAAGTCCAACGTGCTCGAGAACTCGCAGCTCTGGCGGCGCGTGGTGACCGAAGTGGCGCAAGAGTTTCCCGACGTTGCGCTCGACCACCTGCTGGTGGATAACTGCGCGATGCAACTGGTTTTGAACCCGCGCCGCTTCGACGTGGTGCTGACCGAAAACATGTTCGGCGACATCCTCAGCGACGAGGGAGCGGTGCTGGCCGGGTCCATCGGAATGCTGCCATCGGCGTCGATCGGCGACCGCCGGCCGTCGGGCGCCTGGGTCGGGCTTTACGAACCGGTCCACGGTTCGGCGCCGGATATCGCCGGGCAGAACAAGGCCAACCCGCTGGGCGCGATCGGCTCGGTGGCGGCCATGCTCGAATACAGTTTTGGATTGAAGGAAGAAGCCACCGCGGTGGACCGGGCGATCGAAACCGTGCTCCGCAGCGGAAAGGTAACCGCGGATTTACGACCTTCGGGCGCACCCGCCACCACCGAACAGGTGGGGCAAGCGGTCTGCGCCGCGATCGGCTGAGCGGGGCTTACCGGCCTCCGCTCAGCCATAATAGTGTAAGGGCCCTGCACCCGGCCCCGCAGAATCGCTCTAGCCATGCCCCAAACCATCATTGAGAAACTCTGGGACTCCCACATTGTCCGGGAGCAGTCCGGCGCGCCCACGCTGATCTATATCGACCTGCACCTGGTCCACGAAGTCACTTCCCCGCAAGCGTTTGACGGCTTGCGCGCGCGCGGTCTGAAGGTCCGGCGCCCGGACCTGACGATCGCCACCGCGGACCACAGCATTCCCACAACCGACCGCTCGCTCCCCATCGTGGACGAGATCGCGGCGAAGCAACTGGCCCAGTTGGAGACCAATTGCGCCGAGTTTGGGATCCGCTGCCTGGGCATTCACAGCGACCGCCAGGGGATCGTGCACGTGATCGGACCGGAACTGGGGCTGACGCAGCCCGGAATGACGGTGGTTTGCGGGGATAGCCATACCGCCACGCATGGGGCATTCGGCGCGCTGGCATTCGGCATCGGCACCAGCGAAGTGGAGCACGTGCTGGCCAGCCAGTGCCTGCTGCAGCGGAAGTCCAAAACGTACCAGGTAAAGGTGGACGGCACCCTGCGGCCCGGCGTGACGGCCAAGGACATTATCCTGGCGCTCATCGCCAGAATCGGCGTGGGCGGGGGAACCGGGTGCGTCTTCGAATTCACCGGAAGCGCCATCCGGGCGCTCTCCATGGAAGAGCGCATGACCGTCTGCAACATGTCGATTGAAGGCGGGGCCCGCGCCGGCCTGGTAGCGCCCGACGATAAGACGTTCGAATACTTGTGCGGCCGCCCGCACGCTCCCAAGGGGGCGGCGTGGGACGAAGCCGTGGCGCGCTGGAAGAAACTGCCGACGGACGAAGGGGCCGTGTACGACCGTAGCGTCACCATCGATGCCGACTCGCTCGAACCCATGATCACGTACGGGACCAACCCGGGAATGGGCCTTTCGATCAACGCGCTGCTGCCCGACGGATCTTCCGACCCGTCTGTCGCCAAGGCTCTGAAATATATGGGGCTGGAGGGCGGAAAACCGCTGGTGGGCCACCCGGTAGACGTGGTTTTCATCGGGAGCTGCACAAATTCCAGGATTTCCGACCTGCGGATCGCCGCCTCGCTCCTCAAGGGCCGCAAGGTGAACCCGAAAGTACGGGTAATGGTGGTGCCGGGCTCCCAGGAGGTGAAACGGCAGGCGATTGCCGAAGGGCTGCCCGAGGTTTTTCGCGAATCCGGGTGCGAATGGCGGGAGCCGGGCTGCTCCATGTGCATCGCCATGAATGGCGACCAGCTTTCACCGGGTCAGTACAGCGTTTCCACCAGCAACCGCAATTTCGAAGGCCGCCAGGGCAAGGGCGGGCGGACGTTCCTGGCCAGCCCGCTGACCGCCGCCGCCAGCGCCATCACGGGCGTGGTTACCGACGTAAGGACATTGCTATGAAGCCATTTACGAGTTTTGAAAGCCGGGTAGTGCCGCTGCCCATGGTCAACGTCGATACCGACCAGATTATCCCGGCGCGGTTCCTGAAGACGACCTCCAAGCTGGGTCTCGACAAGCAGCTTTTTAATGACTGGCGCTACGACGCGCAGGGCAGCCCCAATCCGGATTTCATCCTCAACCAGCCCCGTTCCCAGGGCGCACAAATCCTGCTGGCAGGCGATAACTTCGGCTGCGGCAGTTCCCGCGAGCACGCCCCCTGGGCGCTGACGCAGTTCGGCTTCCGCGCGGTGGTCAGCACTTCATTCGCCGACATCTTCAAGCAGAACTCGCTCAAGAACTCGCTGCTGCCCGTGGTGGTGCCGCCGGACGTGCTGGACGAACTTTTCGCCGCCGTGGATGCCGACCCTGCCACAGTCGTGAAGATCGACCTCGCCTCCCAGAGCCTGACCACGCCTTCCGGGCGGAAAGTGGAGTTCCCGGTGGACGGATTCTCCAGGCACTGCCTCCTGGAAGGAGTGGACGAGTTGGGCTACATCCTTCAGCAGGAATCGGATATCGCCGCCTTCGAGGCGCGCCGCATCGGCTCGATCAACGCCTTGGCGTAGTGGGGCAGAGGCCTCCCGGCCTGCCCACGCGCCGAAGGCGCGCTCTTCGCTGTCCTTCTTCAGCGTCCGGTTGTTTGGCTTGGCCGCCGAAGTTTCGTGTCCCTTCGATCTTCCCTTATAGGAAGCGGATATCGCCCTGGCGTGGTATGCGCAGGGCGCGCCTTCGGCGCGTGGGCAGGCCAGGAGGCCTACCCTACTGTTAAGACCCCTTCTTCAGGGTCCAGGTGATGGCTTGGCCGCCGAAGTCGGACGTCAGCTTGATCGTGTCTCCTTCGATCTCCCCCTTATAGGCCAGTTTCCTTTCCTCTCCGTTGAAGTTCGCGGTGATGGTAAAGGAGATAGCGTTTCCTTCCACGACGCCGTCGTTGATCACCGACTTCCCGAGATACTCGCTGGTCGTCTCGCCGGTCAGTTTCGTCCCGGCCTGCTTGAAGACGAAGGACCGCTCAATGGCGCCGTTAGGTCCTTCCGCCGTACCTTTCCAGTTGCCGCTGATGTCCGCGGCCGACGCGGCGAGCACCGAGAGTGCTGCCAGGGCCAGTAGCTTTTTCATGGGTTTTACTTTCCTGAAAGCCACAGCCGTTGTCAACGGGGGCCGGGCCGGCAGAAGGATTTATCGGGCTTCAGCGTCAGGCATGTTCCCTAGGCGTAACGTAAGTTCCCAAAAAAACATCTAAATCACTGAGAAACAAATCTGTGGCATTTCCAGTCCGTTCCCCAAAAGCGGCTGAGGTGGTGGTGTGTGCCAGCTGTGGCCACGCCGAATCCGAACACGGAACCACCGGCACCCGCCCCTGTTTAGCTGCCGTCGGTCCCCTGACCGACCGGGATTTTTGTGTCTGTGACGAATACCGGCCTAAAGTAGCTCAGGCCGCGTAGACTTCGCCTGGAACCGACTCTCCGCAACATGGGGAGGGGGTGTCTTCGCCAGGATATCGGATTCACAAGTCCGATATTTGGGTCTAGAATACGGGCAGGAGGCTAGCGATGACTTTTTTGGTTGTCCTGGTTTACCTTCTCGCCATCGGCATTCCCGTTTTTCTGCTGTATCACTTCCGCTCGCAACACTGGTACTACCACGTGCTGGCGATCGCGTTTGCACTTTGCCTCGGGTTCGTGCCGACGCCGCCCTCGCTGAAGGGCGCGACGTTCGACATGCTGTTTGGCTGCTTTTTCATCTTTTTGATGGTGTGGGGAATCGGAGGGCTGATCGTTTTCCACCCCCACCACGAAAAGCACGCCTGAGAACCCGGCGCGTTACAGTTGGGAAAGTGGAGCTTGCCGAGTTCGACTACCAACTGCCGCCGGAACTGATCGCCCAGGAGCCGCTGCCGGATCGCGGCGCCTCCCGCATGCTGGTTGTGTATCGCGACTCCGGCCGCTGGGAGGACCGCGCCTTTCGTGAACTCCCCGAATTTCTCGGCCCCGGCGATTGCCTGGCCTTGAACGATTCGCGCGTGATCCCCGCCCGGCTTTTGGGCAACCGGGTGGGCGTGCGCGCGCTTCCGATCGGCAAAAAGAACCCCAAACGCCACGAGTATCTCAGCGGGGAGGTCGAAGTTTTCCTGGTCCGGCCCGTTTCGGCGGATGCCCGCGAGTGGGAAGCGCTGGTCCGCCCTGGCAGGAAGATGCGGACCGGCGAGCGCATCCGCTTCGGCGAGGGCCTGGAGGCGGAGATCG
Organism: Bryobacterales bacterium; assembly: GCA_963796485.1. GTDB lineage: Bacteria > Acidobacteriota > Terriglobia > Bryobacterales > Bryobacteraceae > CAWCDJ01. Next base: position 377,088 of record CAWCLV010000010.1, read on the forward strand.
TCGCGCGGGGCGAGTTCGGCGAGCGCACGGTGCGTTTCTTCGGGCCGGACGACCTGTACGCCGAGTTCGAAAGGATCGGCCATGTTCCGCTGCCGCCGTACATCAAGCGCGGCGACCAGCCCACCGACCGCGAGCGCTACCAGACCGTCTTCGCCCGCGAGCGGGGCTCGGTCGCGGCGCCGACCGCGGGGCTGCATTTCACCCCCGAGATTCTCGAAGCTTGCCGCGAGCGAGGCGCTGAAATCGCGCGGGTCACGCTCCACGTCGGGCTCGGCACGTTCCAACCCCTGCACTCAGCACGCGTGGAAGATGGGCGTTTGCACGCCGAGCGCTACCGCATCACCGAAGAGAGCGCCGCGGCGTTGGGGAACGCTCGCCGAGTGGTGGCGGTTGGGACGACCAGCGTCCGGACCATCGAATCGGCCTGGAAAAGCGGGGAGTTGAGCGGGGAGACCGATATCTTCATCTACCCGGGATTCGAGTTTCGCCGGGTCGGCGCCATGCTTACCAATTTCCATTTGCCGCAAACGAGCCTGCTGCTCCTGGTCTGCGCTTTCGCGGGCAAGGAACTGGCCCTGGCGGCGTACCGGCACGCGGTGGAAGAGAAATACCGCTTCTACTCCTACGGTGATTGTATGTTGATCGTGTAGGCAGGGGCAGGCCCGCGAAGGCCTGCCCCACTGGTTACTTCCCGGCGTGCTCCTTATCGACGCTGAACGCGCCGTCGGCGCTGTGGCAAACATCGCAGCTCTCACCAAACTTCGGATCGGTCTGCGAAACCATGTGCGCGAGGCTCGAGATCTGCACGTGGCACCCGCTGCAGGCGGCCGTGGTCGCGGGCATCGGGCTCAGGGGATCCTTCGGACTGAGTACGTTGTTCAGCCCGATGGGGAAGTTCGCCTCGGTCCCGGTGACGTGGCACATGTAGCACTTCGCCGTGTCGCCCGGAGTCCCGGTGTTGCTCATAACGGGGAAGCGGACGCCGGTGAAATCCTTGCCGCTCACCGAGAACGTCTGGTTATACTGCGCCAGGTTGTCGCCGAAGTGCAGCCGGTGAATGAAGAGCGAGAAGTCCACGCCCTGGGCCGCCGGCTTGGTGTTATCGGTCTGGCTCGGGTTGTGGCACATGACGCAGTATTCGGTCTGGTTCCGGTTGGCCCCGTGCACCGAAAGGTTCACGTGGCAGCCGTTGCATTTCGCGATGTCCACCACCTGGCGGCGCTTCACCACCGGCGAGCCGTCCACGGAGAAGTAGAACACTTTGTTTATGGCTCCGTACTGGGTGGTCTGCTGCTTCACTGTGCCCGGCAGCAGGATCAGCCCGCGCCGCGCTTCGATGCCGATGGCGAATGTCCCCTTGGCATTGGCCGGAACTGGATGAACGAAGGTGTAGCTGCACGTGCCGTCGGGCGAACAGGTGCCCGTGGTGGTCGGGTTCTCGGCGACATTTCCGGGCGTCGTCACATCAGAGCCGAAACTGGTGTAGCCGTAGTCGGTGGTCGGGCCGGCCATGTTCAGCGAAACCCGGTTGGGCGAGGTCTTCATATCCGCCAACTGGATGCCGTTCCCCTGGAAATCTTTCATCGTGAAGGTGACGGTCGGGTTGCCGCCGGCCACGCCGTTATCGACCTTCAGAATGTCCACCACGATTCCCGGCCGCGTAGCCGATTCCGCCGGAATCGTATGCGCACCCTTGATCGAGGCATCGAACTCATAGCCGCTGTCCGGATTGTGGCAGGTGGAGCACTGGGCGTCGCTCACTTCGGGCAGGTTCACATGGTTCTGGCCGGTCGCGAAGTTCACGTCGTCGTGGCACGATCCGCATGCCGCCCGGTTGGGATTCGTCATGTAAGCTGTCGCCTGCGCCGCCCCGGATTTCTGGTCGTGGCAGGTTTCGCACCGCCGCGGATCGGCGGGGAATACCACGGTGGACCAATCGTCGGGACTCGCCGGGTTGCCCATCTGGTAGTGCCCGCCCGCCACGACGCTCGGAAGCTGGCTGCCCATGTGGATTTTGTGAATCATCACTTTGAAATCTACCGAGTTGCCCGAATTTACGTCGGTGGACTGCGGGGTGTGGCACATGATGCAGAGTTCCACGCTGCGGCGCGATCCGCCGTGGTGCGCGAGTTGGTCGTGGCACTTGTTGCAGGCCTCGGTACGGACTACGTCGCGCGGCGCGGGCGTGCCGCCGGCGGGGACGAAGTCCATGGTGCCGTCGTCATAGAACGTGCCCATGTCGAACTCCGTCAGATTGCGGTTGCCGTAGATGCCGACGCGGTGGGTCGAGGTCGGGTCGTAGCCCGAAGACGGAACCTTGTTTCCAAAGGTGTAGAGGTACTCGCCGTCGCCCACCTGCTTGCTGTTGCCACCGGTGTCGGCGGTCGCGACCTGGGTCGTGTTTTTCCCGTCGGCTGAGGTTCGCGCGCGGGTGACGTACGTCTGAAATTGGGCTTGCCCCTTCGGGATATAGGCCAATATGAAGCTGACCGCAACCGGCCCGGGGGTCTGTACTCCCGTCAAATCGAGGCCGAGGCCTTGCGGGTCCGTCACCTTGTAATCGACCGTGGTGGTGCCGTCGGCCGCGATATTGGCGGAGACGATCTGAATACTAAGGCCGGGGCGAACGAAGCTTACTGCATTTGCATCCGCATAATACGCCTTGTCCCAGACCGAAAACGGGGCCTTTCTGGCTCGGGCGCCGATCAGCGCCGAAGCACCGGCAAGGATGACCAGAACAGGAAATAATCGTCTCAACCTGCGCATATAGACCAGACTGTCGAATATCCTAACATTACTTTAAGACCTTTTATCGTAAAATTCTACAGTTTGTGAATATCAGGGCGTACGGTTTTTCGACGCTGGCCGTTTTTCGGACACCTCAGCAAGAGATCGACCGGAGACATCTGGAGAATCATCTCCTTTCGTATGCACTAGTTGCGGCCCTGGGAGCGATTGGAGACGAATTTGCCTATGCGCTCGGGCATGCAGCCATCTTCCGATCAAAAAGATAGACGTACCGTAATGTCCGTTTTGCTCGGCGGCGGAGTGGCCGCCTCGCTCGCGTCTTTTTTCTACCCGGTCGCCCGCTTCCTGGTCCCTCCCAAGACGGCGGAGGCGGCGGTCAACGAGGTCGCCGCGGGCAAGGTCGGCGACTTGAAGCCGAACTCGGGCAAGATCGTCCGGTTCGGGAACAAGCCGGCCCTGCTGGTGCGGGTCAACGATACCGAATGGAAGGCGTTTTCGGCCGTCTGCACGCACCTGAACTGCACCGTGCAGTACCAGGAATCCAGGCGCGAAATCTGGTGCGCCTGCCACAACGGCACCTATGACCTGAATGGCCGCGTCTCGTCCGGGCCGCCGCCAAAGCCATTGGAAGAGCTGGCTGTCAACATCCGGGGCGACGAGATCGTCCTTTCCCGCCGGGCCTGACCGCAAGGAGAACTGACTTGATTGCGACCGATAGGAAACCCAGAGTTTTCGACTGGTTCGACGAACGGCTCGGACTGCGGATGGCGAGAGACGTTCTCGATCACAAAGTGGTTCCCCTGCACAGCCGGACCGCCTGGTACTACTTCGGCGGCATGACGTTGTTTCTGCTCGGCGTCCAGGTGTTCACGGGCCTTCTTCTGCTGCTCTACTACCGGCCCACGGTGGCCGAGGCGTTCGATAGCGTGCGCTTCATCATGACACAGGTGGAATTCGGCTGGCTCATCCGCTCCATCCATAGCTGGTCGGCCAACCTGCTGATCTTCGTGGCCTTCGTCCACATGTTCAGCGTCACGTTCACGCACGCGTACCGCAAGCCCCGGGAGCTCACCTGGCTCAGCGGAATCGCCCTGCTCGGCCTGATGCTGGGCTTCGGTTTCAGCGGCTACCTTCTGCCGTGGAACCAGATCTCCTATTTCGCCACGAAGGTGGGGACAGACGTGGCTGCGAACGTCCCGGTGGTGGGTCCCCTGATTGCGCAATTTTTACGCGGCGGCGAAGACGTGGGCGCCGCCACGCTGACCCGCTTCTTCGCGTTCCACGTGATGATCCTTCCGCTGATCACAGCGTCGCTTGTAGGGTTCCACCTGATTCTGGTGCAGAAGCCCGGCATGAGCACACCGGAAGGCTTCACCGGCTCGCATGACTCGCACATGAAGTTCTTCCCGAATTTCCTGCTTCGCGAACTGATGGTGTGGTACGGGCTGCTGGCCGTCCTGGGGACTCTGGCCGCGATCTTCCCGTGGGAGTTGGGACAGAAGGCCGACCCCTTCTCCTCCGCCCCTGCGGGAATCCGGCCGGAGTGGTATTTCCTGGCCCAGTTCTACACCCTGAAGCTGATCCCCAGCCACGTCTGGGTGTTCGAAGGCGAATTGCTGGGATTGTTTGGCTTCGGCCTGCTGGCGTTGGGATGGGTCGCGCTGCCGTTTTGGGGCACGCGGCGCACCGGTGAACATCGCACGCGGCTGGTCACCGGCGCGGGAATTTTCCTGGTCTGCTATCTCGTAGTCTTCACGGTTCTGGGATACGTCAAATGAGATTACTCGCCGTGTTTCTGATTGCGGGCTGGGGCGTTTGTTTCGCCGCCGGCGCCGACTCGTGCGTCACCTGCCACGCCGCGATGGACGATGGCCCGAAGGCTCCCGCCACCCTGATCAAGAACGACGTCCACATCGCGCACGGCTTGAGCTGCGCCGATTGCCACGGCGGCGACCGCGCCAGCGACGATCCCGAAGCCTCCATGAGCCGCGCCAAAGGCTTCAAGGGCAAGCCGGCCCGGCGGGACATCCCGAAGTTTTGCGGCAGTTGCCACGGCAATCCGGACTACATGCGCCGGTTCGCGCCGCGCGAACGCGTGGATCAGTTGGAGCTTTACCAGACCAGCGTCCACGGCAAGCGCCTGGCCGCGGGTGACGAGAACGTGGCGACCTGTATCGATTGCCACAGCGTCCACGATATCCGCGCGGTGAAGGACTCGATGTCGCCGGTGTATCCGCTGCACGTCGCCGAGACCTGCTCGCGCTGCCATTCGGACACCCACCGGATGGCGTCCTACAAGATCCCCACCGACCAGTTCACCGAGTACCGTGACAGCGTGCACGGCCAGGCGCTGCTCAAGCGCGGCGACCTCTCCGCGCCGAACTGCGCATCGTGCCACGGGAATCATGGCGCCAAGCCGCCGCAGGTGGAATCCGTGGCGGATGTTTGCGGGAGCGTGCCACGTCCTCTACGCGCAACTTTACGAGAAGAGCGTGCATGCGCCGATCTTTTCGGCCGGCGGAGGCGGGGGCGGGTGCATCGTGTGCCACTCCAACCACGGCATTAAGCAGCCTTCCACCGCCATGCTCGCCGGGCCGAAGGCGGTCTGCTCCGGCTGCCACGACGCAGGCACGCCTCCGGCACAGGCCGCCGTTCAGATGGCCGGTTGGATGGACGGCCTGGATTGGTCGCTGAAGCAATCCGAAGCGGTCCTGTCCCGCGCCGAACAGTCGGGCATGGAGGTTTCGGAAGCGCAGGTCCGCCTGCTGGACGGTAGGGAGAACCTGGTCAAGGCGAGGCTGGCGTTCCACGCCATGAAACCGGACGATCTCCGCAAGCCGATCGAAGCCGGCATGGCCATCGCAAAAGCTACGCAGAAAGCCGGCCAGGCCGCGCTGCGCGAGCGGGATGTCCGGCGGATTGGCCTGGCGGTCTCGGTGCTGCTGATCGGCATCGCGATCCTCGCCATCCGCATGCTGATCCGCCGCATGGAAGCGAACGGTGTGGCGCAGCGCCAGGTAGGGTAGGCCAAATCAGGCCTACCCTCGCTCAGGCGCCGAAGGAGCGCCTCCGGTGGTAAGATGAGCCCCGTGCCCGAAAAACGATGGTTCTGGGCGACCTTGACGCTCTCCAGCATCACCATCGTCTCGGTTGTGTTCGCGGCCTGGGAACTGGTCGAGAACCGTCTTTTCCGCAACGCCGACTATCTCACGCTGCATTATCTCTACATCACCCGCGGTTTCGCCTCCTCGCTGCTGCTGGCCTTCTGGGCCGCCTGGTACGTGCTTCGCCAGAAGCGCAAGAGCGACGAGGAACTGCGGCGCCAGCGCGAGCGCATGTTCGAGGTCGAGAAGCTGACCAGCATGGGGAAGATGGCGGCCGGCACGGCACACCACTTGAACTCTCCGCTGGCGGCGCTGCTGATCCGCATCCAGATGCTGCGCAGCCGAACCGCCGGCACGCCGCTCGACGAAGACGCCGCCCGGATCGAGGAAGGGCTCCAGTTCTGCCGCCACTTCGTCCAGCGGCTGCTTGACTTCACGAGGGTGATGCCGGTGCAGAAGGGAAACCAGGATTTGGGCGCCGTGGTCGAATCGGTCTGCGACTTTTTTCACCCCGCCATCCACGCCCGCCGCGCAAACCTGATTGTCGATTCGTCCGAAGGGCGCGGACAGCTCGTCCTGGCCGACCGCAACCTGCTCGAAACGCTTCTCCTGACCTTGTTGAGCAATGCGCTTGATGCCGTGGGAGAAGGCGGCGAAATCCGCGTGCGGTGTCTCCGGAGTTCGCAGACGGTCGGCTTTGCGGTAGAGGATAACGGCTGCGGCATCGCCCCGCACGATCTGGAGCGTGTATTCGAGCCGTTCTATACCACCAAGGAACCCGGCAAGGGCACGGGGCTGGGCCTGGCGATCGCCAGAAACGTGGTGATCGAGCACGGCGGAGTGATTCGCCTCGAGAGCGACTTGGGACTTCATACCACGGCGTACGTGGACCTGCCGCTCGCCGCGGCCGAGGAGGTTGCGCAGAGCGCATCAGTCTATGAAAACCGCGGTTGAACCGCGCGGCCCCAGGATCCTGGTGGTCGATGACGACGCGAGCCTCGCCTCGACGCTGAAAGCCTTTCTCGCCGGCGAAGGGTACGCCGTGGATGTCGCGCTCTCCGGGGGAGAGGCGCTCGCCATCCAGGCAGCGCGGCCCGGCATCTCCCTGGCGCTGGTGGACCTGATCATGCCCGTGATGGACGGGCTGAGCCTGACCGACGCCCTCCGCCGCGGCAATCCGGACATGACGATCGTCATCATGACGGGTTACGGCACCATCGAAACCGCGGTGGAGGCGATCAAGCGCGGCGCGGAAGACTACGTCACCAAGCCCTTCGACTATGAAGCCGTACGCAAAAAAATCGCGCGCCTGATGGAGGTGATCGAACTGCGGGAGCGCGTCTCGCAGCTCGAGCGCCACCTGGAACGGCACCCCTCGTTCGAAAACATCGTCAGCGTGGCGTCCGCCGTGGAGAAAGTGTTGGAGCGCGGGCGGATGGCGGCCGCCACGGATGTCTCCGTTTTGATTCTGGGGGAAACCGGCACCGGCAAAGAGATGCTGGCCCGCGCGATTCATGGCGCGAGTCCGCGCGCCCGCATGCCCTTCGTCGCGGTGAACAGCGGCGCGCTGCCACACGACCTGGCGGAAAGCGAGTTGTTCGGAGTCCGCCGCGGCGCCTTCACGGGCGCATACGCCGATGCTCCGGGCCTCTTTACCGCGGCTTCCGGGGGCACCGTGTTTCTCGACGAAATCGGCGAGATGCCCAAGGACATTCAGGTGAAGCTGCTGCGGGTGCTGCAGGATAAGGAACTGCGCCCGGTAGGAAGCACCCGCTCCGAGCATGTGGACGTGCGGGTAGTCGCCGCCACCAACCGGACGCTCGCGGAATTGCGAGGTTCCCTGCTCCGCGAGGACCTCTATTTCCGGATCGCCACCATCGTACTCGAAATGCCTCCGCTGCGCTCGCGTCCGGAGGACGTGCTGGTGCTGGCGCAGCACTTCGCCGCACGGATCGGTCGCCGTTACAATCGCGAGATCGTGCTGGCGCGCCCGGCCCTCGAACTGCTGCTGCACTACAGTTTTCCCGGCAACGTCCGCGAACTGGAGAACCTGATCGAAAGCGTAGCCGCGGTTTCCACCGATAATCCCCAGACCGTCACCGATCGCGATTTCCGGCCTCTGCTGGGCGCGGGAGAACCCGCGGCGCCGTCCCACACCGGCGAACCGCTCTCCATGGAACACATGGAGAAGCTCACCATCCAGCAGGCGCTGCGGGTTTCCGAAGGCAACCGTACGAAGGCCGCTTCCCTGCTCGGCATCTCCCGCGATACTCTCTACCGCAAGTTGAGGCAGTATCAGGTCTGATTCGTATGATTGTCGTACAGTGTCCCGTTTTCCGACGGATCGAAGCGGTCCAACCCCTTGAAAACAGGCTTGCGGGTGTGGCCTGCCGCGTGCAACAGCACCGCCCATGGCCGCACTCAGCAAACGCAAACAGGTCCTGCTTTGGATCGTGGCGGCGTCCGTCGCCACGGCCGGGCTGCTCCTCGTCATTGGCCTCGAGTACGGGTCTGGCTCCGCACGCCACGCCGTCTACGTCATCGGCGATCCGGCGAAGGGCGCGACGTTGTTCTTCGGCTCGAAGCACTGCTCCACCTGCCATTCCGTGAATGGAACCGGCGGCCGGCTCGCCCCCGACCTGGCCGGCATCCAGCCCGGTAAGCCAGCCATGGGCTGGTTGACCACGGTGCTCTGGAATCACGCTCCCGGCATGTGGCGGCAGATGCGCCGGTCGTACTCGCCGAGTTTGAGCGAGGAAGACATGGCCCACATCCTCGCCTTCCTGTACCAGGCGGGTTCTTCCGATCCGGCCGGCGACCCCAAAGCCGGCGAGCGAGTCTACAACGAAAAGGGATGCGTGCACTGCCACTCCGCCGGTTCGGGCGGAAGCCGGGCACCCGACCTGAAAGGGGTGGCCGCATCGGGCGATCCGGTGGCCTGGATGCACGCCATGTGGAACCATGCCCAGGCGATGGTTGGGCCGATCACTACCGAACTGCACGCGTGGCCTCAGTTCACAGGTCAGCAGATGAGCGACCTCATCGCGTACGTCACGGCCGGCGCCCCCCCGCACCAACCTACCGCCTACCGGGGGACCGCCGAACACGGCTGGAAAGTTTTCCAGAGCAAGTGCATTCAGTGCCATTCGGTTCGCGGCAAAGGCGGCAAAGCCGGACCGGAACTCGGGCCGGACACGGATCTTCCGTTCAACTCCACGCAGTTCGCCGCCGTCCTATGGAATCACGCGCCCGCCATGGTCGAAGAGGCCCACAGCGCCGGCGTGGCGACTCCCACGCTCCAGGGCGAGGAGTTGACGGACCTCCTGAAGTTTCTGACGAGCCTCCGCTACTTCGAACCGGTGGGTTCGCCTTTCCTTGGAGAACGCGTCTTCGTGGAGCGGGGTTGCGCCCGCTGTCATGGCAACCGGGCCGAAGGGACGAAGATCGCCCCGCGATTGCGTTCCGGGCCGAACGCGTTCACGACGGTGTCGCTCGCCACCGCCCTCTGGAGCCACGGTCCGAAGATGAGCATCCGGGCCGACGAGTTGAATATTCCCTGGCCCAAGTTGGAGGCTGGGGACATCGGCGACCTGATCAGCTTTTTGAACGATCCGGTACGGATCCGGTAGCCCGCTCCTCGTGACATCCAAAAGAAGCCGGAGCATAAGAGCCGCGACCGTCAGAAAGCGGGCCAAGCGCCGTACGCCTCAGAGCCGCGAGCATAAGGAAGCGCGCCGGCCGCCCAGGCATTATATGAGTTGCGGCGCGTCTTCGACACTGGGGCCGGCGAAAGCGGCACTCCTCGTGCTACAGGAAAGATCCCAGGGAAAGTCAGGGTAGGCCCGCTGGTCAGCCGGACCATGGGCCGCGGCGGCCCGCCGAAGGGAATGAAGGCGCGATTGGCCGCCTCAGCCACAAATGGGTCGCGGCGCGTCTTCGACGGAGCGGGGCCCGGCCCCGCGCCTGCTAATGGACCCTCCTCCCGCCCGTCCTCATACTTGGAAGAGCCTGATAGGATGAAAGCGCTAATGGCTGTCCCATTTGAACCGGCCACTCCCGCCGCGGCGGACCTGGAGCAGGTCTTTCGCGAGCACCACGCGATGGTTTTCCGTGCCGCCTACCGGGTCACGGGCAATTCCGGGGACGCGGAGGACGCGATGCAGACCGTCTTCATGCGCCTGCTGAAGCGCGATTCCGATGCGGAGCCGGTCGGCAATATGGCGAGCTTTCTGCATCGCTCCGCGGTGAATGCGGCGCTGGATATGGTGCGGTCGCGCCAGAACGTCCGCAGCGTCCCGCTCGACGAACTGGAACCGGTGCTCGCCGAGCCGGCACACCGCAGCCCCGAGCGGGCGCAGTCGTCGAACGAGATCCGCGAATGGCTGCGCGGCGCCCTCGCCAGGCTCAACCCCAGAATCGCCCAGATGTTTGCCCTCCGGTTTTTCGAAGGAAGGGATAACCCCGAAATTGCGCGCATGCTGAACACCACGCCGGGAACCGTGGCGGTGACGCTGTCCCGCACCCGCGACCGGCTGGAAAAAGAGTTCCGCGCGTATGTGGGAGGTGTCGCATGAATCCCGCCGAATTCAACCCCATCGATCCGCAATTGGAACAGGCCATGCAGGAAATCCGCGACGAAACGCCGGATGCCGCGGTGGTCGAAGCCGCCGCGGCGCGGGTCTGGGCACGGCTCGCCGAAGCCGCCGCCGGAGCCCCGCACGAACATATTCGCGGTTGCGCCGATTTCCAGGCAATGCTGCCGGATTACCGCGCCGGACGGCTCCCCGAAGCCCGTGCCACGCTCCTCAAAGACCACCTGCACGAGTGCGTCGCCTGCCGCCGAGTTTACGAAGGCCGGGTGACCGCAATGTCCGCCCCGCGGCCGGTCCGCCGCGCTAATTACACGTTCCGCTGGGCCGCCGCCGCTGTCGTGGTGGCCGCCGCGGGAGTCTCCATCTGGGTAGCGTTCGATCAGTTCGGAGGCCACAGCGGTCCGGCGATCGTTCAGGCCGTAAACGGCACCCTTTACGCGGTTTCGGCCGCCGGCATCACGCCGCTCGTAACCGGGCAGCAGCTCCCGGACGGCGTCGAACTGCGCACCGCCAAAGACTCCGACGCCATGCTCCAGCTGCATGACGGCTCGGTGGTGGAACTGCGCGAGCGTTCGGGCGTCTCTACCACCCAGGCGGGCAGCGATCTGACAATCCGGCTCAGCCGGGGGAGCATTATCGTGCAGGCCGCGAAGCGCAGCGACGGCCACCTTTACGTCGCCACCGCCGATTGCCGCGTGGCGGTCACCGGGACGGTCTTCAGCGTCAGTTCGGGCGTCAAGGGCTCGCGCGTTTCGGTCATACAGGGCGAAGTCCACGTGTCTCAGAACAACGAAGAGAAGGTGCTGCATCCGGGCGACCAGACGGTCACCGGAGCGAGCCTCGAGCCGGTTTCGGTTCGCGAGGATATTTCCTGGAGCCGCAATCGCGACCACCTCATGCAGCAGCTGGACGCTTTGAAGATCAGCCTGCAGCGGATCCACATGCCGGCCCTGCGGTACGACAGCACGATTCTGAAGCGCCTGCCCGCGAACGTCACGTTTTTCGCCAGCATTCCGAACCTGGCGCAGTATCTCGGTGACGCGCAAGTGGTGTTCCGCCAGAAGCTTGCCGAAAGCCCCGAACTGCGCGCATGGTGGGCCGCCAGGGGGTCGAACGTCGAGCCCGTGATCGAAAAGCTGCGCGCCGCGAGCGAGTATCTCGGCGACGAAATCGTCCTGGTGGCGGCTCCCGGCGCCAACGGGAAAGTGGAAGCCCCGGTGTTCCTGGCCGAGACCAGACGCGAGGGTTTCCCCGAGTTTCTGAAACAGCAGGCGATTGCGGCCGCTGCCGTTACGCGCCCCGGTCTGGTTGTCTTCGGCCCGGCGAAAGCCTCGGTGGACGAGTTTGCCGCGGCTCTCGATAGCGCTTCCGGCACCTTCCAGGGCACGCCGTTCTACAACCGGATTACCACCGCTTACCACGATGGCGCCGGCATTCTGCTTTCCGCCGACCTTTCCAAGCTGCCGGCGAACGGGCAGACGCCCGGTTTGCGCTACTTCGTGGCGGAGCAGAAGGACGTCCAGGGGCAGATGGAAACCCGCGCCGCAGTGGATTTCAACGGCGCGCGCACGGGGATTGCCGCGTGGCTGGCCGAACCGGCGCCGATGGGCTCGCTCGATTACATCTCCCCCGACGCGACGCTGGTCGCGGCGTTCGTGGTGAAAAGCCCTTCGGCCATTATCGACGAGGTTGCCGGCGTGCAGCAGCGGTCTTCCGCCGTCGCCAAACAGGCGATCGACCAACTGCAGCAGAAGGTCGGCTTCGATGTGCGAAACGACCTCGCTGCGAGCCTCGGCGGCGAATTCTCGATCTCGTTGGACGGGCAGCCTTTCCCCGTGCCCTCCTGGAAGCTCATCGCCGAATGCTATGACCCCGGCCGTTTGCAGGCAACGCTGCAGAAGTTCGTGCAGACCTACAATCGGCAGGCGGCGCAGAACGGCCGCACGCCGCTGCGGAGTTCGCAGGAAACCGTGGAGGGCCGCACGTATTATATGATCGCCGGCGGCGACCCCAACCCGCTGACCGAGGCGCATTACACGTTCGCCGACGGGTACCTGATCGCCGGCCCCAGCCGCGCGCTGGTGGCCCGCGCCCTTCAGGTGAAGGCTTCCGGCACCTCGATCACGCACTCGGCGAAGTTCCTCGAGATGGAACCGCGCGACCACTACGCGAACTTCTCGGCCCTGGTCTATCAGAACCTCGGGACCACCCTGGCGCCGCTCACCAGCCTTCTCGGCGCGTTCGCCTCGAAGGGCGGGCCCGGCGCCCAGAGTGCGCTACAGAACCTCGGCAACATGAAGCCCATGCTGGTGGCGGCCTATGGCGCGCCCGAGCGGATCACGGTGGCCGGAAGCGGTCCCCTCTTCGGAGCCGCGCTCACCAACGTCCTCAGCGGCAACGTTTTGGGACTGGTCGGAAACGGACTGCCGTTCGGCCAGTTGATGGGAACAAGGGCCCGGTGAAAGTCGTATCGTTGAAGTGATGGACCCCGTTATTGAGCTCGACGCCCTCGAAGTACGGCTCGGTTCGCGCACCATCCTGAAGAAGCTGAAGGCTTCGCTAACCGGGCGCGCCATCGGGCTGCTGGGTCCCAACGGAGCCGGCAAATCCACGCTGCTGAACGCTTTACTGGGGTTCCACAAGCCCTCCTCGGGGACCGCCCGGGTGTTCGGCAGGGATATCCGGACTCATGCGCGCGAAGTCCGCGGCCTGATCGGATACATGCCGGAGAACGATTCCTTCATCGCCTCGATGACCGGCGTTCGCTTCGTCAAGCTGATGGCGGAGCTGGCCGGCCTGCCGAAGGAACACGCGCTGGAGCGTGCCCATGAGGCATTCTTCTACGTGGGCCTGGGGGAAGTCCGTTACCGGCCGATCGGGACCTATTCGCTGGGCATGAAGCAGGCGGCAAAGCTGGCGCAGGCCATCGCGCACGGCCCGAAGCTGCTGTTTTTGGACGAGCCGACCAACGGCCTCGACCCGCCCGCCCGCACCCGGATGATCCAGTTGATCCAGGAAATTCGGGACCGCGGCGACCTGCACCTGATCCTCTCGTCCCACCTCCTGCGCGACGTGGAGGAGTGCTGCGACCAGGTGCTGATCCTGAAGGACGGAAACATCGCCGCATTCTGCAATCTGGAGGAGGAGCGCCGCCAAAACCGGAGATTCCTGGAACTCGAAACCCGGGGGGCGCAGAACGGCAACTTCCTCGAGGCCATCGAGAAGCTGGGGTGTGAAACCGCCGCCGGCGCCCAGGGCCGGATCAAGGTGATCCTGCCGGACGGGGTGGAGGTGCGGCGCCTCTATGAAATTGCGGCCGACCAGGAAGTGCAGATCCGGCGCCTGAACCACAAGCGCGATTCGCTGGAAGACATTTTCCTCAAAGCCATGGAGACCGCCGATGGCCGTCTATAAGAAAACCTACCGGCCGTACGAAGGCGAGATGACGCCCTCCTGGAGCCGCTTCCTGGTCATCACCCGCTACGCCTTCGAGGACCTGCACCGCTCGCGCTTCCTGAATATTTTCTATATCGCGACCTTCCTGTACCCGCTGATCTGCGCGCTGCTCATCTACATCCAGCACAACGCCAGCGTGCTCAGCCTGGTGGGCGCGCAGGCTAGCACCAAAATCATTTCCATCAATGTGGTGTTCTTCATGACCCTGCTCGGATGGCAGAGCATGCTGGCGCTGTTTCTGGCCGCCTTCATCGGCCCGGGGCAGGTTTCGCCCGACCTCGCGAACAATGCGCTGCCGCTTTACCTGGCGCGCCCGTTTTCCCGCAAGGAGTACGTGCTGGGAAAGATGTCGGTGCTGCTGATCCTGCTTTCCTGCATGACATGGCTGCCCGGGTTGCTACTCTTCGGGCTCCAGGGCTACCTGGAAGGCTGGCAGTGGATGCAGGATAACATGCGTTTCGCCGTGGCCACGTTCGTCGGAGCCTGGATCTGGATTGTGATTCTGGCGCTGCTCGCGCTGGCCCTCTCGGCGTGGGTCAAGTGGAAGCCCGCGGCGGGCGCCCTGATGTTCGGCGTGTTCTTTGTCGGCGCGGGCTTCGGCGCCACCGTGAATGCCATCCAGCGCACCAATTGGGGATCGCTGTTCAATGTAAGCTACCTGATCGGGTCCGTGTGGGTGCAGTTGTTCGAAGGCTCCAGCCAGACCACCAACGGCGCGCTCTTTTTCCGGGCGCCGCTGGGGCAGGTACTTCCGCTCTGGTGCTCGTGGGCCGCGCTGATCGGGCTCTGCCTGGTCTGCCTGTACATGCTGGCGCGGAAGATCCGCGGCATGGAGGTGGTCCGGTGAGCGAATCTTTGATCACATTCCAGAACGTTTCGCGGTTTTACGGCGAGGTCCTGGGAATCAACAAGGTGAGCCTGTCGATTCCACCGGGCATCACCAGCCTGGTCGGCCCGAACGGATCGGGCAAGACGACCCTGATGAACCTGATGACCGGGCTGATCCGTCCCACCCAGGGTGAGATCCGGGTACTCGGAATTCCGCCGGACCATCCCGAGCAACTCTGCCGCATGGTGGGCTACTGCGCGCAGTTCGATGCTTTTCCGAAGGGCATCACCGGCTACCAGTTCATTTACTCGTTCCTGCTGATGTTTGGCCTGACGCCCGCCGAATGCCACGAACGCACCGTCTCCAGGCTGCAAATGGTCGGGCTCGAAGACGCGGCGAACCGTCCGGTCGCGGCCTACAGCAAGGGTATGCGGCAGCGCGTGAAACTCGCCCAGGCGATCGCGCACGACCCGAAAGTCATCGTGCTGGACGAACCGCTCAACGGCCTCGATCCCCTGGCGCGCGCCGAAGCCATCGCGCTGTTCCGGCAGTGGGGCGACCAGGGCTGCCACGTCATCGTTTCCAGTCACATCCTGCACGAGGTGGACCGCATCTCCGACCAGGTGATTCTGCTCAGCCAAGGCTATGTCGTCGCGGAGGGCAAGATCCAGGGCGTCCGCAGCGAGGTGAAGGAACAGCCCATGCAGATCCTGGTGCGCTGCGACCGCCCGAGCCTGCTGGCATCGCGCATGTTTCAGCAGGACCATGTGGTGGAAGCGAAAGTGGCCAGCGACGGCAAGGGCCTGCTGCTCCGGACGCGCGACGCCGACAGCTTCTACCTGCTGCTGAACAAAGTGATCCTCGATTCCGGCCTGGAGGTGGAATCCGTGGCGCCGGCCGACGACGACGTGAATTCCGTCTATCAATACCTGATCGGCAGCGAGGGAGGTACCGTATGAACCCCGTGTGGATCCGCCAGATCGGCGCCGTTCTGCGGCTCGAATTGAAGAAGACGTTCCTCTCGCGGCGCGGCTGGTGGATTTATTTCCTGGCGCTCGGCCCCGTCGTGCTCACGCTGCTGCACTGGCTGGTCGCCAGCCGTTCCCACTTCGGGCGGCACAGCGTGGGCGAGGACAGCCTGGTGTTCGCCGGGATCTTCATGTTCTATTACCTCCGCGCCGGAATCTTCTTCGGCTGCATGGGCATTTTCTCCAACCTGTTCCGCGGCGAGATGCTGGAAAAGACGCTGCACTATTACTTCATGACGCCGTTGCGGCGCGAGGCCCTGGTGGCGGGCAAGTACCTGGCCGGACTGGCGGTCGCGCTGGTGCTGTTCGTGGGCAGCGTCTCGGCATCGTTTCTGATGATCGGCAAGCATTTCGGCCCCGCCTGGACGGATTACCTGCTGCACGGCCCCGGCCTGCACGAACTCGGCGCCTACGCGCTGGTCACCACCCTGGCATGCATCGGGTACGGCGCCGTCTTCCTGCTGTGCGGGCTGTTTTTCAAAAACCCGATGATCTCCGCGGCCGTGGTTTGGGTGTGGGAAGGGCTGAACCCCTTCCTGCCGGCGGTCCTGAAAAAAATCAGCGTGATCTTCTACCTGAAGAACCTGTGCCCGGTCGAAATCCCGGTTCCGCCGCCCTTCAATGTGATGGTGATCGACGCCGACGCCACACCGTTCTGGATCGCGGTTCCGGGCCTGCTCGCAGTGGCGCTGATCCTGCTCGCCTATTCCGCGGTATCCGCGCGCCACGCCGAAATCAGCTACGGAGAGTAACACCGGTCAAAGCGTGGACTCGCCGCAAGTGGGGCAGGCCTCCCGGCCTGCCCGGTTTTGACGTTAGGGCTGGCTCGTCACGCATGCGCGCTGTTCCTTGGGAGCCGCGACCGCGGGAAGCGGTTGTTCTCTGCCTCCCGTGTTGCCGGATGATAACCCGGTATACCGAAGGTTATTGGACTGCTATAACCCAAGTCCAACCTTGTCGCGCGGCATGCCCGAAGCTACAGTCTGGTCATAGCATTCGAGTGTGCCGGCTCCCACGCGTCGGGTAGCCGCCGGGCAGGTAGCGGCCCGGATTGGATCCGAGCCGCTACTTCCTGCAGAGAGCCGTCTGGAAACGCTGGCCCGGAGTTCCAAACATCATCGAGATCTCCAACCCTCCGTGCTCCCTCAGAAGCCATTCGAAAGCCTCGGGCGTATAGAGATATTGGAAGTTCAAGCCGATGCGCTCGCCGCGCTGCACGGAGATCCGCTGCCCCGCGATATTGGCCACCAGGTCCCTGTCGGCGCGGAAGTGCCTGGTGATCAGGTGGAGTCCTTCGTGCCGGTCGTCGCGTTTCGACTCGAAGCGAAGTTCGCCATCATCGGGCCCGATCCCCACCGAGGCCAATAGCGTCCAGACGAACCGGTGAACCGCCGGGTTGTTGCGCCGCTCGAAACTCTTCTCTTCCTGGTAAAGCTCGCCGTCGATAATCAGCCGGTCCGACGGCTTGAGGCACTGCGCCACATAGCGAATTTCGGCTAGCGGATCGAATGCCCCGATGGTATTTCCGGACATGATGAAAAGCCGCGGGGCTTCGGCTGCATCCGCGGCGAACACCAGGTGGACGGGGCTGGAGATGTCCGCCTTGATCCCCACCGTCTCGATATCCTCGTCGTCGGCGCCCGCGCAGGCGGTTTCGAGCATCGCCTGGCTGGCGTCCACCGGAAAGTAGAGGCACTCGCAGCCCGTATCCTTGAGAGCCGTGAGGAGCAGCCGGTCCCGCGTGCCTTCTCCGGCGCCAAAGCTGATGACCGGCACCCTGCGCCCGAAATATTGCGCCAGCGGCCCGGCCCCCGCGGCTATCTCCTGCCAGGTCTCGTTGAGGTCCCCGTACAGTTCATGGTCCTGCGTCAGCTCCGACCAGGCCGCCGCGGAACGGGGGAACCAGAAGAAAAACTTCTCCGGCAAATCGCGCGCTTCCATCGCCTCCGCGAACTCCTGCGCGATATCCGTCTCGGTGAGGACCACTTCCACTCTCATAAAGAAACACCATTATGGCAGGGAGCGCGGTCCGAAACACCTAAAAACCCAGGATTTGCATCCCGGCATCGACGAACAGGATATTCCCCGTGACCCCCCGGCCCAAGCCGCTCGCCAGGAAAACGGCCGTATCGGCGACCTCCTCCGGGTCCGTGTTCCGCCGCAGCGGAGCGCGACATTCCACAACCTCGAGGATCGAAGAGAAGTCTTTGATCGCGCGCGACGAAGCCGTTTTGATCGGCCCTGCGGAGATGGCATTGACGCGAATTTTCCGCGCGCCCAGTTCGCCCGCCAGGTAGCGCATGGCGGCTTCGAGCGATGCCTTGGCCACGCCCATCACGTTATAATTCGTCACCACGCGCGTCGAACCGAGATAGGTGAGGGTGCTCAACGAGCCGCCGTTGGTCATCAGCGGCGCGGTAGCCTTCGCCACCGCTACCAGCGAGTACGCGCTTACCTCCTGGGAGAGCAGGAAGCCGGCGCGCGAGGTCTCGGAGAACGGGCGGGTCAGATCTTCACGATTGGCGAAGGCCAGGCTGTGGATCACCGCATCGAGCGGCCGCCCGAGCGCCCGCAACGATTCCGTAAGCGCCGTGAGGTCCTCGTCCTTCGTCACATCGCACGGAAGCACCGCCGCGACATCCAGACCTTTGGACAGATCCTCGATAGCCGTTTTCTGGTGGTCACCCAGATAGCTCAGCACCAGGGTCGCGCCTTCGCGGGAGAATGCCTGTGCGATCGCATAAGCCAGGCTCCACTTGTTTGCAATACCCAGAACGAGGGCGAGTTTGCCCTCCATCAACTTGGACATGAGTCTATAGTTTACTATTCCCCGGCCCGGACTCAATTCCGACGCGGCTTGCAGGGACTTTCTGCGTCGTCACGCGCGATCGCAGTGACTGCGAGAGACGGCCAGCAGCCGCCGAGTTCGGCGAATGGGCCAGAGATAGGGAGACCTTAGACCGGCGCGCGACCGCCGCCAGCGCCAGGGCAGCCGCTATCGAGAGCGCCGCCCCGTAGTTGAAGTAGTTGGAATGAAACGCAAAGGTGATGTCGCCTTCTCCGGCCGGAACCACCACCCCTATGAGCGCGTGGTCCACTCGCAGCACCGGCAGCTCTTTGCCGCCGGCCGTAGCCCGCCATCCCGGATACCACGCCTCGCTGAGCTTCAACAGGCTCGGCGTCGCTGCGCGGTAATGCAGAACGTACGATTGCTCTTCGTGCCGCACGACAGACGCCGCGGCCTGCGGATCCTGCCGGAGCGCCAAATCCGGCCCGAGCACGGTCGAGAATTCCGCCGGCGCGAGCGTCTCCAGCGCTTTCCGCGAGGATGCGTCGTCCGCGACGCGGACCACCCGTTTCGGGAAATACGCCCGGGGCAGAACGCCCGGGTTCGGTTCCAACGCGCCGGTTTGCGGATTCAACCGGCGGCTGACGTTCAGTCCGTCGCTCAGGCGGGGGTTGCGGCGCATCGCATCGATGTATTGGCCGTAGACCGCCGATTCCAGGGCGAAATAGCCGTACGTCGCTGCCAGCCTGAGGTTGAGCGGACCGTCGAGAGGTCCCAGGGACGGGAACGATTTCGGCGCGTCGAAACGGGTCAGAGGGGGTTGAGTGCCGGCGACCCGCTGCCGCACCAGCGTTTCGGTGGCGCCGTACAACTCTTCGTAGCTGCCCCTCGCCCATGCCAGCGGATTAGCCAGAGCGTTCCAGTAGAAGAGGTCCGCGAAAACAATCAGCACCAGCCCGAAACAGACGGCCGGGTGGCGCCAGCGGTTGAGGACCCAGGCACTGCCGGCCCCCGCCAGGATCGCCAAACCCATCGCAGCCACGAACCATCCGTGGATCGGGGCGCGCACCTTGCCGAGCCACGGGATCGCCATGGCGATTCGATAGAACCCGCCCGCCGGTCCCGTCATATACCAGACCGCCGGAACCAAAATGCAGAGAGCCGGAATTCGCAAGCGCGATTTGACGAGCCCCACAATGGCCAACGGCAGCAGCAGCAGTCCGCCATAGAAATAGTACTGGGTGATGTCCGACGGTCCCCGATACGAACCATCGAGTGCGCCGAGCCAGTTGGGGGCAACCAGGGTCAACAGGGGTTCGGCGTGCAGAACGCCTTCCGTATTCTGCGAATAGTCCGCCGCGGCGCGAAGGGAGTGCGCGGTCAGTTCCATACCCGGAAAGATCTCGATTGCGGCCAGTGCGACGGACCCCAGGCCTATCCCGGCGACGATCGCCACCGTGCGCCGGCAGCGGCGCCGGTCCGCCCGGATATCGCTCAGGGCGTATAGTCCCATACCCAGCAAGCCGTAAAGCGCCGTTTGGAAGTGGCCCGCCAGCAGCATCATCCCGCCGGCGAGACCGCCCAGTGCCGTAAAGCGCACGGCAGGGCCCTCGGCCGCCTTTCGGTACGCGAGCAGCAGCCAGGGAAATAACGAGGCGGCGCAGAACATCCCTACGTGGGAACTGTGGGCGGCGAAAAACCCGGAGAAGCCGTAGGTGAGGGCGCCGGCAGCAGCGGCTCCCTCGTCCAGCGCCAGACGCCGCAGAAACAGGTAGGCTCCGATGCAGGCGATGCCGGCCGCCAGCGCCAGTTCCGCCTCGATCGCCCGGGGAGTAATGCCTGCAAGAAAAAATAACCAGTTCGGCGGATACCAGGCGCCGACCTCGATATTGGCAAGCAACGGGTACCCCGAGAACGTATAGGGCGTCCAGAACGGCAAATGCCCGGAAAACAGCCGGTCCCCGAAGTACTTCTGGAGGGGATAATGCAAGTCCGCCGCATCCCATTGGATGGAAGCGGAACCCGACGTGAGCGGCACCCAATAGAAGATCAGCACCCCGAGCGCAATCAGCCCCGGCCACAACCAGGCAGGGTAGGCCCCCCGGCCTGCCCGCGCGCCGGAGGCGCGCTTGTCTTTCCCCTGTTCCTTCTTCATCTCGGCGCCACTGCTTTGCCGCCCTGCTCCTTACTCCTCTGCGCCGCGTCCATGAACGCGAAGATCTCGAGCGTCTCCGCGTTCGAAACCGGCGGCTCCCCGGTCTGGAAAAATTTCACGATCTCGCGCACCAGCGGACGGTAATCGGCCGCGTCGCCCGATTTGGGGTGGCTGACCACCGTTTCCCTCCCGCGGTTCACGATGGCGCCGTAATCGCTGTAAGGCCGCACCGCGCGGACCGCGCCGATCCGCCCGTCTTTCCACACTCCCACCACTACATCCGAATCGGCCGAACTCGTCCGCGTGACGGTCTGGCAGCAGCCGGTCCCCATCAACGTGAACAGCAGCTCGATGGGGTGAATCGCATACCAGGCGAGCTCCAGCGGATGGTGCGGTTCGTAGGGGCCGGGGCCCCAGGTGGTGATTCCGGTGGCATCCGCAAATTTCGCTTCCCGCGCGATGGCGCCGAACCGCAGGCTGGAAGAGCTGAACCAGGGCACGCCCGCATCTTTGGCGAGCCGCGCGATCTCCCGCGCGTCTTCGAGCGTGGCCGCCAGCGGCTTGTCACTGAAAAACCGCTTGTGCGCCGCGATCACCGTGCGCGCCTGTTCCAGGTGCGGCCGGCCGTCCAGGCTTTCGATCATCACCACGTCCACCCTGGAAAGCAGCGACGGGATGTCGGGCACGATCTCGACCCCGTACTTTGTCCGGATTTCCTCGGCGTAGCGGTCCACCCGGCTGTAGCTCTCTTCGATATCCTGGCTTCCGCCCTTGAACGCCGCGACGACTCGCGCGCCCGCGATGTGATCCGGATCGGAAGGGTCGCTGTTCAGCATCCTGGTGAAGGCGGGGACGTGCGAAGTGTCGGTCCCGATAATGCCCACCCGCAGGTCCGCGGCGCACGCGACGGCGGCGCACGCCAGCAGCACGAGAGTTGGTTTCACGTAGGGCATTGTACACTGGGTTCGAGACCGCATGGATCTCACAACCCCGCTTACTTACATCAAGGGAGTCGGTCCCGCCCGCGCAGCCATGCTGGAGGCCAAGGGGTTGACGACGGTCGAAGACCTGCTCGGCTACTTCCCGTTCCGGTACGAGGACCGCAGCAACGTCAAGACCATCGCGCAGTTGGCGCCCGGCGAAATGGCCACCGTGATTGCCGACGTGCGCTCCGCCAAGGCCTCCGGCTTCAAGCGCAAGGCCCTGGGGTTGTTCGAAGCCCGCTTCAGCGATGCCTCCCGCGCCATCCTGGTGGGCAAGTGGTTTCACGGCGGGTACCTCGCCAACGTTCTCGGCGAAGGCGTGAAAGTCGCGCTCTTTGGAAAGGTCGAATTCGATAGCTACTCGGGCGAGCTCACGATGCTGCATCCCGAGTTCGAAATTCTTACCGGCGACGACGAAGACGGCGAGGCCTCGCTCCACACCGGACGCATCGTGCCCATCTACGAGGCTGCTTCCAAACTCACCACGCGGGTGCTGCGCGTCCTGACGGATCGCATCCTTCGCGAGTTGCCCGCCGAGGAGGACCACCTGCCGGAACCCGTCCGGCGACGGTTCAAGTACCCCGACCGTTGGACGGCGATCCGCGAAACTCACTTCCCGCCGCCCGAATCCGACCTGCGGCTGCTCAACGCCTACCGCTCGCAGGCGCAGCAGCGGCTCATTTTCGAAGAGTTTTTCTGGCTCGAATGCGGTGTGGCGCTCAAGCGCGCCAAAGCGCGCACGCTGCCCGGCATCGCCTTCGAGATCGACGACCGCGTCCGCGAACGGGTCAAGGCGATGCTGCCTTTCAAGCCCACCGACGCCCAGAAGCGCGTCATCAAGGAGATCGCGGACGACATGAAAGAGCCGCACCCCATGAACCGCCTGCTGCAGGGCGACGTGGGCAGCGGGAAAACCATCGTGGCCGCCGAAGCGGCGGTGATCGCCATCGAAAACGGATACCAGGTGTCCGTGCTGGCGCCGACCGAAATCCTGGCTTCACAGCACGGGTTCTACTTCCGCCAGATCCTCTCGAAGCTCGGGTATGTGGTGGTGCTGCTCACCGGCTCCTTCACCAGCCGGGAAAAAACGCAGTTGAAAAAACTGGTGGCCGAGGGCTTGGCCCACGTGGTGGTAGGAACCCACGCGATTCTCGAAAAGGACGTCGAGTTCAAGCGGCTGGGACTCGCGATCATCGACGAGCAGCACCGCTTCGGCGTCCTTCAGCGCCTCCGGCTGGTGCAGAAAGGCATCGCGCCGGACGTGCTGGTGATGACCGCCACGCCCATTCCGCGCACCCTCGCCATGACGCTCTACGGCGACCTGGACGTCTCCGTCATCGACCAGCTTCCGCCCGGACGCAAGCCCATCCTGACCAAGCACTACACCGCCGACCGTGTCGAACAGGCCTACAGTTTCATCAGGCGCCAGATCGACGAGGGCCGGCAGGCTTACGTGGTCTACCCCGTAATCGAAGAATCCGAAACGCAGGCCATGAAAGCCGCCCAGAAGATGCACGAGCACCTCTCGCGCGAGGTCTTCCCCGATCTCGCTGTCGGGCTGATGCACGGCCGCCTGGGAGGCGACGAAAAGGAGGCCGTCATGCAGCGCTTCAAGGGAGGCGATACCAAAATCCTGGTCTCCACCACCGTCATCGAGGTGGGGGTGGACGTGCCGAACGCCACCGTGATGCTGATCGAGCAGGCGGAGCGTTTCGGCCTCGCCCAGCTGCACCAGTTGCGCGGGAGGGTCGGGCGCGGCGCCGCCCAGAGCTACTGCATCCTGGTGACGGAGAAGATGAACGATACCGCGCGCGAACGCATCCGCACGCTGGTGGAATCCACCGACGGCTTTTACATTTCGGAAATGGACCTCAAACTTCGCGGTCCCGGCGAGTTTTTCGGGACCAAACAATCCGGCCTGCCCTCGCTGCGCGTGGCCAATATCCTGCGCGACAGCGACATTCTGGAAGTGGCGCGCCGCGAGGCGAACGACTTCGTGGCAAGGCCGCCCTCGGATGAGGATCTCCGCCAAGCCGTGGCCTACATCCGCGACCACTGGCAGCGCCGCTACGGCCTGGTGACGGTGGGCTGATGCGTATCATTGCCGGTGAGTTCCGCTCGCGGAGGCTGAAGACCATTCCCGGCGCCGCCACGCGCCCCACGCCCGACCGCCTGCGCGAAACGCTGTTCGATATTCTGCAGGCCCGGATCGAAAAAGCCCGCTTTCTGGATGCGTATGCCGGAACCGGCGCCGTCGGGATCGAGGCGCTGAGCCGCGGGGCTTCCCATGCATGGCTGCTCGAGCGCAGCCGCGGCGCGCTGGAGACGATCCGGGAAAATGTCGCGGCGCTCAGGCTCGAAGCCCGCGCCACCGTGGTCGCCGGGCCGGTGCTGCTCACGCTGCCGCGCTATCCAGCCGATATCGTCTTCCTCGACCCGCCTTACGATCTCGACCGCGAATACTCCGCCGTGCTCGACCTGCTGGCGCAGGCACCCCCGCCGGTCACGGTGGTGCAGCATTCCGTTCGCCGGACGCTTCCCGACGTGCACGGGCCGTTACAGCGGAAGCGCCTGTTGCGCCAGGGCGACAACGCGCTCAGCTTCTACGAATCGTCGATAATCGGGTGAGGCCTCAATGAGACTCTTCGGCGTCCTGTGTTTGGCCGTCTGTGCCTCGGCCCAAAGCGACTCCGCGCATAGCGGCTGGAATTTCAGCGATACGCTCGAAACCGCGACGGATGTCCTGGTCGCGGACCTCGCCGGAGGATCGGCCGCGGATAACGGGTCGCAGGTCGCGGTACAGGCAACGCTGCATACCTTGCGGATCCTGCGCGGGAGCGTCGCGGCGGGTATCGATCTCCCGGTTCGATGGACCTACCGGCCCGCTCCGTTCGAGCCGCCCGCCGTCACCGCGAATGTGCCGCATGTGCGCGGACTGTGGTTCCTGCGGAAGAATGCGGATGGTAGTTTCGAGGCGCTGCAGGCCGGGTCCATCGCACCGATGGGCGGATATTTTCTGCCTCTCGGCACGACGGCCCCGGTCTACGCCGAATCGGAACCCCTGCAGACTAAGGTTGCCCGGGAGATCGCCGCGGCAATCGAAGACCTGGTGGCGCAGCACGCCGCCGAGCTTACGCCGCACCGTTTCGAGAATCCGCACGGCACGGCGCTCGCCCCCGGATTGCAGACGCGGAACACGTTCCATTCCTTGCAGATGGCGCTCCAGGGGTTGGAACCTTCGGCGTCGGGGGAGGCGTACCGCAGGTTCTCCAGCCTGCCGGATCCGAATTTGCAGGCCATCGGCATTCTCGGCCGTCTCTCGACGGGTGATACTTCAGCCGCCTTCGACCTGGAAAAGAACCTCCCCAGCATTCTCTCCGCCATGGACGCCGTAAACCCCACCGGACTGGTCATTATGGGGCTCGACCTGAGCAAAGATCTCCCGGCGGCCCACGCCCTGGCGCGCATCGCACTAGGTGACACGCCGCTGCCGGGCCTGGAGGGCGGGCTGCCCATGACGCTGGCGCGCACGGGCCGGCCCGAGTTCCTCCCGTACTTCATGACCATGCTGGAAAGCCCGGAGCCAGGCGTCCGCGACAGCACGTTGATGGGCTTCTGCCTGCTGCTGAAGGGGTCTGCGTTTTGGATTCCCGGCATGTCCGGCAATTGCCCCAGCCGTTCCCCGCTTGGCAGCCCCGACGAGGAGCACCGGTATATCCAGTTCTGGAAAGAGTGGTGGACCATGCACCGGGACGACGTGGCCCGGGCGGTAACCCTTCCCGAGGTGTACCCTCCCGCGCGCTATGGAGCTTCGCGGCCCGGGTTCCGCCAGATCCGCGAAGTTCCTATGGAAGCGCGGTTCGAAGCCATGATGGGAATAATCGGTGCCCGGCAACCGGACCATTATCATGCCGCAGACGACTCCATCGTGAACGGCCCCCCGCCCGGACCTCACGACCCGGTGAGCGGCCAACTAAATCCGGCCGACCGCGAAGTGCTTCACCAAGTCCTGGAAGCGGTTAACTCCAAACTGGCCGAGGTACAGGCATCCGCCCGGCGGATGGCGGATGTCGCAAGGGCCGCCGGCACCCCGCCCAGCCCCGAGCAAGGCCGCGCCCTCAACGCAATCCGCCAGGAGGCCTTGAAGGGCGGGCTGGACTCCCTGAAATCCCAACTCTCCCCGGAAGGCTGGCAGACCGTCGAGCGATTTCTGAAGACCATGGGGATTGGGGTGTACGGATTCAGTGCGCAGTAGGATGGGGCTCCTGGCCTGTCCAGCCGACCCGGCAAAACCGGGTCGGCCGTGGGGGCAGGCCGGGAGACCTGCGCTACATCAATAAACTTGACAGCAACACACTAAAGTTCCATAATGGTTTTGAGCTAAATGGCCGCCCTCCGGCGGCAACTGCCATCGTAAGACAAGAACAGACGAGGGAGGCTTTTCAACAACATGGGAAAGATTATTGGTATCGACCTGGGAACCACCAACTCGGTCGTGGCCGTCATGGAGGCGGGCCAGCCCACGGTCATTCCTAACCAGGAAGGCGCGCGCACTACCC
This sequence comes from Bryobacterales bacterium, assembly GCA_963796485.1. Taxonomy (GTDB): domain Bacteria; phylum Acidobacteriota; class Terriglobia; order Bryobacterales; family Bryobacteraceae; genus CAWCDJ01. Next base: position 403,330 of record CAWCLV010000010.1, read on the forward strand.
CATCGGTCGTCGCATTCACCAAGAGCGGGGAACGGCTGGTCGGCCAGGTGGCGAAGCGCCAGGCGATTACGAATCCGGAGAATACCGTATTCTCGATTAAGCGGTTTATGGGCCGCCGGTACGACGAGGTCACCGAAGAGATGAAGATGGTGCCTTACAAGGTCGTGCCCGGCGACAACGGCGATGCCCGTATCGACATCAGCGGGAAGAAGTATTCCCCGCCCGAAATCTCGGCCATGATCCTCGGCAAGCTGAAGGAAGCGGCCGAAGCGTATCTGGGCGAAAAGGTTACGCAGGCCGTGATCACGGTTCCGGCCTATTTCAACGATTCACAGCGGCAGGCCACGAAGGACGCCGGTAAGATTGCCGGCCTCGAGGTCATGCGCATTATCAACGAGCCCACCGCGGCCGCGCTGGCCTACGGGCTCGATAAGAAGACTAACGAGACCATTGCGGTCTACGACTTTGGCGGCGGCACCTTCGATATCTCGATCCTGGAGGTCGGGGACGGCGTGGTCGAGGTGAAATCGACCAACGGCGATACGCACCTGGGCGGCGACAACCTCGACCAGCGGATCATCGACTGGATCGTAGCCGAGTTCAAGCGGGAGAACGGGATCGACCTTTCGCGCGACCAGATGGCGCTTCAGCGCCTGAAGGAAGCCGGCGAGAAGGCCAAGATGGAACTCTCCACGTTGCTCGAAACCGAGATCAACCTGCCGTTCATCACGGCCGACGCCACCGGCCCCAAACACCTGCAACTGAAGCTCACCCGCGCCCGCCTGGAACAGATGGTGGAAGACCTCGTCCAGCGCTCCGTCGGGCCCTGCAAGCAGGCTCTGCAGGATGCCGGATTGACCCCGCCGCAGATCAATGAAGTGGTGCTCGTCGGCGGCCAAACCCGGATGCCGCGAATTCAAGCCGTGGTCCGCGACCTGTTCGGGCGCGAGCCCCACAAGGGCGTGAACCCGGACGAAGTGGTGGCTGTGGGCGCGGCGGTGCAGGGCGGCGTTCTGGGCGGCGAAGTCAAGGATGTGCTGCTGCTCGACGTAACCCCGCTCTCGCTCGGAATCGAGACCATGGGCGGCGTGTTCACGAAGTTGATCGAGCGCAACACCACCATCCCGACCCGCAAGACCGACGTCTTCTCGACGGCCACGGACAGCCAGCCGTCGGTCGAGATCAAGGTATACCAGGGCGAACGCGCCATGGCGCACGATAACCGGCTGCTGGGCGTGTTCCAACTCGGCAATATTCCGCCGGCTCCGCGCGGCGTGCCCCAAATCGAAGTGACGTTCGACATCGATGCCAACGGCATTCTGAACGTTACGGCGAAGGACCGCGCCACCAACAACGAGCAGAAGATCACCATCACCTCCTCCTCCGGCCTCGCGAAGGACGAAGTCGAGAAGATGGCACGCGACGCCGAATCGCACTCCGCCGAGGACCGCAAGCAGCGGGACACGATCGAAGCCCGCAACCGTGCCGACGCGATGGTCTACAACGTCGAAAAGACGCTCAAAGAGCATCGCTCGAAGGTCAGCGAGGAGCAGGCCAAGGAGATCGATGCCGCTCTCGAAGAGACCAGGAAGGCCATGGCCGAGAACGACCCGGCCCGCATCAATTCGGCGGTTGACCGGCTGACTACCGCCAGCCACAAGCTGGCCGAAGCCATGTACAATTCCCAGTCTCAGCCCGGCGGCACGCCGCCTCCTCCTCCAGGCGCTGGCGGCCAGGCCGGCGGCGGCGACCAGGGCGGCAAAGGCGGCAAAGACAACGTTGTGGACGCCGAGTTCGTGGACGTTGACGACAAGAAGTAAGAACTAAAGGGACCCAGGGGGGCCGGTTTCGACCGGCCCCGATTTCATTATGGCTGCAGCCCCCAAACACGATTATTACGAGACCCTAGGGGTCGCGCGCCAGGCTTCGGTAGACGAAATCCGCAAGGCCTATCGCAAGCTGGCGCGGAAGTACCATCCCGACCTGAACCCGGGGGACAAATCTGCCGAAGACCGCTTCAAGAACGTTCAGGAAGCCTACGATGTTCTGAGCGACCCGAAAAAGCGCCAGATGTACGACCAGGTCGGCTTCTATTCGGAAAGCGGTTTTGCGGGCGGCGGGCCGGGCGGGGGCCAGGGCGCGAATCCGAACATGGATTTCAGCGGCTTCGATTTCTCGGAGTTCTTCTCGGGAGCCGGGGCTGGAACCGGTGCCGGCGGGCATGGAGGAAGGCGTACTACCGGCGAGCCAGGCGGCGGAGCGGGCGGATTTCGCGACATTTTCTCGCAGTTTTTCGGCGGCCGCGGCGGCGCTCCGGAAACGGCTCCCGAAAAGGGCGGCGACCTCGAATACGTGATGGATATCGACTTCTGGCAGGCCATCAAGGGCACGCAAGCCCGCCTCAACATCACGCGATACGAGACGTGCGGCACCTGCCATGGAAGCGGATCGACCGGGGCCGGCGAGGTGGTCTGCCCGCAGTGCAAGGGAACCGGCCAGGTCACCCAAATGGCCGGTGCGATGCGCTTCAACCTGAGCTGCCCGCGCTGCGGCGGCAGCGGTAAGCTGCGCAATGTCTGCCCCACCTGCGGGGGCGAAGGACGCGTCACCAGGACCGAAACGGTCGAGGTGCGGATTCCGCCCGGCGCCCGCAACGGTTCCCGCCTGCGCGTGCCCGGGAAAGGCAACGCCGGCACCATGGGAGCCCCTCCGGGAGATCTCTACATCACCACGAAGGTCGAGGATCACGCGTTTTTCCACCGGGAAGGCGACGATATCGAAATCAAAATACCGGTCGCGGTCTGGGAAGCGGCCTTGGGTGCCAAGGTCGAGGTGCCGACCATCGACGGTCGAACGCTGCTGAAGATCCCGCAAGGGACCAGCAACGGCCAGCGCTTCCGGATGCGGGAAAAAGGCGTGCTCAACGCGCGAACGGGGGAGCGCGGCGACCAGATCGTGGAGGTCGCGATCGAAGCCCCAAGCCCGCGCGACGAGCGCACGCGGGAACTGCTGAAAGAACTCGGAAAGCTTCATCCGGAGGATCCGCGCGCCGAAGTTTGGGCTAAGATCTGAAAACATGGCAAAGTCCCGATCCAGAGCGGCTTACATGATCTCCGCGGTGGCGGAGCAGTACGGCATTCACCCGCAAACGCTGAGGCTGTACGAGCGCGAGGGACTGCTCAAGCCCTCCCGCAGCGAAGGCAACACGCGGCTTTATACCGATGACGACATCGAGAGGCTCGAAGTCATCCTGCACCTGACGCGCGACCTTGGGGTCAACCTGGCGGGGGTCGAGATCATCCTCAACATGCGCGAGAAGATGGGTGAAATGCAGTCGCAGATCCAGGAGTTTATCGCCACCCTCAACCGCGAGCTCGCCGACCGGACGGTGCGGCAGGCCGTGCCGGATACCCGTACCTGCTTAGTACCCGTGATCGACGCCAAACCGCCTTCCTCCGCCCGCCGCAACCGCTAACCCGTTACAATGGCATGGTCGTGCCCGGGCCGAAAGCTCTCGCCGCCGCGTCGCCGGCCCATCTCCGCAAAGCTACATTAGGCTTCACTGCCCCGTTCGTTCTCTTCATAACCATCATGGCTGCGGAGCGGCTGACGGCTGTCCCGCCCCAACTGGCCTATCCGCTCCGGCTGGCGGTCGTGATGGCGTCCCTGCTCATCTTCAGCCGGCCTTATATCGACTGGCGGCCCGCATTCCCCGTGAACAGCGCATTGCTGGGGATCGCCGTGTTCCTGGTTTGGATCGCGCCCGACCTTCTGTTCCATTACCGCCACTCGGTGCTGTTCGATAACCCCCTGACCGGTTCGGCCGTGAGTTCCATTCCCCTGGCTTTGCGTCATAACTCGCCGTTCGTGGTCCTGAGAACCGTGAGCTGCGTGGTAGCGGTGCCCATCCTGGAGGAACTCTTCTGGCGCGGATGGCTGATGCGCTGGCTGGCGAGGAAGAACTTTCTCCTGGTGCCCTTCGGCATCTATCTGCCGTCGGCCTTCTGGACGGTCGCCATTCTGTTCGCTTCCGAACACGGCGCGTACTGGGAAGTGGGGCTAGCCGCCGGCGTGATTTACAACTGGTGGGCGATCCGTACCAAAAACCTTGCGGATTGCATTCTGGCGCACTCGGTGACGAATGCGTGCCTGTCCGCGTATGTACTGGTAACCGGTCTGTGGAGTTACTGGCTATAACCCGAAGCCGGTGCACCACGTCTGAATAGGTGACAGGTGTCCAGAAGCATTTCCTTCTCCCCTGTCTCGGGCTTCGGGCACGCGGCACGTCGGGCCCCGCGTCCCGGAGCCCCCTTGCATTAGGTAGGGTAGGCCTCCCGGCCTGCCTGCGGCGAAGCGCGCTCTACATGACGGAGCGCGTTTACCGGGTAGAATGAGCTTTAGCTCTCCATGATCCAACTCAGCGGGGCCGGCAAGCGTTACGGCCCTAAAATCCTGTTCGAAAACGTCGATTGGCTGGTCACACCCAACGAGCGGGCCGGCATCGTGGGCGCCAACGGCACCGGGAAATCCTCTCTGCTCAAGGTGTTATGCGGGCTGGATGGCCTCGATTCCGGCAGCATCACGACGCAGAAGGGCGTGAGCCTCGGCTATCTGCCGCAGGACGGGCTTTCGCTTTCGGGGCGGACCGTCTTCGCGGAGTGCATGACGGTCTTCTCGGACCTGCGCGCGCTCGAGGAGGAGCAGGAGGCGCTGACCCGGAAGATGGCCGAAATCGACCCCGCCGGGCCGGAGTACGCCCAGGTGGCGGACCGCTTCCACATGGCCGAATCCGAATTTCGCGCCCGGGACGGTTACGCCATCGAAGCGCAGGTCGGGACCGTGCTCTCCGGGCTGGGGTTCCCGCAGCGCGACTGGAAGCGGCGTACCGAGGAATTCTCCGGCGGATGGCAGATGCGGATCGCCCTCGCCAAGCTGCTGCTGGAGAAGCCGAACCTGCTGCTTCTGGACGAGCCGACAAATCACCTCGACCTGGAAGCGCGCAACTGGCTCGAGGAATACCTCACGTCATACCCGAACGCCTTCGTCCTGGTATCGCACGACCGCTACTTCCTGGATATCACGGTGCGCAAGGTGGTCGAGCTCTGGAACAAGAACCTCCACCTTTACACCGGGGGATACACGCGTTACGAGCAGTTGAAAACCGAGCGGCGGGCGCAGTTGACGGCCTCCTACGAAAACCAGCAGGACCGCATCCGTCAGCTCGAAGCGTTCATCAACCGCTTCCGCTATCAGGCCACCAAGGCGAAGCAGGTGCAAAGCCGCATCAAGGAACTGGAGCGCATCGAGCGCATCGAAATACCGCCTGAAGAGAAAACGATTCACTTCAGCTTCCCGCAGCCCAAGCCGAGCGGCCGTATCGTGGCCGAATTCCAGGATGTGGCGAAGAGCTATGGAGAATACCAGGTATTCTCGGGAGCCCGGTTCTTCATCGAGCGCGGGGACCGGATCGCGCTGGTGGGAGTGAACGGCGCCGGTAAATCCACGCTCATCAAGATACTGGCCGGCGTGGAACCGGTGAGCGCCGGGGAGTACATCCTGGGGCACAATGCGGAGCCGGACTATTTCGCGCAGGACCAGTACAAGGAACTCGACCCGTCCGCGAAAATGATCGACGACCTGGCAACCGTCACCCCGCGCGCCACCAACACGGAACTGCGCAGCGTGCTGGGGTGTTTTCTGTTCTCGGAAGACGACGTCTTCAAGCCGATCGGCGTGCTTTCCGGAGGCGAGCGCAACCGCTACGCCCTGGCTCGCATGCTGATGATGCCTTCCAATTTCCTGCTCCTCGATGAGCCCACGAACCACCTGGATATGCGCGCTAAGGAAGTCCTGCTGACGGCTCTCCAGGAATTCACGGGAACGGTGGTATTCGTCTCGCACGACCGTTATTTCATAGACAAACTAGCGACCCGAATCTTCGAGGTGGAGGCGGGCCAGGTCCACGTTTTCCCCGGGAATTACGAGGATTATCTGTGGCGGAAACAGGGTGGGGGTGCCGCTCCAACGACCAATGGCAAGCCGGCGGCCGGCTCCGAGCCTCAGACTTCCGCAACCGAGTTGGACACGGCCGGCAAAGCGGAAAAGCGCCTAAACCCGATCAAGTTACGGCAGATGCAGGAGAGGCAAAGGGAAATCGAGGAAGAGGTGGCCCGCGTGGAAACGGAGATCGCCGATGCCGAAGCCGCGCTCGCCAATTTCGTCAGCGTGGAAGAGACGCAACGGCTCAGTAAGCTGGTCGAATCCCGTCGCGCGGAACTGGAATCTTTGATGGCGGAGTGGGAGGGCGTCGCTAACGCAATCGAGGCAAACCGCTGAACGGCAGCCTATTCCTGCGCCGGCATTTGCTGCTCGATATCCCGCCAGGCGCTGATCTTGAGACGGCGGCAAACCCAGCACAGGGGCTCGCTTCCGGGATCCGATGTCTCGGTCCCGCAAACCCCGCACTTGATCACTTTTTTCAAGTGATCGGCGGAAATCGATCGCTTGGCCTCTTCCAGCATCCCCGCCGGTATCACGGGCTGCGATTTTGTTCCCTTACGTTTCATCCCTAACTCCACTATCGCAGATACGTCAGATCCCAACAAGCTCTCCCAGGGTAATGGGGGTAATCCCTGATCAAGCTGCTTCGGGGATCTGAATCACGACTGCGACATCCAAAGACGACCCACAGCGCGGACACCGCTGCCCTGGCGCGACCCGCGGATACTTTCCCCTCAGATCGATATCCGCCGGAACCGTGTGTGTACAAATTGGACAGTGAACTTGCCCTTTGAACCGATTCTCAACGAGTGCACTCATTGTCAACCCTCATTTCATCGGACGCACTTTGATAGGCACGGGTTGTACCAAATTCGTAAAGATTCTTGATCGATCCGGTGCATGAGCGCACCAGCGGGCTCAGAGCGTGTAACGGGCAAGGTTCTCCGATGCAGCCCCAATGCTACGCTGATAACTATGACTCAGCCGCCGGCTCCCAAGATCCAGTTGTCGCAGACACCCGATTATCGGGAGAATTACGCGAATAGCGTTCAGGTACGTGTCAACCTGTGGGACTTCCTGCTGCTGTTCGGGCGGGTGAACCAGACGGCCCCGGAAAGCGTGGCGATCCAGAATTTTCAGGGGATATATGTCAGCCCCCAGCAGGCCAAGGCACTGCTGAACGTCCTTCAGCAGAACGTCACGCAATACGAGACCGCTTTCGGCGAGATCCGGCTCGAGCCCCAAAATGCCGGGGGAATCGTGCAGTAAAACATGCCTGCCGGTCCCTGGAGAAGCACGCAGGGCGTGGCGGGCAGCGCCGTTCTCTTTTCCTGCTGCGCGGCTGCATTAATCGGATCTCACTTCCCGTATCTCGGGCTGCCCTATTTCTGGGACGAAGCTGGGCAGTTCATCCCGCAGTCCGTCGATCTGTGGCGTCAGGGCGCGCTGGTCACGCATTCGGCGCTCCCGAATATTCATCCCCCGCTGGTAGAGGCTCTGGTCGCGGCTGCCTGGAAGGTGGCCGGCTTCCATCCGTGGGTCACCCGCGCGACAATGCTGCTGGTCGCATCGGGCGGCCTCGCCGCCGCCTTTCTGCTGGCGAAAGAGCTGGCGGGCTCCCTGCGGACGGCGGCGCTTGCCGCGGCGCTGCTGCTGGTATCGCCGTTGTTTTTCGCGCAGAGCATGCTGGTGCAACTGGATGCGCCTGCGATGGCAGTGACAAGCCTCGCCCTGCTCCTGTTTCTGCGCGACCGGCTAAAGCTCTCGGCGGCGGCGTGCGTGGTGCTCGTTCTCGTGAAGGAGACCGGCCTGGTGATCCCGGCCGTCCTCGCGCTCCGGCTGGCGGCCGAACGCCGCTGGAAGGACGCCCTGCTCTTCGTGCTGCCCGGCGCCGCGCTGCTGGCCTGGATCGCGTTTTTGTGGCGCGCAGCCGGCTTCTGGGCGGGAAATCGCGACTTCCTGGAGTACAACCTCTACTATCCGCTGAATCCGCTTCGATTGGCCCTGGCCGTGTTCCGGCGCGCCTACTTTCTCTTCTTCGCGGACCTTCGGTGGATCGGGTGGGCGGCTGCCGTTTACGGGTGGAGGCGCGGCCTGTTCCGGACTCGTGCATGGAAGGTCGTCTTCACCGCGAGCGCCGCGCAGGTTGCCTTAGTCACGGTGCTCGGCGGCGCAGTGCTCGAACGCTACCTGCTGCCGGTGATGCCGGTGGTCTACGCGGCGATCGCAACCGCCCTCGAAGCGCTGCCGCGAAAAGCGGAACTCGCCGCCGCGGCGGCCCTTTTCAGCGGCCTCTTCGTCAACAATCTGGTCAACCCGCCGTATCCCTTCCCTTACGAGAACAATCTCGCGTTCGTGGATTTCCTCCGGCTGCAATCGGCCGCGGCCGAGTACCTGGAAAGCCGCGATCTGCGGACCGGCATCTACACGGTTTGGCCGCTTTCCACGGAGCTGGCGCGTCCTCCGTTGGGTTTTGTCGCCCGTCCCATGCAGGTTCGGACGCTGGCCGACTTTTCCAGCAGCGAGCTGCGGCGGCTGCCCTGGCGCAAGGTCCGCGTCCTGGTGGGCTACTCGCGGGATTGGAGCCCCAGACCCAATTTGATCGAATGGGGGAGCGTTCGCACCCTCTACGAGAGATGCTGCGGATATGTGCCGCAGCCGGACTCGGGGGAATTGCGTGCCGCGGTTCCGTTTCCGCTGTGTAAACGTTTCAGGTTGGGCGGACAGTGGGTCGAGATCTATGTAAATCCGTCGCCCGAGTAATCACTGCCCGGCAAGATGGGGCATTCCGGCGTGGCAGAGATACTCGTTCACCAGGATCAGTTTGTGCGCCAGGTCCGCCGCGGGCAGGCCTGTGCCAAAACCGGTGGCTTTCCGCGAAGCGGGCGGCGCTTCGCACGAGACGTTCGCTTCGAGAATCCACCCGCCGAAGAATCCAGCGATGAATTCCAGCTCGTCAAAGGAAAGACCGGAGAGGAATCGGCGGGCCTTGGGCCGCAGGGGCATTTCCGCGCACGCCGTGAGCGCGGCTAGCAACGAATCGCGCACAGGCGAACTCCTGTCGGTATCGTAACCATAACTAACTCTCTTTAAGCGATCTGAGCCGTATTATTGCGGAAACGGCAGGCGGCTGCAAGGGGGCGCGCCGTGAATTACGATCTGGATATGCAAACGCGAGCGCTCCTGACAGTTTGCCTTCTGGCGTTACCGGCGGCCGGCGCGGTACACCCGTGGGAGAAACAGGAGGTGACGCTGACCTCTTCCCGCGCTTTCAATAACCCGTACACCGATGCCGTGGTCTGGATCGACCTGAACGGGCCGCAGTTTCATAAACGAGTTTATGGATTCTGGGACGGCGGCCGCACGTTTCGCGTGCGTTTCGTGGCGACCGAACCCGGCCAGTGGACCTGGCGCAGTGGATCGGACCCGGCGGATGCGGGTCTCGGCGGGAAGACCGGGACCGTTACCGCAGTCGCCTGGACAGAGGCGGAGAAACAGGCAAACCCGCTGCGCCGCGGGTTCCTGAAGGCCACGGCCAATCACCACGCGCTCGAACAGGCGGATGGAAGCCCCTTCTTCGTCATCGGGGACACCTGGTATTCGGCCGGCACCAACCGGTTCCGCTGGTATGACGACGACCGCGAGAGGCCGATGGGGCCGCAGGCCGGGTTCAAGGATTACGTCCGCTATCGCAAGGCGGAGGGCTTCAACTGGGTGAACGTGATCGCGGCATTCCCCAACTGGATGACGGACGGCGCACCCTGGCACGTCGTGATGAACGACCCGGAGAAGACGACCGTCCGCTCCGCGTGGCTCGAATTCGGTACCGGCAGCGCCAAGAACATGGACAACGAAGGCGGCCGCCCGTTCTTCTTCCCCGGCAAGATCCCCGGCTACGAAAACATGTTCCCGGATGTGAACCGCATCAACCCCGAGTACTTCCGCTACGTGGATCGCAAGATCGATTATCTCAACGCGCAGGGGTTCGTTCCGTTCATCGAGGTCTCGCGCCGCGACGCCAGCCTGTGCTGGATGAAGTATTACGGCTGGCCGGAATCCTACGCCCGGTTCATCCAGTACATCTGGGCAAGATACCAGGCCAACAATACCGTGCTCAGCCCGATCCACCTCGACATCATCAGCGAAAGCGTGAGCCCGCGGGATTACATCAAAGCCATCGACTACGTGAGGGAGAAATACGGACTGCCGCCCTTCGGTACGCTGCTCTCCGCCAATGCCAATCCCTCCACTCTCGAAAACTGGGGCGACGATTCGTGGGTGACGCTGCACCAGACCGGTAACATGCGGGAGCACAATAATTATTGGTACCTGACCGAGATCTTCCGCGCGCCGCGGCCTCAGCCGGCTTTGAACGGCGAACCCTATTACGCGGGCTACAACGACGCGCGCTCGCAGGGAGGGGGCCGCGGCTATCAGTACGGCGCAGTCGGGGGGACCGGGAAAGACGACCAGTTCGTGCGCTCCGCAATGTACGGCAGTTTCCTCTCCGGCGGCTTGGCGGGACATGTCTACGGCGCTGAAGGAATCTGGGGAGCCGACATCGAAGATGCCGCGCCGCTCAAGATGTGGGATGCGTTCCAGTGGCGGTCCGCGGCCCAGATGCGCTACCTGCGCGATTTTGCTTTTTCGATCGGAAGACGGTACCAGGAGTTGGAGCCGGATGCGGACCTGGTCTCCCCGAATAAGACGCAGGTCTTGCGAGCTTACGAGGGTTGGGCCTATTGCGCGCGGACGCGGGATAAGAACCTCTTCCTGGCGTACTTTGAAAAGGGCTGCCCGCCGAGCCAGGTTCGCGGCGCCAGGTTGTGGAGCGCCTACCGGGCGCAGTGGTACGACGCGCGGACGGGGCAGTGGCAGGATGCCGGAAAGGGCGTGCTGCATTCGAGCGCCATCGGGATCATCCAGCTTCCCGAGTTTCCCTCGGATGCCGACTGGGGATTGCGGCTGATGTATCAGAACCCGGCGCAGTAGAGGGCGTTCGACATGGCCTGTCCTCCTGCTTTCAAACCGGGCAGGCCGGGAGGCCGGCCGGGAGGCCTGGCCGGGAGGCCTGCCCCACGTAGCAGCGTGGATGCGCCGCAAGTGGGGCAGGCCTCCTGGCCTGCCCGGTCTTGACTTTAGTTTAGAATACTGAGCCGCCACTGCGGGCCGTACGCCAGATGGCCACGATCAATTCGGCTGCATGACCACTTTGATGCACCCGTCCGCGTGCCTCGCGAACATCTCGTAGGCCTCGGGCGCGCGGTCGAGCGGGAAGCGGTGCGTGATCAGGAAACTGGGATCGATCTCGCCCCGCTCGATGCGCTCGAGCAGCGGCTTCATGTACTTGTTGATGTGGGTCGGGCCCATCCGGAAGGTCAGCGCTTTCGTGAAAGCGGCGCCTAAAGGAAACCGGTCGATCACGCCGCCATAGACGCCGGCGACCGACACCGTTCCACCTTTGCGGCAGGCCTGGATTGCCTGGCGCAGCGCCGCCGGCCGGTCGGACTCCAACCGCACGGCCTGCATGGCGCGATCGTACAGCGCGTCGAGCGACATCCCGTGCGCTTCCATTCCAACCGCGTCGATGCAGGCATCGGGGCCGCGGCCGCCCGTGAGTTCCTTGAGTCGCTCGAGCACGTCGCACTCGCCGGGGTCGATGGTTTCCGCGCCTCCCCTGTGCGCCATTTGGAGGCGCTCCGCCACGCTGTCGATCGCAATCACACGCTCGGCTCCCAGCATGTACGCGCTGCGGATCGCAAACTGTCCCACGGGTCCGCAACCCCAGACGGCAATCACGTCCCCGGGCTGAATGTTGCAGTTGTCCGCCGCCTGGAAGCCGGTGGGGAAAATGTCCGACAGGAACAGGACCTGGTCGTCGCGCAAGCTCTCCGGCACCGTCAGCGGCCCCACATCGGCAAAGGGCACACGCGCGTATTGCGCCTGTCCGCCGGCGAATCCGCCGAAGATGTGGGAGTAGCCGAAGATCCCGGCCGTAGTCGCTCCGAACGCCTTTTCGCATTCGAGCGGATGGGGGTTGCTGTTTTCACAAAGCGACGAGAGGCCTTTCTTGCAGTAAAAGCAGCGGCCGCAACTGATGATGGCGGGAACCACCACGCGATCTCCGGCTTTCAGATTGCGGACGTCCCGCCCCACTTCGACCACCTCGCCCATGAACTCGTGGCCGAGGATGTCGCCCTTCTTCATGCCGGGTATGTGGCCGCGATAGAGATGCAGGTCAGAGCCGCAGATCGCGGTCAGATTGATCCGGACGAGGGCATCGCAGTGGTTCAGAAGTTCGGGTTCGGGAACGGATTCCGTGCGTACGTCGTGCGTGCCGTACCAGCAGACTGCGTTCATGAATTGCTCCTGTAAGCGCGCCGATCGCGCGATTTAAGGGTGGTAGGCCGGTGAATCGCTGGCCGGGAACGATTCTTCCGAAGCCCGGTCGATGGACTCTTCCCGCCGCCGGACCTCGCCGGGCCGGCGCAGGCGGCCGGATGTTTGCCCTTCGGTGGTGACGACCTCTCCGACTTCGAGAATCTGCTTCAGGCGGTGCAGATCCTCTGCCAGCTTCTGGCCGGGCTCCTCGCCCATCAACTGGGCGGCTGCCGCGCCTACCACTCCGCCCGGCGGATTATATTGCAACTCCACCAGGACCTCGGTCCCACGCCCGCCGGGAGCCTCGCGGAAGAGAACGGCTCCCGCGCTTTGTACGTCGCCCCCCGGCAGCGTACGCCAGGCCAGCCGCTCATCGGGCACCTCGTTGTGCACCACGGCGTCCCACTCCAGGCGGCGTCCGGCCGGCCCGCGGACGACCCAATGCGAACGCCCGGCTTCCATTTCGCGGACCGATTCCACATTCTTCATGAACCGCGGCACGTTCCGCAGGTCGTGGAAGTAGGCGTACACTTCGCTCCGCGGCCTGCCAATCGTAATCGCCTGATCGACGCGGACGCCCAGTTCGTACGGCACACTGATCGAGCGGCCCTGGCCGACCGGCGCCGTGCGAATCCCGATCGCCTCGTAGAAGTAAGAGTGCCCGATGAGAGCGCGCCGGAACAACTCGCCCGCGGCCGCGCCCAGCAGCAACCCGGCGAAACCCCGCTTCTTCACGGCCGCGCCCGCGAGTATGCCGCCGGCGGCTGCCGAGGCGATGCGTTCGCCTTGCGTGATGTTCAGAACATGGGCCCGGTGCAGGATCACTCGCATACCCGACTTCTCCCTTGTGGCGATGGCCTGTTCCAACGATAAACCCGAAGCCGCCGGCCGCCGCGCGGGGACAGTGCTGCCTTCCACAAACACGTCCGGCAAGTGGAAGATCGGGCACCCTGCGGCACCGCTTTACGCCTTGGATTTCTCCGCTGCCCCGGCAAAGCAGGTGAGCATTTCCCGGTTAAATGCGGGGATGTCCTGAGGGCCGCGGCTGGTCACGAGGTTTCGGTCGATAAGAACCTCCTGGTCGCGCCACTCCGCTCCGGCGTTGCGAATGTCGTCCTGGATGGTCGGCCAGCTGGTCAGCCGCCGTCCGCGCAGCAGGCCCGCCGAGATCAGCTCCCAGGGAGCGTGGCAGATTGCCGCGATCGGTTTTCCGGCGCCGTCCATTTCTTGCAGGAACCGCTGAATATCCGGGTTCATGCGCGCGTGATCCGCGTTCAAAGCTCCGCCGGGCAGGAGCACGGCGTCATAATCGGCGGCCCTGGCCTCCTCGAGGGTTCGATCCACTTTCACTTTGTGCGTTTTATCCAAATGGCGAAAGCCCTGGATTTCGCCGGCCTTGCCGGAAATGACATCCGCGCGCGCACCGGCTTCCTCCAGGGCTTTCCTGGGTTCGGTCAGTTCGCATTCCTCGAAGCCGTCCATCGCCAGAATGGCGATCCGCATTTGATGGAGTTCGACGTCCATAGCACCTCCCCGGTCCAGCCCCACTGGTGGAGGCAGCAATCAGCGTGCCAGTAACGGCTAGCGCTGGCCGGATCCGAAGCGGCGGACTCCCGGAGAGGGCTGTTTCTGCCGGAGCTCGAGGATGAGTTCCATCACCATTCGTTCGATGCGGTCGCGGATTTGGCAGTGCTCATCATAGGGCAGGCAAACGGGATCGGCGACAAGCCATTCGCGCACTTCGCCGAAGGCGTAATCCTCCAGCGGAATGCCGCTCATGTTAATCACCAGGTCGAATTTCACACGCTCCAGGTGGCGCACGTGTTTGGGGAACTGATCGGTGATATCGATCCCCTTTTCGGCCATGGCGTTGATTGTGTCGGGGACTACATTGCACGCAGGGGCCATCCCCGCGCTCGCCGGTACGATCACATCACCGCCGTACGCTCGAGCAAAAGCCTCGGCCATCTGACTGCGGCAGGCGTTGCCGACGCACACAAAAAGCACCCGCTTGGGCTCGCTCACAGTTTCTCCAGGAACAGCCTGTGAACGCGTGAGTCTCCGGTCAGCTCCGGATGAAACGTAGCGGCGAGATGACGACCCTGTTCGACCAGCACGGGATCTCCATTGTATCTCGCCAGCACTTTGGCCCCCTCGCCTACGCGCCGGATGATCGGTGCGCGGATGAACACCGCCTCCAGGGCGCCGGGCGAGGTACGCTGCTGGAATTCGGGAGCGGGATCGAGTTCGACCACCCGGCTGTCCACCTGCCGGCCATACGCGTTCCGTTCCACATCCACGTCCATCAGACCCAGGCTTTCCTGGTCCGGGTTGGCCACCCGCTCCGCCATGAGGATGGCGCCGGCGCACGTCCCGAATGTGGGTTTGCGCCGGCCGAACTCGGCGAGCGGCTCGAGCCAGTTTTCAAAGCGCAGAAGCTTCAGCATGGTGGTGCTCTCGCCGCCGGGGATGATCAGCCCGTCCACTTCCGCCAACTGCTCCGGATGGCGGACGTAAACGGGTTCGGCTCCGGCGCGTTGCAGAGCCGCGCCGTGAGCGGCGAAATCCCCTTGCAGCGCGAGCACCCCGACTTTCTTCATCACCAGCCCCGGGTCTGGAGCAGTTCCGATTCCGCGATTTTGGAGATTTCGAGGCCGGGCATGGCATCGCCGAGCATGCGGCTGGCTTCCAGCAGCTTCTCGGGATTCTGGTAGTTTTTGGCGGCCTGGACGATCGCCTTGGCGCGCATTTCCGGATCGCTCGATTTGAAAATGCCGGAGCCTACGAACACCGCCTCGGCGCCCAACTGCATGACCAGCGCGGCGTCGGCAGGCGTCGCGATGCCGCCGGCCGAGAAATTCGGCACCGGCAGCGTGCCGTGCTGCGCCACCCACTCCACCAGCTCCAGCGGGGCCTGCAAGTTTTTGGCTTCGTGCACCAGTTCTTCCTTGCCCAACACCGTGAGCTGCCGCATCTCCTTGATGATCGTGCGGATATGCCGGACCGCTTCCACGATATTGCCGGAACCCGCTTCGCCCTTGGTGCGAATCATGGCCGCGCCCTCGGCGATTCGCCGCAGTGCTTCGCCGAGATTCCGGGCGCCGCACACGAACGGCACGGAGAAATCGCTTTTGTCGATATGGTGCTCTTCGTCGGCGGGGGTGAGGACTTCGCTCTCGTCGATATAATCCACCTTCAGTGCTTCGAGGATTCGCGCTTCCATGAAGTGGCCGATCCGCGCCTTGGCCATCACCGGGATGCTGACGATCTTTTGAATCTCCTCGATCTTGGAGATGGCCGCCATGCGCGCCACGCCGCCTTCTTTGCGGATGTCCGCCGGTACGCGCTCCAGCGCCATCACCGCCGACGCGCCCGCGTCTTCCGCGATTTTGGCCTGCTCGGCATTGGTGACGTCCATGATGACGCCGCCCTTCAGCATCTCCGCCAGGCCCACCTTCAATCGAAATTGCTCGCTCGAAAATTGAAACATTCGTTTGCTCCTTGGGCGGGTTTTCCGCCTATACAATTGCGGGCGCCGGTTCGAAATCGCGCCTGGCGGTTTCGATCTCCCCCGCAACCAACTTTCCCAAAATGTCGAGACCGCTCCGGATATCCTCCGGCACGAGACCCGCGAAACTCAATCGCAGCGCGCCGGGGTCGAGGCGCGACACCGCGAAATACCGGCCAGGCAGGTAAGCCACTCCGGCCTGCTGGGCCCGTGACAGCAGCTCGCCCGCATCCAACGGCTCCGGCAGCCGCAGCCAGACATTCATTCCTCCTTCCGGCGTAGTCCACCGGGTTCCCGCGGGGAAACAGGTCCGGCATCCGTCGAGTACCGCGCGCAGGCGTTCGGTACCGGCCCGCAGGACGCGTTTGCGGTGCTCGTCCAGCCGTCCCGACCGCATGAACTCGAGGAGCACGGCCTGGGAGAGCTGATCCGTATGCAGATCGGCCGATTCTTTGGCCTGCCTGAGGCGATCGAGCAGCGGCTTCGGACCCAGCACCCAGCCGACCCGCAACCCGGGGAAGCTCACTTTCGAAAAGCTCCGCAGCAGCACCGTTCCGTCCTGCTCGTCGAGTTGCTTGATGGCGGGCAGCGGTTCGCCGCAATAGCGCAATTCGCCGTAAGGATCGTTCTCCACGAGTGGCACCGCGGCCGCGCGCGCCGCTTCGAGCAGCGCCCTGCGGGCTTCAAGCGGCAGCGATGCGCCGGTGGGATTCTGGAAATTCGAAGTGACCACCAGAAAGCGCGGCCGTTCGCGTTCGAGAACGCGAACGGCATGCGGCAGGTCGATCCCGTCCGGACCTACGGGGATACCCGCAAGCTGCGCTCCCATTCCGGCCAGCAGGTTTTTCAGCCCGGTGTAGACCGGGTCTTCCAGCGCCACGGTTTCCCCGGGACGCAGCAGCACCCGCCCGAGCAGGTCCAGCGCCTGCTGGCAGCCGTTGGTGATCAGGATGTCGTCGTTGGGCCCGGCCAACTGCTGCGCCCGCGCTTCATCGAGAAGATGCCTGCGCAGCGGTTCGTACCCGCTCGGCGACCCCAGTTGCAGGATATCCGCAAGGTCGCCGCGAGCCAGCACGGCGGCGGCGCTGGCGCGGAAATCGTCCAGCGGGAAGAGTTCGCGCGAGGGACGCGACATGACGAAACTGATCACGCCGCGGCCGACCGTGGGCCCCACTGGCGGTGCGTCGCTCCGGTCGAGCATGCCATTCCAGTCCACTGCGCCGCCCGCAACCGGAGATGTACCGCCGGTCACGAAGCTGCCGCGCCCGACCTGTCCGGCAATCAGGCCTTCGGCCTCCAGGAACTCGTAGGCCGCGGAAACGGTGGTGCGGTTGATCCCGAGCTGCCCGGCCAGTTCGCGGGTAGCGGGCAGGCGTTCTCCGCGAGCCAGTTCGCCGGAGCGGATGCGGGCGGCAATCTGCTCCGCAAGCTGCCGGTAAAGCGGCACCTCGGTATCGGCGTGAAGGATTGGCCGGAAGAACTCCATCCAGCCATACCATACCATATTGGATTGGCCGACTGGGCGTATAAGAGTCCTCCAATCACAGAGTGCTAAGATTTCAATCTGGCCCGCTCGCGCGGGCACGGGATCGATATGAGAGCCTTCAGGCTGGTTGCCATCGCTTGCGGTTTGGCTGTTCTCGCCTTGCCGGCCCAAAAGAAAAACAAAGAAGACGAAACGCAAACGCTTCAGTTGCCGAAGGATCTGCCGAACGAAGTGGAAGCGGATACCGCGCGACTGGAGTTTGCGGTTACGCCGCTTTCCGCCAAGGGGCTGCTTTCCCAGCAGGTTCGCGACGCGCTGAAAACCCTGCTGCGGGAAACGCATGGCGGCACGGTCCTGAAGATCCGCGCGTTTGTCGCCGGCTCGGGCGACCTGCGGCGGGTTCGCGACCTGGTCAGCGAGATCTTCACCGATAAGAAGCAGCCGCTGCCGGTGCTCAGCGTCGTTCGGGCCGGCGCGCTCCCGATGGAGGGCGCCCAAGTGGTGATGGAGGCGATGATCGCGGCAAAAAAGGCGGTCACCCCCGGCGGCCTGGCGTTCGTTTCCGCGTTCCCTGTTGTATCCGAGAACCCGCTGGATCCGGTGCCTCCGCTGGCGGCGAAAACGCTGGCATCTCTCCGCCAGGCCCTTCAGGCGGCAGGCGCCACTCCGGCGGACGTGCTCCGCGTGACCTGCTTCCTCAGTTCTCTCGATAATTTCGCTGCCGTGCGCGATTCGGTGGCAACGCAGTATCCGCGGGCGGCATTGGATTACGTGCAGACGCAGCGTGCGCCGGCCCAGGCGGAGGCGGCATGCGAAGCCGTGGCACGGGTGCAGGCGAACCCCGGTGCGCCGCTTCGTTTTCTCAATCCCGACGGCCTGCCGCAGACCGCCGGAATTTCGGCCATTGCGCTGGTGTCGGCCCCGAAGATCGTACTGACGGGCACGCAAAGCTCGTTCGGATACCAGGAGCGCGATGCGCAGCTTGCCTTCGAACGGCTAGGCACGTCGATCGAGCGCGGCGGCTCCGTTCCCGGGAAGGTAGCCTTCGCCCATTACTATCCGCTCTCGAACGGGCTCGCCGGGCAGGTGCGGAAAGTGGGGGGCGGGTTTTTCGATAAGGAGCACCCTCCGGCGGGTACTCTGCTGACCTTCGAGGGATTGCCTTCGATGGATGCGGGCTTTGCGGTGGATGTGGTTGCGGTGAAATAGGCGCGGGCGAAGCGTGGCTCGGCTTGGGAGAGCGGTGCTCGCCTTAGGGGGCAGGCCAGGAGGCCTACCCTACTTTGAAAACCCGTTAGAAAATCGGCGCGGCATTGACTATAGGGATCAGGAGGCGTGAACACGCGATGAAGTTTTTGATTGAAGTCTTTGTAGTTGGATCGATTCTGAGCTGCGTGGCGGGCGCTCAGGAATCTCCGAAGCCTGCGCTACGGAAAGGCGTTTCCGTTCAGATGGCCGCTGCGAATCATGCGGTGGAGATGCGGGCAGCCGACGAAGCAAATGCAACGGTGGTAGCGATCACGGCAGAGGGGAAAGTCTATTCCGGCATCGAACGCACCGAACCTGGTGCGCTGAGCCGCTTGAGCGCAGAAACGGTGTATGTGAAGGCTGACGCTCGAGTGCCGTTCCAGACGGTACTTACAGTCCTGGACGCCTTACGCGGCAAAACGGTAGTCATGCTTGCAGCACCTCCCCAAGCCGTGCAGCGGGCGAAGATGGTATCGCCGTATGGGATCAAGGTGACCGTCTCCCGTTGAGGTTCCGGATTGCCCGTCTACTTGATATTGATCAGAATCCCGTTCTGGCTGCCCATTTGGGAATTGCCGAAATGCAATGAACCCGGCGGCCCCATGACGACCTGAATGGGAGACTGCGCCGGGAACTGGAAATTCTTCAGGTCCGGGTTGTTGTTTGCGAGGGCTGCCGGATCGGGGATGTATACCCCAAGCTGGTAAACATTGCCGGGCAGCCCGTTCACCGGGCCGATCACCGCCGCGATTCCGTTGCAGTAGGCTCCATCGATGAAGACGGCTGGAGTTTCTGCCGCCACCGCATACCCGTTCGTGAGGCTGTATTGGCCCGCGCCGTTGACCAAAATCGTAATGGCGGAACCGGTCGCCGCGGGATTCGAAGGCGAGTTCAGCGTGCCATCGCTGTTGAAAATGTAGCCCTGGCCGGCGCCGCTGCCATCGAACGAGTAGATCGCGGGCGACGCGACCGCGGCCGGCATATAGACGGAGTTGGAAAGCGTTCCGTTGTTCGAAACCTGGAGCGTATGTACTCCCGAGGTTGCGGCGGTGGCCGGCAGGATGGCCACGATGGAAGCGGCCGTGGCGGAAATCGTGGCCAGCGGCGATCCGTCGAGGATGATCCGCGCGGTATCTCCGAACCCCGCTCCCAGCGCCAGAATCGTCTCGCCCGGAGCCAGCGGCGCGGCGTAGTAGCTGGCATAGTTTTCTACGGAATCGAGGTACACCGCCGGGGCCGGCGGCAGGGCGATTTTGTTGGCGACGACGAGGCCGCCCCCCGGTAACGCGCCGAGGCTGAAGGTGGACCCAGCCAGCAGAATGTTCCCATTGCCGTCGGGCACGGCCGCTTGCGCGGCAAACAGGCGGTCGTCTCCTACGTACGTGGAGAAAAGGAGATGCGAGAGGTTCGCATCGAATCCCGCGACAAATCCCGAGGCCGGCGAGAAGGGCCCCTGGAAGGGTGCGCGTGTTGGAAAGGCCCTGGAACCGGTGGTTCCAGCCACGATCACCGTGCCGGCGGCATCGACGGCGATGCTCGCAGCCGCATCAGGCTGCTCACCGCCCAGCAGAGTCGCGGCAAGCAGGTGCGTGAGGGTACTGTCCCACTTCGCCACGAAGGCATCCGACCCGCCGCCGGATGGAGTTTCGTAGGGGAGGGTGGGAATGGCAGGGGCGGGCGCGGGCTGGAAGGCTCCCGGTGTGGCGGGAAAAGCAGCGGCGTAACTGTAGGAGCCGGCCACATACACGTTGCCATTCGCATCGAGCGCCAATGCCGCGACGGCATCAAGCCCGGGCTGCACCGCCGACGCCAGCACTGCCGAGCCCGTAGGATTCAATTTCACCACGCCGGCGGCGCGGCCACCGGTGGGAACGATCCCGGAGTTGTTCGACGCGCCGATCCAGGCGTTGCCCGCCGCGTCCACGACGAGCGCCCGCGCTTGCTCCACGACGTTGTTTTGGTTGTCTGTGGGGACATAGGTGGAATAAATCAGACCTGTGCCGTTGGCGTTGAACTTAGTCACGAACCCGGCGGTGGGCCCTACGATACCGAAGAAGCCGTTGGAGGTGATGCTCTGCTGGAAATCGGTCTGATATGCGCCGGGAGTGGTCGCCAGCCCACCGCTGGTATATCCGCCCACGAAAGGGTTGCCCATGGAATCTGCGGCTATCGATTGAACCGTGGCTGGGCCGAAGTAAGTCGCCCAGGCCAACGACCCGTCGGGATTCAGTTTTAAGACGAAACCGGCCGCTCCGCCGTTGCTCAACGGAAGGCTGGTAAGATACGCGCCAGTCGTGACCGGCAAGTCGGCCGAGTTAGTCGAGCCGGTCACGTAGAGGCTGCCATCGGCGCCTACCGCCACGGCCGCCGCCGCATCGCTGCCGCTGCCGCCGAAATAGGTGGAGTAGACGACCGCGCCGCTGTTATCCAGCTTCATCACAAACGCATCCGTGGCGGCCGCGGAAATCTCAAACAGGTTCGGACCGGACAGAATGAGCTGGTTGACGGAGGGCTGGTTGGGACCGATGGGTGAGGTGGCGGCGAACCCGTCGCTGGACTTGACGATGCCATAGCCGGATAAGTTGGCATAGAACGCCGAACTGTTGGGGTCGGCAACCAGGACCGTGGTTACTCCCGAAAGTTTCGCGCTCCAGGTAACTCCTCCGTCCGTGCTCCGGTAGATGCCTGCCGAAGTGCCGGCATAGAGCACCCCGGGGTGATGCGGATCGGGAGCCAGCGCGAACAGCGCGGCTTGATTGGGAAAACCGCTCAGCGGAACAAAAGTCGCACCATCATCGGTGCTCTTGGAGATCGCATTGGCGCTGGCCGAATAGAGAGTTCCGGCAGTGGACAGGTCGAACGCCAGAACACTCGGGGAAATGGCGGCGGCCAAGGTCCATGTACTTCCGCCATCCGTGCTGCGGAACAGCCCGGAGCCGCCGGATGCGAAAAGCACGTTCGGCGCCGAGGGGTCGACCCAAATTCCGCCCACGGCGATGCCGCCATTCGGCCCGGCAGGGATACCGTTGTCGACAGCCGTCCACGTGACTCCCCCATCCATACTCTTGTAGATGCCCATGCCGGCGGTCGCGGAGTAGACAACGTTCGAAGTGGTGGGATCGACGGCAAGCCCCGAGACAGCGGCGCCCGACGGCAACTGGGAGACCATGGTCCATGTGGCGCCGGCATCGGTGCTCTTCCAAATCTGCGAGCCGGAAGCGGCATACAGGATACCCGGATTGGCAGGAGCCGCGGCCACGAAGGCGATCGGCGGGAGATTGGCGGGAAACAGCCTGGTGGCGCTCCCCGTGACGAGATTCACGCGGACCAGCATAGAGCCGCCCGCGGTGGCCTGAGCTGCCGCGCTGGTAGGAAAATCGAGCGACGTAGTGGCCCCGGCAAGATACAGGTTTCCGTGGGCGTCGGCGGCGGCCGCGTTCACCGAACTCGTCCCGGAGCCGCCGGTGATCTTGACCCACTGCAAAGCCGGTGCGAAATCCGCAGCGGGGACGACACGCGATAACACCAGAATCACGGAGAGAAATGATATTTTCCGCAAGGTTTCGGTCTCCCAAAAGAATTGGCGCCGGACAGGGATCATCGGCGCCCGGTATCGGGGCTGACGCGAACGCTTTTAGTATGGCAAAGCCGCGGGCATCGGGCGAACAACGGCAACGCGCGCCATTCGCACCCGGCGCGAGGGCTGGCCAATCTAAACTTGACTCGCGTAATTCCGTCGCATAAGCTAAGAATTCTTGGTATGGGACGCAAGGCGCAAAAGAACGATTCGTTGCCCGGTTCGCTGGACATGCTGATTCTGCGGACGCTGTCGCGGCGCGATCTTCACGGTTACGGCATCGTCCAGTTCATTCAGCAATCCTCCGAAAATGAGCTCCTGGTGGAGGAGGGCTCGCTGTACCCCGCTCTCCAGCGGCTGGAGCTAAACGGCTGGATCGAGGGTGTCTGGGGAGTGACGTCGAACAACCGGCGGGCGAGGATCTACAAGATCACTGCGGCCGGCCGCAAACAACTGGCGGTTGAAACCCGGAAGTACGCGAAACTCACGCTGGCGATCGCCCGCGTGATGGGAGCGGAGTGACGGACATGTCGATGCGACGGCTGAGGTATTGGATGGAGAGCGCCGGCCGCGGCGAGGCGCTGCGCGAGGAAATGGAACTCCACCTTGCGGAGAAGGCCGCGGAACTCGAAGCAGACGGTATGACGCCGGAGTGCGCCAGGGCTGAAGCACGCCGGCGATTTGGCAACGTCGGACAGAAGCAGGAAGAGTCACGGGAGATCTGGATGACGCGGTTTTTGTCGGAACTGGGCCAGGATATCCGCTATGGCTTTCGTACCATGGCCGCCAACAAGGCATTCAGCACCCTGGCGGTCTTGTCTCTGGCGCTCGGCATCGGGGCCAATACTGCGATCTACAGCTTGATGGAGTCGATTCTGATGCGCTCGCTGCCGGTGGCCGATCCCGAGTCGCTGGTGGTCTTGAACTGGCGTAGCCGGCCTCCCCAGAACGCCGGCGGAGACTGGGAACACGTCGTGCACGGGTTACAAGGCCTTTTCTGGCCGGGCGACAAAGGCTCCCTGGTCACCGGGATCTTCCCGTATGGCGCGTTCGAGACGCTGCGCGAGGAGAATCCCGTCTTCTCCACGATCTTCGGATACTGCAACGGACATAACCGCACCCTGGCCGTCGGCGGGCAGGCCATGAGCGCCGGCACGGAGTACGTCACCGGCGAGTATTTCCACAGCCTGGGAGTGTCGCCGGCCGCGGGACGTCTGATCGACTCCGAAGACGACCGTCCAGGCGCGGCGCCGGTCGCCGTAATCAGTTTTGCTACAAGCCAAAATCGCTTTGGAGGGCCCCCGAATGCGATTGGACAGTCGATTCTCGTCGATAACGTGCCCTTCACGGTCATCGGCGTTGCGTCGCCGGCATTCTTCGGAGTCGACCCTGCGGCGGCGCCGGACCTTTACCTTCCGTTGCACACGAATCTGCTCGTGGACGGCGCCCGAGCGGCTCGTATGTATCCCGACGGAAACTTCTACTGGATCGAAATGATGGGCCGCCTGCGTCCCGGCGTAAGCATGGCCCGGGCGCAGGCAGCGCTGGCTCCTCGCTTTCATCAATGGGTTGCCGCCACCGCGACGACCGACGGTGAGCGCGCCAAACTGCCCGCGCTGACACTGAATCCCGGCGCCGCCGGTCTGGGTAGCTTGCGCCGCGAGTATTCCAAGCCTCTGTACGTGCTCCTGGCGATGGTGGGACTGATCCTGGCGATCACGTGCGCGAACATCGCCAATTTGCTGCTGGCAAGGGCCGCCGCGCGACGCCGCGAAATGGCTGTCAGGCTCAGCCTGGGAGCGGGGCGGTTTCGGGTCGTGCGGCAGTTGCTTACCGAGAGTGTGCTGCTGGCGTCGCTCGGCGGAGCGCTAGGGGTGGTGTTTGCGATCTGGGGCGTGCGAATGCTGACGCTGCTGCTCACGAACGGGCGGAGGAATCTTGCAATGCACGCGGAATTGAACTGGCACGTGCTGGCCGTGACGGCGGCGCTCTCGGTGGTTTGCGGCCTGTTATTCGGCCTCGCTCCAGCGATTCAGTCGACGCGTCCGGACGTCATGCCCACGCTAAAGAATGGCCGCGGGGGCGGATCGCGCCGCCGCGCGCAAAACGTTCTGGTGGTCGCCCAGATCGCGATGTCTTTCGGCATCCTGGTCGCCGCGGGGCTATTTGTCCGGACACTCGACAAACTGCACTCAATCCCCCTGGGATACGCCCGCGAGAACATCCTTCTGTTCACGTTGAATGCGCGCCAGGCCGGGCATCGCGACTCGGAGATCGCCGCTTTTTACGAAAACCTGCGCAAACATTTCGAGTCAATCCCGGGAGTGAGCGGCGCGACGCTTTCGCAATCCTCGATCATCAGCGCCGGCGAGGCCGGGGGGGCATACCGGGGAACGATGAAGATCGGCGCCGCGACCATCCAAGGCGCAGGCGTTATGGCCGCCGCACCGCGTTTCTTCATCACGATGCAGATTCCGATCCTGGCCGGGCGTGGGATTGACGGCCGCGACCAACAGGGCTCCACGCCCGTTGCGGTCATCAGTGAGCGGCTGGCGCGGACTTACTTCGGGAACGAGAATCCGGTGGGCCGGCGCATCACGTTCGTGGACGACGATCGCGATCTCGAAATCGTCGGCGTGTCGGGTAACGTGCGGTACGGGAGCCTGAAGCAGGGGAGTCCAATGACCGTATTCGTAGCGGCCAGCCAGTTTTCTCCGGACCGGGTGACCTACGCGCTGCGCACCGCGGGCGATCCGCTGGGGTATGTCCGGAGTGTGCATGAGATCGTGCGGGAGGCCGATTCCCGCATACCCGTCACCAACGTGGTCACGCAGGCCGCGGAAATCGATCGGACGATCAGCCGGGAAATCATGTTCGCGAGATTGTGTACGGGTTTCGCGATTCTCGCTCTCCTGATGGCATGCGTGGGGCTCTACGGAACGATGTCCTACAGCGTCGCGCGGCAGACCGGCGAGATTGGAATCCGCATGGCTCTGGGCGCGCAACGCGGCGCCGTGGTATGGATGGTTCTGCGCCGCGTTCTAATACTGGCCGCGGTGGGGCTCGCAATCAGCGTGCCTGCCGCGTTAATCGCGTCCCGGCTTGTCAAATCGCTTCTGTTCGATACCCAACCCAATGATCCGGGAACCCTGGCGCTGGCCGGCGCCATCCTCCTGAGCTCCGCGATTCTCGCCGGCTATGCGCCGGCAAGGCGAGCGTCCCGAATCGATCCGCTGGCGGCTCTGCGGCACGAATAGGCCATAGCCTTTCGTGCCGCACGAAGGATGAAAATGTTCCGGCTTCGTCGTTGCTGCCATGCGCCAATCAGTCGGCGGCCGGCGACTACGCGCCCATATGAAAACTTCCGAACGGCCGAACCACTTGTGAGATACACTGACCATTTGCATCTGCGTTCGCCCGATCCGGAATACGTCAAGCTTCTCCTGCCTTATGGCGAGAAGATTCAAAAGCTCGCATTGGCCACGCGAAAACTGATCCTCGAAGAGGCTCCCGAAGCCAGCGAGTTCGTCTATGAGGTGTACACCATTGCCGATCACTTCACATTCACGGGGCGACCTGGCGACGCGTTTGTCTTCACCACCACGCATGCCAATTGGGTGAACCTCGGCTTCAATTTCGGCTCGATACTGCCCGATCCGCACGGCCTGCTGCGTGGCGAGGGCAAAGTGATCCGGCACGTCCGGATCGCGCAGGCGACAGATCTGGATGCTCCAGGCGTCCGGGATCTGGTTAGAGCCGCCATGGCGCAGGCGGAGCGGCCCGAAGGCAAACCCGGGGAGCCGCGTACCGTGGTGCGCGCAGCTCAATCCGCCGATAATCGCCTGGCCGCGAAACGCCGAGTGGATGCCGGGGTGCGTCGTGCGAGACCACTCCCGTGATGCCTCTGCCGGATGGACTTGACGTCTCACGCAAGCCGGCGGATGCCCGGCGACAAGTGGGTCTCGATCCGGCCCGACTCGCTTTTTAGTTCAATCCTGCCAGACTCGCGTGCCGGAACAGCAGACCCGACGCTGCGAACAACGCCACGAACACACCATGTCCGATGGCCATGTTCCGTGCCATCTCCGGCGGCGCGCCCGACGGCAGCATCAGGGCAATCGCCGCAAGGGTCGCCGCCATTGCGAACAACGCGCGAGCCAACCCTTGCGCCCTCAGCCGCGCCAGACGGGCCCCAACGGCGCCCACTGCGAGCACGCTGTAGTACGCCAGGTTCGCCGGGTTTCCCGAGTCCGCGACATGGACCATGTTGGACCACCCCAAGCCGAACCCGGCCGCCAGCGCCACACCAACGCCCGCCTTGTACGACCACGCGCCCATCTTCCTCGCGATCAGCGCATAAGCCATCCCCGTTGCGAAGAACAGGACATACGTGAACACGAATGCTCCCGGGCCCCAGTTCCATCCATCCACCACCCGCGATGCCACGAGCGGCACCATCAACAGGCCCAGCGCCCCCAGCGCCGCGCGCAGCATCGTCTTTCCCAGTTGTGGCATTTGAGTCGTGTTCTCCCCGATTCCCACCAACGTCTCGAAAAAGATCCACAGCGCGAGCAGACGCGCTTGTCTGTAGCCGAACCCCGCGGCGGAGGCTGGTTCAGCCCATCCCCTGGCGGAGGAATCCGCCTTCACAGCCGAAGCATTGATGGATGATGTGCGACGGCTGCGGAATGTCCCGGCCGCAGAACTCCCGAAAATCTGTTTTCGCGATGAAGGGACTTCGGGCGCTGATCGATTTCCGAGCCTCCCCGCGGCGAGCACGGATCGACTCGCAGTCTCGTCTTCGCTGCGCTTACGCCCCCGGCCGGCCGGTCTTTGGAACCTGTTTCGTAGATTGATCGAGCCAGTCCTCGAAGCGTGTCTCGCCGAGTCGCGCGCCGTCGATCGGGACCAGCGCCCTCTCGCTCACCCGGATGCCGTAGTAGCGCGCGCGTGGGTCAGAGATGACCTGACGCGAATCCTCGCGCGCTGCCAAGTCCCGCCGGACGATTTCATCCAGGCGAAACTGTTCGGGACCCGCTATCTCAACGGTGCCGTTCACAGGCGGGCCCATGGCGATTCCGCCCAGTGCGCCGGCGACATCATCGGCTGCCATGGGCTGGAAGAGGACGGAAGGCAGGCGCACCTTGTCACCCTCGGTGGAAAGATCGGCGATTTTCGGCACGAATTCAAAGAACTGCGTGGCTCGTACGATTGAGTACGGAATTGAGGAGGCTTTGATCAGGTTCTCCTGAACGAGTTTTGCGCGGAAGAAGCCGCTTTCGAGCAGGTGTTCCGTGCCTACGACCGACAACGCAACGTGATGTTGCAC
The DNA here is from genome assembly GCA_963796485.1 of Bryobacterales bacterium. Taxonomy (GTDB): domain Bacteria; phylum Acidobacteriota; class Terriglobia; order Bryobacterales; family Bryobacteraceae; genus CAWCDJ01. The sequence goes on from CAWCLV010000010.1 coordinate 430,859, forward strand.
ACCCGCGGCCGCTTCATAGTCGAGAAGGTTACGGGTCGAGGTCTCGAAGAACTTCAGCACTGCCGCATCCTCCCAGGAAGGGGAGTTTGTTACATCGACAGCCACGGAGGCGTCCTTCAGCGCATCTGCGAGTCCCTGGCCTGTGATGCTGTTGATACCAGACGAGGGCGACGCGGCTACCACTTCCAACCCATGCTCACGAAGCTTTTTGACAAGCTTCGATCCAATGAGTCCAGTACCACCAATTACTACGACCTTCATGATTGTCCTTGTTATAGCCCGTAGCGGACTTCAGTCGAATTGTAGGCTTCCGCCTGGGCAGGCACAAGAGGGCCCATTCTCCCGGAGGTCTCGGAACGCACGGCAGCCAGTATGCGGCCCGCTCCTCACGGATGGGCAACCGCCCGGAGATTATTCCGAAGCACTACTTTTCGGGAGGATCTAGGATAGATTCATGCGAGACGAGCGGCATCGCACGATGAGCGAAGAAACGCAGAAAGACTCCGGGACAATCTTCGCAAACCTCAACGAATTGCTGCCCGATCTGGAGTCCGTCTACAAGGACCTCCATTCTCATCCCGAACTGTCGATGCATGAGGAGCGGACGGCTCGTATAGCGGCGGACCGCCTTCGCGCCGCAGGCTATGAAGTGACCATCGGGGTCGGGAAGACGGGCGTTGTGGGCTTGCTGCGGAATGGCGACGGACCAACTGTCATGCTGCGCGCGGACATGGATGCGTTGCCAGTCAAGGAGGCGACCGGGCTGCCTTATGCCAGCAGCATCACCGCGACCGATCCCGACGGGAAAACCGTGCCGGTGATGCACGCCTGCGGTCACGATATGCACGTCACGTGGCTAATAGGCGCCACCACCCTGTTCGCGCGAACCCGGGATGCATGGCGCGGGACGCTGATGCCCGTGTTTCAGCCGGCGGAGGAGACCGCGCAGGGCGCGCGGGCGATGATTGACGATGGCCTTTTCAGACGTTTTCCCAAACCCGATGTTGTGCTTGGACAACATGTTATGGTCGGGCCCTCCGGCGTCCTTGGTTCGCGCGCCGGCGTCGTAACCTCCGCCGGCGATAGCCTGCAGATTCGAATGTTTGGACAGGGCGCTCACGGATCGATGCCGCAGGCCAGCATCGACCCGGTAATTATGGCGGCTGCGACCGTGCTCCGCCTGCAAACGATCGTCTCGCGCGAGATTGCGGCTACGGAGGCCGCGGTAGTCACGGTCGGTTCGCTGCAGGCCGGCACAAAGGAAAACGTCATTCCAGACGAGGCAATGATCAAGCTGAACGTTCGCACCTTCGACGAGGGTGTCCGCAAGCGGGTGCTTGCGGCGATCGAGCGCATCGTCAATGCGGAAGCCAGAGCTTCAGGGGCCCCCAGGAAACCGGAGATCACCCCGCTGGACCGCTACTCTCTTGTTAAGAATGACCCGGATGCATTCGAGCGGGTAGGCGACGCATTTCGCAAGTACTTTCCTGAAGGCCGCGTGCAGGAAGCCGAGCCGACGAGTGCCAGCGAAGACTTCGGATCCTTTGGATCAGAGTGGGGCGTGCCGTCCGTTTTCTGGTTCGTTGGCGGCACCGATCCCGACGTGTACACGAAGGCACAAAGGGATGGCACGATTGCCGGGATCCCCACCAATCACAACCCGCGTTTCGCGCCAGTGATCCATCCAACGTTAGAAACAGGCGTGCAGTCACTGGTGGTTGCCGCCCAGGCCTGGCTGTCCACATAAGCCGATGGTGGTAAACGAGCATATCTTAATCAACTCGCTGCTGGTGGCGTTCGACCTTGGCGGCACGTTCGTGTTTGCGCTTAGCGGAGCGACGGCGGCGGCGAGGCACAGGCTCGATTTGTTTGGTGTTCTGGTCTTGTCCTTCGCAGCGGGCAACTCGGGCGGGATCGCGCGCGATGTGATGATTGGAGCGGTTCCCCCGGCGGCTATCAGCGACTGGCGATATGTTGCCGTTTCCATGCTTGCCGGGCTGATTACGTTCTTTTGGTACCGGATCATCGACCGGCTGAGCAGCCCGGTGCTGGTGTTCGACGCCGCCGGGCTGGCACTTTTTGCGGTTGCCGGCGCGGGTAAGGCGCTGGCCTTTCACGCGGGACCGGTTGCGGCGACCCTGCTCGGGATGCTGACCGGAATCGGGGGCGGCATGGTGCGCGATGTGCTCGTGAGGGAGATCCCGACAGTGTTGCGTACCGAGCTTTACGCAGTCGCCGCCTTGATCGGCGCGGCGGTAGTGGTTACTGGAAGGATGCTGCATGTCCCGTCCTTCCTTGCGGATGTGGCCGGCGCAGCGCTCTGCTTTGGTCTCCGCTTTATGGCCATGCGGCGCGGCTGGCAGCTTCCGATTGCGCGTCCGCTCAAGCAATCGGAACGAACGTGAATCGATCGCCCGGAGAGTAGCTCAGGAGATCCGGTAGATCGTTACTTCTCAAGAACGGGCGTGTCGTGCCGGTGAAATACTCAGACCACCCGGAACCGCCCCTGATTCAGGCCATCGGCGATTTGCCGGGCCAGAGAGGCGGGGTCCGCGTTGTCATCGCAAATCGGCGCAACGGTTCCCTCTTCGAAGCGCGCGTAAAAGTTTTTCAACATTTCATAGTCGGTAATCGCGCCCTCCTCTCGCGAGGCTGCCCGTTCTACGCAAACCTGCAAGCTCGGACGCAACAGGACAAAATCGAACGGAATTTCCTTCAGGATCTTGCGGGCCGTCTCGACGAAAGCAGGTGGTATTGAAAAATCGATCAGGACCCGAAAGCCTGAACGCGCGAACGGAACCGCCGCCGCCGTCATCGACCGTACCAGCACCGGAAAGTGTTCCCGCAATCCGCGTTCTCCTCCTTGCCTGATGAACGACCAGAATGTGTCGCCCTCAATGTAGGAAAGAGGGGCGGGAAGCAGCGGCAACAACGCCCTGGCCACTGCCGTCTTGCCCGCTCCGATAGGACCCGAGAGGAAAATGACGCCCACTCCGCCAGTCTCCCATAGCCTGCTGGTCTCTCGCATTGATCCTCGCCTTCAGCGCTGACCCGGTATTCGCAAATCGCGGCGGCGCTTTCGTGGCCGCCGTGTCATCGACGTATGAGTGAACCGGTATTCGAGGTGGCCCGGGAATCCGATAGCGCCGGCGGCTACTTCGCCGAATGCCTTACGGAAAGCATCTTCACCGAAGGGGACACGTGGGACGAGTTGCGCAAGAACGGAGGCGACCTCTGCTTTCTTGAAGATTCTTCGCGACGTTTCCGGCGCGCGCCTCGCTGACCTATTATGCCGAAAGTGGCAGTCGGGCGAGGGTGCATCCGGCCGGTAGTCACACAGGTATCTTGAACCCCGAACTGGACGATGCCGGGGGAGGGCGGGCGGGCTCCGTCGTCCCCGACGAGTCGGCCTCTGGCGCTGCGACAATCTCAGTGCACAGAGACGGCTGGCCGGATGCCCGGGTAGAGTTTGCCGTCGCGCCGGTTGGGCCGGGGCTGTTCATGATCAACAGCGCCGGGCTCGCCGCCGCCTCGCTGGCGCGCAGTCGTTTGGGGCAGGATGCTTCGTGGGAGACGGTTTACGGCCTGGATGATAGTGGGAGCGCCATTCCCAAGCCGATCGTGTTCGGTCCTGAAGAGGAAACCCTGAGCCTCGTTTTATATGTCACCCGAGTACGTGGGGCCCGTGCTGCCATCCTACTCAGGACCGCAGCTTCAATACCCCGGGCCGGACCAGATTAATCTGGAACTGCCGCGGTCCCTCGCCGGCGCAGGCGCCGTCACGGTCAAGGTTTCGGTCGGAGGCTCCTTCAGCAAGACGGGGTTCCTCGCCTTTCGGTGATCTCCTGATTCAGCGGGGTGGCGCAGGCCGGGCGGCCTGCGCCACGGCACTGGCTAGCCTTCTTTGACGACTAAGACCGTCACTTCGGCGGTGACGTCTCTGTGCAGGCGCACCGGAACCTTGAACTCGCCGAGCTGCTTGATGGGCTCTTCGAGCTGAATCTTCCGGCGGTCGATCGTGAAGTTCTGGGCGGCCAGGGCGTCCGCCACGTCTTTCGACGTCACGGAACCGAACAACTGGTCGTTTTCGCCGGCCTTCTGCGCGATGGTGACGCTGACGCCGGTGAGCAGCTTGGAGAGATCCTCCGCCTCGCCTACCAGCTTGGCTTCCTTGCGCAGGTGCGCCTGGCGCTCCTGTTCCACGATCTTCTTGTTAGAGGCGGTGGCTTCCACCGCGAGGCGCTTGGGCAACAGGAAATTGCGGGCGTAACCGGGCGCGACCTTCACTACTTCGCCGCGGGTGCCCAGCTTTTCGATGTCTTCTCTGAGAATGACTTCCATTTCCAATTTCCTCCCGCCTAGAACGACGCCGCGAACGGCAGCAGCGCGATGTTCCGCGCTTTCTTGATGGCGTCCGTCAGCCGGCGCTGGTGCGGCGCGCATACCCCCGAAATGCGGCGGGGGATGATTTTGCCCCGCTCCGCCACGAAGGCATGAAGCATCTTCACGTCCTTGTAGTTGATGTCATCGATCTTCTCGACGCAGAAGCGGCACACCTTCTTGCGCCGGAAGTACTGTTTCTTTTGAGTGGCAACAGCCTTGTCGCCGCCGGTCGGCCGCTGCGCGGCGCTGCCTGGTCTTCCTCTCGATTCCGCCATGGTCTAGCTCTCCTTTGGCAGGCCCGGCATTGCCACCGGCGCCGATTCTGTGACCTGCTGCGCAACCGAAGGCTGCGCAACTCCGGGCGCCGGGGCAGCCGGCGCGTTCGCCGCACGCCGCGCGGCGCGCTTGTCGCGAATCTTCTTCCGCTTCTCGAGCCGCTTCAGCGTCTCGTCGATGCGGACGGTCAGGAATTTCATCACGATGTCGGAAACGCGCAGGCGGCGTTCGAATTCCTTGACGATCTCGGGCGCGGCCGTGAACTGAAACAGCACATAGGCGCCTTCCCGGTACTTGTCGATGCGATAGGCGAGCCGGCGCTTGCCCCACTTGTCGACCTTATCCACCGTGGCGCCGGCGGTGGTCAATTGCGTCCGCAACTGCTCGACGAATTGATCCACTTCCTCATCCGGCGCATCCGGTTTCAGAATGAACAGCTCTTCGTAAATCCTCATTCTTCCTCTATGTTTAAGCCTGGGGCGCGACGATTGAACTTCGTCATGGCCTTTTCGACGCCTTCGGCAATTATGGAGCGAACCGCGCCGGCTGCATAGTCGACGAATTCGTCCAATTCCTTCCTTTGCGAGCGCTTGACCGGCGCCAGCACAAATTCCGCGCCATCCCGAATCGGATGGCCCGGATGAATCCCCATTCGCACCCGCATGAACTGGTCCGTATGCAGACTGGAAATCAGCGACCGCATGCCATTATGCCCGGCCGCCGAGCCCTTCGGTTTGATCTTCAGTCCCAGCCACGGAAGATCCAGTTCGTCGTACACAGCCACGAAACGGCCGAGTTCGATCGAGTGCTTTTCGATCAGCGGCGCGAGCGAGGTGCCGCTGAGGTTCATAAAAGTTTGCGGTTTGGCCAGCATCACCGGGTGACCGTCGATTTCGCCCATACCGACGAGCGCCCTGGAATCCCTGCGGGTGACGCGGATGCCGTACTGCTCGGCCAGCCGGTCCACGGTGAGGAACCCCAGGTTATGCGGCGTGAAGGCGTACTCCTCGCCAGGGTTCCCCAGACCGGCGACCAGGAACATGGCAAATTACTTCTTCTTGCCCTTTTCCTCGGCGGGAGCTTCCTCTTCCTTCTTGCCCTTCTTGACGACTTCGGGTGTGGCCGCTTCGGCGACTGGCGCGGCACCTTCGGCCACGGGTGCAACCTCTTCGGCGCGAAGCGCGACCACGTGCGCCACCACGGTGTCGGGCGCGCTCAGGAGTTTCATGGAACCGGAGACGCCGACATCACTGGCGCGCTTGCTCTGGCCGATCATCAGTTCCGAAACGTCCACCGTGAACGATTCCGGAATGTCGTCCGGAAGGCACTCGATCTCGATGGAGCGGGTGATGACCTCGAGAAGACCGCCCTGCACCTTCACGCCCTTGGCCTCGCCGGCGGTGTGAACCGGAACCGTGACGCGAATGCGCTTGCTGAGATCGATGCGCTTGAGATCGGCGTGCAGCAGGGTACCCCTGATTGGATCGACCTGCTGATCGACCAGCATGACGGGCGTGCTTTCGCCGCCGGCAATGGCCAGGGTGAAAATCGTGTTGTAGCCGGTGGTGCTGCGGACGATCTTCAAGATCGCACGAGGATCCAGCGCGACACTGACGGGATCTTTAAATGCTCCGTAAACCACGGCCGGAATCTGGCCGTCGCGCCGCGTGCGGCGCGCCTCGTTCTTGCCGCGCGAGGTACGCACCGCGGCGTCTACCGTAATTTCTTTTTTCACTTCATTTCTCCTTGCGGGTTCGAAGTCCGGTTCACCTTGCGGTTAACGTGGGTTCGAGAGCCCGTGATCTTGCCCGGTTGCCCGCTCCCTTACGGTCGCGGCTCTGTTTCCCTAAATAAACAAAACGCTGACCGAAGTCTCTTCGTGAATCGACCGGATGGCTTCCGCCAGCAGTTTCGCGACCGATAACGATTTGATCCGGCTCGACTTTGCCGCCTCTTTCGAGAGCGGAATCGAATTCGTACAAACCACTTCCCTGAGCTCCGATGCCTCGATCCGCTTGACCGCCGGACCCGAGAGCACTGCATGCGTAGCGCACGCCGAAACACTGGCGGCTCCCTTCGCCAGCAGCGCCTCGGCCCCCTTCACCAGGGTACCCGCGGTATCGATCAAATCATCCACCAGCAGGCAGTTTCGCCCGGCCACATCGCCGACCACGTTCATTACCTCGGCGACATTGGCCTCTTCCCGCCGCTTATCGATAATCGCCAGCGGCGAGTTCAACCGTTTGGCGAACGCGCGCGCCCGTTCCACGCCGCCCGCATCAGGCGATACCACCGTCATGTCCGGAATCCTGACCGTTTTGAAATAATCGATCATGACCGGCGAGGCGAACAGGTGGTCCACCGGAATATCGAAAAATCCCTGGATCTGCGCCGCATGCAAATCGAGCGTCAGAACCCGGTCCGCGCCGGCCGTTTCCAGCAGCGCAGCCACCAGCCTGGCGGAGATGGGAACACGGGGTTTGTCCTTCCGGTCCTGGCGGGCGTATCCATAATAGGGTAACACTGCCGTGATGCGGTCTGCAGAGGCGCGCTTCAACGCGTCCATCATCAGCAGCAGTTCCATCAGGTTACGGTCTACCGGGGTGCACGTGGGCTGGATGATGAAGACATCGGCGCCGCGGACGTTTTCCTTGATCTGGAGGTAAATCTCGCCATCGGAAAACTGCCGCACCATAACGTCGGCCAGCTGCATGCCCAGAGCCTCGACGATCTCCCGCGACAGCGCCGGGTTGGCATTACCGGAGAAAATCTTGACTCGGTCTTGGTTCATTGCTTGTATCGGCTCCGGGGCGGCCATACGTTTTGATTGTAGGGCAGGCCTCCCGGCCCGCCCGCTTTTTCCTCTTTCGAACCGGGGCAGGCCGGGAGGCCTACCCTACAGTGAGCTGCCAGCGCGCGATACCAAATTCCGCGGTAGCGGCCGCGACTGACCAATGAAAATGGGACTGCCTGCTCGTCTCCTAATATCCTGCGCGCAGCGCGGGCGGCAGCACTGTTCGGAAACAGACCAAAAAGCGCCGAGCCGCTTCCGGACATCATTGCGAGCGAAGCTCCGGCCCGGCTCAGCCGGCGTTTCAGGCCGGCCAGGCTTCGGTGCTGCTCGAAGACCACCGGCTCGAAATCGTTCGCCGATGTCTCGAAGCCCCCGAACCCCCACGTATGCGACAGGAAACTAAAGATTTTATTTTGTTGTAATTCGATTGTCAAACGGGGGCTCAGGTCGCGATACGCCTGGGCCGTGTTGACGTGAATCCCCGGAGCCGCCAGAAGGCCGTGACAGGCAGGACTGTCGGGCAGCGGAAAGATCTCGGTGCCGCGTCCGATTCCCACCGCCGCGCCGCCGAGCAGAAAGAACGGCACGTCGCTGCCCAGTTGCTGACCGAGTTCGCAGAGCCGCGGGACATCCAGGCTCCGGCCCGCCAGCACCGGAAGCGCCAGCAGCACCGCTGCCGCGTCGGAAGAACCGCCCCCGAGACCCGCGCCCATGGGAATGCGTTTTTCCAGACGCATTTCGACGCGTCCGGTCACCCGCATCGCGTCCAGCGCGAGACACGCCGCGCGGCTGACGAGATTGTCCGGAATGCCGAGGCCGTCCTCGAGTTGAATGTCCGTCCGCTTCCCCGGCGTGAAGGCGATGTCGAGCCGGTCCGAGAGGGAAATCGTCTGGAAAATGGTGCGCAGCTCGTGAAATCCGTCGGGCCGCTTGCCGAGGACCCGCAGGTCGAGGTTGATCTTGGCCAGCGCGCGCACGCGGGCCCGGCGCGTGCGGCTCATTTTTCGTACTGGATCAGCGAGAAGGCGTCGTAGCCCGGAAGCTTCGCGCGGCCCTTCAGGAACGTGAGCTCCACCACAAATCCGAGCCCCGCCACGCAGCCGCCGGACTGGCGCACCATGCGCGCGGCTGCGGCGGCGGTTCCGCCGGTCGCGAGCAGATCGTCCACAATCAGGACGCGGGCCCCGGGAACGATGCCGTCCTTGTGCATCTCCAGGGTGTCGGTCCCGTACTCCAGGTCGTAAGTCACGGAGACGCATTCCGCGGGCAGCTTATTCGGCTTGCGAACCGGCACGAAACCCGCACCTAAAGCATAGGCAAGGGCCGGCGCGAAGATGAAGCCGCGGGCTTCGATCCCCAGCACGATATCCACTTGTGCATCCCGGTAATGGTGGCGCAAGCCGTCGATCACCGCCCGAAAGCCGGTCTTATCCTTCAGCAGCGTAGTGATGTCATAGAACAGGATGCCGGGCTTGGGAAAGTCGGGCACCTCGCGGATTAGCTTCTTGAGGTCTTCCATGGCGAACTAACATGGTACAACTCAACTATGCCGACGTTTCGAGTCGAAACCCCGCAGCGGTGTTATTCCGTGATTGTGGAACGCGGCGCGATCGGGCACGCGTCCCAATCCATTCCCCCCAAAACCGGCAAGGTATTCGTTATATCCACCGACGACGTGTGGCGGCACCAGGGCGAGGCGCTGGCTCGCAGCCTGGCGGGCGTGCCGCACGAGGTGCTGTACCTGCCCGGAGGCGAGGACCGGAAGCGGCTGGCGTTCGCCGAGGAAGTCGCGGAAGAAATGATTCTGCGCGGCGGCGACCGTTCGAGCCTGGTGATCGCGTTCGGCGGCGGAATTGTGAACGACATGGGCGGCTTCATCGCCGCCATTTTCATGCGCGGCATCCCGGTGATTCAGGTGCCGACGACGCTGCTGGCGCAAGTGGATGCCTCGATCGGCGGCAAGACCGGCGTCAACCTGACCAGCGGAAAGAACCTGATCGGTAGCTTTCACCAGCCCCTCGCCGTCTTGATCGACCCCTCGGCACTGGCGACGCTACCGGAGCGCGAGTACCGGGCCGGGCTCTACGAAATCGTCAAGGCCGGGATCATCCGCGAGGCGGAGTTATTTACGTTCCTGGCGGAACACAGCGCCGAAGTGCTGGGGCGCGAACCGGCCGCGGTGGACCGCATCATCGCCGATTCCGTCCGCATGAAGTGCGAAGTGGTCTCCGGCGACGAGCGCGAAAACGACATGCGCCGCATCCTGAATTTCGGCCACACTTTCGGGCATGCGCTCGAGGCCGAAACCGGGTACACGCGGTTCCTGCACGGCGAGGCGGTGGCATGGGGCATGCGCGCGGCGGTCTACCTGGGCGAAATGACCGGGTACGTCTCGGCCGAAGACAGCGTAGAGATGCTGGAGGCCATTCAGATGTACGGGCCGATTCCGTCGCTCGACGGCATTCGCCCCGATAATCTGCTGGCCCGCCTGGTGCACGATAAGAAAACCGTGCGGGGCAATGTGCATTTCGTGCTGCCGGTGCGGATCGGCGAAGTGAAAGTGGTCTCGGGAATCGACTCGAAACTGGTTCGGAACGCCATCGAGTCCGCCCTGGTATGAAGGGCACGACGCCCGAGGGGGCGCGCAGCGAACAGGAGGCCGCGGCCTGGGTCCGCTGCATGTTCGGCCGCGTGGCGCACCGGTACGACCTTGCCAACCACCTGCTTTCGCTGAATATCGACCGCCACTGGCGCGCGCACACCGTGCGCCGGGTGAGGCACGTGCTCGACAGGCCCGAGGCGCGCGTCCTCGACATCTGCTGCGGCACGGGCGACCTGGCGCTGGCCCTCAGCCGCCCGGCCCGCGCGCGCGTACTGGGTTCGGATTTCTGCCACCCCATGCTGATCGCCGCCCGCGGGAAAACCAGCGCGCCGCTGTTCGAAGCCGACGCGCTGAAGCTGCCGGTAAGGGATGGCGCGCTCGACCTGATCACGGTGGCGTTCGGGTTCCGCAACCTCGCCAATTACGAGGCGGGCTTGCACGAAATGCGCCGGGTCCTGAAGCCCGGCGGCACGGCGGCGATTCTCGAATTCTCTACGCCCCCCAATACGGCGTTCCGGGCGTTGTACAACTTCTATTCCCGCCGAATCCTGCCCTGGATCGGGGGCGCGATTTCGGGCTCGCGAGACGCGTACGCTTATTTGCCGGAATCGGTCCGAAAATTTCCGTCGGCACCGAAGCTGGCGGAGGACATGCGGGCCGCGGGTTTTGAAAATGTGCGCTACGAATATCTCACCGGCGGAATTGTCGCGCTACACCTGGCGCAGGCCTCCGGGCTTGCGCGGCCGGGAGCCTGCGCAGATTCGCCTGGTGGCCGGTGAGAAATCCGCACGAGGCGTGCGGAGCGCCTCCGGCGCGCGGGCCGGAGGCCTACCCTACCGATTACAATCAAGAAAGAGTGTCCGCACCGTTCCGTTCTTACGTACTGGTATCCCGCCGGCAGATTGCCCGCAACTACCAAAGCGTCCGCGCGGTAGTCGGCCCGAATGTGGAAGTGGCGGCAGTCGTCAAAGCCGACGCTTACGGACATGGGGCCCTGGAGGTTTCGCGGGTCCTGATCGCCGAGGGCGCCCGCTGGCTGGCGGTCAGTTCGGTGGACGAAGGCGTGACCCTTCGCTGCGGGGGTATTCACCAGACCCGAATCCTCGTGATGGGAGGCGTGCTTCCTTATGAAGGCGAGGTGCTGGTGGAATACGACCTCACCCCGGCCGTGCATTCCCTCGACCAGATGCGGCAACTGGACGACATCTCGTACGCCTACGGCAAGCCCGTGCGCTTCCACCTGAAGATCGATTCCGGGATGGGGCGCCTCGGAACCCGCACGTGTGCTTCGGAAATCCTGGGCGTGCTCGCCGGGATGCGTAGCGCGCAACTCGAGGGCCTGATGACGCATTTCGCCTCCGCGGCCGACTACACCACCACGCAGACGGACGAACAGTTGCGCTACTTCCACCGGCTTCAGGACGAACTGAAGGCCGGCGGCGTACAGCCGGTGCATCTTCACACCTCCAGTACGAACGCCATCTGCTACGGCAGGACGGATGGCTGGCACACCATGGTCCGGGCCGGGCATGCTCTTTATGGGTACGTCTCGCCGGCGCGCGGCGACGCTCCGGGTCCTCTGCTCAAAGTCCGCCCGGCCCTGACCTGGAAAGCGAAGATTCTCGCGATCAAGGACCTTCCGGAGGGCGCGCTCGTGGGTTACGGCGGGACGTTCCGGACGCCCCGTCCGATGCGCATCGGGATCCTGGGCGCCGGCTATGCCGATGGCATATTCCACCGGCTTTCGAACCGCGGCAAGGTCATCGCGGATGGAAAAATCACGTCCATTCTGGGGACCATTTCGATGGACCTCACGACCATCGACCTCAGCCACACGACCGCGCTGCACCCCGGCGACGAGGTGACTTTGCTGGGTTCCGAGGGCGATGCCTGCCTGGATGCCCAGCAGATCGCGAGGACCGCCGGCACCATTTCTTACAACATCCTGTGCAGCATTAGCGCGCGGGTCCGCCGGGTGTACATTTAGAGCTGCGATGACAGCCCGTTTTTCCGCGCTCCTGACCGGCCTCCTGATTACCGCGCTTCCGCTTTCAGCCCAGACCACCGCCCGCTCCGAGTCGTCGATCGTGCACCGTATGGAGAATGGCGACTCGATCGTGGAAATCCACAACACCGCTTTCGAGTTGGCCGGGAAGCTGGTTCTCAGGAAAACGGTGCACTCGCGGGAAATCATCGGCGATAAGGAGATGGAATCGGAAATCCGCCTGGCCGCCTGGCCGCTCGGCACGGATCTCGGGCAAAAGCCGCTCTATGAAGTGAAGGCGGCGGGCACGTATGCGCGCATACGGAACGGCGAGGTTTGGATTGTCGAGGACGAGACCGACCCCGATGTCCCGAGTTGGGCGGTCTACCACCTGGGTTCCGGCCGGCGCCTGTTCCAGACCCAGGTGCAGCCGCTGGAATTCGGGATTTCCCGCGCGGACGGCACGCCGCGTTATGCCGGTTTGGAAGTGCCACCCGATGATGCTGCGGATATCCGGTTACGCGCCAAAAACGTGGTGGCGGTCCTGAGCTATGCCGGCGGGCAGCGGGTGATTCGGGAGGCGCTGCTCACCTGCGATGATTCCCAACGGGCGGCGCTTCTGCGGTCGTACTTCGACGAGGAACGGACGCTCGGAATCAGCGACCGGGCCGGAGTCCGCTATCTCTGGATCACTTTTCGAGGCGCTTTTCCGGACCGCGCGGACGAACAGTCGGTCTCTATTCCATTGGTCAAGGACGATCTCGACCTGCCCCACGGCAGCCTGCCAGCGGGCCTGCATCTGTCCGTTTGGAGCCGCTGACACCCCGGGTAAAAAACGGCACTAAACTTGCTTAGGGGAAGCGCCGTTTGGAACTGAGAATGCGTTAATCCGGTGATATTATAGGTAGCAGATGAGCTTACTGTCGCCAAGACTCCAACTGAAGGTTGCACAGAAGCAGATTCTGACCCCTGGTCTGGTGCAAATGGTGACCGTCCTCCAGCTTAACCGACTGGAACTAAAGGAGATGATCACCCAGGAAATTGTTAAGAACCCGGTTTTGGAAGAATCCACGGAGGAATCGGGAGAGGAAGTCACGCCGGAGGAACTGCTGCCGCTGCTGGAAGCGGAAACGGTAGCGGATCCAGCCGACAAGCAGCTTCTGGAAGCTGCCGTACTGAATGACGCCAACTCGCTCAGCGGCTCCGATGGTGATATAGCGATCAACGGCAACCTGTTCCCGGACGCCGAGGAAACCGCCGCGGCGGCCGCCTCGGAACCGGAGGTCCAGGGCGCCAACGATCCCTTGCTGGACCCGCCCGCAGCCACCGATCCGTTCGACGAGATCGATTTCGGCTCCTTCTTCGACGATTACCTGGACCCGGGGTACAAAAGCCCGGCTTCGGAAGCCGTCGAGAAGCCGTCGTTCGAGACGTTCCTATCGGCTCCGGTGACTTTGGGAGACTACCTCAGGTCTCAGTTGAGCGTGAGCGTGATCTCCGACCGAATTCGGAATGCCGCCGAATCGATCATCGGAAATCTGGACGAAGACGGCTATCTTTCCGCTTCGCTCGAAGAGATCGCCACCGTCGGTGAGCACAAACCGGAAGAAGTGCAGGAAGCGCTGACGGCAGTGCAGTCGCTCGACCCGGCAGGCGTAGGGGCCCGGAACCTGCGGGAATGCCTGCTGCTGCAGATCGAGAGCATCAACGGTAAGGGCGGTGTCGCCTGGCAGATCATCTCCAACCATCTGCGGCTGCTGGAAACCCGGCAGTATAAGGAGATCGCCAAGATTCTGGCCCGGCCGCTGGAGCACATCGAGATCGCGGTGGACATGATCCACCACCTGAATCCCCGGCCCGGGCTTCGGTACTCAGGGGCGGGCGCGCGGATTATCGAGCCGGACGTCTACTTCATCAAGGACGGGGATGACTACATCATCCAGATGAATGACGAGGACGTTCCGCAACTGCGTTTGAACGCCCAGTACCGCAAGATGCTGGACCGCGAAAACGGGGCCACCAAGGAAGTCCGCGACTACGTCCGGGAACGCTACACGTCGGCCATCCAGCTGATGAAGAATATCGAACAGCGGAAGCAGACCATCCTGAAAGTCTGCCAGGCGATCGTGCGGAGGCAATCGGAGTTTCTGAGCCAGGGTCTCGACCATCTGAAGCCGATGATGATCAAGGAGGTCGCGGAGGAAGTTGGCGTGCATCCCTCGACCGTCAGCCGGGCCGTGGCCGCCAAGTACGTCCACACCCCGCAGGGCGTCTACGAACTGCGGTACTTCTTCTCCGAAGCGGTTCAGGGACCTTTGGGCGGCGGAACGCCGCTGCTGCTGCTAAAACGTAAAGTCAAGAAGATGATTGAGGACGAGGACCGGTCCAAGCCCCTGACCGACGAGCAGATCACGGTGCTCTTGCAGGGCGAAGGGATTAACGTCACCAGGCGGACGGTCGCAAAATACCGCGAGGACATGAAGATCCCGTCCACTCACCAGCGCCGCATCCGCAACTGACGATTCGGGCATCCCGCTTTTCCCGCCGGGGCGGGGGCGGCATATGAGTTATAACAAAAGAGGGGTTGTATTTCGACCCATCGGGGCCGGAAGGGAGAACCCATGAAGATCACGTATACCGGCAGACAGGTGGAACTGGCGCCTGCCCAGTTGAAGAAGCTGGAGGCACGCTTTGCCAAAATCGGCAAGCTTCTTGACGGGCGGCGCGAGGTGGAGACGCACGTGATTTTATCGCTCGAAGCGGCGAACCCACCGGGCGGAGGCTACCATCAACTACTACAACCATCAGATGGTTGGAGTGGGTACGAGCAGCGACCTTGTCAATGCGATCACGGGCGCCGCTGAAAAACTTGAAAAGCAAGCCGTCAAGACCCGAACGAAGTGGCGCGATACCAAGCGAACACCGCACAAGGCGGCGCCCGAAGTGGCCAGCGAGCCCGCAGCCGCTTCCGCGCCGGAGGGCGAGACCGAGGGCCGCGTATTCCGTGTCAATCATCATCAGAAGCGGAAGCCGATGACCTTGGACGAAGCGCTGCTCGAGATGGAAGAGAACCGGAGTTATATGGTGTATCGCGACGCCGAAACAAACCGGGTCTCCGTCCTGGTGCGGCGCCGCGACGGCAACTTCGACCTGATCGAGGCATAACAGCACCGAATGAAAAAAGAGTCTGCGGCGTCCCCCAGGCCCTCCCCCGCGAGCAAGCCCGAGGTCGTCGTGATCACGGGCCTCAGCGGATCCGGCAAGGGGAGTGTGCTCAAGGATCTGGAAGACCTGGGCTATTATGCCGTGGATAACCTTCCGATCGAACTGATCCCCAAACTGGCTGAACTGACCCGCGATAATCCGAGCATCGCGGCGTCGGCTCTGGTGGTGGATGTCCGGGAAGGCGAAGGATTGAAGCGCTTCCCGGAGATCTACGGCAAGATCAAAGAATCGGTGAACGCGCAACTGGTCTTTCTGGAAGCCGACGAGGAAGTGATCGCGCGGCGCTTCAGCGAAACCCGCCGGCCTCATCCGCTGGGGACGGATCGCTCGATTTTCAAGAGTATACGCTCCGAGCGGTCGAAACTGGCGCCGATCCGCGCCATGGCGGACCTGATCATCAACACTTCCAAGTTCACGGTCCACGAGCTTCGCGAGTTCATCGGGGAGCGCTTCGGCGGCCACCGCGACGGGGCGAAGATCATGATCTACGTCACCAGTTTCGGATATCGCCACGGAGTGCCTCCGGACAGCGACCTGGTTTTCGACGTGCGGTTCCTGCCGAATCCGAACTATATTCCGCGATTCAAGCAGAAAACGGGCAGAAATCCCTCGGTCGCGAAGTACATCCGCTCCTTTCCGCAGACGGTGGAGTTCATCGAGAAGATTTCGGACCTGCTGGTCTACTTACTGCCGCACTACATCCGGGAAGGCAAGAGCTATCTGACGATCGCCTTCGGCTGTACGGGGGGCCAGCACCGCTCGGTGATGATGGCGGAGCAGATCCGAAAGAACCTGACCGAGGCCGGGTTCACGGCGAAGATCAGCCACCGGGACATCACCAAGGCGCACCGTTAGTCAAGCCAGGGAGCGGCATGCGGGCCCAACGCGCGGTCGCACCTTTCCAAGACGTCAGGAGCGCGACTGGCGCGCCATTTCGACCAGCACCACGCGCGCGTCGTTTGTGTCCCGCACCTCGCGCGGAAAGGCGACGCGGCAGCCGTGAACGCTGTCTCCGGAGCGGAGGCGGAGGTGGAATCCCAAGCGGTCCACCGACGTCATCGCAGCAGAATCGGCTTCTTCTGAAGCGAAGCGGCGGGCGATCAGACGGAGCGCTTCGGCGTGGTCGGCGTTCATGTGCTGGATGATTCCGCCGGCCGACTCGGCCAGCGGGTCGGGACGCGCGCTCGAATAACCCGCGGCGGAAACCCAGCCCATCACACCAAACCCGCCCACGTAGTAGAGGCCCGAAATCTCCAGCCTGTAGTAAGCGAAGTCGCTATACTCCTGCCACTGCCGGGCGCTCTCATGCCGGGAAAGATAGAGTTCGGCGACTTCCCCGGCCGGCACTTTTTCGGCGGACCCGATCAGCGTCAGGCGCGCCGAGCCGAGGGGGTCGGCGGAAGCATCGGGCTGCGGAATAAAGAGGCTGGCACGCGGATCCTGGTGGAGGTTCTGGGTGTGCATCGCCATGTTGCTGATGAACACCACCGGCCGCCCCTGCCCGTCGGCGGCATAGGGCATCAGCGAGCCGAAGGGGAAGCCCGGGAATTTAAGCGAGTGGGTGGAAATCGTGCCGATACGCCCGATCGCGGCGAGGGTGCGTGCACGCTCCGCCAGCGAAGGCTCCGGGACATCCGGCGCGACGGGTGCGGAAGCTCCGTGCTGGTTGGACACGACTCCATCGTATCGCGTAAAGGTAGAATTAACCTGAATGAAACGACGCGAATTTCTCGCTACCGCCGCTGCTTCGCCGGTTCTTTGTGCGGCTGCACAAGCCGCGAGCGAATCCGGCCTCACATCGCTGTTCGACGGCCGCACGCTCACCGGCTGGTCGACTGAGGGCGGTCCGGAAACCGCCTTCTACGTGGATAACGGAGATATCGTGGTGCACCAGAGCGCCGGGTTCCCGGCATGGCTGCGGTCCACCCGCCAGTACGAAAACTTCGATTTTCGCGGCGAGTTCTTCGTGAAAGGGTGGACCGATTCCGGCATCTACATCCACGCCCCGGAACACGGCCGCAACATCTGGTGCGGGATGCAGATGCACATCTTCCACCAGGTGGACGAAACGCCGCGCCTGGAATCGATGGGCGCGATCTTTCCCATCGTGGCCCCGCGCAAAGTGAACGTGCGCAACCAGGGCGAATGGAACGACTTCCGGATCCTGATGGAGTGGCCGCGGCTGCAGGTGTGGACCAACGGCGAACCGATCCAGGACCTCGACCTGGAAAGCATCCCGGAGTTACGGCACCGGCTGCGCAAGGGGTATCTGGGCTTCGAGTCGCTGTCGTACCCCATCCGCTTTCGCAACCTGCGCGTGCGTGAACTGCCTCCGGGCGTGCAGTGGACGCCGCTATACGAAACCGCCGCGGATCTCTCGAAGTGGCATGTCTCCCAGGGCAAGCCCGGGTTCCAGGCAGTAGGCGGCGTGCTCTATAGCGACGGCCTGGGGCACTTTGCCACCAACGAAAAATTCCGCGATTTCGAACTGCAGATGTACGTACGCCATGCGCGGCACCACAACGGCGGAGTTCTTTTCCGAACGGAAGGCAAAGGCAACGGCGGCCGCCATTATGAAATTCAACTCCATGACGTGGAGGGAGCCCATTATCCCACCGGCTCGCTTTACACCTACAAGCGCGGCCTGTATCCGCGGATCGAAGCCGAGAAGTGGTGGCTGTTCCAGATGCGAGCGAAGGACAACGCCTGCCTGGTACGAATCAACGGCGAAACCGTGATGGAATACGACCGCCTGGAGAATCTGGAGGAAGGCTCAATCGAGCTGCAGGCCCACGATGCCGGAAGGTGGACCGAATACAAGCACATGCTGATCCGGAGGGTCTGATCAGGGGTTCGGCCAGCCGGGCGACTCCATCGCGCGGCCTCCATCCATCACCAGGGCGGCCGTGCCGGGCCGCGCGCGAATCAACGCCATGCCTCGCGTGGGCCCGAGGACGCTGACAGCCGTGGCCAGCGGATCCGCCTCGAGTCCGTGCCGGGCGATCACGGTGACGGTGACCGGCCGCGTCACGCCCCAATCGGTCGCAGGGTCGATGATGTGGGAATAGCGCTTGCCCGCGGCGTCGAGGTGCTGCTCTTCGCTCCCGGAGGTCGAGACGGCCGCGTTGGTCAATTCCAGCACGCGGGTGAAGTCCGCACCGGCGTCGCCGGCCGTATCCACGCCGATTTTCCAGGCAGGCTGCCCCGGCGGCGGCTCGCTGAACGCCAGGTCTCCGCTGACCGCCACCAGCGCACTGTGAATTCCCAAACCGCCGAGGACCGAAAGCGCCTCGTCGGCCGCATCGCCCTTGGCGATGGCCCCGAGGTCCAGTTGCATTCCGGGCTGGTCGAGCATGACGGTTCCGGCCGCGGGATCCAGGTGCAGCTTTCGATAGCCCGTGCGAGCGGCCGCTTCCCGAAGTGCCGCCGGATCCGGAAGTTTGCGATCGATTCTGGCCTGGCGCCACAGGCGGATCACGGGCCCAAGGGTGACGTCGAATGCGCCGCTGGTTTCCACGGCGAGCCGCTGCGAGGCGGCCAGCACACGCACCAGGTCCGCACCGGCGGGAACCGGGCGGCCGACGGCGGTGCGGCAGATGCGGTTCAGTTCGCTATCGGGTTTGTAATCGGAGAGAGCGTCATCGAGCTGCGCGATGCGCGCGAATGCGGCGCGGAAAGCCGATTGCGCCTGCTCCCTGCCGGCGGCATACAGCTTGATCCGCACCAGCGTGCCCATGTGCGGCTCCACCGCTTCGAAAGGTTCCAGACTCCCGGCGAACGCACATCCCAGCAGCGTGAAGCAGAGCGCTGCCCGCGCACTACTGATCATCGAGTTCCACGCCGTTGTTCCAGTAGCGATACATCTCCCCGGCGCTTGGAATTTTCGCCGGGCGGATCAGCCTGAAGCCGAGCCACTGGGCGTCCGTTTCATACCAGATGCTCTTGGGCAACTGGGGATCCTGCTGCTTCCAGGATGGGTCGGAGGCCACGCGCGCCGAGCAGCGCAGCATCGGGGCCGGGTCGTTCCAGGAGCCTCCGCGCACCGCATGAGGATACGACTTCGTTGCCTTCACCCACGGGTTCGATTCGGCGCCGGAAGAGTATGGCTCGTACTGGTCCAGGGTCCACTCCATGACGTTGCCCATCATGTCGTACAACCCCCAGGGGTTCGGTTTTTTGGTGGCGACCTTTTGATACTGGCCCTGGCTGTTCGCGGAGTACCAGGCATAGTCGCCCAGCTTCGACGGGTCGTCGCCGAAAGAATATGCGGTGGTCGTGCCGGCGCGGCACGCATATTCCCACTCGGCCTCGGTGGGGAGCCGGTAGAACTCGCCGGTCTTGGCGCTCAGCCACTCGGCGTACTTGTTCGCCGCGTGCTGCGTCATGCTGATCGCCGGGTAGCCGTTGATCCCCATCCCGAAGCTCATCTCGACGTAAGGCTTGGTAGGGCGGCTTACGCCGTCTACGAGCGCGTCCTTATGGGCAGCGTCGCCGCCCTGGGTCTCGAACATGAACAGGCGATATTCGTCCCAGGTCACTTCGTGCGCCTGCATCCAGAAGGCATCGACTTCAACCTTGTGCTGCGGCTGCTCGTCCTTATTCTTGTGGGTGTCGGAGGCAGGCGCGCCCATCTCGAATTCCCCCGCGGGCACGGGCACGATGTCGAAGGAGACCGTGGTCCCGGGAACCGTGATGGAAGCGGGACCTTCTTTCCGCGCCGCAACGTGCTCGCGCGCCTGGATCCGCTCGAAGATGCGCTGGACGTTTGCCCGCTCGGCCTGTTCGGGCTTGCCGCCCTGCGCGGAAAGCCCGGAGACCGCGAGGCACGCGGCCAGCGCCGCTCGCCAGATTTGCACCATCGCCCTAGCCCAGTTTGGTAATGCCCGGCTGGGCGCGAGGCGCGACCGGTAGGCTGCCGTTCCACTCCAGGTGCTCGGGGAAGATCCGATCCTGTGAGTTCAGCGCCTGCTCCCAGGTGACCTGCTGGCCGGTGTAGGCTGCCATGCGGCCCATCAGCGCCAGCATGGTGCTGCCCGCCATGCGCTTGCCGTCGTTCATCGGCTGGTTCTTGCGAATGGATGCGAACAGCAGGTCGTGCTCCCGCTGATACATGTTGTACTGCTGGCCGGTGAACGTCCAATTGGTCTTGCCTTCGATGCGCGGGTGCGGTCCGCGGCCGATCGTGCAAGTGCCGTCGGTGCCCAGGATGTAGTCCGAATTCTCGTTGTAGCAGCCGACGATCTGGCGATTCGCCAGGAACGCGCGGGCGCCGTTCGGGTAAAGGTAATTCACTTCGAAGTGGTCGTAAATGTTGCCGCCTTCGGACGGAATCACGCGGCCGCCAACGGCAACGCAACTGGCCGGCGGTTCGTCGTGCATGGCCCAGGAGATCTTGTCCACGCTGTGAACCGCCTGTTCCACGAGGCTGTCTCCGCACAACCAGACGAAGTTGTACCAGTTGCGGATCTGCCACTCGACGTCGCTCATCCCCGCGGGGCGGGCGCTCTCCGGCGGCATCGGTTTAACGGGGTTCGTGTAGTAAGTGGCGTAGTAAGCCACGGTGCGGCCGATGGCTCCGCTTTCCATCTGCTGGAAAGTATCCTGGATCATGTTGTTGTAGCGCCAGCAGAAGCCCGCGACCAGCGACAGGTTTTTCTGCTTCGCCTTTTCGGACGTCTCGAGCACCATGCGCACGCCGGGGGCGTCCGTCGAGCAGGGCTTCTCGCAGAAGATGTGCTTGTTCGCCGCCACGCAGGCCGCCAGGTGATACGGGCGGAAACCCGGAGGCGTCGTCAGAATCACCACGTCCACGCCGCTGTCGATGACCTTCTGATAGGCGTCCAGGCCGATGTGCCGGCCGGCGTCATCGATTTTGACGCGGTCTTTAATTCGTGCAATCCGGTTCAGCGATGCCAGGGAGTGATCGATGGCACCCTGATCGATATCCGCAACTGCCGTGAGTTCGGCATAATCGTCGGCGGTCAACGCCTGGGATGCGGCACCCGTGCCCCGGCCTCCGCAGCCCACCAGGCCCACTTTGATCGCATTGGTCACGGTTTGCGCGGAAATAATCGCCGGAAAACCGGTTGCCAGGGCGGCTCCGATAGCCGCACTGCTATTCTTCAGAAACTCTCGCCGGTCGGAACTTTTCTTTTGGTTGATCATGGCCCCTCGCCAAATGCCATTCTACAGGAATAGGGTCTGACCGCGGAGGCGGCGAGGCTCAGTGCTTCGTCAGTTCGAGCGCGCGAGCCGCATCCACATCGGCGCCGGCTTTATCACCGGAAGCGCGCCGCGCCGCCGCACGGTTCACGTATGCGTTGGTGTAAGCGGGATTGAGCCGGATCGCCTGGTCGAAATCGGCAATGGCTTCGGGCAGATGTTTCAGCCGGTATTGCGCGTAGCCCCGCGCGTTGTAAGCGAGAACCAGCTTTGGGTCGATGTTGAGAGCCGCGGTGAGTTGCTCGATGGCTTCCGCGAACTTGCCGTCCTGTAACAGTTGCCGTCCGCGCGCGTGAAACTGCGCAGCGGTTGCCTGGCGAGCAGGCTGGGCGGGGGCGGTCGCCACGCGTTTAGACACCGGCGGAGTGGCGGCCGGAGGCGCAACGGACGCCGCCGCAGCCGGCGACTTGAGAGCGGCCGGGGTCGGGGACGGAGGTGTCGCCGCCGCAGCCGGTTGTGGCGCGGTCTTTTCGGCCACCGGCGCAGGCGCCGGTTCCACAGGCTTTACTGCCTCGGCCGGCGGCGCAACGGACGCCGCGGCCGGCGACTTGAGAGCGGCCGGGGTCGGGGACGGAGGTGTCGCCGCCGCAGCCGGTTGTGGCGCGGTCTTTTCGGCCACCGGCGCAGGCGCCGGTTCCACGGGCTTTACTGCCTCGGCCGGCGGGGCTTCCGTTTGCGGCAATTCGACGCTTCCGGTGTCCGGAGCCCTCTCTTTCGCGAGATCGCGCTGGATGATTTCCTTCACCTTCGCGTCCGCCTTATCCATCAAGTCAACAGCCAGCTCGTCGCGGGGATTCAGATATACGGCCCGCTTCAGATCGGACAGCGCCTCGTCGTAGCGCCCGAGCAGGTAATAGGCGCTGCCGCGCGCATACCAGGCGAGCGGCAAACTTGGATTGAGCGAAATGGCCATGGTGCGGTCCTCGATCCCCTTCTGGTGCTTGCCCATCAGGTGATACGAACCGCCGCGCGCGATGTACGCCTCGGGACTTTTGGGGTCGATCTGAACGGCGCGATCGCGGTCCTCGAATGCCTTCTCGAGTTCCTGCTGCCGTGCATACACCGAGGCGCGGGCCAGGTACAACCGGACATCCTTCGGATCGAGCCGGATAGCCTCCGTATAGTCCGCGAGGGCGGCATCATTCTGCTGGAGCCTTTCGCGCACCGCGCCGCGCACCCGCAAAGCGCGCACGTCGGCCGGATTGAGTTGCAGGGCCGCATCCAGATCGGCGCCGGAGCGCGGGTAGTCCTCAAGCGCCGCATAGGCCAGGGCCCGTTCGACAAGCGAGGCCTCGTAATCCGGCTTATGGCTCAGGCAGAGGTCGAAATCGTCGATCGCATCGCGGTACTTCCCGAGCGCCGCGCGAGCCATGCCGCGCCCCTTATAGGGCTCCGGATTGTCCACCCGGAGCTTGATCGCCTGCGCGAAGTCTTCAATGGCTTTGTCGTACTGGCGCGTAGCCAGGTAAGCTTCGCCGCGGCCGGTATAGATTTCCGTACGCTCGAGCTTGAAAGCCAGGGCCGAGGTGTAATCCTGGATGGCCCCCTCTGGCTTGCCGATCTCGCCGAAGTACCGGGCGCGCGCGGCATAGGGGTTGGGGTCGCCTGGCTGAAAGTGGACGGCCTGCTCGAAATCCTCGCCGGCTTTGCCCCGATTGCCGTCCGCGAAATAGTCCTGGCCGCGGGCGATCCACGCCGAGGAATTCGATTCGTCCGCCGCGATCGCTTCAGTGTAAGCGGCGATGGCCTCCTCGCGATTCCCCGCTTCTTCCGCGCGCACTCCGCGCCGGTAGGCCGCTTCGGACTTTTTGCGGTCAGGTTTCTCGGCCGCACCGGTTACCGCCGGCACCATTCCGACGATGGCCAGCGTTAGTAAAATCCGCACGAACCGGCAGTATCCGCTGCACATGTCTATCAGATTTAGTGTACACTCGGGGGGAAGTCCAATATCCGCTGGTGCTCGGGAAGCTGGTGAGAATCCAGCACAGCCCCGCTACTGTAATCGCTTAGGCTCTGCCGAAAAAACCACTGCTCCGGAAACGGAATGGGAAGGACGGCAGGTCCGGTGAGGCGCAAGTCAGGAGACCGGCCGGCGGAAGACTGTTCGCGAGGCTCTCGAGGGAGGAGCCGGAAAATGCGTTTACGTTCCGCGGGCCTGCCGGCCTGTCTTCTGTTTTTCTCAGCCGGACTTTTCGGCGCACCGATTCGAGGCCGCGTTGTGGACCCTGCAGGCGCACCCATCGCAGGCGCGCGCATTGCCGCCTGGAGCCGCACTGGCGCGGGGCCGCAAGCGATCGCCTCCGCCGACGGCTCGTTCGAACTCGACGCCCCGGGCGACGCGAAGCTCGTGGTGATGGCTCCGGGATTCCGCAGCATGACAGTCACCGCTTCACAGTCCGTCACGGTGCGGCTTGAAATTGCTCCGGTAGTCGATTCCATTCAGGTGAGCGGGTCCAGCATCGAAGCCCCGCTGGAACAACAGGGGGGCAGCGCCAGCCTCGTGCCGGCCGAAGAGGTGCGGCACCGCAACGAGCCCTATGCGGCGGACCTGCTGCGCTATCTGCCCGGTATGAGCTTCAGCCAGAACGGGCCGCAGGGCGGCGTGGACAGCCTGTTTCTCCGCGGCGGCAACTCGGGGTTCGGCCTGGTGCGAATCGACGGCGTGCCGGTGAACTCGTTCGGAGGAGCGTTCGATTTCGCGCACCTGCCGGCCGAAGCCATCGACCACATCGAAGTGATCCGCGGGCCGCAGTCGGCGGTTTACGGGCCCTACGCCAACAGCGGCGTGATCGATTTCGTCACGCGCCAGCCAACCTCCTCACCGGAACTCGACCTGCTCGCGGAAGGCGGAAGCTACGGCGAACGGCGGTTCGGGGTGACCGCGTCGGGAATGCTGGCTGGATTCGGCGTGGCCGCATCGGCATCGCGCATCGACACGAACGGGCCGGTGATCAACGGCGATTACCGGAATGAGGACCTGCTGCTGAACATCACCCGGCGGTTCCGCCATCAGAACCTCTCGCTGCACGGAGATTTCGATTCGAACGGCGCCGGCGAGCCCGGGCCGTGGGGCTCGGACCCCGCCCATACCTTCACCGGAATCGATACCATCAGCCGCTCGAGCAACAACTTCGGGAACTACGGCGCGCACTGGGAAGCCGACCTTTCGCCGCGCGTCCGCCAGGAGGCTTCCGGCAGCTTTTTTCTGGACAACTCGGGATTCCAGAGCCCTTACGGGCCGAGTTTCAACCAGGACCGCCGCGCGCAGGGCGACGCCCTCACCATCGTGAGCGTCACGACCCACTACACGGCTGCGTTCGGCGTAGAGGCGGGGCGGGAAGACGTAAAGAACAGCTTCATCACCGACGCAGATTTCGTCACGTTTCCGATCGAGCGCCGGGATGTCGCCGTGTACCAGGAGAACCGGTTCGAGATCGGCGGACGGCTGTTCTTGAACGCCGGCGCCCGTGTGGAGTGGATCCGCACGCCCGCCATTCCCGGCGACGGTTTTTCGCGGCCCGACTTTCCAGCGAGCGCCCTGGCCAGAGTCAACCCCAAGGTTGCGGCGGCATACATGCTGGACCCATCCACCCGTGCGCATGCGTCTTTCGGTACGGGAATGCGGCCGCCGTCCGGGTTTGAGCTGGCGTTTACGGATAACCCGCGGCTGGCGCCGGAGCGCACACGCAGCTTTGATGCCGGCATCGAACGGAGATTGTTCCATGACGTGCTGCTGCTCGATGGCACGTACTTCTACAACCGCTACTACGATCTGATCGTGACGCTGGGCGGGTCGCTGGCGACCTTGAGCCATTACAAATCCGCGAACCTGGCGAATTCGCAGGCGCAGGGCGGCGAGTTTTCGGCGGCGGTCCGGCCGGCGCGCTGGATGTTCGTGCGAGGCTCCTATACTCTGCTCGAGACCCGCATTCTGTCGCTCGACGGCTCGAACGCGGCGCCGCTGCCGTTTAGCATCGGGCAGCCGCTGACCCGGCGTCCCGAGCATTCCGGGAGCTTCGTTGCCACCTTCAGCCGGAAGCGGATCACGGCGGACCTGACCGGCTATTTCCGCGGCAAGGCGCTCTACGAGGAGCCGACCTACGGTGCGAGCAACGGCTTATACTGGGACCCCGGTTTTGCGAACGTGGGTGTCAACCTGAATTATGAGCTGGGCGCCGGAGTCACGATGTACGGAAACCTCCGCAACGCCCTGAACCAACATTACGAAGAGGTCTTGGGGTATCCTTCGCCGCGCCTGAACTTCGTGGCGGGGCTCAAATGGAGGATTTCCCGAGGGAGATGACGGCGTGAGCGAAAAGCCTTTCGACGAGCCGCGGCTGGCAATCAACCGTGTCTATACGCGGCAGGGAGATCGCGGCGAAACCGCCCTTGCGGGCGGGCAGCGTGTACCGAAGGACTCGCCGCGAATCGAGGCGTACGGTACGGTGGACGAGTTGAACGCGTTCGCCGGCGCCGCGCGCGTGACGGCGATCGAGACCGGGGCCGCCGATCTGGCAGCCATCCTGTTGCGGGTGCAGCACGAGTTGTTCAACCTGGGCTCGATCCTGGCGACGTTGCCGGAAGACGTGCACCCCAAACAGGCTCGCGTCACCGATGCGGAAATCGCAAGCCTCGAAGCCGAAATGGATCGCGTCAATGCCGGCCTGCCGCCGCTGCGGTCGTTCGTGCTGCCTGGCGGGACGCGGCTGAACGCCGAATTGCACATCTGCCGCACCGTCTGCCGCAGGGCCGAGCGGGCCTGCGTGACCCTGGCGCGGGTGGAAGCGGTGCCGCCCGAGGCGGTGCGGTACCTGAACCGTTTAAGCGATGCGTTATTTGTCTGGAGCCGCTGGTCGAGCCAGCTCGCCGCGGCTCCCGAAATTTTGTGGGAACCGAACCAGTCCAGTTCCGGGCTGGTCGATAGATAATCAGAAAGAGGAGAAATCGATGCAGAAGAACAGCACTCCCGGCGATCTCCGGCCCCTGGCAATCGGGCTCGTGGTTTTGGCGGGCTTGATTCGAGTCACGCAGCAATGGAATTTCGCGCCGGTGGGCGCTTTGAGCTTGTTCGCGGGAGCGCGCCTCCGCGGTTGGAAAGCGTGGGCGCTGCCAATCGTCGTCATGGCCGTTACGGACCCGCTGCTGGGCGGATACAGCGCGCTCACCCCGCTGATCTACGCCAGTCTGCTGGTAAACGTTTGGCTTGGCACGCGGCTCCAGCAATCGGAGAGCCCGCTGGCAATCGGATCGATGGCACTGGCGGGCAGCGTGCAGTTTTTTCTGCTGACCAATTTCGCGTTTCTGGGCTACGGCGGCGCGTATACGCATAACCTCACCGGCGTACTGGCATGCTATACGGCCGGCGTTCCGTTCTTCTGGCGCACCCTGGCTTCGGACCTGTTTTACTCCGGCGTGCTGTTCGGGCTGCATGCCTGGCTGAGCCGCAGGGTGGCGCACTCGGAGCAGGTGGCGCCGCAGGCTGCATAGTAGACCGCTCCCTTTGATCGCGGCTTGGCAACGGAAGCAAACCGGGCAGGCCTCCTGGCGGCGTTCCGTTCGGGCTGCATGCCTGGCTGAGCCGCAGGGTGGCGCACTCGGAGTAGACCGCTCCCTTTGATCGCGGCTTGGCAACGGAAGCAAACCGGGCAGGCCAGGAGGCCTGCCCCACTTACAAACGTGGGCGCGCCGCAAGTGGGGCAGGCCTCCTGGCCTGCCCGGTTTTGACTTTATGGCGTATCAGAAAATAACCATGCCATTCGGGCGGCTGCGTCCGGCGGCGCGTTATCATGGGCTTAAGACTAAGACATGGCGCTGATAGCGGTTTCGGGTCATCCGGGATGCCGTTATGAGGAGGTTGCGCGGATCGCCGCTCAGCGGTTAGGGTTCCAACTGGTCACACAGTCTACCCTGCGGACACTGGCGGGAGAAGAGTTCGGGTCCGGAACGCCTATACCGGACAAGGCCTTTTCGAGCCTCGCGACTTCCGTTCTGGCGCATCTTGCCACCGAGAATCACCTCGTTTACTGTGCGGTCGGCGGCGAGTTAGAGGCCCGGCACTTTGCGGGCGTGCTGCGCGTGCACGTGGTAGCTCCGGAAAATGCGCGGGTGGGCAACCTGATGTTGGATTCCCGGCTGGACCGGCCCGCCGCCCGCCAGTTGCTGCTCGAGCTCGAAGCCGCCGAACGCGCGGACCGCCGCGCGAAATTCGGCAAGACCCGGACGACAGCGGAATTGTTCGACCTCGTCCTCAATGCCGAAAGCCTCACTACGGAGCAAATGGCGGGAATGATCGAGGCTGCGGCGGAGATCGCCGGTTTGAAAGATCGCGGCTTCCTCTCGCCGGCGGCCGAAGCGCAACTGCAGTTTCAGATGCGCTTCAAGCTCTCGCGGCACGGGATCGTGCCGCCGGACAAGATCACGCTGCGCAAGAAGATGTTCGCCAACCAGAGCGAGGAGATCTTCGCGAACCTGCTCGATTTTTACCGCATCGCCTGGGAGTACGAACCCCGCAGTTTCCCGATCCAATACGACCGCGAGGGCACCCCCCTGGAGTTCTTCACCCCCGACTTCTACCTGCCGGAATTCGACCTTTACGTGGAACTCACCACCATGAAGCAATCGCTGGTCACCCGGAAGAACCGCAAGGTCCGCCTGCTGCGCGAGTTGTATCCGCAGATCAACATCCAGGTCTTCTACCAGAAAGATTTTGAAAACCTGGTCTTCAAGTACGGTCTGGCGGAGCGGCCGGTCAAGGTATGAGCACGCTGCTTCCGGGGATGGAGCGGGTCCTCTTCACGGAGGAGCAGATCGACCGGAAGATTCGCGAAGTGGGCGCGCGGATCTCGAAGGATTACGAGGGTAAGCCCCTGAAACTGATCGGCGTGCTGAAGGGCTCGGTGTTTTTCCTTACCGAACTGGCGCGCCGGATCGAAGTTCCGCTGAAGATCGACTTCCTGGCCATCTCCACTTTCTCCAACAAGAGCGGCGCTCCCGGACTGGTGCGCATCGCCAAGGACCTCGACGAAAGCATCGAGGGCGAAGACGTGCTGCTGGTGGAAGACATCGTGGACACCGGCTTCACACTCCGGTATCTCCTGCAGACGCTGGCCGGACGAGCGCCGAATTCGCTCTCGGTCTGCACGTTTCTCGACCGCAACTCGCGGCGGATCGTTCAGGTGCCCCTCTCGTACCGCTGCTTCGAGATCCCGGACCGCTTCGTGGTAGGTTTCGGCCTCGATCACCATCAGTTGTACCGAAATTTGAGTTACGTCGCGGTGATGAAGTCCGAAAAGGGCCATTAACGACATCGTTCGGAGACTGTCATTGTGATGTAGCGCGCGAAGTCCTAAAATAAAATCAGAAAGATTCACTGGCGGAGCCGTTTTATATGAAGTCCCTGATCCTCTTTATTTCCGGGTCTCAGGAGCACGCTCGCGAACTCTCCGAAATGGTGCATGATCTACCGTTGCATTTGGACCATGTCCGGAACCTGCGCGATGCACAAACCCGGCTTCCAAAGCACGATTACCAAGTCGTGCTGACGGCCGCCTCTCTGCAAGACGGGAACTGGCTTGATGTTATGCATCTCGTCCGCAGCGACCCACGTGACCTCGCAGTCATTGTGACCGACGCCCTGGCAGATGCCCGCTTCTGGGCAGAAGCCCTCAATCTTGGCGCTTACGACCTTCTGGCGCAGCCGTTCTACGCTCCGGAGGTCCGGCGTATCCTTTCGAACGCGTGCTCGCGGCTTCTCGTGGCTCGCTATCCGGTACCCGCCCTATAGGCTGGAGCGCGCGGCGGGAAACAAAGCGCCCGAGCACCCCCATGAGGCAGATGGTAGTGGCAAGCGTTCCCGCCACCATGTAGGCGAGCGGCGAATGGGGTTGCCGGAGGACCCACACCAGCAAAGCAGCGCCCAGCAACGTGCAGAATGCCAGGAACCAGCCTCGGGGTCTCATTACTTCCATTTTAGATTCGGGCAAATCCGGATGCGCTGATAAACTGAAAGCAGTAGTGTTTTCGGGTCTCATAACGAAAGTTAGCGCGGCGGTCTCTCTTCTGTTGCTGCTGGCAGCGTGCGCGAGCGGGCCGCCGAAAAGGCCGGCAATTGGCGAGGCGTACGTCGGCCCCGCCACCTTGAAAATCCGGGCCGACATTCCCCTGGACGCACCTACGGTCGCGACGGTGAAGCACGGCGACCGCCTGGAAATCATCGGGCGGCGCAGGCGCTTCCTGCTGGTTCGCACACCCGGCGGGGTGGAGGGCTGGACGCACGAGAGACAACTGCTGTCGTCGAGCGACATGGCGGCGTTGCGGGAACTCGCGGACCGCGCCGCCAAGATGCCGCCGCAGGGGCAGGCCACGACGTTCGGTGCGCTCAATATCCACACCATGCCGTCCCGCC
Organism: Bryobacterales bacterium; assembly: GCA_963796485.1. Taxonomy (GTDB): domain Bacteria; phylum Acidobacteriota; class Terriglobia; order Bryobacterales; family Bryobacteraceae; genus CAWCDJ01. The sequence continues at coordinate 460,749 of CAWCLV010000010.1, forward strand.
AGGCGCCGAGCTTCTTCCAGGCCCAGCCGAAGCAGAAAGTGGACGTTCTGGCCAGCGTGATCGTGCCGAGAACCGACCTGGAACGGGCGCCGCTGATTCCTCCGAAGCCCAAAAAGGAGAAGGCGGCCTTTAAGAAGCCGAAAAAAGAGCCGAAGTACCCGCCGCTTGTCGTCCCGAAGCCGCCGCCGCCTCCCGCCAACTGGCTGGCACTCTCGAAGACCGACCCCGACCCCGAAGACCCTCCTCCCCCAACCGACGAGGAACAGAACGCTCCTCCGACGCCGACGGACTACTGGAGCCTGGTTCGAGCGCCGGGCGGCCAGACCGGGTGGGCCTTGACCCCCCGGCTGATCATGGCGATTCCGGACGAAGTCGCACAATATGCGGAGGGGCACCGCATCGTATCGTACTTTCCGCTGGCCACGGTTCAGGACGGCGACCAGACGAAGCACGTGTGGCTGTGGACCACCATCGGAAGCGGAGACTACCCCTACGATTTCGCCAGCTTCCGCGTGTTCATCTGGAACCTGCGCCGGCATCGATACGAGACGGCGTATATCGAGCGGAATCTCCAGGGGTTTGCGCCGGTGCTGGTGAAACAGGTCGAGTTCAGCCCCGAGGCGCGCACGAAGCTCGAGGGCAAATATCCGGGTTTCTCCGTGTGCGTTGAGAAGAGCGATGGAAAGCGCTATCGTCGGGAGTACGCCCTGCTGAGCAATATTGTGCGATTCGCCGGCGAGGGGCCCTGCGAAGTGCCTCCGTCGCCGCTGACCCTGGAGTCAACCGCGAACGCGCCGGCAGGGACTGCGACGGTCGCGACACCGCCGTCCGAATCGTTTGTTCAGAAGGTCGAGCGAAAACTACGCAGCCTGGCGGGCAAATGGCTCAAAGGCTAGTGGTTGCTTTGCCCCGCGGCCTTGGACTATGCTGATTCCGGCCGGCGATAATCCCAATAAGAGCACCCACCATGGAGGATGGATGAGCCCGCAAGAAGTTTTGGAATTTGCAAAAAAGAACGATGCGCGCCAGCTCGATCTCCGTTTCACGGATATTCCGAGCCTGCAGCATCACGTCTCTTACCCGATCAACGAACTGGAGCTCGAGAGCTTCGAGGAAGGCTTCGGGATGGACGGATCGAGCATCCGCGGCTGGGCGGCGATCCACGAAAGCGACATGCTTCTCATTCCCGATCCCAACACGGCGTTCATGGATCCGTTTGCCGAAACGCCGACGGTCGTGATGTACGGGGACGTGAAGGATCCCATCACGAAGCAGCGCTATGAGCGCGACCCGCGCTGGATCGCGCAGAAGGCAGAGATGTTTCTGCGCAACAGCGGCGTCGCGGATACGGCTTACTTCGGCGCCGAGGCCGAGTTCTTCATTTTCGACAACGTCAGCTTCGACCAGAACCAGCACTCCGGCTACTATTTCGTGGATGCCGAAGAGGGCCGCTGGAACTCCGGACGGCGCGAGAACAATCTCGGCTACCGGCCGCGGTACAAGGAAGGCTACTTCCCGGTGCCGCCCACGGACCACTACCAGGACCTGCGCAGCGAGATGGTGCAGACCATGATCCAGTGCGGGTTGAACATCGAGTGCCACCATCATGAAGTGGCCACCGGCGGCCAGTGCGAGATCGATCAGCGCTTCGACACGCTGGTGAAATCGGCCGACAACATGATGCTGTACAAGTACATCATCCGCAACGTGGCGAACCAGTACGGCAAGACGGTGACGTTCATGCCGAAGCCCATCTTCGCGGATAACGGCAGCGGAATGCACACGCACCAGAGCCTGTGGAAAGAGGGCAAGCCGCTGTTCGCGGGCGATTGCTACGCGGGCTTGAGCCAGATGGCGCTCCATTACATCGGCGGCCTGCTGAAGCACGCGCGCGCGCTTTCCGCCATCATCGCCCCGACCACCAACAGCTACAAGCGGCTGGTGCCCGGCTACGAGGCGCCCGTGAACCTGGCGTACTCGCGCCGCAACCGTTCGGCGGCCTGCCGCATTCCGATGTACTCGGCGAGCCCGAAGGCGAAGCGCGTGGAGTTCCGGCCTCCGGATCCCGCGGCCAATCCGTATCTGGCCTTCGCCGCCATGCTGATGGCGGGGTTGGACGGCGTTCTCAACAAGCTCAATCCGGGCGAACCGCTCGACAAGGATATTTACGATCTCTCGCCCGAAGAGATGAAGAGCGTGCCTTCCATGCCGGGGTCCCTCGACGAAGCGTTGAGCTGCCTCGAGGATGACCATTCGTTCATGACGCGCGGCGACGTTTTCACCGAGGAGCTGATCGAGACGTTCGTCGATTACAAGCGGAAGAATGAAGCGGAAGCGGTACGCCTGAGGCCGCATCCGTACGAGTTCGCGCTGTATTACGACATTTAGGAAGCTGCCCGCTTCCTAACAGTCGCGGCTCCGTGAGTAGCCCTCGCACAGAGCCGCGACCGTAAGGGAGCGGGCCGCCTTACCTTCGCTCGCTACGCTTTCACGGGCTTGTCTACTGCCTTCCAGTGCTGCGCATCCCAGTACATCGTCTTCCCTTCGCGGTACGACTGCGCGGCCAGGTTGATCACCACCACGGCCCTCGCGCCGGTCTCCACGTCCAGGTGCGGTTTTTCGCGGGTCCGCATGCAACTGAGGAAGTTGTCGATGTGGGCCTCCATCATGTCCTTCTGGTCCACGGCAATCTGAATCGGCTTGGTCCCGAACTTATACGAACTGCCGAGGATCGGCTCCAGTTCCCACTGCCCGCCGCTGCCGCGGACGCGCTTCGTTTCGGGCGTCACCGTGATGAAGGGCACCATGCGCTCGAACATCCCGTGGCTCACCATCTCGACCGTGCCTTCGTGCCCGCGGATCAGGCCGGGGATGTGCCGCGAATTCGCCATCGACGAGCTCAGCACCAGCGAATGGCCTTCAGCATACTCCGCCAACAGGTGGAAGGTGTCGGGCACTTCGCGTTTCGGCCCTTCTTTGAAGATGTAGATGCCGCCGGTCGCCATCACCTTGGTGGGAAACTGCGGCTGGTCCCAGCAGATGTTGAGCGGCGCGATCACGTGATAGAAAAGGTCGCTGGCGATGCCGAGGGAGTAGTCCCAATATTTGCGGAAACGGAAGAAGCGGTCGGCATCCCACGCGCGCTTGGGAGCGAGTTTATACTGGTGGCCCAGCCACATGTTCCAGTCGATATAGTTCTCGCCCTTCGCGTCCGGTCCGGCGTTGGCGTCGATCGGGTAGTTCCACTCGCCTTCCGAGCTGTTGCGGTGGTACGAGCCCTGCGACATGATCATTTTCCCGATCATGCCGTCGGCAATCGCCTTCTTGGCCTTCCACCACATATCGGCCGAAGTCGTTTGTGAACCGACCTGGAGGATGCGCTTGGTCTCCTTGACGGTATTGACCAGGTCGTGGGCCTCCTCGTTGGTGTGCACCATCGGCTTTTCGAGGTACACATCCTTCCCCTGGTCCATGGCGTCCATCGCCATCCTGCCGTGCCAGTGGTCGGGGGTCGCGATCACGACCGCATCGATATCTTTCTGCGCCAGCAGTTCGCGGTAGTCGGAATAGGACTTGGCTTTGTGCTCTTCGGCAACCGCCCGCTTGCGCTTTTCGTAGACGTCGCAGACAGCCACTACCTGGCAGGAGTTCGCGTGCTGCTCGCCGAAGTGGGCGAAGTCCCGGGCATCGGAAGTGCCGCGGCCACCGCACCCGATTACGCCGATGTTGATCCGGTCGTTGGCGCCAATCACGCGGCTGCTGTTCGCCTTGCTGCTTCTCCCCGCGAATGCGGATTGGGCCGCCCCCAGTGTGACGCCCGTGGCGCCCACGGACTTCAGAAAATCTCTGCGATTCGTATCGTTTTCGGCTGACACAAATACCTCCCTGACATGGTGTGACCTTCTATTATGACTCCTGCCGACCCGGTGGTACCATGCATTTTCGACGATGCCCCAGCAAACGACGATCGGCGTGGATGTCGGCGGCACCAAGGTTGCCGCCGGACTGGTGAACGAGCAGGGCGAGATCTCCTGCAAAACGCGTGTCCCGATGGTGGCCACCGGCGATGCGGCAACCGGTTTCGGAGCGGTGAAGGCCGCGGTGGAGGCGGTATTTGCGCTCGCTCCGGAAGCGCGTGACTCCGTAAGGGGGATCGGGATCTGCTCGCCCGGGCCGCTCGACCCGAGAACCGGCGTGGTGCTCAATCCGCCAAACGTGCCCTGCTGGCGCAATTATCCCCTGGCCGCCGAGACCGCGAAGGCGTTCGACATTCCGGCCCGCGTGGACAACGATGCGAACGCCGCCGGGCTGGCCGAAGCCCTGTGGGGAGCCGGTATCGGCTACCGCAACGTATTCTACGCCACGCTGGGCACCGGCATCGGCACCGGAATCGTGTTCGACGGGAAGATCTACCACGGCCGCACCGGGAGCGCGGGCGAGGGCGGTCACACCACCATCGACTATCGCGGCCCCCGCTGCGGCTGCGGCAAACATGGCTGCATCGAAGTTCTGTGCTCCGGTCCCGCCATCGCGCTGCGCGCGCGTGCCCGCATCGGCGACTCGCACGTGCCTTCCCGCATGCTGCAGCTGGCGGACGGCTTCGCGGAACAGGTGAAGGCCGAGCACGTGGGGCGGGCGTACGCCGAAGGCGATGCCCTTGCCGCCGAGGTGCTCGAGGAGACGGCCGATCTGCTGGCGATCTGGTTGGGCAACATCGTGGACCTGATCGAGCCCGATGTCATGGTGGTCGGCGGCGGAGTGGCCGAGTTGATGAAGCCGTTCTTCGACCGCATCCGGAGGATCACGACGCAGTGGTCGATCAATCCGCGCTCGGCGGAGATTCCCCTCGTGATGGCCCGCTACGGCGCCGATGCGGGGATCGCCGGGGCCGCTTCGCTGTGCCGCTGAGCAATTCGTTTGTTTTCGTACGCTGCCTCCTGCCGGCGCATGAGGCGGAGATTCAGCCGTCTACGCTAGGCTGAAAGAAATCGTTAAAAGCAGCTTCGCACAGCTCTCGGCCGCGGGACCAACTCCCGCGGCCTTTGTTTTGGGGAGGTCGGAAACCCGACCGTTCCACACGCCCGCCGGTACCTTACTGCACATTCCGGTGCCCTCGTGGACGGTTATTCGCGCATCCAGGCAGTAGAATGCTACCAAGATCAGGATTTCCGAGCGATGGATGCCTCTCCTGCTTTGCCAACCTATCTCTGGCAGGTACCGGCAAAACCGGTCTCCGTCACATTCAACTTCGATTTCGTGGACAGGCTGGGCATGGCGGTCCTGGGAGGGTTCAAATCGCTTCCCCGCCGCGGCTTGGAGACGGGCGGGATCCTGCTGGGGCGCGAACGGAAGACAGAGGACGGAATCCTGGTGGAGATCGCCACCTTCGATCCCGTCGAGTGCGAGCACGCTTTCGGACCTTCGTACCTCCTCTCCGCGGCCGACCGGAAGCGTCTGGCCGAGCGCATCGCCTGGCACAGGTCGCGGCGCGGCCACACGGTCGTAGGCTTTTATCGAAGCCATACGCGCAAGGAATTCGCCCTCACCCCGGAGGACACGGACCTCATGTCCGAGTTGTTTTCACGGGAGAGCAACGTCTTCCTGTTGCTGCAATGCAACGGTGAACTGCCCCCCACCGCGGGCTTCGCGATGTGGGAAGGGAAAAAAATCCGTTCCGCCGTGCCGCACGGCATTTTCGAATTCACCCGCGCATCCCTGACGGCCAGCGGAACCGTGACCGTGGCGGCGCCCGCGGCCGAAGCGGTAGAGGCCGCCCTCTCGCAGCCACAGGCGACGGCGGAGCCCTCGGCCCTCGCGGCGGCGCCGCCTCCCGCGCCGCGCGTGCCCGTTCGCAGCCGCATCAGCCGGCCCAAGTGGCGGCTCCGGGTTCCGGCGCAGGTGGACTGGGGCTGGCTCGCCGCCGCCGCCATCGTCACCGTAACCCTGATGCTGGCGGCAGTCCTGCGCAACGACGGAAATCAGCCGCGGCCGCGCGTGCCGCTTGGCCTGGATGTTCGCCACGAAGGCGCCGCGCTGCGGCTGGTCTGGAATCGCGATGCGTCCGTGGTCCGAACCGCAAGCCGCGGCATCCTGCGGATCGGCGACGGAGCGCGTCAGGAGACCCTGGACCTGACCCCGGCGCAACTCGGAGCGGGCAGCCTGATGTACTTCCCGCGAAGCAGCGACGTGAATTTCCAGATGGACGTGTTCTCGCCCGCGGCCCACGATCGCGAATCCCTGCGCGCGGTAGGAGCGCCCCCGCCGGCTCCGGTCCCGAAACTACTGGCGGACCTGCCGGCCCTCCCGCCGGAGAAGCCATCGCCGTTCACGTTCTCTGACAAGCCTGAACGGCGGGCCACCGGCCAGGCAGACCGCGTTTCGCGTCCCGCTCCCACTCGCCGCCTCGCCCGGGAGGAGCCGCGCACCCCGACAGTCGCAAGGCCGGCGGCGCCCATAGTCGCTCCGGCTCCCAAACCCGTCCCAGCGAAGGTCTCTCAGGCTCCGCTGCCCGCCACAGCGGCTTTACACGGCGAACCGGCGCCGGCGGCGCCGCCGCCGGTGAAAACCGTGCCGCATCCGCACGCCACCGCTCCGCCGCTCGCCCCCGCACTGGTGAGCGTGGAAGCCGAACCCGTCCACGAAGCCCCGAGGGTGGGTTTGCTGGCCCGGCTGCACCTGACGAGCCGGCACAAGGACCGCCCGGACTTCGTCCCGCCGGAGCCCGTACATCACCCGGCGCTTGCCATCCCGCCCGATCTGCGGGCGCGCGCCCGTATGGAGAGTCCGATTAACGTACGGGTGTACGTGGACCGGACCGGACGCGTGGAGTATGCCGAACTGGAGAGCGAGGCCACGGAAACCGACCGCGACCTGGCCGCGCTCGCGGTCTTTTCGTCGCGGCGATGGCAGTTCGTGCCGGCGCACATCGGAGATCGAAAGGTCCCGGGCGAAGTGCTCTTACGGTACCGCTTCGGGACGCGGTAACGGGGGAAGGCGAAGGAAAAGCGCCGGTCGGTTAACAGTACGCAGCCTGTCTTCCCTACCCGGGCCCGTCCTTCCATACTTGGGCCCAGGCGGGTTGTGCGATCACAATCCGAGAGCGTCAACCGGTGGGGGTGGTCATCGGCTGCCCCTGCCAACCGGAGGAGGAGGGCCTCATGAGTATCTACACGACTTGGCGGGCATTAGAGAGGGACGTGCGGACAGGCGCCCGGGAGCCGCGCGTCAAGGCGCCGCTACCGCCGCTTCAGCCCTATCGCCGTTGCGCCTGCGGCGCTTGCCGTGAGTGCCGGGATAACGCGAAGTGGGACCGGATTTTCGCTAAGTTCGAAGTCAAAGAAGTAGACCAGAGCAGTTTCTTTCGCTCGCCGCTGGACGACCTCTGACCCGCTTCAGTTCGAAATGGCGATCGACAACTTCTGCGTCCCGGCGTTACCACCCAGTGAAAACGTCAACGGGACCGCGTCGCCCGCAGCGACGGGCGGCACGACCACGTTGAACTGATAGAGTCCCAGGTAGCCGCCGGTCAAACCGGAAAACGACACGGTTGCGGGGGTTCCGTTGAAGAAAGCCTGGAACGTGCCGCTGAGCTGATTCGACTGCGACACGATCTGTCCGGCCTCGATGTTCGGCGTCACCGGTCCGAAGCCGACGCCGTATAGGATGATTGTGTCGCCGGGCTTGGCGCGCGCCGAGGCTACGCCGGGAACGGAGCCGGGGGGCATCACGAAGGTGACACCATCGGGAAAGAGAGCCGCTACATATTGACCGGCCGCCAGATTGAATACACCGGGCGCAAGCAGTCCGGGTTCCGTGGCGTTCACCGCGATGGAGTAGGCCGCGCTGTTGCCGCCCGGCGCCGAGACCACCACTGGCTGCGGCCCCTGCGGGATATTGGACGGCACCTGGGCGTTCACTTGGGTGGGGCTGACATAGTCGATGAACGCGGGCTGCCCTCCGATGGTGACCGTGCTGGCCCCCAGCGAGGTAGGCGCCGCACTGCCCTGGAAATCCGCCTTGGCCCAAGTCTGCGAAGCGACGTTGGCCAGGTTGGTGCCGTAAATCTCCATCCACGTCCCCGGGGCAAGTGCCGAAAACCCCCCGTAGGCGCTGGCGCTGATCACTGCCTTGATCACGGGTGTGGCATCGAAGCTGCCGTGAACAGTGCCGCTGATAGCCGCGCCCGGCGTCAGACCGACCTGTCCGATGCTGCACGGCGAAACGGCGGTGCCGGAACACGTGGCGCCGGAATCGTAGTAGAAATTGAAGTTATTCGAGAGGAACGCGACAGTCGCGCCCGTGCTCTCGGCGAGCGAGACTGAAATCGAGCCGGACGAGCCGGCGGTCAGGCCAAAGGTGATCAAATCGCTGCCGGGGCTGATGGAATTCGCGGTAAATGGGGAGGTGCCGCTGCCGGCATACGCCATCACCAGGGAAATCGTACCGCCGCCGCCGATTCCGGTATAAGGCGCCGTCACAGTACACTTCGTCTTCGTACCGTCGAAAGCGCAATCGCCCCAGCTGACACGGCTCTTACCAACTCCAGCAGTCCCGCCGAGGCCAGTCAGGGTTACGATCTGTTGGCTGTTGGTGTAAACGGCCGTTTGCGCGTCAAGCTGCGGATAGAACACAGCAAATGCCAAAAGTAGCAAGAGGATACTTTTCATGGTGGATTGGTTTCTCTCGAGTTAGTTTATCCAGAGTAAGCCGTGACCGAACGCAAAGCAATAAAAAACCGAGGCGCACCCGGAAAATGCCTCCCTCAGTGAAGTCGATCGCGCGGCTCTGGTATACTACCGCTACCTGAGTTCCGCGTGTGTCGAGGGATCTGTCTATGGAGGAGGACCGTTCTAGAATCGGCTCTTTATTCCGCCTGCTTCGGCAAGCGATAAACCGCCAGCTAATCGCCGAGGTGCCCGAGGACTTCGCTCTTTGCGAATTCGACTGCCGCAAGCGCCAGTGCATCCAGGGTGAGTGGGAAGCCTGCGAGAGACGCATTCACAAAGCCGCGGGGGAGTTGTTTCCCAATCCGCCTCCGGAGAGTTCATAGCCGGCGGGTCATACGCTGCGACTGGTGCAAATCAGGGTTGGGCGAATTTGCCTGATTCTGTGGTAGGCCCGGCTGGACTCGAACCAGCGACCACCTGCTTAGAAGGCAGGTGCTCTATCCACCTGAGCTACGGGCCCGTCTCTCACGAGTGTACCGCGAGGCGGCCGCGATTCCGGCAGGCTGAAAAAGGGTACGGTCCCGGTCGGGCGGCAAGTGGAGTTTGAGAACGGGAACGTGAGTATCGCGGGACCGTAAAGGCTATCTTAACCAATCGTATGACTACAAACAATCCCGTTCAGTACCAACTGAATGGAACTATAGTACTGAACGGGCCGCCAACTCCCGGTCGCCCACCGCCAGGCTGGCATCCAGCAGTTCCAGGAATTGATCCACGTCCGCCCGCCCTACGTTCATAGGCGGCGAAATCCGGAGCACGTTCCCGAACATGCCACCCTTTCCCACCAGCAATCGGTTTTCCCGCGCGGCTTCCATTACCCGGGCGGTCAGCGCGGTCGCGGGTTGTTTCGTTTCGCAATTCTCCACCAACTCCAATGCCTGGAGCAGGCCCATGCCGCGAACCTCCCCGACGATCGGGTGCTTCTCCTTCAACGCTTCCAACCCATCGCGCAGATAGGCGCCGGTCTCGGCGCAGTTCGTCTTCAGGTCGTGCTCTTCGATGAAGTCGAGCACCGCCTTCGCCTGGGTGGTGGTCACCGGATTGCCGCCGAAGGTCGAGATCGTCAGGCCGCGCAGCGAATCGGCCACCTCCGGTCTCGCCACGGTCAACCCGATCGGGGCTCCGTTCGCCAGTCCCTTGGCGCCTGTGATGATATCGGGCGTGACGCTCCAGTGCTCGATGCCGAACCAGCGGTTGCCGGTCCGCCCCCAACCGGTCTGGACTTCGTCGCTGATGAAGAGGCCGCCGTGATTCCGCACGATCTTTTCGACGATCGGGAAATACTCTTTCGGGGGCGTGATGAAGCCGCCAACGCCCTGAACTGGCTCGGCGATGAATCCCGCGATCCGGCCGTTCGTGGCGGAACGGATCAGGTCTTCCATATCCTCCGCGCACCGGATTCCGCAATCCGGATACTTCAGCCCGAAGGGGCAGCGGTAGCAGTACGCGTTGTGCGCGTGCACGACCCCGGGTAGCGCCGGGCCGAGACGCCATGCGCCCTGGCCCGATGCCGACATCGCCATCCCCGACCGGCCGTGATACGAGTGGCGCAGCGCTACGATCTCCGTGTTTCCGGTATAGCACCGCGCCGTCAGAATGGCTGTTTCGTTCGCCTCCGTTCCACTGTTCGTGAATAACGATTTCGTCAGCCGCCCGCCCGGAGTGATCGACGCGATTTTTTTCGCCAGCGCGGCCGCCGGTTCGGTGGCGAACACGGTCGAGACGTGTTGAAGCCGGTCCATCTGCCGGTGCACCGCCGCATTGACGTCCTCGTTGCAGTGCCCCACGCTGATGGTGACGATCCCGCCGAAGAAATCCAGGTACTGGTTGCCGTCCGCATCCCACACGTACTGGTCTTTCGCGCGCGCGATGACCAGAGGCTCCTGGTAGTAGTGAAAGACGGCGGGATAGAGAAACTCGCGGCCGGCGAGGATGATCTCGTCTTTCGTCACGTTGGATGCTGCCCTCCTGCTCCTTTACGCGATCCCCATCTTCTTCTGCATAGCTTCGAGAGAGACGCCTTTCGTCTCCGGGTACCAAACCAGCACGACGAAGAACTGCACCACCATCATGGCCGCGAAGAACATGAACGGAACGCCGCCGGACCTCGCCGCCATCACCGGGAAGATGCCGGAAATCAGCGCGTTCATGAACCAGTGTGTGAAACTGCCGAGGCTCTGGCCCTTGGCCCGCACCCGGTTCGGAAAGACCTCGCTCAGGTAGACCCAGATCACCGCGCCTTGCGAGAACGCGAAGAACGCGATGAAGCCCACCAGCAGCCACACCAGAAGGTTCTCGTGGTGGCCGCTGGTGAAGATGTAAGCCACTCCGCCCAGGGATGCGGCCGTGCCTACGGACCCGATCAGCAGCAGTTTCTTGCGCCCCACTTTGTCGATTACGGACATTGCGAGGATGGTGAACAGCAGGTTCGTGGCGCCGATCGCCACCGCCTGCAGGTCACCCGAGACCTTACTGAAACCGGCCTTCGCGAAGATATCGTTCAGGTAATAGAGAATGGCGTTGATCCCCGAAAGCTGGTTGAACATCCCGATGGAAATTGCCAGAAAAATGGGGAGCCGGTACTTCCACGAGAACAGAGGTTCGGTGCCGTGGCCGTGATCCGCGTCGATCGACGCGATGATGTCACCCAACTCCTCGCGGGCATTCTCTTCGCCGATGGAGAGGAGCACCTCGCGCGCTTCGTCTACACGGCGCTTCTGCACCAGCCAGCGCGGGCTGCGCGGTATGCCAAACAACATCAGCAAGAAGAGGGCCGCCGGAACCGCCGAGATGCCCAGCTTCCAGCGCCACTCCGCGGCGCCGAATCCGGCCGTCCCCAAAAGGTAGTTGGAAAGATACGCCAGCAGAATTCCCGAGACGATGTTGAACTGGAAGAGACCGACCAGGCGCCCGCGCCACTTGGCGGGCGCAACCTCCGCGATGTACATCGGCCCCAGCACCGATGAGCCGCCGATTCCCAACCCGCCGACGAACCGGAAGAACACCAGGGAGTACCAGTCCCAGGCGAATGCGCACCCAACGGCCGATACCATGTAGAGCACGGCGAGAATCCGCAGACTGTCGCGCCGTCCGAAGCGGTCGCCCGGGATGCCGGCCAGCATGGATGCCAGTATCGTGCCCCACAGGGCGCTCGAGACCGTGAGCCCCAGGGACATCGGGCTCAATTGATACGCGGCGCTGATCGCGTGGGTCGCCCCCGAGATCACCGCGGTATCGAAGCCGAAGAGCAGCCCGCCCAGGGCCGCCACGATGGTGCTTCGAAGAAGTTTAGGATTGAGTTTCATTTTTATGATTTCGGAAACAGAATAGCGAGCACGGGGTCCGCCGTAAACATGCAGCGCGCGTTATGCCCGCACAGCGGCACGACCAGCAATTCATGATGGGCCCCGAACTTTTGATCTACGTACTTCGAGAATGCCTCTCCGCGCGCCAGCCGGGTTGCGCCTTGCGCCATGGCCGGGCACGACGAGTCGAAGCCCGCGAGCGGCAGCACATCCAGTTCGCCCACCAGATACGTCGCGGGCCGGGAGGCCAACTGGCGCTTCAACTGGTCATCCTCGAACCTGGCCGCGTATCCCGCGCGGTCTTTCAGGCCGTACGGCCAGCGGTCATAGGTGGTGCAGTTGCGCGCGTCGTTGAAAGCGCGGAACGCATTGCCGTCCGCCGCCGGCCGCGTGCTGTCCAGGTAGGCGTAGCTCGAAGGGTTCGCCACCACGTATTTCACCGGCACCCCCAGCGTCTCGTGGACGCGGTTTGCCATCTGGTAGCGGGTCACGAACTGCCCGCCCGCGGAATGCCCCGTCACCACGATAACCTTCAGGTTCGGAAACACGTCTTTTCGTGCCAGCTCGCGCAAAATCTCGTCGGCGAAATCGTAGGACGTCAGTTGCGGGTTGCCGTTCGCCGCGCCGCCCGAGCGCCAACTGTTGCCGTTGCAGCTCCAGCTCACCTCATCCTGCGCCAGTTTGTCCTGGCAGCCCCGCCCGTCCTTCGAAGCGAATCGCGGCGCGATGACCACCGTGTCGTCCAGCGCGCCGGCCAGAAACGCCGCCGCCACGGCGGTACGGAAGTAGTTGTCGGCATCCCGCCCCGCGCCGTGCACCATCACCAGGGCCCGCGTGATCCGCTCGTTCTTCGCGTCCAGCGGATAGGTGCGATAGACCAGCGAGCGCGCCGGGCCGCCGTCCAGCCGGACCCACTCCGTGCAGCCTTCCGTCGTCACGCACGCCGGAGCGGCCAGAGATACAGCGGGAAGGAGGGCCACGAGCGCCAGAGTGCGGATCATGGCCCCAGCATAACTTCAGTGCATGGGGATGTCCACTTGATCGTGGAACGCGTTCGACGTTTGGATGGCGAGGGGCACATTGCCGGAGACGGCCAGTGCGGGGAGCGTCACGTTGATCTGGTAGAGGCCCGGATAGCCCGGAGCAAGGCCGCTGTAGACCACCGTCGCGGGCTGCCCGCCCACGTAGACGTTCACCGGCGAAATCGTGGTGCGGTTCAGCGGGTTGCTTCCGCCCGCGGTGCCGTCCGCGACCGTGGGGCTCACAGCGCCCATCCCGGTCAGGTAGACCAGCACGGTTTCACCGCTGATCGCCGGGTGGTCCGCGCTCACCAGCGTGTAGTCGGTGTGAAGGATTGCGCCCGGCCCGCTGCCGGCCTCGTTAATGGCGTAAATCCCCGGCGACGATGCGGCAACCGGGACCGTCACCTTGTTCGACGCCGCAGTTCCGTTCTGCACCACGATGGTCGCGCTCGGCCCCTGGGTGCCGAACGGCACGAGGCAGTTAATCTGCGTCTGGCTCACGTAGTAAAGTGGCGCGGCGACGTTGTTGATCAGCACGATGACGCCGTTGCTGGATGACGGCGGATAAGGAGGTCTCGCTGTAACCGTGGAAGGGGCGAGGCTGGCGCCGTAGAGGGTCAGAAACTCGCCCGGCGAGATCGGGTTCCCCGCCGGTGCGAAACTGGCGGCGTTCAGCACGCCCTTCGGATTCAGGAACACGCCCGTTCCGCTAAGAGAGGGCATCTGGCCGCCGAAATCGATGGCATACGCGCCCGGATCAGCCGCGCTCAGCGCGATCGCGACGAACATCTTCGCTCCGGTCCCGAGCGCGGCTTTGGTGAGTTCCACTGTTCCGGAGCCGTCCGCCGCTAGCGAGTATCCGTTGATGCCCGTGAAGTCGTACGTGCCGAAGCCGCTCTCCTTGATCCGCCTCGTCAGCGTCAGCGTTCCGGTGCCGCGCGCCGCGGCCGAACCCGCATACGAGAGGAAGTCCGAGCCGTCCACCCGCAAGCCGGCCGACCAGTAATCGCCGTTCCAGGTAGTCTGGCTGACGCCTGACGCGGCCTTCACTCCCAGCAGGATTTCGTGGGCCCCCGCCGCCACCGCTCCGCCCAGAATCACGTTCCCGTCCGCCGAGAGATAGAAAGCCTTCGAGCCGCTCAGCAAGTTCCCGCCGGCTCCGAAGTTGAAGCTGCCGGACCCGTCCGGGTTGAGCACGTAGGTCGCGTTTCCGACCGTCTGGGTCGCCGGCTGTCCGCCGGCCATTGCCGCCGCGTGTCCGTTGGCTACGAAGCTGTTGATCTGCCCGGCGGTCCCGGCGGCCAGGCTGAAAATCGCGCTCCGGGGATTGCTTGCGTTACCGCCGGGCAACTCCAGGGTCGCCACCCAGTAAGGTCCACCGAGCGCCGGCGCCGTCGTAGGAGCGGGGATGGCGGCGAACAGGTCGAAGGGGGCATCCCCGCTCTCGGTGCTCGATCCGATCAGCGCCTCGGGGCCCAGCCGGGCATTGATCTTTGCCCCGCCGCGAACCGGGCTGTCCAGGGTCACGAAGCCGGCCGGATCGACCGAATAATTGCCCGACCTGCCGGTCGAAACCGGCGCAGTATTCCCCTGGGCGAACTGTCCGGTGAAGGTGAAGCCGCCATTTCCATCGAAAAGTACCGTGCCGGTGAGCGTCCGCGCATCCCCCGGATTTCCGGCCGAATCGACGGCCAGAGAGACCTGGCGGAAGTAGTATTTGCCGGTTAACGATTGATTAGTCGAGGTTTGCGCAGAGGCCAGCGCGCCCACCGCAAGCAGCGCCAGGCCCGCAAGAGCCGTTCGGGAACCCATTCCGGAGATCATAAACAATTTGGAGCCAAATTGCCCAATGGTAGTACGGCCTAACAAAACTTTGTGGAACTCTTTTGTCAGGTTTGGGTTTAGATTGTCGTAGAATAGCCCCAATCGCCAGCCTCGGAGGGTTGATGTTGCGCCTCAAACTGCTTCTGCCTGTTGCCCTGTTCCTCCTCGTTTTCTCGGGATTCCTGCTCGTTCGCGCTCAGGATTCGCCCGCCACTCCTGCGGACTGCCCGTACTTCGGACCTCAGCGGGAAAAATTCGCGGAGCAGGCGCTCCAGGCCATCGGCGCGCGGACGCAAACCGGCCGGCATCCGCTCAGCCGGCTCACCGAGCAGGTAACCAGTATGTCCGGGACGGCTGGCACCGGCCTGGCAGGGGCGGCCGGCATTCCGGGCGGCAGCCGGACGTACACGTTCGACGAATCCCACGCCGCCGGCTCCATCGACTCCTACATCTTTGCGGACTTCAAGGCCAACAATATCACGCCCGCGCCGGCTACCACCGACTGGGAATTCATCCGCCGGGTGACGCTCGATCTCACGGGCCGCATTCCCGTGCCGAGCCGCGTCCTGACTTTCGTGGCCGATCCGACGACCAATAAGCGCGCGAACCTGGTGGAGGAACTGCTGGCCAGCCCGCAGTGGGTGGACAAGTGGACCATGTATTTCGGCGACCTCTATCAGAACACCGCCACCCGGAACAGCACCTCGCTGCGGCGGTTCCCCGAAGGCCGCAACGCGTTTTATCAGTGGATTCACGATTCGCTGACCAAGGGCAAGCCGTATAACCAGATGGCCGCCGAGTTGATCGCCGCCGCCACCGACAACACGTACAACGATGGCGCCGCAAACTGGGTCATCAACGGTTTTATTACCGGCGGACCGAACCAGGACATCATGGATTCGATGACCGCCAACGTGTTCGACACGTTCCTGGGCATTACCCATGTGAACTGCCTGCTGTGCCACAACGGCCGCGGCCATCTCGATTCGTTGAGCCTGTGGGGCAGCCAGACTACGCGCTATCAGGCCTGGGAACTGGCGTCCTACCTTTCCCACACGAGCATGACCCGCGGGTATCCTGACTCCACCAATAAGAACGTCTACTACTGGGCGGTGCAGGACAACGCCAAAGGCTTCACCACCGACTACGCCCTGAACACGACCAGCGGCAACCGCCCGGCGCGTGTGGCGCCTTCGGGCTGCAAGGCCGGGCAACCCTGCTTCTATGTTCCCCCGCAATATATCTTCAATGGCGACTCGCCCCACTCCGGTGAGAACTATCGCGCAGCACTGGCGCGCGATGTTACGAACGATTTCCAGTTTGCCCGTGCCACCGTGAATTACATCTGGGCGCAGTTCTTCGGCCGGGGCATGGTGGACCCGCCGGACACGTTCGACCCGGCCCGGCTCGACCCGAACAATCCGCCGCCTGCGCCGTGGACCCTGCAGCCCAGCAACGCCGCACTGCTCAACGCGCTGGCGGAGCACTTCGTGGCCTCCGGCTACAACCTGAAGGCCCTGATGCGTGAGATCGTGAACTCCGACACGTATCAGCTTTCAAGCCGCTACCCCGGCCAGTGGAACGTGGCGTGGGAGCCTTACTTCGCGCGCAAGTTCGTGCGGCGCCTGTGGTCGGAAGAGATTACGGACGCCATCGCGCAATCGAGCGGCACCGTCCCCACTTACAGCATGACGGGCTTCACCGACCTGGGCTTCCCCAAGGTGAGTTACACGATGCAATTGCCGGATGTGGTCGCCGCCCCGACCAGCGATGGCAACGCCAGCGCCCTGCTCGACTCTTTCATCCGGGGCAATCGCGACGACCAGCCGCGCAGGCCCGATGGCTCGATCCTCCAGGCGTTGAACCTGATGAACAACAATTTCGTGGTTCAGCGGACCCACGCCACCGGAACCAACGCCGGCCAGTTGATTGTGCAGAACCTGAACCTCGGCAATACGGACCTCATCAACACGCTCTTCCTGACGATCCTCTCGCGGTACCCCACCAGCGACGAGATGTCGAAGGCGCAGGCTGCCGTTCCCGGCGGGGGCAGCACGCGCGCCGCGGCCGTCCAGAACCTGGTGTGGTCGCTCTATAACAAGGTCGATTTCATTTTCAACTACTGACGGAGGGCGCCATGAGCAACGAACAGGAAAACATCAACCGGGAACTTGCGAAGCATCCCTGGACCAACAAGACGTTCTTCAACCGCCCCCATTGGACCCGCCGCCGTTTCTTCGAGATCCTCGGCGCGGGTGTGGGCGGCGCCTTTTTGACGGAGCGGTACGCCAAGGCCTCGGACGTGACGAGTTCCGGCGTGACCACGAAAAACACCGCCACGAATGTCATCTTCATTCTCCTCGCCGGCGCGCCCAGCCACACAGATACGTTCGATTTGAAAGTAGTGCCCGGCGTCACGCCCTCCACGTTCAACCCCGAGACGGTTAACGGCACGCTCTTTCCCACGGGCCTGCTGCCCAATCTTTCCGCGATCACCGGCGACTTCGCGCTGGTTCGCTCGATGCGTTCGCACGCCCTCGTGCACTCGCTCGCACAGACGTGGACGCAGATCGGCCGCAATCCGGCGGCGGCGCTCGGCAACATCGCCCCGAATATCGGCAGCATCGTCGCGATCGAGAAGGACCCGGCGCGGACGCCCGGCCAGGTTTTTCCGTCGTTTCTGGCGCTCAATTCGGGCGGCGGTGTCGGCGCCGGCTACCTGCCGGCGGTATATGCTCCCTTCCGGGTCACGCCCAGCACCGGAGGAATCGGGTTCACGACGCACCCCGACGGCCAGACTACTTTCGGGACGCGCTGGAACCTGATGCAGTCGCTCGATGGCAGTCTCCGCGTCAATTCGCCCTATGGCGGCCAACTCGACGACTACAGCGATTTCTATGCCGCCGCGCAGGGCATGATGTACAACCCGGTCGTCAACACCGCGTTCGCCTTCACCAGCTCCAATAGCCAGCGCTACGGCAGTTCCGGCACGGGCAACGCCTGCCTCGTCGCATCCCAGGTGCTGCAGCAGAACCAGGGCACGCGCTTTATCCAGATCACGTCCAATGACGGCTGGGACATGCACCAGAACATTTATGCGGCGACGTCCCTTCCGGCAAAAGCGAAGATTCTCGACACCGCGGTTGCCGCGCTGCTTTCCGATCTCAAGGCCAACGGCCAGTTCGATCAGACCTTGATCGTGATGGCGGGCGAGTTCGGCCGCACCGTCGGCCCGCTGACCGGCGCGGCGGGTCGCGACCATCATCCGCAGCAGTTTGTCTTCTTCGCGGGTGGAGGCATCAAGGGCGGCACCATCATCGGACAGACGAATTCCGACGGCTCCGACGTAGCCAACTTCGGCTGGTCGCAGAACCGGTATGTCTATCCCGAAGATATCGAGGCCACCATTTACTCCGCCGTCGGGATCGACTGGACTACCGTGCGCCACGACGACCCGTTGGGCCGCGGCTTCGAGTATGTGCCGCAAACCGGCCCGTTCCTTTTCTATCCCGTGCACGAACTCTGGGGTTAGGGCCGGCGGATGGGCAGGCCGGGAGGCCTGGCCGGGATGGCCTACCCTACTGTGCCTGCCGCAGCGGCGCCGGCGGCACGGGCATGGGAACGAAGCGCTCCGAGCAGGAAAGCGGAGTGCCCTTTTCCGGCTCGGCCTGCACCAGGACGTCCTCGCCCGAGGGGCGCAGATTGACGGGACCGGGACCGAAATCGAGGACCGCGTGCTCCGCCAGGATCTTCAGCGCGCCGGGGTCGTCTGCGTGCACGTTGTCGAACCTCATCCCCAGCCGGTGCTGTTCGTCGAAGCCTTGCAGCGTGAGTTTCCCGCCGCCTTCGATCCGCACGTTCCGCAGCACGATACCGGTGAACGACGGCAGTTTGTCGCCTTTGTTTCCGAAGTGCTCGTAATTCGAATCCATGTAGATGGGGTTCTTCGTATCGCGAATGCAGACGTCCTCGTAGACGATATCGCGCACTACGCCGCCGCGCCCCGCGTTCGACTTGATGCGGATGCCGTTATCGGCGCCGTCGATCGAGAGATCGCTCACCCGGATGGAATCCGCGCCGCCGTAGGTCTCGCTCCCGATCGACATCCCGTGGCCGGTGTAAAAGTGATTGTGCGCGATGGTCATGTGGGAAACGTGCCCGCCCGCCTTGATCGCCACGTTGTCGTCGCCCGTGTGGATGAAGCAGTGGGTGATGGTGACATTGGTGGACGCCGAAGGGTCGATGCCGTCGGTGTTTCGCGCGTTCTTCGGCGTGTTGATGATCACGCCCCAGGCCGTGAAGCCGTCGCCGTTTCCGTAATAGACGTGAAAGTTGCCCGAATTTTTGAGCGTGATCTTATACAGCCGGAAATTGTTGCAGCGGTTCAGGACGACCAGGCGCGGGCAATTCTGGTACCCGCCGGCGCGCGCCTGCTCCGCCAGGTCCCACCACCCAACATCCTTTCTTAGGACCTTCGCCCAGCCACGCCCGTCGATCGTCCCCGCGCCCATCACCGCCGCGTCCGCCACGCCGTCGCCGTTGATGACCGCGCGGCAGCCGTGGCCCTTCTGGTCCACGATGCCGCAACTGCCCGGCCGGATATCGTAGTCCTTCGGGTTGCGGGAGCCGAACAGGATGGTCTTCGCGTCGATCCGCAGAGTTACGCCCGCCCGCAGGTCCAGCGGTCCCGTCAGGAATGCATCGTGAGCGCCGTCCGCTTCGAGTTGGACGGACTGCCCGGCCGGACAGGCGTCGATGGCTTTCTGAATTCGCAGCGTATCGGTCTTGGCCTCATCTGCCTCCGCAATCGTCCGCCCGCCGTCGATGGATGACAGCTTCGCAGTCAGAATGAAACAACTCGCCGGAATCGAAGGCTCGACCACGGTGCGAGTGTCCTGGGCGTATGCCGCGGTCAGAATAGCCGCGGACGCCATGATTTTCAGCAGCATCAGTTCCCCAGAAACAGAGGCCGGATATGCCGGTCGAACAGATTCTCCGTCACGTTCCGCGCGATGGCTTCCTCGCACTCGTCCAGCATACGGAGGTACCGGTCACCCATCTTCGCGGCCACTTTGTAGCCAACGTGCAGTAGTTGCCGGAGGTCCGGGTTGAAGCCCGGGTTTGACTGGTCGTGCCGCAGTGCGGACGTGTACTGCTCCGAGGTCCAGTTGCAGACCTCGGCCGGCGAGGGCAGCCGCGCGTCGTCTATGTCGATGACGGCGGCATACGGCTCGCAGAGTTCCTGGCGGTGCGCGTACGCTTCGGCATAGACCTGCCGCGCGAGCACCAGTCCATCGCCGCCCGCTTCCGCCAGGCCGATCAATTCCTCAAGCCACGTAGTGCCGGCGGTTTTGATGTGGACCCCGGCGCCGAAGCGCGCCAACCCGCGGCGCATCGGGCCGTAAATGGAAAACTTGTCGCTGCCCGAGTGAACGCTGAGTTTGAGGTTGCCGGGCAGGGCGTACTGCCGGGTGGCGAACGCGATGACGGCCAGATCCTCCGCGAATTCTTTCTCGAACCGGACCGCGTCGCCCACGTAATCCACTCCCTTGTTGAAGCGCCCGGTGAATTTCGGTGCGATGGTCTGGATCGGGATCTTCTCGTCGGCAATCGCGGCGAGGATGACCAGCAACTGCGGCGGCGTCTGCGGTTCGTCCGTCTCGTCCATCGAGACCTCGGTGATGAACGCGCCCGCGCCCTTCCGGCTCTCGATGTGCCGGTAAATGCATCCGGCTTCCTGAACGGCGAGGAGGTACTTGCCGGCGATGGCGGCGATGTCCGTCCTGGTAATCTCGAACGGTTCCGCGATGCCGGGGACGCTCAGCCGTCCCACCAGTTCCGGATGGCGGCCCACGAAGGCATCTAGATCCGCCGGCGGCGCAGGCGAGCCGATGGCCGATGCCACGTCGAGCGTGTAGAAGTCGCAGGGCTCGATAAACCGGTCCACGGTTCCGAGATTGATGTGATCCGCATCAACGTGGTACCCGCGGTCCCAATGCAGTTCGCGGACGGCCGAATCCGCCGCGGCCTTCACGCTGGAAGGCTCGGAACCCACGATCAAGTGTTCGCGGTTCGACTTGTTCCAGACCGGAACCACCGCCGCGCCCTGCCTGGCGGCGAGCACGCAGGCCTGCAACTGTGCCTTGGCCTGATGCGCGAACCGGTCACCGACTCCCAGAGAGAATTTTTCCAAGGTAAGCATCGGATTGAATCCAAATTATATGCCAGCGGAATTGGCGGCCCGAAATGCTGCCAAGTGAAGCAATCGTTTAGCCCGGGTAAACGGTTGTCTTGACGCGCCGGGTGCGCGGCCCTACATTTGGATCATGTTGCACTGTTCGCGCCGCGAGGCGTTTGCGATTCTGGGCGCCGCCCTCCTTCCCGTCTCCAGGGCGCGGGCTGCGGAGGACCCCTGGGATGGCATGGCCGCCATTCGCAGCCGCATCCGCCCGCCGGAGTTCCCCCACCGCGACTTCGAAGTCACGCGGTTCGGCGCGAAACCGGACGGCGCCGCCGACTGCACGGCTGCCATCCGGCAGGCGATTGACGAGGCTGCGCGGGCGGGCGGCGGCCGCGTGGTGATCCCGCAAGGCATCACGTTGACCGGGGCGGTCCACCTGAAGAGCAATGTGCATCTCTATCTGCCGAAGGATGCGACCCTGCGCTTCATCCCCGATCCGAAGCTCTACCCCATCGTGCTGACGCGATTCGAAGGCCTGGAGTGCATGAACTACTCGCCGTTCGTTTACGCCTACAACCAGCAGAACATCGCGATCACAGGAGGCGGAACGCTGGACGGCCAGGCCAACTGCGACCACTGGTGGCCTTGGAGCGGCAAATCCCGCTGCGGCGGTAAACCGGGCGACCCCGACCAGCGCAAAGCGCGCGCGGCCCTGTTGCAGATGGCCGAAAAGGGCGCTCCCGTCGAGCAGCGGATTATGGGGGATGGCGGTTATCTCCGCCCCATGTTCGTGCAGCCTTACCGCTGTTCCAACGTGCTCATCGAGGGCGTCACCATCGTCAACTCGCCGATGTACGAGATGCACCCGGTACTTTGCCGGAACGTGACGGTCCGCGACGTGACGGTTTCGAGCCATGGCCCAAATAACGACGGCTGCGACCCCGAGTCGTCGTCCGACGTCCTGATCGAAGGCTGCATCTTCGACACCGGCGACGATTGCATCGCGATCAAATCGGGGCGCAACGCCGACGGGAGGCGCCTGCACATCGCTTCGGAAAGCATCATCATCCAGAACTGCACGATGAAGGACGGCCACGGCGGCGTTACTCTCGGCAGCGAGTGCACCGGCGGGATCCGCAACGTCTACGCCCAGGATTGCCGGATGGACAGCCCCAACCTCGACCGCGTGCTCCGCTTCAAAGACAACGCCATGCGCGGCGGCGTGATCGAGAACATTTACATGCGCAACGTGCAGGCGGGGCAGGTGGCGGGTCCGGCGATCGAAGTGGACCTGATGTACGAGGAAGGCCCGAACGGCCCTTACAAGCCGCTGGTCCGCAACGTGGAGGTGGTGAACCTCGATTTGAAGAAGTGCCGCAAGGCGCTTTCGCTGCGGGGCTACCGCGACGCGCCGATTCAAAACGTGGTGCTGCGGCACTGCACCTTCGAACATGCCTCCGAGCCGAACGCAATCGAGAATATCACGGGCCTGGTTCTGGACGACGTCCGGGTAAACGGCGAATTGATTCAGGCACCGCGCAGCGCGTAATCCAGGCGGAATTCGCGGTCGCGCCCGGGGAGCAATTCGCCGAGATCCGAACGCCACGGCGACGAGTCATTGGCGGCTAGCGCGCGGATCTGCCCCGGGTTGACCGGCACCGGCAGATGCAGCGCCTCGATAAGATGCGCGGCTCCCAGCGCCAGGCCCGCGGGTACCGGCAGCACCCAACCCCGGCCGCCCTTCACGGCCCCGACGAACTCGCGCGCCGAAGGTTGCGGCTCGTAGAACAGGTTGAACGCGCCGTGCCGGCCCTGCTCGATCACCACCGCGAGCGCATCCAGAAAGTGCGCGATGCCGATCGCCGCCACCGGTGCCCTTCCGCCTCCAATCAACGGGACAACCGGGGTCTTTAGCAACGCCGCCCGCTGTTTCGCAAACAGGCCGCCGTTGCCGATCACCAGTCCCGGCCGCAGCACGGCCTGACCGGCGTCGAGAAAGATCTTCTCGATCGCGTACTTCGTTTCGCCGTACTCGGACCCGGCATCGGGGCGCGCCGAATAAGAACTGAGGAAAATCTGGCGCGTGCCGCGGGCGACCTCAAACCACGCCCGCGTGCCGCGAATGTTCTTCTCTTTGGCGGCGGCGGTGAAGTCGTGCGCCGCGTGAATCACCACGTTCGAGCCGCGGAACACGGCTGCATCGAACGGCTCGCCGAGGCGCAGTACGGTCACGTCCGGGCCTGCTTGTCGCGCCGATCCGCGTACCTCGTGGCCCCGGCTCCGCAGATGCGCCGCCATCGCATTTCCGAGGAATCCGCGAATGCCGGTGATGAAGATGTTCACGCCGCCTCGCCCGCTGCCGCGCGCCCCACGCGAAGCGCGTTGGCCATGATGGTGAACGTCAGGTTCTTCGCCGGCAGCCGCGAAAAACATCCGCCATCCACCACGTAGACGCGTTTCGAACCGCCGAGAAGGCAACTGCGATCCGTCTCGTATCGCCCCGGATTCGTGCGCATTGGCAGCGTGCCCGAGAAATGCAGCCCCGCTCCCATGCCGGGCCGTTGGATCAGCGCCGGGTGGCTCAAAAATCCGATGCGCCGGAACAGGGGGATCAGCCGCTCCACGGCGTCCAATGGCTGCCGTTCGAATTCGATTTCCAGTTCTCCTGACGGCCGCAGCCGGACGTAGCTTCCCGCCGCTTCGCGACCGGGGTGGAACAACATCAGGAGTCCCATCGCGGGAGCAAGGTACTTCGTCCACGCCATGTTGGCGCGGAACGAGAGCGGCAGGCTGCCCAAAACATCGGAACGGAGCGGCCCGGTCGTCCCGTAGAGCGTGCCCTGCAACGGCTCGCCCGCTCCATCCGCGATCAGGTTCAGCTGCGCGAGCGACGTATCGTGAACCGGCAGCGCCTCGCCGATCCGCGACAGCCGGAACAGCGGCAGGCATTCCATCGGGTTGTCGAGCACCGGCAGACGCGTCTCGTAGTCGGCATTCGATTCGAGGACGATCCGCGCCGTGTTGAGCGCCCCCGCGCCGAGCAACAGTTTACGCGCGAGGTATGTCTCTTCCGCCCCGGTCTCCAGGTTGCGCGCCAGAACTTCCACGCCATCGTCCCGTTCCCGGTAGCGCAGCACCAGGCGCCGGTCGCGGTACTCCAGCGCCTTGTCGCGGATCATCTCCTCCACCGTGTAGGCGGGTGTGTAAATTGCCGGATCGTGGGGCTGAAAGAATTCCAGGTTGCGGTACGCGTAAGGCTCGCGGCCATTGTGCGGGAGCGTCAGGACCGCGAGTCGCGGCCGCCCCAGCGTCACACCCGCAGCGCGGAACAGCGCGATCCGGCGGCGATATCCCGCCAGCATTTCCTCGAAAAACGGCGCCAGCTTGAGCGGCGGCTGGAGGCGTTCATCGTGGTCGAAGTAGGGCTCGAGATCGTCGTTCGAGCCGCTGATGCCGATGTGCGTGGTCAGTTCATCGTAGAACGGGCGGAGATCGTCGGCGCCGATCGGGAACCCGGACAGGTCGCGGTCCGTGAAGCGATAGACTCCCGCGCCCCAGCCATTCGCCAGCCCGCCTTTTGCCAGGCTGATGACGCCTTCGAACGCTTTGCTCGCCACCGGCGAGAGCCGCATCCAGTCGCGCACGATGTACGACATGTAGGGCGATTTCAGCTTCAGGCTGATCGGCCTGTGCGAGAGGTTGTGCAGGCTTTCGAAGTGCTCGCCGATCAGCGACGGGAAGAGGTCTTCCGCACGCTTTCGAAGCTCGTACAGGTTGTCCGAAAGGTCGGGCGCCCGGCGGGCATCGAAGCCCACGTCGAGCATGAGGATCCGGCGGCCGCGCG
This sequence comes from Bryobacterales bacterium, assembly GCA_963796485.1. Taxonomy (GTDB): domain Bacteria; phylum Acidobacteriota; class Terriglobia; order Bryobacterales; family Bryobacteraceae; genus CAWCDJ01. Next base: position 485,651 of record CAWCLV010000010.1, read on the forward strand.
CCCCGTATGCCGCGAACGCCGCGCCCGGGCCCGACCCGACTATCACGATGTCAAACGAGTCCATGGCGGCGAACCAGGTAAGTGCCCTTCGCCAGTTTCCAGGCGCTGCGGATGGTGGCCGCGGCCAGGGCTCCGGCCGCCCCTGCCCGCGACGGGCGCAGGTTCACGAATTCCCCCAGGTATTCCGACCGAACTTCGGCCAGGTAGCAGAGCATCTGCATTTTCCGCGTGAGCTCCCGTCCCGCTCCCCGCCGGCGCAGCGCAAATTCGACGGCTTCTGCGTCCAAACGGCGGGCCACCACCGCTGCCGCTGCGGCGGACGCCTCACCTTCCAGCCCCAACTCACGGTGGGCCTGTTCGTATCGCGCCGCCACCGCGGGGTCGATCGCGCGGCCGAACAATGACGCGTGCAAGTGGCGCGCCTCATCCGCCAGGGAGGGTTGGCTCACGACCGGCATTGTAGCATCGCGGATCAGAATGCCCGCCCGTACTGCCGCGGCGGGTGCATCGCGAAGCCCAACTCGCGGGCCGCATGCAGCGGCCAGTATGGATCGCGCAAAAACGCCCGGGCCAGCAGCACCATATCCGCGCGGCCGGCCCGCAGAATTTCATCCGCCTGACGGGCCTCCGTGATCAGCCCCACCGCTCCCGTCGGCACGCCGGCCTCGCGCCGCAAGCGCTCCGCGAACGGAACCTGGTAGCCCGGCGCCACCGGGATCTTTTGATCCAACACCAGGCCTCCGGAGGAGCAATCCACCAGATCCACGCCCAATCCCTTTACGCGCCTCGCCAGTTCCACCGATTCCTCCGCGGTCCATCCGCCTTCGGCCCAATCGGTGGCGGAAATGCGCAGAAACAGCGGCAGGTTTTGCGGCCAGGCTGCCCGCACCGCTTTCGTAACCTCGATGGCCAGCCGGGTTCGATTCTCGAAAGAACCGCCGTACTCATCCCGCCTGAAATTGCTCAGCGGGGAAAGAAACTCGTGGATCAGGTAGCCATGGGCGGCATGAATTTCGACCACGTGGAAGCCAGCCGCCAGCGCCCGTTTCGCCGCCGCCGCGAAAGCTTCGATCACGCCGGCGATATCGGCCTTCGACAACTCTACGGGCGCCGGATCCTCCGGCCGAAACGGCGCCGGGCTCGGGGCTACCGGCTGCCATCCGCCCTCGGACGGCAAAATCGTCCCTCCGCTCTCCCACGGCGGCCGGGTGCTGGCCTTCCGCCCCGCGTGCGCCAGTTGGATTCCCGCCGCGGCCCCCTGCTCGCGGAGAAACGCGGTAATGCGCGAGAGGAACGGCACGTGCTCGTCTTTCCAGATGCCCTGGTCGGCCGGGGAAATGCGCCCGCGCGCCTCTACCGCAGTGGCTTCCATGATCACCAGTCCGGCTCCTCCTGCGGCACGGCTGCCCAGGTGGACCATGTGCCAGTCGTTCGCGAACCCATCGCGGCTGGAGTACTGGCACATCGGCGAGACCGCGATGCGGTTCCGAAAAGTCACCTCACGGATGGAAAGAGGCGTGAACAGGGGAGAGGCGCTTTCGCTCTGAGGGGTCATCCATTCTAGTGTAGTGCGTCTCAAATTATCAGTTGGAGCAAAACTCGAAACTGCCGACCTAACCGCGGAGGCGCGGAGGAAAACGCGGAAAAGAGGAAGATTAAGGAGACCGCTTTGAGATCGCGTAGCGAGCGGAGGTACGTGGACGTTCACGATATCTCCGCTTCCTCCGTGATCTCAAGATCTGATTTTTTGTTTCTCCGCGTTTACCTCCGCGCCTTCGCGTCTCCGCGGTGAAGGCGCAGCCCCTGTGTTCCGGGCGAGCGCTCCGCTTCTGAGCCGCTACACTACCACAGGCCCGGTTTTCAGCCAGCAGCGCAGCACCTCGGCCACGCTCCACGCCTGCGCGATGCACCCGCGGGGCGTATATGGGGGCTCGGCGTCGAAGATTTCGCTGATGGATCCGATAGACTGTTCCGCGAGGTGCGGCACGAACCCTTCGAGCATCTTCCGTGCCGCCGCCAGTTGATCCGGGTAGATCTTCAGGAAGGCATCGATATACGGGCCGATCAGCCAGGCCCAGACCGTGCCCTGGTGGTACGCGGCATCGCGGGAGCGCAGATCGCCGTAGTATCTCGGCTTGTAGTCCGGATGCCCCGGCGCGAGGGAGCGCAGCCCCACCGGCGTCAGCAGGCGCTCCGTCACCACATCCATCACCGGCTTCCAGTAGCGCTTGTCGAGCACCGGAAAATCCAGCGAGATGGCCATCACCTGGTTGGGACGGCAGGCATCGTCGTTGCCGCCGGTCTCGGCATCCACGACGTCGTAGAGATAGCCGCCCGCCGCGTTCCAGAACCGGGTATTGAAGGACTCGTGGACGCGCGCCGCGGCTTCCCCCATTTTCTTCGCGTCGGCCTCGTGTTCCTGCCGCCGCAGCCACTTTTCGGCGAGGCGCAGGGCGTTGTACCAGAGGGCATTGATCTCCACCGCCTTGCCCCGGCGCGGCGTCACAACCCAATCCCCCACCTTGGCGTCCATCCAGGTGAGCTGATAGCCTTCCTGGCCCTGGCGCAGCAGCCCGTCTTCCGGATCCACCCCGATCCCGAACCGCGTGCCGCGCATGTGGTGGACGATGATCTCCACCAGCCTGGGCAGCAGTAATTCGAGCGTCGTGAGATCCCCGGTGTATTCCACGTAGCGATGGATCGCGTGGAAATACCAGAGGGTCGCGTCCGCCGTGTTGTAGAGGCCCTGGGCATCGCCTTCGGGGAACATGTTGGGGATCAGGCCGTCGCGCACGTACTGGGCGAACGTGCGCAGAATCCACGCCGCCTCGTTGGTGCGGCCCGTCGCCAGGGTGAGGCCTTCCAGGCTGATCATCGTGTCGCGCCCCCAGTCGGTAAACCAGTGGTAGCCGGCGATCACGGTGCGGATTTCGTCGCCTTGCGCCCTGGCGCGTGCGGTGTCCTCGACGCGGCCGGCGGGCGTGATCAGAAACTGGTCCGCGGCGAGCGTCCACTCGGCGCCGATGCCTTCCTGCAATTCCGGAGGCGCGGCAGAGAGCAGCAGCCGGCGGCGGTCCATTTCCGAGCGAAACGCAGACTCCGGCGTCATCGCCAGGATGGTCTCCCACTTTTCGGCGGATGCGGTCAGGGTAGCCATCTGGCCTTTCTCCAGGTCCGAGCGGAAGTACCCCGGGCTCCAGAGCGAGCCCTGCCACTCATACCCGCGGTTCCTTTCCGTCGCGTAGGGGATCAAACCGGTCTTTTTCCGATCGAAGGTAAAAGCCGAACAGGGGGCGTGAAACTGCAAATGGAGCGGCGGGAAATCGTTGCCCCCCGTGATCTCGAATTGGTCTTCGTGAACCGTGAGCACGTACCGTCGCTGGTCAGCGCGGCCCACGGCATCGTCGTGGGAACGGAAGTGGATCGCCGGCCTCAAACCGATGCGCAGCAGTCCGTCGCCCCGGACGATCCGGTAGCTGATGCGCACGGTGTTCTGGCGGTAGCTGAGGAACAGCCGCTTCTCCACAACGAACCCGCCGACCTCGTATCGCCAGACCGGCAATCCCGTTTGCAGATGAAACTCGACCGGGTGGAGAACCTGCTCCCCCATGGCGCCGCCGAATTCTCCGGGCGCGATATAGAAGATCCGCCGGTCCGGAAGACGCAGGCGCTCGGAAAGCGCGTTCAACATCACCGTCCTGCCCAGCGGGTTGGGCAGCGCGGCGATCAGCAGGCCGTGGTAACGGCGCGTAATATCTCCCCTTACGGTGCCTGAGGCGTAGCCGCCCAGACCGTTCGTGACCAGCCACTCCTCGCGGAGATGCGGATCCGCATCGGGGTCGGGCAGGTCCCGCGCGGGGAGTTTGCGGATCAAATCCGCCATTGCGGTATCTCTCCCGATGGCCGCAGCACCATGGCCGAATGGGCCGGTACCCGCCACGGGCTGCCGCTATCGACGGTTCCGTTGCCGGTGCCGCCGTAGACGGGATCCTCGCTCGACCATTGCACCGTCCAGACGCCTCCTTCGGGCGGCGCGAGCAGCGGCTCGGACGGCGGGTCGAGCACCAGATCGGGTCCGAGATTAAGGAGCAGCAGGCGGCCTGCGTCAGGCTCGCCGAAATAGCGCAGCACCAGGGCCTCCGGCCCGAGGACGGCCCCATCCACTCCGCCCTTGCTTTGAGTCCGGAAAACCGGCTCGCGACGGCGCATCCGCAGCAGGTCTTTGTGCAGCCGGTACACGGACTCGTGAGCCTCGCGCTCCCGCAAATCCAGCTTCGATCGCTCGAACGTTGCCGGATCCGAAGGGTCCGGGTGATAGGGCAGCATCTCCGGCGCCGCCAGGCTCGGAAACTGCGCCAAGAACTGATAGCGTCCCTGCCGTGTCAAATCACGGAGCTCTCCCGTATGGTCCGCAAAGAAATAGAAGGGGCTCGACGCGCCGAACTCCTGCCCCTGGAAAAGCAGTGGTGTCCACGGGCCGAGAAGCAAGAGGGCTGTCATGGCCCGGAAGCGGCCCGGGCTGGTCAGCTGATGCAGGCGTTGGCCCCGCCCGGAATTCGCAATCTGGTCATGGTTGTCGATAAAGCTCACGAACTGCGGCGGCGACAAATCCGCGGCCGGGGTGCCTCGCCGCTTCCCCTGCCAGGAACTGCGCTGCCCCTGGTAGAGGAATCCGTGTCTCGCCGCCGAGATGAGTTCCTGGGGGGTTCCGCGATAATCGCTGTAATAGGCCTCATAGCGCCCCGTCACGGCCACCCGCGCGCTGTGATGAAAATCGTCGTTCCAGATGGCGTCCAGGCCGTAGCCGCGGCGCTCCGGGGGGAGTGCCACCATGGCTCGCTGGCCTTCGTTTTCGGCAATCATGAGCACGGTCCGTTGTCCGGCCGCCGACCGCATTTCTTCGGTGAGCACCTGTAAAATATGCACAGGCGAGCTGTCGAACATCTGCTGCGTCGCATCCAACCGCAATCCATCCAGGTGGTATTCCCGCGCCCAGTAGGCCGCGTTCATCGCCACATATTCGCGTACACTCCCGGAGCCGGGTCCGTCATAATTGATGGCCCTGCCCCATTCGTTGTCGTAGCGCTCGGTAAAGTAGTCCGCGGAATACTGTGCGAGGTAGTTGCCGTCCGGTCCGAGATGGTTGTACACGACGTCGAGGATCACCGCGATCCCGTGCACGTGCGCATCGTTCACGAAGCTCCGGAAATCGTCGGGCTTTCCGTAGACCGCCACGGGCGCGAAGAGTCCCACGCCGTCGTACCCCCAGTTGAAACGGCCCGGAAAGTCCGCGACAGGCATCACTTCCACCGCATTGATGCCGGCGTCGGCCAGTTCGAAGAGTTGCTGCCGCGCGGCGTCCCAGGTGCCCTCACGCGTGAATGTGCCGATATGAATTTCGGAGACCACCAGTCCCGTGAGTTCCGGCCCGCGCCATGCCTGATCGGTCCAATGGAATCCGGAAGTATCGATCACCTCCGACGGTCCGTGCGGGCCGTCCGGCTGGAAGCGCGATGCGGGATCGGGAAACGAGTCGCCGCCGTCGAGGCGGAACTTGTAGCGCATGCCGGGTCTGGCAGCGGCGAAGAGCCCGGAAAAGTACCCGCCCTCCTCTTTCCGGAGCGCGAAGGCATCCCCCGCGCCTTCCGGGACGACATCCACAGATCCGCGCTTCGGAGCCCAAACCCGAAAGTGCACTCCGTCTTCCGGGAAATATTCCGCCCCGACCGGAAACCGGCGATTCATCGGTCCCTGATCTCCCGAAGCAATGCCGTGCTCTGCGAAGCCAGTTCGTAAGGCCGGCCCGCTGCCACGGTCAGGGAGTCTTCGCTCTCCGAGGCCGCCGAGCTGACCAGAACCTCCCAGGCCGCGACATGCCGTCGAGGCATGAAGAACTGGATCGGCTCGTGATGCGGATTGAGCAGGATGAGGAAGGTATCGTCGCGGATCGGTTCGCCGACCCCGTTGACATCGTCCAGCGTGCGCCCGTTCAGCATCAGGCCGATACACCGCACCCAGCCGGCATTCCACTCCTCCGGGGTCATTTCGTCGCCGTCGGGACGCAGCCACTCGATGTCCTTTTCCCTCCGCCCATCCACTTTGCGCCGCGCTTGTCCGGGGTCGATCGGGCGGTCCTGGAAGAACTTCCTGCGGTGCAGGTTCGGGTGGTCGCGGCGGATCTCCACCAGGCGGGTGGTGAATTGGAGCAGCGACTGTTTGCGTGCGTCCAGGTTCCAGTCGATCCAGCTCAGGGGGTTATCCTGCGCGTAGGCGTTGTTGTTGCCTGCCTGTGTTCGTCCGATCTCGTCGCCTCCGCAGATCATCGGGACACCCTGGGAGCAAAGGAGCGTCAGGAGGAAGTTTCGCTTCTGGCGCTCCCGGAGTTCGAGGATCGCGGGGTCTTCGGTTTCGCCTTCGACGCCGTAGTTCGAGGAATAGTTCTGGTCCGTCCCGTCCCGGTTGTTCTCGCCGTTCGCTTCGTTGTGTTTGTGATCGTAGCTGACCAGGTCGTTCAGCGTGAAGCCGTCATGCGCGGTAATGAAGTTCACGCTGGCGGTAGGATGCCGGCCGTCCCGTTGATAGAGGTCGCTCGACCCGGTGAGGCGGTAGCCCAATTCCGCCAGTTGGCCGCCGTCGCCCTTCCAATACCGGCGGACCACGTCGCGGTAACGCCCGTTCCATTCCGCCCATAACGGCGGAAACGCCCCGACCTGGTAGCCGCCCGGGCCGACGTCCCATGGTTCCGCGATCAGCTTTACCTGCGAGATTACAGGGTCCTGGTTGATGATGTCGAAGAACGCCGAGAGGCGGTCCACTTCGTGCAGTTCCCGCGCCAGCGCGGCGGCCAGGTCGAAGCGAAACCCGTCTACGTGCATCTCCTGGATCCAGTACCGCAGGCTGTCCATGACCAGCTTGAGTACCTGTGGTTGACGCACGTTCAAGGTATTCCCGGTGCCCGTGAAATCGGTGTAATAGCGGGGATTGTCCTTCTTCAGCCGGTAGTAGGTGGAGTTGTCGATGCCGCGGAAGCTCAGGGTGGGCCCCAACTGATTGCCCTCGGCCGTGTGGTTGTAGACCACGTCCAGGATCACTTCGATACCCGCCCGGTGCAGGGCCTTGACCATGGCCTTGAATTCGCCGATCTGTTCGCCGCGGTCGCCGGAGGCGCTGTATCTTGCTTCGGGTGCGAAAAAGTTGATCGAGTTGTACCCCCAATAATTCCGCAGCCCGCGGTCGAGCAGGACCTTGTCGTCGATGAACTCGTGGACGGGCATGAGTTCGACCGCGGTAATCCCCAGCTTTTTGAGGTAGTCCACAGCCGCCGGATGCGCCAGCCCGGCGTAGGTGCCCCGCAGCTCCGCGGGGATCTCCGGATGAAGCGCCGTGAAGCCCTTGACGTGCAGCTCGTAGATGACCGTGTCGTTCAAGAGCGTCATCGGCGGCCGGTCGTTTTCCCAGTCGAAATGGGAAGTGGTGACGACGCTCTTCGGAACGCCCCAGAAATCCTCGTTCGGATCGCAGGAGAGATCCGCCTCCGGGGCGCCGAGCCGGTAGCCGAACAGCGGAGCGTCCCAATTGAGCGCGCCCGCCACCGCTTTGGTATAGGGGTCGATCAGCAGTTTCGCCGGATTGAAACGGTCGCCTTTTTCGGGGGCGTACGGCCCGTGCACCCGGTATCCGTACAACTGACCGAGTTTGATCCCGGGAAGATAGCAGTGCCAGACGTGGCCCGTGGACTCCCGAATATTCATCCTTTCGAATTCCATCGAATCCACCTCTTCGAACAGGCAGAGTTCGACCGCCGTGGCCTTCTCGGAGTAGAGCGCGAAGTTCACGCCCGTACCGTCCCATGTGGCCCCCTGCGGATAGGGCTTTCCAGGCAAGATCGTCCGAGCCATCGTTCCGATGCTACGGCTTAGCACGCCGGTTTCCAAGATATCGGAGCGAACGAAAGTGAGGAACTGCGCAGCCGCAATCGGTGGAAGGTGGAGAATGGTGCCTAAACGCGCGAAACGCGGAAGGCGATTCCGCCTTCCGCGTTCCGCTTCGAAGTTTCCGTGCTGCCTAAAACATATTCCAGAGGTACTGGTTGTATACCTCGTGGTGATACTGCACTTCCGGCGCTTTGACGAAGCTTCCCAACAGCCGCGGGCAGCGGTCCGCCGAAGCCTGCTTCAGGTCCGCGTAGCGGGCCTTCACGTCCTCGCTGAGCAGCTTCGTGGTCCACTCCGCATTCCGGTAATTGCTCATCGCGTCGTAGATGTTGTCCGGCAGGAAGCGATCGGCCGACCGCAGGTTCTTCACCTTCGCGATATCTCCCTCGATGCCGGTCTTGAACACCGACAACATCACGAGGTACGGGTTGGCGTCGGGGCCCACCGAGCGGACTTCCACTCGCGAGCTGCGCTCGTTGCCGATCGGAATCCGCACCATCGAGCCGCGGTCCACCGCCGAAGCTTTGATCTGGTTGGGCGCTTCGAAGTGCGGGTCGAGCCGGCGGTAGGCGTTCACGCTCGCGTTCAGCAGCAGGCAGATATCGTTGCCGTGGGTCAGGATGCGGTCCACGAACTGCCAGGCCAGCTTGCTCATCTTTTCTTCGCCGCTCGGATCCCAGAACAGGTTCTTGCCGTTCTTGCTGATCGAGACATTGGTGTGCATGCCGTTGCCGTTGACGCCCACCACGGGTTTCGGCAGGAAGCACGCCGTGAGCCCCATCTTGGTGGCCACCTGGCGGCAGATCAGCTTGTAGAGCTGGATATGATCCGCCGCGGAGACCACGTCGGCATAGCTGTAGTTGATCTCGAACTGCGAAGGCGCGACTTCCGGATGGTCCTTTTCGTTCTGGAAACCCATCGCTCGCTGCACTTCGGCGCTGGTGTCGATGAAGTGCCGCAGCGGGTCGCCGGGCAGGGAGTGGTAATAGCCGCCGGTATTGACGTATTCGAACTTGTTGGTGTCGTGGTAGCGGCGTTCGGCATCCGAGCCGTTGAAAAGGAAACCTTCGATTTCGTTCGCCGCGTTCAGGGTGTAGCCCTTGGTCTCGAACAACTGGTCGGCATAACCCTTCAGCACGCCCCGGATATCGGCTGTGTACGGCGTTCCGTCCTTATCGATGACCTGGCCGAACAGCAGCACTTTGCCCGCTCCGAAGACGTCGGCCGGAGCCCAGTAGAAGGCATTCCAGTCCATGTGCAGCCGGAGGTCGCTTTCGCGCTGCGCGGTGAAGCCGCGGATCGAAGAACCGTCGAACGTCAGGTTGTCATAGCTCTTGACCAGGAACTTCTTGTCGTAGTCGAGCATGTGCAACCGGCCTTCCAGGTCGCTGAACAGGACTGTTACGGCCTTGATGCGCTTCTCGTCGGTCAGGTACTTCAGCCGGTCTTCCTGGACCTGGTGCGCCGGAACGCGGTTTTTCCGCTGCTCCTTCGCCTCGAGGTTCAAGTCCTCCAGCTCGGCATAAGAAAGGCGTAAAAAATCTTGCAAGTCGTTCAAGGTTGCATCTCCTGAAATGTCTTGAGCGGAAGATACCGGGGAACCCGGTGACGGCGTTTCCGCGGAGCGGTCACTTACATTTTCGCGGTCCGGGTGTGCGCGAGGCAACGGTTTCGCCCATAGATTGTTCTTATGAGGGGACTTTGAGAAATTGATGGAATTCGGAAAAGGCTATTTCCGATCCGGAGGGGCGCTGGCGAGTTCGATCATCGCGGCCAGAATCTTCCGCCGCTGATCCGGGGTCACGGTCAGGTACCGCTGCCTGCCTCCCGGGGATTGGGCGAAGTGCGTGATGGCCGCGTCGTCCACCGTGATGGTCCCCGGCGCCGAGAGCCCGAAATATCCGGCGTCCGGGCGCACGGCATAGAGCGTCGCGGTCAGGTCCCAGGTGGGGCGGTCATAAGGCATTTTCATGTACCGCCGGTAGGCGTCCGCCACCGGGTGATGCGGCACATAGCCGAAGTCGTGCTCGATGCTGGTTGCGGGATACAGGATCGACTGTCCCACCTCGAAGCCGCTGGCCACGATGGGCGTGGGCCAGCCGGCGAAGACTTCCTTCGCCGAAGCAACGTCGGAGTAGACGTTGAACTCCTTGTTGCCGGTGGGAAACGCACCTGCCATCACCGAGAGCAGCCTGACCTTCCGTTCGATCAGCGCGCGGTCGGTACGGAGCAGGCGGGCAAGGTTGCTGCTGAACCCCACCTGCACGATCACCACCGAGTGGTCCTTCTCGCCCTTTAGAACGCGGCGCAGCACCGCCACAGCGTCGGGCGCTTCGCGCTGGTCCTGCAGCTTGTGGGGATAGAAACCGGATTCGACCGGTCCCTCGATCATCGGCGTATCCTTGCCCGGCGGCGTCCCGGGAGGAATCGCGCCGATGGGAATGCCCGGCCTGCCGTAGAACGTATCGACCGCATCGATGTACGGCGCGGCGAAGTGGCAATCCTTGGTGATCGTCACGGCCAGCAACCTGGCCTCGCCGAGGCTTTCCATCCGGTGGATCATGGCCAGGGCAAGGGCATCGTCAACGTCGTTGCCGATATCCGTATCGAAGATCAGGCGAACCGGTTCGGCGGCAAATGCGAAGCCGCAAAAGAGCGCCGTGAGCAATGCCACGCGTCGCATCATGCTAACTCTGCTGCGCGGCGTCCACGCGCGCCTGGGCCCACGCCAGGGTCTCGAGCGAAATCGCCGGGTCCACACCGACCGCCGGGTTGACGATCTGCGCCTGAGCCTGCCGGAGTTCCTGGCGGGCGCGCTCCACGTCGATATCCTCGGCGCGCTCGGCGGCGTTCGCCAGTACCCGTACGTGGTCAGGCAGGACTTCGACGAAGCCGCCCTGAACCGACAGGTACCGCTTCCGGCCCCCCGCCGAGTAGCTGAGGAATCCCGTGCTGAGCTGCCCAAGCAGGGGAGCGTGGCCGGGCAGGACCCCCATATAGCCGTTCTTTTCGGGCAACTGCACCTGCTCCACGGATTCCCGCACGAGCAGCCGCTCCGGCGTTGCGACCTCGAGTTCCAGCAGGTCCGGCATCGGTTATCCCCTCTTCAGGGCTTCGGCTCGCTCCAGGACTTCTTCGATCGTGCCCTGCATGTAGAAAGCCTGCTCGGGGATTTCGTCGTGCTTGCCCTCGACGATCTCCTTGAATCCCTTGATGGTGTCCGCCAGCTTCACGTACTTGCCCGGGAAGCCGGTGAACTGCTCGGCCACGTGGAACGGCTGGCTGAGGAAGCGCTGGATCTTGCGTGCGCGTGCCACGCTCTGCTTATCCTCGTCGGAAAGCTCATCGATACCCAGAATGGCAATAATGTCCTGCAGGTCTTTGTAGCGCTGCAGAACGCCCTTCACCGACTGGGCCACGTCGTAGTGTTCCTTGCCTACGATCAGCGGATCCAGAATGCGCGACGTGGAGGCCAGCGGATCGACCGCCGGGTAGATGCCGAGCGAGGCGATGTCGCGCGAAAGGTTCGTGGTCGCGTCCAGGTGGGCGAAGGCCGTTGCCGGAGCGGGGTCGGTGTAGTCGTCGGCCGGCACGTAAATCGCCTGCACCGAAGTGATGGAGCCGTTCTTGGTGGAGGTGATGCGCTCCTGCAACTCGCCCATTTCGGTGGCCAGGTTGGGCTGATAGCCGACGGCGCTCGGCATGCGGCCAAGCAGCGCCGAAACTTCCGAGCCGGCTTGGGTGAAGCGGAAAATGTTGTCGATGAAGAGCAACACGTCCTGGTGCTCTTCATCGCGGAAATACTCCGCGACCGTCAGCCCGGTCAGGCCGACGCGCAGGCGGGCTCCCGGCGGCTCCGTCATCTGCCCGTAGATGAGGGCGCACTTGGATTTGTGGAAATCGTGCGGGTCGATGACGCCCGATTCCTGCATTTCGAGCCACAGGTCGTTGCCTTCGCGGGTGCGTTCGCCCACGCCGGAAAAGACCGAGACACCGCCGTGCTTCATGGCGATGTTGTTGATCAGTTCCTGAATGATGACCGTCTTGCCGACGCCCGCGCCGCCGAACAGTCCGATTTTGCCGCCGCGCAGGTAAGGCTCGATCAGGTCGATGACCTTGATGCCGGTTTCGAACATCTCCAGGCGCGTCGATTGTTCTTCAAACGAAGGCGCCGGACGGTGAATCGAGTAGCGTTTTTTGGCGTTCACCGGTCCCATATCGTCCACCGGTTCGCCGATCACGTTCAGCACGCGGCCGAGCGTCTCCGGTCCCACCGGCACTTCCACCGGGCGCCCCAGGCTGATGGCCTTCATGCCTCGCACGAGGCCCTCGGTGGGCTGCAGCGCGATGGTCCTGACCCGGCCTTCGCCGATGTGCTGCTCCGCTTCGCAGATGATGTCGATCGGCTGCGGGACGTCGTAGCCCTCGCTGGTCACGCGGATCGCCGTGTACAGCAGCGGGATTTGCCCTTCCGGAAATTCGCAGTCTACGGCCGGTCCGGCCACCTGGACTACCTTTCCGATCACGTCTCCATTGCTCGATGCCATAGTTTCCCTTTACTCGGCGGCAACCGCGCCGCTCACGACTTCAATGATTTCCTTGGTGATGCTGGCCTGCCGCACACGGTTCATGTACAGGGTCAGCTTGTCGATCATGTCCCCCGCGTTCGAAGTCGCCGACTCCATAGCGGTCATGCGGGCGGCATGTTCCGAAGCCGCCGTTTCGAGCAGCGCGCGGTAAAATTCCATGGCCACGTAGCGTGGCAGCAGAGCCTGGAGCATCTCCGCGGGCGGCTCTTCAAAAATGTATTCCGTCGGCGCCGCCTCGGCCGGCATCTCCACGGGGAGCACGCGAGCGACCGTCAGTTTCTGCGAAACCACGGTCTTGAACTCGTTGCAGATCAGGTAAACCGCGTCGATCTCCTCGGTGCGGTACAGGGCCATGGACGCTTCCGCAATGGCGGAAATATCCTCGTAGCGGGCCTTCGCCGCCAAGCCCACGTGTTCCTGGAAGATGTTGGCGCCGCGCTTGCGGAAAAAGTCCCTGCCCTTACGCCCGATCAGCACCATGCGCACGTCGGCGCCGGAGTGATCGGAGAGGAAGCGCTGCGCCCCCTTGATCAGGGTGGCGTTAAACGCGCCCGCCAGCCCTTTGTCGCTGGTGTAAAGGACCAGCAGGATCCGCTGCTCGGGGCGTTCCGCCAGAAGCGGATTTTGCGAGGCCTCATCGCTCGTCCCGGCCGCCGCTGCGACGTTCCCGAGCACCTTCCGCAGCAACTGGCCGTAAGGCCGCGACGCGATCACGCGATCCTGCGCGCGGCGCAGCTTAGCGGCCGAGACCATCTTCATGGCCTTGGTGATCTGCTGCGTGTTCTTGACCGAGCGGATACGCCGCCGGATGTCGATCAGGCTAGGCATGGGAAGCCGCGGCGTTCTCCGCTACGAAACGCGCCTTGAACTCGTCGATCACGCTGGTGATCCGGGCGCGGAGCGTGTCATCCAGGGCTTTTTTCGTGCGAATCTCTTCCCACAGGCTGCGGTGGGCGTTTTCGATGAACCGGTAAAGTTCCTCTTCGAACTTCCGGCACTGTTCCACCGGCATGTCGTCGAGATAGCCGCGAGTGCCGGCGAAAATGATGACAATCTGCTTTTCGAGCGGCAGCGGCTGGTACTGCCCCTGCTTCAGAATTTCGACGAGGTGTTTTCCGCGGTTGAGCTGGTCCATGGACGCCTTGTCGAGGTCCGACCCGAACTGCGCGAACGCCGCCAGCGCGCGGTACTGCGCCAGGTCGAGACGCAAGCCGCCGGCGATCGCCTTCATTGCCTTGGTCTGCGCGTTGCCGCCGACACGGCTGACGGAGATGCCCACGTTGATGGCAGGCCGCACGTTGGAGTTGAACAGGTCGGCTTCCAGGAAGATCTGGCCATCCGTGATCGAAATGACGTTGGTCGGGATGTATGCCGAGACGTCGCCCGCCTGGGTCTCGATCACCGGCAGGGCGGTCAGCGAGCCGCCGCCGTTCGCCGCGTTCAGCTTGGCTGCGCGTTCGAGCAGGCGGCTGTGCAGATAGAACACGTCGCCGGGGTATGCCTCGCGCCCCGGGGGACGCCGCAGCAGCAGGGAAATCTCGCGGTAAGCGGCCGCGTGCTTCGAAAGATCGTCGTAGATGCAGAGGGCGTGCCGCCCGGTATCGCGGAAGTACTCGCCCATTGCGCAGCCGGCGAATGGGGCAATGAATTGCATCGGGGCGGGGTCGGAAGCCGAAGCCGAAACCACGATGGTATAGTCCATCGCCCCGTGGTCTTCGAGCACCTTCACCACTTGGGCTACCGTGGAGCGCTTCTGTCCGATCGCGACGTAGATGCAGATCACGTCGCCGCCCTTTTGGTTGATAATGGCGTCGATCGCGATCGCGGTCTTTCCGGTCTGGCGGTCTCCGATGATCAATTCGCGCTGTCCGCGCCCGATCGGGATCATGGCGTCGATCGCCTTGATGCCCGTCTGCATCGGCTCTTTCACAGGCTGCCGCGCGACAACGCCGGGAGCCAGGCGCTCCACCGGGTAGAACTGGGTGGTCGCAATCGACCCCTTGCCGTCGATCGGCTGCCCCAGCGCATCGACCACGCGCCCGACCAGCGCTTCTCCGACCGGCACCGACATGATGCGGCCCGTGCGGCGGACTTCGTCGCCCTCTTTGATTTCCGTGTAGTCGCCCAGCAGCACCGAGCCGACCTGGTCTTCCTCCAGGTTCATGGCGATCCCCGCTACGTTGTGGGGGAACTCGATCAGTTCCCCGGCCATCACCTTTTCCAGGCCATGGATGCGGGCGATGCCGTCGCCTACGGAAATGACCGAGCCGGTCTCGGTCACATCGATCGCGCGCTCGTAGTTCTCGATTTCCTGGCGAAGGATGCTGGTGATCTCATCTGCTCGAATTTGAGCCATAATTCCTCGTTATGCTTCCGCGCTCATGCGGCGTTCCAGCGATTCCAGCTGGCCTCGCACCGAGCCATCGTAAATCCGGGAGCCGATTCGGGCTACTGCGCCGCCGATCAGCCGGTCGTCCACCGCGTAGCGGGCGCGAATCCGTTTTCCGGTAAGCTGCTGCAATTGTGCCGCCAGCGCGGTTCGCTGCGCCGGGGTGAGTTCCCGGGCCGATTGCACGTCGGCTCGCGCAAACCCCATCCGCTCGTCTACGGTCTGCTCGAAAGCGGAGAGGATGGCCGGAATCAGCGGGATGCGCCGGTGGTCCAGCAGCACGAATAAAAAGTTCCGCGTCACGCGCGAAGCCTTCAAAACCTCGGCCAGCCGGCCGATCACTGCCCGCTTGCGCCCGATCGGGATCGCCGGCGTGACAAGCACTTCTTGCAGTTCGGACGAAGATTTAAGCGCGTCTTCGAAAGCTCCGAGCTCCGCAACGGCGTCGTTGGGGCGCAGATCGGATCCCGCTTGCATCACAACGTCCGCAAGGGCATTCGCGTATCGCGCGGCTACTGCTGAAAGGGTCATTTCGGTTTAGACGCCCTGCGCCGCAGGCGTGGGCTTATCGAGTTTGCGGACGAAGCTGTCGACCAGTTTCTCATCGAGATCGCCGGTCATGCGGCTCCGGATCTTTTGTTCGGCGACGCTCACCGCGAGGGACGCGGCAAAGCGCCTCAATTCCAGCCGGACCGCTCTTCCGGCCGCCTCGATCTCCTGCTCCGCGCCGGCCTGGATCTTCGCCACGTCGGCCGCCGCCTGGGCCGTGAGCCGTTCCGTTTCCGCCCCCGCTTCCTTTTCCGATTCCTCGCGGAGAGCGGCGATCTCGTGTTCCAGGTTGGCCAGCCGGCTCTCGATCTCGGCGACCCGCCGTTCCGCGTCCTTGCGTAGGTCGGTCGATTCGATCAGGTCTTTTCGAATTTTCCGGGACCTGCCGGCGTAAAACGGCCCGGCGTTTTTGTAGATCAGGTAACCCAGGGCGGCGGCGAGCACAATGAAATTTGCCCACATCCAGACCAGGGTGCTGCCGTGCTCTTCCTCGCCCGGGGCGGTGCCGTGCGCTACCGCCGGGTTTTCCTGGGCGGCGAGAACTCCGCCGCCGGTGGCGGCCAATCCGCAGAACAGTGCGGCGATAGCCAGGAGTCTCATGCCGCGCTCCCCTGTAGAATGGATTTCGCAATCTCCTCGGCCAGGGAATCGCTCTGGGCGGCCAGCCCCGCTTTCGCGGATTCGGCTTCGTTCGCGATCCGCTCTTTTGCTTCGCGCACCAGGGCGTCCGCGTGCTGCCGGGCCTCGGCCATCAGAGCCGCGTGTTTCTCTTGCAGTTGCTGGTGCAGTTGCTCCTGTGCCTGGTAGACCCCGGCGCGAGCCGCGCGCATGGCGGCCTCGTATTCCCGGGTCTTGGCGGCGGCGCGCTCCAGACTTTCTTCGGCTAGCTTACGGGCGCCTTCGGTCGCCTCGTAGCGCTGGTGCAGAACCTTCTCGAGTGGTTTGAAGAAAATGTTCTTCAAATAAAAGTGCAGAAGGACAACCAGTATAAATGTAGGCACCGCCTTCAGCAGTAACTGGCCTAGTTGGTGCAGTATGACATCCATGAGATTTCGAACGGAGAGACCGGTGGAAGCCCTTTAAGGAGAATAGAGTAACATCCCAAGAAATGCGTAGTCAACCGCACCCCGAGGTGGTGTAACACTTTCGGGCTATTCGGACGCAAGCCGCGCGGCAGGCCCCCGAGGCATCATAAGATACAAGAATACGGATGCCGTCAGCTGCCACAGAAACCCAGCCTGTCGTGAACCCCTGGATCGTAGCCGTCGCGGTGATGTTCGCGACGTTCATGGAGGTTCTCGACACCACTGTCGTCAACGTCTCGCTTCCCCATATCGCCGGCAGTCTTTCCGCCAGCGTGGACGAGGCATCCTGGGCGCTGACTTCTTACCTGGTTGCTAATGCCATTATCCTTCCCATGACGGGGTGGCTCGCAAGCTTCTTTGGGAGAAAACGGACGCTCCTGGCGGCAGTTTTCGGCTTCACGGCAGCTTCCTTCCTGTGCGGCCTTGCCCCCACGCTGCCCACGCTGATCTTCTTTCGAATCATTCAGGGTGCCACCGGAGGCTGCCTCCAGCCGCTCTCCCAAGCCGTCATGCTGGAGGCGTTCCCGCCCCGGGATCGCGGTAAGGCGATGGCATTCTGGGGTCTCGGGATCGTGGTCGCTCCCATGCTGGGTCCGGTGCTGGGCGGCTGGCTGACGGACAACTTCAGCTGGCGCTGGGTGTTTTACATCAACCTTCCGGTCGGACTGGCTTCCGTGATTATGACCCGGCTGTTCATCTTCGATCCGCCCTACATCCGGCGTTCCAACCGCGGGATCGACTACTGGGGCATCGGAATGCTGGCCGTCGGCGTTGGCGCGCTCCAGGTGGTGCTGGATAAGGGTCAGGAGGAGGACTGGTTTGCGTCGAACTGGATGGTCGGCCTGGCGATTGTCGCGGCAGTCGGCATCGCCTGGTTCATCATTCACGAGATCCGTACGGCAAACCCCGTGGTGCATCTCCGTGTATTTAAAGATCGAACCTACAGCGCCGGGGTCTTCCTGATGACCATCCTGGGGTTTGTCCTGTATGGCAGCATGCTGCTGCTGCCGATTTTCCTCCAGACTCTGCTCGGCTACCCGGCGCTCGATGCCGGGGTCGCCATGGCGCCCCGCGGACTGGGTTCGTTCCTCATGATGCCGCTGGTTGGAACAGTCCTGGGCAGGTTCGACCCCCGGAAAGTGCTGGCGGTGGGGCTTGTGGGCGCCTCGTGGACTCTCTATCAACTGGGGAACCTCAATCTCAACGCGGGCTATTGGGACATTTTCTGGCCCCAGTTCATCCAGGGCGCATCGCTGGCCCTGCTGTTCGTCCCGCTTACCACCGCTACCATGGATCCGATCCCCAAGGAAGAGATGGGCAACGCGACCAGCATGTTCAACCTGATGCGCAATCTGGGGGGCAGCGTCGGGATTGCCGGCGCCACGACGTACCTCTTCCGGCGCCAGCAGTTTCACACTCACCAACTGGGCGCGAATGTCACCCCGTACAGCAGCCAGACCCGCGACTACCTCTCGGGGATGCAGCACGCCATGGCCTCTCACGGGGTGGACCCGGTGACGGCGGCTCACCAATCCTACGGAACGCTGTGGGGCATGGTTCAGCAGAATGCCGCCATGCTGTCCTTCGTGGATACGTTCCGCGCGATGGCGATCGTGTTTCTGCTGGTTCTCCCCCTGTTGCTGTTCATGCGAAGGCCCAAACACCAGGGCGGCCCCACCGCCATGCACTGAGGCTTTATGCGAACCTGGCTGATCCTTCTCGTTGTCTTCGTTTCCTTCGGGGCCGATCGCGGCGCCGATCTCCGCACGGCCGCCCGCAAGGGCCAGACCGCCGAGGTGGACGCCCTGCTGAAATCCGGAGTCCCGGTGGACAGCCGCGACAAGGACGGGAGGACCGCCCTGATGCTCGCCGCCGATCGCGGCCAGGCGGCCGCCGTGCGAATCCTGCTCGCCCGCGGCGCCGATCCCAAGGCCCGCGATACCCGGGGTTGGACGGCATACGCGCTGGCGCTCGCCTCCGGCCGCGAGAAGGTGACGGCTCTGCTCCCGGCGCCCGCGCCCGTCACCGTGTTCCTGGACGCCGTCCTGGGATCCCGCCAACCTGTATAGCTCCTGCTTCATGAGCCCCGCCGAACTCGTCCGCGAGGTCGCCGCCCTTGAACCGGCGGCGATGGTTGCCAGGGCGATCCGGGAGTTCGCGCAATCGAGCGGCCGTGGCCGTATGGAATTCGTCGCGGAGCGGGGCGGAGATGTCGTATTGCGCCTGAAGGCGCGCCCCTCCGCATCCTGCAATCCGCAACAGTCGCTGGACAGCTTGAGTCTCGCGATCGAGGTTCGAGTCGAGCGGGCAGCCGACCGCGCCGCGCTGCTCGAAAAAACATTCGGCGGCGGATTGAAGGGCTTGCATGCCCGGACCGTCAGCAGCCCGGCGCAATACCAGCCGCTCTATTCAGGCTGGGCGTCGTCACACGCCGGCGAGATCTATTGGGCCGCTGTGGAGGCCTGGCTACGCGCGCAATGACATCTGCGGTAGAATCCTCCTGAGCCATGACCGCCAACGTTTCGAAACAGCCGGATCGCGCCATCGGCCGGTCGCCGGATCAGCTGACGCTTGAGGATCGTATCCTGCTCGCGGGCAAGTATGTGGCGCTTGAAGTCTACACGCCAGCCACCACCCCGCTGCGGCGGATCGAAGCCATTGCCGATTCCGCGGCGGAGTGCGTAAAAATACTCAAAACGCGCGGGCTTGACCCGGCGCGCTTCGAGTTCGTGCTCCTGGAACCGCCTTACTGACGCGGCACGGGCAAGCCGCCGACCGCGAAAGCCGGGTCTCTGCGGAACTCGCGGAAATACGTGAGCACGCGTGTTACGTAGGTTCTGGTCTCGGGGAACGGCGGCACACCGCGGTAGTGGTCTACCGCGGCGGGTCCGGCATTATATGCCGCGATTACGTTGGCCAGCCAGTTGCGCGTGCCGCGGTACCTCCCGATCAGGAACTTCAGATAACGGGTTCCGGCATCCACGTTTTGCGCTGGAATTCTCGGGTCCGCGGCGCCCATCTGGTGGGCCGTTTCCGGCATCAATTGCATCAATCCGACCGCGCCTTTGGGAGACACCGCCGCTGGATTGAAGTTCGATTCCGCCGCGACGATGCTCGATACGAAGGCGGCCGGTACTCCGTGCCGCGCCGCGGCAGCCTGGATGATGGCGTGAGTATCCATGGATCCTACGCGATTCGCAGCCATGCGGGAAGCCGGTCTGGGGGGCACGGCGCCGGCAGCCTGGGGCTTTGCAGGCGAACGCTTCGCGGGTGAGGGGGTTGGTTGAGCCGCCGGCGGGTTGTTCTGCTGGATCCAGGAATGAGGAAGCAGCATGTCTACCGGAGGCCCGGGTAGGGGAAACGTCCTTGCCTGCAGAGGGGGGTAGGCAAGACCGGTCCGTTCCATCTTGAGCCGATGCACAAAAAGAAAAATAGAAATGAATAAAAGAAGGGAAATGGGTAAGACAAACTTCATTAGGTGTTCCGATGCTAGACTTTTTGTTTAATGTCAAAATCAACGCATTTGGAATGCAGCTTGTGCAACAAGAGGCATGAGGCGGGGAAAAGGGCAAACCTCTGCGATTGCGGTGGGCCGCTGCTTGTACACTACAACCTCGACGTCATTCGGCACCGCTGGAGGCGGCGTGAAGTACAAAGCGGTCCCTCCAGCATGTGGCGATATGCGCCAGTTCTACCAATCACTACGGATGAATCAATTATAACACTTGGGGAGGGATGGACCCCCCTGATCCGGGCCGCAAAACTGGGTTCGCGCATCGGTTCGGACGCTTTATGGGTGAAAGACGAAGGCCTGAATCCCACCGGGTCTTTCAAGGCGCGCGGCCTATCTTGTGCCATTTCAATGTGTAAGGAGCTGGGGATCGATAAAGTGGCGATTCCGTCCGCCGGCAATGCCGCCAGCGCCCTGGCCGCATATGCGGCCGCCGCCGGGATCGAAGCCCATATCTTCATGCCCCAGGACGTCCCTGAAGCCAACTTCCTGGAGTGCAAGGCCTACGGGGCTCACGTAACCCTGGTGGACGGCCTGATCAGCGACTGCGGGCGCATCGTGGCCGAGCGCGGACCTGCCGAGGGCTGGTTCGACATCAGCACCCTCAAGGAACCGTATCGCATCGAAGGCAAGAAGACGATGGGGTACGAAGTCGCGGAGCAGATGGGTTGGGAACTTCCCGAGGCGATCTTCTATCCCACCGGCGGCGGCGTAGGCATGATCGGGATGTGGAAGGCGTTCGGTGAAATGGAGCGGCTCGGCTGGATCGGCAGCCGCCGTCCCAAGATGATCGCGGTGCAGGCCGAAGGCTGCCAGCCCGTGGTGCGCGCTTTCAAGGAAAATGAACCGCGCAGCCGCTTCTTCGAGAACGCCCATACCGTGGCTGCCGGGCTGAGGGTTCCCAAGCCTCTCGGCGATTTTCTGGTGCTCGACGCGGTTCGCGCCAGCGGAGGCACCGCCGTGGCGGTGAGCGATGACGAGATGCTCGATGCCGGAATCCAACTCGCTTCCGAAGTGGGCATCTACGCCGCTCCCGAGGGTGCGGCCTGCGTGGCAGCCGCGCGCAAGTTGTTGGAATGCGGCTTCCTCAAGGCTTCCGACCGCATTGTTCTCTACAATACCGGGTCGGGCCTGAAATATGCGGAAGCATACGCCACGCGCTTCCCCCGGACGGCACCCGGCGAGCAGGATAAGCTGGGGGGCTTGATTACACCGCGATGAAAGATCTCGCGATGCGGGCGCTCGACCGCGCCGCCCGCCGCGGCGTGACTTACGCGGACGTTCGCGCGATCGAAACGCGCGAGCGCGAAATCACCACGAAGAACGGGAAAGCCGGCCACGTCTCCAGTTCCGAATCGCAGGGAATCGGAATCCGCGTCCTGGCTTTCGGCTGCTGGGGCTTCGCCGCCACCGACGATCTCACCCCGGAAGGCATCGAGGCCGCCGCGGTCCTGGCTTTTGAAATCGCGCGCTCGGGCGTGGCCGCCCGCAAACACGAAGTCGTGCTGGCGCCCGAATCGGCCTACACGGCCGAATGGGTGTCTCCGGTTGCCATCGACCCCTTCTCCCTCCCGGTGGACACGCAACTTGCCGCCCTGCTGGCGGTAGACGAGGAACTGCGCCGCGAACCCGGTATCAACATGGCCGAGGCCTCGATGCACTTCGAGCGACGGCGGCAGGCCTTCGCCTCCACCCTCGGCAGTGTCATCGATCAGACCAGGACGCTCTCCGGCGCCGGCTTTTCCGCGCTGAGCTACAAGGACGGCGAAATCCAGAGGCGCTCCTATCCGAATTCCTTCGGCGGCCAGTATCAGTTGAAGGGCTACGAACTGGTCGGCGAATTGCGCCTGCTCGAAAACGCGCCGCGCATTGCCGCCGAGGCCGTCGCGCTGCACTCGGCCGCGCAGTGCCCCGAGGGCGCCTTCGACCTGATTCTCGACAGCGCTCAACTTGGCTTGCAGATCCACGAATCCATCGGGCACCCCATCGAACTCGATCGCGTTCTCGGCAGCGAAGCCAACTACGCCGGCATGAGCTTCCTCACGCTCGATCAGTTGAACCGGCTGCGATACGGCTCGGAGATCGTGAACGTGGTGTGCGACGCCCGCACGGAGCACGGCCCCGGGCTCGGCACCTTCGCCTTCGACGATGAAGGCGTACCCGCGCAGCGCACCGACATCATCCGCAACGGGCAATTCACCGGCTACATGACCTCGCGGGAAACCGCGGCCACGGTCGGGCAGGCGCGTTCGAACGGCTGCATGCGCGCCGACGGCTGGGCGCGGCTGCCGCTGATTCGCATGACCAACGTGAGCCTGCTGCCCGGGCGCCAGTCGATCGAAGAGGTCTTCGACGCGGAGCACGCCATCTACATGGAGACGAACCGGAGCTGGTCGATCGACGACAAGCGCTACAACTTCCAGTTCGGGTGCGAAATCGCCTGGGAGATGCGCAACGGAAAGCGCATCCGCATGCTCAAGAACCCCAGCTACAGTGGAATTTCCACCGAGTTCTGGAACGCTTGCGCGGCCATATCCGGGCCGGAGCACTGGACGCTCTGGGGGGTTCCCAACTGCGGCAAAGGCCAGCCCGAACAGGTGATGGGCACGGGGCACGGCGCCAGCCCCTCCCGGTTCCGCAACATCAAAATCGGAAGTGCTTATGCGGGCTGAGCGCTGGGACGAAATCTTCGAACAGGTCACGGCGGCCGCCCGGGCGCTGGGCGTGCCCGACGTCGAAGCCATCATCGATTCGGAACACCACGCGCTCACGCGCTTCGCCAACAACGCCATCCACCAGAACGTGGCCGAACGCAGCACGCACCTCTCCGTGCGCGCCGCCCTGGATGGCCGCACGGCCCGCGCCACTACCAACCGGCTCGACGCGGATTCGATCCGCGCCGTGGTGGAAGAGGCGGTGGCGATCACGCGGCTCACCGAGCGCGATGCCGATCTGCCGCCGATGGCCGAGCCCGCTCCGCAGCCGGAACCAACTCCGCAGCGGCATTTCGAAGCCACCGCGCGCGCCACGCCCGAAGAGCGCGCGCTGGCGGTTGCCGAAGCCATTCGCGCGGTCGAAGACCACGGCCAGACCGCCGCCGGGATCTACTCCACCGGCGAATCGTTCACCGCCATCGGCAATTCCCGCGGCGTGTCTTTCGATCATCGCGAGACCATGGCCCGTTTCTCCATCACCGCCATGGCTTCGGACAGTTCCGGATGGGCGAAGGCCAGTTCGTGCTATCACGGCGATTTCGACCCGCTGGCGCTGGCGGTCTCCGCGGCGCAAAAGGCCGCCGGTTCCTCGTCGCCCGCCGAGTTGCCGCCCGGCCGCTATACGGTGGTGCTCGAACCCGCCGCCGTGCTCGATCTCGCAGGCCAGATGTTCGGCGACTTCAGCGCGACCGCGATCCGCGACGGCCGCAGCTTTCTGGTGGACCGGATCGGCAAGAAGCTGTTCGGCGAGAACATCACGATCCACGACGATGTCCGCCACCGGCGGCAATCCGGACCTCCGTTCGATGGCGAAGGCGTCCCGCGGCGCCGTTTGGCGCTGGTGGAACGCGGAGTCGTGCGGGAAATCGCCTGGAGCCGCCATGCCGCCGCGCTTGCCGGTACTACCGCGACCGGCCACGGGTTCCCCCTGCCGAACGAATACGGAGAAGCGCCGGGCAACATCGTGATCGAGGGCGGCGACTCCTCCGTGGGGGAGATGATCGCCTCGACGGCCCACGGCATCCTGGTCACCCGCCTGTGGTACATCCGCGAGGTGGACCCCTACCAGAAGATCTTCACCGGGATGACGCGCGACGGCACGTTTCGGATCGAAAACGGCCGCATCGCCGGGGGAGTGCGCAATTTCCGTTTCAACCAGGGCCTGATGGAGATGCTGTCCAACGTCGAGGCCCTTTCGCCCGCGGTCCGCGCTTCCGGCGAGGAGTCGCCCGACATGGTGGTTCCGGCAATGAAGGTCCGCGATTTCAACTTCACCGAAGTGACGCGGTTCTAGGGTCTCCGACAGCCTTAAACTCACCGCGGAGGCGCGGAGGCGCGGAGGAAGCGCGGAGAAGGAATTGAGGGCAGGATTAAACCTGAGATCACGGAGGGAGCGGAGTATCCCCAACCGTCGGGAATTCGCTCAGGGAGAGGCACTACGAGGACCCGCTGCCGAAGACGTAACACTCCGCTCCCTCCGCGCTCGAACCGGGGGAAGACGCGAAGGTTCACTCTCTCTATCCACTCCGCGTTTTCTCCGTGCCTCCGCGTCTCCGCGGTGAGCTATAGGTGCCACGGGCTTGATTCCGCGTGCCGGGCTGCGGTAAATTTCTCAATCGTGTCTCTCCCCGTTGTCCGTCCCATGCGCGAGTCCGAACTCGACGAAGCCGCCCGCATTTTTCGCGTGGCTTTCGGCACCTTCATCGGGCTACCGGATCCCAACACGTTTGCCGCCGACCGTAATTACATCCACAGCCGTTGGATGGCCAATCCCGCGGCTGCCCTGGCGGCGGAGGTGGATGGCGCGCTTGCCGGGTCGAATTTCGTCACCCGCTGGGGCAGTTTCGGGTTTTTCGGGCCTCTGACAGTCCGCCCGGAGTTGTGGAACCAGCGCGTCGCCCAGGCGCTGCTGGAAGGGACAGACCAACTGTTCGAGAACTGGGGAGTCAGGCAGGCGGCGCTCTACACGTTCTCCCATAGCCCCAAGCACATCGCTCTTTACCAGAAGTTCGGCTTCCGGCCCCAGCGCCTGACAGCCTTTCTGTCGGGAGCCGCGGTGGCGCGGGAAGCGGCCTATACCGCGTTTTCAGCGCTTGGCGATCCGGAGCGAATCGAGGCGCTCTCCGCTGCCCGTGAACTGACCGATTCGATCTACCCGGGGTTGGATGTCACGTCGGAGATCCGCTCGGTGCACGGACAAAATCTGGGCGACACGGTCATGATCTTTGGAGACCGGCTCGAGGCATTTGCCGTCTGCCACTGCGGCGAGGGCACCGAGGCCGGTTGCCATAACTGCTACCTGAAGTTCGCGATGGCGCGCTCGGGGGCATCCTTTGAGCGGCTGTTGGATGCTTGCGAAGCCTTCGCGGCGGGGCGTGGGTTGAAACAGGTACAGGGAGGCGTGAATACGGCACGGAACGACGCTTACGGGAGGGTGCTTGCGCGAGGTTATCGGATCGCCTCGCTTGGGGTGGCAATGCAAAGGCCCGATGTGCCGGGGCACAACCGGGCCGATGTGTTTGCGATTGACGACTGGCGGTAGCGCGCGCCTTCGGCGCGTGGGCAGGCCAGGAGGCCTACCCTACTTTTTTCGCGGGTTCGACGCCCATCTTGTCGATCTCGTTGAAATAGACCTTGCGGCCTTCGTCCATCGCGAGGTTCGAGAGCATCACGGAGACCGCGTCGGCCATACCGACTTCGATGTTGGCCCTCGGCTGCTGGCCGGTCTTGCAGGCCGCCAGAAACGACTCGAGTTCCACATCTACCGGGTTCCGGTTTTCTTCCTGGGCGAGTACGCCCTTCGACATCAGCCAGCGGCGTGCAAACTTCGCTTCGCGGTCGAAAAATCCCTCTTTGCCGGTGAACGCGAGGTCGCTGGTCATGATCGGAATCGGCCCGCGCGCGCCGCCCGCAGCCACCATCGTGGCGCCTGCCACGAACGGCTTGTTTTTATCCGCCGCGGCGTTGACCGCCGCTTTCTTCGGAGGCTCCTGATACCACCACGCGACGCACGGCATTTCGTCGAAACCGACGGTGATCTCGACGGTGCCCTCGGTACCCATGATGATCTCGCCCATCTGCGCCCGCTGCCCGTTGAAGTACGGCAGGAACTGGTTGGTGCTGATCGAGGAATAGGTGAACTTCTGGCCCTTCGGATACTTCATGATCAGCTGGATGTTGTCGTAAACGTCGCGGCCGTCCTTCAGGGTGTCGATGCTGCCCAACCCCATCGCGAACTCGGGGGAGGAACCGAACATCCAGTCCGCCACATCGCCCTGGTGCGACATCAACTCGGCCGTGTAGCCGCCGGACATAGAGCGGTAAACGCGCCAGTTCGCAATGTTGCTTTCGCCGCCCGGCTTCATGGTCCACAGCGAGCTCGGCTCGTTGATCAGGTTGCGGTGCCACTGCGCGTGAATGTGGTGGACGTCGCCGAGGATGCCCTTGTCCACCATGTTCTTCACCGTCTGGTAGAAGTAGCTGTAGCGCCGCTGCAAACCGGTCTGCAGGATCTGTTTCGGATGCTCGGCGTAGAGCGCGCGCAGCCCGTGCACCTCGTTCGGCTTGAACACCAGGCACTTCTCGCAGAACACGTGCTTGCCGGCTTTCAACGCGTCCGTCGTCAGCGGGTAATGCACGAACAGCGGCGTGATCACGAAGACCGCGTCGATATCTTTCGACGCCAGCAGTTCGCGGTAGTCCTTGTACGTCTTCGGGTTGTTCCCGATGGTATCGACGCCGTGCTTCAGGTTCTCCGGATTGATATCGCAGAGCGCCACGCACCGGCCGTTGTCGATATTCTTCAGGTGCTTGAGCAGGTAGGTCCCGCGGCTCCCGGTGCCGATCATGCCGAACTGCACCTGGTCATTTGCGGCCCTGACCTTCTGGATGGCGGGTGCTCCCTGAACGGTGGCAGCCACCGCTGTTACGGCTCCGGCCGCTTTCAACAAATCCCGGCGGGAGAGGTCGTTTTCCTGTGCCATGATGGGCAACCTCGACTGAGAGTGATTTCTCCCGAATTGTAACATGAGCTTTGTCGCACACTCGGGCCCTGAACCGCAGGCGTTAAAATGAGGACAGTAGTGCTTTCCCACTTTGACCCCCTTGTATCCGAATGGTTCGGAGCGCATTTCGGCGCTCCCACGGAGCCCCAGGTGCAGGGCTGGCCGCTCATCCGGGAGGGCAGCGACGTCCTCATCTCCGCTCCCACCGGGTCGGGCAAAACGCTCGCGGCATTCCTCACCGCCATCGACACCCTGGTGCGCCGCGCGCGTAGCGGCGGGCTCCCGGACCAGACTGAAGTGCTGTACGTCTCGCCGCTCAAGGCCCTGAGCAACGACGTCCACAAGAATCTCGAAATCCCGCTGAACGAAATCGGCGCCCTCGCCCGCGAGCGGGGCGTCGAACTCGCGCCCATCCATACCGCCCTGCGGACCGGCGACACGCCGCAGTGGGAGCGCCAGCAAATGGTCCGCAACCGCCCCCATATTCTGGTCACCACGCCGGAATCGCTCTACATCCTCCTGACCGCCGCAAAACCACGCGAAATGCTGGCAGGGGTGCGGACCGTGATCGTCGATGAAATCCACGCCGTTGCCGACGACAAGCGCGGGTCGCACCTGGCCCTGACGCTGGCCCGCCTGGACCGCCTGGTGGAGCAGAACGGCGGGCGCAAGCCGCAGCGCATCGGCCTTTCCGCCACCGTCAAGCCGATAGAGGATGTCGCCGCCTTCCTCAGCGACACCGCCCGCGTGGTCAACATCGGCCATCGCCGCGCCATGGAACTGGCGGTCGAAGTGCCGAAAGACGAACTCGGCTCCGTCGCTTCCACCGAAATGTGGGGCGAAATCTACGGCCGGCTGGCCGACCTGATCCGCCAGAACCGGACCACCCTGGTTTTTGTGAACACGCGCCGGCTGGCCGAACGCGTCGCGCACCACCTCGGCGAGCGCCTGGGCGAAAACGCGGTGTTGCCGCACCACGGCAGCCTCTCCCGCAAGCTGCGGCTCGACGCGGAATCGCGGCTCAAAAAGGGGGAACTGCGGGCCGTCGTCGCCACGGCATCGCTCGAGCTCGGCATCGATATCGGAACCGTCGATCTCGTCTGCCAGATCGGCTCGCCGCGCTCGATCGCCGTGGCGTTGCAGCGCGTCGGGCGCGCCGGACACTGGGTCGGCGCGCTGCCCAAAGGCCGGGTGTTTGCCACTACACGGGATGAGCTTGTGGAATGCGCCGCCCTGGTTCGCGCCATCCACCGCGGCGAACTGGACCGCCTCGAAATCCCCCTGAATGCCCGGGACATCCTGGCGCAGCAGATGGTGGCCGCCTGCGCCGCCGAAGACTTCTCCGAGGACGAACTCTACGATCTGGTGCGCCGCGCCTTTCCCTACCGCACGCTGGCGCGTCCCGAGTTCGACCAGGTGCTCGAAATCCTCTCGGAGGGTATTTCCACCGCCCGCGGGCGCGCCGGAGCCTATCTGCACCGGGATGCCGTGAACCGCCGGGTTCGCGGCCGCCGCAACGCCCGGCTCACTGCGATCACCTCCGGCGGCGCCATTCCCGACACCGCGCAGTACCTTGTGGTGGCGGAGCCCGAGGGCGTCACGGTGGGCACGGTGGACGAAGATTTCGCGGTCGAAAGCATGGCCGGGGACGTCTTTCTGCTGGGCACCACCTCCTGGCGCATTCGCCGCGTGGAAGCGGGCCGCCTCCGTGTGGAAGACGCCAAGGGCGCCGCCCCTGGCATTCCGTTCTGGCGCGGCGAAGCCCCCGGCCGCACCCAGGAACTCTCGCGCGAAATAGCGCGCCTCCGCGAAGACCTGCCCGCCCTCGCCGCGGAGTGCGGACTCGACCGCGCCGGATACGAGCAGGCGCTGCAATACATTCAGGCGGGCGGCGCCGCCCTGGGCGCAATGCCTACCACGGAGCGCGTGGTGGCCGAGCGCTTCTTCGACGAAGCCGGCGGCATGCAGCTCGTGATTCATGCGCCGTTCGGCGCGCGCATTAACCGCGCCTGGGGCCTGGCGCTGCGCAAACGGTTCTGCCGGTCGTTCAATTTCGAATTGCAGGCTGCAGCCACGGACAACGGCATCGTGATCTCGCTCGGCGAGCAGCACTCGTTTCCGCTGGAGATCGTGTTCGAGTTCCTGCGCCCCGCCACCGTTCGGGAAGTTCTCACGCAGGCGCTTTTGCCGGCACCCATGTTCACCGCCCGCTGGCGTTGGAACGCCTCCCGCGCGCTCGCCATTCCGCGCTACGTCGGGGGCCGCAAAATCCCGCCTCCCATCCAGCGGATGCGCGCCGACGACCTGATGGCCGCGGTCTTCCCCGACCAGGCCGCCTGCCCCGAAAACCTCACCGGCGAGGTACGGATTCCCGACCATCCGCTGGTCAAGGAAACCATCGACAACTGTCTCTATGAGGCCATGGATCTGGAAGGTCTCAAGTCGATCCTCGAAGCGATCCATGACGGCCGGATCGAAACGGTTGCGATCGACACCCCCGAACCTTCGCCCTTTTCGCACGAAATTCTCAACTCCAACCCGTACGCGTACCTTGATGACGCGCCCCTCGAAGAGCGCCGCACCCGCGCCGTCCAGATGCGCCGCACGCTTCCAGCCGGCTACGCCGAAGGCGCCGGCGCGCTCGACCCCGAGGCCATCGCCACCGTCGCCGCGGAAGTCGCCCCGCCCCTGCGCGACCCTGACGAACTCCACGAGTTCTTAAGTAGTGTAGGCCTCCTGGCCTGCACAGGCGCCGAAGCCGCCCGGTTCTTCTCCGCTCTGGTCGCCGCCAACCGCGCAACGACGGTTCGCATTTCCGGCCGCGAATTTTGGGTCGCCGCCGAGCGCATCTCCCTGGTTCTCCGCGCGTACCCCGACGCCGTCCCCGATCCTCCCATCCCCATACCTGCGACTACCCGCGGCATCCCGGAATCTCTCGAAGCCTGTGCCGCCGAGATCCTTCGCGGCTGGTTCGAATGCTCGGGCCCGCGCACCGCGGCCGCTTATTCAGAAATGCTGGCCATGCCTCGCGACGTCGTGGATCAGGCGCTCGCGCAACTCGAAGCCGAAGGCCAGATCCTTCGCGGCCACTTTACTCCGGCCGCCGGCGATGTCGAATGGTGCCACCGCCGCCTGCTTTCGCGCATCCATCGCCTGACTATCGGCCGCCTGCGCCGCGAGATCGAGCCGGTCACGACGTCCGAGTTCTACGCGTTCATCGACCGCTGGCAGCACCTTGCGGAGGGCACCCAGTTGCACGGCGTCGATGGCACGCTGCAAATCATCCGGCAGCTTCAGGGCAGCGAATTTCCGGCTGCGGCGTGGGAAGCGGAAGTCCTGCCGCGCCGCGTGGCTCGTTACAAGCCCGAATATCTCGACCAGCTTTGTCTCTCGGGCGAAGTCAGCTGGGGCCGCCTGTCCCCGCACCCGGCGTTCGAGCGGGAACCGGAAGAAGGCGCCCACCGCCGCGTCCGCCCCACCCGCGTTGCCCCGCTGGCGGTCTTCCTGCGCGACGATGCCCACTGGCTGCTCGCGACGCCCGAACCTTCGCCGCGCGATTCGCTCTCGCACCCCGCCCGCGAAGTGCTCGCTATTTTGGAATCTCGCGGCGCTTCGTTTTTCGGCGAGCTCACGCATGCCACCGGGCGCCTCGCGAGCGAAGTGGAAGACGCGCTCTGGGAATTGGTCACTGCCGGCCTGGTAACCGCCGACGGGTTCGAAAACCTGCGCGCGCTGCTCGATCCCAAGCGCCGCCGGGGCGAGGGTAAAGCTCGCACCGCCCGTCCGCGCCACGCACCGGGCCGCTGGGCGCTCTTGCGTCACACGCCGGTTCCCGCCGAACCGAATCCCGAGCCGTTCGCCCGCCAGCTTCTTGCGCGATGGGGCATCGTCTTCCGCGACGAAGCCGTGCGCGAAGCGCTGGCTCCGACCTGGCGCGAGTTGCTGGGGGTTCTGCGCCGCATGGAATCGCGCGGCGAAATCCGCGGCGGCCGTTTCGTAGCCGCGTTTGTAGGCGAGCAGTTTGCGGTTCCCGAAGCGCTGGACCTGCTCCGCGCCGTCCGCCGCAGTCACGCAGCCGCCGAACAGAGCGGGGGCCAAGCTACCGGTTTCGGCGGCTCAAGATGAACCGTTCCCACCACCGGGGACACAATCGCGTGCCGGCCACCCGGCTGGCCGCCGCCAGATAGCCCGCCGCTATCGCAGCCGCGATCGCGGCAATCCGCAGTACCGGCATCACTCCTCCCTCAACGCCACCGTGCAATCCACGCCCGTAGCCCGCCTCAGCGGGATGTAGATTGCCGCCGGCGCCACCGCCAGGATCACCAGCGCCGCCACCGACAGCGTGATTGGATCGCCGGATTTCAGTCCAAATAGCAGCGCCTGCAAGAACCTCCCCAGCATCAGGCTTCCCGCCAGCCCCAGTGCGACCCCGATGCCTACCGGCGCCATCGCCTGCCGCAGCACCATGCGCCCGATCCCGCCCGGCGTCGCTCCGATCGCCATCCGGATCCCGATTTCCCTGACCCGCGACGCCACCAGGTTCGCCAGCACGCCGTAAATCCCGATCGCCGCCAGCAGCAGCGCCAGTCCGGCGAAAATCTCGAGCAGCAGCGTGTTGAACCTGCGCTGCGAAAGCCAATCGTCCACCCAGTGTTGCATCGGCGCCACCGGTACCGCCGGGAGATCCTTGTCCACGGACCACACCAACTTCCGCACCAGGTCCGTCAGTGCTTCGGGCGTTGCGGCAGACCGCACCACGAGCGTGCCGTTCGGGTATGCCAGCTTCGGCCAGAAAATCGTTGCCCGGGCGCCGTTCTCGACTCCCATCGAGCGGTAGTCCGAAACCACACCGACGATCTCGGTGGAGATTTTCTTGTCGGAATCCAGCAAGTGCTGGCCCAGCGGGTTTCCGCCCGGGAAGAACTGCCGGGCGAACGCGCGGTTCACCAGCGCCACCGGTTTGCCGACGTCCGCCTCGGTAAACCACCTGCCCGTTTCCAGCCGCAGCCCAATCAACGGAAGGAACTCCGGGCTGACGTTTGTCATGTCGGCCATCGGGAGTTGCGAAACCGGCGGCTCCGGGCGCCCCGCGATGAAGAAGTTCGACATCCGGATGGCGTGCAGGGGCATGGCGTCCACCATAGCGGCCGCGCGAATTCCCGGCGCCGCCTGCGCGGAATCCAGCAACTGCCGGAAGAAGCGCTCCTGGCTCGCGGCGTCCTTATAGCGTGCGGTGGGGAGTTCGATATCGGCAATCGATATCCGGTCCGTCTGGAACCCCAGTCCTACGGCGAGCAGCGCCTGGAAGCTGCGGATCATCAGCCCGGCTCCCACCACCAGCATCAAAGCCAGAGCTGTTTCCACCACGATCAGGAACTGCCGGCTGCGCGGCCGCGCCGCGGACGAGCCCCGGCCGCCGCCTGCCTTCAACGCGCTGTTCAGGTCCTGCCGGGAAGCCCCCAGCGCCGGCGCCAGCCCGAACAGCAGCGTGGTTCCCACCGCTATGATTGCCGTGAAGACGAAAACGCGAAAATCGATTCCGATCATTTCCGGCCGCTGGATATCTTCCGGCTTCAGGGCGAGCATCAGTTTCACGCACCAGTTCGCCAGCAACAGCCCGATCGCCGCGCCGGCCGCGGCCACTACCATCGATTCCGTCAGCAACTGCGAGACGATCTGCCGGCGCGTCGCGCCCATCGCCAGCCGGACTGCGATCTCGCGCGACCGCGCCGCGGCCCGCGCCAGCGTCAGGTTCGCGAGGTTCGCGCAGGCGATCAGCAGCAGAAAGGCAACCGCCCCCATCAGGACATAAACCGCGCGGTGCACCTTCGGGTCGGTGTCTTCGACGGCGAACGGGAACACACTGGCGTGGTAGCCCTCGTTCAGCTTCGGATCGGATGCTGCCAGGCGGTCCGCAATGCCGTCCATTTCGGCGCGTGCCCGCGCCAGCGTGACCCCGGGCTTCAGCCGGGCTGCGACGAACCAATCCCGCGACGTGCCCTCGTCCCGCGGCGCCGGCAGCCATAGATCCGCCTTGACCTGGTCGCTGCCCTCGTAGGTCGAAGGCAGGTGGAAATCCGGCGGCAGCACGCCGATCACTGTGTAGCCGGCTCCCTTCAGGGTCAAGACCTTGCCGATCGCTGCCGGGTCGCGGTGGAACCGTGTCTCGAAGTACTGGTCGCTGATCACGGCCACTCGCTCTTCATCCGCCGCGAATAGCCGCCCTCTGCGCGGCGCAGCCCCCAACATCGGAAACAACTCCGGTGTGGCGAATCCGGCCTGAACCTGCCGCGGATGGTCCAGCCCGGTCTCGTCCAACTTCTGGCTTCGAAACGCCGCCATCTCCGAGAACACGGTGTTCTGGCGCTTCCACTGGTTGTAATTCTTGCGCGCTACTCGCATTCGCGGGCCCACGGGAGGGGGCACCGGGGGAAAGCGCTCCCAAACGAAGACCAGCCGCGCCGCGTCCGGGTAAGGCAGCGCACGGAAAATCACGCCATCGAGCACGCTGAAAATGGCCGCGTTGGCGCCGATCCCCAGCGCCAGCACCGCCACGCACATCAGCAGGTACCCCGGACTTCGCCGCAGCGTATTCAGTGCGTATCGAAAATCCTTGCCACGCATACCGTCTTACCCTCTACGTCTGGTACCTCTCCATCGTCCTCGGATTGTACCCCCAGTGGAACTCCAGTTCGTACCCCATGGACTTTGCGAGTCCATCCAAATCGGGAAACAGCGTCGCGTAAGTGATGTTCATTCGGTACAACTCACGCATGCCGGTCTCCCGCACGGCCTTGGTCAGGACAAACTTCGCGAGAATATTCTCCTGGTCGGTATCTTCCAAAATTCTCTCGATGGGTATGTCGAGCACCCCGGGCACCGCGAACGTTCCGGATTGCGCGATCAGCCGCCGGTTCATGGTCTGCGGCTCTCCCATCCAGATGATGCGGTTATGGCCTCGAATGTAGTGCCGCTCGAAGTTGCCGGGTGGGCGCGGGTCCATGCGCGCCGGTTTGGGCGCGCGGGTGCTGTCGATGCGTGCCGGGTTCATGGCCCAAAGCACGCCGTCCTCGACCGTTCGTTCCATCCCGAAGAACGCCGCGACATACGGCGACCACGTGAAGTCGATCAGCCTTGTCGGCGCCCCGTGGTGCTGCATCAGCGCCATCCACTGAAAGTCGTCGTTGCCCGCCGGTGGCTTGTCCAGGAACTGGTGCGCCTTGCGCTTGAAAATCCGCAGGATCCGCTCTTCCTGCTCCGGCCACGCCGCGCGCGCCACGCCGAAATTCATCAGGTATCGGGAAAGGGAGCTGTAGAGCGGCCAGCGCTCATCCCGCTCGCCCCGGAAAGCCCAGTGTGAATACGGCGGCCGCGTAATCTTCTCTAAGAAGGCTTCCCATGATTCGATCCGGAAAACCGGATAAGGGTGCCGCCCGGCCTGCTTTCTTGCTGCCATTCACTAGCACCCTAGCACGTCACGGCATTCGGGGGAGGCAACTGCTATAATTCGGGCAAATTACTCTGAAAGGTGAGAATATGCGTCGTAACAAACGTTTGTTGCTTGCTTTGTCCGCCATCGTCCTGACGGTGGCAGCTTACGCGCAAGCACTCCCGTCAGGCGTTCAGAAAGTCACCTCCGTCGAGGGCATCACGGAGTACGCTTACCCTAACGGCCTGCACGTTCTGCTCTTTCCCGATGCCTCAAAGCCGAAAGTCACGGTCAACATCTCTTACTTAGTCGGCTCCCGGCATGAAGGTTACGGCGAGACCGGCATGGCCCACCTGATCGAGCACATGCTCTTCCTCCGGACCAAGGACGGACGCGACGTCAAGAAAGACCTTACCGATCACGGCGCCAACTGGAACGGCACCACCTCTTACGACCGCACCAACTATTTCGAGACGGTCACTGCCGGCGAT
Organism: Bryobacterales bacterium; assembly: GCA_963796485.1. Classification (GTDB taxonomy): domain Bacteria; phylum Acidobacteriota; class Terriglobia; order Bryobacterales; family Bryobacteraceae; genus CAWCDJ01. The sequence goes on from CAWCLV010000010.1 coordinate 520,346, forward strand.
GCCAATCTGCGGTGGGCGCTGGGCCTCGAAGCGGAGCGCATGGTCAACATGCGGATGGAAAAGCAGCTACTCGATGCCGAGATGACCGTGGTCCGCAACGAATTCGAAGCGGGTGAAAACAATCCCACCGGCATCCTCATGAAGCGAGTCACCGAAGCCGCTTACACGTTCCACAATTACGGGAAATCGGTGATTGGAAACCGCTCGGATATCGAACACGTGCCGATCGAGCGGCTCGCCGCGTTTTACCAGAAGTTTTACCAGCCCGATAATGCAGTGCTCGCCATCGCCGGCAACTTCGACGACCAGAAAACGCTCGGCTGGATCGCGGAGACGCTTGGCACAATCCCCCGGCCGCAGCGAACGCTCGAACCTACGTATACGGTGGAACCCACGCAGGACGGCGAGCGCCTCGTGATGCTGCGCCGCGTCGGCGATACCCCGGTTCTGATGGCCGCTTACCATACCCCGGCCGCCACCCAGGCCGACAGCGCGGCGATTAGCGTAATTGCCGACATCTTGGGAAACAGCCCTTCCGGCCGGCTCTATAAGGCCCTCGTAGACAACCAGAAGGCCTCGTTCACCGCCATGTTCAACCAGGAACTGCACGACCCCGGTTTTGTCATGGCCGCCGCCCTGCTTCGCCCGGGTCAGTCGCTCGACGACGCCCGCGATATCATGCTCAAGACCGTGGAGCAGTTGGCCGCCGAGCCACCCTCGAAAGACGAACTCGATCGCGCCAAGGCCCGCATCCTGAAGCAAATCGACCTGCTCCTCACCGATTCGGAACGCGTGGGCCTCACCCTCACCGAGTCCGCCGCGTCCGGCGATTGGCGCCTCCTGTTTTGGGGCCGGGATCAAGTCAAGAAGGTCACGGAACAGGACGTCGTCCGTGTAGCCAAGACATACCTGATCGAATCGAACCGCACGCTGGGCGAGTTCATCCCCACCAAGAGCCCGATCCGTGCCGAAATTCCGGAAGCGCCTCCCGCCGCAACCGTTCTTAAGGATTACAAAGGCGGCACGGCCGTTTCCGAGGGGGAAAGCTTCACCCCGTCTCCCGCGAATATCGAAAGCCGCATCATCCGCAAGAAACTGCCGAGCGGCCTGAAACTGGTTCTGCTGCCGAAGAAAACGCGCGGCGGGACGGTGGTCGCCCGCCTCAATCTCCGGTTCGGCGACGAGAAGTCGCTCTCCGGCAAGGCCGCCATCGGGAACCTCGCCGGCAGCACACTCATGCGCGGCACGAAGAGCAAATCGCGCCAGCAGATCCAGGATGAAACGGACCGCCTGAAAGCCAACATCTCCGTGAACGGAGGCGGACCCGGCGCCTTCGGGAGTATTCAGACCATCGAAGCGAATCTGCCCGGCGCGCTTCGCCTGGTCGCCGAAATCCTCCGCGAGCCGTCGTTCCCGGAAAGCGAGTTCGAGCAGGTGCGGCGGCAGAATATCACCTCCATCGAAAACCAGCGGAGCGAGCCGATGATGCTGGCTTCGCTCGAATTCTCGCGCCACATGAACCCCCGGCCGCGCACCGACGTCCGCTACATCGGGACGCCCGAAGAGCAGATCGCGGATCTCCAGAAGGTCACGCTCGACGAGGTCCGCGGCTTCCATCAGCAGTTCTACGGCGCCTCCGAAGGCGAGCTCGTCGTCATCGGGCAGTTCGAGCCGGCTGCCGTCGAAAAGCTGGCGACCGAACTCTTCGGCAACTGGAAGAGCGCCGCACCGTATCACCGGCTGACCGACAGCTATCACAAGGTGGAAGCTGCCAACCGCGCCATCGAGACGCCCGATAAGACCAACGCCATGTTCCTCGCCGGGCTCAACTTCAAAATGAACGACGACGACCCGGACTACGCGGCCCTGGTGATCGCGAATTACATGTTCGGCGGCTCCGGCGGCTCGCGGCTTTTCAAGCGCGTGCGCGACAAGGAGGGCCTGAGTTACGGCGTGGCCTCCGGTTTCGGCGCTCCGGCGATCGACGATAACGCGATGTTCTCCGCCAACGCCATCAGCAACCCGCAAAACGCGCCCAAGGTCGAGGCCAGCATCAAGGATGAACTGGCCCGCACCGTGAAGGACGGCTTTACGGCCGAGGAAGTGGCCGCGGCCAGGAAGTCGTGGCTCGAAACGCGCACCGTCCAGCGCTCGCAGGAGCAGAACCTGCTCAACACGATCGCCTCGCGCGAGCGCTTCGACCGCACCATGAAGTGGGACGAGGCGCTCGAAGCCAAAGTCGCGGCGCTCACCCCCGAGCAGATCTCCGAAGCCTTCCGGCGTCACATCGACCCCGCCACTCTTACGGTGGTCAAGGCCGGCGATTTCAAGAAGGCCGCGGTCTTCCAGTAGAAGCCGCTCGCCGAGCTGTAACGTGAGCGAGCAGGCATCGGCCTGCGTGCGGGGATAAGATAACAATCATGTGTCTTCGGTCCCTTATCCCCGCTTTGCTGGTTTGCGCCGCGGCGGCCCAGCAGGCATCGGCGCCGCCCGCCGTGGTGGCCGGCATTCCGGTCAACTACGATGAAGCCAAGGTCGGCGGCTACATCCTGCCCGATCCCCTTATGTTCTCGAAAGACAAGCCGGTCATGAACGCGAAGGCCTGGCTCCGGAAGCGCCGCCCCGAACTCATCCGTCTTTTCGAGGAGAACGAATACGGCCGCGCGCCGGGCAAGCCCGCGGGCATGACCTTCGACGTCTTCGATAAGGGCACTCCCGCATTCGGCGGCAAGGCCATCCGCCGGCAGATCACCGTCCACTTCTCCAAAGACCAGACGGGCCCAAAGATGGATTTACTGCTTTACCTTCCCGCCGCGGCGCAGAAGCCCTCACCGGTGCTCCTCAACATCAGCTTCACCGCCAATTCCAGCACGGTGGACGATCCCGGCATCAAAGCGGGCGAAATCTGGGGCCGCGATCACAAGCGCGTCCCTGCTCCCAAGGGCGGCTTCGGCCGGATCGATCCGCTTCCGTTCCTCGAAGCCGGCATCGGCGTGGCCACGTTCTACTATGGCGACATCGAGCCCGATTTCGCGGGCGGCCTGCCGAACGGTGTTCGCGCGCTGTATCTGAAGCCCGGACAGACCGCGCCTGCCGCGGACGAGTGGGGCGCCATTGCCGCCTGGGGCTGGGGCATGAGCCGCGCCATGGACTACCTCGAGACGGACCAGGGTGTGGACGCCAAGCGCGTCGGCATCTTCGGCGTCTCACGTCTGGGCAAGACTGTGATGTGGGCCGGCGCCCGCGATACCCGCTTTGCCCTGGTCATCGCCAGTTGTTCCGGCGAAGGCGGCGCCGCGCTCAGCCGCCGCAATTACGGCGAAACCATCGCCCATCTCACCGCCCCTTCCCGCTACCCCTACCAGTTCTGCGCCAATTACGCCAAGTGGGCCGAAGATCCGGACAAGATGCCCGTGGATGCGAACGAACTGGTGGCGCTGGTCGCCCCGCGGCCTTTGCTGCTGCAAACGGGAGACACGGATTACTGGTCGGACCCCAAAGGCGAATTTCTGTCCGCGGTAAACGCCGGGCGTGTCTACAGAATGCTCGGAAAGGCGGGGCTCGATACCGAACAGATGCCCATCGCGGGAGAGCCCATCCTGCACGATCTCGGCTATCTGGTGCATTCCGGCGGACACGGCACCGTCCCGAGCGACTGGCCGGTTTTTCTAAAATTCATGCAGATGCACTTTGGAAAATAGCGATGGAACGTAGAACTTTTCTCGGCTTGGCCGGCGCGGCGCTGTCTCCGGTCCCATCTCCCGCCGCGGCGAACGTGAAACTCGGGGTGGACCTCTTCAGCATTCGCGACCAGGGCTGGTCGCCCATCGAATACCTGGATTACTGCGCGAAATGGGGCGCCCGGGTGGTCCACTTCAGCGAGATCCGCTTCATCGGCAGTCTGGAGGAGCAGAACCTGAAGCAGGTGCGCGCGCACGCCGAAAAGCTGGGCATCGAAGTCGAAATCGGGATGCGTTCCATCTGCCCGACCTCCACCATCTTCGATCCCAAGCAGGGCACGGCCGAAGAGCAACTCAGCCGCATGATCGTTGCCGCGCAAACCGTGGGATCGCCGATTGTCCGCTGCGTGCTCGGCAGTTCCGCCGATCGCACAAGCTCCGTGCCGCTCGAGCGGAACATCGAGAATACCGTCAAGGTGCTGCGAAACGTGCGCTCGCGCGTTGTGGACGCCGGACTGAAGGTTGCGATCGAAAATCACGCCGGAGACATGCAGGGCCGTGAGTTGAAATCGCTCATCGAGGCCGCGGGGAAGGACTTCGTCGGCGCCTGCCTCGATGCCGGGAACCCGCTCTGGACGATAGAGGACCCGCACGTCACGCTTGAAGCCCTCGCGCCCTACGTGCTCACCAGCCACGTGCGCGACACCGCGGTCTGGCTGGCGCCGGAAGGCGCGGCGGTCGCCTGGAGCCGCATGGGCGAGGGCAATATCGATATCGCGAGCTATATCCGCCGCTACGTCGAACTCTGCCCCGGCCGCGCGCTCTCGCTCGAAATCATCGTCACCGGTCCGCGCTATTTCAACTATCGCGACCCGAAGTTCTGGGACGGCTACCGCGACGTGCCCGCGTGGGACTTCGCCCGCTTCCTCACGCTCGCCGAGAAAGGCCAGCCCAAACCGGCCCCCGCGCCGCTGCGAGGCGACGCCGCCAAAGCCCGGCAGCGTGAAGACCTCGAAGCCAGCCTGACCTGGACCAGGAACTTCCTGGCCGCTATTTAGGCCCGCTCCCTGGCGGTCGTGGGCCGCCTACGCGCATCAATCCTCTCGCAGGGCGGTCACAGGATCGGTCGTGGTTGCCCAACGTGCCTGCTCAGAGACCGTGACCGACAGGAAGCTTTCAGGTGGGGCAGGCCTCCTGGCCTGCCCGGTTTTGACTTTAGTTTCTAGCATAGCCATTTTGAGAATTCATCTCTCAGAAATCCTCAAGCGGCAAGCAGTTGTAGGATCTGCTGGATAGCATGATCGGCCTTGTGATAGGCCGTTTCGACTTTGCTGGCAGGCTTGAGGGCCTCGTCGGGCCGATGATGGAACAGCGAGTTTGCCAACGGTCCGCAGACGCGCTTGTGGAACAGGATGAACATGAGGGCAGCTTTGGTCCCCTTATCGGTGAGGCGGTAGCGGTAACCGCGTCCGACGCGTTCAATCAGCCCGTGGGCTTTCATCTTGCGAAGGTCGTAGCGGAGTTGCGTGAGGGTGTAGGTGGTGGCGGTCACGCCGAAGGTGCCGAGGATGGCTTGATGGATATCGGCGCTGCGCCATCCGTTGAGTTGCGTGCCCCCATGGAGCAGGACCTCCATCAGGCGCATCATCCGGGTGTCGTGGATCTTGATGCCGGCGATTTTGGTTTTGCCTGCCATGACGGGCAGAGCCATCCGTTGAAACAGCGGGAAGTCGACGTGGACGTTTAAGGATTGAGCTTCAAAACCGGCGAAGCGATCTGTAATGGCGACGAGTCTCTGGCGCAAGCACTCCAGGTTCTCCAGGCCCTTGTTGAGACCCAGATCTTTCATTCGGTTTACGCAGACTTCGACCCGCAGGAAGGTGCTGAACTTCTCGTACATGCGGCCCACAAGGTTCTTGCAGTAGATGCGCATCACGTGGTGGCCGTGGTCGAGCTTTTCGAGCACACTGTAGAGTTTGCCTCGTAGCCGTTTGGTGATGCGCACCCCGAAGATGTAGGCCACCTTATCGGCGGCAAGGCGGAAGAGCCCCATCTCGCAGGAGTGCTCGAAGATTTTGTGGATCGGGAAGTGCCGTTTGAAGATGAAGTTGCGGCAGTACTCAATCTGATTGATCGAGTAGGCGCGGTTCAAGTTCACAGCCTTGCGATCCTTTTCTGAAAACTTGGGGCAGAGGAGCCAACTCCAGTAGTTCAACCGCTTTTCGATGATGGACGCGCTCAGCTTATCGGCGGCCGCCTGCACTGCCTTCGGGTCCGAGGTCGACAAGAACGCGTTATCGTCCTTGCGAAAAGCCACTCCCTGACGACGGAGTTCGATCTCCATGAAGTTGTGCCCGTTCAGGTAATACGTCGTTTGAAAGGGGAGGTACGTGCCGACGCACATGGCCAACGGACCGATGACCGGATCGCGGATGTAAAAGTAGTAATGCAAGTAGCGTGACGGGACGCGCCGGATGATGCGGTAGTCGGGATCATCTGTGGGGTACATCGGCATCGTCGATTTGAACGTGCTGCCCATTTCCATGCTCCTGAAGATGCAGTAGACCCCGTGTTCAGCAACGGCAGGTAGCCCTGGATGACGATGCGGTCGAAACAGTGATATACAAAAACCAGGAAGCGTTCAAAAAGCTTCGCGAAGGTTTCCATCGGTCGCCTCCTCTGATGTTTGGCTGGATACCAAAATCATCGGTCTTGGCGACCGGTGGAATCAAGCAGTCTCCACCAGCGGATGCCGTCTTCCTCGCCTTGGGATTTCAAGGGCGCAGCCCTTGGCTATTTTCAGAAATAACCATGCCATTCCGGGGACACCGCTCCGTTCCAGCTTCGCAGATCGAGCCGAAGCCTGCCCCAGGGTCTCTTCCCGTTCCAGCCGGCGTATAAATCCGGAGGCCCCGCTGAGCCGCGACCGCAGGGAGCGGTTTCCCCACATCATTCCTCTCGCAGGGCAGTCACAGGATCTGTCGTGGTTGCCCAACGTGCCGGCAGGTAGCACGCCAGCATCGCAAGGCCGCCCAGGAACAAGGGCGGTATGACGACCAAAAGGGGATCGTAGCCGTGTTCGCCAGAGGCCCGCGCCAACACGTCGCTGTAGGCGGAAAACGCGCGCGCCATCGCGAATGCGCCGCTGAAACCGAGAGCCGAGCCCACCACCACCAGCACCGTCCCTTCCCGCAATACGAGCCCCTGAATTTGACCGCCGCGGGCGCCCAGTGCCATCCGGATGCCGATCTCTTTCCGCCGCCGCGCCACTGCGTAAGCCGTGACTCCGCCCAGGCCGATGCACGCCAGCAGCAGGGCGAAAAAGCCCAGAGCCTCGAAGATCGCGGCTTGCCATGCCACCAACGAGTTCAACCGGTCGAGGCCTTCGCGCAGGGTGCGGGCGTCGAAAACCGTGAGATCGGGATGGAGCGATGCCAGTTGGTTCCGCGCGGCCGCCAGGGAGTCCCGGCCCGCCGTGCCGCGCACCAGGAGCGTGACGCCTTGCGCCGGGCTCGTGCGAAACCGCTCGGCCGTAAGCGGCAGGAACAACGTAGCCACCGGCTTTGTGGCCGCGAGCCGGGACTGCAGATCGCGCGTGAGACCGACCACGGCGTAGGTCACTTTCCCCTCGCGAACACGGTGGCCAAGCGGGTCTTGGCTGCCGAATAACTCGCGCGCGGCGGTCTGATTGACGATTGCCGGAATGGCAGCGCCGCTCTCCGGCCCCGGTGCATCCGAAAACTGGTCGCGCCGGTCAAACTCGCGCCCGCCCATCAGGGGTATGGCCAGCGTGGTGAAGTAATTTGCCCCGATACGCTCGCGAAAAACGGAGGTCAGCACATGGCCGCTCTGGCCTTCGCTGTCGGAAGACGACACTTGGGTGTTGGCCGCTTCGGCCGTCAGGCCGGAGAACGGCACGCTGTCGGCCAACGACACGGCAAGGACCCCATCGACGCGCGACAACTCGTCCGGCAGTCCCGCAAGAAGCGATGCCGCTTCCCGTATGGAATAGCCGTCGCGTACCGGGTCGAGCGAAATCAGGTTCAGATTCGCGACTGCAAAACCGGGGTCGATGCGGAATGCGCGCAGGTAGCTCGACGCGACAAACCAGGTCAACAGCAAGAGCATGAGGGATGCCGCCATCTGGCACACCACGAAGAGATTGCGTAAGCCGAAGCGGCGATAGCCGCGCAACGGCGCCTGCGCCCCCTCTTTCAGTGTGAGACCTATGTCCACGCGCGCCGAAGATAGCGCCGGCGCCAGCCCGAAGCCTACGCCCGCCGCCACCGCGATCGCCAGCGTCGTCGCGAGCACCCGGAAATCGGGTTCGAGGTTGACCTCCGAGAAATTCCAGGAAGACGCCTGCAGCGACGAGATCGCGTGTGTGATCCAATAGGCCAGCACGATGCCGGCAAGTCCCCCGGCGGAAGACAGAAGCACGCTTTCGGTCAGGAACTGCCGGACCAGGCGCGACCGGCTGGCCCCCATCGAAAGGCGAACAGCGACTTCGCGACGTCTCTGGCTGACGCGGGCCAGCAGCAAGCTTGCCAGGTTCGCACACACCAGCGAGAGGACCAGTGCCCATAGCACTGCGGTGAACGTGTTTGCAAAACCGCGCTGCTCGGGTCTCATGAGCGCAAATGTGCCGGCCGGCATCAACTGCGCCACCTTGCCCTTGCGATCGCGACCGGCTTGGTCTCCGTTTTCCCGGTCGAAATTGCGGGTCGCCGCCTCGAGAGTTGCTTCCGCCCTGGGCATCGTTACACCAGGCGGCAACCGCAACACCACGCGAAAGATCTTGAGGTCGCGGCGATCGAGCGGGTTGCCGCTGAGTTCAGGAGCCACAGAAGCGCCGCACGTCACAGGCACAAACAGGTCCGCCGCATACGCCGGCCAGATACCCAGGAAGCCCTTCGGACCTATGCCCACGATGGTCGCCATACGGCCGTTCAGCCGCAGCGGTCGACCCACCGCGTGCGGGTCCGCGCCCAGGTGCGTGCGCCAGAAGCGATCGCTGACCACTACTACGGGTGCCATGCCCGGCTTCTCCGTCTCCGGCGCGAAGAACCGTCCGGAAGCCGCCGTCACACCCAAGGTGGAGAAATACTCGGGCGAGACCAGATGACCGGAAAACCGTTCCGCCCTGGCGCTCCTATCTCCGCTGAACGCCACCGCGAAGGGGACTGGTCCTAGAAGAGCGGTCGCCCCCGCCACCACCTGACGCTGATCTCGATAGCGCTCGAAATAGGGGTACGAAACGCCGCTTCGCAGGGTCACCAACGCCTCGGGGTCGCGCACGCCGGGAGGCGGCTTCATCATCGATCGCATCTCGCTGAAGAACGCGCAGCAAATGCCGATGCCGACGCCCAGCGAAAGCACCGCCACAGTCGTAAAACCCGGTGATTTGGCGAGCATCCGCGACGCATAAACGGCGTCCTGACGAATCTCGCGAAGATACATGCCGGGCAGCCGGATGGCGACATCGCCGAGCAGTCTTAGCAGCCCCGGCAGACCGTACCGCCGCCAGACTTCCGGAACGGCGTCCTCACCCAACCGGTCGAGATCCTCTCCATACAACATGCGGAACTCCTGCGGATAAGCGCTCGCCAGGCGTCGATAGAGCCCCATGCAGACGCTCAGCCGGGGGTTCATCAGTAGGCCTCCTGCTTGCGTTTCCTCCGCGCCATGCGGAGCATCTCGTCGAGGCGCTCGCATTCCAGGTCGAGCACTCTTCTTCCCAGCCTCGTCAACCTGTAATAGCGGCGGCGCGCGTCATCCAGTTCCGGGGCCGGCCGCTCATCGGACTCTTCAATCAGACCGTCGCTGATGAGGCGTTGCAGCGTGCCATAGAGAGTTGCGGGCCAAATGCGTACGGCTCCGCCGGTCCTGTCCAGGACCTCCTGCATGATGCCGTAGCCATGCTGCTCAGTGCCGACCAGCGACAGCAGGATGTGGAACCAGTTGTTGTGCAGCGGCAGGAAGCGTTCGGGACCTTTTTCCGCCATCGTGCATATATATATGGCAGCATATAGAGTCTGGGTCAAGCCGGGGG
>CAWCLV010000011.1:0-95570 GCA_963796485.1 Bryobacterales bacterium
GAAACTCATAGCGGACCAGCTGGACAGCGGTGTCAATATATGTGGATCGGACAATTCTACCGGCGATCACAAGCTGCAGGGGCGTGACATCGCCCAACATCGCCGGCCAGTTGATCGAAAGCTCCAGACTTCCGCCGGCCGGCAATTCGCGATCCGTCTGGAAGCGGAGCCCCATGCTCGACAGATCCACCGTCCAGCCCGCGCCGCGGTCGACAATGATTTTCTTCGTGGTCAAACTCCAGCGAAGTTCCAGTGCTATCGGGTAACGCGTCCGTTGGCGCCGACGCTGGACCACACAGCATTCGTGCAGCGCTGTCGAGCGCCTGTCAACCTTCCGTGCTCTCCTGCCCATCCGATCCGCGGTCTCCTGACACTGAATACAGCGCGGGGCCCAGGGAATCCATGAGGTCTTCATCTGGCGCAGAAGGGTGGACTCGCGGTCCACGGTGCTAATCGCGAGACCGCGTTCCGACGCGTACTGGATCTCCTCCGTCTGGTCCGCACTTTTCTCGATGGCGATACCATTCCGAGTCCTCAGCACCCGAACCAGTTCGGCTTCTTTTCGTTCGAGGATGCCCTGGAATTCGCCGGCCCCGCTAAGCAGTCTCTTCATCGCGAACGCTACATTGCACGAGAGGGTCCAGAACGAAACTTCTGTTGTTTTGCAGCTCAGCATGTTTGGCAGTTCGATTCGCCTGCACCTGAAATGCGAGGGGGAGCCGCCGGGAATTTGAACGAAGTCCTCGAGCCTCCGTAAGGCGGCTTCCGCTGGAAGGGGCGGAGCGGAGGAGCCGGGCCGCGCTAAGGCCGCTAGCGAGCCGGAACACTGCAGGCCGATCGGTTCCAACGGGCCGCACCCGGCCGTAGACAGCCCGATTCGGCAAATCTTGCACTTCAGAATGCAGCCTCTGCATCTGCCTCCGGGAACTCCGTCTACGCTCCACGGCGCCATCCCTTCAAAGAGGGACTTGGCCGTCTCGTGCCTTGACTGGGAGCATGACGTTGACGCGAGTGATCGAGCGCGCCAGGAACCGCGCGTCGCGTCGAGGGCCGTATCCAGCAGAAGTCCGCTTCCCGGGGGTGGAAAAGACGTTCGGTCCTCCCCGTGCTCAGAAGAGACAGAGGAGTCCCGATAATTCTATTTTGTCGGCGACCTTCAGCCGGAGGTGCAATATGTCGAAAACGGCAGTTGGTTTGTTTGAACATTCGGTCCTGGCGCATCAAGTCGTGCGCGACCTCGAGACCAGCGCGTTCCCTCGGGCGGAGATCCGTATTCTCGGAGAGTCTCGGGACATGTCGGTCGACGGGATCATGAGCACGCCCCGCACGGACTTCGAGGTGGGTTTGAACCGCGAACTACAGGCAATTGGGGCAAGCGGGCAGGAGGCGATTGCCTACGTCAAAGGAGTGCGCCGCGGAGGCGTTCTCGTTTTCGCCACAGGATCAATCGAAGAGGTTGACAATGCGGCTGAAATCATGAATCGCCGCGGCGCCATAGACGTTGAAAAGCTCGTCGGCAGCGAACCGGATTTCGGCGGCATGGCCGGCGAGAACATGACTCCGATAAACGAGAGATCCAATCAAACCGGGCGCATCAGTCAACCCGGCGGCGGCGCCCGCATGTTTGTTTGGTAGCTTCTGCGGTGCGCCCCGAAGGCGCAATCGGCCGTGGGCGTCCGGGGAATCGGGACGTCCACGTTCTCGGTACTGCCGCCCTACCCAACTACCGTCTTCGAAGCGTATTGGTTGCCCGTCAGATCTCGACCTGTAGGAGGAACATGCTTCACGACCTTGAAAGCTTGACTGGCTCCGCCGTCATCGCAACAGACGGCGAGATGGGAAACGTTCGCAACTTTCTCTTCGACGACTTGTCGTGGACGGTTCGCTATTTGGTAGTAGACGTTGGAAACTGGCTCGCCCGGCGAGCGGTGGTGCTTGCGATCACAGCGGTGGAGCACCCCGATTGGGTGAAGAAGACCTTCCGTGTCGGCTTGACGAAGGAGCAAGTGCGTCATAGCCCCGATATCGATACGCAGAAGCCCGTTACACGCCAGCAGGAAATCGCGATGCAGGAGTACTTCGGTTGGCCAATCTACTGGGCGGATAGCAAGCTTGGCCCTGCTTCTTCAATTCCGTCTGGCAGGGAATATCCGGTACATACCATCGAAGACTCGCATCTCCGCAGTGCCTGGGACTTGGCGGGCTACGAAGTGTGGGCCACGGACGGTGAAATCGGGCGAGTGGAGGGCTTCGTGGTGGACGATGCCTCCTGGCATATCGGCTACTTGGATGTGAAAGCAGGAGACTGGCTTCATAGCCGCTCGGTGCTGGTCCCCACTCCCTGGGTTAACTCCGTTTCCTGGGCCGATCACCGCGTGAATCTGCATCACAGCCACTCGAACTCATGAAAGCCGCGATCTACATTGACCGGCGCGGTTGGACGCTGGCCGGTGTCTGCCAGGACCAAATGAGCGGCGCGAAGGCGCAACGGCCGGGGCTCGATGGACTCATGGCCGGCGCCCGGCTCCACAAGTGCGACGCCGTTATCGTTTGGAAGCCCGGCCGCTTCGGCCGGAGCCACATCAACTGCGTCGCGGGGATTCAGAAGCCTACGGCGGCCCAATCGGATGCCGCGGAGATGCGGAAAATGGCGCGCCTTGACGCCCAAAGCCCACACCGGCCCCGCCTCGTCAAATCCGGAAGCACCAGCGGCCCTCAGCCAGAACGCGGAAGTGTGTCTCCACACGCCGGCAAGGCGGGCATTGGACGTGTCCCGTAGCCCGCCGGTGGCGGGTCCGAAGCTACTGGCGCCCGCTCAATTCAGGAAATGCCACTGGTTGTGCGCGTTGCCGCCAGTCATACCCCGGATGCGGAATCGCTGCCACGCTGGAAGGCGAGTATCGTTATTGCATTCGTTTCGAGTAAAATAGTGACGCTGTCCGATGTCGCTGTCCTGGATTCGGACGGGCGAGAAGTCCTCACCCTCGTCACCTGCCATCCGTTCTACTTCGTGGGCGCTGCCCCCGATCGGTTCATCGTTCGGGCCGAAAGAATTTAATGAGAGAAACCTCTAAAATCCGCAAGATCGCCTTTGTCGGCGACCATCTGCCGCGCAAGTGCGGTATCGCTACGTTCACCACGGACCTGCTTGCCGCCGTCGCAACGGCGCATCCCCAGAGCCAATGCCTCGCGGTGTCGGTCAACGATATTCCGGGCGGCTACGAATATCCGGAGGTGGTTCGCTTCGAGATTGAGGAGCAGGACCTCTCCTCCTATCTGCGTGCCGCGGACTTTCTGAATATCAGCAACGTGGACGTCGTCTGTCTGCAGCACGAGTTCGGGATTTTCGGAGGGCCGGTGGGCGGCCACATCCTGGCATTCCTGCGCGAATTGAGAATGCCCGTGGTGACCACTCTGCACACCATCTTGCGCGAGCCGAAAGCGGACCAGCGGCGCGTGATGGACGGGTTGATCTCGCTGTCCAGCCGCCTCGTGGTGATGACCGAGCGCGGCCGCCAAATGCTGGAGGAGATCTACCACGCCCCTCCGGCGAAGATCGACCTGATCCCGCACGGCATTCCAGACGTCGGTTTTGTCGATCCCACCTACTTCAAGGATCAATTTGGGGTGGAAGGCAAAGTAGTGCTGCTCACGTTCGGCCTGCTGTCGCCCAACAAGGGTATCGAACAGGTGCTGAACGCACTGCCGGAAATTCTCGCGGAATTTCCGGACGTAGTTTACATTGTCCTCGGCGCTACGCATCCCAATGAACTGCGTGAGCACGGCGAGGCTTACCGGCTCAGCCTTGAAATTCTGGCCAGGAAAAACAAGATTGAAAAGAACGTCATCTTCTATAACCAGTTCGTGGACCTGGAAAATCTCAAGGAATTCATCGGCGCAGCGGACCTTTACATCACACCCTACCTGAACGAAGCGCAGATTACCTCAGGCACGCTGGCGTACGCGTTTGGTGCGGGCAAGGCGGTTATCTCCACGCCGTACTGGCACGCTGCCGAATTGCTGGCGGAAAATCGCGGCTCTCTGGTGCCATTTGGCGATGCGCCCGCGATTGCACGCGAAGTCCTGGGCCTGCTGCGGGATGACACCCGCCGCCACACCATTCGTAAGAACGCGTACCGCATCGGCCGCGACATGATCTGGAGCAGTGTGGCGCAGATGTACATGCGCTCCTTCGAGTCATCCCCGCTGGCCGCGTCCACCACGTCGCGAAAATCTCTTGCCGCTAAGACGCTGGACCGGATACCGCGCGAACTGCCCAGGATGAAACTCAGCCACCTTTCGCGGATGACCGACTCCACCGGGGTTTTCCAGCACGCGATTTTCAGCGTTCCGAATTTCGCCGAAGGCTATTGCACCGACGATAACGCGCGGGCCTTCGTACTCGCCGTGCTGCTGGGGGAATTGGGCGACGAACCGGAGGGCGTGCGCACTCTGGCCACCACTTCCGCCGCCTTTCTCCATCATGCCTTCGATATCGAAACCGGGCGCTTTCACAATCACATGAGTTTCGACCGGCGTTGGCTGGACCCTCACGGCTCGGAAGACTGCCAGGGCAGGGCGATCTGGGCGCTCGGCCTCGGCGTGGGCCGCTCGCCATTTCGAAGCTTCCAGATCATGGCCGGGCAACTCTTCGCGCAGGCATTGCCTGCCGTGACTGCCTTCAGTTCTCCGCGGGCGTGGGCCTTCAGCTTGATCGGCATCCATGAGTATCTGCGCCGCTTGAGCGGCGATAGCCTGGTCAACCAAACGCGAGACACACTGATTCTCCGGCTGATGGAGCGTTTTGAAGCCAGTGCCCACCCCGACTGGCAATGGTTTGAAGAAGAGTTGTCATACGATAATGCGAAGCTCGCTCACGCTTTGATCGTGAGCGGACAGGGAACCGGGCAACAAACGGTGCTCGATCGGGGACTGCTGGCCCTCCGCTGGCTGACGGAATTGCAGATGTCCGAGAAGGGCCACTTTCGGCCAATCGGCAGCAACGGATTCTACAAACGGCACGGCACGCGCGCCAATTTCGACCAGCAGCCCGTTGAGGCGCAGGCCACCGTGTCGGCTTGTCTGGAGGCCTATCGCGCGACATCGGACCTGTCCTGGTACGAGCACGCGCAGCGCGCCTTTGACTGGTTCATCGGGTGGAACGATCTGGGTCTCGAACTGTACTCACCGGAAACCGGGGGCTGCCGCGATGGGCTCCATGTAGATCGCGTCAATGGTAACCAGGGAGCGGAGTCCACCCTGGCCTTCTTGCTCTCGCTGGCGGAGATGCAGTTGGCACAGAACATAGTGACCAGCTTCAAGGAACCGATCGCAGCCGCGGATTAGCCGCCCGTATATAATGTCCATTCAACTCAACCGCACAGCCACATTTCTGCATCCCGACCAGACCCGCGTTCTGCTGCGGCCCTTCACTCCGGGCGGCCCCGAGCGGGTTGCCAGAATCATTGCCCGAATCATGGCAATACCGGAAGACCAAATCGGCCGGCTCCTTGACAAAGTCTGCGCTGAATTCTGCCTCCGCCACCTGGAGATCCGCAGAGTCTTCCTGGAACGCTTCGAGCAACTTAGCGAGTCCCTGTCGATTGATCCGCCCTTGTCCGAGGAGAGGCGGCAGTTGATCGGATCGTACTTCCTGGCGGAATACTCTCTGGAATCCGCTGCCCTCTTCAATCCATCCATCGTTCCAGACACCGATCAAGGCGATCTGCCGGCCGGCGCCCTGCGGTTCATCCTGAGCCTGCGCGCCACTGGGGAAGGACACATTTCCTCCATCACCTTTCGAACCGGCATCATTCATCCCGATCTGAGGATCGAGGTACTGCCCACCATGGGCTTTCTCACCGAACCGCAGCAGGTCCCAAATCCCCTGTACGAGAAAGCGCTATTCGGGAGGAAGCTCTCCGAACTGGGATTGACCAGTGAATTCACGCGCCGGGTGATGCACAAACTCGCCGAATCGTTCACATTGGGAGAGCTTCGCGCCAGCCTCCAGACCCAGCAATTCCTCTCACCGGACGGAATGACGCAGGAAGACCAAGACCTGTCCCAGGGGATTTGGATGCTGGCGCGCTCCAACTACGAAGTCCAGTTCGAAGCTGGGCAGCAACTCTCGGAGCGTATCATCTTCCCGGCCACGCCCTCCCAACGCAACGGGATCGAGGACGCCCGTTTCGTTTGTTTCCACGACGACGATGGCACTCAGACCTACTATGCGACCTTCACCGCTTACGACGGCCGGGTGGTGGTACCGGAGTTGGTGGAGACCTCCGACTTCGTCCTATTCCGCTTCAGAACCCTGAACGGGCCCGCCGCGGAGAACAAAGGAATGGCCTTATTCCCACGGAAAATCGGCGGTCTCTATGCCATGCTCTCCCGCCAGGACAACGAAAACATTTACCTGATGTTTTCGGATAATGTCCACTTCTGGAATGAGCACAGAATTATTCTGAAACCTGTTTTTCCATGGGAACTCGTCCAGATGGGGAACTGCGGATCGCCCATCGAGACCGAGGCCGGTTGGCTCGTGCTCAGCCACGGCGTCGGCCCGATGCGACAGTACTGCATCGGCGCCTTCCTGCTCGACCTCGACGATCCTTCCAAAGTAATTGGACGTCTCCGCGAACCGCTGCTCAAGCCGAACGCGAGCGAGCGTGAGGGCTACGTCCCCAACGTCGTGTATACGTGCGGCGCGCTGCTCCACAACGGCGATCTGATCATTCCATATGGCTTGGCCGACCATGCCACCGGTTTCGCAACAGTCCCGCTCGCCGAGGTCCTGGCGGCGATGGCGCCGGAACAAGCATGACGAATTCCGGCAGGCGAATCGCTGTCCTCGCTCCGGTAGCCTGGCGCACTCCTCCGCGCCAATACGGCGCATGGGAGACCGTCGCCGGCAACATTGCGGAAGGATTGGTCGCGCGCGGGTGGGACGTAACCCTATTCGCCACCGGCGATTCCGTGACACCTGCCCGTCTGCATGCGGTAGTCGATCGCGGCTACGAAGAGGACCGTACAATCGACCCGAAAGTGGCCGAGTACCTCCACATTTCCGAGGCGTTCGAGCACGCTGCCGAGTTCGACCTCATTCATAGCCATTACGATTTCATGGCTCTGGCCTACACTCGGCTGGTGAGGACGCCGGTCCTCACCACAATTCATGGGTTTTCGTCGCCTCAAATCATGCCGGTTTACGAAAAGTACCGCAACGGATATTTCGTCTCCATCAGCAATTCCGATCGCGCACCCGGACTGAATTATCTGGCCACGGTCTATAACGGCATCGATCTCTCGTTGTACCCGTTCCAGGAACGTGCCGGCGACAGCCTCGTATTTCTCGGCCGGATTCATCCGGACAAGGGCGTCCATCTGGCAATCGAGGTCGCCCGCTTGAGCGGGATGCCGCTGCTCATCGCTGGCATAATCCAGGATCGGGCGTACTTCCGGGAGCAGGTGGAGCCCCATCTGACCGACACGATCCGCTATATTGG
This sequence comes from Bryobacterales bacterium, assembly GCA_963796485.1. GTDB lineage: Bacteria > Acidobacteriota > Terriglobia > Bryobacterales > Bryobacteraceae > CAWCDJ01. Next base: position 7,509 of record CAWCLV010000011.1, read on the forward strand.
GCCAGTTGATGTTGCGGGCAAGAACGACTTGTTCGCGCGCGCCTTGGCGCTGCTCCATCTGAACACGATCCCGGAGAGATTCGGCCTGGTCCTGGCGGAAGCGAATGCCGCCGGCGTGCCCGTGATCGCGATGGACCTCGGTTCCTGCCGCGAGGTAATCCGCGACGGGCAGACTGGTTTTCTGGTCCACAGTGCTGAAGATGGAGTGCGGGCTCTCCGGCGCCTCGGTGAAATCGACCGTATCGCGTGCCGCCGGCGGGTCCAGGTATGCTTCTCGATCGGAACCATGGTGGAGGCGTACGAACGGGTTTACCAACAGATTTTCGAATTGGAAGCGAAGAAATGATCAAACGCTACGCCCACAACCCAATCCTTACCAAGGCCGATATTCCGTACCCGGTGGAGACGGTCCACAACGCTGCGGTGGTCAAACATGGGGACGAGTACATCATGCTGTTCCGTTCTCATTTGCGTACCGGACGATCCGTCATTGGCCTGGCCCGCAGTCCCGATGGTTTCCACTTCACCGCCGACCCGGCGCCCTTTCTGATCGCAACGGAGGAAGAGTTCAGTGTCGAGGATCCGCGAGTGACCTCGATAGACGGCGAGTACCTGATCACTTACAGCGTCTACTCGCGCGAGGGAGTCCAAATCGCCCTGGCCAGGACGCGCGATTTCACCAGCGTCGAAAAGGTCGGTCTCATTACTGAGGCCGACTATCGGAACGTCGTGATCTTTCCCGAGAAGTTTGACGGTCTGTATGCGCGCCTCGACCGTCCCCACTCGGAGATCTCGCCGTGGTCCATCTGGATTTCCTATTCGCCGGATCTGCGCTTTTGGGGAAACTCCCAGCTCATCATGAGGCCCGTGCAGTATCACTGGGATGAAATGAAAATCGGACCTGGCGCACCGCCGATCAAAACAGAACAGGGATGGCTTTCCATCTATCACGGCGTTTTCCCGACGATGGATGGCTCGATCTACCGCTTGGGGGTCGCACTTCACGACTTGCGGAATCCGGCGAAGATGATCGGCGTCGCCGATTCGTGGATTCTGCAGCCGGAAGACCCCTGGGAAATCACGGGCTACGTCCACAACGTCGTGTTTAGTTGCGGCGCGGTTGCCGAACCCGATGGAACGGTGAAGATCTACTGGGGCGGCGCGGACACGGTGATGTGCGCAGGCGAGGCCAACATCTCCGATCTGGTCGCGATGTGCCTGGATCACAGCAGACCGGCAAAATAGAGACTCCTGTGCCGGGCCCCGGGCCCGAACAACTCCAGCACATCACCGAGACCGGCAAGGCTTACCAGGCGGCGTACCCCGCAAACCGCGCCGCCGCACGTCCCCACAAACTGAGGTCGCATTGACCATCGTGACTGGCCGACCGTATTCGCCGCGGTGCCGCTCGAAATCAGCAGTCCCCTGGCTTCCATTTGGATCATTCCGGTGCTCGAGACATTGAACTGGGTTGTCGAAATAGACGTAATGGTTTCGTTCCCCGGCTACAACGGGCAGGACGTCGAGCAACTCGCATCCACACCCCTCGAACGAATCCTCTACCAGATCCCCGGCATCGAGTGCGTTCGCGCTCCATGCCGGCGCGGAGCATCGTGACGGTGCGATTCTATGTCGGGCGGCGAACCCTCCCGGGCAGCGCTCAGAGGTATCGGTTTTGGCCAGCCAGGCCGGGTGGAGACACTCGCGAATGCCCGGCAAGTCGAAGAGCGACCTGGACAAACTGAGCGCGGCGCAGAGGATCAGGGGGCTTCTGCAGACGATGAGCGTTTCTGCTGCGGTTCCACCTGATCTCCAGGAAGCCGCTGCCCTCTCAGCCAAACTGAACTGGGGCGCGGTTTATGCCCTCACCAGGGTGCGCAATGCCCTGACTCATTCTTAAATGTAAACCCCAAAATGGCCGATAAGCAGAAATGAGGTCTTTGACTTCGGGTTTAAAGTGAGCAACTACGAGAACTCTGCCGACGGGGATATCGCGTCCAGGAACGACTTAAACGATGAACAGCGGCTCCTCGTTGCGATCGTCGAGAGTTCGGAGGACGCCATTGTCTCCAGCACGCCCGCGGGCATCATTCTCACCTGGAATCACGGTGCTGAGGTGATCTTTGGCTATAAGGCCGGGGATATGATCGGGAAGCATCTGTCCATGCTTATGGCACCAGGCCGGCTTGCTGATCTCGAAGATTTCGCCTGGCAAATCTTGCACGGCGTCACCGTCTCGCAGTACCAGTCTCAGTGCCAGCGCAAGGACGGTCGGACATTTTGCGTGTCCGTCACCGGGTCACCGCTGAGAAACTCCGCCGGTACAGTGGATGCGCTATCGGCCATTCTGCGCGACGTCTCGCAGCACAAGGCAACAGAAGAGGCGTTGATCGAGAGTGAGGATCGTTTTCGTACTATGGCAGATGGTTGCCCAGCGGCGATGTGGGTGACCAACGCTGAAGGCGGAATTCAATTCATCAATCGTGCCTACCGAAAACTCATCGGTACTACTTACGAAGCAGCGGAGGGACACAAATGGCAGATCGCCCTACACCCGGAAGATTCGCCGGCGTATCTTGAAGCATTCCAGCGCGCCGTGCGGGAACATGCTCCTTTTCGTTGTGAAGGACGCGCCCGCTGTGCCGATGGCGAGTGGCGATGGATGGCCTCGTTCGGCGATCCGCGCCTTTCATCAACCGGCGAGTTCCTGGGTCATGTCGGCCTGAGTCTGGATATCACCGAGCGCAAACGCACGGAAGATGCGCTGCGGCAGAGTGAAGGACAATTGCGTGGAATCACGGATTCGGCACACGATGGCATCCTAATGATGGACCCTCGTGGGATGATCAGCTATTGGAACCCGGCGGCCGAAGCCATCCTTGGCTACCAACGCGAAGAAGCAATCGGGCTGAACCTCCACCAGTTGCTGGTGCCGGACCGCTACCTCAAAGAGCACCACGCCGCGCTCCCTGAGTTCTTACGCACCGGTCGCGGAAACGCTGTCGGCAAGACAGTTGAACTAGCCGCTCTCAGAAAGGACGGCAGTGAGATAGCAGTTGATCTATCGTTGTCTGCACTCCGACTGAACGGTGAATGGCATGCCATAGGCATCATCCGCGATACCACCGCCCGCAAACAAACGGAGCACGCCCTGCATAGAAGCGAAGAGCAGTTTCGGCAACTAGCGGAGAACATTCACGAAGTGTTCTGGATGATGCCCCCGGCAGCCAACGAGATGCTCTACATCAGTCCAGCCTACGAGCAAGTTTGGGGTCGGACCTGTGACAGTCTTTACCAGAACCCGATGTCCTGGGCGGATGCGATACATCCCGATGACCTGGAACAGTCCCACTCTGTGTTTACGAGGCAGATACAGGGAGAACAAATCGATTCGGAATACCGCATACGAACCCCTGACGGACAGGAGAAGTGGATTCGGGATCGGGCATTTCCGATCCGCGATCAAAGCGGGCGACTGATTCGGGTCGTCGGAATTGCGGAGGAGATTACCGAGCGGAAACGCTACGAGGCGGAACTTATTCAAGCCCGTAGAGTCGCGGACACCGCCAATGAAGCCAAGAGTCGCTTCCTGGCTAACATGAGCCACGAAATCCGAACGCCAATGAACGGCTGCATTGGCATGCTCCAACTGCTTGTTGAAACGGAACTCACTCCCGAACAGTGTCGGTACGCGCGCGTGGCACAGGACAGCGGGCGCTCACTGGTGACACTCATAGACGACATTCTGGACCTTTCCAAGATCGAGGCGGGGAAGGTCGTCCTTGAGAACCTGAGCTTCAACCCACACGACACCGTCGAGGAAGTGGTCCGGCTTATGCAGGTCCAGGCGAACGTTAAGGGACTACCCATCCGGTCGCGCGTGTCGGCGGATATTCCGCGGCGGATCCGTGGCGATAAGCATCGCTTGCGTCAGGTGTTGACCAATCTCGTTGCCAACGCCGTTAAGTTCACCGAGAGCGGTCAAGTAATCCTAGAGGCGGCGCTGGAGAGCCGCTGCGACCATGTGGTGAGAATTCGATTCAGCGTCACCGATAGCGGAATCGGGATACGTCAAGACCAGATTTCAGCCCTATTCTCCCCATTTGCACAGGCCGACTCCTCTACAACACGCAAGTTCGGCGGCACAGGACTCGGCCTGGCTATCTGCAAACAGCTTGTGGATCTGATGGGGGGAACCATCGGTGTCGACAGCAGGGAAGGTCTCGGCTCTACATTTTCGTTTACGGCGGTTTTTGAACTGTCGGCATCCGGGGATGGACAACTCGTGAGCCGTCGGCAAAATAGCGCTTTTGTTTCACCTGGCGTGGGTCTTGGCAAGCGCGCCGCGCGGATCCTCGTGGTAGAGGACAATGCCACCAACCGGGATGTCGCCCTTGCGCAACTGCAGAAATTGGGGTACGCGGCGACTGCGGTTACCAATGGCAACGACGCTGTCGAGGCCGTTCAGCATGGCGGCGTTGATCTGGTGCTAATGGACTGCCAGATGCCGGTTATGGACGGCTTCGAAGCGACCCGCCGCATTCGGTTGGCTCAAACTGGCGTACTTCCAATTCCAATTATTGCCGTCACTGCCGGCGCGATGTCGGACGACCGGGATCGGTGCCTCAGCGAGGGAATGAACGATTATCTTGCTAAACCGGTGGATTTGGGTTCCCTGCAAAATATGCTTGGCAAGTGGCTCCCCGTGGCTTGTGCCGCCGATTGGACTCCCGAGGGGTTCGACGATGAGCCGAAACAGACCATTTTCGATGCGGAGGGCCTGCTACGGCGGCTGATGGGAGACCGACAACTCGCCGTCAAAGTGATCAAGGGGTTCCTGGAAGGGGTACCTGCCCAATTGAACGAGTTGCGCAGACGGCTTGTAGAAGCGGATACAACTGGTGCCCGATCGCAGGCTCACCAGATCAGGGGTGCAGCGGCTACTGTTGCAGCAGAGGGCCTTCGCGCTATCGCAATGGCGATCGAGGAGGAGGGAAACGCCGGACAGTTGGATCGTTGCCGCGAACTTCTGCCGCGCGCAGTAGGGGAATTCGAGCGGTTCAGGAACGCCCTGGAACTTGCCGGATGGGTGTGAACCAATGGCGATGCTGCTTTCAAGGATAACGAGAGATGATCAATCTGGATGAAGAACTGGCACGCGAGTATCTACTCGAGTGCTGCGATCACATAGCTACCATAAAAGCAGAGTTTCTCCGGAATAGCGGACCAAGGACCGATGAGAAGCGGGTAAATGATGTCTTTCGGGCAGTTCATACGATCGTAGGAGGTCGGTTTTTCGGCCTGCATGTTATCGCCGCTCTTGCGGAGCAGATTGGAAGTGTACTGATCAGCTCTCGCCAGACGACTCGATCCCCGCACCAGATTCTCATTCTGCAGCGAGCCGCTCACATTCTGCATGAGCTCATTCAGAGTCCTCGCCTCAGCAACCAGGTGGACATCTCAGAAATAATGGCGGATCTCGACCGGCTGCGCCAGGATAACCGCGCATTCACTAAAAGAAACCGGGGGGCCGCACGCAACTCAAGCGTATCGCCACAACGGGCGCTCCGAACACTGCTGGTAGAAGACGATGCCGCCAGCCGGCTTTTGTTGCAGACCTTCCTGTCTCGTTACGGCGATTGTGATGTTGCCAGTAACGGCAGGGAAGCGGTGGATGCATTCCGCGTCGCCTTAGAGCGCGGCCAAGGATACGAACTGGTCTGCATGGACGTCATGATGCCCGAAATGAACGGACGCGAGGCGGTTCGGCAAATTCGTGCTCTAGAAAATGCCGCAAACAGTCTGCCGAAGCGTGGCACAAAGATCATCATGACGACGGCGATCAATGACGCCCAGGAAGTGTTCCGATGTTTCCAGGAGTCCTGCGACACATACCTACTGAAGCCCATTGACCTCACCCGCCTGCACAGTCACATGAAATCGTATCAACTTGTCCAATAGAGCAAGGTCTTTGGAACATGGCGCTCGATGTGGTTCCCGCTTCGCTGTTGTGTTCAGATTCGCGCCCAACGAATCGCATTTGACGAGCAATAAGAAAATCACTGCTCCGTAGGCTGAGGGAAGGGCGCCTCAGCGTGCTGACGGTCTGCTTCCGCCTGACGCTTCTCGTCGGCGGCTAATTGGCGCGCGGCGATTTCATCTAAGCGCCCGCCGTTTCGCTTCCACCCGCACATGGGAGCAACGCGAGAGCATGGCGCGCGAGACGTGCCCGATGCTCATGATCACCTGGTCGCCCGCGTCCGACTCGGCGGGCTCCGTGACTAAGGTGTGCCGGTTGTCGTGCCACCGTCCGACGACTTTCGCATCGTCGCGAACCTGCGTCAGACGCGGGAGGTTGCCTCTCTGTTGCGTGCCCCCCATCCCGTTCGTGGTGGGTGCTGCTTCTCGCCATGGGGCCGCTCGCCGCTTTGGAAAAGCTATGGCGGCATCGTCTATCCGCCGGAGCTGGCGACGTTGGTTTTCGGCCATCTGTTGAACGCGGGCCTCGCGCTCGCGGCTGCTATGGCTTGCGTCGCCGAACGCCCCTCTACGGCCGCGATTCTGACCCTCGGCGTCACCATCGGCACCTGGATGCTGAACTTCTTCGGGGCGGTACAAGGCGGGTGGTGGGAGCGCGCCGCCGGACGTCGTGTTGTTCGGCGTTGGCCGGGGCTGATTCCGTGCAGTGCCCTTGCTCGTGCGCAAAAGACTCAAGTAGGCGGCGGCGCTATTTGGCGTACATCCGGATCACGCGTTCGATCGCCCGCCGGCAGGCCGCGCAGAAACCTGCCTCGTCGCGCGTGAACATGATGCAATCCTGCTGCGGGCGGTAGTAGCCGCGGGCTTCGTAATCGGCGCCTTCGAACGCGCCGACTTTTCCCGCGTTCGCTCCGGAGGCGAGAAGCTTCGTATCGCGGTCGCGCTCCTCACGGAACAGCGCTTCCATCTCCTGTTCCGGCCGGTGCTGCGCACGAATGTCGCGGCGCCGCTTTTGGATGTCCTTCTGCAACTCCTCGAACCGTTGCTTCGGCCAGTCCGACGGCAAGTCGATCCCGGCGGTCAACAGATCTTTCCATTTGGCTGCCCGGGGATCGGCCGTGACGTTCGGCTCCCATGGTTCGGGGCGCTCGGCGGAGTTGCCGTAGGCCACGTCCGATGTGTAATATTCGTCGGCCAGGCCGGCAAAGTGGTGGCCGAATTCGTGAACGAACACGTACGGCGTGAACGCATTGTCCGCCGCCACCGTGGCGTACAGGTTGAAGATGCCGCCACCACCGTACTTGCGGTCGTTGACCACGATTTCGACGAACTCGTACGGCGCGGCGGAAGCGATTTCCCGCAGCCGGGCATTGTCCATGGTGAGGACGTAGCGCTCCGAGCCGAACGCATCGTAAGCCGCCCGCAGCGGCGATCGCCTATACACCTGGTCCGACGGGCGCGAGACGCCGCTCTCTTCCGCCGGTGTGTCGATCGCCCAGACGTTGAAATCCGACCGGTGTTCCTTGAACGGCGATACGGAAAACAGCGTCTCGGCGAGGCGGCGCGCGTCGGCGTGCCACTTAGTCATCTCCGATGCCGTGTAGCCGTCGCCCAGCAGCAGCAGGTCCACCTTGTCGCGCGGTGGTCCGTTCCGGATCACCGGCCACACGTTCCCTTTCGGGGGAGCGCTGCGGTCCACCGCGGGGTCGGCCGGATCCACGATCACCGACCAGACTTCCCGAAACTCATTTCGCGGCCCGCGCTTCTTCAGCACGATCTGCACGGGGCGGTCGGGTGCGGGGAAGCGAATGCTTTCCTGAAACGCGCGGCGCTGCAGCTTCGCTTCGTCCGTGGTCTGCCACTCGCCAAAAATGCTCGCGAAACCGCGCGAGTAAATCACCCGGTTGGTGGCGCGGTCCAGCACCTCGAACGCGTATTTCCCGAGGTTGCTCTCATCGACCCAGCGATCGAGCGGCCCCGGCCACGCTCCTTCCATGACGACGCCGCCGAGGGCAAACCGCTCCCGCGCGGCATCGCCGGTGTGGACATAGTCAACCCGCATCGTGCGCAGTGCGGCCGGTTGCGCGGCGGCAACTGCCGCGAAAACCAGGTTCAGCAGAAGCAGCGGCTTCATAGCGACAGCTTCAGAATAGTCCAATGCAACGGGCGGCACACGTCATTTCGTCAGGGGCGCGCCGCGCGCATCAGGGCGCCGCGGCCGCCGCTCGAGATGAATGCGCGCAACTGGATATGCGGGCGGTGCGGGTTGTTCCGGCTCAGCGCGGAGCGGATCCAGCTTTCCTGGTACCAGCGGTCGAAGGGTGGATACTCCGCGCGGGCCAACTCCGTTTCCAGTTGTTCGAGGGACGCCCGCGCCGCGAATACGGACTGCCACATCCGCGCGGCATCCGGCGCGCGCAGCGCCTCTTCGAGTTGCAGAGCGGCTTCGGTCTGGCGCTGCGCAACCTGCAGGCCGAGAGCCACAGCCACCGAAAAGAACTGCTGCTGTGAAAGAGGCATCAGGCGTTCCGCACGGTCCGCTGCCGCCAGGGCATCGTTCAACTGCGGGCCGCGCGAATGCATCAGCGCCATCGTTTCGGCGTTCGCCGGAGTGTAGCTCTCGCCCGCCGTCTTACGATAGAGCCGGTCGAGCAGGTCGTCGATAGCGTCCGGCGCCTGCCAGAGCTTTTCCGGCACGTCCAGCAGCCCGAAGTACTTTGCATACGCCGCGCCGGCCGCGCTGGTCTTCGCCTCCGAGTTGGTGCCGCCTCCGAAATACTCGCGCGACCACCATCTGGTATAGCGGCCGGCGGCATCGGGGCTCGAGTAGATCTGCCGGGCGTCCCACGTGATGTCCGACAGCATGCGCGCGCCCATCACGTAATCGCGCAATTCGGAGACATTGACCAGCATGTACTCCGTGGCGCCCGCCTTGACGATCTTTTCGAACTGTTCGGCTACCACGGCCGGCGTCACCGTATGCGTCAGTTGCTTGCTCAGGTTGCCGCCCAGGTATGCCAGGTGGTAATAAACGCCGTGCTTCCAGCGTCCCGTTTCGGCCGGCAGCGCGCGCATGTGGCCGTCGTTGTCATCCGGCCAGACGATGATCACGTCGGAGGGCAGGTCGAATGCCGCGGGGTTGCGCTGGTATTCCGGCAGCATCTCCGAGTACATGGTGAAGTGGAAGAGCGGCGTCTTATCCTTCGGAATCAGGTCCTTCACCATCTTGACCTGCTCGTGGATCACGTCACGGAAGGTCTGGGCCTTCTGGTCGCCGGTGGTCCCCGCCGGGAAGGTGAAGGGGCGGTCTTGCGTCCCGCGCATTCCCACCGGCCAGATCACATCGAGATCGCGGTTCTCCATAACGCCGCCCCGCCAGAACTTGAGTATTCCCTCGCGGTTCGTGAACCAGTCGTAATCCGGCCGAACACCGCGCTCGGCGGCCAGGTTGAACCGCACCAGCCCCCAGGGGTTCGAGACCAGGATGTCGTAGTGGTGGGAAGTGTAATAAAGTCCCCAGTCGCTCGCCAGCTTTTGCACTTCGTAACGCCGGTGAACGCGCGTGTAGGGGGCCACCATGTTCATGCGCAGGCGCAGGGCAGTCTCGAAGAACCGCCGGTACCAGGTGAGCGGCACGTCGCCGGTTTGCAGGGGATACCCGTTGGCGTCGAAAGGCCGCGGCAGAAGGTCCTCGTCGTCGTGGAAGAAGCCGCGGTAGCGGAACGCGGGCGGGTCCTGCGCGAAGCGGGTCTGCTTCATCACCAGCGGGTCGCGATACGCGGGCTGGTAGCCCGTCCAGATATAGAGCGGATCGATCCCCAGCCGTTCGGAGAGAGTGTATGCCGCGAACGCCGTGCCCCGTGAATCGGAGCCCACCAGCCAGACGGTATTGGAATCGGTGGCGATCCGGTAACTCTCCCACTGGCCTTGTATGCCCGCCGCATTGACCGCGGCAGGGATCCGCGCCTGGCCCAGGGTCACCAACCGGATGCTGGTTCGATTGCCTTCCAGCGTCTTGACGACGGCCGGCTTGTGTCCGCTGATCTTCTCGATGTCGCCCGCCAGAAACTCGGCGGCCTGGCGGACGGCGGAGTTCTCGGAATCGCCGACGACGATCTCGCAGACGTCGTCTCGCCCGGCGAGCACCAGGTCGCCCTGGGCCGGCGCCCCGGTTTCGACCCACGAGCCGCGTAGCGGAGCCGACCAAGGAGCCGTCTGGGCAGACGCCAGGCTCCCGCCGAGCAGGCACCAGAAGAGTCCATTGCGCAAAAGCATTAGTTCGAGCCTCGAATCAACGAGAGTTTATCACGCGGCCGCGAGACCGGGCGGTTACGGTAATCGCCGTGCAAGGAGAGATTGGAGGGGCTGACCGCCCTGAAAACCGTATGAATTCAGATGAGATTGAGAAATCGCGCAAAAGGCTGATCGCCGGGGTCCGGCACTTTCAAGAGCGGGTGTTTCCGCAAATGAAAGGTACTTACGAAAGAGTCGTGCGCGAAGGCCAAAAGCCCCATGCCCTGGTGATCACTTGCGCGGACTCCAGGATCGATCCGGAATTGATTACACAGTCCGGACCCGGCGAGATTTTCGTTTGCCGCAACATCGGCAATATCGTTCCCGCGTACGGCGAAGTTCTGGGGGGCGTCTCCGCGATCATCGAATACGCCGTCGCCGCGCTCGGCGTCAGCCATGTCGTTATTTGCGGGCATACCGAATGCGGGGCGATGAACGCATTGGTACATCCGGAGACGATAAGCCACTTGCGCACGGTGCAAACCTGGCTTCGGAACTCCGAGGCGGCGCTTAGGGCTGTGCGAGGCCGCAAGGCAATCTCCGGTGACGGCGTTCCGCTCGAAGACCTCGTCGAGGAAAACGTGCTGCTGCAACTCCATCATTTACGTACCCACCCGTCGGTCGCCGAACAATTAGCGGGAGGGGCGCTGGCGCTTTCGGGATGGGTTTACGATATCGGCCGGGGGATGGTTCGCATTTACAGCGAGGAGCAGCGGAAGTTCATTCCGGCTGGTCACAGCCCGGCGACTTCCGGAGCCGGAAAAGATTAATGGTCGTTACCGGGCGTGCGAAGCTGGGGACGTTCTCTTCGTACGTGGGACTCCCGCTCGTGGCTTTGCTGGCTCTCGATGTAGTGGTAGCGGCAGCATACGTGTTCGGAGGGTGGGCATGGCTGTCCCTGCCGGATGTCCCCCTTTCGATTTTCGGCGGCGTAATCGGTGTCCTTGCCGGCTTCCGTAACACCAGCGCTTATGCTCGCTGGTGGGAGGCGCGGACCATCTGGGGAAGTGTCGTAAACAACTCACGAAATCTGGCGCGCGGAGTCCTCACGATGATCACCAGTCCCCCGACCGATGGTGACCCGCCACGCGAAGTCGAAGAGGTGAAGCGGAACCTGGTGCTGCTCGAAATAGCCTATGTTCACGCCCTGCGGAACCACCTGCGGGGCACTGTGCCCTGGCCTGAACTGACCGGACTGGTCTCCGCGCAGGAGACGGAGAAACTGAGAACCCAAAGCAACGTCCCCCTCGCCATTCAACAGAACATGGCTGCGATCCTCAGGCGATGCTACCTGCATCGCTCGATCGACGAGATACGGTGGGCGAGCCTCGATAGGACTCTCAGCGCGATTATGGATTGCCAGGGGGCTTCGGAGCGGATCAAGACCACCCCGTTTCCCCGCTTGTACGACTCCTTTATACGGCTCATCATCACCATTTTCTGCGTGCTCCTGCCGTTTGGAATGGTTGCCGGGCTGAGACTCTGGACGCCGCTCGGATCCACCTTGGTCGGCTTCGTCTTCCTGGCCTTCGATAAGATCGGCCGCGATCTCGAGGCGCCCTTCGAGAACCTGCCCCACGATATCCCGCTGACCGCCATCTGCCGCACCATTGAAATCAACCTGAAGCAAATGATCGGAGAAGAAGACGTGCCCGAACCGCTGGCCGCGGTTGACGGGATACTGTGGTGAGAGCCGCGCCCCTGATTCATTGTCCGTTCATCTTCCGGCGAATATACTAGTCCTTTCATGAGGCTGATTCTTGCTTTGATGGGTTGCTGCGCCGTCGGGGTCGCCCAGGTACCCCAGGTGGCGGTCCAGCCCCGCGGGACTCCGGGGCCGTCCATCAATCTCACGCTGAACGATGCGATGCAGCGCGCCGCGCAATACGGGCCGCAAGTCTATTCCGCGCAGTTCGCCTCGAAACTGGCGCACGAGGATGCGGTCCAGGCAAAGGCGGCGCTGTTGCCCACCGCCTCCGCTCTGAGCCAGTTTATCTATACCCAGCCGAACGGATCGATCAGCGGCGTCTTCGTCTCCAACGACGGGCCTCACGTTTACAACGAACAGGCGCTGATTCACGGGGACATCTATAACCCCGTGAAGATGGCCGACTACCGCCGCCTGCTCGCCGCGGAAGCCGTGGCGCGGGCCAAGTCGGACCTCGCGGTACGGGGGTTGATCGCCACCGTCACGCAGGATTACTACGCGATGGTGGTTTCCCGGCGCAAGGTAGCCAACGCGCAGGCGGGCCTCGCGGAGGCGCAGCAGTTCCTGGACATCACGCAGACGCAGGAGCAGGGCGGTGAAGCCGCCCGCGTCGATGTAGTCAAGGCGCGGATTCAGGTGCAGCAGCGCGAGCGCGATATGCAGGATGCGCAGGCATCCTACGATAAAGCCCGCATCGTCTTCGCGGTCCTGCTGTTTCCGGATTACGGCCAGCCGTACACCGTCACCGACGACCTGGAGAGCGCGCCCAAGTTGCCGCCGTACCCCGAAATCCAGTCGATGGTTTCCCGCAACAGCCCGGATCTCCGGGTGGCCCAGGCAACCCTCCAGGAGCAGACTCACGCGCTGACTTCGGCGCGCGCCGGGTTCCTTCCCAGTCTCTCGTTCGACTACTTCTACGGCATCAATGCCAACCAGTTCGCCATGCACAATCCGGAGGGGCTGAACCAGTTGGGATCGGTTGCCCAGGCGCAGTTGAACATACCGGTCTGGAACTGGGGCGCCAACAAGAGCAAATTGCGGCAGGCGCAGATCCAATTGCAGCAGGCGCGCGCCGACCTGAGCTTCGCGCAGCGCAATCTGCTGTCGGAATCGGAATCGTTTTACGTGGAGGCGCAAACGGCATCCGCCCAACTGGCCTCGCTCAAGGGCTCGGAGGATCTTTCCGTCGAGAACCTCCGGCTGACCCGCCTGCGGTACACGGCGGGCGAATCCACCGCGCAGGAGGTGGTGGATGCGCAGAGCCTGCTGGTGACCGCCCGCAACGCCTATGACGATGGCCTGGTGCGCTACCGCATCGCCATCGCCGGTATCCAGACACTTACGGGGGCTTTTTAGCCAATGTCCAAAAATCTGTTGTGGTTGATTCCCGCCTGCCTCGTCCTTACGTGCTCCTGCGGCAAGAAGGAGGAAGCCGCCGGTGCGGAAGCGCCGGCGCCGGTTCAGGTGACTGCGGTAACACAGGACACGATCCAGCGCGTGACCCACGGCGATGGCGCCGTCTTTCCCGTGGACCAGTGGAACGTCATGCCGAAGATCTCCGCGCCGGTGCAGAAGTTCCTGGTGAACCGCGGCGACCACGTTAAGGCCGGCCAGTTGCTGGCGGCGCTGGAAAACAGCGATCTCGTAGCCGTCGTTGCCGCGAACAAGGGGCAGGTCACGCAGGCGCAGGCCAACCTCCAGGCTACCGAACAGGTCATGATTCCGGAGTCGGTCGTCAAGGCCAAAACCGACGTGCAGAGCCTGAAAGAAGCGGCCGATGCGGCCCAAAAAGTCCTGGAGAGCCGGCGGAAGCTGTACCAGGAAGGCGCTCTGGCGCGCAAGCTGGTGGACGACGCCTCAGTGGCTCAGGCCCAAGCCATCGCGCAGCTGGCTACGGCACAGGAGCACCTGCGGCTCCAGACTGCCGGGACTCAGACCCAGGTGGAAAGCGCCCGGGGCCAGGTGGAGGCGGCGCAGGGCCAGTACCGCTCGGCCGAGGCGCAGGTGGCCTATTCCCAAGTGCGCAGCCCCGGTAACGGAATCGTGGCGGACCGGCCGCTCTATCCCGGCGACATGGCCGCCGCGGGAACCCCGCTGATGGTCATCATGGATATCTCGCGCGTGGTGGCGCGCGTTAACGTTCCGGTCAACGAAGCAGCGGCCGTGAAGGTCGGGCAGCCGGCGACGGTATCGCTGAACGACGGCCAGGAATACCCGGGCCGGGTTTCCGTGGTAAGTCCGGCGACCGACCCCAACGCCGCTACCGTGCAGATCTGGATCGAGCTGCCGAATCCCGGGGAACACATCAAACCGGGCGCTACGGCGCACGCCTCGATCGTCACCGATACCGTGAAGAACGCTTCGCTGGTGCCCGCCGCCGCGATTCTGCCGGGCGAAGAAGGCGGCAGCGCGGTGCTGGTGATCGGCTCCGATTCGGTGGCGCACAAGCGCAGCGTGAAGCTGGGCTTCCGGCAGGGGGACAAGGTTCAACTCCTCAATGGTGTGCTGCCCGGAGAGGACGTCGTGACGGTCGGCGGCATGGGAGTGGATGACAAGCAGAAGGTCAGGATCATCCAGGCAGGCGCCCCGCCCGAAGAGGAAGAGCCGGATGAGGCAGGGCCTCCCGCCAAGGGCGGCGCCGGCGAGAAGAAGGACGAAGGGAAGCCGAAAAAGCAATGAGCCCCACGGCCTCACCCCAGCCCGAGGGCGGCGCGCCCCACTGGACCGCACGGTTCGGCAAGTCCATCATTTTCGTGATCCTGACGCTGGTCGGCGTCGGCATCTACCTGGCGCTGACGATTCCCGTGGCCGTTTTCCCGGAGACCGATTTTCCCCGCGTCGTGGTGGGAGTCGATAACGGCGTGATGCCGATCGACCAGATGCTGGTTACGATCACCCGGCCCATCGAAGAGACGCTCAATTCCGTGCAGGGCCTGGACCACTTGTGGTCCGTCACCAGCCGCGGGACGGCGGAAATCGATCTGTTCTTCGACTGGAACGTGGACATGTACCGCACGCTGGAGCTGGTCAACGCGGCCCTGGCGCGGGTGCAAAGCGTCGCTGCCCGCCACTGCGAAGATCACGGCGAACCGCCTGACGTTCGCGGCGTTTCCGATCATGGGCTACAGCATCACCTCGGACACCGTCCCGCAGACCACGCTCTGGGAAATGGCGAACTACGATCTGAAGCCGCGGCTCAACCGGCAGCCCGGCGTATCGACGGTGGTGGTGCAGGGAGGGCAGGTTCCCGAATACGAGGTGCAGCCGGACCCCGGCAAACTGGTGCAGACGGGCACTACCATTCCCAACATTCTGGACGCCATCGCCCGGACCAACATGATCGATTCGCCGGGCCTGATCGAGGACCAGCACCAGCTCATCCTCAGCCTGGTGAGCGGGCAGACCCGGACGCCTCCGGAGATCGCCAACATCGTGGTCAAGACCACGCCGGCGAACGCTCCGGTGCGCATCGGCGACCTGGCGTCCGTGACTCCTTCGGTAATGCCGGTCTACACCATCGTCACGGCGAACGCCAAGCCGGCGGTCCTGCTGAACATCAATCGGCAGCCGACGGGCAACACGGTGGTGGTGGCGAACGCGGTGCACGCGGAAATCGCGAGGATCCAAAAGGAACTGCCCAAGGGCGTCGAGCTGAAGCCGTTCTACGACCAATCGGAACTGGTCAACGAATCGATCGACAGCGTGCGCGACGCCATCCTGCTCGGGCTGGTTCTGGCGTCCCTCATCATGGTGCTGTTCCTGCGCGATTGGGGCACCTCGCTGGTCGCCGGGCTGGTGATTCCGGCCACCATCGCGGTGACGTTCATCGCGCTGCAAGCGCAATGGGCGAGACCTTCAACCTGATGACGCTGGGCGGCCTCGCCGCGGCGGTCGGGCTGGTGATCGACGACGCCATCGTGGTGGTGGAAAACATCGTGATGCACCGCGATTCGGGCCAGCCGCGCGCGGAGGCGATCCGCAGCGCATTGCGCGAAATTCGCGTTCCGCTGGTCGGGTCCACCCTGACCCCGATCGTGGTGTTCCTGCCGCTGATCGCGATCACCGGCGTGAACGGCGTGTTCTTCCGGCGCTCTGGCGGTGACGGTGGGGACGGCGCTGCTGACGTCGCTCGTGCTGGCGCTCACCTGGACGCCCACGCTCAGCCACTACTTCCTGCGCCGGCAATCCGGCGAAGGTCCCGCACGAGCAGCACAGCGTCCCGCCGGGCCTGATGAACATCTACGAGCGCACGCTGCGCATCGCCCTGGAGAAGAAGTGGGCGCTGGCGCTGTTTGCCCTGGTTCTGATCGGCGGGACCTATCTCTGCTACACGAATATCGGCATCGGACCTGCTCCCGCCGATGGACGAGGGCGGCTTCATCGTCGACTACATCATGCCGGCCGGGTCCTCGCTCGCCGAGACCAACCGCGTGATCACCCACATCGAGAAGATCCTGCGCGCCACGCCGGAGGTGGAGAACACCTCGCGCCGCACCGGCCTGCAACTCGGGCTGGCACAGGTGACCGAAGCCAACACCGGCGATATCGCGGTGAAGCTGAAAGCCAACCGCAAGCCGCAGTTCGGACGACGTGATCGCCGAGGTGCGCGACAAGATCAAGAAATCCGAACCTGTGTTCGATATCGAGGTCGTGCAACTGCTGCAGGACATGATCGGCGACCTCACCAGCGCGCCGGAGCCGGTGGTGATCAAGCTGTTTTCGCAGGACCCGGCGCTGCTCAACCAGTGGGCGCCGGCGGTGGGCGCCGCGATCAAGAAGATTCCGGGCGTGGTGGACGTGATGAACGGGATCGAGAACACGATCAGCGGTCCGGCCCGCGTTTTCAACGTGGACCCGGTTGCGACCGCCCGCGCCGGCTTCACGCCGCAGGAAGTGGAGGTGGATACCAGCGCCATCCTGCAAGGCGAACCAGCGGCGACGCCCGTGGTGGTGAACGACCGCGCCTATACCATCCGCGTCCGGTTCCCCCGTGACGCAAGCCAGACACTGAGTTCGATTCAGAATACGCTGCTGGTCAGCGGCACCGGCAAGACCGCCACACTTGGCACCCTGACCAGCATGGTCGAAATACCCGGGCAGAACGAAATCCGGCGCGAGAACCTGCAGCGCGATGTGCAGGTGACCGCGCGTTTCGAGGGCATGAGCCTGGGCGACGGGTATGCCGAAAGTGCAGCAGGCCATCGCCGACCTGCATCTGCCGCCGGCGATCCGCGTGCAATACGGCGGGCTCTTTGAAGAGCAGCAGAAGTCGTTCAAGGATTTCGCCTTCGTGCTGGGGCTGGCCATCGTTCTGGTGTTCATGGTGCTGCTCTTCGAGTTCGGCAATTTCGCCGCGCCCGTCGCGGTGCTGTGCTCGGCGCTGCTCTCCACGTGCGGGGTCTTTCTGGCGCTGCTGATGACGGGCGTGACGTTCAATCTGTCGTCGTTCATGGGGCTGATCATGGTGATCGGGATCGTGGCGAAGAATGGCATTCTGCTGCTCGACGCCGACCAGCGGTTCCGGGCGGAGGGCGTTCCCGCCGAGCAGGCCATGATCCAGGCGGGCGAGCGGCGCCTGCGCCCCATCATGATGACCGCCCTGGCCACCGTTGCGGGCATGCTGCCGCTCGCATTCGGCATCGGCGCGGGCTCCCAAATGCTGCAACCCCTGGCCATCGCCGTGATCGGCGGTATCGCCGCCTCGATGGTTCTGTCCCTGGTGGTAACCCCGGCCGTTCGCTACTACATCGGCGGCCGCGATTGAGAAACAAGGAGCTGTGATGAAGAAGATTCTGACGTTAGGACTGATCGCCGCGGCGGCATTCGCCGCAGAAGGATACAAAGTCATCAACAAGATCAAAATCGGCGGCGAAGGCCGCTGGGACTACGTGGCCATGGACAGCGCCAACCGGCGGCTGTACGTCTCGCATGGCACTTCGGTCGAGGTGGTTGACCCGGACGCCGGGAAGGTGGTGGGCACGATCGGGCAGTTGCACGGGGTTCACGGCATCGCGATCGCGGACGACCTCGGCAAAGGCTTCATCAGCAACGGGCAATCGAACAGCGTCACGATCTTCGACCTCAAAACGCTGGCCAAGTCCGGCGAGCCCGCAACCGGCAAGAACCCCGACGCCATCTGCTATGAGCCCAAGACCAAGCGCGTCTTCGCCTTCAACCATAGCGGCGGCGACGCGACCTCGATCGATGCCAGGACGGGTGAAGTGCTCAAGACCTTTCCGCTCGGCGAAGCGCCGGAGTTCTGTGTCGCCGACGGTGCCGGCAAACTCTACATCAACCTGGAGGGATCGAGCGAGGTGGTGGAGATCGACGCGGCCAAGAATGAAGTAACGCGCCGCACTTCCATCCTGCCCTGCGAAGGCCCGAGCGGGCTGGCGATCGATGTCAAAGGCAAGAAGCTATTCTCCGTCTGCGATAAGGTGATGGCGATTACCGACATCCCGACCATGAAGGTAGTGGGGACCGCCCCGATCGGCAACGGCCCCGACGCCGCGGGATACGACCCCGGCACCGGGCTGGCGTTCAGTTCGAATGGCGAAGGGACGTTGAGCATCGTCAAACCGGTGAACGGGAAGTACGAGACCGTGGATACGGTGACGACCTCGCGCGGCGCCCGCACCATGACGCTGGACCCGAAGACTCACAAGATCTTTCTGCTGGCGGCCGAGTACGGCCAGGCGCCGCCGCTCAAAGAGGGACAGAAGAGGAGCCGTCCGCCGGTGATTCCGGACAGCTTCCACGTGCTGGTAGTCGGAAAATAGGGCGCTCCTGGGCGCACATTTCCGGGCGCAAGTGGTATTCGCGGCGGAAGCCGCATAGAATCGTATTTGCGCCCAGTCCCCGTTTTTTTGCTCCAGTTGGCGTGTGCCCTACCGCTTTTCGCCCAGTCCGCTGCGACGGGCGCCCTGGAAGGCACCATCCACAATGCTTCAGACCCGGTTCCCCGAGCCACCGTAACGATTGTCAACCGCGCGACGAACGAATCGCGCGTTGCCAGTGCCGGCGAGACCGGAGAGTGGCGCTTTTCGCTGGTCGAGCCGGGGTCCTACGAGATTTCGTTTGCGGCGGCCGGCTTCAAGACGGCTGTCATGCCCGACGTGACGGTGAGCGTCTCCGAGGTCCCCGTGGTCGAGGCCCAACTCGAGCCCGGGGACCCCGCCGAAAAGGCCGCCTGCCAGTGCAAACTCGAAGCGTCCGCTCCCTCCACCGGAACGTTGATCAACCACGCCACCATCACCTCCGTACCGCTGAATACGCGCAACTTCACGCAGGTGCTTTCGATGTCCTCGGGCTCGGCGGCCGACGTCAATAACGCGGGCACGCTGGGCCGCGGCTCGCAGAGCGTGAACGTCAACGGCAACACCTCCGCCGGAGCATATACTATCGAAGGCGCCTGGGCGCCCTCCACGGTTCCCAATCCCGACACCATCTCCGAGTTCAAAATTCAGACTTCGCAATACGACGCCGTTTATGGCGCCATGGCGCCGCTCACCAATCTCCTGACCCGCCGCGGCGAAAAGGACTTTCACGGGAACGCCTGGGAGTTCCTCCGCAACGACATTTTGAACGCGAATACCTTCTTCCGCAACTCCACCGGCCAGCCCAAGCCCAACCTCAAGCAGAACCAGTTCGGCGGCACCCTCGGAGGCCCGGTCAGGCACAACCGGCTATTCTTCTTCGGGTCCTACCAGGGCACACGGCAGATCAACGGCCTGGACCCGACCTCCATCTCCAACCCGATTCTGCCGGCCCTCGGCGCCGACCGCTCCGCCGCTGCGCTCGCCGCGCAGTTCTGCCCGGGCAACCATGCGGGCTCGCGGTATCTCACCTTCGCCGGCGGCAAACAACTGGATTGCCTGAATCGCACCACCGCCACCACCGCGCCCATCAACCCGGTAGCGCTCCAGTTGTTGAACGCCAAGGCGGCCGACGGCAGCTATCTCATTCCCACGCCCCAGACGATCATCGCCTCCGGCGCCAACGCGGGCCTTGGTTTCTCTTCGTTCAGCCTACCCTCGCATTACGACGAGGACCAATACCTGGGCAATGCCGACTACGTCGTCTCCCCGAAACACACGCTTGCCGGCCGCTTCTTCGCCGCGAGCGTCCGGCAGTTACGAACCTTCGGCTCCCCCGGCGGCTACCCGGGCGCGCCCATAGTTCCCGGCTGGGGTTCGGGCCAGATTCTGAAAGCCGCCGATGTGGCGACCAGCGTCAAACTCACCTCGGTGCTTTCCGCCAACGTGGTCAACGAAGGCTCCCTGGCATTCACCCGGAACCGCACCGATACCGAAGGCGACGGCACTCCCGCGGCGGCGGATTTCGGAATCACCGCGGCCGACCCGCTGCTTCCGCAACCGCCCGAGATCACGGTGCTGGGCCCGCTGGGGTCCTTCCGGCTGTTCGGCAGCACGCCCAACGACAATCATTTCCAGACCGTCACCTACACCTGGGCGGATAACCTGTCGTGGGTTCGGGGGAAGCAGCGGATTCGCTTCGGCGGCCAGTTCCTGACGCAGTACAACGGCCGCGCCGATACGGGAGGCGCCCGCGGCAAAATCACGTTTCAGAGCTTTGCCGATTTCCTGGTCGGGTTGGACGCCGCCGAGAACCTCAGCCCCGCGGGCCGCAGCAACATCCAAACGGTCCAGGCGAACGAAGGCGTGGGGCCCAACGGCGAAGTGGAGTATAGCTACCGCCGCTACTACGGCGCCGTCTTCGTGCAGGACGATATCAAATTCAGTTCCACCCTCACGGTGAACGCCGGCTTGCGCTGGGAGTACCCCGGTTCTTCGTTCGGAACCAGCGGGACCATCGGCAACGCTTCTCTCGCTCTGTTGCGCAGCGTGCCGGTCCCGCCCGATTCGGGCACGCTGGTCGGCAACACCGTTGCGGCCAATTACGATCCGTCGATGATCAATCCGTACACCGGCCAAGCGTTCGGTCCGCCGCCCGCCGGGGTCGCCGTGCGCCCCACCAACAGCTTTTACGACAATGCGACGCCGCTCCGGACCTTCGCTCCACGCGCCGGGTTCGCGTGGCAGCCTTTCGGCGACAATACGGGTCTGGTAGTGGGCGGCGGCTACGGCTGGTTCCGCCAGATGCCCTTGTACAGCGGCAACGGGCCTTCGGCGCCGCTGTTCACCTCGCCGCCGTTCGCCCAGGGATTCACCAACACCGATTCCAGCAATAATCTCTCGACCTTCCAGCAGCCGTTCCCGGTCGCCACGCTGGGCTTCGTCCCACGCACCCGGACGTCCCAGCTCTCCGACCGGGCGGCCGGGCCCGAATACAAGATTCCGCTGCTGCAACAGTGGAGCCTCAGCACCAAGTGGCGGCTGAAAGGCTCGATGTCCCTCGACGTGGCCTATGTCGGGACGTACGGCGATCGTCTCCTCCGTTCGCTCGGCTACAACCAGCCGCTGCTCGCGTCTCCGGCCAACCCCGTCAACTGCGGGTACGACGGCAGCGCCGCGGATTGCATCACCAGCAACACATCGCGGAACGCCAGCCAGCGCACCCCCATACTCGGCGAAACGCCCACGGCCCTCCTGGTCAGCGAATTCTCCGGGCACTCCTGGTACAACAGCCTGCAAACCACCCTCCGCAAGCGTTTGTCCCGGGGCCTGACGTTTCAGGCGGCCTACACCCTGGCGAAAGCCGAATCGGACACCGCAGTTTATAACGACCAGAATTCCCCCTGGCTCAGCAGGGCACGCCCGTCGTTCGACCGCACCCACCGGATGATCGCGAACTTCGACTACCACCTTCCGTTTGCCCATCACGCGAGCCGCACCGTTGCGCTTCTGCTTAGCGAGTGGTCTCTCTCCGGCATCACCATCGTCCAGAGCGGATTGCCGATGACCCTGACGGACCCGAACGGCGCCGGTGTCTACGGCCACGCCGGCACCTCCACCATCACCATGTGCCCGGGGGCCACGTACAATTCGCTCGCTACCACCGGTAATGTGCAGGAGCGCCTGAACCGCTGGATCGATACGAACCGGATCTGCGCCGCCCCGGCGGTGGGCGCGGATGGGTCCACCGGTTACGGCAACGCAGGCCTCAGCATCCTGAACGGACCGGGACAGGTCAACACTGATTTCTCGCTGGGCAAGCGCGTGCGCGTCGGAGGCCTTCGCGAGGATTCCGAACTGGCGTTCCGCGTGGAGTTCTACAACGCGCTCAATCACCCGCAGTTCGCAAATCCCGGGACCACTCTCGGCACCGCCACGTTCGGCGTCATCACGCAGAACTCGGTGGCCCCGCGTCTCATTCAGTTCGGCCTGAAGTACATGTTCTGATGCCCCGGCAGTAGACTGGTCAGGAGGTGTTCTTGCTATGTCTAAGACGTATCCCCGCCGCCGGTTCCTCCAGGCCGCCGCGGCAGGCGGCCTTCTGACCAGAGAGGCCATCCGGCTCGAAGCGGATGTTCCGGAATACCAGGCAGCCGTGCCTCCCTCCGAACAGGTACGCTTCGGCATCATCGGGATCGGCATGCAGGGGGCGAACCTGCTGAGCGGCGCCGTGACCCTTCCCGGCGTGCAGTGCGTTGCCGCGGCGGACCTATGGGACGGCCGCCACACGCTGGCCAGGGAACTCGCCAAAAATCCCAGCCTGCCCACCACCCGGCACTACCAGGAACTGCTGGACCGCAAGGATATCGATTGCATCCTGGCGGCGGTGCCCGATTTCTGGCACGAGCGCGTTGTGGTGGATGCCTGCAAGGCGGGCAAGGACATCTACTGCGAAAAGCCGATGTCGCACACCCCCGAGGAGGGCTTCGCGATGGCTGGGGCCGCGCATGCGAACAACCGCATCGTGCAGATCGGGTCGCAGCGGGTCAGTTCCGCGCTTTGCGGGAAGGCCCGGCAGTTGTACCACGATGGTGTCATCGGCGACGTGGAATTCGTGGAGTTGACCATGGGGCGCAACGACCCCAACGGCGCCTGGCAGTATCCGCCGCCGCTCGACCTCTCGCCGCAAAACCTGGACTGGGACACTTGGCTCAACCACACGCCGAAGATTCCGTTCGACCCCGTCCGGTTCGCCCGCTGGCGCTGCTGGCGCGAATACGGGACCGGCGTCGGCGGCGACCTGATGGTCCACCTGCTGAGCGGCATGCTTTATACGCTGGGCTGGAACGAGCCGCCGCGGTCCGCATCCGCGCTGGGCGGCATTTTCCGCTGGAAAGACGGACGCGATATGCCCGACGTCCACCTGGTGTTGTTCGATTATCATGGCATCCCGGTCTACGTGCGGCTCGATCTCTGCGCGGAGAGTCCCGAGATCGCGCGTTTCTACGGCCCCAAGGGCATTCTCGAAGCCAGCGGCAACGAGCTTCGCCACTACCCGCAGCGCGGCGTGGATACGGCGCCGAGCTATTACTCGGGCGGGTTCCCCTCGAAGATGCGGGAGCAGTACGCTCGCCAGTGGCAGGCCGAGCACGCCGTAGCGCCGGACCACCAGGAGATCATGGAAGCCACGGTCTACCAGGAAGTCAACTGGGACGCGTTGCGCCCGCACCTCTGGAACTTCTTCCGCGCCGTGAAGAGCCGCAAGCCGGTGGCCGAGGACGCCGTATTCGGAAACCACGCCGCCCTCGCCTGCCACTTGGCAAACGAATCGTACTTCCGGAAGGGGCCGGTGACCTGGGACGCCGGAGCGCGGAGGATCCGGGGGTAATGGAGGGCCGCGGGCCCGGCTACCGCCCGAACGCCTTCGTCAACTCCACGCTGGTGGTCGTCGGCGCCCAGTACTTCTCGATGTATTCGATCACCAGCTCCGTGCCCGCCCGGTGGCTCACGTGCGGAGCGTCCTCCGGGTTGTACATGGCGTCGGTCAGATCGCGCACCAGGATGCAGTGAATCCCCAGCGCGGTCATTCTCTTGATCGCGAACGTCCGGTTCAGGATGCACATGTTGGCGTGCACGCCCATCAGCAGCAGCGTGTGGATGTCGCGCTGGCGGAGGAAACTATAGATCTCGGAGCCGTTATCCGAGATGACGTCCGACGCATCGATCCGGATCCCCGGGTGCTCGCGCGTCCAGGCCTTGTAGAACTGGTCCGGCGTGTCGCATCCGCCTCGCTTATCGTCGATCGGCAGCGGCGGGTCGGGCAGGATAAGCGGGACCGGCGGATCGACCTTGGCAACCGCGAGAATCCGCTTGCGCTGCGGCGCGTCCCGGTAGAACGCCATGGTTTCGGAGGGTGCGTGGATGATCTGGAACCCGCGCTTGCGGGCGGCCTCCACGAACGGCTCCATCCGGGTCACCAGTTCGCCCACCCGTTCGGTCGCCCCGCGGCACCAGTGCTTGTCCCACATGTCGCAGATGATGACCGCCGTCTTTTCCACCGGCAGGGATTGCTGCACGCGCACCTCGCGCCAGTCCCCGCTGCCTTTGAAGACCTCCACGCGCGAGCGGAGATCCACGGTGATAGCCGACGCTGCCTCGGCGAGTGGGACGACCGCCAGCAGAAAGGGCAGAAGACGGAGTAACTGCGTCATGCGAGAAATGCTATCACGTAGGGTAGGCCTCCGGCCTGCCCCGCCGAGCAAAGCTCGGCCGTTGCTCGGGCAATCGCGTCACATGAACTTATAGCAGCCGAGCTTCGCTCGGCAGAGGGGGCAGGCCGGAGGCCTACCCTACAACACCCGCGAATGCGATACAACTGAAAACTGATCATGAAAAACTGGGTGGTGCTGGCGGCCGCGGCGGGCACGCTGCTGTATGCCGCGGGGAAGAAGACCGGGGCGGAAGCCGATTGGCCGGCATACGGCGGCACGCCGGATCAGATCCGCTATTCCCCGCTGAAGCAGATCGACCGGTCGAACGTGGCGCGGCTGCGCGTCGCCTGGACCTACGACACTGCCGATGGCAAAGGCGCCGCGCAGACGCAGCCGATCGTTATCCAGGGCGTGCTTTACGGAATTACTACCCGGCACAAAGTGGTGGCGCTCGACGGCGCCACGGGCAAGCTTCTGTGGCGATTCGATTCGGGCATTGCCGCACAGGGCCCGAACCGTGGCCTGGCGTACTGGGCTTCCGGCAAGGACCGCCGGATCTTCGCGGGCGTGCAGAGCTTCGTCTACGCGCTCGACGCCGCGACAGGAAAGCCCGTCCCGGCATTCGGCGCCAGCGGGCGCATCGACCTCCGCGAGGGCCTGGGGCGCGATCCGAACAAGCAATCCATCGTGCTGACGAGCCCTGGGGTGATCTACCAGGACCTGCTGATCGTCGGCGGGCGCGACCCCGAGGCGCTTCCGTCTCCTCCGGGTGACATCCGGGCTTACGATGTGAGAACCGGGAAGCTGCGGTGGTCGTTTCACACCATCCCGCATCCGGGCGAATTCGGGTACGAGACCTGGCCCAAAGACGCGTGGCAGTATTCCGGCTCGGCCAACAACTGGCCCGGCATGGCGGTGGACGCCCAACGCGGGATCGTTTATGTCCCCACCGGTTCCGCGGCCAGCGATTTCTACGGCGCCGACCGCCTTGGCGACGACCTCTTCGCCGATACGCTGCTGGCGCTCGATGCGCGGACGGGCAAGCGCTTCTGGCACTTCCAGGGAGTGCATCACGATATCTGGGACCGCGATTTTCCTTCGCCTCCCACCCTGGTCACCGTTGTGCATGACGGCAAACGCATCGACGCCGTGGCGCAGACTACCAAGCAGGGCTGGGTCTACCTCTTCGATCGCACCAGTGGAAAGCCGCTGTTCCCGATCGAGTACCGCAAGTATCCGGCCAGCGACGTGCCGGGCGAAGTCGCGGCGGAAACCCAGCCGCTGCCGGTCAGGCCCGCGCCCTATGCGCGCCAGGTCTTGACCGAAGACATGCTCACCAACCGGACGCCGGAGGCGCACCGCCAGGCGCTGGCACGGTTCCGCGGTTTCCGCAGCGAGGGCCAGTTCGTGCCGCTTTCGGTGGGGAAGGATACCGTCATTTTCCCGGGCTTCGACGGCGGGGCGGAGTGGGGCGGTTCGGCTTTCGATCCGGAAACGGGCCTGCTCTACGTGAACGCGAACGACATTCCGTGGTTTTCGCACCTTGCCGGGAACACAGCCGGGCATTCCGGGAGGCAGGTGTACCTGACGAACTGCGCGGAGTGCCACGGTGACGACCGCTCGGGCGCGCCGCCGCAGATTCCTTCGCTGGATAAGGTGGGGGACCGGCGGAGCGAGAAGGAGATCGCCGCGATCGTGGCGCAGGGCGCCGGCCGGATGCCGGGGTTCCCGAACCTGCAAGCGGCGGAAGTAAGTGCGTTAGTGGAGTACTTGATCAGCGGCGAGAGCAAGGAACTGGCGCCCCAGGGCGGCGAAGCCGGGGCGAACTACCGCTTCACGGGCTATCACAAGTTTCAGGACGCCGAAGGTTATCCGGCGGTGGCGCCGCCATGGGGAACGCTGAACGCCATCAACTTGAACACGGGGGAATACGCCTGGAAGATCCCGCTGGGCGAATATCCCGAACTGGCCGCCAGGGGGATGAAGGACACCGGCACGGAAAACTACGGCGGCCCGGTGGTCACGGCCGGAGGCCTGGTGTTCATTGCGGCGACCAACTTCGACCGGAAGTTCCGCGCCTTCGACAAAGCCACCGGCAAACTGCTATGGGAAGCCACGCTGCCGCTGGCCGGCAACGCCACTCCTGCTACCTACGAAGTGGGCGGGCGGCAGTATGTCGTCATCTACGCAACCGGCGGCAAAGGCAAACCGGGCGACCCGAGCGGCGGGATCTACGTGGCCTTCGCGCTGCCCGACTGACGCACCCCCGCTGCCGTGCGATAGGGTGTCAGAGTGCTTGCCCGGCGTTCGTGAAAATTCGCTGCTCTTGGCGCGTTTGGGAGAACAAGGTCGCTTACCGGCTCGCACGGTAAGGTATGACAGTAGAAGACCTGCGAGGACGTTCGTGGTCAAAGTCCGAGATGGACTACACGAACATGTGGATCTGCGGAGATTCTCCCGGACTTCTGCCAGCGAGCGCTCCAGGGTGGCGGGAACTGAGGCGCCCCCATATGCCTTGAAGTTGAGTCATTCCTGAGCGAGGCGGTAGAGATTGTGGCCTACGAAGAATAGCCAAGCCGTAGCCAAGAGGGCATTGCCGATTATGATCATACTGAGACCCGTCAGTGAAGCGATCCCTAGCAGTCCTGTGGCCAAACCCAAATAGGCCGTAATCTTACTGAAGGGTCCCCTTAGCATCACGAAGCCGATCACGAGGATACCTGACGACAGGGTCACGATTGCATACACGATTTCCAGGGGGCACGACAGAATTGCGGACGCATAGTTGGCTGCTGCAACGTAACCTGCACGGATAGCGTCATCCGCGGCTTGAGAGTACTCATGGTAGAGAGTCAGGATTGAGGCATAGTGCGACCAGGTGATTGCCAAATCCAAGACGACAAACAGCCCCACAGATGCGGTCGCCAGCAGCATCGCATTTCGGTTGACGCCTTTCAACGCCAAGTAGAGGGCAAGCGCGACGGGCACGAAGAGAAAGTCCGTGAAAACGGAGAGGCCAAGAATCGTCCACCAGAAAGTCGTCTTCCCAGAAAGGTACTTAAACCAGGCCTCGCCGCCACCAATTGGAGGAACTCCGACATGGGCGTACAAGGGGATGATTGCGACGTAGCAGATGCCCAGCACGAGCGCGGCGAGGCCGCCCACTCGATACCACCGCTTCTGATCCACGACATCAATCGTCGTCTCGGCATTCATTGACGTTTCTCTCGCGGTCGATAGCGGTCGATAGGGACAGGCCCCGGAATGAAAGGACCCGTCACGCAACTCACCCGGCTGCCGCTTACAGGTGTCTGTTGGGACGGGCGGCAGACATCCCGGGATTCGCCAGACATCCACCGACAAGATGAGTTTAGCAAGCGGCCAAGACTTAATGCCATCCCAGCGCCCCACCTTGACGGAAAAGGCGCATCGCTGCCATTTGCCGGGCAGAACGGATAGATCCCCTCACATCCGGCGCCCGCCACAAAACCACTGACACTGGTTCGGCGCTGCTCTTGGCACGTTTGGGAGAACAGGGTCGCTTACCGGCTCGCAAGGCAAAGTCTGACAGTCCAAGAAGATCGCACTTACACGTCCCGGTCCGGCCACCGCCCCGTTCCGGGGCCCTATTCGCTTCGCAACGATGTCTGCGGATCGATCCGCGCAGCCCGCCACGCAGGCACACCGGCGGCACCCAACGCGACAGCTGCCACTAGGCCTACGACGCCGACCAACGTCATGCCATCGAGAGGCCGCACCTCATAGAGGAGCCCCCGGATCGCTCCCGTAACGGCCGCAACTCCCATCAACCCCGCGGCTGCACCGGCTGCCGCAAGCAAAACGCTCTCCCGGATGACCGCCACTACAATGGCATTCGCGCTGGACCCCAGAGCCAGCCGGATCCCGAACTCTCGCGTCCGCCGGGCGGTCAAATATGCCAGGGTTCCATAGAGACCCACCGCGGCCAACAGCAGGGACGCTCCCGCGAACGCCGCCAGCACGAACAAAATGAAACGCGTGTCGCCGATCGAATCCGCCACGTAGCCGCTCATCGGCCGTATATCGAAGGCCGCCCGCCCGGCATGCGCCGCATCCAGGGCGGTTTCGATCCGTGGCGCCATCCTCTCCGCCGTCTCGCGCGTCTTAACTACCAGCGAGATCTCCCTCGAATAACTGCCGTCATACGGCATCATGAAGTGTGGAATGCTATCGTCCCGCACTCGCGTGACGCGCACGGGAGCCGTCACGCCGACCACCTCGAGATCGTTCCGCCAACCAGTCCGGTAAACCGCCAGGAGCTTCCCGATCGCTCCCTCCGGCCACAGCCGGTTTGCCAGGGTCTCATCGATAATCGTCACGCCGGGTTGCCGTGCAATATCGTCGTCCGTGAAATCGCGGCCCGCGACAATCGGCGTTCCGATCGCGGCCAGGTATCCGGGAAGGGCCATTTGCTGGGTAGCAAGGATCGGCGGAGAGTCGGGCTCATCGACGCGGCCCACGCGGCGCCTCTCCTGGCCCGCGAGTGGCAGCGGGGCCGCGGCGCTCGCCGACTGTACTCCGGGGAGCGTCCGTACCCGGTCGAGCACGTCCCGCATCAGCGCCCATCTCTGCTCCGCTCGCGGATATCTGTTGTAGTCAAGCGGCACCCTGGCGGTCACCACGTTGGACGGACTGAACCCAAGCGGCGAATGCATCAGATTCACAAACGAGCGCAGCATCAGGCCGGCGCACACCAGCGGCACGATCGACAGCGCGACTTCGGCGGCCACCAGGGTCCGTTGCAGCTTTCGCGTGCCCGATCCCGCTGTTTCCGAGCGGCCCGCACCGAGCGGATGGCCTGTCTTGTCCGATGCCAGCCGGCACGCCGGCACCAACCCGAAGAGCACACTGGTGGCCACCGATAGGATCAGCGCGAACAGAATAACCGGTGCGTCCATTCCGATCCTCGACTGCAAAGGGAGGTGAGAGGCGCTCAGGCGCCCGATCGCCTCGAGCCCGAAGCCGGCACAGACCAGACCGATGGCGGCGGATACCACCGTGAGCACCAGGCTCTCCGTAAGGAGCTGCCGCATGATTCGCATTCTCCCCGCGCCCAGCGCCCGCCGGATCTCGAACTCGCGCTGCCGCGCCGAACCGCGCGCCAACATCAGATTGGCCACGTTCACGCACGCAATCAGGAGCACGAACCCCACCGCGCCCGACAGAAGAAACAGCGCCGGCCGGGCGCCGCGCGTCATCTCATCGCGCACCTTCCGGACCGTGAAGCGGACTCTTGCGCCGGGTGACTCGCGGTCGAATGGCGATGCCATCCAGCCTCTGGCGCCGGAATAGAACTCCGGGTGCTCACGCTCGAATTGCGCCGCAAGGGTCTGCAACTCGGCGTTGGCCCGATCAAGTGTGACGCCGGGCCTGAGCCGCGCCAGGATCGGGATACCGCGGTATGGGATCGCCGGGTCGATGCGATAGGGAAGCCAGACGTCGATCTGCTCCACATCGTTCACCGAAGGCGGCAGAAAAAGAAGAAATCCGGCAGGCAGTACGCCGGCGATCTGCATATCGAGATCGTCAACGCGCACGGCTCTTCCCACTACACCGGGGTTCGCCGAGAACCGGCGGCGCCACAACCGGTCGCTGATCAGAACCGCGAGAGCCCGCTGATTACCCTCGTCGATGCGCGAATCCAGCATTCGCCCCAGGGCCGGGCGCACGCCAAGCAGCGAGAAAAAGTCGTCGGAAACGCTCGCTGCCGTCACGTGCTCCATTTCGCCCCCGTATTCGAGGTTCACGTCGCCCGCGTCAATCGTGGAAACCTGTTCGAGCGAGCGGGTGCGCTCTTTGAGGCCAAGCAGTTCTCCCCTCGTAGCGCCCGCGTTCTGAACGTCGCGTGCGTCCACCTGAATCGTGACGATCCGGTCCGGTTGCGGATAAGGCAGCGGACGCCACAGCACTGCGCGCATCAGGCCGAACATCGTGAGATTGGCGCCTATGCCAAGCACCAGCGTGGTGACTACGATAACGGCAAATCCCGGCGCCCGCAGCAGCGACCGGCACGCATGCCGGACATCCTGGAGCGCGGTCTCGGTCCAGTGTCCAGGGCAATCGAGATGAAATGCTGGAAACAGAGAGCCCGCCTTTACCTGGAAAGCGCCGCGGCTGACTTGGGCGATACGTTTTGCAATGGCGGAACCGTGAATCGGGCGCAAATCCAAAGTACGTATCCTCTCACATCCGGCGCCCGCGCGCCTAAGATAACTACTCTACGGCTTTGATGCCCTCCTTGAAATCCAAACTCCCGAACGAGCGTACATGTTCGTCGCAGAGGTCAAGACCGTTGATCGGTTCGAGACCCCTGCCTTGATCAAGGCGGGTGGACCGCATAGGGCCAACGCTCCTATCCTCGTCGCGCCGTACATTACACGCGAAACCGCCGGACGCAACAAAGAACTGAAGCTCCCCTTACGGACGCGCTGATCACGCAAATTAATCAGGTGACGGACCCTTTTGGAGATTATCCGAACCGCATTTCGTTGCTGCCAAATAGATTTCGGAGGTGCCTCCAGGAACTCAGGTAACGCGGATACATCCTCTCGCATCCTAAGCCCGCCACCACTAACACCAACGTGCGCTACAACATTATGTGATGTCCGAATTCACGCGCCGTGCATGGCTGGGCGGATCGCTCGCGCTGGCGGCGGCTCCACAACACGCGTTCGCGCAAGCCGGGAAGAAGCGAAACCTGCTCACCGGAGTGTGGTCCCCGGAGAAAGTGGCTTCCGCCGTCGCGACCCGCGAGCGGTTTCGCCCATACCCGGTGGCCGCCGAGCGGACCGGATGGGAAGCGCTTCCGGAAGATGCGCGGAGCGCCCTGATGACCGCCGGAGAGCGGCAGCTCAAGACGGCGTGGGACGTCCTGCCCGCGACCCTGATGCTGGAATACGCGCGGGACGGCAACCGGTCGCGCTTCGAAGCGGCCCGCGACCGGAGGCGCAACAAGCTCCAGGCGCTGGCCGTGGCGGAGTGCGTCGAAAACAAGGGCCGGTTCGTGGACGAGATCGCGAACGGCATCTGGCTGATTTGCGAAGAGACGTTCTGGGGCGTTCCCGCGCACCTGGGCGCGCAGAAGGCGGGCGTCGGGCTGCCCGACGTCACGGAGCCGATCGTCGAGCTCTTCTCGGCGGAAACCGCGAGCCTGCTGGCGTGGACGCTCTATCTTCTCGAGCCGCAGCTCGCGCGCGTTTCGAAACTGCTGCCGGGGCGCATCCGGCTTGAAACGGAGCGGCGCATCCTGACCCCATGCCTCACGCGCGATTTCAGTTGGATGGGGTTCGACGAGCGGCCGGTGAACAACTGGAATCCGTGGATCGCCTCCAACTGGCTGACCGCCGCGCTGCTGATCGAGGCGGATCCCCAGCGGCGCCGCGACTCCGTCTACAAGATCGTCCGCTGCCTGGACAACTTCCTGAACGGGTATGCCGGCGACGGAGGCTGCGACGAAGGGCCAAGCTATTGGGGACGCGCCGGAGCCTCACTGTTCGACTGCCTGGAATTGCTCCACCAGGCAAGCGCGGGCGCACTGGATGCTTTCCATGAGCCGCTGATCCGCCAGATCGGGCTGTATATCTGCCGGGCGCACATCGATAACGAGTGGTACACGAACTTCGCGGATGCCCCCGCGCGGGTGTACCCGAACGGCGATCTGGTGTATCGCTTCGGCGAGCGCACCGGCGATGAATCGATGATGGGGCACGGCGCGTTCGCCGCGTTCTACCGGAGCGAGGGCGGAATCCCGGGCGACAGCATCGGGCGGCAGTTGCCCGCGCTCTTCCACCTGGCTGCCTTGCGCAAGGCGCCGCGCAAACAGGCGCTTCTCCGCGACGTGTGGCTTCCCGGTATTCAGGTGATGGCGGCGCGGCGCGCGGAAGGTTCGGCCGAGGGGCTGTACCTGGCGGCGCAGGGCGGGCACAACGCCGAAAGCCACAACCACAACGACGTCGGGAACTTCGTGATCTATGCCGCTGGGAAGCCTGCCGTTATCGACGTGGGGCCGGAGACCTATACCGCAAAAACGTTCAGCTCCAGGCGGTACGAGATCTGGACCATGCAGTCCGCCTATCACAACTGCCCGACGGTCGATGGTGTGATGCAGGCGGCCGGGCGGCAATATGAGGCAACCGAGGTTTCGCACAGCGCCGGTGAGAACGGGGCGGAGTTCCACCTGAATCTCGCCAGGGCGTATCCGGCCGAGGCCCACGTTGAACGATGGCACCGCACGTTGCGGCTGGATCGGGCGAAGAACGAGATTTCGCTGACCGACGATTTTGAATTGACCTCCGCCGGCCGGGAAATCCTCCTCACGCTGATGACGCCGTGCCGCGTGACCGTGGACACGCCGGGGCAGTTGACCTTTCGGATGGAAGGCGGCGGCGTACACGTAGTTCATGACCGCGCGCTGATAGCGAAAGTGGAAGAGATTCCGATTCAGGATGCCCGGCTGCGCGGCGCCTGGGGCGAACGGCTCTTCCGTGTTCTGCTGCGGGCGGAAAACCCCGGCGCTCGCGGGCGGTGGGTGACGCGATTCACTCAGCCGCAGTAGTCGATCGCAGCTTCCGCCAGAATTTCGGCCAGGCGGAAAACGGATTCCAACTCCACCCACTCGGTGTCCGCATGCGCGCCGGTTCCGGCCGCGCCGCACACCACCGTCTCGATTCCTGCCGCCTGCAGCAGCGCCGCATCCATCCAGGGCGTGTCGCCGGTGTGGGCGGGAGCCCTGCCCGTCACCTTTTCGACCGCCCGATCCAGCGAGCGGACGATGGCCGCGGACGGCTCGACCTCAAACGGATCGCGCGTAAAGAAGGGGCGTACGGTCGCGCGGAAACAGGGGTCGCCGGCAGCCAGCGAATCGACAATCCGCTGAATTTCCGCAACGGCCTGCCGCTCCGTCTCGCCGGGCACGGTGCGGCGTTCGATCTTCACTATGGAAGAGGCGGCATAGGTGCTCAACCCGGTGCCGCCGTGAAGCAGGGCTGCATGCAGCGAGGGCGGCCCGACCAGCGGATGCGGCGGCCGCGCCCGTAGTTCGCGCTCCAGTGCCTCCAGCCGGTGAAGAAACCGGCCCATCATCATGTTGGCGTCGATTCCGAGTTCGAACCGGCTGCCGTGGGCCGCGCGTCCGGCGACTTCCACCTCCATCCACAGATAGCCCTTGTGGGCGAGGCATACTTCGAGCGCGGTCGGCTCGGTGACGATGGCGCCATCGGTCTTCAGATGCTCCAGGAGGTCGCTCGTGCCCAGGCTGCCGTATTCCTCGTCGGCTACCGCGGCCACGACCACATCGCCGCGGAGACGCGCGCCGGATCGGGCGAGGGCGCGGGCGGCGGCCAGGCCGGCGGCCAGGCTCCCTTTCATGTCGAACGAGCCCCGGCCGAATACTTTGCCATCGCGAATCTCGCCGGAGAACGGGTCCGCCATTCCGGCGGCGTCCACCGTGTCCGCGTGCGCGTTGAGCATCAGGCTGCGGCCTCCGCCCGTCCCCTGGAGCCGCCCCACCACGGTGATCCGGCCGGGCGCCGGCTCGAAGGTCCGGGTGGTGAGCCCGGAGGAGCGCAGCGAAGCGGCGATAAACTCCGCGATTTCGGTTTCTCCGGGAGCGCCCGGGGCCAGCGTGGGGTTGACGGAGTTGATCTGTACCAGCCGGACCAGCGTTTCGCGGGCGTAAGCGCGGTCAATCTGCATGGGTTACGCCGGCTTGACCAGATTGAGCAGCTCTTCTTCGCTGAGCATCCTGATCCCGAGTTCCTGCGCCTTTTGCAGCTTCGAGCCGGAATCAGCGCCCGCCACCACGTAGCTGGTCTTTTTGCTCACGGAAGAGCTGACTTTCCCGCCCGCCGTTTCGATCAGGCGCGTGGCTTCCTCGCGGCTCAGGTTCGGCAAGGTCCCGGTCAGCACGAGTGTCATCCCCTGGAGCGGGCCCTCCTTGGGGCGCTTGGATTCATAGGTGAACTGGAGCCCGGCAGAACGGAGTTTCTCCATCAGTTCGCGGTTGCGCGGCTCGCGGAAGAACTGGAAAATGCTGGCGGCAACGCGCGGGCCGACTTCCTCGGCGGTCTGCAACGCCTCGATCCCCGCCCGCGCAATCGCATCCATGCTGCCGAACGCCTCCGCCAGGAATACCGCGGTCCGCTCGCCGACGAACCGGATCCCCAGAGCGGCGAGCACGCGAGGCAGGGGTTTCTTTTTCGAGTTTTCGATATTCTGGACGACGTTGGTGGCCGACTTCTTGCCCATCCGCTCCATCGTCATGAGCTTGCCGATGCTGAGGTCGTAGATGTCGGCGACGCTCTGCACCATGCCGCGGTCCACCAGTTGATCCACCAGCGATTCGCCCATGCCGTCGATATTCATGATGCCGCGGGAGGCGAAGTGCAGGATCGATTCCTTGAGCCTCGCCGAACAGTTCGTGTTAATACACCGGCTGGCCGCTTCGCCATCCTCCCGAACTACCTTCCCGCCGCAGACAGGGCACTTGGAGGGCATGTGGAACTTCCGGCGGTAGGAACCCTGCGAGTGAACGCGGACCACCTTGGGGATCACATCGCCCGAGCGCTCGATCACAACTTCGTCGCCGATTTCGAGTCCCAGGCGTTCGATCTCGTCCTCATTGTGCAGGGTGGCGCGGCCCACCGTAACGCCGCTTACCTCTACCGGTTTCAGGTGCGCCACAGGGGTGAGGGTGCCGGTACGGCCCACCTGCACCTCGATGTTCTCGATGACGGTCACGGCTTGGCGTGCCGGGTATTTGTAGGCAATCGCCCATCGGGGCGCCTTGGCGGTGAAGCCGAGCTGCCGCTGCTGCTCCACGGAATCCACCTTCACCACCACCCCATCGATCTCGTAGGGCAGTTGGTCGCGGCGGGCCTCCCAGCCGGCGCAGAAGGCCAGCACGGCTTCCACGTCGGCACAGAGCCGGCGCTCCGCGTTCACTTTGAACCCCATCTTCGCCATCCGCTCGAGCGATTCCCAGTGGCTTTCGCAGGTGGGGTGGCCATCCACCAGGAGAAAATACGGGTAGTAGTCCAGCTGGCGGGACGCCGTAATCTGCGGTTCCAGCACGCGCAGCGACCCGGCCGCGGCATTCCGGGGATTGGCGAAGCGGGAAAGGCCGCGCTCGTCCCGTTCGGCGTTGAGACGCTCGAAGGCGCGCCGGTTCATGACGATTTCCCCGCGAACCTCGAAATCGGCGAGATGGTCTTTTACGCGCAGCGGCAGCGACCGCACCGTCCGCGCGTTCTCGGTGACCTCTTCTCCCACCGAGCCGTCGCCGCGGGTCACGGCCTGCACGAACCGCGACCCCCGGTAGTGTGCGGCCATGGAGAGGCCGTCCATCTTCAACTCCGCCACGTAGCGATACGGGCGGCCATCCAGGAGTTCTTTCACCCGCCGGTCGAAATCGCGCAACTCCCCTTCGTTCAGGGCGTTGTCGAGGCTGAGCATAGGGGAGCTATGGCGCACCTTGACGAAGCCTTCGCGCGGCTTACCGCCGACCCGCTGGCTGGGCGAGTCCGGAGTCACCAGCTCGGGGTACTGCTTTTCGAGCTCCTGGAGTTGCCGCATCAGGGCGTCGTATTCGGCGTCGGTGACCGCGGGCTGGTCGGCCACGTAGTACAGATGTTCGTGGCGGCGCAGTTCTTCCCGGAGCGCTTCGATGTTGCTGGAGGGATCTTTCATCTGCCTCTCATCTATAATTTAACGAGGAAACGGGAGAATACCAATCGCAGCCTATAAGAATGCGGTCCTCATCTACAATCCGCGTGCGGGCAAGTTCGGGCGGAAAGGGACCACGGTACTGGATCGGGCCGCTTCGATCCTCAGAAAACCGGGACGGGATGTCACCCTGGCGCCGACCACGGGACCCAGAACGGCGGGCGCGATCGCGTGCGAGCACATCGCCCGCGGCGCCGACCTGGTGATTTGCGCCGGCGGCGATGGCACCGTCAATGAAACCGCCGAGGGCATGATCGGGTCGAACGTTCCCCTCGCCGTGCTGCCCGCGGGAACCGCCAACGTGCTGGCGATGGAGACCGGGCTCGGGCGAAACATCGAACGCGCCGCCGCCCGGATCGACGAACTCGAGCCGCGCCGGATCGCGGTCGGCCACATTTCTTGCGGCCCGGAGGGCATCTCGCGCCATTTTCTGTGCATGGCGGGGATCGGGCTCGACGCCCATATCGTCTACAACGTGAACGCGGGTCTCAAGGCGCGCTCCGGCAAAATGGCGTATTGGGTGGCCGGCTGGAGTCTGCTTGGACGGCGCCTGGCGCAATTCCGCGCCCGCTACGACGGCGAAAGCCGGGAGTGCTCCTTCGCCCTGGTGAGCCGCGTCCGGAACTACGGAGGCGATTTTCAGATCGCGCCCAGCGTTTCCCTGAGCGACGACTGTTTCGAGGCGGTGCTGTTCCAGGGGCGGTCATCGGTTCCCTACGTGAAGTACTTTGCCGGAATGGCGCTTAACCGGCTTGCCGGAATGAGCGGCGTGACCGTGCTGCGGACCGGCTGCATGGTGCTGGAAGCGCCGCGGGACAGCCGCGTCTACGTGCAGATCGATGGCGAGTTCGCCGGCCACCTCCCCGTGGAAGTGCGGCTCGTTCCTGACGCGCTGACCCTGCTGCTACCCCGCGAGTACTGGCGGCGCCCTGGCGGTAAGCAATAGAAGAGATTTTGCAACGCGCACCGGCGGTGGCGCCTCGTCCATCGCCGGAATGTCGTGACAGGCGTAGCAATCCCAGCGGGCCGCCCGGTTCGCGGGCAGCCCACTTCGCCTTCAGACTTTACTTGGTCGCGGCCGGCTTTGGCGCCGTGATCCCCAGATCCGTCAGCACCTTAGGATTCGCCTCGTCCATCGCCAGAATGTTGTGGCAGGCGTTGCAGTCCTGGGTGATCGCCTCCCCGCTCTTGGTGTTGTGTCCGCCGTCGTGGCAACGGAAGCAGCCCGGGTAATCGGTGTGCCCGATGTTGACCGGATACGCGCCCCAGGTGACATTCATGGCGGGGAAGATGTTGCGATCCCAGATCGCGAGCACCTGCTGCGCCGAAGATTTCACTTCAGACTGCCGCTGGCTCCACACCGCCGGGTACTTCTGCTGATAGAACTGCTCGAAAGCGGCCGGAATTTTCTGCGCCGCTTCGTCGCGCGTGGGGTAGTTGACCTTCAGAATTTCCAGCCCTTTTTTACGGGCGAACGGAAGCGCCGGGGAGATCAGCCCCGCCGACATCGCCTGGTCCATCGCATGGTCGGGCAATTGGTACTGGTGCGACGGCCGGTTGTGGCAGTCGATGCAATCCATGGTGCGAATCGTCAGGCCCGCGCCATCCGGCTTGGCATCCGACGTGGCGTAGACCGTGGATTTTCCGTCTTTGGTGTACTCCACCCAGGGAATATTCTGCCGCGCTTCGTCCGAGGAGCCGTAGCGGATCACGACGCCGGGGCCCAGATGGGTGCCGTGAATTCCGATCCCGCGGTTGCCGCCGCCGATCTTCATCAGCAGCACCGTCTTGCTCTCGGTGTTCGTTTCGTCTTCCGCGAATTTCGGGAGCACGCGAATGCGGTCTTCCGCATACCGCTCCGGCCAGTGGCACGTCTCGCAGGTTTCGCGCGCCGGGCGCAGGTTGTGGACCGGCGCCGGAATCGGCCGCGGGTACGTGTTGAAGGCCACCGCGAAGACCTGCCCCACACCGGAGAGCTTGCTGCGGACGAACCAGGAGGCGCCCGGCCCAATGTGGCACTTCACGCACTCCACTCGGGAATGCGGAGAATTCTGGTAAGCGGTGTATTCCGGCTGCATCACGTTATGGCACGTGAGGCCGCAGAACGTCGTCGAATCCATGTAGTTTACGGCGCCGTAGGAAAGCTGGCTCGCAATCACGATGTTGAGCACCGTGGTCGCACCGAAAAAGTACACCAGCTTGCGGAAATCGCGGTTCTGCCAGTTGAGCGGCGGAAACTCCGGAGGGTAGACGCTCCTGCGGCCCTCACTCTTGCGCTTTAGCCAGATTCCCAGGGGAATCGCGATCAGTCCCGCGAAGAAGGGCCCGGGAATGGCCAGGAATGCCAGAATTCCGACGTATGGATTGGAGGTTTCCCCCCGCAGCGTGATCGGAAGCAAAAAGAGCCAGAAAATGGTGGCCGTGGTAACCAGCACCACGCCCGCCAGGCTGATCCAGTTGTTTGAGAGGTGGATGATCGGGGACAGCCATCCCAATCTCCGGGTATCGGGTCTGTTTGGAGTCATTGAACCTAAGCTTAATCTCCGCTTGTCTTCACCGCGCCGGTCTCGCCGGACGGCTGATGTTCCCTAGAGGTCTCCTGCTTCTTAACACTATTACCTGTAAGGAACGCCGTGTTCAAGGGGTAAACGTCCGGGTCGAAGATCACGGAGTAAAAATGCCAGACTACGATCGCCAGGCTTGCCAGCAGCGCCTCGTAGAAGTGAACCGACGTGGCCACGTCCAGCCAGACCTTCGGGAGGAACCGTAATGCCAGGTTGTTGGCCCACAGCAGCAGGCCCGTGGCGATCATCACCACCGCGCCCCAGACGACTGCCCAATACTCGGCCTTCTCGATGTAGCTGTGCGCCGAACGTTTTGGCGGGCGGTCGCCGAGGCCCAGGTTGTAAGCGAAATTGGTGAGCGCCTCGCGCGGATCGTTGGCGTTGGGCAGCATTTCTTTCCAGTGCTCGCGCAGCTTCCGGCTGACGAACAGCGAAACCATGTGGGTCAGCGTGACCGCAATGAAGACGCACGCCGCGATGCGATGGATCAGGCTGCGCACCAGGACCTTGCCTTCGAGCACCAGCAGGGGCCGCGCCCACCACTGGTCCGGGTACTTCAGTGCGAACCCCGTCCAGACCAGCATGATAAACGACAGGGCCATGACCGCATGCTGCAACCTTTCGAAAGGCAGCATTCGCACTTCGGCGCGGCCGGCCGGGGCGGCAGTTTTAACCGTGCGGAGCCGGAAACGCAGCCGGATCAGCTTTCTTAGCCAGTCGCCCGCCTGGTGAATGGACATCAGTCCAATGGTGAGCGGAATGACGAAGAGATAAAACTCTCGAACCCACGTGAGGGGTGGCGGCTCTTTTCCGCCCGTGCTCAAGTGCACTTCGCTGATTGCGAACCGGGTGCCCGCGCCCGGATGGCACTTGCCGCAGGTCTTCGGCAGGTTCTTTGGATTAATAGTGGACTTGGGATCGGAAGATGCCAGAATATTGTGCACGCCGTGGCAACTGGCGCAGTTGGCGACCGTCTGCGAGCCGGCCTTGCCCGCGAGGCCGTGGTAGGAGGAATCAAAGCTCACCAGCCGGTCCGAAGGCAGGCCGAATTTGCGCGTCAGCCGGACATCGCCGTGGCAGCTTCCGCAGGTATCGCGGATGTGCGCCGCATTCACCGGCGACGCTTCGTTGCTGGGTTTGATGATCTTGTGTTCGCCGTGGCAATCCGTGCACAGCGGAGCTTCGGTAACGCCGCGCGCCACTGCTTGCCCGTGAACGCTGGCCTTATACTGCTCCGCCACGTCGGGGTGGCACATCCCGCAGGTATCGGGGACGGACTGCCGGAAGGCTTGGGATTCGGGCGAAATCAGCTCGTGGGCGCTGCCGTGGCAGACCCCGCAATCCGGCGCACCCTCGTTGCCCGCTTTGCGGGCCAGTCCG
This sequence comes from Bryobacterales bacterium, assembly GCA_963796485.1. Lineage (GTDB taxonomy): Bacteria > Acidobacteriota > Terriglobia > Bryobacterales > Bryobacteraceae > CAWCDJ01. The sequence continues at coordinate 47,719 of CAWCLV010000011.1, forward strand.
TGAACGCCCTGGGCGTAGTCCCCGGCCTGGTCCTCGTGGCAATTGGCGCACACCGGTTTGGGGATGTTGGCGGGATGGGGAAATTTCTCGTGCGACTCGTGGCAGGTGTCGCAGGTCAGGCCCGCGTGGGCGCTCTTTGCCAGTTTCTGCCCCTGGTCGTGGCAAGTTGTGCACTCCGCGGGCGGCGCGGCCTCCGCTGCTTGCAGATCCGCGCCGGTTGCCCCGAGAATCAGGCCGATGAGGGCAGAACCGAGCGTCAGGCCGAAGATGGGAAGTGCCCGGTTCAGCATAGACGTCTAAGCTCCTATTGGTAGTCGGGCGCTTTGAACCCAGACCTGGTAAACGTAAACCGCTCCGACCAGCAGGCCGAAAGCGACTGCGATCACGGTCAGGGTTTTGCCCCATTTATCGATGGTGTCGAGTTTGTGAGCGACCGCCGCCTGTTGCGGCGGGGCGTCCCCTTGTAGCACGTGCAGAGAGTCGTCCTCGCCGCGAGCCACCGCCTTGCGCCACGCGATCATTACGATCACCACTAGCGCGAGCAGGATCTCGACTCCCAGAAACGGTCGTAAGTCCAGATTCATGAGTTACCTCCAAAGGAACAGGTTCACAGCTGAATTCGCGGAGCGGGACGCACGTCAACCGTGGCGTCCGCAGACCCGAGACCCCTTCTGTTAAATGTTCTTCCGGTGGCTTCCTCGATCGCATCCACCACCGGAACGAGATAAGCATCGAGCGCGCACTGTACGGCGCGCCGTGTTTCGCAGGCGCCGTCCGCCGTCTGCTCTATGCAGACGGAGCAGACATCCCGCCGGATTGCCTCGATGTATTGACGGATATCGTCGCTCTGTACCGATTGGATGGCCTTTGCCACCTCGGGAAACAACCGGAACAGGGCGCAATGGCTGGGTTCTTCCAAGCCGCACTCCCCGTCTACGGTTCGTGCGGTGCAAACGTTACAAATCCGGTTTCGGACAATCGACTCCAATTCGGATAAAGTGCGTTCCATTCGAGTGCTCCTCCTTCCCGGAGGCATACACAGTGCACGCAAAAGTCCACGTTTGAGGAGATGTAACCTATTGGATTTTCCAACGTTTCGACCCAGATGTCCGATTTTCTGGGGCAACTTGCGCATGCGCGGTGTGATGGCTGGGGGAAATTCCACTTGCGGCGGCCTTCTCATGGGACGTCGCGATGCGTAACGCGGCGGCCATGATCGCAAGTTGGACGGTGCTGATGGGGTCCTGCTCGGAAACCACGGAAACGATGCCGGCTTCCCAAGCCTGGGCTAACAGTTGAGGATCTTTCCGGGTGATCAAGACCACCCGCTCCGGGTTGGACAAGGGGAGGGGTAGTCGTGCAAATGCCTGCTCATCCAGCACCAGCACACAATTCTGCGTGAGGTCCGGATGTTCGACGGATTCCACGTGCCAGGCGCAGCTGCGGGACAGTGCTTCCCTGACCGTGGCGGCGTAAACACCGTCGGCAATGGAAAGCTGAACCGATTGCAGCATGGACGACTCCGCCTCTCCTCCTTGCATTAACTACTTTTTGTAACCGTCCAGGCTCTTGTGCTCCTGGAAGTACTTCCCGGCGTCGGTCAGATTCTTCTGCATCTCCGCTTTGTTGCCGGGGACGTTCTTTTGGTGGCAGAACGTGCAGGGCTTCTTGGTCTCTTTGGTGTATTCCGGCTTGCCCAACGAGGCTGTCGTGCAAACGAGAATTCCGCCCAGCAAAATAGCAGCGGGCATGAATATCTTTAAACGGGACATGATGGCTCCGCAGGGAAGGGTAGCAATTGCATCGCCACCAGGCTATGTCTACGAGATTGCAGCATTTCCCGCCCCGGCCAGCCGCAACCGTGGGGGTATTAGCCCCTGAAACTTCCGTCTATTGGGCGAATTGGCGCAGAGTGTACGCTTGCTATAATCAAGGTAAGCCGCAACTTCTAAAGTAATGTCCAAGCTCACACCAGGCTGGCAGAGAACCAGCGTTCTGGAATCGGTTTTCGACCAGCTTTCCGACGCGCTGGTCCTGTACGACCCGGAGTTTCGCATTACCGGTGTCAACCGGGCCGCCGAAAAACTGTTCGGCATGTCCTCGGAAAGCATGCTGGGTAAGCATTGCCAGGACGTCTTCAAGTGCTCCCTTTGTGAGCCCGGCTGCGGCGTTCTGATCGGCTTGAACCAGCCTCCGGCCGCACCCAACTGCACCGTCCGCCTGCATACCGGCAACGGTATGGAGCGGCTGGTCGTGATGCGAACCAACCAGATGTTCGACGACGGCGGTCTACTCACAGGCGTGGTGGCGACCATCAAAGACATCACCGAAGAAGCCGCTCCCCAGAAGCGCGAGGTAATCGGCGAATCGGGCGCCATGCGCGAGGTCATGAATTTCGTCAGGCGCGTGGCTGCGAGTGAGGCCACCACCATTCTGCTCGAAGGCGAAAACGGCACCGGCAAGGACCTCATCGCCAAGACTCTCCACTACCAGAGCATCCGGCAGGCCGAACCCTTCATCGCCATCAACTGCGCGGCCATCCCCGAGACCCTGCTCGAAAGCGAATTGTTCGGCTACGAAAAGGGCGCGTTCACCGATGCGCGGGCTCAGAAGCGCGGCATCTTCGAACTCGCCGATAAAGGCACGCTCTTCCTGGACGAAATCGGCGAGATCCCCCTCATGCTGCAGGCCAAACTGTTGCGGGTTCTCGAGGACCAGACTTTCCGGCGTCTGGGCGGGTTGAAAGATATCAAGCTCGACCTGCGCGTGGTGGCCGCGACGAACAAGAACCTGCGCGAAGCCGTTAAGGAAGGCGCGTTCCGCCAGGATCTCTATTTCCGCCTCAATGTCATCCAGATCCTGATTCCGCCGCTGCGCGATCGGACCGAAGACATCGTCCCGCTCACGGCGTTTTTCATCGAGCACTACAACCGGAAATTCAAGCGGAATATCGAGGGCGTCACGGACGGCGCCGCCAAACTCCTGATGGCGCACGACTGGCCGGGCAACGTCCGCGAACTGCGCAATGCCATCGAGCGCGCCATGATCCTGGAGGAATCCGCACTGATCACGGCGGCCAGCCTGCCGATCGCGGTAGGCCGCCCGGAGACGGCGGTGGCGGCGGTGGTGCCCCAGGCGGCGGAGATCCCCACCGATGGCCTTTCCCTCGAAGAGAATGAGCGCGGCCTTCTGGTGAAGGCACTGGAAAAGACGAGCGGCAACCAGACGCAGGCCGCCCGCCTGCTGCGCATCACGCGCGACACGCTGCGCTACAAAATGAAGAAGTTCAATTTGCGCTGATCGCGGGAACGAACACGACCTGCGGCTGCGCCGGGGCCGTGTCGAGCAGCCACAGCGGATCCGTGCCGAGTTCGTTCAGCCGGAACACGCTGCCCATCCGAACCAGAGTCGCGGGCGCAACCTGACAGGCGATCGCTGCGCGGTTTCCGCTGGCCAGATCGAAGGCCGCCACGTTCTGATTTGCGGGGCTCGCCAGAAACAGTGTCCGGCCGTTCTGCGAAAACGCCAGGCCCGCCGAAGAAGTCATCTGGGAATCCGCCGCGGCCAGGATCTTCCGTCCGTTGCCTGTGACGGCATCGTCGAAGACCACGACTCCCGCACCCGAAGGATCGACCACCGCCGCGCTGTGTCCCGCGGGAGCGAAGGCCGCATCCACGCCGGCCGCCAACGCGCGGTGCTCGCCCGCCGCTCCAAACAACGTCACGGTCCCGCCCGAAGCCCGCAGCAGGTACGCACCGTCGTCGCTCAGGGCCGTGGTCACGCTCCGGGTGGCCGCCATGCGCGGGGGCAGGGCAAAGTCGCGGCCGAGATCGATCGTCGCCGAGACGGCGGGAGAATCCGGCAGTCCGGTCACGATCACCGCTTTATTACGCGAAAACAGGGCGGCGGCGGAACCAGACGGGCTGAAGGTGACGCCATCCGGAGCCGCGGTCGCGCCATTGAACGGGCGTTCGGCCGCGGAGCCGCTATCCAGCCGCAGAAAATGCAGCGAACCGTCGGCGCCCGCCGCGATTGCCGAATCCAGCCGCGGCGATACCCACACGCCCGCGGTAGCGAATCCGAGGTCGATCGGGCTGCCGATCACCGATGCGCCAGGCACTCCGACCACAGGGCGCAAAACGCGTCCCGCCCGATCGAAGACATAACCCGAAAGCGGTCCGGCGATCCGCCCCTGTTGGGCCAGTGCCACTCCGCATGCCACCGTCAAAAGACTCGTAATCAATCGCATGATGTCACCTCGGGGGACCTACCGTGCCGGCGCCCGGGGTAACCGTCACCGGCGTCGCGCCTGCCGCGATAGTCGCGTTGTTGTTCCCGCCGCCGCGGGTTGCCGCCACGACACCGCCGACCGCGCCTGCGGCGGCCACAGCTACCACGATGCCAATTACCTTCAGGGAAATACCCGTTGCAGCCGCAGCGCCGGCCGCGCCCGCGGCAACTGCCGCATTCGTTTGCGAGATGCTGATCGAAGCCGTGCGCCCTTCCTTCGACGCCGTCACGCGAATCTGAAACTGCCCCTTGACCGCGTTCGGCTGAAACCCTCGCGCGACGGCCCGTCCCTCGTCATTGGTCATTACCGTCAGGGTATGGGCGCCGTTCGCAAACGCTCCGCCGGCACCGTTCGAGGGCAGGGTAAATACCACCGCCGCCGCGGCAACCGGCTTGTGATTCTCGTCCTCCACCTGAACGACCGGCTCCCGAGCCGTTCGCTGGCGAATATTGTTAATGGCCCCTTCCCCCTCCACGACCACGAGGTTCAAGGCGCCCGGGGCAGTCTGCGCACCCAAGGGCATCGTCATCAGCAGGGCTACAATTCCAGACAGGAAGCGCATACGACCCTCCGTTAGGTCATTATCCAGCTTGGGGCATGAAAAGACAAACGCCCGAGGACTACCAGTACCTTCGCTCCTAACGCGCGGAGCGCGCCTTCGGCGAAGGCCTGGCCGGCGAGGCCTACCCTACCTAACGCCGCAGCGGATCCTCGATCCACGGCGGCGTGGCCTCGATGAGGCGCCCCAGTTCGGGTTCACCCGGCCTCCGCGGCGCGCCGGGACCGGCGAGGGGGTGCGCGGTATCGTAGCCTCCAGCGGCGCCGGAGTCGCTCACCAGCACCGGAATGGACCTCCCGGTAGCTTCGGTAGGGTAGGCCTCCTGGCTGGCCTCCTGGCTTGGCCTCCTGGCCCGGCATCCTGGCCGCCCCCTGGCCCGCCCCCCTGGCCTGCCTCCTGGCCCTGCCTCCTGGCCCGCCTCCTGGCCCGCATCCTGGCCGCCCCCTGGCCCTGCCTCCTGGCCTGCCTCCTGGCCCTGCCTCCTGTCCCGCCCCCTGGCCCGGCATCCTGGCCTGCCTCCTGGCCCGGCATCCTGGCCGCCCCTGGCCCGCTCCTGGCCCGGCATCCTGGCCTGCCCCCTCAGGCGAGCGGAGTTCGCCCGAGTCCCTCGACGCCGCGCGAGATGCTACGAATAGGTTATGTGCCTGGCGATTCCGGGGAAGATTCTCGACGAGCGGTTGATTGACGGCCTCCGTGTAGGCCGCGTGCAGTTTGGCGGCGTCACCCGCGAGGCCTACCTGGACTATGTGCCCGAAGCCGCCACCGGCGACTACGTGGTGGTGCATGTCGGTTTCGCCATCAGCAAAGTGGACGAGGAAGAGGCCCGCAAGACCTACGAACTGCTCGAACAGATGGGTATGCTCGAAGAGGAAGAATGAAGTACCTCGACGAGTATCGCGACCCCGAGCTCGCCAAACGGCTGGTCGCCGGGATCCGCAAGGCGGTAACCCGCCACTGGGTCCTGATGGAAATTTGCGGCGGCCAGACCCACACCCTCATGCGCTACGGCATCGACGACCTCCTGCCGGAAAACCTCGAGCTGGTGCACGGTCCCGGCTGCCCGGTCTGCGTCACGCCGCTCGAAATCATCGATAAAGCCGTGGCCATCGCCGCCATGCCGGAGGTGACGCTGGTCTCCTACGGTGACATGCTGCGGGTTCCCGGCTCGCAGAGCGACCTGTTCCGCGTGAAAGCCGCAGGCGGCGACGTGCGGATCGCCTATTCCCCGATGGAGGCGCTCAAGATAGCCCGCGCGAATCCCGGACGCCGGGTCGTTTTCTTCGCGGTGGGTTTCGAGACTACCGCCCCCGCGAACGCCATGGCTGTGTGGCAGGCGAAACGCGAAGGGCTGCGCAATTTCTCGCTGCTGGTTTCTCACGTGCTGGTGCCCCCGGCGATCCGCCTGCTGCTCGATTCGCCCGCCAACCGCGTGCAGGGTTTCATCGCGCCCGGCCACGTCTGCGCCATTATGGGGTACACGGAGTATGAAGCGTTGGCGGCGCATTACCGCCTTCCGTTCGTGGTGGGCGGCTTCGAGCCGCTCGACCTTCTGGAAGCCATCCTCATGCTCGTAAAGCAACTCGAAGAAGGCCGCGCCGGGGTCGAGAACCAGTACGCCCGCAGCGTCACGCGCGTGGGAAATGAAGTTGCCCGGCGCCGCATGTCCGAGGTGTTCGAAGTGGCGGACCGCAAATGGCGCGGCATCGGCGAGATCGCCCGGTCCGGGTACCGCCTGCGCCCGGAATATGCAGCCTTCGACGCCGAGAAGGTATTCGGAGTCGAGGCAACCCGAGCCGAGGAACCCGCCGAATGCATCGCGCCGCGGGTGCTTCAGGGCCTCGCGAAGCCGGTGGAGTGCCCGGCTTTCGGCACGCGCTGCACTCCCGAGAGGCCGCTGGGCGCGCCCATGGTTTCGAGCGAAGGCGCGTGCGCGGCCTATTACCAATACCGGCGGCACGCATGATCTCCTGTCCCCTTCCCCTTCCCGCGAAAGATCGCATCCTGCTGGGCCACGGCTCCGGCGGCAAACTCAGCGCCGAGTTGCTGCGCGACGTTTTCCTGCCGCTGTTCCGCAGCCCGTTGCTGGGACGCCTGGAAGATCAGGCCGTAGTCGAGGTCGGCGGCGTCCGGCTGGCGTTTACTACGGACTCGTTCGTGGTGAAGCCGCTCTTCTTCCGCGGCGGCGATATCGGTTCGCTCGCGGTCCACGGCACCATCAATGACCTGGCGATGGGTGGCGCCGAACCGCTGTACCTCAGCGCCGCGTTCATTCTGGAGGAAGGGCTGGACATTGCGACGCTGCGCCGCGCGACCGAATCCATGGCGCGGGCGGCGGAAGCCGCGGGCGTCGAAATCGTCACGGGCGATACCAAAGTGGTCGAGAAGGGAAGCGGCGACGGCCTCTTCATCAACACCACCGGGATCGGCCGCGTGCCCGATGGGGTCGACCTTTCGGCTGCCAACGCCAGGCCCGGCGATCGCGTGCTGCTTTCCGGGACTCTCGGCGACCACGGGATCACCATCCTCTCGGAACGGGAGGGCATCGCCTTCGAGACCACGGTGGAGAGCGATTCCGCCGCCCTGCACACGCTGGTCCGCGACATGCTGGCGGTCTCTCGCGAGATCCGCTGTCTCCGCGACCCCACTCGCGGCGGCTTGGCCAGCACCGCGAACGAAATCGCCGCGCGCGCGGGAGTAGGGATCGCCCTTCTGGAATCGGCCATTCCGGTCCGAGAAGAAGTGCGCGGCGCATGCGAGTTGCTCGGCCTCGACCCGCTTTACGTCGCGAACGAAGGCAAACTGGTCGCCGTGGTAGCACCCGAAGCGGCCGGTGCCGTGCTCGAAGCGATGCGGCGGCACCCGCTCGGGAAGCACTCGGCGGCCATCGGCACCGTCACCGAATCGCACACCGGCCTGGTCACCATGAAGACGCCCTTCGGCACCAGCCGCATCGTGGACATGCTGCCGGGCGACCAACTGCCAAGGATCTGCTAGCGCCGGCGGGTCGCCGGCCGCTCTTGTTGTTGTGCCACCTGCAGGTTGTAACGCGCGTCTTCGTAATCGGGGCGGATGCGCAGGGCCGCGCGGAAGTGATCGGCGGCTTCCCGCGCCCGCCCCGGTAGCTGCGAAAGAACCACCCCCAGATTGTTCTCCGCTTCCGCGTAGTCCGGCCTGAACCGCAGCGCTTCCTCGAATTCCCGTACCGCCTCCCCCGCCTTTCCCGATTTCGCCAGCGCCAGCCCGGATTGATAATGCATCTCCGCGGTGATCCGCGCCAGGTTGTCGCGCGCCGCGGGGTAATCCGGCTGCAGTCGCAGCGCGGCCTGGTATTCGGAAATGGCCTCGGCGAACTGCTCCGAACTGGCCAGGGCGTTCGCCAGGTTGTTGTGCGGAATCGGCGAATCCGGCAGGACACGTGCCGCGGTACGCAGCTCGGAAACAGCCTCGGGCAGGCGGCCCGGGATCCTGGCCAGGGCGCTGCCGAGATCCGAGTGCGCCGGGCCGGAGTCGGGGCGAAGCCGCACGGCCTCCCGCAGATGCTCCACGGCCGCGCTCAGCCCGCCCGGCTGATCCATCAGGTAGGCGCCCAGATTGTGCTCGGCGATAAAATTTCCGTTCGTCACTTCGAGCGCGTGCGAAAATAACGTCCCGCTGTTTTCCCAGTACCCGGCTTGCGCCCACGCCGCGCCCGCACACGCAATTCCGGCGGCTATCCCGAGAGGCATGGCGACACGCGGCCAGCGGCGCAACAAATCGGAGCCGCCCCACGCCACCATGATCAGCAGCCCGGTCATCGGCACGTACATGTAGCGGTCGGCCCGCGCCTGTGCGCCCACCTGCACGATCCCGATCACCGGCACCAGCGTCCCCAGAAACCAGAACCACCCGGTTGCCAGGTAAGGACGCTGCCGGAACGCGCGTACCACTCCCACCGAGATCGCGGCGAGCGCCGCCGCTGCCAGCGCGATTTCGAACGGCGGCAGGCTCTCGGGATAGGGATAAAAGACGGCCAGCCGGGCCGGCCAGAAGGTCTTGACGATGTAGGTCACATAGGAGACCAGCGCGTTGCCGATCCCAAGGGCCCCGATGGGCTTCACGGCCCCGCTCGCGTGCTGCACGGCGTAGGTGGCCGCGGAGCCCGCCGCCGCGATCGCGAAGAGCGGCAGTTTCTCGCGCACCCGGAGCCCCCGCTTCAAGGGCCACAAATCGATCAGCAGCAGCACGAACGGCAAGGTGACGATCATCGGTTTCGACATCATGCCCAGCACGAAAGCCGCGATCACGAGCGCGCGTCTGCCATGGACATAGGCCCACAAAGCCAGGAACCAGAAGAAGGCGCACAGCACGTCCTTCCGTTCCGCGATCCAGGCGACCGACTCCACGTGAAGCGGATGCACCGCGAAAATAAACGCCGCAAAAGCGCTCGCACCGCGCCTCCCGGTCCCAAACGCCAGAAACAGAAACAGCAGAATGGAGGCCGCGCCGTGTATGGCAACGCTGGTGAGATGGTGCAGCCCCGCATCCATTCCGAATAGCTGCACGTCCAGCATGTGCGATAGCCGGGTGACCGGGAACCAGTTCGCCGCCTCGGTGGAGGTGAACGCCCGGCGAATGCCCTTGTTGTTCGTGACGTAGTCCGGGTCGTCGTAATTGACGAATGAAAACCGGGACACCTGCGCGTACACGGCGAACACGGACGCCAGCAGCAGCAAACAAACCCAGAGATCGGCCGATTTACGGAGGCTCCGCACTTATTCTTAATAGTAGGATAGCCCTCCTGGCCTGTCCAGGCGAGCGGAGCTCGCCCTCCGCTCCGGCCGCGCCGCCCGCCTCACGGATCGCTACCCCATCCAGTGCCGTGCCCGTTCTTTCAGGCCATTCGAATATACTTGCTGCATGCTCACTCGAAACTCCTCTGCGTTTCTTCTTTGCGGCGGTTTCGTGGCCTCACTCTGCTGTTCGCAACTCGCCTACAGTGCCACCCCGCCGTGTGATCTGCTCACGCAAAAGCAAGTGAGCGCCATTGTTGGCGCCAGCGTTAACGCTGCCTCGCCGATTGCGGACACAGGATGTAGTTGGAGCACCACGGGCGCATCGAAGGTGATGGTCACGGTTTCCATGCAAAGCGAGAAGATGTTCGCCGGCGCTAAAGCGTCGTCAGCGCCCGGGATGACCAAGACGCCGGTCCCGGGGATTGGCGACGAGGCAATCTTCACAGGTGTCCGGAATTTCTCGAGTCTGTGGGTGAGAAAAGGGAAAACGATCCTTCTCGTTCGAATCTATGGACTTGCCGTCAGTGAAGCACAGACGAAGCTGAAAGCGCTCGCCGCTGACGCTGTGTCGAAGCTGTGAGTCCGCCTTGGCACTGTCTGGGGTTGACTCCATCCATATCTGGAATGCGAGCGTTACCCAGCCGCGGCCGCGGTTTCGCCCCGCCCGGCCGCGCAGTCGGATAACGCCTGCTCCTCACCTCACCGGTTGAAACCATGCGTTCCCCTTGTTGGCAAGAATCGCCTGGTGTTCTTCCACCACATCGGCCAGCCGGATCGTCTTTTCCGCAAACCGGAGCGTGTGGCCGCCATCGTAAAAGAAGTAGCTGCTCCCGGCAAAGTGCAAGACCTCGCCCGCCAGGATCTCCTGCCCGTCATAGTCCCGGAAACTCTGCGCCACTTGCACCATCAACCCGGGAAAGAAGTCCCACACCGGCAGTTCGGCGTTCCCGGCCGGTGTCACCAAAGGAATAGCCGCGGGAGTGGCTTCAGCCGCGTGGTCTTCCACCGGGGCGATAGCGAAATCGCGCCGGGTTCCTTGGCCATCCAGGGCATATACCTTCTCCTGAATCCGGTCGAACGCTGCCAGTCGCCGGTCGTAGGCTTCGCGATCGCTCCAGACCGTACCGGCCGGCAGCAGGAGCCGCTGCGCTTCGCGATAATGCTGCGCCGCCGGATGGCCTGGCGCGGCCGCTGCGTCTCCCAACTGCTCCAGCCGCGCGGCTTCCCGTAAATCGTCGTCGTTTTCGATGTGAAGATACCTGAACAGCTAGAATACCCATTATGAATCCGATCATCAGGATTGCGGTCGTGATCGCCGCCGTCTCTGGAGCGTGCCTGATCGCGCGCGTAGCCTGGCCGGTAGTGGCCGGCAACCTCGCCGCCTTGAAATCCTGGAACCGCACCGAGGGCGAGGTCCGCTCCACCAACGGCGCGATCGAGTTCGAAATCGGCCGCGAGCCGGATTCCTATCGGGCCTTCGCAACAGTCGATCACACGTGGGGCCTCTCCCTTTTCAAGAAAGCTCCGCTCCTGGTCGATCCCGCCGACCCCGCGCGCATCAAGCCTGCCGGGTTCCTTCAACTGTGGCTCTCCACAGCGGAGATGTCCGTTTTTGTGCTGCTGCTGCTCATGGTCGCCGCCATCGGCGCGCGCTTTGGCACGGCGCAGCCCGCCGCTCAGATGCCCGGAGGGCCGCCGGAGTCGCGGTGGATGTTCAGTCCCTCGCCTGGTCCGGCGAGCGAGAGCATCGTCGTGCTCCGTTCGCCGGCGCGGCATTGGAAGGCGTGCATCGTTTGGTCGCTCCTCGGCGTGGCCATGGTGGTCCTCACTGTGCTCGGCAAGGGAGGCAACCCGGTTTCGCGGGTCGGCTACATAACCCTGGGCAGCGCTTTTACGCTCTTTGTGTGGGGATGCGCCTGGCAGGCACAGTCGCTGGAAATCTCGGCCAATAACCGCGTCGTGCGGATGACCTCCGTTCTCGGCTGGCGCGATCTGCCGTGGAGTATGGTCCGCACGGTCGAAGATCAGGACATTTTCACCACCTACTTCAACGGGAAATTGAGGATGTGGGAATTACCCTTCCCCGGCTCCACGATTCGCGTCTTGGCTCTCAACGGCGACGAGAACCGCACCCTGATGAGTTTTAGCCCGGACCTCGAGCCCCGGGATTCGATGAAGCGTTGGTTCGATTTATGCGCCGGCCGAACAGGGCTGCGGTTACAGAAGCGTAAGGACGCGATCCGCTACTGACCAGATCCCGTCGGTTGCCCCCTGAACGCTGCAAACTACCCGTATGTTCGATCGGATCGCGTTCGATCCCCAAATGATGGGAGGACGCGCCTGCATACGCGGGATGCGGATAACCGTGTCGCTAGTCGTAAATCTGGTGGCGAACGGGATGTCCACCGGGGACATCATTCGTGAATATCCCGAACTGGAACCCGAAGGTGGCGTGTCGATCACGACCGTGGAAGCGTTGCGCGGGGCAAACATGACGCGGTGCACCTTCGAGAGGAATTCTCCACTGACCGCCGGAATCTCTGAAGAGCACGGCCAGGCCTCGGTGGCCAATAGCCGGCTCGTCGTTCCTAACCCGGCAGCCTACCATACGGGTACGATCGCCCGCAGAAGCGATGTTTGATTCTTGGGGAATCCCGGCCGCCAAGTTTCAGCCTGCCATGTGAGAATGTCGGCCCGAGTCCAACCGACCTCTCGAAAGGACTCCGGATCGAGTTGCACCCAACAGCGTGCTCGGGCGATCTGCCCGTCCTTCATCCAGGCTCCTCGCGCGGAGATGGACGGGACTGCCTGCGGATCGTCTGCCGTCACCACTTTGCTCGCTCGCGCGACGAATCGAACCAACCCGTTCCATGAAGCGCAGAATCTCCAACGTTCCTTGATTAGCCGCAAAGACACCTTTTGCAGCTGACCGGGATTGCTGATGTTGATAGCGAACCACAACTCCGACCCATTCGCGGCCGAGCTGAATAATCGGTCCAGAGCTTCCGATTGGCTCAGACCAGCAGGGCCGGCATGTCCGAGGCGCAGAATGTAAGCATTCGGATCTTGAATTCGGGCGGTCATTTCGAATTTTCCACTCCTTATCGCGCGATCACGATCTCCACCCGCCGGTTGAGCGCGCGGCCGTTACCTGTGGCGTTGTCGGCCACCGGGCGGCTGGCGCCGAAACCCCGCGGGTTCAAACGGTCCGGGGCGATCCTGGCTGAATTGACATCGAAATGGATTCCGCTCCAGGTCGGCCGTGCGCGGTCGCCTTGATCACTACTCCGTCACGTCTTCATGGACGCTTCAGGAATCTCAAGTAGAAAGCGGCGAACACCAGGACTATTCCTATATTCGCTATCAGCCGTTCCCGGAACCGGTTTCGGAAGAACAGGAAATCCACAGCAACGATAATGGCGGCCATCAGCACGAAGTAAAGCACCGCAGTCGCCTGTCTTCCCATTTTGAGTCCCCAGTTTCAAAATATACGCCCTTCCGGAATGTCTGTGGGCACGGGCCACCCTGGTGATTCGTGCCTGAGCGGACCGCTGTGGGGTGGCCGGTCTGCTCGGCGGCTTCGTCGCCCGGCAAGGGAGGCAACCAGGTTTCGCGCGTCGGCTACATGACCCTCGGCAGCGCTTTTACGCTCTTTGCGTGGCGATGCGCCTGCCGGCCCGGGGGCGACGGTAAACGCTCTGCCGTTGATCGTGAGTTAGATGCATAGCCGGCAACGCAGCGCGCGCTCAGTCTACCATTGCATGCCGTCAATCCGTGTTGTACACTGAACCAAATGGTTCAGCATTGCCAGATCCGCTTCGATGCCTCGTTCGGCGCGCTCTCGGACGCCACCCGGCGCGGCGTTCTGGAGCAGCTTGGGCGTACAGACGCTTCGATCACGGCCCTTGCCGAGAAGTTCCACATGACGCTCACGGGCATGAAGAAGCATGTAGGCGTCCTGGAGCACGCGGGGCTCGTCACCACGGAGAAGATTGGGCGCGTGCGGACCTGCAAGCTGGGCCTACGCGGACTGCAAGAAGAGGCGGCGTGGATCGAGAGGTACCGCCAGCTCTGGGGCGCACGCTTCGACGAGTTGGACAAGGTTGTCGAAGAATTGAAACTGAAGGAGAAAATCGATGGACGAAAGAAGAGAAAGTGAGGCCACCCGCACGAACGACCGCACGGCGGTGGAACGGAAGTCCGAGCGCGAACTCGTCGTCACGCGAACCGTCAACGGTCCTGCGCGCCTGGTGTTCGAGGCGTGGACCAAGGCAGAACTGTTCAGGAGGTGGTGGGTACCAAAGTCGTGTGGTCTGACCCTGCTTTCCTGCGAGATGGATGTTCGTGTTGGAGGCAGGTACCGTTTGGTGTTTAGCCACCAGGCTTCGACCATGGAGTTCTTCGGCGCGTACCGCGAAGTGACACCACACTCGCGCCTTGTTTGGACGAACGAGGAAGGTGACAACGGCGAGACCGTCACCACGGTGACCTTCGATGAAAACGCCGGCAAGACGTTGTTGGTGGTGCACGATCTCTATCCCTCGAAGGAAGCGCTCGACGCCGCGGTCGCCTCCGGATCGACGGGCGGGATGCCTGAGGCGCTCGACCAGCTTGACGAGCTTCTCGTCAGCCTGGGATCAGGCCCGGTAACAAAATGACGCGGTCAACCCATCAATCAACGAAGCGCGTGGCCGGCTGCGAGGGTAAGAAGACCGCCCAAGGCAAGACCCCGGCGAAGCTGCTGGTCGCCATGACTGGCAAGGCAAGCGCCGCGAAGACCGCAAAAGGCGCCGAACCCGTGTTCGCGTACATCGCCAGCCTGCCGCAGCCGCAGCGCGGCATCGCCGAGCGCATCGATGCCCTGGCAGCCAAAAGTTTGCCGGACCTCCAGCGAGCGGTGAAGTGGGGCATGGCGTACTACGGGGTCGACGGGGGCTGGTGCTTCTCTTCCGGCGCCTTCGTCGGCCATGTGAAACTGATGTTCATACGCGGCACGGAGATCGAGCCGGAACCGCCTGTGACGCCGATCGGGATGGGCAAATCCACCCGCGGAGTCGAGTTGGCATCGGTTAACGATTTCGACGAGCGCCAACTGGCGTCGTGGATGAAGCAGGCCGCCACCATGCCCTTCGTCGGGGGAAAGAAGCGATGACTACGCCGTGGCGCAGCGTTCAGGACGCCGGGAAGGCCAACGAGACCGGGCTCAAGCCCACATTCTCCGAAACGGCTCTCTCGTCTTATTGAGGATAGTCGCGAAGCCGCGGATTTTTGCGCGATTTCGCCGCGAACAGTTGGATGACATGCGCCAAAGGGGGCACCCCGGATCCGCCCAGTGGGGTAGGCCTCCTGGCCTGCCCCCTCAGGCGAGCGGAACTCGCCCTTACGCCACCGTCACCGCCGCAACCTCATAATCCAAAACCCCCGGCACGGTGAACTCCAGCACCCCGTTCGAAACCTGGAACGGCAGCGTCCTTTCCGCACGCAGCAGTTCCACGCTCTTCACCTCGGTTCCGGCCGGGATCCCCAGCAGCCTTACCTTCTGGGCTCCGATCTCGTAATACCCCCGGATCCAGCCCCGGTGCATCGCCGGGTTCGTGTAATTCAGAAGGTGGACCGCATACCCCGGTTCCGTCTGCCACGCGAACCCCTCGATCACCCCTTCGCCGTCCACGGAGACCGGCGCGCGGCCTCCCGTTACCCACCGGATCGCGTTCTGCAGCAGGCGGGCGAGATCCGTATGGCCCGAGCGCCACATCGTGCGCTCCACATCGCCCGGGAACCAGACCAGCCGGCTCCTGCCCTTTTCCCGAACCACCACGGCAGGCTCGTTGGTGTGCGGCTCCACCGGGTAAGAGAGTTCGGGAGGATAGGCGACGAACCCCGGCACCACCGAGAGCACCGGCGAATCCACCGGCGCCACCGGAACGCGGTACTCCGCCCCAGGGATCCAGTGCGTGTTGCTGAACCCGTTGAGGATCGGGTGCGGCCTTTCGATCCGCGCCAGATACGCGTTCCCTGTCGTCCCAATCGCGTCCCCCGCTTTATGGATCCCGAACACGTCCGCCAACCCAAAATCGCTGCGCCGCCGCCCACGCTCGTCGTACAGGCTCGTTTCGAACGTCGCCAGCAGCGAGCCGCCCGCTTCCACGTAGGCCGCCAGTTGCCGGCATTGGAGGTCGCTCAAAAGCGCGGTGTTGGGCAGCAGCAGGGCGGAATATTTGCGCAGGCGTTCCGGCGCGAGCTTGTCTTCGTGGACGAAATCGAAAAAGAACCGGCCTTCGAGCAGCGCGTAATACAGGCCGTCCATGTATTGCGCCATCTGCACCCCGCGCGGAGGTTTGTAAAACAGGTGCGTGCGCTGGCCCATCACCACCCCGATGTTGGCGATCGACGCCTTGTTCACGAAATGCCGATCGTGTTTGGCCATCCAGTTGAAATAGCGCCGCGCGGGCTCGAGCCACCGGCGGTCCTCGCCCATGCCCCCCTCACCGCCGATGATGTGGTGGTACGGCACCATCCCGGAGGCCAGCGTCTCGTCGAACCACATCTGCTGCTCTTCGGGCGACTTATAGACGTTGCGCCAGCGCGGCGTGCCGGTGGACCAGGCGGCCGTGACGTTCGTCGCCATCTTGCCCTCCTGCACCGCGTTGCAGACGCGGCCCTGGAGCGTGCAGCCCCAGATCGGCGTATCGTCTCCGCCGCGGCCCTGGTTGTCGCACTGGAACCATTCGCAGAGTTCGCCCAGCCGCACCAGGTCCACCGTCGAGCGGATTCCGCCGCCCAGGTTGGCGAAGTAGAAATTGGACGCCTTCTTTTCCTTCGCGATGGAATCGTAGAGCTTCCACAGGTAAACCGCGCGGTCGTTGAAGCGGTCCCAATACTCGGGCGTTCCCGAAGGCGGAAGCTCCCGGCACTGGGCGCAGTGGCACACCGGCATCGAGCCGAGCGGCGGCCACGCGTTGGTGAAAAGGCCGTCGATATCGTAAAGCCCGTTGACCTCCCGCATGATCGCCGGCATGTAATCGGTCATGTAGCTGGTGAACATGCACGTGCGGAACAGCCTCGGGTCCTCGGTGTGGTGCCGGACGTTCCCCTGCTCGTCGCGCTGGAACCATTCGGGGTGCGCCTGGACGGCGTCTTCCCAGTTGAGGTCCGGACTCATGCGGGCGATCACGTGCAGCCCGCGCTTCTTCGCCGCTGCGCAGCACTCGCCGAAGAAATCGCGCGCCCCCAGGTACTTGCCCTTGCGATGAAACGGAACCCGCGTCTGGTAGAACGCCAGGATGCCGGTGACACTGACCAGGACCGCATCCACTTTGAGGCTGGCCCAGTAGTCGGCCCACTGCTCCACGTCCAGCACGGCGGGGTCGTGCTCCGTCATGTTGGTCTGGCCGATGCGGCGGATTTTGCGCTGCCACGGAATATCGGACTCCGCGGCAAACAGAGAGGCTGCGGCGGCGGCAGCGGGTAGCACGATGAGTTCCCGGCGGTTGAGGTCCATAGGGATTTCCCTCCACAGTCTAGCGAAATGAGCGTACATTGTTACTGTTCGGCTTTTAGTGGGGTAGGCCTCCCGGCCTGCCCGGTTTGGCTGAAGTAATGGAGGAACGGATATGAAACGGCAGATCGGAATCCTTGCCCTGGTGGCGGGCTGCGCAGTCGGAGTCTTCGTCTGGAACGCGATCGGCGAGCGGCCGGCTGTGGCCCGGGCTCAGGCGGCGGACGACGGCAAACTGCGCGTCATCGTCTTCGGCGCGCATCCTGACGACGCGGAATACCGGGCGGCGGGCGTCGCCATGAAATGGGCGAAGATGGGCGCGCACGTCAAACTGGTATCGGCCACCAATGGAGATATCGGGCACTGGCAGATGGCCGGTGGGCCTCTCGCCACGCGGCGCAAGGCGGAGGTCACAGAAGTGGACCGGCAGATGGGGGCGACGACCGAGGTTCTCGACATTCACGACGGGGAGATCCTTCCGACCCTGGAGAACCGGCGCACTTTCACGAAGCTGATGCGCGAGTGGAATGCCGATATCGTGATCACCAACCGCCCGAACGATTACCACCCGGACCATCGCTACACCTCGATCCTCGTTCAGGATTCGGCCTACATGGTCACCGTGCCGTTCTTCTGTCCGGATATCCCGATCCTGAAAAAGAACCCGCTCTTTATCTACGGCCCGGACCGGTTCCAGAAGCCCAATGCGTTTACGGCGGATGTGGCCGTGTCGATCGACGACGTGATCGAGCCGACCCTCGACGCCCTGCTGGTGATGAAATCGCAGATCCAGGAAGGCGGAGCGAACGGAGATGCCAGCCTGTATCCCCCGGACAACCCGGCCGCCCGCCAAAAGCGTGATGCCGAATGCCGCAAACAACTGGCCGCCCGTTACGCCGGTTTCGCGAACCGCTATCGCGACACCCTGATCAAGTTCTACGGTGAGGAAAAAGGCCGGCAGGTGAAATACGCGCAAGCTTTCGAAATCTGCGAATACGGCCGCCGCCCTTCGCAACAGGAACTGAAGCAGATGTTCCCGTTCTAAGCTGGGCTAGTTCGGCTGCTTGCCCGGCAACGCAGCCTTCAAAGGGCTGAGATATGCGGCCAACAGCCCCGCAATCGCGAGTGTGGCGCAGAGGAGAGGGAACCAGTCGCCCCAGCGGGTGTAGAGCGTCTCGGCCGAGATGTACTCGAACCCGGTATAGGAAGTGGCCTCTTGATACAGCGGGAGCGTCCCCCGCAGGCGCCCTGCGGAATCGATGGTGGCGGTGATGCCGTCGTTGGTGGACCTCAGAATCCAGCGCCGGTTTTCGGCGGCGCGCATTCGAACGATCTCCAAATGCTGGAACCGCGCGGCGGTCTTGCCGAACCAGCCGTCGTTCGAGATGTTGAAGAGCACCTGCGCCCCTCCGGCGGCGAACTTGCGGACGAAGTTCGGAAAAACCGATTCGTAACAGATGAACGATCCGATCTTGTGTCCGCCGGATACGGGCGAAACGACAACGCGCTTGCCGGCCTGGAAATCGCCGGTTTCGGTGGAGATGTGGGAGGCCAGATATCCCAGCGGCCACGGGACGAACTCGCCGAAGGGGACCAGGTTCACCTTGTCGTAACGGCTGACAGGGACGCCTTCCGGCGAGATTAGTTCGGCGGAATTCAGGGGCGCGCCATCGGGTGCATGGGCAACGATCCCCAGCAGCAGGTACGCCCGGCTCAGCCGCGCCAGATTATCGACGTAGCTGCGGAAACGCTCGTCTTCGAAATAGTAGAACGGCGCCGGCACCTCGGGCCAGACCGCGATCTCCGGCGGCTGTGCGACTTGCGAAAGCGCGGAGGTAAGCGTCAGGCTGACCTGGTGCCGGATCGCGCGGTCGAGCGAATCCGTATTCCAATCTTCGTTTTCGGAGATGTTCGGCTGTACCAGGAGCGCCGTGTTGGTCCCGCGCTTGGCGGCGGGCATGGCGGGGAGCAGCATCAGCAGCGGCAGAGGCGCCAGCCAGAGGAGTTCCCGGCGCGGGCGGCGGAGGATGGCGAGGGCCAGCACCGCGGCTGTAAGGGCAAACAGGAAGGAGAGGCCGTAGACGCCGGTCAAGGGAGCGAGGCGCAGCGGGATCCCCATGTCGATACCCGCATTTCCCAGCGTCAGCCAGGCAAAGCCCAGCGGACCGTGCGTTACTTCGATCGCCACCCAAAGGGCCGCCACCGCCGGCGCTGCCCACCAGCGCCGCATCAGGATGCCGGCGAAAACCGCGAATATGGCCATGTGCAGGCCCTTGGCAAGCGGAAACAACGCGAATACCGCCCAACCCCCGGCTTCGCCGAGCCCGCCGTAATGGGCCAGCACGAACTGAATCCAGTAACAGACGCCGAACCAGTAGACGATCCCCGCTACCCAGCCCAGCAAAAAGCGGCGCCGCGCGCTGGCTTCACGGGCTAGCGCGATCAACAGCGGGGTAAGCGCCACCGGGGCCAGCCAGGCAATATTGAACTGCGGGAACGCCAGGACCAGGAGCGCGGCCGAGGCGAGCGCCAACAACCAGTTCAGCACGACGTGCGGCCGGCCTCCTCGCTTACCGCGTCCGCCATGTAGGAACTGCGGACCAGCGGTCCGCTGAAGACGGCTTTGAAGCCGAGACTGAGCCCGCAATCGCGCCAGGCATCGAACTGTGCGGGCTCGATGTAAGCGGCCACCGGGAGATTGCGGCGGGTAGGTTGCAGATACTGGCCGATCGTCGCCACGTCGGTGCCCGCCTCGTGAAGGTCGGTGAGCAGCGTGCGGACTTCGGCGTCGGTCTCGCCCAACCCGGCCATGAAGCCGGATTTCGTGAGCACCCGGGCATCGTAGTCGCGGGCAAACCGGAGCACCCGAAGCGACTGGCGATAATCCGCCTGCGGGCGCACCTTGCGGTAGAGCCGGGGGACGGTCTCCATGTTGTGGTTGAAGACGTGCGGCCCGGCATCGAGCACCCGGGCGACGGCTTCGGTGTCGCCGCAGAAATCGGGCGTCAGCACCTCGACACGCGCATCGGGCAGCGCACGGCGCACCTCGCGAACCGTCTCGGCGAAGTGCCGGGACCCGCCGTCTTCCAGGTCGTCGCGGTTGACGCTCGTGATCACCACGTAGCGCAGGTTCATCTGCGCAGCCATCCGGGCGACGTTCGCCGGCTCGGACGGGTCGAGCCGCATGTCCTGTTTCGCGGGGCTGGCCTTCGGCACCGAACAAAAGCCGCAGCCGCGGGTGCACCAGTTCCCCAGGATCATGAAAGTGGCGGCGCCCCGGTGGAAACACTCGTGAATATTCGGGCAGCGGGCCGATTCGCAGACCGTGTGCAGATTCAGCTCGCGGAACCCGGCCTTCAGGCGGTTGAGCGACTCGAAATGGGTGCGGCTCTTGCGGGCCCACTCCGGGATTCGAGGCCGCGGAGGACGTTCGATCTGGACGAGGCTATCGGTCACGCTGGTACCGGAAGGGGTGCAGGAACCCCGCATTCTCCAGATCGACTTTGGCCTTCCCCATGGCCGCGACATCGGCGTAGGGCCCCACCAGCACGCGGATCAGGTTGTTCGGGCCTTGGCTGAGGCTGACCGGAAAGCCTTTGTCCTTGAGCGTCTTCGCGATCAGGTCGGCATCGGTTTGGGCTACTGCCATCACCTGCCAGAACGATCCCGGGGGCGCGGCGGCGACGGAAGCCGCCGCCGGTGTCGGGGCGGGCGCTGCCGCGGGCGGAGCCGTGTCGCGCGCGGGCTGAGTGGTGGGCTGCTGAACTGCATCCTGCGGAGTTGGGTCGGCGGCGGCTGGTTGCGAAACCGGCGCGGGCACCGGTCCCGCGGGCTGCGGCCGGGCGTCGGCCGGATTGGTGCTCGGGGGTAGCTGCTGGGCGGACTCTGCCAGAACTTTGGCGGAACGCGGGGAGTTCTGTCCCACCACATAGCCCATGGCGAACGCCACGGCGAATAGCAGCACCACGATGAAGAAGGCGCTGAGCAGCTGGTGGTTCCCTACAACCAGTTCGAACTCGCCGGTCTCGTTGTTTCGCATGTGCCTAAGGCTTCTCCGCGCCGTTTCGGGCGGCCCGGTTCAGGGCCCCCTCTAAAGAAGCAATTATATCCAGCGGCAGCGGGAAAACGATGGTTGTGTTCTTTTCCGCACCTATTTCGACCAGCGTCTGGAGGTATCGAAGTTGGATCGCCGCGGGCTGCGTCTGGATAACGGCGGCCGCCATGGCCAGTTTTTCCGAGGCCGAATACTCACCCTCGGCGTGAATGATCTTGGCGCGGCGCTCGCGTTCTGCCTCTGCCTGCCGGGCAATCGCGCGGATCATCTGGTCCGGCAAATCGACCTGCTTCACCTCCACCATCGCCACCTTCACGCCCCATGGCGAGGTGTGCTGGTCGAGAATGGATTGCAGGCGGACGTTCAGCTTCTCGCGCTGGCTGAGGAGTTCGTCGAGTTCGGCCTCGCCGAGTACGCTGCGCAGCGTCGTCTGGGCAAGCTGCGAAGTGGCGTACAGGAAGTTCGTCACCTCCACTACCGCCAGGCGCGGCTCGATCACCCGGAAGTAGATCACCGCATTCACCTTGACCGTGACGTTATCGCGCGTCACCAGATCCTGCGGCGGCACCTCGAGCGTGTCTACCCGCAGCGAGACCCGCACCATGTGGTCGAGCGGCGCAAACACGAGAATGACGCCCGGGCCCTTCGGCTCCGGCAGCAAGCGGCCAAGCCGGAAGATCACGCCCCTTTCGTACTCTCTCAGGATCTTGATGGAGCTCACCAGGTACAGCACGATCACCGCGATGACGATGGGCCAGAATTCAACCATTGTTACCACCTCCGATTTGTTTCTCGACCGGCGCTACGGTCAGGACAAGTCCATGCAGCGCGGAGACCCGCACCGTGGCGCCCGGGGCAACGGCTTGCGTCGAAACCGCGTCCCAGTACTCGCCGTGGACGAACACCTTGCCGGAAAGGGCCACCCACGTCACCGCTGTTCCGACTTCGCCCACCATTCCTTCGCCTCCGGTTTCGACCTTGCTGCGATGCGCTCGCAGGGCGAGCGAAACCAGCACCACCGTGATGAGCGAGAACGGGAGCGTCAGGGCCAAAGCGGTTGGCCAGTGGACGCGCATTTCGGGAATCGGGCCGTTCACCAGCATTACGGCGCCCAGAAACATGGCTACCGCCCCGCCGATTCCCAGGACGCCGTGCGAAGTGAATTTGGCTTCCAGCACGAACAGCGTGAACGCAAGGATCAGGAGGGCCGCGCCCAGCCAGTTGATCGGCAAGACTGCGAGCGCAGAAAGCCCGAGCAGCACCATGATGGCGCCGATCACCCCCGGAGCGATCAGTCCGGGCGAAGAGAACTCGACGTAGATTCCAAGGGCGCCCAGAACCAGCAGCACCAGCGCGATATTCGGATCCGCCACGGCGGAAACGATTCGCTGCCGCAGCGTGCGCTGGTAAGTTTCGATCTCCGCGCCTGCCGTATGCAGCGTCACGGTGCTGCCGTCCAAACGCGTCACCGTGCGGCCGTTTATGTCGTCCAGCAGCGCCCGGTCGTTGGGAGCGACGAGATCGATCAGGTGGTTGTCGAGCGCCTCGCGATCGGTGAACGATTTGCTCTCGCGGACGGCGGTTTCGGCGAGTTCGGCATTCCTGCCGCGCTTCCCGGCGATGCTGCGGATGTAAGCCGCGGCGTCGTTCTCCACCTTCTGTTTCATCGTGGCATCCATTTCGCCACCCATGGCCACCGGATGCGCCGCGCCGGTGTTGGTGCCGGGGGCCATCGCGGCGATATCTCCGGATTCCAGGATGAAGAAGCCGGCGGAGGCGGCACGCCCGCCGCTCGGGGCGACATAGGTGACGACGGGTACGGGCGAGGCGACGATTTCTTCGATGGTCTCGCGCATCGCATCCATCAAGCCGCCGGGAGTGTTGAGGCGCACGATGACGAGAGAAGCGCCTTCCCTTCGCGCCTGGGCGATAGCTCCGCCGACGATCTCGACGGTCACGGGGTGCACCACCCCGTCAACGTCGACTGCAATCACCCGCGGAGGCGCTGCCAGAGCCGGCGCGACTAACGCTAGCGCTAACGCCAAAGTAGCGGCCTTGCTCACGCACTACCAGTATAGAATAACCGCGACCGGGTAGTCTGAAAACACACTCTGGTAATTGAATTGATAAGAACTTTTGATTTTCGAATCACACTGCTGTCGGTTAAAATCAAATCAAGCAACCGACTTAGGGAGAAACCCCAGTAAATGCCGAAAAAGCGTACAGCCGAAAATGAAATTGTGATACCGTCCGCCTCATCCGCGGTTCCGCACCGACGGAAACCGGCACCCCGGACGCGTGTGACGCGCTCCGTCGAGCCCGCTCCGACTGCAGCGGCTGCCGCCGCCGCACCGGCGACCGGCGTTGTAGAAACGGTGGCGGCTCCGACCGTCCGCACTCCGACGTACCTGGAAATTGCGCAACTGGCGTACTCGTTTTGGGAAGCTCGCGGTTGTCAGGGCGGTTCCCGGGAAGAAGACTGGATTCGCGCCGAAGAACAGCTTCGGGCTCCCGCGTCCGCCGCTACCGCCTGATCGTTACCTGTACTTACGCAGAACCGCGAGCAGCCTTCCTTGAATCTGGACATCGCGCGCCGGCACGATAATCGGCGCCAGTTCCGAGTTAGCAGGTTGTAACCGTACCCTGTCGTCTGCTTCCCGATAGAAACGCTTCAACGTGGTCTCGCTGCCCGCAACAAGCGCCACCACGATATCGCCTTCGTGTGCCTCCGAGACTTTTTCCAGCAGGATCAGGTCGCCGTCGCAGATATGGTCTTCGATCATCGAGTTGCCGCGCACTTCGAGGGCGAAGGTCCCGGGATTGCCCGCAAAGTCCGCGAAGTTGAGCACCCCGCTCTGCTCCACGGATTCCACCGGCGCGCCGGCGGCAATGCGGCCGAGCAGGGGGATCTCATGGGGCGCCAACCGGGTGCGCCGCTGCTCCTGCAAGTACTTGGGGGTTAATTCGATCGAGCGGCTCTGGTTGAAGCCGCGCTTCAGGTAGCTCTTGGCTTCCAAAACCGAGATATGCTTGTGGACCGTGGCCAGGGACGCCAGCCCCAGACCCCCGGCAATCTCCTCGTAGCTGGGGCAGTAACCGTTCTCGTCCACAAATCCCGCAATGAAATCGAGAACCTGCTTCTGCCGCTTCGTAAGTGCCATGTCCGTTCCCCACTCCATTCTGGGCGAATAAAAAGTGAAAATCAAGTGCAATCAACTAAAGATCCGCCCGCCTGCGTCCGATCTCTCCGGTAGTCATGATTTCAATCCGCAACGAAGTAGAGGAACTGGAGCGAATCGAAAAGCTCCGCAGGCAGGCTACGGAGTCTTACGCGTCGGCGATTCGTACCTCGGCGGAGTACACCATCGAGATCGCGGAAGAGTTCACGGCGCCGCACCGCAAACACTTAAGCGCGCTGGCTGTGTCCATCGCGGATGCCGATCTGCAAGCGGTCGAGGAGAGCCGGGCGACGTTCCGCAACCTGCTCCGGGATTACCGCGACAAGGTTTCCCGTTATCTCAACACCTTGCGGGCGGAGTTGACCGGTGCGACGCAAGCACTGGAAGAGACGATGGAAACGCTGTCGCGGGCGGACGGCCAGTATGAAACGAACATTCGAGCCTCCATCGGGCACCTGCGCGAAGCATCGCGGATCTCGGAGGTGAATGCCTTACAGGCGCTGGCGCTCGAAAGCGCCAGTTCGATCGCCGAAAGCGTCGATGAGATGCGCCGGCAGCACGACCTCACGGTGTCGCAGTTCCAGGTCGAAATCCGGGTTTTGCACCAGCGCATCGACTCCCTGGAAACGGCGGCCTCGGTGGACGCGCTGACGGAGTTGCTGCGGCGTGGCGTGATCGAGAAGCGGATCGCGGCCGGCCTGCCCCAGAAGTGCATCCTGATGATCCGGACCAACGGATTGCGGCTGGCGGCGACCCGGTTTGACGCGGACGTCTCCACCCAGTTGGCGGCGGCCTTCGCCAAGCGGCTGCGCAATGGCATTCCGCCGGGCAGCGAGGTCGGGCACTGGTCCGAAGAGGACTTCATCGCCATCGTCAGCCTAACCAAAGCCGATGCGGCAAAAGCCGGGAAATGGATCGCCGAGCACCTTTCGGGCGGATACGCCTGCCTCCTCGACGGTAAGACGGTCCGGCCCTCCCTACAGGTGAGCGTGGGGATTATCGATGGGGCGGAAACCGCTTCGCAGATCGCCGCGCGCATGCGCGAATTCCTGGGCTCGACGTAACTCGACTTATAAGAGCGAGAGCGGGTCTACATCGATGACCAGGGCCGTTGCGCCCCACTTACGCTCCTGCGCAAACCCGCGTATTTTCTGAAGCAGTTCATTGAGGACTTTCCGGCCCGCGGACTTGATGAGGAACTGGTAGCGGTATTCGTTCTTGAGGCGCGGCACCGGCGCTTCCGCCGGACCCATGATCCGCAGTTTCTCGGGCGGCGGAAGAAACAGGGTGGCCATTTCGGTGCTCATGCGCATGGCCGCTTCCTTTTTCTCGCTGCGCACCAGGACGTTGGCCATCGCGCTGAACGGTGGATAGTGCATCATCCGGCGGAAATTCAGTTCCTTTTCATAGAAGGCCTGGTAATCCTGCGCGGAGGCCAGGCGCACGGCATAGTGATCGGGGTTGATCGTCTGGATGAGGACGATGCCGGGCAGGCTGCCGCGTCCCGCGCGCCCGGCCACCTGCGTCAGTAACTGGAAGGTACGCTCGGCTGCGCGGAAATCGGGCATCCCCAACCCCACATCGGCCGATATCACGCCTACCAGGGTGACGTTCGGGATGTCGTGACCCTTGGCAATCATCTGGGTGCCAACCAGGATGTCGTAGTTTCCCTCGCGAAAGTCCTGCAGAATGCTTTCGTACTGGCGTTTGCCGGTGACCGTATCGCGGTCGAGCCGTGCGATACGCGCCGTCGGAAACGCCTGATGCAGTTCTTCCTCCACCTTTTCCGAACCGACGCCGAGAAAGTAGATGTGCTCGTTTGCGCACTTCGGGCAGACCGAGGGCACCTTCTCGGCATAACCGCAGTAGTGGCAGAGCAGGCGGCGGTCGCGCTTGTGGTAGGTCAGGGTCAGCGAGCAGTTGATACACTGCACCCGCTCGCCGCAGGCGCGGCAGGCAACGAAGCTGGAAAATCCGCGGCGGTTGAGCAGCACGATGGTCTGCTCGCCGTTTTCGAGCCGCTGCCCGATGGCGTCCACGAGCTTCCGCGAGAAAGTCGCCTGTTTGCGCGTCTCCAGAAACTCCTGCCGCATGTCGATCAGTTCCACGGCGGGCATCGGGCGCGCTTCGATCCTCCCCGGGAGTTCCACCAGGGTATACTTGCCGCGTTCGGCGTTGTACCGGCTCTCCAGGCTGGGGGTGGCCGAGCCGAGCACCACGCAGGCACCGGCGGCCTGGGCCCGCACGATGGCCACGTCGCGCCCGTTGTACCGCGGGTTCTCCTCCTGTTTGTAGCTGCCGTCGTGCTCCTCATCCACGACGATTAGCCCGAGATTGCGCACGGGGGCGAAGACTCCCGACCGAGTACCCACTACCACCGAGGCCGCGCCGCTCCGGATGCGCCGCCACTGCTCCGTACGCTCCACATCCGTGAACGCGCTGTGCAGGATGGCGACCTTGTCACCGAACCGCGAGAAAAACTGTCCAGCCATGGCCGGCGTGAGGGCGATTTCGGGAACCAGGAGCAGCGCGCTCCGGCCCCCGGCGGCTACCGCTTCGATCGCGTTGAGATACACCTCCGTTTTTCCCGACCCGGTGACGCCGTGCAGGAGAAACGTGCGGAACTCGCGAGCCTGGATCGCGGAGCGGATCTGCTCGTATGCCGCGGCTTGCGCCGGGTTGAGCTCATGGCGCGCGCGAAGCGGGCCGGAGTTGGCCGACATTTGTTCGGGCCGGAGCGTGACCACGCCCTTGCGTGCCAGGGAGCGCGCCGCCGGGCTTGAATTCCTGACGATGCTCTCCAGGTCTTTGAGGTTGTGCGAGCCGGGGTGGAGTTCCAGGAAGGCGCGCAGTTCCCGCTCGGGCTTGTTCAGCTTGCGTTCGGGTGCGGCGGGCTGCAACTCGATCCGCAGGCGGTCGGACGGCGCCCGCAGTGGGTCGCGTTCGGTCTGCACCTGTTCCGCCACGATGAGGCCTTTTCGCTCCAGCGAGCGGACCACCTTGTCGGCAAGCGGCAGGCTGCGCGCCAGGTAAGCCGCGGAAAGCGGCCGCCTTTCGAGCATCCTCAGGATCTGCGCCGCGGGATCGTCCGGTGACGAATCGAGCAGCAACTGGCGGCCGGCATCGCGGCCGGAATCCGTCAACGACCAGACTTTGCCCTGGCGAATCTCAGACGCCAGAGGGAGCATGCCGCGCAGCACTTCGCCCAGCGGGGAGCAATAATACGCGGCGATCCACTTGCCCAAAGCCAGGAGCTCGCCGTCGAGCACGGGTTCGGAATCGAGAAGGCGAAGAGCGTCGCGCGTGCTGACGGCCGGCCGCTCATCGTGACACCGGAGGATCACCCCCGTAAGCTTGCGCGGCCCAAAGGGGGCGAGGATCCGGCTGCCCGGGCGGACGCGATGGCGCAGGGTTTCGGGCAGGGAGTAGGTAAACGGCTGGTCCAGGGGGACCGGCAGGCTGACGTCGCAATAGAGATAGGATCCCTCGGGCATCGAAATTCCAGGATACAGTGTGCGCGATCCGCCGGGCTTCGCCTCGGCGGGCGCTCCTGGTAAGCTAATCCAAGATGACCGTCGATGAGATTCGCGAATTGATCGCTCTGGCCTCGGAGACTGGGATCGCCGAGTTGGAAGTACAACGCGGAGAGAACCGTGTGCGGATCCGGCGCGCTGCTTTCGCCGCCAATTCGCAGGACGTCGTCATGGCGCCCGTGGCGGCCGCCGCTCCGGGCGGCTCGCCTGCCGTCCGCGAGACGGCGAAGGAGAAGCCGGAAGAGCCCACCGATCGCAACCTGGTCCTGGTGAAATCCCCGATCGTCGGCACTTTCTACGAGGGCCCGTCGCCGGGCGCCCCACCATTCGTTCGGGTGGGCGAGCGGGTGCAGCCCGGGAAGGTGCTGTGCATCATCGAATCGATGAAGCTGATGAACGAGATCGAGGCCGAAACGGCGGGCGTGGTGGAAAGCAAGCTCGTTCCGAATGGCCAGCCGGTGGAGTACGGGGAGGCGCTGTTTGCCATCCGGGCGGTTTGAGAAGGTCCTGATCGCGAACCGGGGCGAGATCGCCGTTCGTGTCATCTGCGCCTGCAAGGAGTTGGGGATTCACACCGTGGCGGTCTACTCGGAAGCCGACCGCTACAGTTCCCACGTGCGGTTCGCCGATCAGGCGATTTGCATCGGGCCGGCCAAGAGCGCCCGCAGCTATCTGGACATCGCTTCCATCATCAGCGCGGCCGAGATTACGGATGTAGACGCGATCCACCCGGGCTACGGATTCCTCAGCGAGAACGCGGGGTTCGCGGAGGTGTGCGAGGCGTCCGGGTTGAAGTTTATCGGGCCGAAGGCCGACGTCATCCACCTCATGGGCATCAAGGAGCGCGCCCGCGCCTTCATGCGCGAGATGGGCGTCCCGGTGCTGCCCGGCTCGGCGGGCGTGTTGAACACCGCGGAGGAAGCGCTGGAATTGGCGGGGCAGATCGGCTACCCGGTGATCCTGAAGGCTTCGGCCGGGGGCGGCGGCCGCGGCATGCGGATCGTCAACCGGCCCGAGGACCTCGCCGGGTTGCTGGCGCAGGCGCAGACGGAAGCGGGCGCGGCGTTCGCGTCGGCGGATGTCTACCTCGAAAAATACGTACCGGCGCCGCGCCACATCGAGTTCCAGGTGCTTGCCGACGAACACGGGAACGTGGAAATCCTGGGCGAGCGCGAATGCAGCATCCAGCGGCGGCACCAGAAACTGCTGGAGGAGTCGCCGTCGCCGGTGGTGACGGACGAACAACGCGCGGAGATCGCTGCCGCGTTGCGAAAGGCGATCCCGGCTGCCGGATACACCAATGCCGGGACTGTCGAATTCCTCATGGACGAATGCGGAAAGCTTCACTTCATCGAGGTGAACGCCCGCGTGCAGGTGGAGCACCCGGTGACGGAGTTCGTGACCGGCATCGACATTGTGAAGAGCCAGATCCGGATCGCGGAAGGCGCGCGGCTCGACGAGATCCTGCCGGGTCCGGTGACCCTGCGCGGGCATGCCATAGAATGCCGCATCAATGCGGAGAACCCGGAGACGTTCAGGCCGTCGCCCGGGCGGATCACCGGGTTCCATTTGCCGGGGGGGATTGGGGTCCGGGTGGATACGTGGGCCTACACCGATTGCGTGATCCCGCCTTATTACGACTCGCTGATTGCCAAACTGGTAACGTACGGGAACGACCGGACGGAAGCGATTCAGCGGATGCAGCGGGCGCTGGGGATGTTCATTGTGGAGGGCATTCACACATCGATTCCGCTGCACCAGAAGATTTTGGCCGATCCGGATTTTCAGGCCGGCCGCTTCGACACGAACTTTATCAAAGAGAAGTTTACGGTTAAGTAGGGTACCGACATACTTGACACGCCCACCACCCAAGTTGGCCCTTTGATACGCTGGCCTGGGGCGACGGGGCCGCGCCCTCCCCGCTTGCGGGAAGGAAGCGATGGCCGGTGCTTATAGTCAAAACCGGGCAGGCCAGGAGCCCTGCCCCACTCGACTGGCGGGGCATTGCGATTGGATGAAGCTCTTAGCCCGGAATGCGGCGGCGGGGGAGTGTCAGTCCGCGCCTATCGGTTTGCTGGGGCGGGGGCGCACCGTTTGCGGGAAGGAAGCGACGGCCGGTGCTTATAGTCAAAACCGGGCAGGCCAGGAGCCCTGCCCCACTCGACTGGCGGGGCATTGCGATTGGATGAAGCTCTTAGCCCGGAATGCGGCGGCGGGGGAGTGTCAGTCCGCGCCTATCGGTTTGCTGGGGCGGGGGCGCACCGTTTGCGGGAAGGAAGCGACGGCCGGTGCTTATAGTCAAAACCGGGCAGGCCAGGAGCCCTGCCCCACTCGACTGGCGGGGCATTGCGATTGGATGAAGCTCTTAGCCCGGAATGCGGCGGCGGGGGAGTGTCAGTCCGCGCCTATCGGTTTGCTGGGGCGGGGGCGCGCCGTTTGCGGGAAGGAAGCGACGGCCGGTGCTTATAGTCAAAACCGGGCAGGCCAGGAGCCCTGCCCCACTCGACTGGCGGGGCATTGCGATTGGATGAAGCTCTTATTCCGGCATGCGGCGGCGGGGGAGTGTCAGGCCGCCCTTGTCGGTTTGCTGGGGCAGGGGCGCGTTGCCGGCGGCCGCATGAGGCGGCTGGTAATTGCCGAAGTTCAGGTCGGCGTCGCTGTATGAGACCGGGCGGTCGAGCACCATCTCCACGGTGGTGCCGCGGGAGAGAACGGCATCCGGACCGCGCGTGGCCAGCACGCCGATTAAGCCGGCGGCGGCTCCCGCCGCGGCTCCGAGGCCCGCGCCCAACCCGGCATGGCCCGCGGCGTTTCCGGCGATGACGCCGATCGACGCGCCGGCGCCGGTGGCCTCGCCGATGGTTCTGGCATCCCCCACCTTATTCCCTTCGCTCTTCACTTTGCCTTCGGCCTTATCGAGTTCTCCGGTGGCCTCGCCATCCACGCCGCCGATGCGGGCCCGGAAATCGCGCGTCACACCGTTCGGGAGAGTGATCGTGTCGAAGCGGATATAGAGTTCGCCGCGGCCCTTCACCCGCCCGGGCTTCTTGACCTGCGTGACCGTCCCGGCAACGTAACTGCCCACCGGAATGACGATTCGTCCGCTCACCAGAACCGGGAAGGACGTTTCCAGGTAAACGCGGTCGCCTTCGGCGGAATGTTTCGTGCTGATCGTGTTGATCAAACTTAACGGAATTTTCGTGCCGGGGTTGACGATGTACGAGGCGGGTTGGGCAAACCCGAGTACAGCGGCAAAACTGGCGACGGCCAAAGACCTGAGAACCATCCGAAAAACTCCCGAGAATTGATTGTAGCCTACCTCTTTAACGCGCCCCGGCGCCGGAAAGTTGCGCCGGCTCAGTGGATCGCGAGTTTCAGGCCGGCCGGCGTGCCCTGAGGGCCGATTTGGACGCGGATCTCGGGATCGGCGCCGGCGTTGTCCGGGAGGCGGAAGTTGATCTGGTAAAGCCCGGCGAATCCGTAAGCCAAGCCGGCGTAAGATATGTCCGAATTGTCCACAACTGTCGCGCCAACCACGACCTTGAGGCTCGGCCGGCTCACGATCTCCGCGACATAAAGAGGCAACTCGCCGGGCTGCGGGTTGGGAGTGGTCTTGCCCAAGCCGGTAGCCCAGAGGGTGATTTCCTCGCCGGGTTTGGCGGGTGCATCCGGGGAAATTACCGAAAAATCCCGGTGCGAAGCGAGCGCGTAGCCGGGCGGATCCCGGGTGACGAGCAACGCCGGGGCAGCCTCCGTGATCGAGATCGTCACTTCCGGTCCGCTCCACCCCTCCCGCATCACCCGCACGACAGCGGGCCCGAGACCCTGTTTGCTCGGGACCAGGAAGTTGATCTGTTTTTCGGAAACGAAGTACAGGGCGACGGGCGTGTTGTCGATGTAAACACGGGTCGAGTTCAGTTCGGCCGGGAGTACGTTGCCGTGGATATCGGACGGCGCTATTTCGTAGCGCGACATCGCCAGGTCCGTGCCGTAGACCGAGAGGATTGAGTTAGGCGCGAAGGGCCCCGGAGAGTAGTCCCCGTTATTGACGATATTCGCGGCGGAGTAGGAGGGCGCGGCCGCCCAGGCGGCCCCGCAGCAGACGGCCAACAGTACGAGCCACGCTCGGAACATATCAAGAGTAGTGGAACGGCGCCCGATATTTCTCGGGAATCCACGGTAAAATCGTCATTTACCCGCGTCCTCCGTCTTTTCGCGGGAACACCGCGTCTACCTTCCAGGAGCCAGAAGCTTTGATCTTTCGGGCGGTCGAAGATGCCGATTTAATCCGGCAGGCTGCCCGGGGCGGCGTGGAGGCGTACAACCTCCTCGTGTCCCGGTGGGAGAAGCGTGTCTACAACTATCTCCTGCGGCTCACCCGCAACCGGGAAGACGCTCTGGACTTGACGCAGGACGCATTCTTGAAGGCGTATCAGAATCTCCGGAAGCTCGAGGACCCGGGGCGGTTCGCGCCCTGGCTGTACCGCATCGCGCACAACGAGGCTTACTCGCTGTTTCGAAAGAGGAAGCCCGAAACGGATGTGGAAGAGCTGAAGCCGGAGAGTACGGAAGACGAAATTGCGGTGGCTGGAAGCGCGGTTTTCCCCATCGAACTGAGCCTGGCGGTGGAAGCCGCCCTGGAGCGGCTGACGGCGGATCAACGCGAAGCCGTGGTCCTCAAGATTTACCAGGGGTTCAAGTTCGAGGAGATGTCCGCGATTCTGGGGTGCCCGGTTTCCACGATCAAGTCCAGGCTATACACAGCCCTCGAACTGCTCAAGGCCGAACTGGCTCCGGTGAAGGCGCGAGGTGTGTCATGAGTTGTTCGCCATTCGATCTACGGGACTACATCTTCAAGGAGCTGACTGACCCGCAGCAGCGCCAGGTGGAAGCCCATGTGAAGACCTGCCCGCCCTGCCGTGAAGAGCTGGAGCGGCTGCAACTGACGGAAGCGGCGCTGTACCGGTTGAGGGAGGAAGAAATCCCGCAGCGCATCGCGTTCGTCTCGGACAAGATTTTCGAACCCTCGCCCGTGCGGCGCTGGCTCTCCGGTTTCTGGAGCTCCGGCGCCCGGCTGGGTTTTGCTTCGGCGGCCATGCTCTCCGCCGCCATCCTGGTTTCCGCGCTGACGCGCCCGGCTCCCGCACCGGTCGTGGCGGCGCACGCGCCGGCGGCCGTTGTGGCCGCCACAGTGCCGGACGCGCAGATCGAGCAGCGTGTTCAGGCCGCCGTGCAGGCAGCGATGGCGGAAAACGAAGCCCGACACGTCCAGCAGACGAAGCAACTGGTTTCGGAACTGGAACAGACCCGGCAGCACCTGCTGCTGGCGGCGCAGGAATTCGAGTTCTACCAGAAGCGCGATAAGGTCCGGGTCATGGCGACCAGCCAGTACGGCCCCCCCGTCCGCGAAGATGGAGATATGAAATGAAAACCGCGGCTTTGTTCCTGGCGGCGGCTTTGGTCTGCGGCGCCGCGCAGATCACGGCGGGAACGCAGCGCCTGACCAGCGTCGTGCCGGTCGGGACGCTCCACCCCATGCGCATCGCCCTGGGCACGTTTGCCGATCTGGAGAGGCACTTCGACGGGAAGCTATCCAGCCTGGGTGGAGTGAACGAGCCCGTGGATATGCTCGGAACCACGCGCGGCATTTACCTGGAAGGGTATGGCGCCGTGTTCACGGCGGAACTGAGCCTCGTCGTGACGCCGAGCATCAGCCCCTTCCGGCAGACCATCAGTCCGGAGCTGAGGGCGCAAATCCATCAGAAAAAGGTGGCGCGCGTCCCGATGCTCAAGCAGGCGATGCAGGAGATGCTGAAGACCGCCGCCATGACGCTGATCCAGGTGCCCGACACCCAGCAACTGGTTTTCGCGGTGCGGCTGGACTACCTGAAATGGGAGGACACGATGGGGCTGCCGGGACTCATTGTGATGAAGGCAGACCGTAAATCCGCGCTTGCGGGCATTTTCCAGACGGACGAACAATAGTGGCCACCAGCGTTCCCCAGCACGAGACCGAGCCGCTCCAGCCGCGCTACCTGCGGTTGGGCGAGATCCTGATCGAGCGCGGCAAGATCGAAGCCGAAGACCTGGAGCGCGCGCTCGAGCTGCAGCAGGAACGCGGCGACAAGATCGGCAAGATCTTCGTGGACATGGGGCTGCTGGCGCAGCGCGACATGCTGGCGGCCCTTTCGGAACAGATCGGCGTGCCGCTGGTTTCGATCGAGGGGCCGCCCCCTTCCGCGCCCGAAATCGACGGGCTTTCGCACCGGTTCCTGCGCCAGTGCCGGGCCTACCCGATGGCCCTCAAGGATTCCACTCTGACGGTGGCGATGGCCGACCCGCTCGATTTCGAGACGGTGGCGGCGCTGCGGAGTTTTTCCGGGCTGCAGATCGAAACCGCGCTGGCTCCCGAGCAGGAAGTCATCGACGCCCTCGAGAAGCACTACGGCGAGACCGAAACGCGGGGAGCGGAAGGCGGGCTCGACGAGGAAGCCAGCGCCGATCTCGAGCACCTGCGCGATATGGCCAGCGAGGCGCCGGTCATCCGGCTGGTCAACGCCATGATCGCGGACGCCATTGAAAAGCGCGCCAGCGACATCCATATCGAGCCCTTCGAGAAGGAGTTCCGCGTCCGCTTCCGCGTGGACGGCGTGCTGTTCAACCAGGAGTTGCCGCCGCGCGAACTGAAGGCCGCGATCATCTCCCGGCTGAAACTGATGGCGAAGCTGAATATCGCCGAGCGCCGGCTTCCGCAGGACGGGCGCATCAAGCTGAAACTGCTGGGCCGCGAGGTGGACCTCCGCGTTTCCACGCTGCCGACGCTCTATGGCGAAAGCGTCGTCATGCGACTGCTCGACCGCTCGACGAACGATTTTTACGATCTGCGGCGGCTGGGCTTCGACGATCGCATGCTGGCGCGCATGGAGCATTTCACGAGCCTGCCGCACGGCATCTTCCTGGTGACCGGGCCGACCGGCAGCGGCAAATCGACCACGCTCTACTCCGCGCTCAAGCGCATCAACCTGCCGGATAAGAAGATCATCACGATCGAAGATCCGGTGGAATACCAGATGGACGGCATCAATCAGCTGCACGTGAATCCGCAGATCGGCCTGACTTTCGCTTCGGGCCTGCGGCACATCGTGCGCCAGGATCCCGACGTCGTCATGGTGGGCGAAATCCGCGACCGCGAGACGGCGGACATCGCCATTCGCGCGGCACTCACCGGCCACCTGGTGTTTTCCACGCTGCACACCAACGATGCGCCCAGCGCGATCACGCGGCTCACCGATATGGGCGTGGAAAATTACCTGATTACGTCCTCGGTGACGGCGGTGCTGGCGCAGCGCCTGGTGCGGGTGATCTGCGCCAACTGCAAAGTCAGCGCCGGCACGGTGCTTTCGCCCGAGGGCGAGATGGTCGAGACGTTTCGCGGCCAGGGTTGCGCGGAATGCGGCGGCCGCGGCTACATGTCGCGCATGGGCATCTTCGAAATGATGGAAGTGACGGACGAGATCCGCAAGCTGATCATGGACGGCGCCGACGCTTCGGTGTTGACGCAGGTGGCCCGGCGCAACGGGATGCGCAACCTGCGCGAGGACGGCTGGAAGAAGATCATTGAAGGCATCACCACGGTCGAAGAAGTGATGCGCGTGACCCAGGAACTCTGATGGCGACGTTTTTCTTTCGCGCGGTGGCTTCCGACGGCAAGGTCCGTACCGGCAGCCTCGCGGGGGACAACGAGAGGCTGATTGCCCGGGAGCTGCGGAAGCAGGGGCTCACGCCGATCTACGTCGGAGTGGCGCCAAAGGGCGCATCGTTCGAAATCAAGCTGCCGAGCTTCACCGGGAGAAAGCGGCGCGACGTTCTGTTCTTCACCCAGGAGCTTTCCACCCTGCTGAATTCCGGCGTGCCGCTCGACCGGGCGCTTTCGATCACCGCGGAATTGACGGAGCGGCAGGCCTTCCGCTTCATCGTGCTGGACGTGCTGCGGGTGCTGAAGGGCGGCAAGACGCTGGCGGACAGCCTCGGCACGCACCCGGACTACTTCTCCGACCTGTACGTCAACATGGTGCGGGCGGGCGAGGCGTCGGGCGCGCTGGGGTCGATTTTCGAGCGCCTTTCGGAGTTCGAGCGCACGCGCGACGACCTGCGCAACTACATCATCTCGTCGATGGTCTACCCCGCTCTGCTCGCCGGCGTCGGAATGGTATCCGTGATCATCCTCCTGACCTTCGTGGTGCCGCGGTTCGCCACGATCTTTGAAGGCTCGACGATGAAGATTCCGGTCCCGACGCAGATCATGATGCAGGCGAGCTACATAATCCGGACCTACTGGTGGGCCGGGGCGGGCTCGCTGGCGGCACTGCTGATCATCTGGCGGACCTATACGAATACGGCGGCCGGCCGCCTCTGGTGGGACGGCGCGCGTCTGCGGATTCCGCTGCTGGGCGATGCCCTTCTGAAGGCCGAGACCTCGCGTTTCGCGCGCGGCATGGCGACCCTGGTGGCGAACTCGGTGCCGCTGGTGCAATCGCTCGGGATCGCCGCCGCCACTCTGAATAACCGCACGATTTCCGGCGCCCTGGCCGGTGTGGCCCTGGGCGTCAAGCGCGGCGAGGGAATCGCGAACCCGATGCGCAAGGCCGGGGTGTTTCCGCCGCTGGCTTCGCACCTTTTAATGGTGGGGGAAGAGACCGGCCGCCTCGACCAGATGTTCTCCCGCATGGCCGATATTTACGAAAACGATACGCGCTCCGCCATCCGGCGGTTCACTTCGGTATTTGAGCCGCTGGTGATCCTGGTGATGGGGGTGGTGGTGGGCGCGCTGATCCTGAGTATGCTGCTGGCCATCACCAGCATCAACGACGTGGCAATGTAACCATGAACAGAAACCGAAAACGCGCCCAAGCGGGCGTCACCCTCATTGAAATGCTCGTGGTCGTCACGATCATCGGGCTTTTCGTCGCGCTGGTCGGCCCCAGCCTGTGGAAGAAGGCGGATTATTCGCGGATCACGGCGGCGCGAACCCAGATCCAGAACTTCATGACGGCGCTGGGCACATACAAGCTGGACACCGGCATGTTTCCCACGACGGAGCAGGGCTTACAGGCGCTGCGCGTGAAGCCCGCGGATATGGACCAGTGGAACGGCCCCTACATGCCGCTGGATATTCCGAAGGATCCGTGGGGCCACGAGTATGTTTACAAATTTCCGGGGGAACACGGGGACGAGCCGGATATCACGTGCCTGGGCGCGGACGGGCAGCCCGGGGGCGACGGACTCAATGCGGACATCCTCAGCTGGAAAAGCAACTAGCGGCGTCACGCTGATCGAAATGATGGTGGTGGTCGCCATCATCGGGCTGATCGTGGCGGTGTCGGCGCCCTCGATGTCGGCCGGGCTCGATAGCGTGCGGATGACCTCCGCCGCGGACTCCGTAGCCACATTTCTCAATGGTGCCGTAAACCGCGCCGAACGGCGGCAGGAGCCGATGGAGCTGGTGATCTCGCTGAAAGAGAGCAAGCTGGAGCTGTATTCGAACGAGCCGGGCTTCACGCGCGAATTGAAATTGCCGGAGGGCATCCTGATCCAGGCCGTGCTGCCGAAGAGCGGGGACGATGAACCGGAAGAGCTGCGACGGCTGATCCTGATGCCGGGAGCGTCGGTCCCGGGGATCGGCATCGAATTGGCGAACCGCCGCGGCGGGCGCAAGATCGTCCGGCTGGACCCGATGACCGGCTTTCCGCGGGTGGAAAGCGTCCCTACAGAGTGAAGCACAGCCGCGGATTCACGCTGCTCGAAATGCTGGTCGCGACCACCATCATGGCGGTGGCGGTGGTTGGGCTGATGGCCGGCCTGTCGAGTGCGACGCGCAACGCGGCCCGGCTTCAGGACTACGACCGGGCCGTGCAACTGGGCCGGTCGCGCATGAACGAGCTGATGCTCGACCGCAACTTACCCCTGAACGTGGTGGCGGAGGGCATTTTCGACCCTTCGCAGACGGGGGGCGTGCAGGCAGGCTGGCGCGTTCGCCGCACCATTTTTGAGATGCCTCCGCTGGTGCAACCGGGGCAGACCGCTCTCGACCGCCTGGAAGTGCAGGTATGGTGGAGCTCCGGCGACAAGCGCCGCACCTACACGCTGGATGCGTACCGGCCGCACATTCTGAACAAGGACGAAATTCCGGCAGGTGGCTCCCAGTGAGGCGAAAGCGCCAGGCCGGCGTGACCCTGGTGGAGGTGCTGGTAGCGGTAACGCTGCTGAGCCTGCTCTCCGTAGGGTTGCTGTACGCGCTGCGGCTGGGCATAAGCGCGCTTGCCAAAACCGATGCGAAGCTGATGGATAACCGGCGCGTGGCCGGGGCGCAGCGGATTCTGGAACAGGAACTCATGGGGCTTCTGCCGGTGCTGGCGAACTGTCCCGCCCCGGGCCGCAGCGGCGCCTATTTCCAGGGGGGGCCGCAATCGATGCGGCTGGTTTCCGCCTTTTCGCTGGACGGGGCGTGGCGCGGACGGCCGAAACTTCTGGAGCTTTTCGTCATTCCGGGGGACAACGGGGACGGGGTGCGGCTGGTGGTGAACGAGATGCCGTATAACGGTCCCGCCACCGTCATTCCCTACTGCGCGGGAACGCCGCAGGCCAACCCGCACTCGTTCGTGCTGGCGGACAAGCTGGCGTATTGCCGGTTCAGCTATCTCGGCCCGGCGCCGAACCCTAACGATCCCGGCATCTGGGCGCCGCTCTGGGAGAAACCGGCATGGCCGTTCGGCATCCGGGTGGAGATGGCGCCCAAGGATCCGAACCCGTCGAGATTGCAGCCGATCACCGTGACTGTTCCGATCTATATGTACCGGAAGGTGGAGCGGTATGCGGATTAGGGGATTCGGGTGGCGCAGGCGTCCTGCCCTGCGCTGGGCAGGCCGGGAGGCCCGCCCCACGGGGCAGCGCGGCAGCGCTTTGCTCACGGTGTTGTGGATCACCGCGGCCCTGGCGGCCATCGGGTTTACCCTGGCGGGAACGGTTCGCGGCGAGGCGGAGCGCGCGGCGACCGAAGTGGACGACTTGCGCAGCTACTATCTGGCGGTGGGGGCGCTGCAACGCGCGGAACTGGAACTGGCCTGGGCGGTGGCGTTCCCCGATAAGCGCCGCATACCGAAAGGCTCCACCTTCGTGGATTATCAGTTCCCGAGCGGCGTGGCGCATGTAGACATCATCCCGGAGGCCGCCAAACTGGACGTGAATTCCGTGCCGGTGGAGACCCTGAACCGCCTGCTGGTGGCGCTGGGTGTCGATGTGGGGAGAGCTCAGGAGATCT
Organism: Bryobacterales bacterium; assembly: GCA_963796485.1. Lineage (GTDB taxonomy): Bacteria > Acidobacteriota > Terriglobia > Bryobacterales > Bryobacteraceae > CAWCDJ01. Next base: position 86,922 of record CAWCLV010000011.1, read on the forward strand.
CGGCGGCGATCGACGACTGGCGCAAGCCTGCGGAAAACGGCAGCGCCTTCGACGGGTATTATCAGGAGCAGGTTCCGTCTTTTCAAGCACCTCACGCGTCCTTACAGGAAATCGAGGAATTGCTTTCGGTGAAAGGGATTACACCCGACATTTTCTACGGCACGTACGTGCCGGCCCAGGCGGAAAGCGCCGGGCCCCGCCTGGTGCCGCGGGGCGGGCTGATCGACTGTCTCTCCGTCTATGGCGCGAGGGACCAGGTGGACGCTAATACCGCGCACCCGGCGGTGCTGGCCGCCCTGGGGGTGAGCCCGTACGTGATCAGCGCGCTGGTGGAGCGGCGCCGCGTTAAGCCTATGACTGCGCAGGAACTCGGGGAATTCATGGAATCCGTGGGCGGCACGATGGATCATCTGCGGGTGGAAGGAAACTCGATCGTGACCATGCGGGCGACGGCGCGGCTGTACCTCCCGAACGGACGCCTTTCCGACCTGAAGCGGACTGTAGCGGCTCAGCTCAAGTACATGCCCCCGGGTTCCGAGTCCGGGGTTTACGTGCTGCGCTGGTACGACACAGCCTGGAGCCATTAGCGCATGCCGCAATCCGTTTCGATTTTGAAGGAAGTTCGCAAACTGCTGGCTTTCGGCTCGGGCCTGGGAATAGAAATCGGCGCCCAGGACCTCGAAGTGGCGGTCACCCGCGTTCGTCCTAACCGGGTGCAGGTGCTGGGTCGTATCACCCTGGCCGGATATGCCTCCCGGCCGGCGGCGGATTGGGGCGCGGAGTGCTTGCGTTTTCTCCAGGGCCTCGGCGCCGGCTACCTGAGCGCGACCGTGCTGCTGCCCCGGCGCGATATCATCGTGCGGCTGGTTTCGCTGCCGGGAGTGGCTTCGAAAGATGTCGAGGGCGCGCTGCGGCTGCAACTGGATTCGCTCCACCCTTACGGTGAGGACGAGGTGGTCTGGGGCTGGTCCCGGCTTGACTGGGGCGGGGTTCTGGTGGGAATCGCCCGGCGCGACGCGGTGGACCGCTACCATCAATTGTTCACGGAAGCCGGCATCCCGGTAGCGTCCTTCACGTTTTCGGCGGCGGCGATCCACGCGGCGGTCCGGCTGAACGGCGCGCTCAGGGACGGCGGCTTCGTGGCGTTGAGCCGGTCGGCTTCGGGCGGCGTGGAGGTTTACGGCGAGAGCCCGGCCAAGCCGGTGTTCTGCGCGGAATTCGAGGCTTCGCCGGAGCGGGCCGCGGTGCTTGCCGCCTCCGAGTTGCGGCTGCCCCCGGCGACGGAGGCGATGCCGCTGGAGCAGTTGCTTCCCAAGCCGGTTCTAAACCCCGTCGAGAACGACTTATCCCGCAACGCACGGCCGTACGTCGCGGCGCTGGCCGGGTCCTGTCCCCGCCTGGCGCCGTCGGCGAACGTGCTGCCGCCCGAGAAGCGACGCAACAGTTCGCGGGCGGCTTACATCCCGACTCTGGCGCTTGCCGGCGTCCTCCTGCTGATGGCGGCGTCGGCGCTGATTTACGCCAGGTATGCCGACCACCGCTACCTCGAGCAAATTCACGCCGAAACCGCGCGCTTCGAACCAGCCGCGCAACGGGCCTCGGCGCTGGATCGCCAGACCTTGCAGGTCCGGGCCCGCACTCAGTTGCTGGACCAGTTGCGGGCACAAACCAAATCCGACCTGGATACGTTGAACGAGCTCACAAAGCTGATCGAGCCGCCGGCGTGGAGCAGTTCGGTAGACCTGCTTCGCGATTCGGTTCGCATCACGGGAGAAGCCCCGCAGGCGGCGCCGCTGCTCAAAATACTGGATTCGTCTCCGTTTTTCGAGAACTCCGCTCCGGACATGATCCAACGCAGCGCTTCCGGCAGCGGCGAGATGTTCATCATCCACACCTCCCGGGAGAAGCGCAAATGACGGTCGGAAGCCTGGACCGCAGGTTGGTCGGGATGGTGCTGGCCAGTCTGGCCACCACCCTGGTGTTGCGCGTTGTGATGCGCGACCGCGGGCCCCAGGTGGTCGAGGTATCGGAATCCGCGCCCCTGGCCGAAAAGCGGCTCGAGCGCGTGCGGGGAATGGCGGCCACCGTCCAGGGCAGGCAGGCATTGCTGGACAAAGCCATGGCCGAATTGAAAACGCGCGAGAGCGGCATCATTCTGGCCGACACCGGCGCACAGGCCCAGGCTCAGTTGATGGACATCATCCACAAGGCTGCCGCCGCGAACGGATTCGATGCCCGCGGAGCGGAACAGCTCAGCGAGCCCAAGCCGCTCGGCACGGATTACGGCCAGGTTTCGGTGACCCAGACGTTCACCTGCGGGATCGACCAGTTGGTCAACTTCCTGGCGGATCTCGCCGACGAACCACAGATTCTGTTCATCAACGACCTGCATATCAGCGGAGGCTCGGATAAGAAGAAGAACGTGACGGTGCGGCTGGCGCTTTCCGGCGTGGTACCGCGGAAACTCGTGCCGGTGAAAAAGGGAGGCCCCTCGCTGTGAGGAGAAAGCTGCTGATTCTCAATATCGCACTCGCCGGAGCGGTGATTTACGGCGGAGTCCGTTTTCGCGAGGCGTGGCAGGCTGCGCGGGCGCGGGACCGGGCAACGCTCAACAGGCGGGTGGCTCCGGTGCCTTCGCCTAAATTCACCCCTTCCCCGATCGATCCGCCGGTGGTGCCCTCCGGCTATGCGGACATCGCCAACAAGATGCTCTTCGACAAGTCGCGGAATTCGGTGGTTATCGAGGTGGTTGCGCCGCCGCCCCCACCTCCTCCGATGCCGCCGCTGCCCGCGTATCACGGCGCGATGAACCTCGGCGACAGCCCGACTTACTTTTTCAGCTTTGGCGCGGGAACCCATCAGGCAACACATATTGGCGAGATGATCGGCCAATTCAAGCTTGTAAGCGTCAATACAGAAGAGATCACATTTGAATGGAACGGCAAGCCGGTCCGGAAGAGCATTGAAGAGTTGAGCGGAATGGCAAAAGTGATGGCGGCGGAGGAGGCGGATAGCCGCTCGGCGGTGGCCGCGCCGGCCGGGCCTGCCGCGCCCCCGCCACCCGCTCGGACCGGTCCGGGTGAAGACACCGGGCGCGGATTCCGGGCGTGCTCGCCCAACGATGGAGTAGCCGAGGGGTCGGTGGTGGACGGTTACCGCAAGGTAGGTTACGCCACGCCTTTCGGGCAGGCATGCCGCTACGAGCCGGTGAAATAGCGGCTGATCACGAAGAAATCGGAGTCTTGCATGAGATTGCTAATCGTATTTTCCGCGTTTACGCTGCTGCTCGCGGCAGCCGAAAAGCCCGCGCCGAAATCCAGCCCCGCGGTGAAAGCCAGTGCCGCCGTGAAGCCGGCTTCCCCGAAGCCGCTGCAGATCCCCGCCGGAGCAGTGGAATCCGAGCCGGGCGGCTGGCATTACACGGACGCGCAAGGTAACAAGTGGGTGTACCGCAAAACGCCGTTCGGCGTGGCCCGGATGGAAGACAAGCCGGACCCGCGTGAGCAGGTCTCCAAGGCCGAGGGCGCCGACATCAAGGCCATGGAAAGCGGCGACTACATCCTGTTCGAGCGGCCGGGGCCCTTCGGCACGTACAAGTGGCAGACCAGGAAGACGGAACTGAACAAAACGGAGCAGGCCGCGTGGGACCGCACGCGCGTCGCCCGACAGGACTAAGACATGCGTTCTTCGCGTTTCCTCCGACTGGCCGTGCTCGGGTGCGTAGCGGCGGGCGCACTGCTTGCCCAGGCGCCTCCGTTCATCGTCCAGCCGCCAAAGCCGGAAGACCCCAAACCGGCTCAACAGACTGGCCAGCAGCCGCCGCAAGCCCAGGTCCGGACGCAAACGCAGGCCGGCGCGCCGGTTCTGGCAGACAGCCGGGGGTTCCTGCTGGGCGGCGTGTCCCTCAGCCAGATGATCGACATCCTCGCCAAGATGATGAAGATCAACTACATTCTCGATCCGCGGGTGAAAGGGTCGGTCACCATCTATACCTACGGTGAAGTCAAGCCGGTGGACCTGCTGCCGCTGATGGAGACCATTCTCCGCGTCAACGGTGCGGCCATGGTCAAAGTAGGAGACCTGTACCGGATCGTGCCGGTCAATGCCGTGTCGTCGATGCCGATCGACCCGATGGTGAACGCCGACGCCAAAACCCTGCCGGACGATGAACAGATCGTACTCAACCTGATTTTTCTGAAGTACGCTACGGCGGCGGAAATGGATAAGCTGCTGACGCCGTTCTACGGGGAGGGCGCCAGCCACTCGACTTACGACCCCGCGAACCTGATGATCATCCAGGACAACAGCCGCAACATGAAGCGGACCATGGAACTGATCGCCATGTTCGACTCCGATAGCTTCGCGGGAAAGCGGGTCCGGCTTTTCGATGTCAATAACAGCCGGCCTTCGGACCTGGTGAAGGAACTCGAGGCGGTTTTCAAGGCCTATGCTCTTTCCGAGAAGAATTCGGCCGTGAAGTTCATTCCGGTGGACCGCATCAATACCCTGATCGCGGTGGCGCCGAACCCTGGAATTTTTGCGGAAGTGGATAAGTGGATCGGCAAACTCGATGTTCCCGTGAAAGTGACGGCGGGCGCGGTGAATAACTACGTTTACCGCCTGAGGTACGGAAGAGCCGAGACGGTTGCGATGGCCATCATGGCGCTGTACAGCGGGAATCCCATGGCGATGATCGGCCTCAGCCAGATGATGAGCATGGGCGGCGGCATGGGCGGTGGGATGGGCTATGGCGGCATGGGCGGCGGCATGGGTTACGGCGGCATGAGTGGCGGCATGGGCTATGGCGGCATGGGCGGCGGCATGGGTTATGGCGGGATGGGTTACGGCGGAACGGGCTATGGGGGCATGGGCTATGGCGGGATGGGCAACCCCTACGCGTCCACTTACGGTCCGCAGGCAATGTACTCCGGGACGATCCCCTCGGGCAACGCGGGCGCGGTCGCCGGAGCGCAGTCGGGCGGCACGGGGCTGACGGGCACGTTTTTGGGACCACAGGCGGCCCAGACGCCCGCGCAACAGTATCCCCACGTGATTCCGAACCCGTTCGACAACACGCTGCTCGTCCAGGGCACTCCGCAGGATTGGGAACAGATCAAGAATCTGTTGCGGCAATTGGACGTTCCGCCGCGGCAGGTGCTCATCGACGCCAAAATTTACGAAGTCCAGATGACCGGGGCGTTTACCGCCGGCGTGCAGGCCTACCTGGACCAAAAAGACACTGGCAAGTTTTCGCGCGTGGTGAACGCCGCTACCAGCGCCAGCGGGCTAACGCTCTCCGCGGGCGCCCTGGTGGGGCACAGCAAAGAACTGCTGGGCGCCTTGAATGCGAATGAAACTCGCAATCTGTCGCGGATCATCTCCGCTCCGAGCATCATCGCCACCGACAGTATCCCGGCGACGATGAATGTCGGCCAGGACGTTCCGGTTCTGGCCTCCTCGGGTGTGGCGGTGACGGGCAGTTCTTTCAACTCCGTGAGCAACCGCAGCACGGGCGTCACGCTGGCGATCATGGCCAGGGTGAACTCGAGCGGAGTCGTCACGATGGAGATCAACCAGAACGTCAGCCAGCCTCAGCCGAACACAACCAGCGACATCAGCTCTCCCTCGTTCTCAAACCGTTCGTTCTCTACACAGGTCACCGTGCAGGATGGCGATACAATCGCGATCGGGGGGTTCATTGGGGAAGATCGGGAAAATGGCTCTTCCGGTGTGCCGCTTCTCAACCGGATTCCGCTCTTAGGGGCGGCGTTCGGCGGCAAGAGCATTAGCCATAGCCGCACAGAGCTGATCATCTTTCTGACCCCGCGGGTTATTTACGACACGAACCAGATCCAGGACGCCACGGACGAAATCCGCAACATGTTGAAGAAGCTGAGGCACGCGGGCGAGGATCAGTAAACCAGGCTACCAGTTGTGATCCGGTGCAGGTCGAGCGACGGGGGCTGCGCGGGAGTCTGGCTCCACGCACTCTCAATTGGCCGAACATCCCCGGTCTGGCTAAATATGGCTTTGACGTGGACACCTATGCCGGGGCCGCTCGTCTCAATGACCACCTTCAGTCCCTTCCGACGCAACGTGAATCACCTGGCATCTACACCGTCGTGATCGTGGGAGCCGGCCTGACCGGCATCGAGACGGCCACGGAGATGCCCGGGAGATTGCGAACCGTCCTCGCGGCAGCCCAACTGGAGCGCCCGTTCCACGAGGCGCTGGATGTGGGCTGGCTCCGCCGCTATGAACGGCCGCAGCCGCCGGCGGCACGTTTCTCCAACTCCGGCAGCTTCAGCAAATACCGGATCACCCCCACATCCGACCCGCCCATAGCCAGAGCCTGTTCCACGGCTTGGCGCAGGCGGTCGTATCCGTGCTCCCGCCCCAGCAGAAGCACGTCGATCATGGCCCGCGTGCCATCCGCTTTCCCGCGGCGCTGCTCGAGGTTCGCCCAGAACTGGTCGAAGCTCTCCGGCCAGCGACCCTGCGCCCGCCATTGCTCCAGCGCCGTCGATCCCGCCAGGGCTCCGGGCTTCTTCGCCAGCGCGTCCAGATAATGCTCCAGGTCTAAGATCTTCTGCTGCCGGCTGAAGCACCTCTCATGCCGCGCCACACACTTGCCCTCGTGCCAGATCTCCACGTAGGCGGCGTGCGCCTTGGCTTCGGTGCGCGTTCCAGCCGGCAGCGGCGCCGAATAGAAGTTCGTCAGCACGTTCACGCAGCCGCTGCCGTTGACCTTCGGAAACGATACGGCCGCCAGATCGAACCCTTCCGTAGCCAGCGGCAGCAGATGCTCGCGCTCGACCGCCATGGCTGCTCCGATCGTCTGATTCCTGCCGGAAATCACCCGTTGCTCTTCCTCTTTACAGCCGGCCAGCAGCAGTTCATTCAGGTGATCCAGGTCCTGTGCCGCCGGCAAAGGCACCAGGTGGTTCCGCCGGAAATACCCGCCTTCCTCTTCCACGCCGCCTTTTTCGTTCCCGCGCGCCGGATTGCAGAACTCGCCGCGGAACCCCCAGTGCGAGCGGAAAGCGATGAACCGGTTGGTTTCCTCGCGCTGGTGTCCGCGCAGGATTTTCTTAACGGCGCTCTTGAGATTGTCGAACCTCAGCAACTCGAAGACGCCGCCGAAATGAAGAAACGCCAACTCGTGCGCCTCCAGGAAGGCTTGCTGGCTGGCGTGCGGGTACGCCCGGTGGAACGATCCTCCGCTGGCCATGGACCGCATGCAGAAAATGAACAACTTCTGTTTCTCGCCGCCCAACTCCGCCCAAGCCTCATACCAGTCCACCTGTCCCTCGGAGCCCCACGAGTAACTCTGGGGCACGAAGGTTTCCCCGCCAGCCAGACCCAGCTCCCGTTTCTTCCACCGCACATACCGGCGCACACTGCATTCCGCCACCTGGACTTCGGGCATCTCCTGCCGTAATCGGTTCCAGATCCGGTGCGCGGTGTGCCGCTGCTTCCGCGGGGCTTTCCGGTCTTCCTCCAGAATCGCGTCGATAAAACCCACAGCCGGCCCCAGACGGGGCCTCTCCCGGACGGCGATCTTCCGTTCCCGTGGCACGGCGTTGGCAATCGCCTCGCGCACCATCCGGCGGCGCACCTTGAACTTGCGGGCTACACCTTTGATCGTCCCGGCGCCATGTTCGTACTCGCGCCGGATCTGCTCGAATAACTCCACTTTCGTCCTCCTGTTCAACCGGCCTCCGTTCTGGACCGTCGCCCAAAACAGGATAGCCAGATCTTCAACAGGGGGGCCAAATCAGAGTATTGAAGTGAGCCAATCCAGATTAGCGAAATCACCTTGGCTATAATTAGAGGCTCGGGGACAAAACGGGGAGAGACAGGTGGTTTATCGCACGTGAACGGGAGCAGATAGCGTTTCGTCCCTGGTTTCCCTCGCATCACCGGCCTGCCACTGGCGTAGGGCGTCGTCGGGCCATTTTCCGGTTGCCGAGAATTTCGACAGACGCACTCTCCGTTACTCTCGCGCGCCGCTGTGATCAAATGGGTGGGAGGTGCTGAGGAATGAGGCTTCGGCTTTTGCCTTGCATGCTAATCACGTTGATGATATCGCCTCTCTTGCCCCTGGCGGCGCAGTCCACCAGAACGGCCAGCGGAGCCATTGAATATGCATTCACCAATTTGCAGGTTCAGTGGCGTTTCATCAGAGCGACTACGGTCAGCGATGGCTTTGATCGGGAATACTCCGTGATGGAGAGAGTATGCTATGCGCAAAGTGACGGTTGTCGTTGGGAAACCACCAGCGAATCGGTGATAGTCCACGAATCCGAACGCGAACCAATCGGTCCGACCACCGCTACTGTTTGGACGGAATCCCTCCCAAAGTTGACAGCACGTGTCATGGCAATGCTCGGAAAGAACGGATGGGAGATGGTTGGTGAGGCGCCTGTCCCGACATTCTGGACGCAGCAGTCCACAGTCCTGGCGTTTAAGCGGGTCGGTGCACGATAGGAAGAACACAGGAAGAACACGGGGACAAACTGGTCGTTTACTGCAACGCGGGCTTGGGCCAACTTGCTGGCAGCAGGACGCGGGCACGGCGGCTTTTGAGAAATAAGACAAATACTATCTCTACTAAACGGCACTTTGCCACACCGAGATAGCCGTGTG
>CAWCLV010000012.1:0-507559 GCA_963796485.1 Bryobacterales bacterium
GGGCCTCGCGCTGGTTGCGGTTGGCGTCGATCCTCCACTTTCTCAACATGATCTCGAGCTCATCCGGAATCAAAAGATGATACACGCCGCGAATCGCGCTCCTCCTCACGAAGGTGGATGTCCTCGAAGCAGGCGAGAGGCTGCAAGTGCAGGAGTTTGTCCGGTCCCAGCTTGCGCGCGCGTGGGACGGATCGTCCCGCTGTTTCCGTTTTCGATCCGGCCGGGTTTCGAAGAGTTGGATCGGGCTCTCGAAGAAAGCCTTCTATCGGAAATTCAGCAAGGTGCGGGTCGTCAGCGAGCGGCTGTTCTACGCCACAAACTCGACTCCTTGCTCGACGATGCGCGAGCTATCTGCATGTTGCTCTCGAAGCTGCAGAGGTTTCTGACTCCGAGCGCGCGCAACTGCGCGAGAAACTTCTTGGGCAGAAAGAATCCCTCGCGGATTCCCGGTTGGAACTGCAACTCATTGTCCGCCACCGCATGGGGAGCGTTCGCACCAGTTTCGAGTCTCTGCTCAAATCGGACGAGGTTCAGGTTCGAAACGGGCTGCTTACGACCTTTCGAGCCGAATTCCGACATGGACCCGTAGCCTGCGAGTGGTATTGGAGCGCTTCGAGGATTGGCTGAGTGCTTCGCTGGTTCGCGAAATGGCCGGATGCTCCGCGAAGCACCGCGGGGAGTTTGTCGAACCCGTGGAACACGTCAGCCGCCAGTTGACGCAGTCCCTGCAGGATTTCCGCAACCGGTTGTCCGAACGGGCTCTAAAAGCGCTTGGCGTTGCGCTCAGAACGACGGAGGTTGACTTCCGCCTGGAAGCCCCGCGGTCGCCGGATGTCCGCGTAGGAAGAATTTTCGATCGCAATTGGGAACTGCTCTCCTTCCTCGTGCCGATGCCGCTGGTGAAAACGCTGGTCCGGAAGCATTTTGAACGCACAATCCCAGGCTCGGTCTTCACGAACCTTTCACGGCTGGTCTCGCAATGGGAGGAGGTCGTCTCTGCCTCGCTACTTACCATTCGCAAGGACGCGGAACGCCGGTTCGATGAACTGGTTTCGACGGTCGAGCGGCTCATCGCCGCGGCCGGCGAGGAAGCTCCTCAGATTCGCGCGGACCTTGAGCATCTTGCCCTCTTGCGGGCGCAGAACATCGAGGACGGGACAGGCAGACTCGGTACCCGATGAAAATTGCCATCGTCTCCGACCTGCATGCCAACCTGGAAGCGCTCGAGGCCTTTCCGGAAGAGTGCGACGAGCTGTGGATCCTGGGAGATCTGGTCACGTACGGCCCCAATCCGGCGGAGGTCGTCGATGCGGTGCGAAACCGCGCCTCTCTGATTGTGCGCGGAAACCACGACCACGCCGCCGGCACGGGTGCGAATCCCCGGTGTTCCGACGCGTTCCACTCCATGTCCGAGGCCACTCTGGCATTCACGAACGCAACCTTGGACGCGGAGCGGAAGTCCTGGCTGGCCGGCCTGCTGCTCACGGCTGAGCGGACGATCGACGGCACCCGGTTCCTTCTTTGCCATGCCGTGCCCTCGGATCCCCTCTTCGCTTACTGCCGTTCGGATTCCCGCGTTGGCGAAGCGAGTTGGCAAGGGTACAGGCAGATATCGTTCTTGTCGGTCATACTCATTTGCCATTCGTGTTGGAAGTTGACGGCCGTACAGTGGCGAACCCCGGCAGCCTGGGGCAATCCAAGAGCGGTCTCGCGCGAGCTTGTTACGCGGTCTGGCAGAACGGCCCAATCGAGCTTCGGTCGTATGAATACCCTGTCGAAGAGACTGTCCGGAAGATACTGGCGATGCCCGTTCCGGACGACATCCGGCGTCGTCTCGCCAATGTGCTTCGCTCAGGCGGCGATCCAAATCGCAATGTTACATACAAGGAGACGCGATGTTTGAAATCGTAAGAGTCACTGGGCGGGAGATTCTGGATTCGCGCGGGAATCCCACGGTAGAAGCGGAAGTGGAACTTGCCGGCGGCAGCGTGGGATGTGCCGCGGTGCCCTCCGGCGCTTCAACCGGCGAAAAGGAGGCGGTGGAGCTTCGCGACGGCGATAAGAGCCGGTACGGCGGTAAGGGCGTCACGAAGGCAGCCGGCCACATCAACACCGAAATTCGAAAGGCGGTCACAGGCATCGATGCCACCAACCAACGTGCAGTCGATGCGGCAATGATCGCGCTCGACGCCACCCCGAACAAAAGCAAGCTCGGGGCGAACGCCATCCTCGCAGTGTCGATGGCCACGGTTCGCGCCGCGGCGGGTGCGCACCGGTTGCCTCTTTACCGATACCTTGGCGGCTCCAATGCCTGCCTTCTTCCCGTCCCCTGCATGAACGTGCTAAACGGCGGAAAGCACGCCGACAACACGGTGGACTTCCAGGAGTTCATGATCGTGCCGCACAACGCACCTTCTTTCGCGGAAGCGATCCGCAAAGGCATGGAGACCTTCCATTCCCTCAAGCAGGTGCTGCGCGGCAAAGGCTACAGCACGGCCGTGGGAGACGAAGGCGGGTTCGCTCCCGACCTGAAGTCGAACGATGAGGCCGTGGAGTTGATTCTGGAGGCCATCACGAAGGCCGGCTACAAGCCCGGCGCCGACATTTCGATCTGCCTCGATCCCGCCGCCAGCGAGATGTGGGACAACGGAAAATACATTCTCTTCAAATCAACCAAGAAAGCCATCAGCTCCGATGAACTCGTGAAGAAGTGGGAGACGTGGGTGAATCAATACCCGATCGTGCTGCTGGAAGACGGCATGGGCGAGAACGATTGGGAGGGGTGGAAAGCGCTAACGGCGGCCCTTGGATCGAAGATCGAACTGGTGGGCGACGACATCTTCTGCACGAATCCGGCGATTCTTCAGGAAGGCATCGAGAAGGGAATCGCCAACTCGATTCTCATAAAGTTGAATCAGATCGGCTCGGTGACGGAAACGCTGGACACGATCGAATTGGCCGGCCGGAACAATTACCGCTGCTTCGTGTCGCACCGGTCCGGTGAAACCGAGGACACGTTCATCTCCGACCTGACCGTAGCAACGAGCGCCGGCCACATCAAAACGGGCTCGGGCTGCCGGAGCGAGCGCGTGGCCAAATTCAACCAGTTCCTGCGCATTGAAGAACGCCTCGGCGCGCAGGCCCGGTTCGCCGGGAAGGCTACTTTCGGACAACGCCGGGGCTGCTGAAGTACGCGCGCGTGCCGTAGGTTTTTCAACTTGCCCGGTTTTAGCAGAGCAAGTGGCGCAGTGGAAAAATGGGAGTCGCGCGCGCTTTGCGAGATTTCCTCGGGACTGTGGGGGCCGTGGGAAGCCTGCTTTTGGCTTTCCCCCGCCCCCACAGTCCCAGCTTTTCCACGGCGACGCACCGCGCGGCGTGTTGTTGAGTGGGGACTTGACCTCCATCCGAACCTTTCCGCCACAGGGTCACTTGGGGGAAGCGCATTTAAGCGTGTCCGCGCAAACTTGGGGCTCCGAGAACCCTGCCATAGCGCTTGCCGAGGCGCAAAAGGAGGGCCTCGATGTGCTTACAGGTTCCCAGGGTATTGACCGCGAAGTCGCGGAACTGGCGGACAGATGCCTTGCGCGTGAAGCAGCCGCCGGGCCTGCTGCCTCCGACCCTCGCTTACACAACCAGTTTGCGGTCGTTTCGCAACTGGGCGCGAAGCACGTCCCGGATGAGCTGGCATGCCTGCTTCACTTCTGGAAATGTCAGCGAACAATGGATCTGTTTGCCATCGCGGTGGGTCGATACCACGCCGGCCGCTTTAAGGATGGCCAAATGCTGAGAGACATTCGGCAGCGTGATGCCAAGCGCGGATTGGAGATCGGAAACGGATTGCCCGCGCTTTGCGAGAAGGTCGAGCATTCGGAGACGGGTCGAGTTGGCGAACGCTTTGCAAATGCGCACCTGCATTTCGAAGATCTGTTCTTCCGATTCCGGGCTGCTGCCTTTACGCATGGGACTCCCTGCTTGTATTTTATAACGGATACCGGCCTCTTTTGGTTCGGCCGGGAACGAATCGCAGGTTTTACCAGCGAGACCTGAAGCCATGGCGCGTCACTCTGTACCGGCCGGACGGGTTTCGGCGCGGCCCGCGGTGATAGCTCGCAGAAGCGCCAACGGTGTCGGACCGGTGGTCGCCAAATACATATGACCGATCAAAAATGCCAGGAAGAGGTAAGCGCCGAGAGTGTGAGCCGGACCGAGAAGCCATAGCCCACCGATCTTGTCGAACAGTTGTGGCCAACGATCAGCGCCCCACATCAGAACACCCGTGACGATCTGGAACGGTATGAGGATGTTCAGGAGTGCCAGATACGTGATTTTCTGCAGGGGATTGAGCTTACGGCGCGGATCCATCTCCATGGGGTGGCGCTCTCCTTTGAAAATGCCGTACAGATAGAACCTCGCCTGCCTGACTGCGGCGCCGGTAAAGTCGTCCATCCTGGGCAGAAAATGGTGATACTTCTCAGCCGTCAAATGATAGAACGCGCCGAGGAAGGCATTCAGCATCAGCAACGCCCCAATCCACGTATGTACTCGTATGGCGTTCGCCATGGATCCAAGAATCCCGAAGCGGTCAGGATAATGAATGGCCAGACCGCTCGATATCAGGAGGATCATCAACGCGGCCTGCAGCCAGTGCCAAACTCTTTCATGGATGGTATACAACGGCGGCGTTTCAAGTATCATGGGCGACCTCTCAACAGGCGAAGACTTCCGTGTAGAATACTGAACAAAGCGGCAGCCAGCACTGCCAGCCAGCCGAGCCACTCAACCCAGGGTGACCGGCTGTTCCCTATGATGTAAAAGGATTGGAGCAGTCCCCGATTGTCGAAAGTCGGCTCCTTGCCTGCAAAGTTAACGACGTTGACTTTCCGGCCGCGATAGATCACCGGTACACCTTTGGGAAGAGATGTGTTCAGATCCAGGGGGCGGTGCAACATGCTGTTACTGGAATGGCAAGCCGTACATTCCTTAATTGCCTGGCCCTTTCCCACAATGCTGTGGCTCATGGCCCAGGGAACGACTTCGATTCGCAGTTCGACGTCTGTCACGCCGGCGTATTTCCGCAGCAGCTCCTTCACGAGCGCGATCTTCTCCGGAGTGTCGTACACTGCTTGCGGGATGTCGATGATTCCGTCCTTGTCGCCGAATGACTTAACGATTTCCGCACGGTACTTCCACTCCCCTTCGGCGGGATGTTCTTCAAAGAACGCTTCTTGAACCTGCCAGGTGAAGACCGGCCGGTTCTTGGTGATGTCGAACCAATAGACTCCCGTGATCAGGTTCGTCGGGCGGATCTGCATGCGGTTATTCTTATCCGGCGTTGGGATATACGCGGGGAGATAACCCGACACTTCGGATTCGGGATCGACTATGCTTCCGTCAATGCCACGGAAGGTGACGCGGCTGGTGCCGGTGTCCATCAGGAAGCCCCAATCGTCACTGCGGTAGGCCCAAAAGTGGACCGCTGGAATGTGGCATGTCTGGCAGGCCAATGCCGCAAAATGGCGGCCTTTATAGGGTAAGAACGCATGGCCCTTTTCCGCATCGTGACAATCGCCGCATGCCCGCATCGTGCTATGGCGGGTGGCATTGACGGTTTCCGGCGGGATGTTGCCCCGTGCAAAGTTGTGGTCGGGCCGTTTCAGGTAAACGGCGATATCTTCGCCGACCGGCTTAAAGCGGAGGTTCTTCTTGAGGTCTTCCTGGATCATGCGTCCGGGATTATTGGGGGAGAAATGGCAGTCGATGCAGATCAGACCCTTGGCCGCATGCGCATCCCACGGGTAATTCATGCTCTCTTTCCCGACGATTTTGGGAGACACGGTATCGCTGATCTTAGCGCCGTTATAAATCCAGCCGGCTTTTTCAGTGCCGCGCATGATGTCGGCATGTTGAATTGCCTGAATCACGGTTGTATTTCTGGCGGTGAAGCCGTGGCACATGGCGCAATTCTCCAGCGCGGGATCCGAAAGGTTCAGGACTTCCGCCTTGATGCTTCCGTCCGGGTTGAAGGCGGCACGATTGTAAGTAAAGGAGCCTTCCCGGCCGGCGGCGACAATTCCCGTGTCGGCAAGCGTCGCATTGTTCGCCCACCGGAAGTTTCCGCTGCCGACCTCCTTTTTCCGCGCTGCCCGGCTGGCCTTCGGCACGTGGCAGAGGAAGCAGTCGGCCTCTGCGATACCGCTCTTTTCCCAGTCCCACGGGACGATTGCGCCCTTCTCCCGATCCCGAATCGTATAGCTCGCGTCGAGAGCGCCGGACGGTTTGGCGCCGGGCGACAGGAACCGTTGGCCGCGCAGGTCGTACTCCGAAATCCCTCCGCCCACGTGACAGCCCCCGCACTTGGTCAGCCACTCGGGTTGGCTCATATCTGCGTCGGAAGCGTCGGTGATACTCTCGTGAGTAAGTTGGCGATTGGGAATGATCGAGAATTTTCCAAACATTCCCGGCGAGGAGTTGAAGCTCGATACGCCGTGGGACGAGAGCAGCAGCGGATCCATCTCAGTCTTCCCCTGCTGGAAATGAAAGCTGTCGGCGATGAAGTCATAGTCGTGACAGTCGCCTCCGCAGGTATGCCTGGTGCTGATGGGTTTGCCCGATTCGAGGACGTTGCGGCCGGCTTCGTCCTTGAGAATGACCGGCGGGTGAGCCAGCCTGGGCGCTGGGGACGAACCCCGGTTGGCCTCCTGTCCCGGCAACACAACGCAGAGCAGCCCCAGCCCCATTGCCGCCCTGAAGAGCCACGGCATTCGTCGCTCCGAAGCCGGCAACCTATGTCTTGTGTCGCGCACAACTCCCCTCCGGTTTAACTGTTCCTGCATCGTTTTGCTCCCGTCTTTGCGGGGGCGCGAGCCCGTGCCGTCTCACGCCCCTGTCCGTTCTACTTACCGCACGTCTCCGGCTGGGGCGAGTCCGCGGCGTGGTTGATCAAAAAGGTCTGGACGTCGAGCAGTTTGGTCTCGTCCATGAACTTCGTGAGCGGCTCGGCGCCGCCCGCGTGCTTTGCCTTTTGGAAATAGGTACGCCATTGCGCCTGGGTCTTTGTAAGCGGCGATACCTCGCCTCCTTTAGCGCCCTTCGCGTGGCAGTCCTTGCAGAATTGGCGATAATAGGTGCGGCCCTTAGTCTCGCTGCCCTTCGGCGCGCCGGCAGAGGCCACGGAGGAAAGCAGAGCTACCCCGGCGAGCGAGATAGCCGCGAAAAGGATCAAACGGAGCGAACGATTTCGGTTTATCATGAGCATCTCCTGTCAATAGATAAGTAAGTGGGACGGGCCGTTCCGCGGCCCGGCATAGCCTGTGACTCAAAACCGCGTCGTCATCCCGAGCGTGAACATTGTGGCGCGGATATATGTCGGAAACCCGAGTGTCGGGTTGGAATCCAGCGCCTTGGGAGAACCCAGGTGCCATCCCGACCCGGAATAGTCGTAGTTGTAGCGGATGAAGTCGGCCTTGAAGATGAACCGGCTGTTGATGCGGTGCGTCAGGTATGTCTCGAACACATTGCCCCGTGTGTCGGTCTTCGGCGCAATGATGTCATCCGCTGCCTGGGCGAAGTTGAACCAGTATTGACTGCCATGATTGAATTCAAAGCCGATCTTGGTCCTCTCATCATCAGGCAGGTTCCAGCGCAGCCCTCCCAGAAACATGTATCCGGAGTGGTTCACCGGCGTCTCGAATGGGTCCGAGAGAAGTCCGCCAAATGGGGTTGTCGTGCCGTTCGGACGCGTGGCTGACAGATTGCCGCTGGTGTAGAAATCCATGGACCGTGCCTTATGGGTTACATTCACGCCAAAGAGGTGGATCCCGCCCAGGTTCGCCGAAGGTGTATACCGCATCACTACAGGAGCGTTGACGGGATCGCCGGTGAGCGGATTGACCGTTAGCACCACCGAACCATCGAAACCGTCCGTGACATTGAAAGCGTGAGCATAGGTGGCTTGCACCAGCGTGTCTTCGGTATTCCAAAGGTCCAGATTGGCGCCCAGGAAATGGCTGTCTTTCAGCCGGTCCTGCGGCATCTTCAGCAGATTGCCGTTGCCCCAGCCGGATTCATACCCCAGGCCCCAGCATAGCCGCCAGATCATCTTGTCGGACAACTTGTACCCCACGGTGATTCCGTCGAACTGATAGTCAATCAGCGATCCCGACGGCGTTCCGCCTCGCAGCTCGTCCTGGCGGTAATTCATGGGGGGCCCGCCGGTAGAAGGACGCCGGCCGATGGAGAGATACAGATTCGAGCCGCCGATATTATTCCAGCTGAAAAACGCCCTTTCAACGCGCATCTGGTCGGAATTCGGCACGCCTCCGGTTGTGCCATCCACGTTCATCGATGTTGGCTGGCCGTCAAAGACCTGGACGCCGGTTGAATCTCCGAAAACCTTGTACATACCCAGCCGGCCGCTGAAGGAAACGTTGTCGGATACCTTGGCGTCGAAATTCAGCCTGAGGCGGTTGGTAAACATCGCGTCGTTGTTGTTGTTGTAAGCAGGGGTAAAGGTCGATGGCATCAGCATCCCGAATAGCTGCTGCTGCATCGCGGCGGGGAATGAGGCCATCCCCTGCTTTAGCTGGTTGAATGTCAGATTATTTGTGAACTGTAGATAGTTCGCATAATTGGAGCTGACCGTATTGTTGATCTCGCTGAGACTTGCAGGCGGCCGGCCCAGGATGGGCATCGCGAACATAGTCTTGACGAGGAGGTTTTGCAGTTGCATTCCGTCGAAATGCGAAGGTACCGTGCCGATGATGCTGTGGCCCTCGAACCGGTAGTCTCCGCTGAAGCGCAAGCGGTCCAGCGCCTGTCCGCGCTCTGTCTCAGACACCCGCTGGTCAAGTTCCTTCAGTGATTGCGCAACCTCGCTGGGCGCCGGCTCGGGTTGCTTGGGCTGTTGCGCCTGCTGTTCCCTGGTCTTCAATTTTTCTTCCAGGGCAGCGACTTCCTGCTTCAACTTGTCCAGTTCCTGTTGCAACCCTTCGGTAGTGGCTACCGCGGGGGTCGCGGGTACGGCGGCCGGCCCGGCCTTGGCGGTGGTCTCGTCAGGTGGTAGGGCGGCATCTATACCCGCGCCCCATGCCGACCCGGCCGGTTGCGCCAGGATGAGCAGTGATAAGAGAAAAGCGGTTCTACACATGACCAATAACCTCGGCTGGATAGTATCAGATCTTAAATTCTGAAATCAAGCAATTGCGCAATTGCGCAAGTGTCAAGAGATTTCCACATTTGACATGTCGAAGTTCGCGTCATGCTGTGCAAAACCGGTTAGGAAGATAGCGGCAGAATGGCACGGCCAAGCCGGCCTTGACCACTTGAGCCGGAACGCTGTTGTACGGCGGCGGAATGCATCGGTATTCGAAATCGAACCCGGTGCGGCGCATGCCGGGTTCGTGGTCGATCATGATCCGGTAATCGTAGCCGCGTCGGTTCGCGCGGGAAGATCGCCGAAGGAAGGGAGACCGCCGCTATCGGCCCACGGTGCGCCGGCCGCTCACCGTTTCAGCCAGGGCCGAACTGCGGAGCGGACTGCAGACAGCAGGCAACACGGACGGGCCGGCGGACGGCATCCTGACCGGCATGGAATCGGTGGCTACTCCGCCGAGGCAATCAGCAAATAGCTGTAGGGGCCCAGCAGGCCGGAGCTTACGTTCCGCCACCCGGCACCGCTGAGCGTTGCTTCCGCCCGATCGGCGGCAACGCGATGATCCAGGGGCGGTCCGGGCGGGTATGTCACGTCGTTGCGCCAATCCAGGATCGCGATCCGCCCGCCAGGGCGCAAGATGCGGCGCATTTCCGCGAGGACCGCATTTCGGTCGTCCAGTTCGTGCCAGAGATTCGCCAGGAACGCCAGGTCGCAAACACCATCCGGAAGACCGGTATGGGCGGCGTCGCCTTCGTGCAGGCGAATGTTTTCCGAAGAACTCTCCCGCTTTAGCTTCTCTTCCAGGAAACGGAGCATCTCGGGCTGCAGATCGATAGCCCACACCGCACCGGTCTGGTCCACGGCACGGGAGAACGGGAGGGCAAAGAATCCGGTCCCGGCGCCGATATCCGCAACTACCATTCCGGGTGTTACGCCCAACCGCTCGATGACCTCGCCTGGAGGCATCCAGATTAACCGTTGCGGATCGTCGAGGCGATGCGCCTTGCTTGGTTCGAAGGTTCTTTGGTTCATAGTCATGGAGAGTGTCTGGAGGTCAACCGGCCGTGGTTTCGGGCCCTCAAGTGGATCGGCTTGGCCCGAACGAGTTGCACTGGCAGGCTGCAAACATCCACAGCAGCGGGCCGCGACCGGCATCCCGCATCCCGCGCGGCATTTCAAATCGCATGCCACACTTCCGGCAGCGATACTCGTAGACAGGCATGGGACTTCCGAATAACAGGATGCAACATCGGCCGCCGGGTGACAATCCCGCGATTCCCGTTTCTCCGCACTTTAGAGGGAGAGCGGGCGGGGCCGCGCTTTTCCGCACCGGCCCGGCATCGGATCCGGCCTCCAGCATACCCACCGCAGCGGCTCTGCGCGTTACAGGACACGCGCCGTGCCGCGCGGCGAGCAAAACTAAAGGCGTCGCTATGCCGAATCCGATAACCCGTTTTCACAACGTAAGCCGCCGCCGCCTGCTGGCCTGGGGGGGAGGCGTGGCCGGCGGCTGGATGGCCCGTACGGCGGCCGGAGCGCAGTCTGGCGCCAATCGCGTCGGAAAGGCGGATGCGAGGATCCCGGCGAGCGGGCTCGCCAAAGTCGAATCGATCCTCCAGGCCCAGGGCAAAATGACCCACGGCCTGCTCTCGATAGAAATCGAGCGGAGCGACATTACAAATGTCACCCTGCACGGTGTTCCGATCAAGCCGGCGTTCCAGATCAACGGAGACATTTTCTTTCAGCCACTGGGAAACGGCCGGGCCGTGATGAATGCCGACCTGGCGTTCAAGCCGGACGAACTCGACCCGTTCGTCGACCAGCTTGTGGCGCACGACATCGTGTTCCAGGCCGAGCACCAGCATCTGTACGACTTCTCGCCCATGGTCTGGTTCATTCACTTCCGCGCGGCGGGCGACCCCGAGCAGATCGCGCACGGCATCAAGGCCGGCCTGAATGTTACATCGACGCCGTTCCCGCAGACCCTGCCGGCCAATCCCACGACGCCCCTGCCCGCGAAGGAACTCGGCAGGATTCTGGGTGCGTCTCCGGACCTCGGGAACGACGGCGTTGTCAACTTCGACGTGCCACGCAAAGAGCCGATCACCCTCGGAGGCATTCAGGTCAGCCCTTACCTGAACATCGCCGCGCCCATCGCTTTTCAGCCTCACGGGGGCGGTGAAGACGCGGCCGCGGTGGTGGACTTCGCGATGCTCGCCTCCGAGGTGATGCCCGTAACCAAGGCCATGCGAGCCAAGGGCTGGGACGTCGGGTGTCTCTATAACCAGGAGACCGACGAGCATCCGCAGCTCTACTTCTCGCACCAGTTCAAGACCGGGAACGCGACGCAGTTGGCTCAGGAAATTCGCGCCGGGCTGAACCTGACGAATTCCAAGCTCACGTAAGCAGTGTAAGTCACCTTCGCAATCCCGCTGCCCCGGGCCTGGCGCCGAGGTATCGCCGCTGATCGTCCGCAGGCAGCAGGCGTTCACCGGTCGGAAGGCGGAACGGATCGCGTGAACTGTTCGAGACGAGGTCATCCTACGGGATGCCGGGTTTCGGCCACAACTCTGGGGCGGGAATATGTTGGATGCAGGACCGCGTGCTCTCTCACAACCGGATCGTCAGTTTGTGGCTCGAAAAGAGCGTCCGCAATTCGCTCGATCCGAGCCATCCCGCGGCCATCGGTTTCGCCCCGATGTCGCCCGCCGCCGCACGGGTTTCTGCGCTCGACCCAACTGATATCGACGCCACGCTGCGGCCCGCCCCTGGCTGTCAGCCCAGTGTTGTATGAGAACGCTGCTCCCACCGGGCCGGAACCTTAATCTGCAGAGGGAAACCGTTCGCAAGGCGATGGCGAAGGTTCGAGGGGGGCATACTTCTGGGCATACCACAAGCAAAACGGCCTCGGGCGATTAACCCGAGGCCGCTTTAAATCCTTGAAATTATTGCAGATAAATGGTCGGGGCGAGTGGATTCGAACCACCGACCTCCTGGTCCCGAACCAGGCGCTCTAGCCAGGCTGAGCCACGCCCCGATCTTCTTTAGTTTAATCCGTCACACCCCTCCGACACAAGCGCGGTAACATCGGAATCGTGCGAGACGTGAGCAAGTTGCGGGGACTTCCGGCTGTGCACCTCGTCGTCGAGCGGATCGGGGCCGACGCCGGCAGGTTCCCGCACAACCTCGTCGTCGCCGAGACGCGGCGCGTTCTCGACCGGATGCGGGCGGAGATCCTGGCGGGCGGCGGCAACGGGGCTTCGGCCGAAACGCGGGTGAACGAAGCGCTCTCAGCACTCGCCGAACCCTCGCTGCGACGCGTCCTCAACGCCACGGGGGTCGTGCTTCACACCAACCTGGGACGCGCGCCTCTGGCGAACCAAACGATCCCCGGCGGCTACTCCAACCTCGAATACGACCTGGCGGCCGGCCGGCGCGGGAAGCGCGACGTACACATTTCCGCGCTGCTGGAACGATTGCTCGGGGCGCCGGGGATCGCCATCAACAACAATGCTGCCGCGGTCTTTCTGGCACTCAATGAACTGGCTGCCGGCAGCGAGGTGGTGGTCTCGCGGGGAGAACTCATCGAAATCGGCGACGGGTTCCGGATCCCCGAGATCATGACGCGCTCCGGCGCCGTCCTGCGCGAAGTCGGGACCACGAACCGCACCCACATCGACGATTACCGCGCAGCGATCGGGGAACGGACACGGCTGCTGATGCGGGTCCACCGCAGCAACTTCCGCATCGAGGGATTCACCGCAGCGCCCACGTTGGGAGAACTGGCCGCACTCGGACGCGAACGCGGCATTCCGGTCTACGAGGACCTGGGCAGCGGTTGCGTAACGGATCTGCGGGCTTTCGGCATAGACGAGCCGCTCGTTTCGGAGAGCCTCGACGCCGGTGTGGATCTGGTTTCGTTCAGCGGCGACAAGCTCCTGGGTGGACCGCAGGCCGGAATTCTGGCGGGGAAGCCGGAAATCGTCGCGCGGTTGCGGCGCAACCCGCTGTTCCGCGCACTCCGCCTCGACAAGCTGATCTACCAGGTGCTCGAAACGACGCTCCGCGACCTGCTGCTGGAGAATTGGGAGCGCGTGCCGGCGCTGGCAATGATCCGGCAATGCGCAGACGATATCTGCCGCCGTGCCGAAGCACTGCTCAAGCGCTGCCCGGAGTTGCGAGGCGAGCTCCTGCCGGGGCACTCCGTTATCGGCGGAGGATCGACGCCCCAGCAGTCGCTGGCGACCTGGGTGATCGCCCTGCAAACGAAGGATGCGGTGCAAACCGAACTGCGGCTGCGCAAGGGTGTGCCGCCTGTGATCGCGCGCATCGAAGAGCATCGCGTCCTCCTCGACCTGCGCACGGTGCTGCCCTCGGAAGAGGATGAACTGGCTGCCGCGGTGATCGCAGGAACGGTCTAAGCGCGTTCCTGGTAAGTGCCTTCCGCGGTGTTGACGCGGATCTTTTCGCCTTCCGTGATGAACGGCGGCACCTGGACGACCAGGCCGGTTTCGGTCTTCGCGGGTTTGGTGACGTTGGAAACGGTGGCGCCCTTCAAGCCGGGCTCGGTTTCGACGACGGTGAGGTCCACGGTCGCGGGGAGTTCCACGCCGATCGGCTTGCCTTCGTAGAATTCCACCGTGATCTTCAACTGCGAGATAAGGTACTGGGTGGCATCGCCCAGCAGGTCTTTCATGAGGTGCATCTGCTCGTAGGTTTCGGTGTTCATGAAGTAGTAGTATTCACCGTCGTCGTACAGATACTCCATCTGACGTTCTTCGAGCATCGCCTTCTCCACGCGGTCTTCGGAAGAGAAGCGGTGCTCGGTCATCGTCCCGCTGCGCAGGCTGCGCATCTTCGCCTGCACAAAGCCGCGCAGGTTGCCCGGCGTCCGGTGGTTCACGCTGAAAACCGAATACAGCTCGTTGTTGAACTTGATCACCATGCCCGGACGCAGTTGTGTTGCAGAAATCATGAAACTCCTCAGTGTATGGTCTTGAAACTACTAGTATAGCAAGGGCCTCAGAACGGCTGAATCTCCTCGCGGACCGGGTCGAAATCGATGCGCCGCTTCTGCATGTAAGAAATGTTGCCGAGGTGCGACGCCTGGGCGGAACGGTGCCCGATCAGCACATCGGCATTCGGCTGTTTCCGTGATTTGACGCACTCCAGGAAGTTCTCCACGTGGTCTGCATCGATATTGCTGAAAGCCTTGACCACGGTGGTTTCGGCGCCGCGCCCGACGGGCGTAAACTCGTACCGGCCGCGATCGATCCAGAGCCGGCCCTTGGTGCCGCAAAACTCCTGCGCCGCGCCCGTGATGCCGGGAACCAGCGTGGCTTCGAAGGTGGCGGTGAACTGAGTCGGGTACTCGAGCAGCACGTTGATGGTATCGGGAGCAGTGCGGCCGTCCTTATAGTTGTAGACGCCGCCGGCGGCCTGTGCGGAGAACGGAATGTCATCGCCCATGAACATGTGGACTACGTCGATCCAATGGGTGAACAGATCCGTGACCTGCCCGCCGCCGAAATCCAGGTAGGCGCGCCAGTTCCAATACTGCTGCGGGTCCCAATCGCGCCACTTCACCGGCCCCAGGAAGTGCGCCCAATCCAAATCCGCTGGCAGCGTTTGCAGCGAGGCCGGCGCTTTGCGGAGATGGTAGCCGTTGCCGTGCCACCATGTGCGCGCCAGCGTGATCTTGCCCAGTTTGCCGGTATCGATATACTCCTGCTTGGCCTGGATGTAATGCTTGCCCGAGCGCTGCTGCATGCCCACCTGGCAGACGCGCTTGTTGACGCGCGCCGCCTTGACGATTCGCGGCCCTTCTTCGATGGTCCGGGTCAGCGGCTTTTCGACGTAGACGTCCTTGCCGGCATTCAACGCGTCAACGGCGACTCCGGTATGCCAGTGATCGGGCACGCCGATCAGGGCCACATCCACTTCCTTGAGTTCGAGCAGTTTGCGGTGATCGCTGAACGTCTGGGCGTTGGGGGCCTGCTGCCTGGCCTTTTCGAGGTTGGTCCCCCAGATGTCGCACAGGGCCACGACGTCGACCGTACCGGTCTTGAGGAAGTTGCCCATGTCGTACCGGCCGCGGTCGCCGCAGCCGATGAGACCTAGCTGAACGCGGTCGTTCGCACCGAGAATTCGCGAATAGGAGAGCGCGCCGGCCGCGGTGACACCGCGCAGAAACGCCCGGCGGGGGACGTCGATTTCGGACATACGAAGATTATAAGGCCATTCACCACACCAGCAATCGCTCGATCTCCGAAACCAGGGTTTCGGTTTGCGGGAGAATCTCCGATTCGAGTTGCGGGTGGTAGCCGATCCAGGTATCGAGCGCGCCGACGCGGCGGACCGGCGCGTCCAGCCTGTCGAACAACTCGGAAGCGATGCGAGCGGCGATCTCAGCGCCGTACCCGAACGAAAGACAATCTTCGTGCGCGATGAGGACCCGGCTGGTCTTGGTAACCGACGTCGCAATGGCTTCCCAATCATAGGGCGCGAGCGACCGGAGGTCCAGGACTTCGACGGACCTCTCCGGGTTGCGCCGCTCCGTTTGTGTGGCGGCCTGGAGAGCCTTCTGCACGAGCGCCCCGTAGGTGATCACGGTGAGCGCGCGGCCCGGTTTAACGATGCGTGCGCGGCCGAACGGGATAGTGAAATCCGGACCGGGATGCGGCGAGCGGTTGTACGGCTCGCGGTAAAGCTTCTTGTGCTCCAGAAACATCACCGGGTCGTCGGAGCGCAGCGCGGTCCGCAGCAGGCCGCAGGCATCAAGGGCGCACGACGGCATTACGACACGCAACCCGGGGATGTGCGTAAAGGCGACCTCGCCGGACTGGCTGTGATAGATGGCACCGCCGTTGAGGTAGCCGCCGATCGGCACGCGCAGGATCGCGGGGCAGGCGAAGTGTCCGCCGGAGCGCCAGCGCATGGTGGCCAACTCGTCGCGAATCTGCATCATTGCCGGCCAAATATAATCGAAAAATTGAATCTCGGCGACGGGCTTCAGTCCGCGCACTGCCATGCCTATCGCGCGGCCGACGATGGCGGCTTCCGCAAGCGGCGTATTGAAACTGCGGCGCGCGCCGAACTCGGCCTGGAGACCCGCGGTGACCTTGAAGACTCCGCCCTTCCCCTTTACGTCGGAGAGGTTCGCTTCGCGGCTGCAATCCGCCACGTCTTCGCCGAAGACCAGAATATCGGGGTCGCGGCGCATCTCCTCGCGAAGCGTGGCGTTGATGAGGTCCACCATCGTCATGGGTGCCCCGGTGAAATGCGGCTGTGCCGCGAACGACGGCGCCGTGGGATCGGTCGCCGGCGAGTAAAGATTCAGGTAGACGGAGTCGCGGGCGGGGGGGCGTCCCGAAGCGCCTGCTGCGTGGCCTCGTGAATCTCTTCGTCGATCTCATGCGTGATGCGCTGGAGCATCTGGCGATCGAGGATGCCATCGTCCACCAGCATTTTGGGAAAGGTCAGAACCGGATCGCGGGCAGTCTCGGCTTCCCGTTCGGCGGGCGGCTTGTAGAGGCGCTCGTCATCCGAGAGAGAGTGGGAGTAAGGCCGGATGACGTGGGCGTGGACGAGCGCCGGCCCTTTCCCGGCCCGAACCCAGGCGGCCGCGGCTTTCATTGTGCGGAACGAAGCCAAAAAGTCCGTGCCATCGACCTCCTGACGGAAGAGCGCCGGGAAGCCGGAGACCAGTTCCGAAATCCTGCCGCCCGCGGTCTGGCATTCAATCGGGACGGAAATGGCGTACCCGTTATCCTCGATCAGGTAAAGCAGGGGGAGCCGCGCGAGGCAGGCGATGTTGAGCGACTCCCAGAACTCGCCCTCGCTGGTAGCGCCGTCGCCCGAGGTCACCAGCGTGACCTCGCTGGAATCCGGGTCGCGATAGCGCGACGCTTCGGCGCATCCGGCCGCCTGGAGGAACTGAGTGCCCGTAGGGGAGGACACACTCACGATGTTGTAATTCCGGTGCCCCCAATGCGAGGGCATCTGGCGCCCGGCCGAAGCGGGATCCGCAGCGGCCCCGACCGCCTGCTGCAGCATTTCGTGCGGCGTCACACCGAGCGTCAGACAGAGCGCGCGATCACGGTAATAGAGGTAAAACCAGTCGCGGCCGGGGTGCAGGACCATTCCGGCGGCCACCTGGATGGCCTCGTGACCTGCCCCGCTAATCTGAAAATAGATGCGGCTCTGGCGTTTGAGCGCGACTTCGCGGTCGTCGAGCCGCCGCGCGGTGTGCATCAGGCGAAAAGCGCGGATGAGTTGTTCGGGCTCCAGCCCTTCCCATCGGGCAGAGGCAGAAGACGGCTGGGTCATCAGCTTGATCACTACGGGCAGCATCCCTAATCTAGTGTAGCAAGGGGCCTACGGGATACCACCACGACGAAGTGGGGATGAATACGGCCCGGTCTTCGCACGGAACGTCTCACTCGGACTTAAGAGATGCCATGTCGATAGAGAATCGATACTTCACGTCGGCCTTGAGCAGCCTTTGGTAGGCTTCGTTGACCTTCTGGATGGGGATGACTTCGACGTCGGCGGTGATGTTGTTTGCGCCGCAAAAATCGAGCATCTCCTGGGTCTCGGGGATCCCACCGATCGGCGATCCCGAGAGGCTGCGGCGTCCCATGATCAGTCCGAACGCGGAGACCGCGAGGGGCTTTTCCGGGGCGCCGACCAGAGTGAGATTGCCGTCGCGGCGGAGCAGTTGAATGTAAGCGCTGATGTCGTGATCGGCGGAGACGGCGTCGAGAATGAAATCGAAGCTGCCCGCGTGCTTCTGCATCTCGTCCGCGTTGCGTGAGATGACCACGTCGTCGGCGCCGAGGCGGAACGCGTCTTCCTTCTTGCCGGGAGAAGTTGTGAAGACTACTACTCGCGCTCCCAGCGCGTGGGCGATTTTCACGGCCATGTGGCCCAATCCGCCAAGCCCCACCACACCGGCTTTCTTCCCTTTGGTGACGCCCCAGTGGCGCATGGGCGAGTATGTCGTGATTCCGGCGCAGAGCAGAGGAGCGGCGCCGGCAAGATCGAGGTTGGAAGGGACATGCAGGACAAAGCGCTCGTCCACCACGATGCTCTCGGAGTAACCACCGTAGGTAACTCCTCCCAAATGCTTGTCCGGAAAGTTGTAAGTCAGGGTCCCGTTCGGACAGAACTGCTCGAGGCCGGCCTGGCATTCGGGGCAGGTGCGGTCGGAATCGACCATGCACCCGACCGCGGCCAGGTCGCCGGGCTTGAACCCCTTGACTGCCGGTCCGGTCCTGGTGACACGGCCCACGATTTCATGCCCCGGGACGCAGGGGTAGACCGTCGGCATGACGCCCTTCCATTCATTGCGGACCTGGTGCAGGTCGGAGTGGCAGATCCCGCAGAACAGGATCTCGATCTGTACGTCGTGTTCGGTTGGCTCGCGCCGCCGGACTGTCGTGGAGGCCAGCGTCGATGTTGCGCTCGCGGCCGAGTATGCCTTCGCGTTGTACATGAATTCTTTTATTCTCTCCCAAATCCGGCCTTGCCTGCGCAAAACGCCCCCTCCGGCAATGTGAGGAGATCCTCATATATAATGGGGAGCAACGGATGCCGTCGCCCGCTTCAACGCAACCAAGAAGAATCCCTTGCCAGGAACGTGGAGAACGCCGCGTCGCCGAACTAATCGAGGCCGCCGCATCGGTCATTGCGGAAACGGGCTACGAAGCGGCCACTATGAGCGCCATCGCCGAACGCGCCGGGGCGTCCATCGGGTCGCTTTATCAGTTCTTCCCGAATAAGGGCGCGATCACCCAGGCTTTGCGCACGCATTACTGCCGCCGGTTCGACGCTCTCTGCGCGCCGCTGGCCGAAGAAGCCGGCAGTCTGAAGCTGGAGGAATTCGTCAATCATCTGATTGATTTGACGGTTCAATTTGTCGAGCGCCATCCGGCTTTCCTGGCCTTGCTCGAAGCTCCGCGAAGCACCCGTACGTCGCCCGAAATCCGCAATCTGCTTCGGGAGCGCTTCTCAGGCTTCTTCCTGGCGCAGCAGCCGCGCCTCTCTAAACCCAGGGCAAAACAGCTTGCAACCGTGACCATGCACATCATCAAGGCTCTGAATCAGCTTTACATCGAAGTGTCGCCTGCCGAGCGGCGACCGATTGTCCAGGAATTCAAACTGGTTCTCTTTTCTTACCTAAGCGCCCGGATCGAGTCCTGCGGCGGCACGCGGAGGGACCGCTCATGAAACCCCACTGGAAAGCGGCCGCGGCAGTATTGGCGGTATGCGCAGCGATCTCCCTGGCCGGATGCGCCAGAAAGTCGGAAGCGACCACCCAGCAGCGGCAAGCACCGCCACCGGCGGAGGTGGGCGTGGCTACCGTGGTGCAGAAGGACGTTGCAATCTACGGCGACTGGGTCGCCACGCTGGACGGCTACGTCAACGCGAACATTCAGCCGCAGGCTAGCGGCTACCTGGTGAAGCAGAATTATCGCGAAGGATCGTTGGTCCACAAAGACGAAGTCCTGTTTGAGATCGACCCCCGGCCGTTTCAGGCCGCACTCGATCGCACCCAGGCGCAGCTTGCCCAGGCGAAGGGCCAACTGTCACAGGCCGAGGGCCAGCTGGCCCAGGCGCGCGCCCAATTAGCGCTCGCGGAGATCAACCTCAAACGCAACACTCCGCTGGCCGCGGCGCACGCCATCCCGCAGAGCCAACTCGACAGCGATACGCAGGCGCAGGCGCAGAGCGAGGCGCTGGTCAAAACCGACGAAGCAGGCATCGAATCCAGCAAAGCTGCCATCGAAGCGGCCGAAGCAGCGGCCGAGGAGGCGCGCTTGAATCTCGGGTTCACGAAGGTGCACTCGCTGATTAACGGCATTGCGGGGATTGCCACTATCCAGATCGGGAACCTGGTGAGCCCCACGACGGTTCTCACGACGGTATCCTCGCTCGATCCGATCAAGGCTTACTTCTCCATCAGCGAACAGGAGTACCTGGCACTGGCGGGCGACCTTCATTCCGGCGCCGGCCTGCTTCAAGCCGGCAACCGCATTCCGCTGCAGTTGACGCTGTCGAATGGAGAGGCGTATCCCCATCAGGGGCGGATCGTCTTCGCCGACCGCCAGGTGGATTCGCAGACCGGCACCATCCGGATCGTCGGCGCATTCGCCAACCCGGGCAATATACTGCGCCCCGGCCAGTTCGGGAGAATTCGGGCGATGACCGCAATGCACAAAGGCGCGCTCCTTGTGCCGCAGCGCGCCGTTAGCGAAATGCAAGGGCGAACCCTGGTGGCCGTAGTCGGGCCCGACAACGTAGTCAATATCCGCACTGTCCAGACCGGCGATCGTGTGGGCGATTTGTGGGTAATCCAAAGCGGCGTGCAGCCCGGCGAACGCGTGGTGACCGAGGGGACGATGAAGGTGGCGGACGGAGCCCGCGTGACCCCGAAGCCGGAAGCCGCGAGCGGGAGCAGGTAGGGCATGTCGAAATTCTTCATCAACCGCCCGATTGTCGCCATGGTGATCGCGATCCTCATGGTAGTGATCGGGCTCGTTTCCGCCCTGGCCCTTCCGGTGGCGCAGTTCCCCAGTATCGTGCCGCCGGAAATCAGAATCTCGGCGAACTATCCGGGGGCGGATTCCCAAACGCTCGAACAATCGGTCGCCACGCCTCTCGAAGAGCAGATCAGCGGCGTGGACAACATGAACTACATGTACTCGGTGAATTCGAGCAGCGGGCAGACGCAGATCATCGTCAATTTCGACGTCACCACCGATCCGAATATCGACCAGGTGCTGACCCAGCTCCGCACATCCCAGGCACAGCCGCAATTGCCTGCGCAGGTCAATACCGCGGGACTGGTGGTACAGAAATCGCTGTCGTCGCCCCTGTTGCTGGTCGCGCTGTATTCGCCGAAGGGCACCTACGACAATACGTTTCTTGCCAACTACGCCTACATCAATCTGGTGGATGAGTTGACGCGTGTTCCCGGCATCGCGCAGGTTCAGATCTTCGGCGCAGGGCAGTATGCCATGCGCTGCTGGGTCAAGCCGGATCAACTGGCAAAACTGCACGTCACGGTTCCCCAGATCGTGCAGGCGCTCCAGACGCAGAACGCGGTAAACCCGGCCGGACAGATCGGCGGCGAGCCCGTGCCGCAAGGCCAGCAGTTTACCTACACGGTGCGCGCGCAAGGCCGGCTGACGACTCCCGAGGAGTTTGGGAACATCATTCTCCGCGCGAATCCGGACGGCTCCACCTTGCGCTTGAAAGACGTGGCCCGGCTCGAACTCGGCGCCCAAACGTACAGCCTCAGCGGGCGCTACAACGGCAAACCCGCCGCGGTCATGGCCTGCTATCAGCTGCCGGGCTCGAACGCGGTCGATGCCGCGCAGCGGCTCAAAGCGCGGATTGCGGAGCTGAGCAAGAGATTCCCCTCCGACCTTTCCTACAGGGTCAGCCTGGACACCACGGCCGCAGTCTCCGCCGGCATGCGCGAGATTCTGTACACGCTGCTCGAAGCGCTGGCGCTGGTGGTACTGGTCGTCTACATCTTTCTGCAAGGGTGGCGGGCGAC
Source organism: Bryobacterales bacterium (assembly GCA_963796485.1). GTDB lineage: Bacteria > Acidobacteriota > Terriglobia > Bryobacterales > Bryobacteraceae > CAWCDJ01. The sequence continues at coordinate 21,717 of CAWCLV010000012.1, forward strand.
CCTGATCCCCCTGCTGGCCGTCCCCGTCTCGCTGATCGGCACCTTCGTGGTGTTTCCGATGCTCGGCTTTTCCATCAACACGCTTTCGCTGTTCGGGCTGGTGCTGGCGATCGGGCTGGTGGTGGACGACGCCATCGTCGTAGTGGAAGCAGTAGAGCGCCATATCGAAGAGGGACTCTCGCCGCGCGACGCCGCGCTCAAAGCGATGCAGGAAGTGTCGGGCCCGGTAATCGCGATCGCCCTGATCCTGAGCGCCGTCTTCATTCCCACCATCTTCATCCCCGGGATCACCGGCCGTCTTTATCAACAGTTCGCTGTCACGATTGCGATCTCGGTGATCTTTTCGGCGTTCAATGCGCTCTCGCTCAGCCCTGCGCTTTCCGCCCTGCTGCTCCGCCCCCGGAAGAAGCGGCGCGGGCCGCTGGCCTGGTTTTTCAACTGGTTCAATGGCATGTTCCGGCGCGGGACCAATCGCTTCGTCAGCTTCTCGGGCGTGATGATCCGAAAAGCAGGCGTGAGCCTGGTGCTCCTCGCTGTGATCGCCGCAGCCGCGGTGATCGATCGGCGGCAAGTTACCCGCCTCGTTCCTCCCCGAAGAAGACTACGGCTTCGTCTACGTCAGCCTGCAGTTGCCGAACGCCGCATCGCTGCAGCGAACCTCCGCCGCAGCCAGGAAGGTGGAAGACATCATCCTGCACACCCCGGGAGTCCAGGGATGCACGTCGGTGCTTGGCTTCAGCCTTTTGAGCCGCGTTCAGGACACCTATAGCGCCTTCTTCTTCGTCACCGAAAAGCCATGGGACGAGCGGACGAAGCCGGAAGAGCAGTATGCGGCGATCCGGGCCCACATCACGCGCGAACTGAGCAAGGTCCCGGACGGAATTGCGTTCTCGTTTTCTCCGCCCGCGATTCCGGGGGTCGGAACCTCCGGCGGCGTCACCTTCATGCTGGAAGACCGCTCAGGCGGAACGCTGGACTTTCTGGGTGACAACGTAACCAGGTTCGTGGCTTCCGCGAAGAAGCGTCCGGAAATCGCCAGTGTGAGCTCTACTTTTCTGGCCGGGGTTCCGCAGCAGTATGTGGACGTGGACCGGGCCAAGGTGGCGCGCGAAGGCGTGAATATCGGGGATGTCTATCAAACCTTACAGACCTTTATGGGCGGCTACCTGGTCAATTACTTCAATCGGTTCGGGCGGCAGTGGCAGGTGTACCTCGAAGCGGAAGGAGCGTATCGGACGCGCAGCCAGAACATGGGCCAGTTCTACGTCGCGAACAACCGCAACGGGATGGTCCCTCTCAGCGCCGTCACCAATATCCAAAGCATCACCGGCCCGGAGTTTACCATGCGGTACAACGAATATCACGCCGCCCAGATTAACGCGTCGGCGGCTCCCGGATACAGTTCCGGTCAGGTCATGAAAGCACTCGAGGAGACCTTCTCGCAGACCATGCCTCCGGAGATGGGCTTCGACTACACGGGCATGTCCTACCAGGAACAGCAAGCCTCCAAGGGAGTTCCTCCGGCGGCCATCTTCGGGCTTTCGCTATTTTTCGTTTTCTTAATTCTGGCGGCGCTTTACGAAAGCTGGTCGCTGCCCTTCAGCGTTCTCCTCGGCACGCCCGTTGCGGTGTTCGGGGCCTACCTGGCGCTGTGGCTGCGGCACTTCGAAAACGACGTCTATGCGCAGATCGGACTAGTGATGTTAATTGGATTGGCGGCGAAAAACGCCATTTTGATCGTGGAATTCGCCAAAGTCGAATACGAAAAGGGAAGGACATTGGAAGAAGCCGCCCTGCTGGGCGCGCGAATCCGGTTGCGGCCGATTCTGATGACTGCCTTTGCCTTCATCCTCGGCTGCGTTCCCCTGTGGGTCGCGGCCGGATCGGGCGCGGTCTCCCGCCGCATCCTGGGAACCGCGGTGATCGGCGGAATGCTCGCGGCCTCTCTGATCGCCGTCTTTTTCGTTCCGGTGACATTCGATGTGGTGGAGAGGCTAGCGCACCGTTTTTCGAGAAAGCCACCGGTCGCCGCGGCGGAAACGGAGACGGCCGGATGAGAGCCGCAATTGTCCTCGCGGCCGTTCTCGCTCTGGCCGGATGCACCGTGGGGCCGAAGTACCGGCGCCCGGAGTTGACTGTTCCTCCTGCCTACAGAAACGCGGGGCAGCCGTCGGCGGAGGTATCGATCGCCGAAGAGAAGTGGTGGACAGTGTTTCAGGATCCCGAACTGCAGAAACTGATCCGCACCGCGCTCCAACAGAACTACGATATCCGGATCGCAGCCACCCGTATTTTGCAGGCGCAGGACCAGGTTGGGATCGCACGTTCGCAGCAGTTCCCGACGGTTGGCGCTGCCGCCGGCTACACCGATCAAAAGACGTCCATCTCCTTCGCCGCAAACCAACTGCAAGGCCTGTTTTCCTGGAATCTCGACTTCTGGGGCGAATACCGGCGCGCCGCCGAAGCGGCCAGGGCGAGCCTGCTGGCGTCGGAGTGGAATCGCAGTCTGGTATTAAGCACGGTGGTGGCGGACGTCGCCTCGGCCTACTTCACGCTTCGCGAACTGGATCTCGAACTGGATATCGACAAACAGACGCTGGCGTCGAGGCAACAATCGCTCGAGTTGACCCGGAAACTGGAGCAAGGAGGTGTGGCGGCCCTGCTCGACGTGCGTCAAGCCGAACAACTGGTCGAAACGGCCGCCGAGGCGGTCCCGGAAACGGAACGACAGATCTCCGTCGAGGAAGACCTGATCAGCACTCTCATCGGCGAGAACCCGCACGACATCCCGCGTGGTCTGCCCATTACGGAACAGCCCCTGCCGCCGGTGGTCCCGGCCGGCTTGCCCTCGGAGTTGATCGAGAGGCGCCCGGATATCCGTGCCGCGGAAGCACAACTGATGGCGGCCAACGCGGAAATCGGTGTCGCCCGGGCGCAGTTTTTCCCGAGCCTGCCATTGACCGCCGGTGGCGGACTCGCGAGCGTTGGTCTGGCGAATCTATTTGCCGGACCGGCCACCCCCTGGAGTATCAGCGCCTTAGCGGCGCAGCCGATCTTTACCGGCGGACGCCTCCGCTCGAATCTACGCTTGACCCAGGCCCAGCAGCAGCAGGCGGTGCTGACCTACCAGCAGACCATCCAGCAGGCATTCCGCCAGGTATCCGATGCGCTCATTTCCTACAATAAATACCGCGAGTTCCGCGAGCACCAGGAGCGGCTGACCACTGCCGCCGAGGGCGCCTCGCAGCTCTCCGATTTGCGCTACCGCGGCGGAGCGGCCAGCTATCTCGAAGTGCTCACCAACGAGACGAATCATTTTGCGGCACAACTGAACCTGGCGCGAGCCCGGCTGAATGAGCGGCTCTCGCTGGTGCAGATTTATAACAGTTTAGGCGGCGGCTGGCAGCAATGACCCCGCCGTTTAGCGGCCGGTCATTTTCTCGAGGTGTTCGGGGTATCGAGCACCCTGCACCGTGATGCGGGAAGCGGCGCTATCGATCTCACGAAGATCGTCCGGCGTAAGCTGAATTGCCGCCGACCCGATATTCTCCTCCAGGCGCGCCGGTTTAGTGGTGCCCGGAATGGGTACGATCCACGGCTTCTGCGCCAGCAGCCAGGCGAGCGCAATCTGGGCAGGTGTCGCCCGCTTCCGTTCTCCGATCTTAGTAATCAGGTCAACCAGCGCCTGGTTCGCTTTCCGGGCCTCGGGCGTAAAACGAGGGAGTGTGTTGCGGAAATCGGAATTGTCGAACGCCGTCGTTTCGTCGATCTTCCCGGTGAGAAATCCCTTGCCTAATGGGCTGTACGGAACGAAGCCGATTCCGAGCTCTTCCAGCGCCGGCAGCACTTCTCTCTCGGGGCCTCTGGTCCACAGCGAATACTCGCTCTGCACCGCCGTCACCGGCTGCACCGCGTGGGCGCGGCGGATGGTCTGCGCGGCCGCTTCGGAAAGGCCGAAGTGCTTCACCTTACCTTCGCGAATCAGGTCTTTCACGGCTCCCGCCACTTCTTCGATGGGGACCTCGGGGTCGACGCGGTGCTGGTAGAACAAATCGATGGCATCCATTTTCAGTCGCTTCAGCGAGCCTTCGGCGGTCTGCTTGATATGCTCCGGACGGCTGTTCAGGCCCACCCAACCCGGCTTCCCATCGGGACGGAGTTCAAAGCCGAACTTCGTCGCGATCACAACTTCCTCGCGCAGCGGAGATAGGGCTTCGCCCACGAGTTCCTCGTTGGTGAACGGGCCGTAAACCTCAGCGGTGTCGAAAAACGTGATGCCGCGCTCCACGGCTGACCGGAGGAGAGCGATCATCTCCTTTTTGTCCGCTGGCGGACCGTAAGAAAAACTCATTCCCATGCAGCCCAGCCCGAGAGCCGAGACTTGCAGGTTGCTCTTTCCGAGTTTGCGCTTGTGCATCGTGTCTCCTTCGGAACCGTTTCCTTCCTCTTCAGGTTAGGGTGGATCGCCGCAGAAGAGGTATCCCGATCCTTCCGATTTCTTGCCTAATCCTCTCGCGTCTTTGCAGAAACGTGCATCGGTCCACGCAGGCGAAGCTACCCTGGAACAGAGGAGAGCGAAAATGGACGCATCTGGAACCATGAGAAACAGCCAGTGGGGCGCCGCTCCTCAACCGGCGCGGCCGCCACAACGGACCGCGTATGGCCAGGAGCCTCATCGCAATCTGGTTGAAGCGATCTTCGGCCGCGCGGTACGGATCCTCGGTGCCGATTAGTTCCCGGAGATCACGGCGCGTCAACACATGCCCGAGGGCGGATCACCACGGCTCGTAATGGGGAGGCGACATCCGGATTCCGGGTGGCTTCGATCCACCATTTACGTTTTGGAGCGATCGGGCGGCAGGCGGGGACCGGGGAAGGCGCGCGGTACCCGCATTCTGTTTGATCTTCGCTAGCGGACTACGCGGGCGCCCTTGCCCTTCATGACGGACTCCACTTCTTTGAGGGACGCCATGCTCGTGTCGCCCGGCGTAGTCATGGCGAGAGCGCCGTGTGCCGCCCCGTAATCGACGATCTCCTGCCGCGGTTTGCCCGCCAGGAATCCGTAAACCAAACCCGAGGCAAAGCTATCGCCGCCCCCTACGCGATCGTAGATCTCGAGATTTTCGCGGAGCCGGGACTCATAAAACTCGCCGCCGGTCCAGAGAATTGCACCCCAGTCGTTGATCGAGGCAGACTTCGCATTCCGCAAAGTGGTGGCAACCGCTTTGAAGTTCGGGTACATCCGGATGACTTCAGTGATCATCTTCTCAAAATTCGCCGGATCGAGTTTCGAAATGTGCTCGTCGAGCCCCGGAACTTCAAACCCGAGGGCCGCCGTGAAGTCTTCCTCATTGCCGATCATAACGTCGACGAGCGACGCGATCTTGCGATTCACTTCGATGGCCCGCACAGTGCCGCCCTGCGACTTCCAGAGTGATGGCCGAAAATTGAGATCGTAGGAAATGATGGTTCCAGCGGCTCGCGCAGCCTCCATCGCCTCGATCACGATCTCGGACGTGGTGGCCGACAGCGCCGCAAAAATCCCTCCGCAGTGGAACCACCGCACGCCTTCCACTTCGAACAACTGCTTCCAGTCGATGTCGCCCGGCTTCAACTGCGAGGCCGCCGAGTACGCCCGGTCCGAGGCCCCCACGGCGGCACGCACGCCGAATCCTCTCTCGGTGAAATTCAAGCCGATGCGGCTCGCGCGGCCAATTCCGTCGAAGGGTACCCATTTCACATGCGACAGATCGACCCCGCCATGAAGCATCAGATCCTCGAGCAGGCGTCCGATCTCGTTGTCGACGATGGCTGTGACGACGGTCGTCCGCAGGCCGAAACAGCGGCGCAGACCCCGTACCACGTTGTACTCGCCGCCGCCCTCCCATACTTTGAACGAACGCGTGGTGCGTATGCGCCCCTCGCCCGGATCGAGCCGCAGCATCACTTCTCCGAGGGCAGCTGCGTCCCACCTGCAATGCTCGCGAGGTTTGATGTTCATGCCCTGCCTCCACGGATGTTGCAGATCAATTCGAGAGTGCGCTTCACTTTAAGAGTGATGCCGGCGTAATCGCCTGCTTTGAGCAGTTCCTTCGTAATCAGATTCGAGCCCATACCTACGCAGGCGACGCCCGCGTCGAACCACGCCTTCAGCGACGTTTCGGTGGACTCCACGCCGCCGGTGGGCATGATCGACACCCACGGGCACGGACCTTTGACGGACTTCACGAACTTCGGTCCGCCCACCTCTCCGCCCGGGAACACCTTCACGATTTCACAGCCGAGTTCTTCAGCCTGCGATATTTCGCTCGCGCTCCCGCATCCCGGCGAGTAGGGAATTTTGCGGCGGTTGCATGCGCGCGCGACATCCGGATTCAGTACGGGGCCCACGACGAAACTCGCGCCACAGTTGATGTAGAGCGATGCCGTTCCGGGATCGACGACGGATCCGACGCCGAGGATCATCCCGGGTATTTCCTTCCCGCAGTACTTGTCCAGTTCGGTGAACACCTCCCAGGCGTGATCACCGCGGTTCGTGAATTCGAGAAAAGGGCAGCCGCCCTCGAACACCGCCGACGCGACCTTCTTCGCCACCTCCAGGTCGGCATGGTAGAACACCGGTACCATGCCGGTCTGCATCATCCTGCTGAGGACTTCGAGTCTTGCGAAACGTGCCATGTGTTGTTCTTTCCTGGTTGATTAGAAGCACTCACGGTATCAGCATTCCCGGTCTAGGTGCAACTTGCACTGATTCAGAGCCGGTTCACTCTAAAGTGAAACCTGGATGCCGCCGCTCCAGCATTTGCCGGCCGCAACTGCCTTGACAGCGCCGGCAAGATCGAACCCAGCTGCATTCTTCAGGAGGAACCGATCGACTCCAGCTTCGAAGGCTCGCCTGACGCAACTCGCCTCATCGCTCATGCTCAACATCAGGATTGCGGGCTGCGGCGTCTGGCGCGAGATGAGCTTCGTCGCCTGTATGCCATCCATTACGGGCATAGCGAGATCGATCACCACCACCTGGGGCGCCAGTTCTCGTGCCAGCTTCACCGCTTCCTCGCCGTTGGCGGCCGTACCCACGACCACGAGTTCCGGGTCGTCTTCGAGTGCGCGGCACAAGCACTTCCTCAGGAGGGGATGGTCATCCACCAGCAGTACCGAAATCGGGCGGCTCATGGCGTAGGGATCTACTAAATGCAAGATGCATCTATTTTGGACCGGCTGTCAAGAAATCTTTTCCCGCCTGCGGATAGATTGCTTTTGCATCTATATGCCTGCTAGTTGGTTTATATTATTCATAATTTTCAGGCCTGATGCTACCGTTTCTCACGTGACTACTTTAGATGCGCTGGAGGCCGTCGCCAGCGCGGCAACAATCCGGAAAACCGCGCTGAACGCGCCGGATATCCTGAACGAAGCTTATTGCTACGAAAAGCCGAGTTCGTTTTCGCGCGCCTTGCGCATTGATATCGGCGCGGTCGCGATCCTGCTGATCTCCGGCACCGCCAGCGTGGACGAAAACGGAGCGTCTATCCATGCCGGCGACTTTCGCGCCCAGTGCCGGCGAACGTTTCAGAACATCACCCGGCTGCTCGAATCGGCCGGGGCGACCTGGAAGGATATCGTCCGCACCACCTGCTACTTGCGCGATATCGAGCGGGATTACGAGGCATTCAATGAAGAGCGGACGGCGTTCTACGTCCGCCAGGAGCTGGACCCGTTGCCCGCATCGACGGGAATTCAGGCCATACTCTGCCGGCCCGAGTTGCTGGTGGAGATCGAGGCGATCGCTATGTTCCGGAACCCGCAGGTCTAGGGAGAGTCAGCCACTCCGGAGGCTCTAAAAGGAATGAGCAGGAAGGCAAGGCCGCAAGCGGTGATGGGTTGCGCACTGGCATGCCTCGCCGCATCGGTGACAGGCGCCGGCGGGGGAACCGAAGCGCAATCCCCGGCGCGGATTTCTGCGGCGCGCGCGGGCGCAAGCGATATCTCGCGCTATTCCCCCGGCTATGGCGGGATCGTATTTACGGAGATCCCGGCACCTCGCGTGGCGGAGGCGCGGGCAGCCTCCGGATTGACGCCTGCTCCCTTAGGGGAAGGAGGCCGCCTTGTGCTGTTGAACAAGGACGGCTCGACCCGGATCCTCACGCCCGATTTCGAGAGCGCGGCCGACCCGGCAGTCTCGTTCGACGGCAAGCGCATCCTCTTCGCTGCCAGAAGAACGACGGCCGATCACTGGGACATCTTTGAGATGGCGGCCGGCGGAACCGGCGTCCACCAGGTCACCCGCAACGCCGGTAATTGCCGGACGCCAACCTACCAATCGGCTTTGTTCTACCTCAATGACGACCGCCCTTCCTACCAGGTCACCTTCGCCAGCGACCTCGCCGGAGAGATCGACGAATCCGGCCCGGGGATCAAGATGGATCTCTACTCGGCACGGTTCGACGGCTCGGGCCTGCGACGCCTGACCTACTGCCTGTCGGCCAGCTACGATCCGTTCCAGATGCAGGATGGCCGCATTCTCTTTTCCAGCCGTCAGCGCAGGCAAGCGGCGGAAACCGCGCCCCTCGATCTGTTCGCGGTCCATCTCGACGGAACCGACTACGCCGGGTTTTCCGGAACCCAGGGCAGGCGCATCAAGCGCATGGCCTGCGTGACAGCCAAAGGCGAGGTCGTATTTGTGGAATCGGACCGCCCCGCATGGGATGGTGCGGGGAACATCGCCGCGATCAGCATGCGGCGGAACCTGCACTCCTACAGGGCGATCACCACCCCGGCGAGCGGCTACTTCCTCAGCCCTTCGCCGCTGCCGGACGGCTCGATTCTGGTGTCACGGCGCGCAACCGCCGGCGGAACCCACTCGATCTATCGCCTTGATCCGAAGACGGGTGCGCGGGTGCGCGTTTATGGGAGGCCGGGGTATCACAGCATGCAAGCGGTCGCACTCGCACGGCGTGCGGAGCCGGATGGCCACTCGTCGGTGGTGGAGGACAATCAGCACTGGTCGAAGCTCTACTGCCTGAGCGTTTACGAAAACGATCTGAAACGGGAATGGATGCCGGAAGGTACGGCCCGCCGCATCCGCGTTATAGAAGCCGTTCCCGGAAAGCCGAAAGGAACGATCGCGAAACGTCTGCTGGGCGATCTGGAACTGGACGAAGACGGGTCATTTCATCTGATGGTCCCGCCCAACACGCCAATTCAGCTACAGATCGAAGACAGCGATGGCGCGGCGCTTCGCACCAGCGCGTGGATCTGGGCGAAGAACAAGGAGAACCGCGGCTGCATCGGCTGCCACGAGGACAGTGAGCGTACACCGGAGAATGTCTTCCCCCTGGCGCTCAGTCATCCGGCGGCGGACCTCATGCTGCCGCCGGACCGGCGCCGGACCGTTGATTTCCGCCGTGATGTGGTTCCGATTCTCACAGCCAAATGCTCCGGTGCCGCATGCCACGGCAGCTCGATGCAGCCGGCCTTCGTTGCCACGGATCCCGGGCGTTCCTATGAAGCTTTGGCCAATCCGGCGCGCGGGGCCCGCTACGTCGATCCAGGCCGCGCGCGGACCAGCCGACTGGTCTGGGCGATTTTGGGCCGGAACATTTCGCGTCCCTGGGATCGCGTCGGTTCGGCGCCGGCGATCCGCCCGATGCCCCCGCGGGGATCGCCTCCCCTCACCGGACTGGAGCGACGGGCCATTATCGAGTGGATCGATCTCGGGGCGCAATTCGATGCGCTGCGTCCCGGCGGCATGGCCCCGGGCACCAGCGCATCCGGAGGACGACGATGAGAGCTTGGATGACCGTTGCCGCTGCCGCCGTTGTGACCGTCTTCGCGGCCGCCGCGGGGACGCCGCAGAGCCCGGACCTTCCGCTGTTCACCGATATTACGAAGCAGGCCGGGATCACCTTCAAGCACAGTTACGGCGACCATCATCTGGACAATATCGTCGAAGGCACCGGAGGAGGCGTTTGCGTATTCGATTACAACGGCGATGGCTTGATGGACCTCTATTTCGTTACCGGAACGTGGACCAACAACATTTCGAGCAACGAAGGGCGCGATCTGCGCGGTAAGTTATCGAACAAGCTATACCGCAACAACGGCAACGGCTCGTTTACCGACGTGACCGACCAGGCCGGCGTCGGAGGAAACGGCATTTTCAGCTCGGGCTGCTCCGCGGCCGACTACGATAATGACGGCCATGTGGACCTCTACGTCCTGAACTACGGCCGCAACATTCTCTATCACAACAACGGCGACGGAACCTTCACCGACATATCCAAAACATCGGGTCTCGACGACCCGCGCTGGAGCCTCTCCGCGGTGTGGTTCGACTATAACCACGACGGTTGCCTCGATGTTTTCGTGGCGAACTACATACTCTATGACGACGGCAAGTTCCGCGATTTCTATCCGGCCGCGGGCTATCCCGGTCCCTTGAGCTACAGCCCCGAGCCCAGCGCCCTATACCGCAATAACTGCAACGGCACGTTCACCGACGTCACGAAGGAGGCGGGCGTCTTCAAGGAAGGCCGCGCCATGAGCGCCACCGCCTCCGATTTCCGCAACGCGGGACTGCTCGACATCTTCGAGACGAACGATGCGATGGAGAATAACTACTTCGAGAATACGGGGAAGAACACGTTTGCCGAAAAGGCCCTGGAGCACGCGGTTGCCTATAGCGAAAACGGACAGGGTGTTTCGTCCATGGGGCCGGTGGTGGGGGACTTCAATCGCGACGGCCTGCTCGACATCTTCATCCCCAACCTGAATTACTGCATCCTGTACGTTCAGAAGGTCGTCAACGGCGAGCACGAGTTCGTCGATCAGACGGCGATCGCCGGACTCTCGCAAGCGATGGGGCAATACACGGGATGGGGGGCGGTCGCCTTCGACTACGATAACGACGGCTGGCTCGACCTCTTCACGACGCACGGGGACGCGCATCACGAGTACGTCCAGGAGAACACGCTGATGCGAAATAAGGGGAACGCCAAATTCGAGGATGTTTCGGACCGGTCGGGCCCGCACTTCAAGGAAAAGTACGTGGGGCGCGGCTCCACCTGGGCGGATTTCGATAACGACGGCGACATCGACCTGGTCATCTCGAATCTCAATGACCGCCCGGTGCTGCTGCGCAACGACGGGGGTAACACGGCGAACAACTGGCTCACCATCGATGCGAGGCTCAAATTCCCAACCGGCACGCGGGATGCGATCGGGTCGCGCGTCACGGTCACCGTAGGATCGTTGACGGAGGTGGAGGATCTGATTGCATCCCGAGGCTACATGTCGCAGGGCGATCCGCGCCTGCACTTCGGGCTCGGGAAGGCTGAGTATGCCGATTCGGTCGAGATCCGCTGGCCCGACGGGAAAACGGAAAAGCTCGAACACGTCAAAGCGAATCAGTTCCTCAAGCTGCTTCACGGCGCCGTGGTCAGCGGAGGCAAGCAATGAAGCGCCTGTCGTTCCTTGCGGCGGCAATCCTGTTTGCCGTGGGCCTGGCCGCATTACGGGCCGCGCCGAAGAAGCCTGTGTACGTGGGAGCGCGCGTGTGTGCGGGCTGCCATACCGGCGCGCAGATCGGCGGCCAGTACAGTAAATGGCTGCACTCGAAGCACAGCCAGGCGTACGCCGTGCTTTCCAAGCCGGAGGGGCTCGAGATGTCGAAGCTCAGCGGCCTGCGTACCCTGCCCCAGGATTCGGCGATCTGCCTCGGCTGCCACGCCACCGGCTGGAACGCCGAAGAGTGGGAAAAGGATGACGGTTTTCACATCGAAGACGGCGTTCAATGCGAGGGCTGCCACGGCGCCGGCAGCGAGTATGCTTCGCTCGAAGAAGATGAAAGACCGGCAGTCCGCCATGAATGCCGGTTTGCGAATGCCCGGCCAGGAATACTGCATCAACTGTCATATCGAAAAGGGTTCACACGTCGCGATTACCAAACGGCCGCCCGTAGACCTGAAGCAGGGTTGGAAACAACTGCTTCATCCCTTGCCGCCGAATCCGGTCCCCGGTTCCATCGGCGATTTGCCGGCCGGCTCGAAAGACAAGGGGCCCAAATACGCGGGTGCGGCGGCGTGCGGCAAATGCCACCGCGGTCCCATGCCAGGAAACCAGTGGAGCGTCTGGAAGATGAGTGCGCACGCGGACGCGTGGGCCGTGCTGGGAACCGCAAAAGGCAAGGAGATCGCGGCCGGAAAGGGCATCGCCGATCCCCAACACAGTGCGGATTGCTTGAAGTGCCACACCACCTCCCAAAGCGCTGCGCATCTGGCCGGCTTCACTCCCGACGAGGGCGTAGGCTGCGAAGCCTGTCACGGTCCGGGCAGCGACTACATGCTGGAAGCGGTCATGCGCGATGCGCGTTCCGCCAAGGAGGCTGGACTTCAGATTCCAACCAGGGAAACGTGCACCCGGTGTCACCAGACGAAGGGATTCGATGTGGACGCCGCAATCAAGAAGATCGCCCATCCGACGAAACTTCCCCCGGTGGGCCGGGGCCCGCAATACAAGACGCCCCTCCGCATGGCCCTGCGGCCCGATGGCCGTGAGATCTACGTCACCTGCGAGGCGTCCGGCAGCGTGATCGTCGTCGATCCGGCCAGGCGTGCAAAGGTGGCCGAAATAGCCGTCGGCGGCGATCCAACGGGAGTAGCGTTCACGCCGGACGGCCGGCGTGCGTTCGTAAGCAATCGCCTCGATGACACGGTCTCGGTCATCGACACGGCCGCGCGAAAAGTGATCGCCACTCTGAAAACCGGCAACGAGCCGCACGGTGTGCTCGCGGGTCCGGCGGGCAAACTGCTTTACGTGCTGAACACCTCTTCGAACGATATCTCGGTGTTCGACATCGAACGGCTGAAGTGGGTCAAGAACCTGAGCGCCGGCAACGGCCCATGGTCGCTCGCCCTTTCGCCCGATTCCCGGGAAATTCTTGTAACCAACATGAAGTCGAAGTTCGCGCCCCTCCGGCAGCCGTTCGAGTCGGAAGTGACGGGTATCGAGACCGGGCGGGCTACGGTGGACACTCGGGAAATGGTGCCGGGCGCGAACCTCATGATGGGCGTCTCGTGGCATCCGAGCGGCAGCTTTGCCGTCGCCACTCTAAACCGCACGAAGAGCGCGCTCCCCATGACGCGGCTCCTGCAAGGCTGGACGATCACGAACGGGCTGGCGGTGATCTGGCGCGACGGAAAGGTGGACCAGGTACTCCTTGACGAGCCCGACATGGGCTTTGCGGATGCCAGCGATATCGCGTGCACACCCGACGGCCGCTTCGCCCTCGTTACCAGCGCCGGAACGGACCGCGTGGCCGTAGTGGACATCTCAAAACTGCTCTCCGTCATCCGGCAGGCGCCCGAGTACGAGCGAAAGCACGTTCTGCCGAACCACCTGGGCTACCCGACCGAGTTCATCGTCAAGCATATTCCCACCGGCAAGAACCCCCGCGCCATTCTCGTCATGCCCGACAACAGGCGCGCTTTCGTCGCCAATTCACTCGACGACACTCTCGGCGTGATCGACCTCGCCCGGATGGAGATGACCGGCACGGTGGATCTCGGCGGCGCGAAAACCGTTACGAAGCAGCGCTGGGGCGAGCAATTGTTCCACAACGCGTTTGTGACGTTCCATAGACAGTTCTCCTGTAACTCCTGCCACCCGGACGGTCACGTTGACGGAATGACCTACGACATCGAAGCCGACGGAATCGGAATCGAACCCGTAGACAACCGGACCCTGAGAGGAATACTCGACACCGCGCCTTTCAAATGGGAGGGCACGAACCCGAGCCTGACGCGCCAGTGCGGCGCACGCCTGGCCGTGTTCTTCACACGCCTGGCTCCGTTCACGCCGGAGCAACTCGCAGCCGTCGACTACTACGTCACCACCATTCCGCGTCCGCCCAACCGCTTCCGCCCGCTCGGCGCTACCCTGAGCCCGGCGCAGCGCAGGGGCAGGGATGTTTTCGAGCGCACGGCCACCAACGACGAACGCACGATCGCGGTGAATAACCGGTGCATCACCTGCCACTTTCCGCCCTATTACACCGATCGGAAGCGGCACGATGTCGGGACGAAGATGCCGTTCGACCGCACAGGAGACTTCGATGTGCCGCACCTCAATAACATCTACGACTCGGCTCCCTACCTGCACAACGGCATGGCTGCCAGCCTGGAAGAAATCTGGACCGTCTATAACCCCGACGACCGGCACGGGGTGACCAACGATATGACTAAGGACCAGCTCAACGATCTGATCGAGTTTCTAAAAACGCTCTGAGCGGCGAGGAGAAGAAATGAGGATCCCTGCTTCAATTTGTCTGGCGGTCGTCCTGTCCGGCCTGCTTTCCGCGGCGGAGGCTCCGAAGTTGCCGTACGTCTATACCAGGTGGAAACAGTTCACGGTGGCCGACGGATTGCCGAACGACCACGTTTTCGCCGTGAAGGCCGACGGACCCCGCGTCTGGATCGGCACCGAGAACGGCCTCGCAATGCTGGACAAGCGCACGGGGAAGATCAAAAGCTGGACCGAGAAGGACGGGCTGCCGTGGCGGGTGATCACCGCGATCGACGTGGATAAGAAGACCGGAGATGTGTGGCTGGGGCTGTTCGGAGGCGGTCTGGCGCGTTTCAGCGGCGGCCGGTTCGACCACTGGCATCAGTTGAACAGCGGGCTGGTGAACGACGTGGTCTACGGTGTCGCGGTGCAGGACGAATACGTCTGGGCGGCGACAACCGCGGGCGCAAGCCGCTTCAACACGGTGACCGGCGAGTGGACCATCTTCACCGAGAAGAACTCCCCCATGGAAGAGATCTGGAACTATAACGTGGCCGTGGGCAACGGGAAGATTTATCTGGCAGTGTGGGGCAGCGGCATGCTCGAGTACGACCTCGCCACCGGAAGGTGGAAGGACTACCTCGATCCCGATGGCGAGATGGAAATCGACCTCTATCGCGACGACGGCATAGTCCATGTGATCGTCACGGCGGCGAGCCCGGCGGACAACGTCGTCTGGGTCTCGAGCTACTTCGGCGCGTGCCGGTACGATGGCAGGCACTGGCGTGGATACTACAACCAGGACTCCGGCCTCGCCAGCGACTTCATCAACAACGCCAAAGCGCGCAGCGCGGACGAAGCCTGGTTCGCGACCGACAAGGGCGCCAGCGTGATTACGGATTTCGCAACCAACACCTGGGTCACGTACACGAGCGATGCCCAAGGCAAAGCGGGCGAGGCGGTTGTGATGCGGGATCGCGACGTGATCGAAACCGTCAAACTGCCGGTCAGCGTTCCTCACAACTTCGTCATCAATTGCGATATCGATGGGAACGACGTCTGGGTGGCCACATCGAAGGGCCTCGCCTGGGGCATCGGCGATGGTTACTATCCCGGGCTGAAGGAACGGCCGAGGGCCTTGTCCCAGGCCGCTGCGGCGAAAGGAGGCTCAAAGTGAAGCCATTCGCCCTGCTCTCGGCGACCGTATTACTGGCGGTCGGGATGGCCGGCGGCCAAGCCTCCAGGCCCAGCGTGAAAGCGGCCGCGGAGGCGATGCCGCCGGAGTTGAAAGCCCTCATCGACGACGACACCGCCGAAGTCCTCCGCCGCATCAGTAATTTAAAGCCCAATGAAGTGCCAAACCTGCGGCTTCGGGAGGACACCAACTACGCCCACACCTCCGTGGACTACGAACCTTATGGCGCTATCAAGCCATATAAAGAGTTCTTCCTCACGCAGATGGAGTACACCGGTCCGGGCCGCACGATTCCGGAGCCCGGCCCGGATCTGAAGACCGTCAAAATCGGATTCATCGGACCGATCATGTCCACGGTCTCGGTCGCCACCGGCGGAAAGAGTCACGAGGAAGCGCTCGGAATCAAGATGCTCGAGGGAGCCAAACTCGCCATCGAGCAAGGGAATGCGCGCGGCGGATATTTCCGGCGCCACATTCCATTCGAACTCGATGTCCGCAATGACAACGGCTTATGGGGCGCGTCCGGCAACGAGATCGTCACCATGGCTTACAAGAATGACGATTGGGCCATCCTCGGCACCATCGACGGCGCAAACAGCCACATCGCGATACGCGTCGCGCTGAAGGCCGAAGTCGTAGTGATGAATACCGGCGATACGGACCCGACCTTCATCGAGACGAACATTCCATGGGTGATGCGGTGTATCGGAGACGACCGCCAGATGGAGTACCTGCTCATGGACTACTTGCTCCACAAGATGAACTACAAGCGGATTGCGATCATCCGGTCGAGCAACCGCTACGGCCGTTTTGGCGTCCGCGAAATTGTGGATGCCGCGCGGCGGCATCAGCGGCCGGTGCTCGTCGAAATGGCGTACCGGGTGGGCTCGGAAGATTTCAGCCTGCAGTTACAGCGAATCAAGGAAGTCAATCCGGATGTCATTGTTCATTGGGGGGACGCCCAGGAGAGCGCGCTCATTCTCAACCAACTGCGGAAGATGGGGATGAACCAGCCCTACATCGCGAGCGACCGCTCGGTATCGCCTGAGTTCGTCAAGGTTGCCGGGCCGAACGCCGAAGGCGTAGTCTGCGGCTATCCCTGGAACCCGGAGCGCAAAGACCCCAAGCTCGACGCGTTCCGCGAGGCTTTTCGCAAGCGCTTCAACGACGAGCCCGACACGTACGCGGCACATGCCTACGACGGAATCAATATGCTCATTTGGGCGACCCAGGTAGCCGGACTGAACCGCGCCAGGATCCGCGACGTGCTGGCGTACCGCTCACAGCCCTGGCCCGGAGTCACCGGCGATATCCCGCTCGGCGCCGCGCTTGAAGATCTCGGCGAAGTGTTCCTGGCCCAGTACCAGAACGGCGAATGGCACTACCGCTCGCGCGAGGATCTGGAACTGCCCCCCGGTTACATTCCGGCGCGGGACCGCGTGAACCGCGCCACCGGCTCCATCGATCCCATGAAACCGCAGCCGCAGAACTGAGACACTATGGCCCGGCGTCTGCTCCAACGCGTGGCGGCTCTCGCGGCTGGCATCTGCATCGTCCTTGCCGGGCTTGCGCAACAGAACCCCGCACCAAAGCCGTATCGCGATTCCCGCGGCACCCCGCTGGCGTATAACGGACCGGGGCGGGACGATCCGGACCCGGTCGGCCTCTCCGAGGTACGGATCGGCTATTTTGGACCGGCGGACGGCTCGGAT
Source organism: Bryobacterales bacterium (assembly GCA_963796485.1). Lineage (GTDB taxonomy): Bacteria > Acidobacteriota > Terriglobia > Bryobacterales > Bryobacteraceae > CAWCDJ01. Next base: position 38,907 of record CAWCLV010000012.1, read on the forward strand.
CCCGATGGCGGGCAGATGTGGCAGGGCGCCAGCATGGCGATCGAAGAAGCCAATCTGCAAGGCGGCTACCGCGGCCTGCCGTTCCGGCTGGTTCCGGCGTGGTCGGAAAATCCGTGGGCCGGCGGTGTCGCGAATCTCGTGCGGATCACCTACACCGACGGAGTTTGGGCGATCCTCGGCGGAATCGATGGCGCTACCACGCACCTTGCGGAACAAGTGGTGGCTAAGGCGCAAGTGGTCCTGGTCGATCCCGCAGCCACCGACAGGAGCATTCATAGCGCCGGCGTGCCATGGATGTTTTCCTGTGCCCCGGGAGATCACCTCCTAACCGCTGTAATCAGCCGGGAATTGCGCAACCTGGCGAAGAGCTTCGTGCTTGTCTCTGCTATCGATCACGATTCGAGGGCCTTCGAAGCGCAACTCGAGTCAGCCCTCGCGCATGACCAACTCGTCCCGCTGCTGCATCTGGAGTGCGCCCGTGGTGCGGAAAACCCAGCCCGAATCGCTCGGGATGCGGTTAGGGCCGCGCCGGAGGCAGTCGTTGTTACGGCCCCGGCTCGCGAGAGCGCGGATCTCGTAAGGGCGCTCCGCGAGGCCGGCTTTCGAGGCACCCTGCTGAGCGCTCCCTGGATCGCCCGCGCGACGGCGGAAACGTCCATCGAGGGAGTGCTGTATCCCGCGTTCGGCGACGTGTCTCCTGAGTTCCGGGCGAAGTTCCGCGCCAGGTGGGGGCGCCGCCCGGACTATACGGCAGCCTACGCCTACGATGCGGCGAACATCGTGGCCGCCGCCATTCGCAAGGCGGGTCTGAATCGCCCGAGGGTCCGCGAAGCGGTACGCGCGCTTTCGCCATATCACGGCGTCACGGGAACCATTGAATGGGATCCGCAGGGCCAGAGCCAGGCAGCCCCCAAACTGCGCGCAATCGGCCCCGCCCGAAAAGTCGAATAGCCGGACCTGATCCGGCCGCCAAGGCCCACTCCGATTGACAGTCACCGCTCCTACTTCGGCCCCGGGGGCGCTCAAATCCCAGTCGGGACGGATCTCTTTCATCACGGCGCGCAGGTCGTGCCAGAGCCATGCAGTCAGCCAGTTCGCCTCGCCCTGCGCACCGCGCGCTATGCCAGCGGCCTGGACGGCGGATTCGGCCGGAGATGCCGGATCTCAATCCTGCCGCAGCGCATCCGCCGGCTTGAGCGCCGACGCCCGGAGCGCGGGAATCGCCACCGCCACCAAGGCACCCGCGAACAGGGTTCCTAGCGCCAGCGCCAGCGATCCCGGGTCCAGGGGCTTTGCCTGTGAGAGTTCTTTCTGTACGTACTTCGCCCCTGCCCACACCACCGGCACCCCCATCGCCATCCCCAGCGCGGCCACCGCCAGACCTTCGCGCACCACCATCGAAACCACGTCCTTCGGCAATGCCCCCAGCGCCAGACGGATTCCGATCTCGCTCCGCCGCCGCGAGGTCCGGAAAGCGATCACGCCATAGAGCCCTACCACCGAGAGCACCAATGCCAGCGTCCCGAAGCCGTTGCATAACGTGGCAAACATCCGCTCCCGCTGCAGGCCCTTCGAGATTTGCTCTTCCATGGTCACCGTGTCCACCATCGGAAGGGTGCGATCGATCTCCCTCATCGTCTGCCGGATCGCCGGCAGCACCGCGTTCGGGGGAAGGGTCGTGCGCAATACCACCGTCGCCTCCGGACGGTCTTTTTCGAACGGCAGCCACACCGCGTAGGGCCTGTCTTTCATTGAGGTGGCCGCTATCGCCGGTGCAATCCCCACCACCTCGAAGACCTGCGGCTTCACCCCCGGGGGAACGTCCGAAAACTCCAACCGCCCCCCTAACACGTCCGGCCCGCCCAATTTGCGCGCCAGGTCCTCGCTGATCACCGCCACTTTCGCATCGCTCGCGATGTCGGCTGCGGTCAGGTTCCGCCCCGCCACGAACCGCGAAGTGTAGAGCGGCAGATACGTCGGCGTAATGCCGTTGATGGAGGCGTTGTACGACTCCGTTTGGCCGGCCATCCGCACGCTCTCCCACCACCCGCCGATATTCATAGGCCGGACCGCCGCCAGCCCCACTCCGGCTACCCCCGGCGTAGCCGCCAGACGCTGCTCCAGGGCGGAATAAAATTGCGGCAGCTTGGCCTTTTCGTAGCCCGACGTGCCCGGCCTAGTCTCGAAAAGCACCAGGTTGCGCCGGTCGAAGCCCGGATCGGCCGATTCGATGGCGGTCAGGTTCCTCGTGAACACGATCGCCGTCATCACCAGCACCACCGAGAGCGCCATCTGCGCCATCACGAACAGCTTGCCCGTGTTCCATCGGTGCCGCGGTCCCTGTCCCACACTGCCAGGCCCCTGCTTGAGCCACGCCGCGTTCGAGAGCCGGGATGCCTGCCACGCCGGAAACAATCCGAACACGGCCAGCGCTACTGCCGTGATCCCGCCCGCCATCGACAGAATTCGCCAATCCAGCGACACCGCAATCGGAAAGCTTTCGCGTCCGGCCAGGAACTGGCCCAGCAGGTTCGCCGTCGCATAGCCGACCAGGATGCTCGCCGAGCCGCCAAGCACCGCCAGCAGCGCGCTCTCCGTGAGAAATTGCCGCATCAGCCGCCCCTGGCTGCAGCCCAGCGAGACGCGCATCGCCACTTCCTTCTGCCGCGCCACCGCCCGCGCCAGCAGCAGGTTCGCGATATTCGTGCAGGCGATCACCAGCAGCAATCCGACCAGGCCGCCCAATACCAGCAGCGGGTTGCGAAATTCGCGGCGCAGGAAGCCCATACCCCGCGCGCCTTCATCCAGGCGGATCTTCGGCGCCTTTGCCGCGTCCTTCGGCTGTGCCGCCCAGGTGGTAGGGAACACCGTTTCGAGCACCGCCTGCAACTGCGCGTCCGTCACGCCCGCCGCGCGGCGCGCAATCAACTGCAAGCCCCAGTACCGGTCATCTTCCAGCCGCGGCTGCCCGCCATCCGTTGGCACCTGGTGCAGGGGGCAATAGATCTCGGTCGAGTCCCCGGGAGAGAGCCCGTAAAACTCCGGTTCGAGCACGCCGGCGATCACGTAGGGTTTGTTGTTGATGTTCACCGTCCGCCCTACCGCGCCGGGGTCCGAACCCAGGGCCCGCACCCAGAACCGGTGCGACACCACCACGGCCGCAGTCGCGGCGTAGCTGTCGTCACCGTCCGATAGCAGCCGCCCGATTTGTGGCCGCAGGCGCAGCGTCGAAAGGAATTCTCCGCTCACGGGCCTCTGCTGCGCCACCGTCGAGCGTCCGGCAAAACTCACGCTCACCTGGTTGGGATACTGAAACGCCGCCAGCCGTGCGCGGCCCGAAACGGCCGTCCGCAGTCCCTGAAAACTGCGGTATGAAAAGAAGTCGGCGACGCGGAACGAGTCCTCGCGCCGCATGCTCCCGGATGCGCGGTCCGCGATTTCTTGCGGGAATCCCTGCCCCTGCCAGTTGACCAGCGTAAGCTGCTGCGGCTCCGGAACCGGCAGATCCCGCCACAGCACCAGGTCCGTAAGCGAAACGATCGCCGTATTGGCGCCGATCGCCAGGGCCAGCGACAGCACCGCCGCTACCGTGATTACCGGCGTCCTTCGCATCATGCGGATGCCGAAGACGAGGTCCTGGCGCAGGCCGTTCATCCACGAGCCCCGGCGCTCCTCCCGGCAGCGCTCCTTTACCTGCGTGCTGCCGCCGAACTCCTTTCGCGCCAGTTGCAGCGCTTCCTCGCGCGAATGTCCCTGCCGTTCATATTCCGCGGCAAGATGGTGCAGATGATGCGCGATCTCGCGCTCCAGTTCGGTCTCCTTGCGGCTCCGGAAAAAGCTCATATGCCCCCCTCACGACTCCAGGACCAGCGCCACCGCGCCTGCATAGCGTTCCCACTGCTTCACTTCGTCTTGCAGATGCTTCTTGCCGGCGGCCGTCAGGACGTAGAATTTCGCCATGGGCCCGTTGCCGGAGTCTTTCCACTCCGCTTTCAGAAGGCCCTTCCGCTCCAGCCGGTGCAGCGCCGGATAGAGAGATCCCTGCTGCACCTGCAAAATCTCCCTGGAAGTCACCAGAATCCTCTGCGCGATTCCGTACCCGTGAATCGGCCCCGGCGCCACAGTTTTCAGAATGAGCAGGTCGAGCGTGCCCTGAAGGAGATCGGTCCTCTTTGTCGCCATTCTACCTAGGATGATAACCTATCTACCTAGGATGTCAAGGGTCACTCGCGCAACACCGCCGCCGCGAGGTTTGATAAACAGGAAGTTGGCACATGGATACCCGAAGATCGTTTTTCATTAAGACCGCGGGCGCGGCTACCGTGCTCTACAGGATTGCCGGCACAGCCCCTGCCCTCAAGGCTGCCGGCCCCAATGACCAGATCGGCGTCGGCTTTATCGGTGTGGGGATTCGCGGCTCTTACCACGTGGAGAACTTTTCCAAAGCCGCAGGCGTGCGCGCCATCATGGCTGCGGATGTATACGACGGGCATTTGGATTGGGTCAAGGAAGCGACCGGGGGCAAGGTCGAGACAACCCGGGACTATCACAAACTCCTGGCGCGCAAGGATATCGACGCCGTCGTGATCGCGACGCCCGACCACTGGCACGCGCGTATGGCGCTCGATGCGCTCGCCGCGGGCAAGCACGTTTACGTCGAGAAGCCGATGACCTGGAGCTTCGAGGAGGGGGAACAGATCATCGCCGCGGTGAACCGCAGCGGGAGGCTGCTGATGGTGGGAAGTCAGGGGAAGACGTCACCGTTGGTCGCGAAGGCGCGTGAGTTGGTCAAGTCGGGAATCCTCGGCAAACTCAACCTGGTTCGCATGGCGGACAACCGGAACGATCCGGAAGGCGCCTGGGTTTACCCCATCCCGGCAGATGCGGTTCCCGGACGGATCGACTGGACGCGCTGGCTGGGCTCTGCCCCGAAACGGGACTTCGACCCGAAGCGCGTTTTCCGCTGGCGCTGCTGGTGGGAATATTCGGGCGGCGTGGCCACGGATCTTTGGGTCCACAGCTTCACGTACCTGCATGAAATGATGGACGTGAAAGCACCGGCTTCGGCCACGGCCCAGGGCGGCATTTTCCGCTTCAACGACGGGCGTACCTGCCCCGACCTCATGACGGGATTGTATGAGTATCCAGGGTTCCTGCTCGAGATCACCGCGAATCTTGGCAACTCCCGCCGAAGCCCACCCGTGCTCGTCATGGGTTCGGAGGCCACCCTAAGCCTGACGCCCAAGGGCGTGCTGGTCGAGTTTGAACCGAACCCGAACCCCCTCGCATCCTACGGTCTCAACGGCTGGACCAAAGCGGCAAAAGAGAAGTATCTCGAATCTATGGGCTTTGGCGGCGGCAAGAATCCGGTAGTAGCCAGGACTAAGGAGCCCCAGGAGATCACGGTCCCGCCGGCGCTCGAACACTGGGAGTATTTCATCGAATCGTTGCGCGAAGGCAAGCCAAGCAGGGAGACCGCGGAAGAGGGACACTACGCCGCCGGCGCCTCTCACATGGGAAACATGGCGTTTCTGAAGGGCCGCCGAATGCGTTGGGACCTGGGCGCAAACAAGATCAGGGAAGCGTAGCAGGTCCCCGGCGTTTCACCGCGCTACCAGATGTAAGTGGCCACTGCTCCCGCGGCCAGCGTCGGAGTAATCGACTTGCCGCGATACCGTATCTGGAACTTCTGCGGGACCTGGCCGCTGTTCACCACAATCAGCACGGTCTTCTTCCCGGGCGTTCGGAATGCCACGTTGGGAAGCGTATCGGGATTGTTCGATGCAATTCGCACCGATCCGGGCCTGACGAACTTCGCGGCGTGCGCGATCGTGTAATACGCGACATTGCGGGTCACCGTGTTGCCGTCGATCGTGATCGCCCCCTGGCACATGGTGCATCCGCCACTGCCGGTATGCGGGTTGTTCCCGGGATCGGCCGCAAGGTTCCACAGCAGCACGTTGCGGCTCCAGTTGCGCGTCGCCCCGATCACCAGCCGGCGGACAGGGTTGGCCACGTTGATCGCCGGCCGCCCTTCCACCGACCCGGTCACCATCTGCTCGGTGAAGTAGAGGTTTTTCTTCGGGTGGGCGTTGTGCACGCCGGTCATCGCCTCGATCTTGCCGCCGTAAAGATGGAAGCCCGACCCATCCACATATTGGGCGGCTTCGGGGTCGTCGAGGATTGCGGTAGCGTACTGCGGAACGTCGCAGTTGTGGTCGTACAGAATGATCTTCGTGGCGATGCGGGCGGCTCGGAACGCGGGGCCCAGGTGCTGCTTTATGAAGATGTCCTGGTCGGCGGAGAGCATCTGCAGGCTGGGGGTGTTCTTCTCGTTCAGCGGCTCGTTCTGCACGGTGATGGCGTCGATGCGGATGCCCTCGGCCTGCATCCCCCGGATGTACTTCACGAAATATTTCGCGTACGCGTCGTAATACTCGGTCTTGAGCTTGCCGCCCTTCACTTTATCGTTGGTCTTCATCCACGCCGGCGCCGACCAGGGGGAGCCGAGGATTTTGATTCTCGGGTTGACGGCCAGGATCTCCTTCAGCACCGGAATGACATCCGCCCGGTCCGGAGCGAGACTGAACTTCGCCATCTCGACATCGGTCTCGCCGGGGGGCAGGTCGTCGTACGAAAACACGTGATCGTTCAAATCGGAGGCTCCGATGCTGACGCGGAGATAGCTCACTCCGATGCTCCTGCCGTCGGTAGCGAAGAGCTCGTGGATGAGCGCCGCGCGTTTAGCGGGCTCCATCCGGATCATGTGCTGGGCGCTGCCGCCGGTCAAGGCATACCCGAAGCCGTCGATCGGCTGGAACTTCTGCTTGTCGTCCACGTCGATCACCGGCGTCGAAGCGGCGCCCTTGGCGAAGGGAAGCGGCGTTTGCTGCTGTTCGAACAAAGCCGATTTATCCGGCGTAGTCAGCCAAACCAGGGCGTCGCCCTTCTTCTGGGCGCACAAAGTAGATGCCAGGCCAAGTGCGATGATGAGTACCGGTTTCATAATTTCCTTAATGGACGCGGACCGAATATAGCGCGGTCTGCCGCACCACGCCGGGCCCGGGCGTTCGCGCGAAAGCGGGGACGGCTTGGGTCAGCGCGGCCAAACCGGCGGCGCTGCGGCGGCTGGATGAATCAGACATATTGATCCTTATTGTAAACGAGCCTAAGTGGTGCGCCATTTCCGCGAATCTATGGGAAACTCGTGACCTTGGGCCGTACATTGCCGGCCGCGGCCCCGCCGGTGTTGTTGATGACGTTGGTAATCTCGCCGTTGTTGCCCAGCCTCACGGTGATTATGTGGTGGAACTTGACGCCAGGATTCTTCGGGACCTCAATGGCCCTGGTGAGCGCGACCCCGCGATTCCGAAATACGCTGTAGATTCCGAGTCCCCACGCTTCGTGGCTGGTAACATTCCCCGCCACTTTGTAGGATGCCCAACCGTTAATGCCGTCCGCGCTCGTAAAGCTCGGCTGATCAGGAGGATCGTAGGGGATCTCGGACTGGTAAAAGTATACGCGTCCGCCGTTGCCGTTCCAGGCGACCTGGTATTCCTGGTAGTGTTCCACGAACAGGCCATAAATGGTGACAAAGCCGCCATTCACGACCAGCCCGTTGGCAGCGGTGTTGCTTTTCCACCCAACACCCGAGCCGTGGTCGGCGCGCCAGATCCAGGTGTGATCGACGATCGCGTCGAAGCTGTTGATCTTGAGGCTCACTGCCGCCCGGCCCACCTCCGCGCCACCGACGCGGAAAAAGACGTCGTGGAGCGAGATGGGATTCTTCACGTGCCTGGCTTTGCTGCCGCTCTGCCCAACCTCGAGCAGAACCGGCGAACTTTCGGCTCCCGCGTCGAACAGGAGGCCCGCGAGAATCACGCCGTCCACATCGGCGACCGTCATGGCCGCCGCGCCGTTACGGGGCCGCAGAGTGGAGAAGCCCAGTCCCAGCACGATGGTGTTCGCCCGGGTCACACGGATGGTGTCGGTCAGATCGTAAATGCCGGGCGTGAAGAGAACGTTCTTTCCCTTGGCCAACTGAGCGTTGAGGGTTGCGGCGGTATCGGCACCCGGCCGGGCGATGTAAAACCGGCGGAGCGGGATGGACCGCCCGGGAGTCGTACCGGCACGCCAGGTGATGCCCAAACTGTTGGTGCGGAGCGCCGGAACGCGGACGCTATAGTTGCCGGCGGCATCGACCTGCAGGTACGGCTTTTCGCGAACGATCGGGACCTGGTCGACCTTGGTGTAGGGTGGAGTGGGCCATTCGCCCTGCGGCGGATTGACGACGCCGACGAAGACCATGTTCCAGTTGGCACCCGTCCAACTGCCCCATTCCGTATTCCGCGAGATCCACTGCTGCTGGGAACCGGAATCGACCTTACCGTCGATGAGGGCGTCGGACATCCAGCCGCCGCTCGCCCAGCCGTGCTTCTGGTGCAGGACGAGGTCGCCCCGAACGTGCATCCGGCGGAACGGGACGGCCTGCGAGACGGCCCACTGCATCGTCCCGCCGGCGGGGGTGACGGAGAAGCCCTCGACACCCTTCCAGAACACGCAGGTCGCATTGTTCCTCGGCAGGGTTGCGTCGGAACGAACGTCGCCGGAGATCCGCACATTGTCGGGCGAGGCCCCGAGGCCGAGGACCTGGGTGTAGTAACCAACCGGCACGTCTACTTTGTATTCGCCGGGCGCGAATAGCAAGGCATAGCGCGCAGAACCGAACTGGCTGTCCTTCTGGATGGCGTAGACTTTGTCGATAGCCTGCTGGATGGTTGCAGCCGGCATGGCCGGGTTGAACGTGAGGACATTCGGGCCGAAATCGGGCTTCACGGGGCTGGCGGAATACGCCAGCGAACTGAAATGCGCCAGAAGAAGCAGAAGCAACGCGACGTTGGCGAGCGGCCTGGCATTTTTGCAGTGGCCAGGATGGTTCGGTTCCAGAGTTCGCATGTGTGGCTCCCTTGGGGATCGAGTCTGGATTGCAGCGACGGCTAACTCTTCGGATCACCGATTAACTACCGGCGAACGGGTCTCGATCTTTATAGTTGATGCTCTAATATGGCTTGGCCGCATCGCGCGTCACGCGGCCGGCTGATCTTCGATCAGCGCGATATAAGCCTCCTCTTCCTGAGTGAAATGCAGCCGGAGGATCGCGTCGAGGCCATACAGAATCCGCCTCAAGTCTCTCATATCTTCCAGTTCCGGACCTTCAGGCGGCAACTCTGACAGATGCCGTCCGAGGATTCGAACCATGTGGGCGATCTCGAGATGCATCCGGCTCATCGGCGCGGTCGGATCGTCACCTCCAATCAGGCGTGCTACAACCGGGTACATCGCGGCATCCTCGGCATCGTTGTGAGGCAGAACCTTCTCGACCAGAAAGCTGTAAACCTGTTCCACTTCGCGTTGTGCCGTCTTCGCCGGCAGGACATCCAGGCGGTCCGCGATGTACCGGATTCTCTTGATGTCCGGCAATAGTGCAACGTGCTCCGCGCGACACCGTTCTCCGAAGCCGGGCCGCGAGGCCCGGTGTTTCTGCCTGGGCCGGTGATCCCGGAGCGCGCGGAGGGCGTTGGCTATGACGACCACGTCAATAACCTCCTGAAGGAGGGCTCCCGCCACGGGCGTCAGAAGACCACCGGCCGCGAATCCCATCGCTACGATCGACAGGCCCATGCCAACAAGCACGCTCTGCAAAGCAATGGCTCTGGAGCGTCGTGCAATGTGGATTGCCTCGACGAGCCGGTCGAGCCGGTCCGTGATGAGTACGATATCGGCCGCTTCCGAAGAGGCCGTGGCGCCGCGCGCACCCATCGCCACTCCGACGTCTGCCGCGGCAAGCGCTGCCGCGTCGTTGATTCCGTCTCCGACCATGACGGTTACGCCCGCGTGCTGCGCGGACTGAACGGCTTCCAGCTTTTCCGACGGGGATCTCTCCGCAAGGACCTGATTGACCCCGAGGACAGCCCCTACTGCTTTGGCCACGTCCTCATGGTCGCCGGTGAGCATTACAATCTGTCCGAAGCCCGCCCGGCGGAGGGCTCGCAGCGTTAGCGGCGCATCCGGTCTGAGAGGATCTTCCAGAATCAAAGCGCCCTCGATCGATCCGTCTATCGCGATGAAGGCGCCCGACGAGCCCTCCAGGATCGTGCGCCGGAGCAACCGCCGGAGAACCGCGGGTGGCGCCGTCCCTTGCAGCAGCCAGTCGCATTTGCCCAATGCTATGTTGAGCCCTTCAACCCGGCCTCGAATCCCGGATCCGTGCTCTTCCGACACTTCGCTTGGGAATCGAAGTTCGAGGCCTCGCCCGGCGGCGGCCTTCAGAATCGGGCCTGCGAGGACGTGCGGGGAGACCTGATCGAGCGATGCTGCGAGTTCGAGCAGCCGGTCGGGAGTATATCGGCCAAAAGAAGCGATCTCCGTCAAGGCCGGGGCACCCGCGGTTACCGTCCCGGTCTTGTCGAGAAAGAGGGTTCTACCCCTGGCAAGGGTCTCCAGGGCGGCGCCGCCCTTTACGATAATTCCCCGGCGGGCGGCCCTCGATATTCCGGCAACTATCGCGATGGGTGCCGCCAAAATCAGCGGACAGGGAGTGGCCACGACCAGCACCGCCAACGCCCGCACCGGGTCCCTGGAAATCAACCAGCCGATCGCCGCGACCAATAGCGTGAGCGGCAGGAAGAGGATTGCGTAATGGTCCGCCAGCCGGACGAGCGGGGCTTTCGACTCCTGCGCCTGCTTTACGAGGCGGACTATTCCGCTATAGGTGCTCTCGCTGGATGCAGTGGTCACCCGTAGGTCAAACGGCGCACGGGCGGCGTTGCTGGTTCCGCTGCGGACCTGGTCCCCGCGCTTGCGCGTGATCGGAACGGCTTCGCCGGTAAGGGCCGATTCATCCAGCAAAGCCGTGCCGCCGGCGACAATTCCATCGACAGGCACAACTTCACCGGGTTTGATCAGGAGTAGATCTCCAGGCTGGACTGCGTGGATTCCGGCCTGCACAATTGCATCGCCCTCATACCGGTGGACGATTCGAGGCGTCCGCTCGACCAGGGCGGATAACTCGCGCCGGGCGCGGGAAGCGGCGAATTCCTTGAGTTCGCGCCCCCCGGTCAACATCAGTGCGATTACTGCGCCGGCCAGATATTCGTGGAGGATCAGCGCTCCAGACATTGCCAGCAACGCAATGAAATCCACTCCCGCCTTTCCATGGAGCAGGGCCCGCGCAACGGTGCAGATCAGCGGCGTCAAGGCGAATGCGGTTGCCGCCGCCCAGGCGACCGACGCCACATCTTCACGACCCGCGAATTGTGCGACGGCGCCCGTTACAAGACCTGCGGACGTCAAAACGAAGGGTAGACGATTGGTGCTTATCGAACTCCTGGCCGACCGTATCGCAATCAGCACCTTTGTCCGGTTCATATATGCACTCTCCGGCTGGCGGGGTCCCGTTCGAACACACGATGGCGATACGAAAGATGCATGTCTCGGGCCATCCGACGGGCACTCCCATCCGATGGTTGCCGCACTCTAAAATAGTGCTTCGCGATTTCGGGGGAGGTCACGCTATGATCCGCGTCCTGCAGTTGAAGGGTCCGGCCGGGAGACGGCTGGCGATCGTTCAGGAGCCGGAGCTACTCGTTCTGGACGGCTGCCCATCCGTCTATGAACTGGCGCAGGCCTGCATTGAGCGGAATTGCCCGGTGATCGACGTAGTGAACGGCCTGCGCATCGAGCACAGCCTGGTGTACGAAGACGTCTATCTGGACCGCGTTAATTGGAAGTTTCTCCCGGCGGCGGACCATCCGGCCGAGCCCGCGCGCTGTCTCGTGAGCGGCACCGGATTGACCCATATGGCGAGCGCCAAGAACCGCCAGGCCATGCACGGGAAACCCGAAGACCTGACCGACAGCATGCGGATGTATCGCTGGGGTGTCGAAGGCGGGAAACCGGCGCCCGGCCAGATCGGCGTGGCTCCGGAGTGGTTTTACAAGGGCAACGGCACGTGCCTTCGCGGGCACAACGACCCTCTGCCGGTTCCGGAATTTGCCGAAGACGGCGGCGAGGAACCGGAAATCGCGGGCGTGTACCTCATCGATCGGGACGGCGTCCCGCGGCGGATCGGGTTCACACAGGGCAACGAGTTTTCCGATCATGAGTTCGAACGCCGCAACTATCTTTATCTTGCAGGTTCCAAACTGCGCGCCTGCTCGATCGGGCCGGAACTCGCAATCGGGGTCGAATTCGATTCGGTGCCCGGGACGGTCTCCATCGAACGCGGGGGCGCCGCGTTCTGGTCGCGCAAGATCTGCAGCGGGGAGCGAACCATGTCTCACTCCCTCGCGAATCTGGAGCATCATCACTTCAAGTTCGAGGCCCATCGCCGTCCGGGCGATCTTCACATCCATTTCTTCGGCGCGGACGCATTCAGCTACGGTGAAGGAATTCAGCTACGCGAAGGCGACACTATGCAGGTGAGTTTTGAGGGCTTCGGGCGCCCGTTGCGCAACCCTCTGCATCGCGTTCAGGCGCCGCCACACCCCGTGGAAGTTCGGCCGCTTGCAGCAGGCGCGTAATCGCTGCGATCTGCCGTACGGTTTCCACATACACTCGTTCCAGTGTCCGTAGCATCTCTTGTCTGCCTGGCTCTCTGCCCTAATATGCTGAACCCTTACGGCTGTCCTCTGGCATAGGGTTACTGGGCGATCGCTCACAGCTTCACCCCGAGCGCCGCTTGAGCCTACAAAGGGACTTGGCGGACAATGAAATTGGAAGTGGGTAGTTCCAATTCCGGTTCGGACGCGAATCGGAAGGATGCAAGCGAATGTAGAGTGTGTCCACTGCCGCTTCGGGAGGAAGGCAGGGTATGCCTCCTGGCAAGCAAGGGCCGTCCGGCTTCGGCCGGGCGGCCTTTTTCATGCGTGCCGCGGAATAACGCATATGCACAACCAGCCCGAGACCGCCGGCCCCGGCAAGCCGGAAGCCCTTCGCGAAAGTCTTCAGGATTTTGCACTGCTGGCGCTGGACCAGGAGGGGACTATCGTTCAGTGGAGCAGCGGCGCAGAGAAGGTGTTTGGATATCGCGAATCGGAGATACTCGGCAAGCCATTTTCCGCATTGTTTCCTCCCGAAGACCAAGCCACGGGAGCCGCATCCGCCGAACTCGACCGCGCGGCGCGTGTGGGAATGTCCGAAGACGAACGCTGGCACCTGCGGAAGGATGGCACCCGAATCTGGGCAAGCGGGATTACGCGGGCGATTCGAGACGGGAATGGAGAACTAACGGGTTACTCCAAGCTTGCCCGCGATATAACCACTCAGAAGCTCGCGCAATTACAGCGCGACGCCACTTTGGACCGCGAACACCGGGCGCGCCAGGAAGCAGAGCAGCGGTGGAAGACGCTTGAAGCGATTTCCGAAACAATTCCTGCCTATATCGCTCTCGTAAACCTTCCCGATCAGGTCTATGTCTTCGCCAACCGCTTGTACCGCGAGGGCGTGAGCGGGCGGCAGGTGATTGGCAAGCGTTTCCGCGAGGCGCACCCGGAAATTGGGACCGACTTGTTCGAACTTTTCGATCGCGCAGCCGCAACGGGCGAGGCGTATGAGGCAACCGAGCGCGAAGTAAACGAACGATATTACAATTTCCTGTTCCGGCCAATGCGCAACGAAGGGGCGCCGCATGAAGCGGTTCTGATCTTCGCGGTGGATGTCACTGAACGCGTCGAAGCGCGCCGCGCCTCCGAGAATCTGACCTCCCGACTCCAGGCGGAGGGAGAGCGGCTCAAGGCCGAGATATCCGAACGGAAACGCGCCGAGGACATTGCCGAGCAGCGCGCAGATGTGGTGCGGGAACAGGCTGCCATGATTAACCTCGCGCGCGATGCAATCCTCGCGGCGCGGATGGATGGCACCATCGAAATGTGGAATTGCGGAGCCCAGGACATGTACGGTTGGTCTGAGTCCGAAGTGCTCGGCAGGAACGTCCACGAACTCCTTCAAACGGTGTTTCCGCAATCCGTCGAGCACGCCCTTAAGGAACTGGCCGCCAACGGGCACTGGAATGGCGAGCTGAAGCAGACGTGCCGGGATGGCCAGGTGATCGACCTTTCCAGCAACTGGGTGCTTTGGAAACGCGACGCCAAGTCCTACGGCTGGCTGGAGATCAATCGGGACATCACCCAAAACAAGCGCATGGAGGCGCACCTGCGGGATACGCAGAAAATGGAGAGCCTGGGTGTGCTTGCCGGCGGCATAGCACACGATTTCAATAACCTGCTCACCGGCATTATGGGAAATGTCAGCCTGGCTTTGGACCTCTCGGGCTCCCAATCGGCTATTGGAGACTGCCTGAATAATGCGTTGCGGGCAAGCGAGCAGGCGGCATTTCTCACCAGGCAGATCCTGGCGTATGCAGGAAAGGGACAGTTCATCCTTCGGGAGACGGATCTCTCAGTGGTCGTCCGCGAAACCATGGCGCTGATCGGCAGTTCGATTCCGAGAAACGTCGCGGTCAAGCAGGAACTCGCCTCCGGTCTTCCCCCCGTCATAGCCGACGGGTCGCAACTCCAGCAGGTCGCGATGAACCTGATATTCAACGCGGCTGAGGCCATTGGCGAACGCCCCGGCAGAATCGTAGTTCGCACGCTCGGCCAGGAGTTTGCCGGTACCGAAAACTTCGATATAGGGCCGCCCGCTGCCGGCCTGTACGCTGTATTGGAGGTCGAGGACAACGGCCCCGGCCTCGGACCTTTGGTCCGTCGCAATATGTTCGATCCGTTTTACACGACGAAGTTCACCGGCCGCGGATTGGGGCTGGCAGCGGTTTCGGGCATCGTGCGCTCGTTGAATGGAGGCGTGCAGGTGGAGAGTGCGGAAGGACATGGGACCGTCTTCCGGGTGTGTTTCCCCGCAGACGCCCGTAGAGTCGGAACTCCGTCACCCCTGGGACTGATTCTGGTGGTGGACGACGAGGAAATCGTACGTCGCACGGCCGGAAGCATGCTGAAGAACGGCGGGTATCGCGTCCTGATGGCGGAAGACGGCCGGCAGGCCCTGGAAGTGTTCCACCAAATGGAAGGTAAGATTGACCTCGTGCTGCTGGATATGGCGATGCCGGTGATGGGCGGGGAGGAAACCTTTCGCGAGTTGAAACGGATCCGCCCCGATCTTCCCGTTCTGGTCTCCAGCGGGTTCGGTGAGGAGGAGGCGATTCGCCGGTTCGGCGGGCTGGGCGTTGCCGGTTTCATCCAAAAGCCCTACACCGTTCGCGCTCTCATCGATAAGGTCTCGGCGCTACTGAATCGTTGACCGGCCGAAACCATCCTCATCGGCAGGCAAACAGTGCAACACCCTTCCCTCCGTTGCATCGTTCCTTCAGAGAGGTTTTATGGCGTGGACGGACCTGATCAGTGAGATTGCCGGCAAGTATTCCGGTGAAACCGGTGGCGCATCGCCTTCCCCCGCGAACCCACACGAAGATTTCAATAAGGTGGCGCAGTCGGCGCCCCAGAACGTCACCGCGGGCGCACTGGCGCACGTATTCCGGTCAGACCAGACCCCGGGTTTTCCCCAGATGGTCTCCAGCTTGTTTCACGAGTCGAACCCCGAACAGCGCGCAGGCCTGCTGAACCGGCTCCTTTCGGCGATCCCTTCCGCCACGCTCGCGGGGATCCCGGGTCTCGCTGATTTGGCCCGCGGCGGGCAGAACGTCACGCCGGACCAGGCCCGCCAGGTGTCCCCGGAACAGGTGAAGACGGCCGCGGAACACGCGCAGCGGAACAACCCTTCGATCGTCGATGAAGTCAGCGGGTTTTACGCGAAACATCCGGGCGTGGTCAAAGCACTCGGCGCCGCCGTCGTCACGATGGCCCTGCGGCATGTTTCCCGCCGCTTGTGAAACTGCTAACGGTCCGCTTTCGCTAATCTTGTGGGATGCGTGACCTTTTGTGTTCGACTGCCCAGCGCGCGGCGCGGTACCTGGCGGAGATTTCCGAGCGCCGCGTTGCTCCGTCCCAGCGGGCGATACAGGCACTCGAGGTTTTCGAAGAGGGCTTTCCCGAAGATCCATCTGAGCCGGAAGAGGTCATCCGGATGCTCGATGAATCCGGCTCTCCGGCGACGATGGGCATGGCTGGGCCGCGCTTCTTCGGCTGGGTAATCGGCGGCGCCCTCCCTGCTGCCCTGGCGGCGCAGTGGCTGGCCTCTGCCTGGGACCAAAACGCGGGGCTTTTCATCGCGAGCCCTGTTGCCGCCCTGCTCGAGGAGGTGTCGCTGCGCTGGCTGCTGGATGCGCTGAGCCTTCCCGAACGCTGCGCTGCGGCCTTCGTTACCGGGGCTACCATGGCCAATTTCACGGCGCTCGCCGCCGCGCGAGACACGGTACTGGCGCGGACTGGCTGGGATGTCGAGAGCGCCGGGCTGTTCGGCGCTCCGGAAATTCAGGTGGTCGTGGGAGAAGAAGCGCACCCGTCGCTGATGAAATCGCTGGGCATGCTCGGAATGGGGCGGAATCGCGTGCTCCGGGTCCCGGCGGATTCCCAGGGCCGAATGCGCGCCGATCTCCTGCCGGACCTCCGGCCGCCGGTGATCGTGTGTCTGCAGGCCGGGAACGTCAACACGGGCGCGTTCGATCCCGCCGCTGATATCATTCCGCGCGTGCGGGAAACGGGGGTGGCTTGGGTCCACGTGGACGGCGCGTTCGGATTATGGGCGGGCGCCAGTCCGGCCCGCCGCCATCTGGTCGCGGCCTTCGCCGGCGCGGACTCCTGGGCAACCGACGCGCACAAATGGCTGAATGTGCCGTACGACAGCGGTATCGCTTTCGTCCGCTCCGAGGAGAATCTGCGGGCGGCAATGGGCATCTCCGCTGCCTACCTGCAGCAAGGCCAACGCCGCGAACCTTCGCAGTACGTGCCCGAGCTATCGCGGCGTGCCCGCGGCGTAGAGATCTGGGCGGCACTCAAAAACCTGGGCCGCAGCGGTCTCGCGGAGCTCGTCGAGAACTGCTGCCGGTGCGCTAAACGCTTCGCCGGTGGCCTGGCAGCGATGGGGTTCGAGGTCCTCAACGAGGTCGTTTTGAACCAGGTGCTGGTTTCTTTCGGGTCGCCGGAACTGACGGAACGCGTCATCGCCGAAATTCAGGAAGAGGGCACATGCTGGTTCGGCGGCACCGTCTGGCAGCAGCGGCATGCAATGCGAATCAGCGTTTCGTCCTGGGCCACCACGGAGGCCGATGTAGACCGCAGCCTGGAAGCGATTTCGCGGGCGGTGAGAGCGGCGGGCGGTGCATTCCCGGCCGCTACGCGGAAGCCTAAAACGGATTGATCCCTGATTCCCGAAGCTTTTTCGCGGCAGCGGGCCATCCGCCGGTGGCTGCGGCGGCAACGAACGAGTACGGTTCCCAGACGAACCCTCCATCCGCGGTCCGAATCACGGGATTGTCCGCCAAACTCCAGAGGCGCGCCGGAGCGGCATCCACGGAGACGGGCGAACGATCCCATCGACCCTTGGGATAACAATAGACGCCGAGCGCCTGTATGAGAACGCAATAGATCGCCGCGCCGGCAAACAGCCCCTTCGCACCCCTGGATCGGATTGCGGGCAGACCAATTGCCACGAGAGTCATGACCGGCACGAGAGTCTCGGTGAGCAGTCGTGGACCCCAGCAATACCCGCCCCACCAGACTGGCCACATGGAGATCAGCCCGATGTGGAGTACCGGGAAGACGCCGGCCGCAATCACGACCAGCCGATGTCGTTCGCGTACCGCGCGAGCCCGGGGTGCAAAGGCGGCGAGCGCGAAAATCGCGATGGGAGTGTAGACGAGAAGCCCGCGCCCCGGACTTAGCAATACGCCGAGGAGTCCATCAAAGAATCGCCCGTCGAGTTTCGCCGGATATCCGCCGGCGAGGCTATGGAACACGAAGAGATTGTAGGCGGCGATCAGAAATATGGCGAGCGCCGGTGGCACAAACACACGAAGGTAATGGGCCAGGGACGCTCTGTGCACCCGTAGGACTACAGCAAGCGTAGGGATTAGGACAAGGTTCGTAGGGCGAACCGCGATAGCAATCCCGGCGAAAAGTCCGGCGAACCAATACCAGCGTGATTCAGACTCGGACGCGTTCCACCGGTCAATCGCATACAGGCACCCGATGATCGCAAGCTGACCGTAGGTATGCTGCCACAGGGCTTGGCTTGCCGTAGACCAGTTGCCCGTTCCGAGCGCAAACAGCAGCGTAAGCATCCAGGCTGCGCGTTCCGATGTCAACCGTCGCAGCAATAGCAGCAGGGCAATAGCCGCGGCCGATGCAAGCGCAACCGCCACCACCTTTTCGGCGATTCGCGCAACTGCAATTATGGTGCCGGGAGATTGGCGTTCGAGCCACGGCACGAATGCGACTGGAAGATACAGGCAGGTCGTTAAAACGGGCCCGGCAATCGGGTATGCGCTGAACCAGTGCGCGCCAGTCTTGTGCAATACCGCCGGCGCGTACCAGACATGCTCATTGAGGTACGGCGCAAAAAGGTCGAGAGTGATCGAGCCGTCGAGGAGTATAGAGAACGGAATCAGTGACGCCGGCAGGGAATCGCCAGAGGGGATGGGCCGGAGATTGGAATGGTAGACGACCGAGAGGAGCACGAAGAGAAGAACGTACCCTGTCCAACGCGCAGGACGAGGTGCGATCGCCTGCTTCTCTTTCGCCACCCGCGATGTCGGCTCCTCCATGCTGCGCCTCGTTTGAAGCTTCATGATACTTCAGCGCCGGCGACCGGATCCTCCGACACCGTAATATGGAGAGATGGGAGACATTCAGGACGAAACATGTTTCGAGGAAACCTCGCTACTCGCGGGGTTCCCGGTTGTGACCGGGATATCCGTATTGTGGGGAGACGAGGATTCTTTCGCGCACGTCAACAACGTAGCGTACCTGCGCTGGTGCGAATCGGCGCGAGTGGACTATCTGAAGCGCATCGATCTGTTTCCGGAGCTGCCGCCCCGGGGCATTGGCCCTATCATCGCCAGCGTGACCTGCCACTACCGGCGGCCGCTGACTTATCCCGATACCGTCCTGGTCGGGACGCGCGTCACCGCCATTAAGAATTCGAGCTTCCGGATGGAGCAACGGATCGTCAGCCAAACGGCGGGCATCATCGCCGCGGATGCCGAAGCCACCATGGTGACCGTGGACTATTCGACCGGAAAGCCGGTACCCGTGCCGGAGCACATCCGGGCGGCGATCGCGCGCCTGGAACAGTGGCGCTGAGCCGGCGGCGGGACTAGCCCATCTTCTCTTTCCAGCCCCAGCGCAGCAGAAGGAAGTTCGCGGGATAAGAAGTGAAGAAGCCGATCACCATCCCTATCTGCATCATGAACCAGAACGGCGCTTGATCGGGCCGCAGGTGCGGAGCCGGAAAAATCACGTAATAGGTGAGGGCCATCCAGGCGAACAGGCCGATCTGGAAGGCGGCGATCGAGAAGGTGTCCGCGCGGATTGCCGCCAGCACCCCCTTGGCCGGCGGCAATCCGCGCATCGGAACGATCGTGAAGTATTGAAAGATCACCCCGAAGAACCATGCCAGCAGGAAGTCCAATACCAGCCGCGCCGGGAACACTCCACCGGCGAAGGAAAGTGCGAACGCACCGACGATCGATTCGGCCGCAATGTCCCCAAGGGTACAGCCGGCGCCGCAGTGCGTGACGGAAACCGCAATTTGCGATCGGGTAAGTTCTTCCGCTTGCCGGCCTTCCCCGCCCTGCGGCCTCTGCTGGCGCTCTTTCGTCATCTTCCGGCCTATCGTGAAGTAAGCCCAGGCGGCGGGCACACTCCAGTACAGAGCGGTGATGGGCCATACCAGGTTCATGACGAACATTTTCTGCGGCTTCTTGAACTCGTGTCCGAGAATTACCAAAGCCGTGAGAAAACTCAGCCCCAAAGAAAACCAGGAAAGAGCATCCAGCCAATCGGGATAGGGGTTCATCGCTCCTGTTTTTCAGGGCACGCCGCGGACCAGAGTCTATTTCTTCGGCTGCGAATGCAGAAGTTCCAACGTGACGCCCAGCGCTTTGCCGCTATCCACGTAGGTGTAGGTGCCGGAGCCGTCGTCGTAGCTGCCCTCGTGCAGGACGGGGACGCCGGAATCGGCAAAAGCTTTCACCGTCTTATCGCGATCGGCCACCTGGAATGCGATGTGCTGTACACCTTCGCCTTTCGAATCCAGAAACTGCTTCCAACTGGTATCGCCCCCCACGGGTTGAATGAGTTCGAGCGTCACCTGCCCGAGTTTGATGAATGCGAGTTTCGCCTGTCCGTTGGATGGACGGCCGCGGAACATCACATGGACTTCCTCGCCGGGCTTGGTAATCCGGATCTGCGGCGGCTCCAGGCCGAGGACGGCGGCCCAACGTTTGCTGGTGGCGTCGATGTCGCGGCAGACAATCGCTACCTGGGTGACGACCTTCATTCCGGGGTCGTGATACGCGGGACTCTGCGCCGGCGCGAAAGCAGGCAGAAGCACGAAGACGAAAGCCAGTTTCTTCATGCCGCCATCTTCTCCGGTGGCGGCGCCGGTTGCAAGCGACTCGCTGGTCTACACGAACTTCCAACCCTTGCGAAACTTCGGCTTCAGCAGTTCGTTGGCATGCTCGTTATTGGTGAACCGCATCTTCTGGGCGTCCCAGAGCAGTTTGCCTTCGATCTGCATGGCAATCACGCCCAGCAGCATCCACTGCACGAACGGTCCGGAAATGCTGAAGTTGGAACACGCGGGGACGCCTCCCTTGGCGGCGCGGATCCAATCGCGATAATGGGCCTGAACCCACTCGTCGGGCGTGCCGGGGCACCGCGGAAGAACCTGCGGAGGCATCTTGTAGCCCTTCATGCGTTCGGCGGGAACCAACCGGGTGCGCTCGCCGTAGCAGCCGGTGGTAAGCATGCCCTTGTCGCCGACGAAGAGGCTTCCGTTCAGGTCTTGATCGCCCAGCAGTTCCCCCGCGGGAACGCCCGCAACCTTGGGCTGCTCCGTCACGCGGTCGTACCAGAAGAGCTTCAGCGGCGGGAAGGCGCCCCGCTGCGGGAAGTCGAAGCGGATGGCGGTGCGGTAGGCGAAAGTGTACTTGGCCTTGCCCTCCATCTTGATGCACTCCACGCCGGCCGGCTCAGAGAGCCGCATTGCCATGTTCGGAGTGCCCAGGATGTGGCAGGCCATATCGCCGATCGCGCCGCAGCCGAATTCGGGAAACGCGCGCCAGTTGTGCGGAGCGTATGCCGGACTGTACGGCCGCATTTCCACGTCGCCCAGCCAGGCGTCCCAATCGAGCGTTTCCGGCACCGGCGCTTCCTTGGGAACCACCTCCGGCCCCTGCGGCCAGTAGGGATCGGGGCGGTTGGTCCAGGCGTGGACCTCGGTGACATTGCCGATATCGCCGTTCCAGACGATCTCGCACGCTTCCCGCGCGCCCACCTGCGAATACCCCTGGTTCCCCATCTGCGTCGCGACGCCGTATTTCTCCGCGGCGGCCGTCAACTGCTGCGCTTCCCAAACCGTGCGCGTGAGCGGCTTCTGACAGTAGACGTGCTTGCCGCGGGCCATGGACCACATCGCGGCAGTCGCATGCATGTGGTCCGGGCAGGAAACCAGAACGGCGTCGATGTTCTTCAACTCGGCGTCGAACATGCGGCGGAAATCCTTGTACTTCGGGACCTTGGGATATGCCGCGAATGTCTTCGCCGCGCGCTTCTCGTCCGGGTCCGCCATGGCCACGATATTCTCCGCGGAACAGCCCGCGATATCGCTCTCGCCTTTGCCGCCGGCGCCGATTGCGGCGATGTTCAGCTTCTCATTGGGCGATTTGAACCCTAACCGCTGCAGCGAAGCGGTGCTGCCGAAGCCCCCGGGAGGAACCGCTCCCGCCAGCAGCGTACCGAAAAAGAAGTGCCGTCTTGAAACCGTGTGCGTCATCGAAATGACCTCTTTACCCTGGGTACGATCTTAATTCATCGCTCATCCATTCGGAATCCGGCTATAGAATTGAACAGGAACGGAGGGCAGGATGGAGCCAAAACAGGCGGCCCGCGAAGTGCTCGAAAGCGAGCGGAACGCGCTGGTGGAACTGAGCCGGCGGATTCACGCCACGCCGGAGTTGGGCTTCGCAGAGGAGAAGGCCTCCACCTGGATCGCGGACTACCTCTCCGGCCGCGGCTTCACGGTCGAAAAAGGCGTTCACGAACTGCCGACGGCGTTCCGTGCCACGCGCGGGAGCGGCCCGCTGCACGTGGCGATCTGCGCCGAGTACGACTGCCTCCCGGAGATCGGCCATGCGTGCGGGCACAACCTGATCGCGGCCATGTCCGCCGGCGCGGCGGTCGCGGCCGCCAGCGTGGCCGATGACGCCGGCCTGACCGTCACCGTGATCGGCACCCCGGCGGAGGAAACGGGCGACGCCAGCGGCAAGGTGCTGCTGCTGGAACGCGGCGCCTTCGCGAATATCCACGCGGCCATGATGGTGCACCCCGCGCCGTTCGATCTCGTGACGCCGAAGCTGATCGCGGCCTCCATGTTCGACGTGCGGTACACCGGCAAGGAATCGCACGCCTCGGCATTCCCCGAAATGGGTATCAACGCCGCGGACGCACTCACCGTATCGCAGACCGCCATCGGGCTGTTGCGGCAGCACATCCGGCCGGCGGATCGCGTTCACGGCATCGTTACGCATGGCGGCGCCGCTCCGAATATCATCCCGGGCTGGACCTCCGCACGCTACATTATTCGGGCGGAGACCATAGAGGAACTGAACACGCTGCGGCCGAAGGTCCACCGCTGTTTCGAGGCGGGGGCCATCGCGACCGGCGCCAGGCTGGAGATCATCGGCGGAGGCAAACCGTATGCCCACATGGCGCACGACCTCGGGATGGCCGCCCTATACGAAAGCAACGCGAGGGCCCTGGGCAGAACATTCCCGGATCTCGGACCGCTGCGGGAACGTCTCGCAGCCTCGACCGACATGGGGAACGTTTCGCTGGCCGTGCCCTCGATTCATCCCATGATTTCGATCGACTCGCTGCCGGCGAGCAACCACCAGCCGGAGTTCACGGCCCATTGCATCAAGCCGGCGGCGGAACGCGCCCTGTTCGACGGGGCCCTGGCGATGGCGTGGACCACCATCGACATGGCGACCGACGCCGGCACTTGCAGCCGGCTTCTGGCGCGGGCGAAAAGCGCGGGGAATTAAGGAAGTTCTTTCACCGCGACATTGCGGAAGCGGTGATACAGGCTGGGCGTGCAGCGGCCGCCGCCGTGGATCTGAAGCGCGACCATGCCGTCCGTAGCCCCGCCCGCCGCGTGGTTTGTGGAATCGGTCCAGTCCGTGACCTGGGCGCCATTCATCCAGACCTGGATGTGCGGCGCGTCGCCTTCGATCCGCGCGCGCACGGTATTCCACTCGCCCTTTTTCCAGTGCGGCTGCCAATCCGCGGTAACGCCCTTGACTCCCTCGATGCCCTCGCCGTAGACCCCGCCCATGTTGCCGCCGGCCAGATAGTCGAGCATCACCTGATAGGCATCGCCCTTCTCGTCGGAACGGAGAAACAGCCCGCTGTCGCAGCCGAAGTCGGGTTTCATCTCGAGAGAAATTTCGTAGTTCCGGTACTTCTTGTCGGTGAGGACGATGCCGCCATTGTCCTTGCGGTCCTGCGTTCCGGTGAGGACGCCCTGCTCGACCTTCCACGCCGTCGTATTGCCGTGATGGTTCACCTGGCTGATGTGCCATCCGGTCAGGCCGGGGCCGGGCGTGATATCGGTGAAGCCCGCCGGGATGCTCTGTGCCGGCACAGCCGCCGGCAGACCGAGAGCGACGATCAGGATTGCGAGTTTTGTCATAACGGAAGAACTTCCAGCCGCTCGGGATCGAACCGCAGCCGCCGCTGCTCCTCGTAAGATTGCACCCCGAGCAGCGGGGGCAGCACGGAAACGGCGGCGATCGCGGCATCGGCATTCGGCCGCTTGCGGCTCTTGCAGCAATCGAGGAAATTGCGAACGTGGTCGGAGGTGATGTCGCCCGGAATGTCGCGCGTCACGACCTGCGGGTTCCGCCCGGCCGGAGTGAAGTCGTAGTGGTTGCGGTTGACGAACAGCTTTCCCTTGTCGCCGTAGAAGGTGAGGCCGTATTGGCTATTCGTACCGTAGGCGTTCGACTGGAAGAGGACAGTGAAGCCGTCGTACTCGAACAGGGCGTTGCATGTGTCGGGCGCCGTCCGGCCGTCGTGCTGGTCGTAGAAGATGCCGCCGGCGAAAACGGCCGAGTGCGGCGCCCGCTCTCCCATATACATGTGGACCACGTCCATCCAGTGGTGGCCGAAATCCGTCATCTTGCCGCCGTTGAAATCGAGGAACGCGCGAAAGTTCAGGTACTGGCCGGGGCTCCAGTCGCGATACGAGACCGGCCCGAGAAAACGCAGCCAGTCGAGGTTCGCGGGCTTTTCCGCGGGTTCCTTCGGCAGCGGGCGCGGCACCCCGCCGTGCCAGACGGCGTCGATGTGGCTGATCTTTCCGATGGCGCCGGACTGCACGAACTTTTCGAGGGGCTCGATGTAAATGGGTCCCGAGCGCTGCTGCAGCCCGATTTGCAGAATGCGGCCGGTGGCGCGCGCGGCCTTCACCATTTCGGGAGCCTCTTCGCGCTTGCGGCACATCGGCTTTTCGGAGTAGACGTCCTTGCCCGCATTGAGAGCGTCGATCGCGACATTGTGATGCCAGTGGTCCGGCGTGCCGACCAGCACCGCATCCACTTCTTTGAGCGCCAGCAGCTCGCGGTGATCGCCGAAGCGGCGCGTCTCCGGCGCCTTCTGCTGCGCCTTATCGAGGCGGTTGCCCCACACGTCGCAGAGCGCCCGCACCTCCAGGTCGGCATTCTTCTGGAACAGCGTCATCACGTACGTGCCCCGCTCACCGGTGCCTACGACGCCCAGACCGATGCGGTCGTTCGCGCCGAGAATTCTGGAGTAGGAAAGGGCCGTTACGGCAGCCCCGGAGATCGCCTGGCGTCTACTGATCATGGCATCCTACATATCACTTTTCACCGGTGGAGACAAACGGGCCTCGGCGAGGAGCGCGCGCAGTTGAGACTCTTCGGGAGCCAGCGCGACCGCCTCGGTGAGATCGGCGACGGCGGCCGCGGGGTCTCCCAGCGCCAGGTAAAGACGCCCGCGCAGTTCCCGCGCCTGCCAGAATCGCGGGCTGAGCCGGATGACGCGGGTCAGCAACCGCAGGGCCTGGGTGGTGCGCCCCGATGTGATGAGCTGGATCGCCTCTTCCATCATGGCCGCCGGGTCCGCCAGCGCCGGCACCTCGCGCCGGCCCACAAAGTGAAGATAGATTCCGGCGATCAGGCAAAGGCAGGCCAGGGCGGCGGATCCTTCAAACCCCCAGGTCCCCAGCACCAGGCGGCCGGCAACCGGCAGGCTGGCGAACAGCGCCGCCATGGCCAGCGCGGCTCTGCTCCATTGGCGTGCGCGTGCCCTCATCAATTCCACGATAAACTCTTTCCGGGGGCGGGCGGGTTCGGGACGGCTCCGGGACTGCCGGGACTGCCGCTCCGGGACTGTCGCTTGCGAGTTTCGGCGGGACTGCGATACCATTCCCTACCAGGCCTACACGCCCGTTTCGGAGCGCCAATGATTGTGGAGGATGGCTTTCGAACTTACGAGTTCCACCGGCCCCATGAGCGTGGGGCCGCAGCCTCTGCCCTTTCGTTTTCGAGCAGCGAAGGTGCGTTTCACTGGTTGGCGGGAATTCAATCCCGGCAGTCGGATTTCATCCTTCGGCTCCGGCGGCTTCTGGACAACTCCATGAGCCGCGTCTCGTACGGGTTGAGCGACCAGGAACTCCTTCTGGAAGCTGCATCCCTGCTGCAACGGGGGCGGCTGCTCGTGCTCAGCTGCGAAAAATTCATCCCCCAGGGAGCCGCGCCTTCCGCCCCGCCGAAACCCGTGTCTGCCGTCGCCTTTCCGCGGCCCCCGCGCAGCTCCTCATCGTCCGCGCCGGCGCCGGTGCAGAGAATCGAGGAGCCGACATTTACAAACGTCGATGCCGCCGCGCAGGCGGCCGTGCTCCTGGAGGCCGCGAGATCCGGTGCGCCTTTTTGCCTGGAATGAAGCAGAGCTTAAGGGCGGCGGTCGCTGCCCCGGTGATTCGGCATGAACCAAACTCACGTAACGGAAATCGAACGCCGGTTCTGGCCCGAAGGGCTGCGCCGCGATATCTGGATGATCGTGGATGGCGCGCGGGACCGGCGCATTTTTCCGATGCTATTGGAGTGCCATCTCGAGTATTCGTGCCTCTATAGCGGTCCCCTGCACCCCGCGATGGAAATGGCGGCGCCATATCTCGTCCAGCTTGACTACGATTACCGCGACACTCACCGCTTTATTCGAGAGGCCTGGGGGAACAGTTGGGGGATTTTTCTCAGGGCGGACGTCGGCATGAACACCCTGAAGCGGCACTTGCGGGGGTTTCTGGTGGTAGGCAGGCCGGACGGCAAGCGATTGGTGTTCCGCTATTACGACCCTCGGGTTCTGCGGGTCTATCTTCCGACCTGCACCTCCCAGGAACTGGCCACCGTGTTCGGCCCGATCGATTGTTTCTGGATGGAAGACGAAGACCCCGACACGCTCCTGGAATTCCGGATCGAGGAGAAGCGGCTGCTTCGAAAACCGCGGTTGCTGACGGCAGCAGCCGCCGGATCTTAGAGGCGGCGCTGAAAGAGCGCTTCGAGCGCCAAACAGCTTGTCGCCTGGCGGAGAAGTACGGCAGAATTTGCGACAGCGACATGCGCGCCCTGGTGCGCCGGGGCGTGGAGAAAGCCGAGCGGTAGGGCATCGCCACCGACCGCGGCATTACCGCCATGCTCGAGTGGATGATCGAGTAGCTTTGCGCGGCGCGGGCCGCGCCGGCATTTGCCGGTACCACAACGGCGGGTGGAGCGATGCCGGCCGTCCCATGCCCTTGCGCGTGGTGTATTGCTGGCGCGAATCCACAAAAGCGATGGTGGGCGCGGCGGGTCCTTCGCAGACGGCGTTCACCGCTACGGTAAACGCGGCTGCGACCGTCTTGGCTATCTGCGCGCCGGGGTTGGGCATGACCTTGCGCAGGGTCAAATTCGACGCCGATGAGAACCCGGCGAGCGGCTACTGACAAAAGATACTAGTAGATTGTTCCTTTTCGATAGTACAAGTAGTAAACCGTTGACAGCTTGTAACCCCATTCTGGTGTGGTAGTTTTGATCTAGCTATGTGGTTCGCACTTGTGGCATTGGCGGCTTACTTATTTCTGGATCCGAACGCCGGGTCCATGGTCAACGTGGCTTTCAACCGGGCAGTGAACTTAGTCGATGCGCAGTTCCAGGTGTTTTTTACCGCCGTGGCTCTGACGCTCCTCGCCTCGGCGATCTCCTGGTTTATGGCCCATTTGCCCAAACGACGGGCGCGCTCTGAGTTTCGCGTCGTCCGGCGCTACCGGGTACAGGAGTAAGCCGCCCGCTCAGTTTCGAATTTTCAGCTCCGCCAGCCGCTTTACAACGGCCACGTCGGCTTCGCGTTTCACCTCCCACCGCACAGCCGTCCCCTCCGGATACTTCGGCGCCTCTTCGATCACTTGCAGAACACGCTTCGGAAAGCGGCTTTCGCGTGCCGCCTCGATGGCCTTTCCACCCAGGGCGAAAGACGCCGTAAAGCACCCCTGCGCGGGCGACAGGTAAACGATCGCGCGGGATCCGCGCTTCAGCCGCAGAGTCCATCCGGCTTTGCGCGAGTAGGAATGCCACTCGCTGGTGGTTACGCCGAGTTCGCCCGCTAAGCCGGCGAGCAACTGGTCCCAGAGCACCATGGCAGGGCCCAATGCGGATTCCAGGTCCCCGCCGGCAGGCGGTTCAGGCGTGCCGGTAAAGGCGTTGGGTTGCATGAGAACTTCATCGCGCCAGCAACTTCCGCACTTCTTCCTTGAGCGGCCCGGTGGCGCGCGCGAAGATCATCTTGTAAGCTTCGCAGAAATAGTCCAGGTCCTCGAACCGGCGGTTCGGCCCATGACGAAACTTCGGACAGCCGCCGTGACAAATCGACTGATATTCGCAAACCTGACACGTGGGGTGAGCCAGCGTCTTTTTCGATGCGAAACTGTACCGCTTGGTGCGGCGGGCGATCTCCGGCCAGGAATCCAGGTTGACGTTCCCCAGCTTCCAGGCGCCTTCCACAAAGAAATCGCAGGGGTAGACGTCGCCGTTATACTCCACCACGGCATAGCTGTCGCAGGTCTCGTGCATCGTGCAGTTCCCCGGTTTCTGCCCGGCCATCGCCTCGGCGATATTATCGAAAAACCGGATCCGCACTTTGCGGCGCTCGGACCACCAGATGTCGAACAATTCGCAGAGGAAACGCCCGTATTGCGCCGGCGTGATGGTGAACGGAAGCCGGTTGCCCATACCGTCGAACTCGGCCAGAGGAATAAACTGAATGTTATCGATGCCCAGCCCACGGTAAAAGCGGTATAACTCCTTCGGCTTCTCTACATTCGCCTGGCTGAGCACGCAGAGGATATTGAACTCCACGCGGTTCTTCTTCAGCAGCTCCACGCTCTCGATGACCCGTTTCCAGGTTCCGCGCCGCTCCTTGTTGAACCGGTAAAGATCGTTGATTTCCTGCGGGCCGTCGAGCGAAACGCCGAGCAGCCAGTTGTAGGAGCGGAAGAGGTCGCACCACCCCTGGTCCAACAGCACGGCGTTGGTCTGGAGCGAATTGCTGACGGATTGCCCGTTGCGCCCGTACTGCTGTTGCAGCTTTACCAGGCTTTCGAAGAACGGGAGACCCGCCAGGGTCGGTTCGCCGCCTTGAAACGCGAAGACGCTGGCCGGATAGGAATAGAAAAGGTAGGTATCGACCAGGCGCTCCAGGGTTTCGGCCGTCATGCGGCGCGCGGGCAAGGCCTTATAGGGGTCTGCGTCGCGGTCGAGGTAGAAGCAATACTCGCAGTCCAGGTTGCAGACCGCGGAGGCCGGCTTGATCAGCAGCGAGGTGATCCGCGGTGCGGCCGCGCTGCCGGTCTCGCCGAACATGGGAAATGCACTCACGCCGCTAGTGTATCGCGAACCAAGTGGGGTAGGCCTCCTGGCCTGCCCACGCGCCGAAGGCGCGCTCCGCCCGTTTGGGCAGGCCGGGAGGCTTACCCCACCGCGAAAATGCGCGGCGCGTTACCATGTGACGCGAAGGCTCGCTTCGTGCCGGACTCCATGGTTTCGTTCGAACACGTCCTTTTTTCTTACGGTGGCACGCCGGTGCTGCACGATATCTCCTTCCGGCTCGGAAAGGGTGAAGTCGTCGGAATGCTCGGCCCGAACGGGGCCGGGAAAAGCACCAGTATCAAGCTGATCGCCGGAATTCTCACGGCGGGTTCGGGCTCCATCCAGGTTGCCGGCCTGTCCCTTCCGCAGCAGGCAGTTGACGTGAAGCAGCAGATCGGCTACGTGCCGGAAAATGCGGTGCTGTTCGAAAGCCTCACCGGGCAGGAGTTCCTGGAACTCTGCGGCCGCCTGCACGGCGTGGACGAGGATACCCTCCAACACCGGATCCGCAGCATTCTGGTGACGTTCGACCTCGATTCGGACCGCGTCGCGCGCCTGGATACCTATTCCAAGGGCATGCGCCAGAAAATCCTGATCGCGGCCGCCCTGCTGCACGACCCCGGCCTGATCCTGCTCGACGAGCCGCTCTCCGGGTTGGACGTCAATGCGGCCATCCTGATCAAGGACCTGATCGCGGCGCTGGCTTCGGCCGGAAAGACCATCCTGTACAGTTCGCACGTGCTGGACGTGGTGGAGAAGGTCTGCGACCGCGTCCTGATCATCCACGAGGGCAAGCTGATCGCCGACAGCACTGCCAGGGAACTCAAAACGTCCACCGGGGAATCCACGCTGGAAGACGTGTTCCGCAACCTGACGCACTCGGCGAGTGCCGACCCCGGGGTCGCCCGCATCATTGCGGCGCTCGGGTCATGAACGCCGTTTGGGCGATCCTGCGGCGCCTGCTGCGCGGACCGCGCGCGTCGCGAATGATGGCATGGTTCGGCATCGATCCGCGAGTTTACTGGCTGCTCGTAGACCTCTTCGGAGAACTGGCGGAGCGCGGCGAGATGCTGGACCAACTGGGCCACAACGGCGTTGCGCTCAAGGCCGTCGCTCAGCTCTACCTCGGAATTTCGGTGCTGCTCACCGCACTGATGACGGCAGTCTCTTCCCCGCCGGCGGCATACTACTCCGTATTTCTCGTATTGACGACCTTCGTCTTGCTGGGCTGCCTGCTTTCCGAAGCGGGCAACAGCCTGGTGAACCCGGTGGAAGCGATGGTGCTGGCGCACCAGCCCGTTAACGGCGCCACGTACACGGCCGCGAAACTGACCCACCTGGTCCGCATCGTTTTGTATCTGGTCCCGGCCGTGAATATCGCCCCCGCCGTGGGCACCGTATTGTTGAAACATCCGGTGTGGTGGCACCCGTTCGCCCACCTCGCGGCAGCATTCACCATCGGTTTCCTTTGCGCCCTGCTGGTTTGCGCGGTCTTTGGATGGCTCATGCGTCTGGTACCACCGCGCCGGCTCAAGGCCATCGGACAGGTCGCCGGGACCGTGCCATTTCTCGGAATGATGTGGTTCGGACAGATCCGGAGCTGGTTCGCCCGAACGGATCTCGAAAAACTGCTACCCGCGCAGCCTGCCGCCCGGTGGGGCTTAGAGGCCGGGGCCGTTGTGGCTGCAATCGCGATCGTGTGGCTCGGGATCCGCTCGCTCTCGGCAGACTACCTCATCCGCGTATCGAGTATGATGCACGGCGGTGCGGCGCGCCGGAGGAGGCGCCATCTGCGGCCTGGCGAAGCCGCCGCCGGGGCCATTGCCGGACCGGCCGGACGCGCCGGGTACGGTTATGTCTCCCGCATGCTCCTTCGCGACTGGCACTTCCGCAGGCAGTTCCTACCGATGGCAGCGTGCAGCCTGATCGCCATCGTTCCCCTGGTAGCGCAAGGCTGGAAGGTGGACCCGTTTTCGGGCCGGTTCTCGACGATTCACGTGCTGCCGCACACCTGCGCGATGGTCCTCTTCTTCGTCATCACGCTGTTGCCTTTCGGCAGCGATTACAAGGGAAGCTGGGTATTCCAGACCGCACCCACAGAAGCGATGCACGGCTTCGCCCGCGGCGTTCACCTTCTGCTGTGGACGCGGCTCATCGCGGCTCCGCACCTGCTTTTGTTCCCGGTTCTCGGCTGGTTCTGGCCCGTCTGGCACGCGGCCCTCTTCACGGCCTACGGTATCGCGGTGGCATCGCTGATCCTGGCTCTCGAAATGCGGCTGATCGACTGCGTTCCGTTCACGCAGCAAATGGACCCGAAACGGGGGACCATGCTGCTGCCGCTGATCGTCGTGGGTCTCGTCGGGATGGCCGTCGTGGTCGGCCTGCAACACTATTTCCTGTTCCGATCGCCCGCACTGGTCGGGGCAGCCGCGCTCATCGCCGGGGCCGGAGCGTGGTGGCTCACGCAAAGCTCGCTCCGCGCGGTCGAGGCCGCAATGCGGTATAGCCTCGGGCTGCTCTCCGAAGAAGCGGGGAATCTCTACAAGGAGATCCTCTGACTATCGCGGGTGTGGGGCACGCGTTAATGCGGTATCGAGCGCCTTTCGAAGTTCCTGATTGCCGGGATCCCTCTCCAGGGCCTGGCGCAGTTGCGAAATGCCCTCGTCCCAATAGCCAAGCTTCAGGAGGACCGCGGCCAGGTTGGTGCGGATTCCGACGTGCTCCGGCAGGATTTCCAGCGCGGCCCGGTATTTCGCGAGCGCGCCTCGAAGATCGCCGGCCTTTTCGAGCTCCGCGCCGCGGTTGTTGATCTCGAGCGCCGCCACTCGTTTCTGGTCTGCCTCGTCGCGCCGGCGAATCAGCTCAGCCAGTTGCTTTTTCGCCGCCTCCGCCCGCTCCGTTTGGCCGTCCTGCCGGAGGGCGCGCTGGAGAGCGTTGAGGGCCGATTGATTTTTCGGATCGACGCGGAGGGCCGCATCCAGGTGGTCCACCGCTTCATGCGCGGAGCCGCCCTCCAGCAGCAGGGAACCCAGCCGCGCTTGCGCCACCGCATCGTCGGGGCTCAGCGCAACCGCCCGGCGTAGCGCCGCAAGCGCCCCCGGCACATCGCCCAGTGTTTTGCGGGCATCGCCCAGATCCGACCATGCCTCGGCAAAATCGGGCCTGAGCGCGACGGCCTGCTCGAGTTCGGAAGCCGCCTTCGCGGCGTCGCCAGTGTCGCTGTAGACCTTCGCACGCAGGTAGCGCGGATAAGCCGAGTCCGGTTTGCGCCCGAAGAGCCTGATGGCTGCCTCCAGGTGCGGAACCGCCGCCGGGCCTTCGCCCGCTTGCAGCATCACTTCCGCCAGGTTCACCTGCGCCTGGGCGTGCAGGGGATCGAGATCGACCGCCCGCTGAAATTCCGGCCGCGCCGCTTTCTGATCGCCAAAAGCATGGTACGCTTCGCCCAACGCGTTATGCGCCTCGGCCGAATTCGGCAGCAGCCGGACGCCCTCGCGTAGTTGCGCGATGGATTCCTCACGCTGCCCGGCCTCCATGAGGACGCTTCCCAGCAGCAAGCGCGCGTCGGGGTTACGCGGCTCCGCCCGGATCACGTCGCGCAGAAACGCCACAGCCTGATCGCGCTTTCCCTGGGCAAGCAACTGCCAGGCGGTCTCGACGGAGGCCTTCTGAGCGAGCGCGACGCTCGCCAGCACCATCAGAATCGAGAGCGCGCCCTTCATCGTGTGCCCGGGCCGAACCGTTCCGCCTTAACGATTCCGGCGCCCTCCTTGACCCGGATGAGCTGGTTGGCCTGGACCTTCTCCAGCTTCTCGATGCGGCCAAGCGGCCAGCGAATTTCGACGTCGGCAATTTCCGCCGGGCCGAGCCCAAAATGCAGCCGGCTGTCGCTCACGGAGAGATAAGACGACTGGCTAAGCACTTCCTGGGCCTGTACCCGGCCGCCGTAACGCACAGTCACCCGCGCGCCGATAGCGCTGCGATTCGACTCGACACCCGTCAGCTTGATCTTGAGCCAGTGGTTCGCCGGGTCCACGTCGTTGCGGAGAAGCGAAGGCGGTTCGTTGTGATTGACGATGACGATATCCACATCGCCATCGTTGTCGAAGTCTCCGAAGGCGCAGCCGCGGCTCGAATGTACGGCATCGACACCCGGTCCGGCCTGCCCCAGGAGTTCCTCGAAGCGGCCGTTGCCGAGGTTCCGAAACACCACGCGGGGGGTGTTGTACTCGTCGCGCAGTTCGGGATAGATGCCGCCGGTCACGGCGAAGATGTCGGGGCTGCCGTCGTTATCCAGGTCCGCCACGCCGATTCCCCAGTCGATAAAACGGGTTTCCACCGCCAGACCGGAGAGCAGGGTGCCGTCGCGGAAATTGCCCTTGCCGTCATTGAGGTACACAGCCGGGGTGTCCCCCGAGAAATGCGTTTTAACGATATCGAGATTGCCCTCCAGGCGGAGGTCGCCAATCCCCAGGCCCATCCCCGCCTGTACCATGCCATCATCGCTGAGGGCTACGCCGGTGTCGATCGCCTGCTCCGTGAAAGTACCGTCGTGGTTGTTGCGGAACATCAGGCTGGGGGTGGAATCACAGGCCACGTAGATATCCGGCCAGCCGTCGTTGTCGAAGTCGGCGGCAACCACGGTCAGCCCGTAGCCGCCCGGCGCCTTGGCGATGCCGGCCTTTTCGGTGACCTCGGTAAACGTGCCGTTGCCGTTGTTGTGGTATAGCGAGTGGCGCCCGTAGGGGAGACCGCGCGGCCCGCAGAAGAGATTTTCGCCGCAGCTTTTGGATTCGCCTGCGCGGGGCGCCGAGTGGATATCGAAACCGACGTAATTGGAGACAAACAGGTCGAGGCGTCCGTCGCGATCGTAATCCACGAAAACGCAGCCGGACCCGAACCGCGGCTGCGCCTCGAGCAACCCCGCCTCCTTCGTAACATCGGTGAAGGTGCCGTCGCCGTTGTTGCGATACAGCGTATTGCGGTCCCACCCGGTGATGAAGATGTCCTCGAAGCCGTCGTTGTTGTAATCCCCGATGGTCACGCCGTACTCGTACCCGGTACGGAAAAGGCCGGCTTTCCCGGTGACGTCGCTGAATGTGCCGTCGCGATTGTTCTTGTACAGGCGCTTCGAAGCATCCTTCGGCGGATCGCCGAAGCGGGAGCCGGTGAGCACCAGGATATCGAGCCAGCCGTCGTTGTCGTAATCGAAGAAGGCGACCCCGCAGCTCATGGCTTCGATGACGTAGTCGTCATGCTGTAAATGGCCGCACAGCACCGGCGCATGGATCCCGGCGGCGAAAGCTACATCGGTGAACCGTGCGCGAAAGGGAAGACCGGAAGGCTTACCCCGAGGCGCGGGTCTGATGCCGCGCGAAGCCATCCCAGACGGGGCCTGACTGAAAAGGCGGGAGGCGGGTAAAGCCAGAAGCCGGAACACACTCCGCCGGGTAAGGGAAACCATGGACTCTCTTGCATTATCTCCGAAAACAAAAAGCAGCGGCGGAGGTATCCCCCGCCGCTGCCAGGTACTATCGTGCCGTACAGGCTAGAATATTAGCTTAAGGCCAAGTTCAGCTTGTCGGCCGCTTTGGTTGCCGTAGGTCGCGCCCTGCGCGCCGAAAATGCCGCCCGGGGAGCCCTGGTACAGGGTCTGGCCGAACGTCGAAGATTGAACATTCGTGTCCGGATCGCCCCGGTTGAGCCGGTTGGTGGCATTGTAGGCCGCGATCTTGAACTCCGCGTGAACCCTTTCGGTCACGTTGAAGCTCTTGGTCAGGTTGCCGTCGAGCGTCCAGAATTTCGGGCCCGTCAGGCACCCGTATTGCAACGGATTGCTCCGCAGAACATAGGTGTTGGCGGGTATCGGAGAGAACGCCGCGGTGTTGAACCAGTGCTGAGGAGTCGGATTGGAGATGCACGGGTTCCCGGTCACGATCATGTTGCCGAACTGCGGGAGGTCGCCGGACATGAACGTCCAGAGACCGGCCAGTTTCCAGCCTCCCACGATGGCATCCGCGGCCTTGGGTATGCTACCGAGAAAATGCTTACCTTTGCCCATCGGCAGTTCCCATGTGCCCGCGATGTTGAAGCGGTGATGCGGCTGGTTGCTATCCTGCCAGACAAGCTGGTTCGAGTACCATTGCTGATCGTTGAAGACGCCGCCGTTCAGGAAACCATTGGTCTGGGCCTTCTCCCGAATGTATACGTACGACACCAGGAAGTTGTAGCCCTTGCTGAACTGCTTTTGCGCTTTCAGTTCGACCGATTGATACCGCTCGCCCGCGCCCAGGTCGCCCAATTCGAACAACCCGCCGTACTGCGGATAAGGCTTCAGCAAAGATCCCAGCGACACCTGCTGCTGGTTATACAGCGGGCCCGGCATCAGGGTCTGGTTCAGGTAGTGATAGAAAGGATTCGCCACCTGCGTGTTCAACTGGTTCTGGTACTGCACTTGCAGCGCCGGGTTGATCTGGTTCAACGCCTTGGTGTACTGCTGGTTGCCGATATTCAGGAAGTACGTTCCCGAAACTACGATCTGGCCGGCAAGCTGGCGCTGAATATTGAAGTTAAAGCGGTCGTTGCGACCCTTCTGCTGGTTCGGGTTGTACCACAGCAGAGGCTGTCCGCCGCGGCCGAGGTTCCCACCGTAGGCCTTGCCCAGAATGGGCAGCAGCGGATTGGTGGAGGCCGGATACGGATTCGAAATGGTCTCCTGCGGCACGCCCTGGAGGGGCGAGAGCGTGTTCTGGTAGCCCGTCATCCCCAGGAACGGCGGCTCCAGGAACCCGACGGTCTCATAACCGGAAACCGGCGCCAGCGCGATGTTCATTTCGTAAGGAGTCAGGTATCGCGCGTAGCCGAACCGGAAAGCCGTCTTGTCGTTAATGCGGTAGGCCAGCCCGACGCGCGGTTGCAGCGCCAGTTTCTGAGCATCGAACATGCCCGGATGGCTGCTGCTGGTAAACGCCCATTGGCCTGTGAAGTGGTAGAAGTTGTTGCCGACAATGTTGGTGGCCGCTGCCGGCATGGGCGGAGGGGTCGCCTGCATTTCCGGCACCGCCGCCGAAAGGTTCAGCCCTTGCGAGAAGTTGTGCTGCGGATCGTAGAGCGGCGTCTCGTACTCGTTCCGGAGGCCTAAGTTCAATGTAATCCTGGACGACAATTTCCAGTCGTCCTGAATATACATGCCGTAGAACTTCACATGCGCGTCGGGAACCGGGCCGCCGATCATCTGCGAGGAGCCATCCAAGGCGCCCAGCAGGAAGGTGGCGAACGGATTGCCGTAGTGCAGGGTATCGGGATTGTTGAACGTGTTGGCCGTCAAAGCCTGATTGAAATAGAAATTCGACGTGCTCGACACGTAGCTGAGCCCGTAGCTTTCGCGCTGTTCAAAGCCGGCTTTGATATAGTGCGAGCCTCTTTGCTGCGCGATCTTGGCGGAAAATGCTTCCCCTTTGGGCGCCTGGTTCCAATAGAAACCGCCGCCGCCAAACCCTTGTCCGCCGATGTTCATGTCGGGGAAGTAGACCGGCGCGCCAACCGAAGCCGTCTGATACGGTGCGTACCAGGCATTGTTCGGCCAGATCGATCCCCACCCGGTGGAACCGAGGGGCGTGGAAACGTAGGCGTCCAGAAGCTTGTGCCAGTCACCGCGAAATTCCGCCACGGTGCGCGAGTTGATGCTCCAAATGGCGTCGCCGCCCACGTTCCAGGCCGCTCGCGCGGTACCTGTCGGGACGTAGAGCTGGGAGTTGTTGGGTGTCGGATTACCCGCAATATCGGTCGTGTTGTAGTGGGCCACACGTCCGAAGACCTTCCACTTATCGTTGATGTTGTAGTCGGCCCGCTCCGAAAAGTTGTAATAACCGTACTTCTCGTTGTAGCCCTTCAGGAAGTTGTTCTTGCCGGTGATGTCAACGCCGGCATTGTTGGGCGCCCAGAACTGCTTCATCAGGTTGGCAGCCAGGGGATCCATGCGGCTCTGCGGAATCACATTGCCGGCGAACGGCTGAACGGTCACCGACCCATCCTTATTCAGTACCGAGGTCCAGGGGTCGAAAATCGTCGATTGGCCACCGGAAATGTTCAACGTCTGCGAGAAATCGCCTTGTGCCTGGAGGGCGGTCGGTACGGTCCGGACATAACTGTTCGGGTAACCGACCTTCCAGTCCTCAATCGAGAAGAAGTTGAACAGCTTGTTTTTCTTGATCGGGTTGCCGAAAGTGCCGCCGAACATGTTCTGCCGCTGCGCATTGTTGCTGAATCTTGTGCGGTCGGCTTGCGCGCTGAGCCAGGGATAACGGCCCACGTAAAAGCCGGTGCCATGAAAGTCGTTGGTGCCGGATTTCGTCGTGATCGTGATGCCGCCGCCAGCACTGTGGCCGGACTCGGCGTCTACGCTGTTGGTGGAGACGATGACTTCCTGCACGGCATCGGTGTTGGGCGGCGTTGAGTTCTTCTGGCCCATGCCGATCGGCATGCCATCGACCTCGAGGTCGTTCTTCAGGTTCGTGTCGCCACCCAAGTCCACGCTGTTGGCGGCCCAGGAGTGGTACGGCTGCATTTCGCCGCGCGTATTGACTGCCGAGGGGGCGATCAACGTCAATTTGAACGGGTTTCGATCAATTCGCGGAACTTCCTCCGCCATCTTCGAATCGATGGTGAGGTCCTTGTTGGCGGAGTTGAACTCCACCGCCGCGGGCGTCTCGTCCACCGTGATGCTTTCCTGGACCGCGCCCGGCTTCAGGGTGGCATTCACAGTAACGTCGCCACGCGTCTGAACAACGATGTTCTCCTGGACGAAGCGGTTGAACCCGGGCGTCTCGATCGTCACCGTGTAGGTGCCGGGATCGACCAGGTCGAATAGATAAAGGCCGGTGTCGCTGGTCTGGTGAACCACCTTTACACCGGTGTTGACGTTCGACAACGTCACCGTGGCTCCCATGATCACGGCCTTACTTTGGTCCGTGACCAAACCTTCGATGCGGCCTCGATAATCCTGAGCCATGCCGGTCGCGGCTAGTGTCAGGAGGATTGCGCTCGCCCACTTCAGCGTGGGAAAGAAGTGACCCTTCATAGAAAAACCTCTTCTCTGATTCCACTTGGAATCGACTCACATGCTACTGCCAAATATTATCTGCCCCTGCTGATCTTCAGCCCGCTGTCTAGCGGCGACATCGCCGGTTAGGCATCCGCAGACTGATCTCAGAATGCATGTTGACTATACAGGCTGGATGCGGGCCAGACTACTATTTCTCCGTTTCGTAACGTTTCACCTCGTTTGAAAAGAATAGTTTAGGACCCATTGTGTAACGGTTGTAACGGTACTATACTTGGCCCAAGAGGTTAGCCGTGAACGATGCCCAACCCGCGTCTGCAACGGAGGTCCAGGATGAAATCCGGGCAATCCGCCAGTCTGGTCTGTTTGCCCATTCGCTACGGCGAATCGAGCTGCTCGAGTACTTGTGCACCATGGTGCTGGTCGGGCGCCAGGATGACATAAAAGAGTCTACGATCGCCCTGGAGGTTTTCGATCGCACGTCCGATTTCGACGATAAAAAGGACG
The DNA here is from genome assembly GCA_963796485.1 of Bryobacterales bacterium. GTDB lineage: Bacteria > Acidobacteriota > Terriglobia > Bryobacterales > Bryobacteraceae > CAWCDJ01. Next base: position 77,591 of record CAWCLV010000012.1, read on the forward strand.
CGATTGTCCGGGTAGAGGCATACCGCCTGAGACAGCGGCTGGCGAAGTATTACGCCACGGAGGGCGCCCACGACCGCGTGGTGATCGAACTCCTTCCAGGCGGTTATGTACCGCGATTCTCCGTACGGGAACCCAAACAGCCGGATGCGCCGCCCCCGGAGCCCGAATCGGCGCCGGCCCCCGCCGCCCCGCCGCCCTCCCGTTGGTGGCGCCCCGGTTGGAAGTTTGCCGTCGGAACCTCGCTCGCCGCGGCGTTTACCCTGGGGTTGGCCATTGGCCCTTCCCGGCGTATTCTGATTCCGGCGCCCACGACACCTCTATCCGCCGCAGCCCCGGCTTTCCGGCCACCGCCGGCGCTATACCCGGTTGCCGGTGAGATCCGCATTTTGGCCGGAAGCAGTAAGTCTCACGTCGATCGCGCCGGCAGATTCTGGAGCGAGGACCGGTTCTTCCACGGCGGACTGGCGCAGCCGGGGCCGAACGATTTTGCCTACCGCCCTCCCGACCCGAACCTTTACCGGTTCATGAGGTACGGCGAAGAATTCGGCTACGACATACCGGAACCGCCCGGAATCTACGAGCTCCGGCTGCATTTCGCGGAGCCGACTTTTCGCAGCGGCACCGACGTGGGCAGCGAAGGCGGCGAAAACCAGCGGCATTTCAAGGTGGCGTTGAACGGGGCCGATCTGCTTTCCGATTTCGACGTTGTCGCCGATACGGGCTTATCTCCCGCGGACGTCCGGGCATTCCGCAACATCTCCCCCGCTGCCGACGGCTCTATCCACCTCAAGTTCACGGCCATCATGGGCCCGTCCTTCGTCAACGCCATCGAAATCCTGCCCGAAAAGGGCGGCCGTGTGCTTCCCATCCGCATCCGCGCCGCGGACACTTCCTTTACGGACCGCGCCGGACATCTTTGGGAGCCGGACGATTATTACATTGGAGGCCGGCTGGCGGCTCACAAAGGCGACGTGTCGGGAACACTTGACCCGGACCTCTATGCTGTCGAGCGGTACGGCAACTTCAGCTACGCCATTCCCGTGCCCCCGGGCCGCTACGCCCTTACTCTTTATTTCGCGGAGACCTATTGGGATCCGGATGGCGACGCCTCGCACAAAGGCGGCGCCGGCTCTCGCGTGTTCAGCGTGTATTGCAACGGCGTAGCGCTGCTCGAGGAGTTCGACATCCTGAAACTTGCGAAGGCGTTCCACAGCGTCTCCCGTACTTTCCATGGTCTGCGGCCCAACGGCCAGGGAAAACTGCGGCTCTCCTTTTCGCCCGTGGTCAACTATGCTTCGGTCAAGGCGATCGAGATCACGGAAGAGCCGCGCGCCCGCGATTGAGCAGTCCGCAGAATTGGCGAAACCCGTATACCATAGGGTTTCGCCAAGGAGCGCACCTCATGGACTCGACTCGCCGCGGAATTCTGATTTCCGGACTCGGTGCCGTTCTTCCCATCAGCCTGCCCACCTCGATCGCAGCCGCTACGGCCGTTGCGGTGAAAGAACGCCGCCAGGCGTTCAACGATGCATGGCGATTCTTTAAAGGAGAAGCCGCGGGCGCCGAACAGCCGGCTTTCGACGATTCCCGGTGGACGGAACTTCGCCTGCCGCACGATTGGGCGATTGAGGGACCGTTCGATCCGAAGCTGAATCCGCACACGGGGGCGCTGCCCATCTTCGGTACCGGCTGGTATCGAAAAGCGTTCACACTGCCCTCGAACGCGCAGGGGCGCCGCGTCAGCATCGAATTCGACGGAGCCATGTCGAACTCCAGGGTCTGGCTCAACGGCGAAGAGCTCGGCGGGCGGCCGTACGGATACAGCAGCTTCGAACTAGACCTCACGCCCCACCTGAAATTCGGCGCTCCGAACGTGATCGCGGTACGGCTGACGCCGGAAGACCGGTCGTCGCGCTGGTATCCGGGCGCGGGCATCTACCGGAATGTCTGGCTCACGGCGACCGGCCCGGTGCACGTGGCGCATTGGGGCACTTACGTGACGACGCCCGAAGTGACCGATGCCCGCGCCACCGTCGCGGTGAAAACGGAAGTCCGGAATCGCAACAGCCAGCCGGCGAAAATTGTCGTCCAGACCACCGTACTGGATCCGACCGGGAAAACCGTGGCCAGGCACGCAGCCGATGCCACCGTTCCGCCCTCCGGGACGCAAACGGTTTCCGCCAGCCTGGCGGTCAACCAGCCGCAGCGCTGGGACGTCGAACAGCCGCGGCTTTACACCCTGGTGACGGAGGTGCTCGAAGGCAAGCGCCTGGTGGACCGCTACACCACCCCGTTCGGCATCCGCACCATCGCGTTCGACAAGACGCGCGGGTTCCTTCTGAACGGGCGTCACCTGAAGCTGCAGGGAGTCTGCATGCATCACGATCTCGGTGCGCTGGGCGCCGCCGTGAACCGCCGCGCCACCGAGCGGCAGTTGCAGATCATGCAGGGGTGCGGGGTCAATGCGATTCGCACCAGCCACAATCCGCCGTCTCCCGAACTGCTGGAATCTTGCGACCGCCTCGGCCTGCTGGTGATGGACGAAGCGTTCGACATGTGGCGCATCCCCAAGGTGCCGAACGGCTACAGCAAGTATTTCGACGAGTGGTCGGAACGCGACTTGCGCGATATGGCGCGGCGCGACCGCAATCACCCGAGCGTCATCATGTGGAGCATCGGGAATGAGATTCCGGAACAGAACCGCCCGGACGGCTGGCAGATCGCCAAACGGCTGACGGACCTTTTCCATGAGGAAGACCCGACGCGGCCGACCACCTCGGCCTTCAACAACGATGCCGCCGCCATCCGCAACAAGATGGCCGATTACGTGGACATTCCGGGCATCAACTACAAGCCGTTCCATTACACGGAGATTCTGAAGGACCATCCGAACTGGGTGCTCGTAGGTACGGAAACCAGTTCGTGCGTCAGTTCGCGGGGCGTGTACCATCTGCCCATCGAAAAATACGAAAAGCACCCCTCGCACCAGTTGAGCAGCTACGACATCATCTCGCCGCCGTGGGCCTATCTGCCGGATCCGGAGCTCGCCTCCCAGCAGCAGTTCCCGCAGGTGCTCGGAGAATTCGTGTGGACCGGGTTCGACTACATCGGCGAACCCACGCCTTACTTCAACGGGCGCGGCGCGGCAAACCAGGCCGACTGGCCGGCGCGGAGCTCCTACTTCGGGATCGTGGACCTGGCCGGGTTCCCCAAGGACCGCTACTACCTTTACCAGAGCGTGTGGACGAAGAAGCCGATGGTTCACGTGCTGCCGCACTGGAATTGGGAAAGCATGGCGGGAAAGCCCATCCCCGTCATGGTCTACACCAACGCCGAGGAAGTGGAACTGTTCCTCAACGGAAAATCGCTCGGCCGCAAGAAGCGCTTCTCCGAGCCGGTGGAGCTCCCGGTGGGGCCGAACATCAGCCAGGACCGGAAATACTCGACGAAGTACCGTCTCGAGTGGCAGGTACCGTTCGAGCCGGGCGCGTTGAAAGCGGTGGCCTACAGCGGCGGCGCCGAAGTGGCGCAGGATGAACGGCGCACCGCCGGGGCGCCGGCGAAGGTGAGCCTGGTTCCCGATCGCAACACGATCGCATCCGACGGCGACGACCTCTCTTTTGTAACCGTGCGGGTGGAAGACAAAGACGGCAATCTCTGCCCTTCGGCGGACAACCTGGTGAAATTCCGCATCTCGGGGGCGGGCACGATCCAGGCCGTCGATAACGGGAATGCCGCGACGACGGAACCGTTCCACGCCGATTATCGGAAGGCCTTCAGCGGACTCGCACTGCTGATTGTGCGCTCGAAACCGGGAACCCGCGGCCGCATCGAACTGGAAGCCGCGTCGGAGGGTTTGGCGTCCGCCAAAACGGGAATCGAAACCCGCGGCTGAGGCGGGACCGCTGCCACCAGGGCATAAATCGGACGCTCTAGTCTCAAATCGCCTCAACAGCACGCCAACCAGCCGCGTCAGATGGGTATGCTTCAAGATCTCCGCTACGCTCTGCGCCTGATTGCGAAGACTCCGGGGTTCTCCCTGCTGATCGTCCTTGCGCTGGCCCTCGGCATCGGGGCCAACACGGCGATTTTCACTGCCGCTAACGACTTTCTCTTTCGCCCGCTGCCGTTCCCGGACGCCGCGCGGCTGGTGACCCTCGCTGAGATCGCCAAGGTAAAGCAGGTCTCTGGTTGGACGTCCCCGCGCGACTACCTGGACTGGCAGGCGCGCAACCACGTGTTCTCGGGGATGGCCGCCTGGGGCGCTCGCGCCGTCAACCTGACCGGCGGCGGCGAGGCCGAACGCGTTCCGGGGATGGGAGTGACCGCCAACTTCTTCCCTTTGCTCGGCGTCAAGCCGCTGCTGGGGCGAGGCTTTCTTGCGAGCGAGGACGTTCCCAAGGGCGATCCTGTTGTGGTCCTGTCCTATTCGCTCTGGCAGCGACGTTTTCGCGGGCGGAGTGACATTCTCGGCCAGACAGCCATAATCGATGGCAAGCCGTGTACGGTCGTCGGCGTAATGCCCCCGGGCTTCTGGTTCTCCAACGCGCACGAGGAGATCTTTGCCCCGATCGGACTGGACCCGGCGAGCACCTACCGCGGCGGCAAGTATCTCAAGATCATTGCGCGGCTGAAGCCGGCGGTTGGGCTGGAGCGGGCGCAGGCGGAAATGAGCCATCTGGCCGCGGCGACCGGCGCGACCGATCCCGAACATGCGGGGCAAGGCGTCGCGGTTGAGCGGCTCCAAGAGAGCCTGGCTCGCGAGATCCGGCCGGCGCTCGTCGCGCTGTTGGGCGCGGTGGGCCTGGTGCTGCTCATCGCCTGCGCGAATGTCGCAAACATGTTGCTGGCGCGAGCGGTCCTTCGGGTGCGGGAAATTGCCGTGCGCCGCGCCGTGGGCGCCACCGGCCGCCGCATCGTGCGGCAGATGTTCACGGAGGCGTCGCTCCTGTCGGCCGGCGGGGCGGCGCTGGGCGCGGCATTCGCCTTCTGGGGAGTCCGCTTGCTCTACCGTGCCGTACCCGCCTCACTGCAACCTTTCCGGGCGGAGGGCGTGGACTCCACCGTGCTCGGCTTCACGGCGCTGCTGGCGGTGGCGACCGGCCTGCTGTTCGGCGCCGCTCCGGCATTCGCAGTGGCCCGCCCGGACCTGGTCGAGGCGCTGAAGGACGGTGCGCGCACATTGCCGCGCAGTGGCCGGCGCCTGCGCCGTTGGCTCGTCATCGGCGAAGTGGCGCTCTCGGTGGTGCTGCTGGCGGGCGCAGGGGTGCTGATCAAGAGCTTCATACGGCTTTCGGCGGTGGACCCGGGCTTCCATCCCGAAGGTGTCCTGGCTGTCCGCCTCCAGCGGCAGAACAACCAGGCTCCGTTCGTCTCCGACGTGCTGCAACGGGCCGCCGCTCTGCCTGGCGTAGTGTCGGTGGGCGCGGTTAGCAATCTGCCGATGACGGGCCTGGAGTGGGGGCAGAATCTCACGGTGACGGACCGGCCCTTCCGGGGCGAACAGGATTACATATGGGCCTGCCACCGCGTGGCCAGTCGGGATTATTTTCGGGTGATCGGGATGCGGCTCATGAAGGGGCGTTCTTTTACCACAGCGGATACACGCGACCGGCCGCGGGTTGCGGTGGTGAATGAGGCGTTCGCGAGCAAGGCTTGGCCCGGCCAGGATGCGGTCGGCAAGCAGTTCCGCATCGGCGACTTCCCCAAGTACGCCGGATCGCCCGTGATGGTGATCGGCGTCGTGGCGGATGCCAAATTCGTGGGACCGGGCGACGAAGCGTTCCCGGAAATGTTCTTCTCGATAGAGCAGGGGGGCGCAACCAGTGGGATGACGTTTGTGCTGCGGGCGGCGCAGGAGCCACAATTCCTAGCCGCCGCGATGCGGGGCGTGATTCGCAGCATCGACCCCAATCAACCCGTGACGAAGATCGAGACGGTTGAAACGCTGGTCGCCGAGTCCACCGCGCCGCAGCGTGTGACCATGCTGTTGGGCGGCATCTTCGGGCTCCTGGCCCTGGTGCTGGCGGGCACCGGACTATACGGAATGATCTCGTACTCAGTCTCGCAGCGGACGCACGACATCGGGGTGCGGATGGCGCTGGGCGCTCCGCAGGGGAGTGTGGTCCGGCTGGTCGTAGGAGAGGCGCTGCAACTGACAATGGCCGGGCTGACCCTGGGTCTCCTGGCGGCGATAGCGTTCGGCCGGGTCCTGAGTGGATTGCTGTTCCAGGTGAGCCCGCACGATCCGCTGATCCTGATTGGCGTCTCCGTGGCATTCGTGATCATCGCCCTGGCGGCCAGCTACCCGCCGGCTCAACGCGCAGCGGAGACCGATCCTCTTTCAGCATTGCGATGCAATTAGTGGAGCGCAAGCCGGGTAAAGGCATCGAAATCCCCAAACTGCGGGGATTTCGGAGCCAGTCCCCGCTTTGCGGGACGGGCAACCGCTGACGATACCGCTTGAACGCGGGGTGTATCCGTGTTACTGCTAGCTCCTTCGAGGACTATCATGCAACGACGTGACCTGCTCAAATCCGCGGCCGCCGGCGCGGGCCTGACCATCCTGCGAAGCGGCATGCTTCGCGGCCAGAGTGCCCCCAGCAACAAGCTGAACGTTGCCCTGATCGGTGTATGGGGCCGCGGAACCGCGCATTACAACGTGCTGCGGAACGAGAATGTGGTGGCGCTGTGCGACGTAAACGACCGCCGGACGAAAGAGGCGCTCGCTATCTTCCCCAAGGCTAAAACCTATTGGGACTGGCGCCGCCTGCTCGACCAGAAGGATGTGGAGGCGGTCATCATCTGTACCGCCGACCACCATCACGCGTTCATCGCCAACTGGGCATTGAACCGCAATATGAACGTCTATTGCGAGAAACCGCTGGGCATCACCGTGGAGGAGGCGCGCACCGTTCGCGCCAACTACGTGAAACGCCGCGCCAAGGTGGCTACCCAGCACGGCACGCAGCGCCACGCCTATCCCAATTTCGAGCGGATTCGCGAGTTGATTCTGGATGGCGCTGTGGGCCAGTTGCATACCATCCACGGATGGGACAGCCGGCAGCTTCCCCGCCCCGGATACCCGGCCGGCGAAGGCATGCCGCCGTCGTTCCTGCACTACGAGCAGTGGATCGGGCCCTCGCCGTATCATCCGTACAGCCCGCAGTACTTCGGCGGGTCGAGCGGCTTGAACTGCCTGTTCTGGAACATGTACCGGGATTTCGGCGTCGGGCAGATGGGCGACATGGGCGCCCATACGATGGACCTGCTGTGGAACTCGATCGACGCCGGCGCGCCGAGCGCGATCGAGATCGACCAGGAGGTCAGCGACAAATTCGACCCGAACATCACGCCGGTGAAGCTGAAGGCGACGTTCGAACACGCCGCCAATAGCTGGCGCGGCCCGGTGAAGGTGGTGTGGTATCAGGGAGGGCTCAAGCCCGTTTCGCCGCGGATGTACGTGGACGTCAGCCGCATCCCGAACGGCGCGATTTTCGAAGGCAGCAAGGGGTCGATCGTGGCCGACTTCACCAGCCGGCTGATTCTCCCCAACAACGATGACGGCGATTTGACTTACTATAAGCGACGCTCACCCGACGCGCTCCTGCCGCTGATCGAAGGCACTGGCCAGGTCACGCAGGCCCCTCCCCGCGCCGGCGGCGGTCGCGGCGGCCGGGGCGGGCGTGGCGGTGCGCCCGCCGGCCGCTCCCTCCCCGCGGGTTTCACGGCCATGCCGAGCGCCGAACCCGCCCCCAACGGCTTCCCCACCGTGCAGATGCTGGAAGGTGGGGTCCCCGCCGCTTTGGGCCTTCCGAACACGAGCGTGGATCAGGTGCTTCAGGCCGAAAAGAGCGGCGCCCCGCCGCGGCCCGGCCAGGACGTCTTCCAGGAGGAGTGGATCGACGCCTGCAAGGGCAAGAACAACGGCGTGACGCACGGCACGAGCAGCAAGACGCATTGCGACTTCGACTACAGCGGGAGCATGATCGAGCAGATGCTGCTCGGCCTGGTGGCGCACCGCGCCGGAAAGCGCCTGGAATACGACCCGGCGACGGGCCGCATCACCAATTCGGATGAAGCCAACGAATGGCTGAAGCGCCCCTACCGCAGCGGCTGGACGCTGAACGGATAGGTTGCGCGGTCAGTCGCACCGCAGCGTCCGTACGGGATCCACGGCTACTGCTTTGCGCGCTGGCCCGTACGATGCCGCAAGCGCCGCCGCGACCACGATCGCTACCGTCGCGGCGTACGGCACCCAGTCATACGGCTGAATTGCCTCTAATTGGTGAGCGAACACGGGCGAGATCATCAGGGCTGCACCCGTGCCCACGATCGCGCCCGCCCCGGCCAGCCAGCCCGATTGGCGCAACACCATAGCTACAACCTCGAAGGCGCCGGCCCCGAGTGCCATTCGAATGCCGATCTCCTTCGTGCGCTGGGTGACCAGATAGGACATCACGCCATAGATCCCAGTCAGGGTAAGGAGCAGGGCGACGCCTGCGAGGAACCCCGCGACCCACGACGTCACGCGAAACGGATAGACGCGCAGCGCGAGAGTGTCTTCCATGGAAATAAGGATATTCGCGGCGCTCGGCGCGACCCCCTCCAGAGCGGCATTGAGCCGCCGGCGCGGGTCGCCTGCGTCGCCCTTCAGCCGTACCACCAGAGAGCCCGTGGTGCCCGCGCGCACAGGAAGGTAGACTCCGCTATCCTCGATATTCCGACGGCTGATCCCGCTCGTCACGTCGCCGCACACGCCGACGACGCGGACCGTCCCATAGGGCGGCACCCACGTATATGCCGCATCCGCTGCCGGAGGGCGCGGAATGGCGATCGTTTCGCCGATAGCGTCGCGCCCGGGCCAGAAGCGGCGGGCTACCGACTCGCTAATCAGTGCCACCGCCGATTCGTGATCCGATTCTTCTTTGGTGAATTCCCGCCCGCGCAGGACCGGAATCCGGAATACCGAAAAATAGCCTGTCGATACCCGGTTATAGCGGACCGCGACCCGCTGCTTTCCGCCCGACGGAACCACAGCCATGGTGCTTCCTCCCAGCAGCGGCGCATTCATGGCCGACGCGACAGCTTCGACGCCCGCGAGACCCGGCAACCGCTGTGCGATTCGCTGCCCGTAAGGCTGCGTGACCTCGATATCCCATGCGCCACGGGCGTCGATTCCCACCGGGTGCGCCGCTACTCGCCCTTCGCTTCGCAGCACGACGGCCGTCGAAATCAATAACAGTGCGCAGGTTGCCACTTGAACCACCACAAGCACGTTCCTGAGGCGTGCCGGCCGGTAATCGCTGCTGAAATCTCCCCGGTTCGCTTCGACGACGCGTGACCGCGTGCTCTGCAATGCCGGAACCAGTCCGAAGAGAAGGGCCGCTGTTATCGACGCCGCAAGAATGAATCCGAATACGCGCCAGTCCGGCGCCAGGTCCGCCACCCCGATCATCTCGGCAAACGAGGGCGGCATGGTCGCGAACATCACCCACCGGGCCGTCCGGATCGTGAGGTCGGAAATCGCGAACCCCGCCGCGGCCGCCGGAACCGCCAGCATCACGCTTTCCGTTAGCAACTGCCGGATCAACCGCCCCCGCGAAGCGCCAAGCGATACGCGAATCGCAATTTCGCGCCGGCGGGCCAGCGCCCGCGCGAGCATCATATTGGAAACGTTCGCGCACGCAATCAGCAGCACGAGTCCGAAGGCGGTGAACATCGGCACGAACGTCAGAATTGCATACGGCGTCAGGGCCACCGCTGTAGCGCGAGAAAGCATGGATATACCGGCCGCCTCCGGCGCAAATCCCCGCACCCACGCCAGCATCGCCGGGTTCGCCGACTTCGTGTTGACCTCCGGGCGCAAGCGCCCCACCAGGCGCAGCCAGGCGGATTTTTGCGATCCGAGCGGGTCCGGACCATCCAGGATCGTTCGCGCCGCCCCAAGCGGAATCCAAAACCCGTCCGGCATGTCTTCGAGACCCGCGAACTGCGGTCCGACAACCCCCACGATTTCGAACGGCTGTCCCCGCAGATAGACCTTGCGCCCCACCACTCCCGGCTCGCCGCCGAACTTGTTCCGCCATGCATCGTACCCGAGCACCAGGACTGCACCGTCGTCCTCCGGCAGCAAGGGCCGCCCCAGAGCCATCCCAACGCCCAGCATCGAGAAATAGTTCCCGGAGACCATCTGTCCCTGAAGGGTGCGCCCGTCTACCTGCACCCACATACCCATGGACGCCAGGACGTCCGAGAACCCGGTCTGACGGCTGCGAAGGTCCTCGTATTGCGCTCGCGTGAAGTTATGGCCGCCGCCCGTTTTTCCGTACCATGTGAATCCGTACAGCCGGTACGGATCGCGCACGGCATACGGCCGCAGCACGTAGGCGTTGAATACCGAAAACAGCGTAGTATTCAACCCGATCCCCAGACCGATGGCAGCGATCACCCCCAGTGCGAATACCGGCGACCTCCGCAATCCTCGCAACGCATACCGCAGATCCTGACGCCAGGCATCCAGCCACGCGAACCCCCAGACCTCACGCGATTCTTCGAGCGCCAGAGCGACACTCCCGAATGCCGCCTCGCCCGACATTTCCCGATGCAGGCGGATCTCCTCCGCCAGGTCCGCCTCGAAACGCGCTCGTTGCGCGAGCGTCCGAATTCTTTTCCACCACCGCATCGTTGCCCCCTCAGACTGAGCTTGCCGTGGCCTACGCTTCCATTACCCGCGCAATTCCCGCCAGCACGTATTCGAACGAGCGCCTTTCCTCTGCCAGTCGCTTGCGTCCCTCTGCCGTGATCCGGTAATACCTCGCGCGCCGGTTATTCTCGGTGGTGCCCCACTCCGCTTGGACACAGTCATCGAGCAACAGCCTTTGCAGCGCCGGATAAAGCGACCCCTCGCCGATGCGCAAGGCCTCCTGCGAGACGGACTGGATATGCTGAGCGATTCCGAACCCGTGGTTGCGGCCGCGCATCAGGGTTTTTAGAATCAGCATCTCGAGCGTGCCCGGTAGAAAATCGGCCTGGTTGTTAGCTGGCTTTCGGCTTCCCATCGGCTATCGATACCATCGGCTATCGATATGAGTATGGCGGCGGATCGTCCTGGTGTCAACGGAAAACGATGGGGCGCTATTTCAGCGGCCGGTACGCGATGTTTCGCACGGCGCCTTCGGTGTTGTACGAGACGAAGCCGAGCGGCGCCGACAGTTTCATCTCGCCGGACCGCAGGTCGATCGAGCGGCCCTCGATGTTCACGTTGATGATCTGCCTGTCGTCGATCCACGCCTGAATGCGCTGCGGCGTCACCTGGATCCGGAAGCGGTACCAGCGCGCGCGTTCGAAATTGACGTACGTCCGCGTTTCGTTATCGGACGCGTCCCAATTGTCGATGCTGGATAGCCCGACGATGTCGCCGCCCCAACCGCCGGTCACCCAGGTGCAGAACGAATCGCCCACCGGGAACGTCAGGCTGGCAAAGAAGTCGCCGCCGCGCAGGCGTTCCCCTTCGAAGCGGATTTCGTAATTCGTCTTGGGAAAGCCGCCCGTCCAGGTGGCTCCGGTCATGGGCGCCCCGGCGCCGAGCACCAGCGCGCCGTTATCCACGCTGATCTTGCCGTGATACTGGAACGCCGCCTCGCGCCATCCCTCAAGCGATTTGCCATCGAACAGCGGCTTCCATTCTTCAGCTTTCGGTTGCGCCTGGGCGGAAAAGGCGGCCATCGCCGCCACGCAGATCGGAATCAGCTTCATTCGGCTGGAATATAGCACGTTGCGGGCGATTGCCGGGGCCGTTTACAATGCGGACTCCTATCATGTCCATTCGATCAGGCATCCTGCTCCTCTGCGCGCTGCCTCTTGCCGCGCAGCAGGGCCCCTATGACCGGCTGAGCCGCGATATCTTCGAACAGCTGGTCAATATCAATACGACCGATTCCTCGGGGGACAATACCCGCGCGGCGGAAGCCATGGCTGCGCGGTTTCGGCAGGCCGGATATACCGAGGCCAACGTTCAACTGTTCGTGCCGGTGCCGCGCAAGGGCAACCTGGTGGTGCGCCTGCGCGGCACGGGCTCCGCGAAACCCATCCTCTTCATCGGCCATCTCGACGTGGTGGAAGCGCGGCGATCCGACTGGTCGTTCGACCCGTTTCAATTCCGCGAGCAGGACGGCTACTTCTATGGGCGCGGAACGCAGGATATGAAGGGCGCCGATACCGAACTGGTTACGGCATTCCTCCGGATGAAGCGGGAGGGCTTCCGTCCTTCGCGCGACCTGATCCTGGCGCTGACCTCCGACGAAGAAGGCGGCACAGCGAACGGTGTGGACTGGCTGGTGCGGAACCATCGCGACCTGATCGACGCGGCCTATTGCATCAACGCCGATTCGGGCGGCGGCCACATCAAGAACGGAAAGCGAGCCTTCATGGGCGTGCAGGCGGCCGAGAAGGTATTCCTCAGTTTCACGCTCGAAGTGACGAACCCCGGCGGGCACAGTTCCCTGCCCCGCAAAGACAACGCGATCTACCGCCTCGCGGCGGGCCTGACGCGCCTGGCGGCTTTCGATTTCCCCGTACAGCTCTTCGACGTGACCAGGACCTATCTCGAGCGCATGTCCACCGTCTACACCGGCCAGGTCGCCGCGGACATGAAAGCGGTGGCGGGGAACCCTGACGATACGGCGGCGGTCGCGCGCCTCTCGGCGGACCCGTATTACAACGCGCTGCTCCGGACGACGTGCGTGGCCACCATGCTCTCCGGCGGACACGCCGAGAACGCGCTGCCGCAAAGCGCCAAAGCGGTGGTGAACTGCCGCCTGCTGCCCGTGGACAACGCGGCGAACGTGGAGGCCACCCTCAGTCGCGTGCTGGCGGATCCCCAGATCCACCTCTCGGTGCTCAGCCCCGCCAAACCGAGCCCGTTCGCTCCGATGAATCCGGACGTCCTCGGCACGGCGGCCAAAGCCACGCAAGCGATGTGGCCTGGAACCCGCGTGATTCCGGTGATGGAGACCGGCGCCACCGATTCGCTCTACCTGAGGATTGCCGGAATGCCCTGCTACGGGGTGGACGGCTTTTTTATCGACGAGGATGACGTACGCGCGCACGGCCGTGACGAGCGCCTGCCCGTGCAATCGTTCTACGAAGGAGTGGAGTTCCTGTACCGCTTCGTATCCGTCCTGGCAAAGTAACAGACCGCACACGCCATTGGCAGGGGCTGAAGCCTTGTTCCCTTCCGCTACGGTCTGGCGCGGGAAAGCCATGCCCTGATACAAGGCCGGACATAACCTAATGAAGCCGAAGACGTACGAGCTCCCGCACCTTGCGTACCACTACGCTCAGATTCCAGCAAATGGCCGGGGGATTGCTGGCCCGGACACTTTCACGTCGCGCACAGACCGCAGACTCCAGCCATTGCAAATATAGCCAGTGTGGCTATAATGGCTGCATGGCACACGGCCAGCCGGAATCCCTATTACCGCTTCCGGCGGCAACCTTCCACATCCTGCTGGCGCTAGCCGATGAAGACCGTCACGGCTACGCCATGATCCAGGACGTGGCAGAGCGCACCGGTGGCAAGCTGAAGCTGAGCGCCGGAACCTTGTACCGTTCGATTCAGCGGATGCTCGAGCAGGGGCTGATCACCGAAACGCGCGACCGGCCGTCGCCCGAACTGGATGACGGACGGCGCCGGTATTACCGCCTGACGCCATTCGGCGCCGCCGTCGCGCGCGCCGAAGCCCGCCGGCTCTCGCAGCTTCTGCAAATGGCTCGGCGCCGGGGCCTGGCGCCGGAGAAGAGTTGATGCGGCTTTACCGGGCGCTGCTTCACCTGTACCCGGCGTCCTTCCGGAACGAGTATGGGGACGAGATGGCGGCGATCTTCGCGGAACAACTGCGAGGCAGCACTGCGCCGGAAGCGGCGTGGCTGTGGTGCTCCACCGCCTTCGAGACCGCGGCGCAAGCCGCCGCCAGCCATTGGGACATCCTGAAGCAGGATATCCGGTACGCGCTCCGAAGCCTCGCCCGCGCACCAGGATTCGCGGGCACGGCAATCCTGGTGGTGGCGCTTGGCATCGGCGCCACCACCGCCGCTTTTTCGATTGCCGACCATGTTCTGTTGCGGCCGCTGCCGTTTCCCGAACCCGACCGCCTCGTGCGACTTTGGGAACGCGTTCCCCAGTATTCGCGGATGGAACTTTCGCCTCCGAATTATCGCGACTGGCAGAAACTGGCGACTTCCTTTATCTCGATGGGGGCATACCATTCGCTTTCCGCCAACCTTTTGGGATACGGCGCCCCCGAGCGGGTCGAGGGCGCCGCCGTGACCGCGGGAGTGTTGCCGACGCTGGGGGTGCAGCCTCTGCTCGGGCGCGGGTTCACGGTAGAGGACGATCGCGCGGGCGCGCCGGGGACGGTGCTGATGAGTTACCGGCTGTGGCAATCCGTTTTCGGCGGCGACCCCGGCGTGATCGGGCGCAAGGTCATCCTGGACAGCAAACCTTACAACGTCATCGGCGTGATGCCGCCCGAGTTTCGCTTCCCGAACCGCACCACCGAGCTATGGATCACCGCGGGTTTCGGCGACGACGACTATGCGGACCGCACGAACACCTGGCTCGGTGCGGTCGCGCGGCTGAAACCCGGCGTACCCGCTGCCGCGGCCCAGGCGGAACTGTCGGCCATTGCGGCGCAACTCGAGCGCCAGTATCCGAAGGAGAACCGGAAAACCGGAGCGACCGTGGTTCCGTTGCGCGACGATGTCTCGAGCCAGTCCCGCATGCTGCTCGCCGCGCTTTGCGCCGCCGCGCTGTGCGTGCTTCTGATCGCGTGCGCGGATCTCGCCAACCTGTTGCTGGCGCGGGCGCTCTGGCGGCGGCGGGAACTGGCGGTTCGAATCGCGATCGGCGGCGGACGCGAGCGGATCGTGCGCCAGATCCTCACGGAATGCCTGATGCTGGCAGCAGGCGGAGGCGCGGCCGGAGTGCTGCTGGCGGCCTGCGCCGTCCCGTTATTCTCCAAGCTGGTGCCCACCTCTCTGCCCGTCGGCGAGATGCCCGCACTCGACCTGCGCGTGCTCGGCTTCGCCGCCCTGGTGAGCGCGGCCACCGCGGCGGCGTTCGGCCTTGTACCCGCCTGGGTGGCATCGAGCAGCGGCTTGAAGGATGATCCGCGCAGCGGCGGAGGCCGGAAGCCACGGCTGCGTTCCGCGCTGGTGGTGGCCGAAGTCGCGGCCTGTGTCGTACTGCTGGTTTGTTCCGGCCTGCTCACCCGGGCGCTGTGGCGCGTCCGCTCCATCGACCCCGGTTTCCGCACGGAAGGCGTACTCACTCTCCGGACGGAGTTCCCCATGCCGAAGTACGAGCGCACGGCGGTCCGGCAGGCGTTCTACGATCGCGTTTTGGCCGACGTGCGCGCGCTTCCCGGCGTGCGTGGCGCAGCTTACATCAGCTTTCTTCCGATGGTGATGCGGGGCGGCATCTGGCCGGTCGCGGTGGACGGCCGCACGGACGAGGGCGGGCCATCATACACGGCCAGCATGCGGTTCACGACACCGGGCTTCTTCGCCGCGATGGGGATACCGGTCCATGCGGGCCGCGATGTGGGCGAGAGTGACACGATCAATCGGCCTTTCGCCGCCGTCGTGAGTGACTCCTTCGCGCGGCGCTACTGGCCGGATGAGAATCCGCTCGGACGCCATTTCAAGATGGCATTTAACGACCGGGTGGTCGTCGGAGTGGTGGGCGAAATCCGGGTCCGGGGTCTGGAGCGCACCAGCGAGCCGCAGGTATACCTGCCGTACAAACAGGTGGATGACGGATCCTTCCCGTTCTACAGCCCTGCAAGCATGGTTGTGCTCGCATCCACGCATTCAATCGTCCCGGCAATCCGCCGGATCATCCACGAGGCCGACCCGGAGCAGTCGATCTCCGAGGTTCGCAGCATGGCCGATATCGTCGCGGAGGACAGCGCGGCCCGCTCGGTACAGGCCGGAGTAGTTCTGAGCTTTGCCGCAATCGCCTTCGTGCTGGCGGCGATCGGGATCCACGGCCTGCTGGCGTTCGCGGTTTCGCAGCGGCGAACCGAATTCGGCGTGCGGGTGGCGCTGGGAGCGCAGAGGAGCGACCTCGTCAGGATGGTGCTGGGGCAAGGCATCCGTCTTGCCGCGGCCGGCGTGGTTCCCGGAACTGCATTGGCATATGCCACCGGGCGGGCGATGTCCGCACTGCTGGCCGGAATCCCGCCCGGCGATGCCATCACTCTCGGGGCCACCGCCTCCCTGGTCGCGGTCATGGCTCTGGCGGGGAGTTTGCTGCCCACCATCCGCGCCGTGCGGGCTGACCCCATCCGGGCGATCCGGTCGGAATAGACACGCTAATTCCGGAACGCGGTTGGGGTACGCTTCTAGTTATGGCTCAATTCGATGCTCTTCTTGCCGAACTGGAACAGGAAGCGGTTACCACGCGGCGCGTCCTGGAGCGCGTTCCGTCCGATCGACTGACGTGGCGTCCCCACCAAAAGTCCATGTCCCTGGGACAACTCGCCGTGCACATTGCGAATATCCCCGGCAATGTTGCCGCGATGCTTTCGGACGATTCGTTCCAGATCAACCCGGGTATCCTGGACAATCGGCCGCAGCCGGCGTCGAAGCCCGAGATTCTGGCGGCATTGGAACAGAGCCTGGAGCAGGCGCGTGATTTCCTCGGCGCGCTCACCGCGCAGTCGGCCGCCACCACTTTCCGCATGACGGCCGGACCGATCGAATTGCTCGCCATCCCCCGCATCGCGGCGATCCGTGCCATCATGCTGAACCACTGGTATCACCACCGCGGGCAGATGTCGGTCTACCTGCGGCTGCTCAACGTGCCGGTACCGGTGATCTATGGCGCCAGCGCCGACGAGAACCCGCTGCGCAGCGTGGCGGATCTGGTTTAAAAGCTCAGCTTCAAGCCGAATTGAATGTCGCGCGGGTTGTTCGCCTGCGAAGTGACCACGCCGAAGTTGGCCGAAGAGACGCTGGTGTTCGGCCCCCCGAACTGTACGCGGTTGAACAGGTTGTAGAACTCCGAGCGGAACTGCGCCGTAACCGCGCGCTCGCGGATGTGGAAGCCGAAGTTCTTCGAAAGCACGGTGTCGATATTGCGCTGCCCCGCGTTGCGGACATCGGGCAGCACCGGACCGTCGTTGCCGAAGGTGTAAGCCGGCGCGACCGAGAAGACGCTCGTATTGAACCACTGGGCGATCGTCGGGTTATCGAGGTGCGCGCTTTGCCCGTTGTTCACCGATGGGCGGCTGATGCCGATCGGCTGCCCGCTCTGTATGGAAAGGATGCCGCTCAGGTCCCAACCTCCCACGATCGCGTTCACGACCGGGTTCAACGTCTTCAAATAGTCCCGGCCTTTGCCGAACGGCAGATTGTACACGCCGCTGAGGCGGAACTGGTTGGGGGTATCGAAACCCGACAGCCCCTTTTCCAGGCTGCGGTTGTAGTAGTCTTGCGGTGTCCGGACATTGTCGATCGCCTTCGACCTGGTGTATGCGGCGAGGAAGGTCATCTTCGACGACAGGCGCTTCTCGATCTGTACCGTCCCGGCTTCATAGCTGGAATTCCCGTCCGGCACGAACACCTGGCTGATCCCGCCGTACTGCGGATACGGGAGCAGCGACTGCTGCCGCGAGAAGGTGGGATTGCCGATGACGCCGCCCAGGTTCTGCGAATAGAAGGGGTTGCTTACCAGGTCGTTCAGGTGCGTGCCCAGCGACAGGTATACATCCGGAAGCTGGTTGATGTTCCAGGTGGTCAGCAGCCGGTTGGACTTGCTGCCCCAATAGTGCGCATCCAGCACCAGCCCGCCGGGCAACTGCCGCTGCACGCCGAGGCTCCAGGTCTGCGAATAGCCGTTCTTGTAGGCATACATGGGAGCGGCAAGGCTCGTGCCGATGTTCGCCAGAACGTTGCGATCGTTGAGAGCCGGCAGCAAGCCCGAGGGGAACGGGTTGCTCATGGTGGTGGCCGGGTTCAGGCCGTCGATGGACGCCACCATCGTGGTGGTGCGGACCGCCTCCACGGCGCCATCCCCGTTGCCCTGTATGTTGCGCGGCAGGAAGAAAATACCGAAGCCGCCGCGGAGCACCGTCTTGCTGTCGAGGCTGTAGGCGAACCCGATCCGCGGGCCGAAGTTGTGCCAGTCGGTGGCTTGCTGCGTCGATGGATTGCCTTGTCCAATCCACCCGAGCGCGCCCCTCAGGTTAGGAAGGCCGGCCGCGGCGCCCACGGGGCTGATCACGTTTGGATCGAAGTATGCCAGCCGGTTGTACTTTTCGCTGTCTCCTTTGCCGACGTCCCAACGCAGGCCGAGGTTCACCGTCAGCTTTTGGGTCACGCGCCAATCGTCCTGCACGTAGAGGGCATAGTAGCTGCCCTGAGTCGAGATGGGGTTGATCGCGTTGACGCTGCCGCCCGAGGCATCGCCAAGCAGCATCGAGGCCACGCCGAAGCCGCCGGTGGTGGATGCCTGCGTCGGAACGGGTCCCTGGGTAAAAAGCCTGCTGAACGAAAATGCGCCCGAAGCCACCGCGTTCTGGCCTTCGTTGAAATGCAGGAAGCGGATGTCGCCTCCGATCTTGATCGAGTGCTTCCCACGCTGATGGGCTACGCTCCCGAGCATCGCCCAGACGTTGCGCGGCTGAAACTGCGTGAAGGAGTCGCTGCCGTTGCTGGTGGCCACCGCATCGCTCGGGCTGAACACCGGGAACTGACTGACCACCTGCGAGATATAGGCCGGCGGCAGGTTCAGCTTGGAAACATCGAAGCCCTGCGACCGCCCAAACTGCGATGCCAGGCCGCGCGTGAATGAGAACGACCCGTCGGCAACCGTGGTCGGCGAGATCAGATGGGTGTAATCCGCGACAGCCTGCGTGTAGTGATCGAAAGTCTGGCGGCCGCCGCCCACCGGCAGGGGCATGCTGCCCGGCACGAGCCTGGCGTCCAACTGGCGCGAGACACGGACGAACATGCGATCGTTCGGACCTATGTTGGCATCGCTTCGGAAATCATACTTGTCACTGTTGGTGATGGATTTCGAGGCGAAGATGTAATTGCTGGCGTTGGTGACCGGGTTCCCTGCAAGGTTCGCCGCCGGGTAAAACCCGAGTACGGCCGCGCCCACGGCATTCTGCTGGCTGGTGGGGATGCGGTTGCCGGGGAAAGCCGTCCTTTGCCGGGTTCCGTCTCCCAGCGTGGTCAGGGTAGCAGGATCGTAGATGATGACGGGGGCCCCATTGGCGGCGAAGGTCTGGGAAAAATCGCCGGACCGCTGCAACGCCGTGGGGATGGTGGAAATCGTGGAGGCCGGGTATGACTGGCGGAGGCCTTCGTAATCGCCGAAAATGAACCACTTGCTTTTCAGAATCGGGCCGCCGGCGTTGGCGCCGAACTGGTGCCGCTGGAAGGACTGTTTCGGCTGCCCGCTGCGATTATTGAAGAAGCTGTTGGCGTCCAGGATGCTGTGGCGCTCGAAGTCATACGCCACGCCGTGAATTTCGTTGGTCCCGGATTTCGTGACCATGTTGACCACGCCTCCGGAAGTGCGCCCGAACTGGGCATCGAAGCTGTTTGCCTGGACCTTGAATTCCTGCACCGAGTCCACCGGGGGATTGATGACGCCGCGATTGATGTCCGGCGTGGTATCGGGACTGCCGTCCAGCAGGATCTCCTGCGAGCCGGAGCGTCCGCCGCCCACGTTGAAATCCGATTTAAAAAAGTTGCGGCCGACGTCCTGCCCGCCGCCGTTACCGAAATTCGAGCCGAGGACGACCCCGGGAGTCAGCGCGACCAGCGCAAACGGATCGCGAATATTCAGGGGAAGATTGAGAATGCTGCGAGTGGTCACCACTTGGCCGAGGGTGGAGGATTCCGTCTCGAGCGGCGGCGGCGCGGCGCTGACCGTCACCTGCTCGGAGGTCGGGCCGGTCGCGAGCGGCACGTTGATCCCGAGCGTCTGGTTAACCTGAAGCGTGATCGGTCCCTGCTCGAAGCCCTTGAATCCGGTGACGGAACAATTCAGCCTGTAGGTGGCGGGGGAGAGGTCCGGGAAGCGGTAGATCCCGGCCCCATTCGAGATCGCCGTGTGCGCGGTGCCGGTGGCGAGGTTCGTCATAATGAGCTTGGCGCCCGGAACCACGGCTCCCGAAGGGTCGGTCACCACTCCGGTCACCTGGGCGTTGAAACCCTGCCCCAAAAGAGACACGGCCGTCAGCCCGGCCAGAGCAAGCAGATTGAGAAGCAGATTGCGGCGCACGTTCACACTCCCTGAAACGAACGAAACTCGGGTCTTTTAAAGAACCCAGCTTATGGGGCCCTTCCAGCGGGAACAAGTTTCCAGGGGTATTGTTACACCGTGTTACGCACCGTACTGAACTGAGCCGTATGATATTATGACCGGCAGTGAGGGACCTCGCAGTGCCATCCGGACCCACAGGAACGTCAGCGAAATCGTGCGACCTCACCCTTCCGGAGAGCGTCCGGAGCGTGATCGAAAGCCCCACTTTTGAGCGCGCACCCACCCTGCGCACCCTTCTGGTGTATCTGTGGCGCATGCGGGACGAACCGGTCAGCGAGTACGCGATCGCAACCGAAGCGCTGGGCCGCAGCCCGTCTTTCGATGCCAAGATCGACGCCACGGTGCGGGTCCAGATTTCGCGGCTTCGGCAGCGCCTGGAGAAGTTCTACCGGCAGGAGGGTGCGGCCTGCACCGAGCGCATCGTGATCCCGCTCGGTTCGCACCAGATCGAGACGGAAACGGCAGTTGCGGCCGAACCGGAACGTGCGGCTTCGCAGGTCGAGCCCCCAACGCCTCCCGCTCACTCCGTAAACCGCCTGCTGGTGGGGATCTGCATAGCATTGGCTTTGGTCGCGACCGGTTTAGGCGCGCTGCTGATGCGAACTCGAACGGCGGCCCGGGCGAATACGCCCCAGGATGCACCCCGATTATGGCAGGCCTTCTTCGGGAACAAGCTGCCGACCAGAATCATCCTGCCGACACCGGTGTTTCTCTCCTTCACGCCGAATGGGCTGCTGGCGACCGTCATGGTGCGGGACACGTCCGTCAACGACTTCGCCGATAGAGACCGGGCCCGCCAGTATGCCATCTTCGAAAAGATGATGGGGAAACCGCAACTGGCCCAGAACTATACGGTTACGTCGGATACTTTCGCCTCGGTCAGCTTGGTGCGTTACCTGGATCGTTTTGCTTTCTCCACCGCCGTCCGCAGCAGCGCGGAGGCGCCTTTAGATGCCCTGGATGCGGAGAACGTGATCGCGATCGGCACGTGGGGTACCCTCAACCCGGTCAAACCTTATTTAGATCGCATGAATTTCCGCTTGAGCGAGCATGAGATGCATGTGACGAATCGACAGCCGGCTCCGGGCGAGCCCGCGGAAATCGACCAGGTGATCGAGAGCCCCGAGCGCTCGATCTGGCCCGGCGTCATCGCCGTATTGCCCGGGCGCGGCGAAAAGTCGCACCTCCTGGTAGTCGCATCGCGGCAGACGTCCGCGCTGGTCTCCCTTCTTACGTCCAGCAACGGGCTCGAGAAACTGGAACAACTCTGGAGATCCAAGGGCTCGCCGCATTATTACGAAGTGGTGGTGCAATCGGAGATGAACGGTCCCAACCTGGTCCGCTCGACTCCCGTTATGCTCCATGCCTTCAGGCCTGAGGCGAGCGTAACAGCAGGTAACTAACGCCCGGATACTTCCGGCCGTCCGCAACGCGTGCCACAATCGCACCGAATGCGGATTCTTTCCTTCCTTCTACTGATCGCCGGCTGTGCGTTTGCCCAAACCGCCGGCGCCCCGCCTTATGACTTCATCGTGTATGGCGCCACGGCGGGCGGAGTCATGACGGCGGTCTCTGCCGCCCGGGAAGGGGTAAAAGTCCTTCTGCTGGAACCCGGCAGCCACGTGGGAGGCATGGCCACGGGCGGCCTGTCGCGAACCGACTTCGGAAAGAAGGAAGTGATCGGCGGGCTGGCTATCGAATTCTACTGGCGCGTGGGGCTGAAATACGAGATGGGTCGCTACGCCAACGAGGTTGCCTGGTTCTACGAGCCGCGCGTGGGCGAGCAGGTCCTGAAAGAGATGCTCGAGCAAGCCCACGTAGAGGTCCTTTACCACAAACGGCTGCGGGAACGGACGGGCGTGGAAAAGACCGGCAGCGTCATCCGGGCGATCACCACGGAAGACGGCGCGACGTACCGTGCACGCGCCTTTGCCGACTGCACCTATGAAGGCGACCTGCTGGCGCAGGCGCACGTGAGCTACACGTACGGACGGGAGTCGTCCGCGCAATACGGCGAGAGCCTTGCCGGAGTCCGGGAACGCACCCCGTTTCATCAGTGGCTCGTGCCCGTGAAAGCGCGCGATGCGAAAGGCGAACTGCTGCCGGAGATCTCGCCCGAGCCGAAGGGAGCAACGGGCTCAGCCGACAAGAAGGTGCAGGCGTACAACTTCCGTATGATCCTGTCGGATGACCCGGCCAACCGCGTGCCGTTTCCGAAGCCGCGGAATTACGATGTGCATCGCTATGAGTTGCTGGCCAAACTGCTCGCGGGCATGACCGCAAAACTGGGGCGGCCGCAGGTATTCAACGAAGTGACGCTGATCGCACCCATCCCGAACCACAAGGCGGATTTCAATAACCAGGGCGCGTTTTCCACCGACTACATCGGCGGCAGTTGGGATTATCCCGACGCGTCCTACGCGAAGCGGGACGAGATCTTTCAGGCGCATATCGACTACACCGCGGGGTACTTCTATTTCCTCGCGCACGATCCGCGCGTGCCGAAGTCGCTGCAGGACGAAGTGAACCGCTGGGGCCTGGCGAAGGACGAGTTCACCGATACCCACAACTGGCCGCACCAGCTCTACATCCGCGAGGCGCGCCGGATGGTGAGCGATTTCGTCATGACCCAGAAGGACGTCCAGACCGACCTGGCCAAACCCGATGCCATCGGAATGGGATCGTACAACAGCGACTCGCACAACGTGCAACGGTTCGTGAACGCGCAGGGCGACGTGGAAAACGAAGGCGACATGCAAGTGGCGGCAAAGCCCTACCAGATTCCCTATCGCGTGATGGTTCCGAAGCGCGCGGAAGCCACCAACCTTCTGGTGCCCGTCTGTTTCTCGGCGAGCCACGTGGCGTACTCGTCATTGCGGATGGAACCTCAGTACATGATCATCGGGCAGGCCGCGGGCGAGGCTGCGGCTATGGCATTGAAGGGCGGGGTGCCGGTGCAGGATATCGATACCAAAGCGCTCACGGCGACACTTCTCAAAGACGGGGCGGTGATGGAGTACCGGCCGGCCATCACGCCGCAGAGTTTCTTCCAGAAGCTCTATCAGAAGTATCTGCCCGATCTGACGCACAGGCGGCAGATCTTCTAGCCTGCATTTCTCATCGATTCGATCGAGCCCGCTGGTAAACACCACGGGCGGGCTCGAAAGCCCGCGCCGACTCATCTGAGCCCCTACTTACAAGGGTGATTGGGCCGAGGCGGGGGCTCATTTCTGTTCCATCCGCGTTCCCGCGGGGCCCGCGCCGAAGTCGGCCCCACACCATGTGGGGCAGGTTTCAACCTGCGCGGGGCTTTAGCCTCGTTCTGCGGCATGCTTTGCGGCAAGCCGCCGCCGGCGCACCGAGAAATCCGGGTTTAAGCCCGCTCCGCCTTGGCCTGGCCGTAGCTGGCGTTGGGCCCGTGCTTGCGGAAGTGATGCTTGTCGCGCAGCGCCGGGGAGATGGGTTGCGCGGCGGGGTTGATCGTAATGGTCTGCCACGCCATGGCTGCCAATTCCTCCACGATCACCGCGTTATGTGCGGCGTCCGTCACCGACTTGCCCCAGCAGAACGGCGCGTGGCCATTGACCAGCACCGCGGGGCACCCCAGGGGATCGAGGCCTTGTAGACGGCGGATGATCGCGAGGCCGGTGTTTGCCTCGTAGCCCGATTCGATCTCTTCGGCGGTGAGCGGTTCGGTCACCGGGACAGGGCCGTGAAAATAGTCGGCGTGGGTGGTGCCGAAACACGGGATCTCGCGCCCGGCCTGCGCCCACGAGGTGGCGTGGCGGGAGTGCGTGTGCACCACTCCGCCGATCTGCGGGAACGCGCGGTAGAGCGCCACGTGGGTATCAACGTCGCTGGACGGCCGCAGCTTGCCCTCCACCACCCGCCCTTCCAGGTCGGTGATCACCATGTGATCGGGCGTCATCTTCTCGTAAGGCACGCCGCTCGGCTTGATCACGCAAAGCCCATGCTCGCGGGACACTCCGCTGGCATTGCCGAACGTGAAGATAACGAGTCCGCGGCGCACCAGCTCGAGATTCGCTTCCAAAACCTCAGCTCGCAGCGTTTCCAGCACTTTGTCCCCCTCTGGCGCGAGCCGCAATCCGGCGCAGCTCGGGCAGGATTTCCCCAATTTCGACGGCCGCCGCCCGCCGCTCCCCCAAACCGAAGTAGAGTCTGCGGTACAGCGGGTACAGCTCCTGGTACGTGGCCGCGGCGGCGGGCTCCGGCGCGATGGTCTTGTAGGGCGGGCACAACGCGTCCTGCGCTTCCTCCACCGTGCGAAACGTTCCGGCGGCCAGGAAGGCGAAAATGGCCGAGCCGAGGCTGGTCACGTCGCCGCCCGGCACCAGGATCGGTTTCCCCATCACATTGGCGTAAACCTGGTTGAGCACCGGGTTCTTCTGCGGGATGCCGCCGCCGTTCACAATTCGGCGAACCGGAACGCCGTGCTCCTCCATGCGCTCCAGAATCACCCTCGTGTGGAAGGCGGTGCCTTCGATGGCGGCGAACAGTTCATCCTGTGCGGTGTGGGTCAGGCGCCAGCCCAGCGTAACGCCGCTAAGCTCGGGGTTGACCAGCACCGTGCGGTCGCCATTGTCCCAGGTCATCCGAAGCAGGCCGGTCTGGCCGGCTGCGTAGCTCTCGAGGCCTGCGGCAAGCTGCGCGACACTCGAACCGGCACGTTTGGCGATTGCGTCGAAGATATCGCCTGTCGCCGAGAGTCCTGCCTCGACGCCCGTCTTCCGTGGATGAATCGAGCCGGGCACCACCCCGCACACACCCGGGATCAGCGAAGGCTCATCCGTGATCGCCATGATGCAGGTGGAGGTGCCGACGACGTTGACGACGTCCCCGATCCGGCAACCCGCGCCGATGGCATCCCAATGGGCGTCGAACGCTCCCGTGGGAACCGGAATGCCTGCGCGAAGACCGAGTTTTTCGGCCCACTCCGGAGCCAGCCTGCCGGCTATGCGATCGCTGGTGGCGTATACCCCGGCCACTTTCGCGCGAACGCCGGCGAGCAAGGGGTCTACCGAGGTCAGGAAGCTCTCCGGCGGCAGCCCGCCGAGTTGCTCGCTCCACATCCACTTGTGGCCCATCGCGCAGACGCTGCGAGGCACCTGCGCGGCGTCCGAAATACCGCAGAGGACCGCGGCGGCCATATCGCAGTGCTCCAGCGCGGTCGCCATGCGGTCGCGCTTCGCCGGATTGTGGCGCAGCCAGTGCAGCAGCTTGGCCCAACCCCATTCGGAAGAGTAGACTCCGCCGCACCAGTCGATCGCTTCGAGATGCTCCGCGCGGGCTTTGGCGGTGATCTCGGCGGCTTCCTCCCAGGCGCGGTGGTCGCACCAGAGATAGTAATCGTCCAGAGGTTCCAGGTTCGGCCCCACCGGGATCACGCTGGAACCGGTGGTATCGATGGCGAGCGCCTCGACCGCGCCGCCCGCCACACCGGCGTCGGCCAGCGCCTTGCGAGTGGCTTCCGCCAGGGCGCGCATGTGCTCGGCATGGCTCTGGGTGGCGTAATCCGGATCGTCCTTGCTGCGGCGCAGCGGGTACTCGGAGACTCCGGAGCCGATGCGGCCTTTTCCGCTATCGACGATCGAGACGCGAACGCTGAGGGTGCCGAAATCGACACCGGCGACGATGGCCATAGAAACTCCCTGCGGGCAGGCCGGAACGCCCGCCCTACTTGTGGTAGTACATCTCCCAGCCTAAGTACTTGGTGGCGGCTTCGTAAACGGCCGGCGCGGTTTCGCTCAGGTTGGCGGCCACGTGGTGTTCGAAGCCGTTCTCGCAGATGTAGCGCAGCAACTCCTGCAGGCGCGGAATTTCGACCACACCGGCGCCGCCGAAGGTCTGGAGCGGATCGTCCGTGAAGCGCCCCTGGCCGACGTAGCCGCGGATCTTCCCGGTGGCATCGCTGGTGGAGAACCGCGCGAAACTCATGGGCGAAGCTTTAACCTTCCCGACGCAGGTGCCGAAGGTGTTCAGCTTGCCGACGGTCCCGGCGATGATCTCCTGGAAATCCATCCGCGCCTCTTCGAAGAAGTGTTTGGGTAGGTTGCTGCAATGGAAGCAGACCGCTTTGTCCGGGTTGTCGCCGTAATTGTTGTTCCAGTCGAGCAGGGCGCTGGGAGTTTCGGACGCAAGCCGCAGCGCGTGCATCCCGACTACGCCCGGCACGTCCACTTCGCAGGCGCTCGAATGCAGGCCGTTGGACATCATGCTCATCACCGTGCATGGCACCACGCCGAAATACTCTTCCATCGACGTCCAGCACTGCACGGCGCTGATATCGAGATCGTTGTCCTTCATCCAGCGATCGATCACGACGCCGAGCCGGGCCATCTTCATGATGGCGTCGTCCGGGATGCCGTCGGTCGGAACGTAGCGGCGGATGTCCTGCGCCTTCGCCTGCACGCCGGCATCTTCGCACTTGAGCCGCTCGATGCGGCCGAAGATTTCGGAGAGATCGATGGGCTCGATCGTGATCCCGTTCGATTCGAGCAGTTTCTCGCTGTAGCGGACGGTGTTGAACGCCGCGGGGCGCGCGCCGATGGCGCCGATCCTCAGCTTGCGGACTCCGTTGGCGACGCGGCAGACGGCGGCGAACCAGGCGAGATCGGCGGCGAATTCCGCCGAATCGGGCGCTTCGGTATGAAGCGTCGTCAGCGAATAGGCGATGCGGTACTGCTGAAGATTATTGCAGACGCTCATCTTGCCGCAAAAACTGTCGCGGCGGTCCGCAATGGTCATCCGGCCAGCGTTGTCCGGGGTGGCCTGAATCAGAATGGGGATGCGGAGGTCCGCCATGCGGAGCGCTTCCGCCACGCCGCGCTCTTCCCCGAAGTTAGGAAGCGAGACGATAATGCCGTCTATCCTGTCGCGGTTGGCGCGGAACAGGTCGGCGCAGATACGGGCTTCCGCGCGTGTTTCCACGGCGCCGTGCTTGGTCTGTTCCGGCGTCAGGCAGACTACGCCGTAGCCCGCCTTTTCGAGAGTCGCGATCATCTGCTCGCGGCCGCTCTTGGCCAAATGGTCCGGGAAAAAACCCCGGTTGCCGACGATGATTCCGAAAGTCATTGTTTGTGCCATGTGATAGTTACTTTCCGCGATTGGGCGCGAAGACAAAGCTGTAGATTGCGCCCAGGATTAACATGAGAGCGCCCCACCAGACTCCGACGTGCAGGTCCGCCAGGACCAGGTTGCCGGGATTGTTCCAGTTCGCAATGCCGGCCCCGAGAATAATGACGCCGTAAACGGCGAGCAGCACTCCAATAAAGAACCAGATCGAAATCTGACGCGCTTTGTGTGACATGTTCGCCTACCAGAAAATGATGTTGAGAACCACGAAAAACACCGCCACCAGTCCGGCCCAGAAGACCGGACGCTGATACAGAGCCAGATGGCCTTCGGAGGGCACCTCGGTGCAACCGTAGACCAGCCCGACCAGTTTGCTCTCGGGCAGAGGCTGCGTCAACATGCTCACCACGACAGTGACGACCACGCAGACGATCCAGCTCCACAGCGCGCGGTACATGTTCTCCGCCATGTCTTTCGCATTGGGCGAGAGCGCCACGATCGAAAGCGCCGCGGGATTCAACTTCACCCAGGCCCACATCCCGATCGACGAAACGGTGCCGGTGAGCAGGCCCCAGAATCCGCCGGCGGGGGTGGCGCGCTTCCAGAGCATGCCCAGCAGCACGGTGCCGAACAGCGGCGCGATGAAGAAGCTGAAGAGCGCCTGAACGTAGTCCATGATGCTCTTGAACTCCATTACCAGATACGCCGTCCCGATGCTCACCAGTACGCCGGCGATGGTGCACCAGCGGCCCATGCTCACGTAGTGCGCGTCGGACGCGGTCTTCCGTATGAAGGCGCGATAGATGTCGTAGGTCCAGACCGTGGCAAATGCGCTCACGTTGCCCGCCATGCCGGACATGAACCCCGCGATCAGGGCGGTGATCCCCAGGCCCAGCAGGCCGGGACCGAAATAGCGGGCCAGCATCAGCGGAAGCACTTCATTGTAGCTATGGCCGCCCGTGGCTACCGCCTGCGTCTCGCCCACCAGTTTGACCGGGAGGACCGTAAGCGCCAGGAGCCCGGGAAGGATGACAATGAACGGCACCATCATCTTGAATGCCGCGCCGATGATCGGGGCCATTTTGGCGGATCGCAAATCCTTGGCCGCCAGGACGCGCTGCACCACCAGGAAGTCCGTGGTCCAATACCCGAACGAGATCACCCAGCCGAGCCCCAGCACGATCCCGGTCCAGTGGATTCCCATCGGGTTATCTTTGAAGGAGCCGAGGTTGCTCCAAAGGTGGGTGTAGTTTGCGCTCCCGAGATTGTGCGCGATCTGTACCGTCAGATTGTGCCAGCCGCCCGCTTCGATCAGGCCCAGAATGGGGATGAGCAGGGCCCCCAGCCAGATAAGCGCGAACTGCAGCACCTCGTTAAAGATGGCGGAACGCAAGCCTCCCAGCGCGACGTACACCGCGACCGTGACGGAGGAAACCCAGATGCTGAAATGAATGTCCCAGCCGAGCACCACCTTCATCACCAGCGCCATGGAATACATGTTGATGCCGCTCATCAGCACCGTCATGAATCCGAACGACACGGCGGACAGCGCACGGCTCGGCTCGCCGAAGCGCAATTGCAAATATCCCGGCACCGAGTGGGTCTTGGAGATGTAGTAGAACGGCATCATCACAATCGCCAGGAAAAGCATGGCGGGGATGGCTCCAATCCAATACCAATGCGTGGCGAGGATGCCGTATTGATAGGCGGCGGCAGCCCAGCCCATCAGTTCGAGTGACCCGAGGTTGGCGGAGAGGAAACTGAGGCCCGCGATCCAGGCGGTCATCTCGCGTCCGGCCAAAAAGAAATCTTCTCCGGTTTCCGACTGGCCCTTCAGATAAAATCCGATGGTCAGTACGGTAACGAAGTAGATGACGATAATCGCAATGTCGACGCCGCTCAGGGAAACCAGGCGCGAGGGGGCCGACTGGAGGAAAAACAAAGCAGGTGTCATCTTGGAGCACCGCAATCGCGAACTGAAATCGCTTGCACGTGGGTATTGTATTCTGCGGTGGACGGGTGGTCAACCGCGGTTCCGAACCGGCCCGGTCGAATCGCGTAGGACAAAGTCGGGATCGATCACGATTTCCGAATCGCCGGAGCCGTCCACCTTTCCGGAATGCGGCGCAAGGCGATCGCTGATGATGTGGCCGATCCGGTCGCGGGGAATGTGCACCGTGGTGAGAGCCGGAGAGCAGAATTCGGAGAGCTTTACGTTATCGAAACCGGTGACGGAAATATCCTGCGGGACGCGCAGGCCCCGCTCGCGCAGCTCCCGCAGCGCCCCGACAGCCATAATGTCGTTGACGCAGATGATCGCGGTGGGCTGATACCCGGCGCCCAGCAGAGAGCGC
Source organism: Bryobacterales bacterium (assembly GCA_963796485.1). Classification (GTDB taxonomy): domain Bacteria; phylum Acidobacteriota; class Terriglobia; order Bryobacterales; family Bryobacteraceae; genus CAWCDJ01. The sequence goes on from CAWCLV010000012.1 coordinate 107,381, forward strand.
GCCGCCTGCCGGCCGCCTTCGAGGGTGTCGGCATCCGCGGTCGAGCGGACCTCCACGTCGGGAAACCGCGCCACGGCGTCCATGACCGTCTTCATGCGCTCGTTGATCGGACCCAGCACCGAGTGGTGGCCGATGAACCCCAGGCGCCGGTGTCCCATCGCATGAAGGTAATCCATCACCTTTTCAACGCCCCGCCGGTAGTTCACGCGGATGTTCGTAATGTTCTTGCGCGGCGAGCCGACATCGTAGAAGACCACCGGGATCTCGCTGTCGTTCAACTCATCCATCAAGGCGGGATCCATTTCCGAAACGATGGCGGCCAAACCCGCCACGCGCCGCCCGATCATCAACCGGATGCTGGTGACCAGTTGCTCGGGCCGGTAGTCCGTATTGGCCACGACGACTTCGTAGCCGCCGGCGTGAGCGTCGGATTCGACCGTCTTATAGATGTCGAAGAAGAAGGGGTTCTCCATATTGGAGACGATCACCCCGATGGTGCTGCTTTTACCCCCAGCCAGGTTCCTGGCGTGGAGATTCGGGTGGTACTTCAGTTCCTCGATTGCTCGCAGGACGCGGGCCCGCGTGGTGCTCTTGACCACGCTGGCGTTATTCAGGACGCGAGAGACCGTCGCGGTGGAGACCTTGGCGCGGAGGGCCACCTGTTCGAGGTTCATACTGCCTCTATTGTAAATGGTCTATGGGAGCGGTTACAGGGGGCGCCGGCGATATACAATCAGGACGGTGCCAGACGCGCCCAGAAGCAGCCCGAGCGACTATCTCGCCGCGGAGCGAACGTTTCTTGCGTGGATCAGGACGGGCCTCGCCCTGATGGGGTTTGGCTTCGTCGTCGCCCGCTTCGGGTTGTTCCTGCAAGCGATAGAGGGCGGGCGATCCGGTTCCCAGGCAAATGCGTACGGGCTCTCTTTCTGGTTCGGCACGGCCCTGATCGGCCTGGGAGTATTCGTAAACGTCGCATGCGCCCTGAATCACTTCCGGCTGATACGCGAGTTGAATCAAGGCGGCCCGGCGGCGCACCGGCCGTCCTGGCTGGCTGTCGCGATCGCAGTCATTCTCGCGGTCGTGGGACTGGCGATGGCAGTTTACCTGGTTTGGGTCAAATAGCCGGCGGCTGCTGATGTCTGTCTCGGACGCGCCCGGCCGGAGTATCATGGTTCCTCGGTCGCGAAGGAGGGGGATCATGAGGCAGTTTACGGCAGCCGCGTGCTTTCTTTTAAGCGGAGCTCTCTTCCAGCCATCCGCCTGGGGCCAGGACGCGCCCCGGGCGCCGGGGCAGAATCCGAACGGCATGCACGTGTACATCTGGGCCGGGCTCAAATCCCATCAGCCGGGACAGCACGATTATCCGCAGTTTCTGGCGGACTGGAGCAAGCTGCTCACCGAGCGCGGCGCAGTGGTGGATGGCGCCCTGCATGGGCCGGGCAGCGCCGATCTCGAGCACACCGATGTGGTCGTGATCTATAAGGGCGATGCCGCCTACCTCAGCGACGGCGAGAAGGAGACCCTCGATGCATTCGTCAAACGCGGCGGCGGCCTGGTCAGCCTGCACGACTCCCTCTGCGGCCCGGACCCGGCCTATTTTGCCGCCCTGGTCGGCGGCGCGAAGAAACACGGCGAGGTGAACTACACGCTGGACGCCCCGGTCCCCTACACCGTCGTGGACAAGTCGAACCCGATCATGAAGGACATGTCCGACCTTACACTCTTCGACGAGGCCTTCTTCAAGATGACCTGGGCGAAGGACCCGGGGATTCACGTCCTCGCGACGGCGGTGATCGCACCGACCCCGAGCGCCGGAGATCATAAAGGCGAGGTGGTCCCGCAGATGTGGACGTACGAGCATACCCTGCCCGGCGGCCGGCCCGCGCGGGCGTTCGTGTGGATGCAGGGCCATACCTACGCGGATTTCGCCAACTATCAAATCCAGCGAACGTTGCTGCGCGGCATCGCCTGGGCGGGGAAGAAACCGGTTGATGAACTGGTGGATTACGTCGCTCCTCCCCGTCCCCCACGCAGAACGCCGGGCGCCGGCAACTCGCGATAAGTTTTTCGAGCAGTGCGCCGCGCTTCTCGTCGGGTCGGCGCCGGCTTCCCAGGGGCTAAAGCCCCGCGCAGGTTGAAACCTGCCCCACACGGTGTGTGGCCGACTTCAGTCGGCGCGGGCTTTCAAGCCCGCCCATCCGTGGTGGGACCCGATCGAGTCGGTGAGGGAGACATCGACGTCAAAAGCTCCAGGCGTCGATCTTAAGCTGGCCCTTATCGGCGAAGTTTTCGAGCCAGAGCCTGCCGCGGCGGAGTTCCAGGTAAGGTCCCTGCGCGCCGCGCCGCACCGTGGCGTTCCAGATTTTCATCTGCTGCCCCATCGACCAGAAAGTATGTCCCTTGAGGAGTGTGAACTGCCTGGTCCATGGCCGTGCTGCATAAGGCGTATCGGTACCGAGTTCGACCCTGACCATCAGGGGCAAGATGGATTTATCCACTGCCTCCAGCGGCGAAACGTCGATTTCGTTCGGAACCGCGGAATTGACGCCCGGAAGCAGGTAGATCATGGTCCACCTGCCTGGCTGGAAGCCTCGGAGAACGAACCGGCCCTGCGGGTCGGCGGTAACGGTCGGCACGTTGGACAGGAGCCTGACCTTGCCCTGATCCTCAAGCACTTCGCAAAGGATTAGACGCGCGCCGGCCATCGGTTTCCCGCTTTTGCCGAGAAACACGCCGTTGGCCGTCGTAGCTTGTGGCTGGCCCGGGAAACACACCGTCGCGGTGGCGAGGACCAGGATATTCAGCCACATGGCTTTCATGAGTCCTCCTTCCGCTCGCCGGTACCGGGTAGGTCCCCGACGAGAAGGCGCAGGCCAGGACTCTACGGGACGTCCTGGCCCATCGAATATACGCCCAATCGGCCGGATTGGAACCCCGATTCGCTCCCGCCGATATCGGAAAGTCAGGCTACCGTATTGCGCGCGATCACTTCTTTATAGAAATCCGCACTCAGTTTCGGAATGCGCACCTGCGACGGGAAATCGACATAGTGGATGCCGAAGCGCTTGGTGTAGCCGTCGGCCCACTCGAAATTGTCCATCAGGCTCCACAGGAAATAGCCCTTCAATGGGATGCCCTCCGAAACGGCGCGGTGCGCGTGAATGAGGTGATTGCGGACATACATCACCCGGTCTGTGTCGTAGACGTGGCGGTCGGGGGTGAGGACGTCGTCGGAGGAACATCCGTTTTCGGTGATGTGCAGCTCCTTCACCTTCCAGATCTCCGAGAGGTGGCGCGGACCCCAGTAGGCGCACTCCGGTCCGAGGTAAAGCCACGGCGATGCCATTCTCGGAGACGACGCCGGCCGCGGCACGATGGCATACCCCGCGGCGTTCCCGGCCGCACGCACATAGGTGGGGGTGTAAATGTTCATGCCGACGAAATCGACCGGCGTGCCGATGGCTTTCATTTCGGCGGGCGTGGTCTTGGGCGCGTTGGCACCGAGCTCCGAAAGATATTCGTCCATGTAGCGGCCTTCGAGGACCGCGGTCAGGAACGGCGCGTTCTCCGAGCGCATCGCCTTTTGCGCGGCGGCAATATGGGCCGCGGTCTCGATCACCGGGACGCAAACCGTGGGATTCTCGGCGATCCCGACCCGGGTGCCCGGTTTCGCGGCGGCGCGGATCGCCAGCGCGCCGAGGCCGTGCGCCAGCACCGCGTTGTGCCGCACCTGCGCGACCTGCGCGATTCCCAGGCGCTTGCCGGGCGCCTTCGTCCCGGAGCCGTAACCTTCGTCCGTGAAGCAGGAGAATTCGTTGATGGTGAAGAAATTTTTGATGCGGTCCGAGAACCGGCCCGCCACGAAGCCGGCGTAATCGGCGAAAGCTTGCGAGGTGTCCTTGGATTGCCAGCCGCCGGCGCGGTCCTCGAGCGCCTGCGGCAGGTCCCAGTGGAACAGGGTCGCGTACGGCTGAATCCCGGCCGCGAGCAGCTCATCGAGAACGCGGCTGTAATACGACACCCCTGCCTCGTTCGGCTTTCCCGTCCCGTCCGGAAAGATGCGCGGCCACGCGAAGGAGAAACGGTAGACCGAGACCCCGAGCGACTTCAGCAGTTGAACATCTTCCTTGTACCGGTGATAGCTGTCGGTGGCGACGTCACCCGTATCGCCGTTTGCCGTCTTGCCCGGCGTGTGCGACCAGGTGTCCCACACCGAGGGCTTGCGGCCATCCTCCGCCGCCGCGCCTTCAATCTGATAGGACGCCGTAGCGCAACCCCAGCTGAAACCGGCGGGGAAACGAAAGCCGGCGGGGCGATTCGGCCGGCCCCTTGAAGGCCGCTCCTGTGCCGCCGCGGCAAGGGGTGCGGCAAGCGCCGCAGCCGTAGCTCTCTTACCGAGATCTCTTCGGGATAAGGACATGAATAATTCGGACCTCGGTATCATTATTAACCGAATCGCATCCGCCCGCACCATGCGGCTTGCGCGGGTCCCCGGAGTTCGTGATAACCTCGGACGATTTCACTGGGAGGGGACTCCTATGGCAAACGTGCTGATTACCGGCGCGAGTTCCGGGATAGGACTCGCGACCGCACTGGAATTGAGCCGGGCGGGGCACACCGTCTTCGCTACGATGCGCAATCCAAGCCGTGCCCCGGAACTCGGGAAGACAGCAAAACGCGAGCGGCTGCCCGTGGAGATCCGCACACTCGACGTGGATTCGGACGATTCGGTGCGGGCGTGTTTTGCGGGAATCCGTGAACACATCGATGTCCTCGTGAACAATGCGGGCGTCGAGGCGCATGGGTCGATCGAGGAATTGCCCATGGAGACGTTCTTTGCCACGATCAACACGAACTATCTCGGCGCCGTGCGCTGCATCAAGGCCGTGCTGCCGCGAATGCGGGAGGCTCGCAGCGGCTGTATCGTCAATATCAGCTCCGTATCAGGCCGGATTTCCAATTCGCCCATGGGGCCCTACTGTGCTTCGAAGTTCGCGCTGGAAGCAATCAGCGAGGCCCTCGCAGGCGAGGTAAAGCCGTTCAACATCCGGGTGGCGGTTGTTGAGCCGGGCATCCAGGATACGAAAATGGCTCATGCCATTCGGGATCCGGCGCCATCCGTGTACCCGCACACGCGCCGTTTCGCGGGACTGTTCCGCGCCGCGCTTGCAAATCCGGTTCCTCCCGAGACTACGGCAGCGGTAATTCGCCGTGTCATCGAAAGCGGGACGTGGCAGTTGCGCCATCCTTCGGGCCCCGATGCCGCGGCCTTCATGGGCTGGCGCGCTGCCATGAACGACGAACAATGGATCGACTGGAGCGCACAGGAAGACGAATCCTGGTACATCCGCGTCCAGAACGATTTCGGGTTGAATGCCCGGCCCGTCACCCGGACCGCCGGCGACCTGTAGAATTCGCGGCGCGACACCGCGGCCCGCGTGGCAACCGGCTGCACCGGCCACAGCCTGCCGCGCACGGTCATTGCTGCGCTTCCGCCTGGACCATGCCCGCAGGCCCCATGTGCTGGTCCGAAGCGCCGCGCTCAAAGCCGGGGTTGGGCCGCTACTGCCGGGCCAGGATCTCACGGATCTTCTGCCCCAGCACTTCGCGGCTGAACGGTTTCGGCAGGAAATCCACCGCCGAATCGAGCACACCGTGGTGCACAACCGTGTTCTCCGTGTATCCCGACAGGAACAGCACCTTGATCCCGGGCTGTATCTGCGATAGAGCGTCGGCCACCTGCCGGCCGCTCATGTTCGGCATCACGACGTCCGTCAACAGAAGTGCGATGCGGCCTGCGTGTGCGTGGCCAAGCCGGATGGCCTCCTCGCCCGAGGCCGCCGGCAGCACCTTGTAGCCGAGTTTCTGGAGGATTCGGGACGTCAGGTCGCGTACCGCCTTTTCGTCTTCCACCAGAAGAATGGTCTCGCCTTCGGTCGTTTTCGTCTTCTCCGGTCCGCCCGCGAGGACATCGGCAGGCGGTTCCTGAACCCTCGGAAAGTACAGCTTGAACGTGGTGCCGGTCCCGGGTTCGCTGTAGACCCAGATGTCGCCGCCGCTCTGCTTCACCATTCCATAAACGGTGGCGAGTCCCAGCCCGGTGCCCTTCCCTCGCTCCTTGGTGGTGAAAAACGGCTCGAAAATCCGCTGCCGCGTCGCGGAATCCATGCCGATCCCGGTGTCGCTGACCGCAATCATCACGAATTCGCCCGGCTTCACTCCCATGTGCGTCCGGACGTAGGTTTCGTCGATGTGAGAGTTTCCGGTTTCGATCGTAAGCCGGCCGCCGGTGGGCATCGCATCCCTCGCGTTCACCGCGAGATTTACGACTGCCTGCGCGATATGGTTCGGGTCGGCCTTGATGTTCCCGGTATCCGCCTTCAGGCCGATAGAAAGCTGAATATCTTCGCCGATCAGGCGCCGCAGCATCTTCTCGGTCTGCTCGATCACCGCGTTGACGCTGATGACGCGCGGCTGCATGATTTGCCGGCGGCTGAACGCGAGCAGTTGGTTGGTGAGCGCCCCGGCGCGGTCGGCGGCCTTCAAAATCTCCTCGGCGTAACCGCGCAGCGGATCGACCGGCGAGAGCTCATCGAGGATCATCCGGTTGTACCCGGCGATCACCGTGAGCATGTTGTTGAAGTCGTGCGCCACTCCCCCGGCAAGCCGGCCCACCGCCTCCATCTTTTGAGCGTGCGTCAACTGCTCTTCCAGAGTCTTCCGCTGGCTGATGTCGCTGACGAACGCGATCCCGTAGACGGCGCCTTCGACATCGAGCGCGCTGAGGCTCACCTCCACCGGGAAATCGCTCCCGTCCTTGCGCCGGCCCGAGAGTTCCATGCCGGTTCCCATGGGACGCGTGCGGGGGTGTTCGAAGTAATCTTCCCGGTGCCGGATATGCACTGCCCGCAGCGATTCCGGCAGCAGCAATTCGATAGTAGCTTCGAGGAGTTCAGACCGGGAATACCCGAACATCTGTTCGGTCCGGTCGTTGACCAGCACGATCCGGCCATGCCGGTCCGTACCGATGATTGCCTGGGCAGCAGATTCAAGTAAGGCGAAAAGCAGCTTTTCGCTTCGTTGCAGTTGTGGATGATCGGAACTGGCAGCCATCCCGTTTCACTCCCTCCGGGTATACTGGCTGAAAGTATAGCGTGAAGGGGCGCACTTTTCATGCGCCCTATAGGGAATTATCCTGCGGATAGAACCTGGATACCAGTACGGGGGGGTTACTGCCGCATGGCGTAGATCTTTTGCGCCTGGTTCAGGAGGCTCTGTGCCTTCGGCATACTCTCGATCGCCTTGGCGATCTCGGGATCGTCCTCCCAGGAGGCCCGGTTTGCGGTGTCCTTATCGAACGCGCGGAAATAGAACTCCCAGCGGATGCCGTTCTTGACCCAGTCGCGGTTGGTGTTGAATTCGGCATCGGTGAACGGCATCTTCTGCGCGGTCAGGAACGTCTTGAAGCGTTCGAGCGTCGCGTCATCCGGCTGCCATCCCTTGGGAAGCTGCGGCTTATTCGCGCCGAAGTAGGTGTTGGCGAACCGGTAGAACATGTTGGCGCTGTTCGGATACACCCCGAGGCGCCGCTGGAAGATGCTGTACTTCGGCGAGGCGTACTTTTCGTCGGGCGTGATTCCGCCGCCTCCGTATACCTTGCGCCCGGAATCGGTCGGGTGAACATCCTTTACGTCCGTCGTATTCGTGTCGGTGTGAGCGTAATAGGAATAGAACGACTGGTGCGAGTAATCCCGCTGAATCAGGCGGCCACTCGGCGTGTAATAATGCGCGATCGTCAGCAGCAGGGCCGCGCCTTCGGAAAGCGGGAACTGCGCCTGAACCAAACCCTTGCCGAACGTCGTCTGTCCCAGAATCCAGGCCCGGTCGTGGTCCTGCAGGGCGCCGGTCACGATCTCCGATGCGGAGGCGGATTGCCCGTCCACCAGCACGACCATGGGGTACTTCTGCGCCAGGGCATTCGCGCGCGCGCGGAATACCTGTTCGGTCTCCGCCCGGCCGCGATGCGAAACCACGGTCTGCCCGTTATGCAGGAAGCGGCCGGCCAGGGACACGGCTTCCGTCACCAACCCGCCCAGGTTGCCGCGCAGGTCGAGGATCAGTCCGTTCACGTTCTGCTCGCCCATTTTGCGCAGCAGGGTCTCGGTGTCCTTGGCAACGTTCTGCGCTTCGAAGCTATCCACCCGCAGGTAAGCGATATTCGGCTTGACCCAGAAGGCATCCACCACGCTGGTTTCGATCTCGGCGCGTGTGATAGTGGCGGTGTAGGGCTCCGTGGCGCCTTCGCGCATCACGCTGACCTTCACCGGCGTTCCCTTCGGGCCGCGCAGCAGATCGGCCACTCCGGGAGACTCCAGTTTCGTAGCGTCTTTTCCGTCCACCGCCACGATCACGTCGCCGCGGCGCATACCGGCATTCGCTGCCGGAGATCCCACGAAGGGCCGCATCACGGTCACCTTCGGCCCGTCCATCCCGATTTCCATCCCCACGCCGTAGTATTGCGCGTGCTGCCGCCGCTGCATTTCGCGGTACTCGGCCGGATCCACGAAGTTCGAGTGCGGGTCCAGGGTGTGCAGCATCCCCGGGATCGCTCCTGCGTAAAACGCTTTTTCGGAAGAGACGGGGTCGGCGTAATTCTTCTCCACGAGGGCATACGCGTTGGCAACCGTGCGGATGTCCTTGTCGAGATCGTCTCCCGTGGATGGCGAGGCCGCATGAGCCCGAATTTCGGGTCCGTAAACCGGCGCCAGCAGCACCGAAACGACAATGATCAGGATGGCAAAGAGGGTGGTTCTAGTCTTCATGTTTTACCGCGTGGGGAAAGTTCCCGACAAAGGACCTACAGGATCAGGACGGGTGGTAGTGTGGAACATCTCGCTCTGTGTCATTTACCAGCGCAACCGCGGGGCCTTGACCCCGGTTCGATGCTCCCTTCCTTACAGCTATAATACTCGAATTTCGAATCGGTTGTCCCATCGCCGGAGAACTTGGGTGGATTCCGCCACCTCACTATATAGTAGGAGAGTGCGCGGCAGCCCTATTCTGGAGATTCGCGGCCTAAGCTGGGCGGTGGGCGGCCACACAGTGCTGCGCGAGATCAGTCTTACGGTCAATCGGGCGGAATCGGTCGTCCTGCTGGGCCGCAGCGGGTCCGGCAAAACCTCTCTCCTGCGCTCCGTGAATGGCCTGGTCCGGCCCGACCGCGGCGAGATCCGCTTCGAGGGGCAGGACACCGCCGGCTGGGATCCCATCCGCCTGAGGCGCCGCATGGGCTACGTCATTCAGGATTCGGGGCTGTTCCCCCACTGGACCGTGGAGCGGAACGTCGGCCTGGTGCCCCGCCTGGAGGGATGGCCCGAGGCCCGCATCGCCGCGCGAGTGGAGGAACTGCTGCACGCCGTCGGCCTGGTGCCGGGCGAGTTTCGCGACAGGCTGCCGGGCCAGCTTTCCGGCGGCCAGAAACAGCGGGTCGGAATCGCCCGGGCGCTGGCCGCGGAACCGCCCCTCCTGCTGCTCGACGAGCCGTTCGCCGCGCTCGACCCGATCACCCGTTTCGAGCTCCAGCGCCAGTTTCTGGAACTGCGCCGCTCGCTCGGCACCGCCGCGCTCTTCGTGACGCACGACGTGCGCGAAGCGCTGACCGTCGGCACGCGCATCGCCCTGCTAAAGGATGGCGCGGTGGACGTCCTCGCCGAACCGGCCGAATTCCTCGATGCCGGCACGCCGGAGGCGCATGCTTTCCTCGCCAGCCTGGAGGAGCCGTGGAGGCCCGATGAACGGCGTACCGGTTTCTGAAATCTTCTATCTTTCCCTGGAACATATCGAGCTGGTTTTGGTCGCCCTGCTCATCGCCGCGACCATAGGAATGCCTGCGGCGGTGCTGCTCACGCGCCGCGCCGCCGGACGGCGGTGGATCGTCGGCTTTGCGAATATCGCCCAAACGGTTCCCAGCCTGGCGCTGTTCGGATTTCTGCTGCCGCTTCCGTTCATCGGCGGCATCGGCAAGCGGACCGCCATTCTGGCCCTCTGCCTTTACGCCCTGCTGCCCATCCTGCGCAATACCCTCACCGGCATCCTGGGCGTGGACCGGGCGGTGCGGGAATCCGCGGTCGCGATGGGGATGACGTCCAGCCAGGTGCTGTGGCAGGTGGAACTGCCGCTGGCGGCGCCCTCCATCGTGGCGGGCTTGCGCATCGCCACCGTCGCCACCATCGGAACCGCCACCATCGCGGCCGCCATCGGCGCCGGCGGCCTGGGGGTCTTTATTTTCCGCGGGATTTCCATGGCGGATACCCGCACCATACTCGCCGGCGCGGTACCGGCCGCGCTGATGGCATTGGTGGCGGACGAGGTTTTGGAATGGATCGAGCGAAAGCTGTCGCATGCCTGATCTCCGTCCTGTTCGCCGGATGCGGCCGGCAGGCGCATATCGTGGTGGGCTCGAAAAACTTTACCGAGCAAGTTCTGCTGGGCGAAATCCTGGCCCAACAGATCGAACGCCGCTTGCGGGTGCCGGTTGAGCGCAAGCTCGATCTCGGCGGCACCCTGCTGGCGCAGGAAGCGCTGGTGCGGGGCGATATCGACCTCTATCCCGAATACACCGGCACTGCCCTGGCCGCGGTTCTCAAACAGGCTCCCGTCGCCGATCCGCAAGCGGCATTTCAGACGGTCCGCCGCGAATACCAACGCCGCTGGAACCTGCAATGGCTCGCGCCGCTGGGTTTCAACGACAGCTTCGCGATGATGGTCACCCGGAGCGCGGCGGCGTCCGCCGGCATCGCGACGTTGTCGCAGGCGGCCGCCGCACGGGCGTGGCGGCTCGGAGTGGGCTACGAGTTTCAGCAGCGCCCCGACGGCCTCGACGGCTTGCTCAAGACTTACGGATTGCGCCTGGACGGATCGCCCGTCTCCATGGACCTCGGCCTTCTCTACCAAGCTCTGGTCTCCGGCAAGGTGGACATGATCGCCGGCAACGCGACCGACGGCTTGGCCTCCGTGCTGCCCGTTCGCATCCTTCGCGACGACCGCCGCTACTTTCCTCCCTACGAATGTGCCGTGGTCGTTCGCCAGGATGCGCTCAGGAGAATCCCCGGGCTGGAGAAAGCTCTCTCCGACCTCTCCGGCGCCATTTCGGACACGGCGATGAGAAACATGAATTATCAGGTAGATGGCAAGCACCGGCCGGTGGCGGATGTGGCCCGCGAGTTCCTGAAGTAGGGTACTAGTACCGATATGGGTCTATGCTAACTTCCTCGGGCAAAAGAGGCAGCCGATGATTAGGGTTCGGCTTGGGGACTCCGTTTCTAAACATCATGCTACAAGCTCTTGGAATTTTCGGGTTGTTCGGAGGGTTCCTGATCATCTCTCCGGCATTCAGGGAAACATTGACGAACGGCATGGCCGGCGGACTCGACAGAATGGCGCAGAACAGCCCCTGGTCGTACATCGGGGTAGGCGTACTCACCCTGATCCTGTTGATGGTCTATATGTACCGCACGGCGCAACCGCGGTAGGGCGGGCTTGAAAGCCCGTGCCGGCCGCGCTGAAGTCGGCCCCATACCATGTGGGGCAGGTTTCAACCTGCGCGGAGCTTCCAGCCCCGCTACCTCTGCCGCAAGTCGGCACCGGCCCGATGAGAAATGCAGATTATACGGCGCGTGCCTTCCGGTTCGCGGCCTGGGTTTCCGAGCGTGCCGGCTTCCGCTCCGCGGATGCGGTCAGCCGCTTTACCTGGTCCGTAAGGCATACCAGGAACATCGGCTGCCGGGCATTCTTCAGGAGATCGATAATCCGGCTCGGCGCCTCTTCCAGATAAATCGACTTCCCGTCGGTGATCAGGTGGACGTCGGAAGAGGCCGACAGTGCTTCGCTCAGGCGCTTGCCCATGTCCTTTTGCAGGAAACGGAGCACCCGGCGGATCTTCTGGAGCGAAAACCCCTTGCGGCGCAACTCGGCGATGACGGAGATCTCCACCACCTCTTCAGGCATGTAAACGCGCTTGTGGCCGTCCTGTTTCGGGGAAACCACGTTGCGCTCATCCCACCACTGCAATTGCCGCAGACTGACACCGCAGATCCGGGCTACGTCGCTACTGTTGAAACCTCGGCCTTCGGACGATGGAGCGAGTTGTGGAGACTTCCTGCCTTTGAACATTCTTCGCCACTTCCGTTCTTAGATTAGTTCCACCCTCTAGGATTGTACATGGGACACCGGCAGTGTCAATAGGGGCGCCCAAAACAGGACCAGCGGATTCTTATATCCGAAAATTACACGGCTGGTATTTCCCGGCACGGTAAGGCGCCCGGCGCTGTGCTAAGCCGCACTCCCCGCCGCCGTTGTGGCGGCTATTCCGCGGAACACCGCCGCTACACTGGGAGGGAAGGAGCCGAGGAACCATGGCATCGACTAACGGAACCAACCAGATGATCTGGATCGGGATTGCGGCCGGAGCCGCAGTCGGAATCGGGATTGCCCTGTCATCGCGCCGGAAACCATCCGGCTGGGAGGCCGCCCGCGACGTAACCCGCAAGATGGCGGATCGCTCGGGCGATTTTGCCGATGCGACGAAGGACATCATGGACCGGATGAAGACGATCTACGAAGAGGGACGCAAGGTCGTCGAGGATGCGGCCCAACTCTGGGAGCAGGGCCGCCGGATGGTCCGGGTATAGAACTTTTCCGTTTATTCCGTCCCGCATTGCACGCGATAATTAAATCCGGCGGTTGCGCACGCCCTGGCCATTCGGGCAAAGCGCCGTGTCGTCGGTCATGCAATCAACGAGACAGAGACGGGAGTTTTGCACGTTACGGCCGGTCGAAGGCGAGCTGCTTGCCGACCGGCTGAAAGGTGCTCCCCTGTCTACCGGGGAACTTTTTCGCTTCGCCATCGATATCGGCGTCCGCCTCCACGACGCTCACATTCGGAATACGGTACACGGCTGCATCTCGCCATCGGCCATCCTGATCACCGCGGCAGGCGCGCGGATCCTCTGTCCGGAGGACTCCACCGGACCTGAGTCGGTGGCGTATAGAGCACCCGAGCAGGTACGCGGAGCCTGCGCGGACGAACGCTCCGACATTTTCGCCTACGGCGCACTCGTCTACGAAATGGCCGGCGGCCGGAAGGCATTTCCGGGAGCTTCGGGCTCGGTGGACCGTGAGATTCTCGAATCGCACCCGGCCGAGTTGGCCTGCCCGCCGGCGGTTCGCGACGCCATCCTCCCCGTGATCGCCTCATGCCTCGAGAAGGACCCGGATGCGCGCAGGCAGAGGATTCAGACCGCAGTGCTGGAGTTGCGCCTGCGGCGTCCGAAGCCCGTGCAGGAAGTGCCGGGCCCAAAGCCGGTGCGGAAATCCGTCGCGCGCTCCCGGAGGCGCTGGGGGCGCGTCCTTTCGGTGCCAGTTGCACTCCTGGTCCTCGGCGGGGTGGCAGCCGCGCTTTACTTTTCCGGCAGGCCCGCCGCCCCGAAGGCCCGCCCCCTCCCCCGGACAACGGACCCGTTGAGTTACGGCGGGACGCCGGCGGTCTCTCCTGACGGGCGAAGCGTAGTTTTCCCGGCGCCCGGGCCGGATGGCGGGAGGGTATTGTGGATCAGGCGCCTGGATGGCACCCGCAGCTTCCCACTTCCCGGCACGGAAAACGGATCCGAGCCGTTCTGGTCTCCCGACGGGCAGGCCATCGGTTTTTTCGCGGACGGCGCCTTGAAGAGGACCGGCTCCGAAGGCGGTGAGCCGGCCACGATCTGCCAGGCATCGCGGGCGCCCGCCGGAGGCGCCTGGGGCAGAAACGGCACGATCCTCTTCGCACCCGGGCGCAGCGGCGGCCTGTTCGCCGTGAGTGCGTCCGGCGGGACCGCCGAACCGGTATTGGCGCCCGATCCGGCGAAATCGGAAATGGCCTATCTTTGGCCCCAGTTCCTGCCGGGAGACAACCAGTTCATCTTTTTCGGCCTCACCGCCGAACTGCGGACCACCGGCATCTACGCCGGTTCGAGCAGCTCGCCGGCACGCACTTTCCTTCTTGCCGCCCAGACCGGCGCCGTGTACGCGGCGGATACCGCCGGTGCGGGGCACCTCCTTCTGATTCGCGGGCGCGATCTGATCGCCCAGCCCTTCGATGCGGCCAAGGCGCGCATTTCGGGATCTCCCACCGTGGTTGCAAGCGATGTCGGCGCCGTTTGGAGCTCTTCCCTGGCTCCGGTCTCGGTTTCGGAAACCGGAACGCTGGTATACCAGCCGCTGGGCCGGCCCACGCGGCGGCTCGCCTGGGTGGGGCGGAACGGAAACCTGCTCGCCTCCATCGGAGAGACCGGCGAATGGGGGCAGCCGAGCGTCTCCCCCGCGGGCGACCGCGCCATGGTCGCGAAGCTGGACGCCGTTTTGGGGGCCTCCACGGCTTGGATCGTCGATGCCTCGGGCGCATCGCGGCGCCTTCTGAGCGCTCCGGTGGGCGAGCAGTCGGCCGTCTGGTCTCCGGACGGACGACGTGTGGCCGCGGCTCTTTCGGATCCGGCCGGAACGCGATGGGACCTCTACGTTCGGCGGGCGGAGGGCATAGGCGAATCGGTGCTGCTCTTCCGCGATACCCACGCGATACAACCGACCGGCTGGTCGCGCGATGGCGCCTATGTCCTGTTCACGCGCGATGGCCGGGCAATGCCCTCCGAGGTCTGGGGGTTCTCTTTCGCGGCGCGAACTGCCCGCCCGATCGTCTCGACGGCCGCGCCCGCCACCCACGGGGCGCTTTCTCCGGACTCGAAATGGCTGGCGTTTGAGTTGGACGGGTCCGGCACGCCCTCGGTCTGGGTGCAGCCGTTCGGCGGGTTCGAGACCGCCCTCCACAAGCGATTCTGCGTCGCCGCCGGCGCCGCGCTCCCCCGCTGGAAGGGCGATGGCACGGAACTCTACTACCTGGATCTGGCCGGCCGCATGATGGCCGTAACGGTTCACCCTGACGGGAACGAACTGACGTTCGAAGCGCCGCGACCGCTCTTCCATTTCCAGTCCGCGCCGCAAACATGGAACCTCTACGACGTTTCCTCCGATGGAGGGCGGTTTCTCGTGAATCTGCCCTTCGAGTGGTCCGGCAGCTCGGCCATCAGTATCGTCACCGGCTGGAATCGCCGCCTGAAACGGTGACCGTTTCTCCCCGGGTCGCGCCTGCTTTCGTGTTTCTGCGTTTTTAAGTCATTTACTTACAATAGCTTGGCGACAAAAAAAGGCACTGGCCCGAGTGCTACAATGAAAGTGTTCCCCTCCAGAAAGTTCAGGGTAGGCGTTATGAAGACCCGCAAGTTTTGGTTCGATGAAGACCCCGAAGGTGAAATTTACGAAAATCTGGCTTGGGATCTGCCGGGCTTCCGCCGTCACGGGAGCAAGCCCCGCTCATCCGACAAACCGAAGACACCCCGATCCAAGAGCTGAAGCGGCACTGATCGGGTGACCGGATCTTTTTTTCGTAGAAGCTCTCCCGGCGATGCCGGAAGCGCGAAGAAAGCCTGGTAATCCTTACATTACCAAAAGGCGCCGCTCCATTATCCTCCCATTCAAGACTCAACAGGGGTCTGAAAACGCACGACTTAACATGAACGGCTGCTTGATTGCTACGTTGCTCGCGAGGTTTTGAACTATGAAAGCTTTCTTTGCGACCACGTTCATCGTGACAGGCGCCCTGCTTGCCGGTGGCTGCGCAACCAAGAAGTATGTCCGTAACACGACTGCTCCGATTCAGGCGAAAGTCGATCAGGTGGGAGAGCAGACGACCCAGAATAGCCAGCAGATCCAGGATACCCGCAACCAGGTAAAACAGGTTGATGATAAGGCGCAGTCCGGGATCAGTGCGGCACAAGAAAGGGCGGCCGCTGCGGACCAGCACGCGGGAGCCGCCGATCAGCACGCAACCGAGGCAATGAATCGAGCTTCTCAGGCGGACCAGAAGGCTGACCAGAACTCGAAAAATCTCACCTCGCTGCGCACCGTCGTAGCAAATCTCGACGATTATAAGCTGCAAACCACGGTGTCGGTGCCGTTCCAGTTCAACAGGTACAAGCTCTCGAACGATGCCCAGCAGGATCTCGACAAACTTGCCGACCAGGTAAAGGCCGACAAGCGCTACTTTATCGCCGTCGAGGGCTACACTGATGCCTCTGGCTCCAAGCAGTACAACGAATCCCTGAGCCGGCAGCGTGCCAACGCCGTCATGGAGTATCTGGTCGGCAAGCACGATATTCCGGTCTACCGAATTCACATGATCGGACTTGGCGAGCAGCGTCCGGTGGACGAAGCACACAACCGGGCCGCCCGCGCCAAGAACCGCCGCGTCGAGGTTAAGGTCTTCAGTGCTGACGAAGTCACCGCGTCCCTGAACCGCGACAGCGCTTCCAACCAGCGCTAGCAATTCGTCTGAGCAGTAAAACCGTCTGGGGAGCCGCCGTTGCGCGGCTCCTTTTTTTATCTGAGTTCTGCTTTTTTGCCGGGAGGCGCGCGGAAGGTGCGCCACCAGATGTAAAGCACCAGCAGGCTGGCAATCAGCATCAGCAGGTTGCCCGCCAGCACTCCGGCAGCGCCGCTGATCGAGCGGATTGCCTCCCCGATCGCCTCGCTGGTGAACAGGATCCCGAGCGATCCGCTCAAGAGCAGCAGGCGCTTGTCCTCTTCCCGCGAGCCGATCAGCATCGCCCAGAGAGCGAGGTCCAGGATCGCCGAGCAGAAGTTCAGGTCGCGGGTCCATGGAGTCATCCAGGTGCTGACCATCAGGTCCGGGCCGTAGTGGATCAGGAACGAGACTCCGCCGAACAGCACCGCGCCCACGACCAGCAGCGCTCTCACCATACGCCTCGGTCCAATCCGCCTGGTGGCGTGGTAAATCAGGCTGATTACGAGGGCATAAACGAGTACTTGCAGCACGCCCTCGTTGGCCCAATACCACCACACGCGCGAACCCTTGGCTCCGGGCACGCGCATGTAGTAAGCGGCGTTCACGGAGACGTCAATTACGGTGGTCAGGAAATTTCCGATCGAGTACAGGAAAAACAAAGGATAGCGCCGATAGTGGCCCTGCAGAAGCGCGGCGATGATCAGGATTTCCAAAGGGACGCCGATCGCCCATGCCGCTACTTGCAGGAAAAATTGCATGACCTCCAATTCTAGGACGACCAGGCACTAATAGGAAATCCCTTACCCCTAAAGAGAGACCCCGGCATCGCGCCAAGTTGAAGAGTCGCGTTATGCGGCCAGGCTGGAGCCCGTGCCTTCCCATGGATCCGGCGGCATCGTCGGTCCGTGCTTCTTCAAACTCGACCCCGTGCCTTCCCACGGATCCGGCGGCATCGTCGGTCCGTGCGCCACCAGGTTCGAGCCCGTGCCTTCCCATGGATCCGGCGGCATCGTCGGTCCGTGCGCCACCAGGTTCGAGCCCGTGCCTTCCCATGGATCCGGCGGCATCGTCGGTCCGTGCTTCTTCAAACTCGACCCCGTGCCTTCCCACGGATCCGGCGGCATCGTCGGTCCGTGCGCCACCAGGTTCGACCCCGTGCCTTCCCATGGATCGGGCGGCATCGTCGGTCCGTGCTTCTTCAAACTCGAGCCCGTGCCTTCCCATGGATCCGGCGGCATCGTCGGTCCGTGCGCCACCAGGTTCGAGCCCGTGCCTTCCCATGGATCCGGCGGCATCGTCGGTCCGTGCTTCTTCAAACTCGACCCCGTGCCTTCCCATGGATCCGGCGGCATCGTCGGTCCGTGCGCCACCAGGTTCGAGCCCGTGCCTTCCCATGGATCCGGCGGCATCGTCGGTCCGTGCTTCTTCAAACTCGACCCCGTGCCTTCCCACGGATCCGGCGGCATCGTCGGTCCGTGCGCTACCAGGTTCGACCCCGTGCCTTCCCATGGATCCGGCGGCATCGTCGGTCCGTGCTTCTTCAAACTCGACCCCGTGCCTTCCCACGGATCCGGCGGCATCGTCGGTCCGTGCGCCACCAGGTTCGAGCCCGTGCCTTCCCATGGATCCGGCGGCATCGTCGGTCCGTGCGCCACCAGGTTCGAGCCCGTGCCTTCCCATGGATCCGGCGGCATCGTCGGTCCGTGCTTCTTCAAACTCGACCCCGTGCCTTCCCACGGGTCCGGCGGCATCGTCGGTCCGTGCGCTACCAGGTTCGACCCCGTGCCTTCCCATGGATCCGGCGGCATCGTCGGTCCGTGCGCCACCAGGTTCGACCCCGTGCCTTCCCACGGATCCGGCGGCATCGTCGGTCCGTGCGCCACCAGGTTCGACCCCGTGCCTTCCCACGGATCCGGCGGCATCGTCGGTCCGTGCGCTACCAGGTTCGACCCCGTGCCTTCCCACGGATCCGGCGGCATCGTCGGTCCGTGCGCTACCAGGTTCGACCCCGTGCCTTCCCATGGATCCGGCGGCATCGTCGGTCCGTGCGCCGACATTACCGCATCCGGGATGAGCAGCGCATGAGAAGCCGGACCGACCACATTTCCAGAGAGCATCATGGCCCCACAAGCTCCCAGAAACACCGCTACGACGGCGGTAAAGGCAAAGCCGTTGTTCAGGAATCGATGCAAACTCATTACAGACCTCGTGCCGAAGAATTTAAACGTTGGTAATCGTGAGTTTTATTACCTGTCCGTAGTATGGTTAGCGAACCGAAATTGATGGTATAGGGTAATCACCCTATACCGATACGCGTTTACCACTTACTGACGTCAGGAAGGGAGAATGTGCGGGGGAAATTCGGGTCCGGAAGCGAGTGGCCTTTCGCGAACGGCGTCGAGCCGCATATCCGCGGTAACCTCGTTCAACATTTCGATATCGGCCGTCTTGCTCTCCATGGCGAAAGCGGTGAGCAGTAGATTATCGCAGACCGCGTTGATCAGGCGCGGAATGCCATTCGTGCGGTAGTGGATCTCCGAAATCACTTCGGGGGAAAAGATCGCTTGCCCGGCAAGCCCGGCGCGGACCATGCGGGAACAAATGTAGGAAGCGGTCTCCTGCGGGGAGAAACCGCGCAGCGTGCACCGCAGGGAGATGCGCTGCTTAAGCTGCCGGAACTCGGGCTTCTCCAACTTATCATCCAGCTCCTGCTGCCCGGCGAGAATAATCTGCAGCAGTTTGCCCCGGCGGTTCTCGATGTTGCCGAGAAGCCGGATTTCTTCGAGCACGTCCCAATCGAAGTTGTGCGCTTCGTCCACGATCAGCACGGTGGTCCTGCCGGCGGACGCGCGTTCGAGCAGCATGGCGTTCAACGCGAGAAGAATTTCCGTCTTGGAGAGCCGGTTGCACTGCAGATCGAAATCGTAGGCCAGCATCTCGAAGAACTGGGTGACATTCAGGCGGGAGCTGAAAAGAGAAGCAAAGCCGATCTGCTGGGATCCAAGAAAATCCCGCAGGCACTCCAGCATTGTCGTTTTTCCCGTGCCGACCTCGCCCGTGAGCACGATGAAGCCCTTGCGGCTTTGGACGCCGTAAATCAGGTTAGCCAGCGCTTCCTCGTGCTGCGGGCTGCGGAACAGGAAGGCAGGATCCGGGCTCATGTTGAACGGGTTTTTGGTGAAGCCGAAGAACGCGTTATACATACCGGAATCGCATGCGGGAGACTCGCCGCATCGCTAGACGTACCGTGCGCCCGCCTGCGTTGCTAAGGCTGCGGCGGCGCGGAAGACGGCGGCTTTTCGCCGGCACCCGGCTTTACGGCAGCTTTCACGGGGCTGATCAGGATGTGGGCGTTTCTGCCCTCCATTCGCGGCTGCCCCTCCGCCGCCCCGTAGGTGGATAGATCCTGGGCGAACCGGATCAGCAACTTCTTGCCAAGGTCGGCATGCGCAATCTCGCGCCCGCGGAACTGGACGACGGCTTTGACCCGGTTCCCTTCCTGCAGGAAGCGAATCGCGTGGGTCTTCTTGAAATCGTAATCGTGGTCGTCCGTATTGGGACGGAACTTCAGTTCCTTCACCTGGACGACGTGCTGCTTCTTTTTGGCGTCGTGCTGTTTCTTCTTCTGGTCGTACTGGTAGTGCCCAAAGTCTACGGCTTTGGCAACCGGGGGTACTGCCGTGGGGGCGACCAACACGAGGTCAAGCCCGAGTTCCTGCGCTTTGCGAAGAGCCGCCGAAGTCGGCATGACCTCGGTCGTACCGTCCGGGAAGACCGCACGGACTTCACGGGCACGGATCGACTCGTTGACGTTCTCTCTACGGTTCTGCCTGCGAGGAGGAAAGTTTCTGCCTGGATACATTTTGGGTTAAGCGTTCACAATGGACGGAATGGCGGAAGTGGGCGAATTGCCCGGAGTGGTTCTCCGATCGAGAATCGGAATTTCGCGGATTGAAAACAAAAGCAATTTCTTCAGGCTCCAGTGTACACCAAAACGCGCCCCGAAACCAGAAGGTGGGCGGGAGCGAAAAGTGCGGATGCGGGTGATAAGACCACCTCGTCCCGCCGGCTGCGTGCCTTCACCCACCCAGCAAGGAAGGCATGTCGATTTTCCCATCTTGTTTTCTATCAGTTGGAGGTGGCAAGCCGATTGCATTCCCATCGGCATATGGCATATGTAATTACGGACACCTGCACGAAGGACGAGCTCTGCGTACAAGCCTGCCCGGTGGACTGCATCCATCCGAAGCAGGATGAGGCCAATTTCGCGGATGTTCCGCAGCTCTACGTGAACCCGAACGACTGCATCGATTGCGGCGCCTGCGTTCCGGTTTGCCCGACCAATTCGATTTTCACGCTGGACGAGCTTCCGGCGGAGCTTGGCCGGTTCGCGGAAGTCAACGCGGGACACTACAACTGAAAGATGGTAGGAGCCGGGTAGAGCCGCGGGCAGGCGGATAGCCTGTTCTTTGCGGCTCTTTTTTTTGGTTTGGCTGCCCATGTTACTGTCTCTCGTGCGGCCGGCCGGCGAGATAGTAATGCACCGCCGGCGTGACGACGAGCGACAGGAACATCGACGCCAGAATGCCTCCGATCACCGCTACGGCCAACGGCTGCAGCATTTCCGAGCCCGCGCCCAAGGCCAGCGCGAGCGGAATCATCCCCGCCACGGTTGCCAGCGCGGTCATCATGATCGGACGAAGCCGGCGCTCGCCGGCCCGAAGCATGCTTTCCTCAGGCGGCATTCCCTCCGAACGGAACCGGTGATCGGCGTCCAACAGCAGGATTCCGTTTTTCGCCACGATTCCGATCACCATAATTAGTCCCATAAAGGACGCCAGGTTAAACGACACACCCGTCACCAGCAGGGCTATGAATACTCCTGACGTGGAGAGCAGCGCCGAACACAGCACTGCGGTCGGCGCCGCGAAATCGCCGAATTCGAAGAGCAGCACGGTGAAGACCAGGACCACCGCAAGCGCCAATACGACTGCGAGGTCGCGGAACGATTTCTGCTGTTCCTGGTACTGACCTCCGTATTCCACGCGGATACTTCGCGGGATCCTCAACGATGCCACGGCCGCTTGCACCTTCGACATGCCCGTGCCCAAGCTCATCCCTTCGAACCTGGCCGTAACCTGGACATCGCGCTGAAGGTTCTCCCGCCGGATTTCATTCTGCCCTGGCAGTTCCGTAATCGTCGCGAGCGAGCCCAGGGTACCGGTCTTGCCGGTCGCGCTGACCAGCACCGTATTCTTGATGGTATCCAGATCCAGCCGGGTGCTCTCGGGAAAGCGCACCCGTATGGTGTAGGCACGACCATTGGTCACGACAGGGGTCGGCGCGGGCTCACCCTGCAGGATGGCGCTGGCATCCAGTTCCACCTCCTGCGGCGTGAAACCGGCGCGCGCCGCCACCGCCGGATCGACCGTGAACACGACGGCCGGGCCGCTGATCGTATTCTCGATGCCGTTCAGCACATCCACGACGCCCGGTATGGCTTTGATCTTGTCGCCCACCTTTGGAGCCCATTCATTGAGCAAGCCCGGATCTTCGCTAAACAGCTTGATCACCACCGGTTCCGGGGAACTCGTGAGATCGCCGATCATATCCTGAAGCAGTTGCACGTATTCCGTGTCGAGAAGCGGTTCGGCCTTGTGGATCTTCTCGCGCAGGCGGGCGACCACATCATCCGTCGAGTCTCTATGGCCCGCTGTCAGCTTGACGACGATATCTCCCGTGTTCGCCTCGGTGACCGCGGCGAGACCTAATTGCAGTCCCGTCCGCCGCGAGGTGCTGGCCACTTCGGGGTCGGCGTGCAGGATTTGCTCTACATGACTGATCACGCGGTTCGTCTCCTGGAGCGACGAGCCCGCCGGCATGATGTAATCAAGGACGAACCCGCCTTCGTCCATGGGCGGCAGCAGGTCGGTGCCCAGGCTCTTATAGCACACCCAGGAGCCTCCGATCAGCGCGGCTGCAAACAGCCCCAGCAGGATCGGGTGTTCGAGCGTGACCCGCAGGACCCGCGCATAGGGCCGCATGATCCAGGGAGACACGGTTTCGTGCTCGCCGGAAAATCGCCGCCGGCGGTTCTGGCTGACGAAATAGTGGCTCAAAGTGGGGGTCCAGGTCAGCGCGAGGGCGAGCGAAGCCAAGAGCGCCGTCCCCACCGTGATGGCCAGCGCCCCGAAGAACACGCCCGTTACCCCGGTGATGGAGATGAGGGGCAGGAACACCACGATTGGGGTCACTGTCGATCCGATCAGAGGTTTCCTGATCTCCCGTAACGCCGTCCTGATCGCCTCGCTTCTCGTCTGGCCGACGTCGCGGTGCATCACGATGTTTTCCACCACCACGATGGCATCGTCGATAACTAGCCCCACGGCCGCCGCCATGCCGCCCAGCGTCATCAGGTTGAATGTCTGGCCCGCCAGGCGCAGCACGATGAACGTCAACGCGATCGTCGCCGGAATCACCAGCCCCGCTACCAGCGACGTTCCCCAGTCCCTCAGGAAAATCACCATGATCAGCGATGCGAGAAACAAGCCGACCAGAATGGCATCGCGCACGCTCTTGATGGACTCCCGCACCAACTCCGACTGGTCGTAAAACGGGCGCAGGTCGATTCCCGGCGGCAGCGTACGGCGGATCTGCTCGATCTCGGAGTGGACCGCGTCCGCGACCCCCACCGTGTTACTGTCCGGCTGGCGGAAGACATTCAGCAGCACCGCCGGCTTTCCGTTCGCGGTCACGATCGTGTAAACCGGCTCCACCGAAGGTTCCACCGTGCCGATATCGCCTACGTGCACCGGGATCCCAGCCGGGGTGGTCTTGATCACGATATTTGCGAGCTGTTGCGGCGTCTTGGCCTGGCCGCTGACGAGTGACAGGAACAGCTCATGGCGCATTTCAACCAGCCCCGGGGAATCGACCAGGTTGCTGTGTCCAATGGCATCCAGGATGTTGGGCACCGTGACCGCCGTCGCGACCAGTTTCGACGGGTCGGGCGTGATCTGAAATTCCGGCACCTGTCCGCCCTGTACAACCACGGTGGCCACTCCGGCCGTACGGTTCAACCGTGGCTTGAGGTTGTAGGTAGCCATCTCCCAGAGCCGCGTTTGCGGGGTCGCATCCGAGGTCAGGCTGTATCCCATGATCGGGAAAGCCGCGAATGTGGAGCGGTTGGCCGTGATCCTGGCGGTGGAAGGCAGCGTGGGCTGGACCCGCGCAAGCGCCGCGTTCACCAGTTCCAGCGTCCGGTACATGTCCACCTTCCACGAGAAGAAGAGGTCCACCTCGGCGCTGCCACGGCTAGTCACGGACCAGACGTGGTCCAGGCCCTGAACCGTGTTCAGGGCTTCCTCGATCGGTCGCGTGATGGTTACCATCATTTGGTCGATCGGCATAACCCCGTTGTCCACGCCAACCACGATCCGCGGGAAGTTGGTCTCCGGAAATACCGCGACTGGAATCGTCAGCGCGAGGTAGATACCTACGGCGACCAGCGTCAGGAGGACGAAAATGATAGGCTTGCCGTGTCGCTGAGTCCAGTGGCCCTGTTCGGGGTCGACTACGGGCAGCCGGCTGAGCGTCCCGCTCATTTGCCTGCCTCACGGGCCGCGGTTCCGCCGCCTCCGCCCGGCTGCACGATCCGCACCTTGGCCCCGTCCTCCAGCCCCATCGCTCCCGTCGTAACCACCGTCGCGCCGGGCGCAATGCCGCTCAGGATCTGCACTTTGCCGTCTTCGCGCGGCCCGACAGTAACCGGCCGAACGTGCGCGACGTCCCCTTGCGACACCGTCACCACGGTAGTGCCGCCCTCCGGACCGGAGAGCAGGGCGGTTTCGGGCACAACCGTCGCCCCGGGTATGGTCCGCGCCTGCATCCGCACGCGAACGCTGGTACCGGGTTTCAACCGTTCATTTGGATTCGCGGCCTGCACCCAGATCTGCATGGTCGTGCTGTTTGGTTCGGCCGTCGGGCTGACCACCGTTACCTTGCCAGGGACCTCGAGAGCGCCCGTGACCTCTTTGATCGCCGCCGGGTCGCCTACGTGCACGGCGGACGCCTGGTTTTGGGGAACGTTTGCCCGGGCGACAACCCGCGAGATGTCCACGATAGTTGCCAGCGGCTGGCCCGTGCTCGCCATGTCGCCCGCATAGAGAGGACGGTCCGCGACGATGCCGCTAATCGGGCTGCGAACTTCCGAGTAGGCTACCTGCGCCTGCGCCGCCTGGAGTTGAGCCTTCGCGGCATCTACCTGGGCGCGGGCGGTGGCAACCTGCTCCCGGTTGCCGGTCTTGTTCATGGCATAGAGGTGCTCCTGGGCGGTCTCGGCCGCCGCTTTGGCTTGCGCGAATGCCACCTGGGCCTCGTCCACGAGCTTGCGAGCCAGTGCGCCTTCCTGAAAAAGCTTGCGGCGGCTCTCTAACAGCTTGGTGGCGGCGGCAAGCTGCTCCTGCGCGGCTTGCACGTCTGTCTTCGCCTTAGTTTCCGCCTCGGGGATGGTGCTTCCGGTGGTGGCGATGAGGTTGGCCTGCGCCTGTTCCAGTTGCGCCCTGGCCGTGTTTACGGCGGCGATCAGGTCGCGGTTCTCCAGCGTGGCGATCCGCTGCCCCGCTTTCACGTGGTCGCCCCGGTTGACATAGAATCGCGCCACCGGCGCGCTGACCTTGCTCATGACATTGGCCTGGTCAATCGGATAGATCACCGCGTCCGCCGTGACCACCAGGTGCATGGTTTCGGTGGCCGCCTTCGCCACCTGCACCGGCGCGGCGACTTCCGGTTGCACGGCTTCTTTCTTCGAGCAGCCGGAGATTGCCAACAGCACCGGCGCCAGGAGTAGCACAGCGCTCTTCATGCACTAAAACGCCCCCGTGAGAGTTTGCAGGTTGGCCAGCGCGAGGCGGTATCGCAACAGGCCGTCGGCCAGCGCGTTGCGGGCCTGCAGCAAAGATGTCTGCGCATCCACCACTTCGAGCGCGGTGGCCTCCCCGGCCTGGTATCGGAGGTTCGTGAGATGCAGGTTCTCTTCCGCCAGCGCGACGGTACGCCGCAGCGAGGCGAGCAGGTTTCGGGCGGCGCTCGCCTCGGCGTAATACGCATCGAGGTTGGCCAGCAACTGCCGCTGGGCCAGGCTCAGATCGGTTTGCGCCTGCTGCAGGCGGATCTGCGATTGCCGGATTTTGCTGCGGCTCGCCCCCCACATCCACACCGGGACCATGAGCTGCGCCTGGACGACCGAGCCCAGCAGATTGCGCCCCTGCTCATCATGCAGCGCATACTGGTTGGCATTGATCCCGTAGAAGTAGTCGAAAGAAAGGCTGGGATAAAGCAGGGCCCGGGACGACTTCAACTCATACCTCTGCTGGCGCACCATGGCTTCGGCGGCGGCAATTTGCGGATTGTTGGTGGAGGCCAGGCGGCGGATCTCGGCATAAGGGGGCAGCGTCTTCTGGCTTTCGAGATCGTCCACCAGCGTATAGACCTGCCCGTAATTCGGAAACAGCATGACCGAAAAATTGATGCGGGCCTTTTCCATGTCCACTTGCGCATTGGCGAGGGCCGCCCGCTGCTGCTCGAGCTGCAACTCGGCTTTCACCACGTCCGCATGGGCCACCTCCCCGCCGGCCTCCTGCTTCCTCGTGATGTCCAGGAAACGCTCGGCTTCGACGATGCCCTGCTGCGCGCTCGTCACTTTCCGCTGCGCCGCGATCATCCCGTAGTAGTTCTGGACGACCACCGTTACGAGCCCTCTGACGGCGATTTCGTAGTTGGCGCGCGCCACCGCTTCCGCCGCCAGGGCCCTGCGATAATCCGCAATTTTCGTGGGCGCGTAGATGTCGCCGTGAACGATCGCATACTGATTGTAGACGTGCGGGCCGTCGTTCGAGACAAAAATGCCGGAGGGCGTCCCGTTCGGCTGAGTATAGATGAACTGGTTGAACTGGTTGACGTTGGGCAGCAGGGCGGCCTTGGCCTGCACGGCGTCCTCGCGGGCCAGCAGAGCCGCGTAATTCGCGGCGAGGAATTGCTGGCTGTATCGTTGGGCACGCTGCATCGCGCCTGCAAAATTGAGTGAGACCGGCGGTCCCATTCCCGGCCCGGCGCCCACCCCGGGGGTCTGCGGCACCAGCGGCGTTTGCGGCAGCGGCTCGGGGACAGGCTCCCTTCCGGGCAGCGGCAGCGGCACCGTCTGCCCGGTACCCAGCGGGGCCTGCTGTTGGCCGGGCGGCGGCACGGGCCGCGCGGGAGTCTGTACGGGCACTTGCGCCAATGCGCTGACACAAAACATAAGGAAGGCGAATTGCAGCTTCGAATTCATGGATAACCCTGAAACAACATGAGCTTGGAATGGCAAGAATTACCGGGGCAGCGTGACTGTGAATGTACTCCCTTCTTCGGGGCGCGTCTCGAGTTGAACCGCGCCGCGGTGGGTCTCGGCAATCCACTTCACGATCGACAGTCCCAGGCCGAAGCCTCCGTCCTCTCGCGAGCGCACCCGGTCCACCCTATAGAACCGCTCGAAGACGTGCGGCGCGGAATCCGGAGGAATGCCCGGCCCGTTATCGGACACGCGCAAGCGCACGCCCGGGTCTTCCGCCAGCACGGCAACCGCGACCCGGCCGCCCGCGGGCGTATAGCGGATCCCGTTATCCACCAGGTTCAGGACCAGGCGCCGCAGCAGTTGCTCATCGCCGCGGAAGGGGATATCGGGTCCGGCGGGGCATTCCAGCCGCACCTCGCGGGCGGCCGCAAGCGGACCGAGCGAGCGGCAGCACTCGGCCAGCAGTTCGTTGAAATAAAACTCGGACACCTGAAGCTTCACCCGGCCGGCATCGGCACGCGCGAGATTCAAAAGGTCGTCCACCAGGCGCGAAAGACGCCGCGATTCGTCGAGTATGATCGCCAGGGCCTCGCGGTATTCGAGCTCGCTGCGCTCCTTCGAGAGCGCCACATCGGCTTCGCCGCGGATCACGGCAAGCGGCGTGCGCAATTCGTGCGAGGCGTCGGCCACAAAGCGGCGCATACCTTCGAATGACTGGTCCAGGCGCGCCAGCAGTTCATTAAAAGATACCGCCAGGATTTGCAATTCCTCCGCCGCGTGTCCGATTTCCAGGCGCCGGTGCAGGTTGCTGTCGCCGATCTGGCGAGCCTGTTCCGCCATCGTGCGGAGGGGAGCGATGCTCCGGCCGGCAAGAAGGTAGCCTCCGAATCCCGCCAGCAGCAGCATCATGGGCGCTCCGAACAGGAGCGCTTCCCGGACCACCTGGAGATTCGCCGAAATTGACTCAAGCGGGCCGTACGCCACGATCGAATATTTATCCACGTGGTGGACCGCCACGCGAGCGTCGCCTGCCGGCACGATGGCGTCTCCCGGGGTCTGCTGTACCAGCAGACGGAGCCGGTCCGCGGGGACCGGACCGCTCGCCGCCAGCATCCTCGAGTCGCGAAAGATCGCCACCACGCTGCCTTTCACCCGCATTTCGGATACCGCCTCGGAGGCGGCCTTGGGGATGTCGCCGTGCATTTCCTCCAGTTCGTCCGCGAGCAGGCCCGCGGTAACCTCGGTCTCCGAGGTCAGGGTCTGGTCCAGGCGGCTCACCAGAGAGCGGGAAAGTACACCGTAGAGAAACAGGCTGAACAGTACAAACAGGAGCGAGAAGAAGGCGACATACCAGGCCGTAAGCTGCAGCCGGAGGCTTCTAATCATCGGCCGTCTCCGAACCGGGTGCGAGAATGTACCCTTCACCGCGCCTCGTATGGATCAGGCGCCGGCTGAAACCGGTGTCGAGCTTTGCCCGGAGCCGCTTCACATAGACGTCGATGACATTCGAGAGGGGGTCGAAGCTTTCGTCCCAAACGTGTTGTGCAATGGCTTCGCGGCCGACCACCCGGCCGGTATTGAGCACCAGAAATTCGAGCAGGGCGTATTCCTTGGCGGTAAGGCTGACCGGAGTTCCGCCGCGCTCAACCGCGTGGCTGGCCGTGTTCAGTGTCAGATCGGCCACCCGCGCCACCGCCGGCCGCAACTCGCCCGAACGCCTCAGCAGCGCCCGGAGCCGCGCCAGCAGCTCTTTGAAATCAAACGGCTTGATCAGATAATCGTCCGCCCCGCAATCCAGACCGGCCACGCGGTCGTCCACCGAGTCCCTCGCGGTCAGCATGAGGATGGGAGCGCGGAAGCCGGAGCCGCGCAACTCACGGCAGACTGCGTAGCCGTCTTTGATCGGCAGCATCAGGTCGAGCACCACAACATCGTATTGGTTGACGCTTGCCTGATAGAGCGCATTCTCGCCGTCGGACGAGACGTCCACGGCGTAGGCCTGCTCTCTCAGTCCGCGCGCCACAAAGCCGGCTACCCGCGCATCATCCTCGACCAGCAGAATTCGCACCTGTCTACCTATTGTGATGGAGCGAAGATGAACGCACAATGAAAGACCGTACGGCGAAGGCCCCCGCTCGATGTGAGAAGATGTACCGGCAGGGGATGGAATGGGAAACGGCGTTGCTCCGCCGACCGCGGAAGAGCGGCGGCTCCAGGAATCGCGGGGACGAAAAGCACACTGGAACCGGTGGGGACCGTTCCTGAGCGAGCGTGCCTGGGGCACGGTGAGAGAGGATTACAGCCCCACCGGCGATGCGTGGGAGTATTTTCTGCACGACCACGCGCGCTCCAGGGCATACCGCTGGAACGAAGACGGCCTTGCCGGCATCTGCGACCGCCACCAGAAGATCTGCTTCGCGCTGGCGCTCTGGAACGGGCGCGACTCCATCCTGAAGGAACGCCTCTTCGGCCTGACCTGTTACGAAGGGAACCACGGTGAAGACGTCAAGGAGTGCTACTACTACCTCGACAACACCCCCACCCATTCCTACATGAAATGCCTCTACAAGTACCCGCAGCAGGCGTTTCCGTACGAGCGACTGATCGAGGAAAACCGCAGCCGCACGCGGGAACAGGGCGAGTTCGAGTTGGAGGACACCGGAATCTTCGGCGATCAGCGCTACTTCGACGTGCTGGTGGAATATGCCAAAGGGGCGCCGGATGACATTCTGATCCGCATCGGCATCTCCAACCGCGGACCGGAGGCGGCGGAAATTCACGTCCTGCCGACCGTCTGGTTCCGGAATACGTGGTCGTGGGGGCGCGGCGGCGAGCGTCCGGAAATGCGCGCCATTTCAGCCTGCGAGATCGAGCTTCAGGAGCCGCAGTACGGCAGGCGCCGCCTGCTGACCGACGGGACGGGCGAGCTGCTTTTCACGGAAAACGAAACCAACGTCCGGCGGCTGTACCAGGGGAAGGAGCAGGGCTTCGCCAAGGACGGAATCAACGACTACGTAATCCACGGCTCGCCCGCCGTCAACCCGGCGCGCACCGGCACCAAGGCCTCCGTGCATCACCGCCTGACCATCGGAGCGGGCGAAACCGCGGTGCTGCGAGTCCGGCTCACCGACGCCGCCGACCTCGACGACCCTCTCGGAACGCCGTTCGAAGCCACCTTCGCCCAGCGCATCGCCGAGGCGGACGAGTTCTATGGCAAGGTCGCGCCGGCGGGTCTTTCCGATGACGCCAAAAACGTGATGCGGCAGTCCTTCGCCGGCCTGCTGTGGTCCAAGCAGTTCTATCACTACATCGTGAAGGACTGGCTCGATGGCGATCCGAGCCTGCCGCCGCCCCCGGCATCGCGCCTCGACGGGCGAAATCACGAGTGGATGCACCTGTACAACTCCGACGTGCTCTCCATGCCCGACAAATGGGAGTACCCGTGGTTCGCCGCCTGGGATCTGGCCTTCCACACCATTCCGCTCTCGGTGGTGGACCCCGATTTCGCCAAGGATCAACTCATTCTGTTGCTGCGCGAATGGTACATGCACCCCAACGGGCAGCTTCCGGCATACGAGTGGAACTTCAGCGACGTCAACCCGCCGGTGCACGCCTGGGCCGCATGGCGCGTTTACAAAATCGAAAAGAAGCGCTGCGGCGGCAAGGGCGATCGCCGGTTTCTGGAGCGAGTCTTCCACAAGCTGCTCCTGAACTTCACCTGGTGGGTGAACCGCAAGGACACCGAAGGCCGCAACGTGTTTCAGGGCGGCTTCCTCGGGCTCGACAACATCGGCGTCTTCGACCGCAGCAAGCCGCTGCCCACCGGCGGCTTCCTCGAACAGGCGGATGGAACCGGCTGGATGGCCATGTACAGCCTGAACCTGCTCGCCATCGCCATGGAACTGGCCCGGGAAGACCCGGCGTACGAGGATGTCGCCAGCAAATTCTGGGAGCACTTCCTCTCCATCGCCAACGCCATGACCCACATGGGCAGCGACGGCGTGGGCATGTGGGACGACGGGGACGGCTTCTTCTACGACGTGCTCTTCACGCCCGACGGCCACCGCCCGCTGAAAATCCGGTCGATGGTCGGGCTCATCCCCTTGTTTGCGGTGGAGACCCTGGAACCCGCTCTGGTTGACCGGTTGCCCGGCTTTAAACGCCGGCTCGAATGGTTCATCGAAAACCGGAAGGACCTCGCGGCGAACG
Source organism: Bryobacterales bacterium (assembly GCA_963796485.1). Lineage (GTDB taxonomy): Bacteria > Acidobacteriota > Terriglobia > Bryobacterales > Bryobacteraceae > CAWCDJ01. The sequence goes on from CAWCLV010000012.1 coordinate 138,313, forward strand.
TGGCGTCGATGACGAAGCCGGGGAAGGGCGAACGGCGCCTGCTTTCCATCGTGAACAGCGCTCAACTGCGCCGGGTGCTGCGCTTCCTGCTGGACGAGAACGAGTTCCTATCACCCTACGGCGTGCGCGCTCTTTCGCGCTTCCACAAGGACCATCCTTATGTGTTGAACGCCGGTGGCGCCGAGTACCGCGTGGATTACGAACCGGGCGAATCGACCACCCCGCTCTTCGGCGGCAATTCGAACTGGCGCGGACCGGTCTGGCTCCCCGTGAATTTCCTGCTGATCGAGTCGCTGCAGAAGTTCCACCATTATCTGGGCGACAGCTTCCTGGTGGAGTGCCCCACGGGTTCCGGCACCTACATGACGCTGTGGGATGTGGCGGCCGAGATCTCCCGCCGGCTGATGCGGCTCTTCCTGCGCGACGAAGCGGGCCGGCGTCCGGCACACGGCGCCAACCCGCTCTACCAGGCCGACCCGCACTGGCGCGATCTGGTTCTGTTCTATGAGTACTTCAACGGTGATACGGGAGCGGGCGCGGGCGCGAGCCACCAGACCGGATGGACGGGGCTGATCGGCAAACTGCTCCAGCAGTACGGCGAGTGAAGCCGTCACAAGCTGGCGACGCCGCTTCGAATCGCGATCCGCACGAGCGACGCCGTTTCGTGCACCTTCAACTTTTGCATGATCCGGTGGCGATGGCATGCCGCCGTCTTGAACCTGATCTCCAGTTTCGCCGCCACCTCTTTGGTGGAGCACCCCTCGGCGATGCACCTCAGTACCTGCCGTTCCCTCGCGGTGAGACTGGCAATAGCGCGCCGCACATCGCCGTCGGGTTCTTCAGTTTGAGAAATGGCCGGGTGAGCGCCCCTGGCAGGCGGGCGGACTGATGGAAAGGACTGCCTCAGAATCCTATCGAGACGGGACATCTCCCATTCCAGGCTGGCCTTCAATGCCTGTCTCCGGATCCGCAGGTCCTCGATGCGGGACTCCCTGCTATTGGGCATACTCATGCGGAAGAATCCTCTTACGCATATATTTATACCCCATTCGCGCCCGCAGCAAAATCGGGCCGGTTTCCGCCGTTGCAGGTCCATGTTAAATTAGGCAGCAATGCTGCCCAAGGTGGAAACCGAGATTGGGCGAAGCCAGCGGCGTCCCTGGCGGCGCGCAAAGGCCACGGAGGAGAACAGGAGCCGGAAGATCACCGCCCTGGAGAGGGACTTGGCCAAAACCAACCTCCAACTGGAAACCGTCATCAAAGAGTACGAAGAGGCGATCGAAGAACTCCAGGCGACCCGCGAGGAGGTCCACGTCGCCGTGGAGGAATTGCAGAATTCCACACAGGAACTCTTCGAAGAACGGAACCAACTACGGGGCAGCCTGGCCGAATTCGGCAGCCAGAACCAAAAGCTGATGCAGCGCCTCAAGGAGACCGCCGCCACCGGGGAGGAACTGGCCTGCCTTTTGGACATACTGGACATTCCAGTGCTGCAATTCGGGGCGGATCTCAGGCTCCGGCTCTACACCCATGCGGCGGCCAAACGCTGGCACCTCGTCCCGGCGGATATCGGGCGGCACGTCGCGGACATCGCCGCATCCGTGACATTGCCTCATGTCGAGGCCCTTTGCCAGCAGGCCCTCAGCGATTTTCAGTCGCGGAAGATCGACATTTGCGATCACACCGGACGCCCCATGTCGCTCATTATCCGGCCCTTCGCCGGACAGGTAAGCCGCGCCGTGCGGATGGCGGTAATCCTGGTCCCTCAGGAGTTCGAGCCGAGCGTGGCCCGGGTGCGGGAGAAGCTGGCTCTGTCAGAACTCCTTATCTCGGCCAACGCGCGTATCCAAACCGCGCTGGGAGGAAACTCGCTGGTCGAGGTCATACCCTGCGACGCGTCTCTGGAAGTGAGGGCCGACCGGGAGGTACTCGAAGGAGTTCTCGTCCGTTCGGCGCTCGCGGTGCAGCACGCGATCGACGGCGCTTCACGCATCAGCATCGCGGGAGAAGCGGTCGAGATCCGGAAGCGGGATGGTGAGTCCCTCCCCACCGTCGCTCCCGGAAGCTATGTAGCAATCACGATCGCGGGCAGGCGAACGGACGGGCTGGGAGACGTGTCCGGTGTCCGGTCCAGTCCGCTGCTGGTTCCGGAACCCGCCATCCGGCAACTGGGCGCGATGTACCGCGTGGAGTACAGCCCGGGCTTCGAATCGCGGCTGACCATCTATCTGCCTCACTCCGACGATTAACCATAGGATAAATGTCCTAGGGGATTTCCGCGATTAGTTGAGCGGGAAGATACCCCTTTCGGGGGTTTATCCGATTCGTTCATCTGCATACAACGACTAGACTGCTGTTAGGCCTATGACCAAACACGATCCTTTGGTTTATCTCCCTCGGGCGCGGGTCCAGGAATTTGCGAAGCAAATGGTGATCTACGACGCAAATCGGCCTCCGGCCCACCTGTATCTCGTAATTTCGGGACGTATCAGAATTTTCTATACGGCTCCCGACGGAACACAGATGCTCTTGCGCCTGGTGACAGCGGAGCAGTTTTTCGGAGAAACTTCCCTCCTGATGGGGGGCAGCGTCACAGAAGAATGCGCGGCTGCGATGGAGAACGCGCAGGTGATGGCCTGGACTCCGGAAGAGATCGAAAACCAGATCCACAGGGAGCCGCTGCTGGGGGTCGCCCTCGTGGAGTACTGTGCCGCGAACAACCTGGTGTTGCAGGAGCGTCTGGCCGCGCTCGCGACACTGAAGACCGGAACGCGCGTTGCGCTATCGCTGATCCAACTGGCGCAATCGCTCGGCAAGCCGATGCCGGAGGGGAACTTCCGGATTCGGGGGATGACCCACCAGGCGATCGCCGACTACGCCGGCACCTCCCGGGAAATCGTCACTTCGGAACTGAACCGACTGCGCCGCCTCGGGTTGCTGGCTTATTCCCGCGGCCACATGGACGTCTCCCCGGAAACCCTGAACAACCTGGTCCGCCAGGAACTTGCCGGTCAGAACGGAATGCAACATAGTGCCACGAAGGCGTGACGTAGGCGTGCGCAGCGCGCCTTTCGGTGGAGCGGCGGCCAGCGTGACGTCACACGGCATTTCCCACCAAGGCTTGATGTGGGGTAGGCCTCCCGGCCTGCCCAGGCGTGCGCAGCGCGCCTTTCGGTTGAGCGGCGCCAGCGTGACGTCACACGGCATTTCCGCCGAAGGCTTGACGTAGGGTAGGCCTCCCGGCCTGCCCAGGCGTGCGCAGCGCGCCTTTCGGTGGAGCGGCGGCCAGCGTGACGTCACACGGCATTTCCCACCAAGGCTGGATGTGGGGTAGGCCTCCCGGCCTGCCCAGGCGTGCGCAGCGCGCCTTTCGGTTGAGCGGCGCCAGCGTGACGTCACACGGCATTTCCCACCAAGGCTTGATGTGGGGTAGGCCTCCCGGCCTGCCCAGGCGTGCGCAGCGCGCCTTTCGGTTGAGCGGCGCCAGCGTGACGTCACACGGCATTTCCCACCAAGGCTTGACGTGGGTGGGCCTCGCGCAGCGCGCCTTCGGCGCGTGGGCAGACCAGGAGGGCTACCCCACAGAGCGTGACGTCAGACGGCATTTCCCACCAAGGCTTGACGTGGGTGGGCCTCCCGGAGCGCGCCTTCGGTGCGTGGGCAGACCAGGAGGTCTACCCCACAGAGCGCGACGTCAGACGGCATTTCCCACGAAGACTTGACGTGGGGTAGGCCTCCCGGAGCGCGCCTTCGGCGCGTGGGCAGACCAGGAGGTCTACCCTACGAACTGCCAGTAGACGGAGTAGCGTTTCCCGAAGAGGCTGTTGAGCGGCGCCAGCGTGACGTCCGTCGCCTGGCCGGCGGTGCGGAAGGTCAGCGGGCGGTCCGACGGTTTGAGCCACGAATCGGCGGTTTTGAACGACGGTATCGCGATCGGATTCTGCCGAGGGGCGGGGGCGCTATGGCCGATCATGTTCCGCTCGGTCAGACCTTGCGTGCCCAGGTCGCCGGCAAGCACCAGCGGACCGTAGAGAACCGCCCGCATGTTCGGGTCGTCCGGCATCGCTTCGGTTCGGAGCGTCATGGGGAGGGCAAGTTCGATCCGGTCGCCGGTTTTCCACGTCCTTGTGAGGGTGAGATAGCTGCCCGGGGCGGCGGAGGCTTCGAGCGCGCGGCCGTTGATCTTCACGGAGGGCGCCGAGTCGAGCCATGCCGGAATGCGCAGGCGAACGGCTACCGAAACCGGCCTCTCGGCGGTGAAGCTGAGGGTGGTGGCTTGCTGCTCGGGGAAGCGGGTCTCCTGGCGGAGCTTCAGTCCCTTATCGGCCCACGTCAACTCGGACGGAATGAACTGGTTCACGTAGAGGCCCGCCGCATCGTGCCAGTAGATGCTGTCGGCCAGTTTCGAATACTCTTCGACCCCGGTCCCCGTGCAGCACCAGAAGCAGCCGTCTTCGTTGTTGAACGTCTTCCAGGCACCGGGCGTAAGCGAGAGGTAATACTGCGTGTAGCCTTTGTCGGGAAGAATGGTGCCGAGCCGGTGGTTGAGCATCAGCCGCTCGTAATAGTCAAAGTAGCGGGGGTCGCCGGTCCAGCCATAAAGGTGCCGCGTAAGTTTGAGCATGTTGTAAGCGCAGCAGCACTCCGCGGTGGAGACGCTGACCTTTAACTCGTGCGCTAACTCACGCGGCTGCCCATACCACAGTTCGCCATTACTGGTTCCGCCGGTGACATAACTCCGGGCAGTAACAATCTCGTACCAGAAGTAATCCGCCACGTCGTGGAAGCGCATATCTCCGGAGATTTCGTAGCGCCGCGCGGCGCCGATCACCTGCGGAATATGAGTGTTGACGTGGAGCGGGTAACCGTTCTGCCCGCGGTTCAGTTCGTCGCGCCGCATGGCCAGCGGGTTGAAAAACCACTTCTTGGTGTAGCGGTCGGCCGCCTTCGCCCACTGGTCGTTGTTGGTGATGGCAGCGAGGTCGTACAGCACTTCGGCCATGCCGCCGTACTCGGTGCCGAGGATCTGCTGCATGTGCTCCTCGGATTTCGAGGCGGTCCACTGGTCCGCCCACCCGGCCATACCCTCGAGCACCTGCAACGCCTGCTGGTTCCCGGCCAACTGGTGCATGTCGCGCATCCCGGCCATGATCTTGTGGATGGTGTAGAAGGGCGCCCAGGGCAATTGCGGCGCCCCCGGCGCGGCATCGCGCGGCTTGCCGGAGAGCGCGTCCAAGCGGTCGAACAATTCCATGGGGAACGCGCTGAGGTAGCCGCCCCCGAGTTTTTGCTGGCATTTGGCGAGTTCGGCGACCAGTTCATCGCCCTTGGCCCTGGCTTCCTTGTCGCCCGTCGCGGCGTAGAGTTGCGCACTGGCGGAAAGGAAATGGCCGGTGAAGTGGCCGCGCAGTTCGGTCCCGTGCTTACCGTCCACAGGCGCTTCCCATCCGCCGAACGGGTTGGCGACGTTGCCCGTCGCGAGCCCGGCGTTCTGCCGGAAGTTGTACAGCAGACGGGGCGCGTCGAGCCGAGCCATGTAGCCGCGGTTCCATTCCTGGGCGTCGCGATATGGGCCTGACAGGAGCTTCACCTGCGTGAGCGGAAACGGCTGCACCTTGGGAGCGAGATCTTTTCGGGTGAATTCGATCGGTCCCTCGAACGGAGGAACTTCAGGCTGCGGCCCCCGGCGGCGCTGCGGTTGCGGTTGCGGCGCGGGCTGCTGCCGGGCCATTAGTGCGGGCGCGGCGATCGCAGCCGCGAACGTCCGCCGGCTCACCAGGGCGGAATTTTTCGCTTCGCTCATTACTGTCCTCCTGCCATGAAGGCGGCCCGATCCCTGCAATCGCTTTCATGGTTGGGGCCATTGTATAACGCGGCGCCGTTCAGGACGAGGCGGTGGGAACCCGCGTGTCGGACGGGGCGCGGTCGTTCCCGCAAAACGGGCAGAAGCGGTCCGTGTCGCGGACCTCGCGGGAGCAGTTCCCGCAGACCGGATGCAGATTGTACTTGCAACTGGGACAGTAGTTGAACCGCGCGCTGACCATGGAGCCGCACTGCGGGCAGTGGTAGGGCAGAGGCTCGCGCACCAGAAAATAGATGACAATTCCGACGAACAGATACGCCGGGAACAGGACGATCACCAGGAAGGTCCAAAGCGGCGCGTTCATTCCCCGGCGGCGGGCGTCGCGGTAGACGTAGCCGGTCAGGAAAAGAAGGATGGCGAGGGGAACGGCGATGGCGAGCACGATCAGCGCCGGGATCGCGACGTCGAAGGGGTGGCCGTACTCCGCTCCGGGCGCTCCAGGGCCGCCGAATGGCTCCAGGTGGTTGGCCGTGAAGAAGGCCGCTACGGCCTCGGCGATCACGAAGAGCGCCGCGACCACGGCGACCAGCCATCCGGGCACCAGCCGGATCTCGTCCGCGAACCGCAGGCGCTCCGTGGACATCCGGAAGCGGATCAGCCGCAGTTTCTCGTTCCAGGGTTCGGCTATCGATTGCTGAAATCTCGCCATAGCGGATCTCCTTCCCTGCCCCGCTCCAGGAGCAGCACAGCCGCCGTGAGCAGAGCCGGAACGGCCCACCACAGCGCGAAACTCATTTTGACGAACAGCGCCGGAATGCCGGCCCAGTGCCCCACCCAATCAAAGCCGCGCCAGATCCACGGCGCACTGGCGACCCCCACGGCCCAGGAGAGTCCGAAGGACACCCACAGCGCCCAGCCGGCGCCTTCCGCCGGCGCCCGCCCGTGGTTCCGGAGGTAAAGCCGCAACTGCGTGCGCGCGGCGAGGTCCGGCGGAAGCGCGACCGGGATGGCGCGGAGGTCGCGAATCGCGCGGCCGGCCGCGCCGGCACTCGCGGCGCACCCGGCGCACGAATCGAGGTGCCGGTCGAGCGATTCGCGCTCGGCCATCGACAGGCCCTCGATCCTGTCCTTCAGGATCAAATCCCGGGCGGCGGCGTGAAGGTCGTTGCTCACGGGCGTCCTCCTTCCAGAACCTGCCGCAGGGATCCCAGGCCGCGGTAAAGCCGCGACTTGACGGTGGGCAGCGGCACACCGGTGATGGAGGCGATCTCTTCCAGCGAAAGGTCTTCCTGAAAACGCAGCAGCAGCACCTCGCGGTGAATCGCCGGAAGGTTCTCCATGGCCGCCCGGACGGTGGCATCCCGTTCGCTATCGGCTAGCGCTTCGAACGCCGACGGAGCGTCCAGTTCGGGATCGGCCAGGTCGGAAAGCGGCTCCGGCGTCTTCCTGCGCTGAAGATCGATGACCAGGTGGCGGGCGATCGTAAACAGCCATGCTTCGAAACGCGCCTTGCCATCGTAAAGATGGCCGCGGTCGAGGACGCGCACCCAGGTCTCCTGGAACACGTCTTCCGCCGTTTCGCGGGTGCCGGTGAGGTATAGAAGGTAGCGGAAAAGCCGGTACTGGTATTGCGCGATCAGCTGATCGATGACCTCGGGGTCGCGCCGGCGCAGGGCAGCGGCAAGGCGCCTGCGGTCTTCGTCAGCGGCAATCGGCAATGAGAACGCCAAAGTGGCCATCCACCGTTATATACGAACGCGCGGCCGGAAAAGACCCATGCGGTTGACGCACGCCGCGGCGGTCGGTTAAGCTTCACGCACGCATGTCTCGCCCTACCGGTGTGCTGGAGAAGAAGGAAGAGGGGTTTGTCCGCGGGCTCAACCTGTTCGACGCGACCATGATCGTGATCGGGACGATGATCGGCTCCGGCATTTTTATCGTCTCGGCCGATATGTCGCGGCTGATCGGCAGCCCGGGCTGGATGCTGATGGCCTGGGTGCTGACCGGAGTCCTGACAATCACGGCGGCGCTATCGTATGGAGAACTCGCTTCCATGCTGCCCGAGGCGGGCGGGATGTACATCTACCTGCGGGAGGCGTTTTCGCCGTTGTGGGGCTTTCTTTACGGCTGGACGTTCTTCACCGTGATCCAGACCGGTACGATTGCGGCGGTCGCGGTGGCGTTCGCGCGATTCCTCTCCGTGATTTTCCCGCCGGTTGCGGAGGGCCGGTATCTCATTGCGCCGGTGCACCTTTCGGCCGGGTACGCCGTGTCGCTTTCGACGGCGCAACTCACCGCCATCGGGGTAATCGTGCTGTTGACCTGGACCAACTCGCGGGGGCTCGAATACGGCAAGATCGTGCAGAACCTGTTCACGTCGGCTAAGACCGTGGCGCTGGCGGCCCTGATTCTGGCGGGCCTCTTTCTGGGCTGGAACGCAGGCGCGGTGCACGCGAACTTCAGCCGGGCTTTTTCGCTGGGGACCTATGACGGCTCGCTCGGGGTGGCGGCGGCAAGCGTGTACGGGCTCGTGGTGGCGCTGTGCGTCGCGCAGTCCGGTTCGCTGTTTTCGGCCGATTCCTGGCACGACGTGACGATCATCGCCGGCGAGGTCAAGAACCCGAAACGCAACCTGCCGCTGGCGATGGCGCTGGGGTGTACGGCGGTGATCGTGCTCTACCTGCTGGCGAACATCGCCTACCTGGTGGTACTCCCGCTGCCCGCGATCCAGAACGCGCCGGCGGACCGTGTGGCGACGGCCATGCTGCAGCAGATCTTTCCGGGCTACGGAACCGTGCTGATGGCGCTGGCGATCATGGTCTCCACCTTCGGCTGCGTGAATAGCCTGATTCTGGCCGGCGCGCGCGCCACCTACGCAATGGCGCACGACGGGCTCTTTTTCCGCCGCGCGGGAGAACTGAACCGGGCGCGCGTGCCGGGGTGGGCGCTGATGGTCCAGGGCATCTGGGCGGCGGCGCTGGTGTTGCCCCGGACGTACAACGTCGAAACCCGGCAGTACGGCAACCTGTACAGCAATTTGCTGGATTACGTAATCTCGGCCGCGCTGCTGTTTTACATCCTGACCATCGCGGGAGTCTTCCGGCTGCGGAAAACGAGACCGGCGGCGGAAAGGCCTTACCGAGTGGCGGGCTATCCGGTGGTGCCGGCGCTGTACATCGCCGGGGCGTCCACGGTGTTATACATGCTGTTTGCGTACCGGCCGGCGACCACGTGGCCGGGGCTGATCATCGTGGTGCTGGGTGGCGCGGTTTACCTGGCAATCAGGAGGAGGAACGCGTGAAGGCATTGCTATTGGTGCTGGCGCCCTGGCTGATGTTCGCACAGGGTACGCAGGCGGACTACGCGCGGGCGCAGGGGCTCCGCGAGAAGTATCAGAACCTGGTGTTCAACGCTGCCGAGCCGCCGACATGGATCGGGGAAACGAACCGGTTCTGGTATCGCAAGTCGGTGAATGGCGGCCATGAGTTCGTCCTCGCCGATGCCGACAAGCTGACGAAAGCCCCGGCCTTCGACCATGCCAAAGTGGCCGCGGCTCTTGGTCCGAAGTACAAGGCCGAGACGCTCCCGTTCCAGACGTTCCATTTCGTGGACCACGAGACTGCCATCGCCTTCGCTGCCGATGGTTCGATGTGGCGCTGCGCGTTGAGCGACTACGCCTGCAGCAAAACAGGGCCGGCGACGCAGGGCTTCGGCCGCGGCGGGCGCGGGCCCGACGCGGAAGATGCGCCGCCTTCGGAATACGGCAACGACGTGGAGGACGGCATGCTGACGGCTCCGCCGCAGCAGGGCGAGGATCCCCGCGGCCGGGCACGGGGCGCGCAGGAACCGGAGGAGCGCACCTCCCCGGATGGCAAGTGGCAAGCGCTGATCCGCAACTACAACGTGTTCCTCCGCAAAAAGGGCGCGCCGGACGCTGCGCCGCTGAGCTGGGACGGCTCGGAGGGGAACTACTACACGCTCCGGTCGCTGGTGTGGTCTCCCGATTCGAGGTACCTGGTGGGGTACCGCGTGCGCCCGGGATACAAACGCGAGGTGCACTACATCGAATCGTCTCCGGCGGACCAGTTACAGCCGAAGTATTCGAGCCGCGAGTATGCCAAGCCGGGCGACACGCTGGATATCGCGCAGCCGGTGCTGTTCGACGTGGCATCGAAGCGTGCCACCCCCATCGACAACGCGTTGTTCCCCAATCCGTACAGCCTCTCGCGGGCGGTGTGGTGGAAAGACAGCCGCGGGTTCACCTTCGAGTACAACCAGCGGGGGCACCAGCTATACCGCGTCGTCGAAGTGGCGGCGGAAACCGGTGAGCCGCGGGCGCTGATCACGGAAGAAAGCCAGGCCTTCATCGACTACCGGCCGCTGGTTGCGAACCCGCGGGACACGGGCAAGAAGGTGCGGTTCGATTTGGCCGACGGCAGGGAGATCATCTGGGGCTCGGAGCGCGACGGCTGGGAGCACCTCTATCTTTACGACGGCGTAACGGGCAAGTTGAAAAACCAAATTACCAAGGGCCCCTGGGTGGTGCGCTCGGTCGAAAAGGTGGACGAAAAGAAACGCCGGATCTGGTTTTCGGCGAGCGGCATGTATCCGGGCCAGGACCCCTATTTCGTCAACTACTACCGCATTGACTTCGACGGCGCCGGCCTCACCCGGCTCACCGAGGCGGATGGCGAACACATCGTGCGGTTCTCGTCCGACATGAAGTATTACGTGGATACGTGGTCGCGCGTAGACCAGCCTTCGATCTCGCAGTTGCGGAGCACGGAAGACCACAAGCTGTTGATGGACCTCGAGCACGGGGACGATGCGGCGCTGCTGGCGGCGGGATGGAGGCCGCCCGAGCCGTTTATGGCGCTGGGGCGCGACGGCAAAACGGAAATCTGGGGGATGATCGTCCGCCCCACGAATTTCGACCCGGCAAAGAAATATCGCGTGATCGAGAACATCTATGCCGGGCCGCAGGGCTCTTTCGTGCCCAAATCGTTCAGCCCGGTGAACCAGAACATGCAGCAACTGGCGGAATTGGGATTCATCGTGGTGCAAATCGACGGCATGGGGACGAACAACCGGTCGAAGGCCTTCCACGATGTCGCCTTCAAGAACCTGGCGGACGCGGGATTCGCGGACCGCATCCTGTGGCACAAGGCGGTGGCGGCGAAGTACCCGTGGTACGACATCGGCAAGGGCGTGGGGATCTACGGAACCTCGGCGGGCGGGCAGAACTCGCTCGGCGCCCTGCTGTTCCACCCGGAATTCTACAAAGTCGCGGTCTCCAACAGCGGATGCCACGACAACCGCATGGATAAAATCTGGTGGAACGAGCAGTGGATGAGTTGGCCCGTGGGTCCACAGTACGCGGCCTCATCGAACGTTGACAATGCGTACCGGCTCGAAGGCAAGCTGCTGCTGGTGGCCGGCGAGATGGATACCAACGTGGACCCCGCATCCACATTGCAAGTGGTGAACCAGCTGATCAAGCACGACAGGAAATTCGATCTGCTGTTCGTGCCGGGAGGCGGCCACGGTGCAGGCGGGGCTTACGGCCAGCGGCTTCTGGAAGATTTTTTCGTCCACAACCTGATGGCTGTGGAGCCGCCCGCGTGGACTAGGTAGGATAGGCCTCGTGGCCTGTCCAGAGCCGGGCGCAGCCCGGCCGGTGTCGCTTTCCCACATGAATAAGTATTCAAGGTCTTATTGACTTTATTCACACAAATCGCCTACACTTTCGTAAATCCCTGATAACGAAAGACGTGGGTGACGTTTATGAGGCCAATAAGACTTTTTTATCTCTTTTTGCTGGCGGCAGCCCTCATTTGGGGCCAGGCCGTATCTTCCCTGTCCGGCGTGATCACCGACTCGTCGGGCGCGGTGATCCCCGGCGCCACGGTGAGAATCGAAAATGTGGCGCAGGGTCTGAATCGCGAGGCCACCTCGGACCAGGCCGGCCGCTTTGCGCTGACGCAGGTGCCTCCGGGAACTTACAAGCTGACGGCATCCGCTTCGGGCTTCGCCGATGCGCTGGTGAACGAAGTGGTTCTCAGGGTGAATCTGCCTGCGACTCTTTCGCTGACCATGGAGATCGGCAAGGTTTCCGAAAGCGTGGCGGTGAACGCCGAAGCCGCCCAGGTGAATACGACGGACGCGTCGATCGGCAACGCCATCGGCACCACCACCATCCTGGAACTGCCGCTGAATGCCCGCAACATCGTGGGACTGCTCGCACTGCAGCCGGGCGTGGTGTTCACGACCGAAGGCGATACCAACGACCGCAACGGAGCCGTAAACGGCGGTAAGAGCGACCAGGCGAACGTGACGCTGGACGGGGTCGATGTGAACGACCAGATGGATCGCAACGCCTTCACGAGCGTCCTGCGGGTGACGCCGGATTCGGTGCAGGAATTTCGTGTGACGACGCTCAACGCCAACGCGGATAGCGGCCGCAGCTCGGGCGCCCAGGTGGTGCTGGTCACCAAGGGCGGCACGAACGAGTACCACGGATCGCTTTACGAGTATCACCGGAACACGATCACGACCGCCAACGGCTTCTTCAACAACCAGGCGGGAGTTGCGCGGCCGAAGCTGATCCGCAACATTTTCGGGGCTTCCGTCGGCGGCCCGGTGAAGAAGAATCGCCTCTTTTTCTTCGCGAACTACGAAGGGCGCCGCGATGCCAAGGACGGCACGGTGGTGCGCACGGTTCCTTCGATGGACATGCGGCAGGGAATCCTGCATTATCAGCGCAAGGACGGCTCGATCGCGACAGTCATGCCGTCGGACCTGGCTGCGAAGATCGACGATCGCGGCGTGAACCAGGCGGCGCTCAAAATCTTTCAGAGTTATCCGACACCCAACGACTACACGGTGGGAGACAACTTAAACCTGGTCGGGTACCGGTTCAAAGCCCCCATGCCATTGCGCTGGAATACCTACATCACGCGGGTGGACTACCATATCGACAGCGCCGACAAGCACACCGTCTTCTTCCGCGCCAATTTGCAAAACGATCACGAATCGGGCCTGCCGCAGTTGCCGGATCAAGCGCCGGCTTCCGTTACCCTGCGCAACAACAAGGGCTTCGCCACCGGTTTGACCAGCATCTTGACGCCGGCCGTGGTCAGCACGTTCCGGTACGGGCTCACCCGCCAGGGTTCGGATTCCACCGGGCTGCAGACCTTCCCCATGGTCACCTTCCGTGGAGTCGATCCGAATATTCCCACCAGCCGTAACTTCACAGCGATCATTCCGACCCACACGTTGAGCGAAGACCTGAACTGGACGAAAGGCGCGCACAGCATACAGGTGGGCGCCGTGGCGCGGTTCATCCGCAACCGGCGGATAGATTTCCAAAACTCCTTCTCCGGCGCTTCGGCCAACGCGTCGTGGCTTACCGGCAGCGGCTCGGCATTGAGCGCTCCTTTCACGGACATGGCAAGCAGCGGCATCACCCTGTTCCGGTACGCCGTCACGGACGTGATGGGGATGATCACGGAAGGCAACGCGCAGTACAACTACCTGGTCAGCGGGCAGGCAATCGGCGAAGGCAATGCGGTCCACCGCGACTTCGTATCCAACGAGTACGAGATGTACGCGCAGGACACGTGGAAGGTCTCCCGCGGCCTGACGATTACCGGCGGTTTACGGTGGTCGCTCATGCCCCCGATCTACGAGGCCAACGGGCAGCAGGTCTCCCCGAATATTCCGATTGGCGACTGGTTCGACATGCGAGGCGCCCTGGCGCAGCAAGGGCAGAGCCAGATGGGGGCGGGCCGGATTTCTTTCATCCCGTCCAACAGCCCCGGAGGCAGCCCTCTCTACGCTTTCCACAAGAAGAGCTTCGCGCCGCGCCTCTCGCTGGCATATGCGCCCAAGGCCGAGAGCGGATTGAGCAAGTTCCTGTTCGGCGGACCGGGCCGCAGTTCGATCCGCGCCGGCTTCGGCATGTTCTACGACCTGTTCGGCAGCGGGATGATGCGCTCGCAGGACGCCACGGCGTTCGGCCTTTCCACTTCGCTGACCAATCCCTCGGCGGTGCTGACCACCGCCACGGCGCCGCGGTTCACAGCGGTCAACGAGATACCGTCTTCGCTGATGCTCCCCGATCCGGGCGCCAACTTCCCGGCGGTGTATCCCGATGCCTTCGCCATCACCCGCGGGATCGACCCCACCATCAAGCCGCCGTACAACATGACCGCGAATCTCAGCATACAGCGCGAGTTCGGCGGCGGCTGGGTCGTGCAAGCTTCCTACATCGGGCGTTTTGCGCGCCGTTCATTGGTGCGCCGCGATGCGGCCATGCCGACGAACCTGAAGGACCCGAAGTCGGGCATGACTTACTTTGAAGCGGCGACGATTCTGGCCCGGCAGGCAGAGGCCGGGGTGCCGGTCGCCAACGTCCAGAAGGTGCCTTTCTGGGAGAACTTCTACAGCAAGTCGGCGACTCCCACCCAGACGGCCACCCAGGTGGTCTACAACCGGTTCGCCGCGAACGTGTACGACTGGACCTACGCCCTCTACCAACTCGATACGGGCGCAGGACAGGGCGGCTGCGATTCGCACGCGCGGTGCAGCGACCTCGGGCCGTACACCTTCTTCAACCCGCAGTTCTCGTACCTCTCCGTCTTCAGCTCGATCGGCAGCGGCAACTACAACGGCGGGCAGCTTTCGGTGAGCAAGCGCTTCGGCGAGGGCGGCACCGTTAACCTGAACTACACGTATTCCAAGTCGATCGACCTGCGTTCCTCCAACGAGCGCGCGGGGTACTCCACCGGAGTCATCTGGAACCCGTGGATGCCGGGGCTTTCGCGCGGCGTTTCGGACTACGACAACACGCACCTGTTCAACATGCTCGGCACCTACAACCTGCCGGTCGGCCGTCACCGCAAATACCTGAGCGACTCCCACGGAGTTCTGGAGGCGCTGCTCGGCGGATGGCAGGTCTCCGGCGCGTGGCGCTGGTCGAGCGGCTTCCCTGTGAGCGTCTACGAGACCGGCGTCTGGCCCACTAACTGGAACAACAACGTGTGGGCCAGTTGGACCGGCCAGGCGTTCGTGACCGCGCAGACCAAGAACGCCCCGGCGGTAGCGGGCGCCGGCGGTCCCAACATGTTCCCGAACCCGGCCAACGTCCTGGGCGCGTTCCAGTACGTCATGCCCGGCGAAATCGGCAACCGCAACCCGATCCGCGGCGACGGCATTTTCAATATCGACACGAACCTGTCGAAGCGCTTCATCATGCCGTACCGCGACGGGAAGCACTCGCTCGAAGTTCGCTGGGAGACCTTCAACCTGACGAATACGGCGAAGTTCGACGCGTATACGGCGTCGCTCGACGTTTCGATCGCGGGCACGTTCGGGAAATACACGGACCAGTTGACGCAGCCGCGAGTGATGCAGTTCGGGCTCCGCTACGAATTCTGATTCGGCGGCTCGAAACCCGTAGAATCGTAGCGTATGTTCATACGGGTAAACGACCACGATAACGTCGCGATCGTGGTGGAGGCGGAGGGCGTCCGTCCGCCGGCGGCCAGGGAACCGGTCCCGCAGGGGCACAAGATCGCTCTCGGCGATTTCGAGCCCGGCGGGCCGGTGATGCGCTACGGCCAGGTCATCGGGTACGCCAACCGGGCAATCCCCCGGGGGGCGTGGGTGCGGGAAGAAATGATCGATATGCCCGCGCCCCCGCCCCTCGATAACCTGCCTCTGGCGACCGCGGTCCCGCCTCCGCTTCCGCCACTCGCGGGCTACACGTTCGAGGGGTACCGGAACCCCGATGGCAGCACGGGTACGCGCAACATACTGGGTTTGGCGACGACCGTTCAGTGTGTCGCGCCGACCGTCGAGCATGCCGTCCGGCGGATCCGGTCCGAAATCCTGCCGCGCTACCGCAACGTGGACGACGTGGTGGCGGTCACTCACTCCTACGGCTGCGGCGTAGCCATCGATGCTCCGGGCGCCGCCATCCCCATCCGCACGCTGCGGAACATCGCGCTCCATGCGAATCTCGCGGGGGAACCGCTGATCGTCAGCCTGGGGTGCGAAAAGCTGCAGCCGGCGCGGCTCGTCGGCAGCGAGTTTCCCGTGCTCGAGCCATCCAACATCATCCGCCTCCAGGACCATCGCGGCTTTGCGGAGATCGTGAGCGCAATCCTCGAGGCTGCGGAAAGGCGGCTGGCGGTTCTCGACCGGCGGAGCCGGCAGGAGTGCCCCGCGGCGGACCTTGTGGTGGGGCTGCAATGCGGCGGCAGCGACGCATTCTCGGGCGTGACCTGCAACCCCGCGGTGGGGTATGCGGCCGACCTGCTGGTCCGGGCCGGCGCGACCGTGATGTTCTCCGAAGTGACCGAGGTGCGAGACGCCATCCACCTGCTCACTCCGCGGGCGGAGACCCCGGAGGTGGGCCGCGCGCTGGTCCGCGAAATGCGCTGGTACGACGAGTATCTGGCGGGCGGACAGGCCGACCGCAGCGCCAACACCACGCCCGGCAACAAGCGCGGCGGGCTCGCGAATATCGTCGAAAAGGCGCTCGGCAGCGTGGCCAAGGCGGGAAGCACGGCCATCCGGGCGGTTGCGGGGCATGGCGAGAAGGTCACCGCGAAAGGCCTGGTATTCGCAGCCACTCCCGCCAGCGATTTCATCTGCGGCACCCAGCAACTGGCCTCGATGAACCTGCACGTATTCACCACCGGCGAGGGCAGCCCGTATGGACTCGCCATGGTTCCGGTGGTGAAAGTTTCGTCGCGCACTGCCCTGGCGGAGAAGTGGCGCGACCTCATCGATATCGATGCCGGACGGATCGCCACCGGACACGCCACCATCGAAGAGCTGGGCTGGGAGATCTTCCGCTTTCTGCTCGAAACCGCCGGCGGGCAAAGAAAGACCTGGGCGGAGCACTGGCAGTTGGCCAACGCTCTATCCCCCTTCAATCCGGGACCGGTCACGTAGGCCCGTAGCTATTGCACGGCAGACGCCTGGAAGGGCGCGGCATTCTGGGCGGCATTCCACCCGACACTGCCAATCAGCTTGTGAAGGATCGCGTGCGTCGGGGTATGCTCCTCGACAAAATCGACCCCGTCCGCCGTCAGCGTGTAGTCGGCGCCCTGAGTTACCTCGACGTACTTCTTCTTCTTGAGGTACCAAAGCGTGAATTCGAGGTACTCGCGAGGAATCGACATCACCTCTTCCAGTTCGAGGAGGCCGACGTCCGGATGGTCCGGATTGCGGCGGCGACGGTCATACAGCAGGCAAAGGACGCCAAGCCGCCGGTTGATCTCACCTTCTTTTTCATCGACGAAGGCCTTGGCCTGGAACAGCGGCAGGGCGTGCGGGCGTTCCACTCCGCGCAGGGCGTCATACCGCGCCCGGCGTTCGGAATCGCCGAGGATGTGGTACGCCTCCGTCAGCAACAGGAACCGCTCCTGGTCACCGCTCTCGGGATTATCCGGGTGGAATCGCGCGGCCATGATGCGGTAGACCCGGTGCACCGTTTCCATGTCGGCTTTCGGACTCAACTGCAACACTTCGTAGTAATCGGTGTCGGTCGCGGTGGAGCGCATCGCATCGCGGGTCGCGGGGGAGAATTCGAGCCCGATACGGAAGCCCTGGTCCTCCGGCTGACAATAGCGCACGCATGACTCGATCGGAAACGGATAGCGCGACGTTTCCATGCAAACCTGGGTGCCGGGTTCGATCCGAATGTCGCTGGCGACGCGCATGCCGGCCTCGGAGATGTCTCGAACCCTGGGGCGCGCGCTGGAGACCTGGCCCTTGGAATCCTCCCAGTAAAGGACCGCTTCGAAATCGACGGCCGTACGATAGTGTTCGCGTTTCGTTCTTTGCATGATTCCCCTCTCAATTCATCCAGGAGCAGACGGCGGCCAGGAATAAGCGGGCGAGATCTCCGGCGCGGCCCGCCGCCGGGACCGCGTATTCCCCAAGCAGGATTGTCGTCATGGAGGTGAGCATCCGCGCCGCGAATGTCACCCCCAGGAGTAGCAGAAGAAATTCCGGTTGCATCCAGCCGAGCCCCAGGGCGGCGGACGTCAGCAGGATCAGGGCAATCGACGCAAACGGCCGGAAGTAGCGATAGACCAGGCCGGAAACGGGAATGGCCCTGCGTTCTTCCACACGCAAGCGCTTTCGCGCCGCCCGGAACTGCTTCCAGGTCTGCGGCACACGCGGCCGCGCGACGGCCAGCGGAACGAAGCCGATCCGCCCGGAGAATTTGTCCGCGCGCAGCATCTTGTGGATGCGGATAACCATCTCCAGAGCGTCCCCGTGGAACCCGCCCAGCCGCGTCACCGTGTCCCGGTCGAAGAGCGTAAGGGAGCCGGGCAGGGGGGGCGCGGAATGCCGCTTCGCCAGGGCGCTGCGCGTGAGCCAGCAGCGCAGGAACCCTGCCCGGTAAAGAAGGGCGGAGAAGCCGGGGCCCGCCTGTGCAGGGCCTGCCGCGCACAGTGCAACAGTTCGCACGGGGCCGGAGAGAAAACCTTCCAGGGCAACCAGCAGCGCTTCCGCGGAAACCTCCGCACATGGATCGACGACGGCGACGACCGGCGCATTCGTCAGACTCATGGCAGTGTTGAGACACGCCGGCAATGTGCCCTTTTGGCAATCGATCACCGTCAACGCGATCGGCTCCCGCGAGCCGTAGATGCAGCGGACGGCCTCCGGACCGGACACCGTAGTGGCCGGCTCAAGCCGGAATTCGTTGATCCAGAGACTGCGTTCACTGGCGGTCGGCCCGTCCAGAACAACGATTACGCCGGCGCTTCCCGAACGCATCTTCAGCAGGCTTCGGACCTGAAGGCGGGCCGGGTCCGAGGCGTCCGGCGGCACCGCGAGCACCGCGACTCCGGGAGTCAATGAGGACTTCAGCAGGGCGTCGCCGGCGAACCCGGTGGAGCGATACCGGCGCGCGGCGGCGGCGCCCCGCAGAAGAAGCAGGAAGTCGGCGCCTTCCGACATGAGCAGCAGAAGGCACAGCAGAATGATAACGAAGGAACAGATAACGGCGGCTTCGGGCATCATGCAATTCCTCCGAGACAGGCGAGGCTCATGGCCTCTTCGAAAACAACCGGGACAGCCGGTTCGGGGTTGCGTAAAATGTTCAGACGATCGGCGGAAGCCATGGCCGCCGCATGAACACGAGGGTCCGGATCGGACAGGCCGGCCAGCAGAGCGGTCCGCGCTTCCTCGCCTCCGGGCAAAAGCGGCAGCAGGCGCATCAGTTGCAGCCTGACTCCGGCATCCGAATGCGACGCGAGTTGCGCCAGGCCTTCGAGCGGCAGGCCGCGCTCCCACGAGGCGATCACCTCGAGAGCGCCGGCAAGTTGCTCCGTGTCGGCTTTTCGCAGCAGCTCGCGCACCGCTACCGGACACAACTCGCGTGCGTAACGCCGCAGTTCCGGGCCGATCAAGGCGCGGATCAGGCGCGACTCGCAAAGCAGGTGTTCGAAAACCCGGGCGACCTGTTGGAGATCCGCCGAGTGCAGCAAAATCCTGGCGGCGCCGAGCCGGACTTCTTCATCGCCGTCGGTGATCGCGTGGGCCGCAATGTCGCAGGCGAGCGCAAAAACGGGACGGCAGTGGCCAACGGCAGCGAGTTTCGAAAGGGCATCCCGGCGTTCCGGCAGGCTGCCGTTTACGGCGAGACGGCACCACCGGGAAACCAGTCCGAGGCGAAGCGCCAGATCTCCGACCTCTTCACAACGGCCTGCAACGGCACTCTGGAACTGCCGGATGGCGTCCTCGAATTCACTACGGTAAGAGGAGGCGAACATCCGGGCCGCATCGAGATCGCGGTTGCCGCCCACATAGATGGCCAGAACTTTGTAGATGGCTGCGCGGCGTTCCGTTACCGCCTGAAAGCGGCGCTCGCGCGCGGCGCGGGCAGCCATGGCGCAAGCGAGCAGCACGAACAGGAGGGCAGCCCATCCGCCTTCGAGAGCCAGCAACAGTTTGGGAATGTGCGGGTTCATCGGCGGATCAGCCTCTTCAGCCGGGCGGCCAGTTCAAAGGGGTTGAAGGGCTTGGTCAGGTAGTCGTCGGCCCCGAGTTCGAAGCCGCGGACCACTTCCTTTTCCTGCTGGCGCGCGGTGAGCAGCACCACCATCGTGGGAAGGCCCTCGGCGCGAACCGCGGCCAAAACCTCGAAGCCGTCGAGTTCCGGCATGTTTACGTCGAGGACGGCGATGTGAGGCTTTTCTTCCCGAATGAGTTGTAGCGCGTCGCGGCCGTTGCCCGCGGGGCGGCACGTCATCCCATAGTTCTCGAGCGTCGAACTGACCAGTGCAAGGATGAAGCTGTCGTCATCCGCCACCACCACGATGGGACGGGTGACGGTGGCCGGCCGCCTCGGCGCCACCGGTGCGGCGACAGGTTGCGAGACCCGGGCCGTCACCGGAGGCGGAGGAGCCGCGGAGCGCTGAAGCACGGACGCGAAGCGGATCAGCGCCTCCTCGGGATCCCAATCGTCAACCAGGAACTCCGCGGCGCGGAGCCTTACAGCCGGCGGTAGCGCCAGAAGATCGCGCCGGCTGCCGGTCAGGACCAGCTTTCCGGAAAGCGACGGGTGCTCGTCCTCGAACCACGGACCCGCGACCACTTCTTCGCGAACCTGTATGACTACCAGCGCGCTCGCGGCGACCGCCGGGGAAGCCGGACTCTCGGAAGCGTCGAACAGCAGAACGCGGCCGTCAACCCTGTCCAGCAGGGCGCACATGCGGTCCGCCTGCGAGACATCGAGGCCGATGAGAGCGATTCGCTTGCCGGAGAGCGACTGTACCAGGTGCGCCGGCAGCGGGACCGCGGCGCCGGAGTGCGCGGCCAGGAACGCATCGTCTAAACTGGCCAGCGCCGTGAGGAAGGCGGGCGACCCGGTCTGGCCGTCGCGCAACAACTGTTCCGCTTCGGCGGCCGAGCGGGAAATCTCCGGGAAGCCCAGCAGCGAGGCGCTGCCGGCCCACTGGTGCAGCGTCATTCCGGCTTGTACCGGGTCGAAAGCCCGGTCCAGGGTTTCGAGCAGTTGCCGGCAGGCGGCCACCCCGGCGTTCACGAAGCGGCGCCGGAGTCCTTCCATTTCCGGCCCGGAGAGGCCGAACGAGCCGCACGCGGGCACCGGCTCAGAAGCCTCCGTCCGGTTATGCGGCGCGCGGGCAAGCAGCTCGCGAATGCGCACCGCCAGCGCTTTCGAATCGATCGGCTTGGAGATGAAATCCTCGCAGCCGGCGCGCATTGCCTCCTCTCGCTCGCTCTCCATGGCGCAGGCCGTCAAGGCCACCACCCTCAGGTTGCTGGTGTTGGGATCGGCTTTAATGCGGCGCGTCAGTTCCAGCCCGTCCATGCCGGGCATCCGGATATCGGCCAGGACGAGTTCGGGCCGGAACGAGCCGAGCATTTGCAGGGCGTCTTCCGCCCGCTCCGCAGCGCGTACGTCGTAACCTTCATGCGTGAGCAAGAGCCGCATCAGCTTGAGATTAACCGGCGCGTCATCCACGACAAGAATGGTATGGGCTGTTCCCGATGGCATCCGTTCTCCTCGAATTTCCAGTTCCGATCATCGGCCGAAGTCCATGAAAAGGACAGATTTAGTCGTACTGCGGACGTACCGAATCGGGCCGAAGGTAATGCCGGTTCTGAATCTGAGGGGGCTGAATTGGGACTTCTGGGACTTTTCGGAGAGAGGGATTACCTGTGGCCGGACGCTCGCGAGAGAGGTGCCACCGGGAGATGGTGACACCTCTCTCGTACGGCCTTCAGAAATGCAGCTTCATCGCGAACTGGAGGATTCGCGGATCGCCCGCGCTGTTGATCACGCCGAATGTGGAACTGTTGAGACCGGTGCTCGGGCCGTTGAAGTTCGTGTGGTTAATGACGTTGAACGCTTCGCCGCGCGCTTCCAATTGCCAGCGGTCGCCCATATGAAACACGCGGCTCAACGCCATATCGAAGTTGAGCGTTCCGGGGCCCCTCAGAACATACTTGCCCAGGTTCCCAAACGTGCCGGGAGCCTGGACCTGAAACGCTGCGCGGTTCAGGAAATAACGGGGATCGGTCGCCGAGAGATACGTGGCCGGCGACACCAGGTTGGGACGGTCCGCGCCGATCCCGGTTTGCGAGATATCGGTGCCGTCGGTGATGTTCAGCGGCATACCGCTCGAAACGGAAATGATGGGTGCGAGTTGCCACCGTCCGAACAGCCGGCCGGCGATGCCCGCGCCCTTCACCGGGCTGGTGACGATCAGCGATGTATTGCTCTGGTGCGTAACATCGAAATTGCAATTCCCATAATCCTGCGCCCGGTTGTAAGGATTCATGTAGCCCGAACCCGCCAGTTCGCCCGTGAAATTGGCGTCGCCCGTGCAGTGCGACCAGGTGTAGTTGGTCAGTAGCGTGAACCCCTGGCTGAAGCGATGCCGCAAGGAAAGCAGCAAGCCGTTGTAGTGGGAGTTGCCGCCCTGGTCCGACATGGTGATGCTGGAGTAGGCAGCGCCCAACGCCGGGTTCTGAAGGTAAAGAGGCCGGCGAAGATCGGTCTTGGCGGAATTTCCGGGAATGTACATCGCCGGATTCTGGTCTTCCCCCATCCAGATGTGGGTCGTCTTGTTCCCGAGGTAAGTCACGGAAGCCAGCCAATTCGCCGAAAACTGCCGCTGGTAGCTGATGTTCCATTGAGCCATGTAGGTGGGCTGCATGTCGAGCGGGAGGTAGACGTAGACACCGGCGGTTGGAAATTGAAACGTCTTCGGCAACGGGTTCGGAAGCGGGAACGGGATACCGCCGGGGTACCCTGCCCATGGATCGGAGAAGCCGCCCGAAGGGAATGCCACGTTGATCGAGTTGGCGTACGGCGGGTTCGTCGTCTGCCGCTCGTTATAGAACATCTCTTCGGTATCGCGCATGATCGCGCCGGAAACGCGTATGGTCTGCTTGCCGCTGCCGGTCGGGTCCCAAACGATCCCCGCACGGGGGGATAGATTCAGCAGATGATTGTGCTGAAAGCCGCCCGGAATTCCGGGGTCGCCGTAGAAGAGCAGTCCCGCCGGAGCATTCGTGTAGACGCTGCTTCTGGTCCCGGACAGGAAATTCGCCATGCTGAACGACTCGCCGCGGTTGAAGTTATCGTACGGAGTAAACGTCGGGTCCCATCGCAGCCCGGCATTCACGGTCAGGCGAGGCGTGAGCTTAATGCTGTCCTGCACGTAGAGGGCGAAGATCGTCGCGCGCGTGGCGTTTTGCAGGTTGGCGCTTTGTGTGTAGGAATCCATGGTGCCGAGCATGAAAGCGGCAAGACCGTCGTTGACGGATTTTCCGCTGGCATACTGTCCGTTGAACGAGAAGCTTCCGTTCGAGTTCCAGATGTTGATGGAATTGAACTGATCGCGAATGTAGTCCACCCCGAACCCGATCTGGTGCTTGCCGCGCGTCAAATCCACGTCATCCGCCAGGTGAATGGAGTTGACGTTGAAGAAAGCGTTAGCGCAGGTGCCGCATCCGACGCTGAAATAGCCGCTCACGGACGCCTGGAAGAAATTGGGAACGGGGGACGGGACATTGATTCCCAGAGCGGTCGGGTTGATGTCGTTCGCCGCGGCTCCGCGGTCGTCCCGCCGCCTGGTTCCCGTCACATGCAATGAATTCACCATGGTGGGACTGAATGTGTACGTGTCAGCGAGGGTGAGCGACTGAGCCCGCTCCAGGTTTCCCGCGCTGGTCGTCGCCAGAAGATTGGTGCCGTCGAAGACCGCCGGGTTGCGATAGTCGTCGATGAAGTAGCGCCCGGACAACGTATGCCTGGCACTCTGCACCCAATCGATTTTTCCGATCACCTGGTCTTCGTCGCCGGTCGTCGGGATTCCGAAGGTCACCTTCCCGCAATTGTCCTGCGCGGTGGGAAGATATTTCATCATCGCCAGGGACGATTTATTAAAGCGGCTGATCGGGATCTGGTTCCCCGCGAAAGGATTCCCACTCAGCGGATCGACGACGGTCCTCGCTTTGCCGCCCGAGATGCAGCCCGAGCCGTCTATGGTGCTGAAATCACCATTCAGCACGGCAGGAGTCGGCACGTAGCGGATTGTGGAGCCGGGGTCCTGACGATTGAATTGACCTTGAAAGCCGCCGAAAAAGAAGAGCTTGTCGCGGATGATATGGCTGCCCACCGTGCCGCCGAACTGGTTCCGCTTCAGCGTGTCGTGAGTGGCCGTGAAGAAATTGCGGGCGTTTACGTCACCGTTCCTCAGAAACTCGAACAGGCTGCCGTGCCACTCGTTGGTGCCGGATTTCGTAACCGCATTCACCACCGCGCCCGGATGCAGCCCGTATCTTGCGGGAAGGCTGCTGGTTTCGACGCTGAACTCCTGCAGTGCGTCCGGAAAGGGCAGGGGCAGATTCACGTTGGTGAAGGAATCGTTATTGTCGCCGCCGTCCAACAGGTAGTTTACGGAGTTGCCCTGACCGCCGGCGACGGATATGGTGGTCGAGCTGTAAAAGTTCTTGCTTCCCCTGAGATCGCCGCCGGGCGTGGTCATCGCCGCGCCGGAGAGCAGGATCAATTGCGTGGGCTGCCGGCCGTTCAACGGCAGGTCCACGATCCGGCGCTCGTCGATCACCTGCGACACCGAATTCTCCGTGGTCTCCACCATGCCGGCCTGCGCGGAAACCTCGACATGCTCCGAGAGCGCGCCGAGTTGCATCCCCACGTTGATCTGAACGTTGTTCCCCACTTCGAGCACGATCCCCGACTGGGCATAGCGCTTGAACCCCTGGGCGGCTACTTCCAGGCGGTACGGCCCCACCGGCAGGTTGGGGAGCGTGTATCGGCCCTGCGAGTCCGTCAAAGTAGTTCGGACAAACTGCATCTCGGTCTCGGTCATCTTCACCTGCGCGCCGGGAACCGGACTCCCGCTCGGATCGGCCACCACGCCGCTCACCTGCGCGACCGCAACCGCCTGCGCGCCGGCACGCGGCGCGAAACACACGGCTATCCCCGCCACACAGATCACAGCCAGAATATTCGCACGGAAAGTGTCAACCGCTGAATGCATCTCATCCCCCTTGGGCGGACTATATATCGGTATAGGCGGGCGGTAAATCCGATAAACTCCGTATCGGGCGAAGGCTGCTGATACAAATAGGGGATGGCGATACTGACTTGGCCGTATGCCGTTAGCAACCGAACAGGTGAACACCGCTCGGATCGTCCGGGATGGGCGGCGGCGGTTCTTTCATCGGCGGAAGGTGCGCCATCAGATCGTGCAACCGCGCCGCGGGAATACGCGCAGCCACGTCCCTGGCGTAACTGCGGTGAACCAGCGTGCTCCAGCCCGTGCGGTGGACCACGTCCACGATCTCCTCACCATCGAGGTGCCCCTCTGCCCGCACGTTCTCGATGGACTGGTACGAGGTCATGTGGATGCGAGCCGCGAAAAGCTTCGACGTCGCGTCGATCAGCCAGTAGTGCACGCCGGCCTGCGGGGCCTCGGTGGCCAGCGCTTCGACCGCCGCGGCGGGCAGGTACATCAGCAGGCCTTCGGTGATCATCAGGGCCGGACCGCGGCCGGCGGAGAGGACCGCCTGACGCTGCATGGGATCGCTGATGTCCGCAGACATGCGTTGGACGCGACAGCGGGGCGCATGCTCCGCCAGGACGCTCGACTTGTATTCCAACATGGCCGGAAAATCGACCTCGATCCAGCGAAGCTCGGGTGGAAGGTCCAGCCGCCACGGCCGCGCGTCCAGACCGCAGCCGATGCTGAGCACCGTCGCGATCCCTCGCTCGTCGATGGCGCCGGTTATCAGCTCATCCATGAAGAATGTGCGGGCGGCAATCCCGAAGCACATCAGCTCCAAGCCCTGGAACGCCGAGGCAATCGCCATGCCCCTGGGGCCGGCGAGGCGTTCGGCGAACGGGTCCTTGATGATGCCGGTCGGGCGCGCGGTTTCGAGGGCGCGGCAGGCGGCAACCATCAAAGCCGTGTCGCTGACGTGGAGAATCTCGGAATCCGGCGATGCCATTGGGCTATTGTAAACCCGCGGGCATCGCCGGGCGTCAGTCAGACCTTCAGAGTATGGAGATAGGGATAGCTCGCCTTCATGAGATCCATATTCAACTCAACGAAGTAATTCTTTACCCCGGCGGTCTTCGCGGCGGCGAACAGCTTCTTCCAGTCCACGCTGCCCTGCCCCACCGCTACGTCCTTCTTCTCCGATGGCGACCAATCCTGCAAGTGAATCGAGAGGAACCGTCCCGGATATTTATTGAAGTAAGTGGCCGCTTCGTAGCCCAGGCTGATGACGGACACCTGAAATTGCATCCTGACGAGCGAAGGGTCGAACGTCTTCATCAGGTGATCGTAGACCAGCACGCCGTCGATCTCGCGAAACTCGAAGTCATGGTTGTGAAAGCCGAGTTGCATGCCGGCCTGGTGCACCTTGGGAGCGATCGCATTCAGTTCGGTCGCCGCTTCCGTCCACGCCGAAAGCGGCGCATCGCGCGGCACTCCGAAGGTCGAGAGAACCATCTGCTTCAAGCCGAGTTCCCTGGCGAAGGCGATGCGCTCCTCGAGGTTCTCTTTGAGTTCGCGGAATTGGAAGTGGCAGCTCTCGCACTTCAATCCCGCGGCCTTGATCTTCTCGCGCATCTCGGCCGCCTTCATATCGGCCAGCGGGCCGTAGCCGGAATTGCGGTAGCCCGGCGGGGAGCACATTTCGATGCTGCGGTATCCAATGGCCGCGATCTGGCGAAGCGTGCCTTCGAAATCTTTCCCGAGCGCATCGCGCACCGGGTACGTCTGGCATCCGATCGGAAGCCCCAGAGGATCGGCCTGGAGCCGGGCGGCTGCGAGCGACATCGCAGCCGCTCCTAAAAAGTGGCGGCGGGTGCAGTTCATACGTTCTCGGGCTCCCATCCCTTGCGATATTCGCGCGCCAGGAAGCGGTTGGCTTCCGGCAGATTGGTGATGGAGGTGGCGTTTGCGTCGTAAAGCAGCCTTTTTCCGGTCCGCAGCGCGATGGCATACAGGTTCACCGCTTCGGAGATCGGCCCTGCATTCAGGAAGCTACCCTGCGATGGCGTGCCGCTCCCCCGGGCGAAGTCCATCCAATGCCGCAAGCCGGGCGAAATCTGCGGCGGCTCGTCGCGCTGACGGCGGCGGCGCGGAGCCGGAGCCTCCTGCCCTCCCATCCTCGAGGCAGGGATGAGGCGCGGGGTTTCCACGCGAAATCCGGCGAGAATCTTGCCCTTGTCGCCGACAAACATCATTCCCTCGGCCGGGAGTTCCTGGTGATCTTCCTCCAGTTCCGGCGGAGTCGGCGGATGGATCCCGCCCTCGTACCAGATCAGGTCGATGGCCGGGCGGGCGCCCCTCGCGGGATAGCGGAAACGGACTACGGACGCCGTGGGGAACGAAAAATCGTTCCGAATGGTCGTGGAGACGCCGTTGTTCAGCATACAGTTGTGGCTGAGCATCGGCTCGACGCTGGTGGGCGAATCGAGTTCGAGCGCATTGAAGACCGTCCAGAGGGAGTAGTGGCCCATATCCGCCATGGAGCCGCCGCCGAAATCGTACCAGCCGCGGAAAACCATGTTGGTGTAATCCGGATGGTACGGGCGCGAGGACTCGGGACCGAGCCAGAGATCCCAGTTGAAGCCTTCCGGCACCGGCGGCGTATCGGTCGGGAGCGTGGCATATTGCGGCCACACCGGACGGTTCGTCCAGTTGTGCACTTCCTTAAGGGTCCCGATTGCCCCGTCCCTGATCCAGGCCATTACGGGTTCCATCGATCCGTTCGAGTCCCAGGGCATGAAGTGGGTGGAGACACCGGTCTTGCGATTGGTCTCGATCACCTGCCGCGCTTCCTTGAGCCGGTTGGCGATCGGCTTGTGCATGATGACGTGCTTCCCGCGCTTCATCGCCGCCATGCTGATGACCCCGTGCAGATGATCGGGGGTCATGATTTTCACGGCGTTCACGTCCTTCTCTTTGTCGAACAGCTCGCGAAAATCGGCATAAGAGGCGCATCCGCGGATATTTTCCCCGGAACGCTTGGTGGAATAGTAGGTATCGATGATGTCTTTGGCCGCGTCGCGCCCGCCGGGTATCGTGGTGTCGGTTCCGGCTTTCCAATCGGGCTTACCCAAGGCGCGCCGGACGTCATCGCGAAGCCCGGTCGCGGACCAGTCGCGGTAACCTACGGCATCTTTGTTGGGGTCGCACACGGCGACAATCTGGATTTCGGGGACCGGCAGCAGGCTGAGCATTTCCCGAATGCCCTCGGTGCCGGTGCCGATATGGGCCAACGTAATCCTGTCGCTCGGGGGAACGTAGGAAGGTCCGCCCAGGACGTGCCTCGGGACGATGGTAAACGCAGCAGCGCCGGCTGCGGTTGTCAAAAACTTGCGGCGGTTCTGATCCGATGTCATGCGACCTCCGGATCGATGATACTCCCTGGCACACTCGATCAGGAGGGGGCTTCGGCGTCGAACCCGGTTATTCGGGCTGAGTCTCCGAGGTTTCCGCGGCGGCGGGAGTTTCCTCGGTATCCGACAGATAATCCTCAAAAGGCTCGATCGGGATCCCGTCTACACCGGGCGCGTGATAATTCTCTTTTCGCTGAGCTCTACGAGCGGCCTTGTCCCGTTGCTTCTCCATACGGGCAAGTTCTTTCTGCCGTTTTTGAAATGAAGTGCGTGATCGGTTTGGAATAGGTCTTGGCTCCTCAAAATAAGATTGGGCTGGCCGTTCAAAGCCGGCCCTGACGGCTGCCTATGACTTGCGAACTCCGCCCGCCGGCTCCGTCGTCCCCGTATGCTGGGATGCGTGACGAATGCAGGCAGAACGGGAGCGCGGTCCAATCGTCGCGGCACTGCCTAAAAGGACAACTTCAGTATAACAGCTTCAGGTACGCCGCCAAAGCAGACGGGCGCCCGCAGATGTATGCTTAGGACGTGCTGACCACGGATCTGGTACAGATTCGGCGGTTGGGCACCGAGAAAGTGGCGGAGAATGTGCACTTTCGCCGCTATCTCTCCGCGCACCACCACCGAATCGAAGAACTACAGCGCGTAGCAGCCGCGGTGGAACCGGAGATCGACTGTACGGCCTGTGCCAACTGCTGCCGGAACTCGGTGGTGGCCGTCACTGCCGCGGAAATCGCCTCCGTGGCCGCGTTTCTCGGGATCAGTGCGGCCGAGGCGGAGCACCGGTACACGGAACCTGACCCGGAGGATTCCACCCGGAGGGTGCTGCGCAGTTCATTGGACGGTTGCGTCTTCCTGGACGGGAGTCTCTGCCGCGTCTACCCCCACCGGCCCAAGCCATGCCGGGAATTCCCACACCTGGCATCGGGGACACACTCCCTGGGCGCCCGCATCTCGTCCCTTTGTCGCTGGGCGGCGTTGTGCCCGATCATTTACAACGCGATCGAAATCTACAAGCACCAGGTGGGGTATCACCCGGAACACTCTAGTCGGGAGTCTGGATCTTCAGGTTGCGAAACGTGACTTCGTGCCCCTCGGCCTCGAGCCCGATATAGCCGCGGCGCAAAGCGTAGCCGGAAAGCTCGTTTACCACCTCACCGTTCACCGATAAAGTGATCTTGTCGCCTTCGGCGCGGACCTGGTAGTGATTCCACTCGCCGGCGGGTTTGACCCGGTTCTCTTTCATCTGCTTGCTCAGATTGAACCCTTTCAAGGCCCCATCCACCAGGTTTTGGCCGAACAGGTAGCCGCCGGTCGGGCCGGTCTGCGCCTGCGTCCATATCTCACCGAACTTCGAGAGGCGGATGCCGATGCCGCTGTTGTATTTGACGTCGCCCTGGGGAGTGAAGCGCCAGTCCACGTCGAGGACGAAGTCGCCCAGCTCTTTGTCGTAACGCAGCCATTCATGCTGGCCGTCGCCGGTGCAGATGAGCGCATGCTCCCCCGTATCGACACGCCACTGTAGCTTCGGCTTGACGCCATCGACCGGAGGTATGGGGATGCGGGTCCAGCCCTGCAGCCCCGCGTCGGGAAGTATATCGATGGTTGCCGCCGGCATGAAAGCCGCGCCCGCCATCAGAAGAATTGCACCGGCAAATCGGATCATCATATCCTTGATCATATCCGACAGCTACACTGGAAAGAAGAACATGGACGACGCTCTGTTCATTCACCGAATCCACTTCGCGTTCACAATCACCTATCATTACCTCTTCCCGCAGCTGACTATGGGCCTGGCACCGCTAATCGTCGCCTTCAAAACCCTCGGTCTGCGGACCAAGAACCCGATGTACGACGACGCGGCCCGATTCTGGACCCGCATCTTCGGCATTAATTTCGTTGCGGGCGTGGTGACCGGAATCCCGATGGAATTTCAATTCGGGACGAACTGGTCGCACTTCTCGCAACTGACCGGCGGCGTGATCGCGCAGCCGCTGGCAATGGAGGGCGTCTTTTCTTTCTTCCTGGAATCGGCGTTCCTCGGCCTTTTTCTGTTCGGAGAACAGCGGCTGGGCCGGAAAGGACACTGGTGGGCCGCCTTCATGGTGTTCGTCGGTTCCTGGCTTTCGGGGTTCTTCATCGTGGCGGCCGATGGCTGGATGCAGCACCCGGTGGCGTACACGCGGCTTCCCGACGGCTCTTTTCAGGTGAACAGTTTCTGGGGAGTGCTCGGCAATCCGTGGACCCTCATCCAATACGCGCATACGATGAGCGGCGCCGTCATCACCGGGGCATTTGCTATGTCGGCGGTCGGCGCATTCTACGTGCTGAGCCGGCGGCACCCGGATTTCGGCGCGTTGTTCATCCGCTGCGGCGTTATCGCCGGAATCGTCGCCAGCGCGATCCAGATCTTCCCCACCGGCGATGTGCACGCCAAGTACATGGCCAGCCACCAGCCGGCGACCACCGCGGCCATGGAGGCGCTGTTCCATTCCGAAGCCGGAGCGCCGCTCGTAATCCTGGGGCAACCGGATGTACTGCACCAGCGCATCGACAACCCAATCATCGTCAACAAAGCGCTGAGTTTCCTGATTTACGGCACGCCAACGGCGCAGGTGCAGGGGCTCGACAAATTTCCGCAGGAGGACTGGCCGACCAACATCCCGCTGCTGTATTTCGCTTACCACGTCATGGCGGGACTGGGCACGCTCTTCGTTGCCGTCATGGCGATCTCGGCATTTCTCCTGTGGAAAGGGCGGCTTTTCCATACCAGGTGGATGCTGTGGGTGCTGATGCTGGCGGCCCCCTTCCCGTATATCGCCAACACCGCGGGATGGCTGACGGCCGAAGTCGGCCGCCAACCGTGGCTGGTCTATGGATTGCTCCGTACGGCGAACGGCTACTCCACCAATGTTTCGGCCGCCAACGGTTTGTTTACCTTGCTCGGGTTTATGGGGCTCTACGCCGTGCTGACCATCTTCTTCCTTTTCCTGCTCCGGCGCCTGATCGAAGAGGGCCCCGGTGGACCCGCGGTCCCCGCCTATTCCGTTTCGGGAGGGAATGCCTGATATGGAGACTCTCTGGTTCGCCCTGGTTGCGGCAATGCTGGTGGGCTACGTGGTCCTGGACGGCTTCGACCTCGGAGCGGGCGTGCTGCATTTGTTCGTCGCGAGGACCGATGGCGAGCGCCGCAGCGTGCTGGCCGCCATCGGGCCGGTCTGGGACGGCAACGAAGTATGGCTGCTGGCCGCCGGCGGAACGCTGTTCTACGCCTTTCCGCTGCTCTACGCCTCGAGCTTCAGCGGTTTTTATCTGGCACTGAATATGGTGCTGTGGCTGCTGGTGGGGCGCGCGCTGGGAATCGAGTTCCGCGCGCACCTGGCAGATCCGATCTGGAAGGACTTCTTCGACGGCGTATTCTCGATCGCCAGTATCCTGCTGATCGTCTTCTTCGGGGCCGCGCTAGGCAACGTGATGCGCGGAGTTCCGCTGGGGACCGATCACTACTTCTTCCTTCCCCTCTGGACGAATTTCGCCCCCGGCACGAACCCGGGCATCCTGGACTGGTACACAGTCCTGTGCGCCGTCACGGCTCTCGCCGCGGTGACCATGCACGGCGCGCTTTATATCATCCTGAAGACCGAAGGCGAGTTGAACCGGCGCACCAGGGCAGTCCTGCGATGGCTGTGGCCCCTGGTCGCGGCCACCTCGGCCGTGGCGCTCGCCGCCACCATCGAAGTCCGCCCGGAGTTGCTCGATAACTACCGCGCGGGTCCGGCCGGATGGGTGATTCCGGTCCTGGTCGCCTTAGGTCTTGCCGGGGTGGTTTACTATACGCGCAGCGGCCAGGAGCGAAACGCCTTCCTGTCGTCCTGCCTCTACATCGTGGCGGTGCTGTGCGGCGCGGCTTTCGCGCTCTACCCCAATCTGCTGCCCTCTACGGGCGACCCGGTGACCGCGATCACCATACGGAACGCCGCGGCAGGCAGCCAGTCTCTATCTATCGGCCTGATCTGGTGGAGCTTCGGGATGGCGGTAGCGATCGGCTACTTCGTGCTGGTCTACACCATGTTTAAGGGAAAGGTAGGACCGCAGGAACACGGGCATTAAGGGCTGAGGAACGGTGTGCTCGCGTGCCCCTCCCGGACAAATACCACACCATCGAAGCACCGGGAAAGGGAGAAGGCTGATGCGTTGGCTTCGGGAACATCGTTCCACCGCCCTCCGACGCTATAGAACGAATGCGGTCCAGCCGTCCATTTTGCGAGGGCGGTGGTGCTCGCAAGATTCCGCATATCGAGGAAGAACATCGGCATACCCGAAAGGCTAAGCACGCCGTCACCGCTGCCGGCGCTCGCAACCGGCATCGTGTAGACGCCGAATCGATTGCTGCCGTTCGCGCGGACCTCACCGCCTGCAACCGAGAACCCGACGGAATAAAACGCCCTGCCATACCTCGTCCGCAAATAGAAGCCCATCGGCAGGCTTCCGAGGGCAGGTCCAAAACCCGCGTGCCCGTTGTGCGCCCAGATGATAGTTTTTTCCGACGGGTGTTCTCTATCCATCAGCCGAATCAAATTCTCGGCCATCATCTGGTCCCGATGGCCCGGCGTTTGGCCCGGAATCTTCAATTCCATGGCCTGCACGACGACTTGCGCGCAACGGCGCGCGTTCTCCCAATCCCGTTCGGACGATGCCGATATTAAAGAGGCCCGATTTTCTTCGAGGATTCGGATGACTGCCTTCGCTTCTTCAGCCGCGGCGGCGGCCAAAGGATCGGGTACGCCCGGTTTGGCGCCGATTTCGCGGGCGAGTCGAAAATGCCGCTCGACATTGCCCAACTCTTCGGGTGCGGCGCGCTTCATGTAGGCGACGACCTGCGCAAGCGCGGCTTCGGATCGCTGCATGTCGAACGACGTAAACGTCAGTTTGGGCCCCGCGGTTCTCCGGTTGTAAGCTCGCATCCATTCGATGATTCCCAGCATCTCTTGCGTCTGCAGAGGCCACATTTGCAGATTGGCCAGCAGCGCTTTCCGATCGCCCTCACCCGCCTTTACGTACTGATCGATTGCGAGCGCCTCCGGCCAATTGGCTTCCACCGCCAGGACCGTGAACCCTTTACGGGTCATGAGGTACTCAATCATGCGGGCCTTGACCAGATTGAATTCGAAGGTCCCGTGAGTAGCCTCTCCGAGCGCGACGATTCGGGCATTGTCAATAGCCTGCCCAAGCGGCTCCAGATCGTCTGGCGAATCCGCCACACAGGAGCGGAGGGGATGCGCCAGAATCTTCAGTTCCGCGGCAACCGCCCGTGCCGTCGCACCGTCTGTCGGAGGAATCACTTCCCGAGAACTGAGTACCTTCGAACTGCTGAGCCGCCAACCCGCGGCAGTAAGCGCCCAAATATCCACTGACGCATCGATACCCGCATGCGTTTGGCCGCCGATCACGACCGTGCTTTGCGTTTGCGTCGCGACGTGCGCTTCGGAACCGCTGATCTCGATCGAGGTGATCCTGGTTTGCTGTGTCGCACGGCCTCCCGACTGAAGAGCCGCCTTCATTTGCGCGATCGCATCGCGGAAAAATATCTTGTGATTCCCTCTGAGGACCGTGGCGTCCGGCAGCGCCAATTTGAAGACGTCGTCAAATCGCCCTTCGCTGACCGCCGCATCCAATGAGGCGTATGAGGCGGCAAAATCCAAGCGATCGTCGCGGGAAACGGCCGCCGAACCTCCAGTTTGGATTTGGGCCAATCCACACAATGGGAGTAAACACAGCAGGCACTGGATAGACCGCATCGGACCGGCTCCTTTATGATCTGAGGTTGCGCATTACTCGATAGCTCACAATTCCGGCCAGCAACAGCAAAGCCACGGGAATATTCGGCGAAAATACAAGCACACGCCTGACCGCACTACGGAATGGAACCATGCGCCGCGGGCCCGCGGCACGGCGCCGCGCCAAACGGCTTCGGAACTCTGTCGCGTGCTCGACGGCAACGCTCAACACCCAATCCTCCACTGTCCTGGCCCAAAGGCGCGCGACTCGCCGCTTTGATTCGGCGTCTCTGAGTTGCTGGCTGAAGAGAGAGACCATCTCTTCGGCATACCCGTCGAAGAACCGCGAGGGATAAGCCCTAACCATCAGTCGGTAAACAGCCACAGAGAAGGACATGTCAAGCAATCCTCGGCCTTTTGATAAGGGCCTTGTTGTATGCATCCGATAGGAGTTTCTGCAGCCGCTCGGCTTCGGCAATTGCCGCGAGGCGACCATTGCGGGTCAGGCGGTAAAAGCGGCGCCGGCCTTGCTCCCGGGCGCCACACTCCTCGACCAGGCCGGCCTCGAGCAACCGCTGTAGCGTGCCGTAAAGTGTGCCCGGGCCCATGGCGACCTCGCCGTTGGTTCGCTCCGCGATCTCCTTCATGACTCCGTAGCCATGCTTCTCGCCTTCGGCCAAAGCAAGAAGAACGTGAAAGACCGCGGGCGTCAATGGCTCCATATATCCGTCACGGATATATTAGGATCTTGAAGAGCCCGTGTCAATCGGGTGGCCAGGCGCCGTCCCGAGCGCGAGTTTCACACCAGGACGTCTAACCCGATGGCGTCGTGATCGGAGAGCGGCACGGCGCGAGACTCGCGCACCTCGTGCACGACCGTGGGGTTCTCCACGCGAACCCCGCGGACGGCGAACCAGTCGATTTTGAACGGGCAGACGCCGTTGTGATGGCGCAGGGACCAACGGATGAACGGAAAGCACCACTTCGGCACCCACTCCCCCAGGCTGCCGTTGGCGCGGGGATCCAGAATGTCGTAGGCGCCCGTCCGTTCGCCATCGCAGTTCGCTCCCTGGTAATCGAAGCCGCGGTCTTCGAGCAGTTGAAACAGGCCGCGCTCGAACCGCCGGTCAGGGTGCAGGTAGTGATTGCGGATGACGTGATCCACACCCATCAGAACGCGCAGCGCGAAGCCCAGGATTGCCCAAAGGGCCCGGGACGAATCATAGGTGCTGGTATTCCAGTCGCCGCCCAGGATCACCGGTCCGCCGGTGGGAAGCGCGTCGAGCACCACCTGCATCTGTTCCCGCCGGTGCCGCTGCGACGACTGCGCATCCAGGTGGATGGAGGCAGCGGTTAGCGCCAGGTTCGGAAACTCGATCCGCGCCGCCACTGCCTGCTGGCACCCGATGCGCTTCTCGCTGTGGGCCATCTTGTCTACCCCGTTCTCGAGGGGAATCAGCCGGATGTCACGAAGCGGAAAACGGCTGAGGATGGCATTCCCGTGCAAGCCGAGTGTGTTCGCCCCCTGTGCCTGCCGCTCGACGCCGGACCCCTTTCCCAGTGCGATATAGCAGGGAGCGAAGACGTAAGCCATACCCAGGCGCTGCGCGATTTCCTCGCACACGATGCGATTCCCGGAGCGTGCCATCCCGGCATCGGCCTCGGTCAGCAGGAGGACGTCGGCCTCTTTCAGGTACGGATGTCTGGAGAGCACCTCCATCTGTCCGTCGAGTTGCGTCCCGCGCTCGATGTTCCAGGCGACGACGCGGTAGCGGGAATGCGCCGGACGCAATACCGGCCGGAAATCGCGGGCATCTGGAATGTTCCGGACTTTTTCGATTGCCGGCGCGAGCGCACGGTAGACCGGGTGCGCCAGGAGTTCCGCCGCCGAGCGGCAAGCCGACAGTGCCTCGAGTTGCGGCAGGATTTTCGGGAGGATATCCGCATAGAGCGGTTCTGCGTGTTGTGCGGGATCAGGCGCGGTCATTCCGTCGGGTGTGCTCACTGGTATCGTAGTACATAAACTCACTCCCCCGAGGCGCCTACCGCCCCAGTGACGCGACTTACGCCCTTATCTGGCTTCTATCCCGACAAAGTATGGTACTCTAAGCCCGATTCTTTATCGGTTCCGGGGATAACTGAGCCGTTCTCATGGGTGGTGGTACGAAGTATCTGGCGGTGCTATCTCTTCTCCCGGCTGCGGCACTTGCGCAATCGCTGCTGCTTCGCGTTCCCGCTCCGGATTCACCGCCCGAAGTACGCTGGCGGGACAAATCGGGCAATCAGACAAGTACCGCACAACCAGCTTCGCTCAGTAACGAAACCACGGTTCTGATCGACGGGCCCGCTCTCGCCGCCCCGGGCTTGAGCGCGGCCCTCGGGAAGCTTCTCACGGCCCGGGGACGGCGCACGATTCAACTAATCGCGCTCATTCCGGGCCAGGAAACCAGGAGCATCGAAGCGGCGACACGCCTGCAACTCTCGGCCGCGATTCGAAATCTTGTCGCTTCAGCGGCACGCGATGCGCAACCTGCGTCCTTTGACTCTCTTCTGCTTGCACTCGAGTCTCTCCCTTCGGACCAGTGGAAACAGGTCGTCTACATCGGCCTCGAGCCGGCTCTTGCTCCGGAACTGCGCGACTATGCTTACGGACGCCTGCTTCGAACGCTGGCTACCCGTCGCATATTGCTTTCTCACGCGTATTCCCGTGAGACCGGCGAGCCGGCGTGGGCGCCGTATCTCACGGCGTTCGGCGGCAGGGTGTCCCCCGAAACTCCGGCCTCTCTGGTCGAGGCCGGCGATTCGCGCTGGTTCGAATACAGGCTGCCGTCCGAAGGCCCTCCGGAGGGTTTTCGCGTCGCGTCGATCGAGTTCCAGGCCGGAAGCGAACCCGTGCGGACGATTCCATGGGTGTGGGCAGCGGCGGGAGCATCTACGCCCGGCTTGCCCGAATATCAGGCTTTTCTCGCCCGCGGCGCGGGATTGCGGGCTCCCACCGCGACCGTTGCCGATTTCCAGGCCGTTCTCGCGATCAACCCTTCGGACCTGGACGCCCTCAGGCTTGCTATCGATTTCTCCGGCCGGGCGCGGGACACCGCCTCCGCTGTCAGGTACGGGGCGCGGATCGTGGCGCTCGAACCCGAGAACGGCGCCTACTGGGCGCGTCTCGGTATCGACTATTGGCAGCTCGGAGATGCCGATAACGCGGAACGGTGCATTCTCCAGGCGCGCAAAAAGGGTGTCGATCCGCCGCAGTCCGCCGCGATCCTCGGCGACGTCCGTTCCGGGAAGAAAGACTATTCCACGGCTGCCGCTCACTACCGGGAAGCCGTCAACCGGGAGCCCGCCCGTACCGAACTTTGGCTCAAACTCGCCGGCTGTGAACAGAGCCTTGGCCGCAAACCCGAAGCCGCGCAGGCACTCGAAGAGGCCTTAAAACGGAAACCCGACCTATGGCCCAGCCGCACTCAGTTGATCGACTATTATTTGCAGGCAAGCGATCGAACCGCGGCGGCACGCCACGTAGCGGCGGCCATTCCTCTCCTTCCGCCGGACGCTCCGATGGTGATCCGTTTCGCGACCTACTGCGAGCAATTGCAGCGGGGGCAGGATGCCCGCGGTCTCTGGACCCGCGCAGTTGAACTCGATCCCGCCGGCGAACCGGCACACTATTCGCTCGCCAGGAATTACGCGGCAACCGGAAGCTGGGAGGAGGCCCTCGCGGCCGCGGAAGACGGTTTCAGGGCGGCTCCACAGTCGGCGCGCCTTGCCGCTCTCGATGCGGACGCCTTAATCGCTCTCGCGCGCATCGAAGCCGCCCGCCGCTTCCTGAAGTCAACAATCGCTCGTTTGCCCGACGCCGACCTGTTGCGGCGCTCGGCGGATCTCGAAGACCGTTATGGAAGCGACTCCGCCGGATCCTACAAAGGGCTGGTCGAAACCATGGCAGCCGGGAACCGGACCGAAGCGGACTGGCGCCCTTATGCCGCTCGCGGGCTGGCGGCATCCATACGCGAGAGCGATACCGAATCCTGCCATTGGTTTGCGGCCCGCCTGCACTCCACCCTATGCGAGCCAAATGCGCCAGGGCCGGATGCCGCCACGGTCATTGTCCGGGGTGGGATCCGCTCGCTCCTTCTGATGGCCCGTGGGCCGGAGAACAGTTCTCCCGAGGCTTTCCTTGCGGACTACAGCCGTACCCTCGCCGACAATTTGCCGGACAAGCGCCGGAATCATAAGGGCAGCGGGGACGCTTATCGGAATAGGCTGATCGAATACTTTCGCCTTCTGGCCGACCTCGAAGCGATGGGCCAGGCCAGCCCCGGAAAGATCGCCGTTCATCTCTCTTTGCAGGATCAGAAGGCCTCGCGAGTTACCGAGCGGGTCCTCTCCCTGATTGGATGGCGCACCCGGCGTGACTCCGGGATGCTGATCGTCGAGCCTACCCTAAAGGGCAAGCGGGCGAGGCGGCAGGACCTGGGCTCCGCACTTGCAATCGACGTAGTCTCCATGCAGGAGCGACTCCAGTCCGGACGCGACTTCGTGCTGGAAATCGAAAACGCGCCGGTGGACATCTTTCCCTCCGAGAAGATGTGGCAGGACCAGTTCTACCATGGAGAACGCTACGCCGGCGGTTTCGTCGAGGCAATGGCGCGAAACTCCGACATGACGGCGCTCTACGCCGCATTGTCTAACATGGAACAGAGTTCCGCCGCGCTGCTTGTTCAATCGGTCGGCATGAAACCGTTGGCCGAGAAGTACAGTCCGCTCCTGACGCTCTATGCGTCGTGCCTGCAAATCTCGGCGGGCCGCGTGGAAGTCCCGGGCGGAGTCTCCGCAGCGCCGGTCTGGGCCTCCCTGGCGCACGCGCAGCCAACCGATCCCCGCCGTTTTCTCCGTGAACTCCTGGACCGGGATGACGGCCGTCTTTTGAAATTCTATTTCCTCCTTTCGCAATTGGATTTTCGGAGACAGCGGTTCTTCACAGCCAGCGCTAAGAGGACGAAGGCCTTTTACGACGTATTCCGCGATTCCGCGCAGGCGCAATCCAAGACATCGCGGAAGTTCGGGTCCGCTTCGATTCAGGATCTCTTCCGGGAGTTGCCGATTGACTCCGAAGGCGAGTTGGAGTTTCCAGGCTCGCCGGAGGTCTGGATGGTGGCCAAAGGAAAATCGAATTCCGTCCAGGCTACGGACCGGCGCCTCAAGAAAGTCTCTCGCGTGACGACGCCGGAGGTCGAGGACGAGATTCTCCTCCGGCTCATCAAAGGCGAGTACACACAGAACCACACGCTTTACGGAAACTGGCAAAACCTGCTCGCCGTATTGCGCGTGGACGCCCGCCATGCCGAACCGCTGGACGAAGCCTCCGCTTTGATGCTCGCCGAGAAGTTTTCGTCGGCCGAGGGCTTATACGGATATTTCGCAGAGCTGACCGGACTTCAGGCCCCGCAATACCGCGAGATCTTCGGCTTCGTGGAGAAGATGCGCGCACTGGACTGGAAGCAGGCCAATTTACCGGCGGGCCTGTTTCATTCCGTTCTATATCTGCTCGCATCCGCCGAAAACAGCCGGCGCCTTAAGCCGGACAAAACCGCGGCCATGGCCGGCGGCTTCACGAAAGCCATGAACCAGGCGCAAACGCCGGGGCAGTGGGCCAGGGTAACGCTCGATTTCCTCGGCAGCTACCTTCAGGTTCTGGGCGCCTCCCGCCACCTGCCCTCATTGCGCGAACTTCTTGTCAGCGTGCCGAAGGAGTCCACATTCACCTTCGCGGACCAAACCTTCGCTCCGGGAGAAGACCTGCGGCGTAGTTTCGATCGCGTTTTGGAGTTGCAGAGCGTGCCCAAGCTCGATGAACTGCTGGTTCTTCACGATGCGCTCTCGAAAGTTGCGTCAGGCAACGGAGATCCAAGACCGTACGCCAAAACCATCGTCGATATCGCGAAGAATTTCCGCGATCCCGAGATTCCCCGGCATTTGAAACTGCCGCCGGCGCTGGCGGCTTCGCTCGGCCCCGGGCGGCCGGCGCGCATGGCCTCCCTGAACTCCCGATTACAGAAGGAGGCCGGCAAAAAGAAGCTGTCGAAGAACCTTCCGAAGTTCGCCGCCGACTACTGGGACGCGATCGCGTTCCGCACGCTGCTTGCGCTGGCCGGCCAGGTATATGCCGCGAACTTCCGTTCGGATGATCCCCTGATTGCCAACGACACGTTGTTCCTTCGCAAGCACAGCTTCGTGATTGCCTCCACAGGGTCTACCGAGTATTTCCCTACCGCCGGCCTGAACGTTTCGAGCGAGGGGGCCGGCAGTCGTGGTGAAGGGGGTTTCGACGGGATCGCCGCAATCGCGGGCGCCTCCGGCGCCGGTGAACTTCGAAGTCTGGATCCGAACACGAGTTTCGTCGCCGCGGCAATGATCGGCAGCATCCGCACGACGGACTGGTCCAGGCTGAAAGTTCAAACCCTGCGCGCCACGGCTGTCGCGATTCACGCCGCGCAGGACTGGCTCGTCATGGCCGCGGATCGGAGCGAAGTATTCGACACCATCGCCGTTTCCACCTATGGGCTGCTTTCGCTCAACCGCCGCGCCCGGCTGCTCTCGGCTCTCCAGCGACACGATTGGGATGTCGCCTGGTCTTCGCTGAGCCTTTCCGACCTCCTTTTCCTCGCGGCCGGAATTCGGAGCGCTTCTCCCCGCCTCATCGCCAAATCGCCCGCAATCGATGAGTACCTGGCATCGGCTGAAGCGTTTCCCGACGGTGTGTCGGCGCTTGGCCCGGCGCTGCCCACATTACGGGGTGATTCCACCCCGACCATGACCGAGTTGCGGCCCTATGAAGACACGGCGACAGAGCTTTACCCGGTGTACCTGGCGGAACGTCTGGCGGAGTTCAAGCTCTACCTGGGGTATCTTTTTGCGCGGGAAGGGCTTCCGGAAGAAGGACTGCCGACCGTCGCGGAAATCGCCGCCCGCGATGTGCTGGGCGGCATCCAAATGGCCGACTATCGGGACTGGCAGGCCGTTCTATCGGCTTACAGCGGCTTCGACGGAGCGCGCCTTCGAGAGGTTATGACGGCCAAATGAAGTCATCCCTTCCAGCGGTGCTCTTGACCGCCTCCATCGCCATGGCCCAGCAGTCCGGCCCCACGTTCCGGGTGGAAACGCGCCTTGTCGAAGCATACGCCAGCGTATTCGACAGGAACGGCAATCCGATTCCCAATCTCTCGCGCGACCGCTTTCAGGTTTACGATAACGACAGTTCGCAGCCGCTGCTGGCCTTTGAAGGGGCGGAAGATCCGCTTACCTGCGCACTCCTTCTCGACGTTACAGGAAGCATGCAGAGCTTCATGCCGGCCCTTAGGTCCGCGGTCATGCGTTTCATCGACGAACTGCCGAACGGCGGAGCGGTTGCCGTTTACACCTTCAATACGACCCTGCGAGTGAATCAGGAATTTACCACGGATCGAAAATCGGCCAAACAGGCGGTCATGCGGGCGGTCGCGGGCGGCAGCACGGCTTTGTTTGACTCTATTTCGAAGGTCGCCCGGGAGCTCGCGCAGCGCAAAGGAAAGAAATGCCTGGTGGTCTTTACGGATGGCAATGATAATGCCAGTGCCCTTTCGGCGGTGGCGGCATCCCGCCAGGCCCGCCGCTCCGGGATACCGCTTTACGTGATCGCAGAGGGTGAGGCACTGCGGCAGCCCGAACTGCTCAAGACGCTCGAGGAGCTTGCGGGCGTGACGGGGGGGCTCCCCTTCCGGCTCTATAAGCCCCAGAAAATCGGCGATATCTTTGCCGAGATCAGCCGCAATCTCGACCACACGTACCTTCTCGCCTGGAAACTGCCGGAAGCTGCCGGAACTTCCTGGCATCCGATTCGAATCGCTGTGAGCGGCGCCGACGGCGCGGTGATTCGAACCCGTCAGGGCTATTGGCCTTAGGGGTTTGCGCGCGTCCGCAGGGTGTTGGCGTCACGCCGCTCTCGACAGGTTGGCACCTAATTTGCTACAATTAGCGGGTAACCATTGTGGTACTACTGTCCGATCACTCTACCACCTGTACGCTGGTACCCGATCCCCCGTGCAATCCTCTGAGGAGTAAAGCTTAGCAAAATCTATGGCTTCGAATACATTTTCCCAGGGCGCCCAAGTCGAACATCTAAAGTTCGGCCTCGGGACGGTTCTGTCGAGCAGTGAAGAGCGCATCGTGATCAAGTTTGACGACCACGGTGAAAAGAAATTCGTCACCGGCATGGTGATGGGCAGCTTGAAGAAGAGCGACCGCCAACCGCCCGCGGAAAAGAAGGGTTCCCGTAGAAAGAAAACGGCCCCCGTTACGGCCTAGCGGGACAGGAGAGGATTTTCTCGTTGAACGCACGCCAAAAAAGATTGTTCGAGGAGGCCCGGAAGCGTAATCCGGACCTCAAGATCCCATCTGAGACGCAGCCCCCGTCGGGCTGGAGCGAAGCCGACCTCGCGCTGATCAAGCAGGGCGTCGGCGATAAGTCTGGCAGACCGGCTCAATCGGCCTCCGAGACCCAGGAAAGCGAATTGCCTTCCGGCGAGCAGAAGGGGTCCGTAGTGACCTACTTCGAAGCCAAAGGCTTCGGCTTTTTACGGCCCGATGATGGGGGACGGGATATTTTCTTCCACGTCTCGCGGCTGGTGGAGGGTCTGGCCACCGATCTCCGTCCGGGAACCCGGGTGCTCTACGAACTGGGAATGGACCGCACCGGCAAGATGGCTGCGTCCAGCATCCGAATCGCGCCGCCGGAGTAGGATCCCCGTCAGGTATAATCAATTAGCAACCTCCGCGCTCCAGTCGCGGGGGAATTCACGTTCTCATGTTTGACAACTTATCGGATAAGCTGCAGAGGGTTTTCAAGAACCTGCGCGGCGAAGGGAAACTCACGGCTGAAAACATGGAAGCCGCGCTGCGCGAAATTCGCCTGGCGCTGCTCGAGGCCGACGTCAACTTCCGCGTTGTCAAACAGCTCATCGAGAACATCAAGCAGAAGGCCATGGGAGAGGAAGTGCTCATGGCACTTTCGCCCTCCCAGCAGGTCATCAAAATCGTCCACGAGGAGCTGATCAAGATCCTCGGCAGCCACGAATCGAAGCTGCGCTTCGCCAATGACCCGCCGAGCGTGTTCCTGGTGGTTGGCCTGCAAGGCTCGGGCAAGACCACCTCGACCGGCAAACTGGCCCGCTGGCTTTCGAAGAACGGCCACCGCCCAATGGTGGTTTCGGTGGACGTGTACCGGCCGGCGGCGCGCGAGCAACTCAGGGTGATCGCCAAAGAGATCGGGCAGCCAGTCTATGAGGGCGCGCCCGAAGAGGCTAAACCGCTCGAGTTGGCGCGGAGCGCGCGGCGCGAAAGCGTCCAGAGCGGGCGTGACGTGCTGCTGGTGGACACTGCGGGACGCCTGCACATCGACGAACAGCTGATGAGCGAGCTGCAGGAACTGAAAGAACAGTTGCAGCCGGTGGAAATCCTGTTCGTGGCGGACGCCATGACCGGGCAGGACGCGGTGAAGTCGGCCGACGAATTCCACAAGCGGCTGGGCATCACCGGCGTGATCCTGACGAAGATGGATGGCGACGCCCGCGGCGGCGCGGCGCTTTCCATCCGCCACGTCACGGGGCAGCCGTTGAAGTTCGTGGGCGTGGGCGAAAGGTTCGACGCGCTCGAGCCGTTTCACCCGGACCGGGCGGCAAACCGCATCCTCGGCATGGGCGACCTCCTCTCCTTCATCGAGAAAGCCGGAGAGGCGATCGACCAGAAAAAAGCCGTGGAGATGCAGCGCAAGCTCATCGAGAACGATTTCACGCTCGAGGACTTCCGCGACCAGTTGCGCCAGATCCGGAAGCTCGGCCCGCTGCAGTCCCTTCTGGGGATGATGCCCAAGGTGGGGATTCTGAAGGAATTGAAAGACGTCAAAGTGGATGAGAAGGAAATCAACCACGTGGTGGCGATCATCGATTCGATGACGCCGCACGAGCGCGATAACCACATGATCATCAACGGCAGCCGGAGGCGGAGGATCGCCAAGGGCAGCGGGACGTCGGTGCAGGAAGTCAACCAGTTGTTGAAGCAGTATTCGCAGGCGCGGAAAATGATGAAGTCATTTTCCGGCGGCATGCTCGGGAAGAAGCTGGGGAAGATGAAGTTGCCCCCCGGGTTCCCCTTCGGAGATATGCCCGGCGGCCCCGGGCGCTAAGATTTTACATGTTGGAGTATCGATGCTGATGATTCGCCTGGCGCGGTTTGGCGCCAAGAAGAAGCCGTTCTATCGCGTTGTCGTGATTGAGAAGGAACGGGCCCGGAATGGCCGCAACCTGGAAGTAGTCGGCCATTATAATCCGGTCACCTCTCCGGCGCAGGTGCTGTTGAAGCACGACCGGATCGATTTCTGGACCAAAAACGGCGCCCAGCTGTCGGAGACCGTCAAACGATTGGTCGAGAAAAACCCGGCCGCGGCTGCCCAGCCGGTTGCTTAACTCGCGGACGCCCCCGTGTATCTGTAAGAAACAGAACGACAAGAAAACTGTCACTGACATATTTTCGCTCGTTTCACCCTTTGTGTTCAGGTACCATGAGCTTTAGGGAGGCGGGGTAAATGAGACAGCTCATCGAAGACATTGCGAAAGCTCTGGTTGACATCCCGGAGGAGGTTTCCGTCCGAGAAGTGCAGGGCGAGCAGGTAACCGTGCTCGAATTGAAGGTGGCTCCCAGCGATCTCGGGAAGGTAATCGGCAAACAGGGCCGCACGGCCCGCTCGATTCGAACGATTCTCGGAGCAGCCGGCATGAAGCTCAACCGCCGCTTCACGCTGGAAATTCT
Organism: Bryobacterales bacterium; assembly: GCA_963796485.1. Lineage (GTDB taxonomy): Bacteria > Acidobacteriota > Terriglobia > Bryobacterales > Bryobacteraceae > CAWCDJ01. The sequence continues at coordinate 183,176 of CAWCLV010000012.1, forward strand.
CGAGTGAATTCGCCGGAAAGCGATTGGGTCACGGTCGCCGTGCTCGGCAAGACGCGCGGCAACCGTGGCGAAATCACTGCGTTTGCGCTCAGCAGCAAGCCCGAGCGTTATGAACACCTTCGCGAGGTGACGCTCTTCGACGCCTCGGGTCAACTGCTGCGAACGGTGGAGATCGAATCCATCTGGTTCCACTCCGGCACTCTAATCTTCAAGTTCCGCGGTGTCGATTCCATACCCGAAGCCGAAGCGCTGTCACGCGCCGAGGTTCGCGTTCCGCTGAGCGAGCGGGCGCCGCTCGAAGAAGGCGAGTACTTCGATTCCGACCTGGTCGGCTGTGAAGTCATCGACCGTGTCAGCGGCGAGTCCCTCGGCCATGTGACCGGCCTCGAGGATGCGGGAGGACCGGGTCTGCTGGTGGTAGACGGGAGTCTGATGATCCCGTTCGCGCGGGCCTTCTGCATCGAGATCAACCCGGCTGAAAAGCGGATTATCGTGGAATTGCCCGAGGGCCTGAAAGATCTGAACCGGTCGTGATTTTTCACGTTTTAACAATTTTCCCCGATTTTTTCGAGGGGCCGTTCACCCACGGCGTGTTGAAGCGGGGCAAGGATGCGGGACTGCTCGATATCTGCATTCACAACCTCCGCGACTGGACCTTCGACCGTCACAAGACGGTAGATGACCGGCCGTTCGGCGGCGGCGAAGGAATGGTAATGAAGCCGGAGCCGCTCTTTCTGGCGGTGGAATCCATCTGGCCCGAACGGACACCGGACCGGAAGGTGATCCTCCTTTCCGCGCAGGGCCGCATGTTCGACCAGGGGATGGCCAATCGTTTGAGCCGGGAAAGCGAACTCCTGTTGATCTGCGGGCGGTACGAAGGCGTGGATGAACGCGTGGCGGAACACCTGGCGGATGAAGAGGTTTCAATCGGCAACTACGTCCTGAGCGGAGGCGAGCTGGCGGCGGCGGTGGTGGTGGATAGTGTCGCGCGTCTGCTGCCCGGAGTGCTCGGGAATGAGAGTTCGACCGCCTTCGACTCTTTTCAGGACACGGGGCACGGAGAGGGGCTTTTGGACTGCCCCCACTGGACCCGCCCGGCCGAATTTCGGGGCTGGAAGGCGCCGGAGGTCCTGTTGAACGGGAACCACGAAGAGATCCGCAAATTCCGCAAATCCACCGCCCTCGACAAGACGGCGCGGCTGCGGCCCGATTTGCTAAGATAAATATTCCAAGGAATTTCCATGCAGAACGCGCTGTTGACCAAGTTTATTAACAAGAACAAGCGGAGTGACGTCCCGGTATTCCGTCCCGGCGATACGATCCGCGTCCACGTCAAGATCAAAGAAGGCGATAAAGAGCGGTTGCAGGCTTTTGAAGGAACGGTTATCGCCCGCAACAACACCGGGATGGGCGAAAGCATCACGGTGCGCAAGGTCAGCTTCGGCCAGGGGGTAGAGCGCATTTTCCCGGTGAACGCGCGGGTCATCGACCACATCGACGTGGTTCGGACAGGGCGTGTGCGGCGCGCGAAGCTCTACTACCTTCGCAAACTTCGCGGCAAGGCTGCCCGTCTTAAAGAACGCACCTAAGCACCGATAGGGCTCTCCATGCGACCCGAGCCGGCGGGTAGCAAATTCCGTTGTGAGGCCACGCTCGAGCGAGAGTTGCGTGCGCGCGGCTTCGCGGCTGTCGCTGGGGTGGACGAGGTGGGACGCGGGGCGCTTTTCGGCCCGGTGGTTGCCGCCGCGGTCATTTTACATGCGGACCGCCCGATCCGGGGCCTGGATGACAGCAAGGTCCTCGAGCCGGAGCGGCGCGAGATTCTGGCAGAGCGCATCCGCGAACGCTCCGTGGCCTATGCGATTGCCGCCGTGGACGCCGCCGTCATCGACTACGTGAACATTTATCAGGCTTCCCGCACCGCGATGCGGCTAGCCGTCAGCCGTCTGGTGCCCCAACCGGATTTCCTGCTGGTGGACGCGGTGTCTATCGATCTGCCGCTTCCCCAGCGTCCCCTGATCAAGGGCGATGCCCGGTGTCACGCGATTGCGGCGGCATCCATCGTTGCCAAGGTCTGGCGCGACGAACTGATGCGGGTGTGGGACGCCGTATTCCCCCAATATGGCCTGGCTTCCCACAAGGGGTATTCCACGCCGGAGCACTACCGCGCACTGGAACAGTATGGGCCTACTCCGTTGCACCGCCTGAGTTTCGAGCCCGTTCGAGCCCATTCCCGTTTTCCTATCGATTACAATCCGCAAATGGAACTATTCGACACGGCAGGCGCCGCATGATGCCGACGGAGCCGGAATCCAGAGGCATTCCGCCGGCGGCAGGCAATGTCCTGCCCGGGCCGATTCCCGTCAACATGCCGGAGTATCGCTGGTATCACAAAATGTCGGCAGTTCTGTTCATCACGTTCTGCCTCGAGATTGGATTTTTCCTGGCGGTATTCCCGTGGACCGAGTATTGGGACAACAACTTCTTTTCCACGTGGATTTCGGGCTGGCACTATTACTGGGACAACATGTATGTCCGGGGTGCGGTCAGCGGCCTGGGGATTGTGAACCTCTACATCTCCCTCTTCGAGATGCTCCGCCTGCGCAGGTTCGCCAAACACGACTGAATCGCGAGAACAAAAAAACGCGGCCGCCTTTTCTGGAGGGATCTGATTGAGAGGCGAAAAGGCAGCCGCGAAGTGTCTCTATTTGCGCGTTAGACGATCAATTAGATCCTAGCTGCTTACGCGCCAGACGACCAGTGTATCTTTTGTACAATCGTGCAGAACCGGAGGTCGCCGGGCGCAGCGGGGGAATCCTGAGAAAATACCAGGTGGCATGGTGAATCGTGAGAAAGCGCTGATCCTTCTGGCGGGCGTGCTGCTGCTGAGCTGGTTTTCCCGGCCAGTGGCCGATTCGGACTTCTGGTGGCACCTCAAGACCGGCCAGTATCTCTGGGAAGCCCACCGCCTGCCGGTCCCCGACCCGTTCGCTTACACCACCGCAACGGCGGGCAGCGCGTACCCGGGGGAGACCCTCACCAGGCACTTCAACCTTACCCATGAATGGCTGGCACAGGTTTTGATGTTCCTGGTCTGGCGCGTCGCTGGGTTCGCGGGAGTCGCCATGGCCCGCGCCTTGATGCTCGCGGCATTCTGCGGACTCGCCGGGCTGGTGGTCTTTCGCCGGTACGGCGGGTTTTACCGCGCCTTGGCAGCCGCTATCGCGGCCGGAGCGGCGGCGCGTGAATTCGCGGTGGACCGGCCCTACCTGGTGACGTTCCTGATGGTGGGGGTCTTCGTGACGCTGCTCGAGTCCCGCCGCCGGCTCTGGCTTCTCCCCATCCTGATGCTGATCTGGGCGAACTGCCACGGCGGATATTTTCTGGGCTTGGTAGTGGTCGGGGCCTACGTGGCCGAGGCGCTGTTCAGGCGGAAAGGCGATAATCGTGCGCTGTACGCATCGGCGGCCGCGACGGCGCTGGTATCCGGCATCAATCCGAACGGCTACCGGATCTTCGAAACCCTGATGAGCTACCGTTCGAGCTTCCTGACAGGACACCTGCTCGAGTGGCAGTCGCCGGTACTCTGGCCGCCCAACGCCCTCAGTGTGCTGCTTGCCGGAGGCGTCGCGGTTCTTCTCTGGCAGCGGCGGCGCGTCAGGATCGCCGATTGGCTGCTGTTCCTGGTGTTCGGCGCCGCGGCGTTGTCGGCCCAGCGCAACACGATCCTGGCGGGCTGGTTCGCGCCCATCGCGATTTTCTCGTATGTACCGGCCCGTAAGGTCCTGCCACGCTACAGCATGCAAGCCGCCGCCGCACTGATGGCCGCGGCGGCCGCAGTGGGAGGCTACTTCCAGCCGCACGTCGAAAACTGGAGGTGGCCCGCCGGAGCCGCCGATTTCCTGCTAGCCCACCACGTCTCGGGACCGTTGTTCAACACGTATGAGTTCGGCGGATACCTGATCTGGCGATTGTGGCCGCAACAGAAGGTCTTCATCGACGGGCGCGCGTTGAGCGAAGCCGTGTTCCAGGATTATGCGCGCATCCTGTACAACCACACCGCGAATGACGGCAAGCCGGACGCGCAGCAACTGCTGGCCCGGTACGGCGTGCAGACCCTCGTCATGAACGGCTTCGAATACAGCCTCGGGCTGACCTACAATCTGGCCCCCGCGCTTTCCGACCCGCAGCAGACAGACTGGAAACTGGTCTACGGCGATTCCGCGGCGATGGTGTTCGTTCGCCAACTACCGCCGGGGGTCGCGGCGCAGCCTTCCTCGCGCGTGTTCGACTATCTGGAGCAGGAGTGCGACGCGCACCTCACCCACGAGCCGAAATATCCGGCATGCGCGCGAGCGCTGGGACAGGTCTTTGCGAAGACCGGAGACTTTCGGCGCGCCCGCCGCTGGCTGGGACGATATATCGCCCTGAAGCGCGAGCCGGACCCGGAAGCCGAGGACGCCTGGCGCAAGTGGGCTGCAGCCGGATACTAACACTACCGGCGCTCGTTAGCGCTTTGAAAATTTGGCGTCCATGAGGATCCACGTGTTGGGGTCCAACTCCACCGTGGAAGGCTCGGCGGCCGCGGCAATTTCAAAGTGCTGCTGCTTTCGGTCCATCTCGATCTTTTCGATCTTGCCGGCAACTCCGATCTCGAGCGGCAAGCGATACGCGTCCCCCGCCTGGGTCTGCGCAAGCTCGACCACCACCTTCTTCGCGGCGGCATCATAAGCCCAAGTGCCTTCGACGAGGGGCGACCCGGGACGATATAGCCACTGGCGGAAGAACCAGCCCAGGTCCGCCCCCGAGACCTCTTCCATCACTTTGCGAAAGTCCTCGGTGGATGCGCTGCTGTCGCGATAGCGGCGGTAGTACTCCCGAATGCCGTCCCAGAATTTCGCGGTGCCGATCTGGCCGCGAAGCATGTGAAGCGCCCAGCCGCCCTTCTGATATACGATCTGGTTGGGGATGCCGCTCCACGGTTTCTCCTGTATCACGGCTACTCCCGGCATGCGCTTTTCGGTGGCGAAGATCCGCGTCCGCGCCCGTTTGAGCCCGTCCACAAAGGCGTCGCGGCCCTCGTAGTGCTCAGTCGCGAGCAGCGTAAAGTAGGTTGCGAAGCCCTCGCTGAGCCAGACATCGTCCCAGTCCTTTTCCGTGACCGAATCGCCGAACCACTGGTGGGCGGTCTCATGCGCGACGAGGCCGGTGGCAGGCCGCCCGGTCACCGCTTTTTCGCCATAGAAAATGGAGCTCGCCACCTCCATGCCGCCGCCGTTTCCAGCGGTTTGCACCGCAGCCAGTTTGTCGTAAGGGTACGGGCCGATGTGCGAACTGAAGAACTCGATGGCCTCGCGCGTCGGTTCTTCGAACGTGGTGACTCCGGCATCGCGGTCCTGGTGGTAGACCCAGGTTTCGAGAGGCACCCCAGCCGCCAAACCGAAACGGCGTGCCGCGAACTCGGCGACCCCAATGCTGTACAGCCAGACGGGGATCGGCTCGTCCTGCTGCCAGTGGGTGGTGCGGCGGCCATCGCCCAAATCCAGCGTCTCCACAAGCCGTCCGTTCGCCACAACCTGGTATTTCGAAGGCGCCGTGACATAGAACTCGCCGGTCGCTTTGTCATACGGATGGTCGACGCTTGGCAACCATTGGCGCGCGAGGTCCGGCCAGTTGGAGGTGAAAAAACACCGATCACCGTATTTGTTTTTGAGAATTTTGAGGCCGTCCGCCGGGGTGCCATGGTACCGGACGGTAAACCTTCGAGTCTCGCCGAGGGCGGCAGCCGCGGAAAGCGTGAGTTGCAGCCGGTTGTTATCGTGCGCGTACGGAACGGGAAAATCGCCCGAACGCACGTCGTCTACCGTCATCCCCTTCCCGGCGGCTGGAGATGCAAGGTCGAACGCGACGTGCGCCACTCCGGCTTCGACAAATCGGACCACGATGGTCGTCTCGCCGGTAATCGAATCGTTCTGGTCGTTGAGCGAGACCCGGAAAATATAGTGCTGCACATCGATGCCGGGCTGCCTGGGATAGGTGTCCGCGGACGCTACGCACACGCACACCGCCGCAACCAGCAGAATTCTTGTCATTGGCCCTCTATGGTGACCTTACTATAATTCCCGGTTGCGGCGGAGTTGAGGCTCAGGCGGCGGCGTTCAGAAGATCGGCGAGTTCACCCAGTTCGGATTCCAGGCGGCGCCGATCGCCCGGGGCCAGATCGTAGACCAGCGGCAGCAGGCGGCACAACTCGTCGTGTACGGCCATCGCGCGCACCTGTAACTCCTGGTCGTAGCTGTTCGCCGCGTTGAGCGCGGCTCCAAGTTGGTGCCGAATGACGGCAAGAAGCTGGCGGTCGGTTTTCGAGCGCAACTCGCGGAGTTTATAGGAATCCATTTTCTGGCACATATTATCGACCTGCTGCTATCTACATAGACGAAGGAACGAGGGGTTTAGATTAGCGAAAACCGTAAATTTTTGTTAACGCCGGAATCGACCCGTCGAACTCACCTGTGGAAAACGCGGCTGCCGCCGATGTACACGGAACGCGCCGTGTCGCGCCCGAAGAAGTATGAAAGCTCGCGATAATCTTCGAAGTCGTGGATCGCGAAATCCGCCCACTTGCCCGGTTCGAGGGAGCCGGCGTGATCGCCGAGGCCGATGCTGTACGCGGCATTGATGGTGGCGGCGGTGATGGATTCGGCAGCGGTCAGCTTCATGTGCGTCGCGGAAAGGGACAGCACCATCGGCATCGAGGCGGTCGGCGAGGATCCAGGATTGAAGTCCGTGGCGAGTACTATGGCGAGTCCAAGCTCGATCATTCGCCGCGCCTGCGGATACCGTGAGGAGCCCAGAGCGTAAACCGAAGCCGGCAGGAGCACAGGTTGTACACCGGCGGCCGCCAGCGCCGCGAACCCCGCCTCGGTGGTGGCCTCCAGATGGTCCGCCGTCGCGGCGCCAAGTTCGGCAGCCAGACGCGAGCCTTCGTCCGCCGTGAACTGATCGGCGTGAATCCTCAACCCGAGACCCGCGCGGCGCCCGGCCTCCAAGACCCTGCGCGCCTGAACGAAAGGGATCACGTTCGGCTCGCAAAAGACGTCGCAGTAGTCGGCGAGCTTTTCGCGCGCCACCGCGGGCATCATTTCCTCTACGACGAGATCCACATATCGATCCGCGCGGCCGCGGAACTCGTCCGGAACCTCATGCGCGCCCAGGAACGTCGGCACCATGCGGAGGCTGCCCTCGGCGCCGAGACACCGGATCACCCGCAGGATCTTCAATTCGGATTCGAGCGAGAGCCCATAGCCGGATTTCGCCTCCACGGTAGTGGTTCCGCCGCGCAGAAACCACTCGCGATAGCGTCGCCCCGCGGCCAGGAGTTCCTGCTCCGAAGCGGCCCGGGTATTCCGGACGGTGGAGCGGATACCGCCGCCGCGCGCGGCGATCTCCGCATAGGACACGCCCTGGTTGCGTTCTTCGAACTCCGCGGCGCGGTTCGCGGCGAACACCGGATGCGTGTGGGCGTCGACAAACCCGGGCAGCACGATCGCGGCCCCGGCATCCACCACTTCGGCATCCGGCCCCAGCAGGGGTTCGATTTGCGCACGGGTACCCACGGCGTGGATCCGGCCGTCGCGCGCCAGCAGAGCGCCGCCAGGAATCACGGCAAGCTCACCCAATTCAAGCCCTTTGCGGGGGCGCGGCGGCCCGGCCAGGGTAACGAGTTGCCCGGCGTTCCAAACCGCGAGTTCCTTCAAGCGCTCTCCATGGGCCGTTTGATGCCGTGCTCGCGCGCAAAACGAACGGCCTCTTCGTAGCCGGCATCCGCGTGGCGAATCACGCCCATTCCCGGATCGCTGGTCAGCACGCGTTCCAGGCGCCGTTCCATGACCTCGGTGCCATCAGCCACCACCACCATCCCGGCGTGCTGGGAGTACCCGATGCCCACGCCGCCGCCGTTATGTATGGAAACCCACGAAGCTCCGGCAGCGGTGTTCACCAGTGCGTTGAGCAGCGGCCAATCGGCGATGGCGTCGGAGCCGTCGCGCATGGCCTCCGTTTCCCGGAACGGCGAGGCAACCGACCCGGTATCGAGGTGGTCGCGGCCGATCACCACGGGCGCCTTGAGTTCGCCCTTCCGGACCAGGCGGTTCATGGCCATGCCGAATTCGGCCCGCTCGCCATAGCCGAGCCAGCAGATGCGCGAGGGCAGGCCCTGGAATTGGATGCGCTCCCGCGCCAGCGGAATCCAGCGGGCCAGCGTCTCGTCTTCGGGGAACATCTCGAGCGCGAGTTGGTCGGTGCGATAGATATCTTCCGGTTCGCCGGAAAGCGCCACCCAGCGGAACGGGCCTTTGCCTTCACAGAATAGCGGCCGGATGTACTCCGGCACGAAACCGGGGATGTCGTACACATTGGCCACCCCGGCCTTGGCGGCCTGCGTACGGATGTTGTTGCCGTAATCGAAAGTCACGGCACCCGCCTTTTGCAGCGCCAGCATGCCTGCCACGTGCGCTCCCATCGCGGCGGTGGACCGCGCGATATACTCCTCCGGGTCGCGCATGCGCAGCGCCCGCGCCTCTTCGAGCGACATGTGGTTCGGAACGTACCCGTTCAGCGGGTCGTGCGCGCTGGTCTGGTCGGTCAGGACATCCGGAACGACACCGCGCCGCGCCAGTTCCGGGATCAAGTCGGCACAGTTACCGACCAGCCCGACCGAGATCGCCTGCCCGCTGCCTTCGGCCTCGTGGAGCATCCGCAAGGCCTCATCGAGATTGCGCGCCAGGTGATCGCAATAACCGGTTTCCACCCGCCGCCGGATCCGCTGCGGATCGACATCGATTCCGAGGAATCGCGCGCCGTTCATGGTGGCGGCCAACGGCTGGGCTCCGCCCATCCCGCCCATGCCGCCGGACACCACGAACTTGCCTTGCAGCGTTCCCCCGAAATGCTTGCGGCCCACGGACGCGAGTGTCTCGTACGTGCCCTGCACGATCCCCTGGCTGCCGATGTAGATCCACGACCCCGCGGTCATCTGGCCGTACATCGTGAGCCCCAGTTTCTCCAGGCGCGTGAACTCGGCGAAATTGGACCAGTGTCCCACCAGGTTGGAATTGGCAATCAGCACCCGCGGCGATTCGGGATGCGTGCGAAAGATCCCCACCGGACGGCCCGATTGCACCATCAGCGTTTCATCGTTTTCGAGCGATTGCAGGGCGCGGACGATCGCGTGGAACGACGGCCAATCGCGCGCGGCACGGCCCGTTCCGCCGTATACGATCAGCTCGTCGGGCTTTTCGGCCACCTCCGGATCGAGGTTGTTGTGAATCATACGAAGGGCGGCTTCCTGATGCCAGCCCTTGCAACTGATGGCGTTTCCGCGAGGGGCACGGATAGCGGTGGTTACGCTCATTTCACGCTCCGAGGCAATAATAGCGCTGTTCAGGCCATGCCGAGCGCGGCGAGTCGTGCTGCGACGGACTTCCGGAAACTCTCGTCGTGAATGGAATCGAGATTGATCTTCACGTTTTCGAGAACCCCGGCCTTGGCTGCGGTTACCAGTGCTTTCGCGACCGCGAGGTCCGAGCCGAACTTCGCCGGAATCTCCAGACGCTCCAGGCGGCCGTGCATCTGCGAGGCCCGCTCGAGAACTTCGAGCGGCACTTCGGCGGCGCCGTGCAACGCCTCCTCGACGTAAGGGGCGCGTTCGTCTTTCGGCCGCTTGTACGCGGCCATCACTTGCTGGAACGCCTCCGCATCGCGGTCCACGGCTTCGGTGAAGAATTGCCGGTCTTCCTCGAACGCGCCCGGGTCCTGCTTCGAAAGCCGGGTCACCATGGCGCCGAGGGCCGCGGCCATTGCCGCCGCTGCAGCGGACGCGCTGCCTCCGCCGGGAGTCGCCGTGGGAGCCGCCAGCGCATCCAGAAATTCGGGCAGCCCCGTCCGGGCGGCGAGCGCCTGGGCGATCCGGTTCTCCAGCACCAACTCGGAGCGGAAGTTTTCGAACCGCTGGAAATACTCGGCGGACATCTCGATGGCTTTCTTTGGGATAAGCCCGACGATCTCGCTCCCCACCACGGGCACGCCCCAGCGCTCGGCCTCGCGGCGAACGGTTTCGAACACCAGGTGCATCGGGGTCTGCTCGAAATCCGTCAGGTTGATCGAGACCTGCGCCAGGTTGCGCGAGGCCAGCGTCACGCCCATCGACTTCACGAACCGAAAGCCGCCGGTAGAAAAGCGAATCGTCTTCGCAATCTTCTTCGCAATTCCAACATCCGAAGTCCCCAGGTTGATGTTGTAAGCGATCAGGAACTTCCGCGCGCCCAGCACGACGGCGCCGGCGGTGGGGTGGCACACCGGATCGCCGATATCCGGATTGCGCTCCGCCACCGTACCCATCTCTTTCGCCAGCGCCTCGAACTGCCCGCGGCGGATGTTTTCCAGGTTCACCCGCTCGGGGCGGCGCGCGGCGGATTCATACAGGTACACCGGCACCCGCAACTTCTCCCAGATCTCGTTTCCGAGGCGTTCCGCCAGTTGCACGCACTCTTCGACCGTGACCCCCTCGATGGGAATGAACGGCACCACATCGGCCGCCCCGATCCGCGGGTGCGCGCCCTGGTGCCGCGTCAGGTCTATGATCGCGACCGCCTTCTCGACGCCGCGAAATGCGGCGGCCGAAACTGCCGCGGGCGGGCCGACGAAGGTGAGCACGCACCGGTTATGGTCGGCGTCCGATTCGCGGTCGAGCAAGACCACTTCGGGAACGCTCAGAATCGCTTGAACGATGGCGTCGATCTTGGCAGCATCGCGCCCTTCGGAAAAATTCGGAACGCATTCAACGAGTTGTCGGGCCACGGGGCCATTCTAGCAACGTCGCTAATGCCGACGCCCTGCGCGGTAGATCACGATGGCTGCCAAGTTACTGATGCCACAACGTATCGCGCGGCACATCCGGAATGCGCGAAAGCTCGCCGCCGTGCGGTGTTCGCACTATCATGAGATTGCTGTCATGTGCCTTGCCATCCCTGGGAAGATCGTCGAGTTTCATGAGAAGCACGGCGTGAGAATGTCGAAAGTCGATTTCGGCGGCATCACCCGCGAGGCCTGCCTGGAATACCTGCCCGACGTGAAACTCGGGGACTATGTGCTGGTCCACGTAGGTTTCGCGATCAGCAAAGTGGACGAGGAGGAGGCCGCGCGCACTTACCGCTATCTCGAGGAAATGGATCAGCTCACAGAGGTACGGATGGAGACCGACGATGAAGTACCTTGACGAGTACCGCGATGACCGCGTCGCGCAGAAGTTAGTCGGCGAGATACGCCGGACCGTCACCCGGCCGTGGGTCCTTATGGAAGTGTGCGGCGGGCAGACTCACTCAATCGTGAAGTACGGCCTGGACTACCTGCTGCCGAAAGAGGTCGAACTGGTGCACGGGCCGGGCTGCCCGGTTTGCGTGACGCCGCTCGAGATGATCGACCGCGCGCACGCCATTGCCCGCCGCCCCAACGTGATCTTCTGCTCTTTCGGCGACATGCTGCGCGTGCCCGGATCGGAGGGCGACCTGTTCCAGGTGCGCGCATCGGGCGCCAACGTGAAGATCGTCTATTCGCCGATGGATTGCCTTCGCATCGCGCGCGAGAACCCCGATAAGCAAGTGGTGTTCTTCGCCATAGGGTTCGAAACCACGGCGCCGGCGAATGCCCTGGCGGTATTCCAGGCCAAGGCGTTGGGGCTGCGCAACTTCTCGCTGCTGGTTTCGCACGTGATGGTTCCGCCCTCCATGACCGGGATTCTGCAATCGCCGCAAAACCGCGTGCAAGGCTTCCTGGGGCCCGGGCATGTGTGCGCCGTGATGGGCTGGCACGAGTACGAGCCCATCGCGGCGCGCTACCGGGTGCCGATCGTGATCACCGGCTTCGAGCCGATCGACCTGTTGGAAGGCATCCTTATGACGGTGCGGCAACTGGAACACGGCCGCGCCGAGGTGGAGAACCAGTATGCGCGTGCAGTGAGCCGCGAGGGCAACGTGGCCGCCCGAAAGATGATCGCGCGCGTATTCGATATCGCCGACCGCAGTTGGCGCGGCATCGGGATCATTCCGAAGAGCGGATATAAGCTCAGTTACGAATTCCGCGATCACGATGCCGACCGCATCTTCGAAGTCGAGAGCATTTGCACACGCGAGCCCGCGGTCTGCATCAGCGGCCAGGTACTGAGGGGCTTGAAGAAGCCGAACGAATGCCCGGCCTTCGGCACGGAATGCACGCCCCAGACGCCTTTGGGCGCGACGATGGTTTCGGCCGAAGGCGCCTGCGCCGCATATTACAACTACGGCCGCCACCTGGTCTCGCTCGGAGCCGAGGTATAGCCATGCCGCAAGCCGGAGTCGTCCCGTCGAGGCAGTTCAAGGATTCCGTCCTCCGCAAGTGCCGCGAAAGCGCGGAAATGAAGGAGAAGTTCTTCGAGGCGAATGCCGCGCTGCTGGAAGAAGTCTGCTCGCGCACGGCCCAGGCGCTGGCAGCGGGCGGGCAGATCTTCGTGATGGGCAACGGCGGCAGTTCCTGCGACGCGCTGCACGCGGCGGTCGAGTTCGTGCATCCGATCATCGAAAAGCGCCGGGCTTTCCCCGCGCGGGCGCTGGCCTGCGATACGGCGCTGCTCACGGCGATCAGCAACGATAGCGATTTTTCCCAGACATTTGCCGAACAGTTGCGGCTTTTCGGCCGCGCCGGCGACATCGCGCTCGGGATTTCGACCAGCGGCATGTCTGCAAACGTGAACTACGGCTTGCAGACGGCGCGGGAAAGAGGAATGCTGACCATCGGCTTTTCGGGCAAGGATGGGGGCCGCTCGAAGGACATCGCGGAATACTGTCTGACCGTGCCCTCGTTCAGCATTCACCGGATCCAGGAAGTTCACACCACGCTGCTGCATGTGATGTGGGACATGATCCACGTGCTTCTCGGGGAAGAGGACATCATCTGATCCATGGCGCAAAGCTTTGCTATCTCATGCCCGCTGCCGCTCACCAGGCATAAGAACATCGTCATGGGCCACGGCAGCGGAGGACGACTTACCGCGCAACTCATCAACGAACTCTTCCTGCCCGCTTTCGACAACCCTCTGCTGCGGAGACTGGACGACCAGGCGGTGATCGAAGTCAAAGGCGCGCGGGTGGCATTTACTACGGATTCCTTCGTGGTCACACCCCTCTTCTTTCCCGGTGGAGATATCGGCGAACTGGCGGTGAACGGCACCGTCAACGACCTCGCGATGAGCGGCGCCAAGCCGCTCTGTCTCTCGGCTGCCTTCATTCTCGAAGAAGGCCTGCCCATAGAGGAACTCTCGCGCGTGGTGGCATCGATGGCCGCTGCCGCCGCGCGGGCGGGCGTTGCAATCGTCACCGGCGACACCAAAGTGGTCAACCGAAAATCGGCGGATAAGCTCTTCGTGACGACCACCGGGATGGGACTGGTGCCCGAAGGTGTTGCGATTTCAGCTTCGAACGCGCGGCCCGGAGATGCCGTGATCCTCAGCGGCTCGCTCGCAGACCACGGGATGGCCGTACTTTCGAAACGCGAAAGCCTGGATCTGGAAGGCGAAATTCTGTCCGACACCCGGCCCCTGCACCAATTGGTGGCGGCGATGCTCGATGCGGGCGAGGTCCACGTGCTGCGCGACCCGACGCGCGGGGGCCTGGGCACGTCGTTGTGCGAAATCGCAGCTTCGTCCGGCGTGGGCGTCGAGATCGACTCCCGGTCGATACCGGTTCGCTCCGAGGTTCGAGGCGCCTGCGAACTGTTGGGCATCGACCCTCTCTTTGTCGCGAATGAGGGAAAGCTCGTCGCCTTTGTAAATCCGGACCATTGCACCGCTGTCCTCGAAGCCATGCGAGGCACCGAAGAAGGCCGTGAGGCCGTGGCGATCGGCCATGCGGTGCAGGCACATCCGAAGCTGGTGGTCATGAAAACGGAGATCGGCGGGACGCGGATCATCGACCTCCCATTCAACGAACAATTACCCCGCATTTGTTAACGGGTTACATTTTCACAATAAGTCCCGTACCGTTCAGCACTCCCGTTCGTTGACGCCTAAGCACTCGAAGAACACACTGAGAACACGAGGGGAGGGCCAAATGGCCGAGCAGCCGTACGGCAGGATTACACAGAAGCCTCCGGCAATTTCGGAAGTTCACATACTTTGGATCACCGCTGGACTAAGTTGCGACGGCGATACGGTATCGATCACCGCGGCGACTCAGCCCAGCGTGGAAGACGTGCTAATGGGAGCCATTCCCGGCCTGCCCAAGGTCCATCTTCACAACCCGGTCCTCGCCTATGAGGTGGGCGGCGACTTCATGAAGTACTGGTTCGAAGCGGATAAGGGACGGCTCGAGCCGTTTGTGCTGGTGATCGAGGGTTCGATTCCGAACGAACGCGTGAAGCAGGAGGGCTACTGGGCGGCGTTAGGCACGAACCCGGATACGGGCCAGCCGATCACGACGTGCGAATGGATCGACCGGCTTGCGCCCAAGGCGACGGCGGTAGTGGCCGCGGGGACGTGCGCAACTTACGGCGGCATACATGCCATGCAAAACAACCCGACGGGCTGCATGGGACTTGCCGACTATCTCGGCTGGAATTGGAAATCGAAAGCCGGAGTTCCCATAGTCAACGTCCCGGGCTGCCCGGTCCAGCCGGATAACTTCATGGAGACGCTGCTGTATCTCCTCTATCAACTGGCCGGCAAAGCGCCTATGATCCCGCTCGACGACCGCCTCCGCCCGAAATGGCTGTTCGAGAAGACGGTCCACGAAGGTTGCGACCGCGGCGGCTACTACGAGGAGGGCCTGTTCACATACGAGTACGGTAAGCCGGAGTGCCTTGTCAAGATCGGCTGCTGGGGGCCCGTGGTCAACTGCAACGTGACCAAGCGGGGCTGGATGGCCGGAATCGGCGGCTGCCCCAACGTCGGCGGAATCTGCATCGCGTGCACGATGCCCGGGTTCCCGGACAAGTTCATGCCCTTCATGGATATGCCGCCGGGAGCGAAGATTTCCTCGGATACCGTATACGCGTACGGCTCGGCGATCCGGGCGCTCCGGAGCATCACCAATCACACCGCCAACAAGGAAACCAAGTGGCGGCACAAGGGCTCGGCGCTTACCACCGGGTATCAGCAGCGGACGTATTCATAGGGAGGAAGACGCAAAATGGGGACTATTACTCAGACCAAAGGTCGGACGGATACCGGTCAACGCCGGCTCGTCGAGATGAACTGGGACCCGATCACCCGGATCGTCGGCAACCTCGGGATCTATACCAAGATCGACTTCGATAACCGGGAAGTCGCCGAGTGCCACTCCACGTCTTCCATCTTCCGCGGCTACAGCATTTTCATGAAGAACAAAGATCCGCGGGATGCGCACTTCATTACCAGCCGCATCTGCGGAATCTGCGGCGATAACCACGCCACCTGCGCCTGTTACGCGCAGAATATGGCGTTCGGCATTCGCCCGCCGGACCTCGCCGAGTGGATCGTCAACCTCGGAGAAGCCGCCGAGTATATGTTCGACCACAACATCTTCCAGGACAACCTGGTCGGGGTGGATTTCTGCGAGCAGATGGTGAAGGAAACCAACCCGGGCGTGCTCGACAAAGCCGAGAAAACGGACGCGCCGCATGCCGGGCAGCACGGCTACCGGAAGATCGCCGATATCATGCGCTCCCTGAACCCCTTCTCCGGCGAGTTCTACCGCGAAGCGCTGCAGATGAGCCGTCTCACGCGCGAAATGTTCTGCCTGATGGAGGGCCGACACGTGCACCCCTCCACGCTTTACCCCGGAGGCGTGGGCACCGTCCCGAGCGTGCAGCTCTTCACGGAATACCTGGTCCGGCTGATGCGCTACGTGGAGTTCATGAAGCGCGTGGTGCCGCTCCACGACGATCTCTTCGACTTCTTCTACCAGGCGCTGCCCGGGTACGAAAAAGTGGGCCAGCGCCGCATCCTGCTGGGATGCTGGGGCTCCTGGAACAATCCCGACGTCTGCGATTACCAGTACCGCAACATGAACCAGTGGGGCGAGGCGATGTACGTCACGCCCGGAATCGTCGTGGACGGAAAGCTCGTTACCAGCAAACTCGTGGACATCAATTTAGGGATTCGGATTCTGCTGGGCAGCTCCTATTACGACGACTGGCAGCAGGACGAAACCTTCGTGGCCCGCGACCCGCTCGGCAACCCCGTGGACAAGCGGCATCCGTGGAACCAGACCACGACGCCGCGGCCGCAGCGGCGCAACTTCGAGGATAAGTACACGTGGGTGATGTCGCCACGCTGGTACCATCCCGAAACCGGCGATTACCTGGCGCTCGACACGGGAGGCGGCCCGCTGGCGCGCCTGTGGTCCACCGCCCTTTCCGGCAAGGTGGATATCGGCTACATCAAAGCGACGGGGAACAGCGTCAAGATCTACCTGCCGAAAGGCGCCACTAAGGGCGAAGCGGAATTCGAGTGGAAGATCCCCAAGTGGAGCAACGCCATCGAGCGGGACCGGGCTCGCACCTACTTCCAGGCCTACGCCGCCGCCGCCGCGCTGCACTTTGTCGAGAAGGCAATGGCTGAGCTTCACGCCGGCAAGACAAAAACCTGGCAGGACTTCAAGGTACCCGAGCAGGCGATAGCCTGCGGCTTCCACGAAGCCGTCCGCGGCGTTCTCTCGCACCACGTGGTGATCCGCGATGGCAAGATCGCCAACTACCATCCGTATCCACCGACACCCTGGAACGCCAGCCCGCGCGATAGCTACGGCACTCCCGGACCTTACGAAGATGCCGTGCAGAACACGCCGATTTTCGAGGAGAACGGACCCGATAATTTCCGCGGAATCGATATCATGCGCACGGTCCGGAGTTTCGATCCGTGCCTGCCGTGCGGCGTTCACATGTACCTCGGGAAGGGCAAGGTGCTGCAAACCCGCCACTCGCCGATGTTCGGGATCCAGGGCTGATGCCGATGGAACGCGTCCGGCAGATCGAGGCCCTCATCCAACAGATCGAATCGACCGCGGACCCGGAGATGCGCAGCCGCATTCAGGAATTGCTGGCTGCCATCCTCGAGTTCCACGGCGCCGGGATCGGGCGGATGCTCGAACTCGCCGGAGCGGGCAGCCCCCTGGTTCGGGAGTTTGCGCGCGACGAACTGGTTTCGAGCATCCTGCTCCTCTACGACCTGCACCCCGACGATACCGGGGCCCGCGTCCGGCGCGCCGTTGACGGGCTGCCCAACCTCGAGCTGACCGGAATCCACGGGGGAAGGGTCCTGCTGCGCGCGTTGAATGGCGGGGTCAGCCGCGACGCCGTGGAGCAGGTGATCTACTCGGCAGCCCCGGAGATCGAGAAGATCGAAATCGACGGTCTCGAACCCGCGCCCCCCGCTTTCGTACCGCTGGAGAGTTTATTGCAGCACTGAACCGGCTATGACGGCGCCGCCACCCTACCGCACTCTACGGCGATTTTTAGCACGCTCCAGCGTGGAACACTGCGATTTGTGCGGGGCGGCGCTGGCCCCCGGCCATCCGCACCTGCTCGCAGGCGACAGCCGGCGCGTGGTCTGTGCGTGCGATCCGTGCGCCATCCTCTTCGAGCGGCGTGGACCGGTCCGTTACCGGCGGATCGGGCGCGACGTGCGGCACCTCGCCGATTTCCGCATGACCGATGTGGAATGGGAAAGCCTCATGATTCCCATCGGGCTCGCGTTCTTCAGTTACAGCACGGCGGCATCGCGTGTGGCGGCGTTCTATCCGGGGCCGGCCGGCGTGACCGAGTCCCTGCTGCCGCTCAACGCCTGGGCCGGCGTCGCGGAAGCGAACCCCGCGGTTGCGCGAATGCAGCCCGATATCGAAGCGCTTCTCGTCAACCGCGTGGGCAGCACCCGCGAACACTACCTGGTGCCGATCGACCGCTGCTATCACCTGACCGGCCTGATCCGGGTGCACTGGCGCGGTCTCTCGGGCGGCGAAGAAGCGTGGCGTGAAATCGGCGCCTTCTTTGCCCAACTGAAGGAGGAAGCGCGTGCCTGACCTCCGCTTCCGCGTCGAAGGCGTGGAGGCCGCCGCCTATTCGGCCGAGCCGGCTTTGAACTTCCGAATCGGGGTGGAGAATCTCCCGGCGGAGCAGACGATCGAGAGCGTTCTGCTGGAGTGCCAGGTTCGCATCGAACCCGCTCTTCGCCGTTACACCGCGCCGGAACAGCGGAACCTCCGCGACCTGTTCGGCGAGCCCGCCGATTGGGGACGCACGCTTCGCGGAATGCTCTGGAACAACTGCCGCGCCACCGTGCCCTCATTCCGGGGCTCGACCGGCATCGAGCTTCCCGTGCCGTGCACCTTCGATCTCACCATCGCGACGGCCAAGTATTTCCATGGTCTGGAAGACGGCGCCGTGCCGGTTACGCTTTTGTTCAGCGGAACGGTGTTCTACGGCGGGCACGAAAACACGATGCAGATCGCGCGAATCCCCTGGAGCAGCGAGGCTTCGTCGAAGGTTCCCGTGCGGGTCTGGAAGGAAATGATGGAGCGGTATTACCCGAACACCGGGTGGCTCTGCCTGCGGCGCGACGTATTCGACCGCTTATACCGGTATAAAGTCGAGCGCGGCATTCCGACCTGGGAACAGGCATTGGAGAACCTCTTGCCATGAACGTCGAACGAGTCGAACAGGTCGCCAGGGCCGTGATGTACGAAGGCTACATGCTCTACCCGTACACGGCCGATAGCCTCAAGAACCGGCACCGCTGGACGTTCGGCGTCCTCTACCCGCCCGGCTATGACACGCACCGGATGCGGACGGAATGCCTCGCCGAGGTGCGCGCCGGCGCGGCGCTCACCGCCAGCGTCCGGTTTCTGCAACTGGAAGGAGATGAAGCGCTGGAGCGCCGGGCGGATGCCGAATTCCCGGCCGCGCCTGGCGCCAGATTGCACAAATTCGCGCACGGCGACGTCCTGGGGGAACTGGAGATCTCCGCGGAAGAGGTGGAGGGAACGCTGCTGCGGTTGCGGATCGAAATTCGGAACCGGACCGCGTTTCCCGGCGGCGAGCGGGAGGCGGCGCTGGCCCGCTCCCTCCTCTCCGTCCACACTATCCTGACCCTGAAGAACGGCGAATTTCTCTCTCTGATAGATCCGCCGGAGCAGTATCGCGAAGCAACGGCGGGCTGTTCGAACGTCGGAACGTGGCCGGTCCTGGCCGGGGCGGAAGGCGAGCGCGACACGATGCTCTCCGCGCCCATCATTCTTTACGACTACCCGCAGATCGCCCCGGAAAGCCGCGGCGACCTCTTCGACAGCACGGAGATCGACGAGATCCTGACCTTGCGCATCCTGACCCTGAGCGACGAGGAGAAGGCCGCCATTCGGGCAGGCGACGCGAGGACGCGCCAGATCCTCGAGCGAAGCGAAGCGCTTCCGCCCGAGCACCTGGCGAAATTGCACGGAGCGTTGCGCGGCTTTCGCGCGCCCGGCCATTATGGGGAAGGGGCGCGCGTCCGCCTGCGTCCGCACCGTTCCGCGGACATCATGGATATCGCCCTGAGCGGCAAGATTGCGATCGTCGAGGCCACCGAGCAGGACCTGGAGGGAAACGTCCATCTCGCGGTGGTGCTCGAAGACGACCCCGGCCGGGACCTGGGAATGATGCGCCAGCCCGGCCATCGCTTCTTCTTCCGCGAGGACGAGGTGGAGCCGGCGCCATGATTTTGATCGCGGGAGTGGGAAACATCTTTTTCGGCGACGACGCTTTCGGCTCGGAACTGGCGCGCCGGTTACTGGCAAAGACCTGGCCGGACGACGTGCGCGTCGAGGACTTCGGAATCCGCGGCTTCGACCTGATGTACGCCCTCATGGACGGCCAGGAAGCCGTCGTTCTTCTCGATGCGACCGAGCGCGGCCAGGCGGCGGGCACGCTGTATCTGGTCGAGCCGGATCTCGCGGCTCTTGGAGAACGGCCCCGAGATCGAGACTCACGGGATGGACCCGTTGCGGGTGCTGGCAGCGGCGCGGCAGATGGGCGCGGTGCCGGAACGTGTTTACGTGCTGGGCTGCGAGCCCGGCATTTTGGATGGGATGGGGATGAGCGAGCCCGTCGTCAGGGCCATGGACGAGGGAGTCGTCATGGTCGAGCAGTTGATCGGCCGCATACGGACGGAAAGGGAGGCATATGAACCTGGGAAAGCTCAGTAAAATTGTGGGAAGCGTAGTGGTCGGACTGGTGGCGCTGGGCGTCATCGCCAACTTCCCGGACATTAAGCGATACGCGAAGATGTCGATGATGTAGGCCGCGCGAACGCGCCTACAGCACCTCGCCGCGCACCAGGTCTTCCCTGGTCTCGCGCTTGCGGATGATGCGGTAGCCTCCGCCTTCCACCAGCACCTCCGGCGGGCGAAGCCGCGAATTATAATTCGACGCCTGCACGAACCCGTACGCGCCGGCGGTGCAGACCGCCAGAAAATCGCCCGGCATCACATTCGCCATCTTGCGGTCGCGGGCAAGAAAGTCGCCCGATTCGCAGACCGGGCCGACGACGTCCGCCACCACCGGCGGAAGCGGATTGCGCCGCAGCGGAATGATCTCGTGGTGCGCGCGGTAGAGCGCCGGGCGAATCAGGTCGTTCATGGCCGCGTCTACGATGATGAATTCCTTGGCGCCGTTTTTCTTCCGGTAGAGCACGCGCGTGAGCAGCACGCCGGCGGGCCCCACAATCGAACGCCCCGGCTCCACCATCACACACAGCCCGCTCTGCCGCAGCCGGGCCTGCAACTCCTGGATGAATTTGCTAATCTCCGGCGCCTTCTCTCCGGCGTGGTAGGCCACACCCAATCCGCCGCCGAGATCGACATGGTTAATGGGAAAGGCTTGCGAGCGCAACTCCGCCGCCAACGCCAGGACCTTATCCACGGCCTCCAGAATTGGGCTCGGGTCCAGGATCTGCGATCCGATGTGGCAGCTCACGCCTTCGGCGGCGAGGTTCCGAAACTGCCGCGCCCGGCTGTACACCCCGGCCGCTTCGGCGATCGCGATCCCGAATTTGTGCTCGCTCAAGCCCGTGGAGATGTACGGATGGGTGGAGGCGTCTACGTCGGGATTGACCCTGATCGAGAACCCGGCCTTCACTCCTCGCCTGGCCGCCATGGCGTCAATCAGCGCCAGTTCCGCCTCGGATTCGCAGTTGAAGCTGTGGATGCCGGAGGCGAGCGCGTACTCCACTTCGCCGGCTGTCTTCCCTACCCCGGAAAAAACCACTTTCGACGGGTCGCCGCCGGCCTGGATCACGCGGAACAGCTCGCCTCCCGAGACAATGTCGAACCCCGCACCGGCGCGCGCCAGCAGTGACAGCACGGCAAGCGAGGAGTTAGCCTTCACCGCGTAGCAGACCGAGTGCGGCAGATCGCCGAACGCTTCGTCGTAGGCGCGAAAATTATCCAGAATGGCCTCGCTCGAATAGACATAGGCCGGCGTCCCTACCCGGGCCGCCAAGTCGGCGAGCGGAACCTGCTCGCAGTAGAGATCCTGCTGGGAATACGAAAACATGAGAGGGCTGAAATTCCAGTATGTCACGTCAGCGCATCCTGCTCGCCGGACCCCGGGAGGCCGGCACTTCGAACAGGATAGAGAGATGCGGCACTTTCGGACCCACCTCATCCCGCTCATCGTGGCTGTAATGCCACTCCCGGCGGCGGTTGCGCCGATCCACGTGGTGGTCGCCAAGGATGGCAGCGGCGATTTCCCGACCGTACAAAATGCCGTGGACCACGTGATGGACCGGGTGCTCGCTCCGTTTGCCTCGCGCGTGATCATCGAGATCCGGCCCGGCGTTTATCACGAACGGGTGCGTGTGCCGCCCGACCGGCCGCGGATCACCTTGATGGGGCAGGACCGAGCGACGACGATTATCAGCTATAGCGTGGGGGCGAAAGATGTGGGCGGCACGTTCTTCAGCGCGGTGCTGGACGTAAGCGGCGCGGAATTCGAAGCCGAGAACCTCACCGTCGAGAACACCTTCGGGCCAGGCACACAGGCAGTGGCTGTCTCTACGCACTCGGACCGCGCGGTGTTCCGGAACTGCCGCTTCATCGGCATGCAGGACACGCTCTACGCGGCAAGCGGCAAGCAATATTACGAGGACTGCTACATCGCCGGCAGCGTGGACTTCATCTTCGGGGATGCGCAGGCGGTGTTCGAGCGCTGCGAGATCCACAGCCGCGCTCCGGGCTACATCGCGGCGGTGAGCCGCACGATGCCGTCGGGGCCGGAGGGCTTTGTGTTCGACCACTGCAAACTCACCGCCGACCCGGGTGTCCGCGGCGTGGCCCTGGGACGCCCCTGGCGGCTCTACGCGCGCGCCGTCTACCTGGACTGCTGGATGGGCGACCACATCCTCACCGAGGGGTGGAACAACTGGAACAAGCCGGAGGCGGAAAAGGATTCGTTCTTTGCCGAATACGGCTCCACAGGTCCGGGCGGTGCCGGCGTAAACCGCGTTCCGTGGGCGCATGCGCTCGCGTCCACGGAGGCGGCTCGATTTCGGCCCGGCGTATTCCTGCGCGGCGATGACGGGTGGGTTATTCCGGCAGCGCGAACGCGATGATATTCGGCCCGGACGCGGCGGCGATAAATTGCCGGCCGTCGAACTCGTAAGTCATCGGGGAAGCTTTCCACTGATGATTGGTGGGGAAGTTCCAGAGCAGCTTGCCGGTTTTCGCGTCCGCGGCGGCAAGGGTTCCGCTCTCATCGCCGAAAATCACCAGCCCGGTTACCGTGGAGAGGGTGCCGCCCCAGGAAACCGCGGGACCGGGTTGCGGCAATTCCCATTTGACCGCGCCGGTCTGGATGTCGATGGCCCGGAGAATGCGCGCGTGCGGGCCGTCCATTTGCTGCCGCTGCGTGCCGCCGAGATACTCGCGGCCGGGCTGCCATTCCCCGTTCTCGCGCTTGGTATAGATGCTGCACTTTTCGAACGTCTGCACATAGAGCAGCCCGGTGCCCGGATTGTAGGAGGGTGAAAACCAGTTAGTCGCCCCATCCTGCGAGGGGCACACGCGCGTTCCGGCCTCGCTCGGCTCCTGGTTGGGGTTGCGAATCGGGCGGCCGTCCTCGCCGATGCCCTTGGCCCAGGTCAGTTCCCGGATAAACTGCTTCGCGAGCAGGAGTTTCCCGCCGGCGCGGTCCCACACGTAGAAGAAGCCGTTGCGGTTGGCCTGGAGCAGCAGTTTGCGCGGCTCTCCATGCCAGTTGGCATCGAGCACGATCGGGGTTTCGGCGGCGTCCCAGTCCCAGAGGTCGTGGGGTGTGGTCTGGTAGTACCACTCGAGCCTGCCGGATTTGGCGTCGAGCGCGAGGATGCAATCGGAGTAGAGATTGTCGCCGCCGCGGTCGTCGCCGTTGTACTCGGCGCTGGGATTGCCGCTGGGCCAGTAGACGGTGTCGAGTTCGGCGTCGTAGGTGCCGGTGAACCAGGTGGGGGCGCCGCCGTGCTCGATGCCCGCTCCTTTCCAGGTTTCCGAACCGGGCTCGCCGGGCTTCGGAACGGTCCAGAAGCGCCAGGCCTCTTTACCGGTTGCCTGGTCGAAGGCCGCCACAAAACCGCGCGCCCCATGCTCGCCGCCGCCCACGCCGGCAACCACGAGGCTGCCCGCCACCAGCGGCGCGGAGGTGGCGAAGTAGTTCCGGTGCCAGTCGGCCATCACGGTATCCCAGAGAAGTTCGCCTGTGGAGCGGTCGAGCGCGATCACGCGAGCGTCGTCGGTCTCCATGAAGACGCGGTTACCGGCGACGGCGGCGCCGCGATTGATTCCGGCGGACTGCTGGGGAAAGCCGGCGGTGGGCGGCCGGCGGTAGTGCCACACTTCACGGCCGGTTCCGGCATCGAGCGCGAAGCACTCGTTTGTATTCGTCACATACATGACGCCGTCCACCACCACGGGCGTCACCTCCAGGCGCCCCGCATTGGGCATCGGGAAGACCCAGCGCGGCGCCACGCGCGAAACGTTGGCGGGCGTAATCTGGGAGAGCGTGGTGTAGCGGTTGCCGCCCGGGTCGCCATTGTACGCGGGCCAGCCGATGCGCGAAGTTACTTCGCGGAAGCGGTCGCCGGAGCGGCGCAGCAGGTGGATATGGTGGTCGGCGGTGCGAAGTTGCAGATCGTCGAAACCGCGGTTGAGGACTTCGCCTTCCAGAGTGCGCCCATCGGTGGTCTGGAGCTTCTCATGTTCCAGCGGGCGGACGGGCACGCGGCGCTGGATGGTCCGCAGGAAGCGCACCAGCACGGCCATATCGGGGTTGCTGAACTGGCTCGGCGGCATGCCGGCTTCCGGGACACCGTGGCGTATAAAATCGGCAAGCTGCTGGTCATCCCGCGAGGGAAGCCGGCGGGTGATGGCCGGGCCGAGTTCGCCGCCGTTCCCATCCGCGCCGTGGCAGCGCGAACAGCGGTTTTCAAAGAGAAGGCGGCCGGGGCCGGGGTCCTGACCGGGCAACAGCGTAGGAAGGAGGAGACAGCACAATACGAGTACAACGCGCATCTTGTGTTTTATTAGAGCACGAGCCGGGATGTATTCTGGAGGCAACATGATTTGCAATCCGGTTTTGGGATTGAGGTTTCTTTCCACGCTCGTTACGATCCTGCTCGTCGTGGCGGTGATCGTAGTGAAACAATCGTTTTGGGTGGACTTTCTGATTGGCGCGGCAACCGGGCTCAGTGCCGGTGCCTCGGTGGTCGCGTGGGCCGGAGACTTCCAATCTTTCGAGGAGCACCCGCCGGAGTCCCCGATATTGGACCTGAATCAGCCTCAACGCTAACGGGCAAGGCGCGGCGGCAAGGCGCGGCGGCAAGACCCGGCGGCAACGCGCGGCGGCAAGACCCGGCGGCAAGACCCGGCGGCAAGGCGCGGCGGCAAGACGCGGCGGCAAGGCGCGGCGGCAAGGCGCGGCGGCAAGACCCGGCGGCAAGGCGCGGCGGCAAGACCCGGCGGCAAGACCCGGCGGCAAGGCGCGGCGGCAAGGCGCGGCGGCAAGGCGCGGCGGCAAGACGCGGCGGCAAGACGCGGCGGCAAGGCGCGGCGGCAAGACGCGGCGGCAAGGCGCGGCGGCAAGAACTCGGGACCGCTCCGCGCTGTTCTATCATTGAAATGTGCGCTTCTCTCGGCGCGATTTCCTCGAAATGGCGCCGGCCGGGCTCGCTGCGCAGGCCGCGGGCGGGCGAATCGACCGGCGGACGCTCGCTGAGCGGCACAGCCCCGTGCTGCGCGGATTCGACGGGGGTACTCCGCTTTCGGTAGGTAACGGCGAGTTTGCCTTCACGGTGGACACCACGGGGCTGCAGACGTTTCCGCAACTCTATGACGACAAGATGCCGCTGTGCACGCTCTCACAGTGGGGGTGGCACACTGCGCCGGGCGGCGGCGGAACGCTGCGGCTGGAGGAGTACGACACGTTCGGGCGCCCCGTCGGGTATCCCACCAGTTCGAAGGGGCAGCAGGAACTGTTCAACTGGCTCCGCGAGAATCCGCATAGGCTGCATTTGGGACGCGTCGGGTTCGCCATCGATCAACCCGGCGAGGTGACCGCCGCGGAGCAGCGGCTCGACCTGTGGAGCGGCATTCTGCACAGCGGGTTCACCTGGAAGGGGCGCCGGGTGGCGGTAGAGACGGCGTGCCACCCGGACGCGGATGCGGTGGCGGTCACGGTCCGGAACGGGCCTGCGGTGCGGATCGAGTTTCCCTACGGCTCCGGGGCCGTGAATGCGGCGGATTGGGGCAAGCCGGAGCGGCATCGGAGCACGCTGGCGGGGGATACGATCGAGCGGAAGGTGGACGGGACGCGATACAGCGTAAAGGTGGGCGGCAACGGGGAGCTGAAACAGGTTGCGGCGCACCGGTTTGAATTGGGGGCGAAGAGCGAACGGCTCGACTTCGTCTTCGCCTGTTCGCGGGCAGGCCGGAAGCCTACCCTACCGGAACACACGTTCGAGGAGGCGCGGCGGGTCTGGGGCGGGTTTTGGAAGAACGGGGCGGCGCTGGAAATCCCGGGCAACCGGGAAATGGAGCGGCGGGTGGTGCTGTCGCAGTATCAGACGGCGATCAACTGCGCCGGGTCGATGCCGCCGCAGGAAACGGGGCTGGTGTGCAATAGCTGGTTCGGCAAGTTTCACCTGGAGATGCATTTCTGGCACGCGGCGCACTTCGCGGTTTGGGGGCGCGCGCCGCTCCTTGAGCGCAGCCTGGCGTGGTACGGGACCATCTTGCCTTCGGCGCGAGAGAAGGCGCGAAGCCAGGGCTATGCGGGCGCGCGCTGGCCCAAGATGACGTCGCCGGATGGCCGTGACAGCCCGTCGCCCATCGGGCCCCTGCTGATCTGGCAACAGCCGCACCCGATCGTGCTGGCCGACCTCTGTTACCGGGCGCAACCGGGGCGAGAAAGGCTGGAGCGGTACCGCGACGTGGTGTTCGAATCGGCCGAATTCATGAGTTCCTACGCGCACTGGGACGGGCGGCGGTACGTGCTCGGACCGCCGGTGATTCCCGCTCAGGAAAACCATCCGCCGCGCGAGACCTGGAACCCGACGTTCGAACTGGAACAGTGGGCGCACGGCCTGGAGATCGCTCAGCAGTGGCGCGAGCGACTCGGCCTGCAACGAAATCCGAAGTGGGAGGACGTCCGGACGAAACTGGCGGCGCTTCCGGCGAAGGACGGCGTGTACCTGGCCCACGAAAACTGCCCGCAGACTTTCACGGACCGGAACCGCGACCATCCGTCGATGCTCGGCGCGCTGGGGGTGCTGCCCGGAAAGAAAGTAGATCGGGAGACGATGCGCCGCACCTTGCGGAAGGTGATGGCGGAGTGGAAGTGGGCGGATACGTGGGGCTGGGATTTCCCGATGGTGGCGATGACGGCGGCCAGCTTGGGCGAAAGGCAACTGGCGGCGGACATCCTGCTGATGGATACGCCCAAAAACACGTGGCTCGCCAACGGCCATAACTGGCAGCGCGCTAACCTGCCGCTGTATCTCCCGGGGAACGGCGGACTGCTTCTGGCGGTGGCGCAGATGGCGGCCCTGCGGGCGTTTCCGGATGCCTGGCAGGCGCGCGAGGAGGGGCTACCATCGCAAGCCC
This sequence comes from Bryobacterales bacterium, assembly GCA_963796485.1. Taxonomy (GTDB): domain Bacteria; phylum Acidobacteriota; class Terriglobia; order Bryobacterales; family Bryobacteraceae; genus CAWCDJ01. The sequence continues at coordinate 210,343 of CAWCLV010000012.1, forward strand.
TGGCCTGAAAGCGAACTGGCTTGAGCCGCGGACGTTCGTCTGGCTGCTGCGCCGGAGCATGCTATCGGCGTTCGAGGACGGCATCTTCGGCACGGCCAAGGGCGCCGCTTATTCCGCGCTGCTTTCCTTCTTCCCGGTGCTCACCTCGGCGGCGACTATCCTGGTGCAGTCGCACGCGGGGTTCGTGTCCGACATCATGGAGCGGGCGCTCTCGGAGATCGTACCTCCCGGCTCGGAAGACCTGGTCGTGCAACAGTTCCGGATTTCTGGCGCGCGGCCGCTGGCGCTGCTGGTGGTGGCCGGGGGCATCTCGATCTGGGCGGCTTCGGGCGTGCTCAAGAGCCTCATCGAGGGCTTCCAGGCGGCTTACCGGGTGCCCCGCAATCGCAGCTTTCTGCACCAGAGCGGAGTCGCGATGGCGCTGGTGGTGGGGGTGGCGATCCCGCTGCTATTTGCCTCGCTGCTGGTGGTATTCGGCGGGCAGGTGGAAACGGTCGTGCTGCGCGGGCTGCATGTCGATTCCGTGCTGCACCCGTTCTCCGGCGCCCTGCAATGGATCAGCCGTGTAGCGCGCTACAGCGTGGCTTTCGCTACGACAGTCACGGTGACGGCCAGCCTCTACTACTTCGGCCCATACCGCCAGCAGCGCTGGCGCTACGTCTGGCCGGGAGCCATCCTGGCGACCGTGCTGTGGTTGATGGCGACGTCGGTATTTGCGTGGTACACACGGAACATCGCGCACTACAACGTGATGTACGGATCGGTGGGGGCGATCATCGCGCTGCTGGTCTGGATGTACGTGCTGGCGCTGATCGCGCTAATAGGGTGCGAATTCAACGCGGAGTACGAGAGGAACATGGAGCAGTGAAGCGGCGTAAACCTGTTAGACTCAGGTTTTCCAAACGACAATGGCGGCAATTCCCGAATCGGCAAAACTCTTTATGGCGGGGCTCATCGAGCGCGCCAGGAAACTGAAGAAGACCATCGCGTTTCCCGAAGGCAGCGACCCGAGGGTGCTCGAGGCGGCGGCACGGCTGGCCGGCGACGGCGTCGTGAAACCGGTACTGATCGGACCGAAACCGGCGCAGGCTCCGGAGGGCGTGGCGTTCGTCGATCCGGCCGCGTCTTCCCAGTTACAGAAATATGCAGCGCTCTATTACGAGCGGCGCCGCTCCAAGGGTGTCACCCAGGTGGAAGCGGCGGAGATCGCGCGCAAACCGCTCTACTTCGCGTCCCTGATGGTGGGCGCCGGCGATGCCGATGGCAGTGTCGGTGGCGCGGTGAACAGTACGGCGGAGACGGTGCGGGCAGCCCTGCACGCGGTGGGGCCAGATCCCCGTGCACGGCTGGTCTCGAGCGTCTTCATCATGGCTTTGCAGGACCGCTCGATGGGGCACAACGGCCTGATGGCGTTTGCCGATTGCGCGGTGGTGATCGACCCGGACCCGGGCCAACTGGCGGACATCGCGATCGCCACGGCCGATAGTACGCGGATCCTGATCGACACGGAGCCGGTCGTGGCGATGCTGAGCTTCTCGACGAAGGGAAGCGGCAAGCATCCGGAAGTCGATAAGGTGGTGGAAGCCCTCCGCATCGTGCAGGCGCGGGCGCCGGAACTACAGGTAGACGGCGAGCTGCAGGCGGACGCGGCGGTTTCGATGGTGGTGGGCAAATCGAAGGCCCCGGGATCGAAAGTCGCGGGACTTGCGAACACGCTGGTGTTCCCGAACCTCTCGGCGGCGAACATCGGGTACAAACTGGTGGAGCGGCTGGGCGGGGCGATGGCAATCGGACCGTTCATGCAGGGCCTGGCGAAGCCGGCCAACGATCTTTCGCGCGGATGCTCGGCGGAGGACATCTACAATGTCGCGGTGGTGACGGCGCTACAATCGGTACGCGCGTAAACAGGAGGTCGGGTTGCTCCCCTTCCGGCTGGTGTACCACGAACTGTACGACCTGCATCTCGGGGCGCATGTTTTCCCTTCAAAGAAGTATCGCTGGCTGCGGGACCGCCTGGTGCGGACCCGCTTCGCCGCGGCGGAGGATTTCGTCACGCCGGAACCGGCGTGCGACGAAGACATCCTGCGGGTGCACGACCGGGGGTGGGTCACCAAGCTGCGGACCGGAACGCTGAGCTACCAGGAAATTCTGCAGCTGGAGATTCCGTACTCGCGGCAGATGGTGGAGGCGTTCTGGCTGGCGGCGGGCGGGACGATCCTGGCGTCACGGCTGGCGCTCGAACAGCGGCTTGGCTTCAACCTGGGCGGCGGCTTCCACCACGCGTTTCGGGATCACGGCGAGGGGTTCTGCGCGATCAACGACGTCGCGGTGGCTGTGCGCAAGCTGCAGTGCGACGGGTCGATCCGGCGCGCGATGGTGGTGGATTGCGACGTCCACCACGGCAACGGCACGGCGGCAATTTTCGCGGGCGACGACTCGGTATTCACGCTCTCGATCCACCAGTTCAACAACTATCCCACCGAGAAACCGCCATCCAGCCTCGATATCCATTTGGCGGACGGCATCGGCGACGCGGAGTACCTGACCCGGTTGGGCAACGGCTACCGGGCCGCGCTGGCGATGTTCCGGCCGGAACTCGTGCTGTACGTGGCCGGGGCCGATCCTTACTGCGAGGACCAGTTGGGCGGGCTGGCGCTGACGTTCGAAGGCCTGAAGGACCGCGACCGGCTGGTGATCCGCACGGCGCTGACGCAGGGGATCCCGGTGGCGGTGGTGCTGGCGGGCGGGTATGCGCAAAGCGTGGAGGATACCATCACGATCCACGCAAACACGGCCGCGGTGGCGCGGGAGCTATTGGAAAAGGCGGGGTAGGAAACTTCGAGCGACGCCGGCCACAATACCCGCGGCTGATCCGAGATAGCCATCTCCAGTCATCAACTCACCCGGTGCGAAACGTATGACCGGATTTCCGTTACTGCGTCAACCTTGCGTAGAGCGCCTGGGCTTCAGGCAGTTCGTGCGGGTCCGAAAGAGGCACCCACCCCTCGGACTGCGCGCCCGGACCGAGGTGCCGCGTCACCACGGCCTTCACTCCGGCCGATGCAAGCACGGACATGGCTCTGGCCCGGTCCGCGGCGCTGGTTTTCCAATAGTCGGTGTCGCCGGAAAGCTCGGCCGTGACCCGCAGGCCGGCAAGCCTTGCCCAATATGTATCGTCGCAGCCAAGTTGCATGCAGGCGACGGAGTCACCCGGCCGCAGGCCCAACCTGGAGGTCAGGGCTCCGGCGTCCTCCCAGTACGGATTGTAAAAAGGGCCGAATGATTTCTGCTTGAAACGGCCCACCGAGGTCATGCGGATGCCGCTATAGACCTTCGCCGCTCCGGCATTCAGCGAGCGGACGGCGACGCCGCCCACCAGGACCAGCGTGCAGACGGCGGCGATGCCGCGCACCTGTGCGGAGTCGGCAAGCCTCACGCTGGCTGCCGCCAGAAGCAGCATGGCAAGCAGGAACGAGAAGACGTAACGGGCCTCGATGTCCACCAGGAGGTAAAGCCCCCACAATCCGGCAAACCAGAGCAGAACGGGAAGGGTTTCCCGAAGGCGGGGCGGGACGCGGGAACGGCGTTGAAGAAACAGGAGGAGCAACAGGCCGACAACGAACTCGCCACGCCCGGCCAGCCAGGCGAGCGTGTGATAGAGATTCATGGCGATATGCCATAACTGACCTTTGAGATAGAAGGCCGGTTTGAGTCCGTCGTCCCAATAGGACGGATCGTCGAAAGTGGGGAAGGTCCCATCCACGGGCCAAGCAAACTCGTAGACCTCGGGCGATTTCATCAGGCGGCGGGCGGGATGCAGCAGCTTCATACGCGCGTGGCCATGGGGCGTATCGTCCTGCATGTGCCAGCGGTTGACGCCATCGGCCTTGTCCACGATCCAGGCGTAGTTGAGGCTGCCGCTTTCGCCGAAGGTGAAACGGCCCTTGGCCCGCGAGAGGTTCACGGCGTAGGGGCAGATCAGCGCCGCGGCGACGGCTGCATAGACTACGAGTCCGCGGGCAGCCTTCTTCCGGTCCGGTCCGGTGAACGGTAGAATGACGAGCGCCGAGATTGCCAGCGAGAGGGCCACGGCCTTGGTGAAGTAAGCGAGCGAAACCGTGACGGCCAGCAGAACGTAATGCCAGAACCGCTGGTCGCGTGCGATTCGCAGAAACGCCCCTCCCGCAAGCCACAGAAAGGCTCCGAGGAGGAAATCGGGGGTCATGAGCTGGATCGGGTCGTCGATCCGGACGGAGATAAGGAAGAGCGCGCAAGCGACCGCCAGCAACATCGGGCGCGTCAGACCGGTGACGCCGGAATCCCCGGCGACCGGCAAACCCAGCACGAAATAGATCAGGCAGCATAGGGCTAAGAGGTCGATCGCCGCATGAATTGCGTAGATAGCGGCTAGCTCCAGCGCCGGCGACGGATGCAGAAGCGCCCGGCCGGCCGACAGCGCCACTGGATAGGCCGGGCTCCAGTAGGCATTGAGCAGCGCGCCGGTATTTCCGTGCATGAACGCATCGCTGATATCGAGGTAGGCGACGCCGTCGGTGAGATTCGCAGAGAAATGGCGATCGAACCCCGCGTCCATGGCGAGGCATAGCACGATGATTAAGAACAGGACGCCGCAGACCGCGGCCCAATAGCGAGGAGTCGGAGCGTTTTGCGATCCGGCTTTCCTTAGCGGCGCGAGTCCAGCGAGATCCCCTGTCACTCAGGCCACTTCCTTTCGAGGAGGCTGCATTTCCACCTTGGGCTCCGTCTTTGTTTCGTGATACTCCATCTCGCTGTTCAGCGCCCAGATGTTACTCTTGTCCACGCGGCCCTCGATGATGTTGTCCACCGCCGTCATGGCGGTGAGCATCGAATGATCCTGGTTGTTGTATTTGTGCATGCCGTTGCGTCCGACCAGGAACAGGTTTTCGAAGCGGCCTATGTAATCCTTCACTTCTTCGAAGCGTTCATAGGCGCCAAAGTAGGCGGGATAGGTCTTCGGGACCCGGATCACCACAGCATCGAGAACGTCGGCTGCGTCGATGATACCGATGCGCTCTACTTCGCGCTTCGCCAGTTCGATGAGGTCGGAATCGGGCATCTTCCAGAGTTCGTCCGTCTCGTAGCAGAAGTACTCCAGCCCGATCCACACCTTATCGGGGTCGGCCACCAGATAGGGACTCCAGTTATTGAATATCTGCATGCGGCCCACCAGCACGTCGGGTTCCTGAATGTAGATCCAGTTATCGGAAATGAGCTGGGAGCCGCGATCGGTGGTGTCGTGGATCTTGAGTTTGCCGAGCAGCAGGCCCACGGTGATGAAGTCGCGATAGATCAGGCCGTCGGCAACTTCCCGGACATTGTCGGGAACCGGCGCCTGCAAGCAACGGATCAACTCCTTGACGGGCATGGTGGAGAAGAAGAAATCCGCTTCGACGGTTTCCCGCTCACCGGTCGCTTCGTTCACCATCTCGGCAGCGCGCACGCGAGAGCCGCCGGTGTAGAGCTTGTCAACCTTCCAGCCCAACCGCACCACGCCACCGCCGCGCGTGACATCTTCGGCGACATACTCCCACAACTGGCCCGGACCGAGCTTGGGGTACATGAACTTTTCGATCAGAGATGTCTCGACTCCCTTCTGGGAGATATCGCCGGAGCGGTTCCGGGCATAGCGCTTTTTGACAAAATGAGTGATGGCTTTGGTGATGGAAAGCCCTTTGATCCGCTGGGCGCCCCACTCCGCGCTGATTCTGTCGCAACTCACTCCCCAGACTTTCTCGGTATACGACTTGAAGAACGTGCGATAGAGCTGCTTTCCGAAGCGGTTGATGAAGAAGTCCTCAAGAGTTTTTTCGGGCGTTCTCTTGCGAACGGCGCTCGCGAGATAACTCACGCCGATCTTCACGGTGCGGAAAACGCCCAACCTGGCGAGCGTGTCGGCGCTCAGGGTGATCGGATACTCGAAGAACTGGCGGAGGAAGTAGATGCGCGATTTGCGGCGGCGAATCAGCATGACGCGGTCGGTCTCGGCGGCGCGCGGCCCGGCTTCGCGGGGCTGGAGTTCGCGCGTCTGCCGCTGATATGCGATGGTCTGCGAACCGGTCTCGGGCTGGGCTTCGACGGGCATGACCGCCATCCACCAGTTCATAACCCTGTCGGACTTGGAAAAGAACCGGTGTCCTCCGATATCGATGCGGTTCCCTTTGTACCGAACGGTGCGGGAAAGTCCTCCGATTTCGGAGCTTTGTTCAAAAACGAGGGGCTGGATCGAAGTCCGTTTGAGCAACTCGTAGGCGGCAGTCAAACCGGCGGGTCCAGCTCCGACAATCAGGGCTTTTCGTTGCGACATCCTTGCTCCAGGTACGAATGGCGTCGATGTATTTAGCGGAGTGCCTTGAGAAATAAGGCTTAAGGGTGGCTGGTCGGACAAGCGCGTGTGCTACCGCCCTTTTCACCGGCCGTTTTCACACGGTCAGCGTTCCGGGCGCGGACAGGAAATCATGCGCCTTTGATGGATAGGGTGTCATAGCGGCGCATGACCAGTCAATGAGTCCGGCGCGCCTCGCGTGTGGCTTTCGACCGATGACGCGGCTTATGTATTGGGAAGCTGACAGGTGGCGAAGCGTGTGCGAACCAGCGCACGTCGGACTCTCAGCGGCGCGGGTGCAGGGTGCCCAGAATGCGCCGTATCAGTTCCGACGGAGGTCCCTGGCCGCTGATCTGAATTCGCTCGTCACCGGACAGCAGAATACCCAGGAGACCCGATCCGGCGGCTACGTAACCGCCGCCCCGGCAGTAGGTCCGCGCCGCCCCTTCGTGCACGATTACCCTGATGCCCTGAATTTCGCTGTCCGCCGGAGCCTCACAGCCGCTGGAGCCGGCACAGTCACAGAGCGGGCCGTATCTCCACGTGCCGCCGCATTGCACGAATCCGAGAACCCCCAGCGTGCCGGGCCGGACCCGGGCAAGGTCGATCTCGAAACCGGCGTAGGGCATGAGGGAGGGGTCAGGACAGGTCAGCGTGATGCGGGAGGAAGTCACTCGCGCGTGCCACGAAGCCGGGTACAAGAAGGCGATGGGCCAGCGATTGTCGTCGAAGCGCTGCCAGGGACCGGAGCCGCCACAATCGGGCCGGGGTACGGTGGCGAGCCGAACCGGGAGCGGCGCCGCGAGCGGGTTCGGGACCCACGTTCCAACCAGGGTGCCGGCAGTGAGGCGTGCCTTCAGGACGCCAGTCCCCGCCTTTTCCTCCGTTTGGCCGCCGGCTTCGATTTCGCCGCCGCTCTGCCACCGTCCCGCGAGGATGACGGGGAGCCAATCCGAAGTATCGTAGAACGCGCCGATCACGACTGAGCCGCCCCGCTCGAGATACATTCGAACTCGTCCCGGACCGATTGTGCCTTCCAGCCAAAGCGCGGCGGACGGAGTCTCCTCGAGCGCCGGGGTCTGGGGGCAAACACCAGATTGAGAAGCAGCCGGGCGAATCGCTTGTGGCGAAGCGAACGCCAGGGTCGCCAACAGGAAGCCGGCACACCGCATATCTCGATTGTGACGCGGCGGCCGGACGGTTGCCAGCGTCCGGCGGCCCTATTGCAAGGGCGGCGTCGATTCGGGCGGACGGCGGTGGCGTGTCGCCTGTTCGTAGGCGTAAGCCAGGCGGAGAAGCTTGGCCTCGCTCCAGGGACGGCCGTAGATCGTCATTCCCGCCGGCAAACGTCCGCCTCGCGTGTAGCCCATGGGCACGTTCACGGCCGGGAACCCTGTGGTGGGCGCGAAGAACTGGCTGTTGTCCCCGGCGGGGGTGTTGAGGTCGCCGATGAGCCGCGGCGGGTTGCTCCACGTGGGATACACGAAGGCATCGAGTTTCAAACGGCCCATCGTGTTCACCACGGCTTCCCGGACCTTCTCGCGATACGCGGCGTCCGCCTTGCACTCAGGCGAATCAGGTCCGTTTTCCGGGGAATTAGCCGCCTGGGTCAAACGATATTGCACCGAGGGATGGAAGCCGTGCGAGCGCAAGACATCGGCGAGGCTTTTCACCGGGACGCGGTCTCCCCGCGCGGCGAGGAAGTGGTCGAGGTCGTACTTGAAGCCCATGCAGGGCCCGGTATCGCGGCCGGCGCGTTGCAGCGCTTCGAACCCTTCGATCTTGGCGGGATCCACGATCGTCGCCCCGGCGCGGCGGAGTTCTTCGACGGCAGCAAGAAAAACCTTGACCACCTCGGGGTCGGCGGAGGGACGTTCATAGGCCTGCCGTAGAACGCCGATCACGGCGCCCTTGAGTCCGTCGCGGTCGAGTTGGCCCAGGTAATCCTGCGGAGGATGGCTGCGTGCCGCGCCGGTGACCGGGTCATCCGGATCCTCGCCGGCCACCACCTGGAAGACCCGCGCCACATCCTCCACCGTGCGCGCCATCGGGCCGGCGATATCCGCCTGAAGATTGAGCGGGAAGACGCCGGCGCGGCTGGTCAGGCCCATGGTCGAGCGGATACCGGCGAGCGCCAGGTGAGACGACGGGCCGCGAATCGAGTTTCCCGTGTCGCTCCCGAAGCCGGCCAATCCGAAACTCGCGGCGATGGCGGCAGCGGTCCCTCCGCTGGAACCCGCGGTCACGCGATCGAGGGCATATGGATTTCGCGTGTAACCGGGCAGGATCGAACTCACGGTTTCGTACGGGCTGAAGGCCCACTCGGCCATGTTCGATTTCGCGAGGACGATGGCGCCGGCCTCGCGGACGCGTTTCACCAGGAATGCGTCCTTTTGGGGGAGATAACCTTTGAAGGCAAGGGCTCCGTCGGTGGTCTGAAGTCCCCGGGTTTCGAAGTTGTCTTTGACGATCATCGGGACGCAGTCGAGCGGTTTCGTGATGCCCGACTGCGCGAACCGCCGGTCCAGCGCGTCCGCTTCCTTCAATGCATCGGGATTCAACAAGACGATGGAGTTGACCGCCGGGCCGTTCTTGTCATACGCGGCGATCCGTTTCACATATTGCTCCACGAGAGCGCGACAGGTAAGCCGGCCCGCCTGAATGGCCTCGTGGACCTGAGCGATGGTGGCTTCCTCCACTTCGAACGGAGCGGCCGTTTGGGCACAGAGCGAGGCGGCAGCGAGCGCGAAGGCCGCGAGTCCACGGATCATCAGATCATTGTAATCTTCAGAACGTAGTGGAAATCGAGATGTGCACCCGAAGGTATAGGTTATCGATGCCCAACATTCCCAGCGGCACCTCCAGCACCGCGCCGGCCTGCACTTGTGGCGGAACCTGGACATCCAGCGTGCGCTGCTCTTCCACAAAACCGGAGCCGGCGCATTCCATGCAGTGGAACGGGAAGAGCTGCCCTGTTCCGCCGCACTCCGGGCAGGCGCCGAACACAGGGACGCCCACCGGTACCACGCAACCGTGGAACGCCTCCGCCGGGGTGAGGATCACGTCCAGCGTGAGGCTTTCGGCCCGTTCGGCTTTGGGGATATTCCAGCCGGTGAAGTTGCGGAAATAGCGCTCCCGGAAAGCGTCGAACGACGGCCGGATCTGCTCAGGCTCGCCAAACATCGAGATGGGCTCGGGAACAACCGGCCATTCGGCGGCCTGATGGCGGACGGGCACTTCTCTTCGCAGCGTCCGTTCGCATTCCCGGTCGTGCGCGCAACGGCGCTCGGGATCCGAAAGGACCTCGTAGGCTTCTTTGATCTCCTGAAATCGGGTTGTGCCGGCCGATCCGGAGATGTCCGGATCAGTACGCCTGGCAAGTTGATGGTAGGCGGTACGGATTCCCGCGGAAGATTCATCGCGGGAAACGCCGAGGGCGACGTAGTAGTTCTTCGCCGGCATGGGCGTGCTCTCCGTTAGAATTATACACGGCCCGAATCTGCGTGCGCGGCTACTTAAGAGGGTTCACGGGGATAACGGACGGCACCGAACCGGTTACCGCGACACGCGCCCTGGCGGAAGGCAAACCGGAACTTGTGGATGTGGTTTGCTGCGGCAGGAATGGAATGGCGGCGTGACGGGTCCAGGTGGCGCCGCCGGCGTCGCGACCGGTGAATACCATCAGAACTACCGAGGGCACCGGGACGTTATTGGCTTTCAACGTGGCGCTGAGCGCGCCGTTGGCCGGCAGGGCATTGCCGCCGAAAAAGTACCCGATTGAACCCGCTAAATTGACGCCGCTGAAGGTGAAGCCGGTGACGGTGGTGTCCACCCCGGCGGTCTCGTTGAGTTGAATGGTGAACGAGAAGGTACCGCCATCCGCATCCGGAGCATGCGGGTACACCGGATTGGGATTGACCGAGACCGTTACGGCGGACACCGCGGTCGGAGCGCCCAGGTTAAGGGTTGCCGATGCCGAGGAGGGAGTGAAAATGGGACTTCCGGCGTAGGAGGCCTGGACCGCGTTCGCCGCCGCGAGCAGTTGCCCGCCGAAAACCTTGATCGAGGCCGTGGAGGTTCCCCCGTTCCCGGAGAGCGGCGCGCCTCCCAGCGTGTTGCCATTCAAGCTGAAGGAGACCGTTCCGGCGGGTGACGCCGTACCGCTCGCAGCCGTGACGGTAGCGGTCAATACGGAGTAGCCGCCCGCCGAAATAGTGGCCGGGGTTGCGGAAAGCGTCATGGTGGTTGCGCTGACCGGGATACCCGCTAGAGTGGTGACCAGGTTGTAGGCGTCCACCGACCCGAGGCCGGTCACGAGATCGTAAGCCGGGCCTGCGCTATAGCCGAACTTGCCTTCCGCGCAATCGGGGGTGCCCTCCTGACAGGGCACGATGTTATCGCCCGCGGTCACGTCGTGGAACACGCCCGCTGTGCCGCTCGCCGCCAAAGCGTACATTTTCGGATTGATGTTGCCCAGGCCGGCTTTCGCCTGGACATTGTTCTGCACCAGAAATTGATTCAGCAGGGCAAGAATTCCAGCGAAACATGGGGCCGAAGCCGAGGTACCGCCGACAGTGAGCAGCGTCCCCGCGGAAATGACGAGATAGGGGTCGTGGGCGCTCGACGCAGTAAGGGAAACGTCGGGGAGATCGCGCATAGCATCGTTGGGGACGCCGGGACCCGTCTGCCATGCGGGCTTCTTGAATATCGAACTCACGCCACCGCCGCTCGCCCCGATGGTTCCCCCGAGCGCCAGGGACACGTCGGTGTCGTTCCATGCGCGTTCGGGGATATAAGAAAGCGCCGATCCGCCATAAAGGCCGTTCCCACCCCAGTAACCGGCGCCTCCTTCGTCAAACGCGGTGCCGCCGACAGCGGTAACTTCGGGAACGCTCGCGGGTGCGCTGACCGCCAGGCCATGACTGGCGGTGGCCACCGCGTAATCGCAGCCTGCCGCGCCGGAATCGCCAGAAGATGCCACCCATGTGATCCCCATGGCATTGGCCTTCTGGGCTTCGATCTGGTTGTAGTAGAGCCCCCGTCCAAGGCGGCCGCTGCGGCTTTCGCACAGGCCGAAGCTCTCGCTGATCACCGGCGCCAGATTGTTATCGATGGCGTAGTAAGCGGAATAACTGGCATCGTCGCTATAAACGTAAATCAGCGTGCTGTCGCGCGCGACGGCGCCGGCCCATTGCAAATCGAGGTCCGCCTCGACTTCGTCGCCGGTGAAACCCGGGTAAGATCCGGCGGCGATCATCTGTATGGTGGTCGGCGGCAGACCCCAAAGGCTGCGGAAGGCAGCGATGTCGCCCGGGTCGATATCGCTCTGCCCGACGATGGCGATGCTCTGCCCCGCTCCCATAAATCCGTAGCCGTACAACGGGCTGACGTTGTAGATGGTGGCGATATCGTCCGGCAGGAGATAGTTGCCGCCCTGCGCGGCGGTGAAGTTCGGCCGCAGCGGTTTTCTCGGCGCCCAGGGCCGGAAATCGTCGAGACCCAGAACGCCCGTGACCACCGGCTCGATCGCCGCGGGTAAGGACAGGTCGGCGGAATTCGCGAAGTGGGTTTCAACGCCGATACGGTAGCGGTGGATTTCCGTGTGCAGAGCTTGGCGCACCTGGCCTGCCGTGCCGCTGAAACTGATAAAATCGCGCCCCCGTGCCGTGTATTCCACGACGAAGCCCTGGGAGCGAAGCCATGCGGAGATATTCTCCAGGTCCGCCGGACTCATGGCGAATCGCTCGGCGTAAGTTTCGGGCGTCAACCAGTTGTGGTAATTCGGGGAAGCGGGGTCCTGCTGCCCGGCTATAAGTTCTTCAAGGGCGGCCTGCTGTTCGGCCGAGGGGCCCAGCATCAGGGTGATATTCCGCAGGCGAAAGCCGGAATCGACGGCGCCGCGATCATATGCCGGCTGCGCCATCGCGGGAACCGTGCCTTTGACAAGAACGGAGCGGCGCGCATCGATCCTGGCCCCGATGCGGTCGATCTGAGCCAGAGACACGGCAGCGAAAAAGCAGCACAACAGTAAGGCACGGATACCGGCGCGCAGTATCATGACCCCTTGTACCGCTCAGGTGAGTGTAGTGTCCATTACCAAAAAGTTTACATACGGATGTAGCCATAAGTAATCCGCCGCCCTGTAGCGAAGCCAGCGCGGCTGGCTAAACAAGAAGCTTTCGAACCGGGCAGGCCAGGAGGCCTGCCCCACCTACACGCGCCGCAAGTGGGGCAGGCCTCCTGGCCTGCCCGGTTTTGACTCTACTCCATTCCGGGGACACCGTTCCCTGCGACCGTGAGGGCGACCCCCAAGCGGAGACCTTTTCACATTGGCCGGGCAACTGCTGCCTTTCAGCCGAACCGGAACTGTAAGATGATTTGGACCCTTGGCGTATATTTCCTGCTCGTCCTGCTGCTCGTGGCAGGCATGCTTATCGTCTCGTACCTGCTGGGGCAGCGCCATTCCGACCCCGCGACGGGCGCACCGTACGAAGGCGGCATTCTGTCGCAAGGCTCCGCCCGCGTGCGGCTCTCGGCCAGGTTTTATCTGGTGGCGATGTTCTTCGTGATTTTCGACCTGGAGGCGGCATTCCTGTTCGCGTGGGCGGTGGCCGCACAAGCGCTGGGATGGCAGGCGTTCTGGGAAGCGGTCACGTTTGTGGGCCTGCTGGCCGCGGCTCTGATTTACCTCTGGCGAATCGGCGCGCTCGATTGGAGCGAAGTCCGGAGACACACGGAGTAACCATGTACTTCCCGATTGTACGGCCGGAAAGACACGGAACCGCGCGGGAACACCGGGGCACCCTGGAAGAGACGACACGGCGCAGTGTAATTCTCTCCCGGCTTCAGGACCTGGTGGCATGGGGCAGGAAAAATTCGATGTGGCCGTTCAATTTCGGCCTTTCCTGCTGCTATGTGGAAATGGCCACGAGTATCACGAGTAAGTACGACGTCGCCCGGTTCGGCGCGGAGGTCATCCGCGCGACGCCGCGCGAAGCCGACCTCATGGTGATCGCCGGCACGGTCTTCATCAAGATGGCGCCGGTGATCCAGCGCCTCTACGAGCAGATGATGGAACCGCGGTGGGTGGTGTCGATGGGCTCATGCGCCAACTCGGGGGGCATGTACGACATTTACAGCGTGGTGCAGGGAGTCGATAAGTTTCTGCCGGTGGACGTCTATGTACCGGGATGCCCGCCGCGCCCGGATACGTTCCTGGAGGGGCTGGTGCTGCTGCAGAAAGCAGTCGGGAATGAGAGGCGGCCTCTGAGCTGGGCGATCGGGCCGCAGGGAGTGGAGCGTATGCAGATGCCCTCGATGCGCGATTTGAAGCGCCCGGACCGGCAGCGGACTACGGATCTTCGCCCGCCTGACGAAATTTGAACCATGACGCCCACGCTTGCCCCGATCGACGAGCTCCAGGCGCGGTTTGGCCCCGAGGTGCAGCCGCAGACGACTATCGACGGAATCCCTACGCTGTGGGTGGACCGCGAACGGGTGCCCGGGGTGCTGGCCTACCTGAAGACGGGCATCGCGCCAGGCTACAACCTGCTATACGACCTGACGGCGATCGATGAGAGTGTGCGGGTGCATCGCGACGGACAACCGGCGGCTGACTTCACTGTCGTTTACCACCTCTTCTCTTTTGAACGCAACGCGTACATCCGCGTAAAAACACCGCTGCGCTCGAACGCACTGTCGGTCGATAGCATCACGCGAATCTGGCCTTGCGCCAACTGGTACGAGCGCGAGGTCTGGGACATGTTCGGCATCCGGTTCAGCGGGCATCCGCACCTGGAGCGGCTGCTGATGCCGCGCACGTGGGTAGGGCATCCGCTGCGCAAGGAACATCCCGCGCGGGCGACGGAGATGGGGCCATTCCAACTCGACGAGGAGAAGGAGGAGAAAGAGCAGGAGGCGCTGCAGTTCCATCCGGAGGAATGGGGAATGCGGCGCGCGCACGACGACACGGATTTCATTTTTCTGAACCTTGGGCCGCAACATCCCGGGACCCACGGTGTTCTGCGGCTGGCGGTGCAACTGGACGGCGAAGAGATCGTGGACGTGGTGCCCGAGATCGGATTCCACCACCGCGGGGCCGAGAAGATGGGCGAGCGGCAGTCCTGGCACACGTACATTCCATACACCGATCGCGTGGATTATCTGGCGGGCGTGGTGAATAACCTGGCGTACCTCACCGCGGTGGAGAAGTTAGCCGGGATCGCGGTTCCACCCAGGGCCCAGGTAATCCGGGTGATGCTCTCGGAGCTGTTCCGGATCATCAGCCACCTGGTGTGGTACGGCACGTTCGCGCAGGACTTAGGCCAGCTCTCTCCGGTGTTCTACACATTTAACGACCGCGAGCGGGCATTCGGCATCATCGAAGCCGTGTGCGGCGCGCGTATGCACCCTAACTGGTTCCGGATCGGCGGCGTGGCGGCCGATCTGCCGCTCGGCTGGGACCGCCTGGTTCGCGACTTTATCGCGTATCTACCGCCGCGCTTGAAGGAATACGACCGCGAAGTGATGCGCAACCGGATCTTCCGCGGGCGGACCAGGGGAGTAGGCGCATTCACGAAAGAGGAGGGGATCGAGTGGGGCGCGACCGGTCCGCAACTGCGCGCCTGCGGTTTCGAATGGGATTTCCGCAAGAAGCAGCCCTACTCCGCATACGATCAGTTCGCGTTCGACGTGCCGACGGGCACGCACGGCGATTGCTACGATCGCGCCGCCGTGCGCGTGGAGGAAATGCGCCAGAGCCTGCGGATCATCGGGCAGTGCGTGGAGCAGATGCCGGGCGGACCTTACCAGTCCGACCACCCGCTGGCGACCCCGCCGCGAAAAGCGAGGACCATGCACGATATCGAGACGCTGATCACGCACTTCCTGAACGTGAGTTGGGGCCCGGTGCTGCCGCCGGGCGAAGCCCTCGGGGCGATCGAGGCGACCAAGGGGAACAACGGCTATTACCTGGTGAGCGACGGCAGCACCGTTTCGTACCGCACGCGCATCCGGACGCCCTCCTTTCCGCATATGCAGATGCTGCCCCTGCTCTGCCGCGGCCGCATGATTCCGGACCTGCTGGCCGTGCTCGGCGCCATGGATTTCGTGCTGGCGGATATCGACCGGTGAGGGACAACCTGCCATGCTGACGCCCGCAGAACGAGCCGAGATCGAAGCCGAGTTTCCGCACTATCCGACGCGTGAGGCCGTGTGCATCGACGCCATGAAGATCGTGCAAAAGCACCGCGGGTGGGTATCGGACGAGGCGCTGCGCGAGATCGGCGAACTGTTGGGCATGTCGTCCACGGACCTGGATGGCGTCGCGACCTTCTATAACCTGATCTTCCGGAAGCCGGTGGGGCGGCACGTCATTTATGTATGCGACAGCGTGAGTTGCTGGATCATGGGCTGCGATCGCCATTTCCGGCAGCTCTCGGAGCGGCTGGCTATACAGCCGGGCGAAACTACGGCGGACGGCCGCTTCACGGTGCTGCCGATCGTGTGCCTGGGCGCATGCGACCACGCGCCGGCGGTGATGATCGACCGCGACCTGCACCTGGATGTGGAGCCGGAGCGGCTCGACCGCATCCTGGAGGGCTACCGCTGAGTGGTTCTCGAGAAGCCACTGACGGGGAGAATGCGGCCCGCGGGCGAAGTGGTAGACCTGCGCGAGTACGAGCGCGCGGGCGGTTACCAGGCGCTGCGGAAGGCATTGGGCGGGATGACTCCGGAGACGGTGGTCCGGGAAGTGAAGGCGTCGAACCTGCGGGGGCGCGGAGGAGCCGGGTTCGTCACCGGACTGAAGTGGAGCTTCGTGCCGAAGGACGCGCCGCACCCGCGCTACGTGGTGTGTAACGCGGACGAGATGGAGCCCGGAACTTTCAAAGATCGCCTGTTGATGGAACGCGACCCGCACCAGTTGATCGAGGGCGTACTCCTCGCCGGTTACGCCACAGGGAGCGATGCGGGATACATTTTCGTGCGCGGCGAGTACCACCTCTCGGGCGAGCGCCTGCGCACGGCGATCTCGGAAGCGTATCAAGCGGGCTACGCCGGGAAGGACATTCTGCGCTCGGGGTACTCGTTCGACCTGCATCTGCATCTGAGCGCGGGCCGCTACATGTGCGGCGAAGAGACGGGGCTGCTGAATGCCCTGGAAGGCAAGCGCGCCAACCCGCGATCCAAGCCGCCGTATCCGCCGGTCTCGGGGCTCTGGGGAAAGCCGACCACGATCAACAATGTGGAGACGCTTTGCTGCGTGCCGCACATCGTGAATCGCGGCGCCGAGTGGTTCCTGTCTCTCAGCCGCACGAAGGACGGCGGGACCAAGCTATACGGCGCCAGCGGCAAGGTGAAGCGTCCGGGGCTTTGGGAACTGCCGATGGGGACGACCATCCGCGAGCTGCTCGAAGAGCACGCCGGCGGAATGCGCGACGGCCTGCGTTTCCGCGGATTGCTGCCGGGCGGCGCTTCGACCGACTTCCTCACGGAAGAGCACCTGGACGTGCCGATGGATTTTACGGAAGTGCAAAAGGCGGGCAGCCGGATGGGTACGGGCACGATGATCGTGCTCGACGACCAGACATGCCCGGTCGGGATGGTGTGGAACCTCGAACACTTCTTCGCGCAGGAATCTTGCGGGTGGTGCACGCCCTGCTGGAGCGGCCTGGGCTGGGTGGACCGGATCCTCAAAGCCATCGAGGATGGGCGCGGCCAACCGGGCGACCTCGAAAAACTCGCGTTCCAGAGCCGCTTCTGGAGCCCGGGCCACACGTTTTGCGCACTCGCGCCGGGCGCGGCGGAACCACTGCAGAGCGCGCTGCGGTATTTCCGCGACGATTTCGAGCGGCACATCACCGAGCGGCGGTGCCCATGGAGAACCCATGGCTAAGGTCTTCGTCGAGAACCGCGCGTACGAGATGGACCCCGGGCAGAACCTGCTGCACGGATGTCTGAGCCTGGGGATGAACCTGCCGTACTTCTGCTGGCACCCGGCGATGGGCTCCGTCGGCGCGTGCCGCCAATGCGCGGTGAAACAGTTCAAAGACGAGAACGACACGCGCGGCAGGATCGTGATGGCATGCATGACGCCCGCTTCCGAGGGCACGCGCATTTCGATTCTGGACCAGGATGCCGCCGAGTTCCGCCGCGCCGTGATCGAAGGCCTGATGCTGAATCATCCGCACGACTGCCCGGTGTGCGACGAAGGCGGCGAGTGCCACCTGCAGGACATGACGGTGATGACCGGGCATGACTACCGCGAGTATTCGTTCGAGAAACGCACGTTTCAAAACCAGTATCTCGGACCGTTTCTGAACCACGAGATGAACCGCTGCATCCAGTGCTACCGGTGCGTGCGGTTCTACCGGGAATACGCCGGCGGGAACGATCTGAACGCATTTGCGCTGCGGAACATCGTGTTCTTCGGGCGGGAGCGCGATGGCGTACTGGAAAACGAATTTGCCGGAAACCTGGCGGAGGTCTGCCCGACGGGCGTGTTTACCGATGCCACGGCGAAGCGGCACTACACGCGCAAATGGGACCTGCAGTTCGCTCCTTCGATCTGCGTGCATTGCGGCGTGGGCTGCAACACCAGCCCCGCCGAGCGCTACGGAATGTTGCGGCGGATCGTGAACCGCTACAACGCCGACGTGAACGGATATTTCCTCTGCGACCGGGGGCGCTTCGGGTACGAATTCGTGAACAGCCCGCGGCGAATCCGGGAAGCGCGGATCAACGGGAAGGCTGTTCCCGCAGAAGCGGCGCTGGCACGGTTGAAGGAACTGGCGGCAGGCGGCGCGGTCGGAATCGGGTCTCCGCGCGCGTCGCTCGAAAGCAACTTCGCGTTGCGGCGGCTGGTGGGGACGAACCGTTTCTATTCGGGAATCGGGCGTCGCGAAGCCGGTCTGCTGCGGTTGGTCCTGGACGTTATGCGCAAGGGTCCCGCACGGCAGCCCTCGCTCCGCGAAATCGAAGAGTGCGACGCTGTGCTGATCCTGGGCGAGGACGTAACAGGCACCGCGCCGCGGATGGCGCTCAGTATCCGGCAATCGCTGCGGAGGCGGGCGATGGAACAGGCGGCGCAGCTCAAGATCCCGTTGTGGATGGACCAGTCGGTGCGGGAGGCCGCCCAGGGGCTGCGCGCTCCGCTGTTCATCGGGAGTACCGGCGGGACGCGGCTGGACGAAATTGCCGCTCGCACGGTGCACGCCGCGCCCGATGGGCTCGCCAGACTGGGCTTTGCCATCGCGCACGAACTGAATGGCGAGATCGAAGGGGCGGCCGAGTACGCGGACGTAGCCGCCGGGATCGGAAACGCGCTGAAATCGGCGAAACGGCCGCTGATCGTCTCCGGGCCGGCGTCGGGCAGCGCCGAATTGATTCAGGCCGCGGCGAATGTGGCCTGGTCGCTGCCGGACTCCGCTCTGGCGCTCACCACGCCGGAGTGCAATAGCGCCGGCCTGGCACTGATGGACGCGCCGGCACTCGAGGAGTCCGCCGGCGATCGGGCAGAGACGGCAATCTTGCTGGAAAACGATCTCTACCGGCGCGCTCCAGCCGAATGGGTGGACGAATTCCTGGCAAGGTTCCGGAATGTAGTGGTGCTCGACCACCTCGAAAGCGACCTTACGCGAAAAGCAGGCGTGGTTCTGCCGGCCGCCACGTTCGCGGAAAGCGACGGAACGTTTGTGAACTACGAGTGCCGCGCGCAGCGTTTCTTTCCCGCGCTCGCAGCCGCAGCGCCGGTACTGGAATCGTGGCGCTGGCTTGGCGACTGGGAAAATCTCGACGCGGTTCTGCGGGCGATGGCGGCCGAGTTGCCGCAACTGGCCGGCGCGGTCGAAGCGGCACCGCCTTCCACGTTTCGGGCGGCCTGCGAGAAGATTCCGCGCGAGCCGCATCGCTATAGCGGCCGCACCTCGATGCTCGCCAACATCACCGTGCACGAGCCGAAGCCGCCCGCGGACCCCGATTCCCCGCTCGCGTTTTCGATGGAAGGCTATCCGGAGCAGCCGCCGCCGAGCCTCGTCCCGTTCTTCTGGGCGCCAGGCTGGAACTCGTACCAGGCGGTGAATAAGTTTCAGGAGGAGATCGCGGGGCCGCTGCGCGGCGGGCCTGCCGGCGTGCGACTCGTCGAGCCCGGCAAAGGCGACGGCTTCTTCAAAAACGTGCTGCAGCCGTTTCAGCCTCGGACGGGAGAGTGGCTGCTGATAGCGCGCCATCACTTTTTCGGCTCCGACGCGCTGAGCCGCGAGGCTCCCGGAATCGCGCAATTGACGCCCCAGCCCTATGTGGCGCTCCATCCCGAGGACGCAGCCACATTCGATGGCGAAGTGGAGGTGGCGGGACACCGGGTTCCGGTGACAAGGGATGCGACACTACCGCGCGGGGTGGCGGCGATTCCCGCCGGCATGCCGCCGTTCGAAGGGCTCGACTTGCCGCAGTGGAGCAAGATTTCTCGATTGCCATGATCAGCCCTTATCCCTTCGCCAGCATTTTCGGAATCCTGATCGTGGCGCTGAGCCTGGCGGCGGGGCTCATCTGGCTCGAGCGGCGGCTTCTGGCGCTGTGGCAGGACCGTTACGGCCCGAACCGCGTGGGGCCTTTCGGATTGCTACAGGTAATGGCGGACATGATCAAGATCTTCTTCAAGGAAGACTGGGTCCCGCCCTTTGCCGATAAGCCGGTGTTCATCCTGGCGCCGGCCGTGATCATGGTCACGGTGCTGATGTCGTTCGCCGTCTTGCCGTTTGCACCGGGGATCATCGTCAGCGACCTGAATATAGGGCTGCTGTTCGTGCTCGGGATGTCGTCGCTGGGCGTTTACAGCGTGGTGCTCGCCGGCTGGTCCTCCGATAACAAGTACGCTTTGCTCGGGAGTCTACGGGCGGCCGCGCAGATGCTGAGCTATGAGGTCTTCATGGGACTTTCGCTGATGGGGGTCGTGCTGCAGGCGCAATCTTTCGATATCGCAAAGATCGTGGAAGCGCAGCGGCACCTGTGGTTCGCGGCTCCGCAGTTTCTCGGGTTCGTGTTGTTTCTGATCGCCGGGGCGGCGGAGACCCGGAGGCTGCCTTTCGACCTTCCGGAGGCGGAAAGCGAACTGATCGCCGGATATCATTCGGAGTACTCGGGCATGAAGTTCGGCATGTTCTTCGTAGGGGAGTATCTCGGGGTCGTTCTGATTTCCTCCCTGATTACGATTCTGTTTTTCGGAGGCTGGCTCGGGCCGCTTCTGCCGGGCATCCTCTGGTATTTCATCAAGGTGTTCTTCTTCATCGGTTTTTTCATTCTGTTGCGCGCTTCCCTGCCCCGGCCGCGCTTCGACCAATTGATGTCCTGGGGGTGGAAACTGATGCTGCCGCTCGCGCTGGCCAACCTGCTGGTTACCGGCGCGGTGGTGCTGGCGGGGTGATCGAATGCTCAGCATATTACGCACAATATGGGACGTATTCCTGCACGCGTTTCACCGCAGGGTGACGATTCAATATCCCGACGAGAAACCGTATCTCGCGCCGCGCTACCGCGGCCGGATTATCCTGTCTCGCGACCCGGATGGCGGAGAGCGATGCGTCGCCTGCTATCTCTGCGCGGTGGCGTGCCCGGTGGACTGCATCGCGCTTCAGGCCACGGAAAACGAAACCGGCCGGCGTTACCCGGAGTTCTTCCGCATCAACTTTTCGCGCTGCATCTTTTGCGGATATTGCGAAGAAGCCTGCCCCACTTACGCGATTCAACTCACGCCCGACCTGGAAATGGGCGAATACCGGCGGCAAAACATGGTCTACGAGAAGGAAGACCTGCTGATCAGCGGTCAGGGCAAGTATCCCGGTTACAACTTCTGGCGCGTTGCCGGCGTGAAGATCGGGGGAAAGGAGAAAGGCGAGGCTGAAAACGAAGGCCGTCCGGTGGACCTGCACAGCCTGCTTCCGTAACAGATACCTATGGAGGTCGCGTTCTACATTGCCGGCGCGGTCGCAATCGCGGCCACCGCCACCGCCCTGACGCGGCTCAATGCGGTGCACGCGCTGTTGTACCTGATCGTCTCGCTGTTGGCTGTCGCGGTGGCTTTTTACGCGCTCGGAGCGCCATTCGTGGCCGCGCTCGAAGTGATCATCTATGCCGGAGCGATCATGGTGCTGTTCATTTTCGTGGTGATGCTGCTCAACCTGGGCGAGGCAGCCGCGCGCGCCGAACGGAGGCTGATGGAGCCGTCGATATGGATCGGCCCAAGCGTACTGGGGGTGATTCTCACCGGCGAACTGATCTACCTGCTCGTGGCCGGAACAGCCCCCGGCAATCCGGCGCGAGTCATCTTGCCGCGCGAGGTCGGGATGACCTTGTTCGGGCCATACATATTGGGCGTGGAACTGGCCTCGATGCTGCTGATGGCCGGGTTGGTGGCCGCCTATCACCTGGGGTGGCGCAAGCCGTCGCGCCCGGAGGTGAGTTGATGGTTCCGGCGCGCGACGGGCTGCTTCTGGCCGCGGTGCTCTTTGCGTTAGGGCTTGCTGGATTGCTGGCGCGGCGCAATGTGATTTTCGTGCTGATGTCGATTGAGATCATGCTCAATGCCGCGGGGCTGGCGTTCATCGCCGCCGGAGGGCGGTGGGGGCAGGCCGATGGCCAGGTGTTTTTCATCTTTATTCTGGCGATGGCGGCGGCGGAGGTTGCGGTCGGACTGGCGCTGGTGCTGCAACTGTATCACCAGTACAAGTCGGTCGATGTGGATGCCGCGGGCAGGATGAAGGGGTAAGGAATGGAGCTGCTGTGGCTGGTCCCCGCGATTCCGTTCGCCGGCGCGTTCGTGCTGCTGCTGTTCGGCCGTGCCATGAATCGCAAGGCAGTAGCGGCGCTGGGCGTTTCGACGATTGCGGCATCGGCGGCGATCTCGCTCTACATTGCCGCGCGTTTTGTGAGCGCGCCTCCGCCCGGCGGCGCGTACGAGCAGTACCTCTGGCTGTGGATCGACGTGGCCGGGTTCCGCCCCGCGTTCGCACTCTACCTGGACGCGCTTTCGCTCGTGATGATGGTGGTGGTCACGTTCGTCAGTGCGCTGATTCACCTGTACTCCACCGAGTTCATGGCGGGCGACGAAGGGTACAGCCGCTTCTTCGGCTACATGAACCTGTTCGTGGCGTCGATGGTGACGCTCCTGCTGGCGAATAACCTGCTGCTGCTGTATCTCGGCTGGGAAGGCGTAGGCCTGTGCAGCTACCTGCTGATCGGGTTCTGGTATCTCGACCCCGCCAACGGGCGCGCCGCCCAGAAGGCGTTCATCGTCACGCGCGTCGGCGATACGGCATTCGCGATCGGGCTCTTTCTGCTGTTCCGCGATTTGGGAACGCTGCACATCCAGGAGTTGATGGCACGAGCTCAGGCGCACTGGGCAATAGGATCGGCATCGGCGATCGCGGCAGCGGCGCTGCTGCTGGGAGGCGCCGTGGGCAAATCCGCGCAGTTGCCGCTGCAAACCTGGCTGCCGGATGCAATGGCGGGACCTACGCCAACCAGTGCCTTGATTCATGCGGCCACGATGGTGACCGCGGGCGTGTACCTGATCGCGCGGACACATGTGCTCTTCGCGCTGGCGCCGCCGGTACAACTCGCGGTGGCGATCATCGGGGCCGCAACATTATTGATGGCCGGGTTCAGCGCCCTGACGCAGAACGACATCAAGCGCGTGCTGGCGTATTCCACCATTAGCCAGATCGGGTACATGTTCCTGGCGCTCGGCGTGGGAGCGTGGGGCGCGGCCATCTTCCATTTCATGACGCACGCATTTTTCAAAGCCCTGCTCTTCCTGGCGGCGGGGATCGTAATCGAATCGCTGCACCACGAGCACAATATTTTTCGAATGGGCGGGCTGTACCGCGAACTTCCCATCGCGTTCTGGACGTTTCTGGCGGGCGGATGCGCGCTTTCCGGACTGCCGCTCATCACGGCCGGGTTCTTCAGCAAAGACCTGATCATCTGGAGCGCCGGCGCGTCAGCGATCGGCGGCGCCGCGTTCTGGGCGGCTGGCCTGTTTGGGGTGCTGCTGACCTCGTTTTATACGTTCCGGCTCATTTTTGTGGTGTTCTTCGGAGAGGCGCAAACGGCCGTTTCGCGGCGTCCCGGTATCGCCATGACCGTCCCGGCGGTCACGCTGGCCGTACTCTCGATCATCGGCGGCTACGACCAGAAGTGGTTCCTGCGATTTGTCGGGAACGCGCTTCCGCCGCTTTCGGCGCTTTCCACCGGGGGGATTACGGAGACGGTGACCAGCGCGATTGCCGGCGCGCTGTTCCTGGCGGGCCTGTTCGCGGCCTGGTTCGCTTATGTACGCAAGCCCGCGGTGGCGGCAGCGGCGGCCTCGAACCCCGCGGGCCGGGTGCTCCATCGATTGTGGTATTCGGACTGGGGGATGGATTGGATCTACGACCGCGTGTTCGTTCGCCCGGTGGAGTGGCTGGCCTGGACCAACCGGAACGACGTTCTCGATTCGATCTATAGCGGGTTCGCAACCCTGGCGGCGCTCTGCTGGCGCGGGCTCAGCCTGACCGAGACCGGAAACCTCCGGTGGTATGCCGCGGGCATCGCCGCCGGGACCGTGGTCTTCGTGGCGATCGCGATGCTCCTATGATCCTGCTCATCCTGGTCCTGATGCCGTTTTTCGCCGGCGTGCTCTCGTGGCTCGCGGGGCGCCGGAGCATCATGGCCGTCCGCTGGATTTCGCTGGTCACGATGTTCGCCGGCTTTGCCATTGCGACCTGGCTCTGGGCGGTGAACCGGAACGCGGGCTTCAACGTGTGGTTCGTGGAGATCAACTGGAACTGGCTGCCCGCGTGGGGGATCCGCTTCCACCTTGCGGCAGACGGCCTGAGCGTGCCGCTGCTGGCGCTCACGTATTTCCTGGGGATCGTGTCGGTCCTGGTCTCGTGGACCGAAATTCAGTACCAGGTCGGGTTCTTTCATCTCAACCTGCTGTGGACCGTCACGGGCATGGGAGGCGTGTTCCTGGCCGTCGACCTGTTCCTGTTCTACTTCGCCTGGGAACTGATGCTGATCCCGATTTACTTCCTGATCGACATTTGGGGGCACGAGCACCGGCATTACGCGGCGGTGAAGTTCTTTATCTTTACGCAGATCAGCAGCCTGCTGATGCTGATCGCGATCCTGTCGCTCTATTTCGCGCATCACGCCGCTACCGGCTTGTACACGTTCGAGTACGGCGACCTGCTGGGCACACGGCTCGCACCCGCCACGGAGATGTGGATCATGCTCGGCTTCTTCGCTGCGTTCGCGGTGAAGTTGCCGGTGGTGCCGCTGCACACTTGGCTGCCGGACGCCCACACCGAGGCGCCGACGGCGGGCAGTGTGGACCTTGCCGGCCTGCTGCTGAAGACCGGCGCATACGGGATGATCCGGTTCGTGATACCGCTGTTCCCCCATGCGGCGCGGGCATTCGCGCCCATCGCCATGTGGCTGGGAGCGGCAGGCGTGATCTACGGCGCGATCCTGGCTTTCAGCCAGACGGACCTAAAGCGCCTGGTGGCGTGCACGAGCGTGAGCCACATGGGGTTCGTGCTGCTCGGCATCTTCGCCTGGAACAGTCTCGCGCTTCAAGGCGTCCTGATCACGATGATCGCCCACGGCATCAGCACCGGCGCCCTGTTCGTGATCGTCGGCGCGTTGCAGGAGCGCATCCATACGCGGGATATCGGCAGGATGGGCGGATTGTGGACGGTGGCGCCGCGTATGAGCGGGGCGACTCTATTCTTCGCGCTCGCGTCGCTGGGCTTGCCTGGGCTGGGGGATTTCGTAGGCGAATTTCTGGTGCTGCTCGGGACCTACCCGGTGAGCGCGGCGCTCGCCACCGTGGGCGCGGTCGGGGTCCTGGCCGCCACGTTCTACGCGCTACGCATGGTACAGGGCGCGCTGCGCGGTCCGAACGTGCACGAGTGGCGGATTGCCGACCTGGCGCCGCGCGAAGGCTTCACTATGGCGATCATGATCATGGTGCTGCTGTGGCTCGGCCTCTACCCGCGCCCGGTTCTCGACATCTTCCGCCCGGCAATGGAGCGGATGCAAACATACGCCGGCTGGAGGACGCCCTGAGGTTGACTTCCACCGATTTCGTGGCACTGCTGCCGTTCCTGATTCTCATGGGGACGGCGGTGCTGGTGATGCTGACCGTGGCGGTCCGGAGGCGGCACGCGGTTTCCGCGAGCCTCAGCTTCCTTGGCCTGGGTGCGGCGCTTGCGTCGCTATGGCCGGCGGCCGCCGCCGCGCCGCGGCAGGTCACGGCGCTGCTGGCGATCGACCCGTATGCCCTGTTTTATATCGGATTGTTGCTGGCGGCGGCCATGGCGTTCGTGCTGCTGGCATACGGCTACTTCCAGGATTACGACGGACACCGCGACGAACTCTACATCCTGATGCTGATCGCAACCCTGGGGTCGGCCGTGCTGGTGGCCAGCAGCCACCTGGTATCGCTATTCCTCGGGCTCGAACTGCTGAGCGTTGCGCTCTACGGCATGATTTCCTACCCGCACACCCGGCCGCTTCCGCTCGAGGCCGGCTTGAAATACCTGGTGCTGGCTGCCGCCTCGGCGGCGTTTCTGCTCTTCGGCATGGCGCTGATTTACTATGCGACCGGCTCGATGGAGTTTGCGGGCATCGCGGAGGGGATCGCGCGGGCAGGGGCGGATGCCGGGTGGCTGCTCTGGCCGGGGATGGCGCTGATCATTACCGGCTTCGGCTTCAAACTGGCGGTGGTGCCGTTTCATCTCTGGACGCCGGACGTCTACGAAGGCGCACCAGCGCCCGTCACGGCCTTCGTGGCGACTGTTTCGAAGGGCGCGATGTTTGCGGTGCTGCTCCGCTATTTCTATGTTTCCGGAGCGCACGGGTACGGGCCGGTGTTCGTGATCTTCGACATTATCGCCATCGCCTCCATGTTCACCGGCAACATCCTGGCCCTGCTGCAGAACAACGTGAAGCGGATCCTGGCCTACTCGTCGATCGCACACCTCGGATACGTGCTGGTGGCGTTTCAGGCCGCGGGCTTTTTGGGGGTTCAGGCGGTCACGTTCTACCTGGTAGCGTACTTCGTCACCACACTGGGAGCATTCGGCGTGGTGACGGTCCTTTCGCGCAGCGCAGGGGACGCCGATTCGCTCGAGGATTACCGCGGACTGTTCTGGCGCAATCCGGTGCTGGCGGGGATATTCACCGCCATGCTCCTCTCGCTGGCGGGAATTCCGGTCACCGCCGGATTCATCGGGAAGTTCTACGTGGTGGCGGCGGGTGCGTCGCGATCGCTTTGGGCCCTGATCGTGATCCTGGTGGTCACCAGCGGGATCGGCGTCTTCTACTACCTGCGGATTGTCGCGATGCTCTACGAAAGCGCGCCCACATCGCGCACACGGCAGGCGGTGGTGCCCGCGGGCGGATTGGCACTGGTGGTCCTGACGGTGCTGCTGGTCTGGTTCGGCGTGGTTCCGCGAACGCTGCTGGATGTCATCCGGCAGGCGGTCGTTGGGATGGGCTGAGGCGGATTATCAAAAGGCCGGGGAAACCGTACTGCTGATCGGGACTCCGCCGCACTCTACTACTTTCGAAATCGGACACAGTACTAACCTTCCTTTGGTAAACCGCCGATCTACCTCGAAATGGATCGTTGACCGGACAAAAGCCTGCGGAGAGAATTCGGGTAAGTCAGGAGCGCTCCGTTGACGTTGACATCGTTATGCTGAATTCAGTTTTGCAGTTAAGAATAGGGGTGCTGCTGCTTGCGGCAGCCGGTGCGGCAAGTGCCCAGATCGGTTTTGAGACCGGGACGGTCTACCACAACTGGATGGGCTTTCAGAAACTTGCGCCCTCCATCGGAGCGGATGTGAACACGGCGAGGTTCACCAATACGCTGTGGTGGTCATCCGCGGCTAAAACCTACGTCGGTGACGGATGGACGGTTTGGGAGCAGGGGGCGTTCTACTTCAACCATGGCGCGTTCGGCGCGGGTCCGGCGGCGCTGGTGCGGTACACGGCAAACAGCGAGTACACGAAAACCAGCTTCTACCCGTCGTTAGCCGTGCAATGCCGGGCGGCAAAATGGCGCGTGGAGGCATTCGCCCATTTTCGGGACCAGTGGACTCTGAACCACGGGCGAGGCGCAAGCCTGATGGTCCGCCGCGACCTGACGCCCACGTACAGCCGTTTCCAGGTGGCCTTCCGGACGGAGGTGACGGTCCTGAAGTTCTCGGATGGCCTCTCCAACCCCTATGGGACGGTAATGCAGGCTGGTTTCGTGATCAGTCCGCACCGGAAACTGTAGCACGCTCGGGCGGAAGGACACTCGCCGGCGCGGGCCCCACCGGTTTCGCCAGCAGCATCCGCAATACCGGGACGGACGAACGCAGCAGCAGCAGGCCGGCCACACAGAAAACGACGTAGAGGACCATCACGCCGCGGGAGAGGCTCCGCAGGTTGAGCATCCATATGCCCAGGAACCCGCACGCGGCCGAAAGGACGGCCGTTTGCAGGAGCGGCCAGCCATCCGCCACGCTGAAATAACGCCAGGAGAGCGCGTAGGTGCGGCGGAAGCAGGAAAACGCGGCGTGTACCACCATCACGACCGGCAGCGCAAAGGCAAAATTGCGCAGTTGATCGGGCGCGATGTCTACACCGA
The DNA here is from genome assembly GCA_963796485.1 of Bryobacterales bacterium. Classification (GTDB taxonomy): domain Bacteria; phylum Acidobacteriota; class Terriglobia; order Bryobacterales; family Bryobacteraceae; genus CAWCDJ01. The sequence goes on from CAWCLV010000012.1 coordinate 238,383, forward strand.
ACCGGACAAAGAAGGCGAAGAGCAGGGCCAGGCCGGCGACGGTCACATCCAGGACCACGACAATGCCGGCGCGCAGCGAAGGAATGTGCCGCCGGATCCAAACATTACCCCCCACCACCGAAGCCGGCAGCGGATACGCCGGGAGGGTAGCGAGGAAGATTCCGAACACCGCGAACGCCACCACCAGGAAACTCCCCGCAAACAGAAACACCATGGCCATGCTGTGAACCAGCAGCCCGACAGCCGAGCCGCCGGCGGTCAGCGCCCAGAGGATTGCCACCGCGCGCGACTCCGTCAGACCGGTCGACACCAGGCGGTGGGAACTGTGGTCGCGCCCTCCGACCGAGATCGGGCGTCCGGCGGCCTTCCGCAGCACCGAAACCAGCATCGTATCGAAGATCGGGTAGGTGAACGTCAGCGCGGGATAAAACACGCCGGCGACGAATGCCTTGGTGTGGGCCAGCGGACTCGCGATGGTCAACGCGGCGAGGCTGAAGCCGGCCAGCATACTGCCGCAATCTCCCATGAAAATGCGGGCTGGATGGCGGTTGAGGATCAGGAACCCCGCATAGGCCGCCGCGACCACCGCGCAGAGGTTCGCATCGGCCCAGTCGCCGGAATTCGCCAGCAGGAGAAACCGGAACGTTCCGATGATCACCACCACGCCGGCGCTCAGTCCGTCCATATTGTCGATCAGGTTGAATGCGTTCGTGATTCCCACCAGCCAGAGAAAGCTGAAGGCGATATTAAAGGCGGCCCAGGGCGTGGCATGGAAAATGACTCCCGACGCGATGACGAACGCACTGGCGGCTACCTGGCCAAGCAGTTTCGCCCAGGGTGGCAGGCGGAAAAGATCGTCCAGAAGGCCAAGCAGCCACAACCCGGCGGCGCCCAGCACGATCGGCACTTGGCGGCCGGGAAACCACAGGGCATAAACGAAGGCGAGGGTGAAGAAGATGGCGATTCCGCCGCTCGACGGTGTGGGAACCCGGTGCCAGCGGTCTTCGCGCGGCGCCGCGGCGAGCCGGGCGGTCCGGCTCAGGCGCACTTGCAGCCAAGTCAAACCAGCGGCAAGCGCCCCGGTGAGGAGCACCATCGCCGACGTAACTGGCAGATGGCCCGTCACGGATCAGTCTCCGAATCCGGACGCGCCCGCTGCCCGCGCGAGACGGACCGGCGGCAATCTCCACGCGGCGGATTTCGCCTCTTCGTCCTCCACCACTGCGCGCACGATCGACTCGACCGGCGTCTCGGGCCGGCATCCGGCCAGAAGCGCCAGTTTTTCCAGACACGGCACGCGTCTTTCCATGTCTTCGAAGCCGGCCCCGTAGGCAACGGCATAAGGCACGTGAACGACCGGCGAAGAAGAGCCGCTGACGGTCTTCACCAGTTGCGCCAGATCGTTGATGGTGATCTCGCAGTCATTGCCGATATTGATCACCTCGCCGGCGATGCCCGGGGTGGCAGCCAGACGGACCAGCATTTCCACGACATCGCCCACGTACCCGAAGCAGCGCTTCTGCTCGCCCGACCCGTACACCGTGATCGGCTCGCCTTTGAGCGCCTGCCGGACGAACGTGGGGAGCACCATCCCGTAGCGTCCGGTCTGACGCGGACCCACGGTATTGAAGAACCGGACGACCGTCGCGGGCACCCGGTGATGAGACCAGTAGGCCATCGCCAGAAACTCGTCGAGTGCCTTGGATGTGGCGTAGCTCCAGCGCGCCTTGGTGGTCGCTCCAAGTACCAGGTCTCCGTCCTCACGAAACGGAATGGCGGTGCTTTTGCCGTATACCTCCGAGGTGGACGCGACAATCACAGGCACCCTCGCCGGCGCCGCGGCCGCGAGCACCGCCTCAGTCCCATGAATATTCGTGGCCATGGTGCGTACCGGGCTGTCGAGAATCAGGCGCACCCCCACCGCCGCCGCAAGATGAAAGACGAAGTCGCAATCCTCCATCATTTCGTCCAGCAGCCGGCGGTCCAGCACCGAGCCATGGACGAACGTGAACGCCTCGCAATCCGCGAGGTGTGCCAGGTTCTCCACCGCGCCGGTCGAGAGGTCGTCGAGAACGCGAACTGCCCAGCCTTGTTTCAGGCACCGCTCGGCAAGGTGCGAACCGATAAATCCGGCGCCGCCGGTTATCAGAACTGTCATCCCAAATCTCCCGTGAGTTTCTGCAGCGAGGTGTATGGAGCGGAAGCCTGCAGATGCTCCGCGATCAGTTCCCGATACAGCAGATCCATGTCGTCCACAAGGCGCCCGGCCTGGAAGCGCGCAGCGGCGAACCCGCGCGCGTTGGCGCCCATTTGCCGGACCAGCGCCCGGTCGCCGCTGAGACGCTCGAGCGCGTTCGCAAACGATGCGGCGCCCGGCTCCGCGAGCACGCCGTTGCCGAACCAGCGGCAGCCATCGCTGTGCCGCAGCATGGGCGAAGATGCCAGGTCCACAACGCCGCCGGCCGGCGTCGAGAGAAAAGGCCGTCCGGCGGCCATCCCCTGAATCAACGCGACCGGAGTCCCCTCATTAATCGATGTTTGAATCAGCACGTCGCAGCCGGTGATGAACCGGGAGGGATTCCGCTCCCAGCCGTTCCAAAGCAGGCGATCCGGAGCGTGCCGCCGCGCCGCATTCTCCAGCCAGCCACGTTCCGGCCCATCGCCGGCAACAAGAAACTGGACCGGCAGTTCGCGCCGGGCAGCTTCGTCGATGATTCCGGCCAGCAGGGGAACTCCTTTGATGGGGACCATGCGGCCGAGCCATCCCACACGGAGGTTCCGGCCGGAGGCATCCGGCAACGACTGCCGGAGTTCCCCGCTGAGATCCAGTCCCAGCGGAACCACGCGAATCTTTGCACGCGGCGCGATGCGAAAGCGGCCGGCGATCTCGTCCCGTTGCTGCTCGGAAACCACGCAGATCGAGTCCGTGAATCGCGCGAGGAGTCTCTCGATGCCGCGCAGAACGGCGCTTGCCCGCGGAGAGAAGTAGCCGCTAAGGCTGTTCCCGTGGAACGTGTGAATCACGACCGGCACTCCGGCGGCGGCGGCCGCGATCCGCCCCACCAATCCCGCTTTGGCGGTATGGGTATGGACAATCGCGGGGCGTTCGCGACGGATCAGGCGGTACAGCTTCCATGCTGCTTTCAGATCGAGCGCCGGCGAAATGGAACGCGCCAGGTTTTCGATGGCCAGGATTTTTCGCTCGGGAGGGATTGGGAGGGGCAGGTCGCCTTCGGCTTCGTCACAGGTCCCCACGGCCAGCAGCGTTTCGTAGCCGCGCCGCGCAAGCCCATCCGAGAGCAGCAGAACGTGCAGTGCGGGGCCGCCCACATTCATTCGCGTGATGATGCGTAAGACCTTCACCTGCGCCATACGTTTAACCGGCTGCAACCCGAATCTCGCGCCCGTCCCGCGAGCGCACGAAAGACTCCCGCCGCGCATTCCAACTCTGGAACATCAGGACGGTCCAAAGCGGGGCGATCCAATTGCGCGACCCCGAGAGATGCTCGCGCCAGCGGCGGCGGATCGGAGCGGGCCGAAAAAGCCCCTGCTCCCGCAAACGCCGTTCCGAAATCAGTTCCTCCGCCCATTCCCGGAGCGGGCCGCGCACCCAGTTGTGCAGCGGAATGGCGAACCCGGCTTTCGGCCGGTCCACGAGCGCCGGAGGCACGTAGCGATGAAGCACCTGGCGGAGAATCCACTTTCCTTCGCCGTTCCGAACCTTTAATGCCAAGGGCAATCGCCAAGCCAATTCCATGACGCGGCGGTCGAGGAATGGGGTCCGCACCTCGAGGCTATTCGCCATCGACGCGCGGTCTACCTTCACCAGAATGTCATCCGGCAGGTACGTGACCGCGTCCCGCTGCATCATTCTTTCTTTGAATGAAAGCCCGTCCGAACAGCCGGCGGGCCAGGCCGAAACGGGAGGCGCGGTGCCTTCCAGCAAAGGCTCGCCCCAATTTGTGACCAGACGCGAGTAGACGTCTCCGGCATTCTCCGCCGCAATCACCCGGGCGATCTTGTGCAGTTTGTCCCCGGAATTTCGGACGCGCAATCTCGCCGGCGCCAGCGCAAAACCAGCCCCGGCCATCCGATCGATAGCGGATACCGGCACCGCGGTGATGGCGCGCCCGGCGGCCCTGCGGACGATGTGCGGAAACGGTTGGATGCCGCGCCAGATGGCGTCGGCCCAGAAGTAGCGGTTGTAGCCGCCGAACATTTCGTCTCCGCCGTCGCCGGACAGGGCCACCGTGACGTGCCGGCGCGCGTTTTCCGAAACCAGGTACGTCGGGATTTGAGACGCGTCGGCGAATGGCTCGCTGTAGATGGAGGGCAACTTCGGAATCACGGCCATCGCGTCGGAGGCGGTGACCTCGAACTCCGTGTGGGCGGTCCCCAGGTGCCGCGCCACGGCGCGAGCGTAACCGGCTTCGTCGTAACCCGATTCCGCAAAGCCGACAGTGAAGGTCCTGACCTGCCTCTCGTGCCGGCACATGAGCGCGGCGACGATTGAGGAGTCGATCCCGCCGGAAAGGAACGCCCCGACCGGGACGTCGGCGGCCGTCTGAAGGCGGACCGCATCCGAGAGCAGGCTCTCGAGTCGCTCGACCGCTTCTTCCTCGCTGCACTGGAGGAGGGCGGAATGTCCGGTGAGAGACTGCGCTTCGGCCGACCAGTACGCCACTGGCTCGGCCTGGCGGCCATCGGCATCGACTTCGAGGAAACATCCGGACGGCAGCTTGCGAATCCCCGCGTAGATGGAGAGAGGAGCGGGAACGTAACCGAATTCCAGATAGGCGGCGAGCGCGGCGCGATCGAGTTCGCCCAGCCCTACCGGATGGGTTTCGAGCGCGGCCAACTCGGAAGCGAACACGAACGAGGCGCCGATCCGGCCGTAATACAACGGTTTCTCTCCGGCACGGTCGCGGGCCAGGTAAAGTTTCCGTTGCTGCGTGTCCCAGAGGGCAAACGCGAACATGCCGTTGAACTCAGCCAATGCGCGTTCCAGGCCCCATTCGCAGACCGCCGCGAGCAGCACCTCGGTGTCTGAAGAGCCGCGGAATGCATGGCGGGATTCCAGGCGCCCGCGCAGTGCGCGGAAATTGTAGATCTCGCCGTTGAAGGCGACGACATAGCGCCCGTCGTGAGACTGCATCGGCTGAGCGCCCAGTTTCGAAAGCTCTACCACCGCGAGGCGCCGATGGCCGAGTGCGAGGCCGGCGCGAGGGTCAAGCCAGATTCCCGCGTCGTCGGGTCCGCGATGGGTGAGCGCGATCGTCATCGCCCGGGCGGTCTCCTCCAGCGCCTCCCGGCTGGAACCCGCGAAATTGAGGACGCCCGCTATCCCGCACATCCGGTTGCCATCTCCAGGTAAAACCTCTCGTATTGCCGGGCCGCCGCGGCGATGCCGAAGCACTCGCAGATGCGTGCTCGCGCCCGCGCGCCCAGCGCCCGCGTCACCTCGGATCCCGCGCCGGTCAATTGCAGAACGCAGCCGGCCAGTGCTTGCGCGTCCCGAACGGGCACGATGAGGCCCGTGTCGCCAACGAGGCGCCGCGAATCGCCCGCGTCGGTTGCCACGCACGGTACCCCGCAGGCCATCGCCTCGCCGATTGCGTTCGGAAAGCCCTCGACAGCGGACGAAGAGACGAACACGTCGAGCGCTGCCATAATTTCCGGAATGTCCTCGCGCCTGCCGAGAAGGTGCGTACGGTTCGCGATGCCTTCGGCTTCGAGGCGCTCCGTGAGCCATGCATTTCGGCTATCGATCTCCTGACCGCACATCACAAAGTGAATGCCCGGATTTTCGCGGCACACGATTCCCGCGGCACGGCAGAGCGTTGCGTGATCCTTGGCGCGGTCGAAGCGCCCCACGGCGCCGACGAGCAGCGTTCCCGGCGCGAGCCCCAATTCTTCCCGTAGCCGACGCCGGCGACTGTAGTCGGGGCGGTATCGGTCGGTATCGAATCCGTTGGGAATGACCAGCATCTTCGCGCGCGCGTAGCCCGCCGCTGCGTGAGTCGCGAGTCCCGATTCGGAACATGCAGCGATGCGATCCGGCAACGCGCGCGACAGGGCCGCGTTCACGCGGGAGATCCAGATGGTGCCGCGCTTGTCGATCGCGGGATCCAAGCCCCCGCAGCGGATGTTCCAGGCCACCGGCACGTCCCGAAGAGTGACGGATGCCAAGCTACCCAGGAGATCGGCATGATACATCCAGGTCTGGATCACCTGCGGTTGCTCGCGGCGCAGAGCCCGCACCAACCGGACGATTCCCGCGACCGCGTCCCGAGGGCGAAGGTCGAGACACTCGACCGGTATCCCGGCGGCACGAATTCTCTCGCCGAGAAGGCCCTCTCCGCCAAGCGCAATCACCGAGTTGCGGAAGCGCCGCCGGTCCATGGCACAGAGCAGGCGGTAGAGCATGGTTTCCGCGCCGCCCGTCCCGAGCGTGGTGATTACGTGGGTGACCGCCATGGTTCGCGCCGGGGTCGAACCCAGGCGCATCCGGCGTTGAGGGGCGGTCACTGTACTCATTTCAGTTCTTCCCCGCCGCAACCGTCCGGAGGATTTCCGCCATTCGCGGGGCGAGCGCACTCAAGCTGTAATCCCGGGCGACGATCCGGCGGCCCACAGCGCCCATTTCCGCACCTGAGCCAGGCGCCTCAAGAAGGCTGTTCAATGCATCCACCCACTCATCCGTGACGCGCGCACCCAAACCGATTCTGCCGAGCGACAGCAACTCACCGTTCATCCCCACGGGCGTGGCCACGACGGGCAGCCCGCAAGCCATGTAGGTCAGGAGCTTGTAGCTACACTTGCCTTGCGACCAGGGAGAATCGTCGAGCGGCATGATGGCTACATCGGCATCCTGTATGGCCGCTACCTCGACGCCTTCGGACCACTGGACGAATTCGAGTTGTGCGGCTGGGATGCTTTGAAACTTCGGCGGTGCGTCGCACACAACCCGCAAGCGGCGCTTCGCGTCGGCGCGCAACACCGCCGCCAGGGCGGTCTCGATTCCGTAGAGAAACCGGAGTCCGCTGCTCGTGCCGGACCAGCAGATCACGCGGGTGTCGCGCTCCACTTTGGCGGCGGGACGGAAGCGATCGGTATCGACGGGAGTCGGCAGCACAACCACTCTCGGTGCGTGTTCGCGAAAGAACCCGGCGATGAAGGTGTTTCCGCAGATGACCGTGTCACAGCAACGGGCGATCGACGCAGCGAACGCGCCGCCGTGCAACAGCCAGATCGCATCGTCGACGTCGAGTACGCGCGGGGCTTTGGTCCATCTTTCCACGGTCGCGAGAGTGGAGATCATCTCGCGCTGGAGCAGCGTCACGTCGCCGCGGCGGAGCCGAAGCGCGGAGTGGAAGCGTTCCGCGAGGGCCAGCATTCCCCACGCGGGACGTAGCGCCCGAGACGCGGGCGGATAGGATCCGAAGCGCGCCGGCGCTTCCAACATTTCCACGCCCATGCGGCGCAATTCAGGAATGTACTGGCGGACGCGGAACCGGGCGCTCGGCACGCTCCCGCCTCCCGTGAAGGCCGTCACCTGTAACATACACCCAACTCCGCGACCCGTCGCGAGTCCGCTCGGACGGGAGAAGCACGCTCCAAAAGATAAAGCGCCAGGCAATAAGCCGCCGCCTTCACCCACATATTCAGCCCCATGAAGAACCCTTCGCCGAAGCCGCTGGTGCAAATCGCGTTGAATGCGATTCCATAGAGGATCAGGTAGTACCCGCGCCGCACCGATGCTGCACGATAGAGCCAGACGGACGCGTAACCCACGATCGCCGAAAGCACCATCACCCCGGCATAACCGAACTCCGGGTAGTACGCGAAGTACATTGTGTAAGCATTCTGCGCACGGTCAGGCCCCACCGCTACAAAGCCCATGTGGGGGGAAGGCGCCACAACATCGAAACCCAGCCGGTTGGCTGCGTGCAGGAAGAAGTACCCGATGGTCCAGGTCTGAGGCAGGCTCGATGGGTTCGCAAGGTAGGCATCAAATGCGGCGAGCGGGCCCACGGAATACAGCACGGCCGTATCGCTGACCACACGGGCTTCGCTGGCGGGATCACGCAGCACGTCGCTCCCCGATATCCGGAGGAGCGTGACCGGAACATACATCAAGGCGACCGCAGCCACGCCGGCGGCGAGGTGCCGCCACAGGACGCGCCCCCGCTTCGTGATGAGAATTCCAAATGACCCGAGCAGCACCATACAGCCGCCCGCCCGGCTGCCGGTCGCGATACCATAGACCGTCGCGACCGACACTAGGGCGACCGTGAGCAGCCGGGATACGCCACGTTCGCCGCAGCGAGCTACGGCCGTGAGGGCCAGGAGGATTGCCGCGACGGTGGCGTTATCCAGCAGAACCTGCTCCCAGGGCTTCTGTCCTTGCACCTCGGCCGCTGCCAGGGCGCCCCCGCGGATTGCCAGCCAAAGATTACTGAAATTGTGGTTGGCCAACGACAGCAGGTACCGCCAGAATATCGGGAACAGCAGCAACAGCCCGACCAGCCCGCTGAATAGCACAATGCCGATAACGCGACTCACCGGTCGCGGGGGAGGCGCCGCGGCAATCGGACGGCGCTGTTCGATGGCCAGCCGAATTCCGCCGCCCACGCTGAAGGAGAGGGCGCCCAGTACAAAGATGGTTACGGCGTCCACCGAGAGCGGAAAGATGCTTTCGGCGGTAAACAGGGAAGCACCGAGCAGCATCGCCCAGAAGGCGGAAAAGTGTGTTGGAGGGTAGACCACCGATTCGCCGAGCCGGTAATTCACAAGCGCGAGGCACACAAGAATTCCCAATCCCACCAGTGCCGGGGTCATACCGCAGCTCCCTCGCGGGCCGCATGCAATGTCCGGCGTACGTTCCCAAAGCGGAAGCAATCCCGGGCATAGAGCGCAACAGCCGCCGGCGTCACGAGAGCTGTGAGTCCTTTGGCCGCCGATGCCCCCAGAATTCCCCGCGCCGACACACCCGCGTGCAGCGAGAACCTGATGTAATTCACGGCCCGCTTCGCCTTCCACCACGCCGGCACGGGGAGGTCAATGTACTCCTGATAATACAGGCGCGCGCCTTGAGCGTTACGCATCATCACCTTGGTCCAGTTCGCCGTGATGCCTGTCTCGGTTACGTATGCAAATCGGAGCAATTCGTTGACGTGCCGCACCACATAGTGCCGTGCAATGCGATTCCAGATGAGGGCTTCGGGGCAAAATATCTCGCCCGGAATATCCGGGAACGGAAATTCGCGCAGGATGGCTGTGCGATGAAATCCCCACTTCTCCCCGGTTGCGCGGAACACCGCTTCCGCTTCGTAATTACGGCAGTCGAGGGGTGTCACGGGAAATGGCCGGCCTACGAGCCTGGCGCTCTGGTCCATAGACAGGCACGTCACCCCGGAGAACCGATGCCGCTCCGATTCTGGAATCGAAGACCAATGAAACAGGAGCCGCTCAATTGCCTGTGGTACCAACGCGTCATCCGAACCAAGCTCTGTATAGAGATCACCACTCGCGTGCGCGATCGCGAAATTGTGCGCGCGATTCTTGCCGCCGTGCGGCTGGCGCAAATAGCGGATCGCAAATGGCGCCGAGCGTTGCCATGCATGGACGCGGTCCGCCGTATCGTCGGTAGATCCGTCATCGACGATCAACCATTCGAAACCCTGGTATGTCTGCTCGCGCAGCGATTGATATGCGCGTGCCAGGAGTTCGGCGCGATTGAACGTCGGGGTAAAGATCGTGATCGGAATCGCCATATCGTTCACGCCCACACCACAGGATCTCGAGGCAACGGCGCGGCCGTCTGGCCGCCGCGCCACGCACGGGCCAGGGGCAGCACACCGGCTGCCGCGACGGTGGCAACCGCAGCCATGATCACCATGCCCAAAAGCGCAACAGCCGGATTTGCGGCTTCGCTGAAGCGCGGCCAGGCGAGGCAAAGGCATGCCGCTGCCGCGGTGAGCTTAATCAGAACCACGGATGCGTGCTCCCACCGGCCGGCGCCACAGAAGCGGAGCAGCAGCGCATCCGCAACCGTTGCGGAAACCAGCGCGGCGCCGATCCAGGCCCAGCCGATCGCCATCACGCCTTGCCCCCACGCCCCAAAAAACAACGCGCCGAGCGTAACTAAGGCCGACCCGCTGTAGCAGATACTCTGCGCATAGCGGCCGGACGCCTGAATCAGCTCGTTACTGATCACGGAATGCGCATTGAGGCTCAGGGCGATTACCAAAAGCTGGAACAACCGCAAGGTGGAGCCGTCCTTGAGCCCCATCGCCGGGAGAACATACGGAGCGGCCAGGACCATCGCCGCCGCGAAGCAGCTATACATGGCCGCGCTCGCACGAATCAGAGGGGCAAACACAGCGCCGGCTCCGTGGACCGAACCTTTCGCGAAGTATCGCGCCGCTTTCGGGAAGAGCACCAGGGTGACTCCGTTCGAAACGACCGCGATCTTGCCGGCGAGGTCGAAGGCCGCGCGGTAAACACCCAGGCCGAAGAGGCCGAAGGCAGCGTTGACGAGAAAAGAACCCGCGCTCATCAACGTGGAGGTGAGTATCTGGGATGCCGAAAGCGTCAGGGACTGCCCGAGCATCGCGCGGAAACTCCGCAGGTCGAAACTGGGGAGCCATGCCGCCGGTGGCAGGCCGCCCAGGATCCGGGCCGCAACGGCGAAATCGATGAGTTTGCGCGCGGCCAGCACGGCCGCCACTTCCACCGGCGACCGAAACGCAAAAGCCCCGCAGATGATTGCGCCGTTGCGCACAAGGCCGGAGATCACGGTGTACCCGGAATAGGCGTCGAAACGCTGCGCCGCAACACACGCGGTCTGCATCAACGATGAAGGGACCCCGAGGGCGAATTCGACAACGCTCAAGACCACCATCCAACGCAGCCCTGTCACATATGCCTGCGGCACCGGAAAGAGATAGCGCGGCACTACCAGGAGCAGCACCGGGATCAGGGCGAGCCATACCAGGACGAGCACCGCGTAGAGCCCCGCGGCCACCCGGATGTGACGTTCCTTCGCCTCGGGATCCGGCGACTCCGCCAGCAGCCGCAAGAGGTTCTTCCCGATCCCGAGGTCGGCCAGCAAAATGTAGGCGGCCATCAGCACGTAAATCGAGAGCAGTCCGTATCCGGATATCCCGAGCAGTTTCACGGCGATCGGGATCGCGACCACCGACACTACGCCGTTCAGGCCGTTGGCGGCGTACACGGTCACGAGGCTGCGCGGAAATCTCGACATACTCCCGTGTGCGTTACGACTTCGAGTAGTAATTCTTGGTCTGGTAGTAGGCGTAGTAGCCGCTATCGCCGCTATTCTGATTCACCTGGTTGAGGACCACGCCCAAAACGTGAGCGCGCAGGCGCGTGAGCACCGCAACGGTGGCGGCCAGGGCCTTGCGGTTCGTGCGGCCCGCAAGGGCGACGATCATGACCCCGTCCACGGCCGTCGCCATACGAAGCGGCTCGGGAAAACCGTGCACGGGAGGCGAATCCAGGATCACGAGATCGTACTCTTTGCCTGCCTCTTCGATCAATTGGTCGAGCCGCGGTCCGATCAGTTCGGGAGCGCGCACCGGGCTGCTGCCCGCCAGCATAATATCGAGATTCGCAACCCCGGACTTTTTGGTGAGGACATCCTTCCATTTGGCGTTCCCCGCCAGGACGTCCGCCAGACCCGGCTCGCCTTCGAGATCCATCACCCGCTGAATGCTCGGCCTGCGCAAATCGCCGTCGATCAGCAGCGTCTTCTGGCCGCTCTTCGCATTGGCAATGGCGAAGTGCGAGGCGATGGTCGATTTGCCCTCGAATGGCGCGGCGCTGGTGATCATCACGGAACGCAGCCGGCGGTCGAAATCGGCAAGCAGCACGCTATTACGCAGGGTCTGTACCGCCTGCTCGTACTGGCGCAGGTTCTGCAACACCGACCCGCGCAAGCGCATCAGGCCATTGCCGCCCTTCTCGCCGGAATTGCCCTCCACCGGAGTCAGCCGGTAACTGCGGAGCGATCGAACGGCCGGCAGCGAGCCCAACACCTCGGTGTTCAGGGCGCGCGAAATCTCCTCGGGATCGCGAACACTCACGCTCATGACATCGGACATCACGGCGATCCCGACGGCCAGCATCGAGGAGAACAGAAATGCCAGCAGGGCATTCAGTTTGGTGCGTGGGAAAACCGGCTTGACGGGCGGACGGGCACGGTCGGCGATTCGGATGGAACTGCTCTGGAAACCGGCATTGATGCCCGCCTCCCGGATCTTCTGGATCAGTTCTTCGTAGAGCTTCTTGTCGGCATCCGCTTCCCGCTTCAGCGACTGATATTCGAACGAACGCCCGTTCAGGCGGTCGAACTCGGCCTTCGTATCGGACACTGCTTTCTGCAGCATCACCTCGCGGTCCACCGCGCCCTGGTAATCGATGCGGATGCGCTGCCCGATGTTCCCCCGGGTCTGCTGCAGCTGGCGCTGCACTTCGGCCACTTCTCCCGCGGCCTTCCTGTACTCCGGGTGGGCCGGACCGTAATGCGCCCTGACCTCGGCGAATTTCTGCTCGGCGGCGTTCAACTGATCCGTCAGTTTGGTCAGCGGGACGCCCTGGGACGAAACCTGCAACGCATCCGGCGACCCGCCCTTAGCGAGGTTGTACATCGCTTCCTTGCGCACGCGGTCGGCCTGCGCGTTGGTGTACTCGGTGTTGAGCTGCAGCAGGCGCGCCGAGATGATGCTGGTCTTTTCCTCCGGGTTGATCACGTTCAGTTCACGTTCGAACTGAACCAGCGCGGAGCTGGAACGCTCCATCTTGGCTTTGAGTTCCTCCAGTTGCCGCTCCATAAACGTCGAGAGGTTTGCGGCCGAACGATAGCGGATGTCGTACGTACGCTCGAGGTAGGATTGAGCCACGGCGTTGGCGACCTGCGCCGAGAGCACCGGCTCGGTAGATCGATAGCTGATCCGCAGGAGGTAGGTATTGGGCGGCCGCATGATCTTCAGCCGCTTCAGGGCGACCGGCGCGTCATATGATCGCGCGACGCCGGCCGGATCCGGTTCGCCGTCGCGCTCCAATTCCCGCAGATGGTACTGGTTGGCCACGGGACGCAGCACCGAATCGGATTCGATCAGCGAAATCTGGGTGGCGAGGAACTGGTCCGAATCGTTGAAGCCGTCGCGGTGGGAGTCCTGGCCCACGATTCCCGTGGGGACGTCGCGATCGATATCCACTGTCGCGGTAGCTTCGTAGACCGGGGTCATTCGCGCGGAGACGATGACGGTGGCCGCCACGCAGGCGGCGACGAAGAGCAGGATTTTCCAGGTGTGCCGCCGCACCAGCCACACATAGTGAGAAACAGACATTGCAGGCGCCGGCAACTCACCCTCGCGCGGGATGTTGGGATAAGAGCCGGCCGGCAACCGCGCGCCTTCCGCGGGCACCGGGAGATTTCGCATCAGGTTGTCAGGAGTCATGTTTTTTCTTAGTGAACAGCCGCCCCGTAAATCATTGCCGTGGCCGCACCGCTGCCGAATAACAGCAGGCGCTCCACCGTGGCCCACCCTACCTTGCTCGCTTTGGCTTCGGGAATGTACAAAACATCGTTGGGCAGAAGCGGCACATCCGGCGACTTACGCGCCATGATTTTGCCGATCTCGACGGGAACTTCGTTCACCGAACCCGCCGCCTCCTTGCGATAGATGACCGCCTGCTTGGCGGCATAAGGCATCAGGCCTTCCGCCAGGGCCACTGCTTTGAGGACGCTGGTTCCGGCATCCTCACCCATCGCAAAAGCGCCGGACTTTTTCACGTTGCCGACCACGAAAATCTTCTCCGCCGTGGGCACGCGAATCTCTTCGCCACCGGTGAGCCTCAGATTCATCTCCGGGTTGGAATCGGCCAGCAGCGCTTTGACCGGGATGCGCCGTACCAGTGATCCTTCGGCGCCGCCGGCGCCCGGCTTGCTCACCAGCACCTCGGAACCGGCGTCGGGCGACAGTCCTTCCGCCTTCGACAGGGCCTCCAGGAGCGTGAGCGGTCCGGTTGCCTGGAAGGTGAGCGGCTTGCGCACGGCGCCCATGACGCTGATCGGCCGGCTCTGATACTCCACGACCGTGACGGTCACCAGCGGATCGACGAGAAGTTGCGCCCGTTTCAGCGCGTCGGCGATCACGCCTTCGAGTTCCGAGGGCATGCGACCCTGGGCTTTGATCGGTTCGGTTAGCATCGGCAGGCGCACCAGGCCATCGGCTCCAACGCGCACGGTGCGGGTCAGTTCGGGCGAGCCGTAGACGGAAATCGCGATCAGGTCGCTCGCGCCAATCCTCTGCGCCGGGAGGTTGGCGGTGTTTGCGTCGATCATCGGCGTTTGCCGCGGCTGGTCTTGTGCCAGTGCAACCGCCGCGCACGCAACCGCGAGCAAGGCGTACCTCACGCTGATACTCTGGGCGCGCCGTTGCCGGCAGAGATCGCCCGATTGTCGGTCTTGCATAACAGGATCTCCTTCAATTCCTCGAGCTTCGCCTGCATTCTGGACAGTTCTTCGCGGAGATTCCGGGCGGAGGAATCCGCCGAATCGTCCTCCCGCTCTGCGTGGATCGCCAACAGCAATTCCAGCCGCGCGAATTCGGAAATACTGCGATGCTCGCGGGAACAGGCCCGTTTCAACGCCGCATATTCCGTTTCGGTAAGGCGGAAGACCACGGTCCGGCTTCTGAGTTCTTGTGTTTGCACTGGCATCTCCCCGTGCCGCCAGCCCCTCAAGTTGGCGACGTCACGTCAGTCCTTCGTTCCCCGTCACCGACTGGCCGGCGGCTCCGTGCCGTTTCCGAAGGTCCCTGCCGCCGCCAAGCCACCCACCACGGACGACGCCGCAATGCCCCCGATGATCGCGATCTTGCTTCCGATCGCCATGCCGGTGGCACGGGCCACACCTCCGCCGCCCTGGGCGGCAGTTCCGGCACCGCCTGTCGAACCGGTGGTCCCGGCGGAGTTGGCGGAGGAACCGGTGGTTGGCGCAGTAAGCGAGTTCGTCTGCCGGATGGTGGCGACGGCCATCGCCCCGGCGTACGAGGCGGTGACCGTGATCGCAAACTGCCCGGCGATGTTGTTGGGTCTCAATCCGCGGGCTACGGCGCGCCCCTGCGCGTCGGTCGTTACGTTGAGGGTGGTTGCTCCATTGGCGAACGTGCCGCCGGCGCCTCCGTGCGGGAGTGCAAATAAAACCGCCGCACCAGCCACCGGGCGGTGATTCTCGTCCTGTACTTCGACCACCGGCTCACGCGCGGTACGCTGCCGGATGTTGTTGATGGCGCCCTCGCCTTCCACGATGAAGAGGTTCAATCTGCCGGCTGGCTGCAACTGGCTTTCGCTGGAAAAGGGCTTGGCAACGGCCATCAGGGCCGCACCGCCTCCGCCATCGCACGACCCTGCAGCGAGACGCTGAATCCCGGTGACGTTCACGCCCGCCACACTGCCGGCAGGCGCCGCCTCGACTCCCGCAACGGCCACGAAATGGCCGACCTCGCCGGCAAGCCCGCGGCCGCTCAGCCGTACGGAGACGTTCGTGACCGCATCCGTCAGGCCATATTGACCGCCCTGGGCGAACAGGCACCCGGAAACGTTCACTCCGCTCCGCTCCGACGCCTGGTCCGCGAATCGAACCGCCCTGCCTTCGCGCAACTGCCCGACCGCCACGCCCCGGGAGTTCGTCACCTCGACGGATCCCTTTACGGGCTCGACGATGGTTCCACCGGTCGAGTCGAGCGCCACGCGGACGATCGCTCCCGGCTGGGAGGATGCCACACGAACGGCGCGGGCTTCGAGCGAATACGCGGGCTTGGGCTCGAATTGGCCGAGGCCGGCGAGCAGGCGGACGCTACCCGCGGTCACGGTGGCGCGCGTGCCGGGAGCAAGCCAGATCCTCACGCCGTTGTTCAGCTGTACCCGCGCGCCGGCGTCGCTCGTCTCGACCGTGCCGCCGTCGAACAAAGTGGCGTTGCCGCGAACTCCAGCTCCATCGGATCGATATGCGCCGCTGGAGTAGATGAAGCCGATTACGTTTGCCGCATTCGAAGGCAGCGTAAGGGCAGAGAAGAGCATCAGGCTGAGTGGGAGAGAAAGTCGCATCATAATCGCTCTTTGGAAGATCCGATCCAGGCATGGAGGGTGGACGTGGACAGAGCTATCGCTCCGTCAGCCCCGGTGCCCCTCCAAACGACTGAACGAATACTTCTTTCGGTATGAGGGATCTTAGTATACAAGTGAATACAAAGCTATCGGGAGATTCCAATTGGTAGTTCTGGTATTCTGAGCGTCTCGCATGATCGTTTTCGCGCGAAAAGTCCTAGTACGCTGGATCGTTTGCAGCTCCGCAGTGGCAGTATTTACCTGCGGATTGTACTCCGTCGGTACGCGGATCTATGGCGAGATGCTGGCGCAAGGTTCCGCACGCGATGTGGAGCGGGCACTCGCCCTCCTTCCCGACAACCCCGTATACTGGATCCGAAGCGCGGACCTGCTGGACCGCGATGGGGGTAGCCCCACCGCGCCGCTCGAAGCCGCAGCCGCACGCACTCCTTACGATGGCGGCATTTGGATCCGGCTCGGGCTCGATGCGGAAGCGCGCGGGAATCTCGCCTCGGCGGAATCGAGCCTGCTTCGAGCTGCCCGCGTAAGCCGCCTCTACCAGCCGCGCTGGACTCTCGCCAATTACTACTTCCGCCGCGGCGCGCCCGCGGAATTCTGGAAGTGGACCCGGCTCGCGCTGGACGTCGCGCCGCAGGATCCCACGGCGCTCTTCCAACTCTGTTGGAGAATGTCCACGGATTCCGAGGAGATTTTCAGAAATGCTATTCCCGACGACCGGCGCATCCGGCGAGCCTATGGCGCTTTCCTCCTCGCGCAGAAGCGCGATGAGGCGGCCCGCTCGGTGATAGGGCGGCTGCTTGCGGACGCGCGTCCCGAAGATCGCGACCTTCTGCTCGAAGCGTGCGACCGCTCGCTCGCTGAAGGCAAGGCCGATATCGCGGTGGCTGACTGGAATGCCCTGTGCGAGCGAAACCTGTTGGCGTGTGCCGCGATTCCCGCGCGAGGAGTAATCCCGCTGAGCGAGATTGCACTGGATCCGCGAACGTTCGGTCGCGGTTTCGCGTGGCGTGCCGGAACCTTCGATGGCGTGGAATTCGCGATGCAGTCCGGCGCGATGACATTGGATTTCTCCGGAAGAGAGCCGGAAAGCGCGGAGCTCCTCTGGCGCTGGGTCCCGGCCGTCCCCGGGCGAAAGTCCGTGGTGCGTTTCGAGTATCAGACTGCCGGGCTGCCGGTTGTAAGCGGCCTTGCGGTGCAGGTGCTGGCCGGCGCGAATGAGCGTCCGCTGGCGGCTTCGGGTTGGCTTTCGAGTTCCGGCTGGAGAGAAGAGTCGCTGCCGTTTGCAGCGCCGGCGGAGGACCGGGCGGTTCGCCTGCGCCTCACGTATTCCCGCCAGCCGGGGGAAGTGCGGATCGAGGGATCCCTGTCGCTGCGCGCGATCCGCCTGGAGACCGCGCCATGAGCGATTTTCGCGGCAACACGATGATGATCGCGCTGATGGCGCTGCTGTGCTTCGGGATCCTGACCCTGTGGGTTCCCGGCTTTTGGGCTGTGGGCGTGTTTCAACTCGGCGTGCTCGCGCTGGGAGTGGCATGGATGCCGGCGCTGGCGTCCGGCCGCCGGCCGGTGCGCCTTGTGCCCGCGCTGCTGCCGCTCGGCGCCGCGGCGGCGTGGCCTCTGCTGCAACTGGCCGCGAACCGGACGATCGAGCGCTGGAACACCTGGAACGGGTTTTGGAACTGGATTGTGGACTGGCTGATTTTCTTTCTGGCGCTCCAAGCCGCCTCCCATCCGGCCGCCCTGCGGCGGTTTCTCAAAGGCTCGATGTATTTCGCCGGCGCGCTCGCCGCCGTTGGGACGCTGCAATCGTTCACCAGCTTGGGGAAGGTTTTCTGGCTCTTCCCCACGGGCTACAGCGATCTCGTATTCGGCCCGTTCGTCTACCAGAATCAATTCGCGGCCTTCGTGGAAGCAACGCTTCCGATCGCCCTCTATTTCTCGCTGATCGGGAAGAAGCGCTGGCCCGGGGCGTGCATCGCGGCCGTGATGGTCGCGGCCGTGATTGCGTCCGCATCGCGCGCTGGAACCGTGCTGGTCCTGGCGGAACTGGCAGCCGTTCCGCTCCTCGCCATGCGCATGAAGTTGGTTTCCCGCCGGGCGGGCGTTGCGGCCCTGGCAAAAACCGGAGCGCTCGCGGCTGCCGGCGTGCTGGTTGTGGGATACGGGTTGGTGTGGGGGCGTTTCGCCGAGGCAGACCCTTACGTGATACGCCGCGAGGTCTGGACCTCAGCCCTCGACATGATTCAGGCGCGGCCGGGAATGGGTTGGGGGCTGGGAACCTGGGTGGCGGCCTATCCGCAATTCGCCATCTTCGATCCCGGCCTGTTGATCAACCAGGCTCACAGCGACTGGCTGCAGTGGGCGGCGGAAGGAGGCATTCCATTCCTCCTTCTCGTGCTCGCGGCGGCGGCGCTGCTGGTTCGTCCAGCCCTGCGTTCCGTTTGGGGCGTTGGCCTTCTCGCGGTTTTCCTGCACGCCCTGGTGGACTACCCGTTCCAGCAGAGGCCCGCGCTCGCCGCGCTATTCTTCGCGCTGGCGGGCGCGGTCGCAACCGTGGGACGTCCGGCCGAGCGCCCTATCGGAGAGACTTGGGACGGATTCTATCATCTTCAAAGCCGGTCCAGCCCTGGCCGCGCGTGAACAGTCTCCACGTATCGTTTAGCGCCGGGCCGCCGAAGACGGTGAGGTTTCCGCTAAGGGGGTCGAAGAGATCCGGGGGGACGCTCTGGCCGCGTTCCGCCGGCAACTGCCCGGTCGGCGACAACATGGTCCACTGAGGCGTTCCGCCGAGCCCGTTGGCGTGACTGAGTGCCCAGGTGAAATTCGTGAACATGCCAAACGGAGGTGTGGCGCCGGTTCGTCCGCCCATCACGTATAAGGCGTTGCCCAGGGGATCGTAACCGCCCACCGCATATTGCGCGTGAGCGTTCGGCGCCAGTGGAAAATGAAAGACCTGCCACGACGGCGCGGGTCCGCCGACGCCGTTTGCGTTCGAGAGTACCCAAAGGTCGGTGCTGGCCAGCAGATTGTCGCAAGTGAACCCCGCGTCCACGCAGCCGCCGAAAATACTCAGCCGGTCCGTGATGACATCATATGCCGCGGCGAATGCATGTCGCGGCGAGGGCGCGGCGCCCGATACATGCAAGTTAATCCACGTTGACTTTTGGCGCCCGGTGCCATTTGCGTTGGTGAGCACCCAGACGTCGTTCAGAAGCGTTACCTTCGTGCCGTCGTTTTCAAGCCCGCCTACGACGATCATGCGGTTGGTCTTCGGATCGTAAACCGCCTGATGATTTTGCCGCGGAGAAGGTCCCGAGGCAACGTCCGGCTGGTACCACGAAGGTGAGCCCAACCAGCCGTTGGCGTTTTTCAATATCCACAATTGCGCCGACGAGGTTCCGTTGACCTGCCCTCCGAACACGATCATGCGGTTGGACAGCGGATCGTAAACGGCGCTCGCCGCCGCGGTCGCCGGAGGCGAACCGGAAGCACCCTTTGGCAACTCCTGGATCCAACTGCGCCAGCCGCCGCGTCCATTGGCGCTGGTCAGAACCCAGAGATCGTTGGTCGATTCGCAGCAACCGGCTATGTCGTTTCCTCCGAAGACGATCATCCGGTCGGAGATCGGATCGTAGACGCTTGTGTTGTTGATGCGTCCCGGAGGAGGTGTCCCTTGCGGCTGGACTTGAACCCAACTCTGGGCCAAGACGGGCGGTACCAGTGTGAGCAGCAGCGCCAGCGGCAGCTGGAGTACGTGAGTTCGTGATTTCATAGATCTCGCCTGATGACTCTAAGGACTCTAATGGTCCGGATCAGAGCTTGTCAAGATCGGCGATACCCGTCGAAGCGTTTTCTGCGGCAGCGGGGCGGCGCTGTGGACACTTATCCTCATGAACATAAACCAGATGCGGCGCGCCGCAAATGCTTTTCGCGTTTTTTCCCATCGGTACGGGTACATTTGTTGCAGTACTTTCAGCAAAGCTGCGGGCGGCCGGAGCGATCGGAAACCCAAAGCCTGGCGATCAGGGCTTTATAATCAGCATCATGCGATGGACTAATTTGCTTCCGCTCGCGATCCTGTGGTGCGGGATATCGAATGCCCAATGGATTCCGCACAACCCGGTTACGAAGGTAGCGCAGCAGCCTGACGGCGTCGTGTTCACGATGCAATCCGGCGTTCTCCGATTGGTGGTCTGCACGGATTCCATGATCCACGTGATCTACTCGCCGGAAGGACCGTCAGCGAAGCGTCCGGAATACGTGGTGACGAAGTCTTCCTGGCCGGCGGTGAAGTGGAGCATCGAGGAGAATCGCGGGACAGTCGCTCTGGTGACGAGTCGGGTGCGGGTGGAGGTGAACCGCGAAGACGGGACCATCGCTTACAGCGAGCCTGGTGGCCGCGCACTGCTGAAGGAAGGCCCGAACACGCTCACGCCGGTTACGGTAAATGGCGAACGGACTTACCACGCCGAAGCATTTATCGGGCTTTGGGGCTCGACCGAGGCGTTCTACGGACTGGGACAGCACCAGTCGGGAGTCTGGAACTATCACGGGGAATCGGTAGACATCGCGCAGGACAATACCAATATCTCCGTACCGATGCTGCTCTCCAGCAACGGGTATGGAATTTTCTGGAACAACGCTTCGCGGAGCCGTTTCAATAACCGGTTCGTGCACGCTCTCTACATCAGCAGCGAGGTGGCCGATAACATCGACTATTACTTCATTTACGGCCCCGACTTCGACAAGATCATTGCCGGATACCGCGAGCTGACCGGCGCCGCTCCGTTGCTCGGCAAGTGGGCTTACGGGTTCTGGCAATGCAAGAACAAATATAAGACGCAGGCCGAACTGCTGGGCGTCGCTCATAAATACCGGGAACTTCACATCCCCGTGGATAACATCGTGCAGGATTGGTTCTGGTGGACCACCATGGGGGAGTTCAAGTTCAGCGATAAGTACGCGGATCCCGCGGGCATGATCAATGACCTGCACGCGAACCATTTCCACATTATGTTCTCGGTGTGGCCCTACTTCTACCCGGGATCGCAAACTTATGCGGACATGGACCGCAAGGGCTTCTTTATCGACCGCACGAAAATGGCGGCGTTTCATCCCAAGGGAGAGGCTTTATACGACGCCACCAATCCGGAGGCGCGGAAATACTACTGGAACCTCATCGACAACTCCCTGTTCCGGATCGGCGCCGATGCGTTTTGGATGGACACCACCGAGCCCGAAACGGAAGGCCGCGAGGACAATGTGATGGTCACAAACCGCGTGGCGATCGGCAACGGCGCGCGATATGCCAATCTGTTTCCGCTCATGACCACCAAGGCGGTGTACGATGGCCAGCGCGCCGCTTCGGACCGGAAGCGGGTGTTCATACTCTCGCGCTCGGCCTTTGCCGGTGCGCAGCGGAACTCGGTGGTGGCGTGGAGCGGCGACGTCAACTCCGACTGGGAAACGCTGCGCAGGCAGATCCCCGCGGGATTGAATTTCGCACTTTCGGGTTTGCCGTATTGGACCACCGATATCGGCGGTTTTACGTCGGGGAACCCCGACGACCCGGCGTATCGCGAACTCTTCATTCGCTGGTTCCAGTTCGGCACCTTCTGCCCGATCTTGCGGGTCCACGGCACCCGCACGAACGACCAGAACGAACTCTGGTCGTACGGAGCCGGCGCGCAGAAGATCCTGACATCCTTCGACCGGTTGCGTTACGAACTGATGCCGTACACCTATTCGCTTGCGTGGAGAACCACGAACGAGCATTACACTCCCATGCGGCCGCTGGTGATGGACTTCCGCACCGACGCGCGAGCGCAAAATACCGGCGACCAGTTCTTATACGGGCCGTCGATCCTGGTAAGCCCCGTCACGGAACCGGGCGCCGCGACGCGCCACCTGTATCTGCCGCAAGCCGGGTGGTTCGATTTCTGGAGCGGCAAACGGCAGGAAGGCGGGCGCGCCATCGATGCGCCGGTGACACTCGAACGGATTCCGCTGTACGTGCGCGCGGGATCGATCGTGCCCATCGGGCCGGATGTCGAATACGCGGCGGAAAAGCCGGCCGATCCGCTCGAACTGCGGGTGTACCGGGGCGCCGACGCCAGTTTCACTTTGTATGAGGACGAGGGCGATAACTATGACTACGAAAAGGGCGTGTCCGCGACGATCCCGATGAAATGGGACGACAGGGCGGGCACCTTGACAATCGGCGACCGCAACGGCAACTTCCCGGGGATGCCGGCGGCACGCACGTTCCGGGTCGTCTTCGTAGGCGACGGGCACGGAGCGGGAATCGGCCAGACGGCGCAGGCCGACCGCGTGGTGCCGTACGATGGCAAGGCCCGGGAGGTGAAGCCTTAAAACGTATCGGCGCAAGCCGCTGCTGCTCTGGGCGCCTTCTTCGCGGGCCGGCGCCGCAGGAAATACGCTGTGATTAACGCCAGCCCCAAAAGGCCGATTCCCTCGCCTGCGCGGCGCGCCGGCGAACGTCCAAAAACAGCGCTCACCTCATGCTCGCCGGGAGGCAGCGCGAATTCGATCAGGCCCGTGTCCGGCGAAGGCGAAATCTCAGCGGCACGCCCGTCAACCCGCACCGCCCAACCGGGGTAATACGCAAACGGCAACCGGATGCGGCTTGCGGTCGCGGCATTCACATCGCCCGACCAGCCGAACGGCGTCCGCCCAAGTTCGCGGACCCGCGCCCGGCCGGCGGAAACGGCGGCCCGGGCATCGTAGGGAGGGACTGGTGCCATCGAACGCGGTATCACTTCGCATCCATTGACAGGGGATTTTCGCCCGCCTGCACTCGTTCAAATCCACCTGCGAGACCGGGATTTCCGGCCATAGCGCCCAGGCGTTCACCAAGAGGACAAACGCCAGAACGGTGAATGCGAGGAATCTCTCGCGGGTAGGGTCCATCCGGAATTGCCCGGTATAGCAGCGGAGAATTCAAATTCGACTGCTCGGAAAATCAAATCGTAACCTGACTTTAATTGTTTCCCGGACGTTATTACCCGCCATTTCGAAAATATGTTGTCTCCCCCGGCTTTTCCTGGTACGCTCGAACACAGTCTGCAAGGATGAGGGAATGATTCGGAGGGGTAATTTGCGAGTAAGTCTTGTCTGTTTGAGCGCGCTGGTATTCGGATTTCCGGCATTTGCTTCCACATTTTCGTTTACGGGAGCCTTACCGGGCGACGATGCCGTGGCCCTGTTCCAGTACACGGTCCCGACTACCGGAACTGTAAACGTCGAGACCACTTCTTATGCGAGCGGAGGGTTCTCCCCGATTCTTTCGCTGTTCGATAACTTTGGTAACCTCCTGTTTTACGACAATGGATATCCCAATAATTCCGACGCGCAACTATCGTGGAATTCGCTGGCGAACCAGTCATACACCATCGCTCTGACGGAATATGACAACCTACCGCTTGGACCCACTTTGGCCGACGGGTTCGCCGAGCAGGGTAACGGAAACTTCACGGCCCAGCCGCCATTCAATCCCCCGTTGAGCGGCGCGTTCTACCTGCCCGGCCCGATGCAATTAACGGGCGACTGGGCAGTTACTTTCTCGGCCGATTCGGCTATCTCGGCCAGCGAGGTTCCTGAACCAGGCCCCGGCGTTCTTCTGTTTGCGGGAGCCGCCGTTCTGTCCATTTTCGGGCGGCTCCGCCGTTATTGCTAATCCATCGAAATCATTGCTTGATCGCCGCCGGAAAGGCGCGAGGAAGGAACAAATGATTCGCAATATTACACGATCGCTTCTGCTCGGTGCCACCATCGCGGCGGCAGCTTACGCCCAGGGACCGACGGTCGTGGGCGACACTTACCTGCAGAGCGGAACGAACTCCGCCCAGACCTTCGGCGCACTCGCCAATGTTCTTGTGGGCCCCGGAACCGGGACGACTCAAAACGTGGGATTGATCCGGTTCGATCTTTCCGGTCTGAACGGCGTGCAGGCGGGGAACGTCCAGAAAGCCGTGCTCTGGCTCTATGTCAACCGGGTAACCGCAGCCGGCGCGATCGACGTTTTCGATGTAACGACATCGTGGTCGGAGAGTACGGTAACGTGGAACGCGGCGCCGGTTCCGGGCGCGAACCAGGGGACGATTCCGGTCTCGTCGGCAAACCAGTGGGTCGGAGTCGATATCACCACCGAAGTCCAAACCTGGCTGGCGACGCCGTCGCTGAACCATGGCCTGCAACTGGCGGCATCCACGTCGCCGAACACCGCGGTCAACATCGACGCGAAGGAGAGTACGACCACCAGCCACCCGGCACAGTTGCAGCTCGTGCTGAGCGGACCGGCAGGGCCGACAGGTCCAGCGGGTGCAGTCGGTCCGGTAGGGCCGACAGGTCCAGCGGGTCCGGCGGGTCCGGCGGGCAGCACCGGGCCGGCAGGACCGGCCGGTCCGGCAGGGCCGACAGGTCCAGCGGGTCCGGCGGGCAGCACCGGGCCGGCAGGACCGGCCGGTCCGGCAGGGCCGACAGGTCCAGCGGGTCCGGCGGGAGCGACTGGAGTAGCAGGTCCGGCAGGTCCGGCAGGACCGGCGGGAGCGACTGGCGCAGCAGGTCCCGCTGGACCAACCGGCTCGATCGGCCCTATCGGACTGACCGGAGCGACGGGAGCGACCGGAGCCACCGGCGCGGTTGGCCCGACCGGTCCGGCCGGCAGCTACGGCACGGGGGCAGCACCTACGGGAATTCCGATGACCATCTCGGGCCACAGCGGCACCGCCGCATGGAACAATCCCGCTTCGTCCGCCCAGCAGGTCACATTGAACGGGATCGCCGCTGTGGTCGCTCCCGCGGCATGCAAGCCTGGCATGACGATTTACTCCTACTCCGGCGCGCCAACTGCCTGGCACGTGTACAGCGTCACGCCGAGCAACTCATCGAGCACATGGACGGCGGTCTCGTCATTGATCACGTGCAGCACGGGGGTCGGCGCCGGCTCAACATGCTCGGCGTCGGCAGCGACCAGCGTTACGGCGGGAACCATTTTGACGTTGACATCCGGGACGGGCGCGGCGCCGGGCGGCGGCGGATTCCTGGCTGCCTTCTCGTGCCAGTAAGTGCCCGGCCGGCAGTAAGGCAATTGAAGACCGATTACACAAGGAGATAGTTATGGCAGATCCATTCATAGGTGAAATTCGCATGTTCGGCGGCAACTTCGCCCCGACCGGCTGGGCGTTATGCAACGGCCAGCTTTTGCCGATCTCGCAAAATGCCGCCCTGTTTTCGATTCTGGGGACCACGTTCGGCGGCAATGGGCAAACGACCTTTGGATTGCCGGATTTGCGCGGCCGGGTGCCCATGAATTTCGGGCAGGGTCCGGGACTCACTCCGCGCAATCTCGGTGAAAACGGAGGCAGCGAGACGGTCACGCTCCTCGTCACCCAGATGCCCGCGCATACTCATCAGGCCAGCGCCTCCAGCGCAAACGCCACAGCGCCATCTCCCCAAGGCGGGGTCTGGGCGCAGGAACTGGACAGCCAGGGGGGCACAGGGGCGGGGTACACCGGCACGCCGAATACGACCATGTCGCCGCAGGCCATCGGACCGGCGGGAGGCGGGCAGCCCCACCAGAACCTGCAGCCGTACCTTTGCGTGAACTTCATCATCGCCCTGAATGGGATTTTCCCCAGCAGAAGTTAACGTTTCCATTTCGTGCGGGCGGGCGTAAAGCCTGCCCGCACCCGACTCCATGAAGGTGACCCTGCGTCCCGAGCGCGAATCCGAACCGGACGGTGACGGGCGTTTCCTGCGGCAACTCGTGATCGAAACGGCCGCCCGGGAACTCGGAGCGGAGTTCTGGCCGGAATCGGTCCGCGGTCCGTTGCTGGATGTGCAGTACACGGCGCGGCGCAATTCGATTCGCGAGAATTTCCCCGGCGGCCGGAGCGAGGTCATTCAGATCGACGGCGAAGACGCGGGCTGGCTTTTCGTAGCCGAGACGGAGCATGAACTTCGCATCGTCGAAATCATGATCGCAAAAGCGTGGCGCGGGCGGGGCGCCGGAACAACGGTGCTCCGGCGTGTCCTGATAGATGCTGGCAGCAAGAACAAACCCGTTCGCCTGCACGTGCGCAGCGGCAACGCGGGCGCGCTCCGGCTTTACCAGCGCCTCGGATTTCGTCTCAGCGGCGGCGACGGTACGACTCTGTTGCTGGAACACTCGCACCGCGTCACGTAGCCGCCCTGCTCAGTCGAAGAAGGTTCGATCCTCTTCCGACAGGTGCGCCTTGGCGGCCTGAACGTTGAACGTGACGCCCAGACCGGGACGGTCCCACACATCGATGAAGCCGCGCTTGACGATCGGGTTCGGCAGGCCCTCCACGATGTCGTACCACCACTCCGGCTGGCCCACCGGATACTCGAAGGCGATGTAGTTCTGGGGCAACGCGGCCGCCATGTGAACGTGCGCGGCAAGCCCGATCAGGCCGTCGAAAATCCCGTGGGGAGCCACGAGAATGCCGTGAATGTCGGCGTACTCCGCGATCCACTTCAGTTCCGCAATCCCACCGACATCTTCCGGGTCGGGGCCGATGACATTGACCGCCTGTTTTTCTATGAGGTCCTTGAAGTTCTCGCGGAGATAGATCTCCTCCCCGGTGTGGATCGGCAGCGATGTGCTCTGCGTGACTTCCCGGAAAACGTCGGCGTTGGGGTACGGCGTGTAGTCGCCCGTGATCAGATCTTCCAGCCACGTGATGTGGAACGGCTCGAGGGCGCGCGCGAACGTGATTGCATCTTTCACCGTCCAGCCCGGGCCGCAGTCGAGCGCAAGGCCGGTTTCATCGCCCAGCACTTTCTTCATGGCTTCGACGCAGGCGACGATATGGTTGAGCCCGCGTTCGGTCAGGAGCCCGCGATCGGAGTGCGCCGCTCCCGTCCGCGGCTCGTCATACCACCCGTTCGACATCGCACGCATCATCGCCGGGTTGTGGAAGCCCACGGCCTGTTTGATGAGGGTGAAGCCTTCTTTGGCTTCCTTCATCTTCTGCATGTTCTCGGCATAGTCCTGCGGCGTCTGGCCGGTCATCGGATAGCGAACGCCTCCGTTATAGATGCGGACGCGATCACGGATCTTCCCACCCAGAAGTTTATAGACGGGCACTCCGGCCACCTGTCCGGCGATGTCCCAGAGAGCGATCTCGATCGCGCTGACTGCCGAGCCCCACGGCTTAAACGCGCCCATGCGGCGGATCTTCAGAATCACGTTCTGGACGTCGGTCGGGTCTTCGCCGATGAGATAGTCCTTGTAGAAGAGCACCATCGGCTTGAGATACGGCTTGGAGGACTCGGCCTGGCCGTAACCGGAGATGCCCTGATTGGTGACGATTCGAATCACCGGGTTTTTGCCGATGATTGCGCACTTGAGATCGGTGATTTTGATCGTTCCGCGCCCCGCCCGCCGCTCGGGCGAGGCGGTCCCCCTCTGCTGAGCCGCAAGCGACGTTGCGGCTGCCATTCCTGAGAGCGACCCGACGAATCCCCTTCGCGTCCAATTAGCCATGAGTTCCTCCCGCTGGAAAACGCCCGGCATAAAATCCTGCCGGAAGTTCGATTATGCACTTTTCTGCGATCCGGCGGCGCCGCGTGCGTCAGAGCTTCTTCAGGTACTCCAAAAGCGCGGACTTCTGATCCTCGGGCAGCGTAGTGCCGAAGGTATCGCCGGTGTGGCCGATGTTGCTGTTTCCGGGCTGCGCGGCGTCTAAGATCCAGACGTTCGGACCAGCCATGTCCAGTCCCGATTGATAGCCGACTTTCACCGCGTCGAATTCCCGATTTCCCACTACGAACTTCACAGGGCGGCTCTCCGGATGCAGCAGGTCGTACAATGTTGGCACCGAGCCATTGTGCAGATACGGGGCGGTGGCCCACACGCCCGTGAGAGGCCGGGCCAGATACTGCGCCGTTGCCCGCCAGACCACGGGAGCGGCGTCCATGGTTGCCTGGTCCGACGCGCCGATGGCGTCGTCCGCAAAGGCCCTCTTCTTCAGGCCGTCCAGAATTGGGAAGACAGCCTTCGGGAACGGAATCCCGGCGACCGGCTGCCCGAAACTGTTGGCGCGATTCGGGTCGGTGCCGATTTCCGTTTGCGTGTACATCCTGTCCTGGTGGCAGCCGGCGCATCTCTGCTTGAAGATCTGCTCCCCCTGTTGCGCCTTGGCTTCATCGATGGGGCCCAGCACATCCGCCGGCCATTTCGGCGGCTGGAGTTTATGCGTGAGCACCTCCAAACGGTGCAGATTGGCGATCCGCAAGGTGGATTCATAAGTCTTGGGGTCGAACACGGCTCCCATTCCGAGGGCTTGGCCGATGTTTCGCTCCAGAATGGAATTGGTGTTCCCGTCGTAGTGGATCCACTGGAAATCCGCGGGCTTCCGTCCTATATTGTCGGGAACGCTCCAGATGAACGGAAAGCTCACGGGCGATTGCATCTTCATCGCGTACTTTGGGAAAAGCAGGTTGCGGGCCGCGCCGAACGCGTCGATGCGTCCGGGTCCCGGCTCGGTTCCATCTATAAGTAGCTTCCCGTTCTTCAGATGGGCCAGCCGGGCTTTGAAAAGCGCAATGTCGGTCTTCAGGCGATCTTTGAAATCCGGCGCGGCCGCGGGAACGGCGGCATCCGCGACGGCCGAAGAAACGGAATGAAAGGACGAATCCGCGTTCGGCGCGGGCTCTACGTTGCCGGCAGACTGCACAGCGGAATCACTCGCGTACTTCCCGGCGTCCTCAGCCGCCGGCGTACTCTGTGCGTTTCGCCGCCGCTCGATTGCGAGGACCAGGGACACCAACTCTGTGGGGCTCTTCATTGCGGCATCGAGCGATTCCTTGAACTCCAGTTGGTACGCCTGAAGATTCACCAGAGAGGGCGCACCGTCAATGCGCAGGCGCCGGCCTCGGTAGGTCATCTCGGCCACGTGGCAGGCGGCACAGTTGAAGCCCACGATCTCGATTCCGACCGAGCCCGCGTTCCGGGACCGGGAGACGGTCACGCCGACCGGCAGGTCATACGGATTATTCGGGCCGGCATGGTCCGGCAGGAACCCAAACCGCTCCAGGTTCCGGATAAACGGCTTTCCGGTCTTGACGCTCTTCAGATTTGCCAATAAGGCGTACGGCATCAGTTCGCTGCCTTCGGCCAGGTGATAGTATTCGTCACGCTCCGTTTGCGACCAGCCGTTCGAGTTGTAAGTGACCGCGCCGGCCTCTGGATTACCGGCCGGCTGCCGGCGGGCTCCGGGTCCACATGCCGCCAGCGCTACGAGAGAGGCGGCTATCGAGACTCTGAGTGGGGCGGGCATTGGGTGATTATACGCCCGCGGAGACGCGGCTCGACCAGTCGGAAACGTCTATTTCCCGGTCCAACACGGCGGCCGTTTGCCGAGAAAGGCTCCGATGCCCTCCTGCGCGTCGGCAGCCAGCGCGTTCATGGACATTACTTCCTTGGCGTACGCGTAAGCCTTGGGCTGGTCGAGATCGATCTGGGTATAGAACGCTTGCTTCCCAAGAGCCACCACCAGGGAACTGGCTTCGGCAATCGTCGCCGCCATCCGGCGAGTGGACGCGCCGAGTTCGGCCCCGGGCACGACGCTGTTGACCAAGCCCCAATCGGCGGCGGTGCAGGCATCGATCAGTTCGCCCGTGAGCAGCATTTGAAGCGCGCGCTTGCGGCCGATGGCGCGGGTCAGCGCCACCATCGGAGTCGTGCAGAAGAGGCCGATCTTCACGCCGGGTGTGGCAAAGGCCGCCTCCTCCGCGGCAATCGCCAGGTCGCAACTGGCGACCAACTGGCAGCCGGCGGCGGTAGCCAGCCCCTGCACCTCCGCGATGACGGGCTGTGGAATCGACTGCACCTTCGTCATCAGCTCCGTGCATACGTCGAAAATCAGCCGGTACTCGTTGATGCCCTGGCCGGTCATTTCCGAAAGGTCGTGCCCGGAGCAGAACACTTTGCCCGCGGCCGCCAGAATGACCGCACGGGTCTCGCGGTCACGCCCGACGCGGTCCAATTCGGCGATCAATTCCCGCATCAGTTGAAGCGACAGCGCGTTCCGGCGCTGCGGCCGGTTGAGCGTGATTACGGCAATCGCACCTTCGCGCGCAACCAGCAGGTTCGATGGCCCGACGCTGCTGTTTCCCCCGGTGGTTTCGTTCATTTCCCGCCTCCCAATCTTAACAAGCCGGCCGGGAAATACTCGGCAGATCGTGCTCTCGGGAAAGCCGGGAAGCGCGCCGGCTGATTCCGGCAGCAGATCCGCACGATCGGGAATCCCGGCTGCGTTTGCCGTAAGACAGACCGTAAGGGTTCGCGGACACTAGAGTTGCTGAAGCCGCGTTTCGGCATCGCCGAACTGATCGAGCTTAATTCCCACGCGATCCATGATCGAGAGGAACAGGCTGCACAGCTTGCGGTTGTCGTCGCCGGCATCCACGTAGTTCAGCGTCCGCCCGGTCTCCAGTGTGCCGCCCAGCCCGCCGGCGAGAACCAGCGGGAGCCTCGAATTGTCGTGCTTGCGACCGATCCACATGTTCGAGAGCCACATCAGGCACGAGTGGTCCAACACGGTGCCGTCGCCTTCGGGCATGCTGTCCAACCTGGCGGCCAGGTAGGCGAGCTGGCTCAGGTGGAACCGCGAAATGCGTTCGTAGCCCTCGGACAGATTGTTGTGCGACGCGGCGTGGTGGCCCTCGCGGACCTGAAGGAACGGATAGTACATCGCGGAAAGGTCGCGCGCGAGCAGGAGCGAAGCCACCCGCGTTTTATCCGTCTGAAATGCGATCGCGATGATGTCGCACATTAACCGGGCGTGTTCGCGAAGGTCTTCGGGCAAGCCGTTCGCCGGCCGGTCCATGGAAACGACGGGCCGGTTGTGCTGCTTCGCGGTGTCCTCGGCTTGATCCTTGCTCCGGCGCAGGCCGTCGATGCGCTTTTCGACCTCGCGCACGCTGGTGAAGTATTCGTCCAGCTTCGTCTTATCATCGGCACTGATCTGGCGGCTGAGCGCGTTGGCGTCGTCCATCACGCGGTCAAGAATGCTCAGATTGCGCAGACTGCCGCGGTTTTCGAAAAGACTGTCCCACGCGAGCGAAGGGTAGACTTCGTTGGGGACGGGCGAGTCGGGAGTCTGCCACGAGATGTGGGAACTGTACGCCATGGAATAGTTCGTCTCGTGGTAGCCGGTCATCGGCTGCTCGCAAGCGAGTACGACGCTGGGCTGCGCACAGTCCTGGCCGGCGTGATTGGCGATGACCTGATCTACCGTGATGCCCGCGCGAATAATGGCTCCGCGCTGAATGTTCGAACCGGAGAGCAGCGCGCCCGTCTGCGGAGGGTGGATTCCGTGGCCCGTGGCGCGCTGTTGAAACAGGCCATGGATCACGTTGATCTTGTGCTTCAACGGCTCGAGCGGTGACAGCGTCTTGCTGAGTTGCATGGCGGCGCCGGATCCCTGGGAATCCCAGTTATCCTCATTGACACCGTTGCCCATAAACAGGACCGCGAAGCGTTTCGGAAATACGGGGGTGGCAGTCTCCCCAAAGGCGGCGAACGATTGCAGCCACGGCAGAGCCACGGTGACTCCCGCGCCGCGAAGAACCGCACGGCGGGAAACACGATCAACGGCATCTTTCTTTTGATTGGGCAAGTTATCCACCTCGCTGGGCACCTTTCATTTCGCTCTTTTGTTTGCCGTTCAGAAGCGGCGCGCTCGACTCGACAGGAACCGGCTTTCTCCTGTCTCTGAACTGCGGGCTGGCGACGATGACGTCCACTAATGGTGTGAAGCGGTAGCCGTTCGCGGCCAGAGTCCGGGTCATCGTTGCAATGAGTGGTTCATCCGAGAGCATCGTGGAGCGGCCGAGCGCGTAGGCCAGCAGCTCCCGGCTCATATTGTCGAGGAAATCGTTCTGCCGGTGTTCGCGGATATATTGCTTCACGCCTTCGAATCCGGTCCCGTGGCCGCCGCCCGGGAAATCCGCTTCCGTATCGACGGGGTGCCCGGCCAGATCTTTGGCTCGCCGCTCGCCGATGGGGCCGTAGTTTTCGAAAGCCAGGCCGAACGAATCGAACCGCGCGTGACACGCCGCACAGACTGGGTTGGAGCGATGCCTTTCCAGCATCTGCCGCAGCGGAAGATCCATTTTCGATTCATCCGCGGGCAGTTCGGGGACCGATGGAGGCGGCGGCGGGATCACCTCCCCGAGCACCTGCTTGACCAGCCAGTGGCCGCGCTTCACGGGGCTGGTCCGCAGTCCGGGAGCGTTTTCGGTGAGGAACACGGCCATCGGAAGAACTCCGCCGCGTCCGTATTGGTCCGCGTCGTTCACCCGCACCCAGCCGTCGGAGGGGCCTGCGACATCCGGCATTCCGTAGTGCCTGGCGAGCACTGGATTGACGAATGTGTAATTCCCATACAAGAGATCGAGGACGGAACGGTTGCTGCGAATGACGTCCTCGATGAACCGGACCGGTTCCTGGAACATCGCCTCGCGCAGGTCGCCGGTGAAGCTGGGGAAGCGCTGCCGGTCTACCGTGCCGATATCTTCGAACTGGCGGAAGGAGAGCCAGTTGCCGCCGAATTCAATCGCCATGTCGCGCACGCGCTCGTCCTTCAACATGCGATGCGCCTGCTGGATCAGGACCTCCGGATTGCGCAGGTCGCCGGCAGCGGCATGAGACAGCAGTTCGTTATCCGGCATGCTGGACCAAAGGAAATAACTCAACCGGCTGGCGAGAGCGTAATCCGAGAGCGGTTCAACGGAGACTGCGGCCTGCGTATGAGCGGCGGCGGCCGATTCGAGCGTATCGATGCGGTACAGGAACTTCGGAGACATCAGAACCCGCACGATGGAATCGCGAATCGCCTCTTCGTGCGTCAGTTCGCCTTTGTCCCGGAGAGAGCGATAGAAGGCCACCACATCGTCGCGTTCCGCCGGTGTGAGCGGCCGGCGGTAGGCGCGAGCCGTAAAACGGACGAGCGCATCGAGATGCCTGGGCTCCGAGTCCTTGCGCATTTGCTGCAGGGCGCGCAGCGTATCGTTCACCCGCTGGAAGTGATCGCGGATCGCCTCCGCTGCAACCGGATCGTTCGATGGATCCGCGGCCGCCTTGGCGAGATAGAGATCCCGCATATCCGTGATGACGGAGGGATCGGTGATCGCCTTGCCGACCGGGCGCGGTGAACTGGACTCGGCTCCCTTGCCCAGAACTTCGCCGCTCTCGTTGAAAAAATACTGGACCCAGGTGCGGGCCGTGAAGTCGGCTTCGTAATCGAATTCCAGCCAGAGCCGGTCGAGTTCCTTCCGCCCCTTTTCGTCGAGGATCAATTCGACTAATGGCCGGTCGTCGCGAAAGTAGCCCAGCACGCTGTGGTAGCCCGCACTCAAAAGTCGGCCCTTGTCCTCGGAATCGTCCGGGAAGTAGCGGCCGCGTTCCTTGATATAGAAGGCGTCCGGGAAGATGGAAGCGAAGCGCGCGAATGAAGCTTCGTAGCGCGTGCGTTCCGCCGCAGGAACTACCAGGTCGGGATCTTCGGACCGCGATTTCCGGATGAGGGCTGCCCACCGGAAAGCCGCTTCGCGGTGCAGTCCGGCGTATTTGGGGATTTCGGGCACCACCATCGGAGGATCGGTGTCGTTGCGCAGCGATTTCGGGTCGAAGTCCCGGCGATGCGCGGCGAACTCCCGCAATTTCCAGTTGAGAAGCGGCTGGGATGCGGCCGGCAATCCCTTCACCACGGGCGCGGCGTATTGCATCCCCGTGTCGCGGCGGATCCTGACTACGAAATCGCGCATCTGCTCACAGTTCGCACGCACCCCCGGACCCTGTGAGCCAGGCTGCGCCGGGTCGGGCGCCGGGAGGGCGCGCCACATGCCCTGCAACCTGGCGATCGGTCCGACCTCCTGCCTGGCGCGGCCGGGCGGTTCATCCAGCAGTTGCCAGATCACCGGCAGGTATTTCGCGCTTACCTTGCTTTCGGCAGCGACCTCGGCGAGCGTCGCGTGGGGCTCGCCCAGAGCAGCACGGTACCGGAAGCGCCACGCAGCTTCGAAATAGGCGGCGAAGTCGGTTGGCTGGCTCAAATAGAAATCGACAATCCGCTGGATCGCGTACTTCTCGCGATCCGTCTCGACCAGCATGGGGTACGGCGCGAAATTGAAACTGTCGGGAGTCAGCACCATGTGGTCGGCGACGCTCCGCGCGGCCTGCAAATACTTATTCAGCAGCGCGGGGGACATGGTCAACGACTCGCCGGAGTTATCGAAGCCGGCCGTGTTCGCCGGATCCACCGGAAACTCTCGCGCGGGGCGAAGATCGACGCCCGTCAGGTCCCGAATCGTGTAATCGTATTCGGAATTGCTCAACCTGCGTGCCAGGACCACGCCCGGGTCGCCGGCATTCTTTTGGGCCTCACGCACGCTGACTGCCCGGATCCAGGCGATAACGGCCTGGCGAGCCTCCGCGGGCGGCTGCTTCATGCCGGCCGGCGGCATCTGCCCGGCGGTGAGCTTGGCGAGAACTGCTTCCCAGTGCGGAAAATCGCTAAGAACTTCGGCGCTGCTTGAAAACGCGCGGAGATTCAGCTGCGCGGCAGGCGATGCACCTGCGTGGCAGACGGCACAGTAAGTCGATACGAAGGGCCGGACCGTCGTGTCGAATTGGCGGTCCAGGTTGGTATCGGCCGGTTGAGCGTATGCCGCCGCAGTGACCGCACCCGCCAGTGCCACAATTCGGGTGACGCCACGTACAGTCCCTCGCATTTCCCTCCAGAGTGCGTAATCCATGATATACGAACACGGCTTCGGTAGCGATACAGAAAGGGCCGGCGAAGCTTGCTTTTGCACGCCCGCTCTTGCGGCGGGACGCATGCACGAAGTAAGATTCGTCACATGCTGCAACCCAGGCTGGTTCTTCTGATCGGCGTGATGGCTGTCTTACACGCCGCAATGGCACAGGCTCCCGCCGCGCCGGCACGCCCTCCGCGCCCGACGCCGCCGACCCGGGATCCAAACACTCCCGGCTTCGTGAAGGCGAAGGAACTGCCTGACGGCACGAATGCCCCTGCCGGCGCGGACGGAAACTTCATTCTCGGCCCGACGCACAACCCCGCTCCGGAGATGACTCCGCAGGAAGGCGTGCCGCAAGGCGAGGTCTACACCTTCACGATGGAATCGAAGGACAGCAAACTGTATCCCGGCATCGCGCGCGAACCCGGGACATTTGGCCGCCCCGATCCCGACGACCCGGCCAAATTGATCGTCACCACGAGCCACCCCGCTCCGTATAGCCGGCGCGTCACCGTTTACGTTCCCAGGCAGTACGTTCCGGGCCCCGCCGCGCCGTTCATCGTAGGAGCGGACGGGCCGGACCGGGCGCTGTTCACCGCTCTCGACAACCTGATTGCCCAGCACCGCGTACCGGTGATGGTCGCTATTTCCATCAGCAACGGGAGCGGCGATGCGCAGGGTAGCGAGCGCGGGCTGGAATACGACACGATGTCCGGCCGGTACGCGGAGTTCGTCGAAACGGAGGTTCTGCCCCTCGTGGAGAAGCAGTACCACGTGAAACTCACGAAAAACCCCGAGGGCCGGGCCACGATGGGCGGCAGTTCCGGCGGCTCCTGCGCCCTCATCATGGCGTGGTATCACCCGGAGCTTTACCATCGCGTTCTCACTTACTCAGGGACTTATGTGAACCAACAATGGCCGCCGAATGCCGAAACGCCGCATGGTGCGTGGGAGTTCCACGAACGCCTCGTCCCCAACAGCTCGAGAAAACCGATTCGCATCTGGATGGAGGTGGGCGACAGGGACCTGTTCAATCCGAATTCGATGCGCGACAACATGCACGACTGGGTTCTCGCCAATGAGAATATGGCGCGAGTGCTGGCCGCCAGGGGCTATCATTATCAGTTCGTGTTCGCGCGCAATGCGGGCCACACCGATCGCGCCGTCAAGATGCAGACGTTGCCCGAGGCCCTGGAATACCTATGGCAGGGATATCCGGCCAGTGCGCGGAAGTAAAACTTGCGAGGTGATTCATGACCGCACGAAAAAGTATTCTCATCCTGTTCGCATCGGCCGCGATGGCGCTCGCCCAGACGCACTGGGTCGGCACCTGGGCCGCCAGTCCCGCACCGCAACTTCCGGGCGCGGCGGAGATGTATTCGTCCAGGCTGATCTTCGAGAACCAGACCCTGCGGGAGATCGTGCACACCAGCATCGGCGGCGACACCGTTCGGGTCCACCTGTCCAACGCTTACGGCGGCCGGATGGCGGATGTCGGGTCGGTCCATATCGCCCTGCACGCGCACGGTTCGAGCATCGTGCCTGACTCGGACCGCACCGTAACGTTCGACGGCCGGAGCACGGTGGCCATTCCCGCAGACGCGCCCGTGCTCAGCGACCCCGTGAAACTGCACGTCCCGCCCGGGGCCGACCTGGCGATCAGCATCTATCTGCCGAAGACCGTCGCAGGAGCGGGCCTTCATTACGGGGCGCAGCAGACGTCGTACATCGGGAAGGGTAACCTGACGGCGGCCGAATCGGTCGGCAATCCGGAGACGGTGACGTCGTGGGCGTTTCTGGCAGGAGTGGACGTGCTGGCGCCAGAGAGCAGTTCGGCGGTGGTGGCGTTCGGCGATTCCATCACGGATGGTGCGCGCTCGACCGTCGACGCCGATCATCGCTGGCCGGACTTCCTGGCGGTAAGACTGCGCGAACGAGGCGGACGCCAAATCGGCGTGCTGAACGCCGGAATCGGCGGAAACCGGGTGTTGCGCGATCCTGCGGAAAATATTCGCTTCGGCGTGAATGCCCTGGCGCGTTTTGACAGGGACGTGCTGTCGCAGCCCGGCGTGAAGTACGTGATCGTGCTGGAAGGGATCAACGACATCGGGCACGCCGGGACCTCCGCGCCTGCCTCCGACATGCCCACGGCGGAAGACCTGATCGTGGGCCTGAAACAGATGATCGACCGCGCTCACGAACACGGCCTGAAGATTTTTGGCGCCACCCTGACGCCATTCGCGGGGACCGCGTTTCCCGGCTATTACACGCCGGCCAAAGATGCCATTCGCGGAAGAGTCAACGAATGGATCCGGACTTCGAAAGCCTTCGACGGCGTGATCGACTTCGACAGGGCACTGCGCGATCCCGCGCATCCGGATGCGATCCTGCCGGCTTACAACGGCGGTGATCATCTCCACCCGGGCGATGCAGGGTACAGGGAGATGGGCGCCGCGATCGACCTTTCCCTCTTCCAGTGAGGTGGTTGACAAGACCGGCGCCGGTTCGTGTAGTCTGGGCGCTATGACTATTCGCGGAAGTTTGCTTCTTTGCCTCGCCTGCATGCCGCTGCTGGTGTGCGCCCAGAATAACCTCAAGAAGACTGTCGACCAGCGCTACTTCAACGGCGTCCGCAAGAACCTCGAAGCAGCCGCCGAGGTCATGCCCGCCGATAAGTACGGGTTCAAGCTGACCCCGGGGCAGATGTCGTTCGCCGAATGGATCAATCATTCGACAGAACGGAATTACTCCGATTGCGCCACGCTGAAGGGCGAGGCCGTTCCGGAAGCCGCCAGGAAGGTACCTGGCTTGAAGGACAAGGCGGAAATCGCCCAAGCCCTCAAGGATTCCTTCGCCTACTGCGCCGCGGCACTGGAGGGAACCGACGACCAGAAGATCCTTGCCTCGCCGCAGATGACCTACGCGCTCCTCCACATCGCCGTCCACAACAACGAAATCTACGGGAACATCGCCGGCTACCTGCGGTCGAATGGAATCGTCCCGCCGTCCACCGCCGCGCGCCAGGGTAGGAAGTAGGCCCCACACGCGCTGCCCGGAACCGGCGCCTCGCCATCGGCGGATGTTCTCTTGCCCTGTGGGCTTTCCTCAGGGCCGGCGCGGAAATCAGCACGGGTCAGCGCTCATACGACGGCAGTTGAGCGCTGACCGGCGGGCGCCCGCGGAACTCATTCGCTGTGATAGAAATTGAAGCTATGGTTCAGCGAAGAGTCTGTCTGCTTCCTGCCGTGATGCTGCTGGCCGGCAGCGCATGGGCGGCAGACCTGCAGAACGCGGTCGTCGTTTCGCCAGGTTCCGCCGCGATGCCGGTGCAGAAGGCCTCCCAGATGCTCCGGGAGGAAATCGAGAAGCGGACGGAAATTCGTCTCGCCGCGAGCAATTCCCTCCCCTCCGAAGGCAGTCCGTTCATTCTGGTGGGCACGAACAGCCAGGTGCGGGCGATCTCGCCGGTCCTCTTCAGGCGGCTTCCTGCCGCGCCGGACGGCGCCGACGGTTTTCGCGTTGCCGTCGCGGGGAACTCGGTCGTCGTGGCGGGCAACAGCGATCGCGCGGTGGTGTTTGGAGCCGGCTACCTGCTGCGCCACCTGCGGATGCAGCGCGGGAAGATCCTCGAGATCGAGGAGACCCTGAGCGTCTCTACCGCGCCGAAGTATGCGATTCGCGGCCATCAACTCGGGTACCGGCCCAAGGTGAACGCCTATGACGCGTTCACGGTGCCGATGTTCGAGCAGTATATCCGCGACCTCGCGATCTTCGGCACCAATTCGATTGAACTGATTCCGCCGAGGTCCGACGACGCCGACCAGAGTCCCCATTTCTCTCTGCCCAAGATCGAAATGATGGAGCAGGTTTCGCACATCTGCGATGAGTACGGGCTCGACGTCTGGATCTGGTTTCCCGCCATGGACAAGGACTACTCGGACCCCGCGACCGTCGATTTCGCCCTGAAGGAGTGGGCCGAAGTGTTCCGGCGGCTGCCCCGCATCGACAACGTTTTCGTGCCCGGCGGCGACCCCGGCCATACCGAGCCGAAGTACCTGCTGGCGCTGCTCGAAAAGCAGACCGGGATCCTGCACAAATATCATCCCAATGCCCACATGTGGGTCTCGCCGCAGAGCTTTTCGAAACCTTGGATGGACGAGTTTTACCAGCTTCTTCAGGCGGAGCCGAAGTGGCTGACGGGCGTGGTGTTCGGGCCTCAGGTGCGCGACAGCCTTCCGGAGCTGCGGCGCAAAGTCCCGGCGCGCTACCCGATCCGGCGGTACCCGGACATCACCCACAGCATCGACAGCCAGTATTTCGTGCCGGACTGGGATTTGGCATACATGGTGACCGAGGGCCGCGAAGTAGCGAACCCGCGCCCTTTGGACGAGCGTGCGATCTTCGAGGCTTACAGAGACTATGCCATCGGGTTCAGCACCTACTCGGAAGGCGTCAACGACGACGTCAACAAGATCGTGTGGAGCACCCTGGGCTGGGACCCGAACGCCGACCTTCACGAGGCGCTGCGCGAGTTCGGGCGGTATTTTATCGGTGACCAGGCCGGCGACGATTTCGCCGCGGGGCTTTTCGCGCTGGAACGCAACTGGCGCGGACCGCTGCTGACCAACGAGGGGGTGGACACGACGTTCCAGTCCTTCCGCGACATGGAGAAGCGCGCCACGCCCCAGATGAAGCTCAACTGGCGGTTTCAACAGGCGCTGTACCGCGCCTATTACGACGAGTACGTGCGGCAGCGCTTGATCTACGAAACCGGCCTGGAGCAGCAGGCGCTGGGGGAACTTCGCCAGGCGCCGCGCACCGGCGCGCAAATCGCCATCGAGAGAGCCCGGCAGACGCTCGATAAGGCCGTGACCCAACCCGCCGCTGAGGATCTCCGGGGACGGCTGATGGAATTGAGCGAGGCGCTCTACGGCAGTATCCACGCACAATTGAGCGTGGAGAAGTACCAGGCGATCGCGGTTGGCCGCGGCGCCAGTTCCGATACGGCGGACGTGCCTCTGAACAACCGCTGGTGGCTCGAAGAGCGCTTCCGCGAAGTCGGCGCGATGAACGACGAGAAGGAGCGGCTTGCCGCCATCGATGCCGTGGTCAACCGCACCGATCCCGGCCCCGGCGGGTTCTACGACGACCTGGGCGACCTCGCGCACCAGCCCCACCTGGTCCGCGGGCCGGGGTATCCATCGGATCCCGCGTTCCTCCAGTCGTCTTATGTGGGGATCGGCGATGCGGGGGTAGGCCGCATCAACCTGGTGACCGGCTACCGGACGAACTATCCCCGGCCTTGGATTTCGGTGGGCGCAGCCCTGAACGATACGCCGGTGAAGATGCGGTATGAGGGCCTCGATCCCCGCGCCGAATACAAGGTCCGCGTCGTGTACGCGGGCGGCAACACCGGGCCCAAACTGCGGCTGGTCGCGAACGAAAAGTTCGAGATCCACCCCTGGCTGAAGCGCCCTGTGCCGTTCCGCCCGCTCGAATTCGACATCCCGAAGGCCGCGACCGGGAGTGGGAAGCTGGAATTGACGTTCTCGCGGGAGCCCGGCTTGAGCGGCAACGGCCGGGGCCTTGAAATCGGAGAAGTCTGGATCATCAGGAAAGACTGATTCAGTTACCGGCTCGCCGGCTTTCTGCCCGCGTCCCGGTGATCGAAATTCAGAGTCGCCCGCCGGAACCTGCGGGGCCGGAGCGTAAGCGAGGTGCGCAGACACCGCCGGCGGTTTCGCCGCTATTCGGAAAATTAGATCCGATATAATCGAAGTTCCCCCGGAGTTCGCAGAAACAGGAGGTAGAGACCCCGTGAACCTGAGCCAACTGGCGAGATCGATTTGCGAGTCGCCCACTCTGAAACTGAACGAGACGGCGGCCAGACTGAAGGAAAAGGGCGAGCCGGTCATCCACCTCGGAGGCGGCGAGCCTAAGAGCAAGGCGCCGATCGACGCCATCGTGAGTTGTACGGCGATGCTGCAGACCGGCGACGTGAAGTACACCCCGGCCGACGGCATTCCCGCGCTGAAGAAGGCCATCATTCGTTACACCGAGGAGCACTATGGCCGCCTCGCGGCTCCGGAAAACGTGATCGCCTCGAGCGGCGCAAAGCAGGCGATCATGGTGCTGCTGCATGCCATCCTCGACCCCAAACAGGAAGTCATCTTTCCCGTTCCGTACTGGGTGAGCTACCCGGAGATGGTGAAACTCGCGGGCGGGGTGCCGGTTCCGGTAGCGGCAAGAGATGGCGGCTTCGAACCGACCGTCGACGAGATCGCCGAAGCGGTCGGCCCGTACACGAAGGCCGTCATTCTCAACAGCCCCAACAACCCTTCGGGCGCAATTTACTCGGAAGAGTTCGTCGCCGGTGTGGTCGAGCTGTGCGAGAAACGCAGCCTGTACCTGATCATGGACGACACCTATAACCGCCTGATCTTCGAAGGGCGCGCACCCACGAACTGTTACAGCTATGCCGGGGTCCACAACATCGACGCCTCCAAGCTGGTGGTGATCAACTGCGTTTCCAAGATGTATGCCATGACCGGATTTCGGATCGGCTGGGCCATCGGCAACCGGCAACTGATTCGGGCTATGGCCAACATTCAGTCGCAGGAGACTTCGGGTCCGGCGGCGCCGTCGCAGTGGGCGGCTGCGGGGGCACTGAACGGCGTGCAGTCGTGTATCGAGACCCTGCGGATGACGCTTGAGAATAACCGGAATGTGATGATGACCCACCTCTCGACACTTCCCGGGCTGCGCGTGACCAAGCCTGCCGGCACGTTCTACTGCTTCCCCGATTTCAGCGCGTACGAGAAGGATTCCGCGAAGCTGTCGAACTTGCTGCTGGATAAAGTGCGGGTGGTGACCGTTCCGGGACGCGAGTTCGGAATGGAGGGCCATCTGCGCGTCAGTTTCTGCGGCACCCTGAAGGAGATTATGGAGGGCTGCGAACGCATCAAGTGGGCCCTCGATCCGAATGCGCCCAACGAGATGTTTCTGGGAGACCGCAAACTCGTGAGGGACTGGAGATGAACCCTTACCTCGATTTTCCCTCCCCGGCGCAGGGAGAGGCCGGGAAACTGGCCAGCGTTTACGGTTTGGGAAATCACGGCCTTGCCAACCTGCGGCGGGTGTACTGGAACCTGCCCACGGCGTCGCTCTACGAAGAGGTCGTGTTCCGCGGCGAAGCGCGAATCGCGCATCTCGGCCCGGTGGTGGTCAGCACGGGCAAGCACACGGCCCGCGCCGCGGCGGACAAGTTCGTGGTCCGCGAGCCATCTTCGGAGGAACACGTCTGGTGGGGGCAGTACAACCGCCCGTTTAGCAGCGAGAAGTTCACGACGCTGTTCACGCGGCTGCAGGCGTTTCTGCAGCAGCGCGATATCTTTGTGCAGGACTGCTACGCGGGCGCCGATCCGGATTACCGCATGCCCATCCGGATCATCACCGAGAAGGCTTGGCACAGCCTTTTCGCCCGCAACATGTTGATGAAGATCCGCAGGACGGAGGAGTTGAAGAAGCACGCTCCGGAATTCACCGTGATCTGTGCGCCTTCGTTCCTCGCTTCCCCGATCATCGACGGCACGCGCACGGAAACGTTCATTATTTTGAATTTCGCGGAGCGCCTGGCGATCATCGGCGGGTCGGAATACGGCGGCGAGATCAAGAAGACGATTTTCACCGTACTGAACTACCTCTTGCCCCTCGATAACGTTCTTCCCATGCACTGCTCGGCGAACGTGGGAGCGGAGGGAGACGTGGCTCTCTTCTTCGGGCTTTCGGGAACCGGCAAAACGACTCTCTCGGCCGATCCCTCGCGCAGCCTGATCGGCGACGACGAGCATGGCTGGAGCGAAAACGGCGTCTTCAACTTCGAGGACGGCTGCTACGCGAAGGTGATCCGCC
Organism: Bryobacterales bacterium; assembly: GCA_963796485.1. Classification (GTDB taxonomy): domain Bacteria; phylum Acidobacteriota; class Terriglobia; order Bryobacterales; family Bryobacteraceae; genus CAWCDJ01. The sequence continues at coordinate 281,265 of CAWCLV010000012.1, forward strand.
TCTCACCGGAAGCCGAGCCCCAGATTCACGCGTGCACGCGCCGTTTCGGCACCATCCTGGAAAATGTCGTGCTCGATCCCGTGTCGCACCGGCTCGATCTGAACGACGACGCGCTGACGGAGAATACCCGCGGCGCGTATCCGCTTGACTACATCGAGAATTATCTGCCGCCCAAGATGGCGGGCCACCCGCGAAACGTCATTTTCCTGACCTGCGACGCGAACGGGGTGATGCCGCCGATCGCGCGGCTCACCGCGGACCAGGCGATCTACCACTTCATCTCCGGGTACACCAGCAAAATCGCAGGCACCGAGATCGGTCTCGGAGTCGAACCCGAAACCACGTTCAGCGCCTGCTTCGGCGGGCCATTCATGGTTCATCACCCGTATGCCTATGCGCGCATGCTCAAAGCGCGCCTGATGAAGTACGGCGCCACCTGCTGGATCGTGAACACGGGCTGGACCGGAGGGCCATTCGGCGTCGGAAAGCGGATCAGTATCAAGCACACGCGGGCCCTGCTGAATGCAGCGCTCAGCGGGAAACTGGACAACGTCGCGTTCCGCCCGGATCCGGTATTCGGATTCGCCGTTCCGTCCGAGTGCGAAGGCGTGCCCTCACAGATTCTCGACCCGGCCGGCAGTTGGCCCAACCGCACCGCCTACTACAGGCAATACGTGGCGCTGGCCGCCCGTTTCATCGAAAACTTCAAGCTGCTGAAGGACGGCTGCCCGGAAGAACTGCTGAAGGCGGGTCCGCAGCTGCAATCGGTGATCGAACTGACGACCGGCGCGTGACAAGGAGCGTTGTAGCGTAGCCTTCAACCGATGACGGCCACCTCGTGCTCCAGGATCGGTCCAATCTCGAATTCGAGATGCCCGCCGTTCACGCGCAGCGGCGGGCGCCGCCCCGAAACGAGCAGCCGCGCGGCGCCATACGTTCCCGCCGCGGGCTTGCGAATTCCAACGCGAAAAGGTCCCAGCGGTATCAGGTCGTCGATGGGAGCGCGCCACGTCGCGCTGTTCGTCAGGTTCAGAATGTGCAGGACCAGCCGGCCCGGCTGTTCGTAGAGATGGCAATCGATCAGTCCGGGGCCGCTGACGGTCATCGGCATGCGGTCCCCCGCCAGCCAGCGCAGAATGTTGGCCAGCAGATTTCCGTGGTCCGGAAGATTGTCCTGCGCGAAACGCCGGTCGATATCGGCGGGAAGATAGGCTATCCGGCCGCCCGACGCCGTCGTCCGGAGAACCAGCCCGGGGATGGTCGTTTTCTCCTGCCGCATCCAGGCAGTTTCCGGCGGATAGATCGGGAATTCCGGAATGAACGTGAGCGGCACGGTCGCGCCCGGTTCCACTCGTAGCGGTTGCAGCGTCCCGCCGAACGCCAGAATATCGGTGTCGTCGAAGCCTTCGAGCACGGGGTGCCGCGAGCCTTCGGCGGGCGGCTCCTTACCGGACTTGGGCCCGTAGACCTTGCCGCGAAGTTCCGGCGAGAGCCGCAGGTAGGTGTGGACCAGCGGCGATGGGCTGCGGGCCGCTTTCCCCACCGCGGAATGATCCGTAACGTGAGCGCTGAATAAATCCGCGAGGCCGAAGTCCGGCCTGGTATCGCCGGATTCGGTAAACAGACTGGTGCACCCGGTGGCCAGCAGCGACCCTCCGGCCTCTACGAACCGCCGGACTCGCTCGCAATCCGCATCGGAGAGCGCCCCCACATTCGGCAGGGCCAGCACCGGCAGGCGGCCCGGCTCGCGGTCGATGTGCTCGATGTTCACGGGAACATACGGAATCCGCGCGCGAACCAGCGCCTGCACCATGCCGCGATAGGGAGCCTCAGTCAGTTCGTTGGCGTGCTCCCGCCCATAGAAATCCGTACTCTCCTGCGACCACACAACTCCCACGGCCGCGACCGGCTTGCGATCGACCAGGAACTCCTGGTTGTCCTTGTAAAACTTCATCATCGGACCCGGAGTGCGATACATGCGCCGGTCTTCCTGGTAGGCGGAAATCATATGCCACCACGGCTGAATCCCGCCCGCGAACCCGGCCGCCATCCACATGCGCGCTTCCGCCGCCGGCTTGCTGGCGAGACGGAACGTCGGCCGCCCCGCCTGGTATTGCGCCATGCTCTCCGGAATCAGCTTGTCCCAGCCGAGGATGCCGTGGATCAGTTTGCCCATCTCGGAATTCTGCTGGAAGCCGCCGCCATCGCTGCGGGCCTGATGATCGAGAAGCAGCATTTCGGCGCGCCGGCAGATGCCCTTGTAGTCGCGGAATTGCTGGCACTGGTTGGCGATCGATCCGCTGTTCATTCCGATCCACAGGCAATCGGGGCCGCCCGCCTGGCGCGTGACCCGGTTGTTGAGATCCCAGATTTCCAGGCGGCGCCGGTAGTTCCACCGGATCCACTCGCGGTAGACCGCGTTATCCCAGTCCGCCCGGGCCGGCAGGTCCTTGCCGCTTGCGGAGCGGAACTTTGTCGCGCAGTTCCCGCAGTAGCAGATGCGGTCGCGGCTCAGGCCGCTCCAACTGTTATCGGCAAAACCCTCGGGCCGGGTCCGCTCGATGATTTCGCGCATCACCCCGGGCAGATACTCGTCGTAATAGGCACTGTTGACGCAGCTGATGTACTTCTCCGCCGCCCTGTACGGTGTGCCGGATGCGTCTACCGCAAACCAGTCGGGATGCTGCCGGTAGAAATCCTCGGCGGCGCGGTTCGAATCCATTCTCGCCAGCACCACCAGGCCGTCGTCGTGCGCCGCCTTGGCCAGTTCGCCGTAAAGGTCCCGGCCGCAGAGGAACTCCGCGCGATGCTGCAGCGGAAAACGGCTCGGATAATAGGCGACAATCCCGCCGGCGTTGAGGATCACACCCTGGATCTCGGTGGCCTTCCAGTACTCTCGCCACCACGCGATGTCATAGCGGGCCGGGTCGATTTCCGTGATGTTCGTCTGGCCCCAGCGGTACGTGCGCCGGTGCCAGGGCACCCGATCGGCCGGTGCGGCATTTGCCGGCGCACCGAAAGCGGCAGCGCCCGCAAGGCTGCCCTGAAGGAACGCCCGCCGCGTTCCGCCCTGGCGATCCGAATCGTGATTAGCCATATGGATCTTTCAGTGTAATTCGCATGGGGATAGAATCAGAGGACCATGCAATTCAATCGACGAGATTTTGGCAAACTCGCGCTGGCTGCCCTGCCCTTGCCGCTGCTCGCCAAGCCGAATTCCAGATTTGGCGGCGTCCAGGTGGGACTCAACGCGCCCTACAGCTTTCACGGCCTGCCCGCCAGCGCGGACGACGTTCAGAAGTACGTTGTGGATCTGAACATTAGCGCCCTCGAACTTCGCTCCCAGCCCGTCGAAGAGTTTTGCGGCTGCCCGATCCACTACAGTACGATCCCGGGTCGCCGGCCGCAGACGCCTCCCACACCGGAGCAGCGAGCCGCGCAGCGCGCCGAAGCCGATGCCAAAGCCGCAGCGGTCGCCAAATGGCGCCTGTCAGCCTCCATGGATCAGTTCAAGGCGTTCCGCAAGAAATACGAGGATGCCGGCATTGCCATCCAGATCGTCAAGTTCGACGCCGTAGACAAGATGAAGGACGAAGAGGTCGATTACGCGTTCACCCTCGCCAACACGCTCGGCGCGCACGCCATCTCCTGCGAGATCCCGCTGAGCAAGACACCGTGGCTCGGCGAGTTCGCCACCAGGCACAAGATGATGGTGGGCTATCACGGCCACACCAACATCCACAATCCCGAAGCCTTCGGCGCGCCGGCAAGCTGGGAGAAGGCGATGACCTACTCCAAGTACAACGGCATCAATCTCGACATCGGCCACTTCGTTGCCGCCAACAACACCTCGCCGATTCCGTTCCTCAAGAAGTATGCCGACCGGATCACCCACATCCACGTGAAAGACCGCAAAATGAACGACGGTCCGAACACGCCGTTCGGCCAGGCCGACACGCCCATAAAAGAAGTCCTGCAACTGATGAAACGCGAGAAGTATCCGTTCCAGGCCACCATCGAGTTCGAATACAAGGTGCCCGAAGGGTCGGACGTCCTCCACGAAATTGCGAAATGCGTGGACTACTGCCGGAATTGCCTGGTGTAGCCTTACTTCGCCAAAGCCGCCAGCGCCGCCTTGCTGACCTTGGCTACGATGTTGACCTGCGGGTCTACCAACTCCGCGATGTCGTACCTGACGGCCGACCCCAGCACGATCGCCGATTCGTTCGGCGTAAGATGGTAATCGCGCTCCAGCCAGCGCGCCAGTTGAGTGGTAGCCTGCCGTACGGCCTCCGGCAATGAGTTTGCGATTCCCATCGCCATGAGGTACTCGTCGTTCTCCGCCCGCGGGCCGACGGTGCTCTGGCCGCGGACCAGGTTTACCGTGAACTCCACATCCATCGAGGTCTCCAGCGCATCGCCGGTGAGTTCCCCGTCGCCCTGCGCGGCATGTCCGTCGCCGACAAAGAGCAGCGCGCCCTCCTGGTACACCGGCAGATACAGGGTGACGCCCTCCCGCAGGGAGTTGTAATCCATGTTGCCGCCATAAGAACCCAGCCAGCCGGAGCGAAAGGTCTGTTGGTCGGGCGGCGCTACCGCAACACATCCCAGCATCGGCTGAAGCTTCACACGGTAATTCTTCAGGTGCTCCGAAGGCTTGGCCAGCATCGCGGTGCCGGTGGCCTGATCGAGTTTCCACTCGCTGCTGAAGTGATCGTCGTACTTCGCGTCACGAATGTAGCCGGCGCTCAGTGCATCGGTTGTTATCCGGTCGCCGCTCGCGGCCGAATCGCGGTTGAGCCGGATCCGGTTCAACTTGACGACGAGGGTATCGCCCGGCATGGCCCCGTCCACATAGAACGGCCCGGTTTCCGGATTGCCCCCATTCGACCGGCGCGCACCCCTGGAATCGCGGCCCCCGGCATCCACGGTGGTGGTGCGCACGGTGTCGCCAGGATGAATGTGCAATGCCGGGGCGATCGTACCCGAGAAATAGCGGTGAAATTGAGTTGGCTCAAAACGATGAGTCTGCGGCGGACCGGAGGCAACGGCCGGTAACCGCCGCGCCACCCACTCCATGTTTTCGTCGCCACGATGAAGCGCGCCTCGTAGCTCGCCACCCTCCAACCGCCCTTCCAACACTCCAAATTCCGCGCCGTTGGGCCGCACGGCCTTCAGGTGTAGAACACCTGCCTGCAGTGTGCCATCGAGTTTGAGTTCGTTCAGCGTGCCGGTTACTTTGTCGCCATCCACCTTAAGCTCCACCCGGGCCGGAGACGTTTCCTCGCCGAATGCCACGATGTGGAGAATCCACTCCCCCGCGATATCCGCAGCAGCGCTAAGAGCGATGCCGGCAAACGCGAGCACGCACACGAGTAGCTTCATATCTCCTCCAGAAGCCAGGACGCGTGCGGGATACAAAGGTTAGTATCCGTTGGAGTCGCCCTCCCGTATTCCCGCAAATAAATCGGTCTCGTACTCGGAGGGGCCCGGGTTGACCCGGGCGGCAAGGTGGAAGAATTCCTTCGTGCCGCGCTCCCTGACCGTCTTTTCGAAAACGTCGTAGAGCGGCGCCTGCGTCAGGTGCGCCCGGAATGCGGCCATCCGTGTTTCGACATACGGAGCGACTTCAATCTCGGTGGTGATCGGAGGTAAAGAGACGGGTGGGCGCTCCGGCAGCGTAAAGCTGGCGGTACCGTAATACAGCTTCTGCGTTCGGTGAGGCTGAAGCCCGTCTTCAAGCTGCTCCGGAAAACGGTTCGAGCGGCCGGCCCATTGATAAGCGAGGCTGGCGAAGACACCCGCCATGGAATGGTCGGGGTGCCCCGTCACCGCGCCCTCCGCTCCGAACGTAAGCAGTACGTCCGGACGAAACTGCCGGATATGGTGCGTGACGTCGCCCGCAACGCGAAAGAGATCGAGCCGGTCCAGCTGCCCGTCGGGGTAGTCGAGAATGAGGGGGCGGGCTACCTGCAAGATAGCGCACGCGGCGGCGAACTCTTTGCGGCGCAATGCGGCCAATTCCTCATCGTTCCTGGCGCTGCCCCGGTGCCTGGCGGCCTGTCCGGGTGTAAGGCACAGTACGCAGGTTTCGACACCCCGGTCGCGATACAACCTCAGAGTCCCGCCAAACGCACCCGATTCGTCGTCCGGATGCGCAGTCACGCACATGAGACGAAGCATAGACAGAATCGTACTTGCAACGGCAGTGCCGCCGGGTTGAAACAGCCTGGGTCTACTGTACGCCTGGCACCGCGCAGGTAAAGTTCGCAGCGTCGTCCGTACTGCCGGAGCCGTTCCATTGGGCTTCGGCCGGGTACGGGCAGAGCGGGCGGGTGCGGTCCACCTTACCGTTGCTCAGGTGAGACGCGACGACGCGGTCCGGCGCGACGCCCTTCTCCACCCAGCCCTCCAGCGCGTCGAGCATCCGGAAGGAATCCGTACCGGCGCCTCCCCGGCAGTGCTGCATCCCGGGAACCATGAAGAGCCGGTAGAACTGCTGCGTGTCGCGCAACGCCTCGGCGGTTCCCTGCCCGTTCAGATGCACCACGCTCTCGTAGTAGTCGATGCTGTTCAGGGGCGTGATATCCGGATCCGCCCAGCCGTGGTAGTGGATGAGCTTGCCGCCGTTATCACGGAAGGCCCGCAGGTCGGGATCGATGGCGTTGAAGAGGCCGCCGAGTTTGGCATCGGTGAACTGAATATCGTTATCCAGACCGTCAGGGCGCGTAAATCGAAACGTGTGGAAGTCCCAATCCGGCTCTTCGAACGCAACGTATTTCATGAACGGGATGCCCAGGCGCGCGTGCTGGCTTTGTCCCGGGGACGCGCCGGTGACCCACGACGCCCATCCGCCCGGAACATCCTCGCCGCCAGGCAGGAGCCCGGGATAGAGTTGCTTCCCCGACGCGTCGCGGAGCCCGGTGTACAGCTTCTTGAGCGCATCGGCCTGCGGTGCGGTGAGGCAATCGGGCGCATCCGCGCCCTTGCATTCGATCGTCGCAGGGTCGAACCGGCAGCGCCGCGGATCGCTGAGCACTCCGTCTTTCACGCCGTCCAACGCGTCGCACGCCGCCCTGACCGCGGCTCCGATGACGGGCAACTTCGCGGGCGGGATGAAGCCGGCGCCATCCATGGCGAGCGCCGTCCACAGGTGGCCGCCGATGTAGTGATGGGTCCAGTAGTTCGCGGGATCGCCGGCGATTATGCCGTCGTAGTCCTTCGGAAAACGCTGCGCCAGCATGAGCGCCTGCTGGCCGCCTTGCGAGCAGCCCTCGAAATACGAGTGGGCGATGGCGCCGTCATAGTAATTCGCCGTGATGACCTTGGCCGCCTGGGCGGTCGCGTGAATGCCGCGATACGCGAAGTCAACGACGCGCTCCATGTGCCCGGCCGCCCAACTGGCGTCGTTCGAATTCCCCTGGTGCCCTGTGTCGGTGCTGGCCACGGCGTAGCCCCGCCGCACAGGCGGCAGCATCGCGGCGTAGCTGATGGCGCCCGCCATTCCGCCGTTGCCAACCCCCATGAACTTGCCGTTCCAATGTTCCGGAAGCCAAAGCTCAAAGCGGACTTCCGGCCACGCGACGGCCGCGACGCGGCAAAATGCCGGGACTCGGACCGGCGCCGCTCCCGCCGCGGCATTCGGCAGTGCCCACGCCCCCGCGGGAACGGAAACAGCCGACGAGATCGTTACCCCCGGCAGCCGGAACGCGGAAACCTGTCCGCAGGACATGGCCGCAGGCGCGGCGGGCGCGTATGCAATCAGGCAGAGAAGCCACGGCAAGGCAGATCGGAGCATGCATCTATTCTCACCGACTTTGACGCGGCCGATACGGGCCCCGTCAGTTGAGCCAGCGGTCGAGGCGGGTCTTCACGAAATCATCGTCGGCGAGCTGCGGGTAGGCCGCGGTGACGCGGTCGATACGGGCCACGTCAGTCGAGCCAGCGGTCAAGGCGGGTCTTCACGAAATCATCGTCGGCGAGCTGCGGGTAGGCCGCGGTGACGCGGCCGATGACGGGCCACGCCAGTTGAGCCGGCGGTCGAGGTGGATCTTCACGAAATCATCGTCGGCGGGCTGCGGGTAGGCCGCGGTGACGCGGTCTTCAAGAAATCATCATTGGCGAGCTGCGGGTAGGCCGCGGTGACGCGGCCGATACGGGCCACGTCATTTGAGCCAGCGGTCGAGGTGGGACTTCACGAAGTCATCGTCGGCAAGCTGCGGGTAGGCCGCGGTGACGCGGTCGATCTCGGCCAGTTGTCCCGGAGAGAGGTCCTCGGAGGGATCGAGACACCAGCGGCCCGCCAACAATCCCTGGCGCCGCAGTATTTCGTGCAAGCCGGCGATCGATCCCGCAAACCGGTTGCGCGCGTCGAAGAGCGCGGCGTTGGCATCGGTCAGCGCGGCCGCTTGCGCCAGAAGTTCGGCTGCGCCGGCGCCGTTCCCATTCCGGCAGCATCGAATCCGCTCCAGCAATTCCACCGCGCGCCGCGTCCACACCGCCCACTGCCCCAGCAATCCGCCGCGGAAATATGCGGTTCCGCCGTCCACATGGAAATCGGAGAGAAGGTCGGGGATGATGTTGTCGTCATTGCCGGTGTAGAGAGAAATCTGATCGGCGCGGCCGCTGTGTACCACGGCGCGAACTACGTCCAGGGTCTGGTAGCGATTGAAGGGCGCGACCTTGATGGCCGCGACCCGCTCGATTTCGCAGAACGCGCGCCAGAATTCATACGAGAGGTGGCGGCCGCCCACGGACGGCTGCAGATAGAACCCGAACAGCGGGATCTCTCCGGCGACGGCGCGGCAGTGCTGAAGCAATTCGGCATCACCGGCCGACGGCAGTGCGGCAAGGCTGAGCAAACCGAGGTCGTAACCGCTTTCGCGGGCGAGCTGCGCTTCCTTCACGGCCTGCCGTGTGGCTCCGCAGATTCCCGCCACCTTCACCAGCCTCTTGCCCGAGGCGCTCTCGAAAGCGGCCGCAACCTGCGCGGCGAGCCTGAGGACCGGCTGGTATAGACCAACGTGCGGATCGCGGATGGCGAACTGCGTGGTATGGACACCGACCGCAATGCCGCCGGCGCCCGCATCGCAGTAGTACCTGGTCAATGCCGCCTGCCGGCGCTCGTCGAGTTGCCGCTCCGCCGTGAGCGCCAGCGGATGCGCCGGAATCACGACGCCTCTTCGGAGAGCCTGGGAAACAGCTTCGTGCATGGTTAGAACTTCCCGTCCGCGACCTCGAAGTGCGTCGGCTTGTCCAGCAGGGAGCCCCCGGCTTCGATCCACCCCGCGACCATCTTCATCAGGGCCTCGGCCGAAACCGAAGGCGGACCGAGAAGTTGGCGGCAAGCGGAAGCGTCGCTCAACAGTGCCGTCCTTCCCTCTTCACCGGTGAAGCGGATCTCGCGGCCGAACCTTCGCGCAAACCATTCCGCGACCTTCCGCACCATCAGGATCTCCGGACCGGTTACGTTCAGAATCCGTGGCGGCGAGGCGGCGTGCTCCAGCGAGCGAAGCGCGTACGAATTGGCATCGCGCTGCCAGATCACGTTGAATGCCGGAACCCCTAACTCGACGGGCTCGCCCGACCATACTCTTCGGGCAATATCCACGAGAACGCCATAGCGGAGGTCAACCGCATAATTGAGCCGGTAAATCAGGCATTCGACGCCGTGCTGCCGGGAATAGTATTCGAAGATGCGCTCCCGGCCGAGGCAGGATTGCGCGTACTCGCCTACCGGCTCCGGCCGGTCGGATTCGAGTGACCCGCTGCCCGGGATGGGACGAAACGGGTAGACGTTTCCCGTTGAGAAGACGACGAAGCGAGAGCGATAGAACCTCTCCGCAACCAAGGCGGGCACGACGGAGTTGATTGCCCAGGTGAGTTCCGGACTGCCGCTCGAGCCGAATTTTCTGCCGGCGAGGTAGAGGATATTCGGACAGCGCGGAAGCTGCTCGATCTGTTCACGCTGCAGAAGATCGCAGGAGATCGTCTCGACCCCGGCCTGGGCGTCGGGATGGCGGGATACGGCGATAACACGTCGAGGGCGTCCGGCGGCATCCGCTGCGCGACGGCAAAGCCGGGCAAGCGAAGGTCCCATCTTGCCGCTCGCGCCGAGAATCAGGATGTCGCCATCCAGCCTTTGCAAGCAGGCGATATCGGCCTCGCTCGGGCGCGCGAGTTCGCTTTCCAGTCCCGCCGCCGTTTTTAAGTCGGCCGTCGTCATATAGGTTCTATGGTATGCCGCGTCAGGGCCGCCTTCCAGCGCCGCACCCGATGTGCGAAAACGCTCCGAAAATGTTGGCAAGCCGCATGAAACTGAAAGCATGAATCTCTGGAGCCGTGGCGGCCTGGGCCGGCGCGAACTCCTCCACCGCACTTGGAAGGAGATGTGGCGCGACGAGGTCTTCGGGCAGGCTGCCCGGCTGGCCTTCTATTTCTTTTTAGCCTTCATCCCCGGGCTGTTGCTGCTATGGCTGATTCTCGCCAAATTCGCTGAGGCCGGATTCGATCTGCGCGGCGTGCTTTCAGAGACGCTCTACCGCATGCTTCCGGTTCAGAGTTCGGGGGTCGTATCGTCCGCCGTCAAGCAGACGGGCCACATAGTCGGAGCATCGGCGCTGGCGATATCAGTGGCCGGGGCCGTCTGGGCGGCTTTGAACGGCATGTGGGCGGTAATCACGGGGCTCAACCGCGCCTACGACATCGACGAGGGGCGCCCCATGTGGGAAGCGTTTCTCGTAGCCGCGGGACTGATGGCGGCCTGGACCGTACTCGGGTTGATCGCGCTCATCCTGGTGTTGTTCGGAGCGATGATCGGCGCCCGTCTCGGCAGCGATATCTGGCGCGTGGTGTGGCCGGTAATGCATTGGGCCGTGGCGGTGGTCGTGCTGCTCATCGCTTTTGCAATCCTCTATCGCTTCGGCCCGCACCTGGAAAATGCGGAGATGAAGTGGAGCACGCCCGGAGCGGTGATCGGGGTGGCACTCTGGATCGCTTCGGCGCTCGCCTTCCGAACCTACCTGGAGCACTTCAATTCGTATAACCAGATCTACGGACAGCTCGGAAGCGTCGCCATTCTGGAGTTGTGGCTGTATATTTCCGGCGCCGCGATTCTGATCGGCGGCGAGGTGAATGCCGTGATCGAACACGCTGCCGCCGAGCGCGGTGAACCGCAGGCCCGGGCGCCCGGCCAGCGGCGGCCGGCGGCTTAGTGGCGCGGACCTCCTGGTCTGCGGGCTTCGAATGATCGACTTTCGATCGGCCTTGGACCAACCCGCTACGGAGCGAACTGGGGGATTGTGACCAAAGGCTTAGTGGCGCAGACCTCCTGGTCTGCGGGCTTCGGATGAGATGATACGACTTTCGATCGGCCTTAGACCAACCCGCTACGGAGCGAACTGGGGGATGTGACCAAAAAGGTCGCGCGCCGTACTTTTTACGTGAAGGGTATGGGTGAGGGAGGTGTCACGAACTCAGGTCCGCGGGCGGGGCTGGATCCCGATCTCCGGAAAGTCGGCCCAAACGAGAGTTCGGAAATCGGACGCGGGTTCGCGCAGCGCCGAGCCAGCCGGTTACCCGGATGCCCGATCGAGGCAATCCCGCTATATCATCGACTAGTCCGGGCCCTCAACGTCCCGGAAGGGACGCCGGGTGGACTGATTACCGGTGGCGGTAGGTGATCCGGCCTTTGGTTAGGTCGTAGGGTGACAGTTCCACCGAGACTCTGTCGCCATTCATGATCTTGATACGGTTTCGCCGGAGTCTTCCGGCCATGGTCGAGAGAACGGTTTTTCCGGCATCGAGTTCAACGGCAAACATGCCGGCTTTGAACTTCTCAACCACCTTACCCATTACTTCAATTGCGTCTTCTTTTGGCAAATTTATCCTCTAAGGCTTTGAGGAACAGGGCGCGGGATGTTACGCACCGCACCCGTTCCAGTTAAAATCTCTACCAGCGGCGCTGGCGACCGCCGCCGCCGCCGCCGCCGCTATTCCCGCGATACCCGCCGCCGCCGCCCGATCCGCGTTCGGCTTTCGGCCGAGCTTCGTTGACGTTCAACGTGCGGCCGTCGAGATCTTTGCCATTCAAGCCATTGATCGCAGCGTCGCCCTCGGCATCCCGGCTCATTTCGACAAACGCGAAGCCCCGGGCCTGCCCCGTTTCACGGTCTGTGACGATGTTGACACGGTCAACCTGTCCGTACGCCTCGAACATGGAACGCACGGTATCCTCCGTCGTCCCGAAACTTAAGTTACCTACAAAAATGTTTTTCAATTTGAATTTCCTTCTGAATTTGCAGCGCGGCGAATAGGCAAGATCAAACAGGGGCGGCGTTTTAGACCGAGCGATGTGGGAGCAAGCGAAATAGGCAGGACTGTCAAAGACATCCCATGATACCACAGGCAAACAAAATTAACCAGGAACTACCTACCTGGCGATTAGATCGGGCTTTTCCCGGAGGGGAATATGGTTCACGGGCCATTCGCCCGCGAAGAGTGGTATGATTTTCGACATTCACGCAAGGCGTGCCTAACCGGACCGGAGGAGTCCCCATGCGAATATTCATCGTGAGCGCTGCACTCGTCATTACGGGCTTTTTACTCGTCGGAGCCGCTCAGGAATCCGGCCCCTACAAAGTCCTCAAAACGGACAGGGCGGGAGGTGAAGGCGGCTGGGACTACATCTATGCCGACTCCGCGGGACGCCGCCTGTACATTCCACGGCGTGGCTCGCCCGCGGTAGAGGCTACGGATTCCAGACCCGCGGCACCGGCTGTCCAGACTCGTTTGTCGATTTACAACCTCGACACCCTGGAACTGATTCACGAGATCGCCGGCGTCGGAGGACAGGGCGCGGCGGTCGATCCGAAGTCAGGCCATGGTTTTACCAGCAGCAGGCCGGTTTCGATGTTTGACACGAAGACGATGGCACTCATCAAAACCATCGACGTCGGAGCCGCCGCACCGGATGGCATTTATTTCGATTCCTTCAACGCCAGGGTTTACATTTTCAGCCACCCGACCAGGAACGCCACTGTGATCGATGCGAAAGACGGCACCGTGCTGGGCACCATCGATCTGGGAGGTGTGCCGGAACAGGCCGTCGCCGACGGCAAGGGGATGCTCTATGTCGTCATGCAGGACGCGCAAGGCAGCGTGACGGCGGTCGATGTAAAGACAATGAAAGCTGTCGCCCATTATCCCTTTGGCGACAAAGGTAGATGCAACGGACTGGCTTTGGATGCCCGGAATCATGTGCTCTTCGCGGCGTGCGCGAATTCCGGCAATCCGCCGGCCCAGCCGTCACACCCGATGATGGTGATCCTTAGCGCCACGGACGGCACGATTCTAACCAATCTGCCGCTGGCCGGCGGATCTGACGGCGCCGTGTTCAATCCCGCCACCATGGAAGCCTTCAGCACGCAGGGAAATGGCACGTTGACGGTGGTCAAAGAAAAGAGCCCGACAGATTTCGAGGTGGAGCAGAACCTCGAAACCATGAATGGCGCGCGAACCATTACGCTGGACCACAAGACAAACCACATTCTGACTATGAGCCAGGAGCGTGGGCCGGCCCCGGCATCGCCGCCTACCGGGGGTCGTGGCGGCCGCGCCCCAGCCATCCCGGGTTCGTTCACCATTCTGGTAGTCGGTAAATAACGCAATCGCCGGCGGTTCAGGGTTGCGCCAGGATGGCCGGCGCACTAGAATCCTCAGATGCGCTCACTGGTGCTCTGTCTCACCGCGCTCGCCATCCTGTCGGCCGAAACGCCCATACCCCGCAGGATCGCGTTCGCCCGCGTCTTTCCGCAACCGAAGCAACTCGGCGTTGTCGTAGCCGCCGCCGACGGAAGCGGCGAGCATGCCCTGCTCGCTACCCGGGACACAGACTACGACCCGGCGTGGGCTCCCGATGGCCGTTCCATCGTCTTCACTTCCGAAAGGGGCGGATCGGCAGACCTCTTCCGGGTGAATCCCGACGGCAGCGAGTTGACCCAACTCACCGCGGACCCGGCTTACGACGACCAGGCGGCATTCTCGCCCGACAGCAAGCAACTGGTATTCGTCAGCACACGCGGCGGCGGCGCGGCGAACCTCTGGACGATGGACCTGGCCACCCGGCGTGCGGCCCGGCTCACTTCGGGACCGGGCGGCGACTTTCGTCCATCATGGTCGCCGGACGGAAAGTGGATCGCGTTCTCCTCGGGCCGCGGCAACCCGATGCCATTCGCCCGCGGACGCTGGGAGCGCCTGCAACTGGCGGATGTTTACATCCTTCGCCCGGACGGCTCCGGGTTGAAAAAGATCACCACGGGGGCAGACTTCTGCGGCAGCCCGAAATGGACCAGCGACAGCAGGCGCATCATCGCCTATTGCATGACGGCCGAGATGACGCTGGCGAATCGGAGGCCGCAGCCCGAACCCGGAAACGATACGCGCCTCGTTTCGATCGAGGTCGCCACTGGCCGCTCGACGGAAGTTGTCGCGGGTCCAGGCGTGAAGATGAACCCGTCTCCCCTCGCGGGAAACGTCATAGGCTATATACGCAAGGACACCGCGGAGGATGGCATCTATTACAGTAACGGCAAGCGAGGGCCCCACGGGGCGATCCTGGCGGCGTCCTGGTCGCCGGATGCCAGCCGTGTTGTATTCACCAAACGCTTTGACATCCCGAGGAGGGCTACCGGGTCCCGGAAAGCATTCAGCCGCAATCCCAATTACGAGTTGAGCCTTACCGGACTCCTGCCGGCATTCAGTCCCTCTGGCAGGGAGTTCGTAACCAACAGCCCGCCCACCGCCAATCCTCGTGGTAGCAGTCTCAGCGTGACTACCGTGGAAACCGGGCGCTCCCGCATGCTGTATCAGGATAAGGACCGGAATCTACTGGCCGGCGCGTGGTCGCCCGCCGGCGACCGGATTATTTTCGGCATCGGCGGGTTCGCGGCGTTCTTCGATGGCTTTCATTCGCAATTCCTGAAGCCCGGCGACCGCGTCGAAGGGGGCGCGCAGGTGGCGATTGTGAACGCGGACGGAACCGGGTTCAAGGAACTCACGTCAGGCTCGGGCAACAACGCATTCCCCTCGTTCGCGCCCGACGGCAAACGGTTCGTGTACCGGACATTCACCAAAGACGACTACGGACTGCGCATCATGAACCTCAAAACGAAGGCCGTGACCAGCCTGACGCAGGAATACGACAACTTCCCGCTTTGGTCCCCGCGCGGAGACCTGATTGTGTTTGCGCGCCTGATCGATGGCAACTATGAAATCGATACCATCAGACCGGACGGCAGTTCGCTAAAGCAACTCACCTCCACCAGGGGTACTGACGCTCACATGACCTGGTCGCCGGATGGCGAGTACATCGCCTTCGCCAGTTCGAGAATGGGCTTTAAAGATGAGGTCGTCTACACCGATGCCCCGCAACCCTATGGCGAGATTTTTGTAATGCGCTACGACGGTACGGGCGTCGAGCAACTCACGGACGATCAATGGGAAGAGGGGACTCCGGCCTGGCAGCCAGTGCCGGCAGTCCAGGTCACGGGCCACTGAGAATTGCCTCAATTTGTACCCGGATAATATTGACACGTCCATTTTATCCGGGTAATATTCAGATATGAGCTTCACGGTATTTCGCGGAACGGACCGCGTGGCCACTGGAACACTTCCCGAAGTGGCGGTATTTCTTAGGGATAGGCCGCAGGGCGGCGAGTTCCTGGTATTCGACGATGCCAGCGGGCGGCAGACGGACCTGGATACGCACGGCACGCCGGAGGAGATTGCGCTCCGCTACGCCGGGCAAGTAGCGGAAGCACCGCGCGGCCGCGGACGTCCCCGGTTGGGCGTCGTCCCGAAAGAGGTCACCCTGCTGCCACGGCACTGGGAGTGGTTGAGCGCGCAGCCCGGCGGAGCGTCCGTAGCGCTGCGAAAACTGGTGGACCAGGCGCGCCGCTCCAGCGGCGACCGTGACCGGATCCGCGCGGCGCAAGAGGCAGCTTATCGATTCATGTCCGCCGTGGCGGGAAATCTGCCTGCGTTCGAGGAAGCCACCCGGGCGCTATTTGCGTATGACCAGCGCCGCTTCGGCGAATTCATCGCGGGCTGGCCGGCAGACGTTCGCGACTACGCGACCAAACTCGCGTTCACGGATCCGGATCCGGCGGACTGCCGGTAACCAATTACTCGGCGGTGACGGCGTGCCATAATCCGGGTATGTTGCCGTCCCGGTTCATCCCCTTCATTTCCGCGTTACTACTTCTTTCCGGCAGCATGCCGGCGGCCGACGTCCGAACGCCGACTTCCTCGGGCCTGATCTATGGCGAAGCGGATGGCGTAACGCTCACCATGGATTACTACGCTCCCAAAGGCGCGGGGCCCCATCCGATTGCCATCATCGTGCACGGGGGCGGCTATCAGCGCGGCGACAGCAGGAGCGGCAGCGAAGCGTACTGCGCGGACTTCCTGGCTCCCGCGGGATATGCGGTGTTCTCGATCAATTACCGGCTCGCGCCCAAATACCCGTATCCATATATGGTCTACGACGTGGAGCGCGCGGTCCGCTACCTGCGGCACAACGCTGAGAAATGGGATGGCGACGGCAAACGCATCGCCCTGATCGGCGGGTCCGCCGGCGGGTTTCTCAGCAACATGGTGGGGCTGGCAGGGGGCGCGGGGGACCCGCATTCAAAAGATCCGGTGGACCGCGAAAGCGCCAGGCCGGACGCGGTGGTGACTCTCTTCGCGCAAAGCAGTTTTGCGACGGTTCCCTTGAATCGCGACGTGCACGCGCTGCTCGATCCGTTGATCCAACAGAAAGGCGAGCCGGAAGCGCTCCGCGAAGCCTCCCCGATCACCTATGTCAGCAGGAATGCGCCGCCATTTTTGCAGATACTCGGCGACCATGACGAGTACATTCCCTTCACCGAAGCGACCAATCTCCAGGCGGCGCTCCAGACAGCGGGCGTGCGCTGCGACCTGATTCGCATTCCAAACGGCCGGCACGGAACCGGCAGTTGGCACACGCTCGCCGGCGTGCCCGACTGGGAGCGCCAAATGGTGGAATGGCTCAACGCCAGGCTCCACCACGAAGGAACTGTCGGCGAGGGCATTCGCGCACGGACGGCTCGCTAGCCCCGCATAAACTCGCGAGGCTAACGCACCTTGCCGGCGGCGTTCTCGAGAACCACATCGGATAGCACACCCGTGTCGGACGTATCCGGCAGGTGCGAGCAGAAACCGATCCCCACATAGAAGGGTCCGTCGAAGTGGAGTTTGATCGGCGGCCCTAACTGCTGCATGGGCTCGCCTTCCAGGCTGACGAAAATGGCGATGGAATCGCCGCGCTTTTCGAGGCCGACTCGCTTCGCCCGGACATTGGCGAGCATGCCTCCGAAACGGTACTGCATGTCCTTCATGCTCGCGCCCCTCTCCGGACGCTGTGCCAGGTGGATCATGCCCACCCCGTGCTCGCCGAGCATGGCCTCTTTGGAATCGTCATCCAGATTCTGGCGAATGACGAGGACCGCCTTGCGATCGCCATAGCCCTGCGGATCGGGAAAGGTGACGCCGGCTGCCAGGGAAACATCCCCAGACATCTTCTTCCAGACGAATCGGAACTCGTCGCGCGTGTACCAGATGTTATAGCCGGCCGAGTTGATCGTATACCGGTTCGCGGCTGCATCGTAACTGGCGCTCCCCGGCACGAGCGCGCTGCCAACGTCGGATTGGCCGTCAAATACTCCGATCGGCGTTTCGAACGTCCGGCTTGGCCGGTGGAAATCCGCCGGCGGAGGCACCTGCTTGTGGGTAGCGGAGCCGGGTAGCGCCCAATCCGGCACCTCGATGGCGGGGATTGCCGCGTCCATCATCGGCGAACAACACGGCGTCTGGACCGGTTTCGGCTCCATCAGCTCCGTCCGCGTCAGGTTCGCGTCGTAAAGGTTCAGCTGCCACTTGCCGTCACGCCCGATTTTCGGCCCTTCGGCCGGCATCAGGCCCCTGCTCTGTATCGTCTTGTAACCGGCCTGGACATCGGGAACACCCAGGGCCATATGGTTCATGACGCCGAGCGTGCGGGCGCTCGGATTCTTCACGTTCAACATGTACTCGTACCAATCCGTGCCGTCGGGAACCCGCATGTCCACCCAACTGGTTTGGTCGTCCCGCATGCCGCCGTGCCAGAACTCGCGGAACCCGAGAATGTCGCGGTAGAGGTGGTCGAACTGCGCGCGATCGGAAACGGTGGTCCCCACGTGGATGATGCGCTCCGAGACACGTACCGGCGGCAGAGCTTTGCCGAAGTTGCGCGCCTGCAGGGAGCCGGGCAGATACTGGACGAACTCCACATCGTGGCCGTCGGGGTCTTTGATCGTAAAGCTCAGGTTTCCGTCGGGGTCCTTCGCCAGGGTCTCCGGCACCTTCACGCCGTTGCCGGCCAGGTAATCGCGGAGTTGCCGGGCATCATCGGTCTCGAACGCGATATGAGCAAGAACCAGTTGCTCCGGTCCCTTCCAGCCGGGGTAGACCTCCACGTACTGGCGATCGTTCACCTTGAAAACCGCGCCACCTTCCGGCCGCGCGACTTGGAACGGTTCCGCGTATCCGAGTTGCTGTCCATAGAACTTGCGGGCGGCGTCCAGGTTGTCTGTCCAGACGGCAATGTTGGCGACGCCGACGATTCGAGGGCGCTTTGGGGCGGGGCTGGTCTGCGCGGCGGCGGCCGCAAGCGACGCGACCGCGGTCGCGATGAGGAGGATGGAACGCTTCATCACGCACCAGTATAGGCCGTGGCAATGCCGTAAGGAGGCATACCCTACCGGCTTTTTTCCACACAAGCGGGCGCGAATATCCGGTTATAATGGTTCGTTCCAGAGGTCAGGTGGGCAGATCGTAAGCTTCGACTGGAGGTCATGATGGCGAGAGGGATGCAGCGCAGAACGCTATTTGAATTGGCTGCCGCGGCGGCACTGACGCGGAAAGGCCTCGTGGCTCAGCAGCAGCCGGCCCAGCAGAAACCGGCTCCGCCGCAGCGCAGAGCGGGAATGGGCGGAAATCCCGAGGGATTTCCGGGCAGCGAGCGGAAATCCACGGTGGCGATCCAGCAAGGCGAAGACCGCCGCAAAACGGTTTATCTTGCGATGAAGGCGATCGACAAGGATCTGCAGACCAAGATGAAGGGCAAGAAGTACGTCGTCATCAAACCCAACTTTGTGAACACGGTGAACCAGTTGGCGGCGAGCCACCCCGACAGCATGCGCGGGATTCTGGATTACCTGTCCGAAAGCTTCAAAGGTCCGGTGGTCATCGCGGAGTCGTCGGCGGGCGAGACGAAACAGGGGTACGACAACTTCAAGTATGGCGCGCTGACTTCCGAATACCGGCGCCAGCAGCTCAAGCTGATCGACCTGAACGAGGAGGCGAAGTTCGAGCGGATTGCGCTGCTCGACGCGGACCTGCACATCGTGCCGTGCCGGATTGCGGCTCGTTTGGTGGATCCCGAGGCGTTTGTGATTTCGGCGGCGATGTTGAAAACCCACAATACCGTCATTGCTTCGCTTTCGATCAAGAACATGGCGCTGGGCGCACCCCTCCACCAGGCAGCCGGCGAGACGCCGCGATGGAACGAGAAGCGCAAGTTCCACGTCGGGCTGCGCCAGACCCACTACAACATGATGGTCGCGACGCAGCGGCTGAACTGGGGAGCATCGCTCATCGACGGGCACGAAGGAATGGAAGGGAACGGCCCGAATTCGGGGACCGCGGTGAATTCCCGGATCGCCGTCGCCTCGACGGACTTCGTCAGCGCGGACCGCGTGGCCGCCGAGACCATGGGCATCAACCCCGAATGGCTGGGCTACGTAAAATATTGCGGACAGCTCGGGCTGGGGCAGTGGGACGCGGCGAAGATCGAGGTGATCGGGGCCAAGATAGCGGACGTGAAGAAGGCCTACCGGCTGCATCCCGACATCGACCGCGAATTGCAGTGGCAGGGGCCCATGACCGAGTTGCCGTTCAACCTCGGGTGGACGCGAGCCCTGGGGCAGGACCGCCTGGCGTAGCGCCGGGCCGGCGCCCTGTTCAGAATTCGATCCGGGCCTGGAATGCGATCATGCGCGGTGAGCTGTCGCCGCCCAATCCCACACCGAGGAGCCCGGTCGGAGGCGAGGTCGTGTACGTCAGGGCGCCAAAGCCGGTCTGGGTTGCCGGCTTTCCCGGGATGCCGGAATTTCCAAGCACGGGCAGCCCGAAGTTCGGGTGGTTGAAGATATTGAAGAACTGCCCGTCGATCCGCAGTTTCACACGATCGCTCAGAGGAAACCATTTCGTCAGGTAGAGGTCGCTCCAGGTGAAGTCGGGGCCGCGCAGGGCGTTGCGGCCGAGATTCCCGAACTGGCACGTTTTCGGTGTGTCGCCCCCCGCGCAGGCGCCGGTGCTCAGATCCACCGAAGAGACGAATGTTTCGGGGTTCAGCCACTGAATCGTGCCGGGCTGCGTGACACCGGGGACCGGATTGTGGGCGTATAGCGGCGTGCCCGGAACGACGCTGGCGAACTGGGCGCCGCTGCCGTTCACGATGCCGTTGCCGTTGGCGGTGTACGGCGCGCTGAGGACCGAGAACGGGATGCCGCTGTGCCGGAAGATGGAGCCGGAGAGTTGCCATCCGTTCAGTGTGCGGCCCAGGAACCCGCGCAGCTTGAGCGGGAGTTGATAGACATAGGTGGCTGCGAGATTATGACGGACGTCATAGTCGCAGGGGCCGCGGTCGCGCTTGAGGTCGCCAGGGATAGGGGAAAGAATTCCCCCGGCGGAGAACGGCAGGAAACCGCCATTGGAAACGGTATCGATGCAGCGGCTCCAGGTGTAGTTCGCCTGGATCCGCAGTCCGTGTGCGAGCCGCTTTTCCGCCGTGGTCTGCAGGCCGTTGTAATGGCTGTTGGCTCCTGTTGCGAGCTGCGTCACGGCTGCGAACCGCGGGTCCGTCGGCTTGGCGTACGGGAACGGCGCGAAACAGCCGGGACAAACCGTCTGGTAGCCATTCACTTGGGTCGTATACGGCTGGTTCACGGCGCGCGTACCGACATACTGGGCGCGCAAGTGGAAGCCGGCTCCGAACTGCCGTTCGACGGCGAAGCTCCACTCCATGAAGTACGGCGCATGAAGCCGGCCATCGGGCACGGCAGTTATGGCTACCGGCTGGAGGCAGGTTCCCGGGTTGGAGAGCGGCGAGGCGCAGGAAAGTTGCCCCCCGGCGAAGCCTGCGCGAAATATCTGGTTTGCGGCCGCTGTGGCATCCACCGCGCTCCCCGGAACTCCGGGCGCCAGGAACGTGCCGCCGACGGTACCGAGCAGACCGCCCTGGAATGTCTGGGAGTACGGCGGGTTGACACTCACCATGTCCACGACGCTGCCGGGCAGGAGGTCGCTGAAGAGACCGAAACCGGTGCGCACGACCGTGTTCCGCGCCACCTGCCACGCGACCGCCATTCGCGGTTGCAGAATGGCGAGCGGCGTGGCAGCGAAGATCGTCCCCAGGCCGGTATTGATGGCCGCGTTCAGCGGTTGGTTCACGTCGTGCGTGATGGAAGCGAATGAACCTGACAGGCGCGCCACGGCATTGTGCGGGTTGAGAGGATTTGAATTCCGGGTGGCGCGGACGCCGAAGGTCCATGTAAGCTTCGGAGTCACTTCCCAGGTATCCTGCGCGTACAGGTCGAGATTCAGAAAATTGTACGGCTGGGAATTGGCCTGCGGGAATGTCCGGGTCGCGGTAGAGGCCAAGCCGTGCATGAACTGGGGCAGCGTGGTGTAAGTAACCAGCGGAACCGCGCCCTGACCGAAATCGTAATCGTTCAGCCGGAAGATGCGGGTATTGGTTCCGAGCCGGAGTTCGTGCGGGCCCAGCGTCCAGGCGAGGTTGTCGTTCAGGAAGAAGCGGCTGGCGCGGCGTCCCTGGACCCAGGTATTGTCGAGCCCGCCAAGAGCTGTGAATGGAGCGCTGGCGCCGCTTCCCTGGAGCACGATGGGGAACGCCGCCAGCGTCTTCTGGAAATCTGCCGGGCCAAAGAGGCTCTCATACCAGGAAAACGCCGGGTTGAAGTAGTTCACCAGGCTAGGCGAGAAGACGTGTGTCCAACCCGCGGCCGAAGAATAGAGCGGCTGCGGTGACACCGAGTTGAATAGGGGATTGATGGGGTCCGTGTACGCGGCCTGCACGCCGGTATCGCCCTGGAAGCGGAACCACGCGGTGTCGTTCTGGTCGATATTGTAGTCGATGCGCGCGGTCTGCACCTGCTCGTGATCGTCGCTCGAATGCGAGATGCTTTGCCGGTTGGCGCAGCCGTCGCCGTTCGGCGTCAGGCCCGGCGCCGCCGCGCCATTGGCCTGGAGCGGACACCCCAGAATGGCAAGCGGAGTGCCCGCGGTGTTGCCGTAAACCCCGAACATTTGGCGATAGAAGGGCGCCAGTTGCGGCGCCGACTGACCGAGTTGCTGGAGCACATAGCCCTGAAAAGCGGGCGTGGGAACGGTGGCGGCGGAAACAATCGGCAATGCGATCCGTGCCCATTCGCTATCGAAGAAGAAGAACAACTTGTCGCGCAGGATCGGCCCGCCCAAGCTGCCGCCGAAGTGGTTCACGGTGGAGCGGGGTTTGTGGTTGCCCGGCGTAGCGTTCGTGAAAAAATCCGCGGCGTTGAATCGCGAGCCGTTCCAGAGCTCATATAGATTGCCGTGAAAATGGTTGCCGCCGGATTTTGTGACGTAATTCACCTGGGACGCGCCATAGCGGCCCTGATCCACCGTGTAAGAGAGGGTGTTCACCGTCACCTCTGAGATCGAATTCAGACCGAGGACAAGGTTGGTCGAGAGACCGCTGTTCAGGTTGGTCAGCGGGTCGTTGGTCTCCAGGCCGTCCACAATGTAGCCGTTCGACAGCGATGGCAGTCCATTGAACTGGACGTTGCCATAACCATTGGTGCCGCCCACGAAATCGTTGCCGCTACCGGCAGTGTTGATCAGGGCTCCCGCCGCGAACTGCAGTGGGTAGGTCATATCGCCGCCGGGGTTGGGCAGGTCCTCCAGGGCGGGAGCGTTCAACGTGGTTGCCGTATTGGGGTTTTCGGGATTGATCAAGGGAGGCTCGCCGGTCACTTCAACGGCACCCTTCGCCGCAGCCAATTGAAGGATAAAGTTGACGGTTTGCTTCTGGCCGAGCCCGGAGAAGACGGAAGGGTTCGCCTGCGGGCTGAAGCCGGCAGCCCTGGCCCCCACGGCATAAGCGCCGGGCTGCAGTTGAGGGAAGCTGAAACGGCCCAACTCGTCCGTGTATGCACTGCGCCGGGCGCCCGTCAGGTTGTTCGTGACGGTGACGATGGCGCCGGGAAGACAGGCTCCGCTCGGATCGAGTACGACACCAACAATCGCACTGGTGGTCTCGCCCTGCGCAAGGAGCCGCGGAGGAAGGGATGTAGCGAACGACAGGATGAGGAGAAGGGCAATCCGCATTTAAATTAGTCTAACCTAATTTTTCTGTACGGCGACACATTTTTAGCGGGCTTACGAACTGGATTGGACCAGGACGGTAAGGTGCGTTACGCTTATGTAGTGGCAGCTAGCAGTGCGACATCGGAATCGGTTGACGATTACCTGAAGACCATCCTGGAACTGGGCGGCGCCGAGGATGCCCGCGTCAGCACCAAGGCGTTAGCCGAAAGGCTGGGCATCCGCACGCCTTCCGTCACAGGAATGCTGCAGCGTCTGGCCGTGCAGCGCCCGCCGCTGGTCCTATATGAGAAGCACCGTGGAGTCCGGTTGACCGCCGCCGGCAAGCGCAGGGCCTGGGAACTGGTGCGGCATCACCGCCTGTTGGAACTGTTCCTGCATGACGTGTTGAAGTATTCCTGGGACGAGGTGCATGAGGAGGCGGAACGCCTGGAGCATTTTATCTCGGAGCGCTTCGAGGACCGCGTCGCCGCGATTTTGGGAGATCCGGAGATCGATCCGCACGGGCATTTAATTCCGGCCAAGCACCAGAAAGGGGTGTTCCGGAATGAGGTGGCCTTGACAGACTGGCCGCCGGGCGTGCCTGCGCTCGTCAGCAGCGTCACGGACCGGAACGCGGCTGCGCTCCGCGATATCCAGCGACTGGGGCTCCGGCCGGGCGCGGCGGTCAGTGTAGTTCAAATCAGTGCCGCTGCCTGTATTGTGCGCGTAGGAGCGGAGGGTCCGATACGTCTGAGCCGCGAACTGGCGATCTGTGTCCTCGTGATTGCGGACGAGGCACTTTCCGCTAGGGCAATTGCCCCTCGGTCACTTTAACAATTCTGTTGGCTTTCGCAGTGAACCGGTCTACAGTTCCACTGGGCCAGCGAATCTCGATATCCGCGCTCCCGGCTTTGCCCAACCCGAAGTGCACGCGAAAATCGCTTTGCGAGACATAGCTGCCGCCGCTGCGCACCTCATCCATCTGCCGGTGCGCGCCGGTCGTGCAGTAGACCCTCGCCCCGATGGCTGACCGGTTCGACTTCACGCCGACCAGCTTGAGCTTGATCCAGTTATTCCCGGCGGCCTGGTCGCAGCGAAGCAACTGCGGGACCTCATTGGTGCAGTTGACCAGGACGTCAAGGTCGCCATCGTTATCGAAATC
This sequence comes from Bryobacterales bacterium, assembly GCA_963796485.1. Classification (GTDB taxonomy): domain Bacteria; phylum Acidobacteriota; class Terriglobia; order Bryobacterales; family Bryobacteraceae; genus CAWCDJ01. Next base: position 305,911 of record CAWCLV010000012.1, read on the forward strand.
GCCCACGGCGCAGCCGCGCGCCGCGACCGCCTCCAGAATTCCCGGCCCGGCCTGAGTCGAGACATCCGCGAACTTGCCGTTCGACAGGTTGCGGTAGAGCACCTTGCGCTCGCGGTAGCCTGACTCCGTCACGGTCTCGCCCACCTCGGGATAGACATGGCCGTTGCAGACCAGGATATCGGCCCAACCGTCGTTATCGAAATCGCCGAATGCGACGCCCCATCCGAGGAACCGCGTGTTGCGCCCCAGGCCCGCCTGAAACGTCTGATCGTCGAATACCATCTTGCCGAGATTGCGATAGAGGCTGGACGCATCGCCGGCGAAATTCGTCTTCACGATATCGAGATTGCCGTCGCAATCGTAGTCGGCCGCGGAAACGCCCATGCCGGCCTGCGGCTTACCGTCTGGACTGTAGGCCACTCCGGCCTCGATCCCAACGTCGCTGAAGGTGCCGTCGTGGTTGTTCCGGTAGAGGGTTGACGAGGTGGAGTCGTTGGCCACGTAGATGTCCGGCCAGCCGTCGTTATCGAGATCGGAGACCAGCACGCCAAGCCCGTAGGTGCCGGCCGTTTTGAGAATTCCCGATTTCTCCGAGACGTCGGTGAACGAGCCGTCGCCGTTGTTGTGGAAAAGAATATTCCTGCCGCCCTGCAGCCCCGGCGGACCGCACGCCACACGCATCCCGCGGTAGAGACACTTGCCGGACTCGGGCACGGGCACGGTGGCAGGGTCGAAGTCGATGTAGTTGGCGGCGAAAAGGTCGAGGCGGCCGTCGCGATCGTAATCCAGGAAGGCGCAGCCGGTGTTCCATCGCCGCGTCCCGTTCCGGGGCTTCGTGGTCACCCCCGCTTTCTCCGCGACATCGGTGAACTTGCCGTTGCCGTCGTTGTGCCAGAGGGCGCAATCGCCCCAGTAGGTGACAAACAGGTCGTCGAAGCCATCGTTGTCGTAGTCGCCCGCGCAAACGCCCTGGCCCCAGCCGGTGCGGGCGATGCCCGCCGCGAGCGTGACATCCGTGAACGTACCATCGCGATTGTTTTTGTAGAGGCGGCTGACCGGGGCCTGGCCCGGAGCCCATTTGGCTTCGAAGCGCGTGCCGTTGACCAGGAAGATGTCAAGCCAGCCGTCGTTGTCATAGTCGAAGAATGCGCAGCCGCAGCCGGTGGTTTCGAGCAGGAAACGGTTCTTCTGCTCGCCCCCGAAAACGGTCCTGGCGCGCAGCCCGGCCTCGCGCGCCACATTTACGAACTGGAACCCGAGCGGAAGGGCGCCGGCGATCTGGTCGAACGAAAAGACCGGCAGCGTGGCGCAGAGAGACTGGATGAAGCCGCGGCGCGTGGTCATGGTTATTTCTTCTGGAGCATCTTGCCGAGCTCCGCCTCTTTGCGCTGCTTCACCTCGGCGCCCTCGGCGAAAGCTTCCCTGCTCCCGGCATCGTCGCCCTTCAGCCGCAGCACCTGCGCGAGCGTGTTGTACGGGCCGGGGTCGGCGGGATTCAGCCGGATGGCCGCGCGGAGCGCTGTTTCGGCGCCGGCGAGGTCGCCCTTCTGTTTGAGGTCCGTCCCCAACATGAATTGTGCTTCGGCGTAATCGGGCGCGATCGCCGTGGCGGCGGAGAGTTCGCGCGCGGCGGCATCGAAATCGCCGCTCTGCCAGTGGATGATCCCGAGCGTGTAGTGAGCCTCGGCCAGCCGGCCGTCAAGCGCAATCGCCTGCAGCAGTTCGGCCGTCGCCCCGTCGAGGTCGTCCTTCTGCTTCAGCGCCACGGCAAGATCGTAATGCGCTACGGCCGATTTCGGATCGCGGCGGATCACGTCGCGAAAGTCGGCCTCGGCCTGCTCCAGTTCCGCCTTTTGCAGGTGCGCGAACCCGATATTCAGCCGCGCCATCACATTGTTCGGATCCACCGCAAGTATCTTCCGGAACTGGGCCACGCCTTCTTCCGCATGGCCGGTATTCACCAGCATGAATCCCAGATTATTGTGCGCGTCGAGATTGGATGGATCGAGTCCGACGGCGCGGCGGTAGGCATCCATGGCGCCGGCGGCATCGCCGGTATTCTGGCGCGCCAGTCCGAGCTGATTCCAGGTTTCGGAGTGCTTCGGGTTGGCCGCCGATGCCGCCGCGAGTTCCGGCAGGGCCTCCCCGTAGTGGGCGGTTGCGTTCAGCGCGTTGCCGAGGAAAAAACGATACTCGAAGTTCTTCGGCTCGGCGTTCGCGGCCTGCCGCAGCTCGCCTATGGCGCGCGTGGGGTCCTGCGCCAGCCAGTACGCCACCCCCAGGTGATAATGTGGCGCGGCAAGGTGCGGATCGAGGGCGATGGCGTGTTCGAAGTGAGCCAGGGCGTCGTCACGGCGGTTCAGGACGGCGAGCAGAAAACCGATTTCGTCCTGGATGCGCGCGGACTTGGGATCGAGCGTCGCCGCCTGCTCCCAAACGGCCAGGGAACCGGCGGCATCGCCCCGCGCACGGAGGTCGCGGGCACGCGCCTCTAATTGCGAAAGGGTCTCCTGCGCGAAAGAGGGCACCAGCAGAACCAGCGCAAGCGCGATAATCCGGGGCACACCGGCAGCCCGCGGGTTCCCGATATGCCCCCCTGAACCCAAGGTCACCTCAATAGTTTATCCGCAATCCCAGCTGCCACCTCCGCATCTGGGTTAACCCCGCGATGCTGGTGATCTGGCCGGCTGTTGGCGAGTCCACTGCGGCGTTCGGCTGGCCGAGGTTCACGTGGTTGAAGGCGTTAAACAAATCCGCCCGGAACTGCGCGTTGAATCGCTCGTTGATCCGGAACTCCTTATGCATAGATGCGTCCATGTTGAACGCGTGCGGGCCGAAGAAAGAGTTGCGCGCCACGTTACCGAAGGTGCCCGCGGCGGGGCGGCTCCACGGACCGCGCGTGCAACCGTTGGTGTTCAGCTCCGCGGTAGCGGTCGCTGTAGCCAGGCAACCGGTGCCGCTGGTTCCAGGCGTCGCGGTGGCAAACCACCCCTGCACGCCAGGGTTCGAGACGCTGGCGTTGCCCACCAGGTTCGCGCGGCACGGACCGGTGTCCACGTCCTTGCCGCAATCGATATAGGACGGCGTGAACGGGATGCCCGACTGCCACAGCCAGATGTTGGACAGCTGCCATCCGCCAAGGATCGCATTGACGGGCCGCGAGGCGTTCTTGAGGAATCTGCGGCCGCTGCCGACAGGCAGTTCGTAAACGTTATTCAGGTTGAACACGAAGCGGCGCACGCCGTTTTCGCGGCCATAGTCTATGTTGTGGTTCCAGAAGAAGTAGTCGTTGGCGAAATCGAAGGCGCTGGCCCAGGTGAAATTGCCCTGGAACATCAGTCCCCCGGTGAACCGCTTTTCTCCGCGCACCTGTAGGGAATTGAACTTGGTGCTGGAGTCGCCGGAGAAGTACTTGATCGACTGGCTCCAACCGAACAGGTTGTAGAAGTACCGGCGCTGGTTGGTGCTGAGCGTTCCGAAGCCGACGATGGTCGGCTGGTTGACGTTGTAGTTGGTGCCGCCGGCAGTCACGTGGTAACCGTGGTTACCCACATACGCCACGGAGAGCACCGTGCTCGGGGTGATCTGGCGTTCGACGGTCAGGTTCCACGCGTCCACCACCGGCAGGCGCATGGTGTTGTTCGCGGTAAGGGGCAGCACGTTGGGGGCAATGCCGTTGGGCAGGATCGGGAAACCGTTTTTGCCCTTCGGCTGGCTTGCCAGAATGGTGGTGGGGTCGAGCACCGCGCCCGGGCCGCTGCCGAGCGTAAACACGCTGTACCACGGGTTGGCCGGGTTCAACGACTGGTTGGCCAGCACGGGCAGGTTCTGAGTCACGTTGTGCCCGAAGGAATAACCAAACACGCCGAGATCGTAGGAGCGGCCGTAGCCGGTGCGGATCACCGTCTTGGGCGTTATCTGATAGGCAATTCCCAGCCGCGGCGCGAAATGGGTCATCGAAGTGTTGACGTTGCCGTTCAGCCCAATGCCGTTTTCGCCGGTGGTCATGACCTCGCCCGTCGCCAGGTTCTGAAATCCGCCCGCGTCCTTGGCGTTGACGTACTGCGGGAAATAAATTTCCCACCGCAGTCCGTAGTTGATAGTCAATTTCGGAGTGACGCGCCAGGTGTCCTGGATATAACTGAACAGCCGGTGCTGGCGCTCCGCCGCGGTGGTGGAGTTGCTGACGTAGCGGCCGAACGATTGAACGTTGCCGAGTAGGAACGAGGCAAGGCTGAGGCCGCCACCATTGGGACCCTCCGTGGTTGTCGGGTCGAAGATCACCTCGCCAGAGCGGTGCGTGTCGCTCGGCACGCGCAGATTCTGCTGCCAGCGAACATCGGCGCCGAATTTCAGCGAGTGATTACCGAAGGTGTGGGTTATGTTGCCGACCCACTGGAACTCATTTTCCTGCTCGTTGAGCGGGCAGTTGCAGGAGTTCGTAGTGAGCGAATAACCGAACTGGAAACCGCCGGTGCCGTTGAGCCGGAAATTCGGCATGCCAGACGTATAGTAGGGGTCCACGTTCAACCCTGGAATGCCGGCGTCCTGGGCGGGCGACGTGCCGAGGCCGTTCGGATTGACGAACACGCGATAGCGGAAAAAGCCGAAACGGAAGTCGGCGAGCCACTGCGGCGTGAAGACGTAGTCGGCGCCGTATGAAAGGCTCTGGTCGCGCAGCGAAGCGGCGCCGGCGAACGCCATCGTCGAGAAGGACGGACCGCCGGCTTCATAACCGAACGCGCCGGGGTTGGTCTGGGCGGTCTTCAGGAAACTGTAGCGGCCGAACATGTGGAGCTTTTCGGTTTGATAGCGGTCCGCCCGGACGTCGAAGGCGTCGCTGCCGAGGATGCCGGCCGCGGAGGCGGTGTAATTCGGAGCCGCGCCGGTCGCGCCGGCGATATTGGGCAGCGGAATGAACTTCAGCAGCGACTGCGCCTGCGGCGAGAGGCGATTGGTCGGAATGATGCCGCCGCCGAACTGCTGGCGGTTGGCGAGCGGCGCGCTGCAATCGCCGCCGGGGCAGGGATCGAAGATCGGCGTATTCAGATCACTCAGGTTACCGGCCCGCTCGGCGGCGGTGGGTACTCGGGTGAGCAGCGAACCGCCATTCTTTTGACGGCTGCCCTGATAGTCGCCGAAGATGAACGTCTTGTCCTTCTGGATGGGGGCGCCGATGGAGCCGCCGAACTGATTCCAGAGGGTGGGCGGGACGAATGCTCCCCCCGTGCCGGGAATCGGCTGGGACTGCGCGAACGGGTCGCGCGCCGCGCCGTGCTGATCACGGCGGTACCAGAATCCGCTGCCGTGGACCTCGTTGGTGCCGGACTTGGTCTGCGCCGAAATCACCGCCTGGCTGGCCTGCCCGAATTCGGCGTCGTAAGCCGTAGTCGTGATCTTCAGCTCCGAGACGGCATCGAGGTTCGGGGTGATGACTGGCTCGCCGAGCACGGACTCACGGTTGTCGGTGCCATCCAACTGAAAATTGATGCCGCCCCAGTACTGGCCGCCGATGCTCGGGCGATAGACATCCTGCGGCTGCTCGCTGGCGGCGGTGGTGCCGGTGGCCTGCACGCCGGGCACCAGGAAATACAGGCGGCTCATATCGCGGCCAAGCACGGGAAGCTCGGCGACGGCCTTGCTGGTCATGACGTCCGAAACGTCGGAACGCTCCGTCTTGAGCAGCGCGGCTTCAGCCGTCACATTCACGGTTTCCCCCACGCTGCCGAGGCTCAACTGCGCATCGACGTGAGCGACGGAATCCACTTCCACCGTCACGGGCTGCTTCACGTATGCCGAGAACCCGGGTGCCTCCACCCGGACCGAATACGTACCGACGATCAGGTGCCCCTGGCTGTAGTTTCCGGATTCGTTGGTTGTGTTGTTGTACAAGACCCCTTTGCCGAGGTCCGTGATGGTGATCTTGGCGTGCGGGACGGCGGCGCCGCTGGCGTCGACGACGGTCCCGGAAATACTGCCGTAGACGGCTTGCCCGAACGCGGCCATCGGTGCACACAGAAGCACGAAGCCGAGCATGGCGCTACACGGCGCTTTTTGCATGTAAATCCCCCCCGGAGTTCTGGCGCTGCTGAACCTATCGCGGTAGTCTATGTCAGTCCCGGGAAAAACTCAAGCGCAAATTACAGCTGAAATTACAAGCTGGAATCACAAGTGAACGCCCAGTCACTCGTCTTTCAGCTTCTCCGCGTTGCCTCCCCGTCTCGGAATCTCCGCGGCTGGAGGGGCCGCGGCCGCGCGTCCGGATCGGGCCGGCCGGCATACAGTATGATTGAATACCTATGAGGGCTGGATTCTTCCACGCGGCGCCGCTGGCTGCCATTCATCCGCCAACGGCTTCGGCTGAAACTGCTGCGGCTTCCCGCTAATACGCATGACGCGCGAACCAACATACAAGTGGTGGGTTGTCGCGATGCTGTGGTCCGTGTGCCTGTTCAACTACGCGGACCGGCAGGCAATCTTCTCGGTATTCCCCGTGCTCAAAGCCCAGTTCGGGCTCAGCGATGTCGAACTGGGCGTCGTGGGCTCGTCGTTCATGTGGATGTACGCTCTGTTCGGGCCGGTGGCCGGGTGGCTCGGCGACCGTTTCGAGCGGAAAACGATCATCATCTTCGCGCTGGTCTTCTGGTCGGCGGCAACAGCCGCCACGTCGTTGTGCCACACGTTCTGGGAACTGACGTTCGTCCGTTCGCTGGGCGGCCTGGGCGAAGCGTTCTACTTCCCGGCAGCGATGTCGCTGATCAGCGACTACCACGGCAGGAAGACCCGGTCCCGCGCGATGTCGCTGCACCAGTCGAGCGTCTATGCCGGGACCATCACCGGCGGCACCGTGGCCGGTTATGTCGCGCAGTATTATTCCTGGCGATCGAGCTTCGTCCTGTTCGGCGCGATTGGATGCCTGCTCGGGATCATGCTGGCCATGCTTCTCAAGGAGCCTCAACGGGGGCAGTTGGAGCCGGGCGGAGAGCAGATGGGAACGGGTTACGGCGGGATACGGGACGGGTTGAAAGAGATCTTCCGGAGCCGCATGGTCGCCGTGCTGTGCTCCGTGTTCGTCGGCGCGAACTTCGTGGCGGTGGTTTTCCTTACCTGGATGCCATCGTTTCTTTACCGGAAGTTTCACATGAGTTTGACGATGGCGGGTCTGAATGGCACGGTATTCATTCAGATCGCCGCCGTGCTGGGAGTGCTTTCCGGGGGAATGCTGGCGGACAGGCTCGCCGGACGCCACCGCGGAGGGCGGATATTGACGCAAGCGATCGGCCTCATCGGGGGCGTGCCGTTCCTGTTTCTGACCGGCTGGACGCGCTCGTTACCCCTGTTGATGCTGGCGATGACAGCTTTCGGCTACTTCAAGGGCCTGTACGATGCCAATATCTTCGCTTCCTTGTATGACGTAGTCGATGTGCGGCGGCGGGCAGCCGCTGCGGGAATTCTGAACTCGATCGGGTGGCTGGGCGGCGGCCTCGCACCGATCGTGATTGCAAAGGCCTCCGAGAGCTTCGGGATGAGCGCCTCGATCAGCGCGACCTGCGCCATCTACTTCGGCATCGCCTGCCTGCTGCTCTGGGGTGTCAAGACCCACATGACCGACCGGCCCTTGAAGCGTTCCTCTCATCCATAAGAGCGATCAGTTGCCCGAGACGGACGCACTCCGCGGCCAATCGACGTTGCAGTTCGGGCAGACCAGGTTCTTTCTCCAGCATTCGATGCAGACAATCAGCCCACATTTGCCGCAGGTTTGGGTTCCTTCCCTTGACAATTGTTCACGGCAGAGCATACACGCGTTTGTTGCTTTTCGCTCGGATCTGAGCAGCAGCCAGAAGAGGACGCCCACGCCGGTACCGGCAATCGCGGCCATTGTCAGAAGAAGAATGACGACCTGCATGGTCCTTTGCGGTGGGTAGCCGCAATATTATTATGGCCCGATATTCAGACCGAATGCATCGCAGGAGATTGCCTGTCCCACGGTGGAACCGGCGTGCGCTACGCTCAGGAGGATGCCCAAAGCGGTCCATCTCAAGGGCGACGATGTGGTGGGGACCAGCCGGCTCGCGATCGACGCTACCTCTGGCGTGGTTGACATCGTGGCGGCGCTCCACAGTGCGGTTCTCGACAACATCCTGCCCGGCACGCCCGTCCAATCGGGCGTCGCTGCATCGACGGTAGGCGTATACGCGGTTGTGCGGGCGATCACCGGAGCGGTAGGGGACGGGCTCGATGTCGCGCTCTCGGCCTACGCCTCTCAAATTGCCGGCATCAAATCGACGCCGGAACGGGAAGCGGTGCTGGCCGCTCTGAACGGCGTGGTGGGAGACCATTTGGCTGCGACAGAGAACCCGCTCGCAATTCCGATGCGGGTGCGGCGCCGCGGCATAGCGCTCGATTTGGAAAGAAGTCATCTCGCCGCTGCGATCCCGGATGCCGGCGGTAAGGTTCTCCTCTTCGTGCACGGGCTCTGCATGAATGACCTGCAGTGGGGGCACAACGGCCGCAATCCCGGCACTGTCCTGGCCCGCGAGTTGGGGTGGACACCGGTTCACCTGCACTACAACACCGGCCTGCATGTTTCCACCAACGGTCGCGCTCTCGCCGGTCTGCTCGAGAAGTTCGCCGGCGAGTGGCCGGTTCCCCTCCGGGAACTGGCGATCGTCGGACACAGTTGCGGCGGCTTGCTGGCCCGCAGCGCTCATTACTATGGCACACTGGCGGGCCATCGCTGGCCTGAATCCCTGCGCTATTTGGCATTCCTGGGGACGCCCCACCACGGCTCCGCGCTGGAACGCGCGGGCAACTACGTGAACCTGGTTCTGGGTTCCACCCCTTACAGTGCGCCGTTCGGACGGCTTGCCCGGATCCGCAGCTCAGGCATTACCGACATGCGATACGGCAACCTGGTCGATGAAGACTGGGAAGGCGCCGACCGTTTTCACAATGCGGGAGACCGGCGTCAGCGGCTGCCCCTTCCCGAGGGCGTGCACTGTTTCGCCATTGCCGCCAGCAAAGGCGATGGCCCCGGTAAACTCGCCGACGGCTTCGGGGATGGGCTGGTGAGCGTGGATAGCGCCCTGGGCCGGCATGCCGATCCGGCGCGCACGCTTTCGTTCGCGCCGTCACACCAGTTGGTCCTCCACGGCATGACGCACTGGGATCTGTTAAGACGCGCCGCGATTTACCGCAAGCTTCGCGAGTGGCTCACCTCCTGATCGGACGAACGCGCCCGGAGTTATCCTTTTACCGGAGTTCGTTACATAAGGAGTCGTACATGTCCGATCGGAAGTTGGCACGTCGCGGTTTTCTGGGTGGCATGATCGCTTCTCAAGTTGCAGCTGCGCACCCGTCTGCCGCGGCTGGCGCGCAGACGAAAATGAAGTTGGCGGTCGGGGCGGACCACGCCGGTTTTCCGTTGAAGGGTCCCGTGATTGAAACCTTGCGGTCATGGGGGCACACGGTTACCGATTGCGGTACGCACTCGACCGAGCCGGTGGATTTCCCGGATATTGCCCGGAAGGTGTGCGACGAAATAATCGCCGGCCGGGCGCAGCGCGGCATTCTGGTCTGCGGCACGGGAGTGGGGGCGTCCATCGCCGCCAATAAAATGCCCGGCATTCGCGCCGCCCTGTGCCACGATACGTTCTGCGGTCACCAATCGGTAGAGCACGATAACGTAAACGTGCTGTGTTTCGGCGCCTGGGTGATCGGGCCGAAGTTGGCGGAAGAAGTTCTGGCGGCCTATCTGGGCGCGAAGTTCGACAGCGAGAACACCGATTACCGGCGCCGCATTGGCAAGGTGTCGGACATGGAACGACGCTAGCAATTGCGCTCCCGCGTTGTGGCGCGGGAACGCAAGCGCCAACGCAGGCGCGATCAGTCGATACGTTCTCCCGCGGCGAGCGTCAGGAACTCCAGAAAATCGGGGGCCAGAATCAGCTCCTGAAACAACGCTGCGGCGTCTCTGGAGGCGTCGAGCTTTTCGACTTCTTCCGCGATGACCCTTCGGACCATCGCGGCATCGATCGGGCGGCCATCGTTCAACCGCGCGTGATGCTTGACCCATTGCCAGACTTGCGCGCGCGAGATCTCGGCGGTGGCGGCATCTTCCATGAGGTTGTAGATCGGCACGCAGCCGTTGCCGGCGAGCCATGACTGAAGGTACTGGATCCCGACGTTGACGTTCAGCCGGAGACCGGCCTCGGTAATCTCGCCCTCCGGCACTTTCAGAAGGTCCGCAGCCGTGACTTCGACGCCGGCCATTCCGGCATGCAACTGGTTGGGGCCGGGCATGTACTCGTCGAAGATCTGCTTCGCGACCGGTACCAGGCCGGGATGCGCGACCCAGGTGCCGTCGTGCCCCGCCTTAACCTCGCGGAGTTTATCCTGGCGGACCTTTTCCAGGGCCTTCTCGTTGGCCTCGGGATCGCTCTTGATCGGGATCTGCGCGGCCATGCCGCCCATGGCGTGAATGCCCCTGCGGTGGCAGGTCTTGATCAGCAGGCGGACATAGGAGGCCAGGAAATGGCGCTCCATCGTCACGGTGGCGCGGTCGGGGAGGACGAAATCCGGACGATTCCGGAATTTCTTAATGAAGCTGAAGATGTAGTCCCAGCGGCCGCAGTTCAAACCGGCGGAGTGCTCGCGCAGTTCGTAGAGGATCTCATCCATTTCGAAAGCGCCGAAAATCGTTTCGATCAGGACGGTGCCGCGGATCGTCCCCTGCGGCACGCCCGCATAGTCCTGCGCGAAGCGGAAAACATCGTTCCAGAGGCGCGCCTCCAGGTGGCTTTCCAGCTTGGGAAGGTAGAAGTAGGGGCCGGTCCCGGCGGCCATCAATGCCTTGGCATTGTGAAAGAAGTAGAGGCCAAAATCGAAGAGAGACCCGGAGACCGCCACGTCGTCCACCGTGACGTGCTTTTCGTTAAGGTGCCACCCGCGCGGGCGGACCAGCAGGACGGCCACCTTGCTGTTCAGCTTGTATTCCTTACCCTCGGGGCTGCGGTAAGAGATGGTGCGGCGGATGGCATCGCGCAGGTTGATCTGCCCTTCGATGTTGTTTTTCCACGTAGGGGAATTGGAATCTTCGAAGTCCGCCATGAACACGCTGGCCCCGGAGTTCAGGGCGTTGATGATCATCTTGCGCTCGACCGGGCCCGTGATTTCCACACGGCGGTCTTGCAGGTCTTCCGGAATTGCTGCGACCTTCCAATCGCCGGCGCGGATCGGCGCCGTCTCCGGAAGGAAATGGGGTAATCTGCCGGCGTCGATCTCATTCTGCCTGACGCGGCGGCGTGCGAGCAACTGCTGCCTGACCGGCTCGAAGCGGCGAGCGAGAGCGGCCACAAATTCCATCGCTTCCGGAGTCAGGATTTCGCCGTAAGGACCGGGAAGCGGCGCCTTGATATCCACGCCGCTTCCCGGGATCGGTGTTGCCATTCGTTTCTTCTCCTCTCCGTCCCTTCTACCTCAATTCGATCCTGCCGCGTTGCGGCTCCCGGCGCGCACTGTGACGCTGCGTTCACTCGTTGTGACCGGCGGACTGCCCCGGAGATGGCGAGCCGCGCGAAATGGCGGGGCGCCGGGGTCGAAGGGAACCTTCACCGCCGGATTCCGCGTGCGAACGGTTGACTACCCGAAGGTAATTTCCCCTGCCCCCTCGTCGAATCCTCCTGGCGGCGGTGGTGGGCGGCGGTGGTGGGCGGCGGTGGTGCGGCGGTGGGCGGCGGCGGTGGTGCAGCGGTGGTGGGCGGCGGTGGTGGGCGGCGGTGGTGCGGCGGCGGTGGTGCGGCGGCGGTGGTGGGCGGCGGCGGCGGGCGGCGGTGGTGGGCGGTGGTGGTGGGCTTGCTTGTGATGTTCTATGCGTATATCGTTCGAATATCGTTTTAAGAGGAAAGCGATTCCAAATGGCGAAACTAGGATTTCCAGACCTGGGCATCATGGGCGGGCCGATGGCACGCAAGCTGATGGAAGCGGGACACGACGTGGCGCTCTGGTCCCAAACGGCGTCGGAGGCGGCCAAACTTGCGTTGACGGAGGGTGGCACCGCAGGCGCGAGGCCGGCGGATGTCGCGGCGAAAGCCCCCGCAACCTTCCGGCGCGACTTCGCTGCAAACTTCGCGGTGAAGTGGCTGGCGAAGGACGTCCGGCTGATGTTGGATTCCGACGGGGAACTCGGCGTGCCTGCGCCATTGACGGCTCTCTCGCGCCGGCTCTTGCGTGCGGCCGCCGCGAAGGGCTTCGTTGAGGACGCCATCTGCGGTTCCATCCGGCCGCTGGAAGATCTGGCCGGGTGCACCGTGGCTGCCGGGAACAGCAAGTCCGAGGCGGCGTCATGACCGGACGTAGGGAGTTCCTGCAGCAATCCGCCGCGGTGCTGGCCACAGCGGGCATGGCTCCGTGGCAGAGCCAGGCCGAACCGGCGGGCGAAGAATGGTACGGCCGCCCCATGCGCTGGGCGCAACTGACGCTGGTGGAAGACGACCCCGGCAACTACGACTTGCAGATGTGGCTGGATTATTTCGCCCGGACGCATTCGGATGCCGCCTGTCTTTCGGCCGGAGGGTGTGTCGCTTATTACCCGACGAAGATCCCGATGCACTATCGCAGCAAGTTCCTGGGAGACCGCGACTGCTTCGGCGATCTGGTGGCTGGGTGCCGGAAGCTTGGGATGAACGTGGTGGCCCGCACCGATCCGCACGCAGTGCACCAGGATGTCTACGATGCCCACCCCGACTGGATCGCCGTAGATGCGCAGGGGCGGAAGCGGAAGCACTGGGCCGATCCCGACCTGTGGGTGACCTGCGCGCTCGGTCCGTATAACTTCGAGTTCATGACCGATGTCACGCGCGAGATCATGACGCTCTACAAGGTGGACGGGATCTTCAGCAACCGCTGGGCCGGCTCAGGCATGTGCTACTGCGGGCACTGCCAGGAGAACTTCCGCAAGTTCGCGGGTTTGGACCTGCCCCGGACGGGGAACCCGCAAGACCCGGCGCGCCGGCAGTACATCGTTTGGCGGCAGCAGCGGCTGTTTGAACTCTGGCACCTTTGGGACCATGAGATCAAGAAGATCAACCCCGGCGCCAGCTACATTCCGAATGCCGGCGGAGGCGCGCTGAGCGACCTGGACATGAAGACCATCGGCGAACTGGCGCCGACGCTGTTCGCCGACCGTCAGGCGCGCCGTGGCGTGATGCCGCCGTGGTCCAACGGGAAGAACGGCAAAGAGTACGCCGCGACACTGGGCAACAAGGCGATCGTCGGCATCTTCAGCATGGGTGTGGAAGAACCGTACCGCTGGAAGGACTCGGTGCAGAACAAAGAAGAGATCCAGCTTTGGGCGGTGGACGGGATCGCCCACAACCTGCGCCCCTGGTTCACCAAGTTCAACGGGAAGGTGATCGATAAGCGCTGGATGAAGCCGGTGGAAGAGCTCTACGTGTGGCACTACCGCAATGAGCGCTACCTCCGGAATGAAAGGTCCCTGGCGCGCGTGGGCCTGGTCTACTCACAGCAGACGGCCGCGTTTTACGGGGGCGAGCAGGCACATGCCAAGGTCGAGGACCATGCCCTCGGGTTTTACCAGGCGCTGGTGGAAGCGCGGATCCCGTTCGATATGGTGCATGACCGGCTGCTCGATCCCGCGCACATTGCGCGCTTCCGGACGCTGATACTGCCCAACATCGCGGCGCTTTCGACAGCGCAATGCCGGCAACTCGCGGAGTACGTCCAGGCCGGCGGGAACCTGGTGGCCACGCACGAGACGTCCTTGTACGACGAGTGGGGCGTGAGGCGCGCGGACTTCGGGCTGGCTTCCTTATTCGGGGCGAAGTTCGAGGGCCGGGTCGATACGGACGTCCACAATTCCTACCTCAACGTGGATAAGGATCCGCGAACGGGCGCGTTCCACCCGATCGTCCACGGCCTCGAAGATGCCACCCGCATTATCAACGGCACGAAGTGGGTGCACGCGAAGCCGGCGGATGCGATGCACTCGCCGCTGACGCTGGTACCCTCGTATCCGGACCTGCCGATGGAAGAGGTGTGGGCGCGGGTGCCGCACACGGACACCCCCGGATTGTACGCGCGCCAGTCCGGCAAAGGACGCGTGGTGTACTTCCCCTTCGACGTGGACCGCACGTTTTGGGAGATCCTCTCGCCGGATCACGGCGCGCTGCTGAAGAACGCCGTCCGCTGGGCTCACGACGAAGAGCAGCCGCTGGCGGTGGAAGGGAGGGGCGTGCTGGACGTTTCATTGTGGATGCAGAAGGATTCCATGACGGCCCACCTGGTGAACCTGACCAACCCGATGATGATGAAAGGGCCGGTACGGGAAATCCTGCCCGCGCCGCCGCAGCAGGTCCGCATCCGGGTGCCGGAAGGGCGTCGGGTCCGCAAGGTGAGCCTGCTGGTGAGCGGCAGGACGCCATCGAGCCGGATCAGCGGGAACGTGGTGAGCCTGGAACTTCCTTCGGTCGAGTTGCACGAAGTGGTGGCCGTCGATCTGGCTTAGGAGTTCCATGACGAATCGCGCAGTGGTGATGATCGCACTTCTGGCAGCTTCCGCATCCGCTTCCGCACAGGAGGGCTGGTGGATGCGGGAACCCATCCGCTGGGTCCAGACCAACCTGCGGCAGACGGATGCGGGACTGAACGCCACCCACCTCATAGATCAACTCGTCCGCATGCGGGCCAATGTGCTGCTGGAGGGAATGGGCGGGATCGCGGCGTATTATCCGACCACTACCGAATTCCACTATCCCAGCCCGCAGCTTCCTCCGGGCCGCGACATGTTTGGCGACGTGCTTCGCGAAGCGCACGCGCATCACATCCGCGTGGTCGGAAGGTTCGATTTCAGCAAGACGCCGAAAGCCGTGTTCGACGCTCACCCGGAATGGTTCTTCCGGCAGGCAAACGGCGAGCCGGTGATTTACAACGGCCTGTACTCCACCTGCATCAACGGCGGCTACTACCGGGTACAGGCGATGAAGATCCTCAGCGAGGCGCTGGAAAAGTACGACGTGGACGGGCTGTTCTTCAACATGTTCGGCAACCAGTCGCGGGACTATAGCGGGCGTGCCGTGGGCCTGTGCCATTGCGACACCTGTAAGCGGCTGTACCGGGAACAATTCCATAAGGCGATCCCCGACACGCCGGATGCCGACTACCGGAAATTCATGTTCCGCTCATCGCGCCAGGTGGCGGCGGCGATCGGCAAACTGATTCGCGAAAAGCGCCCGCAGGCCGGGTACTTCAACTATATCCAGGAGTACACGGACGGGATCATGTCGGAGTCGAATACGGCCGTCGCGCGCCCGCTGCCGCTCTGGCCGTATTCGGCGAGCGACAACGTGAATCGCGCGCGCAACAGCCAGCCGGGCAAAATGTCGGTGAACCTGAACATGCAGTTTGTGGATTACTGGTGGCGGTTCGCGACCGTGCCGGGCCAGGAGATCGCCTTGCGGTCCTGGCAGAACATGGCTCATGGCGGCGCCCTCACGTTCGAAGTGAACGGCACGCTCGATCTCCAGGACCGGCAGGCGCTCGAAGCAGTGACCCCGATATTCCAGTGGGCGGCCGCGCACGAGAGTTATTTCGCCGGGGAAACCAGTGCCGCGAAGGTGCTGCTGTTGGGCGCGCCCTCGGATACGGGGCGGACTTACAATACGGAATCGTACCGCGGCATTTTCCGGCTCCTCAGCGAAGAGCACATCCCGTTCGCGGTATCGGACAACATGAACTGGCTGGGCAAGCGGGATTTCGACGTGGTCATCGCAACCGATTGGGCGCCCGCCGGTTTGCGCCAGTTCGCGGAGAAGGGCGGCAAGGTGCTGATCGCCGGAGCGGCAAAACCGGAGTTCGATGTGGCGCCCGTGGAGCGGACGGAACGGGACGTGAAGGGGTACATCCGGGTCCGCGACCACGCCGCGTTTCCGTCATTGAAGAGCACGGATTTGCTGCTGCTGAACGGCCCGTTCACGGTTTTGAGGACCGCGGGACCGCACGAACTGACGCTCATCCCGCCTTCGATGATCGGACCTCCGGAGTTCGTCCACATCGACATGAAGGATACGGATACACCTGCAATCGCCACCGGGCGGATCGGTAGCGGAACGGCGGTGTGGATTCCGTGGGACCTTGGCGGCTTGTACTACCGGCTCAGCCTGCCCGCCCATGCGGCCTTGTTCCGCGACGTTTTCGATCGCCTGGAGGCGCGGCGGCAGATTCGGACCGACGCGCATCCGCTGGTAGAGATGAGCCTGATGCGGCAGGGCGGACGGACCCTGTTGCACCTGATCAATTTGAGCGGGCATTCCGGGACAGGTTACTTCGCGCCGGTGCCGATGGGTTCCATCCACGTGCAGGTCGCGGGCGAATTCCGGTCCGCGAGAACACTGCGCACGCCCCGCACGATCGCGGTGCGAACGGCCGGCGGGTATAGCGAGTTTACGGTATCGGGCCTAAAGGATTACGAATTGGTGGTTCTGCAGTAGAACCGCGGAGGGTTGAGGGGTCAACCTATGAAGCTGGCAAAACAGGAAAGCTGGAGGTGTGTCTTGAAGAGCTATTTGCGCTACGCCGCGCTGCTCGCGATGAGCGCGCAAGTCATTTTCGCCCAGGTCGCGACAGGCACGATCACGGGCTATGTACACGATTCGAGCGACGCCGCGATCCTCGGCGCGAAAATCAGCATTGTCGAATCCGAAACCGGTGAACACCGCGACACGGTGACGAATGATCGAGGCGAATTCAACGCGCCGTACCTGCGCCGTGGCCTGTATTCGGTCACGGTGACCGCACCGGGATTCAAAACCCAGTCATTTAGCGGAATCACCCTGGCCGTAGATCAGGCCGTTCGGCTGCCTGTCACGATGCAGCCGGGCGTGGTGGAACAGTCGGTGGAGGTGACAGCGGCGGCTCCGCTTTTGGACAGCGTCACTTCGTCTCTCGGGCAGGTGATCGATAACAAGAAGGTGGTGGATCTGCCGCTGAACGGGCGCAATCCCTTCGCGCTCGGGCTGCTCTCCGGGTTTTCGGCGCCGGTGAAGGGCGTCGCGTCGAACCTTCCGTTCGTCGCCGGAGGCGGGCGATGGCAGAACAACGACGTGCTGCTGGATGGCATCGACAACAACACGATGGCGACGGCAGGCGGTATCGGCGTGACGGGGATCAACTATATCCCGTCGGTGGACGCGGTGGCGGAATTCAAAGTCAAGACCAACAATTACAGCGCGGAGTTCGGGCGTTCTTCGGGGACGATCGTCAGCGCGACCACGAAATCGGGGACGAACCAATTCCACAGTGCGATCTGGGAGTTTGTGCGCAACGAGCAGTTCGATGCCAACAACTTCTTTTCCAACGCCTCCCGCACGCCGCGACAGCCCTTCAAGCAGAACCAGTTCGGATTTACGCTGGGCGGGCCGGTGCTGGTGCCCAAGATGTACAACGGCCGCAACAAGACGTTTTTCTTTTTCGACTACGAGGGCCTGCGCCGGTCTACCAGCGCTTCCTCGAGTCTGAAGGATATTCCGCCGGACGCCTTCCGCGCGGGCGACTTCTCGAGTTTCAAACCGCGCATCTATGATCCTCGCGCACGTGTGGCAGGGGCGAACGGAGTGGTAACCAGCACCCCGTTTCCGAACAACCAGATCCCGGCTTCGATGCTGAACGCCGGAGCGATGGCGACTCTGAAGCTTCTGCCGGGAGCGAATGTGGGCGCGCCCGGTGCGCAATCGGCAAATTACCTGTTCCTGGCCAGCCAGCCGTTCGACAGCAATCAATACGACATCAGGGTGGACCATCAGTTTTCGAGCAACAACACACTCTTCGGACGTTATTCCCGGGGACTGCAGTCGAGTACAAATCCGGGAAATTTCTCCGGCTTCCTCGGCGGCGGGACGACTAACATCAATAACTCGATCAACACCATTCTCGACGACACGTATGTCTTCTCGGCGAACGTGGTCAACGAGGCACGCGCCGGCTATACGCGGCACAACGGAAGCCTCGAAGTGTCGAACCTCGCGCAGGGCTTGCAGTTTGCGAACCAAAACGGCATCGCAGTGTATCCGTTTCCCGTGCAGATGTTTCCGAATATCGTGTTTTCCCCGTCGGGGCTGACGAGCGGAAGCCAGTCGTTTACCGGGCTGGGACCTTCGGGGCCGAATCTCAACGTCGAAAACATCTTTCAGGGATCAGACGACCTGACGTGGAACAAAGGCAGCCACGTGTTCAAGATGGGAGGCGACGTGCGGCGGCGCCGGTTCGACACGGAATACGGCAGCGGACAGACGGTCTTCGGTTCGATCTTCAGCTCGTCTTCGAACGATCCGGGATCGGGTTCGCCGCTGGCCGACTTCCTGATGGGCTTCCCGGCGCAGCTTACGGGAACCGAACTGCCCGACTGGGCACGGCTTCGAGACATCTACGCGGGCGTCTACTTCCAGGACGACTGGCGCGTGACTTCGCGGCTCACCTTGAATCTGGGATTGCGGTATGAGTTATTCACGCAGCCGGTGGATGCGCGCGACCGCGGCTCGCTGTTCGACGCCGCAACCGGAAAACTGGTGGTTCCGGGGCAGGCAGGATACACACGGGCGATCGTGGATGGGCACCATCTCAACCTGGCTCCGCGGTTCGGCTTCGCCTACGCCGCCAGCCAGAAGCTGACGGTGCGCGGTGGCGCCGGAGTGTTCTTCGGGCCGCGATCCCCCAATCAGCAGACCACCCTCTTCGGCTCGAACCCGCCGAATGCGCCGACGGTGATCACGCCGTCTGTCAGCGCAAACAGTACGTTGGCGCCGCCGATCAGTATCGGCACGCCCATCCAGCTCGGTCCCACGAGCGCCGACCTCAGCACGTTCACGCCGCAGAACCCGCTTGGACTCCTCATCCGCACGGCGGATTTCGCGAACAGCCGGCCGGCGGACGTCTACCAGTGGAATCTCGGGCTCCAGTACCAACTGGCGCGCGACCTCGTGGTGGAAGCGGCGTACGCAGGCGCCCGCGGGACACACCTCACGACGCGCGTCAATCTCAACCAGATCCCTTGGAACCGGGCGATGGCCGGCTTTACAACACAAGCGGACCGCATGTTTCCGAACGTCGGAAACCAGGTAGTGATGGACTCTTCGATGGGGAACAGTTTCTACAATGCGCTGAACGTTCGCATCGAGAAGCGGCTGGGATCCGGGCTCAATTTCCTGGTGAATTACACCTGGTCGAAGAACCTGGAAAGCGGCTCGGGCGGCAACAGCGCCATGCAACAGAACGGCGGGACCACGAACCCGTTGGACAGCTGGAACCTCCAGAAGGAGAAATCATACTCGGCCATGGACGTACCGCAGGTGTTTGTGATGAGCGCCGGCTATGAGCTGCCGTTCGGGGGCGGAAAACGGTGGGGCAACCAAAATCGTATGATCCGCGCGGTGGCCGGCGGCTGGCAGGTGAATGGGATCTTCACCAAGGAGAGCGGCTTTCCAACGGACGTCCGGAGTGGAATCGTGGCGGCGGCCAACCAGTTGTTCGCCACGTTCAATGTTCCGGACGCGGTGCAGGGCGTTTCGATGTACCTGCCGAACCCGGGACCGAATGGGTGGTTCAATCCGGCCGCCTTCACTCAGCCGGGGAACGTAATCAACGCACGCGGCACACCGCTTACGTATTTCGGCGACCTGGCGCGGCGCGCGGGACGCGGTCCGGGAACAACGAACCTGGATGCCTCGCTGTTCCGCAACTTCGCCGTCCGCGAGCATGTGAACGTTCAGTTCCGCGCGGAGGCATTCAATGTGTCGAACACGCCGGCATTTTTCCTGCCGAGCGCGGCGAGCCCGGCGCTGACGATCGGGAACGCGAATTTCGGGAGGCTGACCTCCTCGTCCGCCACCGGGCGGCAGTTGCAGTTCGGGTTGAAGCTGTTGTTTTAAGATTTGGGCCGAAATACCCGGTGACGCAATTGGCTAAAATACCGCTTTCATTCAACGTCGCCGCCCCTTGCTGCGGAAGGGATCGCGCGGAGCGCACGACGCGGCACGCATTACTTTAGGAGGACCGATGAGAACTTTGACATTAGTGCTGCTCGGCTGCGCATGGTGCTGGGGGCAGGCGCCGGACGAATGCAAACCTTCAACGCTGAACATTCCGGGGGCGCCCTACCCCTGTGTTCATCCGGACCGCGGAGTGACCTTCCGGGTGTCGGCGCCCGGTGCGCAGAAAGTCCAGG
The DNA here is from genome assembly GCA_963796485.1 of Bryobacterales bacterium. GTDB lineage: Bacteria > Acidobacteriota > Terriglobia > Bryobacterales > Bryobacteraceae > CAWCDJ01. The sequence continues at coordinate 326,144 of CAWCLV010000012.1, forward strand.
TGCGTTTGGGCGGCGCTCACGATATGACGCGCGGGCAGGACGGCCTGTGGACCGTGACCATACCTCCGCAGGTCGTAGGCTTCCACTACTACAGCATCGTGATCGATGGCGCCGTGGTGGCGGACCCGGCGACACGCACGTTCTTCGGATCGGGATGGGACAATAGCGGGATCGAAATTCCCGAGCCTGAGGCGGATGCGGCCTATTACTCCGCCAGGGACGTGCCGCACGGGCAGGTGAGCCAGCGGTGGTATTACTCCAAAGTTACGGGCAAGTGGCGCCGCTGCTACGTGTACACACCGCCGGATTACGACAGCAGCCGGGCGCGCTACCCGGTTCTCTACCTGTTTCATGGCTGGGGTGAGAACGAGCAGGGCTGGCATAGCCAGGGGCACGTCGACTTCATCATGGACAACCTCATCGCCGGGAAGAAGGCCAAGCCCATGATCGTCGTGATGGATAATCTCAATGCGGTCAAGCCGGGCGAGGACGCAAGCCTGTATTCCGCGCGCGGCGTCATTACCAGCCGCTCGATTGCGGACGCAGCGCCGGTTCCCGGCGGACGCGGCGCCACCAGCGGACGCGGCGGACGGGGCGGCTTCCCCACGAACTGGGGCGGCGCCTTCACGGAAATGTTGCTCACCGATCTGATTCCCACGGTGGAGCGGACATATCGTGTGGCGCCGGGACGCGAGAACCGCGCCATGGCCGGTCTTTCGATGGGCGGTATGCAATCGTTCCTGACCGTGCTCTCGAACCTCGACAAATTTGCGTACCTCGGCGGCTTCAGCGGCAGCACGGGCGGCCGTGGCGGATTCGATCCAAAGACCTCGAACAACGGCGTGTTCGCGGATGCCACCGCGTTCAATAAGAGGATGAAGGTCCTGTTCCTGGGAATCGGCTCCGTGGAAGGCCCGGGTACCAGGACTTTCAGCGAGGAATTGACTAAGGCCGGGATCAAGAACGTCTATTTCGAGTCGCCCGGCACCGCCCACGAGTGGCTGACGTGGCGCCGCTGTCTGAACGATTTCGCTCCGCGACTTTTCAAATAGGGGCCATATCGGCGCCATCGCCCCGGAATGCGTCACCGGACGCACGGAGTTATCGGCGGCCGCGGAGGTCGCGTTCCTGAAGATCGGCCAGGTGGGAACTCCCTGGCCGTTGGGGTCGCCGCGCTTGGCGAAGTTCGTCCAATAGGTGGCCATGGCGTCGGAAATCGCGTCGTCCTGTTTGGTGATCTGCGGATTCGATGGGCAGCCGCAACTTGCAGGAGAGACTCGCAACCGGCAGGCGACCGCAGCCGGTGTTCGTTGCCGGCCTCCTTGCGCCGCCAGGCGCGAAGCCGCAATCAGTACCGCTGCCCTTCCAAACACGGAGCAAGGGCCAACCTTCCGCTGTTCGATGCCGCGGTTCCCCCGGAGCCGCTTCACGCATTACATTTCAACCTGCGGGACGAAACGCTGGGGGACCACCGCTGCTGTTCCGCGATTAGCGCACGACGGCATTCTCATTCGCCTGGAGGAATCACGGCACGTGTAAGCGCTTGCCGCGGTGCATGCCGCCCGTTCTGATCTTATTGACACGACCGGATGACGGAGGGGATTTGAAAACGCATTCAACCTGTGCTAGCGTCTCTCGAAGAGCGGTTTCTCCGCCGCGTACCATGGGTCGGCGGAGTCTGAGGTGTTCGCATCATGATCCGATACGGATGGTTCGGCGCCCTCATCTGGCTGATAATCGCGCCTGTCGCGCCCGGGCGACAGCGCGTCGTATCGGGGCGGCTCGCGAGCGGCACCGACGTCGCGTTTGTCCGCGGACACCGCCGTGGATCTCTGTCAACCACCTGCACGGCATCACGGGCGCGGTCATGAAGACGCCTTGAGAGGAGACACAATGTCCAAATCCAGCACCGAGGATCGCACGAGAATCAATCGCCGGCGCGCGCTACTTCTGCCGGCGGCGGCAATGGGCTCCGCACTGGCCTTGCCGGCCCAGGCATCCGACAGTACCAAGATCGCGGCGCACCAGGCTCCGGGCGCCTGCTCGACGCCCCGTTCGGCGGTTGCGAAGACACAGTATGGAAAAGTCCGCGGGTTCCTGGATGCGGGCGTCCTGACATTTAAGGGAATTCCGTACGGGCAAAACACCACCGGGGAAAACCGCTGGCTTCCGGCCAAGCCTCCCAAGCCGTGGGGCGACGAGTACCCCGCGCTGATCTACGGAGCCAATTGTCCTCAGCGCCTGCACGACTACACGGCGATCGAACAATCCTTCCTGTTTGACTGGGACGACGGCTACATGAGCGAAGACATGCTCAAGTTGAACGTCTGGACGCCCTCCCTCACCGGCAAGCGTCCGGTGCTGGTCTACTTTCATGGCGGCGGCTTCACCTTCGGCTCCGCTTATGAACTGCCTTCGCAGGAGGGTGCGCAGTTGGCCCGGCACCACGATGCCGTTTCTGTAACGGTCAATCATCGCCTCAACCTGCTCGGATACCTCGACGTGTCCGAGATCGGCGGACCGGCATATGCCGATTCGGCAAACGCAGGCATGATCGACCTGGTGGCGGCGCTTCGCTGGATACGCGAGAACATTGCCAATTTCGGCGGCGATCCGGACGCGGTCATGATCTATGGGCAGTCGGGCGGCGGATCCAAGGTCACTTGTCTGATGGGCATGCCCTCGGCCGCGGGACTGTTCCATCGGGCATCGGTGCAATCCGGCGGAGGCAGCAATCTCCCCGGCATCGAGCCGTCCAAAGAGCTGTCCAGGCAATTGATGAAAGAGCTGGGCCTGCGCCCCAACGACCTCGCTTCGCTGCAGAAGATGGAATGGGCCAGACTGAACGCGGCCGGCAATGCCGCCATCGCGAAACTCAGTCCGCGGACGCAGGGCATGCCGGGGCCAGGCGGGCCTCCGGGCGCCAGGCCGCGAGTCGGGTGGTCGCCCAGCGTGGACGGCCGCATTGTGACCCTGCGCGCTTTCTACGATGTTGCCCCGGAGATTTCGAAGAATGTGCCGATGTTGATCGGCAGCGTCAGCGAGGAAGGGAATTCGATGAAATCACGTCCGAGCGAAGCGGAGTGGCATGCCACCCTTTCCCGGACGCTGGGAGAGACCAGGGCGACAGCCCTGATCGCGGCGATGAAGAGGGCGCACCCGGAGAAGAGCATTCGCACCCTGTCCTACGGCGTGAATGGTCTCACCGCCCGGAACAACGTGCAGCGGATGGTGAAGCTGAAATACGAGCAGAAGGGAGCGCCGGTGTATCAGTATTACTTCACGTGGCAATCGCCCATGCTGGAGGATGCGGGCGCCTGGCATACCGCCGAACTGCAGTTCTGCTTCGATAATACGAAGCGCTGCGAACAGGGCACGGGCAACACACCGGAGGCGCAGGCCCTGGCGAAGACGATGGCTACCGCGTGGGTGAATTTCGCCCGCACCGGCAATCCCAGTCAGCCGGGATTGACCTGGACGCCGAGCGATCCGATTCGCTGCCGGACGATGGTGTTCGATAACCGCTGCCGCATGTTGGACGATCCGGAAGGCGAGGTGCGACGGATCCTGCTAAGCTGACGCGGAAAACCGATGAGACTCATCCTGCTATCGGGCGTGCCGGCATGCGGCGCGCCGGGCGCGAGCGGCAGGTTCGGCGGCGGCGCCGGCAAGGTCGCGATCTTCGGCGATTCGGCGGGCTCGCTGGAGATCAACGTACTGACGGCCTCGGATCTGACCGATCGAAGCCCGATCGACAAAGCAACACAGGATAAACATGAAAACGAGAAACCACGTTGTGCTTATGGTCGCCGGATCGCTCATGCTGATTGGCGCCGCGCTTACGATGGCCCAACAGGCCGGCATGGGACGAGATGTCGCTCCGCCCAGGCCGAAAGGCCCATGTGACATCTACGCCGCGGCCGGCGACCCGTGCGTGGCCGCCCACAGCACCGCACGCGCGCTCTATGCCTCCTACAACGGCCCGCTCTACCAGGTTCTGCGCCAGTCGGATGGCAAGACCCTGGACATCGGCGTGGTCCAGCCCGTCGCGTCGCCGGTCCCGGATGCGGGCGGCTACGCCAAGGCGGCCGCGCAGGATGCGTTCTGCGCCAACACGTATTGCTGGATCAGCATCGTCTACGACCAATCCCCCAAGCACAACGACCTCATGCAGGCGCCCCGCGGCGGATTCAGCGGTCCGTCCATGGGTGGGTTTAACAACCTCCCGATCGCCGGCATGGCGCCGGTTACGATCATGGGCCACAAGGCTTACGGCGTCTTCATCGCGCCGGGCATGGGCCTCCGCCAGAACAACGCGAAGGGCACCGCGGTCGATGACCAGGCAGAGGGGCAGTACTGGGTCATCAACGGCCGCCACTACAACTCCGGCTGCTGCTTCGACTACGGCAACGCCGAGATCGACAGCCGTGACGACGACAACGGCACCATGGAAACCACCTACTACGGCAATGCCACCCCCTGGTATCACGGAAACCCTCCCGGCCCGTGGATCATGACCGACCAGGAGAACAACCTGGTCGGTTGCGTCAACCCGGATGGATCCAAACTCTGCGCAAACCTTCCCAGCGTCAACTGGCGATTCGTAACCGCGATGGCCAAAGGCGAGCCGCACCACTGGACCACCCTGGGCGGAGACGCGCAGCGGGGCGCCCTGTCGGTCATGTTCGACGGACCTCGCGTCGACATCACCTATGACCCGATGCGCAAGCAGGGGGCCATCCTCCTGGGCAACGGCGGTGACAACAGCATCGGCTCGCAAGGCACCTTCTATGAAGGCGCGATGACGGCCGCAGGCACCTTCCCTTCGGACGCCACGGACCAGTTGGTGCAGGCCAACGTCGTAGCTGCCGGGTACGATGTGCCGCGGCTCAGCCTGGCGCCGGCGTCAACAACGGCCACGCCGCCGGGACTCCAGACATTCTCACCGGGGTCCTCGCAGAACACCACCCTGACGTTCACCAACACCACGGGCGCGCCTGTAGCGCGCGTTACGCTGAGCATTGCCGTGCCCAAGCAGTGGAACTCCGCCGTTCCGGGCTCCAACAAGACCTCGGTAACGATCCCCGGCCCGGTCGCACCCGGCACCGGCGTGAGCGCGACCTTCCAGGTGACCTCGGGGCCGGCGGCGTTCAACGGCGACCTGGTGGGCAATGCCCAGTGGACCAACCAGACGAGCGGCGCGAAGCAATCCGAGACCACGGTTGAGAAGGTACGGAACGTCAGCCCGATCAAGATCAACGAGTTCCGCATCAGCGCCGGTTCTGCCGGCAACTCGACCGACTCGTTCATCGAACTCTACAACGCCGGTTCCCGCAGCATCGACCTCTCTAATTGGACCCTGACCGAACATCCGACCCAGCAGGCCATCTTCTCGGCGGTGAGGATCCCGGGCGGAACGCGTCTGGCGGCCGGCGGCTTCTACCTGCTTGGCCTCGCCAACTCCGGGCTGGCGGTCCCCGCGCACCAGGGCGATACCACCATCCACCTCCGGAGCACGACCGGCATGAACGTCGACGATTCGATCAGCGTCGACACCGGCGCCGGAATGGAGACCCGCAAGATCGTACGCGTCGGGACTGCGGCCGGCGACCACACCACAGTGTGGCAGCCACTCCCCGACGGTCCGGTGATCAAGATCCCCGCCGGCTCGAGCAGCGTGCCGGTCGCGAGCGTAAGCGGCTTCGTGCCCGGTGAGAAGATCGCCATCGGCTACGGCGCCACCTACCCCACCGTCGCAAAGGACCTGGAGCGGTACGAGGTAGCCACGGTCACCTCGGTCGGCAAGCCGGGCACGCAAGCCTTCCTGGGGGCGGACGCGCCCGCCGGCGCGACCAACATCAAGGTGACGTCCGTCGCCAACATCTCGGCCGGTGACAAGCTCCGGTTGGACATCGACAGCGTCGGCCATGGGGTCGAAACAGTCACCGTTGCGCGCGTCGGCACGCAGGCGAGCCGCGGAGCACTCGCGGCTGAAGCCGGCGCCGGCGCGACCAATATCAGAGTCCAGGTCCGCGGCATGAACGGTTTCGCCGCCGGCGACAAAATGACCGTTGGCACCCCCGCGAACCACGAAATCGTCAGCATCACCGCGGTCGGCGCAGCGAGTCCGGGTGGCGCCGTCGTCGAGTTCACGCCGGCCCTCGCCAAGCCGCATCGAAGCCGCGAACTTGTGGTGGCTCAGGGCACGGGCCTCGATCTGGCCGCCCCGCTGAAGTTCAACCATGCGGCCAACCTCCCCTTCAGCGTGAGGGGAACGGGGATCGGCTTCCGGCCGGAGACGGCCTTCTCCCATGCGAGCAACGAGCCGGTCCAACCGCTCGGCACCGGCATTACGCTCGATAGCCCCCTGGCGAAAGATCACGCGATCGACGCGGCGGTGCGTGACGCCGCGGTCACGACCGCGGGCTACGAAGGGACTCCGGCGCCCAACCAGTGGTTCGGGGGCCCCGCCCTCTCCCCCGTCGCCGGCAGCATAGTGCTGCGGGACGCCGCCGGCCTGGTGGTCGACAGCCTCAACTACGGCGGCCTCGTCGACCCATGGGCCGCCGAGGGTTACCAGTCCGCCTCCGGATCGGGGCAGAGCGGCTGCCACGTAGCTGCGCCCGGCCCGGGCAGGGGCTTCGGGCGGTTCGGTCCGCCCGCCGGCGCGACCAATCGAAGCGCGGGCCGCTTCCCGGACGGCGCAGACACCGACAGCAACTGCACCGATTTCCTGTTGCAGGCCGCTACCACCCTGCCTGCCGGTTCGGCTGCCGGCGCGATCAATATCAAAGTCGCCGGCGTGGCGGACTTTGCGACCGGCCAGAGCATCATGATCGATACGGGCGCGAACCTCGAGACCGCCGTCATTGCTAAAGTCGGCACGGCAGGCGCCACCACGGCGGCCGCCGCCACCGGCGTGGGCACGACCGTCATCCCTGTCGCCGGCGCGATGGGGTTTTCCAGCGGCCAGACCATCACCATTGACGGCGGCGCGAACCAGGAGACCGCGGTTGTCGCATCCGCCAACTTCTTCGGCAGAGGCGGACCTTCCATCACCGTCACCGCTCCGCTCGCGTTTGCGCACGCGGCCGGCGCCCAGGTCTCCGGCACCGGCATCACCCTCACCGCCGCGTTGACCCGGGCGCATGCCGGCGAGACGCAGGTCGCCGTCGACGTCCCCACGCCCGGTGCGCCCAACCGGTATCACAGGTCCAGGTAGAGGGCGACAGAAGGCACACGTAACGGATGCCGGAATCGAGTTGATTGCTGCCCAGTGGTGCTGAGGCTCAAAAATAGCTTCGGCAGAAGGTTTGGATGCTAGGCTAATCCGGGCGCGGTTCTGATGCGGGGCCGCAGCGCGCCTCGAACGCCTCCGTGAGGGCCGACTTCGACATCGTGCCCGACGCCACCGAGAGCACCAGATCGACCAACTCGTCCTCGCTGAAGTCAGGCTCCCAATCGTTGATCAGCAGGAATGTGATGGCGGCGTTCGCGCCCGTCCGCTTGTCGCCGTCCACGAATGGGTGGTTCTGGCAGATGTGGAAGAGGTAGGCCGCAGCCATGCATGGAAGGGACGAGTGCAGGAACTGCCCGCCGAAAGTCGCCATAGGCGTGGCCACGGCCGATTCGAGGCCAGCAGGTCATCCAGACCGGCCACTCGCAGGTGTCCACCACACGCCGCTACACCCACGTGCCGGTCGAGGTGACGAAGGCGGCGGTCACGGGGTTGGAGACACTGTTCGAGATCACGCGCGTGAAGCGGAAGGTGGAAGAAGAAAAGAAGCGTGTGGCCACAGAGCAGGTTCCCACGAAGCAGATCCCCGCACAGCAGGTCCAGTAGGTCTACCTGATCGGCGCGGTTGCCCAAATCGACTGCGCCAGTCAGCCTTCACATCCCTCCCGATAACGCCTGGAACGAAGCTCACTTTTGGCTGGTGACTTGACCCGTGACTTGACCCCGGCGCATGGCACGGAGCAGCATCTTGGAAGTCTCTTGTTTGTAGGAGTTATGGAGCCACCCGCCGGGATCGAACCGGCGACCTGCTGATTACGAATCAGCCGCTCTACCAGCTGAGCTAGGGTGGCCCTTTTCGAGGGAAGCTGCGAGCACGATAAGCACCGCGTGCGCTGCTTGCCGCGCCCTCAGTCTTTGATCTTATCAGATGATCGGACCCTTCCGCAGCGGGTCCACCCGCCCGCTATCTCTCCCGAATCCGGATGTTCCGAAACATCGCCACCGTAAACTGATCGTGTAATTGCAGGCCGATCGGGCCGCTCTTCGACCGCGCCGGGTCACCCGCGTATTCTGCTACCACCTGGCCGTTCAGGCGCACCCGGATCAGGTCGTCGCGAGACTCGATTTCCATGCTGTTCCATTGGCCGCGGCGTTGTACTCCGATCTTCGCCGGCACGAACGTGTAGACGCTGCCCGACTGGAACTTCTCGCGGTCATCGTCGATAATCTGGATCTCGTAGCCGATGTGCGCCGGCGTGGTCTTCGGATAGGCCGCCAAATCCGGCCGCTCGGCGTCGCTCTCCCGAATCGCAGTGTGGGCGCGCGACCGGTCGCGAATCGAAACCCCGCTGTTGCCTCCCGGCGGAATCCAATATTCCAGGTGCAGGTCGTATTGCCGAAACTCCCGCTTGGTGTACAACCACGCCTGCCGGTATAACCAACCTTGATAGCGCGTCCGGTCCACCGGCCAGTTGGCCCCGAAGGGATCGGCTGGATTCGGATGCGCACGCTCGCCGAGCAGCACGCCAGTCTCCATCACCATCCACATTCCGGGACCGCGCACTTCCCAGCCATCCAGGTTCTTGCCGTTGAACAGCGCTTCGTCCCGCTGGTCCGCACCCCAGGCACAGCAGGCGGCCAACAATACCAAAACCAGGAGTTTCCGCACGATCGCCCTAGACTTCCAGTTTCCACGGAGCCCGGTAGTGCAGCTTCATGTAAGGCTTCATCGCGTCCTGCCTGGCGGTCCAGTTCTGTTCGTCCCAGTCGATCCGGTGCTTGAATCGCATCGAAAGGTTCGCCAGCAGGCACACCGTGGATGACCGCACGCAGGTTTCGATATCGCTCGTCGGTTTCTCGCGGCTCTTGATGCACGCCACCCAGTTCTTCCAGTGAGGCAGGTTCATCTCGCGCATTTCCTTATCGTTTTCCCATGCGGCGGCCTCCACCTTCGATTTCGGATTCGGAATCACCCAGCATCCGCTCCGATTGACGAAGATGGTTCCTTCCGTCCCATGGATGGTCGTGCCCGCTCCCTGGTTGCGGCCAAACAGCGGCAGAGGATTGCACGTGCGGCTCTCGTACGTCATGAGAAACTTCGGGTACTGAAACGTCGCTTGCATCGTATCCGGCGTCTCCACGTTGTCCTGCACGTAAAACTTCCCGCCCAGGGCCTCGATCGCGGTAGGCATCACCTCGCCGAAGCACTGGTGCAGCGGGTCGATCAGATGCACGCCCCAGTCCGTCATCGCCCCGCCGGCATAGTCCCAGAAATAGCGGAACGTCGGAAATCCCGCGGTCTTCACACCCCAGCGATTGGCATTGAAAGGAACTTTGGGAGCCGGCCCCAGCCACATGTCCCAGTCCAGGTCCGCGGGAGGAGCGCTGTCCGGCGGATTGCCATAACCCTCGCGCGGCGTGGACCCGCTCTGGAAGGCATGGCAAAACGTCACGTCCCCAACCGTCCCCGCAGCCACCAGTTCCGCGGCCTTTCGAAAGTACCCGCCCGACCGCTGCATCGTTCCGGCCTGCACCACGCGTTTGTACTTGCGCGCGGCCTGAACCATCTTCTGGCCTTCTTCCACGAACTTGCTCGCCGGTTTCTCGACCCAGACGTCCTTGCCAGCCTTGCAGGCCTCCACCGCGATGTACGCATGCCAGTGATCCGGAGTGGAAATACAGACCGCGTCGATCGACTTATCCGCCAGCACCTCGCGAAAGTCCTTTACGGCCTTCGGCTGAAACCCGTGCTTCCCGGCGGCATCGACGGCGCGCTGGAGATGCGGTTGGTACACATCGCAAACCGCCACCGGCTCCACCTCGGGAACCTGCATGGCGTATCCGAGATTGCCGGAGCCCATGGCGCCGAGCCCGATGAACCCGACGGCGATGCGGTCGTTCGCCCCTTTGACGCTACCCGTAAAGAGCGATGTCGTGAAAGCAGCGGCGGTTGCCGAGAGCAATTCCCGCCGAGCGATGGCATTTCGAGAATTCATACTGAAATGTAAGATACCCGATTTCTGCCCCCGGTTGGGTTCCAGGTACGGCTAATCCGCGGATTTCCCGAGCAGCTTCTCCGCCGCGTCCAGGATCTGCTGCGCGGTATAAGGCTTCTGTATGAATACCGCTCCGGGGTGCGCCGCGCACAGGCGCCTGGCTTCCGATTCGCTTAAGCCGCTCGTCAGCAGCAGTCTGGTCCCCGGATACTGCGCCTTCATTGCCGGCAAAAACTCGTTCGCCCCCATGATCGGCATCACGATGTCCACAATGGCGGCGGCCACGTCCCCCCGCTCGCGCTCGCAAACGGCCAGAGCCTCTCTCCCGTCGGACGCCAGCAACGCGCGATAGCCTCTCCGCCCCAGCGCCGCCCCGATAAACTGCCGCACCGTATCCTCGTCGTCAACCACCAGGATGGTCGCGCGTTCCTCGCCAGCCGCCCGATAGCTCGCACTCCGCTGTTCGTGCGCAACCGGCAGGAGCACGCGAAACACGCTCCCGCTTCCCGGGACGCTCTCCAGCATCATGGCGCCGTTCTGCGAGCGGAGGATGCCCGCAACCGCGGATAGTCCCAGGCCCCGGCCTGTAAACTTCGTCGTGAAGAAAGGGTCGAAGATCTTCGCCCGGTTCTCCTGGCTGACGCCGCTTCCCGTATCTTTCACCTCCACCGAGACATACCGGCCTGGCCGCACCTCGACGCCGGTGGCATCGACGAACGGCTGGTCGAGATCCACGAGCGATGTCGCTATCGTGATCCGGCCCGGGGCGCCTTCCCCGATCGCCTCCCCCGCATTGATCACCAGATTCATCAGTATTTGCTGAAGCTGGCCCGGGTCCATCCGGACTTTCGGCAGGCGGCTCTGCACGGTGATCGCCAATTCGACATTCTTCGGGATCGAGAAGTGGACGAGATCGACGATCTCGTTCACGGCGCGGGAAACGTCGAGGTCGCAGAGTACGAACTGCCCCTTGCCGGAGTATGCCAGCAACTGCCGCGTCAGGTGGGCGGCACGCTCCGCGCTTCGCACAATTTCGTTTACCCGCGCCTCCGCGCCGGGGCCGAGCTCGGATTGCAGCAGACTCGCATGCCCCAGGATTCCCGTCAGCAGATTATTGAAATCGTGTGCAATCCCGCCCGCCAGCAGACCGACGCTCTCGAGTTTCTGCGCCTGTCGCAGACGCTCTTCCGACTGTTTGTGTTCGGTAATGTCCAGAAACGCGCCGACGCAGCCGCGAACGCCGCCGTCCGCCCCCCAGAGCGGGCTGGCTTGCCCAATTAGCGTAATCTCGCGGCCGCTGGGCAGCATCACGGCAATTTCCGGACCTCGCACGTCCAACCCTCGAGCCGCAGCCACCTGCATCGGCAGTTCCTCGGCTCTGAGTTCCCGCCCACCCTGGAAGAAGCGCCTTACCGAGGTCACGTTCCGGGAGACGTTCTGTTCCGGCTCGGACTCGTATAGCGCGTACGCCATCGGGTTTCCCGTGATATTGTTGCAAGCCTTATCGTGTGCCACAAAAATCGCCACAGGCGCGACGGCCATCACCGTCTCCAGCTCTTCGAACCGCTGGCGAAGCTGCTCCCCGCTTTCCCGCACCGCCTCTTCCGTACGCTTGCGCTCCGTAATATCCCGCCCGACCGCCACACATCCTACGATCGCGCCATACCTGTCCCGGATCGGGCCGAAGCTATAGCTCCCGACCCACGATTCGCCGGTATCCTTACGGCGCAGGCGGTACTCCGTATATGCCACCTTTTCACCCCGGAGGGCGCGAGGCACCGCCCACATCTCCACCGCGGCGAGTGTGCCGTCCGGCAGGTATACATCCACGGATTTCGCATATTCGGCGAATGTCCCGGGGCATTCCTCTTTGCTTCGGAAGCGGTGAAAAGTCGCGAACGCGTCGTTGAAATCGATAAAGCGCCCCTCGGCGTCCGAGATACAAACCGCGTCTGCCATGCTGGCCAGCGCCGCTTCCAGCTTTGCGCGGCTTTCTCGCAAAGCGTCTTCCGATCGCCGCTGTTCGCTGATATCCGTGTTAGTTCCGAACCAACGCGCAATTTTGCCGGCGGCATCGCGGACCGGGACCACACGGGTCAGAAACGGTCGAAAGACGCCGTCCGACCCGCGGAGCGGAAACGTCATATCCAGCGGCTCACCTTTGGCGATCCCCTCTTTCCATCTCTCGATCACTACCGGCAGCACGTCCGGATCGTGAACGGATTGCCATCCCCATCCTTCCATCTGCTCGGCGGTGGCCCCTGTGTACTCGTACCAGCGCTGGTTGTACCAGGTGATCCAACCATCCGGGCTCGCCATCCAGCATAGCTGCGGAATGGAATTCGCGAGCGTCCGGAACTGGGCCTCCCGGTCCAGAAGCGCATCTTCCGCGCTCTTCTGTTCCGTAATGTCCGTGAAGAGCGACATGCGACCGGTGATGCGACCCTGGTCGTCCTCAAGACTGCTCCCCGAAATGGATACCCAGATCAGCGATTCATCGGCGCAACGCAACCGGACCTTCACACGCCTGCAATTCGGCTCGGGACGTTCGGCGAACAGTGCCTTTACTTGCTCGCGATCCTCGTCTACGACAAAGTCGAAGGCGCTGCGCCGCAGCAGGTCCTCACTCGAAGAACACTTCAAGATTTCGGCCATTCGCCGGTTGACGAACTCCGTCCGGCCCTGCGCGTCTACCACCCAAACTCCCTCCCAGGCAGCCTCCAGAAGTTTACGGTATCTCAACCGGCTCGTCCGGCAACCTTCTTCCTCCTCCCGTGCGCTGATCAGCGCGTTGACCGTGGCGACGAGCACCTCCGGTGCCACCGGTTCCCGGAGATAGGCGTTCGACCGGTACTCCAGCGCCTCGGGAAAGTCGTTCTCGAATCGCCCCACGGCGGATACTTGCAGCACGGGTATCGCGCTCGTTTTGGGGTCATTTTTCAGGCGCTTGCAGACTTCGAAGCCGCTCAAATCCGGCAAGCGAACGTCGAGAACCACCAGACAAGGCTCGACTTCGGCCGCGAGCCGCAGCGCAGACGCCCCATCGGCAGCCTCCACTACGTGAAACCCCGCGTTCCGCAGAATCCGGCTGCGGAGGTAACGATTGCTTTCCTCGTCGTCCACGCACAAGACGGTGCGTCCGACGCTCGGGGCGGTCGATGGCCCGCTCTGGCAGTGGTCATCGAGCGGTATGGGTTCGGTCAGCGGATTTTATTGTAGCCGATGCAGAACTCAACACCCGTGGCATCTGTTCATTTATGAACAGACCCGAGCAATTCCTCGAATGCGCGGGTGATCCGCTGGGCAGTGTAAGGCTTCTGAATAAATTTCGCGCCGGGGAACGCGGCACACAGGCGCCGCGCCTCCGACTCGCTGTAGCCGCTGGTCAACAGCACTTTGATGTTCGGCTGCTGCGCTCTCATAATGGGGAGCAGTTCGTTCGCCCCCATCAGGGGCATCACCACATCCAGCACCGCCGCCTGGATGCTGCCGTTTTCGCGGTTCAGAACCGCCAGCGCCTCCCTCCCATCCGAAGCCGACAGCACCCGGTAGCCCCGCTTACGGAGGACCGTCCCGATGAAGTCTCTTATGGTGCGCTCATCGTCCACTACCAGCACGGTGGCGCGTGTGCCGCCCTCCGGCTCGGCTTCGGCCTTCCGGAGCGCCTGGTCAGGCGCGGGAAGGTAAACACGAAATGAGGTCCCCTGCCCCGGTTTGGAATCCACGATAATGCCGCCGCGCTGCGAACGCAGAATGCCCGCCACCGCCGCCAGCCCCAGCCCCCGGCCGGTGAACTTGCTGGTGAAGAACGGTTCGAAGATCTTCGACTTGTTTTCCTCTTCGATGCCGCTGCCGGTATCGCTCACTTCAATGCAAACGTACCTTCCGACAGTGACTTCCTGGCCGGTACCGTCCAAAAACGGGTGCGCGACGTCCGTCAGGAATGTGGAGACGCTTACTTTCCCCGGATTGCCTTCTCCAATCGCCTCGCCGGCGTTGATCACCAGGTTCATCAGGATCTGTTCGAGTTGGCTCGGGTCCATCCTGACAGCCGGCACGCGCCTCTCCGCGGTTACCGAGAGATCCACGCTCTTGGGCAGTGAAAACTGCACCAGGTCGGTGATCGCATTCACCGCGCGCGGCACATCCACTTCGCGCACGGTGAACTGCCCCTTGCCGGAATACGCCAGCAACTGGCGGGTCAGGTGCGCCGCCCGCTCCGCGCTGGCAATCACCTCCCGAACGCGTTCGCCCGGCCCTGGTCCAACCTCCTCCAGCACCAGGCTGGCGTTGCCGATCACGCCCGTCAGCAGGTTGTTGAAGTCGTGCGCGATGCCTCCCGCGAGCAGTCCGATGCTCTCCAGCTTTTGCGTCTGCCGCAGTCGCTCCTCATCGCGCTTGCGGTCCGAGATGTCGAGGAAGGCGCCGACGGCCCCGCGAGGGCGCCCGTCATCCCCGAGCAGGGGGACAGTATCGCCAAGCAGGTTGCGGGTGGTGCCGTCTTTCAGAACGAGATCAAGTTCGAAATTCCGAACCGCGGTGCCCGTGGCAGCGGCGTTTCGCAGCGGAAGGTCTCTGAGGGCCAGCTTCTCTCCGTCCTTCATCAGCCGGTAAGCCGGCGGGCTCTCCCTGTCGATCGCCAGGATCGACAGATTACTGCCCGGAGGCAGTTGAAGCAGATCATGGGCCATGCGATTGCCGGTGATCCGGCGGCATTCCGGATCGCGGGCGATCAGCAACACCATCGGCACCGCCTCCATGAAGGTTTCCAGCTCAGCCGCCCGCGCGCGCTCCCGGGCGCTGCTCTGCTCCAGCCGCTCCCCGGCGCGCTTCCGCTCGGTGACCTCCTCCGCTGCAACGCTGATTCCGGCGATCTCGCCTCGTTCTCCGCGAAGGGGTACCCAGGAAGCGTTCCAGGACCGCATAAGCCCCGGTGCGGCCGCCGTCTCGCCGGTGATCTCATAATCGAGGAGCGGCTCGCCGTTTTTCAGGATGCGGCTGAGAATCCCCTCCACCTCCTCTCCGATTTTCGGAAGCATCTCTGGCGGCGTTTTGCCCAGGTGAGCCTCTACGGGTAAGCCGTTGATCTCCGCCATCCGCTGATTCATTCGCACCCACCGCATCCGGGTATCGAACACGCAGAGGCCGACCGGCGCCGATGCGTAGATTGCTTCGATTTCTGCCAGCCTGCGGTACGCGTGGACCTCGCTCTCCTTCAAGGCGCGCTCGCTCCGTTCGCGTTCCGTAACGTCGCGGACGAGCCCCAGGTAAAGCCGCTCGCCTTTCAACAGGCACGCAGCAAGGCGGATCTCGACCGGGAAGATGCTCCCGTCTTTCCGCCGCTGGTGGCCGTGAATCGTCATCGCCTCGCCGAACCGAACCTGCTCCCAGGCCGTTCGCGCCGAATCCAAGTCGAAATCCATCTCAATATCCAGCACGGTCATCGAGAGAAGTTCGCCGCGCGAATAACCGAGGCTTTCACATGCCCGCTGGTTCACATCCACAAACCGGCCTTGGGGGTCGTGGACGAACACGGGGTCCGACGCCTGCTCGAAAAGGGTGCGGAACCGCTCTTCGCTATCGCGCAGGCGCTCTTCCGCTTCGCGATGTTCGGTGATGTCGGTATTGGTTCCCAGCCAGCGTACCACCCGGCCCTCCGAATCGCGGATGGGCAAGGCGCGGGAGAGGAACCACCGGTAGCGGCCATCCTTTCCCCGGAGAGGGAAGGTGTCCTCCCACGGTTCGCCGGTTTCAAAGCTGCGTGTGATGCGTGCTACCACGCGCTCCACGTGGTCGGGGTGGTGCACTTTTTGCCACCCCCATCCCTGCATCTCTTCCAGGGTGGTTCCGGTGTACTCGTACCAGCGCTGGTTGTACCAGAAGACCCGGCCCTGCCCGTCGGCCATCCACGCGAACTGAGAGATGTTGTCCGCCAGTGTGCGGAACCGCTCCTCGCTTTCCCGCAACGCGCTGGTGTAGCGCGCCTCCGCGGAATCGGGACCACAGACACTCTGCCGCCACTGCAACGACGCGCCGTGCTCGAAAGGAAAGACCCTATATTCGACACGGGTGTCGACAGAATCCGCCCGCGTTTCGAAAGCTGCCGGCTGATTCTCCTCCCACGCACGTTTGCACGCTTCTCGCAGAATGGCGCACGTGCTCTCGGGCAGGAAATTGAAGACCGGCCTTCCGGCGATTTCTTCCGGAGGCCTGCCGAGAGCCTCGGCCGCGCGCTTACTGGCGTACGTGCATAGACACTGCCGGTCAAATGCGACCACAGGGTCGGAAAAGCTATCCAGAATCTCTGTAGCCGTGGGGTGAACCACCGAACACCTCGAAGCGTGAGTTACCAGGCGCCAAACCTGATGATGGAAACCTCAAGCGAGTCTACTGCGAGGCTACCACCGTCGTCGGCCCCTTTTGGGTATGCGTTATCACACTCACGCGGGGCTATCACCCCGCTTCATCTCCGCGGGCCGTTACAGGCACTCCGGACAGATCACCAATACCGGTGACCGTTCGGGATGGCCCCCGGAAATACATAGGCATAAAGCATGACGATCAGCCCGACGAGCAGCAGCAGCCCGATACTGTGCTTCATCACCGCCCGGAACAGCGCGCCTTCCTGCCCCTCCTGGCCGGTCACGGCGCAGCCGATCACTAGCGATTGTGCCGCAACCATTTTTCCCATCACGCCGCCCGCACTGTTCGCCGCGCCCATCAGAATCGGGCTCAGCGAAAGCTTGTTTGCCGTGATCACCTGCAGGCTTCCGAACAGCGCATTCGAGCCGGCGTCCGTGCCGCTCAGCGCCACCCCCAGCCAGCCGATCATCGTTCCGAAAAATGGAAACAGCACGCCGGTATGGGAGAGCGCCATGCCCATGGTGGCATCCATCCCGCAGTAGCGTGTCACATAGCCGATCCCCAGCATTGCCATGATCGCCACAATGCTCAGGCGGAGGCGCCAGAGCGACCCGAAGAACACCTGCACCGTGCGTTTCAAGGAAAGCCCGAGCAGCGGACCCGCCAGCAGTCCGGCAAAGAAGGTGCCCGTTCCCGGCGTCGAAAGCCAGGAAACATCAAACGTGGCCGGCTCTGCGTACGGCTTGAGAACGACCGGAGGCGTACGCACCACCTGGAGGTGCAATCCGGGCACCGGATGGTGCCATGAAACCACGTCCAGGGCCTTGGTCACGGAGGGCACTCCCCACAGCACGACGAAACCGGCCAGCAGCAGAAATGGCGACCAGGCCTTCACCAGCTTGCCGAAGCCGAGCGACTCCGCGGGCAACTTCTTCTTTGCGCGGCCCTCCCCGGCATATCGCCACACATCGCGCGGTTTCCACACGAACCGGAAGAAGAGCGCAAGCACAACCAGGGTCCCAATACCCCCGATGATGTCCACCAGCGACGCGTCCATGAAATTCGACCAGAAGAACTGAATGCTCCCGAAGGTGAGCCCGCAGACCAGCAGGCCGGGCCACACGGCCATCGTGTCCCGGGTCTTGCAAAGCACCCGGATCAGCCAGAAGGGCAAGACCAGCGTAGTGAGCGGCAGGATGCGGCCGAGCATCGCGCTGAAATCCGCCTCGCGCAGCCCCGTTACCGCCACCAGCGTCCTCACCGGATTGCCCAGCCCGCCGTAGGCCACCGGCGCGGAATTCGCGATCAGGCACATCAGCGCGGTCTGGAAAGGCGGAAACCCCAGCCCGATCATCATGGCCCCGGTCACGGCCACCGGCGCGCCGCCTCCGCCCGCGCCCTCGAGAAGCGCTCCGAACGCAAACGCAATCAGCAGCACCTGCAAGCGACGGTCTTCGGAGATATCGCCGATCGATTGTTTGATGATCTCGAACTGCCCCGATTCCACCGACAGGTCGTAAACGAAAACCGCGGCCACTACCACCCAGGCGATCCGGAACCACCCGAACACCAGTCCGTCCGCCACGGCTCCGGCCACCATGACGGATGGCATGCGGAACACGGCGAGCGCCACCGCCACCGCTGCCACGAACGCATACACCGCGGATTTCCACGCGGCGGTTCTCCGGACCGCCAGGAAGAAGAAGAGCGTGCATACGGGCAGCGCCGCGGCCAGCGTGGAAAGGACCGTGTTTCCCAACGGGTTGAAGTTCTGCAACCAGGGTTGATTCATGGGCAACCCGATTATATAAGACGGCACATTCCGATATCGCCCGTTGACTTGGGACCGCGCGAGGCGATACCGTTTCGGCATGATGTTGCCGGAATCCACCCGCCGCCGCTTCCTACTGCAAGCCGGCGCTCTCCCCCTGGCAGCCGCCTTGCCCCTCCGCTCCCAGGAGGGGAACGATCTTCTGCGCCGCGCCTGGAGCGCCCGCTGGATCTCGGCGCCGGACGGCCACCCCACGGAATATGGCGTTTACCATTTCCGCCGAAGCCTCGAGCTGCCCGCGAAGCCCGCCCGCTTCCCGGTGCACGTCAGCGCGGACAACCGTTATCAGCTTTTCGTGAATGGCCGTCGTGTTGCGTGGGGTCCTGCCCGCGGCGACCTCTTCCACTGGCGCTACGAAACTATCGACCTGGCGCCCTACCTCGAATCCGGAAAGAATGTGCTCGCGGCCCTGGTCTGGAATTTCGGCGACCTCGCGCCCGAGGCCCAGATCACCCTGGAGACGGGTTTCCTCTTGAACGGCGATACCGAAGCCGAGCGAATTGCGGACACCGGCTCCTCATGGAAGTGCCTGCGGAATCCGGCCTACTCGCCCCTCGTTTTCACAAGCGGCCAGATGCACGGCTATTACGTGGCCGGTCCCGGCGACCGCGTCGATGCCGCCCAATACCCGTGGGGCTGGGAAACCCGCGAGTTCGACGATTCGAAGTGGCCCGCCGCAAAAGTACTCGGCCCGGCCGCCGGCCGCGAAGCCCAGGACGCGCATTCCCGCTGGATGCTCGTGCCCCGCACCATCCCGGCGATGGAGTCGAAACCGGAACGCCTGCGCGAGGTGCGCCGCGCCTCCGGAATTCCGCAACCGCGAGCGTTCCCCGCCCGCCCCGAACCGTTGCACATCCCCGCGCGTACTCACGCGGTCCTGCTGCTCGACCAGGCGTACCTGACCACGGCCTTTCCCGAGCTGACCGTCAGCGGCGGCAACGGCGCGGTGATCAAGCTGCGCTACGCCGAATCGCTGTTCGAGCCGCCCAAGCCCGGCAGCCGCGTGTTCGAGAAGGGGAACCGCAACGAAATCGAAGGCAAACAATTCATCGGCAGCAACGACGAGTTCGTCGCCGACGGCGGCGCTCGGCGCGCGTTCCGCCCCCTCTGGTGGCGCACCTACCGGTACCTGGAACTCGATATCGAAACTAAAGATCAGCCGCTTACCGTAGACGACCTCGCCGCCACGTACGTCGGGTTCCCCTTCGAGCGGCGGGCTTCATTCGATGCCGGCTCGCCCGAGATCGCGAGAATTCTCGATGTCGGCTGGCGCACCGCGCGCCTGTGCGCCCACGAAACCTACATGGACTGCCCTTATTACGAGCAGCTTCAGTATGTCGGCGACACGCGCGTGCAATGCCTGGTTTCGCTTTTCAACGGCGGCGACGGCCGCCTCATGCGCAACGCCATCGACCTCATCAACGATTCGCGCCAGAGCGACGGCGCCACCATGAGCCGCTATCCCACGCGGCTCGAGCAATACATCCCCGGCTTCTCGCTGTGGTGGATCGGGATGGTGCACGATTACTGGTGGTATGTGGATGACCCGGCGTTCGTGCGCCGCATGCTTCCCGGGGTGCGCGCGGTCCTCGGTTTCTTCGCAAGCTATCAAAAGGAGAACGGCTCGCTTGCGTCGCTTCCATGGTGGCGCTATTTCGATTGGGTGCCTTCCTGGCCGAGCGGCAACGCGCCCCAGGATCCCGATGGCTCAGCCGCCCTGTTCGACCTGCTGCTCCTGATGGCCTACCGTTGGGCCGGCGGCTTGGAAGCGGAGTTCGGGCTCCGCGGCATGGCGGATACCTACCGCGATCGCGAGCGGCAGTTGCGCGCCACCTGCCAGCAGCTTTACTGGGATTCAGAGAGGAAGCTCTACGCCGATACCCCCAAGAAGCAGCAGTTCTCGCAACACACCAACACCATGGCGGTGTTGGCCGACGTGTGCGCCGGCGCCGCCGCGCACGATCTGATGCTGCATACGCTCTCCGCCGAAGGCCTCGCCCAACCCGGCCTGTTCTTCCGCTTTTATGTGCATACCGCGCTCGCCAAGGTGGGAGAAGGCGACCGCTACCTGGAGCAGTTGGATGACTGGCGCGCCATGCTGGCCCGCGGTCTCACGACATTCGCCGAGATCGCCGACCGTCCCGGCAGCCCGTCGCGCTCCGATTGCCACGCCTGGAGCGCCAGCCCCAACATCGAGATCTTCCGCACCGTGCTCGGCGTCGATTCCGCCGCGCCCGGGTTCCGGCGCGTTTCCGTCCGCCCGCATCCCGGAACCCTGAAATCCATCTCCGGCTCCGTGCCGCACCCCCACGGAAAAGTGGACGTCCGCATCGAACCGGGATCCGTTAGCATCACACTCCCCGACGCCGTCACCGGCGACTTCGCCTGGAAAGACACCCGCGCCGAATTGCACCCCGGCCTGAACCGGATCCCAGTAGCATAGGCCTCCCGGCCAGCCGGGCGACGCCCGGCCGCCACTAACGTGCGCGGCAGCAGGAAGCTTTCAAACCGGGCAGGCCTCCTCCTGGCCAGGCCTCCTGGCCTGCCCGGTTTTGACTTTAGGGCTTATCACGGTTCTTACCACGGGCGCCTAGCGCCGATCGCGGTAGTTATTCCGGGAATCCCGATGCCCATAGCGCCAGTCCTCGTGCTTCGGAGCGCGATACTGGCTTTGCATCCCACGCTGGTCGCGCGCCATGTCCGCCGCGTCGCTGGCCGCCGCATCCTGCCGTCCGGACCGAATGTCCTGGTTCAGCCTGGCCTGGTCGGCCGCCAGGTGCCCATCGACGTAACCGTTCCCGTATTGCACGACTGGCGCGCCGCGGTATCCATCTCTCAAATCGGCCGCCGAGAGCGTTCCCGCACCCGCCAACATGCCGATCGCCATCGCCAATCCTGCGAGTTTCTTCGTATACCGCATTTTCGTTTCTCCTTTTTGGAAGGCCCTCTGACTGCCCTCACACCTATAAGAGCTTCCGGGAGGCCCCGCGGTTATCGAGGTTATTGCAAATACGCGTAAATGAATCTTTACTCATTTTCGCCATAATGAATCGAATGCCCACTCTCAACGTTGCAGTGATCGGATACGGACTCGCCGGCAAAGTCTTCCACGCGCCGCTGGTCGCAAGCGTCGAAGGCCTGAAGCTTTACGCAATCGTGTCGAGCGGCCCGGAGAAGGTCCGGCAGGACTTCCCGGAGATGACGGTCCTACCGTCCCTCGAAACGGCGCTCGCCGATCCCCATATTGACCTGATCGTGGTCGCCACGCCCAATACGACCCATTTCGATTTCGCACGCCGCGCACTCGACGCGGGCAAGCACGTCGTCGTGGACAAGCCGTTCACGTTGACCGTATCGGAAGCCGAAGCGCTTGCCGCTCGCGCGCGCCAAAATGGGCGGCTCCTCTCCGTCTTTCAAAGCCGCCGCTGGGACGCGGATTTCCTCACGCTGCGGCGCATCCTCGCAAGCGGCGAACTCGGCGAGATCGTCCATATGGAGTCGCATTACGACCGCTGGCGGCCCCTGGTGCAGTCGCGCTGGAAGGAACAGGCGGGACCCGGCAGCGGCATCTGGTACGACCTGGGCGCGCATCTTGCCGATCAGCCCCTGCAGCTTTTCGGGATGCCCGAGGCTGTCTTCGCCGACCTCGCGATGCAGCGTACCGGCGCGCAGGCGGTCGATTACTTCCACATCCTGCTACGATATCCGCGCCTCCGCGTGATCCTGCACGGCAGCAATCTGGTGGCGGAGCCGACCCGCCGCTTCGAGGTCCACGGCACGGTTGCCAGTTACGTGAAGGCCGGGATGGACATGCAGGAAGACCAAGTGCGCCGGGGTATGCGCCCGGGCGACGCAGGATGGGGGGTGGACCCGCAGCCTGGGACCATCGCCACTTGGACCGGTGGCAAACTGCAAACCGCCATTGCGCCCAACGAAGTGGGCCGCTACCCGGATTTCTATCGCGGCGTTCGCGACGCCATCGTGAGCGCCGCTCCCAACCCGGTGCCGGCCGAAGACGGAGTCGCCGTCATGCGGATTCTCGAAGCCGCACGCCGCAGCGCCGCCGAACACAGGGAAATAACGCTATAGAATCGGAGAGACATGAAACTCGCCCAGACCCTTCTGATTCTCGGGATGGCCGGATCGCTCGATGCCGCCATCAAACTCCCGGCGCTGATTTCGGACCATATGGTACTCCAGCAGGGCACGCCGGTGCGAATCTGGGGCTCGGCCGACCCCGGCGAATCCGTCCGCGTGGATTTTCAGGGACAGTCCGTCGGCGCCATGGCAACTCCGGAAGGAAAGTGGCAGGTGTGGCTGCGGCCGCTCACCACGGCGGGGCCGCTCGAGATGACCATCAACTCCACAACCATTCACGATGTGCTGGTCGGTGAAGTCTGGCTCGGCTCCGGGCAATCGAACATGGAGTTCACGCTCGCGCGGGCCAACAACCACGAAGAAGAGATCGCGCACGCGTCTTACCCCCTGATCCATCTGTTCCACGTCAAGCGCGTGGAGTCGGACCAGCCGCTCGACGACGTCACCGCCAAATGGGACGTGTGCAGCCCGGAGACCATCCCCGGCTTTTCGGCGGTGGAGTATTTCTTCGGGCGGCACTTGCAGCAGACGCTTCATCTCCCCGTGGGGCTGATCGAATCCGACTGGGGCGGCACGCCCGCCCAGTCCTGGACCAGCCGCGAAGCGCTCGCAGCGGACCCCGGTTTGAAGTTCATCCTCGATGATTGGGACGGCGCTCTGGCGCGGTACCCCGAAGCCAAAGCGGCCTATGACAACCGTCTCGAAGAGTGGAACAAAACCGCCGCCGAAGCGCGCACCGCCGGCAAAACCCCGCCGAACCGGCCGCCCGCCCCGCAAGGTCCCGGCCACCAGAATACGCCCGCCGGCCTGTTCAACGGCATGATCAACCCGCTGGTCCCCTATGCGATCCGCGGCGTGATCTGGTATCAGGGCGAGTCGAACGCCGGCGAGGAGCACGCGTACCGCTACCGCCGCCTCTTCGCCGGCATGATCGAAGACTGGCGCAACCGCTGGGGCGAGGGTGATTTCCCGTTCCTCTTCGTGCAGCTTGCGAACTATCACGCCAACCAATGGTGGCCGGTCCTGCGCGAGTCGCAGACCGAAACTCTGCGCCTCCGCAACACAGGGATGGCCGTCATCATCGATATCGGCGAGTCGAACGATATTCACCCCAAGGATAAACAGGATGTGGGACTACGCCTGGCCCTGTCCGCTTTGCACAGCGCTTACGGCCAGTCGCTGGAATACTCCGGCCCGATGTACCGCCAAACGGTTCCCGAGGGCGGCGCGCTGCGGGTCTACTTCACTCATTCCGCGGGCATGCAGGCGCGGGGCGGCGGAGCGGTCACCGGGTTCACCGTCGCCGGTGCGGACGGCAGCTTCGTACCCGCCGAAGCCCGTATCGACGGCGCCACCGTGGTGGTTTCGAGCCCTCGGGTCCCGGCGCCTATCGCCGTTCGTTATGCCTGGGCCGACGATCCGCAGTGTAACCTGGTCAACCAGGCCGGGCTCCCTGCCGGCCCGTTCCGCAGCGACCAGCCCCGCTATCAATAGAAGATGACAGCGTATACAATGAGTCCGTTCGAGGTCACCCTATATGGAGCAAAACGCTGTTTCGCGCAGGTCGTTTTTGACGTCGTCGGTCGCCGGCGCCACCGCCTTCCAGATCATTAAACCGGAACTCGTCCGCGGCGCGGGAAACGAGAAGCTGAAAGCCGGGCTCGTCGGTTGTGGCGGCCGGGGCACGCAGGCCATTCAGAACGTGCTGACCGGCACGGATAATATCGAAATCGTCGCGCTGGCCGACGTTTTCGAGGACAGGCTGGAAGACTGCCTGCGTAAATCCAAAGCGCTCAAGCCGGAACTGGCCGATCGCGTCAAGGTGGATGCCGAACATCGCTTTATCGGGTTCGACGCGTATAAGAAGCTGATCGATTCGGTCGATATCGTGATGCTGGCCACTTACCCGGCATACCGCCCCATGCACTTCGAAGCGGCGGTGGAAGCGAAGAAGCACGTCTTCTGCGAGAAGCCGTTCGGCACCGACCCGGTGAATCTCCGCCGGTTCATGGCTGCCGCGAAGAAATCCGAGGAACTGAAACTGACGGTCAAATCCGGCGCGCAGCGGCGCTCGCAGGCCTGGTATCTCGACCAGTACAAGCGGCTCAAGAGCGGTGAGATCGGCGACATCGTGGCTTTCAACGCCAACTGGGTCGGCAGCCCCGTGCTCAACTTCAACAACGCCGCGCTGTTCCCCAACCGCAAGCGCGACCCGAAGTGGAGTGACATGGAGTTCCAGCATCGCAACTGGTACTCCTTCGTGTGGATCTCCGGCGACCAGATCGTCGAACAGCACCTGCACAACATCGACGCCTGCAACTGGTTCATGGGGACGCATCCGGTCGAAGCGATCGCCTCCGGCGGCGCCGCCTGGCGCCCGCGCGAGGAGGAGTACGGCAATATCTACGACCACCTGCACGCCGATTTCGTGTATCCCAACGGCGTTCACATGTCGAGCCACTGCCGCCAGTACCGGGACGCGCCCGGCAACGTCAGCGAGCGGATCGTCTGCACTAAGGGCCTGATCGATAGCGGGAATATGCGCGGCGCGCGGAACGCGGTGGACCCCTATGTCCAGGAGCACACCGACATGATGAACAGCATCCTGGGCAAGGGGCCGTACATCAACGAAGCCATGACCGTCGCCGAAAGCACCATGACCTGCCTGATGGGCCGCGAGGCCGCCTACTCCGGCCAGAAGGTCACCTGGGACATGATGATGAATTCCCAGTTGGATCTTCTGCCGAAGAGCTTCGATTACAAAGCCTCGGTACCGGTCCCGCCGCTCCCCGTCCCCGGCGTTTACAAGTTCGTGTAAGTGTCCGCATTGGGGCAGGCTCGCAAGGCCTGCCCCGCATTCCTACCTGGATTTTTCCACTTCCACCGCGAAGACATACGTCGCACCGAGCATGTTCGATCGGAACATCACCCACTTCGCATCCGGCGAGAAGCGGACGTTCGGCTCGAGGCGGTACTGGTGTTTGGACATGTTCACCAGCTTTTCGCCGCGAAACACTCCCGGACGAGTGAGGGTTTTGTCATCGACCCCGCGGTTCGGAATCAGTTCCGGGCGGAAGAGATAGAGCCATTCGCCGTCAGGCGCGTGCGCCACCTGGCCGGGGTCTCCGCCATCGCCGCAGAACAGCTTTCCATCGGCCGAAACGTTGAAATGGATGGACCACTCATTGCGCTGCAAGTGGTACCAGGTGCGCTCGCCCGTGTCCACCCGGTAGGCCGCCAGCCAGAAGTCTTCGCCGCGCGGCGTCTGCAAGTCGTAGTAGATCGTCTTGCCGTCGATGCTCCAGAACTCGTGGCCGAAGATCTCCATCGCCATGGTGCGGGTGTGGATCTTAGTCATGTGCGAGCCGTCGGTGCGGATCGTCCAGATGCGGTCCACTTTGTGCCAGGGCCCTTCGTGGCAGAACATCAGGAGGTTCGGATCGGTGGGCGAAAACAGCAGATGGTTGAGCCAGTCCGTGCTCCGTAGGATCACGCGACGCTCGCCGGTTTTCACGTCCACCACGAACATCGCCATGGGGATGTGTGCCGCCAGCCGCTCTTCCATCATCTGGCCCTTGTTACGCGGCTGATCGAGAGGATGCCCCTGCGCATTCGCGGCGGGCGCGCCGTAGGCATTGCCGGCCGGCCCTCCGGCTTCGGTGTAGGTTCCGGCGAGCAGCGTCTCATCGGCGTTGATGGTGGCGATCGATCCGCGCGGCGGCAGTTTCGCGATCTCGCGGGTCGCGCCGGTAACGGCATCCGCCGCGTAAACTGCGCCCTTGTCAATGAAGTAGATGCTCGAGGTCTTATGGCCCGCCTCGATCAGCCGCACGCGGCCGGCCACCACCTGCCTGGTTTTTCGCGTTTCCAGATCCAACGTGTAGATCCCGGTGGGCGAACTGTAGACCATCCGCCTGCCGCCAGGCAGGAACCAGTTCTGGTTGAAGTACAGGCTGGCGCTGCCCGGCTCGTCGGTGAGGCGGATCACCCGGTGGCCGGTATCGGGGTCGATCCACGTCTTCGGCGGCGCCTGCGCCGGCAGCGAGGCGGCCAAACAGAGTGCGACTGGAATGAGGGCGCGCATGCCCTACATCTTATGTCACTATCAGTTTGCCCACGCCGTCCGCGTAGTGTTCCGCGATCGAGAACGCCTGGGCGATCCGTTCCAGCGGAAGGCGGTGCGTGATCATCGGCTCGAACCACGAAGCGCGCTCGATCAGCAGGTCGAGCGCGGCGTGAGACTCGTGGTTCGAACGGCGCACGTTGAAGATCGCCAGTTCCTTCCGCCGCATGGGCGAAATCTCGAAGGGGACGAAAGCCGCGGAATGGATCCCCGTCAGCACAACCCGCCCCGCGTTGCGCGCTACCTGAATGGCCCAGTTGGTGGTGTGCTCCTTGGCCGCGCAGTCGATCGCGCAATCCACCCCGCGGCCGCCGGTATCGGCAAGAATCTGCCGCGAGGTTTCGATCTCCGAAGGGTCGAGCGCGACATGCGCGCCCATGTGCTTCGCCATCTCGCGGCGGTGTGCCACCGGTTCAACCGCCCAGACCCGCCCGGCTCCCGCCACCTTCAGGCAGGCGAGCGTCAGCAGGCCGATCGGGCCCGCGCCGTAGACCGCTACCGTTTCTCCCGGCTTCACGTCCGCGAATTTCATGGAGTGCATCGCCACCGCCAGCGGCTCGGCTATGGTTGCCAGTTCCAGCGAAATGCTTGCCGGAATCGGAAGCAGATTGGCGGCGGGCAGGTTCACGAACTCACGGAAAAACCCGGGAATCCCGGGGTTGCTCAGGAACCGGATATTCGCACAGACGTTGTGATGGCCGCTCCGGCAGAACTCGCAGTGATAGCAGTAAACCGCTGGTTCGAGCGCCGCCCGGTCTCCGGCGGACCATCCGGTAACACCCGCTCCAGTCTTCACCACGGTGCCCGCCGGCTCGTGTCCCAGCACCATCGGGTAAACGCACGGCGAGTCGCCGATCGCCCCCTCCGAGTAGGAATGTACGTCGGATCCGCAGATCCCGACCGCACCTACCCGTACCTGCACCTCTCCCTCACCGGGGTCCTCGATCACCTGTTCGGAAAGCCGGAACTGGCGGTTCGCTATGAGCTCGGCAACCATCATCTTCAGCCATTGTAAGATATCGATAGATGCTTAATTACCGTCAGTTCGAGGCCGGTCCCGATCCGTTCGGCCGCAAGTATCAGGTTTATTTCAAATGGCTGCAGACGGCCATTTCGCTGCGGCATGCCGACACCGTGGATGTGAAGTTCCTTCTCGAAGACGAAGCCGGCGCCAAAACCGAAAAGACCATCGCCCTTCAGCACGCGGACCTGCTCCGCATCAGCAACGAGTCCGGACGCAAGATGGACGATCCCTGGTGCGCCAGGCTGGCGGAGATGCACCTGATCTACCTGATTTCGACCGGCGAAGACATGGAAAAGGACCTGGTGACCGTTCCGTTTGCGGATCTCCAGCGGCACGCCTCGACACTCGCGTCCCAGGAGCAGACCGAGATCCAGGCGCGCTAGGTGCCGCCTCCCCTCCTGTTTGTTTTTGACAAACCGGCACACCGCAGGCAGGCCGCAGCCATTCTCGAGCGCTTGCCCGCGCTTGTGGGACGTCCCCTTCACATCTGCGAGGCCCACGAACTTTGCGATCCCCGCGGCCCGGTCCACGGCGGTTCGCTGCTGCGCGAGCGTAGGATCCTGCTCGATTGCACCCGCGCCGAATTCCCGAGAATTCTCGTCCATGAGATCTTCCACTTTGCCTGGCTGAGGGCCGGGAACCCCGCGCGCCGCGCTTTCGAGACCCTGCTCGCGGCCGAGTGGCGGGCGAAGGTTCCGGGCGAACTGGGGTGGTCCGCCGAAGGGCGGAAAGCCGCGCTTGGGGCGGGCGATGTGCGCGGCCGCACCCGCAAATGGCGGGAGTACTGCTGCGAAGCATTCTGCGACACGGCGGCCTGGTTGTACTCCGGCCTCGGGCGTCACCCGGAGTTTACGCTCGCCGCGGGCGCCCGTCAAAACCGCAGGGCGTGGTTCGAGGGAATAGAACGGCGGGGTTTCTCGATATAATCATGGAAGGACAACAATCTAGTGTCGTTATTCCGTGTTTCCGCCGCAATTTGTACGGCCCTCCTGCTGGGGAGTGTGTTTTCGGGCTGCTCCTCTTCCCCACCCGGGGTCAGCGCCGCTTCGGTGAAGGCCGATAAGGAGCGTAAGCCCGCCCCCGATTTTGCCCTGAAGGACGCGGACGGCAAGGTTGTTCATCTCTCCGATTATCGCGGCAAAGTGGTGCTGCTCGATTTCTGGGCGACGTGGTGCGGCCCCTGCAAAATAGAGATCCCCTGGTTTATGCAGATGGAGCGCCAGAACAAGGACCGCGGCTTCGAAGTGGTGGGCGTCGCGATGGATGACGAGGGCTGGGAAGCGGTCAAACCCTTCATCTCGCAACTGGGAGTCAACTACCGCGTGGTCATCGGAAACGATACGACCGCGCAAATGTACGGCGGCGTGGATGCGCTGCCTACGACCTTCCTCATCGACCGGGCGGGAAGGATCGCGGCGGTTCACATCGGATTGACGAGCAAAAAGGACTTCGAGGATGGTGTCGAACAACTTCTCCAGGGCGCTTCGCCTTCCACTTCTAACGGCACTGGTGTGCCTGCCGTTGCTGCCGCAAAGTAGCGGCTACCTGACGCTGGGATCGCCGGCGAAGATCGTGGGAAAACGCGGCGCGGTTGTCGAGACGAAAATTCCCGTCTCCGTGCAGCACGGTTACCACGTCAACAGCAATACGCCTGCGGAGGAGTACCTTATCCCCCTGAAACTGACCTGGAAAGCTCCGGGCGCTCTCCAATCCCCGCAGGTCATTTACCCCAAGCCCACGATGGAGAAGTACGAGTTCGCCGAAAAGCCCCTCTCGGTCTTCACCGGGAGTTTCGACCTCATCGTCAAATTCAAGGTCGCGCCCAACGCGCTGGCCGGTCCTGGCGTCGCGGCGGGCCAACTGCGCTATCAGGCTTGCAGTGACAGGGCCTGCTACCCGCCGAAGACGCTCGAGGTCAACGTACCGTACCAGGTCGACTAAGCCGGGTCACCCGCCGAACGGAGACGCCCCCGCGTCGCCGTACCATTCATACGTTTTGTGTTCCCCGCCGAAGCGCCAGCGCATCGGCGCGGTGGTTTCGAACCAGTCGAGCGCGTCCGCTTCGGGCTGCGGCTTTGCAGCGATGGCGAACGCAGCTTGGAGAGCCGCCTTCTGGTCCGCGCCGAGCGAACCCGGGTCGGCGGAGACGAACAGCGCCGTGCCGCTGCGCGCCACCAGGTCGAGCCACTGTTTCGTCACGTCCCAGCCGACAGCGGGGGTGATGGCCACGCAATCCGGATCGGCCGCAAAGAAAGCATTGTGCTGGGGCAGGCGGAACGCCAGCGTGTTGACGCCCATTTTGCGGGTGCGATCCCAATCGCGGCCGCTGGTATCGTCTCCCGTGCGCTGCGCTTCGAACAGCCCGGCGCCCAGGTGACCGATGGTGTTGCAGCCGAGAAGCAGCCCTTCGCCGGAAGCTTCGCGCAAAGCCCGGTAGAAGTCGCCGACGATCTCCGCCGTGGTCCGTGTCCGGTCGGCGAAGTGCCACCCGCGATCGGTCAGTTGCACGCCCATCTGGAAGCCCCATCGGTTGTAGATGTCGTACGTGGAAAAATCGTGCTTGATCAGCTCATATCCCCACTCGCGAATGCCGCGCACCGATTGCCGGATGTGATCGAGCACCTCGGGAACGCTGGGGTCGAGCACGGTCATGGGAATGCGCCGGTTTCCGCCCGTGCGCAGTTTCCAGCCCGCATCGACCTTCTCGACCGTGAGCAGGGGGCGGATCCATATGCCCGGACGCGCGCCCCGTTTCCGCATTCCGGCGGCGAGACCGGACATGTCCGGAAAGCGGTCGTTGCCGTGCGAATTGGGTCCGGCCCCATCCGCGTTCGGGTTCCAACCCATGTCGATTACCATGAACGGACGGTTGGATTCGCTCGCGGCGGCTTCCGCCAGGATTTCCGAATCGCGCAGCACCTCGGCCGGTCCGAAGTTCTGGCCGTAGGTGTAATACCAGTTGTTGCCGCCGTAGATGGGAGCGGCGGCAAGGCGCGGTTTGTCGCAGAGCAGCCGGCAGAGCTCGCGCATGGTTTCGGCCGGTGTTCGTCCGGCTCGCGGGCGGGTGGCGCGAACCACCGCCGCTTCCAGATGGCGCTCGCCAAGCCGCACGCCGGAGCCGCCGTTACGCAAATCGAGCCACAGCGAGATGCCCGCGGGATCGGCCTGCCAGAAGCATACCGCCGCGGCCCCCGTCTTCACGCCGTAACCGTGAGTGACCCCCGCGATGGACGCGCCGAAATACCACGGCATGGGCCGCTCCGCGACACCGCAGCGCCACTCGAGATCGCCGTAGCTGCGCTCCCAGTGGTCGCCGAGATAGCGGAGCTGTTCCGGCATGCTTCCACGCCAGCGCAAGCAGACGTGCTCCAATTCGGCGGCCGGCGCGGAGACAACAACCGGCACCTCCACCTTCTGCCCCGAGCGCCGCGGCTCGGCACTGACTTCCACTCCGGCGCCCTGCCAGCGCTGGCCGGAACGGGTGAGAACTCGATTCCCCGCGGACCCATGCAGGCTGACGAGGTCGGGCGGGCGGAGGATATCCAGATAAGGGCTGGATGAAGCTGAGGAACGGGTCTGGGCCAAGGCAAGGGGCACGGCGGCGGCGCCGAGAAAGGATCTGCGGTTCATCAACCTGATTCTCGCACCGCGCGCCGCGCCCCGCCGGGATTGCCCGCTGGCTTCACGCCGAGCCTCGTGGCAGCATCATGCAATCGGGAACCAGACGGATGCGGTATTGCCCGCCGTGCTTTCCACTGCTACCCTTGAGTTTCGATTTAACTGCAGAAGGAAACTCATGCCGGTTTTTTCGAGGCGTAACTTTCTGGGCGGCACCGCTGCCGGAATGCTTGCGCGCACGGCCGCCGCGCAACAGGGCGGCGCCGCACCCGGGAAGCCAAACCTCATCTTCTACATGCCGGAAACTCTGCGGGCCGACCACGTCGGCTGCTACGGCCACCCACTGGCACGCACTCCCAACATGGACCACCTCGCGCGCCAGGGAGTCCGCTTTGAACAATGTCACGTGCAGAACACGGTTTGCGGACCCTCGCGGTGCAGCCTGCTCACCGGCTGGCCGGTGCACGTTCGGGGGCATCGCAGCCTTTACTACTTCCTGCATGAGGATGAGCCGAACCTGTTTCGCTACCTCCGGCAGAACGGCTATGACGTTTTCTGGTTCGGCAAGAACGACCTGCTGGCTCCGGAGACATTTGCTTCGAGCGTGACGCGCTTCCGGCCGGGCGGCGGTGAAGATGGCGCCAAAAATCCGTGGCCGATGAGCGATCCGCATTACTACTCATTTCTCTATGGTCCTGGAGGCGACCGGACTCAGACCGGCGATTACCGGTGCGTCCAGGAGGCCATCAGAGTGCTGGAGCGGGCGGAGCGGCCGTTTTGCATCTACCTGCCGCTCACTTTCGCACATCCGCCCTTTACCGCACCCAAGGACTTTTACGGCATGTATAGTCCGGCGGACATTCCGCCGCTGCGTCCGCCGGACCTGCCACGCAAGCCCAACTTCTTCGAAGCCATTCGACGGACCCGCCGCCTGAACCAACTCAAAGATTCCGACTTCCGCCGGATGCAGGCTATCTACCTGGGCATGATCAGTTACAGTGACTGGCTGCTCGGGGAACTGATGGCCACCGTCGATAGGACCAATCACGCGAACGACACCGCCGTTTTTCTCTTTTCGGATCACGGGGAATGGGGCGGCGACTACGGCCTGGTGGAGAAGTGGCCTAGCGCGATTGACGAGTGCCTGGATCACGTCCCCCTCATCGCGCGCGTCCCCGGCTACATGCAGGGGCACGTCTCGGCAGAGATCGTCGAACTGTTCGATGTGATGGCGACCAGCCTGGAACTCGCCGGAATCGAAGCGCAGCACACGCATTTCGGGCGTTCGCTGGTCCCTCAACTGCGCGGCGAAGCCGGCGACCCGAAACGCGCGGCGTTCTGCGAAGGCGGCTACAACATCTATGAGAAACAGCTTTTCGAGCCGCCCTTGAGTAAAGACGAAGCGGCGGAAATTTACTACCCGAAACGCAACCTGCAAAACGAACACCCGGAAACCATCACGCGCGCGACGGGAATTCGCACCCCCGAGTATCGGCTGGTCTACCGGCCGGACGGCATCGGCGAACTTTACGACCTCCACAAGGACCCGCTGGAACTGAGCAACGTCTACGGGGACCGCTCATACTCATCCGCGCGCGAAACCCTGCAAAACCGGATGCTTGATTGGTACGTGCGGACAGCCGATGTAGCTCCGAAAAAGACCGACCCCCGGGGCTTTCCGCGGGCGGTTGCCAGAGAGTGACTATTTTCCGAACTGTTCTTCGAAACCAGCGACTTCGGCCAGGCGCCGCCGGTGCCGCTCGGCTCCGGAGAAGCGGGCGCGCAGGTAATCGTGAACCAGGTCCAGCGCCAGTTCGGTTCCGATGACGCGAGACCCGAGGCACAGCACGTTGACGTCGTCGTCTTCCACGCACTGGCGGGCGGAGAAGCTGTCGTGGCAAGTGGCGGCGCGGATTCCCTTGAACTTGTTCGCCGCCACCGAGGCCCCGGCGCCGCTTCCGCAAATCAGAATGGCGCGCTCGGCGCGGCCCTCCAGGACGGCCCGGGCCGCCGCCTTCGCGTACTCCGGATAATCGGCGGGCGCGGTGGAATCGGTGCCGAGATCCGAGACCTCGTGCCCCATCTTGCGCAACTCGTCGATCACCCTGCCCTTCAGCAGAAAGCCCGCGTGATCGCTCGCAACCGCCAGCACCATGGTGTCCATGATATCAACCGGGAGTCCGTACGGGCGCGGCCCTGTTCCTTCGCGTGCACTTGAACAGAGCCGGCCGGGGCCGATTTCTTACTACGGCAAAGGACGCATCATCAGTTTGCGGTACATGACCACGCTGCCCTTGTTGTGCTGCTGCAGCACCAGGTAGCCCTTGCTGTAGCGGGCCTGCGGATCGTCGCAATCGGTTACGGTCTTTCCGTTGATTTTGACGGTCACGTGGTCGCCCTTGATCGTGACGTCCTGCGTCCACCAGGTGTCGTCCTGGACCAGCTGTTCGGTCACTTTGCAGATGCCGTACAGGCTGCCGGTTTTCTGGGGGTCGGGCGACGTGTTTTCCACCTGCGTTTCATAGCCTTTGGGGAAGCCCGGGCCGAATGCCGCCCGGACATACATCCCGGAATTGCCGCTGTGGTTTAGCTTCACTTCGGCGCGGAATTCGCAGTTCTCACACTCGCGCTCCATCCAAAAGAGATGGCTTCTTTCGCCGTCGCCGACGATCGCACCATCGACGGCCTTCCAGCTTTCGGAGTTTTCGTTGGCTTTCCAGCCGGTGAGCGTCTTGCCATCGAACATGCTGATCCACCCGTCCTTGCCGGGCACGGGTGCGGTCTGCGCGGCCGCGGTCCAGACGCCGGCGGCAAGCAGGATCATCGCGCAGATTGCAGTTGCGGTAGTTTTCATGACCTCATCTTATCGAACCTCACCGCTGGTATCCTGCGTTTATGAGGCTCCTCGTTCTCGCCCTTCTGGCATTGCCCGGCTGGGCGCAATTCAATTACCTGAATCATGGGAAACCGCTGCTCGACGCACATAACTGCTATCCCTATAAGGGCGAGTGGCAGGACCGTATCGAGCGCGCACTGGGCACGGGATTTCCGGTGGGGATCGAGCAGGACCTGGCCTGGTACGTAGATCCAGCCACGAAGAAGGGCCGGGTTGTCGTTTCCCACTCGGATGAACCCACCGGCCGGGAGCCCGCGCTGCGCGACTACTTCTTCGAACGCGTGCGGCCGATCGTCGAAAAGGCGCTCAAAGAGAATCACCGGTCGCAGTGGCCGCTGATCGTGGTCCACTTCGATTTCAAGAGCAATCAGGCGCCCTTGTTGCACGCGGTTTGGGACATCCTGGGCGAATACCAGGGCTGGATCACGACGGCGGTGAAGACAGAGGACCAGCATCGCCTCTCCCCGTTCGAACCCAAGCCGCTGCTGGTCCTGACGGAGGTTCCCGACGAGCAGGAGGAAGTGTTCTTCAAAGAGGTGCCGGTAGGGGCGAAGCTGCGGCTGTTCGGCTCGGCGCACACGAAGGATATCCCCACTGAACCGAAGGCCGGGCACGAGCACCTGCTGGCGACCCTGCCTCCCGAGGAACTGCTTCCCGAACGGCCGACGAATTATCGCCGGTGGTGGAACAACTCCTGGCACGAGGTGGAGGAAGGCGGACAGCGGGTGGCGGGCGATTGGACGGCGGCGGATGACCGGCGGCTACGCTCGCTGGTGGACTACGCGCACAAGCTCGGATACTGGATCCGCTTCTACACGCTGGATGGATTCACGCCCGCCGCGAACAAGGGTTGGGACAAGAGCTACAATTTCGGCTCCCGGACGGCGGTGGAAACGCGGTGGAAAGCGGCCATGGCGGCGGGGGTGGACATGATCGCGAGCGACCAGTACGAGGATCTGCGCGTGGCAATGAAGCAGGAAACCGGAGGAAACGCTATCCAGGGCAGGTGAATGTTAACCATCGACAACAGGGAATTTCTTAGACCTGGTCCGAGACCGCTTAGTCCTTACGCTGCCCGTACTTATGGGACTGTAACGGACCTGCCTTCAATAGCATAATTGCTTTTGAGGTAAGGGAGGAGGATCGACTGATGGAACATTTCGCCGCGCTGTTCTCGCTGGTGTGCATGATGGCATTTGTCGCGCTGTTCGACCTGAGGCGCCACAGGCAGAAATTTCTGCGGCTGTGGTCGTCCGTGACGCTGATGAGCACGGACGAATTGGAACAGATTCGGACGATCTGGTCCGCCTGCGAAGAAATGTAATCCGCCGGGGTATACTCGTGGGCGTATGAACACGAGTACGATGCGCGCGTCCCTGGATGCGCTGCTAGGGACGATTCCCGAGCCGGTCGCAGTCACTTTTTGCGATGCGGCGCCTGCCGGCGTGCCAAGAATTTCCGCGGCGGCGCCGGCCGGATGTTCTTATTGGAAGACGGCCGCGGAGGGTGCGGTCTTCTACACCACCGGCGAAGATCATCTCAACTGCCCGATCGGCGCTTACACTCACGCCGCCGAATTGACCCCCGAGGCCGGGTCCCGGTTGAACGGAATGCTGGAGACCATGGTGGGCCTGCGTTATCTCAAAATGGAAGAAGTTCCGGGGATTCCGCAACGGAAGCAGCCTCTGAAAATAGCGGTTTACGGGCCGCTCGCGAAAGCGGAGACCGTACCGGACGTGGTGCTTCTGCACGGCACCCCGCGGCAGATGATGCTGGTGGCCGAAGCCGCCGGAGCCCGCGGGCTGACCTCTCCGTTTCCGATTATGGGCCGCCCGGCCTGTTCCGTAATCCCGGCGGCCATCAATACCGGGAAGACGGCAGCGTCCCTCGGGTGCATCGGCAACCGCGTCTACACCGGCCTTGCCGACGGCGAACTTTATTTTGCGGTGCCTGGCGAGGTGCTGGGCGACCTCATCGCATCGCTGGCGGAAATCGCCAACGCCAACCGGGAACTCGAAAAGTTTCACCGCGCACGCTGTTGCTAACGTAGCCGCTGACCGCGATGCCAACCACCTGCCGGCAGGCGGGTTCCGCCACGCAAAGGCCGGCGCCGGAAAGCGCCCGAAACAGGCAGTTGCCGCCCGCTCCCTTCCACGCGCGCGACTTACTACTCTGAGACCGTGACCGGCAGGAAGCTTTCAAACCGGGCAGGCCGGGAGGCACCAGCGTGGACGCGCCGCAAGTGGGGCAGGCCTCCTGGCCTGCCCGTTTTTGATTTCAGGGCTTACCACGAGATAAACGTGCCATTCCGGGGACACCGCTCTCTTCCAGTTTCGCGCCATGGTCTCTTCCCGTTCCATCCGGCATGTGAATCCGGAGGCCCCGCTGAGCCGCGACCGTCTGCCGGGCTGAGTGGAGGATGCCGCCTGCAAATCAGCGCGCGCCCGGAATCTTGAACGCGTAGGCCTGCCGCGCCGGCAGCGACGCCGAAAGCGCGGCCGGCACCTGGATCCGCAGTTGCTTGCCCTCGCGCTTCGTTTCGAGCGCGTGGCCCCCTTCGAGCAGCGTCGCGCGAACGCCGGCAGGCGCCTCGAGATCGTCGATCACCACCTCGCCGGCGGGGCGCCGCGGAACTATCGCGTACACCGCGCCGTCCTTGGCGGTGAGAAAGGCGTCCGCGCGGGCGTAACCCGGCGGCGGGGCATCCACCATCTTGGTGATGTCGTACTCCGACATGAACTCCTTCTCTTCCAGCTTGGGGATCGAGCCTTTGCTCCATTGCCGCGGGTTGCGCCAGGCGTGGGTGCCATAGACGGCCTCGCCGTTCGGGCGCAGCCAGTCGCCGATTTGGGTGAGCCGTTCTTCCATCACCACCGGGATCCGCCCATCGGCCGTGGGACCGATGTCGAGCAGCAGGTTGCCACCGCGGCTGACAATGTCGATCAGCATCATCAGCAACTGGCGATCGGTGTGGTAGTCCTTCAGCGTCTCCATCCGGTTGTAGCCGTAGGAATAGCCCATCCCGCGGCTCTCCTCCCACGGGTGGGCCGACTGCTGCATCCCGGAAGTGTACTCGGTGGTGTAGTAGCCGCCGTGCTTGTGGCGGGTGTCCTTGCCCCAACGGTCGTCGATCACGACCTCATCGCGGACCGGCGACTCATTGAACAGCCAGGCAAGAAGTTCCGGGGAGCGCCACTCTTCGCTGCTCATCTCCCACTCGCCGTCGGAGAAGATGATGCTCGGTTTGGCGTGCGTCACCACGTCCTTGAACTGCGGGAACAGGTGCTCGGCGACGTAGCGCTTGCGGTCCGAGAGGTAGAGCGGGTTGTACCATTCGTAAAGCGAATAGTAGATGCCCATGTGGAGCCCACGGCGGCGCCCGGCGTTCATCAGGTCGATCAGGACGTCGCGCTTCGGGCCGATCTCCACTGCATTCCACGGCCGGCCCCACGCGCGGTTGGCCTCCGCGCTGCGCCACAGCGTGAAGCCTTCGTGATGCTTCGACGTGAGCGCGACGTACTTCGCGCCGGAGCGTTCGAAGACCTCGGCCCAATGGTCCGGATCGTAGAGTTCGGCGCGAAACATGGGGGCAAAGTCGAAGTACGGAAAACTGGCGCCGTAAACGCGCTGGTGGAACTGCCAGGTCAGCGCGCCGTCGCCCACCGGGCCGGGCGCGGTCTTGCCCTTCGTCAACGAGTTCCAATACCACTCGGCATATGGATTCTCGCCTTTCACGTTGACTGCCGCGTAAGCCGGCACCGAGTAGACACCCCAATGGATGAAGATCCCGAATTTGGCGTCCGTGTACCACTTCGGCGAAGGGCGGCGGTCGATCGAGTCCCACGTCGGCTCGAAACGGGACGGTTGTGCCGCGGCGCGGCCGGCGGCGGCAAGCGCCAGCGGGGCGGCGGCACAGGCTTGTAACAAATCACGGCGTCGCATCGGATCCAGGATACAACGCGGCCCTTGTTGATGTATGATTACACCCATGCGTTTGACACTCTTTTCGATGCTGTTTGCGTTATTGCCGCTCGCCGCCCAGGATGCGCCACCACCGAGGCCGCAGGGCCGCGGAATGATGACCCCCAAGAACCTGAAGCTCCTGAAGGCCGAAGAAGTCCGCCCGGCGATGGGATCGTTCCGGACTGCCCTGGGCGTCCAGTGCACCTTCTGCCACACCATGGGCGATTTTGCCAGCGACGAGAACCCGCACAAAGAGAAGGCGAGAATGATGATCTCGATGGTGCGGGACGTGAACGCAAAATTCACGGACGGCAAGGAGCACGTGACCTGCTACACTTGCCACCGCGGTAAGAGCGAGCCGGAGACGGCGCCTCCGGCAGTCCAACAGTAAGACGGCCCGAGCGGCTCCAACCAGTACCGATCCGAACGCGGTCGGCTTCCTTGCGGCGTTCGCAGAGCCAGCTCGCCTTCGCCACCCTCCCCAGCATGGATCAACGAAGTGGGATCATGGGCACGCCGGTGATGTCGTGCCGCGGTCGGCGATTCTGAACGCCCTGCCCGCCCCTATGCCAGCCAGAAGCTGACGGGCTTCTCGCCAGGCGCCGAACAGCAACACCTCCACCTTCCCCGCCCGCCAGTTCCAATTCGCGGCGAAGATCCTGTTCTGGTAAGTGGGGCAGGCCTCCTGGCCTGCCCGATTTTGATCTTTCCTGTTGTTGCTTAGAAACGGGCAGGCCGGGAGGCCGGCCAGGATGCCTGCCCCGCTGTGCCGCCGCCCCGATCATCGTTACCGGAGTGCCGCAAAACAGGTCACACGATTTCGTGTATGATCCGTCTA
The DNA here is from genome assembly GCA_963796485.1 of Bryobacterales bacterium. Lineage (GTDB taxonomy): Bacteria > Acidobacteriota > Terriglobia > Bryobacterales > Bryobacteraceae > CAWCDJ01. The sequence continues at coordinate 365,131 of CAWCLV010000012.1, forward strand.
AGCTACGAAGGGGGCCTCCCAATTGCTGCTTAAAGACTTGTCCTACGCGGTTCGTACGCTTCGCAAGAGCCCGGTCTTTGCGATCGCCGCGATTTTCACGATCGCGCTCGGCATCGGCGCCAGCACGGCGATTTTCAGCGTCACCGACGCGGTGCTGCTGCGTCCCCTCCCCTACCGCGATCCGGACCGCCTGGTGTTTGCGATCTCGGACATGACCAAACGCGCGGTCAAGGACTTTCCGCTTTCGAACGCCGATTATTTCGATGTAGTCAAAGGCACGTCGGGAGCATTCGACGAGATGGGGGCGGTGTTCACAGGCCGCTTCGTGGCGCCGCGCGAGGATGGGACGCCCGAGGAAGTCCACTTTGCGAATGCCACGACGAACTTCTTCCACCTGATGGGCGCCAGGATCGCGCTCGGACGCGACTTTCGCGAAAACGACGGCGTTCCGCAACCGCCGCCCGCCGCGGGCTCCACGGCCCCGCCGGCACGGCTTCCGGCCATCGCCATCCTCAGCTATGACTACTGGCAGCGGCGATTTGGCGGGGATCCGAAAGTTCTCGGCCGCACGTTGCCGGGCGCGGCTGCCCGCGGAACCGAAATCGTGGGCGTTCTGGCGCCGGGATTCGAGCTGCTCTTTCCCACGGACGCCAATATCCGGCGGCGTCCCGACGTATGGTTTGCGGCCCGGCTGGCTTACGACAACGCGAACCGCAACCAGGTATCGCTTCGGGCTATCGGGCGGCTGCGCCCCGGCGTGACGCTGCCACGGGCGCAAGCGGCGGCAGATGCGGCCTCGGCCGAACTCCGCCGGAACTTTCTGATCGAACAGACCGCCGGCTTCCAGATCCGCCTCGAGCCGATGAAGCGGCATGTCACCGCGGAGGTCCGCCCGGCGCTGCTGGCGTTAATGGGTGCGGTCGTGTTTCTGCTGCTGATCGCCTGCGCCAATGTGGCGAATCTGCTGCTGGTGCGCGCTTCCCTGCGCCAGCGGGAACTGGCGGTGCGCACGGCCCTGGGCGGCAGCCGCTGGCGCCTGGTCCGCCAGATCCTGGCGGAAGCCCTGGTGCTCTCCGCCGCGGGGACTATATTCGGGGTTGTCCTTGCCCAATGGGGTATTCGCGAACTGCTCGCGATCGCGCCCGGCGACCTTCCCCGGCTCGACTCGGTTTCCATCAGCCCCGCCGTGCTGGCCTTCGCCGCATTCACGGGGCTGTTCGCTGCCGCGCTGTTCGGGCTGGCGCCGGCGTGGCGCGCCTCCCGGCCCGACATCATGCAGGTGCTGCGCGGCAGCGGACGGACCTCCGGATTGGGCGGCGGCGGCTTGTTACGCAACGCCGTCGCGGTAGCGGAGGTGGCACTTTGCTTTGTGCTGCTCGTCGGCTCCGGCCTTATGGTCAGGAGCTTTGTCGCCCTGCAGAATATCGACCCGGGTTACGAGCCTCACGGCCTGCTCACGTTCCAATTGCTCGGCGGACGCGGCGGAGCGGCGCCCGAAGCGCGAGCGGCGTTCATGCGTGAAATCCGGAGCCGCCTCGCGGCCATTCCCGGGGTCCGCGGCGTGACCGCCTCGTTTCCCTTCCCGCTCGCCGGCGGCTTCAGCCCGATTCGCTGGGGACTGGAAACCGCACGCGCCGATCCCAGCCGTTTTCAGGCGGTGGATTTTCAACTCGTCCTGCCCGGATACTTCGACACCCTGCGCACCCGGCTGATCGCCGGACGCACCTTCACCGACACGGATAATGCGCCGGATCGCAACCTCGTGCTGGTGGACGAGATGCTGGCGCAAAAGGCCTTCCCGGGGCAATCGCCCGTGGGCAAGCGGATTCTGATCCGCATCCGGACGCCGGAGCCCGAATCCGTAGAGATCATCGGGGTGGTGACGCACCAGCGCGATTCGTCGCTCGCCGAAGCCGGGCGCGAGCAGCTTTATTTCACGGACGGCTTCCTCGGCCACGGCGCGGCCAACTGGTGGGCGATTCGCACGGCCGGAAACCCGGCGGCGCTGGCCGTCGCGGTGCGGTCAGAAATGGCCAGGTTCGACCCGCATCTGCTGATCGCCGGGTTACAGCCGATGGATGTGCTGGTCGGTAAGGCACAGGCCGGCACGCGGTTTTCCCTGCTGCTGATCGGTACGATCGGGGTGATCTCCGCACTGCTGGCAGGCGTGGGATTGTACGGCGTGCTGGCAACGCTGGTCCGCCAGCGGACACCGGAGATCGGCGTCCGCATGGCCCTGGGCGCGGCGCCGGGACGCATCTTCGCCCTGGTGGTCGGGGGCGGCATGAAGTTGAGCGTGGCCGGGATCGCCATCGGAGCGGTCGCCGCCGGCGCGCTGACCCGCTCGATGAGCAGCATGCTGGTAGGCGTCGAAGCCGGCGACCCGCTGACGTTCCTTGCCGTGGCGGTCGTCTTCCTGGCGATTGCGGCCCTCGCATCGTGGCTGCCGGCAAGGCGTGCCGCTGCCCTCGATCCGACAACGGCCTTGCGCAACGAATAGGCGGGCGGCTACCCGGGCTGCCCGTCGATAAAGCCGCTCTTTTTGAGGCGCTTGAATAACGCGCTTTCGCCGGCAGCGGGCTTGAAGCGATTCATCCAGTCCTTGAAAAACCAGTCCAGGTAATGTTTGCGGCCCTTCTGCCGCCATTCGTCGTTGAGCGCCAGGTGCAGCGCCGGGTCGTCATGCTGCCGGACGATTTCGTTGAGCTCGTCCCTGTTCAGGCGCTGATATTTCTCATGATGAATGACGCCCGGCCCTTGCAGCCGCCCCATTTGGTATGCGGGCTCGGCCTTCGCATACCCCAGGATCAGTGCGATCAGAGGAAAGCAGGTTTCCTGGGGGAGGTCCAGAATCTCCCAGAGGCGTTCGACGTCGCCGCGGTGGATTCCGTTCGTGAGCAGGGAATCGATCCCCAATGACCGGGCGGCAATCACCGCGGTCTGCGCCGCCAGAATGGTATTCGTGCTGCTCGTAATGAATGCTTCCATTTTGACCGGATGGAACGGCGCGTCCAGGTATTTCGCCGTATCGGCAAGCCGTGTGTGGTCGCAGCAATACAGCAGGAGACAACTCCCGCGGTACCCGGTCAGCTTTTCGATTTTCGCGGCGTCCCGGCTCACGATGATCGAATAGCTCTGCATGTTGGACGCGTTTGCCGCGCGAACGCTGGCCTCGAGGATCACCTGCACGTCTGCATCCGAGACGGGCCGGGCGGAGAAATCGCCATGAGTCGTTCGCAGGCTGTGAATCGTCTTGAGCGTTTCGTTCCGGGGCGCGGCTGCGGCGGCGTTTGCGGCGAAGAGGCCGCCGCCCAGTTCGAAACCACGGCGAAAGAAACGCCTTCGGGAAGCAGTTTGCATGGGACCTCCTTGCGGGTCGGGACTCTTCATGCACGCGCCGTGCCGCGGTTTAGCCGTTAATTTCGGATGTTTCTGTCCGTTTTTGGGAAGCCGCGTGGCAAAGGCGAACAGGCCGAAACCTACACCGCTTACTGCGGCAGGGCGGAAGCAACTTCGGCCGAGCGCGCGCTTTCGTTCCCCGAACGATCGACCGCGCTCACTGCGTACCGGTAGGTCTTTCCCTTCTCCGCGCTATGGTCGCTGTAGCCGGGGAGATCGGCAGCGCCGATTCGTGTCCAGGTTCCGCCAGGCGCGAAGCGATAGACGCGATAGCCCGCCAGGTCGGGTTCCGCGTTGCCGTCCCACGATAGTTCGATCGATCCGGGCGCGGGAATCGCGCGCAGGCCAGCGGGCGGCGCTGGAGGGAAGGTGTCCACCGGGTTGATCACCACCGGAGCCGTGAGTTCGCTCTCGGCGTCGTGATCGTTCCCCGTCTTCACAATCCGCTGAACTACGTATGAGTAGAACGTGCCGAACTGTGAATTCCGGTCTATCCATCGCTCCTGCGCAACATCCGCCACCCTGGAAAAATCCGCATCTTTGCCGGCGCGGCGGAACACGCGAAACTCGCCCTGGCCGCCCTGCCACGTCAGAAGCACGCCCTCTGCGGTAGCCTTCGCTTCCACACCGGAGGGCATTGCGGGCGGCGGTACAACCGGCAGATTCACGAAGTTGGACCAGGACGACTCCTTCCCGTTCGAGCCGATCACCCGCACCCCGATCGTCACTTCCTTGCCGGTCAAATCCCGGGTCGGAATCTCGATGCGCGCGTGGCCGCTTTCGATGGTGCCGGCGGGTACCTTCGTAGCGCCCTCCTCCCAAACTGCCGGAGAAAAGGGTTGGATCGCTTTGGTGCCGGCACGAAGGTCCACCTCCAGCGGAGAGTGGATGGCGATGCCCTCGGTGGTCTGGCTGGGGAGCGTAAACTGCACGACGATCCTGGCGCTGCGCTGAAAGGCGGTCAGGTCCGTCACCGCGGCGGGAATATTGGCCAGCGGCGGCATCGGATCGCCCACATATCCGCAACCGGCGGAAAAGAAGACCAGCGTAAAGAGCGCCGGAAGGAAACGAAGCATGAAAATCCAGGGTAACAGGGCGCGGCGGCCGGGAGAAACGCGGGGGTCGGGGAGCCTAATGCCCCATAGTTTTTCACTCCCGACACCACAGAGCCGCGACCGTGAGCGAGCAGGCCGATTGCTGCGCACGATGAACTATCGTGACGATCACGGCTCGGCAGGATTTGCCGAGCCGCGACCGCGAGGGAGCGGTTTTTCTACTGAATGGTGAGCGAGTAGGCAGCCGAGCAGTATTGGCGGCCGCCGGTGGTGGCGCAAATGACGAGTTGCGCAGTGGGTGCCGTGGCGTCGTCGGGCACGGCAACATTGACCTGTTGCACGCCCGGCACATCCGGAGCTTGACCCGCATACGGCGGCACGAGGTTATCGTGCGCGCCGATCCGCGCCGAGACAGTCGCTCCCGGCGGAATTCCGGTCGCGAAGATCTGGAGGATGGTTCCAGCCCTCGCTCCGGCGCCGGAGGCGTTCACGCTGTTGTCCTGGTTCAGGACGCCGCCGGCGAAGACGGAAGGCCACGCCGGGGAGAGAGCCACGGTATCGGGCGCGCTGCTCACGCCATCCACCGTGACGACCATGGTTGCGGACGTTTTGGTTTCGAAACCGGCGGGAACCCGCAGGTTAATCTGGCCGGCGCCGTCATAGAGCACGTCGGCTGGTTGCCCGTCGAAAGTGACGGTAACGGTCTTGCCCGAGAGGTTCGAGCCCATGATCGTGCCGAGCGAACCGGAGACGAGCGGGGTAACGTCGAAGGTAGCCGCGTTCACCACTTTGGAAACGATTACCGAAGGAGTGATGACCGGGGGCGTGGACGTGGGTGGCGTCGAGACTGGAGGAGTCGTCGCCGGCGGCAATTGCGGCGCGGGCGTCACGGTGAGAGTGACCGGGACGGTGACCTGCCCCGCCAGTGCTCCGGCCGAGATCACGACCGTGGCATGGTAGGTTCCGGCGGCAGGCAGGTTCTTCACGTTGGCGAAAACCCGGACGCTGCCGTTGTTCTGGCCGCCCGTGTTATCGAGAATCAGCCAGGCGGATCCCTGGAGGTAGTTGATAGTGGCCGACCAGTTCATAATCCCGCCGCCGCTGTTCTGGACGGGGATGTAGCCTGGCTGGCTGGTCATGGCGCCTCCGGCGATGGCGGTCAACGAAATCGGGCCGCTGGTCAGCACCGAAAGTGCGGGGAAATACGATGCGTTGCAATCGAGTTGCGCCGTGCAATCGGAGCCGGGCGCGACGGGAGCGAAACGCGGCACCGGCGCCGATGTGGAAGCGCTGGCGACTGTCGATACCGGGGCGAACGAAACCGTCGCCTGGGCAACGGAGGGCGCGGTAACGCTGGCAATTCCCACGAAGGTCGGGAACTGCACGCTCTCCTGCAGGCTCGGGTTGGCGTCGATTACTTCATAAACGACGTAGCCGGAGCCATTGGTCAGGGTGACTTCGCTGGCCGAGTCCATGGCGATGGCGCCGACGGGCAGACCGCCGGTTCCATCCGCGTTCGCGTACTGCACGTGAGCCAGCACCAGGCTGTTGCTGCCGGGAACATACTGGCCGACTTGCTGAGGCAATCCGAGATCGCCGCCCGAAGTGGGAACCTGGGCGCTCGAACCGCTCACGAAATCCGGAACGTAGAGGTGCGCGTTTGCCGGGAGGCCGGAGTACTTCACCAGAAAGCGGGTACCTGTGTCTTCACTTCCCGAGCGTGGCTGGAAAGCGGTTGCGAATCCCTCGGTGAGCCGTATGGACGAGAATGCCGTTCCGGCGGCGAACAGGTTGGAGAGGCTCAAGGTTGCCGGAACCGGGGATCCGACACAGGTGATATTCCCTCTGTCATAAAACGTGGCGAGTAGGCCCGGCTGCGTGTAGGCGACCGTGAAACCGGCCTGGCCGGTTGTGATCGTGAGCGGGAGCGTGAACGAGAGTTGGGCCTGGATCGGTTGGCGGACGGTAGTTCCCATCTGGTTGGCTGCGGCGCGGAGGTTGGAGATTCTGAAGTTGATCTGGCCGGAGGGGGGTACCGTAAAGTTGAGCCCGTTGAACGCGATCATCTGGTTCGCAACCTGCCCGGAAATTCCGGTAGGCACGAATCCGCTGCCGTAATCCACGGCGAAAATCGAGTCCTGGGCCTGATTATTGGCATCCACCCGGTTGGTGATATTCACCGGGAGGAAAACCGTGAGATTGCCCGAAATCACTGCCCCGGGATTGGAACCGGAACACTGGAGGAGGATGTCACCCATCCGTTCCGTGAGGCCTTCCGCGCGTACGATACTCGGTACCGCGGTGACCGCACAGGAGCCGGAAACGGGCAGCGTTTGGGCATATGTGGCGCCTATGGTTAAGGTTAGAATGGCGAGAAGCCGGCGCGGCCGGTCACCATTCCGAATAAGGGGTCCCATCGAGCCCCATTTTATCCGATCCGCTCCTCACATCGAAAATCCCGGGCTCGGTTTGGCTTACGCTCTGGCTGGCATCCTCCATGATGGTCTTCCAGGTTTGGTTGCTTCCGGTCATGGGGTCGATGGGTACGTCGCGCAGGTATCCCTCGGTCACCAGGTCCTGCAGCGATTGCGGCGCCTTCTGCTTATCGTAAGTGTAGTTGTCGATCACGGTGCGCAGCGTGAACAGGTTGTTCTTGAGCACGCTCTCCCTCGACCGCGTGATCGTCTTGCTGTAGATCGGGATCGCCATCGAGATGATGATCACGATGATGGCGATCACCACCATCAGTTCGACGAATGTGAATCCGGCAACGCGCCGCTGCCGCCAATTACCACTCAGCATAAGAACTCCCGTCGGGCGCTTTGTCCGTTGTCTTGCTGTACACGTTGAAAACGTTCTGTCCGCCCCAACTCGAGGACTTGGGGTCGTCCTGGTCGCTGAGGAGCCCCCATTCCCGCTTGCCGGTAAACGGATCGACCGGGATGCGGCGGAGGAACTTCATCTTCTTGCCGTCAGCGCTCTGCGCTAGCTTGACGCCATCCACCAACTGCTCCAGCGATTCGGGATAGCAATCGGAATCCTGCTTGGGAGGGCCGAAAAAGCCCTGGTCGCAGTTGTCCTTATATTTGTCGATGGCGGTACGCATGTCGCGCAGCGCGTAGCGCAGGTCGCGTTCGCGCTCGGCACGGATTTTCGCGCGCGCCAGCGGAACCGCCATTGTGGCGAGGACCAGCATGATCGTGAATGCCACGATCAGTTCCACCAGGGTCAGTCCTTTTTGCCTCTTGCGCCGCATACTTTTACTTAATGGTGACGGGCAGCAGCACGCTGGTGGTTGCGGCGGGCTGTCCCTGCGGGTCGCGGATCACCAGGTTGGGAACTTCGACCGCTGTCGAACCCTTGCCGACCGCCTGGAAGCTCAAGGTGACCAGCGCGCCGGATCCGGAGATTCCGAGCGACCCCGGCGGGCGATTGATCATGATGGTGGCGGCGCCCGAATCGTTCTGGATGTTCTTGGTGAACACCGGCTGCTTGCCGTCCCTGGCCATGAAGTCGCCCTGGGCGGCGTCGTTGAGCCGCAACAGTTTGGGATCGTACCGGAGCTGAATCGGCGCCGTCTCGGCATTCGCCGCGTTCTCGACGGAAAGCGTCACCGTGAAGCTGGCCCCCTGGTTGGTCTCGACCACATGAGGGGTGAACAGTACGCGCCCGGCGGCCGCCGGTCCGGAAGCGGACGGAGGAGCCGTCGCCGGAGGAGCCGTAGCGGGAGGAGCCGTCGCCGGCGGTGCGGTGGCGGGCGGGGCAGTGGCCGGCGGGGCCGGCGGCACTCCCGGAGCCTGAACGCCCGGCATGACCATGGTGGGGATCAAACCGGCGGGCGGCGCGGCGGGGTTCTGGGCGGCGGCAGGGCTAGCCGTCTTCGCGCCAGGCTGCGGTGTGACCGCTTCAGCTTCGGGGGGAGCATAGCTCAGCTTGATGCTCTGCTGGTTGCCCACCGCGATGCCGCGTAGGTTCTCGGCCGTAATCTCGGGACGACGCACAATGTGCGGGATCAGGGCGATCATCAGTTCGTCGCTCTGGTGGTCCACGCTATGGCCCGTAAACAGCTGCTTCAGAATCGGAATGCTCGAGAGTCCGGGAATTCCGGTGAGCTGCTTACTGTCCTGCTGGTTGATCAGGCCCCCGAGCAGGTTGACCTCGCCCTCGTGCATGCGGATATCGTGCGAGATTTTCCGCTGGCCGATGATGGGCTGGTTGATGCCGCCCAGGTTGACCTGACCCGTTACGCTCGAGATGTCGAGATCGATGTGCATCGAGACATCGCCGTTGTCGTTGACCCGCGGCGTGAGTTCCACATTGACCCCCACGTCGATGTAGGTGAACTGCGTGTTGACCAGCGGGTTGATACCGACGCCGCCGATGCCGGGCTGAAAGCTGCCGCTGGCGGTCGGCTCGCGCTCACCGATTTTGAGCGTGGCCTTCACATTATCGATCGAGCGGATCTGCGGCGCCTGCAAGACCCGGGTTTTGGTATCGCTGAGGGCCGCCTGGAGCAGCGCGCTGGGCAGGACAATCGAGAAGTCTGACGTGGAGAGATGCGCGAGTTGTGAAAGCGGGATGGGGGAGGTAGTATTCGTGACCGGCGTGGTGGTTCCCGTGGTGGGGTCGGTTGTAGGGGTCCCGGTGCTGGGGACAGTGATGCTTGACCTGGGGCTGAAGTTTACGGGCACATTCAGGCCGGTCGACGCGAGCGCCGTCGTCAATTGGCGGGAAAACACCGAACTGGCTTCCAGCACGAAGATATCGACCACGACTTCCGCGCGAGGCTTATCGAGATCGTGGATCATCTTTCCGGCCAGCGCGACCTGGTCGGTTTCGCCGCGAACGATAATGGCGTTTTGCGAGTTGTAGGCCACCACGCGCTGCAATTCGGCGACGGAACGGACCGCGTTTACGATCTCCTGGAGTTCCTGGGGAGTGTTGATGTTGGAAAGATAGAACGTCTTGGCGACCATCTCGGCATAGTCACGGCGCTTGTTGGGGTTGTCATTGGTAACGAAGATCGTATTGGGCGAGAGCGGCTTCCAGTAGGACCTGGTGAGAACAGAGATGTAATTTAGTGACTGCTCCAGGGTGGCATTGTCGAAATCGACGTTCAGAGTGTTATGCGTGGGAGGAGTATAGTCCGGGTCGAAAAGAACGTTGATCCCGGCGATCTTGCCGATCGTTTCGAACAGGACCTTTACGGGCTGATTGTTGATCTTGATATTGATGAGGTCGCGATTGAGCGGCCTCAACTCGGGAACCGGCAGCATCCGGTCGATCTGCTTCTCGGTTTCCTGGCGCGCCAGGTCGGCGGGGGTCATCCCTCTCTCTTCGGGAGGCGCGGGTTTGCCCGTGGCCTCGACCCGCTTTTTCTCGCGCTCGATCATCTGCCGGGTAAGCTCCAACTCCTGCTTGGCGACTTCCGACGCCGGGTTGATCAGGGCAGCCTTTTGAAATTGCAGCAGGGCTTCGCCAAGCTGCCCCTGGGCGCGGATTTTCAACCCCTGGTCCACGTGGGCTTGGCCGGCCTGGAACCGGACCTTATCCACAGCCATCTGGTAGACAATCTCGGCCGGATCTTCGGTCAGGGCCTGCTGGTATAGTTCGAGGGCGGCATCCCAGTTCTTTTTGGCCTGCTGGATCCTCCCTTCGGCCAGGTACTTGTCTCCCTGTTTGGTCTTCGCCTCGAGGGGGGCCATCGGCGCCACCATCGCCACGCTTGCGACAACTGCGGTTAAGTGTTTGAAAAAAGACATGTTCAATCAGCTCTACCGGCCAGCCGGAGGGGCTATGTTAAGATGAATTGCCAATGCGCCGCCCCAGGATCAACCTAAACTTATTGACGTGTATAGGCTTCCGCGCGTGGAGACGAAAACGCGACGGGAGGTGACGTGGCAGAAAAAAACGCCGGTGTCAAGGTGCTGAGCGACAACCGGCAGGCCGGGCACAACTACTACCTGATGGACCGCTACGAGGCCGGGATGGTCCTGACCGGGACGGAAGTGAAGGCGGCCAAGGACGGCAAGATTCAGTTGAAGGACGCCTACGCGGCGGTCCTCAACAACGAAGCCTGGCTCATCAATGCCCACATCGGCCAGTATTCCCACGGAAACCGGGAGAACCACCCGCCGGTGAGGAACCGGAAACTGCTGCTGCACCGCAGGGAGATCGACAAACTGCTGGCTGAGACCCGCGAAAAGGGCCTCTCGCTGATTCCGACCAAGATCTACCTCAAGGGAGGGCGGATCAAAGTCGAGTTCGCGACCGCTAAAGGCAAGAAACTGCACGACAAACGGGAAGCCGAACGCACCCGGACCGCGGAAGCCGAGGCCCGCGCCGAAATGCGCCGCCGGGCGTAGTGGCCCATCAGTGGCGCAGGCCTCCCGGCCTGCGCGTTTTTGACTTGCTAAAGCTCTAAACCTCGTTTCTCATCGGGTCGGCGCCGACCTGCCGCAAGCGTATGCGGAAGCGGGGCTTACGCCCCGCGCAGGTTGAAACCTGCCCCACATGGCGGGGGGCCCAGACGACCGCGGGCCCGCCGGAGACGCGGGGGGCTCAGATGAGCCGGCGCGGGCTTTCAAGCCCGCCTATCCGTGCTGTAACGAGGCTAAAACACCGGCGCTCCCGGCTGCAACCGCTCCTGCCGGATCTCCATGCACCCCCGGCCCGTCGGCAGCATCTTCCCCGGGTTAAGCCGCCCTTCCGGATCGAACAGCGACTTCAGGCGGGCAATCATCTCCAGCGTCTCTCCCGAAAACAGCCGCGCCATCAGCTCGTTCTTTTCCATGCCCACGCCGTGCTCCCCGGTGATCGATCCGCCGGCATCGATGCAATACGTCAGGATTTCCTCGCCCGCGGCCCGCGCCTTCTCCAGATCGCCCGGTTTGCGGGGATCGAACAGGATGATCGGGTGCATGTTGCCGTCGCCCGCATGGAAGATATTGCTGATGGTCAGCCCGGTCCGCTGCGCAACCTCACCTATGAAACGAAGCGTCGCTGCGATCTTGGTGCGCGGCACCACCCCGTCCTGAACATAGTAGGTGGGGCTGACCCGCCCTACTGCGCCGAACGCGTTCTTGCGGCCTTTCCAGAGGAGGTCGCGCTCCTCGGCGGTGCGGGCCACGCGGAATTCCCTCACGCCGCAAACCGTGCACGCCTCGCGCACCAGTTCCACCTGCTGCTCGACAGCCTCGCGAAGCCCTTCCAGCTCGACCAGCAATACCGCTCCGGCGTCCATGGGGTACCCGGCATGGGTGGCTTCCTCCACCATGCGGAGCATCACGCCATCCAGCATTTCGATCGCGACCGGGGTGATGGCGCGGGCCGTGATTTCGGAGACCGTGCGGCCGGCCTGATCGTTCGAGGCGTAGATAGCGAGAGCCGTTTTGACCATTTCGGGCTTGCGCACCACCCGGACGGTAATCCGGGTGACCAGGGCCATGGTGCCTTCGGAGCCCGTTAGAAGACCGGTGAGGTCGTACCCCGGGAGATCCGTCTCCTTGCCGCCGGTCTCGACGATGCTGCCGTCCGGCAGGACCAACTCCAGGCCCAGAACATGGTTGGTGGTGACGCCGTAAGCCAGGGTATGCGGGCCTCCGGCGTTCTCCGCGACATTCCCGCCGATGGTGCAGGCGCGCTGGCTGGAGGGGTCCGGCGCGTAAAAATACCCCTGCCCCTGAACCGCCACCGTAACGTCCAGGTTGACGACTCCCGGCTGCACGGCCGCGCGTTCGTTCTCCAGGTCGATTTCCAGAATCCGGTTCATCCGGGAGAACACGACGAGCATGCCGCCCTCGCGGGGGATTGCACCGCCCGAGAGTCCTGTGCCGGCGCCGCGGCCCACGAACGGCACGCGGAACTCCTGGGCGATCTTCACCAGGGCTGCAACATCGGCCGTGCTTCGGGGAAATACCACGAGGTCCGGACGGTGCTTATCGACGCTGCCGTCGTACTCGTACAACGTGAGATCTTCGGGCCGGTCGAGCACCCCTCGCGGACCGAGCAGCGCGACACAGCGTTCCTTGCAGCCGGCGGGTATCATCCACTACAACTTTAGCTCTTTCAGATACTCGCGGAACGGGCCGCCCAGATCGTGGCGGCGGAGGGCATACTCGACCGTGGCCTTCAGGAACCCGAGTTTGTCACCGGCGTCGTACCGCGTGCCCTCGAACCGGTAAGCATAAATGGGGCGGCTCCGCAGAAGGTGCTTGAGCGCGTCCGTCAACTGGATTTCCCCGCCGGAACCGGGCTCGATGGCTTGCAGGGAATCGAAAATCTCCGGCGTCAGGACGTAGCGGCCGATGATCGCCAGGTTGGAGGGCGCCACGGAGGGGTCCGGCTTTTCCACGAGGTCCCGAATCCGGTAGACCCGGTCGGTGGAGCCATTGTGGTGCACGGGTTCGGCGTCGATACAGCCGTATGACGAGATCTTGTCCCGCGGCACTTCCATTACGGCCAGGACCGGCGCGCCGAAAAAGCCGTAGACGTCCAGTAACTGGCGCAGGCAGGGAGTTTCCGAATCGATCAGGTCGTCCGCCAGAACCACGGAGAACGGTTCGTCACCGACCAACTCCATCGCCCGGAGGACGGCATGCCCCAAACCGAGCGCCTCCTTCTGACGGATGTAGGACACGTTGATCATGTCCGAGATGCCATGGACGATGGACAGCAGGTTCCGCTTGTTGCGCGACTCCAGCAGGTATTCCAGCTCGAAACTCACGTCGAAATGATCTTCGATGGCGCTCTTCCCGCGTCCGGTGACGATGATGATGTTCTGAATCCCCGAGTGGAGCGCCTCCTCGACGCCGTACTGAATGATCGGCTTATCAACAATCGGCAGCATTTCCTTCGGCTGCGCCTTCGTAGCGGGGAGGAATCGCGTACCCAGGCCGGCGGCCGGGAACACGGCTTTTCTGACTTTCGCGGGCATCCATTACAGTTTCATGCGCCGGCTGCCCCTTTCGCAAGATGCGAATTGTATTTCCGGTCTTCGTGTGCTATCTATAGATACCTGGGAAACCTACACAAATGGCATACGTTATAGCAGAACCCTGCATCGGTACCAAAGATACCGCCTGTGTCGACGCCTGCCCGGTGGATTGCATTCACCCTAAGAAGGATGAACCCAACCACGCCAGCGAGGAACTGCTGTTCATCGATCCGGTCGAGTGCATTGACTGTGGCGCCTGCGTTCCGGTCTGTCCGGTATCGGCGATCTTCGCGCTGGACGATCTTCCGGAAAAGTGGGGGGAGTTCACCGCTCGCAACGCCGCCTATTACGGGCGGTAAAGCTACAAGCATAGAGGCCCGCTCCCGGACGGTCGCGGCTCTGTGTCTCCCACGCCACAGGACGGGCGGCCGATCGGACCCGCGGGCCGCGCCGGCGGCTCGTGTCGTTCGAGAACCAGCGGCCACAGAGCCGCGACCGTAAGGGATCGGGCCTTGCACTACGGCCGGTAGGTTGCCGAGGCCGTGTCCGTTTCCCAGAGCCTGACCCACCCGATCTTCACGCCGTTTTTCTGCCCGAGTCCCGAATTGACCTCGTCATAGATGAACCTGGCCATGTTTTCGGCAGAGGGATTCAGCACGTCGAAGGGCGGAAAATCGTTCAACCACTGGTGATCCATACGGTCGAGCACCGAGTGCACCACCCGCTTCAGTTCGACGAAATCCACCAGCAGCCCGATGGAATCCAGTTGCTCGCCCTGTACCGCCACCTGGCAGCGATAGTTGTGGCCGTGGACGTTTTCGCATTTCCCGCGGTAGTTCCGCAGCGCGTGTCCGGCCGCAAATGTCTCTTCAATCGTGATCTCAAACATCGAAAAACTTCTCCACGTCTTCGATTCGGGTGGTGAAACCGTAATCGGGAAGGCTATCGAAAAACACCTGGCCGTAGCGCTGCTTGGTGATTCGGTTGTCCAGCAGGACCAGCACACCGCGATCGGTTTTGCTCCGGATCAACCGCCCGAACCCCTGTTTCAGAGCGATCGCCGCCTGAGGGATCTGGTAGTCGTAAAACGGATTTCCGCCGGCTTTCCGAATGCTTTCGATCCGGGCATTGACCACCGGATCGTTGGGAACTGCGAACGGTAGTTTATCTATGATAACGCAGCTCAATTGATCGCCCGGCACGTCCACCCCCTGCCAGAACGAGGAGGTGGCGAAGAGAACGCAATTGGGGGTGGAGCGGAACTCTTCGAGCAGCGCGCTGCGCGGACCGGTGCCCTGGAGCAGGATCGGGTAGTCGATTTCGAAAGAGACCGCATCGTATACCAGCCGCATCTGCTGGTAGCTCGTGAAGAGCACGAAAGCCCTGCCGCGGCTGTGCTCCAGGATCAGCGCGACCTCCTCGGCCGCCGTCTTGGTGAAGGCCGGGTTGCGCGGCTCGGGAAGATGCTGCGGAACGTAGAGCAGCGCCTGCTGCTGGTAGTCGAAATGACCCGGCACCACCAGGCTGCGCGCATTCTCCAGGCCCAGCCGCTTTTCGACATATTCGAAGCCGCCGGAAACTGCCAGGGTGGCGGACGTCAGCACGACCGTTTCCACCCGCTGGAACAGCTTCTCCGAGACGATGCTCGAAACCTCGATCGGCGTGGCCAGCAGGAAGCAGCCCCGGCCGCGCTTTTCGATCCAGTAGACGTAGCGCTCGTCGTCTTCCTCCATCACGAAGCGCAGCCCCTGGCTGAGTTCGTTGGCGCGGCGGAAAAGCGGGGCGATCTCCTCGGGCGGGTTCTTCAGCAGCTTCAGGTGCGACCCGGTCAGCTCGAGCGCGGCGCGGAGGCTTGTATATAGTCCCTCGTTATCCTCGCGAAAGGCGTCGCGCCCGTGGAACGCAACCCGCCGCTCGGCCTCGCCGAACAGCCCGAAGAACTGGTTCGAAAGCTCTTCCAGCCGCTCCAGAATGCGATCGAGCTCCGGCGTTCCGATCTTCTTCATCCGCGCGATGACGGAGACGTCGCGCCGCAGTTCCTGGAACCGGTAATTGCTGATGGTGACGCCGAAGTACTGCCCTACGACTTCTTCGATCTCGTGCGCCTCGTCGAACACTACCGCGTGGTATTCCGGAAGGATTCCGCCTTCGTAGTTTTCGTCGCGCAACGAAAGGTCCGCGAAGAAGAGGTGGTGGTTGACGATGATGATGTCGCTTTCAAGCGCCCGCTGGTGCATCAGCGTGATGAAGCAGCGCTCGTAGTTGGGGCATTTCTGGCCGGTGCAGAGTTCGGTGCGGGCATCCACCTTGGCCCAGACGGTGCTGCCCTCGGGGAGAGTTTTGATTTCCGCGCGGTCGCCGAACTCGGTGGCTTTTTCCCAATCGCGGATCACCTGGAAATCGGCCAGCTCCTCCAGTCCGCTCAGCACGGGCTCTTTTTCCGCGTCGTAAATCTTCTGCCGGCAGGCGTAGTTGTTCCGGCCCTTCATGTAGCAGACCTTGAGCGGCCGGGAGAAGTGCTGCTGCAGGAACGGGACGTCCTTGAAGAAAAGCTGCTCCTGGAGATTTTTGGTGCCGGTGGAAACCACGATGCGTTTGCCCGAAAGCAGGGCGGGCACCAGGTAGGCGAGAGTCTTGCCGGTGCCCGTTCCGGCTTCCACGATCAGGTGCCGCTTGTCCGCCAGCGCCGATTCCACAGCCTCCGCCATTTCCACCTGTCCGGCGCGGAACTCGTAGTTCGGATGCCATTTGGAGAGAGTTCCGCCGCGCGAAAAAAACTGGCGTGCGCCTGCGGTGCGGGCCTGGGTGGGCATCGGGGTAATTTCAGTTTAACAGGGGTACGGTATTCAGCCGACTGTGGAAGTCGCTGCGGCCGATTGCTGCGCACGATCGGCGGAGCGGTCGCCCGGCGTCACTTACGCGTAGATCCCGGGGGCTTCGTGGCCCAGTTTCTGGACGTATTCGACATACGACCCCGGATACACCACAGGGGCGCCGGCGCCGGTTTCCCCGCCGAGTTCCAGCACCCTTGTGCCCAGCCCGCGCAGGAACGTGCGATCGTGCGAGACAAAAATCATGGTCCCCTCGAAGTCTTTCAGCGCCTCCACGAGCATCTCTTTCGTGGCCAGATCGAGGTGGTTCGTGGGCTCGTCCAGAACCAGGAAATTCGGAGGGTTGTACAGCATCCGCGCCATGGCCAGGCGCGATTTTTCGCCGCCGGAGAGCGAGCGGATGCGCTTATCGACATCGTCCCCGGAGAACTGAAAGGCGCCCGCCAAGGTGCGGAGGGAACCCAGGTTGTCCTGCGAAAAGTCGTTCTGGAGTTGCTCGATGATCGAAAGATCGCCGTCGAGGACGTCGAGCGATTGCTGCGCGAAGTAGCCCATGCTCAGGCTGGCGCCCAGCCGCACGGTTCCGGCGTCCGGCTGCGTCGCGCCGGCGATCATTTTGAGCAGCGTAGTCTTCCCCGCCCCGTTGCGGCCCATCACCGCCCAGCGCTCCTGCCGGCGGATGGTGAGGCTGAACCCCTGGTACAGCGCTCGCTTGCCGTAACGCTTGTGGATGTCCTCGATGACGGCCACCTGGTCGCCCGAACGCGGCGGCACGCGGAACTCGAACTTCACCACCTGCCGCTTTCTGGGCAGTTCGATCCGGTCGATTTTGTCCAGGGCTTTGATCCGGCTCTGCACCTGCGCGGCTTTGGCGGCGTGCGTGCGGAAGCGCTCGATGAAGCGCTGCTCCTTCGCCAGCATGGCCTGCTGCCGGGCGAAAGCGGCCTGCTGGTTGCTTTCGCGGATGGCCCGTTCGCGCTCGTAGAAATCGTAATTGCCGGAGTAGACGTTGATCTCGCCGGAATCGATCTCGGCGATTTTCGAGACGATCCGGTTGAGGAACTCGCGGTCGTGCGACGTCATCAGCAGCGCGCCGCCGAACGATTTGAGGAACCGCTCGAGCCAGATGATCGATTCGAGATCCAGGTGGTTGGTTGGCTCGTCCATGAGCAGGACGTCCGGCCGCCCCAGCAGCACGCGGGCCAGCGCGACCCGCATCTTCCAGCCGCCCGAGAGCGCGCCGACATCGCCATCGATCTGGTCGTCCTCGAAGCCGAGGCCGTGAAGCACCTCGCGGGCCTGCGCCTCGAGCGAATAGCCTCCCAGGTGCTCGTACTCTTCCTGGACCTCCCCGAAACGGGCCAGGATGCGGTCCATTTCCGGAACCTGCCCGGGGTCTTCCAGGGCGCGGTGCAGCGCTTCGAGTTCGTGGTGCAGGTCGCCGAGGCGGCCGCTGCCGGCAATCGCTTCGTCAATCACCGAGCGGCCCTTCATCTCTTCCACGTCCTGCCGGAAGTAGCCGATAGTCAGCTTCCTGGGGACGGACACTTCGCCCTCGTCGGGCACCTCTTCCCCCACGACCATGCGGAAGAGCGTGGTCTTACCGGAGCCGTTCGGGCCGACCAGTCCGACTTTTTCGCCGGGGTTCAGCTGGAACGAGGCGTCTACAAAGACGAGTTGCTTGCCGTACTGCTTGTTGATGGAGGAAAATGCGATCATTCCGAGTCAAGCCGGGTATTACAGAACCTCTTCGAGGCGTTTGCGGAGTTCCGCGGAAAGGCGGGGATTCTCGCCGCCGGTGGAAACGGCCACCTGTACCGTGCCTCGCTGCAAGCGGGCGGGAACCACGAAGTCGCACTCCTCGGCGGAATCCGCGATATTGGCGAAGACGCCCTTGCCCTTGGCCGCGATGCCTATACGGTGATTCGTCAGCCGGTCGTCCGTGGCGGCAAAGACGAGCATGGCGCCCGCCAGATCGGATGCCCGGAAGCGGCGCTGCACCAGCCTGACCGGCAGCGATTCGAACTCGGTCTCCCATTCCGGCGCAACCACCGTCACCTTGGCCCCGGCCTCGACCAAACCCTTCGCTTTGCGGAGTGCGACCCGGCCGGCGCCGACTACAAGGACATGCCGGTCCTTCAGGTCGACAAAGATGGGATAGTGTTTCAATTCAAGACTGTAGCACGCGTAAGTTTCCGGCCGCCTGCTATCATGAAGATTCATGTCCCAGACCACCCCAAGCGTGGTCATCGTGGGTAGGCCCAACGTCGGAAAGTCCACTCTTTTCAACCGCATCACCGGACAGCGCCGTGCCATCGTAGGAGACGAGCCGGGAATCACGCGCGACCGGATTCATGGGTCTGCCGAACATGACGGCCGCCGGTTCGAAGTGATCGATACCGGTGGGATCGTTGTCGATGACCAGGAGTACATCCCGAGCCAGATCCTTCACCAGGCCGAAGTAGCCCTGGCGGACGCGGCGCACATCATCTTCCTGGTGGATGGCCGCGCCGAAATCACCGGCCCGGACCGCGATCTGGCCAAAATGCTGCTCCGCCTGGGCAAACCGGTCACCCTGGCGGTCAACAAGGCCGATACCACCGCCCGGCACGATCTCACGGGTGAATTCTACGAACTCGGAATTCGCGATGTGATCCCGATTTCCTCCGAGCATGGGACCAATGTCGATGCCCTGCTCGACCGCGTGACCGCGGGCTTCCCGGAAGCGGACCAAACGCCGGCGGAGCCCGAACCGGAGGGGCGCATCAAGGTCTCCATCATCGGACGCCCGAATGTCGGCAAATCGACGCTGCTCAACGCGTTGACCGGCGAGGAGCGGGCGATCGTCTCCCCGGTAGCGGGAACCACCCGCGACGCGGTGGACGAGACCGTGCACCGCGACGGCGTGGATTACGTTTTCGTTGACACCGCCGGCATCCGCCGCAAGAGCAAAACCAAGCTGATGGCGGAGAAGTTGAGCGTCGTGATGGCGCGCCGCAACATCCGCATGGCGCACGTGGTCCTGCTGGTGCTCGACGCCACCGAAGGCGTCGTGGGCCTGGACTCGACCATTGCCGGGTATGCCCACGAGGGCGGGCGCGCCCTGATCCTCGTGGTCAACAAGTGGGACGAGGTCCAGGGGCACAAGGGGCAGCAGAAGAACGAGTTTACCGAAAAAGTACGCGACCAGTTCAAATTCCTGGAATACGCACCCGTAGTTTTTATTTCGGCGAAGACCGGCGCGGGCACGGAACAACTCTATAAACTGATCCGCGAAGTCTACGAATCGGCCTCGCAACGCATCGGGACGGGTGAAATGAACCGCTTCGTGGAACACCTTCGTTTCGAGGAGCGGAAAATCTTCTATATCACTCAGGCATCTATACGTCCGCCCGAATTCGTGGTCTTCACCAACCGCCGCGGACCGCTCCATTTTTCTCACGAAAGATACCTGATCAACCAGATTCGGAAGCGGTTCGGATTTCGCGGAACCCCCATCCTGCTGAAGACACGCGCCAAGGGCCCGGAGCGAAAATAAGATAGGTTTGTTCCGTTTGCCTTTTTTCAATGCTGACCCTTAGACTAAAGAGTTGTATTATGCACGTAATGATCGTCCATCCAGGAGAGCGGCCCAATGTGGAATAAACGCCGGGACGAGGAACCCCTGAAATCTTATAATCCACCGGGTTCGGCCCCCGCCCCCGTGGCGCCCAATCCAGTGGAACAGAAAAAGGAGACAACAACCGTGTCCATGCCAGCCGGAAGATACGAACCGGAGCCGCGCGGCAGCTCGGCGACCATCGGGAAGGCCGTCAAAATTAACGGCCAGATCCACAGCAAAGAGGACCTGTACGTCGACGGTGACGTGGAAGGGACGGTGGAGGCTCCCGAACATAAGCTGACCGTCGGTCCAAACGGGACGGTCCATGCGACCATCAAGGCGCGGGAAGTAGTGGCCCTCGGCTCGATCCAAGGCAACGTGGAAGCTGCCGATAAGATCGAGATCCGCAAAGACGCCAAGCTGGTAGGCGACATTAAAACAGCGCGCATCATCATCGAAGACGGCGCCTACTTCAAGGGCAGTATCGATATCGTGAAGCCCGAACCGGCGAAGGCGTCGAAAGCGCAGGCATCACCGGCCTCGCAGAACGCTCCGGTTACGGCCGGGGCTCCGGAAACAAAGCGCTAAACGTCAGGGTCCCTTATGCAGTTGCCCGGACCGCTGAAGAATATTTTGCGCGGCAAGACCAATGGGACCGCTCCCAACGGTCCTGCCGCTCCCATGGGGAACTCCCGCCCGACACGGCAGTCGGGCGTGCAGGCGGCGGTAGCCACGCGCGCCAGCCGCGGGCTGGAGGAATTCTTCAGCTATATCCGCGGGCAATCGGGTCTGACGATTCTCGACCTCGGCGGAGCGACCCAGCAGAACGTAAGTTTCATCACCAACCTGGGCCACCGTTTATATTCGGAGGATTTCCTCCAGATCCTCAACGAAACCTTCGGCACCAACGACACGGTGGATCAATCTAATGCCGGGCGCATCGAGTACTTCCTCCGCCAGGCGCTGGATTACCCCGACGCTCAGTTCGATGGCGTATTGATCTGGGACGTTCTGGAGTACCTGGAACCGCCGTTGTTGGCCGCGGTGATCGAACGGATGCGGAAGATCGTGCGCCCGAAGAGTTATCTGCTGGCCTTCTTCCATTCGGACGACAAGCTGGACGCGGTTCCGTTCTACACGTTCCGTATACAGGAGATCAACTCGCTGCAAGTTTCCCAGCTGGGCCGGCGGCGCCCCACCCAGCTGTTCAATAATCGCAGCCTGGAGAAGCTGTTCGGGGAATTCGAATCGGTGAAGTTCTTCCTGACCCGCGAGCAACTGCGGGAGGTCATCGTCAAGGTCTGACGGCGGCCGCGCGGTATTTTCCCGTGATGCCGTTCCATCGCACGCGCACCGGGTCGCTGAACGCTTTCAAACCCCGCCAGAGGCTCACCTTCGTTCCCGCGGCATCGTTCCAGCGGACCGGCACCTCGATGGCGCGGAACCCCAGATGTTGCGCGATGTAAAGCACCTCGACGTCGAAACCGAAGCCATCCAGAAGCTGGCGCGCGAAGATCTCACGGGCGGCGCGCGCTTCGAACAGCTTGAAGCCGCATTGCGTATCCCGAAACGGCAGGCCGGTGATCATCCGCATGACCAGATTGAAGAAGCGGCCCATATTCTCGCGAAACACCGGCTGGCGTACGCCGATCAGCGACCGGTCGAGCGCGCGAGAGCCGATGACGACCGGGGCCTGCTCGCGCTCCGACACCTGCCACAGTTTTCCGAGTTCATCGATCGGGGCCGAGAGATCCGCATCGCTGAAAAGCAGCCAATCGCCGCTTGCTTCCAGCATTCCGTGCCGGACCGAATACCCCTTTCCACGGTTCCCCGGATTTTCGAGGACGCGCGCGCCGATTTTGCGGGCAACATCGGCCGTGCCGTCAGTCGAGCCGTCGTTCACGACAATGACTTCGGCAAACTCCCACTGCGTAGACGACAGGTATTGGCTGACGATCTCCAGTGTCGCCGGTAGCCGCTTCTCTTCGTTGTACGCAGGAATGATAATGGAGATAGAGCGTCGCAAAAGAAGAACCTATAATAACCGATTTCGTTTTTTCTTCGGCGCATGGCGGGTCCCCGGGAAATTCCTCAGCGGGCTGCCAATAAACAGGAGAACATTTTGTCGCTGGAAGACGAGCTGCTGAAACAGCGCCTGGCGCGCATCGACGAGATTGAGGGCCTTGGATTCCGGGCCTATGGGCGCCGCTACGATTTTTCGCACACCATACCGGACATCCTGGCGGCGTTCAGCGCGAAGACCGCCGAGGAGTTGACGCCCGAAAATCGCGTCAGGATCCCCGGGCGGGTGATGACGCTGCGGCACATGGGAAAGGCGGGCTTCGCCCATCTGCAGCAAAATGGCGAGCGCCTCCAGATTTACGTCAAGAAGGACGCCGTCGGCGAGCGCGATTTCCAGCTCTTCAAGATGCTGGACATCGGCGACACCATCGGCGTGGAAGGTTACCTCTTCCGCACGCGCACCGGCGAACTGAGCGTGCACGCGGAGAAGCTGGAATTCCTCTCGAAGACGCTGCTCTCTATGCCGGAGAAATGGCACGGGCTCGAAGACGTGGAGACCCGCTACCGCCAGCGCTACCTGGACCTGATCGCGAACCCCGACGCGCGCAAAGTGTTCGTGACGCGCGCCAAAATCATCTCCGCGCTGCGCCGGGAACTGGAGTCGCGCGGCTTCATCGAAGTCGAAACGCCCATGATGCAGCCGCTCTACGGCGGCGCCACGGCGCGCCCGTTCACTACGCACCACAACACGCTCGATATCGACCTCTACCTGCGGATCGCGCCCGAACTGTACCTCAAGCGGCTGATCGTCGGCGGCATGGACCGTGTCTACGAGATCAATCGCAACTTCCGCAACGAAGGGCTCTCCACGCATCACAACCCCGAGTTCACGATGCTGGAGTTTTACCAGGCGTACACGGATTACCGCGGGTTGATCGACTTTTCCGAAGTGCTGCTTTCGCAGGCGGCGATTGCCGCGACCGGCGGGACGAAGGTGGAGTACGAGGGCCAGTGCCTCGATTTCGGTCACCTGGAGAAGTACACCATGCGCGAAGCCATCGTCCATTTCTGGGAAGGGGATAACCGCCCCACGATGGACGACGTCGCCAACCCCGAATGGCTCATCCACAACTCGGGAAAGCCGAATGCGGGCGAAGCGCTCACCGAAATCTTCGAGCGGCAGGTCGAGGCGAAGCTGATTCAGCCGACCGTCATCTACGACTACCCGGTGGAGACCTCGCCGCTTTCCAAGCAGAAGCCCGACGATCCGGCTTTCGTGGAACGCTTCGAAATCTATGCCGCCGGGATGGAACTCGGCAACGCCTACACCGAGTTGAACGACCCGCAGGAGCAGCGGCGGCGCTTCGAAATGCAGCTCGCGATGCGCGAGCGCGGCGACGAAGAAGCGCACCAGATGGACGAAGACTATGTGCGCGCGCTGGCCTACGGGATGCCGCCCACCGGCGGAGAAGGGATCGGGATCGACCGCCTCACCATGATTCTCACCGGGACCCGCTCCATCCGCGACGTCATTCTGTTTCCGCTGCTGCGCCCGGAAGGGCCGATCGAACTGGTTCAGGCGATGCGCGAACTCGATGGAAAAAGAACGTAAATCCCGGGCATCCACTTTCGAGCTTTTCGTGGCCGCCCGCTATCTGCGGGCGCGCCGCAAAGAAGCCATGGTCTCGATCATCACGGTGATCTCGGTGGTGGGCGTGGCGGCGGGGGTCATGGCGCTGGTGATCGCGCTGGCCGTGAACAACGGCTTCCGCTCGACGCTGCAGCGCAACCTGCTGGGCGCGATGGCCCACATCAATGTCATGCCGAAGGTACCGGGAGAAGGGATCGACGACTGGCGCGGCATGGCGGCGAAGCTTGCGAAACTCCCGCACGTGAAAGCGGTCTCCCCGGCGCTTTACAGCGAGGTTTTTCTGACCGGTCCGCTGCAATCCACCGGAGCGCTACTCAAAGGCGTGGATCCGAATGAGGAACTCGGCATTAGCGACACCCTGCGGCATCTGAAAGCCGGCTCGCTTGACCGGCTTCGCGATGCGAACGCGGATCCGCCGGGCATCATTCTCGGGGCGCGCCTGGTGGACGACACCGGGATGGTGATGAATTCGATTGTGAACGTGGTCAGCCCGCAGGGAGAACTGACCCCGATCGGCGTTCGTCCCTCGATCCGCAAGTTCAAAGTGGTTGGCATCTTCGAAACCGGATTTTACGAGATCGACGACAAGTGGACGTTCACATCGATCGCGGCCGAACAGCGGTTCCTGCATATCCCGGACCAGGTGAACCAGATTGAGCTGAATGTGGACAACCTCGACAACGCTCCGCAGATCGCGAAGGAGATCGAGAAGGTCGTGGGCTCCAGGTACACCACCACCACCTGGCTCGAACGCAACAAGCAACTGCTCGGCGCGTTGAACATGGAACGGGTGGTCACCATCATCACGATCGGGCTGATCGAACTGGTGGCCGCGCTCAACATCTTCATCACGCTGGTGATGATGGTGATGGAGAAGTATCGCGACATTGCGGTGCTGATGTCGATGGGCGCGCGGCAATCGCAGATCCGCCGTATCTTCATGCTGCAAGGCGTGCTGATCGGGATCGTGGGCAGCGCCGTGGGCCTGACCGTGGGTTATTCGCTCTGCTATGTCGCGGCCAAATACAAGTGGCCGCCGCTCGACCCGACTGTGTACGCGTTGAGCTACGTCCCGTTCAATCCGCGGCCCCTCGACGCACTTTGGATCGCGGGCGCGGCGATTCTCGTGAGCTTCCTCGCCACGATTTACCCGGCGCGCAACGCGACCAAGATCACTCCCGCCGAAGTTCTGCGCTACGAGTAAAGCGTCAGGGCGATATCATGAGTCTCGACAAAGGAGTAGCGAGACTCGTGAAACTACTCACCCTATTCGCCGCCACCGCCCTGTTCGCGCAGCAGGCGCCCGCACCCAAGGATTGGACCGCCGCCGAAGACCATCAAAACATGATGGAGCAGCTTGGGATCAAAGCGCTCCGTCCCGGCCCGAGCGGCAATGAGGCCGCACCCAACCACGCCAACTACGACGAATCGAAAGCCAATCCGTTTCCGGACCTGCCGGACCCGCTCACGCTGAAGAACGGCCGGAAAGTCACCACCGCCGAAATGTGGTGGAAGGAGCGGCGTCCCGAGATCGTGAAGGATTTCGAGAGCGAGGTCTACGGGCGCATTCCCAAAGATCTCCCCCGAGTCACGTGGACCGTAACGAAGACGGTCAACGCCACGATCGGTTCCCATCCGGTGATCGGAAAACAGCTGGTCGGGCACGTGGAGAACGCCTCGGACCCGCAAATCAACGTGGATATCCAGATGGTGCTGGTCACGCCCGCAAACGCGAAAGGGCCCGTGCCGGCGATGATCATGTTCGGACGCCCTCTGCTGCCGGGCGAGTCCCTGCCGGCGGGACGCGGCTTTCCCGTCTTCAACGGCCCGCGGCCGACGGAAGAGCTGATCGCGGACGGTTGGGGCTACGCCACGCTCAACCCGGTGAGCGTGCAGGCAGATAACGGCGCGGGTCTCACCAAGGGCATCATCGGGCTGGTCAACCACGGGCAGCCGCGGAAGCCGGATGACTGGGGCGCCCTGCGGGCGTGGGGATGGGGCGCTTCGCGGGCGCTCGATTACCTCGAAACGGACAAAGCCATCGACGCGAAACACGTCGGAATCGAGGGAGTTTCACGTTACGGCAAGGCGGCGCTGGTGACGATGGCGTTCGACCAGCGGTTCTACGTGGTGCTGGTCGGCTCCTCCGGAGAGGGCGGCGCCAAGCTGAGCCGCAGGAATTGGGGAGAGGCCGTCGAGAACCTGACGGGAACCGGCGAATACCACTGGATGGCCGGCAATTTTCTGAAGTACGGCGCCGCGGATGCCACATTCGGCAGCAAAAACCCGGGCGACCTGCCGGTCGATGCCCATGAGTTGATCGCCCTGTGCGCGCCGCGGCTGACCTTCATCAGCTACGGCATCCCGGAGAAAGGCGACGCGAAGTGGCTCGACCATTTGGGCAGCTACATGGCCACCATTGCCGCTGAGCCCGTGTTCCGCCTGCTCGGCGCCAAAGATTTGGGCACCGCCGAGGATTACCATACGGCGAAAATGCCGCCGGTCAATGTGGGCCTGCTCGGCGGCCAACTCGCGTGGCGGCAGCACGACGGCGGACACACCGACGCCCCGAACTTCAAGTACTTCATCGCCTGGGCCGACCGGTTTATAGACCGCCCCGGCGCGGCCATTCTGACAGGAGCCGATCAACCGATCCCGCGCACCGACCGTAACTCCTGGGCCGCGCACGAGCAGTTGCTGGAGAAGGCAAAGAAAGGCGGCATCGACGTATACTTCGAAGGCGACTCGATCATCAGGCGTTGGGGTGCGACCGACTATCCGGAAATGCTGGCCAACTGGCGGTCCAACTTCTTCGGCTGGAACGCGGCCGATTTCGGCTGGGGCGCGGACCGAACCCAGAACATTCTATGGCGCCTCGAAAACGGCGAGCTCGACGGCGTGAATCCCAAGGTGATCGTGCTGCTTGCCGGCACCAACAACCTGGGGAATGCCGAAGTGGGCGAGATCTCGAGCGGGCTCGAAGCGATTTTGCGGCTGATGCAGGCGAAGGCTCCCGGGGCCACGATCATCCTCACCGGCATCTTCCCGCGGAACGATCACGCGGATTTCCTGCCGGCGATCGACCGCGTCAACGGGAACCTAGCCAAGCTCGCCGACGGCAACAAGGTACGGTACCTCGATATCAACGACAAGCTGGCCGACAAGAATGGCGCGTTGTTGGAGGGAATGATGAATGCGCACGACAAGCTCCATCCAACGGCGAAGGGCTACCAGGTTTGGGCGGATGCCCTGAAGCCGCTGTTTACGGAATTGCTGGGCCCTCCAGCGAAAGAGGACCACGCGCCGCCTCCGACCGGCGACCCGAGCGCGAGGCGTTAGGCACAGAGCCGCGACCGCTTTCAAACCGGGCAGGCCAGGAGCCCTGCCCCACTAGCGGCGCGTCCACGCTGGTAAGTGGGGCAGGCCTCCTGGCCTGCCCGGTTTTGATTTTAGGCCATGCCATTCCGGGGAGCCGGCAACCTTTGTTGTAGAATCGAACCAATTGTGAAGATCACGGATATCCGGGCCACAACGGTGACGGTGCCGCTGGACGCCCCTCTTCGACACGCGAACGGCTGCCACTGGGGCCGTTTCGTGCGGACCATCGTGGAAGTGGAGACCGATAACGGCATAGTCGGCCTGGGCGAAATGGGCGGCGGCGGCGAATCCGCCGAGGCGGTGTTCCGCGCCATGAAGGGCTACCTGGTCGGGCACGACCCGGCCCGCCTGGAAGAGATGCGCTTCCTGATCGCGAACCCGACGGCGTCGCTCTACAATAACCGCACGCAGGTGCTGGCGGCTCTCGAATTCGCCTGCCTGGATATTCTCGGCCAGGCATGGGGCGTGCC
Source organism: Bryobacterales bacterium (assembly GCA_963796485.1). Classification (GTDB taxonomy): domain Bacteria; phylum Acidobacteriota; class Terriglobia; order Bryobacterales; family Bryobacteraceae; genus CAWCDJ01. The sequence continues at coordinate 392,473 of CAWCLV010000012.1, forward strand.
GGTGTGCGACATCCTGGGCGGCCGCCTGCGCGACCGCATCCCGTTCGCCACCTACTGCTTCTTCCGCTATCCCGACCCCAAAACCGGCGCCGGCGAGGTGCGGACCATCGATCAACTCGTGGCCTACGCCGGAGCCATGAAGCGGCGGTTCGGCTTTCGCACCCACAAGCTCAAGGCGGGCGTGTTCCCGCCGGACTACGAACTGGAATGCTACCGCGCGCTGGCCGCAGCGTTCCCGGGCGACTCGCTGCGCTTCGATCCGAACGGGGTTTGGTCCACCGAACAGGCGATCCGCTTCGGGCAGGCAATCGAAGGACTGCGCAACGACTACCTCGAAGACCCGGTCTTCGGGCTGAACGGCATGCGGCGGACGCGCGAAATGGTCCGCGTCCCGCTCGCAACCAATACCGTGGTGGTGAACTTCGAACAACTCGCGGCCAACGCGCTAGACACGGCGGTGGACGTGATCCTGCTCGACACCACGTTCTGGGGCGGCATCCGCCCGTGCGTGAAGGCCGCGGGCATTTGCGAGACTTTCCAGCTGGGCGTCGCCGTGCACTCGTCGGGCGAACTCGGCATCCAACTAGCTACCATGCTGCACCTGGGCGCGGTGATTCCGAACCTCTCGTTCGCGGCCGACGCGCATTATCACCATCTGACCGACGACGTGATCGAGGGCGGGCGCATGAAATACGAGTGCGGCTCGATCGCGGTGCCGAACGGACCGGGGCTCGGCGTGCGGCTCGACCGCGACAAACTCGCGCAGTACAGCGAACTGTACCGGCGGCTCGGCGGCTACCCTTACGATCAGGACCCGGGACGCCCGGGCTGGACCCCCATCATTCCCAATGACCGGTGGGCCGACCCTTCGGACGGACGACCGGTGCAGATCCCCTTCTAACGCTTATGCGATATCTCCTTCTGCTCGTGGCGGCGGCCGGCCTTCACGGCGAAACCGGTTACGAGGCGTGGCTGCGCTACGCGCCGGTCGATCGGGCGGCGTACGAGACCTCGGTGCCCGCCGTGGCGGCGAGGCTCGGCGATGCGGCGACCGTCCGGAGCGCGCAGCAGGAGATGATCCGGGGCGTCCGCGGGATGCTCGGCCACACGCTGAGGCAGGAAACCGGAGTGCCGCGCGAGGGCGCCATCGTACTGGGCACCCTGGCCGAGATCCGAAGCGCGGCTCCGCAATGGGGGCTCGCCGCCGAGTTGTCGGCCGAAGGTTACTGGCTGAAGACGGTGACAGCCGGCGGCCTGCGCTACACCGTCGTGGCCGGGGCAGACGATCGCGGCGTGCTCTACGGCGCCTTCGCGCTGCTGCGCAAAATCGCCATCGGACAGCCGGTCGAAACGCTCGATGAGCAGCAGGCGCCCTATGCCCCGGCGCGGTGGATCAACCAGTGGGACAACCTCGATGGCTCGATCGAGCGCGGGTACGGGGGCCGCTCGATTTTCTGGGAGAACGGGCATGTCCGGGAGGACATGGGCCGCGTGGCCGATTACGCGCGGCTGCTTGCGTCCATCGGGATCAACGCATGCTCCGTCAACAACGTGAACGCCAACCCGAAACTGTTGACGCCGGAAATGATTCCGCAACTCGCGAGGATTGCCGATGCCATGCGGCCGTGGGGAGTGCGGGTGGCGATCGCGGTGGACTTTGGCAGCCCCAAGACGGTCGGCGGCCTCGACACCTTCGACCCGCTCGACGCGAAGGTGGCGGCGTGGTGGAAATCGAAAGCCGGCGAGCTATATCGCGCCGTGCCCGACCTCGCGGGTTTCGTGCTGAAGGCCGATTCCGAGGGCCGCGTCGGTCCCTCGACCTACGGCAGAACGCATGCGGATGCCGCCAACGTGGTGGGGCGCGCGATTGCGCCGCACGGCGGGCTGCTCTTCTATCGCGGTTTCGTTTACGACCACCACATGGACTGGCGCAATCCGAAGAACGACCGCGCCCGCGCCGCCTACGATAATTTCCACCCGCTCGACGGCAAGTTCGACGACAACGTGATCGTTCAGATCAAGAACGGGCCGATCGATTTCCAGGTGCGCGAGCCCGCGTCGCCGCTCTTCGGAGCGCTGGAGAAGACCAATCAGGCGATCGAACTCCAGGTGAGCCAGGAATACATGGGCCAGGCGCGGCACACCGTTTTCCTTGTGCCGATGTGGAAACAGACGCTCGACTTCGATCTCCAGGCGAAAGGACCGGGGACCCCGGTCAAGGCTCTGGCCGCGGGCCGCACGTTCCACAGGCCGGCCGGAGGCTTCGTCGGGGTGGCCAATATCGGCCTTGACGAAAACTGGACTGGCAATCATCTGTCGCAGGCGAATCTCTACGGATTCGGCCGGCTGGCCTGGGACCCGGATCTGAGCTCTCAGCGCATCAGCGATGAGTGGACGCGGCAGACGTTCGGAAGCGACCCCAAGGTGGTGGCCACGGTCAACGACATGCAACTCAGTTCCTGGCACACCTACGAAGACTACACCGGCCCGCTCGGCCTCCAGACCCTGACGGACATCGTAGGCAACCACTACAGCGTCAACGTGGAAGCATCGGAGCGCAACGGCTGGGGCCAGTGGCATTTTGCGGACGAGCGGGGCGTCGGAATGGACCGCACGGCCGCAACCGGCACCGGCTATGTCGGGCAATACCGGCCGGCGGTGGCGCAGGTTTACGAATCGCCGGCGACGTGTCCGGACGAGTTGGTGCTGTTCCTTCATCACGTTCCGTATACCTACCAGCTGCACTCCGGCAAAACGGTGGTCCAGTACCTTTACGATTCGCATTACGAGGGCGCGCAGGAAGCGGCAGGCTATGTGCGCGCGTGGGAACAACTGCGTGCCAGCGTGGATGACCGGCGCTACGGAGAGGTGCTGGCGCAGCTGCAATACCAGGCCGGCCAGGCGGCTGTGTGGCGCGATGCGGTGACGCGCTGGTTCGCGCGCGAATCGGGAATCGCGGATGAGCAGGGAAGAGTCGGCAAGTACCCCGGCAGGCATGAGGCGGAGTCGTTGGAGCTGGCCGGATATGCGGTCCGCGACGTGACCCCGTGGGAAGCGGCTTCGGGCGGGAAAGCGGTGGCTTGCGGCGCGGGCACCTGCACCGCGGATTTGCGGTTTGACGGTGCGCCCGGGTGGTACACCGTGCGGGTACAGTATTTCGACTTGGCGACGGGTGTAGCGCGGTTCCGGTTGCTGGTCGGAGATGAGGTGGTAGACGAATGGAGCGCGGCGGACCGCCTGCCCGTGCGCAAGATCGAGGCCGGAGGGTCGGAACGTCGCGAGATTTCGGGGATCGCGCTGCGGCCGGGGGACCGGATTCGCATCGAAGGCACGCCGGATGGGGGCGATCCCGCGGCGCTGGACTACGTGGAAATCGTGGGGCAGGCCTCCCGGCCTGCCCGGTTTTGACTTAGCTAAAAGCGGGCAGGCCGGGAGGCCTGCCCCACGAACTACAGAGTAGCGCCGACGTGCGGAATGACGCCGACAGGCTGGCCGCCGCCGACGCTGACCTGCACTTTGCCTTTCGGAACGGGCACGCTGAACTCCACCTTGCGGGACTCGCCCGCGCGCAGGTGGATGCGCTCGAAGCCGCGCAGGTCGCGAATGGCGCCGTCGCTCCCCGATACGTATAGCTGCACCACTTCGTCTCCTTCACGATCGGAATCGTTCTTCACCTGGACGGAAACTTTCGCGTTGGCGCCGGATCGCTTCGCTTTGAGTTTCGCGTACGTGAACTTTGAGTAACTCAGGCCGAAACCGAAGCCGTAGAGCACGTCGCCCTTGAAATACCGATAGGTCCGGCCGTCCATCGAATAGTTGTCGAACGGCGGCAACTGATCCACTGCGCGGTAGAACGTGACCGGCAGCCGCCCCGCCGGGTTGTTCGCGCCTGCCAGGGTGTCGGCGATGGCAGTGCCCGCCTCTTCTCCGCCGTACCAGAGTTCCAACACGGCGGCGGCATGTTCGGCGGCGTAATTGGCGGCCAGCGCGCTGCCGCTCGTCAGCACCACGATCACAGGCTTGCCGGTTGCGACCGCCGCTTCGAGCAGCCGCTCCTGGCTTGCCGGCAGGTTCAGGTCGGTGCGGTCGCCGCCGGCGAATCCCGGAATGTTCACCCGCATTTCTTCGCCTTCGAGGCTCGGGTTCAAGCCCAGAAATGCCACGGTGACATCCGAATTCTTCACGGCATCCATGGCCTCGGCCAGCAGCGGCTCCGCCGGAGGAATCCAGGAGACCTGCACAGTCCCTTCGACCAGGCCCCGCGGAGGCGTGTATTGCATCCGGAATTGGTAGGGCTTCCCTGCCTCGAGCGTCACTCTCGGATTGGCCGCAGTTACTTCCTGCCCGTCGAGGAATATGTGGAGCGGCGCCCGGCCGGACCCGCCCTTTGTGCTGAGCGCGTATTCTCCGGAAAACGGCGCCCGCAAAGTTCCGCTCCACCGCACCGACGCCCCGCGCAAGGATGCATCGGTCATGCCCGCCTGCACGTACGGGCGCGGCTCGGTCCGCGATGCCTTCGGTTGCCCCTGGAACTCCGGATTATCGAAGTACTCCGCGAGCAGCCCCTGGCCGAAAGCGCTGGCGGGGATCATCGAACCGGACTGCGCAGTGTAGGTTGCACCCAACGCATAGCGCACGTCCGCCTTTCCGGAAAACTGCCGCTCGATGCCTTCGAGCGGCGCCACCTGCTTCTTCGAGAAGCCGTTATAGTTGCCCAGCAGCGCCTCGTCATCGTCCGCCGAAGGCCCGATCACCGCGATCTTCCGCACGGAGGCGCCGAGCGGCAGCACGCCATTATTGTTCTTCAGCAGCACGATCGACTTCCGGGCCGCTTCGAGCGCCAACTTGCGATGCTCCCCGGAATCGTTCACCGAATAGGGAATCTTCGAGAACGGCACGCGCTCCGGCGGGTCGAACATCCCCAGCTTGAAGCGCGCAACGAACAGCCGTTCGAGCGACCGGTTGACCTCCGCCTCGGTGATCAGTCCCTGCTGCACGGCCGTCGCCAGCGCGCGATACTCGTTGCCGCACGTGAGGTCCGTCCCGGCTTTGACCGCCGTGGCCGAAGCCTCCGCCGCATTCGGCTTGTAATGGTGCCCGTGGAAGATGTCGCCGATCGCGCCGCAATCGCTCACGATATAGCCCTGGAACCCCCAGTCGCCGCGCAGCCTCTTCGCCAGCAGATCGGTGCTGGCGCAGGCGGGAACCCCAGCCACCGCATTGTAGGAGCACATTACGGAGTCGGCCTTGCCTTCCACGATGGCGGCGCGAAATGCCGGCAGGTAGGTCTGCTCCATATCGCGCTCGCCGGGACGCGCGTCGAACTCGTGCCGCGTGGATTCCGGCCCGCTGTGCACGGCGTAGTGCTTCGCGGTTGCGATCACTTTAAAGTAATGCGGATCCGTCCCCTGCATCCCGCGGATGAACGCGACGGCCATGCGGCCCGTCAGAAACGGATCTTCGCCGTAGGTCTCCTGCCCGCGGCCCCAGCGCGGATCGCGGAAGATGTTGATGTTCGGCGACCAGAAAGTGAGGCCGTGATACCGGCTGTAATCGTGGTTGCGGATCGCCTCGTTATACTTGGCGCGCGCTTCGGTAGAGATCACGTCCGCCGCGCGGTGCATCAGGTCCGCGTCCCACGTAGCGGCCAGGCCGATCGCCTGCGGAAACACGGTGGCCTCTCCGGCGCGCGCCACGCCGTGCAGCGCTTCGTTCCACCAGTCGTATGCGGGAATATCGAGGCGCGGGATCGCCGGCGCCGAATTCTGCATTTGCAGGACCTTCTCTTCGAGCGTCATCCGGGAAACCAGATCGGCGGCGCGCTTCTCGGCGGAAAGGTTGGGATCTTTGTACGGCTCGACGGCCGGCGCCTGCGCGAACCCTGCCGCGCCAAAAATCAGAAGAAAGAGAATGGAACGACCCGGTCTCAGCATGTCGATCACCCCTATCTGGTGTACCATGCATCACACAAGGGTTCTACAATAGGCGACGTGCTCCTCAGCCGCCGTCATTTCCTGGCCGCACTGCCGGCCGCAGCAGCATTCGCACAGACCAGGCCGCTCAAGATAAGCGCCGTGGAGGTTTGGCAGGTGCGCGGCCATCGCGAAACGGTTCGCGGAATCGACCAGCAATACCAGGTGAACCCGCTCTACATCTACGACGACCTCCGTCCCGCTCCGTATCGCGACAAGACGCCGCAACCGGCCAACGTCCCGGTCTTGGCGTTCTATCTCAAAATTCAGACGGACGCCGGCGCGGAGGGCCTCTACGGTCCCATCGACAAAGAGGTTGCCATTGTCGTTCACGAACAGCTGCGGCCGTTTCTGATGGGCAAGGATGCGCTCGCCCAGGAGCGGCTCTGGGACGAACTCTACCGCTCCAACCGCCACGCCCGGCGCGGCCATTACCTGATGGCGATCAGCGCCGTCGATAACACGCTATGGGATCTGCGAGGCCGGTACTTCAAGACTCCGGTCTACCGGCTGCTCGGCGGCCCTACGCGCGGCAGCATCGAAGCCTACGCCAGTTGCCTGGGCTACTCTCTCGAACCCGAGAAGATTCAACCGCGCGCCCTGGAGTTCAAGAAGCAGGGATTCCGCTACCAGAAGTGGTTCCTCGCCTACGGTCCGGGCGACGGCTACGAGGGTCTCAAGAAGAACGTCGAGACCGTGCGCCTGCTGCGTGAAGCCGTGGGTGACGACACCGAGCTGATGTTCGACGTGTACAGCGGGTGGGACCTGAGTTACGCGCTGGAGTGGGCCCACCAGGTGGAGCGCTACCGCCCCCGATGGATCGAGGAGGCTACGCAGGCGGAGAAGATCGACAGCTTCGCGGAACTGCACCGCGGTACGTCGATCCCGGTGGCTTCGGGCGAGCACATTCAGGGGCGCTGGGAAGTGTACGAATACCTGAAAGCCGGCGCGCTGAGCGTGGTCCAATGCGATCCCGAGTGGTGCGGCGGAACGAGCGAACTGCAGAAGATCTGCGCGGTCGCTTCGCTGTTCGATGTGCCCGTCATCCCGCACGGCCACAGCTTGCACGCCGCGCTGCACCTGATCGCGAGCCAGTCCCCGGCTGTGTGCCCGCTCGCGGAATGCCTGATCCTGAAGATGCAATCGTACTATCACTTCGAAAGCCATCCGCCGGTGCTCGATAAAGCGCATTTCGCGCTGCCGGAGCGCCCGGGGTACGGTATCGAACTGGACGACGCCAAAGTGGAATCGCGCGAACTCATGCGCTGGAGCTGACGCTGCCGAAAGGCTGTTTTCACACTGCTCCCCTCCTCTCTCTGCTGGCATAATGCATCGCGAGAGGTTCCATGATTACGCTGAAGGATGCGAGAACTGTGATTGCGGCCGCCGAAAAAAAGGCGCAGGAGATCGGGCAGCCGATGAACATCGCGGTTGCCGATAGCGGGGGCAACCTGGTGGCTCATGTGAGGATGGACGGCGCATGGCTGGGGAGCGTCGATATCTCGATCAATAAGGCCTTCACCGCCCGGGCCTTCGATATCTCGACCAAAGATCTGGCCCAGGAATCGCAACCCGGCCGGCAGTTTTACGGCATCCACGTTTCGAACCACGGCCGCATCATGATCTTCGCCGGCGGGATTCCGCTCAAGCGCGACGGCAAGGTCGTAGGCGCAATCGGCGTGAGCGGCGGCGCCGGCGAACAGGATCAGGCCGTGGCCGAAGCGGGAGCGGCGGCGTTCCGGTAGCGCGGACGTGCTACCGGACTAGTTGGTCTTTTGATACTAGAAGTCCTACCTCGGCGGGCAGTACGGCCGTGGCGGCGAACGGCCGTAACATTTCCCGGTGTTTTTGTTTTATCCACAACTTTTCCACACGCATGTACTGGTAAGTTATTATTTATAAACGGATTTATACCTGTGGAAAACCTAGGCAATACCTGCCGTTTTAGCTGGACAGACCTCCCCGCCATTGGTAGAAACGCACGGAAAAGGCCTGGTAAACTCCTACGGATTACGGACGGAAACGATAGGGGGGTCGTGTATGGCAGCACCGAAGCTCACATCGGAATCGCATTTCGCTACTAGTACCGGCGCTCTATCGCCAGTGGGAACCGCGCGCCCGCTTACCGCTCGCATCGGCAAGTACGAAGTCGAAGCCGAAATGAAGGAAGGGTCAGCCATACAGGTGCTGCAGGGACTCGACCGGGACACCCTCCGCCCGGTGACTCTGAAGGTCCTTACCGATATTACGGATACCGGGCTTCAGCAACGGTTCCGTACCGAAGTAGCGACTGCTGCTCAACTGCATCACCCGGCATTCATCACGATCTACGAACTCGGGGAGCACGTGGGTCTGCCGTTCGCGGCGATGCAGTATCTTTCCGGACTGGATCTGAAGACCGCAATCCGGACGAAACGGCCCGCAACCCTGCTCGAAGAAGATGCTGATCATGTGGCAGATCGCGGAGGGCATCCAGGCCGCGCATCGGAATGGCATCCCTTATCTGGGCATCCGTCCCGCCGGCATTATGCTGGCCGAGAGCGGCACCGCAACCATCCAGGATTTCGGCATCGTACGCCCCTGCCAGGAAGACCGCGAAGAATATTCGGCGCCCGAGGAACTATCGGGTACGGCTACGCCCGGCTCGCTATGCGACATTTTCGTCTTCGGCGTGGTCTATTACGAATTGCTCGCCGGCCGTCATCCGTTCCTCACCGGCGATTCCGGCGGCCTGGTCGTCGATATCCTGGGCGCGGACCCGGCGCCGCTGCGCCAGTTCGCTCCCGAATGCCCGGAGGAACTGGAACGGATTGTGCTGCGCGCGCTCGAAAAGCGCTGCGAACTTCGCTACCAGAGCCTGGAAGACCTGCAGTTCGACGTCGAGCCGATCTTCAGGAAGCTGAAGCGGGCGCGTGCGTCGGCTCTCCTGCAACAAGTCCGGAAACAGGCGGCGGAAGACTCGCTGGACGAGGCGCAGAGCTTGCTGCGCGAAGTTTTGGAGTTAGATCCCGACAGCCGTCCGGCCCACGAATTGCGTCAGACCCTCCGGGTTCAGGTGCAGCGCCAAACGGTGCAGGTGCGTGTGCAGACTCTGTTGCGCGACGCCGAACAGGAAGTGGCAGCGCGCAACTTCCGACGCGCGATCGAATGCCTCACGGAAGTTGTTCGATTGGATGAGGCGAACGCTGCCGCCCGGGAACGCCTGGAGGCAATCCGGATTCTCCATGACAAGACCGGCGAGGCAAGCCAGTTGCTGGCGGAAGCGCGCGAACTGCTGACCGTTCAGCACCTGGGAGAGGCCAGGCAGAAGACTCTCGATGCGCTCGAACGGGACCCCCACGCCCCTGGAGGCCGGGAACTGCTGCAAGCCATTGAAAGCCTGCGCGAGCGCCAGGAGGCGGAAACCGAAATCGAACACGGGCTGGCGAACGCGAAATCGCTGTTGCTGGTGGAGTCCTTCGACGAGGCAATCGAGATTCTGGATGCGCTGGGCAGGAAGTATCCGACGTCTCCCAAAATCGAGCACTGGAAAAAGCACGTAGAGGCACAGAAGGCCCGGGTGGAGCGGGAGAACCGGCTGCAAAGCGACTTGGACCGCGCGCGCACGTTCATCAACGAACGCCGGCCGGCGGAAGCTTCGCAATTGCTGGAGAAACTCGCCATCGAATTTCCGGCGGAAGCGCAGATTCGCGAACTTCGGAAAGAGGCGAACGCCTCGGTTGCGAAGGCCGCGGCGATTGCCATGGCACTTCAGCGATGCGACGAGTACCGGCTGGAATACAAGCTTGACGCCGCGCTGGAGGTGCTGGACGCCGCCCTCGCCTCCTATCCGGAAGAACCGGAACTCGTTGAGGCGCGCGCTGAGGTGGCAGACCGGCAGGAAGCCATGCAGTCGGCCGTTGTCGTCCGCGCGGCGCTGCAGGAAATCCGCTGGCTGCTGGATAAGGACCGGCCGGATCTGGCTGCACAATTTCTCAGGGACAAGCTCTCGGAGTTGCCGGGAGATCCCACCCTGGTCTCGCGGCTTTCCGAGATCGAGCAAAGCCTGCCGGCTTGGGAGCGGCGCCGCCTGGAGCAGGATGCCATCAACCGGGCAGCGCTCCTCGAAGAAAAGCAGCAGTGGACCGTCGCGCTTACGGTGCTCGAGGAAGCGTTGAAAGCGTCGCCTGACTCGGCGGAGCTGGAGGCTGCCGTCGAGCGTTTTCGGGAGAGGATTCGAGACCAGGAGCGGCAAAAAAGGCTGGCCCGCCGCATCGAAACCATCCGGCAGAGAATGGATTCCGGAGCGTGGGGGCAGGCGCTCGGCCTGATCGAATCGGCACAGCGGGAATTTCCCGGCGCGGGGGGCCTGAAGCGCCTGGCCGAAGAGGCGCAGACCGAGCTCAGGCGGTCCGAATACGAGACGATCGCTGCCGACGTCCGGCAGTGCCTGACGGATGGCGATACCGCCCGAGCCGAAGAGATCCTGCGAAACGCGCTGGAGGCGATGCCGTCCGAACCGGCTCTGCACGTTTTGCGGAACGAACTGGACGACGCCAGGCAATTCCAGGAGAACTGGCGACAGGCACAGGTCCTGTTCGGCCGGGCACAACTGGAGGAGGCGGAAGCGGTTCTTCTCAAGATCGCCGGCCCGGGCCGTCCCGAGGTGGACACGCTCCTCGAAACCCTGCGTCATGCGCGATCCGCCGGCGAACACGAGGACTCGCTGGCACGCAGCCGGGAGCGGGCGCTCAAGCTAATGCAGGAAGGCCAGTTCTCCGAAGCCGCCGAAGTGCTTGGCTATCTCCTGTCCTACTTTCCCGGGGATCCGATTCTGACGCGAGATCTGCAAACGGTTCGGGACAGACTCGGCGAAAGGCAGCCGCTCGAAGTCCCGGCCCCTCCGCCGGTCGCGGCCGCTCCCGCACCCCAGCCTCCGCCGCCGGTAGTGCAGCCACCTGCCCCGGAAGTGCGCCCCAGCGGCAGAAAAAGCTGGCTCCGTTGGGCAGTTCCGGGAATGCTCATGCTCGCCGGCACGTTGGGCCTGTGGACGTGGTTTCAAAAGGGCTCTTCCGCGGCGCCGCCGGCGAGCGTCGCCGCGCCGGTCAAGAACGATGTTCCGGCACCGCCGCAGGTTGCCGGACCGCAACCGGACGCCGCTGCGGAGAGACCGGCGGCAAGACCGGAAACATCCCGTGGCGCCCCGCGGTATGAAGCATCCGCGCGTTCCAACCGGGCAGAACCGGTGCGCGCCTTCGTGCCTCCCCCACAAAAGCCTGCCGCATCCGGCCCGGTCGCGCTGCCTCCTCCCCCGGGCGCCGCGACGGCCAGGGTAGAAGGTAGTTCCGGCGCATTTCCGGCGGGATTGACGCAATGGATCGCCGCGCCCGCGCCGCCCCCCACTCCGGTGCGAAAGGCAGCACAGCCGCCGGCCCCGGCAACGGTACCCGGCGGCAGGATCGAGCAGGCGGAGGTGATTTCGCGCCCGCTTCCTCAGATCCCCGAGTTCATCCGCAACCGTCGTACGTTCACCAGCGTCAAGCTGGAAGCCGTGATCGATCCGACAGGCAAAGTGAGTACGGTGCGAGTGCTCGGCGGAGATCCGATACTGGCGGAGGCTGCCCGGAAAGCCGTGCTGACCTGGAAGTACAAGCCCGCGAAGCTGAACGGCACTCCCATCGAGAGCAAAGTGGCTATCCAGGTCGACTACCGTTGATGTAGTTCGTCTTAAGTCGTCGCTGCTCGGATCGCGTTCTGTTTGACGCCCCACCGCTGGCCTGCAAAGCGGGGACTGGCTTCGAAACCCCCGCAGTTTGGGGATTTCGCTGCCTATACCCGGTTTGCCCCGCTAGCTGCGGCCCCCCCCCGCTTCCGCGCCTTTACTGCGCGCCCAGGTAGAGGACAGCGAAGTAAAGGGCCGCGAAAATCACGACCGCGACGGCCACCACCGCCGCGATGTTTCCGATTCGCCCAATCGTAGCGGTTACCCGATCCTGCTCGTTGGCAAGACCCTGGCGCGCAAAGTCGGTCATAGGCATAGGCTTCACCCTCCGGAAGAGAATGCGATCGGGATTATGCTACGCCTATTCCAGGCAAAGAGCAATTAATACCTTTATATTAGATCTACGGGATGGGCGGTCGCGATAGTTCGCGGCGGCATGCCTGTGAAGAAGGTTAACCGCTATTAATATTTGACAATATTTGTATCTGTTAATACCATTCAGGCAAATGTCTCGCTTCAGAAATATCATCGGTCTATTCCTGTGCACATCGGCCATGTCGTTGACCATGCTCTATGGCCAGGAGGTTCGCGCCACCATCGGTGGCCGCGTGCTCGATTCGCAAGGCGCCCTCGTCCCCGAGGCGTCCATCCAGGTAGTTAACGACGCCACCAGCGTCGTGCTGAACACCAAATCCAATGCGCAGGGGGTCTGGATCGTCCAGTTCCTCATCCCCGGCCGCTACCACCTTACCGTCGCCGCGTCCGGCTTCAAAACCGAAACGCGCACCGGCATCACCCTGCAGGCCGCGGACAACAAGCAGTTCGATGTCCACCTGCAACTGGGCGCCACCAGCCAGACTGTGGAAGTTACGGCGGAGACCCCGCTCATCGACACCACGTCTGCCACGTCCGGCACCGTGATCACACAGCAGGAGATCACGGAAATGCCGACCTCCTCGCACGTTGTCACGCTGCTCGCCGTGATGTCTCCCGGCGTCCTCGCGCAGGACCAGAACAACAACGTGGCGCATCTGTGGTCCTATAACGCCGCCTCGCAGTTCACCGCCGATGGCGGCCGCAACAATATCTATTCGAACAGCTTCCAACTCGACGGCATGCAGGACATGAAGAGCGGCGGCGACGTGGCCTTCATCCCGCCCATGGACTCGGTGCAGGAATTCCGCGTGCAAACCAACGCCTACGATGCCGCCATCGGGCGGCAGGCCGGCGCGACGATCAACATGCAGACCAGGAGCGGCACCAACCAGTATCACGGTACGCTCTACGAGTTCAACCAGAACAGCATCCTGAACGCCAACCTGCTGCAGACGAACCTGATCGGCGGTGCGGTGGCCCCCGTCCATTTCAATAACTGGGGCGGCACCTTCGGCGGTCCGGTGTGGATCCCCAAAGTCTACAAGGGACAGGCGAAGACCTTCTTCTTCGTCTCCTTCGACAACACGCGCAACAGCAATCCGCTGGGCGACGGCCAGCGCTCCGTGCCGAGTGAACTCGAGCGCAACGGCGATTTCAGCCAGTCCTTCACCACCCAGAATATCGGCGGCGTGCTGCAGCGGTATCCCATTCAGATCTACGATCCGCTGAGCGTTGACGCCTCCACGGGCAACCGCACGCTCTTCCCCGGCAACGTGATTCCGAAGAGCCGCCTGAGCCCGATCTCCCAAGCCATCCTGTCGTACGTCCCGATGTCGAACCTGCCGGCGCAGCCTACCGGCAACGACGACCAGAACTACGTCCCGGCGGCCACCCGCACCGACAAGTTCCCGGCGCTTTCCATCCGCGGCGACCAGAATTGGAACTCCTCGCAGCGCAGTTTCGTCACCATCCGCTGGCACCATCTGGTGGAGCAGGCGGGCGACGACTTCGGTCCGACCGATATCGCTTCGGGCAACTTCCTGGAGCGCTTCTCGCGGATGGCGGGCATCGACCATGTCTTGACGCTCAGTTCCAACAAGGTGCTGGATATCCACTTCAATGTGAGCCGCTATGAAGAGCCCAGCTACGATGCGGGCGCCGGTTTCGACATGACCAAACTCGGCTTCTCCCCGAGTTTCGCGGGCGAACTCAACAAGGCCTCTTTCCCATACATCACCGGCACGCCCATCGGCAGCTTCGGTACCAACAATGCCGGCTCGTTCACCGGCACCAGCTACTACTCCCTGGGCGCGACCCTCACGCAGGTGCACGGCAACCACACCCTGCACTACGGCGCCGAATACTGGATCCTGCAGCAGGCCAACAACAGCCTCGGCCACCAGCCGGAATTCGATTTCAACGGCAACTACACCCGCCTGAACTATCTGAACGCCGGCGGCACGGGCGTCGGTTCCTCCGTGGCTTCGTTCCTGCTCGGATCGCCTTCCGGCGGTCAGGTGAACAACAATGCTCAGGCTTTCTGGTCGCAGCACTACACCGCCGGTTTTTTTCAGGACGACTGGCGCATCACGCCGAAATTGACCGTCAACCTCGGTATGCGTTGGGATTTTGAAAACGAGCCGGTGGAGCGCTCCAACCGCCTGGTCGCGCGTTACGATCCCACCGCCGTCAGCCCGCTTTCGGCGCAGGCGCAGGCCAACTACGCGGCCATCCTGGCGAACCCCGCCAATGCTTCCAACGCCGCTCTGCAGACCCTGGCGCAACTGCTCCCCGCCGGCCAGTTCCAGGTGCTCGGGATGCCGTTTTATGCGGGCGTGAACGGCACGCCGCGCTCCACCGTCAACAACGACTACCACGAGTGGCAGCCGCGCGCCGGCTTCGCCTACCAGCTTGGCCCAAACACCGTGATCCGCGGCGGCTTCGGCCGTTTCACGCAGGCCGATTTCGTCACCGGCTCCCAGAATGGCTTCAGCCAGACGACATCCTTGACCGCCTCGAACGATAGCGGCATGACGCCCTACGACACCATGGCCAACCCGTTCCGCAACGGCCTGATCCAGCCGACCGGCTCTTCGCTCGGCGCGCTCACCAACCCCACGAGCTCGCCCACGTGGTATGATCCGAACCTCGGCCGGTTATACTCCTGGGAATACAGCTTGCATCTGCAGCACCAGTGGAAAGGTTGGCTCTTTGAGGCCGGCTTCTCCCACAACAAGACGTACGGCATCTGGAATTTCGGCACCTGGTACCAGAACGAGCAGCCTTTCTCGCTCTGGCAGCAGTATCAGACCCCCAGCTTCGATTCCGCCGGCAAGCCCGTGGCCACGCTGGCGTGGAATCAGACAGTGCCTAATCCCTTCAAGGGTATTCCGGCGCTGGCCGGAAGCTCGCTATATAGCGCCTCCACCATCCCCTTCAACCAGCTGCTTTCGCCCAACGCCATGTTCAGCTCGAGCGGCATCGCCGAATCGAAGCCGAGCGGCACCAATCAATTCGATGCCGGCACGGCCAAGGTCGAGCGCCGCTTCAGCAAGGGCTTCAGCATGCTGGTGGGCTTCACGTGGTCCAAGCTGTTCGAGGATACTTCGTTCCTCGGTCCGCAGATTGCGGGCTACAACATCGAGCACAAGCTGGGCGGCGAAGACCGGCCGTACCACCTGACCATCTCGCCCATCTGGGACATCCCCGTGGGCCGCAAGCAGCATTTCGGCGCCAACATGCCGAAGTGGGCGGACGCCATCGTGGGCGGATGGGAGCTTTCCGGCAACTACAACATCCAATCCGGCGTGCCGGTGGTGTTCAGCAATGCCGCGTTCTTCTGCGGCAATGACTTCAAACTCTCGGGCGCCAGCCAATCGCTCAATCAGTGGTTCAATACGAGCTGCTTCTACCCCTTCCCGAACGCCAATACGACGGTGGCCCAGCTTGCCGCCTATCCGGCCTGGACGGGAGTCCAGAACCTGCCGGGCTACAACTACGTTCCGAAATCCGGCGACACCATCAAGAACGGCGTCTACCAGGACTTCGCCAACTACGTGCAGACGTATCCCACGCGCTGGGGTGACGTGCGGGCCAGCCGCGTCAACAATGTGGACGCCGGCCTCCGCAAGAACTTACAGATCGTGGAACGGATACGGTTGCAACTCCGCTTCGATATCTTCAACGCCTTCAATCACCCGCGCTTCGGCGCGCCGGACACCAACCCGAGCGATTCCACCTTCGGGCGCGTGACGGCTTCGCAGCAGAACCAGGCTCGCACCGTCGAACTGGGGGGACGCATCACCTTCTAACATCCTCCGCTCCCGCTGGCCGCGGCTCCTCAAAGAGCCGCGGCCTGCAATGGGCGAGAGTCCCTGATCGATAGAGGATTTTGGGGAAAGTACTGGAAATGTAAGGCTGGCGGAGAGGGGGGGATTCGAACCCCCGGTAGAGTTTTTGACCCTACGACGGTTTAGCAAACCGCTGCTTTCGACCACTCAGCCACCTCTCCGTGAGATGTCGTGATCTTTTGCCATGGTAGCATATGCGTCCGAAGTTTGACCCTTCGGCCCCGCCAGACTACAATTGTTTAAGCAGCATGTGCGCCCGTAGCTCAGCTGGATAGAGCGTTTGCCTCCGGAGCAAAAGGTCGGTGGTTCGAATCCACTCGGGCGTACCACTCCAAAGTCTTCCCTCTCGATGCTTATCTCTCCCCGGTGCTTCGATATCCGCAAACCGCCAATGGCCGCCACCCGCGTATAGAATCCAACAGCGATCGTCGCCTCTCGTTGACGACCTTCTCCTTCACTTCCTGCAGCTTCACTTCCTGCAGCTTCACTTCCTGCAGCGGGCCTTGCAAAATCAGGCCGGATGGCCGCCTGCTCCCCGGCGGGCTGGTTCAGCCCAACTTAGCTAAGGCCAGGCCGGCGACCACCAGCGCGGTCGCGGCGAACTTGGTCCAAAGAGCCTTCGGGCTGAATTCCTCGGTAAGCCAGTTCGGGCGGAAGCGGGTCAGGGCATAGGTGCCCAGGAAGATGACGACATACCGCACGCCGGACATTGCGTCCAC
Source organism: Bryobacterales bacterium (assembly GCA_963796485.1). Lineage (GTDB taxonomy): Bacteria > Acidobacteriota > Terriglobia > Bryobacterales > Bryobacteraceae > CAWCDJ01. The sequence goes on from CAWCLV010000012.1 coordinate 409,091, forward strand.
AATCGCCGGGTTGGTAAAGCTGATCGCTACGTAAACCAGAATCGATCCCAACCCGGAAAGGCCGCCGTTGGCAAGATACCGGATCTTTTTGCCGCCGGAGATCGCACTCGACTGCTGGAAAATCTGCCTTCTCCACGAAGGCCGGACGAGAAGCAAAAGCGCGCAGAAGCTGCTGCCGAGAGTGAAGAAGAACGTAGCCGGAGTCGAACGCCGGCGGCGTTAAACACGATCTTCTGGACAACGTTGCTCAAGCCGCCAAACGCCGCCGAAAGCAATGCCACCGGGATGACCCGCTTCAACCCGAACCGGTCCGAGAAAAACATGACGAAGCCCCCCGGCCGTCATCAGGGCGAAACCCTCCACGCTCGCGCCGCCCAGCGCCTGTCCGAGCAGCGGGATGCCGATCAGCGCCGTTGCGATCGGCGAGAAGCCGCCCATGATCGCGAGTGCCCGCGAAGCTTCCGCCCTCTTCAGCGCCAGATAGTAGAAGAAGACCGAGATCATGTGCAGGATACCGGCGGAGAAGCCCAGCGAGATGATAGACAGCGAGGGCATGTGGAAGCCGAAACCCGCCACAGCTACGCCCACGATGCCCAGCGAGCCCAGCCAGAACACGTAACTCACAAGGTTGCGGGTCTCGCGCTGCTGGAGCAGGATCTTGTCCCAGACCAGCGAAACGCCGATCAGGGCGTGTGCCAGAGCGCCGATGAGGACACCGGTCGAGTCGCGCACAGCCATAGGGTAGCGTTGCCAATGCCGGAACGTCTGTCGAGCTCGATACAGCGCTGCTGGTGTGGCGGTTCACCGAATTTGCGGGCTCCACTTGCGGATGATGGTCTAGTGCGACGGTTCCGAACGCCATCCGGCCGCGCGACCATCCCAACCCGCAGGCCCCGGATGTCTAGCGCGCTGTTCTTCACGCGCGCGCTGGTCGTGGTCGGCCTGGTTGTACTTGCGGCTGCGCTGTTCCTGATCGCGCTTGAAGCTATTCCCGTCCTCCTCCTGATTTTTCTCGCCATCCTGCTGGCCGTTTTTCTGAGAGCGCTCGCCGGTTTCGTTTGTAATCTCACCGGATGGCGGTTCCGTTGGGGCTTGATCGCCGTCCTGGCGGTGATCCTCGGCTTATCGGCGCTCGGAGGCGTGCTACTGGGCCCCAACGCGGCGGCCCAACTCGGAAACGTGATGAACCGTCTGCCGGAGGTGCGCAACACGCTGCAGCAATACGGGTGGTCCGGCCTGCTGTATCATGTTCCCGGGATGGAAGACCTGCTCTCCGGCAGGCTGGACATCTGGCAGCGATTGACTAAGTCGTTTTCGTTCAGCGAAACCTTCGGGCCGTTGATCAGCATAGGACTGGTCATCGTGATCGGACTGTACCTGGCGGCCTCTCCGGAACCCTACGTGAAGGGCGCCGTGATGCTATGGCCGGCCGGCAGCCGCGGCAAATTCCGCGCGGTGCTGCTCGATATGGGAGATACCCTGCGTTGGTGGCTCATCGGCCAAGCCATGGGCATGCTATATATCGGCGTGCTCGTAGTCATAGGGCTCAAACTGATGAGCATGCCGCTCGCCACCACGCTTGGAATTTTCGCCGGCCTCATGGCCTTCATTCCGAACGTCGGATACGTTTTGTCGATCGCACCCGCGGTCCTGCTGGCCATACTGAAATCGCCCTTCACGGCGTTCGGTGTTCTGGTCTTGTACACGGCCGCCCACTGGAGCAACGACTACCTCGTTATCCCGCTCGTGCAGAAACGAACAATCCACCTCCCCCCGGCTCTCACCATCAGCATGCAGCTGATGCTCGGGTTTCTGCTGGGAGGCATCGGTCTTCTGATCGCGACGCCGCTCACCGCCGTGCTGCTGGTCGCGGTGAAAGGCGTATATCTCCGCAATGAGCCGCACAGTCCCGAGGCGCACGATTCCGGATAGCCGGAAACAGTGCGAAAACTGCCGGAGCTTTTCAGCCGTTCCGCACATATCCTCCGCTTCCCGAAAGATGCTGGCGCACAATACGGAAGGAGGGTGAAATGGCGAAACTCGGGAAGGCCGCGATGTTCGCAGCCGGAGCGGTCAGTGCGGGCCTGGCAGTCCGGGCGGCGCTGCGCAACCGCACGGCATTGGATCTCCCGGGCAAAGTTGTCCTGATTACGGGCGGATCGAGAGGCCTGGGACTCGCACTGGCTCGCGAATTCGCGGCGCGCGGATGCCGCCTGGCGATTTGCTCGCGGGACCGGGAGGAACTCGATGCCGCCGCGCGCGATCCGCGGCTCACTCGAGAGGTCTTCGCTATACCTTGCGACGTGACACGCCGTAATGAGGTCGAGGAGATGGTCGCCAGGGTCGTCGATCGCTTCGGCAGGCTCGACATTCTGGTGAACAATGCCGGCGAGATCCGCGTCGGCCCCGTGGAGAGCATGGGCGTGCGGGATTTCGAGGACGCCATGGGCGTCATGTTTTGGGGCCCGGTCTACTCCAGCCTGGCGGCCCTGCCGCAGATGCTTCGCCAAAAACACGGGACCATCGTGAACATCACTTCCATAGGCGGCAGAGTCGCGGTTCCGCATCTCCTCCCCTATGGCTGCGCCAAGTTCGCGGCCGTGGGTCTCTCCGAAGGTCTTCGCGCGGAACTGACCGGCACCGGCGTCAAGGTCACCACCATCGTGCCCGGCCTGATGCGCACCGGCTCGTACCTGAATGCCGCGTTCAAGGGAGACTCGGAGCGGGAAGCGGCGTGGTTCAGCGTGAGTGCCGCCCTGCCGGGTATCACGATCAGCGCCGATCGTGCAGCCCGCCAGATTGTGGACGCCGCCGGGCGCGGCGATGCCCATAAGATCCTGACGCTGCCCGCCAAGGCGCTGGCACTCGGCCACGGCCTCTTCCCGGGATTCATCTCGGATGTTCTCGGCTGGGTCAACCGCTACATGCTCCCCTCCGGAACGAATCCGGCGGTCACGCGCGGCCACCAGGCGGAAGTGATGCACACGCGGCCTATGGCCGCACTGACGGTGCTGGGCCGCATGGCCGCCACGAAATTTCACCAGGAGCACGGCAGGGTTCCGGTCGAAGCCGCGCGCTAAGAGCCATCGCACCCGTTGTACACTTGTCCCTAGCCGAAAAGTTCGGACTCTGAAGAGGGGAACGGGATGCGATACGTTATACGTGCGGCCGTGCCGCTGCTCTGCGCTGCGGCAGTGTCCGCGCAAACGCCGCCGGGCGCGAGGGAGACGTTTCTGAGAGTTTGCGGCGGCTGCCACACGGCGGAAACCGTCACTTCGCAAAGGCGCACGCGCGCACAGTGGCAGGAAAGCATCAATGCGATGATCGCGCGCGGCGCGAAAGCGAGCGATGCGGAATTCTCGACGATCCTCGATTACCTCGCCGCCCAATACGCCCCCGGGTCGCCCGGCGGTCGGGGCGGTGCGGCGGCAGGCCGGGGACGCAGCGCCGCGTTCTCTCCCGGCCCCGCCGATAAGCAGGTGATCGACGAGGCCGCGGCCGCCCGCGGACGCAAGGTTTACGCGGCGGAATGCATCACCTGTCACGGAACGCACGCACGCGGCAGCGAGCGCGGCGCCGACCTGGTTCGCTCGGAGATCGTCCTGCACGACCGGTACGGCAGCACGCTCGGGCCCTTCCTGCGCAAGGGGCACCCGACGCAAACCACACCGGTCGGCGAACTGACCGGCGCGCAGATCGTGGACCTCTCGCACACCATCCACCAGGAGGTGTACAACACGCTCCGCGCCGCGCTGCGGATTCAGAATGTGCTCACAGGCGACTCCAAGGCGGGCGCGGCCTACTTCAATGGCGAAGGCCGGTGCGGCACCTGCCACTCACCGGCCGGCGACCTCGCCCACATCGCATCCAGAATGGATCCGCCCGCGTTGCAGCAGGCGTTCCTCTTCCCGGGCGGCCGCGTCGGTGGACGCGGGCGCGGTGGAGCCCCGCAGTCCAAGCCCGTAACCGTCTCCATAACGCAGCCTTCGGGCGCGATCCTCACGGGCACACTGGTGCATCTCGACGATTTCAATGTCGCGCTGCGCGATGCCTCGGGCCAGTATCATTCGTTCGAGCGGAGCGCCGGCTTGAAGGTCGTTAAGCACGACCCCGCCGAGGCGCACCACTTACTACTGGACCGGTACACCGATAAGAACATCCACGACATGGTCGCCTATCTGGAGACAATGAAATGAGACTACCCGCGGCCCTCGTTCTTGCCGCCGCGAGCCTGTTCGCGCAAAGCGGCCTCACCCCGGCCAGGTTGGGAGCGCCCCCCACGGACACGTGGCCCACTTACAACGGCGATTACTCCGGGCGCCGCTACAGCACGCTCTCCAAAATCAACCAGTCGAACATCCGGTCGCTCTCCCTGGCGTGGATCTACCGGGCCAACGGCTCGCCCGGCGGTTCCGGCTTCGGTGGCCGCATCTCCTCAACTCCCATCCTTGTGAACGGCGTGCTTTACTTCACCATGCCGGACCACGTGTGGGCCGTCGATGCGCGCACCGGCCGCGATGTCTGGCATTATCAGTGGACCTCTCACGGCGGCGACCACATCGGCAACCGCGGCGCCGGCGTCTATGAAAACTGGCTCTATTTCGAAACGCCCGACTGCAACCTGGTCTCGCTCAACCTGAAGGACGGCAAGGAACGCTGGCACACGCCGGTCTGCGATCTCGACCAGTATTATTTCGGATCGATGGCGCCGCTGGTAGTCGGCAACCACATCATCACCGGCGTGAGCGGCGACGATCTCGATCGCCCCGGCTACATCGAATCCCACGACCCCGAAACCGGCGACCGGCAATGGCGCTGGTACACCGTGCCGCAGAAGATGGGCGACCCCGGCTCGGAAAGCTGGCCCAGCTTAGAAGCCATGAAGCACGGCGGCGGGATGACCTGGCTTACTCCGACTTATGACCCGGAGTTAAACCTGCTTTACGTGCCGACCGGGAATCCGCAGCCCGTGATTGCCGGCAAAGCCCGCCCCGGCGCGAACCTGTTCACCGCGTCCATCGTCGCCCTAAATCCGGATTCCGGAAAAATGAAGTGGTACTTCCAATCGTCGCCGCATGACACGCACGATTGGGACGCGACCCAGACGCCCGTGCTCATCGACGGCGAGATCGATGGCCAGAAGCGCAAACTCGTCGCGCAGGCCAGCCGCAACGGCTACTTCTTCGTGCTCGACCGCGCTACCGGCAAGAACCTCGTCACTTCGGAGTTCGTGAAGCTGAACTGGTCGAAGGGGGTGGACGCAAAGGGCTCGCCCATTCCGAATCCGGCTAAGATGCCGCAACTCGACGGCGCGCTCGTCACGCCCAACCAGGGCGGCGCGACCAACTGGCCTCCACCGACCTATGACCCGGATACCGGACTGTTCTATGTCAGCGCCTCGCGCGCCTTCAGCGTTTACTACATTTACGATCCGAGCGACAAGCCCGAAGGCTGGGGCGGCAACGATCGCGGCGGATGGGGCGAATCGATGGTCGAGGCCATCGACTATAAAACCGGTAAGATCGTCTGGAGCCATAAGTGGGAAGACGGAGGCCGTTCCGGGCTGCTCTCCACCGCCGGCAAGCTCCTGTTCGCCGGCGACGGCTCCGGCAACCTCGTTGCGCTCGACCCCGCCACAGGCAATCCGCTCTGGCACGCGAACCTCGGCAATTCGGTGACTAATGGGCCGATCACTTATGAACTCGACGATAAACAGTACCTGGTGGTCGCCGCCGGAGACACGCTGTTCGGGTTTGTCATGCTGCAGTAAGAGTAAAGTTAGGTGGGGTAGGCCTCCTGGCCTGCCCACGCGCCGAAGGCGCGGGTTGTGCGCGGGCAGGCCAGGAGGCCCCCACTAAACAGGAAAGGTGAACATTATTGACTACACGCCGCGACATCCGCCGGCGCAGCCCAACCGCACATGGAAGCCGCCGAAGGGCTGCTCCGGCAGGCCGAACAGGAGTTGAGAAAAGCAGCACCCGACAAGGCCGGCCACCGGGTCAAGGCGATGGATGCTGTCCGGGTTGCCCTTCAGGAAGTACACGAAGGCATCCAGTTCGGGAGGAGGGGCTGAACCCTCGGCGGCGAGGCGGTCCAAGGCTTATTCGCGCCTGTTCGGCTGCGCCGCTGAGTTCCCATTCGGGAGTGATATACTGCATAGCCATCGGCACTCAACCCAGATGGCTTTCTCACTCGAACGTTTTGCATTTCCTCTGTGGATCACGCTGCTGGCAACCGCCTCCCTCGTCTCCGCGCAGACCGGGCGCGGCGCATCCCTGTTCCAGCAGCAGTGCAGTTTCTGCCATGGCCGCGATGCCGGCGGAGGCGAGGAAGGCCCGGACCTCACGCGCTCCAGGCTGGTTACCGACGACAAGGCCGGCGATAAGATCGCGCCGGTCATCCGCGAAGGACGCCAGGAGCACGGCATGCCCCGATTCAATCTGCCGGATTCCGATATCGCCGCGCTCGTCGCGTTCATCCACGCGCAGAAACTCAAGATGGAGTCGCAGAAGGGCGGCCGCCGAGGCGTGGATCCGGAAGATTTGCAAACCGGCAGCGCGGATGCAGGCAGGCAATATTTCAACGGCGCCGGCAAGTGCGCGGGCTGTCACTCGCCCACCGGCGATCTGGCCGGAATCGCCACGAAATACAAGGGGCTCAGACTGGAACAGCGCCTGCTGTATCCCAGGGGCGCCAAGGCCAAAGTGACGGTTACGCTGCCGTCGGGCGAGAGCCTTTCCGGCGAACTCGCATATCAAGACGAGTTCACCGTGGCTATGCGGGATTCGTCCGGCCGCTATCGTTCCTGGCCCGAAGGCGCGGTCAAATACACGGTGGACGACCCGGCGGAAGCGCATGCCGGCCTCCTGGCGAAGTACACCGACCAGGACATCCACAATCTGATGGCTTACTTACAGACCCTGCGCTGATCCATAAGGCAAACTTATGAAGCTCGTCTCGATCCTTGCCCTCGCAATCTCCTGCCCGCTCTTCGGCCAGGGCGTGAACCAGGATATCCTCCTGAACCCGCCCGCATCCGCGTGGCCCGGGTATCATGGCGATTATTCCGGGCGCCGGCATAGCGCGCTCACGCAGATCACGCCGAAAAATGTCGGCACGCTGGGCCTTGCCTGGGCATTCCAAACCGGGCAGGTCAGCCAGATCAAGTCTTCGCCGCTGCTGGCGGACGGCGTGCTCTACATGACCGTTCCCAACAATGTGTGGGCCGTGGATGCGCGCTCCGGCCACCAGATCTGGCACTACACGTATCCGCCGAACAAAGGCTTCCATATCGGTTCGCGCGGCGTCTCGATGTACCGGGACTGGCTCTTCTTCATGACTCCGGACGCGCACCTCATCTCGCTCGATGCGAACGATGGCAAAGTGCGGTGGGACATCGCGGTCGCGGATTCGGCGAAGGGTTATTGGACGACTATGGCTCCGCTGATTGTTCGCAACCACGTCATCGTCGGCGTCTCCGGAGATTTCGACAACCTGACCGGGTTCCTGAAATCGATCGACCCCGAAACCGGGAAGACGCAATGGCGATGGGACAGCACTCCTCCCGCCGGCACACCCAATGCCACCACCGGCGGCATGACCTGGATGACCGGCACTTACGATCCCGATCTCAACCTGATCTACTGGGGCACCGGCAACCCGACTCCCGTCCTCACGGCCAGGACGCGCCCCGGCGACGACCTCTACACATGCAGCATCGTCGCTCTCGACCCCGACACCGGCAAACTCGCCTGGGCGTTCCAGCCCTCGCCGCACGACACACACGATTGGGACGCGGTGGAAATTCCGGTCCTCGTGGACGCGGATTTCGCTGGCCGGCCGCGCAAGATGCTGATGCAGGCCTCGCGCAACGGCTACTTCTTCGTCCTTGACCGCACCGACGGCAAGAGCCTGCTCACCACCCCCTTCGGACCGGTGAACTGGAGCCTGGGAGTCGATAAGAAAGGTCAGCCCATTCCCAACCCCGATAAGGAACCGGCGCCCGATGGCCGGCTGATCGCTCCCGACGAGGGCGGTCTCACGAACTACCGTTCGCCGAGCTTCGACCCCAAGACCGGGCTCTTCATCGTGGATGCCCATCCCGCCTATGGAGTCTATTTCGCGAAACCTGCGGACGGCGCGTTCGGCTGGGCCGGCGCGGATTACGGCGTGTGGGGCAAGGGCCTGATCGAAGCCATCGATTACCGGACGGGCAAAATTCGCTGGAGCCACGAACTCGGCCCCGGCGGCTCCGGCGCCGGCGTGCTCACTACCGATTCCGGGCTGACCTTCACGGGCGACAGCCACGGCAATGTCCTCGCGCTCCGCACTACAGACGGCAAGACGCTGTGGCACGCCGGCGCCGGGGCCACCATGCAAAGCTCCCCCATCACCTACGAACTCGACGGCCGGCAATACGTAATCACGAGTTCCGGAGGAGTGATGTTCGCGTGGGCTCTCCCCTTGTAGCGTAGGCCTCCCTGGCCTGCCCACGCGCCGGAGGCGCGCTCCGTACCCTAAAATGATGGGATCGTCGCCCCAATGTCCGATCTAACCAGACGCCAACTGCTGGAAGCCGCCGGGTTCCTGCTGGCGTCCAATGCGGCCGCCGGTGCGCAGTCTTCTCCAGCGTATGGCTGGATCTCGAATCCCCGCATCCTGATCGCGGAGGCGTACAACCCGCCGTTTTATCCGTCGCTCGACTATGAGCCCGAAAAAGCGGTGCGCATCGCCCGCGAGTTGAATGCCGATGGTTTCCGCTACCCCTCGGCATCGTATTACGCCTACTTTCCCACGCAGTCCGGCTACCCGGTGCACCCGGAACTGAAGGGCGACCCCCTGCGCCGCACCGTCGAGCTTTGCCATGAAGCGGGCATCAAGGCTGTCGCCTACGTTCCGCTCAACCACCCCTTCATGGAGGTGACCTCCGGGGACCCGCGCTTTACCGGCTGGAACAAAAAGTTCGCGGACGGCGCCCCGATGATTACCAGGCACTACGGCTTCAACCAATACTACGAGGGCTGCCTGAATTCTCCGCTTCGCGCGGTCATCCGCTCGCTGGTGCGCGAAGTGCTTACCCAATACCCCGTGGACGTGATGTATTTCGACGGCCCGTACCAGGGCATGGACAACGCACACAACTGGTGCCACTGCCAGTATTGCGAGGCCGCCTACCGGAAGCGGTTCGGCAAGCCGGTGCCCGAGCAGGGCACCAAGCTGCCGCTCGAGGATGAAATCCAATATCAGAACTGGATGGCGAATGAGGTCGAGATCGCTTTCCTCGCCGCAATCCGCCAGATGATCCGCGAGACCCGCGACGTGCCCGTGCTCTTCAATGACACCTCGCTGTTGAGGAAGAGGGAGTGGCGCAGCCGCGCCATCCCCGTGGCGGATGGCTTCATGTTCGAAGCCGCCGAAACACCCGAAGAGAAGCTCTTCAACATGCAGTTGGGCCAGTCCACCGGCAAGACCATCTGGACCTACGTCGGCAGCCACACCGAATACAACCGCGAACACCTGAAGGACGACCGCGTCCGCGGCTGGTACAGCTATCCCCTGGAGAGCGAGGAACTGCTGCTCGATGGCGCCACCGCCATGGCGGCCGGAGTCGGGATGGTCTACTGGGGGCTGCCGCGCTTCTTCTATCAGCCGGAGGGCCCGCTCTCCTATGACAGCGGCCGTTACGTCAAAGAGACCTTCGACTTCCACCAAAAGCATCTACCGCTCCTTCGCGACCTCAAGCCGCAGCCGCAGGCCGGCATTCTGGTCGGCGGCCAGACCATCGACTGGTATGCCGGCGAGCATTTCGTCGGCAAGGCCTATGAGAACGCCGCCCGCGGTGCGTGGAGCCTGCTGAAGTCGCTCAGTTACGAGTCGGAGCCCTTCCTGGACTGGCAGATGTCGCCCAAGCTCCTCGCCCGTTACCCGGTCCTGATCGTTCCCAACGCCCCGTGCCTCAGCGACGCGCAATGTGAGATGCTGCGCGCCTGGGTTCGCAACGGCGGCCGCCTGCTCGCCACGCACCTGACGTCATTAGCCGACGAGCATGGCCGCGTGCGCAAGAACTTCGGCCTTGCCGACGTCTTCGGCGTGAGTTTCACAGACCCCGAGCCCGTCGAGATTCCCGACCTCTACCTCAGGCTGCCCTCCGGCGAGGAGATCCCGCAGGATCCCCAAATCGCGCGGATCAAAGTGGACGACGGCCACGTGGAAGCAGAAACCATCGATCGCGGCCGGCGCCGCAATCTCGGCCCCGCTATCGTGCGGCGCAAGTTCGGCTCGGGCGAAGTCCTCTATATCGGCGCGAGCCTGGAAGCCGTCTACGAGGAGACCCGCATGAAGCGCCTCCGGACCTTTTTCGACTCCCTGATTTCCGGGTGGCTTGCGCCCACGCGCCGGTACGAGATGCCGTTCGTCTCCGGCGTAACGCCGCATTTCATGGCGTCGCGCGACTCCCTTGTGGTGCATTTGCTTGCCGACACCGGCAACAAGACGAAGCGCCTCCGGATTCGAGAGGAGTACCTGCCGGTAACGGATATCGAACTGCGGATTCGGATTCCCCAAGGGCGCCCGGTTCACTCGGTGGTTCTCTTGCGAGCCGGCAAACTGCTGCCCGATCGCCCGCGCGACGGCTGGCTGGCGATCGTGATTCCGCGCGTCCTGATCCATGAAGCGGTGCGGGTCGAACTGGCATGACGCCTTCGCCCCGCCGCTGGCTGATGATCTCGCTGGCGTTCTGGGCCACCGTCATCAACTACCTCGACCGGCAGGCGCTCTCCGTCGCCGCGCCCGTTCTACGCGAGCAGTTCCACATGAGCAACGTGGCGTACTCGCGCGTCGTCTTCGGCTTCCTGCTGGCCTATACCATCAGTAACGGCCTGTCCGGCGCCGTCATTGATCGCCTGGGCACGCGGCTCGGCTACGCGTTGTGCATGGCATGGTGGTCGGCCGCGGCTCTGCTCCACGCGTTTGCACGCGGCATGTGGAGCCTCGGCGCGTTTCGCTTCCTGCTCGGCATCGGCGAAGCCGGAAACTGGCCCGCAGCCGTCAAGGTGGTGGCCGAGTGGTTCCCCGAAAGCGAGCGAGCCCTGGCATCGGGGCTCTTCAACAGCGGCTCGGCGGTCGGCGCGATTCTGGCCCCGCCCGTAGTGGCCTTCCTGCTGCTCCGCTTCGGCTGGCCCTCGGCGTTCCTCGCCACGGGGATCGCCGGCATTATCTGGCTGGCCTGCTGGTGGCCGCTCTACCGCACGCCGGAATATGCCCGGAAACTGGCCGCGGCTACTCCGCGCCTCCCCATCTGCACCCTTTTCCGCACGCGCTTCGTCTGGAGTTTCACCGTCTCCAAAATCTTCATGGACCCCGTGTGGTACTTCTACATCTTCTGGTTTCCCGAATACCTGAAGCGCGCCCGCCATTTCAACCTGGCCGAAATTGGTGAATTCGCCTGGATCCCGTTCGCCGTGGCCGGGCTCGGCAACCTGATCGGCGGCTGGCTGTGCGGCGTCCTGCTGCGGCGCGGCTGGTCCCTCACCGCCGCGCGCAAGACCGCGGTCACCATCTTCGCGGCCCTCATGATGTCGGCGATCCCCGCCGTCCTGACCGCCGATGTCCGGCTCTCCATCGCGCTGGTGTCTCTCGCGATGCTCGGCTACACCGGCAGTCTCGCCAACATGCTTTCGATGCCCGCCGACGTTTTCCCGGACAACGCCGTCGCCAGCGTCTACGGGCTCGCCAGCATGGGCGCGGGCTTCGGCGGAATGGTCTTCACCCTGATTACCGGCTGGGTGGTGGACCACTACAGCTACACGCCGGTCTTCATTGGCTTCGGCCTGTTGCCGCTGGTCTGCGCCGGATTGCTGTGGGGGCTGGTGGGCCCCCTTCGCCGCGCTACTGCTTGATAATCGTGCCGTCGGGCTTGCGGATCTCACCCCAGCCGCCGTTCAGCTGTTGATGTCCGCCCCGCTCCCCGAAACCGAAGGGATATTTGGCCGCGGCTTTCTCGTCCACCTCGATGCCCCATCCTGGAGCGTCGTTCGGGTAGAGATAGCCGTTCTTCAGCGCCGGGCAGCCGTGGAAGACTTCCTGCACGCGGTCGTTGAACGGCGAATATTCCTGGATGCCGAAGTTGTAGCAGGTCACATCGAGCGTTGCGTTGGCCGCGTGCCCGATCGGCGAAACGTCGCCCGGCCCGTGCCACGCGGTGCGTACTCCGAACATCTCGCCCATCGCAGCGATCTTGCGGCACGGCGTGAACCCGCCCGCCTCCGTCACGTGGATGCGAATGAAGTCGATCAGCCGCTCCTGAATCAGCGGCATCCATTCGTGCGGGCTGTTGAACAACTCGCCCATCGCGATCGGTGTCGCGCATTGCTGCCGGATCTGCCGGAAGTACGCGATATCCTCCGGCGAGAGCGGATCCTCCAGGAAGAACAGCCGGAACGGCTCCACCGCCTTGGCGAACTGCACTGCCTGGTTCGGCGTGTACCGCTCATGCATATCGTGCAGCAACTGCACTTCCTCGCCAAGCTGCTTGCGCGCCTCTTCGATCAGCTTCAGCGAATAGCGGAACTGCTCCGCGGGGTCGAATACCGGACCTTCGTGCAGCGCCTGGACCTGCGTGCCACCGCCGCCGGAGCCGTAACTCGCCATCCCGGGGACGCCCACCTGCACGCGCACGTTGCGGAATCCCTGGGCCATCAGCCGCTTCGCCGATTCGATGCACCGCGGGATGTCCGCGCCGCTGGCATGGCTGTAGCAGTCCGCCGCCTCACGGCATTTCCCGCCCACCAGGTCGTAGACGGGCATTCCCGCCTGCCGGCCCTTGATGTCCCACAACGCCTGGTCCACGCCGCTGATCGCGTTATTCAGCACCGGGCCGTTCCGCCAGTACGAGCTGTTGTAGCAGGCTTGCCAGGTGTCCTCGATGCGGTCGGCGGGCTTGCCGATGAGAAACGGCTTCAGATATCGCGTCACCGCCTCGTTGACCAGGTCCGCGCGCTGCGTAAAGGTCCCGCAGCCGTAACCGTAGAGGCCATCCTGATCGGTAACGATCTTGACGACGGTGAGGCGCACGCCCGCGGGCGCGGTGGCGATCACCTGAACGTCTTTGATCTTGGGAGACGGCATAGCCCGCGTGGCCCGCGCCACCTGCGCGGCCGCCTGCTGTTCACGAACGGTGGCGAAAGCGGCGCCTCCGCCGATTGCTTTTAAAAGGGTCCGACGATTCATCGTGCTGCCACTATATCCCACTTCTTGTGCCCGCGGTGTCGATCCACGGCCGCCAGTTCCATCCAGGAACGCACGCCCGTCCCCGCGCCGGTCCGCTCCACGCTGCGCGCGCCCATCGCGTTGCCATACCGCGCGGCCTCGGCGAGATCCGCGCCCCTCAACCGCGCGGCCAGGAAACCGGAAACGAAGCAGTCGCCCGCGCCGGTGGTGTCCTTAACCGCCACGTCGAACGCCGGGCACGACAGGTCGCCGTCGCCGGTCGAAATCAGGCAGCCGCGCGCTCCGAGTTTCATCACCGCGACCCGCACGCCGCGCTCGCGCACGCACCGGGCCGCTGCCGCCGCCTCCGCCGCGCCCGTAATCATGCGCGCTTCATCTTCGTTCATGAAGAGCAAATCGAGATGCGGCAGGCACGGCGCCAGGTCCAGCATCCAGCGTCCGTGCGGGTCCCAATTCGTGTCGAGCGAGGTCGAAAGCCCCGCCGCGCGTGCCCGCCGCAGCGACTCCGGCGCGTGCGCCTGAAATTCCGGCAGGATGAAGAGGCTTGCCAGGTGGTAATGCCGCATGCCCCCGGCCATCGCCGGGGTGAACTCGACAGGCGCTCGCGGTGCAGCCGCGCTCGCCCCCGGACAATGCAGGAACCCGCGGTCGCCGTCGTTTTTGACCAGCACCATGGTGGCGGCCGTGGGCCCGTCCACCAGTTGCACACCGCCGGTATCTACGCCGCCGGCACGCAGGCGATCCAGCACAAAGCGCCCCTGCTCGTCACGCCCCACCGCCGCCACCACGCGCACCGGAATCCCGAGAGCGGCCAGCCCGAGCGACGTGTTCGCCGCATTCCCGCCCACGTGATACTCGATGGAGTCCACCAGCGTGGTGCCGCCCCAGCGTACGCTCTCCACCGGCCGCGCCACAATGTCGAAGACCATGGCGCCCGAACAGATCACTCCCGCGCTCATGCGGCCGCTTCCCGCTTTCCCCATTCCACTGGCCGCACCGGCCCAACCACCAGGCCCCAGAACAGCGCCCCCGCCGAGACCACGACAGCCGCCGCCACGAACGCCATCGCGAACGACCGCGTCTGCTCCACCACGAACCCGGTGAACCACGAAGCCGCAATTCCCGCCAGGTTGCCGATCCCGTTTTGAAGGCTGGTCCAACGTCCCGCGGCGGCGGGCCCCGCCAGCGTTTGGGTGATCGCCCAATGATTCGACGTGAATGTGCCGAACGCCATACACGACAGGTATAGCAGAACGATCGCCGCGGCCGGATCCCGCACCGCCGCCACCGGCAGAATGATCGTCGAACCGAGCAGACCGCCGACCACCATCGTCTTCCGCACGCGTGTGTGCGACCCGCCCGCGGCGATCCAGCGGTCCGAAATCCAACCGGCCGCCAGCGTGGCTCCCGCGATCGCCAGAAATGCCGCAGCCGTGGTGTCCGCCATGCGCTCCGTCGAGAATCCCCGTTCCTTTACCAGGTAGGTCGGAAGCCAGGTGAGCAGAAAAAACCAGAAGTAATTCCCGCAGAAATGGCCGAGAAACGCGCCCCACGCGGAACGGGTGCCGAGGATCTCGACCGTCGCCGGAGAGCACGCCGGCCCGGGTTCCACGGCCTCCTCGCCGCGCGGCATCCAGCGCAGCCACGGTATGAGCCACAGCAGGCTGCCGGTTCCCAATGCGATGAAGAACCATCGCCAGCCGGTTCCCGCCAGCAGCAGTCCGCCGGCGAAGGTCCCGAGGGCCGGCCCCAGTTTGGAGCCTGCATCCAGCAGGGCGTTGGCGACCCCCCGGTGCTCCGCCGGAATGTGCGTAGCGAACAGCCGGCAATAACACGGGTACGCCACCGATTCGCCCGCGCCCACCACTAACCGCGCGGCAAACACCCCGGCGAGCCCCGCGCAGAATCCGGTGGCGACCGTCGCTCCCGACCACAGCAGCAGACCCGCCGCCAGGATCACGCCCGGCGGGTAGCGGTCCGCCAGCCACCCAGCGATCCCGAACAGTTGCAGCAGCGCGTAGGTCCAGAAGAACGCCGAAAACAGCGACCCCATGGCGGCCGGCGAGAGCGCAAACTCGCCCGCCATCATCGGCGCCGCCAGCGAGAGGTTGCTCCGGTCGATGTAGTTCAGAAAGATCGAGACCACCAGCAGGGCGAGCAGCCCTCGCTGCGCAGTGGTCATCGGCTTGGTTCCGGGCGCGGTCAACACTGGTGAGTCTACCGCAAGCGCGCGAAGTTCCGATGCACAATAGACCTATGCGACATTCGATCCCCGCGGGTATCGCGGCCGTGGCTCTTGGCGCGCTCCTTCTGCTGCCGCTCGCGTCGCAATCTCCACAGCCGAAGCGCAAAAAGCTTCTAGCCTGGGGCGACACGCTCACCGCTTATCAGCACGACTCCGTCTCACACGCCCTCGCGACGGTCGAGCGGCTCGGCCGCGAGTCGGGCGAGTTCGATACCTTCATCCGCACCGACTCGCAGTGGATTACGAAAGACCCCGTTCCCTCCCCCGCCCGCAACACGCATAACCTGAAAGATTTCGACGCCATCTTCTTCATGGGCACGGGCGACAATCTCACGCCCGCGCAAAAGAAGGACCTGATCTCATTCATCAGGGATGACGGCAAGGGCTTCATCGGCGCACACACCGGAGACGACGCCTTCTTCGACTGGCCCGACTTCGGCGAAATGATCGGCGGCTACTTCGACGGCCACCCATGGGGCGTATTCGACGCCCCCATCATTGTGGAAGACGGCGCCTTCCCCGCGATGAGAATGTTCCCCGCCCGCTTCACCTTCCGCGACGAAATTTACCAGCACAAAAACTGGCACCGCTCGAAAGTCCACGTCCTGGCCCGCCTCGACGCCGCGAAGCTCGATTACTCCAAACCCAACATTCACCGCACCGACAAAGACTTCGCCGTAGCCTGGGCCAAGATGTACGGCAAGGGCCGTGTCTTCTACTCGACCTTCGGCCACGCCGCCGAAACCTGGGACAACCCGCAAATCCAAAAAATGTACCTGGCCGCGATCCGCTGGTCGATGCGCCTGGAAGGCGACGACATCAGGTAGGCCAAACGTGAAACGAGGTTTATGAAACGAAGTATTCCCCACTCGGTTGACGATTACCTTGCCGCGCAGCCCGAGGCTCTGCGGCCGAAGCTCGAACAGGTGCGCGCCGCGATCAGGAAGGCCGTTCCCGAGGCAGTGGAGGGCATCGGGTATGGCATGCCCGGATATAAGCTGCACGGAAAACCGATGCTGTACTTCGCCGGCTTCAAGGAACACTATTCTCTGTTTGCCGCATCGGGGACGTTCTTCTCGGCGCTCGAAGATGAGCTCAAGGGCTATGAGTTGCGAAAGGGGACGATTCATTTCCCGCTCACCAAACCGGTTCCGGTGAAGCTCATCAGCCGGATTGCGAAGCTGCGCGCCGCCAGGATCCCCGCCACGGGAAAGAAGCAGTTGTAGGCGCCGATCTGCCAGAGCGCCATATCGCGCCATTCCGGTGCCACGGGCGCGATAAGCTGGACCGCATGGTCACGCGCTTTCCCAAGGCCGTCCCGGAGATTCCCGTCAGCAATGTCGAGAAAGCCGCTCAGTATTACGTAGATGTGCTCGGGTTCCATTTCGACTGGGGAGATAACCAGGGCGGGATCGGTGGCATCTCGCAAGGGGAATGCCGGATATTTCTGACGAATGCGCCGTTCCGCGAACCCTATGGTACCGGGGGAACAGTCGTGGTCTGGCTGAATCTAGACAGCAAAGCCGAAGTCGACGAACTGTACCACCGCTGGAGTCAGACTGGTGCCAGGATCCTCGCTGAGCCTGAAGATAAACCGTGGCGCCTGCGTGAGTTCAGGGTCGCCGATCTGGACGGCAACCAATTGCGCGTGTTCTACGACTTCTCGTGGGAGTGAAGAGGCTCAAACGCTGTCGGCCCTCGCGGTGACTGCGGCGCGTCCTCTACGGTCGCTTCGTCTTCAGTAATCCGGCGAAAAACCGGCCGGCCATACCTGATGCCCGAAACACGGCGGAGGGGAAGGGCGACCGGCCGGGTTCGTCGGAATGAATGCGGGTCAAGAACTGCACGCGCCCTGTCTTAACGCCCCACCTCCACCCACGCACCCGTCTCCCCCGCCCGAAACACCGCGTCAATCACCCGCATATTCTTCACAGAGTCCTCCAGCGGCACCGGCGGCGGCGTGCCTTCGCGAATCGCTCGCGAGAACAGGTCGCCCTGGATCGTGTACTGGTCGCACGCCGCGAACTCCTCCACCGTAATGCCCGACCCGTAGACGTCGCGCCCGTCGTCGATCCGGATCCGCGACGTTCCTCCCGGCCGCGCATTGTATGGGATCTCGAGTTCGATCCGCCCCTCGGTCCCGAAGAACTGCATGCTCTGGTTCCCCACCACCTGCGTGCTGCACGAAAAACTGCAGTGCCCCGACGGGTACTCCAGAATGGCCGATGTCAGGATGTCGGTCCCGAAATCCGGATCCCGCACGATCGTCGCCGAAACCCGCAGCGGCTCCTCGCCGAACACCATGCGCGAGGTCTTGATGGGATAGCAGCCGATATCCATCAGCCCGCCGCCGCCGTACTCCCGCACGTTGCGGATGTTTTCCGAGGAAGGCTGGAAGTAGCCGAACGCCCCCATCGCATACCGCAGCTTGCCGATTTTTCCGCAGCGCACCAGTTCCACCGTCCGCACCCACTGCGGATGCGCCTGCACCATGAAGGCCTCGCCGATGGTCACTCCCGTGCGGTCGCGCGCTTCGAGCAGGCGCTGCACGTCCGCCTCGTCCAGCCCGATCGGCTTCTCGCAAAGCACGTGCTTTCCGGCCTCCGCCGCGCGGATGGAAAGCGGCACGTGCAGGTGGTTGGGCAGAGGGTTGTACACCGCCTCGATCTCGGGATCGGCCAGCAGTTCTTCATACGACCCGTAGGCCTTGGGAATTCCGCACTGCCGCGCGGTTTCCCCGGCGCGCGCGAGGTCTCGGGAAGCGATCGCCGCCACCTCCGAAAACTCGCCCTGCTGCATCGCGGGAATCACACGGTTAATGGCAATCCGGGCCGCGCCCAGGATGCCCCAGCGAACTTTGCGCATCTTATGGATTCTACCGCGCTATATTGAGGTTTCATGCTCCGCTTGCTGGCATGCCTTCTCGGCGCGTCCGCCGCCTGGGGCGCCGGCCGTGAGATTGTCCTGTTCGACACCGACTCCGGCATGTTCGGCGACGACGGCGCCGCGCTCGTCATGCTCGCCCGCAGCCCGTCTCAAATCCTCATTCCGGGCGTAACCGTGGTGCCCGGGAACGTCTGGGCTCCGCAGGGCGCCGAGTACATGCTCCATATACTCGACCTGCTGCACCAGCCCGAAATCCCCGTCTATCTCGGTGCGGAGGCTCCCCTGCTCCACACTGCCGCCATGGCGCGCGAGTCCGAGCGCCGCTGGGGCAAACTCGATTACACCGGCGCCTTCGCGCAGGACCCTTTGGCCGTCAAGCCCGCTCCCGGCGCTCGTCTCAGCCTCCGCAAACCGCGCCGGGGCGCCGTGGAGTTCCTCATCTCCGAAATCGAGCGGCACCCCGGCGAGGTCACCGTCCTCGAACTGGGCCCCATGACGAACCTTGCCCTCGCCTTGCGCCTGAAGCCCGGAATTGCCACCCAAATCAAACGCCTCGTGTTCATGGGCGGCAACCTTCACGTGCCGGGGAATGCGTCCTCCGCCGCCGAGTTCAACTTCTGGTTCGACCCCGAAGCCGCCCGCATCGTGCTCCGTTCCCGCATCCCGCAAAAGGTGATGTTCGGCCTGGACATCTGTAACACCGCGCCCATCCGCAAGCAGCAGTTCGACGAGATCGTCGCCGTCCGGACGCCGATCACGGACCTGGTCCGGGAAGATTTCGGCAACCGCTATCCCGGCTTCCTGCACAACCCCAATGGCACCGCATACCTTTGGGATTCCCTGGCCGCCGGCTACCTGATCGATCCCGGCTTCGTCACGAAATTCGAAACCCAGTACCTCGACGTCCTCTCCGCCTGGGGCCGTTTCTACGGCTCCACCGTCCCGCTGGACCGCCGGGCCGTACCCGACGCCACCGCCGTTACGGTCGCAACCCAGCTCGATTTCAACCGCATCTTCAATCTCTACAAAGAGCGCCTCACGCGGAAGTGAACTCAAGCGCGATCCAGGGCCACCGCGATTGACCACTCTTCACGCATTTGACGTGTGTGCATCGGAGATGCATACTGATGCATATGAGGACCACGCTGATCATCGATGACGATCTTCTGGAGCGCGCCAGAGCGCTGACGGGAATTCAAGAGAAAACCGCGCTCGTGCGCGCGGGACTGGAAGCGCTGATCGCGCGCGAAGCGGGGAAACGTCTCGCCTTCCTCGGCGGGACACAGCCCAAGTTATCGCATACTCCGCGTCGCCGATCCGCATGATGCTGCTCGCGGACACCTCCATTTGGGTCCAACACTTCCGCCGTGGAGAGCCAAACCTGGCCGATCTTCTTGGCCGGGGACTCGTACTGATGCATCCTTTTATTCTGGGTGAACTGGCGTGCGGTAACCTGAAGAACCGCCCGGCAATACTGTCGGATCTCGAGATGTTGCCTCGGGCCGTTGCTGCGTCAAACGAGGAGGCGCTTCATCTACTCGAGAACCGCCGGCTCTGGGGCCGGGGCCTGGGTTGGATCGACGTTCATCTACTCGCCTCGGCAATGCTCACGCAGTGTGAATTCCGGACGCTGGATAAGCGCCTCTGTCTGGCCGCGAGAGACCTGGGCCTCCGCTAAACTTCCCTGTTATCGGGGTAGAAATTTCTCGTCGATCTCCACCTGATATCCGCTGGCCAAGCGGTTGGTTTCGTTCGCCATTCCCACCACCGCCATGACCTCGGCGAACATCGCGTCCGTCATCCCGGCTTTGCGGGCGCTCGCCGTATGCGACGCGATGCAGTACGGGCACTGGTTCGTGGCGCTCACCGCGACGTAGAGCATCTCCTTCGTCAGCGGGTCCAGCGCTCCGGGCGCCATGATCTGCTTGATGCTCTCCCAGGTCCGCTTCAGCGTCCCCGGGTCGTGCGCCAGGGCTTTCCAGAAGTTGTTGATCCAATCCGTTTTGCGCGTGGCCATGATATCGTCGTAAACCGCGCGCACCTCCGGACCGGCATCCGCATATTCCACATATCCGCATGTAGCCATGCGGCAATTATCGCCTAACCTGCATTCTCATCTGTGCCGACTTGCCGCAAACGTATGCCGCAGCGGGGCTAAAGCCCCGCGCAGGTTGAAACCTGCCCCACATGGTGTGGGGCCGGCTTCAGTCGGCGCGGGCTTTCAAGCCCGCCCATCCGCGGTGTTGACCAGCGGCCTAACCCTGTCCGCCGCCGAAGGCCTGTTTTGCCCGCTCGTGCATCTGCTCCGGCGTCAGTTCCTCGATCCGGCTGGCGATCCCCCAAACGAAACCGAACGGGTCTTTGACATGCCCGTAGCGGTCGCCCCAGAACTGATTGGAAATCGGATACACGACCTCGCACCCGGCTGCCAGCGCCTGCGCCCAGGTTGCATCCGCATCTGGAACGTAAAGGTGCAAAACGAACGGAAGCCGCCCCTGGGCTAGCGGCGGCAGCTTCATTTCCGCTCCGAAATCGTCGGCAAACATCAGCAAAGAATCCCCGATCCGCACGGTGGCATGCATCAGTTTGCCGCCGGGCGCCGGCGATCTCTCCAACTCCTCGCCGTTGAACGCCTTCTTCAGAAAATCGATATAGGCGGCCGCCCCGTTGATCGCGAGGTGCGGCGTAATCGAGTGGAATCCCGGCGGAATCGGACTGACGGTGTTTGGCATGGGCAGTAGGATACCACCCCATCCGGCGGTGCGGTATCCTTGCCCCATGCGAGTTGTGACTTTTCTCATGGCCGCGCTGCCGCTCGCCGCCCAGAACGTCGGAATCGACAGCCACATCGACACCGTGCAGCGCATCCTGATCGACCGCGCCGACATTACGCAGCGCTCGCCGGTTGGCCACGTCGATATACCCCGGCTCAAGGAAGGCGGCGTCAACGCGCCGTTCTTCTCGCTTTGGGTCCCCACCTACTACAAGGGCGCGGAAGCGGTCCGCCGCACGCTCGACCTGCGCGATGCCATGCAGCGCCTCTTCGATACCCACCCAGAGCAG
The DNA here is from genome assembly GCA_963796485.1 of Bryobacterales bacterium. Lineage (GTDB taxonomy): Bacteria > Acidobacteriota > Terriglobia > Bryobacterales > Bryobacteraceae > CAWCDJ01. The sequence goes on from CAWCLV010000012.1 coordinate 430,512, forward strand.
ATCGCCCTCGCGGTTAATTCCGCCGACGTCCTCCGGATCACGCGCTCCGGCCGCATCGCCGCCATCCTCACCGTCGAGGGCGGCCACCAGATCGACGACGACCTGGCGGTCCTTCGCATGTACTACCGGCTCGGTGTCCGCTCGATGACCCTCACCCACTTCCGCAACACCGACTGGGCGGATTCCTCAACCGACACCCCCGCCCACAACGGCCTTACCGATTTCGGCAAGGACGTAGTCAAGGAGATGAACCGCCTGGGCATGATCGTGGACGTTTCCCACGTCTCGGACAAGACGTTCTTCGACGTCCTCGCGGTCAGCACCAAGCCGGTCATCGCTTCGCACTCCTCCTGCCGCGCCATCTCCGACGTGCCGCGCAACATGACCGACGAGATGCTTCAGGCGCTCGCCAAAAACGGCGGTGTGGTGGGGATCAATTTCGGCGAAGGCTTCCTCAACCCGAAAGACGCCGAGCAACTGAAGGCCGATATCGCAAACGTCGCGGCCGAGCCGGCCCTGATCGGAAAAGCCTTGGACGATTACGCCGCCAACGAGATGCACCGCGACCTGAAACCCCGGCCCACCTTCGGCACCGTGGACGACGCCGCCGAACACGTGGACCATGCAGTGAAAGTCGCCGGCATCGACCACGTCGGCATTGGCAGCGATTTCGACGGCATCTCCTCGCCTCCGAAAGGCCTCGAAGACGTTTCCAAAATGCCGGCTCTCAAAGCGGCGCTCCGAAAGAAGGGATATTCCGACGCCGATCTCGCCAAGATCTTCGGCGGCAATACGTTGCGGGTTCTCAAAGAAGTCACCGGCAAGTAGGCCGGCGGTCTACATGAATTCGATGCCCGCGATGATCATCTGGGGCATGGCTTGGTTCCATCCGTCCGGGACGTTGTCGAACGCCAGGCGGAACGGCTTGGTTTCCCCGGGGCCCAGCTTGCCCATCTTCCGGCTGACGATCGGCACCCGCTCGCGAAGCACGACCTGCCCGTAAGGGTCGTAAAAGATGCAGTTGATCTCGACCACGTCCAGCACGCGGTCTCCCGTATTCTGAAGGTTGCCCGTGATCTCTACCACCGATTGCTTCAGATAGCTCTCGTGCGCCTGCATCACCGGAGATTCCGGGCCCTTTCCGCCGGCGGACACGAACTTCAGATTTCTGACATATTCCTTGGCCGCTCCCGACAGTGGGGGCGGCGGCACCGGCGGGCGGTTGGCCGCATGGTTGAGATACAGAAATCCCGCCAGGCCGGCGATCCCGACAATGCCGATCACGATCGCGACCGGGGGGACGCTCGCCTGCTGCTTCTTCTTCTCGGGTACCGCTCTATTTCCCGCCAACGGTCATCTCTCCAATTTTGAGCGTGGGCGCGGCCATCGAGCCGCGGAACTCCAGATCCGAGCCGACCGCCTCGATGCCGGTCAGCATGTCCTTGAGATTCCCGGCAATCGTTACCTCCGAAACCGCGTGGGTCAGTTCGCCGTTGCGGATCCACAAACCCGCCGCGCCGCGCGAGTAATCTCCGGTCACGATGTTGACGCCGAAGCCCATCAGTTCGGTTACGTAGAACCCGTTCGCCACACCCGCGACCAGTTGCTCCGGGGTTTGGACTCCTCCTTCGATGAAAAAGTTCCCGTGGCCGATCCCGGCGTTTCCGGCCAGGCCCCGGGCCGCGTTTCCGGTGGTCTTCAGACCCAGCTTGCGCGCTGCATAGGTGTTCAGAAGGTAGCTCTTCAGAATGCCGCGCTCGATCACCACGGTGCGGCGCGACGGCACTCCTTCGTCGTCGAACGGCGATGTGCCGAACAGGCTCGGGATCGTGCCATCGTCGATCACCGTCACGTTTTCGCTGGCCACCTTCTCGCCGATTTTGCCCGCCAGAAACGATTCCTGGCGGTATACGGTCATGCCGTGGATGGCGTCGAAGACGTTGTCGAGCAGCGAGCGCGCCGTATTCTGGTCGAAGATGACCGGCACCTTCTGGGTAGAAACTTTCACCGGATTCAGCCGCCGCAACGCGCGCTCGGCCGCCTTCCTCCCCACCTGCTCCGCCGGTTCGAGCCCAGCGAAATTCCTCGCCATCGTGAACCAGTAGTCGCGCTCCATCGAATCGCCGTCGCGCGCCACGGGAACCGCGCTGATCGAACAATAGCTGGTGCGGTACTCCCCGCTGAACCCGCGCGAATTCGCAAACACGTGCCGGCCCACGTGGCTGTCGAAAGAAGCGCCCTCGGAATTGAAAATCCGTGGATCGGCGGAGAGCGCCGCCCCTTCCGCCGCCCGGGCGCTGTTCACCTTGAGGTCGGTTTGCAGGCAGGCGACGTCCTCCGAGTAAAGCTCCAGGTCGCCGGAAATGCTCCCGAGTTCCCCCCGTTCCGGAAGGCCCGCGTGCGGATCCTCGGTCGTCACATCCGCCAGTTCGAGCGCCGATTTCACCAGATGTTCGATCCCCGCCGCCGAGAGGTCTGACGTGTACGAAGAACCGGTGTGCTTCCCGCGCAAAATGCGCAATCCGGCGCCGCGCGAACCGGCTTCCTTCAGGCTCTCCAGTTCCCGCATCCGCACGTTGGCTGAGAACTCCTCGCCCTCGGCCATAGTGCATTCGGCATCCGTGGCACCGGCGCCCAGCGCGCGCCGTACTACATCGTTCGCCATTTCGAGCAGGTTCAAGCGGTGCCTCCCACGGTCATACGGTCGATCTTGATGGTCGGAATCCCCACCCCCACCGGCACGCTCTGCCCTTCCTTGCCGCAGGTGCCGATCCCTTCGTCCAGCCGCAGGTCGTTCCCCACCATGCTGACGTACTTGAGCGCTTCCGGCCCGTTGCCGATCAGGGTGGCGTTGCGGACCGGCCGGGTCAGCTTGCCTTCCTCGATCAGGTAGCTTTCCGAAGCGGAAAAGACGAAATTTCCGCTGGTGATATCCACCTGGCCTCCGCCGAAGTTCGCGCAATAGAGCCCGCGCGGCACGGAGCGGATGATGTCCTCCGGCGCGCTCTCGCCGGCCATCATAAACGTGTTGGTCATTCTCGGCATCGGGATGTGCGCGTAGCTTTCCCGCCGCCCGCTGCCCGTGGAATCGGATTTGAGCAGCGTCGCGCTCAGCTTGTCCTGCAGATAGCCGCGCAGAACGCCGTTTTCGATCAACACGTTGCGGCGCGTCGGCTGGCCCTCGTCATCGACGTTCAGGGACCCCCGCCGGCCGCCGATCGTGCCGTCGTCGATCACGGTGCAAAGCTCGCTCGCGACCTTCTGCCCAATCCGGCCCGAGAACGCCGAGACGCCCTTGCGGTTGAAATCCGCTTCCAGCCCGTGCCCCACCGCTTCGTGCAGCAGGATGCCCGGCCATCCCGGCCCCAGCACCACGGTCATCTCGCCGGCTGGAGCGTCCACGGCATCCAGCATCGCAATGGCTTCCCGGGCGGCTTCCGTGGCGAAGTGTTCGGGAGTTTTCTCGTTCAGGAAGAACCCAAGGTCCACCCGTCCGCCACCGCCCGAATGCCCGCGCTGCGGCGCTTCGCCGTTTCGGCGTGCCAGCGCGGCAACGCTCAGCCTCGCCAGCGGCTGGCGATCGAGCGTGAGCACTCCTTCACTGGTAGCCACCATCACATGCCGCAGGTTGTCCGCGTAGGTCGCCTGCACCTGAAAGATTCGCGGGTCGTATGCGCGGGCGGCACGATCCGCGCGCTTCACAAGGTCCACCCGCTCGGCAAAAGCGGTCTCGGTCGGGGCCACCAGCACGGGATACAGATTGTGCCGCCTCCCGTCCTCGAGGCTGAAGCGGTCCACTTTCGCCGGCCCGGCTGCAATGTGGGCGGCAACCCGCGCCGCTTTCCTGATTTTTTCCGGGGACAGATCGTCGCTGTATGCGTACCCGGTGCGCTCACCCGAGATCACCCGCACTCCCACTCCGGTGGATACGCCCTGCGCCGCGCTCTTCACCATCGACTCGTCGATGCTGATGGAACTGGTAAGCAGGTACTCGAAATAGAGGTCGGCGTAGTCGCCGCCTTGCGACAGCGCTTCCGCCAGATACCCCTCCAGATCCTGGCGCGTGAGGTGAAAACGCGCCGCAAAGATCGACTCTGAGAACTCCATGTATTCAGGCTAGCAGACGCCTAACCCGCCGAACGTCCCAGTTGCACACCCAAGAGCCGGCAGTCCGCCTCCAGCATCTCTCTCACCAACTCCTCGAACCCCACCCTGGTGGACCAACTCAACACACGCCTGGCCTTCGAGGCATCTCCCTGCAGCCGGGTCACCTCGGCCGGCCGGTAGAGTTGCGGATCGTTCGTGACGTACGTGCGGTAGTCCAAACCGGCCAGGGAGAATGCCGCGGCGGCGAACTCCCGCACGGAGTGGCATTCCCCGGTCGCCACGACATAGTCGTCCGGCTGCGGCTGCTGGAGCATTAGCCACATCGCCTCCACGTACTCCCTGGCGTGGCCCCAATCGCGATAGGCGTCGAGGTTTCCCAGCGGCAGATCCTGGGCCGTACCCGCCAGGATGCGGGCGACCCCCGAAGTGATCTTCCGCGTGACGAATTCGAATCCGCGCCGCGGCGACTCGTGGTTGAACAGAATGCCGCTGGAGGCGTGCAGCCCGAATGCCTCGCGGTAATTGCGCGTCAGATGAAATCCCGCTACTTTACTGATTCCATAGGACGATCTGGGGTGGAAAGAAACGCCCTCGTGCTGCGGGACCACGTCGGCCATCCCGAACATCTCGCTCGATCCGGCGAAATAAAAGCGACATTCGGGAACCAGCGATTGGATTGCCGCCAATAAGAAGTGAGTGCCGTTGATGTTGGTGTTCAGGGTGGAGAACTCGTCGTCGAACGAGTAGCTCACAAAGCTCTGAGCCGCAAGATGATAGCATTCCGCCGGTTGGATGAGATGAATCACCCGGTGAATGCTGGCGTAGCTTTCCAGGCTCGCGGCGTGTAAGACCAGGCGGCTTCGCACCTCGCGCAGACGCCCGAGGCGGTGATCCGGGTCCTCCAGGGCCACCCTTCGGACCAGGCCGTGAACCTCATACCCCTTGCCGAGCAGCAATTCCGCGAGATACGAGCCGTCCTGGCCGGTAATTCCCGTGATCAGAGCGCGGCGGGCGGCCATTTGTCATAATAGTAACAAGTTAGCGGGTTCCGGATGCGGCGATAAGCGAGAGCGGAAGCGGGAACAGGGTTCCCGTAGGAGCGACACTGTACTACATTAAGGAGTTCGGTGGCGGTTTTTGCGTTTCCATCCAGAGGTTTGTAACCTGTCCAGTTGCCGGTACGCCTATGCAGACGGAACAAAGGTCCGTTAACGGATGCCGGCCCTAATGGTGCGGCATGCTGGTTGATTTCGAACTGATCAAGCGAGCGCAGGCAGGTGACGGCGCCGCATTCAACGAAATCGTGCTGGCTTACCGGAAGCGGATTCTGGGAACGATCACCCGTTTGATCGCCCGCCCGGAGGATGTCGAGGATGTCGCACAGGAAGTTTTTCTGCGGCTTTATTTTTCCCTCGATCAACTGCGGACGGCGGAGGTCTTTGAACCCTGGCTCTACCGGCTGACGGTGAACGCGGCTTACGACTACCTTCGGAAGCAGCGCCGCCGCCAGGAATACCGCATGTCGGACCTTTCGGAACAGCAGGTAATGCTGGCCGATGCGATGGCCGGCGGCAAGGCGGACCAGGACGATCAGCATCAGAAGAGGATCCGCGAATCGGTCGATTCGCTGTTGGGGGCTGTTTCCGAAGCGGACCGGATTCTTTTGATGCTTAAAGAAGTGGAAGGCCTCTCGTTGAAAGAGCTTGAAAAGATTTACAAGGTCAACGAAAATGCTTTAAAGGTCAGGCTTTTCAGAGCCCGCCAGCGGGTGCTGAAAGCCTTTGGGGCAGCGGAGAAGCCGGGAAAGAAGGAAGCCGCCGGCTAAGGTTGGGCTGGAGTTAGAGGAGTTATGGATCTAAATCGCGGCAGGGACGAACAAGGGCTCGATCGCTTGTTCCAGGCTTACGCAAATGCATGCGGGGCACCGGAACCGGGCGCCAACTTCATGCCTGAACTCTGGCGGCGGATTGAATCGCGGCAGAGCTTCACGTTCTCTTTCCGCCGGATGGCCAACGCGCTCGCGACTGCGGCCGCTTGCCGTCTCGGTTGCGCTCGGTGTGTACATGGCCATACCGCACAATAACCTCAACTACGGAAGTCAAAGCTACATCGAGGCGCTTGCCGAAGCCAATCCGGTGGATGCCCCCGACATCGTGGGTCCAGTGCGGCTGGATCCCGGCGATCTCGCGAAGTGATCTAAGTCCATGCCCAAATCCAAGATTTCCGCTCTGCTCTCTCTGCTGCTGGTATTTGCGAGCGGGACGCTGGTGGGGGTGGTCGGTTATCGACTGTATACAGTGAATACCGTCGCCACTGCGACCTTGCCGCGCACGAACCAAAGGCCGGATCCGGAAGAGGCGCGGCGCCGGTTGATCGCGGACCAACGCCAAAAACTCGGGTTGGATGACCACCAGGTTCAGGAACTGAATCGCATCTACGACGAAACGCGCGCGGCCTTCGACGCCCTCCACAAAGAGGGAAGCGCAAAGAGCCGGGCCCTTTGGGATAAGCAGAAGGAAGAAGTTCGGGCGATCATGCGGCCTGATCAGGCTCCTCTCTACGACAAGTGGCAAGCGGACCGCGATGCGATGCACAAGCGCGAGCGCGACCGCCGTCCGCCTCCGCCCGGCCGGTAGGGTAGGCCTCCTGGCCTGCCCAACGCGCCGGAGGCGCGCACCGCTCTAAACCGTCAAAAATCAAAAGGGCCGGGCAACCCACCAGGTTGTCCGGCCCTTGAACTTTTTTGGAAGCCCTAGTTGTTGCTGCTTTCGAGGGCCTTCTTCGCGCTGCGACTGGCCTTGTACTTCCGTTCGAAGCGCTCGACCCGTCCGGCGGTGTCTATCAGCTTCTGGCGTCCGGTAAAGAACGGATGGCAGGAGGAGCAGATTTCCACTCGGATATCGCCCTTGTGTGTGGAACTGGTCTTGAAGGTGTGGCCGCAAGCGCAGATCACATTGACTTCGTTATACGCGGGGTGAATTCCAGCCTTCATTTTGTTACGGGGAGTCCTTTCGAGAACCTCATTATAACACGAACCCCCGTGACCCGAAGGTCACGGGGGCAGGTAGCCTTGAATTAAGCCTGAGGCTTAAGCTGACACAAGAGGCAGCCGGTCCACAGGAACGGGACCTCGCCACTGGACGAGGTCGGCTACGTTAGAGAATCGACTTTAACAGTCGGCCACCTCTCGCGGTCGTTTACTGCTTTCTTCCATAATTTTCTGGACCACCTCCTTTTCCAGTGATGTTTCTATGCTTGCATGCAAAAAGATCGGTTGTCAATATGCTTTTGTGCGCACCAGGAAATAAGTGCCATGCATTGTTCGGGTTGCGACATACGTTGAGTACGCCTCAAAGATGGCGGGAGGCAAACCGGCACATTGCGAGCCCGTCCATCAGCTTGAACGGGAATTGTCCGGTAGTGTAGTGGCCGCAGGGCAAAGTGAACACACGATGCGGCAATTCCAAATTCCGGAAACTGCTCAGAACCTGTTGGGAATACACCGGCAGAAAGCTGCTATCGTGCCGCGCCCAGATCAACAGGTTGTGCATCCCGCGCCCCTGCAAGCGCTTCAAATAGCTCGCCGGACTGATCATCGCCCAGTAGCGCCGGAGATCATCCTGGCTGACTGCATCACCGAACCCCTTCCGGACGTGCTGCGTGGAAAGACCCGTCCAGACGACATCCGAGAAATACATCGAGACGTGGTTGAAAATTCCAACAGAGATGCGCCGGTCATGGGCGGCCGTGATGAAGGAAACGCACGAACCCAGGCTGGTGCCCAGGACCCCGAGCCGCTCGTAGCCCTCGCCCTCCAGCCAGTCCAGGCACGCCCGGGCATCCAAAACCGATTGGCGGGAGGCGTGGATCGTCCGTCCGATGTTGCTCGACACGTGGTAATCGGCGCGTTCGAGCTCCGGCGGCATTCGCTCGGCATGGTACGCCATCGACATCCGCAGCGCGCTGACGCCGAAACGGTTCAATAACCGGGCGAGCCCGACGTGGCCGTCCGGACCGGAGTTCCACTGCGGCAAAACCACCAGCGCCCTGCGCGTCTTCCCTTCAGCCGGGAACCATGCGGCATGCACCCGGTTGTTTTCGGGGTAGCGGGTCTGAGCCGGACTGGAGAAGGTCAGTGAGCCGTCGCGCAATTCGTAATCGCGCACCGGCGCATAAGAGTAGAAGCGGTCCGAGTCAGCCAGCGCCTGCGCGGCAAACCGGTCCACCCATTCCGGAGCATCGCCATTCGCATCGGCCGGACACTGCGGGTACCCGATCGAGTGTAGCCAGTCGGTACCCCATTCGAACGGCCGGACCACGCGATTCGAATCCCGGGACGCAAGCTTCCGCTCCCATCGGTCCATCCACCGAGCATACAGTCCCATTTTGCTTATGAAGGACTCAGTGTATCAAAGTACTGGAAGGCAAAAAAAAGCCCCACTCCGGCAGATGGAAGACCGGAGTGGGGAAACGGACAAGCCCAGACGAGGCAACTCACCAAAGCTCTAAAAAAAATCCCTGAACCAGACCCGCTTTCCTAGAATGCAACTCAGTTGCCAACGCTAAGCCGTTGAATAAATTGAAAAACGCTCGCGCACTCTCCCAAATTCGGGAGGAATGCCTACGGTTTTCCACAGGCGCTTCCGTGGCACGGTACAATCGAGCTTTGTGAGTTCGGCTCCTATCAATACGGCCGCGGACCCCGTGGTTCGCCACGACGCCGCCAGCGGGCTCGCCGGTTTCCTCCTCTCCGGCTTCCTGATGGCCTTGCTGGGAGCGATTCTTCCGGCGTGGGGCTACCACCGGGATCCGCCCGACTTTGTGGCCGTGGGCAACTATTTTCTCAGCCTGGCCGTGGGGATCGTAGCTGCGGCGGCACTGGCCCGGCCGATCCTCGTCCGGAAAGGCATCACATTTCTGCTGGTGTTTTCCTGCGCGCTGGCCTGCGCGGCCCTTGCCTACCTCGCACTCGTTTCGCCTCCGCTTTCGGAGTGGTGGCGGGTTGCCGGCCTGCTGGTGTTGGGAATCTCGGCAGGCCTGTTGAACGTGAGCCTCTTCCATGCGATTTCGCCGGCCTACCAGAGCGCCGCGGCAGCCACCATGAACCGGGGCGGCATCTGGTACGGGATGGGCTGCGTGGCCGCGACCCTCCTGGTAGCCGGCACCTTCTACGCCTACACCGTACCCGCAATCCTGATCTTCATGGCGGTAGTCCCGGCGGCCTTTGCGACCATTTATGCCCGCAGCGGCCTCACGCCGCCGCCGAGCGACCAGCCGGACCTCCGACACGTTTGGAAGGACTTCCGCAGCCCCGGCGCGGTGCTGTTCGCTCTCCTCCTCTTCTTTCAATTCGGAAATGAATGGTCCATCGCCGGATGGATGCCTTTGTTCCTGATCCGGCGGGTGGGTCTGAGTCCGAAAGCCGCCCTGCTGGTGCTTGCCCTCTATTGGCTGTTTCTAATGACCGGAAGAGCAGGAGCGGTCGCCATCCTGCCCCGCGTCCGGCACGGCCGCCTCCTGATCGGAAGCGTCGCGGCCGCTCTATTCGGCTGCCTCATCCTGTATTCCACCAATAACTGGTTCGGCGCCGCGACCGGCGCTTTTTTCGTGGGGGCCGGATATGCCAGCATCTACCCCCTGGTCGCCGAAGCGATCGGGCGGCGGTTCCCTTACTACCACCCCGGCTTTTTCAATGGCATCTTTTCGCTCGCGCTCCTCGGCGGCCTGCTCGCTCCCGCCACGTTAGGCTACGCTGCGGAAGAGTTCGGGGTCGGCGTCGTCGTCCTGATCCCTCTGCTCGGGACCCTGACGGTAATGGCGCTCTTGCTCATGATCTGGCTGGAGTCGAAGGTCACGGGCCGATGAAGTGCTGGGCGGCGGTTCTCGCGCTGGCTTTGGCTGGGGCCACCACTACCGCGGCGAAAGCCGCCTCTCTGGCCGAGAGTATCGAGAAACTGATCTCCTCCTCGCCCGCTGCCCGGACCGGGTTCTGGGGAATTCAGATCGTAGACCTCGAAACCGGTAAAACCGTCTACGAATCGAATCCCGACCACTTTTTCGTACCCGCGTCCAACACCAAGCTCTTCACCACCGCCATGGCGCTCGAGCGCCTGGGCGCGGCCCACACTTTCGAAACGCGAATCCTCGCCGATGCCGCCCCGGATGCCAAAGGGTGTATCCGCGGGGCTATCCGCCTGGTGGGCGGCGGCGACCCCAATCTCTCGGGACGCGTGATCCCCTACCGCATGGGCGCCCCCGCCGGGGACCCGCTGGCCAAAATCGATGCCCTCGCGGACCAGGTCGCCCGCCGCGGCGTGAAGAGCGTGCAAGGCAACGTCGTGGGAGACGACACCTGGTACGCCTGGGAGCCCTACGCAGCCGGCTGGGGGATCGAAGACCCGGAATCGGACGACGGCCCCGCGGTCTCCGCGCTGACCCTGAACGATAACGTCCAGACCATCGCGATCCGGCCCGGCGCCCGCGAGGGTGACATCGCCGGAATCTCGCTCAGCCCCGCCATCGAGTTCTACCGGATCGATAACCGGCTGCGGACCGGCGCACCGGGCACCGCGCGCGAGATCCACTTCGATCGCGTCCCCGGAAGCCTGCAGGCTCGCCTCTGGGGCACGATTCCGCTCCGCGATCACGGCCTGGAAATCCTGGCCGGCATCGAGGATCCGGCCAAGTACGCAGCCATGGCATTGCGCGACGCGCTCGAAGATCGCGGAATCACCGTCGAAGGCAGGGCCGTCGCGCGGCATCGCTTTCCGGAAGAGATCGACGACCTGAAGCAGGCGCCGGCCGCACCGCCGCAGGCCGGCGTGGAACTGGCGCGCCTGGTATCCGCTCCGCTGATCGAAGACTTGCAGGTGACCGACAAGGTGAGCCAGAACCTCCACGCGGAGCTCGCGCTGCGGGCGGTGGGACGCGCCCGCCGCAACGTGGGAAGCGCCGAAGCCGGACTCGAGGAACTGAAGAGCTTTCTCGGGGAGGCCGGGGTCCCCGCGGAATCCTGCAATTTTCATGACGGCTCCGGACTGGCGCGGCTGAACCTGGTCACTCCTGCGGCGGTGGTTCAGCTTCTCCGCTACATGTGGGGCACGCCGCAGCACGATGAGTGGCTGTCTATGCTGCCTGTCGGCGGAGTGGACGGAACCCTCAGTTCCCGGTTCGGCGAAAGCCCGGCCGCGGGAAGGGTCCATGGCAAGACCGGTTCCCTGTCGCATGTCAGCGCGCTTTCGGGATATATCGAACGAAAAGACGGCAAGTGGATGGCGTTTTCCATCCTGGTGAACAACTACAACAGCCGTTCGGACGAAATCCATGGCGTAATGGACCGGATCTGTAATTTAATATTGGAATAGGACTATGCCGATCTACGAATATCGCTGCCAGGATTGTGGAACGAAGTTTGAGAAGCTGGTGCGCCGCGCCTCGGACGTGCCTGAAATCGAATGCCCGTCGTGCGGGCAGAAGCACCTCAACCAGGAACTCTCGACGTTTGCCGCTCATGCGAACGGCGGGAACAAGTCCGCCCAGGCGCCCCAATGCCCGAGCGGCGGCCCTTGCAGCAACCCGGGCATGTGCGGGATGAACTTCAACTGACGGTCCAAATCGCGGGATTAAACCGCTCCTGATACCGGGCCACGACCGCGAGGGAGCGGTTTTTACCACGGGCTGCCTAGTTTTCCGTCGGCGCCTTTTCGATGTGGTCGATCACCAGAAAATCGACCGGCCCTTTTTTCGGTTCCAGCTTCAAACCGAGCTGCTCCTGTAGCGCGGTGAAGAGATTCGCCGGCGCGGGTCCATCAGATGCGCCCTCGCCTGGCCCCGGTCCCGGGCCGGCTCCCGGCGGGGACGGCGGCATTCCGCCCATCGGACCCCGCATCATCTGTCCCTCTTCGGGCGCGAACTCCACCGTGAAGTCGTACTTCCCGGTCAAGCCGGTCTGATCGATCACCGGGCGCCCCAACTGGTTGCTCAGCATGTCGGCGATCCCGGAGACCGGTTGCTTGCTGGCGGTCAGGCGCATCCGGCCGTTGTTGATCATTATCATCATGCCGCCGCGGCCCCCGAAACCACCCCTGCCGCCTGGGGAAGGGGGAGGCGGCGGCGCATCGGCCGAAGCGGGAGCGTCTTCTGCCGACTCTTTCAGTTTCGGGCCGTTCTTCGCCACCACCAGGGCGTAAATCGGCAGCTCTTTCTTCTCCTGATGCAGTTTGATCTGGAACCGCTCCGCCAGCAGGTTCTGAAGCATGACCTTGAGATCGTCTTTGGTGGCGCCCTTGGGGACCTTGGCCAGCACGTCGAATCGCTCGGTATCCAGAAACCCCGGGCCGGAGATCTGGAAGTTCTTGACCCCGTACGCGTTCATCACGATGTTCCGCAGAGACACGTTGGTATACGTGATCTGCCCGGGATCCGGCGAGCCCGGCCCCCCGCGCATCATCACTTGCATCCGGTGCATGTCCTGCGGCGCCGCCGCCTTGACCGAGGCTACTTCGAACTCGGTAGGGTGCTGGCCGGTCTGCGCCATCGCGCCGCAGCACAGCGCGGCCTCAAGCACCACTATGTAACTTCGATTCATCGGTCGATCTCCCTGCCCTCTACACGTCGCAAAGTTCCACCGCGCGCGCCAGCGCTTGTTCCGGCTCCGACGTGGGAATAAACTCCTGCCCCACGTAGCCCTGGTAGCCGATCTCGACCAGCGTCTGCATCACCGCCGGATAGTGGATCTCCTGCGTGCCATCGATCTCCGCGCGGCCGGGAACCCCCGCGGTATGGACGTGCCCGATCCAGTTCCGGTAGCAACGCAGCCGGCGAATCACGTCGCCACTCATGATCGCCACATGGTAGACGTCGAACAGCAGTTTGGCATGCGGCGACCCGACCTGGCGGATGATCTCGGCACAGTAATCGATAGTGTCGCCCTGGTAGCCGGGGTGCCCTTTCATGGGGTCCGACTCGTCGCGCGTATTCAATTGCTCCAGGCATAGCGTGACGTTGCGGGTTGCCGCATACCGAGCCAGTTCCCGCAGTCCCCGCACGGTGTTCTCGGCGCCGCGGTCGGGCGGAATCTCGGGGCTCGACGGATCGAACGGATCCTCCCATCGATAACCGGTGAAGGCGATGACGTTCGGCACTCCCGCGCCGGCACATTCGTCGATGGTCTCGCGGGTCCGCCCGATCACCTCCTCGTGATTGCCGGGATTGTTCAGGCCGCGGACGAAAACCGGATCGGGCATGCCGTTATGCGCGATCGCCATATCGAGGCCGTAGCCGCGGATGACGGGCCAGAGTTCCGGAGGCGCGAGTTCCACGCTGCGGCAGCCCAGGTCGCATGCCAGGCGGCAAATGCGGTGAATGTCCCAATTCCACTGCGTGGCGTTGAGGCACCAGTAGGCAAGTGACTGTTTGATACGGCTGTTCCTTACCATTTGTCGAGTATTATAGGCACAAAAAAAGACCGGCCGACGGGCCGTGGCACACGTCGCAGCTTTCGCCCTGTTTCGGAACCGTGTTGACCAGGGCAGCTGCTGCGAGTCGTTCACGTGGCACGCGCCGCAGTTGCGCCGGTCGCCCGGATAGCCCACGTCGTTAAACGAAGTGCTCCCGAGCGCGTACGGGCGGGTCAGTGCATTGCCCGTGTGAATGCGGTGGACCATCGTGCGGAAGTCGATGGCCTGGCCACCCCCGGTCCCGCCCGGGTATGAAGGGCCAGGGCGGCGTGGCAGGAGTCGCACTTACCGGTCGAAACCACCACACGGCGAGCCTGCGGCTTGGATCCGTCCACCGAAAACGCCAGTTGCTTGTTCATGCCGGTGTCCCGCGTCAGGATTTCCTTCACCGTGCCCGGCATGAGCTTCACTTCGCGGCGGCGCCGGTGAGATCAGCTACCAGACATGGCAGGCGTTCTCGCTGACCATGGGCTGGCCCGCTTTGCAGGAAAACGCCTTCTGGAACTCCGGCATGTTCTGCATTGTGCCGTTCACGCGATAACGGCCGGGCGAATGCGGGTTGGTCAGGGCCTGCTGCCGCTCCGATTGCGGCGTGCTGTTTTCGCACCAGATCTGCGCGAACCCCAGGAAGAAGCGCTGGTCGGGCGTGAAGCCGTCCACCGCATCCTCTTTCCCCTTCAGCACATCGTGAAGCGCCATCAGGGCGATCCGCGCCCCGCCGTTGTCGGCGGTGTTCTCGCCGAGCGTCAGTTTGCCGTTCAGCTTCACGTCGTCCACCGCCGTAAAGTTACCATACTCGTTGGCGATGCACGCCGCGCGCTTCTCGAATTCGGCGCCGTCCTGCGGCGTCCACCAGTCGCGCAGGTTGCCGTTGCCGTCGAACTTGCGGCCCTGGTCGTCGAACCCGTGGGTCATCTCATGGCCGATCACCACGCCCGCCCCGCCATAATTGAGGGCGATATCGCGCCGCGGGTCGAAGAACGGCGATTGCAGAATCCCCGCCGGGAAGTTGATGCTGTTGCTCTGCGGGCTGTAGAACGCGTTCACCGTGGGCGTGCTCATGCCCCACTCCGTCTTGTCGGTGGGCTTGCCGATCCGCTGGAGCATTTCCCCCCGGAGGAACTGCGACGTCTTCATGTCGTTGCCCATGTAGTCGTCGCGGCTGATCGAGAGCTTGCTGTAATCGCGCCACTTTTTCGGGGTGCCGACGTTGTTGGTGATCGCCTTCAGCTTCTCGAGCGCCGCTCTCTTGGTCGGGTCCGACATCCAGGGCAGCGCCTGGATGTCTTTCGCCATCGACCGCTCGAGTGCATCCACCAGCGCCGCAATCTGCGTCTTGGCATCCGCCCCGAACGCGACTTCAATGTACTTCTGCCCGAGCAGGTCGCCCAGCGCCCGGTCCACCGCGACCACGCAGCGGGCCTGCCGCGGCCTCGGCTGCCTGGCTCCGGTCATGAACCGCTGCCAGAAATCGAAAGACTCGTTCTCAAACGGCTCGGAGAGTTCCATCGCCGTCGCGCGCAGCAGGTGGTATTCCAGGTACGCCTTCCAGGGATCGACCGAATCCTGGGGAACGTTGGCCGAAATCTGCTTGAAGAAATCGGGGTTGCTGACGTTCAACGTCTCGAAAGCCGGCGCGCCCACGTTCCGGAAGTAATCGTCCCAGGGGAAGGTCGGGGCCAGCGCGGCCAGCTCCTTCTTCGACATCACGTGATATCGCTTGTTGGGATCGCGCATCGAAACGCGGTCCGCCGACGCCTTCGCCAGCGTCATTTCGAAATCCATCACGGCCTGTGCCTTCGCCGCCGCGTTCTCCGCATTATCCCCCGCCAGGACGAACATCTTCGCGACGTGCTGCTGGAACCGCTGCCGCGTTTCCACGGACTTCGCGTCGGGCTTCAGGTAGAAATCGCGATCCGGCAGCGAGAGGCCGCCCTGCCCGAGGCTGGCGATGGTTTTCGTGGAATCTTTGGCGTCCGGCTGCGAGCCGAACTGGAACAGCACGGGGATTCCCATCCGGTGCAGCTGGATTATCTCCGCCACCACGTCTTCCTCCGATGCCATCCCGCGAATCCGGTCCAACTCGGGCTTGAGCGGCGTGATCCCGCGCTGATTGATGGCGGCCGTGTCCATGCAGCTCGTGAAATAGTCGCCGATTTTCTGGTCGAGCGCCGGGCGGCCGGGCCGCACGACGGCGGCGCCCTGGAGAATATCGAGTAGCACCTTTTCGTTGCGGTCGCTCAGCTCCGTAAAGCGGCCCCAACGGGCCCGGTCCGCCGGAAGCGGGTTGTGTGCGATCCAGTTACCGCAGGCATATTGGTAAAAGTCGACGCACGGATCGGCCGACTTGTTCATCGAGGCGGTATCAACGCCGGAAGCGGAATCCGCTGCCAGCGCGAGGGCCGGAAGCGCAATGAGAACCAGGAGACGTTTCATGGTGGCGGAATCCAGATTTTACCGTACGTCGCGAAGCGGCGGTTTATCATCTTCGGAGAGGGGAACTTTACACCAGGGAGGGTGCCGGAGGCATCGAATAATCATGCACTATGACGCGGTACTGTTGGTCTCTTTCGGCGGCCCCGAGCAGCGCGAAGACGTAATTCCCTTCCTCGAAAACGTCCTCCGCGGCCGCAACGTGCCGCGCGACCGAATGCTCGCGGTGGCCGAGCACTATTACCACTTCGAAGGCCGCAGCCCTATCAACCAGCAATGCCGGGAGCTGCTCGGCGCGCTTCGAAAGGCCGTCCCGCTGCCCGTCTACTGGGGCAATCGCAACTGGCATCCCCTGTTGGGGGAGACGATCAGCCGGATGGCGCACGATGGCGTGAAGCGCGCGCTGGCCATCGCGACCTCGGCGTATCCCTCCTACTCCGGATGCCGCCAGTACATCGAAAACATCGAGGCGGCGCGAGCCGCTGCGGGCGAGTGCGCGCCGATCGTGCATAAGCTGCCGCCGTTCTCCGACCACCCTCTCTTCGTGGAAGCGAACGCCGACCGTGTCGCCGCCGCCCTGGAACAACTTCCCGGCGCGAGACTGGTCTTCACGGCCCACAGCATCCCGCTAGCGATGGCCGAAACCAGCCGGTATGAAGAGCGGTTGCGCGCCGCATCGAGCCGCGTTGCGGAGATGTGCGGACATACCGCCTGGGACCTCGTCTGGCAGAGCCGCAGCGGACCGCCTTCCCAACCCTGGCTGGAGCCGGACGTCCTGGATCATCTGCGCGCGCTGAAATCGCGCGGCGTCCGCCGGGTCGTTATCTCGCCCATCGGCTTCCTTTCCGATCACATGGAAGTGCTCTACGATCTCGATATCGAAGCCGCGGCGCTCTGCCGCGAACTGGGCATCGAAATGGCCCGTGCCGGAACCGCCGGTGTTCACCCGAAGATCGTCAGGATGCTTGCGGAAATGATCGAGCAGCGCCTGAGCGCATCCGACCCGCTGGTCTGCCCCGAAGGCTGCTGCCCCCTGCCGGCGCGCCGCCCGACACTTTGAAACACCAGTCTCACCGCCGAGACGCCGAGACGCCGAGAAGAGCCTGACTGTATTGCTTTTACTTGGCGTCTCGGCGTCTCGGCGGTGACCCGAAATTCCCTCTTGACATCATCCTCGATTAGTACTAATTATTTAGTATGCGAAGGCGGAGTCCGACACTGACCGAGCAGGAACTGGAGATCATGAAGATCGTCTGGCAGCGCGACAGCGCCACCGTCCGCGATGTTTATGAAACGTTGCTCGAGCAGCGCAAAGTGGCCTACACCACCGTCATGACCATGATGAAGATCCTGGAGCAGAAGAAGTATTTGAAGAAGACCCAGGCGGACCGCGCTTACGTCTACCGGCCCGCCCAGCCCAAGGGACAGGTCATCGGCGACATGGTCCGGGAGTTCGTCAATCGCGTTTTCAACGGCTCCGCGGAGCCGCTGCTGGTCCATTTGGTGGAAGACAACCAGCTATCGCGCGAAGACCTGGAAGAAATCGCGCGTTTGCGGAGGAAGTCATGAGCGAATCGCTGATCTGGCGGAACCTGGCCACTTACTGCCTGCAGGTCGGTCTCCTCATCGGCCTGGCGGCGTTTGTGCCCACGGTTCTACGGCTCCGTTTGCCCCGCGCCAAGCTGGCATACTGGCACATTCTGCTGGCGGCCTGCCTCATCCTGCCGCTCGTCCATCCGTGGCAGCAGGAAGCCGCGGCCGGCGACGTTCAGATCACCAGTGTCATCATGGCCATGCAGCCATCGGCCCCCGCAGCGGGGACGATCCCGTGGAACCTGGTCGGCCTGGTCGTACTCGCCGGCGGGATGCTCGGGCGGCTGATCTGGCTGGCCGCGGGATTCTGGCGCTTGCGGATGTTCCGCCGCCGCTCGCGGCCGCTCGAAACCGCCCCGATCGAGGGCGCGGCCGAGTTCCGCATCTCGGAGGACGTATCCGGCCCGGTCACCTTCGGCTGGCGCCGTCCCGTGGTCCTGCTGCCGTCGCAGTTCCCCGGCCTCGACCGCCGCATGCAGGACGCCATCCTCTGCCACGAACTGCTGCACATCGAGCGCAACGACTGGCTGTTCACGCTGGCAGAAGAACTGGTCCGCGCCGTCTTCTGGTTCCACCCCGCGATCTGGTGGCTGCTCGGTGAGATCCAACTGGCGCGCGAACAGGCCGTGGATCGCGAAGTGATCGAGCGCACCCACTCGCGCGATGAATACGTGGATGCGCTGCTGGCCATCGCGGGCCACAGCACGTACGCCGACCTGGCCCCCGCCCCGCTGTTTCTCAAGAAGCGTCACTTGAAGCAAAGAGTGGTTTCGATTTTGAAGGAGGTCCGCATGTCTCGGACAAAGATGATATCCGCGCTCGCCGGAGGCCTGGGCATTTTGGCCGCGGCGTGCTGGTTCGTAACCGCAACGTTCCCCCTCGCCGCAGCGCCGCAGAGCGACGCGGCAGGCGTAACCATCAACCTCGGCGGCGGCGCCGTCCTGCACCGCACGCCGGTCGCCTATCCGGACGCCGCCCGCGCCAAGGGCGTGCAGGGCGACGTGGTCATGGAAGTCAAGCTCGACGCCACCGGCAATGTGAGCGACGCCCGGGTGCTGAGCGGTCCCGACGAGTTGCGCAGGGCGGCGCTCGAATCCGTGCTGCAATGGCACTTCACCCGCGATTCGGCGGGAGCCACGCGACAGGTCACCATCGGCTTCCACCCGGTGGCCACGGCCGGAGTTACAGGCGCTGCCGCACCAGCCGCAGCCGCTACGGCCGGTGCGCAACCGCCGGCAATCGCTCCCCGGCATGCTCCGGAACCGCAGGCCGGCATGATCGGCCGAACCGTCAAGACCATCTCGTTTGCCGGCATCCCCGAAGACCAGCAGAGCGATCTAAAAGCCAAACTGCCGGTTCACACGGGCGACACCCTCACGGCGGACCTGATCGCACAAACGACCGCGGCCGTTAAGGAGTATGACGAGCACATGACCGTGATTACTCCGGCATGGCCGGACGGGAGCACCAGCATCGTCATCGTGAGATCGAACTCCATGGTGCACGTCGTGACCAGCCAGGATACTCCAGTCCCCACCACTCCGGCGGTCGCGCCTGACCGCATCAGGGTCGGCGGCAATGTGCAGCAGGTGAAACTAATCTCTCAAGCGCGCCCGTCCTACCCGCCCGACGCGAAGGCGGCACGCATCCAGGGTATCGTCAGGCTGCAGGCCGTCATCGCAAAAGACGGAACCGTCAAGGAACTCGAAGTGATCAGCGGACACCCGCTGCTGGTTCCGTCCGCGCTCGAAGCCGTCAGGCAGTGGGTTTACCAGAGCACGCTCCTCAACGGCAATCCGGTGGAAGTCCTCACTCAGATCGACGTGAATTATACGTTGAGCCAGTAAGTCCAGGGGGCATGGCCGGCTGTATAATCCGGTCATGCCCAATCCCCCGCTTCCCATCTTTCTTTCCGCAGGAACGGCCGCATGAACCGGCGTCAGTTTGTCGGCTCATCCGCTGCCTCGGCGCTCGGCGCCATTTCCCTGAACCCCGCACAGGCCGCCCCGTCTCCTCCCGCGCGCATGCGGCTCGGTTGCCAGAGCGCTCCCACCAATGAGGAACACCTCGGGTATCTCTCGCGCTACGGCGTCGAAGGAATCTGCGGCTACCCGGCGATCGCGGGCGACCGCCTCTACGCCACCGCCGACGAACTGAAGGCCATGAAGGATATGGCCGCAAAGTACCGCCTCTCGGTGGATTGCATCGCGCCACCGTTCCTGGCCTCCAGCTTCATCGACCGCGAAAAGCACCCCGCCATCATGCTGGCCGAAAGCCCGGAGCGCGATCGCGACATCGAGGCCTTCCAGACGATGATCCGTAACTGCGCGGCGGCGGGCATCCCCTCGATCAAGTACAACATGAGCATCCTCGGCGTGATCCGCACCGGCCGCAAGCCCGGGCGCGGCGACGCCACCTATAGTTTCTGGAGCCTGAAGGACGCCCACCCCGCCGCGCCGCTCACCCGCGCCGGGCACGTGGACGCCGCTGCCGCCTGGGAGCGCATCACCTATTTCCTGGACCGCGTAGTCCCTGTGGCGAACGAATACAAGGTGCGGATCGCCTGCCACCCACACGACCCGGGCGTGCCCCCGGAGGGCTACCAGGGCGTGACCCGCGTGCTCGGAACCGTGGACGGCCTGAAGAAATTCGTCTCCATCCGCGAAAGCCCCTACCACGGCCTGAATTTCTGCCAGGGGACGGTCTCCGAAATGCTGCACGACCCCGGCAAGGAGATCTATGACGTGATCCGCTACTTCGGTTCGCGCCGCAAGATTTTCAATGTTCATTTCCGTAACATCCGCGGCCACCGCGACGAGTTCGTCGAGGTCTACCCCGATGAAGGCGATGTCGATTTCGTGAAGGCCGTCCAGGTCTATAAAGAGGTTGGATACCCGTACATGCTGATGCCGGACCACGTGCCGCAGGCGCCGGGCGACCCGCGCGGACTGCAATCCTTCGCCTTCTGTTACGGCTACATACGCGCCCTCATCCAGGCGGCCGACCGCCTCGCGTGAGCGGCGGTCACACTTCGACCACGTAAACCTGCGTCACGCCGGTGTGTCCACTGCGGGCCGTAGACCGTGTCCCGCAGGCCGGGCGACTCGCGCGGACCGCGATCTTTCGCCTTCTGCCATGGCTACATACGCGCCCTCATCCAGGCGGCCGACCGCCTCGCGTGAGCGGCGGTCACACTTCGACCACGTAAACCTGCGTCACGCCGGTGTGTCCACTGCGGGCCGTAGACCGTGTCCTGCAGGCGCCGGGCGACCCGCGCGGACTGCAATCCTTCGCCTTCTGCTACGGCTACATACGCGCCCTCATCCAGGCGGCCGACCGCCTCGCGTGAGCGGCGGTCACACTTCGACCACGTAAACCTGCGTCACGCCGGTGCGGTCGCTGGCGAATGCCACGCGGTCTTCCTCGAATGACCACGAAGGGTGGGGGTGTGTCCACTGCGGGCCGTAAACCGTGTCGCCGGCGCCGGGCGACCCGCGCGGACCGCAATCCTTCGCCTTCTGCTACGGCTACATACGCGCCCTCATCCAGGCCGGCCGACCGCCTCGCGTGAGCGGCGGTCACACTTCGACCACGTAAACCTGCGTCACGCCGGTGCGGTCGCTGGCGAATGCCACGCGGTCTTCCTCGAATGACCACGAAGGGTGGGGGTGTGTCCACTGCGGGCCGTAAACCGTGTCGCCGGCGTTCTCCATCCAGCTCAGGTTGTTCCGTGCTTCGGCGAAATCGGCCGCCACCGCGTAACACGATTTCCGCCACTGCGTGCCCTGGCCGCTCGCTTCGCTGAGACACAACCGTCGCCGCGCGCCAGAGGCGGCGTCGATGACCTGCAAACCGTCGTCGGGATGGTTCGTGTCACACAGAATGCGCTCTCCGCGGCGGTCCGGCGCGATGTGCCAGGCATTGTATTCGGTGATGGTAGTGATCTCGCGGGTGCTCCAGTTCAAGCGGCGCAGCGCAAACGGCCACACCGTGAATACCAGGTCTCCCGTCTCGCCCAGGAAGGTCTCGTGCACCACGAACTCGTCGTTGCCGTGGTGGTGGAGGCACTCGAGGCCCGATCCGTCCCGCCGTACGCGGTGCATGCGCGGCGCGGGATCGCCCGCGAACTCGATCCACTCCGGTTCGAGGCGATGAAACTGCGGATGGATGACGGTCCGCGGAAACGGGATCGCATGCCAGCCCGAACCATCGAAGCGTCCCGCTGCCAGTCCCGTCTCGGCGCCGCGCTTGTAGGCAGCGGTCAGCCAGCTACCGTCAGGACTGATGGAGCACTCGCCGAGTTCCGCGCCGGCCAGTTCCGTAATGCACCGTTCCGCGAGGGTGGCACGGTCGATCGCCCACAGTCCGCCGCCGCGTGTCACCATGATCGTCCGCCGGTCGGGATCGGGCGCCGGGCTGAACGGGTGGATCGGGGCTCCGGACGTGAGCTGCCGGGTTTCGCCCGAGTCGAGCGAGATCTCGAAAAGTTGCGGCTGCCCTGTCCGGTAAGAAGTGAAGAAGAGGCTGCGCCCGCCCGGCAGAAACGAACTTTGCAGAAAATAGCTCGGATGATTGATGGCCGGGCCGTTCGTGACCTGCGTGATGCGCGCGCCCGTGGAGGGATCGAGCCAGGTTTTCATGCCGTGCGGCTTCCCAGGTAGAGGTCGCGCCCCTTGGCCAGAGCCGCGATCTTCCGGTCGGCGACGGACCGCTTCAGCATCCAGAAACCGCAATCCGGGTGAATCCATCCCACGCGTCCCGGCCCCAGCACCCGTTCCGCGCGATCCAGCCGCCGCGCAACTTCCTCGGGCGCCTCGACGTGGTTGTCTTTGATATCGATCACGCCGATCCCGAGTTGAATGCCCGTGCGGACTTCCTTCAGGCAATGCAATTCGCCCTCGGGGCGGCGCGCCATTTCGAGAACGACGTGATCGGCGTGCAGGCTGTTCAGGAATGCGATCAGCGCGCCCCACGCGCCTTGCTGGATCGTCTGTCCCCCGTAATTCCCGAAGCACAGGTGGACGGCTTTCCGCCCCCGCACCCGGTCGAGCACGGCATTGATCGCTGACGCCGCCAGCGGCCCGTCCTGCGGGTTGCCCGGAAGGTTGGCTTCGTCCACTTGCACACACGCGCAGTCGAGGTCCGCCGCCTGCGCCGCAAGGACGCCGGCGATCGCCATGGTCAATTCGGCGAAATCGCCGTAATGCCGGTCCAGCAGGCTGCGCGAGAGCATGTAAGGGCTGGTGATCGTGAACTTGAACGGCCCGCCGCTCACCGAAGCAGCCAGCGCGCAGTCTGCCGGAAGGTTGAGCGTTCCCTCTCCGACCGGCCCTTCCACGACTGCCGCCGGCTTCCGCCGGAACTCCATGTGCGGCATGGCCGCGAATGCCTCCCAGTCGCGCCGTCCCACCTCGCCGCGCACACCCGAGAGCGGCCGGACGAAGTATTCGATCATGCCGTTCGTATCCGGGTGATCCGGGTCGAAGCGATAAAGCTCGCCTTCGGTCGGAAGGTCGATGCCGGCCTGTCTTTGCGTGTCGAGGACCACGCGAGTCGCATCGAGCCGCGCCTGCTCGCCCGGGGCGCGCGCAAGCCAGTCCGGAACCGGATAGGATCCAACCGTGGTAGTCAGAATGGGGAGGCCCTGTGCCATGATCCCGACTGTATCATCAGCCGGAAGCGGTCTGAGATTTCGATTGGCAGAGCCCGGCGTTCCCAGGGGGATTCGCACGGACCCGCTACCAGATGTGGGTCTCCAAATCCACAGCGTCGCACCGAGGTGGCTCGGGGCGGCTGGGGTACGCAGATCGTGGACCACTAAGAGAAGCTCGACGCTGACCAGCGAGTCGATTCGAGCTTCCACACCGACGGCGCGGCACTCGGCATCTTCCGCGTCTGCTGCCTAAGGGGCCATGCTCCACCGTAGCCGGCCGCAGCGCATGTTATCCACCAATGCGATCTTCCGGGCTGCAGAATTTCCGGCGAGCACGCCTCCGAGCTTCCGGATGGCGCTCATCACAGCCGTTTGAAGATGCGCATCGGGCACGCCCGTTACAGGTTGCGCAGCATCTGCGCGGCTCGCTCCCTCTGATTCGGGAACAAGTCGGGGGGCACGGATACGCCCGCCACGCAGGCTCGAAACCTGGCGCAGTCAGCCGGCGCGCCAAGGCAACGGCCACTCCTTCATCGAGCAGGAATTGAACCGGAACAAGATCGGCTTCCGCAAGAATGACAATGCGTTTCTCGCCATCGACGATGTCGGGGCCCTGCAAGGAGCCGCCGACCGACTCACCGGCGAGGTGATCCGCGAGCGCCTGGACTACTGGACGCTGCTGCTGGGACCGAAGTTCTCCAAGCGGGAGCGGAGCGCGATGAACCTGCACCGGTTCTACGCCGTCAACCAGATCGAGTACTGCCGCAATTTCATCTTCAAGCGCCACTTCCCCATTCACCGCATCTTCGAACGCTCCTGCGAGATTGGGTTGTGGCGGTTGACCGCGCACAAGATCAGCGAGATCTTCGGCGTCCACGTCACCAAGAAGTTGAAGGGAAAACTCAACACCACGCTGGAGCGGATCGAGCACGGGCATCATATCTTCCGGGCCTACTTCAAGCATGCCTTCGTGAAGCAGTATGAGAAGTTCTCCACCTTCTTGCGCAACGAGATCTGCTCCAATAATCTCTCCGATTTCAGGCTGAAGAAGGGCTTGGAGCACCTGGCCTTTGTGCGCGAGAAGTTCCTGGCGATCACCGACCGCTTCGCCACTTTCCAGGCGCAATCGTTGAACGTTCACGTCGAGTTCCCACTCTTGCAGCGCCTGGCACTGCCGATCACGGTGGGCACCGACAGCCTTCCAACTCTCCGTTGCGCGCTATGGCTTGAACCAACTCCGCTACGATCTGCGCAAGATGAAGGCGCATGGGCTGGTCGAACGGGACGGCAAACGATACGCCTACCGGCTGACTGACAAGGGGACCAAGGTCGCCCTCACCTTTGTGCTGTTCCACCAGCGGCTATGCGGGCCTCTCGCAAACAGCCTCTTTCACCACGAGCCCGAAAGCGGCGCCCGGCCCTACAGTAGACTGGAAGCCGCGTACCACAAAGCCGGCGCATCCATCCGCAACATCATCCAACTACTTGAGGCGGCTTGAGGATTGCTGAAGTACTTCTGTTTACGACTAAAGGCGTAAGCATCTAATATGGCTTCGCACATCGTTCGCTCGATGCTTCAGGCAGCCGCCGGCAGTAGCAAGTGCCCGTGTTCATCCCACCGCGCCGACAACGGCTTGTCCTCCCAAAAAGAAGACCAAAGTCAGGAAGGTGGCGGCCTAACGGCCGCCTTGGTGCGCCGCCGGTGGCGATCGGTGTGCGGCGCTTGAACTCTGCCCATTTATTCACTACCTCCTGATCCTGGCGGTGTCGCGCCGTCGACCACCGTCTCCCCCATGCTGCGGCGTAAGCGCAATTGCGAGGTGTCTCTTCGGAATAGGCCGTTCGGAGTTGGTCGCCGGGTTGATAGCCAGGAGAGCCGCCCGGACTCCATGAACATTTGAAGAAGTGACCACTTCGCGACTCATCCCGCGAAAGCGTCGTTCACGATGCCCTCGATGAGCTTCACTTCCTCATCGCTGAGCACCTTGAACTCGCCCTCCCGTCGCTTCTTCGGGAGCCGGCCGTTGTTCTGCCGGATGAACATGATCAGGTTTTCGGCGACGCGGTCCGGCATCTCGACCCCTTCCATGATCCGGCTCATCGCCTCGTCATGACGGGCAAGGTAGTCGATCTCGCGAGGCAGATCTTGCTCGACCGTGCGCCTGACGCAGGCGTATAGGAATTCCGCCGCAGCCGTGGCGTCGTAGTAGCGGTACAGATCGGCGGTGTCGTTGAGGACCTCGACGTTGCGAGCAATGGTTGGCCGCCAGTCGACGTACGGCATGAGCGCCCCCGAGTGTGATTGCAGGACGGCTTGGTACTCGTCAATGCGGTCGAGCATGACCGAGGAAACCGGAAACACCATGCCGGGCGGAGTGAATTTCCGCTCCGCCAGAACGTGGTGAATCAGGCAGCGATGCATCCGGCCATTGCCGTCTTGGAACGGGTGGACGTAAACGAATCCGAAAGCGGTCGCGGCGGCCTTGAGCACCGCGTCGAGACCGTCTTCGCGCATTCTCTCGTTTGCGGCCAAGAGTCCGTTCATCAGATCCTGGAGGTCCCCGGGGCGCGCTCCGATGAATTCCGGGAGCGGGTCGCCGTGGTGGTCCCGTCCGCCGATGAAGACGCCGTCCGGGCGCAGGCCGGGATGAACAAAGCGGGTGTCCTCGATCAGGATCTGCTGTAATCGGAGGATCTCGGGGAGCGTCAATGGGTGTTTGCCGGCGTCGAGCACGGCGCGGGCCCACCGCTCCAGCCGATTGCGCGGCGGACGCTCGCCCTCGATCTCGAAGCTCGCGCGACTGTCGGCCAGCATCATGAAACTCGCCGCTCGCGCGATCAGTTGGGCACCAGTCCTGCCAATGTTTTCGCGCGCCCTGGCGGCGAGATCCAGGTTGATGAACTCCGTCAAGGACGGCGTCCGTCGGATTACCGGGCAGAAGTGGGCAGTGCCCAGCAAGTTGTCTCGGACGCGATGCCGCCGGGACAGACGAGGCGCGCCGGTAAAATACCGATCAGGGTCCAGGACGTCGACGGCGGCTGCGGCAGGAGCGGCGTCGACCGCCAGCGTGCGTCCTGTCAAATGCTCATACAGATACCAGGCCCGGCGCGATGCACCACCAGAGGGCGCCGCACGAACCATCTGGGCGAAGGCTGCCGCGGGGGCCGCCTCGCACAAACGCTTGAAGATTAGGAGATCGATGTCCTCGTGCCGCAGCGCGAACCCGAGATGGTCAGCGAGGCTGTCGCCGGGCCAGTAGCGCCTATCGAAAACAGTCCAGGCCCCCGATTCCCGTTGGCTGCCCCGGACATGCTGTTCGGCGATGCAACTCGGGCGTCGGACGGGCGCTTCGATCCAGAAGGCGCGCACGAGGGCCGCCCAACCGGCAAGCCTGGCGCCCGCCGGAACGGTTTTTTCCTGAAAGACATCCAGTGGTCCCGTCTCAATTTGCACGCGTCGAAAATCCTTCTTATCAGTCGAAAACCGCCACAGAACGGCGGCTCTCGTCGAAACCCATCATAACGCGTGCCGGGTCGAAAAGCATTCTATCTGGTCGAAAAGTATCCTGCGGCGCAATTAAGCGTCGAAAATCAGACTCGCGCGATTCCAGCGCATTCTGCGGCCCTTTTCCGTCCACCACCACGGCACAGGACCACCACAAGACCACCACCACAGCCCTTTTTCGCCCATTTTTGCCGGCTCGCCGGGACGGCGAAGGCCAGAAACAAAAGAGTTAGCACGGCCAAGGCTTCCCACATCCGCTAAGGTGTCCGTTCGAATCCCCCCGGGACGCAATATTGCCTCCGCAGTTTTCATCCGCCGGCTGTACGCCAACAATGGCAGCGAGTGCAGCTGTTATGTTCTTAGAAAGGTTTGGGATTGGGGTTTGCCCCCGCAATTGGCGTAGAGCCGGGCTTGCCCCCGCAATTGGCGTAGAGCCCCCCTACGCCCATTGTTTTTCAAGCAGTTCCAGGCAATTCCCGTGGAAGAAACAAGTTTGGCGTCCCTAATCACTGAGAGTTGGAACCAGCTGATAGAGTGGCTGAAACGGCTCGAATCCCTCCAGGACCACTTAACGACCACAGCAGAATGCGGCCCAAACGCCCGAATTGTTTAGGATTCTATATCCCAGTGTTGTATGGAACCGAAGCCCAATGGCTCAGTAAGCAACCAAACGGCGTTCAAGTGGTATCCTTGAAGCCGTGAAATATTTCAGATCAAATGGTCCGTTTATCTGCATTGCTCTCCTTTATGTGTCGGCAATCGGAGGGCAAGCCCAGGACATGTCTGGAAAATGGCAGATCACTGCGCGATCCGGTGTTTCCCCAATTCAGGTGTCAGGAACGGGGCAAATAACGCAGACCGGGACTGCCATATACGCGCAGTTTGATCTGACCGGATCACCATGCGCGACGTGGGGAGGCGGCAACGGAACGCTAAATGGCTCGGCTCTCAATCTGACGCTGATGGAGACATTCCAGCCAGTGCAGTTCGATGGCACTGTGAGCGCAGATGGAAATTCGGCTTCCGGCACCTATTCCGCACCGTATACTGGATGCACGAACGGCGACCGAGGCACGTGGTCGGGAACTCGCACTGCGGGGATGATCACAGCCGTTACCAACGCGGCGAGCGGTTCCCCCACAGATATTGCTCCCGGTTCCATCATTTCCATCTACGGTATTGGGCTCGCTGCTTCAACTGGAGCAGCGGAGCGGGTTCCGCTTCCGGTCCTTTATGAAAATCACGGATTTGGGTTGGCAGATAGCAAGGGTCAGACGACAGTCCTTCCGCTGTTCTACTGGAGCGCTTCCCAAGTGAATGCACAGATTCCGAGTGGTGTCCCTATCGGTTTTGCTGGGATCGCAGAACTCACTTGCCCTTCGACCCAAGGAGGTAATTGTTCTGGCACCACATCAGGACAAAACTTCAAGGTCCAGCCTCAAGCCGCTGGAGTTTTTCAGAATCCCGTAGCTGATTGCTTGGCGAGCACGCAAACTGTTGACCCGGTTGCCTGCGCGAAATCCGCTTTCATCGTACGCGGGATGGTGACTGACGTCAGTGGCAATCTCATTAGCGCAGCCAATCCAGCGCATTCGGGACAGGTGCTGACAGTATGGCTAACGGGTTTGGGAACGGCAGCCAAGAATCCGGTAACGGGATATACGGAAAGCGTGCTTCGCCCTGAAGTGTGGTTGCTCAACAGCCCGATCAAAAATGGCCCTTCGGTTATTGCAAACATACTTCCTTCACAACAAGCTACGCTGCTTTTCGCTGGTCCTTCTAGTAGTTACGGTCTTGACCAGATAAACTTTACCTTTGACTTACGTAATCTGCGCAACGGAAAATCCTGCGGAATGGCACTGGCTGATGATTTGGCGTTGGCAGTGCGTCTAGCTGCCAGCGCTGCGGGAACCGGTTACTCGAACATGGTTCGATTGCCTATAGTAGTGCAGAGTGGGGAGTTTCCGTGTTTGTGATTCATTCCCAGCTACGCCGCTGATCCGGTGTCCTTTAGGAGCCGCTGAATCGTCATGACGCTGACGCCAGTCTCCGCAGCAATGGCGCGAAGGCTCAAACCCTTATCCCGCAGCGCCAGCACGCGACCAGGGCGCACGGCAGCCTTTGGGCGACCCAGAACCTTACCCTGTGCTTTCGCCCGGCTCAGACCGGCTTGGACGCGCTCAGAGAGCCTAACGCGCTCCTGTTTTGCAATGCAGGCCAGAATGGACAGTACAGCATCACGAAACAGGCCAACTGACCGGAGATATTCTTCTCGGTAGCTGAACCACTCGACGCCGTAGGACGTTAGCCGCTGGAGGTGCTGAAGCGTCTCCAAAACGCCCTCGCGGCTGAACCGGTCTAACGACCAAAAGAGAATCATATCGAATTGCTTCCGCGAGGCATCCTCGAACATGCGCTGGAATGCTGGCCGCTTATCTGTCTTGCCGCTGACCTTGTCGGTGTACTCCTGTGCCAGCGTCCAACCATCACTGGCTTTCCGTTCGACAAACTGCCGAAGCTCTCGGAGTTGATTCTCATAGTCCTGTCCTCGGTCTTTCGTGCTGACTCGGGCGTACAATGCAATATTCACAACTTGACTGTAACATAATCGGATGATTTTGGTACAACTATTTGGCTTCAAAATGTCCCTGTGTTTCCAGAGCGAAGATCAGCCATGCAGGGCAGGGTTTTTGATACAAGGTGATGGTAGGGCGCATAGGCAATCGGAGTCATGGCGCTGGTTGCGTGGACGTTTTTTGCGCAACTAAACCTTGATTGCACACTGTGCAAACGCAATTATGCTAGGAGTACCCTCTGTAGATTCAGGCGTTATACACGACAATAACCGTTTCCGAAAGAGGCGGATCGTAGTCATTCCTTGTAAACGGTTGTTTCTTCTGGTGTTATCGGCATTCGCGGCGTGAAGATTTCGCAGTTTTCGGAGTCCGAGGGCTCTCAACTCTACGCCATTTGCAACCGCTTCAGCGTGCGTTCAGTCCGAGCGTGGGTTTTAGAGGCTCCAGATAGCGGAAAATCGGACCTGCTTACCGTATACGGCGGGCATGTGCGATCATCGCCTTGATGGACCCCCTCAGCCTCACGGATTGTAGGAAATTGATCGGGCAATCGGAAGCTAATCCAGTTGCCGATGAAGAGCTACTTCGAGTGCGTGACATGCTTTATGCATTGGGCGATGTCATCGTGGATGCTTTTGCCGATTTGAACAATATTGACCAGAGGACGTTTAGCCCACGGAACGATCTAGACGATTGGTTTGAAGGAACGCAGGAGGCCCAATGAGCGGCCCGAAAGAGTTTCCAGCCATCCGTGGAGACCGAATACGGAGGTTCAAAGCACCCGTGGAGAAGCGTGGTGCAGTGGTGTACTGCCGGGTTTCGACCAAAGACCAACTCGACGGTTTCAGTATCGAAACTCAGGAGAGCGCATGTCGGGCCTACTGCAAGCAGCGTGGATATACCGTCGAGGCGGTTTTCCATGAGGCCAGGAGCGCGAAGAACACCGAAAGACCACAATTCCAGGCGATGCTCAAGCAATGTCTTGATCCACGCAGCAAAATTGGTGCAGTAGTAGTGTATGCTGTTTCCCGCTTCGCTCGCAGCGCGATGGACCATCTGAACGTCAGGAGGGCACTGCAAGCGCAAAACGTTCGTCTCCTCTCGGTCAGTGAACAGTTCGACGATAGGACCGCGTCGGGGCGTTGGCATGAGAATACTCTCAGCGTGAACGCTCAATACGATAACGACCAGCGATCCGAACGAACCAAGGACGGAATGATGACAGCGTTGTGTGCGGGCAAGTGGTGTCACAAAGCACCCATCGGCTACGTCAATTCGGAGGCACCTGGGGGCCTGTCAGTTGATCCAGGGCGTGCAAACTTGGTTCGCACGGCGTTCGAACTCTACGCGTCCCAGCAATACTCGAAAAAGGCCGTACTTGACCTCGTGACGGAATCTGGCCTAAGGACCCCCAAAAGCAACAAGCGTCTCAGCCAGCAGACATTCGACAAGATGTTAAGGAATCCTCTGTATGCAGGTTGGATTACGTCGGCTTGGGGCATTTCGAGCCAGGGACAGTTTGAACCGATTATCCCGCTTGAGCTGTTCAACGCTGTGCAAGACTGGCTCGCAGGAAAGAGCGCCGTCACACGCCAGACGAGATCCCGCGAAAATGCTGACTTTCCGCTCAGGGTGTTCGTTCGCTGTGCTGAGTGCGGGCGGGGTTTGACAGGTAGTTTCTCAACAGGACGACGGGGAAAGCGTTACCCCTATTACTGCTGCCCGAAGCGTGGGTGCAGAGCGGTGAAATTTGGCCGCGATATATTGCACCACGAATTTCACCAATTGCTCTACCACCTTCATCCCGAAGAGGGCTTCATTCCACTTTTCCAGGCAGCCGTTAGAGACGTTTGGAAGCAGAAGCACGTAGACCATGAGCAACGGTTGCAGCAAGCAAAGCAGAGGATTAGTGTTCTGGAGAAGAGGAACCAGCAGATCGTTGATGCTTTCCTCGAAGGAACGTTCGATAAGGCCACGTATGAGACCCAGCGAGAAAAAGTTGGAACCGCACTAGACGAAGCTAGGGCTCAACAATCCGAAGAGCTGATAGGCGCGGAGCAAGTTGAATGTTTGTTGGAGTTTGCAGAGTGGATGCTGGAACGGATAGCGGGCATCTGGAACAGCGCTTCTCTACCGAAACAACTACGCATTCAGCAAGCTCTGTTCCCCGGAGGTTTGACCGTGACAAAAGACGGCTTTGGAACCCCCCTACGCCCATTGTTTTTCAAGCAGTTCCAGGCAATTCCCGTGGAAGAAACAAGTTTGGCGTCCCCAGGGGGATTCGAACCCCCGTTACCGCCGTGAAAGGGCGATGTCCTAGGCCGGGCTAGACGATGGGGACTGGCTTGCCGGATGCAGGCGAACTCTTTATAATGTAACGTCCCGAACGGCTCACCGTCAACTTCGGGAGGGCGCCGCCGCACTCCTCCGGCGGTAAACGGCGGCACTCATCAGAGCCTCCGGAATCTGGTCCAGCGCTACAATCCGCTCCGCCGCGCCCAGCGCGATCGCCTCGCGCGGCATTCCGAACACCACGCAACTGGCTTCGTCCTGTGCGATCGTCGCCGCCCCGGCTTTGCGCATCTCAAGGAGGCCGGCGGCTCCGTCCGAACCCATTCCGGTCAGCAGCACGCCGATGGCATGCGGACCGGCCGCCGCCGCCACCGAAAGGAAAAGGACGTCCACGGAGGGCCTCTGGTAGCAAACCCGCGGCCCGGTCTTGACCTGGACGGCGTAGCCTCCGCTCGCCTTCCGCAGCAACATGTGGAAATCCCCCGGCGCTACCAATACTCTACCGGGAGCGAGCACGTCTCCGTCCTGCGCTTCTTTTACACTTAGCGGGCTCAATTCGTTCAACCGGTTCGCAAACGCGGTCGAAAAGGAAGGCGGGATATGTTGGGCAATCACGATTCCGGGCGCGCCCGCGGGAAGCCGTGAGAGAATCGATGCGATCGCTTCCGTCCCGCCGGTCGAGGCGCCAATCGCCAGGACCGTCGCGCGATCCGGTGGAGAAGCTGGAACCGGTAATATGCGCGGCGGCGGTGCGCACGCCGTCGCACGCGGCCGCAACCGCGCGGATGCGGCGGCCCTGATCTGTCCCGCCAGCGTAGTCCGCAATTCCCCGACCGAATACGGGCCGCCGGGTTTCGCCAAGACCTCCACCGCTCCGAATTCCAGGGCCTGGATCGCGGCACGGCAGGACGGCTGGGCCAGCGAACTGATGACCACCGCCGGCATCGGGTGGAAGTGCATCAGCTTCTTCAAAAACGTGAGGCCGTCCATGCGCGGCATTTCGATATCCAGCGTCAACACGTCCGGATTCAAAGCCAGGATCTTGTCTCGCGCTACATACGGGTCCGGAGCCGTACCGACGACCTCCATGTCCGGCTCACTCGACACGGCTTCGGATAGAATCCTTCGGACAATCGCCGAATCATCGACGATCAGGACCTTTATTCTGCGGTCTTGATACATGCTGGTACATCCGTCGTCATAAGGACGCTCAGAACTCCGCCTGACATCTCGCGAACGTATTGCGCCGCCCGGGCGGTGTCGTCCGGCGGAATTCCCGCGGCGCGCACCAGATGGGGACTGCCGATCCGAAAGCTCGTGCAACTCTCTATATGACTGAGGACGGACCCGCAGATCATGTTTGCCAGTTCGCAGATCACTCCGGCCACTTCCTCCTCTCCAAGTTCCTGGGCATCGAGCGCCAGGAAATCCGACGCGATCGCACGCGCCGCCTCACGAGTCAGCGACAGACTGAGTTCCCCCGGTGGATCTCCTTCGAAGTCCAGCCGCGCCACAATGGCGGTTTCCGTAGAGTAACAGCCGCTCCAGGGCCTTTCCGGAGGTGGAATAAAGAACATCTTCTCCAGTACCTCCTCCGTCGAAGAAGCAAGCGTCTGTCGGAACAACGGCTCAGTCACAGTGCACCCCCAGGCTCTGTTCGAGAATCGAGCGGAGATTCTCCGCGAGAAATGGCTTCGTAAGATAGCCGCGGGCCCCCATGGAAAGCATCCTGCTGATGCGCTGCTGAGTGGCGTCCGTCGAAATGACCACGACTGGTATCGACTTCAACATTTCGTCCGCGGAGAGTCTTCGGAGGAACTCTTCGCCATCCACTACCGGCATATTGATGTCGGTGAGAATAGCGTCCACCCATTGCTCCTTCAGCAAATCCAGGGCTTCTCCTCCGTGCGATGCCTCATGGCAGGCCGCAAGCTCGAAGCCCGAAACTTCCATGATCCGGCGCACGAAAGTCCGCATTGCCGGAGAGTCGTCCACAATCAGAACGCGGTAGGCCATCTGGTCTCTCCTTTCGCCGCGGGGACCGGGACGCCACGCGCCGACCCTGCCTCGTGGAGCGTCACGAGGCCGCTGCCGACCTCGAGCCGCAAAGTCCGGCTGTTCATTCCTCCCACGGCTTCGCCGCTAAGCAGCAGTCCGGATTTCCAGAGTAGTTTCCGGGTAGCGAGGTAGTTCCGTTTCCCGATCTCAAAGATGTGATCCTGATCCATCATTTCCGCACCACCCGCTGCGTGGACCACCAGATTCCGCCTGGTCGCCCCTTTCGCGAACACCTGCCGCAACAGCAGGGGAATTCCGGTATCGGCAAACATGTAGGGATTCACCCGCGCCCTCTCGGGATCGATGCCGGAGTCCGGGAGCATAAAATGCAGCAATCCACCGACTGACGCCTTACGGTCGTGGACGGCGAGCCCGATGCACGAACCCAGGGCGAAGGTCGTCAACATATCGCCGGAGACCTGTGCGATCCGGCAATCGGCCATGCCTACGATGATCTGCCCCACCTGCCCTCCAACTTTCCCCGTTTGCGATAGACGGCCGGTTGAACATACTCGAGCAAATGCGAAACCTGGCTGAGACTCTCCGCGTGTCCCACGAACAGGTATCCACCCGGGCCCAGGCAATCCACCAGTCTGCTCACCAACTTTTCCTGTGTGGCGCGGTCGAAATAGATCATCACGTTGCGGCAGAAAATGACCGGGAAGCGTTGCGCCCACGCGAAATTCTCGATCAGGTTCAAGCGGCGAAAACTGACCAGGCGGCGGAGTTTTTCCGAAACGCGAAACCCCACGCCCTTTTCCACCTCGAAGTAGCGCGTGCGCCACTCCGCGGGCATATCCCGGCATCGCTCCGCCGGATAAGCACCTCGCGAGGCCAAGCTCAAAGCCTTATTGGAAATGTCGCTTGCCGCTATCTGTATCCTGTTCTGGGGGAGTGCGTCGCTCAGGACACACGCAAGGGTCCACACTTCCTCCCCCGTAGAGCAGGCCGCACACCACAGTTCAACGGAACCTGCCTCGCCGATTTGCGGAAGCACGGTCCGACGCAGAAAGTCGAAGTGGTCAGGTTCGCGCAAAAAGAAAGTGTGATTGGTAGCCAGCGCATCGATCATCGCCGCGAGCGACCGGCCCGTTGAGTCTCGGACGACCAGCCGGTAATACTCCTCAAAGCTCCGGGCGCCGGCTTTGATCACCAGGCTTCGCAGCCTCGCCGAGACAAGTTCCTCTTTTCCGGCCTTCAGATCAAGACCGAAGGTCCGATAGGCCAGTTGTCGAATTTGGTCGAATTCACCGGCGGCCAGCGGCTTCACCGCGTCGCTCTCCCCGGCGTGGATAGCCCCGGCGCCAGCGGTTCGGCTCAAGCTTCCCCCTCCCGGAACAGCCGCTCGAGATCTAGAATCAGCCCTACCCTGCCGTCGCCCAGAATCGCTCCTCCTGCGACGCCGGAGACATGCTTGAAGGTTTCTCCCAGGGCTTTGATCACCACCTCCTGCTTCCCGACCAGCGCGTCCACGAGGAGGCAGAACCGCTGACCCTCCACCTCGGCGACCACCAGGACCCCTTGTCGGGGATCCTTCGAGCAGGGTTCCACTCCGAAGCGCCGGTAAAGGCGGAGGACCGGAAGGAGCGAACCTCGAACCAACGCCATTTCAGCCCGCTCCTGCACCGTCCAGATGGAGTCTTCGGCCGGCCGGAACAGTTCCCGCACTGCGAATAGCGGAACGATGTAGCGCTCCCGGCCGACCGAGACCACCAGTCCGTCGATGATGGCAAGCGTCAGGGGCAGTTTCAGCAGAAAGGACGTACCCTGTCCAGCCGACGAGCGGATCTCGATCCGACCGCGAAGCTTCTCGATGTGGCGCCTGACGACATCCATCCCGACACCGCGTCCGGAGACGTTCGTCACTTCGGCAGCGGTGCTGAATCCGGGCTCGAAGATCAGGTTCCAGACCTCCGCATCGGACCGTCCCTCGCCTGGCTGTACTAGTCCGCGCTGCAGTGCCTTGGCCAGTATTGCCTCGCGGTTCAGGCCCCGCCCATCGTCGGCGACCTCAATCACCACCTGCCCGGACTGGTGATAGGCCTTGAGCACCACTTTGGCGTTCTCGGCTTTTCCGGCCCCGCGCCTCTCCACCGCAGTTTCGATACCGTGGTCCAGGGAGTTTCGCACCATGTGCATCAGGGGATCCGCCAGTTCCTCGACGATCGTCCGGTCCAGTTCTATCTCATCTCCATACGTCTCCATCTGGACCTGCTTTCCGAACTGCCTCGAAAGGTCGCGGACCAGGCGGGCCATCCTCCGGAACAGGGGACCGATCGGCACCAGGCGCATCGCCATCGCCGTTTTCTGCAGTTCCGTCGTGATCCGGGTGAGTTGTACGATCTTTCGCTGCAGCCCGGGGCTCTTTACGCTTGCGAGGTCGCCGTCATGCCGCACCAGCGACTCCGCGATGACCAGTTCCCCGGCCATGTCGACAAGGGAATCCAACTTCGCGGTGCCCACCTTCACGGCCATCGCCTCGCTACGGCGCGCGGAGGGCTCGCCCGGCGTGGGCTCTGCCGCGTTCGGCTGACTTGCGACCGCGGCAGCCAGGGCCGCGAGGTCGTCCCCGGCGGCTCTACCGCTGTCTTCCTGCAATAGCGCCCCTATCCTCGCCAGAAGCACTCCGTCACGAGGCGGCGCTTCCGAGCTTCGCTCCGAAAGACCGGCCTCGATATGGAACAGCCACCGGCGCAGATAATCCGCGCTTTCCAGTATCACGTCGATCGCGGCGGCCGTGATCGCGAACTGCCCGTTGCGCGCGCGATCGAGCACAGCCTCCACTTCATGCGAGAGTTCCTGTACTTCGGGCAGTTCCAAAAACCCGGCCAGTCCCTTGATCGTGTGAAACCCGCGGAATGCCGCATTCAGTGCCTCCGCGTCCGATGGGTTGCGCTCGAGATTCAAAACCTGCTGCTCGATCGACGCGACGTTCTCCCTGCTCTCGAGCACAAAGTCCGTCAGCAGCTCCGGATCTTCCGCCGGCATCCGTTCGGCTTTGCGTGGACGAGCGGAGTCCGTATCCAGGACCTGTTGCAGCCTGGTGATTCCTTCTTGCATCTCCGTCCAGAGCGCGGCGTCCGGCTTCTCGCCTCCCCGCTTTTCGATCGCCGCGAGCAGTGCCCCCGTTACGGAAGAAGCTTGTTCCCCGTTCTCGGCTTTAGCCGCCTCGTGGATCAGGCGCAGTTCCGGAAGCCATGAGCCGGCTGTCCCGGCTCCGCCTGCCTCCGGATCCGCGACCACAAGCCGTAGAGCCAGGTTCTCGACCTTCTGCCGCAGATCAGGCGAATGGGACATGGAGTTTACCTCAATACCTGGTTTCATTCTCGTCCAGAGGGAACGCCTGACCGCCGGACGAGAGCGCTCCGGTTTGACGTCCACGGAGCCTTCCGGAAGCAAGCGCTGAAGCAGCCGCCGGCGATGTATGGCTCTGCCGGATCGCGGACGCTTCGTGGCCCATCAGGTCCCGCAGGGATTCGACATTGTCGGCGAGGCGCTGTGCCTGCGTGGCCAACTCCTCGCTTGCCGCGGCGCTCTCCTCGGCGTTGGCCGCGCTGCGCTGAGTGACCTGCTCCATCTGCCCCACGGCTCCGGCAATTTGGTCAATGCCGCGGGACTGCTCGTAGCTCCCGGCCGAAATCTCGTCCACAAGGGTTTTGACTTGCGAAGTGCTGTTCGTGATCTGCTGAATCGATTTCGCCACCAGGTTCAGCTTCTGACCGCCTTCGGTGGTTCTCCCGATTGATTCCTCGATCAGTGCGGCGGTATCTTTTGCAGCCTGCGCGCTGCGGTGTGCCAGGTTCCGTACCTCGTCCGCTACTACGGCGAAGCCCATTCCGGCTTCCCCGGCGCGCGCCGCCTCCACCGCCGCGTTCAGGGCCAGAATATTGGTCTGGAACGCGATTTCGTCGATGACCCGGATGATTTTCGAAATCTTCTCGCTCGAAGCAGTAATCTCGCCCATCGATCCGATCATCTGGCCGAGGTTTTGATTGGCGTCCTCCACCAGGCGCGCGGTTTCGTTCATGTTGGTGACGACTGAACCGGTGTTTTGGCCGTTCTTGCGCGTGATCGCCGTGATTTCGGCCGCGGAAGAGGAGGTCTCCTCGAGCGTCGCCGCCTGCTCCGAGGTCCCTTGCGCCAGCGATTGGCTGGCCGAGGCAACCTGGGCGGCTGCGGCAGCCACCTGGCGCGATCCGTCCGACATCTCCGATGCCAGCCTGCGCACATGCCGGACGGCGCTCCGCAGCACCACCATCGCCATGGCGGAAATTACACCGCCAATTGCGAGCAGTAGCATGGTGAGCCACCGGCTGCTCGCAAATTGATCGGCCGCCGCGCGCCTCTCTCTCTCGAGCTTGGCGGACTCGATCTCCACCAGGCGGTCCGCGTCTTCCGCAATTGCGTCGTAATGAGGCGTAATCGTCTTCAGGATTTGTACCGCGGCCTCCGTGTCGCTGGAGTCCAGCTTCCGCTCCAGATCGGCGAACGCAGAGTTCCAGGCGGCAGAACGGGTTTCGATATCCGCCACCAGGTCTTTCGACCGGTCATCGTCAACCAGCGCCTTGAAATCGGCCAGGGACTGCCGCAACGTCGCGG
This sequence comes from Bryobacterales bacterium, assembly GCA_963796485.1. Classification (GTDB taxonomy): domain Bacteria; phylum Acidobacteriota; class Terriglobia; order Bryobacterales; family Bryobacteraceae; genus CAWCDJ01. The sequence goes on from CAWCLV010000012.1 coordinate 468,786, forward strand.
AACTTTGGCGGAAGGCCGCTTTGCCGGCCGCGAGCGTTTGCGTATCTTTGGCATATGTCGCGAGAACCGCACCGCGCTGGCCCGCGGCCATATCGGATTCCGCGGTATTGATCGCGCCCGCCAGGATCAACTGCCGGGCGGTCCGGTCCGCAATTTCATCGAATGCGGTGCGCAAGGTCGAAACCGTATGGAGCCCGTCTCCCGCAAGCAGGAGCAGGACTGCGACCAGGGCGCCTGTCGCTGCGGCAATTTTCAGTCCGAACGTGAGTCTCTGTCGTCCCATTACAATCCTCTTCTTACTGCGATTCCTTACTGCATTATGGAGTTCAGGTTGTGCAGTTCCTGCGCGGAAAGCACGCGGTCAATGTCCAGCAGGATCTTGACCTTGCCTTTTACTTTCGCCATCCCCAACAGATACCGTCCGTCGACATTTTCACCGAAGTCCGGCGTGTCTTCGATCTCCGCCGCGGTGAGATTGAGGACTTCGGAAACGCCGTCCACTACGATCCCCATCAGCAGTGTTCCCGACTCGCCCTGCACTTGCGTGACGATGATGCAGGTCCGCTGTGTGTACTCGGCGGCGCTCAGGCTGAACTTCAAACGAAGGTCGATCACCGGAATCACTTTGCCCCGGAGATTGATCACTCCTTTGATATGGGCGGGGGTCTGCGGCACTGCCGTGATCTCCTGCAGACCCATGATTTCGCGGACTTTCAATACGCGAATTCCGAACTCTTCGTTGGCCAGTTGAAACGTGAGGTACTTGCCCGGCCGGGTGTCGCCCGCGGACGCGGCCGTATGGTCAGTGGTCAAAGTTGTGACTTGCATTGGGTTCTCCCGATCGATTCGAGGTCAGACATCCAGTGCACAGGCGTTCACGCCGGCCACGTTCAGGTGCGGACGGTCGTTCGGCGCCAGGCACAGCTTCACCTCCAGCGTCTCGCCTTCCCAGACGAACCGGACCACGGTCCACTCGGAGGTCCCGGCGCTCTTCGTCCGGAAATTCCGTCCGTATACGACCGTCGGTATGCTCAGGCCCAACTGGCCCAAATGCTGTTCGAGGTCGGTCTTGACGCTGCCGATGATCATGTTGGTCAGTTCCGCCACCGCATCGAGGACTTCCTCGTTCACGGAGTTGCTCTCCGTCATCAGCATGAGGGAACAGATCCGGCATGCGAGCGACGGCGAACAGGTTACGCTTCCGGTTCCGGCCCACGCTCCCGCCAGGCCGATGAACGAGACCACCCCATCGTTGGGTTCGGGCACGGACGCCTCAAACGAAGCCGCTCCCTCTCCCAACTCCGTCCCGAGCATGGTGGAAAAAACATTGGCAGAGGACTGGCGGATACACTGGACGATCAATTCCCGCACGTTCATAACGAAAGCGCCGGCTCGAGAATACCCGCCAGCTTCTCCTTGATCTGGTCGGCGGTGAACGGCTTACGGACGTATCCCGCCGCCCCCAGCTTGACGGCTTCGCCGACCTTTGTCTCGCCGCCTTCAGTTGTAATCATCACTACTGGGACGTCCCGCCAGCGTTCGGAGGCTTTCATTGCCGCCAGCAACTGCAGGCCATCCATTTTCGGCATGTTGATATCCGTGAGAACCAGGTTCACCCGGTGAGCGTTCAGGAGATCCAACGCCTCCTGTCCGTCGCCCGCCTCGAAAATCGTGCGGATAGCCATCCCGGTCTGCCGCAGGACGCGTTGCAGAATCTTCCGGATGGCCGCTGAATCGTCCACCACCAAAACGTCTGACTCCATTCGGCTCCTTACATTTCTATTCATCGGAACAACTCGGTGTTTTCATTAATCGGAGCGAGAAAAATCGCAGGTGAGGAGATTTGGCGGGACATTAAAGCCCGAGTGAATTCTGCCGATAAGTCTCCAGGAGCCCGGATTGTGAACCGCCAATTATCCCAGCAGGAGATCGATGCGGTCTTTCAGAACGTGCAGGACCGGCGCCGCGATACGCCCGCCGTCCGTTTCGACTTCCGCAGGCCGGATCGCATTCCCAAATCCCAGGTTCGGGCCATCCACCTGCTCCACGACACCTTCGTCCGCAATCTCGTTTCCAGCCTCTCCGCCTACCTGCGCTCGTACCTGACGGTGAACCTGGTCAGCGTGGAACAGCTCTCGTACGCGGAGTTCCTGGACGGCCTGCCATCCCCGACCTGCATCGTTTCCCTCGGCCTGGCTCCATACGACGGCAACGGCGTCCTGGAACTGAATCCATCCCTCGTCTTTCCCATCCTGGAGATGCTCCTCGGCGGCACCGGCAAAGCTTCCGGCGCCATCCAGCGCGACATCACCGAGATCGAACAGAAGCTCCTCGACGGCCTGTTTCGCATCATCCTCCACGATCTCCGTGAAGCCTGGAAAGCCGTCACCGAGGTGGACTTCAGCATCGAAGCGATGGAAACCGAGCCGCAACTGCTGCACGTCCTTGCCCCTAACGAAGCCGTCGTCGCAATCGGCATCGAGGTGCGGATCGGCGAAACGATTGGCATGATGAATATGGCGATGCCCTCGATCGTGATCAAGATGATGCGCCAGAAATTCGACCAGCAATGGTCGGTACGCAAGACGCAGGCCAGCCTCGGCGAGCAGGCGCGGCTTCTTAATTTATTGCGGGGGTCGCTGTTTTCGCTGGAGGCGCAATTGATCGGCCCCACCATGACGATTAGCGACCTGCTGCGGCTGGAGGAAGGACATTTGCTGGTCTTCGATTACCCGCCGGAACGCTCGATCGAGCTGCTGGTGAACGGCGCGCCGGAGTACACCGCCCAGCTCGCCGTGGTCGGGAAAAAAAGAGCCTGTCAGATCGAGGAAGTGCGGCGCGCGCTCCCCAAGGACCCGCCTCAGGGCAATATGAGCGAGGAAGGATCCGGCCCCTGATCCGCCGGGACTTCGGCGTAGAGCCCGCGCAGCCCGTCCAGAAACGCCCGGCCCCTCCGGCGGCCGTTGTTTCGATCCAGTTCCACACGCTCCAGAAAAATCAGAAGGCGAAAGACATCTCCGTCGCGAGTCCGCGACATCCCGAACCTCTGCTGCTCGGCGTTTCGAAACTCGGCCACACCCGCCTGGACAGCCCGGTAGATGTTTGCCGCCATCGGATTCGGCGGGACGCTCTCGTAATAGACCCCGCTCTCCAGGGTCCGATAGGTGCGGATCAGGCTTTCCAGCGCCTCCCGTGCGTCGAAATCGACGGTTCCCTGCATCTGAAACGCAGCCGACGCCAGCGCCCGGCCCATCGCCATCAGAAGCTCCTCGTGGTCCGTCAGGAACTCCTCGGAAACCTCGACATCCAGGTTGGGCCACTGCTTGGGATCGGTTGGAGCCGGCTTTTCGTGGCGCCTCGCCTCCTGGAGATACTCGCATTCCAGCGGGCATTCCACCGTGACCTCGCGCTCGGTGCCGCAGCACACCGAACAGATCTCGCCCCTGACTCCGGGGCAGTAGCGCCTGGGGCGCCGCGTTTCACAGATCGCGCAAGCCATTCCCTTTTAGTATAGAAGGTAGCCCCCATGAGCCGATCACATCTATTCTTCAAAGTGGAAGTGGAGCACGATCCAGACGAGCAGCCGCAGCGGATCGGGGAGGAAATCTGCCGCCAGCTCCTGAAGCTGTACGGAGTCCGCGAGGCCGAGCTTTCCAGTTTCAATTCGACAGAGGATTAGCGGCGGAGCCGGCGCCAATCATCTGTTCAAACGTCCGCCGGCAGAAGGCGTCGGTCATCCCTGCGATGTAATCGCAAATGACCCGGTGGCCGTCGCCTTCCATGGCTTGCTCCCGATACCCGTCCGGAAGACGGCCCGGATTCGACACAAAGAACTGGAACAGTTCCGCGATCATCGCCATGGACCGGCGCCGGTCCTCCCCAAGCGGGGGGGAGGCATAAACGTGCTCGTAAAGAAAGCTCTTCAGCGCCTGGCTGGTCTGCGCCGCCTCCGGCGTCAACGCGGCAAGCCGCCGGCCGTAGCGGCGCACATCCTCGCAATCGGCCGCCCCCGAGGACCCGGCCGCCTCGACAGTCCCTTCGATCAACGCCGAGACTAGCAGGTCGATCAACTGCCGCAGGCTCTCGTGGAACCGTTCCCTGGCAGCCGCGCCCGGAAATTGCGTCTCCACGGTTTCGTAGATGGCATAGTATTGGGGCACGGACTCCGCGACTGCTTCAGCGGTCAGGATGCCCGCCGAAAACGCGTCGTCCAGGTCCGCCGCGTTGTAGGCAATCTCGTCCGCGAGGTCGATCAACTGCGCCTCGAGCGGCGGCCGAAGGCCGGGGAGATACGCTTCGAGTTCCGGCTCTTCGCCCGGCGCGAGGTCGTGGGAGTGCTTGACAATCCCCTCCCGCAGTTCGAACGTCAGGTTCAACCCGGGAAAGCGGGCATAGCGTTGTTCGAAGCTCTCCACGATCCGCAGGGCGTGCAGGTTGTGATCGAAGCGGTCGTTGAAGCTCCGCATCTGCCGGTCGAGTTCCTCCTCGCCTGCATGGGCGAACGGGGGATGCCCGATGTCGTGCGCCAGCGCCAGCGCTTCGGTGAGATCCTCGTCCAGGCCGAGCACATTCGCCGCGGTGCGCGCGATCTGCGCCACCTCGATCGTATGGGTCAGGCGATTGCGGAAGTGGTCGGAAAGCCCAGGGGCGAAAACCTGTGTCTTGGCTTCCAGGCGACGGAACGCCCGCGAATGCACAATCCGGTCCCGGTCACGCTGGAAAGCATTGCGGTACGGGTGCTCCGGCTCCGGGTATACGCGGCCGCGGCTGCGTTCCACCGGAAATCGGAGCCGCGCCAGCATCGCTCAGGTAGCCTATTGCGGAGGAAGCTGCCCGTAAAGCGTAAGGGCCACCTGCCCGACGCCTCCCGGCTGGCTCCGCAGCGGGTCCAAAAGCTTGCGCGCTTCCGCGGGATTCTTCAGCATCAGGTATCTGGCCAGGGTAATCTGCGCCTGATCTTTGGAGACAAACGCGGTAGGATGCGCCATCAGATCGCGAAGCACGCTCTCCGCCTGCGAAATCCGGCCGTCGGCGAAGTAAATCTGGGCCAGCGACAGCTTCGCGAGCGACGCATACTTCGCATCGCCGTGATCTGCCACTTCCTTATAGCTCTTTTCTGCGTCCGCGAGTTTCCCCTGGTCCGCCCGAATCGAGCCGAGATAATACTCGGCGATTTCACTCTCGGTGGTTCCAGGATAGGTCGACGCCACCAGCGAGAACGCCTGGGTGGCCGCCTGGTCCTTGGAATCCTGCGTCGGGAAGTTCCGGTTCTGCCCCGGCTGGGGCGGTCCCACGGGCGACTCCTGTACGTCGATCGCCCTCGCCAGCGCCGCTTCGCGAGCGGCGTGCTGATGGCGCGAATAGGTCATCCAGCCCAGCACGAGCAGCACTATTACCAGCCCGGCTCCGCCGTAGCGGATCATCTCCTTCTGGTGCTCTTCGAAGAAGTTGACTGTGTGTTCGACTTCCAGGGCGAACTTGTCGGTCTTTAGCTCTTTACGGGTGATTCTTGCCACGAAAACCTCAGAGGTATTGGAATCCTAATTTTAGCATGGAGGGCTTAAGTCCTGCCGGGCTATGCGCTGACCAGCTCCCGAAGGCGCCTTCCGCAAATCATGCTCGCTTCATGCTTGTTCCCCCCGGGGCCGGGCCAGTGCGTCTCCAGGCTCACCCAGCCGCCGTAGCCATCGCGTTCCAGGGCCGCAATCTGTCCTTTCCAATGCACGGCGCATTCGCCCAGCGGCCCCCATTGCGGCGTGTGGCCGGTGACGAAGCAGTCCTTGGCGTGAACATGGGCGATCCGGGAGGGCGGAATCCGGCGGTACCCCTCGGGAAACGGGCATTCCCCCGCGACCAGCGCGTTCGCCGGGTCCCAGACCACCTTCAGATTGGGGTGGTCCAGCGCCTCGAGAACTCTCGCCGTTTCGGCGCCCGTACCGAGATGGCAGGCATGTTCGTTCTCGACCCCGATGACGACGCCGTGTCCGGCGGCCTGCTCCGCCAAGCCCCTCAGCGCCTCGACGATCCGGCCGAAACACTCCTCCGGCCTCACTGTCCGCCAGAACGAGAACACGCGGATGATGCGGGCCCCCGTGCGTGCCGCGATCTCGAAGGCGCGGGCCGCCAGCCGCGGCTGGTCGGCAAACGTGTGCTTCGAAGCGAACTGGTCCTGCTGGAACCGCGCATCCACCTCCGGCGCGTCCGGCAGCACGCATTTCAAAAGCGGCGAGGCAATCGAGACGATCTCCAGCCCCTGCCCGCGGACGATGCCGATGGCCCGGCCCAGTTCCTCATCCGTCAAATCGAGGATATTCCTGCCGAATACCATCCGCAGCTCGGCGCCGGTCATGCCGACCTCGGCCATCGATCGCACCGCGGTCTCGATGTCCGGAGAAAACTCGTCGGTGATGGCGGCGATACGAAAACGTTGACCCATCAAAGCCCCATTATAGAAGGCGGCGGTGCGACAATATCTTTCATGCCCGAAATCGCCTCCTCGGTGGAAGCCGTTCCCCATTCCCGCATCCGCGAAATCGCGGAGATCGCTATGACCATGGATGGGGTGCTGCGGCTCTACTTCGGCGAGTCGAACCTGCCGACACCGGACTACATCAAGCAGGCCGCCATACGCGCCATGGCCGAGGGCTACACGTTCTACACCGAGAACGCCGGCCTGCCCTCGCTGCGCCACGCGATTGCCGCAAACTACCGCCGCTTGCAAGGCGTGGAACTCGACCCGTTGGGTGAAATCGTGGTCACGGCCTCCGGCGTTCAGGCGCTCAACGTCGGCATCCGCTGCGTGCTCGACCCGGGCGACGAAGCCCTGGTGCTGACCCCCGCCTGGCCCAACGGTTCGTCGAACATCCGGATGTCCAGCGCGATCGTGCGCCAGATTCCGCACCCCCTTTGCGGCGCGCGATACGGCATCGATTTCGACGCGCTCGAAGCCGCGGTGACGCCCCGGACGCGCCTGCTCCTTTACACCTCGCCGTCGAACCCCCTGGGCTGGGTAGCCACGGAAGAAGAGCAGCAGAAACTGCTCGACTTCGCGCGCCGCCACCACCTATGGCTGCTGGCCGACGAGGTCTACGATCGCCTATACTACTCCGGAGCGCGCCTTGGCGAACCAGTACCGTCGATTCTGCGCAAGGCGACCCGCGAGGATGCCGTGATGGTGGTCCACTCGTTCTCGAAAAGCTACTGCATGACCGGCTGGCGAGTCGGATGGCTCGTCGCGCGGCGCGACCTGGCCGCCAAGGCCACCCAGATCAACGAGTTCATCATTTCCCACGCGCCCACCTTCGCACAGAAGGCCGGCGAGACCGCGCTGGCCGAGGGCGAACCCGAATTGCTGCGCATGCTCGAGCGCCTCAAGCAGAATCGCGATCTCTGTCTCTCGGCGCTCAATGGCATTCCCGGTGTCACCGTCCCCAAACCCGATGGGGCGTTTTACCTGTTCCCTCAAATCGACGGCATGACCGATTCTTTCGGCTTCTGCCGCCGTCTTCTCGAAGAAACGCGAGTAGGGCTGGCGCCGGGCGTAGCCTTCGGCGCCGGAGGCGAAGGCTCTATCCGGATCTGTTACGCCGCGGAGCTTTCCATCTTGCAGCCGGCAATGGAGCGGCTGACGAACTTTTTACGCGCCGGCGCATAAGCGGCGCTCCAAGGAGGAACCATGTTGAAAGGCTTTAAAGAGTTCATGTTGCGCGGCAACGTGCTGGACCTGTCGGTCGCGGTCGTGATGGGCGCAGCCTTCGGAGCGGTCGTCACGGCCATGGTGAAGGACCTGCTGAACCCCGTGATCGCGGCCATCGTAGGCAAGCCCGATTTCTCGGCGATCGCCATCACGGTGAATGGCAGCAAACTGCTCATCGGTTCGTTCCTGAACGATCTCATTTCGTTCCTCATGATCGGCGCGGCCGTCTACTTCTTCGTCGTGCTGCCGGTAAATCATCTGACCGCCCGCATGCGGCGGGGCGAGGTAGCGCCGGACCCGACCACGAAGAAATGCCCGGAGTGCCTCAGCGACGTGCCGCTCGCCGCCAAGCGTTGCGCGTTCTGCACCAGCTCCCTGGCAGCGGCCGCGGGAAAATAGCCATCTGAGCTTCACGCTCCGGAACTCGCCTGCTCCCGCCGGTGTCTAACCGTGCGAAAAGGGGGAGCGCCGGATGCTCGAAGTTCAGGGGCTCACCAAGAAGTACCGCAACCGCGCGGTGGTGGACCACGTCAGCTTCACCGTGCTGCCCGGGCAGGTGACCGGGTATCTGGGTCCGAACGGTTCGGGTAAGTCCACCACGGTCAGGATGCTCACCGGCCTCCTTGCGCCCAATGCCGGGCGCATTCTCTGGAAGGGGGAGGACATTCGCCAGGACCTCATCGGGTTTAAGCGGCGCCTGGGCTATGTCCCCGAAGAAGCATACCTCTATCCGCATCTCACCGGCCTCGAATACCTTCAACTCATCGGTCGTTTGAGGGACCTGCGCGAAAGCGAAGTGGACCGCAAAGCCAACCAACTCCTGCGGCTTCTGTGGCTCGCCGAGTACCGCTACGCGCCGATTTCGTCTTACTCCAAGGGCATGAAGCAGCGCGTCCTGATAGCTTCCGCCCTGCTGCACGACCCGGACCTGCTGATCCTCGACGAGCCCCTCTCCGGCCTCGATATTACCTCCGCCCTGCTGCTCCACGAACTGCTCGCCGAAATGGCCCGCCAGGGGAAGACCATCCTCTACATCTCGCACGTGCTCGAAGTCACGGAAAAAGTTTGCGCGCGGGTCATCATGCTCTATCAGGGCAAGGTGGTCGCGGACGACGAAGTGGGCCGCCTCCGCGACCTGATGAACCTTCCTTCTCTCGAACAGATCTTCCGCCAACTGGCTCGCCAGGAAGACGTCGGTGCCGCGGCGCGCGAAATGGTCGCCATCATCCGGGAGGCATAAATGAGCTCCGGTTTCCGGCTGCTGACCGGCCACTTCTTCGGCCGGTTCTTCGATAACGAAATCGTGGCGCAGGAGAGCGACATGCGCACCAGCGTGGTGCAGGCGCTCGGCCTACTCGCCGTTCCCGGCATGTTCCTGGCGTTCTACATGCTCCCCCAGGCACTCCGCTACGACCGCCTCTTCGACGGTAACTGGCAGCTCGTGGCCGACTACTATTTCTTCGTTCTCTACTCCATGGTCGTGATGGGCTTCGTCATGGTGTTCGAGTGGGACTCGCTGTTTCCCGACCGCAAGGACTACCTCGTCCTCACTCCCCTGCCCCTCGGCTCCAACCTCATCTTCCGCGCCAAACTCTGCGCGCTCGTCGTTTTCCTCGGGCTTTTCGTCATCGATACCAACGCCCTCGGCACCGCGCTCGCCCCTCTCGTCAGCGGCGGAAGCCAGGCTTCGATTCCCATGCTGTGGCGGCTTGCGGGAATTCACGCGGTGGCGGTCTCGAGTGCGGGTTTGTTCGTGGCGCTCTCGTTCGCCGGGTTGCAGGGTCTCCTCATCAATTTCCTCACCGGGCGCGCCTTTCGCCGGATCTCGCCGTGGGTCCAGATGGGATGCATGGCCTTCCTGATCCTGCTCTTGTTTCTCACTCCGCTGATCTGCTCCGCCCTGCGGCCGCTCTTCGAGGAGCGCAGCCCGCTGCTCCGCTGGTTCCCGCCGTTCTGGTTTCTGGCCCTCTACGTGGATATGCTTCCCGGCAGCCCCGGCGGCCCGATCTTTCACGAACTCGCCCCGCTCGCGTGGCGCGCGCTCGCCGCCGCCGCGGCGGTTTTTGCCATCGCCTATCTCGCCGGTTACCGCCGCCATACACGCCGCGTGATGGAGAGCCTGGAGACCAAGGGCGAAGCCCCAAGCCGCGTCCGCGCCGGGTTCGATCGCGCCGTGAACCGCTGGTTCCTGCCGCACCCTCTGGAGCGCGCGTGCTTCCATTTCGTAAACAACACGGTCCTGCGCAACGCCCGCCACCGCCTTTTCCTGGCGACCTATGCGGGGCTCGCCGCCGCCCTCGTGGTCCCGAATCTGGTCCACGTGAACACTCGTCCGGGCTCGCCAATGCTCACGTTCCTTTCGGAAGGCCTGCTGCCGGTGCCGTTGATCCTCGCGTTTCTTACCGTCACGGGGCTCCGCGCCGTCTTTAATCTTCCGGCCGAACTGCGCGCCAACTGGATCTTTCAGGTTTGCGAGAGTCACCAGCGCATCCGGCACATCCGCGCGGCGCGTAAGTGGATGCTGGTAATGGGAATCGTGCCGCTCTTTGCGATCCTCGCACCCGTCGAGCTCGTCTTTCGCGGTTGGTGGCGCGGATCCGTCCACGTCGTTTTCGCGCTGCTGCTTTCGCTGGCGCTCATGAATCTGTTGGTGGTGTGGTTCCGCAAAATCCCGTTCACCTGTTCCTATTTCCCGGGCAAGAGGGCGATGGCGGCGATGGCGCTGATCTACCTGCTCACCTTCGTTCTGTTCTGCTCCACCATGGCCAACCTCGAACGGACGCTGATCGAAGCTCCCGCGAAGCTCGTCCTCTGTTGCGCCGCGCTCATTGCCGCGCTGCTCGGAATCGCCCGCCTGGAGCGCAGCGAACTCCTGGTGGACGACGTGCTGATCTATGAAGACCAGCCCGAGCCCGCAGTCCGGACGTTGGAACTGGGCTGACGAGCGAAGCGGTAACGCATTCTACTCTGAAGCAGGCAGGCCTCCCGGCCCATAGGCGCTAACTTAACGATGAAAGAACGTTAATCCGTGGTACCCGACGTCGCGTGCGTTCCCGCAGGTCTACCTCCAATTGGTTCCAGTGGTCGAGCACGCTACGGAGGGGAATACCTGGTTCGATAGCCTGTTGTACCGCATGTAGCGTGAAGCTAAAAACCCGCCACGCGCTGCCATCGCCATGCTTCCGGGATTCGGTAGCCCCAGGGGGAAATATCGCGTCCAAGGCGTTCCAGTTTTTGCCCAAGCAGCGCCACCAGCAGCTTTCCGTACAGCCAAGCCCGCGCGCTCTGGTCGGCTTGCTTGGGCAGTGCGCCCAAGCCCGCCAGGGTCTTCAGGCGCTTGAAAACCAGTTCGATCTGCCAGCGGACTCGATACCACTCCAGCACTTCCGCGCTGTTGAAGGTAGCGGCCGGTACGGTGGTAAACACCATCACGTAACGGGCGTACTGCAGTGTCTCCGGCTTCGGTTTCGGCCCTCCTTGTTGCGCTTTCCGCTCGATCTGCCGGAGGGCCCGCCTGCCGGCCTCCTCACTCTTGCGAATGGCACACAGTCGGCCGGCGATGCGGCCGTGGGCTCCTTGAACCCAAACCGGCCATTCGCTCTCCCTCCCGACCTCTTGCAGTTTGCCGATCTCCTCGGCCAGCGCAAACCGGGAGCCGTCTGCACCAAACAAAGGCAGAGCCGAGGTGTTTAGCCGGACCATTACCGCAGCCCCCTGTTGCTGCAGTGCTTCCACCCCGCTCGGCTTGCAAAATCCCCGATCGGCTAACACCAGATCCCCGGCGGCGGCGGCAAATCGCCCCAGCGTTTCTCCGGTCCCGGCACCCTTGGTCGGGGTTAGTTCCAGGTGGTCGCAAATCAAACTGGGAATGCGGACGCTGTAATGAATCCGCCACAACGACCCGCTTCGGCCCGGTTCCTTGATCAACGTTCCGTCCAGCGCCCGCACGTTGTACCCGTGCGTTTCGAGCGGCATTTCCCATCCGTTTTCGCGCAACAGGGACACGCACAGACCATGCAGCCAGCCTTCGGCCTTTTGCAATCGCTTCATCAGCGCCACATCGGAAACTTCCGCAATGCCCGCCGCCTTGGCCCGCACGACGGTTTCGCGCAGCGAGTATCCGATACCCACATGCAACAGCAGCGTACGAAGCAGGGCCGAAACGCTGCTAAAACCACGCAGTCGCTCGCAGGCGCCACTCAAGACGGCCTCTTGCTGCCACTCGAGGGGCAATAAGCCGAGCAGTAGATTCCAATCCTCATCGAGAGGCGGCATAGACCGAGTGTAGCGCGTTCATTAAAGGATATCAATCCTTAAGTTAGCGCCTATGGGCCAGGAGGCCTGCCCCTGGCAGGTGGGGCAGGCCTCCTGGCCTGCCCGGTTTTGACTTTATGCTATTTCAGGCTATCTCGTGACAGGCTCCTAACGTCGCGGCCCGGACTGGTGCGCGTGCAGCACTTTCCACTGGCCGTCTTTCAGCACCATCACGAGCGTCTGAGCGAAGGGGGCAGAGAATGTCTCTCCCTGTTCGGTGGTCGCCAGCGATTCGCCCTCCGACACCAGCAGCGCGACGCCAGGCGAGACCACGGTGACATGCTGCTGGTTCCACCGGTATTCGAGTTTCCGGATGCCGCGCAGGTTCTGTTTGGTCTGGGCCAGCGCCTGTTCGCGCGTCAAAAAGACGTTCCCGTATTGCACGATCGACCCCTGGTCGTTCGGCAGCATGAAGCTGAACAGGCGGTCGATGTCGAGGCTTTCCGCCGCCCTGGTCATTTGCGCGCCGGTCTCGAGAACCGCTTTCTCGATTGCACCGCGATCCGGAGTCTGGGCGAGCAGCGCCGCCGCAAACGCCAGCGAGGCCATCCATCCAATAAGGATGCGCATGTCTTATATTAGATCTTTTAAACTCCCGCGAACGGCCGGATCACCCCTACCGCCACCCCGGTCATCACCACACCAACCACGGTAATGATAGCCGCCGAAGCCACCGGCAAATAGCGGAAGGCCGGGTGCTTCGAAGCCCTCTCCGTATCAGGCAGCAGATGTTTGGCATAAAGCACCGCCAGCCCGATGCCGCTCAGCACAACCGCGAGCCCCGCGCTGAAAGCCACCAGCAGCGTCAGGCCCAGGCGCACACGCTCCAGCGCCACCGAGCTCAGCAGCAGCACCAGAGCCGAGGGACACGGGACCAAGCCCCCGCTCGCCCCCAGCGCGATCAACCCCGTCATGCTGACCTCCTCGGGCACGTGGCTATGCGGATGCTCGTGATCGTGCGAATGATGCTCGTGTTCGTGCTCGTGGTGATGGTGATCGTGATGATGGTGGTGCGCGTGCGCATGGGCGTGCCGCATCGCTTTCCATCGCCGCCGGAACAGCACCGCTCCGATCCACACGATTGCGATCCCCGAAATCGCGCCCAGCACCGGATAGATTTTCTCCGGCAGCACGAAACGGGAAAGGAACAGCGTTCCCACCCCCAGCACGAACACGCTCACGGTGTGGGTAAACGTCACCATGGCTCCCAGAAAAATCGCGTGCCGCGGTGTGCCGCGAGTCCCCACCAGGTAAGCCGCCACGATCGTCTTCCCGTGTCCCGGGGAAAGCGCGTGGATCGCCCCCAGCCCGAACGCCGCCGCCAGCCCCGCCAGCAGCATGCCCCAGCCCGTCTCGCCCTGATGCAGCAAACGCGCCAGATAATCGCTGCGCGGCTGTGCCGCCAGCGCGCCCGCTCCCAGAAAAATCGCCAGCAGCACCCGTCGGTTCATTACAATGGTCCTTACGAATTGTACAGCGGCAGCCAACCCATGAAACAAGTCATCACCGCTCAGGACGTGCCCGCCGCGGGCGACCTGCGCATTCCCGAAGGCAGCATCGTCACAGCCGCCGCGCGCGAAGTCGCCGCCTCGCGCGGGGTGCGCATTCTGGAACTGCCGGAAGAGCAGCTCACCGCCCTCGCTCCGCCGGACCGAACCTTGGCCATCGGCGCGGATCACGGCGGCTTCCGCATGAAAGAGGCCCTGAAGCCCGTCATCGAGAACCTCGGGTTGCAGATCCGCGACGTAGGCGTCACCGAGGAAAAGCCGGCCGACTACCCGGATATCGCGCTCAAAGTCGCCGAACTGGTCGCTTCCGGCGCGGCCTTCCGGGGCGTCATTATCGACGGCGCGGGAATCGGGTCTTCCATCGCCGCCAACAAGGTTCCCGGCATCCGCGCCGCCCTGTGCTATGATAAATCTTCCGCCAGGAATAGCAGGGAACACAATGATTCCAATATACTTACGCTCGGCGGAAGAATGCTCACGGAAACTCAGGCGGAAGACGTTTTGCGAACCTGGCTGGCGACCCCTTTCGGCGGTGGAAGGCATCAGGGGCGCATCGATAAGATTCTGAAAATCGAACAGCAGTATCTCAAGAAGGCTTCTTCGTGACCCAGACCGAACTCGACAGCCTGGTGGCCCAGATCGGTGAAGAAATAATCGCCCGTATGGTGGGCCAGCCTGCGCCCTCGCCGAAAAAGGGCGAGGGGCTGAACCTGCCCGATCAGGTATGCCCGGGGTGTGTTCAGCGCTGCGCCCAAACGTGCGCCCGGAACACCAAGGAAATCATCGCCGCCGGCGCCGACCGCGTCTCCGCCTCCGAGCGCCTCACGAAAATCGACCCCACCATCGCATCGCTCATCGACCATACCATTCTGAAACCCGAGGCCACACGCGCCGACGTCGTCAAGGTCTGCCGCGAAGCCCGCCAGTACTCGTTCGCCAGCGTCTGTGTGAACCCGTATTGGGTGCCCCTGGTCAGCGCCGAGTTGGCCGGCTCTCCCGTCAGAGTGTGCACCGTCGTCGGCTTCCCGCTGGGGGCCACCAGCACCGAAGCCAAGGTCGCCGAGACCGCCGCCGCCGTCCGCGCCGGGGCCCAGGAAATCGATATGGTGATCAACGTCGGCGCGCTGCGCTCCGGCGATCACGAAGCCGTCAAAGTCGATATTCAACAGGTGGTCAAAGTCGCGCACACCGCCCGGGCCATCGTGAAAGTGATTCTCGAAACGGCGCTGCTCGACGATAACCAGAAAGCCGTCGCCTGCACTTTGTGCAAGCTCGCCGGAGCGGATTTCGTCAAGACGTCCACGGGCTTTTCGACCGCCGGCGCCACGGCGCACGATATCGCGCTGATGCGCAGCGTAGTCGGGCCGGATATGGGGGTCAAGGCAGCGGGAGGCATCCGCACCCTCTCCGATCTGAAGACCATGACCGCGGCCGGCGCCACCCGCATCGGCGCCAGCGCCAGTATCAAAATCGTCGAGGCGACCGCCGCCTGACCAGGTTTCGCAGCCGTTAGGAAGGGGCCATGCAAGCCACCCGCAAAGCCACTGTCCGGTTCCGTGAACGCTCGGAGCTGCTCGATTTCCTGCTGGAAGTCTCGGCCGTTACCACCTCGACGCTCGAACTCGATCAACTGCTCCCGAACGTGGCCGAGATCGTGCAAAAAGTCCTCCCCTACGACCTGTTCGCCATCCTTCTCTATAACGAAAAGCGGCAGGACCTGCGCATCCGCTACGGTGTCGGGCACCGGGAAGAAGTAATCCGCAATGTCTCCCTGGCGCTCGGCGAGGGCATCACCGGAACCGCCGCCGCGCGCCGCGAACCCGTCCTGGTGGGCGATGTCCGCACAGACCCCCGCTACCTCAACACGGTGGACGCCGTCCGCACCGAACTCGCGGTGCCGATGACCGCGCGCGGCAAGCTCGTCGGCGTAATCGACCTGCAATCCACCCGCGTCAACGCCTACACGGAATACGACCGCGCCCTGCTCCGCCTGATTGCGGCGCGCGTGGCCATCGCGATCGACAATGCCCGCCTCTACCGCCGCGTGGACCGCCAGAACCGCACCCTGAAGATGCTGGCCAATATCTCGCGCGAGCTTTCCTCGATTCTCGACCTCAACGAGCTCCTCGGCAAAATCGCCAGCACCGTCCGCGAACTGATCAACTACGACGCCTTCAGCATTCTCTACATCGATAGCGGCGCCCGCGCCCTGCGCCACCTCTTCAGCCTGCGCTACGACCAGCGCGTGAACATCGATAACGTCCCTCTCGGGAAAGGAATCACCGGCGCTGCCGCCGAATCGCGCGAGGTCGTGCGCGTGCACGACACGGCGAAAGACCCGCGCTACATTGCCTCGCACCCCGATATCCGGTCCGAGGTCGCCGTACCTCTGATCCTCCAGGACCGCGTCCTCGGCGTGATGGATCTCAAGAGCAGCCGGATGGGCCACTTCACCGACGACCACATCCGCATCCTCTCGCTGCTCGCGCCCCAGATCGCCAGCGGCGTGGAGAACGCGCGCCTTTACCAGGAGCTCGCTACCCGCGAACGCCGCATGGAAGAGGACCTGAACGCCGCGCGCGACCTCCAGCGCGTCCTTCTTCCGGACGGCTGCCCGGAAATCGAAGGACTCGACGCCGCCGTCCGCCTGCGCCCCGCGCGCGAGATTTCGGGCGACATCTACGACGTCTTCGAACTTCCCGACGGCCAGGTCATGATTGCCTTCGGAGATGTCAGCGGAAAAGGCACCGCGGCAGCCCTGTATGGCGGTCTCGTCAGCGGCCTGCTCCGGACCCTCACGCCGCGCCGCCGCCAGCCCGCCAAGCTGATGCTCGCCCTGAACGACGCCCTGGTCGAGCGCAAAGTGGAAGCCCGCTACGTCACGCTCTGCGTCCTGCTGTGGAACCCCGCCGCGAAGGAGTTCATTATGGCCAACGCCGGCGCGCTTCCGCCAATGATCTGCCGCGACCGCGAGATCCTCAAACTGCGCGTCGAAGGTGTGCCCCTCGGCCTGCTGGAGTCCCGCGAGTTCGAGGAAGTGACTTTCCACGCCCGCCCCGGCGACACGCTAGTCCTCTATTCCGACGGCATCACCGACCACATGAGCCCCACCGGCGCCGAGTTCGGCCGCGGCCGCCTGATCCAACTCGTGCGCGCGAATTTCGAAAAGCCGGCGGGCCAGATTGTCGCCGGGATTTTCAAAGAACTCGACAGCTTCAACACCACCGCATTCGATGACCAGACCGTCTTCGTCCTCAAAGTGAAGTAGTGCCGGTGGGCATAGCAGTCTGATGCAAGCGTAAAACGACGAGCTCTCGTCTGATCGCCTCGCGGTCATCGGAGTATACTCTCAATGTCAACCTGAACCGAACGGAGGCTTGCATGAGGCGAAGGGAGTTTCTGATCGGCTCGACTTTGGCCGGGTGCTTCGGGGCGCCGGCGCAGCGTTCCGATCAGGCTAAGCGAGACCGGATCGCGATCATGAGCCTCTGCTTCAGCCGGGTGCTTAAGAACAGTGCCGCCGCCGGCGACCCGAACCGCACACTCGACACCCTGGACTTTCCGGCCATGATCGCCGAACGCTACGGCGTGCACTACGTCGAAATGCAGCACTCGCATTTCGGCTCGACGGAGCCGGAATACCTGGCGGAATTCCGCAGCCGGACCAAAGCCGCAAAATCGCGGATCAACCAGATCAACATAGAATTCGGGCCGCTGAATATCTCGGCGGCCGACGCGGTGCTTCGGATCGAGACGATCGATCTTACGAAGCAGTGGATCGACCACGCCGTAGCGCTCGACTGTCCGCGGCTGATGGTCAACCAGGGAACGCTCGCGCCGGAGGTGCGACAGGCCGCCATCGATACCCTGAGAAAGATAAACGCATACGGCAAGTCGCGAAGGGTGTTCGTAACGATGGAGAACCGCGGTATCGGCGGAGGCCGCCGGGGGCCTGAAACGGCGGCAGGCAGCGGAACTCCCCGGCCGGTCCAACCAAGCTGGGACGTGGTGGTGGAAGTGATACGGGCAGCCGGGATTTGGGCCAATCCCGATGTCGGTAATTTCCCGGACGAAGCGACGCGCGCGGCGGGACTCCGCGCGATGTACCCCCTATCATCCGGCAGCAGCCACTGCCACTATGACCCGGAGCGATTTAGCGAAGCGAACGCCATTCGGATTTCCAGGGAAGTGGGCTATAAGGGCTTGTATTCAATTGAAGCGACCCCAAGCAACGGGCCCGACCCGTACGTCGCGGTGCAGACGATTGTGGACGAACTTCTGAAAGACATCTAGCCCCAGCCCCTGCGCCGGCAGGCTGTCGGCAAGTGATGAACTCCTGCTATTGTTTCACCATGACCACCGCGGCCTGCTGATACCCGGCAACCTTGCTGAAGAACTCGCGAACCTGGGTGTATTCGGCCGGGGGGACCGCAATATCCATTTCCTCCAGATATTGCTCGAAAATCAGAAATCCCGGAGCCTGACGGTACCGCGCCTCGTAGACGCCATACCGACTCCGCATCTCCACTGGGTCAGGCACTTCGTCCACTTTGAATCCTTCCGGCAGCCGGATCCTGATTTTGTCGATCCGCTCGGAAGTCCGTAATTCTATCGGCCACTGTCGCGGCCTGGAGGGCAAGGAGTATCGCGTGCCGGGCACGAGCGACCCGGGTTTCAAGAGCAGGAGCTTTCCCTGGATCTGTCCGAACTCCTTCGCCTCGAAACTCGCCTTCGTGTCGAAGCGACTGTCCGCGAGCCGGTCGGAAGCATCCAGCGCGTGCAGCATTACGCCACCGACTCGCTGCGCAAATCCGGCTTCGAATACGCGGCGTAGCGCGTCCTTCTCGGGTTCAGCGGCGGTGGCGCGCATGGAGGCGGCAGGCTGCCCGTAATACTGACGGTCCAATGTCGCCGTCAATGAGCCGGCTGCATCCATTCGCGCCTCTACCGTGGATTCCACGCGATTGGCTCGGACCGCGATTTTTGGAGCCCTCACCAACTCTCCCACGGCGCCGGCCAACACCAACATATGACTGCCCTGCTCGTTGGCCGGCAGATCGCCTAACCCGGTGTATGGATCGGTGGGATCGAAAAACAGCAGACGGCCAAGGCGCGGATATTCGGCCACACTGGGCAGCTCGATTTCGGGCCCGACCCGAATCGCTACGATGGCATGATTAAACTGTGCCGGGGATGGCCAGTCGGGACGCACGTGCCGCGCGTCGCGGGAGTACGCCAGCGTAACATACGATTCGATTCCCGCCCCATCCAGCAGGGCTTTCATCAGGGCCGCCTTATCCTTGCAATCGCCGTAATTGCGCGCCAGCACCTGTTCCGGCGGGTGCGGGGTGTATCCGCCTCCCCTGGACACGTTCATTTGCACCGAGACGTAATTAATCTTCTGCGCAAACGAGGCGATCGCCTGGATCTTTTCAAGCGTGGACCC
This sequence comes from Bryobacterales bacterium, assembly GCA_963796485.1. Taxonomy (GTDB): domain Bacteria; phylum Acidobacteriota; class Terriglobia; order Bryobacterales; family Bryobacteraceae; genus CAWCDJ01. The sequence continues at coordinate 487,750 of CAWCLV010000012.1, forward strand.
GGCTTTGGCCAACTCGCCCGACTTGGCGCGAACGGCGCCCGAGGGCGCCGCGGCCGGTTGCACGAATCCGGAGACCCACGCCGACACGGTCGGCCAGTCTTTCAATGGACGCGCCGCGGCCATCCCGGCCGGGTAAAACGTCACGCCGAGATGAGCGGCAAGACGGCTGAACGGGGGCGCATAGTCCTCCCGTTCGATCCATGGAAGGTCGCGCAATTCCCAGGTGTACGTTGCTGTTGCTTCCACAGACGGGGTGACGGGCGGATGGTTCAGCATCGTATCTTTCACTTCCCATCCGGCCGGCAGCGAGAGCACAAACCGCGAAAGCAGAACCGGCAGCTCTTCCTGGAACGAATACAAATACTGTGTAAACGAGGTTTTCTCTTCTTCGACGATCTCGAAGGCGAAAACGGAGCCGGCAGGCGCATTCGGGCAATCGAGGGTCCTGGCTCTTGCCTCATCATAGGTCTCGCCCGGCCCGACGAGGGAGACGTCTACCACCTGCTTGAGGCCCTCCGCGGCTCCGCCGGGCCGCAAGAGCCAGGCGCGAAAATCGCGAATGCGGCCGGCTTTTGAATCGTAGCTCCGCGCAGCCTGCAGCCTGTCCTGGCTCGGTTGTAAGATGCGGATGACGCCGCGTTCCCGGATCATCCAATGTCCTTCGGTCGCGACTGTCAATTGCTCTTCGTGCAACAGCACAACGCTCGAGACCTTCGCAGGATAGGAAGGGGCTTGGCGCGCCGCCTCCAGGCGGACCCACTGCGGAACTTCCTGGGCGGCAGCCAACCCCGCGAGCAGGAGGGGCAAAAGGAGCTTCATTTGGACCCCGAGGCAGGCGCTGTCGCGAGCAGAGAGAGCGTCACGTTGTCCCGGCTGTGCGCGGCCTCGAACGCCGCCTTAATCTGCGGGTAAGCGGCCACCGGGAAGTTGATCACGCCCCGACGCCCAAGCACGAGTTCGCGCTCCACCACCAGTTCAGATCCGTGTTGGCCTACCGCAAGGCGTAGCGTATAGCCGCCGGTCGGACCGAAGTCGAGGTTGCCCGGATTCTCGGCGTTATCCAATTGAAAGCCCTCCGGTAGTTTGATCCGAATCTCGTCCGATTCTTGCCAGGCATACGGAAAAACGACGTCGTAATGCCTTTCGGAGGAGGTGAACAGGGGAGCGTCCCCGCGCTGAAAAAAGAGCGGCTGAAAGAGGATTCGTTTCCCGGTCCGCTGTGCGTAATTCGGAATCGACACGTGATACCGCACCACCAGCGGTTTGCCGGAATCGTCCACAGCTTCGAAGGCCGAAGCGGAGACATCCGCCTGGGGGAAGACTTTCATGACCTTCGCTTTCAGATCTTCGGCTAATTTCGCCGAGTCCTGCACCTCCATCTCGGCGCGCCGGTCCCCGGCTCTGTGCCCGGTAAAGGTCTCCTCGACGTCGCCTTCAAGGGTTCCCTCCGCCGAAAGCGAGAACTTGCCCGTGCGGCGGGACGCGGATGCCTCGGGAGGCGAAAGCTGAGAAAGGATAAAAATGGGCTTTTTGGGATCGCTGACCAGCGCCTTGACGCCTTCCTCCCTCCATCCGAGCATTTGAGGAGGCAACAGACGCGTGCTGACGTCGTACAAGCGCCAGTTCCCGTCGATCTTCACCGCCATGTCCACATTGGGGAGGAAGTACTCGTCCGTAAGGCTGGGATCGAATAACACGTCATCGCTATTCGATACCATCACCGGCCGCGCATCCACCCCAACACTGGAGCACATCGCGGCGAAGAGAATGTTGAGCTCGCTCGCGTCTCCTATTCCGGACTTGAAGATCTCGGCGGACGTACGCAGGCGGCTCTTGGGCATCTGCTTGAGAATCTCCAATCTCTCGGACTCCGATACGCTCCGCGAGTAAAGGTTGCGTACTTTGGAGCGGATGTACGAGATCAGCGCCAGGCTCTTTGCTTCGTCGTTAGGCGCGCCCGCCACGGCCGTCTCCGCCGCGGCTTTGATCTCGCCGTTCTGGCGCAGAGCGTTTTTCAAAACGCCGTACGAACGCTTCCCTACGTCTGTCCAATACTTGTCCGGATCGCGTTTCGAATCCTCGTGATAATACGCGAGTACCCAGGCACGCACATCGCCTTCGCCCGGCATCAGCGGCTCTTCGCGGAATGCGGGCACGTTTTCCAGGCTGATGGAGTTGTAGCCGTCGTCCTCCCGCTTGGGCCGGCTGGGTTTACAGTTAAAAGGCCACACGGACATGTGATATCCCCCCGACCTATCCGCCGGCAGGGGTTTGACGAAATAAGTCACCTGCCTGACCGGATACTCACGCTGCATCTGGAGTCGCGTATACATCAGGGGCGCATTGAACTGCACTTCCTTCCAGCGATACTCGACAATCGCGCCAGGTTCCACACCGGGCATGGCAAACGATTTCACCTTTCGTTTCCGCCCACCCGCCCGGACCACATCGCGCTCATACACGCTATCCTTCTTCAGTTCGACTACGGTGCCGTCCGCCTTGACGGTACGGCCGAAAACGTAGAGGATGGAGGTTCGCCCGTCAAACGGAATATCGATAGTTGCCGCTGCCTCCTTGCCTTTCTCGCTGAATATCTTCAGCCTTATATAGTGGTAGAGCACACGCTGTATGTCCTGGTTGCCCGGGAACTCGTCCATGACGTGAACCCGCCAGAAGAGCGCCTCCACCCCGGCATTCGCGTCAACGGCAGGCGTCGTCATTTGACGCTCTGCGTCTGTAACGGGCAACCACTCGACATCGATCGGCGCCGTTTGAGCGAAAGCAGAGGACCAGGAAAGAGCCAGCGGCACTAATAAGATTAGTAGACCCTTTTGTCTTCTGGATAGCATTGGCGAATTGTAACTCGAATCCCCGCCCGTAGCCACGGTCGATGATAAGTGGTCAATGACCGTGCGGTTGCCGCGGGCAGACGGCCGGGCAGACGGCCTCCTCAGCGAAATTCGCGCCCTGCGGCTCCCCGTTCCGCACCCCTTGTTATACTTGTATTTTCCTGTGTTCCATTCCATTGAAAAGCAAGTCTCCGCGGCCTTTCGCGCGCACATTCTGATCCGCTATGGCGTCGAGCTCGACGTTCCCATCGAGCAGCCGCGCCAGAGCGATTTCGGCGATATGGCCGTTCCCGCGGCTTTCCAGCTTGCGAAGCAACTGAAGCGCGCGCCGCGGCAGATCGCCGCCGAGCTCGCCGGAGAGATCGGCCCGATCCCCGGTGTCGCATCGCTCGAAGTGGCCGGAAACGGCTATATCAACATCCGCCTGGACCGAGGCGCTTACGGCGCATCGCTCTTGCGGGGCGAGACGGCGGCATCCGCTCCCTCCGGCGAGAAGATCATCGTCGAGCACACCAATATCAATCCGAACAAGGCCGCGCACATCGGCCATCTCCGAAACGCCGCGCTCGGCGACACCTTCGTCCGCATGCTGCGCGCCGCCGGCCACAACGTCGAGGTGCAGAACTATATCGACAACACCGGCGTGCAGGTGGCCGATGTCGTGGTCGGTTTCCATCACCTCGAACACAAAGGTCCGGCCGACGTACAGGCCTTACTGAAAGATCCCAACGTCCGCTTCGACTACTACTGTTGGGACCTCTACGCCCGCATCTCGTCTTATTACAAGGAGCAGCCCGAATCGCTCAAGTGGCGTACCGAGACGCTGCACTCGATCGAGGCCGGCCACGGAGAACTGGCCGACGTCGCCCACATGGTGGCCGACGCCATCGTGGAAACGCATCTTCGGACCATGCTGCGGATGGATGTGGAGTACGATGTCCTGCCGCGGGAGAGCGAGATCCTTCACCTCCATTTCTGGTCGGCCGCCTTCGAACTCCTCAAAGAACGCAAAGCCATCTATTTCGAAACCGAAGGCAAGCACGCCGGCTGCTGGGTGATGCCCGGCCTTTCCGAGGACGGTAAGGTGATCGTCCGCTCCGACGGCACCGTGGTCTATACCGGCAAGGACATCGCTTACCAGCTCTGGAAATTCGGCCTGCTGGGCAAGGACTTCTACTACCGTCCCTGGATGCGATACCAGGACGGCCGCACCCTGTGGGTCAGCACCGACGAGCCTTCCGATTCCGGCAAACAGTTCGGCCACGGGTCCCGCGTCTATAACGTAATCGACACCCGCCAATCGTATCTGCAGGACGTGGTCGTGGCCGGACTCCGCGGCCTCGGCTACAACGAACAGGCCGACCGCTCCAACCATTTCTCTTACGAGATGGTGGCCCTTTCGCCGCGCTGTTGCGCCGAACTCGGCATCCCGCTTTCCGAGGAAGACCGCAAGCGCCCCTACGTCGAAGTCTCCGGCCGGAAAGGCCTCGGCGTCAAAGCCGACGATCTGATGGATTCACTCATCGCGAAGGCGCTCGAAGAAGTCGCCTCGCGCCATCCCGAAGACACGCCGGAACAGAACCGCAAGGTGGCCACCCAAATCGCCATCGCCGCGCTACGCTATTTCCTGCTGAAGTTCACCCGCACGACCGTCATCGCGTTCGACCTTCAGGAAGCCCTTAGCTTCGAAGGCGAAACCGGTCCCTATGTGCAATACGCGGCCGTGCGGGCGTGCAAGATCCTCGCCAAGCTCCAGGAAATGGGCGAGAGAATTCCCGACTTCGCGGCCGAACTGAACGCGGAATCCATGGCCCGCCAGCTGCAATCCGAAGACTTCTGGCAGGTCCTGCTGGCCGCCTCGAAAGCCGATTCAGCCCTGGAGAATGCCATCAACGCCGGCGAACCGGCACACGTCGCCAGGTACGCGTTTCAGCTCGCCCAGGCATTCAGCAACTTTTACCAGAAGTACCCGATCATTCACGAGGAGAACCGCGAGAAAAAGGTCTTCCTCCTGTGGATGACCGACTTCTTCCGCCGCCAGCTCGAACGCACCGCCGGAACCCTCGGCATTCAGATCCCCGAATACATGTAGGGCCGTCAGTGGGGTTTCGAGGGTGGCGGCTTGGTCCCGACCTTTTTTTCCGGCACGGCAGGCGCCAGCCACTGGACAATCACCGAAATGCGCCGGTTCGACGCCGCTTCCGGCTCGTCCTTTTTCCGTAACTGCCGGTCCGCGTAACCGCGCACCTGCGCCACCTGCTCCGGCTTGAGCCCGTGGCCCTGCATCAGCCGGCGCGCCGAATTGGCGCGGTCGGCTGAAAGCTCCCAGTTGGTGTAGGCTCCGTCACCGGCGTAGGGCTTCGAATCCGTGTGCCCTTCGATCAGGACGTTATTCGGCAGCTTTCCCAATTCCGCCGCCAGGCGCGTCAGCAGATCCGACCCCGCCTCGGTAGGCACGGGCTTCCCCGATTCGAAAAACATCCCCGCCTCCGTCTCGAGCAACTCGATCCGCAGCCCGTCGGCCGTAACCGTCATTTCGACATGGTCCTTCAAGTTGCCGAAATTCGGGGTCTGCATCAGCGCCTGCTGGATTTTCTCCCGCAGCTTGTCCATGTCCTCCTTCGGCAACTCAATCGCGTGCCCCGCACCCGCCGCGGTCGTGCCGGCCATCTTCCCCTGCCCGTTTGGATCCTTGAAGTAGCCGGCGACCGCTTCTTTCACTTCCTGATCCGAGCCCATCAGCCAGAGCACGATGAATAAGGCCATCATGGCCGTCACGAAGTCCGCGTAGGCTACCTTCCAGGCGCCGCCGTGATGTCCGCCGTGCCCGCCCGACTTCTTGCGGATGATGATGATTTTGGGGGGCGGCGCCGGCGCGGAAATCGGAACCTCTGCATCCGCCATATCAAGCCGCCTTGGAGGCTACATTGCCGCCGCCGCGGCAGGCCGCCTCCATCTCCTGGAAAGTGGGCCGCACGCTGGACGGAATCGACCGGCGCGCCAGTTCCACCGCCATCATCGGACTGAGCCCCTTCACAAAACCCAGCGCTCCCATGCGCAGAAACCCGAAGAAGTTCGCTTCCGCGTCATTCTGCTTGCCCATTGCCGACGCTAGAGGCCCGAATACGCCGTAACACAACAAAATTCCCAAAAATGTTCCCACCAGCGCCGCCGCCACTTTGTTCCCGATCTCCTCCTTTGGCCCGCCCAGCGCCCCCATCGTGATCACGACGCCTAAAACCGCCGCGACTATGCCCAACCCCGGGAGCGAATCCGCCATCGTGGAAAGGGCGTTCACCGGTTCCTGCGACTCGCGGTGGTGCACTTCCAGGTCGATTTCCATCATCTGGTCGATATCCAGCGGATCGACCCCGCCGGCAACCGCCGTCCGCAGCGTGTCGCACAAGAAGTAGAGCGCGTGGTGCGATTTCAGAAACTTCGGGTATTTCGAGAACACCGCGCTCTTTTCGGGGTGGTCTACGTCTTCCTCCAGCTTGGCCGTACCGGCCTTGCGGGCATGGTTGAAGAGTTCATAAAGCATCTTCAGATGTTCGAGGTAATAAGCCTTGGTGAACGGGCTGCCGCTGACAACCGCGGCCATACCCTTGCCTAACCGGATTAATGTCGGAATCGGGTTGGCGATAATAACCGTCCCCACCGCCGCCCCCAGAATAATTAGGAGCTCCGCCGGCTGCAGCAATACCGCGATTTTGCCGTGTTCCATCAGGTACCCGCCGGCGATGGCACCCAAAACCATGAATATCCCGATTATTGCGGTCATATTGCGTTTGTGCGGATCACATCGTGCTTATCGGCTGGACTGAAGGAATTCATTGCGGGGGAGTTTCACTTGCTTTTTCCGGGATTTGCCCTTGCGGGAACCGCAGCTTACTGGAACAATATGGCTTTGGTCGAACTGTTATGCGTATACGCGTCCTGGGTATCGTACTCGCCGGCGGCAAGGGCACCCGGCTCTATCCGCTCACCAAGGAACGGGCCAAGCCGGCCGTGCCCTTCGGAGGCAAGTACCGCATTATCGACTTCGTCCTCAGCAATTTCATCAATTCCGGCATCTATTCGATCTACGTGCTGACTCAGTTTCGCAGCCAGTCGCTGCTCCAGCACCTGGCCGAGGGATGGCAGTTCGGAAGCCTGTTGAAATCCCAGTTTCTGATTCCCGTCCCGGCGCAGATGCGGTCCCCCGGAGAGACCTGGTACCAGGGCACGGCCGACGCGATCTATCAAAACATCAATTTGGTGGAACAGTCGGACCCCCACGTTGTTGCGATTTTCGGCGGTGATCATATCTACCGCATGAACATCGCCAGCATGATCGAATATCACGTTCAGAAGGGCGCCGAGGTCACCGTCGCCGCCATTCCCGTTCCCAAAAAGCATGCCCTCGAATTCGGCGTGATCGAGGCCGCCGAAGACGGCCACATCCGGGCGTTCCACGAAAAAAGATCCGATGCCCCCACCATGCCCGGCGACGGCGACCGCGTGCTCGCCTCCATGGGCAATTACGTCTTCTCCACCCGCACGCTTCTCCGCCTTCTCCACGAGGACGCCGCCGAACCCGACAGCAACCACGATTTCGGGCGCAATATCCTCCCCAAACTCGCCGGCAAGGCCGAAATCTACGCCTACGATTACCAGAACAACCGCATTTCCGGCGAACCGCCCGACGAGATACCCTACTGGCGCGACGTCGGCACCATCGACGCCTATTACGAAGCGAACATGGATCTCCGGTCCGTCAGCCCCGCGCTGAACCTCTACAACCGGGAATGGCCGGTTCGCACCACCAGCTATCCCGACCCGCCGGCCAAGTTCACTTTCGACGAAGAGAATCGCCGCGGACAGGCCATCGACTCCATCGTCTCCGGCGGCTGCATTCTCTCCGGAGGCACCGTGCGGAATTCGGTCCTCGGCCGCGGCGTCCGCATCCACTCCGGAGCCTTCGTCGAAGATTGTGTCATTCTCGACAACTGCGACATCGGCCGCCGCTCGAAAATACGCCGCGCCGTTCTGGACAAGAACGTGCGGGTTCCCGAAGATGCCGTGATCGGCTATGACCTGGAGCGCGACCGCATCAATCATCACGTGACCGAGAGCGGAATCGTAGTCGTCGGCGGCAACCGCACGCCGGTCGATATCACCGGGCTGGTAGTCTGAACGGTCCGGCCCGATGGAACATCAGATAATCGCGTGGATGAGCGTCCACGCCTCCCCCTGGGGGTATCTCGTCATTTTTGCCGCCATGGTTTTCGGGATCGTCGGCCTGCCCGTTCCCGATGAGACGCTGCTCACCTTCACCGGATACCTGATCTATAGGGGGGCGATGCATTTCGCCATCGCGATCCTCGCCGCGCTCGGCGGCAGCATGTGCGGCATCAGCTTCAGTTACTGGCTCGGCCGCAGATTCGGCATGCCCCTGGTCCACCGCTTCGGACCGTACATTCACCTGCGGGAAGATCACATTGCCAAGGCGCACCAGTGGTTCGAGCGCATTGGCCACTGGGCGCTGACGGTGGGATATTTCATCCCCGGCATCCGCCACGTCACGGCCTTTGCCGCCGGCACCACCGATCTGCCGCGCACGCAGTTTGCGCTCTTCGCCTACAGCGGGTCGGTGCTATGGGTCGGGACGTTCTTATGCCTGGGCTATTTTCTCGGCGAACAATGGGAATCTGTCTTGCACTATGTGGACCGGTACCTGCTGTGGTTCACGATAGGCGGAGCTGTTCTGCTGGCGGCCTACCTGTCGTGGCGCTTCTGGTGGCGAAAGCGACCAGCAGCGCGGTAGCCACCACCACCCCCGCGCCGATCCCGTTGTACCAAAGCCACGAGATATTCGTGAAATACGCCGTCGCCAGCACCGCCGCCTCTCCCACCAGCATCCCGGTGAATGCCGCCGTCCCGCCGACGCGCCGGAAGCCCAGCGCCAGCACGAAACAGCCGAGCAGCGTGCCATAGAACAGGGATCCCACGAAGTTGACCGCCACGATCAGAGATCCCAGCCGCCCCGCGAAGCCCGCAAACATCACCGCATAGATGCCCCAGAACAGGGTGGACCACCGCGACGCGGCCAGGTAGTGATGATCGTTCGCATCGCGCCGGATATAGCGCTTATAGATGTCCACTACCGTCACCGTGGCCAGCGAGTTGATCTCGCCCGAACTGGCCGACATGGTGGCGGCGAAGATCACCGCGATCACCAGCCCCACGATCCCCATCGGCAGGTAGCGCGTAACGAACGAGAGAAAGATGTAGTTGGTGTCGCTGAAATCCTTCTCCCCGCCCATCCGGGTCACCAGTTGCGATGCGGCCGTGCGCGCTCCGTCCACGTCTTTTTGCGCCGCGCGGTACTCCGCGATTCCGCGCTCCTCGGCCGCGCGGTCGCCCGCCCGGTGCGCCGCCGTCAGCGCCAGCGCCGCGTCCCGGCGGTGCTCGAAAGCCTGTTGATACCGCGCTTCGATGGCGCCATACTGCTGCGTTCCCTCGATCCGCGCAAGCTCATGCTGTTGAAACAGCACCGGCGGCTGCACGAAGAGGTAGAACACGAACACCATCGCCCCGATGAACAGGATGAAGAACTGCATCGGGATCTTCGCCACCGCGTTGAACAGCAGGCTCAGGCGGCTTTCCGCGATCGACCGCCCCGTCAGATACCGCTGCACCTGCGACTGGTCGCAGCCGAAGTACGAAAGGAACAGGAACGTGCCGCCCAGCAGGCCGCTCCAGATGTTGAACCGGTCCGCCCAGTCGAAGTGCGTGGTCACCGCGTTCAGCCGCCCCGCCGCTCCAGCCAGAAAAATTGCGTCCGGAATCGAGACCGAATGCGGCAGCAGCGCGAACACCGTAATCAGCGAGGTAATCAGCCCCAGAAAGATCACGCCCATCTGCTGCACATCCGACCACGTCACCGCCTTGATCCCGCCCAGCACGGTGTAACTCACCACGAGCGCGCCCATCAGCGAGGTCGTCACCCTCTCGGGCCATCCCAGGATCACCGAAAGCACGATTGCCGGGGCGTAAATGGTGATACCGGCCGAGAGCCCGCGCTGGCAAAGAAAAACCAGGCTGGCGAGCGCCCGCGTCTTGCCGTCGAAGCGGTTTTCCAGGTACTCGTAAGCCGTGTACACCTTGGCCTTGTGAAAGGCCGGCACCACCGTGGCGCAGATCACGATCATGGCGATCGGCAGCCCGAAATAGAACTGCACGAAGCGCATTCCATCCACGTAGGCCTGCCCGGTGGTGGAGATGAAGGTGACGGCGCTGGCCTGGGTCGCCATGATCGAGAGCCCCATGGCGTACCAGGGCATCGTCTTGCCCGCCAGAAGATAGTTCTCCACCGTGTTGCTGCCGCGGGCGCGATACAGCCCGTACGCAATAATCGAAACCAGGGTGGTGACCAGGACAGCCCAGTCGAGCGGCCTCATCGATATGCTCTGGTGAACAGGTATGCGAGTGAAATGATGAGCGCCATGTACAGTAATACCGCGACGTACACGCGCCGCCAGGTCCTCAGGAACGGCGGCGGCTCGTCATTGACCTCGCGAAGGTCCGGCACACCCGGAGTGTATCATGGGCCGCCGGGCCGCCTCTTACGCCAGTAACTCCCCCGTCATCACGGTCACCGCCTGGCCGCCCAGGATCACGCGGTGGTCCCCTTGCAGCCGGACCTTCACTACGCCGCCGCGGGCCGAAGCCTGGTACGCGGTGAACGCGGTCTTGCCGAGTTTCGCCGCCCAGTACGGGCCGAGCGCCGTGTGCGCCGAACCGGTCACCGGGTCCTCATCGACGCCCGCCCCCGGCGCGAAGAACCGCGAAACGAAATCGAACTCGCCGCCCGCCGGACGCGAGGTCACGATGATGCCGCGCGCCGGGATCTTGCGCAGGGTCGCGTGGTCGGGCGAAAGCGCGCGCAGCGCTTCTTCCGATTCGACCTCCACCAGGTAATCCCAGGCGTTCTTCGCCACGTAAACCGCGCGCTCGACCCCCAGCGCTTTCAGCATGCCTTCGGGCGCCTCCGCCGGTTCGCCCGCCTTCGCCGGAAAGTCCAGTTCGATCCAGTCGCCGCAGCGCGCCGCCAGCAGCAGCCCGCTCCGCGTGTGGAACCGCGCCTGCTCGCCTTGCGCCAGATGCCCGTCTTCCCAAAGAACATGGGCGCTTGCCAGGGTGGCGTGCCCGCACAGGTCCACCTCTACCGCCGGCGTCAGCCAGCGCAGGTGATACCCGCCGTCGCGCGGCGTGAGGAAGGCCGTCTCCGAGAGGTTCATCTCGCGCGCCACGTCCCGCATCCACTCGTCCGCCCGCGGTTCCTTCAGAACGCAGACCGCCGCCGGATTCCCCGCGTACGGGCGGCTGGTAAACGCGTCGACTTGTACGATTCGTATGCCCATGATCCCTCAGGGTAGCGTAATTAATGCCGGTTGAGACCGGAATCCGAGCCGGTGAAGTACGCGATACCGAGCCTCGAGCGTCAGTTCGCGAGCCTCTTCCCGATCTCCATGAGCCGGCGCTCCAGCACGGCCACGCGACCCGGGAGCGCGGCGTCCGCCTGCTCGAGACCACGCAACCTGGCGACGTTCACGGTGCCGCCTTCCGTACAGCGACCCGGCGGTTCCCGCACGAGTATGGCGCGCTTTGGCGTGGAATCACCCCGAATCCCCCCACGGCGCCCTTGCAACCTTCCCGGTTCTGGTGGAGTCTAAGAATAAGCCAATGCTGTTCCGGTTCACCAGGCTTTGGGTCGCGCTCGGACTCGTCATCGCGCTCTGGACGATCAGCTCCTCGCGGAGTACCGGCTCGCACGTGTGGGTCCGCCCCGTCGGCACGCACCCCGGCCCGGTGCGGATTCTGCAGTTTTACGCCAATGTCGGCGCAATCGTGCCCGGAGAGAAGGCCCTGCTTTGCTATGGGGTGGAGAACGCTCGCTCGGTGAAAATCTCACCCGACATGGAGGGTGTTTACCCCTCCAGCAGCCACTGCCTGGAAATCGTGCCGGAGCATACGACCCACTACATGATCCTGGCGGAAGGCTTCGATGGCGCGGTGGCCACCAAATCCTTCACGCTTCCCGTTCGGGTGATACCGGTGGACGAGCGAATTCAAGTGAATTACGCGCAGATGTAAGCCTCCGGACCGGCGCCTACTCGTTCAAGGCCCTGGCCTGGCCGGCTTTCTGCAAATGCTCGAAGACGCCCCGGGCGGCCCGTTGCGCGGCGATCTTCTTGGTCCGGCCTTCCGCCTGGCCGGCCCAGTCCTTACCGACCCGCACTTCCACCGTGAAGGTCTTCGAGTGCTCCGGACCGCGTTCCCGGACAATCGTATACTTTGGCTGCGGCAGCCCCCGCGATTGCGCCAGTTCCTGTAGGGCGCTTTTGAAATTCCGGATCGCCGGCTGGATGTCCGTACCGGCATCCTCGTCCCATGCCAGCGGGGCGTCCAGCACGTGCGTTTGTACGAACTCCCGCACCGCCTCCACGCCGCCATCCAGGTACATTGCCGCGATCACGGCTTCCAGGGCATCCACCAGCAGCGTCTTCTTCGCGCGGCCCCCGCTCATCTCCTCGCTGCGCCCCAGTTCGAGATAGGCCCCGATGTCCAGCCGGCGCGCCACCCCGTGCAGATGCGCGGCGCTAACCAGGTGCGCCTTCTGGCTGGAAAGCTGTCCCTCCCGAAACTCCGGATGCCGCAGCACCAGGGCTTCGGCAACCAGGAATCCGAGGACGGAATCCCCCAGAAACTCCAGTTGTTCGTTATCGCTGAGAGGGCTGCCCGGGCCGGTGCGGGTCTCGTTGGCGAGGGAACTATGGGTCAGCGCGCGGCGCAGCAATTCCGGGTCAGAGAACGGGTGGCCGATTCTCTCTTCCAGGCTTGCCAGCTCCGCGCGCATGAATGGAGTTATTTCTTCCCCGACTGCGCGACTTTCTTGATGTTCTCGGTCACCGCCTTGACCTGCGGATTCAGCTGCGGCATCGCCAGGATCTTGTCGCAGAGGGCCACCGCGTCAGCGTTCTTGCCTTCGGACTGCAATGCCGAGGCCAGGCGCACTCCGTAAGTCGGCTCCAGCGGGTCGGTATCCATCGCGGTCCGGAACTCCGTCTCGGCCACGTCGAACTTTTTGCGGTCGAGCGCCACCACCCCCAAGCCGTTGTGGGCCTGTGCGATCAGCATCTTCTTCCCGTCTTCCCACTGGGCATCGGTCAGCTGCGGATTCGGCTTCACCGCCGTATTGAGGTTGTCGATCGTGTCCTTGAGCAGTTTCTCCGCACGCGCCAGCTTCTCTACTCTGTCCAGGTCGTTTTCGCGCGTCCGCTGCGCCAGGATTTCGCCGATCATCAGGGTCGTCTGGAAGCTCTTGGGGTTGACCTCCAGGACCCGCTCCCCGTAAATCAGAGCCTTGTCGGTATCGCCCTTCTGCCGGTACGCCTGCGCTTCCACCGTGAGCGCGACCTCTTTGTAAAACGTGTCGGCGAAATTCGTGAGCAGATTATCGGCCGCCTTAATCGTGGCATCCGGATTATTCTGCGCCTGCATCAGGTCGATCACCGCCTGGGATTCCCCCGGCGACTTGGTATTCGGCACCAGCCGCTGCTGCGCCGGCTGCTGGCCCTGTTGCCCCTTTTCCTGCTGAGGCTTGCCCTGCTGGGCCTGCGCGAACAGACAGGTAATTCCGGTTGCCGTTGCCAGGATACCGGTGAGAATTCTACGTTTCATTCGAGACTCCTTGGAAGTTTTACTGCTGTTTCGAGCTTTGTTCGATGCCCTGCTGCGCCGCCTGCCGCGCTTCTTCTGAAGCGCCGGCCAGCGCTACGGCATTTTGAAAATACTTCGCAGCCTGGTCGCGATCGCCCGACGCGAGCGACAGCCTGCCCAGGAACACCAGCGTCCATCCTTTGACGAAAGGTTCCGGATTCAGCTCCAGCGTCTTCTGAAAGAGACGCTCCCCGGCATCCGGGTCGTTCTGGCGCACGGCGATCCGCGCCAGTCCGTAATACGCAGCCGCGTGGACCGATTTGTCGTCGGTCTTTTCCAGCGCAGCCAGAAACTGCGTCTTCGCCTTATCGAAATCCTTGGACCGGTAGAGCGTCTCCGCGTCCTCGAGCATCTTGGCGGAGCCCGTGGCCGGCGGCGGCGCCGGAGCGGCAGCGCGAACCACCCGGCCCTGCGCCGTCTGGTTGTCGAACACTACCTGCGAAAGCCGCGCGTCTTCCTTGACCAGGTCGATCGCTCCCACCATTTCCCGGTAGTAGAGCACCATCGCCTGGTCCTGCACTTCGAACCCGCGCAGCGCCTCGGAGAAGTAGGGCGTCAAGACGAAACCCTGGCGCAGCGCCGCTTCCGCCCATTCGGGCTTGTGGTCGAGGCGCGCTTCCACGGCCTTGATCAGGCTCTCGGTCGTAAGCGCCGGGAAATCCTCCTTGAAGGAATCCGGGAGCGCGCCCGCCCTCTGCGCGTGATCGGCAATCCCTCTCTTCCGTTCGAGGACCTCCTGGTATCGCAGCGAGAGCGGGTCGAGCAGATAGTGCAGGTAAGCGTGCCGGACCTCGAACGTCTTCAACCCGGCGGATGGCGTCACCACGATCGTGTACTCATCTCCGTAGCTGCGCGTCTGCACCTGGTTCGGCGCGGCCAGCAGTTCCAGCAAGACCTGGAAGTGCCTCCCCGTAAAGCCCGAAGTCTGCTGCCGCAGGTAGACGTTCACCTGGAAGACGGCGTCGGAAACCGGCGTGTGGTAACGCTCGATGTACTGATCGATGGCCCGCTGGGAGCCCGCCCAGAGCCTCCCCACGTCGGCCTGTTTATAAAAAGATGCGAGCAGGGGGGACAGCGCGCTCATCGCGGTGACATCCGGCGGAAGATCCGCCTCCCGCATTTTGAAGCCGAACGACGGCGGGCCGCTGCACGAAAGAGCGAAAGAAATGTACTGCGCGAGCTCCGACGTGTCGTCGCGCTTCCGGTGCCTGGCGAAAAAATCCTTCAGGGCCGGAAGAACCGGGATATCGCGTTTGGCCAGCTCCTCGCGTATCGCCTTTCTCAACGGGTGGCTGCTCGGGGAGTCGATCTCCGCGTCGTAGCCCGCGGCGTTGATGGCCGCCATCACCGTAAAGAGGGTGGGACTCGCATCCAACTGCCCCAGTTGCGCGGGCGCGGCGTGGGCCGCCAAGGCGATGGCCACTATGGGAAAAACAAGCCGAAACAAAGAGATCCGCCTAAAAGAATACTCCAGTTTACCGTAGTCTTCGCGGATCTGTGCGAATCGACCCGTGTGCCGCAAGCCGGGCCGCAATTGCCGTAACCCAGGCGCGCATCGCGCCGCCCTGCCGGTGGCCCGTCGGAATGTGAACCACCCTTAATATTAAAAACTCGTAGAGATTGTTCCCAAGTCTTCGCGGGACACATCCACCCTTATAGAGGCGGTACGGCGCCACAAATTGGCGCTCCCCTCGAGGTCTCTTGTGTCCACGATGAACACAGTAGAAATTAAACCAAGGTTTGCCCCTGATGTGGGCCGTTCACTCCCCGCCCGGGCCGCGGATTTTAACGACGAGCTCCTGGATCTGATTCCCGAGCCGCCCGCGCGGCTGCACTATTTTTTCGAACGTCAGGCCGATGCGCGGCGCGATGCGCTCGCGGTGGTCTCGGGCGCCGACCGCCTTACATATGCCGAGCTTGATGCCCACGCCAACCGGCTGGCGCAATATTTGCTGTCCCGGGGAGCGGGTCCCGGCCGCACCATCGGTATCCTGCTGAATCGTTCCACCCACACCTACGTCGCCCTGCTCGCCGTACTGAAAGCCGGGTCGGCTTTCGTACCGATGGACCCCTCGTATCCGGGCGACCGTATCGCATTCATGGCAGCCGATGCGGGGCTGGCACTCGTCGTCACCACTTGGGACCTGGCTGCGTCGCACTCCGGGCTGCCCTGCCCGGCGGTGTGCCTCGACCGCGAAGCCGCCGCGGTTAACGCAATGCGCTCCACCCGCCCTTATCTTCCGGAAGAAAGTCTGCCGGAGAAACGCGACGCGCTCGCGTACATCATCTATACGTCGGGCACCACGGGCCGCCCCAAGGGAGTGGCCGTCACCCACGCGAACATTTGCCATTTCCTCTCCGTGTGCACCCCCGTTTACGACGTGGGACCGAACGACCGTGTCTACCAGGGCATGACCATCGCGTTCGATTTCTCGATCGAGGAGATCTGGCCCACGTTCATCGCCGGCGCCACTCTGGTTGCCGGTCCGACCGACGGCCGGAAACTCGGCCCCGGCCTGGCCGATTTCCTTATCGAGCAGAACATCAACGTGTTGTGTTGTGTTCCGACGCTGCTGGCCACGCTCGACCGCGACGTGCCCTCCATCCGCACGCTCATGGTCGGCGGTGAAGCCTGCCCGCGCGACCTGGTGGAACGCTGGAGCCGGCCCGAGCGCCGCATGCTCAATACCTACGGCCCCACCGAAACCACCGTGACCGCCACCTGGTGCGAACTCGAGCCCGGGCGTCCCGTGACCATCGGCCGGCCGATGCCCGGTTATCGGGTCTACGTGCTCGACGAAGCCCTCCGGCCCGTTCCTTCCGGCGAAGCCGGCGAGATCTGCATCGGCGGGGCGGGCGTGGCGCAGGGATATGTGAACCGGCCCGACCTCACCGCGGACAAATTCGTCCCCGACCCCTTCGAACCCGGCCAAGCGGGCAGGCCAGGGGCCCCGCCCCACCTGGCTCGCAACACTAGCCGCCTCTACCGCTCCGGCGATCTGGGCCGTTTCACGCGCACGGGAGAAGTCGAATTCCTGGGACGCATCGATACCCAGGTGAAGATCCGCGGTTATCGCATCGAGCTGGCGGAGATCGAGGCCGTGATTCTCGAGGATGCGGCGGTGAACAATGCCGTGGTCGCGGCGTATCCATCGGGCGCTCCGGCGCAGGACCTCGCGGCGTATGTCACGCTGCGCGCGCCGCAGCCCATCGAACCGGTTCGCGAGCGCCTGGCCGGGGAACTGCGCAGGCGCCTTCCGGTATACATGGTGCCCGCCTACATCGAAGTGCTGGACGCGATCCCCGTGCTGGCCAGCGGCAAGGCGGATCGCCGCGCGCTGCCCGCCCCCGTGCTGCCGCGCGTGGCCTTCCAGGGCGGCGCTTACGAACCGCCCTCCACGGCTTTGGAGCGCAAGATCGCAGACAGCTGGCAGGCTCTCTTCGGCCTGGAGCGAATCTCCGTGGATTCCGATTTCTTCCTCGACCTGGGCGGCCATTCGCTGCTCGCCGCGCAGTTGCTCACGCGCCTGCGGCAACACTCCGAAATGTCCGCGCTCAGCATCGCCGATGTCTACGCCCACCCGACCATTCGCGCCCTGTCTGCTCATGTTCCCTCCCAACCCGAAACCGCGCACGCCGCGCCGGAGCGGCCCCGCCAACGCTATTCCAGCGGCCGCGTCTGGGCCGCCGGCCTGATGCAGTTCGGCTTGCTGTACGCCCTGCTGTGCGCCCTGGGCGCCCCCGTCTCGCTCTTCATGGCCGCGCACGATGGGGGCACCGCCCTGGCGTTCACCGGCCTCGACCTGCTGATGCCGCTGGTTGTGGTGCTCGCCTCCTTTCTAGTGCCGCCGGCTTTGAAGTGGCTGCTGATCGGGCGCTTCCAGCCGGGCGAGCACGACCTGTGGAGCTGGTACTTCTGCCGCTGGTGGATCGTGCGCAAGGCCCTGGACTTCTCGCCTCTGCACTTTCTGGCGGGCTCGCCGCTGATGCCCGTTTATGCCCGCCTGCTGGGTGCGCGCGTGGGGCCCGGGTGCCAGATTGCCACCGCGCAACTGCACCTTCCGGACCTGGTGGAGATCGGCGAAGGCGCCGCCATCGGCTACGACGCCGAAATCCAGCCGTTTGTCATTGCAGGCGGCCGCCTCCGCATGGCCCCGATCCGGATCGGCGCCGGAGCCTTCATCGGCACCAAATCCGTCGTCCTCGCCGGTGCCGTGATCGGGCGCGGCGCCCGCATCGCCGAACAGACCCTGGTTTCGAGCGGCCGGAAGATTCCGGAATTCGAAACGTGGGCCGGATCGCCGGCGCAGCGCACGGAAAACCGCGACGGGATGCTCGCCGGAATCGAGGCGCTCGGCCAGGCCCCGCTCCGGATGGGCGCCGCCCTGTGGAGCGGCTTTCTCTTAGCTGCCGTCCTGATTGAGGCCCTGCCGATGGCCGCGGCCATCCCCGGCTTCCTGATGATCGCCTGGGCGGACCGGGTTGGCGGGCCTTTGGCTGCGCTTGCGGCTACACCGCTGGCCGGACTGCTCTTCGTGCTCGCGATGTGCCTGGCCGTCTTCGCGGGCAAACGCGCCGTGATGCCCAAAGCCCGCCCCGGCATCTACCCGCAACACTCCTGGTTCGGGCTGAGAAAGTGGATCTCGGACCAATTGATGGGCCTGAGCCTCAGCACCACGAACACGCTCTACGCCACGCTCTACACGCTGCCCTGGCTGCGCGCACTGGGCGCCCGCATCGGCCCGCGTTCGGAAGTCTCGACCGTTTCCCATATCGATCCCGACCTGCTGACCCTCGGTGCGGAGACCTTCGTGGCCGACATCGCCTCGATCGGCGCCGCCGCGTTCCACCGGGGCTGGGTGGCGCTGGCGCGCACGGAAGTCGGCAGCCGCACGTTCCTGGGCAACGCCTCCGCGATCCACAGCGGCCGATGCCTTCCCGACAACTGCCTGATCGGAGTGCAATCCGTGGCGCCGCGCGAAGGCTTGCGGGCGGGCTCCTCCTGGCTTGGGTCCCCGGCGATCTTCCTGCCGCGCCGCCAGGCTTCGCAATCGTTCGCGGAGACCCTGACTTACAAGCCGGCGCGCCGGCTAGTGGCGTACCGCCTGTTCGTAGAGTTCTTCCGAGTGATGCTGCCGGCCACATTCTTCTACGCGCTGGGAGTTGCGGCTGTGATCGCCGGCGTCCGGTTGCTGCCGCACGCGGCCTCTGCGTTCGTCCTGGCGATGCCCGCGGTGTTACTGGCGGCCTCCGCAATTTTCACCATGGCCGTGGCCGCGCTCAAGTGGGCGACGGTGGGACGCTATCGAGCACGCGTCGAGCCGCTCTGGGCGCCGTTCGTCCGCCATTCCGAACTGATCACCGGACTCTACGAGAGCTTTACCGTGCCCGCGCTAGCCATGCTGCTGACCGGCACTCCGTGGCTGGCCCCGGTGCTGCGTCTGTTCGGAGTGCGGATGGGCAGGCGAGTCTACTGCGAGACCACCTTCATGACGGAGTTCGACCTGGTGCATATAGGCGATGACGCGGTGATCGGCCGGGCCGCGTCCCTTCAGAGCCACCTGTTCGAGGACCGGGTGATGAAGATGTCGGCGGTGACGATCGGCGCCGGCGCGACCATCGGCACGCGCTCCGTGGTGCTCTACGACGCGGTGGTGGGCGAAGAAGCGAGCCTCGACGCCTTATCTTTGGCGATGAAAGGCGAATCGATTCCGCCGGGGACGCGCTGGCAAGGTATCCCGGCCCGCAAGGCATTATAGCCGGCGGCCGCTGGCGGGATCATTTAGCGCCCCATTTGGAGCCGATCCGAGGATTGCGGAAACCCGCGGTATTGGGAACAAAGGACTTCTTGGGTTCGTTCCGCATACGCGGGTTGCGCAGTGCGTGGCGGGGGACGCTTGCCCAGGGGGGAGATGCCGATGCGGCGGGCTGGTTGTCAAAGAGCGAGCGACGGCCGGGCGAGGTCCGATCGCAACCCGAGGGTAGCATGGGGGAGCAGGCGCTCCGGCGTTCGCAGACGTAAGCTATTGAGTGGAAGGGGGAATTTGAGCGGCGAGCTGTGCGACCGATTGACTGCGGCAGGGTCGCACCCGTCAAAATCCGCTTAGAATAAACTTCAAAATCCGCGGGAGCGTCAATATCACAGTCCCTCCAGTTGGGAACGCAGGAGCCAAGTCACCGCACGACGCTGGCGCGTT
>CAWCLV010000013.1:0-88509 GCA_963796485.1 Bryobacterales bacterium
CCCGAACGGAGAGATCGCACAATGACGGGAGCGTATCTGCCGGGCGACAGTACCGTCGAACTGCGTGAGGTTTCCGTGCCCGAGCCGGGGCACGGCGAGGTGCTCCTGCGCATGAAAGCCTCGACGATTTGCGGCTCGGATATTCGCTGCATATATCACGAGCATCTCGGCAAGGGGCCCGAAGGATATCAGGGCGTAATCGCGGGACACGAACCTTGCGGCCAGATCGTAAAACCGGGCCCGGCTGCCGGCGTTTCGGGACAGGAGACCGCGTCATCGTCTACCACATCTCCGGCTGCGGGGTGTGTAACGATTGCCGGCGCGGCTACATGATCTCCTGCACCAGCGAGAAGTACCGCCGAGCGTACGGATGGCAGCGCGACGGCGGCATGGCGGAGTACCTGCTGGCGGAGGAGAAGGACCTGATCGCAGCTGCCCGACGAACTGACCTATGCCGACGGCGCGCAGGTGGCTTGCGGTTTCGGCACGGTCTACGAAGGCCTGCAGAAGATCGGCATCGGCGGCAACGACGCCGTGCTGATTACCGGTCTCGGCCCGGTCGGGCTGGCCGCCGGCGCGCTCTGCCGCAAACTCGGCGCGAAAGATCATCGGCATCGACGTGGTGCCCGAACGAATGCAGCCTGGCGAGGGAAATGCGGCTTGTGCGACGAAGTGCTGCCCGCCGGGCCGGATAACGTGGCGGAGGTGCGCGAGCTAACCGGCGGCCTCGGCGTGGAACGCGCGGTGGATTGTTCCGCCAATGACGCCGCTCGCGCCACGGCGATTCGTGCCACGCGCAAATGGGGCCGCATCGTGATTCTGGGCGAGGGCGGTCGCGTCGAGTTCAATCCGTCGCCCGATATCATTCACGACCAGAAGACGATCTACGGTTCCTGGGTGACTTCTACCTGGCTCATGGAGGAATTGGTGGAACGGCTGGTCCGCTGGAATCTGCATCCGGCCGACCTGGTGACGCACCGTTTCCCGCTTGAGGCGGGTCCGACGCGTACGCGATGATGGCTTCCGGCAGATGCGGCAAAGTGGCGGTGTGCTTCGACGAAGAACTGGATTGAGCGAAAAAGGCCTGAACATCCGGGTAAGTGGGGCAGGCCTCCCGGCCTGCCCGCATTTGACTTAAGAACCGCTCCCACCAGCCGCGGCCCGGCAGCCACTCAGCGAAAGATCCCGGTATGCCCCAGCGAATAGCGGCCGGGCTGCGGGTAGACGCATAGCCCGTGCGGTCCGTGCCCTACCGGTATGCGCGCCAGCAGGCGGCCGTTATCCGTGTCGATCGCGTAGACCTCGGAGTTATAGCGCCCCGTAAGCCAGAGCACCTTGCCGTCCGCCGAGACGCCTCCCATATCCGGACTGCCGCCGCCCGGAAGCTTCCACTTTTGCGTGACCTTCCGGCTTGCCAGGTCGATCAGCGAAATCGAGCCCTCGCCGCGATTCGTCACATACATCATCTTCGAATCGCGGCTCACGTAGAGCCCGTGCGCCCCCTTTCCGGTGGGGGATGAAGCCGATCTCGGACATCGTCTCGCCGTCGATCAGATGGACACCGTCGGCGTCCATATCCGCAACGTAGCAGACGGTGCCGTCCGGCGAGAGTTTCACGTCCTGCGGTTTGCCCTGCGGGCTCAGTTCCAGCCGCCCCAGGAGTTTCTGCGAAGGTACATCGACCTTGATCACCGAATTATTGAACTCACAGCTTGCGACGAGATAGCGGCCATTCGCCGAGAAATCCATGTGGTCCACGCCTCTGCAAGGCACCCAGAGCTGGTGTGCGAGCTTCATGGTTTTGGCATCGTAAAACTCCAGGCGCTCGCGCTGCTCGGCAACCACGATGGCATATTTGCCGTCCGGCGTGTAGTACATGTTATAGGGATCCATCACCGGGATGGTCCCGGCTTCCTTGCCGGTGACGGGGTCGATGCGGGTCAGGGTGCTGCTCTTATCGTTCAGCACCCAAAGCGTTTTCATATCATACGACGGGGTCACGTGCTGCGGCTGATGCCCGACGTCCAACTCATCGATCACTTTGTAAGTATGAGGATCGATTACGTCCACCGAGTTACTCTCGGTATTCGGGACATAGATCCGCGCCGGAAAGTCCTTGACGACCGGGTTCAAATCGCCGGCGCGGTCCGCCGAGTAAATGTCGTGCGTGTTGAGCACCGGGGCCATTCCGGGAAGGGGGTCCGGAACAGCCGCGCGGTGTCTGGAAGCGACGCCCGGGCGCCAGGCGTGCCGGCACTGCTTCCCGTACTACAGCCGGCGAGAACCGCGGCCATCGCGGCCACGGCGAGTTCCAGCTTCATACTTCTATTTTTGCGAAGCGGCGATGGCTTGGTCGAGATCCCAGATGATATCGTCGACGTCTTCGATACCCACGGAGAGGCGTACTAGGTCCTTCGTCACGCCGGCTTCCAGTTGCTGTTCGTCGCTCAGTTGCTGGTGCGTGGTGGAGGCCGGGTGAATGATCAGGCTCTTGGCGTCGCCCAGGTTGGCCAGGTGCGAGAAGAGCTTCACCGATCGATCAGCTTGCGTCCCGCCTCCGGCCGCCCTTGATGCCGAAAGTGACGATGGAGCCCTGGCCTTTCGGCAGATACTTCTGCGGCAGTGGCGTGGTACGGGCTCGACACGAGCCCGGGATATTTCACCCACGAAATGGCGGGGTGCTTCTCCAGCCACTGGGCGACCTCCAGCGCGTTGCGGCTGTGCGCCTCCATGCGGAACTTCAGCGTTTCGATGCCCTGAATGAAGAGGAACGAATTGAACGGGCTGATGCACGGGCCGAAATCGCGCAGGCCTTCCACGCGCACCTTGATGATGTAGGCCAGGTCGCCGAAGACTTCCGCGAACTTCATGCCGTGATAGCCGGGGCTGGGCTCGGTGATGCTCGGGAATTTGTCGGTCCACGGGAAGCTTGCCGCTATCGACGATGATGCCGCCGATGGACGTGCCGTGGCCGCCCGAGGAACTTGGTGGCCGAGTGCACCACGATATCGGCGCCGTGCTCGATGGGCCGGCAGAGGTAGGGCGAGGCCATGGTGTTATCGATGACCAGCGGCACGCCGGCTTCATGCGCGATGGCCGCCACCGCGCTCGATATCGAGCACGTTCATCCGCGGATTGGCGATGGTCTCGCCGTAGACGGCGCTTGGTTTTCGGCGTGATCGCTTTGCGGAAGTTTTCCGGGTCGTCGGGCTCGACGAATTTCACGTCGATGCCCATCCGGCGGAAGCTGACGTCGAACTGCGTGTAGGTGCCGCCGTAGAGCGTGCTGGCGGCCACCATTTCGTCGCCCGGCCCCATCAGGCTGTTGATGGCGAGGAACTGCGCGGCCTGTCCGCTGGCGGTGGCGAGCGCGCCGATGCCGCCTTCCAGCGCCGCCACGCGCTGCTCGAACACGTCCGTGGTGGGGTTCATGATGCGTGTGTAGATGTTGCCGAACTTCTGAAGCGCGAACAGTTGCGCGGCGTCCGCGGAGTCCTCGAACGTAAACGACGTGGTCTGGTAGATCGGCACGGCGCGCGCGTGGCTGGCGGCATCCGGGCGTATGCCCGGCGTGCAGGGATTTCGTGGCGAAGCCCATTTGGCGGGCGGGGGCGGTTTGATCAGACATAGAATTCAGGATACAACCGAAGTCAATGCCACAGATCTTACGAGCGATTACCAGGGCCGTCAGCCCGGCCATGAACCGGTGCGAGTTGGGGTACCTCGACCGCGTGGAGATCGATATCGGGAAAGCCACGGCGCAGCACCGCGCTTACGAGGCCTGCCTCGCGGAGCTGGGGCTGGAAGTGGTGTCTCTGCCCGCGGAGCCGGAGCTGCCCGATTCCGTTTTCGTGGAAGACCCGGTGGTCGCCGTGGAAGAGGTCGCGGTGGTCACGCGCACCGGCGCGGCGTCCAGGCGCCAGGAGGCCAATTCGCTGGCGGCGGCCCTCGGATGCTACCGGCCGGTGCGCTTCATGCGAGAGCCGGGCACGCTCGAAGGCGGCGACGTGCTCCACGCCGGCAAAACCCTGTTCGCCGGTGTCTCGGGCCGCAGCAATCTGGAGGGCATCCGGCAATTGGGCGACGAGCTGAAGCCCTTCGGGTACACCGTCCGGCCCGTCGAAGCCCGCGGCTGCCTCCACCTGAAGAGCGGAGGATCCAGCCTTGGCGATGGCGCGGCGCTTGTCAATCGCGCCTGGGTGGATGCCGGGGCGCTCGCCGGTCTCCGGCTGATCGACGTGCCCGCGCGCGAACCCTGGGCCGCGAATGTGCTCGCCGTTCACGGCGTGATCGTGATGCCCGCCTGCTTTCCGGAAACCGCGGAATTGTTGGACCGGCTGGGCTACCGCGTGCGGACCATCGACGTTTCCGAAATGCAGAAGGCCGAAGGCGCCGTCACCTGCATGAGCATCCTGCTATAGCTGGCTTCCGTAAACCGGGATGGCCGCCCCCGTGATCTGCGAGGCGGCATCGGAAGCCAGGTGCGCCAGCAGCGCGGCCACCTGCGCGGGTTGCACCCATCCGGCCGGGTCGCCGCCTCCTGCACGGTTCCCCGGCGTATCCATGGTGGCCGGGAGCACGGCGTTGGCGGTAATTCCGCGGTCTTTGTTCTCCAGGGCCAGGGTGCGGATCAGGGCGAGCAATCCGGCTTTCGATACGTTGTAGGCGCCGGTCATGGCCGAGGGCTCCACGGCCTGCCGGCTGGCCACCGCCAGGATCCGCCCGCCGGTCTGCCGCCGCAGGTGCGGCACCACCGCGCGGGTTACGAAGAAGGCCGAGCGCAGGTTGAGGTCGAGCATCGTTTCGAAGGTAGCATCGTCCGTTTGCGCGATGCTCTGGCCGCCCGCGAAGCCGCCGGCGACGTGTACCAGCGCGTCCATCCGCGGAAACCGCGCGGCCGCATCGTCCACTGCCTTGCGAACCGCGGCCGGGTCTGTGAGGTCCGCCGGCAGCGCGGTAAATGCGCTGTGGCTGAAGTCGGCGTTCCGGATAGACCGGGAGATTCCCACCACCTGTGCCCCGGCTTCCAGAAAGGCCCTCGTCACGAAACTTCCCAGGCCGCCCTTGGCCCCGGTGATCAGGGCGATTTTGCCCTCCAGTTCTTTCATAAAACACAGTATGCGGCGGAAACCCGCCGCCGTTGGGAATATTCTGTGAGATTGAGGGGATTACCACTCAGATGGCATTCGTGAAGGCCAGGAGGGAAGAGTTCGAGGCGTCGGCGCTGCCTTACCTGAACGACATCTACCGGACGGCATCCCGGCTCGTGGGCGACAGCGGCAAGGCGGAGGACGTCGTGCAGGACGTGTATCTGCTGGCCTGGAAATCCTTCGACCGTTTCGAGCCGGGTACGAACTGCCGCGCGTGGCTTTTCAAGATCCTGATCCACTCGGCCCACCACTACCGGCGCAAATGGCTGAACCTCCGCATGATCCGGGAGAGCGAAGAGGTTTTGGAGCAGGCGGCCGCGGCGCCCCCGCCGGTGGCGCCGGGAATCACCGACGAGGACATGTTGGCGGCCCTGGCGGAAATCCCCCAGGAGTTCCGGGCCGTGGTGTTGCTGGCGGATGTCGAAGAGTTTTCGTACAAAGAGACCGCCGGAATTTTGAATGTGCCGATCGGAACGGTAATGTCGCGCCTGAGCCGCGGGCGCAGGATGCTGCGGGAACGCCTGGCCGAAGTCGCCCGGTCCTACGGGATCGCGCCGGATAAAAGGGAAGGAAAAAGCGCATGAACTGCGAGAAGACGCAGCGCTTCCTCGATTCGTACGTCAGCAACGAACTGCTGATCGAGACTAACCACGAGATGCTTCGCCATCTGGAGGAGTGCCCCGCGTGCGCGGCCGAGGCGGAGCAACTGAGCCGGCTGAAAGCAGGAGTGAAGGCCGCGGTGGAGCGGCAGGCGGTGCCGGCCGGGCTGGAAGCGCGGGTCCGCAGGCGCCTGGAGCCCCGGCGCACGTTATTCGGCTGGTGGAGCGCCGGGGTGCTGGCCGCCGCGGCCGCCGCCGGGCTGTTCGTCGCCGTCTGGCTGGGGTATCCGCGCGCGAGCCTCTCCGCGCTGGCCGACAGGCCGGCCCAGGCGGCCTTCATCGAAAAGGTGGGAATCCATCTGGAAGAGCCGTTACGAGTCGGGCTGCGGGACCACGTGCACTGCTCGGTGTTCCGCCTCTATCCGCAAAACCCTCCGTCGGCCGGGCAGATGGTCCGCGACCTCGGCCCGCAGTTCCAGGCGCTGCTGCCGTTGTTCGAGGCCGCGGCCCCCGCGGGGTATCGCTGCGTCATGGCCCACCATTGCAGCTATGCCGGGCGAAAGTACGTTCATCTGACGCTGCGTAAAGGAAGCGACGTGCTCTCGCTAGTGATTGCGCGCAAGCAACCGGGCGAGAGTATGGCCGGGATGAGCCCGTCGCGCGTTGTTTCCGGCATTCCGGTATATGAGGCCACAGCGGAGCGCTTCCGGGTCGCCGCTTTCGAGACCGAAACCTACATGGCCTACGTGATTTCGGACATGAGCCCCACTGCCAATCTTGGAATGGCCGCTGCCCTGGCCCCCGTCGTGAGCAAGCTCTTAGTAGGGTAGGCCTCCCGGCATGCCCACGCGCCGAAGGCGCGCCCGTAGCCGTACCTCTGAGCCGTTCCGTTGCGTCCCAAAACTAATGAAGGCGATACTCCTCTGTTCGATTCTGCTCATTTCCGCCGCTGCCCCAGCGCAGACGCCCGCCCAGCGTCTCACGCGCTGGAAGCGCGTGCCCATGCCCTTCCACGCCGCCGCGTACTCCGCTAAAGAGCAGCGCATGATCGAAAAGTTGGTGGATGCCTCCCGCCTGTTGAACGATGTTTACTGGCGCCAGAGCGACCGTCCCGGCCTGGCGCTGTACAAAGCGACCCGGGACGAAACGCTCCGCCGTCTCTTTTCCATCATGGGCTGCCGCTGGGACCTTCTGGACGAGAACCGCCCCTTCATCGGCACCGAGCCCATGCCGGCCGGCCGTGAACTCTATCCCCGCGACCTGACGCACGCGCGGCTCGACGAATACCTGAAACGCCATCCCGGCGACAAGTCCGCCATCTACGATTCCTACACGGTGGTGAAGTGGCAGGGCGGGCGGCTCGCCGGCGTCCCCTACCACGTGGAATACCGTGAGTTCCTGGAACCGATGGCGAAAGACCTCCGCGACGCCGCCGCGCTCAGCGACGACCCCGCCTTCGCGAAATTTCTGAATCTTCGTGCCGGCGCGCTTCTGGCCGACGACTACTACGCGAGCGATCTCGCCTGGCTCGACCTCAAGAATCCCAAGTTCGACGTCATCTTCGCGCCGTATGAAACGTACCTCGACGAATTCCTCGGAGTGAAGACCTCCTACGGCGCCTCCATCCTGATCCGCAACGAAGCAGAAAGCCGGAAACTGGCCGTCTACCAGAAGTACGTTCCCGATATTCAGGACGCGCTGCCGGTCCCTCCGGCCGACCGTCCTTCGAAGCGCGGCCACCTGACCCCGATGGAAGTCATGGACGCGCCGTACCGCGCAGGCGACCTTCGCTACGGCTACCAGGCCGTGGCCGACAATCTTCCCAACGACGCCCGCATCCACGCGGAGAAGGGCACCAAGAAAATCTTCTTCAAGAACTTCATGGATGCGCGCGTGGAATACGTGATCGTGCCCGTGGCGAAGAAGATGATGGCGCCGGACCAGGCGGCCGGCGTTACGGAAGACGGCTACATGGCGGGCACCCTGCTGCACGAGATCTCGCACGGCCTTGGGCCGGCATTCGCGCATGTTGCCGGCAAGCAGGTGGACATACGCGAGGCGATCGGCCCTGCGTACTCCGGGCTCGAAGAGGCCAAGGCCGATGTAGTCGGCATGTTCGGACTGGCCTGGCTGATGGATCACGGAGCGCTGCCGAAATCGCGGGCGCATGAGTATTACGCGTCGTACGTCGGCGGCCTCTTCCGCACCCTGCGATTCGGCACCGGGGAGGCCCACGGACGGGCCGAGATGATGGAGTTCAATTACCTGCGCGACAATAAGGCCGTCCAGCAAGAGAACGGGCTATATCGCGTAGACTACGCCCGGATCCCCGGCGTGTTGGCGCAGCTTGCGAAGGTCCTGCTCGACATCGAAGCCACGGGCGACCGTGCGCGTGCCGAAGCCTGGTTCGCCAAATACGACCGCATGCCCGCTACACTGACGACCGCCCTCGCCGCCACGAAGGATATCCCGGTGGACATCGACCCGGTCTTCTCGTTCCCGGACGATGTGCGGTGATAATCCGTGCGCCGAAAAGTAGTCCGGACGCCACCTGGAATGAAGTCGTGCAGCTCTCCGAGAAGCGGTCTCCCGGCTTCGTAACTCTCTCAACTGCGAAGCCGTCGCGAGGAAGAACGGCCGGTGTGCGGAGTATCAGATCACGGATACCATGCTGGGCGTCGCCGCATTTCCTCAGCAGCAAACTCGACCAGGCGGAGTTTCTGCCCGCGCTCACGCTTTAGCTGTGGCCACTCCTCTCCTCAGTGCTGCACGGTAAGGAAGGTTCCGTCCGGAGACGTGACTCCGCCGATCGTAATCGTCACCGGAAGATCGCCGTCCGCGGCACCGGGCGGAACTACGACGTTGAATTGGTAGACTCCGGTCCCGGTCAGCCCGGCGTAGACTACGCTCGCATTCGTCCCGCCGATGCTCACCGTGGGGGTCGCAACCAGCGGCGCGGACGTGGTGACCACCAGCCCCTCGGGCGCGGCTGGATCCGTCGTGCCGAATCCCGTTCCGAACAACACCACGGTTTCTCCGGGTTGCGCGGGCTTGCTGTTGTTGGCCACCAGCGTGGTCGGACCCACGATCGTCTGGTTATCCGAGTGCAGGGCGGCTACGTATTTCCCGCCCAGCAGGAGGAACGACGGCGCGACCGTCTGGGTATTCATGTTGGTGGACGCGCTGCTCGAGGTGCCGTTCGAGACCACAACCGGCGCCGTCGTCCCGGCGGGTAAGCCGGTGGACGTGAGGAGATTGATCTGTTTGGGGCTGACGTACGAGAGATACGCAGGCACTCCGTTCACGGTCACGCTCACATTGTTGAGCGACGTCGGGAGTTTGCCGCCTGCCAGATCGGACGCAGTCCAGGCGTGTGCCGTGACGGCAAGGTTAGCGCCGTAAATGCTGACCCAGGTGTTAGGCGCGATTCCGGCGGCCGGGCTACCCGCGCTGACGATCGAGGCTGTCGAGATCTCCGGGTTCGCCTGAATGCTGCCGAACAGGCCGTGCTTTTGCGACCCCGGGCCGGCCGCGAAGTACAGCGCGTTCACGTCTCCGCCGTTGCCGCCGTTCCCGAACTGTAGCCCCCACAGCCCGGAAATCCGGATGTTATTGCCGTTCTGGTCCTGGAGCGTGCCGAGATAGGTGCCGCTCGACGGATCATAGGCGTTGATTAGTCCGTCCCCGAAATTGCCCACCAGCAGGTCGTTCGAGTAAGCTCCGAAATGCGCCGGCGCAAGCTGCACGCCCCACGGCGAATTGAGCGAACCGGTGGAGACCAGGCGCTGGAGCAGGCTGCCGCTGGTGTCGTACACATCGACATAGCCGTTCCCCGCGCCGGGCACATCGAACTGCTTGTTCGCATCCTGCCTGGCGTAGGTGACGTACAACTTCCCGCCGAGGTTCTGGATATTGAAGGGCGCGAAGCCGGCCGGGATGGCGGGGTCGCTGAACGCGCCCGGGAGAGATACCGGCTTGTAGTTCGCGTCGAAGACGTCGATGGCGCCCGAGTGGAAATTGGCCGCATAGAGTTGCGGGTTTGATCCGGCGGTAACGATGGCGAGCCCCTTATAAACCGCGCCGGACGCCGAATTATCCACCGCCATTTGCGCGTGCGCGGCGTCTACCGCGCTGGCCCACCCCGAGATGGTCCCTCCTTCGGTCGAGAAGATCCAGGCCGCCGGTTTGGGGCTGGTGGTGCCTACCGTGAATGCGGTGCTGCCATTGAATACGACCCCGGTGCAGACGGTGTTTCCTCCGGTCGCCGACGGCGGGATGGCCGCTTTGATCGCGGCGATCGAAAAACCGCTCGCTCCGTTCGAATACACCGTGGACAGGCCGGTTCCACCCTCGCAAATCCAGAACGGGCTGGTAGCGCTCACCGCCACACCCCAGGCATTCACCATGTTGGGGTCGGTGAAATCCGCCGCGCCGGCCTGGTCGGAAACAAGGTTGTGGACCATATAGCCCGAGGCCGCGGACAGCGAATGAACGGTGAGCATGCAGGCCAGAACACCTCCGGTCAAGAGATATCGTGTAGAAATCATCAGTCCCCTCCTGTCCGCCAAATATACTCCCGAAGGCCGCCTCAAAGGTGTAAATTCTCACGGCGCCGCGAAAGGCGTGGGTGGGGCAACTATAATGAAGGTGTATGTTCTTTCGCCGTGAGCGCATCAAAGGTTTGACTTTTCCCGAGCGTCTCGACCAGCTTCGCAGCGCCGGCTTCACCGTCGCGCCTATATCGGGCGGGGCTGTCCGGGTGAGCCGCGAGGGCTGCGCGGTGGACCTGAAGGAAGAGGCCGATTCGGTGCGCGCACTGAACCGCGCGGGTATTTCGCTCGGGGACGAAATCGCCGTTCTGGTGGATGGCGGTTTCCAGAAATTCTTCCGCACGCCTTCCGGCAAGAGGAAGCCGGCAACTGCCGGCGAACTCAAAGGACTCCACGATTTCGAGGAGGATGTTCGGGAAGGGTTGGGACAGGAGAGCCTCTACAACGAGGCGCTCGGCACGGTCTCCACGTATTACCTGTACGACCGCGTGAAAGACCGCGACCGCGGCGTTCCCAAGCGCGTCTGGGAGTAGTTCATTTTTTGGCCGGCGGCGCCTGCCGGCGCAGCTGCTCGAAGTATTCTTCCACGAAGCCCTGCAATGCCACGGGTACCTCGTCGCGGTGGATCTCCGTCCCGCCCTGCGTGTGTTCCGCGCCCCTCTGCGCGTAGGGGGTGTGCAGCACCTGGTTGGAGTTCTGTACTTCCACCGTCGTCTCGCCGGAGATATTGGCCGCCCGCTTGCCGATGATTTCGCTGATCTTCCCCATGGCGGCGAGCTGCTGGGCCTGTCTGATGCTCTTGTCGCCGTTCTGGCTCCCCACGCCGCTGCCGGCCTGCTTGCTGGCCTGCTCCGAGTTGTTTTTGCCCGTCCCCTTGCCCTGCGAATCCTGGGATTGCTCCGCCTGGTCTCCGGCCTGCCCTTCCTGCTCGCCGTCTTTCTGCCCGGCCGATTGCTGCTGCCCCTTGTTCGCGGATTCCTGCTTTCCGGCTTGCTGCCCCTTGCCCTGTTTGCTGTTCTGCTCCATCGAGGACTGCTGGTTCCCGGACTGAGCCGGCTGCTGCTTCATCCGCGAAAGCAGGTTCTGCATGGCGTCCTTCACCTTGCTGAGGAGGCTCGAGTTTTCCGGATTCGTGTCCTGGCGGGAGGCGTCCTGCTTCGACCCTTTCTGGTTGGGCGACGGGTCGCTTTGCCGGTTCTCGTCATCCCCGGAGTCGTTGGGCGGCTCGGCCTGCGGCTCATCGGAAGAGGCGCGGGCGGCCTGGTCCTGCTGTGCGGCATTCGGCGCCGTTCTTCCTATCGCTCTGGGGGGTCTGGGCTAGCGCCGATTCTTCGGGATCGGGTTTCTGATCTTCCGGTAAAGCCTGTTCGGCTTCGAGGGTGGTCTCCTGGTCCTGTTCCGCCGGCTGCGGCATTGGCGGGCGTGCCGCGGGCTTTTTCGCCTCCCGGGTGCGCGCCGGGAATCCGAAGCTGTCCTGCAGGATGCGGGCCAGCGGTGGACGGAGGTCGAGGCGGCGGCTCAATCCATAGCGCAGCCCGAAAAGGCTCGATGCCACAAGCACCAGGGCGGCCATGGGGTACGCGCTGCGCGGGATCGAATACGGAACGGCCTGCTTCGGGTCGACTGCGGTGGATGCCCGCTGCGCTGCCTCGAGCTGAAACTGCCGGATTCGCTCCTCGCTCGCCGCCGGCCTCTGCCGGTCGAAGTAAACCGCCGTCGAGATCGTGTCCGCCAGTCCGAGCCGGTGATCGATCACCTGCGCAACCACGTAAAGACTGGGAAGTCTGCGGCGGGCAAGCCAATAACCGGCGAGGGCAGCCGTCACCGGTACGGCCACAAGCCATTGCCAGTTCAGAATCTGGGTTCCGGCCACAAGCAGGAGAATGAAAACCGCCATGGCTGCGCTTACCGCGTTCGCGCCCTGCGACATCAACGCATTCAGGAACAGCCGTCGCCTTACCCGGCGGACCAGTGTGAGCACAGTCCTCCCAAGTGCTGAATCGCACCGCTCGCCCGGAAGATGATCGCTTCCCTCCAGGCTTGCAATTGGCTTTGATTTTATCACTTTTCGGCGTAACCCCGGCCGGCCGCACGCGGGATTGTCCTGCAACTCGTTTTCCATCCCGGGCCAACATCGTAGAATGGAAACTGGTACACCTTTGAATCAACCAATTCGCGTTCTCATCGTTGACGACGAAGCCAGCCAGCGGAGCGGCCTTGCCGCCATGGTTTCGGCGTGGGGAATGACCCCGGCCACCGCGGCCGACGGCAGCGAAGCTCTAATCAAACTGGCGGAATTTGCCGCCGATGTCATTGTCACGGACCTCAATATGCCCGGCATGGATGGCTTCGCTCTCCTGCAGCGCCTCCGCGACTCCGGTGAGATGCCTCCCACGATCGTGCTGACCGCCTACGGGAATATCGATACCGCGGTCAAAACCGTGCACGAGCTGGGGGCCTACTGGTTTCTCGAAAAACCCATCCAGCCCGGGACCATGGAAGTGCTGCTTCGCCGCGCCGGAAGCCACGCCGGACTGCGAGCCGAAAAACGCGTCCTGGAGCGCCAGCTCAGCTATAAAGGGGCGCTAGGCGAGATGGTGGGCACCTCGCCCAAAATGCAGGAGATTTTCTCTCTACTGCAGCAGGCGGGGCCAAGCAAAGCTTGCGCGCTGATCACCGGCGAGAGCGGCACGGGGAAGGAACTGGTGGCGCGGACCCTGCATGCCCTGAGCCCGCGGAAGCAGGGCCCCTTCGTGCCGATTAACTGCGCCGCGCTGCCCGAAACCCTGATCGAAAGCGAGCTGTTCGGCCACGAAAAGGGGTCGTTCACCGGAGCTTCCGAACGCCGGGCCGGCTGCTTCGAACTGGCGCAGCACGGGACCTTGCTGCTGGACGAGATCGGCGAAATGCCGCTGCAGACCCAGGCCAAGCTGTTGCGCATTCTGGAAGATTCGAAGGTGCGCCGCCTCGGCGGACGGGCCGAATTCGAAGTGGACGTTCGCGTGGTAGCCGCCACCAACAAGGTGCCGGAAGAGGCCGTTCGGGGCGGCCATTTACGCGAGGACCTTTATTACCGGCTGAATGTCTTCCATATCCACCTGCCGCCGCTTCGCGAACGCAGAGACGATATCCAGTCAATCGCCGAGGCGCTGATGAGCGACTTGAACCGCAAGCACGACTGCCGGGTCAGCGATTTCTCGGGGGCTGTGCTCGAGGCGCTGCGCGGCCACAACTGGCCGGGCAACGTCCGGGAACTGCGGAACGTTCTGGAGCGCGCCGTGATCCTGACGGGCGAGGGCACGATCGAACTCCGTCATCTGCCTGCGTTCCTGCAGCCTCGCGCCGCGTCATTCTCCTCGGCGGCCGTTGGCGCGGAGAGCGCCGCCGCCCAGCCCGCGGACGATCCCGGAGGAGTCCGGTTCCAGATTGGCACCACGGTGGAGGAAGCGGAGAAGGGGCTGATCTTACGGACGCTCGAGCACACCCGGAACAACAAAACACGGGCCGCCGAGATTCTGGGAATCAGCCTGAAGACCCTGCACAACAAGTTGAAGGAGTACGGCGCGAGCCGCGAAGATGGAATCGCCGCGTCCTGAGCGGCGCGCTGCCGTTTAACGCCCGGTATGCAGGTTGTTGTGGATGGCGTAGAGCGCCAGTTCGAGCCGGTCGGAAACGCCGAGCTTGTCGAAGATGTTGTGCAGATGGTTCTTCACCGTCTGCTCGCTGATGAACATCTTCTCTGCCATCTCTTTGTTCTTGAAGCCTTGCGCCACAAGCGCCACGATCTCCCGCTCGCGCTGGCTGAGCGGGGACCGCTCACGATCGCGCGGCGCGGGCATTGGCGCGGGAGGCGGGGCTTCTTCGGCCACGAATTGCCGGATCACCGCCGCCGTGGTATGGGAGTCGAGCCAGATCTCTCCGGCATGCACCTTCCGGATGCTCTTGATCAACAGTTCCGTTGCGGTCTGCTTCAGGACGATTCCCGACGTACCGAGCTTCATTGCCTGAACGAATTCGTTCTTATCGTCTGAAGCGGTCAGGACGATAACGCGGGTTTTATTGCGCGCGGTTTGCAGCTTTTGCAGCGTCGTCAGACCGTCCAGCCCGGGCATTTTGAGATCGAGGAGCAAAATGTCCGGTGCCAGTTGCTGGAGAATCTCGAGCACCTGGCGGCCATCCTGAGCCTGCGCGACGACTTCGAAATCGCTTTCCAGCGCGAGCAGTTTGCAGAGACCATCCCGAAAGATCGGGTGATCGTCCGCCACCACAATTCGGATTTTTTCGCTCGTCTCCGTCTCGATACTTTGCGTGCTGGTAATGTTGTCGGACATACAGTCCCCGCTGCTGGCTTTCATTGTAGAGTTCTAATGGTACCAAGTCAAATCGTCGTTGACTCGTCCGGACGATAGGGCCGGCCCCTCCCACTGTGCCCGTAATCATCTGGTAAGGTTAAGAGAATATGAGCGAAGAACTGGCCGAGGTGGATTTTCAAAGGTACTGGCGCAGGCTGCAGCAGCTTGGGCTCAACGCCTATGAGTCGCGCTCCTACCTGGTGCTCCTGGGCCATCCCAAGTTCAAGGCCCTGGAACTCGCCGCGCGCGCGCATGTACCGCGGCAGAAGATTTATGAGGTGCTGGACAGCCTGGTCGAGAAGGGATTTGCCCAGGTGGTCCAGGAAAAGACCAAGCTTTTTTCCGCCGTTGAACCCAGCCTGGCGATCCCCGGATATCTTGGCCGGAAGCGCCAGATCCTGGAGCAGGAACTGACGGACAACGGGCGCGCCGGTTCCGGCCTGATCGACGACCTGAAGTCCCTTTATTCGGAGGGGCAGGGTGGGCGAGGCACGCTGGATTTTCTCCGCATTGTCACGGAACCTGCCCAGACCGCCGCCGAATACCGCCGCATGCTCGCCGAAGTTCATACCGAATACCTCGAGTTTTCACGGCCCCCGTATGCGGTGGATCCGCTGGACGAACGCCTCGTAAAACAGGCCGGCTCAACCGGTGTGGCGTGCCGCCTGTTGCTGGAAGCCGCTACCCTCGATGACGTGCACCGGCAGCGGCTCACGGAGTACATGGCTTCCGGAGTCGAGGTCCGGATCGCGGATTCCCTGCCGATGAAACTGGCGCTGTTCGATGGCCAGTGCGGCATGGTCGCCCTGCTCGACCCGGTGATCACCCGGCCCACCTGGACCGCCGTGGTTTTCAACCATGAAGGAATGGGCGAAGCGATGAAAGGGCTGTTCCAGGACCACTGGCGCCGCGGCCGCAGTTTGGATTAGCAGTAACCGTCACAGCCGGGCCCAAACGGCCCGCTGCCTGACAGTCGCGGCCCTGTGCAAACCGATCACACAAAGCCGCGACCGTTGGAAAGCGGGCCCGGAGGCGCGATCTCAAGATCTGACCAGCTACCCTGGTCGCAAATATTCGTGCCGGGAAAAGGCGCCTACCGCGTGCCGCCGGCCACGCCGCGCTGCTTTCGCGTAAGGATTTCCCGTACGGCGTAAATGCGGCGGTCCTGGCTCTCGAAGTAGGTGCGCATCATCATCTCCCCGATGAGCCCGGTGCTGAACATCGAAAGGCCGCCCAGCAACAGCAAGGCGCCCAGGATCATCAGTGGCCCGTGCTCCACGATGATATCGATTCCCGACAGCTTCCGGACCAGGAGATATGCCATGATCCCGCCGCCGGTCGTGGTGCCGGCCAGGCCAAGCGATCCGAAGAAATGCATCGGACGGGTGAAATACTTCAGCAGAAACTTGATGGTCAGGATATCGAACAACACCCGGAACGTCCTGCCAATCCCGTAGTGCGAATCTCCGGCCGAACGCGGCGTGTTCCGGATGGGCACCTCCGCGATCCGCGCACCGTAAAAACTGGCCAGCGCCGGGATGAAGCGGTGCAACTCGCCGTAGAGGTTGACTTCTTTGAGGACCTCGGCGCGGTAGGCCTTGAACGTCGTGCCGAAATCCCTGAGGCTGACCCCCGACGCCTTCGACATCATCCAGTTGGCGATGCGCGAAGGGATCTTGCGCATGATGGCGTTGTCCACCCGGTTTTTGCGCCACCCGCTGGCGATATCGTAGCCCTCCTCGATCTTCTGCATGAGCGCCGGAATGTCCTCCGGAGCGTGTTGAAGATCGCCATCCATGGCGATGATCACTTCGCCCTTAGACTCGTGGAACCCCGCCGATAATGCCGCCGTTTGTCCAAAGTTCCGGCGGAGCCGGATCACTTTCAAATGCCCGTCCGTTTCCACCAGGTTAGCGAGCAGCTCGAAGCTGCGGTCGTTCGATGCATCGTCCACGAACAGGATCTCGTATGGCTTCTGCATCTTTTCGAGGACCACCGAGAGGCGGTCATACAGAGGGAGGATCGAGTGTTCCTCGTTGTGGATCGGGATGACGATGGAAAGCATTGAATTTACCAGTTTAACACTTCGATTCAGGATTACTCTCCAGTACTCGTGTTATACTGCGCCGCTTCGCAATGGATCGAGTTCCCTTTCAAGCAACCAGGGCTGCTGTGTCGTACGATGCAGTCCGCGCACGTCCGGTAACGGTGCTTCTGGATAACGTGCGCAGTCTTTACAATGTGGGTGCGTTTTTTCGCACGGCCGACGCGGCCGGTGTCGAAAAACTGCACCTTTGCGGCATTACCGGCCGCCCGCCCAAGCGCGCCATCACGAAAACGGCGCTGGGCGCGGAGGAAACCGTCGCCTGGGAGCACGAATGGGAGCCTTTGCCCGCGGTGGAGCGATTGCGCGCGGCGGGCTACGAGATCGCGGCGATCGAAACCAGCCTGCACGCCGTAGACCTCTTCGAGTGGCAGCCGCGATTCCCCGTCTGCATCCTGTTCGGCCACGAGGTGGAGGGAATACGCCCCGAACTGGCCGCCCGCTGCGACACTCATGTGCGAGTCCCGATGCTGGGGAAAAAGCATTCCCTGAACGTTGCCACCGCCGGAGGCGTGGTCATTTACGAACTTCTGCGGAAGTACCGCGCATTGGGCGCTGCGTTACGATAATCATGTGGCTCAGCCTCTCCCCCGCCTCCGCATGAACCTGGATTTCATGCCGTCCCCCTCTTCGGAGCACCCCGGCCTTTTCATCCGGGATCCCTTCAAATTCTCCGACGCGATGCTGATTATCCCGCCGGTGCTTGTAGAGGCGCTGGCCTGCTTCGACGGGTCGCAGACGGATCTCGACCTGCGCTCCGCGTTGGTGCGCCTCACCGGAACGCTCGAGGTCGGCGATCTCGAAAAGCACCTGGTCGAAACTTTGAGCACGGCCGGATTCCTCGAAGACGATTCCTTTCAGAACATGCGCGACCAGCGCCGGCGCGAGTTCGAGGAGGGCCCCGTCCGCCTGCCCGCCCATGCCGGAGCGGCCTACCCGGACGATCCCGATGCCCTCCGCGAAACCATGGCCGGGTATTTCGCGGAGCAAGCGGCTGCCCGCGAAGCCGACGGACTGTTCGCCATCGCCGCGCCCCACGTCAGTCCCGACGGCGGCTGGCAATCGTATCGCGACGCCTACCGTGTGCTGGGCCCGCAGTACCGCGACCGCACCTTCGTGATCCTCGCGACATCGCACTACGGCGAGCCCAATCGATTCGGACTGACGCGCAAAAACTTCTCCACGCCGTTGGGCGAGGCCGTTACCGACCAGCGCCTGGTGAAGGAGTTGGAGAAGGCAGGCGGCAGCGCCGTCCAGATGGAAGACTACTGCTTCTCGTTTGAACACACGGTGGAGTTCCAGGTGGTGTTTTTACAGCACGTGCTCGGGCCGGATGTCAAAATCCTGCCGATCCTATGCGGGTCTTTCGCGCGCAGCCTGTACCAGGGCGGCGACCCCGAGGACGATGACGGCGTGCGGCGTTTCCTCGGCGCGCTGGGGGACCTGAATGCCCGCGAAGGCAACGGTCTCTTCTGGGTGCTCGGGGTTGATATGGCCCACATGGGAGCCCGCTACGGAGACCAGTTCCAGGCCGAAGCCAACCAGGGGATGATGAGCGCCGTCGGATCTCGCGATGCCCAGCGGATCGAGCGTATCAACCGGAGCGACGCCGCGGGCTTCTGGGAACTGGTTCGCGAGAACCAGGACGACCTGAAGTGGTGCGGCTCCGCGCCGTTCTATTCGTTCCTGAAAGCGGCGCCCGGCGCGCGCGGAGAACTCCTGCGCTACGAGCAGTGGAACATCGATGAGCAGAGCGTGGTGAGCTTCGCCGGGATGGCCTTCAGCCGATCGTAATCAGCACTTCGCCCGCGGCCACGGTAGCGCCCTCCCGGACGGGCAGGGAGAGCACCTTGCCGGCGCGCGGCGCTTTCATCTCGTTCTGCATTTTCATGGCTTCCACCACCACCAGCCCCTGCCCGGCCTGAACCGCTTCGCCGACTCCGGTCAGCACCCGGACCACCTTGCCGGGCATCGGAGCCGCGATGGTCTGGACGCCATCCGCGCCCCCGCGCCCCGCCTTGCGCGTGAAGCGGCGCGGGTCTCTCGCGTCGATCTCGAACCGGTATCCGTCGATCGTCACCACCAGGCCCGTCGCGGTCTCGGTGATGCTGGCTTCGTAACTGCGGCCGCCGATCAGGATGGAGTAAACGCCGGGCTCCGGCACCGCCACTTCCGCCGTACGCTCCGGACCTTCGCCGAGTTGGAACCGGCAATCGGGCGCGGGACTCAGGATTTCAATGCGATCGTCCGCGCCGTTGATGGTGAGCTCGAGTTTCATCGCAACTGCCCATCCCTTCCGCTCTGCACCCACCGGCTGGGGCATGAGGCGGGCGGCGCCTCGGCGCGCGGGCCTCCTGCCGTGTGCAGGGCCGCCGCCAGAGCCGCGGCTGCGCGCACATCTTCCGGAGGCACGGGAGGCGTCCGGCGCGCGAAGAATTCGTCGATAAACCCGGTATGCAGGTTGCCCTCGCGGAACTCGGGATCTTCCAGAATCTGGCGGAAGAAGCCGATGTTCGTGCGGATCCCTTCGACGTCGTACTCCCGCAGCGCCCTGACCATGCGGTCGATGGCATGCCGGCGGCTCCCCGCCCATACCGCAAGCTTCGCCAGCAGCGGGTCGTATTCCATGGGCACGGTCCAGCCGTCATACACGCAGCCGTCGAGCCGGACCCCGGGGCCCAGCGGCCGGGTGAGCCTGGTTAGTTTGCCGGGGAAGGGAAGAAAGTCGTTGAACGGGTCCTCGGCATAAATTCTGCACTCCACCGCCGAGCCGCGCCACGCCACCGCTTCCTGTCCGAACGGCAGGGGCGCTCCGGCCGCGATCTCCACCTGAAGGCGCACAAGGTCCAACCCCGTCACCAGTTCCGTCACCGGGTGTTCCACCTGAAGCCGCGTGTTCATTTCGAGGAAGTAGAAGCGCCGGTCCGCATCCACCAGGAACTCCACCGTGCCGGCGTTGAAATAGCCCGCGGCGCGCGCGGCGCGCACCGCGGCTTCACCCATGGCCTGCCGCATCTCGGGATGCCGCGCCACCAGCGGGGAAGGGGACTCCTCGATCACTTTCTGGTGACGCCGCTGGATGGAGCACTCGCGCTCTCCCAGGTGAACCATGTTGCCGCAGCGGTCGCCGATCAGCTGGATCTCGATGTGGCGCGCGCGCTCCACCAGTTTCTCCACGTAAACCTCGGGATTGCGGAACGCGCGCTCGGCCTCGCTCGCGGCATTGCGCAGCGCCGACTCCAGTTCGTCCTCACGGCCGACGCGCCGCATCCCCTTGCCGCCGCCCCCGGCCACCGCCTTCAGCAGAATCGGGAAGCCGTGGGTCCGCCCGAATTCGCGGGCCTCCTCGAGCGTAACCCCATGGTCGATGCCCGGCAGCACCGGCGCTCCGGCTGCCACCGCCGCACGGCGGGCAGCCGTCTTCGAACCCATCATCCGGATGGAAGCGGGCGACGGCCCGATGAACACGATGTCCGCGTCTTCGCAGGCCGCGGCGAAATCGGCGTTCTCGCTGAGGAACCCGTACCCCGGATGGATGGCTTCGGCCCCGTGCCGCCGGGCCGCGTCGAGAATGCGGTCGATCCGCAGATAGCTCTCCGACGATGCGGAGGGCCCTATGTGGCATGCCTCATCGGCCATGCGAACGTGCAGCGAGGTCCGGTCGGCGTCGGAATAGACCGCCACGGAACCGATACCCATCTCGCGAAGGGTCCTTATGATCCGGACGGCAATCTCCCCGCGATTGGCAATCAGAATCTTGCGGAACATGGCACCTGAATTTTAGCAGGAGAAGCAGGGGTTACTCGTAAGTGGCGGTCTTTCGGCCCTGCTAGAATTGGAGTGTCTTCTATGGCCCTCGACTCCATTCAAGGTTCGCTCAAAGAGCGAGGCGTCCGCCTGACGCGCCAGCGGCAGATCCTGCTGGACCTGATCGACAAGACCGGCCAGCATCTCGATGCCGAGCGCCTCTACCAGCTCGCCAAGGAACGCGACCCCAAGCTCAACCGCGTTACCGTTTACCGCACCCTCAAAATGCTGAAAAGCGGCGGCCTGGTGGATGAGCTCGACCTCATGCACTACGGCGGCGACCAGCATTATTACGAGACGCGTCTAAAGCAGGAGCACGCGCACGTGATCTGTCTTCGCTGCGGCAAGGTGGAGGAGTTCTTCGGCGACCCCCTGCAAAAGCTGCGCAAGCAGATCGAGAGCCACTTCGGTTTTCAGGTTTTGCTGGCGCGGACCGAGGTCGGCGGTTATTGCGCCCACTGCCAGACCCTGCGGGCGCGCGAGGTGGAGGCGCTCCGGAGCCGCCCGCCCGAGACGACCGAACCCACGCGAAAGCCGTCCACACGCCGGACCCGTTCGCGCACGCGATGAACCCATCCTCCGCGGGGGCTGAGCCGAAACCGGCCTCGCTGATCGTCATCGACCCTCACGGGCACCGCACCCGGGTTCCGCTCGACCCGGTCCCGTTTCGCATCGGCCGTGCGCCCGATAGCCATCTGATCATTCGCGACAGCCGGGCCTCCCGCAATCATGCCCGCATCTTCGTGGAAGAGGGCCGGTATTGGGTGGAAGACTGCCAGAGCCGCCACGGCGTCTTCGTGAACGGCAGCCGGGTCACCAGAACTGCACTCGGCGATTCCGACCGGATCGACTTCGGCGCGGAGGATTCCTACCACCTCGTCTTCAGTCTGGACGGAGCGGAACTGAAGCGGTTGATGGAGCAGGCGACGTCGTCTGAACGAACTGTTGTACCCTCCCCCGTCGGCGGCAATATGGTGCGGCTTCGGGCCGTGCTGGACCTGGCCCGGACCGTGCAAAGCTCGTTTTCCATCGACGACGTGCTGACCTCTGTAGTGGATACGGCCCTGGCGGTGGCGGGCGCGGAGCGCGGCTTCCTGCTGCTGCAATCGGACGGCCGCCTGGAGATCCGGGTTGCCCGCCACCGCCGCGGGCACAAGCTTCACCAGGACGATCTGCGGGTGCCGCGGCGGGTAATCCAGCACGCACTGCAGCACCGCCGCGAACTCCTGTTCATGAATTTCGACCCGGCAGCCGGGGTTGACGGGCAGGCGCAAAGCAGCATCGTCGACC
This sequence comes from Bryobacterales bacterium, assembly GCA_963796485.1. Taxonomy (GTDB): domain Bacteria; phylum Acidobacteriota; class Terriglobia; order Bryobacterales; family Bryobacteraceae; genus CAWCDJ01. The sequence goes on from CAWCLV010000013.1 coordinate 21,853, forward strand.
TGGAATTGCGAAGCGTGGTCTGCGTACCGCTGGTGCGGATGCGCGCCGGACAGGGCGACACCACGAACGTTCTGGTGGCGGGGGATGAGACCGCCGGCGTGCTCTACATGGATTCGCGCGCGGGGTCCGCCGATCTGGCCGGAGGCAACCGGGAGCTTCTGCAGACGCTGGCGCTCGAGGCATCCACCGTTCTGGAGAACGCCAGGCTGCTCGAGGAAGAGCGGGCCAAACAGCAGATGGAGGAGGAACTCCGGCTGGCGCGCACGATCCAGCAGAGCCTGCTTCCGCGCACCCTGCCGGCCGCGGGCTGGCTGCGGGCGGCGGGCAGCAGCATTGCGTCCCGGCAGGTCGGCGGCGATTATTACGACGTCACGCACGTCACCTCGCGCTGCTGGTCGGTGGTGGTGGCGGACGTTTCCGGCAAAGGCGTGGGCTCGGCGCTGCTGGCCTCGCTGCTCCAGGGAGCGTTGATTACGGGGACGGAGCAGCCGGAGTATCTCGGGCCGAGGGTGGAGCGCCTGAACCGCTTCCTGCTGGAACGAACGGGGGGCGAAAAGTACGCCACCATCTTCTACGGACTGGTGGATCGTAGCGGTCTGCTCAGCTATGTCAACGCGGCGCACTGCCCGCCCCTGATCGTCCGCGACGGCGGCTGCCGCGCCTCGCTCGACGCCACCGGTGTGCCGGTCGGCCTCATGGAACCGGCCGAGTTCGCCTTATCCGAATACCGGCTGGCCCCCGGGGACAAGGTTCTTATCTACACCGATGGAGTCACCGAGGCCCAGAACGCCGACGGCGAATTCTTTGGCAGGAAGCGGCTCCGGGAGCTGTGCGCGGCGCACGGGACCTCCGGGTGCGCGGCGCTCCACGACGCCATTCAGCAGGCCGTCGCCGCCTTCACGGAAGGGGCTCCGCAGTCCGATGACATAACCCTGGTGGTGCTCGAGTTTCGGCCGGGGGAATAGAGCCTCATACCCATGGCGCAGACACTCCCGCCCCCACTCCCCCGCGGCCGCGTAGCGGAACTGCTCGATGGACCCGGTGCGCGCCGGCGCTATCAGCGCCGGCAGCGCCATCACGCTGCTCCGCGCATAGAAGCCGGCGGGCAACGCGTAACAATCCCACCGCCAGCAGCGCCAACAGCACGCCCCATTTCGGGATGTCCCGCGCCGACTCGGAGACCCGGGCGCCGCTTCCAACGCGCCCATCGCCAAGCGCCCCGATGAGTCGTGGCGCGGCAGACACGAGTGTCTGCGCTACATTAAGCTCCGCCCGCGCCTTTGCGGCGCGCGAGCCGTCCCTGGGCGCGCGCCACCAGTTCCGCCAGGTCGACTGCATCGTTGGGACTGTGGGAGGTCCGCCTCGGCGCTCCGCAGATGGCGTCCACCGTGTGCAACCCGAGCCGGCGGTAGCTTTCGAATTGCGCTTCATCGAAGAACTGGTCGGCCGTGGGCTGGTGTGGAAACTGGTCCTTGGAGGCGGCATACTGGGCAACGTCGGCGGGCTCGTCGCCGGTCATGCAGGGCTTGAGATAGAGCAGCGTGCCGTTCGGCGCCCCCGGATCCACGGCCGAGTAGACTATGTGGGCGATCCCCCAATGCAGCCGCTCCCGGTTCTCGCCGTCTTCCGGGGGCGAGGTCGGCATGCGGTCGGTCGCCAGTTCGATGGGGATTCCGAGGTCCACGCGGATCTTTCGTACCGCGTTTCCCAGGTCTTCGTACGTGAAATCGGGATCCGCGCCCGCGTCGGAGACCACGATAGTATGGCACCGCCGCAATACCATTTCGTAGAGCCCGAGGTTGTCGAAATGCCCGCCATCCGAGAGATACAGCCAATCGTTCGTGTCCGTGGTCAACCCGAAGGCTTCATCCACGAACGGCCTAGTGCCCCACCTCGGGCCCGGCCGCAGCCAGACATCCGGATTGGCCCGCGGGTTGCCGAGCCACCAGCCCAGGCGGGCATTAAAAAGCGTCATCACGATGCTCAGCAGCGTGGACGAGTTATACCCCATGTTCGGACTGGCCGCGGCCCCGGAGATCGTAATCGCCGTGCCCAGGGAGATGGGTCTCTTGCCGGCCCGATACGCGCCGCCGTATTGGCGGGAGGAGCGGTACCCCACGCGGCAACTGCCGGTGTGGAGACGCGTCGATGTGAACGATGCCGCTTTCCGCTGCTGCCAGGCGAGATTCTCGCCCTTGACGAGGTTCAGGGCCATATTGACCACGTGCAGCGGCTTCGAACGATTCAGCTCGCACATCGAAAGATTGTCCGCCGGGTCGAACCCCGTGAACGGGTGCGGACATCGCCCCGTGTTCGATGCGCCCAGGTAAGCGCGGATGAGGCGCTGCCGGTACATCGCATGGAGCGAGAATTTGTTGACGTTGATGAAGTACGACGCCGTGAAGCAGACCACCACGTAGAGCAGCAGCAGCCAGATCGTCGAGGCCGTGGCATCGCCCATCGGCTTCAGCACGGGGGGCCAGAACGAAGGGACGGAAGGCATCCGCGCCTTCAGAAAATGCGTGAGTTCGTGGTTGAGCGCGGCCAGCAGCAGCACCAGCAGGCAAAGAAAGGAGGGCAGAATGGCCTTCGAGAGCAGGCCCAGCATCTTGGAGGTGCCCTCCGGTTCCAGGCTGGCATGTTTGGACGGGGTCTTTTCGCTGTGCCCGAGCTGCGAAGTCGCCCAACCGGCTGCTCCGGTGAGAGCCGTGAACGCCGCCGTAAATTTCATGCTCGCCCAGTCCAGCATGGGGTCGGAATAGAGGACCAGCGCGGCCAGAAGCGGCCACGCAAGCGTAAGGACCAGGAACCAGCCGCCCGACCGCGACCACCATTCCCGGTCCTGGTCTTCCGTAATGTAGCTCGTGCTCCCGACCAGCAGCGCGGATGCGCCCATGAAGAGGCCCATCACCGTGGGAAACGCCAGGCATACGTACAGGGTCGGGTTTTCGAGTGACTCCGCTTTCCAGCCCGCCAGGGAACTGATGGAATGACCGGCAGCGCCCGCGGCGGCCCCCGTAAGCAGCGCCGCTGCCGAAGCGATCAGGCCTTTGAGCTTTGCCGGCCGGTCGAAATGGAACCGCGCCAGCACGATGCCGGCCAGCATGCCGCCTCCGTGCATCAGGGCACCGAAGATCGCGAAATGCACAGCAGTCAGCCGGTCCCTCCCCAGGCTCACCACGTCCCACACCGCGGCATTGCCGTGGCCCGGCGGGAGCCACGCCCAGAAGGTGGTCATCTGGATTGCCGCGTAGGTCATGGGCAGCAGGCAGTAGCCCAGGTAGTAGCGGTAGTTCTTACGCGCATTGCCTGCGCTCGGCAGGTCAAACCCAAGGTACGCGGTCGCCATCGCCCCGGCCAGGAAGGCGGAGACGATCAGAAACCACAGGCTGCCCGAAGAGACTTGCGCCGGTGGAATGCTGGCGAGCCGGAGCGCCAGTTCCGGCACCAGCAGCGCGGCCGCGAACAGCGGCAACAGGACCAGCCAGTTCAGAAGGATGTTGCGCACTACGGTTGCGACCAGCGCCCAGGTGTCGCCCGAAAGAAACCCCAGCCGCGGCGTCAGGTAGTTGCTGAACTGCCGCAGGTGCCGTATTGCCGGAGGGTCGGGGTCGAACCCCGAAGCCGGCCGCTCGGCCAGCTTGTGAATCACTTCCCGAAAGCCATCGGGGATACTGCGCTCCAGCCGCGCCGCCCATGCGGAAAGCCAGCCGCCGAGATATCCGCCGCCCGAGACGGTCGAGAGAAAATCGAATTCGCCGAGCAGTTTCGGCCTGCCGCCGCCTGCCGGACCAGCCGACCACCTCGCCAGGCCTTCGAGCACTCCGAGGCCGAACGTGGCGCTGCGAATGCCGCCGCCGGAAAAACACAGGGCCGAGCGCTTCGCCCGGTGGAGTTCCGCGAAGAGGCCGTCGCGGAACTCGCCCTCCGCCGAGTCCAGGCCTTCGCCAGTCTCTTTAGCTTCGCGATACTTGCGCCGCGCGGGTTCCAGCGCGGAAACGTCACCGCCGGCTTCGCGGTACTCGTCGTACAGTACTTCGACGGCACAGAGCAGCGGCGCGACATTGCCATCCGGTTCCAAAGCAGACATATATATCCGGTAAGCAGTATATGCGAATCCGGGTCCGGCCGGTGGTATCTTTCGGTCCCGGCTTCGGCGCTATCGCGAATAACTTGCGTTGATGAACGCGTCTACGTCTTTGTGCATCTTATCGTGCGCCTTCCGGTCGATATACACCATGTGTCCCGATTCGTAATAGGCGAAGCTGATGTTCTTCCTGACCGAAGGCTCCAGCCCCATGTGGGACACCGTGTATTCGATCCCGTTGAACGGCGTCGCGACATCGTAATACCCGCAAAGAACCAGAACTTTCAGGTGCGTCTGCTCGGTCATGGCGGCTCTCAGGACTTCGGCGACCTGCGTGTTGCCGGTCTGGTCCCACGGGCGGACGTTCCCGGTGATGAGGTAATGCATGTCGCTGTCCCACTTCAGTTCGCGCCTGGCGTAGTCCTGGAACGCCGCGGAATACGCGCCTTCGTAAGACGCCTCGCTTGAATCGTACTCGTTCCGCTCTCCGGCGGCATCCGCATCCATCCCCGTGAACCGCGAATCGAGCCGCCCCACGGTCTGGCGCTTGTCCCGCAGCAGTTCTTTGAACCAGCGCTGCGCGCTCACCCGCAGGTTGGCCTCTTCGATGTAAGTGGTCGAAAGCCCCGTGAAGCGAGCCATGTCCTGCACAACCTTCTTATGCTCGGTGGGGCTCATTTCATCGCCCTTCTCGAGCGCCTGCGCATATTCTCCGTGGGCGAACTGCCGGGCCGCCTGAACCACGCTCTCGAGGTTCTCCTTCTGTAAGTCCGGCGGCAGCAGCTTGTGATACCACGCCGTCGCCGTGAAGGTCGGCAGGAAGTACTTGAACCGCTCGTCCGCCCCGAGGTTCGAGAACGCCACAGTGGAGAGCAGGACGATGCCGTTGACATAAATCTGGTGCCGCTGCTGCAACACGCCCGATAACTCGGCCGAGCGCGTGGTGCCATAACTTTCGCCGATCAGGAATTTCGGAGACGCCCACCTGCCCGTGCGCGTCAGGTATTGGTAAATGTAATCCGCGAACCAGTTGGCATCTTCCACCACGCCGTAGAATTGCGAGGGGCTCTGTCCCGGCGCGGGGCGGCTGTAACCGGTGCCGATGGCGTCCACGAAAACCATGTCCGTCGCGTCCAGGAAAGAATCGTCGTCGTCCACCACCGAGTAGGGCGCCGGCAGGCCGTGACCATCCGCCGTGAGAACCACGCGCTTCGGGCCCATTCCCATGTGGGTGAAGAGCGACCCCGACCCGGGACCGCCGTTGTAGACGAACGAAATCGGCCGCTTATTGAGGTCGTCCACGCCATCCTTTGTATAGGCCACATAGAAAAAGCTGGCCTTCGGCGTGTCGTTCTCGTCTTTCAGGACGTAAGTGCCCGTGGTGGCGGTGTAATTGATCTGCTCTCCGCCGATCCTGGCGCTGTGGTGGGTGACCACCGTGCGTTCTTCGGGTGCCGCGGCCCGGCGGCCGCCTCCTTCGGACGCAGCCTGCGCGCCCTGTTCGCGGGCCGTCTGCTGCCCGCGCCCGCCGCCGAAACGCTGCTGCTGTTGCGCCTGTGGAGTGGTGATCTGCGCGGCGGCGCCGGCCGCGAGCAGAAACAAAGCGAAACCGGAATGTCTCATGGTTAGGTGAAATGGTACAAAACTCGGGCGCTGCCGGGCAACTAAAATTGAGGAATGGTGCGTCCTGAAGGACGCGTTGTTCTTACAGGTGCAAATCCTGTCCGGGTAAGCGCCGGAGCGCCCGGCGGCAGACTCCACCGGGAGGAGAGATCCGACCGAGCCGGGCGCGCTAAACTTCTACCAATGACCGAACCCTGGCTCCGCGGGCCGATTCCCGGCGTCTCCCCGCTCCTCTCGCCGCTGCTCTATTCCTTCCAGCAGGCTCGTGAAGACCTGGCCGCGCACACCGAAGGACTGACTGCCGACCGGATCTGGAACGGCTTCCCGGCGGCGATCGGCTTCCACCTTCGGCATATCGCGGGCAGCACCGGGCGCCTGATGCAGTACCTGCAAGGCCAATCGCTGACCGCAGCCCATATGGACGCGCTGGAGGCGGAGAAGACGCCCTCCGGCGCCGGCCGGGAAGCGCTGCTGGCAGAGATCGATCGCGCGTTCCGCGAAGCGGAAGCCGTGGTCCGCCGGATCGACCCCGCGACTTTGGCGGATACCCGAACCGTGGGCCGCCGGCAGCTGCCGACCACCGTGATCGGCCTCCTCACCCACATCGCCGAGCACACCCAGCGCCACGTCGGCGAGGTGATCGTGCTGACTCGCAATCAGCGCCCTTCCGGATAGCGCGGTAGCAGGTTCAACAGGAGCGCCGCGACCGCCGCCGCCCCGGCGAGTAGCGCCAGCAGAGCCGCATAGGAGCCCGTGGCATCGAACGTTCTTCCCATGATCACCGGCCCGATGGCCCCGGCCACCGCGTACGCCGTCCAGGTCAGGCCATAGAGCGTCGAGAACGACCGCAGCCCGAAGTATCGGGTCAGCACGTACGGTGTGAAGTCCGCCTCCGCCCCGACTCCGATTCCGATCAGCGCCGCCCCCGCGATCCCCTGCGGCCCGGTTGTCGCCCGCGTCAGGAGCAGGATCCCGCAGGCGCTCGCGCCCAGAAGCCAGAAGCCCACGCGCGGTCCGAAGAACCGGTCGAGCAGCACGCCCGTGAGCAGCCGTCCGCCGAAACTTGCCAGACCGAGCGCCGAAAGCGCCAGGGCCGCGGCGCCGGCGCCGATACCGCGGTCCGTCAAAAGCGGCGAGAGGTGCGCGACCGCGCCATTGATGCTCACCGAACTCAGGAACAGCGCGGCCACCAGGATCCAGAACGTGCGCCCTTGCAGGCATTCCCGGACCGAGGCGCCATCGACCGCTTCCGCTCTCTTGCCGAACCCCGGTTGCTCGCGCACGAAGAGCGCCGTCAGCGGAATTCCGAACAGCAGGACCAGGCCACCCAGCGCGAAATACGCCGCCCGCCATCCGTAGGCGTCGATCATGCGCTGCGCGGAGGGAGGCAGCACCATCGCTCCGGCCCCCACTCCCGCCATGACGAGCGCCAGGGCGAGTCCGCGCCGCGAGTCGAACCACGTCGAAACGGCCCGCGAGTACCCCATCTGGGTCGTCCCATTGCCCACGATCCCCAGCACCACGAAGACGGCATACAGGTGCCAGATGTGCGGGGTGAGCATTCCGAGCGAGGCGAAGGCGCAGCCGAAAACCGCCATGCAGGGCAGGATCACTCGCCGCGGTCCGTACCGGTCGAGCAGGTGCCCCAGCGCGGGCGAGCACACCGCCACGCTCATGGCCGCCGCTCCGAACGCCCCGGAAACCGATTCGCGGCTCCAGCCGAACGAAGCCGTCAGGGGCTTCAGAAACACGCTGAACGTGAACACCAGCAGCGATCCGAAGCTGACCATGGTGCCGAAGAATGCCGCCAGCACCACCAGCCAGCCCGGATTCGCCGCCGCCTCCGGGCATTCCGTTGCTACCGCCGCGCTAGCTTCGGGCATAGCCGTGCACCGCCGTCCGTTTGCCGCCTTCACGATGGGCCTGGTCCGAAAGCGCGTGCACGCCCGTGGCATCGATCCAGCGGTTATAGAAGTTGAAGAGCGCGCACACCGTCACGGCGAAGTAGATTGCCTCGTCATTCCATCCAACCGCGTACAGAGGCTGCATATCCTGCTCCGTAATGCCCGGCGACGCAGAATTCACTTTGTCCACGAAGCGGAGCAGGGCCTTATGCTTCCCGTCAAGAGCCGATGTTTCCAGATCGCGCAGCACTCCCTGCACCAGTGCCTCGTCGCCCAACAATTCCGCCGCAACTGCGGCGTGGGACTTCAGTCAAAACGGGCAGTCGTTGCGTGCCGAGGTGTAGGCCGCAATCAACTCCCGGATGCCCGGCGAAAACGGCCCGGGCCCGCGCAGGATCTCCTGTGTGAACCGCGCCAGGTGCTCGGTCGCCCCCGGCAGATAGGCAAACAGGTGCCAGATCTGCGGATATTCTGCGCCGCGTTCGCGCATGGTGCGGATCAGGTCGGCATAAGGTCCCGGCTGCGGGTGGTTCTCCACTTCCGGAAGAAACATCGGTTCCATGTATGTTGGCTCCTCGAGAAATTAAAACAGCAGCTTCGCTCCAAACTGAACCAGGCGAGGCGGACCGGCCGCCAGCACACGGCCGAAATTCGGCGAAGCCAGGTCGTTGTCCGGCAAGCCGAAATTCGCGTGATTCAGCGCGTTGAACAACTCGGTCCGGAACTGCAGGCGGGCACGCTCGCGGATGGCGAACGTTTTCAGCAGCGAGACATCTACGTTGGCGATCCCAGCCCCCCGCACGGTGTTCCGCCCCTCGCTGCCGAACTGCCCGGCTTGCGTTGCAGGATCCAGCCTGCGAAACGCTGAAGGAAGTACCCACTGGTCGGCCGTGTGTGGCCCGATATTCGGATCTCCTGCCGCGTCCGGCCGGCTCGAGTAGAATCCCGTGATCTCGGGCGAACTGCCCTGGAGCGCCACGTTCGCGCTGTCATACACCGTGAACGGCGTCCCCGAAGAGAAACTCGCGATGGTGTTCAACTGCACGCCGCCCCACGGCAGGTCGTAGCTGCCGCTGAACACGAACCGGTGCCGCGCGTCGAAGAGGGAAGGCCCGTGCTCAGCGTTCAGGTCGAACGGATTCTGTGCGAGGTCGTTTTCACCCGCCACCAGTTTCGGCGCCGAGCCTGCGACGTTGAAGCTCGAAACGTAATCGAGCGATTTCGAAAAGGTGTACGACGCCAGGAATCCCAACCCGCCGCGGAACCGCCGCGAGAAGGCTGCCTGCGCCGCGTGGTAGGTGGAGTTCGTCGAATCCGTCACCATCCCGACGGACGCGAAATCGCAGGGTCCGCCCGCACCGTGGCATCCCGCGTACAACCGGCGCTGGTCCGCGTTTTCCGCCGTTGCTCCCGGTCCATTCACCGCCGGGTTCGCCTCGATCATGCGCGGCAGCCGCGTCCCCTTGTTCCCGATGTAACGCACGTCCAGCAGATACTCGCCGAAGGAGTGCTGCACCGTGAAGTTCCAGTTCTGCGCGTACGGCGGCCGCATCCCGTTCTCGACCGTCAACACGGTGGTGGGCTGCGGGAATGAGTTCGGCGTAAACGGGTTGCGCCCGCCCCACGGGTCCGTGAAATCGATCGGCGCACTCAACTGCCGCGCCTGCGTCCAAGGCAGCGCGCTGAGCGGGGCTTGCAGCGGTCCGCCCACTCCGTTAGTTACGGAGTCGTAGAAAATTCCGTATGCCGCGCGGATCGACGTTGTCCCCGACCCGGTGGGATCGTACGCAATTCCTACGCGCGGCATGATCCCCTTCCAGTAGACCGGGGCGATCCCGTCCGGCACTCCCGGATCGCCCGGGAACAGCAGCCCCTGCGGAGCATTCGGAAACACCTTCGACTGCATCCCCGGCGACCACGAATTCATACGGTTCCGGATGTCCGTGAACGGCGTGTCCACTTCGTAGCGGGCGCCGAAATTGAGAGTCAGCCTCGGCGTGGCGCGCCATTCATCCTGCGCGTAGCCGGCAACGTCGAAATTACGCAGCCCCCGGTTCATATCCCCGCCGCCCTGGAAGAAGACCACCGGAAAGCCCAGCAGGAAACTCGCGAACGGGTCGCTCGCTGGGAACGGCGCGAAGACGAAGAACCCGTTCGATGCGATCCCCTCTGTCATGTTGACCTGGTTGCGCCGGAAGTCGAACCCCGCCTTCAGGCTGTGCCGGCCGGTGACGTGCGACAGGCCATCGTGCGCCTCATATGTGTTCTGCGCCGTGTTGCGAGGCCCGGTGATCGGATCGCCCGCATTGGCGTATCCGCTGATGATCAGGAACGGAGGGCCCTCGGCCGCTGCCAGCGTGCTGTCGTAATTGAAGCCGAGCGCCCGAGGGGAGGTGCGGTTCAGCGGCTGGTCCGTAACGAATGCGTTGCGGAAGAAACCCACGCGGAGGTCGTTGACCGTAGTCCCGCCGAAGACGTGGGTCTCCGCCACGGAAGCGCTTTGCGGGCCCAGTTCCTCGCCCACCGGGAAGCCGGGCACATTCGCGCCCTTTACCGACAGCGGATCCACATTCGCGCTTACCGAGCGGGTGTAGTGCGCGGAGATCTGGTCGGTGCCGCTCACGATATGGTCGAACCGGAAGCCGCCCTGGTCCGCGTTGTTGCTCGTCGTCTGCGTGGTCGCATAGAGGTTTGGCCCCGCGTTGGCGTGCGGATAAAAGTTGAGCAGGCTGAGAGCCATCGGGCTCATCGCGGCCACCGGGATGCGGCTCCCGGGAAACGGCTGGCCGGTGAAGTAGTTGATCAGCGGACTCGGCAGCCCGGAGAAGTCTCCCGCGCGCTCGGCATCGCTGGGCACCGTTGTGCTCTGGGTGGTGCCTTGCCGGTTGCGAAAGCCCTCATAGAATCCGAACAGGAAATCGCGGTTTCGCCGGAGCGGACCCCCCAGCGTCGCGCCGAACTGGTTCTGCTTCAGGGGCTCGGTGTTCGCGGCGAAGAAGTTCCGGGCATCCATCGCGTCATTCCGCAGAAACTCATAAAGCGACCCGTGCAGGTCGTTGCCGCCGGACCGTGTGACCACCGTTGTGGTTGCCCCTGCCGTGCCGCCGTACTCCGCGGGCGCGGTCTCGGTCAAAATCCGGAACTCCTGGATGGCGTCCACCGGCGTGCGCAGCGCATAGCCGCCGTCCACCCGGTTCACGTTCGTCACGCCGTCGATCAGGTAGTTGTTCGATTCCGGCCTCTGCCCGTTGACGGCGTATGCCTGGCCCGCGCGAAGCGATCCACCCGCCTGCGCCAGCCCCGCGGTCAACGGGGCGACACCCGGTTGCAACAGGCCCAGTTGGGTAAAGTTGCGCCCGTTCAGCGGCAGGTCCACCAGTTCGCGCCCGGTCACCACGTTGCCGATGACGTTCGAGCCCGAATCCACCGCGGCCGCCGTGCCGTTCACCGTGACGACGTCTTTTTCCTTCGCCACCCGGAGTTGCACGTCCACGCGTGCGGTCTGGCTAACGTCCAGTTGCATCCCCGTGCGCACGTATTCCGCGAACTTGGGCGCGCTCACCCGCACCTCGTATTCGCCCACAGGCAGCGCGAGGTGATAAGTTCCCGCCTGGGTCGCAATCTGTTCCCGCGTGTAGCCGTTGGTCCTGCTGACTGCCCGAACCACCGCCCCCGAAACAGCGCCGCCGGTAGCGTCGGTGATCCGGCCCTCCAAAACTGCACTCGTATCCTGCGCGCTCGCCGCCAGACACACGGCCAGCGCAAAAAGGAGTGGTTTCATCCCGGTAGTTTCCCCTCTCTGCTGCTTTAGCAGAGAATATTCGAGTGCCGGGATTCGGGCAATAACCGAAAAATACTAACGGCCGGCCAGTTCCAGCATTTTGACAAGGGCCGTCAGCGTATCGTTTACCGGCGTGGGAATTCCGTGTGCCGCCCCGCGCCGCGCGACGAAGCCGTTCAGCGAATCGATCTCCGTCGGTCTGCCCAAGGCGATGTCTTGTTCGGTCGAAGACGTTGCTTCGCGCATCGCGTCGCCCAGCCGGAACGCGGCCCCGACGAGTTCGTCTTCGTCTACCACAACGCCATCAGCCCGGGCGACCGCCGTCATTTCCTCAATGGACCGCCGCATCACCTCGCGCAAGGGCTCGAACCCGGTGATCCGGCCGTACCGCGCGCGTGTCAGCGCGGAAACTGCGTTGTAGGCACAGTTCATCGCCAGTTTGCTCCAGAGTTCCGTCTCGATCGCCTCCGAGATCCGGCACGGGATCTCCGCGCCTTCGAACAGTTCCGCGACGGGCCGCAGGTCGGGCTGCTTCGGCCACCCCGCCCGGTGGCCCAGGATCAGGTCACCGCGCCCGGTATGGGTCACGCGCCCCGGCGCGGTCATCGCCGCCGCAACATAGACCGCCACCGGAATGGCCCGCATCCCAGTCGCTTCGAAAATCCGGTCCACATTGTCCACCCCGTTTTGCATGCTCAGGACTGCGGCCCCCGGATCGAGCACCCGGCAGAGTTCGCGGTCCGCCTTTTCCGTATCCACCGTCTTCACGCAAAGAAGCACGAGGCGGGCGCCGCGCGCGCCTTCGATACTCGTGGCAGCCTCCACCGCGATCCGTTCGTTGACCCGAATACCCTCAAGCAGCAGTCCCTCGCGCGCGATCGCGTCCATGTGCCGCGCGCGCCCGATCAGCACCACCGGCACACCGGCGCGCGCCAGCATCCCGCCGAAATAGCAGCCCACCGCTCCCGCACCTACTACCGCGACTAAGGAGTCGTCATACAATTCCATACAAGTATCGTAACCAGTCTCGCGCTACTCCCCTTGCCACCGGCGCGGGTTTCCCACTAGACTGCGTAAAGAGGTGTGCCTATGCGAGTTTGTTTCCTTCCCGCTCTGGCGCTGTTTGCCCTGCCCCTTTCGGCTCAATTAGTTGGTACCACGGCCGTCACGTCCGGCACTTACAGCAGCAGCGGCGGCGGTACGATGCACCTTTCTCCTCGCCGTTTTGCGACGCCGGCGGTTCCCGGCGCCCCTTACTCCGCCAAGAGTGTGAGGGAACAGGTCCAGACCGGCGCCGACGGCACGCGTTTCACCAGCACGTTCCAGAACGAGACCACGTATCGCGATTCTCAGGGCCGTACGCGCACCGAACGCCAGCTTATGATGGGGGCGCCCTCCAACGTGCCCGAATCGCCCCAGATCGTGGAAATCAGCGATCCCGTCGCGGGGTACGGGTATACGCTGGATATCCAGAACAAGGTTGCGCACCGGTACCAATTCGAAGCTCCGCCCAGTCGTCCCGCCATGGTTAACGCCGGCGGAGGCGGAGGCGGCGCCGTCGGAACCGTGTTCGCTACTGGCGCCACTGCGAAGAGAGTTGCCGGCCCCGTCCCGGCCATGGCAGGCCGCCCGCAGCCCGACATCACACACGAAGATCTCGGGGCCCAGATGGTCGAAGGCGTCATGGCCAAGGGACAGCGTACGGTTATGACGTTCCCCGCCGGCAGCCAGGGCAACGACCGCCCCTTTCAGGTGACCTCCGAAAACTGGTATTCCGACGAACTCCATATGATGGTGCTCACCAAAAGCACGGATCCCCGTCACGGCGAAAGCACATTCAAACTCACCAACATAAGCCGCAACGAGCCGGACGCCGGGCTATTCGCCCCACCGCCGGACTACACCGTCGTAGACGATACCGGTCCCTTCGAAATTCACTGGACCGTCCCTCGGCAGCAGTAGACCATTGCAGCCCGCGTTCGATTCCGGATCGCCATGTCCCAAATCCGGACGGAGATCCGCCGTAAACCGTCCAAAAATGGCTTTCGCCAGTGGCCCCGGACGTGCCCCCGTGTCTCCGGCTATGCGCTCCGTTCTCGATGATCTGCAATACGGATTCCGGCTCCTGTTCAGCCGCCCGGGATTTACCCTGACCGCCGTCTTGACGCTGGCCCTGGGGATCGGGGTCACCACGGCCATGTTCAGCGTCATCGACACAATGTACTGGAAGGCCTTTCCGGGGGCGTCCGATCCGGGCCGTCTGGTGGAACTCGAGACGGTCGGTCCCGACGGTTCGCGAGTGCGGGGCTCCTGGCTCGATTCCCGGGATTATCGCGACCGCCTCCGGCTGGCCGGCGGTGTTGCCGCCCACGACGAGAGCGCTTTCAACGTCGGGCTTGAACGTCCCAAGCCCGTGTGGGGCGAAATGGTCTCGGGCAATTTCTTCGCGGTGCTGGGCGTGCGCGCCGCACTTGGCCGCGTCTTCAATGCCGGGGAATCTTCCGACGCCCCGGGCGCCAGCCCGGTCGTGGTGATCAGCCACCGCCTTTGGGTGACCGACTTCGGAGCCAGTCCCGCGGCCATCGGCAAAACCATCCGCGTCAACCGCCACGACCTCACCATCATCGGCGTGACGGCGCCCGAATTCCGCGGCGCCATGGCCGGCCTGCAGTGCGATCTCTGGGTGCCCTTTACCATGGGCGCCGAACTTGGTGCGCTGGACAAGGAGAATTTCCGCGACCGTTCGATTCGCGAAGTGTACATGTTCGCTCGCCTCGCTCCCGGAGTATCCATCGGCGCCGCCCGGTCTGAACTGGCCGCCGCCGCGCAAGCCGTTGCCGCCAAAGATCCCTCCGGTCACCGCGGCTTCACCGCCACCTTCGAACCGATGTGGCGCTCGCAACTGCACGGGCGGGCCTCATTTCTTCAGCCGATGCTGGTCCTCATGGCCGTGTCGCTTTTGATCCTCGTCATCGTTTGTGCCAACGTCGCGAACCTCCTGCTGGCACGCGCGGTGGGGAGGCTGCGCGAATTCGGCGTGCGCGCCGCGCTTGGCGCCGGACGCTGGCGCCTGGCCAGGCAATGCTTCACCGAAACGCTGCTGCTGGCGCTCGCGGCCGCCGCCGTCGGGATCCAACTGGCGCTCTGGATGACGGACGGAGCCTCCAGCCTGCTCCCGCGTCTCGCCCGCGCCGGGTCCGTCCCCGTCGAGATGGACGGCCGCATCCTGGCGTTCGCGATCCTGATATGCGTGGCCGCGGCTTTCGCTTCCAGTGCCGCCCCCGTCCTCTTCGTGCTGCGATCCGATATCAATGTGACGTTGCGGGAAGGCGGCCGCTCGGGTAGCGCCGGCGCCCGTTCGCATCGCCTGCGCGCGGCTCTTGTCGTTAGCGAGGTCGCGCTCGCCATGTTGGTCCTCATCGGCGCCGGCCTGTTTTACCGGAGCTACCGCAACGTGAATGCCATCGATCCCGGCTTCGATCGCGCCGGCGTCCTCCTTGCCCGCTTTCCAATGGCAACCGGCGGTTACTCGGCCGAGGAGTTGCAGCGCTTCTGCTTCCGCCTGCGAGAGCGCCTCGAGCCCGCGCCCGGCATCGCCGCCGTCACTTATGCCGACTACGCTCCCCTATGGGCCACCGATGGCGCCTACACCGGTGCACT
The DNA here is from genome assembly GCA_963796485.1 of Bryobacterales bacterium. GTDB lineage: Bacteria > Acidobacteriota > Terriglobia > Bryobacterales > Bryobacteraceae > CAWCDJ01. The sequence goes on from CAWCLV010000013.1 coordinate 36,908, forward strand.
TCCCAAGGGCTTTGTCCCGCGGCATCCGGAAGACATCAAGGTGCACCGTACTTCGATTGCCCCCGGGTACTTCGCCCTCCTTAAGATCCCTATCCTCGACGGCCGCGACTTCACCGGGAATGACGACGTCAAAACCCAGCCAGTCATGATGGTCAATCAGGCGTTCGCGAAACGATTCTACGGCGGCGCCTCGCCCGTGGGGCGCCAGGTGCGGGTCTGGGGTAGGTGGTGGACGGTCGTCGGTCTCGTCCGTGACAGCAAGTACTTCAGTTTCACCGGGGACCCGCTGCCGCATTTCTATCTCCCCTTCCGGCAGTCGTATCGCCTCGGACAGCCGATCGTCTTCTTCCTGCGGAGCAAAGGCGATCCCGACAGCGCGATCCCTACACTTCGCAGCGAGGCCGTGGGGCTGGACCCCAACTCCGCCGGGTTTACCGCCGCGCCGCTGGCTGAATACAACGCACTTTTGCTGTTCCCGCTGAAACTGGCCTCCACCTTGCTCGCGGTGCTCGGCGTTTTTGCGTTCCTCCTGGCCGGGGTGGGTCTTTATGGTGTCATGAGCTATGCGGTCGGCCAGCGGACCCGCGAGATTGGGATCCGCATGGCTCTGGGCGCGAGGCCCGGACAAGTGCTCGGCGGCATTGCGCGACAGGGGCTGCTCCTCACCGGCGCCGGAGTGGCCATCGGCCTGGTTCTCGCGTTTGGCTCGATGCGAACCCTTTCCTCCTTCCTGATCGGCGTCAGCCCGTTCGATCCGCTCACCTTCCTCGCCGCGAGCGTTTTCCTGGCCGCCGTTGCCGCTGTCGCCGGATTCCTGCCCGCGCGCCGCGCCACACGGATCGACCCGTTCACCGCTTTGCGGAGCGAGTAGAGTATACGTAAGGCGCATGTCGATCTACATCGTTCAACTCGGCACTCCGCGGAAGCACGGTGAAGGGCTGCGAATCGGCACTGTGCGCCGCCCGCCGCGCGGCGTTCCCAAATCGGATTTCGCCAAACTCGATTACTACGACGTCTGGTTTCCCAACCTGTCGCCAAGCGCGGAACTCGTGAAGGAGGCGCTTGCCGCGTCAGACGACCGTTCCTGGGCCGCATTCAGCCGGAAATTCCGTCACGAAATGGCCGCCCCGGACCGCAGCCGGGAACTCGACCTTTTGGCCGGGCTCTCGCGCCGCGCCAATATCGCGATCGGCTGCTACTGCGACGACGAGAACCGCTGCCACCGCTCGATTCTGCGGCAGCTTTTGATCGAGCGCGGCGCCGAAGTAGCCTGAAGCGTCTTGCCGTCGCGCCCCAGCACCGCTGCTCAGTCCGGTTCGGCCGGCGGAAGTCACGAAAGCAGCGAGGCCGAATCGCAGTCCAGAAACAACTGCGCATCCGGGTGAGTTCGTAAGATCGATGCCGGGCACGCGGTCGAGATCGGACCGTAGATCGCCTGCCTGACGGCTTCGGCCTTGCGCAGATCCGGCACACAGCAGATCAGGCTCGCGATGCCGAAGAGCGCCGGGCATGTCATGGTGAGGGCGCGCTTTGGGACGGCGCTGACGTCGGGGAAGTGGCCCTCACCGGCCTGCTGCCGCCGGCAGGCGTCATCGAGCTCCACCACCTTCACCGGAAGAGGGTCGGCGAAGTCGGCCACGTGCGGATCGTTGAACGCGATATGGCCGTTCTCGCCGATTCCCACGAATCCCAGGTCGATCGGGCGCTCCTGTAACAAGGCGCCATAGCGGCGGCATTCCGCCTTCGGGTCCGCGGCGTCGCCTGCCAGGTAGTGCATCGCCGCCAGGGGCGCACGTTCCGCCAGGTGTTTCCGGAGCCAGAGCCGGAAACTCGCGGAATGCGTGGGCGCGATCCCCTCGTACTCGTCGAGGTGGAACGCCTCGACGGCACGCCAATCGATGCCCGGCTCGCAGACCAGGGTCTCTACAAACTGGAGTTGGGAGTTCCCCGTGCTTACGGCGATGCGTGCACTGCCGGATCGGGAGATCGTCGCCCCGAGGATTGCCGCGGCCGCATGCGCTGCGGCGATTGAGGCTTCGCGAGACGAGGAAAACACCTGGACGCGAAGAGTGCCGGCGGGAACGGTCCTCAAGGGCGCGGACATGACTAAATCGTCGGGGTGGTCGGAGGCAGGAGTAACGTGCGCAACCCGACCAGAATCCGGCGGCAACTCCAGAGGTCGCTTTCGAGCGTCCTCTCCGTTTGGTCTGGCGGCCCGTATAGGAGCTGGGCGGTTCTGGCGGCCCAATAGACCAGAAGCCCGGTGCACACGAACAGAATCAGACTGTACATCGCGTCTGCTCCAGCATACGACTCCCGAAGGCCCATGGCAATCGCAATGGCGAGGTCTGCCATCACAAGCCGAAGGTCTCCGCGAAGCTGCGAAGTGCTTGAGTTTGGGCGGCCCACGACGGTCGATGTCCGCGCCTGATGACGCCAGTGCACTCGCGAAGGCACTCACAGCCGTCGGGAAGCCGCGAAGGGACGGTCGGCGGAACCCAGGATGTTCCGGCGCGTCGCAATCTTGATGCCCCGGTTACCGGAGCACGCGGAACAGGTTCGAGTAGTCGTCCGTCCAGAGCGGAATCGTTCGTGGAGGCGGAGCCGGCGAATCGGGCAGCGAGGACAGCGCCTCGCGGGTTGGCGTCACCACCACCCAGGTTGCCGCGTAAAACCCCCGGGACGGGTCGGCCGCCGTGTTGAACACCCGCGAATACCGGCCGCTCGCGCGCGCCAGTCCGGAGACCACAGGGCTCAAGTCGAGATACCGGTTGGTGACGTTCACCACCAGGATTCCATCCGGCTTCAGGTGCCGGTAATACAACGTGAACGCCTCGCGGGTCAGCAGGTGCACCGGAATCGAGTCGCCGCTGAATGCGTCCACCACGAAAACGTCGAAATTCTGCGGCGGTTCGCGCTCGAGCGCCAGCCGGGCATCGCCCGGGACCACCTCGACCCGGCACGGGCACTCCCGCAGATACCGAAACTCCGTCTGCGCCACCTGGATTACCGCGGGGTTCAGCTCGTAGAAGCGGTAGTAATCTTCACGCCGTCCGTACGCCGCCAGCGTTCCGGTCCCGAGCCCGATGATGCCGACGCGCTGCGGCCGTTTCTGCATCGAGCGGATGGCCAGCGCGACACCGGAATCGGGAGAGTAATAAGTGGTCGCCACGCGGCTCATGGCGGGGCTCAGAAACTCCGTGCCATGACGGATCGGTCCGTTGCTGAGCATCAGCACCGCCCGGTCTCCCGCTCCGGCGACGCTGACCTGGAGCGCTCCGTAAAAATTGCGCTCCCGGATCCGCGCTCCATCGGCGTACCCGCCGATCTGTACTGCGATCACCAGTCCCGCGCCCACCATCAAGCCCAGCCGCAGCAGCCGGCGCGGCGAGTAGCCGTAAAGCAACGCCATGGCCAGCAGCATGCAGCCCGCGACCCCCACCGGCAACTCCAGGTACTGATTGAAGAGCAGGGGAGCCGCGAGGCCCACGAACAGTCCACCCGCGGCCCCGCCGAGGGCCAGCATCAAATAGTAAGACGTCAGTTCCCTTTTCTCCGGCTTGCGCCGCGCCAGTTCGCCATGGCAGAACATGCAGCAGATGAACAAGGCAGCCGAAAGCAGCGCGACGGTCCACTTGATGGAATCGATGTCGCCGCGGCGGTAAAGGCAATACCAGACCAATACCCACGATGCCGGCAGCGCGACGCGGAAGATCGCCGGCCGGTACCAGCCCTCGCGGTCGAAGCAGAGGATAAAGGTCAGGAGATAGATGCTCAGCGGCAGAACCCACAAAAACGGGATGGGCGCCACGTTCTGGCTGAGTTCTCCCGCGATTGCCAGCCAGAGGACGGACGGGCACGCCGCGAGAGCGATCCACAACCATTTTTCCCGCGCGGGAGTGGTGGTCTGCGGGCGCGGTTCCACCGCCGTTGCGCGAGATGCCGCGAAGGCCGCCGCGCCCGCAAGCAGCACCAGCACCGCGTAGCCCGCGGACCAGGCTGCGAGTTGGTGCCGCAGCGAAATCCACGGCTCGATCACGAAGGGGTAGGCCATCAAGGCCGCGAGCGAACCCACGTTCGAAACGGCGAAAAGGCGATAGGGGAGCGCCGTTTTCGCGCGCCTCCCGTACCACACCTGGAGCATCGGCCCGTTCGCGCAGAGCAGCAGATAGGGCAGGCCGACCGAAGCTGCCAAAACCGCGATGATCCGCAGAATCGGCTCGCCCGCGTCCACCGGCCGGAGAGCCGCCGCGGGCGCTACCGGCAACAGCAGAAGGCTTGCCGCGAGCATCGCCACATGCAGGCCGGCCTGCATGCGCGGCGTCAGATGCCGGGTGGTCCAGTGCGCCCACCCATAGCCGGCCAGCAAAAACACCTGGAAGAACAGCATACTGGTGGTCCAGACGCCGGCGGATCCTCCGAACCATGGCAGGATCGCTTTGGCGATAATCGGTTGCACCAGAAAGAGCAGCAGCGAGCTGACGAAGATCGTGCCGCCGTACAAGAGCCTGAGGCGCATTATCTGGGCTCATCATCTCAAAATTGCACGGGTTTTCACAATCGCGGGATTCCGTGGAAGTTGCGGGCTGATTGCAAAACGATGCGGCATTGCGGTTCCAGCGTCCGCCCTTTCCGGATACACTGGCTCTTCTACCAGGGATGAGCCAGCCGACCCGGATTCCGCAGACCAGCCGCGTTCGATACCGCGTTGTCGCCGCGCTCGTGGCGCTGGCCGGCGTCACCTACCTGGACCGCGTCTGCATCTCCATCCTGGCGCTCTCGATCATGCGCGATCTCGCGCTGACGCAGATCCAGATGGGCTACGTCTTCAGCGCGTTCACGCTGGCCTATGCGATCTTCGAAATTCCGACGGCGTCGTGGGCCGACAGGGTCGGCAGCCGCCCCGTCCTGACCCGGATCGTGCTCTGGTGGTCGGGGTTCACCATGGCTACCGGTGCGGCATTCAGCTTCGGATCGCTTCTCGGCGTGCGGTTTCTCTTCGGTGCGGGGGAAGCCGGCGCGTGGCCGAACGCCGCGCGCGTTTTCTCCCGCTGGATTCCCGCCCGCGAACGGGGACGCGTACAGGGCGTGTTTTTCGCGGGAGCGCACCTGGCCGGCGGCTTAACTCCGGCGCTGGTCGCCTGGATCGCGACCTTTCTGCCGTGGCGGCTGGTCTTCTTTTCGCTCGGCTTCATCGGGCTCGCGTGGGCCTCGCTTTGGTACCGCTGGTTCCGCGACGATCCGGCCGCGCACCCCTCCGTCTCCGCGGCGGAACGGGAACTGATCGAAAAGGAGCGCGGCATTTCGCAATCGCACGGTCCGGTGCCGTGGGGCCGCGTACTCCGCACCCCAAGCCTGCTACCGCTCTCGATCCAGTACTTCGCCAACACCTACGGGTTCTATTTCTTCATCACCTGGCTGCCTGTGTATCTGGCGAAGGCCCGCGGAATGGCGTCCACGGAACTGGCGATCTTCGCCGGGCTGCCGCTGCTCCTCAGCGTGACGGCCGACATCACGGGCGGCATCGCTACGGATGCTCTATCCCGGCGCTTCGGTGTGCGGATCGGCCGCTCGGGAGTCGGCTTCGCCGCCTACCTGCTTGCCTCCGCGGTCCTCTTTCTCGGCACGGCGTCTCCCCACGCGGAGACGGCCGGCGTGCTGATCGCGGTCGCCGGCGCGCTTTCCATGTTCACGCTCGCTCCCAGTTGGGCTACCGCGATCGATCTCGGCGGCCCGAACGCAGCCGTGCTCAGCGCGATCATGAACACCGCCGGACAGGTCGGCGGGATCCTCAGCCCTATCGTACTGGCCTACATCGTGGACCGCCTCGGCAACTGGAGCCTTCCGCTCTACCTGCTTGCCGGGCTGTACCTCGCCGCCGCCGTTTCCTGGGTGCTGATCGATCCGCAGCCGGCCGGTGACTGATTGGCGCCGCATCTGGTATCATCGGGGGCAATTCGAGGAGGTCTGGGTGCCTGTTCGATCCTGGCTGATGATCCTGGCGTTCGCTGCCGCCCCCGTTGCAATGGCTGCGGCGGCTTCCGCCCCGGTGAAACTCGACGTCGTTCCGGAGCAGGAAACAGTTCGCGCCGGAGCGCAAGCCACGTTGCAGGTGCGCCTGTTGAACGTTGCCAATCAGCCGGTGGCCGCAGGGCGGTCGCTTCAGGTACTCATTGAGGCGCGGCTGCCTTCCGGCAAAGTCGAAAACCTGCGGACGGTCGGCTTCGGAGCGGGTGATTCCTCCAAAGAATTCGTCGTGACGGTACCCGGGCCGGGCCTTGTCTACCTCTGGGCAAAACACCCCGAGCTTTTGCCGGGCGGAGCGTTTGTCCAGGTCAAGCCGGCACTCGTCGAGAGACCGGCGCCCGGGAGACTCCCGGTGCCCCTCGGCATCGCGCCGCCGCCTGTTTCGGCGCCGTTGCAGCTGGAGTTGGCCCTGCGCTACAGCCCGGACCGCCCCTTTCTCGCCGACGGCCAGGACACCGCGACGGTGCAGGCGTTTCTCGTGGGCAATGCCGAATCCGCGCCCAACGACATTCGGCTGAATGTTTTCGACAGCAGCGGCACGCTCCGCCCCGCGCCGCTGGTCATCCCGCGCGGCCAATCGAGCGGGCGGGCCACTCTCACTTCCACCGAATCCGGAATCGTGACGGTGGAGTACCTCGGCAGCGCGCCGCCCGCGCAATTACAGGGAGACAAGAAATTGCAGATCCGTTTCCGGCCGCCGGTCACCCGGCTGGATATTCGGTTCAGCCCTCCCGGAATTTCTTTGCTCGACACCTCCGATGTGGTGGTGACCCTGCTCGGCAGCGATGGCCGGCCCCTCCCGACCGATGTGGCCCGTCCCGTCAGCGTGGTCCTGAATTCCGGGCGCGGCACCATCGAACGGAAGCAACTGGAAATTCCCGCGGGCGGTTTCGACGCGCGAACTAACTTCCTGCCGGAGGCTTCGGGCACGGTTCTCATTTCCGCCGCCACGCCTAACCTGCTGACGTCTACCGCAACGCTCCAGGTGTCTCTGCCGGTGGCCTTGTTCCTCCTCTCGGTTCTGGGTGGAACGGCCGGCGGATATCTGGCTTATGTCAAGCGCAAGCGGTCGGGCATTCGCCAGTTGTGGATCGGGACGATTACGGGGTTCATCTTCTACTGGATCTGCATCTTTCTCGGGCTGGCCTCGGTCAGCCGCGCGGTAGCCCTGAATCCTCTGAGCGCCCTGGTACTTTCCACCGCCGGAGGGTGGTTGCAGACCAACGTGCTGAGCATGCTGACCTCCCGCTTGAAAGCCCGCGCCGCAAGAGCCGTGTAACTCCCCGGCCTCCGCCAGCTCCGCAAGGGCGGCGGCGCTGCGAATGTTGCGATTCGCCGGGACTGAGTTACGCCGAACGGCGAAACTTCCAGCAAGGTCTCCCGAGGTGCCACCTTCACAGTCAATCCGTAACTTACCCGGGTTGGGGGCAGAACCTATCCCGCCCTAACGTACGGAACCAGACAACAACCGGGACCGCTGCTGTTCGTTTTTATCCCTAATTTCGGAAATTAATGGCAGAATACTCTCTGATCTTGCCGCGCCAGCGGAATTAGTCGGAGGTTTTTCAAATGCGAAATCGGGGATTGGCCGGTGTGCTTGCCATCGGTCTGGTGTTAGCCGCAACGGCCGCAGCCCAGCCGGGCAACGGCAACGGGCGGGGTGATGCGCCGGACCCGCCGGCAGTCGGAGTGTGTGCCGGTTTGCCGTCTCAATCGACTCTTAAAGCCGCGCTCAAATTGGCCCGCGGCCAGAACAACGGCGGTTTCAATCTGGATATGTGGGGCGTTGTCGTGAATCGCGATGGCATAGTCTGCGCCGTCGCTTTCACCGGCAATAGCCGCGGCGACCAGTGGCCGGGTAGCCGCGCAATCGCGGCGCAAAAGGCGAACACGGCGAATGCCTTCAGTTTGCCGGCCCTTGCGCTCTCCACGGCCAACCTTTATAGCGCCGTCAATCCGGGAGGCAGCCTCTACGGATTGCAGGCCAGCAATCCCGTGAACACTGATCTGGTGTACCGCGGGAACGCGGCGAATTATGGGCAGCCGAACGACCCCATGGTCGGCGGAAAAATCGGCGGCGTAAACGTCTTCGGCGGTGGTCTGGCCCTGTATAATGCAAGCCATCAACTGCTAGGCGCTCTGGGCGTGAGCGGCGATTCCTCCTGCGCCGACCACAACATCGCGTGGCGCACCCGGAACAACCTTAGTCTCGATCATGTTCCCGCGGGCGTCAGCGGAGATACCAGCCGTCCGGACAACATCGTGTACGACATCGCCACCCCCGCCGGCTTCCAGATCGGTTCGAGCACGAGTGGCTGGGGCCATCCGGTCTGCAGCAACGCTGCCAAGACGATTTCCCAAAGTCTTCCTGTTACGCACTAACCCCCTTGGGCGGGCCGTCATCGCGGCCTGCCCGTTTTTCCGCTGAGCGGATCTTCCGGCCAGGCGTGCTTCGGATAGCGCCGCATCAATTCCCGCCTTACTTGCGGATAGAGGCGTTCCCAGAAACCCGCCAGGTCCGTGGTGGTTTGGACCGGCCGCTGATTCGGCGCGAGCAGGCGGATCACCAGGGGCACCGACCCTCTCGCCACCATCGGGGTGGCGCGCATCCCGAAGAAATCCTGCAAGCGCGAGGCGATCCAGGGCGGTTGGCCGTCTTCATAGTGGACCCGCACCTGCCGTCCGCCGGGCAGCCGGATTTTCTCCGGCGCCGCGTCTTCCAACTGCCTCCGTGCGGCCGCCGGCAACTGTTGCTCCATGGCGCGAAGCAGCCCTCCGTGGCGTGTGGCGGCTTCCAGTTCGGTGAAACTGCGCAGCCCCGCGGCCAGGCTCCGCAGCGCGCTTTCGGAATCGGGCTCGGGAATATCCGCGAAACGCGCGCGGGCCCGGAAGGCGTCGATCGCTGCGATGTCGTCGAACCGTCCGAGGCCCGCATCCAGGGCCTTGCTCGCCAGCATCCCGGCCGCCTGCTCCGGATCGGGGGTACTGCTGCTGCGCTCAATGGCGATGCTGTCGAACATCAGGGCGCTGACGCTTTCCACGCGTTCCGCGGCCCGGTTCCACGCGATTTCCGAGACTTCGCGCACGCGATCCGGGAAGAGATCGATCAGCCAGTCCGGTTCGATGGCGCTGGCGATGCGAACCAGCGGAGCCTTTTGATCGCGCCGGTCTTCGGCCTCCACCGCCACCAGGAACTCCGCGCCCGTTACGGAACTCGCAGGGCTAAGCGCGGCCGCGCCGCCCGAGGCCATCAGCAATTCCTGGCCCTGCCGGCGCCGCGCAACGCGGTCCGGAAAGGCGGCGAGAACGGAGAGCAGCAGGCCGTTTTCATCGCGGCCGCGCTGCTTCGGAGGATCGACGATCCGGCGGAGTTGCCGGACCGTGCGCGCGGTGTACGGGTCCCATTCGGCTTCCATCAGCCCCAGGACGTCGGAGCGCGATTCGTGTTGCGGCTGAGCGGGAAGTCGCGCGCCGGCGCTGAGGATCGCCGCCGCCGTGCAGCCGTCCTCCGCGACACCGCGCCGCCGCGATTCCACGATGAGGCGCGCCAAACGCGGGTGCAGGGGATAGCGTGCCATCTCCCCCGCGCCCGTCCCCTTCGCGCCGAGAAGCCGGAGCAGCGCGGAAGCGTGTTCCACGGCGGCAGCGTCCGGCGGGTCCAGCCACTCCAAATCGTCCAACCCGCGGATCCCCATCGCATTGACCAATAGCGTCATCGGAGCGAGGTCGGCGCGCAGCACTTCGGGTGTGTCATGGGCCGGCCGCCGGACGAAGTCCTCCAAAGGGTAAAGGCGAATCGCGATTCCGGGACCGGTACGTCCGGCGCGTCCGGCCCTCTGATTGGCGGATGCCTGGCTGATCCGCGACACTTGCAGGGTCGGCAGCCCGGACCACGGCGAATGACCCGCGACGCGCGCCAGCCCGCTATCGACCACCGCGCCGATGCCGTCGATGGTGATGGAACTCTCGGCGACGTTGGTCGATAGGATGATTTTGCGGCGTTGAGATGGCGCGACCGCGCAATCCTGCTCCTCCGGCGGCTGGTCTCCGTGCAGCGGTAAGATGCTCCAGTCGTGACGGCGCGCCAGACCGGAGCACGCCGTCCGGGCGCGCCGGATTTCCGCTGCTCCCGGGAGGAACACCAGTACGTGCCCTTCGATGTTGCGTGCCGCCAGGCGGTCGAGCGCGCCGGCCACTTGCACTTCGAGCGCCGCCGGCGAATGCGGGGTGTACTCGATTTCAAGCGGATACTGCCGCCCCTCCGAGCGCAGCACCGGCGCACCCAGATAGTCCGCCACCGGCCCGGCGTTCAGCGTGGCCGACATGGCGATGAGCCGGAGGTCCGGCCTTTTCGTCCGCTGCAACCGGCGAAGCAGGGCCAGCGCCAGGTCGCCTTCGAGGTGCCGTTCGTGGAACTCGTCCAGGACCACCGCGCCGGCCCGTTCGAGCAGCGGATCGGAGAGCATCCGGCGGGTGAGCACGCCCTCGGTGAGAAAGCGCAGCCGCGTTCGCGGTCCCGCCACTTCTTCGAACCGCACCTGGTAACCGACCGTTTCTCCCACCGCCTCGCCCCGCTCTCCGGCCACGAAGCGGGCGGCCAATCGCGCGGCCAGGCGGCGCGGCTCGAGCACCAGAACCTCGCGGTCGGTGAGGTCCAGCAGGGCAGGCGGCACGCGGGTGGTCTTGCCGGCGCCCGCCGGAGCTTCGAGCACCAGGTTCGGTCCGTGCCGCAGGGTATTCAGGATCTCGGGGATCAGGTCGTCTACAGGGAGGCGCAAATCCTATTGTGACCCGCTCCGCCACTCCTCGATGGTGGCGCGCATTTTGGCGGCTTGCGGCCAATCCGGGTGGCGCTTCAGAAAATCCTCCAGGTCGTCCGCCGCGGCCCGCTTATCTCCGCGCCGGAGGTGAATTTCCGCCAGGAAGAGCTGCGGGTGCGAGAAATGCGCCGGGTCGGCCTTCCGCGCCACCTTGAAATGTTTCTCCGCCAGGTCGAGCCGCCCCATTTCGAAGTAGGTCATCCCGAGCTGCGAGTTGGCCAGGGCGTCGTTGGGCCGTTCGAGGACCGCCCGCACGTTGTAGTCCCAGGCTTCCTCCACCTGGTGCAGGTTGATCAGCACGCCCCCCAGGTTGACCAGCGGCTCGAAAGACCGCGGATCGGCTTTGAGGGCCTGCCGGAAGCACTCGGCCGCCCGTTCGTACTTCCGGGTCTGGTAGGCGATGGTCCCCAGGTTGTTCCATGCGGTGGAGAACTGCGGCGCCAGCGCCACGGCGTGCTCCAGGCGTTCGACCGCGGAATCCACCTGCTTCTTTGCCAGATCTTTCTGCGCGTCCTCGTAGTCGCGGATGGCCTTCTCGGAGATCGCCAGCTGGCGGGTGCTTACGGAGTTGCGCCGGCGCAGCGTGTCCCCGAGCACGAAATCCGCATCTTTCAGGTCCAGGTCGAGGGTGATCCGGTCGTGTTCGTCGGCCGAAGCCGGACCGATTTCGATGGTGCGGCGGGCCTCGCCGCGCGCCGGGTCCAGAACGGCGATGGTGTACGCGCCCGGTTCCAGCTTCTTAAAGGTGAAATGGCCGTCTTCGCCCGTGAGGGTCGAGACGGTGAAGGGGCTTGCCACGCGGTAAAGCGTCACCGAGGCAGTCTGCGGAGGCACGAGCCTGCCGGAGACCTCGAACTGCGGTCCGGCCGCGAAGGCCGCTATGGCCAGCACCGCCGGCAGCAAAAACCGAATCATGGCCGCTTCGATTTTACCCCCCTGCACATAAGGAAGGAGCTAATCCGCGCTTTCCCCTGTGCGTCTTGAATATAAAAGGTAAAATGATAGTTGGGACATCCCCGCCCATAGAGAACTATTCATGATTGTTGATGCCATTCTGGCAAAAGTATTCGGCACCAGGAACGAGCGCGAAGTCAAGGGCATGCTGCCCACGGTTGCGGCGATCGGCGAGTTTGAACCCGCCATGCGCAAGCTTTCGGACATTGATCTCGCCGCCAAGACCATTGAATTCAAAGAGAAGATCGCGCAGGGAGCCACTCTAGACGACCTGATGATCGAAGCCTTCGCCGTCGTCCGCGAAGGCGGGCGCCGCTTCCTGAATATGCGGCACTTCGACGTGCAGTTGATCGGCGGCATGGTCCTGCACAAAGGCCGGATTGCCGAAATGAAGACCGGCGAAGGAAAAACGCTGGTCGCCACGCTGCCGTGCTATCTCAATGCCCTCGAGGGCAAGGGTGTGCACGTCATTACGGTCAACGACTACCTGGCCAAACGCGACTCGGAATGGATGGGACGGCTCTACAAGTCGCTCGGCCTCCAGGTGGGCGTCATCGTCCACGACCTCGACGACCAGGAGCGGAAGGACGCCTACGGCGCCGACATCACCTACGGCACCAACAACGAGTTCGGCTTCGATTACCTCCGCGACAATATGAAGTTTCGGATCGAGGACTGCGTCCAGCGCGTGCATCAGTACGCCATTGTGGACGAAGTCGATTCGATCCTGATCGACGAAGCCCGTACCCCGCTGATCATTTCCGGCCCCAGCGAGGAATCCACCGACAAGTATTACAAGGTGAACCGCATCATCCCGAAACTCGTCCGCGGCGAAGTGATCGAGGGCAGGGAGCCGGGCCAGAACTACACCACCGGCGATTACACCATCGACGAAAAGCACAAGGCCGCCGGCCTCACCGAAGAGGGCGTGCTGAAGGTCGAGAAACTGCTGGGCCTCACCAACCTCTACGATCCCCAGAACATTGACTTCAACCACCATGTGCAGCAGGCGTTGCGGGCGCACGTGCTGTATACGCGCGACCGCGATTACGTGGTGAAGGATGGCGACGAAGGTCCCGAAGTCATCATTGTGGACGAGTTCACCGGCCGCCTGATGCCGGGCCGGCGCTGGTCCGACGGGCTGCACCAGGCAGTCGAGGCCAAGGAAGGGGTGAAAATCCAGCGGGAAAACCAGACCCTGGCCACCATCACCTTCCAGAACTACTTCCGCATGTACAAAAAGCTCTCGGGCATGACCGGTACGGCGGAAACGGAAGCGGCGGAGTTCCAGAAAACGTACAACATCGACGTGGTGGTGATCCCCACCAACCAGCCGCTGATCCGCAAGGAGAACCCGGACGTCGTTTACCGCACCGAGGACGAGAAGTTCCGGAACGCGGCCAAAGAGATCAAGAGCTTAAACGAAAACGGCCAGCCGGTGCTGGTCGGCACGATTTCGGTCGAAAAATCGGAGAGACTCGCGGCCATTCTCAAGCGAATGGGGGTCAGGCATGAGGTACTGAACGCCAAGAATCACGAGCGCGAGGCTTCGATTGTGGCGCAGGCGGGTCGTAAGGGCATGGTGACGGTCTCCACCAACATGGCCGGCCGCGGTACCGACATCCTGCTGGGCGGCAATCCGGAGTTCATGACCAAGGACGAGTGCCTGAAGCAGAAAATTGCCGAGCGGCTCTCGCCCGAGAACATGAAGTACGTGGCCGACGCCGATTTCAGCTACTTCTCGCACCAGGACCAGTTCTACCGGGTGCCGCTCGAGAAGTGGAACGAGCTGTACGTCCGGTTCAAGGCGCAGACCGATGTCGAACACGACGAAGTCACGGCCCTCGGCGGGCTGCACATCGTAGCTACCGAACGGCACGAATCGCGGCGAATCGATAATCAGTTGCGCGGACGCGCCGGTCGCCAGGGCGACCCCGGCAGCTCCCGCTTCTTCCTCTCGCTGCAGGACGATCTTCTCCGCATTTTCGGCGGCGAGCGCATGCAGAATCTGATGCTGCGGCTGGGCATGGAAGAGGACGTGCCGATCGAGTCCAAGCTCATCAGTAAGCGCATCGCCAAGGCCCAGGAGGCGGTCGAAGTCCAGAACTTCGAAGCCCGCAAACACCTGCTCGAGTACGACGACGTCAACAACAAGCAGCGCCAGGCCGTCTACGGCATGCGGCGGCAGTTGCTCGAGGGCATCGATCAGAAAGAGCACATTATGGAAATGGTGCAGGGCATCATCGAGCAGCACGTCGATATGCGCTGCCCGGAGAATGCCCACCCCGAGACCTGGGATGTGGCCACGCTCCGCAACGACATTCTGAGCCAGTTCGGGGCCAAAATCGACATCGAGGAGTTTGCCAGCCTCACCCGGGCCGAAATCATCGACGTGATTTTCCAGCGGTTGCAGCAGAAGTACCAGGAAAAAGAGGACCTGGTGGGTCCCGATATCATGCGCCAGACCGAGCGCATCGTCATGCTGCAGGTCATCGACAACCAGTGGAAGGACCACCTGCTGTCGATGGACGAGTTGAAGCAGGGCATCGGCAACCGCGCCTACGGCCAGAAGGACCCGCTGGTCGAGTACAAGAAAGAGTCCTTCGAGCTCTTCACCGCTATGATGGACCGCATCGAGGACGAGACCGTGCGGTACCTCTTTTTTCTCCAGGTGACCACCTCCGCGGGTCCGGTGTTGCCGTTCCCGACGGAGGACGACGAAGAGGGCGAAGAAGAGGAAGATGAGCGTCCGGATCCCACTGAGCAGCAAAGGCTTGCGGCCAAGAACACGATGGAGGACTTCACCCGCAACATTCAGCGGAAGAAGGAGCGGGAACTGGCCGAGCTGCAGTTGGGAGGAGACGGCAGCAACGAGCCCAAGCAGGCGGTGGCCGGCCAGAAAGTCGGCCGCAACGACCCCTGCCCCTGCGGCAGCGGCAAAAAATACAAAAAGTGCCACGGCGCGTAAGTGGGGTAGGCCTCCCGGCCTGCCCGCTTTTAACTTTTCGGGTGTCTAATCAAACAATGAAATTGCTCCTTTCCGTCGTGCTGCTGCCGTTGCTGGCTTCAGCGGCGATCCTGCCTGACGCCATCGGCGAATATCGCCGCGCCTCCACGTCTCAGCCCGTACTTGTGGACCGGCAGCTATGGGGCGAGTACGGACTGAAATCCTCCGAAGCCGCCGTCTACGAAAACGGTTCCGCCAAGCTGAACGTCACCGTCTGGCAGTTGCAGGACAGCACAGGCGCCATGGCGGCGTTCGAATGGCAGCGGCCGGCAGACGCTATGCCGTCCGCGGCGGCGGTGCTGGCATCGCAAACGCCTGACTCTTTGTTGCTGGTGCACGGGAATTACCTCATCCAGTTCGCCGGCGCCCAACCCGCCAAGCCCGATATCGACGCGCTTCTTCAGGGGCTCAAGAACGTGGATACCACTTCGCTCCCCGTGCTGCGCGGCTACCTTCCGGTGGACGGGCTGGTGCCGAATAGCGGGCGGTACGTCCTGGGGCCCATCGGTCTCAGCCGGTTTGATGGGGCAATCCCCCCTTCGGCCGCAGCGTTCCATTTCGGCGCGGAAGGCCAGTTGGGAGTTTTCCACAGTTCCAAGGGGAACCTGACCGTGGCAATTTTCAACTACCCGACTCCGCAGATTGCCATGCAGCAGGCTACCGAGATCGGGAAAATACCCGGTGCCATAGTTAAGCGGAGCGGCCCTTTGGTTGCTGTAACGGTAGCGCCGGCCGACCCGGACGCCGCCGAACGGGTCCTCGGGGAAGTGCGCTACGAGGCGACGGTGACCCGCGACGAGTACGTGCCCACGCGCCGCGACAACCCTGGCGAGCTGGTCCTAAATATCTTTGTTCTTATAGGGATCCTGTTGGCGTTTTCGGTCGTGTCGGGGCTGGCGGTGGGTGGGCTAAGGGCCTTCCAGAGGCGTGGGAAGAAGGCGGAGGAACTGGAGGCGATGATCTCCCTGCATCTGGAGAATCGCTGATCTCTTTTGAAAAGTAACTTGTGTTTTCTTTCAGTTAGAGCGAAAAACTGAGGTTGGAGTTTCGCATTTTGGGGCTTCCGGTACTAACTGTGGAAAACTATCTCGTCGCGCAAGTCACCCTCTACGAGCAGGTTACGACGGAAAATTTTCAGCGGGATTTTTCCTTGACTTGAGGCCCGTAGGGAAATAAGATCCAACTACAAAGTTTTTGACGGTTGCGATTCCGTCGAAACTGATTCTCCCATCGAACATCGCCCTGGTAGAACAGGGAAAGAAAATGCTCACCCTCCGGGGTGAGCATTTTTATTTTGTGCCAAACAGAGCCGTTATACTTGACTCTATGCACCCTACCCGGCCGAAGCAGTCGCCTCAGGAACTTTCCTGGCGCGACCGGCTGTCCGGGCTGCGCAACGTCCGCCCTCTCCTGCGAATGGTTTGGGAGACCAGCCCACCGCTTGTCGTGGCGACCGTCATTTTGCGCCTCATACGGGCGCTTCTCCCGCTGGCGATGCTCTGGGTCCCCAAACTGATCCTGGACGCGGTAGTGCTCCGCATTTCGCGAGGACAAGGCAATCTACGTCACATCTGGAACCTCGTCGCCGTGGAACTTGCCCTCGCCGTCGTGAGCGACGTACTGGGCCGGGCGAACACCCTGTTTGACAGCCTGCTGGGCGACCGGTTCACCAACCGGGTGAGCGTCCGGCTGATGGAGCACGCAACGGCGCTCGACCTCGCTTCGTTCGAAGATCCGGTGTTTTACGACAAACTGGAGCGTGCCCGGCGGCAGACTACGGGCCGGATGGGCCTGCTGGCGGCCCTGCTGAACGTGTGCCAGGACACCCTGAGCCTGATTTCGCTCTCCGCCGGGCTGATCGTGTTCTCCCCCTGGCTAATGCTGCTCCTGGTTGCCGCGGTGCTGCCGGCTTTCCTGGGCGAGACCCACTTCACCACCCTGGCCTATTCGATCCTGTACCGCTGGACTCCCCAGCGCCGCCGCCTGGATTACCTCCGGATGCTCGGCGCAAGCATACAGAGCGCCAAGGAGATCAAGATCTTCGGACTGGGCCCGCATCTGGCTAAACAGTATCATCAGGTTTCGGAAGATATTTACCTGGAAAATAAGGCAGTTGCGATCAAGCGCGCGACCCTCGGTTCGGCCTTGAACCTGGTCTCGACGGGGGGCTACTATGGCGCGTACGCCGTGGTCCTGGTGAAGACGCTGGCAGGCGGGATTTCGGTTGGGACCTTTACCTTCCTCACGGGCGCCTTCTCCCGTTCCCGCGGCTACATCGAGCGCGTGCTGAGCAGCTTCAACGATATCTCGGAGCAAGCCATCTTCCTGAAGGATCTCTTTGAGTTTTTCGAGATGCAGCCGACAATCCGGTCGCTGCCGCACTCCATCCCCGCGCCCCGCCCGATTCTCCGCGGCTTCGAGTTCCGAAACGTGGGCTTTGCCTATCCGGGCTCGGATCGCATGGTAGTCCAAAACATCAACTTTCACCTGCATCCTGCTGAAAAATTGGCACTAATTGGAGAAAATGGAGCTGGGAAGACCACCTTGGTCAAGTTGCTGGCCCGCCTCTATGACCCGACCGAAGGGGCCATTCTGCTGGACGGAATCGACCTGCGGGAGTACGGGGTGGAAGATCTCCGGCGGGAGATCGGTGTGATCTTCCAGGATTACATGCGATACGACATGTTTGTTCGTGAGAACATTGGGTTTGGCAAAATCGAAGCCCTCGACGAACAAACCCGCATCGAAACCGCCGCGATGAAGAGCATGGCGCAGAATGTCATCGACCGGCTGCCGAACGGCTACGACCAGATGGTGGGGAGGCGCTTCGAAGGCGGCGTGGACCTGTCGGGCGGCGAATGGCAGAAGATGGCGCTGGCGCGCGCTTATATGCGCGACGCCCAGCTGCTGATTCTGGACGAGCCGACCGCCACCCTGGACGCGCGCGCGGAGTACGAAGTGTTTCAACGCTTCGCGGATCTCACCCGGGACCGTATGGCCGTTCTGATTTCGCACCGGTTTTCCACTGTCCGGATGGCCGACCGCATCCTGGTTTTAGCCGGCGGCACTGTGTCGGAGCAGGGCACACACCAGCAACTCATCTCCCTCGGCGGCCGCTATGCCGAGCTGTTCGAACTTCAAGCGGCAGGTTACAGGTGATCTCAAAACTGAATGAGTGAAAACAAGTTACAAATAATTCCAATGGGTGGCCTGGGCGAGTTCGGCATGAACATGACCGCCATCCGCTACGGCGATGACATGATCATCGTAGATTGCGGCATGATGTTCCCCGACGCCGAACTTCTGGGCGTGGATCTCGTTATGCCCGACCTGACTTTCCTGAAAGAGAATCAGGAGCACGTCCTTGGCCTCGTCCTGACACATGGGCATGAAGACCACATCGGCGCCGTCCCGTATTTCCTGACCGAAATCGATGTGCCGGTCTACGGCACGGACTTCACCCTGGCCCTGGTGGATCGCCGCCTCGAAGAGTACGACCTCGAGCAGGAGCCCCGGTTCGTTCAGGTGAAGCCGAAGCAGATTGTGGAGATCGGTCCCTTCAAGATCGAGTTTATTCACGTTACGCACTCGATCGTCAGCGCCGTCGCCCTGGCCATCACCACACCGCTGGGGGTCATCATCCACACGGGCGATTTCAAGGTGGATCCCACCCCGACCGATAACGAGCTGTTCGACCTTCACACATTCGCGGATTACGGCAAGCGCGGAGTTCTGCTGCTGCTTTCCGATTCCACCAATGCCGACCGGTCCGGGTACACGGAATCCGAGCGCGCCGTCCGGCCGCGAATGGAGGAGATCTTCAGCCGCGCCCAGCAGCGGGTGGTGGTATCGTGCTTCAGCTCGTCGATCCACCGTATTCAGCTCGTGCTCAATCTGGCGGAGGAATACGGACGCCGGGTGGCGGTGATCGGCAGAAGTATGGTTTCGGTGACGGAGATCGCGCACTCCCTGGGTCTGTTGGAGATCCCGGACGGCATCCTTCTGCGCCCGCAGGACGCGATGGAGCTACCGTCCGAGAAGGTCGCGATCCTGATTTCCGGGACGCAGGGCGAGCCGATGTCGGCCCTCTCCCGCGTGGCTGTGGATAACCACAAACACATTTCGGTGGATCGGGGCGACACCGTGGTGCTTAGTTCGCGCATCATTCCGGGGAACGAAAAGGCGATTTTCCGGATGATCGACCACATGGCCCGGCGTGGCGCGGAGGTTCTGTACGGCAGCATGAACCCCCCGCTGCACGTCTCGGGACACGGCAGCGTGGAGGAGATGAAGCTGGTGCTCAATCTCGTGCGGCCGCGGTTCTTCATGCCCATCCACGGCGAGTTCCGGCAGCTTTCCAAGCACGCCCGGTTGGCGGACCACCTGCGCTTCGCCGGCCTCGAGGACACCTTCGTCATGGATTCGGGGGAAATCCTGGAGATCGACGACCGAGGGGCCAGGAAAGCGGGACGGATTCAGGTGGGCCGCGTGTGCATCGACTCAGGCTCTGTGGACGACGTGGTTCAGGAGGTCGTGATACGGGATCGCCGGCACCTCTCGGAAGACGGGATCGTGCTGCCGATCATCGCGATCAACCGCCACACCGGCCGGATGGAGAACCTGCCCGAGATCGTCAGCCGCGGGTTCGCGGTGGCCGAGGACAGCACCGCCTTCATGGAAAGCGCGCGCCAGGTAGTCACCAAAACGCTGGAGGGCTCCAACCAGGAGGAGAAAACCGACTGGGGGGTGATGAAGGAAAAGATCCGCGCGGACCTGAAGCGGTACATTGTAAAATCAACATCACGCCGGCCCCTGATCATGCCGGTGATTCTGGAAATATAGTCTACTCACGAGGCCGCTCTCATGAAGGTTTTCATCGCCGCCGCTCTTCTTGTATCCGGGCTCTGCGCGGCGGACCGCCTGTCGATCGACCAGGCCATCGAGATTCGCGAGCCGCAGGATCTGCAGTTCTCGCAAGATGGCCGGCGGGTGGCCCTGACGGTTCAGGAACCGCCGTCGCCCACGAAAACCGCGCAGCGGCATATCTGGGTTTACGATACCGGGAGCCGGGATCTGCGCCAGTGGACGAACTCATCGAAATCGGAATCCAGCCCGCGCTGGTCGCCGGACGGGAAAACGCTGGCGTTCCTCTCGGACCGCGGCGAGGGTAACCAGATCTGGCTGCTCCCCGTGAATGGCGGCGAGGCCATGGCACTGACCGGCGCCAAGAATTCGGTGGAGAGTTTCCGCTGGTCGCCGGACGGGAAGCGCATCGCGTTTCTGGCGACGGACCCGCGCACCGCGGAAGCCGAGCGCAAGCAAAAAGACCAGGACGACGCCCGCGTGATCGATGAGCCGCGTCCCGCCCGGATCTGGACGGTGGAAGTGGCGACGAAGGCGGTCCGCCGGGTCAGCGTCGGGGCATGGCACTGGCGCGACCTGGCGTGGATGCCCGATGGCGAACGCATCCTGGCGTCCGGCACGGATCGTCCGGCGGACGATCACCGCGGCCTGGAACGTATCTGCTCGGTCTCATTGAGCGACGGCGCGGTGCGGGAGGTATTCGTTCCCAAGGGGCCGTTCCAGCGGATTCAGGTTTCGCCGAAGGGCTCGGCGGTGGCGTTCGTTTCATCCCCCGGGGATGGCCCGGGCGCGCAGGACCTTTTTATTCTCCCGCTCGATACGCGCGTGCCGCGGAATGTCACGGCCGCGAAAGACCGGCCGGTTGGCAATTTCCAGTGGCTGAGCGAGACCGAACTCGCCGGTCTGTTCCGCGAAGGATTCCATACCGAGGTGGAGACCGCCGGCGGAGCGCCGCGCCGGCTGGTCACGAACGACTCGCTCGAGGTCTCGGCGTTCGCGGTGAGCCCGGCCGGGGCGGTGGTCTACGTGGCGGAATCGGCGGCTACGCCTCCGGAACTCTGGGCGGACGGCAGACCGGTCAGCCATTTCAACGAGGCGCTCGCCAAGCTCGATCTCGTGCGGCCGGAACTCTACACTTATAAGAGCTTCGACGGGACGCCGATCGAGGCCGCGCTCTTCCGCGGCGCCGGCATCAACTCTTCCGCGCCGCAGCCTCTGGTGGTCCTGGTCCACGGCGGGCCGGCCGGAGAGTGGTCGAACCACTTCGATGCTCTGACGCAGTTGCTGGCGGCGCGCGGATATACGGTGGTGCAGCCGAACATTCGCGGTTCCATCGGGTACGGCCAGAAGTTCCTGGAATCGAACCGCGGCGATTGGGGCGGCGGCGACTTTAAAGACGTGATGGCCGGGGTGGACGATCTGATCGCCCGCAAGATCGCCGACTCGAACCGCATCGCGATCGGCGGGTGGTCCTACGGCGGTTACATGGCGGAATGGGCGATCACCCAGACCGACCGCTTCAAAGCCGCGATCTCCGGCGCCGGGATGGCCGACCTGGCCACCGAGTTCGGCACCGAATCGCATTCCCAGGGCGACGAGTGGTATTACGGCACGCCCTACGAGAACCTGGCCGGGTTCCAGAAATCCTCCCCGATCGTCTACATTAAGAACGCGAAAACGCCCACGCTGATCCTGCAGGGCGAGGCCGATACGACCGACCCGCTCTCGCAGAGCCAGATGCTGTACCGCGGTTTGAAGCGCTACAACGTGCCCGCCGAATTCGTGGTGTACCCGCGCGAGCCGCACGGTTTGCGGGAACGGAAGCACATCGCGGACCGGTATCGGCGCAGCCTGGAGTGGATCGCCAGGTATTTGGGACCAGTTGCACCGTAGCATGCCGAACCAACCAGACTCCATCTCTTCGAATTACCTGGAAGACGCCTCCGGACTGCGCGGGCACGCCGAGCGGGTCATCGTTCCCGAGGACGAGGCCGGGGTCGCGGCCGCATTGCGTGAGGCTTCGGCGGCAGGAACGCCGGTGACGATCGGGGGCGCCGGCACCGGAGTCACCGGAGGACGCGTTCCTTTCGGCGGCTGGGTGCTCTGCCTTGAAAAGCTGACGCGCCTGGAAATCCATAAGGGGTTTGCGATTGTGGGAGCAGGCGTCCTGCTGCGGGATCTGCACGCCGCGGCGCAGGTGTCGGGCCAGTTCTATCCTCCCGATCCCACCGAGACCGGCGCCTCGATCGGCGGCACGATCGCCACCAATGCCAGTGGATCGCGCAGCTTCCGGTATGGCTCCACTCGCCGCTGGATCGAGAGCCTGCGGGTGGTGCTGGCGGATGGTTCGGTCCGCGAATACGCGCGCGGGCAGGCGATCGACTTCGAACCGCCCTCGATACCCCTTCCGCGGGTCACCAAGAACACGGCGGGGTATCTGCTGCGCCCGGGGATGGACTGGGTGGATCTCTTCTGCGGGTCGGAGGGAACACTCGGGGTGATCGCCGAAGCTCGCGTGCGGCTGCTGCCCGCGCCGAAGGCCGTTCTCGGCGGCGTGGTATTTTTCCCGACGGACGATGCGGCGCTCGACGCGGTGGAAGCCTGGCGCGATGCGCGCATGATCGAGTACTTCGACGTGCATTCGCTGCGCCTGATGCGTTCCCGCTTTCCGGAAATACCGGAAGGTGCAGCCGCGGCGCTGCTGATCGAGCAGGAACTGGAGTCGGAAGAGGATCCGGAAATCGACCGCTGGCTGGAGCGCATCGAAGCTGCCGGCGCTCTTGCGGAGGAGTCCTGGTTCGCCCTCTCAGCCGCCGATCGCGAGCGCTTCCGGCGCTTCCGCCACGGTCTTCCGGAGATCGTCAACGACACGGTTCGCCGGTCCGGCGCCATGAAGATGAACACCGATTACGCGGTGCCGCTCGATCAGAACCGCGCCATGCTGGCCAGTTACCGGGAGCGGCTCGACCGGGAATTCCCGGGCCGCTATGTGATCTTCGGCCACATCGGCGATGCGCACGTACACATCAACCTGTTCTCCGATCCGGCGAATCCCGAACACGCCACGCGCGTCCTCGGCGACCTCGCGCGCCGCGCGGTCGCGCTTGGGGGCACCGTGTCCGCCGAGCACGGCCTCGGCAAGCGCAAAGCCCACCTGCTCGAGATCCAGTACATTCCCGAGCAGCTTCAGGCGATGCGCGAGGTCAAGAGGCGCCTGGACCCGTGCAGCATACTGGGGCGGGGAACACTTCTCTTAGAACGCTGATCCCCGGGCATTTCACAATCGCGGCCGATTCGTTTGCCTGCGGTACGATGAAAGGGCGTGAGGAGCTTTTTGTACAGCCGCTGGTTCTTCCTGCTGCTTGCAGTGTCCTGCGCGATAGACCTCATTGCTGACGTCTCGGAGGACCTCTGGGGCTGGACCGTACCCAATCACCTCGCGATTGCGATGGACATCATCATCCTGGCCATGGCCGTGTGGATGTTTGTCGATCTCCAGCGCCGGAGACCGAAAGATGGCGGTAATCCTCGTCGCTGACGACGAAGCGATGGTTCGCAATCTCGTATGCACCGTTTTGAAAGCGGCCGGCCACGAGGTGATGACGGCGGGAAACGGACTGGAAGCGGTCGCTCTCTTCCGGTCGTTCCCGAAGAGGATCGCCCTGGTGATTACGGATCTCCGGATGCCGGTGATGGACGGGAACGAGGTGGTCAAACTGGTGCGCCAATCCAACCCCGACGCAAAGATCATCTGCATGACTGGGCACAGCGACCGCATCCCGGACGGCGAGCACATTCTCGTCAAGCCATTCAGCCTGGCGGAACTGCGAAATTGCGTTCAGCAGGTGCTCGAAGGCTGACCACTTCGCGAGAAACCCAAACCTGCCGGGAAGTACCACAAGGGCTCCTACCAGGGTGATAGCGATGGATAGGTACCAGTACTATTTAGGAAACAAAGTCTAGGTACCAGACGGAATCGTTACTATAATCACACTTGGAGGAATATGAGGTTAAGAATTGCTCTTCTTGCTCTTGTCGCAGTTTCGCTTATTCCCGGTTTTCCACTTCATGCAGGCAATCTCGTAACCAACCCAGGTTTTGAAACGGGAGATCTCACCGGCTGGACCGTCGCTTCGGCTGCTTGCGGTTCGCTGCTCCTTGTCGGCAATAACCCCGGCGTAAAGAGCGGGAGCAATGCCGCTCAATTCGGCGGTACCTGCGTCGGCTCCTACGACGTGATTTCTCAAGTGTTGCCTACTGTTGCCGGCGACTCCTACGTGTTCAGCTTTTGGCTGGCTTCGAATGGCTCCCCCAATGGCGAGCAGGCATTTTGGGACGGCAACCTGATCCAGAACCTGACGGATTTCAGTCAGTCCTACACGTTCTACAGTTTCACCGAAACAGCGTCTACTTCGAGCACAACCATCGCGTTCGGCGGTTACAACCTGCCGGCATTCAACGGACTCGATGACATCTCCGCAAGTTCCGCCGCACCCGAGCCTTCCTCGATGATTCTGCTTGGGCTCGGCTCCGTTGTGATACTGGCCCGGCGCCGCAAAGCCTGCGCCTGACGTTTTATCCAGATATAAAAATCAAGACCGGGTGGCGTTTTTCGGCCGCATCCGGTCTTTTTTTTGTCGGTGTTCTCTTCGAAACAGAAATCAATTTCTAAATTTGCTATAGATATAGTCTACTTTCGCAGCCGGGACCGGATTTACGCGAGGAGATGAAGAAATTGCTCCAGGTGCATTCGACTTTGGTGCCGGAACAGATCAAGGTGGCGTTGCGTGCCGCTATTGACCGGCGTGGGGGCGGCGTCCTGGCAGTGACTCGCCTTGGGCAGTTGCTGTCCGAAGGAGGGGCGGATGCCATCGCGTTGACGATCTGCTTCGCGGACCAGTATACGATGATGCTCCAGGCCGACATTCGTCTCGCCATGCTCCTGCCGGTTCGCATCGCCGTGTTCGCAACGGAGCAAGGGTCTGTTCTGGCGACGATCTCGCCCCGGGGGTTCTGTCAGACGACGCTTCGCAGGATCGATCTGGAACTGCTCGCCGGGCCGCTCGAAGATTCCCTCCGTTCGGTGATGGAAGAGGCGGCACAGGCTCGTGTCGCGGCGGCGAATTGCGCTTGAGGCGCGTCAGCCGGAGACCAGCGAAACGATTCCGCGCGATCCTATCGGGCACCCGTCAGGTTCGCATGTTCCAGGGCCATAACCGCGTACGCGGTGGCGGCATCGCTCATAAACTTGCCGATATCGCTGTCGAGGTCGCGCTGCTTATTGAGCGAGTATGCCAACCAGCGGCCGTCGGCGGGCTGCTGGTGGCCGGCCAGCCACCGAAGCGCACGCTGTAATTCCGTGCGGCCGCGCGGAAATCCGGATTGTTCCAAAACGAAGGCGATGAGGCCGGTTGCGTAGCCGTCGGCGCCGGTTTCGAGGGGCGTTCCGTCGTGCCGCTGCCAGCCCGTTACCAGGTTGGAGAGGGTAAAACCGCCATCGGGCAACTGGCGGCCCAATATCTCCTGAATGATGCTGTCGCGTCCGGCGGAGGTGAGCAGGCCGGGCATTTCGTCCGACGCCCAGAGCAACATCACGCGATTGACGGGTGCCTGTCGATCGCGTTCCCGAAGCAGATAGTCGATTAGCTTTTTGCCCGGCGCAGGTGGGGCATCTTTGCCCGCGGCAATGGCCGCCAGCGCCGCGCCGTAGTATTGGGAATCGCCCTCCCACGGCGCGTTGTGGAACTGCAGCCAGGGAAAGGCGCCCTGGTCTTCGCCTTCCGCCAACTGCTCCGACCACATATTCCGGAGCGCCCGCGGCAGATCCGGGCTGTTATACCGCCGCAGAATCAGGGCGTTCAAGATAGCCTCGGTTCCGCGGGATTCGCGCGTCTTGGGAACTCCGCGCGTAGCATCCGGATAGTACGGTTCGACCTGTTGCCACATGGCGACGCGGCGCCCGACATTCTCGATCAGTTTACGCTCGCCGGCGGATGGTTCCCGCTCACCCAAAGCGGACCGCAGAGCGGGGCGGCCCACGGCATAGGGCGCTACCGTATGGCAGGAGACGCAGAAGGTATCGTGATCGCGCGCCGCCGGCTTCCAGGTGCTCCACCAGTCCATACGGCCGTCCAGGTAAGCCGCGGCCGATTTGGCATTCCAGGTCGCAGCGGGATCCGCGGCGAAGAGTGCGCCGGCCAGACAGAGGAGCAGAAGCGCCTTCATTGCTCCTCAGGATATCGTGAAAAGGACACTTCTCGAACCCGGTCTCGAAGGTAAACTAGTCGGGTGCTTCGCAAGTCTTGTTTGCTGCCGGCCCGACGTAACCCAACCGGCCGTACGCGCGCCCTGTCAATCGATACCAGGCGTGGATTGGAAGATGTGCGCTTTCTCAGCGAAGCATGAACGGCGCTAGACTGTTGGTTCAAACGGAGGCAAAGTGACGACTGCTCTCAAAGTCAGACTCTACCGCTCCAACCTGCCGATTTTGGAAGATTGCGCGGCAAACACGGTGCAGGCCGCGACCGAGGCCGGCGGAGGTGCGCTCCGGTGCTTTCCGAGTTTTGTGGGGCGCAAGTTCTGCCTGCCCGGCAAGAACCTGGAATTGCACGATTCGGACTACTTCCCCGAAGGTCCCGACGGCTGGGCGATCGACGAGAGATGGAACGGAAGCGCCATCCTTGCCGACACTGGAAACGGGATCCACGGCGAAGGGCTGTGCCATTTCCATCACCCCGACGGTTTCCTGATTCCCATGGATGCGGCGGTCCACGGCGCGCCGAATTTCATGGTGGGCCCGATGTATCGGACATTGAACGGCACCGGCTTCTACAACAAGGAATTCGACAATCTGTACCCGCTCGGGCACCACAGCCATCCGTGGAAGCCCGAGGCTTACAACTTCAACGCCTGGCGCAATAAGCGCTACAACAACGATTGCCACACGTCGATTGGCCTGATGCACTATGTGACCGAGGAGATGCTGGCCGATGCCGTCCGCGATTTCATCGCCGGGAGGGACAACCACCTTCGCAGCCACGCGCGCCACCTGCTGGTCCGGATGGGGACCGGGTTCTTCACTCCGACGCGCACACTGCACGGACCGGCCGCGGTAAATACGGAAGAGCCGCAGCGCGATCGGGATGATTTCCGGTTTTACCAGAGCCATGTTCTGTGCCCGGCCGGCGAGGTGTTCCTGGGGCAGGATCTGCTGTTCCGGCACCTGCCTGAGGGGCTTGACGGAGAGGATCGCGTGAAGCGGCTGGTATCCGATATCGATCTGCGCCGCAACAAGGATCCCTATATCGTCGAGAAGCACCTGCTCCTACCGGTGGTCGATCCCGAGGTAAGCCAGAATGGTTTCCGAGACGAGTGGCGGGTCTATGGCAAGCCCAACGGCGACGAATTGTTCAGCTTGCGCCAGTTTGAGCTGGCTCCTCGCGCGGAAACGGTTTTGACGGGGCCCGCGGCGCTGTGCATCATTCACTTCAGCCATGGGAGCGGGACGATTGGAAATCACCAGGTCGAGGTCAAGTCCGGAATTCGCCTGGGCGAGCCGCTGCACGATGAGTTCGTTATCCCTTACGATGCGGCAAAGGCCAGCGGCGGCGTGCGGCTGGTCAACACCAGTGACACCGAACCTTTGGTAGGCACCCGCTGCTGGGGGCCGGAAACATGGGGTCACCAAATGCCGAGGGCGCCGTTCGAAACCTGGGTGGATTGAGGAGGCGGTCGAGACCTGAGCGTTTGATAACTGGCGGAGAGGGGGAGATTCGAACTCCCGGTACCCGTAAAGGTACGCCCGCTTTCGAGGCGGGTGCGATCGACCACTCTGCCACCTCTCCGGGACAGTAGTTGTTTCGGTTTCTATTGTAGCAAAGGCCGCGCCGCTTTCCGCCATTCCCGCTATACGATTCCCGCTATACGATGGAAGCAGGTGAGCAGGAAAGAAACGGTCAAGACCAACGCCGCGCGCATCCTGGATAGCGCAGGCATTTCTTACGAGCTGCGGGAATACGCGGTCGATGAAGACGACCTCAGCGCTCCGCGCGTGGCCGAAGCCATCGGCATGCCTGCCGAGCAGGTTTTCAAAACCCTGGTGCTGCGAGGCGACCGCACCGGCGTTCTGATGGCGTGCATCCCTGGGAGCGCGGAACTCGATTTGAAAGCGCTGGCCGCCGCCAGCGGCAATAAGAAGGTGGAACTCGTTCCGGTAAAAGAAGTGCTGCCGCTTACCGGCTATATCCGCGGCGGGGTCTCGCCCTTCGGCTCCCGCAAACCGTATCCCTTGTACCTCGATGAAACCGCCGATCTATGGGACGTGATCTCGGTGAGTGCGGGGGTGAGGGGCTGCCAGATGCTGGTAGCCCCCCGGGATCTGGCGCGCATCGCCGGCGCGGAGCGCTGCGATATAGCGAAGTTTCTTTGAGCGCCGCGTTACCAGGTGTACCTTGCGGCGAACTGCATCTGGCGCGGCTGAACCAACAGCGTGTTCAGCTTGCCGAAGCTCGACGAAGATAGCGTATTGCCGCAGCCCGTTCCGTAAGAGCTGCCGCCGCAGGTGGGGTCGAACCGCACGGAGTTCGTGAGGTTATACGATTCCCAGCGAAACGTCAGCTTGTGGTGCTCCGAATACGGCATCGTAAAGGTCTTGTATACGCCGGTATCGATGTCGAAGAACCCGGAGCCGCGCATCGTGTTGCGGCTGCCGGATTGTCCGGGCAGCGTCTCCTGGAATGCGGCGAAAGCGGCCTTTGGGTCCTGCCACAGGTTCGGAGAACCCGCGTTGGAGTTCCCGGTGCTGACCGCGGTTGGAAGCGGCTGCCCGTTCGGCGTGGCGATGTCGCTGACCTCCCAGTTGGTGGGCCAGCGTTGCCCGTTACCCATGCTAAACGGCAGTCCCGACGTCTGACGGTATGTGCCGCTGATCTGCCAACCACCGATCAAAGCATCCAGCACCCGGTTCATATTCGTGCCGAACTTCATGCCGCGACCGAGCGGGAGCTGATAGACGCCGTACGCGTTCACCTGGTGAGTCGTATCATAAGACGACACCCCGCGCATCTGGCTGGGATTCCAGGTGTTCTGGATGAAACCGGAGAAAGATGCGCCCGCCGGGTTGCAAGTCGGATTGCAGGTGCCGGCCTCGCTCGTGGAACCGAGGTCGATCGACTTCGAGAACGTGTAGTTGAGATCGAAGAGCAGCCCGTTGCTGAAGCGCTTGCGAACGGTCCACTGCATGGCGTGGTAGTCGCCGAGTCCGATCGAACTATAGGCGGACAGTGCGGAGAACTGAGGATTGAAGATGGAGAACGCTCCCAGATCGCCGCAAGCCATCGCGTCCACGTTCCCGGAGCCGTTGAACAGGGTGCTGCCCGGGTTGCAGTTGGCGCCGTTGTCGGCGTTGTTCAGGGTATTCGAAAAATCGCCCGGGTTGCTGTTGTGGAGGTAATCGTTAGCCCAGACCTGCGTGGCGGTCAAACCGTTTCCGGCGGCGTGCGACCACAGGTTCTCGAAGAACGGAATTTTCGGCAGATCCTGAATCTTCACTCCCTGAAGGTCGAGCATCGTGGCCAATTGGGTCATCGCCTGGAAGTACGTCTGTCCGGATTTAGGATCCCGCAGGTTGGTGGGCATCGCCAGATCCTGATTGACCAGCGAGTGCCGTGAGAGCCGGCCCACGTAGGATCCCTGGACGAAGAATCCATGTCCGAGTTCGCGGCCGATACTCAAATCCAGGTTGATGGTGTACGGAGCCTTCAGTGCGTCGTCGATGCTATTGGTGATCGCGAACGATCCCGCACCTGATATGGGATAGGTCCGCGGCAGTCCGCCGGCGGGAGCGGAAGGCACAATCGCTCCGGGGACCGCATAGAAACCCGTGTACCGAGGCACCTGGGAGGTGGATAGGATGTTCGGCGGGCTGGTGAGGGAACTGGCGAGTCCGAACGCCGTGGCATTGAAGAGCTGCGCCAGAGGCTGCCCGATCACGTCGTAATAGATGCCCGCGCCCGCCCGGATGGAAGTCTTGCCGGGTCCTCCGAAGAGGAATTTGGAAAGTCCGCTGTCCGCGATTGGGGAATAAGCGATCCCCAGCCGCGGGGCCCAGTTCTTGTGGTACGGATACATGGGCCGGCCCTGGTTCATGGGTACGAAGGTGACCAGCCCGGCGCCCATTTGCGATTGGCCCTGGTCGGCCAGGATGGCGCGCTGGGCCAGCCAGTTCGCGAGCGGAATGTTTGTGGACGCCTGCTGGCCGTTCGATTCGTACACGGGCGGCGCCAGCGAGAGGCGGAGTCCTCCCGTGACCGTCAGGGTCCTTGTGACTTTCCAGGTGTCCTGCGCGTAGAACTCGCCCTCATGGTTCACGAAATCGCGGGCGACGGGCAGACCGGGCGTGAGCAGCGTTCCGTCCACCATGTAGTTGTAATTGGCGTTCCCCTGAACCTCGAGGCCGAGCAGCGCGCCCATGCCGTACTGAAAGCTCTGGGTGTCGCCCTTGGAAAGACCCAGCGAAGCCGGAGCGAGATCGGAACCGGATCCTTTGAGCCACGAGGGGTTCGAGCTAGCCGAGCTGAACGAATGGGAGTAGCTCAGGGATGAATTCGAGATCAGGCGAACCACAGCGCCGAAACGAACGTCGTGCGCCCCGTGATTCCAGGAGAGGTCCTCACTGAAAGTGTGGACCGGGATGATTCGCGAAGTGCCGGTGCTGGTGCCGTACGGCGTATCGTAACCTCGGAACCATTCATAGTTGCCGGTCAGGACACCTGTGTTCTGGTTGCCGGCGCGGGTGAGGCCGTAGCGGAAGGTGCTGACCAGCGTCGGCTTCAGGACGCCGGTCCAGCCGGCGGCAATACCCTTGTTATTGGCAAGGCTCACGGAATTCGCAGGCAGTCCGGGGAATTGCGGGGCATTGGTGGAGCCGTTATCGGCGCTGTCGTTCTGCAAATTGCCACGGACGAAGAGCGTGTGGTTGTCCTTCAGATGGTAGTCGAATTTCGCGATATAGGTGTTCTGCACCGAGTGGCCCGGCGCATTGAAGGTGAAGCCGGTACTGTTGAGCCCGTCGCCGACGGAGTTGTTATTGCCCACGGGCATGCCTTGCAGCGCTTTCAAGGCGGCGGGGTTGATGCCCATCCCTGCCGGATCGATCTGCTGGATCTGCGACGGGCCAACCTGCACCAATTGCCCCGCCGCATTGTGATACTCGAGGATTCCCTGCTTCATC
Source organism: Bryobacterales bacterium (assembly GCA_963796485.1). Taxonomy (GTDB): domain Bacteria; phylum Acidobacteriota; class Terriglobia; order Bryobacterales; family Bryobacteraceae; genus CAWCDJ01. The sequence goes on from CAWCLV010000013.1 coordinate 67,809, forward strand.
GTCTCGGTTGGAACCGTGCGCGTTACGGAAACGGCGCTGGCATCCCGCCGGCCTTCGTAGTTGATGAAGAAAAACGCTTTGTTCTTTTTGATCGGACCGCCGGCGGAACCGCCGAAAACGTTGATCAGGAGCGGAGCGATCGGCACGCCGGAACGGTTGTTGAAGAAGCTGTTCGCGGCGGTCTCCGTGCCGCGGCGGTACTCGTACAGCGAGCCATGGAAATCGTTGGTTCCGGATTTCGTCACGAGTGCGACATCGGCGCCGGATCCCCGGCCCGTGGCTGCGTCGCCGTTCGACGTCACCGTGCGGAACTCTTCCACGGAATCGAGGGTCACGCGCAGCACGCTGGTGAAAGCCTGGCGCGTGTTCTGGTCCGCCACGTCCACGCCGTCGAGCGTGACGTTGGATTGATCCGACTTGCCGCCATTGACCGAGCCGCTGCGGAAATCCAGGTTGCCTGAGCCGAATGAGCCGAAACTCGTGACGCCTGGCTGAAATGCCAGCAAACCGGCCACATTGCGGGCGTACATGGGCATTTCGATGATCGCCTGCGTGCCGATTGCGTTGCCGATCGAGGCGTCCGTCGTGTTCACCTGCTCCGCCGCCGCCTCGACCTGAACGGTTTCCGAGGTGGAGCCCAGCTTTTCAAACGTGATCGGAATGGTTGCCGGCTGGTTCACGAGCAGGTCGACCTTAGCGATCTTGACCTCCGCAAATCCGCTCGCTTTGGCGCTGACATTATATGGACCCGGGACCACCTGCGAGATCGTGTAGCGGCCTTGAGTATCGGAAACACCGGACCGCTGACCTCCCGTGGCGATGTTAGTGATCGTGATCGACGCTGACGGAATAACGGCCCCCGTTGGATCCGTTACCACCCCCGTTATCGACGTGGTCTGTCCGAACAGCGCGGCGGCTGCCAGGGACAACACCAGGCACAGACGTAAAGCGTTACGCATTTCTTCCCTTTCAAAATTGTGGTTCGCGGAGATCTACAGGGACTTCGCGTTTCGGAATAAAGCTAACCCCAGAAATGGTGATTGATCTTAGGTATCACAGTCATGACAGAACTGTCAAATACCGGTCCTTGCCCCACCCGGCAGTTTGTTAAACTCGGATCTCAATGCGCACCCGGATATTCCCTCTCCTTTCGCTTGGAGCCTGCTCGCTGGGGCTCGTCTTCGGCCAGTCCGCCAGACGCCCGATCAAGGTGGACGACATGCACGCGTTCCACGACGTACGGGACGTGCAGATCTCGCCCGACGGGGCGTGGGTCGCCTATGCTCTCAGCACCGTGGATGCGGCTGCCGATAAGAGCGACACCGACGTTTGGATGGCCAGTTGGGACGGCACGCGGCAGTTGAGGATGACCACCAGTACGGAGGCGGAAAGCGCGCCTCGCTGGAGCCCGGACGGTCGCTACCTTTCGTTCCTCTCCGGCCGGCCCGGTAAAGCCAAGGGAAGCCAGGTCTGGCTCCTCGACCGCAGCGGCGGCGAGGCGCAACAATTTACGGATGTAAAAGGCAGGCTGTCGTCGTATGATTGGTCGCCCGACTCGAAGACACTTCTGCTGGCCGTGACCGATCGCGACCCGAATGAGCCCGCGGAAGACCGGCCTGCCGGTGGAGGGGCGGCGGGCGCCGGACCCAATGCCAAGGCGCCGAAGCCCATCGTCATCGACCGGTACAAATTTAAGCAGGACGTGGTCGGCTACCTGACCCAGAAGCCGCCGCGCCTTTACCTTTACGATGTGGCAAGCAAGAAAGCGACGGCGATTACCTCCGAGCCTCTCGAAGCGTCATCGCCCACGTGGTCGCCGGACGGGAAGTGGATCGCCTTCCTCGGCAAGGAGGGCAAAGATGCGGAGCGCTACAACACCTGGAACGTGTACGTAATCGAAGCGCGCGCGGGGGCCTCTCCCCGGCAGGTGACGCATTACGACGGCGTGCACGCTTCCGCCTCGCGCGGCCGCCCTGCGTGGAGCCCCGATGGGACTCAGCTGGTCTACACCCAGAGTTCCGGCGCAAAGCAGGGCGCCTACAACATGAATCGCCTCGCGGCCGTTGCCGTGGCCGGAGGCGAGCCCAGGCTGCTGGCCCCGAAACTCGATCGCGGTGTCTCTGCTCCCCGCTATCTGCCGGACGGGAAGTCGATCGTGTTTCTGGTGGCGGACGATCGCTGGGAGTACCCCGAGACCGTCCCGGCGGGCGGCGGCGCTGTCGAGCGGCTGACGAAAGGCCCGGGCGTGATCGCTGCCGTGGACATCGGCAAGGATGGGCGGATCGCGATGCTGGCTGCGTCGGACGACGCCCACCCGGAGATCCACGTTTTCGAAAACGGCAAACTGCGCGCCATCACGCATCACAACGACGCGCTGATGGCGCAGTTGAAACTGGGAACCACGGAAGAATTCAGTTGCCAGGCCAAAGACGGCAATGAGGTCCACGGCCTGATCACGAAGCCGGTGGATTATCAGCCGGGGAAGAAGTATCCGACGCTCCTGCGCATTCACGGCGGGCCTAACGGCCAGGACGCGCACTCTTTCAATTTCGAGCGCCAGATCTTCGCGGCCAATGGCTATGCGGTGGTGAATGTGAACTACCGCGGCAGTTCCGGACGCGGCGAGCAGTACCAGGTGGCGATTTCGGCGGACTGGGGCGATAAGGAAGTGCTCGATCTTCAGGCCGCGATGGATTATGTCGTTTCCACGGGACTTGCCGACCCCGACCGTCTCGGCGTCGGAGGCTGGAGCTACGGCGGTATCCTGACCGACGCCATCATCGCCAAGGATCACCGCTTCAAGGCGGCCACCAGCGGCGCCGGCACAGCGTTTCCGCTGGCGCTCTACGGCGTAGACCAGTACATCATGCAGTACGACGAAGAGATCGGGCCGCCATGGAAGGTGGGGATCGAGCCCTGGGTCAAGATCTCCTATGGCTTCATGCACGCGAACCAGATCACGACGCCCACCCTGTTTATGGGGGGCGAGAAGGACGCGAACGTGCCCCTGGTCGGCGGCGAGGAGATGTATCAGGCACTTTCAAGCCTGGGTGTTCCAACCGAGTTAATCGTGTATCCTAACTCGTTCCATGGTATTACCCGGCCGAGTTATCAAAAGGACCGGATCGAGAGGTATCTTGCCTGGTACGCGAAGTATCTGAAGCCGGCTGAGCGCGAAGCGACGGCGAATTAGGGGATGGGACGAAACAACCGCTCCCTGGCGGTGGCGGCTCGGTGGCGCCTTCTGAGCGACTAACACTCGACTGGCAAGAAGCTTTCAAACCGGGCAGGCCGGGAGGCCTGCCCCACTTACCCGCGGGGACGCGCCGCAAGTGGGGCAGGCCTCCCGGCCTGCCCGGTTTTGACTCTATGGCTTACCACGAAGTCCCGGGTTCACCCTCTACTGAACCGGCTGCGGCCATGCTCCGGCATCGTTCGGATACACCTGCCGGTTCTGCGTATCGTGCCACGCCGACTGCACTTGCGGAGGCATGAACGGCAGCATCTGTTGGACTTCCGTTTGGATCTGCTTCACGATGTCGGGGTGGTCCGTGGCGACGTCCTCCGCCTCCTCCGGATCGTTCTCCATGTCGTATAACTCCGGATTGATCAGCCGCAGGTTGTAATAGCCGACCTGCGGCATGGGACTATATGCCGGCGTGTTGTAGCGCGCCAGGTGCAGTTTCCACCTTCCTATGCGGGCGCACTGCAGGTTCCAATCGGCGAAGTAGAGGAATGGCGGATGCTCCGTAACTCTGCCCCGTCCGGTAATCATCGGCCATATGTCGATTCCGTCCAGCGGATTCAAAGGCAGCGCCGAGTGGGTAAGCCCGGCTATGGTCGGCAGGAAATCCATCGTGCTGGCGAGGTACTTCACGTTCCGCCCGGGCGGAATCTGACCCGGGAAGCGCGCGATACACGGCTCCCGCATGCCGCCGTCGAACGTGTCGCCTTTGCGTCCCCGAAGACGTCCCGCGCTGCCCTGGAACCACGGACCGTTGTCGCTCGTGAAAATCACCAGCGTGTTCGAATCCAGGCCGTCGGCTTTGAGCTCCTGGAGCACCTGCCCGACGCTCCAATCCAGTTCCTGCACCACGTCGCCGTAGAGCCCCATGCCGGATTTTCCGAGAAAGGCGGGAGAGGCAAAGAGCGGGATGTGCGGCGCCGTATGGGCCAGGTACAGGAAGAACGGCCGATTTTTGGATTGCCGGATGAAATTGATGGATTGCGACGTATAGCGTTGCGTGATGGTGGACCAGTTGACGGGCGATTCGATCACGGTGGTGTTCTGCAGCAGCAGGGACGGCGCTTCGTCGTTGCTGTATGGGACGCCGTAGAACGAGTCGAACCCATGGTCCGTGGGGAAAAAACCCGGCTTCGAGCCGAGGTGCCACTTCCCCACGCACATCGACCGGTATCCTGCGGGTTTCACCATCCGGGCGATTGTGGTTTCGGTCGAGGGCAGGCCGATGGAGTCGTTGGGCCCCAGGGCGGTGCGAATGCCGCACCGCACCCCGTACCTGCCGGTTAAAAGGGCTGCCCGGGAAGGCGAGCAGACCGGGCTGGCGGCGTAGAAGTTGCTGAACCGGGCGCCTTCTTCCGCCATCTGGTCGAGATTGGGGGTCGGAATCCGGGAGCCGTAGCTTCCCAGATCCCCGTAGCCGAGATCATCCGCGAGGATGACAACGATATTGGGCGTGGGCGGCAGGGCGGCCTTGCTGGTGCACAAGGATCCAACGACGGTCGTGCCCGCGGCCCTCAGAAAAGTCCGGCGATTCATGGAGGCTCAGTATTCTGAATATATACTACTGAGCCGAAATGTGCGATACAACACAGTGTTCGCCTGCGCACTGTAAACGATTTTTCCTGTGCCGTCCACCTCAATGGAGTACGCGGAGTTGGTTGAGCCCTGCGGCACGAGCCCGGCGTCGAAGTGGTAGTCGCCGCTGGTGAGTTGCTGCGCCGAACCGACCGCAATTGAATACACGCCCAAATCCGCGTTGACGACCGGCGTAACGCTCATCGCCTGCTCGTCCACCTGGAACACCTGCCCGCGGCTGTTGCCGCCGCCCAGGGTGGCCACCCGAGTATTCCCGTCGTCGAACACCAGTAGCTTCGAAGGGTCGGCGGATGTAAAGTTGGCGTCGTGCTGATGGGAGAACCACGGGAAGGGATCGGAGGAAGTGATCTGGAAGTCGCCGTCTATGCCGAGCTTCCAGATGATATGGCCGTCGCCGGTACCGTTCTGGTACGCGATCTTGATGAGCCAGTCCTGGTGGCGGCTCGAGTACAGCAGGTTGCCGTCGGGAGTCAGCTGCACGGCGTTGCCGTGAGTCCAGTCGTTGGCGTCGGGGGCCAGGAGCCACGGCGCGCACGCCCCCGAACCGGAGCAGGTTTCACCCAGAACGGCCTTACGGGTGACATCGAGGTGGTCGAACGTGTCCCAGGTCCAGACCACGTTCAAATCCTGGTCGAGCACGATGACCATGTCCCCTATGACGTCCACGGCTCCGGAACCCTGCACATTGGTCAGCAGCTGCTCGACATCCGCGAGGACCAGGATCTGGCCGCCGGGGAGGCTTCTGGCCTCATGGTGAAACGCGGTGATTTGCCGGCGCCCCAGAATCTTCAATTGCTCGTTCACCCGGCCCGCGTTGGTCTCCTTCAGGGTCATTCCGGCGACATCGAACTCCCGTACGGCCTCCTGGGAAGGATCCATATTGAGATTCTCCACCAGCCCCCAGAAGCGGCCTCCCGGCTCCGGGCGGGTGATGTATGAGATATCCGAGGGCCCGACCCAGATCACGTTCCCGTTCAGGTCATGGGCGACAGGCGCGCCGAAAGGGCTGCCCAGCAGTACAGGTTGATTCGCCGACGCCTGTTCCGGCAGCAGCACCGTGCTGGTATACAGCCCGTCCGGCGCCGCCCCGGTGGAAAATGGAATGTCCTGCCCGACAACCGGCAGTAACCCGTTGTCCAGGATCTGACGGGCGGAATAGAGCGTCTGTTGGCGCAAGCCCGCAAGGTAGAAATTCATGCTCACGCCATCCACGCAAGGCTTGTAAGGGGTGGTCTGATACTCGCCGCGCATGGGACGAAATTCGACGCGCATCTGTTGCCCCGCTTGGCAGGGCGGCGTGCTGTAGATAAACACCAGCGGATTCGCGGTCGGAGAGATGATCGGATCGCTCCCGCTGGTGAGCGGCTGGATCTGGTAGACCATCGACGTCGCTGTGACCACTCCGCTGGCAAGGTCCCGGGCCGAAACCTCCACTTCGAACGACCCTTCGTGCTCCGCGGCTGTCCAATCGAGGTCGGTCAGTGGACCGTAGTCGCGAACGGTGCCGTACGTGCCTCCCAACTCCCGGACACGGTAGCGATACCAGATGGCGGCGCCGGCATCGTCCTCCGGCTGGGCGCTGAAATGGATTACGGTGCCTACGCTAATCGGTGAGCCGGGCGAAGAGGTCAACCGAACCGACATGCCGCTTGCGGGCAGCGCCGCGACGGCCGCGGAAACACACACGAATAGCGCACGAAGGCGCGCTCCAGTAAACATTGGTTCTCCCGGGCTCTGTACAATAGAACCCTCCAGGGGACTCCAAAGTTACTAGTTATTCGGAGCTAGTGTGCTGCGCCTTACAACTACTCAGTAGGCCTTGGCGATTACCGAGCGCTGCTCGACGGTTTCGCCCGTGACGATGCACTTACCGGGGCCGTCGAACTCATCGGAAAGAGGAATGTTCCTCACCGTGGCCTTGAACTCCTTCAGGCGCGCTTCGCATTCGGGGTCGTCTTTCAGATGCGCCATCACGAATTTGCCGCCGCCTTTTTCGGCGCTCGCATCCTGCAGTATTTCCCGAACCTCGTCGAGCGAGTTCGCGGTGACGGTGTTCGCCAGGAGGCGATTCTTCGCGGCCGTGTAGAGGTCCTTTTGCATGGCGCGCAGCGCGGCGTCGTATTTCGGACGGATTTCGTCCTGCCGCACGATTTCTTTCGCGCCGGTATCCCGCCGCTTCAGAACGACGTTGCCGGAAGCGATATCGCGCGGCCCGAGTTCCAGAACAACCGGCACGCCGCGGCGTTCCCAGTGGAAGAACTTCGCGCCCGGCGACTGCCCTTCGCGGTCGTCGAGTTTCGCGCCGATCTCCTTCGCGATCCGCTGCGCCGCATTGAGCACCGCTTCTTTTTCCTGGTCTTTGCGGTAGATCGGCACCAGCACCGAAGGAACCGGCGCGAGTCTGGGCGGCAGCACGAGCCCCTTATCGTCCGAGTGCGTCATGATCAGCCCGCCGATCAGCCGCGTGCTCACACCCCAACTGGTCTGCCAGACGTAGTCGAGCTGCCCTTCCTTGTTTTGAAACTTAACGTCGAACGCCTTCCCGAAGTTCTGGCCGAGATCGTGGCTGGTTCCGGCTTGCAGGGCCAGGCCGTTCTGCATCATGGCCTCGATGGAGTAACTCCTCAGCGCGCCGGCGAATTTCTCCGCATGGGTCTTCACGCCCTTGATCACCGGCATCGCCATAATGTCTTCCGACACTTCGGCGTAGATGTCGAGAATCCGCATTACTTCTTCCACGGCTTCGGCGTGCGTGGCGTGCGCGGTGTGGCCTTCCTGCCAGAGAAACTCCGTGGTGCGCAAAAACATGCGGGTCCGCAATTCCCAGCGGATCACGTTGGCCCACTGGTTCATCAGCACCGGCAGGTCGCGCCAGCTCTGGATCCACTTCGCGAAGAAGTGCCCGATGATGGTCTCCGACGTCGGCCGGATGACATACGGCTCTTCGAGTTCTTTCCCCCCGGCGATGGTTACTACTGCCAGCTCCGGTGAGAAGCCCTCGACGTGCTCGGCCTCTTTTTGCAGAAAGCTCTGCGGGATGAGCAGCGGAAAATAGGCGTTCTGGTGGTTCGTCGCCTTGAAGCGCTGATCGAATTCGCGCTGCAGCACCTCCCAGACGGCGTAGCCGTTGGGCTTGATCACCATGCAACCCTTGACGATTTCCGCGGGCTCCGCCATGTCGCCCTGCAGGACGACGTCCTGGTACCAGGTAGCAAAATCCTGCGCGCGCGGTGTAATAGGAGATTCGGCCATAGATAGGGGTAATTTCTAGGGTACCAGCATGTGCTTCACTTCGTCGTAGATCCTCTGGTTGAGCTCCGCGCGGTTCGCCAGTTTCATTCCGGCGGTGGAAATCGGTTCGCCGATCCGCAGCGTAACTCGTCCGGTCCTGATATGGATGGAGTCCATCGGCAGTTTCTCGCGCATCCCAATCAGGGCTATCGGGACGACCGGCACTCCGGCTTTGATCGCAATGTAGGCCGCGCCTTCCCTGAACTCGCGCAGACCCACCGGAGACCGTCCGCCTTCGGGAAAGAGCAGGAGGGAAATCTTTCGCTCGGTAATGTGGTGTGCGCCCTCGCTCATGCTCTTCAGCGAGTGGCGTGCATTCGACCGGTCCACCGGGAAATGTCCGGCGCGCTTCAGGTGCGTCCCCAGGAACGGAATTTTAAACAGGCCCTTCTTGGCGAAAAAGCGGAACTGGTGGGGCAGCGAAGAGAGGATCGCGGGGATATCCATGTAGCTCGCGTGGTTCGACACGAAGACGTAGCTCGCGTTCGGGTCCAGTTTCTCGAGGCCCTGCACGCGGAGCCGGATGAAACTGACGGCGAGCAGCATCTTTCCCCAGATGCGTGCCAGGTGGTGCTGCGTGCGGCCGCTTCCATCGACGAGAGAGGCCAGGATCGACAGGGTACCCATGAAGATCGTCGCCGCGGCAATCAGCGGAGTCGTGAACAACAGGGAGCGGAGGAAACTCATGTTCGATTTCGGTTCACGTTTTCAGAATCGCACGAGCTTCGGCCACGAGAAAGAGCGAGCCCGCTATGAATACCGCATCGGCGGAGTTCGCGTGCTCGCCGACCATCGCCAGCGCCTCCTCTAAATGCGCGGCGATCCGCAGGTTCGGGTGGTCCGCCACGGTAGCCATAGTCTCGGGCGCAAGGGCGCGTGCTTGCCGCGGCGCGGTCACGATGACTTCGCCGGCCAGCGGGAAGAGGATGCCGCCGATCTCCGCCACGGCTTTATCCCGCATGGCGCCGAAGATCAGCCGCACATTGCGACCCGCATAAAATCTGGCGATGTATCGGGCGAGCGCCCTGGCCCCGGCAGGGTTATGGGCGCCGTCGAGAATGGTCTCGGGCTGATGCGAAACCAGCTCCAGCCGTCCCGGCCATTCGGCGTTCGAAATCCCGGCCTCGATTGCGCGGCGGCTCACGCCCAGGCGTTGCAGCGCCAGCGCGGCCGCGGCCGCGTTCTCCACCTGGTGCTCGCCCGCGAGCGGGCACCGGATCCGCATGCCGTTCAAAGAAAACGTGCCTCCGCGCGCGTCGATCGCGAGGTCCTGTAGCGCCGCAGCGGCGGTCCATTCGACGGCAATGCCCAGTTCCTTTGCGCGCGCCTCGATCACTCGCGCGGCCTGCTCCCGCTGCCGGGCAAACACGGCGGGCGCGCCCGGCTTGAGGATTCCTGCCTTCTCTCCGGCAATCGACTCGATGCTTTTGCCCAGGAACGCCTCGTGATCGAAATCGACCGGCGTGATGACGCAGAGTTCCGGCCGCACCACATTGGTGGCGTCGAGCCGCCCGCCCAGCCCCACTTCGAGGACAACGGTATCGGTACGCTCCTCCGCGAAAATCAACAGCGCCATCGCGGTCACGGTCTCGAAATACGTGGTGTGGAAGTCGATTGCGCCTTGGGCCAGCAGCCGCTCCACCGTTTCGTGAACGTGGTCGAACGCTGCCGTGAAGCGCTCCACCGAAACCGGACGGCCGCCAATGCGGATCCGCTCCGTGGGTTCCTGGAGGTGGGGCGAAGTGAACAGGCCCGTGCGGCGGCCGCCGGCTCGCAAGCCGGCCTCGATCATGGCGCACGTAGAGCCCTTGCCGTTGGTTCCGGCCACGTGCACGAAGCGGCACCGGTCCTGCGGCCGGCCGAGGGCGTCGAGCACCGCCCGGATCCGGTCCAGTCCAAATTTGGCGGTCTTGATCTCGTTGCCGAGCGCGTAGAGGAAATGTACCGAGTCGGGGTAGTTCACGCTATGCCAGGCGCTTCGCCACTACCAGGGTGATGTCGTCGGCTTGCGCCGCGCCGGACGCGAATTCGTTCAACCCTTTCATGACGGCCTCGACAATCTCCTCGGCCCGCTCCCGCCGGTGCTGCCGCAGGACTTCGGCCAGGCGCTCCTCGCCGAACTCGTCGTAGCCCGGATTGTTGGCCTCGGTTACGCCGTCGCTGTACAGCACCAGCATGTCGCCCGGTTCCATTTGCACCGTCATTTCGGTGTAGGGCGCGAGGGAGAGGATGCCGAGCACCGGCCCGCCGCCTTCGAGCATTTGAAAGGCCCCCGAGGCCCGCATCAGGATCGGTGGATTGTGCCCCGCATTGGCGAACCGCAGAAGCCCGCTTGCCGGGTCGAGCACGCAGAAGAAGAAGGTGATGAAGCGATTGCTCGGGCAACTCGCGCACGTCGCCTTGTTCAGCCGTACCATGAAGCCGCCGAGGTCGCCCGGGTCCTCCGCCAGCACGTGAACGCGCGCGTGGAGCGCCATCATCATGAGCGACGCCGGCATGCCCTTGCCGGAAACATCGCCCAGCGCCAGCCCCACCTGCCCGTCGGAGTAGGGGAAGAAGTCGTAATAATCGCCGCCCACCGTGCGGCACGCCGCGTTGAAACCGGCGAGATCGGCGCCGGCGATCTTGGGGGCGTGGTGCGGCAGGGTGCCCTGCTGGATATCCGCCGCCTGCGCGAGATCGCGGCGCATCATGCGGTCGGCCTCTTCGACTTCGGCCAGCCGCGCGTTTTCTATGCGGATACCGGCCACATTGGCCATCACGGTCAACAGGCTCAGGTCGTCCTTCGTGAATTCGCGAAGGATGAACGGCGAGTCCAGGTAGAGCAGCCCGATAGTCCGGTCCTTGGCCTGCAGCGGCACCGCCATCATGGTGTGGACCTTGTGCTCCACAATGCTCATCCGCGCCTTGAAGGCGTCGTCCATCTGCGCGTCGCGCACCAGGATCGAGCTCTTCTCGTTGATGACGCGGTCGCGGACCGCGGTGCTGATCCGGAAGCCTTCCCCTTTGTGCGCCTTGGGCACCAGGCTGTCGCCTTCGAGCAGCAGGACCACTCCGCGCTGCGCGTTCACCGCCTGGATCGCCAGGTCGAGAATCACGGGGAACAGTTCCGCCAGCGGCCGGTTTTCGGCCAGCTCCTGGCCCGCCTTGATGAGGGCCTGCATGGCCGTGGATGGGGCGCCTTTGGCCCCGCGGTCCAGCGCGATGGTTTGGTTGGCCCCTTCCAGGCTGGTAATTACGGTGGAGGTGCTGGGCGAATCCGGCCGGTCGCCGTCGAATACGACGACGCCGGGCTTGGCGCCGCCGGGACCGGGGGCGAACACCACCACCAGGTGCCCGGCCGTAATCCGGTCGCCGGGCTTCAGGATCAGCCGTGCTTTCAGGGGGATATTGTTGACGAAGGTCCCGTTCTTGCTTCCGAGATCCTCGACCGTCCAATCCTCGCCCTCCGAGGCGAAGGCAAAGTGCTGGCGCGAAAGTCCGGCGTCATCCGGGAAACACAATTCCGCGGCACTCGACCGGCCTACCGCCATCCGCTCTCCGGTGAGGGGAACCGCTTTCGTCTGGCCGTCGGGACATTGGATCAACAGCTCGCGGGGCATCGCTTTTCCTCAACTATTCGCACTATTATATTCCGGCCTACCAGCCGAGCACCCTCGATCCCGCCAGCGCGACCAGCAGGCCGGCGCCTCCCAGGAACGAGCCGAACGGCAGTTCGTAGCTGGCGGCATCCTTCTTCGCCGCCGAGATGTACAGCAGGCTGACCACGGTGCCGAGAACCGATCCGGCCAGCAGCGTCATCAGGGTTGCCTGCAAGCCGAGGAAGCTGCCGACCATCATCATCAGCTTGACATCGCCCAGCCCCAGTCCTTCGCGATGCCGCAGTTTCTCATAGATCCAGCCGCCAACCCAGAGGAACAAGGCGGGTACGATGGCGCCGGCGGCGGCCTCGAGCAGCCATTCCCCGCGCCCGGTCCAACTCACGCCGAGGAGCCACAGCAGCGGCCCCGTGGCGAGATCGTTGACGGGTACCAGCGCGGCAAAAGCCAGTCCGATGACCGTGCCGCCGAGCGTCAGCTCATCGGGAAGAATGCGCTTTTCGATATCCGTGAAGATCAAGGCGATCAGGATAGCCGCGAGGACGCACATTTTGATCGCGAGCAGCGTCGGACCCATGGTCAGGACGAAGGTGAAGAAAAGCAGGCCCGTGGCCAGTTCCACCAGCGGATAACGCACGGAGATGTGGCGGCCGCAATAGCGGCATTTTCCGCCGAGGACCAGGTAGCTGACCACCGGCACGTTGTCGTACCACGCGATCGTCTTCCGGCAGCGCACGCAATGCGAACGGGGTCGGACCACCGACCGGCCGCGCGGCCATCGATGGATACAGACGTTCAGAAAACTGCCGATGAGCAGTCCGAAAAGCAGGGCGAAGAGCGCTTCCATTAACCAGTCACCTGCGCCATTGGAGTAGGGTAGGCCTCCTGGCCTGCCCCCTTGGCCGATCCGGCCATGCCGGGTCGGATGGACAGGCCAGGAGGCCTATCCTACTTCACGATAAACCTCCATGGTACGGCGAACCATGTGTTCCACGCTGAACCCGCGGATCACGGCCTGCCGCGCGGTATCCCCCAGGCGGCGGGCCAGGGCGCCGTCGTCCGCCAGCCGCCGGATGGCCGCCGCGACCTCGGCGGGGTCGTTTTCGACAAGCAGCCCAGTCTCTTCATGGCGGATGATCTCCGCGAGGCCGCCAACGTTGCTGGCGATCACCGGAACACCCGCGGACATCGCCAGCAGCGCGGCCGAGCCCAGGCCTTCGCTGTGCGTCAGGTAGACGAGGATACGCGCGCGGGCGAGGTCACGCTCGATATCGCGCGTGAGTTCCAGCGGAACCCCGGCGAGGCGGGCCGCTTCGAGTGCCAGGCCGGTGCCTTTCGCGACGTCCGACTGCGCGGCGGGGGCCAGGAACGCCGTCCCGTTGGACCGTTCCAGCACCGGTACCCCGTCGTAGACCACGCTGATCTTCTCTTCCGGAACGCCGCCCTCCAGCAGCACCTTCCGGACGAAGTTCGAGACGGCCAGGTAGCGCCTGGCGCGCCGGTATTTCCACCGGGACCGGATGGGGAAGGCCACCCGGCGCGAGACCACCAGAGGGCAACCCAGGAGCGCGCCCAGCGTATGGCTGCGCGCGTCGTGCGCGTGTAGCAGGTCGTGGCGGCGGGCCAGCATCCCGGCGCGCACCAGGCCGAGCGGTTCCGCGTGAAGGCCCTCCTTTCGCGCGGCGGCGTACAGGGGAGAACCTTCGGGGGCGAGCAGGGTCGATTCCACGCCTTCCGCGGCCAGTCCCCGGAGCAGCCGCAGGACCTGCCATTGCCCGCCGCGCATCTCGCGCCCGGCATCGAGATGCAGGATCCGCATATCAGCTCATGATTCTCGCTTTGGAGTACTTGAGAAAGGTGTAGAACGCCGCCATGTAGGCGATCACCAGTCCTTCCATCCCATCCATGAAGCCGCGTTTCAGGATGTAGGTTTTGCAGAACGTTCCGAGCGGGTCGAAGATCAGTTTGGCCAGCGACGGTTTCAGGTTGCGCGCCGCGAGTTCCTGGGCGGCGAGGGTGGTGTACTTGTCCAGTGTCTTCACGTGCTCGGAGAGCGAATCGCAGGTGAAGTGGAGGATGTTGCTTTTCAGGTGCCCCAGGCGGCACGACGGCACCACACTTTCGTGCACGAAATCGCCCACCCATTTGGCCTTGCCGCGCCTGTAGAGCCGGACCTTGCGGTCGGGGTACCAGCCGGAGTGGAAAATCCATCTGCCGAGATACCGGGCCAGGCGCGGCATGGTGTAGGCGTCGTATTCCGGCCCGGTCTTCTTCAGGTTCCAGATTTCGGCTTCGAGCGCCTCGCTCAGCGCCTCGTCGGCGTCGAGCGAGAGGATCCATTCGTGCGCCGCCTGTTCCGCCGCCCAGTTTTTTTGCGCCGCATAGCCCAGCCAACCGGCTTCGAGCACGCGCACACCCTGGTTCTGCGCCAGTTCCACGGTTCGGTCCACCGAACCGCTGTCCACGATCAGGATTTCGTCGGCGCACCGCAGGCTTTCGATCGCGCGGACGATGTTGCGCTCCTCATTGAGCGTGATGATCGTCGCCGTAATCTTCATGGGGTCGGGTCAGAGTCCGCCTGCGCGGATCGGATCCAGGGTGAAGCATAACAGGAATACAGCGAGCGCAACCCAGCCGAGCTTGCGGCGTCCGGGAGTCAGTTCGGTGGGGTCGTGAACCACCGGGTGATGGCGTCCCAGCAGCAGGAGCACGACCGCCCAGAATACCCAGCCCCACCAGAAGCGGTAGAGCGGCAGCATCAGCACGCAGAGGACCTTGGAAACCGCGCGGTGGCGTTGCGGGAAGAACGAGTAGAGAATATGGCCGCCATCCAGCTGCCCTATCGGCAGCAGGTTCAAGGCCGTGGCGAACATTCCGATCCACGCCGCGCGGGCGACGGGGTGAAGGTACAGGTCGGCGGCCGGCACGCCGGGAAAAATTACCTGGCGGAGAAGCCATTCGAGCGCGGGCACGCCGAACTGAAGGCTGCCCTGGTGGGCGATGCCCGGGATCACTTTCGAGAGCGCCATCCCGATCGCCAGCGAGGGAAGCAGCAGGATAAACCCGGCCAGCGGGCCCGAAATTCCGATATCGAACAGCACGCGCTTGAAGTAGATCGGCGACCTCACCCGGATAAACGCTCCGAAGGTCCCGAGGAACGGCGACGGCATGAAGTAAGGCAGGCTGGCGTTGACGCGGTGGTACACGGCAGCCAGATAGTGGCCGAACTCGTGAGCCAGCAGAATTCCCAGCAGCGTCAGCGAAAACGGAAGGCCCGAGAGCAGCGTCCAGGGATGGCGCCACACCGAAACGTACATATCGAGGCTGTTCTCGATATCGAACGGCAGGTTGCGGTTGAACGCGGACTGGAGCGCGGCGCCGACCACCGTCGCGGTGAACAGAGTGACCGCAAACAGCAGACAATACAGCCAGTAACGTTCACGGACCCGCGGCTGGGGGGCCTCGTAAAACTCTCCCGTGCCGGTTTCGGCAAAGAAGGGCTGCGGCGCGGGAGAAAAATCCCTGGAGGACACGATATACGGCCGCTGGCAGCCTTCTACTGCAGCGTCTGCAACTCCTTGCCGGGCTTGAATCGCACGGCCTTTCCTGGGGGAATGGAGACCTCGGCCCCGGTTCGCGGGTTCCGGCCGATGCCGGTTTTCCGCGGTTTCACGTTGAAAACGCCGAAACCGCGCAACTCGATGCGGTCACCCTGCTCGAGAGCTTTTTTCATGGATTCAAACACCGTTTCCACGGCCATCTCGGCTTTCGTCTTGGTGATACCGGTTCTGTTGACGACTTCGTTGATGATGTCCAGCTTGATCAAAAGAGCCTCCTTGTCCGGGCATCCCCCACTCGGAACAAACCCGGGCGGGCTTCGCAATTGGTATCCCGCATCAGTCAACCACATGATAGGATTGAATTTATACTCATGTCAAGCGTGGGGGCGTCGGTAACCAGCGAGGAATTCCGGCGGGCGTGCAGCCGCTTTGCCAATAGTGTGACGGTGGCGACGGTGCTGGACGCCGGTTCCATGCCGCACGGGCTCACCGTGAGTTCCTTTACATCGGTGTCTCTCGACCCTCCCCTGATCCTCATCTGCCTGGGCCACGCGGTCGCCGCGATCGAGACGTTCCGGGCGGCGAAGCACTTCGGAATCAACGTCCTTGCCGGGGACCAGCAGCACCTTTCGGAGCGCTTTGCGCGGAAGGGCGAAGATCGTTTTGACGGGCTCCCGTGGTATTCCGGCGCCACCGGCGTGCCGCTCCTTCCGGGCGTCCTCGCCGCGATCGAATGCGCGGTAGAGACTCGGATCCCGGCGGGCGACCACGATATCTTTATCGCCCGGATGGTCGGCGCCAGGGTTGCCGAGGGCGAGCCGCTCGTGCATTTCCGCGGTTGCTACAGGCGACTGGCGTTAGACTGAGGCTGATGGGCATCCCTCTCTCCTACCTGCACGATCAGCTCGAGTCCTGGCGCCGGGAAGGCACCTTCCAGCGCCTGCACATCCTGGAATCGGAATGCGCGCCCGAGGCCCGTTTCGACGGCAAAGAGGTAATCAACCTCGCCTCCAACAATTACCTGGGCCTGACCACCCACCCCAAACTGCGCGAAGCGGCCATCGACGCCGTGCGGAAATACGGCGCCGGCTCGGGCGCGGTCCGCACGATTTCGGGCACTATGACGCTGCACATGGCCCTCGAAGAGCGCATCGCCGCTTTCAAGAACGTGGAAGCCTGCGTGGTCTTTCAATCCGGCTTCGCCGCGAATGCCGGCACGGTCGCCGCCATTCTGACCCCCGAAGACCACATCATCTCGGATGAACTGAACCACGCCAGCATCATCGACGGATGCCGCCTTTCGAAGGCGAAGATCCACGTTTTTCCGCACAAGGACATCGCCGCGGCCGACGCCATTCTTGTCCGGCCTGGAGGGCGCACCCGGCCGCAAGCTTCTGATTTCGGACGGCGTCTTCTCCATGGACGGCGATATCGGCCCGCTCCCGGGACTGGTCGAAGCCGCGGAGAAGCACGGCGCGATCATGATGGTGGACGACGCGCACGCCTCCGGTGTTTTAGGCCGCGACGGCCGCGGCACGGTAGACCACTTCGGGCTCGACGGGCGCGTTCACGTTCAGGTCGGCACGCTTTCGAAAGCGATCGGAGTGCTTGGCGGGTACGTCTGCGGCAGCCGGGACCTGATCGACTATCTCTATCACCGCGCGCGGCCCTTCCTCTTTTCGACCTCGCACCCGCCCGCGGTGGCGGCGGCCTGCCTGGCGGCATTCGACGTTCTTGAGCAGGAGCCCGAGCGCATCCGCCAACTCTGGGAGAACACCCGATATTTCAAGCAGGGCCTGACCTCGGCCGGGTTCAATACCGGGATCAGCGAAACTCCGATCACGCCTGTGATGGTCGGCGAAGCCGCACAGGCGCACCAGTTATCGCGCGAACTGTTTCAGGAGGGCGTGCTGGCCACCGGCATCGGCTTCCCGACCGTGCCGAAAGGCAAAGCGCGCGTCCGAACGATCGTCACGGCGACACATACCCGAGACGAACTGGATCGCGCGCTCGACGTCTTCCAAAAAGTGGGCCGGCGAATGGGCCTTACGAAGCCTTCTTAGCCAGGAACTCGGCGGACCAGCCTCCGTCTTCGGTGCCCATCTGGATCTTCAGCCCGTCGGCCGTGGCCTGCGCTTTGCACAGAAGCTTGATGGCGTCGCCATGATAATCGGTGGTGAACGAGAACGTGGCGACATCGCCTTCGAGCTTGCCGTCCTTGATCTCCGTCGCGGGGCCGGCTGCGGTCACCGTGCCGGTTACGGTTGCGCCGTCGGCCTTGAGGTTGAAGGTCAGGGGCACCGCGCCGTCGGGCGTATCGACGCTGCCCGTCCATTTTCCACTGACATCGGCGGCGACCAAAAGGGCCGCGAGAAACAAGAGAATCCCGGTTACTTTGAACGTGCGAATCATTGATAGCTCCCTGTCGAGCGATTGTATCAGGAAGATCCGGCTCAATGGCGTTCGGGGAGGGAGAAACAGTATACGTTCGAGTCGCGATCCACGGCGAATACCTTGCCATCAGAAACCGCCAGCCCGCTGAAGTGGACCCAGGACGAAAACGCATCGCCGCTGGAATACAGGAGCTTGCCGGTTGTGGCGTCGAGCGCCTGAAGCACGGCGGGCCGGGTGTTCTCAAAGCGGCGCGCCTCGCCGCCGCGCTGCACCGGATTTTCGCCGGTGGAGAGCCCGAAGACGATGCCGTTGGCGATGACGACGGGGTCGGGCATATTGAAGTCGGTCGAGATCCAGGCCGGGTCGAGAACGGGATTTCCGGTTTTCGCGTCGGCCACCACCTTGAAAGCCATGATGCTGCCGTGGGGGTTGTCGCCATTGGTGATGGGAAACCTGGGCGCGCCGGCGGCGGGCGGGCCGCCCATGGGAACGTAGAGCCACGTCTGGCCGCCTGTGTCGCGCGCGGTCGAAAGGCCGCCCCAGATGCCGAGCCCTTCGCAGCAGGCGGCGCGATCGTTGCCGAGGCGCGGCGAGGTGTAGAGCGGAGTCTGGTGGTCGGCGCCGCCGAGGTGGCCGGCATCCATCAGGTTGACTACGCCTTCCTTTGCCCCATGCGCGACGAGGTTGCGGTTGCGCCAGCCGAAGAATACCGGGCTCGAGGCGCCTAAGTCGAAGTCCTTCTTCCGGAGATACTGCCAGTTAGGAGGCAGATAGTAATCGAGTAAGTCGAGCGCCGGCAGCGAAGCGGAGACTACGGTGTCGGAGTAATCGCCCGCGATCGGGTCGAAGACGCCGTCCGCGGTTCCGCCGTAGACCCGTCCATTAGTGCCGATGACCGCGCCGCCTCTTCCCCAGATGCCGGCGGTGTTGGTGTTGGAGAGGAGTAACTGGCGGACTACGGGACGGCGCCGGTCATGGACGTCCGCCGCGTAGAAGCCGGAAAGGCCGTTCCCGCAGCCCTGGGCGAGCGTGGTGTAGATAATGCCGTCCACAAGATTCAAACTGGCGCTCTTCGCGAACGCCGCGACGAACTGAATCGGGCCGACCCGGACTTTGCCGCTGCCGAGATCGAGACCGTAGAGCGCGCCATCGCCGCCAATCACGTAGAGCAAGTTCGTGCTCTTATCGATTACCGGGGTCGCGGTGATGCCGTTGGGACATAGGAAAGTCCCCTGGTATCCACCCTTGCCGGGTAACACCACGTACTTGAATGTGTGGTTCCAAAGTTCCTCGCCGGTATCCGCATCCAGTGCGAAGACCGTGCCGGTGATTCCCGCGACGTAGACCACGGGCCGGACACCCCTGGTGGTCGCGATGCCGGAGGCGACTACGGGCGGGGTCAAGGCAGATAGACTATAGGGCTCGTTCTTCAGTTTCGATTTCCAGCGGACGCCGAGGGTTCCGACGTTCGCCGGAGACAACTGAGTCTCTTCGAAGGCCCATCCGGTGCGCTGCGGGTCGTGGCCGAAGGTGAGCCAATCGCCGGCATGAACCGGAAGGGCGAGAGAAAAGACGAGGGCGAGAACCGGGGTGCATCTGAGCATGACGGGGAACCAGTATATCGAAGGTCACTCGGGAGAGGGCAGCGAGTCCGGGGCGGGGGACTGGGGGCCAGGAGTTTCGGCGGGCGGCGGGATCGCCGATTCGAATTGCGGAACGAAGCCAATTTCGGACTGCGGCGGGGCAGTAGATCCGGGTTCCTCGCAACCGTGAGGCAGCGACTGCAATTCTTTCAGGGCGCGATGATAATTACGTTCGGCGGAGTTGATGCGGCGCTGCAAGCGGTCGAGGGCGCGATCCGAGCGCATATAGGCATGGCCAACCGGATTTTTCCCGTCGAGGAAACTGCCGGCGCTGGAGATTTCGTGCTTCACGACCTGGACCTCAATGCCGCGGAAGCGGCGCAGGAGCCATTCATTGGCGATGAGGGTATCGACGAGGTGGCGAGCCTCCGGGGCGTTGGGGCGATAGCGGTTGTAATATTCAGCCAGTCAACGTTTCGAGATTGGCGGGCTTCTCGCCGGGGAGGAACTGGGTATTCGCGTCTATGCCTGATTTCAGCGCATTGCGGGAGGCCGCGGTCTTCCCGTCGACAGAGCGTGGCCCGGTAGATTTCCGCGCATTCCGGCGGTTCGCTTCGATTTGTTTCAGCGAGGACATAAGGAACGATGCAACAGTAACAGCGGCGCAAGGCCGGGGGACGGGAGTGAGTGGGTAAGTGGTTGGTATCGCGAGGAAAATTATTTTCGAAATGGCTTGAATGGGGAATACAAACGCCCTCCGGAGAGGGCGTTGCTCAGGGCGACGGCGCGGGCGGCGGCAGGGGCGGCGTGCTCGCGGCCCCATCGCCCGGCGAACCCCATGTCTCAAATCCGATACATTTAGAGTGTGGCCGGTTATCTTCCATCCGAAAGCGCGGGACGAGATCCGCCGGTTTCCCCAAGGAGGCGCGAGCCCACCTCGGGCGGGGCCTATTCCGGTTACAGATGGGGGAGTCACTCGGTATGCCGAACGCACGGCCGATGGCAGCCATATCCCCGGGCGTTTGGGAGTTGCGCGATCGAACTGGCGAGAAAACGTTTGAAGGAGCTTCTCGATGCCTAAACTGAAACCGATCGTCGCAACGACTCCTGAAGCCCTGGCTAAGGCGCTGGGACTACCCTCGATTGAAGCGAAGGAATGGGAGGTTCAGTATTCGTTACTCACGCGTCTCAAGGAGATTGCGCGCGAACACAGGTTCACTCACGCGGAGATCGCAAGGCGGTCCGGGACCTCACGAACCAGGGTCACCGCGATTCTCAATGATGACCTGGAACACGTATCGACAGATCTGCTGATACGCATCCTTGCCTCGCTCGGCTACCGGGTAAAGGTTTCGGTGGTCAGGAGCAGGACCGCCGCGTGAGCGGCCATGGCCGTGTAGTGTAGCAGGGCGACCGTGGGGTGAGATGCCGAGT